>NZ_JACXST010000004.1 GCF_014850975.1 Methylomonas fluvii | reverse complement strand
CAGGTTCGTCTTGCTGACAAATATGGATTCTCGTTTTCTCCGGTTCTACGGCCACCAATCAGCTTTTCAGGATTTTTTCTGGGGTCTGCTTTTGGGTCTTTTCTTTTAAAAATCATGCTGCTTCCTCCAAGTATTCTTCAATGCTTAAACCCTTACGAGCGAGCCATTCACCCACCCATTCATGACCATGAGTCGCCTTTAATTTCTTGATGGCCGCAACAGAGTCTTTATCCGAAGAGCCCACAAACGCGAGAGCGAGCGGGCCTAACGCAAGATCATAGAGACGACAGCCTTCTTCAGAGACGTAGTAGTAATGCCTCTTGGGGATTGCTGTAGCCAATAATTCGATTTGCCTAGAGTTAAGGCCCATACGGCGATACAGTGCGGTCGCGTCTTCCTCTCTGGCGTAAATGTTTGGCAAGAAGATTTTCGATGCGGTTGATTCGATAATTACGTCGAGGATTCCAGAATTCGCAGCGTCAGATAAGTTTTGAGTTGCCATCAAAACAAAACAGTTCGCTTTTCGCAGTACCTTTAGCCACTCTCGAATTTTTTCCCGGAATACCGCATGACCGAGCATCACCCATGCCTCATCCAAAATAATGACCGTAGGCTGCCCGGTTAATGATCGTTCGATGCGTCTAAAGAGATATAACAACACTGGAAGCGCATAGCGCTCCCCGAGATTCATTAACTCTTCTATTTCAAAAACCGTGAAATCGGTAAGTTCCAGCCCATCCTCTTCGGCATCTAATAGATGCCCCATTGCGCCATCAATGGTGTATTGCTTAAGAGCTTCGCGTATTGCCTCATCTTGAATAGTTACCGTGAATTCAGATAGCGTTCTAGCGCCGCTGTTATGCATGTTGATGATGGCGTTACCAATTTCATTTCGCTGGGCGGGTGATGTAATCAAACCATTTAACGCCAGAATGATGTTGATCCATTCCATAGCCCATGCGCGATCATTTTTGGTTTTCAGGTATTGCAAAGGACAGAAGGCCAGCAATTCGTCGTCGGCGGCCACCGTGAAATGCTTACCGCTTTTCCCTACACTCGTGGCGTGGATTGCTTCGGTTAATGGGTACAGCGACATCCCTTTATCGAATGCAAAGATGTGCATGCCTTGATAGCGGCGCAACTGCGCGGCGAGTATGGCAAGATGGGTTGACTTACCGGCTCCGGTTCGACCAAACATAAATGTATGCCCCACATCGCCTACATGGAGATTTAGACGGAATGGTGTTGAGCCATGGGTAACACAATGCATAATCGGGGGAGATAGTGCTGGATACATTGGACAAGGTGCATATTCTCTGCCTGTCCAAATGGTGCTAATCGGCAACAAGTCCGCCAAATTCATAGTGTTCAACAAGGGACGGCGTACATTCTCGACACCATGGCCCGGCAAACTACCTAAGTAGGCTTCCATTGCGTTAATGGTTTCGATCCTGGCGACAAATCCAAGCCTGTTTATGGCCTTCTCTACCTGTTGAGCCAGTTCCTGTACGCGTTTTCTATTCTCGTCCATTAGGATTACAACACTGGTGTAATAGCCCTGGGCGATTATGCCGCTATTAACTTCAGCTAACGCCGCCTGTGCGTCGTCCACCATGTTTTGCGCGTCCTCGTCTATCGGTCCTGTGTTGAGATTGAACACTTGATCAATGAAACCGCGTACCTTTTGCCGCCATTTTTTTCGAAACTTTTCCAAGTGACTGATAGCCTCGTGAGGGTCCATAAAAATGAACCTTGAGGACCAGCGATATTCGATAGGTAACTCACCAAGGGCGGTTAACATTCCCGGTGTCGATTCAAGCGGGAATCCTTCAATCGCTACTACCTGGATGTACTTACGACCTATCTTGGGAATCACGCCCGCGAGCAAATCCTCTCCACCAATTAAACAGTCGAGATACATGGGGTTTGTTGGCAGTTGTATCGGATGATTTTTTCCGGTAATACAAAACTGCAACCAGCGCAGAAGATCATCATGAATGACAGTTGTCCCATCTTCATTAACGATTTCATGGCCCTTTAATCTGCGTAAGTTGACCGCTGCCGACAATCGCGTTTCGATGTTGTGACATTCACGTTTAAAGTGTTCAATGAGGTCGGTTGTATATGTCTTTGAGTCAGGTTTCCTGGCGTCGTCGTCGAACATAAGTTCAATAAACTTGCGTTCTGCAAGCACAGGCGGGAGATACGTCAATGTCATGACAAAGTACCCTTCGTACATGGTACTTAGTCCTTCGAAAAGTGTCCGGCGCTCTTCGTCGATGGCTGCCGTGATTCGATCAGGAAATGTCGATAACCCCCTTTCTGAATATGACGGCGCCGGGCGTCGCACGGCGTCGACATGGATCATCCAGCCATTGCCTAGTCTGGATATTGCTTGGTTTAATCTGGCGGATATTGATTCGCGGTGTGCTTCGGTTGAACTATCGTTGTCATCACTCGTATAAAGCCAGCCAGCGAGAAACGATCCATCCTTACCAACAATAATACCGTCATCGACCTCGGCGGCATAAATCAACAAATCCGCTACGCTGGCGTTTTTGGAACGATGTTGACTTAACCGACGATCCTTATCCGCCCTGTAAATCAATCTGGCGAGGATTGCGACTAATAGAATCCCTAGTCCCGCAATCATGAGTGTTATGGCCTCGATCATCATCTGTATTGTTTCCCTTGGCTATTTGGATTTTCACGGAACGGGGTGCTTCTGGCCGGGTAATACCCTCTTAAATTACCTACCCGCGTACCTCGATACCGTAAATGTCGTAGATAAATAAATCGCATTTTCGGATCTGATTTGGCCGCCAACCGTGCTAGGTATAATGCACATAACCATAAAACTATCCCGACAATGGCTGCCCTCAGTTCTTGAGCGGAGAAAATTAGCGCTCCGGCCACTAGGCCGGAGAACATCACAAACTCACGATCCCCGCCCATGAACAAGTTGTCTCTGTTACCCGCTCTGCGAATTGGAATCGCGCGTAAGGCCATTACTTTTCACCCACCATAGCCAATGACTTACCAGCGCTTTTTAATGTACGCAGTTGAAGGCATGCTAACGTTGCTATTAAACACGCGATCATCAATGCCCCCTTGACATACTGCGTCGCGTGAAAACCCATAATCATGAGCTGTGTGCCTACCTCATCCGCCGACAGTGTGATTACTGCTCCGCGACCAAATACGTTAGTCATAACGTTTTGGGCACCGACTAAGAGGGCCATGACAAGAACGATGAAGATCAAGGTCCGAAAGAAGCCGTTTAAGTCGCCGCCAAAAATCAGCACACCGCCGGCGACAATGATCCCAATGAGTGACAACGAAAACGCTACGGGACCAGTAACCGATGTTCTAAGGCTGGTAAGCCAATCCTCATAAGGTAAAGCTCCCCCATCACCTACGGCGGCGGTCGCCTGTTCTGGCATAAAAAAAACCAATGCCATTAACAGAATTAGCGGTGCTCTTTGCAGTCGATTCGCGAGTGCATTCATTTTGTAACTCCTACAGATTAGAGGTTATGTAATGACCGTCCCTGTAACCGGAAACCTCTATGATTTCCTGAATACGACGGCCTTCTTGGGTTTTGGCGATGAAAACAACAACATGTACCGCTTCGCCAATCAGCGGTTCAATAGGTCTAGGTGATTCTGGATGCATGCTGATTAACATGGATAATCTGTCCAGCCCAGCCTTCGCATTGTTTGCATGGAGTGTGGCCGTTCCACCCTCGTGGCCCGTATTCCATGCCATTAGTAGGTCTAGCGCCTCTGGTCCACGTACTTCACCGACTAATATTCGATCTGGCCGCATCCTGAGCGTTGTTTTCAACAACTGCGTCATCGGGACATCAATAGTTGAGTGATACTGCACGTAGTTTTCGGCCGCGCATTGGATTTCGCCGGTATCCTCAATAATGAACACTCGTTCTGTGGGGTCGAACTCAACCATTTTGTTAATAATGGCGTTTACCAACGTCGTTTTCCCTGATCCAGTTCCTCCGACAACTAAAATGTTTTTGTGATCTTTGACTGCCTTTGTAATCACATCGAATTGATTGCAGGTCATGATGCCGTCCGAGACGTATTGCTCCAGTGGAAATATTGCAATAGCCTTCTTTCTGATTGCGAAAGTTGGCGCAGGCACAACAGGCGGAAGTTGGCCGGCGAATCGTGAGCCATCAAGAGGGAATTCGCCTTCCAGGATGGGTTTTAATCTGGTGATCTCTTTGCCATGAAAACCCGCAATAGTTTTAATAATTGCCTCACCCTTGCTAATTGATAAGGTTCCTATGCACTTCATCTTGTCCCCAAGACGTTCTTGCCATAGTTTGCCGTCGGCATTCAGCATCACCTCAACGGTTCTCGGATCAGCTAAAGCAGACAATATGATTGGACCTAAATCGCGTTCGAGCTTTACTTTCGCCCTGTCACTGACTGATTCGTGTAGATTCTGTTCGTGGGTCATCGTTATCCTCTCAGGTCATTGCTTCACTGTTCGCCTGTGCATTTTGCTTATAGTGCAATGCACTTTTTATAAACTGCAATGCACTCTAGTACAAACTGCCTCCGCAGTCAACGTAAAGTGCATTGCACTTTTTGATTTTTTAAACACGTTCCGCTCTTTTTGTTAGGGCAATTGAAGTCGGTTATGTAATATCGTGTACGTTGCTATTTTTTAGCGGCTAAAATTTCGTAGTGGCGTATAGGCCTTTGCAGTACGAGTGAAAGCCGCCAGTTCATCGCGTCATGTTTTCGACATGCTATAAACTGCGAAAAAAATACTATCAACAATGACTTACGAACGCAAATACATTAATTTTTTTATTCAGTGTTATGGAAATGGTTTACCCTATTAGCGACTTAGGTTGCGCCGTTGTGCGAATGTCATTCGCTGATTGGCTTGTAATTGCCGAACTTGAGTTCTTTGATGTTGATGAAGGCGATCATGACGATTTTGTTCAGCACATACCGTCTCTGTATGCTTACTCAATCACCGTCGCATTAGTAAAGGTCGGTAATACGCTCTTCAAATTATCCGGAAAGCGGCGGAAGGAAGCATGGCTAAATGGCACGCTGTCCAAACCTGATTACCTCATGGCCTTGATTTTCGACATGACCGAAGAAGATTTTCAGACGTTATGCATCGAAGCGAAGACGAAGCAATTTGAGGCGCTACCACCACATGAAGTAGTGAAAGCCGCCTATAACGAATTGGGGTTGACCTTTGTTTCCGAGAGGCTGCGAAATGGATTTATCAATGAGGCCATTCATATCGCGTTACGGGGCCGTCAACGCTCTCTACAAGATAAACGTTCAATCAGAGAGCGCGAAGACATTAATATGAAAAAAGCTATTGAATTGTTTAAAAGCGAACTCCTATTGATTGATGGCTTACTCCCTAAATCAGATATTTTTACAACTGGTGTATTAGGCGGTTCGTTAATAATGCTTGCCCTGAATAAACCAATTACTGAATTTCTGAAACGTTTGAACGATAATCAAGGGCAAACTAAAGATGGGTTGGCAGACCCGATTGAATGTTTGTTAAAGGCAATTCATCGCCACAAGATAAGTCAACGGACAATGCAGCCGCGTATGGCAATAGACCTGGCAAAAAAGACAGTTCACGCCATTGCCATTTGGTTAGAAGGCGATCAATCAGCTAAGTATTGGCGAATGAGGGATTTAACCGGGCATGAGCTGATGCCTCTGATTATGGAATTGAAGCAACTAAAGATGATAAATGCGGAAAGAGATTTATAACCTATTGAAATCGAGTATTATCTTTTTCAGTTGCTCAACATTCGCAAAAGACCCTCAAGTAGTAATTGTTTACTCTGCGGAGGCTTTAGGGAATCCGGCTTACGCCCAAGTAATAGCCGGCATCGAACACATGAATAGTCATGTTCAACGAATCGAATCTACTGGCGATAACAATAATATAAGCTCTATCCTTGATGCGACGCATGCCGACCGGGTTATAGCGCTTGGTAAGGGAATTGTTGAGAACATTTACCGCACGGAATATCGGGAACGAACGCTGGCAGGGTTGATGTACTTTAATCCAGCGGAATACAGCGGCGTAGGCTTGGCGCTTGACAATCGTGTACTGGTTGAACATTTGGCTAGATTACTTCCATCAGTCAAACACTTCTTTGTAGTTCAGCAATCCCATTTTCAGACCATTGATTATGTGCCAAATAATTTAAAGTCATCAGCCGTCATAGAAATTAGGGAAGGAGTAGATTCGCTAGACACCATTCGTGTACTTGGCCGGTTACTAGATGAAGCCACGTCCGCTGATGCAATATTTATCCCAGCTAACTTACCAAAAAATATTCTGTATGAAGTAGCGAAGGTCGCATGGGATAAAAAGATCATCCTTTTATCGACAAACCTTAGCCACCTTGAGAATGGCGCCCTCATAGCAGCTTATCCTGATGATTTTGCGTTGGGAGAGCAATTAGGCCGCTTAGTGAGCCGACCGAGCCCAGTCTATGAAAACATCAAGGTCATTAAATTCGCGCTGAATCGGCGAGTAGCCCAACATCTTGCTATTGAGTTCGATCCGATTGTACTAGATTCCTTCGCCCTTAAAATTAAATGAGTCTGCTCGACCGCTACAACATACAACAGCGGTTCAATTTTTTGATTTTCATTTCCATTATCCTGGCGTCATGTTTCTTAATTGGATTCATGTACAAGTTAATTTCTAATTACATCAACGACTACACAAGTCACTACTGGCGAGAACATACCGCAACATTTGCTGATTCAGCCATATACTCGGTAATTTTAGGTTCAACATCACAGTCGGAATCCGTTGTCCATAGCTTTGCGTCAGACAAAAACGTATTGGGAGCAACGATTTATAATAGTCGTGGTGAACTATTAGCTTCTTACGGTGCTAAGTCTGTGTGTGAACTAAATCCGCCACTTCGCACTGAAGAGCCCAGCTATTCGGACAACCGAGACTCATGGTGCTTCTATTCACCTATATACCAAGAAAGCTATTTGGGGTACGTCGAATTAGTTATATCGAAAGCTGAATATGACCTAGTAATGAAGAAGCTTTTACTAGGATCAATATTGATCATTCTCATTTTCTCGTTATTTTTTATAGTCATTGTCAGGAGGTTGTCACGACTATTTACTTCGACATTGATGGAAATGGCGATGGTACTCAATAAGGTAAGCCTAGGTGAGAGAGGAAATCGAGTTCATTTTTCAGGGTCATCCGAAATCAATAACATGCGAATTACTCTCAACGATATGTTGGCGAATATCGAAACGACAGAAACAGAGCTAGAGAAAAGCGTCGAAGAGCGGACGAGTGCCTTAAAAATAGCGCTCGAAAGCAGCGAAACCGCCAACGTTTATAAAGCGCAGATTATGTCTATGGTGTCTCATGAAATGAAGACACCTTTACACGCCATAGGGGATATTTGCAACTATTGGCTGAGCGTTTACCGGATGATCCTGTTTTCACTGAAAATCGAGCATTACATGCAAAGGCATTAGTTCGCGTTAATGACCTGAATACTTTAATCGACAATATTCTATTACATGCGCAGCTAGAGGCCGACCGGTACGATGTGGCACTAACTTCTATTGCAATTGCACCTTTAATGCATGCATGTGTTGAGAATGTTACCCCTTTGCTTAACCGCAATAGAAATCAGCTACAGCTAATCGGCTCAGATACCATGATTGTATCGGATAGCGAGGTTTTGCGGCACATTCTGAACAATTTATTGAGCAACGCGTGTAAATTCACCACAGATGGCGTGATTACTCTGACTTGGCGACTTAGCCAGGCGTTTTTAATTATTGAGGTTGCAGATACAGGCTGTGGAATACCTGCTGAGTTTTGCGATCAAATTTTTGATGCATGGTGGCAGGTGGACATGAGTCTAGGCCGGCGATATGGCGGGCACGGACTTGGCTTGGCAATAACAAAACAGTTCGTACAACGTTTAAACGGCGACATCTCTGTTGAGCCAAATCATATATCTGGCACTATTTTTACAATCAGAATACCGAATTCCAAGTCCTAGCTTGTTCGTCTTCGGATAAGCTATGCGGTAAGTTTATTTTAATCGCATCAATAATACGTCTTGCTTTCTCGATATTGCTAACTGTTAACTCTCGTTCTAACTCATTGACTAGATTTCTCAGTTTTTTCTGTTTCTGGTCGTGATAATAGTCTTGATAAATTAGTTTGGCTTTATTTATTTGGCTGACGCATTGCGCTCTTAACTCCATCAATGTGTACGGTTTTGGCAAATATTGACTGGCTCCGTTCAGGATAAAGTCTTTGTTATATTCTGGTTTATCAAAGGCCGTCATCACAATAATTGGCTGGTTCTTATCTACATCCATTATTTCCGATAGCACTTCATCCCCTTTGCGCCCCGGAAGCATGTAGTCAAGCAAGATAAGATCGTGACGTTTCTTTTTCCATAATGCTAAACCTAGTTCGCCATCTGTGGCTCTATCGACGTCATAATCGCTCTTTAAGGCCTCATATACTATTTCCGAGGCATCTTCATCGTCTTCTATGACAAGCACGCTTGCTTTTACCTGTCCTCGCTGCCCGCGAACGTATCCGGTGCAGTGGGCCATCTGTAGAGTTTCTACCAAGTCATTTATTGAAATGGTTTGGAAGTTATATTCTTTGGCGAGAATAACCGGCACTTCGGTGTCACAGGTTTCGCTTATCAGGTAAACTGGCACTGCGTGCCCAACCAATTGCTTCGAATTTATCAGTTTAGTTAACTGCCATATATCAGTGCCATCGAACGAATAATCTGTGACAATGAAATCATATTCATCGCTCTTTAGGGCCTCGATGAAATCATCTGTTGTCTCTATGACGGATGTACTGGTGCTTTCAACGCCAAGGATTTGATTGGTGATCGCATTGCTGATTTCATAATCACTTGAGGCAACAATCACTTTCATTAGAATATCTTCGATAAAGGTTTTAGTTTTCCACCATCACGACCAGTATCTATGGTCCACCTTGGCGGTCTCGGTTTCGACATGCATTTATAGGGCTTGAGTAGTTTGAGTTATCGAAACGATTACATCTCTCTCAGGCTTATAGGTAATACTAACGGTAGGTTTAATGTCCTCGTTGACGAGAATTGTAAATTCTCGTAGCACTGTGGCAATAATCACCATCATTTCCAACTCTGCGAAATGCCTACCAACACAATTGTGTACTCCACCACCGAACGGGAGAAACGTGTACTTATGTCGCTGCGTTACGGCACCGTTTAAAAAGTGTTCTGGATAGAATTCGTTTGGCCGCTCCCACCACCTAGCATCACGATTGGTCGCATAAAGGCTCATTATTACAGACGTACCTTGTGAAACCGTTTTTCCTCCTACGGTTATCGTCGTTGCTGTATCCCTACTAAGCGCGATAGCCTGCGGATATAAGCGTAATGTCTCATAAAGCGCCGCCTTGGTGTAGATCAACCGTTCCATAGTTTCTGGCGTCAATAGGTCATCCTTGATGCCCTGTATTTCACTGGTAATACGTTTATGGACCGCCTCATGCTTACCTATAAGGTAAAAGAACCATATCAACGTATTAACAGTGGTGTCTTGCCCAGCCAGGAACAACGTAACCGCCTCATCCCTTAGTAACTCTCTCGACATTTGTGAGCCGCTTCTGTCCCTACCATTCATCATTAGCGAAATTAAATCATGGCCTGTCGGCTCAATTCCATCGATTTTGGAGTCAACATAGGCCACGAATTGATTGATGGCTTTCTCCATCCTCCTATTTTGTAGGACAAAAAGCCGCTTTAATTTTCCCTTGCCTAGCGTCTCTGTTAGTAAATGCGGAAATAATCCTTTTACTATGGTGTCAATCGCCGCCATCAATAACTCTTCATTATGTGATGTTTTTGCCTGGCCAAACATGACCTGAATCAGAATGCTCTGAATAAGGGTTTTTAATTCCTCTGATATGTTTACTTTAGTGACGCCATCGTTTTTGAGCCGCCTTGTGGCATTGCAGGCTTCTTTAAGCATAATGCCGTGCCACTCTGCGATAGCTTGCCTTGTAAACATTGGCTGCATTAGTCGACGCTGGTTTGTCCATGTAGCGCCCTTGCTATTAAACAGTCCATCGCCGAACATAGGTTTTTTTGCTTCATAAAGTGAGTCTCTATTCAAAAGGCCCCTAGCTTCTTGATTGAATATTTCCTCGTAATGTTCCGGATTTGATGTAAATAAAAGCTTCTTATTGAAAAAGCATGTTTGCACAAAGTCGCCATATTTCTTGTGTATAGCGGTTAATGCGCCAGTAGGATTGGTTATTAGCCTAGCTAGATAAATAAGCACTAGAATGTCACTTTGACTTGTCCCAATACGGTTCGCCCAAGAATAGCTTCATCCCCTGGGAATAAAATTGGGTTTAACGTTGGTTCTTTTAGAGTTGAATTAAAGATGTTATTGACTCTGAATGTGAATTCGAGTGGTTTCGCGACTTTGGTCGATAGTGTTAGACCAGCCGTAAAATAACCTGCTAAATTCCCACGTGGATCATCGGATGGCCGTTTTCGCTCTCCGATCCAATTTAGTTGAGTCCCTACCGCCCAACTATCAGTGATGTCCCAGTTTATCAGCCCTTTTGCCATGTGTTCTGGCATTAGACCTGTATAAGACGTAGAGGGCAACCCGTGATAACTGTAGCTGACAGCAAAGTCAACATCGCTGCTTAGCTTGTACTTTGTTTCAGTCTCAAAGCCTATCCCATCAATTGGGGCGCTGTTACGAAAGCCGACCGGGGTCACACTTGTGGAGTTAGTGGACGCGATTAAGTTTTCTTGTTTAAACCAATAAACATTCGCCGACGTCATTAAATCAGACGACCATTTGTTTTCAACCTGGAATTCAACCGTGTTTACAGTTTCCGGTTTAACTGTAGTGCCCGGAATCAGTGGTAGATTCTTTTCAAGAAACGACGGCGGTCGAAATGCCCGGCTATATAGCAACTTGGTTGTCAGATTCAAATTGACATTCCACACCAGTGCGATACGTGGACTATAACCTGGTGATACGTCCGAGTAATAATCGTAGCGAAAGCCAGTAGTTAGATACCAATCTGGTGCGAAATTCCACTCATCCTGTATTAGCGCATAATAATTTGTTCGCTCTTTCGATGCCAATAGTGGATCTCTTCCAAATGCCGATGCTTCGGTTAATGGGATCTGCTGTACAAAGGTTGGAGTAATGATGTAATTGATTTTGTCAGTTCCATCAGAAATCCAGTTGTAAATAAGTCCCGTACCCCCTGTAATCGTGTGTTTATTAATGCCAACGTAATTGAGTTGGGTAGTTAGCCCAGTTGTCCCCTGGAAACCAGACACAATATTTCGTGCACCAAGTGGCAATAACCCGCCGAACGTACCTGCCGGCAATAAATAAATATCGGTACTTGGATTTTGCCCCAAAAAATAAAACGAAGTTTTATTCGTTAGTGCATCGGTGATTTTGTTATTTAGCGACAGATCGAGATTATATATATCATTATTTGTGCCGCCAGTACCATCAAGGGCATAAGCCGCTCCAATACCGGTTTCTACATGTCTGAATCCTTGATACCCGGCTCGAAGCCTGATCATATCTTTGTAGGCCACGTCTATGCGCGCATCAATGTCACCCCGACCATTATTGGTGACGCCTGGTGCATTAGATACGTGAGTTCCAAACTGGCTATCTATAACTGTCTGTGCGTCTTGGCTGACCCTTCCTTGATAACCATTTGTGCTACCGCCTTGAATGGCTAAGCTGTACTCTAAGTCGCCTGATTCGTTACCGTATTCAGCCCAGCCTTCATAAGTATCTTGATTTCCAAAGAACCCACCAGCATCGCCCCCTTTTAGCTCTTTGCCGGTCTTCAGAACAATGTTGATAACTCCAGTCGTGGCGTCGCCACCATAGAGCATTGAACCAGGCCCTCTAATTACTTCGATATGTGCAATATTCTTAACCGGCAGATTCCATTCGAATGGTTTTCCGCCAAATAATGTATTCCTAACAGGTACGCCATTGACTAAGATTAACACTTGAGCGTTTGTCTCAGAGGAAACACCGCGAAACCCAATAACCTTAACGCCACTTCTGGCGTTGCTTACATGTACACCAGGTAAGTATTCGAGAACATCCGTCAAGCGTCTGGCACCGATTCTTTCAATGTCTTTAGCCGTCATAACCGACGTAACACTAGGACTTAGGCTTTGCTGCAACGGGTGCCCTGATGCAATTGATTGCATTTGACCAGATCCATAAATCAATCCTAAATCGTCGTCTGTTTCGGCTATTGCGTTTTGTGTGATACACAGACAAAAACACACATATTGCGCCGTTTGAGAAGATTTCATAGTGGATAGTTTACGATCTAATCGCTCTGATCTATTACGATATGGATTTCATGCCCTGTTGAATCTTCTGCTTCTTCAAGAGGTACAAACGTTAATCTGATGGGGATGGATATATCTTTATAGGTTTCTCGAAGGTATCGGATCAATGTATCTAACGTTGACCATTCACGAACTCTTTTGCGATAGGACACTAACAAAAAAGCCCCGTCCTTCCAATTTAATTTAGTGACTATTCGGTACTTTTTACTCGGTGCCTGAACAATATTGATTTCCCTTACGGCCTTAGTTTTAACAAACTCTACCAGCTCGGCTTCTTCTATATTGTATGTGTTATTTTGATACTCCATTACGTTATGCCAGTAACCGTGAAATGTACTTAAACACCGTCGAAACAAATGATTTTTTACAATATAACATGTTTTGATTCTGGCGGTTAGCAGGATATGACGGGGCTAATTTGATGATTTCTTTCGATCACTGACATCCATGTTCACCCTTCTGCCACCTCCAGAAATATACAGCCTGCCAAGATAAGTAATGATGGGGGGCCAAAATCTTTCATCAAACACCCGCGATAAATGCGTGAAGAATGTTCGACTATACACACCCGCCCTCCTCCTTGGATTTTAGCGGCTAAAATGTTGTTTGACTTCCGCCTATTAGTTAAGCTAAACTCTTTACTACGTGCTATCGCGTTACTTTATTCTTTAGCGAGACTTAAACATGTCGCAAGGCAATCAGATTACTCTTCTTGATAATACCCAAGATTCAATTTCTCTCGGTAAAAAGAAAACGCCCAAAAAACGAGTCTCGCAGCACAAACCAGTCCCGCCTGACGCTTTTTCAAATCAGCAGTTATGCCTGTTTCAAGACTTTTTAGCCAACAATAATGACGAGCGCGATCAACTTGGCAACGCTTTCGACCTTTGGGATAGCGTTCCTCGGTTTTCAATTACACGGAAACGGCAAGAAGAAATGCGGCTACCAAGTGGCGCATTACCAATCTGCACAATTGCCTTCAAATACAGAGGTAATGAATTCAAGATACTTATAAGACCAGCAAGGCTAAAGGACCCTATCACAGAGGTAGAAACAGAATATTATCCTGGAGCACGAGAGGAACTTGTTGAACACGCATTACGAAAAATTGCGGTTGATGATGGTTTTTATGATGCTGATGGATTCCGTTCCGGATGCCGATTTACATTACACCGATTACGCACTCATCTAGCTGATCAAGGCCACACCCTCCGTTACGACGAACTAACGGAAGCATTGGATATTCTATCCCTTAGCAACATTGATATTCAAGGGGAAACGGAGGACACAGAAGTCTGCTATACCCGCATGAATTATCTTTCATTGCTTGCAAGGGTGAGCAAAAAAGACAGTTCTATAAGCAATTCTCAAGACTCTAAATGGTTAATTCAGTTTCATCCATTGATTACTAACAGTATTTCTAATCTGACATATAGGCAGTTCAACTATCGCAGATTAATGAAGTGTAGAACTCAACTATCAAGATGGTTAATCTCACAATTGGTACTCAAGTACACTCAAGCAGCATTAACTAACAGCTTCGTAATGCGGTACAGCACAATCAAGCGAGACAGCGCTTTACTGGAAGGCTATAAACGCGAACGTGATGCAATAGCTACACTTGAAGAATCTTGGGATGAACTTAAGTCGCTAGGTGTTTTAACCAGCCACACCAAAACAGAAGAACGCGGGAAGCGGTCTAAAATCGTAGATGTTGTGTATACCATATTCCCTTCACCAGAATTCACTGCAGAACAAAAAGCATCGAATAGACGATTAATAGATTCGAAAAAATCACTTGATGGTGGAAATGGGTCCCGAGCCGTAATTAACGCAGGGGGAATAGGTCGCGGGTCGTAACCAAAGAAGGGGGAATAGGTCGCGGGTTCTTCAAAATTCAATGGAAATAGGGGTAAATCAGTACGTTGGTAACGTTCAGGGTAATTCGCTATTAAGGAAATAACTACCTCTCACCGGATTAGCCATTAACAAAAGTACTTTCATGAACACAGGGGGAATGGGTCGCGGCAAATGTCTTTTTCCAGGGGGAATAGGTCGCGCTATTCAGGGGGAATAGGTCGCGGGTACAAATCGCTTTAGATTTTCACCCTGAATAGATCAAATCAGGCAGGGGGAATAGGTCGCGTGTTCCTAAAAATCCAGGGGGAATAGGTCGCGGGTTATTAAAAAACCAGGGGGAATAGGTCGCGGTTCGCGGGATTGGCAAAATCAAGATACCTTTTTGATGACATGAGTACACATAAATGAGCTTTATCACAATACAATTAGGGGGAATAGGTCGCGGGTACAATTCCCAACATATTGATTATGCTCAAGTAAACTGGTCTTTTACAGTCCTTATTACTTATAAGCCTTATATAGCCTTTTTTTAACCGTGCAAATAAACCTATGACTTCTTTTAGTATGCTCTTAGAACATGCAAGACGAACAGCCGTAAACTGCAACAAAAACAATTAGCCTCTGGACATTAAAACGAACAACAAGTCGAGTTTTTACTAAAAATTCTTGCTTTAAATGAATCCACTAGGGGGAATAGGTCGCGGGTCTTCTATTCCGAATTGGACTATTCCATACATTATTGCCGATTCATATGAGTTTGTAGAAGCAATTCTGCCAAAGCACCAAGCGTTTCAAGTCAGAAAATGGGCAGAAGAGACAACAAAAAAATAACAGATTATAGAAAAGCAAAAATCATTAAACGCCAAAAGGAAATCATTAAGATTGGATCTTGATGCAGAATCTTCCTAACGCTATTCCCAAGAGAACTCGGCAGCGTCGTTATAATCTCAAAAATAAGTGAAACATGCCTATACGCTTATGGTGATAAGCCAATTCAGTATAGGATAAATGGGAGGGCAAAAAAGTTATTGCACCCGATCATAAGCGTGTTCAATCCCTTTATGGTTACGATCATCTGCAACTTCTACAATGACCTTTCCATTTTAGCGGCTAAAATCGAAGCCCTTAACTTAAGTGATGGTATTTTAAAAAAAATGAACAATGACACAACAGTTAAACGACGATACTCGTCAACCCCATTTGATGGAAAAGTCATAGAAATACGACCTGAATGTTTAATACCCTTTAGTGAAAATTGGAGTGTTCCGAACGGAGATGAAGTTAGAGAAATAATTCGCCGGACAGGATTAACAGGGGGCCAAGTTGCAAAAAAAGTGGGACTTACTGGTAGTGGCGCCAGTAGAACCGTAAGAAGATGGGTTAGTGGGGAAACTGATATATCTTATGCCATTTGGGGTATTTTATGCGATCTGGCGGGCATCAAATCTATCTGGCGCGAAACTGAATCAGATTAAACACCTGATAGTTATAGCTTTCGATCATTTAGCTGATGCAACCATGTAAACTTGACAAATAGGACATAACGCCCTACTGTATACATCGAAGGCCGGGCATTCCGCCAAGGTCAGTTACCGGAGATTCCGATGAGTATTACTGCAACTGCCGTTGAACCTGTTAAACGCGAAAGTTTTTTGCCAACCTATTTCAAAGAAAAACTTTGTCTAGGGGAAACGCTTATTTATTCCTTTATGGACAAACTATTTGAAGAATATTCTGGTGGTTATTGGGATTTTTTTACGCTGTTGAATGGTGGCTTTTACATGGCTCCTACAGGCTATGAGGAAATCACATGTAATGCGGATAATGGCTTTTGTGGTGAAATGTCTGGGGACGCCGCTGGTATTGTCGCAACTCTTTACACCCTTAACGTAATTGCAAATAAAACAGAGCAAGACCACTTTATAGAAATGTACCATCTGTTAATTGATTACATTTCATTTCACGAAGAAAGTGGCAAGATATATGCTGCAATTAATTGAGTATTCTTAAGTAGCGAAAATACCATTTATTGCGGAAGTAAGAAGATGATAGGTAGCCCCGGCATAACCGGGGCTTGCCGCGATGCTGTCACATCACGACACAGGCGCGGGCCTGACTGATTATTAAAACTTAATTTCGCAAAGGTAGTCAATATGGCAGCAAAACTTTATAAGTTTCCGGATGTAGGAAAAGCTCACCCGCAGCAAGAAAATGTTGTCGAAGCCACCGATCCTTTAATTCATAGTTCTCCCCCACTTTTGCACCGAATAGTGCATATTGTTTGGATAATGCTTGCCCTAGTTTGGCCAATCTCTAAATGGCTGTTTGCCCTCGATGTTCTATTTCAGTTCATAAGGGCAATGTATTATCACAATACACCGGGTATGTATGCTGGGCTGACCGCTATGATTCATGCTTCATTGTTAATTGCGATTACTTACTTTGTTGAGTTCTATGGGCCTCGCAAATTTTAGCCGCTAAAATGTTATTTGACTCCGCCTATTAGTTAAGCTAAACTTTATGCATGCGTTAAGCTTAACTCTTTACCTCACGGCGGCTGTCACCGTCGTTTTATCAACAAGGCGCGGAGCACTAACATGGGCAACAGATGTTTAGGAAGTGGTTATGAAAAGACTAACCGAGAGGCAATTCGAACAAGCAGTTTCTCAATTAGAAATTGGGGAACAAACAATCTTAATAGCACGGGGGGTATTGGTAGACGGGAAATCCCAAGCCGATTTTTCAAGAGCGATGAACATAACAAAGAGTGCAGTTTCTCAAGCTGTAAACAGAGTCTGGAACGCGCACAAGGAATTAGCGGAAGTACCGGAAGGGTACGAGAAAGTGACGGTGATCCTTCCTCGTCATCAAGCGTTTCAAGTCAGAAAATGGGCAAAGGAATCAAAGGAACTATGAAAACATTAGTTACGGCGAATCAAAAGGGCGGTGTTGGTAAGACTGCAACACTCGTGCATCTTGCCTTCGACTTTGCTGAGCGTGGTTTCCGTGTTGTTGTAATAGATCTCGATACTCAAGCGAATGCGTCTTACACGCTAGGGGCATATAAGTGTGGAGTCTCTGCTAGTTCGCTACTAACTAATGCGAAAGTTGATTGTTCTTTGTTACCCTCCACTGGATTGGTTCTTATCGAGTCCGATGCTGCACTCGCCAATATGGAAAAAATGACGCTGAGCGATGCGGGTATGAATTTTAAATCCGCCATAAGTGAATTATCGTCTGTTGGCTTTGATATTTGCTTGATTGATACAGCCCCATCACTTGGCGTAACAATGGGAGCCGCTCTATTTGCATCAGACTTTGTTCTTTCACCAATTGAGTTAGAGGCATACAGTATTCAAGGTATAAAACGAATGGTTACGACCATAGCTAACATTCGAAAAGCTAATAAAAATCTTAAGTTTCTTGGCATGGTTCCTAGCAAAGTTGATAAAAGGAATCCAAGGCACTTACGACACCTTCAGGAACTCACCCATGCTTATCCGACATTAATGACTCCTGAAGGTATAGTCATTGGTCTACGGAGTAGTATTGCCGATGCATTAGCATCCCGAACGCCAGTATGGAAAATCAAAAAAACAACAGCGCGAGTGGCGGCCAAAGAAGTGAGAGCATTAGCGGCCCATGTTCTTAATCAAATGGAGATCGGATAATGACAGATCAATTACACACCATTGCAAGCAGTGGCCTTGCCTTGCATGAAATAGGCGACCTTGCCGGCCTACTCTCCGAACAACCAAAAGAAGCATCTGGTTATGCAGAGATTGACATCAATTTGATCGACGAGGATCCTGCACAACCGCGCACAGAATTCAACCATGGCTTTTCAACTGAAAGCATAGCAGAGTTGGCTGGATCCATTGACAATAGCGGCTTATTGCAGCCAATAACGATTAGGAAGCACCCTGAAATTGAGGGTAGATACATGATCAAGGATGGTGCTAGAAGATTTCGAGCATCAAAGCAAAATGGGGCCGAAAAGATTGCTGCCATCATTGAAGACGAAGGCGATAAGACGGCAGCCCGAGTAAAGATCGAACAACTGATTGTTAATCTCCAAAAAGAAGGTAATACCCCGTTAGAGATTGCGCACACTATCGCAACCGCACTAGAGGAAGGTATTGGAAAGAAGACCATTTCCTCCTTAATCGGTAAGAGCCCGGCGTGGGTGACTTTGCACACTACGTTGCTTAAGTTACCAGCTGAGCTTGATGCGGCATACAAAGCAGGGAAAGTTACCGACGTAAATATTATTTACGAATTGAATAAGCTTTATAAGACGAACCAAGCGGATGTTATGGCTTGGTTAGATACTCCTGGTCAAGAATTCACTAGGGGCCAATTGAAGTTATTTCAGGAATATCTAAAGGACAAGAAAGAAAATATTCGGGTCATCCAGGATGCTAATAATGAACCAATCGCTAACCTCTCTGAAGTTGATGAAGATGATCTTAATAGCGGCCAAGTTTCTGGCACTACCTTAACGGGTGAAGATGAATCAAATATAGAATCTGGCGGACGTTCTTTAGTCGCTACTGGTGACGACCAACTACAATTGACGGATAGTTCGAGCATTCCTAACAATCCAGATATTAAGCAACAGGAAGATAACGAAAGGAAGAAAATAGTCGATCCAAGCAAATTTAAGAAGGCTATCGTTCAGATATGGCATGACGGTCGGCCAGGTAGGATCATTCTTGACAAAAGGCCCTCAACAGAGGGGTTTGGGCATATTAAGTATGACGATGATGGTCATGAATTAGAAGTCGATCTTGGTGAAGTCAAGCTATTGGCATTGGTAGAGGCTTAACTTTTAAAAGTACGCGCTGATTCTTAGTCGGCTCGGTACGGAGTACGGAGCAATATAGTAGCTTCGTTTTGGAGTCGATATGGTACTTGTAAATGTTCCTCAAAAAAGACTTTTAACGCCAGATGTAATTCAGCGGGGCCTCTATAACGCAATTGATCCTGGTTCTGATCAATTGCAAGATGATCAAGGGATAAACGCGAAAGCTATTTATAACGTTGATGAGCTTTTGGATAGTGCTCAAACAGCGGAACGAGAACAGCAAGCTATTCTGGAAGTGTCATCTGTTGAACAAAGCTATCAAGAGGCCCTATTTGATTACGTTGAAGCAAAGCACGAACAAGTAGATCGTGTTGAAGATAAGCTTGAAACCTTAATTGAGAAGCAGCAGTCTAGGATTCAACAAATTCAATCCGCAAAACCTGGAGTTTTGGTTTTGCCTGGTACTCGTCGAGCATGGCAAGATCAAATTGCGCATCAACATTCCAGGTTGCAGGTCATGCAAGCAAGACTCGAAGCTGTTAGAGAAATTCGGGACGGTATGGGCTTGCATTCGCCAAAAATCGAAGAGCTTGCGGAACGGAAATTAAGAAGAAACGAACAGGAATTAACTAACGAGTTTGATAGCGTATTAGAAGCTCAGCGGAGACATAATATTGTTACTAGGAAATCGCTCAAACAAAGTGACAGTTTAGGCATTGCTCCAAAATTAACATTATCCATTTCTCCGGGTTCACAATAGTCTCTTCACCCCAGATAAGAAGGATCATATTTCGCGTTAGATATTATTCTTAATGAATGGATTTCTGGCTTATCTAGAATCCAATGTTGCTTGGTCATATCACGGACTTAAAACGCGTAATTGAGCTATGGTCTCATGCAGGCCGGTTTTACCTTGTCCAATTGGATGTTTTAGCCGCTAAAATTTATTCAGAAGGCCGGGCGATTCGCCAGGGCTTAACCTAAACATAATGGGTTTGTGCCTTATTTGATCCAAACAGTGAATGCTATAAATGCGGTTACAGCGATGATTGTCATGCTTCCTGCAATTACATTCATAATGGCGATCTTTTTTGCATCACGGATTGGGCCATTGATTCTATTTAGCGATGACTCGATTTCAGTCCTGACTGATTTTATGGTATCCCTTGCGCCTTGGGCCATCATGTTTTCCATTGATTCCTTACTGGCGTTCAACGACGCATTTACAATGCGTTCTGCTTTATTCTTTGCGTCTTCGCTCCAGCGCATTGCCAGCGCTTCTAGCTCTTTTTTGAATTGATCAAGCATATCTTGCTGTGCCTTTGCGCCGTCTTGTAGCAATCTATTATTGATCGTTTGCAGTATCAAGATAGGATCGTCGCGACCAACGGCAATGCCGTGTTTAGTCGCGATTTCCCGGATCAGACTTTCTATTTGATCATCTCTCATTACAGAATCACCGCCGTATCCATTTGATCGTACAATTGGCGCTGAATCAGTTTTAGACGTTGCCGCATCATGATGGTGTTTGTCTCTGCGGCAATAGCTTCTTCGAATGTCATTTTATCTTGTAGCATATCGCTCAAGTCTCGACCGAATGTTTCGGCTTTGAGGTCCGGTATTTTTACAATCGCCGCCACGCGCGATTTGTTCGCAGTATAGGCTTTCATTTGCTCAAACCCTTTACCGTTGTCTTCTATTGGGCCCCAATAGGGGTTTAGCCATACCACAAACTCTGCTTCCTCCGGGTACTGCTGAACTAACTGACCAAAGCCGGCCACGGTGTCGACCAATGCTTGTCCACCCGTTACTACCGTGTGAATTACGAGTGTATGGCCCATTTCTTTCAATAGTTGCGGTACTGCGTTGGTCATCAAGTAGTTTGACAGTGGCACAAATGAGCTTGCTCCGTTATCGATAACGATATCGCTTTCACTACTTGCGATCATTTCAATCAATTTGTCGAAATGGCGAGAATTTATTTCATCGCCGTCTAATATATCGAGTTTCACGACGTTGAGCTTTTTGTACCCGTTCAACGTCGCATTCACTGGGTCGGTGTCTACGCATAACGGAGGCGTATGTCCCTTGCTAGTTTTGTATTGTGCGATCAAGGCGGCGATTAGCGACTTGCCAACACCCCCTTTCCCTTGTAATACCATGTGTATTTTTGACATTAGAGCCAATCCTCTTTATTGGGTGATGGATCGAATTTAAAGTTTTGTGGCTTCTGTTGATTGCTGGGGTTAGGTCTTTCTGGTGGTTTGGCTCCTTTCTTCGGGACTAGTTGTGTAGTGTTTTGTTTTGGTGGGGTTTGGTTGGCTTTTTTAAGTACCTGGTTTGTATATTTAAGGAACTGGTGATAACCAATCGTGACCCGCTTAGTTTCGTACATGTTTTCCCATACGGTTCGTATCGAATAGCCCGCCGATATCGCTTCGCAAACGTCATCTTTCACTGCCTGAAACATCACTAGGTTTCGGTCGCGCTTTTTCACTGCGTGTTTTTTCTTCACCCACTCCGCAAGCTGTTCCGTATAACTTTTATTCATCTAATTTCACTGGAGGTGCATCTCAGTCAACTTTGAGTCAATTTTGAGTCAAAATGTATGTAAAAAATAAGCTATATAATATGAATTATCGTTATTTTATATACGTTTAAATATATATGTCTATTATTTTTTTGTCGTTGATCGAGTGTTTGATAACATGTTGTGGAGTTACCGACCGAAAGGTCGGGGCAGGATATGTGAAGTGTACCTACCGTATAAACGGTAGCTACACTTCACTCCCCTTATTCGCGCCGAGCGCTCAACGGTATCCTGCTCTACGAGGTCAACGGCTACCGCCGTTACAACATTTGATGAAGGATTATGAATATGGCAAACGAAACCCGAAAAGGTAGTAATCCAATCCGTGTTTGGGTTACTCCAGACGAGAAGGCCGCGATTGAAGCGAATGCTAGGCAAACTGGCCATAGCACATCGGCCTACTTGAGATTTCTTGGACTTGGTTATGCGCCGAAATGCATCACCGACAACGAGAGGGTTCTGGAGTTGGCGAAGATCAATGGCGACCTGGGGCGTCTTGGTGGGTTGCTTAAGCTTTGGCTAACCAATGATGCCCGAACTGCGCAGTTCGGTGAGTCCACTATCAGGGCTGCACTTGCGCGTATCGAAGCTACGCAAGACAAAATGATTGAAGTGATGAAGGCTGTAATCATGCCGAAGGCTGACCTGTGATTTTAGCGGCTAAATTTTTTCACTTATGATCGCGAAACATGTTTCGATGAAGTCGATTAAGAAAAGCGACTTCGGCGCACTTGTCGGTTACATATCTGATGACCAGGATAAGAGCGAGCGTGTTGAGTACACCTCTGTGACTAACTGCCAGTCGGATGATTTAAGGTCGGCAATAATTGAAGTAACCACTGTCCAGGGTATGAACACCCGAGCTGAATCGGATAAGACCTATCACCTGATTCTGAGTTTTCGCGAAGGCGAACATCCCAGTAATGAAATCTTAAAAGAGATTGAAAGTAACATTTGCGAAGGGCTCGGGTATGGTGAGCATCAGCGCGTTAGTGCTGTTCATTGCGATACGGATAACCTCCACATGCATATTGCTATAAACAAAATTCATCCGACACGCTTAACTATTCATAACCCATATAACGACCATAAGGTTCTTGGTAAGTTGTGCGAGTCCCTAGAAATAAAGTACGGCCTTGGACGAGATAATCACCTATCGAACAAGGTGCCAAGTGAAAACCGTGCTGCTGATATGGAGCGGCATGCTGGTGTTGAAAGCTTGCTCAGTTGGATTAGGCGCGAATGTTTAGAGCAGCTCCATGTAGCGGCTTCTTGGGGTGAGTTTCACAAGGTCCTTCAGGAGCATGGCCTTACATTGCAGGAAAAAGGCAATGGCTTTGTCATTGCAGATCATGAAGGCTTGATGGTGAAGGCGAGTACCGTTGCGCGTGATTTATCGAAGGGAAAGCTTGAGGCTCGTCTTGGATTATTTGAGGCCTTGATAAATGGGTCTGGTACTGCTTCGCTATCTACCGGGCGGTCGAAGGCATATGAAGCTAAGCCGGTTGGCTCCAGGATTGATACAACGCTGTTGTTTGCCAGGTATAAGAATGAGCAGGCCAATCAAGGAGCGCTACGTGCTCAGCAATGGAAGTCGGCCAGAGAAGAGAGAGCTCGTAAGGTGGTTGCCGCCAAGCGAGCGGCTAAATTAAAGCGGGCTGTGATAAGGCTCTCTGCGAAATCTCGCATGGAGAAAAAGATCTTGTACGGTCTGGTTAGTAAATCTTTGTTGGCCGATTTGCAAACGGCTAACGAGCGCTACCACGTCGCGAGGCAATCAATATTTGAAACGCACAGGCCACAACAGTGGGTGGACTGGTTAAGGTGTAATGCGTCCATGGGTGATGTTGACGCGCTTGCTGCATTACGTGCCAGGGAAGTGGCCAAGGGGTTAAAGGGGAATACCGTCGGGGCGGCTGGGGGCGCGCGTTCAACGCATGGTGTGAATGCTGTACAGGATAGCATCACAAAGAAGGGCACCGTCATTTATCGTGTCGGGGCATCTGCTATTCGCGATGATGGTGACAAGCTTAAGGTATCGCGTGGTGCTTCCGTCGATGGATTGAAGGCGGCGTTACGGATGGCGATGGATAGATATGGGAGCACAATCACGGTTACTGGCAGCATTGAATTTAGAGCGCAAATCGTAAAAACGGCGGTGGATGCTGCTATTCCTTTGACTTTTGCTGATCCTCTCCTGGAGAGGCAGCGGCTGTCTTTATTAAATGAGACTACGGAGAACAGAAATGGGCACTCAACTGACCGAGGAAGAGGAGTTGGAAGCGGCGATAGCGGCATTGGATCAGGAGTCCGTAATTCCAGTGGAGGGCGATTCGATGAAGGAGGGCGACGGAATGGGATCTTCGGATTCATCAATAAGCCCAACGTTAGCGGCGTTGGGCGTCGACCGCCGCCCGAAAGTCGTAACCGTTTGCGAGACTTGTCCAGTCTCGCTATGGTTCGCTTCGCCAGTGGAATTGAAATGCTATTGTCGGGCAATGTATCTGGTGGTATGGAGCACCAAGGATCCGACACAAATAACGCATTGCGACGGCCAGTTTCTGGATCAGGATTGATCGTATTTGTGGAGGCCGATAAGTACATTGCTGAACGTGATGAAAAGCGGTTAAAGGGCGTTAATGTGCCGGTGCATAGGCGGTTCTGTGAGGGTGATGCGGGCATGCTGCCTTTTGCTGGCTTGCGGCATGTTGATGGCAGATTTCTTGCGCTTCTAAAGCGCGATGATGTTGTATGTGTCTTGCCGGTAGACGAGAAAACGGCCGCACAATTAAAGCGCTTATCTATAGGTGATGCTGTGTCTGTTGGTGAATCGGGTTCGATAAAACTCACAAAAGGTCGACGCAGATAGCCGCCTTTTTTTCGCGCTAGATGTCAGTCCGGTTTTTCCTGGCCGGTTTCGTATAAAAAAATTAATGTGATTGCCTTCATAACTCATTGTTGATAGTATATTTTATTAGATATATTGCTTATTTAAAACAGTTATTAGGTGGGGTGTCGTTTTTCACTTCGTGAGCCATAGCTTAGGGTGTTTTAGCCGCTAAAACGCGAGTTCTATTGTTTACTCATTCCTGCCGCCTGTTATCACTAAAGAGGCTTATCAAATGAAAGATAAATTTAACAATGCAGTCGGTCCACAAATTCGGGCGGGTCAGCCAAGGGTTGGCCTCGTCATACCCGCATTGGCTATCGCGTCGCTTGTTGCTGGGCTTCAATCTGCTACTCAGTTCTTTGCCGACGAATTTAACTATCAGTCTACGCTAGGTCCTCAGTACAACCATATTTATGCACCTTGGGCGGTTTTGCGCTGGTCTAGTGATTGGTATGGGTTATATCAAGAAAGCTTTATGAAGGCGGGCAGTGTTGGTATCTCTGTAACCGCTGTCGGATTGTTAGGGCTTATTGTTGCCAAAATGGTGATTGCTAATTCCTCTAAGGCTAATCCGTATTTACATGGCTCGGCCAGATGGGCCAACAAAGAGGATATTCAAGAGGCTGGCTTATTACCTCGTTCTGGTGGTTTGATTTCTAGGCTTCTCGGCAAAAAGACTTCGCCGGTGTCAGGCGTATATGTAGGTGCATGGATCGATAAAAATGGTGTTACCAGGTACTTGCGACATAACGGGCCTGAACACGTTCTCTGTTATGCGCCCACGCGATCTGGTAAGGGGGTTGGTTTGGTTATTCCTACGTTGCTGTCTTGGGAACGTAGCGCAGTTGTTACCGACTTGAAAGGCGAATTATGGGCGCTGACTGCTGGTTGGCGGAAGAAGTATGCCAGAAATAGGGTATTACGTTTTGAGCCGGCTGCTTTGCAAGGTAGCGTATGTTGGAATCCATTGGATGAAATTAGAATTGCAACGGAGTACGAAGTCGGCGACGTGCAGAATTTAGCAACATTGATAGTCGATCCAGATGGTAAGGGTTTAGAAACGCATTGGCAGAAAACAGCTCAAGCGCTACTTGTCGGTGTGATTATGCATGTTCTATATAAGGCCAGGGATGAAGGTGGCGAGGCGTCTTTACCTATTGTAGATGCAATTATGTCTGATCCTAATAGGGATATTGCCGAGCTGTGGATAGAGATGACAACCTATGGGCATGTGTTCGGTAAAAATCATCCGGTGGTTGGCTCTACCGCTCGGGATATGATGGATCGTCCCCCAGAAGAGGCCGGTTCCGTTCTCTCTACAGCTAAGTCGTATCTCGCTTTGTATCGCGATCCAGTTGTCCAGCGCAATGTGCGTAAGTCCGAGTTTCGCATCAAGGATCTGATGAATTTCGATTATCCTGTCAGTTTATACATTATCACTCAGCCTAATGATAAGGCGCGGCTAAGGCCATTAGTTAGGGTAATGGTGAACATGATTGTTAGGCTTTTGGCTGACAAGATGGAATTCGAAAATGGTCGTCCGAAGGCTCATTACAAACATCGAATGTTAATGATGCTGGATGAGTTCCCTAGTCTTGGAAGACTAGAGATTTTGCAGGAGTCATTGGCTTTTGTTGCTGGTTACGGCATTAAGTGCTATTTGATTTGCCAGGATATTAACCAATTAAAGAGTCGTGAAACGGGCTATGGCGCTGATGAGTCGATAACATCTAACTGCCATGTGCAAAATGCATATCCACCTAACAGGGTTGAGACTGCTGATCATCTTTCCAAGTTGACCGGTCAAACCACTGTCGCAAAGGAACAAATCACAACCAGTGGTCGGCGTACCAGTGCTTTATTGGCACAAGTCTCTAGGACCATTCAAGAAGTACAAAGGCCTTTGTTGACTCCGGATGAATGCTTACGCATGCCTGGGCCAGTTAAGGGCGCTGATGGGTTGATTGAGAAGCCTGGCGACATGGTGATTTATGCAGCAGGATACCCTGCAATTTACGGTGTCCAGCCATTATATTTCAAGGACCCGGTGTTTCAGGCAAGGGCGTCTATTCCACCGCCCAAGGTATCCGACAAGTTACTTAAGACGCATGAAATATCGCGTGGCGCTGAGGCGATTAAGTTATGAAGCGGCTTACTTCATTGATTTCCCTTCTTGGTATTTCATATCTGGCTTTCTGTGGAATTGCCTACGCCGTTGGCGCGCGCTTTAACTCCACACGTAGTATTCCTGTTGGCATTTACTGGGAAACTCGCGACCCGGTCGAGAAAGGGGCTTATGTAATGTTTTGTCCCCCGCAATCGGAAGTGTTCGATTTAGCAAAGACTCGGGGCTATATCGATGCTGGATATTGCCCTGGCGGATATGGCTACATGATGAAAAAAATTTTAGCGGCTAAAACGGATGTCGTTTCCATTGGCGATGATGGAGTAAGGGTTAATGATGTTTTATTGCCATATAGCGCCCCTTCAGAGCTTGATGGGGCAGGTCGCCCAATGCCGAAATTCAGGACAACCCATGAATTAGGTGAATCAGAAGTTCTACTTATGACTGATATAAACAATGGTTCGTTCGATGGTCGCTATTTTGGCTTAATCAATCGCTCTCAAATCACGGGCGTTATACGTCCTGTTTTAACTTGGTAAAAACGGAGGTTTTTATGCAGTTGTTTATTGCGGAAAAGCCCGATCTTGCTAAGGCCATTGTTGATGGTTTAGGCGGCGGATCGCGCAAAGATGGTTACTATGACTGCGGCGATAGTTATGTGACATGGTGCTACGGTCACATGCTGCAACTGCTGAACCCAGAGGACTACGATCCCAGATTCGGGAAATGGAATATGGATGATTTGCCTATTTCCCATATCCCGTGGAAGAAAAAGCCATCGAATGACAAGAAGGACCAACTCAAGATCATCACCACCTTATTAAAGCAAGCCAAGAGTGTTGTACATGCGGGCGACCCTGACGATGAAGGCCAGCTATTGGTTGATGAAGTCTTGGAGTATGCGGCTTGTTCGCTGCCTGTTAAACGATTGCTCATCAATGACAATAATATCAGTGTCGTTAAGAGGTCGCTTGCAAGTATGCGCGACAATCGGGAGTTCGCTGGTTTGTCGGCGGCGGCGGAGGCTCGTAGTATTGGTGATCAACTTTACGGTTACAACATGAGCCGTGCATATACGTTGGCCGCGAATAAGGCAGGTTTTCAAGGTGTGTTAAGTGTCGGTCGAGTACAGACTCCTATCCTTGGTCTAGTTGTTAGACGGGATAGGGAGTTCGAAGCCCATACCAAGAGCTATTACTACAATGTGACTGGACAATTTACTTTTGGCGATTTGTCGTTTCCGGCCAGGTATCAGATTGTTAATGGGGATCCTGTTGATGAGAAGGGTCGTCTATCCAATCAAGGCAATGCACAGGGTATCGCTGATGCGGCAAAGGGCGCACAGGCAACCCTTGTTAGTGCGGCTACCAAAAAGAAAGATCAGCATCCGCCTCTTCCTTACAATTTGTTGAAGCTTCAGACAGATGCTTCGCGGAAGTTCGGGTTTCGTCCAGACCAGACGAAGGACATAACGCAATCGTTACGCGAAAAGCACAAGCTGATTACATACAATCGGAGTGATTGTGAATATCTCAGTGAAGACCAACATGGCGATGCGCCGAATGTTCTGGCCGCTATTGCGAATACGGCACCGACGCTAACGCTTGTCGCGCAAAAGGCTGACCCGTCGATAAAAAGCCGTGCGTTCAATTCTTCAAAGGTAAGTGCCCACCACGGAATCATTCCAACTGAGGCCACCGCCGATTTTTCTAAACTGACTGATGGCGAGCAGAAAATCTACATGTTGATTGCCCGCGCTTATATCGCACAGTTCTGGCCTAAACATCAATACGATCAAACCGATATTTTTGTTGAAGCCGCTACACATCGGTTTGCTGTTCGCTCGAACATTACTACCTTGGCTGGCTGGAAGTTGCTGTATCGAAACGATATAGGTAATGAGGATTTAGAGGGTGATGAAAACGACATCGCCCTTGATCTTCGAGTGTTAAAGGCGGGGCAGGCAGGTGATTGTACTGACGCCGTTGCGAGCCAGATGGAGACGAAGCCGCGACCACTGTACACAATGGCCACCCTTTTAACGGACCTTACTCGTGTTGCTCAATATGTGCGTGATGATCGTCTACGGAAGCTCTTGGTCGAAAAGGACAAGGGCAAAGAAGGCGAGCATGGAGGTATTGGTACACCGGCTACGCGAGACACCATCATTGCCACTTTATTTGATCGTGGCTATTTGGCGGAGAAGGGTAACAACATTATCAGCACTCCGACGGGGCGGGAGTTTTACGATACCTTGCCGGATAAAGCCAAATATCCCGATATGA
Organism: Methylomonas fluvii; assembly: GCF_014850975.1. Lineage (GTDB taxonomy): Bacteria > Pseudomonadota > Gammaproteobacteria > Methylococcales > Methylomonadaceae > Methylomonas > Methylomonas fluvii. Next base: position 66,295 of record NZ_JACXST010000004.1, on the reverse strand, counting down.
CCGCTCTATGGCACGAACAACAAAAGGCTATTCAGAGCGGCGACCTCAATGCGATTTCCTTTGTCAATGAGTTGATGGAGTACATCGGTGCAGAGGTGGCTAACGTTAAGCAGAATGGCATTGGGATCAAGGTTGCTTTCAATCCTTGTCCTGATTGCGGAAAGCCTTTGCGCCGCATTAAGAAAAAGGACAAAAACGAGTTCTTTTGGGGTTGTACTGGGTTCGCCGATGGGTGTCGGTTTGCAGCAGAAGACAAGTCTGGTAAGCCAGTCCCTAAACAAGCGCCTCTAGTGTCTGCCGTACATAAATGCATGTCATGTGGAAAAGGCTTGTCAAGGCGGCCAGGAAGAAAGAAGGGTGCGTTCTGGTGGGGATGTAGTGGGTTCCCCACGTGCAAACAAACTTACCCAGACATTAAGGGACAACCGGATTTTAACAATAGCAAACAGGGTGGACGTGATGAATAGCAATGACGATGTAAATGACTTAAATGTGGATACGGAAGTAGATTCGGCGTTAGCGGTAGATACGGTAGATGTTGTGGCCGTGAAGTTACTTGATGCTATGGTGCCTGGTGCTGTAGTGGAATTCGATCCCGACGAGGCCGAACGGCTTGGTGCATTCAATGAAGACGCCTTAGATGAGGCCGATGCATTGGAAAGCAGTATCGATTCAACAAGTCATGAATAGGTGTCTGATCAATGGCAAAGAAACCTATTTCTAATCAAGGACAACTCGATTTTTTCAATGTTTTTGAAGATTGGCTTGTTCCCGAGCCTACGTCGGCTGACAAACCAGAGGTGGCGATTAAGGAACGCCTGGAATCATCCCCTAATGATGCTCGACATTTACTCGCATTACGATTGGCGCAACGTCTGAGTGAAGATGGTGGTGTTACATCCAAGGTATTAACTGAGGAAGCTAATCGTGCGTTTGGCGGAACCCAGGCCGGTGGCGACTATTTATCTAAGGATGCTTATGATGCCTTAGAAGCCGCTTTTAACATCCACTTGCTCGGGACCGAAGACCCAAATTGGAACGCATTGGATGCAGAACAAGCCAGGCTAAAGGTCGTTGACTTGACTAACCGGGTTCAACGATTGCCTACTCAGACTCGCCGTGACGAGGAAATGGAGGAATTCCAACAGTTCAGCACACCGCCCGCCTTGTCGTTCGTTGCTAATTGGGTTGCGAATGTCAAAAGGGATGATGTTATGGCCGAGCCGTCTGCTGGTACAGGGGACTTGGCCATATGGTCAAAGATGGTTGGAGCCACACTGATCCTGAATGAATTGTCTCCCCGTAGACAAGCTCTATTGGGCGCCTTGTTTCCCGAGGCTACAATATTTAAAGAAAATGCCGAGCAGTTGGATAACGTTCTACCTATCGAGTTTAAGCCGACAGTGGTTGTAATGAATCCGCCATTCAGTTCGTCTGCTGGTCGTGTACAAGGGCAGCGGGACACAACTAATGGCGCAAGACATCTCGAACAGGCGTTAAAGCGCCTAGATGAAGGCGGACGGTTGGTGGCGATTGTGGGGAACGGAATGGCCGCGGATAAGCCTGCCTTTGCTTCATGGTGGAAAGATGTACAAGCCAAATACAATGTAAGGGCCAACATAGGCATTTCCGGGCGAGAATATGCTAAATACGGAACCACATTCGACAATCAGATTTTAGTAATCGACAAAAACGGGGCCACGACTCAGCCGATATTGACCGGCAAAGTAGATTCGGTGGCCGATTTACCAGCATTATTGGAGGGCATAAGAAATGACCGTCAACATATTCAATCAACACCCGATAAACAGGCAAGCCGCCCAAACACTCCGCCAGTGTCAGATACCATTCAATCCGGAAACGGAGTTAGCGGCATTAGCATTGGTGCGGACGGCATTAGAGCGGAATCTGCTGGAAACGGGGCCGATTCCGGAACCACTCCTATTGATAGCGAAGTTAGAGGCTCAACCGAAGATAGCTATGTCCCTAATGACGGAATCGGAGCCGGGAGTGGAGTTCCAGATAGAGTTATCGGAAACGTTGGAGGAAGCAGCGGCGGAGATACTGGAGGAGATAGTAGCCTCACTGCAAGCAACAGTACCGCAAGCGTTGCAGTAGAAGCTAAGGATGATCTGGCTACCGAATTTACTGATTCTGTCTTTGCGAACTACGCTCCACAACGTCTTACAGTACAAGGCGCTAAACCACATCCAGGCAAATTGGTGCAGTCGGCGGCAATGTCTGCTGTCCAACCACCTGCACCGTCATATGCCCCATTATTGCCAAAGGGATTGATCGAAGACGGATTGCTTTCGATTGCTCAAATTGAGGCCGTTGTTTATGCAGGGCAAGCGCACTCAGAAACTTTGCCGAATGGTTCAAGGAAAGGCTTTTTCATTGGTGATGGCACTGGTGTTGGTAAGGGACGCGAAATATCCGGCATCATTTTGGATAACATGTTGCAAGGTCGGAAAAAAGCCGTTTGGGTTTCTTTTAATGAAGGCTTGATAGAGGATGCTAAAAGGGATTTTGCTGGTGTGGGTGGCGACCCGTCAAAATTGTTTTTCCAGGGAAAGACCAAAGCTGGTAATGCAATCACTCAAGAAGAGGGCATTTTATTCACAACTTACTCGACGCTACGCGGCGGCGAGAAAAAGCAGGCAAATGATTTGGGACAAAAGGGCGGTAAGTCTCGCGCTCAACAGATCATAGATTGGTTAGGTAAGGATTTTGATGGTGTTATTGCATTTGATGAAGCCCATAGCATGGGCAATGCCATTGCGATTAAGGGAAAACGAGGCGTCAAGAAGCCATCACAACAAGCGATAGCCGGTATTAACTTACAACGCGAATTGCCTAATTCGCGTGTTACCTATGTGTCAGCCACCGGAGCTACCGAGATAAGCAATCTTAGTTACGCGGATCGTCTAGGTTTATGGGGCGAGGGCACGCCGTTTGCTGACACAACTGCCTTTATCAACGGGGTGTCGAAAGGCGGCATTGCATCAATGGAATTGATCAGCCGAGACATGAAGGCGATGGGCATGTATTTGGCCAGGTCGCTGTCCTACGATGGTGTCTCTTATGATAGGTTGGAACATCCACTATCTGATTTACAGGAAGATATTTACAACGAGCTCGCCGGCGCTTGGCAAGTCGTTTTAAATAATGTTGAGCAAGCTCTTGAACTCACTCAAGCCGGTAAGAGTGGTCCGGGTAAAAGTGCGGCTATGTCTCAGTTCTGGGGCGCCCATCAACGATTTTTCAATCAAATTGTCACAGCCATGCAGACGCCGGCAGTGATAGACCATATTCGCGATCAACTGGACGCTGGTCACGCGGCTGTGATTCAGTTGGTAAATACAAACGAAGCTGCACAGGAGCGGATTATCGCCGACGCTACGGCGAATGATGCCCCTTTGGAGGAATTGGATTTTACGCCTCGGCAAATGCTAATGGATTATGTCAGAAACGGATTCCCGGTAGCTGCTTATGAGCAAACACAAGACGCTAACGGCAACACCACCTACGTTCCAGTACGTGACTCGGAAGGGAATCAAGTATTTGATCGAGAGGCAATTGCTTTGCGCGATTCGCTGCTGGACACGTTGTATCAAGTCCGTGTTCCTGAAAATCCATTGGACTCAATCATCAATGCTTTTGGTTCTGAACGGGTCGCAGAGGTTACTGGCCGTGGACGTCGGTTTGTTCAAACGCGCGACGATGAAGGCAATCTCAAAGTCGTCGAAGAGAAGCGAGGCAAACATTCTTCTAGGGCCGATGCGGAGGCCTTTCAGGCTGACAAAAAGGACATTCTCATATTCTCGGGCGCTGGCGGGACTGGCTATAGCTTTCATGCCGATAATACTGCGGAGAATCAACGTAAGCGAATTCATTACATCTTGCAACCTGGTTGGCGGGCCGATGCCGCTGTGCAAGGGTTTGGGCGAACTCACCGAACCAATCAAGCTCAGGAGCCGCATTATGTATTGCCTACCACCAATTTAAAGGCACAAAAGCGCTTTGTGTCGTCAATTGCTCGTCGACTAGATCAACTCGGAGCGCTTACTCGAGGACAGAGAGAAGCGACTAGCCAAGGTATGTTTACCGCTTCCGACAATCTTGAAAGCCAATATGCATCGACCGCGCTGAATAACTTTTTTCGTGATCTTTATCGTGGGACCACAAGCCTTAAGTTCCACGAAGTTACCAAGCAGATGGGGCTTAATCTGCTTGATGAAAATGCTTCATTGAATGAGAGCAATCTGCCGGCTATACCGCAGTTTTTAAACCGCCTGCTGTCACTGAAAACTGACATGCAGAATCAAGTTTTTGGCGAATTCGAGCAACGTCTTATTGAAGCCGTTGATTATGCAAAGCAACGTGGTTTGTACGATGTTGGTCTACAGACAATGACCGCTTTGAGTATCCAAAAAACGCGGGATGATGTTGCTTATGAGGATAAGAAAACCGGTGCCCAGACTCGTTATGTTGAGTTGGCCGTCACCAATGAAGTCCACTATTACAAGTGGGATGAGGTTAAAAAGTTCGTCAAGGAAAACGCTAAAGAAGGTGATCTAAGCGGGTGGTTCGTCTCTGAATTCGGAAAGAGCAAAGGCGATGTGTTTTATCTCGGAGACATTGGGGAGCGGTTAGATTCCGATGGTAAATCTGTCCGTCGCGGTATTGTTAATACAATCAAAAAACATGACTATCGATATATCGACAACGCCGACGTTATCAGTCGCGGGTATGACTATCGAACAGTTAGTGCAAATGGTGTTGGCTCTTATCAGAGGGTTACTTTGACTCGGGCGATAGACGAAACCGAAGCAAAAAAACTTTGGAACGAGCAAATCGCCAATGCCCCGAAAACTGAAACAAAATCCGAACGCATGCTTGTCGGTGTCATTTTGCCAATCTGGGATCGTGTCGAAGGTGCCGAAACCATTCAACGATTACAAACAGACGACGGTGAACAATTACTTGGCCGAATGTTGGGGCCTAAGTCCGCCAAACAAACCCTGAAGAATTTAGGCCTTGATTCCGGTCTTTCTGGAATGTCGGTGGGCGATTTGTTCGAATCAATCAAAAAGGGTAACAAAGCAATTCTGTCGAATGGTTGGGAGATTTCTACTGCTAAGGTGAATTTTGAAGACCGTATAGAGATTAAGGGTCGTAGTTATTTTACTGACGCAGAGAAACGATTGCTAAAAGATCAAGGCGCATTTGTGGAGCGCATCAACTGGTCTGATAGAGTTTTTATACCAACTGGCGAAAGTGGGGTAGGGGTTTTTGAACGCATCACTGCTTCAAAACCTGTTGTCGATCTAATTGAGAAGAATCGCGGTAAGGACTCCGAAAATAGTGAAAGTGACGATTTGGATATGCATGTCCATGATTCATCATTACAGGATGATGAATCGACCAACGTCTTTGAGACTTCAGCCAATTCTGGCGAATCACCATTTTCCCCTTGCACGCAACCACCGGAACAAGACGGTATCTATCAATTAGAGAATAAGCAATACGCGAAGTTTCAACACGGTATTTGGTATCGCTCATACCCAACATCAGAAGAAGCGGCTCAGTCCGAAATGAATATTTCTGGAAATATGCTGCCCTCCGATAGAACGCCTGATCAATCATGGGTGCTTTACTCTCATGGAGTAAAAGATACCTTCGGCGAGATTGTCATGCCTGGCACCAAGGTGCTTATCGACGAGATTACCAACCCCATCACAACCAATGTAGTCGGCATTGCCGTCGCTCCAACAAATGGCGTTATTCGTCAGGAGGATGTTTCAATGGATAAAACTAAGAAACCATTTCACGAAGTTGTTGCTGAAAAACTAATTGAACAACTAGAACAAGGTACGGCCCCCTGGCAAAGACCTTGGACCCCGGATGAAGGCGGTGGTTTTCTCCCATATAACCCTCTTACTGGCAATCGATATAAAGGTATCAACACTCTCCATTTATTGTCGGAGGATAGGAACGATAATCGGTGGATGACCTATAAGCAAGCTGGTGAGCTTGGTGGACAAGTCCGAAAAGGAGAGAAGGGTACTGGTGTTCAATATTGGAAATTTACCGATGAGCAAACAAAGCGGGATGATAATGGCAATCCGGTTTTAGACGGAGAAGGCAACCCGGTGAAGGTGGTCGTAAAGTTGGAACGTCCACGGGTTTTCTTTGCAACGGTGTTTAATGCTGAACAGATCGATGGTTTGCCACCGCTTGAAAAGAAAGAGGTAACTTGGGATCCAATTGAACGAGCTGAAAATATATTGGCGGCGTCGGGTGCCGATATAAATCATAACGGTGGTAGCCGTGCGTTTTATAGACCGTCTACTGATAGTATTCACTTGCCGGAAAAAGGTCAGTTTCCAACCGCAGAGAATTACTATGCGACCGCGTTGCATGAGTTGGGACACTGGACTGGACACGAAGACCGGCTGAATCGGGACATTGCACATCCATTCGGAAGCGAGGCTTACGCCAAAGAAGAATTAAGGGCGGAAATTGCCAGTATGATCTTGGGTGAAGAGCTTGGTATTGGTCATGATCCTGGTCAACATGCAGCTTATGTTGGCTCGTGGATTAAGGCTTTGCGGGATGATCCAATGGAGATTTTCCGGGCCGCGTCCGATGCGGAAAAAATTCAGACATTTGTTCTCGGGCTCGAACAAGCTTTAGTTCAAGAGCAGGGCCAAGCGCTAACTGCCGATCAGCGACAACCTCATGAACTGACATTGTCTGAGTTTGCTTCTCAGGTAGTTGTCGAGCAGTTGGAGAATCATGGTCGAAAATGGAATGTTACGTTAGGAACCTATTCGGCTTTTTCCGACGCGGAAAATTCTGCTGATGCCGTTGCCGATGTTCATCGTGCTTCCGTAAACAATGCACTTTATCTGAATTCACCTGAGAACTCGGGAAGCTCTATTTCGGCCACTATGCCCCCGTTGCCGGTATTGATTGAGTATCCCGATCTTGTAAGGGATTACGGATTTCAAAGTCAGTTGGTCGAGTTTAAGGATGTAACACGCGGAGCATATTCGGGACAGGTCGACCAAACGTTAATCGCGGAGGTTGGTGGTGTTCAAGTAGGGAAACTGGATTACTCAATCTATAACGGAATACCCGCAATCCAGATGGTCGAAGTGGAAAATGATCATCGCCGGCTGGGGTACGCTACAGAACTTGTAAATCAGTTGCAGCGCCAATTTCCTAATACAGAAATTGAATGGGGCGAATTAACTGAGGATGGTGAAAAATTTCGAGATAGCTTGCGAATGACCGAAAAGCCTAGCGAACATGCACCAGAGTTTGAGCGGCTTAATATAGCAATTGCAGAGCGCGACCGATTGCTTTCCGAAGCAGATAACTTCAATGCTCTCAAGAACCCGACGCCAGAGCAAATTGAAACGCATTCGAATCTAACAGAGCCTCTTAATAATTTGCATGATTTGATTTCTGACTTGGAAAACGAATTATCCAATCGAACCCAAACGGTTAGGCTAGTCGAAACCGAGAATGCAAATACATCTAATAAGTCTATCGCCCCAGAAAGCTCGACGCTTACTGTTGCTGGGCTGACGGCGGTCGAATATCAGACGCTGGTGGATGCTGATGAGGTATATCAGCGTGAGCTGGTTCGTGTCTATGGGGAAGACAAAGCGGGCGATGCCCGCTATCTACAAAAACACGAAGATCCGGTATTACAACAGGCGGCTTCGGCTTTCCATACCGCATCTGAAGTTTGGCATAGCGCTATTGCCGATGCTAGAAGGAGTTTATCCGGAGACAATACATTTCCACGTGTTACGGATGAAAGCACTGGTGATGCAAAGTTATCTTCAGGCCTGGCGGCTGATATTTCGACCGTTTTACTGCGGTCGGAAGAATGGACGTTCGATCATTTTCAAGACTACGAAGGGGATAGCCTGGATGCCGCTTTGCGTAAGGAAGGTTTACATACCCTTAAGGATGTTACAGGCGATGTACCTGGGCAGTTTTTTGACAATGCTATTCGTCGTCTCTCGCCTGTTTTTGGTATAGAGCCCGATGATTTTAGCGTTACCAATGCTTACTTAGAGCGCAAGGGGTTGGCTCAGGCGTTCCAGACAATGGCCGATAGGTTAGTCCAGGAACAAACACAACAAGTTTCTTCGTCTGCGATCACCTTATCCAAAGAAGGTGTTGAGTTGGATAGGCGCAATGTGCTCGATCTGTTCCCAGAGCTCAATGGTCCAGATGGCAAACCGAATGGATTTGGCATATCGAAAATTACTTTAATGCCAGACGGTAAGGTTGTTATCGATAGTGACAGCAAGAAAGCAATCGTGGCCGATACATCAGCGCAGTCCGAAACCGGGGTCACACATCAGGATATTGCTGACTATTACGAACGTGGATTTATTAAAACGGTGGCATTACCGGAATCTACTAAAACTGAAACAGCTCAATTTGAAGGGGGCGTTATGCGCGATCCTGATGTTAATTCAACTGAACGTCTTTTAGAGGATTCGGTGCGGAATATTGAGTACGCGCAAGAGGTCATTCCTGAATGGCGTGGTAGTTACGTTCAAGAGCAGGGCAATGGAAATGTTCGCCTTGCTCTTGATTTAATTGAAAGGGGTGAAATCGATAAAGCGATTGATGCACTATGGTTAAACGTCGACCTAGAACACCGGTATGGTGGTGAAAACAGCGATGAGTTTCGTGACGCCATAAAAGTAGTGGAAGAAGACTGGCGGAAATGGCAAGCCGATAATGGGGTTGGTCCGACTATCACACCGGCTATGAAACGGGAATCTGATGACTTGCCGCGCGATCTGAGTCAGGTATCGGGTGCGACGTTCGAAGAGTATCAAAAGGCGGCGGAGGCTGCCCGATTAGAAGAGCAAGCCGTAATGAATGACCCAGATAGCTCTGATGAAGAATTATCTGCCGCTCGGGAGAAGCGGAAATCCGCCGATCTGTTGGCTACGGTAAACAATTCAGACTTTCAAAATAAAGTTTCTGAATTTGAGCAGAAACAAGCAGCCGCCAATTTGTCCGGCCTCGGTGGTGATAGTGTGCGGCCAGACCAACAAAACACAGGAAATGATAAGACCTTTATTGAAGTGCCTTTCCGCGATAAAGAGGAAGCTAAAGCATTGGGCGCCAAATGGGATAGGCAACATACATCCTGGTTCATTCCTGCTGGTGTTGATCAATCAGCGTTTTCTAAATGGTTGCCATCAGAGGCTGGAGAAGTAAAAGTAACGTCAGTCGTTAATTCAGAGGTTAGTAAACCAAACACCTCCGATAAGTTATACCTTGCTGTTCCTTATTCAGAAAGAAAAGCTGCGAAAGAAGCCGGCGCTAAGTGGGATGCCGGCGCAAAATCTTGGTATGTCGGTCAAAATGCCAATATGGATAAGTTGCAACGATGGTTGCCTGATAACACTAAACCGCAGCAAGAACCGGCAATGACGCCGCGCGAAGAATTTTCATCGCTACTTAAGGATATGGGGTTTGTGCTTTCTGGAAACCATCCTGTTATGGATGGACAGCGACATAGGCTTGAAACGGTTGGTGATAAGGCTGGCGAGAAAGCAGGATTTTATGTTGCTCACCTGGATGGTCATCCTGCCGGTTTTGCTCAGAATAATCGCACCGGCGAAGCCCAGAAATGGAAATCAAAGGGCTATTCGCTTAGCGATGGAGAAAAGGCGGAATTGCAAGCTCAAAGCGCTTCTAAGTTGCAAGCAAGAGAAAACGAGCTAAAAGCTAAACAGGATGCCGTAGCGGCGTCTATAAGACAGCTGCTTGCTATCTCTCCACCTGCATCTGCCGATCATCAATATTTGCAATCGAAGGAAGCCCGGCCAGGTGATCTTCGAATGGTGCCGACCGATTCAACAATGTTGCCTCCCGATTCGGCTGTAATGATTGGTAAAACATGGAAGGAGTCGAAGGAGCTGCGGGACTCGCACCCGGATAAACTGGTGTTCACCGCTGGTGATTTGCTCTTGTCGGCGCAAGATGTCAGTGGCGTAATTCGATCAGTACAATCTATCCAGGAAAACGGCGTGAAGCGCTTTGCTGCTGGTGGCGCTAAGCAAGACATGTTTCATGTTGTCGGCGGCAATGGCGTGGAAGCGTTGGCGAGAGCGCCGGCCATAGTGATAGGTGAGGGGTATGCTACGGCTGATACGTTATCCCAGTCCCTGATCTATCCAACAGTCGCGGCCTTCGATTCTGGTAATTTGCCACACGTTGCGAAGTTATTGCACGACCAGTTTCCGGACAAACCTATCATCATTGCCGGGGATAATGATTTACATCAAGAACTGACCGAGGGCCGCAATCCTGGTAAGGAAAAGGCAGAGGCGGCGGCAAAAGCGGTCGGAGGTGTAGCTTTGTTTCCGATTTTCGCCCCTGGTGAGCAGGCTTACCCAGCCGATCTTGATCCAGTTACGCCGGTACTGGCAAAAAATGGGGGGTTATCGGACGCCCAGAAAGAGGCTATCTCGAAGATGAAGTCCTTCACTGATTTCAACGATCTTGCGACAAAAAGTGAATTAGGCCGGGAAGGGGTTGAACGCCAGGTAATTAATGTCGTGAACAAAATCGTTTCCGATCAGCGCGAAGGAATTGAAACGAGACAGCATCAAGATAATGTTCAGCGCCTAGAGCTGCAACAGCGGCAGAAACTGGCGTCGCGCAACGCGGTTGCAACTATTTAGGTTATAGCTTGCAGCCATCAGCCAGTGAAAACCGCTGGCGAGAAGAAATCCAGTTAGATGATGGATGTTGTATTTTAGCCGCTAAAATTTTCAATTGTTTTTCTGAGTTTTTTATTATGGCGTTGCCCGATAGCATTGGCCAGGAACCGAATGAATTGACAGCGGCGGAAACATGTCGGTACTGCCTGCCGTGGAGGTATATGTTATGGACAAACCTGAGCCAATTGCCGATTTAAGCGACGATGAGCGCAAACTGCTGATTGAAGGATTGACAGCGTTGCGTCGGGAGCGTGGTCAGGCGTGGAATCTGGCCTGTGATGCTGCCGATGCGAATGGTAGGCGCCGACCTTCCTTGCGTCAGTTCGGTATCGATGATATTAAACGGCTTGCTCGGCGAATTGGCGGAAGAAATGCCCATACCCACTGGCTTGAAGAGTACCGGTAAGTCGTTTTCTATACGGTTCGTCATACCCATCAAAAAATAAGTCAATCGAACATTGTTTTATAGAGCCAGTATTCTGCACTGAGAAAAACGACATTTCTGGGGTTCTGGCTTAGAATCGCCACTATCATCACAAGCCGCGTTAAGATGAGGCGATTTTGAAAAATATAGCTGGGAATGACGTATCCATTTTTTTATTCCGCTTTGAATTACGCGGTCATGCCATCGACTTTGTTTTGAATGAGGCGATTGCCGAAGATATGTACCCCGATATCGATGAGAAAATGAAACCGCTCGTCCATGCCTGTTGCGAAACACTTTTGCGATACAGACACCTCAGTGTGAGTAATACCATTATGGATGGCAATTTTCTGGTTACCGGAGAATTTGAGGTCATGCTGAGTAAGGGGCTAGGACAACACTTTGCGCATGACGAAAAGCAGCGGTTATTCCATGATGCCAAAAATATCGCCGATCTTCTGGGGGAGGTTATGGACAGGGGAACCCAAGAAGAGAAAAACGGAATACAACGGAACCTACCCCCAATAGAGCATACGCCAAATCCCAAGAAGATAAAAAAAGGGCTTGAGACGCTGGGGAAAACCAAACACCAACAGGCAAAAAGGCAATGGCTTGCAGAGGGAGTACCAATACGGCCAGGGTTAAGGCAGTTGCGTCCTGAGGATTTACCGCCTCATGTCACCGCTTCCAGTGGCTATGACCATAGAGGGCTTTGCTATGTCTTCGATCATAAAACACTGGGGGAGCTGGGGCGGATTGTCATGATCAAGGCCGGGGAACAAGAAATGTTGATGCAGGCCGATTTATACGTAGGGCAGGAAACCCCGGAATCCGCTATTGTAAAAAAGAAAACGGCAATATTTGAGGAAGTGGTTGCAACTGTCAACGCCTGCTTTATATAAATAAGGCATAACCAAATTCAATGCGCGTCCGAATACATTGCTTACGTGAACGTGGCAGGCCACTCCCAAAACATCAGTTCGCATTTAAGCCTGCGCCGGTCGGATGGCTCACTGTGCACGAAGAACGCGATAACGTATTAAACCGATACACCAGAGTCGCCAGGTACCGGGCGATGGAAAATAGCAACGAGCTATTACCGGCCTTGCGAGACGCTCAGTTGGTTGAATTGACGCGTGAACGCTTAATCCTATCGGGAATAGAACGACAGGAAGACTTGGTTATCAATAAGATCGAGGACTTTGCCCAAACTTGGGTGTGCTGGCTTGATGCGGAAACATAAAGCCAGATAGCAACTACGAAGAAAATGAAGAGTTGAAGCGCTATTTGAAGAGCTCTATCTTTCGCTTTTTGAACTCTGCGGGTGATATTTCTCCTGAGTCCCTTTGGGATTTCAATTCCTCCCACTTAGCTTTCCTTTCTTGCTTGGCTATCCCTTCCCCCTCCCAAGGCGCATAGCCACAGGCCATAGCTCCAGTAATATCTTCTTGGCTATATCCACGATCCCTCATTTCGTGAAGAAAATCCCAATCGCCCATTTTGTTCTCCTAATCTGTTCTAACGAATTCGGCCTAATTTACAAATACGTTATCTTTAAACCATCAATTTTAATTACTTTTCCTTTTTGTAACTCATTAATTATTTTTTCGGCATCAGCATCTGAAAGTGCTCCCTTATATTGATACATTGCTTTGATAAAATTTAGTAGTGCGGCCTTTTTTTGTGGCTTAGACTTTAAAAGCCTTTCTACTACATAAGCCAAGGTATCGTTATTTTGTTCTTTGCTATTAGTGTTTTCAGATTTTTTCGGTTCTTGTACTCTTTTTTCCGGATGAAGCTCTTCTTCCTCTTTTCTTGCTAACTGTATTAGCAACTGGGCAAGACGTAGCTTGTCTCGATAAGGTAATTGCTCGCAAGCCAAAGCTAAAACTTCGTAACTCATTTGTTATCCTAACGGAATTAAACTTTCGAAATACTAGTGCAAAAAATCATTGTTAACTGTGATCTTCGTCATACTCCATTTCAGTTAGTTCTGAAAGCTTTTGAAGCTGAACATGGGGTGCGAGAATAGTATGGATTGGCTGATTGCGGATGAATTGCCGTCATTAACTTTGGCTAAGTCACGGGCAGTTTAGGGTCGATTGCAACAATTCGCCACTTCCATCGCTACTGCTGGATTCGTATCGGAATCGATGGCCTGAGTGGAATCGGAACTGGTTGCTGGAATACGCAAAATAGGTTTATTAAGCGTGACAAAATTTTCTGGGGTTCCGGCTTACAACCCCTTATAGTAAACCCAAAAGCCCCTAAGCAATGCCGGTAGAGCCAAACAAATTAGACGCAACTCACACGACACGTGTCGAGTGCAATATGTCGTTGGGTCTCGCCTCGACCCAGAGCTTAGGTCTCACAGGCGCTATGCCCCTAGAGAGCGAATGCTTTGCATGGGCCTGTTTTCCATCCGGCACGTCCATTCTCGTTAGCAGCGCAACCATCAGTCTCTGAGAAACACGTAATACCCATTGGGGCGTGATCTGATCGAGGCTCCCGAACACAATGCATCATGGACGGCCGATCTACACAATACGGAACCAAATGCGGATTCTGTTGCTGACACTGTTCCTTTGTGTCGTAGCAGTTCTGTACATGCGAAGCGCCTGGTGGAATAGCACAGTATTCCTTGCCAAAACCCGCGTTTAGGACATCATCGCGCGTCGGAGTGAGGGACGTCTCACCATATCGATGAGGGTTGCTAGGGGGGCTGCTCGGCGTCTCAGAGCGAGACACGAGTGGGTTCGCCACTGAATCGTTTACTTTGAGTTTGACCTGTTGCTGAACGTTCAGGAGTTCCTTGTATAGACCAAACTTTTGCTGAGTATTGAGATCATTCGCGTTTGCAACCATTCCGCAGAATAAGTACAGACTTCGCATCTGCAGCAGAGACAGTTCTGTCGCACTTGCGCTGGGAGGTACAGCGAGAATTGTTGTTTCAGCCGAGCCTTTGAGCGTTCCTGTAGCCTTGGCAATTTTGAAGGCCGTGTCCGCTGTAGCTTGAAGTTCGGCGGCACTGCGTTGATTGACCTCGGCTCGTGGATCTAGTGGTGAACAGTCCATTTGTGCGTGAGCAACTTGCACCAAAGTAAGAAGCGAAAGTGCAGCAGCGCCTAGTTTCATGGAATCGTGTCCTGTCGACTTAAATACATGTGGGTGTGGGTGTATGGTCCAATTGCCGTCATTGAATCACGTTAGGGGAAAGCCGGCAACGGGTCGGTCGCGACAATTCGCCACCCTCAAAAGCCAACATTCTCTACCGGTGAATTCCTATCGGAATCGATGGCCTGAGTGAAATCGGAACTGGTTGTACTCGAATACGCAAAAAGCCTCTACGGCAACGAAGGGCTAATGAAATTAGCTTAGACGCTATTGCCAATTTTCGCACGAATCCTTACGGTCACCGATTAACTATCAACGCTATAAACACATCAATTTAGGGTGCAACTGGCTGGCCGGTCAAGCCAGCACAGTTACGAACATGCCTATCATTCTCGTTCTAAGAACCACATGCACTCGGATTTTTTCATAATTTGTGTCATTAGTTTTTCACTAATTTGACACACTTTTCGCCACAAAACTTGAAAAATCTCGGTTTTTGTGCGATTAAATTTGCAATATTTCGCACTCAGTGGTTTAGCAACCTGCAATCCACAGCCGCAGTTATTTTTGCGTTCAGTTTTCTAACTGGACCGTTCATTCATTGTCGAGGGTGCGCTGACCACGACACATCCGTCGATTCCTTTCATCTTCAAGACGCCTTCCTTGAACTTTGCATGCTCCTGCGTCGAACGCGTGCAATCCCACAGGAAGCTGACGATCCGCGCATCCTCGTATTTCGCGTCGACGCGATAGAGAGACGCATCTTCGGCAATCTCGCCAATGAGCGTCTGGAAGGACTTCTTCACGTCTTTCCGATATTTGACCTCGATGATCGTATGCAGCGACGGCAGGTAAAGATCAATGCGCGGATTCTTCTGCCCCACGGGCTGAAGATTCACTTCGTCCGCGATGTCGTTGAAGATCGGCGCGAGTAGGACATAGAGAAGGTTCTGGACGTGATACTCGTTTTCTACCTGCCACTTGATAGGTTCGGCGCCTTTCGTGCGCCCCGCGTATTCCCATGTCCAGCGCTTGAGGCCGACGGGGATATGCTCCAGAAATCCTATAAGGTCGTCGATGCTCCAACCCTTAGGCGGCACCACGGCCACGTCCTGATTGACCTGATCGAAGACGTAAACCATCAGACTCAACAGTGCCGTCGAAGCGTATTCTTGCGCCTGCGCCCGGAACTCGGCCATGAAGCGACTAATCAGAGAAAGGCGGATCTGATGATCGTCAATTCGCTGTATCTTCCGATAGTGAAGAAAGAGCGGTACGCAAGCAGTCACATGGACAGCTGACTCGGTGTTGCGGACATACGCCGCGATATCTTTCTCGAAAAGGTTAAAGTGGTCACCACTGGCCTGCTGAGCCAAAAACCCTGAAATCCAGTTCTCGAACTCACGGGCGATGCGCACGTCTTTCATCTGCTCTACCAGCCACTTAACCGCCATGACGCCGAACATATCGGAAACCCACGGGCGAGGCGTGGAGTCGATCTTGGCGGCTTGGCCGAGTAGGCGGGAGACATCCTGGCTCGAAACGGATTCATCCAGAACACCGAGGCCCGCAATCGTGCATCGTTGATACAAGGAGAGCATCGCAAAATCGAAGGATGGAGCCCCGTCCTTCGACATTCCCAGAAAATGCAGGAATGAGGATTTGAAGGGATCGGGGTGCGCACTCTCGCTCACCTTGTGGTGCAGATACTCGCGTAACTGGTACGCATTTTCCTTCTCTATAGAAACCATTGGGACTGCCCGATCTTCCCGATCATCACCGAGTCACTCCAGCCCGGAAGTTGATTAAGCCATCCGAGATTCCGGGCGATCAGGTCAGAATAGCTAATAGTCACCGGCATCGGATTAGGAAAGTAACTACGCCACGAATGCGAAGCAAAGCTGAAGAGCTGGGCGCTCAAATATTTGATGTCCTTGAAGGTCGAGTCCTTGTGAACATCAAGGATCAAGCCGCGCGGATGTCCATCTGTATCTTGTCGTAGTTCGCGCTGGCCGATCAGATAGATAAGCATCTCGTGTTTAGAAAGCTTAAACATCCTACCGCGCATTGGAGCCAGCCGTCCCTTCTGCACGCCGGCAGTCGCGGAGTCAAACATATGCAGGCCATGATCCTCCGAGATTTTCAGGAAGGTGTATTCAATCTGATACTCACGGTATTTGTCGATCACGGCGCGGACGGCTTCGATCTCTTCCTTGTTGAACTTCTTGATCTGCGCATGAAAGATCAGGCGGATCGTATCTCCTTTCTGCCAGTTCATCCGCTTTTGAATTTTTTCTATCGTCTCTCCAAGCACAGCGGTCAATGCTTCGCAGTAGGCTTCCGGTACGACCGCCTTTGAGGTATTCGAGACGATGTAGCTGCCGTCTCCGGAAAAGACGGTGGTGATACCCATGATTCGCTGATTGTCGGCGCCACGCTCCTGCCCGATATTCGCACTGCCGATGCCAATCACGAGTTCGTGTGAGAGAGTCGGCGAGGATTTGAGAAGCCAAGGGACGCCGCCCATCTTCGCGTAGCAAGCCAATGCCATATTGTTGAGCGAGTATCCCAGCGTATTGTCACGCTGCAAAAGAAGCTCTATCGTAAAGTCCTGCACCGGAACCTGATGCGTAAAGAAAAGGCTTTTCACGAGATAATACGGATTCTCTGTGACCTCAAGTTTCTTGAAAGACTGCCGGACCTGAACGAGGGCCAGGTCCCAGCGCCCACCGTCCTCGGTTTTCTTGCGGATCGCCGCCTCGATAGCGTTCTTGTAACCCTCAACGCTATCGGTGGCTGTCGTGAACACTTCAACACGGCTAGTTCCGAGCGCGAACTTGCCTTCAAGACCATTACTGAAATACTTGCTGTTCGATATTCCTTTCAAAAGCTTGCGAATGAACTGCTCGACTCGTCCTTTGTCGTGTTGGGCACAGATCACGCAGATCGACGGGTCGTTCCTATCGAAGGTGCGCTTAGTATAAGGGCCGCTCTGTGTCAGCCCCTTCTCAGTCCAATCTGCTTGGCCGTTATCGTTGAAGACGAACACCGGCTTCTGCATTTGTCCGCAGTCCTTTTGTATGTCGGGTGAATCCTCGATCTCGATGCGCGTTCCATCGATCAGCGGAATTGTGTTTGATTGTATGTACTTCTTAAGCTTATCTATGCGGACTTTCTTGTTCTCACCGCCATTGAATGCGGAAACGGCTTGCCGTATACGTTCGAGGATTGAGTCCTTCTCCGCACCGTGGGTATGCAGAATGTAGTCGTCGAAGTTTGTCCGGTTGGCTTCAAGGTAAACGTCTTTTGCTTCGATCTGGATGGATTGTCCGTCAGGCCGCGTGATATGGAGTGTTTCACCGTTACAGGGTGCATTTAAACAAACGACACCAAAGTCCCATAGGATTTTGATCGGTGGCAGGGTATTAAACGGTATAGGTGTGTCAAAAAAGCGTCGAAGCGCAGTCAATTTTGAATCAATTTTTAGCCTAAAAAGGCCCATAGAAAAGCGAAAAGCGGTCATGCCCAGAATGGGGTGTCCGGTGAGAGAGTGGCCGGGATGTAGAATTGGACGCAGGAAGGGACGGCTTAGCGATTGCTGGCTTCGGGTTTTCGGGGTGGAAAGATAGGCCTCCGAAGGCAGAGTTCGGCGGCCTGGTTTTGGGCTGGATCACTCGACAGATGCGCCTGACGGCTGCATCCTATCGGCCATCCGGTTTAACGCACGTTATCGCGTTGTTGCCTGCTGGCGTCTTGATACCATCGGCCCTTTCCAATGCGGTCATTTCGGGACTCTACACCTTCACGGTCAGCATTACCTGTTACCATTGCTCCTCGCCTGCTTTCGTGCCTACGCATCAAGCGCACTGTTACCAGTTCGCCTGCAAGGCTCGATACCCAGCCCGTGGCTAGCGGTTACTGGGGCGGGGTTCTCACCCGCTAGAATGTGCAGCATTGCCCAGCCGCAACCAAGACCTGACCCCTTGACCCCGTAAGTCCACGATGCGGAACCCCTCAAAGGTTTCGCCTTACGGCCTTATTTTCCAGAATATATTCTTTTTACTTTATTGCTCTTGATATCAACGACGTATTTTTTCTTGCCACCACTTCCCAAAATACCACCAAATTGCTCTGGATTTTTTATTTTAAATTCAACTATAAATCTTGGTGTTTTTTTTAACTTTCTTATCGTCACTGTATAGTTGCTTTTATTAGCCGCATATACTGAGTAACTATTTTCGCCATACTTCCTTATATCTTCTTGCAAAAATTTATTGTGAATCTGTTCTGAAAACATATTCAAAGCAATAAGATATGCATTTAATTCATCTTTTTTAAGTTGATCACTTATTCTATCGTTAACATCAAATGCTTTTAACTCACATAAGACAGGTGTCGAGACAAAAACCAAACACATCAATAACACAAGAAAATTATTTTTTGCAAAATGGGACATTTTTACCCTTCCTTCCATATTTTGCTGTCTTAGGATCATATTTTTGAATATTCCAATCTGGATTTATCATTACATTTGGTTTGTGAATAATATCCCTAGATGCAATTATGTCCTCTGGAGAGAATATATTATTACGATTCTCACCATTGATTACAAATTTTGGATCAAAACCCGCGTGTGTATGAAAAAGCTCTACAATTGAATACTCGACATTGCCTGGCACATCATGTAACAGTGGAGAGCTTTCACTGTCACCGACTTTTGTTTCGGTATACCTATAAAGACTTTCACCATCTATTTTATATACCGACCCACTATATTCTCTATTTTCTGATATAGATTGAGCATTGATTTCCAACAATGCTACAACAGCAGCTTCATCTGGTGTTCGATATGTATCAATGTTGGCTCTTAACCCATACCTATCAGTGTAAAGTAAAGGATTATTCCCCACATAGGTATAAGTATTAATGCCCCCCGCCAACCCAATCGGATCAGACTGAAGATAGCGCCCCTGCCCCGGATGGTAATAGCGTTCCATGTTGTAATGCAATCCGGTTTCCTGGTCGTAATATTGACCGGGAAATCTCAAGTTATAGGTAAACGTGCCCAGCCCACTGGGGTTACTGTTAGGCTGACTGATGCCAAAGGGCTCGGACTGATCCCAACGCCAGACGATGGCGCCGGCGTTATTTTTGATGACGCGAGGTGTATCGAGGTGGTCTGTATCAATAGTATAGAGGGCTGTGGCGTTGGCGTCCTGCATCATGATCAAGACCGGCGTATCGCCAAGATAGACGGTTTCCTGGATCGGGTCGCCCAGCTGACGATATTCGCCGCTCAAGTGGCCGGCCGGATCGTAAATATAATGGGTGAAGGCCTGAGGATCCGTGGTGATCTGGCTGTATTTGTCTCTGACGCAATTAACATCCACCATGGTGACGACATTGTCGCGATTGCAATCGGCGGCCAAATCCTGCACATAGCTACCCTTGGCGATGACGACGGTTCTACGGTAATCGATTAGGTTGATTCTGCCGTCGTGATTGGCATCGCCGGCCAAATCGGTCGGGCGGCTACGCCATTTGCCGCTACGCTGACCCAGGCCGTTGTAGTAATACCAGGTGCGGCTAAGGCTATTGATAACTTCAACTAAGCGTCCGGCGTTGTTGTAACGGTATTGGTTGACGCCATCGCTGACGACACGCCCCACCGCATCGTATTGATAATGTTGCGTGGCGCTGGCCGAGAGGCGGTTACTGACCGCTTCGTAGCGATTGTCGATACGCCCTCCATCAACGGTTTTGCTAATACGGTTGCCGTCCGCGTCGTAACCGTAGTCGTGATGCGTGGCGGAGGATTGGTATTGGTTCAAGCGATCCAGTTCGTCGTAGCCGAAACTCTGTGGGTTCGTCGGGGTGCCAGGCGTGGCAATGGCCTCATCGCTGCTTTGGCTGATTCGGTTGTTGCCATTCCAAACCAGATTGCGGGTGTGGTCGCCTAGGGTTACGGTGGTGATGCGACCGGTGAGATCGTAATCGCGGTTATAACGAATGCCGCTGCCGGCCCAAGTCCAGCCTTGCACACTGCCTAAGGCTTGCCAGGTGATGCCGGTAACGGTCGGTACGCCATCCACGTCGATTTGACTAATCCGACCGGCGGCGTCGTAATGATAGGCCACGACGCGTCCGGAAGGATAGGTCAGGCTGCTCACCCGACCGTCGGCATCGTATTGGCGTTGCAAGGAAAAAATCGGTCCGCCAGTCTGCTGTTCGATAAGCCGTCCGTTCAGGTCATAGCGCCAGGCAGAGCTTCCGCCGTCGTCGTTGGACGCGATACCGGTTAATCGTCCCAGTCCATTGATGCCTTGATCGTATTGCAAGGTGGCGGATTCGGTCACCGAACCGGCTTTGGCGCGCTGAATGCGTATCGGTCGGTTGATGCTGTCGTAGTCATAACTCGTGACCACGCCATCGGCATCGGTGGCGGAGATAAGATTGCCGGTCGCATCGTATCCGTAGTCATGATTACCTGTGTCAGGCGAAACCAATTGGACCCTATCGCCGAAGCCGTTGCGGAGGCTGTTGGTCATCAATCCTCGTGGATCGGTGACTTGGGTCAATTGATCGTGTGCGTCATAGAAATAATCGGTCTGACCATTTAGGGCGTCGCTGTTGCGAATCAGCCGGTTGAGGCTGTCGTATTGGCTGAGAGTGGCGTGGCCGTTGGCGTCGGTCAGTTTGGTCAGGTTACCGTTGGCATCGTATTGGTATTGGCTGGTCTGGTTGTAAGCGCCGATGTCTTGGGCCAGGCGGTTCAAGGCGTCGTAGACGCGACTGCGGGTTTTAACCACGGCACCGCTGCTGTCGAGAATGTCTTCTTTGGTGCGGTTCCCCATCGCATCCAGCGTGTAATGAAGTTTGCCGCCCAGGGCATCGGTGATGTCGGTCAGGCGGTGCGCGGCATCGTAGCTGTAGTTGATAAACACGCCGGTGGGCAGGGTCACTTTGGTCAGGTTGCCGACGGCGTCGTAAGTGTATTGGGTGCTGTTGCCGTCGACGGTTTTTTGCGTCAGCCGGCCTCGGGCATCGTAGCTTAGGCTGATGACCAGACCGTTGGGATCGGCGATGCTTAATGGCCGTCCGTTGGCGTCGTAGCTGTTGAAAGTGGTGACATGGCCCAAGGCATTAGTCATTTTCCACAAGTCGCCGGGTTTGTGGCTGGCGGTGCTGTCGGCGTAATAAGTGTAAGTGGTAACGTCGCTGACATCGGTGCGCGGGCCGTCGGCGGTCAGAATTTGGCCGAGATTGTTGTAGGTCCAGGTCCAGGTGCGGCTTTGTTGGCTGGCCGTGTCCAGGATGGTTTTGTTCAGCAGATTGCCGGCGGCGTCGTAAGTCAAGTTGATGCGTTGGCCGGCTTGATCGATTTGCGTCGGCAAGCGGTAGCTGGCATGCCACTGGCTGCTAATTTTGCGTTCGATGCTGTTCGGTGCAGGCGTGTAAGTACTCAGATTGGCCGGGCAGCTTGAACCGGACGCCAGGCCTTCGATGCGAGTGGTTTCCAGGTTGCGGGTTAGATCGTAGGCATAGCAGCTGAGGTTGCCGTTGAAGTCGGTGTGGCTGGCGAGGTTGCCGTTGGCGTCATAACTTTGGGTACGGGTTGCCGCAACACTACCGGCACCGGCGGGCTGGCTAATACCGGTCAGCTTCTGAACATTTAAAATTGTTTGAAACGTGTAATGCCGACTGGCATTGAAACTATCGACGACATCGGTGCTGCCGTCGCTGTTATAGGTCAGCGCCACTTGTTCAACGCCGTCAGCGTGTTTGGATAAATTGGCGCGGCCTTGGCTGTCGTAGCTCCAAGTCGCGTAGCGGTTGCCGTTTTCGTCGGTGATGCCGGTCAGGGCATGCGGGAAGGTGGTGTTTTCGTAATGGTAAAGTTTGAAGCTGCCATCCTGATAGATCACTTTGTTCAGGTTGCCCTGACTATCGTATTGATATTGGCTACTCAAGCCGTCTGGGTAGATGACGCTGCTGATCCGGTTGGCGGTATCGTAAGCCAGTTGCAGGCTGTGGCCGAAGGGGCCGGTGACACCGCTCAGGCGTTGATTGCTGTCGTAGCTGTACGAGGTGGTTTGCCCATTGAGTTCAGTACGAGTCACAATGCGACCGGCGGCGTTATAGCGTTCCACCGCACCCAGTTGATCGGTTAGGGTGTAGCCGCTAGCGTCTTGCGTCAGTCTTAACAGGCTATCAGTATCGCCTTGCCAGAGGCCGTTGCTCAAAACAAACCATTCGGCGCGGCCATCCGCCTGATGGATAAAAATCTTGCCGGGCAGTATTTCCAGGCTGGCGGCTAGTTGATGACTCCAACCGTAGCCTATGCTATTAGTATTCCGTAATTGCTGAATACTGTTATAGTGACGCTTGAAAGATAACCCAATATTTTCATTCGAAAAGTCTACGTCTTTTTGATATTTATTTCCTGTTGCGGCA
The DNA here is from genome assembly GCF_014850975.1 of Methylomonas fluvii. GTDB lineage: Bacteria > Pseudomonadota > Gammaproteobacteria > Methylococcales > Methylomonadaceae > Methylomonas > Methylomonas fluvii. Next base: position 43,528 of record NZ_JACXST010000004.1, on the reverse strand, counting down.
TCACATGGATTTCCAACTCTACTGGCGCAGCCACTATTTTCGCCCGCACTCTTTTGGTAATTGACCCCGGCGCACGTCCCATTAGCGTAATTTGGTGCGGAACCATCAGGACATGAAAGATCTGCTCTGCACGCAAATCCCCCTCCACATCCAGTACTTGAGCAATTAATAATAAGTCCTTGTCCATAATAAGAACATTGAGCGGGGCTTAAATACATGTCTGAATGACCCGGCCATCTGGTGTGCCAATCAGCTATACGCCCATTTCCAGAGGGCGGCATAGAAAGCTTGCCGGGAGCGTAGCCATAATCGTACCAGTTCACAATGGTAGCGGGGTAGGTTGCTAATCCAGGTGTTGGCAACATTATTGCCAGAATCAAAGCTGTGACCATCAAAATAGAATGGTTTACGTTATGAATCCACCGAGTAACATAAGCTACGGGCAATATTTTGTTGTGTTTTCTGCTCATATTTATCCAAAAATATTTCCAACAATTTTGTGTCAAGCGATCACCAATAGCGCTTACCACCCACAGCTTTCTGCCGGGTGTCCGGCCGAATTCAGACAACAGCCTTGTATCTGAGCCGTTTTAGGAAGCAGAATATCCAGTCCCAACTATTTATAGTCCGCTCAGCATAGCCGTAAAAAACCTAACGCATGAATGGGGACAGAGGCTAATAACTGTTTTTTGTGACCGAATCTACACTCGGCCTGATTGGATCAGCATTTCAGTTAGCCCAACAAACTTAGAAACCATTACTGGATGAAGATGAGCGCTTCTGGATAGGGAAGTATTGACGTCGGAACCAGCCATAGAGTGTCGGCACGGACACTCTCGGGTTTTTGGCAACATTACGTAGCTGTACGTCATTTTTCCAGCAGCTTCTTGGCTCACTCAATCTTGATATTCCCTATTTCTGAGTGATTAAACAATGGGGTTCATTTGATAACCTTCAGCCCATTTTTCTTGAGCCAGTTGTGGAGATTTGCTTCTGTGGTGTGGTAACGCTGCGCGATGAATCTCTGTGTAGAACCATTCGCCAGTAGACTCTCGATTTCCGGTCGGAATGTATCTAACTTGCTTTTGCCAGGCCCTTTGGGACGACCGAGCGTGAGACCTTGTGCTTTTTTGAAGCGTAGTGCTTCCTTAGTTCGTTGCGAAATCAGATCGCGTTCAATCTCTGCCGCCATTGAAAAAGCCAGTGCAATGATCTTACTCTGGATGCTGTCGTCCAGTTGCCAACTTCCCTTCACCGAATAGACCCGGATACCTTTGCGGGTAGCGAGAGCCAGAATTTCCATGCATTCCAGCATGCTGCGGCCCAATCTCGAAAGTTCAGCCACAATTATGGCATCACCGCTCTGCAATTCTTCTAACACCTGTGCGATTTGACGTTCCCGCCAGGGCTTTCGTCCAGAAGCAATTTCCTCGACGAAATTCACCTTACCCAAATCGTGATGGTTGGCAAAGTGCAGAATATCCGACTTATTCTTCTCAAGATCCTGGTCGAGTGTCGAAACTCGCAGATAAGCGACTGTTTTACGCGTTGCAGGAGCCACTTTAATCGCCATGGTTACGCCATTCGATGAATACTGTAAATTTCAACTTATAAGAGAAGGATATAGATAGAAATATCAAGCATTTTCATCTAATTATTCTTATCGTATATATGATCGTTTAAAGTATAAAGAATTTCTGTACATTTTTCATCTAGTGAGCTCGCCCCATGGCAAGAATGAAAATTTTCAACACCCTGGAGGAGGAAGCATTCGAATCTCCACCGGTGTTCAACAGCGCTGAACGCAAACGGTTTTTCTCCTTGCCTTTGTTGCTAGAAGATTCAATGGTGAACTTGAGGACACCTATTAATAAAGTCTGTTTTCTAGTAGTGGCAGGCTACTTCAAGGCGCGGCGCAAATTCTTTGCCCGACAGTTCCACCAGACAGATATTGAGTATGTCGCCCGTCAAATCGGCGTTGATCCATCTGAGGTTTTCATCAAGTCTTATAGCAAGGAAACCTATGCCCGTCATCAGCGAGCGATCCTAAGCTACTTCGGTTATTGCCCGTTCGACGAAGCAGCGAAGACCATCATTACTAATGAGATAGCCGCACTGATCCGTGTCCAGTTCCGGCCCAAGCTGGTTCTACTGGAAATCATTCAGGTGCTGACCGTTAAGAAAATTGCGATCCCCAGCTACAATGCGCTGGCCGACCTGATCGTAGCAGCTCTAAACAACCACCAACGCACCCTCAACAAAATCATCGAGACCTGCCTCACAGAAAATCAACGTACCAATCTCGACACTTTGCTGGAAAAAGAACCCAGTAACAGCACTGAAGAGGGTTGGCGTTACCGCCTCACCTTGCTGAAAAAACCCAACCAATCGACCCGGCCAGCGAAAATTAGAGCCAATTTGGTGGATCTGGATACCGTGCAGACACTGTATCTTGATCTCATGCCGGTAGTGCAGCGTCTCAACTTGAGCTACGAAAGCATCCGCTACTACGCCTATTCGGTCATCAAGGCCCAGATTCCCCAGGTTTCGCGCCGAGCAGACGAAGACCGCTTCCTGCACCTGATTGCCTTTATTGTGTATCAGACCTTCAAGCTGAACGATCTTTTGATTGATACCCTGTTAAGCGCGGTGCAAGCGGCGGTCAATGCCGCAGAGAAAGAACAAAAGGAGGTCTATTTCCGAGAACGCGATCAGCGTAACCAGTCCTTCGCCACACTAGTTGAGCAATTTCGGCAAAATGTCCAAGCGACACTATCAGCAATCAGAACTATCGTCGCCGATGCGAAACTAAACGACAGTCAGAAAGTTGTTTTAATCGACGGCGTGCTGAATGATAAACCGACCAAGCCAGCACAGGTCGAACAGCAAATCGACGAGTTCAAGCAATCTGCGGTAAAGATTCAGCAGGGCCAAGACTACTTTGCGTTATTGGAAACACGTTCACTCAAATTGCAACACCGCGTTGCTGACATTGTGCGCCAGGTGCAGTTTGCGCCGAACTGTAGCAAGCCAGCATTGTGGACTGCATTATGCCATTACCAGCAAAAGGACGGCAATGTAGACAAGAGCGCTCCCGTGGACTTTCTGGTCGAGGATCAGCGCGTGGCACTGACCTCTACCGATGGCAAATTTCGCGTATCGTTGTACAAGGCGTTGTTCTTTGTCGAGGTCGCAGAAGCCATCAAGTCCGGTGCGTTGAATCTGCTGCACTCTGAAAAATTCCGCTCTCTCGATGAATACATGATCCAGAAGGCGGATTGGGAAGTGAACCGTGCCGAATATCTGCAACGCGCTCGGCTCGAAGGCTTTGCCGACTGCAAGGCCACCTTAAAAGCTTTGGAAAAAGAGCTTGATGCCCGGTATAAGGAAACCAACCAGAACTTGATAGATGGCAAAAATCCTTACCTGACAATACGACCTGATGGCAGCTTCCATGTGAGCACCCCGAAACAGGAAGAGGTGGAATGCTTGTCTCTTGGAACCTTCTTCCCGGAACGGAAATATATTTCCATGCTTGAAATGTTGGCGACAGTGGATCATGCCACAAATTTTCTCGACGAATTTGAGCATTGGCAGATCAAATATCAACGAGCCAGACCACCCAAGAAAATTCTCTTTGCCGGCATTATCGGCTATGGCTGTGATATTGGCCATCGTAAACTGGCGCAAATTTCCAAGCAGATCGATGATGGCGAGTTGGACAATGCGGTCAACTGGTACTTCTCGCTACAGAACGTCCAGGGCGCCAATGATCGAATCCTGCGATTGACCGACCGGATGAACTTGCCGAACATCTACCGTAATCAGTCCGATTTGCTGCACACCTCCAGCGATGGGCAGAAAATTGATGTGGCCGTGGATTCCCTTAACGCCAATTACTCTTTCAAATATTTAGGCAAAGACAAGGGTGCTAGCGCGGTGACGTTTATCGACATGCGCGGTCTAATGTGGCATTCCATGGTGATCAGCTCCGCCGAACGTGAGGCCCACTACGTGATCGATGGCCTGATGCACAACGATGTCATCAAGAGCGACATACATTCGACCGATACGCACGGCTACTCAGAAGTCATATTTGCGTCAACCTATCTCTTGGGTTTTGAGTTTGCTCCGAGAATCAAGGGCGTTGGTCGGCAGCAACTCTATGCTTTTAAGCACCGTAAACATTACGAGGAACAAGGATACTTGTTACTGCCAGACCACTATATCCGAGAAAACCAGTTTGAGGACCAATGGGATGATGTTCTGCGCTTTATCGCAACCATCCGATTGAAGATCGCAACTGCCTCACAGCTTTTCAAGCGCCTGAATTCCTATTCCAAGCAGCACCCGCTATACCGGGCCTTGAAGGAATTCGGTAAAATTCCGAAGTCGCTCTTCATTTTGAAATACTGTGACATTCTTGAATTCAGGCAGGCAATCGAGAAACAGCTCAACAAGGTCGAGAGTTCGAACAAATTTTCCAAGGCGGTCTCTTTTGGTCATAGTTCGGAGTTCATGCAAAGCGAAAAGGAAGACCAGGAGATTGCCGAAGCTTGCCGGCGGCTGATCAAGAATGCTGCCGTGTGCTGGAATTACCTCTATCTCTCACAGGAGCTTGCTACGGAGAAAAACGAGAAGCGCCGGGCGGAATTGATCGAAGCGATTCGTAACGGCTCGGTCGCCACCTGGAAGCATTTCAACCTGCACGGGGAGTTCGATTTCTCGGATGAGCGAATGGTCGATTCGATGGGCTTGGCAGTTCCCAAAAATCCTGACTTAAAACCGGACTAAAATTGGGAAGCTCTAAATCGGTTCAAAGCCACGCCAGCTATGGCGTTGAAAAAAATCCTGTGGGACTTTGGTGTCGTTTGTTTAAATGCACCCGTTACAGGCGCTTACTGAGCCCAGAAGTTTTCTGTAGCCGTCCTCCTGCTGGGTAACAACGTAGCGGCCCATCAGGTCGAAGCCAGCGTTAAGGAAGAACAGTCCATTTTCTTTAGCTACCCGGCGAGTTGTGCAATCAATGATGAGGGTCGGATGGTTTTGAACAGTGCGGGTGTTGATTGTATATTTGGCGCAAACCTTAAACGGGTACTCAGTTCCAAGAATCGGAATCAGTAGATTGTCTTCCGGTTTGGCGCTTACCAGCTCAATGGGATTGAAACCCGAGGGATTGCGACCTAGTCCGGCGAGATGTCGTGTCAGTCCGTCCTTGACCAACGAGCAGAAGATGCCAAGGTTATCCTTGAGCACGATTGTGTTTGGTGCGCCAGATGAAGGGAATGTGCTGTTCCCCGAGAAGATCAGGATCTTGTCGCCCTGACGGCGGAATGAATGCGTCGATCCGTGCTTCGCGCGAAGGACATCCAGCGTTTCCTTTTCATAGGGGACTTGGCGAGCTTCAAGCTCCACTTCGGGTATTTTTAGCGGGAATGCGTTTAGGAATACTGGCAAAACTCAATCCTTTGATTTTCTTTTCTGTAATTCATCGGCGATAGGCAGCTATGACTGGGAGCATTCAAATAGACATCATTGAATCAGATTGAACGATAGACAGCAACGGGTCGGGCACCAACCTTGGCTTTGCTGTGAGTCTTGGCCTTTCGCGACAACAAAATCATTAGCTGCTATCATAATCAGATTTTTGTGGGATTTGTTTTTTCACATGGCTAAGCTGATTAAATGCAAAACCTGTTCTAATCAAATTTCTTCCGCTGCCCCTGTATGTCCTCACTGCGGCGAGAAAAAAAATGCTGGAGGCTGTTTGGGTTTAGACGGCTGTGGCACTGTTTTTTTAATATTCTTGGTGATAATCGGTTTCTTTATTTACTCAAGTAGCAATAACCCATCAGATAACCAAAGTGGTTCGGCAACAAATGAGCCTGCCAAACAGGCAAAGAAGGAACGGAAAGATCTTGATTTAGCTAAACCATTATACACGACAGACAAAGCTATAGTTTGTCCGACTAAGGTTATTCTCGATCCAAAAACTGACCATGAAAGAATTAAAGGCCTATGGGGTAATATTATTAGCCGAAGTGAAAAAGTAAAGGAAGCTGGCTGTGAAGAATGGCGAGCCGGTACTAAAATCATTTCACCAGACCTGCAAGAAAAAATTGTCATATTCAAATCACCATATAATTATCAAGAATACATGACCCAAAGATTTGAGTTAACAAACTCAGAAAAAGGTGAAGTTGAATATAAAGAATAATCCGCCGACCATATGTTACAAAACCTAAGGAAATTTCTTATGGTCAGTTTGGTTTCTTCTGGTTGCGCTTTACAGAACGGAAACAACGCCTTTTTTCAACCTCAGCAATCCCCTTCGCAGAAAGACATTGTGTATGATGTTGGGTTTTCATCAATCCCCATGCCAGATACGCATGATGAATGCAGTAGCAAATATTGGAGTGAATCTAATAGGCTTCAAACAATGGTAAATCAAGGCACGGGTGACCGCTCTATAATACAACCTTTGCAACAAAAGGCCTTCGACTGGGAGTACGCTTGTCACCGAAAAATCGATGCCACTAAAGCGGAGGCAAAGGCAAAAATTGCCTTGGAAAAAAGTAAGAAACCAAAAGGTGCAAGAGTTCCTACTCTGAAAAATTATGATTTACCAAAGTCACTAGGATTACCAAATATTTTTCCTGCGAAATGGCAAGATTGCATGCTTTATTATCAAGATGCAGGGGAAATACTACACTATATGATTCATTTTGGAGAATCAGAAGTTAGCCGAAACATGTTTAGAAATGGCTATAATAATGAATCGCAAACTAATTCAGCAAAATTTTCAATTAATGCAGTACAAGCGCAAGCTGAGTTATTGCGTTGGCATACTGATTGCCGAAATCAATCTGATAATATAAATGAATAACTTGCGGCGTATGAAACTTTCCAGCAACTTGATAAGCGGAGTGATTAATGCAATCACATCTTGAAGACCAGTTCCATGCGGCTATGCTCCACATATACGAGTCCGCAGTCTGTCTTAGTCCACCGTATCGAGCCACTCGTTTTCTCAGGATGGTTCAGGGAAATGGTGGCAAAGCAGCTGCAGATCAGCTATTGGCAGCAACCAATCCTTCAGCTGGTTTCACAGAGTTATTCCTACGTGGGCGTGAGCAATTAAAGCTCAGTGTCGAGTACCTCGTGCTTCAGGAGCCTTGGTGTGTGTTATTTACCGAGGAGCAATTGGCTATAGCTACTAAGCGGTTGCTGGATGTTGGCGTTGAACCGCCACAATAAGCTCCGCTTAACAAATTTTAGAGTCAAACGCCCCTCTAAAAAGAGCGGATTAGCCCATTTCGATTAGCGAAAGCATAACTGTAGTGGCTTGCAATCAAAAACCCATAAACCAGCAATCAGCATAATTTTTGACCGGGATTAAATTAAATGCAACTGACGGGCATTCAAACCGAGATTATTTGCAACCGACACCAGTTCCAGAAACTCAGCGTAAGCAATTCAGAAGGCCATTAGACGTTTTCAGCAACGAAAGTCGGCTGTAGGTGATTAAGTCCTTTGGGGCGACTGTAACGCATGTAAATTTTTTCTTATGGTTTTAGTCATCGGATGATCTTTACCCAAGGCCTTTTCAAAGATCAACAAACTGCGCTGATACATTAATTCAGCTTGAGCGTACTTGCCTTGGTCCCTATAAAGCTCAGCTAAACCATTTAAGCCGATGGCGACATCTGGATGGTCTTTGCCCAGGGCTTTTTCCCAGATCGCCAAACTCCGTTGATATAGCGGCTCTGCTTGATCGTACTTGTCTTGTTTCCTATAAAGTTCAGCTAAAACATTTAAGTTGTTTGCGACATTCCGATGGTCTTTACCCAAGGCTTTTTCCCTGATCGCCAAACTGCGTTGGCACAGCAGTTCGGCTTGAGCGTACTTGCCTTGGTCGTAATATAGCAGGGCTAAATTGTATAAGCCGGTGGCGACATGTGGATGGTCTTTGCCCAGGGCTTTTTCCCAGATCGCCAAACTGCGTTGTAACAGCGGCTCTGCTTGATCGTACTTGCGTTGGTTGTAATATAGATTGCCTAAATTATTTAAGCCGATGGCGACATCTGGATGGTCTTTGCCCAAGGCTTTTTCAAAGATCGCCAAACTGCGTTGTAACAGCGGCTCTGCTTGATCGTACTTGCCTTGGTCATGATAAAGCTCAGCTAAACCAATTAGGCCTGGGGCAATATCCGGATGGTCTTTACCTAAGGCTTTTTCAAAGATCGCCAAACTCCGTTGATACAGCGGCTCTGCTTGATCGTATTTGCCTTGGTTTCTAAAAAGCTCAGCTAAATTGTATAAGGCATTGGCGACTACCCGATGGTCTTTACCTAAGGCTTTTTCGTTAATCGCCAAACTTCGTTGATACAGCGGCTCTGCTTTGGCATACAGGCCTTGAACAGAATAAAGCACCGCTAAATTATTTAATCCGGTGGCGATATCCGGATGGTCTTTGCCCGAGGATTTTTCCCAAATAGCCAAAGCGTGTTGGAATAGCGGTTCTGCTTGATCGTATTTGCCAGCATACTGGAGCATTTGACCGGTTCTATTTAATATTTCTGGGTCATCTGGTTTTAATGCATAGGCTTTTTTATACCATTCAGCCGCTTTAGTATATAAGCCTTGATAATATTTCGTATCACCCTTTGCAGTGTAAATATTGACTAATTCAGATTCTTTTTCGATCTCTGCTTTATCCAGTAATTGCATAGCTTCATCGAAGCGTTCTTGGGCGATTGCTTTAAGTGCTAGCGCATAGTTATCTGCAGTGTCGGGAATTTGTTTTGCTAACTCTTTGGCTTTGGTGGTAATTTCAGGCTTCTGTGTTTGTAGCTGTGTTTGCAAAAAGGCTATTTGATTGTTTTTTACCTGCAATTCATCTTGTAATAAGCTAACAATTGTTTGCGTATCATTTTTAATTGAGCCTGCAATGACTTCGGTATTTTGAACACTGGCATGAATCACAGCGAGGTGATCTTTGATTTGTACCGGGGCAAGCGCTGGATTGTTCCACCACCATAAGATCAAGACAAAAGCCGCTGCTCCTCCTCCACTTTGTATGCCTAACTTTGACCATTTGCTTTTAATTTCAAGGGTAAGTGTAAGCGTGCCGACAAAGAAGAAAGTGAACAAAGCGCATAACAAAGCCGAAAATATCGCCAATTGCTTGTGTTTATAGTCCGGCAGTTCAGAGGGGGAAAAGATAAACACCCCCATGTAGAACAACAAATCAAGCGAGCCAAACACCCATGCTGCAATCGCATTGTGTTTAGAAATAGATGGGCTGTCAGTCATAAAGTCGATTATGTAAAAATTACATATTTAGATTACTACGAGTTAAGTTTTGGGTTTTTCACATAGCATAACTATACGCCTGTTTTTCAGTGCAATTATTTCAAAGATGCAAGCCATTTTTTGTCAACCGTAAATAGGTTTGGTTTTGCGTTACTAAATTCACTCTATCGCTAAAAATCATGGTTTGCGTGATGCGGATCGCGATAACCCGGATAGGATTCTCGGCCGCAAATTCATCAATGGCCGCGTTCATGAATGTGAGCAATCCGGTTTGGGTATTCTCTGTCATTAATTGTAGCGGCTTATAACTCAATCCGGTGTACGGTTTGATGCTTGCTTGAAGGACGGGTGTTGAAACTGTGCTCATCCACGCTACAATCTCATCGATTGCAATAATCGCTTGTGGCTGATTTGATCTTAGACGCCGGCGTTTTCGCCGGCTAGTTTTTTTTACATCCCATCCTTTTGAGGAAACCATGCATAAATCCGAACTCATTGACGCTATTGCCAGCCATGCGAATCTCAGTAAAGCCGATGCCGGGCGGGGCTTGGATGGCATCCTCAGTGCTATTCAAAACGCCTTGAAAAACGGCGATTCGGTATCGTTAGTAGGTTTTGGCACTTTCGAAGTCAAGGAACGTGCCGAGCGTCAGGGCCGCAACCCGCAAACCGGCGCTGAACTGACCATTGCTGCGGCAAAACTACCAGGCTTTAAAGCCGGAAAGGCTTTAAAAGACGCCGTTAACGGTTAAATTCTCTTGAGAGATAGAGGGCATTGAGTGGCTCGAAGTCCTCGTGAAACTGCGCTATGATTCGCCGGTTAACACACTGTCGAACATTCGCATTTCAGATGACAAAATCGGAACTGATGGGGGCGCTGGCCGCCAAGCAATCGCACCTGCTGCAAGAAGACGTAGAGCTCGCTGTCAACGCTATCATTGAGGTTTTGATCACCGCCGTCGCCACTGGCGAACGAATTGAAATTCGCGGATTTGGTGGTTTTTCAACGATTCCCCGCCAAGCCCGTATCGGCAGGAATCCAAAGACCGGGGAATCTGTCAGTCTACCTAATCGACACGCTGTTCACTTTAAACCGGGCCTTGATTTGCGACACCGGGTAAACGCTTCGAAACAGGCGTTCCCCACCATTAAAGACCTGTAACCCCGTCCTGGGTACCTGATCAGCCCTCCATCGGTATAACGTTTGCCTGCGGCGGCGTCCTGTCTATTCCAGCTGCTCGAAGCCCGGTCTTGGGTCTCGCAGCGATGGAAAATTCACTACGGCGTTATCCCTATTGACTGCCAAAGAAATTCATAGGAAACCGGAGGGCGGTGTTGATCTCTGGCTTGCTGAGCTTCGCCATGTTCGTAGGTATGCAGCAAGAATTTAACGTGCTCCAGTCCTTCCGGCGTTCTGATGGCCTCGCGCGGCGTTTGATCGTTCAATATCGGTAATGGCTTGTCAGCCCAGTCAGCGTAAAGCTGCCTAATTCTCTTCTCTATGAGCTCGGTTATTATCTCGGGTGGCAGGGGTATCGGTTCCGATCTTTCCTGGGTGTCATTAGGCTGCATATTAGCCAGTATGCCTTTGGGGGCGGCTAGTTCCCGGCTGATAAAGGCCACAGCAGCGCCTGATACCGCTTCGAACCACGGTCTGCCTTCGTCCGCATACTGTTGAGTATGATAGGACACTTTGATCCGATCCGGGCGTTTGCCGGGATTAATACTGAGACTTCGCCGTGTCAGCCCATCTTCGCCTACAAAAAGGCGGCTCCAACCCGCATCACGATTACCTTCGATATCCGCTTCACCGGACAACGCCTGGCCCAGTGCGTCCCAGTGCAGAACCCGGTAATGATCGGTCACGAACAGGAGCGATTCACCCGTTACACGATCAACCACTGGCGGCATTTCAAAGGCCCTGACAAATAACTGGAGCCAGTGATATGGAATGATGGCACTGGTGATTTCTTTGGCGAGAGGAGAATCCGGCTCGACGCCCTCTAATTCGTCTGTGAGTTCTTCCAACAAATCCCAGCTTCGCTGGCGGGGGAAGCCATACACGGCGCCGGACAGTTCAAAATGAGCGTCAATCGGCACGATGCGTGCCGCGATCAGGTCGTAGCGGTTGGCTTGTTGTGAGCCCGATTTTTCCTGGACGAGGACGGGCGGACGTTCGGGCAGCATCACATCCCGTAAGGTCATGCATTTGGCGGGCACCACCTCCACAATTTCGTAAAGTCTGAGGGGTAGGGCCGTTAGAGTCTCAAGCCATTGCCGCTGTTCAGCAGACAATAGCGGACCACCCTTTCCGAGTAACAATGCCGCAACACGACAGTCCTGGTCTTTGATTGTCACTACACCATCGGCCAGCAGCCATTCCATGGCATTGATCATAATGCCGGCATACGAGTCCTCGGGCAGGTCCTGAATCCCGGCATATTCATCGTCGTCGAGCCCACCAAAAAAACCTTCATCGAGCGCGGCATGGGCCGGCTGCTCATACTTCGTGAAGAGCCACTGTATGGCTTTCGGGACGGCTTCAGAACGATCGTTCGCTATCTGGGCGTCTGCGGCCTGCAAGCAGCACTGCTTATATTTTTTACCGCTGCCACAGGGACAGGGATCGTTTCGGCCCAGTTTTTTCATATCAGGGTGACTTTAAACACACGCCAGAATTATTGCATAGAAATTTTTGCTGCATAACCCGACACTGATTACTTTCTTTCCAATCACTTTCTATCTTTCTTTCGTTGTTACTTAGTTTATTTATTACTTTCTTTATTACTTAGTTTCTTTGTTTGTTGTTTTGTGCTAGACTATCTACACAGTCAATTTTAGGGAGGCCGTCATGAAAGAAGAGTTTGATTCCGTTGTGGGTCGTCCCGTCGACATAACCGATGAACGCATTATTGAAGCCGGCGAGACTTTGGTGAGGGCCAATCGGAATGTAACGGGCTTTGCATTGCGCAAAATCACTGGCGGCGGTGACCCCAAAAGACTGAAAGAAGTTTGGGATAAGCACAATGTAAGTCAGTCTGTGACCAATGCAGAGCCGGTGTCAGAGTTGCCTGTAGAGGTGGCTGAAACTTTGGCGGCAATGACCAAGGCCTTGGTGGACAAAATCAATACGTTGACCGTGGAGTTAAACGACAAAGCCGTCAAGACCCAAGAGCGCCGCGTGGCGGATGTCTTGCGGGCTGCGGGCGAGCAGCAGGCCCAAGCGGAGCGCGAACTGGCCGATGCTTCGCAAGCCGTCGATGAGTTAGAGGCTATGCTGGCGGAAGAACGGTCCAGGGTAGGGGAGTTGGAAAAACGTCTGGCCGACGTGTTAGCGGCTGATCAAGCTAAAGCGGTTGAACTGGCTACCTTACGCGAACGGCTAGAGGCGGTCGAAAAAAACGCGAAGGTAGCGGGCGAGCAGCATGTTGCCGAACAAGCGCAATTCCGGCAAGCCTTGGCGGATCAAAAGCGGGCGGCGCAAGAATTGGCGGTAGAACGGGATAAAGTGAAAACGGAACTGACTAAAGTACAGACTAAGGCGGAAGCCGCTGAAGAGTCCCATAAGGAAGAGAGAAAAAGGGCAGCCACTGAGCTACAGCGAGCCGCCGATAAGCTTATAAAGCTTGAAGCGGAAAGAGATGGCGCCAAAGGGGAGGCGGGTAAAGCCCGAGAAGAGCTTGCCAAGCTAACAGGCCAATTGGAAGCCATGAAATCCCAGGCCGCTCAGTTGATGCAGGCCATTGGAAACCAACAACCGGAAAAAGCCGAAAAACCGAAAAAGGTATAAGGCATTTTGCGGCTAAAAAACGGAGAACTCAGTGATGATGAACGTGAATCAATTGCAACAGGCCAAAGTAGTTATGCATCGATGGATAAGCAGTTATCGTTGTCGGACTTTCATTGGTTTTAAAGGCTCGGTTGTTAAACCGTATGGCTTTCGCTCTTATTATTGGGCGCACACCTATACTGCCCGTGATTATTTGTTGGGCATAAAAGAGCCGCATGGTGCATGTCTGTCATGGTTGGACCTTAGAAGGTCAGGGCAATGAGTCTGGGATTGGCATGGTCGTGTCTGGGGGCTTGATGTGTGAAGCCGGACTCTGAAAATGACACCACCTATATTAATGGTATCTAAAGGCGTGCAGTCAACTTCTGATATTCGTGCAGTCGTCTTCTGACATTGATGCCCGAAATCGACCGGTTTCGGACAGTCTTTAAAAGCCATGTACTAAAGTAGGCTTATTTAATTACGGACATGTGTTATAATTCGTACATCCTTTTCGGACGGAATTAACGCATGTCACGCGTCTTTGCTTACTGTCGAGTGTCGACCACTGACCAGACTACCCAAAATCAAAGCCTGGAAATTCAATCCGCCGGTTTCGCCATTCAGTCGCATCGTTTGATTGAAGAAAGCATCAGTGGTTCAGTCGCGGCTAAAGAACGACCAGGCTTTAATAAGTTAATCGAACGGCTGGAATCGGGCGATGTGTTGGTGGTGACCAAACTGGATCGGCTCGGTCGCAACGCCATGGATGTCAGAGCCACGGTTGAGCATCTTTCTGATTCCGGAGTGCGGGTCCATTGTCTGGCATTAGGTGGCGTTGATCTGACCAGTTCTGCCGGCAAGATGACTATGCAGGTCATCGCAGCGGTCGCTGAATTTGAGCGTGACCTGTTAATTGAGCGAACCCAAGCAGGCCTTAGTCGAGCGAAGGCGGCGGGTAAACAGTTCGGTCGGCCGCCGGCACTCAACGCGGAAGATCGTGCTGACGTTGTTAAACGCTTGGCCGCGGGCAGCAACGTTTCGGAGTTGGCTCGGGAATTCAAAACCACCCGGCAAACCATTATGCGAATTCGGGAAGCGGCGATGAAATCACCGCAAAGTGAAAAGTCGGTCAACTATTCTGGAGAGTAAGCGATGAATCATTTATATATGGAACGGCACGATGACAAAGACAACATGCATCGTTTTTATCAGATGTTTGTGACGCCAGGCTTGTTTGACGATTGGTCACTGATTAAGGAGTGGGGCAGGGTAGGTTCTCCGGGCACGGTCAGGAAGGAGTGGTTCGATACCCTGGAAGAAGCCATCGTCGCCGCGAATAAGCTGTGCACGGCCAAATGTAAAAAGGGTTATCAAGCGATTCGCACCGAAAGATGATGCTGGAGATTCCATTTGCACTATGCGATCGTTAACATGAAATCGCTGTTAGCAAGTCACCACAAAGACATCAGGAGCTAAACCATGATAGATAACCGGTATTCCTACCGCGACCTATCACTCATTTCTATCAGATGGCAGCAATCTGATCATTAGCCGACCGCAGCAGATCTTTTCAGTGGATCTCCAATATAACAGGCCAAAGCAGTCACATGCTGTCGTTCACCACTGATACGATACATCGCTGGCCAATTTTATAGAGTCCCTTTCGGCTACCATTCAATGTGGCCGCTCTAACCGCATATCCTTTCTGTAACACGTATTTCTTCATCTCGTGTTCGCTCTCTATCTCTAGTCCCATTTCCTTTTTGTTACCACCGGTACCGCCGGGCGAAACGCGGAAACAAATTTTACCGGTCTCTCTGTTTTTCATCTTAACCGGATAGAGCTTGTCGCCATTCTTGTGAACTAAATAAAACAGATTGCTAAATAGTGTTTCAGTCATAAAATCGCCTGCAAATAAAAAATATGAAAAAAGGAGTCCTTGTGTCCTTGCATTATTTCCGGAAGATGGTATTCTATTTTCAACGGGAAAAAATGAGTCCCATAATCACCAAGGAGCCACCATGATAACACTATCAAAAATCACGAGAGATGACGCCAAAGAAGCCGCCATGATGTTTCTTGGCATTTTGGCCATGTGGACCGATTGTTTTTTCGATGAAAAAGCGGGGGCCAGGTTGTTGAACATTGATGAAGGCAGCTATGAGGGCGGAGATATTCATTACGACCATGCTCCACCACCAGTTTTAGAAAAATACATTCCGCAAAGCAATTTAGAGAACGCTGTCTTTGTAAGACGAATTGAAGAAATCTTCGATTTTGCACAAACAGGGACCTGGAGCGGCGTTGATACCATTAACGGAACTCAGTATTTCGGTGCATGGTTAGAAGAAGCAGTCATTGAACTCGGAGCTTTCAAGCAAATATTTAACAGAAGACCGATTTTGTCTTTTAAGGATAGTGGGGTTGCTATGCTGGGAGGCGGGGAAGATCAAATTCTGGATACGTTATTTGCTATTACAGATGCCGCCGAGGCTAGATGGAAGCTTTCAGAACGTCATGACCTGACATTGGATGAAATAGCTTTGCTAGCCGGTGTTGGGATAAAAACGGTGAGGAATGCCGTTAGTTTGAAAGGGCATGACCGCTTGATCTCCGCCGGTCGGACAGAAGACAAAACTGTGGTCGATGCCGAAGAAGCGTATCGGTGGCTGCTGACTAAAAAAGGCTTCACCGGTCCTTTTCTATATCACGAAGAACCACCCTTCGACAGTTACGAGACGTTAGGACAATTCCGGCATCACTGCTATGTCATGAGAACGTTGGCGAAATTGGAAATTGCCGAGTTGGCCAAAAACCTTGGCTGGAACGAATCGCTTATTCAGGCATATACCGACTTGGAAAAGCTGGATGTATCCGAGAAGTTAGAGCTGTTGACGCCTGAAACGCTGATGCAAATCGGCAAATTCTATCAATCGGAATATCTCAATACGTTTGTCGTGGATGGTAGCCGGATTCTAGCCGCAGTCGTCGCCGAGCACCGAGCAAAACAATTGTTCAACTAAAGATAAGGGTGATTGCCATGATTTTAACCAAACACGCAGAAACCAGAATTCAACAACGTTGTATCCCCAAGCTCGTATTGGATTTGTTGCTTGAGCATGGAGCCATCGAACATCAGCACGGCGGCACAGAGCTGGTTTACTTCAAAACTAAAAACTTCGAGAGAGCGAGAAAAAAGCTTGAACGGACATTAAAGGAGTTCGACAAATTGCGAGAGGCCTATCTGGTCAAAACCGACCAAGACGCGGAAAGCCTGATCATTACCGCAGGCTATTTGAAAGGTAGTCCTAGAACCAAAACGAATCTGTAAATCGTCTTTTAACATTTTCGACCAAGGTAAAAAATATGCGCGACAGATTGGAATCCAAATTAGAAGTAGCTGGTTTTTTAGAAAAGATCATCAATCGGAGTACGTATTCGCAGAAAGAAATTGCCGAGATGTGTGGTTTTAACACGCCTAATATCATCACTATGCTTAAACAAGGGGCCACGAAAGTCCCTGTCGAAAAAATTCCAGCATTGGCTAAGGCGCTGGATATTGATCGCGTCGAGTTTTTTGAATTGGTGATGAAAAACTACAGGCCGAAAGAATATGAGGTCATTGTCGAAATTTTCGGGGAGCCGATATCCGATGCTGAAAGAGCAATTATCAAGCTTTTGAGACAGATCATCCCGGCAGGACAGTTAGTCAATAACACCAATCATTATCGAAATAAAATTCGGGTCGCCCTGGAAAATTGATCAAATTCTAGACTAAGCCAACGCACCAATTTTTAATCAGGAATTGATATGCCAACCAATACATGTTTGTTTAATCAGTATCAGAATGCCATTTCTAGCCTTGACCCAAATAGCCTGGAAAATGGGTATTTTCCAGAAGACTTGTTAATCCAAAAACAAGGCTCATTTTCGGTCTGGTACTCACCATTCGATTACGTTAATCCGGCGGCCAAGATTGTACTGGTCGGCATCACACCAGGCTATCAACAAGCCTCTAATGCTTTAAGGAAAGCGCATCAAGTTTTAATGGCCGGCGGCTCTATTGAACATGCCAAATCTGAATCCAAAAAATTCGCCAGTTTCAGCGGCCCAATTCGTAATAATTTAACTGGCATGCTGGACTTTATCGGAATACCACAATTGCTGAATATTCCATCGACAAAGGCCTTTTTTGAAGATCAAACGCATTTAGTGCATTTTACTTCGGCACTTAGGTATCCAGTCATGATTAATGGAGAAAATTATGGCGGCACGCCAGCGATTACCAAAACGCCTTTTTTGAAGCATCAATTAGAATCTTGGTTTGCCAAGGAGTGTCAAATGTTGCCGGATGCGCTTTTTGTACCGCTTGGTCCGAAAGTAAGCGAGTCACTATGGGCGCTAAAAGAGAAAGGTATGCTTAGAGGCGACCAAATTTTGGATGGTTTGCCACATCCGTCAGGCGCTAACGCTGAACGTGTTAAATATTTTCTAATGAAAAAGAGTAGGGATGCCCTGTCATCGCGCACCAATGCATCGGTTATCGACCAAGCGCGTGAATCGCTTACTCGGAAAGTAAACAATGCAATTGCTCGAAAATAAGAAAAGGCGAAACAATGAAAGATAAATCACGAGGCAGAATACTACTCAAATCACCCCAACATGTGAAAATCGTGGAGCACCCAGAGCGTTCTTGGCGATCAGTTTTAGTGGGGTTCCAGTGCGGCGTTTTGTTTCTGCCATATGAAATCGTTCAGCTTGTTTTATGGCCGCTGATCCAAAATTCCGCGGCTACGAGCCAAGATAGTCCTATGGGACTTTTATTGTCGTTTATTTAACCACATCCTTTCCTACGACGCTTGAGTCGCGGC
Organism: Methylomonas fluvii; assembly: GCF_014850975.1. Taxonomy (GTDB): domain Bacteria; phylum Pseudomonadota; class Gammaproteobacteria; order Methylococcales; family Methylomonadaceae; genus Methylomonas; species Methylomonas fluvii. The sequence continues at coordinate 25,570 of NZ_JACXST010000004.1, read as the reverse complement.
GGACGCAATAACTCCAAAAAACAACATGGTTTTTTACTGATGGGTGAACGATAGGAGCGGTATGAATACGTCCCGTTGCGAGAGAGCCTGAAGGTGCAAGTGACTTTCCACAGCGGACGAAATTTTTGCAATTGACTAGGGCCAATAACGGCGGCATTACACGGCATGAATAATATTAGTCACCACGCCCCAGACCACCAGCTCTAAATCGGATCTGAGCATGATGTCCGGATAATCCGGATTATCTGCTTTTAGCGTCCATTGTTTGTTTTCGCACGCCAGCCGCTTAACCGTCAGTTCGCCGTTGAGTGCGCAAATGACGATCTTACCCGGCACCGGCTCGATGGAGCGGTCGACGACCAGAATATCGTTGGGATGGACGCCGGCGCCTAGCATTGACACACCTGGGGCGCGAATAAAGCAGGTTGCTGCAGGCTTTTGTACCAGTAGCTCGTTGAGGTCTAGGGTTTTATCAACGTAATAGTCTGCCTGCAAAGGAAAACCGACCGCGACTTTGCCGACGCATAACGGCATGGCTAGTTTGCTTGGGTTTGCGGCCGGAACAAAAACGCTTGCCGAGGTTCGAGCCAATTGCTCGAACTGGCGTCTTTGCTCGTCGAGTAAAGTTTTGATTGCGGGAACTAGGCTTTCGGGTACTCGAATAGCCTTGGTAGTTTCACCGTATGTCCCGGTGCCGCTTTTTCGGCCGGCGCCTTGCCGTTTGCCACCGCGTTTAGTGGCGGAATAATTTTGCATGAATCTGAATTGCTTAGTATTTTGAATTATGTACAATAATCAAAAAAAAACTATCGGTCAATGCACCGTTTTAGCTAAAACACAATTGGAGGCTTTATGGAACTTGATACAGAATATGTGAAATCAGTGTCTTCGTGGGATTCTGGCGGCGGAATCTTGGTTGATATTGTGGAGCTGAAAAGTGGCCGTGTTCTCGGTATCACCGATGAGTCGGTGGTGTTGTATCCTAGCATGGCGGCTCTGGAAGAAGGTGAGGCAGATGAAGCTGCAGGTATGATTGTACTGGCCTAAGCAGTTTCATCTGCTTTACTGGTGTGACTGACAATACTGCAATAAAAAACAATTATGCAGGCTATTGACAGAATTTCATCGTCGCATTCGTGCAAGAAATACTCGTCATTTCCGTCCCATCATACTCAGTTATGTTGAATTGGTTTGATATTATAAACATTTTTGTTTATAATTTGACCATGTTAATCTGGTAAGGCTGCGGGATGAAGTCGAGTGAGTTTGCAAAATGGCTAAAGTCGAAAGGCGTAACCTTCAAAGAAGGTAAGAAACACACTAAATTGTATTTAGATGACAGGCAATCCACACTGCCACGACATGCGGCAGAAATAAGCGAGCCGCTTCGTAAAGCCATCATGAAACAACTTGGCCTGAGCGAATAGAGTAAGCGTAAAAAATTAATGTATAGATGATCTTAATGACGGCTATCACTAACCAGTGGTAGCCGTTTTGTTTGATCATAAAAACGAGTGAATCGTCGTTAAAATCGGAGTGTAAGAGTATGCGTTATCCCATTACAGTTGAGAAAACCGGTACCGGTTTTTTTGTCAGCTTTCAAGATATTCCAGAGGCGCTAACAGAAGGCCAAACCATGGATGAAGCTTTGGAAATGGCGAAGGACGCACTTGAAACCGCGCTCGAATTTTATTTCGAAGATGAGCGTTCGGTACCTATGCCATCGGTACCGGTAGAAGGGCAGAATGTTGTAGAACTGAACGCTTCGCTTTGGGCAAAAGTTCTGTTGTTGAATGCAATGGTGACTGAACACGTTCGCCCAATTGATTTAGCTAGAAAGCTTGAAGTAAAACCGCAGGATGTAACAAGGCTCTTAAGGCTTAGACATCCATCAAAAATCGATTCGATTGCCAATGCCTTGCATGCGATTGGCAAAACATTGGAATTAGTCGTGCATTAACCAATTAACCATCACGACCTTGATGGAAGTAAAACCCGCTAATGGCGGGGTTTTTAATGGCTATTTTTGCCCATCCCCTCGAAAAGGTAAAAAATAGCAATATCTAATATGTTGGCATGCACATAGCTGAAATCCACTCTATGTTATCTGCACGGGCGGTTCCATCTTTGTTAAGTGGAACAACTTTTGTAAGCGACTTCGTATCGCAGAGTTGTATTTAATTCCGGTCGAAAATTGCGCTGAGTGCAGGTTTGGGCGTTTTCGATTGCAAGCCGCTATAATTATCATGGTATCAAACCGCCGATAAATTTAACGCAGCCTCAGCGCGATCGTCCAGGCTCTGGCTTAAAGATCATTTGGCTCTCTAATCTGACTCCCAGGTACATTTGGACTACGTTTCTATGGATGGCATGACGTGACTAATGTATTTCTGAAACCAGAAAAACTCTTAAACCCACTTCTCAAAATGGCTGTGCTCTCCGGGGTTCAAGCTGCCGTTCGCCTGCATATTCGCCGCGGAATCGAAGTCAACGCCATTGACGAAAAGGGGCGATCCCCCCTTATTCTTGCTGCATCTAAAGGACATGCTGAAACCTGCAGGATTCTTCTTGAGGCCGGCGCCGACCCTCGAATGCGGGACAACGAGGGAAATGATGCGCTCACTATTGCATTGGGCAGGAAGATGGACAGTCTTGCCGAACTGTTAAAAAAATTTCTGTCCGAGCTTGAAAGCAATGTATATGCCGGGGCAACGCAATCGCATCATGAATCAAATGAAAGCGAAAAACCCAACCAGTTAAACTCTTCTGATGAAGCATTTGATCTTTCAGGCTGGAAGTCAGAAGAAGATTCACCTCCACCGCCTCAGGATGATGAATGCCTGGCAAGGGTTTCAGTAACTCATCAAGCTATTTCGGCACACATCCCAATCGACAATGACGAAGACTGGTCTGATGTCGATGTTGACCTGCCAGACAGCAGTCGAAATAACAGGCGAATATGGGATGATGAAATTCGTGGCGAAGTGCTTCGCCTGTTTGTCGTCGCCATACAAGAGCGTCATGCATCACATCGTTGGATCGAGGATATTGCTCTGGAATATGAAGAGGACTCTGATCGGGAACACTATACAGTGCAACAGGCCCTAGAAAAGATTGCTCTGGATCATAAAGGGGTCTCAGCTCGGGAACTGGAGAGCCGCCTTGCCTCTATCCTGGAAGAGCAGGGAGTGATTGTAGACGATGTCGAATGGTTGATGCCTGATATCCCTATTCCCATGGACGAGGGCGTCGAAGACATTGCCAACGAGGCTCTTTCCTTTCTGAGTGAACTGACTTCCCAAAATATCGCCCCCCAACGGCTCTACGAAAAAGATATGGCAAAGACAGTGAGCCTGCTTTCGAGAGAGGGTGAAGCTGAAATCGGTAACATTATTGAAAAGGGATTGGAGGAGGCTCTAATTGCAGTTTCGGGCTCTGTTCCTGCCATAACGGAAATTCTTTGTGTGGCTGACAGGATTCTGATGAATGAATTACCGTTGGGGACAATGGTTAACCGCCAGGCCATCATTCTGCCTGAAGATAATGGCTCAGCCGATGAAATCTACCCTTTCCAGGAAGATAACGAAGATATTGGTGAGAATCCCGCCTCTGACTTAACTGTTCAAATCGAAACTATTCGCGACTTACTTCCTAATTTATCAAAGGAAAACAATCACATCATGCTCGACTCCCTGCGGGAAGTCAGATTGTCAGGGGCATTTTTGGATGTTCTTTGTAACAGACTTGGCCAATCTAAAACGGATCCAGTTGCCCACTTTGCTCTTGAATTTGCACTTGATAAAGTGACAAGGGCTAAATCCCGCATGGTTGAGTCCAACCTCAGACTTGTTTACTCGATCGCCAGAAAATATGTACGTAGGGGATTGTCATTCCTGGATCTGATTCAGGAAGGCAATCTTGGCCTGATCAAGGCCGTCGAGAAATTCGATTATCGACGCGGCTTCAAGTTTTCAACCTATGCCACCTGGTGGATACGACAGTCAATTACTCGTGCGATTGCCGATCAGGCTCGCTTGATTCGAGTTCCCGTGCATATGATCGAATCAGTCAATCAAGTCGAATGGGCCAGAGACAGAATTGAGCAGACTACGGGGCAGACTGCTGATGCTGCCAACATAGCAAGACATTTGTCTATCCCGATAGAAAAGGTAACAAAAGCATTAAGAGCTTCTTCTGAAATTGTCCCCATTGATTCTCTGATTATTGAAGATGCCACGAACGCAGAATTCTTTTTTTCCGCAACGTCTGGCCCTGAAGAATCAGCAATGCAGATTGCACTCCATGACGAATTGGAACGCATGCTGGATACACTGAACTCCAAAGAATCCGAAGTACTTCGTTTACGATTCGGCCTGAACGAGAATGACGAACAAACTCTGGAGGAAATCGGACAGGTCTTTATGCTTACGCGCGAACGCATTCGCCAGATTGAGGCCAAGGCGCTGATTAAATTGAGATATCCCTCTCGCATTGAAGGTCTCAGAGACTTCATTGAAATACCCAAACAAAAGAAACAAGAAGAGCTAGAGGAAAATGAAGATTCCTAGCAAGTCTCGGAACGCTCCTCCAAAGGCAGGAGCCATGCTTGAGGCGCTACGGGGCCTGGGTTACTCTACGGCTACCGCTTTGGCTGATATAATTGATAACAGTATCGCTGCCAATGCAAGCAAAGTGGACATCCTGTTCAAGTGGAATGGCAAGCAGTCAGTTATTTCTGTTCTCGATAACGGAAGTGGTATGAATGACTGCGAGCTTGATCTTGCAATGCGCCTAGGCGAAAGAAACCCAGTCGTTGAGCGTCAATCGCATGATTTGGGGCGATTTGGCTTGGGACTCAAAACAGCCTCTTTTTCTCAATGTCGAAGGCTGACAGTCGCCAGTCGCAAGGCTGGAAATTTAAACTGCTTGAGGTGGGATCTTGATGTGCTTGCCGCATGTGAAGATGATGGCTGGCACCTGCTCGAAGGGCCGGACGAAAATTCGACTCAGTTTCTTGCACCACTATATGCCGCTCAGGAAGCCGGTACCATTGTTCTATGGGAAATGCCTGACAGAATTATTACTCCAGGTTTTTGTGAGCAAGATTTCCTTGATCTCATTGACCGAGTTGAGCGTCACCTCGCTATGGTTTTTCATCGATTCATATCTGGATCCCGGCTTCAAATATCAATCAATGGAAAACGTGTTGAACCTTGGGATCCTTTTCTCACGCGACACCCTGCCACATGGTCATCACCTACCGAGCGCATCCTCACCGAGTATGGATCTGTTGAAGTCAGTTGTCATGTACTCCCTCACAAAGATCGCATAGAAGCCCGTGATCACGACTCTGCTGCCGGACCAGATGGCTGGACGGCTCAGCAGGGATTCTATGTCTACAGGAACGAAAGACTGCTTGTCTCTGGTAGCTGGCTGGGTCTGGGACGTGGAAGGTCCTGGACAAAGGAAGAAGCCCACCGTCTGGCAAGGATCAGGCTGGATATTCCCAATACGGCTGATGCTGAATGGAAAATCGATGTGCGAAAGTCAAGTGCGCGTCCCCCCGTATCGATCCGGGAACGACTTACCAGACTGGCGGAAGATACTCGCGAGCGAGCGAGACGAGTATTCGCCCATCGAGGACAGACACTGCGAACAGGCAATAACGAACCGTTAGCTCAGGCATGGCGGACAGAACATTTCAAAGGTGGCATTCGCTATCGCATCGACCCAGAGCATCCAGTCATAAAATCGGTGCTGGAGGATGCCAGAGCCATCGAGCCACAAATTCGGGCAATGCTGAGCATCATCGAAGAAACAATCCCCGTACAACGAATCTGGCTGGATACCACCGAGGCTCGCGAGACTCCTCGAACAGGATTTGCAGGTGATCCTTCTGCAGTTGAGACTGTTCTGTCTGTCGTTTATGGGAGTATGGTTCTTCGCAAGGGAATTCTCCCGGCTCAAGCTAAGGCTCTGCTTCTTAATATGAATCCCTTTAATAATTACCCTGATTTAATTTCAAAACTTCCAGATAAACCAGACGCTCATGACAAGGAGTAATTGAAAGTGGCAGAACCAGATGAAAATTTTCAGAATGTTGTGAAAATCGTCCAGGTCTTACTTGTTGCCGACAAAGACAAATCGAACATAACCCCAGCCTCAATCTCGGAAAAGATTGATCTGGTTATCTTAATGAATCCACAGTGGGCGGAAAATCTTGATCGGGAGGGAGTAATCGACGAATTGATTCGTCGAAACAGTCAATGGATCGGCCAGGATACCAGCCTTGTCAGTGATGTTGGACATGAGGACTGGCTAAATTCTTCGAGAAAACAAAACTGGCGTTATTGGCAACGCTATCGGGAATGGCTTGAGAAAAAACTTTCCTGGAAGGCCATTGAGGCTCTGGATAAGTCCAGCGACTCCGTTCTGGCTTTGCTGGAAGACCCAACCCGTACCGGACGCTGGGACCGTCGCGGACTTGTGGTCGGCCATGTTCAGTCGGGTAAAACAGGGAACTACACCGGACTCATCTGCAAAGCAGCAGATGCTGGATACAAAATAATCATTGTACTCGCTGGCCTTCATAACAATCTGCGCTCTCAAACCCAAATAAGATTGGAAGAAGGCTTTTTAGGTTATGAAACATTGACTGATCGGGATATCAAAAGTCTGCTTGGCGTTGGCGAAATCGACAGTGACAAGGAAATCCACCCCAACTGTGCAACCAATCGTTCCAATAGCGGCGACTTTAGTAAAAGAGTTGCCAGAAATCTGGCCGTCTCACCAGAAGAACGTCCCTGGCTTTTTGTCGTAAAAAAGAACAAGACCGTTCTTCGTGAGCTCCTGAAATGGATTCAAAACCATGCCGCCGACACCAATCTTGCGGCCAGCCATGGGCTTGCAGAGTCCCACGATGACCTTCCAAAAGTAAAGAAAATCGTAACGAAACTACCTCTGTTGATAATAGATGACGAAGCCGACCACGCTTCTGTTGATACTCAGGAACAGGTATTCGACGCAGACGGAAACCCGGATGACGAGCATTTACCAACAACCATCAACAGACTGATTCGAAGAATCCTGCATTCTTTCTCCAGGTCGGCTTACGTTGGTTACACAGCCACCCCATTTGCCAATATTTTCATACACGAACGGGGAGTTACTCGTGATGAAGGTCCTGATCTTTTTCCATCTTCCTTCATTATCAACCTTGCGGCCCCTTCGAACTATATAGGGCCATCCAAAGTATTTGGACTAACGACTCAGGAAGGTTTCCGAAGTGGATTGCCTCTTGTCCGATTGGTGGATGACTACGCTACTGAAGACGGACGAAATGGCTGGATGCCGCAACAACATAAAAACGGCCATAGACCGCTCCACAACGGTACCGAGAATCTGCCTCCATCGATCACAAAAGCAATAGACTCCTTTGTTCTTGCCTGTGCAGTTCGCCGACTTGATGGTCAGGCGAATGAACATTGTTCAATGCTTGTGCACGTCACGCGTTTCAACTCTGTACAGAAAGAAGTTTGCAGACAGGTAGAAGAACATATTCGTCACATGCGCCAGAGGCTCCACCGGAACATCGAGCACGAGATGATTCTTCAACGCCTGAAGGCCTTATGGGAAGAAGACTTCAAGCCCACATCCCAGGCAATCCGTTCCATCCAGCCAGACCAAGCATCGAAAGGAGATGTGACATGGGATGACATTCAGGCCGCATTATTCGACACCATTTCCGATATCGAAATCAGGATGATTAATGGTACGGCGAAGGATGCACTTGACTATGACGAACACAAGGGTACAGGCCTCAAGGTGATTGCGATTGGCGGCGATAAACTTGCTCGAGGCCTTACGCTGGAAGGGCTTTGCGTCAGTTATTTTTTGCGTGCATCCAAGATGTACGACACGCTGATGCAGATGGGTCGCTGGTTTGGATATCGCCCCGGCTATCTGGATTTATGCCGTCTATACACGACTGCGGAACTTTCAGAATGGTTCGGACACATAGCCGACGCAGCAGAGGAGCTGAGGGAAGAGTTTGATCTTATGGTTGCCAGTGGAGCGACGCCAGAAGAATATGGTCTCAAAGTGCAATCCCACCCAGTGCTTATGGTTACGTCACGTCTAAAGATGAGAGCGGCAAAGGATTTATGGCTTTCATTCAGTGGAAAGCTGCTTGAAACAGTCGTTTTTCACAAGCGTTGCACTATTCTTGAGTCAAACATTGCGGCAACATTAGAGCTGATTAACTCGCTTGGGAAACCCACTGAAGTAAACCCTGAGAGGTCGACAGCAAAAGGGAAACAGCGGTGGAATGGATTCCTCTGGCGCGATGGAGTGGCAAGCCAGGTTATTGATTTTCTGGAGGCCTATTTAACCCACCCGGAATCCTACAAGGTAAAAAGCAATCTTATCGCCGAATTCATTCGGTCAATGAATGATGCCGGTGAACTGAGCAAATGGACTATTGCATTGATTGGGGGTGGTGATGGAGGTGACTTCAGTTTAACTAAGGACATTGCAGTCAATATGCTGATTCGAAAAAATAACGGCCGTTTTGATGACCGCTATTCTATTGGACGACTCCTGTCACCAAGAGACGAGTTTATCGACACCGATGCAAAAACCTGGGAAGCCGCACTCGAAAAAACTCAAAAAGCCTGGAAGCCTGATCCAGCCAGACTTCGAGATGGCAAATTGCAAGAGCCACCGGAAGTGCCAAATGGTCCCGCAATTCGAGAAATACGGGGATATGGTGCAAATGACATTGAGCCATCCCGAGATAGGGGGTTGTTGCTTTTATATGTACTCGAACCCGGTCGCGAGGGAGCCAATCTGCCAGAAGGTACACCTCCAGTAGTTGCCTTTGCTGTAAGTTTTCCAGGAAGTAATACTGCTAAACCGGTGCTTTATAAAGTCAATAGTGTTGAGTGGCATCAATGGGAGCGGGAATATGGCCCTGCAGAATAAAACCGAAGAGTTGCTCGCTGCCTGGCGGGCTCTTACCGGCAATCCGGACTCCGAAGGCTGGCTCACAATTCCTGTTACTCACGACGCCCCCTGCCAGCTGATTGCAGGCAGGCACTTTCCGGGAAACGAAGAAGCGTTGCTTGCTGGTTTTTCCACGATCAATGTTTCCCCAGCAGAAAAACTCCCACAAGGCCATGGATTCCTCGTTACGAAGACGACTTTGGGTGCTGAAGTAAGTGGTCTGATCTGGATCGCACTTTGCAGGCAAAGCACTGGCAGTCTGGATCTGTTCACCAGGATGACTAATGATGTGGTTATGACTTTGGAGGGAATCAGAGGGGCTAGCGATCAGAAAGCCTACCAAACATTCATAGGCAGAATCAGAGCCTGGCAAGATTTCATGTCTCGCAATGATAACGGTATTCTTTGCCGGGAAGCGGAGTTAGGACTTTTCGGCGAGCTTGAATTACTTAAATCGTTAATCGCGACAGGAATGCCGGCCCCATTGGCAGTCGATGCATGGTGTGGTCCCATGGGCGGAGTTCAGGATTTTGCAATCGGGACCGGAGCAATCGAGGTCAAGAGTACCGTTTCTTCAAACAGTTTTCCTGCAAATATCGGCTCCCTGGATCAACTGGATGATTCTTTGATACAGCCACTATTCCTTGCCGGCTTCAGATTTGTCTTGTCACAATCGGGTATTACCTTACCTGAGCAAATTGGAATTGTTCGCAACCAGTTGTCCGAATTTCCTTTTGCTAAAAACGACTTCGATAGTCGCCTCCTGCATGCCGGCTACATCGACGACCATGCTGATTACTATTCGCGCCGCTTTTTGCAGACAGAAAGAAAAATATTTCATATCTCGGAAATCTTCCCCCGTCTGACACGGGCCAACGTGGCCAATGAAATCAGAGGTGCGCGCTACGATCTTGATCTTGACATGATAACAACCACAAACTCCGGGCTTGAAAACGCCCTAACTTTACTTGGGGTCATTTTGTAATGGAATTAGAGGATTTTTTGCGTCAGACGCAAATAGAAGTGCAGACAGAGATCGGTGAGCGCCTTGGCGCATCGGGAGAGGCTTACCCATATCCAGAGTCTGTTTTTGCCGAGGTCGTAATGCAGCATATGTCAGAAATCGGCATGACTTTTGAGCCAGAAGTTTGCCACTATTCGGCCAAAATCGGTAATGCAAACTTACGTCTTAGTGGTTTTGCGGTTTCGGATGAAGCCGATCAGCTCGATCTTTTTGTAAGTATTTATGGTGGCGTAGACACGATTCAGTCAATTCCTGACTCAGACACTAAGACGGCCGCAGAGCAGTGTCTTCGATTTCTTGCAAAATGTGCCGAAGGTAAACTGGCAGCAACCATGGATGAATCGAACGACGCTTATGCGCTTGCCTTGACCATACAGGAGTGTTACGCCAATCTCGATCAGATTCGGGTTTATGTTCTTACAGACAGGCAGGCCAAGGCAAAGAACTTTAAGGCTCGTGAGATAAGCGGAAAAACAATAAAGCTTGAGGTCATGGACATCGAGCGTCTCCATCGTCATTGGTCAGAGGGGAAACCCAGAGACGAACTGGTTGTAAATTTCGAAGAGGTTTCTGGCAGCCCATTACCTTGCGTGTATGTTCCTGGTCAGATGACGGACTATGATTACGCCCTCACGGTTATTCCTGGGGAGGCTCTGCGCTTTGTTTACGAAAAATATGGTCCCCGGCTTCTGGAGGCAAATGTACGATCATTTCTTAGTGTAACGGGTAAGGTTAACAAAGGTATTAGAGACACTTTAAGGGATGATCCAGAGCGATTTATGGCTTATAACAACGGAATTGTAATTGTTGCTGACGATGCCCATATTGGAAGGGCAGCCGACGGAGGGCCAGGCATTCTGTGGCTAAAAGGAATGCAGATTGTCAACGGAGGACAGACCACGGCATCAATTTACTTTACCAAGAAAAAGTCACCCGATATCGATCTGCGGCAGGTACGGGTACCAGCCAAACTAATCATTCTTAAATCAAAAGATACCATCGCTGAAGAAGCTCTCATATCCGACATATCCAGATATGCCAATAGCCAGAATTCAGTCAAGCAATCCGATCTGTCAGCCAACAAGCCTTTCCATGTGGAGATGGAGAAGCTTGCAATGACAACTTATTGCCCGGATGGCGTCGGCAGGTGGTTTTATGAAAGGGCCGCAGGCAGTTACAATACCATGCTGACTCGAGAGGGGACCACGACTGCAAAGCTAAAAAAACTTAAAGAATCCATTCCACCATCTCGCAAGATTACAAAAACCGATCTGGCCAAGTTTCTTAACGCATGGAATAAAAGACCTGATCTGGTCAGCCTTGGCGCGCAGAAGAATTTCGAACGCTTTATGGATAGCCTTAGGGAAGATGATCAGTCTTCTTCTATCCCTTTACCTGATGTCATGGCATACAAGGCAATGGTTGCGAAAGCCATACTTTTCAAGAAAACTCAGAGCCTTGTCCGGCCTATGTTTCCAGCTTTTCAGGGCAATGTGGCTACTTATCTTGTTTCTTTGTTGGCCGACCGCCTTGGCGACAGGATTGATCTAGATAAAGTATGGTTAAAACAGGATATTTCGACAACTTTACGATTACAGTTGCAAACATGGGCTACCGAGGTCAACGAGACATTACATAGGACCTCCGGTGGCAAGATGATTTCCGAATGGGCCAAAAAGCCGGAATGCTGGGATGCCGTTCGTATGGGTTCTTATTCGCCAGTAATGGACGGTATTTTTGAATTACGATGATATTTAGATTGTGCCATGGATGTTGTTGATCCTGAGAAACGCAGCAGGATGATGGCAGGCATCAAAGGGAAAAATACAAAACCTGAAATGATGGTTCGGCGCGCCCTTTTTGCTGAAGGATTTCGCTATCGATTGCATCGTAAGGATTTGCCAGGATCTCCAGATATTGTTTTAAAAAGCAAGAGAGTGGTCATTTTCGTTCACGGCTGTTTCTGGCATCGACACTCTGAGTGTCGTTATGCCAGGCTGCCTGTATCCAATGCTGATTTTTGGAGCAAAAAGTTTGAATCGAATGTTGATCGTGACCAAAAGGCAATTCATTCCCTGATTGCCTTGGGATGGCGGGTTTTGATCGTTTGGGAATGTATTACGCGTGATCGATCCATGGCATTGGATATGGGTCGCATTATCAATAGCTGGATACGGGGTGATGATCAGACTGGAGAGTTGCCCGCATGTAGTTGTAACGGCTTGCAATTGAAATTGGTCGGGCTCGCAATCAGCGGTGTTTTGGGCTCAAATTAAGTGAAAATGAAAATGCAGCTCGGCTCAGATTATCTGCAAATGAGCTTGCATTTATCAGCACCGGCTCGCAATTCATCTTCGCGGGCTCACAATATTTGCAATTGTAGAATACCCCCCTGATTTCGTCTCATTTAGGTCTAGACTTTCATGCTGAAGTGTCTCAAAAACCAAAATAAACCCTATTGATACGCAAAAAGTTGTCTCAATGGCGGTGTGCCGTAAGGGTGTACCCATAAAATACATATCTTGCGGTCGATGATATGCCCGATTTTTATTTGCAGATAATTTGAGCTCAAGCCAATGGAATGCAAGCCAGAGTCGATAAATGCAAGCTCATTTGCAAATAATCTGAGCCCAACGGTTATTTCAGTTGCAATTATTGTGAGCTCAGAACTGCATCGAATGCGAGCCCAACCGTTTTCAAATGCGAGCCGCTACATGTAGTCCTTAAATAAACATGCATTGTTGCTTATTTGAAAATCCTTACAGAATCAGATTTTGAGGCAGGCGAAAAGATTATAAACAATCTCGGCGATTTGTTTGGCTAAATAAGGTGGCACAGCATTACCAACCTGATGGTACTGTTGAGTTCTATTTCCCTGGAAAAAATAATTATCCGGAAATGTTTGAATTCGCGCAGCCTCCCTGACGGTAAGGCTTCTACATTGTGATGGGTCGTAATGAATGAAATAGTGCCCATCTTTTGCCATGTGACTGGTTACAGTGTTTGACGGTTTATCCGAGACTTGCACCCTGAATCGGTCGGCAAAATTTCCAGTTTCCCAGTTTTTGTGTTGTGGCTCCAGGCCTGGAACCCTGAAATCATCAGCTCCTTTCGGTGAACGGTTATACGCCTTTGCAAAGGCAGCAGCATATAGATATCGCCGCAGATCGCTCGCCATATGTGCTCTTGCCTCATGATTCAACCAAACTTGTGGACGATTCTGTGTATACCATTCCGCCAGTAATTCTGACTGGACCGGAAGGGGGTAATTTTCAGCCGGCATTCTTGTTCCACCAGTATGAATGTGTTTTGAAATCCCATTCATGGCCATATGAATTTCATGTCCCAGCTTTTGGTCGTTTGAATTTGAAGTCAAATATTTTGCGTGGCCAGAAACGGTTCCTGCCCATATTTGAGAGGAGTCTTCTTCGCGGCTTAATTTGCTTCGAAGTGGGGGAAGATCAAATGTTACCTCTCCGACAGAAACCTGTTTTTCAACCTTTCTTAGTAACTGCGTGCCTGTTATCTGAATATCTTCTCTTACCCCAAGCAGGATTACGCGATGTCTGGCTTGTGGTACACCGTATTCCTCTGCCTGAATGATAAAATCATGGGGATTGATGGAAGTTGGAGAGTCACCTCGTTTAAACACAACATCCTTTACTAAAGACAAAATTCTGTATCCACCAGCAGATTTTCCCTCATTAAAAGCAGAGTCAGGATCAGACAAATCTTTAAGAATGGAATGAAATATCAGTTCGCCATTAACTTTGGATGACAATATGCCTTTTACATTTTCCATAACAAATATAGCAGGCCGATATTTCTGAATTATTCTTAAATATTCCTTGTATAAAAAATGCCGATCGTCATTTTCTGGTTGGTAATCAATTTTCCCTTTGTTTCTTGATCTACCTACCAGTGAATAAGCTTGGCACGGAGGGCCGCCGATCAAAACCCATGGCAGCTCTTGATTCAGCTTTTGCTGAATGGCACTGTCGAGCTCGGCATTTCCAGATTCAGTCCCGAGCTCAATTAGTTTTGCCTCTTCGCCGGCCTCTCGCCACAAATCTTCCGTGCCTTCATCCCAAGGGCTATCCCGAAAATCATTGCAGAAATCCAAATAAAGACTCTGCTTATCCTGTGCCTTCCTCAGCAATAGTCTGTAATAAGCTCTGAGCCTTAAAGTCTGATATGCAAACTGATCTTTCTCGGCAGAAACCAGAATTTTGAATGCCTCATCAGCCGCACTTGAAAAGCCTTCCCCCAAGCCGCCAGGACCAGCAAATAGATCAATCACCTGGATATCATTTAACTTCATGTTTTTACCTTTTGCCTTTCGTCGGCTTTACGTTCGATTGATTGGCAATGAGTGTGTCAATAACCTTATCCAGGACCAATCGGGCATCTGCGGCCCCTATCCCCAGGAGGTGGTTCAATATTTTCGAGGCCAGTTCCTCTGCAGAAGGAGCTGTCTGTATTTCGCTTTGATTAATGAGATTCATACAGTGATCGATCACTCTAGCAGGAGGATTGACGCTACCGCTCTCATATCGGCTTATTGAGGATTGGCGAACTCCAAGCTCCTTGGCGAACTGCTCCTGACTTCGCCCATTTCTTGCTGTACGAACTAATTCAGACACTGAAGAAATCATAAATACAGAATAGAATTATGCGTAATAAGCATATTTTAATGATTAAAATGCATTATAGATATTAAGTTTCTATTTGATTGTGATAAACCTCATTATCATCGATAGACTACGTCACGAAACAAATTGGATGGCTATATCATAATACGGCTCGTATCAGGTCAAGTACTATTGGGGGGCCGACGAGTAACCGCTTGTCGGTGTGACGTACACCAGTTCAATTTTCACCCGCTGGTTTTGACACTTTCCTTCGGGTGTTGAATTGTCTGCGATAAAGTCAGATCCGGAAGCGTAATTCACGTGAATTTTCAAAGGAGACACACCGCGCTCGACCAAGTATTTTCTAGCGGATACTGCCCTTGATAATGCAAGCTGCTCGTCATTAGCGCTCGGGATTGGCGTACTGGTCCGGCCTCGAACCGTTATCAACGCGGCATGCTTGGCGTCGTCCAAAATTGACGAATCGCTAAAGTTAGGACGAAAAATAATGCTCCGATTATCAAATAGGACTGTTACGGTATTTGATCGCGGCATTTCAATGATGCCAACATCAGATACCGTGTTAGAGGTAATCGGCTCGACATGGAATGTTTGCGCTTTTGCGACGTTTGCGAACGTCATAAATGACGCAAGTATGACTAGGCGCTTTATGGTCATAAATACTTCCTTATAGGTTGGTGAACGTTGTGTCTGTCAAGGAGATGATCCATAAGACAGTTAGATGCAATGGGTAAAAGGCATAAAAGGCCCATTGGACGCGCGGGATTGGCAATCTCACTAAGCATGCCACCAATGCAACCGGCAATACCGCCAGGGCCCAGTAGTTGCCACTGATTAGACGTAGTGACAGAATGGATATAGTTGCAATTAGTACCGGGGCAAGCCGTGGCGTTTTACAATACCACCACGCCGATAAGCCAAGAATAAGACCAGGCCACCAATATTCGACCACTGATCCACCAAGTAAAAACACTACCGCCGCAGCTAGGTAGCCAGTGATCGTTTGATGCTCGATTAAATAAATGGTGAGCGTGAGAACCAACAACGCGAACATAAAATTTAACGGCCACCACCCAGCAAGTAATCCACCGAGTGCAAGGAAGGCCGGTGTTGCCAGCGATCCACACAAAGCTAATCGCTTTATAATCCGGATATGCACACCACGCTCTAAGGCCATTGGCCTTGCAAGGTTATAGGCAAGGACCAAAACAAATAGCGGCATTGCCAAACGGCCTATGTTGAATAAAACAGGAATGGCTCCCTTATATAGATATTTGTTGGTGTGATCGATCACCATTAGGATCAGGGAAAACCACTTGATGGCTTCGATGGTGCCATCTGCGACAACTACACGAGGATAGTTCATTTCGTGCTTCCTTTTTTTAGCGGCTAAAATATGGTTGTTAGTCAGAACTAACCATAATTTTGCGAGGGATATATGCCATGCTTGCGGCGTGTATTTGCATCGGTTTTTTATATACCGGCGTTATGGGCTCGGGTTGTGCTTGAACAGGTGTCGAGTCTGTTTTCTGTACCTGAACAACCTCTACTATTCCGCCCTTTAAAAATGCATCCAGCCAATCGGCCCATTTGTTGGCCCTTACCATCAAATCGGCTTTGTACACTCCGTTGTAATAAGGGGTTCTTGAATGATAATTGGCGACTTTTGTCCATAAATCACCCTTATCGTCTTTGATATGAACGGCCAGTCGCCATGCGGCTAAATCGTAGGGATAGCAACCTGAGCGGGCTACGTCTTCTGGCGTAATGCCATATTTCGCCAATTGGGTTAGGTACGAGGTGTTGAATTGCATTGGTCCCACATCGTGAGTGCCGTTGGTATTCCTTACCCATTGCCCAGGCTTTCCGCCTTCTTTCTCGGCGATTGCCAGCACAATATTTGCAGGTATATCGTATTTCGCGGCAGCAGTGATAGAGCATACGATCCGCTCTTGTTGTTGTGGACTCTGATTGTTAGGCTGAGCATGCACTAGCATCGGGAGTATGCTGATTGCAACAATACAAAGCTTTATAGCATTCATGAATTGCTCTCCTGTTATGCTGAATGTGCATTACCGCTATCGTTGTTGGTGAATGCCGCGACCTCTTCATCCGGATCTACTGTTTCATCAGATCCCGATAGGCTATCGCCGCCAAACGTGGGTGTTGATTGAGCACTGTTGCTAATTGCAGCCGCGACTTGTCCGCCAAACGTATTGTTGGTTCTGTCCTTAATTTTTTGCTTTGCAACCTCTCCAATTCCGGTTGCAAGATTTTTAACCATTGATGGTCCATATTTGGAATCATTTGCCTGCTTTGACGAACCACTACCCCCCATTGCTTCGCCAAGTGGAGTTGTTGAGTTTGAGGTAGAACCACCGTTAGCGGTGCTCTGACTGCTTTGAAGATAGTCGGCTGTCATTCTGGAAGCTCCGTCCGCCCCACTGCCGGCGAATTCCGCTGCTTTATTTGATGCCGCCATAATGGCTTGAATGCCACCGCTAATATTTGTTGCTCCGGCAGCAATCGCTCCACCGGCAACGCCAATAGCCGCCCCGGCAGTTGCGGCAGCCGCCATTGCCGAGCCGGCTCCAAATCCATTACCAAGTGCGCCGGTTCCCCCTCCGAATGCGACTTGCCCAAGCATTGGGGGCACTTTATTGACCAATAGCAGCAAGACCACTGCTGCTACGAGAAATGAACCCATATCCGCGTAGGTCATATCGGCTTCCATTGCCGCCACATAATCATTGATAAAGGCTTGTCCAATTCCAACAATCAGAATCATTGCCATCAATTGGATGGCGACGTTCAATACCGTTTTGTAAAAGCCGATGGCCATGTCCGTGGTCCATCGACCACCGCCGAAGCCAAGATATATAACGCCTGCGTAGGCAAGAATCCATCCACTAACAAAGAGCACAAGCATATTAGTGGCGATCAGGGCCATGATCACTAGCACGACTGCGCCCATGATAATTAGCGCCGCGCCCTCTACCGGTTCCCAGATTGATGAAGCGGTAATCGCTTTTCCAAATACTTGGAATCCTGCATCGATAATGCCGGACGGCGTTACCGCACCCAATCCGGCCGCATTTGACCCTAACGTTTGCATTGATGCAAAAATGCTGGTTGCCATTGCAGGCCCGTTACTCAAAAGCCACCAGAAAAACCCTGTGGTAATAGTGAAACGGAGGAATTCGGCATAGAACTCGCCAATATCTGCCTTTCTCAATAGTAAAAAACCATGCGTCCATACCATAGAAATTAAGGCCAATACCCAGAATAGCCAGGTCGCTCGTGCAGTAATGGCGGCGGCCCACCCCGCCGCAGCACCGGCAAACCGACCTTGAACATCGTCCATAATGTTCGGCCCATCTATTGCCGCTAAGGCGTCAGTGGATGCGAGCATCAAGAAGGCTAAAAACAAGAATATTTGTCTATTCATTTGCCGTTTCTCGCGCTATTTGATTGACCAGTTTCGATTGTTCGCAGCACCGAAAGTCACACGGCGGGCGCAAGCGGAGGCTAGTCGTCTCCGCTTTTTTTCATTGGCGATGCGAATGAGGTTTTCGTGCCTACAATTTATTTCATTAACAATAAGCGCATCCGCATCTGCATCCGTCTCGGTATCCTCAGCCACTGGCAAGGAGTCTTCGCCTTGATTGACCAACTCATCCCAGTTACTGACGGTTGTTGCAATAGCGGCCACGATAAAAATAACGACCAAGGTATATTTAATGGACATGCGCAATTACCTGATGGCCCAGCCATCATTATCCCGGTATGCATAGGGCACTTCGTGGGCCTTGTCGGATGCGGCTTGTTGTTGCGCTTCTTTATTGGCCAAGGCCTGATTGCGGGTTATTTCGGCGTTTTGTTGCGCTATCAGCAATCCACGTATTTGTAGAAGCTGATTGGCCTGTTGGCTGGCAATTTGATTGGTATATCCGATAGCCTTGACTTGACCATCGGCGCCTTGTGCCGCTGCTTGAATATCTTCGAGAGTTGCGGCATCCGCTTCTAGTGCTGTTTGTTGGCTATCTAGGCCTTCTATTGCGGCCTTGTTTGCTGACTGTTGCGCCTCCGAGCCAAGGTGTACAGAGTCGCGTAAGTCGGCTAAATCGGCATTCGTGCAGGCGTCGCCGTTAAAACAACGCGACCCCCGATAGGTGTTTATGTCTTTAAACTTTGCCAAATAGTTATCAATGTTACCGAATCTGTCTTTATACCGGGTGACGGTATCAATGGTTCCACGAAGCCGTCCCATAGTTGCGGTCGCTCTATCCCAAATATTGACCGCTGGCGACGCTGTGTTTTGCAACATATTTTCATATTGCTGTATCTGCGTTGAATACTGTTCCAATTGAGTACCATATTCTTGAACCTGCTTTATTGTCTGAGCGATTTCTTCGACCGCGGTCATAATGTTTTGTGTCAAGTTCGTACCGTCGATTACAGGAACTCCCGCGACTGAAATGGATGGACTAAACATGACAGTTGCGGTCAACACCCCTACCAATATTTTTTTAGCGGCTAAAATGCTATTGTTTTTCATAAATGACTCCTGTGGTGTAAACCTTAATAATCAAATGCTTGATACGGTTTGGTTAGAGTTAAGTCTTTCGTCACGATAATATTGAATCTATAGCCAGGTCTTATTTCCAAAGTCGGCGCGATATTCATGTTTTTCGCGATCATTTGTGAGGTGACTCGACCTAGTTGTTGTCCCAGCGCATTACTCATCGCACTATTGGCGTTCGGAGCTGTATAAACCCCGTTTTGTTGGTTTTGTTGCTGGTTATAAGTAATGCCTGCTGTAATGGCGGACATTAACAACGCAGACCCAAATATCCGGACAAAATGATGATTAACTTGGTCGGTGAATCCCGCATAACCGGCACTATCTGCGCCCGGCATAGCGCCAATATCCATTGCCTTACCATCGGGGAATACGATACGTTGCCATGCAACAAGAACCCGAGATTGCCCATATTCCACTTCACTTGAATAAACACCAACTAATCGGGAGCCTTGCGGAACCAATAGATATTTTCCGGTTGCCGTATCAAACACGTCCTGTGAAACTTGGGCCATGATCTGCCCAGGTAACTCGGAATTGATTCCAGAAATTAACGTCCCAGGAATAATGAAACCGGCCCGAAGTTCGAATGGCGTTCTTGGCGCTTCCGGTAGTGAGTCCAGTCGCCATCTATCGCTTGATCCTGATTTGCCGAATTGGCTAATATTATTTTTTTCGCCCAGAGTCTCGGAACTAACAAGTTGCGGCGATCTTTCGTTGCCGCCAGTTTCATTTTCCCCGTCTGCTCCCACGATTCCCGAATCCTGCAATGCCGCGAGCCGTTTCTTATATGCGGTCATAGGGTCGGTATCTGTCATCTGTTCTCTGACTGCGGCAAGCTTAGCAAGTACCCCATCTCTTCCGGTTGTTTGCACTTGTGATGCTGCAATTACGCCAGGAGGTGAACCGGAGCTGCGCGGAGCTGTAACCGTCACCATCGTTCTTGCTTTAATTGCATCTTCGAATTGTTGTCGCTTCATTGCGGCAATACGTGCGGCTGCATCCTCTTCCGGGGTACGCGCTCTATTGGGTGCGGCGGATGGCGGCGTTGGAGGCATATCGGCCCGTACTATTTTGACTGGCGGTGCGGGCTCTAGCTGCGGATCAGGTTGCGGATTGGATTCGGGGGGAATAATACCGCCCAGGTTATTGCCCACTATTTCTTTGGCGAGCATATTGGCGTTTCCTGCTTTTTGCCGGTCCGCCGTTTCTGGTTTGTTTTGCTGGTTTGCACGGTCAGCGGCCACCAGAACCATTATGATTAAGAAGATCGATATGGCTACACCCAGGATAAGTACGGGTAAGTTATTTACCCGACGAACGCCGTGACTGGCTTCTGGTTCATCCGGTGACAATTCAGGCGACATGTATTCTTCATTGACGGTATTTGCTGTCGATTCCATTGCCTTACTCCATTTTTGCCCAAGCGCCTGCTGATATGGCGGTGTTGTTCTTCGCCTCATAAGCATGAGTAAACGTCACGTCGTCAATCTTGAGCTTAATGCGGTACAAGTCGGTCACATTGATAGACGGCTTATCAACGACGTACTGAAGCCTCAACCCCGTGCCGCTAACGCTTTGCTTCGGGCTATACTCCTTCACTGCATAGCCTTTTGCTCTCAGCGAATCCACCAATAACATTCCGAATCTATCTGATTTTGGAATGCTTTGGCCGAAATTGAATTGAGTTTGAGCAGGTGGATATATCTTTTCCAAATGATGAATGGTATCTGCCGCAATGCCTTCATGAAGCCCAGAAGGCGCATTTGATTCGAAATTGCCGAATCGTTCCGTTGCGCATCCAACCAGTCCGGCAATACTGATGACGAACGCTAAGATCCTGATCATGTTATTTCACCCGTTGAATGGTTACGGTGTCTTGGTTAGAGCCAACACCTGCAATCATGATTGCTCTATCGAATACAGTGTCGACAATGTAACGGTCGCCCTGTACACGATAATTCACCATCACGGTTTCATCGTCCTCAAACATCCCCCCTTCCCTTCGCACAACCAGCAATGTCGGCGCTTCGGTTTGTGCCATTGTTTCCGGCATTTGAATGATGGTTTTTTGCTTATCGTGATAAACGCGAACCGGGGTCCATGAAATTGGGCCATTAGGTTCGATTTCATAATCGAAATGCAGATCGCCCAAATACTCCCCGGTTTGAGGAATGGTCTTTTCTTGGCGTTCTTTATGTTCTTTATGGACGATGGCATTCCATTTCGCCATCGCATCCTCCGGATAGCTAAACGCCACTTTTGGCATGTACTGTGTTCGGTGTGATCGTAGCTGCAAGTTATAGGCGCGACGATTGGTTGTCACCGATAGCGATGTTTCCAAGCCCACATCATGCGGCTTGATAATCAGATGTTGTACTTCGCTTTGGCCGCTACCCTCAATCGCTGGTTCTATGGTCCATCTTGCCGTATCACCTAAATTAATCCCGTTTACTTGTTCGCCAGGCTGCAACGAAACGTCACACACTTGAAGAACGGCGCAGACAATACTTGGTTGTTGAGCACCGTATAGGAACGTGATCGTACCGTTTTGCCCGCTGGTTGGAGCCAAGCCTGTCGCGCTACTTGCTTTCCATTTTTCGGCTATCGCAATAGCCTGTTTTTCTTGTTTGGTTAATGTCGGGTTTTTGGTTGCAAAATACATATCCGCCATATCAGGCTCCGCCACCGCAGACCGCATCACAAATAGCGTCATGGCTATCTTTATCATTGCGCTGTATTGCTTTTTCATGAGATTGCCTCGTTCGGTTAAAACTGTTGTTGTCTGGACCAGGAAAAGTCTTTCACGTAAATTCCCATTGGGTTTTTCCGGATTTGCTCTTCGCTTGTGGCCGGCGTTGGTTCAACGACTTTAATATTGACTAATGCCCTCATGTATGAGGGTTTTCCGGTCACAATGCCCTGGCGGTCGCGGGTAGTTTCAATCCAATCGACCTCCCAGGTATCTGGGGTTTGGGCCAGGACATTCACCACTTCTACGCTTACCATTTCCTTTATCGCCCGTTTAAACGGACTAGACTCCTCGGTGCCATTCAACCATTCAGTCATTTTTTGTAGCGATGGGTCGCCGGGCGCTAACATAGCGTAGACATCCATAACGGCTTTTCTTTGTAGCGCGATGTCTATCGTGACTATTCGAGAGTTTGATATAAAGGCCGATACCACAGATGCCACTACTCGCCCATCCACCGGTGATGCTCGGTCGGCTCTGGCTATGGCTGCGGTTTGACCAAGCTTGTCAACTTGTATGACGTAAGGCACAAATTTCGATAGCTGGCCGATATGAATCATTCCTCCGACACCGGTTAACGCCACCAACATGGATAATATCCCCATTACTTGCCACGCCTGCCGCGTAGAAATAACGCCCTGTGTGTGATCTTTCCAGGTTCGTCTTGCTGACAAATATGGATTCTCGTTTTCTCCGGTTCTACGGCCACCAATCAGCTTTTCAGGATTTTTTCTGGGGTCTGCTTTTGGGTCTTTTCTTTTAAAAATCATGCTGCTTCCTCCAAGTATTCTTCAATGCTTAAACCCTTACGAGCGAGCCATTCACCCACCCATTCATGACCATGAGTCGCCTTTAATTTCTTGATGGCCGCAACAGAGTCTTTATCCGAAGAGCCCACAAACGCGAGAGCGAGCGGGCCTAACGCAAGATCATAGAGACGACAGCCTTCTTCAGAGACGTAGTAGTAATGCCTCTTGGGGATTGCTGTAGCCAATAATTCGATTTGCCTAGAGTTAAGGCCCATACGGCGATACAGTGCGGTCGCGTCTTCCTCTCTGGCGTAAATGTTTGGCAAGAAGATTTTCGATGCGGTTGATTCGATAATTACGTCGAGGATTCCAGAATTCGCAGCGTCAGATAAGTTTTGAGTTGCCATCAAAACAAAACAGTTCGCTTTTCGCAGTACCTTTAGCCACTCTCGAATTTTTTCCCGGAATACCGCATGACCGAGCATCACCCATGCCTCATCCAAAATAATGACCGTAGGCTGCCCGGTTAATGATCGTTCGATGCGTCTAAAGAGATATAACAACACTGGAAGCGCATAGCGCTCCCCGAGATTCATTAACTCTTCTATTTCAAAAACCGTGAAATCGGTAAGTTCCAGCCCATCCTCTTCGGCATCTAATAGATGCCCCATTGCGCCATCAATGGTGTATTGCTTAAGAGCTTCGCGTATTGCCTCATCTTGAATAGTTACCGTGAATTCAGATAGCGTTCTAGCGCCGCTGTTATGCATGTTGATGATGGCGTTACCAATTTCATTTCGCTGGGCGGGTGATGTAATCAAACCATTTAACGCCAGAATGATGTTGATCCATTCCATAGCCCATGCGCGATCATTTTTGGTTTTCAGGTATTGCAAAGGACAGAAGGCCAGCAATTCGTCGTCGGCGGCCACCGTGAAATGCTTACCGCTTTTCCCTACACTCGTGGCGTGGATTGCTTCGGTTAATGGGTACAGCGACATCCCTTTATCGAATGCAAAGATGTGCATGCCTTGATAGCGGCGCAACTGCGCGGCGAGTATGGCAAGATGGGTTGACTTACCGGCTCCGGTTCGACCAAACATAAATGTATGCCCCACATCGCCTACATGGAGATTTAGACGGAATGGTGTTGAGCCATGGGTAACACAATGCATAATCGGGGGAGATAGTGCTGGATACATTGGACAAGGTGCATATTCTCTGCCTGTCCAAATGGTGCTAATCGGCAACAAGTCCGCCAAATTCATAGTGTTCAACAAGGGACGGCGTACATTCTCGACACCATGGCCCGGCAAACTACCTAAGTAGGCTTCCATTGCGTTAATGGTTTCGATCCTGGCGACAAATCCAAGCCTGTTTATGGCCTTCTCTACCTGTTGAGCCAGTTCCTGTACGCGTTTTCTATTCTCGTCCATTAGGATTACAACACTGGTGTAATAGCCCTGGGCGATTATGCCGCTATTAACTTCAGCTAACGCCGCCTGTGCGTCGTCCACCATGTTTTGCGCGTCCTCGTCTATCGGTCCTGTGTTGAGATTGAACACTTGATCAATGAAACCGCGTACCTTTTGCCGCCATTTTTTTCGAAACTTTTCCAAGTGACTGATAGCCTCGTGAGGGTCCATAAAAATGAACCTTGAGGACCAGCGATATTCGATAGGTAACTCACCAAGGGCGGTTAACATTCCCGGTGTCGATTCAAGCGGGAATCCTTCAATCGCTACTACCTGGATGTACTTACGACCTATCTTGGGAATCACGCCCGCGAGCAAATCCTCTCCACCAATTAAACAGTCGAGATACATGGGGTTTGTTGGCAGTTGTATCGGATGATTTTTTCCGGTAATACAAAACTGCAACCAGCGCAGAAGATCATCATGAATGACAGTTGTCCCATCTTCATTAACGATTTCATGGCCCTTTAATCTGCGTAAGTTGACCGCTGCCGACAATCGCGTTTCGATGTTGTGACATTCACGTTTAAAGTGTTCAATGAGGTCGGTTGTATATGTCTTTGAGTCAGGTTTCCTGGCGTCGTCGTCGAACATAAGTTCAATAAACTTGCGTTCTGCAAGCACAGGCGGGAGATACGTCAATGTCATGACAAAGTACCCTTCGTACATGGTACTTAGTCCTTCGAAAAGTGTCCGGCGCTCTTCGTCGATGGCTGCCGTGATTCGATCAGGAAATGTCGATAACCCCCTTTCTGAATATGACGGCGCCGGGCGTCGCACGGCGTCGACATGGATCATCCAGCCATTGCCTAGTCTGGATATTGCTTGGTTTAATCTGGCGGATATTGATTCGCGGTGTGCTTCGGTTGAACTATCGTTGTCATCACTCGTATAAAGCCAGCCAGCGAGAAACGATCCATCCTTACCAACAATAATACCGTCATCGACCTCGGCGGCATAAATCAACAAATCCGCTACGCTGGCGTTTTTGGAACGATGTTGACTTAACCGACGATCCTTATCCGCCCTGTAAATCAATCTGGCGAGGATTGCGACTAATAGAATCCCTAGTCCCGCAATCATGAGTGTTATGGCCTCGATCATCATCTGTATTGTTTCCCTTGGCTATTTGGATTTTCACGGAACGGGGTGCTTCTGGCCGGGTAATACCCTCTTAAATTACCTACCCGCGTACCTCGATACCGTAAATGTCGTAGATAAATAAATCGCATTTTCGGATCTGATTTGGCCGCCAACCGTGCTAGGTATAATGCACATAACCATAAAACTATCCCGACAATGGCTGCCCTCAGTTCTTGAGCGGAGAAAATTA
>NZ_JACXST010000003.1 GCF_014850975.1 Methylomonas fluvii | reverse complement strand
GGGAGGGTGTTATCTCGGGCATGGTATTGGCGTGAGGCTTTGCGGTCAAATCGAAGTGCCTAACGCTTGAATTTGGCAGGTTTTACGATTGCTTCAAACCACGGCCCATTCGATGGCAAACAGACGCTTAGTTTCGGTTTTCTGCGTCAAACGGCGTTCCAGAGTTTCGATGAGCTGGTCGCGTTTTACAATGACGTCGTCTTCGACTTGAAAGATTTCCTGGCGTTGGCGGCGTTGCTGTTTTTCCAGCTTGAGAATTTTTTGCTGGATGTCGTGCTGTTCGTCCAGGTTGGTTGCCATTCGGGCTTGGCGTTGCAGGATTTTGATTTGTTCCTTGGTGTCTTTCAGCGCCTTTTCGGCGGCCAGCACCATATCGTCGGCCCATTTTTCCAGTTTTTCCCGCGCTTCGTTGAAATGTTTGTGGTTGGCTTCCAAGGATTGGCTGATGGTGGCTTTGACGTGGCGTTGCGCGTCTTGCTGCAAACGTTGCTCGATAGCATCCGGCCATGAGGTGATTCCGGCCATTTCGGCATAACAACTGAACAGTTTTTCGCAGGTTTCCTGGTCTAGTGGGGAACTATCATCAGCGATTGCCGAGAACAACAAATATTCCTCGCGTTGGTAGCTTTCGATGGCCAATGCCGTCAATACCAAATATCCAAACTTACCGCGCAAAGCTTCCACCAGATGCAAACGAGTCCGATGCTGGCTGATGTTGAAAACCACTTTGGCGACCGGCGTGTCGATGATTTTGCCGTGGTCGACAACATATTCGCCTAGCGGATGCGACAGCCGGTACAAGAAGTTACCGTAATCGGCATTTGATTCGGCAACCGACTGGGCATTATGGTCGGGTTTGGGTGCCGATTTGGAAATCAGGTGGTAGCGGCCAGTGGCTATGCCTTGCAGCGGCGACTGCACTAAATCGAAAATCAGTTGCTGGTCGTCGAATCGTGCCCTGTCCTGCAGCATGAATTGCGTTAGCAACCAAAAGCGTTTGCCGAATTTATCCAGTTGCGCTTTGGCATCGCTCAGTTGGACTTTCAGGCGTTCGTGAACGTCTTCATCAAAGTTTTCCAGTAACAGTTTACGGGTGTCGGTCATGCGGGCCTGAATGCTTTCGTCCAATTCGGCTTGCAAGGCTTTGAAAGCGGTTTCAATCTCGGCAGGCGTGCGGCATTGCTGGTAGATGGTCAATATCCGTTTTTCGAAATCGACGCCGGATTCGATGCTACCCAAGACTTCATCAGACGCACCAAATACGCCGTTGAACAGGTTGAACTTCTCGGTCAGCAGTTCTAGGACACGGCGGTCAGCATCGTTGCGCTCATTGAGAAAATTGATGACCACTACATCGTGTAGTTGTCCGTAGCGATGGCAGCGACCAATACGCTGTTCGACGCGCTGTGGGTTCCAGGGCAGGTCGTAGTTGATGACCAAGGAACAGAATTGGATGTTGACGCCTTCCGCAGCAGCTTCGGTGGCAATCAGGATGGTGGCCTGATTGCGGAAATGTTCAATCAATGCGGCACGAATATCGATGTCGCGGGAGCCGGTGATGCGTCCGGTATCGCGGTTGGCAAGCAGCCATTGTTGATAGATGGCGGTAGCTTCCGAGCTGTTGTTGGTACCACTGAATTCGACCACTTCGCCGGCATAGCCGTTGGCTTCCAGAAATTGCTTTAAGTAGGTTTGGGTACGCTTGGATTCGGTAAAGATGAGCGCTTTGCGCTGAGCGTCGGTGGCGGCCATTTGCTCGAAACCGATGTCGAGGGCATTTAATAATGTGCGGGTTTTGGTGTCGGTACCTATACTTTTGGCCCAGTTAGCCAGGTTGGCCAATTCGGCAATTTCCTGATTCAGCAGTTTGCGGTCGATAGTTGGCGGTTGGTTTTCGGTTTCGGTTTCGGCTTCCGGTGGATCGATGTCGAGAATTTCGTCGAGCAGATCGTCTTCCATGTCTTCTTCACTAACCAGTAGTTCGGTGAATTCGGGATCATCTTTGACTTTCTCGTCCCGCAACGTTTCCAACCGCTGTTTCATGGTCTCCAAGGTGCCGGCGATTGCCATCGACGATGACGCCAACAATTTACGCAGAATTAATTCGGTCAGATGGCGTTGCCGTCTGGGTATGGCGTAACTGCTTTCGCGCATTAGAAACGCCGTGACCGCTTCGTAGAGCTTGTGCTCGTCGTCGGTTGGACGGAAAGGACGGGTGATGGCGCGCCGTTCGGTATAACGAATATATTCCGTAACTTGGTTACGCAACGTGCGACGACAAAACCCGCCAAGACGTTGTCGCAGACCTTCCAAATCACCGCCCGCATTGGTGTACTGACTGCGGAAGGCATTAACGTCGCCGAAGATGTGCTCGTCTATTAAGGTGGATAAGCCGTACAGCTCTAGTAGCGAGTTTTGTAGCGGGGTGGCGGTCAATAAAAGCTTACGTGAATCTTCGGTTGCCCAGCGAATGCCCTGGCCGATTTTGTTGCTTTCCCGGTAAGCGTTACGCAGTTTGTGCGCTTCGTCGATGACCACCAAATCCCAGGCGATGGCTTTGAGTTCATCGCGAATTCGGTTGGCATAGTTATAGGACAACACCACGATAGCCTTCTGGCTTAACGGCGATTTGCCCAATTTAACCGCATCCCGCCAGGTCCGGGCATCCAACACCACTGAGGGAAGGTTGAATTTTTCTTCCAGCTCAATCGCCCATTGTTTACGCAAAGAAGCCGGACAGATCACCAATAGCCGGCGTTTTCGTTCCGACCATAACTGGCACAGCACGATACCGGCTTCTATGGTTTTACCCAGACCCACTTCGTCGGCAAGCAGAACACCCTTGGAAATGGGTGAGCGCAAGGCAAATAATGCGGCTTCAATCTGATGCGGATTCAGGTCGACGCTGGCGTCGAACAACGATTGCGACAAACGGCCAACATCGTTGGCGGCGTGTTGTCGGGTTAGGTCGTAGGAATAATACTTGGCGTGGAAGGGTGTAATGCCTTTAGGAGCGGTCAATGCGCGCTCCTAAAGATCAATGATTGTAGGGCTGCGTTCATAAGCTGTTTTTATTCCCTTGAGCTTGGAGCGGTTACTGCAAGATTTATTTGCGGTGATTACTAACTATATCTATCCCTAACAATGGTAGCAGATCGGAATACTGGTCTTACGGCTCTCCTACCAAAGTTTGGTGAGAGTGTAAGTTTGATAGTCTAGCTGTGGGCTGGAGGGTGTCCTGAATTTTGTGTAAACGGGTTTTGGTTTAGTGGCTTGGCATCCTATTCTCCATGATTGGGGGAAATATTGGAAACCAAGTAATGGTTGAGGATGGGCTCCCATTTAGTGTAAAGAATGTTGCACTGTTCAAATACTACAGTAGAAACCTAATCTTTCCGTTTTTCATAAAAAAATACATGGAGAATTTGGCGGTAAATTTGCAGTTTTCTGCTGTTGGTGGTGCCCAGCCCTTTGTTGCGTTGGGAACATTACGGAATCTTGTCATGGCTTTGCCACCGCTTTCAGAACAACACCGCATCGTCGCCAAAGTCGATGAACTGATGGCCCTCTGCGACCAACTAAAAGCCCGCCTCGCCGCCGCTAATCAATTACAGCAAAAGCTGGCGGATGGGATGGTTGAGCGGGCTATCATGCCATGATGTTCTGCTCAACGCCTGAGCAGAAAAGCCGCCTTCAGTCATTTTTCCGAGCGTTTATACCGATGGGCAGTGCCAGCTATGGCGTTTGCCGAGCTGGTTTGTGCTGGGCGAAGCCGATGTGGCCGATGTGAGGATTGATTTCGGTCCCGCCAGGTCAACGGGAAATTGTTTGGTGTGCTTAGCTTGACGGCGCTAAATTGCTTTACACCCAGCAGACAACGCTGCCGGGTGTAAAGGCTGACCGTATTATGCAGTAACGCTGGATTTGCGACGGCCAGTGTACAAAATGCCCATAAGAGCGCTGGTCATCAACCAAGCGGTAGCAGGTAGAGGAACTGCGGCAACGCCTGAACCTGGGAAATCGGTGGTTGCTTGAGAGGGTTTGATATCAAAAGCAAATAATCTTTGCTCGTTATTTGCACCATGAATACTGGAGTCAACAAAAGCCAGGCTCCAAGAGGTTTGGCCTAGCAAGCTGATCGCGCTGCTTGAATGTTCCGTTACCCAGCCGCTTGGAGACCACCAGCCCAATTGAAAATTGCTGGAACCCAAAAGCACACCACTCGAGGTGGCGGTACTAACAGCCACATCGTTACCGCTGGCGGCAAAGGTGACGGTTGCCGCATCGAAGAAGCTCTATACTGGAGTGATATTCAAATCGCCGGTGGTGCTGCTCAGGGAAGCGGTATCTTCAAACAGGGCAAATTTTTCCCCGGTAGGGATGTTAAACAACAAGGCGTACAGGTTGGCAAATTGGCTGTCGCTGTTGGTGGGGGCCCAAACGCTTGCGGAGCTTGCGTTAGACATAGCCAGCAGGCCAGCAACGATACCGGTCTTTACAAGAGTATTTAGTTTCATGTTTTTGATGTCCAAAGTTAAAAGATTCAGCTGAATTTTAAAATTTGTGACTATCGGCACAATCGCACTAAAGGCTCATGACAGGAATGTCAGTTCGGCAGATGTTCGCCAACATCAGGCTTAATGCACCTGGGCTATTGATTCAGGCCCTGGAATGCGAATAAGCCAATACTGCTTATCCATTCCGCACGGCTTAATAACGCGCTGTTACTTAAACACCAGCCATGGCGCAACAAAACCTAAATGCGCGTCATTGCTGATGCTGTGGATTATTGCGTCCGGCTGCCGGTAATTTGCCACAGATGTAAGGGCTGGCGGCTTGTAAAGTGCTTATGCCGGCAAACAGCAAGGGTTTGCGACCCGACCGATCAATGGTCGTCGCCGGTCAGATTGCAATAGGCATTGCTTTTTGGCTCCGGCCAGCAAAGGGAGGAGCTGGCCAAGAGCATCAGCGATTTGAATGGGTGTGCCCAAAACGGCAGGCGGATGAGCGCTTCGCTTAAACACCGATCGGTTCAAGTCGCGGTTTGGAACCACCATTTTTCGGTGGGATTTTTTGATATTTCAAAGGAGCCAGTTAAATGAACACGCAATTAACGCAAAATTTTAGGGTTCTGAATACTGAAGAACTGCAACAGGTATCCGGCGGTTGGTGCGGAACGCCTTACCCCGGTTTTTGGAAAGGGCCAAAACCTGGTCCGCTGCCCGACTTGTTTAATGGCGCGGTCAGCAAGCTATCCATGGTCAGTTTGAATCCGCAACCGTTGCCACCCGCTGAAATCAGCTTTTTCGCGTAGTAAGTGCTCAAGCTTAGAAAAGCCGGCCCAGTGCCGGCTTTTTTACGTGGTGGCAAGCCAATAAAGGCTGAGTTAGTGTCCTAGAGAAAAAAAGCCATGCCGCCAACAAATTGCTTGCTAACGGCATGGCAGGTAGGAGGGAACGCTGGAAGATTTACACGCTGGCTTTTTTGCGTTTACCCAAGCCCATGACGCCCAGGATGCCGCTTAGAAACAGCCAGGTGGCAGCCGGCAGCGGTACGGCGGAAACACCGGATACCGAGAAGGCTTGGTTAAACGTGGTGCCGCCAACGATGTCGGTGCCGATTCTCAGCCAGTCAGGGTCCAGGTTGCCGTCGCGTATCCAGGATTGCAGGTCCGGCGTGAACGGACCGCTGCCGCCGACTATCGGTTTGGCCGCAGACAACCAGAGGAAATTGCCGTTTTTCAATTCCACCTGCGGTACGAAAAAGTAATGGTCGGCCGCCAGCGAGATGGCGTCGTTAAAATTAATGTCAAATCTGACTTCCTGCCCGGAAACAGCGCCTTCGCCACCGGTGGTTTGGTTGGGTAGCGGATGAATGCCGTTGATTACCGAATTGCCGGCCGAAGCGTTACCATTCAGTAAAGTGACACTATAACTCAACGAGTTGCTGGCCGATTCGCGGCCCAAAAACGCCACATCCGAAGGTGAGTTGACGCGGGTAGGCACGCGGCCGGAGGGTGGGTTTACCGAATCCTTACCGAATACCCGGTAGATTTCCACATTTACATTGGCGATGTCACCCAGCGTGGCGCCGTTGGCTAGTAAACCGGTGAATGTGGCTTGGTTTAGTTGGGTGTGTTGCGTCAACACGAAGTCGTCTGCGGATTCTATTTCCTGGCTGGTGCCGCCGGCTTGCGCGCCGGTGGCGATTCGGTAATCCGGACCGCCGGTGCTGAACGAGAAGGCTGCGGCGTCGGCGTTGGCGGCGAACAAAGTGGACATAGCCAGAAGGGGGATTAATTTGGTTTGCATATCGGTACTCCTAAAACGGTTAAAGTGCTGAGAATGTGTCTCGGATAAAGAAACTGCTGGCAGCTTCTGTCTCTAACAATGCGAGTAGCGTGCCAAGAGTGATTTTTATAAAAATATAATTAAAATCAGTGCTTTAAGATTGATTTTTCTGCGCTTGTGCCGGCGAGTGGGTGCGACAAAGGTTGCAGCAAAGGTGCTCGCAAGCGCAGCGATGCAGGACCCTAAGCGGCGGAGGGTGGTTGACAGAGTGGCTTATTCAGCAACTTTTGTCTCAGGGGGACGGAGCGCTTATAAATCAATGCCGTTAAGTTAAGCCGTTCGTGGTGAGCCTGTCGAACCATGATCGGCTTAACCATTCACCCTTCGACACGCTCAGGGTGAACGGTTAAACCTTAACTTATAAAGGCATTGGTTAATAAACCTGGCCCGATGATCGCAGCAAAAGGCCGTTGATTCAGCGCGAAATTTAGGCTTACCGCGATTTCAATCGAGGATAGAATGAAGACCGGATTCGTAAACCACGCTTTGACACACGTAAACATGACGCAGAAAAGTATGTTTGGGCTTTTTTTAGCGGCTGGCATGGGGATGGCCTTAACGAT
The DNA here is from genome assembly GCF_014850975.1 of Methylomonas fluvii. Classification (GTDB taxonomy): domain Bacteria; phylum Pseudomonadota; class Gammaproteobacteria; order Methylococcales; family Methylomonadaceae; genus Methylomonas; species Methylomonas fluvii. The sequence goes on along the minus strand of NZ_JACXST010000003.1, from coordinate 1,695,141 downwards.
GGTCGCGCGGGCGCAAACCCCGGAACCGCTGGCGCCCTTGCCGCTCAAGGTGGCTTTAGATGCGCCGCGCGTGCTGTTGGGCCAACGCTTATTTCACGATCCCAAACTCTCCGACCAAGGCCAGCGCTCTTGCGCCAGTTGTCATCCGCTAGACAGCGGTGGCATGGACGGCAAAGTCCGCGCCGAAGCGGCGGACGGGATTTCGCGGCTGCGCAATACCCCCAGCTTGTTCAATGTCTCCTTCAACTATTTTTTTAATTGGGATGGGGTCGTCACCACGCTGGAAGCCCACACCGAAAAAGTCATGCTTAATCCGAAAATCATGAACGCCAAATGGCCGGAGTTGCTCGAGCGTTTGCGCGGGGTGCCGGATTATGTCGATGCATTTACTCGAATCTACCCGGACGGATTGACCAAAGCCAACGTCGTCGATGCCTTGAGCCATTTTGAACGCAGTTTGATCACGCCCAATGCCCGCTTCGACCGCTTTCTACGCGGTGAAACAACGGCGCTTGACGCTGACGAACAGGAAGGCTTTCATGGGTTCAAGGCCCTGGGCTGCGTGGCCTGCCATCAGGGCGTCAATCTGGGCGGCAACCTATTCCAGAAGTTCGGCATATTCGGCGCACCGCAAGGCCAGCAAGGCCCAGTAGACGAGGGGCGCTACAGCGTAACCGGCAACGACAGAGACCGAGGCGTGTTTCGGGTGCCCAGCTTGCGTAATGTCGCTGTGACCGCGCCCTATTTTCACGATGGCCGTGCCGCTACTTTGGAAGCGGCGGTGGATACGATGGCCGAGCATCAACTGGGTAAGCGGCTGGCGGCGAAGCAGCGCGATGCTATCGTTAAATTTCTAAAGACATTGACCGGGGAATACGCCGGTAAGGCTTTGGTCGCCAGCCAAGCAGCCAAACCATGACCGCGATTTCCTGGCAGCCCAGGCTGATCGTCGCCGGTCTGTTGCTGGCCTTGACCTATCTCTGGCTACAAAGCGCCAGCCCGGAACTGGAGCGGCGTAACCGTCTGCAAAGCACGTTGCGTATCATCGAATTGCGCGATGCGGAACTGATGCGCGATATTTTGCTGGCCCGCGCCGGCCTGCTCGCTAACTACGATGCCCTGACCAAAGCCGGTCAGGAGCTGCTGCGCTTGTCGCAGAGTTTGCAAACCGAATTGCAAACGGTGGAGCAGGGGCAATTGCTTGGTAATTTAGCGGACCAGTTAACCGCAACAGTCCAGGAGCGCTTGGGGCAGATCGAATACCTAAAATCCGATAATGCCTTGCTGCGCAATTCGGTGATGTCCTTCGACGAAATTGGTAAAACCTTGCGGGCCGCCGCAAAGCCCGGTGATGCCGCCAAGCTGGGCAATTTATGGCGCTTGATGTTTAGTTTCATGGACAGCCCGCAGCCGGAATTGGCCGTGGAAATTCAGCAGGAGCTTGATCGGCTAGCCGGGCTGGCCGCACAGTCGGATGATTATCGGGTGCTGATCGCCCACGGCCGACTGATTATCGACGTGTCGCCCAAAGTGGATTCGCTCTTGCGGCAGATCATCGCCCAGCCTATCGTCAGCCGGGTCGATGATTTGCAACAAGCCCTGCGCCAGTACAGTGGCAGCGTGGAGCAACAAGCCGAAGCCTATCGTTTGGCGCTGTATTTGGTCGCCGTCATCCTGTTGGCGTATTTGCTGTATCAATTTGTCATGCTCAGGGCGAACACGCTGGCTTTGCGAAAGGTCCACGCCAATTTGCAACAAGAAACCAACGAACGCCTGCAAGCCGAATCCTGGTTACGGGAAAGTGAAGCCCGGCTGCGCGCCATTACCGACTCGGCGCATGAGGCGATTGTCTCTGTGGACATGCAAGGCAATATCGTATCCTGGAACCAGGGCGCGCAACTGATGTTTGGCTTTCCGGCAGGCCAGATGCTAGGTCAGCCATTTCAGCAATTGCTGGCAAACCCGTCGCCAGACTTTTTCGACCAAATTCGCGAAGCAGGGGAGATAAATCGACTTACTAGTCCGATGCTGGATTCGATAGCTTTAAGGCAGGACAGCAGCGAGTTTCCGGTCGAATTGTCGCTATCCCGTTGGACGCGCGGGACCGAGCACTATTTGACCGCAATCATCCGCGACATTAGTGTCCGCAAGCAACTGGAACAGGTCGCCCGCCAGCAAGAACTGCAACTGATTCAGGCCAATAAAATGACGGCCTTGGGTACTTTGGTATCCGGCGTCGCGCATGAAATCAATAACCCCAATCAACTGATTCTGTTTAATTCCGGGTTACTTGCCGATATTTGGAGCGATGCGCTGGAGGTGTTGGAAGAGCATTATCAAACGGCCGGCGAATTTGCCTTAGGCGGCTTGCCTTACAGCGAAATGCGCAATAGCGCGGCGGTGTTGATCCGCGATGTCAGGGATGGCGCCAAACGCATTGAACGCATAGTCGCGGAACTGAAACATTATGCCCGCCCGCCCAGCAGTGAGGCTGCTGTATCGTTTGCTATTAACGATGTGGTGGCGCGGGCGCTAGCTTTACTGAAGCATTTGCTAGACCAAAAAACCCGGCATTTCAAAACCGATTTGGCCGAGGGCTTGCCGGAGCTGCGCGGCAAGCCGCAGCAAGTGGAACAGGTGCTGGTCAATCTGTTGATTAATGCCCTGGAAGCGCTCCCTGACCCGGAAAAATCCGTCAGCGTTACCACCAAACTGTTGAATGACGGCCGGCAGTTGTGTGTGGAAGTGCGAGACGAAGGCATCGGTATTGCCGCCGAACATATCCAACAACTCTGCGACCCGTTCTTTACCACGAAACAAGCTAATGGCGGCACCGGCTTGGGTTTGGCGATCAGCGCTTCATTGCTGCGCGCCCAAGGCGGAAGCTTAAGTTTTTCATCCGAGCCGGGGCAAGGCACCTGTGCGCGGGTTATTTTTTCGGTGAATTCCGGGCCGGCGATGGCAGCGAATCATGCAATGTAAAGACCTGGGCAATCTGCCTATCTTGTTGGTGGACGACGAAGCGCAGTTGTTGCACAGCGCCAGTTTGGTGTTGCGTAGCGCCGGTTTTAGCGAGGTGCTGACGCTGGACGATAGCCGGACGGTATTGCCATTGCTGGCAAACCGGCCCATCGGCGTAATCGTGCTGGATTTGACCATGCCGCATCTGTCCGGCCGGGAATTATTGGAGCAGATAGCCGTTGAGTATCCGGAAATCCCGCTGATAATGATGACCGCCACCAACGATTTGCAGATTGCGGTGGCGTGCATGCGCAGCGGCGCCAGCGATTATTTACTGAAGCCGGTGGAGCAAAACTGTCTGGTGGCCGCAGTGCGGCGGGCGGTGGAAAGTAGGGTGCTGCGCGCAGAATTTTTGTCGCTGAAAGAGCGGATGCTTACCAATAGCCCGCATGAACCCAGCGCATTCGCCGACATCGTCACGCAAAGCCCGGCCATGTTTGCCATCTTCCGTTACATCGAAGCCATCGCCGCTTCGCCGCAGCCGGTGTTGATTAGCGGCGAAACCGGGGCCGGCAAGGAGCTGATTGCCCGCGCCTTGCATCGGCTGTCCGGGCGCGCGGGTGATTTGGTGGCAGTCAACGTCGCCGGCCTGGACGACACCTTGTTTTCCGATACGTTGTTCGGCCATGCCAAAGGCTCGTTCACCGGCGCCGAACGGGCGCGCGACGGTTTGTTGGCCAGTACCGGCGATGGCACGCTGTTTCTGGATGAAATCGGCGACCTCAGCATCGCATCGCAAGTCAAGCTGTTGCGTTTATTGCAGGATGGTTCGTTTTATCCGATAGGCGCGGATCGGCCCCGGCAGAGCAGGGCGCGCATCATCGTGGCGACCCATTGTGATGTCAGACGCCAGGTTGATTTGGGCAGCTTTCGCAAGGATTTATACTTTCGCTTGCGGACCCATCATATCCAACTGCCGCCGCTACGCGAACGCCGGGAAGACTTACCGCAGCTGACGCTGCATTTTGTGGAGAAAGCTGCCGACAGCCTGGGCAAGCCCGCACTCAGCGTACCGCCGGCGTTGTTTCAGTGGTTGCATAATTACGCGTTCCCCGGCAATATCCGCGAACTCGAAGGCATGGCCTTCGATGCGGTGGCTCGTAGCCAGGGCGCGGTGCTGTCCTTACAGAGTTTCAAGGAGGCCATTGCCGAGCACATGCCAAGCTCTGGCGAAGAGGATTTGGCAAGTGCGAATCTGGCATCGTCCGGCAATTTCCCGGCGCGTTTGCCGACGCTGAAAGAAGCCGAAGAGTCGCTGATCAGCGAGGCCTTAAAGCGTGCCCAAGGCAATCAGGGCGTCGCAGCCGGCCTGTTGGGTATTAGCCGGCAGGCACTCAACAAGCGGCTGATTCGCCGCGACGCGGAAAGCTTGTGAGCCGGTAACTTTTTTGTTCGGGCGGTATAGATGCCGTCAGACGCCATCGAATTTAATATAACAACGCTAAGGAGAGCCAAGCGTGGCTTTAATATCTTTACGACAACTTTTGGATTATGCCGCCGAACACAGCTTTGCCGTGCCGGCTTTTAACATCAGTAATATGGAGCAAGTGCAGGCCATCATGCAGGCGGCGGATGCCTGTGACAGCCCGGTGATTATGCAAGGTTCGGCTGGCGCTAATCGCTATGCCGGCGAGGTGTTTCTGCGGCATTTGATCTTGGCTGCCGTCGAGCAATATCCGCATATTCCGGTGGTGATGCACCGCGATCACGCGCCATCGCCGGATATTTGCGCTCAAGCTATTCAATCGGGATTTAGTTCGGTGATGATGGACGGTTCGTTGCTGGAAGATATGAAAACGCCGGCGTCGTTTGTCTATAACGTCGAGGTGACCCGCCGCGTGGTGAATATGGCGCATGCCTGTGGCGTGTCGGTGGAAGGTGAAATCGGTTGCTTGGGTTCGCTGGAAAGTCAGCAGGATGCGGATCACAGCCGCTTGCTGACCGATCCCGACGAGGCGGTGGAATTTGTCAAACAAACCCAAATCGATGCGTTGGCGGTGGCCATAGGCACCAGTCATGGCGCGTATAAATTTAGCAAGCCGCCGACAGGCGAAGTGTTGGTGATCAGTCGTTTAAAAACCTTGCAACAGCGTCTGCCGAATATGCATTTTGTCATGCACGGCTCCAGCTCGGTGCCGCAAGACTGGTTGCAAGTTATCAACGCATACGGCGGCGATATTCCGGAAACCTATGGCGTGCCGGTGGCGGAAATTGTGGAAGGCATTAAATACGGGGTGCGCAAAGTCAATATCGATACCGATTTACGCATGGCCTCCACTGGCGCGATTCGCCGCTTTGTCGCCCAACCGGAACATGCCGCGGAATTGGATGCCCGCAAGATTTACCAAGCCGCCAGAGATGCGATGCAGACGCTTTGCCAGGCACGTTACGAAGTATTCGGTTCAGCTGGACACGCCGGTAAAATTAAAGCCAAGCCATTAAGCGAAATGGCGCAGCGCTATAAGTAGGCCATCGATGAGCCGCTCGGATCTCCGCAGATTGCGGGAAATCCGGGCACGGCCCTGCCGATGCGCGTCGTCGTTATTCCCACCTCTTGGTCGCGGACCCACAAACGCGACAGACTCAATTATTGCCGGAAAGCCCACTGGTCTCTGTTTTTTACCTGGCTGAACAAAGGTATTGAGGTTTAGGGCAGCTAAAGCCTTATCAGGTCGAACTTTAGCGGGCGCGATATTTGCGGATCGCTAAGAAGAGGGCTACCAATCCCCTCAAGTAATTTGAATTTAACCACCAAGGTTGGCGAGATATTCAGGCCCGCAAGCGGATTGACAGTCTTGTTAAGACAAAAAAAATAATCATCTTAAAAATGTTACAATCCCAGGCCGCTTAAGTTTGTCTGAAAGTGTGTAGTTCATTTATCTGTGATGCTGGAAACGGCCTGCGGCATAGTATTCGGGAGGTAAGGTGAGAATTTTAGTTGTGATTTTAATGGCATCGCTTGGATGGTCGATAGGCGCTTGCAGCAAGGCGAATCAGATCAATGCGCGGAGTTTGCAGTCTGCGCAGAAGTCCGTTTTTTATATTAAAGAGCATTTAGCGCTGGAGGAGCGGATACCGTTTGAGGTGGCCTATTGGCTGTTGCGCGATCAAATCAAGAACAATGATGAATTCTTGCAAGCCATTGACGGGAAAACCTCGAAAGAGTTGATCGATTTGGGGAAGGATAATTTCGCTAAACGCAAAGCCTCCGGTGATACGGAATATGCCCAGTATGAAAATTGGGAACAGATGATTTCAAAATCTATACAACAACGTGGCGTTCAAGACACTGCTGACAGTACTGATCCCCGCGATAAGAAGGGCTATCCGCGAGTCGATTACAAAATGCATGCGATGTAATTTAGTTCCAATGGCTACCCGCCATAAGAATTCGTTAGCTTGAATTTATTTAAAGCATGGATGAACTGGGACTGTTGTATGAAAAATAAAAAATAGTTCACACATTTATGGCATTTTGCTATCCTCGCAAAGAATCAGGTTTTGCTTAAGCCTGGAACTTATGCCGATCAGGCTGGATAGAGAGATCAGATATATGAAGGATGCCTTGCCGTTATTAGCAGTGTTGTTAGTGCTTGGAGATGTGAGCCTGGTTTTTGCCGAATCATCAGCTTATTTACCAGTTGTTGGAACGCAAGTACAGAAATCGAGTGCACAGCACCTTGACGAACTTCCTGACGTCGAGGTGGCTGAAAACGTCGAAAAAGCGGCAACCTTTTCCGGCACGACGGCGGTGATCGATAAAGAAACCTTGGCGCGCGACCAGGTATTTACCGTCAACGAAGCCTTGCGCAAGGCACCGGGCGTGTTTGTCCGCGACGAGGAAGGCTTGGGTATTCGCCCCAATATCGGTATACGCGGCATGAATCCGTTTCGGTCCACCAAGGTGTTATTTCTGGAAGATGGCTTGCCGTTCAACTTCGCGCCCTATGGCGACAACGACATTTACTATCATCCGCCGATTGAGCGCTACGACGGCATCGAAATTTATAAAGGCGCCGATCTGACCCAGTTCGGTCCGCAAACCCTTAGCGGCGCGGTGAATTATCTGACGCCGAAAGTGCCGACCAAGCCCGGCGGCTTTGCCAGTTTTACCGGCGGCAATCGCGACTATTTGAACGGTCACGTTCGTTACGGCGGCATGTTCAATGGCATTCCCGGTGTCGATAGCGCCGGCGGCACCATCGACTATATCCACAAGGAAGGCGATGGCGCCCGCGATAACACCTTCGCCAAGCTCGACGATGTCAATTTAAAGAGCATCATCGATATCGATGCCAGGCACCGCTTGACCTTGCGCGGCGACTTTTATCAGGAAGATTCGCAATCGACTTTCGGTTTGACCGAGGCCGAGTACCGCAACTTCGGCTCGCGTTACAACCCGTTCAAAAACGATCGTTTTACAACTAACCGCTGGGCGGCGTCGGCGACGCACGAATACAGTTTCAATAAAGATGTGACGCTGGAAACCAGTTTTTATTGGTCCGGATTTCACCGCGATTGGTGGCGGCAGGAAAATCAGCAGCCGACCGATACCGTGGGTTGCGGCACGGCGTTTCGCGCGGCCCGGATGAATGGCGAGGCCGTGAATGTCGATACCGATTGTCCGTGGGTGCGGGGTCGCTTGCGCGATTACGAAACCTGGGGCGTGGCACCCACTCTTCACGCCAAGCATGACTTGTTCGGCGTAGAAAGCCAGCTGGAAGCCGGGTTTCGCGCGCACATGGAAAGTCAATACCGGCGCACCGAGGAAGGCACATCGGGTATTGCTCGCAGCGGCACGCGCAGCGAATTTCAGGAACGTTTTGCCGAGGCCTATTCCGGTTTCGTGCAGAACAAATTGATCTGGCGCAACTGGACCGCAACACCCGGCGTGCGGGTCGAGTCGGTCAGTTACGAGCGTTTGAACAAGTTAAACGGCGCGCGGGGCGGTTCGTCGGTAACCGAGCCCTTGCCGTCGTTTGCGATGACCTATTCGCCGGTTGACGAAGCGACGCTGTTCTTTGGCGTGCATCGAGGGTTTGCGCCGCAACGGGTCGAGGATACGATTGGCGCCGACGGCAACAGTGTGGAGATCGGCGCCGAGAAAAGCTGGAATTTCGAGTTTGGCGTCCGTAGTCAACCGCTGCGCGGTATCAAAAGCGAGTTGACTTTCTTCCATAACGATTTCCAGGTACTCACCGCATTGGGTACGGTGGGCGGCAACGATTCGCCGGTCGCTCAGGGCTCGGCCCTGTTCGAGGGTGTGGAGTTTTTCAATCGGGTCGATTTGGGCGATGTGTTTGGCTGGAATCATAATCCTTATCTGCAAATTGCTTATACCTGGCTGCCGACCGCCGAATCGACATCGGCGTTCCGCTGCATGCTGCGCTCCAACGGCACGCCGCAGCCGGAAAGCAGTTGCCCGAGCGGCAATGTTTACGGTTCCGAAGCGGGAAAACGCTTGCCCTATGCGCCCGAAAACTTGCTGACCGCTACCGTCGGTTATTCGCATTCCAACGGCTTCGATGCGCATTTCGAAACGGTGTTCGTCGATCAACAATTTGGCGATTTCATGAATTTGCAAAGCGGTGCCCAGCATCCCAACGGTGCCGGCAGCGTGGAAGCCCTGTCCGGGCAATACGGCAAAGTTAACGAATACATCGTGGTCAATTTTGCCACCTCTTACAAAGTGCAAAAGAATCTGACTTTGCACGTCGCGTTGAAAAATATGTTGGATAACGATTATCTGGTAGACCGGGTGCGCGGTATGTTGCCGGGATCGCCACGGTTGGTGCAGGCAGGTATTAAATACGAATTTTGAGGGAATTATTAACGAAAAGAGGGTTAGAAAAAATAGTAAGAAAATTTATTTTAATTTCATAATAGTGCTAAAATTGCTCCGCATTCCGAATAATAAAAGTACAGTTTGTTAAGTTCTGGATATGTTTTTGCCGTCGGATTCTATGAAGGATTTTTTCGTGTATGAGGCTTAATGGCGCAATAAGTGCCTCAGAAGGAAATGCTGTTAATCTCGTTTAGAGTAAGTGCGTTTCTAATGCTTATTGCGCCTTTTTTAAGGAAACGCCAAACGAAATTGAAAATAACGTATTTTAGAGTTTTATCGAGTATTTAGCGGTTTTTTTTGCGATAAGAATTTAGGTCTGTGAGTTGATTTTTCGAATAACTTTGACTTTGCTTAAAGTCAAGTTCAATGCTGCCAGTTCGCGGAATAAATAATACCCTTACCGCACAAGGCATAGCGGAAATGCAAAATAGATATAAAGGACTTAGAAATTTAGCTTGCTAACAGGATGAAAAATTCAGTCAGCCGCGACCGGTTGAATTTCTATAGTTTCGGTAAACTCGGAAGTGGCTTGGCGCTTCTGTCTATGTGGTTAGCAGGGCATCAAGATTTTTATTTCAATACCTGCCAAATGCCAATCAAATTTTATGACTTAGTTTAGGGGAACGCTATGAATAGTAAGGCAAGATACTTTCAGATATTTGGTTTGGCGGCATTTTTGCTGCCGCTCTCTGTTGACGCACACCCCCTGCATATCGGGGCTGCGGAAGTTGGATTTCTAAGCGGCATAATTCATCCGCTAGAAAGTTTTGACCATATTTTAACGATGCTGGCCGTCGGATTGTGGTTATCTCGATCCGCCAAACAAACCATTTATCTCATGCCTTGGGCGTTTGTGGTTTTGATGTTAATCGGAGGCGGCCTGATTTTTATGCCTGTTGATTTAGTTCATGCCGAAATCATTATGAATTTATCGGTATTGCTGTTGAGCTTGATGCTGGCGTTTAGATTTAAGGCTTCATTACTTATAGAAGCGATTATCGGCGGTAATATCATGCTATTTCATGGTTACGTGCATGCCTATGACATATGGTTGGATGAGGATGCCTTAGCTTATACCGCTGGCTTCGCCATGATGACTGCGATGCTGATGGCAACCGGGATTGTTGTCAAAAACCGGCTGTTAAATTGCCTCGAAGCCAAATATCCGCTCGCAGGGCGGACGGTCTAACGCCAGTTTAAATGCGGAGATATTCTCGAATCCTGGTTTATACGAAAGGTCCCCAGATTAAATCATTCACGTTAAAAGGAGTACAAGATATCCTGAAATAAAATGCTACATTAAATACAGCCTTTGTTTACCTTAAAAAATAAATTATTCATCGAAGAGATTTAGATATGACATTAAAGAAAATATTTATCGCATTTATCATGTTTTTTGCAATGCTGGGTTTATCCGGTTCAGCATTTGCAAAAGAAGCCAAGAAAAATGTGCCTGAGATATTGAAAGATGTGGATGCTAAAGTTCAATTAGCCTTGAATGCCATTCCGTCAGGCAACTCGCAAGAAATTGCCACGCTGATTAAGGATATTTCCGAAAATGCCAGCGAGCTGAGCGCCAACTACAAATTTGAATTCGAACGTGACAAGGTGGTGCTGAGGTTGAAAAAAGCCAGAGACTTAGCAAAAAAATCTGATTTTGCAGGTACAGAACAAGAGCTGAAAGAAGTCCGCGAAGCATTTGCAAAATTGACAAACTACTTGTAACCGAAAATATCCGGACAAACATACAACCATGGACTGGTTCCCTGGTTGTATATCCTGCGCATAATCCGGTTTTTAACCAGCCTTAATTGCCGCTACCAAACGCCTGATTGGCGAACGGATTAAAGTTGGGTTGTACCACCACATTAAAACCAAAGGCGGTACTTTGGTGGCATGTATTACAGGCGGCGGTTAGCCCATTGTAATTATCTATAAATCCCTGCAAATTTTTGTCCTTGATAGCTTGTTCGATTCCCGCCAGTGGCTTATCCATATATCGGGCGATCAATTCCGGAATCGGCTGTTTAATTTCTTTGTGGGTGGGATGATACTTGCCGGCGTCCGCAAAGCCTTCGTGTAACTCATCGATTTCATATGCGGCTAGCTCCCAGTTTCGCTCCTGTCCGGCAAACCAAAGTTTGGTATGGCGAGCGGCTGTTTGCGCCATGATTTCACCCAGTCCGGGCGTAAAAAATGCGTTCTGTTGCTGCTCGTGTTCATGGTGATGTAAGTCGGCGCAGGCAAGTAATAAGCTGGTCGAGCCAATCAGCATGGTGGCAGCTAAGCGTGATAAGTTCATGATGGTCTCCTGAGCCGATGTTATTGGAAGTGGTTTTGGTAAGTTTTGGTCAATTCGGCAAGCGCTGCGATGGCACGCCGAAGTGGAATATAGCGTTTATCCCTTCGACCATTTGTAAGGCATTTTTGGATTTACGCAGGCTAGGCGTCGGCAGGTTTTGATCTCAACAGCCGAGGCAGGAAGTAAGCCAATGCCGCTACTAATATCCCGATCACAATGAAAAATATCCACAGCGGCTTTTCGGTGGCGGGTTGTTCGACAACCAAGGCGACTGTCAGTGGGATATGCAAGGCGCTAATTTCCGGATCTGTATGCAAATCCGTGTCGTTAACCAGTAATGTTGCTTGATATTTTCCGGGGGACTTAAAATCCACGCCCACGGAAACCACGCCCTGCTTGGCAACTGCCATCGGCAGTTCGGCAAGCGTTGCGCCGTCTTCGCGCAGAATTTTCAACGCCACCGGTTTTTTGCGAACGTCTCTATCCAGCAAATCCAAGGTAATCTGGGTTTTGCCCACTGACGGGATGTCGATGCATTCCGCAGTCGGCAGGGTTTTGCTGTCCTTGGTTTGGCTGGGATCGAATTGGTAGGCCGCGAAGTTGACCACATAGTAATTGTTGCTTTGCATGCATCCGTACATGTCAAAGGCGCCGCCCACGCCTTTTCGATTGCCGCCCAGCGGCACCGAGGCGCCGGCTTGCCAGGCAAACGCGCAAAGTAGCGTGGCTAGCAGCCAGGTTTTCAAAGTAGTCATGGTTTTACCTCGGTGCTGTCGGTCACTGTAAATTTCAGTACGCCGCTGACGATCAATCCGTCCTCAGTGACGACCCGGTAACGGATCGCGTGCGGGCCGGGCTGCAAGGCTCTGGTGCTGGCGGTTAGGCGATGGCGTTCGCCGAGCACCAGCCGGGTATCCGCATTGTCGACACGTTTGCCCTGGCCATCAACGACTACCACGGAGGGTGAGCGTTCGCTGACATTGCCGCTAAACCAGAGTTTGATATTGCCATCAAAGTTCGCTACCTCGGTATTGTCTTTGGGCTCGGATTTGAGCAATACGCCTTCCGCAAGGCATGCCAAACTGAAGCCCATTAGCACCAGTGCGGCGGCGATTGTTTTCGCGGTCTTGTGAGTCATAAATGTCAGCCAGCCTTTTCAGAATAATGCGGCAATAAATAGCACGATGGGGTCGGAAAGCGGATGGAAGAAGCCCAGTGTAATCAAGCCTAAGGCGGCGATAAAAACCTTAGTCCAAGCGCTTAGCGATAAATTTTGTTTGCGCCAGAGCACATGGAATAGCAGCCAGCTGACAAACCATACGAACAACGCCAGGGTTTCTTTGCCGGTGTAAGAGCCGATACTGCCGTCGGGACCGCTGCCCTGTGAGCCGGGTATCCAATAACCAAAGCTGTGTACCATGTTGTCCAGTCCGGGGGAAAGCCTGGAAATATGGTGGCTGACCATTAGCGTGAAAAAGGCCAACAACACCGATAAGCTGGCGGCTACTGCCGGACCTGTATAGGCTGTTCGCTCTGTGCTTGGCTGCTGAAGTTGATCAGGTTTCATCGTAAGCTCCCTAAACGAAACGCAATTTGGCCAGAATCAGGCCGACTACGAAGCCGAGCATCAAAAAGCTCCAGGACACCAGGATAGTGATGCCGACAAATTTGCATAAGTCGCGACGGATTTGCATCGGCAGGCCGTAGTAATAGAGTAGTACGGTGGCGGACAGCATTAACGGAAACGGGAACAGCGAGATGAATTCCTTGAATTCCATCAATACGTTATGAAACAGCGGTCGATGTGCCAAGATCCAGTCGCGCGGTCCGTCCTGGCCCCGATAGCGCATATAGATCCAATTACCGCTAATCGCGCCGGCCAAATTCAGCAAGGTGGCGGCCAGCAACCAGCGACGCAACGACTCCAAATTGACTTTCATACCTTTAATCAAAGGAAAAGCTCTATGCGTCAAAAAGGTGCCGACTAATACGGCCAAAATGGCGCTTACGCCGTGTATGCCGGCTTTCAGGCTGTAGGCGGACGGAAACCAGAAATCCGCGGCTACAAGCGTGAGCAACAGCAAGAGTGCGATCAAAATCTGACTGCGTATCAGAATCTTGGTGAAGTTATCGTGCGTGTATTGCCCGGCGGACATGAAATGCCTCTATCAAAAAGTGAGCCGGAAAACCGGTGGAATGTTATCTGTTTCGGCAATGGCTGGGCCGCCCCCGCGTCAGTAGAGATGGGCTTGCGTTATAATTCTGTGGTTTCCCATAACAATAAGCATAGGAGCAGACTGTGGAGCGTTTTACCATCTCACTCAGCGACGAACTGGCCGCGCAATTCGACCAATGGATAGCTGCGCATAGTTATTCGAACCGTTCAGAGGCTGTCCGCGACATACTACGCAAGGAAATAGAAACCAAGCGTCTGGTTCAGGATCAAGCCATCTACAGTATTGCCACCTTGTCTTATGTCTACAATCATCACGAGCGCAATCTGGCGGAACGTTTGACCAACCACCAACACGAAGCCCACGATCTGGTGGTGTCATCTATGCACGTGCATCTGGATCACGATGACTGTCTGGAAACTTTGTTTCTGCGCGGTTTAACGGCGCAAATTCGCTCACTCGCCGATAAATTGTCTGCCGAAACCGGTGTACGGCACAGCTCCCTTAACCTGATACCCATAAAAATTGCTACCTTGCAACATTCCCATCACGGTCATTCTTCGCACGCCCACTTTCATACGCACAGTTAAAAAGCGACTAGCCCGCTATAGCATCTTGTCAACTGAGCAATAGGTCGCAGAATGCAGACTTAAGAATGTTTTTTTTATTTTCATACACAATCAACCTCAATGTCTAGTTCGGTTTTTCGCAGCGAAGCGATTGAACGCGAATTGCGGATGGGTTTCCATAGAAAACCGTGGACAATCTGCTTGGGTTTTTGACGGCTACAGGGTGTGGCGCAAGCCTTGCCAATGCTTGCTTTAAGCGGCTGATTCGGCTGAATTCGCGGCATTCTCAAAAATGCCGAAACCGCAACGTATACTGAAATTTAAGCGCGAAATTTTTAAATTCATATTTTTGCGGTATCATCTGACCCCTCTTCAAGTAGCGCAAACGCTTTGCCATAGACACCATGAAATCCAGTCCTACCAGCAAATTTGCCGATGCCGGACGTAGTCCCGGCAAGCTATTGCTATCGTTTGGGTTGCCGTTTTTGTTGTTGTTGGCCTTTTTGAGCACGCAATTTATCGATTTCGATGATATAGGGTGGAGTAACGGTTTTAATCACCCCCTGATCGGTCTCGATCACTTGGTCACCATGTTGGCCGTGGGTATCTGGGCTGCGCAATTGCGCGGACAGGCCATCTGGATGTTGCCGCTGGCCTTCGTCGGCGTGATGAGTTTGGGTGGATTGGCCGGTGCGGCCGGCATCGCGCTTCCCAGCGTCGAAGGCATCATCCTGTTGTCGTGCGCGGTGTTCAGCGTATTGATTACCCGCAAGGTGCGTTTCAGCGCCAAAGTTAACGTGTTGATCGTGGCGTTTTTTGCGTTCTTCCACGGTTACGCGCACGGTCAGGAAATATCCACCTCGGCCAGTTTGATTTCATACACCTTGGGCTTCATGCTGGCGACCTTGCTGTTGCATGGCGCGGGGATATTGGTCGCCAAACTGGTGGTGTTTTGCGTCACGTGTCTGTTGACTGCGATGTTTGCGAACGCGGCATTGGCCAAATCCGCTGATGCTGACCGTGAAGACCATTTGAATGCGCCTGCCAAATTACTGGTGCACCATGCCGGTTTGCCGCAAACAACTTCAACTTGGTGGGCAATGCAGGCCGCGGGAGGGGACTATGCTCGTTCGCTCGCCCTGCAACTAGAGCTTATCGCTGATTTGCAAGCATGCCGAGACATGGCAAGCGTTGCTGTCACGCACGGGGCTGTTGGTAAGCTAAAACTATCGTTTAACAAGCCTCAGGGTGGCAGTGGTGCTCAAGATTATCGCTTGCTTGTCGACACCCAACCTTCTCAGCTTGTAGCTATTTGCCCGGATCGAGCGTTGTTCGACGCCGATCATCTGGTCAATGCCGGATTAGATTTCAAGCACTATTACCGGGATGTCAACCACACCCCCGGCAAGCATCTGCTCAGCAACGGCGTCGGCCTCACTTCGCCGCCCGTTTCGAAAGTTTTAGCCTCCTCGCAAGCGTTTCAAAATTCCTGCACCACCTCGAATTCCTTCATTGAAGAGTTTGCTCTTCAAGCGAAATTTGCCCGACCTTACAGCGGCAATCTCCCTACCCAAACGACCATACACTTCAGGCCTGATGGCGCCGTTGGCAATCAAGATCCTAGTCGGCATTCTGCCAGCGCCCGCTTGGTTTGCCCTACAAATTTTCTATCGTCTTTAACCGCCGAGGCTAAGTCTCTAGGCGGGATTGTTAGCATTCATTTGCTTTGGGTAAGCCAATTGCGCTTGCCGTTTGCAATGTCAGTAAAACCGCTCGACAGAGCGATTCCCTATCCAAACATAACAATAAAAACCAACAAAGTATTCAACTTATGAGGAAGACAATGCACAGCCAAACTCACGTCCGCCGAGCCCAAGTCGTTTATGCGCTAACACCTGTTAACGGTCAGTAAAGGAGCTGAAATGAATCCGTATAACGCCATGATGAAAAAGAAACCGTTGATTGTTGCCCTGGAAATCATTTTGGGCCTAAGCTGCGCGACCTTGCAGGCCGCGCCAAGTGCCGAGCCGGTTGAGCAGGAGACACAATCCGAGCCTGCGGAACAGGTTAAACAGCCGAGGAAAACCAAGCATGCCGCGAAGGCTGAAAAAGCCGAAGAACTGGAAGCAGTAGCGGTAGAGGAAGATGGTAGAGGCAAAAACCTGATCGGCATCGCCGGTTCAGCCTCACAAGGCGAGGTTGACCAGAAACAATTTGAACACCGGCCGTTCTCCCGCAACGGCGAACTGATCGAGGTCGTCCCCGGTGCGGTGGCGACGCAACACAGCGGCTCCGGCAAGGCCAACCAGTACTTCCTGCGCGGTTTTAACCTGGATCACGGTACCGATTTCACGACTTACGTGGATGGCATCCCGATGAACATGACCACCCATGCGCATGGTCAAGGTTATATGGACATCAACAGCATCATTCCCGAGCTGGTGAAAAAAGTCGAATATGGCAAAGGCCCGTATTATGCGGAAGTGGGCGATTTCTCGGCGGCCGGTTACGCCAAGATGTTCACAGTAGACAAGTTAGATAAGGGTATCGCCAAATTTACCGCCGGGTCGTTCGATTACTACCGGACCCTAGTTGCCAATTCCTCCAAAGTGGGCGATGGCGATTTGCTGTATGCCGGCGAATTCAATCTCTACAACGGCGTTTGGGAAGTGCCGGAAGACTCTAAAAAGTTCAACGGCCAGCTGCGTTACACGCTGGATCGTGGCGATTGGGGCATGTCGATTAACGGCAAGGCTTACACCAATAGCTGGACCGCTACCAATCAGATTCCCCAAGCAGCTGTCGACAACGGCAGCATCGGCTTGTATGGCAGTATGGACCCGACCGACGGTGGCGAATCCAACCGCTACAGTGTCTCCAGCAGTTTTTGGAATCAAGGCGACAATTGGAAGAACGATGCCAATCTGTACGCGCTGTATACCGATTTGCACTTGTTTTCCAATTTCAGCGGTTTTACCCGCGGCCCGGAAGGCGACCAGATTCTGCAATCCGAACGCCGTATCCAAACCGGTGGCCATTTCGAACATACCCGCTATAACAAGCTGTTTGGGTTTGAAATGGACAACAGTGTCGGCTTGCAATTTCGCAACGATCAGATTCTGGATTTAGGTCTGTATGAGACTCAGGCCCGGCAAATCCTGAATACCGTCAGCAAAAGCAATGTCGGTGTGACTACTGTCGGTACCTATTTTAAAAATACCACGCACTGGCATGAAAAAGTCCGCACCGTCGCCGGTTTGCGCGGTGATTTCATCAACAATGAGGTTGAGGTGCTGGATAACAAGAACCACGATCCCGGCATCAACGCAGCCAACTCCGGTAGCCGTGGCAAAGCGATGGTTAGTCCGAAGTTAAGCTTGGTGGTCGGCCCTTGGTACGACACCGAATATTTCTTCAACGTCGGCTATGGCTATCATTCCAACGATGCGCGCGGTACTACCTTGCAAGCCAATCCCAATGACGGCAGCCCGGTCGATTCGGCCGCAGCTAGAATCAGGCCTGCTGCCTGGTCGCGCGGCGGCGAGGCGGGTATTCGTAGTAATTACATTCCCGGTTTGAGCAGTACCTTTGCTCTATGGTGGTTAGAGTCCAGCCAGGAGCTGGTATTCGTCGGCGACGAGGGCACTACCGACGTCACCGGCAAATCGCATCGTTACGGTGTCGAGTTCACCAACTATTACAAACCCTTCGAGTGGCTGACGCTAGACGCCGATTTTGCCTTGACCACCGCCAAGTACGCAGCCGATAACGCGTATATCCCCAACTCGGTAGGCCGTGTCGTTTCTACCGGCGCTACCATCGAGGCGCCGAACGGATTGTTCGGTACCATCCGCTTGCGCCATTTCGGACGAGTTTATCTGGGACAGGATGATAACGGCGCCGATCAATGGTCAGGCGACACCAACATCGTCAACCTGGGAGCCGGCTATAAGCAAAAGCAATACAAGTTTGAAATCGATATATTCAATATCCTCGGTTCGCAAAGCAACGACATCGCCTATGCCTACGGCTATGAATATCCGCAAGGTTCGGCCGGTTCCGGCATCCTGAAACATCCGGTCGAGCCACGCATGGTGCGCGGCACCATCACGGTCAATTTTTAAGGACCGCCAGATGAAATTTCGTACTTTGAAAGACTTAAGAGGGTTGGTGGCTGTGCTGATGATGTCGCAGTCTATGTGGGTCTACGCGCATCCGCCGGGCTTGAGCTCCTTGGATGTGACCATTAAACCCGCGCAACTCGATGCCAAAGTCACGTTTGCGTTGCAAGACATCGAAGCCTTCACGCCGATGGATGCCGATTTGGACGCGGAGGTGACCGATGCCGAACGTGAAGCGGCCAAGCCGGCTATTGCCAAACTGTTGGCCGAGCAACTGCGCGTGAATATCGATAGCCATGATGTTCTGCCCAGCGAACCAGGACAGGTCAGTTTCGACGAGCAAAATAATGCGCGGGTGGAACTGCACTATGCGGGGCCGGTGCAAACCGCTTTGTTAGTGCAGTCGAAGTTTTTGGCTTTGCTGCCCGACGGCCATCAGCAGTATTTGACGGTCAGGGACGCCAACGGCAAAGCGCTCAGCGAGAAAATGCTCGGCAAACACGACGACCAAATCAGTTTACCAATCGCCAACGTCGCGGCCGCGGAGTCCCCCCAAGCTCCGTTCGCGGCGTTTGGCGATTTTTTTAAACTGGGCATCGAGCACATCCTCACCGGTTACGATCATTTGCTGTTCCTGTTCGCGCTGTTGGCGGTGACTCATAGCTTTTGGCCGGCCTTGAAAATCATCACGTTCTTTACCATCGCCCATTCCATCACGCTGGCTTGCGCCGGGCTTAATCTGATTGAATTGCCGAGCAGTTTCGTCGAGCCGTTTATTGCCGCGACGATTATCTACGTGGGGGTAGAAAACATCATCCGCGGCGACCATCCCAAGGGCCGGCATTGGCTGACCTTTGGCTTCGGTTTGATTCATGGTTTTGGGTTTGCCGGGGTGTTACAGGAAATGGACATTTCTTCCGGCGACACCGGCATCTTGCTGCCCTTGTTGTCGTTCAACTTGGGCATAGAAACCGGGCAAATCGCCGTCGCCGCTATCGTGTTGCCGATGATCTGGTGGTTGAACAATCAGGTCGAGGCCTCTGCGAAATTTTTGAGAGGCGGCTCGGTCGCGGTCAGTTTGATGGGAGCATTCTGGTTGGTGGAGAGAACCATGTTGTAAATAAAACCGAACGGCGGCTTTGCTAAGCCGCCGTAAAACTCGCAAGGCCGGCTCAAGCTGGTCTGACTCAATCCCAATCCGAAAAAAATGGTTCTTTCGAGCCACGGCCCGTTATTGCCTGTCGTTTAGGTTAATGCGGCTGCCGTATGTCGAGCAAGAGATTGATTGGTAAAGATTTTTTAATAAAACAACAACAATTTTATAGAGGAGGAAGGCCGTGGAACTCACCCATACGCTAGAACAAATTCTGTACATGATCTCGTCGTCGCTCTACCTGCCGGTATTGCTGATCGTCACCTTACTGGCCGCTTATTCGGTCTACACCTGTGGCCGCTTGGCGCAGGAATGGCTCGAGCGGCGCCAAGCCGGATCGCGTACGGTGCGCTTATTTACTCTCGATCTGGCTGTCGCGCTGGGTCGCCAGCAACGCGCCAATGCCGCGCCGCTGGATGTCGAACTGGAACTGTTACTGCAAACACATGAGCATCGGCAATTGATCAAACTGGATCAGGTGCGTTTCGTCATTAAATTGGGGCCAGCGCTGGGCTTGATGGGTACTTTGATTCCGATGGGCATTTCCCTGGCCGCCTTGGCGCAAGGCAATATTCCCAGCATGGCCGGCAGCATGGTCACGGCCTTTACAGCCACCGTCACCGGTCTGGGTTGCGGTGTGATTACCTATTTGGTGGCACTGGTGCGCGAGCAATGGTTGCGCGCCGATTTTGCGGCGATGCGCCACCAGGCCGAACTGGCCGCCAGCCGGGTATTGGATGTGCAGGATTTGGCAATCGAGGAGGACGGCCATGCGCTATCTGAGACGCTCTAGTCTGCACCGCAACAGCGAGCCGTTGGAAGACCCGATTGCCGGCGTCGCCAATTTGTTCGACGCCAGCGTGGTGTTCATTGTCAGCATGATGGTGGCCTTGTTCATGGCCTACAACATGCTGGATCTGATGAACCCGGAATCGACGGTAACCATGACCAAGGAAAACGCCGATGGCACCATGGAAATCGTCAGCAAGAAAGGCTCGCAAATCAAGGTATCCAAAGTCACCGACCGCAAACTCAGCGGTTCCGGCGAGCGTTTGGGCACCGCCTATCGATTGAATGACGGCAAGGTGATTTATGTACCTGAATAAATATCGGGCTTGGCTGCTGACCCTGCTGCTATGGCTGGCGGCCGGCTCGGCCACTGCCGAAACGCCCATCAACCTGAGCCTGATCCTCGGCGACCTGGATTCGCAAACCGCCGTCGCGGCCACCGCCAAACTGCAAAACGATCCGCTGTTGCAAGGCGTGAAGTTGCGTGTTTATTCCAGCTCCAAATTGGCCCAGGCCGATCAGGCCGAAATGCAACAGTCCAATCTGGTATTGGCGCAGATCACCGGCCGCGGCATTCTGCGCGAGGGCGGCGAGGTGTTTAAACAGATCGCCGCGCATGGTGGCAAGCTGTACGCGGTGGGTTTGAGTTACGACGCCGATTTCGCCGACTACGGCCTGCAACTGGATAAAGACCTGCAAGCCTATATGTCGGCCGGCGGCGCGGACAATGCCGCCAATATGGTCCGGCTGGCCTTGGCTAAACTCAAAAACGTCCAGGCCGACATCGCAGAGCCGCAAGCCCAGCCGGAAATCGGCGCCTTCGATGTACGCAGCAAGCAATTGTTTGCCGACTTCGACAGCTACCAAAAAGCTTATGCCGGTTACAAAGCCGACCGGCCCTGGATCGCGATTTTGTTTTACCGCTCCTCGGCCTTGTCCGGCCAAACCGATACGGTAAAAACGCTGGCCGAACAACTGGAAGCCAAGGGTTACAACGTGCTGCCGGTATTCGGCTATCCCTACGACAAAACCCTGGAAAAAATGCTGGTCGATGGCAACGGTAAATCTCGCGTCGAAGCTATCGCCGCGCTGGCCTTGAAGATCGGCGCCAGCCCGGACAAGACCGTTCCCACACTGACGCGTCTGGGCGTGCCGGTGCTGAACGGCATCGCCTTGAACAGCCAAAGCCAGGTGCAATGGACCGAATCGGCGACCGGTCTGGATGTGATGGAACGGGCCTGGCAAGTGGCCTTACCGGAATTCGCCGGCGAAATTGCCCCGACCGTGGTCGCCAGCAAGGAAAGCGTGCACGATAAAGCCACCGGCCAGGATTTCGTCCGCGAAGTGCCGATCCCGGAGCGCATCGCCCGCTACGCCGACCGTTTAGACAAATGGGCCAAGTTGCGCCATACCGCCAACGCCGACAAAAAAGTCGCGCTGCTGTATTACAACTACCCGCCCGGCAAGGAAAACATCGGCGCGTCGTATTTGAACGTGCTGCCGGAATCGCTGTTGAACATCATGCAGCGCATGCGCCAGGAAGGCTACCAGTTGGGCGACGCGCCAACCGACGGCGCAGCCTTGAAAGCGGCCGTGAAAAATCACGGCATCAATCTGGGTAACTGGGAACCGGGCGCGATTGCCGAAGCCGCCGCCAGCGGCCGCGCGGTCTTGTTGCCAATTGCCGATTATCGAAAATGGTTCGATGCCTTGCCGGAAACCTTCAAGGCGGCAATGCTGAAAGCCTGGGGCAAGCCGGAAGACAGCAAGATCGGCTCCTGGACCGACAGCAAAGGCGAACGCTTTTTGATCCTGCCGGCGCTGCAATACGGCAATCTGCTGCTCGCGCCGCAACCGTCGCGCGGCTGGGAGCAGGACGTCAAAAAGCTTTATCACGACGTGAGCATGCCGCCGCACCATCAATATGTGGCGTTTTATTTGTGGCTGCAAAAAGGCTACCGCGCCGATGCGATGATTCATCTCGGCACCCACGCCACCCACGAATGGCTGTCCGGTAAGGAAGTCGGCTTCACGGCCGCCGATCCCGGCGAGATTTTGATGGCCGACGTGCCGCAAATTTACCCCTACATCATGGACGACGTCGGCGAAGCCTTGCAGGCCAAGCGCCGGGCGATGGCCACTATCATTTCCCACATGACGCCGCCGCTGGACAAGGCCGACTTAAATCCGGAACTGGCCAAACTGGCGGGTTTGCTGGATGACTACAACGTCGCTGCCCAAAAAAGCGAGCAATTGGCGAAGATTCGGCTGGACGAGATTAATCAAATCGCCAGCAAGGCCGGCTTGTTGAAAGACCTGAAAATGGAACGGGCCGAAACCGGAGACCAGTTGGAAGAGCTGGAGCATTACCTAAAGGAAATCCGCGAGAAAAAAGTGCCGCTGGGTTTGCATACCTTTGGTAAGGCGCCGGACGAAGCGGCTAGACAGCGTTTCGCCGAAGCCATCGTCGCCCGCGATCCCAAGCTGAAAGGCGAGGCGTTGAAACAAAAAATCCAGGCTACGGCCAAATTGCTGGCAGACAGCGCCAACGCCGAAATGGACGCGCTGATCGATGCGCTGGCCGGCCGCTACATCCCGGCCGGTAGCGGCGGCGATCCGTTGCGCAACCCGGATGCCTTGCCGACCGGCAAGGATTTGTACGGTTTCGACCCGTCGCGGATTCCCAGCGAGGCGGTGTACAACGAAGGCGCGCGGCTGGCAGAGCAAGTGGTCGCTGACTTTAAAAAGCAGCACGGCCAGTATCCGGAACGGCTGGTGTTCAATTTGTGGGGCGTGGAAAGCTCGCGCCATGAAGGCGTGATGGAAGCCGAAATCCTGCATCTGCTCGGCGTCAAACCGCATTGGGACGAACGCGGCCGCACCCAGGGCGTGGACGTCATCGCCCGCGACAAACTGGGCCGGCCCAGGGTCGATGTCACCATCATCCCGTCGGGTTTGTACCGCGACTTGTTCGCGTCGGTGATCAAACTGCTGGATCAGGCTGAAACCAAGGCGCAGGAACAAGACGAGCCTGACAACCCGTTGCGCCGGCATATCCAGGAAACCCAGGCCGAGTTGATGAAACGCGGCTTGAAAGCCGAGGAAGCGCTGGACATGGCTTCGGCGCGCTTGTTCAGCGTACCGTCCGGCGCCTACGGCACCAATCTGGACCGGGCGATTCCGTTGTCCAACACCTGGACCGACGAAAAGCAACTGGCCGACGTGTTCTTTAACCGCATGCACCACGTCTACGGCCGTGGCCATTGGGGCGAAGCGGCCAGCAAGGACGCAACGCTGGCGGTGGATTTGTTCAAACTGTCGTTGAAGGACACCGACGCGGTGATCCACAGCCGCTCCAGCAACGTCTACGCTACGCTGGACGGCGACGACTTCTTCCAATATCTGGGCGGCACCGCGATGGCGGCGCGGCAGGTCAACGGTAAAACGCCGGAAGTACTGGTTGCCGACTTGGCCGACCCGACCGCCGCCAAGACCATGAGTCTGGAGCGCTACCAGGGCCGGGAAATGCAAAGCCGCTACCTAAACCCGAAATGGATAGAGTCGATGTTGAAAGAAGGTTACTCGGGAGCGCGCTTCATCAATATGGTCGCGGAAAACCTGTGGGGCTGGCAGGTGACGGTGCCGGAAGCGGTCGGCGCCGAGAAATGGCAGGCCATGTACGAAACCTATGTCGAGGACAAATACCAGCTCGACATCCAGAAAAAGTTCGAACAGGCCGACAACCTGCTGGCTTACCAAGCCATGGTGGATCGGATGCTGGTGGCGGTGAACAAAGGCTATTGGAAGGCCGATCCGGCGGTGAAAGCCAAGTTGGAGCAGGTTAACCGGGAAGTGATCGCCAAGGCCGGCGTGGCTTGCAACAAGGACACCTGCAGCAGCCCGGAAATCACCAAACTGGCCGAGCAGCAGGATGCGGCCAAGGCTGCGAAAGCCGCCGCGCCGGGTGCGCAGGCGCAACCACCGGCGGCTTCGGCGTCTCAGCCGCCACCGCAGCCGACCCAAGCCCAGCAGCAAGCTCAAGCTCAACAATCGCCGGCCCAGACTCAAGCCGCGCCGAATACCGCCAAGCCGCTGGAAGGCTATGAAATGGAAGAGAAGAAAACTGCCAGCGAGAACGCCGAACAGCAACAAACCTTGAGTGCGGCGCAAAGCTGGTGGTTGGGCTTCGTGGTCTTGCTGTTGTTTGTGATCGGTTATCTGCGCGGTTATTGGGAGCAAGGGCGGCAAAAACCTAAAAGTCCCGGCTGACGGCGTTCCCGCGAAGGCGGGAACCTCAGAATACCGGAAATCTGAATCGCCGCTTTGGCGGCGATGACTAGGTTTTTTGGGCCTATTGGCCGTCTCGCCGTGATAGACGCAATGCCCTGAGCGGTTTGCTCTCGATGTAAGAAAAATTAAAAATAAATCCAACACAACCACATAAAGCCGTTTTTGTTTAACGGTGCATCACAGGAGGAAGTGACTTTGTCTCGTTTACACGTAATAACGCTGTTGGCCTTGACCAACCTGGCTTACAGCAATCAAATCCTGGCGGAAGATAGCGACCAAACGACCGCTGGGCAAACCGAAACCGCTAACACCGACGATTCGGCTGGCAACGACGGCACGCTGGGCACGATGGTGGTGACCGCTACCCGCTCGGAAATGAGCGCGGCGATGGCGCCGGCCAATGTCAGTGTGATTACTGCCGAAAATACGGAAAACCGCCTGACCCAACGTATTGGTGACGCCTTGAAGGATGTGCCGGGGGTGTATTTACGCGGTAGTGCTTATGGCACCAGTTTCCCGGGCTCCAGTGTTAGCTCGTCTGCATTCCACGGCATCAGTGGTACGAATCGATCTTTATTTTTAGTGGATGGGCTGCCGGTAAACAATGCCAACTCAGGGCTTGTTGATTGGAATATTTTGAATATGGATGACGCTCAGCAAGTGGAATATGTCCCTGGGCCATTTTCAGCGCTATACGGTAGCGGCGCGATGGGCGGCGTACTGAATGTGATCTCCAAAGTACCCACTAAACGCGAAGGGCGCCTGTCATTTGGCGCCGGTGGCGCGGCTGTTGACCAATGGGGCATCAAGGGCCGTTACCGGGATCGTTTTGAAAATGGTTTAGGTATTTCGGTGACGTTTAACCATATGGACAGCGATAACTGGGCGGTTTCCGATTACGTGACAGCCTCTCCGGTAAGCTTTACGCCATCGGCTACCGTGATACCGAATCCGGTAGTCAGAGCGAACACAGCTACTGCGTTAAGAAACGCCTCGACACCTGTATTTGGCGCCATGCCGACCGCAACCACCCAAGGTGGTTCGACTTATATCATAGGTGATAAAGGGGAACGCCCTTGGGAGCAGAACACCGCTTCCTTGCATCTGTATTACGATCTGACTGATCGAACCGAGATTGATGGTGGTATGAGCTGGAGCCGCAGCGAAACCAGCGCAGGCACATTTAATAGTTATTTGACCACTGCCGGAGGCGCGCCAATAGCCATCGCTAACGGAAACCCCACCGTCAATTCAGTCGCCGGCGTGGCCGGCCTGGCGCAAAGCAACAACTTGAATTTGAATGGCCAGCGCCTTTCTGTCTATGAACAGCAGTTCTTGCATTTCCTGCCTTCCGTGGAAGACACGCGGCGCTATTTTGCGCACCTGAAACATGATTTTGGGCATGACGTGAAATTGAATGTCGATTTTCAATATATGGATCACGAGACTTATTCACCCAGCCCAAACAGCGCGGCGTTAGACGATACCTTAAGTGGTGGCAGAGGCCAGTTAACCGTCACGCCTAGCCAACGGATCGACGGTAATGTGGCATTGCGCTTCCCGTTTTTGTGGGATCAACGTAACTTTGTCACCGTCGGTTTTGGCGCAAACCATAACAATTTGGAAGGTCAAAAACGTTTGGCCTTGAGTAATTGGCAAGATTGGTCCTCAGTGACGAATACTGTTTACGATGGCAAGGGCGAGTCGAGTATTTACTCGGCCTTTATTCAGGACGAAATTTGGCTGCGTAAAAATTTGATTGCCCATCTCGGGGTGCGCTATGACGATTGGTCCACATCAGGCTCTATCGTACAAAAGGCCACGGTCACTTCCACAGGCACCACCACTAACCTGACGCAAAGTTACAGCGAACGCTCAGTGTCGCAATTCAATCCCAAGTTCAGTTTGACCTGGTTGCCGGCGGATGGCTACAAGCTGTTTGCTTCAACCGGTTGGGCATTTCGTCCACCCACCAACTCGGATTTGTATTCGACATCACAAACGGCTAGCGGCAGTGTTTTTACCCTGACGCAAGCCGGGCCGAATTTAAAACCGGAAACCATGTATTCATGGGAAGTTGGCGGAGAGGCCACCCCTGTTGAGGGTACAACGATTGCTGCCACCTATTTTCATCACTACATCTCTGATTTGATTTACCGTAAAGATACGACATTGAGCGCAACCAATCGGCTCCAAGAGCGGCAAAATGCGGGTGAAGCTGAGGTTGAAGGCGTGGAGGCCAAACTAAGGCAGAAATTGTATTGGGACTGGCTGCATTTTACGGGAACCTACACCTTAAATGATTCGATAATTACCAAGAATGAGGCGAATCCGCTGTCGATTGGCAAGCAGATGGTGTTGTTACCGGAGACCATGTTCAGTGGCGGCTTGGATGTCAAATATGAGAAATGGAGCGGTGGCATTATTGGGCGCTATGTCAGCCAGCAGTATACGAACGACCAAAATCTGGATCAGGTAACCAACGTTCCCGGCAGTTATGACCCTTATTTTCTGGTCGACACCCGTATCGCCTACCAGGCGACGAAAAATATCGATCTGTCGTTTTCGGTGAATAATCTGTTGGATCGGGAATATTCCTCTTTTTACCAACAAGCCGGCCGAACCGTTTATGGGGAAGTGTCTTACAGCTTCTAATGCGACTGACTGTCGCTGCCGGCGCAATCTACTCCGGATATTCGCAAACCGAGTACCCGGAGTATTGGCTATTGGCAGTTTATAGCGCTCGCTTAGCGTGCACAGTTCACAAAAATTGGCGATGTAAGCGCTGGCTTTGCTGTCTTCATCTGTTCTTAATCTTTTCCTAATCAAGACTTAAACATTGCTCTCTAGAATCAAGTCATAGATCAATTGTTCTCGATAAAGGGGATTTATGTTTAGAGTGGCAAGTGTCGTGGTAATTAGTCTGTTGGTTTCGCCATTAGCCATGGCTGACGGGCATGGACGAGGTCATCACAAACATCACCACCACGACCGATATGTCGAGGTCGAGCGGGCGTATGTTCCGGGTCGGGTTGTGCAATACGTGCCGGCACCGCCGCCCGCACCGCGCTACAACAGTTACGACCAACGATCCACTCAGGGCTTGGTAGGCGGCGCGTTAGGTAGCGCGGCGGGTTACGAGATGAGTAGAGGCGATCCGTTGGGAGCAGGCATCGGTGCCGCCGCAGGTGCCTGGATCGGCAACGGCATGAGCCGTTAATCAGCAGTTACTGCCAATTAATTAACCGGCTTTGAATTTTGGGATGACTCATGCGACAGGAGGACAAAATGAGAATAAAAAATGGTAAAAAATATCAACAAGAGCAATACAGCAGAGTAGAAAAGCTATTGAATGTATTGTTGTTTTTTGTCGTTGTTTATTATAGCTATTATGTGTTGTCTTTCTCCCAAATGGGTGCTTGAGACCACTGACAGCTGCGGTTTATTGTCCGTTTGTGTTCCTGCCATACAGTCCGGATAAGCAAACGCTAGATCGAATCAGAACCCTGCAAGTCCCAAGACTTGCAGGGTTTTTTATTGCCCGTTGTTGAACAATATCGAAGAGACATCTAAAAATCCTAATTCCGGAACAAACTGCCGATTGATCCGTTGTTGACGACACGGGTGTTTCGGAGATTCAATCCCAGCCCTTGAATGTGCTGGCTGCGCTTAGTTTATTGTTAACCTGTTCAAGCCGTTGACAATGCCGGACCCAGCTGATAGCTTTGCTGTCTGGCACTCACTAATATCGAGTGCTAACGGAATTTGGGGGATGACGTGGCTGGCGGACAAGATTTAAACGAAAGATCGCTGTATTTATTAAAAACCTTGGTTGAGCGTTATATCCAGGACGGCCAGCCTGTTGGTTCGCGATTATTATCTAAAGATCCGCAGCTAAAGCTTAGTCCGGCCAGTATCCGCAACGTGATGGCAGATCTGGAAGAGATGGGTTTGATCCATTCCCCGCACACTTCCGCCGGCCGAGTACCGACCGTGAGTGGCTATCGTTTATTTGTTGACAGTTTGTTAACCGTCAAGCCTTTGGCATCCAGCGAATTGGATCAGCTGCAACATGGCCTGAAAGGACAGGCGGATAAGGCTAGCGACGTGTTGAACAAGGCTTCGAAATTACTGTCGGACGTCACGCGGATGGCCGGCGTGGTGACTTTGCCGCGCCGAGAAAGCGTCACATTGCGACACATCGAATTCCTGCCTATGTCCAATACCCGGGTGTTGGTGATTTTCGTCACCGACGACCAGGAAGTGCACAATAAAATTATTCATACCCACAAGCAATTCAGTCCTGCGGAATTACAACAGGCTGCCAACTATTTGAATTCGGTTTATTCCGGCCGCAGCTTGGCGAAAATTCGCGATTTGATCGTGCGAGAGATGGAGCACGATCAGCGGCAGGTCAATCAAGGCATGATGGACGCGGTGAACATGGCGCAACTCACCTTCAGCGAACAACCCAACGACGACTATGTATTGAGCGGAGAAACCAATCTAATGGGTTTTTCCGAGTTGTCGGACATGGAGCGCCTTAAGCAGCTGTTTGAAGCGTTCAGCCAAAAGCGCGGCGTCATTCATTTATTGGATCAGTGTTTACAGGCCGAAGGCGTGCAGATTTTTATCGGTGAAGAATCGGGTTACAGCGCATTCGATCATTGTAGCCTGGTGACGGCACCTTATTCAGTAAATGACGAAGTGGTGGGAGTGTTGGGGGTGATTGGACCAACCCGCATGGCTTACGAAAAAGTGATTCCGTTCGTGGATGTGACGGCAAAATTATTGGGCGCGGCCTTGAATCCCAAATAAATGGCCCTATCGTTAGGCCAACCAAAAAATTTAGAACCATGGAGTAAGTAATGAGTCATCAGCAATCTAGCCACGAACCACAATCGGATAGCGATTTGATCGCCGAAGTTTTGGAACAAACCAAGCCAATCGACGCGGACGAACAGCCAACCGAAGCCTCTGGTGCCGCCGCAGTCACTGTGGAAGCTTTGCAGGAACAATTGGAGCAAGCCCAGCAACAGGCTGCCGCCAATCTGGATAAAGCCATCCGCACCATGGCTGAGATGGAAAATTTAAAAAAACGTGTGCAAAAAGACTTGGACGACGAACGCAAATACGGTCTGGCGAAATTTGCGAAAGAATTGCTGAGTGTTCTGGATAGTTTGGAATTAGGCCTGCAAGCGGCAACCGGCGATAGTCCGGAGATAGTCAAATTGCGCGAAGGCAGCGAATTGACCATCAAACAATTTGAGTCGGTATTTGCCAAGTTTAATATCGAAACCGTCGACCCTATCGGTCAAGCGTTCAATCCGGAATTGCACCAAGCGATGGTCATGCAGCCAAGTGCCACCGCCCAACCCAATACCGTATTAAACGTCTTCCAAAAGGGTTATGTATTGAACGGCCGTTTATTGCGTCCTGCCATGGTAGTGGTGGCGAAAGCCGACGACAAACCGGCCGATAGCGCAAAAATCGATGAGCAGGCTTGAAATTAAGACGATCAACCGCATATCGCTAACAACTTTTTAATTTATTACCAATTCAAGTCTGGAGAATATCAATGGGCAAAATGATCGGCATCGATTTAGGAACCACCAACTCCTGCGTCGCAGTCCTGGAAAATGGCACCGCGCGGGTTATCGAAAACAGCGAAGGCGCGCGCACCACGCCTTCCATCATCGCCTTCACCGGCGACAACGAAGTGTTGGTCGGCCAGTCCGCCAAACGTCAGGCGGTGACCAACCCTGAAAACACTTTGTTCGCGATCAAACGCTTGATCGGCCGCCGCTTTAAAGAAGATGCGGTACAAAAAGACATCAAAATGGTGCCTTACAAAATTATGGAAGCCAACAACGGCGACGCCTGGGTGGAATGCCACGGTAAAAAAATGGCGCCGCCCGAAGTATCGTCACGTGTGTTGATGAAACTGAAAAAAGACGCTGAAGCGTTCCTGGGCGAAGAAGTCACCGAAGCGGTTATCACCGTACCGGCTTACTTCAACGACTCGCAACGTCAAGCCACCAAAGACGCCGGCCGTATCGCCGGTCTGGACGTCAAACGCATCATCAACGAGCCGACTGCGGCGGCGTTGGCGTTCGGTATGGATAAACCGAAAGGTGACACCACCATTGCGGTCTATGACTTGGGCGGCGGTACTTTCGATATTTCCATCATCGAAATCGCCGAAATCGAAGGCGAGCACCAATTCGAAGTATTGGCCACCAACGGCGATACCTTCCTGGGCGGTGAAGATTTCGACTCGCGCATTATCGAATTTTTGGCAGGTGAGTTTAAACGCGACAGCGGCATTGATCTGCACAACGATCCGTTGGCGCTGCAACGTCTGAAAGAAGCCGCTGAGAAAGCTAAAATCGAATTGTCTTCGGCCGAGCAAACCGACATCAATCTGCCGTATATCACCGCCGATGCCTCGGGTCCGAAGCATTTGAACGTCAAACTGACCCGCGCCAAATTGGAGTCGCTGGTTGACGAGCTGATCGAACGGACCAAAGGACCTTGCTTGCAAGCGATTAAAGACGCCGGTATTTCGACATCTAAAATCAACGATGTGATTCTAGTTGGCGGTCAAACCCGCATGCCGAAAGTGCAAGCGTTCGTTAAAGAATTGTTCGGCAAAGAGCCGCGTAAAGACGTTAACCCTGATGAGGCGGTTGCGTTGGGTGCGGCGATTCAAGCCGGTGTATTGGGCGGCGACGTTAAAGATGTGTTGTTGTTGGACGTAACACCTCTATCTTTGGGTATCGAAACCTTGGGTGGGGTGATGACGAAATTGATCGAGAAAAACACCACGATCCCAACCAATGCCTCGCAAACCTTCTCGACTGCGGATGATAACCAAACCGCGGTGACCGTGCATGTATTGCAGGGCGAGCGGGAAGTGGCTGCCGGCAATAAATCGCTGGGTCGTTTTGATTTGCAGGACATTCCACCGGCACCGCGCGGTATTCCGCAAATTGAAGTGTCGTTCGATATTGATGCTAACGGTATCTTGAACGTCTCGGCGAAAGACAAAGCTACCGGTAAAAAGCAATCCATTGTGATTAAAGCCTCCAGCGGTTTGTCGGACGACGAAGTCGAACGCATGATCAAGGACGCCGAAGCACACGCCGACGAAGACCGGAAACTGAAAGAATTGGTTTCGGCCCGTAACTCAGCGGAAGGCATGATCCACGCCACCGAAAAATCGCTGAAAGAATTGGGCGATCAAGTAGCCGGCGACGAAAAATCGGCCATCGAATCGGCGATCAAAGACCTGCAAGCAGTGCTTAAGTCCGACGATAAAGACGCGATTGAAGCAAAAACCCATGCCTTGACCGAGTTGTCCGGTAAATTGGCCGAGCGCGTTTACGCACAGAAAGGTGCGGAAGGTGGTGCCGAGGCTGGACATGCGGCCGGCGCATCTGAAGCGGCTGCGGAGCACGATCACAATGTAGTCGATGCGGAGTTTGAAGAGGTTAAGGACGATAAGAAATAAATAAGTAAGTGGGGCATAGGGCGGGGGCGAGAGCCATCCGCCTTTTTGTCTATCAAGTAGCGGCGTCTCTGGCAGCTATCGTCACATATTTTCTAAAGAGCTGAGTTCATATGGATTTTGATAACCCAGGATTCCGACTACTAAACTTGCTTGAACAAGGTAAAAAAATTCCTGCTAATAAAGTATGTAGGGATGCCTGGTCGGAGTTATTAGATGCGCCAGTAGCAAGTCCTCAATTACTGGGTAGACTGGGAAAGGTTATGGAACTAGTCGCAATTGTAGAAACCGAAATTCGAGAAGCGTATCCAGATGAAGCCAGTACCTGTGAGCATTGGACATCTCAAGTAAAGGCTGCATTTATGAATCAGCACTTGCAAGGAGAGTGGGATACTTTTATTGCTCACATTGATGGTCATTCGCTTAATTATTTACGGATGCAGGCTAGGATGTTACAAATGCTTTCAAATGCGAAATCCGTGGAATATGAAGTGTTAGAGCAATCAAGGAATGATCTGAATGATATTTTAAATGAGTTGTTGGCTTCAGAAATTGATTTTGAAGTTAAAAAATATTTATCAAGAAATCTTAGAGGTTTGATCGCTGCTATAGACGAATATAAGCTAACTGGAACCACGGGGTTATTTGACTCCATAGAGATATTGGTAGGGCACTCTTTTTTTGATTCAAAATATAAGAAATCAATTAAGGAGACGAAAATTGGGCAGAAAATTATAGATACAATAGGTTTGCTAGCTGATGCCATGACAATAGCAACGGGGCTGCCTCAGATCGGTGGAGCAATTTCTAATCTCATTGCATTGAGTCAGAAATAATTTTGTAGCCATGTAGGGTACGCACCGCGTACCTTTTTGTTTTTCCGAGGTAGATATGCAAACTGCTGTTAGGGAAGTCAAAGAATTACTTAATAGATTGCCCGAAGAAAGCGGCTATGAAGATATTCAATATCATCTTTATGTCATGGCTAAAATTCGGCAAGGAATCACTAGGGCAGAAATCGAAGGGATTGTTCCGCACGAGGAAGTCGAAAAACAATTTGATTGCGTGTTTGTTTGAATACAACCTTCCAAGGTATTTTTTGAGGTAAGAATTATGGATAGCACAGTAATCGAACGCGAAGCCCTTCATCTTCCAGCGGCGGAACGCGCTAAACTTGCTCATAATTTACTGTTAAGCTTAGAAAACCTCTCCGATGCTGAATTGCATGAAGCTTGGCTAGACGAAGCTCAACGACGTGCCGATGAAATAGATCAAGGTTTGGTCGAATTAATTTCAGCGGAGGAAGTCAGCGCTAAAGCGCGGTTATTGTTGAAATGAACTATCGATTTCACCCTGGCGCTCAGCATGAACATTTAGAAATTATCGGATTTTACGAATCAAGGCAGCCAGGTTTAGGTGTTGCCTATTTGGCGGAGTTTGAGAGTTTTATGATTAGCGTCGCCAATATGCCCGGACGTTATCGAGTTGAGCGAAAACCTAATATCCGAGTGGTTTCCCTACTTAAATTTCCTTATAAAATTATCTTTAGGGACACTCATGCAGGTGTACAAGTTTTGGCGGTTTCGCATAAGAAAAGAAGGCCCGATTATTGGTTGGGTCGGTTATAACTGAATATATCAACACTGAATAATAATACCGAAGACATTTAAATGGCCGCAAAAGAAGACTTTTACAAACTGCTGGAACTGGATCGCAACGCGAGCGAAGCCGAGATCAAGAAGAGCTATCGCAAGATGGCGATGAAATTTCATCCCGACAGAAATAACGATAATCCGGAAGAAGCGGAGAAGAAATTCAAACTGGTCAAGGAAGCTTACGAGGTGCTGTCCGACCCCAAAAAGCGTGCCGCTTACGATCAATTCGGCCATGCCGGCGTCGATTCGTCGATGGGCGGCGGTCGCGGTGGGTTTAGCGGCGCAGAGAATTTTAGCGATATTTTCGGCGATGTATTCGGCGATATTTTCGGTGGCGGTCGGCAGCAGCGCAGCAGCGTGCAACGCGGTGCCGATTTGCGCTACAACCTTGAACTGACCCTGGAAGAAGCGGTGGGCGGTACTGAAGCGACCGTCAAAGTGCCGGTATTGGTGGCTTGCGTTGAGTGTAACGGCAGCGGCGCTAAAAAAGGCAGCAGCCCGGTCACCTGTAATACCTGTCATGGTCACGGCCAAGTCAGGATGCAACAAGGTTTTTTTTCGGTACAACAAACCTGTCCGACTTGTCGGGGTACCGGCAAACAAATCAAGGATCCTTGCCCGAAATGTTACGGTCAAGGCCGCGTACAGGAAACCAAAACCCTCAACGTCAAAGTGCCGGCCGGTGTGGATACCGGTGACCGGATTCGTTTGGCCGGTGAAGGCGAAGCCGGTGCGAACGGCGGACCAGCCGGGGATTTATACGTACAAGTGCAGGTCAAGGATCATCCGATCTTCACCCGCGATGGTGCGAATCTTTACTGCGAAGTGCCAATCAGTTTCCCGATGGCTTGTTTGGGTGGTGAGCTGGAAGTACCTACGCTGGACGGCAAGGTGATGTTGAAAATTCCACCGGAAACTCAAACCGGACGCATGTTCCGTTTGCGCGGCAAAGGTGTGAAACCGGTTAGGGGCGGCGCGGTCGGTGATCTGTTGTGCAAGGTGCAACTGGAAACCCCGGTACATCTGACCAAAGATCAAAAAGCCATGATTGAGAAGTTGGGCGAATCCTTATCCGGCGGCGGCAAACACCACAGTCCGCAAGAGCATGGCTGGATGGATGGCGTTAAAAACTTCTTCGACAAGTTGACGGGATAAACCATGGTGCGGATTGCGGTAGTGGGCGCTTCCGGGCGCATGGGTTTGTGTTTGTTGAAAGCTGTGCTGGCGGCCGAAAACGCCGAGTTGACGGTAGCGGTATCCCGTCCGGATAGTTTGGCAATTGGCAAGGATGCCGGTGAACTGGCCGGTGTGTCGGCGGCTGGCATTAAGGTCAGCGCTGATCTGGCAGCACTGGCGGACCAGTTTGACGTATTGATCGACTTCACCCGGCCCGATGCGTCAATGGATTACATCGAAATCTGCCGCCAAGCAGGGAAACAGGTGGTGATCGGCACCACCGGTTACAGCGAGGCGCAAAAAGCCGCGATTGCCGAAGCTGCCCAGGATGTGGCAATAGTCATCGCACCCAATTTCAGCGTCGGCGTCAACCTATCCTTAAAGCTGCTGGAAATGACCGCCAAGGTGATGGGCGATTACACCGACATCGAAGTGATTGAGGCACATCACCGACACAAAGTCGATGCGCCATCCGGTACCGCGTTGCGGATGGGTGAAGTGGTTGCTGCTGCGTTGGGGCGCGATCTGAAAGACTGCGCCATCTATGGCCGCGAAGGCGATACCGGCGCCCGCGACCGTAAAACCATCGGCTTTTCCACGATTCGGGCCGGCGATATAGTCGGCGAGCATACCGTGATGTTTGCCGACGAAGGCGAACGCGTGGAAATCACCCATAAAGCCACCAGCCGTATGACCTTCGCCAATGGCGCGGTAAGAGCGGCAGCTTGGTTGGCGGACAAACCGAAGGGGTTGTTCGATATGCAGGATGTGTTGGGTCTGAAAGGCTGATCAGGCCTTAAATCTTGTCTGCACGCCGCTGAATCAGCTAAGGCTTATATTCTTAGCGGCGTTACCTCGCCAGTCAGTTTATAATGCCGGTAATCCGCGATAACCTGAGCGTGATCGAACGCCAACAGGCTGGGCAGATTGTCGAAGTTGAATAAACCAAAGTTTTTAGCATCGTCGGCCGCCATCGGGGTGCCATGCGCTTGCGCCAGGTAGACGGCGGTGACTGTGTGGTTGCGTGGGTCGCGTTGCGGATTGGAGTAAAGGCCCAGCAGTACGGTTAGTTCCACATCCAGACAGGTTTCTTCCTTGGCTTCGCGGATGGCCGCGTGCTCAAGCGTTTCGCCGACATCGACAAACCCGCCGGGCACAGCCCAGCCATAGGGTGGATATTTTCGCTCTATCAACACGAAGGGGCGCTGTGGATGGTCGATCAATTCGATCAAAATATCGGCGGCTAACAAGGGGGTGACGGGCTTTGCCATGGCATTCCTGAAAATGATGAGTTTTAGCGCATTGAAAATATGAGCGTTCTGCTAAATTTAACCATGTTTTCAAGCGTTTCTGAAATTCTCGATGCTTTTTCCGCGACCAATTAATCATGAATTAATCTGCTTTGCATATCATCCCGGCCGCTTTACACGGCGCTTTTAAAGTCGAATCAAATTTCCAAGAATCAAAACATGAATGAGTTTATTCCCGGCCAACGCTGGATTAGTAATACCGAATCGGAACTCGGTTTGGGTATGGTCATAGACGCCGAATTTAACCGCGTCACCGTGCTATTTTTAGCGACCGGCGACCGGCGGGTGTACGCCAGAGATAACGCGCCGTTGACCCGGGTGCAGTTCAACGAAGGCGATGTGATCGAATCGGCGGATTACGCGAAAATTAGCGTGCAGCAGGTGCAGCAACACAATGGTTTATTGACCTACATTGGAGTCGATGAAGACGGCCAGCTGCAACAAATTGATGAGATGGAGCTTAACCATCATATTCAATTTAACAAGCCGCAAGACCGCTTGTTTACCGGGCAATTCGATCCGACGGCCTGGTTTTTATTGCGCTACGAAACCTGGCGGCGCCAGCAACAGCACCAACAAGCCGCGACCAAAGGTTTGCAGGGTGCACGGGCTTCGCTGATTCCGCATCAGCTGTATATCGCCCATCAAGCCGCCAGCCGCGCCTTGCCGCGCATTATGCTGGCCGACGAAGTGGGTTTGGGTAAAACCATCGAAGCCGGTTTAATCATCCAACATCGCTTGATTAACGGCTTAAGTAAACGTGTGTTGATTTTGGTACCGGAAAGTCTGTTGCATCAATGGTTGGTGGAGATGCTGCGCCGCTTCAATCTGCGCTTCAGCATTTTCGACGAAAGCCGCTGCTTTGCCAGTCCCGACGAGAACCCGTTTCTCAGCGAGCAATTAGTGCTGTGTAGCCAGCGCTTCTTTGCCGATTCTCCGCATCGCCAGCAACAAGCCTTGGATGCCGGTTGGGATCTGGTGGTGGTCGATGAGGCGCATCATCTGGAATGGAGCGAAGACGCGCCTAGCGCCGACTATTTATTTGTCGAGCAATTGGCCTTGGCGTCCCCCGGTCTGATTCTGTTGACCGCTACCCCTGAGCAGTTGGGTAAGGAAAGCCATTTTGCGCGCTTGCGCTTACTCGACCCGGATCGTTTTTATAGTTTTGAACAGTTTTTAATTGAAGAAAGCCAGTTTGAGCCGGTGGCTCGACTGGCTAATTTGCTGATTTCCGGCGAAGCGTTGGATGCCGGACAGCAGGAGCAATTGAAAGTTTTATTAAAACAGGACAATGTCGACAAACTGCTGCAACAGGTTAACGACAGCCAAGCCAATGCTCGGGAAGAGTTGATCAAATTGTTGCTCGATCATCATGGCACCGGCCGGATTTTATTTAGAAACTCTCGGCAAACCGTGCAGGGCTTTCCGGATCGGCAACGCCATGCTTATCCGCTGCAAGGTGAAGACACGGCGGACTTAGCCAACAGCCCTTATCTGCATTGGCTGGTTGCGCAGTTGAAAGCCTTGGGCGATGAAAAGTCCTTATTAATCTGCAAACGTGCGGAAACTGCGATCCAACTGGAGCAATTGTTACGGCAGCACGTTGGGCATACCGCCGCGGTGTTTCATGAAGGCATGAGTATCGTCGAGCGGGATAGGGCGGCGGCATTTTTTGCCGACGAAGAGAGCCGGGCGCAAGTGTTGATTTGCTCCGAGATTGGCAGTGAAGGGCGCAATTTTCAATTCGTGCGCCATCTGTTTTTGTTCGATCTGCCGGAAAATCCCGATTTGTTGCAGCAGCGTATCGGTCGTCTGGATCGTATCGGCCAAAAGCATGTGATTCAAATTCATATCCCTTATCTGCTCGATAGTGCTCAGCACGTATTATTCCGCTGGTACGACGAGGGCTTGGACGCATTCCGGCATAATTGTTCGGGGGCCGCACAAGTCTTGAAGTTGCTCGGCGATGCTCGTGACAGAGCGTTGCTCAGCCGCGATGCGGCGGCAGTAGAAGCCTTGATCGCCAACACCAAGGCCCTGAACAGCCAGGTTGAAGAGGAATTGCATAAAGGCCGCGATTTGCTGCTGGAACTGAATTCTTGTCGGCCGCAAGAAGCCGCGCGCCTGGTGGAAGAGATCAGTGCCGGCGAACGCGACGGTAGTTTGTGGCCGTTTATGGAAGCGATGTTCGATTGTTATGGCGTCGATGTCGAAGATCATTCGCGCGATTGCCATATCCTCTGGCCTAGCGAAAATCTGCGCATCGCCCATTTTCCGATGCTGCAAGACGACGGCTTGACGGTAACCATCAACCGAGACATCGCGCTGGCCAGGGAAGACATGCAATTTCTGTCCGCCGAACATCCTATGGTGTTGTCGGCGATGGATTTGGTGTTATCCAGCGAGACCGGCAATGCCGCGGTCAGCGTGGTTAAACATCCACAACTGAAAGCTGGTCAATTCCTGCTGGAGTTGTTGTTTGTTGCGGAATGCAGCGCGCCCGCCGAATTACAAATTGGCCGGTTTTTACCGCACACGCCGCTGCGAGTTTTGGTCGATCAAAATAAAAAGGATCTAACGGCTGTTATTAGCCACGACAGCTTGGTCGAGACTGGCGATAGCTTCGATAAGGCGCAAATCAGCCAGTTTTTGAACAGTCAACGCCAGCATATTCAGGATATGATCAAAGTCGCGGAGCAGTTGGCGGGCGCGCAAATGCAGAAGTTGATAGCGGAAAGCAGTAATCTGATGATTGCCACGCTAACCAGTGAAATCAAACGTCTGGTGCGGCTGAAAAAGATCAATCCCGGCATCAAGGAGCAGGAAATAGAGCAACTCAAGGAAATGACCATGCTCTCGCACGAAAGCATACAGGAAACTCAGTTGCGGCTGGATGCGGTGCGGTTTGTGATTACCAGCTAACTTGCCGACAGCGATTTACGGCGAGCAGGTGCCGTTTTGTGCCGGGATGACGATTAAGCGGTTTTGATCAGCACGGTGGTGTCGTCCAGTTCCACGCATTCAAACATCAGATCGTCGATAGAACCTTCGACGTGGTCGACATAGTGCAGACCGCACTCGGAGTCGACATGTTGATGTTTCAGAATGCCGTGTACACTGAACGGCGTTCCCGATTCAGGCAATACCATGGTGATTTTAACTTTGCCGGCAACATCGGGACTGATGGGGTCTTGAAGTTTAACCCTGATGCCGCTATAGCTGATGTCCAGAATTTCCGCATTCAGCGAAATTTCCCGGGGTGTTCTGCTATTGAAAATAATGCCGGCCTGCAGGCCTCTAGGTTTTACTCTACGGTGAATTCGTTTTTCGAAACTCATGTGTTGTGGCCTCTGCTGAAGAATCGCGGTAACGCTATTGAGGATTTAGTGTAGGTGCAAAGTCAGTTTTTGCTACTGTGGCGTGCCCATCATGCCATATCTTTTCTATTCATACACCCGTTAATTACGGGTATAAAATAAGGTTTTTGCATGTTATTTTCAGAATTGGGTTTGTCCGAGCAACTACTTAAGGCGGTTGCTGAACAAGGTTATGAAACCCCGACGCCGATTCAGGCGCAGGCCATTCCGGTCATTTTGCAAGGCCGCGATGTGCTGGCGGGTGCGCAAACCGGTACCGGCAAAACCGCCGGATTTACCTTGCCTCTGCTGCAGCTATTACAAGAACAACCGGTTCCACAAAAGCCGCGGCCGGTTCGAGTGTTGATTTTAACGCCTACCCGCGAATTAGCGATGCAGGTCTATGAAAGCGTCAGAACCTATGGCAAGCATTTACCTTTTTTTGCCGAGGCGATTTTTGGCGGCGTCAGTATTAATCCGCAGATTCAGAAGATCCAGCGCGGCACCGATATTGTCGTTGCTACGCCCGGCCGTTTGCTGGATTTGATTCAGCAACAGCATCTGGATTTGTCGAAGGTCGAGCATTTCGTACTCGATGAAGCCGACCGAATGTTGGATATGGGTTTTATTCGCGATATTCGTCGAATCATCGCTTTGCTGCCCAATAAACGCCAGAACCTGCTGTTTTCGGCGACCTATGCCCCGGAAATTAGCGCGCTAGCGGAACAAATCCTCAATGACCCTGTAGAAATCTCGGTCGCGAAGCGCAATGCTGCCGCCGATACCGTTTCGCAGCTGGTGTATGGCATTAACCGCGAATACAAGCGCGAATTACTGTCCTACCTGATCGGCAATGGCCATTGGCAGCAGGTGTTGGTGTTCGTCCGCACCAAGCATGGCGCGGATCGTTTGGCCAAGCAATTGATCAAGGACGGCATTCGTTGCGCGGCTTTGCACGGCGACAAGAGTCAGGGCGCTCGTGTCCGGGCCTTGGAGGAATTTAAAAACGGCTCGATTACCGCACTAATTGCCACCGACATCGCCGCGCGCGGCTTGGACATCGATCAATTGCCACATGTGGTGAATTTCGATTTGCCGCAAGTAGCGGAAGATTATGTGCACCGTATCGGCCGTACCGGTCGCGCCGGCGCTGAAGGGCAGGCAATTTCGCTAGTTGATCCGGAAGAGGCGTACTTGTTGGCTGCCATCGAAAAGCTGTTGAAAAGGCAGATTCCGCGAGTCGACGATACTGGCTATCCAAACGTGTCATTGGCAGTGACCAATAGCAAGCCGCAACCAAAACCGGCTCAGCCGAACAAGCCGGCGGCCAGACGGCCGCAAAATGGCCGGGCAGGGGAGTCGGCTAAACGAGCGCCGAATTCGCGCAAACCGCGTGCGCAAACTGCCAAGCCCCGCTAATCCGTTTGACGTGTCGTGCCCGGTCATGGGCACGGCCGTGGTCTCTCGCCGAATGCTCGTTTATTCAGCAACCGGCTCCGCGAAAATATGGATTGCCAGCCATATGGATTCAAGGTCCGGATGGGTCCAATCCACCCTATGCCGGCAATGCGCCGGAATCAGCAGATAGTCGCCGGGCTTTAGATCGACTGGTGCGGATTGGGCAAATGCCAGCCGCGCTTCGCCTTGTAACAACATCACCCACTCGTCCTGATTTTGATCGTACCAGTCGTTTTCGGCGCTGCAATGGCCCTTGGAAACGATGCGTTCAATGCGAATATTAGGCTTGCTAAGCAAGGTTTGGCATAATTCTATTGGCAACTGAGCTGGAATGTCTGTAAAAATGCACGAACTGCTGATGTTCATAAAAGCGGGTACATAATAAAAAATTGGGGGAGGGGAATGAAAATGAATAATACGTCTTTTACTGCGTTAATGGCGGTGGTTATCGATAAACTACCGGGGATTATGCAACTGTCGCAACGCAGTTGCGATTCTGCTAAATGCGTGGATTTTTTGGCGCCGCTGTTGCTGCGGCTATATTTGGCGCCGGTATTTTGGATGGCAGGTACCAAAAAATTCGCCAATTTCTCTGACACGGCCGAATGGTTCGGTAATGCTGAATGGGGCTTGGGTTTGCCGGCGCCGTATGTGTTGGTATTTATGGTGGCGCTATTTGAAATCGTCGGCGCCTTGTTTTTGCTGTTAGGTTTTGCCACGCGGCCTATCACCTTGCCACTAATGATCATCATGGTGGTCGCAGCGGTCAGTGCGCATCTCCAAAACGGTTGGTTGGCCATTGCCTCCGGTAGCGGCATTTTTGCCAGCGAACGCACGATAGGTGCGATTGAGCGACTGGAGCGTGCCAAGGAAATTTTACAGGTGCAGGGCGACTATCAATGGCTGACCGAGAACGGCGCCTTGGTGATACTGAATAACGGGATAGAGTTTGCCGCCACCTATTTCGTCATGTTGCTGGCTTTGTTTTTCCTGGGCGGCGGCCGGTTTGTCAGTGTGGATTATTGGTTGGCCCGCAAGTATTTGCCTGAACTAGCACCCAGGGCCTGACTACGACAGCCCAAACCGAGCTGTTGGCGCTGATCCATTCGTCGGCCTGTCGATCCGAAACATGACCGATTAGGCCGGCATCCAGCCATTGCTCAACTTGCGCCTTGTTGTCGCGCGAGACCTGATACGCCACTTCCACCAGATCCAGTTCCTTGGCGACCGAGATCGCCAGTCCTGCCGCGAAAAATCGTTGCAACTCGGCCCAGGGAATGGACGAGGTTTCCAAATTCACCTTGGCTTTTTCCAGATCGGGGAGTGAGTCGTTCATTAACATTTTCCGGTTGGGATGTTGTAGTATGCCCAGCTATTTTATCGTAACCCGGTTTATAAAACAGAAGTGAGGATTCATCGATGTCGCTATTGAGTTCATTTAAAAAGCGTTCCACCCTGGACGCGGCTATCAAGCAAGTTGCCCAGGCCCGTAAAAGCGAAGGCAGCAAAGCCGAGCAACTATACAAGGGTGCGTACCAAGGCTTTGCAAATGTCATTGCCGACCATTTGATCGTATCCGAAGCACTGTATCACTGGGGGTTTGGGCTATTACACGAAGCCCGGACGCAAGAGCCCAAATTGGCTATTGAAATTTACGAAGACGCCATTTCCAAGTTTTCTTTTTGTTTGCTGATTTCGCCTAACTATTTAGGGGCGGCGATAGACGGTGGCGTAGCATTTATGGAATTGGCTCGCATCAGTGCCGAGGCGGCGAAGCCCGACCTTTACGATTTGGCGGAAGATTTTTTCGAAAAGGCCTGTGGTATTCAAAAAGGCAGCGCGGCTTACAATCTGGCCTGTGTTTATGCGTTACGCGGCGATAACGATGCCTGTTTGGCCGCGTTGCAAACTGCCAGGGAGTTTGGCAGTTTGCCCGACGAACAAAATATATTGCAAGACGAAGACATGGCAAGTGTGATCAACGCCCAATGGTTCAAGGAGTTTATGGAGGAGGTTCGCGTCACGCCCGCACCGGAAAAAACCAAACTCAAGGATATTGAAATTAATGTCGAGCCGGGCTTCAAGATAGAGAAAAAAGAGGACTTTGATTACTACTCATAAATTAATAGGCCATTCAAACTTGAATACCCTGCGGGCACCAAGGCTTGGCGGGGTTTTAGGTCTGAATGAGTCAGCCTGTCCATCTGCGCGGTTTTCCATATAGGCAAGCCGTTTTTGTCCGCGGACGAGGGATGAAAAGCAATCTAATGGCATAAAAAGTTAAAGGCGTCCTCGGCGCAGATGCCGTCCGATTGCAATCGATACATAAAACAAGCGACCGATCTCGGTTTCCACCGGCAATTTAAACCAGCCGGCGCGTCTTAGTCAAAACCCCAACCGACCACGGCGCGTACTTTGGTCGTCATCCTGGCGCCGATTATCCCGCCTTAAAACCATTCTCAAAACTTGACCGCCGGCATTAATCCGGTCTGTCCATCCAGGTCGTGCGTGGTGCCGGCAAGATGAACTCTTTACTATGTCTTTCAGGATTTAGCTGATAGTGAATGCGCTTTGGTTTCGATGGCAGGCTTGGCGTCGCCGGCATCCTTGTAACGTTGAGCTGTTTCATCGAATGCTTCGGCGATAGCCAAAAAGGCATCGGTGATATCCGGATCAAAGTGAGTTCCCCGGCCTTTAGCGATCAGCCGCACAGCTTCTTCGTGGGGATACGCTTCTTTATAAACGCGTTTGCTGATAAGAGCGTCGTAAACGTCGGCGACTGCCATCAAACGGGCGCTAAGCGGGATTTGCTCTCCCGAAAGCCCTTGCGGATAACCGGCGCCATCCCATCTTTCATGGTGGCAATAAGCAATCTCCACCGCGTAATTTAAAAATGACCAGTCGCTGTCGCCAAAATCCCGTGCCGCCGACAAGATGGCAGACCTGCCCTCCTCGCAGTGCGTTTTCATAATCTTCCATTCATCCGGCGATAGTTT
The DNA here is from genome assembly GCF_014850975.1 of Methylomonas fluvii. Taxonomy (GTDB): domain Bacteria; phylum Pseudomonadota; class Gammaproteobacteria; order Methylococcales; family Methylomonadaceae; genus Methylomonas; species Methylomonas fluvii. Next base: position 1,651,416 of record NZ_JACXST010000003.1, on the reverse strand, counting down.
TCCCGGCTTAAGCAGTATCGCATCGGGAATGGCAACCTTGCCGATGTCGTGCAGAGGCGCGGATTTAAACAACAGTTCGATGGCGCCATCGGAGAGACTATAGCGAGCATTGGTGCGCAACCGTTCGGCCAACAGTTTTACGTATCGTTGGGTACGGCGTATATGGTTGCCGGTCTCGTTGTCCCTGACCTCCGCCAACGCACAAAAAGCCGCGATGATGGAGCTTTGCGCGGCGATCAGCTGCCTATCTTTGCGGAACAACTCTTCCGTGCGCTCGGCCACTAATTGCTCAAGATTTTCGTTATGCTGTTTCAGCTCGCGCCTGGTGGTGGCCAGGGCCAGATGATTACGGACCCGGGCCAACACCACCGGTGCGGATGCCGGTTTGTGAATAAAATCCTCGGCGCCTAGCGAGAGGCCACACTCTTCGTCTACAGCGCTATCCAAGCTGGTCAGAAAAATCACCGGAATATCGCGAGTCGCGAGGTTGGCTTTAAGTTGCTTACAAACCTCGAAGCCGTCGATGCCCGGCATGACGACATCCAGCAATATCAGGTCCGGCGCGTCCCGGCTAATCAGCGCCAAAGCCTCGGAGCCATCGCTGGCAAAGCTGGTGCTGTATCCCTTGCCCAAGATGTTGCTCAACACCTCGATATTATTTAAGGAGTCGTCTACGATCAGGATTTTTGGTCGTTTATCTTGGCTATTCATGGTCTGTCCAGCTATTGCGTTCTAAGAGTTTCTCTAATGCAATCAATGCTGCATCGTAGCGCAATTCGTGTGTCGCTTGCGCAATTTCCGCAAATTCCAAGGCTAGTTCTTGATCGCCTATCTTGCGGACGAGATCGGTGACCGAATATCGGGCATCCAGGTTCTTAGCTTTCAACTGGCGAAGTAATTTTTTTAGGTCGGGCAGCAGGTTGGCATTTTTAAACAGTTCTTCTGAATTGACCGATAAGGCAAGCAGTTCATCGTCAGCATTTGCTTCAGACTGACTCAATAAAAGGTGTGCTGCCTCGCATTCCTGTGCAAGTATTTCCGTTTGCGCCGTCAAATTCCTCTCTTCTGCGCTTTTGAGCATCCGGCACAGTCGGTCGGCCGAAGCTTGAAGCGCGCCGAAACCTAAATTGCCGGCCTCGCCTTTCAGGCTGTGAGCGACGAAAAACAGTTGCTCTGTATCGCCGTCGACAAGCTTTTGGCGCAATAGCGTTGCAGCGTTCCGATGCTGTTCGGCAAATGCGAGCAACAGGCGCCGGTAAAGATAAATGTTGCCTCCCAGCCGAGCCAAAGCCGCTTGCACCGCCACGCCTGGCAGATTGCTCTCAAGTTTGGCAATGGCTTTGGTATCCGGGCGAATGTCGGCAGCTTTTTCCTGTTGCGCTGCAGCGGGTTTGGGTTTGATCCACTTCGCCAGGGCATTGGCAAGTTCTTCCGGTTCGACAGGCTTGGCGATGTGGTCATTCATGCCGGCCGCTACGCAGGCCTCTTTATCCTGATTCATCGCCGCCGCGGTCATTGCGATGATGGGCAATTCCTTTAACGCCGCCGATTGGCGAATCCTACGGGTGGCCTCCAGGCCGTCCAGCACCGGCATATGCAGGTCCATCAACACCGCATCGAAACTGGATTTCTCCAGCCATGCCAAGGCCTCCAGGCCATTGTTGGCAGTCGTGACCTCCAGACCGCCTTTGATGAGAAATTCCTGTGCTACCTGTTGATTGAGTGGATTATCCTCGACCAGCAAGATCCGAGCGCCGCGGATGGCTGCCAGCGTGGTTCGGGTGGCGTTGAATACTTCGGCAACGGGAACAGGCTGGCTGGTTTCGTTTCGTTGCAGTTGGATCAGGGTGTTGAGCAGGCTGGAGGGTGTGACCGGCTTGGCGATGATCGCATCCACTCGAATGTTGCCGGCCGACTTGGCCAGCACCTCGCGCTCATAAGCCGTGATCATGATGGATATTGGCGGCCGGCTGTTATGCTCGCTATGAGCTATGAGCTATGAGCTATGAGCTATGAGCTATGAGCTATGAGCTATGAGCTATGAGCTATGAGCTATGGCCTCGGCCAGCTCCAGACCGTTCATGCCGGGCATTTTCCAATCCAATAACAACAACTCGAAGGGTTTGCCGCATCGCGCTGCTTCGGCGAACAAGCGCAAACCTGTTTCGCCCGAACCGGCTGTCACCACCTCGAATTGCCAACTTTCCAGAATCGAGCGCAGTATCGTCAGCGAGGTTTCCTGATCGTCGACCACCAGGGTGCGCATGGGGTGCAAACCCTGCAAACGCCGGCCTTGTGTCTGCTCGCTGGATGAAACGCCGGCCGGTAGGCCTAGTCGAACCGTAAAGGTAAAGGTACTGCCGGATCCGGGTTCGCTCTCCAGGGTGATTTCTCCCTCCATCAATTCCACCAGACGTTTCGAGATTGTCAGCCCCAAGCCGGTGCCGCCGAATTTGCGGGTGATACTGGCGTCGGCCTGTGCGAAAGGCTGGAACAGTTGGCCGGCTTGTTCAGCCGTGATGCCGATGCCGGTATCTCTCACCGCAAAACGCAGGCGTATGGCATCGTCCGTTCTTTCCAGAGTCTCGACGCGAAGGTGGACTTCACCCTGTTGGGTAAATTTAATGGCGTTGCCGACCAGGTTGTTAATGACCTGGCTGAGGCGGAGCGGGTCGCCCTGCAACTGATTGGGCACATCCAGCGCCATATCGATGAACAGCTCGAGGCCTTTTTCATCGGCACGTATGGAGAACAAGTCTGCTGTCGCCCGCAGTATTTCTTCCAAGCTGAATTCGATGGCCTCGATGTCTATGCGCCCGGCTTCGATTTTCGAGTAATCGAGAATGTCATTGAGAATACCCAGCAAGGCTCGCGACGAATTCAATACCTTGCTGAGGTAATCGTGTTGCTTCCGGTTCAGTTCGGTATCCAGTGCCAGTTGCGTCAGGCCGATGATGGCGTTCATCGGTGTGCGTATTTCGTGGCTCATGTTCGCCAAGAAATCGGATTTGGCCAGGTTGGCATTGTCGGCTTGTTTCCTGGCGTCCAACAACTCCGTCGTGCGCTCGTTTACCAGGTGTTCGAGATGACTTTTGTAGTGCTCCAATTCGACTTCGTAGCGTTTACGGTCGGTAATGTCCATGCGTATGCCCAGGATGCGGGTGACCATGTCGTCTTCGCCGCGCTGCACGCAGAACGCTTTAACACTTATCCAGCGATAGCTGCCGTTGGCATGGCGCATCCGGGCTTCGTAACTGTAGGCATTGGCCTGCTTTGATAATACGGCAGCAATTTTTTCGGCGATGCCGGCCCTGTCGTCCGGATGGAGACGCTCCAGCCATTCGTTACGATCACCCGGACCGGGTTTTGCTTGATAGCCCAGCATCGTGAAATAAATCGGTGACATCTCGAAACTGTCCTTTTTGACATCCCAATCGAAAACGCCGATTTGTGCCACATCCATCGTCAAACGCAGACGCTCTTCCGATGTTTTGAGCTGCTCTTCGACTTGCTTACGTTCGGTAATGTCGAGCGTAAAACCGTTGATTTGTCCACTTTCTTCATCCAGATAAGCAGACATCGAGAACCATTTGGTTTGCCCGGTTACGAGCACCGCTTGCGCTTCAAAGTCGCGTACTTCTTTATTTGTCTGCAGCAACTGATAAAACAACTTCAATTGATTGAGATCGGCCCATAGCTTATCGGCCGGAACATAACGTTGCAGAAAGGTATCGACGGAGTCGCAATCCAATTGGCGTGCCAAAGTGAGATTCAGAAAGCTAAACTGACCTGCAAAATTTCTCTGAAAAATGCCGACCGGAGCATTCTCGATAATGTAGCGGTAATTTCTTTCGTCGTTCTGCCATTTTAAACGGCTGTGCCGCGCAACCAAGGCTAACACTAACGAAGCGATCAAGATGACGAGTCCGGCCGTGCCGTACCAAACTAAATGTTTTCGCCACTCGGCTAGATAATCCTGTTCGGCGATGGCAGCCAGCACGTACAAAGGATAATCGCCGACCCGCCGAAAACTGTAGAGGCGTTTGACGCCATCGGCCGGGCCGGGCTGTAGATAGGAGCCGTGGGTCATACCCTGGGCGATGTATTGGTGCAGGGGGTGGTTAGGCATGGTTTTGCCTAGATTGGCTTCCAGATGCGGATGGCGAGCCCAAAGCCTCATTTGTTCGTCGCGGAGTAAAACCGCGCCGTGCTCGCCTAGGTTCAGCGTCGCGTAAAAACTTTCGAACGAACTCAATTGCACGATGACGTTAATGTATCCGGCAAAGCCGCCGTCGGGAAAATCGATACGCCGGGTCAGGGAGATATGCCAGATGCCCAAGGTACGGGATATTTCCGGCGGGGAAATGTGTAAGCCAAGCTGGCGATGATTCCTGTGAATTTGAAAGCTTTCTTTGTCGGCGACATTGATGGCTGGCTGGGCGTCGATGGAACTGTAGATACAATCGCCGTTGGCATTGAATATCTGGATTCCGCCGATCTCGATCACCGCCGCTTGCTGAATATCGTTAGCCTTTTCCTTCAGCAAGGCTTGCATAGCATGGTTTTCAACAGCGTTATCGAACTGGCTGCTGCGCATGTCGTCGGGTCGAATATGCCCCTGAAGATCTTTCAGAATCAGATCGATTTTTTGTATTGTGGCCAGCGCATGCCCCTCCAGAACCAGAGCGATATTTGCCGTTTCGATACGCGCGTGTTCTATGTGTTTATCGCGCTCTTGCTGCAGGCTCAAGGCCATCAGCGCCGCAAATCCCAAGATACCGACCAAGCCCGCGGCGATTGCCAACCCAAATGCCGATATTCTTGGAAAACGTTGTTTCACGTGCCACTCCCGGCTATAAATTATCACCTAAATTGGGCAATTGCTAAAAAGCCAAGGATTCAAAGTGAGCCGCTGAGATGGCCGCGCATAAACTGGCGCGAGGCGAATTCCATAGTGAACGGCTTATACAATCCCACCGAATCAACAATTCGACAGGCTTATTTTGCGCCGCGGCCTTGCTATCAGAACTTGGCTAATCTTGAAACGAGAAAACCGAACGCATCCGGCAAATATTTCCGCTACTGTTGGTAGCAGGCATTTACAATCGCCCGCAATTTTTCCAGGCCCAATTCGCGGGTAAGCGCTATATTGCGGTCGGGAATGCCCTCCGGGTCGGGATGGCTGGCGACGGCTTTTTCGATGCTGTCTTCGCGAATCAGATGCAGCATGGGGTAGGGGGAACGGTTGGTGTAATTGCTGGGGTCGTTTGTCGGCGTTTGTGCAAAGCAATAGTCTGGGTGAAAACTGGCCAATTGGTAGATGCCTTCGTAGCCTTGATCGATCAGCAATTGCTCGGCGATAGCCAGCAAATCTAGGAAATCTTCGAAGTCGGCAAACCCCTCATTAAATATCAGCAAGGTGGTTTCGGTATCGGGCTCGGAATCAAGATGCGCGCACTCGGCAATGACCGCTTCCAGGCTATCCTCAATGCTGTTGCTCGACACGACCTGATAGCGAATACTGCCTTTTTCCTGCTCGCGCCGGGCAAACGGGCAGATATTGTATTCAATAACAAAAGTTTTTAGCCAAGCCTGCGTAGCGGCGATAATTTGTTGGTTAGTCATGGTGATCGAAAAAAAATGAAGAAAAGCACTAAACACTGTCTTTGGCTGTTGGCGTTATTGCCGGCTTTAGTAAACGCCGAAGTCTATCAATGGACCGATTCGCAAGGTCGCCGCCATTATGCCGATCATGGCAATGAAAACGCCAAAGTCTTAAGCATCGATCCTGGCGTCGCCTCCTATCGGGTAGAAAAGGTGTTCGATGGCGATACTATCTTATTAAGCGACGGCCAGAAAGTCCGTTTTTTAGGGATCAATACCCCGGAGGTTGCCGGCCGTAACAAGTCAGCAGAGGCCGGTGGCGAGCAGGCCAAGGCCTGGTTGAAGCAAAAGTTGGAGCATCAGAAGGTATTCCTGCAAGGCGATGTGGAAAAACAGGACAAATATCAGCGTACTTTGGCCTACGTGTTTACCGAAGACAAGGAGCATATCAATCTGGAACTGGTAAAACGCGGATTAGCCACGGTGAATATTTTTCCGCCGAACTTCAAATATCTCGATAGCTTGCTGTCGGCTCAGCGCAGTGCCGAGCAAGCCAAATTAGGGATTTGGGGTGACCAGGCCTATGCGCCGCTGGCTGCGGAACTGCTCGATGAGGGCAATTACCAGGGCTGGAAGCGCTTAACCGGACGCATTCGCGCGGTCAAAAGGACGGCTAAACACAGCTACTTGCAATTCTCCGATGCGGTATCCATCAGTGTCGAGCCAATATCGGCCGGCTTGTTTCCGCCGCTGGAAACCTATGTGGGTAAGGATGTGGAAGTGAGGGGGTGGGTGAGGCGCTCGAAACAACGTTTTGCCGTGCAGGTGCGGCATCCGGCGGACATCGTGTTGCGTTGATGCTGGCGCCGGGCCGCTTACTCTTCTTCGGCGAATAAAGCCTGGATCATTTGCTTTTCCTCGTCGTCGAGGATGTGCTCTGCGGAAAACCAGCGAGTGCGTTGAAACGGGATTTCCCGCTCCGCGTCGCGCAGTCCCGCTCGACGATCAATCTCGCGGCGCTCGGCCCGCCGCCGATCCAAAACCCGCCGATCTTGTTTTGGCCACAGCACATATTGTTGCTGAACGAAAGCGATCCACTCTGCGGAATTGAAGGCGAACGGATTAGTCCGGCGTTCTTGCTGACGGCGCGCCCCTCGGCGGCGTGCCGAATCATCGCTAGTCATCATAGTGGCTACCACTGACCTATGCCGCCGCATACACGCATGCTGTAGAGGACAACCGGCGAATTGATGTAAAAAACATACTTCCTAAATAACATTCGACCAAAATAATAAGCTTCTCAAGAAAATCTGAGTATCTAGGTAGGGATTTTAAATGTACCCGCCCAAATGCTCAATCAAACTTAGTTCTCGGATGTCATTTTACGGGACAAAGTTCCCGGTAAGCGCGGCAGTTGATCAGTCAGCACCAGCAATTTGGGTGGCGATCTAAAAATCCGGTTGCTATTGAACTGCGGTTGTTAGTTTTGAAATGAGCTGTTGGTCGGACGACAGGCCGCTTATGCTTGCAAAACGGCTTTTGACAGCGCTGATGGCAGCCCGGGAGACATTCTTGGCTATGCCTTATTCCGCCGAACAAGGCAGGCCTGCAAGCGCTTTTTATTGTTTTGGCGGCTATGGCGCTATGCGCCATTCGCATCTGGAGAGCTCTGGGAACAATGTATTGATTAATAGCCGCGAATCGACCAAGCCTTTTTTCATCAGCGCAATCAATGTTTTATTAGTGGATCCAACCGGTACGACAGCCCATTCCTTAGGGCATTTATTCAGCAGATTTTTTTGAGCAGTAGTAAGTTTTTCTCTAGTCATTGTTACACCTATTTTCGGATTTGGTATTGCTAACGGGTCTTGTAAATGGAGTTTTACTTGAGGTTGGCATACGGTAAGTCAAAAAACAGGATTTGTTAAATTAGTAATATTCATCAGGCCTATCAATGGCGTGCATTTGGGTCTATTGAGCCTCGCATTTATGGAAACAAAGGTTAGCGAAGGGCCGGTTTAATGGGATAGATGCACTCAGATTCGGCAGGCCTCATAGATCCGGGCGAGTTCCAGCAGATTCGTCGCGCCGGTTTTCTCCATCACCTTGGCGCGGTGGATTTCAACAGTGCGGTGACTAATCCCCAAACGTCTGGCTATTTCTTTGTTGGTTAGACCGGCCACCACCATCCCCATAATCTCGAGTTCGCGTGACGTCAGCCCGCTTAGCCGATTTAGCCCTTTTATGGCCTGTGCCTGGGTGTTGATTTCACTCTGTAGCGCGGCCTGTACCCTGTCGAGCAATAGTTCGGTACTGACCGGTTTGGTCAGAAAATCAACGGCTCCCGCCTTCATCGCGCGCACTGTCATCGGTATGTCGCCATAGGCGGTCAGGAAAATAATGGGAAGGTGGATGTGGCGGCGGATAAGTTCGGCTTGCAGTTCGTGACCATCCAGACCCGGCATGTTGACATCCAGTACCAGACAGCCTGGCTGTTCCGGACAATAGCTTTCCAGAAAGCACTCGGCACTGGCAAATGTTTGATACGCGAGGCTCGCAGTTTCAAATACTAAACCCAAGCTGTCGCGGACCGCATCATCGTCGTCCACCACGAATACACAGGGCTGAGTATTCATTTCGCAAACGGCAAGGTAAAGAACAGGCTGAGGCCGTCGCCGACATTCCGCTCCGCCCACAGTTGGCCGCCATGGGCTTGAATCAAGGCGCGGCTGATGGCCAAGCCCATTCCCAGTCCCGCGGGTTTAGTCGAGTAAAAAGGTTGAAAGAGGGATTTCAGGGCAATCGCATTCGCCAAGCCTTTACCGCTGTCACAAACACAGACTATTGCCATATCAGGATCGTCTGCGTATCGGCCGGTGGTTACGCGCAATACTTCGGAGAGCTTACCGTGTTCCTGCATCGATTCCAGACCATTACTGATCAGATTGACCAGCACCTTTTGAATTTGCAGCGCATTGACAGTGGTCTGAGGCAAGTCGGCGGCGAGGTCTAGTTCTATGTTAAAAGTGTCTAGGGTTTTGTCGTTTTTCACAAACGCGCAGGCTTCTGTCACGAGAAAATTAATATCGATCCGTTCACCGACGGTCTCGGTTTTATTCAAATGGCTAAATAATTGTCTGATGACTTCACCGGCACGCTGAGCTTGTTGCACGCAGGCTTCCAAAACATGGTTGAGTTTTTGCGAATCCGGTTTTTCGGATTGGTAGAGGCGTAAGGCCACATCGGCATACGAGGAAATGGCGGCCAGGGGTTGGTTTAGTTCGTGGGCAATTGCCGCTATCGTCTGCGTCGCCAACGATACCCGAAATGACTGTTCCATCCGATTTCGGCGTTCGCTCAATTCCCGGGTCAGTTTGTAGTCAGTGATGTCGAAATTGATGCCCAGCAATCGATAAGGCCGGTTATTTTTATCGTGCAATAAGCTGCCGCGCGAATGGATCCAGCGGTAGGAGCCATTCTTGTGGCGCAAGCGGAATTCCAGTTCGTAAGCAGGTAAATGTCCGGACAGGTAGTCTTTAGTGCTTGCCAGGACCCATGCCCGATCATCCGGATGCAATCGAGATTCCCACTCTTCCCAGCGGTTCTGCATCTCATGGTCGTCAAAACCGATTTGCCGTTTCCATTCCGGCGAGAGAAATAAGGTTTGCGAGACTAAATCCCAGTCCCAATAACCGGCGTTCACTTCGTCGATGATCAGTGCCAGACGGGTCTCGGTATGCCGTAACTCCGCGTGAGTGCGCTTCAGTTCGGTAATGTCTACATGGGTAATAATCATGCCCTGGAAACCTTGGGTAATGCGTTTGGCATGCATCATAAACCATAGCTCGCCAAGCGCGGTTCGACAGGGATATTCCATCATAAACTCTTGCTGGTGGCCGGCTATCAGGGCCTCAAGGCCGGTCAAAGCCTTCTGTGCGTCCCGGTCGCCTGTCGCCGACGAGCGGCGGCAAACCTCAAGGTAGTTGGCGCCTTCCGACAATTGACTGGACGAACCGCCGTTCTCGATAGCAAAGCAATCCCAAGGCGCGTTGACCGTCGTCACCAAGCCGCTATCATCCAATACCGCCACATGCGCGGGCAGCGAATTCAGAACACAGCGTACGAAAGCCTCGTTGCGGCGCAGGGCGTCATCAGCCACTTTCAGCGGTGTAATGTCCAAAAATGCGCCAACGGCTCCGCGCGGTTGGCCCTTATCGTCCAGCAAGGGCGATGCATTGGATACCACGGTAATCACTTTGCCGTCCGGGCGGACTATATCCAGTGTCTCGCCGCTCACCACTTCTCCCCGGCACGCACGCTGAATCGGCAGATCTTCAGCGGCCAGCGGATAGCCGTTTTGCAATACTGTTATGGCCGGCGGGATCTCGCTGGACAGTGATAGTTCCGAGGTGGGGGGTAAGCCTAACATCTGCTCATTGGCCCGATTTCCACGGATATGTTGCCCGCTATTGTCACCGGCGATGGCGAGTCCAATGGGTACCGTGTTGTAAATAACCTGCATTTCCTCCAGACGGCGTTCCAAGCGTTGGTTCAATAGGGCAATTTTCTGCTCGGACAGTTTGCGCTCTTCGATGTCGATCACATGCACCACAATACCTTTCAACCTGCCGGCTTCATCGGCATTGGGAATATAGGTCGCGTGCACCCAGCGGGGTTTACCGTTGCCATAGGGAATTTGCTGGTCAAAGCTAACCGGCTCGCCCGTCAATGCCCGTTCCAGATACGGCCGGACCATGTCCCAGGCCGCACCACCCAGAATATCCGGTACGCTGCGGCCGATAACCTGTTCCGGAGAAATACCGAACCAGTGTTCGTAAGTCGCATTCACCCGTACATAGCGAAAATTGACATCCAAATAGGCGATCAGCGCCGGCGTGGCATCCATGATCAGTTGCAGTTCCCTATCCTGGTCGCGATAGACCGATTCAGCCTGTTTTCGCGCGGTAATATCTTGGAGATAGCCATGCCACAAAATGCTGCCGCCCTGTTCCCGCATCGGCATGGAATGACCTTCAATCCAGATTTCGCCTTTACTAGGGTGTTGGTAGCGAAAGGTGTCGCGCCAAGGCTTCAGGCTGCGCGCCGATTCGCTGATGGTTTCGTTGATCAGTTTGATGTCGTCGGGATGCACCCTGGCAAATACCGGACTAAAGTCTTCGGCCACTTCTTCGGGAGGCAGTCCGTACAAGGATTCAAGTGCCTGACTGGCATAAGGCATGCTGGCTGAACCATCCGTAGCCAAACGAAAAGAACAAATAACGCCCGGTACGGAAGCCGCTACTTTGGACAGCTGATCCTGCAAATGATATTCGGCTGGTAGTGGGCTGTGCCCGTTCGCATCGCGCAAGATGAGGGAATAAAAGAATTGCCCGCCTGTGTCTATCTCGGTAATGGCGGCTGCCATCGGAAACTCTTCGCCGCTAGCGCGCATACCGGTGACTGTGCGAAGTTCGTGCGCCTGATGATCGCTATCGCCTCCTGGCTTTGGCGCTGAATAAATGGCCGGAAAGCCAGCCGGAATAAAGCGTTGGATAGCGTCGCCAATGGCTTGACCCGCCTGGCAGCCGAACAGCTTGCCGGCTGCGGGATTGAATAATACGACACGGTATTGTGCGTCGATGCAGACGATGGCATCCCGGGCCGATTGTATAACCGCCGCGCACAGCACCGGGCTTTGCGCCTGCAGCGATGATTTTGCCTGCGTTTGACGAGTGCGGTCGGTGAGAGCAATGCGCAGTTCCGTCTGGTCGGCGAGATCGGTAAGCATCAGGCAGTCGAGTCTGGCAGGAAATGCAGCGTTATCGCCACGCAGCATTGGCAATTCGCAAGGCTGATTTTCGCCGCGTTGCTGAATCTGCAATAAATGCTGTTGCCAAAAGCCGCGGCTCTGATCGGCAATCAAGCTTGAAAAATGACGGCCAATTAAGTTTTGGCGCTCAACACCCAACAATGCTGCGGCCGCAAAGTTGATAGCGGATATTCGCTGGTTCGGGCTGAGTGTGAGGTAGGCGATCGGGGCGAAATCGTAAAGATGCTGGAAGCGGTCTCGCGATTGCTGAAGTATATGTTGGGCCTGAATGAGCGATTGATTTTGGGTTTCTAATTCAAGCAGACGTGCTTGCAGTTCATGTAAGGTTGTCTCTGAAGCATCTGGGGAACAGGTGGTTTTGTTTGAGCTTGGGCGTCTGTTCTCCGCTTTTTGTCGAACAGTACTTTCAGTGTGTGCGGACTTACAGCGCTCGTCAGTCATGAGACATCTTCCATTTTGGACAGAGTTTAGATCGCTTCAGGCTTTCTTACTATGGTTGTAACTCAAGCCCTATTGTGCGGATGAGGGTGGCCTGGAAGCCCTGTTTCGGCAATAGCGGGAGTTGGCAGCCGGGTTTTAACCCGGCCATAAGCCGAAATAGCTGGCCTTAGTTTGTGAAGATCTATGCCTAGACTTGGCTTCTTGCCCCGGTTCGCGCAGAAGTATGCTGGCGAAAAATTAGCCCTGTCAAACTTATCTGCAATCTAAGTAGCAGTACGTATTTTTAGCGGATAGCGGCTGTGTTAAAACGCGCTATGTTGGTATGGATTTACCGTTTCAGCAATATGAATACCTGATGCAGCCCTCGCCAAACAATCCGGAAATAACTGATGAGTGAAATGGACCAGCCAAGACAAAACCAGCTTCTCGCCATGCTGCCCCCGCCTCATTATGCCTATGTTTTCAGTCTACTGGAACGGGTTGAAATGAGTTGTGGCGATGTGCTTTGTGAACCGGATGAGTCATTGCGTTATGTCTACTTCCCGGTGACCGGGGTGATAGCCGAGCTTTACTTTACTGAGCATGGCGCTTCCAGCGAACTGGCTTTGATTGGCAACGAAGGCATGCTGGGCATATCGCTGTTCATGGGCGGTGAATCCATACCGTATCAAGCCTTAGTGGTGACGCCGGGCTACGCCTATCGTTTGCGCAAAAGCGTATTTGATGAGGAAATTGAGCGGATGGATGGACAGTGTTGCGGAGCGCTGCAAGGGTTGTTACTCCGCTATACCCAGGCACTGCTGACGCATATGACGCAAACAGCGGCTTGCAACGGGCACCATGCAATTGAACAACAATTCTCGCGTTGGCTATTGATGATCCTGGATCGGCAGAGCGGGAGCGAGATCGCAATAACGCAGCAATCCATCGCCAGTCTGTTGGGCGTGCGCCGCGAAGGCATCACTGAGGCTGCCGGGAAATTACAGCAAGCCGGGGTCATTCGGTATTGCCGTGGTCAAATCAGCGTGCTGGAGCGCGCCGGCCTGGAAGCGCAAAGTTGCGAGTGTTACCAGGTCATCAAAAACGAGTTTGCTCGGCTACTTGCTGTCAGCGCCAATCCGTCGCTGCTGTCCAAACCTATTACCGCCATTACCACTTATGGACATGCTAAAGATCTCAGGAGACGCTACGCGTTTGGCTGATAAAGGCTACCGGCGTTGAAAAATCGCCCCGTGGTTTTGTCTGGTCACTCCGGCTATTGAAACCCAGTCACCGATAGGGGGCGATTTTATGAGTACTGCATCAGCCAAAGCCAATAGCTGCTTACTTGTTATGGACCACGATCCTGCCAGCCGGATGGCGAACAAACATTCCTTGGCGGCGTTTCGGGATCATGACTCGGCGTTTTGTGAGGGAGAACCCAGTCATCATGGTCTTAAACTCGCCGAAGACCGCCAGCCCGAAAGAATGCGCTGGGACCGGCAATCACCGGATATGCTGGCCGCCGACTACATTGCCAATCAAGCGGAAACGGTCGAGCAGGCTAATGTCTCCATCCTGATGCAGATGGAATTGGATGATGCGGCCGTTGTCACGGACCAATCTGACGACTGCGCTGGCAACGCGGACGCCGCATCGCCCACTGACGTCTGCCGAGAGCAGGATGAACAGCACACGCTTGCGGAGAAGGACGAGGCCCTGGCGCAATTGCGTGAGGCGGAAGCTAAGTACCGGGCCTTGGTGGAACAAATGCCGGTGATTGCTTATATCGCATCGCTGGAAACGCCGGTAAAGCTGTTATATGTCAGTCCGCAAATTGCTCAATTAGGTTTTCCCGAGCAAGCTTGGCTTGATGATCCGCAAGGTTTGCTGAAGCGGGTGCATCCGGACGATCTGGCAGTGGCCGTAGAAGCCTATGCCTATACCTATGAACATCATGCGCCGCTGCGGTGCGAATACCGATTACGCAAACAGGATGGAAGCCATCGCTGGTTTCTCGACGAAGCCAACGTAGTGCGGAATGAAGCCGGCGAAAGTTTGTTTTTGCAGGGTGTCCTGATTGATATTACCAAAGACAAAGAAACCGAACAGGAGCTGAGCTATTACCGGCAACGTTTGGAGGAGTTGGTATTTAAGCGTACGGAACAACTGGAAAAACAATGCGCCATCCTCAAGTCCGCCAATGCCAGTCTTGACGCCACTTTGGTGAAGCTCAAACACGCCAATACCGAGGCGCGCAACAGCGAGAGGCGTTTTCGCTTACTGCTGGATTCGGCCGGCGAAGGTATTGTCGGTCTTGATGTGAATGGTCGCTGCAGTTTCGTTAACCGGGCCGCGTTGCAGATTTTGGGTTACGCCGATATAGACGTGCTGGGGCAGGACATCGTTGCCATGATAGCGGAGGATTTGACCTTAGCGCTGGAAGCGCTCAAGTTGCCTGATATGGCCCGCGACATCATCGCTCAACGTAGTACCGCTAATTTTAAACGCAAGGATGGCCGGTCATTTCCGGTTGAATATTCGTTTTATCCGGTCGCGCTGGATGGATTTGTCGACAGCTTGATGTTGGTGTTTTGGGATATGTCGGCAGCTCACGCCAAACGCCAGAGTTTGGCCTATCAGGCTAGTCACGACCCCTTGACCGGGCTGCTTAATCGGACCGCTTTTGAACAACGCGTGGCTAGAGTATTGGCGAGCGCCCGTCCCGGCTATTTTCAACATGCGCTCTGTTATCTCGATCTGGATCATTTTAAGCAGGTCAACGATACCTGTGGACGCGCGGCCGGGGACGAATTACTGCGCAGAATAAGTAGCGTTTTGTCCTTCAAACTGCGGCAACGCGACACTCTGGCCCGATTGGGTGGCGACGAATTCGCGTTGTTGCTAGAACACACCACACTTGATCAAGCGCGAAATATTGCCCATGAACTATGCAATAGCCTGCGCAATTTCAAATTTAACTGGGGTGATGCCGAATTTACCGTGAGCGCTAGCATTGGCGTAGCTGCTGTGACCTGTACCGTTCGGGATGTTGATGAGTTTTTAAGTAACGCCGATAGCGCGTGCTACAGAGCCAAGGAAAAAGGCCGGAACCAGGTGCATGTATTTTTACCTGATAACGTCGAGCGCCTCGATCAATTCCTGCAATGGAAAGCTTGAAGATTTTGCTAAAACGCATTTTGTGTATGAAGAACGGAGCCAGCGAATCACTGGGTGGCAATCCGGCCCTATTTATCAACGGCATCCCGCTCCGGCTA
This sequence comes from Methylomonas fluvii, assembly GCF_014850975.1. Lineage (GTDB taxonomy): Bacteria > Pseudomonadota > Gammaproteobacteria > Methylococcales > Methylomonadaceae > Methylomonas > Methylomonas fluvii. The sequence continues at coordinate 1,636,284 of NZ_JACXST010000003.1, read as the reverse complement.
TGTTTATCGAAGCCAATTAGGGGACTTCGCCAACAGGTGCGGAGCGAAAGGTAATAATCGACCGAATAAAACACTCAGTGTTCAGGATGAATGTCAATCTACTCGGAGTATCGCCATGAAACACTACCTATTGATAATACTGGGCATTTTACAATGCCTGATCGTCGTGCAAGCCATTGAGCATGCGCCTGCTAAACCCATCAATCAAGAACAGTTACAGACAATAGTGCCTTACGCGGTGCAGGGGACGGTACAAACCTTTACTAAAACGGTGCACGGCGGTGTCCAGCATGTGGTGATCAAATCCGCGGACAATGATGCCTCGCAAATCAAATTAATTCAGGGGCATTTGCAAAAAAGGGCGGAACAATACCAAGCGGGTAATTATGCGGCGACGGAACGTCTGCATGGTGCGGAAATGCCGGGGCTGGCGCAGTTAAAAAAGGCAAAAGTCGATGATATTAAAGTTCAATATCAAGCTTTGGATAACGGCGGACAGATTCATTTTTCTACCGAATATCCCCAATTCGTTCAGGCCCTGCACGAATGGTTCGATGCTCAAGCCGAGGACCACGGCAATCCGGACATACCTGATCACAATAGCCATCATTCGCCGGCTGCTGAATGATGGCGGAGGCGTGTCTGTTCGGGGCAACCCCAGGCGCGCATGAGGGCTTACTGAGCCGGCGCGGTTCGTTGAGTGGTATGAGTCGCTGGTCCTTCTCTCTGTGTACCGGCGACAGCTTCTCTTTGATCTGCGTATTAGGTCCTTTTACTATCAAAAACAAACCCACAGCGTGTCGGGGCTATAGCCTCAATTCAATCAGCATCCCACTGCCAATCCGCAAACCAGTCCGGCAAGTCGCGCGACTCGCCTAGCGCAAGTAGCCGATGATCAATGCCGTCATGGTTGCCCCACACCACTTCGCTCAGCGCACCATCACTTACGCGCGCTTCGATGTCTTTGCAGTACAGCCCCTGATCGCGCTGGACATAGAAACCGTAAGTTCGGCAAGCGATAGGGCGGTGTGCATAGACCAGGCAAGCGCCATTGGCTTTGTCCAACATCGGACAGATGACCGGGCGCGCTGTTTGGCCGGCTAACGCTGCAATCTCCCCACCGATTTTCCGAAATTGTTCCGGCGGTAAAGCCATCAGGCCTTGTTGCAGACAATGCCATTCGTCTGCGGTGATCTTGGGTACTGCGGCAAGCCTGCGGCAACAGCCGTCACAACCCTGGCGGCATAGCCAATCGGGCTGGTTGTCGCGGATGGTTTTTACCCGCGTGTCGATATCTGCATGGAGTTGGGTGAGGTTTTTCATTGGAACATACTGCCTGTTTAATCGGGTTTTGCAAAGCCTTTCCGAGCGTGACGCCGGTTCGTGTGTACTGAGCAGCCGGCGGCGTTTTAACCGGATTCTAATCAAAGCTTAAGTAGATTTTAAGTCGCCAAACTTAGAATTTTTCGCAAGTGAACGACTTACGGAGCGATTATGTGTGACTCGAATACTGCTATCAATCAACAGCTTGGCGAAAAACGCATCGGCGGCGGCATCTATGTTGCCATTGACGGTCTTTTAAAATACTGCATCACTGCGCCCCTACTCGAGCTGCCGATAGATTTTAAGGAATGGTACATACCCATCGGCAGCATTATCTCGCAACTTTATCCACTCTATTGCGTGCCGGAGCAATCCTCCGTAGCGCCAGCCGCTCCATATCTCAAACAGCAATGTTGAGATTTTAGCTTACGATTTAAACATGCCTTTTGGAGAAAAAAATGACACAAAAATATTTCGGCAGTATGTTGTTACTTGCCACGTTAACCAGCGGTTGCGCATCCATGAGTGGCTGGCATCCGATCATCGACCCGCGCTTGGACCAACAGCCGCAAACCACGCAACGCGACATGGTCGAGTGTAAGTCTCTTGCGGAACAAGCGTCGGATATCACCAAAGAAATCGGCATGGGCGCCGGTGTCGGTGCGGTTACCGGTGCAGCGGGCGGCGCGGCAGTCGGTGCGATAGCCGGCAGCGCCGCCACCGGCGCAGCCGGCGGTGCAATATTGGCTATCCCCGCGGGATTATGGGAAGGTTACAAAGCTAACGAGGGCTTTAAACGGGCATTTAAAACCTGCATGCGCCAACGCGGCCATACCCTGGTTAACTAAAGAAAATATCTGAAAATCCTGATTTTTGCCATGGAGGGCGAGGATGTTTAAAGGTCGGTTCAATGGTCTACATACTATAAATATCCGTTATCAGGCATGGGCTTGATAATATATCTCCTGGATATTTATCGAACTTATTTAGAACCGACGATGCGTGAATTAACCGACCGAGAGCTGTATCAGGCCCTGCAATACGCCAAAAGCCAGGATGAAAACGCTGGCCGCAGCATACTTCAGCAATTCCAAACCGAGCAGAGCGCCTTGGCGCAAACGATCTTTGGCGTGTTTTCGGCTTTGATTGCCGACAAGGATAGAAATTTGGCAAATCTATTCATGGATCTTTGTTTCGATGTGATTTGCGTATTCCGGCATGCCTTTGGCGATTTGCCGGAGCAAAGAGCATTGAGTATGGAATGGTTACAGAATACGGCCGCCTTACTCGATGCGGAGTTGCAGGCATTTATGCCGGGTAACCCGATGGATACGAAATTTCGCGACAAATTTCAGAATCGATTTACCGAGCGTCTGATCGAGAGCAATTCGCAAGCCGGCTTGGTTAAATTCATGGATGATTCCATCAGCGCCTATGTTGCCGATAGCCCGGCGGATCCTGATGCGGTTCGTACTGCTAGAACCATGATTTATGTCGTTATTCAGCTATTTGGCGCGATGTACGATCAGGCGGAACGCCAAGCAACGGCTTAATGATTCCAGAGATTTAGAAGAATCTTTGTGGCTTCGCGCCGAGTTGAAAAATCTGAACTCGGCGCTCTGTGTCACGTTTAATGCAGGGCGGCCAGGGCGCTGACGTAGTCAGGCTCGTCGGCAATTTCGCTGACCAACTGGGTGTAGATCACTTTGTCGTTTTCGTCGATGATCACGATAGCGCGGGCGGTTAGGCCTGCCAGGATGCTGTCCAATAATTCGACACCATAGTCATGGGCAAATTTAGAACGAAAGGTCGACAGCGGCACGACGTGTTTGATGCCTTCGACTTCGCAAAATCGCACTTGCGCGAAGGGCAGGTCAGCCGACACAACCAGCACTACGGTATTGTCCAGGTGCGCAGCCTTTTCGTTGAATTTGCGCGTCGAGGTGGCGCAGGTGGGCGTATCCAGGCTGGGGACAATGTTCAGCACTTTACGTTTGCCGGCGAATTCAGCCAAGCCGACGTCCTGCATTTTACGATTGGTTAATTGGAAATCCGGCGCTTGCGTACCTACCGCCGGTAAATCGCCGATAGTGTTGATCGGTTTGCCTTGGAAAGTGATAGTTGCCATATGTTGCTCCCTGTATGTTTTTATTTTTTGCGTTTGCTGAAATCGATCAAGCGTTTGCGTTTTTTCACCTGGCGATCACTTAGCGGATTTTTCTGGCCTTGAAACGGGTTTTCCGGCGACTTGAATACCAAGCGTATCGGCGTGCCCGTCAGTCGCAACTGGTCGCGGAAATAATTCATCAAATAGCGTTTGTAGGCACCGGGCAGGGCATCGGTCTGGGTGCCGTGGATCACGACAACAGGCGGATTGCGGCCGCCCTGGTGCGCATACTTCAATTTGATGCGGCGGCCGCCGACCAGCGGCGGCTGATGCGCTGCCAGGGCATCGGTCAAAATCCGGGTCAGCAAGGGCGTTGACATATCGGTCATCGCCGAGTCGTACAAGGTATGCACCACGTCGAACAACTTCCCAACACCGCTGCCATGCAGCGCAGAGATCGGATGCTTTTCGGCAAACTCTAGAAACGATAATTTGATTTCGATTTGTTTCTTGACGAAATCACGGTGCTCGGCGTTTAGACCGTCCCATTTATTCAGACCGATGATCAAGGCCCGGCCGGCTTCCAGCACCAAGCCCAAAATGTGTGCATCCTGATCGGTCACGCCTTCGCGGGCATCGATCAAATAAATCACCACATGCGCTTTTTCGATGGCTTGCAGCGATTTGATGATGCTGAATTTTTCCACCGTCAATGACACTCTGGAGCGGCGGCGCATGCCGGCGGTATCGATTAACGTGAATTTCTGGCCGTTGCGCTCGAACGGAATATAGATACTGTCGCGGGTGGTGCCGGCTTCATCGAATACCACCACGCGTTCTTCGCCCAGCAGGCGATTCACTAGCGTCGATTTGCCGACATTCGGCCGGCCGACGATCGCAATGGCGATACCCGGATCTTGTTCTTCGAATTCGTCCTCGACTACTGGCAATAATTCGTCAATGCGATCCAGTAAATCGTGGACATTACGGCCGTGGGTAGCGGCAATCCCGATCGGTTCGCCCAGCGCCAGGCTATAGAAATCGTTGGTCACGGTATTGCTGTCGATGCCGTCGACCTTATTCACCACCAGCACCACCGGTTTGCCGAGTTTGCGCAGCATATCGGCTATCGCTTCATCGGTGGCGTTCAGGCCGTCGCGGGCATCGACCATGAAAAACACCACATCGGCTTCCTGCAGCGCTATTTCCACCTGCTTTTTGGCGAAGACGTCTATGCCTTCCTGCTCGTTGGTAATCCCACCAGTATCGACTATCAGGCAATCGCGCTCGCCGCGTTTGACGCGGCCGTACTGGCGATCACGGGTCAGGCCGGGATAATCGGCAACTAATGCTTCGCGACTGCGCGTTAGGTAATTAAACAGCGTAGATTTGCCCACATTGGGGCGGCCCACTAGGGCGATCACAGGTAACATGAATTTATTTTGCTCTCAAAGCGGCCAAGGTGCCGTCTTTGGCGTAAATGAAAACAGTGTCGTCCACGACTACCGGCTTGGCTTCTATCGCCGCTTTACTGACCTGAATCCGGCCCAATTGGCGGCCGTCGCTATTGGACAGCCAATGTACATAGCCTTCGAAATCGCCGGCCACCACATAATTTTGATAAACCACCGCCGCCGTCAATTGGCGGTTGTGTAAGTCTTTTTGTTTCCACAGCGAGGCACCGCTGCGTTGATCCAGTTGCCAGACCTCGCTTTGGGTATCGCTGACATAAAGGTAGCGATAATCCAGACTCAGACCGGTGTAGGACGACACCGCTTCGTTGCGCCACAGCACGTCGCCGTCCACTTCGGATACCGAAGACGTGCCGCCGGTGAAGCCGGCAATATAAATAGCGCCGCGCGCCGCGACCGGATCGACATCCAGATCGACCAAGCGTTCGACTTCGGACCGACCGCTGGGTATTGCGATGGTAGCTTCCCAGATGGATTTGCCATCTTTCAATTGCAGGGCTTCCAGCTTGCCATTAGCCGAGCCGGCAATCACATTGTCGTCAATGATGATGGGTGCACCGGTGCCGCGGATACTCAAGGCCGGCACGTTGTGCTCAAAGGTCCAGAGTTGCGCGCCATTCTCTTCTTTTAGGCCGATGATTTTGCCGTCGGTAGTACGGACGATGACGATGCCGCGACTCACCACAGGGGCGGCCAATACTTCGCTGGGCACGTCGATTTTCCAGCGTTGTTCACCGTTGGCTTTGTCAAAACCTATAACTTCGCCGGTGCTGGTACCCATCACCACCGTGTGTACACCGAGTCCGGGACCCGCTGAAAAGCTGTAATCGGTGTTGTTTTCCCAGGTCAGACTACCGTTACCGGCGCCACGCGCCTGTAAATGGCCTTTGTTGTCGGCAACATACACGGTGCCTTCGGCAACTGCGGGTATCAGTTTCAGGTATTTTTCGTCCGCGCCATTACCGACGGATTCTTTCCACAGCACCTCGACTTGCACTTCCGGGGTATATTCCTGCAAGGCAGCCGGTGGATCGGCGTTGTCGTCGTCACCGGTGATATATTCCGTTAAGCCCGAGATAAAATCGCGTCCGGCATCCAATCCCGCGCAGCCGGCCAGCATCGGCAGGCAGGCAAGCAGCGGGAGAACTGAGCGGTATCTGAAATTCCTGATTGACATGCTAAAGCGTGTATCCGTTGGCGTGAGCTTAATTGGCGGGCGCAGGGGCAGCGTTGCTAGGCGTTGCGACGTCGTCCAGCTTGAACTGCGTCAGCGGGGTGGCTTGACCGGTTCTGATGGCGCTTTGGTAAGCGCTACGGGCTTCGTCCAAGCGGTCCAGCGCCACGTACAGATCGCCCTGCAATTCGTCGTAACTGGCGGAAAAGCCTTCCGATTTGGCCGGATCGACCGCAGCGATCAATTGCAAACCTTGTTCGTATTGGCCGGTAGCCAGCATTAACTGAATCAGGCGCAGACGGGCCACATGTCTTAATTCATCGCTGTCGGCTTCTTTGATCGATTTTTCCAGAATGGCTTTAGCGCCTTCCAGATCGCCTTTTTGCACTTTACTTTTGGCTAGTTGCAGGCCGGCATAGTGGGCGTAAGCGGTGCCGGGAAATTCGATAGGCAAGCGTTCCGCCAGTTTTTCGGTGGATTCGCCATTGTCCTTGGCCGCGCTGTCCAATAATTGTTGGTACATTTGCGAGGCTTGATTGCGTTTGTCCAGTTGGTGGTTTTGCCAAAGATTCCAGCCGCTCACCAATACTATTGCGGTGACAACACCGGCGATCAATGAAGTCTGATTGGCTTCCCACCATTTTTTCAACTGTTCCAGTTGTTCTTCTTCGGTATCGTAAATTGCCACGGTAGTTCTCTTCTATTATCAGGTTACAAGGGATTATTGGCTGCAACAGTCTTGCAGGGTTTGCAGGAGTTGGTCGTGATTGTGCGTACTTTGTTCTGCGTCGATGCGCAAGGGTTTCAAGGCCACTTCGCCGCGTTGGGCTTCGTCGTCGCCGATAATGATGGCGTACTCGGCGCCGGATTTATCGGCTTTTTTAAACTGGCTTTTGAAGCTGCCGCCGCCGCAATTGACTTGTAACTTCAAGCCTGGAAGCGCATCGCGGATGCGTTCGGCCAGGCGCATGCCGGCGGCTTCGGCATTTGTGCCGACGCGTATCATGTAGACGTCGGTGCTGGTGGCAACCGGGACGTGATCCAGCAACTCCAATAGAGCCAGGATACGCTCCATGCCCATCGCAAAGCCGATGGCGTGATTAGCCTTGCCGCCCAGTTGTTCGATCAATCCATCGTAGCGGCCGCCGGCGCAGATAGTGCCTTGCGAACCCAAGTGTTCGGTGACCCATTCGAATACGGTCTTGCCGTAATAGTCCAGGCCGCGCACCAAGCGGGTATTTAGTTGGTAGGTAATGCCCAGATCGTCCAACGTAGCTTTTAGGCTATTGAAATGTGCCAGGCTTTCTTCGCCTAGGTGCTCAAGCAACACCGGAGCCTGCTGCAGCATGGCCTGCATATCCGGATTTTTACTGTCCAGGATCCGTAACGGATTGGTTTCCAGACGGCGCAAGCTGTCTTCGTCCAAAACCGCCAGATGTTGTTGGAAATACTCGACCAGTTTGCCGCGATAGGCCAGACGTTCTTCGCTGGTACCCAAGGAGTTGATTTGCAGCTCGACTTTGTCGCGGATGCCCAGTTGCTTCCAGAGTCGGTCGGTCAGCGCGATGATTTCCGCGTCGATGTCCGGGCCGGGCATGCCGTAGGTTTCCACGCCCAGCTGGTAGAACTGCCGGTAACGGCCTTTCTGCGGGCGTTCGTGGCGGAACATGGGGCCGTAGTACCACAAACGATGGCTTTGGTTATGCAATAAACCGTGCTCCAGGCAGGCGCGTAGACAGCCGGCGGTGCCTTCGGGGCGGAGGGTTAACGAATCGCCGTTGCGGTCGTCGAAGGTATACATTTCTTTTTCGACGATGTCAGTCACTTCGCCGATCGAGCGTTTGAAAAGTTCGGTTTTTTCGACGATGGGCAGCCTGATTTCCTGATAGCCGTAGGCACCCAGCACTTGTCTAGCCTGGCCTTCCAGCCATTGCCAATAGGGCGATTGCTCAGGAAGAATGTCGTGCATGCCGCGGATGGCTTGGATAGCCTGTTGTTGTTTTGCCATGATCTTGTTTGTTGCCGGATTATTTGCTGATCGCGGTTTTGACTTGTTGTGCTTCTTTGGAAGCAGGAAATGAGCTAATCAATTGCTCGCGGTATTCTTCGGATATTTTACTGTTACCCAGCGCCCGTTCGGTTTGAAAGGCTATCCACAGCGTTTCAGGGGTATGTTTGGCGACACCCAGGTAGCGTTCCAGAAACGCCCTGGCCGACATGAACTGGCCATTCTGATAACTGATACGTTGCATTTCCTGTAAGGCAGGTGAGTAATCGGGCTGAGATTGTAAGGCCTGGCGAAAATACTCTTCGGCGCGCTGCATGTCGTTCTGCTTAACGTAACAAACGCCCAGATTGGTTAATGCAAACCAAGGTCGGTTGTTCATTGGCGATGCCATCGAGTCTTGGAGCAGCGCGATGCCTTTGTCGAATTTGCCTTGCTCGCACAAGAAGCGGCCGTAGTTATTCTTGATGCTGAAATTATCCGAATCCTTATTCAGCGCGGTTTGATAGCTGTCGCTGGCTGCTTCGGTTTGTTTGATGCGCTCGTAAAAGACCGCCAGGGCGTTATGGGTTTCCGGGTTGCTGGAATCCAACCGCACGGCAGTTTCCAGCTTTTCCTTGGCGATGTCGAGCATGCCCATATCCAGATAACGCGCGCCCATTTGTAGATTGAGCTTGGCTTTTTCGGCATTACTCATCGTCTCGCGGGTGTCCGGTAGCAGGCCGCAAGCGCCTAGCAATAAGCTCATCAGCACTAATCCGCGAGCAGCCCGCCTATTGGCCATGCGAGAGTCCTTGTGCTTGCAATTTTAAATGTCTGCGGCTTTTATCCTGTACTTGACCGACCAATTGCCCACAGGCTGCATCGATGTCTTCACCGCGGGTCTTGCGGACGGTCGTGACGATGCCGGCATTATGCAGAATATCCCGAAATTTCAGGATGGCGGCGTTACTGGAGCAACGGTAATGTGATTGCGGAAACGGATTGAACGGAATCAAATTCAGTTTGGACGGCACGGTTTTCAATAGCTTGACTAAGGTGCGGGCGTCTTCCGGGCTATCGTTGATGCCATCCAGCATCACGTATTCAAAGGTGATGTGCTTGCGTGGACCGGTTTTGGCGTATTCGCGGCAGGCTTCCATCAACTCTTTTAGCGGGTATTTGACGTTGATCGGCACCAATTGGTCGCGTAATGCGTCATGCGGGGCGTGCAAGGAAACGGCGACGCTGACGTCGCAGACTTCGTTCAGGCGCTTCATTGCCGGGACGATACCCGAGGTGCTGATGGTGACGCGGCGTTTGGACAGGCCGTAACAAAAGTCATCCATCATTAAATTCATGGCTGCCACGACGTTGTCGAAGTTCAGCAGCGGCTCGCCCATGCCCATCATCACTACATTGGTGATGCGGCGTTCCGGTCCCAGGCGTTGCTGAGCCAGATAGAGCTGGCCGATGATTTCGGCGGTGGAGAGGTTGCGGTTGAAGCCTTGTTTGGCGGTCGAGCAAAAGGTGCAGGCTAGGGCGCAGCCCACTTGCGAGGACACGCATAGCGTAGCGCGGCGTTCTTCCGGGATGTAAACGGTCTCCACCCGATTGCCGCAGTGCATCTGCACGGCCCATTTACAAGTGCCGTCGGACGCCAATTGTTCGGCGACGATTTCCGGGACTTTGATCTGGCAGTGTTCTTTTAAATGACTGCGTAGCGATTTGCTCAGGTTGGTCATCTCGTCAAAATCCGAGATGCCTTCCTGATAAATCCATTTCAACACCTGGGTGGCGCGAAACGGCTTTTCGCCGAGCTCGACAAAAAAGGCTTGCAAGCCTTTTCTGTCGAAATCCAGCAGATTAATCAATGCCGGCTTAGCGGATACGGTCGCAGAGTTCATTAGCAGAGAAGAAGTAAGCGATTTCTCTCGCGGCAGATTCTGGCGCATCGGAACCGTGGACGGCGTTTTCGTCGATGCTGACTGCGAAGTCGGCGCGAATGGTGCCGGCCGCCGCTTCTTTAGGATTGGTGGCGCCCATCAGTTCACGGTTTTTCAGAACCGCGTTTTCGCCTTCCAATACTTGGACAACGACAGGGCCGGAAGTCATAAAGCTAACCAAGTCTTTGAAAAAGCCACGTTCTTTATGCTCGGCATAAAAGCCTTCGGCTTGCTCTTGGGTCAGTTGCAGCATTTTGGATGCGACGATGCGCAGGCCGTTTTTTTCGAAGCGGCTAACAATTTCCCCAATCACATTTTTAGCGACTGCATCAGGCTTGATGATTGAGAAAGTACGTTCGATTGCCATTGTGTAACTCCAGTGAGGATGTTGATTGAAAAATTAATTGCGCATTATAGCTTGTCAGGCAGGGTGTTGAAAAACGCCCTGCCGTATAGTGTGTTCCCGAAGCCGCTGAAGCGGTCCGGTTTGTGCTGAGCCGAGACCAAATTTTGGCTAGATGGAAATTTTATCGCTGCGATGGTCGTTGCCGTAGAACCAGTTAACCAACATCCGGGTGCCAGTGACCGCGGTAAATACCGAAGTGGCAATCCCAATCATCAAGACCAGTGCGAACCCCTTAACCGGGCCTGTGCCAAAGCCGAACAACAATACTGCCACGATGAAGTGGGTAACGTTGGAGTCGAGAATAGTCGCAAACGCTTTCTCGTAACCGACATATATGCTGGCCTGCCGGCTCAAGCCGTTACGCAGTTCCTCGCGGATCCGTTCGTTGATCAATACGTTGGCGTCCACCGCCATACCCACTGTCAAGACGATACCGGCCATGCCTGGCAAGGTCAGAGTGGCTTGCAACACGGACATGATGGAGATCAGCAGCACGACGTTGAATAACAAAGCAAAGTTGGCGATCAAGCCGAAAGCGCGGTAATAAGCGACCATGAAAAACACGACCAGCAGGAAGCCGGCGGTAATCGACATCATGCCTTGATCGATATTTTCCTGACCCAAGCTGGGGCCGACCGTGCGTTCTTCGACGATTTCAACCGGAGCAGCTAAGGCGCCGGCTCTGAGTAATAAGGCCAAGGTGCGGGCTTCTTCTGGGCTATCCAGACCGGTGGTTTGGAAGCGTTTGCTGAAGCTGTCGCGAATGGTGGCGACGCTGATGACTTTTTCGACTTTTTCCTTGTGTTGGACTTTCTCGCCGTTAACGACCCGGGTTTCGGATTTGTATTCGATGAACACCACGGCCATCGGCTTGCCGATATTTTCCTGGGTCATCTTGCCCATTTTCTTGGCGCCGACGCCATCCAATGTAATGAATACGGCAGGCGAACCGTCTTGATCCAAGCCTGATGACGCATCGGTGATCTGGTCGCCGGTGACGATAACCGCGCGTTTCAACAGCACTGGTGCGCCGTTTTTGTCTTTATATAAGCGGCTGCCGATAGGTTCGTGACCGCCCAACGCCGATTGCACATCATGCTCCACGTCCACCAAACGGTATTCCAGTGTGGCGGTGGTGCCTAACAATTCTTTTGCGCGGGTGGTGTCTTGCACGCCGGGTAATTGCACTACAATGCGGCTATCGCCTTGTTGTTGAATGATAGGCTCGGCCACACCCAGTTCGTTGACCCGGTTGCGCAGCGTGGTAATGTTTTGGCCCAGCGCGGATTTCTTGATTTCGCGCAGGTTGCGTTCGGGGATGTTTAATGTAAATTCATTCGGACCGCTTTCCACTAAATCCAGGCCGCGGAAGTCTTTATTGAGTACTTCTGTGGCGGCCACTCTGGATTCTTCGTTAGGCAACACGACTTTGATGCCGCCTGCTTCCTTAGAAACGGATTGATACCGAACCTTTGCATCGCGGAAGGCCGAGCGAATATCGTTGGTGTAGCGTTCTTCGGCTTGTTTCAGTGCGGAGTCCATGTCAACTTCCAGCAGGAAGTGCACCCCGCCGCGCAAGTCTAAGCCCAGGTGCATAGGGTTTGCACCGAAAGCGCGTAGCCAAGCCGGGGTGGCAGGCGCTAAATTCAAGGCGACTGTGGCTTTGCCAGACATTTGTTCGCGCAATATGTCTGCCGCTTTCATTTGTTCGTCGGTGTTATTGAATCGCGCCAGGATTTTGCCGTCGGCAAATTCAAAGCTTTTCAACGTGAAACCAGCGTTTTTGATGCTGGCGGCGACTGCGTCAGCCTGAGACTGCTGCAATGGCGTCGGACTAGACGAAGCCAATTGCACTGCCGGGTCGTTGCCATAAAGATTAGGCAACGCGTAAATCGTACCGACTAACAGCACGAAAATTACTAGGATATTTTTCCAGACAGGGAAATGATTTTGCATGGTTATTCCATTAAAAGCAGTGACAGCCAGGCTGTTGCGAATAAAAGCGGGGTATATCGCAGGGTTAAAGCAAACTTATTCTTTGGTTTTTTTGCTGTTCAAGGTTTTGTAAGTGCCTTTAGGCATCATGTTGGCGATGGCATGGCGCTGCACTTGAATAAAACTGTTATCGGATACTTCCAGTTTGACGAAGTTGTCGTCCAGTTCGGCCACTTTACCCAAAATACCGCCGGTGGTGACCACCTCGGCGCCTTTACCCAACGCAGCCAGCATTTGTTTCTGTTCCTTGGTGCGCTTGGATTGTGGGCGGATGAACAGGAAATAGAAAAATATCAGAATACCCAATGGGAACAGCATGCCTTCAAAACCGGGTTGTACGGCGGAGGGCGCTGTTTGGGCCAGCGCATCAGAAATCAAGAAACTCATGGTAATCCTCTTATTGTTATCGTCGTTTTAATGGTCCGGCCGGGCGGACAGGCGCGCATTATGCCACACTAGCAGTGCTTATCACATTACGCTGTCAATTTGCCCGGATTATGCTAGCGTTCGGCCAATTGCCTCGCCCAGTTGTACCGCTCTGCCGCTGGAGACGTCGTCGTTCCAAGCTATTTTTTCTTTACCGAACAGGACGATAATCGTCGAGCCCATATTGAACCTACCCATTTCCACGCCTTTTTCAATAATCGGCGGATTGTCATCGTAACGCCAAGTTCTGGGCTTACTGAAGCTTGGCGGCGTTACGACACCGTGCCAGACGGTTTCGACGCTGGACACGAAAATCGCGCCGACCAGAATCAAAGCCATTGGTCCGGCGGCCGTGTCAAAAATACAGGCTACGCGTTCGTTACGGGAGAACAGATTCGGCACGGCGCCGACGGTAGTGTTATTCACGCTAAACAGCCGGCCGGGAATATGCACCATTTCTTTCAAAGTACCGGTTAGCGGCATATGCAGACGGTGATAATCCTTTGGCGATAAGTAAATGGTGGCGAACGAGCCATTTTCAAAGGCCTGTGCCCGTTCGGCGTCGCCGCCCAGCAATTCCAATGCGCTATAGTCGTGGCCCTTGGCTTGAAAAATTCGACCGTTGCTGATCGGTCCGGCTTGGCTGACCGCTCCGTCTGCCGGACAGGCTATGGCGTCGGCGGCTGAGTTAATCTGTCTGGCGCCGTCTTTTAATTCGCGGGTAAAAAAATCATTGAAGCTGGCGTAGTGCTCCAGGTCTTGAAACTTGGCTTCCTGCATATTTACCCCGTACAGCTGCACGATGGACTTGATAAACAGGTTCTTCCAGATTTTGTTTTGGCAGTGAGTCAGTTTGGACATCACGCCGGAGAGTGCGTGATGCGGCAATGCGTATTGCGGCAGCACGGTAAAAGTTTCTTTTAAATTCATGATTCGGAATCGGGGGTTTTGCCGCTGATGAAATACGCAAAGGCGATGACTTCGGCGACAGCAATATAGAGTTGTTGGGGGATTTCCTCACCGAGCGGGACTTGCGCCAAAATTCGCGCCAGCTCCGGTTCGTTTTGCAGCGGTACGCCGTGTTTTTCGGCGATGGCCAGAATTTGCTGAGCGGTAAAACCTTCGCCTTTGGCGGTGACTTTCGGCGCATTTTTGCCGTCGTATTGCAGGGCGACGGCAATATCGCTGTTGTAGAAAGTTCTGCCGCTCACGCTAATTTACGGCAGATTGACCAATTCAGGGGCTTGCCAGCTTGGATCGCGATGCTCGGCGATTACCGTGGTGTAAATGCCGCCGCGCACATTGAACTCGGCGCGCAGACGCATGAAATTGGGCGAAATTGTCGCGACGATATGATCCAAAATTTCGTTGGTGACAGCCTCATGAAACGCGCCACGTTCGCGGAAAGTCCACATATACAGCTTCAAAGACTTGAGTTCCACGCATAATTTATTGGGTACATATTCCAGCACCAATTTGGCAAAGTCGGGCTGGCCTGTCATCGGGCACAAACAGGTAAATTCCGGTATGTCGATGCGAATCGTAAAGTCGCGCGCCGGCCTGGGGTTTTCGAAAGTGGTGAGGTCTGCGCTGGGTTTTGTAGTCATTGCTTAATTTGGGTTGTTAGGGATTCCGGAGTGGCGAATGGGATGTCCGCCGGTTAAGTCTGGCGATATTTTACCAGCTAAGAAGCAAAAACGTATTAAGCATTTAAACTCAATGAGTTATCGTGTAATTTTGCGCTGGCGCTTGTGTCCGGTCCCGGGTTTGTTTCTCCTGAATCAGTCGAAACAATTGATGGGCAGAATTGTCAACAACTTGCGGCGAATGATGTAAAATTATTGTTAAGGCGAATCGCAAAAACCGCTAAGATGTGAGTCTAACTTGCAGGGGAGTCGACGATGGAAATCAACACTACATACCCAAACCCAAATTCCTTGGCTAGCCAAGGTGTATCCAAAGATCAAAAAGCCGGCGGGATTGAAGCGTTGGCCGAACGCAGGAAGGTTGCCAATTCGCAAAATCAGGCGGAGAGACCCGAGCCGAGCCCAAGCGACACGGTCAGTTTGTCCCAGGAATCTTTGAAATTGGCGCAGGCTGCCAGCGGACAAAATAGTGACAGTCAGGCCCAAATTAATAGCCCGGAACAGGCGCAACAGCTGCTTGGAAGGTTAATCTCGGATATCCAAAACAATCCCGGTCAAGCGCAATCCGCTGTCGCTAATCGGCGGCCTAACAACTTAGGCGCATTGTTGAATTAGCTGCGGGCCGTTTTTAGGCCAGGGCATCGACGGCAAGAGCCAGTCTTGATGACTAGCTCGCTTCTTTCTAATCCGTTAAAACCACGTGGTTTTCCGGAACCAAATACCTCAACACGGCCGCCATCCTTTCAATTTCGATAGAAATTAACCGTAACAGGCTTCTCGATCAGTTTTTAGATTCCTAGAATCTTGGACTCCCACCTCGACAGGCCAGCACCGAGTGCAGCCAACAGATTAGAAAGAACCGCTGTTTCAGGCCGGGTCAATCATTAATCGTCATCGTTAACCGCCATGCGATACCCCACCCCCACTTCGGTGAGCAAATAACGGGGCCGCGCCGGATTGGCTTCCAGTTTGTGCCGCAATTGCCCCATATAAATACGTAGATAATGTTGATCATGTATGTGTTCAGCACCCCAAACCTCTTGAAGCAGTTGGCGATGAGTGACGACCACCCCGGCATGGCGGATTAGAATGCCGAGTAGCCGAAATTCGATTGGGGTTATGCGCACTTCGTGGTCGGCAACAAATACTTTGCGCCGTGTCAAATCAACTTTTAACTGACCGGTTTCAAAAGTCTCTTGATTGCTCAGGCTACGTGCAACCCTGCGCATTAAAGCTTGTAGCCGAGCATGCAATTCGCCGCTGCCAAAGGGTTTGGTCAAGTAATCGTCGGCCCCTGCATCCAGCGCCATGATCTTGTTTTGTTCCTGGCTGCGCGCCGACAATATCAGGATGGGCAGGTCAGACAGTTGTCGCAAGCGTCGTGTTACCGCGATTCCGTCCATGTCAGGTAAGCCCAGATCCAAGATCACCAAGTCGGGATTGGCATTGCTCAGCATCGCCAGGCCGGATTTGCCGCAGTCGGTTTCGATCATGGACCAGCCGCGAAGGCTTAGGCTGGTTTTTAGAAAACGTCGGGTTTGCGCGTCGTCTTCTATTAACAAAATTAAAGGCGCAGTAGTCATGCCAGGCTTCCAAGCGCTTCCGATTCGGCCAGCGGCGGCGGTTCGTGCAGCGGTAGTTCGATAAGAAACTCCGCGCCCTTACCGATGCGGTTTTTCACATAAATCATCCCGCCATGTGCCTCGATAATCGCCTTGCACAATGCGAGTCCCAGGCCGACCCCGTTTTGCCTGGTTTCGGAGGTGCCGCGATAAAACTTTTCGAAAATCTGAATTTGTTGGTTCTTGGCGATGCCCGGACCGTAATCCCCTAAGGTTAAGCGGAATTGATCGCTCAGCGATACAGCTTCGATGTCAATCGGGCTGCCTGGCGACGTGTACTTAACCGCGTTTTCGATTAGATTGACCAACACCTGTTCTATCAGCACGGCATCTATCCAAACAAGAGGCAAGCTATCAGGCAGCAGGGTGCGGACCGGTCTGTCCTTTAACTGCCTATCCATACGGTTCAGAGCGCTGCCGACGATTTCCTCAATGGTGTTCCAGCTCCGGTGCAAAATGATTTGACCGCTACTCAAGCGGGCCATGTCCAGAATTTTGCCGGTCAACTCCGACATGCGTTGCGCTTCTTCCAATACCGATTGATTCAGCTCTTGGCGTTCCGAGGCTGATAATCCGGCATCATTCTCGATAGCGGTACCGACCGCGCCAATGATGCGAGTCAAAGGTGTGCGCAAGTCATGGGAGATCGAGCTTAACAGGGCGTTGCGCAAGGCTTCGGTTTCGGCTTGCAGATTGGCCTCGCGGGCTCGAGCAGCTAGCTGAAATCGCTCCAAGGTTTGCGCGATTAAATGGCAGAAGGTGTTTACTTCCGGCGTTTGACTGGCCAAGGCTTCGGTTTGCAGGATGGTTAACATGCCTTGCGCGGCGCTAGATCCTTCTAGCGGGTAATAGCTTAATGGGGGCTGCAGTCTGACTTCACCTGTCTCGAAGGCCTGCTGCGCTAGTGTAAGGTCGAGGCTTTGCAGTGAAATGGGCAATGCTTGAGTCGTTTGGACTTGCAGGCAGTTTTCGGTATTGGCAATCAGCAGAATCGAATCGGTACCAAATTCGTTGTCGATATGTTCGGCCGCAATGCGTGCGACGGCGTTGTGATTCTGTGCCGCCGCCAGATCCCGACTCAATCGATAGAGCGCATTGGTATGCGATTCACGCTGTTTGGCTAACTCGGCTTGCATGCGCGATTTTTCAAGCAGACTGCCGGTGACATTCGCGACGATGATCATCACCGCCAAGCCGACGATATTTTCCAAGTCGCTAATCGCAAAGGAGAATATGGGGCGGGCAAAATAAAAGGCAAAGGTTGGTGCACTGAGTAGCGAGGCGACGATGGATGCGCTGCGGCCGTAGCGGCTGGCGACCAGAAATACGCCCAGTAAGTACGTCATCAGGATGCTGGCCGGTCCCAACAGATCGCGCAAAGGCCAATCGATCAGCGTGCAAATGAAGGGAGCGGCGATGCCCCAGGCATGGCCGAGGAAGCGCTCACGCTTTTGCGCGGATAGCCAGGCTTCAGATAGTGTCATCGGGACGTCGATATTAGCGCGTGGAGTGGGATTGTTAGCCATTCGACCGGTCAGAAAGATCCGGCATTGACCAGCATATGCGTACCGATACTGGCGAAGTAAGCCAACAGGATGACCGGGCACCATTTCATGTGGCTAGCAAAGGTGTATTGCCCCTTGGCTTGTCCCATCAAACCGATGCCCGGCGCAGAGCCGATGGCCAGCAGGCTGCCGCCGACGCCGAGGGTCAAGGTCAGCAACAACCATTGTCCTTGCGGAATATCCGGGTGCATGGTTAACACCGCAAACATAAGCGTACCGTTGTCGACGAATGCCGACGATAAACCGATCATCACATTCGCCAGAGTCGGGCTGAATTGTCCGTATAACACCTGAGAAATGGCATCAAGATAGCCGATAAAGCCCAAGCCGCCAATTCCCATCATCGCGCCGTAGAAAAACAGTAAGGTATCCCATTCCAGTCGGCCCACTTTATCGAAAATATCCAGGCGCTTGGCTTCGTTAGTCATCAAGTTTACGTCGCCGCCGCCGAAAAATAGCGAAAACTCCGACTGTTGTGAACTGCTCGGTTTATCGGATTTTTGGAGATAGAAATAAAAGAATTGTAACAAGGACAGGCCTGCCATCATGCCGGCCGCCGCCGGCAATCCCAACGCCATGTCAAAACCAACCGCCAAGCTGATGGTGACGCCGAATAGGAATAAGATGCGCTTGGCGCCGCGGGGTAACGAAATTTGCTCGGGTTCGACGATAGGTTTGTCTTTAGGTAAGGCAAAATGCATAGCCGCAGCCGGGACCAGAAAATTTACGAGACAAGGCACGAACAATTTAAAAAACTCGGTAAAACCCAGCATGCCATGTTGCCAAACAAATAGCGTCGATATGCCGCCCAGTGGGCTAAACGTACCGCCGGCATTGGTGGCAATGACGATGTTCAAGCAGCCTAAGGAGACAAAGCGCGGGCTATTTTTACCAACAGCCACCACGACAGCGCCCATTAATAAACCGGCAGTCAGGCCGTTGACGATACAGGAAATTAAAAAAACTAAAAATCCCGTTATCCAAAATAGTCGGCGATAGCTGAGGTCTTTACTGACCAGCCAGATCTTCAGCGCGTTAAAAATGCCCATGTCCTCCATCGCATTCAAATACGTCATCGAAACCATGATGAACAAGAGTAATTCAATATACGCCTGCAAGTTGCCCTTGAAGGCGGTAGTCGCCGGTAAGCTATTACCGTGTTGTTGATATGCCAGGACAATGACAAACCAGATTAAAGCTGCCGCTAGCAGCATGGGTTTGGATTTACGCAGATTGGTTACATCTTCGAGCATCGCCGAGATATAGGCAACGATCATCACGACCAGCGAAAAGTAGCCAACCCAATGTTGAGTAAGGTCAAGATGAAAGGTCTGTGGCGCTGCCGGCGCCGAGTCGGCAGAAACGAGTTCCGGAAAAATCAGTGATACCAATCCAAACAGATAATTGACCCGCAGCATGCGTTCTCCGGTTAATGAGATTAATTAAATGCCGCAAAATTGCTTGGTTTCCGGCAACTTTTGGCGATCTGCGGATTTTATTTTTAGCCGTGTAAAAAAGGCGTAAAGAGCTGGTGTTTGCGGGTAATGCCGCGGTATGCGCAAAGCTGAAGTCAACTGTATTATCTGGCGGTTTTCGGTTGCTGTAGTTGGCGGTCTGACTTATAAGTCGATTTGGTCAAGCGATGCCCGCAATCTGTTTACGTATTGATTTTCGAGACGAAATGCTGAGCTCGGTTTGGGGCCCGGTGTTAAGCCGATTTAAATTCCATTCGAATCGAAACGGCATTTCGACGATAATAGCCGGCTTTGTAATCCGCGCCGGAATCCCCATCGCCAGTCATGAAGCTGGAAAAAATCAAACTTTCGGGTTTTAAATCCTTTGTCGATCCCACCACGATACCGATCAATGGCAATCTGACCGCGATTGTCGGTCCTAACGGTTGCGGCAAATCCAATATCATCGACGCAGTGCGTTGGGTGATGGGCGAGAGCTCGGCCAAGCATTTGCGCGGCGGCAATATGGCCGACGTGATTTTCAATGGCTCGTCGGGCCGCAAACCGGTCAGTATGGCGTCAGTCGAATTGGTGTTCGACAACAGCGAGGGCAAGGCTGGCGGCGAATATTCACAGTACGCCACCATTTCCATCAAGCGCCAGGTTAGCCGAGATGGGCAATCGCTATTCATGTTGAACGGCTCCAAATGCCGGCGCAAGGATATTACCGATCTGTTTTTGGGTACCGGTCTCGGTTCGCGTAGCTATGCGATCATCGAGCAGGGCACGATTTCGCGGATGGTGGAAGCCAAGCCGGAAGATTTGCGGGTGCATATCGAGGAAGCGGCGGGGGTTTCCAAATATAAGGAACGGCGCTCGGAAACCGAAACCCGCATGCGCCATACCCGCGAGAATCTGGAGCGCTTGAACGACTTGCGCGACGAAGTCGAAAAGCAAATCAAGAATCTGGCCAAGCAGGCCGAAAAAGCCGAAAAATATACCGAGCTGAAAAAGCAGGAACGCCAATACAAGCAAGAGCTGTTGGCGATGCGCTGGCAAAACTTTCAGCGTTCTGCGCAGAAGTTGGAAGAAAAGCTGCAAAGTATCGCCGCCGAACACAATCGTTTGTTCGTGTTGCTGCGCGATACTGAAAAAGGCATGGAGTTGAAGCGCGGCGAACAAAAAGCCCAGCAGCAGCACCTGGATAGCACCCAAGCCGAATATTATGCCGTGGTCGCCGAAGTCAGTCGACTGGAACAGACCATCAAGCACAATCAAAAAAGCCACGAAGAAACCCTGGTTGAGATCAATCGCTTGAAACTGCAAGCCGAACAGGCGCAATCTGAATGCGAACAAGATAGGCAACAGCTGGAAGAAATTCGTCAGACCTTGCTGGAAGCGGAAGAAACCATGATCGTGGCCCGCGAGCGCGAGGAAGATTTGCTGGGCATTCAGCAAGACGCGCATCTGCAAAAGCAGCAATGGCAGCAGCAGTGGGAAGCTTTTTTGGCGGAAAACGCCGGTTATCGAGAGCAAGCCGAAGTGCAGCGGACCAAGCTGGTACAGCTGGAAAATCAAAACCGCCAGTTGCAGACCCGCTTAGATAAATTAAATAGCGAACGCGGCGGCCTAGCTGACACCCAATTGCAACTGGAATTGGAAACCTTGGATAGCAGTATCGAATTGATCGAAGCCGAGCGCGAGCAGTTGCAGCAACAGCTGGATACCGTTTTGCAGCGCATCGCCGAACTAAGGCCGGCCATCAAACAGCTGCATGATAGCCTGCACGCCAGTCGCGCCGAGTTGCAGAAGGTTAACGGCAAGATCAGTTCCTTGGAATTATTGCAGCAGCACGCGATGGGCAAGGACAAAAAAGAGTTAGGCGTGTGGCTGGAACAAGTCGGGTTGGAGCAACAACCGCGCCTTGCCGAGTTTCTGGATGCCGAGGAAGGCTGGGAAACCGCCGTGGAAACGGTGTTGGGCAGTTACCTGGAAGCGATCTGTGTGGATAGCGCCGATTCGATATTGGGCGAGTTGCAGGATTTGACCAAGCAGTCTTTGGTGGTTTTTGAAACGCACGCTAACCCGGCCGGCGCTAGTGCCGACTCCGTCGCATTGGCGAGTAAGTTGCGCAGTCGCTGGGATTTATCCAGTTTGTTGAGCGGCATTTATTGCGCTGAGACTATGCAGCAAGCCCGGCAAATGCATCTGCAGGCGCACGAGTCGGTGGTATTGGCCGACGGCACTTGGTTAGGTAAGGACTGGATCAAAATCAGCCGTGGTAGCGACAGCAAGGCTGGGGTATTGCACCGAGAAAAGGAATTACGCGAACTGAAGCAGCGGCAAAGCGAATTGCAGATGATGATAGCCGAGGACGAAGAGCAATTAGCCCACTCCGAACAAGAGTTGAAGGCCGCCGAGAGTAATCGCGAGCAATATCAACAAAAGGAAAAGCTGCTCAGCGCTGAGTTTTCCGCGAAGAGCGCCGAATACAGCGCGCAGTCGGCTCGTTTCGAACAGCAAAAACGCCGCCTGGAACAGCTCGATCATGAGATCGAAGAAATCAGCCAGCAGCTGGCGGAAAACGCTGAGAGTATTTCCGAAGCGGAAATGATCAAGCAGGACGCCGAGCAGGCCTTGGGTGATTTGGGTGACAAGAAAACCGAATTGGAGCAACTAAATCAACAGATTCAAGCGCAACAGCAAAACACCGATGCCTCGGTTGATGAAGCACGCCGGCATTTGCATCGTTTGCATGCGCAAATCGAATCGCTGAAGTCTTCGGAAGTGCTGACCGCGAAACAGATCGAGCGCTTGCAATTGCAGCATCAGCAATCGGCTGATCGAATCGCTGAATTGGAAAACAAGTTGCACTTTTCATTAGCACCGCTCGACGATGAGAAAATGCAGTTGGAAGAATTGTTGGAGCGTAAAGCCGAATTCGAGGATAACTTGCAGTCCGAGCGTCAGGCCCAGCAAGCCAGCGAACAGACGGTCAGTCAGTTGGCCGAGCAATATTCGCAAACCCAACGGTCCCTGGAAAAACAAAAAGAGGCTTTGGATCAGGTACGTTTCGAGCAGCAAGATAGCCGAGTCAGGCAGCAAACCATTGCCGAGCAATTGACGGAGGTGGATGCCGATCCGGAGGTGATTCTAAGCAATCTAACCGAAGGCGCGAGCGAAACGAAATGGAAAAATGCCGTCGATGAGCTGACTGATCAAATAGAAAAGTTGGGATCCATAAATTTGACAGCGATCGAGGAATTCAAAACCCAATCCGAACGGATGAAGTTTTTAAACGAGCAGCACGACGACTTGGTTGATGCCTTGAATACTTTGGATCAAGCGATTAGCAAGATCGACAAGGAAAGCCGCCAGCGCTTTAAAGAGACTTTCGACAAGATCAATAGTGGCTTGAAAGAAAAGTTTCCGCGTTTGTTCGGTGGCGGTCAGGCTTATCTGGAGTTAACCGAAGACGACTTGCTTGAAGCCGGCGTCAACATCATTGCTCGGCCGCCCGGCAAGCGCAACAGCTCGATTCATTTGTTGTCCGGCGGTGAGAAAGCTTTGACTGCGGTGGCTTTAGTGTTTTCGATATTCGAGTTGAACCCGGCGCCGTTTTGTTTGCTGGATGAAGTCGATGCGCCTCTGGATGATGCTAACGTCGTGCGCTTTTCGCAGATGGTGGAAGACATGTCGGCAACCGTACAGTTTTTGTATATTTCGCACAACAAAGTCACAATGGAAATTGCAAAACATCTGGCAGGTGTTACCATGAAGGAGCCTGGAGTATCCAGAATGGTGGCGGTTGATATTGATGAAGCAGTGAGCATGGCAGAAAGCTAATGGATAAAGAATTATTAAGAGTCGTGATTATTTTGATCGGCGTGCTGGTGATGATCGGCATGGTGTTGTGGCATTTCGTCAAATCGTTGCGAGAAAGACGCACGCCTGACGATTATTACGACGAGGACTCTTACGACGACCGGGTGGTTGACGAGTTTTCGGTTGAGGAAGACGACGATGAGATGGATGTATTTGCGTTGGGCACCGAGTTGGTTGATGGAGATGCTCTGTTAGACGATCAAGCCATCAAGCCCAGCCCAAAACCCACTGCTGATGCCTCTCGCAAGGATGTCGAGAAAAAACAAGCCGCGACTTTGGCTCATTCGCGGCGTTTGGAATTGCCAGCTTTGATCGAGTTCAGCATCGTTGCCCGTGCCGACCAAGGCTTTAATGGCGAAGATCTGTTCGAGGCTTTCGAACGTGTGGGCTTACGCTATGGTAGTGTGCGGGTATTCGAGCGTGTGGATGCTAACCGTATGGTCGATTTCGCGGTCGCCAGTATGGTTGACCCCGGTACTTTCCCTGACACCGGGCTACAAGACTTTTATTGTCCCGGCATCGTGTTTTTTATGCAACCGCGCGAAGTCGATGCGCCGTTGGCGGTATTTGATGACTTCATGGAGACCATCGATACGTTGGCCGACGAACTTGACGGCGTTGTCTGGGATAACCAGCGGCAGCCGCTGACTGCTGAAACAGTCGCGCAATTCAGACAAATATTGGCCAAGGCCGCCTAAAGCAGTACCTCGCGGGGGCAGGGCAGCCGCCGCATTTATTCTGTAAACCTAACGAATTAACTAGAAGCTAAGTGGATCAAAAAAATATCAGAAATTTCTCCATCATTGCCCATATCGATCACGGGAAATCGACATTGGCAGACCGATTCATTCAAATTTGTGGCGGCTTAAGCGACCGGGAAATGGAGGCGCAGGTACTCGATTCCATGGATCTGGAACGGGAACGTGGCATTACCATCAAGGCGCAAAGCGTCACCCTGGATTACAAGGCCAGCGATGGCGTCACCTATCAGCTGAACTTTATCGACACGCCGGGCCACGTGGACTTTTCCTATGAAGTTTCGCGCTCCCTGGCGGCTTGCGAGGGCGCATTGCTGGTTGTGGATGCCGCCCAAGGCGTCGAAGCGCAAAGCGTCGCGAATTGCTACACCGCCATTGAACAAGGTTTGGAAGTCGTGCCGGTCTTGAATAAGATCGATTTGCCGTCAGCTGAACCCGAGCGGGTGATGGAAGAAATTGAGAATGTGATCGGCATTCCGGCCGACGAAGCTTTGAAGATCAGTGCGAAGACCGGCATCGGCGTGGAAGCGGTGCTGGATCAATTAATTCAAAAGATTCCGCCCCCGGCCGGCGACGAGAATGCGCCGTTACAGGCTTTAATCATCGATTCCTGGTTCGACAACTATTTGGGCGTGGTGTCCTTAGTGCGCATCGTCAACGGTAGTCTGCGCAAAAAGCAAAAAATTACCGTCATGTCGACCGGTAAGTCGTTCTTAGTCGACAAGTTGGGCGTTTATACCCCCAAGCAATTGGAAAAGCAGCAACTCAACACCGGTGAGGTGGGATTCATCGTCGCCGGCATCAAGGATATTTTTGGCGCACCGGTTGGGGATACCATTACCGCGACAGATAACCCTGCCACTGAAGCCTTACCGGGTTTTGAAAAAGTCCAGCCCCGAGTGTTTGCCGGTTTGTATCCCGTCAGTTCCGACGACTTTGGCGCCATGCGCGAAGCGTTGGATAAATTGCGACTAAACGACTCGGCACTCAATTACGAGCCGGAAACCTCGCAAGCGCTGGGTTTTGGCTTTCGTTGCGGTTTCCTCGGCATGTTGCATATGGAGATTGTCCAGGAACGGCTGGAGCGAGAATACAATATCGATCTGATTACCACCGCGCCGACCGTTATTTACGAAGTGGAAACCCATGGCGGCGAGATCGTCATGGTCGATAACCCGGCTAAACTGCCGGATGTCGGCACCATTGTTGAGATTCGCGAACCTATCATTTTGGCGAATATTCTGGTGCCGCAAGCCTACTTGGGCAACGTGATAAATCTGTGCATCGAAAAACGCGGCATTCAGAAAAACATGCAGTATGCCGGTAGTCAGGTGTCGCTGAGCTACGAGTTACCGATGAGCGAAGTGGTGCTCGACTTCTTTGACCGTTTGAAGTCGGTCAGTCGTGGTTATGCGTCTTTCGATTACGAATTTTTGCGCTTCGAGCCGGCGCCGCTGGTTAAGCTGGACGTCTTGATCAATGGTGACAAAGTCGATGCCTTGTCTATTATTGTGCATCGGGATTTGAGTCAGAATCGTGGTCGAGATTTAGTCGAAAAGATGAAAGACCTGATTCCACGACAAATGTACGAAGTGGCTATCCAGGCGGCTATCGGTGCAAAAGTCATCGCCCGCTCTACGGTCAAAGCCATGCGCAAAAACGTCACAGCCAAATGTTATGGTGGTGACATTACCCGTAAGAAAAAGCTGCTGGAAAAACAGAAAGCCGGTAAGAAACGCATGAAGCAGGTGGGTAGTATCGAGATTCCACAGGAAGCCTTCCTGGCGGTGTTGCAGGTCAATAAAGAGTAATAACGATCAATTATGGATTACGATTTTTCATTTTTCCTGGTGGTAGCCAGTTTTGTCACCGGCGTTGTCTGGGGTGGCTATAGCTTATATCTGAAGCGGGCAAATTTGCCTTATCCTACTGAGAACGAGCCGCTATTGGTCGAATATGCCCGTTCGTTTTTCCCGGTGGTATTGATCGTATTGTTGCTGCGCTCGTTTCTGTTCGAACCTTTCCGGATTCCCTCGGGATCGATGATGCCGACATTGTTGGTCGGTGATTTTATTTTGGTGAATAAATTCAGTTATGGGGTGCGTTTACCGGTGCTGAACACCAAGGTTATCGAAATGGGTGAACCCAAGCGCGGCGACATCGTGGTGTTTAGGTTTCCGAAACAACCGGAAGTTGATTACATCAAACGGGTGATTGGTTTGCCGGGTGACCGCGTCGCTTACTTTGATAAAAAGCTTTACGTCAACGGCGTACCCGCCAAGCAAGTGTCGTTGGGACGTTATCAAGGCGTCGGGCAGGGCAGCAATATGAGTGGTGCCGAGCGTCTGGAAGAGGATTTGTTGGGGGTTGAGCATTCCATCCTGGTGAGTCACGGGGCTTCGTCTGTAGAGGATGTGTTCGTGGTGCCGCAAGGCCAGTATTTCGTCATGGGTGATAACCGCGACAACAGCAACGATAGTCGTTATTGGGGTACGGTACCGGAAGCTAATCTGGTGGGTAGAGCCTTTTTTATCTGGATGAATTGGGACTGGCAAAATAACGGTATTGCTTTCGACCGGCTAGGCACCGTGCTGCGTTGAGCGGTTTGCTGCGAGATAATCCGAAAAAACAATGCTTAATGCGGTGGATTCTCAATAGTCGGCGGTTTGTTTCTAATTTTTCTCGGGGGTAGTGTTATGCCGTCATCATTAAAAAAACAACGCGGTTTAACTTTTTTGTCCATTGCCTTTATTTTGGCGTTAATTGGTTTTTTTACCTTATTGATTCTAAAAATTGCGCCGATTTACATTAATCATAGTCGCGTAGTTAACGCCTTGAAAGCAGTTGAAAACACTACTGATATCGTGACTAAATCCAAGGCAGATATAAAGGGCAGTCTGGAAAAGCGCTTTGATATGAACTATGTCGAGCATGTTACAAACGACAATATCAAAATCGTTGCTCAGCCCGGTTATGTGCGGGTTGACATAGACTACGAGCGTGTGGAACCCATCATGGGAAATTTGAGTGTGTTGGTTGAGTTCCATGAGGGATTCGAAGCTGGCAACAAGTGATTAAGAAGCCTGAAATTCTTGCCGGCAAGTTGGGTTTAAGGTTTAACGATCCCGGCTTATTTGCGATGGCTTTGACTCATCGCAGCATGGGTGCTAGAAACAACGAGCGTCTCGAATATTTGGGCGATTCCGTGCTGGGCTTCGTCATCGCCCAAAAACTATACGAACTGTTCCCCGATGCGGGAGAAGGCGCCTTAAGTCGGCTACGCGCCAGTTTGGTCAACCAGAATTCGCTGGCGGAAGTGGCTAGGCAGCACAATATCGGTGATTATTTGATTCTCGGCTCCGGCGAATTGAAAAGCGGTGGTTTTCGTAGAGATTCGATTCTTTCGGATGCGTTGGAAGCCATCATGGGGGCCTTGCTGAAAGACCAAGGAGTTGAGGTTTGCCAGCAGTGGATATTGCGATTATTCGATGACAAACTGACCGCGCTGAAAGTAGACGATTGGACCAAAGACCCGAAAACCCGTTTGCAGGAGTTGATGCAAGCCAGCCGTAAACCCTTGCCGATTTACGAATTGGTCAGCATGTCCGGCGCGGATCATGCCCAAACCTTTGAAGTGAAATGCACCATCGCATTAACACCGGAAACGCGCAACGGCGTCGGTATTTCCAGAAAAAAGGCCGAGCAGGCTGCTGCCGAAAATATGTTAAATTTTTTACAATCCAGGGATAAATGAACTGCGGATATGTTGCTTTAATCGGTAGGCCCAATGTCGGCAAATCGACGTTGATGAATCATTTGCTGGGTCAGAAACTCAGTATCACCTCAAGAAAACCGCAAACTACCCGGCATCGAATTCTGGGTATCAAGACGACAGCCGCCGGACAAGCCATTTTTATGGATACGCCGGGCATGCACAGCGATGAAAAAAAGGTATTGAACCGTTATCTGAATAAGACTGCGGACAGCACCCTGCTGGGAGTCGATGTCGTGATTTGGTTGTTGGATGGCCTGTATTGGCACGACTATGACGAAAAGATTTTCAAGAAACTCGAGCAAGCCGGATTGCCGGTTATCTTGGCCATTAACAAGGTCGATAAAATCAAGGATAAGGACGCGGTGCTGAAGTTCTTCGCCGAGGCCCAGCAAAAATATCCGTTTCAGCATATCGTGCCGGTTTCGGCTTTGAAAAATACCAATCTTGAACTGCTGGAACAGCACATCATGGCTTTGCTGCCCGAGGCCGAGCTCATTTATCCGGAAGATCAAATCACTGATCGGCCGGAGCGCTTTTTTGCTGCCGAAATTATTCGCGAAAAACTGACCCGGCGTTTAGGTGACGAATTACCTTATGCGCTGACTGTGGAAATCGAACGTTACGAGGAGTTTCCGGAGCTTTGCAAAATATACGCGGCGATTTTGGTAGAGCGGGACAGCCAAAAATGCATCGTCATCGGTAAACAAGGCGAAATGCTGAAAAAAGTCGGTAGCGAAGCGCGGGTCGATATTGAAAAATTGATCGGCCAAAAAGTCTATCTGGAATTGTGGGTCAAAGTGAAAAAGGGTTGGTCGGATAACGAGCGCGCCTTACAGAGTTTAGGTTTTAGCGATTTTGGCCATTAATGAGCGGCTCGGCCGTTTATTTACAGCCGGGGTTTGTTCTGCAGCATCGGCCATACCGGGAAACCAGCGTATTGTTAGATGTCTTCACGCGGGATTTTGGCGTGATTTCCATGCTCGCCAAGGGCGTACGTAAGGAAAAGTCGAAAATAGCCGGGTTGTTATTGCCTTTCAGCGCCTTGCGGCTGTCTTTTGTCGATAAAAACGAATTAAAAATTCTTTCTCAAGTGGAATATGTCGACGGCTACCCTTTAAAGCGCTTGGCGCTGTACTGCGGATTTTATGTGAACGAGCTGGTGCAGATATTTGTACACAAAGACGATCCCCAGCCCGAGATATTTAGCTGCTACGAGCGCTGCTTGAGTGGTTTATTGCTTGGTGAATGTATCGAGCAGACTTTGCGCTATTTTGAACTGGATTTATTGCAAGAGGCTGGCTACGCCGTTGCGATGAATTCGGAAGCTAACGGTAATCCCATCAAGATAGGTCAGCGCTACAATTTTTTGGCTGATTTCGGCATGGTCGCGGATAACGAAGGTTTGATCGGTGGTGAAACCTTGTCCATATTGGCCGCAAGAGCTCCGTTGGAAGGCCGCGCTTTGCTCGAAGCCAAGCTACTCTTCAGAAAAATGCTGGATGGACATTTGCAAGGCAGGCAGCTAAAAAGCAGGGATGTTCTGGCAAAAATTATTAAGTATTTATAGGCGAAAGACAAAAGTCAGGATAGGTTGACCGTCTTTCATCCCTCTTTCTCATCCGCTTGCGGACTCATATTCAATGGAAAAACAAATCATCTTATTAGGTGTCAACATCGACCATGTTGCGACCTTGCGCCAGGCTAGAGGTACTCGTTATCCCGAGCCGGTGCAGGCTGCGCTGATCGCCGAGCAAGCCGGTGCCGATGGCATTACCGCGCATTTGCGCGAAGACAGACGGCATATTCAGGACAGAGATATTTATTTGTTAAAGGATATGTTGCACACCCGGTTGAATCTGGAAATGGCCGTGACCGATGCCATGTTGGCGCTTGCGGTTAAAGTTGAGCCGCAAGCTTGTTGTTTGGTGCCGGAGCGCCGAGAGGAATTGACGACCGAAGGCGGTCTGGATGTGGCCGGTGCCGCGGACAAGATGCGTTCTGCCTGCCAACAATTGGCGGATGCGAATATAGAAGTCTCCTTGTTTATCGATCCGGATTGTCGGCAAATCGACGCAGCGGTCCAGGCGGGTGCGCCGGTGGTGGAGTTACATACCGGCCGCTATGCCGATGCCGCAAGCAAACTAGAGCGGGAGAAAGAATTGCAGCGAATCCGCGCGGCCGCGGCCTATGCCCACCAAGCCGGATTGCAAGTCAATGCCGGCCACGGCTTGAATATCGCCAATGTGGAGGCTATTTGCCGGATCGAGCAGATTGTCGAGCTAAATATTGGTCATTCCTTGATTGCACAGGCTTTGTTTTTAGGCCTGGATAGCGCGGTCAGGGACATGAAGCGCGTCATGCGGGAGTCGCGTTTACACGGTTGATGTAATGCAGAACGAACTCGAGTTTTATCAATTAACCTCGATAGGCAATCGAGAGGTCAATCAGGATTGCATGGCGCACCGGGTGTGCGCTAATTACGCATTATTTGTCGTCGCTGACGGATTAGGCGGGCATTACTCCGGCGAAAAAGCGTCACAATTTTTTTGCCGTAGCTTGATTGCTCTGGCGGAAAAGTATCATGCTCATATATCCTCAGTGAAGGCAGAAACGGTCATGGCCGCTTGGATTGCGGAAGCTGTCAGGAATATGAGTGAACTATTTGCCGGCGATCCGTTTGCAAGCGATGCTCACACCACCTGCGCAATTCTGTATCTGGACAAGGAGCGAGCGATAGTGGCGCATTGCGGAGATTCGCGAGTTTATCGGATCAATTCCGAGCAAGTCCTATGGCGTACAAAAGATCATTCGGTGCCCCAACAACTGTTTAACGAGGGAAAAATCAGCGAATGGGAGATGGGGGTTCATCCCGATCAGCATAAGCTGACACGAAGTATCAATGTGTTGAGTGCGCCTGCGGTAGATATTGCCTGTTTCCCACCGATGAAATGCGGCGAAACCTTTCTGCTCTGTAGCGACGGTTTTTGGGAGTTTGTAAAGGAACAGGAGTTGTTGGCGTTATCTCAAGAGGGTAGCGGAAAGCCGGAGTTGCAGAAGATGGCAAAAATGGCAGTATTACGCGCTCAAGGTAAAAGCGATAATGTCACCGTGCAGTGGGTAAGGCGGCGTTAGCTGTTTAGCAGGAGGGCAGGGGCTGAACCATGCAGCCCCAGTAAACCGGATGGTTTAGTGTGTTGCCAAGCCGTGCTTTTGAATCCGGTAAAGCAAGGTGTCTCTGGAAATGCCCAATAAGCGCGCCGATTTGCTGCGATTGCCCTTGGTTCTGTTCAATGCTTGCAGAATCATATCTGCTTCCAGCGCATCGAGTTGTAGACCCAACTCCGGCAAAGTAAAGTCAGAGCTGACTGTTATTGCGCTGCGGTTAAATTCGTGGGGCAGATTTTCCGGCTCGATTACTTTGCCCGCCAGCAGAATACTTAGTCTTTCGCAAAGATTGCGCAATTCACGTACATTACCCGGCCATTTGTAGCTGCGCAGCGTTTTTATGGTTTGTCTGCTGAAAGTAGGCGGCTCCAGGGAATGTGCGGCCGAGAAGTGCGTGAAAAAATGTTTGGCCAGTATTTCTATATCTTCGGTGCGCTGATGCAATGCCGGCAATTCCAGCGGCACTACATTTAAGCGGAAATACAAGTCCTGGCGAAACTGACCGTTTTCTATCAATTTGGTGAGGTCGGCATTGGAGGCCGCAATTACGCGCACATTCACCATGTAGGGTTTGGTGCCGCCAACGGGCAAACATTCTCCCGACTCCAGAAATCGCAAAAGCTTTGCCTGGATTCCTAAGGGTAAAGAATTGATTTCGTCCAGAAACAAAGTGCCGCCATCGGCTGCTTGAAACAGACCTTGCTTGTCTGATACCGCGCCGGTAAAAGCGCCTTTCTTATGACCGAATATTTCTGATTCAACCAAACCTTCAGGGAGTGCCGCGCAATTTAAGGCGATGAAAGGTTTATTTGCGCGGGGGCTATCCTTTTGAATTGCCGTTGCCAGTACTTCTTTTCCCGTGCCGGTTTCGCCTTTGATCAGCACGGTAACGTCGGTCGCCGCAACGATACGAGCGCTGCGAATCAATGCTTCGATTGCGGGAGATTGTCCAATAATAGGATCGAAGTTATCCACTGTAAAACCTCTCAAAACGTCATGATGTGTTCAACGCGCATTGGATAGAGCCATGGGAAGGATGCCAATAGCGCAAAGATAATAAACAAGGCTGCAACCGCGTGTTTAAAGTGCCGGATTTTCGAAAGCCTCGCCAGTAATGAGGTCATTATACCGACACCCATCACGGCAGGTAAAGTGCCCAATCCAAATGCCAACATCGTGAGCGCGCTGTGGGTAATGCTCCCCGTGGTAACTGCTAGTGCCAATGCCGTATAAATCAGGCCGCAGGGTAGCCAGCCCCACACCATACCAAACAACAAAGCTTGGGTGCGGTTTTGTACCGGAATCAATCGGCGGCCGAATGGTTCGATCAGTTTCCAGAAGCGTGCGCCCATTTTTTCGATGTAGGCAAAGTAAGGAAACCAACCGCCGAGGTAAAGTCCCGCTCCCGCCATCACCACGGCCGAGAGCAGTTGCAAAAATCTGTGCGCTTGACCTTGAGCAAAAGGTAAAGTTAAAAAGGCCTCCAGAGCGCCCACCAAGGCGCCGGCCATCGCGTAGCTTAGAACCCTGCCGATGTTGTAATTCAACACTATGCCAAACAGACGGCGTTTATCGTTACGAAGTTCGGGTTTCAGACTGTAAGTAAGGGTGCCGATAATGGAGCCGCACATGCCTATGCAATGCAGGCTGCTGAATAAACCCATTACAAACGCGGCAAGATAGGAAGCATTAAAGTCGAGGTAAAGATGCATAAACAAAAAGCCGGGGTAATAAGGTATGGAGTGGATTAGCTGGGATTATAGACGCTTTCCTAAACGGTAACGATGCGCAGATATCTAAACTACCTGCCATTGGACAAGTTATTCGCGCAGATACGATTCCGGCCTTGATGCTTGGCCTGATATAACGCATCGTCCGCCGCTTTCAGTAAACTGGCAACGTCGTCGAATGTGTGGGCCTGCAGCGTCGCAACGCCGATGGATATGGTCACGAAATTGTTGGGATTGTTCTGCGTATGCCGTATTTTCAGGTTCTCTATGGTTTCGCGGTACTGCTCGGCACGCATCAGGGCGCCTATGCTGTCGGTGTTGGGAAGCAAGATAGCGAACTCTTCGCCGCCCAATCTTGCCACCAAGTCTTCGGGTCTGTGGGTAATTGTTTGTAAGGCACGCGCCACCCGTTTCAGGCATTCGTCGCCCATAGGGTGGCCAAAGTAGTCGTTAAATTGTTTGAAATTGTCAATATCGGCAATTAACAGCGAGAGCGGCATGCCGGTGCGTTTGGACTGGTTCCATTGGCGTTCCAGGGCGGCGTCAAATGCTCTGCGGTTGGGTATCTCGGTCAGGCCATCCAGCGACGCCAGTTTTTCCAATAAATCGGATTTGGTTTTTAGCTGAATTTGAGTGCGTACTCTTGCTAAAACAATCGACGGCGAAAACGGTTTGGTGATGTAGTCGCTACCGCCGATTCGAAAGCCGTGCACCTCATCTTCTTCCGAGCGTTTGGCGGTCAGAAAAATAATCGGAATATTGCGGGTTTTATCCGACGACTTGAGCTGATGGCATATTTCATAACCATCCATGTCGTCCAGGATGATGTCCAGCAGGATCAGATCGGGAAGCTGGCTGGTAGCGATATGTAAAGCCAGTTCACTATGCACGGCTACTTTTACCGTGTAATGGGGTTCGAGAATATTCTTGATAAGATCCAGATTTTCCGGGCTATCATCCACGGCCAGAATGGTATGCGTGTTTCTACTTTCCATTTTCCTATATCCGATGTTCCAGTATGTGGTTGAGAGCTTGCGCGGCATCTACAAACTGGTAATTGGCAATTTGTTTTTTGATGGGCAATAAGATTTGCAGCAGAGCTTTTTCATCGATATGGCGCATAATCCGCTCAAGTTGCTGGTCCGAGTCGGAGTCGAAGGTTTGCAGTTTATCAATCAATATGGCCAACTGTTGCCGAGTTTCCAGCGTCGAGTAGCGTGGTTCAGCGTCGCCCTGGCTTTCGCTGTTGGTCAAATTACTGTTGATACTACTGATAACCTTGCTCATCTCCAGTGTTGTAGCGGCAATATTACTATCGATATGCGGGACGTCGGCAATATTGGCGCGGAAATCGATTAGCGAAGCTTCCAACTGCACTAAGTGGCTTTGCAATTGTAGCGCGCCGAGCGAGCCGACCAAACCTTTCAAAGTATGGACTAATTGATAGGCCTTGTCGTACTGGTTATGTGTTAAGGCTTGGCTGATTTCGTTCATGGTATCCGCATGATTTTCAGCAAATTTTAGTAACACTTTCCGATAGACGGCCAGGTTGCCGGCGGTATGTTGTAAGCCGGCGGAGGTGTCTATGCCATAAAGATAAGGAAGCGGATTGCTTTCCTGCTGTTCGCTGTTGGGATCGGTCTGGGGCATTCGGTCAGTTCGCGGTTTAATCCATTTTGCCAGTGTGGCGTAAAGTGTTTCCGGTAATATCGGTTTGCTGATGAAATCGTCCATATCGGCTTGAAAGCATCTGTTGCGATCATTACTCATTGCGTTAGCGGTCATCGCTATGACCGGCAAGGTTTGACAGCCGGGTAATGCTCGTAGTTGTTTGGTGGTTTGATAGCCATCCATCACTGGCATTTGCACGTCCATTAGCACGCAGTCGTAAGTGGTTTGTTGCAGTTTGCCCAAGGCGATTTCGCCGTTTTCGGCCACGTCGACTTGCAAATGTGCTTGATCCAGCAGTTCGATGGCTACAATTCGATTCACTTCGTTGTCTTCAACCAGCAATACTCGGGCACCGCTGATATGCTGCAATTTCCCGGTATCGAAGGGGAGCTTTTGTTGGTATTGCGCGTTGCGTATTGAAGCAAGGCTGGTGATGCCCAGTTTGACGCTAAAGGTAAATGTCGAGCCGAAGTTTTCTTGGCTGGAGACGCTGATCGTTCCGCCCATTTGTTCGACCAATTGTTTGGAAATGATCAGACCCAAGCCGGTACCACCGTAATGACGCGTGACGCTACTGTCGCCTTGGCTGAACGCCTGGAATAGTTTGGCTTGTTTTTCTGCATTCATGCCGATGCCAGTATCGCTGATACTAAACTGCAAACAAGTCTGTTGCGCGGAGCGCTTAAGTTCGGTGAGCGTGACTCTTACCTCGCCATGTTCGGTAAATTTGATCGCGTTCCCGATCAGATTGATAAAAATTTGCCTTAGCCGTTGCGGGTCGCCGATCACCGGGAGAAAAGTTAGCGTCTTAGGTGGGCGAATCAAGGCTATGCCTTTGCTGGCACAAAGTTCGGACATCGTGGAAAACACCTTATCCAGCATTTCTTCCAAGAGAAAAGGTACGGATTCCAGTTGCATTTTTCCAGCTTCCATTTTGGAAAAGTCCAGAATATCGTCGATGATGGTCATCAACGAGCGCGAGGCGGTTTCCACTCTTTCCAGGTAGTCGCGATGTTTGGCGGAGATGCTGCTGTTCAGACATAATTCAACCAAACCGATAATGGCATTCATCGGCGTGCGGATTTCGTGGCTCATATTGGCGAGAAATTCCGATTTTACCCGTGTTGCCTGTTCTGCCTGCTGCTTGGCTTCCAACAGCCTTTGCTCGGTTTGCAGCCGGTCGGTGATGTCTTGCATGGTGCCTTGAACGCCAGTGGGTTTGTCATTAACATCGCGAATAACTTGTCCGCGTTGGTGGACATGACGAATTTGGTCGTTACCGAGCACTATCCGATGTCTGAAATCGATACTGCCGCTACTGATCGCGTTTTGCATCGATGTTTTGAAAAAGCTTTGGTCGTCCGGGTGAACCAGTGTGCTTAAAATGCTGGAAAAGTTGGGGGTAAAAACAGCTTTACTGGTTGCGGTGATCCGATACATTTCGTCCGACCAGCTAAAGTGATTGTCCGGCAAATGCCAATGCCAATCGCCGATATGGGAAATACTTTGCGCATCCAGTAAGCGCTGTTTTTGGTCTTGCAGCGCATTGATGGCGCGGCTGCGTTCCAGTTCGGCGGTAATTTGCAACGCGAATAATTTCAGGGTGTCTGTGGCAAAGTTGGTATCGGGAATGGGCCGACAATAGGATACCGAGATAAATCCGAAACTATTTTGTTGTTTATCGTGTAACGGAATGCCCAGATAACCCTGAATTTGTTGGCGTCGCAGCCAGTCGGCGTCGGGGAATCGTTTCGCTACATCGTGTTCGACGCAACAAATAGTGCCGGCGGCCACCTCGCGGCAAGGCGAGTTATCTAGGCTGAATTCCCGGTTGCTGACAATTTTGCCTTTTGCGCAAAGCGATAGGCTGCGGGCACGTCCATTGCCTGTTGTTTCGGCAATTAATGCAAAATCGGCTCCCAGGGTTTCCACGGTCAATAGCGTCAGATTATCCAGCAGCGACGCGGCACTTTGCGGCAGGTTGCTGGAGACGATATTCCTAATCACACTGGATTGCTGGCGCTGCTGAGTGATGTCGCTAACTAGGCCCTGATAGTCGATAATCTTGCCTTGCTCGTTGCGCACCACCATCTTGCGGTCTTGCACCCATTTTATACCGCCGTTTTGGGCGACGATGCGATAGGGTTGATGCGCTATTTCGGAGCAGTCCGGATCGTTGCGGCAGGTGGCTATCTCGCGAAGGAAAACCCCGACATCGTCGGGATGGATCAGGTTGAGATAAAACAGATTGCCGGTAATCAATTGTTCGACACTGTAGCCGAATAGCTGGCGGGCGTTCTCAGTGGCGAATTCTATCGGTAATCCTTCGGAATTATTCCATTTCAATACCACTGCCGCGCTCTGGCTGATAATTTGATAGGCGCGTTGCAGATTATGCTCCGACTGCTTACGCACGCTGATGTCTTGGTGCGTGCCGCATAGCCGGCTTGGACCGCCGCTGACCGGATCGTAGGCTACAACGGCGCCGGAGCCTTGTATCCATACCCAATGGCCGAGTTTATGGCGCATGCGAAATTCCACGACATAGGGGCGGTCGGAGGCTATATGCTTGGCAACGAATTGTTTCACTCGTTGCCTGTCTTCCGGATGCAGGCGTTTGTCCCAGTCGCTGACATAGTTATCCAGCTCGTCATGGCTGAGGCCCAACATGTCCAGCCAGCGTTGATTCACGGAATGTTTGCCGCTTAGATAATTCCAATCCCAGTAGCCTAACTGGGCGCCGTCTATTACCAGGGCCAATTGTTCTTCAATTTGCTTTCGCGGCGTGATGTCGATATGGAACTGAATTAATTGACTGTTGTTATGCGTGGACAGGCGGGTAAGCGAGATTTGCTGCCATGTTTGATTTGGAAAGGCAAAGTCGCTGGCCGGCATAGCCTTGCCGGCCTTGATATGTTGGCATAAGGGGCACTCAGTTTCGGTATGGCTGGTCGGGTGAAACCAGGCGTGTATGGCTTGTCCGGCTAATTCTGCCGGGCACTTGCCCACCGACAAAGCTGCGGCTTGGTTGGCATGGCGAATAATCCCCTGATTATCGACCACGATGGCGGATTGGGTGAGATGGTCGTAAAAATCGCCGATGGGTGCCAGTCCAGAGGACAGATGTTGCCGATTTGACAGAAGTTCGCTAAAGATCAGCAAGGCTGCCAGACCGGGCAGCAACACTATCAGTATTTTGGTCAGTTCACCCGTGCCGTTTATGTTTTGATAGAGTACAACGGTAATGTCACTTATCAACAGCAAACACACTGCGACCAGCACGAACCGGCGTATCTGATTGGCAGTGTTTGCGAGTTTATCTGTCATAGTTTGCTGATGTCGGGGATCTGACCGGGAGGCACGGGAAAAATCTTAGACCGGGTATCGGTAAATGTGAATCCGTGTCGCCGGAAAACTGTCCGGTGCTTAGCAAATTGGGATTTTATACGCAGCTCCGGCCTGTTCTTTAACCAGTTTGGGAACCAGATAGCCGGGTAGATGGCTTTGCATATCTTCGAGTAATTGCCTGGCTACAGTTTCGGATACTTCAAAATGGCCGGTGCCGCTGGCATGATCCAGTACATGCAGATAGTAGGGCAAAATACCTAGTTCAAACAGTTTTTCGCTCAGTTCGCAGAGCGCCGTGCCGGCATCGTTAACTCCCTTCAGCAGAACGCTTTGATTCAATAAAGTGATGCCGTGGCGGCGTAAATCGCTACAAACTGCTCCAACGGCAGGGCTCAGCTCATTCGCATGATTGGCGTGAAATACCATCACAACTTGTTGCGAAAGGCTGGATAAGGTGTTCAGCAGTTGTTGAGTGACGCGCATTGGCAACACGATGGGCACTCGGCTATGAATGCGAATACGTTTGATGTGTTCAATCTCACCTAGCTGTGCCAACAGCTGGCCGAGTTTTTCGTCATTGAGCAGCAAGGGGTCGCCGCCGCTGAGTATCACTTCGCTTATTTCCGGATGGCTAATGATGTAGCTAAGCGCTTGTTGAACTTTTTGGGTCGACAACTGCAACTCCGCATAAGGAAAATTCCGCCGAAAACAATACCGGCAGTGCACCGCGCAAGCGCCGGTGCTGATCAATAATACCCGGCCATGATACTTATGAATAATACCTGCTTCGGCGACCGCGCCGAGGTCGCCTACCGGATCATGGTTGTAGCCCGGATAGTCGATCAGTTCGTTCTGAGTCGGCAGCACTTGTCTTAGCAAGGGGTCATTTGGATCGCCGCGGCGCATGCAATCAGCAAAACCGCGTGGCACGCGGAGCGGAAAGGCTTTGAAATCCGGCAGCATTGCCACGCTGTCTGTTGAAATATTCAAAAAGTCACAAAGGGCCTCGACGCTGGTAAATGCGTCGGCCAGCGCCTGTTGCCAGCCGGCGGTTTGGGTGTTCAATGCTGCTCCAGTTTCCGATTAAAAATCTTATCCATTATAATCGCCCGACTATTATTTGTTTCACGAGGAAAAAATGGCGACTTTTAGCACCAACGAGTTCAAGGGCGGTTTGAAAATCATGCTGGACAACGACCCTTGTTCGATTATCGAAAACGAGTTTGTTAAGCCGGGCAAGGGGCAGGCGTTCAATCGGGTCAGGATCAGAAATCTGAAAACCGGCCGGGTCATCGAGCGTACCTTCAAATCCGGCGATACCGTCGAAGGTGCGGACGTCGTTGATAAGGAAATGCAATATTTGTATAGCGATGGTGAGTTCTGGCATTTCATGGTGCCGGATACTTTTGAACAGTACCAAGCCGATAAAAATGCGGTCTCCGATGCCATTAAATGGCTGAAAGAACAAGATATTTGCACGATGACCTTGTGGAACGACTCACCGTTATCGGTTACGCCGCCCAATTTCGTAGAATTGACCATCACCGAAACCGATCCTGGTTTGAAAGGCGATACGTCCGGCGGCGGCGGAAAACCTGCAACGCTGGAATCCGGTGCCGTGGTGCGCGTACCCTTGTTTGTACAAATCGGCGAAGTCATTAAAGTCGATACCCGTACCGGCGAATACGTCTCCCGCGTCAAAGAGTGACGGTAAGCTGGCAGCCGAGCTGCCCACTGGCGCATTTGCGCACTCGCGCGCAAATGCTGGCAGCGATACGGCGTTTTTTCGAGGCGAGGGATGTGCTGGAAGTCGAAACGCCGCTATTGTGTCCAGCCACGGGTACCGATCCGCAGCTGGATTTTTTCAGCAGTCAGTTTAACTTCCCCCCCAGCCGACCCATCCTGTTTCTGCAAACCTCGCCTGAGTTCGCGATGAAACGGCTGTTGGCTGCTGGCAGCGGCAGTATTTATCAGATCTGCAAGGCGTTTAGGAATGGTGAAGCAGGGCGCTACCACAATCCGGAATTCACGATTTTGGAATGGTATCAGGTTGGCTACGATTTGCGACAATTGATGGCGGAAGTTGCCGAATTATTGTCGCAGCTGTTGCAACCTTTTCATGCCTCATTGCCAACCAAGCAAATCAGCCACCAACAACTATTTTTGGATGCCACCGGCTTGGATCCGTTGATTTTTTGCGTCAGCGATTATCAGGCTTATGCGTCTGCGAATGCGCTTCCGGAGGCTTTCGACCTATGCGGCGACGATCATGCCTTGTGGCTGGATTTTATTTTTAGCCATTGCGTCCAGCGGATGATGGATAAAAATACGATTTATTTGCTGCATAGCTATCCGGCAATACAGTCTTCGCTGGCGCGCCTGCATGTCGATGATCCAAGGATCAGTGAGCGTTTTGAAGTGTTCATTAATGGCGTGGAACTGGGCAATGGTTTTTATGAACTTGCCGATCCGCAAGAGCAGGAGGCACGTTTTGATAAGGAAATTGCTTATCGGCTAAGCCATGACTTGCCGGTAGTTAGCAAAGATGAAGCATTTTTGCAGGCATTGAAATTCGGTTTGCCGGATTGCAGCGGGGTAGCAATTGGTTTGGATCGGCTGCTGATGATTGCTTTGGGCAGCGAGTCTATTAGCGATGTGCTGGCTTTTCCGGTCCGGGTTTGAGGCTCAATGTTGAACAGTCTGAAAAAACTCCCCCTTCGCCGAAGGGGGGATGTAGTCGGTAGGTGTCCCTAAAAACGATTAAGCGATTTGCTTAGTAGGGCCAACTGAGCGAGCTTTTTTGCTGGTCCGGGTGATCTGCAGCATCTAGCGCCGTTTGTATGTCGTCTAAGAAAAAGCGTCTGAGACCGCGGCCAAGGCGGTGGGCTAGCACCGGCAGAGCTTGATCTTTGTCTAGGTAGGCCACGGGTTCGCGCCCCTTGCGGTAATGGTGTAGCGCTCTTCTGACTGCACCGCACAGATAGCACTCTGCACCCTCAGGAAGAGTGGCGTTTAAGTCGCGAAGTAGATGTGGAGTTATTTTATTCATAGCATCCCCCTCCTCATTCGGAGTGTTGGGCGGTAATCCTTATGCCATGCGAAGATCCGCAACCAGGATCTGTTATTTGATAAAAATAACGTGATTAACTTATCAATTTGGTAAAAAAAGTCAACGAGTATTTGGGGTGCTTTTTTGACGTATATCAATACCTTGGATGACTGCTTCGCAAGTTATCCGGTGGCAAGCTTAACAAGAAGAAAGGGCGGACAAGACTGTCCGCCCTCAGGTTTATCTTAATCCTGCTTTTCGGTTTTGCCTGCAGGGGTACGCAGCCTGATACCCAATTCTTTCAATTGTTCTTCGCTGACCAATGCTGGGGCGTTGAACAGTGGGCAAGCGGCAGTCTGGGTTTTCGGAAATGCGATGACGTCGCGAATCGAGCTGGCGCCAGTCATTAACATCACCAGACGGTCCAAGCCAAAGGCGATGCCGCCGTGCGGTGGCGCGCCATATTTCAAGGCATCCAGCAAGAAGCCAAATTTTTCGCGGGCTTCTTCGTGGCCGATACCCAGAATGTCGAATACGGTTTGCTGCATCGCGGTGCGGTTGATCCGGATCGAGCCGCCGCCGACTTCGGTGCCGTTCAACACCAAGTCGTAAGCGCGCGACAGAGCAGTGCCGGGGTTGGCGACCAATTCTTCCACCGAACAGCTCGGTGCGGTGAACGGATGATGGATAGCCGTATAGCGTTGGGCTTTTTCGTCCCAGGCAAACATTGGAAAATCCACGACCCAAAGCGGTTTCCAAGGTCCAGTCAGCAGATTGCGATCCAAGCCCAGTTTGACGCGCAGTGCGCCCATGGCTTCGTTGACGATACCGGTTTTGTCGGCACCGAAGAAAATCAAGTCGCCGTTCTGCGCGCCGACTTTTTCCATGACTTTGGCCCAGACATCAGCCGGAGCGAATTTGACGATAGGCGATTGCAAGCCTTCGACGCCGGCCGCCAAGTCGTTAACTTTGATATATGCTAGGCCCTTTGCGCCGTAAATGCCGACGAACTTAGTTAATTCGTCGATCACGCTGCGGCTCAAGTCGCCGCCTTCAGGCAATTTCATTGCCACGACGCGGCCGTTTGGATCGTTGGCGGGGCCGGAGAAGACTTTGAAATCCACGCCTTTCATTTCCTCGGCAATGTCTACCAGTTCCAGCGGGATACGCAGGTCCGGACGGTCAGAACCGTAACGATTCATGGCTTCGGCATAACTCATGA
The DNA here is from genome assembly GCF_014850975.1 of Methylomonas fluvii. Lineage (GTDB taxonomy): Bacteria > Pseudomonadota > Gammaproteobacteria > Methylococcales > Methylomonadaceae > Methylomonas > Methylomonas fluvii. The sequence continues at coordinate 1,594,561 of NZ_JACXST010000003.1, read as the reverse complement.
CCGGGAATTGGTCGCCCAAATCCACGTCGATGATGTCCTTGAACAGGCGGCGGATCATTTCTTCCATCACCGCCATGATTTGCTGCTCGTTCATGAACGAGGTCTCGATATCGAGCTGGGTAAATTCCGGCTGACGATCAGCGCGCAAGTCTTCGTCGCGGAAGCAGCGCACAACTTGGTAATAGCGGTCCATGCCGGCAATCATCAGCAGCTGTTTGTAAAGCTGCGGAGATTGCGGTAAAGCAAAGAATGAATTTTGGTGGGTACGGCTAGGCACGATATAGTCGCGCGCGCCTTCCGGGGTAGCTTTGGTCAGATACGGCGTTTCGATTTCGAAAAACTCGTGATCGTCCAGATATTGACGCAGGTTGCGGGTCACATCGCGGCGTACTTTCATTTTTTGTTGCATCGCGGTGCGGCGCAGATCGATGTAACGGAAACGCAGGCGGGTCTCTTCGTTGACTTCGATGTCGCTTTCCAACGGGAATGGCGGCGTTTCGGCTTCGTTCAAGACTTCAATATGTTTGCCCAATATTTCAATTTGGCCTGTAGACATATTGGGATTATGCGTGCCTTCAGGCCGGTCACGGACGATACCTTCGATACGCAGCACGTATTCACTGCGGACGTGTTCGGCAATCGCAAAGCTTTCGGCCATATCGGGATCGAACACCACTTGCACCAAGCCGGCGCGGTCTCTCAAGTCGATAAAAATAACGCCGCCGTGGTCACGGCGGCGATGTACCCAGCCGCACAGGGCAACGGTTTGACCTAGATGTTGGGTGTTCAATTCTCCACACTTGTGGCTACGCATAGTTGTTCTCGGGTTAATCAAAATACGGGGGTAGGTAAAAATTAGGAATTGCCAGTCATTTTAAAAAACTGGCAGTTACCAAGGGTTTCCTAATGGTTATGGTTGGGACAGCCACTGCAACTGCTGGCTTTTTCTGGAGCTTTGCTTTCGCCGGCCACATTTTTCTTCGTGCCGCTTTTAAAATCGGTTTCGTACCAGCCGCCACCTTTCAAACGAAATCCCGCCGCAGAAATTTTCTTTTTTAATTCCGCTTCATTGCAGGCAGGGCAAACGACCAGGGGCTCGGCACCCAATTTTTGCAGCGCTTCGTGTTCGTGTCCGCAAGCATTGCATTGGTATTCGTAAATAGGCATCTGCTTCTCCAGTTTAAATTGTCTAAAACGGCTTACTAAGGGCGGGGTTTTAAATTTTCAAGGCCCTTAATGTTAGAATAACTGGCTATTTTAAATGAAAACGCCCGGAGATTATGGATAAATTGACCATCCGCCAACCTGATGATTGGCATTTGCACGTCAGAACCGGCAGTATTTTAAAAACGGTGATCGGTCATACTGCCAGACAGTTCGGTCGCGCTATTATCATGCCGAATCTGAAACCCCCGGTCACCACGGTCGCGCAGGCCTTACTTTACAGGCAGGAGATTTTGGCTGCTTTGCCGCCAGATTCCACGTTTCAGCCTTTGATGACTTTGTATCTAACGGCAAGTACCTCCGTTGAGGAAATCAAAAAGGTGGCCGATGCCGAGCATGTTTATGCGTTTAAACTGTATCCGGCCGGAGCAACCACCAATTCCGATGCCGGTGTTGCCGACATTGAAGCAGCTTATGCTTTATTTGCGGCGATGGAGCAATACGGCGTACCGCTGTTAATCCACGGCGAAGTCACGGATGCGGAATACGATATTTTTGACCGGGAAAAAATATTTATCGATAGTAAGTTAAGCAAACTTGCCCGGCAATTCCCGGCATTACGCATCGTCCTTGAGCATCTTACTACCCTGGAAGCGGTGCAGTTTGTCGAAGCCGCTGCCGCGAATGTCGCCGCGACTATCACCCCGCAACATTTGCTCTATAACCGCAATGCCATTTTGGCGGGCGGTCTTCGTCCGCATTTCTATTGTTTGCCCATTTTAAAGCGCGAGCAGCATCGCCAAGCCCTGATAAAAGCCGCTACCAGCGGTAACCCCAAATTTTTCCTTGGTACCGATAGCGCGCCGCATTTGACCGGCTTGAAAGAAAATAGCTGCGGCTGCGCCGGTTGTTACAGCGCGCATGCGGCATTGGAATTGTATGTCGAAGCCTTTGAGCAGGTTGGCGCATTGGATAAGCTGGAAGGCTTCGCCAGTTTTTACGGTGCGGATTTTTACGGTTTGCCGCGGAACTCTGCGAGCGTTACGTTGGAAAAACAAGCCTGGATCGTGCCGGAAGCCTATGCCAATACCGATGACACTATTACCCCATTACGGGCTGGCGAGAGTTTGTCGTGGCGCTTAGTGGCCGCCTGATCCCTTGTGATGAGTGGGGCAATTCAACCCGCTTAACGGTTTGTTTCAACCTATCCTCTCGGCCTTTTGATGTCGGCTTGAGATGTCTTGGGCTTTGTCGGCTGTATTAGTGTTGGCATGAAATTGGCTTAAGCTTTTGTCATAACGCTGGCGTGATTCTGATCGCTTGGATGTCCAGCGCCCGGATCGATATTTTCTCGAAAAATGACCATACCCGATAAACTGATTTACCGCTGGGGCATCCTGCCGCTTTGGCTTCTGTTGTCCGCAAGCGTTTATTTTCGCTCGACCATACCCATCGATGAAACGCGCTATCTCAGTGTGGCTTGGGAGATGTGGCTGCGCGGCGACTTTCTGGTGCCGTATTTGAATGGTGAAACCTACAGCCATAAGCCGCCATTATTATTTTGGTTGATTCAAGCCGGGTGGTGGATATTCGGCGTTAATCAGTGGTGGCCTAGTTTGGTCGGGCCGTTGGCTGCATTGGCAAATCTGTTGCTGACGCGGAAATTGGCGGAAAAACTTTGGCCGGAGCAAGCAGCGGTAGCATTGGCGGCGCCGTGGGTCTTGACTGCAACCTTGCTGTGGACCTTATTCGCCACGTCCATCATGTTTGATATTCTGCTGACTAGCTGTGTGTTGTTGGGAATGCTCGGTTTGCTGGAAGTCTTGCAAGGCTCGGAACGTAAGGGTTGGATGTTGGTGGCGGCAGCAGTGGGTTTCGGTATTTTAAGTAAAGGGCCTGTGGTTTTTTTGCATCTAATCCCTGCCGCAATTTTGGTCGTGGTTTGGGCGCCGCGTCCGATTGTTTTTAGTCGCTGGTTTAGTGGCTTGTTAATAGCAGTCTTAACCGGAGCCGCGATAGCGCTGGTTTGGGCGCTTCCTGCCGCGATTGCCGGTGGCGACCAATACGCCAACGCGATACTTTGGCATCAGACCGCTGATCGCGCAGTCAGCACCAAAATCCATACCCGTTCGCTGTTTTGGTATCTGCCTTTTTTACCGATGTTTTTGTTCCCCTGGTTGTTCTGGCCGCATTTCTGGGGCAGTTTGCGCGGCAGCCGATTTTTGAATGATAGCGGCCTGCGCTTTTGTCTGGTTTGGCTGGTATCAACCTTTGTGGCGTTTTCGTTATTGCCCAGCAAGCAAATTCATTATTTGATTCCGATGTTACCGGCGTTTGCGTTGTTGGTAGCCAAGGTGGTGGTGAATACCCAAAAGCCGAGATTGGGCGGCGAGTGGTTGCTGCCGGGGCTGTTCGCCGCAATCGGGGTGTTTTTAGTTTATCTGTCCAAGGTACCCGGCTTGTCGACATTGAACTGGGTTCAGACTGTGCAGCCGGCATGGGGTTTGAGTGTGTTGGCTATTGCCATCATGTTGGTGCTATTGGTTTGGATTAAGCGCACGTTGTCGGTTGCGGCAATCTCGACAGCGCTGGTGGCGGCAATTTTCGTCGGATTTATATTTTTCTTCCGCTATGCCGGCGCGGCATACGACCTGCAACCAGCCGCGTTAAAGGTGAAAAGCTTTAACGATCAGCATATTCCTTATGTTTATGTTGGCAATTACCAAGGGCAATTCAATTTCTTGGGGCGATTAACCCAGCCACTGCCGGTTTTACCTGCTGAACGGCTTGCCGATTGGGCGGCACAGCATGCGGACGGTTACCTGATTTCTCTGGAAAAAAATCAGCCTAGCGACGCCGTATACCTACAGCCGCATCGGGAATATTGGGTGGTATTTCGGCGCGCGGGGCAGGCTGCTGATGTCAAGCCCCTATAACTCAAACCTGTACAAAATTCTTATCCGTGCATAAGCGTTTGATACAATTCACAACTTTTTCAACTTTTACCAAGATATGAAGATTTCTGTAGTAGTCCCCGTTCACAATGAAACGGACAATGTCGAATTGCTGATCGAGGAAATCCATCGCGCGCTGGGCAATGGGGAAACCTATGAAATGATTTTTGTGGACGACGGCAGTACCGATGACACCGGCGTCAAACTGCAAGGTGCGATGCAGCAATATCCGACTCTGCGGGTGCTGACACATCAACGCAGTTGCGGACAAAGCCGTGCAGTGCACACCGGTGTGTCCGCGGCGCGCTACCCATGGATTGCCACCTTGGACGGCGACGGCCAGAACGATCCGGCCGATATACCCAATCTGGTCGCGGCCTGGCGCGAACAAAACGACAGCCAATTATGGATGCTGGCCGGCTTTCGGCATAAGCGTAACGATACCGGTTGGCGCAAGTTTTCCTCCAAATTTGCCAATGCGGTGCGGCAGTCAATTTTGCATGACGCCACGCCGGATACCGGTTGCGGCTTGAAGTTATTCTTGCGCGATAAGTTTTTGGCCTTACCGTATTTTGATCATATTCACCGTTTCTTGCCGGCGTTAATCCGGATGGCGGGCGGAAATGTCATTTCCGTAAAAGTGAATCATAGGCCGAGAAATTTCGGCACGTCGAAATACGGAACCTTGGATCGGGCGCTGGTTGGCATCGTCGACTTGCTGGGTGTGGTTTGGTTGAAAAAACGCCATAGCCTGCCGATTGTTAGCGAGATTCAGCCTGACTAGTCGCTGGATTCAACCCATTTGTTCCGCCGTATTTTAGGAGTCGTTAACATGGATAATGGTATCGTTTATTTTTTTACGCATTTGGCGGATAAATGGCAGCACCACTTGTCCGTCATGGATTCGAATGACATCATTTGGCTCAGCATCGGTTTGGTGGGGCAGACTTTGTTCATGATGCGTTTTATCGTGCAATGGATACACAGCGAGCGGCATCAGAAGAGCATGATTCCGGTGAGTTTTTGGTATTTCAGTTTGTCGGGTGGTGTCATCGTGTTGGCTTACGGTATTCACCGTGTGGATCCAGTGATTATCTTGGGTCAATTACCCGGTACTTTCGTATATGCCAGAAACCTAATGTTAATTCGCCGCGAACATCGTGATGCGTTGGCGGAAATGACCGAGCAAGATCTGGGGACCTAATCGATTTGACTACCCGGAAAACTACATAAGCTATTTTGGTGCAAGGGTTTTTCCTAACTATTGAAAACAGACTGAATTTTTACCCTAAACTATGGCCCGAGCAAATGGCGTTTTGGCGAGGTGTGCGATGAGGGTGTTAATTTTGCTGACGATGGTTCTGAGTTATCACTCGGCAAGCGCGGAAGTGTTTAAATGTATCGGCAAGGACGGCAAAACCGTTTATCAGGCCAAATCTTGCCAAACCAGCGATAAAACCGTGCAGTTGGATATTCAAGCCAATGAAGCACAAGAGGCAGCGGCCAAAGCCAAGCTGGAAGCCTTGCAAAACGAACAGGAAGCTGCCAAAGCCGCCAAACTGGAAGCTGAAAGACGGGATGCGATGCTGAAAAACCAAACCGAATCGACAAATGCCCTAAAGCAAAGCGCGATTGCGCAACAGCAGCAAGTTGAAGCGGAACAACGCCAAGCGGCAGCCCTGGAAAGACAAACGCAACAAAACAGTAATCGGGTGCTGATTGTCGCGCCTCCCACCGCGTTACCGGGCATGCCCGCGCCGGTGACCACCGAAATTTTACGTTAGTCAGCCTCGGGAACCTCATGCTCTGGTTAAAAGCCTTACATTTGATTTTTATGGTGACGTGGTTTGCCGGCTTGTTTTATTTGCCCAGGTTATTTGTTTATCACGCCATGAGCGATGACAGTATCAGCAATGAGCGCTTCAAAGTAATGGAGCGCAAGTTGTACTTTGGCATCATGACACCGGGCATGATTTGTACCTTTATCTTTGGCGTGTGGATGTTGGGCGATTACGCCTGGATGCTATATTCCGGAAGTGGTTGGTTGCATCTAAAGTTGGGGTTATTGGGCTTGCTAGTGGGTTACCATTTGTTTTGCGGCAAGTGGTTATTGGATTTCAAGCATGATCGCAACCGGCATTCGCATGTGTATTTCCGCTGGATCAACGAGATTCCGGTATTGTTCTTAGTCGCCATAGTCTTGCTGGCCGTCGTCAAGCCATTCTAGTTAGCGGCATCCTCGGTATGTTTGCTCCTGTCGCGAGCATGTTGTTTACCCAATTCAGCCAAGCGTTCCGGTGTGCCTATGTCCATCCACAAGCCGGAAAACTTCTCCCCGCTAATCCGCTGCTGTTGCATGGCTCGGTTTAACACCGGTCTTAGTTTTAACGGGGCAATGGGGATGTTGGCAAACAGCTTGGGATGATAAACGCCGATACCGCTGAAGGTTAGTTTGTTCACGCCTTGTTCCGACAAAACACTGTCGGCATTCAGCGAAAAATCGCCTTCCGGATGATGTGGCGGATTATTAATCATCACCAGATGAGCCAGATCGATGGCTCTGGTCCGCAAGTTGGCCAGCGGATAATCGCAAATAATGTCGGCGTTAAGTACCAGGAACGGCTTATTGCCCAGCAGAGGCAGGGCCTTGGCGATGCCGCCGGCGGTTTCCAGTGCGGTTTCGACTTCATCAGAATACTCAATCGAGACATTCCAGCGCTTACCATCTCCGCAATAGTCTTTAATCTGCCCGCCTAGATGGGCGATGTTGATGACGATTTCGGTAAAGCCGGCGGCTGCCAGGTTTTCCAGCGTGTATTCGATCAGCGCCTTGCCGGCTGCTTTCAGTAAAGGTTTGGGAGTGTGGTCGGTCAAGGGCCGCATTCTTTCGCCGCGCCCGGCCGCCAAAATCATTGCCTTCATGCAGATGCTCCGGTACGTGGCAGCACCTGTTCTTGCAGAAACTGCTGCATGTCGGTTAACTCGGGATAGAGCTCGCAAACCCTGGCGATATAAGCCAGGGTGCGCGGAATGTCGGCCAAATAATCGGATTTTCCATCGCGCAGATGCAGTCTGGCGAAAATGCCGACTGCTTTCAGGTGGCGCTGCATGCCCATCAGATCGAACCAGCGTTTGAACCGATTGAAATCGGCTTTCAGCAGTCCGGCTGCCAACAAACGTTGATGATATTGCTGGGCCCAGCTGATGACTTGCTGTTCGGGCCAAGCGATGTAACAGTCGCGCAGCAGCGACACCAAATCATAGCTGATAGGACCGACGACGGCGTCTTGGAAGTCGATAACACCCGGCGAGTTGTGTTTCAACACCATCAGGTTGCGCGAGTGGAAGTCGCGGTGCACGCAGACTTGCGGCTGTTCAAGCGCCGAATCGATCAACATAGTGTTGAGAGATGTAGCGAGCGTATCGTGAATCGTAATGCCCAATAGTTTTTCCAAAAACCATTCGTAAAAAATACCGAGTTCTCGGAGTAGCAAGGCCTTATCGTAAGCCGGCAAGCCGCAATCGAGCGGATTTACGCCGGTTTGCAATTTGAACAAGCTGTCCATGGCTTGCCGATACAACACTTCGGCATCGCCGGTTTGTAAGCGGTCGAGAAAGCTTGTGGAGCCAAAGTCTTCCAGCAACAGAAAACCTTGTCGGCTATTCTGTTGATAGATATTCGGGACATGAATATCGCTTGGTTTCAGCAATCCGGCGACGCGTACGAACGGTTCGGTATTTTCCTTGTCCGGCGGTGCGTCCATGGCAATGTGGCAGCCGTCCCGGTGCTCAACTCGGAAATATCGCCTGAAGCTGGCGTCGCTGGAAGCCGGGGTGATTTGTTGTATATCAAGTGCGACGTCGTTATTGAGCCAATCGACAAGCTCCGCCAAGCGGCGGTCTGAGCTGGAAACGTACATTTTTATTAATTGCGGGTCAACCTAAGGTAAAATGATGAGAAGCATTTTATTCGATTTCCATTCCGCTAAGTCAATTTAGCTGCATTCGCCAAAACATGAATTATCGGTTTTATACAATTTCTTCAGCATTATTGTTTTTTACGGGCGTCGCCTCTGCTGCCAATAATGGGGCGTGGAATTGTGAGCAAACCAAAAATGGCGAATGGACTTGTCTAAATCAAACACCTGCTGGCAACGAGCCAACTGCTCAGCCGCAAGTGATTAAAACTACCCCACCGCCCCAAACCAAGCCCGCACAGCCGGAAACCGTCGCTCAGCCGCCCACTCCGGTTGTGCCCGCACCCGTTCAGCAGGCGGCCAAACCGGAACCGGAGCCGGAAAAAGTTAAGGTGGTCGAAAAGGCGGTGGAAAAAGCCGTTGCCGAGCCACAAAAGTTGCGGGTTAAAGTCACTGAAAATCAAAAGCCGGTGCTGGAAAAAGTCGAGCCCAAGACCGAGACAGCCAATGCCAACACCGGCAAAGTGCCGGGTTGGACTTGCAAAACCGGTGATGATAAGAGCGGTTGGAACTGTAATCTGGTGGGTGCCGATCCGAAAGGCGAGGCCCATGTCGTAGCAGATGGCGGCGGCACTGAAGAGTCCGGTTCGTATTTGTTTACGCCTACCTTTGATCGCAAACAAGAGCGGGATTTTCAAACCTTGCGGGCCGAGTTTGATAAAGATCCTTGGCAAAGCTGTGAAGTGTGGGGCGCTAAAAAGCGCAAAATCAGAGCCACCTCCGCCGAGGTTCGCGATGCGGCGACCACCGACATCAATGCCGACTTTTCGGAAGTGTTCGATGGCGAAGTGCTTAATTTTGCCGGCAATGTCGATATGGTGCGCGCCGATCAGCACTTGATTGCCGACAAGGCCAGTTACGATACGGTTGCCGAGACCTTGGACGCGCAAGGTAGCGTGTTATACAGCGAAGACCAAATGGCGTTCTCCAGCGAGACCGCCTCCTTGAGCCTGGGTAAAGACGAAGCGCGCTTGCGGAAGGCGCAATTTATCGTCGCGGAGGCGCCGTTTCGCGGTAATGCCGAGGTGGTTTATCGCGAGAGCAAAGGTTTGTCGCGTTACAACGACGCCGCATTTACCAGTTGTGCGCCGGGCAACCAGGACTGGATTGTGCATGCGTCGCGGATGAAAATTAACCGGGACAGCGGACAAGGCTCAGCGAAAAACGCTTGGCTGGAATTTAAAGGCGTACCGGTGCTGTACACGCCGTATATTTCCTTCCCTACCGACAATCGCCGTCTGTCGGGCCTGTTAGCGCCCACCTGGGGTAACACACAGCGGAACGGTTTCGACTTTTCCGTGCCGTTTTATTGGAATATCGCCCCCAACTTCGACGATATCGTCACGCCGCGTTACATGACCAAGCGTGGCGAGCAATTACGTAATAAATTCCGCTACCTGACCGATATGTCCAGAGGCACGTTTTCTGCGGAATATATGCCCAACGATCAATTGGTCAACAAGGCCCGTTACTCGGCAAGCTGGAAAGACCAAACCAGTTTGCTACCCGGTTTAAATTCCTTGTTGGATTTGAACTATGTGTCCGATAAAACCTATTTCAACGACTTGAACAATGCCTTGGGCTTCCAAAATACCAGCTATTTGCCCAGTACCGCGTTGCTGAGTTACGGCGGCGCGGTTGCCGGCACCGGAGTGGGCCTGTCGGTTGGTGCATACCATTACCAATCGGTGGATAAAACCATTCCCGATGCCGCAATGCCCTACGATATGCTGCCTCGCGTCAATTTCAACGTGGCGCGTGCGTTCGAAGGCTTGCCGGTTACGCTGGCGATGAATAACGAGTTTACTCATTTCTACCACACCGATTTGGTAAACGGTCAGCGCTTCAATATTGCACCATCGATTAGTTTGCCATTGGAAAGTAGTGCTGGATTTGTCATACCTAAAATTACTGGTCAGTACACTCAATACCAGTTAAGTAGTCAGACTCAGGCGGGATTGCCATCTACAATAAGCCGTGCATTACCAATTTTTTCGCTGGATAGCGGCATGACATTCGAAAAAGAATTGAATTTGTCCGGTTCTCCATATCTGAATACCTTGGAACCTAGATTATTTTATTTGTACATCCCTCGTAAAGATCAGAGCAACATTCCCGTTTTCGATACTGCTTTGTACGATACTAATTTTTACAGCTTGTTTAGGGAAAATCGCTTCGCCGGCGGCGATAGAGTTCAGGACGCGAACCAGGTTACTTTAGCTGCGACATCGAGGTTCATCGATTCAAATACTGGCTTAGAACCATTGAAGTTGAGTATTGGTCAGATCCTCTATTTCCAGGATCGAACAGTGGATTTGTATGATAAAAATAACCCAACCGTGCGTCCGTTTACAGCCCCCCAAACAAGCAGTACGTCCAACCTGATCGGAGAGCTCAGTGGGCAATTCAGCCGTAACTTGTCATATATGACCGGAACGCAATGGGATCCTGAAGCTAATGGTTTTGCCAGAGGCCAAGTTGCATTAACGTATCGCAGGCAGCCAAACGAGATACTTAATCTAGGGTATCGCTATCGCCGTAATCCTCTGGATAGTTTACAAACTATCTCGCAAACCGATGTATCGTTCCGCTTACCTTTGTTTGGCGAATGGTATGGCTTCGGACGTTGGCAATATTCTTTGAATTTCGACAAAACCACGGAAAGTTTCATTGGTGTGGAAAAGGAAAACTGTTGTTGGCGCTTCCGCATCCTCGGTAGGCGCTTTATCAATGGTGCGAACACCGGTACTGTTACCTTTATCGATCCGAGCACGAAGCCGGAAACGGCGTTTTTCGTACAGTTGGAACTGAAAGGTCTGTCGAGCTTCGGTGACAATGTCGATACCTTCCTGCAAACCAACCTGAAAGGCTATCGCAAAGCCAGCTATTTTGAGTAAGCAACGCATGATAAAAAAATGGTTAGTGATTTTCTGTTTGCTCCTGGGTGCTTACATGGCTCCGGGTCAGGCTCAGGTATTGGACCGGATAGTGGCGGTGGTGGAAGAGGATGTGATTCTGGATCGCGAACTGAATAACGAGGTCGGGGCCATCGTCAGTAAATTGCGAAGTAACAACGTGACGATGCCGCCCGAATATGTGTTGCGGAAACAGGTGTTGGAACGCATGGTAGTCGACAAGTTGCAACGGCAACTGGCGGCTAAATCGGGTGTACAGGTCAGCGATGAAATGCTCAGCGCTTCGGTCGCCGATATAGCCAGCCGGAACGGCTTGTCGGTTGAAAGTTTTCGTAACGAGTTGGCCAAGCAAGGCATGGACTACAAAGCTTTCGAGGATAATCTGCGCAACGAAATTATCATCAATCAGCTGCGCGGTCGGGAAATCGGTTCGCGGGTCAAGGTCACCGATGCTGAAGTGTTGCATTATATGGAAACGCAGAGCAAAGCCGGCCAGAGCAATTCCCAGTATCATTTGGGGCATATTCTGATCGCGGTGTCGGAAGCGGCTTCGGCTACCGCGATTCAAAAAGCGAAGGATAAGGCTGATCAAGTTATCGCCGATTTACGCGGCGGCAAAGATTTCAAACAAGTCGCGGTCAGTGTCTCTGACGACGATAACGCCTTGAAGGGCGGCGATTTGGGTTGGCGCAGCATCGGCCAGATACCATCCCTGTTTACGGACGTGGTGACGACGATGAACCAAGGCGATGTCTCTGAAGCTATCCGCAGTCCTAGCGGCTTTCATATCATCAAAATGTTGGAAACCGAGGGTGCAGGGCAGCATATCGTTACCAAAACCAAGGTCAGGCACATTCTGATCAAGACCAATGAATTGGTAGACGACGCCGAAGCGCAGAAGCGTTTGATAGCGCTGAGAGAACGGATTAATGACGGTGACGATTTTGCCAATTTGGCGCGCGCGCATTCCGACGACAAAGGGTCGGCGATTAATGGCGGTTCGCTGGATTGGGTCGGTCCTGGCGCCTTAGTGCCGCCTTTCGAGGAAGCGATGAACAAGTTGGCGATTAACGAGATTAGCCAGCCGGTGCAAACCCAGTTCGGTTGGCATATGATCCAGGTGTTAGGTCGCGAAAATCAGGACAACAGCGAGCAATTCAAAAAAGACAAGATCCGCGAGGAAATCCGCAAGCGTAAAATCGAGGAAGAAACCGAATTATGGTTGCGGCGCTTGCGCGACGAGGCTTTCGTGGAAATCGATCTGGATAGACTGTAAGGTACTATGAACGCTTTCTCTGTCGAAAGTCGTAAGGAAGATAAGTTTAAAAGGCGCTTGCAGCGCATAGTCACCGAAGAAGACTTGACCCAGCAACGGGAGTTGATTCAGCGTACCGCGGCCGAATTGGATATCGATCTATTGACTTGTGCCGCGGCCTTGGTTTACCTAAGCCAACCAAACCTGTATCCCGCACATACCCAACAACCCAAATTGTTGGTCCCTCTACCGCAGCCTCTCAGTCGCGGTCCGCATGCAAACGGCAAAATGGTGCGTTATCGCCTGGCCGTCGGTAGCCAGCACCAAGTCAGCCGCGACGATATTCAGGCGGTATTGGTCGAAGAGTCCGGTGTAGATAAAAAGCGCATCGGCAGGATCGATATTCGCGATACGCACACCTTGGTGGAATTACCGGACGGCATGCCGGCGGATATTTTTCAGTTATTGACGGAAGCTTCAATAGGACCGCATCGCCTCAATATTAAACGCATCAAGCCGAATAAATACAGACAAATCCGTAACAACCAGCTAGACGAGGAAAACGGCTAATTTCAGCCGTTTTCCTGCGCCCAAGTTTGGCCTACATCGTCAGGCGAATGCCTATCCAAGCGGCACGCGGCGCGCCCACGCCCACGAAGCGGCTTTGTTGGTCGCCTGGCAATCCTACGCCGTCGAGTACATCCCCAGTATTGCCCCAGGTGCCGAAATTGGCATATTGACGGTCGAACAAGTTGCTCACTTTACCGAACAGCGCGACGTTTTTGTTGAAGCGGTATTCGCTACGCAAATTAAATACGACGAATCCAGGGAGCTTAGCCGTCAAATTGGCTTCGTCGCCGCGCAGATATTGTGAACTGTTGTAGTTCATATCCATTCCGAGAGTCCAGGCAGAGACAATGTCGAAGTCGGTGCTGAACTTGAACTGATGTGCGGGAATGCCGGGTAACTTGTCGCCGGCCTTTACATGGATATTGCCGTCTCCATCCGCCAGCGGATTGTTGGGGCTGCTGCCCAGAAACGGCGTTTCGAAGCTGGCATCGATATAGGTGTAATGGGTTGACCAGCGCCAGCGCTCGTAAAAATTGCCGGATAGTCCTGCTTCCACGCCCTGGCGCAGGGTCGAGCCGACGTTGTCGAAATAGCCGACGTTGCTGCCGACACCGCCGGTACTCTTGAAGATGATGTCGTTATTGTTGATGGTGCGGAATAAAGCCAAATTCCAATCCATGTAGCCCGGCAGCAAGTTTTTCAAGCGGCCGCGCACACCGGTTTCGAAGGTATTGGCGACTACTTGCTTGAGAGGCGGATCGGATACGAAGGCGTTCGGCAAACGGCAAGGATCGTCCGGGTTGGCGCAGCTTAGCTCCATCGGTGTCGGCACCCGCGAGGATTCGCTGTAGTTGCCGAAAAAGGTCAATTCCGGCATAAACGCGTAGGTCAGACCCGCCGCCGGATTGAAGCGGTCGAATGAGTGCGAGCCGTTCAGGTCGTCGCCGACATGGTCGCGAAGTTTAATATGGGATTGGTTGTAACGGCCGGAGACGGTTAGATCCAGTTTGTCGGTCAATGAATAGGTGTCGGTTAAAAACACGCCGTAGTGATCGGTCTCGGTAGTCAGGCGGACATGGGCATCTTGCAGCAATACCCCGCCCCCGGAAACCCCACGGTCAGCGGTTAACGAACCAAGCTGGGTGTCGGCATGATAGCGGGCGTTGCCGTGGTCGAAACTAGCCCCGCCCACTAGGTGGTTGTTGCGGCCGAATATTTTCTGGTCGAATGCGTTTTGCAAGGCAAAGCCGAACGATTGCTGTAGCGTGCTGGAGGTGTTGATGGTGCCGCCCTCGACCACAGGTGAGGCGTCTATGTTATTGCCTGCTAAATCGAAAAGTCCTTCGTCTGCCAGTTCGCCATCGGTTTCTTGACACAAAAAGGCATTTTCACCGCCACCCTCGTCCAAGCAGGCGCCAAACTCGCTGCCATCGCCATTATAGGTGCCGATCTTATTCCGGCGGTAATACATCGTGCCGGATAATTGATTGTGGTCGTTCAGCCAGGTATCACCGGCCAGCGACACCAGCATCATCCGGTTGCGGGTGATGTCGGGATGCGTAAATACCTGGTCGCGGCCGAATGCCAGCATTTCCTGAGGAAGGGCGCCGTTGCCGCGCAAGGTGTTGTCACTGCCGGCGATGCTAAAATCCAGGCCGGATTTAACGCCGCGCCAACTCAAAGTGCCGAAACCTTGCTTGGCTTCGCTCGGGGAGTGAGCGCGCCAGCCTTTCTCGTTGAAATACTTGGCATCCAGGAAATAGCCCCAGGTGCCGTTGTTCCAACCGCTGGTGAGCTCTTCGGAATGGCGGTCCCAAGAGCCGCCTTGAGCTTCGAAACTGTGGCCGGGTGCCGAGAAACCGGTCTTGGTGTTGATGTTGATTGAGCCACCCAGCGCATTCAAACCAAACGCCGGGTTTGATGCCGGTTGCAGGCTCATATTATCGATGGCGCCATTGGGGATTAAGTCCCAGTTGATCATGTCGCCGAACGGCTCATTGAAGCGAATGCCGTTGACATAGGTGGCCAAGCCTTGCGGCAAGCCCATCAGCGGCGAAGCGCTGAAGCCGCGGTATTGCACATCCGGTTGCAAGGGGTTGTTTTGCGCATCGTTGATGTTGACGCTGCCGAGATAGCGGTTCATGTAGTCCGCCAAAGACAGGGCTTGGGCTTCCTGCAATTTTTCGGCTGATACTGTTTGCACATTCGCCGGAATTTTATTGATATCGACGCCGCCGAATTGTAAAGGCGTTACCGCCACAACTTCCACTTCCTCCAGATTGGTCGCTACTTCCGCGGCTATGGCTTCGGCTAAGGGCAGCATGCTGAACAATGGCAGCACGCCGAGCGCAACTTTTTTCATAAATTTACCTGAGAATACAAAACAAAAGCGGCATGGTAAACAAGCGGGGGCGGGGGTTCCATTGCTGGCAATAAAAAGGAAAAATTCCTGCTTTGCATCGCGGCGGCCAATGCCGGAATATTTCAGTCAATAAGGCCCCAACGGGGTAAAATACGCAGTCACGCCGTTTTTCGGCAAGCCCTGTTAATTGCCATAGCGACTATGACTATTCAATATATCAACCGCCCGGATCAACTCGATAGCCTTTGCCAACTGATCAGCCAGGAGCCATGGATCGCCCTGGATACCGAATTCCTCCGTGAAAAAACCTACTACCCCAAGTTTTGTTTGCTGCAAATAGCCGCGCCGGGTTGGGTGGCTTGTGTCGATCCCTTGGCTATTGCCGATTTAACACCGTTGTTAGAGGCTATTTACAATCCCAATATTGTCAAAGTGTTGCATTCCTGCCGGCAGGATCTGGAAATTTTTTACCAGATTACCGGCAAAATTCCCGGCCCGATTTTCGATACGCAGATTGCCGCGCCGCTGCTGGGTTTTCAGGAAAATCCGGGTTATGCGATGCTGGTATCCAGCTTTTTGAACGTCAATCTCAGCAAAGCGCATACCCGTACCGACTGGTCGGAGCGGCCCTTGAGCCAGGATCAAATTCAGTATGCCGCCGACGATGTGATTTACCTGTGCAAGATCTACAAAATCATGTTGGAGCAATTGGCTAAACTGGGGCGTGCAAACTGGTTGGAGAGTGATTTTGCCTTGTTGAACGATCCGGAGCTGTATCAATTGTCGCCGGAAAATGCCTGGTTGAAAATTCGCGGCAAGAACAAGCTGACCGGCAAGCAATTGTCCATCATGCAAAGTTTAACCGAATGGCGCGAACGCACCGCCCAGCAAGAAAACAAACCGCGCAGTTGGCTGTTGCAGGATGATTTGTTGCTGGAACTGGGCAAATTACAACCCGTGACATTGGCCGATTTAGCCAAGATCCGCAACATTAACGACCGCACCGTCAATCGTTACGGCAAAACGATTTGCGAATTGATTGACAGCGCCAAACAACGTCCGCCCAAACCCTTGGCCGAAAAGGATCAAGCCGGCAAGAAAACCCAACAGCATGAAGCGATACTGGATGTACTCAGCGCGGTCGTCAGGATCCGTGCTGAGGAAAACTCGCTGAATCCCATCATCTTGGCTACCCGCAAGGATCTGGAACAATTACTGTCCGGCGATGAGGATTGCTTGTTGTTGCACGGCTGGCGTTACAACATGGCGGGCAGGGAGTTGCAGGGCTTATTGCGTGGTGATTTGACCTTGAGCTTGCAGCCAGATGGCGTGGTGATAAGTGCGGTTTAGCATGCGGCGGCCTGCAATAATGCTGAATTATTAATCCCCCTATGTATCGGTGGCCGGCATATCCGTATAAGCCGGTCTATCGATTAGCAGCGTTTTTATTGACTGGGCTCCCGCCTGTGCGGTAGCGAGTGCGATAACAAAGATAACTGCATCGGCGGCGAGGAACGGCTGAGAATCCGCTATGCTGATTTACCGAATTGTTGTTCAAACGCTGCCGCCGACAGCGGTCTGGCAAACAGATAGCCCTGACCGTAATCGCAGCCGATAGCGGTTAGTAAGTCCCGTTGCTGCTCGGTTTCCACACCTTCCGCGATGACTTTCAAGCCCAATTTATGCGCCATCACGATGATGGCTTCGCAGAGCACGAAGTCGTTCGAATCCTCCGTTAAATTGCGAACGAACGACTGGTCTATTTTCAAATAATCGATGTCGAATTTTTTCAGATAGGACAACGCGGAATACCCGGTGCCGAAGTCATCTATCGCGACTTGCATGCCGGCATCGCGGAACGCCATTAAATGATTGTGTACAGCAAGATTGGCGTCCAACAGCAAGCCTTCGGTGATTTCCACCACAATACTTTGGCCCGACAATCCCAGTCGATTCAAATAGTTGAACCAGTCTTCAGGGGCATGCTCGGGGCTTTGAAATTGTACCGGCGATTTGTTGACGCTGATTTGAAATTCCGGATGGATAGTGGTTCGCCAAGTTTGTACTTGTCGTGCTGCGGTTTCGAATACCCAATCACCGATTTCTCTGATTAGACCGGTTTCTTCCGCCAGCGGTATAAATTCTGCCGGGTTAATCAAGCCACGTTTTGGGTGATGCCAGCGTAGCAAGGCTTCCGCTTTATGCACTTCGCCGCTCATTAAGTCGACGATAGGTTGATAGCACAGCAAAAATTGCGCGTTGGCCAGTGCGGTACGTAAGTCGCCGAGCATCGTGGCGCGGGCTTCCAGCGCGTCCTGTAAGGCTTGGGTAAAGAAGCGGTAGTTGTTACGGCCCTGGTTTTTGGCGGCGTACATGGCCTGATCGGCGTTTTTTTGTAATTGGCTTAAATCGGTGCTGTCGTTTGGATAAAACGTGATGCCGATACTCGCGGAGACATAAGCCATTTCGCCGTCCAAGCTAAACGGCGCACTGAGTTTTTGCAGCAGGTTTTTAGCTATCGGTTCGGACACTTCGATGCAGTCCAACTCGCTCAAGATAATCGTGAATTCGTCGCCCCCCAAGCGCGCTACGGTATCGGACTCCCGCACGCAGGTCTGTAAACGCCGCGCGGTTTCCTTCAGTAAGTTGTCGCCCATATCGTGGCCCAGCGTATCGTTGATTTCCTTGAAGCGGTCCAGGTCGATAAACAACAGCGCAAACAATTGTCCCATGCGGTGGGCTTTTTTGATTTCCTGCTCCAGCCGGTCGCGGAACATGCGCCGATTAGGCAGGCCGGTGAGCGGATCGAAGTTGGCTTGCCGCCAGATTTGTTCCTCGGACTGTTTACGCTGAGTAATGTCGGAAAACAGGGCGACCCGGCGTAGCGGCTTGCCTTCCGCATCATAAATGGTGTTAATGGCCAGCTCTTCGACGAACAGGCGGCCGTCCTTACTGCGGTTTTTTATTTCTCCGCGCCAAGCCCCGGTGGTATCCAGCGTGGCCCATAGTTGTCGGTAAAACGCCGCATCATGTTCGCCGGAACTGAGAACATGCGGACTTTTACCGACAACTTCTGCCTCGGTATAGCCGGTCATCGTCGTAAAGGCGGGGTTGACGCTGAGGATGGTGTTATCGCTGTCCACCACTATCATCGCTTCACTACTGTTGTGATAAACCAGCGCCGCCAGCCTCAGATTTTCTTCGGTTTTGCGCAACTCGCTGATGTCGCGGGCAAAACCAACCGTACCCAGCAACTGACCTTGCTCATCCATCACCGGCGCTTTATAAGTCTCGAACCATTTGCGTACCCCGCGATCGACAATTTCTTCTTCGACAACCAATTTATCTCTCAAAGTCAACACGAGCCGGTCATCGGCGACGTAGCTTTCGGCTAGTTCCGCGGGGGCAATATCGAAATCGTTTTTGCCCGCCAGCGCCTCCGGGTTGACAGCGGAAAATACGTTGGCGAACTCCTGGTTCACCGCCAGCAGGCGACTGTCGGTATCTTTTAGCCAAATCGCATGCGGAATGTTATCCAGCAATGCGCGTTGATAATATTCTTTCTTTTGTAGCGCTTGCTCCGTACGATGTTGATTACTGATGTCGCGAAAACTCCAGACACGGCCCACAATTTTGTCGGCGATACTTTGTGGCTTGGAATAGCGTTCAAAAATCCGGCCATCGGTAAACTCGATCAGATCGTAGCTTTCTGCCTCGGGGTGATTGTAAAGAGTCTGAACTTTGTCGAAAAATGCGTCGGGATTTTTTAGCTGATTAACGGCTAAATGCAAAAGTTTTATATCGTCTTTATCTTCTCCAACAGCCGTATCAGGTAACTGCCAGAGTTCAAAAAAACGCTGATTGTAAGTGACGATCTGACCTTGCAGGCTGACCACCAAAATGCCGTCGGCCGTGGCTTCCAGCGTCGCCTTTAGCAAGGAAACCGATTGGGCTAAAGCGTTTTCGCGGACTTTGTTTTCGGTAATGTCTTCGTAGATCCCCAAAATGCCGATCATTGCATGATCGGAATTGCGCAAGGGTATTTTCGAGGTGCGTAGCCAAATGGTATTGCCGGCAGGTGTGGTTTGGGGTTCTTCATACGCCAGTTTGCCTACACCCGATGCTATCACCTGGCGATCATCCGCTTGGTAACTTGCGGCTTGATCTTGCCAATTCAGTTGGCTGTCGTCCTTGCCGATTAAATCGTTGGAGCTGGATTGTCCGGCATCGCCGGCAAATAGCGCGTTACAGCCCAAATAGCGAGAATTCAGGTCTTTCCAGAATACGCGGATTGGCAAGGTTTCCAGGATGGTATGCAACAGTAAATTGGATTCGGTCAGCGCTTTTTCGGATTTTAGTTGCTCGGTAATATCGAACAAAATGACCAGATTATCTCCGACATACGATTCGCCCAGGGATACCGAGCCGGCGAGCACAGTGCGCCGCTCGCCGTGTTTGCAATGAATTTCCGCTTGGAGGGTTTCGAAACTTTGTACGCGACGGGCTTTATCAGTTAACTCCAGCCATGTGTCCAAAATGGTCCGGCGGTAGGCAGGGTCCGGGTATGCTTTGGGCCACCATTCGTCAAGCGTTTTAATGTCTTCCAAGGTGTAACCGAAAGCTTTGCTGAAAGCCGGATTTAGCAATGTGAACTTGCCTTCGGCGTCGTAAGTGGCCTGGGGTACTGGCGAGTAGTCGATGATAGCCTTCAAACGTCTTTCGCTATCGGTCAGTCCTGCGGTAATCAGTTGCTGTTTGTGCAGGGTAAGCGCCAAAGTGGTGCCGGTCCAGGACAGTACCAATATATAAAACCAAAGGTTCAGCAACTCGCTTTTCTCGAAGTCGTCGCCGAAAAAGCCTAGATGATGTGCGGATCCGAATAGAGCTTGGATGGTAATCAAGCCGGAAATCAGTGTCACGCCATGGCGATTGAACCGGAGTGCGGCCCAAATCGCAAACAGAAACATCCAGTAGCCGCGGGCGATTTTGCCAAAGACAGGCTGGAAAGCGTCGAGGAATACTACTTGGCCGGCGAACAAGGTCAGAATGATCAGCAGCAAGGCTTCCAGGCCGCGTTTTTCAGCAAACCATTGGTTTGGCCAATTCCGCCAAACCAATAATATCGGCGTGGCCGTGACAATGCCGAAAGCATCCGCCATCCACCAATGTAAAATCGCTTGCGGCATAGTCGCCAGTGGTATGAAGCCGGCCTGATGTAAAGCCAAAGGGCCAATGCCCGCACTGATCAACGAGCAAGTGGCGCCGGTCAGGGTTAGCCAGATAAAGTGGCCTGGCTCGGTTAAGTCTAAAGAAAAACGCTGTTGGTGTTTTAGCAGGTAGGCGGCTATCACCGATTCCAGTGTGTTGCCCGTTGCAATAGCAAAGGACAAAGGGAGCGAGTCGTCTACCATCAAACCGGCGGCGAACGCGCCCAGAAATATGCCTGGCCAATAGCGAAGGCCTTTCAGCAATAAGGCGGCCAATCCTAATCCGCCGGAAAACCACACCAGGGTAATATTGCCGGTCTCCGAGAAATAAGACAGTACAATTTTAGCTAATAGGCAATAAAGCCCCGCCAAGCCGAGTATCGCCGCAACGTCTAGCCAGCGGTAATTGGGAAATGCCATGAATCGCGTCAAGTCTGGATTTGGCTAAAGTTGCGGCAGTAAACCCGCGGTCAGCAAGCTTTCGTAGGCTTTATAAGCCGCAATTGCCGATAAAATCAGGAAAAACACGCCGCTGGCTTTATGCAGCAAAGACAGGGGGATTTTTTGCAACACGGTGCGCCCGGCCAGTACGCCCAGTGCGGATGTCAATGCCAGCGCCAACGTCGAGCCCAGCCAGACCGCAATCGGTTGGGCCGTACTGCTGAATGCAACGACAGCCAATTGAGTCTTATCGCCAAATTCGGCGACGGTAATTAATAAAAAGGTCGTAAAAAAAATGCCGTGGCCGCTTTTCTCGACGATTTCCTCGTCGTCATCGTCTTCGTCGTGGTTGAGCAAAGCATGCAGACCAAATGCCGCAAACAGCAGGGCGACGGTGGCCGCGACCAGATATTCCGGTAACCATGTCGCAATCGCCGCACCAAAAACCACCGCCAAAGTGTTCAGCAGCGCGAACGCGGCAATCGCTCCTAATAGCACCGGAGCCGGTCTGTGCTTGGAGGCCAGGGTCATGCATACCAATTGACTTTTATCGCCGATTTCTGCGGCGGCTATCAGAGCAAAGCTGGTGCCGCCGGTCGCCAGCAATTCCGTAAAGTTTAAAGCACTTATTTGGGTGATGAATGCGGTTAGGTATTCCATTCGGTACTAAGGAGTTTGATCGGGATATAAAGCCCCGAAGCGGCTACTGCCTTTTCGGGGCGCTTGGGTTAAACGGTGGTTATGTCAGTATTTTGTCCAGGATCATCATGATGATGAAACCGGCCATTAATGAAAACGTAGCGATGCGCGAACGGCCTTTGGAGTGCGTTTCCGGGATGATTTCTTCGCTGATGACGAACAACATTGCACCGGCTGCAAACCCCATCGCAATTGGCAATATCGACGAAAACACGGTGACCATGGTAATGCCCAACAGGCCGCCCACCGGTTCCACCAAACCGGTCAACGTAGCGATGGCGACAGCTTTCCATTTGTTGTAACCCAAGCCAACCAGGGGCAGGGCGACGGCCAGGCCTTCCGGCAAGTTTTGCAAGGCAATGGCAATCGACAATACCAAGCCATTTTTCATATCACCGGAGCCAAAGCTGACGCCGACTGACATGCCTTCCGGGAAGTTGTGAATGGTGATGGCGATGATGAACAATGAGATTTTTTGCAGCGAATCCAGCGAATGGTCGTTGACGTTGTCAAAATGCAAATGGGGTAAGCGGCTGTCCGCGAAGTGCAAAAATACTGCACCGATCAGCATGCCGGCAGACACGATCCATAAACCTTTGCCGGGCCAGATTTGCTCGCCATAGTCCAAGCCGGGCACCAGCAGCGAAAACGCTGTGGCCGCCAGCATGACACCGGCCGCGGCACCCAGTAGGCTATTGAACAATCGGTCGGAAATGTTTTTGAAGAACAGGGCTGGCAGGGCGCCGATGCCGGTCGCCAATCCCGCCAGCACGCTGGCCAGAAAGCCGATCACCACCACTTTGTCAAAAATAAGGTACAGGCTGCCGAATACCAAAAGCTGGGAGAGTAAAAACAAACCGATAAATACCCCCCAGCGTTGCATCAGCGGCAAGGTCATCACATGCAGGTATTGGGGATGGGCTTGCAAGCGAAGATAGTAGTCTTCGAGCGTCTTTTGAATATTCAGCATATTTTTACCTTTATTGTTCTTGTGGCTAAAGCTGGGATTATACTGAATTCATGCGAATTGCCGATTTTTACCCACAATGTTTGCGGGGAGTTTCTCGGTTATCGGCAGATAACACTCCGTCTTTGGACAGGAAGCCGCGGTTGTCCGCCTGCGGCGCATTGGCTTTATAAAAGGGCCCTGGTTGTATCCTGGGCCGGTTTCGATTTACAGTGCCGGTTTGGGCGGCCATGATTTGGCTCGGTCCGGTATTTCGGCGTTTTTCAGGAGTTCGACAGAATGAAGGTTTTGCAAGGTTTTACAGCAGTCAGTGTTCTCGCGGTCATCAGCGCTTGCGCACCGGTTCAACAGCAGGTTTCAGATCAGACTTTCGCCTTGGGCGGATCACAGGCCGGCTATGGTGCTGCGGGTTCTATCGCCGGTGCGGTGGGACAGGCCAACCAACTAGGGCTAATCGATATATTGGTCGGGCAATTGGGAGTCAGCCCGCAGCAAGCGCTGGGTGGCGTGGGTTCAATTTTTTCAGTGGCGCAGCAACGCATGAATCCCGGTGACTTCTCGCAATTGAGCAATGCCGTGCCGGGTATGGACCGCTATTTGTCCTCGGTACCGCAACAGGTTTCCGTTTCCGGCTCGCAATCTTTGTTGGGTGCTGCGGGCGGATTAATGGGAGGCCAGTTAGGCAGCTTGGCGAATTTAGCCGGATCGTTTCAATCTTTGGGGATGAGTCCGTCCATGGTCAGCCAGTTTGTGCCGGTGGTTTTACAATATGTGCAAAACCAAAGCGGTGCTGGCGCTATGAGTTTGCTTCAGCACGCTTTATATTGAGCTGCGCGCCAACTTTTCCGACTTGAGTCCCGCTTCTCCGCCCGCGAATATCGTCGCTCCCGCTCAGGCGGGTATGACGACACCTGAATATATAAGGGCCTGGTGAATGAAATGGCGCGGAGTTCAATCTAATTTTTACAATCACAGACTAAAAAAATCATGGAAATATTATTGATAGGCGCCGTTTTGATGATCTTCGCCATTTTGTTATCAGCATGGCTGATGACATTTGCAAGATGGTTTCCAGTCAAAGGCATCGACGGTGAATTTTTAAAAGACTACAAAACGCTGATCAGGGCGCATGTGGACTTTGCGTTGATGGCGCTGTTTTGCCTGGGCTTTTACGGTACAAAAGTGCCGTTGCCGGTCACCGCTTGTTGGTTGGTCGTGATAGGCGGTTTGACCAATCCCGGCGTGTTTGTGGTGGCGGCATTCGATCCGGATTTTTGGTCCAAGCCGATATGGCGGATTTATTCGGCTTTGAGTTTTGTCGTCACCACCCTTGGTTTTGGCTGGATTGGCCTCACTTTACTGAATCATGCTTTGTCGGCATGACCCATGGAGCCGGCTGTAAAATGCCGGGCCTAAGTTTTCGAAATTCTCGCTTTTTGTTTTCAGGTTAAAAAATGACTGCAGCCTTACCCATACATGATTACGCCCTGCTCGATGATGCCGAATGTGCCACGCGCATAGAAGTCGCCAAAGCCAAACTCGGCAAGCGCTGCATTATTCTGGGCCATCATTACCAACGCGACGAAGTATTCAAACATGCGGATATATTCGGCGACTCATTGAAATTGTCGCGGGAAGCGGCACAATCCGAAGCCGAATACATCGTCTTTTGCGGCGTCCATTTCATGGCGGAAGTGGCGGACATTTTGTCGCGGCCGGAGCAAATCGCAATTTTGCCCGATTTGGCGGCCGGTTGTTCGATGGCCGACATGGCCAATAAGGTCAAAGTCCAACAATGCTGGGACGAGTTGGCGAAAGTGATTGATGTGGAAAACACTGTCACCCCGGTGACTTACATCAATTCTGCTGCCGATTTAAAAGCGTTTTGCGGCCAGCATGACGGAATTGTCTGTACCTCTTCCAACGCCGAAAAAATTCTGAACTGGAGCTTTGCCAAACGCGAAAAAGTTTTGTTTTTCCCCGATCAGCATTTGGGCCGCAACACCGGTTATCGGATGGGTATCCCGTTGGAACAGATGGTGACCTGGGATTTCAATAAACCGCAGGGCGGTTTGACCGAACAGCAAATCCGCGATGCCAAGATTATTCTATGGAAAGGTTATTGTTCCGTGCATCAGGCCTTCCAGCCGGAGCAAATCGATGCCTTCAAGGAAAAACACCCGGAAACCATCGTCATATCTCACCCGGAAGCCTGTTTTGAAGTCTGTGAAAAATCCGATTACATCGGTTCTACCGAAATGATCTTGAAAATCGTCCGCGAAGCCGAAGCCAATACCCGTTGGTTGGTAGCGACCGAACTGAATCTGGTCAATCGCCTGAACCAAGAATGCAAGGCGCAAGGTAAAAGCGTGCATTTTATGGCGCCCACTTTAAGCATGTGCTCAACGATGTTTCGTACCGACCCGCAGCATTTATGCTGGGTTTTGGAAAATCTGGCGGCCGGGCATGTGGTCAATCAAGTCTCGGTGCCTCCCGAGCAGGCGGCGTTGGCGAAAAAGACTTTGGATAATATGCTGCTAGCGTCGTAACGCCTTCTCAGCTTGTGCTCGCTGGCCGTGCTGGCGAGTTCGATCGGGTTAATAATCTGAATGCAGTGCGGGCTGTAACAGAATTTTTCTGACGCCGGCTTGAGCGGCGTGATTGAATGCTGCCAGTCCATCGCTCAGTGGGTATTGGCCGTCTATCATCGTTGCCACGGGTAGTTTGCCTTCGGCCAACAGTGTTAGTGCCTCTGTGAACGGACCGCAGCGGGAGCCGATAATATTGATTTCGTAAACCACCACTTTGCTTAAATCCAGGGCTGCGCCGGCCGCGAAGGTGCTTTTTAACACCAAGGTGCCGCGCGGTTTGACTAAGCGCAAGGCTTGCGCAAAGCCTGTGGCTTGGCCGCTGGCGTCTACAACGCAGTCGAAAGAGTTATCTGGAGTTTCGGTCGTCATGCCGGTCGCCAGTTGCCATTGCTTAGGCAATGCCAAGGAACTTGTTGATCGGCCTAGCGCGGTGGCCTGGTAGCCGGCCAGACTTAACACTTTGGCGATCAACAAACCCAATCTGCCTGGGCCAACCACGGCGATGTCGGTGAGGGGGAGGGCGGCAATTTGTTTCACTACTCGCAGAGCAGCGGCCAGCGGCTCAGTAAACACGGCGGCTTGGTCAGATACCGAATCTGGCAAGGGATACAAGTTAACAACCGGCAAACTGAAATAATCGGCAAATACCCCATCTTTGCCGCGTATTCCCAGCACTTTACGATGCTGGCAATGCTCGGGACCGTCGCTCCGGCACACTTCGCAGACGCTGCAGCCTATGTTGATGGAACCGACCACGCGCCGGTTCAGCCAATCTCGGTGTTTGTCATCGGCAACAGCGATGACCTTACCAACAAATTCGTGGCCGAGAATGCCGGAAAAACCGGCATAGCCTTTCACCAGTTCCAGGTCGGTAGCGCAGATGCCGGCCAGGCGCAGTTCAATCAAAGCTTCGCCGGCAGCTAATTCCGGTATCGGCATATCGTTGCGGTACGATAATGATGTGTCTAATCTCAGTGCTTGCATCGGTATCATCAAGGTGCTGTGCAGAGTTAACTTTTTACCAGACATTCAATCCAAGAATATACCTTTAGCGCTTTTCCAGCATTTTTCAGGTGGTTTGCGATGAGCTATTTACCGACTACATCTTCCGCGGCAGCATTTCAAAATTTTCTGTCCACGCCATTGGATAATTTGTTTGCCGAACATCAAGCGCTTGATCCGCAGCAAAAAATGCTGGCTTTATTTCAGCGTTGTGCGGCAGAGGTTCCCGCTTATCGGCAGTTTTTACAAGCTCAGCAAATCGATCCCGTGCAGATCAGGACTTACTCTGATTTCCAACATCTGCCCTTAATCAACAAGGTTAACTACATGCAAACCTATCCTTTGCCGGCGCGTTGTTTCGGTGGCAATTTAAGCGGTGCGGATAGAGTGGCAGTGTCGTCCGGCTCCACTGGCGTGCCGACCTTTTGGCCGCGTTCGGCAGCGTATGAACTGGATGTGGCCGTGCGGTTCGAGCAAGTGTTCAAGGACAGTTTCCAGGCCGATAAACGCAGCACGCTGGCGGTGGTGTGTTTTGCGCTGGGCAATTGGGTGGGAGGCTTGTTTACCACGTCTTGCTGCTGGCATCTGGCGCGTAAAGGCTATCCGTTAATGGTGGCGACGCCGGGCAATAATAAAGCCGAGATTTTTCGGGTGGTGCGCGAACTGGCGCCGCATTTCGAGCAGACCGTTCTGCTAGGTTATCCGCCGTTTGTCAAAGACGTGATCGATGCTGGCGCCGCCGAAGGCATAGATTGGGTGCAATTCAAGCCCAAATTAGTGTTTGCCGGCGAAGTATTCAGCGAAGAATGGCGCAGCTTACTGTCCGAGCGTATCGGCTCTAAGTCGGTTTGTTTCGATTCCGCATCGCTATACGGTACGGCCGACGGTGGTGTGTTGGGTAACGAAACGCCGCTCAGCATCGCCATTCGCCGCTGGCTGGCGCAACGGCCGGAAGCGGCTCGAAGCTTGTTTGGCGAGTCGCGGCTACCAACCCTAGTGCAATACGATCCGCATAGCCGTTTCTTTGAAGTACACGAAGGCACGTTGGTGGTCTCCGGCGAGAACAGCGTACCGTTGTTGCGCTATCACATTGCCGATAAGGGTGGGGTGTTGAGCTATGCGCAAATTTGGGATTTTTTGCGCGAGCACGGTGTGCATGCAGTCGAGGATTTAGGTCTGGACGCGAGTTATCAAGCCCGCCAATTGCCTTTTGTGTATGTGTTCGGCCGCGCGGATTTTACTGTGTCGTTTTACGGCGCCAATATCTATCCGGAAAACGTCACGGTAGGGTTGGAGCAGCCGGAGATCATGGCTTGGGTGACTGGGAAATTCGTACTGCAAACTCAGGAAAACGCCGATGGCGATAAGTATCTGCATATCGCCGTAGAACTATTGCCAGGAGTGGCGCCCGAACCGGCACTGGCACCGACCATAGCCGTTGCCATCCGCACGCAACTGCTGCGGCTGAACAGCGAATTTGCCCATTACACGCCAGTCGAGAAGCAGTTGCCCCAGATCAGCCTACATGGTTTTGCGGATGCGGATTATTTTCCTGCAGGGGTAAAGCATCGCTATACCCGAGGTTAACGGAACTAAGGAACTTCCGAAAAACAGCCGTTTTTAGCAGAAGTCTTTTTTAAAATGATTCAAAAATTTTAATATCTCCCTGATTTTGATCAAAACAGCGGTTTTTTCGAACAGCTAATTTTTCGCGCTGAAATCGGATGGGACCCATTTTAGCTTTACCGAAAAATGCTGGCGCTCTTGATAAATTCTTAAGTTTTGTGCAGATAAACGTCTTCGTTTGGTGTTCCGTATTTCGGCCCGGGTAGGTGTTTTTTCAGTTGCTGGCGCACAAGAAATTGGCCCTGTTTATTTCCTTATGTTTCATAAGGAATGGACTACAATTAGATGTACATCACAAAATTGGCCGGGGCAGGGAGCTGGCGATCACGCCGTAAGCTGCTGGCTAAGCTTTTGAGGGATCGTTCTGTTGTAAAGGAGATTGAACATGTCTGTTCCATATCCATCAGCCGACGGCGGTATTTCGGTAGAACTCGGCAAGAGCTCCGCAATGCCTGACTCCGGTTCCGGCAAAATCGATTTATTTCCCATCGCCAATCAAGATTTCCAGAACATTAAAACTCTGAAGGACTTGGCGCTACGCAACATTACGCTGACACAATTCCCGGTCGTTAAGGCTTGGCGCGAGAAACTGTTTGCGCCGGAAGGCACGCCGGAGATTTGCGACGAGTTGCCGCGCTTACTGACCGAATTCCTGCGCAAGCCCGAGAATCAGGTCTTGCCGCCCTACACCCGGCGCGCTATGGCGCTGCAATATATCTTTAGCAACAAAACAGCTATCGTGCATCCCGAGGACTTACTGCCCGGTCAAACCACCATCAGCTTCGTCGGTCCGGTGGTTTATGCCGATACCATCGGTTATTGCATCTGGCCGGAATTAAAAACCGTCACGACCCGCGCGCAAAATCCGTTCAAGATTCGCCCGGAAGTGGCCGACCGCCTGAATCGGGAGATATTTCCATTTTGGTTGGAACAGAAGCCAATCCAAGAGTTGGCCCGCTATAGCGATTACGATAGTGCTGAATATGAAAATCGGGACCGGGTAGGTAGCAACTATCAACCGTCGATCGATCCGCCATTAAGCAAAAAAGCCGGACAAACTCCAAAGGCCCAGGAATTGATGGAGCGGGTCGCGTTCTTTCTGTCTGATAAGGCCACTTGCGTTTCCCATACGGTGCCGGATTTTGAGCGGGTTTTGAAATATGGCTTCGATGGCTTAATCGACCGCGCCCGGCAAGACATCGCCAATGGCGCGGCGGCCACGCCGCAGCAGGTAGAATTCCTGGAAGGTGTGATTGCAGTTTACGAAGGCGCCAAAATTTATGCGCAACACCTAGCCGAGGCTGCCGAGCAAGCCGGCAATCAAGAATTGGCGGCCATTTGCCGGAAAGTGCCGGCTCAGCCCGCCGAAACCTTGCACGAAGCGCTCGCGGTCGTCTGGATTTGTTATCACCTGTTATTGCAGGAAAACACCAATTTCGGTTTTTCCATCGGCCGCCTGGATCAAATCCTCAATCCATTCTATCTGGCCGACTGGCAAAAACTGGATAGTGCCCAAGCGCAAGACGGTTATATCCGCCATGCCGTGGAGCTAGTCAGCCATTTTTTCTTGCATTGTTCCGATCATGTGCCGCTGTCCACCTCCGGTTCGGAAACCCTGTTCGCCGGCAGCGGCTCCAATCAGGCCCTGACCGTCGGTGGTACCCGCTACGAAAACGGTCAGGTTGTCGATGCCGTCAACGACATGACTTATATCATCCTCAAGGCTACCGAGATTTTGTCGATCCGAGATCCGAACGTGCATGCCCGCTATCACCGGGATGTGCATCACCGCGACTCGCAAGGCGAGCCGCTGCCAGCCGAGGTGATGGACCCATACCTAAGACGCATCTGCCAGGTCAATATTTTGACCAGGGCTACACCGGCGCTACATGGCGACGCGGCGGTGGTGCCGGCCATGGCTAGTTACTATGCGGCACACGCCGGCATTAGCTCCGAAGAGGCCTTGGCGGATGCCTACGACTACACCTCGATCGGCTGCATCGAAGAAAACGCCGCGCACAAACATTACGGCAACACCGGCTCGACTTTGATGGTGCTGCCGGCGGTGTTGGAGTTGGCCTTGTACGGCGGCAAACATCGTAGCGACGGCGTGGCGCCGAAATCGCCAAATCTGTTTTACGGCGACGAGCGCTACACCACCTTGCCGTTAACCAAACTGGACGGCATGCCAGCCTTTATCGAGGCCTTTAAATTTCAATTGAACGAAATGGCCAGGCATGTCGTGCAATGCAACAATTATTTTGGCCGATTCTACGAACAATCCCGGCAGTCGCCGTTTTTGTCCGGCTTATTTACCGGTCCGACCAATACCCCTGACAGTAACGGAGCCAGTTTTAGCGATCTGACCGCCGGTGGCGCCAAATACAATTCGGCCGGGATTGCTGTGATCGGTTTGGCCGATGTGATCGATTCGTTTTGCGTGCTGGATACCTTGGTGTTTGGCGGCAAAATCTCGGCCGGCGAATTGTTGGCGGCGATGCAAGCCGATTTTGAAGCCAGCAGCTTGCAGCCGAAAAGCCTCTGGACGGCATTTAGGGAATGGCTGCAAAACAGGCTGCATCCCGAAGACGCGCCATTGCCCCTACCCACTTTAAGCGCCGAGCGTTTGACTCAAATCAAGGAAATGATCCGTCTGGCCCCCAAATACGGCGCCGGTGTCGATCAAACTCCGGGCGGTATTTACAACAACGCTACAGCCGTCAAATATACCCATCTGTTGACCGAGATGTTACAGGAAGTGTTTGCCCAATACCGCACCCATCGCGGCGGGCGTTATCTGCCGGGTTACTGGAGCATGACCAATCATGCCGGCTTCGGCATGTTGACCAAAGCCACACCCAATGGACGGCGTAGCGGCGAGTCTTTCGCCAGTGGCATCACGCCGTGTCCCGGCGTTGTCAAAGCCAACGGCGAGCCGGTTAATCTGTTGGATCATATGCTGTCGGTCACGTCGGTGAACGCCAATACGGTGCAGAACGGCTACACCTATAATCTCAGCCTGACTACCCGTGATCGAGGCCATTTCGAAGAAGACACCGAATTGTTCTCGCGTTACATGAAAGCTTTTGCCGACCAAAACGGCGTATTGGTACAAATGTGCGTGTCGTCGATCAACGATCTGGTGGCCGCCGACCGCGCCGCCACGGCCGCCGGACAGGCGGGTGCCGGCGATACCGAGCATAAGGCCTTGGAACCGTTCAAGGATCTGATGATACGGGTGGCGGGCTACTCGGCATATTTCGTTACCCTTAGCCCGCAAATGCGCAAAGAGATTATTCAACGAGCTAACTTTGGTTTGGATACCGGCGCCGAGCAACATACGCTCAGCGCGCTATAAGAGGAGAACTGTCATGCATGCCGGATTTCCCGTTTTATTACCGAATTTACAAAAAACCTTACGCTTGGGTATCAATGCCGCCATTGATGCCGGCGAGTTGCCAGCGGTGTTGGACAAAGTCGAGGGCCGACTACTGGCTGGCGGCATGGCTGTCGCGCTGCGTTTGGGTTTTGGCTATTTATTGCGCGACAGCCATCTGGATGCCGCGCAAGCCGCCAAGGCTCATGCGTTTTTCGAGGAAAATTTCGTCATTCTCGATCCCGCCGCGCCGGGCGGCCGCCGTTACTACCAAGGTAAATTTCTGATCCGCACCAGCCGACGCGGCGACGATATGAACGTGCTATTGCGGTTTTGCCCCAATCCCGAGGCGCTATATATCAAGACCCCGTTCGGACAGGCGCTGAACTCACTGGCGCTGGTCGATACCCAAGTGCTGACCGAAAACCAGGCCGACCAAATTGAGAACGATCCCAGCCGGGTCGATTTAGTGGTGCGCTTTAAAGACGTGCAATCCATCATCGGCCTGCTGGGCCGTTCGGGCGTGGATATCGTCGGTTTGCTGCTGGAAAATCTGGTGCAGTTGACCGGCCACGTCGGCCACCTCTTCAAACTGGGCGCGATCGCCACGGATATTCAGTTGTCCTTGGATCTTCCCAAAGCGGCCTGAACAGGGAGCAGGAAGATGGACAGCAAAGCCTACATCTTCGATATCAAACGCAACACCAGCGAAGACGGGCCGGGCATCCGTACCACGGTGTTTTTCAAAGGCTGTCCGCTGAGTTGCAGTTGGTGTCAAAACCCAGAGGGCATTGTTTCGGGGCCGTCCTTATCTTTTCGTGCCGAGTTATGTCATCCGGACGACTGCGAGCGGCCTTGTCTCAAGGCTTGTAAAACCCAAGCCTTAACCCTGCGGGACCGGCAACTGCGGTTTGACAGGGAACGTTGTGATCAATGCGGACGTTGCGCGGCGGTGTGCTCGCGGCATGCCCTGGAGCAGGTCGGCCAATGGCTGAGTGTGGACGAACTGTTTTACCGGGTGGTTATCGATAAACCCTTTTTCGATGCCACCGGCGGCGGCGTCACAGCCTCGGGGGGCGAATGTACGATGCAGATGAATTTTCTGCACGAATTTTTCAAAAAACTGAAAGCCGCCGGCATTCGTACCGCCATCGAAACTAACGGCATGTTCAATTTTGGGCGTTTTGCCCGCTTATTGCTGCCTTGGCTGGATTTGATCTATTTCGACTTAAAACTGATCGACGAAGCCGCCAGCGTTCAGCACACCGGCCATTCCAATCGGCCTATTTTGGATAACTTGTTGCGCCTGACCGAGAGCGCCGAGATTCCGGTCAAAGTACGCATTCCATTGATCCCCAATATTACCGCTACCGATGAAAATCTGCGCGGCATAGCTCGGTTTTTGCGGGAGCACCGGATCAAGCAGGTCAGCGCCCTGCCTTATAACCCATTATGGCTGGACAAGCTGCAGCGCTTTGGTATCGATGTCGAGTATCGGCGCAGCGCATTCATGAGCGATGCGGAGATCGAACACTGCATCGATTGCTTGCAAGCCAGCTGATTTCAAGGAGAGTCATCATGCAAACCGATTTCCATCACGCCGTTACTTATGTCACCGCCCGCATTGCGGGCTTTGCGCATCGGGAAGCCGACATCATTGCCTATTCGGCGCAATACGTGGACGATGCCGTCAGCGAAGGCGTCGTGCATTTCGACAACGACGCTTTTTATGCGCGGATACATTCCTCGCATAAAAGTACCGATGTCGGCAATTTGAACAACGATTACAACCACCTGATCTGGTTGCCGTTCCATTTTCTCCCGGGTAACGGGGGTAAAGGGCCGGGAGAGGATCCGGACGGCACGTTTATCCAGAAAATCGTCTGCTTGCCGGATAGTCCGCCGGCCAAGGAAATGGTACAAGCCGCGCTCCATGATAAAGACAAGCCTTACAGTCTGCATCGGCTGGGGATAGCCTTGCATGTGTATGCCGATACCTGGTCGCATCAGGGTTTTGCCGGCGTGATACATGAGATCAATGAAGTGGAACATGCCCGGGAACTGACGAGCTCCGGCATGTATAGCAAACAGCTGCAGCATGTGCTGGAGGATATTCTGGATGACGTGATTCCGCCGTTGGGTCATGGCCGCGCCAAGGATTTTCCCGATCTGCCGTTTTTACATTGGCAGTATCGGAACGGTCGCGGTGTTTGGGTTGATCGCGAGAACCCAAAGGATTTTTGTAAGGCCGCGGACGCGATGTGTAAAGTCATGCAGCAATATTTGGGTAAAGCGCAGGTTGGACTACCGGCCGCCGACAAAGCGCTGCTGGAAAAAATCTTTCTTGATTTAAAGATTAAGGATGATAAAGCCCGTCATGCGAAATGGCTGGAGATCGTCAAGAACGGCTTCAAAGACGAGAAATTCAGTTTCGGTACGGCCGAGATTAGCTATGCCGCCGAAGGCGCCAATTCCTGGAAGGAAAAAGCACTGGGCAGCAGTTGGGATATCCGTGTGCATAAATACACGCCGGAGTTTTTGCGCAGCAATTGGAAGTTGTTTCACGACGCGCTGCAATTGCATCGGTTGACGGTGCTGCACGATATTTTACCCAAGTACGGCATTTGTGCGGGCTGAGCCGATAAGCAGGAGATTAAACATGAATGCCAAATCCGAATCCGATCTGTCGTGCCGGACGCTATACCCCATCGTTTTGTTACACGGCGTAGGTTATCGCGACGACTTGCTGATGCTGAATTCCTGGGGACGGATTCCGAAAACCTTGGAAGCCGCCGGCGCCCGGGTTTTTCAGGGTGGCTTGGATGCCTGGAATAGCCACGAAAGCAGCGCGCTCGCACTGAAGCCGAATATTGAGCGAATACTTAGCGAAACCGGCGCGGCTAAGGTCAATATCGTCGCCCATTCCAAGGGCGGCCTGGAAGCGCGTTATCTGATTTCCAAATTGGATATGGCCGGTAAGGTGGCCAGTTTGACCACGGTCTGCACGCCGCATCACGGTTCTGCCGTGGCGGATTTGGTGGCCGGCGACATTCCCGATACGCAAAATCTGCTAAGCGTAAATTTCTTTAAACGCCTGGCGCAGAGATTGGGCTTTGGGGTAATGGACATTCTGGCCAGGATCACCGGCGACAAAAGTCCCCAAGCCGGCATGGCTATCAAACAGCTGACGTGTACCTACCTAGCGGAATTTAATCAACACGTGCCGGATATGCCGGGCGTTTACTACCAAAGCTACGGCACGCTGATGCGCCGGGCTATCGACGATCCGGTGTTTGCCGCCACGCAAGTGTTGCTGAAGCGCATAGAAGGCGACAACGACGGCATGGTCTCCACGCTATCCTGCCAGTGGGGCAGGTTTCGCGGGCTGATAGGGGCTAGCAATCCGGATCGAGGTTTGTCGCATGGCGACTTGGTGGACTATCGCGGCGTGCTGCTGACGCATTTCAATGTCCCGGCCGTGTATATCGACATCGTTAAAGACCTAACACAACAAGGCTTTTAAGCGGGGCTTACGCGTCCGGTTTAAGCGAAAAATATAACAAGTACAAGGGAAGGACCATGAACAACTATCTCAATGTCGCCAATTTCCCAACTGCGTCGGAGCAAGAGCAGCAAGCGCTGGCAAACGCTCTCGACGCCATTTTTAACAACGATCTTAAAGCTGGCGCGCTGCCTATGCTGGGCAGCTATCGCAAGATTTTGGGCGATAACCTGCGCCGCGAGGAATGGGAGGGTATCCACGAAAAGCTGCTGACCTTATTCAAATGCGGCACCAGCACGCCGCTGGACGGGCCGATGATCGGTGTGTCGATGTCCATCCGCGACAGCGATTATTTCAAGGAAGCCGCCAAGAAGCACGGCGACAACCGTTCGATGTTGGCGCATCTGGAATGGATGGCGACCTTGTGGAATGTCACTTATGCCAGTACCGGCTTATGGATGGGCAAGACCTTTGAGCCGGTGGCTAAAGAGGTGTTTGCTGCGAAATGTGGCCACGACCCGGTATCGATCTTTAATTACGATCCGGAAACGACTCGGATTGGCCGGAATTTTTTCCGTGAACCGAACGATCCCAATTTCATTCAAAGCTTGGGCTTGCCGGTGCTGACGCAGTTCTGGAATCTTCGGGACCGACCATTGGATAACAAAGCGCAGGGTTTCGATAGCCAATTGCTTGCCCAAAATTTGACCAAGGAAAAGGCCATTCCGTATGTGAAAACCGGCGGAATTTTCCTGTCCTTGCCTGGCAAGTCGGTGGTTGGAGAGATGAACGGCAAAGCCGTTTATCAGCTTAATTACCGTTGGCACGACTTACATCCGGCGTTTCCGATGACGCGGCTGATCGACGAGTTGGTGCAGATCGACGACGGCGTCTATTTGGGCCAATTGGTCATGGCCACCCATCATTACAGTTTGGGCACCTTGCAGATGCCCTTGTTCGGCGATCACCCGCCGGAGTGGGAATTGGGCGAAGCGTATACCGGCGATAACGCGATAGATTACGGCTATCAAAATAACGGTTTCTTTTTGATGATAGATACCGCTCGCGCCCGCGAGGCGTTTGCTGACGAAGCTTTTCCGAACCTGCGGCCGCGGCCTGGCGAGCGCGGCTGGAAGGAATTGGGCTACGATAAACCGGTGTCTACCAAACCGGGCGTTGCACCAGATGGTGTGGATTGGGCGATTGGCTGGCGAGACGATCCCGAGTTACAGCGTAAATTCACCACCTTTTGCCTGGAAGCATCGCCAAATGGTGACGATGGCGATGTGCGCGAGTTACTGCAGCCAGGCGAATCCATTTTGCAAATGTTGCAACGCCAGCAGGGCAAAATATCCGCGGCGAGCGGTTTCGACGATCACCTGCGGCATTTTGAGGTATTGAATCGCCTGTTTCGCGCCGGCGTCGCACCCGGCATTGTCGATGGCGTGTTTCAAGGGCAGGGTAGAGGCTACAACACCCGCTTCGATGCGCCCGAAGCGCGCGATTGGTACGGGCAGAGCGATCCGTGCAGCTGCTTTGATTATTACCATGGTGCCACGCTGAATTTGCATTGGGGCTTTGGCGACAGTTTTATCGCCAACATCGCCCGCTCTTTGCAGGAACACAGCATGATTCCGGCTGCGTTGGCAGATAAGCTGCAAAACGATCCGCGTGCACCCAATGCGTTGAATGCGGTGTGGGCTAATATCGGCCGGTTTATTTTTCCGTGGGCCGGCAAGTCTTTTGAACGTATCAGCGGCCGTAAATTGAGTATGCTGCTGGACGAAAGTGACGATTTGGTCCAGCGCTATCCGGAGCGGGTGGCCGAGCTTAAAGCGCATCCGACCAGCTTTCCGCATTACGCCCTGGTCGAAAAAAACCGCGAGCATTATTGGCAGCAGCCGGGCGTGTACGCCGAACATCTGAGCTGCGGCAGTTGGGACAATAGCATGTCGAAAACCGACAAGGCCTTCTGGGAACGGGAAGCCGCCGAACATTGGGTATTTGGCAATAATATCCAGGATTCGCGCATTCTGCCGACTGACGCCTTGTTCCGGGTATTGGATATGAATTACCATCCGCCGCTACCCTCCATCCAGCAATTAGCCGATGCCGGCCCTTCGCCGTTCGTCAGGCAGGGCTACAGCTTTTTGGGCGTGGATGATAGGGAGTCGATCTTGCCGATGAACAACGGACCTGATCGGCCTAAGAAAGTGTTCCAGTTCCATTACCGCTACCCGCTAATCGGCGGGCCGGCGCCGATCGGCACGTGTCTGGATGAGTTGGTGGAGATTGCCGAGGGCTTGTTTCTGGGGCAGCTGATTTATTCCACCGCTTTGCTGGTACCGTTTCATTCGGCCACCGACCCGGCGGAATATCAGTATCAGCTATTCGGTTATTTTTTGTTGCTGGATAACACCTGGGAGAAACACCGGCAGGCGATAGGTTTGGACGTCAATACCTGAGCAGCATTGGCGGATTGACGTAACATTGGATTGGTAACTGGCCGCATCGCGGTGTGCGGCGCGGCGGGCTGGTGGGACTCTCCGTGGGAGAGTCCCAAGGGTTAGGCGTCAGTCAGTTAAGCCCTGATTAACGTTTTTCGTCAGCCTCTTCGCCGATTTCCCATTCCTCGGTGGCGGTTTCGATGATTTTACCGCTGGCGGCATCCACTTCGATTTTGGTTTCGTTGCCTTTGTCATTCACTATGTCGAATTCGTAAGACGAGCCGCCGTTTTCCTCGACTTCGTATTCGACTTCTTGAATCGTGCCGGGGTTGGCTTTTAGCGCAATTGCCGCGGCATCTTCTTCAGTGACTTTGACATTCTTCTTGAATGCCTGGCTATTGGGGTCGGCTACTTCCGATTCTTTTTCAGTCAGCTTGCCGCTGTCGGCATCGCACATGTATTCCCATTCCTGGCGGTTGTTGTCGCGCAGTTCCAGTTCATATGCGCCTTTGCCGGCTACGTTGAGCTTTTCCAGTTTGATCAACTCGCCCGCTTTTTCTTTTTTGACGGCTTGGATGCAATTTTCCAAGCCTTGATCGGCTGCCAAAGCATTAGCGGACAACATGCCCAAACCGGCTAATACAGATAATGCTAACACTGACTTTTTCATAAACCACCTCGCAAAAATAGGAAAAATTCCCGAATAACGGGAATCATACGCCTTTGTGCATAATCAAGCCATGGCTATTGGCAAATTCTGTCAGTGTGTCCCGATTGTCGATAGCCAGTTTCAGCTTGATTTGAGTTTGACAATTGGAGACAGTTTTACTGCTGATACCCAGTTGCGTGGCTATCGTTTGCAATGAACAGCCTTCGGCTAACAGACAAAACACATCAAATTCGCGGGAGCTGAGAGAAACAAAGGGTTCTAATTGTTTTTTGATTTGCCGCATGGCCAGTAACTGGGCAATCGCTTGGTCCAGGTAGTATTCACCTTGCACAATCGCGCGGATGATCTCAGCCAATTTGGCCGCGTCGGGAAACCATCTCAGCAACCCGGTCACTCCGACCTGCATATAGGTCAGGGCATGGGCGCTGGAATGGCTAAGCAGGACTATAAATTTACAGCAGGGTGCAATGCCTTTTATTTGATTGATCAGGTCCAGATTGTCTGGCAACGCCGAGTCACCATCGATCAGGACGACGTCTAAAGCCAACAAATTCATCGGTTCCGTAGTGTTTGGCTCGATTGTTATGACGGCAATGCCTTGGTTTTCCAATTCTTTCGGATTAAGGCTAATTTCTGCAAACCCTTGCGCGGGTAGCAATAACCTGATGACTGACACGATATATTGCCTATTGTCTAAACGGTTGGAATGGCAAACCTAGGACCTTTTGCTAAAGAAGGTATTGTACGGGCTAGCGATGACATCGGGCGATCAGGGGATGGCCGTTTTTGGTTTGAGCCTAGCTGAACTTAGAGATTAACGGAAACAGCGCGAGTTAGCGCCGATTTAATGACTCTCGATGTTTTTCAGCATCCGTTCGATAGATTGCATGTATATTTGCACGCTGCTCTCAAAAGCCGGCGAAATGGCGGTAAATTGAAAACCTATCCGATGCGCGGTGTTTATCGTATTGGTTTTGACGTCGATACTGTATTTGGCGCGCATCCCGACGTCGGCGTGGTGATGTTCATGGTCGTGCAGAAATAACATGCCACTGACGGCTTCAATACTAAGCAATTCCTGCTGCAAATCATGGTCCGGATTCAATAAAGCCAGGCCACATAAGCCAATATCCATCAGTTTGAAGGTTTTAACGACAGATATTTGTTCGCCATCCGCATCGCTTAACTTAAAACCGAATTGGCAATACGTACCTGTATGCGACTGCGGTACTTTCACCCGGTAATAATTGCGCCGCTGCCGCCAGTAAAGCCTATCGGGCAGGGGCATGGTCAAAACTGCGCCATGCTCGCTTTGCGCCAGTTTGATGTTCACCCCTTGAAAAGCCGCGTCAATCCCATCCACCTGCGTGAAGAAATGCGCGCACTTGTTCAGTAACAAACGGTCCGTCAATTCCTGGGTGGGAGCAATGTCTATCGCCAAGGTATTGTGCTTAAGGTCGATTTGCACAATCGCGGTTAAAAACGCCTGATTATCCGCGCCATAGCGAGCCGACAAAATGCAATTACGCTGCTGGATTTCCGTTAAATAATTGACAATCTGCTTCGGGCTAAAAATCGCGTAGTCGTTTTCCATTGCTAGTGATCATTGGTTTTGCAAATATGCGGAAAATATACGTTAAAAACCGGATTGTTGCCTTGTTGGAAATAAGGAGGGGCTTAAGCTTTTTAGGGCGGGGAAGTTTAGGTCTAGTGGGTGCGACGCTGGAGCAATCAGCGAGTGCCAATGTGACAAAGTCAGGCTAAGTTGTCAGGGAAGCCTAGCACGCATATATGGACTCCTCCCCAATTGCCAGCCAAGATTCCCAAAAATAATGTTTCCAACAGAGATCGAGATTGCAGCCATATATTCGGTCTCTTGATGAAGGTGCTTGATTGACCTTCGGACCCTGATGAATCTATCCGCGCGCTTTTTCCACTAACACCTTAACGGTTTCTAAAGAACCTATGCGCTAAACGGGATTTAAAAGCACCGGTCTGACCTGTTGAATGTCATCACTTTTGAGTGACTTGCCTCCGCAATCTGTTGAACTCGTTTATAGCGTTTGCATCACCGGATTGAGAGTTGTCCACGCTTTGCCCGACGCCGGAACCCTTCTCTCGTGTGGAGGCGTTGGGCAAAGGGTGGGCAACTCGGACATCACTCAATCAAGCCACTTGGGCCGCATATTCGCCAGAGCCAGTGGCCAGTGCCCAGATAATCCGGGCATTCTTGTTAGCTAAGGCCACGGCGGCCTTGTTGAAGCCTCGCCGTTCGATTAAGGCTTGTAGCCAGCGGCTCAACGGGTCGCTCTTGTCGCCGCAGTATTTCAATACCGCCCGGGCGCCGTGGATCAACAAGGTGCGCAAGCGCCGATTACCCCGTTTGCTGATGCCGAGCAAGACTTGGCGGTCGCCGCTACTATGCTGTCTGGGCACCACGCCCAAACTGGCGGCGTAATCACGACTGGACGTATAACCTTTGCCATCCCCCACATCGGCGGCGGCCAAAGTGGCGGTGAGCGGGCCTATGCCCGGAATGGCAATCAGACGTTTGCTCAAGGCATTTTGCCGGCACAGCGCTTCGATCTGCCGATCCATAGTTTTGATGGCCTCATCAATCGCCACCAGGGCTTGATACTGTTCGGCAAACAGCGCGCGGCTGAGCGTCGACAGTTGCTTCTCGGCATCTTCCAACATCAACGGCAACTGTTTTCTGACCTGATGGGCACTTTTCGGCAACACCAGCCCGCGCTCGGCCAAATGCCCGCGAATCTGATTGATCAAGGCCGTACGCTCCTCGACTTTGCCTTGGCGAATGCCATGCACCATGGCCAGGTCTTGTTGTTCCATGTTTTTAATGGCCACCGTACGTTTGTTCGGTTGCCGCGCCGCCGTAAAGATCGCCTCGGCATCGTTGAAATCGTTTTTGTTGCCCACCACGAAGGCTTTCACGTAACGGGCGTTCAATAGCACGACCTCATGACCCAGTGCTTGGAACGACCGTGCCCAGTGGTGCGAACCACCGCAGGCTTCCAGCGCGATCAGGCTTGGTGGTAGTTGAGCTATGAATTCCAGGAGTTCCGAGCGCTTTAGTTTCCGCTTGATCGCTTTGCCCTCGAGCATCATGAACAGATGAAACACTTGTTTTGCTATATCCAAACCCACTACGTTACGATTCATTTCGGACTCCTCTTTGTCCCGTTTAAATTTTCGGGTGCATTGTGACACCGCTAGGGGTGAGGAGGAGTCCATGTCATCACCTTAATCTATAGAGCTTTGGTATTTACGGCCGCCTGAGAGCGGTAAAGGTATTTGAAGGCTGGGATCGACTGCCGGATGCTCAAAACAGTCTGTCCGGTGGTAAGGTCGAGGTGACGGGCGTAAGCCCGTCACTCCAATTCAATCTTTACAGCATCTCCGCGATCTGAACCGCCGCTCTCTTAACATCAAGAAATATCAAGCCCAATTTGGCCGATGACTTGGTCAAAACCGTGAGAACACCCTCGGAACCGGCATAGGTCATTAACACATAGCCAGCCTTACCTTTGATCAGCACTTGCTCCAACTCGCCTCTCGCCAGCTCTTGCGCAGTCCTATCACCCAATGACAACATGGCGGCGCTCATCGCACCTACCCGGTCTTCGTCCATGGAAGCCGGTAATACCGAGGCCATCATTAAACCATCAGTCGATATCACGCCACTGGCTTCGATATCAGCCGATGAACCATTCAATTCCGTCAAAACAGATATTAATAAATCCGAACGCATGGTGATCTCCTTATTTGTCTCTGTAGGCCAAAGCCAGATTGGTGAATAACGTGCGGCTCATGCCGGAAATTTTCAAAAACTTTTCCAGTTCTTCCGCCAAGCTCGACGCTTGATAGGATTGCTGCATCACTAGCAATGAAAAGCCGGTTACCGAATTAACCGCGGCAATCGTCCGAGCACAATATTGTTTATCTTCACCATAGGTTTCAACTATCAGCGTGAAAAGATGGTTATTGATCAAAGTCATCGCCCCGGCCATGAATTCGACAGGCAGTTTAACCTTGACATGCACATCACCGACCTTGAACATCTGTGCGGTAAAGTCTTTATCATAGGGGCCTGTGAATAGCCCTTCCATCCATAGGCGGTGGGTATTTTTCAAACCCTCGACTCGCCCTTCCAGAAACGAAGCTGTTTCGGGTATGGTGCTCAACTGTTGATAAAATTCGTCGGTTACCGCCGCCAGATGTGGCTTAATTTGCGACCCAACCTCTAGCAACAAAGCTTCCTTATCGGGGGTAAACCCGCTAAACGATTTGCTGTATACGGTCAGCTTCTCGAAATCCAATGACATTAAAAACTCTCCTCGTGAACTTAAAAAAATGCAGCCGACTTTATGGGAGTGTTTTTTAGTGCGGCCGCATGGTCTTGCTAGTTAGACTCAGCGCGGTAAGCATATACTAGGTTTTTTGTTAGGTATTTTTCTGCGCGGCTTATTTGCGGCTTATGAGAATTAGCTCGCAAACCAGAGCGTTATTAA
This sequence comes from Methylomonas fluvii, assembly GCF_014850975.1. Lineage (GTDB taxonomy): Bacteria > Pseudomonadota > Gammaproteobacteria > Methylococcales > Methylomonadaceae > Methylomonas > Methylomonas fluvii. The sequence goes on along the minus strand of NZ_JACXST010000003.1, from coordinate 1,552,307 downwards.
TATTTTCGAGCGTCTATCGCTAAGGCATTGTGCTTAAGGTCAATTTGTAGCATTGCGGTTAAAACCGATTGATCATTAACGGCATAGCGAGCGGACAAAATGCAATGACGCCGCTGGGTTTCCGTTAGGTAATTGATAATTTGTTTTGGGTTAGAAATTGCGTAATTGTCTTCTATCGATAGTGATCGTCGGTTTTGCAAATATTCGGAAAATATACGTTAAAGACCGGATTGTTGCTGGCTTGAGAGTGGGGTACTTGATTTTTTAATGTTTAGAATCTAAGTCAGAGTACGCTAGTGCGCAATCTGAGCTACCTAGATCAGAGACGGCAGAATGAATAAAATTCTTCGCTTGTGGCGACTGCGTGGAATTCGTCGTCTGACGGCAAAAAGCCATAAGGCAGAGGATTTTGTGCGCAAGGGTTGTGAATGATGGCAGATGGCTGATGGTTGCCAAGGATTCGGCAACCATTAAAGTCCACAGCCCACAATGCACTAATCATGTTGTGCGTCGGATTGAGAAATGCGTCTGCGGGTACTGCTTTTCCTTTTGGCTTGGGAATGTTCAGCCTCTCCTGATAGCCTTGGTCAACGATATTCATGGTCGCTCTGTCGAAGTGCACTTGATAGGGGCCGATTGGGAAAACCGCTTCTGCGGCATATGGAAATTGACTCATACCGTGCAGTGCGGAAAACGGACCATGGCGCAGTTGGCAGCCGTTAATCGCGATTACGTATAAGTCTTGTTCAGAGACGATACCGTTGGCAAGATAGCTGATCGGTTTGCCAGATGGATTACCAAGCAATCTTTCCGCTTTTTCTTTGTAGGCACTAGCCCAGCGAAGCAGAATTTCGGTATTTGGGGCGGTTGGCGCTCTGTTTAATTGTATTTCTAGCCAATCATCTGGGATGCCAGAGGGGGTGGGACAGATAACCTCAATCCACAATTTTCGTCCATTGCACTCAATTAGAAAGTCTGGTCCAACGCCAATGTTTCGCCGTGATAAAAAATGCTTTCCCCTCAGTTGTTCAAAGATCAGTGCTTCGGAGAGGCAAGACCAGAATTTAGACGTATGGTGACTCGTAAGCTCGTTTTCAAATTTGTCGTCAGCATAGCCAGACTGGATGAATTCTTCACACAGCCTTATGATTTCAGTACGAAAGATGGCCCTCTCGCGACTACCTGGGTACTTTTGCTCCAAATACTGATGAATGCGAGACATATTGATTTATGGATTAAGGGAATTAGGATCCTATGATGATCTGAACAATATGAAATAATGTGGTCGCTATTGTACTGTTTCTCAATGACTTGCCGACAAACTCAACACCACCTCCGCCCCGCAGCCCTCGGCATTGCCAACCTTGATCTCGCCGCCATGCAGCGCAGCCACTTCCCGAACAAAGGCCAAACCCAGGCCGGTACTCTTCCGGCCATTGTTGGGGCGAGGTAGGGAGTAGAAGCGTTCAAATAAACGCTCCAGTGCGTAGCCGGGGATGCCGGGACCGTGGTCGCGGATACGTAAAACGATTTGCTTACCATCGCGGCGGCCGTCGATTTCGATCGTCGAAGCGGCGGGCGCGAAGGCCAATGCGTTATCCAGTAAATTGGAGATGGCCTGCCGTAATAAAAACTCTTCCGCCAGCACTGGTAGCGGTTCGTCTACCGACACGGCGGTGTGCAGATTGAGTTGCCGCAGTTGCGGGGTTTTTTCGGCCAGGACGCTATTCAGCAATTCGCCTAAATCCAATAGCTGTGGGTCGGATAATTGCTGGCGCTGCTCTAATTCCGCCAGTCCCAATAGCCGTTCAATCAACTGATCCAAACGCTCGGCTTGTTCGCGGGCATTGGCGGCGAAGCGGCGGCGGTCGGCGTCCGGCAGCGGTTCTTCCAGCAATTCCGCCGCGCCGCGTATCGCCGCGAGCGGGCTTTTCATTTCATGGGTCAGGGTTTGCACGTAGCGCTCGACGTATTGTTTGCCTTCCAGTTCCTGGCGCATGCTTTCCAGGGCGTGTGCCAGCGTGGACAGTTCGACGCTGCGCAATTTGGGCGGGCTGGCTTTGCCGCCGGACGCGACGCTGCGGGCGTAGCCGACCAATAAATCTATGGCGCGGGTCAGACGCCAGTTGAAAACCGCGCCGAATAGCAACGCGCCACCGAACAGCCAGAAGGCGCCGCGTTGTATGGTATGTTTGCTGGCTTCGACGATGGGTTGCAGCAGGGCGGTGGGATAGGCGACGGTAACCACGCCGATCAATTTATCGCCGTCGCGCACCGGCGCGGCGACATGCATGGTCGAGCTGGTCTTGTCGCCGGAGTTGGCCTGCGAGGAGCGCGCGCCGTATTGGCCTTGCAGAGTGAGATACACGTCGTTCCAGCGCGAGTAGTTTTCGCCGATTGCCGTTCCCGCCGAGTCGAAACGGACGATGCCGGCCGCGTCGGTGACGTAAACTCGGTAATCCAGACTTTGTTTCGGAAAGCCAAAGATGTTCGCCGATACCGGCCGCTTGCTATAGCGCTTCACCGCTTGAGCGAAATGGCCGTCGGCGATGCTGCCATGCCGCAAATCCGGCGCGGCCAGTTCGGCGAGCAGGTTGGCGGTATCCACCAAACTGGCTTCCAGCGCGGTACGAACGCCGGGACCGATCTGCTTCACCACCAGCATTAACACCAGTTGCCCGGTCACGGCCACCAGCAGGAAGTAGCCCAGAAATAAACGTACCGATAACTTCATCGGCTTTGCAAGCTATAACCCAGGCCGCGATGGGTGCGTATCGGATCTTGATCGGCGGCGGCCAAGCGCAGTTTGGCGCGCAGGGTTTTGATGTGGGTATCGACGGTGCGGTCGAACACGTCGCCGGGGTCTTGCCAGATTCTTGCCAACAGTTGTTCGCGGGAGAAAATCCGTTCCGGGTTTTCGATCAATAGTTTCAGCAACAAAAACTCGTAACGGGTTAATTCCAGCAAGTGTCCGCAATAGCGGATGCGACCGGCTTGGCTATCTAGGTCAAACGGCGTGTTCGCTGCCGGTGTTTGCTTGTTATTAACCCGGCCCTCAAATATCGTCGCTCCCGCGTAGGTTGGAGCCCAGTTGTCACGCTGGATTCCCGCTTCTGCGGGAATGACGGCACCAGGAAATTTGAGGGCCTGGTTAACAACATCGGCAGTGCCCAGCCGGCGCAGAATCACTCCGACTCTGGCCGCCACTTCGCGTGGGCTGAACGGCTTGGTGACATAGTCGTCGGCGCCGATCTCCAAACCGACGATACGGTCGATTTCGTCGCCGTGCGCGGTTAGAAAAATCACCGGAATGTCGGAAAAACGCCGTATTTGCCGGCACAAGTCAAAGCCGTTACCGTCCGGTAGACCGACATCGAGAATAGCCAGAGAGAACGAGTCGGTTTGCAGCCTAGACAACGCAGTTTGCAGCAAGCCGACATGTTCGGTTTGATAACCGCTGCTGTTCAGCACATAAATCAAGGTATCGGCAATCGTCGGTTCGTCTTCGACGATTAAGATGCGTTTGGCGGCAGTCATGGCCTTAATAAGTCATGCAGGCTGCGCTTAATAAGCCCGCCGCCAGCGCAAAGCCGGCCAGGACGATGGCGGGTCCCAGTTCGTCGTCTGCAATGCGTTTGCACAGGTCCGCGAAAGCTAGCCGCAGCCCAACAAACACCAGCACCTGTAAAAATAAAGCGATGCCGGCCCAAATCAGCATATCCAGAAACGACACGCTGTTGGCGATAGCCCCGCACAGCGCCAATACAAAGCCCAGCAGTGCGGCGCTAAACGCCACGGCCGGGGCGGTTTTGCCCTCGCGGATCAGTTTGAATTCCGCGTAGGGTGTAATCCAAAGATAACAGAAAGCAAACGCGCCGGTTAGCGCGGCGGCCGCGACGAAGTGCAGAAAAAAGCCGTTGGCGCCGGCCAGGATGTGAGAGAGGTCTAGCGATTCCATGGTCAATTCTCGACGAAATAATGTGGGATGAAGCGGCTATTGTTGCCGGTGATTTCGGTTTTGTCTTCCCGGATGCCGATGCCGGCGGGTTGATCGGCGATGATCCAGGAGCCGATCACTGGAAAATTGCCGGCAAACTCGGGCAGCGGCGTATAGCGTTGATAAATGCAGGCCTCGCCGCCGTAGCTGCCGCCGGTTTCGACGAGGCTGGCGCCCCGGTGAATCTGGATATTGGCGCCTTCGCGGGAATACAGCGGCTTGCGTACATAGTCGCCCAACAAGGGTTTATCGGCGAAGCTGGCCTCCAGCAAATTGGGGTGGCCGGGAAACAGCTCCCATAAAATCGGCAATAGGCCTTTGTTGCTGAGTAGCAGTTTCCAGGGCGGTTCCAGCATCGCCGGCTGGGTTTGCGGCAGGTAAGGGCCAAACTCTTCTTGCAACAGCCATTCCCAGGGATACAGTTTGAACAGCGCGCGGATGGGGTTATTGCGCAGATCGACAAAGCGTTGCCGGTCGGCGTCCCAGCCGATTTGTTCGATAGCCAGGCGTTGGGTTTGCAGGCCGGCTTGCACAGCGGTATCGCGCAGATATTCCAGGTTGTCGCTGTCTTCGTCGCTGCTATCAACGCCGACAAAGTGCAGGCTGGGTTGGCGCTGCCGGTAATGTTGCCAAAAGCCGAGCAGTTTTTCGTGTATGGAATTGAATTGATCGGCGTCCGGATAGCAATCCCGTAACCAGAACCATTGCACCACCGCCGCTTCCAGCAGTGCAGTGGGTGTGTCGGCGTTGTATTCCAGCAATTTCGGTTGGCCGCTGCCGTCCCAGGCCAGATCGAAACGGCCGTAAACGCTAGGTTCGCGGCGTTCCCACGAATCGACGATATAGGGCACGGCCCAATCCGGAATTAACAGTTTGTTGAACAACTTGCGGTCGATGATGGCTTGTACGGCTTGTAGACACAGTGCATGCAATTCGGCGGTGGCATCGTCGAGAATATCGATCTGGCTGGCCGTGAATCGATAGCAGGCCGATTCGTCCCAATAAACATCGCCGTCCAGGGTGTGATAATTCATACCCACGGCCTCCACCCGCTGTTGCCAATCGGCGCGAGGCCTTAGTTCTATCCGTTGCATGCTTAGCCGCCGAAAGAACTGTGCGAACCACCGAAGAAACCGAAGCCGCCGCGTCTAACCAAACCATGGCTGTCCGAGCTGCTATTACCGCGATAACTGGAACTTGAGCCGCCGCCATGGCTACCGCTGCTTCGACATTCAATAGGATTGCCCTGGTCGTCTACGCAATCTTGTTGGCGGATCCGAAAATCGTCGGGGTTGCCGTGATAATTGGCTAGCGATAAGCCGCCCAACAAGGCCAAGGAAACCTGCATGGAACGCCGAGGGACTGTCGCTTGCACCGGCCGCGTTTCCGGTGCGGCTTGCAACACGCTTTCCCAGGTGGATAGCCGAGGATAAAAGTCGTAGTGATAAAGCGCGCCTATCGACAGCAGCAGGTAAAAATCCAGCCTGTTACCGCACAGCAAAAACAGCGGCAGACCTAACCAAGCCACACCGTTGGCGATTAACGCGGAACGGAAGGCCCGCTGCTGGGCCTGCGCCACGCGTAAGGAATAGTTCGGCACATTGACGGGCGGCTTGGCCAGCGTTTGCAATAGCGGATAGGCCGCCAAGGCGATGGCAACAAACAATAAGCGCATCGGCCAGGCCGGCAATTGCGGCGCGTAACCGGTGAATAGCGGATATTGCCAGTGCAGTATCGTTGCATAAATCACATACACCAACAGGTATACGGCGGTCAGCACGGCCATGAAACGAAAGGACGACACCGCTTTATCGAACTCCACGCAGACGGCACTATTGCTGCTCAGCGGGCTGCTGGAGAAGTTGCCTAGCCGATAGATATTACGTCGATACGAATCTAGCCACAGTCGTAGCTCCGGCGACAAAAAATAGCCCGCCACCTGAATAGACTCGCGGATGTTTTTGCTGGAGCCGTGAAAAAATCGGAATGATTCACCGCTACTCGAGCTCTGGATTTTAATGTCGACCAATGCATGAGTAGGAATCATGTCTTGACCGAACCACTTGCGCTTGACGATTTTATCTGGATACAGAGCAATCGATATAGTCGAGACGATGCCAAGAATCACCCATGCCCAATAAATGCCCAATAAAATAAAACTAACTTCGAGGATGAAGAAATTGCTCAGAAATCCGGCCCAGACTATTCGTAAGGCTATCGCTAATCCCAATAGGGCCAGTAGTTTTTTCCATAGACTGTATGTAAGGACCAGTTTTTTATTAAGCGACGACGATGGCATGGGCTCGGCTACATAGGGCGATGGCGTTGGGATCGATTGTGAACAATTGTCGGCGAAGCATAGCCGCTACTTGGTGTTTTTGCTGAAAATAGCCGCTAGTGGCCGGTTGCGGGAAGTGGATTGCTGATACTGGCTTCGCATCTGTCTTCGGACTTGTCTCGGATTGGCGTTTTCCTGTTTTGGTGCATTGGCAATCCGTTTTGGTGCGCGATGCGGATTTGGCTTGCTGAGCTTGGCAGCGCAAAGCTTGGTTGGGCTGGATTCAAAGCGCTGGCACAATCCGTGCTGCAATTTACCCGGTGCAATGGCGCACCCTCGGTTCCCTTCAACAACGGCGTTGAAATGTTGCTGGTTTTATTACCCGCAACACGGTTTGCTCGGCCGTTGTCCCGCTTTTTTCCCTTCAGGACTTTCGCTGACGAGCAACACGCCGTTTCCAAGGGCGCTTTAGCTTGCGCATACAGGCTCAATCAAACGAATCGCGGTGCTTGATAAACACCGACATTCAAATCCTTCCCACAATTTAAAGGTGAGTTATGTCCTATCTGATCCCTTCGGAATTCGTCACAAAGATGGTCGATGCCGGTGAATCCAAAATCTTCATGTCTACCCGCGACACGTTAATCCGCGCTTACATGGCCGGTGCTATCCTGGCGCTGGCGGCGGTATTTGCGGTCGCGATTACCGTGCAAACCAACTCGCCGATCTTTGGCGCGATTTTGTTCCCGGTGGGTTTTTGCATGCTGTATTTGCTGGGTTTCGATCTGCTTACCGGGGTTTTTGTGTTGACTCCACTGGCCTGGATCGATAAACGCGCGGGCGTCACGCTGAGCGGCGTGTTAAGAAACTGGGGCTTGGTGTTTGTCGGTAATTTTCTTGGCGCCTTGACGGTGGCGGTGATGATGTCGATTGTCTTTACTTACGGCTTCTCCGTCGAACCCGATGCAGTCGGTAAAAAACTGGCCGGCATCGGCGAAGCGCGGACCCTGGGCTATGCCAAATACGGCTTGGCGGGATGGTTTACCATTTTTATTCGCGGCATGCTCTGCAATTGGATGGTATCCACCGGCGTGGTCGGGGCGATGATTTCCACCTCGGTCAGCGGCAAGGTGATTGCAATGTGGATGCCCATCATGCTGTTCTTCGGTATGACCTTTGAGCATTCGGTGGTGAACATGTTTTTGTTCCCGTCCGGCCTGATCATGGGCGGCAATTTCTCGATCATGGATTATTTTATCTGGAATGAAATTCCGACCGTGTTGGGTAATCTGGTCGGCGGCTTGGCGTTTACCGGTTTGACTTTGTATTCCACGCATGTCAAAACCGCGCCGAAGCGTTCTTTCAACTAAGCGCTAAACGATCCGGCCCCGATGCCGCTGAGCACGGGGCTTTTTTTCGCTGTTCAAATGGGCAAAGGAGTTAAAAATGACACGCAACGAAGTGACCGAGTTGGTCGTTACGCAAAAACTGGCTAAGCAATTGAGCTGGGCGCAACTGGCTGAAGCGATTGGTTTAAGTAAGGAATGGACCACTGCCGCATTGTTGGGGCAGATGACTTTAAACGCCGAGCAAGCCGCGATCATCGGCGCGTTGTTGGAACTGCCGCCTGCGGCTATCGCCCAACTGCAAGTGGTGCCGTATAAAGGTTCGCTACCCAGCGCCGTGCCGACCGATCCGCTGATTTACCGTTTTTACGAGTTGGTGAATGTCTACGGCACCACTTTTAAGGCCTTGATCCACGAGGAATTCGGCGACGGCATCATGAGCGCCATCGATTTTAGTATGGACTTGCAGCGTGAGCCCGACCCGAAAGGCGACCGGGTCAAGATCGTCATGAGCGGGAAGTTTCTGCCTTACAAGAGTTACTAAGGTTGCTTTGCTATAAGCCATGTCCGGTAAATTAAGCATCACGGTCGGCCAATATTCCGATAAAGGCCGCAAGGCGCTGAATCAGGATTTTCATGGTGTGTATATGGCCAAGGAACCGCAGTTAAGCGCCAAAGGCGTTGCCATCGCCTTGGCCGACGGCATCAGCAGTAGCGAGGTCAGTCACATCGCCAGCCAGGCGGCGGTGACCGGTTTTTTGGCGGATTATTTTTGCACCTCGGAAGCCTGGTCGGTGAAAAAGTCGGTGCAGCGGGTGCTGACGGCCACTAATTCCTGGCTGTATGCGCAAACCCGGCAAAGCCGCGATTGCTACGATATGGATCGCGGCTATGTCTGCACCTTGAGCGCGCTGGTGATTAAATCCACCACCGCGCATCTGTTTTCTGTCGGCGACACGCGGATTTATCGGGTAAGCGGCGAGGAACTGGAACAGCTGACCCACGACCACCGTTTGTGGCTGTCTCAGGAAAAAAGCTATCTGAGCCGGGCCATGGGCATGGACTCGCATCTGGAAATTGACTATCAGGCGCTGACCGTCAGCCTGGGCGATATATTTGTATTGGCAACCGACGGCGTCTACGAATACGTTAGTCCGCGTTTTGTCACCCAAACCATCGGCCAAGCCGGCGACGATCTGGATGGCGCGGCCCAAGCTATCGTCACGGCCGCCTATGAAAATGGCAGTGGAGATAATCTGACGCTGCAGATTGTGCATGTAGACCAACTGCCGCTCCCCAGTGCCAATGAGCTGTATCAGTCCTTGACCGACTTGCCGTTCCCGCCGCAGTTGGAAGCCAGGATGGAATTCGACGGCTACACCATCTTTCGGCAGTTGCACGCCAGCAGCCGCAGCCATATTTATTTGGCGGTGGACAACGACACCCAAACCCAAGTGGTACTTAAAACCCCATCCATCGACTTACGCGGCGATCCGGCGTATTTGGAACGCTTTCTGATGGAGGATTGGATTGCCCGGCGCATCAATAACGCCCATGTATTGAAGCCCTGTGCGCAAACGCGTAAACGCAATTTTTTCTATGTGGCGACAGAATTTATCGACGGCCAGACCCTGAAACAATGGATGATCGATCACCCGCAACCGGACCTTGAAACCGTGCGCGGCATCGTCGAGCAAATCGCCAAGGGCTTGCGCGGCTTTCATAGGCTGGAAATGTTGCATCAGGATTTGCGGCCGGACAACATCATGATAGACAGCACCGGCACGGTGAAAATCATCGACTTTGGTTCCACCCGCGTCGCCGGCGTGATGGAAATGGGTACTCCTATCGGCCGCCAGCATATGCTAGGCACCGCGCAATATACCGCGCCCGAGTATTTCCTCGGCGAACCGGGCACGGTGTGCTCGGAGCAGTTTTCTCTGGCGGTGATCGCCTATCAAATGCTGACCGGCAAACTGCCTTATGGCGCGGAAGTGGCCAAATGTAAATCCAGGGCGGCGCAGAACAAACTCAGTTACGACACCACCTTGTACCGTAATCGGGATATTCCGGGTTGGGTCGACGATGCGATTCGCAAGGCCGCGCACCCCGATCCGCATAAGCGTTACGAAGACTTGTCCGAATTCATCTTTGACTTACGCCATCCCAACCCGGCGTTTCTGACCAAAACCGGTCCGGCATTGCTGGAACGCAATCCGGCGGCGTTCTGGAAGGGCGTGTCTTGCATCTTGGCGGGGATTATCGCGGCCTTGTTAATTAGTCAATCCGCAAATACCAATCAATCCGAGTCTGTTAGCTGCGCCCGGAACAGCCGGGTGGAAGAGGGTGGCCGGTCGCCCGCGCCCGCGCCAAACAGCGCCGGGTCAATCAGCAATCGCTAGCCTGCCCACCTGCATCGCCGGCCCGGATTTGCTTGTCTCTGCTATCCTTTCGCCCGTGCCGGAAAACCTGGAAGAATTGATCTGAGTTAATCGATAGGCTGAAAATTAACAAACATCGCCCGCTCCTTGGTATCCTTCGGCAAAATTAGCCCCAGTGTTAATGCATAACTTCCGAAATAACTAGTATTCCAAACTGGAGTTAGCCATGTTTGTCCGCCCGCTGCTTCTCACTTGGTGCGCTTGCCTGATCAGTGCGTCCGCGCATGCGCAACCGGTTTCCACGGAAGAGGAAGAAAAAGCTTTGTCGCAAATCTACGGTACCGAGGAAATGGTCAGTATCGCCAGCGGTTACAAGCAACCGATTTCCAAAGCCCCGTCGATTGCGACCGTTATCACGGCCAACGACATCAAGCAAATGGGCGCCACCGACATCGACGAAGCGTTGGAAAGCGTGCCCGGCCTGCACGTCGAACGCAACACCATAGGCTATAACCCGATTTACACGTTTCGCGGCATTTATTCGCAGTTTAATCAGCAAGTGTTGATGATGGTCAACGGCATCCCGATCAGCAACTCCTATACCGGCAGCCGCAGCGAGGTCTGGGGTGGCATGCCGATTCGGGACATCGCTCGTATCGAGGTGGTGCGCGGACCGGGCTCAGCGGTATATGGCGCGGATGCCTTCGCTGGCGTGATCAACGTCATTACCAAAACCAAGCAGGACATAGAAGGCACTGAAACGGGCGGGCGCGTCGGCAGTTTCGATACCTACGACGGCTGGGCCCTGCATGGCGGCGAATGGGCCGGCTTTGATGTTGCCTTGGCATTCGAATACCACAAGACCGCCGGGCAGAACGCCATCGTCGATGCCGATCTGCAAAGCCAGTTCGATAGTTTACTGGGGACCCGCGCGTCGCTGGCGCCGGGGCCACTGAACATGTCGCGAGACAATCTCGACGCGCGGCTGGATTTGTCGCGCGGCCATTGGCGGTTTCGCGGCGGATTGCAACATCGCAGCGATTCGGGTAGCGGCTCGGGTATCGCGCAAGCCCTGGACCCGGTCAACCGTTATGCCAGCGACCGTTGGAACGCGGACGTCACTTACCATAATGCCGACATCGAAAACTGGGATTTGACGACGCAAGCCAGCTATTTCGAAACCAGTCAGGAAATAGAACGTAATTTGACGCTATTTCCGGCCGGCACTACCTTGCCTATCGGCGCCAACGGCCAGATCGGCGCCGGCGCGCCGGTCACTTTTCCCAACGGTTACATCGGCAATCCCGAGGTGTGGGAACGCCATGTTCGCATCAGCCAGACCTTTGCTTACGGCGGCTTTCAGGGACATCAGTTACGCAGCGGCATCGGATTTAATTACGACAGCCTGTTCAAGGCGCGGGTCAGTCAGAATTTTGGTATCGATCCTGCCACCGGTGCGCCGATACCGTCGCTGCCGGGGATTCCGCTGACCGATGTCTCCGGCACCTCCGCGACCTTCATTCCGGAAGTGGACCGCAAAGTGGCATACCTGTTTTTACAAGACCAATGGAATTTTGCCAACGACTGGAGTTTGACTGCCGGCGCTCGTTACGACCGTTATTCGGACTTTGGCAACACCTTCAATCCGCGCGCGGCCTTGATCTGGGAAGCCCGCTACGATTTAACGGCAAAACTGATGTATGGCTCGGCGTTTCGGGCGCCGTCGTTTCAGGAAATGTATATCATCAACAACCCGGCGCAACTCGGTAACGCCGCCTTGCGCCCGGAAACCATGGAAAACGTCGAGTTGGGTTTCGACTATCGGCCGACTGACAGCCTGCGCCTGGGTTTGAATTTCTTTAACTTCTGGTGGAAGGACATCATCCGTTTTGTACCGGATGCCAATGCCACCACCTCGACCGCGCAAAATACCGGTGTCCAGCAAGGTTATGGCACCGAATTGGAAGCGGAATGGCAGGCCGCCGACACTTTGAAAATTATCGGCAACTACGCCTATCAACGTAGCCGTGACCAGGCTCTGGACCGCGATAGCGGGTATGCGCCGCATCATCAGGTCTATCTGCGTCTGAATTGGGAGTTTTTGCCCGATTGGCAACTCAGTCCGCAAGCCAAATGGATCGTGGGGCGCGACCGCAGTTTTGGCGATACGCGCAAGCCAGTCGCGGATTATACTTGGGTGGATGTGACGCTACGCCGGCAGAATTTGGCTAAGCATCTCGAAGTCGCGTTTTCTGTGCGTAATCTGTTCGATGTCAGCGCTCGGGAACCCAGTCTGGCCGGCAATCCGGCCGCTATTCCCAACGATTTGCCGTTGGCGTCGCGCAGTTTTTACGGCGAAATCAGTCTTCATTTTTAGCCGAGGCGCCGTTGGTCGGGTCTTGCTTACACCGTAGTTCGGGAGTCATTTTGTTCTATAGACTATTTCTTCAGCTGGGGTTGGCCTTATGCCTGCTGTGGCCTTTTTGCGGCGGCGCCTGGGCGCAAGCGCCCACCGTTGCCATCGTCTATCCCGATGTGCGCGAGCCCTACCGTTCGGTGTTCATGGAGATCGCGCGCGGCATGGAACAGGAGCTGGGTAAGCCGGTTGGGCATTACCTGCTGAGTGAGCGCGACAAGTCCGTCGAAAAATTGATTCAGGACCTGAAAAATGACAGGATCGATGTGGTCGTGACGCTGGGCCGCGCCGGCCTAGCGGTCGCCAAATCGGTATCCTCGGAATTTCCGGTGGTGATAGGGGCGACCATGATCCGCCCGGACGAGGTGCAAGGCTTGGCCGGTATCAGTCTGACGCCGGCCCCGGAAGCCATGTTTGACCATTTGAAGAAATTGGTGCCGGAGGTGAAAAAAATTACCGTGATCTACGATCCTCGGCAAACCGCTTGGGAGATCGAGCGCGCCGGGCGGGCGGCTCTTGAACGCGGCTTGACGCTGGTGGCGCAGCCGACCGGCAACTTACACGATTCCTCGGATCAGTTCCGGCAGATTTTGCTGGAAATTAAAGACAATTCCATCGCTCTCTGGCTGCCGCGCGAAAACGCCGCCATGGACGAATCGTCCTTGTTGCCGGAAGTGCTGCGCGAAGCCTGGGAGAAAAATTTCGTGGTGTTTTCCAGCAACCTCGACCATGTGCGCAAAGGGGCATTATTTTCTTTGTACCCGGACAATTTCAGCATGGGCCGCAGTTTGGCCGGTCTGGCCATCCAGCAACTACAAGCGGGCGGCAAATTCGAATCGGTCGAACTGCTGCGGGATTTGCTGGTGGCCGTCAATTTACGCACCGCGGAACATCTGGGTTTGCGTTTTTCCAGTCAGACACGCCGCGAATTCGCGATGGTTTTCCCGGTACCTTAAACGCCATGAAGCGTTTGCGATGGCCTAGGTTCAAGCGGGCGAGTTTCCTGCAACAGCTTGCCGTGACCTTTTGCTTCGGTCTGGTAGTGATCTCGATATTGTCGGCATTCGGCATTTCCACGCTGTCTTACTACATCGTTCGCGATAAATGGATCGCCCAAGGCCGGCAATCTACGGAAGCCTTTGCTGCGCAGAGTACGCTGGCTTTGCTGTATGCCAGCCGGGAGAATGCCGAGGAACCGGCCCGACGCTTCCTGGCGTTTCCTGATGTGCGCGGCGTAGCCATTTACAACAATGCCCTGAAGCCTTTATTCGAACGCGGCGAACCGGCCATGCCCGCCGCCGATGTCGATGCGGCGCGCTGGCCGGAATCCCTGGCCTTGGTGCATGAGGACGAACAAGCCTGGTATTTTGCAGCGCCGGTTTACGCGCGTAACACCGCGGAGCAAGAGGCGTCACCGTTCGAGGCGCACACGCCGACGCCGGAATTGGTCGGCTACGTGCGCTTGGTGATGGGCAAGCAATCGCTCAATGTCATGAAAGAAAAAATTCGCTGGACCACTTTGATGGCGTCCAGCGGCTCGGCCACGGTGTTTCTGCTGTTTCTATTGGCGATGTCGCGGCGCTTGACTTTGCCGATTCAACAACTGGCGCTGAGGATGCGCAAGGCCTCGGCCGGCGCGAAAAACGTGAGGGCCCGCTTGAGCGGGTCGCGTGACATTATCGAAATGGGCGAAGCCTTCAATACGATGATGGCGGTGTTGGAAACCCGGGAAAAGCAGTTGGAGCGGGCTCGCGACTCGGCGCTGGAATCGGCGCGCCTGAAAGGCGAGTTTGCCGCCAATGTCAGTCACGAACTACGCACGCCGCTGAACGCGGTGCTGGGTATGCTGGAGTTGCTGCAGGACATGGGGTTGACGCCCAAGCAGCTGGAATACTCGATGGTAGCCCGTAACGCCGGCGAAGCACTGTTGAAGTTAATCGAAGATCTTCTGGATTTCTCGCGCATCGAATCCGGCATGATGAAGCGGCAGCCGGTCGACTTCGTGCTTTACGAAACCTTGGATGAAGTCGTCGAGTTGATGTCCGCTCAGGCGCATCGAAAGAATCTGCAGCTCACCTACTCGATAGCCGACGATATACCGTTGGTGTTGAACGGCGAGGCTTCCAGGGTGCGGCAGGTCCTGATTAATCTGGTCGGCAACGCGCTGAAGTTTACCGAACAAGGCGGCATTGCCATTGATGTGCATGCCGACGCGACCGAGAGCGATGCCATCCCGTTGCGGTTTTGCGTGACCGACACCGGGATGGGCATACCCGAGGCAGCGCAAACCAGTATTTTTGAAGCCTTTGTCCAGGCCGACGGTTCCAGGACCCGGCATTATGAAGGCGCCGGCCTGGGATTGGCGATTTGCCGGCAATTGGTGCAACTGATGGGGGGGCAAATCGGCGTACAAAGCCGGGAAGGGCAAGGTAGTTCGTTCTGGTTTACCGTACCCTTCAATCCGCCGCGCGGTACCGAGGGCATCTCTGAGGCCCGGCAAGCCTATTTCGCCAATTTGCGGATATTGGTCGTAACCGAGAACGACAAAATGCGGCAGTTTTTGGCGCAAAGTCTTGAGCGCTGGAAAATTCACTACCGGCATAGCGGCTACGGTATCAAAGCCGTGGATATGTTGCGTTCCGCCAATGATCAGGACCAGGGGTATCATTTTGTCATCATTGATCTGAGAGATGCCGGCGACGCCACTTGGGTGGATATGATCGTTCAGGACCCGGCGCTCGCGGATGTCAAAATCGTGTTGCTGTCCGACCCGGGCAATGCCGTCAATATGCCGCGCTTGCCAAACGTGGCGGCGCAATTGGCGAAACCGGTACAGGTTTCCAAACTATACGATTTCATATTAACCGCCGGTCAGGATTATCAAGAACCCGCATCCGACTTGGCGTTCGAGGTCGAGCAAACCGTCGTGCTCGGCCGGCGGATATTGATCGTCGAAGACAACCGTGCCAGTCAAATGGTGGCCGCTGGCATGCTGGAGCGGCTGGGTTGCCGCTACGAAATCGCCGGTTCCGGCGTCGAGGCCTTGTCCTGGCTGGAGCATCAGGCTTTCGATTTGATCCTGATGGACTGCCATATGCCGACTATGGACGGCTTTGAGGCGACGCGGCGCATCAGACTGTTGCCGGAACCGCTGGGCCGGCTGCCCATCGTGGCGATGACCGCCAACGCCCAGCAAGGCGATAGCGATTTATGTCTGGCGGCCGGGATGGACGATTATCTGGCCAAGCCGATCAAGCTGAAGCCGTTGCGGGAGAAACTGCTGAGTTGGTTCGAGGGCAGGCCGTGTTTGACCGCCGAGCCGCTCGCGCCGGAGCAGGCAATCGAGACGCTGGATCACGCGGTTTTACGCCAATTGCGCGATGAAATCGGCCAGGGTTTTGTGAAGATGGTGGGCTATTACCTGGAAGATGCACCGGCGCAAATCGAGCAAATCGCTCTGGCGCTGGCGACGGACAATCGCGCGCAATTACGCGAATCGGCCCACGGCCTGAAGGGTGCCAGCCGCAATCTGGGTGCGGAAAAGCTGGCGCTGATTGCCCGGCAACTGGAAGAGCAGGCGGCTGAAGCGCAGATTGAAAACGGCGAGGCCTTATTGCAGCAGTTGCGCGACGAATACCGGTTCATTGAACAACTGTTGGGCTTGGAAATGGGCGGGGACGCCGCCGCTGAGCCGCTCCCGCAGGCGGGCCCCAGAATCCTGGTGGCGGACGACGATAGAGCCATGCGGTTTGCCTTGCAAGATGTTCTGGAGAAAGATGGCTACCGGGTGGATTTGGCTGGCACCGGTCGGCAGGCGCTGGCGCTGTGCCAGCGGCAAATGGCAGATTTGATCTTGATGGACGCGATGATGCCGGAGATGGACGGTTTCGAGGCCTGCCGCAAAATTCGCGCGCTGCCTCACGGCGCCGAGGTGCCGATACTGATGATTACCGCTTTGGAAAACGACCATTCGGTGGAATTGGCTTTCTCGATAGGGGCTAACGATTACATTCCCAAACCGATTCATTTCGCGGTATTGCGTAAACGTATCGCGCATTTGTTGGAAGCCAGCCTGACGCAGCGGACCTTAAATCGCCTGGCTTACCACGATCCCTTGACCAATCTGGCCAATCGCACGCAATTCATCGACCGGCTGAACTCGGTGATAGCCGCCAGCGCGGATCAAAATCAGCTTCACGCCGTGCTGTTTCTGGATTTGGATAGGTTCAAGCTGACGAACGACACCTTGGGGCATGATGTTGGCGACCAGTTGTTGAAAGCCGCGGCGGAACGGATTCAAGGCTGTGTGCGCCGGGAAGATATGGTGTCCCGGTTTGGCGGCGACGAATTTACGCTGTTGCTGGAAAATATCAGCAATCCGCAAGTCGCCGCTGCCGTCGCCGACAAGATCCGTATCGCCATTGCTCAGCCATTCGCGCTGATGGAGCAAGAGTTTTACATCAGCTCCAGTATCGGCATTTCGCTGTATCCGGCCGACGGCGCCGACAGCGGTTTGCTGATCAAACACGCCGATACCGCGATGTACCGCGCCAAGGAGCAGGGCAATACCTACTGTTTTTATGAAGACAATATGGAATTTGTCGTATCGACCAAGCTACGTCTGGAAAGCGACTTACGCCGGGCGCTGCAACGCGACGAATTTTTTCTTCACTACCAGCCGCAAATCGATCTGGGTTCCGGGCGGATCGTCGGCGCCGAGGCGCTGATCCGCTGGCGGCATCCCGAGTTGGGCTTGATAGCGCCCGATCAGTTCATTCCGGTCGCCGAAGAAATCGGTCTGATTGAGGCGATAGGCGCGTGGGTGTTGGGCGAGGCGTGCCGGCAGAGCCAAATTTGGCGGCAAAGCGGCTATCCGCCGTTCACGATTGCGGTCAACGTCTCGGCGCGGCAATTGGATCAGGAAGACTTTGTCGCGCAAGTTATCGCCATTGTCAACGAAACCGGCTTGCCCGCCGAATATCTGGAATTGGAGCTGACGGAAAGTTTGTTCATCCGCAATCCGGGGCGGAAGCGCGCTGTCCTGGCCAAGCTCAGAGAAGCCGGGTTGCAAATTTCGATAGACGATTTCGGCACCGGTTATTCCAGCTTGAATCAACTCAAGCAGTTCGCCTTCGATAAGCTGAAGATCGATCGCTCGTTTGTGGCGAATATACCCGACGACGCTGACGCCGCCGCGATCGTGATGGTGATTATTTCCATCGCCAAGATCCTGAAATTCAAGGTGATAGCCGAAGGCGTGGAGACTGAGCAACAGGCGCAATATTTGTTGCGAAACGATTGCGATGAGGCGCAGGGCTATCTGTTCGGCAAGCCGATGGCCGCCGAGGAGTTTTCGGCCTTGTTGGCGCGGGCAAAAGGCACTTGTGATTAGTCGCTGGCAGTTTGCGGCGGCTCCCCGCTTAGCGAGATTTTCATTCAGCCATCATTAGCGCGATGCCGGCAAGATTGCGATGCGGTTTTCAATGTCTTGCATCAGTTGTTTGTAGGCCTCGCCATCGGTGCCGCCGAAGCGGCGGATAAATTCGGCTTCGCTTAGCGATTCCGGTAAATCGGCGGTAGCCGGCATCATCTGATTTTCGTTGGCGACAGCCATAATCGTTTGGATTTTCCGTGCCATTGCCGGGCTGGCAACGGCTTGTTCGCCCATGCGCGTCCCGGCCCGGTCGGCGGCGAGGTCGTTAAACGAAAAACCGCTGCCGCCGCGCGAATCTTCTATTTCCTTAAACAAACCCACCGCGTCGGCCAGCGGGGTGCCGGAATAGGCCGCCAGCATCGCCGAAACCAAGTAATGTTTGGTCAGGTCGTCGCGGCCGTTAAGCGTTATTTGGTGCCAAATCGGGCGGGGCCAGAGTCTGGATTCCGGGAGGATTTTCGTCAGGCGCTGTTGATTGACATAAAGCGTCAATACCAGAATCAATGCCCGGTTCTCCTGAATCGGGTCGTTGCTGGCGCTTCTTTGTGCGGCCAGCTGAAACAGCGGCTTGCTGAAATCAGTGAGACTGACGCTTTTGCTATCTGTCCGGCTTAGTTCCGCTAAACACAGCTGATAAGCCTGCAGACGCTGTTGGTCATCAGGCGTTAGCAAGGCGCCGCGCAATTTGCCGGGCAGGTCAGCTTGCCAACGATAGGTTACCGTCAGGCGCTGAGGTTGAAACAGCACATGCTTGATAATATCGGCGAAGGCTTGCCGATCAGCTGCTGGTTGCAAGGTGTTGAGCGCCCATTTCAGCAAGGGTTTGGCCAGCATGCCGGGCAGCCGGAGTTGCCCCAAAGACAGTTGGTCTACTTCCGGTAAGTCGCTGGTTTGCTTAAGCTCCAGCGTCAAATTCAGATACTGGCCTACGGGATTACGGGGCAAAGGCAAGCTGGCTTCGATGTGGGCGCGGCCTTGATAGATCTGTAAACCCGCCACGCCGTTGGCGTATTGATTGGTAAGATAATTGATCGCCAGGTCCAGTTCCTGTTGATCCAGTGCCACTTGGGCGATAGCGCCTGACTTTAAACGGCGCGGATCGTTTTGCCGAAAAATCAGTTTGCCGCGGGCAATTTGTTCCGGTGTCAGGTCGGCTCGGGTTTGTAATTTGGGCGTGTCATCAATTGCCAGCCATAGCGCCAGTCCGGACAATACAGGCAATAGCAACACTGCCAGCAATACGCTTTTTGTAATCCATTTCATCGGGCGTTTAGTTCAATCCTTGCTGTGGACCATGGTCATGTTAAGCGCTTAACACCTTAATAGCTTAGAGCCGGCGTTGGGCTAACGTGGTTTGTTGCGCTGTTCTTCATAGGCGGAGGGACTGACGCCGGCGCTTGCCAGATATTCGCGCAGATGTTTGATTTCTTGTTTAGTGCATATGCCGCTGTGGTGCGGATGATGCAACACGCCTTCGACATTATTCAGCATCACGTGAAAGCGCGCACCATGGCTAGGTTGCAGGTTGGCGCCCAGGTGATGCAACAGCGATTCTATTTCCCGCCAATGGATGTTACCGCTAAGCGGGTCCTGGAATATGGCGCGCAGCAGATTTAAATGGTGGCTCATGACTACATCCTCCTGCATCAATATCGATAGCGTACGTTTGAATCAGTGAACCGGGTTGAGGTTCAACTTGGTTGGGGAACAGTCGTGTTTAATCATATTTGTTTCAAAATAAGAAACAAATCATACAATAAATGCCTTATTGTAAATAAACAGCAAAGGTTTATAGTTAAACCGTCTTCAATGAATCGACTGAAACCCAGTCAAGGTGGAAAAAATGAACAAGTCAAGCAATCTGTATAAAGACATAGTCACCGGATTGTTTTTTGCAACCGGTATGTTCAGCTTTCTGTCCGGTCAGTTTGTTCTTTCCACACTGTTTTTTGGCGCTGCTTCGCTGTTTAGCAATATCGAAGTGGCCAAACCCGTCAGGTTCTGAGTTTTTTCGTAGTACCTCCTCGTTGTAACGCTACACATTCCACAGCCTCCATCCTGCTCAAGGTGGAGGCTTTTTTTGTTGTTAAGCAGGTGATTTATCAGTCGGAATCGGATTTTTTTGAGGTGTCCGAGACCACGGTATATTCGGCTTCCAGGCTTTGTTCGTCGCCCCGCGCATTTTTAAGTTTTCGCAGCAACCACCAGCCTCTGATACCGATTATCGCCACCGGAATCAGCAGTAAGGCAAAAAACGCTGAAAATACCACGGTGCCCAGTATCGCGCCGGCAATCATCGCCGGAATGCTCAGCGCACTGGACAGCTTGCTTTGCGGCGGTGACTCGAGGCGGGGATGGGCGCCGGAGCTGTCGATGCGGATGGTTTTTTTGTAGATTTTTAACATGTCGGGCACCTATTAAAATGATACGAGGCCGGCCTCGTTGCCGAAAAGGACTAACGGGTCGTCAACTTTCCAGGGCGGGTATTTTCGCATAACCGCTGCAAACAAATTGGACCTTAAAAACGTGTCCAGCCATTGTTGCAGGGCTGGATACGGCGAACTTTCAAACCAAGCATTATCCACAGCGGCAAACTGGCGGATAAACGGTAGCGTGGCGGCATCGGCCAGACTGAAAGTATCGCCGCATAAGAATTTGTGCCGCTGCAAGCGGGTTTCCAGCTCGGCTAAAAACACTTCGCCTTGTTGACGATAGTCGGCTGGTGTTTGTTCCGGATAGCGGTCTGCGTATTTGTAACGGTCTAAATAGTGTTTGAATGCGCCGTCGTTCCATTCAATCAATCTCTGCGCGTCTTGTGGAGATGGCTCCAGCCAGTTTTGCGGATCGTGTTGCGCCAAGGCCCACTGCATAATTTCCAAGCTTTGCTCGATGACGTCGCCGTTGGGTAACAGCAATACAGGCACCGTGCCTTTCGGCGAAATGGCCTGCATGGCTTCGGGTTTATTGCTCAACTCGATTTCTCTGAGTACGACGCTCAGTCCCGCTACGGCAATGGCCATGCGCGCCCGCATCGCATACGGGCAGCGGCGGAAGCTATACAAGATGGGGTAAATTTGTTCTGTGGTGGCGGGCAGTGCGTTCATGTGGGGATGGTCAGTGACTCATTACTGTAAATGATCGTCGACTAAAGTCTGGTAAAATAACCGATTTTCGCGTCAACCTAATTTATTTCGTCTTACGCCTCAAGCGGCGACAACGCTCTTTTTACTCTTAATCCTCGGACACTCTCTTGATTTCTACCGCTAATATCACCATGCAATTCGGGGCTAAGCCCCTGTTTGAAAACGTTTCCGTCAAATTCGGCAACGGCAACCGTTACGGCTTGATCGGTGCCAACGGCTGCGGCAAGTCTACCTTCATGAAAATCCTTAGCGGCGACTTGGAGCCTACATCGGGCAACGTCAGCATCGACGCCAACGAGCGCGTGGGTATCTTGCGCCAAAACCAATTTGCCTACGAAGAGCAAAGAGTGCTGGATGTGGTGATGATGGGCCACGCCGAAATGTGGGCGGCGATGTCGGAACGGGACGCGATTTACGCCAATATGGAAGCCAGCGAAGACGATTACATGCGCGCCGCCGATCTGGAAACAGTATTCGCCGAATTCGGTGGCTATACCGCCGAGGCCAGGGCCGGCGAGTTATTGCTGGGTTTGGATATTCCACTGGAACAACATAACGGCCCGATGAGTGCGGTAGCACCTGGCTGGAAATTGCGGGTGCTGTTGGCGCAAGCCTTGTTCTCCAATCCGGACATCATGTTGCTGGACGAGCCGACCAACAACTTGGACATCAACACCATCCGCTGGCTGGAAAATGTTCTTAACGAGCGCAACTCGACGATGGTGATCATCTCGCATGACCGGCATTTCCTGAACAGCGTCTGCACCCACATGGCCGATCTGGACTATGGCGAATTGCGGGTGTACCCGGGCAATTACGACGATTACATGACCGCCGTGACCCAGGTACGCGAACAATTGCTAGCCGGCAACGCCAAGAAAAAAGCTCAGATTGCTGAGCTGCAAACCTTCGTGGCGCGGTTTTCGGCGAATGCTTCCAAAGCCAAGCAAGCCACCTCGCGCGCACGACAGTTGGAAAAAATCAAGCTCGACGAAGTCAAACCGTCCAGCCGGGTTAATCCTTTTATCCGTTTCGATCAAGCTAAAAAATTGTACCGGTTGGCGGTGGAAGCCAAGGATTTGGCCAAAGGCTATGGTACGGAACCCTTGTTTAAAAACTTGAATGTGATGATCGCGGTCGGCGAACGGGTGGCGGTGATCGGTCCCAACGGTATCGGTAAGTCCACCTTATTGAAAACTTTGGTAGGCGATTTGACGCCCGACAGCGGCGAAGTGAAATGGGCCGAGAATGCCGATGTCGGTTATTTTGCGCAGGATCATGCCGAAGATTTTGCCGAAGACATGCCGCTGATCGAATGGATGGGCCAATGGCGTAAGGAATCGGACGACGACCAAACTATTCGGGGCACGCTGGGACGTTTACTGTTTTCCAATGACGAAATCTACAAATCCGTCAAAGTCATTTCCGGTGGCGAGCAGGGCCGGATGTTGTTCGGCAAATTGATTCTGCAAAAAAATAACGTCATGGTCTTGGACGAACCCACCAACCATTTGGATATGGAATCGATCGAATCGCTGAACGCGGCTTTGGAAAACTACCCCGGCACGCTGATTTTCGTCAGCCACGACCGTGAGTTTGTCTCCTCGCTGGCTACGCGGATTATCGAACTGACGCCGAACGGCATCGTCGATTTCAGTGGTAATTATGAAGACTATTTAAACAGTCAAGACATCAACTAAGGCTAAGCCGCCAGGGTACTCCGGCGCGGATAAACCGGTCAGTAATCTCTGCCGCCGCGCACGAACAGCGTCGCACCAACGTCGGTATAGACCTCGCGGTGCGCGCTGCCGGCCGGCGCCAGTTGGTAGTCGCCGGCGCGCAGCAAAAGGTCGTCGATAAACAAGTCGCCGTCCAGCATCATGCATTCCTCTTCCAGCTGATGGCCGTGTGCCGGGCATTTGGCGCCGGCTTCCAAGCGGTAAAAGCTGGATTCGCGTTCCCCGTCCCGCCACAGCGGTTTTCTCCAGACGCCGGGGGCTATTTCCTGCCAGTCGTCTATTTGCCCGGCAAACACGCTAACCGAATCATCCTTGCCAAACGGCAGCAGACCGCCCAACACTTCCCGCAATACCTCACGGTTATCGCCCAGCGACGTACCGCGCAAATAGGCCAATGCGCCATTCGTCGAACTTATCCCGCCGTGCCGACTGCCGGCCGGCGAGGCGTGGTAATCCAAGGGGCCGAGCCGCAAGTCGCCCATTTGCAAATCGCCGCGCAGCACGATGCCTTCTTCCAGACAGTTGTGGCGGTGGGGTATCAGGCTGGCGCCGGGGGCGAATTCGATCAATACCGAATGGCCTTGCCGGCCACCGTCCCAGAGCGGTTTGACGCGGATGCCGGCTTTCAGGGGTTGCCAGGGGCTGTGTCTGGCGCGCACGGTGAGTAAGCCGGCTTGTTTGGCAAGGCTGGCCGTGACTTGCGCCATCAGGTCTTGGCGTAGCGCAGTGCGGCGTGCGCCGGCAACCGGAATCGGTGCCAAGCCGTCGGCCAGCAGCGTTTCAAGCTGCTGCAAGTCGGTGGCGTCTGTGCTATCCAAAGGCGGGAATTTGTTTGTCATATTGCTTAGTTAACCTCGCCAGTATCGGCTGTCAAAAATTGCTGCATCGTCTGCAACGCCCGGCGGATATGCGATTTCACGGTACCCAGGGGCAAACCGCTGCAGGCGGCGATTTCGTCGTGGCTCAAACCTCGGAAAAAAGCCAAAGACACCAATTGCCGGGGCAAGGGCTCCAAAGCCGCCAGGGCCGTTTGCAAGCGATGGCCGTGCTGCACTGCCGATAGTAAATCCGGTGGCATTTGGTCGGCTGGGGCTTCGATCAGCGCCAGCGCCTCCGGTTCCAACTCACTTAGGTTACCGTCGAGTTGCCGCAAGGCGTCCAGTGCCCGACTGCGAGCCATCGTCATCACCCAGGCTTTTACCGAACCTCGCTCTGCATCGAAGCGCGGCGCCTGCCGCCAGATCTGCCAGAACGTGTCTTGAACCACTTCTTCGGCGCATTGCGCCCGCCGGGTGATCCGTAGCGCCAGACCGTAGACCTGATCAACCAAGGTGTCGTACAACTTACCCAACGCGGCTTGATCCTGATCCACGACGCCGCCAAGCCATTCCCGCAATAAGGCTTCGTCGGCAGGTGTTGCTGGTTGCCTGTTCTCGTCATCGTTCAAATCGCTATCCGCCATTGTTCTCGTGTCCCTTTAAAAAGCTATACGCTGCATCGGTTGGTTTGGATGCACGACGATGGTGGGATAGCACTTAAAGTGTGAATCAGGCGACATAAGGCATATGGATTTCTCTTGGTTTGCCAAGATTTGGTAGCCGCATTCAAGAGGTCAGACACTAAGAGTTGGCCGTTGAACCACTATAAAACAGCCGTTTGCGCGTGGCAAATAGTCAAGCGGCTGATTTTGCACTGGTTAAATGCCCGTGTCGTTCGCTATCGAAAGATGCTTATGCGCCAAGTACGGACCAAGCTCGTTGTACAAAACCCTCCGCAAATATTTTTTACCTGTTTTGCATCCACCGCCGAATTTGCCGCGTATCAGTCATCGCAAGCCGGCGCGAATGCCGTGTCTCACCATCCGAATGCGAAATCCGCTGGAGGCTTGCTATTTCTAACCACAGACTTAGAGGAAGCCACGATGAAAAAGCTATTTCCGGTTGCGTTGTTGGGCGCCTGCCTGACTGCAGCCACGGCGGTTGCGGCCGCGGACTTTGATTTTAACGGCAACTTTGCCAACGATAACGATAAGCTGAGCTTTGCCTTTTCGCTCGGCTCGCCCGGCACGGTGACCTTGTTTACCTCGTCCTGGTTGGGCGGCGGTTTCGATCCGATTTTGACGCTGTGGGACGGTGCCGGCAACCAATTGGCCGAGCAAGACGACGGCGATTTGGGCGGCAGCCAATTGTCGAACGGGGTTAATTTCAATTACGGTGAATTCGACAGTTATCTGGCCATCAATCTGGTCGCCGGGAATTACCTGGCAACCTTGACTCAATACGACAACTTTTCGGTCAGTACCGCGCTAGCCGATGGTTTTTTAAGGGATGCCGATCCGCAATTCACCGCCGCTTTCGGTTGTTCGAACGGCCGGTTTTGCGAAGGTTCGTTAACCGATAGCAATGGCGATCCGGTCGAACCGAATCGCACGGCAGCTTGGAATTTACACATTCTCAACGTCGCTAATGCCCAGATTGCCAGCGTACCGGAACCCCCAACCTTGATGCTGTTGAGTTTGTCCGGCTTGTTCGTGCTCGGTGGCCGGCTGGGCAAGGCTAGATCCGCGCCGCGAGCCGACGCGCAAGCGGCCAGCCCGGTCCGTTTGGCATAAATTCCATTTTCCGGCATCCGTTTGCCGATTTTCCGCGTATTCCCTAACGCAGCTGGCTGAAGCTGCGACATTAGCTAATGAGGAATTTGATTATGAAAGACTTACATCACAACAGCCGTTGGCCGCTGACACTGTTCGCCAGCTCATTACTATTAATGGGCGGCCTACCGTCCGTTCAGGCCGCCAATCATCGCGAAGCACCGTTAACTGCGTTGGATACCAAGGCCGACATCACCGATTGGTATGCCTTTGTCAGTTATAACGATCCCAGCAAGGTGACGATGATTCTGAATGTCGATCCCTTGCTGGAACCCAGCAACGGCCCGAATTATTTTCCGTTCGATCCGGAAATTTTGTATGAAATGAAAGTGGATAACAATTTCGACGCCGACGAAGACATTACCCTCCAGTTCAGATTTAAAACCGAAAACCGCTCGCCCGGCGTGTTTACCGGATTTGTCGGTGCCGGCACCGGCATTGTAGCGCCGGCTAATTCACCCAACCCGATCGCAGCCGGTACCTTGATTGTGCCGCCGGCCATTACCGCGCTGGATGGCCCAGGCTCGGAAGGTTTGGGGTTGCGGCAAAGTTATACGGTGACGCTAATCAAAGGGAAGGGCGCCAACCGGCAAGTTATCGATCTGACCAATCAGCAAAAGCTCTACGCTGTGCCTTCCAACGTCGGACCGCGCACCATGCCCAACTATCAAAATCTGGCCAGCCAGGGAATTTATGATTTAGGCGGCGGGGTTAGCGTGTTTGCCGGTACCGTCGACGATCCGTTTTACATCGATTTGGGCGCGACTTTCGATACCTTTAACTTTAGGGCCGGTGCGTCCGGCGTGGGCGTGCCGGGGGTGTTTTCCGAAGATCAAAATGATGCGGAAAACCAAAACTTCGCGTCCGACGACGTGTCCGGTTACAACGTCAATTCCATCGCCATCGAATTGCCTATCGCCATGCTCACCCAGGACGGCAAGCAACATAGCGCCGGCGAAGCCTTGGCGGTAATCGGCACCTACGCCACCACCTCGCGGCCACGCACCAAAGCGTATGCCGATAGACCGGGCGGCAAACCCAAACTCGCCAATGCCTATGTGCAGATACAGCGCATGGGTAACCCGTTGATCAATGAAGTGTTGATCGGCACCGGCGATAAAGACAAATTCAGCATGAGCGAACCTAAGGACGACGCGAGTTTTGCCGGTTATGTGCTGGACCCGCTTTTAGCTAGAGTCGTCAACGCCGCTTACGGCGGTGCGGTACCCATTCCAACGCCACCGCGCGTTAATCCGGCCAACCCCAGTTTCGATCTAGGCCCCTTGGTGTTTTATGCCGCGCCGATTTGTCCCGGCTGTTCTCCAGCGCAGCGCGGGCCGGTGGCTGACTTGCTGCGTTTGAACACCGGCATCGGTCCCGCGCCCTCAAGCGCCCGCAAACGCATGGCGTTTCTGGCGGGCGATAGCGCCGGTTTTCCGAACGGGCGGCGGGTCTCCGACGACGTCACCGATATTGCCGCGCAAGCGGTGGTAGGGGTGTTGAATCCGGCGTTTAACAGTTTTCCGAATAACCGGATCGCAGACGGCGTTAACACCAACGATAGAAGCTATCAGGAAGTGTTTCCTTATGTCGCTTTTGCCAATAGCGGCCGGCAAAGCCGCCATGTCGACCCTGGTGAGGCCAGTTGCTTCGATGCCGTCTCCCTGGCTGTGGGAAGTTGTCCAAACAATTAGAAGAGGGCAGGGGGCGGCTGCGTTCGCCCCCTGTTAGCTAACCATCCGAAGGAGGAGTCAATGAAGCACTGGCTTACATTAGGTTTATTGATGTCTGTTGCTGTGTTCAGCGATGCAGAGGCAGAGGCGCAAGCTTATCTACCCAAGACCGATGACGAAATCGTCGAAGTCTTGCCGGCCAGGGGCGACAGTTGGCTGGAAATTCGTTACTTGCGCAAACAAGTCGCGGCGCAGCCCAATGACTTGGAACCGGCGTTAGCTTTAGTCCGGCGCTATATAGAACTGGGCCGCGCCGAATCCGACCCACGCTATTTCGGCTACGCGGAAGCCGCATTGACACCTTGGCTGGCGGTCGCGCAGCCGACAGCCGAAGTGCTGACGTTGCGAGCGACCTTGTTTCAAAATCGCCACGAATTTCCGGCGGCCCTGGACTATTTGCATCGGGCTTTGGCGCGTCAGCCGCGCTTGGCACAAGCCTGGTTAACGCGGGCGGCCATTTTGGAAGTGCAAGGCCAACACGCCGAAGCGCGGAACAGTTGTATACCTTTGCTGAAATTAGCTGAGCCGCTGATTGGCCAAGTTTGCCTAAATTCCATTCTGAGTGTTTCCGGCCAGCTCGACACTGCTTATCGCCAGTTGGCTCTCGCAGTAAGCACTGTGCGAAGTGCCGCACCGGCAGATAAACAATGGGCATTGACCACGCTGGCGGAAATGGCCGAGCGCATGGGTAATACCGATGCGGCCGACGGTTATTACCGGCAGGCGCTGCAAATGCCGCGCCGCAATGGTTATCTGTTGGCTACCTATGCCGATTATTTATTAGACCGGAATCGTTTCCAAGAGGTGGTGGAATTGTTAGCCAACGATACGCGTGCCGATGGCTTGTTACTGCGGCTGACTTTTGCCGAAAAAGCATTGCGGCTGCCAATTGTCGCTGTGCATATAGACGCGCTGACCGCTCGCTTTGCTGCCAGCCGCATGCGCGGCGATACTAGCCATCAAGGCGATGAGGCGCGTTTTTTATTGCATGTGCTGAACCAGCCTGAATCGGCGCTGGCGCTGGCGCAAGCCAATTGGGCCGTGCAGCGCGAGCCGCGCGATGCGCGCATTTTCTTGGAATCGGCGCTGGCAGCCGGCAAAGAGCTTCAACCGCTGCTGACTTTTTTAAGTGAGTCCAAATTGCAAGATGTGCGACTGCAAACGCTACTCGCGCAAATTGGTGGGAGCGGAGTATGAACGGGCCGGAAAAATTACTTCACCCCTTAAATACTGTTTGCCCTGGGCCTCTCGACTGCGCTCACGGCAGGCCTGTCGACGGGCAGGCCCCGCCAAGCTTAGACGGGTTAGGCTCGAACCGAATACCCGGGGTCATTTGGGTCGGGTTAATCATGGTCTGGCTGCTGACTGCAAGTTTTAGCGTTTTTGCCCATAAGGCCAGCGATAGTTACATGACGGTGCAGGTTGACGGGCAGCAGATCTCCGGGCAATGGGATATTGCCTTACGCGACCTGGATTACGCCTTGGGTTTGGATACCAACGACGACGGCAATATTACCTGGGCGGAGTTGCGAAATAGTCGGGATGTTGTGTATGCCTATGCGCTGAGTCGTTTGCAAATGACGATGGCTAAGCAAGTCTGTTCGCTGCAGGCAGGGGATTTACGGGTGGACGAACACAGCGATGGTCATTACGCCGTATTAAATTTCCGGGCGATTTGTCCGTCTGCGTCCGGGCCGTTGTCGATAGAATATCGCTTGCTTTTCGATCTCGACCCGCAGCATCGCGGGCTGATAAGCGTTGTTCATGCCGGTCAAACCGATACTGCGATCTTTAGTCCGGATCGGCAAACCAGCGAGTTTATCTTGGACGCTGAGCAATCCTGGTGGCGAACGTTGGGCCATTTTAGTTACGAAGGGCTTTGGCATATCTGGATCGGCTTTGACCATATCCTATTTTTGCTGAGTCTGTTGCTGCCGGCGGCTTTGGCATGGGAGAAGGGCGTTTGGCAGCCAAAACCCAGCTTTAAGTCGGTATTTTTCGACGTGCTGGGGGTGGTTACAGCCTTTACACTGGCACATTCATTAACCTTGAGTCTGACCGTGTTGCACTACATTTCACTGCCGTCCCGCTGGGTGGAATCGGCCATTGCCGCGTCGGTGGTATTGGCGGCGCTGAATAATATTTATCCGGTCTTGGTAAAACGCCGCACCTGGTTTGCCTTTGCTTTCGGCTTGATTCACGGCATGGGTATCGCTAGTGTGCTGCTGGACATGGGCTTGCCGGATACGCAACGGATATTACCGCTATGGGGCTTTAATTTGGGTGTGGAAGCAGGGCAGTTGGCGATTGTCGGTGCGGTTTTGCCTTTGATAACCGGCTTTAGCCGCTACCGGTATTATCCGGTATTGGTGATGAAAACCGGTTCGGCATCCATCGTCTCCGTGGCTTTGGTCTGGTTAGCGGAACGAACGCTGGATTTTCAGATGAATATTTTTTGAACAACTCGTTTACATCATTCCGCCGGATATTCACCAGATACTCTGGGGTAAAACGTGGTTATTGTCATTTCCTCTTCGGAAAAGGCCGGGCCGGTGGAGATTTTTCAAACAGCTCCCCATTATCCCAGTTGACCGGCTTGGGTGCTTTTGCGAAATGGCGGAACCCTTAACCTAACGGCGTGGGCTAATAAATTGCCCCTTGAATAAGTTGCTCTCGTCATGACAGCGCACGCAGGATTCGGAACACTGAATTCAAACTACCGGATTAAATGGGTGGCATACCAAGCCTGCGCGGCGATATTTTTGAGCTGAGTGAGGACATCGGGTCGCCAATATCAAAGGACTTAGTTAAATCAGCCGGCACATTGTCGTCGACCTTCTATACTTAGTGGAGACTGATTTTGTGCACTAAGGAGAGTCAAGCCATGCTAGAGCGCAGAGGACAATTAAGACGAAGAGAATCAGATCGCGTCGAGGACGATCTTTACAAGACCTTTTCCACCCCGCATTGCCATCATTGCCTGCAAAGCTGGGATGAAAATGAACTATTACTGGATAGCCAAAAACAACTGATTTATATATCGCCACAAGCCACCGGCATCATCAAACAACACCCCACGCTGTTTGCGCTGTCGCCGGGATTTAAACTACTCAACCCCCAACACGCCGCCAAACTGGAAAGCTTCGGCACTGGCAAAGCTCATCACACCGAGCCACTTTGTCTCTTGCTGGAAAATGACCAGGAATCGCAAAGAATCCTGCTGAGCTGCCATCAATTACCCAAGCCCGCCACCAGCATTCCCCATGCCGCCCGCTACCTGCTTAAGCTGCATTATTTCTGTCATTTTCAATCCCTGAAATGGCAGCAGTTCATACGCCAATATGCCTTGACCCGTGCCGAAATCCGCTTGTGTAAAAGTCTGGTGGAAGGATTGACCCTGACTGAATACAGTGCTCAGTGGAATATCACCACCGGTACCGCGCGTAGCCAATTGCATGGGGTGTTAGGGAAAACTGGGACGAGAAGGCAGGCGGATTTGTTGCGATTGATTTATTTGTTTACGTAGGGGTAGGGGTGAGGGGGTTTGTCTATCAGTTGGTAGATGTGGCGGTTTACGTGCGCTGATATTCTTAAGTTGCCGTTGTAGAACGGTGGGTGTGATTAGTGGAGTTTAGTCGCACGAAGAAGTTTGTTCTTCCGAATACGCTTCGCTATTCGGCGCTACGCGGGCTGACTAAGGGATGCGGGAACGGGCAACATAACAATCTCCAAAACCGATTTTTAACGCAGTTTGGATGATATACAGAAGGGAAAAATCCTTGTAGTTCACGAATTAATTGTTGCAACCCAAGTTTCGTGGTTGATATACCGTTATCAGCTTAATAACTTGTTGATTCGACGACATGAATCTCATGGCAAAAATTAGACAAAGGCGAAAAAAAATGGTTTTGAGCGTAACCGCTTTTTGGTACGCGCTTAACTTTGTTAAAGCGGATACCAAAAAGCGGTTACGTACTTCAAATTTTGAATTTTTTTTCGCCTCATTTTCAAGTGTGGTCATGC
The DNA here is from genome assembly GCF_014850975.1 of Methylomonas fluvii. Taxonomy (GTDB): domain Bacteria; phylum Pseudomonadota; class Gammaproteobacteria; order Methylococcales; family Methylomonadaceae; genus Methylomonas; species Methylomonas fluvii. The sequence continues at coordinate 1,521,167 of NZ_JACXST010000003.1, read as the reverse complement.
GCATCATGGCGCACATCAACTAAAAGCTCGAGCTGACTCCGCTTCGCTCCGCAGCTCAGCTTTCTGTTAGGGCGCAGGAGATTAGCGCCAAGTGGAGCTGGTTACCACTGAAAAAAACAGGGCGGTTTCCGAAAAGCCTTACGAGTAGGAAAACCCATAGTCTTAGGAGAACGGTATGTCATACACGGTAATCGATAGAAAATCAGAGTCGCATAATTAGTCGTCCCTGAAAAAGCCGATATTTTCCGAACACCAGCATTCAGGCCGACAATAAAAACGGCGCGCTCAATGGCCGCGCCAAAATCCGACATGGCGGTCTCCAAAAATGAGGCAAAAAAATCCTCAACTGCCTGAGGATCATACGGATATTGTGGCCAGCACCGCATAAGATGGCATGCATGGCATCGCCCAGTTCGCCTTTCAGGTAATTGCGGCCCAGCAATCCGTCGTTTTTGAGGTGCCCGATGACGGGTTCGATGGCATTGCGGCGTTTGAGGGCGCGTTTGAGTCGCCGGGTGTTTATTCCTCTCTTTTGCCGGGCTTTGTAAATGGTCACGTTCGGGACCTCGACACCACGGTATCCTAAATCCACAAAAGCTTCTTTTGCGCGTGTACCGCTTAGAATCTCCGCCTGTTCCAGACACGATTCCAGGGTGTGTCCATCGTAGGGATTACCGGAAAAGCTGCGGGCGCCGAGCACAAAATTACTTTTGTTGGTGACGGTGATGCCCACTTTGACGCCGAATTCATACTTCTTGTGGACTTTGCCTTTGGAAATGCATTCGACTTCCGTGGCGTGGAAACTGTACAGCTTGTTTTTATCCTGGGGTTGTTGGTTCAAAATCCGTTGGGTTTTCTCTAGCGTCTCTTTAAAAGCCAATTTGACTGCATCGGATTGATCCGTCAATTGGCGCTCGATATCTCGGTAAACCCGACCCACCAAAGTTTTGAGCTGTTTGAGCATTTTGCGTTTGCGCTTCATTTGCTTGGCATGACTGTACCGGTTCGCCATCATCAGCAAATAGGGGGCTTTGCGGTTGTAGTTCTGCCGTAGTGTAATCTCATGCTGCTCAGCCAGACGTACCATGTGCTGGCGACAGCGTTCATACAATTTTCCATCGGTCGGATACGTGATGGCTTTCTCTTGCACCGTGCTATCAACCGTCACCGATTCAAAATCCTGTTTCTTCACGGTCTTGCTGGCTACGCCAGCCTGGATCGTCACCGATAACATCCACTCGCAACCTTCTTCTCCGATCCGTTTTCGCCAATAGGTCAGTGACGTGGGGTGGCAAGGTATCTGGTGTTGGAAATACTCTTCGCCACAAAAATATTGCCAATAGGGATTTTCAAGCCACTGTGCCACGACCGCTTCGTCCGAGCGTGCAAACGCATGTTTGAGGTAATGAAGCCCGGCAATAAGACGCGTTGGCAACGCCGGAGCGCCTTGGTTCTCGGTAAAAAATTCACCGAACGCATCATCCAGTACTTTCCAATCGATCAAATTTGCCAGTTGGTAAAGCTCATGCTTCGGATTCAACAGGTCGGCCAGTGGTGTGTTGAATAGATCGATTTGGCCGCTACTTTCTTGGGATTTTGGCTTCATTTTCGATAAAAATTTGCAAGAAATTAATATCTATTTTACTAATTTCTTGCAATTATTGCCCGTCTTTTTCTTCAATTATTTATTGTGTTTCAATGCTTTAGCCGTGAATTTGTGGCTTTTCAGGGGCGACTAATTACGGTAAATGGCGCCTAACAGAGAGTGTTACTACAACGTTAACACTGCTGAACATGGGTAATGGCAAGATAGGGGTAAGTTACGACTCAGTCTTTAGTGGCGTGAAAAGCGGCCATGTTCAAGGAGGGCCTATAGAAATCAATGGCGACATAACAAAGGTCGTCAATGATTCACCCCGAGTGGCAGTCATTGTTAGCCAGTTCAACAAGAGTCCAAATTACATATCGATGCACATTGCGATTACGGTAGACATTCCGGTAATCGGAACGCAAACGCTCTATAGTCAGACGCTTGGCGGCCACTACGACGCCATCACGGGATGGACGGTTGCCATAAGTAATATCAACATCAAGGAGCAGAACACCTAGCGAGGAGCTCAAGCCGACCCAGCGCGGCCGGCGTCGTGGGTTGTCTCAAGCGTCGTGCCACGCGCTGGTCGGCTTACTTTGGTCGTTATGTTTCGCAGCCCGGTAGGTTGGGTTAGGCGCTAGCCGTAACCCAACACGTTGGCCTCCGATTGTTGGGTTACGCTCTATTGAGCTAACCCAACCTAAGGTACTGGTGATGAAAACCGGTTCGGCATCCATCGTCTCCGTGGCTTTGGTCTGGTTAGCGGAACGAACTCTGGATTTTCAGATGAATATTTTTTAGCTACTTGGCGTATGTCGGTGCTGCTTATTGCATGTGGATACAGCTGTAGTTGCCTGGTCTTAGTGCAAATCAATATCTCGAGCGGATTTTTGTGGAGTTGATATGGCAGCCAGCGCGGTTGTTTCGATGTGCGCCATCAGCTCGACGATTTGCTGGTCCAACATAAAGCGCAGCTCCCATTCCATCGCCAAATCGTCGGCCAAGCTGTCTATCCCATGATGATCGATATAGCTTTGATGCAGACGTGTTTGATGTTTGGCAAGCTCAACCCGCTTGCCCGGTTGCTTGCTCTGCAAAAGCTCGGCGGCATGCTCGATGGCATCAGCCAGCGCGGTATCGAATGCCCGGCTGAGCTGTTGTAATTCGTCGGGAAAATGGCTGAAGCGCTGGCCGCTGAGTAAGCGATAGCGTTTGCGGACCTGCAACAAGCCGGATAAATGGCCGGCGTCTCTGACAATAGCCCGTAATGCTGCCCGTTCATGCACTTTTTCGGCCAGGCGCGCATCCGGTTCCAATACTGCATGCGCCAATAAGTCTTGCGCGGCGGCCAGCTGTTTTTCCGCCGATAGCCGTAAGGGTAAGGTGTAAGTAAATAGCTGACTGACATCGGGTAAGCGGCTGGTGAAATTGGCAAGGGTGCGCAACGCCGCAATGCTGTGATGGCGGGCCAGCACTGTCGAGCGCCGCGGCCACAGCGCATAATCGATAACACCCATTACGATCAGTCCCAGCAAAATGCCGATGACCCGGTCGCGCGGCAGATACAGATCGGTGACTTGACCGAAATCGTGCAGCACAAACAACGCAAACGAAAACCCCAGTTGCCGGCCCAGGTAGGCGATGCGTTCGCTGCCGGCGGTGATCCAGGCCGCCAATGCCCAGAAAGGCGCTGTGGCGAAGGCAAAGCCGACCACGGTATCGAGCTGAGATTGGAAGATCAATACATAAAAATAAGCGCAGATGCCGCCGACGGCGGCACCCGTCACCCGCAACAGCGAGAGCCGATAGTCGGCGCCGAGACTGGTTTGCGCCGCGACCAGACAGGTGGGAATGGCGGTGTTGATGTCCGGCCAGCCCAGGCTTTCCACGATCAGCATGCACAGGATCGCGCCCAACGAGAATTTAATGCCAAATTGCACGCTGTCGGCATGGCTTGCCCAAAACGCGTAACCCAACCAGGCCGGCAGCCAGCCATGTTCAGGCTTATCGTCGGATTGCTGGTCGATGTCGCTAGTGCCCGCAGCATCTACAGGTTGATATAAAGCCTGCGTCAAACCGGCAATGCGTTGCAAGGCCCGCCACAAGGCGGTTAACAGCGACGGATTCGACTCCCGGGCATAACCTTGCAATACCTCCTCGCTTAACAAGCCCGTGACGTCTGCGGACACATCACGTGATTCCGCCAGACCTTGCCGCAAGTTATCGCAGGCGCTTTGCAAGGCCTGATAAACATTTAGTTTTTCCGGCGTCAGTGGCTGGGCTCGATATTCCGCGGCCAATACCTGATTCAGCCAATCCGCCAACTGCCGCAGACCGTCGATTTCCAGCAGAAGTGCCCGGTAAGTTTGATGGCGTTGGTGCAATCCGGGGTGGATCAATTCGGCATTCGCCAGCAAACCCAAAAGCTTGCCGAGGTTGCCGGCAGCGGCATGCATGGCGGTGTCAGGTCTGGGGCTATAGGCGCCGGCATCGGCCAGGCGGGCGCTGAAGATGTATTCCACCGCCGCCAGCTGCGTGGCAATCTCGGCTTTTAACAACTTAAGAGGATCTTGCGGTTTGATAGTCAGATGCACGACCGTCCAGGTTCCCAGCGCCAATACGCCAATGATCGGGATGTTCCATAAGGCATGGTAAATGTTTTCATCCGGCGTGCTGGGGCTGTACAGCACCGCCACCGAAAACCATAACGCAATGCCGGTGGGCCAGGCGATCAGCCGGGCGTGAAACAGCGATAAAGCCAAGATAACGAACGACAGCGGCAACAATAACCAAGGGTCGTTGCCGGCTAGCATCAGCGTCAATACCGATGCCAAGGTCGTAACCATCAGGTAGCCGAGCTGGCGTATTCCAAATGCCAGGGATTGGCCGGCGTTGGCGTAAGCGTCGTAGCTTAGGCAAATCAGGATGGAAATCGCCCCCAGCGGCGGGATGTGCAAGGTTTGGCTAACAAGTGCGATCGTCAGTGTGACGACGAATAAGCGCAGAGCGGCGACGCGACGCGCCGGTGTATCTTTGAGTTCGGCAGTGAGGAATTGCCCCAGGCTGGTGCCAAACCAAAGCCGGCTGGATTTTGGCTGCGCGCTTGAAACTGGCTGGCTGTCGCCACGGGTCATGACGGCGGCAGAGCTGCACCGGCTGCGTCGGCAGTGGCTTTCAGTACCGTGACAAACGCGGTCATACCCATGCGCAACGGATGCTCGGGGTCGTGCTCTTTAACCTCGATTCTTACCGGAAAACGCGAAGCCAGAATGACCCAGTTCAGCGTGCGATCCACTTCCGGCAACACGCCATGCTGTTTGATATTGTCGGGTGAGTTGGCCCAGCCGATCCCGGTCACCACGCCGCGAAAGCGCTTGCTCGGATAAGCAACCAGAAACACCTCGGCTTCCTGGCCGGGTTTGATCGACTGTAAATAAGTTTCCTTGAAGTCGGCGATCACATACCACTGGCGGTCATCGACCAAAGCGAACATTTGCGCGCCGGCCTTGGCGTATTCGCCTTCGCGGGTATTCAAATTGGTGACGTAGGCATTAAACGGCGCGCGCACATAACAGTATTCCAGATCGAGTTCGGCGGCGGTGACCATGGCTCTAGCCGCTTCGATGCGGGCATTGACGTCGCCGACTTGGGCGATTAACGATACCGCCCGCCGGCTATCGCTTTTGGCTTCCTCGATGGCACTGCGAGCCGACAGTTCTTTGGCTTTCGCATCCGCCAATTCGGCGCGCGAGGCGGCATAGCGGGAGCGCGCCTGTTTGAGCTGGTCGGTGGTGACATATTGCTTGTCGGCCAAAGGTTCCAGGCGTTCCAGATAGTTATGCAGATATTCGTCTTCCGCCTCGATTTTTTTCACTTCGGCATTGGCGGCAGCGCGCTGATGCTCCAGGCGTTCGATGGCCATTTCGGCGGAACCGCTGGAGGCACGCCGGGAATCCACCTCTTTTTCCGCCAGCAGTAATTCGGCCTTGGCCTTGTCCAGTCTGGCTTGATACGGTTGCGGGTTAATCACATACAGCAAGTCGCCTTGTTTGACGTACTGATTGTCTTGTACATGCAGTTCTACGATGCGGCCGCTGACTTCCGGGGCGATGCCGACGATGTTGGCGCGCACCATCGCATCGTTGGTGCGCGGATATTGATAATTGATATGCCAAACCAGCGAACCGGTCGCCACCGCGCCCAGCACGATGGCTATGCCAATGATACGGCCGAGCAATATCCGGTTTTTCAGGCTTAACCCTGGGCTATCGTTTTGAGTGTTTTCCATCAGGCACCGCCGTTTTCATGCTGCATAAAACACCAACCAGATGACAAAGGTGCATAAGGCCCACAGGCTGGGCGCAATCAGCAGCGGCGATCCCAAATGGGGCGCCAGCCGGTAGCGCACCAGTTGCCACATCAGCAGCATACTGGCGGCCAGTCCGCTGAGAATGCAAATAATCCAAGCCGGCCAGAACGAACCTTGCAGGCTGAGCAGCGGATCGCACCCGGTCAGGAAAATCGAGAGACTCGCCAATAAAAATCGGTAGCGAATTTGTGCCATAGCCATCATTCGCACGACCTTAAGCTTAGAGTTCGAGCGTTAAAATTCATCATCGAGTGGTTCGATATGATTGCCGCGAGCGGCGATGACCGCTTCATGCAGCCGCTGTAAATCCGCCTCCAGCTTTGCGATGTCCTCGGGCACATAATCGTCGAATAGGCGACCGATATGGGCCAAATGTTCGGGGAAAGTCTGTTCGTATATGGCGCGGCCCGCATCGGTCAGGCGGATTATCTGGCTGCGGCCGTCTTTTTTCGAGGCCGACCTTTCCACTAGGCCCTTATCCTCCAAGCGGCTGACCACGCCGGTGAGCGTGCCTTTGGTAATCAAGGTTTCTTCGCCAAGTTTTTTGGGCTGCATGCCGACGGTTTTGCCCAGCGTGATGATGACATCGTATTGCGGCAAGGTTAATTCAAGCCGGTGAACGTGCCTTGCGGCATAAGACAAAAAGGCTTGGTGGGTGCGGAGTAACTGGCGCAAAACGCTTGGAAATGTAGAGTCTGAGGACATAATGTGAAAATAATTGTTCTAATTAGGATTCGATAATAGCTGTAAGCGCATTCATGCTCAAGACCATCCCGGTGAATGGGGTTGCCGTTATCGGCTATGTTGTCTAAAAAACGGCCATTTAACGCTCGTCAGGCACGTCTTGGTTTTGCTTGCCTGACACATAAACCAGTGTCGCGGCGGCACGCAATAAGCTCGCCCGACTGTCGATTTCGGTAAAGCGGGCGCGCGCCAGATCTTTTTGTGCCGACAACAGCTCGATTACCGTCGAAAAGCCGTGGGTGTAAGACTCCTGGGTGGCGGCATAGGACTCTTCGGCGGCTTTCAACAGCGCCAAGGCAAACTCGCGCTTTTCCAGCGCGGTTTTGGTATCGGCGTAGGCTTTCCAGATGTCGCGCATGATTTCCAGACGTAAGGCTTCCAACTGAGCTTGGGATGCCGACCTTTTGGCCTCGGCTTCCCGCACCGCATTGCTGCGTTCAAAACCGTCGAACAAGGTCCATTCCACATTCAACATGGCCGTATCGACCATGGCGTTGGCGGAATAATTCTCTCCGCCGCTCGGCTTGGTATGCACGTCGCCCCAATATTGATTTCCGACCATGCCGCGTAGCGAAATCTTAGGCCAGAATTCCGCTCTGGCCTTTTTAACTTCCGCTTCGCGGGCGCGCAATTCGGCGAGGCGCGCCAGCAAATCGGGACGTTGTTCCAAGGCCTGGTCGACGATTTTTTCCACCGATTGCGCCAGTTCGGCGGGTAAGGGCAGCTGGCTCAGGTCGACCAAATGCAGGCTGTAAGCCGGCGAAATACCCAAATTCGTGGTCAAATCGGCCCGTGCCTGAGTCACCGAGCCGCGTGCATCTTGCAGGTCATAACTGGATTTTGCCTGCTCTTGCAAAGCCAGCAACAGGTCGGGTTTGGTGGCCAGGCCTTGTTTGAGTTTGGCTTGCACCGAGTCGGCGTTGGTCTTGGCCGACTCGAAAGTTTGCTGCGCCGCCGTCACCTTGGCCAAGGCGGCCTGATAAACAAAAAAACTGCTGGCCACCCGATAGGCAATTTCTTGGTGTTTGCGGTTGAAGGCAAAATTAGCCGCACTCAAACGCTCCGCACCGGCATCCACCAACGCCTCCCGTCGCCCAAAATCGAATAAGGTCCATGCCAAATCCAGACTGGCGAACGCCGCGTAACCGTTGCTGACCAGCGCGCTGCCGGGGATGGGAAAGCTGCTGGTGAAATGCTGGCCGAAAGCCATTGCCGTTAGCGTTGGATACCACGTGCTGCGATTTCTTTCCAGGCGCGCGGCGGCGGCTTTTGCTTCCTCCCAGCTAATCCGGGTTTCCGGATGTGTGCGCAAGGCCAAGTCCACCAAGGCCGGCAAATCGTAGGTTTGCTGGGTATCGATTCCGGCGTCTGCAGCGCTAGAACTGGATGTATCAGGTGCTGGCGGGCGGTTTTGGGCTTGATAAACGCGCCAAGACACAGCCGACTGGGCAGGGACTGGCGGAATGTTTTCTGCAAGCGGTAGCGGCGTCGGTACGTTGCAGGCTGTCGACAATGTCAATGCCGCAATCGCCGCGTTGCGATAGGTTGGCGCTAAATAGGCCAATAGTGCCGAACTGGAAACGAATTTTTTCAAGCGTTTATTGGGTTGTCGAATCACTCTAATTTGGAAAAAATCCCCTGGTCATTGCTGTATTGTTTAAACCCGACTCTATCATTTATTTGGGGCCGGCGAGAAACAGTTCATTGATGCAGTGACTGTTTTATAAAGTCGTTGCACGTCAAATTGCAGTTTTTTTGATTCCCACTCCCCACTCCCTCCCGGCGGGGAGAGAGTGGATCTGCCGAAATTTGCTGTGCGAATGGTCTATCAGGTCTTGAGATCACGACAAAGCCGGTATTTTGCCGATAGGAGCTGCGGTTTCAGTCGTTGGTCTGGACAATTTGCCGTTGTCCCTCCGTTTTGCCGGCTGGGCTGCCTTGGGCGGTGCGATCTTGCGGCCCTGCATCAACTCGTCGATCTGATATTTATCCAACGTCTCCCAATCCAACAAAGCTTGCGCCATATTGTGCAGAATATCCATATGCGCTTTCAGGAGGGCTTCGGCGCGTCGGTAGTTATTCGCCAGGGTTTGTCTGATTTCATGATCGATCAGGCGCGCCATTTGCTCCGACATCGGTTTGGTCGAGCCCATAAATCCGCTGTCGTTGTCGCCGCAATCCATGGGGCCCAGACGATCGGATAAGCCCCATTTGGTGACCATATTGCGCGCCAACTGCGTTGCGCGCTGAATGTCGTTGGAAGCGCCGGTGGTGACTTTATTTTTGCCGTAAATCAAGGCCTCGGCAATTCGGCCGCCGAACAGGCTGGAAATTTGGCCCTCCAGTTTATCTTTGCAGGCACTGTATTGGTCGTGTTCCGGCAGAAACATGGTAATACCCAGCGCGCCGCCGCGCGGCATGATACTGACTTTATAAACCGGGTCGTGCTCAGGCACCAAACGGCCGACGATGGCGTGGCCGGCTTCATGGTAAGCCGTCATCAGCAAATCTTCGCGACTCATGATCATCGTGCGTTTCTCCGCGCCCATGATAGCTTTGTCGCGGGCGCTGTCCAGGTCGTGCATTGTCACTTCCCGCTGGTTGTTCCGGGCTGCGAATAGGGCGCCTTCGTTAATCAGATTGGCCAGTTCGGCGCCCGAAAAACCTGGTGTGCCGCGCGCTAGATCGTTGATGTTGACATCGTCGGCCAAGGGCACTCGGGTGGCGTGGACTTTGAGAATTTGTTCGCGGCCCTTGATGTCCGGCAAGCCGATTTGCACTTGGCGATCAAAACGGCCCGGTCTGAGCAAAGCCTTGTCCAGCACATCGACGCGGTTGGTCGCAGCAATGACGATGATGCCTTCGTTGCCACTAAAACCGTCCATTTCCACTAATAACTGGTTAAGGGTTTGTTCGCGTTCTTCGCCGCCGCCGATGTTACCGCCGCTGCTGCGCTGGCGGCCGACGGCATCGATTTCATCAATAAAAATAATGCAGGGCGCGCGCTTTTTAGCTTGCTCAAACATGTCGCGCACCCTAGAGGCGCCAACGCCGACAAACATTTCCACGAAGTCGGAACCGGAAATCGAGAAGAATGGTACGCCAGCCTCGCCGGCAATCGCTCGAGCCAGTAGGGTTTTACCGGTGCCAGGAGGGCCCACCATCAACACGCCGCGCGGAATTTTACCGCCCAAAGCTTCGTATTTGCCCGGATCTTTCAGGAAATCGACCATTTCGGCCACGTCCTGTTTGGCTTCCTCGGCGCCGGCCACGTCATCGAAACGCACTTTGACCTGATCTTCGGTCATCAATTTAGCCCGGCTTTTACCGAAGCCATTTTGCGCACCGGCACCCAATTGCTGCTTACGCATGAAATAGATTAATACCCCAATCAGCAGCAAAGTGGGAGCCCATGAGAATAATAGTTGTGTCAGGGTGGATTGGGTCTCAGGCCGCTCGACTTTGATCTTGACGTCATACTCCAATAGATCATCAATTATCCGCGCATCGCCAGGATTGTATGTCGCAAACCGCGTACCGTTTTGGCGGCGGCCATCGATAGATTTGCCATCTATTACCACTTCGGCCACAGACTTGCTGCGCACATCCTTGATGAAATCGGAATAGGAAATGTCGTTTTGCGAATTGTATGCAGACAGCCTGGGGTTGAATGCCGCGAATAGCGCGATAGCAATGCCAACGGTTATGGACAGGGCGATTAAGAGCTTTTTCATGATTGCGATCTCCTGTTTAGGATGCAAGGTTCAAGTGATACGCTTCGGCAAGACTTGGGTTGGTGCACGGACGTTTGCCGCATCGAACTAGGCGAGAACAGAGAACCCTGGTTCGACATAAAAAATCAGCAATTTTTGCGCCATTAGTTCGAGAATAAAAAAGACCCGCATCACCGCTTCGCCAGCTGGCGAAGGAGTTAACTGTCACGATTTTCTTTTCGGAGGTAAGAAAACGCTTGGTCCATAGGTCCAAGGCCGACGCACGCGCATCAAATGCGCCGGCGGAATCCGCAATGCGGGTCGTAAATGGCAGCCTTTACATACGGCTTGAGCCCTACAATGCCCAAGCCTGTGTCCAATTTGTAACTAAAACGCCCCGATTTTGTGCGCCGCTCGGCCCTTTGATGCGTGCCTCAAACGGCGGCTTTACGCGGCTTAATGGCTGGAAATATAAAGATTGTGCATTTCCTCGTAGCGGCTCAAAGCTTCTTTTAACGATTCGCCGGCCAACTGCAAATCGCCGCCGCGGGCTGCTTTCCATGCGGTATTCAGGCGTTTGCCGGCATGCTGGCGTTTGACTTCGAGATCGTTGTTCTCGATGTCTTTTTGCTGTTGTTTGGCATTGCTGACCAACTCGGCTACCGTTTCTTTGTCTGCGCCGTTTTCCACTGCGGAGATGGACGCTTTGACTTTGGAAATAGTGCTTTCCAGAGCGGCTCTTACTTCTTCGTGGCTAAAAGTCGCCGCGGAGACAGGAAAACTCAGCACACTGATAAGGGAGATTGCTATAGAGAAAGTTATGAATTTTTTGCATGACATCATGATGTTAGCCTCGGTAAACAAGAAAAAAATAAATCGATAGCGGATTGCGCCTCGGCACTTCAGGATCGAAACGAACTTATGTTTCGAGAGCTTCGTTTCAATTGATAGTGTGAGTAAAGTCTATCAGATTATGGTTCTTATTAGAACTTAATTTGTTTTCATAAGAACTATATATGTGCTTTTCGTCACACTTTTTATTGACCCGGACCTTAAATATCGTTCGGGCTGAGTGTGTCGAAGGACGCGCGGCATAAGGCTTCGACGCGCTCAGCCCGAACGGTGTACCCGTGTTAAATAGGGCCGGGTTTATAATTGAGTATGCATAGCGTGCCAGCTATAGTGGGTGCGCTGGCGCTTGCTTGATTGAATTGAACGCCAGCAATTTGCGGTTTTATTGGTAAGCTAAAGGCATAACTATTCTTATAACCACGCCTCGGAGAAAATAATGATCACGCTATTAAAAATTGCCGCCGCCACTTTGTTGAGTTTGAGCGGCACTGCGGCACATGCCTACGGCAGCAGCCAGAGTTCGCAGCACTGCGATAAACCGGTGTTTACGGAGTTTCAGCCGGCAACCAATAAATATTTGCAATCGTTCAGCGAGTTTTCGTTGATGGCTTCCGCCAACACCACACTGACTTCGGTGGTGGTTAATGTCAGTGCCGGCGAAACCAAATACCATTTCACCTCAAAGCAACTGCAAATTACCCAACAACCTAGCGGTCGCTTGGAGATAAAAGGCAAAGTGGATAGACCTATAGAAGGTGGATTTGCGCGCTTGAGTATTACCGCGCATAGCAAACCCGGTTGTGAAAAAACCGACGGCTATCTGATTCGCATTCATTAATCGCTAATTAATCCGTCCCTCAAACATCGTCGCTCCCGCGCAGGCGGGAGTGCCATTCTTCAGTGGGGCCGCTGCACCGTCCTTTGGCGGGCATGGCCTCTACAGGGCATTCAAAGTCTTCCCTTCCAGAACGCTGTAATCACCAAACTCAACGAATAAAGCGCATCCGGCAAGACTTGGTATCTGGTCTATAGTTGCGATTGACTGGCATATCCAGTGCTGGGACGTTAGATGCGCTCAGAGTAGCGCTTCATTCCGGCATGGCCACGAGCCGGACAACTGGTTTTATCCCGCTTGCCGCGCGCTAACTTTCGCAAAGATCGGATAGCGTTGACCGCAGTTCAAGTGAGTAAAAGGGTGATAACAATGATTAAAAAGCCTGGGTTTTATCTGTTTGCTATGTTGTTTTTCGCATCCGCCGCCGCCGCTGATTACAAAGCCGACATTGGCTATCAAGCCTTGCTGAATCAATTAGGTGCAAACACGCCGACCGGCGCTGGTGTCAATGTGGTTCACGCCGAAGCCTCATTAGTCGAATCGCGGGACCACTCGGATTACCCCATCTATGCGCCGAATATTCGTAACACCCAATTTGCCGGTAAGACGTTCAGCTTTCCGGGAAAAAAAGCCAGTACCTCACCATCGGGACATGCTGACAGCGTCGGTGCCAGATTTTACGGTAAGGATTCCATTGCCAACGGCATCGGCAACATCGCCAGTTATGATGCCAACGCCTGGATCGATAGTCTGATTAGTCCAACGGCCTTGGCTCCCTTCAACGCCAGTCGGATTGCCAACCATAGCTGGGTCGGCAAAGGCGACACCGTGCCGGAAACGGCGATGATTCTGCGCCTGGTTGATCGACAGGTGCAGCGCAACGAATTCATCCAGGTAGTTGGTATGCACAATGGCCTTAGCGACTCGCCTTTATTGGGCAGTGCTTACAATGTGATTGCGGTGGGGCGCACGGACGGTAAGCAGGATAGGGGATCCGATGCGGTCGACTCGTTATATATATCGGGGCGGACGCGCCCCGATTTAGTGGCGCCGCAAACCACCACTAGCGGAGCCACGCCTATAGTGGCCGCTGCTGCCGCGCTATTAGTTGAGACCGGCCATAAGGGCGGGGCTAATTTATCGCAGGGATCTATTGATATTGAAGGCGTGGGAACCGTTTACAACGCCGAACGCGCCGCAACCGTCAAAGCTGCGTTGCTGGCGGGCGCCGACAGAGCGACGCAGAATACTTCAACCACGGATAACATCACTGACTATCGCAGCAGCGGGCATCAAACGCTGAACGGCCTGGACGATAGATTTGGCGCCGGCCAGCTGAATATTTTGCATAGTTACCAAATCATCGCCGGTGGCGAACAAGATAGTCTGGAGGATGGCGGTGCTGCAAACGGCATCGGCTTGGCCGGCTTCGATGTCGATACCGCTTTCGGCGGCTTGGCCAGTAACAGTCTGGCGACCTATCAGTTCGCCGCTGCGACGGATTTGAATTTGCAGGCGTCTTTGGTGTGGAATCTGGGGGTATCGAACGACCTGAATCTGACGACCACCTTACACGATATGAATCTGGAGTTATTCGATGCCACTGAGCAAAACATTGCCGCTTTCTCGGCGAGCAGCGCCGACAACAGCGAGAACTTGTGGCTTAGTTTGGTCACAGGCCACCACTACGAATTGCGGGTCAAGTCCGGTGAAGCCAGTCCGTTCAGTTGGGATTACGCATTGGCTTGGCATATGAGCCCGCTACATTCGGCGCCGGTGCCGTTACCGGGTGCGTTTTCCCTGTTTCTTTCCGTACTCGGCGGGTTTGGCTGGCTGGTTCGCGGGAAAAGGTGTAACACTGAAGTTTGCTGATTTAAGGAATCTCTGCACAAGCAGCTTTCATCAGCGGTTGCGCTCCCTCTCTTCAGTCTATTCAGTAGGCCCTTAAATTGCTCGGCTCCGCTATTCCCGCGTTGGCTGGAGCGACGATATTTGAGGGTCGGATTAATAAGCGGCTTCAGCTAAACCAAAAAATCCGTAATGCCTATGCAGATACCCAAAGGGCATAAATTGCGGCAAATCACGTTGTGCGTAAGTTATTTCACGGAAAATTCACCGCGCATTAGCACTTGTTATCGACGTATCTTTCTGTATTTAAACAAAAATATGTTGTGGTCTAAATATTGTATGTGGATCACCGTGCTTAGCCATAGGCGTGGAAACGGCTAACACGATTAAGGACTTCCAATAATTCATACTCGTTTCTATCGCGGACTTAGCAAACTAAGCGCGCCGCGGCCTAACTGCTTCCAAATACGCGGGAACGGCGAATTTTGAGAGGCTCCGACAATCAAATTCCCTACGCGCTCTAACTTCAATCAACATAAAGGTTGTAATCGTGAATAAATTAATAAAATCAATCGGCGTCGCCGGATTGGCGGGGTGTGCGCTCATTGCCGAGGCCCAAGCAAATACTCTGCAAGTGTCAGGAACCATTTATAAAGTAAGCGGCGGCACTACTTACGATACTTGGAAAATCAATATGCTTAGCGGCGGTACGTTCAAAGTTGATGTGTTGGCTTATGAGGCCACGCAAAAGCAAACATCCACCGCCGGTTATCAGGAAGTCGACCTGAACAACGACGGTGAAATTACTTTTCTGGATCCGGATACTTATATTTACCGAGATGACGGCTTGCTGGATGCCGGCGACATGTTGGCGCGTTGCGACGATTCCGACGGCAATCACTGCCCCGATAGCAGCAATCAGCCGATTTTGACTAATACCGACGGTTCGGCGGATGGTTCGCTTTTCTTACGTGATCCGGCGTTTAACGTCACCTTGCAAGCCGGCAATTATTTATACCTGGTGGCTGATTACACCTTATCGACCAGTGAAGCCGTTGCCGGTATTAACACTAACGATAACTTGACCTTACCGACCGGGCTTCCCGTTCGCGATCATGGCGATTATCGGCTGACCTTAAGTTCCGATACTCTAAATTTTTCCTTGGCGGGTAATACCATCACTGTCTCGCAAGTGCCGGTTCCCGGCGCCGTTTGGCTATTCGGCAGCGCGCTGGCCGGATTGGCGACAGTAGGGCGGCGTAAGATAGCTGTGGTTTGATCTTGCTTATCAGCGGGAGGCTTCGGCTTCCCGCTGTTTTTTGTTCTGATATGGCACCAAAGCCGGCGAACTCCTTACACGCCGCTCTTCCAAAATTTCCCTGAAAACCTTTGTTTCCGGCAAGCCTGGCTATGCGTCGGTGTGCTATGTATTCGGAATCTTATATCTTAATATAAGATATTTAATTCTAAATATATCGTTTTTGTTGGTTATTGGCTTTGCGTAGCATAAGCCCCGTGGTCAAACAAAATTCAGCTTGCCGCAAGCAGATCGATAACCTTTTTTCAGGAGCACCCATGAGATTCACCCATACCTTCAAACCCTTACTCTTCGGCATCGCTCTGGCCCTCAGCGGCAACGCGCTGGCCGAACGCACCCTGCTGAACGTGTCATACGACCCGACCCGCGAGTTGTATAAAGAATATAACCAACTGTTTACCCAATACTGGAAAACCAAAACCGGCGAAGACGTCACGGTTCAACAATCGCATGGCGGCGGCGGCAAACAGACCCGAGCCGTGATCGACGGCCTGGAAGCTGACGTGGTGACCTTGGCCCTGTCCGGCGACATTGATCAAATTCACGATAAAGCTAATCTTTTGCCCAAAGACTGGCAAAGCAAACTGCCCAACAGCAGTTTGCCCTACACTTCGACTATCGTGTTTCTGGTGCGCAAGGGCAACCCCAAAGCCATCAAAAACTGGGATGATCTGATCAAGGACGGCGTCTCAGTCGTCACTCCCAACCCAAAAACCTCTGGCGGCGCTCGCTATAACTACCTGGCAGCCTGGGCGTTCGCAGAAAAGAAAAACGGCAGCAAGGACGCCGCCAAGGCTTTCGTGGAGAAGCTGTTTAAAAACGTGCCGGTTCTCGACTCCGGCGCACGCGGCTCTACCACTACTTTTGCCGAACGCGAAATCGGCGATGTGTTAATCACCTGGGAAAACGAAGCGTATTTGGTGTTGAAAGAATTCGGTGCCGATAAATTCGAAGTCGTCACCCCGCCGTTCAGCATCCTGGCCGAACCGCCGGTCGCGGTGATCGAAGCGGTGGCGAAAAAGAACGGCACCCAGGACCTGGCAACCGAATACCTTAAATATCTTTACACCAAGGAAGCCCAAGAGATCATCGCCAAAAACTTCTACCGGCCAACCGACAAAGACATCGCGGCTAAATATGCCAAACAGTTCCCCTCGCTGGAATTGGTCAGCGTCGCCCAGTTGGGCGGTTGGAGTGCGATACAAAAACAACACTTCGATGATAACGGGGTGTTTGACAAGATTTATGGCCGCTAAGAACGCTTAGGCAGAGGAGGGTGTAGCCATGGTGGAAAATACCATCGAATTGCTTCGTGACGATCTGGAACGGGCGTTGTATCTGGACTTGGACGAGTTCAAACTGGAAATCGAGCAACAGGAAGTGCTGAGCCGGTTCATTGGCCTGAAATTGCGCAGCGAGTTTCAACCGATATTCGATGCCGGCAAGTCCCAAGGACTGTTGGGCTACGAAGCCTTGCTGCGCACGTCCACCGGCTTGGAAGCCGTGGGTCCGAATTTTGCGTTCAGTTGGGCGGATAACCAAGGCAAATTGGTGAAGCTGGATAGGGTGGCTAGAACGCTGCACATGCTGAATTATCTGAATCTGCCGGCGGACAAGGGCTTGCTGTTTTTAAACGTACATCCCAAATTGCTAGTTAGCGTGAATACGCACGGCAAGGTGTTCGAACACATTCTGCATCTGCACTCGGTGCCGACCACCAAGGTAGTGCTGGAGATCATGGAAAACGCGGTGGAAGCCGACCAACAGTTGCTCGAAGCGGTGGACAATTACCGCGACCGCGGCTTCCAGGTGGCTGTCGATAACTTCGGCAGCCGGCATTCTAATCTGGACCGTTTGTGGCGCTTATCGCCCAGCTTTGTGAAACTGGATTTAAGCATCATCCATCAGGCGCAAACCGATACCAAGATTCGCCGGGTGCTGCCGAAGTTAATCGAAATCATCCAGGCCCTGGGCGCGCAAGCGATTATCGAAGGCATTGAAAACGAAGTGCAACTGGATGTTGCCTTGGATGCCGGCGGCAAATTGCTGCAAGGTTATTTCCTGGGCCGGCCGGCGGCGGCAGGGCATTGGCAAAAACCCAGGCTGGCGGTGCAAGAGAATCCGTTAATGCCTGGCGCACCGCAGCATTTTGGTAGTTTCAGTGTGCCGGCCCAGCACGGTATGTAGTGTGCGACCATCGCAAGATAGTTTGATGATTGACCGAAAACTGGTGAAATGTGCTCTCCTGTGGCAATCCTGCTAACCCCGCCTTCTCGGCGGGGGCTTTTTTGGGGGGTGGGTCAGGGCTGAAAACCTTGCGCTTTAGTATCCGTAACTCAAATTGCGGATTTTTTTCAATTCGCCGTCTTCAAACTCCAACAGCTGTTGAAATTTGCGCGGCCCGAAGTTGTAAATCCATTCTTCGATCAGTACCTCTTCAAATTGATCGATTTCCAATGCGCCGTAGGGATGCCGCAAGCGGCTGCCGCGGATTGCTCGGCGCTGTTCGACCGAATCGGGCTCCCCGCATTTGTCCAAGACTTCGGATTTATAATCACCCACCTGGACCAGTTTATGTCCGCAGCGTAGCGCAAGCGCATCGCCAGTAAACGCCAGTAAGCCCAATGCCAATACAATGCCTCTGATTGGCGAACTGGCCATTAGGGGCTTACCGTGTAACTTTGCGAGTAGCTGCCGCCTTTATTGCAGACGTTTCGGCTGGTGGGGGATTCACACGATACATCGGTAAATTCGGCTTTTAACTCGCCGGCCTTATCCGGTACAAAATAGAAGCGGAAATTTGGGTCGGCGCTGATCGCAATATCGATTTTGGCGTTAAGCACGGGCTTGTCGTTAAAAGTCACTTTCAGTTGATCGATAAAGTGCGATTTTCGGATGAATCGGGTCATTTGATCCATCTGCATGCCCGTAAGGTTGGGATGGCTGATCATCAATTGCGTCAAGGCCGGTTGGCCGCTTTGAATGCCGTCGTCGAGTCGAAATTTAACCTTGCCCAGCCGCTTCATGGCTTCATCCAGGTCGGCGCCAATCGGCGCCGAGCAGCCGCCGCTGGCTTTGACGAATTTTTTGGTCATGCTGAACTTGCCGTCATTGGTTTCGGCAACGGCGCGAATGTCGCTATAGGTATTGACGCGCACCCGCAAAGCTAAATCGGCTTTGCCACTCTCCGGAAAGAACTCGAACTCACCAACAAATGGAAACGGGTTTTTATCGACAAACAGCCAGATTTTTTTGATGTATTTATCTTTGCTTTGCGCAAATTTGCTGCTGACTTTAACCGGTACAATCGCCGGATCTTCCGCCCGATAAGGAGCATCCAAGTCGATAACCGCATTGGATTCTTCGATATTTTTACCGGCGAAAAACTGGCTTTTCAAAACGGTGTTCCAGGTAATGTCGTCGCCTTCGGCAACCGCGATGGCCGGCAAAATCATTAAAGCCAGCAGAAAAATAGCGTTGTAAGGTTTGTGCATGCTTTTAATCTCCTCTGTTTAATCTTCCCATTCCAGCTCAGCAAACGCGATGGTCACGTTTTTGCGGTGGAATTGTTCAAATAATTGCCAATTTTTTTTAGCAGGCAAGCCGACGGTATTCACAGCTTGTTCCAAGGTTTTGCCTTGTTTGATCATAGCCCGTACTTCGGTAGCCAGACTGTTCAAATAGGCTTTTTGCGGTTGCAGACTTGCCGGCCAATCTTTCACCAAATGACCGTGGCCGGGTACAACTAATTTGTAGTGATTTTTCTCCAAGCGCTCGATCTCAGACAACCAGCCTTTGATGCTGCCGTCTATCACCGGAATATGCTCCAAAAACAACAGATCGGCTAGCCAGATAGTCTCGGTCGTTTTGTCGTAAACGCTCAAATCGTTATCGGTATGCGCACTGGGATGGGCGGTCAGCACCAGTTCGCGATTACCGATGTTTAGGGTCATGCTGTCATTCACTTCTATATCGGGCGGAATGATGTTGTCGTGATTGACTTGAATATCCAGCAATTCCGCTGCGCGACCGAGATAATGGTCGCCACGCGTGGCCATGGCTCGCGCCAGCTTATGATGGCCGACAAACTGCACGCCCGGTTCCTTGAAAGCGATATTGCCGTAGATATGGTCAGGATGCACATGGGTGTTGATCACATAACAAACCGGTTTGGCGGTAACTTGCCTGATGGTATTTCGCAACGCGGCGCCCTGCTGTGGACTGCCACCGCTATCGATCACCGCTACGCAGCGCTCACCAACAATAAAGCCGATATTGGCAATCTCGCCGTGATTGTCCCGATCCGGCCAATGATGCGCTGAGGTATGCAGATAGATACCTGGCGCCACTTGGCTGAAAGACAGCGGCGGCGCAGCCATACTGCTGTAACTGGTCAATAGGCCCATTATCAACAATACAAACTTCATTCAGCTGGCTCCTATGCGGCGATGCGTTTGAAAAATTCGGTCTCGGCAATAATATCTTGGTTATTTTCCACCCTATCCAGATAGACCAATCCCAAAAGATGATCGAACTCGTGTTGGAAGACTCTGGCCGGAAAATCCTGCAGGGCCAAGCGGTGAGGTTCGCCTTGCCGATCTTGATATTGCACTTCGATAGCCCGGTAACGCGGCACTAGCGCCCGGATACCCGGCACGCTTAAACAGCCTTCCCAATCTTTATGCAATGAGTTATCGACAATCTTAAAACTTGGATTGACCATCAGGATCGGCGGCATTTCCGGGGCTTGCGGATAACGGGCTGTCGGCCGGGAAGCGATGATCAAAACTTGCCAGGAAGCGCCCAATTGCGGCGCGGCTATGCCGACACCACTGGCCTCCAGCATAGTCTCTTGCATGGTTTTAATCAGTTTATGGAACTCCGGGCAGGCAAAGTCGTCAACAGGCTGCGCCTGCTGCCGCAATACCTCGGCTCCCAGTTGGGCAATTGGTGTTTTCGAAGTCATGGTTGTGCCGGATAGCGTATAGGCAGGTTGCGGAAATAAGTCGTTTCGGGCGAAAGTATACTGCCGATTGGCGGAATCTTCCTGCCTTTACTTTGCAAGGCTTTTTTGTGATATTAGCAGCAGGCCAGTTGCCGGAAATGCAGGGTTCCGGTTGCAAACCGCTTATTAGAACAATTAGTTTTTTCCACAGGAGATAGTATGAAGAAAATCAACAAAACCCCGTTCGCCATTGCAATCGGCGCATCTCTGCTGCCAACGCTGGCGGGCAATTTTGCTCAAGCTGACACCAATCCGTTTGCGTTGTCTGAGTTGAGCTCGGGCTATATGCTGACTGCCGAAGCGAAACCTGAAGCCGGTGCCGATAAAATGAAAGACGGTTCTTGCGGAGAAGGGAAATGCGGCGCGTCTATGATGAAAAAAAGCACTGATAGCAAAGCCGCTACCGAAGGCAAGTGTGCTGGTAACAAAGCGGCTGCTCCAGCCGGCGACAAAGCTGCTGAAGGCAAAAAAATGGAAGGAAACTGCGGCGCTAATATGAAGTAAGCGCCGATGACGCCGGCTTTATCTAAATAGGAAAGCCGGCGTTTCTTACACTAAACTGAAAAACTCTCCCCGCAACCGCAGGTACCTTTTACATTCGGGTTGTTGAACTTAAAGGCCTCGTTAAAACCTTCTTTGGCATAATCCAGCTCAATACCGCTCAATTTATCCAGATCAGCCTGTTTCACCAGTACTTTTACATCGTATTGATCGAATACTACCTCATCGGCCTCAGCCTGATCGGCATAATCCAACACATAGGCATACCCGGAGCATCCGGAGGTTTTCACCCCCAATCTCAAGCCTAAGCCTGTGCCGCGCTTTTGTAACTGTTTTTGGATTTGCCGGGCGGCACTTTCGGTCACGGTAATAGCCATTGCTAATTCTCCTAATTAATTTGCTATCAATGTTTTTAACACATCGACGAATTGATCGATCTCGGTTTCTTGGTTGTCTTTACCCAAACTGACGCGGATAGCCGATTTAGCCAAAGAGGCTTCCACTCCCATAGCCGTCAACACCGGGCTGATCTCGCCGGACGACGCTGAACAGGCGGAGCCGCTGGAAACTGCGATATTGCGCTGATCCAACTGCATTAATAACATTTCGCCGTTAATGCCGGGAATACCAAACTGCACGGTATTCGGCAATCGTTTGGCTTGTTCGGCAAATATCACCAAGCCCGGAATGGTGCGCAGGGCTTGTTCCAAACGCATTCTCAGCGCCAGCATGCGGGTTTCCCTTGTGTCTATTTCCGTCTTAGCCAACTCGGCTGCCTTGCCAAAACCCACTATTGCCGCCACATTTTCCGTGCCGGCCCGCCAGCCATACTGTTGATCGCCGCCGCGCAGCCAGGGCTTTAGCACAAAATCTTCTGCGACGGCTAATGCCCCGCAGCCTTTTGGTCCGTATATTTTGTGGCTGGATAAACTCATCAATTTAACGCCCAGCTTTTTGAACGAAAATGAGATTTTACCCAAAGCCTGGACGGCATCGGTATGCAGGTTGACTCCGCGTTCAGCCAAACGTTCGGCGATAACCGCAAGGTCTTGAACAACGCCGGTTTCATTATTCGCCAACATCACCGACGCCATGTCGCCGGCTTGCCAATTTGCTTTGTCCAGCGCGAGTAAGGGCATTGTTCCAGCGCCATCCACCTCAAGCGTTTGCAAGTCGCGAAAACACTGTCGGTAGTACACGGCGTTTTCGAAAATGGAGGGATGTTCGATTGCAGAAATTGCTAGTCCGCGGTCAAGGGCGCTGGCTAGTGCCAACGCATTTGCTTCAGTCCCGCCGCTGGTAAATACAATCTGTGCTCCTGGCGCATCAATCAGCCCCAAGATTTGCTCCCTGGCGGTGTCGATGGCGCTACGGGCTATGCGGCCAAGCTTATACAAACTGGATGGATTGCCGTACATGCCATGCAAATAGGGCAGCATCGCTTCCACCACGCGCTCGTCACAACGGGTGGTGGCGTTATGATCCAGATAGATCATTACGCGATGCGTTTTTCCTGGCGGGGTTGCATTTCGATGACATGCTCGATTTGTTTGCTCTGCCTTTTCGCCACATCACTGACAAAATCGCGCTCCAGCAATTGTCCGAGACTGATTTCTTTTAAGTAAGCGCGAATTTGCTCACTCAAACCCATCCACAAATCGTGGGTCAGGCAAGGTTCATCGTTGTGGCAATTGGCTTTACCACCGCATTTTGTTGAATCGACAGGTTCGTCGACTGCTTCGATAATGTCGGCAATATTAATATCCCGGGCGCTACGGCTGAGCGTATAACCGCCACCCGGTCCTCTTACGCCTTTCACCATGCCAGCTTTGCGTAAACGAGCAAACAATTGTTCAAGATAAGACAAGGAAATGGTTTGCCGAGTCGCAATGTCAGTCAAAGTAACCGGGTTGGATTGACTGTGAAAAGCCAAATCCAGCATCGCGGTGACCGCGTAACGCCCTTTTGTGGTAAGCCGCATTTCAAACCCCTTACAAACTAATGAAAATAATGCTGACTATAAATAAACCCAGTAATTTGGTCAAGTATTCAATCGTAACTGGTTTTTGAGGCATTAAACACGTGCAATCTGTAGCGCATATTTTTGAATTCTGAGGACAGATCAAGCGTTTTACAGCTTGAATTCGTTGGGAGTTTGCGGGGTTGAAATACCGCGAATCTGCAAAAAGCTCAAAGCAAACACTACTCAGTTTGAGTCGAGCAGATGACCAGCGCTGGAGCATTCGGTATTAGAAAATACCTGCCAGCGTTATTGCTTATCCTTAATTTCACAGTCATCCAATGCCGACATGGCCTGACGATGGCAATTGATACCGGCATCATTTAACACCTGTTGCATATCGGCTATTTGCTTGTCGAGCTGATGGATATGGTCAAGCATCAGATTGATGGCATTGGCGATGGGGTCCGGCATGTCACCCGTGGCGCCGTATGCATCGAAACCCATTTTCTGCGCCATCGCATCGCGCCGGGCTTTTTCTTGTTTGGCTTTGGGGTCGACGATATGTGCGGGAATCCCGACTACCGTCACCCCCATGGGCACCGATTTCACTACTACCGAATTCGAACCGACTCTCGCGCCATCGCCGATCTCGATCGGTCCCAGCACCTTGGCGCCGGCACCTATCACCACGCCATTGCCCAGGGTCGGGTGGCGCTTACCCTTGTTCCAACTGGTGCCGCCCAAGGTCACGCCATGATATAGCGTGCAATCGTCGCCGATCACGGCGGTTTCACCGATCACTACACCCATGCCGTGGTCGATAAAGAACCGCCGGCCGATTTGCGCGCCGGGATGAATTTCGATACCGGTCAGCCATCGGCCCAAGAACGATACATAACGGCCGGCCCATTTAAAACCACGCAACCACAACCAATGGCTGCAATGGTGAATCAGTACGGCGTGAAAGCCAGGGTAGGTTGTTATCACTTCAAAAGCCGACTGCGCGGCCGGGTCTCGGGCAAATACGCAGTTAATATCTTCTTTGAGTCTGACCAGCATGGGGTTATTTGGCGTTGTGATTTTGGGAGAAGCGCAGTATGCCTCTCAGGATATCCAGCTCCTTGGTATCGAGCTGGGTCCGATTAAAGATGCGCCGCAAGCGACGCATGATTGATTTAGAGCGCTCCGGGTGCAGAAAACCTATATCCGCCATGGTCTGCTGGAGATGCACATAAAACGCTTCCATTTGTTCGGCCGTCGCCAGAGGTTCTTCGCCAATATCGCCTACCGTGCTGACCATTTCCTGGCCGGATGCGACGAATAGCTCGTAGCACACAACTTGCACTGCCGCCGCCAAGTTCAGCGAGCTATATTCTGTATTGCACGGAATCCGCAACAAATAATGACATAAGTCCAATTCATGGTTTTTTAATCCAGAGTTCTCACGGCCGAACACCAAGGCTATATTTTGCTCCGGCAATGCACCCACCCATTTTTCGGCAGTTTGCCTGGCAGTCAAACTTGGCCAGCTGATGGTTCTATCGCGTGCGCTGGAGCCCAATACCACCTGGCAATCGGCAATAGCATCTTGCAAAGAATCGAAGACAGTTGCCGATCTAAGTACATCGTCAGCCCCAGATGCTCTGGCCGTGGCATCGGCATGCGGAAAGCATTTTGGAGATACCAAGCGCAGTTGATCCATCTGCATATTTTTCATGGCTCTAGCCACCGCGCCGATGTTGCCGGGATGGGAAGTCTCCACTAAAACCACTTTAAAATGTGATAGCAATGCCCGGCCTCTGCGGCTAAAAAAGCAGCGATTCTAGCAAAATTTGCTATGCTATCCGAGTTTTCTAACTGCTCATTTTCAATTCGATCTATGCACCCGATGCTTAATATTGCCGTCCGCGCAGCGCGGAACGCCGGCGACCTAATCCAACGCTCTTCACAAAATATCGAGAAACTCACTATCGATCAAAAAAGCCGTAATGACTACGCTTCCGAGGTTGATCGGGCCGCCGAGCAGGAAATTATCAAAGTCATTCGCGCCGCATTTCCCGACCATGGCATTCTGGCCGAAGAAAGCGGCGAACATAAAGGTAACGACTACACCTGGATAATCGATCCTTTGGACGGCACCACTAATTTTTTACACGGCTTTCCGCAATATGCCGTGTCTATCGCGTTAAAAAACAAAAATAAACTCGAGTTGGGTGTGATTTACGATCCCAGTCGCGACGAACTATTTACTGCCGAACGCGGCGGCGGGGCGATGTTGAATAATCGCAAAATCCGAGTGACCAAACAAAGCAGTATGCGCGGCGCCCTGATTGGTACGGGTTTTCCGTTTAAAACCATGGAAAACATAGAGCCCTATCTAGGTATGTTCAAAGCCGTCTGCGCAGATTCTGCCGGTATCCGCCGCGCCGGAGCCGCCGCGCTGGATATGGCTTATGTGGCCTGCGGTCGTCTGGATGCGTACTGGGAAATCGGCGTTAAGGAATGGGATATTGCCGCCGGGGTATTGTTGGTTCAGGAAGCCGGCGGTGTCGCCACGGACTTTTCCTTTAATGACAAATACTTACAGTCCGGCAATATCATTGTTGGTAACCCCAAGATGCACCAATTGATGTACCACGCCATCGAGCCGCATGTGCCGGCGCGCTTAAAATAATGCGCAATTCGGCATTTAGCCTAGAATTGTTATCGTCTTGCCTTTTCTTTTATACTTACCGGCTAATCAAATTATAAGAGGCCATCATGGAAAAACCCTTTATCCTGCACATGCTGACTACAGCCAAGAACTTAAGCCCGTTCGACGTCAATATGGCGATGGACGCCGGCTGGATTTCAGCAATCCCCTACATCAACGTTGAACCCAGCGAAGTCAGGGGCTTGGTCCAAGATGCTATTTTTTCGCGCAGCCCGAAAGGCCTGTTGCGCACCGCCATCTTTATTGGCGGCCGGGAGACCAAGCAAGCAATGGATATGTTGAAAATGGCCAAGAATTCTATGGTCCCGCCTTTCGAAGTATCAGTATTCGCCGATCCTAGCGGCGCGTTCACTACGGCAGCCGGTATGGTCGCAGCAGTTGAAAAAGAATTGGCTGAAAAATTCGACACCACCTTGGAAGGTAAAAACGTGATCGCTCTGGGCGGGACTGGTCCAGTCGGTCAAGCGGCTGCGGTGATTGCCGCTCAAGCGGGCGCTAAAGTCAGAATTATCGGTAGGCAACTCGATAAAGCCGAGCGCACCGCAGAGCTATGCAGCGAAGAATTTGGTGACGGCAAAATTACGGTGCTGGCAGGCGCAGACGCGGATAAGGCCGAATACATGAAAACCGCTGATGTGGTTTTTGCAACCGGTGCGGCCGGCATCGAATTGCTCAGCACCGAGTTAATCTCCAAAGCTGCGCAATTGAAAGTAGCCGCCGATGTCAACGCGGTACCGCCAGCCGGTATTGCCGGTGTGGATGCGTTCGATAACGGCAAACCGTTAGCCGGATCCACCAGCGGTGCGGTAGGCATAGGCGCACTGGCGATAGGCAACATCAAATACCAAGCGCAAAGCCGTTTGCTGAAAAGAATGCTGGAAAGCGATCAACCGCTATTCTTACATTTCGAACACGCTTTTGAAGTCGCTCGCGAATTCATCAAATCGTCTAAGTAATTAGCTAAGCTCCCCAAAGTCTGCCTATCACAGAGGGTAAGGTAAAAATGGCAAAACGCAGCATACTTCACATGTTCGACCCGATGCCAAACAACAGTCCGTTTGACATTAACATGGCACTCGACGCAGGCTTTGATGTGCTGATGCCGTATTCCAACGTCAAATTGGAGACCATTCACAATTTGACCCAAGATGCGATTTTTTCGCGTAGTCCTTCGGCCAGTAAAAAAACCGCGATCTTTATCGGCGGCAGGGATATGGGCATGGCTATCGATATGTTGCAAGCCACCAAGCCGGCCATGGTGCCGCCGTTTGAGGTTTCAGTATTTGCCGATCCCAGCGGAGCTTGCACCACCGCAGCAGCTTTGGTGGCGTGTGTGGAAAAAGCGCTGAAACAATATCATGGCAAGGAATTGAAAGGCAGCAAGGCGGTTGTGTTCGGCGGCACCGGCCCGGTCGGTATCGCTACTGGCGTGATAGCGTCGTTGCAAGGCGCGGAAACAATCTTGGTGGATCACTTATCGATTGATTCCGCAAAAGACGCAGCCAAACAATACAATCGGCGCTTTGGAGCCACCATGAGCGGCGGGGTTGCTAGCAATGACGAGGAAAAGGCCGCGTTAATAGCGGATGCAGATTTAGTATTCTGCACGGCAAAGGCTGGTATTCGAGTTATCAATGCGGCCGTTCTGGCGCAAGCCAAGCAGTTGAAAGTAGCTGGTGATGTCAATGCCGTACCGCCTTCCGGCATAGAAGGCATAGGGTTAAATGATTTATCGGCACCATTAAGCTTGGCAAATCAAGCGACAAATGCGGTCGGTGTCGGTGCGCTGGCGATAGGAAATGTTAAATATCAGCTACAACATGAATTGTTGAAAATGATGCTGGAAGCTGAAAAGCCGGTCTTTCTGGATTTCCGGGAAGCCTTTACCAAGGCCCGCACCTTAGTCTGACTATTCTAGGGATGTGCGGCAAACAACCGCACATCCCCGATCATTAAATGGCATCAAGATAATTAAATTTGACCGCCAATCTGGTCAATTCCACATCGTTTTTTATATTCAACTTGCGATACAAGCGATAGCGATAAGTATTGATGGTCTTGTCGCTCAGTTGCAAAGCCTCCGACATTTCCTGAATACTCCTACCACGCAAAATCAGACGCACCACTTCAGCCTCACGCTGGGAAAGCTGTAAAAAAGGCGACACATCCGCGCCTGGCAAAAACTGAAAAGCCAAATTACTGGCCACATCCTGGCACAAGTAGCGCTTGCCGGAAATTACCGATTTAATCGCCGCCACCATTTCGCTGACTGGCGAAGCCTTGGATACAAAGCCGACCACACCCAATTTCAGCAGCTGTTGCGGTATGGGGCCGTCGTTATGCACTGATAAGGCAATGATTTTAACCGATGGCCGCGATTGCAGTATGCGCCGGCACGCTTCAAACCCGCCTATGCCGGGCATATTAATGTCCATCAAAATGACGTCAGGCGGCTCTTGCTCGACAATCCGCAAAGCCTCCTCGCCACAATTACATACGGCGACCACCACAATATCCTTTTCAGCTGCCAACAAAGCTTCTATGCCGCTTCTGACAAGCTCATGATCATCAACCAGCAATACTTTAATCATAACTTCCTTTTTCTGGGGCTTCTATCAGGTCAAGTTTCCCAAATTTCATCAACAACAGCAATGCTAAAAGTTAGTAGGATAGACCCAAATAGCGTCGTTGATTCGTGGTTTTGGCGTTTAGCCGTTAAAATAGCGGTTTTGATAAAACAACCTCAGGGCCAATATGCGCACTTCCCAATTTCCTCTTAGTACCGTCAAAGAAATACCGGCCGACGCCGAAATAGCCAGTCATAAGCTGATGATACGCGCCGGCTTGATCCGCAAACTTGCCGCCGGCGTCTACACCTGGCTACCGTTGGGTTTGCGGGTATTGCGTAAAGTTGAGCATATTGTACGTGCGGAAATGAATAAAGCGGGTGGCCTGGAAGTGCTGATGCCGGCCTTGCAACCTGCGGAGCTATGGCAAGAAACGGGACGTTGGGAGAAATACGGGCCGGAATTGGCGCGGCTGAAAGATCGCCACGACCGCGAATTTTGTCTGGGCCCGACGCACGAGGAAATTATTACTGACCTCGCTCGCCATGAGTTGAAAAGCTACAAACAGCTGCCAGTAACGTATTACCAAATTCAGAGCAAATTCCGCGATGAAATCCGTCCGCGTTTCGGGGTTATGCGCTCGCGCGAATTTATCATGAAAGATGCTTACTCGTTCCATCTCGATCAGGAATCGTTACAGGCGACTTACGACGTAATGTATCAAGCCTACACCAACATATTTAACCGGTTTGGTTTAAAATTCCGGGCCGTGATAGCCGATTCCGGCTCAATTGGCGGCGCGGTTTCCCACGAGTTCCATGTGCTTGCCGAATCCGGTGAAGACGCGATAGCCTTTTCCACCGCCAGCGACTATGCCGCGAATGTCGAAAAAGCCGAAGCTCTGATGCCGGAAGGGGCACGCGCCGAGCCGACTCAAACTAAGGCTTTGGTTGATACACCAAATCAACATAGCATCGAAGACGTCAGCCAATTTTTTAAAATCGATGCCAAGCAGTGTCTGAAAACCTTGATTGTCAGAGGTGAGGACGCCAGCTTGGTTGCCCTGCTGCTGCGTGGTGATCACGAATTAAACCCGATTAAAGCCGAAAAAATCGATGGTGTACTGTCGCCATTGCAATTTGCCAGCGATGAAGAGATTCTCGGCGCTTGTCGCTGCAAACTCGGCTCGATAGGTCCTATCGGCCTGAGCATAAAGATAATCGCTGACCGCAGCGTTACGCTGATGTCCGACTTCATTTGCGGCGCCAACCAAGACGGCAAACATTATCAAGGTGTCAATTGGCGGCGCGATTTAGCTTTGCCGGAGCAGATTGCGGATTTGCGCATGGTGGTCGAAGGCGATCCGAGTCCGGACGGCAAAGGGCAAATTACCATCGCTAGAGGCATTGAGGTGGGGCATATTTTCCAGCTAGGTACCAAATACAGCGAAGCGATGAATGCCGCGATTGTTAACGAAGCCGGCAAAAACCAGATCATGATCATGGGATGTTACGGCATCGGTATTTCAAGAGTGGTCGCGGCGGCCATCGAGCAAGGCCACGATGAGCGCGGCATTATCTGGCCTAACGAACTGGCGCCATTTCAAGTGGCGATTTGCCCGATGAATATGCATAAGTCTGATCGTTTGATTGATACGGTCGAGAAAATCTATAAAGATTTAACGGATGCCGGTATCGAAGTGTTGCTGGACGACAGAAAGGTTCGAGCGGGATTCATGTTCTCGGATATGGAGCTGATCGGCATTCCACACCGGATTGTCATCGGGGACCGCGGCCTGGATAGCGGTACCGTCGAATATCAAGGCCGAATGGACAAAGAAAGCCAGAATGTTGAATTCGACAAACTCGTCGATTTTATTAAGAACAAACTCGCATAGCTTCCGTCAGATTAATCAAACGAAAAAGGGCGCAAATCGCGCCCTTTTTTATTTACTGCGCTAGACGCTTATTAACGTACCAGAGTAAACATAGATTTTATCGCACCGCATTTAGGGCAGCCCCAATCTTCTGGAACATCTTCCCAACGTGTGCCAGGGGCCACGCCGTTGCGCGGATCGCCCAACTGCTCGTCGTAAATGTGGCCGCAGGTTTTACATTTGTATTTTCTATACTCTGCCATTGATAGATTCCTCGAATTGTAATCATGGGTTAAAGAAAGCCCGGCGATTGTAGCCGATGCTTCGCTCACAAAAAACCACGAAGATTTGGAGGGGATTGTTAGGGTTATCTGAAAGTTGTCCTGTCGGGCTTAGCTTGTCGACTCTTAAAGCGATCTAATGGCATGATTTTGATAAATATTATTTTATCCTGTTCAACACTGGGCCGATTTAGGGCGTGCCTTCAATGGAATGGTATTCATTCCGTGGTATTGGCAATGATCTTGTGAATTCGTTTAGTGCTTATGCCGATGATGACCAAAATAAACGGAATCGATGCGCCTTCCACCAATTCGGCGTCCACATGCCATCCTAAACTGTGCAACGCTTCGGCGATTTTGCCGATCAGGCTTGCTGCGTAATAGGTAATAGCTACCATCGAAATGCCTTCCACCATTTGTTGCATGCGTAACTGCATTTTTGCGCGCAGGGCCATGGAGGATAACAGGCCCTGGTTTTGCCGCTCGATAATAATGTCGACTTTGGTGCGTAACAACTGGCTGGCATTGCTGACGCGTTCGGAAACCAGAGTGAAGCGGTGGGATACGGAATTGCAGGTATGCATCGCTGGCTCCATGCGCCGTTTCATGAATTCGCCCAAGGTTTGAATGCCCTGAATCCGCACTTCGCGCAAGTCTTCCAGGCGTTGGCCGACCAATTGGTAGTAAGCGCTGGCTGCGGCAAAGCGAAATTGATGAGTGGAAATATGGTTCTCCACTTCAGCCGCCAATGCCGTTAACTCATCCAGCAGTTTGGCGTCATCGTTGTCCGGCTGGGTCATCGAATTAGTAATGGTATACAGCTGCCGATCAGCTTTTTTTAATTCCGGATACAGTTTACGCGCGATCGGAAACGCCAACAGAGCCATCACGCGGTAAACTTCAATATCGAACAAGCGATGCAGCAAGCGGCCAGCCTGCGCGGTTCTCAAGTTTTGATTAACCACCAAGAAACGGCTAAAGCCATCGACATGAATCCGGAAATCGGTAAATACGGCTGCCGCGCCGCCAGTTACTTTTGAGCCGACGATTGGGTTGCCGGCAAAGTAGGTGGTTAACGGGGATAAATCCATTTCATCCTGATAATTAACTTCCTCTGCGGAAACGATGCTGGCGTGTGCCGCAACAATCACTTTTCCGCTGATCTGCGATAACCAATCGACCGGGACTTTTTTTAAAGCAGGGGCTGCAAATGGCTCTGTGGCTATGTCATAGGCATAAAAGCTATAGGTACTGAATTCGCCGTGTTGCTCCCAACTCATCTGAAAAGCGTCAAAGCTGGCGCTAAAGTGGTCTGCATCCAGGTCGGGTGGTGCAGTTCCAAACCGTTCGCAAAGCGCTTTCAAATGCCGACGTTCCTGCATTTTTTCGTCGCTTGATAACGACAACGCTAGGTAACTGGCTCTGACGGGCAAGCTGAGAATAGACGAGGCCCTAGCATGGACTTCGTTATGTAATATAAATCGTTGCGGATGATTTTCCGGGATTTGAAATAGAGTAGTCACAAGTAAATTGGGTAGCATCAAAGGTTAGCGTATATCGCTTTTGCCGATGAATATAACGTAGAGACGGGTAGGTTGCCACTGCCTAAGCGAATGCGGGCAATGGGCTATAAAAAACCTGCATCAGAACTTGCTGACGCTCATATCCAAATGTCCTGATAAAGCGGCTTGTGCCAAGCTAATGACTGATATGGGTTAGGTGTCGAGATTGCTAAGTCTACTGCTGTTGGCACAGGCCGGCTATTGGATCGCGATGCTTCACGAGTTTGAGTAATCGGTAGCGGCTTTTATGTCCGCCGTTGCGTATTACTCCAATTTGGTGAATTTGCTTACAAAACTGATTTGGCAGTTTTGTCCTGTTATTCCGGATGCAAAACTCCTTTGATGATGTAAGTAAGAGTCGTACATTGCGCTGCCATCGTGCGAATGAAAGTTTATAAAAGGGTCGTAGCCTTTTTGGGAAAAAAAGGAATGACAGAGCTGTTGAGACAGTGTCAGTTGATTTTGGGGTTTAATTAGTTTTTCCATGTCGTTCTCCAATGATTTGCAGTCGAGATACCATACGCTTTCTAGCAAAAAGCTTCTGTGACAAGCGGTTCGTAGTTAAAAATATTTTGTGTTTTTATCAAAAAAATGGCAAGAAAACAGCTCTATTCACAAAACTGGCGCTTTCGTTTTACGGGGTAGTTTGTCTTTACCGCTCATATTTAGCGGCTTAATTTTCAAGTCAGCTTTTACGCTACCATACGGGCAGGAATTGAGTATTTCGACATGGTGGGGCTTGAGTGTATTGGCATATCAAAGGGGTTAAATTGTTCGCGTTTGTCGGCTATTGCTGGTGTTTTTACAGCGGTCGGTAAAATGCTAACAGCGCGAATAGTAAGCGGAGAAAGCGAGATTTTAAGCGGTATTGAGTGGCAATTTGATGCGGATTGAATGTTCGCAAACGTCTCCTTTGCAAGTAATCCTTGTGGCAAAATGTCGGCAAAAGCGAATTTGAAATGTGACAGAGTGCTATAATTACAAAAGCCCGTTAGGCATTAGCCTTCGGAATCATCACTATCCGAATGATGTTGAATCAGGAGATTATGGATGCTGAGACATAATTTAGAAAATCAAGACAATAAGCAAGACGACGTAGAGCTGTCTCGACGCAGCTTCTTTGGGCGCTTGGCTGTTGGTGCGGTTTTATCTATTGCGATGCCCGGCGTAGTTCATGCTGCGAAAAGCGTAGCGGTAAAAGCGGATAAAAACCATCGATTGGAGAAGTCGGCAAGGAGCGCAGTGCGCTTGCCTAAACATGGAGCCATTCAAGCGACCAAGGCTGTTCGTCAACCTGGCAAATTAACTAAAAGTGCTGGCGGCAACAACCTTAGACCTGTTTCTGGCGAGCATGGACGCCTGCATACCGCCCATGCAGAACGCCGCTCCCTGCATGAATCTCGCGTACGAGATATTTATACCGGCAAAAAGCAACACGTAAACACGGCGTCCTACCATGCCAATCGACATGGTAATCAGGGCGGTAGAGTGCAGTCTATTATTCAGCCGGCGCCAAGAGAATCATTCATGGAGCCTAGCCAAGATTCGTTGTTCTTGGCTGATCACGGGCGTTTTGCGACTCACCGGGCCTTGGCTTTTCAAAATCCGCATACTGGGGACAAATTGAGCCTGACGTATTTTGAAAGAGGTCGCTACCTTAGCGATGCCTTGGATGAAATCAGCTTTTTGTTGCGCGATTATCGCACCGACGATGTGCATCCCATCGATCCGGAGCTATTGGATCAGTTACACGATTTGAAACAAATTTTGGGTTTAAATCAACCCTTTGATGTTATCTGTGGTTATCGTTCGCCATTGACCAACGCTAAACTGCATGCCGAGAATTCCGGTGTGGCGAATAATAGCTTTCACATGCATGGTCGGGCAGTGGATATTCGCATCGAGCGCTTCGATCTTCGGCGTATTCATAGTGCGGCACTGGCTATGCACCGTGGCGGCGTTGGCTATTACCCTGAGTCAAACTTTATCCACCTGGACACCGGAACCTTTAGAACCTGGAAGTTATAGAGTCGTTCGCTCATAAAAAAAGCGCCATTTGCGGCGCTTTTTTTATGTCTGCTCGATTTTCCGGCTTATGGATTGGTTCCGACGTCTGTACTTTTGCTCATCACTAATTGATTATTTGGTGTCGAACTGGCCGTCGTCGGCGCATGGATTTTGTCCAAGGCCTTTTTAAGCTGCTCGTCCTGGCCATAAACGTCCGGGTAGAAACGTAACTGGTTTTGATGATCGACAAATGTAGTGCCGTAATAAAACAGTACCGGTACGGCGCGTTTTAGCGTCACGTGCCGGGTTTTAGGGGCCGACATTGCTTGCTTGATAGATTCTTTGTCCCAGCCGGCCTGATCGCCCAAGACAAATTCGGCTAATTGTTCCGGCGCCGATACCCGCACGCAACCATGGCTTAAATCCCGACGTGGGCGGTTAAATGCGGCATGGCCGGGGGTGTCGTGTAAATACACATCGGCGGTATTTGGAAATACGAACTTAACCCGTCCTAACGGATTTTTCTTGCCAGGCCGCTGGCGTGCGCGCAAATAACTGCCACCGCCTTTCTCGTCACTGTTTTGGTGTCTTACCAGTTCTATTTCCTGGCTGGCTAAATAGCCTTGGTTATTGGCTGCTTTTGGCAGAATTTCTTTTTCATAAATAGTTTTTGGAATGTTCCAGTAAGGCATAAATTCCAAATATTTCATTTCTTCCCAAAGTACCGGCGTTTGGTTGCTCGGGGACTTACCGACTACTACTTTCATGTTCAGCGGGTTGGGATCGTCAACTGAATTGAACGCCCATAGCTCAAATGCCGGGATGTTAACCACAATCATCGGCCCGTCGGTGGTGTCCGGAATCCAGCGCGCGCGTTCCATGGCTAGTGCGAGCTGGGCGATTTTTTCGCTCGAAGATTGATTGAATAATGCCGCAGTGGCCGAGCCAATCACGCCATCGGCCGTTAAGCCTTGTTGTTGCTGAACTTTTTTGACGGCGGCAACCAAATCGTTGTCGTAAGTTTTACTATCGGCGGCGCTATTATTGTCCAGTAAGCCCATGTCCCGTAGCCGTTGGCGCAAATGCACGATATGCGGATGTTTATCGCCGGGACGTAGCATTTTGCCGGGCTTGAATTCCTGAGCCCCGGTTTGATTTCCCAACTGCTGCAAGCGGGTGAAAATTTGTTTGAGTTGTTGGTATTGCTTGGTTTTAGGCTCAAACTGACCGACTACCTCGGTCAATGTTTGCGCTGCCAAGTATTGTTTCAACAAGCCAGCCAAGTCCAAAGTGGGTTTGGGGGCGATGTGTACCGGATACTCAACATCGCGCGGATCCACTTGCCCGTGCCGCAAATCGTGTAGATAACGCACCAAAGACACGGTCAAAGCCACATCGTATCCCGCAACGGCCGCACTATCGGGATTTGGTTCATTGATCAGCTGCTTCAGGTGGTCAACATCATAATTGGCAGGATTCAGCGCATCGTTGGATGCGTTGTTTAATATGCTCAACAAATCGTTAAGGTTTTTTTCCGAGCGATTTGCGGTAAACCAGATCGGTTGAAATTGAGTACTCAGATAGATTTGGCTAACAAGCTCGCTAACGCGGCTAAAATCGGCGCGTAACAACAGGGGGTGTCTTTTACTTAGCAGAATGGCGCCAATTGGATTGTCGGCGGGGATAGGATTAACGACTTCGGGAACGCTGTTTATAGAAGGCAGACTGGTTTCCGGCACTGTAGCCGGCATATCTGCGCTCCATGCCAGCTGCTCTGTTCCCGCATAATAAATACAGGCCGCCAACGCTAACCTGGCATACCTATGGCGCGAATTTCTTAGGGCGTGCGATTGAGTTGTCATGGTTACACGAATAGGGTTCGGATTTGGTGTTTATTGTATGCTTTGCGGTTAATACAGGCCGAAAAGCTAATCAATATAATATTAGTCTAATTGTACCCTGTTATGACAACAATTGACGCGAAAAGCTTGCCAAAGCTTTGTAATGTGCGGTATCAGGAGAAGGGCGAGTTTGTTTACAGAGTTCCCCACATCTCCTCACTCCACGTTAGCTTTCAAAAGACAGTTTATCGGCAAATGCTGCTTGCCAGTCGTGGCTGAATTTCTCAACGGCGGTGTCGGTAGCTGGAGTAGTCAAGATTTGCTGAGCAATGTCCAGCGGTAAGGTCACTGCACCAGCACCAAGTTTTAACACCTGCAAAACCTGATTGACGTTTTTGAAGCTGGCAACCAAAAGTTTGCTGGGCAATTGGTAGCGGTCGATTAAAGCCTGTAAATCGCTGACTACAGCAATCCCGTCAAAGCCTTGATTGTCGATCCGGTTGAGATAGGGCGCCAGGTAGTCCGCGCCATGCAGCGCAGCAAGCATCCCTTGCTGGACGTTGTAAATCGCAGTGGCTAATAGCGGGATATTATCTTTTTTCAGCTGTTTGATAGCACTCAAACCAGCAGCATGCGCGGGTATTTTGACGATAATGTCCAACGGCAATTCATGAAGTTTATGCGCTTCCGCAATGATACCGTCAACCGAGTTACTAAGCACTTGCACATGAAACCGCGCCTGTGGGCCGATGATGTCTGTCAGCGCGGGCAGCAGTTCCTGTAGACCTATACCGCTGGCCGCCATAATCGACGGATTGGTGGTAACGCCCGCCAAGGGCAAAGCTGGGCAAAGGTTTTTGATGCCGGCGACATCGGCGCTGTCTAAATAAATTTCTAACATGGAACAAGGCGTCTAGTTTTGCGGATGAAAGCGGCCAGTATAACCACTGCTGTTGCTTATCTTTAGAAAATTACCTCCGTAAATCGCGCGTTCGATGTGAGTACTTGCAGTTTTGCCAGTTGATCCAGCGCGATTTTCCCGGCGGGACTATCTTCTAACAATAGAAATTCGTGTCTTTCTTCGGTCACTACATTTAATGCTCGACCCTCGACGATTCTTTGGTCCTTTAATGTCAATCTAACCTGATAGCCGTAAAGACAGGCAATTTCGACATAGTCGTGCAAATCGCAAGCGATCCGTGATTCGCTCATGGCATCTCCCCTTGAGTTTTTTGTTCATAGATCTTACCCTCGGCGTTTTCGATAGCCAATCATCTGGGGAAAATTATTTTGAATAGCGATTCATCTTCAAGACGCTTTGCGTCTATCGACATTTTGCGCGGCTTGGTCATGGTATTGATGACCCTGGATCACACTCGCGATTTTTTCAGCGACAGTCATTTTAGCCCCACCGATCTGGATAAGACCTCAGTGGCCTTGTTTCTGACCCGTTGGATCACGCATTTCTGCGCGCCGGTGTTCGTGTTTTTGGCCGGTACCAGCGCGTATCTGTGGCAGAGTCGTAGGGGAGCGGATGCACCGCTGAGCCGGTTTCTGCTGGAGCGTGGTTTGTTGCTGTTGGTTTTGACCTGCACCGTGGAAGCCTGGTCGTGGAATTTTCGCGCCGACCTGCGGCATATTGACGGCGGCGTGTTATGGGCAATTGCCTGGTCGATGATCGCCTTGGCCGGGCTGGTGAAGTTGCCGTTGGCTTGGTGTGTGGCCTTCGGTGCGGCCATGATAGTGGGGCATAATGCCTTCGATGCCGTCAAGCCTACCGAATTGGGTGGTTTTGGTCCCTGGTGGGCCGTGTTGCATACCGGTGACGATGTGCCGTTCGGTGACGGCTGGCTATTAAATCCTTATTATCCGTTGATTCCGTGGATAGGGGTGATGGCGGTTGGCTTCGGTTTTGGACAGTTATTGATTAACAATGCCTGGCGCAAACGGCGCCGGCTGTTTGCTTTAGGTCTAGCCCTGATGGGGTCGTTTTTGGCTTTGCGTTTCAGCAATGTTTACGGCGACCCCAAACCATGGCAAAGCTATCCGGACCCGGTGTTTAGCGTATTGTCGTTTATCAACTGTCATAAGTACCCGCCGTCCTTATTGTATCTGTTAATGACCTTGGGGCCGGCGTTGCTGGTCTTGGCGCTTACTGAGGGCAGGTCGGTGGAACGCTTCGGTGTTTTGCAAGTATTCGGCAGGAACCCATTATTGTTCTATCTGCTGCACTTGTACCTGATTCATGGTCTGGCAGTATTGGTGGCAGTGGCCACAGACGGACCGGTATCGGCAATAATCAGCGGCGGTATTTGGTCGCCGGAGCTGCCGCAAGACTACGGCTATGGTTTGCCGGTGGTTTATGGTATTTGGGTGTTGGTGGTGCTAACGCTGTATCCGGTTTGCCGAAGTTTTGAAGCCTTAAAAGCCCGCAAGCCTGATTGGCGTTGGCTCAAATACCTGTAATCTGCGTGGCGTATTTTCACTAGAAGAAGGCTGACCATCTGCGGCCGCAATTTTCCATTGAGTTTTCCCGGCAAGTTTGCCAGCCGCCAAATAGCTGTGCCCCGTGCTCTATAAAATTTTAAAGCGTTATTAAGACGGCGTAGTTTCCTTATTCTGCTTTTGTTTGTTCAACTGAGTTAAAAAATAGCTTTGATAATTCCAGCCGGGACGAGGAGGTGGTGGTTGGTGAGCGAACGGCATGATAAACCTCTGGTGGTGCATTGATTAGGGATAAAAGTGCTCCCGCCGGCTCAGCAACGATGCGCTCTGTTGCTTTGATCGAGCTGGCGGGAGCATTAACTAGGAAATATTGAAACTAATACACTGCGAGCGAGAATCTACCAGCGAAAAGCCGACAAGCAAGAGCGGGTAAGATTTTACTGCGATGAAATACAGTCCAATATGTATCGCCGTTCTGTCGATAAAGTGACTGACGGAACAGCGATGCTTCCTAGGTTTATACACTCACCAATATGAACGGCTGGCGAGCGGGGATTGAATTAACTTAAGCCGCAGCGAAGCCGTCTATCTGCTCGCGGGGTATCTGCAGGCCTATCAGTTTTTCCACCAGGCGCAAGGCCTGATATTCGTCTTGCGACACCAGCGAAACCGCCTGGCCGTTTTGTCCAGCCCTGCCGGTTCTACCGATGCGATGCACATAATCGGCGGAAGAGCGTGGCAATTCGAAATTAACCACATGCGGCAATTGGGCGATGTCGATGCCGCGTGCTGCCACGTCGGTAGCCACCAATACGCGAATGTCACCGGCTTTGAAACCGGCCAAAGCGCTGGTTCTGGCGCCCTGGCTTTTGTTGCCGTGTATCGCCGCGGCCCTAATATTGGCGGTGTTCAGCTTTTCGGTGAGTTTATTCGCGCCGTGCTTGGTGCTGGTAAACACCAGTACTTGTTGCCAATCTTTGGTTTTGACCAAGTGAGTTAACAGCGCGGTTTTGGCGGTTTTACTGACCGTATAAACCCGTTGTTCAATGGTCTCGGCAGCGGCGTTTTCGACAGCCACTTCAATTTTGACCGGGTCGACCAGTAAGTCGCCGGTTAGCTTGCGAATGTCCGCAGAAAAAGTCGCGGAAAACAAAAGGTTCTGGCGTTTTTTCGGCAGCATGGCCAGAATTTTGCGGATGTCTTTGATAAAGCCCATGTCCAGCATGCGGTCGGCTTCGTCTAGCACCAACATCTCCACCTTATCCAATTTCACGGCGTTTTGACTCACCAGATCCAGCAGACGGCCCGGTGTGGCGGTCAAGATGTCCACGCCGCCGCGTAAACGCATCATTTGCGGATTGATCTTCACACCGCCGAATACTACTTCCGACTTTAAGCGCGGTTGCTGATGCGCGCCATATTTAGCAACAGACTCTGCAACTTGCGCGGCCAACTCGCGGGTAGGGGTTAGGATCAGTGCGCGCACAGGCCGATTGCGGCCATAGTCGGTTTGCGCCAAACGATGCAAGATCGGTAAGGTAAAGCCGGCGGTTTTGCCGGTGCCAGTTTGCGCGGCGGCGAGTAAATCGCGGCCAGTTAATACGGCGGGTATGGCTTTACTTTGAATAGGGGTAGGGGTGGTGTAGCCGGAATCGGCAATTGCTTTAATTAAAGCCTCGGATAAACCGAGATTGGAAAATGGCATTAAGGATCTCAAAGGGGAAAAATAAGGGGAGAAATCTGTGTTCGGCAGTGCTGCTGTCGCGATGTCCGCCCGGGGACTAAGGGAATTACATATTGAAGATGAACTTTCAGAGCGCAGTCTATCACGGTTAATGGTTTAAGGTTAGGAAACCCGTGTTAGCTTGATTGGACGGTTGTTCGCGGTGGTGAAATTGATCTGCAAAAGCCGTGTTCAAATAGCCAAACTGGCTAGATCGAGTACTATCCCGCGGATTTTTTCTGCCGCGCCCAAATGATTGGCAATGCGTATGTCGATTTGCGGATGTATATCGCGAATCCTTTGCACTTGTTCGGGAATATCGATGCTGACGTGGCGTCCTGCCGACAGGAAATAAGGCATTACGACAATCTGCTGCGCGCCCTGGGCTATTTGTTGGTGTAAGCCTTGCGCAATAGTGGGTTCGGCGATTTCCAGAAAAACACAGTCTATTGCGGCGAAGCGAGTAGTCATCAGCCGTAGTTTTTCTATCAGCTCGCGAATCTCACGATTGGAATCCTCCCGACGGCTGCCGTGCGCTACCACCAATAAATGTGTCACTGGACAGCCTTATTCGATGTCAATATGAATTTCGTTGCGACGCAGGGCTGGCAGCGTCCAAGGCGGGTCGTATGCTGCCGAACGTGCGGCAGATAGGGAAGTGAGCTGTTGTTGTTTGATCCAGGCCATCAGTAGTTGGCTTTTTTCATTGATTTTTTCCAAAGTCAGACTGCCCGAGTAGCGCAACACCGCGACTTTTTTTGCGGGTAAAGCTTTTATAGTCACTTGGGGATCGATTGGCTTGGGTAAGGTTTCCAGGCTATAGCCGGCCGGCATCACAAAAGCCATCGTCCATTTATTATCGACTGCCTGATGCAACACTGGCGCGGTCATCGCGATGTGTTCGCCGGCATTTTCTCTAAACACCGGGGCGGTCATGGCCATCTGTTGCTTTTGCTGATTTCCACCAAAAATATAGCCAGCCAAGCGATTGAAACCGATGTTGCCGGCTTGCGCGTAATCGGCGTCGATGACGGTTTCGGCAATCAGCAAGGGTAGATATCGCCTGATTTGCACGTCTCCCTGTTCCGAGAGTAATTGGTATTGCGGTTCTGCGCTGCTTCTAATGCCCATCACCGTGCATCCAGTCAAAATCAGGCTGCCGAGTAGTGCTAAGGGGTTTTTCATATAAATCAGTCTCGTCAAATAGAGTCATGTTTTTCCATGACCGGAGCGAATACTGCAACTGGCATCTTGGCAGGGTTTGGCGCCGAACAAGGTGCCGAAACGTAAACGGTGCCTGGCAAACCATGCATACAGACGGTCAAACAGCGGTTTTAGCAGAGGCCAGCGGGTAGGCGCCATCAGCCATCCCAAGCCGACAGCGCTGTAAGCAGCGTAAAACACCGGCATGCCCTTGATTAGGCAGCCATCGGCATTCACGCCATGAATTTCAGCCATCAATTCGTCCAACGATTTGCCATAGTGCGCCGGATTAAAACCCTCGGCACGAATATCTTGCAAACCCAGTTTGTTTTGCTTGTTTCGCGACTGCAACCAGGTCACTTCCCTCCTGCAAATGGGGCAGCGACCGTCGTAAAGTAGCGTTAATTCGTGTTGGCTATTCATGAGGCTGTTTCGGGAAGTGGTGCTAGCGAGTTTGTTTTATCCCGGCTGGCAACTCAATAGCCCTGCAGGTCTGTATTGATTTGTTTTTTTATTTTCACAATGTTTGCGCAGCTTATATTCGCTCCGGCAAAAAAGTCCCCTCGCGATGCGTGACTCGCGCAGTCGGCGAGAAACTCGCATCGAAGGGGATTGCGGGCTATGTAGCACCCCTCTGAGGACGGAACGTGTGTCAGGAACCAACAAATTTAGCACTCCGCAATTTACCAGCAGATGTGGTGGAAGCAAGGGGGCGAATGCTAAAAAAGGCAGGGTGATCTCGCCACATTCCCGCTTTCTGGGCGGCAGTGACAAAAACGATGTTGATAGGCTATTCCAGCGATAGTTCCCGTTTTATTGTTTATGAAAAGGGAATTATGAATAACTTAAATGGCTAATTGTAAATTTTCGACAGGGGATTATAGTGAAGCCGTAGTTTAAAGCCACTGCAAACGGTTGATGCGGAGCAGATAAACACTTCAGGTAGGCCTAGGAAAAACGTTTTTGCCTATGTTGACTGCTGGTATTTGGAACTTTTCGATGGTTGAGTTTGTTATATCTAGGCTGTCGTTCGCTGCTGCGACTGTCTTCAGTACTTTGATTTTTGTTGGACCCGCTAGTGCTTTATGTTTTATGTGTGACCTCCCTCGTAAGCAGTGACTCCGGCACTGCACATTCTATAGCCTCTATCGTGGTATTCGGTAGAGGCTTTTTTTTACCTACATGACGGACTATTTGCTCCGTACGTGGTAAATCGCGTAGCCGGCAAAAAACATGGTTAAAAGGTAAATTGTCACTGTAATCATTTTGTACTCCTGGTTATCTTTATTGTTGTGCGGCATTTATAACAGAAATCCGGGTAAATAATCCGGTAATTGCTTTGGCGACAGTTTTCGCGCGTTAGTGTTGTCGGCGGTGATCGCGGTTTTCCACAAAAACTGTGGATAAGCTTGTTGGTATGCTGGTAAAAGTCAGCGCAAGTCGCTGTATTTAAGCAGGCGCTCGCAAATTGGCTAATAATTGATCACGGTTACTTGATTGACCAAGTTCTCAGCGCCGGAAATCGATGGCTACGAGCTCGGTTTGCCGATCACGTTGACGGAAATTTTTCTGAGCCCTTAGCCGCTGTTCGCCTAGAATGTCCAATCTGCATGGCAAACTTTCAGGATATTTTATGCAAATTCTTGGTGTGGATATTGGCGGTTCGGGTATTAAAGGTGCGATTGTCGATACCTTGACGGGTGAACTGGTGTCCGAGCGGCATCGGATCGATACGCCGCAACCTGCAACCCCCGAGGCGGTAGCGGCGGTGCTGGCGCAATTGGTATTGCATTTTGGCTGGACTGGCCCCATAGGTTGCGGTTTTCCGGCAGCGATTCAACAGGGCGTGGTGCGCACGGCCGCGAATATCTCCAAGGCCTTTATCGGCACCAATATCGATAAATTGTTTTCAGAAGCCACCAACTGTGAATGTCACAACTTAAACGATGCCGACGCGGCAGGTATTGCGGAAATGCATTTCGGCGAGGGCGCCGGCCAAAAAGGCGTGGTTCTGTTGATTACCATCGGCACCGGTTTGGGGACCGCGCTGTTTACCGATGGCAATCTGCTACCTAATACGGAGCTGGGTCATGTGTATTTGGAAAATGGTCTGGAGGCAGAGCGCTTCGCATCCGATGCCGCCCGTAAACTGCAAGATCTGGGTTGGAAAGCTTGGGGCAATCGCTTCAGCATTTATTTGAATACGATGGAAAAACTGTTCTGGCCCGATCTGATTATTTTAGGCGGCGGTGCGAGTAAAAAATTCGATAAATTCAAAGAACAGATAGGCATAAAAACGCCGGTCAAGCCGGCGGCTTTTTTAAACCAGGCCGGTATTGTCGGCGCGGCTTTATTTGCTAAATCGAAAGTTGCCTGATCGATGGGGTTTAAGGATAAAACCAAAGGGCAAAACAAGCACTTTTCAAGTAGCGCTAATATTTTTTACCCTCGATAAATTCTGTTTTCAAGTCACCTTGACTATCGAATTACCCGCGGTAAGCTGGTTTTCATGAGGTTGCTGGCAGTGAAAAATTCATTTTTTCCGTGAGAGCAATCAGACAAGATACTCGGCAGCCTCATATTTTCCATATGTAGTAAAAGCTAATTTTCTGACTTCTTG
This sequence comes from Methylomonas fluvii, assembly GCF_014850975.1. Taxonomy (GTDB): domain Bacteria; phylum Pseudomonadota; class Gammaproteobacteria; order Methylococcales; family Methylomonadaceae; genus Methylomonas; species Methylomonas fluvii. Next base: position 1,477,590 of record NZ_JACXST010000003.1, on the reverse strand, counting down.
CCTTGCAAGCTTGTTGGAGATTAGTGCAAATCATGGGTGGTGCTGGTGACGCAAGCTTCTAGGTCGGGAGATAGCTAGAGGCCCGTCATCAGTATCATTCCTGGTGGTAGCAATATCCCACAACACCCCGCAATCCACTCTTCTGGCTATCTATTATTTCGATGCAAAGCGTCTTTACGCCCCAATCCTGCCCGTGTACCATGCTGCGAACTATCGCGCCGATGTTGTTGATGGATGTGCCGGCGCCGTTATCAACCGCCGACTGAAGCGAGAACACTCATGACAACGCTCAATATCAACGGTAAAAGCCGCAAGATAAATCTGCCCTCTGACACACCACTGCTTTGGGCGCTGCGCGACCAATTAGGGTTGACCGGCACCAAGTACGGTTGCGGCATGGCAGTGTGCGGCGCCTGTACGGTGCATATCGACGGTGAGCCAACTCGCGCTTGTGTCACGCCTATTTCGGCTGCGGTGGGTAAAAAAATTGTCACTATCGAAGCCATAGAACAGGATCAGACCGGTAAGAAAGTCCAGGATGCTTGGTTGAACCTGGGCGTGCCGCAATGCGGCTATTGCCAGGCCGGGCAAGTGATGGCCGCTACGGCCTTGCTCAAAAACCATCCGCAACCCAGCGATGCCGACATCGATAAAGCCATGAGCGGCAATCTATGCCGTTGCGGCACTTATCCGCGGATTCGCGCCGCGATCAAGCAGGCCGCCGGCTTGCCGGAGGTGCAATCATGAAAAACGCAGCCGAATTTCTGCAAACCAATACCGAGCAAAACGATACCGACGATTATTTGATCGACAACGTCAGCCGCCGGACTTTCATCAAGCAGTTCGCCTTGAGCGGCTTTGTGTTGGCCGTTGGCCTACCTACTTTGCTCAGAGCGGACGAAGCCGCCGCGCCGGCAGCCTCCGGCAAGTTTGGCGCCGATGCAATGCCGCACGGTTGGGTGGATAATCCTTTGGTTTTTGTGGCCATCGCCGCCGACGGTGCGGTAAGCATCATCTGTCACCGTTCCGAGATGGGGCAGGGCATACGCACCAGCTTGCCGATGGTGGTGGCTGATGAGCTGGAAGCCGATTGGTCCAGAGTGCATGTCGTGCAGGCGCCCGGCGACGAAAAACGCTTCGGTAATCAAGACACCGACGGTTCCCGCAGCATGCGCCACTTTTTCATGCCGATGCGCCGAGTCGGCGCGGCTGCCAGACAAATGCTGGAAGCTGCGGCAGCAGCGCGTTGGCGCGTGCCGGTAACAGAAGTCCGCGCCGAACAACACCGGATACTGCACATCCCCAACGGCAAAACCTTGGGTTACGGTGAATTAGCCAAAGCGGCGGCGAAATTGCCGGTGCCAGACCGCGACAGCTTGCGTTTGAAGAATTCGACGGAATTTCGTTACATCGGTAAAGGCCGGCAAGGCATTTACGATGGCCGCGATATTGTGTCCGGACGCGCCATGTATGGCATAGACACCCAGTTGAAAGGTCTGCTGTACGCCGTTGTGGCGCGGCCACCGGTATTGGGCGGCAAGGTTTTAAAATATGACGCCAGCGCCGCGCTGAAGGTGCCGGGGGTTGTCAAAATTGTGGAACTGCCCAGCAGTCCGCCACCAGCCGAATTCAATCCCTTGGGCGGCGTCGCGGTGATTGCCAGCAATACCTGGGCGGCTATTCAGGGCCGCAACGCCTTAAAAATCGAGTGGAATGACGGCGAACATGCCAGCTACGATTCACTAGCCTACAAAGCCGAACTGGAAGCCGCCGTCCGCCAACCAAGCAAAGTGGTGCGCCAGCAAGGCGATGTCGATGCCGCATTGCAAGGCGCGGCCAAACGCCTGGAAGCGGAATATTATTTACCGCATCTCGCTCAGGCACCGATGGAGCCGCCGGCAGCGACGGCCCGTATCAGCAAGGGCCATTGCGAAATCTGGACTTGTACCCAGGCACCGCAATTAACCCGAGATAAGGTTGCCAAATGGCTGAAACTGCCGGAAGACAAAGTGACGGTGAATGTCACGCTGTTGGGCGGTGGATTCGGCCGTAAATCCAAGCCCGATTACGTCATCGAAGCGGCCTTGTTGTCGCAAGCGATGCAAGGCAAACCGGTGAAAGTGACCTGGACCCGCGAGGACGATTTGCATCACTCTTATTTCCACACGGTGTCCTTGGAGCGTTTGGAAGCGGGTTTGGATGCGCAAGGCAAACCGGTAGCCTGGTTGCATAGAACCGCGGCACCGAGCATTTCATCTACTTTCGGACCGGACAGCAAGCAACAGATGCCGGTGGAATTGGGTATGGGTGTAATCAACGTGCCGTTTGCTATCGACAATTTACGCATCGAAAATCCGCCGGCCGCGGCGCATACCCGTATCGGCTGGTTTCGCTCGGTATCCAATATTCCGCACGCGTTTGCCGTGCAATCTTTCGTTGCTGAAATGGCGGCGGCAGCGGGACGCGATCATCGGGATTTTCTGCTGGATTTAATCGGCCCGGCGCGGCGTATCGATCCGACCAATTTGGGCGACACCTGGAATCACGGCGAATCGCCCGCGCTTTATCCGGTCGATACCGGCCGGTTGCGCCGCGTCATCGAAACGGTCACCCGCGAAGCCAGTTGGGGCCGTCAGCTACCCAAAGGCCAAGGCTTGGGGCTGGCCGCGCATTACAGTTTTGTGACTTATGTGGCTGTCGTCGTGGAAGTGGCGGTGGATGAGGCCGGCAAATTAAGCATTCCTAGAGTCGATGTGGCGGTGGATTGCGGACCGCAAGTCAATCCGGAGCGGATTCGTGCGCAGATCGAGGGCGCTTGCATCATGGGTGTCAGCTTGGCGACGCTCGGTGAAATCAGTTTTAAAAACGGCGCCGTGCAGCAAGACAATTTTCATGCGTACCAACTCACGCGCATCGACGACGCGCCGCGTGAAATCAAAGTACATCTGCTGCCGCCTGCGGAATTCGATACACCCTTGGGCGGGGTGGGCGAGCCGGGCGTGCCGCCGATTGCCCCAGCACTATGCAATGCCATTTTTGCGGCAACCGGACAGCGGATTAGGCAGTTACCGATAGCCGATCAGCTGCTGAAAGACTGATAAGTTATGTGTATGGCGGTGAGCTGAATTAGCTCGCCGCGCCCGTTTAAAGCTTTGGTAAAACCGGTCGATAACCGGATGCCAGCCGAAACATGGCGGGTACTATTCAATCAAGAGGAGATATATCATGTCATCCGTATCGGGAGTAGGTTCATCACCGTATTTCCCTATCACCAACCAAGCGAAACAGCCCGCAGCCAATCAGCAAGCAGCAACGCCGCCCGTGCAAGCGGTTGTGAAAGACACAGATGGCGATAATGATGCAAGAATAGGCAGCAAAATCGACACCTATGCCTGATAGCGTTAGCGGTGCCAAGCAGTAAGAAAAAGCCGGGTAACACCGGCTTTTTCTTTTTCAGGGGCTATGGGGTTTGTAGAAAACGCTGCTTGGCTTCGTTGTCTTCGCGAGCGGCGTCTATCTCACGGATCACGCTACGCAGATCGGCTGGTTTATTACTGTCTTCGAAATGTCCGGTTAGGTTGGTTTCCGGATGCAAATCGCCGCTTTGATACAGCTTCCACATTTCCTTACCAAAATTAGTTGTCAACAATTCCGGCGCGAACTGGCCGAAGTAGGCGGCCATATTGGCAACGTCGCGCTCCAGCATTGCGCGGGCATTGTTATTGCCGGCCGCGTCCACCGCTTGCGGTAAATCGATAATCACCGGACCGTCACTGCCGACCAGTACGTTGTATTCCGACAAATCGCCATGCACCAGACCATCACAAAGCATGCGCACGATCTGGCCGATCAGAAAGGCATGGTATTCGCGGGCCAGCTCTGCCGGCATTTCCAGATCGTTCAGTCTAGGCGCCGGGTGGCCGTCGGCATCGGCGACCAATTCCATCAACAGGACGCCGTCAATGAAATTATAGGGTTTCGGCACTCTGACGCCGGCATCCGCCAGGCGATATAAAGCCGTCACCTCGGCGTTTTGCCAAGCCGATTCCTGTTCTTTACGGCCATAGCTACTGCCTTTTTCCATCGCGCGGGCGCGGCGGCTATTGCGCACTTTGCGGCCTTCCTGGTAAAGCACGCTTTTTTTAAAGCTACGCTGGTCGGCTTCTTTATAAACCTTGGCGCAGCAGATTTCCGCGCCGCAACGCACCACATACACGGCTGCTTCCTTGCCGCTCTTCAGCGAGCCTATGACCTCGTCGATCAGGCCGCTATCGATTAGGGGTTCAAGTCTTTTCGGTGTTTTCATACTGCCTATTATGCCGCGCTCGCACGAATATCGCGCAAAACTTCCGCCAATCGATCCACTTTTAGTGGCGAGAATAAGCTTTCTCGTTTTTTTGGGCTCAAATCAATAACCGGCGATTCAAAGACCATCCACTGAATCGCTGTTGAATTCTCTGTGGCTCCAACCTTAGGTTAAATCGGGTTTTTCGGGCTTGCGTAGGGTCTGCGGGTGCGGGTGGTTTTACTTTGGTGTTGGCGAATAGGTCGCTTTTTGACATTTTGCTGTTACATTAGCGCTTTTATAAAACGACTCGGCAAGCACCGCTCATCTCATATCATGGCAGATTCAAAACATATCATCATCGTTGGCGCCGGCCCCGGCGGCTTGTGCGCCGGCATGTTACTCAGCCATCGCGGCTTTAAAGTTTCCATTTTTGACAAACATCCCAACGTCGGCGGCCGCAATCGGGCTATCACGATGGATGGCTTTACCTTCGATACCGGCCCGACCTTTTTATTGATGAAGGGCGTTTTGGACGAAATGTTTGAGTTGTGCGGCCGGCGCAGCGAAGACTATATGCAGTTTATGCCGCTGAGTCCGATGTACCGGCTGTTGTATGACGACCGCGAGATTAATGTGTTTTCGGACCGGGAAAACATGCGCGCCGAATTGGAACGGGTTTTCGACGAAGGCAGCGCCGGCTACGAACGTTTCATGGACAACGAACGCAGCCGCTTCAATCGTTTGTACCCGTGCATTACCCGCGATTACTCGAATTGGTCTTCGTTCTTCTCGCTGGATTTGATCAAGGCTTTGCCCTGGCTGGCGTTTCCAAAAAGCGTGTTCAACAACCTGGGCCAATATTTCGATAAGGAAAAAATGCGCCTGGCGTTTTGCTTTCAATCCAAGTATCTGGGCATGTCGCCGTGGGAGTGCCCGGCTTTGTTTACGATGTTGCCGTACCTTGAGCATGAATATGGCATTTACCATGTGGCCGGCGGTTTGAATAAGATTGCGACGGCGATGGCGCAAGTGGTGACCGAGTCCGGCGGCGAGATTCATCTGAATGCCGAAATCGCCTCGTTGATCGTTGAAGACGGCGCGACCAAGGGCGTGAGGTTGCAAAACGGCGAGGAAGTGCGCGGCGACGAAGTGATCGTCAATGCCGATTTTGCCCACGCTATGACGCATTTGCTGGAACCCGGCACCTTGCGCAAATACGATCATCAGGAATTACAAAAGCGCGAGTATTCCTGCTCGACCTTCATGCTCTATTTGGGCCTGGACAAACTATACGATTTGCCGCATCACACCATCGTATTTGCCAAAGATTACCGCACCAACATCCGCAACATCTTCAGCAACAAAACCTTGACCGAGGACTTCTCGTTTTACGTGCAAAACGCCTCGGTCAGCGATGCCAGCCTGGCGCCGGCCGGTAAGTCGGCCTTATACGTGCTGGTGCCGATGCCGAATAACGATAGTGGCGTTGATTGGCAAGCCCATTGCGCCGATGTGCGCGAGCAAGTGCTGGATACGCTGGGCGCGCGTCTGGGTTTGAGCGATCTTCGTGAGCATATCGAATGCGAAAAAATCATCACTCCCGGCACCTGGGAAAGCGATGAACACGTTTATAAAGGCGCGACGTTCAGCCTGTCGCACAAGTTCAGCCAGATGCTGTACTGGCGGCCGCATAACCGCTTCGAAGAACTGGATAATTGTTATCTGGTCGGCGGCGGCACCCATCCGGGTAGCGGTTTGCCGACTATTTACGAGTCGGCGCGGATTTCCTCGAATCTGATTTCCCGCAAACACCGGGTGCAGTTCAAGGAAATTCAACAAAGCGCCTGGCTGAAAAAAGCCAAGGGCTAAGCGGTGGCGACGATGCAGGCCGTTTCGCCGGTCGATGGCCGGGTGCTGGGCGACTTTCCGGTTAGCGATGCTCAGGCGATTCAGCAGCAGATGCTTGCTGCGCGTGCTGCGGCGCAAATCTGGGGCAGGCGACCGGTAGCCGAAAGGGCGAAAACTCTAGCCAAGCTGGTGCCTTTATTAATGGCCGAGCTCGACTCGATTTGCGAGCTAATCAGCCTGACCACCGGTAAAGTCCGCACCGAAGCCCTGTTGGGTGAGATTTACCCGGTTTTGGATTTGGCCCGCTATTACCAAAAGCACGCCGCCAATATCCTGTGCTATCAAGGCATTCCCACATCACCCTTTGCCTTTCCCGGCGCCACTGCCGGCATCGAGCGGCGGCCCTACGGCGTGGTGGCGGTGATTTCGCCGTGGAATTATCCGTTTCAACTGTCGGTCGGGCCGATGTTGACGGCCTTGTTTGCCGGCAATGCGGTGATCCTGAAACCCTCCGAATTAAGCTTGCCGGTTGGGCAGCTGATTTTCGATTTATTCAAGCAACTGGATTTACCAGGAGGCTTGGTGCCGTGGTTGATCGGCGACGGCGAAACGGGTGCGCAACTGATCGATGCTGGTCCGGATTTGGTGTTTTTTACCGGTGGCCTGAATAGCGGTAAAGCCGTCATGCAGCGAGCCGCGCAACACCCGATTCCGGTGTTGCTGGAATTGGGCGGCAAGGACCCGATGCTGGTATTCAACGACGCGGCATTGCAACGCGCGGCCGATGCAGCCTTGTACGGCGCGTATTGCAACAGCGGCCAGGTCTGCGTTTCGGTGGAGCGCTTGTATGTGCAGCAGGATTGTCACGACGAATTTTTAAGCTTGTTGCTGCAAGGCGTCGGGCAATTGCAAGTCGGCCACGGCCCGCACGGCGACTTGGGCGCGATGACCAGCGAGAGGCAAATTGCACTTGTCGAGGCGCATTACCAGGACGCCATCGCCCAAGGCGCGCAAGCCTCCGGGCCGCTGGAGCGGCAGGGTAATTACCTTAAACCCGTCGTGCTATGGAATGTCCATCACGGCATGCGGGTAATGCGTGAGGAAGGCTTCGGTCCCTTGCTGCCGGTGATGGCCTTCAGCGATGAAGCCGACGCCATCGGTCTGGCCAACGATAGCGAGTTTGGTTTGAATGCCAGCATCTGGAGCCAGGACATAGCCAAAGCCGAGCGGGTCGCCGGCCAACTGCAAGTCGGCAATTGGGCGGTCAACGACGTTATCAAAAATATCGGCCATCCCGGTCTGCCGTTCGGCGGCGTGAAAAAAAGCGGCTTTGGCCGTTATCACGGCGCGGAAGGTTTGCGCAATTTCACCTATCCGGTCGCCGGCATGACCAGTCGCAGCCATTTGCCCAAGGAACCTAATTGGTTTCCGTATTCGGAGCAACGCTACCAGGATTTCAAAGGCTATATGGACTTTGTCTACGGCGAGGGTTCGCTGTGGCAACGCATCAAACGCAACTGGCCAGCGTTGCAAGCTTTTCGCGAATATTCAGCGTTCGATTTAACCCAGCGCTGGCAAAATCTTAAATTACTGTTGTCATGGAAACGGGACTACTGATGAAGCAAAACAATAACAATAAACGCGTCGTGGTGATCGGCGCCGGTTTGGGTGGTTTATCCGCAGCGATTTCTTTAGCCAGCGAAGGTTTTGCGGTGGAATTGGTCGAGAAGAACGACAAGGTCGGCGGCAAACTGAACATCATGACCAAGGATGGCTTCACTTTCGATTTGGGACCGTCGATTCTGACTATGCCGCATATCTTCGAGGCCTTATTTAGCAAAGTCGGTAAAAACATGGCCGATTATGTCGGCATCGAAAAAGTCGAACCGCACTGGCGCAATTTCTTCGAAGACGGCACGCACATTGATTTATGTGAAGACCCGGAAAATCAGCGCCGTGAGCTGGACAAACTGGGGCCAAATACTGCTGCCGAGTTTGCCAACTTTATGGCCTATTCCAAAAAACTGGGTACTGAAACAGAGGCTGGCTACTTCGCGAAGGGCCTGGATACCTTCTGGGAATTGCTGAAGTTTTACGGCCCTATCCGTGCCTTGAATTTCGACGTATTCCGTTCGATGGATCAGGGCGTGAAACGCTTTATTTCCCATCCCAAACTGATCGATATCCTGAATTATTTCATCAAATACGTCGGCTCTTCGCCTTACGATTCGCCGGCTTTGATGAATTTGATGCCCTACATTCAATACGAATATGGCTTGTGGTACGTGAAAGGCGGCATGTACGGCTTGGCGCAGGCCATGGAAAAGCTGGCTATCGAGTTGGGCGTAACCATCCGCTTAAACAGCGAAGTTGAGGAAATTCAATACCAAGCCGGTAAGGCTACCGGCATTAAACTGCAAGGCGGCGAAGTGCTGGCTGCGGACATCGTGGTGTCGAATATGGAAGTGATTCCAGCTATGGATAAGCTGCTAAATAGCTCGCCGGCTGAATTGAAAAAGATGCAGCGCTTCGAGCCGACCTGTTCGGGCTTGGTGTTGCATTTGGGCGTCAATCGGCTGTATCCGCAGTTGGCGCATCATAATTTCTTTTATTCCGATCATCCGCGCGAGCATTTCGACGCGGTATTTCATAGCGGCAAATTGTCGGACGATCCGACGATTTACCTAGTCGCGCCCTGCAAAACCGATCCCAGTCAGGCGCCGGCCGGTTGCGAGATCATTAAAATCCTGCCGCACATCCCGCATATCAACCCGGACAAACCGCTGACCGCCGACGATTATTGGGCGCTGCGCGAACGGGTGCTGGTTAAATTGGAGCGCATGGGTTTGACCGATTTACGCCAACACATCGTTACCGAAGAATACTGGACGCCGCTGGATATTCAGGCCAAGTATTATTCTAATTTAGGCTCGATTTACGGAGTGGTTTCGGATCGCTGGAAAAACCTGGGCTTCAAGGCACCGCAACGCAGCAAGCAATTAAGCAATCTGTATTTCGTCGGCGGTAGCGTCAATCCGGGCGGCGGCATGCCGATGGTGACCTTGTCCGGGCAATTGGTGCGGGATAAGATTTTGGCGGACCTGGGGCAGGTTTAGCCCCAGGCAGACAAAAAATTCGGATTTGCATAAGCCGGTTAAATTTAAGCCTACACTTATGCGGCGTTTGCATAGCCTGGGGTTAGCCCGGTATAAACGCATTCGGGCTGGAAGAGCTGTATTTATGCGCTTTTGGCTTATTTCTTATGCCTACTGTTAGCTAGATTTATGCTGCTTTTTTTTCGGAATATCCCGGCACCGACCCGGCCCAACGAATTGTATTCTTACGTGGCGATGGCTGTCAGTGAAGATTTAATAGAACAGGCCAAGCAAGTAATCACCGTCGACGTGATGGTGATTCGGGACAAGCGCAGCAATCAGCTCGAGCATCACGGCCTGGTGTCGGTGAATTCGGATGAAGCCGGCATTCGTGCTATCAAGAATCTGAATAGCCTGTTGTTTAACGGCTGCGAGGTTTTGGTGCGAGTTTACAAGCAGCGTGACGTCAAAAATGACCGGCGCCGCACTGGGTTGCCGGTGCCGCAGGATATTATCGACAAACGCATTCAGGATCGGCGTCGCGGCGCTAGCGTGGAAATTTATGTCGATTTTTCAAATGTGTTCTATCCAATCACGCTTTAAAGGCGCTTTGCCGTTTGGGCATTAGACCGCTAAAGCCAGACGCGCACGCAGTTCCGGCCATTTTCCTTAGCGGTGTATAGCGCTTTATCGGCCTTGGTCAATACGCAATCGGCCGTACCACTATCGGCATGCATTAAGGCAATCCCGATACTGACGGTTATCGGAATTGTATGCTTATCCATAAGCAACGGTGTATCGGCCAGCACCTTACGTAAACGTTCGGCAATGATCATGGCGGGTTCGGCGTCGGTCTCAGGCATGAATATCGCGAACTCCTCGCCGCCAATCCGGCCCACCACATCGATCTGACGCAATTCCGCGCGCATAATGCCGGCAAAGTGCTGCAACATCGCGTCGCCGGTGGGGTGTCCGTAACCGTCGTTAATCTGCTTGAAATGATCCAGGTCCAGCATTAATACCGCTACCCGGTGATTATTGCGCTTTACCCTGGCAAATTCATTTTCCAGACGGGCCATAAAGTGCCGACGATTTAAAAAACCGGTCAAGCCGTCGGTCGTTGCCAATTCCCACAGTTCGGTTTGCATCCTTTTACGTTCGCTGACATCCTGCTTAACGCCGACGAAATGGCGTATGCAGCCTTGCTGATCCGTGACCGGGGAAATTACCAGCTCTTCGTCATACAGTTCGCCATTTTTACGCCGGTTGACGATTTCGCCGCGCCAGGTGTTTCCCGACAGTATGGTGTCCCATAAATTGTGATAAAAGGCCGGGTCTTGCTTGCCGGATTTGACCAGTTCGTTGGGCCGCATACCGATAGCTTCGTGGCGGCTAAACCCGGTCAGTGTTTCAAAGGCTTTATTGGCCCATTCGATATTAGCATTGACGTCGGTAATCACTACACCGTGTTCCACCGTTTCCAGGGCTGATACCAGTAAGTGGTCGCGCAACTCCGACGCCTTGCGTAAGCTGATGTCCTGATGGATACCCACCGCGCGTATCGGTTGACCATGAAAATCCCACTCCAGCACGCGGCCGGTATCGTGCACCCAAACCCAATGGCCATCCTTGTGAAGTAAGCGATGTTCAACAGAGTAAAGGTCGGTTTCGCCGCGCAAATGCGGTTCCAGAGAAGCTGTGACTAACGGCCAATCATCCGGATGCACCAAGCGTTTCCATATGTCTATATCGGATCCGACTTCGTCAAGCGTGTATCCCAGCATCGAGGCCCAGAGGTCGTTGTAAATCACCTTTCCGCTGGGAATATGCCAATCCCATAAACCCAGATTGGCGCCCTGCAAGGCCATGCCCATCCGTTGTTCGGACTCGTGAAGCCGTTTTTCCAAGCTGATCCGAGTCAGCGCGTAGCGTATCGCCCTGACCAGGCTGTCGGTATCAATGTTGGTTTTGATCAGATAATCCTGCGCGCCGCAGTCCAGAGCCTTTAGAGAAAATTCGGTATCGTCGTGCCCGGTCAGCACGATAATCGGCAGCACTCGGGTCGCTTTGCGGATGCGTCTGACGGTATCCAAGCCGCGCGAATCCGGTAGGCTTAAATCCACCAGGACCACATCGATCTTTTGTTGGGCTATGATTTGTTCGCCATCCGCCAAATTTTCGCGCCAGATCAGTTCGAAACGCAGATTAGGCGAGGCACGCAAATATTGCCGAACCAGGTTGGCATCGCCCGGTTCGTCTTCAATTAATAAAACGCAGCAATTTGTCGCTTCAGTCATAGTGATTACTTGCTTGGTAAGCGCACGACATTGAACCAATAGCCTTCGATTTGCCGAACAGCCGCGATAAATTGTTCGACATCCACCGGTTTGGTGATGTAACTGCTGGCGCCAAGTTGGTAGGTTGCCACTACGTCGCGCTCAATATCGGAAGTGGTCAGGACAATGGCCGGGATGCTGGAGAAGTCCGGTTCCGACTTGATTTTAGCCAGAAGCTCGCGGCCGTTCATGCGCGGCATATTCAGATCCAGCAAGATCAAATCCGGGCGCGGCACGTCGGCATAGTCGGCGCCTTGCCGCCGCAAAAACGCCAGCGCTTCGACACCGTCCCAGACATGATGTAAATTGCAACGCACCCGGTTTTCCTTGAAACTCATTTTCACCAGATGGGCGTCGGCGGGTTCGTCTTCCACCAGCAACACATCGAACAGCGGCGTTGATTTATCCGTCATGCTTATTTCCTTCGATATTGGGTAGCTCGAACACCACTGCCGTACCGTTCTGCGCGGTACTTTCTATCCAAATTTTGCCGCGACAACTGCTGAGGATGCGGCGGGCTATCGACAAACCGATACCGGTGCCGGCCTCGTTGTCGCGATAATGCAGGCGCTCAAAAATTTCGAAGACCCGTTGCCGGTATTCCGCATCGATTCCGTCGCCGTTATCGCGCACATAATAACGATTTACGTCCAGATCGGATACGCCGCCAATTTCGATGTGTAAGGGGTGTTTAGGATGGGCTGGCTTGCCGTGCTTGAGGGCATTGTCCAAAAGTAATCTAAAAAGCTCGGCCATGCGGGGAAGATCGATATAGGCATGCGGTAATTCACCGACGCTGACGCTTGCGCCGGCAATCGCTATCTTGTCCGCAAATGCTTGGATAGCTGCTTCTGCAGCGGCTTTGGCGTCCACAAGAGTTATTTTGTCGCGGGCTTGATCGGCGGTGACATAAAGTTGAATGTCACGTACCAGACCGAGTAAACGCTGGGCGTCGCGTTCCAGATAATCCAGGCTGCTATTAATGTCTTCGTCGCCTAAAGCTTCCGGATACGCCTTTAATGAGTTGCGCAAGCGTTGCGTAAAGCTGCCGAAGCGGCGAGTTGGCTCCATCAAGTGATGGGCGGAAATTTCCGCGAAACGGCTCAGATCGGCGTTGCTGGTTTCCAAAGCCATGCGAATTTGTCTGGGTTCGGTAATGTCGATGCATGAGCCGATGTAACCGACGAATTCGCCGTGGTCGTCGTAACGGGGAATGCCGGTGTCGAGCAACCAGCGATATTCACCATCGTGGCGTTTCATCCGATATTCCATGCTGAACGGCTGCTGTTTTTCAAAGTGTTGGCTGTAGTGGTTTAGACAAAACTCCAGATCATCCGGATGTACCGTTTCTGACCAGCCATTACCCAATTCTTGTTCAATACTGCGCCCGGTAAAGTCCAACCAGACTTTGTTGAACCAGTAACAGAGCTTATTGGGTCCGGACAGCCAGATTAGCACCGGCGCGGAATTGGCCATGGCCCGGAACCGGCTTTCACTCTCCCGCAATTCGGCGGTCATACTCTGTGCCAGGGCCTGCGCCCGGCTGCGACTGTTCACTAATTGCCAGGTTAGCAAACTTAGCAGCAGGCTGAGGCTCACACTACTGCCGGCGATAATGAATGGCTTGTCTTGATCGACACGCGCTTGGAAATTTGCTTGAGCATGAATGAATAAGGTCCACGGGTGACAAGCCAGCACGATTTGTTGTTTGCGCGTCAATGTTGGCGGGGTATTGGCCGGCGGTGCCGCGCCGTACATGCGGCTTTCTTCGTTTAAGGTTTCTCCGTCGAATATTTCCAACCCCAAATCGCTTTCCAGTTCGCCGCCAATCCCGGCCATTAAGTCCTTGGTGCGGAATGGCGCGTAAACCCAACCCAGTAGATTGGTGCGGCGCTGCTCCAGCGTGTCGTGCGGCACGTCCTTTTTATAAACTGGCAGGTACATTATAAAACCGGCTTGCACGTCTTGGACGGTCTCCTGCAATAAGATTACTTTGCCGCTGATGCCCAGGCTGTTGTTGTCGCGGGCATAGCTCATCGCGCGGTTTCGAGTTGGCTCAGAGAACATGTCGAAACTGAATGCGCGTAGATTGCGGCCGAAAAACGGTTCCAGATAAATGACCGACGTGTAAAAATCCCGCTCGCCGACGGGATGGATGTCGTAATCGGCGAAGCCCTGTTTGCGCATCTGGGCAACATGCCGGTCTTTCTCGGTTTTCGGTATCCACAGGGAAAAGCCCACGCCCTGGATGCCGGGAAAGCGTTGGTCAAGGTTCAGTGCGGATACATATTCCCTATATTCGCTGCGTTCTACCAGCCCTGATGCCGCAAACAACCCCCTGGCGCCGTATAACATTTGCTCGTAAGTTTGTAATCGTTGCTCAATACTTTGCACCAATTGCCGGACGCGGAAATCGAAATAGAGCTGGCGTTCGTGTTCCAAGTCTTCAACCGCAATCAGCCAAGCCTGGTAACTGGTCAGCAATGTAATGAGCAGGACTGCTATCGTCAGCCAGTGGCTGTAATACCGCGGTTTGCTCAGGCTTGAGCGTGGCAGGGCGCCAACCGAGGTTTCTGGGTGCTTATTCATGCCGGCTGACTGTCGGTTGCGGGGGTATAGCCCAAGGGAATTTCAAACGTAAAACAGGAACCCTGGCCTTCGCCGGCCGAATCCACCCAAATTTTGCCGTTGTGATGCTCGATTATCCGCCGGCACAAAGCTAGGCCCATACCGGTGCCTTCGAAACGCGTGCGGGCTTGCAGGCGGCTGAAGAACTGAAACAGCCGATCAAATTGCCCGGGGTCTATACCGATGCCGTTGTCGCGCACGCTGAGCCGCCAAAAGCCGTCGCCGACCTCGGAGTTAACATCAATAATGGGAGCTTGGTATTCTTGGCGATAGTGCAGCGCGTTAACCAGCAGGTTTTGTAGTAAGCGGCTCAGTTCGTCGCGGCTGGCATACAGGATAGGCCAATCGCCTTGGCAACGGATGTTGGCTTGGCATTGTGCCGCCATGGGTTCGACGAACTGCAACACTTCATCGCGGATCGCGTCGCTGGCAATCCAGGATTTTTGTTGGGTCTTGCGGCCGACGCGCGAATACTCCAACAGCGAGACGATCATCGCATCCATGCGTTTGGCGCCTTCCAAGGCAAAATTCAGATTTTGCCGCGCGTCTTCATCCAATGACTCCCTGAGATTGCGTTCCAAAAATTGCAAATGGCCGGAGACCATGCGCAAGGGCTGCCGCATATCGTGGGAGACGCTGTAAGCGAATTGTTCCAGATCGACATTGGAACGCAACAAAGCATCGTGGCTTTGCCTTAATTCTTGTTCTATCTGTTTATGTTTGTCGATATCGACGTGCGTACCCAGCATCCGTTGCGGTTTGCCTTCCGGTGAGTGCGCTACCACCATGCCCTTGGCGAGTATCCACTTATAGCGTCCATCCTTGCAGCGCATGCGAAACTCCACCCAATACAATTTATTCTTGCCGTCGAAGTAGTCAGACAGGGTTTGCAGCACCCGGTCGGTATCGTCCGGATGCAGGCTGGCGCGCCAGGCATCGAAGTTATTGGCGAATTCATCCGGTTGATAACCCACCATCGATTTCCAGCGCGGCGAGAAAAACACCTCGCCGCTGACGATGTCCCAATCCCATACCCCTTCGTCGGCGCCTTCCAGGGCAAATTTCCAGCGATATTCGCTATCCGCCAGCCGTATATTCTGTTCGCGGACTCGGCGCCGTTCCGCCACCAGATAACGGTTTACCCAGAACAAACTCAAGCTGAGCAACACAACCAGCATGACACCGGCGCTGAGTGCCAGTATTGGTGTAGGGTAGCGTTGCCAAATATCCGTCAATGTGAATGACGGAACGGCGTCGAACGGCTTGGCGCGCACGTTCCGTAGTAATTGTTCCACCGAATTGTAATCGGCCGGGATGGTGAAGCCTTCAATCCCCGGAATATGGTCGGGGCCCATCAGAAACAAACTACCGGCGACTTTTTTGGCCAGCGCGCGGTCTACGTTGGGCATGGCTAAAAACGGCCACTCGGGATAAAGCGCAGTCGATAGCAGCTTGAAATCACTAGAGGGTTGGGCGTTGAGGATTTTGATTTGCCGCAGATCAAGCTTGCCATTTTTGGCCAAATCCTCCAGAACCCCGGTGCGGACAAATCCTATATCGGCTTGCCCGGACAATACGGCGGCCGTTACCGCATCGTGCGGCATACCTGTGATGACCAATTGGGATGCCTTCACTATGTCTATGCCGGCTTGGGCGGCTTCGTAAGCTTGCATTTGAAAGCCGCCCAGGGAGTCTTGACTGGTAGCGGCGATTTTTTTGCCGCGCAGGTCGTCGAGCGCGTTCAGATCCGCGCGCTCAGCCCGCGCAAAGATCACGCCGCCGAACTTATCCTGAGAGCCGCCGTTCTCGTGTCTGAGCAATGTCGCCAGCGGTGCTGAAAAACTGTGTTGATAGCTAATATGGACATAGTGGCCGGGATTGGTCAGCAAAAAGTCCAATTGTTTACTGTCCACTCTGGCTTCCAGTTCGTCGTAGTTCAAAGCTTCGACGACGAATTCGCGCTCCGGTATGGCCTGGTGCAAGATGCTGCTCAGTGCTTGCCATTGTTCCAGGGTTTGCGGCTTGGGCCGATAGGCCAATACGCCGATGCGCACCGGTGCGTCGGCCAGCGCTGTAAAGCTGGCTAGCAAGCAACAGCTCAGTAGCAGAAATTTAATCCGGTTAATCAAAGCGTTTGTAATCATTAATAAACGGTCACTGCTCATTTAGGTAAAACCCAATACTACGCTGTTCAGTGTCCCAAGCATTCTCTAATGCTTAGGCGGGTTGCCTTGCGCGCCGGCCAGAAGGCGGCTATCCAGGCCACTGCTAACATAATCATCAGCCAGTACAGAATAGCCCACAGGTCGAAGCGAAAATCCAGTTGTATGCCAAGCATAGTTCGTCCGAGTTGTTTCGCTAGCGGTTCGGCGGCCAGATATGCCAACGGAATACTCAGTAACCAAGCCATGCCGCCATGCAGCAGGCCTTCCAGTAAAAACATGCGGAACACTTTTTGGGAGGGCGCGCCGATGGCGCGTAATACGCCAATTTCGCGAATGCGCTGCAACACGCTAATTGCCAAGGTGCCGGACAAACCAATGCCGCCGACCGCCGCAATCATGCAGGCCAGGCCCAGCAGGGTGTTCAGTACTGATTTGAACTGGTTGCGGGTAAATTGGCGTTGTTCCAGTTTGGCAAGTGTGGTGTAAACATCCAGTTGTATGTCATGGTCCTGAAACTGTTGTTGCAAGTTGCGTAGGTAGTCGGCCTCCTGATGCGGGTCAGCGACCGGCGCATCGAGCAGTGCAAACGATGCCATTTCCCGGTTTTTGGTAATAACTCGCAGGGTTTCCAATGGTGCATAGACCGGTTCCACCGCATAGCTATTGCCGGCCAACCAACGATAGACGCCTATCACTTGCCATTTCTGGTGATCGGCGCCTAGCGCGACGTCCAGCATATCGCCGGCTCGGACAGCGTTCAGCGCGGCCGTATCCGCACTCAGCACCATTACGCGCTGGCCGGCGTCGCTGGCTTGCAACCAGCGTCCGGATTCAATCAGCGGTTGATACATGGTCGAGTTTGCCGGCAATGCCAGCATCTGCAGGCCCAGGCTGCCTTTTTGCGGCAAAGCTAGGCCGTCCTTGGCAATTTGTATGCTGGATCGTTGCCAGAATTCTATTTGTTCCGTGCCGGGCACCGCTGCGGCGATGTCGCGAATTGTTTGTTCGGATTGGTCTTGGGTAAAGCCGAGCCGCACGGCATAACGGCTGCGGGCCATTTCCCGATCCAGCGTTAAGTTCAGCGAGGCGATCAGGCTGGTCAACACTAAAAACATCACACCGGCGCAGACCAATACGCTTTGCGTCAAGACCAGCCTGGCTTTGCGGCGGAACAAATTCCCTAAGGCTGCGGCCGATAAAGTTGGCAGAAAGCGCGCGCCGAACTTCTCTATTAGCAGATCGCAACGGTTGTAGCCAAAATCGGCGCCCACGCCGTAACTGGCGATTGCCGCACGCACCGTCATGGCCGCACCGCGCAGAATTGGCGGCAAACCCGCCAGCAAGGGCGCCAGCAGGCCACCGAGCAGCATGTAATTGACGGCGGGCACGGACACGGCAAACGCGCCGCAATCGATATTGAATAAAGCCAGCAGTCGGCAGGCACTGAAGTAAGCGGCGGCTAGGGCGGGTGGTACGGCGAAAACGATCGCCGCCAACGATAAAAATAGGATTTCCAACAGGTACAGTTTGGCAATCGTGACGGTCTTGGCGCCCAGCGCTTTCATGACGCCGATCTGGTCGGTTTGCTGGGTAATGTGAGCCGATACCGTGTTTAAAATCAATACGCTAGCCAGGGCTAACGAGACCAAGGCCATGATTTGCAGCACACCGTTGATCCCGGCTAAAAACGGCCGGCCCCAATGTTGTTCCGGGTCTTGCAACAAGGTGACGTTGACGCTGATATGCCGCTCGCTCAGCAGGCTACGAATGTGCCCGGCAACACTGCGAGCGGCCTCGCTGCTGTATGGTTCGGCGATTTGCACCAACAATTGCCGGAAACTGTGTGCTGGAATGCCGAATTGGGCGGCTTGGGCGGCGCCGGCAAAAAAATGCACTTGGCCGCCGAATTTGGGCGGTTTTACAAAGGGATGGCGGACGATACCGCCGATAGGCCAGGTTTGCGGCCCTTGGGTGGTTTCGAATTCAATGTCGCCGCTTGGTATGCCGCTGGACAGGGCCGACAGGTTTTCTATCGCTACTTGATTAGCGCTCGGCCAATCGCCGGATTGCAGCGCGGTTTTGTCGAAATGTTGCTTGTCGTAGTTGGGGCGGATAATTAGCGTACCCAATTGCCAGTCGGGCTCGCCGGGTCGGCGGAAATGCACGCTCAACGGCGTCAGCGTATCGACGCCGGCTACGCCAGGTATAGCCTTGATGGGCTCCAACACACTGATGTCGGCGTCATTGCGTAAAATTAGATTGATATGCGACGGTTGCGATTGCCGATGTGCGGCATCCATTTTGCTCAGCAGTAAATCGATCATGCCGAATAAAGTCCCGACACAACAGACGCCGACGGCGATGCTGATAATCGCCAAGGCAGTGCGGCTTTTGGTCAGCCATAAGTCGGCCCAGACTTTATGCCAAAGCGTATTCACCTGCTGCCTACCGGCTGACTGTCGGCGTGGATTCGTCCGGAACGAATTTCCAGTTTGCGGCTGGCGGCATCGGCTAGGGCCTCGTTGTGGGTGACCATCACCAAGGTTTTGCCTTGGTCCCGCAGATGCGCAAACAAATCGAACACCGAATCGGCGGTGGCGGCATCCAGATTGCCGGTGGGTTCGTCGGCGACGATCAGCGGCGGGTCGTTGGCCAGCGCGCGAGCAATCGCCGCCCGTTGTTGCTGGCCGCCGGACACCTGGCTGGGCAAGCGCTCCGCCGTATCGGCCAGGCCGACCAGTTCCAACAAATACATGGCCCGCTCACGGCGCTGTTGCTTGTTTAACGAGCCGAGAAAGTCCATCGGCAGCACTATGTTTTGCAGCAGATTCAAGGTAGGCAATAACTGGAAAAATTGAAACACGATGCCAACATTGGCGCCGCGCCAGATGCTGAGTTTTTCGTTGCTGAGTGTTTGCAGCTCCGTGCCGTTGACGATGACTTGGCCTTGGCTGGGATGGTCGATGCCGGTCAGCAGGTTTAATAAGGTGGATTTGCCGTTGCCGGAGGGGCCGACGATGGCCACGAATTCGCCGGGGTAAATATCCAGATTGATGTCGTGCAATACGGTTTGCAGCGTGCCGGCTTGCGGATAATCCTTATAAACCTGTTTCAGTTCGATGATCTTTTTCATAACAGCCGGCAAATTGCGGTATGTTACACGAGGCGCGGGTATCCTGGCATGCCCGTCATTCCACGCACACTGCGCCGGAGGGCGATTAATGACATCGGTACGGATTTTGTGGCTATTGCTGTGCTTGGTTTGGATGGCGGCGGAAATTGGTTTGGCTCGCCGTACTGCGCTGCAAGCCGGGCCGGTCGTGAATACGGAGCGGCGTTCGCAACGCATCTTGTGGGGTAGCGTGCTACTGAGTCTGGCGCTGGCATTGTGGTTTAAAAATCTAGCGTTGGCGCCAATCGCCCTGAAGTATTTGCCCAGACAAATCCTGGCAATGCTGTTGTTTGCCGCGGGGCTTTACCTACGTTATCGGGCCGTCATGCAACTGGGCCGGTTTTTCACGACCAACGTGGCGATACAGCAAGAACACCGGCTGATAAAGGGCGGGCCTTACCGCTGGGTGCGGCATCCGGCCTACACCGGTTTGTTGATAGCCTTATTCGCCGCGGGTGTGGCGATGGGCGATTTTATTGCTTTGGCATTATTGCTTATGCCGACGGCATGGGCGTTTATTCGACGCATCGAGATTGAAGAACGGATGTTGCTGGCGGAGTTCGGTCCGGGTTATGCCGATTTTTGCCGGTCTACTTGGCGGCTATTGCCTTTGATATATTGAAAACGTATTGGGGCGGTCTTAACCACCCCAATCGGGGACAAGCCTAGCCGGTTAATTCGTCCAGATATTTTTCTACATCCAAAGCCGCCATACAGCCGGCGCCGGCTGAGGTGATGGCTTGTTTGTAATGTGAATCCATCACGTCGCCAGCCGCGAACACGCCGGGAACGCTGGTTGCAGTAGCGTTGCCATGAATGCCGCTGTTGACGACGATATAGCCGTGCTCCATTTTCAATTGGCCGGTAAAAATATCGGTGTTGGGAGTGTGGCCGATGGCGATAAATACACCGTGCACGTCCAGATCTCTGGTGCTACCGTCCTGCGTGCTCTTGATACGCAGACCGGTGACGCCCATGTCGTCGCCCAGTACTTCGTCCAACTCGTGATTCCATTCGATCCGCACGTTGCCCGATTTGGATTTTTCGATCAGTTTGTCCGACAGGATTTTTTCGGAACGGAATTTGTCTCGTCTGTGTACCACAATCACCTCGGAGGCGATGTTGGACAAATACAGTGCTTCTTCCACAGCAGTATTACCGCCGCCGATCACCGCGACCGGTTTGTTCCGGTAGAAGAAGCCGTCGCAGGTGGCGCAGGCGGAAACACCTTTGCCTTTGAAAGCCTCTTCGGACGGCAGACCCAGATATTTCGCCGAAGCGCCGGTGGCAATGATCAATGCATCGCAAGTATAAACGCCGGCATCTCCGGTTAGCGTAAACGGTTTTTGCGACAGATCGGCGGTATGGATATGGTCGAAAATGATTTCGGTATTGAAGCGCTCGGCATGCAAGCGCATCCGTTCCATCAAGTCCGGGCCTTGCAAGCCTTCCACGTCGCCGGGCCAGTTGTCCACTTCCGTGGTAGTGGTCAATTGGCCGCCTTGCTGCATGCCGGTGATCATCACCGGATTCAAGTTAGCGCGCGCGGCGTAAACGGCTGCGGTGTAACCGGCCGGGCCGGAACCTAGGATTAAGAGTTTGCAATGTTTTGCGGCAGCCATTATGTCGAGTCTCCATGCGGGTTAGGGTAGGAAAATTATAAGGGCATTCCCCCCGCGATAAAACCGATTTACCAACGGGTTTTTAAAGGCGTGGCCGGTTAAGCTAATGTTAAATCGATTTACTTCATCTATAATCATGTTTTGTGACGCTTTTATTGTGAGCCGACAACTATGGTTGCTGTTGTGGAAGAGAGAGCCGCGCGAGGCTATCGCGAAATTGCATTACTCGGTCTTTCGAGTTGTGCGCTGTTTTTTTTAATTGCCCTAGTCACATTTAATTCCAACGATCCGGGTTGGAGTCATAGCACTTCCTACCAATCTATCGGCAATGCCTGCGGATTGTTCGGCGCCTGGCTGGCGGATTTTGCGCTGAGCTTCCTGGGTTTGATGGCCTACCTGATCCCGATTGTGATTTTTTGGTATGGCTACATGCTTTATCAAGGTTCGAATCAGCCGCGGGGCAACCAATGGCTGATGGTGGCGCGCTCGGGCGGTTTTATCGCCACGATGATTTCCGGTTCGGCGATTTTGTTCATGCATTTGCATTTTCTACGCACTAAGATGGATTTGCCGGAGAGCCCCGGCGGTATTTTGGGCCGGGAAGTCGGCGACGCCTTGGTGCATCTGTTAGGCAATTCCGGCTCAACCTTGCTGTTGCTAGCCATTTTTATGACCGGCGTTACCTTGTTCACCGGTTTGTCCTGGCTAATGGTGATGACCTTGATCGGCAAATGCGCGATGACGGCTTGCTCGGTCGTGGGCCGGCAAGCGGTTGCCGCGCCGGAACGCTACCGATCCGAAAGAGCCGTGCGCCCCGAGACGGTGAAGGACGCCAAAAAGCCACGCAATCAGCCCGAAACCAAAGCCGAGGAACGCGCTAAAAAGCCGCAGATTCAAGTGTTGGAAACCGCGCAAGCTTCGGCGGCCGCCGCGGTTAGGCCTCTGCGCCGAAAAGACAGCAAGCCGGTCGACGACATGGAGCCCGGTGCTTATATCAACGCCTTGCCCACCTTGTCTTTGCTGGACAAGCGTGAAATCAAAGTGAAACGCTATTCCAAACTTGAGCTGGAAGAAATTTCCCGCCAAGTCGAGGACGTATTGCAGGATTACGGTATCGCCGCCGAAGTGGAAGCGGTATTGCCGGGACCGGTGATTACGCGTTTCGAATTGCGTCTGGCGGCCGGTGTGAAAGTCAGCCGTATCAGCAGCCTGGCCAAGGACTTGGCGCGCGGCCTGTCGGTGACCAGCGTGCGTATCGTCGAGATTATCGAGGGCAAATCGGTGATTGGTTTGGAGATTCCCAACCAAGAGCGGGAAATGGTTTCGCTACGCGATTTGCTGGTGTCGGACGAATTCGAGCGGGCTAAATCCAAGCTCAGCATTGCGATGGGCAAGGACATTTCCGGAACGCCGGTGGTGGCCGATCTCGGCAAAATGCCGCATGCGCTGGTGGCCGGTACCACGGGTTCCGGTAAATCGGTGGCCATCAACACCATGATTCTGAGCTTGCTGTACAAGGCCAAGCCCGAAGATGTGCGAATGATCATGATAGACCCGAAAATGCTGGAGTTGTCGGTGTACGAAGGCATTCCGCATTTGCTGACGCCGGTCGTTACCGATATGAAAGACGCCCAAAACGCCTTGCGTTGGGCCGTGGCGGAAATGGAGCGCCGCTACAAATTGATGTCCAAGGTTGGTGTGCGAAATCTGGCCGGTTATAACCAGGCGGTCAGGGAAGCGGAAGCGGCCGGTCAGCCGATTCGCGATCCTTTATTCCGGTCGGAAACGCCGGTAGCCCTGGAAGATTATCCGCTGCTGGACACGCTGCCCAGCATCGTCATCGTCATCGACGAGTTGGCCGACATGATGATGGTGGTCGGTAAAAAGGTCGAGGAACTGATCGCCCGTCTGGCGCAAAAAGCCCGTGCCGCCGGTATTCACTTGGTATTGGCGACGCAACGGCCATCGGTGGACGTGTTGACCGGCTTGATCAAAGCCAACGTACCCACGCGGATTTCCTTCCAGGTGTCGTCGCGGATCGATTCCCGGACCATTATCGACCAAGGCGGGGCGGAAGCCTTGCTGGGTAACGGCGACATGTTGTTCCTGCCGTCCGGCACCAGTATCCCGTTGCGCGCTCATGGTGCGTTTGTGGACGACCATGAAGTGCATCGCGTAGTGGAGTTTTTGAAGAAAACCGGTCCGACCAATTATTTGGACGAAATCACCCAGGAACGTACCGATAGTGGCGAAGTCGCCGGTTTGGATAGCGAGGACAGCGAGTCCGATGCGTTGTACGACGAAGCCGTGGCGTTTGTCACCGAATCGCGCAAAGCGTCCATCTCCAGCGTGCAACGCCGCTTCAAGATCGGTTACAACCGCGCGGCGCGCATCATAGAGGACATGGAAAACGCCGGCGTGGTCAGCATGCCGGAAACCAATGGCTCCCGCGAGGTACTGGCGCCACCGCCGCGGTAATTGGGATGAGTATTGTCATTATTGCTTTGCTGGTCATCGCAACTGTTTCGGGCTTAGGTGGCTGGTGGTACAGCTCGAAACAGACCCTGGAAACGCCGGTCAGGATAATGTTGTTCGTTGGTTATTTTTGGCTGTTGGCTTTCGCGCAATTCCTACTGATAGCCCTGAGTTATTTTGGCTGGCAGCGACTTGCAAACTGATTTTTCGGCATAATTATGATCCCCGACCTGATCGGCTATTTGGCGGCAACCTTGACGACCGCCTCTTTTCTGCCGCAAGCAATCAAAACCTTCAAAACCCGCGATACGGAGTCCTTATCGCTAGGCATGTACAGCATGTTTACGTTAGGGGTGTTGCTTTGGTTAATTTATGGTATCTATTTGCTGAACATAGCGATCATAGTGGCCAACGCCATTACCTTTTTGCTGGCAGCGGCTATTTTGGGCTTTAAAATTCACAATCTGCTGCGTAAATGAAAATGCCGTATCAGTCATGTCTTCCAGAGCTTCCAGCCATATCGAAATAAAAGCCAAAACTCCGCCGCCAATGACAGCAGTGCTTTCATGGAGAAAATTCGCCCGAATACCGGGGTTTCGAAGTCTGTTTTTGGGAGCACCGGTTTGTTTAACTTTGGTTTTTCTGCTTTGCGCCAGCGGGCTCCCTTTACCTGATAGATTGTCATACCCCATTCTTGCTTCTGTCTCTTAGCGGCTACTAAGTTGTTACAATGCCCGGCCAACTGAACAAGCGGCTGCTAAATCGGCCAGAGAAGCATAATTAATGAAAACCAGAGATAGAAGGCACGGTGTCGTACTGGTACACACCGGCGAAGGTAAGGGAAAGTCCTCAAGTGCGTTTGGCATGGTATTCCGCGCCGCCGGTTGGGGCATGAAAGTCTGTGTGATTCAATTTATCAAAGGCCAATGGCAAACCGGTGAGCAACGCGCTGCGACGCGATTCGAAGAAATCGAATGGCACGCTTTGGGTGACGGTTTTACCTGGGATACCAAAAATCCGGAGCAGGATATAAAAACCAGCCGGGAGATTTGGGAGTTTGCCCAACAAAAAATTCTCTCCGAAGAATTTGATTTGGTGATCCTCGACGAAATCAATTACTGCTGCGGCTATGGTTGGATAAGTGGTCAGGAAATCGCCGATTTTATTAAAAACGACAAACCGGCCTGGCTGCATCTGGTAATGACCGGCCGGAATGCGGCGCCGGAAGTGATTGAAGCTGCCGACACGGTCACCGAGATGACCCGAATCAAACATGCTTTTGCCGCCGGCATCAAAGCCGAGCAGGGCGTCGAATTTTAAGCTGAAAAAAAACCGGTCTTCTGGCAGAATTGCCGGTTTTTAATCTAGGCATCAAGACCACTATGCAACAAGCAAAAAAACTTATCGAACAGTACTATCAAGCATTCAACAGCGGCGACATGGATACCTTTCTGAGCTTGTTGACCGACGATGTGGTACATGACATTAACCAGGGCGATCGCGAGCAAGGCAAGGCCGCTTTTGCTGAGTTCATGAAAAAAATGAATCACCACTACAAAGAACAGTTGGTGGATATGGTGATCATGGCTAACGAAGATGGCACGCGCGGTGCGGCCGAATTTGTGGTGTTGGGCGAATACCTGAACACCGACGAAGGCCTGCCGGAAGCCAATGGTCAAACCTATCGTTTGCCGGCCGGCGCGTTTTTCGACATCCGTGACGGTAAAGTAGCGCGCATCACCAACTATTACAACTTGGGCGATTGGATCGCACAGGTGGATCCGCAGTAAGGCTTTTGTCTGGCGCATTGCCGATACCGGTCAATTGGCATAGAATCCGAAGGGTGACAATTCGGATTCGCCGAAAAAAATAACTACAAAACAGAGGAGAGCAATAATGGGTGAAACACAGAAATTGATGATCGCTGTCGTGGGGGTGTTTGTAGCCGGTTTTATCATGGTGGGCGTTAGCAAGGATCAATCCAACGAGGAAAAAGAGGCAGCTTCGCAAATTCGTACGCTGGTGGCTATGCAGGAAATGGCTACGCAAAAATGTCCTAAATTGATCGAAAACAAAACCGGAACTCAGGTTTATTTTCCGTCCAAAACCGATACGGACAAAACCACCTATGTCACGATGGAATGGGTAGGCGAGAAAGACTCCAACTTCAAAACCGCATCCTGCACCTTGCATTTGGCATTGGGAGGCGTCTCGAAGCTGATTATTGATGACAAGGTTTTGATTGATAAGAAATTTTAATTAGAGGCGGCGTTTTGCGCGATAGCTGGAAACGTCGTCTTGTCTCCAATCGGATCGGTTAGCGGTGAAAGCTATCGTTAGCCGATTTGTCAGTGTTTTTCTGAATATCGACGCCGGGTGTGGTCGTCGTCTTCTTCGCAAATTAACCATCCAAACAAAACCGGCAATACCGTCGACCGTGTGCCTGTCACGTTGGCAGGTAAAACAGCTAACGCATCATAGGAGGGGATGTTAGGTTCGCCGGGAATCGCAAAGTCAGGTGGCGTAATCGATCAGAAGCGCGCAGGCCGGGTTTGATGTTTTCGGGATGTTTCAGACTAAATACACAAAAATAATAATTAACTAGAGGTGAAAAGATGGCGGATACGACCATCCTGAAAGGTGTTTTAAAAACCTGGAAAGACGATAGAGGTTTTGGCTTTATTCAGCCGGATAACGGCGACAAAGATATTTTTGTACATATTTCCTCTTTAAAAGGCATGGCCCGCCGTCCGGTACGCGGCGATGTGTTGTTTTATGAAGTCGCCCGCGACACCGGCGGTAAATTAAAAGCCGTGAATGCCCGCATCGAAGGCGTGGCTTACGAGCAAAAATCCGCCAAGCCTAAACTGTGGTTGTGGCTGCTGGCGTTGGTGCTTGGTTTGGTAAGCGCAGCGGTAGCGGCTTATTTTTTATAACGCGCCGAAAAGCTGTCATTGGTAGCAGATACTATTGACCGAGATTTTTTAACCAAAAGAGCAAAACATGGACTGGCTACACTATTTAACCGACATTCTGCTGCACATCGATAAACATTTGGCCAATATCATCAGCGACTACGGCACGCTGACCTATGCCATTTTGTTTTTGGTTATTTTTGTCGAGACCGGTTTCGTAGTAATGCCGTTTTTGCCCGGTGACTCCCTGTTATTTGCCGCCGGTGCCTTCGTGGCGATGGATGCTTTCAATTTGCCGATATTGCTCGGCGTCTTGGGGGCGGCGGCGGTGCTGGGTGATACCGTCAACTATTGGATAGGCCGCAGCATTGGTCTGCGCGCTTATTCGCTGAGTTGGGTAAACCGTGAACATCTTGACCGCGCCCAGGCGTTTTACGATACCTACGGCGGCAAAACTATCGTATTGGCTCGCTTTGTGCCTATCGTTCGCACTTTTGCACCGTTCGTGGCCGGGATAGGGAAAATGCCTTACAGCACTTTCATTTTGTATAACATTATCGGCGGAGTGGCATGGGTGTTGATCTGCGTGTTTGCCGGCTATTTCTTCGGCAATATTCCGCTGGTGAAGAAGAACTTTGAGTTAGTAGTGTTAGGCATCGTGCTGATTTCGATCTTGCCGATAGTCCTGGAAGTTTGGAAAGCCCGTAAACAAGCCAAGCACTAAGGTCGCATGATGGTAGAGATGAACGATTCGCAAAAATGGTTTGTACTGGCATTTATATTGGCGTTCGGCGGCCTGTTGTATGTATTGGCGCCGGTGCTGATGCCTTTTGCGTTTGCGGCCATTCTCGCCTACCTAGGCGATCCGGTCGTGGATAGGTTGGAAACTTTGCAATTCCGCGGTTGGCGTTTAAATCGGACGCTGGCGGTCGTGGTGGTTTTTTCCGGCATCATTTTTTCGATAGCGGCGTTGTTGATCGTCATCATTCCTGCCCTGGAATATCAAATCAGCGAATTCATCGACAAACTGCCGTCTTATTTAAACTGGATAAACAAATCGGTCGTGCCGGTTTTGCAAAAATATCTGGGACGCACGATTAGACCGTTGCGCGAAGATCAATTGATTAATCTGATCAAGAGTCATTGGCAAGACGGCGACGGCGTTGCCGAGAACCTGATTCAATCGGTCTCCCATTCCGGTGCGGTGATCGTTGGTTGGGTGATGAATCTGGTCTTGATTCCGGTAATTACCTTCTATTTACTGCGCGATTGGGACGATTTGGTGGCGCGGATTCACGATTTGTTTCCACGTCGCTTTGCCGGGACCGTCGCCAAACTGGCTAGCGAAGCCGACGTGGTGTTGGGTGCTTTCATGCGTGGCCAGTTTTATGTGATGCTGGCGTTGGGCGTGATATACAGCGTCGGCTTGTGGTTGGTGGATCTGGAGTTGGCCTTGGTGATAGGTATGCTGGCCGGCTTGGTCAGTTTCGTACCGTATATGGGCGCCATCACCGGTATCGTCTTTGCCTGTATCGCAGCCTTGCTGCAATTTCAGGATGCGATGCATTTGCTGCCGGTGTTGATGGTTTTTGCGGTGGGGCAGAGTATGGAAGGCATGCTGTTGACGCCGTGGTTGGTCGGAAACAAAATCGGTTTACACCCGGTAGCAGTGATGTTTGCCGTGCTGGCTGGTGGACAACTGTTTGGGTTTTTAGGCGTCTTGTTGGCCTTGCCGGTGGCGTCGGTGATTATGGTGCTGTTGCGGCATATCCATGAGCGTTATACCTTCAGCGGTTTTTACAGCAAGGGTTAGTGTTTGCTATGCGCAATGCGTCGTTATTCACGGCATTATTGCTAGTTTCGACATCGGTGTTTGCGACCGATAGCCGCAGAGAGCAGGACTTTGCGACAGCCATTCAGCAACAATTGTCCATGGGGCAGGCGATTTGGTTAAAATCCGCCGACAAAACATTTCTGGCGATCTTCACGGAAGCCGAAAAGACCGACAATAGCCAGGTGGCAATCGTACTGCACGATATGGGCGAACATCCCGATGCCAAGCCCTTGATCCATCGCTTGCGAACCACGTTGCCGATGCATAATTGGGCTACGCTTGCCTTACAAATGCCTGTCAGGGAAAGCGGCGCGCAGGCTGAAGACTATTACCCGCTGTTCGAAGAAGCACATGGACGCATTGATGCGGCTGTGGAGCATCTGCTGAAAAACGATGCGAAACATATCGCGATTGTCGGCTACGGCATGGGCGCTTTGATGGCCGCATCCCGCCTAGCCGATAAACCCAATGACGTGGCGGCGCTGGTATCGATTAGTTTGCCGTTGCCGCCAACGACCGCAACACAGGCGCAAAGCCTCGATTTGATTAAAAAAGTGCAATTGCCTTTTTTGGATGTGTATGCCGAGTTTGATTTAGCGGCAGTGCTCGATAGCGCCCGGCAACGGCGTATGGCCGGCAAGGATAATCCGGTGTATCGGCAGATAAAAATGGATGGCGAGGATCACGGCTATCAACAAGATTACGATTTGCTTGTAAAGCGCGTATACAGTTGGCTGACCACGACGGTCAGCGAAGATTAATAATTATTACAAAGGGTGTAACACATGCTTTTAACCGACGAATTGGTCGCGGAAATTAAATTTTTATCCTTGTTCAATCTGGAGTCCGTACAAGAAGGTGTCAAGGTGCATGGCAATGCCGAGCCGGTATTGATTGCGGCGGCGCAACGTCTGTTCGACAAAGGTTTGGTCACTCAACATGACGGCGGGTATTTGACCGACCTGGGTATAGAAGTGGCGGAACACGCCCAGCGGATGCTGACGATATTGCTGTCTAACTAACAACGATTCAGAGGCCCAGTTCAAACAACCATTTCAAGGACACGTAAAAAATCAGGGCAATGACCAGGCTATAGCCGAGAAATCGGATGGGTTTGTTCAGATTGTGGCGGAAAAAGCCCTGGTGTTCGCCTTGCGCCTTTAATTGCCGGTAAAGTGCGCGTTGGTTTATGGCGCGTTCTTGTTGGTATTCGTTGAATAATTGTCTGGCTTTATCGATGTCATCGTGTTGATAAAGCCAGATAGCCGGCATGGAAATGCCCCAGTTGCCTGCTGACGTTTCGTAAAATTCAATATCGTTGTCGGCCAGTAACTGTCGAACATCGTCCGCTTCGTCCGTGGGTACGCCTCTTAGCGAGAAAAATAAAATCGTCATAGCCAGCCGCATGGTGTTAGAAGCGCAGATTATAAATCAATAAGCGTTAATAGAGAGCCGAGCACTATCTTCAGAATGAATCATCCCAGCCCATTTCCACTGCCTGCTCAAACCTCTGTTGTTTTGCTGGAGGATGCTGGAGCAAACCCAAGTGCGGATAGTTTGCAGGGCGCGCTGCGCGCGCAGGATTTTCGCTGCGCGGTAGCGTCGAGTGCGGAAGAGGTGACGGAGCTGCTGACAAATGCGCCGGTGGATTTACTGATTATTGCCTGTCGAGATTGGCCTTGGCGGCAGGTAGCCGATATGCGCGATGCAGTGTATTCTTACTTACCCATCATACTGATTGCCGATGATTTAACCGACACGCTGCTGGACCATTGCGCCGCGGTTGAGATCGACGCAGTCATTTGTCGACCGGTCAATCAGCATTTATTGATGTTAAAAATACGGTCGTCGTTAAAACTGCGCATGTTGTATCAACACGAGCACGCGCAAAAAACGCAGTTGCTCGACTATTGGCAGATATCCGACCTGGAACATGAAGTCGCGGCCAAACTGTTCAACGATGTGTTAAAAGCCGACTTTCTGGAAACTGAAGCCGTGGAAGTGGTGATGTCGCCTATGGCCTTGTTTAATGGCGATTTGGTGTTGGTTGCCAAAACGCCGGAAAATCATTTGCATGTGCTGTTGGGCGATTTTACCGGCCACGGTTTGTCGGCATCGATAGCGGCCACGCCGCTGGCCGATATTTTCTATGGCATGACGCGGAAAGGTTTCGATATTAACGAAATCGTTACCGAGATTAACGCCAAACTGTATCGGATGTTGCCGATTAACCGCTTTTTGGCGGCGTCGGTGGTGGCGCTGTATCCCGAGTCGTCGTCGATGAAAAGCATTACCTGCGGGCTGCCAGAGCATTTTTTAGTCAATCATGCCGACAACAGTTTTTTGGCGATACGCTCTTTGAATATTCCGCTGGGTATTCAGCCTTCGATTGACATCGAAGAACAACTGCATCGGGTAAGCGAGAGCCAGCGTTTATATTTGCTCACAGACGGTATTTTTGAGGCGGAAAATGCCGAAGGCGAGCTTTTCGGCGGGGAACGCATTCTTAAGGCTATCCGGCAAAGTAAATCCGACGACATCAAAAACTTGCAGGCCAGCCTAGAGGCTCACACTGGTGGTGCGATTCAGAAAGATGACAATACCCTGGTTATATTGAGCTGTGCGGTCGATAGCGTACCCTGGGGGCGTCGAGAAGTGCGGCCGCCCCGGCAGCGGATTGCCGCGACGGCCTGGAAGCAGGTGATGGAGTTTGACATCGATAGTTTGCGCCTGATCAATCCGGTGCCGGTTATGGTCAACACCGTCATGGAAATCCAGGGTTTACAGAATTATCGCCAGGATATTTTCATGATAGTCAGTGAATTGTTCGCGAATGCGCTGGACCATGGCGTGTTGGGCTTGGATTCCGCTTTGAAGAGCAGTCCGGAGGGCTTTATGCGCTTTTACGCGATGAAGGATGAGCGCTTGCAACAGCTCCAGCGCGGCAGAATCCGCTTATCTTTTATCCATCACGCGACCGAGTGCGGTGGTCGCTTGATCGTTAAAGTCCTCGATAGCGGCAATGGCTTCGATTGGCGGCGGCGCAGCCGCGTGCAGAAATGTGATGAGGCCTACTGCGGTCGCGGCATTATCATGTTGGAGACTTTATGCAGCAGTCTGGTTTATCACGGTTGCGGCAATCGGGTAACCGCCGTTTTCGATTGGCAGCATTAACGGGTTTAGCGTTGGCAATTGCCGCAATAGTAGCTGGCGCGTTGCCCAATTTTGAGTTGCTGAATCGGTTCCTCGCAGCGCAGACAGGCTTGTCCGCCACGACCGTACACATTTAAAGATTGTTTGAAATAACCGGGTTTGCCCTCGGCATTGCTGAAGTCGCGCAATGTGGTGCCGCCTTTATCGATGGCTTGTTGTAATACGGTTTTGATTGCCGTCACCAAGGCTTCGCACGCCGATGTATCCAGTTCTCCGGCGGAGCGCATCGGTTTGACGCCTGCTAAGAACAAGGCTTCACTGGCATAAATATTGCCTACCCCCACCACGACATGGCTGTCCATAATCAAGGATTTGATCGGTACGGCGCGGTTTGCCGCGCGCTGCCGCAAATAGTTGGCATCGAATGCCGTCGAGAGCGGTTCAGGCCCCAGCGTCGCCAGCAAGGGATGTAACATCGGGTCTTCGGCAGTCCATAAGGCCGCGCCGAATCTGCGCTGATCGTTAAAGCGCAGTACCGTATCGTCGGCAAAAATGAAGTCGATGTGGTCGTGCTTGCGAACGGCTTGCTCGGGCGTGGTGATGCGCAAATTCCCCGACATGCCCAGATGCAGGATCAGCGTACCGCGCCCCGTGCCGAGCAATAAATATTTACCGCGCCGTTCGACAGCGTCCAGGCGTTGGCCCGGCAAATCGGTAGTCAGGGACTCAGGAACCGGCCAACGCAACTGCGGATGACGCACAATCACGGCTTTAAAGGTTTTGCCGGTAATATGCGGCGCTATGCCGCGCCGACTGGTTTCGACCTCGGGTAATTCCGGCATGATTGCGTCAGATTTGGGTGAGTAAAAACTGGGCTTCGTCCTGGATTTTTTTACGGAAGAACAATAACTTCCAACGGCTACCACCGCATTGCCGCCACAATAAAGTGGCGCGTATGCCAGCCAACAGCAGGGCGCGTATTTTATTTACAGTGCTTGGGTTGCCCAGATATTGCTGATCGCCTTGCACCATGATCCGCGGCTGCAGAGTACTGATTGTGTTGTGATACACATCGGCCAGATTGGCCAGCACATTTTCATGCAGCACGCCGAAATGTTCGGCTTGAGCTTGCGCCTTGCTGATGCCGGCCTGTATGGTTTTTTGCATGTCCGGCTGTTTGTTCAACTGCTTTTGCAAATAGACAATCTGTGCCGCGTATCGGGCCTGTTCCGGACTGGCCAGCACTCGGCTGCCGAGTTGGGTCGTGAGTTGTTGTAAGCCGTGTTCGATACCGATCAAACCACCGTACACATCGATCACGCTGTCCGCGTCTATTTTCAGCAAACTAGCGATGCTGGCTTCCAGCGCGGCGTTTGGGCAAGTGCCGGTGCCGGCAAGCTGATGTACCAAGGAGCAGGCCTGGGCGATGCCGGCTAGCGCGATGGTTTGGTTACTGAGCGTTTTCAGGGACATATTACTTACAGGCTTTAGTCAAACAATCGGCTTTAACCGGGTGGCCGTTTTTAATCCATGACTGGATACCGTTGGATAAATGATAAACATTTTTCATGCCCAACTGCTCGGTGAGGATTTGGCCGAT
The DNA here is from genome assembly GCF_014850975.1 of Methylomonas fluvii. Taxonomy (GTDB): domain Bacteria; phylum Pseudomonadota; class Gammaproteobacteria; order Methylococcales; family Methylomonadaceae; genus Methylomonas; species Methylomonas fluvii. Next base: position 1,444,459 of record NZ_JACXST010000003.1, on the reverse strand, counting down.
CTTGCCGCTCCGGTTTCCGGAACGGCAGACCAAAATAACCGGTTGCTCGGGTGACGATTTCAGTTTTTCTAAATCGGCTAACCATTTTTCCTGGTCGAAGTGGCCGTTGCCGTCAAAGGATTCCAGTTTTTGGCTGTTGGCGATGACACCGGTCGCTTGCCATTCCGGCGCAGTACGCACATCCACGACCAGCGCATTGTGGTTTTGCTGCATATTTATTAGTTGTTCCGCCGTTATTTTGCCGAGTTCGGTGGCGTAAAGAGGGGTGGCGAACAGACAGGCTAGCCAGAATAAAGTCAATCTCAGTGTCATGGTGATGTCGGTATTTTAGGTAAATGGCTTAAGCGGCCAAGAAAGGTAATATGCGGGTCGCCCACCAATCTATGCTCTCCAGATAAATATTGGCGATGCGCTCGGGACTAATCTCGCGAAAGGTGGTAAGTCCGGGCTCCCAACGCTCGTAGGCGATGCAGAATTGTAACGCTTCCCCGGCCTTGCCGCGATAATTCAAAACCGCGTTATCAATATCTTCCGCCAGCGGCAATTGCTCCATTACTTTGGTTACCGGTATGTCGAGCAGGCTGTCCAGTCCGGAAAGCATGCCAATCAAAAAATAATGTTCCTGATCGTCCTTAAGTTCGCGCGCGATCAGTTCGCACATTTTGGCGCGGATCAACACGTTCTGCAGCACCGAGGATGATTTTTCCGACATGGACGATAAGGTCAGAATGTTCACCCAGCGTTTGATCTCGATCAGTCCCAGGCAAGCTATGGCGTGCTGAATGGATTCGATTTTTTGCGGCAGGCCAAAAAACGCGGAATTTAAATAATGAAGCAATTTAAAACTCATCCCGACGTCTTGCGAGATAATCTTGCCGATTTCCGCAAAACTGGCGTCCGCCTTGTTCACGGCCGACAGTAATTGGATGGCGGCGGTTTGGCTGACGCCCAGCCGTTTACCTTCCACAATATTGGGTTTACTGAAGAAAAAGCCTTGAAACAGCTCGCAGCCCCACTCGCGCAAGGTTTCAAACTCCTGATGCGTTTCGACTTTTTCCGCGAGCAATTTGAGTTTATAGGGTTTTAGCTGTTCAATCAGTTGCCGGGTGCCGTCCAGGCCGTCCGCCATCACATCCAGCTTGATAATGTCGGCAAACTCCAGCAACGGCAGCCACTCCGGCGACAAGACGAAGTCGTCCAGCGCGATGGTATAGCCCAGTTGCGATAATTCTTTCAGGTTGGCGACAATGTTGTCATCGATGGCAACGCTTTCCAACACTTCAATGACGATGCGCTCTTTAGGTAAATGCAGCGGCGTTTTATCGAGTATGTTTTGCGTGGTGAAATTAATGAAGGCTTTGTGGGGGCCAACCAGTTCGTTCAGGCCGATTTCCAGCAGCGTATCGGTAATAACTTGATTTGTGGCGTTGGCGGCACCATCTTTCAAACTGAGATCGAAATCTTTACCCCTGAATAAAATCTCGTAGGCGAAAGTGTCCAGATGGCGGTCCAGTATTTGCTGTCGGCCAATCAGAAAATCTGTCATTTATTTACGGGCTCCCGATCATTGCACTATCATGCGAATAGGTCGCGCCTTATACCATGTTCAAACAGTTTAAGTCGAGAATGGCCGGCCAGTCTTAATTTCAATCATAAGGAGATCAACATGTCCGAATCAGCAACGTTAACAGTAAGCGGTATGAAATGCGGCGGTTGCGAGAGCAGCATCGTCAGTAAAGTATCGGCGATTGCCGGCGTGGTAACGGTGCAGGCCTCGCATAAAGACAAACGGGTCGAGGTCGAATTTGATCCGGCGCAAACCGACTTGGATGAAATCGAAGACGTTATCGTCGACGCCGGTTTCAAGGTCGAATAAAACCGCATCGGCGTTTGCCTACGGATCAACACGATATTGCTCGGGAATCCTCATCATGACTTTAGATCAATCGACTAATCAGCAGCAGGAAATACGCCTTTCCATACTCGGCATGCGTTGCGCCGGTTGCGTTAGCGCGGTGGAAACAGCCTTGCAATCGGTGCCGGGGGTTGCGTCCGTCGCCGTCAATTTTGCCGACCACTCTGCCACCGTCGGCGGTGATCCCGATCATCAAGCCATGAAGCAGGCCTTAAAATCAGCCGGCTACGATGCGGCGGTGATGGAAGGGTTGGAAGACCCGAGCGAAGAGGAAAAGCAAGAAGAAGAGCGTTATCGCGATTTGCTGCGCAAGGCTGGAGTGGCCGGTGTATTGGGTCTGCCTTTGATGCTGGGCGCACATCTCGACTGGTTCCCAGTGATGGGCAGTGCAGCCGGCACGGTGTTTTGGTCCGAGGTGGCCTTGCTAACGTTGGCGGTAATGTTTTATTCCGGCGGGCATTTTTTTCATAGTGCACTGAAATTGCTGCTCGTTAAGCAAGCCAATATGGACACCCTGATCGCACTGGGTACCGGCTCGGCGTGGTTGTATTCGTGTATTGTTATCGATTATTCCAGTCAGCTGCCTTCGCTGTCCGCGCATGCATACTTCGAGGCCTCGGCAGTGATTTTGGCGTTTATCAATCTGGGCAGTGCGCTGGAAACTCGAGCGCGGGGTAAAACCTCGGCGGCGATACGCGCATTGATTGGTTTGCAACCCCGCACCGCTCGGGTGGTGCGCGAGGGCCAAGAGATTGATATTCCTATCGAACAAGTTGGTCTGGGCGAAACCTTACGGGTTAGACCTGGTGAAAAAATCGCCGTGGACGGGGTGGTATTGGAAGGCCACTCGACTATCGACGAATCCATGCTCACCGGCGAATCGATGCCGGTTGAGAAAATGGAAGGCGCCAGCGTCGCCGCCGGTACCATCAATCAGCAAGGCAGTTTTTTATTCAGCGCGACGCGCATCGGCCGCGATACGGCTTTGGCGCAGATTATTCAAAGTGTGCGGCAAGCGCAGAACAGTAAACCGGCGATTGCCAAACTGGCCGACAAGATTTCCGCGGTCTTTGTCCCCATCGTGGTGGTTATTTCCGTTTTGACTTTTCTAATCTGGCTAAGCATTGGTCCCGATCCGGCTATGGGTTACGCATTTGTTACGTCCATGACGGTATTGGTGATCGCTTGTCCGTGTGCGTTGGGTTTGGCGACGCCGATTTCGGTGATGGTCGCGGTCGGCCGTGCCGCGCAAATCGGCATATTGATACGCAAGGGCGAAGCCTTACAAAGCGCGGGCAAGCTGACTTGTCTGATTTTGGATAAGACCGGCACCGTCACCGCCGGTAAGCCCAGTCTGGCTGAAGTGATCGCTTTTGGAGATGTCGACGAAGCTCAGGTGTTGCAGTATGCCGCCAGTCTGGAATCGGGCTCCGAACATCCCTTGGCCGCAGCGATACTGGCGGCCGCCGAACAAAAACAGCTTAAGTTGGAGAAGGTCAGAAAATTTCAGGCAGTGGCCGGGCATGGTATCGTCGGCCGAATTGCGGATCGGCAATGCCTGTTCGGCAATGCCGCGTTGCTGGTGGAGCATGGCATCGACGATAGTAAGCATCGCGATAAAATGGCCGAGTTGGCGTCAAAAGGTCAGACACCGATGTTTTTGGCGGTGGAAAATTCGGTGGTTGGCATTGTCTCTGTGGCCGATCCGATTAAACCCGATTCCGCGGCCGCGGTACGGCAATTACGGCAACAAGGTATTCGCGTGCTGATGGTGACGGGCGACAACGAGATCACCGCACGAGCCATCGCCGCGCAAGCCGGAATCAGCGAAGTCCGAGCGCAAGTCTTGCCGCAAGACAAAGCGGCCGTAGTCGAGGCTTTGCAACAGCAAGGCGAAATTGTCGGCATGGTCGGCGACGGTATCAACGACGCGCCAGCTCTGGCGCAGGCCGATGTCGGTTTTGCGATCGGTACCGGTACTGATGTGGCTATCGAAAGCGCCGACATCGTGTTGTTGCAAGGCTCGTTGTTAAAAGTATCCGAGGCGATGGCGCTGTCGAAATTGACCGTTGCCAATATCAAGCAAAATCTATTAGGGGCGTTTTTTTATAACACCATCGGCATTCCGGTTGCCGCCGGTTTGCTGTATCCGTTATTTGGCTTGTTACTTAACCCGATGATAGCTGGCGCGGCGATGGCTATGTCATCGGTCACGGTCGTCAGCAACGCCAACCGTTTGCGCTGGATTAAATTGGATGTTCAGTAGGAGCTAAGAATGAATAGCGTACCTAAATTGTCGGTACAAACCTTCAGTGTCGCCGACTATACGGGATGGCCGGACGACGAACGCTGGGAGTTAATTGACGGCGTTCCTTACAACATGAGTCCTGCGCCGAGTATCAAGCACCAAAATGTGGTGATGACTATTGCCGCGAAGTTAAAAGCCGAGTTGAAAGGTAAGCCCTGCAAACCTTTCATAGCACCCGTGGACGTTATTCTCTCCGAACATGACGTCGTGCAACCGGATTTGTTAGTGGTCTGCGCCCTGGAAAAAATCGGCGAAAAAGCCATACACGGTGCGCCGGATTTGGTGGTAGAGGTTTTATCCCCCAGCACGGCGCTGAAGGATATGCGTGAAAAGAAAGCGCTCTACGAGCGTGCCGGTGTGAGGGAGTATGTGGTGATCGACCCGTTGGAAAATTATGTGCAACGTTTTTTTCTGGGCGCGGACGGCCGCTATGCCAATGCCGACGTTTTTGGGGTTGAGGAAGATTTGCCCCTGTTGAGTTTGCCGGAGTTGATTCTGCCCTTGGCGGAGGTATTTGAGTTGTAACGCGCTATGGGCTTGCAGCCAAACCAAATAGCGCGCTGGGTTGCTTACAGTTTGAACTGGGAAATCGTGGTATGTAAATTACCGGCGATTTTTTGCAAATGATGGGCTTCTTGCGCGGTTTGCTCGGCGTCCTTCGAGTTGTTGATGGTGACGTCATTAATTGAATTGATGTTTTGATTAATGTGCTCGACGACGATTTTTTGTTCTTTTACCGCGTCGGAAATATGCGTGTTCATCGTGGAAATTTGCGCCACCATGCTTGAGATATTATCCAGCAACTCGCCGGTACTTTCGATGACTTCAACGGTCTCCTTTGCCTGATTTCGGCTTTCCGACATGGCTTTCACCGCTTCCCGCGAGCCTTGCTGTAAGCGTTCTATCATCGCTTGAATTTCATGCGTGGAATCCTGGGTTCGGCTGGCCAGTGTCCGCACCTCGTCCGCCACTACCGCAAAACCACGGCCTTGTTCGCCGGCTCTGGCGGCCTCAATGGCGGCATTGAGCGCCAATAAATTGGTCTGGTCGGCGATGCTCTGAATCACATCCAGCACCGAGCTGACATTCACGCAGTTTTGCTCGACATTACCGATTACGGTGCTGGCCCTGTCGATATTGTTAGACAGCGCATGAATAGATTGCACGGTATTGGTCACCACCGCCTTGCCATTGTTGGCGGCCACGCTGCTTTTCTGCGCCGTTTGGGCGGCGTTAGCGGTGTTGTTGGACACTTCGGTCACTGTCGCGGATAGTTCCGTTACCGTCGCCGCGACCTGGTCCGTGCCCATCTGCTGTTTCAAAATATCCTCTTGCACCCGCTCGGACATTTGGCTTAAGCGGTTCGAGGCAGTGTTTAATTGATCGGATTCCTTCGCCACTTGCCGCATCAAGCTGTGTAACACGCTTAAAAATTCGTTGAACTGGGTAACGATAATGCCGACTTCGTCGCTGCCTTCGTGCGGAATGCGCCGTGTCAAATCGCCGCCGCCCTGTCTGAGCAGATACAGCGATTTTTGCAGCGCGGTCAATGGCGGTTCTATTTTGAAATAAAGCATGCTCAAACAGACCATCACAAACAGTAGCAACCCGATGGAAAACGCAATGCGCGATAGGCTGTAATCGTGCAAGGACGAACTTAATTGTTGCTTGGCGAGTGCAAGCTCCCTGTCAAGTTGTTCAGTAATTCTGATTAATTCTTCGGTCAGCGTAGCGGCTGTATCGTCAAGACCGGAGACCGGCGCTTTCATGGTGACGGTGCCTGCTTCGGTTCCCAACTTAATATAATCCCACGCCATCTTTACGCCGGCATCGTGCATTAATTGAATTTCCCGTTTCAATGTTTCGACTTGCGCGCGTAATGCCGGGTGAGATTGTTCGGCTTTGTCCAGATTTAAAAATGCAGCGTCCAGGTTTTCTTTGGCTTCGGCAAAGCCGCCGTCATCATGCGTGGCGCCGACGTCGGTCAGAAATTGTTGAATCTGCACTACATGAAAACGCACATGAGACAAATAATCTGAGGTGTTTTGTTTCTGAGTGGCTGCCTGCAAGTTTTCATCTATGGATTGAAACGCGTGCCACAGAGACAACACAAACAATAGATTGGCAAATGCCAAGGCGGAAGCAATTAAGATCAGTGAAGATTTGATCGAGGTATTTTTAAACATGAGATTTGATGATAATTATTTTTCAAGTTTTTCTAAATCAGTCACCAACGCCGCCATTGCCGAAACGGCATGGTGCTGAGCTTCTGACAGCGCGTCGCCGTTGTTTAAGGCGTACAAACCGATCTGCCGGTTGAGTTCGGCAATCAAACGTGCGCGGTGGTCGCGGCGACTGCGTAGTTTGGCAACCATATTCGAGAACGACACCGCCAAATCCTGTAGCTGATCGTGTTCCCGCAAATGTGTGACGGTATCGAGCTTGCCGTCGCCGACCTCTTGACAGAGTGTTTCGAAGCGATATAAGGGGCCGGCGATTTTGTGCGAGGCGTAGAGTACAGAGCTCACGGCGATGCCGCCTGCAATTAAAATGGCCACCAAGTTGCCGATCAAAATCGATACACCCAGGCGTTCCGCCGCATTAACGATATTGGCGTGCGCCGATTGGGATTGGGCTTGCAGATCGCCGCCGGTCATCCAATAAATCAGTAGGGCCGAACATAATCCGGCCAGTAATATCAGTGCAAAAGCGCCGAGGATGAAACGGCCTTGAAAATCCTTTTTGATAAAAATTTGGCGACGTTTGGTAACGGTATTGTTCATTTTCAGGAACCTTAGTTGACGTTGTGACAAGTTAAACAGAGCTCGCCGTCGCTGTTGTTACGGCGGAGTAAAAAGCTTTTTTTCAGCCTTTCGGCGTTCATCAGTTTATCCATGAAACTGTGGCTGGCTTGCGGCCGGTCGCTATCCAGCTTGCCGTGCGTGTAGTGGCAGGTCAGACAGGTAATGTCGTTTTCCTCGTTAAGCGGCAAGTCGGCGGGTACCGGAAAGTCGATATTCAAGCCCACTTTGTGGCCTTGGTTGGGATTATGGCACGAGGAGCACATGGCTACGCCGTCCTTGCTAAAGGTGGCTTGATCGGCTGTTATGTTTTTGCTGTGTAAAATGCCGTCCTCTTTGATTTCCGGCGTCGTGGTATGGCAATTACTGCACCCCGCTTGCGGCGATTGCTTGGAAATAAGGTGCGGATTGTCGTCGGCGGTATGTGCGCCGCTGACGAACAATAACAAAAGTGCGCCGGTGCCACCGGCCAATAAGTATTTGTATGGGAGCTTGTTCATAGTTAAAAAGACATGACGATTTGGGCTATGCCCAGTTTTCTGTCGAAATAACGCTCGGCTGTTTCCGTGCCCAACGAATCGTTGTATTCAAATTTGACCCGCAAATGATCGCTAAATTTATAGTTAAAGCCCAGGCTAAGCATGGAAATGTCGTTGATTGCCACGGTGCTGCCATCGAAGTCCAGGCCAAGGTCTTGCGAAGGCTGCCAGCGGCTGTAGCGGGCGAACGCCACGATCGGCTGTTTGCTTAGGCTTTCCAAATCCACGGTCAGCGTGGAGTGGTAGCCCACTTGGTGGCCCTTGCCGAACGGGTTGGTGTTTGGATCGGGGATGATGACAGGCAAGGGGTTACCATCCACGTCTTGTTCCAAAAACACCTGTTGATGTGCGTTCAGCAGCATGAATTCGTTTTGTAAACGCCACATGCCGTAGCCGATACTCAGATCCGCGCCGTAAACGGTATTACGGATGCGGTTTTCGCCATCGAACTCGCTCAGATGGGAGACACCTATTTCAATACCTTCCGGATTGGCGTTGTGGATCTTGTAGGTATTTTGTCCCATAGCCAAGCCGACCCGGCCGCCGACGGTATGGCCGTCGTTGGCGTACAGCGCGTCAGTCCAGAATACCGAGTAGTTGAATATATCCCAGGCCCCGTAGGAACGAATACCGTCGGCATTGTAGCCGCCCAGTTGCATGCGGGAGGTGGTCAACGGCGCGGTAACGGTGATGCGGTCCTTGTTGGCGAAGTTTTGGTAATCGTTGCCGAACGGTAAGTCGAAGCGGCCGGCCTGGATGTGCAGACCTTTGTTATTGAAAATCCGGCCACGCGGCGGGATACGATCGTTAAACATATGGTAGTCGACTAGTGCGACGGCGATACCGGCCATCGTGCTGCCGCCACTCAACGCGCCGGGGCCGCTGTTACCGCAGAATACCGCACCGGGCGCACCATAGTCGGCGTTGGATGAGTTGCCGCATAACACTAAAGCCGAGCTGGCACCGAAATGGTCATCATGTACATAGTCCAGGTCCAGTTCCACCGAGCCAACGCTGAAAGTTTGATCCGTGGAATTCCCGGTTTTGGCGTTGATGTCGAAAAAGCCGCTCATTTGCAGGCCGTTGGCTTCGGCCGCTTCTTTTAAGGCAGTAATTTTTTTGTCCAGAGCCTGGAGTTTGGTGTCCACGGTTGGCTCAGGTTTGCCGTTCGCAGCAGTTTTTACCGGTGCCGGAGCTGGTTCGCCGGCCTTAGCGACTGCCGGGCTTGGCGTTGCCGCTATAGCACTGCTTCTTTCTTGTTCCAGTTGTTTGATACGGGCTTCCAGTTGTTCGATTTTCTGGTCTTTTTCCTTCAGCACGCCTTGCACAATCTGGCGGATATGTTCGTCTTCCGCAGCGGTTGCATGCGCGTTGGCGTGGGCTGCCAGGCTGAGCAGGGCGATAGCTATTCGCTGGTTTCTTAGGTGCATATCTGTCTCTGGGTGTAAGCTTAGGACTACATTTGTTTCAGAATCTTCGTATCCAGGCAAGGTTAGTTGCTTTTGTTGGCATTTCAAGTTGAAGTATGTGGCTGGCCTTATTCACCCGGCCCTATTTATTCCCGGTGCCACGTTCGGGCTGAGTTCGTCAAAGCCTGGGGTGGTTTGTCTTTCGATAGACTCACTACCCACAAGGGCACAAAGGCGAATGGTATTTGAGGGCCGGGTTAATCATTCGCCGATCCGTTTGTGAATGATGGTGCAGCTTATTCAACACAGAATCTGATGTTACAATGAACGGTTTTATGCCCGGCGCGCGTCTGTCAATGGCTGGGAAACCGCGAATCAAGCTTAGGTCGTTTATGAATAAACTGAAATGTGCCGTGATAGGTGCCGGATATTTAGGAAAATTTCATGCGGAAAAATACGCATCGTTAAAGGATTGCGAGTTGGTGGCGGTGGTTGACATCAATGCCGAGGCGGCGCAACAAGTTGCCGAAAAAAACGGCGCTCAAGCTTTGACGGATTACCATGAATTACTCGGCAAAGTCGATGCGGTTAGCGTTGTGGTGCCCACCAGCTACCATCACAGCGTCTCCAAAGACTTTCTGAATGCCGGTGCGCATGTGTTGGTGGAAAAGCCGATCACCGTTACCGTGGAAGAAGCCGACGAACTGATTGCGATTGCCAAGGAAAAAAACGTCATTCTGCAGGTCGGACATTTGGAACGATTTAATCCGGCCGTGCGCGGTTTGGAGAAAATGGAAGACAAACCGCTGTTCATCGAATCGCATCGCTTGTCGCCGTTTAATCCGCGCGCCAACGACGTTAGCGTCGTACTGGATTTGATGATTCACGACATCGACATCATCATGGCTCTGGTCGATTCGGAAGTGGAAAAAATCGACGCCAGTGGTACCGCAGTGTTGACCCAAGGCACCGATATCGCCAACGCCCGCATTACCTTCAAGAACGGTTGCGTAGCGAATGTCACCGCCAGCCGCATCAGCATGAAAATGGAACGCAAGATGCGCATGTTCCGCCCTTGTTCGTACATCTCGGTAGACTTTCAGAACCGGGTTTTGATCAAACATAAGACCGGCGATAAAGAAATGTTTCCGGGCATCCCGGAAATCGTCACCGAGGAATCGGTATTTGAAAGCGGCGACGCCTTGCTCGATGAAATTAAACATTTTGTCAATTGCATCAAGACCGGCGAAAATCCGTTGGTTCCCGGCGAAGCAGGCCGTAAAGCCCTGGCTACCGCGATAGAAATCACTAAATTTTTAATCCATCGATAAAGGGCTGACACTATGATCCCCATGGTCAATCTGCAAGCGCAGTATGCGGAAATTCAAGATGAAATCGTCGGCGGTTTCACCGAAACCCTTAACAACTGCGCGTTTATCCTGGGGCCGAATGTACAGGCGTTCGAGAAAGAAGCCGCTGCCTATCTGGGCGTTAAACATGCCATCGGCTGCGCGTCGGGTACCGATGCATTGCATTTAGCCTTACTGGCCGAAGGCATAGGTGCCGGTGACGAAGTCATTACCAGCGCGTTTACCTTTATCGCCACCGCCGAAGCGATCAAATATGTCGGCGCCAAACCGGTGTTTGTCGACATCGATCCGGGCACGTTCAATATCACTCCGGAAAATATCGAAAAAGCCATTACGGCCAAAACCAAGGCGGTGATGCCGGTGCATTTATTCGGCCAACCCGCCGATTTGCCGGCGATTAAAGCGATTTGCGATAAGCATGGTTTGAAACTAATCGAAGACTGCGCGCAATCCTTCGGTGCCACCGTCTACAACAAGCAAACCGGCAGTTTCGGCAATGCAGCCGGTTTTAGTTTCTTTCCCAGTAAGAACCTGGGCTGCTTCGGTGACGGCGGTTTAGTGACGACCGATTCCGACGCGACCGCCGCCAAGATCAAGCAATACCGCAATCACGGGTCGGACGTCCGCTACTACCACGACGTGATAGGCTACAACAGCCGACTGGACGAGCTACAGGCGGTAGTATTGCGCGCCAAATTAAAACGCATCGATCAATACAACTCAGCTCGTCGCCATGCAGCGCATTTGTATTCTGATCTGATGGCCGATTTGCCGTTGACTACGCCGTATGAAGACGGCATTGGTGTGCATGTCTATCATCAATACACCTTGTTGTCTGACCGCCGCGACGAGGTGATGGCAGCCTTGCAAGCGCAGAAGATTGGCTGCGCCGTCTACTATCCGGTACCGCTGCATCAACAGAATGTGTTTAAAGAAGAGTGTGCCGGCCTTTCCCTGCCGGTTACTGAGTCAGTTGCGGCGCGTTGCTTCTCTTTACCGATTTGTTCCAATCTGAGCGACGATACCGTCAAGCAAATTGTCAGCGTGATTCGCGGCGTTTTCCAAGCGTAAATTCCAAAACACGTTAATGTAGGGTGGGCTAAGTACAGCGTAGCCCACCAACTGTTCCCAAATGACCAATCAATCTGCCTACACGGTGCTGTTTAGCGCCGGCGAATCCTCCGGCGACCAACACGCCGCCAATATGTTTCTGGAGCTGAAAAAGCGCTGCCCGGCGATGCGCGGCATAGGCATGGGTTGCAGCAAAATGCGCCAGGCCGGTATCGACGTGCGCTACGATTCGGCCGGCATCGGCGTGATCGGTTTGGTGGAAATTTTGAAGCACTACGGCGAGATCCGCCGCGCATTGAACTTACTGAAACAAATCATTCGCGATGAAAAACCGGATTTACTGGTTTGCGTCGATTACAAGGAATTCAATTTAAGATTGGCGCGTTTTGCCAAGAGTCAGGGCGTAAAAGTGCTGTTTTACGTCAGCCCACAGGTTTGGGCCTGGCGGCCGGGCAGAGTGAAAACTTACGGCAAGGCCATCGACATGATGGCGGTGATTTTTCCGTTCGAGACCCGCTATTACGAAGCCGAAAATGTCCCGGTCCGTTATGTGGGCCATCCCTCGGTAGATAAGGTCCATCCGCAGCGCAGCCGGTCTGAGGATTTCGAGTTGTTCGGCCTGGACCCCAATCGGCCTGTCGTCGGCATACTTCCCGGCAGCCGAGGCAACGAGATCAAACGCATCCTGCCGGTGATGCTGGCGGCGGCGGCTATATTGGCGGCGCAGCGACCGGAATTGCAGTTTGTCTTGCCGCAAGCCGATTCGATCAGCGATGCGGCATTGGCCGCGCATTTCGGAAACACTTCGCTAGCCGTTAAGGTGATCAAACAGCAGCCTTATGATGTCATCCAATGCTGCGACGCGGTGATGACCACTTCCGGCACTGCTTCGCTGGAAATTGCCTTACTCGGCGTGCCGATGGTCATCGTTTACCGGCTGGCTGCGTTTAGCTATTGGCTGGGTAAGCGCTTGGTAAAAATCCCATTTATCGGGCTGCCGAATATCATTGCCGGCAAGGCCATTGTTAAGGAGTTGATCCAGGAACAACTGACCCCGGAAAGTTTGGCCGCCGAGATTCTGCAACTGTTGGGCGACGGCGAATATCGGCAGCGCTGTATTTCGGCGTTGCAGGCCGTCAAACACCAGCTTGGCGAGGGCGGCGGCTCAAAAAATATGGCGCAACTGGCCTTAGAGATGTTGGGCGGTGCCTAGCCGCTCAACACGGATAAAACATCCGGTGGCTTGCCGGCAAACCACCGTATTTTGATGCGTAACGGCTGCTTTTAAAGCGGTCCGCGGCTGTCGCGCTGGTCGTAAAACGCAGCAACAAATTCATCGAAAGTCTGTCCTTCAATGGCGTCCCGCAAACCTTGCATCAACTCCAAGTAGTAGTGCAGATTGTGGATGGTGTTGAGCCTGGAGCCCAGCATTTCCTTGCACTTGTCCAAGTGCTTTAGATAAGAGCGCGAGTAATTCCGGCAGGTGTAGCAACTGCAATCTTCGTCCAAGGGCCGCGTATCAAATTGGTATTGCTGGTTGCGGATTTTGATGACGCCGTGGCGGGTGAATAAATGACCGTTGCGGGCGTTGCGGGTCGGCATCACGCAGTCGAACATGTCGATGCCGCGCCTGACGCCTTCCACTAAATCTTCCGGGGTGCCGACGCCCATCAAGTAACGGGGTTTGTCCACCGGCATTTTCTGGTGGATCGCATCCAGCGTCGCTAGCATTTCGTGCTTGGGTTCGCCGACCGACAGGCCGCCGATGGCATAGCCGTCAAAGCCGATATTGGTCAGACCTGCTATCGATTCTTCGCGCAATTGCGGATACATACCGCCTTGCACGATGCCGAATAAAGCGGACGAGTTGCCTTCGTGCGCGCGCTTGCTGCGTTCCGCCCAACGCAAGGACAAGCGCATGGAGTCAGCGGCTTCTTGATAGGTGGCCGGGTATGGGGTACATTCGTCAAAAATCATCACGATATCCGAGCCGAGATCGCGCTGCACCTGCATCGATTCTTCCGGGCCCATGAAGATTTTGCTGCCGTTGACCGGCGATTTAAACGTCACACCTTGTTCGCTGATTTTGCGCAATGCACCTAGACTGAATACCTGAAAACCGCCGGAGTCGGTCAGAATAGGCTTTTGCCAGCGCATGAAGTCGTGTAGGTCACCGTGGGCTTTCATCACCTCCATACCGGGTCGCAGCAGCAAATGAAAGGTGTTGCCGAGAATGATTTGTGCGCCTAGCGCGTTTAAATCTTCCGGGGTTAGCGATTTTACCGTGCCGTAGGTGCCGACCGGCATGAAGATCGGTGTTTCCACCACGCCGCGGGCAAAAGTCAGTTGGCCGCGGCGGGCGTGACCATCGGTGGCTTTGAGTTTGAATTCCATGCAAATCCGGCAAATGAAAAAAGGCGGAATTATCGGTCCTTTTCGTTCCGCAAGCCAGAGGAGTTGTCGTTTTGAGTTCAATAAGCGAGAGTAGTGGCTTTTGTCCCCTGAGAAAACTTGTTGGTGTTGGATTGTGTTATAAATTTGAGGCACTAGCCGCAGCTTTTCTATCGAAATACCTAACGTTCGGAAATTCCGTTTATCATCGGGATATTGTTCATTTCACTATATAAGCTTGCAAAATTGATGAATTTTCTTCAGGCCATAACAACAATAATCGGCCGTTCTCGGGAGAAGTATGTTGGATACTAAAAGCAAAACCATTTTGGTAGTCGATGATTCTCCGGAAAATCTCACCGTCATCAGCGAATTACTGCAACCGCAATACCGCGTGCGAGTCGCTACCTCCGGGCAAAGAGCGTTGCAGATGGCCGCCAATCAGCCTTATCCCGACTTGATTCTGCTTGACGTGATGATGCCGGGCATGGACGGCTACCAAGTCTTCGAGCATCTGCGCGCCGATCCCATTACGCGCACGATTCCGGTGATATTCGTCACAGCGATGGACAGCATGGAGTCCGAGCTGCATGGATTGGATGTCGGCGCGGTCGATTACATTACCAAACCCATTCTGCCGCCCATCGTTTTAGCGCGGATCCGCACCCAGCTGGAGTTAAAGCAGGCCAGAGATTGGTTGCGCGACGAAAACACCTACCTGGAAATGGAAATAGCGAAAAGGATGAGCGAAAACGAGTTGATCCAAAAAGTCAGCATTCGCGCCTTGGCGCATCTGGCGGAAATTCGCGATCCGGAAACCGGCAACCACATCCTGCGTACCCAAGGATACGTGCAGCATTTAGCGCTTGCATTGCAGAGCCATCCGCGTTTTTTCGCGACATTGACCGATCATTACATCGAATTGCTGACGCGCTCCGCGCCGCTACACGATATTGGTAAAGTCGGTATACCGGACGCGATCCTGCAAAAGCCAGGTAAACTCACTCCCGAAGAATGGGCGGTGATGAAGACCCACGCCAAATTGGGCAGCGATGCGATAGAAATGGCCGAACGGGATGCCACGCGCTCGGTGGAGTTTTTGATTTTGGCGAAGGAAATTGCGCATTGGCACCATGAAAAATGGGATGGCAGCGGCTATCCGGAGGCGTTGGCCGGCGATGCCATTCCGGTCTCCGCGCGGATTATGACATTGGCGGATGTATTCGACGCCTTGATTTCCCGGCGTGTTTACAAAGAGCCCATGGCTTTCGCTGAAGTCAAGGCTATTATTGCTGAGGGTCGTGGTCGCCACTTTGATCCGGATATAGCCGATGCATTTTTAGCGGATTTCGATTCATTCTGCGCTATTGCCCAACGCCATCTCGATTCAATCCCGGAGTAAGTGAGTCATGACGCAACACGCTCGTATATTGTTGGTTGAAGACGAGGAAATCATCGCAATCATCATCCGGGATTTACTCGCCGCCGAGGGCTTTCAGGTGACGGTTTGCGCCAATGGCTGCATTGCCTGGGAAACATTGCAGCACGACCGGATGGGCTACGACTTGGTGCTGTTGGACCGGGGCTTGCCGGGGATGAATGGTATGGAATTACTGCGATTGATTAAGGGAGATCGTATTTTGGCTGCCATGCCAGTGATTATGCAGACCGCCCGTAGCGACAAAAGAAGCATCCAGGAAGGGCTGAGTCAGGGGGCGTATTACTATCTGACCAAACCGATTCAACCGGAAATCTTGATCGCCGTCATCAATGCCGCACTGCAACAACGCCGTGAGTTGCAGGAAATGTCCGAAACAGTGAATCGCGCCGGGCGTCCTTTAACACTAGTGCATTCCGCCGTATTTCGTTTTCGCGATCTCGATGAAGCGAAGGTGTTGAGTCACTGTTTAGCCCAATCCTGCCCGGAGCCGGAACGCGTAATTCAGGGTTTGCAGGAGTTGATGGTCAATGCGGTCGAGCACGGTAATCTGGGGGTTTCCTATGCAGAAAAAGGTGAACTGATGCTGGCGGGAGTCTGGCTGGAGGAAATTCAAAGACGTTTGACACTCCCGGAATTCAGCCGGCGTTTTGTTACTGTGCATTTCCAGCGTCTGCCGGATAAGCTGGTGTTTACCATTCAAGACCAGGGTGATGGTTTCGATTCCCAGGACTTCCTGGATTTTTCCCCGGAACGGGTGTTCGATTTGCATGGCCGCGGTATCGCGATGGCCAGATTGATGAGCTTTGATCGTCTGGAATATCAAGGTAACGGCAATACGGTAACGGCTGTGGTCAACGGCGTGTCCTTTTTGTGCGGCTTCGACAATTAATTAGACTTTGCAAGCCCATGCTGTCGAATAACGATCCATCAAACTCAGCGCAGGTCAGCCGCAAAAGCGTCTTAGCCGTCGTGCTGGTATACGCCATCTTCGCCGCCAGCTGGATTTTGGTATCGGACCAATTGGTACACCACTTATTCAAAGACCCGGACCAGCTTACGCTAGCCAGTATGCTGAAAGGCTGGGTTTATGTACTGGTGACTTCTCTATTACTCTACGGTTTGATGCGGCGCTGGTTTGGCCGAAACAGCGAACCACAAATCGTTCCCCCGGCACCGCGAAGCCAATTGTTGTCGCTGGGCTTATTGATAGTCGTGATTCTGGCTTTGATGGCCGCCAGCGCGGCGCTGACCATCGAGCAACACACCCAAGAAGAGTTCGGCAGGCTGCAGGCGGTCGCCGGCCTCAAGTCCAGGCAAATCAGCGACTGGCTGACTGAACGGCGCGGCGACGCGGATTTTATCCAAACCAGCGAATTTATCATCGACTTGTATCACCGCTGGCAGATTGATGGGGATCTGCAAAGCGGCGAACGCCTGCAAGGCCGGTTGGAACAATTTCGCAAAAGCTGGGGAGTCACGGCTATCAGTCTGCTTAGACCTGATGGCGAACGCTTATGGCGCTCCGCGAAGGCCCCAGCCACTCTGTTGCCGGAGCCGCTGAAGCTTGTAGAGTTGTCGACAAAATCTAGGCAAATCCAATTAGTTAATCCTTACAGAGATGATAGCGGGCGCGTCCTGCTGGATTTGGTCGTGCCGCTGACAGCGCAGCCGATAGCGCCGCCGCTGATTGTTTTACATATCGATCTCAGTGAATGGTTGTTTCCGGTTCTGGAGAGTTGGCCTGTGGCGAGCGGCAGCGGCGAAACCTTGTTGTTTCGGCGTGCCGGCGATGACATTCTCTATCTGAATCCGCTGCGTTTTCGCCCGGATGCGGCAGCTTCGCTGCGTCTGTCGCTTAACACGCCGAACTTGTTGGCCGGTAAGGCGCTGCAAAGTCAGGTCAGCCTCGACAATATCCTGGAAGCCAAGGATTACCGTAATGTCTCCGTCATCGGTTTGGTACAGGCCATCAGCGGCACCGACTGGCTGTTACTGACTAAGTTAGATAAAGTCGAAATCTACACCAAGGCCAGAAGCGAAGTCGTCTGGATTATTTGCGTCGGTAGTTTGACTATTTTTATCGTCTGCGCCGGTTTTTATCTGTTGCGGCAGAGTCAGAGCCTGGCCTTGGCCACGGCGGTGCAGAAGGCGCAAGCGGAGCGTCTGCGGGCGCTTGATTTATTAGCCGCCATCTCCGATTTATCGGTGGACGCGATCTATGCCAAAGACCTTGACGGCCGGTATATTTTGTTCAATACCGCCGCCGCTAATTTTGTCGGCAAGCCGGTCGAGGAAGTCATCGGTCAGGACGATAGCGCGCTATTTCCTCAGCACCAAGCCGAGCGCATAGAAGCGTTTTGTCGCCGGGTAATGGCGGAAAATATCACGTTGACGGATGAAGAAGTGCTGGATACACAATTCGGATTGAGAACTTTCCTGAGCACCAAAGGCCCTTTGTGCGATGCGAACGGTAAAACCGTCGGGGTGTTCGGTATCTCGCGGGACATTACCGAACGTAAACAGGCCGAGCTGAAGCTGCGCGAGAGCGAGGCGCGTTTTCGCGGTTTGGTAGAGCAGTCACTGGCCGGCATTTATATTATTCAAGACGCACGCTTTGTTTACGTGAATCCGGGGTTTGCCGCGATTTTCGGCTATCAGCGGACTGAGGATATTGTCGACGGCAAAACAGTGGCTGATCTGGTCTGTCAGCAAGACAGACAGATGGTGTTGGAAAATTTGCGCCGACGGACTGATGGCGAGATTGAAGACCTTAACTACCGCTTCGAAGGCTTACACCGCAACGGCCAAACCATTGACGTTGAAGTACATGGCCGTAGCTTCGTTTATAAAAATCGGCCGGCGGTGATTGGTTTTATTCTGGATGTCAGCGCCCGTAAAGCCGCCGAAGACCAACTCAATCTCCAGGCCGCGGAATTAAAGGCGCGGAATGATGAATTGGAGCGGTTTAATCGGGCCATGGTCGGCCGCGAGCTGGATATGGTGAGTTTAAAGCAGCAGATCAATGAGTTGTCTGTTGAACTTGGTCGCCAGCCCCCTTATGCATTGGCGTTTCTATCAGCCCAACTCGAAAATACTGTTGGTCATGCTTCTGCTGAAGCTCACGCCGAATCCGCCTTGGACCCTCTCAAACCGAGTGTAATACCAGTAAGCAATGCGGACGGGTTGATGGGCGGCGACACATCGGCTGCGGAAGAAGACCGTTTATGAGTATCCGCGAGCTGCCAGTGGGCGATTTTTCCGCGTTGGTACGCTCCCGTTACCGGAGCAGTCATAGACTCGCCTATGTGTCGGCGGTGGTTCTGGTATTGGCCGCGCTGGCAATCCGTCTGAGTTTGCCGGCATCTTTTGGCGAGCGCCCGATGTTGCTGCTGTTTTTATTTCCGGTGATCGTGAGCGCCTTGTTCGGCGGCTTGGGGCCTGGATTATTGGCTACATTAATGTCGGCCATTGTGAGTAGTTTTCAACTGTTGCCTCCGTATCGCAGCTTGGCAATTGCCGGCCCTTACGATGTTGTGCAATGGACGTTATTGATTGCCAATGGCGTTTTAATCAGCCTGCTTAGCGAATTCCTGCTTCGGACTCGGCAACGCGAAAATGCTCACTGGCAACAATTGCTGGACACGCGGGATCAGCTGCGGGTTAGCCAAACCTTATTCCAGACCACGTTCGAACAAGCAGAGATAGGCATTTGTCTATTGGCGCCGGACGGGCACTGGCTCAAGGCTAACCGCCAATTTTGCGAGATAGTGGGTTATAGCCTGGAAGAATTGCTGAGCAGAAATTTTTCGGACATTACTTATTGGGAGGATTTTGGCGATTTGTCGCAGATGCCGACAGGTGAAGGTGAAATAGATAGTTTTTCCGGAGACAAGCGTTTTATCCGCAAGAACGGCAGTGTTGTCTGGATTAGATTAAGCGCTTCCGCGGCGCGTAAACCGGATGGTAGCCCTGAGTGCTTTATCTTGCTCATGGAAAACATTGAGCAGCGTGAACAAGCGTTACTGGCGCTACATGAAAGCGAGATGGCTTTGAAAGTCGCCCAGCGTTTAGCCGCCCTGGGCAGTTGGGAATGGGACTTGCGCACCGGCGAATCGAAGTGGTCGGAGCAGATATACCGTTTGTTCGGCCGCGCCCCTCACTTACCGCCAGCCGGCTACGACGAGGTTGGCCGGTATTTTAAGCCCGAGAGCTGGCAGCGTTTGCAAGCTGCTGTAGCTCAGGCTTGTAGCGACGGTGTGCCGTACGAATGCGAGGCGGAGTTGCAGAACGATGGCGAACTACATCGCTGGGTACTGGCCCGCGACGAACCGGTCCGCGATGAGCAGGCTAACATCGTGGCTTTGCATGGCACCGTGCAGGATATTACCCCACGTAAACAGGCCGAACTTGCGCTGCAAGAGGCGCAGCGGGCGGCCCTCGAAAAACAGCGCGAGGCCAGGCTAGCTGCGCTCAATTTGATGGAAGATGCGTTGGCGGCCCGCAAAGCGCTTGAAGCGGCGAATGCGTCGCTGCGCGAAAGCGAAGAATTTAAGCGGGCTATTTTGGATTCGGTGAGCGCCAACATCGCCGTGCTGAACCGCGATGGGGTGATTATCTCTGTGAATCGACCCTGGCAGGAGTTTGCTGAGGATGATGCCCTGGCATGCGGGCAATCCGCTGATATTTGCAGCATAGGCACCAATTATTTGCAGGTTTGCCGGCTTGCATCGGGCCCGTATCGGCAGGGATCGCTGGCGGTATTCAACGGATTGTCGGCGGTGTTGGAAGGCCGGCTTCCCCGCTTCAGGTATGAATACGCCTGCCATTCCGCGCAGAAGCAGCGTTGGTTTGCCATGGTCGTCACACCTTTGGGATTCACGGAAGGCGGCGCAGTGGTTTCTCACACCAATATCACCGAGCGTAAATTGGCGGAAATGGCCTTGGTCGAAAGCGAGGAGCGTTTACGTCTGGCCCAAAGTACTGCCAACATCGGCATCTGGGATTGGCATATTGATAACGACAAAGTGCAATGGACTCCGGAACTTGAGACGATGTTCGGTTATGCGCCGGGCACTTTTTCCGGAGACTACTCGGCTTTTTCCCAGCGCGTGCATCCCGACGATTTGGCCGAGCTGGAGCATTTTCGAGATTCAGCGCTTGCCGCGCATCGGACTTTTGATTTTGATTTTCGGGTGCAAGCGGAGCCGGGACGTTTCAGATGGCTAAATTGCAAGGGCGGAGCCAGTTACGATGATATGGGCCGGGCGCAACGGGTATTTGGGGTTTGTATCGATATTACCGAACGTAAAAATACTGAAAACGAACTCAAGCTCTGGGCGCAAGCATTCGAAAACGCCGAGTTCGGATTGGCGATTGCCGACGCGCAGAGCAATTTGTTCTTGGCGGTGAATCCGGTATTTGCCGCGGAACGCGGTTACGCCCGAGAAGAGTTGATCGGTAAACCGGTCATGACGGTCTATCCGGCCGATTGGGTCGAGCAGATCAAACAGCAGATCAATATTCTGGATACGACCTGTCACGGTGTATTTGAGGCGGAACATCAACGCAAAGACGGCAGTCGTTTTCCGGTGATGATAGACGTGACTATTATCAAATCCGGCGACGGCAAATCCATCAGGCGTGTGGCGTATGCTTTGGATATTAGCGAGCGCAAAGCCGCCGAATCTGCTCTGCGCGAGCAAACTGACGCCCTGCAGCGTTTCAACCGGGCGATGGTCGGCAGGGAAATGGACATGATCGCGCTGAAACAAACCATCAACGAGCTGTCCGGGCAGTTGGGACAGGAACGCCCCTATCCGCTGGCGTTTGTTGAGCAGGCCGGGACAAACCCGGTCCGGAATGTTCCGCGATGAAGCGCGCCCGGTTTGCGTATTACTTAGCCGCCATGACGATCGTGATGGGCCTATGAATCCTGAATTGAAATTACTGATTATCGAAGAATTACAGGCCGATTATCTGGCGCTGGTGCAGCACGTGCAGCAGAACGGCCTGAGTGTGGAATGCCGGCAGATAGATAGCCACACGGCGCTGGCGCTGGCTTTGCAAGGCGACTGGGATTTGGTGCTGTCGGATTACACGGTGCCGGGAATGGATATTCGCGATACCTTGCAATTCATTCAAACGCACAGTAAAGATTTGCCGGTTATTCTGGTATCCGCCAACGTGGGCGAAGAAGTCGCGATGGAGTTGTTGCGGCTGGGTATGGTCGATTTCGTGTTCAAGGACAATCCGGTCCGTTTAGTGCCTTCCATACTTAGAGCTGTCGAGGAACGCGATCAACGCCGGATAAGGCGTGAAGCGGAGCTGGCCTTGCGGCAAAGCCAGGAACAAGCGCTGTTAGAGCAGCATCAGGCGCAACTGGCGGCTTTGAATTTGATGGAAGACGCCATCGCAGCCCGCCAACGCGCGGAAGCCGCCGCGGAAGCCTTGCGCGCGAGCGAACGGCGTTTAATGCTGGCGCAGGAGGGGGCGCATGTCGGGATTTGGGATTGGGATATTGTCAATGATCGCGGTTATTGGTCGCCGGAATGCGAGCGTCTGTATGGCTTGGAACCCGGCAGTGTGCGTTTCAACGCCGACTGGCGGGCAAGGGTGCATCCGGACGATCAGCATTTGATTGATGCGCAGTGGAAAAGCCGCATTTTGCGTGGTGAGGCGTTCGAGGTGGAGTTTCGCTATATTTTGCCGTCCGGCGAAACTCGTTGGCTGAGCAGCAAGGGCCGTGCGCAATACGACGCGGCGGGTAAACCGGTCATGCTGTTTGGGGTCAATCTGGATATTAGCGAACGCAAACAAACCGAACAGCAACTGCGTAAGCTGGTGCAGGCGGTGGAACAAAGCCCGGCCAGTATTATCATCACCAACCTGAACGGCGACATCGAATACGTTAACGAGGCATTTTTGCAGGTCAGCGGCTACCGGCGCGACGAAGTCATCGGTCGCAATCCGCGGCTGTTGCAATCAAAAAAAACCCGGCCGGAAAATTATCGGGCCTTGTGGTCCGCGCTAAGCAGTGGCCAGACCTGGAAAGGCGAATTTATCAATAAACGCAAGGACGGTAGCGAGTATGTGGAATTTGCCATTATCGCGCCAATCCGCCAGGCCGACGGCAGCGTTACCCATTTTGTCGCGGTACAGGAAGACATCACCGAAAAGAAACGCGTGGCGCTGGAACTGGACCAGTATCGGCATCATCTGGAAGATTTAGTCGCCAGCCGCACGGCCGAACTGGAAGCGGCGAAACTGTTGGCGGATACCGCCAATCAAGCCAAGAGCGCCTTTTTGGCCAATATGAGTCACGAGATTCGTACGCCGATGAATGCCATCATTGGTTTGACTTATTTGCTGCGGCAAAGCAGTCCCAATCCGGAACAAAGCGAGCGTTTGGACAAAATCGATGGCGCCGCCCAACATCTACTGTCCATCATTAACGACGTGCTGGATTTATCCAAGATCGAAGCCGGACGGCTGGAACTGGAGCAAACCGATTTTTCTCTGGCGGCGGTATTGGACCACATTCGTTCCATTATCGCCGAGCAAGCGCGGGCCAAGGCTTTGAGCATAGAAGTGGATGGGGAGGGCGTCCCGCAATGGTTGAGCGGGGACCCGATGCGTCTGCGCCAAGCCATGCTCAACTACGCCACGAATGCCGTGAAGTTTACCGAACGCGGTTCGATTCGGTTGCGGGCGATGGTACAGGAGGAAACCGCCGTGGGTCTGCTGCTGCGCTTTGAGGTGAACGATTCCGGAATCGGTATTGACGCGGACCAGCAAGCCGGTTTATTTCAGGCTTTCACCCAGGCTGATGTATCTACCACCCGCAAATATGGCGGGACAGGCTTGGGCTTGGCGATTACCCGTCGCCTGGCGAATATGATGGGCGGCGATGCGGGCGTCGATAGCGTACTGGGCCAAGGCAGTTGCTTTTGGTTTACCGCCCTGGTTCAGCGCGGTCACGGCGTCATGCCTTTACAAACCAGTGAAAGACCCGCCGACGCGGAAATGACCTTACGCCGAGATTACGCCGGCGCTCGTCTGCTTTTAGTGGAAGACAATCCGATCAATCGGGAAGTAGCGCTGGAGTTGTTGCACGGTGTGGGATTGGCTGTGGACACCGCCGAGAACGGCCGAATCGCCCTCGAAAAAATCGGTGAGAACGCCTACGATCTGGTGTTGATGGATGTACAGATGCCGGAAATGGACGGTTTGGAGGCTACGCGGGCGATACGTGCGCAGCCGAGCTTTACCGGCTTGCCGATTTTGGCCATGACTGCCGCCGCGTTTGAGGAAGACCGGCATGTTTCGCTCGCTGCGGGTATGAATGATTTTGTCGCTAAACCGGTGATTCCGGAAGATCTTTATGCGGCCTTGTTGCGCTGGTTGGCGCCGCGTTCTGATCCGCGTCCCCTTAGGTCCGATAAAGCGGAAGCAGGGCGCTTTTCGCCAAGAACAGCGTCAACGGACGATACCGTGCCGTCGGTTTTGCTAGCCATCAGCGGTCTGGACACCAGGCAAGGCCTTGCTGTAGTGAAGGGCGACGTGGATAAATATCAACGATTGTTGAGCATGTTTGCCGATGCCCATAATGAAGACTTGAAACAAGTTCAGACCTACTTGGTGGATGGCAAATCCGAGGAAGCAAAACGCATCAGCCACTGCTTAAAAGGCGTTGCCAGCACGCTGGGTGCCAAACAGGTCGCTGATTTGGCGGCTAAGTTGGATCGGGCGATAGCCGAGAGCAGCGATTTGGCGGTCTGCATGGAGTTGGCGGCATTGTGTGATAGTGAATTGACGCATTTGGTCCGCGCTATCCTGGATTTACCTTCCCAACCGGCAACCAGTGACGCGGATGAGGAAATTATCGATGCGGAAAATATGCGCCAAGTCGTGGCCGCACTGGCCAGTCTGCTGGCAATTGGCGATGCGCAAGCCAGCCGCCTGGCGCGCGAATACGCCGTGTTGCTACGGTCAAAATTGGGGGCTGCGTATCCGGATTTTGCCAGACAAATCGAGGCTTTCGACTATCAAGCCGCTTTATTGCTTTTGCAAGCTGCGGATTTGTGAGGCTGGCCGCTAGGTTAGTTTTCGAACCTTTGGGTTTTTCACCGTTAGCGGCAGGCACAAAAAAGCCGCAGTAGCTAAAAGCAACCGCGGCTATTGCTGTGCAAAGTGCTGAGTCAGGACATTTGCGATTGCAGATAATTTGGCAAACCAATCATGTCGATCAAGCTCAATTGTTTTTCCAGCCAATGCGCATGATCTTCCTCGGTGTCGTCCAACATCACTTCCAGAATTTCCCGGGTTTGGTAATCGCGCACGGTTTCGCAATAGGCGATGACTTTGCGCAAATCCTTAACCACTTTATATTCGACCGCCAGATCGTTTTTCAGCATCTCAGGGACGTTGGTGCCGACCGCTAGCGGTTCGCGTTTGGATAAATCCGGCGTGCCTTCCAGAAACAAAATTCGCTTGATTAACGCATCCGCATGGTTGGTTTCGTCTTGAACCTCGTGATTGATGCGTTCGTATAATTTGTTGAAGCCCCAGTTTTCATACATCCGGGAATGAATAAAATACTGGTCTATAGCGGTCAGTTCGCCCGCCAGCAATTCGTTTAAGTGAGCTATGACTTGTTTGTCGCCTTGCATATGCCGCCTCCCGGATAAATTTGCTAATGCCCTGGGCTATGGTAATACAAAATGCCGCCGGATACTGGGTTTGCGTGGATTCCCGTTGTGCTGCTTTCCACCAGTTCGACGATGACTTCGCCTATCTTAGTTAAATTTTTATCCGGATTTTGGGTGACATGGCTTTGTTCCTTAACCGCTTGGGCGATGTCCGACAGTTCAGGACGAAGGGTATTTAATAGCAGGCTTAGTAAATCAATGCAGCTTGATGGCGTTACCGCTTAGGAAAGGCGCAAAAGCCTTGTTTAGATCCGTGGCGAGTGCCGTTGGCTCGCCATTAACGATGAATACCAGCCGGCCGCGGCCGTCGTCGCTTGCTCTGGCGCTTAATGGAATAGGCGGATACAGTCTAGTGCCGGCTGCCTGAATCACCATAGGTTCGGTTTGTTCGGCAAGATAAACCAAGCCTTTGATGCGGAGTAAGTCTTGCGGATGGCGGGTCAGCAACTCTTGAAGGAGAGTTTGCAGTTGTTGCCAGAGCATAACCTGTTCCAGATGCAGCGATATGCTGCGAAAGTTATGTGCCGGTAATGGGGCGTCATTTGGCAAGCGGCGCAAGCTTGGGCCAGCGTTAGTCAGCAGGCTAGCCGCGAGAAAGTCTCCTGTCGTCAGTCTGGGCGTGGCTGGCGCTAGCATTTGCAAGCGTGTTGCCAGTGCGGCTTGCTGACCGGCATTGCTTACGTCGGCATGGGTCAGCAATAAAGTATCGGCCCAAGCCACCTGCGCCCGCGCTTCGGCAAAACTATCCAGCTGTGCAGCACCCGAAGGTATGGCTAAGGTAGTGATGACAATTTGCAAACGATAGCGGCTAGCCAGCCAGCGCTCGCGCAAAAGCGTATCCAGAATCGGTTCCGGGCTGGCGATGCCGCTGGCCTCGATAATCATGCGTTCGAAGGGTTTGCTTGCCGCTTGCTCCCAGGCCATCCACAGGTTTTTTAACGTAGGCGCCAGCGCGCCTTTGACCTTGCAGCACAGACACCCGCCGGACAGCACCGTCAGCGGCAGATTTTGGTCTGCCAACAAATCCTGATCGACCGGTATTTCGCCGAACTCGTTTATCACCACTGCGGTCTTTACCCCATCCGCCAGCAGCCGGTTTAACAAGGTGGTTTTACCGCTGCCGAGGAAGCCGGTGAGAACGATGACGGGGATTTTGTCTGGATCGGGCATTTTCAATTAGTCGCCGCTTCCTTCATGAAAGGCTGTGCTTACGAGGTCCGAGTGAATACAAATTAAACTTACCCATTCGGGCCGGTTATCTGTAAAGGCGAATTATGCCTGTTTTTTGAACCGGAACGTCAACGACAACTGCTGACTGGCCTGCTGCCCAGTGACCAATAACCCATTCAGCGACTTTATCTAAACGCCTACCCGGCAAGAAGCTAATGCCTCCAAGATATCCTCTTTAGGTAAGTTGCGACCGATAAACACCATACTCGATTCCCGCGCTTCATCGGCTTGCCAGGGGTTGCCGAAAGTCTCGGTCATCAGCATATGCACACCTTGATAAATCACTTTTTGTTCACAGCCGGCGATGTTGAGAATGCCTTTGTAGCGTAACAAGTCGTTGCCATAGTCGCGAATCATGATGTTCAGGAATGCCAGAATGCGCGCAGCATCCAGGGCGTGGTCGGTACGGTAGACCATGGAACTGATGTCGTCTTCGTGTTCGTGGCTGACCTCTTCCAGAAAATCCGGCTCGATTTTCAGAATGTCATCCAGATTGAAGCCGTCTATATCCAGAATATCGCCGAGTTCGGTCTGGCCGAAATGCACGTGTTTGATCGGTGCTCTGGGGTTCATGACCCGGAGGCGGGTTTCCAGATCCCGAACAATTTCCGGCGCCTGGAGATCGGTTTTCGATAGCAGAATGCGATCGGCGAAGCCGACTTGTTCTTGTGCCTCGTGGTGTTCCTCTAACTGGTGGTGGGCATGTACGGCATCGACGACGGTGACGATGGCGTCCAGCTTGAAGTTTTCGGCAATGTTTTCGTCGATGAAAAAGGTTTGCGCAACCGGGGCCGGGTCGGCCAAACCGGTGGTTTCGATGATGACGCGTTCAAACAGCAGTGCTCCGGATTCCCGTCCGTCGCTGAGTTCGCCAAGGATACGCACCAAGTCGCCGCGAACGGTGCAACAAATACAGCCGTTATTCATGGTGACGATTTGTTCGTCGGCTTGCAGTAAAAGTTCGTTGTCGATACCGGCTTCGCCGAATTCGTTTTCGATCACGGCAATCCGCTTACCGTGGTCTTCGCTGAGAATTCGGTTCAACAAAGTGGTTTTGCCGGCACCGAGAAAGCCGGTGAGAATGGTCACCGGTACGGGATAGTTGCGTTTGGGGTTGGCGTTCATGGAGTCTCCGTTAGAATGGGGAATTGACACGCTGTATCAGTGCATACGCTGAATGGTTATGGATAGACTCGAAGTTTTCCGATTCGACGCTGTAACTGATTATCCGTGGCTCTGCGTTCAAGCGGGCGGCTACATCGCGCACCATGTCTTCGACAAACTTGGGGTGGTCGTAGGCGTATTCGGTGACGTATTTTTCGTCCGGGCGCTTTAACAGGCCGTAAATTTGCGAGGAGGCTTCGGCTTCCACCAGCGTGATCAGTTCTTCAAGCCAGATAAACGACTTGGCCTCTACAGTCACGCTGACGTGTGAGCGTTGGTTATGGGCGCCGCGTTCGGAAATCTCTTTCGAGCAGGGGCATAGGCTGGTGACCGGCACCACCACTTTCACTTTGATACGACAGGAGCGGGTATCGATTTCGCCGATAAAACTAACCTGGTAATCCATTAAACTGCGGACGCCGCTGATCGGTGCCGCTTTATCGATAAAGTACGGAAAACGCATTTCGATATAACCGGACTCCGCTTCCAGTTTGGCTAGCATTTCTTGTAGCATGGCCGGGAACGAGGCGATACTGATTTCCCGATCGTGATTGTTCAAGACTTCCACAAAGCGCGACATATGTGTGCCTTTGAAGTCGTGCGGCAAATTGACGTACATCGCAAAATGCGCGACGGTGCGTTGTTCGCCGCTACTTTTATCTTTCACTCTGATCGGGTGCAGAATGTCTTTGATGCCGACTTTGTCGATGGCAATACGCCGCGTGTCCGGGCGGCCTTGAATATCTTCGATAGGCGTCATGCGTTTATGTTGATTGTCCAGGATTTTTGAGTTCGTCCGCTTATCAGCCGTGCAACCTAAACCGAGGGTGTTCGGCGAAGTCGGCATCGTTGATGGCGAAATTGTTAAGTTTCAAACTGTAGAACCGGTTGAAATGATCTTGCACCGTCCGCGTGATGCGGGCATCGTAATTGGGTTGCAGCATCTGGGCTCGGCCGTTTGGTCGCGCCACGACCGCTCCATCTTGCACCACCAATTCACCGTTTTTAAACACTAGAGCGGCATTGGCGAACATGGCAGCGACATTGGTTTGAGGATGGCCCGTAAATGCACCGGTGAGTGAATCACACCTGCCAATACCCGCCGGGTCGTAGACGGCGATGTCGGCTATTGCCCCCGGCGCTAGATGGCCGCGATCATGCAAGCCCAATAGCTTTGCGGCAGCACTGCGGGTCATGGTTGCCATTTCGTTTAAGGTAAATTCGCGCTTGAGCTTGGGCAATAAGGTCATCGCCAGCGCCTCTTGATTTAAGCCTGCCATATAGGCTTGGCGGTAATCGGCGTCCATCAACAGTCGAATCAATTCGGGGTAGGCGGTAAACGGTGCGCCGTTCGGGTGGTCGGTGGTAAAGAATAAACGCTCCGGGGCTTCGGCCAGCAAAAACAGCTCCAAGCCGATGGCCCATTGCAAGGTGTTGACGAAACTGGCTTCCCGGTATCGGTAGGGCACCACGCCGCCGGAACCTTCGCACTCGGCGTCCCACATTACCCATTTATTGGGGCTGGCATCCGCGTGGCGGCTATATTGGGCGATGACATCGCCGGAAATGGTCACGGTCTGGCCGAACAGAACCTGGCCGACATCCATGGTGATATTCGGATGGCGGTTGAAGGCTTCCAGTAATTGTGCCGCTGCCGAGGAAAAGCCCTTGGCTCCGTCCTTGCCGTAGGCGTAAAACTGCACGTGGGCCAGATGCATAGGCAAACCTTGTGCGGCTGCCATGGTGGCGACGATGGTATCGACATTGCCTGCCATGCCCAGGTTATTGCAATGTACGTGCACCGGATGGGGGACGCCCAGTTGGCAAACGGCTGTTTGCAGGGTTTGCAGAATTTGCCTGGAGCTAACACCGTAGTCGGGGACGATGTCGTCAAGATCGAATTGGCGGGCGTTGCTTTTAAAGGCGTTGGCACCGCCGGCGTTGATAACTTTCAAGCCCAGCGCGCGGGTGGCGTGTAAAGTCCAGGCTACGTAGTCGTTGATTTGGTTTTGGCTGGCTTTGGCTCGCATCAGTCGCAACAACAAATCGTCGTTACCCAGAATGGCCAGGGCGGCGGTATCCAGGATGGGTATATCGGCCATCTGCAAATGCACGTCTAAGGCATTGACCGGCAACATGGCCGGTTCGACCACCGTGGTGTAGCCCATGCGCGCGTAGCGGTAGCCGCTGTCGGTGGTCGACCATTTCGCGGTACTGAAGGGATGACGCAAGCGTCGCGCCATGTGATTTCGGTGTTGTTCAGGCAACAACAGGCGCGCAGTGTTAACGTTGCCGCCGGCAATATGGCTGTGAATATCCACCGCGCCGGCCATGACAATCCGGCCGGATACGTCGTAAACCTGGTCGAACTTGGCGTCGGGGCCTGGGTCCGCTGTCATCACGCCGTCGCGGATATACAGGTCGCCTGGTTCACCTTGCTGGTTTTGCTCGGGATCGTAGAGATGTCCGCCTGCTAGTTTAATCAGCAATGCCCGGCCCTCACAGCATGTCCAGCGTCAGCACCAAACGCCGCGGCTGCACCGCCATTGGCGTAGGGGATCGGTGCACAAAACCTTGGCCTTCGTTACCTTCCCAGGCTTCACCTTTCATCAAACCTACCGCATAGGCGGGCATCCGCCGAATGGCGGTTTGGTCGGCGATCAAGCCGGACTGCGCATCTTCCAAGCCACCACTGCCCATACCCAGTTTTCGTCGATCCAGCGCATATTCTGGCAGCCATTCGGTGCCGATGCCGCCATAGCTACAAATCATCCGCGCGGGCACTCTATCCACATGAAAGCGTGGACACATGGCGGTTTTCAGAGTGCGTAGGCGCAAGCCGGTTTGCTTGAGTTCGAATAGCTCGCAGAACGCCGTCGCCAATAGTTTGATGTCTGCCAACCATGTGTGATAACCATCGAGTTGGCGGGCTTGTGGCCACAGGGTTGTAAAATTGAAGTCTGACGGATTGACCGGCTGACTGAGTTCCAAAGTGCCGAATTGCTTCAAGGCTTGACAGATAAAGCGTTCAATCGTGATAGGCAACGGTCTTTCTATTAAGCAAAAAATCACGCCGTCCTCGTAGATGCGCGTCAAATCCACGAAGTTTGATGAGATGACGGTTCGGGTCGAAGGCCGATACGAAACAGGCTGGAAGAGTGCAGGGCCGGTGAGCGGTGACAGGGTCGATTGACGAAAGGGTACGCGAGCAAACACAAAAAACTCCTTAACTAGCGATCAGGAACTGTTCGAAAAATACGATGAATTGCATAAACACAATGCCGAAACCAAACGCGGCGGTTTGTCCGCTCAGGCTGGGAAAGCTGCAAGGTTCGTGTAACACCGGAATCAGATCGGAAGCGGCGATATAAATAAAGCCGCCGGCAGCGATGGGTAACAACAGCGACAAGGAGGATTCGGCTAACTGGCTGAGGAATAAAGTAAAAATAGCTCCCGGTAAAACGGTTAGCGAGCAATAAAAGTTGTAGAGTACGGCTTGCTTGGGTGAATAGCCGCCGCGCAGCAGGGCGCCAACATCCCCGAGTTCCTGAGGGATTTCGTGGGCAATAATGGCTAAGGTGGTGGTCAATCCCAGGGCCGGATCGGCCAGAAAGCTGCCGGCAATCAAGATGCCGTCGACGAAGTTGTGTATGGCATCGCCGATCAGATTCATTTTAGCCAATGGCATGATCTCGCCACCGCTTGGTGTGGTGTCGACGTTATGATCGTGCCGCCAGCGCACCAATTTTTCCAACACAAAGAAACCGAATACACCCACCAACACCGTCAGACAGACGTCGCTGACGCTGCCGTGGCGGTCTATAGCATCGGGGATCAAATGAATGAAAGCATCGCCCAGGAGTACGCCGACTGCCAGCGCGACTAGATAGGGCACTACCCGATGCAAGACCTCGGGTTTCAACCATAGTGCAAATACACTGGACAACGAGCAAAGGCTGACGGCAAGACAGGCCGCAACGGCGCCGGCAATAGTGCTGAGAGCGATAGTCATGTGCGATGGGGTGCCTGGGATTTGAGCGAGTGGTATGCGTGCTGGGAGCTGTAAATAAAGCTGGCTAATTTGTCCGGTAAAGCATGGGTGGCAAAATGCGCCAGCATGAACCCCAACACAGTCAAAAACAGTTTGGATAGCACGCGTTTAGCGGGCGGCCTGTCAATCAAGGGCAAGATAATGGTCAGAATAAGCAACAATTCAATGCCGATGATATGCAGATAGCGGTCGAGGCTAGCCATCGGCAAACCATTGCGGAAATTCATCTTGATAGTGTCGCCAAACTGCTGGGCCGGCTGCCAGTTCGACGTCGGTTAACAGGCACTCGTCCAACTCACGGCGCACTTTATCGGCATCGAGGTTTTGACCGATGAATACCAGTTCTTGGCGGCAGTCGCCGTAGGGTTCGGTCCATTGTGACTGGATATCCAGCAGATAGTCTTGCGGCCATTCCTGGCGAGGCACTTTAGCCCACCAGCGCCCCGCCAAACCATGGTGCATCACGCCGCCCGCTTGTGACCAGCTGCCGGCATGATCCGGGCGCGACGCCAGCCAGAAAAAGCCTTTGGAACGCAACAATGTGCCGTTATCCCACTCGCCGTGGTGCAGATGATCATAGAAACGCTGCGGATGAAACGGGCGCCGGGCGCTGTAAACGAAGCTGCCGATGCCGTATTCCTCAGTCTCCGGTTTATGCTCGCCACGCAATTCTTTTAACCAGCCTGGGGCTTGCTCGGCTTTTTCGAAATCGAACAGGCCGGTGTCGAGTACTTTGTGTAAATCGACCTGACCCATCACGATAGGGAGGATTTCCGCGTCGGGGTTGAGGCTGTGCAATACCGCTTTTAGGTTGATAAGCACGTCGCTGGCGATCAGATCAATTTTGGCAATTAGAATGACATTGGCAAATTCGATTTGATCGACCAGCAAATCGGCGACGTTACGTTCGTCATCTTCGCCGAGTGACTCGCCGGTTTCTTTTAAACTCAAGGCTTCCAGGTAATTGCGCATAAAGTTGACCGCGTCCACCACGGTCACAAGCGTATCCAGGCGGGCATGGTCGGACAAACTCGCCCCGGTTTCATCGCGAAACGTGAAGGTTTCGGCAATCGGCAAAGGCTCGGCAATGCCGGTGGATTCGATTACCAAGTAATCAAAGCGGCCATCCTTGGCCAAGTTGCCGACCTCGGACAGCAAGTCCTCGCGTAGCGTGCAGCAAATGCACCCGTTGCTCATTTCGACCAGTTTTTCCTGGCCACGATTTAGTTGTATCTCGTTCTTGACCGTCGCCGCATCGATATTCACCTCGCTCATGTCGTTGACGATCACGGCTACTCTTAAATTCTCCCGATTGTTGAGGATGTGGTTCAACAAGGTGGTTTTACCGGCGCCCAGAAAGCCGGACAGCACGGTGACAGGGAGTTGTTTGGCTGGTGCGCGTTGAAAAGTCATGGTGTTTTAGATGTTATATTGTAGCGTTTGGGTGGTCAAAAAAAGGCGCTGTCTATAAAAAACAGCGCCGTTTTCAGCGGTTTTAATAACTGACTCTAAAGCCCACTTCCGCTCCGCGCCCTGCTTCCGGGGCAAAATTTCGCAAGTACGATGTCGAGTTGCGGATATTTTGATCCAGCAAGTTGTTACCTTTGGCGAACACCATCAGTTTGGCGTCTTTATAGGCCTGAACCTGGTAGTTAGCGCCCACATTCAGCAAGAAATAGCCGGCGGTGGAAGTTTCGAAATCGCCGGCATGGGGCTGGGATTCTGCTCGGGTAAAGCGCAGATAGGTAGATAATTTGTCCCGGTTGAAATCCAGTTGCAGGCCGTAGCGCAAGGGCGGCATGCGCGGTACGTCACTGCCATTGAGAAATTCGCCGCGGGTGTAGTCGCTGAATAAAGTCATCTCCAATAAGCCAACCTGGTTTTCCATCATGGGCATGATCAGTTTGGCTTCATAACCTTTGAAGATGGCGTCGTGTTGTCCGCTGGTAACCAAAGGCACACAATCCGCTACGCAAGGATTACCGTCTTGATCGACGAATTCGCCACTGCGTTGTTGAAAAATATAATCGCTGGCCCAGTTGTGGAATAAGTCGAATTCGGCACGCAGCCAGTCGGCTTTGAAGCGGTAGCCCAAGTCCAGGTTGTAGGAGGTTTCTTCTCTTAAGCCCAGGTCGCCTCTGTCGTAACTGCGGGTGGCGTCATGGTAGCCGTCAGACAGCAGTTCTTGGACCTGCGGAGCTCGCGAGGAGCGTGTCACTGCCAGGTTCAGGCTATTGCGATTATCCAGCTTCCATACAGCAGAAGCCGAAGCACTGACAGGAGTGTAGCTAAGATTGGCGAAACCGTCCGGGCGAATATCGGTTTGTTCGACGCGCGTGCCTAGTTGATAGGTCACCGCACCAATATCGAACGATTCCACGGCGAACACACCGTAACTGGTGATGTCCGAACGCGGGACGATGCTGTCGCCGGTGAGTTTTTCGATCGCATTAAAATCGCTGGCTTGGGCTTGAAAACCCACCACGCCCCGCAACGGTCCCAAGTCTTGGTGAGCCATTTCCATACGGCCTTCGTAAGACTGATTGGTGTAATAAGCGCCGGGCTCGCCGTTGGCAATTTCGGTGTGTTGGTAATCGGTGTATCCAAGCCGGGTGCGCAAACTTTTCGCGAAGCGGAACGGGTTGTTCAATTCGCTCTTAAAGTCGTATTTGGTTTGCCGCATCGCAATGCTGACGGTTTCGTCGCCGGTGCCGTCGGGCGCGATGGCGTAATTGTTGTTCAGGTTATTAATCGATACGCCCGCAAAACCGGGGGCGCCGATCCAGGATAAGCCGGCTGAGCCACTGATGGCTTCGGCGCCGGTGTTGTTCAGATAGCCTTTGGGGTTGTCGACAATCGCCAAGCTGGGATCGGTTATGGCAACTTTAGCGGTGTCTATGCCGCTGCCGCCGATGTCCAGATTGTTGCGGTGGCGGTAGAAGCCGTCTAGGTGGTAGGCAATGTTGTCCTTGCTGCCCTCGACTTTCATGGTGGTGCTGGTTTCATCGGAAGTGGAATCGAAGCGTTGCTCAAGCGCGGCACCTACCAGCTTGTCGAATTGGCGGCCGGGGATACGGTTATCAATGACATTGACCACGCCGCCCATCGCGCCGCTGCCGTAGAGTAGGGTGGCCGGGCCGCGCAGGACTTCGATGCGCTCGGCCAGCAGCGGTTCGACGCTGGTAGCGTGGTCGGGGCTGATCGCGGAGACATCATTGCTGCCGATACCGTTGCTCAATACCCGGACTCTGGGGCCGGCTTGGCCGCGAATCACCGGCGTACCGACGCCGGGGCCGAAGGATTGGCTGCTGATTCCCAATTCGCTTTTTAACGTATCGCCGATGCTGTGGCCGGTTTTCATCCGTAAATCATCGTCGCTCAACACGGTGACCGGAACGGCACTGTCGGATTTTTTGTCTTGTAGCGGTGCCGTGACGATGATTTCGTCCATGGCTTGAATCGCAAGTTCTTCGGCCAGCAAAACCGGCGATGGCAGCATTAAAATCAGGGCAGCGGTTTTTTTCATGAGAAGTAGAGCGGTCAGGAATGATGTGTAAAGATGTTATATTATAACGAATGCGGATGCAATATTATCGCATTTGTTTTTACATCGTCTTGTGGCGGCTTATTTGATGATTTGCGTTTGATGTGTGGTGAAAACATCAAACTGAAAGTAACAATCCCGAAGGGCGATACGGATTGCTTTCGAGATCATAGGGTTGAAATGTTACGGAACTGTTTCTTTGAGCTACGGAATGAAATACTAATTCCTGGCGGTGTTGATAACACTGAGTAATATGCGCCTACGCCCCTCTAATTTAGGGCGCGTGGCTCTTCCAGGCATTGCTGGGCCTGGATTGCAATTTCCAGCTCCTCGTTCGCGGCAATCACCAATATCGCCACGCCGGAGTTGGCTGGGCTGATGCTGTCACAAGGTCTCACCGGTTTTTGGTTTCTTTCCTGGTCTAAGGCAATGCCAAAGATTTGCATCTCCAGGCAGACGTGTTCGCGCAGCCAAGCATCGTTTTCACCGATGCCGCCGGTAAAGACCAAGGCATCGACCCGGCCCAGCACCGCAAAATAAGCGCCGATGTATTTTTTGATGCGATAGGCGTACATCGCTAACGCCAGTCTGGCGAGATCGTCACCGGTTTCTGCCATGCGGTGTATGGCCCGCATATCGTTTTCGCCGCAAACGCCTTTACAGCCGCTTTCTTTGTTTAACAAGGTTTCGATAGCTTCGTTGGACAAGTTCAGCGTGCGGCTCAGATAAAAATGGATTGCCGGATCAATGTCACCGCAGCGACTACCCATCATCAAACCTTCCAGCGGCGTCATGCCCATCGATGTATCGATGCTCCGGCCGTTTTGGATGGCGGTGACGCTGGCACCGTTGCCAAGGTGCAAAGTGATCAGATTGATTTCCGACAACGGTTTGCCAAGATAGTGCGCGGCTTGCTCGGCAACATAGCGGTGCGAGGTACCGTGGAATCCATAACGTCGCACACCATGATCCGCGTAAAGATGTTCGGGTAGGGCATAGCGATAGGCATAATCCGGCAGGGTTTGATGAAACGCCGTGTCGAATACCGCCACTTGCGGCGTATCGTCCATTTGCCGGATGGCTTCCTCGATGCCCAACAGATTGGCGGGGTTATGCAGCGGCGCCAGTGGGATCACTTCGGCAATGCGCTGCATCACTTGCGCGTCGATTAAGGCCGGTTGGCGAAAATGTTCGCCGCCATGCACCACACGATGGCCAATGCCGGCCAGTTCGTGGCGGTCGGTCAACACGCGGCAGACGGCTAGTGTTTCGAACAGCAGTTGCAAGGCTTGTTGATGATTGCGGCAGTTGATTTCGTCGTGTATCCGGCCGTTTTGCGCCAGCGAATAACTATGACTGGCAGCATCTTCGCCGATGCGCTCGATGATACCGGCGATCAGTACGGAGCGATCTGACATGTCGAATAAGCTGTATTTAACCGAGGAACTGCCTGCGTTGAGCACCAGAATTTTCATGAATATCTCGAAAGGCTGAAGCGATTAATGTACAAGCTTCGCCGGTGGCGGTGGGCTGTAGCGGCGATCCAGATCATGGTCGATTTTAGTGGTCAGGCTTTCCACTGCTTTGATGGTAAGGCTGGCGTTGGGGCCTTTGGATTCGGAAATGTAATCGCCGATCAATTTGCCATCGGCTACCTTGATCAAACGCCCCATCAGATAAGCGAATAAAAAGCTGGGTTTGTGTAGCCTCCCTACCAAAATGTAGTCGGCGTGGTAATGCTTGCCCAGTTGCGCGGCGGCGTCGGCATGGTCGAACAAATAGCCGACGCCGCTGTTAGCGGCCTGCTGTGCCTGGCCCGGTATGGCTACGACCACGTAGCCGGCGCGGGCTAATTCCTGTTCCAGCAGCGGCTTGATCGACGCGGTTCTTTGCAATTCAGCGGGTACGCCCGGTGCTAGCGTCAGGTCTTTCAATTCAAAATCCAGAACGGCGATGCGGGTCTGCGCCAGTGAATTAAAGCTCAGCATGCAAAAGAGCAAACTGCTTAATAGGGTTTTTTGCATCATGTTTTGTCGGCTTCCTGGGCTTGAATCGCGGTGATGACGACCGTATTGACGATGTCTGTGACTGTGCAGCCGCGGCTTAAATCATTGACCGGTTTGTTCAGGCCTTGCAGGATAGGGCCGACGGCAATTGCGCCGGAGGAACGCTGCACCGCTTTATAAGTGTTGTTACCGGTATTCAGGTCTGGGAAAATCAATACTGTGGCGCGGCCGGCGACGTGGCTGTCGGGTAGTTTGGTTTTAGCGACGCTGGCGTCCACGGCGGCATCATATTGCATCGGGCCTTCCAACTGTAGGTCGGGACGTAGGCTTTGGGCGATTTTTACGGCGTCTCTGACTTTATCCACCGCCTCTCCCTTGCCGGATTCGCCGGTGGAGTAGGACAGCATGGCAACCCGCGGCTCGATGTTGAACATGCGCGCCGTTTCGGCGGCGTTAATCGCGATGTCGGCTAATTGCGCTGCATTGGGGTTAGGAATCACCGCGCAATCGCCATAGACCAATACGCGATCTTCCAGGCACATGAAAAACACGCTGGAAACAATGGATGCGCCGGGTTTGGTTTTAATGATTTCGAAGGCCGGACGAATAGTATGTTGCGTCGAATGCACCGCGCCGGAGACCATGCCGTCCGCATAATCGAGATGGATCATTAATGTGCCGAAATAGCTGGGATCGGCCATTAGATCGAAGGCGGTATCGTAAACGATGCACCGATGTTTGCGAGCTTGGTAATAGGTTTCGGCGAACAATGGCCGCAAATCCGATTTAATCGGGTCGATGATGTTGACGTTGTCCATTTTCAAGGCCATGGCCTGAATTTTCTGCCGGATCTCGGTTTCGTTACCCAGCAGGGTGATTTTCACGACATCGCGCAGCAGCAAAATCTCCGCCGCGCGCAGAATCCGCTCTTCATTGCCTTCCGGTAGCACGATATGTTGCTTTCTGGCTTTGGCGCGCTGCAACAGATCGTACTCGAACATCAGCGGCGTAATTTTGTGGGAAACTTTGCTGCACAGCCGCAGCCGCAGTTCCACCATATTCATGTTACTTTCGATTAATCCCAGCGCGGTGGCAATCTTCCGGTCATCTTGCGAATGCAGGCGGGCGGTGACCTGGCTGACCTGCAAAGCCGTGGTGAAGGTGTCGGAATCGACGCCGAGTACCGCGAACGGCGTACCGCCCAAGCCATCGATTAATTTTTGCACTTGGGGGGCAGGTTGTTGATGGCCGGTCAATATCAAGCCGGCAATCTGCGGATAGTTGCTGGAGTTGTAGGCCATCAGGCTGGCCATGATGATGTCCGATCTATCGCCAGGCGTGATGATCAAGTCGTCGGTTTCCACATAATCCAGAAAGTCCGGTACCAACATCGCCGCCACTTTGTAGTGATATACCTCTCGGCTCATGGTTGCGCTTTCGCCGGAAAACACTTTGGCACCGATTACTTTGGCGATGTTGCCGACGGTGGGTTTTTCCAGGGACGATTCGGCAGGCACCACGTACACCGGAAATTCGTTGGAATGATTCAAGCTGTGGCGCAGGCTGGCAATTTGATTTTGCGCGACCCCGATGATGACAGTGGCCAGCGATTCGCAATCGTGCTCGTGCATGGAATGTTTCAGGCTGGCCAAACCATTTAAAATTTGTTCGTCGCTGCGATTTTCGCCCTGCATAACAGGCATCATCAGGCAGCCCAAATTGTTGGCGACATCGGCATTGAAATCGAATTCAAAAATGGCATTGCCGTGTCGATAGTCGCTGCCGACGCAGAGCACATGGTCGCAACGGGCCTTCAACGCTCTATATTTGGCCAGAATGGTTTTCAGCAGTTCGTCGTACTGTTCGTTTGC
Organism: Methylomonas fluvii; assembly: GCF_014850975.1. Taxonomy (GTDB): domain Bacteria; phylum Pseudomonadota; class Gammaproteobacteria; order Methylococcales; family Methylomonadaceae; genus Methylomonas; species Methylomonas fluvii. The sequence goes on along the minus strand of NZ_JACXST010000003.1, from coordinate 1,405,641 downwards.
CAAGAGCTGCCTGGCTTCCGCGCTGGTACAGCCATACATGGCTTCGTAGGGTGTGGAGAGCTGATAGCGGTGGCTAATGAATTGAATCAAGTCGTCTTTGTCGGTATCGCTTTGAATAATGGGCCTAAAAAAACCGATATTGTCCGCGTAGCCGGATAACATTTCGATGATCGCCAGCATGATCAAGGATTTTCCGTTACCCTCGTCGACGCCGGCAATATAGATGTCTTGCGAAATCAAAGGCTCGCTTGGTGCATGGGGCTGAGTTGGATTCATGATCGATGACTTAATGTATTGATGGGAAAGTCTAACCGAGGATGTTGCCACATGGCGGGCCGGTTGGCGACTGTATATTTTTATTTATTCGGGCACCGCAGAGGTATTGGATGCATGCAAATAGTCTTTGGCTATCATAGGTTTGGATTTATAAAATAATGTAATATCAAAATAATTATTGATTAATCTGCAAGCTTGGCTTTAATGGCTATACTACTAGCCGGGCGCAGGGATTACTTGAACAACAGAGATGGCGAAATTTACCGTTTATTTTAAAGACAATGCAATCCATACAGGTGTTTTTGATTCTGGTGTAGTGCATATTGGTCGTGATGAAACCAATGACCTAGTGGTTGATAGTCTTGCCGTTGCGCCCGCGCATGCCGTTGCCGTGATTAAAGACGGCAATTGCGTTCTCAAGCAATTAAACGAAAAGTTTCCGCTGTTGGTCAACGATCAGCACACCAAAGAATGGAGCTTGCAAAACAACGACATCATCAACATCGGTAAGCACTATATCGTTTACAACACGACCGACGAATTTTCGGAAAAAGTCCTGGTATCCACGCCAGCCGACTTTGGCGATGCCGACGTGCGGGCCTTAAATGAAAAGCTGGAAGATGCCGTTAAATCCCCCGAAGCCAATTTGCAAGTGTTGAATGGCATGCATATCGGTCGAATTCTGCGCTTGAAGAAAGCTATGACGCGCCTGGGCCACGAAGGTGCGGGGGTTATTGTGATAGCCAGACGCAAGGACGGTTATTTCCTTTCCGCTCTGCAAGGTCATGAGGGCCTGGCGATTAACGACGAGCCCCTGGGCGACCGCACCGTGCAGTTGCAACGCAACGATGTGATTGTCGTTGATAGTACCTCAATGCAATTTTTCTTGGATTAAGCGCATGACATTTGAAAAAAACGATGATAAACGCCGTTTTCACAGGATTTTTTACCATACGGGCGCTGTGTTGACCGGTTCGGGTCAAACCTATCCTTGCAAAATTATTGATCTGTCCTTGCGCGGTTGTCTGTTGGATTGTGAGCAGCCCTTAGCCGGTCACACTGATGCCTTGTATACCTTGAAATTCGATTTATCCGAAGAAATCAGTATTAGCATGGAAGTGGCGGCAACCCATGCCGATGCCAATAGGGTGGGTTTTAAATGCGTGCATATCGATATAGACAGCATTTCCAACTTACGCCGATTGGTGGAACTTAACCTGGGCGATAGCGAGTTGCTGGAGCGGGAGTTGGCGGCCCTGGGTGATTTGGCTGAACAAGCCGATCATTAATCCGGATTGTTACCTCGATAAAGTCAGCTCAATCCAGTCAGCCAAAGTCTAAAACGCATACCCCATTCCGACGTATAGCCTACTGTCGTAAAGACAATTTCACCGGCGCCGTTAATAAAAAATACGGCCGGTACGCCCCTAATCCCATAGCGTTGACCGATATTGCCGCTGTTGTCGTTCACAACTGGCCAGTTCAGTTGTTTCTCGTTCAGATAGTTCTGTAATGTGCCGTCGTCGCCGGAGCGCACCGCTACCGTCAATCCCGGATAATCCCGCATTATGTTGCTGATACTGCTCTGCATGCTTCGGCATATCCCGCACCATTCCGCCCAGAAATACAACACAGCCGGGCCTTTACTTATGCGTGGCATAGGGTTTTCGCCGGTCAGCGTGGATTGAACTATAGGCGGTGGCGTACCGCTGACTAAATCCTGATGGACCAGAAATTGCCCCGCAAAGATAAATAGCGCTGCAAATATATAAAATCCCAACTTTTTTAGCATTACAAGCCTTGCATCACGCTGGCACCGTGTTGTTTTAGCCAGAGCCGGCGTTGCTTAAAGTCGGGTAGGTGTTCGCCAACCAATTGCCAAAAAGCAGGAGAATGATTTTTGTGTTTGATGTGGCAAAGTTCGTGAACTAACACGTATTCCAAAACTGCGGCGGGAGCCAGCATTAGTAGCCAATTCATATTGATGTCGTTTTGCGGACCGCAGCTGCCCCAGCGGCTTTTTTGGGTTTTGATGCGGATGCTGCGCGGAAACAGGGCAAAGCGCGGTGCGTGTAGATCGACCCACTGCTGGACATGCTGTTTGGCCTGGTTTTTCATCCAGCGGATCAACGCTTGCTGGATCAGTGCGGAGTATTGTTCATCGGCAATCCCAGCCGGTAATTTCACCCAAAACATCTCGTCGTTCAGCAACTCAATGCGGACCGTTTTGGCTTTGCCGGTGGTAATTTTTAGCGGTAAGCGGCGGCCTTGGTAAGGCACCTGCGCGCCATCCCGATACTCGCTTGGTGCTAGCTTGGGGGCGGCGGTTTGCACTCTGCCGGCAACGCGTTTTAGTGCGGCTTCTATCCAGTCTTTTTGGGCATGCACAAAATCCTGAATGCGCCGTTCGGACACTTTCAGCGGGGCTACCACTTCTATTTTGTCGGCAGTGACCACGATACGGGTGTTTTTGGCCCGACTGCTGCGGCGCAGATTGTAAGTTAACGGGGTGATTTGCTTGTTCAAAAAGGCGATTCCAGCATTCTTAATTTAAGCTCGGTCCACATGCTTAAGCGGTCCGAACCCCCAACATGTTGCCCGGAGCCTTTGCTTTTGGCAAGCCATAAGCCGGTACCGTTAAAGCTGTAAACGGGCTGCAAGTCGCTGCGCTGCGTAGCGGGGACTATGCTCGGCTTCAGATTGTCCAGCACCAAGGGTACTGCGCGCGGCGAGTCGAAATAGGTCAGTACCATATGCGCCTGATTCAGTTCCAAAGCCTTGACGTAGGTAATCCGCAGTTTACTTTCATCGACGCCCATTTCCACTAAGGTAAAATATTTGGCGATGGAGTAATCTTCGCAATCGCCGGCGCCTTTAGCCAGAAACTCGGTTGGCGCAGCCCAGTAATCGGTTTTTTGCCACAGGATAATATCGTCAACAAACTCGATGTTACTGTTGAAAAAGTTATTCACCCGTTCCAATTTCTCCGCTTCAGGCCAGCTCTTGCCGTTCTCGATCAAACTTTGCCAGTCCACAAAACGTTGCTTGGCGGCCGCACCGTATTTTTTTTCGACTCTATCCAGCAGGCTCTGATCGATTAACAGGCCGGCTGCCAGCGCAATGCCGAAACACAAGCTGAAGGCGATAATAGCTATTTTGGCAGCGTTGAGTGCGCCCTGATTAACGGCTGGCACCGACGATTCCTATCGCCTTTAAGCGGCGATAATCCTTATCCGATTGCACGTTTTCCGCCAAGATCGAAATATCCAGCAATGTGGAAATTTCTTGCATGGTTTGCACGAACGCGTGTTTTTGCGAGGAACTGTCGATGCCGTTGCCGATGTCGCGGGCCAGGCGAATAAAGTCCGGTTTCAGGCGTTTGACCAATTCCGCCGACATGGATTGGGTTTCGAAGCGCTTTATCATCACCCGCGCGCCCCAAGAATGTGCGGTCTCGATGAAGGCCTGATAGGCGTCTATATCCTTGACGACGGCATAAGCGGACAAGCTGAATACCAGTTTTTTGGCTTCCGCCGGATTTTGTTTGATCAGTTTTTCCAACCAGAGCCGGAAATCGCTGTTTTTGATGGTGCGGGTTGATACGTTGACGGCGATGGCGTGTTCAATGTGATTGTGTCGAATATGCTCCAACGCGATGCGAATGACGCCTTTATCCAGGTCGACAATTTTGGCGAATTTTTCTGCTATCGAGATGAACGGGCCGATAGCCACCAGGCCACCCTGTTTGTCATGCACCTGAATGAAAGCTTCTTCCATCAATAGCTCGCCGCTACTGAAGGCGGCGATCTGCCCGATATACCAAACCGAGTAACCGTCGTTATCGATGCAGTCGAAGACCAAGTCTTTCCAGGTGGCAATATCACGAGCAAAATTATCGCCGGTACGGATGAAATAACTGTTGGCGCCGATCAGATGCGCTTGTTCGTAAGCTTCGTGGGCGGCTTCCAATAGAATTTCGGTGGTCAGCAGCGGATTGAACGCAACCACGCCGATGTGGGCCAAGTCGGTTTTTTGGTAACGTTCGCCCAATTCCGTCACTTCGTTGCTGAGGGTTTTCACCAACCCTTCCAATTGTTCCGCATTCCCAATCTTCAGCACGAGTGCAAATTCGGCGCCGTAGAATCGATAAGCTTTGCCGGCTTGTGCTCCAGCCAGATCGGCAATTTTTTCCAGGATGGCGGCAAACGCTTGTAAGAATTGATCGATCACGTCGCTGTCGCGCTCTTTGACCAGATCAACCAGGCTATCGATTTTGATCAAAACCACAAAGGCATCGGCGTCTTCCAATGCCAAATTTTTCATGTCGGTTTCGAACACGGATTTTTTATACAGACCGGTCAAGTCATCGCGTAACAGGCTGGCGCCCATTTGGTCCAGCTTGCCATGCAACGCTGCTATTGTGGTTTTGATTTTATGCGACATCGTATTCATCGATGCCGCTACATTGCGCACTTCGCGGGTCCAGGGTAAGGCTTCGATATTTTCAAAACGGCCATCGCTGATCTGCTGGGCCAGCACATCGATTTTTCTTAGCGAGGCTAATGTGACGCGTAAAAGCAGTGCCAGCAGGACGATGGAGAACAAAAATGCCGCCAGCGAATAATAAAACCCGGATTTGGCTTGTTCATACAGTTTTAAATAGGCGTAGCCGGAGTTGACTGTCACGTAGATCACGCCGCTCATATTCCAGCCCGAGCTGATTTCGCTTTCGGCGGTGGCCGATGTCATTGGCAACAGTTCAGTAAACCAGTCCGGCACACCTTCTACACGTTTGTCGCTGCTCAGCGCTACCAGTTCTTTGTTGTCGGCGTCTACCAGCCTGATTTCCTTGTAATAACCCATATCAAAAATGGCGCTCATCATGGTTTTAATCACCGGATCGTGGTTATCGACCATGTAAGGACTGAGCGATAGACCCAGCGAGGTGGCGGTATCCTGGGCGTGATTCTTCGATTCGCCTTCCAGATAGTCCTTGATGTTGTTGACGCTCAATGCGAAATTGACGCTGAAAATCATCAAAAACAGCGCCGATATCAGGATTAACAATTGTTTGGATAATGACATTTGGCTCAGCTTCCCGTGGCTTCTTGATTGATCATATGCGTCGCGAGTTGTTGTAAGGCGGTGCGGATGTTTTCGCGCAGGCGTGGGTCTGTCTCAATTTCATCCAAGGCTTTGTTCATGCATAGCATCCATTGATCGCGCTCCGATTCGCCAATCTGAAACGGAAAATGCCTGGCGCGCAGCATGGGATGGCCGAATTCTTCGATAAACAAATTAGGGCCGCCCAGCCAGCCGGAGAAGAATTTAAATAATTTGTCTTTGGCACTTGCCAGGCTGGGGGCATGCATGGCACGGATACCCTGGGCTTCCGGCAGAATATCCATGTAAAAGTAGAATCTGTCGACCAGGCTGCGCAACGCATTCTCGCCGCCGATTAACTCGTAGGGGGTGGGGCTCATTACCTATTAACCTCGTATGTGCAATTTCTTTAGGTATACTAGCAGACGGTACCGACAATGCCTTGAAACTCCAGGGCAGTTGCGCGGTCATAGCATTACTTGTAACTTTGAGAGGATAACTGATCATGCGTTTAAATACTGCAACTGCTCGTTCGGAAGCCGGCATACTGGCGACCAATAAGGTTTTAAAGAATACTTATTTATTGCTATCGATGACGCTGCTGTTCAGCGCTGCTATGGCTGCGGTAGCCATGACGCTGGATTTGCCGCATCCGGGCTTGATAATCACCATGGTAGGCTATTTCGGCCTGCTGTTTTTAACCACCCGTTTCAGTAACAGTGCTTTGGGCTTGGTGTTCGTGTTTGCATTGACCGGTTTCATGGGGATGACCTTGGGGCCGATTTTAAACATGTATATACACGCGTTCAGCAATGGCCATGAACTGATTTTAACCGCACTGGGCGGTACTGGCGTGATTTTCCTGGGCTTATCAGGCTATGCCTTAACCACCCGTAAGGATTTTAGTTTTATGGCTGGCTTCCTGATGGTGGGCGTTCTGGTAGCGTTCTTCGCGGGTTTGGCTGCGTTACTGTTCTCGGTACCCGCGCTGTCGTTGGCGGTTTCAGCGATGTTCGTATTGTTGATGTCCGGTATGATTTTGTATCAAACCAGTGAAATCATCCATGGCGGCGAAACCAACTACATTTTAGCCACTGTGTCATTGTACGTGTCCATCTACAACCTGTTCACCAGCTTGCTGCAATTGTTGGGCGTATTCGGTGGTAACGACTGATAATTCCGTCAATTACACTGTCGCTGAGTGTTGGAGCAACGCGAATTGACTAAGCGACTCTGACAAATGAAAAATGCCCCGTCGGGAAACCGGCGGGGCATTTTTTTTGAGTATGGGCATTCAAGCTGGGTGAGTGCCGCGACGGGCTGGTTTTCGCCTGTTACTTAACCGGTCCGCAACGATGTACTGGCCGTTTTAATGTTGTTCGGGGCTATACCAAGCTTCAGCTGCCATTTTGTACATTTCTTGAAAAATGACTTTCAATAATTGAAAAGCTGAAATAGCTATCAGCGCCCCGATAGTGACTCCGGCCATAGCGACAAGTGCAATTTTCATAATGCCTCCTCTTTTGATCGAATAAAGTGTGAACAGCGTCTTAAAAAATCCCGCTTCGGGCGCGATTTTCCTATGTTAAACAAGGATTTCAAGTGGTTTTTAAACGACAACTGTCGCGCGATTTTTCAATGTTACGTATCTTCAGAGACTTAACATTGGACCTTAATGTTGTTTGCTAAATTTTTTTTTTCAGAGGCTATGTCTTTACCTCGCGGACGCTGATTTTTGAAAAACGTTTAAACGGATATTATCGGATCGGACTTATACTCTGGTGCTGCGGTTAATAGACGCAAAAGGGACCTACTCATGCGGTATTTGACTTAAGCAAATAAGCTGGTTAACTACAATAAAGGGGGATAAAACGATGAACAATAAACTATTGCCAAAAATTGACGAGAGCCTGGTGTCCAAAATCGTGGATATTTTCTATTCCAGCATGCTCGATGACTATCGAATCAACCGGTATTTTTATTCTAGGCCCATAGAAGAGCAAACCAAACCGCTGAAGCAATTTGTAAACGCTTTGCTCAGCGCACAGACAGTCGAGCCTAAAAAACTTTCCGAATTGGCTGATGATTATTTTGCGGCGGCGTTTGCCAGAGGGAACGCCAAGCCCAGTTTGGTCAATAATCGAGACTTTGCGTTTTTGGAGATGTTCGTTACGGGCGATTTAGTCGGTAGCGACGAGAAACCCCATTTGACCCTGCTCTGTCCCGGCCATTCCCATTTTTTAAGGTTACAGCCGATTGACGATAACTACGATGTGATTTTGGAACTGTTGCAAAACAGCCTCAATCAATTGCAAGTTCCGCGGGAAACGGCTGACCAGATCATGGCATTTGCTGCTTCCGGCCGGGACGGGATTCTTGGCAGAGGTCAGGCTATCTATGACGATGGGGATATAGCGACCGATTTTCGAACACATGGTTAACTTTACTATGGTCTAAAGTTCGGAAATTGCTGAACGTAGCTGTTTCGTTTGGGCAGGTATTTTGTCAAACGCGCCAGTGTTAACGAATCTACAAATCTTGGGCTTGACTAAACCTGAGTTATCAGCATTCAATCAAATTCACCGCCAAACCGCCGCGTGAGGTTTCCTTGTATTTGGTTTTCATGTCCGCACCGGTTTCGCGCATGGTTTTGATTACCTTGTCCAGTGAAACAAAATGTTTACCGTCGCCGCGCAGGGCAATTCGCGCCGCGTTGATAGCCTTTACTGACCCCATCGCGTTGCGCTCGATACAGGGTACCTGCACCAAACCGCCAACAGGGTCGCAGGTCAAGCCCAAGTTATGCTCCATGCCGATTTCAGCGGCGTTCTCGACTTGTTCGGGCGTGCCGCCCAATACTTCGGCCAGCGCGCCGGCAGCCATAGAGCAAGCGACGCCAACTTCGCCCTGGCAGCCGACTTCGGCGCCGGATAGCGAGGCGTTTTCTTTATACAGGATCGCTATTGCGGCGGCTGTCAGCAAGAAGCGAATAACTCCTTCTTCATTCGCGCCATCGCAAAAGCGCCAGTAATAATGTAATATCGCTGGGATGATGCCGGCAGCGCCGTTGGTGGGAGCAGTTACGACCCGCCCGCCGGAGGCGTTTTCCTCGCTGACGGCAAGTGCAAATAAGTTTACCCATTCCATGGTTCCCACCGGCATGCTCGGGGTTTGCCGGGGGATTTCGCCGCTCAACTGCCGATAGAGATTGGCTGCTCGGCGTCTGACTTTCATTCCGCCCGGCATAACCCCTTCTTCGTGCAAGCCTCGTTCGACGCAGGCTTGCATCACCTGCCAAATGTTCAATAATTTCTGGCGGATTTCCTCTTCACCCAGCCAGGCTTTTTCATTGCTCAGCATCAAATCGCTGATTGATTTGTTATGCGTCGCGCACAGTTTTAGTATCGCTGCACCCGTTTTGAAAGGGTAGGGTAGGCAGGTATCGTCATTGCTCAGCCTGTCTGCAGCGGCCGCCGCGTCGGTCACGACAAATCCGCCCCCTACCGAATAGTAGTCGCTTTGCAGCAGTTCGGCGCCGTTTGCGCCGAATACGCTAAAGCGCATGCCGTTGGAGTGATAGGGGAGTACTTTACGTTGAAACAGCAAATCGGCTTTCTCGTTGAACGGTACCGGGTATCGTTGCAATAGCCTAACTGCTCCGGATTCGCGGATTGTGGCCAGGCGTTGTGGAATGATGGCGGGGTCAATCAAGTCAGGTGCTTCGCCTTCCAGGCCAAGTAATACCGCTTTGTCGGTGCCATGGCCTTTACCTGTCGCACCAAGCGAACCGAATAATTCGATGCGCAGGCGCTGTACTTCATCAATAAAACCTCGCTGTTCCAGATTATTGACAAACGTCATTGCTGCCCGCATGGGCCCAACAGTATGAGAGCTGGAAGGTCCGATACCGATTTTAAAAATATCGAAGACGCTGATAGCCATAATTATCGCCTAAATAGTGCTGAGGAAAGTGTGTCTGGAATAAAGGGGCTGCACCCCTTCAGTTGCAAAGCAATTAACATGCCTCCGTTGCGAGATTATAAACAGCATATAGAATCGAATGGGCAGGAGGGGTATTCCAAACTAGACTTATCGGTAAAGGTTGCTTGCGAAAACAAACTAGGTGCTGGTTTTTTCGGTGCACTCCGAGTGAATCGATCCGCGAATGTCTTTCTTTTAAACCAATGGAATCCGGCCGTGAAAATACTATTTTTAATAGGCTTTAGCATATCCGTATTTTTACCGGTTTGTCAGGCGTTGGCCGAGCCAATGAAATGTGTGGTCGATGGAAAAACGTTGTATACCGATGATCAGGCGCGGTGTGCTAAAGGAGCTATCAAACCAATTAATGGCAGCGTAATAATTTCATCTTCTCCAAAGGGCGTGCCGCGCGCCAATAATAATGCCAAGCCAGCGCTTGAAGTGCCGTCCGGCCTTAATGGTATTCTTCAGCAATTTGGTATCACTGAAAAGGAACTGGAGAATGGCTGGCAAACCGTTATGGAAGCCCATAAGCGGGGCACATGGAAGGCGCCTGAATTGCCTGAGGATGACAAATAGCTGTTCTTCAACACACCAAAAAACGGCATGGGCGTGAGTCGTGCGCCAGGGCATAAAAAACCCCGCGAAGCCGATGACTTGCGGGGCTTTGGGATAGTCCGGGCCCGTTAAGAACGGGCTTAACTATTAAAGGCTGTAATACATATCCAGTTCAACTGGGTGAGTGCTCATGCGTAGACGAGTCACGTCTTCTTGTTTCAGTGCAATGTAGCCATCGATGACGTCGTCGGTGAATACGCCGCCACGAGTCAAGAACTCGCGATCTGCATCCAGAGCTGCCAAAGCTTCGTCCAGAGAGAAAGCAACTTGTGGAATCGCTTTTTCTTCTTCTGGCGGCAAGTCGTACAAGTCTTTATCCATCGCTTCACCTGGGTGAATCTTGTTTTGGATACCGTCAAGACCCGCCATCAACATGGCAGAAAACGCCAAGTATGGGTTAGCAGTTGAGTCTGGGAAACGTACTTCGATACGGCGACCTTTAGGGTTGGTGACGTAAGGAATACGGATAGACGCAGAGCGGTTACGCGCTGAGTAAGCCAGCATCACAGGCGCTTCAAAACCAGGAACCAGACGTTTGTAGCTGTTGGTTGATGGATTGGTGATAGCGTTTAATGCTTTAGCGTGTTTGATGATACCGCCGATGTAGTACAGCGCGGTTTCAGACAAGCCACCGTAAAGGTTGCCGGTAAACAGGTTCACGCCGCCTTTGGCCAAAGATTGGTGAACGTGCATGCCGCTGCCGTTGTCGCCAACCAGTGGTTTGGGCATGAAAGTAGCTGTTTTGCCGTAAGCGTGAGCGATGTTAGCGATTACATATTTCAAGCCCAACACTTCGTCGGCTTTTTTAACCAAGGTGTTGAATTTAACACCGATTTCGCACTGACCAGCAGTTGCCACTTCGTGATGGTGTACTTCAACAGTTTGGCCGATTTCTTCCAGAACCAGGCACATGGCAGAGCGCATGTCTTGGAAAGAATCGACTGGCGGCACGGGGAAATAACCGCCTTTAACGCCTGGACGGTGACCGATGTTGCCGTTTTCGTAAACTTTTTCAGAGTTCCAGCCGGCTTCTTCTGAGTCGATTTGGTAAGAGCAGCCGCCCATGCTGGTGTTCCAGCGGACGTCGTCGAAAATGAAGAATTCGTTTTCAGGACCAAAGAACGCGGTGTCGGCGATTCCGGTAGATTGCAAATAGGCTTCAGCGCGTTTGGCGATAGAGCGTGGGTCACGAGCGTAACCTTGCATATCTTTCGGTTCGATAATATCGCAACGTAAGATCAGGGTTTTGTCGTCGAAGAAAGGATCGATGACCGCTGTGCTAGGGTCTGGCATCAGAATCATGTCCGATTCGTTAATGTGTTTCCAGCCGGCGATGGACGAACCGTCGAACATGTTACCTTCTTCAAAGGTGTCTTCGTCGATGCTGTGCGCTGGGAAAGTAACGTGTTGTTCTTTGCCGCGCGTGTCACAGAAACGGAAGTCGACAAATTTTACGTCGTTTTCTTGGATTAATTTCAAAACGTGATCAACAGACATTAGTGAGGGTCTCCGTGGGTTGTAGTTGTTTTGGTTGATAAGCTAAACGTTTTAACAATATCATCAAATGTAGTAAAGAGCTATAACAAACAAGGCCTCCAGAGGGCTTTTAAGTCAATGGAGGCTTATAGGTTTATAACGATAAATTTGCTTAGGCTAGCAACTTAAAAAGTGATGACCACGTCCGCAGTAACCAAAAATTGGTTGTGGCGTGTACCGTTGTCGAACGCTTTAGCATTATCGGTAAAGTCATAACGCACGTTTGGACGCAGGTTCAACCATTTTGCCGGTTTGTAGCTTAAGCCGGCTGTCACGGCGTAATAACCGCTAGCTTCTTGAAATGGTACGTAGTTAGCGCCGTAGTTGCTGCCGCAAGCGAAATTGTCGCCTACAGTGCCAGCCGCTGCGTAACAACGGCCTGGGCCAAGCACTCGGATGCCGTTATGATCACGGAACCATTCTGCGCGCAGACCGGCTGAGACTTTGTCGTTGACGTCATAAATCAAATATTGGTTGACGCCATACCATTCGGCGTCTTCCCTGCCGTCTGGAAGCCCTGCAAGGCTTGCGTTCCCGGTCCAGATATTATTGGCAAAACCGTGATCGTGTTGAATGATGTAATGCAACTTGTCGGTGAAATTGTGCTTGCCGACGATGCTGTACATGGCCCATGTGTCTTTGCTGTTTTCGGAGCGTTCGCCAGCCGTTGAAGTAATAGCCAGAGATGTGCCGGCGTCGTCGCTTGTCCAGGTTACCCCACCCAACCAAGCCCAGTTGCCCAGGTCTCTGTCCCAGTTGCCGTCCCAGCCGCCCGAGTTGCTTCCGGTAACTGCACCGCCCATTACTGTCCAATTCGGATTGAATGCGTAGGTTGCGAGTATGCCAGTATGGGTAAATGGTTCGCCATATTGCATAGTGTAGGGTTTGGTGATGAAGAAGTTATCGGGAGCGGTAACTACTTCGTAACCGATTGGAGTATAAAAGTGTCCGGCTTTGACTGCGATACCATTACCGAATGGGAGGTTAAATTCGGCGTATGCTTGTGGTAATGCCAAGCCGTAGAAGCGTTCCCCGTGTCCGCTCAAATTCAGATCCCAGTTGCCACGGTCACTGTCCGCTAGGGTGCCGGGGTCGAATCCGAATGAACCGTAAGCTTGTGTAAACGCGGCATCGGTACCGTACATCACATCGACGCGACCGCCGATGTCGAAAGAGTCGCCGTTCACATTGATAGCTTTTTGCAAATACAGATACAACTGGTTGAGTTGCAATTCACCGCTACGGTCGTTGAATGTCACTGGGCCGTTAAAACCGTCACCGTTGCTACTCATGTTGGCGCCGACGCTACTGTTCAGCCAGCCGCCAACCTTCAGATTATGATCGGTCATGAATTTCGATGCGTTTGGGTCAATCCCCGCTGCACCCAGTAGTCCGGATGCTTCTGTCCAGCTGTCCGCGCTAGCGGAGGCACTGCAAATCACCATTAACCCGGCTAAGCAAGCGCGGCTGTGTGATTTTGTTAACGTTGTGTTGTTTCTCATGGTGGTTATCCCCTTGGTTCAGTGACTACTGAAGATTATTTAGCAGTTTTTAGGCCATATTCGATTTATTAAAAATCAATAAGATAGGCGGCATATGTAGGCTAGTTCATGATTCGCAATGGTGCAAATTCTTTTTGTTGCACCAAAGTAATGCAGTGTTGCTATGTTGCGACAACGCCCCGTTTATTCTTAAAGCAAACCACTGAAACTGGCAGATCAAGGCCTGTAGGGTGGTATTGAGTTGCAATGGTGCAATCCAAAATGCGTTGCACTGCTTTGGTGCGATTCTGTTGTCCTTTTAATGGATGTGTTTAATAAAGCTTTAAAAATCATGGGAATAAATAGTGGCATGCATCATGCTTTGCTTGTTTCGGGAATTTATTAACTCAAGCAAAGAGGTGTTGAACTATGAAACTGATAACAGCGGTGGTTAAGCCGTTTAAGCTAGACGACGTGCGTGAGGCGTTGTCGGATATCGGTGTATCTGGCGTGACGGTTACTGAAGTAAAAGGCTTTGGTCGGCAAAAGGGCCATACGGAACTGTATCGTGGTGCCGAATATGTGGTGGATTTTTTACCCAAAGCAAAAATCGAGGTAGCGGTTGCGGATGCTTTGCTTGAGCAAGCCGTCGAAGCGATTGTGAAAGTAGCCAATACCGGGAAGATCGGCGATGGCAAAATTTTTGTAACCGATCTGGAGCAGGTGGTTCGGATCAGAACCGGCGAATCCGGCGAAGAAGCTCTTTAATATGAAGATGGGGAAACCAACAATGAAATATTTAACAGGCATGGCGCTGTTCGCGCTGTTTGGACTCTCGGGCATGGCGTTTGCGGAAGAAGTGGCGGCACCGGCCGTGCAAGCCACCGTTAACAAAGGCGATACCGCCTGGATGATAGTTGCCACCGTACTGGTTGCGTTAATGGTAATACCTGGCTTGGCCTTGTTCTACGGTGGTATGGTGCGTGCTAAAAACATGCTGTCTATCTTGATGCAGGTCTTTGTGATCTTTTCGTTGACGGCGATTATGTGGGCGACCTTCGGCTACAGCGTCGCGTTTACCGAGGGTAACGCCTTCTTCGGCGGTTTCAGCAAGGCATTTTTGAAGGGTATTACCCCGGATTCGATGGCGGCCACTTTCAGCAAAGGGGCTTATGTGCCGGAGTTTATTTATGTAGCGTTCCAGCTGACATTCTCGGCTATTACGCCGGCCTTGATCATCGGCGCATTTGCCGAGCGGGTTAAATTTTCAGCGGTGCTGTTGTTTACCGTGATCTGGTTTAGTTTCTGCTACTTACCGATGGCGCATATGGTTTGGTACTGGGCAGGCCCTGATGCCTATACCGATGCGGCCGCTGCGGAAACTGCCGGTGCGACTGCGGGCTTTTTATTCCAAAAAGGCGCCTTGGATTTTGCCGGCGGCACCGTGGTACATATCAACGCAGGTATCGCCGGCTTGGTCGGTTGCTTAATGATAGGCAAGCGTATTGGTTATGGTAAAGAGTTTATCGCACCGCACAGCGTGACCATGAATATGATAGGGGCATCCTTGTTATGGATAGGCTGGTTTGGCTTTAATGCAGGTTCCAACCTGGAAGCCAACGGTCTGGCGGCATTGGTTTTTGTCAACACATTGCTGGCGGCGGCCGCGGCAACGCTGGCGTGGATGGGTGCGGAATGGGCTGTGCGCGGTAAACCCAGTATGTTGGGTGCTACCTCAGGCGCGGTGGCCGGTTTAGTTGCGATTACGCCTGCTTGCGGCTGGTCAGGGCCGATGGGAGCTATCGGTTTGGGCTTAGTAGTCGGTGCAGTATGCTTCTGGTCGGTAACCTTTTTGAAACACGCGATGAGTTACGACGATTCGCTGGATGCGTTTGGTGTGCACGGGGTGGGCGGTATTATCGGCGCCTTGGGTACTGCTGTGGTTGCTAGCCCTGATTTGGGTGGTACCGGCGTCTGGGACTACGTCACCAACGCAACCTTGCCTGACTACAGTGTGCTTACCCAGCTTGCCAGCCAAGCTTGGGGTGTAGGCATCGCCATCGTTTGGTCCGGCGTGGTGTCCTTCATTGCCTTCAAAATTGCCGATGTGGCTCTTGGTCTGCGGGTTAGCGAAGCGACTGAGCGCGAAGGTCTGGATGTCACCGAGCATGGCGAAACCGCTTATCACGTTTAGGGTTGAAAGCTGCGGTTAACGCGAAAAGAAACGGGTGGTCGGCGATGGCTGCCCGTTTTTGTTATCATGAAGCACTACTTTGGTGCTTTTGCTCGGGTAAATTGTAGGTTCTACCGGAATTATTTATTATGGTGGCAACAGTGACGAAACAGCTTTTTAATCATTCGAATTTGGGGATAGCATGAAATTAATTACAGCGATTATCAAACCATTCAAGCTGGACGACGTCAGGGAAGCCTTGTCCGAGATCGGGGTGGCGGGTGTAACGGCAACCGAAGTAAAAGGCTTTGGCAGGCAAAAAGGCCATACCGAGTTATATCGTGGCGCTGAGTACGTGGTGGATTTTCTGCCTAAGGTCAAGCTGGAAATTGCAGTTGCGGAACACGTTGTCGACCAAGCCGTGGAAACCATCGTCAAAGCCGCCAACACCGGCAAAATTGGCGACGGTAAGATTTTTGTGACCAACCTGGAACAGATTATCCGTATCAGAACCGGCGAGACCGGAGAAGACGCTATCTAAGTCTTCAACAAAAAATAAAAAGCAGTAGAACATCAAAAATCGCCCTGGTCTGCGCGTTATTCGCAGACCAGGGCGATTTTGTTGTTTATAGACTGCTTAAAAATAACAACACACCATCATCTAGTGAAAGACAATGACAACAATAAAAAGAACGCTGATGCTGATGGCATACAGCTGGATGTTGCCTCAGCAGGCCTGGGCCGAAGGCATTAACCAAGCCAATACCGCTTGGGTGTTAACCTCTACTGCACTGGTTTTATTCATGACCATTCCTGGTCTGTCGCTGTTTTACGGCGGTTTGGTCAGGAGCAAGAACGTGCTGTCGGTACTGATGCAATGTTTTGCGATTACCTGTCTGGTATCACTATTGTGGCTGGTCGGTGTTTACAGCTTCGTATTTACCGATGGCGGCAGCTGGCAGCAGTTTTTGGGGGGCGGCAGCAAGATTTTTTTGCCGGACATGAACACGCAAAACGTGATCGGCGATATTCCGGAAACCGTGTTTTTCATGTTTCAGATGACTTTCGCGATTATTACTCCGGCCTTGATTGTCGGCGCGTTTGCCGAGCGGATGAAGTTTTCGGCCATGCTGTGGTTTAGCGGGCTTTGGTTAATCGTGGTGTACATGCCGATTTGTCACTGGATCTGGGGCAACGGCTGGTTGGCGGCGATGGGTGCGAAGGATTTTGCCGGTGGGATTGTGATTCACGTCAATGCTGGGGTGGCATCCCTGGTGGCCGCGTTGGTGCTAGGACGCCGCAAAGGTTTTCCGACGGTGGCGATGCCGCCGCATAATATGACCATGGTGGTGACAGGCGCCGGTATGCTCTGGTTCGGCTGGTTTGGATTCAACGGTGGTAGCGCGTTAAAAGCCGATGGCAGTGCCGGCATGGCGATTGCCGTGACGCATATCGCGGCGGCTGCCGGTGCTTTAACCTGGATGACGATTGAATGGCTGCGTTTTAGTAAACCCAGTGTGTTGGGTATCGTCACCGGGATGGTCGCCGGCTTGGGCACCATCACACCGGCGTCTGGCTTTGTCGGGCCTATTGGTGGTTTGGTTATCGGTATTGTGGCTGGCGCGGTGTGTTTTTACGCCACGCAATTCGTCAAACGCCGTTTAAAAATCGACGATTCTTTGGACGTATTTCCGGTACATGGGGTCGGCGGTTGCGTTGGTTCGATTTTAACCGGCGTGTTCGCTGCTGAAAGTTTCGGCGGCTTGGGATTAAACGGCGTTACTATCGCCGAGCAAGTCGGCGTACAAGCGCTAGCGGTTTTAGTGACGGCGGCCTGGAGTGCTTTATTCAGCTATGTTTTGTTGAAACTCATTGATGCGTTCATCGGCTTACGCGTCAGCGAAGATGAGGAGCAGCAAGGTCTGGACATCGTGCTGCACGAAGAAACCGGCTATCACAATCTGTAACCATTAGCGGTTAAAATCTACGCTTTTCATAGCGGGCAGGGCGGATAGCCGCATTGCCCGCATCTCTATAACATCAGGAAAATCATGCCCATCACTCTCGAAGCTTTAGAACCCATCGTCCGCGCGGCCGGCGACGTGGCGATGCGATATTTCAACGATCTAGACTCTCTGGCGATTAACAAAAAGAGCGCTCGCGACCTGGTCACCGATGCCGATGTCGCGGTGGAAAATTATCTGAAACAATCGCTCAGCGAGCACTGCCCGGAATACGGCTTTTGGGGGGAGGAAAGCGGCCAAACCGCGAATCAAACCAGCCGCTGGATCGTCGATCCGATTGACGGTACCCATTCTTTCTCCAAAGGCCAATATTTTTGGGGGATCAGTGTGGCTTTGGAAATCGACGGTGAATTGATGATGGGTGCGGTTTACGGCCCGGCGTTGGATGATTATTACTGTGCGGAAAAAGGCAAGGGGGCCTGGAAAAACGGCAAACCTATCCGGGTCTCGGATGAAACCAGCCTGGCCAGCAGTATGGTATCTACCGGTTTTGCCTGCCTGCGCCAGTATTTGGAAGATAACAACCTGCCGCGTTTCAATCGCATCGCCCAAGCTACCACCGGCCAACGGCGCTTGGGTTCGGCCGCATTGGATTTATGCACGGTTGCGGATGGCCAGGTCGATGCTTTTTGGGAGCAGGAACTCAATCTTTATGACATTGCCGCGGGCGTGTTGATAGCCAAAGAAGCAGGCGCAACCATTACCGACTTTAAAGGTAACCCCGGAGTATTTCCAAAGCAGGTCTTTGCCACAAACGGCAAAATTCTCGATCAGCTATTGCCTTTGATGTAAGCGTCTTTCATCAACATCTCGCAGCGTTTGGCAATATCGATAGCTTGTTGTGCGGACGAGAAGCCGGCGTATTTTCCTGCAAACTGTTGGGCGGCCTGGGTGTGTTTCGAATTGCGCAATAGCTCAGTCAGGGCTGCCTTGTAGTTGAGATTTTTGTTTTCTGCACTGATATAAGAGCCCACGCCCAGAGCTAAGATATTTTGGGCGCTTATCAGTTGTTCCAGCTGAGAAGGCAATGTCAGCAAAGGTTTTCCGGCCAACAAAAACGCCGATACTGTTGCCAAGCCGCCATGGCAAATGCCCAGATCGCATTGATTAGCGGCCGCTGAGATGATTACGGGATGTGGTGTTATGTGCAGATTGGCGCTGCTGTTTTTCTCTATGAAAGCGGGCGTTGTGCCGGGGATATGCATCAATATCGACCAAGGCGACGCCCGCAACTGTTTTAACAACACTTCCAGGCCGGGATATTCCGGCCGTAAATAGACGAATATTTTTTCGGCTCCGACGCTAGGCCAAATCGGCTCGATGCCGTCGGTTTGCAAAATATTCGGTCCCCAATAGTTTGCTGTACGCCACTGTCGATAATGGTCCAGTTCCGGAAACGTGCAGATAAAGTCATCCGCAAGCTCGAACAAGTCCGCCAAAATCCTTAGTGGTGGTGTATTCAAACACTCTAAAACGGAGTTAGTCGTGCTTAACACCTGGCTTTCTACAGTGCTTAAGGCCTTATCGCTAACACGCATCCAGGGGCGAATATTGGGCATCGGACTGATGCGCGGCGGCGAAAAAAAGCCGGTGCCGAATCCCGCTCTAGGCATGTCAAATTTGCGGGCAGCTAGTAAGGCGGTCGGTGCGTGGTCGCATATGATCAAGTCAGGGGCTACATGGCGATAAAGGGATTGCCAGGCTTTTACTCGGGTTAACAAGCCGGTTTTATCGGCAAATCCCGCATTTTGTAGAATTCCCGGATAACTGGAGGCTGGCGTTTGCGGACGATTGTCCGGCCAGCGTATCGGGGCTTGTAGGTAACAAAAGTGATCCTCAGCTAACAAAGTGTCGGCGTATTCCAAATCTTTAAGCGCGAATATGACCTCGTGCCCGAGTGATTTCAGCTGTCGGGCTACGGGCAGGAATGCGGCGGTATGGCCGTAGCCGGCCCCTAATTCCCAGCAATACAGAACTCTAGCCATGGCGGTGTATTGGTATGCCAAATTGTCGAGATTGGAATTTGTTTAAAACCTTCAGGAATAGCTTTTGTTGAAACAAATGGTTTAAGAATTTATGCGTCAGCATTTATCTGGGGCCACTATGGCAGTAAATAATAGAAATTAGACTGTTTGCTTATGATTGTGACTCATCGATAGTATTCAGTGCCATAATTAGCGCACAAGGTTTTTATTCTTTAATTGCGCCGTATCTACCCTGCTAAATTCTCATGATCTTACCTATATTACATTCAGAAAAGTTATCAGGTTTATGCGGACGAATGGCAATGCCACCGATGTCTTCGCGCCAGTGCCTAAACCGGGCAATTCGCCCCCTTGCATTGAGTTCCAAGGAAGTGCTGCTGGCAGCGGCGGCCGCTTTATCTTTCGCGCCATTTTCAGTACAAGCTTGGACTCTGGATTTTTCTTCAAGGTCCTATAACTTTAACGAAGCGGATGGTGCTGTTCAGGTTAACGTTAGTCTGGCTAACAGCTCCGGCGATTATGGCGGTTGCACCATAAGCGGCGATGTAGTCGCGGCCGGTGGCAGTGCAACCGCAGGCAGTGACTACAATATTTCGGGTGGCAGCTTTTCTTTTAACGTCCCCTTTATGTTTGGCGGGGCTCATTCCGATAGCGCGCCGGTATTTATCAATATTATCGACGATACATTGGTAGAAAGCACTGAAACTGTGACCTTATCTCTTCAGAATGTAACGCCAAGCTGTACTGGTGATTCGGTGTCGGCGGGCGCGTCAGCGGTTGCCAATATCGCGGACAACGACGTTGCTCCGCCCCCACTACCCCAACGACGCCGACAACTCCTACATCGCCGACGCCCAACTTAAGCGCTGATCCGACCTTTACCCCCAATCAGCAAGCAATTTACGAAGGTTTAACCAGTGCTTGCTCGGGAGCGAGCGGCGATTTATTGGCCCGCTGCAATGAAATAAACAACGCCGACCTGAATGCGGTGATTCCAGACGCGGTGGCCGCGCAAGGTGCGGCGGCTGTAGATTTTGGTTACAAGCAATTTTCCGTGGTGCATGGCCGCATCGTTAATCTACGCAACTCCCAACAGCAAAGCGCCTCCTTGCTCGGTTATTCCACCATTAATATCAACGGCGAAACCATACCGGTCGGCAAGGCGTTGATGACGGCACTAGGCCCGGCGCGCGGCGGGGCGGCAGGCGACGATCCAAACGACCAACCGTTCCGCGATAGCCCGTTAGGTTTCTTTCTCAAAGGTCAATTCAATGTCGGCGAAAAAGCCAATACCAGTAGCGAACGAGGATTCAAAGCCGACAGAAAGGCCGTTACCTTCGGTCTGGATTACAGTTTTATGGATGAATTGGTGTTGGGTGCGGCTTTTGGATACGGCTCTACCGATACCAATTACAATTTGAACAGCGGTAGTATGTCGACTGATGCGTACGAGTTTTCGTCGTATGGCAGCTATTTCCTGCCGCAGTCATTTTATATCGACTGGATCATGAGCTATGCGCTGCATTCCTTCGATATCAATCGGCGCATTCAATATACCGGATTCGACAATACGGCTACCAGTAGCGCTAATGGCGACCAATACGGCTTTAGCTTGGGGTTTGGCAAAGATTTTGCGCTGCAAAGTTTTGTTATCAATCCCTATGTAAGGCTGGATTACAGCAAAACCGAAGTGGATAGCTATCAGGAAAGCGGCGGTGGCGGTTTGGCTATGGAGTTTGCCGGCCAATCTATCGATTCGGCGACATCGACTATCGGCGGTCAAGCCAGTAACGCGATCAGCACCTCTTGGGGGTGTTGTCGCCCGGCGTGCGCTTCGAATGGGTGCATCAATATCTGGACGAAAGCCGTTTGATTCAGGCGCGCTTTAGTCAGGCGGCTGCCGGTGCCGGCAGATTCAGCGTAAAAACCGATACGCCGGATCGCGACTATTTCAATATCGGTACGTCGTTGGCATTGAGTTTGCCGGAAGGTCGGGCGGGCTTTTTGCGATACGAATACCGCTTAGGGCAGGCCTATATTACCGATCACACTATCGAGTTGGGAGCGAGAATTCCGTTTTAAGGAATTTGCAGCGAATGATTTGGGGAAGGGGCCGCTCCGGGACATCCCGCAGCGGCTGTCTTTAATTCAGACTTATTTGGCGGCAGCCAATTCCGCGCGCATGTCGTCGATGACTTTTTTGTAATCCGGTTTGCCGAAAATAGCCGAGCCCGCTACGAAAGTGTCTGCGCCGGCTTCTTTAATTTCCCGAATATTGCCGACGTTTACGCCGCCGTCGATTTCCAGGCGTATATCAAAACCGCTGTCGTCGATAATTTTTCTGGCTTGGCGCAATTTATCCAACGCGGATGGAATGAAAGATTGGCCACCGAATCCGGGGTTGACCGACATCAACAAAATCATATCGACTTTGTCCAGTACGTGTTCCAGGTAATGCAACGGGGTGCCTGGGTTGAATACCAAACCAGATTTGCAACCCAAATCTCTGATCATTTGCAGTGAACGGTCAATGTGTCTGGAGGCTTCGGGGTGGAAGGTGATGTAGCTGGCGCCGGCTTTAGCGAAATCCGGAATGATGCGGTCTACCGGTTCCACCATCAAATGGACGTCGATTGGGGCGGTTACGCCATGCTTACGCAGCGCTTCGCAAACCAAGGGACCGATAGTCAGATTGGGCACAAAATGGTTGTCCATCACATCGAAATGCACAATGTCTGCGCCCGCATTTAAGACATTCACAACTTCTTCGCCCAAGCGTGCGAAGTCTGCGGAGAGTATGGAAGGTGCAATCAGATTGTCAGCCATCTTTTGATCCTTTTGGTGAGGTTAAAAATCGGCATTATAACTTTTTTCCGGCGTTTGGCTAAAACAGTGGATTGATTGCACACTTTAGGGTCGCCGGCGCGTGTTTCAAGCCGACACGACGGGCTCAATATTCTTGCTAAGAGCGTAGTCGGTCAGAAATTTTTCAAATTCCGCTATCGGCAGCGGTTTGCTGACCAGATAACCTTGGTAAAGATCGCATTGCCGGCTTTTCAGAAAAGCCAGTTGCGCGGCGGTTTCCACCCCTTCGGCAACCACTCGCATGCGTAGCGTCTTCGCCATGGCGATAATCGTCGCGGTGATTTCCATATCGTCGGTGTGTTGGGGAATGTCTTCAATAAAACTTTTATCAATTTTTAAGACATCCAACGGGAATAGTTTCAAATAAGCCAGTGACGAATAACCGGTGCCAAAATCATCAATGGCTAGATGCACACCCAAGCCGTGCAGCTTGTGCAAAATTTCGATAGCTTCTTTTTCGCGCTTCATCAACGCGCTTTCAGTGAGTTCGAGTTCCAGGCAATCGGCTGGAAAACCGGTTTCTGCCAAAACCTTGGCCACCACATCGCTAATGTCGCTATGCAAAAACTGTTGCGGCGACAGGTTAACCGCCAGTCGCAAGGGCGGAAAACCGGCTTTTCGCCAGCGCTGGCCGTGGAGACAGGTTTCTCTCAATACCCAATTGCCGATACTGGTAATCAGACCGGTTTCCTCGGCAATCGGGATGAAGCGCAGCGGTGGTATCAGTTCGCCGCTGGCAGTCTGCCAGCGGACCAAGGCTTCGGCGCCGATAATCGCGCCATTCTCGATGCAAATTTGCGGTTGGAAAAACACCCGCAATTCGCCTTGCTCGATAGCTTGGCGCAGGCGGATTTCTATATCGATACGTTCACGAGCGGCGCGCGTCAAATCTTCCGAGAAATATTTGAAACGGTTACGGCCCTCGTTTTTGGCTTGATACAAGGCCGTATCGGCTTGTTGGATCAACTCGTCCGGCGAAGCGCCGTGTTCGGGAAACATGGCGATGCCGACACTGACGCCGATGCGCACTTCATGGCCGCTGGGTAGCCGCCAAGTCTGGTTCAAGGCATTGATGATTTGCGTGGCCACATGCGCGACGGTTTCAGGTTGGTTGACTTCCTCCAGCAACACCACGAATTCGTCGCCGCCCAGTCGGCAAATAGTGTCGCTGGTACGCAGCCGGCTAGTCAGGCGCTCGGCGACCATTTGCAGCAAATCGTCGCCGGCCAAATGGCCGAAACTATCGTTAACGTCCTTGAAACGGTCCAAATCTAGCATTAACACCGCCATCTTGTTGGCCTGGCGGCGGGCTTTCTCGATGTTGTGTTGCAGGCGCGACAGGAACAGCATGCGGTTGGGCAATTTCGTCAGCGGGTCGTGGTGGGCCAGGAATTCCAGTTCCATTTCCGAAGCCTTTAACTTGGAAATGTCGGCAAACACGCCCACGTAATGGCTGATCTCGCCCTTGCCGTCACGCACGGTGCTGATGCTCAACAATTCCGGATAGACTTCGCCGCATTTGCGGCGATTCCAAATTTCGCCTTGCCAATGATCCGTTGTGGCAATATGGGCCCACATTTCCCGGTAAAAATCGGCGTTGTGGCGGCCGGAACTTAAGATGCTGGGGCTATGACCGATCACATCCCGATTGTCGTAACCGGTGATGTTGCTAAAGGCTTTGTTGACCATCGTGATTCGGCGATGAGCGTCGGTAATCATCACGCCCTCTCGGGTGCTTTCGAATACGGCGGCGGCTTGCCCCAAGCGCTCTTCGTTGGCTTTGATGTCGGAAATATCGGTAATGGTGCCGACATAACCGCACAATCCGCCCGCTTCGTCCAGTTCCGGTTCTGCGCGTCCCACCACCCAGCGCACGCTGCCGTCCGCCAATAGAAAACGGTATTGCATATTGAAAGGCTGCAAGGCGGATACGCAACGCTGCCATTCGGCAATCACGGATTCGCGGTCTTCGGCAAGCAAACCGGCTATCCAGCCGCCACCGTGTGAATCAATAAAATGCAAGCCGGTGATTTCGCACCAGCGGTGATTGACGTAGTCGCATTCGCCTTTTTCGTTGGTGCGAAAAATGCCGACCGGGGCAATTTTCGATAAGGTATGGAAGAGTAGTTCGCTTTCCTGCAACGCGATTTCCGCTTGCTTACGGGCCGTGATGTCGCGCAGTCCGATGACATAGGCCGGCGCGCCCTCCCATTCCAGTGGCGTGGAGCGCAGTTCCGCCCAGGCTATGCCGCTGGGACGAATCAGGTTGATGTCTTGAAATTGAATTTTGTCGGCGGAAATCGGAATTGCCAGGGAATGGCCGATCAGGCTGCCGCGTTCCAGTAATTGCTCTGCTGCTTGATTAGCATAAATAACGACGCCTTGCGGGTCGACCACCATTACGCCGTCGGTAATGGTGTCCAGGATCAGATTGAGTTGTTTGAGTGTTTGTGGCATTTAGGGGTTACGACCGGGTATCAAACGATTACTGTCTGCACACCTGTACCAGCATTTTGTGTCGTGATGGCCGCCATCACCGACGACATTCGGGAAAGATCGCCGAGCAGTTTCAACACCGGTTCCGGCAGGTCGCGCACCAGCATCGGGGTGGCAAAGATTTCTTTTTCCAGTGCCTTTTCCGGCATGCCCAATACTTCGACCACGTCGAATACCCAATGCCCCGGCTCGTATATCCCGGCCAGCACCGCGCTGATTTGCTCGACCAGCCTGCGGGTTTCCGGATTCAGCGACACCACGTATAAGGTCAAAACCAGCTTATGATGGTTGGCCCGGCGTTCTTCATGAATTTTGGCGATGTGTACCACTTGGGCGATATTGCGGATTTGCGAGGCCGACAAGGGTTTGCTGGCCAGTTCGAATTGCAAGCCTTCTTCATGGGCGTCTTTCAGTTGGTCCATAAATTCGGCGGCAAAGGCCGTGACGATATAGACGTTCAAGCTGGTGTCTAATGCCTTCAGGCGGCGTAAGGTCTCCACGCCATCTATGCCGGGCATGCGTAAGTCCAGAAATATCAAGTCGGGGCGATCGGTTTCCACCATGGCGATACCTAGCAGGCCGTTCTCGGCTTCGCGCACGCGATAGCCTTCTTCTTCCAGAATCAGCTTGAAGGCGCCGCGTACCGCCGGGTCGTCGTCAATTACCAGAATGTTGTTTACCATCGCCTGTGTCTCTATTCGTTAACAAATACTAAAAGTGGGGGAATTTTAACCGGATGCGGCAACCTTCGCCAATGCGGCTTTCCACGGCTATCGAGCCATCGGCATCCTGAATCAAACGGCGGGTGACGGATAAACCCAGACCGGTCCCCTGGCCGGGCGGTTTGGTGGTAAAGAAAGGATCGAACATACGGCCTTGTACCTCGTCGGGAATGCCGGGACCATTGTCTTTTATATTCAACTCTAGCATTTTTTCTGCACAGCGGACGCTGATTTCAATTTCGGGGTGCGCAATACCGCCTAGCGCATCGCGGGCATTGATCAATAGATTAACCAGAATCTGTTGCATGCTTTCCGCCGTGCAGGCGAGTTTGGGTAAGTTCTCCGGTATCTCGGTGCGAACTTGGATAGCGGTTTTGCGCAATTCGCCCTCCAGCAGCAACAAGGTTTGGCCTAAAACTTCTTCTAGCGAGCAACTGCCGGTTAGCGTGGTTTTTTGATGCATGAACACCAGCATATTCGACACAATGTTTTTGATGCGTTGAATTTGCTGCAAGGCTTGCGCCAGTACTTGCTTGGATTTGGCGTCTTCAGTGCGGTCCGAGACAAATTCCACAAAGTTCATCACGCCCATCAGCGGATTGTTGATCTCGTGGGCGACGCCGCCGACCAGCGTGCCCAGTGCCGACAGCTTTTCCATTTGCAGCATATGATCCTGATTTTCTTGCAATTGTTTGTAAGCCTGGCGAGTTTGTTCCAGCAGACGGGCGTTTTCCAAGGAAATGGCCGCTTGTGCAGTCAACAGCTCGGTCATGCTGATTTTTTCCGGGGTGAATACGCCCTCGGATAGCCGGTTTTCCAGGTAAAGCAGACCAATCAATTCGCTTTGCTTGATCACCGGCAAACACAATACCGAGCGTAAACCAAACGCTACGACCTCGGGTGCATTTTGAAACTCGCCTTCGCTACAGGCGTCGCTCAGCACAACTTTTTCGTGGGTGCGTTGCACATAATTGACGATGGCGTGGCAGATGCCGCGCACCTTGTTCAAACTGTAATAATGCTTATGTATCGTGCGCTTTTTGCCGACGTGCTGCTCGGCGGCCACCAATAGTTCGTCGTGTTGTTTGATCAACAAATAACCGTGCTGAGCTGCAGAGCTTTCCAAGACCACGGCCATGATTTTTTGCATCAATTGGGTCAAATCGATTTCTGCCGATAACGCCAACGCCGATTTCATTAAATAGCTGATGTCCAGACTAGGTAAGGTCGTGGGAGCGGGCTGAGGTTTGACTATTCTGGCGCCGGTCTCCGGACTGACGTATTGATGGCGCTCCTGCAACTGGTTGTTTTTTGCATCGGCACGGCATAAGCGGTAATGGCGGCGGGCTTCGCCGTAATACAGTTCCGCGTCGCCCAAGCGGTGCTTCAGCAACAGATCTGCCAGGGTTTCGTAAATATGGCCCGTCAGCAGGCCATAGTTCTGTGCCAATGACAAGGCAATGGCATCCATATACAGGTTGCGCGCGTCGCGGTATTGGCCCTGCTGTCTGGCAATCTCGGCATGGATAAACATTAGGTAGGGTTTCAGCAAGGGGCCGAGTTGCCCCCACGCTTCCAGTTGCGTAAGCAAGGGCGCAATTTCGGCATCAATTCGCGCCGCATCCGTTTCCGACCGCAGCAGGTTCAATATCCGAAACACATACCAAAGACGTTTCAAAACATTGTCGGTTAAGCCGTGCAAATAGTTTTCCACGGCCTTCAGCGAGAGTGCCGCCGCGCTATAGTCGCCCAGGTAATATTGGGCAAAACCCAGTAATGCGAAGTAACTGCCGGTAGCGGCAACATAGTTATTGGCCTGCCAGTCAGCCAGTGTCGCTTGCATATCGATCGGGCGGTAATCGGGCTTCATCGGTAATATCCAGCCGGCCAGCACCGCCTGGGCCAGGCCTATTGAAAACGACAACTGGTTTTTGCGGGAAAATTGCAAGCATTCATCGGCCGCTTCTTCGACCCAGCGCAGGTTTTTACCCTGGGCCATTAGATTCCACATCAGCGGGCCGTAGGATAAACCGGCGTTGTATAAGTCGCCGCAGTTCTTGCCGGACTGAATGGCTCTGTGTGCATAATCGACAATATCGGCGGGATGGCTGCGTGAGTGCATATTGCACCAGACGATGCCGTTCATGCCCCGGGTGGCGCCAAAGGTGTTGGGATATTTGGCGCACAAATCGTGCGCCAAATCCTGGTATCGAAATGCCTGGTCGAATTTGCCCTGTTCGCCCAGATTGAGGCCCATGATGGAAAACGAATAAATCACCGATTCGTCCATGCCGCCTTCCAGGCAGTGCAAGGTGGATTGGGCGGCCGACAGATAGAGCTGTGCTACCAAGCCGCACATGTACAAATCCGGAATCAACTCGCTATAAAAAGCCAGTTCGATTTTGCTTTGCCGCTGTTCGGTAAACGGCATGTTCAGAATTTTTTGCCAGACATTGTCTTGCTGCTCAATGGTCAGCATCAGACTTTCCATGCGTTGCCGGGCTTGTTCGGGATCGTCGGGAATGGATTTGTTGAAATAAGCCAAGCCACGGTTGGCCGTGGCGATAGCTTGCTTAAAGTTGCCGAATGAGGACAGGGAAGTGGTCTGATCGGCCAACGCCTCGGCCTTATCCAGGTCGCTGACGGCATGCTCGATCAGTCGATTCAGCAAGGCTTCCGAGCTGTCGTAGCGGCCGCACATCAAATCGGTTTTTGCTAAGCGCTGATAAATTCTAAACGTCAGCGCGTAGGCCGTTTCCCAACAATCCGGCGGCAAATAATGGTGGGCCTTCAGGAAAAATTCGTTAGCGGCATCCCCGGCCAGCGCATCCAGGGCTTTATTGCCGGCATTGAAGTTGATATTCACCAGCCAGTAGGCAGTTTTTTCGTCCAGATCATCCGGGCAACCCTGATTGAGATGGGCGGCGATGGTGAATAAATTGTCCAGGCTGACCAGCTCGGCACCCGGCGGCACCGCCGACAGCAAGCGATTGCCGATACGCCAATGGATGCCGGGGCGCGCCGTTGTGGCAACTTGCTGCAATACCGCTTCCTGCACCCGGTCATGGACAAATTGCAGGTCGGCTTTATTTTCCAGTATCAGTCCCATGCTTAATACCGGTTTTAAATCCTCGAACAGTCGCTCAATGGGCTTGTCCAGCACCAGCCCGACATCCTCGGCTGTAAAGCGATTACCCATGCAGGCACAATGGTAAAGAATATCTAAAGTCCGGCTGGGCAGTTTACGCACTTTGGCACTGAACAGCTCCACCACGCTGGCCGGCATTTGCGTGTCGCGGATGCGGTTCATATCCCATTGCCAGTGTTGATTGGCGTCGATGCTGAGTAAACCTTCGTTGTACAACCAGGCCAGACTTTCACTGACGAACAGCGGGTTGCCTTCGGTCAGGTGGGCGATAAAGTCGGCCAAATTGGCGGTGGCGTTCAGCGACGAATCCAGAATGTAGGCAACCATTTCGTGGCAATCGGCGTCGCTGAGTTCGGTCAAATGTATCTCGGCCAGCGGGCCGGCGTTTTCTCGCACGCTACGGATCAGTTTGGTCAAGGGGTGGCCGCTATCGACTTCGTTATGCCGATACGCGCCCAGCAAAAATAGATAGGGGTGTTCGCGGTGATTGGCGAACAGGTTTTGCAAGAAATCGAAGGTGGCGCTGTCGCACCATTGCAGATCGTCGATGAATAACACCAAGGGATTGTCCTCGCTGGCCAGGCAAGCCAGGAAGCGGCCGAACAGATTATTGAAACGGTTACGCGCTTCCACCGGCGGCAAGGGCGGAGCCTCAGCTTGCGGGCCGATGATGAATTCCAGCTCCGGCAGCACATCAATGATGGCTCCGCCGGCGTTGTCCAGCGCGTCGAGAATTTTTGCGGACCAATCATGCACTTGGGCGTCGCTTTCGGTCAGAAAGGTGCGTATCAGGTTACGCAAGGCCTGGATCAGCGAACTGTAGGGAATATTTTTTTGGTATTGATCGAACTTGCCGGAGCTGAAATAACCGCGATTTTTCACCAGCGGCTTTTGGAGTTCCTGAATCAATCGGGTTTTGCCGATGCCGGATAGACCGGAAATAAGCACCGAACGAAACCGGCCTTGGGTCACCTCGCTGTATTCCCGACGAATGAGCTCGGCTTCGCTTTGGCGGCCGACCATTTTCGAAATGAAAACCACCCGGCGGCTGCGGTCGTGTTGGCCTATGCCAAAATTCGATACGCTGCCGGTGGTTTCGTGTTCTTTTTGGCAGCGCAGCAAATCGGCCAGCAAACCGGAGGCACTTTGATAGCGTTTTTCCGGTTGCTTCAAAATCAATTTGGCGATGATTTCGCTCAGCGCATTGGGAATGCCTGGACTGATGTCGTGGACTTTGACGGCTTCCTCGGCCAGATGCGAGTGAATCAGTTCCAGCGGATCGTCGGAAAAAAACGGCAGTCGGCCCGTCAGCAGTTCGTAGAACACGATACCCAGCGAATACAAATCGGTGGAGAAATCGACCCGGTAGTTGATGCGTCCGGTTTGCTCAGGCGAGGTATAGGCTAGGGTGTTGCGGACAAATTCCGGATCGTAAATGAAATGACTGACATCGCGGATGTCCAGCGGCGTGATGAAGTCGGTCAGGCGCAGATTCAAGCTGCCGGATTGCACCAAAATATTGTGCGGTTTGATGCCGCCATGGGTAATGCCGGCATCGTGCACCGATTGCAGGGTATCGGCCAAGGAGCAGGCCAGCGTAAAAAAATCGCTCAGATTCACCGCCTGTTGTTGAGCGATCCATACATTCAGCGGTTGGCCGTTGAACCAGGGCTGGACAATGAATTGATCACCGTCGTTGGATTCCAAAGCCAACGGCGTGCAGACGCGCGGGTCGTGCAATACTTTCAGACGTTCGATTTTTTGCCGCAGGTGCCGAGATTGGTCGTCCCAACTGGATAACAGTTTCAGGCATTTAACCACCAGCGGGTATTCCGGCACGTGTTTGTGATAGCCCTTATAAACCGTGGCTTGCAGGCTTTCGCCCAGTTTATCGGTCAGCACATAGCTGTCCAGTTGCGGAGCGTTTTGGAGCGGAACGGTTCGGGTGCTTATGTCGATCATGCGCTGGCGAGTGGGAAAGTTAAGGCAATTTTCGCGGCAGTTCCGGGGGTGGGCTGTTTTATAATTCTAGTCTTGTTTTGACTCAA
Organism: Methylomonas fluvii; assembly: GCF_014850975.1. Classification (GTDB taxonomy): domain Bacteria; phylum Pseudomonadota; class Gammaproteobacteria; order Methylococcales; family Methylomonadaceae; genus Methylomonas; species Methylomonas fluvii. Next base: position 1,375,185 of record NZ_JACXST010000003.1, on the reverse strand, counting down.
CAGGATTAGCCATGGCCGCGACAGCCTCCACTATGCTGCCTCTGGGCAGTATCGCCCCAGACTTTTGTTTGCCTGATACCGTAACCGGCCGCGACTATGCCTTGCAGGACTTGAAAGGCGAACGCGGCACCTTGATTTTGTTTATTTGCAACCATTGCCCGTATGTACTGCACATCAAAGAGCAGTTGATTGCTATTGCCCGGCAATACGCGGCCGCAGGAATTTCGACGGTGGCGATCAGTGCCAATGACATCGAAAACTATCCGCAGGATGCGCCGGATAAGATGCAGCAGATGATGGCGGACTGGGGTCATCCGTTTGCCGCGTATTTGTACGACGAATCGCAGGCGGTGGCCAAAGCCTACCAGGCAGCCTGCACCCCGGATATTTTTCTGTTCGATGCCGATTTGGCCTGCGTTTATCGGGGGCGTCTGGATGGCGCCACGCCGAAGAACGCGGTGCCGGTAACCGGCGAGGATTTGCGCCATGCCTTGGACAATTTGTTGGCTGGAAAGCCTATCGATGCGGCACAAATTCCCAGCATCGGCTGTAACATCAAATGGAAACTGGCGGAGTAATGACGGTAATCCGGAACAAGTTGGCAATCCTGTAAAAACCGCCGCTCAGTTTTTTGAGCGGCCTGCGCAGGGGGGCATTCAGGCCGCTAAATTATTGCATTCAGCCTAAGCGGCACCGTGCGTTTTTAGCGTGGTACGTCGTCGAATTGTTCAACCAGCATGTCCAGTTCTTTGCTGAGTGCCGAGACACCGCCGCTGGCCGTACTGGCATGAACCGCATGCTCTGTGGTTTGTCTCGATAAGCTGCCGACCGCTTCTACCGTTCTGGAAATTTCTTCGGAAACAATATGTTGCTGTTCCGCGGCGCTGGCAATCTGCACGATCATGTCGTTAATGATATTGACCGACAGTGTGGTTTGTTGCAGCGATTCGGTGGAGTTTTTTCCGTGTTCCGCGCCGGTTGCCGCCATTTCCCGGACTTTAGCCATTTCCTGTACGGCGTTATTGACGCCGGAGCGCAGGCCGTCGATCATTTTGTGGATTTCCTCCGTGGATTTTTGCGTGCGTCCGGCCAAGGTTCTGACTTCGTCGGCCACGACGGCAAATCCCCGGCCTTGTTCGCCGGCGCGCGCTGCTTCGATGGCGGCATTCAGTGCCAACAGGTTAGTTTGCTCGGCAATCCCTTGAATCACATCAAGGACGCCGCCGATTTTCTTGCTGTGATCGGCCACAATTTTAATCACTGTTTCGGCTTGGCCGACCGCGACCACTAAGCGGTCTATCATTTGGATCGTATTGTTGACCCGCGAAAGCGTTTCTTGCGATTGCCGATTGACATCATTGGCGGCTTGAGCGGCACCGGCGGCACTGCGGGCGACCTCGCTGACGGTGGCGCTCATTTGGTGTATCGCCGAGGCAATCTGTTCGATTTCCGCCAGCTGCCTATCCATCGCTACGCTAACTTGGCTGACTGCCTGGTAGCTCGTATCGGCTTTGCCAGCCAGGGGTTCTGTGGCTTGAGTTAGACGGCGTATGATGGTTCGGGATTTGGCTTTTAACAGCTTCACCGCCAACAATAATTGTCCAACCTCGCCGCCATCAGCGGTGTAAATCTGCTGCATCACCGGATTGTCGATAACTCGGCGCGCTTCTTCCGCTGCGTCTTTTAAAGGTTGTAATACCAGCCAGATCCAGGCATAACCGGCCGCTAAGGGCGCGGCGAAGATTGCTGTCGCTAAGCCAAAACTGCATGTTTCGGTCAGGTATAGGCTGATGGCGGACGCTAATTGAATCAGTGCAAAACCGCTGGCCAGTTTGCCGGATAAGCCTATGCGGCTCAAAGGCGAATCAATATTTTTGCCGTTGTTCAGTTTTTCGTAGACAGTATTGGCGCGGGTTACAGTGGCTATGTCCGGTTTAACTCGTACCGATTCGTAACCGACGATTTTGCTATTTTCGAAGCGTGGTGTGACAAAAGCATCCACCCAGTAATGGTCGCCGTTTTTACAGCGATTTTTGACAATTCCCATCCACGGCCGGCCGCTCTTCACGGTTTGCCACAAATCGGCGAATGCGGCGGACGGCATGTCGGGATGGCGAACGATGTTATGGCTCTGGTTTAACAGCTCTGCCTCGCTAAAGCCGCTAGTCTCCAAAAAATCTTGGTTGACATAATTGATCTTGCCGGCGGGATCTGTCCCGGACGTGATGGTGGCCGAAGCTGCGTAAATCAATTCACGTTGGGTAATGGGTAGGTTTTTTCTCATTTTTATACCGGGTCAGCAGAGATAGAAAGGTAAGTTCCCACGCAAGCGCTGGCTGACTTGTCTGCACCGCTATTGCCGGCGAAGTATAAAGGGCTTTACGGCGATTGCAAAAACCGGTCCGTGGCTAGCCTGTGTTATCCGAAGGCCGTTTTTATTGTTAGATAGCGGCGATGCACTATGCTTGCAACGGAAAAACCTAAAATGAGGGTGGAAATGGCAGAACATCAATCACGGCAGTTGCAATTTAGCGGTAGCGGTGGCGAGTATTTCCGGATTTGGATCGTCAATGTCTGCTTGAGTATTGTCACCTTGGGCGTTTACTCAGCCTGGGCCAAAGTCAAACGTAATCAATATTTTTATCGCCACACTACCCTAGCCGGCGCGGGTTTTGACTACCACGGTGATCCCAAGGCGATCTTGAAAGGGCGCATCGTCGCTTTTCTGTTGTTTGCTTTTTATACCTTGGTCGGTGAATTTGATCGGGTTGCAGGTTTGGCAATTTTGCTGGTGATCGTATCGGTGATGCCCTGGCTGTTGATGCGTTCGCTCCGTTTCAGAATGCATAACACCAGTTACCGGGGCTTACGTTTTGCTTTTCATGGCAGCACCGGCGCGGCGTATTTCAATTTTCTGCTATTGCCGGTGTTATCGGCGTTGACTCTGGGGGCGCTGTGGCCGCTGGCGCAACAGCGCATGGCCCGTTACACCCGGGAAAACAGCACTTATGGTAACGAGTTTTTTAAATTCTTTGCCGGCAGTGGCGCCTACTACCGCATCTATCTGATGACGATATTCATAGGCGTGCTGGTGTTTGCCGGCCTGATGGCCAGCGTCATGTTGCTCGGCAGCAAGGAGTTGATCCCGGTCGAGGCGGAGCAATTGGTGGCGATGAGCGTCTTGGTAGCCGCGATAGGCACCTATCTGGCCTTGTTTTTACTGGCTTATCCCTACGTCGCGGCGCGTCTGCAGAATTTAGTCTGGAATAGCACGCAATTGGGTCCGCATGGTTTTCAGGCCCAGCTGCAAGCGCGGGAGATGCTGGGTATTATGTTGGGCAACGTACTGCTGACGTTGTTGACCTTGGGGCTGTACAAGCCGTTCGCCGATATTCGCTTGGCGCGGTATCGTATCGAGCGCGTCGCATTATTACCGCGCGGCAGCATCGACGAGTTTGTGGCTGGTTTACAGACAAATACTTCCGCCGCCGGCGAGGAAATGGCCGAGATGTTTGATTTTGATATTGCCTTGTAAAAATGTGGCTCACGGCTGTTTACTACGATGGGCGGCAAGCCCGGCCACATCCGGTTACCCTCTGTGTGGAGGGCGAGAAACTGTTGTTGCAGGGTCGGGACATTGTCCGTCGTGAAGCTTTAGCCAGTCTGAAAATTCCGCCGCCGCTCGGCAGCACGCCGCGCCTGATTTTGTTCGCCGACGGCGCCCGCTGCGAAGTCGCGGACCGGCAAGGCTTTGCCGAGATGTTGCAGGATGCAGGTAGTAGCGCGGTGGCGGGTATGGAAAATAGTTGGTGGTATGCGTTGGCGGCGTTGCTGTTAACTCTAAGCCTGCTCGTTGTTGCGTATTTGTTTGGATTGCCTTACGCGGCGCGGGCGGCAGCGGACCAAGTGCCGGTTTATTTGCTGGAACGGATGGATACGCAGTTTTTCGCCAGCCTTGATCAAACCTTGTTGAAGCCCAGTACACTAAGCGCGAAACGTCGGCAAACCATTCAGGATGGCTGGCAGCGCTTGGCTTTGCCGCCGGGTGAGGATCGATCGGCCAATATTGAATTTCGCGCTAGCCCGGCATTGGGCGCCAACGCTTTTGCGTTGCCTGGCGGCAGCGTGCTGCTGCTGGACGACTTGGTGAGTTTGGCGAGCAACGACCAAGAAATTTTGGCGGTGCTGGCCCACGAAATGGGCCATGTGCACGAAAAACATGCCTTGCGGCAGATGCTACAGGCTTCCGTGATAGGCTTGGCGATGGCTTGGTACATTGGCGATGTCAGCAGTCTGCTGGCTGTCGCGCCGACTGTATTGCTGGAAACCCGCTATTCGCGCGATTTCGAACGCCGCGCCGACGCTTTTGCTGCGGAGCTGTTGCGCGCCAACGGTATTCCGGTCAGTCGGCTCGCGGATATATTGGAAAAACTGGAGGCCGCCCATCAAACTGCAGTAGCGAAACAGCCGGTAGAATCGGTCGAAGCTATGGATTATTTATCCAGCCATCCCAATACCGAGGAGCGGATCAAACGCTTGCGCGGTTTGTAAAATGCTCGGCAGCCGGATTAATTGATATGTATCAGGAGAACAAAACACCATGAAACGTCTTTATGTCCTCGCGCTGGCGGGGCTGATGGCCGCCGGCGCAACCGGTTGTGCCTATACTGCCAAGCCTGATCCGCAGGCGCAAAATCGCAAAGTGCATCACGTGGTTATCGTTTGGTTGAAACGAGCTGGAGACGAACAACTGCGGCAACACTATATTCAACAGAGTGAAGGCTTGGCAAAATTGCCGGGCGTGCTGGCTTACACTGTCGGTACGCCGGCGGCGATTAAGCGCGGACGCGCGAATACGGCCTTAGATGATAGCTATGACGTGGCCGTATCCAGCATTTACGAAAGCCAGCAGGCATACGAGGCGTTTTTGCAGAATCCGGAATATCTGCGTCTGGCGCAACAGGAGCTGCGGCCCTTGGTAGATAAATATAAGGTTTACGATTTTATCGACTAATGACGTCGTTACCAGCCGTTTCCCGGATTTGTAGGCAGGAATGGCTGGAACAGTATCAATCTTGCTTTTTCAGCGCCGGCAGCATGTGGCTTAAGGTGTTGTCGCGCTGCACGTAATGATGAAATAGTACCGCCGATACGTGTAAGCCAATCAGGTAATAGCCAATCACTCCGCCGGTTTCGTGTATTTCTTTGATCGTTTTGGCTAGTTCCTTGTTTTCGGCGATCAGTGCCGGCAACTCCAGGCCAAAAAACGGAATGGTTTTACCGGCCGCGCTTAATGCCAGCCAGCCGGCTATCGGCATTCCCAACATCAATCCATAAAGCAATAGATGCACCAGACGTGCTGCCTGCCGTTGCCAGGCCGGCGGTTCCGGCAATATGGCCGGTGTGGGGCCGGCCAGACGGAAACCCAGTCTCGGCAACAGCAGCATTAACACCAATAAACCCAGCATAAAATGCAGGGCTTTCATGGTTTCACGCGGGTCGCTGCCTTTGGGGAACAACTCGCGTAGTTCGATACAGGCATACCCGGCTGCCATCACGATAAAGGTCAGCCAGTGCAAGGCAATCGTCATCGTGCCATAGCGTTCGTTTGCTTGGTTTTGCATCGTTAATTACTCCTTTTTGCCAAGAAAATGATAATACGCCGATTTTGCAATAAGCCGATTTGTCGAACGATGCCCGCGACTGGGTGATTTAAAACCCTAGCGATGGGTTTACTTTTTCAACGCGGAGGCTTCTGCGGCGCGGCGGGTGATTTCCGCCCAATCGCCGGCATCTACCAGCTCCGATGGAGCCATCCAGGAGCCGCCGACGCAGGCCACATTGCTTAGCGCCAGATATTCCACCGCGTTTTTCGGATTCACGCCGCCGGTCGGGCAGAAGGTCACTTGCGGTAACGGGCCGCCGATGGATTTCAGCATCGGGATGCCGCCCGCCGCTTCGGCCGGGAAAAACTTCATCGCGGTAATGCCTTTGTCCATCAAACGCATTACTTCGCTGGGCGTGATGACGCCAGGCAAAATCGGCACGCCGGAAGCCAGAGCCGCATCCAGCAAGCTGTCGGTGACGCCGGGGCTGACGATAAATTCCGCGCCGGCGTCAATCGCGTTTTTCAGTGTTTGGGTATTGATGATGGTGCCGGCACCGACAATCGCGCCCGGTACTTCGGCTTTGATGCGGCGGATGGCGTCCAGCGCTACGGGCGTCCGCAAGGTGATTTCCAATACTTTCAATCCACCTTCCACCAGCGCGCGCGCCAGCGGCACGGCTTGTTCCAGTTGATTGATTACCATCACCGGCATTACCGGGGAGGTGGTCATGACTTCTTTTATAGTTACGGTCATTTGTTATTTTCCTAATGTGAGTGTGCTTGGAAAACCCACGCCGTGAAGCGTGCGTGTTTGACAAAACGACTACGGTCTAATGGGTAAGCCCTAAACCGTATAGGTTGTCGATGCGGTTTTGCCGCCGTGTCCGGTCCAGTCGGTATGAAAAAACTCGCCTCTGGGTCGGTCGATGCGTTCGTACGAATGGGCGCCGAAATAGTCTCTTTGCGCTTGCAGCAAATTGGCTGGCAGACGTTCGGTGCGGTAACCGTCGAAATAGGCCAGGGCAGACGAGAATGCCGGCGTGGGAATGCCCAGTTGGATGCCCAAGATCACCGCTTGACGCCAACCTGCTTCGGCTTGCTTCATCGCTTCGACGAAGAAATCGGCCAGCAGCAAATTTTCCAGATCGGGATTTTGCTGGTAAGCCTGTTTGATGTCGTTCAAAAACTGGCTGCGAATAATACAGCCACCGCGCCACATCAAGGCAATGTCGCCGTAATTCAGAGTCAGTTGGTATTCCTTGGCGGCTTCGCGCATCAGCCGAAAACCTTGCGCGTAGGAAATGATTTTAGAGGCGTATAGGGCCTGGCGAATGGCTTGAATCATCGCCGCTTTGTCGCCGCTAAATTGGGTGCTGGTTTTTGGCAAAGCTTGGGCCGCGCGGATGCGTTCGTCTTTTTGTGCAGACAGGCAACGGGCGAAGACCGACTCGCCGATCAAGGTCAGCGGGATACCTAAGTCCAGTGCATTGATGCCGGTCCATTTGCCGGTGCCTTTTTGGCCGGCGGTATCCAGAATGCTGTTCAGTAAAGGTTGGCCGTTGTCTTCTTTGTACGCCAGGATATTGGCGGTGATTTCGATCAAATACGAGCTTAATTCGCCTTGATTCCATTCGGCAAAAATCGCCTGCATCTCGTCGGTGCTCAAGTTCAACCCTTCAGCCAACAATTGATACGCTTCGCATATCAGCTGCATGTCGCCGTACTCGATACCGTTATGCACCATTTTGACATAGTGACCGGCGCCGTTATCGCCGACCCATTCACAGCAAGGGTCGCCGTCGACATGAGCGCTGATGGCTTGGAAAATCGGCTTGACGGCAGGCCAGGCTGCTTGATTGCCGCCGGGCATGATGGATGGGCCGTGGCGTGCGCCTTCTTCGCCGCCGGAGACACCGGTGCCGACGTAAAGTAGGCCTTTTTCCTGCAAATATTGAGTGCGGCGGTTGGTGTCGGTAAACAGCGAATTACCGCCGTCGATGATGATATCGCCGGCTGACAGCAAGGGTAGCAAGTCGTCTATGTATTGATCGACGACAGTACCTGCTTTGACCATCAACATCACCTTGCGCGGCGACTCCAGGCTGTTGACCAGTTGTTCCAGGGAATGCGTACCGATGACTTGGGTGTTTTTGGCGGGACCGTCGAGAAACTCATCGACTTTGCTGGTGGTGCGGTTATACACCGCCACTTTGAAACCGTGGTCGTTCATGTTCAGAACCAAATTCTGTCCCATGACGGCCAAGCCGATTAAACCAATATTTGCTTTCATGTGTTTGCCTGCTGTAAACGTTGTCGTTGTGGGGTGATGACACAATGTTGCTTAATTCTGGTTTCAAGAAAGTCGTCCTTCCGCGGGAAGGACGGATTTGGCAAAGTGAAACTAAGACGGCATTGCTTAAAACGTGTGAATATCAGTCTACGAAAAACAGATTGGTCGCTCCGGTTTCCGAGGTGGATGCGTTTGCCCGCATCGCGCCAAACAGTTCGCGACCCATACCAAAATGATGGCCGGTGGCGCTGTTCGGCGTTGGCACTCTAGCATCGAATTCGGCTTGATCCACCTGGACGTTGACTTCGCCGGTTTGGGTGTTCAGCGCGATGATGTCGCCGTCGCGGACTTTGGCCAGTGGGCCGCCGTCTATGCATTCCGGCCACATGTGGATCGCCGACGGTACCTTGCCGGACGCGCCGGACATTCTGCCGTCCGTGACCAAGGCGACATGAAAGCCCCGGTCTTGCAATACGCCCAACACAGGCGTCAATTTATGCAGTTCCGGCATGCCGTTGGCTTTTGGGCCCTGGAAGCGCAACACCACGATCACGTCTTTTTCCAGTTCGCCGCGTTTGAAGGCAGCCACCACGTCCAGTTGGTCGTCGAATACCATCGCCGGCGCGGTAACCACCTGATGCTTTTCCGCGACTGCGGAAATTTTCGAGACACCGCGGCCCAGGTTGCCGTGCATCACGTGTAGGCCGCCGCCCGCAGCGAAGGGGTGTTCCACACTGCTAATCACGTCCGGATCCAGCGAAACCGCTGGCCCTGCTTCCCAGCTGAGCCTGCCGTCGTTCAGCGTCGGCACTTGGCTGTATTGCGCCATGCCGCGCTGGTCGCCGATGGTCAAAATGTCGCCGTGCAGTAAACCATGCTCGAGCAATTCCTGAATCAACAAGCCCATGCCGCCGGCAGCCTGGAACTGATTGACGTCGGCCGGGCCGTTCGGGTAAATCTTGGTCAATAACGGAATGGCTTTGGATAGATTATCGAAATCGTCCCAGTTGATGATAATGCCGGCCGCGCGGGCGATGGCGATCAAATGGATGGTGTGATTGGTCGAGCCGCCGGTGGCCAGCAAGCCGATAATCGCGTTGATGATGGCTTTTTCGTTGACGACGTGGGCAATCGGCCGGAAGTCGTCACCCAGCGCGGTGAACTTCAACACTTGTTTGGCAGCGGCTTTGGTTAATTCGTCGCGCAGCGGGGTGTAAGGGTTGACGAATGAACTGCCCGGCAAGTGCAGGCCCATGATTTCCACCATCATCTGATTGCTGTTGGCGGTGCCGTAGAAGGTGCAGGTGCCAGGGCTGTGGTAGGCTTTGGATTCCGATTCCAGCAGTTCCTTTTCGCCGACTTTGCCTTCAGCGAATTTTTGCCGGGTGCGGGATTTTTCCTTATTGGAAATGCCGGTGGTCATCGGCCCGGCCGGCACGAAAACGGCAGGCAAGTGGCCGAAACTCAAAGCGCCAATCAGCAAGCCGGGTACGATTTTGTCGCAGACGCCCAAATACAGAGCGGCGTCGAACATGTTGTGGCTCAAGCCGATAGCGGTGGATAACGCAATCACGTCGCGGCTGAACAGCGATAATTCCATGCCCGGCATACCTTGCGTCACGCCGTCGCACATGGCCGGCACGCCGCCCGCGAATTGGGCGACGCCGCCGGCTTCGCGCACCGCCTGCTTGATCAATTCCGGATAGTGTTGATACGGTTCGTGCGCCGACAGCATATCGTTGTAAGCGGAGATAATGCCGACGTTGGCTTTCACGGCATGCGACAGAGCGTCTTTTTCAACCGCCGAACAGACGGCAAAACCGTGGGCCAGATTGGCGCAAGGCAGGTTGGTGCGTTGCGGGCCGTTGGCAATAGCGGCGTCGATGCGGGCCAAATAAGCAGCGCGGCTTTCCCGGCTACGTTCCACCACGTCGGCGGTCACTTTTTCTAAAACAGGATGCATAAGCTCTCCAGGGCAGCAGATAGGTGGTGTCGACGCGCCGAACGGCGTTTTGGAATCGAGAGTGATCAGGTTATGCGCGTCTAACCCACCCTAAAATTAAGCGGCTAAGGTGCCCAGTACAATTCCACCGGCACGTCTTCCTGATTCAACAAGGCCCGGATCGGCATGTCCTCTACTGGGCCCGGTTTCTGGGCGCTGTTGAATACCGCCAACTTATCTTCGCCGGTAAACAAAATCACGATGCGTTCCGACTTTAATAAGGCGCTGCGGGTGAGGGTCAGGCGTTCCGTATTGGCACCGGTCACTTCGCTCTGAATGGCGGTAATGGCCGCGGTCAGATTTTGATTGTCCTCGCTCAATGCGTTGGCCAGCCCTTCAGCGTGCGGAAACAGCGAAGCAGTATGGCCGTCCGGGCCCATGCCGACGATGCTCAGCGTGAAAGGTTGCGGCAGTTTGGCGTAACGGGCTTCGGTTTCGGCCTGACCTTGCTTGGCCTTGGCTGCCGGGGTTTTCATGCCGATAAACTCAACGTTTTTGGCGTTGTTGATTAACAGGCTGCGGCGAATCAAAGCTTCGTTGCTGGCGCTGTGTTGATTGTCCACCCAGCGTTCATCTACCAATGCCACCTTGATTTTTTTCCAATTCAAATCGGATTTGGACAAAGCTTCATAAAGCGGGGCAGGGGTGCTGCCGCCGGACACCAATAAAGTGGCTTGACCGTGTTTGCTGACGGCTTCGGACAAAACATCCTGGCATTCGGCAACCAATGCGGTAAACAGGTGGCTACGTTGTTCGAAAAAAAATTCTCTAACCATGTTCGTTGTTCTCGTGATGGATACAGATAAATTACTCTTCCCAGGCACGGCCGTCGCGGGCCAATAATGCCACGGAGGCAATCGGCCCCCAGCTGCCAGCCGGGTAAGATTTTGGAGCACTGTGGTTTTGCGCCCAGGCGTCTTGGATCGAATCGACCCAGGCCCAGGCTTGTTCGATTTCCTCGCGGCTTAAAAACAGTGTCGTGTTGCCGCGCAGGGCTTCCAGAATCAGTTTTTCATAGCCGCCGAAGATACTGTTTTTCTTGAAGGTTTCCGAAAAACTCAAGTCCAGCTTGGTTTGTTGCAATTTGATATTACCGTCGATACCCGGCACCTTATTCAACATCACGACGTCCACGCCTTCGTTGGGCTGCAAATGAATCACCAATTTGTTGGCCGGCAAATCGCGGAAGCTGTCTTTGAAGATATTGTGCGGCAATTGTTTGAAGTTGACGACGATTTCGGTACGTTTATTGGGCATGCGTTTGCCGGTGCGCATATAAAACGGTACGCCGGCCCAGCGCCAGTTGTCGATGTCCACCCGGATCGCCACGAAGCTTTCGGTGGTGCTTTCTTTGTTGGCACCTTCCTCTTCCAGGTAACCCGGCACCGCCGCACCTTTAATGAAGCCGGTGGTGTATTGGCCGCGCACGGTTTTTTCCTCGACATTACGCACGGTAATCGGCCGCAAGGCTTTCAACACCTTGATTTTTTCCATGTGGATGCTTTCCGCTTCCAGATCGGCTGGCGGTTCCATCGCTACGAAGGTCAGAATTTGCAGCAAGTGGTTTTGCAGCATGTCGCGCAGCTGGCCGGTTTTATCGAAGTATTCCCAGCGGCCTTCGATGCCGATGTCTTCACCCACTGTGATCTGGATATGATCGATGGTGTTGTGGTTCCAGTTGGTGGTAAAAATGGAATTGGCGAAACGCAGGGCCAGCAGGTTCAATACCGTTTCTTTGCCCAGGTAGTGGTCGATACGGTAGACCTGATCTTCCTGGAAGACTTCTTCGACGACGTCGTTGATCTCCTTGGAAGACTTCAAGTCGTGGCCGATGGGTTTTTCCATGACCATCCGCGATTCGGCGGTCAATACGCCGCAGCTTTGCAAACCCTGGCAGATGCTTTTGAATAGAAACGGCGCCACGGCAAAATAGTTGACCATCACCCGTTTTTCCGGATCGACCGCAGCATTCAACTGCAGATATTGCTCCGGTTGAGTCAGGTCGATTTTTAAGTACGATAATCTTTGCGACAGCCGGTCCCAGATTTCGGTGTTTATCTCTTTGTTTAAGAACGATTTCAGGCTGTTATGCGCAACTTGGACGAAGCCTTCGCTGGTTTCATCCAGCCGATCAACGCCGATAATGCGGGTATCGGCTTCCAGCAAATTGGATTTTTCCAGACGATACAACGAAATCAGTAACTTTCGTTTCGATAGGTCACCCAATGCGCCGTAAATCACCAGGTCGCAAGGTTTGTAATTTTGATTTTTCATTAGTGATACCAGGAATGAAGAAGAGGGTTGATCGGCTTTGGCATGTCGATTTCAGCGCGCAAAATAAAGGCGCGTTGCAGGAAACTCTGGGCCCGGATCAGTCGAAAATACCGCTATTATAATGTTCGTTGCCGGTTTGGGACAAGATCAAAGGCCGCCAGGGCAGGATTTACTTGGGTTGGCGGCGCTCGAAACGCTTGATAGTTAGCCGAACATCTCGGTGGTATAGCGATAGGCTTGTATCGTGTCCGACCAATAGGCCGCGGGTAAACCGGCCTTTTGTTTTAGGTGTTGTAAAAACTGGGTGGGATCGGGTAAATCCTCCCACACCGAGGGCAGAAAGGTGCCGCGCCGGCCGCCTTCCTGCAAGATGATGCCGTCTATGCCGGGGCGAAGTTGCGCGATAAGATCCGCTTCGGATTTAAATGTCAGCGCTACGGCGGGGCTAAGCACGGAAATATGTAAATCAAGATCGGCCAGTTCACCAGCGGCCAATGGTGGAAAGCGCGGGTCCCGGAACGCTGCCGCAAAAGCATTTTCGGCCACATCGTCCGCTAGAGGTCTTACCGCTTCCAGCATGCCGATACAACCGCGCAATTGGCCACGGCGTTCCAGCGTGACGAAAGTCGCGCGGATTTCGCGCAATTCCGCTGGATAAGCATCCAAATCGACCGGTAACGGCCGACCGGTTTGCAAGCCATGGGCTATGGATTGCCGGGCTAGGGCCAGCAAGCGATTTTGCCAGGTTTCAGTCAACGACATAGGCACCGTATCCCACCACTTGCTGTTTGTTGCCGGCCGTATCGCCGGAATTGCGCAGATCTATGGTTTTAATAGACAGGCCTTTTTGTTTCAGTAGCTTCAGCAAGCCATTGACCGGCACCTTGCCGCAGGCGGCCTCGCCGCAAATTTCATTGTATTGCAACTGCTCTATCATCCGGCTGGTCGCTTGATCCAGACGTTTGGCGGTGTCGTAGTCGTGGTAATGGCTGAGATCGGAGCTGACCACCAGCAAGGTGTCATCGCCGCCCCATAACAGCTCCAGAGCCTGGCTGACTTGTTCGGGACTGGCGTCGCCGGCCACGATGGGGACCAGCGTGAATTGCTGTAAAACCGATTGCAGAAACGGCAGATGCACTTCCAGGCTGTGTTCCAGGGTGTGGGCTTGCTCGATGTATTCCACAAACGGCAACCTCAGTAAGGTTTCGATAGCGACTTTATCTACCTCAACATCACCGAGCGGGGTGGTGTAAGCCTGAGTTCTACTGACTGCCAAGCCGCGAAACGCCACGCGATGCGAAGGGCCGATCAATACCACGCGGGTGATGGTGGCAGCTGCCGGCTTTAAACGGGCGTAAGCGCTAGCGGCTATCGGCCCGGAATAAACGTATCCGGCGTGTGGCACGATCATGGCTTTGGGCACTTTGCCGGTGGGACGTACGTCCTGCAAATAGCCGGACACCGCGTCATGGAGTTGTTGGGGGTGGGCCGGATAAAACTGTCCTGCGACGGCGGGTTTTCTGTTCATGCGCTGATCCTTTTTTAAAGTTTTAATACGATCAGAGGCCGGGCGATAGCTGCGCATCAAAAAATTGAATACCCCGCTCGCCTAGGGTTTATTCTACTGCTAACTCTCGCCGATAACGACCCGATTTTTAGCTTGGGGTTCAAGGAGCATCGCCATGACTACTTTACTCAGTGCGGATACCGCCGCCACCCGTTATTGGCATGTCTTGGCCGACGGTAAGGTGCAGTGCGACTTGTGTCCGCGCTTTTGCAAATTGCATGAAGGCCAACGCGGCTTGTGCTTTGTGCGGCAGAATCTGCATGACCAAATCGTGATGACCAGTTACGGCCGCTCCAGCGGTTTTGCTATCGATCCCATCGAGAAAAAGCCGTTAAACCATTTTCTACCCGGCACGCCGATTTTTTCTTTCGGCACCGCCGGCTGCAATTTAGCCTGCAAGTTTTGCCAGAATTGGGACATCAGCAAGTCGCGGGAGATGGACACGCTGATGAGCCGGGCCGAGCCGGAAGCAATAGCCCGAGCCGCACTGGAGCACGCTTGCAGCAGCGTCGCCTATACCTACAACGATCCGGTGGTTTTCCACGAATACGCCATCGATACGGCTCAAGCCTGTCGGGAGCTGGGTTTGAAATCTGTGGTGGTCACGGCCGGTTATGTCTGCGCGGAACCCCGCGCCGAGTTTTACCGCTACATGGACGCGGCCAATGTCGATTTAAAAGCCTTCTCCGAAGATTTTTACCACAAGATCACCGGTGGCCATCTGCAAGCGGTGCTGGAAACGCTGCAGTATTTAAAACACGAAACCCCGGTTTGGTTGGAGTTGACCACACTGCTGATTCCCGGCGCCAACGATTCCGAGACGGAATTGGAAGCCATGACCCAATGGGTGGTCGAGCATCTAGGTCCGGATGTGCCCATGCATTTCACCGCGTTTCATCCGGATTGGAAAATGACGGATACCCCGCACACGCCGCGATCCACATTATTGCTGGCGCGCGGCATTGCCTTGAAAAATGGCGTGCGTTACGCCTATGTTGGCAATGTTCACGACAAGTCGGCGGAGAGCACTTATTGCCACGGTTGCGGGAAAATTTTGATCGGCCGCGATTGGTACGAATTATCCGATTGGAATTTGGACGCCGCCGGTAACTGCCGGTTTTGCGGACGTTCTTGTGCCGGCGTGTTTAACCCTTTACCCGGCGATTGGGGCGCCAAGCGCCGGGCGGTCAAGTTTTAAGGTAGCGGGTTTGCCGTTAAGACCAGGCGTCCGGATTGATTTGGCCGATAGCCTGAAATGTCGGTTTGCAGAACAGGTAGCCTTGAAATAGCGTGACGCCGCAGCCCAGCAGAAAATCTCGCTCGGCCTTGGTTTCAATGCCTTCCGCCAGCACTTCGATGCCCAGTTCGCGGCAGATTTGCACAACCCCGGCGACAATCGCCTGCTTGGGCTTGCTGAGATTGATGTCGCGCACCAAATCCATGTCCAGTTTCAGCACATCCGGCTGGAATTCGGCGAGCAGGTTCAGACCGGCGTAGCCCGCGCCGAAATCGTCGATAGCGGTTTTAAAACCGAAGCGCCGGTATTCGGTGAATATATTAATTAAATGCGGACGGTCGGAAACATCCTCGCCTTCGATTACTTCGAAAATGATGCGGTCCTTGGAAAAGTTGTAGCGATGTGCCGCTTCAAAAGTCGAGCGGATGCAGGCTTCGGGTTGGTAAACCGCATTCGGCATGAAATTAATCGACACAAACTCTTGGATACCCAACCTCGCTGCGCCTTCCACGGCTTTAATCCGGCAGTTTTGGTCGAAGCGATAGCGGTTGGCATCGGTGACTTTGGCTAGTATCGATGCGGCCGATTCACCGTTAACGCCGCGCACCAGCGCTTCGTGGGCAAAAATGGTTCGGGCAAAAAAATTGACGATGGGTTGATAAGCAAAACTAAAGTCGAAATCCAGTTCCTCCAGGTCTCGGCAACGGTTACAACTGGGTAGGTCGGTATTGGTGTTGGTCTGTGGGGAATTTGGCGCGGTTTTTTCTGGCATAACGGATTCTCGAAATCGATGTCAGGATGTTGGTCATCCTTGCTTGAGCAGGCTTGCTTTCCTTGCAATCGTCAATATGCAGTGTAGCGAAGTTGATGCGAATCATCATTAAATTCGCAAGTTTTCGATTACTGGATCAGGTCGGTTTCAGGGTTCACTGAAGTAGTTCAGTGTCAAATCCTAAGATTTAATTATTTGAACCAGCATCAATTTTGATTCTGCAGGGAAACTTGCATATGATAGCCCAACAAATTTAAGTCGGTGCCTGCTCACACTATCCCTGCAACTATTCAGCAGGCTTCTGGCAAACGGAACTTAAGGGAATTCCATGAAAAAACCTCGATCACTCGATCACGACGGCCTGGATGGCATTATTCCGTCTACGGACAAAGCGCGGAAGAGTGCCGGCGACCCGCAAGGCAAATCAGACAAAACCTTTAAAAAACCCTTGCGCCGACATGTGCCGTGGTTGCTTGGCGTGATGGGTTTGCTGGCCGTGGTGGCGGTATTAGTGCCTGATTTAGCGCAAAAGCCGGCAGCCATTAGCCAGACCGTAGCCTTGAATAAACAGGCAACACCAGTCATCAGTCCTGAGCCGGCAACCCCCGATACCCAAGCGCCGAAGCCCTCAACAGAAGCGGCTCCAACCTTGCTTGCCGAGGCTAAACCGGATCAATCGATTGCTGCGAATCAAGACGCGCAACAGTCGGCATCCGGCAATGACAATCCGCAAACATCGGACCCGCTGCCTGAGTTACCTACTGAGCCGACGGCGGCGGGTATTCCCAAAGCCTCACCGGATAGTGCGGCGCAAACCTCTGGCGCGCCGTCTTTTACCGTGTATTTCAAATTTGATTCCAGCAAATTAACGTCGGAATCAGCAAACAGCAGCAACGAACTATTGAGCGCCGCCAAAGGCTGCCAAAAGCGGATAAAGCTGACCGGACATACCTGCAATTTGGGTAGCGATGCCGCCAATGTGCAGTTGGGCTTGACGCGGGCCAATGCCGTTAAAAAACTGTTGGTCGCCAAAGGTATCGGCTCAACAGCCATCTTCACCGCATCGGAAGGCATGAGAAATCCGGCGGCGCCGAACGATACCAAAGAGGGCCAGGCCTTAAATCGTCGGGTCGCATTGCAGTGTGTGGATAATTAACCGAATTGAAGAGGGTAGACGCCATGATACAAAACAGTAAATCAGATTATCAGATAGCCCAGCAGCAAATTCTCGACGGTATTATTTCCGGCGAGTTTGATATCGAAAATCGGAATGACCTGGGCCCGCTGATTCCCATTCGCTTGTTTCAAGCCTTGCGCATGGTGGCTTTGGGTTCCAACGTAGAAGACATATTAGGCCAGGGGGCGCCGTCGCTGGTTTATCACTCCGGCCAGAGTTTGGGTTTGGCGATGGGCCAAATTGCCGCTGCCAATATCGATAAAGACCTGGAAACCTATGTCGGCAAAATCAAATTGCTGTGCCGGCAGCTCAGTATCGGCCTGGTGGTGCCGGATAAAGTGGACTTGTCCGCGGGCGTGCTGGAGTTAAGGGTGGACGAATGCGTTTCCTGCGCCGGTATTCATCATGTGTCGGCGCCTATTTGCCATTTCGAAGCCGGCATGGTCGGCGGCATCGTCAAAACTTTTTTCAATCGTAATGTGAAGGCCACCGAAACCAAGTGCAACGCGCTGGGCGACAAGACGTGTTTAATCCGCGTCGATTTACTGTAGGTTGATAATTATTAAAAGCAGCAGGAGAGCAACATGAGTAGTAATGTCCAATTTCTCGATCCGCGAAAATCTCAGAACAACGAAATAGATTCCATCTTGCGCAATCTGATGAACATCCAGGGCGTGTCGGCGGCTGCCATTGTCGATAGCGACGGCTTTGTCACGCATATCCACCGCGATTTTGAAATCAACACCGACGCCATCGGTGCCTCGGTCCAGGTCGTGTTCGGCGCGGCGGCCAAAGCGGCGCAACACGTCGGTCATCATTTGACCAATATGGTGATCTGCGAAAACAACGACGGTTACATTTTATCGACGCCGATAGACGCGGGTTTTATTCTGGCTCTGGTCACCCAACGGGAAGCATTGTTGGGGCGGGTGCGGTTTGAATTGAAAGAAACCATACCGGTGTTGAAAAAACTGTTCACCAGTTATCTGGCCAATTAACCGCTGCCTAGAGCCTGAATATGCATTGGTTTGAATCGCAGTTGGCGCAGTTGGATACGCTCGCCGACGATTATCTCGCCGCGCGCCGACAACCTGCGGCCGACATCGTCAATGTCAGCGAAGCCACCCGCCTGAAGCGCGCGGCATTTATCGACGCCGTGCAGTCTGTGGTGGATAAAGTGGTCAAGATCGAGGGCGTAAGCGCTTGCGCAGCCTACCATGACGGCCTGATTCTGGCCCAATCCGCGGAAGCGTCCAATATGGATGCGGATGCGTTCGGGGCGATTATTCAGGAAACCATTCGTGCTGCACAGCACGGTGAAACCTCGCTGGGTCTGGGCGAGATCGAGCAGATCGTCATTGTCGGTGCTGTCAACAAGCTGGCAATGCTCAGCGTCGGGCCTATCATTTTGTGTATTTCCAGTCCCAAGGGTGTCAATCTGGCCTCTGTGTTGAGTCAGGCTAAATAGACGATGGCAAGTGTATCCAGCCGTCGTGTCTTCCTTCTCGCCCGGTTGTTGCGAGAAACCCCATCCCCCAGATCGTAGAAATTGCCCTCCGTTACCAACTGAACTAAGCTGTTTAGTGAACGGCGGGTGTTGTCCCGCGGTTTCAAAAAAATAACTAGATCTTCGCGTTATTAACCCGGCCGTATTGATCGCGGGTATGCCGTCCGGGCTGAGCTCGTCGAAATCCAGGCGGGTGTAAGTAATGTTTAAGGGCCGGGTTAATAAATCTCACTGGGGGGATGCAAAATGAAAGACTGTGGGTCTCAATTTGGCGTCGGCTGGTCTATCGGACTGGTTTTTGTGTTTAGTGTGCTGCGCCAGCCCTTAACGATGGCGGCGGAACCCGGCGGCGACTTCGAAGCCGATTCCCAGGCTGGCCGGACGTTTTCGACTGATTTGAAAGCGGCTGACGATGCTGTTATCGACACCCGTCTTTCCGAACAGGCCGATGAGGCCGGCAGGGAAGTGGCGGATATGGATCTGCTGGAGCTGGTGAATGTCAAGGTGTCGCCGTTCGATGTGTCTTCCCAGCTTGATAGCGGCTACCTTGCTTCGAATTCGGTGTCCGGCTCCCGTTTCGATGCACCGATCAGCGACTTGCCGTTTGCGCTCCAAGCCTTTACCGAGTCGTTCATCAAGGATCAAAAACCCCGCGATATTTTCGACATAGCCCGCTATTCGCCGGGAGTCACTTACCGCAGCAACGACTTCAACGAAGGCAACGCCAACTTGGCCATTCGCGGCTTTGCAGTGGGTTCTCTGGCCGGCGGCAATATTCACACGTTGCGCGACGGCGTCCACGGTCCGTCCATTTTGGATTTCACCAATATCTCGCGGCTTGAAGTGGTCAAGGGGCCGGCGTCGTTTCTATACGGTCAGGTCGCGCCCGGCGGTATCGTCAACGTCATCACTAAAAATCCGCAGCGCCGGTTTGCCGCTAACGCGGATGCACGTTACGGCTCCTACGGGCAGTACCGTTTTGATGTTGACGTGACGGGACCGGCTACAAAAAACCTTTTCTACCGGCTGGCGGCTTCCTACGATCAGGATATGCATTACTGGGAACCGTATGATGCGCATTCCTGGAATATCTCGCCTTCTTTACTTTGGCAACCCAGCGACCGCCTGAGTGTCTCGTTAAAATACGAAAACTTCGAAAAGATCGAAGAGCCCCAGCTGATGCAGAAGCCAGGCTACAGCACTCAGGTCGGCGTATTGCCCTCTGCCGCCGATCCCAACCTCTCAGCCGTCGATGTGCCGGGCTTGCCCGACAATTGGAACAGCATGGCCTACAGCGACTACCGGCATAGCAACACCCATAACCTCAGTACCTGGATAGACTTTAAGGCCGACGAACACTGGAATCTGCGTACCGGCTATTCGCATCTGGAATACGATGTCGATGCGTTGTTTACCGGTAACTTAGGTATGAGTAATAACACTACGTTAATGCAGGGTCGCCGGGTCAGGCAGCAAGTCTATAGCAATCGTGACGACACGATAGAACTGCAAGGCGTGGGCAAGTATGACCTGGGCTTCGCCAGTCTGCGCTTGCTGTTGGGCGGTCAATACATTGACCGCAACTTCCATCGTGCCGCCGGCCAGGCACCTAACGATCCGGCCTTGGGCAGCAATCCCACCGCTTCGCCCTTGCCTTTGTGGGATCTCGGCAACCCCAGCACCTGGAACCGCCATACGGCGATCCCCTTATCCCGGCTAACGACAAGCCTTACCGACGAGAATGTGAACGCTATCGACAAATCGGTCTACGGCAGCTCTACCTTCGGTTTTTTCGATGACCGTTTGCTGTTGTTGAGCGGTTGGCGCTGGACATCAACAGAAAGCCAATACACAAACCGCCAGACCGGCCAAGCACAAGGCGCCACCGCAAGCGCGGTCACGCCCCAATACGGGCTGCTTTTCAAGCTGACACCCGAATGGTCCTTGTTCGCCAGCTATGCCGAATCGTTCGTGCCCGGCACCTTCCCGGCCAACAATCTCGACGGTAGCGCGTCGATTCCTAAGCCTACTGAGGGCTGGGGCTATGATGTCGGTATTAAGGCGGACTGGTTTGACGGTCGTTTGTCCGGCACGCTGACTTACTTCGAGATCTTAAATAAAAACATCGTCAACGATATGGCGTTGACCAATTCTGCCGGCGGCATCACCATTTACGGTCTGCAAAGCGGCGAACAGCGTTCCCGGGGTATTGAATGGGACGCCACGGCTAAACTGACAGACGAATGGCAACTTTATCTGTCCTACAGCTACATGGATGCCAGGATTACCGAATTCAGCGGTCGGGACGATGCCATCCTGGCCCAAGATCCGGGCACGCTCGATGCGGCGGGACTGGCTAACTACAAGAATGTCAATCGCTTCCACAACGCTCCGCTGCAAATGAGCGCGCCGCATCTCGCCAACCTATGGACACGTTACGACTTTAGTGTTGAGGCGTTGCGCGGCTTACATCTGGGCGGTGGCGTCAATTTGGTCTTCGATCAGACTTTGTTACCCGATAGCCCGGCTAGCTCCCGGCAAACTTATGCTTTGTTGAACGCCCTTATTGGTTATACCTGGGAAGTGGGAGGGCATAGTATGAGCGTGGACCTGATGGGCAAAAACTTGCTTGACGAACAATACCGGCCTTCGCAAAGCAGCCGTAGCAGGCCCCGTGAGTTGATGGTCAACTTTTCGGTGAAGTTCTGAGCAGGGGCTAAGACTATGACTCTGGCCGACTATGGGTACTGTTTCGCTGCGGCAAGCCGGTGCGCCTTGGGCGTTGCCGATATGGACATTTATGCCGGATGTGTTAGGCAAGGGGTAAGGTTTTGAACGCGAATTCAAATCTGCCTTGCGAACACTGCGTGGGTAATAGGGTATGTGCAAGGCGTAAGGCCAGGGTGGCTCTTTGGCTTGTTGCGCTGCTAGTGTCGAGTTTGGCAGTCGGCCAGGAGGTAGTAGTCGATAACCCCTATAAAGTAAAAGCGGCCTTTCTGCGCAATTTTGCCCATTACGTGGTTTGGCCGAAACAGGCGCTTCCCGCCGGAAATGCGCCTTGGTGTATCGGTGTTCTGGGACCCGATCCGTTTGGCGATATTTTAGAAACCACCTTGCGCGGACGAACGGAGCAGGGCCGTGGCTTTGTCATTGTTCGCGCCGCCACGGTGGCAGAATTGCCGCCATGTCAGATTGTTTTCATGGCTTATGCGGATGCCGCAAAGCGGCGCACGGCGCTCGCGGTGTTGAAACAGCAACCGGTCCTGACGGTCAGTGACGAGCCGGAATTCTTGCCGGATGGTGGAGTCATAGGATTTCAAGTGACGGATAGGGTGCGGATGAGCATCAACCTCGATCAAGCCCGAGCGGTTTCCTTGACGATTCAGACCAAAATGTTGGAAGTGTCCAGTGAGATTTTGGAAAACGGCGAGATGCGCCGAATGAGATAAATCATGTCCATCCAAGCCACTATTTACAACAGACTTGCCGCTGTGCTGTGGGGGGCGGCGCTGTTGGCGTTTGTGTTGGCTGTAGCCGGGCTGGCGCTGTTTCACAGCATGACCTTGGAACAGCGCGTCCGGCAGATCATGGAACCTTACGCGCAGTTGGTTGCTGTGGGTACAGAGGCGGCGGTGGCTTTCGAAGACCCCTCTCGGGCCCAGGAAGTTTTGGATACCTTGCGCGCCAATCCGCAAATTCAAGAGGCGGATATTTTTTTGGATGGCGGAAGGATGCTGGCCAGCCTCAACCACACCGCCTCTGAGCCGCCGCGGAGTGCATCAACCTTAGCCGATGGCATTTATCTAAACCACGATACTGCGGAGTTGCTGCAGAGTTTAGGCAAAGGCGGGCGCCTGCGCATCGTGATGGGTTTGGAGCAATTGAGCCAGCAAACCCACCAGCTGCTCTGGTTATTCGGTGCCGGCATGCTGGTGCTGTTGGCTGCTACCTTAGGGCAACTGGCGGTGCTGCGGCGGACTATCATTCAGCCGATTGCTTCCTTAACCGTTGCGGCGGAGCGGGTTCGGCTGTCCGCCGACTACCGGCACCGCGTTCCTGTCGTCGGCACCGATGAATTAGCGCGTTTGGGGCAAAGCTTCAATGCGATGTTGGAAGCGGTTGAGGAACGTGAAATGGCATTGTTCCGGCTAAACGTCTTCCACCGCACGATTTTGGATAATGCGGCCTACGCGATTGTCTCTACATCCGCAGACGGCACTATCACCAGCTTCAATTTAGCCGCGGAGCGCTTGTTGGGGTATACGGCCGACGAGTTGATAGGCAAACAAACGCCGGCACTTTGGCACGATGCAGCCGAGATTCAGCAGCGTGCTCAGACCTTATCTGAGGAACTGGGCGTCTTGATTCCTCCCGGATTCGAAGTCTTTACGGCGCGTTCCCAACGACATCTACCCGAAGAAAACGAGTGGACTTTTATCTGCAAAGACGGGACACGCGTGCCGGTCAATCTTTCTATAACGGCCTTACAAAGAGAGGGCGGCGCCATTAGCGGGTACGTCGGCTTGGTTTATGATCTGACTGAGCGGAAACAGGCGCAGCACCAACTACAATTGCTGACTTATGCCCTGGATCAAGTGAAGGAATCCATATTCCTGATGCCGGGGAACGATCCGAAATTTCTTTATGCGAATCAGGGTGCCGCCAACCGATTAGGCTACAGTCGAGATGAGCTTACCCGCGGTATGGGGGTGTTCGATATTGATCCCAGCTGGTCGCCGGATGTGTGGGACGGATTTTGGCCAACGTTGGCCGTGAGCCGGCAGATGCAATTTGAAACCCATCACCGGACGCGTGATGGCCGGGTTTTTCCGGTGGAAGTGACGGGTAACTGCTTTGAGTTCGATGGCAAGACATACAACCTGGCGATTTGCCGGGATATTAGCGAGCGCAAAAACGCCGAGAAATTGTTGTCGGAATACGCCGCGATTATTGAATCCACCGAAGATGCCATCATCGGTAAAACCCTGGATAGCCTGATTACCAGCTGGAACAAGGGCGCGGAACGTATGTTTGGCTATAGGGCCGACGAGATCGTCGGTCATTCGATTGCTATTCTAATTCCCGACGAATGCCAAAATGAGGAGCGGGAAATCCAGGATAGAGTTAGACGGGGAGAATCGATCAGGCATTATGAGACGATCCGCCGCCGCAAGGATGGACAATTGATTGACGTTTCGGTAACGGTATCGCCGTTGCGAAATTCGCAAGGCGAAATTGTCGGGGCTTCCAAAATTGCCCGCGATATCACTGATCGCAAACGCGCAGAACATGAACTGATGCGCTACCGAAATGAATTGGAAAATACCGTACAGCAACGTACGGCTGAACTGCTGTTGGCTCGCGACGCCGCCGAAGCGGCCAATAAAGCCAAGAGTGTATTCCTGGCTAACATGAGCCACGAACTGCGCACCCCGATGAATGCCATTCTGGGTTTTTCGGCCATACTGCTGAAAAACTCCCGGCTGCAGGACAGTGATCGCGCCAACGTCGAAATTATCAATCGTAGCGGCGAGCACTTGCTGAACTTGATTAATGACGTGCTGGAAATGGCCAAGATAGAAGCGGGGCGCGTCCAATTGGAAGACGCACCATTCGATTTGGGGGAAATGGTGCTTGATGTGATGAAGATGATGCAGGTACGTGCAGCCGAGAAAAACCTGCAAATAGTTATCGATCAGTCGTCGGCATTTCCGCGCTATATCATCGGCGACCAGGCCCGCTTGCGCCAGGTATTGATCAATCTGGTGGGCAACGCGTTGAAATTTACCCAGCAAGGCGGGGTGGTAATACGCTTGTCCACCAAGAACAACGCCATCGCCCATCTGTTGATTGAAGTCGAGGACTCTGGTCCTGGTATTGCCGCTGAAGACCAAAAGCACATTTTCGAACCGTTTGTGCAGATAGGGCGCCTGGCCGACAACAAAGGTACCGGGTTGGGTTTAAGCATCACCCGGCAATTTGTGCAATTAATGAAGGGCTCTATTAGCCTGGAAAGTGCACCGGGACAAGGTTCGCTGTTTCGCATCGATGTGCCATTGAAACAGGCGCAGGCAGCCGATATCACCGATTTGTATCGATTGGAAGAACGCATGGTTCTGGGGCTGATACCAGGGCAGGATAATTATCGGATTCTGATAGTCGAAGATCAGCTGGAGAATCGATTATTGCTGGTGAATCTGATGGAGGCCGTGGGCTTTCAGGTTAAGGTGGCCGAGAATGGCGAGTTGGGCGTGGCATGTTTCCAAAGTTGGCAGCCAAACTTAATCTGGATGGATATACAGATGCCGGTCATGGATGGTTTGGAAGCAACCAGAATCATTCGAACCTTGCCGGGTGGTAAACAGGTGAAGATAGTGGCTGTGACGGCGTCGGCTTTCACCGAGCAACGGGCGGATATCATGGCGGCCGGTATGGACGACTTAATCTGTAAGCCTTTCCGGGCCAGCGAAATTTACGACTGTCTAACCCGGCTATTAGGCGTGCGCTATGTTTATGCAGACTCACCCGCAATGATGCCGGAGGACGTGATTTTGACGCCGGAGATGCTGTCGGTCGTGCCGCCGAATTTACACGAGGATTTGCAGTTGGCGGTGAATAATCTGGATAGTGAGCGCATAGGCGGGATTATTCAACAGATTGCGGCGTACGATCTGCGGGTGGCCGCGGCATTGACTCGGCTTGCCGAATCTTATGAGTATCCGACTATTCTTAATCTATTGGGAACTAACTAAAACATCATGGTAAATGCAGGCAAAATTCTGGTCGTTGACGACACTTCGGCGTCTTTGAAGTTGCTGTCGGATCTGCTTAAGGCCGAAGGGTATGAGGTGCGCTCGGCGATAAACGGTGAGCTGGCTGTTAATTTTGCTACCGCCAATCCGCCTGATTTGGTGTTGCTGGATATTCTGATGCCGGGTATGGGCGGCTTTGAGGTTTGCCGTCTGCTCAAAGCGCATCCGGATACCCGCCATGTGCCGATTATTTTCATCAGCGCGCTGTCGGACCCGGAAGAAAAAGTCCAAGGCTTTGAGCTAGGCGCGGTGGACTTTGTCACCAAGCCGTATCAACGTGAGGAGTTGCTGGCCCGCGTGCGCACACATTTGGAAATCGACCGGCTACGCAATCATCTGGAAGAATTGGTGGAAGAGCGTAGCCACCAACTCCTGGATAGCGAGAAAAAGCTCAGGGCCAGTCTGAACGATCTGGTGGCAGCCCATAGCCTAATGAGCACCTTGCTGCGCACTATTCCCGATCTGGTCTGGTTAAAGGATTTGCAGGGTGTCTATATCAGCTGCAATCTGCAATTCGAACGCTTATACGGCGCCAAGGAAGCCGACATCGTCGGCAAGACCGATTACGTGTTTACCTCCAGGGAACTGGCCGATTTTTTCCGGGAAAATGATCGCAAAGCCCTGGCTGCCGGCAAGGTTTGCGCTAACGAAGAATGGCTGACTTTCGCTGATAACGGTTACTACGGCTTGTTCGAAACCCTGAAGACACCGGTGTTGAATCAGGACGGTAAACCGATAGGCGTACTCGGAATTGCCCGCGACGTGACCGAGCGTAAAGCGGCAGAAGCGAAAGTTCAACGCCACATGCAGCTCTATGCGGCCTTGAGTCATTGCAATAAAGCCATCGTACACAGTGCCGACGAAACCGAATTGTTCCTGAAAATCTGCCGCGCCGCCGTGGAGTTTGGCGGTATGAAAATGGCGTGGGTTGGCTTGTTTGCCGCCGATCAGTGCTCGATACGCCCGGTCGCCAGTTTTGGGGAAGGTGCGGAAGAGTTGGCTACTATAGATATGTGCATGGATGCCGACAGCGCTTTCGGCCAAAGCCCTACCAGCATTGCGATTCGCGAACGGCGCCCTTGCTGGTGCCAGGATTTCATTAATGATCCGATCACCGTGCCATGGCGACAACAAGGTTTACGCGCCGGCTGGGCCGCGTCGGCTTCGTTGCCGTTACTCAGAAACGACAGGGTGGTCGGCGCATTCGTACTGTACGCTGACGAGGTGAACGCCTTTGACGATGCGGCGCGCGACCTGTTGGTCGAAATGTCCATGGATATTAACTTTGCTTTGGAGAATTTCAGCCGCGCGTTGGCTCAAAAACAGGCGGAAGCGGAGATCGAGCGTTTAGCGTTTTACGATCCGCTAACCAATCTACCGAATCGCCGTCTGCTTTACGATCGCCTGCAACAAGCCATAGTCACTAATGCCCGGCATGATAAGCATGGCGCCGCCTTGTTTATTGACCTGGATAACTTCAAAGCGCTCAACGATACCAAAGGCCATACGATTGGCGATTTACTGCTGATCGAGGTTGCCCAACGTCTCCGAGAATGCGTGCGCGAAGGCGATACCGTCGCTAGGCTGGGCGGCGACGAATTTGTGATGATATTGAACAGCCTAAGCACGGACGAAACCCGCGCGTCTGCACATACCAAAATGCTGGCGGGTAAAATCCTTTCTGCCATTGATCAGCCTTATTCGTTGCAGGGATACGATCACCATTGCTCGGCCAGCATGGGTATCTGCATGTTTCGCAATCAACATATTACGGCAGAGGAATTGCTGAAATACACCGATACCGCCCTTTACCAAGCCAAACGCGGCGGCCGTAACAAGCTGCTGTTTTACGATCCGGTCATGCAGGCTGCTTTGGAAACCCGCGCGGTATTGGAAAGCAATTTGCGTGTGGCACTAAGCGAGCAGCAATTGGTGCTGTATTACCAGATGCAGGTCAACCGTGCCGGTCAGATTCTTGGCGCTGAAGTTTTGATACGCTGGCTCCATCCCGAGCGCGGTTTGGTTTCGCCTATGGAATTTATTCCACTGGCCGAGGACACTGGCTTGATCTTGCCGATAGGCAAATGGGTGATGGACTCGGCTTGTGCGCAGCTCAAAGCCTGGGAAAACGATCCGCTTAAGTCTGAGTTACAGCTTGCTGTAAATGTCAGTGCCCTGCAGTTTCATCAGGATGATTTCGTTGAGCAAGTGCGGCTTGCGCTGGCGCGCTGCGACTTGAGTCCCAATCGGCTGAAACTAGAGCTCACCGAGAGTTTGGTGCTGGATGACATTGACGATGCAATTGTGAAGATGCAGCAACTGCGTGATTTTGGCGTGCGTTTTTCTATGGACGATTTTGGCACCGGCTATTCGTCGCTGAACTATCTGACCAAGTTACCGATAGACCAATTGAAGATCGATCAGTCCTTCGTGCGCAATATTACGGTATCTCAAAGTGATGCGGTGATTGTGCAAACCATCATCGGCATGGCCGATAACTTGGGCATCGAAAGTATCGCCGAAGGCGTTGAAACCGAAGAGCAGTTGACTTTCTTGGAACGGCAAGGCTGCCAGTTATATCAGGGCTACTTGTTCAGTAAGCCGATACCGTTGGCTGATTTTGAAGCGCTGTGTATTAAAAAGCCGTAATCTTTTGGATTGCCTCGAATATAAGCCAAATGCGGAGAGGGCTGAAGCGACTGTGATTCGAATACTGCTTGCCATGGCGGTTATCGCCGCGCTGGCTGCCTGTTCGGCGTCGGAGGAAGCCCATTCCTCATCGACTGGCACCGAGTCGGTAATGACACTGGAAACAGCGGTTGCCAGCAAGTGGCGCGACCCTGCCAACGCCGCCCGCGACAAGTGGCGGCATCCGTTGCAAACGTTGACGTTTTTCGGCGTGAATCCCCAACAGACTGTGATTGAAATTACGCCGGGTTATGGTTGGTACGCGGAGATTCTGGCGCCCTTACTTCGGGAAAACGGTCATTACATCGCCGCGGTGATAAACCCTGATAGCGCCGTTAAAGACAGCGCCAAAAACTATTATGCAAAACAGGTGAACGCGCTTGAGCGCAAATTGCGTGCTGCACCATGCCTATACGGCAGTCCGGAGATTCGGCTTTATGACGAAGCTAGGCCGATGTTTGGCGCACCCGCTTCAGCGGATGTGGTGCTGACCTTCCGCAATGTCCATAACTGGCGGGAAGCGGATAGCGTGGCTTTGATGTTCAAAGGTTTTTTCGACGTGCTTAAACCTGGCGGTACGCTGGGGCTGGTTGAACATCGGGCAAACGGCGACGTGGCGGACGACGATTTCTCGGGTTATATCGGCCAAAACCAGCTGATTGCCTGGGCTGGTGCCGCTGGCTTTGTGTTGCAGGCTGCCAGTGAGATCAACGCCAACCCGGCCGACAACAAAGACCGCGAGGGCGGCGTGTGGCGCTTGCCGCCGGCATTTGGCCTTGGCAGCAAGGATAGGGATAAATACGCCGCGGTCGGGGAAAGCGATCGAATGACGCTGCGGTTTTTAAAGCCTTAAGCGAGCGGTTCGAGACCGGAGGCTTAAAACTCCCAAACCACTTTGCCGTAAACGCCGCGTTGCACTTCGGCTGCTTGGGTGAACGTTTCCTGAATGTATTCCAGATGTTGGTTGTCCAACAGGTTTTGGCCGACCAGCGATAATTCGACGGCTTGATTCAGTTTCCAGGCCAGGCGTAGGTCTAACGTGGTGTAGGCTTTAATGTATGCCGGCCCGCTAAGGGTAAAGGCGCTGGCGTTGTCCACATATCGCAGCCAAGCATCCAGGGTGATGTCCGGTATGGGATTGAGCATCGCGCGCAACGAGGTTTTGTGCTGCGGCGATACCGCTTCCTGATAATAAGGATTGCTGGTCAGCTCGGTTTTCAACACGCTATAACTCAGGTCCCATCGCCACCAATCCAGCATTTTCCAAACTACTGCGGTTTCCACGCCATAGGTTTTGCCCTTGCCGGTATTGTCGATAATCAAAGGCTGTTTGATAAAAAACGGCACATTTGTTGGGTCTATCGCGCCAGGATGATAGGAGCGCAGCTTTTGATAATCGTTATAAAACAACGATACGTCCAAGGAGAAGCTGTTGCTGGGGGTGTATCGATAGCCGGTTTCATAGGCCAGCACCTCCTCGGATTGGTAAGCGTTGGAACCGGTTACCGCGAGGGCGAGCGGTAAAGGTGTGCTGTTGGGGCTGGTAAGCGGCGGCACGACTTGGCCGATTAACTCCATATGTGCATCCACCCGCGACGGAATGCGCACGCCTCGGGAAATAGCCGCCCACAGCCGGTGATTGGGGTCCGGTCCCCACAGCAGGCGGGCGGTGGGTTGCACTTCGATGCCGGTGTAATCGTTATGCTCCAGTTTGGAACCTAGCGTGAGCCATAACTGCTCGTCCACCAAGGTCAATTGGTCCTGCAGGAAGGTACTGAAATAACTCTCGCCGCGCTGAGGTGGAGTGAAGTTAACTAAGGTCTGCTTAACTTGGTTTTCTTTGGTATAGGTATACCGATAACCCGCTCCCCAGATGATGTCATTCCAGTCGTTTAGAGCAAAGCGGTGTTGAAAATCGACGTCGCCGGTATAACGCTCTTCTTCAATAAAACTTTCTCGGCGGTCGTAGCTGTCAAAGTACAGTTGTAGGGCGTAATTTGACGTATCAGAGATGCGATGTTGTAGACGGCCAAGCAAGTTGCCGCCGGTGGCTTGCACCTGGTCGGCAATTGTTTCTCGATAAGGCGCGGTGAACGTAGCTAAACCGATTTGCTGGTTTAGATTGCTATGATAAACATCGCCTTGCACGGTGGCGGAGTCGGCGGCCGACCAGTCTGAGTCTATGCGAAAGCCGCCTTGCATTTTGCTCCAGGCATCGCCGGCTGGCTGACCGTTGGCTCTGCTGAGCGTGTCACGATCAAAACCTTTGAGATAGGCGCGGCCGCTGGTGTTTTCGTTTAGTTTGCCGCCATAGCGGAATGCACCGAATCCGCGTTCCTCGCTACCGCCGCCGGCGCTGAGTAAGCCGCCTTGGGTATCGGCGGCGTGTTTGGTGATGATGTTGATTACGCCATTTACGGCGTTGGCTCCCCACAGCGCGGCGCCGGAGCCGCGAATCACCTCGATGCGCTCCACATCTTCCAGCATCACATCCTGCATTTCCCAATACACACCCGAGAAAGCCGGTGTGTAGATATTTCTACCGTCGATCAGCACCAGTAATTTATTGGAAAAGCGGCCGTTAAAGCCGCGCGAGCTGACGGCCCATTTGTTGGCGTCGATACGGCCGACGTCAATGCCGGGAGCCAGACGCAATGCGTCCGGAATGTT
Source organism: Methylomonas fluvii (assembly GCF_014850975.1). Classification (GTDB taxonomy): domain Bacteria; phylum Pseudomonadota; class Gammaproteobacteria; order Methylococcales; family Methylomonadaceae; genus Methylomonas; species Methylomonas fluvii. The sequence goes on along the minus strand of NZ_JACXST010000003.1, from coordinate 1,344,581 downwards.
AGTGGCGCCGGCGCGTTTGATGTCGTCGTTGCTAATGACAAATACCGCAGCCGCCGCATCGCCTAGCGCTTGGGTTTTTTTTGAAACGGATGTGATTTTTACCGATAGCAGTTCTTCTAAATTCAACTCGGTTAAATCGGTATCGGCCGAAGCGATCTCCGTATGAACAGCCAAACACAGCGCGCCTATCCAAACGGGGTAAAAGGTATTTTTCATTCTGTAGCAAATGGGGCATGGCAAGAGACAGCGTGTCTCTCGGGTTAAATCTTCAGTTGCAAATGTAGCTCAGCATTGATTTATCACAATGTTTTTGTAGCATTTATCCATTTTACTTTGTTAGGGGCTTAAAGGTGCTGGCCATTCCGGCAGCGAGTGCCTGTCCGGACTTTATGGATGGGGCGAAGCTCGCCATCTATGGCGCTGGATGTCTGCTCTTGTGCCCTCAAGTATCATGCTGTCCGCCTTAATGGAAATAGCGAACGCAAGGCACTTAAAGGTCGGCTCAATAGGTCAATCTGTTGGCTGACAGAGTGTTCTGCTTCTACAGGTGCGATGGAATGTGGGGCGCGTGAGAGTCAAGCAAATAGGGGAGGAGGGCGATCCCTTTGGCCGCTTTCGAGGGATGACGATACTGGGTCTATAAGAGCCGGATAAACCAACAGGCGGTTTTCACACCTCCGCCCACATCCTTAGCAGGTTGTGGTAACAGCCGGTCAGGTTGACGGTCGGGTTGTTGTCGCCCTGAGTATTACGCAATTCCAGGATAGCCATATCCATTTCAAATAACAGGCGGCGGCGTTCGGTTTCCCGCACCATGCTTTCCAGCCAGAAGAACGAGGCCAGCCGCGCGCCCCGAGTCACCGGCTCGACCCGGTGCAGGCTGGAACCGGGATACAGCACCATGTCCCCTGCCGCCAGTTTCACGGCATGCTCGCCGTAAGTATCTTCGATGATTAGTTCGCCGCCGTCGTAGCTGTCAGGGTCTGCCAGGAAAACCGTCGCCGATAAATCGGTGCGCACCCGTTCGCCGCTGAGCGGGCAATGACGGATGGCGTTATCGATGTGGTTGCCGAAGGTGTTGTGTTCTCCGGCATAGCGATTGAACAGAGGCGGGAAAATCTTTTTCGGCAGCGCCGCTGACAGAAACAGGGGATTGCGATTCAAGGCGCCCAGCAAGATGGCACGGGCAGTCTGACTTTGCTCGGTTTGCTCCGGCAGTTGCCAGTTGTGTTTGACCTGTGCCGACTGACTGCCGGCAGTGATGCGGCCATCCGCCCAGGGCGCGTCGGCCAGAATATCGCCGAGCTGTTGCAGTTCGGCAGGGGAGAGGACTTCCGGAATTTGGATCAACATGGTCTAACCCGAGATGGCTTGCAAGGCAAAAAACACCGCCAAACTCATGGAGCCCAGCCCCAAACCGGCGGCGGCCAAACGGTTGCCGTGCAGCCTGGTCCACAATAAAGTGCCGGTCAAGGCTAGCAGGATCAGGCCCCCCGCCAAGGTATCCACCAATAAGACCCAGCCCACGCCCATGCCAGTGCCTTTGTGCAGGTTGTTCAAAGTGGTCAACAGGTTGGCATCGCCTTGCTTGACCGTGACAAAGGCGTTGCCTTCCCAATAGTCGGCAGACAACAGTTTTTGCGGATTGCGCACGTTGATCTGCCAGGAGGCCGGCTGTTGAACCGGCTGATTGTTCCAGGTCACGGTTTTACCGGGTTCCTTGCGGATTTTGGCATGGGAGGTATCAACGGCCAGCGTTTCACCCAGCCAGGCTGCCATTGCTTTTGGGTCCCTGGGGTGCGGTTCCGGCAAGGCCAGCTGGATTTCTTTTTGTTCCATGCGGCCAATCGGTATTTTCAAGATGTCACGATGATTCATTAAAATCCCGGTAAAGCCGAACAGCAAGCCCAAAGCCGCGCCCCACAGCCCGAACCAGGCATGGGTGCGGCGCAGCCATTTCAGAAAGGCGCCGCGCGCTAGGCTTTTCGGTAAAAACAAGTAGCCGCCGTTGGTTTTCTTGGGCGGGCGGTTGGCTGGCGTCAATAATGAGTCGGTTGCGGTGTTCATGAGTCGGGTTCCAAAAGCGGGCTATGGCAATTGCAAATAAGGGGGTTGCGGATTGTGTAGAACGGTTAAACCTTCTCACTAACGGTGGATGTTGTTTAACCGTTCAGACACGCAGAGTTTAGTATTTAAAGCTCACCGTCAACTGCCCGGAGACCGGCGTACCGGGCAAGGCTGAGTTGGTTTGCCCGGATTCGTAATAGACGGTATCGGTCAGGTTGAACACGTTGAGCTGCACATCGTAATGTTTTTGGTGATAAGCCACCACCGCATCCAGGCGGGCGTAACCCGGTAATACCGCTTCGTTGACGCTGTCGGCATAGCGGTGGCTGGCGTAGTACACGCCGCCGCCGACTTCCCAGTTGTCGGTTAAGTGGTAGGTGCTCCAGGCCACGCCGCTATGTTCCGGCACATTGACGGCGGTCATGCCTTCATAGGATTTCAGCAAGCCGCTGACCGAGCCGGTGGCCGTGGTCGTGGACTTGGTGATTTTCGAATCAAGATAGGCATAGGTCAACGAGACGTCCCACTTCGGCAGCACTTCGCCGGCCAAACCGGCTTCAAAGCCGTCGGTACTTTGCTCGCCTGCGAGGATTTGCAGATTGGCATCCAACGGCGAGGTGGTGCGGGCATTGGTTTTTTCCAGTCGGAACAACGCGGCGGTAGCCGACAACTTGCCGTCGAACAGTTCCCATTTGCCGCCGATCTCATAATTATGATTCTGCTCGGCTGGTAGGTTGGCGTTGTTGGCTGAGAGGCTGAGACTTTCCGCGGACGGATTGAAAGATTTACCGTAGCTGAAATAGTAAGACTGAGCCTTGCTGGGCTGCCAGACGATGCCGCCGCGCGGGCTCCATTGATCGACGCTGCTATTGAAGTCCGCGCTGCCTATCCGATCGGTCTGTTGCGCTTCGAACACGTCGTAGCGGGTGCCGGCCAGTAATTTCCATTCCGGATTGATCTCGAATTGATCCAACACATAACCCGCGTAGGTTTGGGCTTGGGTCAGGCGATCCGTGGCCAGTGTACCGCTGAAGTCGTAGGCCAAGCCGGTGGTGCTGGCGGTAAGGCGCGGATTGAATATCGACACCCGGCTGACGCCCGTCGAGTTTTTGGATTTGTAATCGTATTCTTCCCAACCGAATTCGCTCCCGAACATCAAAGTATTGTTAAAGCCGAACAAGGGCTTTTTGTAGACAAAATCGGTTTGGTTGTAGACGTTTTCCTGGGTGTTTAGGCGCAAGGCTTGCGAACGGGCGCTGGTGCCGGCATCGGCGCCGGTGTATGCCGCCGCGCCGGAATACAAATGCGTCAGGTATTTGCGTTCGTAATCGCCGTAGCGGATTGAGTTTTTCACCGAAAAATCCTGGTTGAATCGGTGGGTTAACGCCACCGTAGCCACGTTGACATCAGTGTCCATCATCCGGTTATCGGTAAAACCGTAAAAGGTGTTGATGGGCACGCCGGCCGGCCGGCCTTGGTACATCGGCACGCCGTAATCGAACACGCCTTCATCCTGTTGATGCAACAGGTTTAGCGTTAAATCGGTATCGGCGCTGATGTCCCATTTGAATGACGGCGCGATGCCCCAGCGGTTGCTGTAGTTGTAGTCGCGGTAGGAATCGGCATCCTGATACATCACGTTCAAGCGGGCCGACAGGTCTTGATACTTGGTCTCGGCGTCGATAGCGGTGCGTTTAAAATCGTACAAGCCATAAGTAAAGCTGCCGTTGATTCCGGTTTTACCGGTCGGCTTCTTCGCCACTTGATTGATCACGCCGCCGGTGGCGCCGCGACCGAATAAAATTGACGATGCGCCTTTCAGCACTTCGGCTCTTTCGATGAAAAAGGTGTCTCGGTTGTATTGGCCGTTGTCCTTGACCCCGTCCAGATATTGGTCGGAGCTGGCCGCAAAGCCGCGTAAGGTTATCGAATCGCCGGTGCGGCCGCCTTCGCCGGCGGCAATGGTCAGGCCGCTAACGTTGCGTAAGGCATCGCGCAGGTTGAAGGCGTTTTGCGACTCTATCAATTCTTTTTTTACCACGCTGACTGATTGGGGAATGTCGCGCAGCGCCATCTCGGTTTTGCTGCCGGTAGTGGAGGTTTCGGCTTTGAAACGAATGGCTTGTTTTTCGCGGTTGGCTTTGACCTTGACGTCTTCCAAAACCACTTCTTGATCATTGTTGGCCGCTACGTCGGCGGCCGGGTCGGCGGCGAATGCCGCCCCGCTCAGAGCCGCGCCCAGCGGCAATAAAGCCCCCAAGCGCCACTTGGCAGGGGTGTTTTTTTTCGTGGTTGAATGGTTTGCAGACATAGTATTCCCGTAACTGAATAAATAATGCTGGCTGCCTGGCTGGGAATGCTGGGTGGCTAAGATTTTACGAACCGACCGTTATTCTCCGTCGGTTATTGATCGCTATTCGAGAGATGCGGCTGCAAGAAGCCAAGAAATAAGATCATTCTCAAATAATAACGATTCTCATTTTATTTTTTTTGAGGCTAATGTCAACTCCGGAATTTGCGTGCAGACTGTTTCCCAATTCGAAATCAAAGTTTGGATAGGCTTACATCTTTAAGAGCATTCCAGCCGTTTCGGGCGCTCGATAGCCTAAAGGCTTGCGGAAATTAGCCTTACGGCTGCAAAAGAAACGGCGAATTAACGGCTGAAATTTCAAGGGGAAGAAATACTTTACTTTTCAAATGAGAATAATTATCATTTGAAGCAGATTATAAATCGGCTGCCGTGACGTGAAAAGATTATTCCCCTTATTTAGAGAACCTGAGGCTGTGCGCTTGGCAATCGCTCCAGAAGTTTTGGCGGCGTTGGTCGAAAAAGGCGAAATCCATGCCACGGATTTCCGCTGTCTTGATTTAGGGTCGAAACAAATCGTTTGGAAAATGTTCTTGTCTCAAGCAAAAGCCAAGCTCAGTCGTGGTTTAGCGAATCCCGAGCTTTAGTGCGCTTAAAAGTTTTTACCCAATCCCTGACGATTTTTGAAGGAGTAAACGTATGAGCAACAAACCCTGTACCCACGAATGTTTGGCGGCGACGCCGTTAAGCAAGGTATTGATTTGCCGGGAATGCGGCGTCGTCCACCTGCACTTGCAGAACATGTCCGTTCGCCTGGAAGTGGCCGACTTCCTAAGCTTTGCCGACACCATGGCCGAAGCCGCACACCAGGCCAGAGCCGGTCAAAAAGATAAAAGCAAACGCGCCGGATTTACGGTTGTTAAATCCAGCACCAGGCTCAATTAGCGAAACTGCACTTGCCGGAAAATCCCCCGGAGGTTTGCCTAAAATAGTGGGATGGCGGAATAGCCTTCAGAAACTACCCATTCTGCTTTCGCTGTATATGCTGGCATCCAGAGAGACGACTCTGTCGGCCATGCCTATGGTTTCCGGCCGATGGGCGATAGTTAAGCGGGTGATGTTTAACGAATTGATTGCCAAATTCACCTTCCGCTCTGTTTCGACATCCAAATGGCTGGTCGCTTCGTCCAGGACCAGTACCGACGGCACTTTGTAGAGTGCCCGCGCAATGATAAGCCGCTGCTTTTGCCCGCCGGAAAAACTGCTGCCCATGTCGCCAACCTGGGATAGATAACGCATGGGCAGAGCCTCGATTTCGTTATCGATGCCGGCGAGTTGCGCGCTTTGTTTCAGCAGTTCGAAATTGGTTTGTAAATCGAATCCGGAAATATTTTCCTGAAGGCTTCCGGAGAATAACTGGTCTTCCTGCAACACCGCCCCCACCAGCCGGCGCCAATTGGCCAATCCGAATTGGCTTAAAGGCATGCCGTCGATTTCGATGACGCCCTCGGTCGGTTCCAGCAGACCCAAGCAGAGTTTGACCAAGGTGCTTTTTCCGCAACCGGATGCGCCGACAATGGCAATGTGTTCGCCGGGTTGGATGGCTAGATGCAAATTGCGAAATACCCACGGCATATTCGCGCCGTAGCGAAAGCCCAGGTTTTTAAACTCGATGGTGGGACTGAAATCCTTTCGGTTGATGACCTTGTCCGCGGCACAGCCGTCGGTCTGTTCTTTTTCGGCCAAGACAATATCGGATAAACGCTCCACATGCAGGCTGACCATGCGCATCGACATCAGGTTGTCGATCAGCCGTTGCATCCGCGATGTAAAGTCGTCCTTGTAGGAGATAAACGCCATCAGCATACCGACGGTCAGAGTGTTGTCCATGACCATGGTCGCGCCGACCGCCAGCACGGCGATGGCTTCGGCGGCAAATACCGTGCTATAACCAAGTGAAAATCCCAGTGACATTTTTTGCGCGCCGATGCGTTTATTAACGCCGGCGACGAACAAATTCAGCCAGCGTGCCCGGCGCTGTTCTTCCAAACCCGCCAACTTTGTGGTGTGAACGGCCTGAATGCTTTCCAGAAAATGACTTTGCGCCTTGGCTTCGTGCGCTAAAGCTTCATCGGTCAATCGATGATAAATCCCATGGGGCAAAACGCGGATCAGCAGATAGGCCAATACGGCGGCGACGGCGAAAGCGCTCAGCGTGGGGCTGTACAGCAACATCACCGCCAGGACAATTAAACCGAATCCGCCGTCCAAGACCACTTCCACTAGTTTGCCGGTCAGCGTCTGTTGAATAGCTTGCATCGATTGAAACCGGGATACGATATCGCCGGTATGCCGTAGTTCGAACCAATGCACGGGCAGCCTTAACAAATGGCCGATAATGCGGCCGGCCCATTGCAGATTGAATTGCGTCGCCAGCACGATGGCCAGCCAGCTTCTAACGGCTTCCAACACGATTTTAATCACGGCAATCAAGGCATAGGCCAAGGCTAATACCAACAGGAAATCCCGGTCGCCGGACACAATCGCACCGTCCACGATCCATTGGGCAACTATCGGTGTCAGCAAGGCGAATAATTGCATGGCAACGGCCAATACCGCGATTTGTACCAAGCTCCGGATCAGGCCGTCCACCTTGCCGACCAGTTTAGCGAGGGGAATACGCGACCTCGGCGTTATATGCTCGAACGCCGGCGCAGGCGTTAGTTCCAAGGCCACGCCGGTAAACAGGGTGTTGACTTCGGCTATAGACAGCTCCTTTTCGCCCTTGGCCGGGTCGTGGACCAGTACCCGGCCGCGCGCCACTTTTTTTAGCACGACAAAATGGCTCATTTGCCAATGCAAAATACAGGGGAGACTGAGTTGGTCGAGTTCCGCCAATTCCAGGCGTAGCGGTCTGCATGAAAATCCCAATGCCGCCCCGATACCGACCAAATCCATCAGCGTGGAGCCGCGTAGCGACACCGCATACTTGGCGCGCAAGTCGCTCATGCTGTGTGCGGCACCGTGGCAGGCGGCGACATAGCCTACACAAGCCAAGCCGCATTCGGCCGCGGTGGTTTGCAAATATGACGAATGGTGCGAGTGCTTAAGGTGCTTCATTGTTGGTATCGACAAACACTTCCAGCAACTGATCGGGGTTGATGTGGCGGGCAATCGCCGAATTCACCTGAGCGAGCGTCAAGGCTTCAACGCGGGCATTGATGTCGGCGTAGTAGCGCATGTCGCGGCGTAAGCGTATTAGCAGATTCAGCTTAGCAAACAGCTTGTCGCGATCCAGCTTGCTTAGGTCGTGGCGATGGCGCCAGGTATCTTTCGCGCTATCGAACTCCGCGGCGGTGAGGCCGTCTTTGACCAGCAGTGCCAGTTCCTCGTGCACGGCTTTGGCGAGCTGTTGCCGCAGGGCCGGCGCATAGCTTGCGCTGATGCTAAGGGTAGCGCGCGGTTCGAAGGCGGAAGCGCTGATCTTGCTGGCCACGCCGTAGGAAATGCCCTCTTGTTGACGCAGGCGGCGGCCGAGGCGGGATTGAATCGTATCCTCGCCCAGCGCGACATTCATCAGCATTAAGGCCAGGGCGTCAGTCTCGTCCGCTTGCAACGGCTGTCTGAGCTGTGCCGTGTAAATACCGTGCGCGCCATCGGCTACTTTAATGACATGCTGGCCGGGCGCCAATGCGGCGTAAGGTTGCGGTGGCCGCTGGTAGGCCTGCTTGCTGAGCCAGGGACCTAACAGGCTTTCCAACTGCCGGCGTGTTGCGTTGGCATCAAACTCCCCGGACAGCAGCAACTCTCCATTCGCGCCGTAATAATCGGCATGGAAGGCTTTTACATCGTTCAATTCGATGCGTTCCAATGCAGAGAGCGCTTCGGCCATGCCGGGCTCGCGGCGGATGTCGCCGATAGGGTAGGGGCTGGTGAGTGCGGTCAAGGCTTCTTCCGCGACAACTTGCGGTTTGGTGCCCTGGCTTTGGTAGGCGACACGCAACTGATTGCCTACTTCCTTAAGTCCCTGCTCCGGCAGTGCCGGATGACGAAGAACATCGATCAGAACGCCCAGAAATTCCGGCAACGATTGAGCGGGCAGATCGAAGCGAATCGCCAAACGGTCCTCCATCGGCGTCATCGACAAGTGAGCATCCAAACCAACCAAGCGATCAAACAATTGTTGCCGATCTGAACTGGCTGAACCGTGCGCCAACAGGCTGCCGGTGAGGTCCGCCAAAATACGTTTGCCAAGCATGCTGTCCGCCGTGCCCATGCGCAGATTCCACTGACCCTGCACCCGGCCGGTCGGCATGGGCTTGGGCCAGAGCGCAACCGCCAGCGACTCGTTAATGCTAAAGCGCTCGATTTGTGCATCCAGGGCCGCCGCCGGCGCGTCGTTAGCCGCTATGCCCGCGGTTTCCGGCGAGCTTGCCGGCGCGGACGCGGGGGATGGTTCGGCGCTTGTGGCGTGCGATACAGCCGATTGTTGATCCGTCATGACATTCGCCGCATGCCGACTGCTCATCAACTGGGCCACCGGGAGACCCTGCTGGAAAAGCGTTTTGGCGGTTTGTTGAATCTCCGCCAAGGACATTTTTTGGGCCGCGTCTATGCTCTCGAACCACAGCCGCCAGTCGCCGAGGGAGGCAAATTCAGCCAATCGGTAGCCAAAGGCGGCGGCTTGAGATTGCACGTGTAAAGCCTCGTTGCGGATCAAGTTTTTGGCACGTTCCAGTTCTATTTGCGTGAACGCGGTATCGCCCAGCGACTGCAACTGTTTTGCTAAGGTAGTTTGGAGTTGTTCCAACGCTTCGCTATCGGCTGTCAGCGGGAGCGCGGTTACCTCGAATGCACCCGCATGGCGCAATAGCAAGGGCATAGCCGAGACAGAGGCTGCCTGTCCGGCGCTAACCAGCGATTCATGTAAGCGACTGGCCGGCGAACCGGCCAGCAGCCCGCTCATTAGGCCCATGGCCGCTATTTGCTTGGCATCGACCGAATTCGGTAACGGATAAAATAATGACAGGGAAGCAACATCGCCGTCGCCGCGAAAACTCGTTTGCGGGTCGCCGCTCTCCCGCCCGGACGCCGCCTGGAACGCGGGTGGTGGTCCGATTTTAGGCGATTTAATCTCACCAAAAAAAGCGTCCAATTGCTTCCAGGTTGCGGCCGCGTCAACTCGGCCGGTAATGACCAACAGCGCATTGTCGGGACGATAGTGTGTCCGATAAAAAGCCCGGACGTCGTCGATGGCGATACCGCGTAATTCAGTTTCGTTACCTATCGGCGGACGTAAATAGGGGGTAAAGCGCGTGACAACCAGCAGTATTTGTTGCGCTAATTGTTTCTGATGATTGCTATCGCCAAGCTCCTTTTCCCGCAAGACGACGGGCAATTCCCTGGCAATATCCGTTTCCGTAAGCGTCAGTTTATGCATGCGCAAGGCCTCTTGTTCCAGCAACCAGTTCAGAGTGGGCTGGTCGCTGGAAAAGGCCGTGTGGTAGATAGTGCGGTCGAAATGGGTATTGCCGTTATAGGCAATGTTGCGGCGCGCCAGCTCGCTCACCAGCGAATGATTGCCCTGCGTCGTCGGCGCGTTAAACAGCAAATGCTCCAGCAAATGCGCAAGGCCCGACTTCCCTTCGGGATCGGCGAGCGAACCGCTGAAATACACCAGCGTCACCGCTGTTTGCTCGGACTTGATATCGGGAACCAACACGGCCCGGAAACCGTTCTCGAATCGCCGTTCGACTGCGCCGTATTTCTCGGTGGCGCTGTTTGTATTGTTTTCCGTGGCGTGCCCGGTCACAACGTTGACGAGAGTTAGTATTAAAAATGCTATTGAGGTCGAGCAGGTACGATTCATGGGTAAGATTCCTTTCTATGGTTGGATAAATGGATTAAGCGCTCATCAGTTTTGGAAAGTGCGCGGGCATGAGAACTAAAAATTCGTCAGATTTTGTTTCTATAATCGGACGGAACTAAAAAACTCAATTTTTGAAATAAGACCATGCAACTAAAAGAATTGCAGTGGAATTAAGCGCATGAAGCAAAAACTGTATTCTGTTAATTTTGTCTTCGGACTTGCCCAAGGTATTTTTAACCAACATCTCTAAAGAAATACAGAGTGCCATCACAGAAAAATACAAGCTAACAATTAGGTAAATCATTTTATTAAACCGAAAACGATAAATTGTATATTCCTGGTCGTTTCGAATAGCGAAGCGATTCCGAGGAATGGAGGTCTCAATTTCGTCCGATTAAGTTTTACTAATCTAATCTACGGTTTTTTCCGAGATGTTCAATTGATATTTCGTCGAAACGGTTTATTTGATGATCAAAATCTCCGATAAATAACAGAGATAATGCTCAGTAATAAAAATATCCCCGAGATTAGAACAATATTGTCATGCAGGGCTTTGTCTTGTGTAACTAGCTCTGAAACTGCCCCGGCACAAATAAATCCTGCCACTAAGTAAGACGTTATATCGCGTCGATACCCGAATTCGGCGGTTTGTCTTCCCGAGAATAGTCTTTCGATGTGGTTTTGGTTTTTCTTAAAATAAATAAATCCTGCCATCAATATAGAGCATAAGGCGATGTACAATGCGATCGCTTCCTCGCTATCGAGATGAGAAGCAATATTCTCAGTAGTCTTTGGGAACACGAGTATTAATACAGCAAGCGTCGATAATAGGGCGATAACCGACGCGATGATAATCAGAAATGGGTTATATTTCATGAGTAGTACCGATGATTAATTTAATACTGCGCCGCTAAGAAAGACTCAAGAGAGTGAGAGAGTCTTTCTTTGGTGCCCCTTTGTCGAATATATTAACTACCGTCCCCATCCTCTCCACCTAGCAAATTACTCAATACGCTTTGAATCGGTGTGTGTTGATTAAGATATTCACCAATTGTCCAGCCCGCTAGTCCGGCAGCGGTTACTGCCGAAGCCGCCACGCCAAAATATCCGGCGGCGGCTATTTGCTGTGCTGTTGTCAACCCGGCCCATTGCGCCATGCCCATACCCACACCGGCACCTAAAGCGCCGGCAATTGCTAGAGTATCTGCTTCCGATAAGCCGCCACCAACGAGTACCATCTCAGTAATTGTCAATTCACGCATATTGCTCTCCTTAGATATATTTTGACTGCATTGAAATATAAGTTTAAAAATAGGTTTTTCTATGTAGCTATGAGTGGTGAAGTATATTTTTCAAATTACGTTTTCATAATTTGATATACGCTTCATGTAAAAATGCAGATTTCTATATCAGTAGTCTACCTGCCGTTCCTAATATAAAAATATAAATAAATATCCATTCAATGCGATTTAAAGTCTTCATCTTGTCATTCACCATCGCCTTCTTCTCCAAGCTGTGTGTTTGTGATATTGCTTGTGTGAAGTGCATTTACGACCTTGTCTAAATTTTGTGCAATGAACTTTTGAATATCGGTGTTCTCGTTCAATATTTCACCTAAGGTATATCCTATCTTAAAAGCAACTCCTAAATATCCCCATCCCTTAAACGTTGTAAGCGCTATTCTGGCATCCATAAATGGATGAATTTCAGATGGGGAATAAAACCACCGCCGACAACAGACATTTCAGTAATAGTCAATTCGCGCATATTGCTCTCCATTTTTATGATATATAGATTACAGGTTTTGTTTTTAGTGAAAAAAATATGAAAAAAAATCGGTAATCCCCTAAAATTAATTTTTATAATATAGTCTGGAACTAAAGTAAATAAACTCATAATTTATACAGGCGGTTAGAATAATTGCTAAAGCAGTTCTTTTCAATTTTGTTAAATTTGGTGTTGGCTTTGCAAATATGTGTATTGACAAAATTGCGCAAATCACCGCCAATGAGAGGCCAAAAATGGGTAAATAGATTTGATTAATTGGTGTCATAATAAAATCCAGTTTTTGGTTGACTATTATTCTCCTTGTGATCTTTGGTATGGAGATTTTAAAGTGTCATTTATTTAGCGCTCTAAAACCGCTCAATAAGGTCGAGTGTCGATAATTTTTTCAACAGTTGATTCTCCTTATCGGACAATTGCTTGGTACTTTTATTAGCCGGCGAGTTATCGGCTGAACTGATGCCGGCAAGAAAATCGGCACTCTCGGTGTCGAGATTTATCTTAAAGCCGTTGGCTAATAAAGTCTTCTGATCGTTGGATATTGGTAGGAACGAGTTTATTCGAATTTTATTGCGCGGAAGGGCGGTGTTGTCCGATATACCGGTCGGAGACAAACTGCCAATATTAAATCGCGATTTAACTCTTTGTTGTTCCGTATAAGCGATGTAAAAATTATGGAGATTTTCCGGTTCGGCTAGCGCGCTTTGTAATTGCGGAGTAAAACGTTCAATGAGACCCGTTGTATTTAGATAAGGGTTGATAGACCTCCGGCTTTCAATGCGGTCCGGTAATTGATTGCCGCATAGCCAAAGCAGATAATCCAATAATTTGGGCGGGAAGGTGCCTATGGCGATATGAAACGTCTCGTCGCCGGGGATGGGCAGGGCCTCGTGCCACCAGCCTCTTGGGATATACAACAAATCCCCGGCCGCCAATACCGTATCCAAGACCGGTTCCGTGGGGCATTCCGCTTTATGGTTTAGGCTGGTTTGATGGTTTAAGGGCAATTCAAATGTGGGTTGATAGAGGCGCCATCTTTTGCGTCCGATCAGTTGCAAGGCGAACACGTCGTGGGTATCCCAATGTTTGCCAAACGAACCATCGCCGCCGAATGCCGCATAGGCATTGGCGTTGGTCTTTTCGCCGACGAATTGCGCGACGTCCATGCAATAGTCGTTAATTTCCGGGAGGTAGAGCTGTAGTTTGTTTAATACCAAGGTCGCGCCGTCCGTTAAGTAGCGGTACAAAATGTCTTTGACGATACGTGTGCGTTGTTCGCCCAGTTCCCAATAGGGCTCGGTGTAGCGGCCTGGCTCGACCGGGCCATCTTTAAATAACTTAATTTGCGTATTGGCGTTTTCCATGGCGTAAAGCGCCTGGTCGATATGCTTCCAGCTTAAAGAGTTCTCGGAAAGCACTTGGCGCTTCAGCCACCACCCGCTTTGGTAATGCGCGTTGAAAAATTGTGTTCTATCGATGCCGAAATGAATCAATGACATAGTGTTCCCTAGTTATATTTGGTTAATCCGTAAAGCGGTTCGATCATCCATTCGATTAAGCGCCGCGTATCTTGTTCGATGTCCGCCTCCACGATCATGCCCGATACCAGCCGTTTCGGTTCGCCGTACACCGAGGCAAACTGCGAATCGAGTTTTACTGTGACGCGGTAATAATCGTCCGGTGGGGAATTGGCGAATAAATTCGGTAAGGTCTTTGATGAAACCGGATTTTTCGAGACGGTTGCGACTGTTCCGGAATACTGGCCGAACTTTTGATAGGGATAGGCTTGGTAACGCAAACGTACTTTCTGGCCTGATTCGACAAAGCCGATGCCGCGCGTGGTCACGTACAATTGCGCGGTCAGTTCCGCGCCATCGCCAAGCAAGGTTGCCAAGGTATCCTTATCCGAAATTTGGCCGGGGTGCACGCTAATACCGGTGACCATGCCGTCAATTGGGGCGACGATAGCCAATTGGCTTTGAATATGGGTTTCCTGGATTTTTTGGCGGAGTATGCTTAAGTCTTGGTCGATATTGGCTATGCTGATTTGGGTTTTTTCCGGGGCGATGCGTTTTTCATCCTCCAGCTCCAGTTTTTTTCGCGCTAGTTCGTCGTAATCCCGCTTTAAATCCGATGCTTGGGCACGTAATAGCGTCAGGTTGTCCAGCTCCTCGTCCAATTTATCCTTCGCAATAAAGCCGGATGCCGCCAGGCCGCGGTGCTTATTCAGGCGCTGCTCCGCCAGGAGCAATCTTTCCTGATGCTGATTTATCTGTTGCTTGGCGTCGGCAATCGATACCTGTATTGCCGCCAACTGTCTGGATAGTGCCGAATTATTTTTGTCCTGCAGGGTGCTTACTTGGCGCTTTTCCCGGAGATTTGCTTCTTCTTCCGCGCGCAGTGCCGCTTCAAGCTGATCGGCGTATCGGGCTCCGCTGGCGTCCGACCGGTTTGTGAATGAAGAAAGGTGGCGTTCGTCTCTTAACGTAAATAAGGTGTCTCCGGCATGAACCGTTTGGCCTTCTTCAACATGAACGGCCGAAATAAGCCCTGGCGCGGGCGTGGCAATAATAATCGCGCCGCCATTCGGGACCAACATGCCGGTAGCGTTGGTTCGTTTGGTGTAGGACGCAAAGCTGATAAATAAAACGGTGATAGCGATAAGCGTTAATACAATCCCGAATACCAGCCACGACGACCAGGATCTCGCCAGCAGGATATCGCCTTCCAAGCGTCCGGTCTGCGCTGCCATGGCTTCTGCGCGATAAAGATTCGTCGAGAACATTCGTCCTGCCTATCGAATTTCGATGTTTGACAGAAAGGCGTTTCGTTGGGCCGCTTAGGCTATAAACCCGGCCTTATTAATCCCATGTGCCCCGTCCGGGCTGAGCGCGCCGCAGCCTGAGCTGATTGGCCCTTCAGTACCAAAGGCATGGAGGCTAACGGTGTTTAAGGGCTGGATTAATAACGTAGAGCTAAAAATCAGCTGTTGGATGGCGTTTGCGGCTGTAGTGAGAAAGCTGGAAACGAAATGGCGGTTAGCGAAAAAGGATATGGTCATAAGGTCCCCTGGATGAATTGATTAGCACCGTGAGGGCTGGCTAGTCAGGAGACATGGCTGGCAATACACCTTCTGCGTGAAGGCTGAGTGGACTTTAAGAAAATCGCTGCTATTTGTCAACTCATCTTTTATGTAGCCCGCTAGGGATTTTAGGCTGACCGGGATATTTAATCATTCGTTGTCAGGACGGCGCAACGGGATCGATTATTCAACTGACCCTGTTTACCACGGGTATGCCGTTTGCGCTGAGCGCGTCGAAGTCCAGGCCGGCGCGCCCTTCGACAGGCAAACGGCATTTTAGGGCCGGGTGAATAGACTATTCCGGCGGAACTCGCCCGCCGGAATTGCCGTTTACCAGTTGTAACGCAAACTCGCCAACACGTTGCGGCGGTCGCCGAAATAGCACGAACCTTCTCCGCAAGTCGTCACGTACTTGCGGTCGAACAAGTTACTGATATTCACGCCCAGCCGGGCGCCGCGCAGGCGGCGGTCCAGTTTGCCCAATTCGTAATGCACCGAGGCGTCGATCAGCGTGTACGATGGCGCTTTTTGGCTGTTGCTTAAATCGCCGTAATTGCTGCCGGTATAGCGCACGCCGCCGCCCAGGCCCAGACCGGCCAGCGCACCGCTCGGCTGGGTGTAATCCAGCCACAGCGAGCCTTGGGTTTCCGGCGTGTAGCTCAAATTCTTGCCGAGTTGGTTGGCCTCGTTGGTTTTAGTAACCTGGCTTTCGATCAGCGCCAAGGCTGCGGTAACGTCCAGGCCCATCTCCAGGCGGGCCTTGCCTTCCAGCTCGATGCCGCGCGAGCGCGCCGCGCCGGTCTGGATGCTGTAACCGACATGGGCCGGGTCGGGGTCCGGCGTTACCACGTTTTGCTGGGTCAACTCGAATGCGGCCAGGGTAATCAAGGCGTTGACGCCGGGCGGTTGGTATTTGACGCCAATCTCGTATTGCTGGCCGGTGGTGGGTTTGAACGGCGTGCCGGCGAAAGTGCTGCCGGCGGCCGGTTCGAACGACTCGGAATAATTGAAGTAGGGCGCGACGCCGCTATCGAACAAATAACTTAGACCGGTGCGGTAGGTAAACGCGGCGTCGTCCTGGCGGCTGCTGGCGTAGCGGGGCTTGGCGTAATCGATGCTGTCGGTATCCGCATCGTAATAGTCGGTGCGCAAACTGGCGTTGCTGGCCCAGTCGTAGCGTACCCCTATCGTCGCGATCCATTGCTTCCATTGGATTTGGTCCTGGCCATACAAGCCGATCTGGTCCTGCTGCTGGTTAACCAACGTCTCGATTTGCGGCGCGGCAAACGGCTGGTCGTACACCGGGCTATACATATCCAGATCGCTGGGGAAGCCGAAACCGCGCTGGCGGTCGCCGCTGATCTGGCGAAAATCCAGACCCAGTAACGCCTTGTGGAGCACGTCGCCGGTGGCGAAATCGGCTTGGGCGTGGTTATCCAGCGTAAAAGTGCCGGCCTGGTCGCGGTACAGCCCCGCCAGCCGGCTGACCGTGCGGTAATCGACCGGTACGCCGTCGTCGTCGGTGACAAAACCCAGCGCAAACGTCACCGGATAGTCGCTTTTGACGTCGGCGTAGCGCAGATTTTGCCGCACGGCCCAGTGCCGATTGAAGCGGTGTTCGAAGGCGTAACCGACCGCGAATTGTTCGCGCTGGTAGTGGTCGAAACCGGGCTCGCCAAGGAAGGTGCTGGTCGGCAGTTGGCCGTTGGGATTACCGAGCACGCTGCCTTGGTAGGGCAGAAACTGCATGGTGTTGCCGGCGTCGTCTTTTTGGTAATGGCTCAAAAACGTCAACGAGGTGTTGGCGTCCGGCTGCCAGGTAAAACTGGGCGCGACGAAATAACGGTCGTCCTTGCTGTAATCGACTTGGCTATCGCTGCCGTGGCCCAGCGCGGTCAAGCGGTATAAAAATTTACCCTGTTCGTCGAGCGGGCCGCTAAAATCCAGCGCCCCCTGTACCCGGCCGAAGCTGCCGCCCAACATTTGCAGTTCGTGAAACGGCTGCGCGGTCGGCCGCTTGCTGACCATATTGATCAAACCGCCGGGCGGGTTCTGGCCGTACAACACCGATGCCGGTCCGCGCAACACTTCGATACGCTCCAGGCCGTAGGGATCGATCCGCAGATTGGCGTAATTGGCCCCGGCCAGCCGGGTGCCGTCCAGATACTGCGGGGCGTCGAAGCCGCGCAGATTGAAATAATCGTCGCGGGTGCTGGGGCCGAACATGCCCGTCAACAAGCCCGGCGTATACGCCACCGCCTGGGTGATGTTCTGCGCAGCCCGGGCCGTGAATTCGGCATGGTCGATCACGCTGATGGCCTGCGGCGTTTCGAGCAGCGGCGTATCGGTTTTCGACCCGGCCGTGCTGCGCTTGGCGACGTAGCCGGCATCCGCCTCGGTTTTGCCTTGCGCTTTAACTTCCACGGTCGGCAGGGTCGTGTCGCTGTCGGTTTCGGCGGCATATGCGCCGGGTTGGCTGTGTAAAAACAGGATTGTCGCGGCAACTGCCGGCGCGACACCGTGCGCTTTGGTCAATGACATGGCTTGCTTCACCTTGGGTCAATTTAATAGGTTAGGCTGCCTGGCACGGGGCTGGGTGGCGGTGGTTGGTTGTTACATCGTTGTTTTCTCGGTTTTTATGGCTGGATGCGTGCTCGGGGCAAGCTATGGGTTCTCACGCGGAAGCATGGAAACCGGAGAAACAAAGCCGCAGGTTGGTAGCGGCCGATGTTCGTTGCCCAGGCTTTCCGCCGTCCGGCCGTAGCGTGCGGTGAGGTAACGAACAGCACGGAGGAAAGTACGTCGTTTCCCGAACGGTGCGGTTCGCAAGCTAACCGGCACCCTACGTCAGCGCGTGTTGCTGGCCGCGTGGATTTGCATTGTTAGGGCATTCATCAAATTGCCTTTAGATATCGAGAAAACACCCAGCCGCGCACGAAAACACCGCTCTCACTATCTTGCCAACTTATGAGCGACCACTTTCGACCTTTTTCAATAACTTCCACAACATCCCCAAGAAATAACACACCAATGACATCGGATGTATTTGAGTTGACTCTTCTAATATTTAAGGACTTGGCGGATACGATCCTAAAAGATCTCAAGTATGATTTTTCGTTGAATGTACTTGCTATTGTTTTGGATACTTCTTTTACAACCAGCCTTTTTTCATTGCTGCTTAGTTGTTCTTTTATGTAGTAGTCAGCGATCGGATTAGCTACGGACAATACTAGCCCAACAATTAGGGGGTAAATTAGCCAAGCAAGTACTCTCTGAAAAATAGGGTCTTTTAGAGACCGAATTTCAAGTATAAGCCTGTCTACATATTGATCAAAGACATAAGTTCCTTCATTAAGAGCATTGCTGATAACTCTCTGAGCTATTTCCTGAACTTGTTCTTGAGTAACTAACTTCGAGTTAACGGATATCAGTCCGTCTGAAGTTATCTCGATATCTGAGCCACCATCAAGCACTGAAGCCCATCTGTCATTGGATAGCCCATTAACTAAATCACCCAACGATCTTGCAGCCTTTATAGCTTCTCGAAGTTCTTTCATCGGGTCGCGCATCTGCATCGCCGTCAATGACTCCCGAAGCTCCTTCATCGGGTCGTGCATCTGCATCGCCGTCAATGACTCCCGAAGCTCCTTCATCGGGTTGTGCATCTGCATCGCCTTCAATGACTCCCGAAGCTCCTTCATCGGGTCGTGCATCTGCATCGCCTTCAATGACTCCCGAAACTCCTTCATCGGGTCGTTCATCTGCATTGCCTTCAATGACTCCCGAAACTCCTTCATCGAGTCATTGTTCTGCATTACATTCATTAATTCCTTAAGATTCTTTTTTGAACGATCATCGTTGTCCATGGTGCGTCGTTGAATCCCTAGCTAATAACTAAACAGTTTCCGGATATCACCAAGCAAATACCCATTTTTGCAATAACTGATGGGTTAGCATGAAATTTTCCTTTCTGCATGCCATCCGGCAATCAAAGCTTATGACCGTTAACGGTGTAATCGGCGTCATTGAATCACTGGATCCACCGTTTGCCGCCGGGCCAGTGTCCACTACCAGTTTATTCGATTTTACTTCCAATAACACCATCGCCATGTCGGAAAAACTATGGCATTGATTCGTAAGGTGCCGCCCTCCGTGGCGGCGTTGTTAACGTCTTTCTCCAAATACGCTAAACCGAGTATTCCGGGTCATCGAATACTTGCCGTATGGCTGACTATTAACCAGGCCTTGTTGATCGTGGGTATTGCGTTCGAGCTGAGCTCGGCTAAGCCGGCCGGTGTGCCCTTCTACAGGCTCAGGGCTAACGATATTTGAGGGCCCGGTCAATACTCATTGCTCCTGAACGCCAGGCGCGGCCTGCCGCCGCGGAATCACCAACGGCGCCGCCGGGATTTGCGGATGACTACCGATGCTGACCGGGTACGCGAACACTTGCCGGATCAGCTCGCTGTTCAAGGTTTGCGCCGGCGTGCCGATGGCGGTGAGCCGGCCTTGGTGCATCAGGGCGATGCGGTCGGCGTACAATGCGGCCAGGTTCAGGTCGTGCAACACCGCCAGCACGCCGGCTTGTTGTTGGTCGGCGAAGCGGCGGGCGATGGCCAGCACCGCGTGTTGGTGGGCCAGGTCCAGCGCCGAGGTCGGTTCGTCCAGCAACAAATAGCGGTGCAGCGGGTCTTGCGGCTCCCAGATTTGCGCCAGCACCCGCGCCAGTTGCACCCGCTGGCGTTCGCCGCCGGACAGCGTGGTATAGATGCGCTCGGCCAGATGGCCGGTATCGGTCAGCGCCAGCGCCTGTTCGGCGATGGCCTGGTTTTGCGCGGTACTGTGGGTTTTGCGTTGCGGGCTGCGGCCCATCAGCGCCACGTCGCGCACCGTGAAGCGGAATGCCAGCCCGGCGCTTTGCGGCAACACGCCGCGCAGCAAGGCCGCCCGTTGCGGCGGCCATTCCGCCAGCGGTCGGCCGTTCATCAATACTAGGCCGGCGAACGGCACCAATTCGCCGCTGATGGCCCGCAGCAGGCTGGATTTGCCGGCGCCGTTCGGGCCGGCCACGGCCAACACCTCGCCGGGGCGCAGTGCCAGCGTCACGCCGTCCAGCAAGGTTTTCGCGCCGGCGCGTAAGGTCAAGGCTATGGCTTGCAGCATGTCAGTGGCCCATCAATTTTTGGCGGAACAGCAGCCACAGAAAACACGGACTGCCGAGCAGGCCGGTGACGATGCCGATTAGGATTTCGGCCGGCGCCGCCAAGCTGCGGGCCAGGTAATCGGAACCGATCAGCAGCAAGGCGCCGAGTAGCGCAGATGAAGGCAACAGCCAGCGGTGGTCCGGCCCAAACGCCAGCCGCAATAGATGCGGCACCACCAGGCCGACGAAGCCGATCACACCGGACAAGGCCACCGCCGCGCCGACGCCGAGCGCGACCAAGGCCACCACGCCGGTTTTGATGCGTTCCACCGGAAAACCCAGATGGCCGGCTTCGGCTTCGCCGAGCAGCAAGGCGTTCAAGGCATCGGCCAGCCACGGCAACAGCAGCAGATTGGCGAGTAAAAACGGCGCGCCGATGGCGACGCCGTCCCAGCCGGCGCCGTTCAGGCTGCCCAGGCTCCAGAAGGTCAAGCTGCGCAACTGGTCGTCGTCGGCCAGATAGACCAGCAAGCCGGTGGCTGAGCCGGCCATCGCGTTGATGGCGATGCCGGACAACAGCAGCGAGGCCACGTCCAGCCGGTCGCCGCTGTCGGCCAGCCGGTACACCAACCAACTGACCCCAAAACCGCCGGCGATGGCCGCGACCGGCAATAAATAGGCACCGAACGCGCCGGCCAGCGCCCCGAACAGGCTGTCGCGCAAGACGATGACCGCCACCGCGGCCAGCGCCGCGCCGCTGGAAACGCCGATCAAGGCCGGATCGGCCAGCGGATTGCGGAACAAGCCCTGCATCGCCGCACCGGATGCGGCCAAGGCGCCGCCGACCAATAAGCCCAACACCAGGCGCGGCGCGCGAATCTCCAGCAACACTGCTTGCTGGTCGGCGCCGAACCGCCAGGGCAGGGAGATACCGAAGCGGTCGGTGACGATGGCGGCGGCCTGGCCGGCCGAGATCGCGACCGCGCCGCTGCCCAGCGCGGCCAAGGCGGCGACGGCCAGCAGCAGTGCCAGCAGCCAGCACAGGCCGGCGCGAGTCAAGGCCGGTTTTAGCCGAAGACGCGGTCCGGCTGTCGCGGCCTGGACATGGACGGTCATAGCCCGTCACCTGCGTCGGCGGCGACTGCCGGCTCGCCGTGCAGTTGTTTGGCCAGATCCAACACGGCTTGGCCGCTGTGCAAGCCAAAGCCGAGCAGCGCCAGGGTATCGACGACCAAGACTTTACGCTGCCGGCCGGCCGGGGTTTGGGCGATGCCGGCTTGTTGGTAGAACGCCTCCAGGCCGCCGATGGCGTTGGCGGCCACGTCGGTTAACAGAATCACGTCCGGCGCAGCGGCGACCATCGCTTCCGTGCCTATCGGTTTGTTGCCTTGCAGCTCGCCGGCGGCGTTGGCGGCGCCGGCCAGCGTTAACACCGCGTCGGCGGCGGTGCCGCGACCGGATGCCAGCAGTGCGCCGTGGGCCACCGCCATCAAAAACAGCACCTTGGGCTGATCGCCGCGTTGCGCGCGCCACTGCGCCAAGCGGTCGAAGTCGGCTTGTACCTGGCCGGCCAGTGCCAGGCCTTGCTCGGGTTTATCCAGCAACGCGGCGACGGCGCCGATTTTGGCGGTGATGCCGGCGGCGGAATAGTCTTCGGCCAGCGTTTCGATACGCACCCCGGCCGCGCGCAATTGCTCCAGCACCGCCGGTGGTCCGGCGTGGGCGCTGGCCAGCAGCAGGTCCGGGCGCAGCGACAGCACCCCTTCAGCCGACAAGCTGCGCATATAGCCAACTTGCGGTAGCACCTTGGCGGCGGCCGGCATCAGGCTGGTGCTATCGACTCCGACCAGGCGCTCGGCGCCGTCCAGCGCGTAGACGATTTCGGTCAACGCGCCGCCGACCGAAACGATGCGGCTCGGCCCGGCGGCATGGGCCGGCGCGGCGGCGGTTAGCCAAAGGAGGGCCGCGCATGCGGCTCGCGCCAGTTTATGGCTTAGGGATGTGGTCTGTTTCATGTTCGGTTTTTCGTTTGATTTTTAATCCGGCTCTTAAATACCCGTTCCCGCTGTCGAGGGGCGTTCCACCTAGGGCTTCGACAGGCTCAGCCCGAACGGGATACCGGAAACATGCAGCCGGATTTTTAGGCTGCTTGGTCGTGGCCGGTCCGCCTTACGCCGGCGCTTCAGCCGGTTCGCGGGTCTGGTGGCCGACGTCGTTGACGTGGCGGATTTGTGCCAGATCGTCGCCTTCTATCGCAAATGCCTTGGCAAAGCCTTGCACGAAACTGCCGCGCTGCGGACTGAGGCAAAACAGATGAAAGTCCTGCATGTTTTGTAACTGTTTCATGAAGGCGCCGAATTTTTCTTCGAATAAAACCATGATGTAGGCGAATGCTTCGGAATCGCGGTCTATTTCGCCGGCCGAGCAGTGGTAGGTCACGCGCTGGCGGGCGAACAAATGCGCGGCTTTGTCCTCGTCCTCGACGAACAGCAGACAGACTTTGCCGTTGGCCAGCAGATTGCGGGTATGGGCGGATAGTTCGCTGACGTACACGTAATATTGGCCGTCGTGGCGGATATAGGCGGCGTAACTGGCTTCGGGCTCGCCGGAGCCGCTGACCGTGGCCATAAGCACGGAGGAAAATGTTTGCGGCAGCGCGGTATAGGCTGCTCTGACTTGTTCGAGATCGATGGTTTTGTGGTTCATGCGGGTTTCCTGTTTTGAGGGTATAAATAAAATGTAGTGGCTTATGGACCTAGGTAGAGACGCAAAATTTTGCGTCTCTACCCTAAACAGGCCCTATGACCGGCAAGGCCAATAGCAAGTCGCGCCACAAAGCACTTTCTCCGTCGGCTTCGTCGAATTGGCCGACAATGGTCAAGATGGTCTGCTGGTTTTGGTCACGAACCAGCAGGCCGGTCAAATCCCGCTGCTTGTAAGTGAGTTGGACGATGTCCGCGCCGGCCACGGCCATTTCGTTAAGGTGCAGATTGAAACCCTGATCCAGGACATTGAACCAGGGTCCGGTAATTTTCAGGTTTTGAATCGGGCCGTCGTGCAGTTGCATCGCGCCGGGATTGCCGACCAGCACTTGTATCGGCAACAGTAGTTCCGCCAGTTGCCGCATGATCTCGCGTAGCGCCGGCGTGGCAATCCGGCCTGCGAGAACAGCCTCGGGCGTGTGGGCAAGCAGCAAGCGCTGCCAGTGTTCCGGTAAATCCTGTGATGAGGCGATGGCGCCAAGCGCCTGCTTGGTGCCGTCGGTGGGTGGTGCCAGATAGGGCGACTGATCGTCGGCACGAAAGATGTCGACCAAGCGCCGGTAAAGGCCGGCATCGGCATGTTCGGTCAGATAGATCTTATGCACCGCTTCGCCGGTCGTGTCGAAAAATTGCAGGCTGTGGCGCGGGCCGAGATGGGTTTCTTCAATCACTGCGAAACTCGAATGCCAAACGCCGATCGATAGGCACAGTTCGATATGGTGTCCGGTAATCAGGATAACGTCGCCGCATGGACATATATCCTCGTAGAACCCGGTTTTTTCGTGCACCGCAAAAGCGTTGCGGGTCAAGGCCATCACCGGAGCCAGCGTGCCTACCGCGCCCAGCAGTGCGGGCCAGTGTTCCCGCAAGCGGGTGACCCGGTTGCCGCAGTCGGTTGCCAGCAGTTCGGCTTCGCTGACGCCCAAAGTCGCCGCGGCATCGCGAATCCGCATATGCGGATGATCGGCGCGCAGGTCTTGCCACGCTTGTTTCAAAGTGTCCGCAATCGATACGGGATGTTTAGTCATGGATTTTGCCATTACGCTGAGCTCCGTTAAGCGAATGCACTGCGAGTTTCCAGGGCAGCGCAGGTTAGGGACTTTGCAGCCGGGCCACGCGACCCGGCTGCAAAGCGTTTACAGGCCGGCGCTTATGCCGCCAGGCCTTTCTTACGATTTAAACCCAGCAAACCCATTAAGCCGGCGCCGAACAGCCATACTGCGGCAGGCAGCGGCACGCTGGTTACGGGATCGGCGCCAGCTGCGTTCGGGCCGATATCCAGCGCAACTTGCGCTAAGCTCAGGCTAGGATCGTCGCTGCTGAAGGTAAACTGGTAAACCGATGCTGCGTCGGACAAATCCCAATAAGCTAAATACTGCTCAAACGGTACAGCACCGAACGAGCTAGGATAGGACGTATCGTAAAATGTTTGCGCGGTGAAGGTGGGCGCCACGCCATTCAGCAGTATGCTTGAGTAGTCGGCCGGTATTCCCCAGGTTTCGAATTGCAGTACAGCGCGCAAAGGCCCGGAGGCCACGCTGCCAGCTATCGTGGCGGCAAACTCTTCGATAACGCTGAAGCTATATAAATTGCCCGACCCGGCCGCGAATGTGCCGGCGTTCCAGCCGATATTGGCGTCGGTGGTGCCGGCGCTGCCAACATCCGGCGCGGCGGTGCGGGTGCCGGGGTAGGAGCTGTCGACGAAGGTGTCCCATTCCGCGTACAGCGTGCCGGTGTCGCCGCGATCCCAACCGCCCCAGGCGGCTTCGCTCGGGGTGTCGAAGCCGTAGCCGGCCGCGTAGGGATCGGGATCGTTGGTGTAATCGGCGTTGGCGATGCCGGAAACGGCCAGCAGGCTGGCGATCAGGGTCGATTGATGCAGGTATTTCATGGGTAATGTCCTTTAAATGAAGTTGAACGCAGCTCTTCTTCAGGAAGACGGTGCGTGGGTATTGCCGTATATACGATCCGCCGCTTCGACCCCGAGCCGGCGATCCGCGATGGCTGACGCCATCGGCGGTGGCGGATGGGAAAAACTCATGAGGCTTGGTCCGGGCCCGCTTGCTCGCGCGGCGGCGCGGCGGCTTCGGTCGGCGGCCGGTAGCGGGATTGGAAATCCACGACATAGCGGTATTGCTTGCCGCAATGCAGGATGACTTCCTTCTGGCCGCGCTTGAGCAGGCGCATTTCCACGCGCAGTTCGCCGAAACCGTCGTGGTGCAGCAGTTCGTCGAACAAGGTTTCCAGTTGTTTTTTAGGGCCGTGGGCCCGGTGGCTATGATTCATCGTGGTTCTCTTCAATAAGCGATTTTCAGCGTGACGCCGAGATTGCGGCCGGGCCGGGAATAGCGGTCGCGAATGTCGGCATTGGCGAACGGACCCAGGCCGCGGTGCGGATTGCTTTCCTGGGTGTCCACGTCTTCCCAGTCGATGTAGCGGCTGTCGAAGACGTTGAACACGCCCAGATTCAGGCTGACGTGCTGGTTGATGCGGTAATAGGCGTTGAAATCGACGACGCCGTAACCGCTGGTCAAATAGCTGGCGTCGGCCGGCGCGGTGGCCGCCTGCTTGGGGCCGACCAGGGTCAGGATCAGTTCGCCTCCCCAATCGCCGGCCGTTGGGTCGTAACGCAGGCCGAGCACGCCCTTCATCGGACTGATCTTGCGCAGCGCGACATCGTCGCTCCGGCCGCTACGCAGATTCGTGCCTTCGGTGTAGGAGCCGCTGAGCAGCAGGCTGGTGCCGGATAGTTCGGGCCAAAACCAATCCAGAAAGACTTGGCTTTTGAATTCGACGCCTTGCAAGCGGATCGGGTCGGGGCTGTTGACGGTTTGATAGGTCAGGTATTGGCAGCCGCTGCTTTGACTGCATATCGTCGCGTCGTACATGAAGTCCTCGTAGTCGTTGCGGAACAAGGTCGCGTCGAATTGGCCGGCGCCGCCCTGGCCGCGCAGGCCGACTTCGGCGCCGACGCTGGTTTCCAGCGTCAAGGCGCTGTTGGGTATCGTGGTGTAGCCGAACGCGGCGTTGGTAAAGCCCAGGTTGCTGTCGCTGAAATTGGGGCCGCGAAAGCCGTGGGCGTATTGGCCGTGCAACGTGAAGACGCGGTTCAAATGCAGCAACGCGCCGAATTTGGGTAGGAAGGCTTCGGCGTCCTTAATGGTCGGCACGATGGGGGCCGCGCCTTCCGCGACGGCCTGGGCCGAGGCTTTTTCGAACAGGTAATCGCTTTGCGGCAATAGCCGGTAGTACTCCCAACGGCCGCCGGGGATCAGTTCGATGCGCCGGTCGAACAAACTTATCGTGTCCTGCACATAAGCGCCGGCCTTGGTTATGGTGCTGAGCGGGAAATCGCGGACCGGGAATTCGTCGGGCAATATCGTATGGGTGACGGTACCCTTGCCGTTGCCGCACTCCGGGGTGACGCCGCCCTGGCGCGGCGGACGCGGTTTGCCGGTCAGGCAGGTCAGGGTGCCGTCGCGTTGCTGGGCCACGCTGTTTTTACTGATTTGGCCGCCGTATTGCAGGTCGTGTTCGGCGGCGGCGAACTCGAAATGCTTGTCCAGCCGCAGTTGTCCGCCGAGGTCCTCGTTGTCGAAATCGAAGATACGCTCGACCAATACATGGCCGTTGGCGTTGGAAGTCCGGTCCTGAAAGGTGGCCTGGCGGGTGGCCGAGCGTTGCGTGTAAAACTGCCAGAACACTTGGTCGAACAGCGGCGTTTGCACGGCTTTCAGGGTGTGGTCCAGCGCCAGCCGCCAACGCGACTGGTCGTCGTCGGTCAACATCCGGTTGACGAAGCGGTTGCTGATGTCCAGATTCTGGCCGTACAACGCGTCGGTATCGGATACTTTGTTCAGCCATTCGCCGCTGACCCGCAGCACGTTGTCGTCGTTGAAGCGGTAGAGCAATTTAGCCAGCAGGTTGTAACCCTGATTGTCTTGCGGGCTGGGCAGGGTGCGCCGCTCATCGCGGCTGTCGATGCCGCCTTGGTTGTCGGTTTCGTTGCCGTGGCTATGGGTGAACACCGCCAATCCTTCCCAGCCGCCCAGCGCGCCGGCGGCGGTGCCGGTTTGGCTGAATTGGTTATCGGTGGTGTTGTAATGCAATTTCAGGCCGGTATAGCTGGATTTGCCGAATACCTTTAAATAGTCTCGCGGGTCCTTTGTGACGAAATTGACGGTGCCGCCCAGCGCGTCGCCGCCGTAGGCCGCCGGGCCGCTGCCGCGCACAATCTCGACCGCTTTCAGCGCATCCATGTCCACCGCGTTGCGGGTCGAGTTGGCGAACGAGCCGATGCCGAAGCTGTCCGGCAGGCGCACGCCGTCGATTTGCATCAATACTCGGTTGCCGCCCAGTCCGCGTATCGTGAAGCCGGTCGAGCCGAAGCGTTGCGGGTTGCTGCCGACGTTGACGCCGGGTTCGTAGCGGATCAGGTCCTTGATGTCGCGGACCATGCGTTGTTCTATCGTCGCCGCGTCTATCGTCGATTGAGTGCCGGGCACGGCGGCCTTCTTGACGTCGGCGGCGGATTTGACCGCGACGGTCGGCAATTCGATGTCTTCCGCCGTGTCGGTGGCAGGCGCCTCGGCCACGGCCGTGCCGGCCAGCAAGCCCATCAGCGCGCCAAGCAGCGCGCCAAGCAGCGCCCGCCGGCAAGGGGCGCGATACGCGAAGCAGATTGCATCGGGGCGGCGCCGTGGCGCGATTGATCCGGCCCTAAATTGTTCGAACCCTTGGTACCCTAAAGGGCATGCACGCCAAACGCAGCGGCAGTGCTCCGGGCGGGCTTGTCGAAGCGCCAGCCGTCTCTCGAAAGGCGCGAGGCGAACGGACATCAAAATGTCTCGAGGCCCGATTGCGAATATTGAATCAGTCGGTTTGGTTGCCATGGCATACAGTGGTTACTGCTGGCTGCCTGGCACGACGGCTAGGGGGGCTGGCGGGTTAATTTAATCAATTGTTGTTTGGCGTTTCCGCTGTGGCGGAAATGCCGGTTTTTTCAAATCACCTTGCTGGGGACATAAATTCCAATAATTGTTTGCTTGTTCATCCCGATATTTGAGAAAGAGGGGGTAGGAGGAGATTCTCTAAACCCATCCCCTCACTCCCGTTTGTACCCATCCGGTCCTTTATCACCAACACAGGCGGTACTCTTCGACGGCCAACATCCCAGGCCGCAAACCGCCGCCGGCAAACCCAACAAGGCCCAGGACGCGGCATCCCACGCGCCGTCGCCAATCAATGCCGCCGCCAGTCCGGCCGCGCTGGCCAAACCCAGCGCCAGTGGCAGGCGCCAGATTTGCCAAAACGTGCGCCGGCTGGCGGTCCGCATCAGGCCGCCGCTCCGGCAACCGCTGGAAGCCGCCAGCGCCGCAGGGCCAGCCATAAATACACGCCGCTGACCAGCACCGCGATGGCGATCAAATCCAGTACCAGCCACAGGCATTTCAGCGGCAGGCCGCCGTAATTGCCGAAGTGCAGCGGTTTGGACAGCAGCAAGGCTTTGACGTAAGCCGGCAGTTCGCGTTTTGCCAATACTTCACTGGTCGCCGCGTCGATCACCACCGGCGTCAGCAATTGGCTGGTCAGCGGCGTATTGCCCTGCAGGAAGGCGACGAACTGGCGCGGGCCGGCGAATTCATTGCCGGGGAAGGCCATAAAGCTCAGGGCCATGTCCGGCGCGGCGCGTAAGGCCGCCGCCAGTGCCGCGCCGGCCCGGCCTTGGCCGTTGACCGGCGCTTGGCCCTGGTAAGGCGCCAGCATCGCCGCCAGTTCGGTGTCCTGCCAACGCTGAAAAATCGGTTCGGCCACGGTGTTGACGACGCCGGTCAAGCCGACCATGGCCAGCCAGACCAGGGTGGCGATACCGAGCAGGTTGTGCAAATCCAGCCAGCGCAGCCGACTCGAACCGGCCCGGCGCACACTGCCGAACGGCAATTTAGCCATGTGGTAGTGGTACAGCACGGTGCCGGAGACCAGCGACGCCAATAGCAGCAAGCCCATCGCTCCGAGCAGCAGGCTGCCGGGCAAGCCGGCGAACAAGTCGTAATGCAAGCGAAACATCAGGTTGATAAAGCCGCTGTCCAGCGGAACCGCGTGCAAAAACTCGCCGTTGCGGGCGTCGTACAGATAAAACGCACTCACGTCGCTACTGGCCGCGGTTTTACCGAGCCGTACCGACCACAAGGCCGGCTCCTCCGCGTCGCCGACCAGAAATTGCACGGTGTCGCCGGGTCGGCGGGCCAAGGCATCGGCGACGATGGCGTCGACGTCGGCTTGGCGCTGGTCGTCAGGCCGTTGGGGCGCCGCGATATTTCGGCCTAGCGCCAGATCGATTTCCTCGGCAAAAATCAACGGCAAGCCGGTCAGGCACAACAGCAGCATGAACAGCGTACAGACCAGGCTGGTCCATTGGTGGACCCCATACCAAACTTTGAACGTTGATCTGGCGGACATGTTTACCAACCCTTAGAAACTGTACTTGACCGAACCGGTGATCACCCGGCGCATGCCGTAAGAGGCAAAGCCGTCGGCCGGACTGCCGTAATCGAAGGCCGACGTCACGTGTTCCTTGTCCAGCGCGTTTTGCAGGTTGAAGGCCAGTTGTAGCTGCTTCCAGGTGTAATGCAGACTGGCGTCGAACAACACGTAACTCGGCACCTCGCTGGTGTTGCGGCCGTAATAGTTGTTGCCGTACGAGGTGCCGATGTATCGGGCGCCGCCGCCGATGCCCCAGCCCTTGGCCGGGCCGTTGGCTAAGGTGTAATCGGCCCATAGCGTGGCCTTGTGGTCCGGCACGTACTCCAGACGCTCGCCGACTTCGCTGGCAAACGAGCTTTTCGTGACGGTGGCATCCAAATAACTGTAACTGGCCGTCACATTCAGGCCGTTATCCAGACTGGCCAAGCCCTCCAATTCGATACCGCGCGAATGGGCGCTGCCTTTCTGCACGTTCTGGAAACTGGTTGGGTCGGTGGTCAGGTAGTTGTCGCGGGTCAGGTCGAAATAGGCCAGGCTGACGAAACTTTGCTGGTTCCTGGGTTGGTATTTGACGCCGAATTCGTATTGTTCGCCGGTTTCCGGCTGGAATGTTTGCCCGGTCAAGGCGTCGCGGCCGAGCGCCGGCAGGAAGGAGGTGGCGTAGCTGAAATACGGCGCCAAGCCATTGTCGGCCAGATAAACCAAGCCGGCGCGACCGGTCGCCTTTTCATCCTGCTGGCCGCTGGCCGATCCGCCCAAACGACCGGTGGTGGCGCTGTCGGCCAGATCGTAACGGCCACCCAAGGTCAGCCGCCATTTTTCGGTCAGTTTAATTTGATCCTGCAAATATAAGCCGATCTGGTCCTGCACCGAGACGTCGTTTTGGTAAGGCGACGCGGCCGGTACCGCCGCGCCGTAAACCGGCGCGTACAGATCAAGATTCGGTGCGCTACCGAACGGCAACACATAGATCGCGTCGGTATGTTGAAAATCCAGGCCGGCCAGCAAGGTTTGGGCAATAGGCCCGGTCGCCAATTTCAATTCGGCTTGGTTGTCCAGACTAAATCCCTGCACGCGGCCGTCAATTTCGTAATAGTAGCGGCTGATGGTGCGTTGGTCGGCCAATAGCGCCGCCGTGTAAACGCTGCGCGCGTCCAGTGTATTGTCGTAATATCGGGTGTTTTGCCGAATCGCCAGTTTGTCGTTAAAGCGGTGTTCGAATAGGTAACCGACCGAAAACTGTTCGCGATCGTATCGATCGACGCCCGGTTCGCCGGTGAAGCGGTTGCTGGGCAGTGGTCCGTTCGGATTGCCGAACAAGGTCCCGGCCGCCGGATAGCGTTGCGACGGCTGGGTTTGGTCTTGCTGGTAATGGCTTAAAAAGGTCAGCGTGGTCCGTTCATCCGGCTTCCAGGTCAGCGACGGCGCCAGATAAATCCGGTTGTCGTCGATAGCGTCGACTTGAGTTCCGCTGTCGCGGCCCAAGGCCACCAGCCGGGCCGCCAAGCTACCGGGCCGGTCCAGCGAACCGTGCAGATCCAGCTCGCCTTGCAAGCGGTCGTAGTTGCCGGCCTCGAATTTGATGTCGCCGCCGAAGGCGCCGAAGATCGGCTTCTTTGAAACGAAGTTTACTAGGCCGCCGGCGCCGGCTTGGCCGTACAGCACCGAAGCGGGGCCGCGCGGTATCTCGATGCGCTCGGCGCCGAACGGCTCCAGGTTGTAACTGACGGCAAAGCCGGGATTGACCAGCTTTAAGCCGTCCTGAAACAGGCCGGTCTCGGTCACGTCGAAACCGCGCATTTTTAAATAAGTGGTGCGAGGTTCGAAACCGAACGATTCGCTTTGCACGCCCGGCGTGTAGCGCAGGGCTTCAGCGATAGTGCCGACGTTTTGCGCTTCCAGTTGGTCGTCGGTGACTACCGACACCGACTGCGGCGTTTCCAGCAGTGGGGTGTCGGTCTTGCTGGCGGCGCTGGAGGCGGCCGCCACGAAGCCGACGTCGCGGCGTGTACTGTGCTCTTTGACTTCGACAACGGGTAGGGTGACATCCTTGTCGGCCGACGAATCCTTGTCGGTATCCTTTGCCGCGGCCGGCGCTGGGCAGAGCAGCGCGGCGGCCAGCGGCAGCGCCGCTATCAGTGCTCGGGAGTCCGCCGGCTCGTGCCGGCGGTGGGAATTGGGTTGGGGCATGCGTGCTCCGTCGGGTTAGCAATGTCGTTAACGTCATGGCTACCTGGCGGGGGCTGGGTGGCGGGTTTGTTCGTTACCCGTCGGAAAACGGGTAGCGTTTTTTGTTTCCGGTTTTGGGATGTCCGGCAGACAGGGGCTTTACTTAGTTACCATGACAAGGCGGCATCCTTGCCTGACCTATCTGCCAGACGTCCCAAAGCCGGCGAATTTTTTTGTATTTATGACCCCGGTCATACAAGTTGGCAAAGCGCCGGGGTTTTAAGCGCTATTTTTTCTCCGGCTCGGACACGAAACCGATCTTACTGACCCCGGCCTTGGCGGCGTCCGCCAGGGTTTCGGCGACGAAGTGGTACGGCACGTTTTGATCGGCGCGAATATGCAGTTCCGGTTGCTGCGGCGCTTGGGCGATTTCCGCCAGCCGTTGATTCAAGACCGCGCGGTCGATTGGCTCCTGGTTCCAGAATAACTGGCCTTCGCCGTCCACCGACAGTGCTACCGGGTCGTCGCTGGGCTGCTGTGGCACGCTGCTGGCTTTGGGTAGATCGATTTTCACCGCATGGGTCATCAGCGGCGCGGTGATCATGAAGATCACCAGCAGTACCAGCATCACGTCGATTAACGGGATCATGTTGATTTCGGCGACGGTGTGGCCGCCGCCCTTGTTTTGATCGAAGCCGCCGAATGCCATTAGTGTTCTCCGGTGGCGAAGGCCAGTTCGACGCCGGCAATAGCGGCGGACGGATCGCTGGCGATGGTGGCGCCGGTGGTCAGGAACGCAAACAAATCGTGGGCGAAGCCGTCCAAGCGCGCCAGCAACAAGCGATTGCTGCGCACGCAATCGTTATAAGCCAACACCGCTGGGATCGCGACTGCCAAACCTAAGCCGGTCATGATTAGCGCCTCGCCGACCGGACCGGCGATTTGGTCTAAACCACCTAGTCCGCCTTGGCCGATGTTGACCAGGGCATGGTAAACACCCCAGACCGTACCGAACAAACCGATAAACGGTGCGGTGCTGGCGATGGAGGCCAACGCGGTTAAGCCCCATTCCAGCTGCGCGGTTTCCTCGTCGATAACCCGGCGCATCGAGCGGGTGAGGAATTCCGCCGTCGAGCCGGCCTGTTGCAAACCGTGGCTGCCGTGGCGGGCATGATGTTGCGAGGCGGCCAGCGCGTGGCGGGTCAGATTGGAAAACGGGTCGGTTTGGGCGCCGTCGGGCAAGTGGCCGGCTACGTCGCTTAGCGTCTCGCTGGTCCAGAATTTCTGTAAAAACAATTCGGCGCGGCGGCGGACCTGGATGGCGTGCCAGGCTTTGACGACGATGAAATACCAGCTGGCGACCGACATGATGATTAGCAAGCTGAACAGGAAGGCGCCGACACTGTCGGTTTGCGCCAGGAAATGGTCGAGACTTTGATTGAGTGCCATGATTTATCCTTCGAGAGAGAATGAAACGGGAACCACGACCCAGGCGGAAACCACCTGGTCGCCGCGGCGAGCGGGGACGAAACGCCATTTTTGGACGGTTTCCTGGGCGGCTTGATCCAGGCGTTCGTGGCCGCTGGACTTACGCAGCGTGACTTGCTCGACCGCGCCGTCGGTATTGACCAATACCCGCAGCAATACCTTGCCTTGTTCGCCGAGTTGCCGCGATGCGCTGGGATAAGCCGGGGCCGGGTTGTTCAAGTAGTCGGCGTTCAGGTTGGGCAAAGTCATCGGCGCCGATGCGGTTTCGCTGGTGCTGGCCGAACTGGGTGCCGGGGCTGGTGCGGACGTTGCGGCTGTTGGCGCGGGTTCTGATCGAGGCGGTTCCGGCGTCGGTTCGGGGGCTGCCATTGCTGCCGGTGCGTGACTGGCGGTCGAGACGAGATTGGGTTTTTTAACCGGTTTGGGCGGCGTTTTGGGTTTACTGACGGTTTTTTCCGGGGTTGGCTGGGCTTGTTGTACCGGTGGTTTGGCCGGTGCCTGTTGCGTTTGGGTGTCGCCTAGCCACTGCACCATGATAGGTTGCGGCGGAGTAATAGGCTGCGGTTTCTCGCTGTTCGGCATGAGGCCGAACCAGGCTAAATGTAGGCCAAGGGCGATGAGAAAGCCCAGGCCGCGTTCGTTATATTCGGCTTTTTGTATTGTGGCTATCGATTTATACGGCCCTTCGCTGGCTACGAGGCGCATGGGGGCCAGGCAAGCAAGCTGGCGAAAACTGGCGGTCGGTAACATACAGGCCTCTCGATTAACGGATCTGAAAACGATTGGCTGGCTACCCTGAGGTTGGCTGGCTAGTGTTGTCGGGTGTTGCAGTTTATTTGGTCAAAATTAATTTGCCGTTACTGGTAATGCGTAAGCGATATTCGTCACCCTGGTGTTCGATGACAATTTCGTTTTGGGTGCCGAACAATAAACGGCTATTAAGGCGCTGCCTGGCTTGTGGTATTTCCGGTGGCGTGTCGGCGGTTAACGGGTCAAGTCGCATTGGGTTAGACGGATTTTTCATAAGACTAAAAATGATGACGAATAAATGCCAAACCCGCTCAATGCGCCGCTACCGGCTGCTGGCGAGCTGTTTTTCGCTCTAACAACAGGTTGGTGACTGTTTGCCAGTGTTCCAGCAATTGCAGATACATGTCCCGGCTGGAAGCACTGTGTTCCAGTTCCGGATGGCTCAGTAACCGGCCCAATTGCTGTACGATCAGATGTGCAAGCTTGGGGTTGTGATGGCCGTTGATGAATTGGGTCATTAACACGCAGGTCGCGGCATGAATTTGCGCCACATCGCGGCTTTTCGGCGCGCCGATAGAGTTGTCTTCGAACATGATGACCTCGGGTTGCATAAGTTAGAAAATAAATTGCCGCACACTGGATAACTTAGGAGGCTGTGCAGGTGCGGCAATGACAGCACGAGAGAAGACTGTCGGATACAAATGATAATGATTATCATCTTCTTGTCAAGCAAAAGTATTTTGCTGTTAGTGGTTTGGGAATTTGTCAGGAAGCGATAGGCAGGGCCAATGCTATGCGGAATGCGATAGAAGTGTTTTGTTTGCGGTAAATGATTTGAGAATACGGCTGCAAATGGCAGCGCAAGTCGCCACCTTGCGTCCGGCTGATAGCGTGGATTCCGTTTTTATTAACCCGACCCTATTTATTGCGGGTATGCCGTTCGGGCTCGTCGAAGCCCAAGCGGGTGTACCCTTCTCTACAGGGTCAGCTGTATTCAACGGCCGGTTTAATATTTAGCTTTAGGGCAGCGGTTTATAAGCCAGCAGTCCGGCCAGCGTTTCCAGTAGTTCGCTACGGGGATGATTCTTGATCCAGACCAGGGCGATTTGCCGGCTGGGCCGTTGACGGATTTTGATATAACGAATGTCATTATCATCCGGCTGCACGGCGACCGAAGGCATCAGCGTCACACCGACGCCGTTTTTGACCATGAAACGCAAGGTTTCCAGGCTGGATGCCCGGAAGTCGTGCTCCACAAAGCGGGACGGATGGCATAATTTTAGCGCCTGATCCCGTAAACAATGACCCTCATCCAACAACAGTAGATTTTCTTTGGCCACCGTGTTCAGGTCAATTTCCGCCTGCTCAGCAAGGGGATGGTCGGCGCATACCGCCAGGGTGAAAGGGTCTTCGAACAAGGTTCGCGATTCCAGGTTCGCCTGTTCGACAGGTAAGGCCAGCAAGGCCGCATCCAGCTTTTTGTCGAGCAGTAAAGCTATGAGAGCGTTGGTTTTTTCCTCGACCAGTTGGAGTTTCAGCTCTGGGTAATGTTGCTTGATGCGAAAGACATATTCCGGCAACACGTAACTTGCCAGCGAAGGAAATGCGCCCAACGACAGCATGTTGCGATGCCGGTCACTGGCGTGGGCGGCGATTTGGCGAATGGAGCGCGCATCGTCCAGTATGCGGCGGGCGATCGGTAAAATTTCCCGACAAGTTTCGGTGGTTTCCACCGCATTTTTTTCGCGCAGGAACAAATCCACGCCTAAATAATCCTCGAGTTTCTTGATCTGCGTGCTCAACGTAGGCTGACTAATCGAACAATGCTCAGCCGCTTGGCTGAAGTTTTTCAATTCCGCTACGGCCACTAGATAGCTTAAATCCCGCAAGTTCATCGACTGTTATCCGCTGTTGAGTTAAGTGTTCCGAAATCGCACCCGAACCGGAATCATACCAGCTCGGAAGCGCCTATTATTGACTTGGCCTATCGGCCCATCGAGGAAATCAATTTCAGTTTGCGGGCAATCTCCCGTTGAATATGTCCACCGATCCCGTTTTTTCTGAAGGGACAGGGTGCCGATGCAACTAAATGCCGCTACAGTTAATCCCTTGCGGTCTTTAAAACAAAAAAACAACGGCTGGTTTTATCTTAAATCACAACAAGGAACAGAGGTGCACCATGACAAGCAAACAAATTTTCCTGGCATCCACATTGGCGCTAGCCATATCAACGGCGTTGACCCCCACAACTGTGCTGGCCGAGCCGGAACCGACTATGAACAGTTTCTGGTGGCCGGAGCAACTGAATCTGCAACCGCTGCGGCAGAGCGCCGCCGAAT
Organism: Methylomonas fluvii; assembly: GCF_014850975.1. Classification (GTDB taxonomy): domain Bacteria; phylum Pseudomonadota; class Gammaproteobacteria; order Methylococcales; family Methylomonadaceae; genus Methylomonas; species Methylomonas fluvii. Next base: position 1,308,336 of record NZ_JACXST010000003.1, on the reverse strand, counting down.
CCAACCCCTTGGGCAAAGCCTTTAATTATGCCGAGCAATTCAAAACTCTGGACTTGAAAGCCGTGAAAGCAGACATTGCCAGCGTGCTGCATACCTCTCAGCCCTGGTGGCCCGCGGATTATGGTAACTATGGGCCGTTTTTCATTCGCATGGCCTGGCATAGTGCCGGCGTCTACCGCATTTTTGACGGCCGCGGCGGAGCATCCGGCGGTCAGCAACGCTTTGAGCCACTGAATAGCTGGCCGGACAACGTCAATCTGGATAAAGCCCGCCGCCTGTTGTGGCCGGTTAAACAAAAGTACGGCGCCAAACTGTCCTGGGCCGACCTGATGGTGCTGGCGGGCAATGTGGCCTTGGAAGATATGGGCTTCAAGACTCTGGGTTTTGCCGGTGGTCGCGCCGACGATTGGGAGGCAGAAGTGGTCAATTGGGGTACCGAAAAGAAATTTTTGGCTGACGAGCGCCACGACGGTAAAGGTGATTTGGCGAAACCGCTGGCCGCCGTGCAAATGGGCTTGATTTATGTCAATCCGGAAGGTCCAGGGGGCAATCCTGACCCCTTAGCCGCCGCCAAACACATCCGCGAAGCATTCGGCCGGATGGCGATGAACGACGAGGAAACCGTGGCCCTGATCGCCGGCGGCCATACCTTCGGCAAGGCGCATGGCGCGCATAAACCCGATGAATGCGTGGGCAAAGAGCCCGCCGCTGCCGGTGTTGAGGAACAAGGTTTGGGCTGGGCGAATAAATGCGGTGCCGGCAACGGTGTCGATACCGTCAGTAGCGGCCTGGAAGGCGCCTGGTCGACCAACCCTACGCGATGGACCCACGACTATCTGACCTGGCTATACACTTTCGATTGGCAACAAAGCAAAAGTCCGGCCGGTGCCACGCAATGGATACCCAAAGACGGCAAGGGCGATAACTTTGTACCGGATGCCCATGATCAGAGCAAACGCCATCCGCCGATCATGTTTACCACCGATATTGCTTTGAAAATGGACCCGGATTACCAAAAAGTTTCCAAACGCTTTTTGGATAATCCCAAAGAATTTGAGGCGGCTTTCGCCAAGGCCTGGTTCAAGCTGACCCACCGCGACATGGGGCCCAAGGCCCGCTATGTCGGTGCGGAAGTGCCGGCTGAAGACTTCATCTGGCAGGATCCTATCCCCAAAGCCGATCATAAATTGATTGATGCTAAGGATGCCGGCAAATTGAAGGCAGCCGTCTTGGCTGCGGATCTGACGATTCCCGAGTTGGTAAAAACGGCCTGGGCGTCCGCTGTCACGTTCCGAGGCACCGATATGCGCGGCGGCGCCAATGGCGCACGGATTCGGTTAGCGCCGCAAAAAGACTGGGAGGCCAATGATCCGGCCGAACTAGCCAAAGTGCTGGCAAAATTGGAAGCCGTCCAAACCGAATTCAACCGCTCCTTGAAAGGCGGTAAAAAAGTGTCGCTGGCCGATGTGATCGTGCTCGGTGGCTCGGCGGCGGTGGAGGAGGCGGCCAAAAAAGCCGGTTACAAAGTGCAAGTGCCGTTCAAACCGGGGCGGATGGATGCGGCGCAAGAGCAAACCGACGTCAATTCCGTGGCGGTGTTGGAGCCCAAAGCCGACGGTTTCCGAAATTACTTTGGCAAAGACAATGCGCATTCGCCGGCGGAAATTCTGGTGGAGCGCGCGAATTTTCTGACCTTAAGCGTGCCGGAAATGACGGTGTTGGTGGGCGGCATGCGCGCCTTGGATGCGAACGCCGGCCATGCTAAACACGGGGTGTTCACCAGCCATCCGGGTACGCTCAGCAACGACTTCTTCGTTAATCTGCTGGATATGTCCACGAAATGGACCAAGTCAGCTAGCGAAGGCATTTACGAAGGACGGGACCGGGCCAGCGATCAAGTTAAATGGACCGCCACGCCAGTCGATTTGATCTTCGGTTCCCACTCCGAGTTAAGGGCGGTGGCGGAAGTCTATGCCTCGGCAGATGGCAAGGAAAAATTCGTGCAGGATTTTGCCAATGCCTGGGCTAAAGTGATGGACTTGGATCGATTCGATAAACGCTGAGCTTGGCTTGCAAGGCACCCAATTTGGCCGAGATTGGGTTAAGTTGGGTGCCTTGCGCAAAACGCCTTTCATCGTCAATTTATACCCGGCCCTATTTATCAGCAGTATGCCGTTCAGGCTGAGGCCGTCGAAGCCCTGGCTAGTGCGCTCTTCGACGGGGCGAACGGTATTTAAGCGCCGGGTTAATAACAGGCTAGTTTCAACCCGCAAACACGTCAGTTTGTGCCAAGTGGCACCCGGGTCTCTCACAGGAAAAGTTAAAAAAAGGGCAGTCCAAAGACTGCCCTGAGAGGGAGAACTCAAGGTGAATTAAATTAAATCCAGTCGGAATTGTCGCTGTCGTCCGGCACGCTGTAGTCTGCGTCGCTAAGTGAAAAATCGTCACTATTCTCCAAATTGGCTTGCTGGATGGCGTCGTCGCCGTAATAGTTGTTGACCACGGTTTGTTCCTGAGCGCCGCTGTGTTCGCCCATTGCTTGCTGGCCCCAGGCGCTGGAGCCGTGATGCCCCATCAGACTTTCAATGCCTTGGAATAAAAACGAACCGGCGACGACACCCGCTGCCGTGGTCGCGACGTTGCCCAAAAAACTGCCACCGGCGCCACCACCGAAAAAGCCGGGCGCTTGCGCCGAAGCGGCGCCGCGTTGCATTTGATAATTACCGGCACCGGGCACCGCTCCGCTATTGTTGGCAGGTTGAGCCCAGGGATCGTTACCGAGAAATCCACCACGTTGTGGGCTTGCACCGGCTTGCAATTGATTTTGCAACTCGGCGATTTGCGCTTTAGCCGCAGTCAAAGCTTGATCCTGCAACAAGGCGCGTTGCACCAGCAGATACGCGGCATCGGGTTGTTTGGCAACCTCATCTCTAATCAACGCTTCGGCTTCGGCATCTTTTTGCGTGAGCTTTACGTCGTTCAGTTGATTCAGAAACTGGCTGAGCTGGTTGCGTTCCTGTGAATTCATTCAATAACTCCTATCGTGAAGATATAACCCGGCTAAAGGCCGGCATGGGCAAAGACTGCAAAATGGCTGCAAAGTTTCCTTAACAGTTGGGTGCGGTTTAGGAAGTTTCAATAGTCCGGGTGAAATAGTTGATGGCGTATATTGCTTCTTTCGTGCTGCGAAGAGCAACGCATTCAATCGCTGCCGTTCCTTTTCGAACTGCGCGATAGTCTATGTGCCGGAGCCTTGCGCTTTTAGCTTTGGCATTACAAATTTCGGAATATTCGTTCCCGTAATCGCCGGGAAAGGGTCGGGGAGAGGGCATCACAAAAACCAAAATTTTAACGGCGATGACTATATCGCCGTTAAAGCAGCCAGCCGAAAAACAGCATTGCCTGTTAGTCCGGTTAGCGTACAATCCAGAGTGCTTCGCTAGTCGTTTCAAACCTAATTCAGTCGTTAGTTAGTAGCCGGCCGCTAAATCATACGTGATCAGTAATCCGAACAAACAAGCAGCAATTCAAGCGGCACAGCTTCGGCAACTGTTTGCGGCAAGCAATGTGTCATTGATCAGCAGTACCCTGCTGACGGCGATTCTGGCGTATATGCAGCGCGACATGATTGCGGCCCCCGTGGTTCTCAGTTGGTTGACGCTGATCGTGTTGGTGGCGGTTTCCCGCACTTTGCTGGTCAAGGCTTATCGATCCGCCGTACCGGAAGTGGGCGAAAGCACTCGGTTCTGGTTGAAAAGGTTTCGGCTTGGGGTGTTGGCCGTGGGCTTGGTGTGGGGAGCGGCCGGTTTTCTGATGTTCCCTGTCAACAGTTCGCAACATCAGCTCTTTTTGGTTTTCATGCTGGCAGGCTTGTCTGCCGGCGGCGTGGTGGCCTTTTCCGCCGATCTGCTCAGCGCGGTGCTATTTTCTTTGAGCTCGCTGCTGCCCATCATCGTGCGCTTGTTCATCTCCGGCAATGGATTGTTTGTGGCGATGAGCGTGGCAGGGTTTTTATACCTGTGCTTCATGGTGATCAGCTTGCGTCGCATCAATCGAAGCATCACCGAGAATATTGTCTTGCATCTCGACGCCGCGGAAAGGGAAGAGGCTATGCGTATCAGCGAGCAGCGTTATCGCTTGTTGCTGAAACATTCGCCCATCGGTATTTTTCATTACGACACCGATCTGATCGTTACTTACTGTAACGAACCGTTTGCCGCTATTTTGCAGAATACCGTCGATAACGTCGTCGGATTGGATATTAAGGGTTTTAAAGACGATTCAATACTCGCCGCTTTGCATCAGGCGTTGAACGGTGAAAAGGTGAGTTATGAAGGCGATTTCAGGCCGGCGCTGGATGCCGCGGGTATAGTGATAGACATGACCTGCGCGCCGTCGCGCGATGGCGCCGGCAAAATTGTGGGAGGTATTGCGATTATTCGGGACATCAGCGAGCGTAAGCAGGTGGAAGAAATGCTGCGTATCAGCGCCATCACCTTCGAATCGCAGGCGGCGATGATCGTCACCTCTCCGGATGCGGTGATCCTGCGAGTGAATCGGGCTTTTACCGCGCTGACCGGCTACGAAGCGGAAGAAGTGTTGGGGCAAACGCCGCACATACTTGACTCCGGTCGGCACGACAAGGGATTTTTTACCGCCATTTGGACTTCATTACAGGAAACCAGCCACTGGCAAGGTGAAATCTGGAATCGGCATAAGAATGGCCTGATTGTTGCCCAATGGCTGACCATTGCCGCCGTAGTCGCACCCGATGGCCGCATTACCCATTACGTCGGTACATTTTCGGATATTACCGAGAACAAGGATGCGGTGGCGGAAATCCACCGTTTGGCGTATTACGATCCTTTAACCCATTTGCCTAACCGGCGTTTGCTGCAAGATCGTTTGGGCCAGGAGTCGGTCGCCGGCGCCCGCAACGGCTTGTATGGCGCCATCCTGTTCTTGGACCTGGATAATTTCAAGACGCTTAACGACACACGCGGCCATGATGCCGGTGACCAGTTATTGGTCGAAGTGGCGCGGCGTTTACGCACTAGCGTGCGCGAATGCGACATCGTCGGCCGCCTGGGTGGTGATGAGTTTTTGGTGTTGCTCTCAGATTTGAGCGCCGATGTCGAGCTTGCCGCGATGCAAACCAAGCAAGTCGGCGAAAAATTGCTGGACGCGTTGGCGCGTCCCTACGGCGTAAACGGTTATGAGTTCCATTGTTCGGCCAGTATCGGCATTCGCTTGTACCGCGATCATGAACTTGCAGAAGAGCTATTGCGGCACGCAGATCTTGCCATGTATCAAGCTAAAATAGCCGGGCGCAATACCGTGCGCTTCTTCGATCCGAGCATGCAGGCGCTGGCCACTGCCCGTGCCGATTTGGAAAAAGATTTGCTCTTGCTCTGGCTCATCAGCAGTTCAGGCTGTATTTTCAACCGCAGATTTATCGAAACCATGAGGTGGTGGGCGCCGAGGCGCTGTTGCGTTGGCAGCATCCGCAACGCGGCTTGGTGTCGCCGTTGGAGTTTATTGCCTTGGCGGAAAAACCAGTCTGATTTTGCCGATTGGCCAGTGCGTATTGGAAGCCGCCTGCACGCAACTGAAGCAGTGGGAGGGACATGCGCATTCACGGCAGTTTCGGCTGGCCGTTAATGTCAGTGCGCGCCAGTTTAGAGCGGCGGATTTTGTCGAGCAGGTGCGACGGGTGTTGGATAGCCATGGCGTTCAACCGGACTTGCTGGAACTGGAGCTGACCGAAAGTCTGGTACTTGAGAATATCAACGACACGATCTTGAAAATGCACGCACTCCGAGAGATGGGCGTGCGCTTTTCGTTGGACGACTTCGGGACCGGATACTCGTCGTTTTCCTATCTGACGCAGTTGCCGTTCGACCAGCTAAAAATTGACCGCTCCTTTGTGCATAACATTGGTGTCAAAACCAGCGATGCGGTGATCGTACAAACCATCATCGGTATGGCCCACAATTTGGGGATAGACGTCATTGCCGAAGGCGTCGAAACCGAAGCGCAACGCTTGTTTCTGGAACAGCACGGCTGCCATGCCTGCCAGGGGTTTTTGTTCAGTAAGCCGGTGCCGATAGAGGAGTTTATGGCCTGGAACCGGCGTTTGCCCAAGTGTTAACCCCGTCTGTAAATGTAGCCGCTCTGGCTATCAGGCATGCACCTGGCCTTCCGCTGAATTGTTGGTATATTCCCGTTCACTGCTGTTTTTACTAAATTGGGTTTGCCGAGGCTCCGAATGAAATCGTCCGATACACATCCGCATAATTCCCGGCAGGCAGTCCGCGAGGCGTTAAAAGGCGCAACCAATGACTATCATAACCGTTTAAATCAACACAGTTTGCTGGTCGGAATCACCCAACCAGACTATTCGCTGGATAAATACCGAAAGCTGCTATCGGCTTACTACCATCTCTATCAGGCTTTGGAAGACAGTTTAATTGCCTTTCAGGCTTCTCAAGACTGTCAATTCGACTATTCTCAACGCCTTAAGCTGCCCTGGATTTGCCGCGATCTGGCTTTTTTGGGAATAGACCCGCTCAAGGCATGCAACATAGCTGAAAACGCGCTGGCACCGCAGGTAGCCAGTATGGGTGAATATACCGGGGTTTTATACGTGATCGAGGGATCGATGTTGGGCGGACAGCTTATTTCGCGTAGCCTAGAGGCAGACCATGGCTTGAGCGGCGAGACCGGTGCCTGCTTTTACCGCGGCTATGGTCAGGAAACCGGGCCTATGTGGCAAGATTTTCTGCGGTTTGCGGAAAACCTTGCCGGTGATGATAACCAGCGCTTGGCTGCCGAGCACGCCGCCTGCCAAACCTTTCAATTCTTTATTCAGGTGTTGGATGATTATGCCTATTCGTAAGTTACATGTTCTCCGTCTTGTCTAATGGGGGATATTGATCAGCAGGCGTTGCAACAGGCGCTGGAAAAGTGCGCGGCAGAGCCTATTCACCAAATCGGGCAGATTCAACCGCACGGCGCCGTACTGGTTCTGGGCGCCGAACATCCTTACCCGGTGTTACAGGCCAGCGCCAACGTTAGTGAATTTTTCAGCGAATTGACCGGAGATGTGTGCGGCAAATCGCTTCAAGAGTTGGTCGGCGAAAAAACTGCCGGGCAAATCGAGCAAATGTTTCAATCGGCGCAGAGTAAAAATACTGCCGCCGGGAAACTCAGCATCTCCCAATGCCACGGCCCTCTTGATCTACAGGCCCATGCTTATGTGAGTGACGGGCTATTGGTGCTGGAGCTCGTGCCTGATCACGACGCCGACCAGGAAGGGCGATTGTCCGAATGGCTAATGGAAATGCAGGAATCATTGCTGCGATACGACGCGAATAGCGATTTCTCCCGCTATTTCGATGATGTCGCGCTGTTGGTGCGGCGGATGAGCGGCTACGATAGCGTGATGATCTATCGGTTTGACTCTAATTGGAACGGGCAAGTGATCAGCCAAAATAGCGTGGATCATGCGCCGTCCTATCTGGGGTTGCACTTTCCGGCCAGTGACATTCCGCCACAAGCACGGCGGCTATATACGTGTAATCTGGTACGCTTGGTTGCCGATATTGATGCCGAGCCTGTACCGATTTTACCTGGCCTCAATCCCGTAACAGAGCGGCCGTTGGATATGACTTACTCGGCGTTGCGCTGTTTGTCGCCGATACATATCCAGTATTTGCGCAATATCGGTGTGCAGGGTTCGATGGTGATTTCCTTGCTGCAAAACGGCCGATTGTGGGGATTGATAGCATGTCATCACTTCACGGCAAAACGCGTGTCGATTGCCCAACGCGAAGCCGTGACGTTTATAAGCCGGATGGTGTCGTCGAAATTATCGTCGATTGAGGCCTTGGAGCAGTACAACTGCGTTGCCAGTGCTAACCATGTGATTGGTGAGTTGCTGAATTATATTTTTACCGATCACGAACAACTGGTCCTGCAGAAGTTATTGCCGCAGTTGATGGCGTTGCTGGATGCAACCGGGATAGTAGCTGTGGTGGAAGGTAAACGGCATGTTTATGGCGAGGTGTTGAAGCCTGCAGATCTAGGGGCCTTATTGCTCTGGCTGGGCGAACAAGCCAGCGGCCAGATATTTAGTTCTGATCATCTTGCCAATGATTTTGTACCGGCAGAAAAATACCAGGATATAGCCGCAGGGATATTAACCACACCGTTGCCCGGCGATATGCGCAATGTCATAGTTTGGTTCAGGCAGGAAAAGCCGCGTACCGTAAATTGGGCGGGCAAGGCCGAGAAAGGCTTGGTGATGGATCAAAACGGAAACTACCAACTGACGCCGCGCCAATCATTTGAAATGTGGACGGAACTATGGCGGGGTCGCAGCGAACCTTGGTCGCATGTGCAAATTGACATTGCCCGGATGTTGGCGATGACCTTGCCCGAGGGCTTGGCGCAAAAAAGCCGGTTGGAGCAAGCGCTGAGACAGCAACAGCTATTGGACGCGGAGCTGCGGATTGCGGCTACCGCTTTCGAGTCGCAGGAAGGCATCGTGGTTTTGGATGAGAATCGCTTGATATTGCGGGTAAACCACGCCTTTACCCGCATTACCGGTTACCTCAGCGACGAAGTAGTAGGTAAGAATCCGCGGGTATTGGAATTGGATTTGCAGGGTGTGGGCTATTACCAGGAGATGTGGGAAAGGGTCAATAATTCAGGGGGCTGGGAAGGTGAGATTTTTAGCAAACGTAAGGATGGCGCGGTTTTTCCCATGCACTTGGCCGTCAGTGCGGTGAAAGACCCGACGGGTTGCATCAAAAATTATGTGGCCACATTTGTAGATATTACCTCTATTAAAGCCGCTGCCGAGGAAATTGAGCGCTTGGCGTTTTATGATCCGTTGACCGGGTTGCCGAATCGCCGATTACTGCAAGATCGTTTGAAACGAGCGCTGATTGCCAGTGCGCGTAGCGGGCGGGAGGGGGCCATCCTATTTATCGATTTGGATAATTTCAAAACTTTAAACGACACCCTCGGTCACGACATGGGCGATTTATTGTTGCAATTGGTGGCGCAACGCTTGGTGGCTTGCGTGCGCGAAGGCGATACTGTTTCGCGCCTGGGTGGGGACGAATTTGTGGTGATGTTGACCGATCTGAGCGATGAAGTCCTTGATGCCTGCGCGCAGACCGAAGTGATAGCGAATAAAATCCTCACTGCCTTGACGCAAGCCTACCGGCTTGCCGACCACGAATATCGCAATTCGCCCAGTATCGGTGCCGTGTTATTCAACGACCAGGATTCAGACATAGAAAGCTTGCTGAAACAAGCCGATATTGCCATGTACCAGGCCAAGAAAGCCGGGCGGAATACCATACGTTTCTTCGACCCGGCCATGCAGGCCAGTATCAATGCGCGGGTCAAATTGGAGGCGGATTTACACGGTGCTTTAGCGAATAAGCAATTCCAACTGTATTATCAGCCGCAAGTCTCGCAGGGGTTGGATATTATCGGTGCTGAAGTCTTAATTCGTTTTCAACATCCCGAACGCGGTTTGATTTCACCTGCTGAGTTTATACCGTTGGCCGAGGATATCGGTTTGATTGTGCCGATAGGGCGTTGGGTACTGGAAACCGTTTGCCGACAACTGAAGATTTGGGAAAGCAGCGCACATACTCAACATTTGCAGTTGGCAGCAAATGTCAGTGCGCGGCAGTTTAGGCAAACTGATTTCGTCGACGTGGTGCGGCAAATCATTCGAGAGAGCGATATCAATCCGAATCGGTTGAAATTGGAGTTAACTGAAAGTCTGGTGCTGGACGATATTGATGAGACTATCCGCAAAATGCATGCGCTAAGGGAAATTGGCGTGCGTTTTTCAATGGATGATTTCGGTACCGGGAATTCCTCGCTATCCAATCTCAGAAAACTACCGATCGATCAATTGAAGATTGACCAAAGCTTTGTGCGGGATATTTCTATCGATCCGGACGATACCGTGATCGTCCAAACGATTATTGCCATGGCCAATAATCTGGGTTTGGACGTCATAGCCGAAGGAGTGGAAACCGAAGCACAACGTCAGTTTCTGGAAAATCATGGTTGCCATACATTTCAAGGCTATCTCTACAGTAAACCTTTGCCGTTAGATGGTTTTGAACGCTTGTTACCCTAAGGGTTCTTAACCCGTTGAGGACGGATTTGATTAGAGCCTTATATGGACTCCTCCCCAATTGCCAGCCAAGATTCCCAAAAATAATGTTTCCAACAGAGATCGAGATTGCAGCCATATATTCGGTCTCTTGATGAAGGTGCTTGATTGACCTTCGGACCCTGATGAATCTATCCGCGCGCTTTTTCCACTAACACCTTAACGGTTTCTAAAGAACCTATGCGCTAAACGGGATTTAAAAGCACCGGTCTGACCTGTTGAATGTCATCACTTTTGAGTGACTTGCCTCCGCAATCTGTTGAACTCGTTTATAGCGTTTGCATCACCGGATTGAGAGTTGTCCACGCTTTGCCCGACGCCGGAACCCTTCTCTCGTGTGGAGGCGTTGGGCAAAGGGTGGGCAACTCGGACATCACTCAATCAAGCCACTTGGGCCGCATATTCGCCAGAGCCAGTGGCCAGTGCCCAGATAATCCGGGCATTCTTGTTAGCTAAGGCCACGGCGGCCTTGTTGAAGCCTCGCCGTTCGATTAAGGCTTGTAGCCAGCGGCTCAACGGGTCGCTCTTGTCGCCGCAGTATTTCAATACCGCCCGGGCGCCGTGGATCAACAAGGTGCGCAAGCGCCGATTACCCCGTTTGCTGATGCCGAGCAAGACTTGGCGGTCGCCGCTACTATGCTGTCTGGGCACCACGCCCAAACTGGCGGCGTAATCACGACTGGACGTATAACCTTTGCCATCCCCCACATCGGCGGCGGCCAAAGTGGCGGTGAGCGGGCCTATGCCCGGAATGGCAATCAGACGTTTGCTCAAGGCATTTTGCCGGCACAGCGCTTCGATCTGCCGATCCATAGTTTTGATGGCCTCATCAATCGCCACCAGGGCTTGATACTGTTCGGCAAACAGCGCGCGGCTGAGCGTCGACAGTTGCTTCTCGGCATCTTCCAACATCAACGGCAACTGTTTTCTGACCTGATGGGCACTTTTCGGCAACACCAGCCCGCGCTCGGCCAAATGCCCGCGAATCTGATTGATCAAGGCCGTACGCTCCTCGACTTTGCCTTGGCGAATGCCATGCACCATGGCCAGGTCTTGTTGTTCCATGTTTTTAATGGCCACCGTACGTTTGTTCGGTTGCCGCGCCGCCGTAAAGATCGCCTCGGCATCGTTGAAATCGTTTTTGTTGCCCACCACGAAGGCTTTCACGTAACGGGCGTTCAATAGCACGACCTCATGACCCAGTGCTTGGAACGACCGTGCCCAGTGGTGCGAACCACCGCAGGCTTCCAGCGCGATCAGGCTTGGTGGTAGTTGAGCTATGAATTCCAGGAGTTCCGAGCGCTTTAGTTTCCGCTTGATCGCTTTGCCCTCGAGCATCATGAACAGATGAAACACTTGTTTTGCTATATCCAAACCCACTACGTTACGATTCATTTCGGACTCCTCTTTGTCCCGTTTAAATTTTCGGGTGCATTGTGACACCGCTAGGGGTGAGGAGGAGTCCATGTCATCACCTTAGAGCTGGCTGGATTAGTTTTGGGGCGCGTCTAAGCATCATTGTAGAGTCGGACCTGGCATATGCCGGTCAAAAAATTCCCACAGTAAATACTTATCTGTAGAATCGCGGTTTTTTTGCCAAGCGATCCGGGGAGCAAAAGTCGAATGGGTAGAGCGTATCAAAACCGTAAAGTGTCCATGGCCAAGACGGCTGACGCCAAGGCCAAGGTTTACAGCAAATATGGCCGTGAAATCTATATGGCTGCCAAATCCGGCGGTATTGATCCATCCGGCAACTTGACCTTGCGGGGTTTGATCGATAGAGCCAAAAAAGACCAAGTGCCTACTCACGTCATCGAAAAAGCTATCGATAAAGCCAAGGGCGGTGGCGGGGAAGATTTTGCGCCAGCTCGTTATGAGGGTTTTGGGCCTGGCGGTTGTATGGTGATCGTCGATTGCTTGACCGATAATCCCAATCGCACGTTTGGCGATGTGCGGCTGTGTTTTACCAAAACGAAATGCAAGATCGGTACGCAAGGCGCTGTCAGTCATATGTTCGATCATTCAGCAATCCTGGCGTTTAAACACAACGACGAGGATGCCGTACTGGAAGCCTTGCTCAGTGCGGATGTCGATGTGTCCGACATCGAAAACGAAGATGGCAAGTTGACCGTGTTTACCCCCCATGCCGACTACGCGAAAGCCAAGCAGGCCTTGACGGATTTATTGGGCGAGATCGATTTTGAAGTGGATGAAATTCAGTTTATGCCTAGAAGTGTTACCCCTATCAGCGGCGACGATGTGGTGATGTTCGAAAAATTTTTGGATATGTTGAACGACCTGGATGACGTGCAAAATGTTTTCCATGATGCCGAATATTAAGGGCAAAACCGTTCGGTGAATTGGGTATTGGATTCAGGAACCTTAGGGTTCCTGAATTCATTACAACGCTGTGCCATTGCTTGTTTTAGCGTGATAATTCGGATATTGTTTCTAAATGTAAAACAAATAATGCGTATTCAATGGCATTGTTAATGAATTATATCTATCTTATAGTGTAAGCGTGTTTATTACGGAGTAACAAAAATGAATGACTTACAAAAAGATATTTTGAACGGTTTGGCTTTTATCACCGGCGTGATTGGTTTTATGTCAGGCGAATTTATTCTTTCATCGGCATTATTTGCTTCAACGACTGTTGCGAGCAACATCAACGTAAATCGGAAAAAACGCCAGGATTGAGCTGGCTTAGTATAGGGCGGTTATATCGGCCTATATCGCTTTAGCAGGGAAATAATGCATCGGCTTAGGCCGGTTTTTCCGGAGCCTGCTGTCATCTTCTCGGCTTTATCTTAATCTAGGCGATCAATAAATTCGCATTTGATCGACAGATTTAAAAATCTATCCGTTCCGGCGCCACCCGCAACACTTCCTCAATGGTGGTAATGCCGGCGGCAACTTTTTCCGCACCACTTAGCCGCAACGGGCGCATACCTTCTCTGATCGCTTGGCGTTGCAGCAACAGTGTGTCGCAGCCTTCCACGATCAATTTTTGCAGGGTCGGCTGGTTTTCGAAAATTTCGTAGATGCCGATACGTCCGGCAAAGCCGGTATTGCGGCAAGTCTTGCAACCAACAGCCTTATAAATTTGCTTAGGGGTAGCGACTTTAAACGGCGCGACCAATGCCTGCCACTTTGCTTGGTCTACGGTTGTCGCGGTTTTGCATTGCCCACATAGCACCCTTATCAAGCGTTGCGCCATTACCCCCAATATGGTTTGCTGAATCAGATAGCCTGGCAGGCCAAGATTTAACAAACGTGTCACCGCAGCTGGCGCACTATTGGTATGGAGAGTGGAAATCACTAAATGTCCGGTCAGCGAAGCTTGCACGGCCATTTCCGCCGTCTCCAAATCGCGAATCTCCCCGACCATAATAATGTCCGGATCTTGCCGAAGTAGGGTGCGAATCCCACTGGCGAAATCCAAACCGATATTGGCCTGAGTCTGCATTTGATTGAAAGCCGGCTCTATTTGCTCGATGGGGTCTTCCACGGTGCACAGATTGATTTCCGATGTGGCCAAACGCTTTAGCGTGGAATACAAGGTGGTGGTTTTACCGGAACCGGTCGGGCCGGTCACCAGAATAATACCGTGGGTCTGGTTGGTCATCCGGTTCCAAATCGCCAGCTCCTGTTTATTAAAGCCCAACTGCTCGTAATCGCGCAGTAAGACTTCCGGGTCGAAAATTCGCATTACCAGCTTTTCGCCAAACGCAGTTGGCATGGTGGAAAGCCTTAATTCTATCTCCTTGCCGTTGCTATTTTGGGTCTTGATCCGGCCGTCTTGCGGCAGGCGTTTCTCGGCGATATTCATCCGGCCTAAAATCTTCAAGCGGCTTAACACCGCATTCATGATCGGCATCGGTAGTTGATAAACCTTGTGCAGAATGCCGTCGATCCTGAATCGCACATTGCCTTGCTGGCGGCGCGGCTCGATGTGAATATCACTGGCGCGCTGGTCGAAGGCGTACTGCAACAACCAGTTGACCAGATTGACCACATGCTGATTGTTCGCGTCCAGATCGGCGCTTTTGCTCAGCTCAACCAATTGTTCGAAGTTTTGGCCTTCTGCGGCGCGACCGTCGTTATGCGTTTGTGCGCCTTTCAGCGATTTGGAAAAGTTATAAAACTCGTCCAGATAGCGTTTGATTTCGTCTGGATTGGCAAACACACAGCGAATCTTGCCGTGGTGCATCTTCGCCAGGTCGAGTTGCCAGGCACGGATGAAGGGTTCGGCGGTGGCTACTACGATTTCATCGGCGTCGATCTTGATCGGCAGAATATTGTAATTGCCGGCGTAAGCCTTACTGAACAAGGCAGTGACCGTAGGTACGTCGATTTTCAGTGGGTCGAAATAGTAGTAAGGCATAGCCAGCTTTATGGCCAGCCATTGGGTCAAGTCTTCTTGAGTCAATGGGGTGCCGAGCTGGCTTTGGTCGGCGAGTTCGCACTCGGCTAACACCTTTAACGGATGCTTGTTGAGATTGATTTTGGCGACCGCGTACTGCCGGCATTTTTCGACATCCTTAGCGGATAACATGCCGTCCTCTTCCAGCCACTTCACGATCTGGTTGATGTCCAGCTTTCTGTCTTCGGATTTGTGTTCTTCCCGCATGCGCCTGGTTTGCTATGATATATGGGTTTAGTCTAGCCAAATATGCCGGATGCTGTGTAGATTTAAAGCTCGGCGGTGGAATTTTTACGCAGAGCATGGAACACTGCGAAAAAGCAAAGTGAGACGACGACAAGGGCTATAATAGCGAATCGATTCTTTAATGCTGGGGTAGCTTAAATCTTAACCCTATACAATTAAAGCTTCCAGAAACAAACTACTTTCAGGATTTTTAAGCGATGTTTACCCAATTGCATCCAGGCAAGAACCGGGCACTTTTGATACAAGTGTGTTTATTGACCAGTGCAGTGCTGCTGCCCGGATGCGCGAGTACTGAAAAGCGTGACGAGCTTTCGGTTTATGAGGCAGGCCATGCTGATCCTTACGAGGGATTTAACCGGTCCATGTACGGGTTTAACATGACACTGGACAAATATTTTTTTAAGCCGGTTTCTGATGGTTACAAATTTATTACACCCGATTTCATGGAAACCGGCGTCAATAATTTCTTCACCAACTTGAAGGGTATTAACGTGGTGCTCAACGATGTCCTTCAGGGTAAATTCCAACAGAGTGCTTCTGACGCCGGACGCTTTTTAACCAATACCACCATTGGCGTGGGTGGGTTAATAGATGTCGCCAGCGAAGTCGGTTTAAAAAACAACGTTGAAGATTTTGGGCAAACTTTGGCCGTGTGGGGAGTTGGGCAAGGTGCGTATTTGGTGCTGCCGGTTTTTGGACCCACCACTATTCGCGATGGCGGCGCGGGCATCCTCGATAGAGCCGCTAACCCAGGTACTTACTTGCCGGGCACTGGTATTCTCGAGGGGATTAATGATCGTGCAAATGCCGAAGGGGCGTTGAACTTTATCAATGAGGCTGCCTTAGACCCCTATGTGTTTACTCGGGAATCGTTCCTGCAATATCGGCGCAATTTGGTCAACGACGGTAAAAGCGACAGCGCGAACTATGATCTGGATATTGATCACACCGTTGACGCTGCGGCTGAACCTAAGCCCAATAGCTCGGAAGTTCTCAAGCCATCGCTAGACACCACGAACAAGACCGAACAGAGTGGGTCACCGTCCACTCAGCCTGCCGTCGGCGCTACTGCTGATACCAATGCCTTTGACAACATGCTGCAATCGTTTGAGGAAGCTTCAAACAAGCTCGATAAACTGAGTAAACACAGACGTAGAAGGTGAGATTAAGACCTGGGTAAGGCCCACTATGCGGCTTTATCCAGGTAAGCTCTTTTGAGTGTTTAGTAACTGAGAGAGCCTTTTTTTCCTCAGATCTACGCAGCAAAGCCGCAGCGGTAATCAGAGGTTTGTTGTTTACGCGAATTTGATCTAATCGGATGGTGCGGAATTCTCGGATACAGATTGCTTTGCGGTTTGCCGCTTTTTCCTGACAGCATAGAAGTAGGTCATGCCGGAAATGGTGCCGCATACCGTAGCTAATTTATCCAGAATAGGCGCGACGGTTACTATCAAAGGTTCATCGACCAGCCCCAACCACACGCCAAAAGCGCTTAGTCCGGTCGGCGTGGCTATTGTCGCCGCGACAGCCGATAGCCCGGCAATGATGCCTGTCGCCATGGCGACATGTTCTACCCTAGTGGCAATAACTTCGTGGTTCATGTGGATTGCGGGCGTATACGGTGGATTAATCGCAACCGGGTTTCCCGGCGGCTGAGCAGAAAAATCGCCTGCATTTTAGTCAGTTTCGAGCTGCTTGTCAGCGGGAGTGGCTAGCGAATGCTGGCGAAGATTGTCGGCAATCGTTGGCGTTATCGGACTGAGGTTTCTTTGCTGTGCTGAGCGCAGGCAATATCCGAAATTGGTGTTTGACATTCTTCTGAACCTGGAGTAATACGTCGTCCTATTGGAGTGAAACTGCATGTTCATTCCGAAACCTGCCGCCAGCCTGCGGTGTATTCAGGGAGTTTAGATCGCTATGTCTTCCCTAACTGTTTCCAGTGTTAATCAATCCGGCTTTCAACAGTTGAGCGCACTGACGGCCAAAAGAAATGCGGATCAGGCCGAGCAAATGGCGCAAGCCTTGAGAAAACAGGCGGATACCGTTCAAGCCCAAGCCGACCAATACGCAGCCAAAGCCCAGGCGCTCGATTCCCAAGCCAGTAAGGCCAAGGTGAACTCTGACGCTGCACACTTAAGATTGAATCTGTCCAACGCTTTTCAAGATGCGGGCGCGCAGTTAACTAAGACTATTCAGAACGCCGAGGTAAGACCGTCTACCTATTCGCAAACAGTGGCGGGTATAACGACAACTTCTGCGGCTGATGACAATAAAGCTGTGGGGAGCTCAATAGACATCGTTGCTTAGCCTGATTCTCGTTCAGTTAGATAAGCAGTAGAGTTCGTAAAATACAGTAAGCGAGGTGACATTATGTTGTCGTCAATCAATACCACCAGCCTGGATAAATCCCAAAGTCTGATCCAAACCAGTATCCAGCGCCTTAGTTCCGCGAAGCGGATCAATTCGGCCGCCGACAACCCTGCCGGGTTGGCAATTACCGATGCCATAAGCAGTCGCTTGGGAGGGCAAAATCAAGCAATCGGCAATATCGGCAACGGTCTGTCGCTTACGGATACAGCCGGTAGCGCATTAACTCAGGTAACCGACAATCTGCAACGTATCCGTGAATTGACGGTGCAAGCCGGTAATAGCTCTTTGTCGGCCGCTGATCGGCAAAGCATTCAGGACGAGATCAACGGCTTGGGTAAAAGCATTGATGGTATCGCCGGCAACACCCAGTTCAACGATCAAAAGCTGTTGGACGGTAGTTTTTCCGGTCAATTGCAAATCGGCCCCAATCCCGGCGATACCCTTGGCTTAAGCCTGGGTAATGTATCCAGCACAGCCCTGGGTGTGTCGGGATTGGATGTATCAAGCGCTACAAATGCGTCCAATGCGCTGGATACTATAGATAGTGCGATTAAAAATGTCGGGAATCAGCAGAGTAACTTGGCAAGTACCGCTGCCGGCTTGAATTCAAATCTGGCGAATCTAAGCAGCAGCTATCAGAATCTGGCCGAGACCCTCAGCCGTATTCAAGATACCGACTACGCGCAAACGGCTGCTGACTTGAATAAGGGAAAGCTGCAAAACCAGGTGGCTAGCTACGCGCTCAAGCTATATCAAGACAATCAAAAAGCCGCATCCGCGTTGTTAACCGGAATCTGAATACCGCGTGATGTGAGCCTGCACATCAGGTTTTGATTGCTTGGGATTGCTCTATCGCTATTCAGCTGCGTTGCCGCACCTAAGGTTTAGCCTAGCGGGCGTGATTGCTTAGTGACGACTCAGTAAGCGCTTACGCAATTTCAACGGTTTTACCAGAACAGGAAAAAGCGCGAAGCGCCGCACCAGCCATTTTCTGAATTCTTCCAGCATTAGCATGCCGAGCACAAACGGCAAGGTAAACAGCCAAACGCCGGCGTCTATCGGTGCAGTGCCGAACAGCGCGTTGCCCCAGGGCGTGTAGACAATCGTCAGAATCAACGCAATTTCCAAAGCAATGCCGGACAGGATCAGTTTATTGTCCAAGAACGATGTGGCTAACAGGCCGCGTTGCCGCTGTTTACAGATAAACACATTAACGATCTGCATCATGATGATCGCGGTCAGGCAGGCGGTAGTGGCTTGCAGGTAGAGCGGGTTATGGCTGGACAATATCTCGCCATAATCCCAGCCGCCGCGATGCAACACAAAAAAGAATGCAGCCATTGCCGCGAGGGCTTCCAGCAGCCCCAGGAAGCCGTAGGCTCTGGCCAGCAAGCGCCAGTCGATCAGCGTTTCCTTGTAAGAGCGCGGCGGTTTGTTCATGGCGGATGCATCCGGCTTTTCCACGCCCAAGCCCAAAGCCGGCAGCATGTCGGTACCCAAATCCACCGCCAAAATTTGGATGATGGTCAGTGGCAGCGGAATTTTGCACAACACAAAGGCCAGGTAAGGAATCAGTTCCGGGATGTTGGAGCTGAGAATATAGGTGAGGAATTTGCGGATGTTGTCGAACACCGCGCGGCCTTCCTCAATGGCGGCAACGATGCTGGCAAAGTTGTCGTCCAGCAAAATCATGTCGGCCGCTTCCTTGGCGACATCGGTACCCGCCATACCCATGGCGATGCCAATGTCGGCTTTCTTTAAGGCTGGTGCATCGTTGACGCCATCGCCTGTCACCGCGACCACATGTTTCTTGCGCTGCAAGGCATCCACGATCAGCATTTTCTGGTCGGCGCCGACCCTGGCAAAAATGATTTCCGGCGCATCCAACGCCACTTGCAACTGGCTTGCTGTGAGTTTTTTTAATTTGTCGCCGGTAATCACTTTGGGATTATCCGATTCGATCAGCTTGATCTGCCGGGCAATCGCTACCGCAGTATGCGGATGGTCGCCGGTGATCATGATGACTTTAATGCCGGCGATATGGCATTGAGCAATGGCATCAGCGACTTCCGGCCGCGGCGGATCTTCCAAGCCCACCAGGCCGCTGAAGATCAAGGCTTGTTCCGGCTCGGCTTCGACAGGGGCTGATAGGGGCCGATAGGCAAACGCCAGCACGCGTAATCCTTGGTCGGCCATGGTTTTTAGAGCGTTTACCAGCTGTTGACGACCGGCGTCGCCGAGAGGTTCTACGTTACCGTGAATCACAATATGCCGGCACAGCGGCAGTACCATTTCCAGCGCACCTTTGCAAAACAACATTTTGCCTTGTGGTGTATCGTGAATAGTCGACAGGCGTTTGCGGTCGGTATCGAAGGGCACTTCGCCGATTTTCGGGTAATCGACGCGCATGCCTTGCTCATGTGCCATGAACACCAATGCCAGTTCCATCGGGTCGCCCAGCAAACCTTTGCCTTCCACGTGTTTCAGGCTATGGCACAAAGCCGCGTTGGCTAAAAAGGCGGTGTGATGTTGCAGGCTATCGCTGCCCAATTGCTCGGGTTGCCAATATTGATTATCCAGAAACAGTTGCTTAACCGCCATGCGGTTTTGGGTTAGCGTACCGGTTTTGTCGGTGCAGATTACCGTGGTCGAGCCCAGTGTTTCCACCGATGGCAGATTGCGGATCAAGGCATTACGTTTGGCCATGCGCTGCGTAGCCATCGCGAGCGACAGCGTGACGGTGGGTAGCAGGCCTTCCGGCACGTTGGCAACGATGATGCCGATCGCGAACATGAAGTTTTCCCAAAACGTCAGGCCGATGAATTGCCCAATAAAGAAAAACACCACCCCCAACAGCAGGGCCAGCAAAGCCACGAAACGGCTGAGCCGGCGGATTTGCAGTTGCAACGGCGATTGGCCTTTGACCGTGGTTTTCAATGTGTGGGCAATTTTGCCGAACTCGGTATGCATGCCGGTAGCAAACACCAGTGCCTTGCCTTCGCCGGCCACCACCGAGGTGCCGGCCAGTAAAATGTTGCGGCTTTGGCTGATGTCCTCGACATCCGACGCTTGCGCATCACGTCCCTTGGGCAGTGATTCGCCGGTGATGGTGGCGTTGTTTACCCGTAAATTGAATGCTTCCAGCAGTCGGCAATCAGCCGGCACGTTATCGCCTTCCTGCAATACCAGCAGGTCGCCCGGCACCAGTTCGTCGGCAAATACCAAACTGAGCTCGCCGTCGCGGATTACTTTAACTTGATGCGGCAGCAGCTTTTGTAAGGCGGCGATTGCTTGCTCGGCTTGATGGCGTTGCCAGAACGAGAAACAGCCGTTGATCGCTATGACGCCCAGCACCGCATAACCCAAAGTTGCCATGCCCTCGCCGGGTTGCCGGGATTCCGCGAAAAACGCCAATCCGGCTGCCAGCCATAAAATCAAGGCAAAAAAGTGTAGAAACTCTTGCACAAACGCCAACAGTGCCGATGTCTTTTGGCTTTCTTCGATACGGTTGAAACCAAATTCGTGTAAACGGCCTTCAATGACGACATCGGCCAGGCCGTTCATGCTGGAGCCTAAACTGCCCAGAGCTTCTTCGGGGCTTAGATGGTGAATTTTCATGCTCGTAATCCGATTAGCGAACTAGGTTTGGCAGTTTAAAACGAATCGGAGTATTTCCGGTATGCGTCGCGGTGCGTCCATCATCTTACTTGCGTTTTGGAGGGCGTAGCAGGCAAACTCTCTCATTTTTGGTTTGGACAGAAAAGATGAGCCTGAATTGCCGCTATTCTCTCGCGCCTTTCGCCGCTAGGTACATGGCTGTGTTGGTTTTATGTGCTTTGCAGGGGTGCTTTTCGCCGCTGGCGCTGGACAGGGCAGTGGTCGAATACGACAAGGTTACTACCGATATTTTGTCGAAACAGTTGCTGCTGAATATCGGTCGAGCCCATCAGCACCAACCCATGCATTTCACGGGTGTTTCAAACATCGCCGCGACCTTTAATTTTCAATTTAATGCTGGCGCCACGCCGGCCTTTACCGGTGAAGTCGGTTCGGTGATGACGCCGGTATTTGGCGGGACGATGTCGGAAAATCCGACTATCAGCATTGTGCCGATTGAAGGCGAGGAGTTTACCCGGCGCCTGTTGACACCGTTTCAGGAAAACAAGCTGACTATGTTGTTGAGGCAAGGCGTGGATGTGGATTTGGTGCTGCGTCTGCTTGCCGGTGAACTGCGGCTGAACGGCGGCCAGCAGTCCGGCGTGTATTTGAATCAACCTGCGGACGGCGACGGTTATCGTTTGTTTCGGCAAGCTGTGCTGCATTTGTCCGCCATCCAGGATAGTCATAAGTTGTTTGTGGAACCGTTGATATTCAATCGCAGCTGGAGTCTGCCCGCCGAATCGCTAAACGCCGAGCAATTGGCTACTTTACAAAAAGACTATAAAGTTGAGTTTAACGCAGAGCAAAAGCAAGTGACCTTAACTAGGCGGGTGACCGGGCGGATAGTATTGACCAATTACGATCCCGCGACCCTGAGCAACGACGAGCGTTTAGCTTTGCATGACGAAGCTGACCGAGGCGCGGAGAATGATGTCAGCGTCGATATTCGCTCCGGTTATCCGGGCGGCGAATGGCCGCTGCACGGTGTATTTCGCTTGCGCAGCTTTCACAACGTGTTGAATTTTATCGGACAAACGATAAACGATGATCCGGAGTACCCCGTAGATAAGCATCCGCGGACGCCTTCGGTGAGCGAGAACCCGGTACA
This sequence comes from Methylomonas fluvii, assembly GCF_014850975.1. GTDB lineage: Bacteria > Pseudomonadota > Gammaproteobacteria > Methylococcales > Methylomonadaceae > Methylomonas > Methylomonas fluvii. The sequence continues at coordinate 1,286,319 of NZ_JACXST010000003.1, read as the reverse complement.
CACGCTGGCCTTGTTGGTCGATGAAGACGAGCCATCAGCAACCGAGATTAGCGTGCGCTTCGGCGATTATTATTATGCCTTGCAGCCGGAAACCGGCTATCAATGGAATCGGGAAGGTTTTAGATTGTTGTGTCAAATTTTTCAAATGACGATGACCGATTTGGCGCGTAAGGGTGCGCCGGAAATCACCATTTCCAAATAAACGGGAGACATTTTGAGCGAAACTATCAACAAAAACATGGTAATGCGCTGTGTGGCCTATCAAAAAGGCCTGGGCATCGGCGACGTCACCATTGAAGACATCAGCGAAGTATTGCTGAAAGACGATACCTTTATTTGGTTGGGCCTACGCGAGGCGAATGCCGAGATATTGAGAAAAATTCAGCTGGAGTTTGGTTTGCACGAGTTGGCGATTGAAGACGCTTGCGCCGCGCACCAGCGGCCGAAGATCGAGGAATACGGCGATTCCTTGTTTATCGTGTTGCATACGGCAGAATTGATCGAGAAAAAAGTGGAATTCGGTGAGACGCACATTTTTATGGGGCCGCGTTTTGTGGTTACCGTGCGCCATGGCGCGTCGCAGAGTTTGAGCAAGGTGCGTGAGCGTTGTCAGGCCATGCCCCACCAACTCAGCAAGGGACCGGGCTTTGCCTTGTATTCGATTATGGATTTCATCGTCGATAATTACATGGTGGCGATAGCCGGCCTGCAAGACCGCTTCGATGTGCTGGAATCCGCGATATTTCAATACCGGCCCAGCCGGCAAACCATGGAAGACTTATACGAGCTAAAGCGCGAATTATTGCTGCTGGAGGGGGCGATTAATCCGGTGATAGACATTTGCAATGAGTTGATGCGCTTTCATGTTGGCCTGATACACAAGGATGTCAGAGTATATTTCCGCGACATCGCCGATCACATCAAACGCGTTGATCAGGCTATCCACGGCATGCGCGAGATGTTGCTGGCGGCGATGCAGGTGCATCTGACCTTCGAGACCGTGCGGCAAAACGAGGTGGTCAAACGCTTGGCCGGTTGGGGGGCTATTTTAGCGATACCGACCATGGTATTCAGCTGGTACGGCATGAACTTCCGGCATATGCCGGAGTTGGATTGGCCTTATAGTTACCCCTTGGTAGTGGGCAGTGTGGCGGTATGCAGCTTGGCTTTGTATTGGCGTTTGAAGCGGGCAGGGTGGTTGTGATCTGTAACTAAGCTGAGGGACGCCCGGCTGGGTTAATATTTATACGCTCAGCTTCGGATTAGTTCTCGCTCGCCTGCAATTGCTTCAGCGTTTCCGCGACGCGTTTGGCATCCAAGGCCGGGTCTACATCGTCATCGATACGGCGTATGGTTAAGTTGGGATCGACGATAAAGGTCCAGCGTTTGGCCATATTCAATAAGGGCATTTTTACGCCGTAGGCTTCGCTGACTTTGGCATCCGCGTCAGACAATAATGTGAAGGTCAGTTTGTGTTGCTGATGAAATGCCAGCAGATCCTGGACGTCATCCGTACTAATCCCGTAAACCTCGGCATTTTGTTTGCGGATCAGTTCGATGGCGTCGCGGAAAGCGCAAGCTTGCGCAGTGCATCCGGGCGTACCGGCTTTGGGATAAAAATATAATACCGTCCAACTTTTCCCGCGCCGAGCGGCTAAACTTACTGGGTCGCCAGCGTGCGCTGGCAGTTGAAATACCGGTGCCGATTGGCCAACTTGCAGGGGAGCCGAGTTTGCTGTCATCGAAAACGTTAGCAAGGCGAACAGCATGAAGACCAAGAGCCTGAATGTAAGAGTGGATTTTTGCATGCATGATCTCCCTTAAGCGGTTTACGATAGTGAAGTACCGAATGTTTTTGTGTTTATCTATAATCGCCAGTATGCCGCAAAAAGCCCCTTACACAATGGTGAATAGGTACTTGCAGTGATTCGTTTGGATAAGCCCGACATCCACTTTCAACAGATAAGCCCAATGGTTCGGGCGTCCTGACCGAAAACCTGAAAACTTTAGTGTTATGGTTCACCTAATATTTCACTTATATTACTCGTGGTTTTCGGCCGGTTGTTTTTTAAGTTTTTGGCAGGCTGGTGTCTATTTTGGAGTCGAATAACGGAATAAGCAAAATGACGCGACCGTATTACTTTTCCCGGTTTTCTCGAATTCTATGGCTGAATCTGGCCATGTTTGTGATTTTCGCCATCGCATTCGCAGTTTACGTGCGCGCCGAGAAGCAAATTGATCGCGCCAACGAAATCCGTTTAGCGTCACACTTACTGGCCGATGAGTTTCGGCAATCGTCCAACGATCTCTCCCATGTGGCGCGCAGTTATGTCGCGACCGGCGATCCGGTTTACAAACAATATTTTCAACAGATTATCGACATTCGCGACGGCAAATTACCCAGGCCGGAAAAGTATCACGACATGTATTGGGACTTGGTGATTGCGAATGCTCATCCTGCGACGCAACCAAGCGCTCAGTCGGTGGCATTGCTTGAGTTGATGCGGCAAGCCGGGTTTTCCGCGCCGGAATTGGCGAAAATGGCCGAAGCCACGGCCGATTCCGTTGTGCTCATCCAAATAAAGCGCACGGCGATGGACATGGTCGCTTCGAATCAGGGAATGCCCGACACCAAATGGCATCAAGCCAATCTGATGCTACACGATGCGACTTACCATCGAGCAAAAGCGAAAGTCATGCAGTCGATCATCGACGCCTTCGAATTGATGGATCTGCGCACGCAACAGAGTGTGATTGCCAGAGCGCGTATTGCCTTTTGGTTGCGGGTGGTGTTTGTGGTTTTCGGGGTTATGTTGGTATTGACGCTTTGGCGGGCATATCGGACTTTACACGCAATATTGGGTGCTTCGGTCGATGAATTGCACGATCAGATCGTTCGTTTGGGTAGCGGCGATTTTTCCGCCAATATTTCAGTCAGCAAAGGCATGCGCAACAGTGTGTTGGGCTGGCTGGCGGAAACCCAGGCCAGTTTGGCAAGCGTTGAAGCCGCGCGCCGCATCGCAGAGGCAAGAAATCTGCGATTGACGCAATTGTATGCCGCGCTAAGTCAATGTAACCAAGCCATCGTTCGCTGTACCAGCGAAGCCGAATTATTCCCGCAAATCTGCCGCGACGCGGTGATATTTGGCGGCATGAAAATGGCCTGGATCGGCATGCTTGACCAAAACAGCCAAACTATCAAACCGGTTGCCTGTTATGGCATTGGCATTGAGTACCTGGATGGCATTGAAATATCAATTGACGAGAACCTGCCGACCGGGCGCGGGCCAACCGGTACGGCAGTAAGAGAGGACAAGCCATATTGGTGTCAGGATTTTCAACATGACCCGGCCACCATAGCCTGGCATGCGCGTGGGGCAAAATTCGATTGGCAGGCTTCCGCTGCCTTACCCTTGCATCGAAATGGTAAGCCGGCTGGCGCGTTTATGCTGTACGGCGATGAAATAAATGTGTTCGACGATGCCGCGCGCAATCTGCTGTTGGAAATGGCTATGGACATCGATCATGCCATCGGTGGCTTCGAGCGGGAGGCCGAGCGCCAGCAAGCACAACAGATGGAAAGTTTACGGGTGTTTATGTTGGAGCGACTCAACGGTAACCTGCAGTTGACGGATATTTTGCACGATGCGGTTATCGAACTGGAAATTCTGCTGGCAGGTAGCCTTTGTTCGATTTTGCTCGTGGATGATGATGAACGTCTACGGATAGGCGCAGCGCCTAGTCTTCTGGATTTCTACAATCACGCGATCGATGGTCTAAAAATTGATGCCGGGGTGGGATCGTGCGGGAACACCGCGTACACCGGGCAAAGAACGATTGCGGAAAATCTTGCCAAGCATCCTTTTTGGCAGGCTTTTCTGCCGTTGGCAGAACGGGCGGGTTTGGCGGCATGCTGGTCGGAGCCGGTAATCTCCGCCGGTAAAAAAGTGCTAGGCACCTTTGCGATTTATCATCGTCACCCCGCGGTTCCCAGCAAACATGAATTGCGCTTGCTGGAAATGGTGGCGCATTTCGTCGCCCTGGCTATCGAACGTAAGCAGGCGGAGGAGCACATTTATTACTTGGCCAATTACGATTCGCTCACCGGCTTGCCGAATCGCAGTCAATTGGACGATCATTTGAAATATGCATTGAGTTTGGCCAAACGGAGTAACGGCCACTTAGCTCTGATGTTTCTTGATCTCGATCATTTCAAAAATATCAACGATACGTTGGGGCATAGCGTCGGCGACGCGCTATTGGTGGAGTTAGCCAATCGGCTTTGTGCCGTGTTGCGCGAAGAAGATACCGTGACCCGTTTGGGTGGCGACGAATTTATTTTCCTGTTACCGGGTACCGATGCCGGTGGGGCGGCGAATGTCGCGCAGAAGCTTCTAGATGCGATAGCCGAACCTTACCGGATTGAGGAATTCGATTTGACGATGAGCGCATCGATCGGCATAGCCTTGTATCCGGACGATGGCGAGGACTTGGAAAGCCTGTCCAAAAGTGCCGATGTGGCGATGTACCGAGTCAAAACCGATGGCCGGCACGGTTACCGCTTTTTTACTTCGGAAATGCAAGCCCGCGCCCAGCGCAATCTACAACTCGTCAATGCCTTATGCCATGCCTTGGACCGCCAACAATTGCATGTTTATTATCAACCGCAGGCGGATATTCATAGTGGGCGGGTGATTGGTGCGGAAGCCTTGTTGCGCTGGCGGCATCCCGAGTTTGGTGTGGTTTCACCGGCTGAATTCATTCCGGTGGCGGAAGATAGCGGGCTGATTCTGCCTATCGGTGAGTGGGTGTTGCAAACGGCGGTGCGGCAAGCGAAATCGTGCCTTGATCAGGGGCTGGGGCCTTTGATCATGGCGGTGAATCTATCGGCTGCTCAATTTAGCCATCCGGCCTTGCCGGAGATGGTGTCGCGTATTTTGGAAGAGGAGGGCTTGCCGCCCGAGTATTTAGAGCTGGAGTTGACCGAAGGGGTGTCGATGCAAAAACCCGAAGCTGCGATTGCGGTGATGAATAATCTGCATGAGCGTGGCGTACGGATGTCTATCGATGACTTTGGCACCGGTTATTCGTCGTTGAATTATCTGAAGAAATTTAAGGTATACAAATTAAAGATCGACCAATCTTTTGTCCGCGACATCAGTACCGATTCGGAAGACAAAGCCATCGTCATTGCGATGATCAGTTTGGCAGCCAGCCTGGGCTTGCGGACCATAGCTGAAGGTGTGGAAACGGTTGAACAGTGCGAGTTTCTGCGCGAACAGGGCTGTCAGGAGATTCAAGGCTATTTATTTGCTAAGCCGATGCCCAGCGACCAATTTGAGCTGTTTTTGCAGCAAAGCGTCATCGATTCCACTAAGGTGTTTTGACTAGAGCACAAATTGACGAAAGGGTGGACCGGGTCCATGCTTGTCTACTGAATTCGGAGGTGCAGGTGACTTGTGATGCCTTGCATCCTGATTTTTCGCCGACTTAACGGAGCCCGCCCTTGAACGACGTCAATCCCATTTTTAAAAATCTGCCCGATTCGCTGCCGATTTCGCCGTTGGCCATACTGATTACCATCACTGTGTTGGTCGGCGCGACGATGTCGTTTTACAGCATCCCCGCCGAGTCAGAGGGTATCGTGTTGCGCTTTGGCGAATACATCGAAAAAGTCCCATCCGGCTTGCACGCCAAACTGCCGTTCGGGGTGGACAGCATTGTTACCGTGCCAACTCAGCGTCAGCAGAAGCTGGAGTTTGGCTTTGCCACGGCAGGCTTCACCAACCCGGACCAAAGCGGGGATGAACCCGCGTTGGAAAAGTCGATGGTAACCGGCGATCTGAATTCGGCGCTGGTGGAGTGGATCGTGCAATACCGGATCACCGATCCGGAAAAATATCTATTTGATGTCCGTGACCCCGGTTTGACCTTGCGGGACATTTCCGAAGCGGTGATGCGGGAAGTGGTCGGCGATCGCACCGTTGATGAAATTATCACCATCGGCCGGCAGGAAATTGAGGAAACCGTACTGGCGCGAGCACGCCTGTTGGCGGAGCGCTATCAATTGGGGGTGTCGATTAACCAAGTACAGCTAAAAAACGTTAACCCACCCGAACCGGTACAACCCTCGTTTAATGAAGTGAATCGCGCTCAGCAAGACCGAGAGAATGTCATCAATCTGGCTAATGGCGAATATAACAAAGCAGTGCCGCGTGCGCGTGGTGAAGCCGATCAGAAAATTCGCGCCGCAGAAGGTTATCGATTTAAACGGATTAACGAAGCGGAAGGCGATGTCACCGCTTTCAATCAGGTGCTGGAACAATATTTGAAAGCCCCGGAAGTGACCCGCGCGCGGATTTATCTGGAAACCATGGGCGAGGTGTTACCGCAAGCCAGCCAGCAAATTATTGTCGATGACACCGTGCAGCAAATATTGCCGATGTTGCCGTTCCCCGGTCAGGCAGCGGGAGTAGTGAAATGAATTTATCGATAAGAAATTGGCTGTTAATCGTCATTTCGGTTTTTTTGCTGTGGCAATCGGTGTTTACTGTCGATCAAACCGAGCAAGTCATCATCACCCAATTCGGTAAACCGGTCGGCGAGCCGATTACCGATCCTGGTTTGCATTTCAAAATCCCGTTTACTCAGCAAATTAATAGCTTCGATAAGCGTTACCTGGCCTGGGATGGGCCGATGGTAGAGATGTCCACCAAGGACAAGACCTATGTGCAGGTCGATACCTTCGCGCGCTGGCGCATCACCCAGCCCATGCAATATTACTTGCGCTTACGTGACGAGCGCAGCGCGCAGTCGCGTTTGGAAGATATTCTGGGTAGCGAGACCCGCACTGCCATCGCCCGCCACGAATTGATCGAAGTGGTGCGTTCGGACAAAGATCGCAAGCCTTTGCAAGACGAAAGTTTGGGGCCGTTGACCGGCGAGGACACCATTGGTGTGCTGCGGCCAATTCGGGTGGGGCGGGCGGCAATCGAAAAAGACGTATTCGATGCGGCCGCACCTAAGTTGGCGGAGTTTGGTATCGAATTGCTGGATGTGCGCTTCAAGCGCATCAATTACAACCATCAGGTTTTGGAGCGCATTCATCAACGGATGATCAGCGAACGCTTGCAAATTGCCCAGCGTTTCCGCTCGGAAGGCGAGGGCGAGGCGGCCAGGATTAATGGTACTCGGGATCGGGATCTCAACGAAATCGAATCGACCGCTTACAAACGCGTGCAAGAAATTCAAGGCGAAGCGGATGCCAAGGCCACCGAAATTTACGCCAAGGCCTATGGGCAAAAGTCCGAGTCTGCTGAGTTTTACAAATTTTTGAAGAGCATGGAAACCTATCGCAAAGTGATAGACGGCGACGCCACCATAGTGTTGTCCACCAACAGCGATTTATTTGGCCTGTTGAAGCGGGTGGAGCAAAAGAATCGTTGATGCCCGCCAAAACAGCGCTGCTGTTTATATCGCCAATAAGCAAAAATTAAGCTGGTGACGGCAAACTTTATCGCAAGCAAATAATGATCTAACAGGAGGTTTGCGATGTTAAAAATAACAACAGTTATTGTGTTTGGTTTGTTGGTGTCGTCGGCTGCGTTGGCCGACCATGAGCAATGGGGGCATCACCATGGCCACCATCACGGGCATTATCGGCCAATATACCGAGAAGAAGTGATTTATTATCAACCCGCCCCGGTCGTTGAGTATGTGCCGGCTCCCCGGTATTACGCGCCACCACCGCCACCGGCTTATTACGGTTATGACCAGCGTTCGCCGCAAGGCTTGTTGGGTGGGATGGTCGGTAGTGCGATGGGCTATCAGTTAGGAAATGGCGACCCGATTGCCGCCGGCATTGGTGCGGCCGCCGGGGCTTTGCTCGGTAACGGTATGTACTGAGATTGCCTGATCGGAGCGCTCAATATTCCAGCAACTTGAAAAAACTTTTCGGCGCGCCGCAAATCGGACAATCCCAGTCGTCGGGGATGTCCTCCCAGCGGGTGCCGGGTGCGATGCCGCTATCTGGGTCTCCCTTGGCTTCGTCGTAAATGTGCTCGCATTCTTGGCAATGGTATTTTCTGTAATCGCTCATTGGATTTTCCCTCGGTGTTAAGCGGTGCAATCGCCGAGAAATCGTTCGAAAGCTGTCGCCATTATTGGCAATATGCTTAATAAGCGGTGGTCGGCATCCAAGATATGCAGGCGCGCGTGATGCTCTCGGCAGAAGCGCCAGGCGTTTTCCGGTGGTACCACATCATCTTGCCAGCCGTGAAAGACTTCAATGTTGGCGGTGCTAGTCTTAAATTCGGTACGAGCGTATCCCGGTAAATAGAACGCCGGCGCAATCAAAAACAAGCCCTTCGGCTTAATGATTTCCGCGGCGACAGTCGAAACATAAGCGCCCATGCTGGAACCCACCAACACTATCGTTTCATATCCCGATACATCGAGCGCCAATAGCTGTTGCACGCGCCAGTCCGGATCGTTGCTGGCTTGATAATCCGGGCTTATAAACGTAAATCCCTGGCCTTTGGCGACCTCCGCCAATGCCAAGGGCTTTTCGCCCCAGGGAATACTATCCTTACCGTGGTTGTATATGACCAGTTTGCTCATGATTTTTCTCGCTGTTCGAAAGCTCATTTTCTGAAAAATAAATTGACTAGTAACGTGATCAGCACGCTGACCACAATCATCGACGAAATCGGTATAAACACGAAGCTAGTTTTATTCTGAATCCGAATATCTCCCGGCAGTTTGCCGAACCAATTCACCAACCATGGGGCGTAATTCAGAACCAAGCCGAGTACCAGGATGGCCGAGCCGATAGTAATGAGTGCTTTGCCGGGTTCCATCTCTTTTCCTGTGTGTTACGGAATCACCACCACTTGCGCGAAACCGCCGCCCGGCGTGCGAAAGTTGGTGGTTTGACCTTGGTAGAGGCGGGCGCAGAGCAATTGGGTTTGGCCTTGATAGACATAGTGGCGTAAATCCAGTTTCAACTCGCCGGCGTCGAGATGGCGTTCGCTGGGTTTTACCAGCGTCTGCGCCACATAATCGTGTTGCAAAATATCCTCGAAAACGCGCCGGGTCAGTTTATCGCCCCGATACGCGGCTTTGCTGCCATAGCCTTTGGCGGGTTTGAAAAATAGCTGTTTACGTTCCGCCCAGAACCAATCGGCATTCTGCGCATCGACCAGCACCGTGTGGGCGATACCTTCTCGCAACAATGTTCGAGTATGCTCGTCGACGCCGATGGTGCGCAGAAAGTCGTCGTTGCCCAGCCAGACCAGATTCCTTTTGTCGGCATACAGTGCATGATTTCTGGGGTGCGGCGTCAGCACGGCCGCACCGGCCAAATAGGCTTCCCGTAAAGCCTGACATTCAAGCGATTCCAAGCCAAAGTCGGTCAAGCGGTTATAAACCAAGTCGATTTGCAGATCACCGTGCCACAGTGCGCCGTCGCGATAGTTCAAGGCCTCGGGATCGCAGATCACCGTTTCGATTTTCTGTTGTTCGAACAAATGTTTAAACAACAGAAACTCCGGCCACAGGTATTGATTTTCTGGGTCTTCATCGACAATGGCAATGCTGCGCAGCGGCGCTACTAAGCCACGCTCCGCACTCCACTCCCGGTAAAACATGTCAATAAATAAGGTTTCGGCTGGCTGAGTATCCTGACCAGACAACTTGATTGTGCCAGGCTGCTGGTTGCCGACGATTTCGCAACAGCTGTTTTGCGCGCTAATCAATAACGCATTAATCATTGCGCCGCCAGCATTGGAATTGATTTCGATCAGTTTTGGGCCGTCGGCGCTCAGATGAAAGTCGTAGCCTAGAAATACGCCATGAGCTTTAGTTAAAAATCGTGCCGCGTCCGGTGCGTATCGCAGTACCTGTTGTTGATACGCCGGCAAGGCAATCACGCGTTCCAGCGCGGCGATGATCGCCAATTGTTGGTCCAGGCAAGCTTGATCGATAAACACCGCAGACTCAGCAAACAAATTCGGCCGCTCCTTCGCTATCATCCGATACAAATCGCCGTTTCCGTCCAATCTATTCAGTTCGCGACGCAGCGCTGCGCGATTTAGCGACGAGCAGCGGCAATCGCTATTCAGCTGTTCGGCGTTAGGGGTTTGCTCGGGTTCTGGATGGGGATGCATGAAAACGATAGGCGTGGATGGGTGGTCGAACAGAATTTACGCCGTTATTCTAGCGCGATATGCTAGTCCGTTAATCGGTAAATTCTTATACAGATGCCTGTTAAATCGGCAAAAATCATTTACAAACAGGTGGTTGGGTTTATTTTGTTAGCTAGCCGACATGCTGATCGACATGTTCTGAACAGCTAGATTCAAACTTGTGAAACTTCAGCCTGCACGGTATTTTGCCAATAGCATGATCGCTTTAGCTGAAATTTCATAGGCCGCAGCAATGATCAGTGAGTTGCATGGCATTAAGCCCTTTTTGTCCGGCGGAACTAGAACTTGAGCGCGTATTTTGTCAATATGACACCCTTTGTCCGAATTTGAACTTGCAAAAACCATGACGCAGCAAGCCGTATCTCACACCAATCAAATAGCAAAGCGCAACTTTCCACCGTATCTGCTGACGGTACTGATGCTGTTGTATGTTTTTTCGCAATCCGCCAGTAGCCAAAGCCCAGAGCCTGCTGTTGGGCAAGCCATACAATCGTTACTTGCCAGTAAACAGCAGCCTTTATTGACGCAATCCGATTTTTCGCAGTATAGCGATGCGCTGAAACAGTTGTATCAGATGAATGCCAACCAACTGATTTGGTTGGGGGAAGGTCGTGTCGCGAAAAATCGCGAAGACGCTTTGAGCTTGCTAAGCAATGCCAAAGTCGATGGTTTAAATCCGGACGTTTACGAAGTCGAGCGTTTGCGCGGCTATATGCAACAAGCCGCTGCGCTGCCAAACACTGCCACAACGCAGTTGGTCTCTTACGACGTGGCTTTGTCGATAGCGCTGGTACATTACGCGCATGATCTGCATATTGGCCGGGTTGATCCGCGCGACTTCGATTATCCCGCACAGTTTGCCGCCAAATCGGCAAGCGAGGTCGCGGTATCGCTGAATCAACATATTCAACAACAGTCCCTTACCGAGCTGCCGGCGGCGCTGGCGCCAAAATTAAAGCAATATCAGCAGTTAAAGACTTTGTTGGCCGCTTATCGTCAGCAAAATACCGGGGCGCAGAAGCCAAAACTGCTTTTGGCGAAATCGCTGCGCCCAGGCGAGCAAGACGCGCAATTGCCCGAGTTACGCCGGCGTCTGTCGGAGTTGGGCGTACTGAAAGCGGAAGACGTTGTCGGTGCCGGCAATACGGAAACACTTTACGATGCGGCCGCGACGGAAGCAGTGCAACGCTTACAGCAGCAACAAGGCTTAAAAGCCGATGGGGTGATCGGTAAACAAACCCTGGCCTTATTGAACCAAACGCCGGCCGAAAAAATTGCGATGCTTGAATTAGCCATGGAGCGTTTGCGATGGATGCCGGATTTGCCGGAAGGACCGAGGATATTTGTGAATATTCCGGCGTTTCAGTTATGGGCTTTCAGTTCTCGCGACGATCAACAACCTTTGACCATGAAAGTCATCGTCGGCAAAGCCGAGCAAAACCAGACGCCGGTGCTCTGGGAAGAGATGAAATATCTGGAATTCATGCCTTATTGGAATATTCCGAAAAGCATTATGGACAAGGAAATGCTGCCGAAACTATTGAGTGATGAAGAGTTTCTGGCCAATCAGGATATTGAATTGGTGGGACGCTATGCCGACGACAATGAAGACGAAAACCAGGACAGCATCTTCGACGAAATCAAGAGCGGGCGGGTTCGCGCCAGGCAGCGACCCGGCAGCAACAACCCCTTGGGGCGGGTGAAATTTATTTTTCCGAACAAAGCCGATGTGTATTTGCACGATACGCCGGGCAAAGCCGCATTTAATCGCGATCGCCGCGATCTCAGTCACGGCTGCGTCAGAGTGGCGGAGGCTGAAAAGCTGGCGGAATTTGTTCTGGGCGACCAAGCCGAGTGGGACCAACAAACTATACAACAAGCCATGGCCGGGCCTAAAACCCAGCGGGTCACGCTTAAAAAATCGATACCTGTATTGTTTTTTTATACCACTGTCTTTGTGGGCATGGATGATAAACCGCGTTTTTACCCGGATATTTACGGTCAAGACCAATTGTTGCAAACCGCTTTGAGCAAAGCCGCTAATCCGGGCGCTAAACAACAATTGGTCAGTAAAGCGCTAAATGGTGCCGGCGGCGGTTAACGGGGTTCAGTTTTAGCGGTTTTGGATTATGCTGTTATCCGGAGTGTGGTTTTTTAGGAGACAGGGATATGACGCAAGCAAAAATAGTAAACCAGGCGGTTACCGAGAAAGTTAAGAAGTCGCCGACGCGCAAAGGCAAGAAAGTCAGAATGGCGCCGCCGACCAATGGCGAGATTTTGGTCAAGGGTGTGGTGATGGGTATCGTAATTTCCGGGTTGACGCACGCGAGCAAAAGCATCACCCGCGCGCTGATCCGCCATCCGCTTGCCTTATTCTCCGGTGGTTTGCTGGCCGGCTATCTGGCGCATAAACATCGCAAGGACATCATCGTACTGGGTAGTCGCACCGCAGTGGAAAGTCGAAATTTCGTGCTGAGACAACGCGAAAACCTCGGCGATTTAATTGCTGAAATCAAGGAAGAAAGCGGCAAGACTCTATAACCTCCGGTGTGTTTGGGTTTACCCGCATCTTGCCTCTCCCGCGAGTGTTCTGATTTCCGGACTGCCGCGTCCCTTTGGCTGCGGTGCATAAGCAGCACTACCGCAAAATTTTTTTTACGGTAGATTGCTGGCTATCGTATTAGCTCAACATCGTTGTCCGCCAGTATCATGAAAATTTACCACATCCACCGTCAGCAAAGCTTGGCGCTCAGTCAGCAGCAGGCTTGGGCTTTCTTCTCGTCTCCGCACTATTTAAATCAAATTACGCCGGAGTTTTTTCATATCGATATTACTTCGCCGGTGCCCGAGGATATTTACCCCGGCTTGTTGATCCGTTATCGGATGAAGGCGGTTTTGGGAGTACCCATGTCCTGGCTGTCGGAAGTCAGCCACTGCGATAAGCCCAATCGCTTTGTCTATCAACAAGCGGTCGGTCCATTTGGATTCTGGAGCCACGAAGTGTGCCTAAGACCTTGCGAGGAGGGCATCGTATTGGAAGACATCGTGTTTTATACGATGCCCTTCGGTTGGCTGGGGCAATTGCTGCATGGCTTTATCGGCGATAAGTTGCAGCGTATTTTTGATACGCGCCGTGATTATCTGCAAGCAAAGTGGGCTGTTGACAAGCCTTAGCGGATTCAATTTGGTATCGGTTTGGCAGTTGACTTTTTTTATCTGCAGGCATCTAATCAAGGCTTGCACATTCAACCTGAAGGAGACGAATATGGCTCAAGACAAAGGTTATTTGGATCAATCCGGCAATCAAGTGGTTGCCATCGTTAAAAACTTGGACCGCGATGTCGAACGCGGTGAAGATACCGTCATGTTGGGATATGGCTTGGTGTTGCTGGCGCCGGCTTTCGCCCCCTTGTTGCCGCCCAGTATTCTGTTGCCGCTGATGGCCATTGCCTTCGCGGTATCGGCGACTGCGGCGCGACTGCATTTTTACAAAATGGCTCGCAAGCTTTCGGTTTCCTTGGATGAACTGGAAAGTCGGGATAAGCAGACTTTTAAGCCGATAACCGACGTATTCGCCGAGCATCCCCAGCAAACCCTGGCTGTCGCTTTTAACCCGTTAAAAAATTTGAAACGCAGCGCGAAAAGCATAATCGGTGGCTTGATGATCAACCCGTTTTGGGGGCCGATTTTTTATATGTTGGGTGTGCAGTTTGTCGAGGATAAACAATTGGTCGTGCTGAATAAGGCCGTGATTGCAGTCGAAGATAAAGTCATGCCTATCGTACTGCGTGACGACTGGGCTGAATAAACGCAGGGTTTGCGAATGTTGGGCGGCGGATAAGCCGTTGAGGGAGGAATTAATCAGCTTGAGATTATGGGTTTTAGGTTATTGTTTTTGGCGCCAGCCATTGCCCAAAAGTACAGTTATGCACAGAAGTTGTGGATAAACTTGTGGTCAAATCGTGAGCAAATAAGCCAAACGCCCGTCCTATTTGGGACATCTTTAAATTGACTAAAAATTAGTCAGGCAATTTTTGACTATGCTTAGAGCATCATAAAAAGAGCCGTCGGCTTTGCCCGACGGCTCCCCGTTTTATTTCCTGAAAAGGTTATCCCATGCAAAAGCAAACCCTCACCATAGACGGCAATCAGGCTGCGGCCAGCATTGCTTATAAACTCAATGAAGTGATCGCAATTTACCCCATTACCCCGTCCTCGGCGATGGGCGAATGGGCCGACGAATGGGCATCCCGCGATCAACCCAATCTCTGGGGTACCGTACCTCGCGTAGTCGAACTGCAAAGCGAGGCCGGCGCGGCCGGCACGATTCATGGCGCGCTGCAAGCCGGTACGCTGGCTACCACCTTCACCGCCTCGCAAGGCTTATTGTTGATGCTGCCGAATATGTACAAAATCGCCGGCGAACTGAGCCCGACGGTGTTTCATATCGCCGCCCGTTCATTGGCTTGCCAGGGCTTGTCTATCTTTGGCGACCACAGCGATGTGATGTCGGCGCGGATGACCGGTTATGCGATGTTGTGCTCCAACTCGCCGCAAGAAGTGCAAGACTTAGCCTTGCTGGCGCATGCCGTGGCTTTGCAAAGCCGCATCCCGTTCATGCATTTTTTCGACGGTTTCCGCACTTCACATGAGGTTGCCAAAATTGTCGAGATCGACGACAGCATCATTCGAGCGATGATCGACGACAGCTGGGTTAGCGAGCATCGCGGCCGGGGCTTGACGCCCGATAAGCCGGTGCTGCGTGGTACCGCGCAAAACCCGGACGTGTATTTTCAGGGCCGCGAATCGGTTAATCCTTACTATGCCGCATTGCCGGAGATTGCTCAAAAAACCATGGACCGGCTAGCCGGTTTGACCGGTCGTCAATATCGCTTGTTCGAATACGTCGGTTCGCCGGAAGCGGAGCGGGTGATTATTATCATGGGCTCCGGCGCCGAAGCGGTGGAAGAAACCCTGGAGTATCTGAATCGCCAGGGCGAAGCGGTGGGCTTGTTGAAAGTGCGCTTGTTCCGGCCGTTTTCACCGCAGCATTTGATCGACGCTTTGCCGGCTAGTTGCCGAAAAATCGCGGTTTTGGATCGCACCAAGGAGCCTGGTGCCGACGGCGAGCCTTTATACAAAGATGTATTGGCTGCCGTGGCGCAAGCCTTCAGCGACGGCGAAAAATTTACCAGCCTACCCAGAGTGGTGGGTGGCCGCTACGGCTTGTCGTCCAAGGAGTTCACGCCGGGCATGATCAAGGCGGTTTACGACGAACTGAAAAACGCGAAACCGAAGAACCACTTCACGGTGGGCATTCATGACGATGTTAGCCACAGCAGTTTGGATTGGGACGCGACTTACCGCACCGATATCCACGATCAAACTTTCCAGGCCATGTTTTATGGCTTAGGCAGCGACGGCACCGTCGGCGCCAATAAAAACACCATCAAAATCATCGGCGAAGAAACCGATTTATTTGCCCAAGGTTATTTCGTTTACGACTCGAAAAAATCCGGTGCGATTACCGTTTCGCATCTGCGCTTTGGTCCAAAGCCGATACGCTCCACCTATTTGATCGGCGAGAATGACGCGCAATTCATCGGCTGCCATCAAACTGTGTTTCTGGAACGCTACGACATGCTGGCTAATGCTGCCGACAAAGCGGTGTTTTTGTTGAATAGTCCGGCGTCGGTCGATGAAGTTTGGAATACCTTGCCGCGCAAGATGCAGCAGCAAATGCTGGATAAGAAAATTAGGTTTTATCTGATAGACGGCCATGCGGTGGCGGAAAAGTCCGGGATGGGCAAGCGCATCAACACCATCATGCAGACCTGTTTTTTTGCCATTTCCGGGGTGTTACCGCAAGAACAAGCCATAGCCGCAATTAAACATGCCGTGCAAAAAACTTACGGCAAAAAAGGCCAACGTATCGTCGATTTAAACTTCAAAGCTATCGACGAAACGCTGGCCGGTCTGCGCCACGTGCCTTTACCGAAACAGGCCGACAGCGGTTTTGATATTGCCGCCTTGATTGCGGATAGCGCGCCCGAATTTATTCGTCGCGTCACTGGCGAAATCATCGCCGGCCGGGGCGATGCTTTGCCGGTCAGCGCGATGCCGGCCGATGGCACTTTCCCCACCGGCACGGCGGCTTACGAAAAACGTAATCTGGCGTTGGAGATTCCGGTTTGGGAAACCGATCTGTGTACTCAGTGCGGTAAATGCCCTATGGTATGCCCGCACGCGGCGATCCGCAGCAAAATCGTGCCCAATGAAGCCTTGAGCAATGCGCCCGAAACCTTCAAGCATGCGGCGATGCTGGGTAAGGATTTTCCTGCCGGCCTGTCGATTAGTTATCAGGTGGCGCCGGAAGATTGCACCGGCTGCGGACTTTGCGTGGATATTTGCCCGATTCGCGATAAATCCAACGCCAGCCGCAAGGCCTTGAACATGCGCCCGCAAGCGCCGTTGCGCGAGCCGGAAAGCCAAAACTGGGGTTATTTCCTGTCCTTGCCCGAATACGACCGTCGGCTATTGAAAACCAACACCATCAAGGGTTCTATGGTGCTGCAGCCCTTGTTCGAATTCTCCGGCGCTTGTGTTGGCTGCGGCGAAACCCCTTATGTAAAACTGGCTTCGCAGCTCTTCGGTGATCGCATGGTGATAGCCAATGCCACCGGCTGTTCGTCGATTTACGGCGGCAATTTGCCGACCACGCCTTGGACCAAAAATGCCGAGGGCAGGGGGCCAGCCTGGAATAATTCCTTATTCGAGGATAACGCCGAGTTCGGTTTGGGCATGCGAGTGGCTATAGATAAACAAGCCGAGCATGCGGCCGAGTTACTGGTGTCGCTACGAGAAACCTTGGGCGGCGAATTGGTTGAAGCAATTTTACAAGCCGACCAATCCGATGAAGCCGGTCTTTACGAACAGCGCCAACGCGTCGCTGAATTGAAACAGCATTTACCCTCGCTGAAGCAACCTGCCGCGCAGGCCCTGTTGCCGCTAGCGGATTATCTGTGCAAGAAAAGCGTTTGGATTATCGGCGGCGACGGTTGGGCTTATGACATTGGTTACGGCGGTCTGGATCATGTGCTGGCCAGCGGCCGTAACGTGAATATCCTGGTGCTGGACACCGAGGTGTATTCCAATACGGGCGGCCAAACTTCCAAGTCCACGCCGTTGGGTGCCGTAGCCAAGTTCTCGGCCGGCGGCAAAGCCACGGCCAAAAAGGATTTAGCCTTGTTAGCCATGGATTACGGCAACGTCTACGTCGCCCATGTGGCCTACGCCGGCAAGGACACGCAAACCCTGAATGCCTTCCTGGAAGCGGAAGCCCACGATGGGCCGTCCATCATCATTGCTTACGCGCCTTGTATCGCGCACGGTGTGGATTTGTCCAACAACCATAGACAGCAAAATCTGGCGGTGAAAAGCGGGCATTGGCCGTTGTTTAGATTCAATCCCGGCCGCATCCAGCAAGGCAAGAATCCGATGCAACTGGATTCCGCAGAGCCGTCCGTGCCGTTACGCGAATTCGTGATGAGCGAAACCCGCTTCAGCATGCTCTGGCAAAGTCATCCCGACCACGCCGAAGCCTTCTTGAAACAGGCGCAACAAGATGTGAAAAACCGCTATCGCTACTACCAACAACTGGCCGCGCTGGAATGGAGCGATGCTACCAGTGTCGCCGCTGCCAAAGCGGCACTAAAAGCCGATCTTGCCCAGGAGAGCCAACATGGTTGATTTAACGACAAATTATTTGGGCCTGAAATTGACGCATCCTTTGGTGCCTTCAGCATCGCCGCTGAGCAAGGACTTGGACAGTGCGCGTCGGCTGGAAGATGCCGGTGCGGCGGCCATAGTCATGTCGTCCTTGTTTGAAGAAAAAATCGAAGCTGAACAGCAACAGATGGAGCGGTTTTTTTTCGGGCAAGGCATCGGTTACGGCGAGGCCGATTCCTTTCATCCGGTGCCTGAGCAGATTTTGACTTACCAGGAACAGTATCTGGAACATCTGCAACGCCTGAAAAGCAGCTTGAAGATTCCGG
Source organism: Methylomonas fluvii (assembly GCF_014850975.1). GTDB lineage: Bacteria > Pseudomonadota > Gammaproteobacteria > Methylococcales > Methylomonadaceae > Methylomonas > Methylomonas fluvii. The sequence goes on along the minus strand of NZ_JACXST010000003.1, from coordinate 1,268,060 downwards.
TGATTGCCAGCCTGAACGGTATTTCCCAGGGCGGCTGGATCGAATACGGCCAAGCCTTGCAACAAGCCGGGGCCGACGCGCTGGAATTGAATATCTATCATCTGGCCGCCAATGCCGATGAAAGCAGCGAAACGGTGGAAAACCGCTATCTGGATATTTTGCAGGAATTAAAAAGCCGGGTGAGTGTGCCGCTGACCCTAAAACTCGGTCCGCAATTCAGTTCGCCGATTCATTTTGCCCAACGCCTGGAAGCGGCCGGTGCCGATGGTATTGCGATATTCAACCGGTTCTATCAGCCGGATATCGATCTGGAAACGCTGGAAGTGGTGCCGAAACTGCAATTGTCTACGCAAGCCGAAGCCTTGCTGCGTATCCGCTGGACCGCCTTGCTTTATGGTCGGGTGAAATTGTCCCTGGCGGTAACCGGAGGGTTTCACCAAAGCGCGGATGTGATCAAAGCCTTGCTGGCGGGCGCGGACGTGGTGCATCTGTGCAGTGTATTGTTGGCGCAAGGCGTGGGCAAACTCAGCGAGATTCGTGCGGAGCTGGAGCAATGGCTGATCGAACACGAATACGAGTCCATCAACCAACTGAAAGGCAGCGTCAGCCAACAACACGCCATTGATCCCAGTGCGTATGAGCGTGCCAATTACATCCATGTGTTGGACAGTTACACGCCCTCTGCCGGCGTGTTGAGATAACGAAATACCGTGCGGGATTTGGATGAACTATTTGCCGGCTTGGCTAAATCCAGATTCCGCAGCCAATTTCGTTTGAATGCCAAAGACCGGGATTATTTGCGCAGCAAGGGCCTGGAAACGGTATTAAGCCATGCCAGAGATTTTGTCGAAAAACGCTTAGCCGCCGCCGAGCCGCGCAATGACGGTAAACAAACCCCATTTCGCGGCCATCCGGTATTTGTGGCGCAACACGCCACCGCCTGCTGCTGTCGGGGATGCCTGGAAAAATGGCATAAAATTCCGCAGGGCAGAGCGTTATGCGCCGAAGAGCAAACTTATGTGTGTGCGGTGCTGGAACGGTGGTTAAGGATTGCCACTCCGCCGGACTAAGAGCGCAAATGTCATGGGCCAAGAAATTCGTGCCGCAATCTATCGAGATGCCGACTTTCAGCGTTTCCGCGAGCGCCTAGCCGCAGAAACCGAACTGCTCGGCAGGCTGATTAACAGCCGCGCCTGTTCGGGAGCCGAGCCGGTGGCCGGTTTTGAAATCGAAGCTTGGTTGCTGGACGACGACATTCGGCCGGCACCGATGAATCAGGACTATCTGCACTCTTTTGCCCACCCTATGGCCGGTCCGGAACTGGCCAAATTCAATATTGAACTGAACACGCCGCCGCTGGCGTTGACCGGCGACGTGTTCAGCCGCATGCATCAGGATTTACAAAGCACTTGGGAAGAAGCCGAACAGCACGCCCGGCAACTGGATTTGCATTTGTTGGCGATAGGCACCTTGCCAACCTTGCGGCAAAGCGATCTGCATTTGGGCAATATGTCGGACATGAATCGCTACCGGGCCTTGAATCAACAGATTTTGCGCTGCCGAGGTCGGCCGATTGTGCTGGATATATGCGGGCATGACCATCTGAAAATAGAGCATCACGATGTGATGCTGGAAGCCGCCACCACCTCGTTTCAGTTGCACATTCAGTGTCCGTTGAGTATTGCTCATCATGTGTATAACGCCGCTATCATCGCCTCGGCGGCGATGGTGGCGTTGGCTGCCAACGCGCCGTTTTTGTTTGGGAAAGACTTGTGGGCGGAAACCCGCATTCCGCTATTCGAGCAGGCCATTGCGACCGGCGGCTATGCCGGGGCCGCCGACGGGCCCTTGCACCGGGTCAGTTTCGGTTCCGATTTTGCCCGGCATTCGATCCTGGAATGCTTTGTCGAGAACCAGCAACATTTTCCGATCCTGTTGCCGGAGTTTTTCAACGATGTGCCGGAAGCGTTTCAGCACCTACGCTTACACAACGGCACGATCTGGCGCTGGAACCGGCCGCTGGTGGGTTTCGATGCCGACGGCACTCCGCATATCCGCATCGAACACCGCAGCCCCGCCGCTGGACCTACCGTGTTAGACATGATCGCGAACGCGGCGTTTTTTTACGGGTTGGTGAAAAACTTGGCTGACGAACGCCAAGCGGGCAGGGCGGATTTATCCTTTGCCCAGGCCAGGGACAATTTTTATCAGGCGGCGCGGCATGGCTTGGCTAGTCATATCGTTTGGTTTGGTGACCATAAACTACGGTTAGCCGCGCTGATAGAGCAGGAGCTATTGCCGCGTGCCGCCCAGGGATTGCAGGCTTTAGGCATCTGCACTGCTGATCGTGAGAATTATCTAGCTGTAATTCGCCAACGGCTTGCCAATCAACAGACCGGCAGCTATTGGCTGCGGCGGTTTATCAAGGAGAATCCGGGTGAATTTAAGGAGCTGACGCGGGCTTATTTGCAGAGGCAACGCAGTGGGGAAGCGGTTGCCGGATGGGGGATATGAATAAGCACAACATCATTGTTCCCATGCTCCGGCGTGGGAACAGGGTTTCGACGCTCCAGCGTCCTGGTGCGCACCGCTGGAGCGGTGCGGGCTGCATTCCCACGCCGGAGCGTGGGAATGATGAAAACACGATAAACAAATGATCTACGCCAGTCGATCAATCAAGTTCAGCCCGTGACAGCAAATCTCGAAGTACCTCTTCATTGTGAAAGGCCAATGACATCGCTTTTCCGAGACGTTCCAGCGCGGAACGCGATCCTTGCGTGGAAAACATTCCCGCCTCCGGATCGAAATCGAGCTCATCTTGTAAATCGGGCAGTTGTTCGAATAGTATGACTTGAGCAATTGAGTTCCAGTCGTAGCCGTTTCCGTTCCAGCCTTCGTCGGCCCGCTCGTCAAATATATGAGTTTTCTCAACCATATGCTGGTCGGAAAGTATTAGAGACCGGTATTCTCCCGAATCCAAAAGGATAAACGGCACATAGTTAATCTTGTCTGTCTTATCTTGTTCCACAATGACCTCTTTGTTTTTACTGATGAATGCCTAGGGAAAGGTCTCTGGTGTGATTGGCAATATCGAATTGCAGATCTATATCGTCGGATAATTTTATCGGTAATCAAACATGCGTGGGCTAGCTTCAAAAACTCGCCTCGCAATCTTTGGTGTATCCGCGCCCAACCGAACAAGATCTCGTGCAAGGTTTGGAAATGCCTTTAGATCGTACTGGAATTCTTTAACCTCATGCGTTTCCGGATGTGTTTCGAGCCGAATGAATGAATATACTCCGTTAACAGGGGGCGAATCAGAGAGTGCGCCGTGAACCAAATCATGGCGAGTTTGGGTAAGCGCCTCAAAATTGCCAAGAAGGTCTTCGATTTCATTGCGGAACGCTGCCAAAGAAGGTATCAGCGAAGTACACTCTTTTACGAAAGTGATTTTTTCACCAAGCTGCTTGGGCATTCGCTTTCTCTTAGGCAAGTTGTTACCGCCGTATTGTAGGAAAAGCGTGTTAACTAGCAATTTCAGCGATTGCTCGCAGTGCCCCCATTGGACAACAACGAAACCTATTTGGCTGTACAGGGCGTCCTCTTCATCTTCTCTGGGTATATTCATACTTGATTGTTGATCATCAGTTAAATTTGTCTGATTAAGTTGATATTGCACGAAGTTTCCGGCATGTTGGTGTCGCCGTACAAAAATTATGAAACTAGATTGAACCATTAAGCATGAAGCCGATTTTACCCGCCACCCAGCCTATAAGACAATTCAACAGCCTGCCCGGCGGCTTGCTGGATATTTCGGTAAATGCCCTACACACCCTAATCCCCGAACCAACCTTATTCCACCTCCCCAGCAAACGCCCCGAAACTCTGTTCGTCTCGGTGCTGCTGCATGGCAACGAATCCACCGGCTTTCTGGCCGTGCAAAAGCTGCTGCAAAAATATAAGTCTCAACCCTTGCCGCGTGGCTTGACGTTATTTTTCGGCAATACCCAGGCGGCGCGTTTTAACTTAAGACGGCTAGACGGCCAGCCGGATTTCAACCGCATCTGGCCCGGCACAGCGTTACCCGAGTCGCTGGAAACCCTTTGGGCGGCGCAGATTTGCGAAATCATGCGCCGGCGCGGTGTGTTTGCCAGTGTGGATGTGCATAACAATACTGGCCTGAATCCGCATTACGCCTGTATCAACAAATTGGATCAGGATTTTCTGCATCTGGGCGCACTGTTCGGCCGCTTGCTGGTGTATTTCACCCATCCCAAGGGCACGCAGTCCAGCGCGTTTGCGGAGTTTTGCCCGGCGGTGACTTTGGAATGCGGCCGGCCCGGCCAGCCGCACGGCACCGAACACGCCTTTCAGTTTTTGGACAGTTGTCTGCATTTACACGAATTTCCGGCGCAGCCGATTGCGAAGCAGGATGTGGATATTTATCACACCGTCGCGCAAGTTACCGTCGCCGACGAGGTCAGTTATAGCTTTAGCGACGCTACTGCCGATCTACGTCTTGATCCGGAACTGGAAAGTCTGAATTTCACGGAGATTCCGGCCGGTACCGTGTTGGGCACAACCGACTGTCCACGGATGCCTTTGATTGCCAAAGACAACCACGGTAAGCCGGTTACCGAGCAATTTCTGACTGTTATGGATGGCCAAGTGCAAATCACCCGGCCGACGATGCCGTCCATGTTAACCCTGGACGAACGGGTCATCCGCCAGGATTGTTTGTGTTATCTGATGGAGCGCTTGGCTGCGGAGACTGGCATTTGAGTTTGTGCTGCGGAGGGAATCGTTAAAGCCAAATTCCTGGACGCCGCCTTTGCGGGAATGTTAGATTCATTCGGCCGCAACGGCCTTCCAAAGGAGAAAAATGATGTTGAAGTCACTGGACGTGTTACTGGGTTTATCGGTGGTGATGTTGATCGTCAGCATGGCGGTGACCTTAATCAGTCAGGGCATTTTGAATTTACTGGCCAGCCGCGGCCGCAATCTGCGCACCGGCCTAGCCGACTTGCTGGAATTGCTGGATGCCCGATTTTCCCGAACAGAGGCCGAGGCCATCTCCGCCTTAATCCTGACGCAACGGACTATCGGCGGCCGCTGTCGCTGTCGATTACCGGTATGGCTGCAGTTTTTTCAGTTTGGTGAAGTGATCCATCGCGAAGAATTTATCAAGATTTTGTTGGATTTGGCGGCTGGCTACGATGTATCGATCAAAACCGACTTCGAACAGATCAAAGCCAGGCTAGCCAATAAAACCATCAATGTCGGCCAAGCCACGGAAGCCCTGGAAACCAAACTACTGGCATATCCCTTGTTTTTTAAGCGCCTGGGTATTGAAGCTTTGCTTGCCAAGATCAAAAAAGAAAAGGCCGAAACCAAAAAACAACAATTTCAGCAGTTGGAGAAAATCGTCGCCGGACAAATCGATCTGCTGGACAAGTTGAAATCCGTATTGCACGACAGTGGTATCGAAGATCCGGCCGCTACCTTAAAAAACGCGCGGATGCTGGCGCTGGAATTTGAAAAATCCAACCCGGAACTGGCGCACGACGTGCGCGAGGCAAATGCCTTGTTACAAGAAGCATCCAGCGATTTTCTGGCGAAAATTTGTTTGAATTTCGACCATTTGCTTGACCGTGTCACTGTCAGATTTACCGCCACTACCCGCGTAGTCAGCGTGATCAGCGCCGCCCTGGTAGCGATTGCGTTGCAGTTGGACACGGTGAATTTGATCAACCGCTTGTCCATGGACGAGCAAATGCGCGCGGCCTTCGTGGAATTGGCGCCCAAACTAACGGAAGATCCGCAAATAAAGGATGCGATTCAATCAGACGATGCAAAAGTTAGCGGAGAGCAGGATGCCGAAACCTCGGCAGACGAAACTGTTACAGTCAAAGAACGCATCGATCTGGCAAAGCAAAAGTATTATCTGAATTTTCTAGCGGAACAGGGTTTGATCAGTTTGCCTGTTGATCGGGAAAGTTGGTGCAAGCATTGGAAACTGGTGAGTATTCCCGGTTTGATCCTGTCGATTTTTCTACTCAGTCTGGGCGGGCCGTTTTGGTATAACGCCCTGAGTAAGCTGGTGCAATTGCGCTCCGGCCTTGCCCGCAAGGATGATGAGCAGAAAGCTATTCGCCAAACCACGCAGGCCTCGGGCAGTGATCCGCAAACCTCCGACACTTCGCCAACGCCTAATCCGTTACAGGGCGAACGTGGCGATATGAAGGCGCAGGGCTGAGGAGGCCGTATGGACAAGCAATGGATAGGCTGCGCGCCGGGTAATTTTCGGATCGGCCGCCCGGCAGGCTTCAAGCCGGAGATCATAGTTTTGCATACGATTGATAGCAGTCTGGAGAATGCTGCTATCTGCTACAACAAACCGGGCACGTTGCAGTCTGTGCATTACGCCATCGGCAACAATGGCGAGATTCATCAGTATGTTCAGGAGGCGGACACCGCCTTTCACGCCGGCTTGGTGGTCAATCCGGCCGCCGAATTTATCAAGCAGCGGCCCAACGCCAATCCCAATTTTTTCTCGATTGGTATTGCCCTGGAAGAATCTGTGCTCGGTTCGCCTACAGCGGCGCAATGGGCGGCATGCTCGAAATTGCTCCGTGAGATTGCCGACCGCTGGCATATCACCGTCGATGGGGATCATGTGTTGTCGCATAGCGCGATTCGCGCCTCGGTAAACTGTCCCGTTGCCGGTATCGATATTGCCAAGCTGATTGCAACAGCGGTGCCAGATCCGGCAGCCACTTTAGTGGCCGGCAAGCAAATCGGTTTGCTGAGTAAAGTAAATCTCCGCAGTCGCGCGTCTGTCGGCGCACCGGTAGTGCGCGTCTTGGATGCCGGCAGTAAAGTCGAGATCCTCAGCTTTACGGCAGGTGATGTGGTGTCCGGCAACGGCTATTGGTATCAGGATAAGGACAATTGTTTTTTCTGGGCGGGGGCCACAGATCGGCCGAATCCGCAGGTATTGCTAACGCCGAACGACGGCGAGGCGAGTACCGATACGATGCCGCTCCGTGATCAACCTGCCGTTACGGTCGCAAGTTTGAATATCAACCGCTCCCGATTCCGCTTGCCGGCTGGGCAGTTTTTTCCCGAGCGGCCAAAGAAAGATCTGATTGTTTTGCATTTCACTGCGGGTTCGTCGGCCAAGTCCGCCTTCGATACCTGGATCGGCGATACGCAGCATGTCGCGGCAGCCTATTTGGTGGATGCCGACGGCACGGTCTATGAAGTGTTTGACCCGACGCAATGGGCTTATCATCTGGGGGTGAAGGGGTTTAACGGACGGCTGGATCAACGCTCAATAGCGATAGAAATTGCCAATGTCGGGCCATTGCGACCAGCGCAGGATAATCCGGAAGTCTTGAATTGGTGGCCGCCGCGTCGGGGCCAAACCCAGTTATTCGGTACACAATACTGTGACAAAATCCAAACCGACAAATATAGGCAAACCAGCTATCGGGGCGAGCAGTATTTTGCTACTTTTCCTGCACAGGAGGTGCAGGCGATTCGCTTATTACTGAACGATTTATGTGAGCGATTTTCCATACCGAAAACCTTGGCCCCCAAAGCCAAGCAATTTGAGCGCGATCTGGATTTTTTCCAGAGCTATTCCGGCATCGCCAGTCATGTGAATTTTCGCAACGATAAATGGGATATAGGCCCGGCCTTCGATTGGGCGGCGTTGGCTATTGCCAATGCGCGCGACGCCTGATTCGAGTTTGGCTACGCCAATGCCTGGTTGGTGATTAGGTATTTGTGGCTCCTTATCACAAGCTTATTGTCACAACCGATGCTGCCGTCACAGTTCTGCCCCGCTGCCGCCATGAATGTTCTCCGCGGCTGTTAAGATGATTTAAGTAAGCGGTCGGGCAATTTTGGTCCCGACCGCTATGCTTACTTGGCACACTCTATCGCCGCATCCGCAAATCCAGCAACCCAGGAAATATCATGCCCGAAAAACCATTCTGTATTTTTGTAGTGGATGACGATGCTCTGTTGCGTTTGGTCATAACCGACCAATTGCAGGGGCATGGCTATCAACTCCACGAGTTTACCAATGGCGAGGAATGTTTGGCCGCCATGGATTTGGCCCCCAATCTGATTTTGTTGGATATTGAAATGCCGGGCCTCAGCGGTATCGAGGTATGTCGGCAGATTCGCGCCGACGGCAATGACGATGTGCAGGTCATGTTCGTGTCCGCGCACGACGATCTGGAGATTTTGCTGACTGCGTTTGATGCCGGCGGTAACGATTTTATTCCGAAAAACGCCAAAAAAGACGTGCTTCTGCGCAAGGTCGATTTGGCTATCGAAGCCGAGCAGCAAAAACGGCAACTGCAATCGCAATTGTCTTACGCACAAAAAACCGCATTTACCGCGATGTCCAGTTTGGGCGAAACCGGCACGGTATTGCAGTTTTTACGCACATCGTTTCAATGCGTGACGTATCAGGAATTAGGTAGTTTGTTAATCGAGACCTTGCAGCAATACGGTCTAAACGGTTTGGTGAAATTGACTGATACCGTGAACGAATATGACTTTAGTCCGGAAACAATCTGTACGCCGCTCGAAGCATCCATCCTGACTTACGTGGCTAAGCTGGGCCGGATTTATCAGGCCGGTGATCGCTTGGTGTTTAATTTTCCGCATGTGACGCTATTGGTGACCGGCCTGGATACCGACGATCCGGATGGGATTGGACGATTGCGCGATCACTTGGCGATACTTGCTGAAGGTGCCGGTGCCCGTATCGAAGCCATGATCAGCGAACAACAACGTCTACAGGAAGCGAATGCCCGCTTGGAAGGCGTGAAAGAATTGACCGATCTATTGATCGAGATCGAGACCAATCAACAAAGCAATCACTCGCAGATGGTGAATTTGGCCGAACAGCACAAAATGAACATGGAAAGCGCTTTTATTCATTTGGGGTTGACCGATAGCCAGGAGTTTTTGCTGCACGGTTACGTGGACGAACTCACTTCGCAAATGGACAACTTGTTTGAAAACGATAACAAGCTGGCCTTGCGGCTGAACCAAATTGTCGAAAAACAAAAAGCCTTGCTGTTATCGGCCCAGCATAGTCGCTAAGGACCTGCCTGAATCGCTACCGATCTAATATTCGCACCGAGGATTGCCTATGCAAGCTTTGTTTTCGCCCGCCGTGGCGCTAATGAATCGATTGAGTTTCAGCAAAAAGTTTGTGGTGATAGGTTTTCTGTCGCTGCTAGCGGTAGTCGTGGTGTTTTACAGTCTGTATCAAAGTCTGAATCGGGTAATACTGGACTCAGAGCGCGAGCTGCAAGGACTGTTACAAATCAAGCATATTACGCAGACCATGCAATCTGTGCAGCAGCATCGGGGCGTCACCGTGGCGGTGCTCGGCGGCATAGAGAGTTTACGCGATAAAATTGACGTATCGGAAGCCAAAGTCGGTGCGGCCTTATCGGCTTTGGAGCAAACGCTTGCGGCGGATTCGTTGACCGCTGCTGCATACGCGGATATAAAAAACGATTGGGAGCAACTCCGGCAAAACGCCGCCAATCAGAGCATTCAAGAAAGCTACCATTTACACAGCCGTTTGGTAGAGAAGTTATTGGATTTAGAGGAACTGATTGGCGAGGAATCCTTGTTGTTCACCGACTCCAATCTGGATTCCTATCATCTGATCATGCTGGTAACCGAGCAAATGCCAAAGGCCCTGGAGGGCGTTGCGCAATTGCGTGCTTATGGCATTGGGATACTGACCAAAAAGCAGATTAGCGCTCAGGAAAAAATCGAAATTTATCTGATTAAGGACAGAATCGAATCCGGCATCAGGGTCATTGAAGAAACGACCCATGACTTTAAGCGCTATAAACCGGAACTGCACCCGATACTCGCCACCACCAGGGAAAATATTGTCAACGCAGCCAGTCTGATTACTCAGCATGTCATTGCCGATATTGTTGAGGAAAAATTCTCCATCAATCCGGAATACTTTCATTCGACCGTTACCTTAGCGGTGGATACAGCATATGCGGAAATTTACGACAGCTTTATACCGGCAGCCGAACAACTGATCGAGGCCAGAATTGGCGTGGCGAAAACGACGCTAGCGCTGAGTATCGGCATCCCCGGCTTTATATTTATGCTGATCATTTATTTTGCGATTGGCGCCCATCTTGCGGTGAGCCAATACGTGGAGAGGCTGGCGAAAGCCGCAAACGCGTTTGCCGGCGGCGATTTTCAGCAAAGAATGCCGTTAACCATGCGTGATGAAATCGGGCGGGTTGCGGAGAGTTTTAACGAAATGGCCGATGGCTTTGCTGCACTATTAACCGCGAGGCGCGAGGACGAGATCCGCATCCGCAGTATTGTCGATACTGCTTTGGATGCTTTGGTGCAGATGGACGCCGATGGTTTTATCAATGGCTGGAATCGCCAGGCCGAACAGATATTCGGTTGGCCGGCCACCGAAGTCTTGGGCCGCTTGTTGCATGATGTGATCATTCCGGAGCGCTACCGGCAAGCCCATCAGCAGGGTATACGGCGCTATTTGGATGCCGGGCGCGGAACGCTCTTGAACCAGCGAATTGAAGTGGTGGCGCTGCACCGTGACGGGCATGAATTTCCGATTGAATTGGCCATCACCCCTAACAAATTGGCAAATGCTGTGGAGTTCAGCGCCTTTATCAGAGATATTTCCGCGCAAAAACTGGCGATACAGACTTTGCAAGCCAGCGAACAGCGCCATAGGGCGCTGTTCGAATCGTCGCGGGATGCGCTGATGACTCTTAGTGCCAAGCGCGGATTTATCTCGGCCAACACCGCTGCAATCAGCCTGTTCGCCTGCCGGGACGAACAAGAGTTTTTAGCGCAAACCCCGGCTTCATTGTCGCCGGAATTTCAACCAAACGGCCTATCATCCGCCGAGCTGGCCAATGAAAAGCTCGGGCAGGCCATCGCCGGTGGCTCGGTGACCTTCGAATGGCTGCACAAACGCTTAACCGGCGAAACTTTTTACGCCGAAGTGCAACTCAGCCGGGTGGAGATCGACAACGAAATTGTGCTGCAGGCCACGGTGCGCGACATCAGCGAAAAAAAACGTGCCAAAGCGGCACTGATGACCAGCGAAGCCAGGACCAGAGCGGTACTACGGACCATGTCTGATGCGGTTGTGTTGATTGATAACAAAGGCACCATGCTGTTGGTTAACGATGCCATCAGCGATTTGTTCGGCTATGAAGAAGACGAGTTGTTGGGGCAGAATGTGAAGATGTTGATGCCGGAGCCTTACCATTCCGAGCATGACGGTTATTTGAGCCGGCATCTGGACAATACCAAGGAGCGAGTGGTTATCGGCCGGCGAATCGAAGTGGAGGGCAAGCGTAAGGATGGGCTGCTGGTGCCGATTGAGTTGAGCGTCAACGAATTGATGGACGATTTTGGGAGCACTTACATTGGTGTCATGCGCGATATTAGTCATCGTAAGGCGGTAGAGCAGGCGCACGAAGCCGCGCGTTTGGAGGCGGAGCATTTGGTGCACATGAAAAGCGAGTTTCTTGCCAATATGAGTCATGAAATTCGTACACCATTAAATGCCATTATTGGTTTGGCCAAAATGAACCTGCGCGATAATGCCGGGCGGAATATACAGGAAAACAGCGCCCGTATTTACGATGCCGGCATGCACTTACTTAGTGTGGTCAACGACATCTTGGATTTCTCCAAAATTGAGGCCGGCAAGATGACCTTAGACGAGCATCCGTTTCGTCTGGATGCTCTGATAGAAGATGCCATCAGTCTGGTGGATATGCGTGCCAAGGAAAAGCAACTCGATTTAATAGTGCATCGTCCCCAAGATTTGCCGGAATGGGTGACTGGCGACCCGTTGCGCTTAAGGCAGATTTTGGTCAATTTATTGTCAAATGCCGTGAAATTTACTAATCATGGCTATGTCAGCCTGGAAATTTATCGGCAGAAAGATATGACGGACATCAGCGTGACGGACAGCGGTATTGGTATGACCGCCGAGCAGATTGGCCGCCTATTTACCGCTTTCCAGCAAGCGGATAACTCTACCACCCGTAAATTCGGCGGCAGCGGTTTAGGGTTGGCGATTAGCCGGGATCTTGCCAACTTGATGGGTGGCGATATTGTCGTGAAAAGTACCTTGGGGGCAGGTAGCAAATTCACTCTGAGTGTGCCGCTGCCGGCGACGGACGCCGGTGTCGAGCATTCTGCGGATTACCACCAAGACAAAGGCGGACGCTTGCGCGGCTTTAAAATATTGGCTGCGGAAGACGTCGCTTTAAATCGCTTGGTGCTCGAGGATTTGCTGAGCCACGAAGGCGCGCATGTGACTTTTGCGGAAAACGGTCAACAGGCGCTGGATCGTTTGGAGGAAGTTGGCTATGCCGGTTTCGACGCGGTGTTGATGGATATTCAGATGCCGGTGATGGATGGCTATCAGGCGGCGCGGCGTATTCTGGAAATCGCGCCGGATTTACCTATCATCGGTTTGACTGCTCACGCCATGCCGGAAGAACGGCAGCGTTGCTTGGAAACGGGCATGCGCGATCGCGTTACCAAACCCATCGATGCCAACGCCCTGGTCGGTGCGTTGCGGCAGCACGTGTCTATCAGCAAAGTGTCTGACGACGCCAGCGGAAAAGCTGGTGCCGCCGCGGTAATTGAAATTCCGGAAACGGCAAATGAGGCTGTAGCGGCAGTAGCGACCGAAGGCTTGATCGATTGGGAGGCCTTGCAACAGCGTTTTGACGGTCGTCAGGCATTTATAGACAAGTTGATCGACAACGCGTTGGATGGCGCGCAGCAGGCGAATGTCGATAAACTAAAACTGGCCGCCCAGCAGCGCGACTATGTCGCAATTAAATTTGTCGCGCATAACTTGAAAGGTTTTGCTGGCATTTTCGAGATTGAGAAAATGCAGCGTTTGGCGCAGCAGGCCGAGTTGGCCGCCAAGGATCAAGCCGACGAGGCGATTGTATTGGCGGAGAGTTTGGCGAATGCGCTGGAAACAATTCTGGCGGAGTTGCATAGTAAACGGACTGTCGCAGGTTAGGGCAACTCCGAAACTATTTTTGCCATTAGCTAATTCGTTCGCAGCCTAGAGGACTCAATCAGCGCTAAAGTGACTGCGAGTGCTCGGGGTGGGTGGCGAAAAAAATGGCGGGTTTATGCAACCCGCCATCAAAACATCCCTGTCGCTAGGAGGAGGTCTGCCTCTCACTAACAAAAGCCGACGAAATCACCTGGTTGATTTGTCATGTTAATGAACGGAACCTCTAAATTAAAACGATATAATGTGATTTTTATATCGAAAGAATAGATTCTCATTGCAAGGTCGAATTACAGTATAGGTTAGTAATAAAATTTTGCTTTGAATCCCGGAATTTTTTTAGGAGCACGCCTATGAATCTTAATCAATTGGAATTGCTGCGAGTTTTGCAGGAAACCGATTGCAACTTGAGCAAAGCCGCGGAAAAAATGCACGTGGTGCAGTCGGCGGTCAGTCGGCAACTCCAGTTGTTTGAAATAGAAGTGGGCTCGCCGCTGTTCGTCAGACAGGGAAAAAAGCTGACGGGTCTGACGCCCTTGGGCGAAAAGATCATGGAAGAAGTTGATTTAATCAATCAGGCAAAAAAAAATATCCAACTGATTGCCGACGATTTTCTGGAGAACAGTAACGGCACGTTACGGATAGCGACTACTCATACGCAGGCCAAATATTTACTGCCGGAACCGATAGGCCGGTTTAGGCGCAAATATCCGGGCATTAAAATCTATATGGTGCAATCGTCGCCGGATAATCTGATTAATTTGTTACATCGGCACCAAGCCGACATCGCCATCTGCACCGAAAAACTGGACGAAGACGACAAATTAGTGGTTAAGCCCTGTTATCAATGGCATCACGTCGCTGTGGTGCCAATCGGTCATCCGCTGGCGGAAGGCGAAATAAGCCTGCAACGGCTATCAGCTGAGCCGATTTTGACCTACACACCTGGTTTTACCGGTCGCTCGACGATAGAAAAAGCTTTTCATAACGCCCATTTACCACTGGATATTACCTTGGCGGCGGCCGATTCCGACGTGATTAAAACCTATGTGCGTTTGGGCATGGGCGTGGGAATTATCGCCGGTACCGCTTACGAAGCCAGCAAAGATGCCGATTTGGTTGCCCTAGACCTGTCGGGCTTGATACCCAGTTCTACGACTAAGATTGCTTACCTGAAACAACTGTACGTACCCAATTACTGTCGATATTTTATCGATGAATTGCTGGCAGAAGCCGCGCGGAAGAGCCAGGAAAGAGGGGAGGGATTTGACGATTGTTAAGCTGTATGACAATGGCTTCGGGTGGCCCGTCTCTGTCGGTGGGGTGTAGCAGATATGTGTGAAATCCTCTACTTGATTAGCTTTATTTAACATAGATTAATAAATGGCTATCGGATTTGGCGTCTTGCTAATTTTCTAGCTGTTTGATTAAGCAAAATATTCCTGGTCCGGCTTTAAATTTGCTGGCAACTTTCGGTTTTAGCCCTGATACCGAAATCATTAAGCCGGCAAATGTCTTTTCCAGCCCATCAATCTCTCCAAGAGCTATACGTCAGTTGCCACGGCGAGTTGGAGACTGTGCTGTATTCGCGTGTACGCTGCCGGGAAACCGCCGCCGACATTTGCCAGGAAGCGTTCGTGCGCTTATGCCGCAGAGAGGACTTAGCTAGCGTCGGCAATCTAAAAGCCTATCTGTTCCGTACCGCGCAAAATCTGGTGATTGATTACTATCGCAGTCAAACCGTGCGCAATGCCGCTATGGTGGCGTGGCCGGACGATATGCCGCCTGAGATAGAAGACCTGCGCTGCGCGGAAACTGTGGCGCTGGGTGAGGAGGACTTGGACCGCCTGATCGAGGGCATGAGCAGCCTTTCCCCGTTATGCCAGCGGATTTTTTACCTGAACCGCTTCGAAGGCTTGAAGCAGCGCGAAATCGCCGAAACCTTGAATATCTCGGTTCGCACCGTCGAAGAAAACATCAAAAGGGCATTGCTGCAGTGTGCTAAAACCCTGGATGGATTTGAATAGCGGCTGTGGTTTAGGCCGCCGGCCTCGTCTATGATATATCTCCCCCACCGTTCAACCAGGAATTGACCATGTCCACCGAACCGATGCCGGATGATGCCGAGCGTTTGCTGGAACAGGCTTGCGCTTGGTTAAGCCAGTTGCATTCCGGTGATTTTTCCGAGATCGCGCGGCAAGAGCTGGATACTTGGCGCGCCGCCGACAGCGCTCACGAACAAGCGTGGCAACGTGCCGAAGCGCTGTGGGCCGGGTTGGGACAACTGCGTGGCCGCCGCATTATTCCCGGTGCGCAACCGTTGCCGGATGAGAGGGGCTTAAAAGCCAAAATAGATCAGGCTGCTCAGGAGAGAGGGCGGGCCGAGGGTCGGCAAAATAATGCTTTACCTGATTTTGTTCGCCTCACCCAAACTCCTGCATCCATGCCGGCGTCCCGCGAGGAGAGGGGATATTTACCGCACCCTCCGGAGGCAGCGGACGCAGCGCTCGCTGCACTGAATTCCCGCCCGCGCGCGAGTAACCGCCTCAGGGATTTTAAAGATAGCGTTGATAACAGAACGCGCAGCCGACCCCGTGGCCCTTCGTTAGGTTTGGCGGTAGCCTGCTGCGCATTGCTGGCTACCACGCTTACCGTGGTCTATCCACCGGCATTCTGGCGCGCGGACTATTCGACCGGTAAAGGTGAGCAGCGCAGTGTGACTTTGGCCGACGGTTCGCGGGTGATGCTTAACACCGCCACGGTCGTCGCCATTCATTTCGACGCTGGCACGCGCCGGGTGGAGTTATTGACTGGCGAAGCCTTTTTCGAAGTGGCTAAAAATCCGCAACGGCCGTTCGTGGTCGCTGCTGCCGGCAGCGAAGTGCGGGCCGTGGGCACCGCCTTCGCTGTAAAACTACAGTCCAAGCAAACCCAGGTCGAACTGGTCGAAGGGATTGTTGAAATACAAGACGCGGGGCAGCAACACCAAGAACGCTTGATCGCCGGACAGTCAGCGTCGATAGGCACCGACAGCATTGCCCTAAAAAACGCCGGCCATCCGGACAGCATGGCGCTGTGGCGCGATGGCTATCTGCAATTCGACGGCTTGCCGCTAAGCGACGCCATTGCCCAAATCAACCAGTACCGCCCAGGCCGCGTCGTGTTGCTGAATACGGCTTTGGCCGACAAACGCGTCAGCGGCCTGTTTCGCTTGGACGCGCTGGATCAAGCCATTGCCAGTTTAAAAGCCGCCATCCCAGCGCTGCAAATTGTCAGCATCACGCCGTATCTGGTGGTGTTGCGTTAACAGGAAAGGCTAAAGCCAACAGCAATTCCGACGGTAGGACGGGTAGAGCGCAGTGAAACCCATCATCGAGAGTTTATTCCCGCCTCAAATCATTTTCCAATTCCACCACGACACGCCTTATTACAGAGAACAAGCCGTATTTTTCTGGTTTCGATACGGCGTTTGGGAACGGGCTTGGTTAGCGATGGGTTTCGCTACGCTCTACCCATCCTACGAAACCGAGGCAAACACAGCACCGCATTAACGAAACCCCTTCAATTTGTCCTCGCCGGTTTTTTTCAATGAAAAAATCCATGATCGCCCGATGTGGGTTTTCAAAAAGTTTCCGTCTTAACTAACACCAGCCGAAATGCTGCCGTGTAACCCGACCGAAACTAGGAGTATCCATGTTCAACGCAAAGCATTGCAATCCCGCAGCCGGCAAGGGCCGGCGCCATGCCGCCAAAGCCGCGTTGCTCGCGGCGCTGATCTCGCAAACCGCTCTCGGCGATGCCGCCGGCAAACACCATTTCGACATTCCCGCCCAGTCGCTGAATCAGGCCTTGCTGATGTTCGGCAGGCAAAGCCAGCAGCAACTGATGTACGGCACCGACATTGCCGACAACTTGCTCAGCCGCGCGCTACAAGGCGACTACACCGCCGACGAAGCAATCAGGATTCTATTAGGCGATGCGCCGTTACAGGCCGTGACGACCGGCGAAGGGGCTATCACCTTGCAGCCTCGGCCGGGGGACATGCACAACAAACTCAGTCCGGATACGATGGCACCAGTGATGGTGACCGGCAAAGCCGTTTACGATATTACCGATCCCACTAATCCCAGCTATAGCCAGTCAACGGCATCGACTACCAAGACCGACACGCCGATCATGGAATCACCGTTTTCGGCCAAGGTCATCACCAAACAAATTATGAAGGATCAACAAGCGGTGCGGCTGGATAAAGCGTTGGAAAACATCAGCGGCGTGTTGACTAGTCAAAGCGCGGCCGGTATCGGCGGCGGCCAAAGTTCGATATTCATCCGCGGTTTTCAAACTTACGAATATTACCGCGACGGCGAGCGGATCAATAACGGCTTTTTGGTAAATGGACCGCGCGAAACAGCTAACGTCGAGCGCGTCGAAGTTCTTAAAGGCCCGGCATCCATACTGTATGGACGGATGGAACCGGGCGGCATGGTCAATATAGTGACAAAAAAGCCGTTGGCAACGCCTCACTATTCGCTGCAACAGCAATTCGGTTCGTTCGATTTCTACCGTACCACGGTAGATGCCACAGGTCCGGTCAATAAGGATAGCGACTTGTTGTATCGGGTTAATCTGGCCTATGAGAACGGCGGTTCGTGGCGGGAGTTTTTGAATAACGAGCGGGTGTTCTTCGCGCCGAATTTTCAATGGGACATCAGCGACCGCACGAAGTTAAATTTTCATTTGGAATATCAGCATAGCAACGATCCTTTCGACAACGGCTTGTTTGTCATGCCCGGCAGCAACCGTCCCATCAATCTGCCTCGCGAGCGAAATCTGGCGGAACCCGGCCCCGGCACGGAATCCGAAACCATCGCCACGGGTTACGACTTGACGCATGCTTTTAACGACAATTGGAGTATTCATCATCGTTTCGATGCATTTTTATTGCCGCGTGCCGATAACCCGCCGCAGGTAAAATTTGCCGGACCAATCGCTTGCGATACGGTGACCTGTCTGACGGGGCAACAAACCTACGAGGCCCGTCGGACACAGGAAAGTTACTATTCGACTTTGGATCTGACTGGCAAATTCGATACCTGGGGCTTGCATCATACGGTATTGGTAGGCGGTGACTATCAGCGCGTGCAGGACGATACCGAGTATTTCGGTTTTAATTCCAGCGACACTCTTCCTCTCAATGCTTACAACCCGGTACATAGCGGAGTGGATGCCGGTTTGTACAACAGGCCGAATGTTTGGGGTTCGGCCGGTTTCGTCGAGGAATGGGGCGGATTTTATACCCAGGATCAAATCGAACTGCCTCAGCATGTACATCTATTGGCGGGATTTAGATACGACACCGTCAGGAAAAATGATTGGAATCAGATCGGATTAAATTTTGGCACGCCGTCGTACTTACCCTATGCCAATACCGTGCAGGTGGAAGAGGCGGTTAAACCACGTTTTGGCCTATTGTGGCAACCGATACCGGAAGTCAGTTTGTACGGAAATTATGTTGAAAATTTCGGTATAACCAATGGCCTGACGACGAACAACTCGCCGTTGCCGCCCACTTCCGCGCAACAATGGGAGGCTGGCATCAAGACCGAATTGTTCGATAGCCGTCTGACAGCGACGCTGGCGTGGTTCGACATCACTAAACAAAATATCGCCACGCCCGATCCCAATCCAATATTGGCGCTGTTGGGGTTTAACAAGGCCGTAGGCGAAGTCCGCAATCGAGGCATCGAATTCGATGTATCCGGCGAGGTATTGCCCGGCTGGAACGTCATCGGCAGCTACGCATATATCGATTCGCAAATTACCAAGGACACGGCGTTGATCGGCGATGAAATCACCAACGGTAATCAAGGTCATCGTCTGTGGAATGTGCCGCGCAACAGCGCCAGTTTGTGGAATACCTACGAAGTTCAAAGCGGCGATTTACGCGGTCTGAAAGTCGGCGGCGGGATGTCCTTGCGGGATCAGCGGGAAGGCGATAATGCCAATAGCTTTCAACTGCCCGGCTATGCGTTGGTCAATCTGATGGCCGCTTATAGTTGGAAAGTCGGTCCTACCAAGCTTACGACGCAACTGAATGTCAATAATCTTCTGGACAAAATGTATTGGGATAGCGCTGCCAACAACTCGTCCAATGGGGTCATGCCTGGTGCGCCACGCAGCTTCTTAGGTTCGGTGAGAGTGGAGTTTTAGTATGGTGAAGCTCTTGGCGGGCCAGGGCTGCGAGCCAGATTTTTATATCCCCAAGCGGCTTTGGAGGGACCGAAAGTTTATGCGCGCAAGCCGCGTAAGGCGGAAGCCAGTAGGCGTTCCGCCGTATGCCGATCATGACTCACACGGATGTGAGGAATGCAGACATTGCTGGGGCAAAGGTCGGTTTATTCGCCCAGCCCCAGCTCTATTTATAGCAAATCAATTGAGTTCAATTTCGGGACGGTTAGGCAGTGTAGGGCCTGATTTTTGCCGGGAGACATGGACCTCAAGCCTTGTAGCCTGGCGTGAATGGAGTTTTGCTATTCGCAAACGCTTCGCCGGCTTGGGCGCAAACCAAAATGCCTTGCCCGCAAGGCTTTTAGCTTGGTTCGCGAGGCTATGGTGGCTCGTTCCCAAGCTTAAATGCCTGGCAAGGTTAGCAAATGACTGCGTGCGCAAGCTTAGTTGCCTTGAGCGCAAGGCTTTTAGCTTGATTCGCAAGGCTATGGTGGCCCGTTCGTAAGCTTTAACCCGCGTAAGGCGGAAGCCGGTAGGCGTTCCGCCGTATGTCGATCATGATGCTCTAATTTTCCTTTGTGGGTATGCACATTTCGGTGGTTAAATGGTGAAACTTATCGGTGTGATTTTATTGGATCTATGGAGGTACTAATGAACAGGCTCCCTGCTAACTTTCCGCTAATAACGCACCTAGTCAGTGAAACCTGGTTACCCTGGCTAGTGTTTGCGGTGTTATTCCTAATGGATTTGCTGATGGGATTTCCGGTTTAACCCGATCTTGTCGGATTCGGTTGTAACTGCGTAAGTTGGGGTGAGGCGCAAGTCCAAACTACGCTCTGTTCAGATGGTCTCGTTCGCTGAAAATCTTGGAAACGGAGCGCCAGCGAAGTGAAGATTTTTAGTCCCCGATAGCCGTAGCGCCGGGCGGGTTTTCGCAGCGAAGCGGAGAAAACCTGCAAGGCATCGCGACACGGCGTCAAGTCATGCGAGAGCCTAAGTTTCGACCCCATGTTGGGTCGGAACGAGGTGACGCGGACGAATCGGGGCGCCGCAGGCATAAGCGGTCGCGTGATTTTTGCCGATTTTTTCCTGCTGGGAAGCTCGAAAAAATCTTTCGGCAAAAATAGCGACTCCCCGGATGCAGCTATTCAGGTTCCGGCTGTGACCGAAAGTTCGTTTGGTTCTCATCACCTTCGGCTCAAAGTTTAAGCGTGGCCTTTAAATACAGCACTGCCAACAGCAAATACACCACAAAGCTCAAACCCAACAGCCAAGGCTTACCTTTAGGCTTGGCCCATGCCGGCAAATGCGGCGGCAGCATTTTGTGGTTGAGCAGATACAGCGCCACCGGAAACATGATGGTACCGCCGAAGCCGATGATCGCGCTGGTCAATATTAGCGGGCCGGGGGCGTCGAGTTGCATGGTCAGGGAGGTGATGACCGTCAGCAAACCCAGAAAGATGTAATACCAGCGCCGGGCCGGCAGACGGCGGCTTTTCGGAAACAAGGTCAAAATAATGTCGGTCTGGATACGGCTGACGGCGTCGGCGGTGGCCAGCCAGGTGTCGGTTAAAAACGCCGCCGCCACCACCAAAAACAGTAAGCGGCCGATCTCGCCCCAACTTACTGCAAAAAACTGACTTTGCACCACCGCCAGTTCGTATTCTTGCGGCAGCAAACCTTTTGGGAACAACAGCGCATAAGCCAGCAGACAGGTCATCAGCGTGGTGAGCAGATTGCCGATAATGCCTACCAAAATGTCTGCGCTTAAAAACCGCCGCCAGGTAGTCCAGTTTTTTGCGCTTTCCGCTTCGTCAGCCGGCAGAAAACCGTCGCTCAATACGGCTTCTTCCGCGCCGCCCAAGCCGGTGATACGGCCTACCAGGCCAGCCATGCCGGCGCCTTTGTCACGTAACCAGTAGGAATAAAACAAAATCCAGAAGCCACCGAGGCCGGCGAAGGTGATGGCCGTTAATAATTTGCTGGCATCGCCGCTGTCCCAGGGGCGTGGCATTTCGCCAACCGGGCCGAGCAGGCCCAGGCTAAATTCCGGCAGTGCCTTTAACACATCGCTTTGCAAGCATGCGGATAACAGCCCCACCACGGTGACCACCGCGACCAGTTTCATAAATCGCTCAATCAGGGTGTAAACCACGCCGCTGGCGAGAATCGCCGTCACGAACACCGCAATCGAGGCGTAGCCCCAAAACAGGCTTTGCCCGCGCTGGGTCCAGCCGGTCGGCCAGTGGGTCAGTTCCGCCATCGCCGTGCCGCCGGCCGAAGCAAAGGCACCGAACCACAAGAACGACACGGTCATCAACAGCCACAAAAAAATCCCAAAGCCGCGATGCAAGCGAATAAAACCGTGGAAGATACTTTCGCCGGTCAGCATGGTGTATCGGCCGATTTCCAGGTTTAACGGATATTGCAGCAAACAGGCCGGGACCAGCAGCCATAAAAAGGTCAGGCCGTATTTGGCGATCATGTAAGGCCACCAGATCAGCTCGCCGCTGCCTTGCGCTAGCGCCATCCACACCACGCCCGGCCCAAGTGCCGCCCACCAACCGGGGAAGGCTGGGACACTGTGGCGGGGGAGGGATTGCAGGTCGGCGTTGTTCATGGTTTGCAAAAATGAAAGCTTTGTTGGAAAAGCCACCATTTCCGCAAATTTGCCTGGATTTGGCAAATCCGTTTAACAATCCGTTAGATCGTTACGGGTGGAAATTGGAAAAGCAGGGGTTTTCAGCGTTTCTTGGAAATTTGTTTGGGAGACACGCCGAAATATTTATTAAAAGCCAGGCTGAAGTTACTGGCGTGCCTGTAACCCACCATCTCTGCCACCAAGCTGATAGGTTGCCGAGTTGATGCCAATGCCCGATAAGCATGCTGCATCCGGATCTCGGTCACTACGCCATAAGGGGAGTTATTAAAATAATGTTGGAATAGATTTTTTAACTTGAATGGGGTGATGCCTAGGGTTTTTGCCAGCTGTTCCAGCGACGGCGGATCTTGGTAATGCAGTTCGAGGATCTCGCGGGCCTGGTCCGCCATGCGTCGGCTGGCTTTATCGAATTTGGAATAGCCGTATTTTTCGGGTCGGCAGAGTCCGCTAAGTTCGTTAGCCAGTATCGTCATAACATGGCCGTTTAACGCCAGTGGCGCCAAAGGGTTGCTGAGATCGCAGCCGAGCAATTGCCGGGCAGCAATCATGCTTTGAGTATGGCTGGGTCGGCTGCTTAACAGTTGCAAGGCATTTTTCTGGAAGAAAAATGCCGATTCATTTTCACCCAAATAGCGGTCAATCCAACGCTTGCCGATTGAAAAACGCAATTGCTTTATGGGTTTATTTGCTTGGTATTGGCGTTCGCCGTTACTGCTGTCGAAACTGGTAATCGTGGTACGGCCTTCGCTGAATGTTAGCTCATGCCGTTTGCTGTCGATGAAGCGGGTATGGCCGGTTATCCCTAGCGTCACAACCAAGCGCGGCTCGCCGAAATCAATTTTGCTGGCTATCGCCAGATCGTGCCGCGGTTGATAAGTTGTTTCTATGTAACTTAGGGACGGATCGAGCTGGACAATGAGCGACCTACCTTCACCGAGCTCAGCGGGCAAGGACTGACGCCAGCCATGCTGTTGCGGAACACGCAGCATAGGCAACTCGTTACTGTTCAGCCTTTTGTATCCCGCCTTGTTTGTGTCGGTCATGTCCTAAAGTTTCCTTGGCCTGGAGAGTTTGCCCACCTGGGTTAGGCATACGACTTACTTTTACAATAATTTGTGACATAACACTAATTTTTAGCATAAATCAGTTTGAAATAGCCGGCTTGACCGGACGCAGGGACTGATTTTTTTTTCGTATCTTGTTGTTTTGTAGGTTTTATTAAATCGGTGGCATAAGGATTGATAGATATTTTTTGGGTTGCTTCCCTATGTAAACCTTAGCTGGCGCGGACGCGGATTTTGCCAGTTTGGATAGGGGGTAGTTCACCAATCACAAAATAACTATCAAGATTTTCGAGAGGACACGATGAATAACGTTAAATATCTAATGCTTGCCGCTACGCTGGCATTCACCAGCCAAGTTCAAGCCGCACCAGGTTGTAGCGCCGCTAATTTGAATGGCAGCTATGTGCTATATCAAAACAGCGTGGCGCTGGCTAATCTGCATACAGGACGTTGTGAGATTACGATTCTTAACGGCGTCGTTGGAGGTTC
The DNA here is from genome assembly GCF_014850975.1 of Methylomonas fluvii. GTDB lineage: Bacteria > Pseudomonadota > Gammaproteobacteria > Methylococcales > Methylomonadaceae > Methylomonas > Methylomonas fluvii. The sequence goes on along the minus strand of NZ_JACXST010000003.1, from coordinate 1,244,518 downwards.
TTGCGCATTCACTACCACGCAAAGCGGGGTGATCACACCGGGTTTCGCCGGCCCGGTCAGCGGCACCGCCACCATGAACACCGATTGCTCTGCCGTGGCGCAACTAGACTTCTCGCCGGCGCCAAACGTCACCGTGCAATCATTCTTTGATTTGCAATTTACCCCGGACAAACAATCATTTATCGGGCAGTGGACCAATAATTTCGGCTTACTGGGCACTTCCGCCGGTACCCGTTTCTCTCCGTTCCTGCCCTCCACACCTGCGCAATAAGGTCTGATGATGACAACTAAATCTTTAAAGCTGGTCTTGGCGGTTGCTGCCTGGCTATTGGCGCCCGGCGCGAACGCGGCGGTTTACAATTTTGTGCAAACCGGTTTTGACGACGGGGCGACGATTTCCGGTAGTTTTACCGTCAATGATGCCAATAACTCCGGGCAGATTAATGTGGGAAGTGCCGTTTGGGGAATGAATTTCAACGAAATATCGGCATTTTCTTTATCGTTTTCCGGTAACTCTATTGTTGGTGCGTTCACCCACAATCTGGCCGAATTATCGGTAATGGTTTACAACCTCGGCAGCCCTTACCTTGGCGACGAGATCCACGGTGCGCAACAGGAACTGATAGCCACCAACTATTTTGGCACCACCGGCTTTGATTATTACAGCGGCATGGGCTTTGGCGGCTTCGGTGGCGCGGTATTCGATAAAGCCAGCAACGCGACATCTTATAGCTACGACTTGGTGTCGGTAACCCCGGCCGCCGTGCCGGTTCCTGGGGCAATTTGGTTGTTTGGAACGGTGCTGGCGGGAGTTGTCGGTATGAAGAAGCGTAAAGCTTGATTGCCAGTTGCAAGGCTTGGATAGCAAAAACGCCCGCTAAGGGCGTTTTTTTTGACTGACCGTTTCTTAGTGATGTGGGTCGCAATCAATTCGCAACGGTCAGGCGGTTTTTTGCAGCTTTTTCAAAATGCTTTTACTGATCCGTTCCACAAAGTCTTCGGGATTTTCGTAGTCATGCTCTCGGATAAACTCCACGACCGATGTCACCAATTTTTTGGTGTCGGTGATTTCCTGGTGCGATCTGCCGCAACCGCCGCAGTGGGTGCCTTCGGATGTGCATTGGTCGATACAAGGTTGGTATTTCATAGAGTGTTCTCAAAGGTTAATGGCTAAATGGTGATTATTGTAAGTGGCGGCAGCGAGTTACCGCAAAACTTAACGCCAACATCGGCTCTTTGGCTTCCCATATGGGATAAATTGCTGCTGACGCTATTTTGATAATTATCGTCATTTCAATATAAGCGATTGAAATTAATCAACTATTCTGTTAAATAACATAGTTCAATAACTTGAATTAAATAATTCTAATATTACAATGTAGTTTGCTTTGATTTGGTATAGCTCATTGGCAAACTGACGCTTCCGGCTGCTGCCGGTTTTAAAACTGTTCGATCAGTTTACAGATTTCCAGCTTTTTTGACGGTTTCAAGGGCGGAAAGGTCTTAATGATCGTTGCTCGTGCCAATAGCAAATTGAAGCTATTTTTGACTTTTGAGAGGCGAATTATGGAAAAAATCAGCACAGACAATCAGCAAACGGTCCGGCATGCTCCCTCGTCAGTAACAACAGGTCTCGGCTTATTGGGTTTGTTGGCGACTGGCATGCTGCCTCTCGGCTTTACCTCGGCGGTTAACGCCGATGACACAATCGAAAACTCTCTGGTTGATGAAGTGGTACTGGAAAAAGTCATCGTCACCGACAAGTTTCCCGGGGTAAAGGCCTTAAACGCTTCAGATATGGAAGCGGATATTCTCACCAGCAAGCGTGCGGCGGTCAGCGATACCGCCAAACTGCTGGAAGATACGCCGGGGGTGAGTTTATACGGTGCCGGCGGCGTGTCCAGTTTGCCGGTGATCCACGGCCTGAACGATGACCGGGTGAAAATCGACATCAACGGCATGACGCTGACCTCGGCTTGCGCCAATCATATGAATCCGCCGCTGTCGTATATCGATCGCAGCAATATCGGCAAAATCACCATTTTGACCGGCGTAACGCCGGTGAGCTTGGGTGGCGACAGTATCGGCGGCACGATTTCTGTGCAAACGCCCGATCCGGTATTTGCCGAGCCGGGTAAGGATATTTTACTGGACGGCAGCGTGTCCTCGTTTTACCGCAGCAACGGCGATGCTTTTGGCGGCAGCATTGCCGCCGGCGTGGCGACGCAAAATGTGCGATTGGACTATACCGGCTCGCACACCGAGAGCATGAATTACAACGACGGCAACGGCCAGATCGTCAAATCCACCGCTTACGAGAACCAAAACCACTCGGCAGCTTTATCCTTCAAAACCGACAAACACCTAGTCGTGATTCGCGGCGGTCAGCAGCATATACCGTTCCAGGGTTTTCCGAATCAGCGGATGGATTTGACCAATAACGACAGCATCTTCGGCAATATCATGCACAAAGGCAGTTTTGATTGGGGTTCGCTGGAGAGCAAATTCTATTTCGAAAGCACCCAGCACAGCATGGATATTGGCGAAGACAAACACAGCCAGTTTCTGGATGGCACGGCCAGCGGCGGCAGCTTTGCGCCGCCCAATGATCGGATGCCGATGGAAACCCGTGGCCGCAACCTGGGGTATAAAATCCAAGCAGAAATTCCGTTCAACAAACGCGACACCTTCCGCATCGGCAACGAATATCACAGCAACAAAATCAACGATTACTGGCCGGCGGTCCACACTAATACCAGTATTGCCGCCAATAATACCGATGCCCGCAGTGCCTATTGGATGATGGCGCCGGAAGCCTATCTGAATATCAATAATGGCGAACGCGACCGGGTGGGTTTTTTTGGCGAGTGGGAAGCCAATTGGGACGCCAAATGGCGCAGCTTGTTGGGTCTGCGCTACGATCACACCACCACGAATATCGGTGAGGTTCAACCCTACAACCCAAATTTGATCAACACCGGTCCGACTCGTACCGTGGATAGAGCCGGGGCGATTACCGCGCTAAACGCCGCCAACGCCTTTAACGCCCGCGACCGCGAGCGCAGCAACGACACCTTTGACGTGACCGCTTTGGTGCAATTTACTCCCAACGACATGAGCCAATACGAATTGGGATATGCCCGGAAAAACCGCGCGCCTAATTTATACGAGCGCTATGTATGGGGCGCGCGCAATATGGATATGGCGATGATAGGCTGGCATGGCGACGGCAACGGCTACGTCGGCAATATGGACTTGACCGAGGAAACCGCGCACACCGTCAGCTTGACCGCCGCATTCCACGAACCGAAAAACAATCTGTGGGAACTGAATGTCACGCCGTATTTTACCTACGTGAACAACTTCATTGATGCGGACCGCTGCGTCAGTGCTTCCAATGCGGCGGCGAGCGGGTGCAAAGCCACACCGCAAACCGCCACCAACAGCTTCGTCTATCTGCAATATGCCAATCACGACGCCAGACTGTGGGGGATGGATGTGTCCGGCCGGACGCGGATTTACAAAGACCCAACCGTCGGTGAGTTTGCCGCACATACCACGATGAGTTACGTGCGCGGCGAGCGCATGGACGGCGGCAATCTTTATCACATGATGCCGTTCAACATGAAGCTGAGCTTGGATCACCGTTTGAGCAGTTGGCAAAGCGCAATAGAAATGCAATTCGTCGACGGCAAGGACGATGTGCAGGCCATACGCAACGAAACCGAGACAGCGGCGTATATTTTGTTAAATGCCAGAACCGGCTACGAGTGGGGCAAAGTGCGTTTTGACGTGGGTCTGGATAACGTGCTGGACAAGCAGTACTACCATCCTTTGGCGGGTGCTTATTTGGGCGATCGCTACGGCATGAATCCAACCGCAGCCGCCAATGTCACCGTACCCTGGGGCAGAAACATCGCCGGGATGGGACGTTCGGCGTTCGTGGGCTTGACGATCAAGTTCTAAGGCCGTGTGTGAGAATTAGTGGAAATTGATTGAACGAAGCCATTTGATTGTTGTGTCACGACCTAGGTGGGTTTTGACACAATGATTGGAAAATCGCGGGCTTTTAGCCTTAATCGGTATTCATCTTTGCGGCATGGTGTTGTTGTGACTTTGGGGGGGGCAAGTCTCGGCCAAAAACTGCCGGTCGCGACTGGCCGCTTTGGGGCAATGAATATGGAAAAATGAATTTGGCAAAATCTTGAAAGAGGGGTTGTTGAAAAACTGCCATTGATTAGGAGCAACTCGCGCTAAGCGAACACCAAGGAAGGCCAACTAAGTTTTGTCGTCCTCGCTCTTCTTGTACAACTAGGCTTTGGGGGTAGTGATCGATGCGTGTGTATAGTTGCTGCACTTTTCGCCTTTTATGCCCTTTGGATATTGAAGTCGACCATGGGATTACGGCCGCCGTGTTCCGGCGGCGTCGAACCGTCTTTCTTGACGAAACTCTTGTGCGAAGCCAAGGCTTGGATCAGCATGCCGTCCACCGAAAAATGCACGTCAGAGATCAGTTTTTTCCATTCGGCCAAGGCCAGTATCCGTTCGAAAAACAAACTACTGATATATTCGTTCAGCAAGCGGTCGCGATTGGCGCTGAAGGTAGAGTGATCCCATACGGTGTCGCCCATCGTCAAGCCGACGAACCAGCAGTACAGTAAGTCGAAATCAATATCTTCCACCAATTACCGTTCCGAACGAATGGAAAACAGCACTTGCAATAGACTACGCGCAGCAAGCGTACCGGAGGGATCATCCCGGCCACGCCGGGCGTAGATTGTGTTGAAGTGTGGCGAGCAGCAGGTCGACGACTTTACGCAACTTGCGAAGCGGATGCTTTTGGGGAATCCGGCTTTCCACAGTTCGATAACTGTAGAGTTCTTCTTGAGTGATGTCGGTGCCGCGCATAGGGGAGATACAATATATTGGATATAGAACGATTTTATCATATGGAACAGTGTCTTACGACTTGTCTGCACGTCTAGCGCAACAAATTAATGCGACTTGCGCAGGAGATAAAATCAACCGCCTGCTAAAAAACCAGTAACTATCCGATCAGGCCTGAGGTTTTACACAAGAAATCAACATATAATCAAACAAGCAATCAACATTGAGAAATTTTATGAAACAGACCAATCTCTTCACAGTTTTGCTTTCCGTATTGATGGGCGCAATAATCGTAGTCAGTACCATCAGGATGATTTCTACAGGATTTATTACAATTAATAACTTGGACGTCAGGACTTCTAACACTGCTGGTTTTGGTTCAATCGAAACGTCTGGCGACAACTCCAAAATCGCTTATGAAAAAATCATTCAATCCGGTGTAATTCGGTGCGGCTATGTAGCTTATCCGCCTGGACTCATTAAAGACCCGAATACGGGGGAAATCACTGGTGTTTTCCCCGAGGTATTGGAAGAAGCCGCCAAAAATCTTGGTCTAAAGGTGGAGTGGACGGAGGAAGTTGGGTGGGGAACGATGGTCGAAGGCCTTCAAACCAAACGATATGACATTATTTGCTCTCCTGTTTGGCCGCTCAGCCAACGAGCAAAAGTAGCGGACTTTACCCAACCGATCTACTTTGGGGGAGCTGAGGCATATGTTCGGCAAGGTGATGACAGATTTGATGCGAATCTAGAAATTCTTAACAATTCAAAATATCGCATAGCGACAATTGATGGTGAAGTTACAGAGGCAATTGCGCAGAGAGATTTCCCTAAGGCAAATAAGCTTTCACTTCCACAGCTTACTGATATATCGCAAGCGTTGTTGAGTGTGGCTGAAAAAAAAGCGGATATTACCTTTGTAGAGCCTTTTGTCGCTTATGATTTCATCAAAACTAACCCAGGGAAAATTCGTCCTGCTCGTCCAGGTAAACCAATTCGTCTCTATGCGAATACCATGATGCTTCGTCAGGACGATACAATTCTAAGGCGAACATTAGATAATGTTATTGACGAATTAGTAAACAACGGATTTGTTGATCAAGTTCTGAGGAAATATGAGCCTTTCCCCGGAGCATTTTATCGTCGTGCACAACCATTTGAACTGGTTAAATCAGAGTAATCAACTTTGTCGGATAAGAGCTTATTAATATAGTATATGGGCATTTTTCAGATCATCATAGACTATCAGGAAGCTTTTCTAAAAGGCCTTTGGGTTACGGTCAAACTTTCGGCTATCATCTGGAGTGTTGGGATTTTTCTTGGCGGTTTGTTAGGAGTTATTGCGGCGCGTGCCCCAGCAACAGTGGGTTTATTTGTCTCTATCGGAGCATTTTTCCTTTCGGGTCTTCCAATTCTTGTTCTTCTTTTTTGGCTTCACTACCCTTTACAAGCCACACTTGAGATCGTAATAGAACCGTTTATTACTGCAGCTTTTGCGCTATCGATTGTAAACACGTTTGGGGTTGCACAAGTTGTACGGGATGCAAGCATCGATTTTCCTCAACAATATATTTTGGCAGCAAAAGTTACTGGTTTAACTTCGCGCCAAGCTTTGTTTCATATCAAGCTACCTATCCTACTCAGGCAATTGATTCCAATATTGCTGAATTTGCAGGTTGTCATGTTTCAATCAACATTATTTGCTAGTTTGATTTCTGTTGAAGAGATTTTTCGAGTTGCTCAGCGCATAAATTCGATGATTTATAAACCAGTGGAGATATATTCTGCATTAGGTATTTTCTTTCTGTTGATATGCCTTCCTTTAAATGGATTAGCGTTATGGCTGCGATGGAAATATACTAGAAACATTTCTGAAACATAATCAAGCTATGCTTAATTGCCGCAATATATACAAATCTTATGATAATAACTCAGTGCTTTCTGACGTATCTATTGAATTAGATGATGGAACAATTACTGCGCTGATTGGACCTAATGGTGCCGGCAAATCGACTCTTCTACGTATTCTCGCTTGCCTAGAACCACCAAATTCCGGAACGCTAACCATAGGAGACAAACAAGCGAATTATCCACTCGATATGTGGTTCAGAAACTTGCAACCATGGCCCAAAGTTACGGCGGTATTTCAGCAACTCTTCCTATGGCCGCATTTGACGCTTCGAAAGAATATTCTCTTACCTCTCGAATTAAAAAAAAACTCATCAGCAAATGATATTGTTAACGAGATTATTGAACAATTTGATATGGCTAGCTTTATTGACCGATACCCAAACGAAGTATCGGGCGGACAAAAGCAACGTGTCGCTTTAGCACGAGCTCTTGCTTTGAAGCCAGATTATCTTCTCCTTGACGAGATAACATCGGCTTTGGATGTAGAACAGGCAGCAGAAATCGTCAAACACTTAAATAATCTTAAAAATGATGGGATGACTATATTATTGATTACGCATTATCTTGGATTTGTCCGTCGCATGGCAGATAAAGTGATTTTTCTCGAAAATGGATGTATTCGTGAAAGTGGCAACTTTGAGATTTTAAATAATCCCCAAACGCCTGCTTTAATAAGTTTTATGAATGCATTCTCAGAACTAGAAGCCCTTCAGAATAATATTTAGACTATATGGGTAGTATCATGAATGATGCAGAAAAGCGTAGAAAGTTTTTTTACGCAATGAAAGAAGCAAATATGTATGATGAAACCATTGAATGGGTCGCTCCGCATTATTGTTTAATGCACGAAATGATGTTTCAATTGGTTGAAGAATCGCTCGGTGATGAGTTGGTTAGTAACGACCAGAATATTATTGCTCTTGACATTGGTTCAGGTACAGGAGAAGAGGCAATAAAACTTTTAGAAAAGATACCTACACTAAAACTCATTGGAATTGATCTATGCCAACCTATGCTTGATATATTTCAAGAACGAGCCGATGAGTTACGTATTGATAGGAATAGATATAGGTTAATAGAAGCTGACATACTTGAAGAAGAAATACTAAATAAAATTCAATGTCAAGCAAAGGATAGCTTTAACGTCACAAAATTTAATTTAGTCATTTCGGCTTTCACCATCCACCATTTTTCTTCTGACGAAGATAAAAATGAATGCGAAAAAGAAAAGGTATTTGGTTTAATTCATAGCCTTCTCAAAGATGGTGGCGTGTTTATATTGGGCGATCTATTTAACTATAAAAAAGAATCAGCGATTTTGACTGATACAATTGCCAAATGGGAAACAAATTGGATTTCAGATAATTTTGAGAGGGAAGCAAAATCAGCAGATGACATAGATTCTGAACGAGCCATGAAACTTCGTGAATTAAAGAATGCTTGGGTTTGGCATTATCGGTGGGAAAATAAACTAGATAGCATGACTAGGCAAATGGAGGTGCTTAAAAGATCTGGCTTTACGGAAGTCGGAAATCCCTTTCGATACTGGCAAGTCGGATTGCTTTGGGCTAAAAAGTGAGTGTAAATCTACGATGCTAAGATCAACTTAATGCCAACGGAATAATTAATGGAAATTGAGAAATTTGCCATAGAATTGGAAAATGCATTAAATGATTGGAGAAAATGTCCAAAAGAAGAATATGAAGCGGTACTTGTTGCGACCACTAATAAAATCGCTTGTGCTTTTAATGTGCTTGGAGGCGCATATGGAATAGCCAATATGGGGACGAACTCATTTGAGCTATGGAGGCATTATCCTGATACCAAAGACAAAGACGAAAACCTATTTCCTTATCTTCCACTAGACGACTCCATACTTAAAAGTCCACCAAAAGAGTCCATACTTGAAAAATTAGTTTCATACCTTAATACTAATGATAGGGACTCAGGGAAAAAGCATCCTTTAGAAAAATTATATTCCAATTGGATACATAATTTATTTCAAATGCAACGAGATAAGCAGGTTATCAATGATGCAGCCGCTCCAGTTTTAGTCCCTGAGTTTTATCGGAAAATTGAAGAGGAACCATTTACGTATGTTAACTCTGCCGACATTGTTGCCAAATTAAAAGCATGGCTTGATATTTGGCGGTATGCAGCAGTATCAACAAATGGCTTAAAAGCTACTTCAGAACGAGCTAGGGACAGGCGTAATAAATCGGCGTATGAAAAAACACTTGATAAAAACTTGATCGACATTATTCAGCAGGGCTGGAAAAAGGCGGGTGAAAATAAAGATTCAGAGTTTTTCTGCTTACCAGAGTATTTCTTCTTTATTGATAATACGCAGAATGACATCCAATCTTTATGTAGCTCCGTAACGGTCAAAGAAGTTTTTGATGCGCTAGAAAGAAAAGATAATGTCCCAATTGAAAATAATTATCGAGATAACTCGAATAATTACCTTATTAAGGAAATACTTCTCTTACATGATGACGCTCTTTTTCCTGTAATACCTTATTTATTTTTAAATATTATGGATATACGGAAGTTTGGCCACTGTGTGGTACCAATATTACATTCGCCCAAGTTTCCAATCGAATATACAATGCCAAAAAAACCTGGACAAATTACAAATCCAGAACCTAAAATATCTACTTGTGGCATTGTTTTTTTAGGAACAGTACAAGAGAGCGGGCATATCGAAGATGATATTGGCTTAATTAAGCTATTTATGCAATTTGCAAGTGCACCTTTAGCAGATACCGTATATTACGGTAATTATCAGAAAAGCAGATTAAAGTCGCAAGCCTTTCGGGATATTTTTGATAACATCACGCATGAATTATCAAATTTACAATCGTTTCTAACAAATGATTTTTTAGTCAAATTTTCGACAGCTATACCAAGTGGATCTGATCAATTTGGACGATTAGAGCAAAACCGTAACCAAATGGTTAGAACGGAAAACTGGCAACTAATAATGGCTCCGAAAATATATAAGTCAGTAGCTGATAAGTTTACTCTCTGGACTGGAAAGGGTTGGTTTAACCGTGTTGAAATTTCTACACCAATGCCTTTGATTGATGCACTTTACAAGCTTACTGAGGTTATTGCTTCAAGCCATGTTGCGAAAACGTTTTCTTCTATTGACGTTGTTGAATCTTCTTTTAAAAGAGATATTGATGATTTATTTTTGAAACAAAGTGAAGCTCTATTCAAGAAAATACAGTCTCTTATCCTATGTGATTCACGTTTATACTGGATACCACTCAAAAGTGAAGGTTCCGATATAGGATTTGCAAGGTTGTTCAGCGCAAGTCTTTCGAATGCTCTTGAAAAAACTGAGGATCTGAAATCCTTAAAATTTGACTATGATAAAGGCAATATTTCATTTCTGATGAAAAATCATGCGACTGAGCCAGGCAAAAAATATGATGGAGGCACAGAGGCTGTTATTCGTTATCTAGTTCAAGTTTATGGCGGAGATATTGATAAAGTAATCTTTGATTATGATTCTGAATGTAATAATTGGATAACGGCTTTTTCCATGCCTGCAGAATTTATTAAGTGGCGTCAGGAGAGTTAATAATGAAATTCTATATTGTTGATGATTACGCAGAGCGTGCAAAAACATTTATTACTGAAATCAAGAAGCGCCGCGCCCATGAAGTTCTTTGGCTCAGACCAGAGTTAGCTGATAATATAAAACTAGATTTTCCCGCCACAGATGATGAACAACGAATTGACTCAAAGGAAGGGCTCATTAAATTCATACAATCTAAAGCTAATGAAGACATATCTATTTGGATATGGGATGTAGAACTCATTTTTCCGCATGAAAAAATTAATAATTCTGACTATGACCTTGGCACCGACCTTCAAAAGGCTTTGTTCGGCTTGCTCGAAGTTGGACATATCATGGATTTAATAAGCAGCTCAACAGCTACCGGACTTATTGTTCAAAAATGGACTCATCAAAAAAATGAAATTGAATCTCGGCTCAAACAATCGGAGAAATCATGGAATCTACTTTTTGATGATCAGCGTACTAGATGGGTAAATGACATTTTAGACCAATGTCTAGCAGCGACAACACCAAAAAAAATATCAGCGTTATGGAACAAGCCAAATTGGAAAAATCATTTTTCGGACGCGGGAGAAGGTCTGCCCCATATATTTTCAGACCAGTTATGGGAAAAATTTCTGCCTGTAATCACTGAATGCCTGGGTATGCAAAAGTTGCCGGACCCTATTGCCAGAATAATTAAGGAAAATTTTGAAGGATACTTTGAAGCACTGAAAACATTGATTGGCGGCCATGCAAAATGTCATGTAGAAAGCGGTTATCTTCCATGTATCGGTGTTCTCCCAATCTTATTCCTAAGGTCTGCCATACAAAGTGGAAAATGGAATGAAAATGAACTTAAAAGATTGGCTACTTACTTCAGGCTTGAAAAATCCTGTAGGGAAGTTTTATTGTGTAGTGAACATCAGTCAAAAGATCATATTCGTGCTTGGCTAGGCCTTATCGCAGATCGCCTTTTCCCGCTTCTTGTTGAAAATCATGAACGCGATGGAAAAGCAAATATATCGAATTGTGAGATAAAGGCAGGTAATTCCAAATTTTTTAGAATTGTTTACGATGAGCCTTGGTCGAAATTAGTAGAAAAAATGCACAATTTTTCCTCTGAGGGTGGAAATACCTATGAGTTACTTAGAGCTCTTGTGTTCCATCTTGGCGATTGCGGAGAAAAATTGGGAGTTGATGCTCGTTCCATAGTGAATGTCAGAGTCATTGATACCAGAACGGAAATAGAGTTTCGCGTCTCATGATTTTATTATTTGACATTACCAATCCTGACAGGGCATACAAGGCAATTAACACCGATATCGACATTCTTCGTTGGCACGATGACGGTTGGAGAGATATAAATGGTCGAGAATTCACTATTTGTAACACTGACGATACAGATGCCAATAATTTAATTTCAGCTTACAAATGCTGGTTCTTAGTCCACGAATCCGATTGGGCAAGTTTTTCCACCTGCGAGTGGCCAGACATACTCAAAGATAGACCGGTAGTCCGTTTTTCTGCTGGGGATTTGTCTGCTGAACTTGAGGAGGGGAATTGGGTTCGCTATAGATCCGTTTCTGCTACAGAACCATTTACAAAAGAAGAGTTGATCTCCCTTGAAAATTGGGTATTAAAGGGCTGCTCTAATGAAAATAAACCATGGTTATTATTTGATAGCAAACAGCTCTACCTATCAGGTTTGAATATTATTCTTCAATTAGCTCAGCATGTATTATCTCAGCATATTATCGATCCATGTCCACACCAAATAAATAATCTAACCAAACAAGGTTTGAATGTGATTAGCAGAGAATGGTGGTACAAACGATTAAGTAAAGAGAGCGATTTTGATGAAAAAATCAAAATTGAATGGACAAGAAGAAAGGGCTGCTCCCTTTCAAATTCAAATGAACTGTTCCTGTTTCTAAACTGGGTGAGAAATGAAGGTTACAATTATGATTTCCAATCGAACTATACAAAGCTTTTGGAAGAAGTAAAGAGTGCAATTTGAATTTATACCAGATTCAAATTAAGACTGTGTTTTACAAAAAAAGCCAGTATCTTAAATAGAATACAAACCCCTGATTGTTTTCGTTTTCAGCATGTAGCGAATATCAATTTCTATCGCAGGAATGATTTAGCTCATTAATTCTAATATATAATCCGATGAATGTGTGATTGAAATATAACGGCAAACTTGATCAATAAAACCATGTCGCATTATCTCATTTTGGCCCAATCCGAAGTCACCGCCCTTGCGTTAGGGGGGTGGTTAGAATTGCTTAACGAACCTGAGCTACAGCCTACCGATCCTAAGTGCATTATCTGGGATCGCGAGTATTATTCTGGCGGCGAAGGAGCCGTATTGGCTTATGAATATTTGGCGAGTGCTATTGAATGCGTGTCTGGCGGTAATGAAGGAAAGATTCCGTTAAATGAAATCGTGGTTTTGGTTGATACGGTAAGGCCGAAAGCCCTAAGCGCAATTGCCGAAGGAATCACTTGGGATAACCTGATTGCTATGCTGATTTTGACATTTCCTGAGATTCACTGGGTTTTTGGGGTGATACTAGGAAGCTTAGAGGATCTAAACGAACAAGAAGAGCATAAAGCTAAGTTTTTAGTGGCTGAACATTCTCTGCCGAGTTTACTTTCCTGCCCAAGAAGAGACGCCATATTCGATTCTTTGGAATTACGGCAATGGGTAAAGGATTGCACGGTTAAATTTGATAAGGGTAATAACCTGAATCTTCCGAATCGAATGCACAAAGCTGCGGCAATTGAAGATGAAAAGAGCTTTGCTTATTTTCATGGTTACACCTCTTTTCGTTATGGGTATCGCACGGATGTCGTTACTTCTTGGACCTTGATGTCGAAATTGTTCAACGATGGACAAAATGACAAAGGGCATGGCTTCGAGCTTCTTCTTGAGGATATGAGTCTTAATTTTCCTGATAAGCCTCTAAACAAAAATATACTTGATTTTGATATTGACAATGATAAAAAACAAGGCCGGGCATACCATTTTCTAAGACTCCATTCGGCATGCAAAATACACGAAAATTCTAAGTTCAGGATTCTAATAACAACAGGCCAAGATATGCCTTGTCACGACACTCTAAAAAAAAATCTCATTTATTTAAAAGAACACAAAAAAGAAGGTTGTGGACGAAAAGTATTAAAACCGTCTGGCGGCATGATGGATCTCTGGCAGAAGGCGGGACTGTTCAGGTTTCTTCGGGAAAAGCTAAATAGACGTGGAAACGCCAAGGGTTTCTTTTGGCCACCTAGGCTACTTACTCCAGATGCCTTTGCTGAGGGGATCGGACATGGCGCCCCCGGAAAACTTATGTTGATTGCCGAAACCTTGTTAAACCGCGCATTAGAAACACTACCGAAAGCCAATACAGTCCAGGACTTCATCCAAGGTGCGGTATTGGCGACAGAGGCGGCGGAACTTCTCAGCGGCATGACACCTACCATGACTTTACAGGCATTGGTGCTAAAGCATGAATTCGAGGCCAGAGCGGAATGCGCATTCGTGGGGGTTGGCTATCATTTCGACGTTAAAACCCGCGCCGATGAAATCGAGAATGAAGTTAACGCTATTGCCGTAAGGTTTGCAAAGAATAAACGGCGAGAATCAGAATTGCACTCGCTCATCACCATTATGAACCGCTTGGCCCAAGTTTTCCGCGAGGCTGGACGTTTCGAGGAGGAACACGAGTGCATGGTGCGAATGCGCCGCTGGCATCGGCATTTGGTTGGTTTGAAAGTAACTAATCCATTCCGTTTATTAACCAACGGTATCTTGTGGTATGCGGAATTTCTTCTAGCATCTTTCCCTTTATTCATGCTTGTGATTCTATTGTGGCTCGGCGCTTCATGCATGGCTTGGTGGTTCATAGATGGAAGTTGGAAGGCCGCTATTTCTGGAGTATGGAGCGCTTTCTTTTCTGGCACTGCCGCACCCGATAAATCGTCTTGGTCTTTAATTGGAATTACCTGCATAATTGTTGCGTCTGGATTTTTCCATCTGGGCGTATTGGTAGCTTATATTTATTCTTTGATTTCTAGGAGATAATCGCTATGTCTGGAAAAAAAGCAGCATATTGGCTTATTTTCTTGGCTGGCGTTTTAATAGTTATTGGTCAAATTATTCTTACGAACTATAGCGGTCGTCTTCAGTTCTTTGGCCAATTGTTTATTGCGTACGCAATAGTTTGTGGTTGGTATGTATTGGTTTTTCATTGTCGCTCGAGGTTTTTTATTGCAATTGTTGGTATTTTGGTATTAAGCGCTTGGCTTTTTAATAAGGTCTTTGAGTCTATCAATCATCTTGCGCTGACTAAAGAATCTGCTTTCATTATCGCAGTGGCTATCTTTGCGTGGCTAGCTATGTCGTGTTATGTGCTCGGTCTTCTCAAGGATTGCCTGTCAGAAGGCGATGAAAAAGCGAATGATGGCACGGAATACTGCTTTGCAAATCACGGTGCTGAGCCAACTACGAGGAATCGAACACAATTTTTTATATTCCTTGCCATTGTTTTTAGTATTCTCGGCGTTTACGCTTGTCTAATTGCCCCATTTAAACAGTGCCCTCTCGCAAATGGTGACGGACATTCGGGTAACAATCAAGGCGCAAGTTTTACAACACCAGGGGTCTACCCTGCATCAAAACCGATCGAAGCTGTACCCAAAATCTCTGGTTTGCCTTCGGAACCGGTTAGCCCTCCACATGCGTCGACACCTCCATTGGTTAATAGCGGCTTCTTGGGTATACTGGCCGACATGGCTCTCAATGCTATAAAAGCAGCAGAAAGTAAAGAGTCAGATGCTTCTTCGCTTCCCTCAGTTGCGGCAACGGAATTCATAAAGGGCTTTTCTAGCGAAGCCGGAAAAGCCCCAGTGAGTCTATTCAGCGACCTAATTAAGGCAGGATTCGGCAAGAATACCGATAAGGACATCAGCAAAGAACGGGCTGAAATATCCTCGGCCATTCTGCGAGTATTGATCAATGACAACCCTTCTTTGGCGCCACCAATATTCCTTTCCTGTCCTGAGAATAAAACCACTGCGCGCCCCCCCTTGAGTGAACAAATATTGTTCGATACTAATGAATCCAAACTTTCCAGGTCGGCAGACCATACCATTGATATCATTCGCACTATTGCACAAGCTCACCCTACTTCAATTCTACTCCTTTCAAGCAATACCGACACTACAGGGTCAGCCGCACGAAATCGTACCCTCACAAAGCAACGAACTGATGTTGTTAGGGAGCGACTCATATCCTATGGAGGCATTGAACCAAGTCGCATCTTTTCGTCAGACCTAGCAACCCAGTCTCTTCCCGTTATTACTGCACCGAATATGAGTGAGCCGCTTAATAGATCAGTGATTATCAAGGTAAGGGACTGAGCTTTAATATGTTGTTTGTAGCACGTCACGAATGTCCGGTTCAGGGAAGCATGAAATCACATCCCGCTGGCAGTTATGGGTCGTTTGCGTCGAAAAAGCCCCGACTCTAAAAACGCGCTGCACGTCGTCTACCCCGGTCGGGCCGGGGTAGCTAACATGGTGGTTAATTAGTCGCCCCTGAAAAGCCACAAATTCACGGCTAAAGCATTGAAACACAATAAATAATTGAAGAAAAAGACGGGCAATAATTGCAAGAAATTAGTAAAATAGATATTAATTTCTTGCAAATTTTTATCGAAAATGAAGCCAAAATCCCAAGAAAGTAGCGGCCAAATCGATCTATTCAACACACCACTGGCCGACCTGTTGAATCCGAAGCATGAGCTTTACCAACTGGCAAATTTGATCGATTGGAAAGTACTGGATGATGCGTTCGGTGAATTTTTTACCGAGAACCAAGGCGCTCCGGCGTTGCCAACGCGTCTTATTGCCGGGCTTCATTACCTCAAACATGCGTTTGCACGCTCGGACGAAGCGGTCGTGGCACAGTGGCTTGAAAATCCCTATTGGCAATATTTTTGTGGCGAAGAGTATTTCCAACACCAGATACCTTGCCACCCCACGTCACTGACCTATTGGCGAAAACGGATCGGAGAAGAAGGTTGCGAGTGGATGTTATCGGTGACGATCCAGGCTGGCGTAGCCAGCAAGACCGTGAAGAAACAGGATTTTGAATCGGTGACGGTTGATAGCACGGTGCAAGAGAAAGCCATCACGTATCCGACCGATGGAAAATTGTATGAACGCTGTCGCCAGCACATGGTACGTCTGGCTGAGCAGCATGAGATTACACTACGGCAGAACTACAACCGCAAAGCCCCCTATTTGCTGATGATGGCGAACCGGTACAGTCATGCCAAGCAAATGAAGCGCAAACGCAAAATGCTCAAACAGCTCAAAACTTTGGTGGGTCGGGTTTACCGAGATATCGAGCGCCAATTGACGGATCAATCCGATGCAGTCAAATTGGCTTTTAAAGAGACGCTAGAGAAAACCCAACGGATTTTGAACCAACAACCCCAGGATAAAAACAAGCTGTACAGTTTCCACGCCACGGAAGTCGAATGCATTTCCAAAGGCAAAGTCCACAAGAAGTATGAATTCGGCGTCAAAGTGGGCATCACCGTCACCAACAAAAGTAATTTTGTGCTCGGCGCCCGCAGCTTTTCCGGTAATCCCTACGATGGACACACCCTGGAATCGTGTCTGGAACAGGCGGAGATTCTAAGCGGTACACGCGCAAAAGAAGCTTTTGTGGATTTAGGATACCGTGGTGTCGAGGTCCCGAACGTGACCATTTACAAAGCCCGGCAAAAGAGAGGAATAAACACCCGGCGACTCAAACGCGCCCTCAAACGCCGCAATGCCATCGAACCCGTCATCGGGCACCTCAAAAACGACGGATTGCTGGGCCGCAATTACCTGAAAGGCGAACTGGGCGATGCCATGCATGCCATCTTATGCGGTGCTGGCCACAATATCCGTATGATCCTCAGGCAGTTGAGGATTTTTTTGCCTCATTTTTGGAGACCGCCATGTCGGATTTTGGCGCGGCCATTGAGCGCGCCGTTTTTATTGTCGGCCTGAATGCTGGTGTTCGGAAAATATCGGCTTTTTCAGGGACGACTAGCTAAGCCCGCTTTATGCGGGCTTTTTTGTGCCGATTGCTTTGAATTAGCCGTTGGCGGCAGATACTGCTCTTAAAATAAGTTAAGCCATATTCATGGGATAATAGACCCATGAAATGCAAACGAGATTCCGACGGTCGAGAAATTGACCATCATACCCTGCAAGTGATGCGTCAGCAGGCCGTGAAAAACGGGCAGACTGCGGCCAGCGTAGCGGCAGCGATGGGCGTCAACATCCGCACGGTGTTTCGCTGGCTGTCAGACTTTGCGACCGGGGGGCAAAATGCGTTGCTGACCAAGAAGATTACAGGTCGCCCGCCGTTGGTCACACCCGACGAAATGCGCTGGATTGCCGAGATGGTGCGGGATAAAACGCCCTGGCAGATGAAACTGGAGTGTGGCTTGTGGACCTTGTCGTTGATAGGCGAAGTCATTTACCGCCAGTTTGGTAAACGTCTGACCGCGCCAAGCGTCGGGCGGATCATGCGGTTGCTGGGGTTTACGCCGCAAAAACCTTTATATCGGGCTTGACAGCAAGACCCAGTTTTAGTCGAAAAGTGGCAGGCAGACGAGTTTCCTGCCTTGAAAGCCGAAGCCAAACGCACCGGCGCGGTGATTTATTTTGCTGACGAAGCGGGCGTCCGTTCTGATTTTCATGCCGGCACCACTTGGGCGCCGGTCGGACGAACACCCATCGTGAAGGCGACCGGGCGACGCTACGGTTTGAATCTGATCTCGGCGGTCAGCGCGCGGGGCGATTTTCGCTTCATGGTGCAGGAAGGCAACGTCACCGCCGAGGTGTTTGTCGAATTCTTGAAGCGCCTGCTGCGTGGTGCCGAACAGCCGATCATTCTGGTCGTCGATGGACATCCGATTCACAAGGCCAAGATTGTAAAGACCTTTGTGGACCAGCAGCAAGGCCGGTTGAAATTGGCCTTTTTGCCACTGTATGCGCCGCAATTGAATCCCGACGAACAGGTCTGGGGCTATATCAATCCGCGCGTCGCCAAGCAAATGCCGGAAAATAAAATCGAATTAAAGAAACTCGTTCAATCGGCCATGCACCGATTACAGAAACTCCCGCAGGTCGTTAAATCTTTCTTTAGGCACCCGGAATGTCGATATGCCGGCGAGTGACAATACTTTCTTTATGAGCAGTAATTCGACGCTTCGTTCGAAATAGTCTCCCTGTACCAGATCAAAGCCGGTGTTACGAGCCAATGCGGCTGTGCGTTTGTCGTCTATTTGCAGTAAGAAGCTTCGGCTGTTGATCGATCTTGCCAAACTGCTTAACTGTTGGAGTTTTTCCAGGAGTTTATTGTCGCGGATACGGTCCAGCTTCAGCGCCGAGATGCCGACGAAGTCGGGCGCTGCGCGAGTAATTAACTCGAAGGCCGATTTTTCCAGCGAGTGATAATCAAACTTCAATGCTAGTTGGTAACCGCGGCGTTGATAATTTTGCAAGCCTCGCAGCAGCAATTGATAAAAACCGGCATAGGCGTTGTTTGCGGCCAGCGTGATGGCGACGTTGGCGGTTTGTAAGCCGCAGGCCACGATCACTTCTTCAAAATAAGCGCCATGATCTTCCTTGACACCGAGAATATGCCGCGGATCGACTTCCAGAAACAATAATTCGTCGTCCCTGAAAAAGCCGATATTTTCCGAACACCAGCATTCAGGCCGACAATAAAAACGGCGCGCTCAATGGCCGCGCCAAAATCCGACATGGCGGTCTCCAAAAATGAGGCAAAAAAATCCTCAACTGCCTGAGGATCATACGGATATTGTGGCCAGCACCGCATAAGATGGCATGCATGGCATCGCCCAGTTCGCCTTTCAGGTAATTGCGGCCCAGCAATCCGTCGTTTTTGAGGTGCCCGATGACGGGTTCGATGGCATTGCGGCGTTTGAGGGCGCGTTTGAGTCGCCGGGTGTTTATTCCTCTCTTTTGCCGGGCTTTGTAAATGGTCACGTTCGGGACCTCGACACCACGGTATCCTAAATCCACAAAAGCTTCTTTTGCGCGTGTACCGCTTAGAATCTCCGCCTGTTCCAGACACGATTCCAGGGTGTGTCCATCGTAGGGATTACCGGAAAAGCTGCGGGCGCCGAGCACAAAATTACTTTTGTTGGTGACGGTGATGCCCACTTTGACGCCGAATTCATACTTCTTGTGGACTTTGCCTTTGGAAATGCATTCGACTTCCGTGGCGTGGAAACTGTACAGCTTGTTTTTATCCTGGGGTTGTTGGTTCAAAATCCGTTGGGTTTTCTCTAGCGTCTCTTTAAAAGCCAATTTGACTGCATCGGATTGATCCGTCAATTGGCGCTCGATATCTCGGTAAACCCGACCCACCAAAGTTTTGAGCTGTTTGAGCATTTTGCGTTTGCGCTTCATTTGCTTGGCATGACTGTACCGGTTCGCCATCATCAGCAAATAGGGGGCTTTGCGGTTGTAGTTCTGCCGTAGTGTAATCTCATGCTGCTCAGCCAGACGTACCATGTGCTGGCGACAGCGTTCATACAATTTTCCATCGGTCGGATACGTGATGGCTTTCTCTTGCACCGTGCTATCAACCGTCACCGATTCAAAATCCTGTTTCTTCACGGTCTTGCTGGCTACGCCAGCCTGGATCGTCACCGATAACATCCACTCGCAACCTTCTTCTCCGATCCGTTTTCGCCAATAGGTCAGTGACGTGGGGTGGCAAGGTATCTGGTGTTGGAAATACTCTTCGCCACAAAAATATTGCCAATAGGGATTTTCAAGCCACTGTGCCACGACCGCTTCGTCCGAGCGTGCAAACGCATGTTTGAGGTAATGAAGCCCGGCAATAAGACGCGTTGGCAACGCCGGAGCGCCTTGGTTCTCGGTAAAAAATTCACCGAACGCATCATCCAGTACTTTCCAATCGATCAAATTTGCCAGTTGGTAAAGCTCATGCTTCGGATTCAACAGGTCGGCCAGTGGTGTGTTGAATAGATCGATTTGGCCGCTACTTTCTTGGGATTTTGGCTTCATTTTCGATAAAAATTTGCAAGAAATTAATATCTATTTTACTAATTTCTTGCAATTATTGCCCGTCTTTTTCTTCAATTATTTATTGTGTTTCAATGCTTTAGCCGTGAATTTGTGGCTTTTCAGGGGCGACTAATTCGTCGAGGTGTGCTTGCGGCAAATAATTCAGCATATGCACGGCGCGCGACATCCGGTCGAAGTTGATGATGGACTCGACATTAGTTTGTTCGGCCTGGGGCTGGGCCAGGTATTGTTCCAGCTCGCTGCTTGGTATCGTTTGTTTGTGAATAGTGGACACGTTCAGTTGCGCGATGTGACCTATAACATTGGCCGTGCGCAAAGTCTGGCGCAGCGGCGACAATCTGCTGCCGATGCAGATGGGGCCGAATACCCCGTGCACAGCGCCGTTGTCCAGCACAAACGGCCGTAAGCCGTTATTGTGTTCCTGCTCAAGTCTATCGTTAAAATATTCGACTAATTGTTGTAAAGGCATGAGTATCTGTCCAGTAAGTCCCTAATAACGGATGTTTTGCTAATAGACGCAGAGGGTAGCGAAACCAACTCATTAAATAAAACGATAATATTTGAAATTAATATGCCTAAATTAGAAGTGCAGCTCCAAAGCTAGGGATGCCGATTTTTAGGAGAGTGGTCAACCTGAACGAGCTGGTGTTTCTATTCGTGGTTTAGAAATGGGACTCGTCCGAATAGGGTTCGGACAAGTCCCGACAAGCCGAATTGCCGGCTGGAAATGTCTTAACGCTGGATTTTGGCCTTCTGAGCCGATGGAATTATTCGCGAACCCGAATTAAGTCGTGGCAGCTTTTGCAGGTAGCGCCGACTTTGCCGAACTGCGCTTTAACTTCCGCGGCATCGCCATTGGCCGCCACTTTTTGCAACTCGTTGGCTTCCTTGATGAACGTCGCTTCGATTTCTTTCACTTCGTCCTGCTTTTCGAAGAATTCGGGCTTCAGACGGGTCGGTTTCCAGCCGGTGCCTTTATCGGTGCCAGGGCCGTAAAGGCTGAGCAGGCCGGAATTGGCTACTGCAGCCACGGCATTCGCGGCCGCGATCACCTGATCCTTGTTGAAGGTTTCCGGATGGTCGGCTGCTTGGGCTTTGATTTTCGCGGTATTCCAGCCTAAGAACGAGTAAGCGGATTGGCGGAAGCGAATCTGGTCTTCCACATCGCCGGCTACGGCCGCCGTCGTGACAGCGCCCAGCGCCAGTGCGACTATCAGTTTCAATTTCATGGGTTAACTCCTTGTGGTTGTAGAAAATGTAACGTTTAAGTTTTTGGATGGGCCGTAGCCCTTTGGAAACTGGCCAACGGCGCCAGATAATTCACAAAGCCGCCGCTCCACACACTCCAGACCACCGTCACCGCGATCAACAAGGTGATCACGAAGCGGAACGGTCCTACCGGTTTGATCGGGGAGGGCGCCAGGGATTTGGGCAGTTGTTTTTTGCCGGTCAGCATGGCACCGACCAGATTGGTTTTTTTCAGGCGTTGGTATAGGACAATCGCGCTGACATGGACGGCTACCAAGCCCAGCAGGATATTCACCGCGTAAATATGCCAGCCGCTCAGTTTGTCGCTGAGCTCTTTGTCTATGCTATGAAACAGCGGGCCTTCAAAAGCAATATCGTCGTTGGCGAATAAGCCGGTGACAGCCAGAAAACTCAATGCAGCCAGCAAAGCAATAATTGCTATGGCACCGGCCGGGTTGTGGCCTACGCCTTGCCATTCGCCTTTGACGTATTCCACCAGCCTGGAAAAGGTCGGAAAGAAATTGGCGAAGCGAGCGTGGGTGGTGCCAATAAAGCCCCAGATCAATCGAAATACCAACAAGCCCAGAATCAAACTGCCGAAGCGGGCATGCCAGTCGGTCAGATTGCCGCCCAATTTGCCGGTGGCGTAAGCGCCGACCACGGCTACTACCAGCAACCAGTGAAACAGGCGTAATGGCCAATCCCAAATATGCACTTCCACTTTCATTGAAATCCTCCCTAGGGTTTAACTGTCGCGCAGATAAGCGTTGAAAAAACTGATGGTTCTATCCCAGGCCAGCTTGGCGGTGGCGGCGTCGTAGCGTGGGGTGGTGTCGTTGTTAAAGCCGTGTTGCACACCTGGATAAGTGTGGGCTTCGTAATTGACGCCGGCTTTTTGCAAGGCCGCTTCATAGGCCGGCCAACCGGCATTGATGCGGTCGTCGATGCCGGCGTAATGGATCAGTAACGGGGCTTTGATTTTTGCGACCTGATCGGCGGCGGGTTGGGCGCCGTAGAATGGTACGCCGGCCGCCAGATCCGGCAGCCGGGTGGCCAGGAAATTGACGATGCCGCCGCCGTAGCAAAAGCCTACCGCGCCGAGCTTGCCGTTACTTTGCGGCAGTTTTTTGATGGCTTGCGCCGCCGCCAAAAAGTCGGCCTGGGTTTTCTCTTTATCCAGTTTTTGGAACAATTCCCGTGCCTTGTCTTCGTCGCCGGGATAACCGGCCAAGGTAAACAACGCGTCCGGTGCGAAGGCTATGAAATTATCCAGCGCCAGACGACGGGCGATGTCTTGGATATGCGGATTCAAGCCCCGGTTTTCGTGGATAACCAGCACCACCGGCAGTTTGCCAGCGGCTTTGGCCGGTTGCACCAAGTAACCGCGAATCTTGCCGTTACCGTGTGGGGAGGGGTATTCCACATACGTGGCTTTGATGCGCGGATCGTCGTCGGCGACTTGTTTCGCTTCGGCGAAACGCGGATTCAGCGCTTCCAGCAGCGCTTCGGCGGTCAGGCCGAGCAAGGCATATTTAGGTACGGATGATAAAAAATCCCGCCTGGAAATATCGCCGTGCACATATTTGTCGAAAGCTTGTAAGGCTTCCGGATGAAATTCTTGAGCGGTCTTGCGCGCCATCCTGCAGTTCTCCTAAAGGTGTGTGCCTAAACCCAAATAAACCGTGGACGCAATGGCTGCATTCCTGGTTTTGGTGTGGTTCGGGTTGTTTTTGTGCTCCGGCGTTTGGCGCCGTGATTAACTAGCCGGGCAAGCTCGTTACCCGGCCGGATCATGATTTATTGCGGAACCGTCAGAACCGACAGCTTGGTGACGCCGGCGCGTTCGATGGATGACATCACCTTGGCAACGATGCCGTATTGCACCGCGTCGTCCGCGTTCAGATTTAACGCAAACTCCGGATTGGCCGCCAGGCGGTTTCTCAGTTCGCCTTCGATGATTTCCAGCGGAAACTCCTGTTTATCGATGTAGATTTTGCCTTGCGCATCGACACTCAGGTAAGACGCCTGTTTGTCATCCGGTGGCGCGGTTTCCGCGGTTTTCGGCAGATTGACGTGTACGGCTTGGGTTAATAAGGGCGCGGTGACGATAAACACCACCAGCAGTACCAACATCACATCCACCAATGGGGTGACGTTGATTTCGCCCATGACGTCATCGCCGCCGTCTTCTTTAGTATTGAATGCCATTATGCGTGCGCCTCTTTCGCGATCAATTCTTCATGGGTATCTTTGAGATTGGATTTTTTGCCGCCGCTGACATCGGTCAAACGTGCGGACGCTGCTGCCGCTGCCGGTTTGCTGCCGGCGCGTTCGATGATGAACGAGCTTTTCAGAGCCAAATGCACAAAATCGATGGCAAAATCATCCAAAAAGGCCCAAACCACTTTATTGCGGCGGATGAAAAAGTTGTAACCCACCACCGCCGGCACCGCGACCGCGATACCGACTGCGGTGGCGATCAACGCTTCACCAATAGGACCCGCAACGACTTCCAAACTGGCCGAGCCGGTTTTGCTGATATTGGTCAAGGCACCCATGATGCCCCAGACGGTACCGAACAAGCCGACGAACGGCGAGATACTGCCGATGGTCGCCAGCACCGCCAGACCGCTTTCCAGCGAGCCGCGCTCCTTTTGCATTTGCTGACGCAAGCGTCTGTCCAGCAACTCTTGCCTGTCCCAGGTGTGTTCCAAATCGTGAGTAGAGGCGCCGCCGTCGGTTTCGATCAATGTCGAAAAACCGATGCCGGCGACTCGGGCAGCCGGGCCATCCTGGTTTTCCAAATGCGCGGCCGCCTGGATATTCGGAGCGCTCCAAAATTCCTTGTTATAGCGACGGTTGTGATACGAAATACGGATGTGTTGTACGCCTTTGATCAGGATTAAGCCCCAGGTCACGACCGAGGCGGCGATTAAGGTATTCAGGGTGCCATCGACGATGACGTTGGTTGCGATATCAGACATTTTTGATCCTCAAAAAATAATTACAATTTAAAAGTGAATGGAACCGTGGTGTAGCGGGCAATCGGCGTGTCGCCGCGCTTGGCCGGTACGAAAGACCACTTAAGAACGGCTTTGACGGCAGCATCGTCCAGGACTTTCTGGCCGCTGGATTTGCTGACGGTCACGCTATCGGTGGTGCCGTCGGGCAGCACGTGTACTTTCATTACCACTTTGCCTTCCCAGCCGCGTTCTTGCGCAACTTCCGGGTATTCGGGTAGAGGGTTGTGCAGGTAGGCCGCGTCGGCTACCGGTTCGGTGATTTTTTCTTCAACCACTGGCGCGGGAGGCGCTGGCGGAGCCGGTGGGGCGTTGTCTACTACCGGCCCTTCAACAGGCGCCGGCGCAGGTGCTTCCTCAACAACTTTGGGCACCGGTTGGATTTTTGGCGGCTTTAGCGGTACGACCTTGGGTTTGGGCGGTTGCGGTTTAACTTTTGGCGGCGGTGGCGGCACCGGTTTTGGTTGCGGCCTGGTCAGGGTGATCTGGACTTTGGTCTCTGGTTTGATGGGCTCGACAATTTCTTGCTCAAACGCTGCGCCACTGAAATGATCGACTACCGTATTGTGGATAAAGATTGTTAGTGCGCCGATTAATAGAAAATCGACCCATTTGTGATCGCGGGTTTCGGTGACGTACTTAAAATCCCCCAAGGCCACTGCTACGCGCGAATGCGTCAAACCTTCTGGCAACTGAGCAACAGGCGATTTTAATGAAACCACCTCTGCCGCGTCCCAATCCGCGGGGGCTCCCGCCGGTACCAGTTTATTAAAAGTTGCTAAAGGACTACTCATGCCAATGTTCCCCATTTCTTAAATATAAAGGCCATATTCCCCGTTGTGCCGCGTAAAGTAAGCGATTGTTTAAAATGATGAATAGGCTTTGATCGGTGCTATTGATTTCTAATAAAGCACGAGCTGTGCCAGATTGTCGGATAGTGTCGCTATGTCTGGCTTGGATGGAGAGTTAGAACGCTAAGTGATTTATTTATCGATTGTTTTTCAGGGCAAACGCCGGGCGATGTGCCAGCGGATAGCTAGGAGTTTCCGCGGGTATTTAATCCCGCATTGCTTGCTGAGCACCAATTTCACAGGTCTTGTGTTTAAAGGGTGTTTGCAGGGCAACAGTTGTTGAGTGGCAGAGTTGCCTTAGCCGCAAACGACAACTTGCGTTGAGTGTGGAGTGGGCCTAAGTAAGCCGGCGAGGACGCGCAACTGTCGGCTTGCGTCGCCAATGCCGACAGCTACAGAAAATCTTTGGGTTTGGTCGGAGCTTTCGTCCGCCGCCAATTCCAATACTTGCGACAAGCTTTGGTAGGCGGTTTGGGATTGCAATTATTGCCGTTCCGCTTGTTTATCGTGCAAGTTGCGAGTGGTAAGCACCACCGCCAGACAAGCGATAAGGGAATATCGAAAAAACTTTCCACATAATCGAAAGAGCGCTGGATTTTCTGGGCCAAGCTGGCTTGTTCAATTAAAGTTAAGCTCCAGACCGGCCTGCCTGATGTAGCGGTATACCCTGGCGCTATCTATCACGCGTATTCCGTTCGGGCTGAGCTCGCCGACGCCGAGGTTGGGGCGCCCTTCGATAAACTTATCCTCAGGCTCAAAGGCTAACGGTATGTAAGGGCGGGGTTAATAGTTTGCCGGCAGCTACAAGTTTACGCCGTGGTGGCTTAGCCATGGCTTTAGTAAACTCAATAGCAGCCCGGCTGTACCGCTACCGACAATGACCGGAATAACCCCGGCTTTGTAGCGAAACAAAGCCAGTATGGCGGCCAGCCCAATTACCAGAGCGACCTTATCCGCCACGTCTTCAAATCCCTGGGGCCAGAAGACGTGATAGGCAAAGAATACGGCCAGATTTAAAATGACACCCACCACGGCGGCGGTAATGCCGGTTAATGGTGCGGTGAATTTCAAATTGTTGTGAGTCGATTCCACGAGCGGTCCGCCGGCCAGAATGAACAGAAAGCTGGGCAGGAAGGTGAAGTAAGTCACCACAGTTGCGGCTAGCGCGCCCGCTAAAAATATATGCTCGCCGCCGAATAGCGTCTGGTTCCAGCCGGCGACGAAGCCGACGAAGGTGACGACCATGATTAGCGGACCGGGCGTGGTTTCGCCCAAGGCCAGACCGTCAATCATTTGTGTTGGTGTCAGCCAGTGGTAATGTTCCACCGCGCCTTGGTAGACATAAGGCAACACCGCATAGGCGCCGCCGAACGTGAGCAGGGCAGCTTTGGTAAAAAACCACCCCATCTGCGTTAATGCGCCGTCCCAGCCGTACTGAGTGCAAAGCCAACCGAGCGCACATCCCCAAAGTCCCAGACCGATTAAAGCCAGCCTGACCAGCTTACCGGTGTTGAAGCGGGCGTGCTCAGGTGTAGGCGTGTTGTCGTCTATCAATGCCGTGCCGAAATGTGGGTTAGATTTGCCGTGACCGCCGCCCAAATTAAAATATTTGGGAGCCAGTTTACCGCCAAGCGCGCCGAGTAAGCCGGCGACGAACACGATTAGCGGAAACGGTATTCGCAACGCAAAAATAGCCAGAAACGCTAGGGCGGCGATTGCCCATAACAAAGCGTTTTTCAAGGCCCGTGAGCCGATCCGATACGCGGCAAACAATACAATCGCGGTCACGGCGGGTTTTATGCCATACAGTATCCCGGCCACGGCCGGTAAATGCCCGTAAGCCATATAAACCCAACCCAAACCGATTAGAATCAACAAGGATGGCAATACAAACAAGCCGCCGGCCATGATGCCGCCCCAGCTGCGATGCATCAGCCAGCCAATATAGGTTGCTAATTGTTGGGCTTCCGGGCCGGGCAGCAGCATGCAGTAATTTAAGGCATGCAGGTAACGGCGCTCCGAGATCCAGCGCTTATTTTCTACCAGATCCTGATGCATGATGGCGATCTGCCCGGCGGGACCGCCGAAGCTGATAAAGCCCAGTTTCAGCCAATACCAAAAAGCTTGTTTCAAACTCACTGGTGGCGGTGGATTGCGGGATGCCTGATTGTCGTTCATCGGTCTGTTCCTGAGACGGCCTTAGAAAAAGTGTCGAAATTATTTCCCGGTTTTGATCGGCGAAGCAAAGCCGGCTTGCCATGAATTTGCCTGGTTTGGTGCGTGTCTTCGTCGCTTGGCATCAATTATGCTCGAAAATTTATGAGATTTGTTTGTCAACTAATTGACTATCATAAGAAAAATTTTGCAACTAAGCGTTTTAAAATTCGCCACGCAACCGGTATCGGGCTATTATTAAACCCGTTTCCAGGGTTGTATTTGCAGCCTGGTTCGCAGTACGGAATTAAAAATGTGTTAAGCGATCAATGCTTAGTTAGGAACGCATTTGCTATAGCGGATTGTTAATCGTCAGGGTAATTTGGCCGCTACCGGCAGATAGCTGAGACCGAGCGGGTTGGACAAGCTTCTTTAACAGGAGGGTTTGTTCACCGTGTTCATAATGCCAACTTTGGAACAGGAGGAAATCATGAAAGCCCATGATTTTTCGTTTCTAAAGCAGTCCAAACCCATTTCCGCTGTCATTGGCGGTTGGCTAGTTATTTGTGCGCTAAACGTCCTCGCGGATGCGCCGCCACCGGTAAGTTTTGAAACGCCATCCGCGTTAATTCTGACCCCTTCGGATCAAGCGCTGACAGCCGATGCCACTGATAGCTCGAATCTTTTGTTAAGTAATGCCGGGCGAAGCACGGCAAACCTTAAACCGACTGAAAAACGCAAAAGCCGGCCGGTGAACTTGGGCTGCGGTGTCGATGTAAACCAATTCCCCAGTGAAGACAATTCCTTGTCCAGTCGATTGGTTGGGGCATGCGATTTGAAGCTTCGTTACTGAAATTAAGTATCTGTTGGTCGGACAAGATTCAGGTCTGGAAATGCGCTTAGCCGACCAAATGCTGGATTTGCTGACTGGTAATCGCGACGGTATTTAATTTGCGGATTTGCGGTTCGATGCCGTCGAAATTGCCGCGAAATTCCATCAGGCGCAATTCGGCTTCAATATCGGCTACTTCCAGCAGGTTTTTCAGCAGCCTATCCTGCATTTCCCGCAAGCCGCGGTGCCGGCCGAAATAACCTTCCAGGCACTCGCCCACCAGCATGAATGCTGCCGCAAACACCGTCAATACTGCAAAAGCCAGTACCAACTTTGGGATACCCTGAGTTAATGCCGCTATCAATGCGCCCGCCGACACGGTGGCGATGGTGCTGCCGATCAGACGCAAGCGCACAGAGCCTCGCAAACGCGTGTTCAGCAAATTATAAACACTCAAACACTCCTGTCTGACCAGGCCCTTGGTGCTCATGGCTAAATCGACCAGTAGTTGGGATTGCGACGCACTGTCTTGCCCGATTAATTTTCCGGGCCTGAGGGTTTCGGTGTAACCGGGGTGTTTCGCGCAAATTTGATCCAGCAATTCCGGTCTTAACCTGCTCAGCAGGTTGACCAGAGCCTGAATATCTAGAGCGATTGAGTCAAGCATGCATATCTCCACCGGGGCGTGTAAATGGATAACTGCCCGATAATAACCGGGCTTTGGCTATTGCGGGCACTGATTTTTTAGCATTGCGCAATTTTAGGAGAATTGGCGCAAAAACCAAGGAGATAAGCTTTGTTAAACCAGCAGCCTTATGCATGAAGGATTAACATGTCAATTAATCGCCGTTTTGCTGGGGTGAGCGCGGAGGAAGAATGGTTTCCTGATTCGCAAGCTGTTTTAGCAAAATGCCTTGCGCGCCATCGTCATTTGGGCATTACCCTGGTGCACAAAAGCAAGCTTAAATCCTGACAGCCTCGCTAGCCCTCTACTTACCCTTCCGTCGGATTATTGAATGCACACTCTTGTGCGTTTTAGTAGCTTTCCGTCCGGAAGGGCTTTGAGCGCCTAGTGGCAATCGAATTGCTTAGGCCAATCCCGGTAATTAAACACCTGACCTTCTTGACGCACGGTATCAACTGCGGCCAAATCCAGATCAGCGTAAACCCATTGCGTCTGGTTATATTCGCCTATCGCCAGAATGCCATTGTTGGGAAAGCCACGATCCACCGGTGTGTAAATCGCCGCCGCGCCGCAGTTGATGTCTACCGCTTCCGACCAATCGGCGTTACCCACCAATGAGGCTTGCACTACATAACATTGATTTTCCAAAGCACGGGCTTGGCAACCGATGCGCACCCGGTAATAACCGGCCTCGGTATCGGTGCAGCTGGGCACCAGAATCAAAGTGGCGCCGCGCTCGGCTTGCTGGCGGGCGTAATGCGGAAACTCGCTGTCGTAACAGATATTGATCGCCACTTTGCCGAACACCGTGTCGAACAATTTAATGTCCAGGCCGCGGGAAATATGCCATTGCTCGTTTTCGAAGCGGGTCATCGTCAGTTTTTCCTGATAACCCACATCGCCTTGCGGGGTGAAGAAATAGGCGTGATTGCGAAATTCGCCGCTGTCGTGTTTTACCGGATAGGTACCGGCCTGAATATAAACCCGATGCTCGGCGGCCAGGGTTTTGAACAAGTCCAGATATTTCGGCAGCAGGGTTTGTAACGCATCCAACTGGCCGTTCAAGGACGAATACACTTCCTTAGGAAACAGGGACGCCAGTTCCATGCAGGCATATTCTGGGAACAGCAGAATGTCGGCCTTATTGTCGGCCGCTTCCTTGACCCAACGGCGGGCCTTGATTTCAAAGTTTTCCCAGGTTTCCAGGAAGCTGATGTCGTATTGGGCGCTGGCGATTTTAGGCATTGCGGTCTTCCTTCAGCCAAAATGTCATCGGTTTGGCGGTTTCTGCGACGTCGTCGAGATCCTTCCAGGTGTAGGTGGTTTTCAACTCGGGATGTTTGAAGTAGCCGCGCTTGTTCCAGAAAGCGTCCAGCGGTACGTAATCGGCCGGCCGGCGCGGGTGGTCAAGCGGGCGCTCGACGCAGCAGAAGGTGATATGTTTGAAACCACCTAAATCTTCGGCATGGGCTTCGCGTTGTTCGAAGAAGCGCACGCCAATACCGAGGCCGCGATAAGCCTTGTTCAACACCGATTCGCCGCAATAAAACACCTCGTCGGGGTTGTAGCCGTTTTCGACGAAGGGTTTTTTGACTTCGTCGGTTTCATATTTCAACGGAATGGCTGTCGACGCGCCGATGATGGCGTCGCCGTCGAACGCCAACACGATGACGCTTTCCGGGCAGTTTATGTAAGTTTGCAGGTATTTCTTCTCGTACTCGTAATCGCCGTCATACAGATACGGGAAATCCCGGAACACCTCAATGCGCAGGCGCGCCAGTTCCGGGATGTATTGAATCAAGGCGTCGCCGCTGAGGCGCTGGATGCGGATGTCTTTGCTCATGCTGGTTTGCGGTTGAATGAAAACAAAATGTCGGTCGCCAAGCTTAAGGCGGGAGTGGCATATTGTATTGTAGGCAGTGGCGGATTGCCTATGGCAAAGGTTGATGAATCCATTCCACCAGCCAGCTAATCGAATTTCAAAGTTGCTCCCGTTTCGTCGAAGCGTAACAGGTCGATCTCGCCATCCGCGTCCGTTATTTCCGCTGCGGCTAGCATCCCGTTAGCATGGTAGGTGTAGACATGGCGCAATTCCACTTCGCCGTAGACCAGTTTTTCCAGTAGCATCAGACGTTGCTCGGCATCGTAGCGGCCGCGAAAATAGGTGTTGCGGTTTTCCAGATGGCTTGCATCTTCCAGTTCGTTGACCAGTTTCAACGGTAATTTCACGCCGCTATAGCTGATGAAATAGCGGTACTCACAGTTTCCCAATTCCACTTCGATTTTCCCAAGTCAAAGAAACTAATTTCCGCAATATTTGTGCCGGAATAAGTGGGCCGAATTGTCAGGGTTTCTTGCCGGTTTAAGCGGATAACGCTGTGGTAAATCGTTCGCTATGGGTCTTGATTGTCGGATTTGCTACATGGCGGGTTAAGTAACGGAGGCTTGGAAATGTAACAACTGCGCCAATGACAGGGCGGATACGCATGGCGCATCCGCCAAGCTTGTCTGGCTTCGTTTTTGCTTGATCCAGGTTTTTAAGCAGCTTGGTGCCTATGAAACTGTTTCTGGATTGGTCGTCTTATGAAAACGCCGGGATGGGCGACGCCTATGCCGATATTCCCAAGCACGGCGCCGATTTCGCCAAGGCCGTGGCGGTTTGCATCGGTAGCCGGCAATGCGAGCGGGATGCTAAAGGGGTGATGTGCCCAAGCTTTAGGGTGACGCAAAATGCCGGTTTGTCGCCGGGTGGCCGGGTCAAGGCTCTGAAGGCCGCGTTGAATGCCGACAACGAAGACGCATTTTTCAATCGGGACCTGGCCGAAGCCATGGCCTTATGCGTCAGCTGCAAGGGTTGCAAACGCGAGTGCGAAAACGAAGTGGATATGGCCCTGATCAAAGCCGAGTTTCTGGCGCAACAAGTAAAGCGTAACGGCGTTCCAGTACGCCGGCGGCTGTGGGCGGAGTTACCGAAAATACTGCGTTGGCGCGGACTGGGGCCTTTGATCAATTGGCGAAATCATTCTCCCATGCTGGCGCGCTTAGGCGAAGCCTGGCTGGGTATCAGTGCTAAAGTCCGTTTGCCGGAACCGGCCAAGCTACCATTTCAAGTACACACGCAATCCGAATTAAGTTTGCATCCGGAGTTGGCAGATAAACAAGTCATCTTACTGGTTGATACCTTCAATTACTACTTCAATCCCGCCGCCGCCGAAGCTGCCAAAAAGCTGTTGAATAGCGCCGGCTATCACGTACACATCGCCACGCCGTTGGCGGGTGACGACGCTGACCGCCCTTTGTGTTGCGGGCGCACTTATTTTTCCAACGGCCTGATAGACAAGGCCCGCACCGAGGCGACACGCATGGTCACGGCGCTGGCTGAACATGTTGCCGCCGGCCGCACCATTATCGGTCTGGAGCCGTCCTGCATCCTCAGTTTACGCGACGAATATTTGAAATTAGGCTTGGGCGAACCGGCGCAAAATCTGGCGGAAAAAGTCTTGTTGCTGGAAGAGTTTATCGTCCGCGAGCAAGCCGGCAAACGCTGGCCTATCGCGTTTCAAGCCATTCCTGGCGTCAACAGTTTGCTATTGCACGGCCATTGCCATCAAAAAGCCGTTGGTGCCATCAAATCGGTACGCAAACTGCTGAAACAACTGCCTGATTTGAAATTCGAATTAATCGAATCGTCGTGTTGCGGCATGGCCGGTAATTTCGGCGTCGAAGCCGAGCATTACGAGCAAGCCCAGGCCATGGCCGAGTTGGCCTTATTTCCGGCCTTACGCGCCGAACCCGATGCGCTGCTGGTCAGCAACGGTTTTTCTTGCCAGCAGCAAATCGGCAACGGCGGATTCGCCAAGCCGTTGCATTTAGCCGAAGTACTTTGTTTAGCCTTACCGTCACAGGATTGATGCCATGAAATTAACCATCGACAAACGTCATCTCGAACAACTGCTTATCGATCACCCCCGCCTGCAAAGCATCAATGAGCAATTGCGTTTTGGCACCAAGGCGCAAGTGCCTTACGATTTACTCAGCGAGGCCGAATTAGCCAGTCTGGCCGGCATTTACTTGCAACAAGGCGAAGCCTTGCAGCAGCAAGCAGCACTATTGATCGCACTGCAAGCGGCGCTGGCCGACAACAGCCATCGCTACAACGTCGATCAACTGGAAATGTTGTTGCCGGCCATTGCTAATTATTTATTGGAAGGCGGGCTGCGTGGATGGTTGTTTCATGTGCAGCCGTCCGGCAGAACCTTGGCCTATCTGATCACCCGCCTGGATTACACGCCACCAGGTGAGGAAGAAGCCGGGCGGATCTTGATCGAATTGAAAGCCAATACCAAGGGTAAAATCATGGTGGAGAGCCTGATTATTCGTAGCAAGGATCTGGCTAACAAAACCATCCCGGAGATTTTTGCCACCAAAGGTTACTTAAAAGAAACCCCGGAATTAATTGCCAGTTACGACGAAGCCTCCAGCCGCTATTTCGATTGGCGGGCGCGCTATGGTGAGCAGTTTTCCGGTTGGGGAACCGGCGAATACGCCGAGGACCCAACTGCCAGCCACCGCAGCAGTGACTGGACGCGGAAAAATACGGTGGTCATGTCCTCCGGCGGCGGGATCTGCCGCTTGGTCAATGACGAGAATATCCTCAGCGAACGGGCTCTGAGCCTGGACGCGTCCGGCGACATTCTCGGCACTTATCTGCGCAAGGCCGGTAAAAGCATGCGTTACGACAGCAAAACCGAAAGCGCGATGGAAGCCGCCAAAGCCGATGTACCCAAGGGCATGTTCACGGAAATGCCGGTGCATGGCTATATCCTGATGTTCCATCTGGAATTGCATCACCATGTTTGGGTGCATGTCGATGATACTCAGCCTTATGTGTATCAGCCGGAATTGAAGCAAAAACTGATTTTGCCGCCGGAGCAGACCGATCTGATCGACATCCTGACCGCGGAAATGGACATGCTGATGGACGACATCGTCGCCGGTAAATCCGGTGGTACCACCGTGCTGTGCGCCGGTCCGGCCGGCGTGGGTAAGACGCTGACGGCGGAAGTCTATTCGGAAATCATCAAGCGGCCTTTGTACAGGGTGCATTCCGGGCAATTGGGCTTAAACGTCGCCGAGATGGAAAAAACCTTGAAGGACACCCTGATCCGCGCCCAACGTTGGGGGGCGGTGATGCTGATCGACGAAGCCGATGTTTACATCAAAAGCCGGGCGGATAATCTGGCCTCCAATGCCGTGGTTGGCGTGTTCTTGCGGGTGCTGGAGTATTTCAACGGTCTGTTGTTTTTAACCACCAATCGGGTCGACGACATCGACGAAGCCATTATTTCCCGTTGCATTGCCATGCTGCGCTATCACGCCCCGGACCATGCTGATCGTTGCAAAATCTGGCGGGTGATGACCGAGCAATTTAGTTTGCCGGTCAAGGAAGAATTGATCGACGAGTTGGCGGCGATCTTTCCCGGTGCCACTGGTCGCGACATCAAGGGCTTGACCAAGTTGGTCGCCAAGTTCTGTCAGCAAAAACAGCTGGCACCGGAGCTGGAAGTGTTTAAGCGCTGTTCGGTGTTTAGGGGCTTGGAATTGTTGGACGAAGCCGCCTAATTAGAAAACAGCAATATACTTAGTTTTGCTACTGTTTTATTAAGTAAAACAATAAATTGCTTTTTGCGTGTATTGTTGATTTTTAATAAGCCGATATAGTGAAAGCGAGATTTCGTTTCGACCGAAACACGGTCCGGGAGGGCAAATGAAGATCGCTAAGATAGGAAATACCGGTATCGCCATACTCATCGTGGTCATGGCCGGCTTGCTGGGCGTATTACCCATGGGGTTGGTGTTTTCCCTATTGCTATTTGCGGCGTTGATACGCGGCAGCGTGATGTTAATCGACAAAGCCATAGATAACGGGGCACAGGCCAAGGAAATTGATCGGCATTAATTCCGGTTAGCATGTTTATCAACACCCTGAAGTTTAGGAAAGAAACCAATCCTTAACCGTCTGGAGGCTGGCATAAAGTGGTGCTTGGCCCGCGAGGTCGATGCTAAGCCTGAGCGCCTCGCGGGCCAAGTGACTTGCCGGTGGAGGTCCGCTCCAGCGAAGGGTTAGGCGTCTTTCGTTCTCACCGTACGAGCATTCCTTGCCATTCACCACCGGCTGGAGCGATGCTAAAGGCACCCTTCATGCGTGACCGATTCGTTGGATCAGTTGCCAGCCGAGATCGCCAAGCTCGGCTTTGAGTTCGTCTTGGCGCCTGCGATCGCCAGATAGTGCCGGATGAGTTTCGATAGCGGTTTCGCTCTGCTTGAATCTTGACTCCCTGCGCAGCCAGATTTTCCAGTCCCCCAACACTAGCGTGAGGACGTGTTGGTCTACGGGCGAAAGGAAGTAGGTGTCACCCTACTCATCAGTGCTGTGACCGACCTCAGCCTCATAGATTTGTGGAACTCCGTTCAGTTCGGCAACGCCCAGGCTGGTTGAGTGCAGGGTTAGCAGGCGCTATTGGGTGGAGGGGTTCCATAGCTGCTGTAAGTCTTGCAGGTAGGCCGGGTACGAAGTAAAGGGGCACCGTGGGAGGCGACGTCTTGCGAAATAGCAATTTATGTCGGCTTTTCCGAAGAATGTTTCGCATGTGCTCATGGCGAAGATGTCACTGTCTAGTTCGGCTGGCGCCATTGGACCGGAGGGTAGACCTCTATATTGTTGGCGCCGGCGAAGATTCTGCGACTCCTGACGAAGTGAGGCGAGTGAGAAGTGGTGTGTAACTTGGAAGAAATGTCGCAGTTCGTGGGCAACGATCCAGACAAAAAGAATTTCGTCTTCTTCGAGCGCTCTGCGCGAAAGCCAAACCATGTGATGGCATGCCACGTCCTTCATGACAGCTAGGACGTGAGATGGAACAGAATTGATAGCATGATCGCGGTTCCAGTAGAAGGCAATGTCCTTGAATTCTTCTAGTACGCCGTCTGTCTTCGAATAATCTTCGCCATCGAGGAGTACATGAGTTGGGCGGTATTCCGCCCCCACAAGGTCAACGACTCGGTTGACAAGATCAGCCCTTTCGGAATAAGAGCCGACAGGATAGGTGAGTATGTCCATCGGTGTGGTGCCGTCAGCCCAGCCTCGAACGAGGGGTTAGGCGTCATTGAGCAGCTGCAAGGCCTTCAAGCAATTGCATCGTTGTAAGATTGGGAGTGCCAGTCGCGGAACTTGGTTGGTAGTGCAACTGAAAGGCCTTCAGAATGTCCTTGGTTCCTACTGCTACAACGCCAGTCACGCCCGGTGGTGGAAAGGCTGGGTCATCGACCATCACGTAAGCCTCACCCTTCTTTCCGTACCCGTGCGGCTTGGCGTATCCGCACTGCTCGAGAAGTGCTTGAATCTGCGAGTCGCTTCCAATTTGCGTTGTTGATGATAGCTTCGGCCAAAGTCCCACACCTTGATCCGCGAGCAGCTTCCAAGGAAAGTTTTTACCCGGGTCAACCTTGCGCTTAGGTGCAACATCGGAATGCCCAACGACGTTCGCGTTGGTGATAGAGGGGTTTTCGGAAATGATTACCCTGCAGAGTTCTACCAAGGCGGCGACTTGGGCCTGTGGATAGTCGTTCTTGTTTCCGTCGAGGTTCACTATCTCCACGCCAATTGATCGACCATTTACAAGCTTCTTTCCTCTCCACATCGAGACACCAGCATGCCATGCCACCTCATCATTGTTGAGGATCTTGTAGGCAACACCGTCAGGTGCAAGGACGTAGTGGGCGCTCACCCCTCGGTATCGAAGCACGCGTAATGACGACTCGATATCCAGGGCCGTGTAGTGGAGAACCAAGGTATCCACTTTCTGAGTTCTCGCTCCGTAGCTGTCTGATTGAATTCGGGCACTCTCGATCTGAACCACTGTTGTCTCCTGAATGACGCCTAACTAAAATTAGACAACCTAAATGACGCAAAACATTGCGTCAGAACGATGTCCAAACGTTTCAAAAAATAAAAATATCCTTTCATTTCAACTGTGTATCTGCATTTGGCATTGCCTAAATTAAATGGGTTAACCATCAAATTTTACCCAAACTATTTCTGCAATCGCCCCCGCCGCGCATCCATCGGATTTTGCTTTAAAGGCCGGTAAATCTCAACGCGATCTTCTGCGCTGAGATTTTTGTCCAAATTACAAATCTGCCCAAAAATCCCCACCTTCTGCTGACTTAAATCAATTTCCAGAAACTCCCGCAAGATGCCGGAAACTTCTATGGCTTGTTTGGCGGTGGAATTCGCCGGCAAGCTGATCGGAATAAGCACTTGCCGATCCGGCATGGCGTAAGCCACTTCCACCGCTATCAAATCATCCGCCATATAAGGCTTTGGCTCGCTGGGTGAACGAGGTGACCATGGTGTTGCAGATTTGGTTGAACACCGGGCCGAAGGCTAGATTGGCCAGCATGCCGGAGATTTCAAACTCCAGATCCAGCGAGATTTTGCTGGCGTCTTCGCGCAACGGCATGAAACTCCAAAAGCCTTCTAGCGAGGAAAACGGACCGTCCAGCAAACTGATCTGGATTCGGCCGCCCTGGTCTACCTTGTTACGCGTGGTGAAGGATTTATGAAAACCAGCCTTGGCGATGTCGATTTGGCCTTCAACGATATTGCCTTCACGCTTCAATATTTTGCTGCCGGAGCACCAAGGTAAAAACTTGGGATATGACTCAATGTCGTCTACCAGATCGAACATCTGCTTTGCAGAAAACTTGACCAGGGCGCTTTTCTGTACAACCGTGATCATTTACAGCACCCCGAGTACATGTAGGAAGACGATGAATACCGCCGCCGGCGCCACGTATTTAATCAGAAATTGCCAGGCTTGAAAGCCTTGCGCAGGCAGTTCCAGTTCCTGTTCGGCATGGGCTTGTTTCATCATCCAACCGGCAAACACGGCGATGCACAAACCGCCCAGGGGTAGCATCAGGTTGGCGGTCAGGTAGTCCAGCAGTTCGAACAGGTTTTTATCGAAGATTTTAAAGTCGGACCAAATATTAAAGGAAAATACCACGGCCACGCCCAAGCCCCAGCAGGCAGTGCCGGACCAGACACAGGCTTTTTGCCTACCAATGTTTTTATTTTCTACCAGCCAGGCCACCGCCGGTTCAATCAAGGAAATGGAGGAGGTGAGAGCGGCGAAGAACAGCAACACAAAAAACAATACGCCGAATAACCAGCCACCGCTCATATGTCCAAAGGCCAAGGGCAGGGTTTGAAATATCAAGCCGGGGCCGACAGCTACCTCCAGATTATTCGCAAATACCAAGGGAAAGATGGCGATGCCGGCCAGTAAGGCCACGGCGGTATCGGCGCCGGCGATGAAAAAGGTGGTTTTGGCAATTGAGATATGGCCTGGCAGATAAGAGCCATAGACCATGATCGCGCCCATCCCCAGGCTCAGAGTAAAGAAGGCGTGGCCCATCGCGGTCAGCACCGCATCAGCGGTGATTTTGCTGAAATCGGGGCTGAATAAAAAGTGGATGCCTTGCGCGTAATAGCCGGATGCCATCGCGTAAGCGACTAAAATGATCAGGATCACAAATAAGGCCGGCATTAAAAAGCGTACGGCTTTTTCCAGGCCGCCTTTCACACCGCGCATCACTACTTGCATGGTGATGAACATAAACACGGTGTGCCAGAAAATTTGCTGGATAGGGCTGGCCATCAAATTGTCGAATATCTGCTTAACTTCGCCGCCGTCGGTACCGAAAAAGCCACCGAAAAACGCTTTGAAGATGTAAGCCATAGCCCAGCCGGCAATCACGCTGTAGTAGGACAGGATTAAAAAACCGGCGATCATCCCAATCCAGCCTAAATAGCCCCAGCGCGGATCGACTTTGGCTTCGGCAGCCAGAGATTGCATTGTATTGATGGGGCTTTGCCGGCCGCGGCGGCCCAGCATAATCTCCGCAATCATGATCGGTATGCCGATGGCGGCCACGCAGATTAAATACACCATCACAAAGGCGCCGCCGCCGTTTTGGCCTGTGATGTAAGGAAACTTCCAGATATTACCCAAACCGACCGCCGAACCGGTGGCAGCCAGAATAAAGGCGAAGCGGGAGGACCATTCGCCGTGGATGGAGGGGGTTTTATCGGTCATGTTGGAGAGCCCTTGTGTTTTTATGTCGTTATTTAACGGGTGTGTGAGTAAAATATCAAAATTCACGTTTTCAGTCAGTTTAAAAAATCTTCGCTACGTAATGGCAGCCAAAAAATCCAAGAAGGACAACAAAGCCACCGATAACACCATTGCGGTGAATCGTCAGGCTTCTCACGAATACACCATAGACGAGACTTTCGAGGCCGGTTTGGTATTGGAAGGCTGGGAAGTTAAAAGCTTGCGCGACGGTCGGATTCAGCTCAAGGAAAGTTATGTCGAGATCAGGCGCGGCGAGGCCTGGTTGAGTGGTGCGCATGTGTCGGCGCTGCTGTCGGCTTCTACCCATGTCAATCCCGATGCGGTGCGCAAGAAAAAATTGTTGTTACACAGACGTGAATTGAACAAATTAATCGGTTCCGTGGAGCGCAAGGGTTATACCTTGATTCCATTGTCGATGTACTGGATTAAGGGCCGTGCCAAGCTGAAAATCGGTTTGGCGAAAGGTAAAAAATTGCACGATAAACGCGCCGCATCCAAAGACAAAGATTGGCAACGCGACCGCGCCCGCATCATGAAGCACGGCTAATCTCGATGGCGACGCATCCTAATTTACTGGACGCAGACAACAGCGTGTTGCTGGTGGTGGACATTCAACAACGGTTGTCGGCGGCGATGCCCGTTACAGACTTGCAGCAGATGCTTATGCACGGTCAGCGTTTATTGCAAGCCGCCGGGCTGCTGGATGTGCCGGTGTTGTTGACCGAACAGTATCCGCAAGGGCTAGGGCCTACTCAAGCGGAGATTAGCGAGCGTTTGCCCGGCAGTGCCAGTATTTTCAGTAAAACCGGTTTTTCTTGTTGCGCTGCGGATGGCTTCCAACAAGCCCTGGCTGATACTGGTCGGCAGCAAGTGGTGATCATCGGTCAGGAAGCGCATGTGTGCGTGTTGCAAACCGCGCTTGAGTTGTTAAGTGCAAACTATCAAGTGCATGTAGTGGCAGATGCGGTTTGTTCACGGCAGGTCCAGCATAAAGATTACGCCTTGCAGCGCGTGCAGCAGCAGGGTGTTACGTTGAGTTGTCACGAATCCGTGTTGTTCGAATGGTTGCGGGATGCTCGGCATAGTCATTTCAAAACTATTTCAGCGCTTCTGCGCTAGTGTCACGGGGGTTTAATGCTACGGAAGGGATGGAACGCGGTCATACTGGGACTGTTGCTAATACAAGGTTGCGCGGAGCCGCTGCCGCCGTTGCATACTTTTAGCGGTTTTGCGCAAGGGACCACTTACCATATTAGCTATTGGTCACCGCAAGCCTTGGATGAGGCGCAGATCACCGCTGAAGTTGAAAAGGTTTTCCTGGATTTGGATAAAACCTTATCCAATTACCGACCTGATTCGCTAATCGAGCAGTTCAATGCCAACGCTTCGACGGATGCTCAGCCAGTCGGCGAGGAACTTGTCGCTTTGGTTAAAATCGCGCAGAACGTCAGCGCTCTGAGTCAGGGGTGTTACGATTTGACCATCAAACCTTTGTTCGAGCTGTGGGGCTTCATGGGGGATGATTTGACTATTCCCGACGATGCAACGTTACAGGCTGCTTTGGCGAATGTCGGCATGGACAAGTTGCAGCTGGTGGACGATAGTCATATGTCAAAAAAACTGCCGAATTTGCGTGTCGATGTCTCGTCGATAGCTCAGGGTTACAGCGTAGAGAAAATCAGTAATGCGCTGCAGGCTATGGGTATCCAAAACTACTTGGTGGAAATAGGCGGCGAATTGAAAGCGCTGGGTAGCAAACCGGACGGCAAGGCTTGGCGGATTGCGGTGGAAAAGCCGCTGCCGGGCGAGCAAAAAATGCATAAGGTAGTGACCCTGCCGAAAGACAGCCCAATGTCGGTGATGACTTCCGGCACGTATCGGCATTATTTTGATGTCAAAGGTAAGCGTTACAGCCACATCCTCGATGCCCGTAGCGGCGCGCCGGTTAGTCACGATTTAGTGGCGGTCAGCGTGTTTAACGAAAATCCGACTATCGCCGATGCCTGGTCTACCGCTTTGTTATGCCTGGGGCAGGAAGAGGGGATGAAACTTGCCGATGCCGAGAAATTGCAGGTGATGTTTATTCAGCAGCAAGGCACCGAGTTTTTGGAAAGCAAAACCAGAGCCTTGACCATGTCGACCCAAGTGACGATTAACTAGGCTTAGTTCTATCGTGGTAGTATCCACGCAAAACTGAATCGGGGGAGATTTTATGTGGGGTCTAAACGATCACTTGACGTTCGCCGTGCATGGTGGCGGGGACAACGGTGGAGGAGTGGCCGGCGGGGTGGAGAGCTTATTGTCCTTCCTTGAAGTGCTGGTGCGGCAATCTCCGTCGGAAAGTTTTAATAGCGTGTTGCCCGGCATTGCCGCGCTTCAGAACATTCATCCATTGCTGGTGCATTTTCCGATTGCACTGTTGACCTTGTTTTTCACCCTGGATTTGATCGGCAGCTTGGCGAAGCGCTCGGAGTGGCGGCAGATAGCCGGTGCGTTTTTGTATTTGGGCACTGTGTTTGCCGCACTTACCGTGGCGGCGGGTCTGGTGGCGGCAGGGAGTGTGGCGCATGGTGGGGATGTTCACGAGATTATGGAGCATCACGAGCATCTGGGTATCTCGGTATTGAGTCTGGCTACTCTGCTGTCGGCGTGGCGTTTGTTTAGCAAAGGGCTGATAGTCGGACCGGCTAACACGCTGTATTTATTACTGGCGACGATTTTATCCGCCTTGCTGGCGACCACCGCCGATCTGGGTGGGTTGATGGTTTATAAGCATGGTGTATCCGTGCAAGCTGCGGAGCAGGTCAATCGTGCGGCAGCGCTCGCCCATGAACACGAGGGCGTTGCGCCGCAGAATTTGCCTGCAACGTCTGACGAAACCGAAATCGAAGATTTGAATTCGGAAGATAGTCATCAGGATGAAACGACGCATGGCGCTGCCGGTCATCATCACGACCATCATCATGCGCATTAACGCATACCTGATGAGCCGCCGGACGAAGGCTGACAAGGGTCAGCCTTTTTTTATTGGCGCGGACATGACATATCGGATACCTGTGTTATCCTACGCCGCCATTTTTTATGAGGCTTTCGATGCGTACCCGCGTTAAAATTTGCGGCTTTACCCAGGTGGAAGATGCGCTTTATGCGGCCAAT
This sequence comes from Methylomonas fluvii, assembly GCF_014850975.1. Taxonomy (GTDB): domain Bacteria; phylum Pseudomonadota; class Gammaproteobacteria; order Methylococcales; family Methylomonadaceae; genus Methylomonas; species Methylomonas fluvii. The sequence goes on along the minus strand of NZ_JACXST010000003.1, from coordinate 1,201,849 downwards.
TTGGGCGTCGACGCGATTGGTTTGGTGTTTTATTCGCCCAGTCCAAGAAACGTCAGTATTGAACAAGCCGCAAGCATCAGTAGGGCGTTGCCAGCTTTTGTTAACGTGGTAGCCTTGTTCGTCGATGCCGAGCCGGCTTTGATCCGCGAAGTATTGAATAAAGTGAGAGTGGATTGCCTGCAATTTCATGGCGATGAGCCTGCTGAGGATTGCCGGATTTACGATAAATCGTATATCAAAGCCATTCGCATGCAACCCGATACCGACGTCGTCAGCTTGCAACAGCAATACCACGATGCGGCCGGATTACTGTTGGATGCTTATCATCCGGGCGTGCCAGGCGGCAGTGGTAGCAGTTTTGACTGGGATTTGATTCCAAAGGCCCGCAGTTTGCCTATCATTCTCGCGGGCGGATTGATGCCGGAAAATGCCGGGGAAGCGATTAAAGCGGTAAAACCGTATGCACTGGATGTCAGCAGCGGTGTTGAGGCCGGGAAAGGCATCAAGGATGCGGCGAAAATGGCTGCTTTCATAAGAATAACTAATCAAGCGACTTGAGAACTATGACAGATAGATACGATATGCCGGATGCCCGGGGCCATTTTGGGCCTTACGGCGGTATTTTTGTAGCGGAAACGCTGATGCCGGCCATAACCGAGCTGAACGAAGCCTACCAGCGCTATACGCAGGATCCGGAGTTTATTGCCGAGCTGGATGCGGATCTCAAGGACTATGTCGGTCGGCCGTCGCCGCTATATCATGCGGAACGCTGGAGCCAGCATCTGGGTGGTGCGCAGATTTATCTGAAGCGCGAAGATCTCAATCACACCGGTGCGCACAAGGTTAACAACACCGTTGGTCAAGCTCTGCTAGCTAAACGCATGGGCAAGACCCGCATTATCGCCGAAACCGGCGCCGGTCAGCATGGTGTTGCCACCGCGACTGTTGCGGCCCGTTTGGGCTTGGAGTGTGTGGTATACATGGGCGCCGTTGACGTAGCCCGCCAATCCTTAAATGTTTATCGCATGAAGTTGTTGGGCGCCACCGTGGTGCCAGTCGAGTCAGGTTCCAAAACCCTGAAAGACGCACTTAACGAAGCCTTGCGCGACTGGGTTACCAATATCGACAATACTTTTTACATTATCGGTACGGTTGCTGGTCCGCATCCTTATCCTGCCATGGTCCGTGACTTCCAGGCCGTGATAGGCCGGGAAGCGCGCCAGCAATGCCTGGATCAAGCCGGCAAATTACCCGACGCCTTGGTCGCTTGTGTTGGCGGTGGTTCCAACGCTATTGGTTTGTTCTATCCGTTTATCGACGATGCCGGCGTGAAGATGTATGGTGTCGAGGCTGCCGGTGACGGAATTGAAACCGGTCGCCATTCCGCGCCGTTATCGGCCGGTAGACCCGGCGTATTGCACGGTAATCGTACCTATCTGATGGCCGATGACGACGGTGAGATTATTGAAACCCATTCGATTTCCGCCGGTCTGGATTATCCTGGCGTCGGTCCGGAGCACGCCTGGTTGAAAGACACCGGCCGAGCCCAATATCCCAATATTACCGACGACGAAGCAATGGCTGGCTTCCACGCCTTAACCCGTATGGAAGGGATTATCCCTGCTCTGGAATCCAGCCATGCGATGGCTTATGCAATGAAACTGGCGCCCACCATGCGTAAAGATCAAATTATCATCATCAACCTGTCCGGACGCGGCGATAAAGACATGCAAACCATTATGCAACGCGAGGGCATCAGTCTATGAGCCGTTTAGCGAACAAATTTGCTGAATTGAAAGCCTCCGGGCGCAAAGCCTTGATTCCTTTTATCACAGCCGGCGATCCTTATCCGGAATTTACCGTACCATTGCTGCATGAAATGGTGGCCGCAGGTGCCGACGTGATCGAGCTAGGCGTGCCTTTCTCCGATCCGATGGCTGATGGGCCTGTGATCCAACGTGCCAGCGAGCGGGCTTTATCTCATCATGTTGGCTTGCGGAAAGTGTTGAGCATGGCCATGGAGTTTCGCAAAACCGATCAGGACACACCGTTGGTATTGATGGGCTATTTAAATCCGATAGAAATCATGGGTTACGAAGACTTTGCGAATGCCGTGCAGCGCGCTGAGGTTGATGGTGTATTGACGGTGGATTTGCCACCTGAAGAATCCGAGTCTTGTGTTCGCATGCTGCGCGAACGCGGCATCGATCAAATTTTTTTATTAGCGCCGAACACCAATGCCGAACGGATCCAGAAAATGGATGCGGTGGGCAGCGGTTACCTGTATTACGTGTCTCTGAAAGGCGTCACTGGTGCGGGTCATCTGGATACCGCCGATGTCGAAGAAAAATTGCAACTCATTCGCCAGAATACTGCACTGCCGGTAGGTGTTGGTTTCGGCGTTAAAGATGCCGATACAGCGAAAACCATTGCCGCGATTGCCGACGGCGTCGTGGTGGGTAGCGCACTGATCAGTAAAATAGAAGCGAATCTCGATGATCCTCAGCAAGCCAAGCATGAGATCATCACTTTATTGAAATCCATGCGCGCAGCCATGGATGTTTAAGCTTTCAAGCGGAGATTACACCGAATGAGTTGGTTTGAAAAACTGGTTCCCTCTGCCATCAGAACCGAATCGTCGCAGAAGAAAACCACCGTGCCGGAAGGCTTGTGGAATAAATGTCCGCGTTGCGATGCGATTTTGTTTAACGCCGAGCTGGAGAAAAACTTAAGCGTTTGCCCGAAATGCGATCACCATTTACGCATTTCGGCGCGTAAACGCCTGAATATCTTTTTGGATGAAGACGACCGTCAAGAAATCGGTGCTGGACTAAAACCGAGCGATCCTCTGAAATTTAAGGACAGCAAACGCTATAAAGATCGGATTAGTCAGGCTCAGAAACAAAGCAACGAGAATGATGCGTTGGTGGTGATGAAGGGCACGCTAAAAGGTGCCGGTATCGTTGCGGCGGCGTTTGATTTTGGTTTCATGGGCGGCTCTATGGGATCGGTGGTTGGTGAGCGATTCGTGCGCGGCGTGAACGAAAGTTTGCGTTTGGGTGTGCCGTTCATCGTCTTTACTGCCAGCGGCGGTGCCAGAATGCAGGAGTCTTTGTTCTCACTGTTTCAAATGACCAAAACCAGCGCGGCCTTGACCAAACTGGCCGAAGCCGGAATTCCGTATATTTCCTTCATGACCGACCCCACCATGGGCGGTGTTTCCGCCAGTTTGGCGATGTTGGGTGATATTAACGTGGCGGAACCGGACGCTTTGATCGGGTTTGCCGGCCCGCGGGTGATTGAGCAGACGGTGCGGGAAAAATTGCCGGAAGGTTTCCAACGTAGCGAATTTCTGCAGGAACACGGAGCCGTAGACATGATCGTTGATCGCCGCGAGATGCGCGATAAAATATCCAGTATTCTGGCTATTATGTGCGCCGGTAGTAGCAAGGCCGACGTGGTCGAAGTGATTGCCAACATCGAGCCATTAAGCAATCAGGGTGAGAGCGATAATCCGCAGCCTCAGGAATAAATACGGTCGAAATGACACGTTTTGATTCGCTGCAAGCCTGGTTGGAGTGGCAGGAAAAACTACATCCTCGGCCTATCGATTTAGGGTTGGGAAGGGTTGCCGGCGTATATCGGCAGCTTAATCCCGAACAAAAAAAACCGCTAACCATCACCGTTGCCGGTACCAACGGCAAGGGTTCTTGCGTAGCGTTTCTGGAAGCGATCTATCGCGCTGCGGGCTACCGGGTTGGCGCTTATACATCGCCGCATATTTTGCGTTATAACGAACGCATTCGTATTGATGGGATACCGGTCGAGGATGCCTTGATTTGCGATGCTTTCACCCGCATTGATGCGGCGCGCGGCGAGACCAGTTTGAGCTATTTTGAGTTTGGCACGTTGGCTGCTTTGAGTATTTTCGCCGAGGCGGATCTGGATATTCAGTTACTGGAAGTCGGTTTGGGCGGCAGACTTGATGCGGTGAATATCGTTGACCCCGATGCAGCGATTGTGACGACGATAGCTCTCGATCATGTCGATTGGCTGGGTCATACCGAAGAAGCCATTGGCCGGGAAAAAGCGGGCATTTTCAGATCCGATGTCGCAGCGATTATTGGCGATGCGCAAGCGCCACGCTCAGTCGTTGAGGTGGCTGAGCAAGTGGGAGCCATTGCGCTGCAAATGGACAGCGAATTCAGTTATCAAAAACAGCGCGATAGCTGGGAATGGCACTCTGCGGATAAGCAGATAAACGGCTTGCCGGCACCGGCGTTTAAGGGCGAACACCAATATCGAAATGCTTCGGCGGCGATAATGGCTATAAACACCCTTCAGCCTATATTAGCAGTCAGTGACAATGCAATTCGGCAAGGCTTGGAAACTGCCCAGCTATCAGGGCGTTTTCAGTTGATTGCCGGCGCACCGCGAATTTTGCTCGATGTCGGGCACAACCCGCAGGCTGTGCAAACATTAATCAACTATTTGTGCGAATACTTCCCCGAGATCAGAATACATGCAGTTTTTGCGATGATGCGGGATAAAGATATTGCCGGCGTATTGAACATGATGCGCGACAGAGTGACCACGTGGTATTTAGCGCCACTTGCTAATCCTCGCGCTGCAACTCCGGATATGTTAGAAACCATTTTTCAGCAACAAGGCCTGGATAATGTCCGTAGCGGTTTTACCGATTTTACCGAGGCATTTCAAGCCGCCCGGCAAAATGCCGGACAGGACGACTTGCTTTTGATTTTTGGTTCTTTTTTTCTAGTATCCGAATATTTATCGAAATTTTCTTAGAGGTGATCAGAATGGATCAAGAGTTAAAGCAACGATTGATTGGTGCGGCGGTGATTACCGCGTTGGCGGCGATTTTCGTGCCTATGTTATTCGACGACCCGATTGACGAAACCGGCAAAAGTATCAATGAACTGAAAATCCCCGAACTGCCTGCCAAGGCTCAGGATGTGGAAATCATGCCTTTGCCGGAAAAAGTTGAAGAGGTAGCGGAAACTCTGCCTGCAGCGAATGTACCCAGACAAGCGGTGAAAGTGCTGGAAGAAGGCGAATCGGAAGCCGAGTTGGAAGTGCCCAAGCCCCAAGTTAAATTGACCGCCAAAGAAACCGCTCCGGCGCCACGGAGCCTGCCGGCCGCCAAACCCGCTGCTGCACAGGCTGCGGCTGCTGCACAAATCGATGAGGAACCTGCTGAAGCGGAAGATGTGCCGCCGGCAGTCCTGAGCAAACCAAGCAAATCGCCGGCACCTACCATCCAGCCTTTGCAAGCGGTGAGTCCAACGCCGAAAGTGCTTAAGCCGGTTAACAAATTACCTGAACCCAAAGCAGAGGTAGCGGCAATTCCCGCTCAGGCGCCAGTGCCTAACGCGATCGGCAAAGCGCCGGCGGCCGCTGCCGAGGACAACAATCGCTGGTATTTGCAAGTGGGTACGTTCAGTCAAAAACCCAACGCCGTGAGTTTGCAGGATAATCTGAAGCAACAAGGTTTCGCCGCGTCGGTTAGAGAAGTTGCCAGCGATAAAGGTACGGTGTTTAAAGTGCGCATAGGGCCTATCGTCGATAAAGCCAAGGCCCAAGCCGTGAAGGCAAAGTTGGCGCAAATTAACGTCAACAGTTTTGTTTCGGCGGACGAATAACCCTTTGCCAAAGTCGTTTTGTTTGATTTAGCCGGCTAGACTATGTTGGATTTTGTACCCTGGGCCAAGTTGCTGTGGGTCGATTACGTCGTTATTTCCATTATCTTGATTTCGGCGATAATGGGCCTAATGCGCGGATTTATTAAAGAAGCGTTTGCCTTGGTGCTTTGGATGGTGGCGGTTTGGGTGGCAACGCAGTACTGCCGGGATGTTTCGGTACTGCTGCAATCCACCATTAGCTATCCTTCGGCCAGAATCGCTGCGGCATTCGCGTTGCTGTTTTTCGCCACCTTGATTTTGGGTAGTTTAATCAGTTTTTTGCTGAGTCAGCTTATCGAAAAAACCGGCTTGACCGGTAGCGATCGTCTGCTGGGTATGTTATTCGGTATTGCCCGCGGGGCGGTACTGGTTTCCTTGTTGGTGATGCTGGCCGGCTTAACGCCGTTGCCGGAAGATCCCTGGTGGAAACAATCCCTTCTCATTCCTCCGTTCCAAGCCTTGGCGGTGTGGTTGAAAACCCACATGCCGACTGGTTTGGCGGATTACATCCATTATCGATAACTTGGGTCTGCTATGTGTGGTATTGCCGCTATTGTTTCCAATCAAAGTGTTAATCAGGATTTATACGACGCCCTGACGGTACTTCAGCATCGTGGTCAGGATGCCGCCGGTATCGTCACGTGCGACGGTAGCCGTTTGCATTTGCGCAAGGATAACGGATTGGCGCGGGACGTCTTTTCCAGCAAGCAGATGATGAAGTTGAAGGGCAATATGGGCATCGCTCATGTACGCTATCCGACCGCCGGTTGTACCAGTTCGGCGGAAGCGCAGCCTTTTTACGTGAACTCGCCGTTTGGCTTGACGCTGGCGCACAACGGCAATTTGACCAACACCGAAGAACTGAAATATCAGGTATTCATGGATGACCAGCGCCACATCAACACCGATTCGGATTCGGAAGTGTTGCTGAATGTATTCGCGCATGAATTAGCGCAATTCGGCAAGCTCAAATTGACTGTGGACGACGTGTTTCAAGCGGTTAGCTCGGTACATAAGCGTATTCGCGGTGCTTACGCGGTAGTCGTGATGATTGCCGGTTTCGGCGTATTGGGTTTCCGCGACCCGCATGGCATTCGGCCCATTGTGTTCGGCAAACGCAAAACCGAGGATGGCACTGATGATTACATGATTGCTTCCGAAAGCGTGGCGCTGGACGTGCTGGATTTTCAGTTGATACGTGACATAGAACCGGGCGAGGCTGTGTTTATCGAAGCGGGCGGCCAGTTGCATACCCGGCAATGTACCGAATTGGTCGATCATTGCCCGTGTATTTTCGAATACGTCTATTTTGCTCGGCCGGATTCGATCATCGACAATATTTCTGTGTACAAAGCCAGAATGCGGATGGGCAGAAAACTGGCGGAAAAAATTCAGCGGGAATGGCCGAACCACGACATCGACGTGGTGATTCCGATTCCGGATACCAGCCGTACCGCCGCGTCCCAGATTGCCCACGACCTGGGTGTGAAGTTTCGCGAAGGCTTTATGAAAAACCGCTATATCGGCCGGACTTTCATCATGCCCGGGCAAAAAATGCGTAAAAAATCGGTCAAGCAAAAGCTGAACGCCATTTCGCTGGAATTCGACGGCAAGAATGTATTGCTGGTAGACGATTCCATCGTGCGCGGCACGACTTCCGAGCAGATTATTCAGATGGCCCGCGATGCCGGTGCCAAGAAAGTGTATTTTGCGTCTGCGGCACCACCCGTACGTTATCCCAATGTCTATGGCATCGATATGCCGGCTGCGCATGAGTTAATTGCGCATGATCGTACCGAGGAGGAAATTTGCCAGGCCTTGGGCGCGGATAAGCTGATTTATCAAAGCCTGGACGATTTGATTGAAGCGGTCGGTAGAGGTAATCCGGACATCAAGCATTTCGATACCTCGTGCTTCAGCCACGATTACATTACCGGCGATATTGACGATGCTTATTTGGCGCGCATTGAAGCCTTACGCAATGACAATGCCCAGGAATTGCGCAACAGCGGCAGTTTTATCATAGAGATGCAGGTTGCAAAGTAACAGGACCCGAAATGAGTGAATTTGATTGGCAAGACTACGCCCCGGAAACCTTGGCCATCCGCACCGGGCATAAGCGCACTCACGAAGACGAACATAGCATCCCGATTTTCGCTACCTCCAGCTATGTGTTCAAATCGGCTGAGGAAGCGGCACTGCGCTTTACCGGCAAGCAACCCGGCAATATCTACTCGCGTTTCACCAACCCAACCGTCAGCGCGTTTCAGGAGCGCTTAGCGCATCTGGAAAAAGGCGAGCGCTGCCTGGCGTTTGCGTCGGGCATGGCGGCGATTATGGCTGTGGGTATGGCTCTGTTGAAGGCCGGCGACCATGTGGTCTGTTCGCGCAGTGTGTTCGGCAATACAGTGCTGACTTTCCAAAATTATTTCGGCAAGTTTGGCGTCGAGACCGATTTCGTCAGCTTGACCGATCCGGCGGCTTGGGAAGCGGCGATTAAGCCCAATACCCGATTTCTGTTTCTGGAAACACCTTCCAATCCGTTAATCGAAATCGCCGACATTCGGGCCATAGCCGATATAGCACATCGGCATGGTGCGCTCTTGGTGGTTGATAACGTGTTCTGCACGCCGATCTTGCAACAGCCATTAACTTTGGGCGCCGATTTGGTGGTGCATTCCACGACCAAATACATCGATGGCCAAGGGCGTTGCGTCGGCGGTGCGGTGGTGGCTAACGAAGAATTGATCGAAAAATACGTGTATCCCTATCTGCGTACCGGCGGTGCGACGATGAGTCCGTTCAATGCCTGGGTGTTTTTGGGGGGACTGGAAACGCTGGCTTTGCGTATGAAAGCGCATTGCGACAGCGCTTTTGAACTGGCCAAATGGCTGGAGCAACAACCGGCCGTAGCCAAGGTGCATTACCCTGGATTGCAATCCCATGCTCAGCACGAGTTGGCTAAGCGCCAGCAGACGCATTTCGGCGCAGTGGTCAGTTTCGAATTGCAAGGTGGCAAAGATCATGCTTGGCAACTGATTGATTCGACACGCATGTTGTCGATTACAGCGAATTTGGGCGATGTTAAAACCACCATCACTCACCCGGCGACCACTACACATGGCCGCTTGAGCCCGGAAGCCAGAGCCGAAGCGGGAATCAAAGACAGCTTGGTAAGAATTTCGGTGGGTTTGGAAAATATCGATGACATCAAGGCCGATTTGCTTAACGGACTGACAAATTGCTGATGGTGCGGGTCGGTAAAGCCTGCTGTCGCGCCACGTAAATCCAAAATTAAGCTATCTTTGACCGACGTTATAGAGAGATTGCGATCATGTTTCAGGATAGAAAAGAGTACCGAAAAAACTTTAACGCGGAAGGCCAACTGTTTGTGGGTGGCGAAACCTTGCAACTGAATTGCTACGATGTGTCGCTGAAAGGCGCGATGGTTGAAGTCAGTCCTGGCGACTTGCTCACCACTATCCAGGATTTTGAAGCGTTGCTGAACGAAGACCGGCAAGCTGAAATATTTGTCGCAGAATTGATGTTGGCCGGTGAAGTCGACATTGTTTGGGTTAAACGGGAACGCAACCGCCTCATGATGGGCCTGGAGTTTCGGGATGTCGTACACAACGCCCACAAGCTCTGGCGCAAGCGGTGCGGCTACCGCAAACTGGAAGCGTTTAAAGCCGAATTGTTTATCGACAAGGAGCGCTTTAGTGTGGAAGGTGTGAATCGTTCGGTACAGGGTATGTGCCTGAAATTAACCGGTCATCATCCCTGTATTAAGGTCAACGCTCCGGTTAAGCTGTTGGCTACCGAGCTGGGATTGAGCGCTTTGGGCAAAGTGGTTTGGGTAGAGAGCAACGAACTGGTCACCCGCCTCGGTCTGCAATTGGTGATCGTCAAATAAGGTGTGGTTGGCCTGCTTGCCGTTGATTCATGCACTTTAGGCATTTTTGCCCCGGCATTACTCTACGCAAATATCACAAGCCTGTTTATTATTGGAGCCGTTTAGTCAGAAACGAGTCCAAAAAGCCATGTCAATGCTGCTTAAGCGTTTAGTAGCGGATCCAGTTCGTGGCTCATATCCAGTGCATGCAAATCATCAAAACCGCCTATATGCCGCTCGCCGATATAGATTTGGGGTACCGTGCGACGTTTGGTTTTTTCCATCATTTGCTGACGTAGTCCAGGTTCGGCATCCACATTGATTTCCGTATAGCCGACGCCTTTGCGATCAAAAAGTTTTTTTGCCATGGTGCAATACGGGCAGAGCTTCGCGGTGTAAATGATAATTTCCGGCATGAGAAAAAATTAATAAATGCTAATGAATGAAGGTATTCTAAAGCTACGGCCGGTTTTGCTCAATAGCCACGGCCTTGGCGAGTTCCTCGATTAATAAGCAGGACGCCTCGGGTAGGGTTGCACCAAACGCCACAATCCCGTCTGCGTGGCCGAGCATGCTGAATAATCCAGTTTTTTTCAGTCTACCTGAGGCAAATAACTCGGCAACGGCGTTGGCCATTTCCGGGGTGCCGTAGGGCACGTCTGCCGCAGTAAAAGCCAGATTCAGCCGGTTGGTCTGCAACCATAACTCCGGGCAGTGCACATGTATCACGGCGCTAATCGCTGGGTGTTGACGATAAACGCTGGCGTGGGTGAGTGCTTCCGAGGACGGTTGAGATAAGCCTTGCGACTTGATGGCATTATGTTCCGGCGATGCACTTTCGATCAGCGCATAGTGTTGTTTTTTAAGAACCGGCAAATGTCCGGTTTGAGTGCCGGAGATCAAAAACTCCTGACCACCACCGCGAGCTAGGCGTCGACTGATGTTGCCAAATCCCAGTCCAGCGTATTTTTCGGCTATTTGCCCAATCAGTCGCAAGCGATAAAACAGGCTGCGCCAGGCGTTGAGTTCGCTGATATCGATGTCCGCCGCGAACTCGCCATGCTGATGATCAAGGTGATATTTAATAACACCTTCCAGTTCGCTCAATCCGTTTTCCATTCTTATAATGTGTTTTTAAGATTTATTTTGTTATCCAGCCAACGCATGAAACCTAATTTTTTAAGACCCGGCTTTGCCTTTTGTTTGCTGTTTTTGTTGATCAGTTTAAACCTTGCGCACGCTGCAAATCAAAACCCGGCCAACAAAACGCTGTCGCATACCGATATACAGCAACGTATTCAAGTCATCAAAGATAAGCAGAATCTGCCTGAAGAACAGAAAAACCGGATTTTGGCGGCGTATCACGAAAGTGAAGATAACCTCAACGAATTGGAGGCACAGGACGCACAAGCCGAATCCTTCAAGCAGGCTTTAAACAGCCTACCGATAGAAGTGAAGCAATTGGCAAGGCAAATAGCTGAGGCCGAAAGCAATTTAAAAAATAGGAAGTCCGAGAAGCTGGTAATTTTTCCGACGGATGAGTTGGAGCAACGTCTGCTTATCGAAAAAACCAAGCTTAGCGATTTAGACGCCGAAATCAGCCGTATCGAAGCGACTTTGGGCGAATTGAACAGCCGGCCGCAATGGATTCGGGAAAAAGTCTCCGAAATCAAGAGCAAACAGACTTCCAGTCAGCAGGAACAGCAGAGTTTGGCATCCAGGGCTGACGACAATCTTTATCAAAAAGAGGCCAGGCAGATACAACTGGATAGCCGGATTCGTCTGTTAAACAGCACGCTGAAAACGCTGGAATTGGAAAATCTTAGTAATCCCTTGCAACTGCAAGCTAACAAGGATCGTGTACATCTGTTGACTCTGCAACGGGAGCAGCAGAGTTTACTAATTGCTGACCTCGATAATTTCTTGCTGGAGCGGCGCCAACAGGAAACTGATAAAGAGCAGGCAGCATTATTGCAGGCCGAGAAGGACGCGGAGGGCAAACATCCGTTGATTCGGGCTGCCACGAAAGAGAACATGCAGTTCAACCGCAGTTTGCAGGAAATCAATAAAAACATGGAGCAGTACTCGCTCCAAAAAAATGAAATAGACGTTCGATATAAGCAGCTGGAGAAAGATTTTCAGAGCGCCGAGCAAAAAATCAGCCTGGCGGGCTTAAGTCCTGCTTTGGGCAATTTACTGCGCGAACAACGCCGTAATTTGCCGCAACGCAAACAATACGGCACTTTGAGTGAAGAGGTTCAAAACCAGATTGCCTTGACCAGCCTGGAAATGTTCAAGTTGGACGAGGTCAAAAAAAATCTGGTCGATATTAACCAGGTGTTGCTGACGCGCATTGCCCAATTGCCGGCGGAGACGGACGAGTCGGAAAGGCTACGGGTGCGTACCGAGTTACGCATGTTGTTGAACGACCAGAAAGACCTGGTGGCAAGACTGGCGAGTGGTTATAGCGACTACGGCCGGCTCTTGGGTGATGTCGATTTCAGTTTGCAGCAAATGTTGAGTATCGCCGATAAATTTAGCGGCTATCTGGATCAGCGTTTATTGTGGGTGCCTAGTGCGCCGGTTATCGACAAACATTATTTTCAGGAAATTTTTTCCTCATTGCTATGGTTCATGAGTCCGAGCAATTGGCTAGGTGTGGCGACGGCTTTCTGGGATGGCATCAACCATTTCCCGCTCCTGGTATTGGTGGGTTTGGGTATCGTAATACTCCATTGGCGTTTCCGGGTTCGAATCAAGCAGCAACTCGCCGTGCTGTTAGCAAAAAAAGCTATCAATCACAATTTTGGCGATATTGTTTCCAGTCTGCTTTATCTGTTATTGATGTCTCTTTACGGGGCCTTGTTGATGGCCTGGATTGGTGGCGTGCTGATATTGAACGCGCGCGCCGATTTTTTCAGTCATTCGTTCGCCGCCGGTTTAATCGCTTCGGCCTTGTCATTGTGCCTAGTGCAGTTCTTCTATCGATTGTTTAGGCCGCGAGGTGTCGCGGATACCCTGTTCCATTGGTCTGATCACGCTATTTTGTTGTTGTACACGCAAATGAAGTGGGCCCGATTCATACTGGTGCCCTGCGTGTTTCTTATCGCAATGACCGGTAGTGATCTGTTCTCCGAACACAGTTATGCATTGGGCCGAACTGCGTTGGTCGTGATGATGGCAACGATGGCCTATTTGTTTCACCGTCTGATGCACCCGCAGTCGGGATTGGCAAAGAACTGGTATTTGCAATCGGAAGGCTGGATTAGCCGCTTGCGTTATGTGTGGTACGCAATTGCGGTGTTGGTACCCTTGGTAATCATCGGTTTTGGAGTGACGGGCTATTACCAAAGTGCGCTGGAACTGCAAGGCAAGTTGATAATGAGCTTGCGTTTGATCTTTCTCACCGTATTGTTCCAAGGCTTGGTATTGCGTTGGTTGCGCAATACCGAACGCAAGCTAGCGTTGAAGAATGCGGAAAAAAAACGCAAGCAGGTCGAGCAAGCCGCCGTTAGCAGCGCTAATCTGGAAGGGGGGTATCCTGTCGAGGAGCAGTTGCTGGATATTTCCAAAATTAATCAGCAAAGCCATAAGTTGTTGACCACGGTGGTCATGGTGATCATGTTGGTCGGTTTCTGGATGATCTGGAGCGATATTTTACCGGCCTTGACGGTATTCGATCAGGTGGTGCTGTGGCAGCATAGTGAAATGGTGGACGGCAAGGAAATATTAGCGCCCATTACCTTGATCAATCTATTGATTTGTTTAGTGTATAGCGGACTGGCTTTTATATTTGCCAGTAACTTTCCGGCTCTGGTCGATTTGATAACCGCCGGCAAGTTCGCTATGACCGCCGGTAGCCGTTACGCGCTGATTCAATTGGTGCGCTATTCACTGATTACCGTGGCCTTTCTGGCGATTGCCAACGAGCTTGGCGGTAGCTGGTCGCAAGTGCAGTGGCTGGTAGCTGCGCTGTCAGTAGGTTTAGGTTTTGGTTTGCAGGAGATTTTCGCGAACATGGTATCGGGTATTATTTTGCTGTTCGAACGACCGATTCGGGTCGGAGACACCGTGACTGTCGGCGATGTCACGGGCCGGGTTAGCAAAATACAAATGCGGGCGACGCATATTGTCGATTGGGATAGAAAAGAGTTGGTAGTGCCGAATAAAACCTTTATTACTGATCAATTGATCAACTGGACATTATCGGATACCGTCACCCGGGTGGTGGTGCCGGTCAGCGTGGCCTACGGCACCAGCGTGGCGATGGTGGAGGAAATTCTGGCGGATGCGGTAAAAAGCGTAGAGCAAGTGCTGAGCGATCCGGAACCGATGGTAATCTTTATTGGTTTTGGTGATAGCGCCCTGCAGTTCAAAATTAACGTATTCGTCCGCGAACTCAGCGATAGGACGGTGGTTACCCATCGCCTGCACACGAAAATATACGAAGCCTTGTTGGCCCACCATATCGAGATACCTTTTCCACAACGCGACGTGCATATCCGCTCTGTCGCGAAAGGGATATTGAACGAATGAGGCGAGGTTTATTAGCCGATTTCAATATAAAGCCATTCTGTAATAAAATGGCCGCCCTTTGAACCTCGATTTGGCTCTTTAACTATGCGTTGTCCGTTTTGCTCAGCACAAGATACTCGGGTAATCGATACCCGCTTGGCCGACGACGGCGATCAAGTCAAACGCCGCCGCGAATGCGTGGCCTGCAAAGAGCGGTTTACTACCTTTGAAGTGGTTGAATTGACCTTGCCGCGTATCATCAAACGCAACGGCGCCCGGCAGAGTTTCGACGAAGCCAAGCTACGGGCCGGCATGCAGCGCGCCCTGGAAAAACGCCCGGTACAAGTAGACGCCGTCGAGGCCGCGCTTAGCCGCATTAAAAAAGCCCTGACGGCAAAAGGCGAGCGCGAGATTCCGGCTCGCGAATTGGGTGAACTGGTGATGCAAGAATTGCAAACACTCGATCATGTCGCTTTCGTGCGCTTCGCCTCGGTGTATCGCAGCTTCCAGGATGTCTCCGAATTCACCGCGATGATCGAAAATCTGCAAAAGCATGACGCCTAGCCAAGACGCGGCCTATATGGCGCGTGCCGTCAAATTGGCGGAGAACGGTAAATACACAACCGACCCCAACCCGCATGTGGGCTGTGTGTTGGTCAAGGACGACAAGGTGATTGCCGAGGGTTGGACACAACGCGCGGGTTTTGCCCATGCCGAAGTCGATGCGCTGGCCAAAACAGACAACGCACTAGGTGCGACAGCTTATGTGACGCTTGAGCCTTGCAGCCATCACGGTAAAACCGGCCCTTGCAGCGAGGCATTAATCGCTGTCGGCATCCGTCGAGTCGTCGTGGCGATGCAGGATCCCAATCCCCTGGTGGCTGGCCGCGGTTTGCAAAAACTCCGCGAAGCCGGCATCGAGGTACTGGTCGGCGTCTTGCAGCAGGAAGCGGAAAAGCTAAACCAAGGCTTTTTTAAACGTATGCGGCAGGGTTTGCCCTGGATACGCAGCAAGCTGGCCATGAGCCTGGACGGCCGCACCGCGCTGGCCTCCGGCGAGAGTCAATGGATTACGTCCGCCCACGCCAGGCAAGACGTCCAGATTTGGCGGGCAGCCAGCAGCGCCATTGTCACCGGCATCGACACGGTGTTGTACGATGATCCGCAATTGACTGCACGTGTGGATTTCGATGCGGAGCAGCCGGTCAAAGTGGTGCTGGATTCGCAATTACGTATGCCTTTATCCGCCAGGCTGTTAGAAAATGCAGTAGAAGTTTGGATTATGACCTGTAGCGACGACGCGCTAAAACAGCAGAAATTACGCGACGTGGGCTGCAAAGTCTTTCGAGTCGAGGCGCGGAATGGGCGTGCAGACTTGGCGCAGGTTTTTAAGTTGCTCGCCGAGTTACAAATCAACACGGTTTGGGTGGAGGCCGGGGCCACGCTGAACGGTGCGCTGCTCGATAATGGACTGGTCGATGAATGGTTGATTTATATGGCGCCCTGTGTGTTGGGGGATCAAGCGCGCGGCCTGTTCAGTCTGTCGGGCATGCTGACCATGCAAGATAAAAAAAGCCTGCGCCTGCTCGAAGCCCGGCAAATTGGACCGGATTTGAGATTACGTTATCAAGCAAACACCGATTGAAACGATGAAAACTATTATTGTAATGACATTGGTAATTGGCCTGCTGCCTGCTTGGGCGACGGCGGATGAGGACGATAAGCCGGAAACCAGCACCTTGCAGATTCAAGGCGGCAAAGTGATCGGCGAAAAGCACGAAATCGAAGTCTACGATTATCATAGCGGCACCTATCAAACCTTTGATGTTTATCGTAAGTCAGCCGAGTCGCTAAAGAAAGACCCTGACCCCCAAACGCCAAAGCAAACCACCGAGCCCGCGCCGCGCTAATCGTAACGGACATTTTTACCTTTTTTGAGTGATAACCATGTTTACCGGGATAATTTTAGCCATCGGCAAAATCAAGGCCATCCAGCCTAAAGGCGGCGATTGCCGCTTGATTATCGATACCGGCAAGTTATCGCTGCGCGAATGCGCCTTGGGCGACAGCATTGCGGTGAACGGTGTTTGCCTAACCGCCGTGGAGTTGGGCGAACATTATTTTTGCGCTGATGTCTCCAACGAAACTTTATCGCGTACCACCTTAAAGACTGCAACTACCGGTACGCCGGTGAATCTGGAGTTGGCGATGACGCCGTCCAGTCGCTTAGGCGGGCATATTGTCAGCGGTCATGTCGATGGTATCGGCAAAGTGGTCGAGAAACAGGCAGACGGCCGCTCGATCCGTTTTAAATTTAAAGCGCCGGACACGCTGGCTAAATACATTGCCGAAAAAGGCTCGATTTGCATTAACGGCATCAGCCTGACCGTGAACACAGTTGATGGCGCTTATTTTTCCGTGAATATCGTGCCGCATACCTTGCAAGAAACCACCTTAGGCCAAACCGAAGCCGGCAGCGAGGTGAATCTGGAAGTTGATTTGCTGGCCCGCTACTTGGAACGCCTGATGAAAGGGGAAGCCGCCGCTTACAGTCAAGGCGGCGTCACCGAGGCCTTATTACAAAACGCAGGCTTTATTAAATGAATAGCATAGAAGAAATCATAGCCGACCTTCGTCAAGGCAAGATGGTCATCATCATGGACGACGAAGATCGGGAAAACGAAGGCGATTTGTTGATGGCTGCGGCATTTGCCCGGCCGGAAGACATTAATTTTATGGCCAAATACGGCCGCGGCCTGATTTGTCTGACCTTGACCCGCGAACGCTGCCAACAGTTGCGTTTACCGTTGATGGTCAGTGACAACAATACGCCCTATACGACCAATTTCACCGTATCGATCGAAGCGGCTACCGGCGTGACCACCGGTATTTCCGCCGCTGACCGCGCGTTGACCGTGCAGGCTGCGGTGGCAAAAAATGCCCAGCCGAGCGATCTGGTACAACCCGGACATATTTTTCCATTGATGGCACAAGCCGGCGGCGTATTAAACCGGGCTGGTCACACAGAAGCCGGTTGCGATCTAGCAAGGCTCGCCGGTGTCGAGCCGGCAGCCGTGATCGTGGAAATTCTCAACGACGACGGTTCGATGGCGCGCCGGCCCGATCTGGAAGTGTTTGCCGAGCAGCATAATCTGAAAATCGGCACCATCGCCGATTTGATTCACTACCGCATCAAACACGAAAACACCCTGGAGCGGATCAGCGAATGTGTTTATCCCACCGAATTCGGCGATTTTAGATTGTATGCCTACCAGGATTGTAACGACGACAATGTGCATCTGGCTTTGGTGATGGGCGATGTGGCCGGCGACGAGCCGGTGCTGGTGCGGGTCCACGCTCGCAACTTGATCGACGATTTATTGTTTTCCAAACGCAGCGATTGCAGTCTGCCGGTGCGGGAAGCCTTGAAAAATATCGCCGAAGCCGGGCGCGGTGTTTTGGTGATCATTCGTCAAAAAGAAAACAACAAGGATCTGGTGGAACTGATCCATGCCTACCAAATGCAGGATCATGGCGTCAAAAACAGTCAGGATTTAAGTGCCGATTCGGACTGGCGCACCACTGGCGCTGGCTCACGCATCTTGTCGGACTTGGGCGTGCGGCGCCTGAAGGTGATGGGGGCTCAGAAAAAATACATTGGTTTGTCCGGCTTCGATTTGGAAGTCGTCGAACATATCGATTCAACGCATTAATATAGGGTCGATTCATTCGACGCGTTTTACACCATTTTAATCATTCAACAACAGGTAAACACATGGCAGCAGTCACTACTCTGGAAGGCAACTTTTCCGCGCAAGGCGGCAAGTTTTGCCTTGTTTCTTCACGCTTCAACAGCTTTATCGTCGAACAATTGGAAGGTGGTGCGATCGATGCCTTGGTGCGCCATGGTGCAGATAAAGATGACATCACTCTGGTCAAGGCGCCGGGCGCTTTCGAGTTGCCGATGGTGGTGCAACGTATTGCGGCTACCAAAAAATACGATGCGATTATCGCTTTGGGCGCAGTCATTCGCGGCGGTACACCGCATTTTGAGTATGTAGCCGGCGAATGCGTGAAAGGTATCGCTCAAGTGGCCTTGCAATACGACGTACCGGTGGCGTTTGGGGTGTTGACCGTAGACAGCATCGAGCAGGCTATCGAACGTGCCGGCACCAAAGCCGGCAATAAAGGCGCGGAAGCAGCGCTGTCGGCGATCGAAATGGTCAGTCTGTTCAACAACCTGGGTCGTTAATGAGTCAAGCAAAAACCAACGCCAGAAAGTGCGCGGTACAGGCGCTGTATCAATGGCAAATGTCCGGCGAGAGCCTGATCCGTATCGAAACATATTTTCTGGAAGAAGAGCATCTGAAAGGCGCGCAAAAAACCTATTTCAGCGAATTGTTTCATGGCGTACCGAAACAATTGGATGTGATCGACGCGGCCCTAGCCGAATTCGTCGATAGGCCGGTGGAAAAAATCGATCCTGTGGAACGAGCGATTCTGCGCATCGGCGCTTACGAACTGATGAACCGCTTGGAAACGCCCTATAAAGTCATCATTAACGAAGGCGTCAATCTGGCCAAGGACTTCGGTGCCGACGGCAGTCATAAATACGTCAACGGCATTCTGGATAAAGTCGCGCAGAAACAGCGTGCCGTTGAGATTGCCGCCAAGCGGGCGAAATCTCAAAACTGATGGCAGTCGCCGAATTCGATCTGATCCGCCGCTATTTTGCGGTGCATGCCCCCCTGCATCCGTTCAATCAATTGGGTATAGGCGACGACTGCGCGTTACTGAACCTGCCGGCCGGCCACCAATTGGCGGTCACCGCCGATACGATGGTCGAGAATGTGCATTTCTTTGCCGATGCCGATCCTGAATTGCTGGGCCATAAATTACTGGCGGTTAATCTCAGTGACTTGGCGGCCATGGGTGCCGAACCATTCGCGGTCACCTTGGCTTTGACTTTGCCTAAAGTCGATGAAAGCTGGCTGGAAGCGTTCTCTCGAGGTTTTATCAATCTGGCGCGTCAGCACAATGTCGATCTGATTGGCGGCGATACCACATCCGGACCGTTGACTTTGACGGTGCAAGCGATGGGGGCGGTGCCGCAGGGCAGGGCGCTGTTGCGTTCCGGTGCCCAGGTTGGTGATTTGATATACGTTACCGGTCAGCTCGGCAATGCCGGCTTGGGTTTAAAAATTAAACAGGGTTATGACTGTGCTGATCCGGGTTTGGCTTTGCGTTGCTTCAACCAGCCGCTACCGCGAGTGAGCGAAGGCTTGGCGCTACGCGGCATCGCCAATGCCTGTATCGATATTTCCGACGGATTAGCCGCCGATTTGGGGCATATTTTGCAGCAAAGCGGCGTCGGTGCGTGTTTGCGATGGGACAACTTGCCGCTATCTGCTTCAGTGAGAGAGTTTATCGATCACAGCGGCGATTGGCGCATGCCCTTGATTGCCGGCGACGATTACGAATTGTGTTTTACGGTGCCGGCAGATTGTTCTCAAGCATTACCGTCTGCTATTTGTGTGGGGATTATCGAGGCCGAGCCGGGTTTGCGGATGCATAAGGCAGGGTGCGTGGGTGCATTCGAGGTGAAGGGTTTTGAGCATTTTTCTTAGAGAGCATTATGGCAATGCACGTTTGACTGCGTTACAAATCGTCAAAGATCCCACCTTGTTTCTGGCGTTTGGTTTCGGCTCTGGGTTGGCTAAGAAAATGCCCGGTACGATGGGCACGCTCGCCGCGATTCCGCTATATCTTGCTCTGCTGCAAGCCAATGAATGGATTTATCTGTCGGTCACGCTGATCAGCGTTTGCATCGGCATCTGGATTTGCGGTCAAGCGGCTAAAAAATTGGAAGTCCATGACTTCGGCGGTATCGTTTGGGATGAAGTCGCTGGATTTTTGATTACGATGATTGGAGTGACCTATTCCTGGCAGAGTTTAGTGGCCGGTTTTGTGCTGTTCCGCTTTTTCGACATCGTCAAGCCCTGGCCGATCAAATGGCTTGATAAGCACGTGCACGGTGGTTTCGGCATTATGTTGGACGACGTGGTGGCAGGAGTTTTTGCTGGCTTGATTATGCACTTCTGGTTTGATTTTCCGGCGAACTGAGTTAACGATTGTTTTCGTTCAACAAGCCAGTGGTTTTGGGGGCATTGTTCTCATTTGACCCATGATAATTCATGCGACTAAAATCCATGCCGGTTTGGGGATTGGTTGCGTGCAGCGGTGCCGCAAATATTAAGCTTCAAACCTAATAACAATACAAACAATTAGGAGGACTTTTTATGAATACAAGATGGTTATTCGCTGCTTCACTTGTGATGCTGACTAGCGCTGGTGCGGCAATTGCCGATAAAGATAACAATAAAGGGGTGGGGCAGGCATGTAGGGGCTTGCCTAATCACGCCATATTGAAAGCAGCACTTGACGATGCAGTGAGTGCGGAGGAAAGCGGGCTTAATTTGCATATGTGGGCCACTTTAGTCAACCGTGACGGCGTAGTTTGTGCCGTAGCGTTTTCCGGCACCCATCGGGGGGCACAGTGGCCGGCCAGTCGAGTTATCTCAGCGCAAAAAGCCAATACCGCCAATTCGCTCAGTCTTGATTCTTCTTCTGATTCCGCTGGCTCCGGCAACCCCAACGGTTTGGCGTTATCGACAGCGAATTTATATTCAGCCGTGCAACCTGGTGGTAGTTTGTTCGGACTTCAAGAGAGCAATCCAGTTGAAACGAGCGTTGCTTACGGCGGAAACCCAGGGTTAAACGGTACTCCTCAAGATCCTATGGTAGGGTCAAGAATTGGCGGCGTTAATGTATTCGGTGGTGGCCTGGGCTTGTATTCAGTCGGAAAAACGCTGGTCGGTGGCGTCGGTTTAAGCGGCGACACCTCTTGTGCCGATCATAATATCGCCTGGAGAGTCAGACATAATCTGGGGCTTGACCACATTGTCGGCGTCGGGGGAGTGAGTGGCGATTCACAGCGTCCTGATAATATCATTTACGACATTGCTGCCAATCCGAAAGGAGGTACCGGAATTAGCGCAGGAGGTTTCGGTCATCCAACTTGTTTAAATACCGATCTGAATACAGCGGCTTTGCCTGCCGGCCAACCCTAATCATCCGCTGTAAAAGCAACGGCAGCCAGATAAGGAACTTATCTGGTGACATTATTTAACAAATAGCATGTTTATTGCTTGCTAAATAATTTAAGGTCTGTATAATAAGCCAAATCAATCGCGGGGTGGAGCAGCTTGGTAGCTCGTCGGGCTCATAACCCGAAGGTCGTAGGTTCAAATCCTGCCCCCGCTACCAGACAAATTAAAGGCTTAGGTTTAACGACCTAGGCCTTTTTTGTTGCCTGTAAGTTTCTGGTAAGCAAATGGCTTTGTTGCATAAACCCAATAAGAGCCAAATTTCCCCTTACCCCAAATCCGCAAGACGGATTTAGGGCATGGCCACAGTCATCGGCGTCCCCAGTTGGGTAAACCGATTGAGTAATGCCACTCGAATTTGTAATTCGGCGACTTGGCTGTTAAAGAGCCTAGCATTAACGCGTTCACCCAACAATTTGAAGCAGCGCATCTTGGTTTCGACCAAGCTGCGTCGATGATAGCCGCTCCATTTCTTCCAAATTGCTCGCCCCAATTGCTGTATGGCCCGCAGGGTTTCGTTTCGAGCTTTGGCGCCTGCGGTGTTTTCTTTCCAGGGCTTGCCGTTTTTGCGCACAGGGATAATGGCCTCGGCGTTCCGTTCGGAAATTGCGGTATGAGCCTTCTTGGTGTCGTACGCGCCGTCACCGCTGACAGACTCTATGCGTTTATTGGCGGGAATTTGATTCAGTAACGCCGGCAGGACTTGGGCATCCCCCTCGCGATTGGACGTCACCTCAATAGCTCGGATTTCCAGGGTTTCGGCATCGACACCCAAATGAACCTTGCGCCACTGACGACGATACTCGGCGCCGTGCTTCTTGGTTTTCCATTCGCCTTCGCCCAGCATTTTTACGCCGGTGCTATCGACGAGCAAATGCAAGCCTTTCGGCTTAGGGCGATAGGAAATGCAGACCTGTAAGCGTTGCTGGCGGCGACATAACGTCGAGTAATCCGGTGTCGACCAATCGAGTCCCGACAGTTTCAACAGACTCGCTACCATTCCACTGGCTTGACGCAACGCCAATCCGAACAGGTTTTTGATCATCAGGCAAAACTGAATAGCGGCATCGGAAAACTTATCTGCCCGACCTTGCTTGCCAATGCTAGGTGCTAACCACTCCATCTCTTTATCAATCCACAGTAATAGCGAGCCGCGTTATTTCAAGGATCGGTTGTAGTCTCCCCAGTTCGTGGTTCGGTATTTGTGCGGTTGTGGCTTTGGCATCCGGGCGATTACTCACATAACATGGGGATAACATTGGGTTTATGCAACAAAGCCTTAGACCACTACAGATTGCCGTCGTCGGCCGGTGAAGGTTCCGGCGTTCGCCCGCTAAAGCTAGGCGCAGCAAAAAGGGATATTGGCGGTGTTCAGACTTGCTACGCCTCAATGTTTGGTGGGGTGGTCTCGTGCTGGGCCATTACGACACTACCAATTTACAGCCAAGGGCCTCAACAATCTTAACGATAGTTTCAAAGCGTGGGTTGCCATCGTCGGCCAAAGATTTATAAAGACTGGCTCTTGTGACACCGGCTTGTTTGGCAACTTCGGTCATACCTTTGGCGCGGGCAGCAGTGTTTAGCGCATGGATAAAATCGGACACATCGCCGTTGGCTGCGGTTTCACGCAAAAAGGCTTGAATATCCGCTTCTGTCTCCAGGTGTTCGGCAATGTCGAACGGGGTAATGGTTTCACTCATAGTCAATTCTCCAGGCTTTTCAAAATGGTTTGGGCTTTTTCAATATCCCTGTCTTGGCTGGATTTATCGCCGCCGACTAACAACAGAATTACCTGTTGATTGCGTATCGTGTAATAAACCCGAAGGCCAGCACCAAAGAAGCAACGCAGTTCAAACAAATCGGCAGATAAAGGTTTGTAATCACCGAAATGGCCGTTTTCCATTCGTGCTAACCGCGACAGTAATTGGTTTTTGACCGTTCTGTCTTTCAATCCAAATAACCATCTGTTAAAAGTTTGGGTGCTCTGCAATTCGTATTTCATGGATTAATGTATCTTAAAGGAAACACTTGTCAAGTGATTATGGTCGCTATTTGACGACGCGCAACCCTTGCATCTGCTCAGCCTGAGCAAACTCGATACCGGCCTGTTCCAATATCCAAGCCTCATACTTGCCGTGCCAGATAGCCAGCAGCTCAAGCGGGCGGGTTTTGTAGAGCTTTTCGGCGGTGGCGTTGGGTTTGTGGCCCATGATTTGCGCGACGACGCCAACCGGCATTTCAACCCATTCGGCCAAGCTGGCAAAGGTGCGGCGTAAGCCGTGCAGGGTGACATGTTCCAGGCCAGCAGCATCAAGGGCGCGATTGTGGGCAATACGAGGTTCGGCCAGCTTGCCATCTGCGGCCGTGGGGCTGCTGAATACCCATTCATTCCGGCGAGGCAAAGCGATAACAAGGCTCGATAAATAAGGCGGCAAGGGAATCATCCGGCCTTCATCGTCTACCTTATCCTTTAACCACATGGCGGCTAATTTAAAATCAATGTCCGACCACTTGAGTTCGGCTAATTCTTCACGGCTGGCGCCGGTCAATAACAGGCCTTGCAGATACGGGGCAATCACCGGATTGCTCAGATTTCGAACCGCGTTAAACCAGTCTGCCAGGTGGGCGCGTTGCAGCACGTCAAACTTTTTGGCTTTCCGGTTTGGTACTTTCTTTCTAAGGTCCTGATTTTCGACTGCCTGAGCATCGATTAGCGAAGCATATTCCTTATGCTGGCCGCACCAGCGCCAGAATGCACGGAACATTTCGAAACCTTGGCGGGCGTTGTTGGCGCGGCTTTGTGCTTCCTGCTTTTGCCAGTCGGTAAGGGTCTCAGCGTTTATATCAATCATGCGCAGTTGTAGCAGGGGATAGAGAACGCCTTGCACGGTTAAGCCTATGCCGCGCTTTTTGGGTTGTCCGCCAGCTTGTGACAGGTTTTGATGGTCTCTCAGGTGACGTTCGCCCCAATAGCCTGTGTTATTTGCAAGATATTCATTCCAAGCAGATTGAACGGTAATGCTGTTGCCCCCTGAGTCAGAATAGTTGTCGCCTCAAATTTCCATTCCTTTTGAAATTTGAGATGAACCATGAGCCGTTCCAAAAAGCAGTATTCTGATGCATTCAAAGACCAAGCGTTGGCGAAAGTCTACAGCCGGGGCAACCGATCCATTCAAACGGTTGCCGATGAATGAAACCTGAGCATACATACCCTAAAAACCTGGATGAGCCACACCTCCTCGACCGATCACCGTCCTGTCACAGCCAAGTCCGCCCAGCGGCCTCAAGATTGGCGGCCCGAAGAACGTTTGCTGGCCCTCCAGGAAAGCCATAGTTTGAGCGGCGAGGTGCTGAATGCCTGGTGCCGGGAGCGTGGCGTATTTACCCATCAACTGGCGCAGTGGAAAAGCGAGTTTTGCGCCTCAGCCAGGTTGCGTCCTGATCGCGAAGAAAGCCAGAATCTGCGTAGCCTCAAGGCCGAGAACCAGCGTCTGGCACGCGAACTCCAGCGTAAGGAGAAAGCACTAGCCGAAGCCGCTGCCTTGTTGATCCTGCAAATACCCACAGGGCACAAGAAAAGGTGCGGGCGCTGTTGGGTGGGCGCGGTCGAATGACCTCCCTTCCGCAGCGCCAGCAGCTGGTCGACTCAGTCGCCGAAGCCACGGCGGCCGGTGCTCGCCAGGACCAAGCCTGTGCCGTACTGGGCCTGAGCCCGCGCACCTTGCAACGTTGGCAGGCCGGGGAAACATTGACGGAAGACCGCCGGCCGCAACGGCACTATACGCCGTCGCATGCCTTGAGCGATGCGGAGCGGAGTCACCTCTTGGTCGTCGCGAATTCGGCTGAGTTTGCCGATTTACCGCCCAGCCAAATCGTGCCGCGCCTGGCCGACCAAGGGATTTATCTGGCGTCCGAATCGACCTTCTACCGCATTCTGAAAGCCGCAAGGCAACTGAAGCACCGCCGTAGCGAGCGCCCCAGCCAGCCCCGTACCCAGCCCAAGGCGCTGACGGCCACCGCGCCGAATCAGCTCTATAGCGGGGATATCACCTATCTGCCGGCGGCGGTCAAAGGCCGGTTCTACTATCTCTACCTGTTCCTGGATATTTTCAGTCGGCAGGTCGTGGGTTGGCAGGTGTTCGAGGCAGAAAGCGGCCAATTGGCCAGCGAGCTGTTACGGGACATCTATCAGCGCGAAGACCTGCGGCCCCAACAGGTCGTCCTGCATTCGGATAATGGCGGCCCAATGAAAGGCGCCACGATGCTGGCCACCCTGCAACGGCTCGGCATCATGCCGTCCTTTAGCAGACCGGCGGTCAGCAACGACAACCCCTATTCGGAATCGTTGTTCAAAACCTTGAAATACCGTCCGCCATACCCGTTGCAACCGTTTGCCGACTTAACGTCCGCCCGGCACTGGGTGGCTGATCTCGTGCAGTGGTATTTATGACCTTCAGGTTACAACCACGAACACCGCCACAGCGCCATCGGCTTCGTGACCCCGGCGCAACGCCATGCCGGCTTGGACCAGGCCCTGCTTGCTCAACGCCAGGCGTTGTACGAACAAGCCAAGGCTCAAACCCCCCGGCGCTGGAGCCGACAGACCCGCCGCTGGAACCGCGTCCATACTGTGTATCTCAATCCCGATCGGACCGATACGCAACACACGTCCAACACCACAATCCAGGAGGCCGCCAGCTAGGGCAATATAGCCGCATGAGTTTTTGCATTGAGGCGACAACTAGCTTGAAATTTTCCGAGTCTGGCTGGTTATGCTTTGCGACAAGACTTTCGAATCATTTGTTTGCGCACATCAATGCCAAACAGCGTAGCGGGATTGATGTTTTGCTGACTTTAAGAGGTGACGAGTAGTGGAGGCAAAAGGATGATCAAAAGGCTAAAACAGTATGAATTGGCTGTTGGATTGATTCAACGCCAAGCTAGAATTGCAGTCATTATCAGGGAAACCGCCATTTATAAAGATGTGATAAAAGCAACTTATAAAGAGTTACTCGGCCGCCCTGGCAGTCCTGGTCCGATCAAGGAGTCGATTCGTGGATTAACTCACAACCTGTGGCGTTACAAGGAAGCTACGCTCTTCGCCAAGATATTTCGATCGATTGAAAACGAAAATATTCAGGGTGGCATCGATAACGTCATTCAGGCATTCGACTTTTTCAAAATCTCCTTGCCCAATAGCAGCCTGGATTTCACCACGGCGTGGTTGGTGGCGCGAGATCTGAGAAATAACCAGTTGCGGTTGATTTCATGCCATCAGTGCAGTTCGCCCGTGTTGATAATCGTGGGCAGTGAAAAATCATTAGAGCGGTGTTGTGTCTGTAAGACCAGTTTGAAAACCGATCCTTAGATTCTGTATTTATAACATTCTATGTTTAGAGTCGACCAATCACCTTTTTAAAATAAAGAATTGGTTGGCTGGCTGACGTGAAATAAGGACTATCGCCCCATTTTTCCAATGATTATGAGGTTAATAAACATAAGTAAATTGCCCGAAACTGGTTTTCTGCGTTTGAAACAAATTATTGGTGATCCAAAGGCCAATCCACCCATTTATGGATTGCTGCCCATGAGTAAATCATCCTGGTGGGATGGCATCAAAAAAGGCATCTTTCCTAAGCCGTTTGACAGATCCCCGGTCACATGAAAATTAGGCTCTCACCAAGCCACTGGTGGACCGGAGCTATCTTCTAAGCGGGGCCAGCCAAATCCAGGGTTTACCAAGAGCGAACTGACATTACGGTATAAAAATCAGATTGGTTTGCCGATCAAGTCATCTATTTGCAACACTTGCTTATGGCCGACATTCGCAAGCATGTACCGTGATTTCTAAGGTCCAAACGTCCATCTTGGCAATATTGGTTTCTGTCACCAAACTTAGTTTGTAAATTCCTGATGGCAGCTTTGCTGGAGTTGACGCGTCCATATTTCCAATTCGATTAATCTTGGCTTTGGTGTTGCGAGTGCGTTGCAATGTACGTACGATTACGATCAGCATACTTTGGATGAGATTCACGGTATTGACGCCAATAATCGGGATTGCTCTATCCAGGATTGTTGAGGCCGTTGTTGATTCTCTTGATAATCAGGGTCTGTTTTCAGTTTGTTAAGGCGCCATTGTC
This sequence comes from Methylomonas fluvii, assembly GCF_014850975.1. Lineage (GTDB taxonomy): Bacteria > Pseudomonadota > Gammaproteobacteria > Methylococcales > Methylomonadaceae > Methylomonas > Methylomonas fluvii. The sequence goes on along the minus strand of NZ_JACXST010000003.1, from coordinate 1,174,434 downwards.
GTTTACGATGCTGTTTGCACGAAGGCGCTGAGCAATAGGTTTGGAGTGGAACTTGTTGAGGTGGTTGAAAAGACTGGTCTCAAGCGAGGCATTGTTTAATCGCCATTGAAGGCTCCCTACACAAAAATGCTGAGCCCAATCCAAGGAGTTAAAAGATTGATATGAGGCCGTGTTGTGACTGATTTATTTCTGAGGTCGTAGCTGTGATTTTGTTACGGCACGGATGCTCTTCGCTTTTCGAGGTTTGACTCATATCATGCGTGGAGTCAACAAACAGGAGGTAATGGTCTTGTAACAAATAAAGCTGACTGACAAGAAATCAGTGACAGTTATTAGAATCAGAAGTAGGGTAGGGATGAGGGTAGAAAAAGCAAAGGCCTTGATAAATCGTTATTTATCAAGGCCTTAACTGAATATTATGGCGGAGAGCTAGGGATTCGAACCCCAGGAAGGGATAAACCTTCAACGGTTTTCAAGACCGCCGCTTTCGACCGCTCAGCCAGCTCTCCAACAGCCGCGTATTATTACAGAAAATAATTTAAAATCCAGCATTTTTTGCCGGACCACTTTCATGTTGCAGCCGAATGCAATCTTCTTTAGTGCCTAAGTGTTTGTTAGTGATTGCCAAATCGGCGCGGATGTTGGTGCAAATGTGCGTCGATTCCGGGTGCGAAGTGGTGGCTATCGATTGTTTCGCCGATAGCGATACTCGGCAAATGGCAAAGCAGACGTATCAGGTGGCGTCACTGGCCTGGGATGATATTAGAGCTGCTGTAACAGCGGTTCGTGAGGTTCATGGCTTGGGCGAATTGGTGTATGGCAGCGGTCTGGAAACTTATCCGGAAACCTTGAGCTGTCTGGAAAGGGATTGGCGGATTATTGGGAATTCGGCCGCTACTTTTCAACGGGTCCAAGATAAACATGATTTTTTTGCCCGACTCGATTCGTTGTCCATTCGGCATCCGCCGGTGATGTTTACAAAGCCTGAGGATGATTTTGACTGGTTGTTAAAGCCTTGGTGCGGCGAGGGCGGCTTGGGGATTAGGCGCAGTAATAATGACGAGTTTGCCGACGGTTATTGGCAGCGTTATATCGAAGGCCGTTCGATGTCCGTGTTGTTTGTCGCGAGTAGCGGCGGGGTTGAGCTGATCGGTTTTAACGAGCAGTGGGCTGCAAAGTCGGATGGCGGGCAATCGTTTCTGTTTGAGGGGATTGCTAGTCATGCCAAGGTTTCTAGGTCTGTTCAGTCTGAAATTGCCGATTGGTTGGATAGGCTTGTTAATGTCTATGGATTGCGCGGTTTAAACAGCATGGATTTTATGCTGCGTGCCGGCAAATGTTATGTGTTGGAAATCAATGCGCGGATTTCCGCTAGTGCCCAGCTTTACGGCAAATCGCTGCTATTGAAACATCTGCAGGCTTGCCAAAACAGCCGGGATACTGATGTCGGATTATCGACGGAGCCGAGCGCTTATCAGATAGTTTATGCGCAAAAAAAAGTGACGATTCCCGAGCGTCTGGTGTGGCCGGACTGGGCGGTGGATAGGCCGAATCCCGGCGCAATTGTTGCCACGGGCGAGCCGATATGCAGTATTATTGCCACCGGAAAAAACTCGGGGCAGGTGCTGGATAATCTGCATCGCCAACAACGCATCCTTGCAAATCTTTTGGAAACAGGTCTTTAAAAATCATGCAATACCAGGCAAGCGTCAATAAATTTTCCCAGCCCTTGGTTCAACAACTGCTGGATAACGCGGATAAACTACGGTTGGGTATCGAAAAGCTGGAAAACGGCTGCACTATTATCGACGCCGGTATCAAAGTACCGGGCGGTCTGGAAGCCGGCCGGATTATTACCGAAATCTGCATGGGTGGTTTGGGTGCCGCAACGATCTCGCAAAGCCCTTACACCAGCAATTGGCCGCTGACCATTAACGTCCATGCCAGCAATCCGGTATTGTCTTGCTTGGGTAGCCAATATGCAGGTTGGAGTTTGTCGCACGGCAAATATTATGCCTTGGGTTCCGGGCCGGCGCGGGCAATGGCGACCAAATTGAAAGACGGCGCGGTCGAGCCGGTGGAAGAACTGTATAAAGAGCTGGAATACCGCGATAGCGCCGAACAAACCGCGTTGGTTATTGAAAACGACGCCTTGCCGCCAATCGAAATCGTCGAGAAAGTCGCGGCGGCGTGCGGCGTATCGCCGGCCAATTTGACCATCATCGTCACGCCTACCAGCAGTTTGGCCGGCGGCGTACAAGTAGTTGGTCGGGTGTTGGAAGTGGCGATGCACAAAGCCCACGCTCTGCACTTTCCGCTGGAAAACATCGTCGATGGTTCCGGTAGCGCGCCGATTTGCCCTCCGCATCCGAATTTCGTCAAAGCGATGGGTAGAACCAATGACGCTATTTTATTCGCCGGCCAAGTGCATTTGTTTGTAAAAGGCAGCGACGAAGCGGCGGAAAAACTGGCGAATGAATTACCAAGTTCAACGTCCAAAGATTACGGCAAACCGTTTGCCGATATTTTCAAAGCTTACGAATACGATTTTTTCAAAGTCGATGCGATGTTGTTCAGCCCGGCCAGCGTGATCGTCACTGCGGTGGAATCCGGCAAAAGTTTCCGCGCCGGTAAATTGGATAATGCCTTACTCGATCTTTCGTTCGGCGCTTAATTCGCTCTAAGTCTCTTCGACAGCTAACGGGTTTTGCGTTGCAAAGTCCGTTAGCTTGTTTCGTTAACTTCATTCGTAACACATTCCTTTGCGCCGAATTGCAATAATTACCGACGACCCCGGTTGGCACGGCAAGCAGTTGTGCTTGGCTTTTGCCGAGCGTGGCTATGTCGCCGAATACGTCTCGCTAACAGCCTGCAAATTGCAGTTAACCGTTGCCGACCTACCCATTATTATTCCGGGTTTTGAGCAGCAATTGCCGGCGGCTGTGTTTGTGCGTGGCGTGCCCGGCGGTTCGCTGGAAGAAGTAGTGTTTTATCTGGATGTTTTGCATGCCTTAAAAATACTGGGTGTACCGGTCTATAACGATGCCGGCGCGATCGAGCGCAGCGTCGATAAAGGCATGACCAGTTTTTTGTTGCAACATGGCGGTTTGCCGACCGCAATGACTTGGGTATTGCGGGATAGGGACGAAGCCTTGGCGATTGCCGAACAACAGTTGCGCGCAGGCTATTATCTGATCAGTAAACCCTTGTTCGGTTCGCAAGGCGAGGGCATTCGGCGTATCGAAAAATCCACCGATTTGTTGTGGCTGACCAGCAGTCGCGGTATCTATTACTTACAGCGCTTTGTCGAGTGCGCTGGTGATGGCTATTCCGATGTGCGCGTGTTCGTGATCAACGGCAGGGCAGTCGCTGCCATGCGTCGGCGTGGTATTTCCTGGTTGAACAATGTGGCTAGAGGCGCGTCTTGCGAATGCATCGAGTTGGAATCTGATTTAGCTGAGCTGGCGATTGCCGCGGTTGCGGCCTTAAAAATGGATTATGCCGGGGTGGATGTGATTCAGGATGCCGACGGTTGTTACCGAATTATTGAAGTGAACAGCGTGCCGGCCTGGAAAGGCTTGCAAAGTGTTTGTGATATTAACATTGCCGAATGTTTGGTTGCTGATTTGCTTGATCGATATTGCATGCCGGAAAAAGCATGTTGAACAGGCAGCAATTGATGGACGCTTATCTGCAAGCTTGCGAAACCGAGTTGCAAGCGTTCAAGCCTGGAAATGTCAGTGTTTATAGTGCCGCCGACGATATGACGGTTGAGGATTTTCGTGTCAGCGCCCAAGTTAGCAGTGAGCCTATCACCGATCCGCAGTACAGTTTGGGCGAAAAGATTTATTACGCAGTCAAGGCAACCCGCGAGGCAGTGGCTTGCAATACCAATTTGGGTATTATTTTGCTGTGTGCGCCTTTGTTGCAGGTGGCTGCCAGCCTAAAAAAGGGCGAAAGCTTGCGCGATGGTTTACGGCTATTGCTGGAAAATACGACTCGCGAGGATGCGGATTGGGCTTTCAAGGCTGTCACCTTAGCTGCGCCGGCCGGTTTAGGTGAATCCGCGCAGCACGACGTCCAAAAACCGGCGGATGTGACATTGACCGAGGCCATGGTTTTTGCCGCTGACAAGGACAGAATTGCGCTGCAATACGCAACAATTTTTAAAGACGTTTTTGATTTCGGCGTTTTACGATATAATCGTGCTTTCGTTTTGTCTGGCGATTGTGCTTGGGCTACGTTAGCGGTTTTTGCCGCAATGTTGGCTCAATATCCCGATAGTCATATTGAGCGGAAGTATGGAGAGCGGTATTCAGAGTGGATCAAGGCTGAGATGCATAAACTCGATAGAGCGATGCAAACAGCTTGTGAGCCTGAAGAGCTTTTGCCAGCATTGTATGATCTGGACAAAGCTTTTAAGGCACAAAGGATCAATCCGGGTACAACAGCTGACATAACTGTAGCGACAGTACTGGTGGTGCTTCTGGAACAACTTATCGGTGAAGGAACCGGTGGGTTATAGAGGGAACTAAGCAGAAACTACAATCTTGAGACACGAAAGTGTCTATTTTTTTGGTTCAATCTTATCTTTAGGGGATAAATTTAAAATGGCAAAAATCAATAACTTGCGCGTTGGCGAATCTTTGGTTGGTGAAGGCAACGAAATTGCTCACATCGATTTGATCATCGGCCCACGCGGCTCAGCAGCTGAAACTGCTTTCGCAAATGCTTTGACAAACAACAAAGACGGTTTCTCTACTCTGTTGGCTGTTGTTGCTCCTAACCTGTTGGTTAAACCTGCAACCATCCTGTTCAACAAAGTAACCATCAAAGGTGCAAAACAAGCTGTTCAAATGTTTGGACCAGCTCAACGCGCTGTTGCTATGGCTGTTGCTGATTCCGTTGAAGACGGCACTATCCCTGCTGACGAAGCTGACGATTTGTTCATTTCTGTTGGTGTTTTCATCCACTGGTTGGCTGAAGACGATGCAAAAATCGAAGAATTCAACTACAAAGCCACCAAAGAAGCTATCGCTCGCGCGGTTGCTGGCACTCCAACTGCTAAAGAAGTCGTTGCTGCTAAATCTGGTGCAAAACACCCATTTGCTGCTAACAACGTATAAGTTTTTAGTTTCAAAGGCTGTCGAAGATACCCCGGCTTGCCGGGGTATTTTTTTGCCTAAAATTTTTCCAGAGTGGCGGCGTCGATATTGCCGTTGTGCAGGGCGCTGGCCAATAACACAGCGGCAATGCCGATAGTTTTCAGGCGCATGAGATCGTTTACATCCCTAACCCCGCCAGCCGCGACAAAATGTTTATCGGGATGAGACTTGCAAAGCTGGCTCAGTTTCTCAAAGTCCGGACCCTTATTGCTGCCGACCAAATCCAAGGTCATCACCACATTAGTTTCAGGCCACAGTTCAGGGCTTTCCAGCCACCCCGGATGACCCAAAACTTGGTTATGTTTAAAATCCAGCGATAGGATGAGATCGGTATTTTTTAACAATACGGGTAGTCGTTGTGATTCAGTACCGATGACCGTCTTACAGTTAATTACACGAGTCGTCATAGTCAGGGTTTGATAGCTACTGCCCTTATCCAGCCAAAATTCCTTGTTTGGATGTTGGCTAAACAAGTTGTCGATGGCCTCGTCGTGGTTTCCTTGGCCGCCGATTGCGTCGAGATCTGCGATATAAAACTTTGGAAATGGATACAGCTTTAATAAACTCGTCACGACTTGGTTTACCTCGCTGCTGTCGCATATTGACGAGGTGAAATGTACGGGTTGATAGCGGCTGCGGTCGCCGCCGGCGGCGTGGACCACCAAACCGTCTTTCAAATCAATGACTGGAATAATCTGCATAAGCCAAGCGAGTTTTAGAATTGAGAATTCTGATATTTGAATTTATTACCGGCGGCGGTTTGGTCGGGCAGGCATTGCCTGCTTCGCTGGCGACGGAAGGCAGCTTGATGTTACAGGCTTTAGTCGCCGAACTGAAGTGTCTGGACAATCTTCAGCTATGTGTGCCCTTGGACAAACGTTGTGCCAAGCCGGATATGCTGTCGCCAGCCGAAATTGTAAAGGTAAGCGCCGCTTGCGACATCTTTGCACTGTTGCGGGACTTACTGACGCAAGTCGACTTGTTTTGGCCGATTGCACCGGAAAGCGACGGCATGCTACAGAGTTTGGCAGAATTGGCTATTGCCGCGAATGTCGAAGTTTTACTATCCAATCCCGCAACCTTGAGCGTATGCGCCGACAAGTACGCGACTTATCAAGCGTTGAAGAAACGGGAGATTCCGGCGGTGGCAACTCATCTGCTTAGCGAAGTGGAGGAGGGTGTCGGTTTAGCGGATAAGCTTGTCGTCAAAATTGCCGATGGCGTTGGATGCCTTGATAGTTTGCAAATCGATGCCGAGCAGTTGCAAGATACTATTGGTGAATTAACCGATCCGCACCTCTATGTGTTACAGCCTTATATTGACGGACAGGCTGCCAGTTTGTCTTGTTTGTTCAAGCATGGCCAAGCTTGGCTTATCTGCTACAACCACCAGCAAATCGTTTTGCAGCAAGGCCGATTTAGTTTGCAAGGCTGTTTAGTGAATGTACAAACCGATAAGCTAAGTTTTTATCGGAATTTGGTAAGCGAAATTGCCGATGCGCTGCCTGGCTTGTGGGGCTATGTAGGGATTGATGTTATTGAAAATGCCGAGCTAGGTCCGCTGGTGTTGGAAATTAATCCGCGTCTGACCAGTTCTTACGCCGGCATCCGGCAAGCGACCGGGATCAACGTGGCCGAACAGGTATTGCGCCTGCGCCATGCCGAGCCGGTGTTACAGCCGTATCGAAATGAAACAGTTCAAATCCATATCAATTAAAAAAGCAAAATGAACAAACAGATTGCAGGTTGGGACATCGGCGGCGCGCACGTCAAGTTGGCATTGCTGGATGCATCCGGCCAAATCGTGGCAGTCGCTCAACAAGCTTGTCCGCTGTGGAAGGGTGTGGATTATCTGCATCGCACGCTGACGGATTTGGCGGGCCAATTCGATTCGCAACAGTACCGACATGCGGTGACGATGACCGGCGAACTGGTGGATTGCTTTACCAGTCGTGAGCAAGGCGTCAATGCCATCGTCCGGGCTGTTTGTGAACAATTCAATGCCGAGCAGGTATCGGTATTTGCCGGCTTGCGCGGCTTTTTGCCGGCAGCACACTTTCAGCCGGCCGATTGCATGGACATCGCTTCCGCTAATTGGTTGGCCAGTCTGCTATGGGTGGCCAAGCGCCTGCCAAATGCCTTGTTTGTGGATATAGGCAGTACCACGACCGATATTTTGTTGATCGAAAATCACCAGCTTAAGGTGCAAGGCTTTACCGACTATCAGCGCTTGGTTTCCGGCGAGTTGGTGTATACCGGCATTGTCCGCACGGCGGTAATGGCGATTGCCCAGGATGCCGAATTCAACGGCCAACCGATGGGGTTGATGGCCGAGCATTTCGCGACCATGGCCGACGTGTATCGCCTGACGGGGGAATTGAACGAAGCGCACGATCAGTGCGACACCGCCGATGGCGCGGAAAAGTCTGTGCTGGCCAGCGCCCGCCGCTTGTCGCGGCTAACCGGTTACGAGTTCAGCGATAGCGATCACGCGCTTTGGCTGGCATTTGCCGGGCAGCTCAAAACCAAGCAAACACAGAAAATCAGCCAAGCTTGTCTCAAGCAATTGCAACGGGCGGCAACCCGATCGGCGATTACATTAGTCGGTGCCGGTGTCGGTCGCTTCTTGGTGCGGGACATTGCTGCGGATTTGGGCGTCGAGTATCTGGACTTTACCGATTTGCTGCCATCAACCGCTAAAACCCATGTTATTGATGCCGCCGACTGTGCGCCGGCCGCCGCAGTGGCTTATCTTGCTGGCGGGTTTGGTTAAAGCCGGCTGCTGGGGTAAAATCGGTATATTGCAAATCATGTCCTTGCGGCACATTCCGGCCGCTTAACAGCACTTCTTAATGCCTTTAGCCAAACCCATCAAACAATCACTGCCTTATTTTCAAGACAGTGCAGCACTATTTGCCCCGCTGGCGCAGCAGCCTTGGGCAGTCTTTCTGGATAGCGCCCAGCCGCACAGCCATCAGGATAGGTTCGATATTATCGCTTACGGCCCAGTCGTAACCCTGCGAACACGTGGCAAAATTACGCTTATAGAGCGAGATGGCGTGATTAGCGAAAGTACCGATGATCCTTTTGAGTTGTTGAAACAACAGTTAGGTACGTCCTTAGCCAGTGTTGACGGATTGCCGTTCAACGGTGGCGCAATTGGTTATTTTGCGTATGATTTGGCCAGGCGCATCGAGCGTTTACCGGCGATGGCCGACGATGCGGAAAATCTGCCTGAGATGGCGGTGGGCATTTACCGCTGGGCGGTGATTGTCGATCACCAGCATCGGCAAAGCTGGTTGGTCAGCGTCGATTTGCCGGAAAGCGAGCAGCAAAGACTAATCAGCGAATTCAGTGCGATTTCTACACCCGCTGAGACTGCGGAATTTAAAGTGCTGCAAGCGCCGCGCGCCAATATGGACAAACAGGCTTACGCCGCGGCTTTTCAACGCATCAAACATTATTTGAAAGAGGGTGATTGCTATCAAATCAATTTGACGCAGCGCTTCGAAAGCCCTTGCCAAGGCCAGCCATGGCAAGCGTATCAAATATTACGGCAGATCAACGCCGCGCCATTCAGCGCCTATCTCAATTTCCCGGATGTGCAGGTCTTAAGTTCGTCGCCGGAACGCTTTTTAAAAGTCACCGATGGCGCGGTGGAAACCAAACCCATCAAAGGTACCCGACCGCGCCGGAGTGATTGGGAAGCCGATCAGGCACAGATCGAAGACTTGGTGTCCAGCACCAAGGACCGGGCTGAGAATGTGATGATCGTCGATTTACTCCGCAATGATTTGGGTAAGAGTTGCAAAAAAGGTTCGGTGTGGGTGCCTAGCTTGTTCTCGGTGGAAAGCTATACCACCGTGCATCACTTAGTCAGTACCGTGACGGGGTTGCTAGCGGAAGGCCAACATGCCATTGATTTATTGCGTAGCTGTTTTCCGGGCGGCTCGATTACCGGCGCGCCGAAGATCAGGGCGATGGAAATTATCGAAGAGCTGGAACCGCATCGGCGCGGCATTTATTGCGGAGCGATTGGGTATATCGGTTTCGATGGCAATATGGACACCAATATTGCGATTCGTACGTTGGTCCACAATCGTGGCACGATACGTTTTTGGGCTGGCGGCGGTATCGTCAACGACTCAGTGCTGGACGAGGAATATCAGGAATGCTTTGATAAGGCTGCCGCCTTATTGCAGTTACTCAAGCAGTTTGGTGTATGACGTGTGTGATCAAGTTGGGTGGCAGCTTGCTGGAAACAGCGGCCTTGCCGGCTTGCCTGGCGGCCATTGCCAATCGCGCCGGCCCCATTGTGATTGTGCCCGGCGGCGGACCGTTTGCCGAGCAAGTACGCACTGCGCAAGGTCAGTGGCATTTCGACGATGAGGCCGCGCATCGCATGGCGATTCTGGCGATGCAGCAAATGGCTTTGTTGATGCACAGCCTGATGCCCGAATTTGCTATCGTCGCTGATGCGGCAAGCTTACTTCGCTCATCACAAGTAAAGCCTATTCTGATCTGGTCTCCGCAAGTCGAGCAAGTGGATAAGGCCAATATCGTTGCCAGTTGGGATGTTACTTCAGATAGTTTGGCGGCCTGGTTGGCTGGCTTTATCGAAGCTGATGAGCTAATTGTCGTGAAATCGGCGCAGATTCCTGAGCACCTGAGTTTGCCAGACTTACAGCAGCAAGGCATCCTGGATACCGCTTTTCAACATTTCACCACCCAGGCTAGTTACAAAATCACCGTAATGAATAAAGACCGCTTCCTGTCCCACCATGATTAATTTTATTAAAGCCATACTGAACAAGCGTTTGCGCAAGGCTTATTATCAAAGCCGGGAATCCTTGCTGGGCCATCAAAAACGCGACATCGTGGTGATGCAGGTCGGGCAGGCGTGCGAGAGTTTGAAGGACAGCCGTGATCAATTCGTTGATGCCCTGGATAAATTCAAAAGCATCGTCAATGTGAAGGATAGTTCGCTTGAGCAGCGCTATCAGCAACTCAAACGCCGCTACGACCTATGCAAGGGTAAGGCCGAGCAAGTCAGTCAAAAAATTCAGGTGGTGGAAGAGATTAGCGAAGCCTTGTTCAACGAATGGGAAGCCGAACTGGCCTTATACAGCAATCGGGCCTTGAAGGCGCGCAGCCAGCAACAACTTAAAAAATCCCGGCAGCAATATGCCCGTTTGTTAAAAGCCTTACAGAACGCAGAAACCCGTATGCATCCGGTATTGGCGGCGTTTCAGGATCAGGTACTGTTTTTAAAACACAACTTGAATGCCCATGCCATCGCGGCACTGAGGCATGAATTTATGGAAATGGGTGTGGATATTTCGAGGTTGATCGAGGTGATGGAGAAAACCATCAGCGAGGCCAGCCAGTTTGTTGCGGTTCTGGTGGAACAGAAACAACTGCCGGCCCCGGTACGTAAATAACTTACATGGCGTGCATTTTGTAATCGACCCGTGCCGGTGGATTTTTGTCACGTTGGTCAGGGGTTTTCTTACGGTTTTGATCAATACGTTCTTGCGAGTATTGGGAAATCATTTGGTCCCAATTGGCGTATTTTTCATAGTCTTTGCTGCCGGCCGCTTTGCGTTTGGCAAACAACTCTCTGCCGGCTTCTACCAATTGTTCCGGTGTCTTGCCGTCGATAGCGTCCAAAAACTCCTTGTTATTGCGGATTTCATCGCGTAAGGTCCAGAAAGACACTTCAAACTCGATGCGTTGGTCCAGCGGCAATTTTTCCTTGATTTGACTGATTGATCGATTGACGGTTTTTAAACTGCTACCGTTGATTTGATTGCTTTTATTACAACCAAGCAACAGTGCGCAGGTTAAAAAAACCAAAACAGTTGACGCTTTTCTCATGATGCAGCCCCCCAGTGGCTAAATGAACAAACCCGAATTTTGTATTTATAATGGTTGCAACGCGGGTTACCAAACAAACCAAATTACTCGGTAATTAAAAACACAAGCTTACCACATGCTGGAATTTATCCAACTTCTCAAACAGCGTTATCAAACTGTGCTACAGCAGCTGGATAAAAAAAATCCCCAGTACCTGGATTATCAGCAACGTATCGAACAATTGTTGCACGGCGAAGCCTTTATTCGCAAAGGCGAGCTGCTCGACAACAATCCTGATTTTCCGCTGCAAATCGCCGTTATCGGGCCGACGCAGGCCGGTAAAAGTTCTGTGGTCAATCTGCTGTTAAATGCCAACGCCGCCGGTGTGAGCCCGCTGGCCGGTTACACGGTGCAGGCCCAGGGTTTTTGCCATAGTCTGACGCCGGATGACTGCGACGGCATGCAGCATTATTTCGGCCGCTTTCAGCGTTTGGAGCAAACTGAATTACGCCCTGGGCGATACGACTGCTATTCGCTTAGTCCAAGCCCCGGGGCTTCAGCTTTGTTGCCTGCCTGTGTCTGTTGGGATACGCCGGATTTCGATTCGATAGACGCCGCCGATTATCGGGAAGGTGTGATCCGCACGATTGCCCTGGCCGACATCGTGGTATTGGTAGTAAGTAAGGAAAAATATGCCGATCAATCGGTATGGGAAATGATGAAAGCCATCGAGGTTTTCCAGCAGCCTACCTTGATTTGCGTGAATAAACTCAACGAGGGCAGTGAGCCGGTGATTTTGGATTCGCTACGGCAAAAGTGGTTGCAGACCCGTCATGCCCCTTTACCTACTGTGGTGCCCTTATTATTTCAAAAAGCCCCGGCCGCGCCGAACTGGCCGCAATCGGCCTCGCAAGCCTTTAGCGAACTGGCGAAAAAAGTCACTCGTCACAAACATGTTGCTCGCCAGCAGCAATTACTCAGTCGCTATTGGTTGGACTGGCTGCAACCGGTATTTGCCGAACACCATGCGCAGCATCATTGGCAAACCCTGGTCGATCAATCACTGGCGCAGGCGGTTAAGGAGTACCAGCGCGATTATCTTAACCATCCGCATCATTACGAAACCTTTCAAAACGCCTTATTAAATTTGCTGACTCTGCTGGAAATCCCCGGCATCGCCAAAGCGCTGGGCAAGACACGGCGGGCGATGACCTGGCCGTTTCGTAAACTATTTGCCCTGGGCGGCGGCACACCTATCAATCCGAATCAGGAACTCGGGGTGCTGAATCAGCTAGGCGAACATCTCCTGATTCAAATTGCCGACCGCTTATTGGAGAAAACCGAAACCGAGCCGGCCGATAGCCGCTGGTGGAAAGAAACCGCGATGGCGCTGAGACAAAAACGCGGCGATTTATTACAGATTTACAGGCAGGCGGTGACGGACTATCACAGCGATTTTCAACAAGATGTAGAAGCCTCGGCGCAGCGTTTATACGTAAAGCTGCAAGAACAGCCGATGATTTTGAATAGCCTGCGCGCCACCCGGGTTACCACCGATGCCGGTGCTTTATTGCTGGCGATTCAGGCCGGCGGCATCGGCGTCCACGATTTGGTGCTCACGCCATTGATGCTGACCATTACTTCCTTACTGGCGGAAAGCGCCATCGGCAGCTACATGCATAAGGTCGAAGCCGAATTAAAACAGCATCAGCTCAACACAGTGAAAACCGCGCTATTCGAGGCCTGCCTGAAACAGCGCCTGTATTTGTTGCCGCAAGGCGTGCTGTCGCCGACCCGCTTTAATATCTCCGAACAACAATGCCACACCGCGGAGCAGGCGCTGAAAGAGAAGAAACATGGCTTACGATTACTCTGAATTGCTGACTCAAGCCCAGCAATGGGCCGCAGCCGCGCAAGCCGAAGGCCGATTGAGCGCGGAGCGGGCACAATTATTGACAACGATGGACGCGCGCAGCACGGAAACTTTATTTGCAGCGAGTCAAACCGACCCGCACACCAGACCCTTGATTGTGGCGTTCATGGGCGGCACCGGCGTGGGCAAAAGCAGCTTGTTAAATCGTTTGGCGGGGCAGGCGATTGCCCGAGCCGGCATTGAGCGGCCCACCTCGCGGGAAGTGACCTTGTATCACCACCAAAGTCTGGCGATTAATAAATTGCCGGCCGGCCTGCCGCTGGACAGCATCAAGATTAGCCAGCACAACGATGCGGCCAATAGCCATATCGTCTGGATTGATATGCCGGATTTCGACAGCGTAGAACTTGGCAACAAGCGCCTGGTATTGGAGTGGCTGCCGCATATCGACGTTTTACTCTACGTAGTCAGTCCGGAGCGCTACCGCGACAACAAAGCTTGGCAATTGCTGCTGGCCGAGGGCGCGAAACACGCCTGGCTGTTTGTGATGAATCAGTGGGATCGTGGGCAGCCGGTGCAATACGACGATTTTAAACAGCAGCTGGGTAAGGCCGGTTTTACCGATCCTTTGATTTTTCGCACCAGTTGCAGCGAACCAGACGGCGATGAGTTCGCCGCGTTGCTGGAACAGTTGCGGCAACTGTCCGGTAAACACAGCGTTGCGCAACTGGAACGGCGCAGCGAGCAATTGCGCCGCCAACATTTAAAGCAGACCTTGCAGCAATTGGCGGACGATTTTTCCGGCCAAGATTATGTGCAATGTCAGCAAAATGTTGAGGCGCTTTGGCAGCATACCGAAGCCAGCTTGCAGCAAGGTTTGGCCTGGCCGATCAAACAGCTGGCGCAATTCTGGGCGGAGAACCTGGGCCAACCAGCGGACATCAAGCTGTGGGACGACTGGGCGCAGAACCGCCTGAACGATTTGCTGGACGAACTGGTTCTGCAAGCGGCGCAAGCCAACATCCCCAGCAAACCCTTGAAAGCTGCGTTGCAATTTGTCCGCGATAACACCGAGAAAAATCTTACCGCCCAAACCGAGTTGGCCGGCCGACAGGCTTTATTGCAGCCCGGCAACGGCGCTCAGCGTTTTTTGCTGAGATTCACCGCGATCTGCGAAACTGTCTTGCCACTGGCGGCGATGGGCGCAGTCGGCTATCAGGTGTTTTCCGGCTACTACCACAGCGCCGCCGACGCCACCGCTTATTTGGGCACTGACTTTGCGGTTCACAGCGTGCTGTTGATCGGCCTGAGCTGGTTGATCCCATTTTTCCTGCACAAAAAAATCCAGCCGTCCTTGCAGAAAGCGGCGTTGAAAGGTCTACAGAAAGGTTTGCAGCAGGCTTTAACGGCGGTGAGGGCGGAAATCAAACAGGCTTTAAAGGCCGAACAGCAACACAATGAATTGCTGCAACAGCAATTACAAGCGCTGCTGTCCAAATGCAGCGTCGAGCCGACCGTGGCTATAGAGCAGGGGAGTTTGTTGGGCAGAGTGTTGTTGGCGGAGTGAAACTTCGGGGTGGCTTGTAGCTGGTTTCGATAACGCCCAAGAAAATTTCTCCATTGTTTCAGTCACGAACTAGAACGTTGGAGTTAATTTGTCCAATGCTCAAGCTCTGAGCTGCAATGATCGAGTAATTTTCTTGAATCATCGAGATCAGAGCTCGAATGCCCGAGAAATTTTCTCCATCATTTCACTTCCAACCCAGAGCATTGGAGTTATTTTGTCCAATGCTCGAGCTCTGAACTGCAACGACCAAGAAATTTTCCTGGATGATCATGCTTCGAGCTCGATCGTTCGAGCTCGGAACTAAAAAGTTGGAGTTATTTTGCGCAACGGCCAAGAAAAAGGCTAGGCTGCTACGAAAAATGAGTGGAATAGATATGGATCAGCTAAGAGTTGACCTTGATTTATGCAAAGTCATCGATCTTTGGAGGGCAGCTATCGAGACTAATTTTTCGAAATTGGTGAATTCTCCGTCTCGGCCAATTACCGACTGTCGCGCTTTCCAAGTCAATGACAGGTAAAATCTCAAGAACAGCCTTTCACCGTGTAGCTGAAGGGCTCGCGGCGAAGCGCAGCTTTTCTTTGACGGAGGGCTTAGGCATCGCCGTGCACTGGATAGTAGATCGGTGAAATCTCAACGGCGAACGGCTCGGCGAACTGAACAACGCGGCGCTTCTTGAAGAGCCTTTGTTTTGTGAATGTGTATGGCACATAGATAAAGCGAGAGTACCCCGGGCCTTCGAGGTGAACGCGCAGACCGTCACGGGACGGTGCCGAATACTCATCCGGGATATCGACATTCGCGGCGAGAGCCACTCCTGCATGCTCGTTGCGCTCGACGCCACGGAGAAATGCCTCACCGAGAAGTTGATAGATTTCCGTTGGAGAAGGCTTCTCTTCGCCGTTGTATCCACCGACGCCAGCAACAACGCCCTGAAAGGAAAGCGTCGCACCGAACGGATAGAAGTCGCCAGAATCTTCGAGCATGGTGCGTGCGAAGCTCATGCAATAGATGAGCATCTCGTGCAACTGTTCTGGCGTAGCATGCATATGCTTTTGATTCAATGCCTATCTAGTAATTAGAAAGTTTCTGCATATCACTGACTGAGATGCAATAGTGGCCGGTAATAATTAAATTGCTGTCATTGAATCACTTACAGCGACAGGCAGCAAGGGGTCGATACCGCCAACCCAATGATTCCAAAAGCAAGGATTCAACCACTATAACCCTATGGTGGAATGCGCGGCCCGTTGTGTTAACAAAATTAGCGGTTGCTTTCGAGCGGAATAGGTAGCCGTTTCAGATAAGAATGCGCTCTGCGGGTCCGTTATTTTCCTGTAGTCTTCACTTCCCTGATTTTGGTATATCTCTTGCTGCGTAGTTAACCGAGCCTTGAAATGGTGGGGAATTTAAACATTTCCTGTCGCCTTCGTAACATTGCTCAAGCTCGAATGTTCGATGGCCGACAGCCGCTCGGTCGAATGAGTGGTCTGGTGGTTTCAAACGAATATCCGCATAATAAATTTCAAGAGGATAAAACCATGGCAGAGTTTTTTATTGAGATAAGCGCGCAGGAAAATGGCGACCATCTGATTCATAAATCCAGCTGCTCTTTGCTGCCGGCTAAAGAGGCTATTTATTATCTGGGTTCGATCAGCAGCGTGACCAGTGCGGCGAAGAAGGCCGGTGAGAGATTTGCCAAGCCAACCGCTTGTTCGCAATGTTCTCCGGTTTGAGATAAAACCGTTATAAGGCGAATACGGCAGTGTATTCGCCTTAAGTCTGTTAAGACCAGGTGGCTTGCCAAGCGGCAAGCCACACCGTTGATTTATTGGGCTACTGCTTCGCTGTCAATCACTGCCGCGGGCCGTTGTTCGCCTTTGCCGATTTCCAATAAATCCCAGAACAACAAACCGCCGCCAGCGGCTGTCATCAAACCAAATACCATGCGCCAGACCATTGCTTGCATAAACCAGGGATGATTCTGTGCGGCGAAATAGCCGGCCCAGGTGGAGCCTTCCACCGCGCGTTCGATAAACGATTGTTCGTAGCCGGCGATCAACAATGCCACCGTCATACCCATCACGCCCAGGTTTAATAGTACCGCTGCGGTTTTCCAGCGCCAGCCATTGGCAAGCTCACCGCCCATCCAGACCTTACCGCGCGCTTGCTGTGCCGCCAGATAGAAAAAGGCAATGTTGATGGTGGCATAAGCCCCGAAGAAAGCTAAATGGCCGTGCGACGCCGACCATTGGGTGCCGTGGGTATACAGATTGATTTGCGGCAGGGTGTGCATAAAACCCCAAACGCCGGCGCCGAGAAAATTGCCAAAAGCGTGGGCGATGATCCAGGCCAAAGCCGGGTGGTTGCTGTTTTTGAAACGATGCGCGCCAGCATCGTATATTGAGTGCACCACCATCGCCACCAAAGGGATGGGTTCTAGCGCCGAAAAGAAGCCGCCGATGGTGAACCAGTATTCTGGTGTGCCGATCCAGAAGTAGTGATGGCCCAAGCCCAAGATGCCGGAACCGAACATCAACGCCACTTCGATATACAGCCAGGTTTGTACGACTTTGCGGCGCACGCCCAGCAATTTCATCAAGCTCCAGGCCATGATGCAGCCGACCAATACTTCCCAGGTGGCTTCCACCCACAAATGAATCACCCACCACCACCAGTATTGGTCGATGGAAATATTGGTCACATAAAACATGCCCGCCAGATACAAGCCGGCTAGCGCGACCAGGTCCAAAGTCAACACGCCGGCGATGCCCGACCATTTGCCCTTGGCAAAGGTGGCGGCCACGTTATAGAAAAAGGTCAATACCACCACGACGATGCCGATGTCGGCCCAGCGTGGTGCTTCGATATACTCGCGGCCTTCGTTGATCAACCACAACGAGGTGTCGGTGCCGCTGCCGATTTGAATCAACAAATACACCAAGACCACCACGGTGACGGCGCCGGTCAATATCCAGAACGCCAGTTGCCCCCATTTCAGGCCGACGATTTCGACGCCGCTTTCCTCCTCTAAAAACCAGTACACCGAACCAAGAAAGCCATACAGCATCCATACCACCATGGCATTGATGTGCACCATGCGGTTGACGTTGAAATCCAGGATTTCGTACAAAAAGCTGGGGAAGATGAATTGCAGACCGGCCAACAGGCCGAACAGCAATTGTGCCATGAACAGCACCATCGCCACGGTAAAGTAATGCACCGCCAGTTTTTGGCCGCCGCTCAGATGGGGATTGGCCATGAGCTCGGTATGGCGCTGCTTACAACCGGCCCAGCAGTTCGCCGCTTTTTTTTGATAAGCTTGTAAGGTCATTTATTTATCCTCTTCGCCCAGCGCGATGAAATTGTGCGGGAAGCCATTGGTGTCGATAGACGACATCCATTTCAGGAAAGCCACGATGGCTTCCGCTTCGGGTGGCGTGATGTCCAGATTGGGCATCTTGCGGTTGGAGCCGTAGGTGCGGGCATTTTTTTCCGGGTCCAGCAGGAAATTCACCATCATTTGTTCGCGCGATTCCTTGGCCCCCCAGCCTTGGTCCAGCCAGGCTTTGGTCAAATCGGGCGCGTAATAGGCGCCGTTGCCGAGCAGGGTGTGGCAGTTCATGCAGTTTTTGGCTTGCACGGTTTTTTTGCCGTGGTCGACCAGTTTTTCCGCTTCTTCTTCGCTGAGGGTTTTGCCGAACAACGGTGCGTCCTCACCGATGGTGGGTTGGTAGCGCTGCTTGGCTTTGTCGAAGCGGTAGCTGATGTCTTTGTTTATCACGCTGTAGGCGGGCACGCGCGGACCGCCGGCACTGATTTGTTTCATCGAATCGAAGCTTAAAATAACCAGCAGCACAAAAGACCCGCCGGTCACCCAGATCGCGGTTTTTTTCCAGAATGTTTCCGACGCCCAGCGGGGCGGACTTTGCTCAGTCATGATGATCTCCAGATTGATGAGAGTGGTGAGTATCTGCATCGTGCGTCGCGGCGCACAACTTCCAGATAAAACGCGGCATCCAGCCGTAGCCGAGTACCATTAACAACGACAGCAGCAGCCAATAATCGTTAAAATGATTGACGTAGCTGAACACGCCAACGCAAATCAGCAATGCGGCGTAGATTAACCAGGCGGCAAACTCGAATTTACGGTGGCCGCTGATCTTGGACCAGGCATACAACGCGGCATACACCGTAGCCAGCAAGATGATCAACGCCGCACTGAAAAAGCTCAGGAAAAAATCGGATAGGGCAACGGGTTCGATCAACATTAAATTTTACCGCCGGACAGTTTTATAACATGCGTTAAAAATGCAACTTTAAGCAAGTGTAGGCGTCATTAACATTTATTTCAAATACGGCTTTTACCAAATTCAACGACATGCAATTGACTGCACATACCGATTACGCGCTGCGCGTACTGATTTATCTAGCTATTAACACTGAAAAACGGGTGACAATTACTGAATTAGCCGATTTTTTCGGCATTTCCAGAAACCACTTGGTCAAGGTGGTACACAAACTGGGCGTAAAAGGTTTTGTGCTGACGGTGCGCGGCAAAGGGGGCGGCATTTGTTTGTCGCGGCCGGCGCGGGAGATTAGTGTCGGCAATGTGGTACGGGAAGTGGAGGGGCACTTTCAGATGGCCGAATGTTTTAATCCCAAAAAACAGGGTAGTTGTGCGCTGGAGAAGGGGTGCGGGCTGATAGGGCTGTTAGGCGGCGCTGTAGAGCAGTTTTTACAGACTTTGGACAAGGCGGTTTTGAGCGATTTGGTGAGTCAGCCTTCGGCAGAACAATTCGTCAGCCTGACCAAATTGGAGCGCTAGTAGTGATGATCGCGCCGTCTGGCTTTTGATTGCTGAGGAGACCGTTAACGATAGGCTCCGACATAAGGATTGCTGCGCATTTCAGCGCCAAATGTAGACATTGGGCCGTGACCGGGGATGAATTTCACGTCATCTCCCAAAGGCCAGAGTTTTAACTCAATGGAATCTATCAAGGTTTGATGGTCGCCTTTGGGAAAATCGGTACGGCCTATCGAGCCTTTGAACAACACATCGCCAACCAGCGCCAGGCGCTGTGCCTCGCTGAAAAACACCACATGGCCGGGTGTGTGTCCCGGGCAATGAATCACCTGTAACACCTCGTTACCCACCTTAACCGTATCGCCGTCGTTCAGCCAACGCTGCGGGGTAAAACTCGCCGATTCCGGAAAACCGAACATCCGGCATTGCTGCGCCAAGGCCTCGATCCAGAAGTTATCTTCAATTTGCGGGCCGATGATCGGCAACGAGAGTTTTTTAGCCAACTCCGCCACGCCGCCGACATGATCCAGATGGCCGTGGGTGACCAGTATCGATTCCAGTTCCGCACCCTGCTTTTTGACTTCCTTCAACAATACATCAAGGTCGCCGCCCGGATCGACCAGCGCAGCTTTATTGGTTTGTTCGCAGACCAGTAAGGTGCAATTTTGTTGATAGGCGGTAACGGGGATGATGGTGTAGCGCATGAAATCAATGATGGCTGGCTGGTGGACTCCCGCTTGCGCGGGAGCGAAGGAACAGTAAGTTAGATATTCAGCAATAAATGTGCAGGCGCTTCCAGACACTCTTTGATGATACCCAAAAATTGCACCGCTTCCTTGCCGTCTATCAAGCGATGGTCGTAGGACAAAGCCAGATACATGATAGGCCGAATCACGATTTCGCCGTTTTCCACCACTGGCCGGTCCTTGATGGCGTGCATGCCTAAAATCGCGCATTGCGGCGGATTCAAGATGGGTGTGGACAACATGGAACCGAAGATGCCGCCGTTGGTAATGGTAAAGGTACCGCCGCTGAGGTCTTCGACGCTGATTGAGCCGTTGCGGGCTTTGTTACCGAAATCGTGGATACCTTTCTCGATGCCGGCGAAATCCAATTGGTCTGCATCACGCAAAATCGGTACGATCAAGCCGCGCGGTGTGGTGACGGCGATGCCGATGTCGTAGTAGCCGTGGTAAATGATGTCGCTGCCGTCAATGGAAGCGTTAATTGCCGGGAAGCGTTTTAAGCCTTCAATCGATGCCTTGACGAAGAACGACATGAAGCCCAGCTTGATGCTGTGTTTGGTTTCGAAACGATCTTTGTAGTGATTGCGCAGATCGATGACGGCACTGAGATTGACTTCGTTAAAGGTGGTCAGCATCGCCGCGTTTTGCTGCGCTTGCAGCAAGCGTTCGGCTACTTTGGCACGCAAGCGGGTCATCGGCACCCGCTGCTCCGGTCTCAAGCTGGCGACAGCTGTGGCGGACAACGGCGAGTGGGTTTCCGTTGCCGGCGCTGGCGCGGGAGTAGGAGCAGGTGGCGCGTCTTTCGCTTGCGTGTTTAAGAAATCCAAAACGTCGGTTTTCAGAATCCTGCCATGTTTGCCGGAGCCGGCGATGGCTTGGGGATCAAGATCCTTTTCGGCAACCAGTTTGCGAACAGAAGGGCTAAGCACGGCTTCTTCGGCTTTTTCGGTTACCTGAGCCGGTTTGGCCTGCTGGGCGTCCAGTTTGGCGAGTAGTTGGCCGCCGACCACGGTTTCGCCGTCTTGTACCACCAGTTCCAGCAGAGTTCCGGATTTGGGGGCCGGTACTTCCAGAATGACTTTGTCGGTTTCGAGATCAGCCAGATTGTCGCCTTCGTTTACCCATTCGCCCGCCTGTTTGTGCCATGTGACTAAGGTGGCATCGGATACGGATTCGGGAAGGCTGGGGACCAGTATTTCAAAGCTCATGTGTATTTCCTTCGTTGCTGCCATAGAGTGCGGCGTTTACCACGGCGCGTTGTTCATTAAGATGGGTTTTGTAATTGCCGACCGCCGGTGATGCTGAGGCGACCCGGCCCGCGTAAGTGATCGGGATATTCTTGTCTAGCAAATCGAAAAAATGGTGCTTGCTTTGGTACCAGGCGCCTTGGTTTTTCGGCTCTTCCTGACACCAGACAATATGCTCGACATTGGGGTATTTGTCGATTTCGCGTTTGAATTGTTCGTTCGGAAACGGGTAGAGCTGCTCGATACGAATAATCGCGACATGGCGCAGTTGCTCCTGATCTAGGCGGCGGGCCTCCAACAAATCGAAATAGACTTTGCCGGCGCATAAGACTATGCGCGTGACGTGGTAGGGATCGATATCGTCCTGTTCGCCTATCACGTTCAAAAATTCACCGTGGGTCAAATCGCTCAGCGTCGATACTGCCAGCTTGTGTCGTAGCAGGCTTTTCGGACTCATGACGATCAGCGGCTTACGATATTGGCGCAACATTTGCCGGCGCAGCAAATGAAAAATTTGCGCCGGAGTGGTGGGGACGCAGACTTGGATATTGTGGTCGGCACACAGCTGCAAATAACGCTCCAGGCGAGCCGAGGAATGTTCAGGGCCTTGGCCTTCAAAGCCGTGCGGCAGCAGCATGACCAAGCCGCTGAGTTTGCCCCATTTGGTTTCACCGGATGAAATGAATTGGTCGATGACCACTTGCGCGCCGTTGGCGAAATCGCCGAATTGCGCTTCCCAGATCACCAATTTATTCGGTTCGGTGGAGCTGTAGCCGTATTCGAAACCCAAGACGCCGGCTTCCGAGAGCAGGGAGTTAAAGATTTGTGCGCGGCCCTGATTTTCGCTCAAATGTTTCAGCGGGATGTAGTTTTCACCGTTGGCCTGATTCAGCAAAATAGCATGGCGATGCGAGAAAGTACCGCGGCCGATGTCCTGGCCGGTCAATCGCATGTCATATTTTTCGAGTAGCAGCGTCGCATAAGCCATATTTTCCGCAAAGCCCCAATCCATGGGGATTTCGCCGGCCGCCATTTTATTGCGGTCATCCATGACTTTGGCGACTCTGGGGTGTAGCTCAAAACCCTCCGGCAAGCTTTGCAAGCGTTGGTTGCAGAACTGGAGATGCTCCAAGCTAATCGAGGTGTCGGCGGGCGTGTCCCAATGTTTGTTTTGATAGGGTACCCAGCGCGCTGAGTATGAGTAAACATTGTTTTCGATAATCGGCCGCGACACCGGTTGACCTTCGTTGAGCAGTTGTTGGTAATCCTGCTCCATTTTCTGCACCATGTCCTCGGTGACGACGCCTTCCGCAATTAATTTCTGCGCATAGATTTGCGGGGGCGTTTGGTGGTCGCGGATGGATTTGTACATCATCGGCTGAGTAGCCGCGGGTTCGTCGGCCTCGTTGTGACCATGACGGCGATAGCAAATCAAGTCGATCACCACATCTTTATGAAAGGTGTTGCGGTAATCCAATGCCAATTGCGTGATGAAAATCACCGCTTCCGGATCGTCGCCGTTGACGTGAAATACCGGCGCCTGAATCATGTTGGCAACGTCGGTGCAATATAAGGTGGAACGTGCGTCGAACGGGTTGCTGGTGGTAAAACCGATTTGGTTGTTGATGACAATATGTACGGTGCCGCCGGTGGAGAACGCTCGCGTTTCCGACATGTTCAAGGTTTCCATCACAATACCTTGGCCGGCAAACGCGGCGTCGCCGTGAATTAATATCGGCAGGATCGCGTCAAAACCATCCGGGCCGTGCCGATCTTGGCGGGCTTTTACCGAGCCTTCCACCACCGGATTGATGATTTCCAAATGCGAGGGGTTGAAGGCCAGCGTCAAGTGGATGGGGCCACCCGGTGTGGCGATATTGGACGAAAAGCCTTGGTGGTATTTGACGTCGCCGGTCAGTACGCCGGGCGAGGACGTGTGAGTGCCCTCGAATTCGCCGAACAATACCGCCGGGCTTTTGCCCAATATATTAATGAGTACGTTCAATCGGCCGCGGTGGGCCATGCCGATGACGATTTCCTTGCCTTTATGTTCGCCGGCGCGTTGGATTAATTCGTCCAGTACCGGAATTAAAGACTCGCCGCCTTCCAGTGAAAAGCGTTTTTGGCCGACATATTTGCGGTGCAGGAAGCGCTCCAAGCCTTCGGCCGCGATCAACAACTTTAAAAGCCATTGGCGTTTTTCCGGGTGGCTGCTGAAATCCGGTTTTGCGCCTTCCAGTTTATCCTTGATCCAACGCTTCTTCTCGTCATCGACGATGTGCATGTATTCGCTGCCGATGCTGCCGCAGTAAATCTCGTTAAGCGTTTGAATAATAGCTTTCAAGGGCAAACGGTCTACGCCGCACAAACCACCGGTGTCGAACAGTGTGCTCATGTCCGCATCCGTCAAACCATAATATATGGGTTCTAAGTCGGCGGGGATGCTTTGCGATTGGCCAAGCGGGTTGTTTGAGGCTATCTGATGGCCTTTGACACGGTAATGATTGATCAAGCGGGCTACCGCCGATTGCTTCTTGACGCTTTGCTCGGTAAAGCCCTGCATTCTGGCCAGTCTGCCTGGTTCCGCAATCGCCAACTTTTCAAAGCGTTCCACAATCACACTGTGCGGCGTATCTACGGTGGCGCCACTGCGAATGTGGTCGAAGCGCTGTCGCCAGCTTGGGCTGATGGATTCCGGATTGCTCAAGTACTGTTCGTACAAGTACTCGATGAAGTGGGCGTTGCCTCCGTACAATGAGGAGGACTCTTCGAATTGTTTAAGCAGGCTACTCATGCAAACATCCAGGTTTTCGGCAAGTTGAGCCGATTATGTTAGAACTAAAATGTTATATTACCAAGGACAATGTGTCGTAACGGGCTAGTGCATCAAGTGATTCCAGTTTCATTTGGTTGATTCAATATCGGGAAAAAACATGGCTGATAATAAAGTAGTTATCAAAATTAATTATGATAAGAAACATCCGGGCATAAACACGGCGCCGCAAACGGTAACGGTTTGGCATATTCGCAGGATACTGGTTGCGGTTCTGGTGTTAGTTTTGATGCTAATAGTATTATTTTCATGGTTTGGTGGCGGCGACGAAGATAGTGATACTCAGATCGATACCACGGAAAAAGTTCAAAAATTTAATACACCGGATGCTGAAATGGTTGAGCGGCAGGAGCCTCCGGTATTAGAAAAGCCAGTGCCGGCGATAGTGCGGCAGGAATCGGCTAACGCAGAAAGTGTTAAAAAAATCGACAGTGTTAAAAAGCCGGCTGCGGTTATATTGGACCGCAAGATTATCAGAGCATCTTTAAATACCGAGCCGAAGGATGGTGAACCCGGCGAACCGATTAAGTCGCCGCTGAGAGTTATTCCTAACCAATCCCGGGAAGTTTTTTATTTTAGTGAGATAAAAAACATGAAGGGCAGATCTTTGTTTCATCGATGGTCGCGTAACGGTCAAATCGTGCATCAAAAACAATTGGATATGAAAGATAAAATAACCAAGGTATGGTCTAGTAAAACCTTGTCTGCCAAAGATAAAGGCGAATGGCAAGTTCAGTTGACGGATAAGAAAGGCAAGGTATATTCCGAAGTCAATTTTTCAGTAAATCCCGAATAATAGTTTTATTTAGAAACGCTGGGTGATAGAATTGATTGCGTTTTTTGATTAACGAGGAAAATATGACTGACTTTAATAAACTATCCGAAGCCGAATTACAGGCTGTTATTGATAATGCCGAAAAAGCATTAAAAGAAAGACAATCCAGTAAACGTAAGGAAGTTATTGCGCAAATTAAGGAATTAGCGGCTTCTATCGGTGTAACGGTCGATATTCAAGACGGCGAGAAGAAATCCGAAAGAAAAACCGGTAAAGTGGCGGCTAGATACCGTAGTCCTAACGATGCGTCCTTAACTTGGTCTGGTCGTGGATTGGCGCCGAAATGGATGCAGGAACTACTGGCCTCCGGTCGCGATAAAGCCGAGTTCGAAATTAAATAATCTTCGGATTTAAACCGTTGGCTGGTTCATCCAGTCCTGCAAGCGGTTTGCCACCCAGGCTCCATCGTCCATACATAGATCATGGCCCGCCCACGGGTGCTTGAAGATGTCGATTTGCCATTTGTTATGAATGGCGTCGGAACAAGCCGGTGCGACTAATCGGTCGCCCCGGCCGTTCAATATCAGCAACGGCGTCTCGGGTTTTCTCTGACTAGGCCGATAGCGTGCCGCTGCTTTCAACTGTCTCACACAATTCGCAAGACTGATCGGCCGAAGTTGCTGTATGGCGGTCCAGGCCTTGGCCGTTTCCGCGTAGAGATCTTGCCGGTTGCTAACCAGCTGAAGGATTGCCAGTTCTCTGTTATACAAATCCCTTTCCAGTAATAATTGAAAAAACTGCGGATAGCTCTGCCAACGCATGCGCCGATAAAACGGGCTTAAGCCTGCAAAGCTGGTATTGACCAGGGCGGCAGCGGCGATGTCGTGCGGATAGCGCTGCAACCACTCCCAGGCTACCATGCCGCCGAGCGATAGTGCGAGTAACGTTACCGGCTTTGCCAGCAAGCCATAGTCTAAAGCCTGGCCGCGGACTTGTGCCGTTATCGCTTCGATGCTGTCCGGGCTAGATTCTTGGTAGTACCGGCCGGTGCCCGGCAAATCGATAGTACTGACGGTTGATTGCGGAAAAGCCTGCTGCAATAAATCCGGAAAATTTCCCCAATGTGTAGCCTCTCGGCATAGGCCGCGCAGTAATAACCAATGTTGCCCGGCTGCTGCTTCAGGCATACCAGAAATCCATTGCTTGTTGCCGATTATGCTCTTGCTGCTGGCTGGTTAGTTTCGCCCATTTTTGCGGATAGAGCAGGCTGCGATACAAGAAATCGAATAAGGTCAGATGCCGACGCATAATGCGCTGTTGGCGATGCGGCAACAAGGGGTGAAACAAGCCGTGACGTTGAAACAAATGCGTCGGGCTTTTACGCAGCCACAGCCAGGAGCCCATCTCCAGCGTCAAGGGCAGAAACACGCGTTGTCTACCGTGCCGGTTGATAAAGTCGTCGTAAAGATAATCCCATAAATCGCCGCTGATGACGTATTCCTGGCTCATGGGCTCTATTTTATAAAAATGATGCGGGTAGCAGCGATCAAACAGTTGTTTTAAGCCGTACGCTTCGGCGATGCCTGGAAACGGAGTCTGGCAGGACGCATACGGAAACCACAATCTATCGTGTATCCCAAACCCAGAATGCAGATCGATAGCAATCGATAACGGGGCATTGAACAGATGTTGATGTACTACCCAGCACAGCGCCTGGGCTTCTTTTTCCATTTTCGATTCATCGCCGCGATACCAGGGCAGTTTGGCGCTGAACCGCTGGCCGCTGTATAGCCGGGTATTGCCGATACTTTCGATCGGCGAATTGCGCATCAAATCCACGCCATGGCCGTTGCAGCGCGTGCCCCGATAGACACCCACCGGGTTGACGATGGGCACAAATACCAGTCGCGAATGCTGCAAACGAGCGTTAAATTCCTCATCCCAATCCAATAATTGCAGGATGGTTTGTAAGTAAGCCAGTATGACTTCCGAGCCGATTTTCTCTAGGCCATGCACGCCGCCGAAAAACGCCAATACCGGGACGTCCGGGCTGTTTGAGCCCAGACTGAGGCAATGGATGGGAAATTGCGTGTCTTTGTAGTTTATTTGCTCGACGATCTCGCAATGGGCGCGGTCGCCGAATTGCCGGATCAGTGCTTCCAACTGATCCAACTCCGGAAATGAACGATTTTCCATGAATTCGCGCCAATCTACCCGGCCAGTGATTTTTCAATGTAGCGCTGTCTTTTCTTGGGTGCGATTTTATCGACCTCCACCATGATCAGGCCGTCGATACAATTGTTAAAGTCCGGGTCGATATTGAAGGCGACGAAATGGCAGCCTTTATCGACGCATAATTCCACGTATTGTTTATAAAGTGTAGGGACTTTGACGCCCAGTTTTTTCAGTTCGCTATTCAATATTTTGAAGCTGGTGGAGTAGTCGGCACTGAATTCGGTGGCGGCAAATGCCTTGCCCTGTTGCGAAATCACGAACGGTGTTCTGGCTTTGGTGTGCTGTAAATCGGAGGCAAATTGCTGTTGATAAAAGCCGATAATCAGCTCCTTGGCGGCTTGCGGATAAGCATTGCTGATGCTGACCGGGCCGAATAAGTATTTGATGTCCGGCCGTTCGCGCAAATACGCACCTATGCCGTACCAAAGGTAATCCAGGCTGTGTTGCCCCCAATAACGTGGTTGGACAAAGCTGCGGCCCAATTCAATGCTGTAGGGCAGATAAGCTTCAAATTCGCTGCGTAAATCGAACAGGGTTTGCGTATAAAAACCGTCCACGCCGTGGCTGGCCATAATCGCCGAGCCTTCTCCAACTCGATACGCGCCGACTATTTCCAGATCGTTGTCATCCCACAGCACTATGTGGCTGTAGTAAATGTCGAATTTGTCCAGATCCAATGCCAGTCCGGTACCTTCCTCGACCGTTCTGAAGGTCAACTCGCGCAAGCGGGCGATCTCCCGCATCACCGGGCAATCGTCCTGAAATTGGTATAAAAAGATCTTTTTGCCGTCGCGGGTTTCGCCAAGCAGACGCGATTGGTACAAGGCTTTCTTCACCGCTTTGGTGTCGGAAGGATGCACCACCGTGGCGACGGTCTCGAATAGTGCCGGCTTGTTTTTCTTGCCCAGGTTTTGCACGTGCTTGCGAAAGCGTTGACTAAGCTGTTTGTTGCTTTCCTCGCTATCGGCAATAACTTGGTAAGGTACCGGCGCGCCGACCATGAATTTAATTTCCTGGCCCTTCTTGTTGAACATTTCTTTCACCAACAACATCGTGCCCAGTGGCTTGTAAAGTGTCGAAGCGCTATAAAACAAGGCGGAGTTCTTGGCTTTAATAAAGATCGGCAGGATAGGGCACTGCGCCCTGCGGGCCAGTTTGATAAAACCGGATTGCCAAGCACCGTCGCGGATGCCTTTAGGGGTGATGCGCGACACTTCGCCGGCCGGAAAGAAAATGATCGCTTCTTCATGTTCCAGTGCGTCCAGCATCACTTTATAAACGTCTTTCAGTTTTTTCTTGTCGGATAACACATCGACCGGGAGGAAGATCGATTGCAAGGGCTCCATGTGTGACAAGACCCGGTTGGCGACGATGCGCACGTCGGGTCGCACCGAACGAATCAGTTTCACCAAAGCCAAACCGTCCAGCGTGCCTATCGGGTGATTGGCGACGATCAGCAAGCGGCCTTCGGAAGGAATGTTGTTGTAAGAATCGTTGCTGACTTGATAATTGAATTTGAAATAATTCAATAATTTGTCGAGAAAGGCGAAGCCGCGTAGATGTTGGTTTTTACGGATAACGTCGTTGAAATCGTCTTCGTGGATCAGTTTTTTTAAAGCTTGTACGACCAGCTTATTGTCTTTGCCAAATTTAAAGTCGGGATAGGTTTCTTGCAGAATGCGTTCAGCATCGATCATCGCTCAGTGTCCTGGAAAAAGGAGTATGGCGGGGGATTCTAGTGAGCGAATATGTCAGAAATATGTCAGTCCGCAGGCTGAAAAAGAATGGCAGGCAATGGTGGGGTATGCGCGACGAAGTGCTCTAGGCTGGCTATAAAAATCCCCTCCCGAGCGAGAGGGGGTTTATGGCGCTATCGATGGCGACAATCAGTGAGCTTTCTGAGCGGGTTTTTCCGGCGTCAGCACCGTGTTTTGCGGCGGTTGGCTGTGGTCCAGATCCGGATAGTCCTTGGTGTAATGCAAGCCTCGACTTTCCTTGCGCTGTTGCGCGCAACGGATAATCAGCTCGGCGACGATCACTAGATTGCGTAGTTCCAGCAGGTCGCTGGTGATGCGGAATTGGCCGTAGTATTCGGCGATTTCATCTTTCAGCAACACCAGGCGGTTCATGGCGCGTTCCAGGCGTTTATTGGTGCGAACGATGCCGACGTAATCCCACATAAAACGGCGCAATTCGTCCCAATTGTGAGCGATCACCACTTCCTCATCCGAGTCCCCGACTTTGGATTCGTCCCAATCCGGCAGCGGCAGCGGTTCCGGCAATTGTGCAAAATTGCGGCGAATGTCCTGATTGGCTTGTTCGGCGAACACTAAGCATTCCAGCAATGAGTTACTGGCCATGCGGTTGGCGCCGTGCAGTCCGGTGCAGGCGACTTCACCAATCGCGTAAAGGCCGGGGATGTCGGTGCGGGCGTTGGCATCGGTCAATACGCCGCCGCAAGTGTAATGCGCTGCGGGTACCACGGGAATCGGTTGCTGACTGATGTCGATATCCAGTTCCAGACATTGCGTATAAATAGTGGGGAAGTGCTTTTGAATGAACTCCCGCGATTTGTGGCTGATGTCCAAATACACGCATTCGATACCGTGTTTCTTGATTTCGCTATCGATGGCGCGGGCGACGATGTCGCGCGGCGCCAGTTCCATGCGCTCGTCGTAACGGCGCATGAAACGTTCGCCGTCGGGCAGGATTAAATGTGCGCCTTCGCCGCGTACTGCTTCACTGATTAAAAACGAACGCGCAGTGGGGTGGTACAGGCAGGTGGGATGAAATTGCATGAATTCCATATTGCTGATTCGGCAGCCGGCCCGCCAGGCCAACGCAATGCCGTCGCCGCTGGAAATGTGTGGATTGGTTGAATACAGATAAACCTTGTTAGCGCCGCCGGTCGCCAGCACGACTATTTTCGCGGATATCGATTTGATGCTGCCGGATTTACTGTCCAACACGTAGGCGCCGCATATGCGTTGTTCGTTTGCCCCCAACTTGGTGGCGGTGATCAGCTCGACGACATTGTGGTATTCCAGGAGGGTGATATTCGGGTGCGCCTGCGCGCGCTCGATCAACGACAGCGAGACGGCTTTGCCGGTGGCGTCATCGGTATGCACGATTCGGCGATGCGAATGGCCGCCTTCACGGTTTAAATGCAATTGTTTGGCGCCGTCGGCGTTAGGCTCTTCGGTAAAGTTCACGCCTTGTTGACGTAGCCATTCGATGCTTTGCCGGCCCTGAGCGACGGTGAGTCTGACGATCTCCGGGTCACATAAGCCCGCGCCGGCGATCAAGGTATCTTCGATATGCGATTCTATAGAATCGTATTCTTCGTCAAATACCGCGGAGATGCCACCTTGGGCGTAATAAGTGCTGCATTCGGTCAGTGCGAATTTGGCGAGCACCGCCACCTGGTAAGTATCCGCAAGGTGAAGCGCAAGACTCAGTCCGGCGCCGCCGCTACCGGCGATAAGGATGTCATAATAGGAATCAGCGGTATTGTTAGGTTGGTTTGCTGTCAGTGTGGTCAACTTTGCGGCCGGATGAATAGTTTTAGCGTTTTTGAATAATATCTGGTTTTAATCTTGCAGTAATTTTTTTTGTGTTGCCAGAACTAATGAGGTTTAATTCTGTCCACTTCAATACCAAAATAGCGCAGTGAACGAACAAGAAACGAATACCGAAGATCTGGATCAAGAGCTGGTGCGCCGTGTGCAGCAAGGCGATAAATCCGCCTTCGATCTTCTGGTGATCAAATACCAGCACAAGATCGTCCACTTGGTGAACCGGTACGTCAAGGATCCGAGCGAAGCTCAGGATGTGGCGCAGGATACCTTTATCAAGGCTTACCGGGCTTTGGGAGATTTTCGCGGTGACAGCGCCTTTTACACGTGGTTGTATCGCATAGCGATTAACACCGCCAAAAACTATTTGTTGTCGCGTTCGCGCCGCCATTTTGATTACGAGATCGATGTTCAAGACGCCGAACAAGTAGAAAACGCGCCGCAACTTAAAGATATAGAAACGCCGGAAAATTTGTTGATGAATGAACAAATCGTGGCGGTCATTAAATCGGCTATCGAGAGGTTACCAGAAGAGATGCGGATTGCCATTACGCTCAGGGAGTTTGAAGGGATGAGTTACGAAGAAATCGCGGAAGCAATGGATTGCCCCATCGGGACGGTACGCTCGCGGATTTTTAGGGCTCGCGAAGCCATAGACCAAAAATTAAACCCATTGCTCGACTAAAGGTGTATCGATGCAAGAACAACTTAACGAAAAACTTTCCCAACTGATAGACGACGAACTGGATAGTCAGCAGGCACTGTCGCTATTGCAGACTTTGCAGAACGACGGCTTGCTGAAAGACAAGTTGCGTCGCTATCAAATTGCCAGTCAGGTAATGAAGAGTGGCGAATATTCTCACGTTAGCAGCGATTTTGTGGACAAGATTCACGAACAGATTAGGCAAGAACCTACCTACTTCTTACCCCGGAATAAGTCGGCGATAAATTGGCAAAAAGCCGCTTTCGCGATTGCCGCGTCGGTGGCACTGGCCGTCGTGTGGGTCAGCAGTAAAGTGGATAAGCAAATGCATAACCCGCTAGGCTCGGTCGAGATAGTGGCTCAAGGTAAAGACGCATCAGCCGAGGAAATGCATGCTCGATTCAAGGATTATCTGGAAGCTCATGACAACGCGATGTATGTGAATAGCGTGCAAGCGGGGCAACCCTACGCACGGGTGGTGGGCTATCGGCAGGAATAAGCGCGTGAGAGTTTTAAAAGCTTTTTTGCTGTGCGTTGTTTGTCAAAGCGCTTTTGCCGATAAGGATCATATTACGGCGCGACAATGGCTGGATAACATGAACCGGGCGATGAAAACCCTCAACTATCGGGGTACCGTGATCTTCATGAAAAACGGTCAGCTCGATACGATGAAATATCAGCATAGTGTTGAAAACGGCGTCGAACAGGAGCGTTTGGCGTCTTTGAATTCGCCGATGCGGGAAGTGACACGTAAATCCAACGAAGTGACCTGTACATTCAAGGAAACCAGTCAAAAAGTGGTCAACCACCATCCGCTGGATAGCTCGTTTATCGTCAATTTGCCGCAGAACACCGCTAACCTGGAAAAAAATTATCAATTAGTTTTGTCGGGTCAGGAATCCATCGCAATGTTGCCGACGCAAATCGTCAGTGTTGAGCCTACAGATGCGTTGCGCTACCCGAGAAAAATCTGGGTGGATACCCAGCATTTTTTGCCGCTGAAAGTCGAAGTTTACAATTTGGACGGCAGCATCCTGGAGCAAGTAGTCTTCACCGATTTAATGACCGACACATTAGCCGAGCCCCATGCCGGCAATGTAGACGACAACAGCTTTCATGTCAAACATATCCACACCGCTCAAGCCGAACCGTTTGAAAACGCTACATTCGTATTGAAGAATTGGCCAGCTGGTTTTGAGTCTGTGTTTTTTATTCGCAATTCCATCCAGCAATCTCAGAAAGCTGTAGATCACTTATTGATTAGCGACGGTTTTTCTACCGTGTCGGTGTATCTGGAAGCCAAAGAATCGCAAGGTATGAATGGTTTGCACAGCCTGGGTTCTGTCAATTCGTTCAGTAAGGTGATTGGCGATACCCAATTCACTGTACTGGGTGAAGTACCCGCCAAAACAGTCGAGCTAATTGCTGACGGCATAGCGCTGCGTTAGCGTGTCCTTTTTGTAACAAATCAAATGTATGAGTGGAGATTACATGCTTAATAAGCTGTTTTATGGAGTTTTGATATTTTTAACGGCGATTGATGCAAGCTATGCGCAATTGCCCGATTTTACCGAAATGGTTAAAACCAATGGGGATGCTGTGGTCAACATCAGCACCACCCAAAAGGCTGCTGATCCGCAAGCGAGCGTCGATCAACAGCAAATGCCTGAGGATATGCCTCCGGAAATGGAAGAGTTTTTTCGGCGGTTTTTCCAGGGGCCGGGGCGCGGTAGCTCGCCACGGGAGACCAACTCGCTGGGCTCCGGATTTGTGATTTCCAAAGACGGATACGTCCTGACCAACCACCATGTGGTGAACAACGCCTCCGAAATTGTCGTTAAATTGAAAGATCGCCGCGAGTTGATTGCCAAGCTGATCGGCTCCGACGAAAGCACGGATGTGGCCCTATTAAAAGTAGAAGCGAAAGATCTGCCAGTAGTGGAAGTCGGTTCGCCGGAGCAATTGCAAGTGGGCGAGTGGGTGCTGGCCATCGGTACGCCGTTTGGTTTTGATCAATCTGTCACCGCCGGTATCGTCAGTGCCAAAGGACGCAGTCTGCCGGATGGTAACTATGTACCTTTCATTCAAACCGACGTTGCCATCAACCCTGGCAATTCAGGCGGCCCCTTATTTAATATGCAAGGCAAGGTGGTAGGGATTAACTCGCAAATCTATAGCCGTTCCGGCGGCTATATGGGCTTATCGTTTGCCATACCTATCGATGTGGCGATGAACGTAGTCGACCAAATCAAAAGCAAGGGTAAAGTATCGCGCGGCTGGTTGGGCGTACAAATCCAGGATGTAACCCGGCAGTTGGCGGAGTCGTTTGGTATGGACCGGCCGCACGGTGCCTTGGTATCAAAAGTTATTCCAGGTGGGCCTGCGGAAAAAGCCGGGATTCAAATTGGCGACATTATTGTCGAGTTTAACGGCCAAGTCATCGAAACGTCTGGTGAATTGCCGCCTAGAGTGGGTATGACGCCTATCGACGAAAAAGCCAAGGTTAAAATTATTCGCCAAGGCGATAAGCAGGATCTTAGTGTGAAAATTGGTTTGCTGCCTGCGCAACCCTCCTCTTTGGCTAACGGGCCTGCGGCTGCCCCTGAAGTGGCCGTGAACCGTCTGGGCTTGGCCGTGGCCGATTTAACCGCCGAACAACGTCAACAATCACAGGTGGAAAAGAACGGTGTAATAGTTCAAAAAGTTAACAAAGGTATTGCGATGGATGCCGGCATTCAGCTAGGCGACATTATTTTGCGCATTCAAAATAATGTCGTGCGCGATGCCGCCGAGTTTAATTCCATCGTCGCGAAATTACCGGTTGAAAAATCGATAGCACTTTTGGTACAACGTAACGGCAGTCCGGTGTTTTTAGCGTTTAAAATCGAGAAATAATTGAGGTAACTCAATGTCTATCGCCAGCCATGTAACGCAATTGATCGGCAATACGCCGTTAGCGAAATGACATGAAGTTGTGTTGGAAAACTCCGCGACTGTGCTGGCAAAGTCGGCATCACAAAACCCCGGCGGTGCGGTTATAGACAGAATCGATCTGGCTATGATTTAAGCCGCCGAGAAAGCGGGGCGCTTGCTAAATACGACTCTATTGTCGAGGCCCAGCAAATTGTCAGGCAGTCCTGGGCGCCATGTCCAGGGTTGCCGACCTGATCAAAAACCGTAAGCTTTGGATTTTGATGTGATAGCGGTGGCGCTAGTCGAAACTCCGGCCATCTCCGGCGGTGTGCGCACCGCACAGATGGGCGTGGGGAAAACCGTGGTGACCATTGTTCATGACACCGGCGAGCGCTATTTAAATATGAGCTAACGCCGTTTTATCCCGCATTCTGCTGGAGCAAAAAATAATAATGACAAATCCCAGCATCAAAATCCGTTCTACCGGACTCGGTTATTTTATTAACCGCATTCAAACTCTGTTTGTTAGCATGTTGCGTATCTGGACGATACCCATCGTTCTGATGCTTAGCCTGTCGTCCGGCTTTACGACCTATTACGGTTTATCGCATTTCATCACGCCCTGGATTGCGTTGGTGATTACCGTCGCCATTCAATCCATCATCGTTATCTGTTCTTTGGAAATGGCCGGCATTCATTGGAAGGCCAACAGGATGCGCTACTTTACCGTGGTAGCGTCTTTGGCGGTGGCGATTGCTGCTTCGGTGACTTTTTCCTATTTCAAGTTTTACGAAATATCCGAGCAGGAAACGCTGCATATCAACAGGCTGAACGAGTTAAGGCAGCAAACTAAAAATTATCTGGATAGTATTCTGCAAGTTAAAAGCCAGATGCTGCATCAACAAAAACTGGATCTGGAAAAAGCCTCGCTGGATGCCAGCCAAGCCTATTTCGGTACGCATAATCAAATTGGCCCCGGCTATAAAAATCAGGTAGGCGAGGGGCCGTTCTGGCGCCATTACAATCAGATATATCAGGAAAAAAAGCAGGCCTTACAACAGCAGGAACAAGCTTTTCAGGCCTTAGACACCAATATCCGGCTGCTGGAAAGTAATCTGAATCAGCTAGATGTGACCAACGACAAGGAAGCCACTTACTCGCAATTTTTGAAGAATTATCAGGATATTCAACTCGGCGTGAACCAACTGGCCAGCAGCATGGGCTTGTCTTTACCCGACGCGCCCTTGCTGATGACCTATAAACAATTTGTTGAGGAAGTTAAACCCTCTTTTGCAATGTGGCGCGGGTTTTCCTGGTTTGCCTTTGCCTGCGCGGCGATGGTGGATTTTTTCACCGTGTTACTGTCTTATCGCTTGGAATTTACCGCACCGGGACCGTTAACGATCCAGGAAGAAGAGCTGGTGTTTGAATGCCTGCGACAATTTACCGAGTTCCGGATCAACGAGAACGATGAACTGGAAATGGTCATCGAAAAATCCGACTTGGAAAAAGCCCGCCGTTACTCGGATTGGTCGCGGATGTTTGTGGTCGGCTTGCTGCTCAGCCGCGGTTTCTTGCGTAAAGTAGACGATAGAACCGTGGAGTTTGCGCCGAATCTTTACCCGCTGATTGCGGAAAAAATGTCCGACAAAATCGCCGCGCTTAAACAAAAAGCCGCTGCCGCTGCCGGTGTTGTTAGCCATGAATAGCGCGGGCACCGAATTAGAAGTCTGGCTGGCCGGCGGCGATTTATTTGAAGAGTCGCTTGCCGATGCAGCGGAACAATGGATCGCTGGTTTCGACGCCGATCGGCAAGTGGTGCAGCTAAAACTCGGGCCGTATAAAAAACTCTTTTTGCGGCCAAAGAAATTCGTCAAACGCTTTTATCATCATATCCACCCACTGACGATAGAAACCTGGCAATACCGGCGGCAGCTGAGTATGTTCGACGATTTTTGCACTGTAGATTTGGCGTTGGATTTACGCTTTCAGGCCACCCTGGCTTACGTGCTGAAAAACAGCGAAATGCTGCCCACGATTAATCAACACATCAAGCAGTTGTATGCCGACATAATTGACGATGTGGTCAATCTTGAGTTGCAAACGCTGGCTGACGGCAACTGGATTCAAATCGGTCTAATAGACACTGAGAAACGTATTGCGCTGGCTATTAACCAGGTGTTAATGCAACAGCATATTCAATCGCAAGCGCTATGTAGCCTTACCGCCAGCTTTAACGAATTTCCGAACGTGCAGTTGGGTCGCGACAGCGTTTATCTGAACGTGTTGAAAAAGACTTTTGAGTTGAATGAAGAGCGCACCCGCGAGCTATCCCGGCAGCAGCGGTTGCTGGAGGAAGAGGAAATACACGAAAAGCGCCTGCAACTGGAACATTTGCGTCGCGTATCGGATCTGGAATTGCAGATACAGGCCCAGGAAGCGGAAAAACAGCGGCGCTTGCTGGAAGACAAACAAGATCAGCTTACTCAGCAGTTGGAACTTGAGAAGCGTTTGTATGCCGAACAGCTACGCCACGAAAACGAGTTAAAGGTCATGCGTCTGGAAGCGGAGTTATTGGCCCAGGAAACGCAGCAGACCAGGCAACGGCTTGCGGAAAGTCAGCTACTCTCCGAACAATTGACCCATCAGGCGGAATTGCACGATAAAAAAGTACTTGCCGATATTCGCTTGCAGCAACGCACGCAAAGCTTATGGCAAGAGCATAGTTCAACGAACGAAACAGGGAGTGACCATGCACAGCAATAAATTAATAAGTGTAAGTTATCGGCTGTTGGTTTTGCTTATGACCGCGTTACTGGCGGCTTGTAGCAGCACACCGCGTCCGCTGCAATTCCGCACGGAAATCGATTCGTTAGTCGCCGTTAGCGCGCCGCAAAGCAATTTGCGCTTTGTGGTGTTGCCGGGCAATGCCGGCGCTAATGAACAGGATTTGCAGTTTATCGAGTTTAAAACCTATATCGAAAAAATCCTGGCCAATCGCGGCTACAGCAAGGCCGGTAGTCTGCAAGACAGCAATTTGGTGATGTTCCTGAGTTATGGCGTCGGCGCGCCGGAAGTGCATCAATTCACTTACGAAGTACCGTTGTGGAACGATATGGGCTATTACTATCCGTACAGAATGTCCAGATTTTACAACGGCTATTATCCCGGTTTTGGTTGGGGTTACGGCGGCTATTCGCAACGGACCGAATCCTACACGACGTTCCGGCGCTATCTGGTGTTGGAAGCCTGCGATAAAGAAGCCTATTTGCAACAGCAGCAACGCAAACAGCTATGGAAAACCAGCGTGCAAAGTAACGGTTCCAGCAACGACTTACGTCTGGTGTTCCCGTATATGGCAGCGGCCATGCAAGCCTATTTAGGTACTAACACCGGGCATATGATCACTGTGGATATTGACGAAACCAATACCTTGGTGCGTAGTCTGCTAGGCCCATATCAACCCAGCACACCGCAGCCGCGCTAAAAATTGGATTTGGTTTTTCGCCTGCTGCTGTGCTGCATTGCAGGCAATATATTGACAACACCTGATCGCGGATACAGACTGAGGGTACCCCGCCAAGCCAGAGAATGAATTTGATGTTCAGTATCCAATTGGCCGAGCCGAAAGTTTAGGGATGAAAGTTAACAATAATAATCAGGAGAGCAGCATGAAAATAATCGTTTTGGGATTGGTCCTGGCTTTCAACAGCTTGGCTGCACACGCTGCAAAATTCGGTCTGGAGCCTGGCGATGCGGTACTGACCAATTGTCACGAGATTTATACCCGAGGCGTGGTTAAAGCCAAGGTTGATGACGGCTACACCGTGCATTTTCCCAAGAACGCCGGGCCTATCCAGTGTCCGCCGTTTCGTTGGCATGCCGAGTTCGTGTTGCCGTTTCAATCGGTTTCGGAGTATCGCCTGAAGTTTTTGGGGGGCTTAAAACGCGATATTGTCTTTCAAGTGGGCGAGCCCGTGACTTTTCGGGTCGATACTGATAGGCGCGTCGTCAAAACCAAAGCCAGCATCGATATTGACGCACAGATTACCGACATCAGCAGCAACGGTGCGATAGCCGTGAAGTTAATTAGCACTGATCCGGAAGCGGCCGCGACATTTTGGCAATGGATAGGCGGCAATTATGTTGATTTACGGCATAAATATTTGGAACTGGAACGGGATAAAAGATCCCGCTAAATTAAGCTAAACACCTTCAGGTAATTGCCAACGTAAGCGCTGGCAATTTTAGCGATCTTCTAATGGAACAACGTCTGGACGCAGAAGGTGGGGCACACATGGCTCAATTGCCTAGGGGCTGGGAGAATGACTTGTTATTCAGTTCCCGGGTTTTTGATTGAAGTGAGTTCAACTGAACTTGACTCTTGGTTTGCTTATTTTCCTTATTTCCCCTACGCTTCCGGTCAAACTGACTGAGGCGGCGTCTTCCCTATGAAGATGATCGCAAAACCGGGAGTGGCTGGGGGCGGCGTATGGGTAGAGACGGTATGAATTCGACATTTTTCCATCTGACAAAAGTTGATCGGACT
The DNA here is from genome assembly GCF_014850975.1 of Methylomonas fluvii. GTDB lineage: Bacteria > Pseudomonadota > Gammaproteobacteria > Methylococcales > Methylomonadaceae > Methylomonas > Methylomonas fluvii. The sequence continues at coordinate 1,135,592 of NZ_JACXST010000003.1, read as the reverse complement.
GTCAATCCCGATGCAAGATGACGTCAACATTACCATGGATCAGCTTCGTATCGGGTTGTATATTCATCTCGATCTCAAGTGGTTCGATCACCCTTTCTCGTTCAGCCATTTCAAGATAAAAAACGAGGCACAGATCAAGACCCTTCAGGGTCTTGGGCTAAAGTCGATTCGTTATGATCCGGCCCTCAGCGATGTCAGTCCGCTAGCTCAAAAGGCACAGCCGATACAGCAGACACCTGCAGAAGCCAAGCCGGATATTTCGCCGGCATTGGCGACCAAGCTGGAGCTAGTCGAGCGAATCCAGCAACAGCGAGAGGCGGCGGCACGGATCGAAAATGCCTTTATCGATACCGCTAAAACGATACACGGTATCGAGAAAAGCCTGTATACCATGCCGGCGGAGACTTTGCGAAAGGCGACACAATTGGTGGACCAAATTGTCGACTCGCTGCTTTGCGCGCCGGAACTTGCTATACACGTCATGATCGGCAAGGCGGGCGACGAGGAAATGTATTACCACTCCTTGAATGTCACCATGCTGTCCCTGATGATGGCCCGAGACATCCAGTTGCCCCAAGAACTGGTCGGCAGCGTGGGCATAGGCGCACTGTTTCACGATATTGGCCATAAGGAAATTCCGACCAAAATTCTGATGAAAAAGGAGCCGCTTAATCAGGCGGAGCGGCATTTATTTGAAATGCATTGCCAGTACGGCGCGGAAATCGGCCAGCGGCTGGGGTTGGCGCCTGCTGTGGTGACCATCATCCGCGAACATCACGAATGGTTCGATGGGACTGGCTACCCCAATAAACTGAAGGGTGAGGCCATCAGTTTGCTTTCCCGGATTGTCGTCATTGCCAACCATTACGATGAACTTTGCAACCCGGCGAATATTAACGATGCGCTGACACCTCATGAGGCTCTGTCGACGATGTTCGCCAAGTTGCGCAACAAATTCGATCAGAAACTGCTCCAGGTCTTCATCCGTTGTCTTGGGGTTTATCCGCCCGGCACCATCGTGCAATTTTCCAATGGGGTGATCGGCATGGTGGTCACCGTCAATACCCTCAAGCCGATGAAACCGCTGGTGCTGATATACGACGCGGATATTCCCAGGGATGAAGCGATTCTGGTGGACATGGCGTGCGAAGCGGATGCGAATATTGCGAAGGCGATCAGGCCGGCGCAGGTTCCGCGGGAAATATACAACTATCTCAGTCCACGCAAACGGGTCAATTATTACTTCGATCCGAGCCAACCCGGCCAGGAGCAAAGCGCCAGATGAGCAGTCTCGAACATCTGATGATTGATTACAGCCAGCATATGATGCTGCTGGTTGAACCCAGTGAGTTGCGGATCATCGTTGCCAACAAGGTCGTGGAGAAGATGCTGGGCTATTCGGAAGACGAATTGCTGGCCATGCCGATCACGGCTATCGAAAGTTCCTTGCAAGACGTGTTTTATTGGGAGGACGTCCGTAACGGACTATATCTCGATATCGAAACTCAGGACGGACTGTACCAATGTGCCGATGGTTCGATGCTGACGATGACCAAATCCGTCAAAGTCATTGATCATGAAGGAAGCCCTCTGATTTTGGTACAGGCCAGGGATGTACAGAACGAGCACAAGGCCGAGGATGCTCTGGCCCAAATATTGTCTCAATTGCGGGCAACGCTGGAATCGACAGGCAACGGCATTCTGGTTATCGATTGGCATGGCAAGATCGCCAACATGAACCGCCAGTTCAGCAGCATGTGGGGCATTTCCGACGAGTTGCTGCTGGAGAGGGAAGAAGCGGATATTCTCGAGTTCATTGCCGGGTTGGTTGCCGAGCCGGAAGTCTTTCGTATGCGCCTACAGGAGCTAGTCGGTAACAGCGAAACCGAAGATATCCTGAGCCTCAAGGATGGCCGGATTTTCGAATGCAGATCCCGGCCGCAATATCTAGGCGAGCACATCATTGGCCGCGTCTTCGGCTTTAACGATATTACCGAACGCAAACGGGCCGAGGAAGCGTTGCGCGATTCCCGAGACGAACTCGAAGAACAGGTGCGAAAGCGCACTGAATCGCTGCAAATGGCGAATACCCAATTGCTGGCCGAGAAGGCACGTCAAGAGGAACTCATCAGCCAGCTTGAAGAAACCCAGATGCAACTGCTGCAATCCGAAAAAATGGCTTCGATAGGCCAGCTCGCCGCCGGTGTGGCTCACGAAATCAATAATCCCATTGGCTTCGTCAACTCCAATTTAAGCACCTTGCAGGAGTATGTCGATGGCATGCTGGCACTGCTGGCGGCTTACGAACGGATCGAAGGGTCGTTGGTGAATGAAGCGTTACAAAAAATTACCCACCTGAAGCAGGAAATTAATATCGGCTATCTGCGCGAAGATATCGGCGACCTTCTGGCGGAGTCGCTCGACGGCTTGCAGCGAGTGCGGCGCATCGTTAAGGATCTGAAGGATTTCTCTCACGTCGGCGAACTGGAACAGCAATCGGCGAATCTTGAGGCGGGTCTCGACAGTACGCTGAACGTGGTGTGGAACGAGATCAAATATAAAGCCGACGTCGTAAAGGAATACGGCGGAATCCCCGAGATCAACTGTATCGCGTCCCAGCTCAACCAAGTGTTCATGAACCTTTTGATCAATGCCGTACAAGCCATTGAGGATCACGGCCTAATTACGATTCGCACCGCTTATGATGAGCAAAGCGTCTGGATTGAGGTGGAGGATACCGGCAAGGGCATCAAGCCCGAACAGCTTGGAAAAATCTTCGATCCGTTTTTTACCACCAAATCAGTTGGCATGGGCACAGGCCTGGGCCTGTCCTTATCCTATGGGATCGTTAAAAAGCACAATGGGCGAATAGAGGTGAAGAGCGAACTGGGGAAGGGCACGTGCTTTCGCGTATTTTTGCCGCGGACTCGCTGACAGGCGATCCACCATTCTGCCGTTATGAGGGCGTAAGAAATTTTTGTCTATTCCCACAAACAAATGGCGAACAGCTGTTGTGTGCTGAGGAATGTTTCTGGGAGTAGAGTCCGTGATTACGTTTCCAATCAGCGGCGCTCGAGTTCTTTTCTCCATCAATCAAGCTCGAAACTGCAACGCCCGAGAAAATTTCTTGAATGATCGAGCTCAGAACTCAATTGGCCGAGAAATTTTCTCAATCGACCGAGCTCTGAGCCAGAACGTCCGAGCTATTTTCTCGATCATTCTCATTCATAGCTGCATCGTTCAAGTTCCGAGCTAAAACGTTGGCGTTATTTTGTCCAATGATCGAGAAAAAAGCTTGGCCGTTGGACAAAATAACGCCAACGGCCAAGAAAATAAGTCAATTTAGCGTATCGGCTTAGTGAGTGGCGGGTGTTGTGGCCGCAGCCGTCGAGCTGGTCGATTTTCTGGCGAAGCGCCGGCTCAAACCGTCTAGGTGTTGTTCTAAGGCGCCATTCTTGCCGGCCAGTTTCGCGGCTTGATAAACCAGCAAGGTCTGGCTGTAAGCATCGCTGCCCGCCGCCAAAAAGGTATCCTCCAGCCGGCCTTGCAGCTGTCCCAAGGCTAAAACCAGCGGCTCCAACTGCCGGACTAAAGTCACGTCGCGTTGATATTCGTCCAAGTCAAAATTTCGCGGCAAGATGCCCGGATTTTGCACGGCCAACACCAAACCCTGATCCACAAACGCCCGGCTCTTGTCGCCCAACTTAGGCAAGGCCCGGCGCTCGTCGGCGCTTAAATCGATTAAAAACGGTAACAGGTTTTGAATTTGGCCGATCAAACCCATCACCGCGTTCTGCTGGTCGGCGGAGAGTTCGCCCTTGACTAAATCGTTGTTCATAATCGCTCCTTGTCAAAAAATTGATACTAGGATTCACGCCGATGCAATCAGAAAATGGTTTGAATCCCAGTAGTGCAAAGGGATAGTAGCAGGATGGCGGTCGCAGTACGCTTAAACTGCCTTTTTCGACAACCGGCAGGCAAAACATAATGTGTAAACGGCTATCATGATTCGCCTTTAGGTTGCTGGCTGAGTTTAGTTGAAAAACGGCACTGATTCAAACCGACTGCAACCGGAGCTGCAGGGCTATATTTTTTAGCCGGCTTAAATGTGATTTTAATGTCTGATGGTCGTTTGATAGTTATTCATGCCAAATGCTCGAGTTCGGCCACTTTTAGTCATTGACTGATTACAATTCCTCCGACAAAAATCAGGCGTCAAAGCTGACGCTCCCCTTGAGTTTCGCGCTGTCCTCTTAGTACAAGGGTTGTCAGCCTTGCTTACTAGCCCGTGTCAGTTTATCCAAATTGTTGCAACGACATGAAACTTGACCTGCTTCACAAATTTTGATATACGGTCCTCACCTGACGGAGGCTAGTTTGCTGAAAACTCAGCAGTTAACACCAAACTCCAAGCGTTTGGAGTTAACTGCTACGCCAAGGCAAAAGGCTAACACAAAGCCCTAGGGGTTAGAAAGTTGGCAAAATCATTAACCTTATCGGTATGGAGAATGGATATGCATATTAACCTACCCTTTCTGGCCGCAGGCCTAGTACTGAGTTTGACCACCACTAATGCCGAGGCTGTCTTAACCCCTTACACCTCTGCCGGTCAAAGCCTGGTGTACAGTAGCGTCAGCGACGTAACCTGGACCGGCGATGCCAATCTGCTGGGCGCCATGGAAGCCAGCAGCCCAAATCTGGTCAGCACCATCATCAACGCCATAGGGTCTGTTACCGACACATCTAATGCTTATGACATCCCGGCGAATAGTGGCAGCCACGCACTGAGCACGGCCGACTTCGGTGCAAACGGTAGAGTCAACTGGTTTGGCGCCCAAGCGTTTGTCAGTTATCTCAACACCATCATCTACGCCGGTTCCAATCAATGGGCCTTGCCAACGGCGGGCGCTAATCCGCAATTAAGCTACAACCAAACCGATAACCAATTCGGGCAACTGTACTATAACGAACTAAACAAACTGGCCCCTTCGTATCCGGGTTACGGAGGCCCCTTTGGTATTTTTGGTGATGGTAGGTGGGGCACCGCAGGCCCCGCAGGCCCCTTCAGCAACGCCCAAAGCTCTGCGTACTGGTCTGTTACTGAGGTTGCACCTAATCCTAGCCTTGCATGGATCTTCTTTACCTACGATGGCTACCTGGACCGCTACTTTAAAAATGACGAGAACCTCCAGTTCTTCGCATGGGCGGTTAGTCCCGGACAAGTGTCCGCCGTTCCGATACCAGAAGCGGTGTGGCTTATGGGTAGTGGATTGTTGGGGTTGCTGAGTTTGAAACGACGCGGACACGCTGGATAATTCGGTCATTTGGGTGATTGGGTGCTTTTTTGGGGGGAGCCCCAAGCGTTTTTTTGTGGTATCGCTAGTTATTGGACGTTACGAGCACTTACATATTTACCGTGATGCTTTGGCATTAGCAATGCATTTTGAGCAAGGCGTGATGAGTTTTAGCCGTTACCACAAATACACCCCGGGCAGCGAATTGCGAAACGTCAGCCGTAAAGCCGTCACCCTAATCATCCGGGCCAATTGTCATAGCAATAAACAAGCGGGCTTGGTGGCATTCCGCGATCATCTAGAAGAGTTATTGCTGTTGATCCGTATTGCCATAGAAGTACGTGCTTTTAAAAGTTTTATTGCCTACAGCGACATCATCAAGCTGACGGTCAAAGTTTGCAGAAAGAACGAAGGCTGGCTGAAAAACTGGTTGCCGGTGGATCGATGAGTTGCGGATAGGAGTTTAGATAGAACTTCTGGGATCAAGGGGCTATTGTAAGAGCTAAACCAGCCGTTCACTGGAAATGAGTGTCTGACTCCTTAGGGTCGTTAACGCCAGTCTGCCAACTTCATGAGCCGAATAATTCCAATGCGGTCACGTTCAGACTTTTTATTAAAATTTACCTAGTTATCGCCATTCATCTCAACTAGCCCTAACTAAAGTCAGAAGAATAGGGGCAGCGTTACGGCAAAGCCCTGATCATGCGAGAGCATATCGCATAATATTCGCCGCCTTCCCAGGCCAGGGTAACCAAGCTAACCGCCTTACTATCAGTATCATTAGTTGGATCGGTAATGAGTGATTGTTGTGTTTGCCAGTACCAGTTGACAGACTCGACCGATTTGGTGCAATCGCCGAACGGCGATACGACATCACCGAATAAGGTTTCCGCTTTTGCCCGCAGCGATTTCAACAATTCCGAGAGTTCTTCCCGCTTTAAATTACTTTTTAACACCATGCCGTCTCGGGTCATATCTTGAGCATCGGTAAAAGCATTCAGCCAAGTTTCCGCATCGGCTTTACCCGGTGCTTTAAACGATAAATAGTTGTCGGCATGGGTGGGGGCACAAAAGGCCAGCGTTGATCCTAATAGCAGTCTTTTCATAATGTCTCGTTAATAGCTTGATGATTTAGTTTGGGTTGCCGTTTGCATTTGGTTGAAAACCTCTAACAGCTGGGCAATCTCTTCTTCCGTTGACCGAGAGGCGCTTTGTGGCTTGCCCTGGATTTTTGCTTCGGTCCAGTCGACGGCTTCGCCTGATCCCCAGGATAGCAGCGAGGCCAAGGTAAATACCAGCAAACTGCGTGTCGTGCCACGGGGCAAACCTTGCTTATCCAGCAGAGTTTGGGCACGCTTGGCCACCCAGATGAATACGAGGGTGGTAATAATCAGGTTCCAGATAGATGGTAAGGTAAACAAATTCACTCCAACTTTTTAACTTGTGGCAAAACCAGCCGCTGCTCAATTTGTTCAGGGTTTAGGCCACTAGCGCTTTTATCCTTCAGACATTATTACCTGAAGCATAACTTGCTGCTTCGCCATAATGCTTTTGGGCAATATGATCGATAACGACCAGGTGATAACCTTACGTTACTCGCATAACTTATAGGTATCTGAAAAATGAAAAAACTGACTTCGGCTCTTATTCTGGCTGGCTCAATGTCTTGCGCGCAAGCATCTACATTACTGACCAGCACTTTTACTGCCGATAACGCCTTTGAAGAGTACATCAGCTCCAGCGCAACCTCAATTAGTAGCGCTGCTATCCTAAGCGGCAACAATTGGGGCAGCACGTATTCTTCGGTGGACAGCTTAACTCCCACGTCCGTTTCATATCTGATTTTAAAAGTCACCAATCAAGGTGGTCCGGGTGCAGCATTGGGTACTTTTACTCTGTCGAATAGCGACTATTTATTCGGCAATGGCGCAAATACTATTTCAACTGGCGATACCGGCTGGAGTATGTATGTAGATTCGCTGGCGAATCCGGCATCCCCGATTGTCGTAGAGGGTGCCAATGGAATATCGCCCTGGGGCTTCCACTCGGGTATTGATTCCAACGCGCAATGGGTCTGGTACTATAACAGTATCAATACCAATGGCGCAGGAGCATGGGGAAGTGATAATAGTACCGTTTATTTGGTCACTTCAATTACGCCGGCGGCTGTACCGGTGCCTAGTGCGATCTGGTTTATGGGTACCGCATTGCTGGGTTTCCTGGGCCTGAAACGTAAACAAGTCTAATCTTATTCGTCCTTTGCGGCTCCCCAGTTTGAGGTGGCCGCCAATTAACTAAATTGGCGGCCACTGATGGGATTACTTAGGTTACCCCTGCAACGCCTTTAACAAGCCCTGCAATTTGTCGTTGGCATCGCCGAACAACATGCGGGTGTTGTCATGCACGAACAGCGGGTTGCCGACGCCGGCGTACCCCGATGCCATCGAGCGTTTCAAGACGATAGTGGCAGCACCTTTCCAACATTCGAGCACCGGCATGCCTGCTATCGGGCTGTTAGGGTCGTCCAGGGCTGACGGATTGACGATGTCATTGGCGCCGATGACGATGGAGACATCCACATGCGGAAAGTCTTCGTTGATCTCGTCCATTTCAAAGACGATGTCATACGGCACTTTCGCTTCGGCCAATAAGACATTCATATGCCCAGGCATCCTTCCGGCGACCGGATGGATGGCAAACCGGACTTTTTTGCCGCGACCGGTCAGCAATTTGGTGATTTCGTTGACCGTGTGCTGTGCTTGCGCAACGGCCATGCCATAGCCGGGGATAATCACGATGTCTTTGGCGTCCAGCAGCAGTTGCGCGGTTTCTTCCACTTCAATGGGCTGCACGTCGCCAACCACTTCTGCCGCTTCACCGCCTGCGCTACCAAAACCGCCGGCAATCACGCTGAGAAAGTGTCGATTCATGGCGCGGCACATGATGTAACTCAGAATCGCACCACTGGAGCCGACCAAGGCGCCGGTGACGATCAGCAAGTCGTTGCTGAGCATAAAACCGGTCGCGGCCGCTGCCCATCCCGAATAGCTGTTTAACATTGATACTACCACCGGCATATCCGCGCCGCCGATGGCCATCACCATGTGTACCCCAAATACCAATGCAATCACAGTCATAATCGCCAGCGGCAGCATGCCGCCACCGCTTTCCGCCGCACTTAAAAAGCTGCCGCCTAATATCACGGTAACGACCAACATGGCCAGATTCAACCAATGCCGCGCGGGCAGCAAGATTGGCTTGCCGCTGATGCGACCGCAGAGTTTGCCGAAGGCGATGACCGAACCGGAAAATGTCACCGCACCGATAAAAATACCGATGTAGGTTTCCACTTCGTGGATGGTTTTTTCGGCGCCGACCAAACTGTTGGAGTGATCCATGGCGTTGGCGTAGCCGACCAATACCGCCGCCATCCCAACCAAGCTGTGCATCAGTGCCACCAGCTCCGGCATTTGCGTCATTTCCACTTTGGCGGCGGCTTTGGTGCCGATGAAGCCACCGATCAGCAAGGCAATCGTGAGTATGACGTAGGCGGTCACACTGCCGCCGAATACCGTGGCGACAATCGCAATCGCCATGCCGGTCATGCCGTAGTAGTTCCCGCGCCGCGCCGTGTCCTGTTTGCTCAGGCCGCTGAGGCTGAGAATGAATAGAATCGAGGCTGCGATGTATGCCATCGTAACTAGACCGTTTGACATGTAGCTCTCCTTATTTTCTAAACATTTCAAGCATGCGGCGCGTCACCAGGAAGCCGCCGGCAATATTGATGGATGCGATCAGAATCGCCACTGCGGACAAAATGCCGATTATCGAGTCAGGCGAGGACACCTGCACCAGAGCACCGATGACGATGATGCCACTGATGGCGTTGGTCACGCTCATCAAGGGTGTATGCAGCGACGGCGAGACGTTCCAAATCACTTGGTAACCGACAAAACAAGCCAACACAAACACCGTGAAGTGTGACAAAAACGACGTGGGCGCTGTCGCACCAACGGCGAAGAACACCAGCGCCGCCAAGGCTATCGGCAACCATTGCTTTATCGGTTCTGGTATCAAAGATTTGGTTTCCACAGCGGCCGCCGCTTCGCTTGCTGCCGCTTGTTTGGGTGCTGCGGATAGTTTGGGCGGTGGTGGCGGCCAGGTGATGTTGCCTTCCTTGATCACGGTGGCGCCGCGAATGACCTCGTCTTCCATGTTAATGACGGTATTACCGTCTTTGCCAGGGGTGAGGTCGGTCAACAGATGCCGCAGATTGGTGGCGTAGAGCTGGCTGGATTGATTAGCCAATCGACTGGGCAAATTGGTGTAACCGATAATGGTCACATCGTGCTTTACCACCACCTGGTTTTTCTCGGTCAATGCGCAGTTACCACCTTGTTCGGCTGCTAAATCCACAATGACGCTACCGGGTTTCATCGACGCCACCATCTCGGCGGTGATCAGTTCGGGAGCGGGTTTGCCGGGGATCAAGGCGGTGGTGACGATAATGTCCACTTCCTTGGCTTGTTGGGCAAACAAAGCCATCTCGGCTTCGATAAATTCCTTGGACATGGTTTTGGCGTAACCGCCGGTACCTGAGCCGTCTTCCTGAAAGTCCAGCATCAAAAACTCGGCGTCCATACTCTCGATTTGTTCTTTCACTTCCGGCCGGGTATCGAAGGCGCGGACGATAGCGCCCATGCCTTTCGCAGCACCAATCGCAGCCAGACCGGCTACACCGGCGCCAATGACCAAGACCTTGGCGGGCGGGATTTTCCCGGCGGCGGTGATTTGACCAGTGAAGAAGCGGCCAAAATGTTGCGCGGCCTCCACGATGGCTCGATAACCGGCGATATTGGCCATGGAACTCAGGGCGTCCATTTTCTGGGCGCGGGACATACGCGGCACGCTGTCCATTGCCAGCACCGATACCTTTTTCGTGGCCAATTTTTGCATCAGTGCTTCGTTTTGCGCCGGCCAGATAAAGCTGATCAATTGTTGGCCTTCGCGCAGCAAATCGGCCTCATCGAGTGCCAACTGCGGATGAAATTCGGGAGCGCGGACTTTCATGACAATATCGCTCTGTTGCCATAATTCCTGCGCCGAGGCGACTACTTGCAAGCCGGCCGCGCGATAAGCGTCATCGGAAATATTGGCATTGTCACCGGCGCCGCTTTCCACCAGTACTTCAAAACCTAGTTTGATGATTTTTTCAGCGGCCTCGGGCGTGGTAGCGACGCGTTTTTCGCCGTCGTGAACTTCTTTTGGAACACCGATCTTCATGATTTCTCCTAAGGTTTGGAGGGGAATAACGGATTGTTGGTAGGCTGAAAAGCCAGCGGGCGAGGATAGGGGATTGAATCGGTTTTATCAATTGTTTTCTGTGACTTCAACTAATTACGCTAGAATCCTAGAGTCTGCTTAAGCCAACTAGAAGAACAATGAAAATATTGGTGGTCGATGATAGTAAAGTGATCCGGCAGCTGGTTGCGGAATGCCTAAAAGAAATGGGGCATGCGGTGTCCTATGCGGAAAACGGTTCCGAAGCCTTGCAATATGTCGCCGACCAAGACGTGGATTTGATTTTGATGGATGTGGAAATGCCCATGCTGAGCGGTTTTGAGGCCACGAAAGCCATCCGCGAGCTAAAAAAGGCCGATTGGTTTCCCATCATTTTTTTTACGATGCACGACGATGATGAGTCGTTCGTTAACGGTATTTTGGCCGGCGGCGACGCCTATCTGCCTAAGCCGCTGAATCCTACCCGTTTGCGATTGACAGTGATCGCGATGGAGCGGATTTATGTGATGCGGCAAAAACTGCAAACCACCCAGCGGGAATTGCAGGCCGCCAATCTGGAATTGGAGCGTTTATCATTGCGCGATCAATTAACCGGCTTGGGCAATCGCCGCCATTTCGATAGCAATCTTGCCATGCAGTTTGCGCTGTCCCGCCGCAATAAAGCGCCGTTGTCTTTGATTATTTGCGATATCGATTACTTTAAGAAATACAACGACGCCTTAGGGCACCCGCAAGGCGATGGGTGTTTAATTGCAGTAGCGAAAGTTCTCACGGAGCAATTGGCGCGTAGCAGCGATCTGATTTGCCGCTACGGTGGTGAGGAGTTCGTGGCAATACTACCCGATACGGATTTACAACAGGCCCGTGCACTCGCTGAAAGTATTCGCCGGCAAGTTTTTGAAAAAAACATCGTTTACGGCGACACTGAGACCCTGTGTGTTAGCCTGAGTTTGGGCGTGGCTACCTATGTCGGCCAATATAGAACCGCGCTGGAGATGCTGGAAGCGGCAGACGCGGCTTTGTACAAGGCCAAGCAAAGCGGTCGTAACCGCGTGGAAGTCAATTAAATCGTGTATCGAGCCAAAGATTTTATAGAAACTGCGGAAGGATTGATTTTCGCGGTCGTTGTTCAGGGCCAGGAAAATGGGAAGGTCTTATGTTTTCTGCGCTACCTCTGTGTGGTGGGCGTTTGGCGCAAGGTTGACACCGCAGTGGCGAACCAACATCTTGCGCAATATTCCCCACAGTATCTGCATTATTCGGCGCTGCTTGATGCACATTTACACGCCGTGCCCAGCGCCGCTATTGTTCGGCATTATCAACCTCAAAAAATATTGCAAAGTTTGTTGGCTGAGGAGCCCGGCGATCCGGTATTGGCCGATTTGCACAAACTGTGCTGCTTGTTGCAGGACAATGGCTTGGCACTTAACCGATTCGGCGTGACCGGCTCGCTGCTGGTGGGGATGCAAAAACACAGTTCCGATATTGATCTGGTGTGCTACGAGCGTGGCGAGTTTCATCGTGCGCGCAATATCGTCCAAGCCTTGATTGCCGAAGATCGTTGCCAGGCATTAAACGATGAAGATTGGTTGGAGGCTTATCAGCGGCGAGCCTGCGATTTTGCCTTTGACGAATATGTCTGGCACGAGCAGCGCAAGTACAACAAGGGCATGATCAATGGGCGTAAATTCGATTTGTCGCTGGTAGTTTCCGACCCGGAAGCACAAGACAGAAGCTATCGTAAACTGGGTTTTGTCACTATCGACGCCGAAGTGTGCGAAGACCAATTCAGTTTCGATTATCCCGCTCGGTTTGCCGTCAAACATCCGCAAGTTGATAGCGTGGTGTGTTTTACCGCGACTTACAACGGCCAGGCACAAATCGGCGAAAGAATTCGCGTGGCCGGACAATTGGAAGTTGATCAAAGTGGATTGCAGCGCATAGTAGTCGGTTCGAATCGGGAAGCCATAGGCGAGTTTATCAAGGTCATCCGGTGACAGATCGGCATTGGCGGGCGGTCATTTTTGATATGGATGGTCTGGTTTTGGATAGCGAACCGACTTATGTTCAAGCTTGGCGTGCTGCCGCCGATGAGCTTGGTTTTGCGATGCCGGCTGAATTTTGGGATAGCTTGTCCGGTTGCTCCGGAAAAATAGTGACTCAGCGTTTGCAGGTGCAGTGTGGGCTTGGTTTCAATCTGGACAAGTTTCAACAATTGAGTAGCGATTATTGGCTAGCGCACGTGCAGCAACACGGTATCGCCGTAAAACCGGGATTTTTTGCCGTGTTGGAGGTATTGGCTCAGTACCCATTGCCGTTCTGTCTGGCCACTAATAGTGCACTGGCAGCGGCGCAACAGTGTCTGGCCTGGGCTGGATTGACGGATGTTTTTTCTTATATTGTTGCCGGCGATATGGTCGCCGCGGCAAAGCCGGCGCCGGATATTTTTTTGCGCGCTGCCGCAGAACTGGCACAACTGGTTGAGGATTGTTTGGTGCTGGAGGATTCGCCGACAGGCGTCCGCGCCGCTCTGGCCGCTGGAGCGGCCTGTATCTTCGTGCCGTCATTACAGCCGGTGGATGCCTGGGCTGTCGAACACGCCGATTTTCTCATGGACGATCTACACCAAGTGGCTGATTTTATCTCGGCCCGCCAACATCATCCGCTATAATGCCGGCTCCTTACTATTTGACGGAATCCAGGTGGTGAAAGCGCGGTACCAATCAGTGACGGTCATAGCACCGGCTCGCTTGCATATGGGCTTTATCGATTTAAGCGGGGCGTTGGGGCGGCATTTCGGTAGCATCGGTTTGGCGCTGAACGAAATCAATACCAAACTCATCATAACCGCCGCGGATAGCCTGCAAGTCAGCGGTCCGTCCGCTGAGCGCGCCCTGAAATGTACTCGGCAATTTTCTCAGCTGCTGGGCGTTTCCGATGCACTTAATATCATTATCGACCATGCCATTCCTGAGCACATTGGCTTAGGGTCCGGTACGCAAATGGCTCTGGCTGTCGGTGCCGCGTTGAATGCTTTTTACGGTTTGGGTCTGTCGGTGCGGGAAATAGCGCAACTCTCTGATCGCGGTGCGCGTTCCGGTATTGGTATCGGTATCTTCGAAACAGGCGGCCTGGTGGTGGATGGCGGTCGCGGACCGGACACCAAAACCCCGCCCATGATTGCACAAATGGCTGTGCCGGAAGACTGGCGCTTTATTTTGGTGTTCGATCAGCGCGGCCAAGGTTTGCATGGCGAACAGGAAGTCAGCGCCTTTCAGCAATTGCCGCCATTTCCGCAAGCCCAGGCCGAGCGCTTGTGTTACTTGCTATTGATGCAGGGCTTGCCGGCTTTGGCTGAATGCGATCTGGATAAGTTCGGCGAAGTGATTACCTCGCTGCAACAGGCGGTAGGGGAGCATTTCGCGCCGGTACAGGGTGGGGTGTTTACCAGTCCGGATGTCGCGGCGGCAATGGCTAGTCTGGCCGAGCAAGGCGCGGTGGCGATAGGCCAGACCTCTTGGGGGCCGACCGGCTTTTGCGCGGTTGCTAACCCGCAACGGGCTGCAGAGCTGCTGGCGCAGTTGGAACGGGACTTCGCCGCATCACCCCTAAGTTTTTTGGTGGCCAGCGCCCGAAATCAGACAGCGGAAATTAGGGTCAATTAGCGGGTACCTTAGTCGAGCGCGTGTTCCGCGTGATCTTTATTTTGTTTATTGTCAGTCCATTCGGCACTGAGCCTATCGCCGCTATTGCCGGCTTTTAATCTAAACGTAAAAAACGGATTTTTGGCGATACTGCCGGCCATGTTGGTGGTTAGTATCAGTTGATCGTTGAGCTTGACCTGTAACTGCTCAATGAAATGCGCCGGAATCAAGTCACCGTTGGCATCGCGATTGCGGCCGTTTTCCATCGGATGCGTGATCAGCAATTTAACTTCCGTATAGCCGTCACGCCGTTGGCTTCTGATTTTTATACTGTTAGCCATATCAACCTGTTCCGCAACCGCCGCGCATCACATTGACCCAGCGGCTGGTGCGTAGTAGCGCCCCTTTGTATTCCGCAAGCAAAATCACGGTGCAAGATTCGGCTAATTTAATACGTGCCGTGAGCTGGGGTGCGATGAGTGGCGTGAGTTCAAATTCCGCCAACAGCGGCGTGGGATTTTTATCGGCGAATAGATACAGTTTCTCTATGCCTTCCAGTTCGCTAGCAATGCTGACCGGCACTACCGCGCCATCTTCGGCAATCTTGGGCAGGATCAAATTGAGTTTATCGCTATTAATCACCGTTCGCTGATCGATAAGTTGTGCGTAGAGGGTGATGAAGTCGTCGGCGGCAAAATGTTTTGCCAATCTCTCGGCACGGACGTTTGCGGATTTGCCGGTCAATAAAGCCCCGGCCAGCAAAATACCGGAGTGCTGTAAAAATAGGCGCCGACTAGGCATAAAATTTAATAACCATAAAAAGTTTGATGTATATCAAAAAATTTAAGCCTCGGCTTGTTATCTTTTGCCCCGTTGAAATTTTTTCAGCACCACCATCACAAACAACAAAAGGAAGGTACAAAATGAGTGAAGTACAAGAAAAAGATAATTTCTGGCTCTATATCGTCATTGCTGTCGTCTTGGCGGCTGGCGCTGTACTGATGGTAAAAAATGCCGAGCATGACAAATATGCTACCGCGGCAAAAAATATCGCCGAAGACTCCGCCAACTCAGCTTATCGCAATGATGTACTTCACAGCGGTGGCACGAAAAGATAAGCGCTTTGCAAAGGTTCGGGAAATGTAATCTGCGTTTCCCAAATTCGCGGATTTTGGCGGGGCATCCGGGCCTCGTCAAAATCCGTTTCCGTTTCTACTAGTCGTTGAATAATGCCGTTGCTTTCAGTAAAGCGATGGCATTGGCCATGCCAACGTCCAAATTTTTCTCGATCTCGGCCATGGTGATTTCGCCCTCGACCACGCCTGCCGCCCAATTGGCAACCACCGAGATATTGGCATAAGCCAAGCCCAATTCCCGTGCCAGCGCGGCTTCCGGCATGCCGGTCATGCCGACCAGGTCGCAACCGTCGTTAGCCATGCGTTTGATTTCGGCAAACGTTTCCAGCCTTGGCCCTTGGGTACAGCCGTAAGTGCCTGAAGAGGTGATGGAAATGTCTGCCTGTTGCGCGGCTTGAATAATTCTTGCGCGTAAAGAGGGTGTATAGGGTTCGGTGAAATCGATATGCGTGACGTGTTCAAGATCGTCGGCAAAAAACGTATGTTCCCGGCCGTAGCTGTAGTCGACCAATTGATTGGGAATGGCAATAACCGCAGGTGCCATCTTTGCGCCGATGCCGCCAACCGCCGCGACGCCGATAATCTCGGTAACGCCTAACTGTTTTAAGCCCCAGATATTGGCTCGGTAGTTGATTTTGTGCGGCGGGATTCGATGCGGGTTGCCGTGTCTGGCCAGGAACACCAATTTTTTCCCATTAAGTTCGCCAAGCAAATAAGGCGCAGACGGCTCGCCGAAAGGCGTGGTCAAGCGTTCTTCACCCGTAATGGTAAGTGCTTCGATTTGGGTGAGGCCGGTGCCGCCGATGATAGCTAATGTCATAGTACTTCCTTGCAGGCAAATACGCCTGGCGCATTTCTCAGATAACCCTTGTAATCCATGCCGTAACCAAACAGATAATGATTAGCGACTGTCAGGCCGATAAAGTCGGGCTCGATAGGTTTGGTGATTTGCAAATCTTTGTCGAACAGCGCTGCGGTATAAATGGCGCCGGCACCTTCTTCTCGACAATATTCGACGATAGCGTGCAGCGTATGGCCCTCGTCGAGAATATCGTCCACCACCAATACTGTGCGGCCAGCCAGCGGTGTAGTCGGTTTGAATAGCCAATGTATATCGCTGCCTGAGGTGGCGTTGCGGTAACGGCTGGCGTGGACGCTGTCCAGATTCAACGGAAAGTCCAGGCGCGGCAGTAATTTGCCGGTAGCGATGATGCCGCCGTTAATAACGCACAACACCAAGGGATTACTGTCTTGCAGTTTATTGGTGATCGCCGCGGCCATGCTATCCAACGCCGCTTCGACTTCCTCGGCGCTGTGCAGCAGCAGCGCTTGCTGTTTAACAATGCCGATTTCTTCAAGCATGGGCTTCATAAAACTCCGTGATTTGTTTGGAAATGGTTTGCCATTTGTCATTTTTCGCCAGGGCGTCTTTATCGAGCTGGCATTTGCCGCGCATCGCTTGCAGGCGTTGTTCGCGTTTGCTGTTTTGGCTGATAGGCAGTTTATCCAGCACTTGCTCGGCCGCTGCCGAATTATTGCAAACCAGTAGCATGTCGCAGCCAGCCTGTTGGGCAAGGCCGGCGCGTTCAGTGAAATCGCCTATGCTGGCGGCGCCTTCCATGCTCAGATCATCACTGAAGATCGCGCCGTCAAAGCCAAGTTCGCCACGCAGAATGGTCTGTAACCAGAAGCTGGAAAAACCAGCGGGGTAGCGGTCCACTTGCGGATAAGCTACATGTGCCGGCATGATGGCTTCCAGACCTTGCGCTATCAGTTGTTTGAAAGGTAGTAAATCTTGCCTGCGGATGGTTTCCAAGTCGCGCTCGTCGACCGGCAAGGTCAAATGCGAATCCAGCGCCACCGCGCCGTGGCCAGGGAAATGTTTGCCGGTGGCCGCCATACCTGCGCTGCGCATGCCTTGGCGAAATGCGCCGGCCAGTTCTGCGGCTAATTTTGCGTTTTGGGAAAATGAGCGGTTGCCGATGATTTCACTGACCCCGCAATCCACATCCAATACCGGCGCAAAACTGAAGTCCACATCCACCGCCAGTAGTTCGCTGGCCATCAGCCAGCCGGCGGCTTCCGCCAGTTCGGGTTGTTCGGCGTATAAAGCCGCCGCCGGCAGGCGGGTAAAGCCGTTTTGAAAGCGTTGCACGCGGCCGCCTTCCTGATCGACAGCAATTAAAATGTCGCCCTTGCGTGCGGCGCGGATCTGTTTGATCAAATCGGCGACTTGCCGAGGATTGTCGTAATTTCTAGCGAACAGGATTAAGGCACCGGTATTGGGGTGAGCGATTTTTTCTTTGTCCAGCGCGCTGAGGCTGTGGGCCTCAATGTCGATCATGACCGGGCCGATAGCTTGTGGTTTCATGGTGATAAATGGTGAAAATGGAATATACTTTTGGTCTAACCGTCACATTATATGAGGAAACCGTGCGAACATTTATTTTGTTGATCAGTTTGATGCTGTTACCGACGATGACTTGGGCCAATTCCGGCGAGAAGAAAGCCGATGAGAGCGCAGGGCCGGTTATTGAGTATGTGGAGATGAAACCTAAGTTCACCGTCAATCTGGCCGAACCTAAAAAATACCTGATGTTAAACGTACAGTTACTGGTGGAAGGTGCCGATCACTTGGAAATTATCAAAAAACATATGCCGGTTTTACGTCATGAGATGATCATGATGCTGAGCGGCACGAAAAGCGCCGACTTGCAAACCATGGAACAGCGTGAAGCGTTGCGGATGAA
The DNA here is from genome assembly GCF_014850975.1 of Methylomonas fluvii. GTDB lineage: Bacteria > Pseudomonadota > Gammaproteobacteria > Methylococcales > Methylomonadaceae > Methylomonas > Methylomonas fluvii. The sequence goes on along the minus strand of NZ_JACXST010000003.1, from coordinate 1,117,467 downwards.
GACCAAACAATTGATCACCGATATTTTGACCAAAGCGCAAAATAGTGACGGTTTTCGCGATGTGTTCTTTTCGGAGTTTTTGATCAATTAGCGGCCTTGAAAAATCTTAGGTTTGAACAAAAAAGCTTGCAGCGATGCGAGCTTTTTTTTGCACTGTCATTTTCGATATTAGTCTGAATCTTTTACTAAGCCTTAGACCTGCCAGGACGCGGTTGCCTAATGACATGTGCGTAAGGCTTCGAAAAATCCATGAAGCTTGGATTCGCGTGGCGGTCGGCGCTCCCGTTTCAATAGGTAGCCCCGCCAGAATGAGTGTGCCAGTGAGGACGTTTTGTTAGCAACCGACGTTGCCGCCGATTTGGTAGCAGATAACTCTAGTTTAATACGGTGGTATATTTGGTCAGCGGCTTTCTCATCGTTTGTCTGGCCTTCGTCTGGTAGGTGTTCAAGAGCCGCTTTAAGGTTAGACGCGGGGCAGTAAAGCCAATGTCGGCTGGCAAAATGGTGGCAAAGTCTCAGCGACTATCTGGAGAGTCGCACGTGCTGAGTATAATCCCTTGACCTAATTGTGTATTGCTTGCAGATGATGCTATGTCTAAGCCATTAATTTACAAAGGTCGCGCCAGTATCAGTAATGTCGCTGGCCGCTTTGAACGGCAAAGTACTGTGGCCGAAGACGACGGCTGGGGCAGTTTGGATGCTGAATTGCCGCCCTTGCCGACCGAAGTCATCATCGATAGAAGCAAATCGGTGATTACCTACAACGATTCGCCGGATATACCGTTCGATAGGTCGATAAATCCGTATCGCGGCTGTGAGCATGCCTGTATTTATTGCTTTGCCCGGCCGACCCATGCCTACTTGGGCTATTCCGCCGGTCTGGATTTCGAGAGCAAAATCCTGGTCAAGCCTGACGCTGCGCGATTGTTGCGCGAAGAGTTGGCCAAACGCAGTTATCGCTGCGCGCCGTTGGCTTTGGGTACCAACACTGATCCTTATCAACCGCTGGAACGGCAGCAGCGCATCATGCGGCAAATTTTGGAGGTGTTGGCAGAGACGCGGCATCCGGCTAGCATCGTCACTAAATCGGCCTTGATAGAACGCGACATTGATATTTTGGCGCCAATGGCCGGGCAGGGTTTGGTCTCGATTTATCTTTCAATTACGACGCTGGACAGAACGCTGGCGCGCGCTCTGGAGCCGCGCGCCGCCGCGCCGCAACGCCGTTTACAGGCTGTAGCAAAACTACGGGAAGCTGGCATTCCGGTGGGGGTAATGCTGGCGCCACTGATTCCGGTGCTGACCGATTACGAACTGGAAAGCATCGTCAGCGCGGCTCATCAAGCTGGCGCGCAAAGTGTGCAATACATCCTGCTGCGCCTGCCGTTGGAAACTGCGGATTTATTTGCCGAATGGCTGCAACAAAACTACCCTTTAAAAGCCGAGCACGTAATGAATCGGGTGCGGGATAGCCGGGGCGGCAAAGCCTATGACTCGGCGTTTCATCAACGCCAAACGGGCGGCGGCAGTTACGCCGATTTGATTGCGCAGCGCTTCAAGGTAATCAGCAGAAAGCTGGATTTAACCGGTTCGCTGCCGGCGTTGCGTAGCGATTTGTTTCGTCCACCAAACTTGGGAGGACAGCTGAGTTTCGATTTTTTCGATTGAACGCGACTTAGGCTTCCGTTTCTTCTGTATCCCGGCGCTCCAGCAAGCCTTGCTCGCGGATCATGGCTTTAAAGCCTTTCATCACCGGCCGGGAAATTGCGGTTTCCGCCATCAGGCGTTTTTCGTAAATCAGGTTTTTCAAAGCTTCGTCGTCTTGGTTGGCGCGGGCCGTAGCGATCAAGGGATGCAAATCGGCTTCCAGAATTTGCCCTGGTAAGTGTTTGACGCAGTCGTACAGTAGTGCCATCACCAGTTTTTCGGTTGGCCGCATTTTGCACTTGCCGTCGATGATTTTCAGCATCACAGTCACTGCGCAATCGATGTGGATAGGGCTTAATGGATGGTTAGTCACCCAGTTCTGAACATGCTCGGGCGTCATCCAATCTCCTCGCCGGCAGCGGTGCGTTTTGCATAATCCAGCAAGGATTCCTCGACCGCCGCGTACGCGTATTCAGAAACCGCGCGCACGCCGATAGCGTGGACTTTTGCGGTGGGGCCGTCGCCAATGCGCGCCACGAATACCGCATAACAGTCTTTAATGGTTGCCAAAATGCCGGGCATGGCCGACTCGTCGGCATGCTGGCCCAAGCAGTAATTAGCCACTTCGCGGGTTTCCAATAATTCGCAACCGGCTTCGGAGACGCAATAGATGGAAAACTTCGTGGCATGGCCGAAATGTTCGTTGATGGAAATGTTGTCCTTGGTGGCGACGGCCAGTTTTAACGGAAACTCAGGCATGTGGGTGGGCTCGTTCGGGTGAAAGGGGTTTAGCCAAGATGCAAGCAAGACCAATACCAAATAAACTGAGGCCGAAATAGCGGGGTTTTGGCGAGACTAACGCAAAGCCGCATTGAGGCTTTGTCGAGTTTACGACAAGCGCAGTCGACAAACGGCTTAGTCTTCGTGCTTTTTTAAGGTGCTGCCGGCGGGTTTGAAGGTATGTAAATCCACCGCCGGCTCGGTGCCTTGCGCTGCGCAGCCCCAGGTTAATTGCTGATCCTGGGTAAAGCGCTTGCCCAACTGCCAGGCGATTTCGGCGCGCGCGAGTTCCACGCCCAGATAAAAGGCGTGGCCGCCGTCGGTTTCTACGTGTAGTTTCGGGTATAGATCGAACGGGTCGTGCGCGGTATACAGGCCGTCGCGGTTAAACACATGAATGCCGTCGCTGCTGACCTGGATGCGGTAGCTGGGGTCTTTGATTTCCGCTGCCAAACTTTCAATTTCCGCGCGGCTGTTCAAAAAGGGCGAGCTGTCATGCACGGTCAGCAAATCCGGCGCGATGTGCTTGGGCAGGGTGTTGTGCTGCTTGGCTGTGTACATGATGCGGCGGGCGCTGTCGGCTTCCTTGATGGCGCGGCGCGCGTGCCTACTCACTTCCGTCGCCAAAATATGATTGATGTTCAGCTCCGAACAAATCCCCAACAACATCGCGTTGATGCCGGAGGTATCGGCGTGGGTCAGTTCGGTGAGATTGCCCACGCCCATCATCATTTCCACCTCCGGATAGCGGCGGCGGAATTCGTGATTGCGAACGATGGAATCGGTGAAACCGAAGTGGATCGGATCGAGGATAGGATCGACGATGAACGCGCGGTTTTTACGCTGCAAGATCGCGATAGCCGCGTCCAACGTGTCCAAGTCGCCATGGGTGTCCGGGATTAAAACCGGCGTGGTCGCTACCTCGTCGGCAATCCATAGACTCTTGGCGGTCAAGCTCAGCATGTAATCGGCGCCGGCTTTACCGCCGGCCAACAAATCGGCGTCTTCCAGCGAATCGATACTTACGGTGAAGCCTTCTTGTTTCAAGGTGCGGATGCACTCGGCCAGATGCGGAAACGGCGTGCCGGGCAGGCAGCCGATGTCGATGACGTCGGCGCCGTTGGCTTGATAGTAATAAGCCCGCTCAATCACCTCTTCGACGCTGATGTTGGGTGCGTCGGTGATTTCGGCGAAAATTTTGGTTTGGTATTGGCTGAGGTCGTAATGCTGAGCGGCTAGGCCAAAATGCTGCGGCAAGTCCTTGATTTCCTCCGGACCGCGTTCGAATGGCACACCAAAGTGTTGTGCTAATGCGTCAAGATCGCCGCGGCAACGTCCCGGTAAGATCACCCGGTCTGCGCCTTGGGCGTCGGGCATACGCCTGATAAGCATGTCGCTCGTAATCAACGCCGCCACCGTCACGCCCATCACATAGACTTTGTATTGAAAGTCCGGCTGCATTTTTTCCAACACCTGCCGGACTTGTTTTTCCGCCAAGCGCCCGGTGACGAATAGAATGCGCTCGGTCATAAACTGGCTAGGCGGTTGTTGACGGCGACGATTAGCTGCTCGACATCATCAACCACTTGGGTATAAGGAAAAGTGCGGATTTTATCGGTGGCTTCCAAATCGATGGGGCGCGGATACACCATGAATTTTTTCTTGCCGGGTGCGGTGGTTTCAATCTCCGGCATGGTGTCGCAGGGGTAAACGATGCTGGGTACGCGGCATTTGCCGGCTTGGGAATACAAGTTGGTGACCAATGAATCGGCGATGCCTAGCACGCATTTGGCGATGGTATTAGAGGTGGTGGGGGCCATCACAAAGGTGTGGTAATAGCCCTTGTAGAATAAACCGACCGGAGGCGCCGAAGCGGCTTTGTCCCGATACACCGGCATCTTGGCCCTGACGTCGTCCAGGCGGATACCGTACATTTTCAATACTTCCTCACCGGCCTGACTCAAATACAAATCAACGTTGTCCAGCGTCAGCATAAATTCAAGACATTCTTCAATGTAGTGTCCCGAGCCGGTAATGGCCCAGGCGAGACGCGGGGTGGTCATGGTATCTGTATTAGTTTTGTGGAAGCGGCATTATACGTGAAGACGGCGGCTAATCGACCATTCGCCGGCGATACGGTCCGGCCTGTCGGCTCGTGTATCGGCATACGCCGTATGATTTATGGTATGAATTCATGAATTTGTAAGATAGGGCTTACAATATCGCCCGAATTCGGCTGGTTTGGTTTGCCGATCTATACGCGACTAAATAGCCTATTTCATTGCCACCATGGACAGTTTATATATTTCAGAACAAGCCCCATCAAAACCGCACATTATCGTGTTTGCCGGGGCCAAGAGCGGCGTCGGTAAAACCAGTGTGGTGGCTAATGTAGCGGCGGCAATGGTCTTGCGCGGCAAACGGGTTTGCGTAGTCGATGTCGATACCGGTTTGTCCAATATCAACACTTTGCTCGGGCTGCGGCCGGCATATCGTTTGGAGCAGGTGTTACGCGGTGAAAAAACTATCACTGAGATTTTGCTGAAAACCGGCGACGATGTTGGCGTCGTGTCAGCTGCGCAACTAATGGGCGGTGCGCCTGTCTCCGCCGAGCAGATACATAGGCTGACGGCTGCATTGGCGGATCTGGAAACACAATTCGATTATTTTTTGATCGACACGGCTGCGATGCATACCGAAACGCTGTTGCGTTTTATCGAATTGGCGCAATCTACTTTTTTAGTAGTCAGCGGCGATCCTGCGGCGCTAACCGATGCCTTTGCGCTGCTGAAGTCTTTGAATACTCGCCAATATTTGGGCAGTCTGCGCGTCGTGGTCAATCAGGCTGTGGATTACCCGGCTGCGACTGATACCTATCGGCGGTTTGCCGCCGTGGCGGAAAAATGCTTGAAATTGAAAGTGGAGTACGGCGGTTTTGTAATTCGTGACGAGAATCTGCCCAAAGCGGTGGCTTTGCAAATGTCGGTAGTGGATTTAGCTGTCAATTCCCCGGGAAGTCGCTGTTTGTTGGCGCTGGCGGACAATATTATCAAGCACATCGGTGGCGAAACCGCAGGCACCGGGTTGGTGGAATACTGGCAAACGTTGTTAAGCGCTACGCCGAGCAGGCAAGTTGTCGGCGATGATGCCGATGCTGAGCCGGTAAGTGCGCTAAATCCTGCTGATAAAGTGGAAATGAGCATCAGTGAGTTGAGTCGGAGGTTGTTGTTGGCGATGAAGCAGCAACTGCTCGATCAACCGGCATTGGAACGCTTTATCGGCGAATTTGTAGAATCTTACTGTGAGCAATTCGGCCGTTTTCCGAATGCCTTCAAGCCGCTGTTTTATCGTTGGCTGGAAACTGAAAATTATGCCGAGCCCAGATTGATTGAATTGGTGGCGACCCTGGAGGCTTTGCATGCGATGCGTTATCAACGGCCGATGTTCAGCCTGGAAGAAAACGCGGCACGATTGGTCGCGCAGTTACAAGGGCAGCGAGAACAGCATAAAAACTTAGTAGAACAGTTATGCGCGGCTTATCGGCAGACTTTTCATGAAGAGGTGTTCGATGCCGAGCAGGTGTTGCTGGAACGCATGCAAGCCGAGGATTTTACCGAGCAGCGCTTCGAGGAATTGCTGCAAAAATTCCGGGACGGCTTTCAGACCCGCTTTAAGCGGCCTTACCAAAGTCAGCACGAACTGGCGCTGGCATCGGCGGTCGAGGCTTTAAATGTCATGGGCGTCGATCAGCAAAATTTGCACGATGAAATGACGATGTTGATGCACGGTTTTCAGCTGTTGGGTTCGCGGCGGGAAAAGTTACTGACTACTCTCAACGCCTTGCAAAACGCCGGTTTGCCGCTCGCAGCCTCGGCCGCCCGGGATAATTGAGACAGTGCTTTAGGCGCGGGCGCAAACCCAGACATCGACTTTGCCGACTCCGGCTTGCTTTAGTGTGGCAGCTAGCGCCGAGGCAGTAGCGCCGGTGGTCATGACATCATCAATAATTGCGATATGTTGAAACGTCAGGGGCTTGATAATCTTGAAGGCCAAACGCATGTTCTTTAGGCGCTGCTTGGCCGGTAAGCCGGTTTGATGGCCGGTGTCACGCTGGCGAACACAACTGTCTAAATCCAGTGGAATGCGGAGCTGTCTGGACAAATGCCGGGCAATTTCTATCGACTGATTGAAGCCGCGCTGCCGATAGCGCTTGGGATACAGCGGTACGGGTAACAGGCAATCCGGCAACTCCGCAGTATCGGAGATATGTTCGGCCAGCAAGGCCGCCAGTAGTCGAGCATTTTTATAATCGTTGGCAAACTTCAATTGTCCTACCAAATAACGCATCTGGCTTTGATATAAAAACGGCGCATAGGTCTCGTCGAAGGCCGGCGATTTCTTCAGGCATCGGCCGCAGAGTTGTGGTACATCAATTGTGGTCTCGAAGTGCTCTCCGCAACGATAGCAGCAAGACAGGTTGCGCGGCAGGTCCGTCAAGCAGCCCAGGCACAAATCCAAATCGCCGTGCCCCGGACTGCCGCATAACACACAACGTGGCGGCAGCAATTTCTTCTGTATAATGTTCAGCCAGTTGTTTACCATAATTTTAAATATAGGTTGATAAGTCGGTGCTTGCCACGGATTTGTCCTTAATCTCGGAGATTATCAGAATGTCTGCAAGCCAGAAACCCTTGGAATCAATGGCCACCATCCGTCACGACTGGCAGTTAGCCGAAGTCGAAGCCTTGCTGGCGCTGCCGTTTAACGACCTGATTTATCAGGCGCAAACTGTACATCGGGTGTATTTCGATCCGAATGAGGTACAGGTGAGCAGTCTGTTGAGTATCAAGACCGGTTCCTGCTCAGAGGATTGCGGTTATTGTCCGCAAAGCGCCCGTTACGACTCCGATTTAAATCCGGAAGCCTTGATGCCGGTGGATGCAGTATTAAAAGCCGCGCAACAAGCCAAAGAACAGGGCGCATCGAGGTTTTGTATGGGTGCAGCCTGGCGCAGCCCTAAAGACCGAGACATCGAACGGGTGGTGGAAATGGTGCAGGGCGTCAAGGCGTTGGGCATGGAAACCTGCGTCACGCTGGGCATGCTTAGCGATAAACAAACGCAAGCCCTGAAAGACGGCGGCCTGGATTATTACAATCACAATCTGGATACCTCGGAAGATTACTATTCAGAAATCATCACTACCCGTACTTATCAAGACCGCCTGGATACCTTGGAGCGGGTGCGCGATGCCGGCATCAATGTTTGTTGCGGCGGCATCGTCGGTATGGGCGAATCGGAAACCGACCGCGCCAAGTTACTGTTGCAACTGGCGAATATGCCCAAGCATCCGGAAAGTGTGCCTATCAATATGCTGGTGCAGGTGGAGGGGACGCCATTGCATGGCACCGAAGCGCTGGATCCTATCGTGTTTGTCCGCACGATTGCCGTTGCCAGAATTTTAATGCCGCAATCGCGGGTACGCTTGTCGGCAGGACGCAAGGCGATGAGCGACGAGATGCAGGCTTTGTGTTTCCTGGCCGGCGCCAACTCGATTTTCTACGGCGAGAAACTGCTGACCACCGATAATCCCATGACCAACCACGACCAGCAGTTGTTCGAGCGCTTGGGAGTCAAAATGGGCGGTTCCAGCTACGCCTAATGGCCAACAATTTCTACGATTTTGCCGGCGAATTGCGGCAACTGGAGCAAGATAACCTGTATCGGAGCCGGCGAGTAGTCGATGGTCCGCAAGGCATCATGCTGAATGTCGATGGTCGGCAGCTGATCAATTTTTGCAGTAACGACTATCTGGGGCTGGCCAATCATGCCGAGGTGGCGGCAGCATTTAAAGCGGGCGTGGATCGCTACGGCGTTGGTAGTGGTTCTGCCCATCTGATTTGTGGGCACAGCGCGGCCCATCATGCGTTGGAAGAAGAATTGGCGGCTTTTACCGGGCGGGAGAGAGCCTTGCTGTTTTCCACTGGCTATATGGCCAATTTGGGGGTGATTTCTGCTTTGCTGGGGCGTGGCGATACGGTGCTCGAGGATAGGTTGAATCACGCTTCTCTATTGGATGGCGGCTTGCTGTCACGGGCGCGTTTTCAGCGCTATCGACATGCTGATTGCGAAGATTTGCAGACTAAACTCGCTGCTGCTAACGGGAAGCCTTTGTTGGTCAGTGACGGCGTGTTTAGTATGGATGGCGATTTGCCGCCGCTACCCGCCATGGTTAAGTTGGCCGAACAACATCATGCCGGCTTACTGATCGACGATGCCCATGGTTTTGGCGTACTCGGTAAAAATGGCGGCGGCGTCGTCGAGCATTTCGGTTTGAGTCAGGATGATGTACCCATTCTGATGGGGACTTTGGGCAAGGCATTTGGGACCTTCGGTGCCTTTGTGGCGGGTTCTGAGGATTTGATCGAGATGTTGATTCAAAAAACCCGGAGTTATGTGTTTACTACTGCGCTGCCGGCGGCTGTGGCCGAGGCGACTCGTGCCAGTTTGCGGGTGTTGCAAAGTGAATCCTGGCGCCGCGAACAGCTGCAAAATTTAATCGGGCGTTTCCGAAAAGGTGCGCAGCAACAAGGCCTGCAACTAATGGACTCTTTTACCGCGATTCAACCTGTTTTAGTTGGCGACAGCGGCCAAACCGTGGCGGCCAGTCAGCGTTTGCTGGAGCAAGGATTTTGGGTTAGCGCGATTCGGCCGCCGACCGTGCCGGCCGGTGCTGCGCGTTTGCGGATCACGTTTTCTGCTCATCATACCGAACCGCAAGTTGATGCGTTGTTGGAAGCTTTGGCCAGGGCCTTACCATGACCGGAATTCATCGAGAAATATATGGTCAGGGCCGGCCGCTGGTGATGCTGCATGGGTGGGCGATGCATAGCGGCATTTGGCGAGAATTTGCCAGGCAACTGGCGCGCTATCGCCAGGTGATTTGCCTGGATTTGCCCGGTCACGGCCGCAGTGCCGGTTTGGATGCATATGACCTGCCGGCAATTACGTCCGCTTTATTTGACGCAATTCCGGTCAATCGTTTTAGCGTGTTGGGTTGGTCGCTGGGTGCGACGGTAGCTTTGGATATGGCGGCGCGCTGTCCTGAGCGCGTAAAGTCCTTGTTTTTGTTATCCGGCAATCCTAAATTTGTTAAGACTGCTGATTGGCCGGGAGTGAGGCCGGAAGTGTTGGATGGTTTTGTCACCCAGCTTAGCGATGATACAAAATTGACTTTGCAACGCTTTTTAGGTCTGCAAGTACAAGGCTTGCCCGAGAGCCGGCAGTTGTTACAGCAATTACGCTTGGCCGTGCAGGAGTGCGATGCGCCGGCGCTCGATGCGTTGCAGGGTGGTTTGCAAATTCTGAAAAATAGCGATTTGCGCAAGTCCGTGGTGGGCTTGCGCTGTCCGATCATCGTAATGCAAGGCGATAAAGATACTTTGATTCCAGTGCAAACCGGGCAAGCTGTAAAAACTTTAAATACGCGCGTCAAACTGCATCTCCTGGCAAATGCCGGACATGTGCCGTTCTTGTCGCATGCCCAGCAGCTATGCGACATCGTAGCTGCGGCTGAATGAGTTTTGCCGTGTTGGATAAAGCCAAAATTAGGCGTTCGTTTGCAGCGGCGGCTGGAAGTTATGATTCAGCGGCGATGTTGCAACGCCAGGTGGGATTAGCTCTGTTGCAAAAATTTCCGGTGCAATCCGCACCGGGCTGGGTGCTGGACGTTGGGTGTGGTACCGGTTTTTTGACGCGATGTTTGCCGTTAGATGGTCTGAATCAGTCTTGTTTGGCATTGGATATTGCATTGCCCATGCTGCAAGCGTCGCGACGGAACAACGGTGTTTTACCGGTCGAATATGTTTGTGCCGATGCCGAAAAACTACCTTTTGCGGATAACAGTCTGCAACAAGTTTATTCGAATCTGGCCGTGCAGTGGTGTCAGGATTTGCCGTCGGTGTTTGCCGATGTGCGGCGATTATTGCGTCATGATGGGCAGCTGGTGTTTTCAACTTTCGGTCCGGAAACCTTAAGAGAGCTGAAAGCAGCTTGGACAGGTGTCGACGATTTTGCTCATGTGAACGATTTTTATAGTGCGGTGCAGATTGGCGGTTTCTTACGGGCTGCCGGTCTAGCGCGGGTCGATGTGGAATCTGTGATGTATCGTTTATCTTACCCCTCGGTACTGGCTTTGATGCATGAGCTAAAAGACCTGGGGGCGCATAATGTTAGCGATGCCAGAAATCGGCGGCCCACCACCCGTTCGCAATTGCAGCGCATGATGCGGCACTACGAAAACGGCATGGTAAACGGCGAAATAGTGGCCAGCTATGAAATCATTTTCGTGCGGGCAAGGTTATGAAATCCGCGTTCTTCATTACCGGTACGGATACGAACGTCGGCAAAACCTGGGCGACGATTGCCTTGATGCGCTGCTTGCAAATGCAAGGCTTGAGTGTGGTGGGAATGAAACCGGTGGGCGCCGGCTGTGAATGGCATGACGGAATGCTGAAAAATTCCGATGCGCTACTGATGCAGCAATACGCTTCAGTGCCACTGGAATACTCGCAAATCAATCCCTACGCTTTTGAAGCGGCAATATCCCCGCATTTGGCTTGTGGTGCTGTTGATGTTTCAGTGGATGTTATTTCGGATGGCTATACCCGATTACAACAACGGGCTGATGTGGTGCTGGTCGAAGGGGCGGGTGGTTGGTATTCACCAATGAGTGGGGTTTTGGAGAACGCCGGTCTGGCGCAAGCCTTGCGTTTGCCGGTGATTCTGGTGGTGGGTATCAGGCTGGGTTGTATCAATCACGCGCGCTTGACGATGTCGGCTATACGGCAGAGCGGTTTGTCCTGCGCCGGTTGGGTGGCAGTGCAAATTGATCAGGCGATGCCGGGTTTTGACGGCAATCTGACTTATCTGCGTGAGTGTCTGGATGCACCTCTGTTGGGGGTTTTGCCGTTTTCGGCTGCCGGCGATTTTGACTTGTTGGCGGCTAAATTGAGTTTGCCAAACTGGCAAAAAGTTGATGTAAATCAAAAAAAATGAGGAACAGGTGTTCAAAATGACGACTCCATTACAAAAACAACCAGGAGACGTTATATGGCTTTAATTACTTGGACTGCGGCTCAATATGGCACTAATGTCGGATTTGCCGACCAAGAGCACCAAACCTTGTTCGGTTTGCTGAATAAACTGTACGATGAAGCAACGGGCGGCGCGGCGCGCGCAACCGTTGGCGCTTCGCTGGATGCACTGATTGCCTATGTGGTCGATCACTTTGCTCACGAAGAAAAGGAAATGGTGGCAAAGGGCTTTGCTGGTTATGACAGGCACAAAGCCGAGCATGAAGCGTTGATCGGTATCTGCGCCGATTTGCAGAAAAAATTCCATGCTGGCGAAGCCGAAGTTACCGAAGACGTGGGGCAATTGGTCAAAAGTTGGTTGGATAGCCACATTCCTAAATTCGACATGGCGTATTCTGAAGCATTGAAGTAATGACAGCATAAATCTGTCTCTATTACGCAACAAAAGGCTTGGGAGCAGCGATGCTCCCAAGCCTTTTTTATGTGTATTTTTTACAAACGGGAAAACCTCTTCTGGTTTGTGGGTGAGTCATGGGTTAAAATTGCCCAGTTAATTTATGATAATTATCAGTAAATGGAATTGTTCGCCGGTTAAATGGTCTTGCGACGATATTACGAAGATATAACGCATACAAGTTTATAACTACCAATGGGGAGGCTGCTCCGTGAAGAAAACAAAGCAACTGCTCGCTTGTTTAGTCCTGATGGCTTTAGGCTTGGGGACTGCGCATGCGGACTATACACTCAACCTGATGAAGGGCGTGACGCAACTCAGTAACGAGCTCTACGATTTGCACATGCTGATTCTGTGGATCTGCGTGTTTATTGGGATCGCGGTGTTCGGCACTATGTTTTACTCGATTTATCATCATCGTAAATCAAAGGGCCATAAAGCCGAGCAGTTTCATGAGAATACGACTGTTGAGATCATCTGGACCATCATTCCCACGCTGATTCTGGTGGGTATGGCGATTCCTGCGACCAAAGCCGTGATCGATTTGGACAAGGTGCAGGACTCAGAGATGAGTATCAAAGTCACTGGCAAACAATGGTATTGGGAGTACGAATACCTGGATAGCGGCGTGCATTTCGAAAGCCATTTAGACGAGGCCAGCGAAAAAACCCACAGGGACAGTTCCATGGATCCGCGTAATGTCCCCAACTACTTGCTGAACGTCGATAAGCCGCTGGTGGTGCCGGTTGGTAAGAAAATCCGCTTTCTGTTTACTGCTGGCGACGTGATTCACTCCTGGTGGGTGCCTGATCTGGGTTGGAAAAAAGACGCAAACCCAGGTTTTATAAACGAGGCTTGGACCTCAGTCGATAAACCCGGTACTTACCGTGGTCAATGTACTGAGCTATGCGGTCGAGACCATGGCTTCATGCCAGTGGTGGTGGTGGCGATGGAACAGGATCAATACGATGCCTGGATGAAAGCGACTCTGGAGAAACAGAATCAAGCCCCTGACTTGAGCGACCAAACTCGCAACACGCTGATGGCAAAAGGTGAATCTGTTTATCTGAAAAACTGCGTGGCTTGCCACCAGATCGACGGTAACGGTATCTCCGGTTGGTTCCCGGCTTTACGCGGCAGCGCTAAGGTCACCGGTAATATGGACCAACTGATTGGTTTTATTCAGGCAGGTACGAGCAAAATGCCGGCCTTCAAAAAACTGCCGGATGACGAATTGGCCGAGCTGATCACTTACATCAGAAACGCGCCGGCATTGGGTAACAACGTGGGTGATGAGATTCAGCCTAATAAAATCACACCTAAATGGGACGATGATGAGTAATTCACTGATTTTCGCAATGAACTCATTTTCTAATTTTTGCTGAGGTATAGAGTATGACTGCTGTCGTAGCTGAACATGATGATCATCACGATCACCACGATCACGGCCCTGAGAAGGGCGTTTTACGGTGGATATTTACCACCAACCACAAAGATATAGGCACCTTGTATCTGGTATTCGGCCTGGCAATGTTTTTTGTCGGCGGTGCCATGGCATTGGTTATTCGCTCCGAATTATTCGAGCCTGGTCTGCAATTTGTCGATCCAAACTTCTTTAATTCGATGACCACCATGCATGCCTTGGTGATGGTGTTCGGCGCTGTCATGCCGGCGTTCGTCGGCTTGGCCAACTGGATGATTCCGATGATGATCGGTGCACCGGATATGGCCTTGCCACGGATGAACAACATGAGTTTCTGGATGTTGGTGGCCGGCGTATTGTTGTTGGCCAGCACTTTGTTCATGGAAGGTGGCGCGCCATCGGGCGGTTGGACTTTTTATCCACCCTTGGTTTTCCAAAACGGCAAATCCTTTCCGTTCGCTATTTTCTCTGTGCATTTGTTGGGTATCTCATCCATCATGGGTGCTATCAACGTGATTGCCACCATTTTCAATATGCGCGCGCCTGGCATGACTTTGATGAAAATGCCATTGTTCGTCTGGACTTGGTTGATCACCGCGTTCTTGTTGATCGCTATCATGCCGGTATTCGCCGGTGCGGTAACTATGCTGTTAACCGACAAATTCTTCGACACCAGCTTCTTCGATGCGGCCGGCGGTGGCGATCCAGTGTTGTACCAGCACATTTTCTGGTTCTTCGGTCACCCTGAAGTGTACGTGATGATTCTGCCGACCTTCGGTGTGGCGTCTACCATCATTCCGGTATTTGCCCGTAAGCCGCTGTTTGGATATGCCTCTATGGTGTATGCGACCGGTGCGATTGCCTTCTTGTCTTTCATCGTTTGGGCTCACCACATGTTTACCGTGGGTATGCCCGTCGCCGGTGAGTTGTACTTTATGTACGCCACCATGCTGATTGCGATTCCGACCGGCGTAAAAGTGTTCAACTGGACCGCCACGATGTGGAAGGGTTCCATGACCTTCGAAACGCCAATGCTGTTTTCGATTGCGTTTGTCGTGCTATTTACTATGGGTGGTTTCACCGGTTTGATGATGTCGGTAGCGCCGGTGGATTTTCAATACCACGATACCTATTTCATCGTTGCCCACTTTCACTACACCTTGGTGCCTGCGTCCATTTTCATCCTGATGGCTGCCGGTTATTTCTGGTTGCCTAAATGGACCGGCAATATGTACAACGAGAAAATCGGCAGACTCCATTTTTGGTTGTCAGCGGTATCGGTTAACATCCTGTTCTTCCCGCAACATTTCCTGGGTTTGGCTGGCATGCCGCGTCGTATTCCCGATTATGCCATTCAATTCGCGGATTGGAATATGGTGTCCAGTATTGGTGCGTTCATATACGGTTTTAGCCAACTGTTGTTTGTGTACATCGTCATCGACACCATCCGTGGTGGGACCGGTGAAAAAGTGAGCGACGAGGTTTGGGAAGATGCTAGCAAACACAGTCTGGAATGGACCGTGCCTTCGCCTGCGCCTTATCACACCTTCAGCACACCGCCGGCTAGAATCCCTACCGAGCATTTTTAAGGCTTGAAATGAGTGACTGAAATAAGCCATGTCATTTGACATGGCTTATTGGGTAATGAAATGGATACAAAAAAGAAAAACATTTTGACGGCTTTGGTGTTGTTTGCGGTGGCCTTTACGATATACGTATTTGCGGTTATTAAGGCTATCTCGCAATGAGCGACGATATTGGGCAAAAAAATATCAAGTTGGTCCGTAAGCTGGCGCTTGTTGCAATTGCAATGTTTGGTTTTGGTTATGCTCTGGTGCCGCTTTACGATGTGCTTTGCGATTTAACCGGTTTGAACGGTAAAGTTGAAGGTCAAGCGGTTCAGGAGACGGCGTATCAGATGGATAAAAATAGGGAGGTGACTGTCGAGTTTCTCACGTCCTTAAACGAGTCCACTCCGATGTTGTTTCGCTCAGAAGTGAAAAGCATGAAAGTGCATCCCGGTGAATACTACACCGTTAATTTTTATGCCAAAAATACCACTAACAAGCCGATGATTGCCCAAGCGATACCCAGTATTACGCCGGGCTTGGCAGCAGAGTTTTTTAAAAAAACCCAGTGTTTTTGCTTTACCGAACAAACTTTTGCAGCAAACGAAGAAAAAACCATGCCGGTTCGTTTCGTTGTAGAACCGGCGTTACCCGAACGTTATAAGACCGTCACGCTTGCATACACTTTTTTTGATAACACTAACATCAGTAAAAAATAGAGGGGAAGGATATGTCTACACACGATAGTTATTACATACCGCATAAAGCCGTATGGCCGGTTTTGGCTACCGGCGGTTTGATGATGACGCTGGCGGGGTTTGCTAATCATCTGAACGGTTCGTCGATCGGTTCCGGCATGATGTTGACAGGCTTCGTTATTTTTTTAGTGATGCTGGGTTTGTGGTTTGCCTTGCAGTCCACCGAGAGCGAATCCGGTATGTACAACCATGGCGTTGGCATTTCCTATCGGATGGGCATGATGTGGTTCATTTTTTCCGAAGTCATGTTCTTCGCCGTTTTCTTCGGCGCGCTTTGGTACACGCGTAATCTGTCGGTAGCTTGGTTGGGCGAAACCGGCTTTCCAAGTGGGCCTGGCCGTTCGACGCACGATACTTTGTGGCCGGCTTTCCAATCAGTTTGGCCTACCAACGGTCCCGGTAAAGTAGGCGGTGATTTCGAACCCATGGGCGCGTTTGGTTTACCGTTCCTGAATACCCTGTTGCTGTTGTCTAGTGGCGTAACCTGTACTTGGGCGCATCACGGTTTGTTAGCAAAAAATCGCGATCAGCTGATCAAAGGTTTGATCGCTACCGTGGGTTTGGGCTTTTTGTTCGTGGGATTTCAAGCAACTGAGTATTACGAAGCCTACCATGAAATGGGTTTGACTCTGGGTTCCGGTATCTATGGTTCAACCTTCTTCATGTTGACCGGTTTTCACGGTTTCCACGTTTGCGTCGGTGCAATTATTTTATCCGTAGTGTTGTTCAGAAGCTGGAAAGGTCATTTCACACCGGAAAACCACTTTGCCTTTGAAGCAGCCGCTTGGTACTGGCATTTTGTCGACGTGGTCTGGTTGGGTCTGTTCGTGTTTGTTTACATGATGTAACAACGGTTAACCACAAAGAAAAAAGCGCGTTCTGTGCAGATCGCGCTTTTTTTTTGTCGACTCTTAAGGGTTTGACGTTGTTGGCGGGTTTTGACTGGCATGCATACGGGCACCGATACCGTGAGGCTGAATCAGGCCGCTGGCGTAAGCGATGAACAGCAGAATGAACAAAGCCAGCGAAAGGCCGATACGCACGGTCAAAGCCTTAGCAGTCTTCGCCGAATCGCTGTCTTCCTTGTGTTTGACAATATGAAACAGCGCGGAACCAAGACTAATGACGATGGCCAGAAATGCGACGATAGTAAGCGTTTTGATAAGCATGGCGGCGTTAGTAAATAAAAAAAAACCAGCATTCTCGGCGATTCGGGTACGCTTGCCAATAGCGCATCTTCATACTGGAGCTTTCATATATGATCAAATTGACTACGAGCGGTATCGAATTTCGTTGTTCGCTAGCAGCGCTGAGCGGATACCTGCTGTTATTCAGCTTATTGTGCAGCTTGGGGTTTTGGCAGTTGAATCGAGGCAAACAGAAGACGATTTTGCTGGCGCAACAGCAACAGGCTAGCAACGCTGAAGCCTTGGATATAACTCGGCAAGTCGGAATCGATAGCGAAGTTTTACGTTACCGGCCCGTTTTAGTGAGCGGTCATTATGATGCGCCGCATCAAATTTTGATTGATAACCAAACGCTGAACGGCAAACCCGGCTACCTGGTTTTAACGCCGTTTTTGCCCGATAGCGGTCAGCCTGGCATATTAGTTAACCGGGGCTGGGTGCCTTTAGGCGCTTCCCGTGAAGTTTTGCCGGACATTGGTATCAGCCTAGTGGCGCAGCAAGTACGTGGCAGAATCAACCGTTTTCCTGAGCCAGGTCTGAAATTAAAAGGCGCGGAAATTCCGGGGGAAACTTGGCCGGTTAGAGTGCAAGTAATAGATAGCCAACTCTTGGCGGATAAGTTGGGATATGCGTTGGCCGATTATCAGATCGAACTCGACTCTGCGCAGCCCGATGGCTACCAACGGCAATGGAAGATTGCTGTGGCAATCCCACCTGAAAAACATAGGGCCTATGCAGTACAATGGTTTGGTTTAGCGCTGACCTTAACAGCCCTATTTATTTGGATTAGTAGTCGAAAAATACACCGTGGATAATCAATATAAAAAAAACCGTATCACCATCATAGTGATATTCGCCATGTCCATCGTGCCCTTTGGGTTTGCGTGGTTTTTGGCGAAAAATCCGGACATTGTTAAGCTAGGCACCAACAATGGCGTGCTGATTACGCCACCGCAAATAACCTCTGCCGACGAGTTTTCCGGCTACGATACATTTTCCGCGCAAAACATGCAGGAGTTAAAAGGCCATTGGGTGTTGGTCAACCCTGTGCCGAGGGATTGCGGGGAAACCTGTCGCGATGCCTTGTATAAAACCCATCAGCTGTCATTGATGATGGGTAAGGATATTGCCCGGATTCGCCGCTTGGCGGTGTTGTTTGATAAAACTTATCAGCTGCCGGCGGAATGGCGAGATGACGGTCGCTTATTAAAAGCCTTGCCAGCCACGTCCTTGCAGGAAAAGTTAACACAATTAAACGCGCAGCCGTTGCCGGAAGGCATGCTAATCATCATGGATCCGCTGGGAAATCTGATGATGCAATACGCACCGGGCTACGATCCTTATCAAGTCAAAAGCGACTTAAGCAAGTTACTCAGAATTTCACAAATCGGTTAGAAATATGTTCAGAAAATTAACTCTGTGCTGCGTGTTGTTGGCGCTGCTCGTCATATTGGTCGGCGCCTATGTCCGCCTTACCCACGCCGGCTTGGGTTGCCCGGACTGGCCTGGCTGTTACGGCAAGGCTTTCGTCAGTGACAGCTCGGAATTTAAAGCCGATGCGGCTGCCGGATTTCCGCAGTATGCATTGGATACCGCAAAAGCTTGGAAAGAAATGGCTCATCGCTACTTGGCTGGCGGCTTGGCGTTGTTAGCGTTGGTTTGGTTTGGGCTGGCGTGGAGGGAAAAACCGCGTTCGCCTGCAGTCATGCTGGCTACTTTGGTATTGCTGTTGATAGCCGGGCAAGCCGGTTTGGGCATGTGGGCGGTTACATCCGGCACGCGACCCGGCGTCGTAACAGCGCATCTGTTAATGGGTTTTTTCACGTTTTGGACGCTGAGCTGGAGTTATCTACGACTTAATCCGGCTGCCGAGTTAAGGCCGGTTCGTAGCGGCCCGGTATTATTTACCGGCTTGGCGATGCTGGTTTTACTAGGCCAAATTGTGCTGGGCGGTTGGGTCAGTAGCAACTATGCCGGCTTGGCTTGTAGCGATTTTCCGCGCTGTAACGGCGAATGGTTGCCGGGCGGCGATTATCTGAGCATTTTGGATCTGTTCAGGGACAGCGGGCTATCGGCCGATGCCAAAATGGCGATTCAAGCGCTGCATCGGGTCTTGGCGGCCGTTACTTTTCTGGTGCTCAGCGCTTTGATGTTGTCGGCTACTTCGGAACGTTATCCAAAACCGGTGCGGTCGGCGGGAAATATCCTCAGTCTGCTGTTATTGGTGCAGATCGCACTAGGGGTTTTTAGCGTCAAGTACCAACTCCCATTGGCCTTGGCTGTTGCGCATAATGCGTTTGCGGCCTTGTTGATGTTGCCATTGCTGGGAATCTTGTTTTATAGCCGATATAGCTCAGGAGTTGAGGACGAGAGCTTGGCTATCGAAGCCACTGAGGCTGTTACCGCTGAACAGGTACCGGAACTACTATCGGCCAGCAGCGAAGATTCTTTGTATCTGCGTTTAACCACTCAGCTGAAAAGAACCAGAACCGGCTTAGGCGGCGTGCTGAGCAGCTTGGCATTCGGGCAAAAAGCGGTTACCAAAGAATTATTGGCGGACATAGAAGCCCAGTTGTTAATGGCCGATTTGGGTATCGAAACGACCACGCAACTGATTAAGCAACTGACCGATAGTTTAGAGCGTGATCAGCTCAGCGACGGCCAATTATTGAGCCAAACCTTGAAGCAAAATTTGTTAGCGATGCTGGAACCGTGCAGTTTGCCGCTGCAAATTCCCAAGCAGGATGGGCCTTTCGTGATTCTGGTGGTGGGTGTTAACGGGGCCGGCAAGACAACTTCGATAGGAAAACTGGCCAAACGCCTGCAACAACAAGGCCATAGCGTGATGCTGGCGGCGGGCGATACCTTCAGGGCGGCAGCGGTGGAGCAGTTGCAAACTTGGGGCGAGCGTAACGATATTCAAGTCGTGGCGCAGCATACCGGAGCCGATTCCGCGTCAGTGATTTTCGATGCCTTGCAGTCCGCCAAAGCTAAAGGGATTGATGTGTTGATCGCCGATACCGCCGGCCGTTTGCATACTAAGTCCAACCTGATGGATGAATTGAAAAAAATCAAACGCATCATGACCAAGCTGGACGAGTCCGCGCCGCACGAGGTGTTGCTGATACTGGATGCCGGCACGGGGCAGAATGCCTTGTCGCAGGCTAAACTATTCAACGAAGCGGTGGAACTGACCGGCATCGCCTTAACCAAGCTGGACGGTACGGCCAAGGGCGGGATTATTTTTGCACTAGCCAATCAACTGCATATCCCCATTCGTTTTATTGGTGTGGGTGAGCAGATTGACGACTTACAGGATTTCAATGCGCAAACCTTCGTCGATGCTCTATTTGTTCAAGAATGATGCGTAACAGACTGATCCCATGTTGAGATTCGAACACGTAAGCAAGCGCTATCCCGATGCCGGCGAAGCCCTGACCGATGTCAGTTTTCACTTGCATCGGGGTGAAATGGCATTTTTAACCGGCCGTTCCGGCGCCGGCAAAAGCACCTTGCTAAAGTTGATTGCGATGATGGAGCAATGCACGCGCGGCAGCGTCTTGCTGGATGGTCAGGATATTACGCGCATCGGAGAGCGGAAAATCCCCTATATGCGTCGCAACCTGGGCCTGATTTTTCAGGATTACAAATTGCTGAATGATAGAACCGTGTTTGATAACGTGGCCTTGCCATTGGTCGTCTCGGGTTATAACCATCAGGAAGTGGCGCGGCGGGTGCGGGCATCTTTGGATAAGGTGGGGCTGTTGGGTAAGGAAAAAAAACATCCCTTGGCCTTGTCTGGTGGCGAGCAACAACGCGTTGGTATTGCCCGAGCCATAGTCAATAAACCTAAATTAATCCTGGCCGACGAGCCCACGGGTAATCTGGACCCGGATCTGTCCGCCGAAGTGATGTTCATGTTCGAACAATTCAAACAAGTCGGGGTGACAGTGTTGATAGCGAGCCACGATATTGAGTTAATTAATCATCTCGGCCATCGCGTGTTGACGCTCGATAAAGGCCATTTGGTTGTGAGTTGATGATGAAACGGAATCACCGTAAACAAGCCGGCAGCAGGCTGGCGGAGTTATTTCAGGCGTATTTGCTTAATCATGCCCACGGCCTGTTTTCCAGCCTGGGGCGTTTGACCCGCACGCCGTTTACGTCTGCCATGACTATCTTGGTGTTGGCTATCGCTATTTCCTTGGCTAGCAGCTTTTATATCGTCGTGGCCAACATTCAGCAATTGACCGGCAATCTGGAATCCAGCAATCAGATGTCCTTGTTTTTGCACGACAACATTACCGACGCGGCCGGGCAAAAACTCGCCGAACAAATCCAGCAAAACGGTAGTGTCATGGAAGTTAAATTCATCAGCAAGAAACAGGCGTTGGAGGAGTTCAAAGCCAATAGCGGCTTCAGCGATGCCTTGAATGCGCTGGAACGTAATCCCTTGCCGAGCGTGATTCAAGTAGTGCCGAAAAATGCGCTCGAAAGTAACGAAGACATCGAGAAATTGATGTCTGATTTTAAGCAATTCCCGCAAGTCGATTTCGTGCAGGTTGATATGCAGTGGGTGGCGCGCTTGCAAACCATCATGTTGATAGCCAGCCGCGGTGTGATGTTGGTCAGTCTGCTGCTGGGTTTCGCGGTAACCTTCATTACCGGGAATACCATTCGTCTGGAATTGCAGAATCGCCAGGACGAGGTGTTTATTTCCAAATTGGTCGGCGCTACTCATGCTTTTATTCAGCGGCCATTTTTATACACCGGGTTTTGGTTGGGTTTCATCTCGGGTTTTCTCGGCTGGTTGATCATGACGATCATGCTATTGATCCTGGAAACGCCGGTGGAGAAACTATCGACCTTGTATAACAGTTCATTCGATTTACTGTTTTTGAGTTTCTCGGAGTTTATTTTGCTATTGATGATTTCGTCCGTGTTGGCAGTGCTCGGTTCCTGGGCAGTCTTGCACTATCAGCTGCGGCAACTAAAACCGCAATAAGCCTATGAACTTTTGGGAAACTAAGACCCTGGCGCAAATGAGCACGGAAGAGTGGGAATCGCTGTGCGATAACTGTGGCAAGTGTTGTTTGAATAAGCTGGAGGACGAAGACACAGGCGATATTGCCTTTACCAGCGTAGCCTGTGATTTGATCGATTTGGAGACCTGCCGTTGCACACGTTATAGCGAGCGTTGCACGTTGGTGCCGGAGTGTATCGATTTGAAGCAGCACGATTTCGCCGAGTACAACTGGCTGCCGTCAACCTGCGCGTATCGTTTGTTGACTGACGGTGAACCGTTGCCCAACTGGCATCCCTTGATTACCGGGACTAGCGAATCTGTGAAAGAGGCTGGCGTGTCTATCGGCAGTTATGCGATTAAGGAATCGCAAGTCACCGATCTGGAAGATCATATTATCGAATGGTTGCAGCCCTGATTCAGGCTGACTGGGCCGCCGGTCAACTTCGTTTTCCGGCGGCTTCAGGTGTGGAAAAGCCGGGATTGCCAATCCCTTGAATGGGCTTTTAGCTTATCCTTTGCCGGGTAACATACCTACCGTACCCGGTTTAATCCGTTTGCAACTGACTACGACATCTTCCTGACGGCATTTTGCTTCCTGTGGGTTGCTGCAGGTGTCGCAAACCGTATTGCCAGTGCTTTTTACCTCATCGACATGCCAGCCGTAACCTTGGGATTGGCAGAATTTCTTGCTGAATCTATCGATATTGTAGCTTTTGGCAGCATTTTCCTTCGCTTTGCTCTCTACTTGGCAGTGCTCGGGTGCCAGAGTGTTCGCCATGATGTCTCGATAAATATATTCGGTAGCTTGGACGGGGCTGGTCAACAATAAAGAGGCTAACAGGGTGCCGATAAAAGTTATTTTCATCATATTAATCCTCGCGGTTGCTGATGACGCGGATGTTCATTAACCGATGCTCTTCGGCAAGTTGATCCTTGATCGGAGCAAATTTTTCGTTTTCGCTCATTTTTACCGCCAGGATGGCGCCAACAACAACTGCGGTAGCCAGCACCACATACAACACGAAGTTATCTTTTTCTTGTTTTACTTCTGTCATGGTTTTACCTCTTATAATAATAAATCGGCCAGTGCCGAACCGAATTTGTATTGAAAAACCTGTTCGCCCTATAACGGGCCGGCACTGATTTGACGTCAAACTTAGCGACTTCTTCGATACCTAAAGCATGCTCGCGCCGTCGAGCCAGATCGAATATTTCGCTGAAAGCGTTGAATGCATCAGCCAGGAATTGCGTTACACCTCCATGTAAGTAGCTCCGGATTGAAAGCGTCTGATATAGGCATTTCCGGTCTACTTCATGGTAGCGAATCGAAACAATAAAAGAAATAAGCGAGCTTGTCAAACAAATATCGTATCAATATTATGCGTTTGCCGTGGTTTTCGCAAAGACTGTCCGTAAATAGCGTTTGGATTTTGCGCTATCATCTGCTCCCCCAATCTGATCAGGCGCGATAAAAGCCGACGGCTCTTTATTTGAAAAGTCTGGAAAACGGAGCGTATATCGGCGATAAAATAATCGCGAAGTTGAAATTGGCGATTATCCTGGTAGTCTTCGGCTCTGTTCTTGTCGAATTACTTTACTCACAGAAATAGAAGAATCTCATATGCAAACATTGACTAGAAAAATTAAAAAATATGCGACGGTGATTTTTTTAGGTGCATTGCTTCCGGCGCTCAACCCGGCTTGGGCCGAATCCGATAAGCAACTCCAGGAAAAAACCCTCAAAGCCCGGGAATTGATTCATCAGAAAGACATGGACCATTCCGCGCACACTGATCTCGCGGACAAAACTGAGGGATTTCGCGGCGTGTTTTACGGTTATTTGCCCTGCAAGGAAAAAGATTGTGATGGTTTCAAAATGACCTTGTCTTTGAAACAAAAAAACAATTACTTATTGGTCACTCAATACGCAAAAGCCTCTTCCAGAGAGTTTTACGAGAAAGGCAAGTACGAGTGGGATGATAAAACCCGCATACTGTCGTTAACCTCCAATAAAAACGATCTGAATCGAAAATTTAGCATCAAAGACGAAGGAACGCTGATACAGCTGAATAGTGACGGTACGCCCATGCTCGGCGACCAGGACGACTACACGCTGGCAAGAAGCGATAAATCAAAGTCGCGGGAAGTGCACATTCATTAAGCTCTTCCCGGAAGGGTCTAGCCGGTTTTAGGTGACACCGGCTAGTTTTACAAGATAGGCTGTTGGACGCAAAACGCCTATACAGCCTAGATAGTGTGAAATTTACTCTGATTCGGCTAAATAGTCGTTCTTCAACTTGACGTAATGTTTGGCGGAATATTTCAAAAAGTCTTTTTCCTCGTCGGTAAGTGCCCGCATCTGCTTGGCCGGAGCACCGACGTATAAATAACCGCCTTCCAATTTCTTGCCAGGCGGCACCAAAGCGCCGGCACCCAACATCACATAATCCCCCAACTCGGCATCGTCCATCACAATTGCGCCTATACCTATCAGGCAATAATCGCCAATGGCACAGGCATGTACCACGGCGCGATGGCCGATAGTAACGCCTTTGCCTATAGTCAACGGATGGCCTTGCGGCGAATAGTCGCCGGCGTGGGAGACGTGCAATACCGAGCCGTCCTGAACATTAGTACCGGCGCCGATGGTGATGGTTTCCACATCGCCGCGTATCACCGTGCTTGGCCACACCGAGACATCGTCACCGATTTTCACATCACCGATCACGACCGCTGCTTCGTCGATATACACGTTGTTGCCGACCTTAGGTTGTTTGCCTTTATATCTTCTGATTGCCACCACAACTCCTGTTTTTTGCCATACTTAAACCACGATGTTACGCAATTAATCAATTCTTCTCCAGTCCAGCGAGGCTAGTAATGGCATTTTTAGACGGTATCAAACGGCAATTACGTTCGGTTATCGAATGGGAAAATCCCGACCCCGATCTGTTGTTGGCGCAATGGACTGAAAACGGCGACGAAATCAAAAATGCCTCCAAATTAATCGTCGGTCCGGGGCAGGGCTGTATTTTTGTCTATCAGGGCCAGGTCAAGGCGATTATCGACGAACAATGCATGATCAATTTAGAGACCGATAACGTACCGTTTTGGACCACAATCAAGAAATTCATGCGGCTTTTCGAGAGCGAGCATAAGGTGGGGATTTATTTCTTTCGTAAAACCAAGATTCTCGATCAGAAATGGGGCACCACCTCGCCAATTAAATATCAGGACCCCAAATATCATTTCCCGGTCGCTTTAAAAGCTTATGGCAACTACAGCTATCAGATCGCCGATCCCGGAGATTTTTTCGTCAATATCGTCGGTAGTCATAACCAGATGCGTATAGACGATTTTCGCAACATTCTTTCCGCGCGGATCATCAATCCCATTTCGGATTATCTGGCGGAATGTCAGCATAGTTTTGCCGACATCGACGCCAACCGTGACGAAATAGCCCGAGGCATAGCCATCAAACTGGCCATCGTGTTTCGCAAACTGGGTTTTAATATTAGCGATTTTCGTATCGAAGGTACTGATTTTGATGAAGATACCTTGCGCCGCATCAATCGTATTGCCGATCTGACCGCTGAAGCGCAAGCCGCGCAAGCGGTGGGTTTGGATTATGCCAAGGTGCAACAGCTGGATGCCTTACGCGACGCCGCTCGCAATGAAGGCGGCGGCGCCGGGCTTGGTATGGGAATGGGTGCCGGCATCGGGCTGGGGCAAAGCATGGTGCAATCGTTGGGTTCTGCGACCAATCAGGCCGCTGCCGATAGCAATCAAACTGTCGCCAAGTTGACCGAATTGAAGCAGCTATTCGAAGCGCAGCTGATAACCGAGGCAGAATACGCCGCCAAGAAACAACAAATATTGGACAAATTTTAGCATGGCCAACTGCAGCAGTTGTTCCGCACCCTTACCCGCCAACACGCAATATTGCAGTTATTGCGGGGTCCGCAATGACATTGATCTGTTAGGTAAGCATGACTATCAAGTCATTGATGCCACCAGCGAACGAGTTTGTCCGGAATGTGAACAAAGCCTGCAAACCATAAGTCTGGATGCCACAGGTGCCTTGCATATCGAGCGGTGCGCCAACTGCTATGGCTTGTTTTTCGATCCCGGTGAAATAGAAACCTTGCTGGATAGCGCGGTAGCGCCGGTGGTGACTGTCAATTTGGAGCTGCTGAGCAACATCAACCAAGACCGCTATCCGAAAAATGCCACCGTAAAATACCTTAAATGCCCGGTGTGCCAGGTGTTAATGAATCGGGTGATCTACGGCTATCGCAGCGGCGTCATTATCGATCAGTGCAGAAGCCATGGTATTTGGCTGGACGGCGGACAAATCAGTCATCTGCTGGAATGGAAAAAAGCCGGCGGCCAGATTTTGAATCAGCAAAAAATTGCCGCCAAACAAGAAAAAGCCAGCTCCGAGCAATTCAAAAAAGCCTTTCGGAAAGACTATTCCCGCCCGCAACAAAGCTATGGCGAACCAAGCATCGACGGCGATTTAGTGGCGTCGGTAGCCGAAGTGATATTCAAGATATTTGAATGATGCATATTCCTTATTAAGCCTGCCATCCACCCAGTCGTATTGAAAAACGCAGTGGGTCAGATGGGAATGGGGTAGTATTGACTGGCGGCTTTTAGAGTTGATGAATTGGCGTAATCGAGCCGTCGCTGCCAGCATGCAATAATTTACAATGGCAAGGAAGGACAAATAAGCTGTCATTTAAAAATGTATGCGCACGGATCTAGTGTAATTGCGCATTTCGAGGTCAACATTCTTTGGTGTACTTTGTCGTTAATCTGAGCCATGTGGTTCGCTAGGTTCCGTCACATTTATATGCGGGCGGATTAGAGACTTCCCCAATAACAGCTCTGGTGCTAGATGGAATACAACAAGGCGCAATCGGTTTATGTCACTGTGAGCTTGAATGCCTTCGATACCGTGCACCGGAAAAATCAGGCGTTCAATTATCTGGACTGACCAAAACGTTCGATTGACGTTAACATAATATAGGGAACCTAACTCCATGGCCCATGCCAGTATCACCCGCATCGTATTACGAAACTACAAAAGTATTGGTTATTGCAACGTAAAACTGGACCAACTCACCTATTTAGTAGGGGCAAACGGTTCCGGTAAAAGCAACTTCCTTGATGCCTTGCACTTGGTAAGAGATGCCTTAACAAATTCGTTGGACAACGCATTAAATGAACGCGGAGGCCTGTCGGAAGTACGCAGGCGTTCAATGGGCCATCCAAATCATTTCGGTATTCGTCTGGAGTTTTCACTCGCTACTGGGCAAAAAGGACATTATGCATTCAATGTCGGAGCACTTTCTGGTCAAGGCTATAAAGTGCAAACCGAGGAATGCGTCTTGGAAGGTATCGGTAAAGGTCCGTTTTTCCAGATCGATAAAGGTAAACTGCGCAACAGTAGCGAGGCGACGTTCCCCTCGGTAACCTCTGATCGCTTAGCCTTGGTTGCCGCTTCCGGCTTGACCGAATTTCGTCCGGTTTTCGACCTGTTCACAACCATGGGGTTTTACAATCTAAACCCCAAATTAATGCGCGAACTGCAAAAACCGCAAGAGGGTAAATTACTAAAGCCGGTTGGCGAAAACATCGCTAGTGTCATTGGACACTTAGAAAAAGTATCTCCGGAACGTATGACCATTATCCAGGAATATTTACAAACCGTCGTACCTATGGTTCATGGCGTCGAACGTAAGCCCATTGGTCCGATGGAAACCCTCGAGTTTCGTCAAGACATGGCCGGAGCCAAACATCCCTGGCGTTTTCTGGCGCAAAACATGTCTGACGGCACCTTAAGGGCATTGGGAATATTGGCTGCACTATTTCAAGGTAATCGGGATTACGCACCTACCTTGATTGGCATCGAAGAACCGGAGACAGCTTTACATCCGGCTGCAAGCTCAGCTTTGCGCGAAGCGTTGAATCGGGCTTCGCAAGAAACTCAAATCATCGTCACCAGCCACAGCCCGGATCTGCTCGACGATCTGCAATTAAGCGCCGATTCTTTATTGTCGGTGGTTTCCGAAAAAGGCGAAACCCGGATCGGCCCCGTCGACGAAGCCTCTCGGCAAGCGATTCGAGACTCGCTGTTCTCTGCCGGCGAGTTGCTGCGCCTCAATCAACTAGCTCCCGACCGCAAACAACTGGAAGCGCAAGAACAAAAACAAACCGATTTATTTGGAGACAGCCAGCCGTGATCAATGTGACTGCGATTGTGGAGGGCGATGGTGAAGTCATCGCTTTACCAGTCCTATTAAGGCGGCTCAACGAGTGGTTAACCCCAGACGTGTATGTCGATGTAAGCTATCCGATTCGTGTTCGCCGAGACCGCTTCCTAAACAAGGACGACGAATTTCGCCGCCACCTCAGCCTTGCCGCCAACAAATGCGGCGATAAGGGCTGGATATTGATCTTATTCGATGCAGACGATGACTGTCCTGCCGACCTAGCTCAAGAGATTTTGCGGCGTGCCCAAATTATCGTTCCTCACCGTAAAATTTCTGTTGTGTTGGCAAACAGGGAGTACGAGGCCTGGTTTATCGCAGCCGCTGAATCGCTACAGGGAATTCGAAGCTTCAACTATGATCCGGCAAAGGCCGTCGATCCTGAGCAGCCGCGCGATGCCAAGGGCTGGATAAAGGCTTGTATGGCCAACCGGTCCTATGGCGAAACTACCGATCAACCGGCGTTTTCCGCGCAAATAGACTTGCAGTTAGCGTTTGATCGTAGTCGCTCGTTTAGAAAGCTTTGTAGCGAATGGAGCAAGCGGTCAGAGGTTCCTAGCCCTTAGAATGTGGTAAATAACGTGCAACGCATCGTTCAAGATCGGTGTGGTTCATAAAACCACATCCCCTTATCTACGTCGGCTTTTTGCCGAGGGTTACCGGTCATGATTCTTTTAATCGGACTATAGGTTTGGGTGAGGCAAGGAGCCCCAACATCAAGGCCGGCTCGAGTTTTCAATATCGATAGCTGTTTGTGCTGGATTGACGTCTCGCTGTCGGGGTTTGGTGGGTAAGCGGAGGCTAGTTGTGTGGGGTTTCTGCTGTGAACCGACGCTCTAATATTTTGTACCCCATCTTGGGTCAATCGTTCTTGATTGAAATCTTGCAAGGCAATTTGCCGGCCTCGAAAGGCTAATCGGCTTGCGCGCAAGCTTGTGTAGCTTTGCGTTTACAGCGATTTGGCGCGCGCGAATAGCTATTTACCTTGCGGGCCAGCTTATTCTGGCTGGCGATTAAAGTGATTTGCCATTGACGAGCACCATTTTGGCTGGCGCGCTGGCTTATGCAGGTTTGCGATGGCAGCGACTGGCTGGTCGCGAATGGCCTTTTGGCTTGCAGATATGCCGAAATGCTTGGCGTTCAAGGATAAAAGGTATTCGGGCATAGCGAAAAGCTGATCTCGATAGTCTTGCTGCCAAGCGGCTTAGGCATTTTGCCAAGCCGTCTTCCGCAGCCGCCTGCGAATTTCGCTACAAAGCAATAAGCTATTAGTTTGGGAAGGAATCGGGGATTCACAGCCGATACCCTCGATTCTGCTGGCGCTGCAGGCTACGCAAGTTCAGCTCAGTCGAGCAATCATAAACACTATCTGGCGGCTATCCGAGTCACTGCGCGGCGGCCGGCTTTGGCCGGCCTCCAGCCCAATCCGTGGTGATTTTGTAATCGGAATACGCAAATAAACGGCTCAGGAATTGGCGTGAGCTGCCAATACCGCAGGTAAAAAAAACTCCGCCACCAATAGCGGTTGCCGATGGATCGCGTAAACCGTTCGCCGTCCCCAAATAGCATCGTCAACACCAACCGCTGCTTGCAGACCTGACGACCAAATACCCGTATCAGCCCGGCTGAACTGTCTCTGGCGGCGTTCCAAATCCGGATAGGCGAAAATCACTTCACCCAAGGGCCGAGTGCCGAGATGGGATAAATTGCGGTGGGCGATTTCGATAGTGGGTTCGGGCAGGATGGTGCGGGCCAGCACCAAGGGCTCGCCATCGGCATGCAACAACACTTCGCGGATCAATTGATAGCGGCAGGGCGGCAAGTCCAATAGTCGGCATTCATCTATAAAAGCCGGCTTCCAGCGGTGGAATAACACTTTTACGCCGAAGCGGTTGCCGTGGATGCCGCGCAGACGTTTGGTCAGCGAGCCGGTTTCGTTGAGCCAGGATTGCAGATCGTTCGGCAGTTGCCGTTGGCTGCTTTGTTCGTGGCTTTTCCAGATGGGTGGGCGGCTGAATAGAAAACTTTTGTCGGGCAAGCGTTAAACCTCGGCGTAATGGCGGCTATGGCCGATCCAGCGTTGAATCAGCGGTTGAATGGCGTTGGGGTGTTGGCGATGAATCAGTTGCGCGGCGGCGGGGATCAGCTCTAGCAGGTCGCTGTCGCGTTCAAGGTCGGCAATTTTAAACTGAATCTGCCCGGTTTGGCGGGTGCCCATCACTTCGCCGGGGCCGCGCAGTTCCAAATCTTTTTCGGCGATCACGAAGCCGTCGTTGCTTTCTTTCAGGATGGCTAGGCGTTGCTTGCCGGCTTGCGAGAGCGGTGCTTGATACAACAGCAGGCAATAGCTGTCCTGATTGCCGCGGCCAACCCGACCCCGCAATTGGTGGAGCTGCGACAAGCCCAAACGTTCCGGGTTTTCGATGATCATCAGACCGGCGTTGGGTACGTCCACGCCTACTTCGATGACGGTGGTGGCGACTAATAAATCGCAATCGCGATTTTTAAAAGCCTGCATCACCGCGTCTTTTTCGGCCGCTTTCATCCGGCCATGTACCAGACCGACACGCACATTCGGCAGGGCTTGGCATAGATAGGCGGCGGTTTTCTCGGCAGCCTCGCATTGTAGAACCTCGGATTCCTCGATCAAGGTGCAGACCCAGTAGGCTTGGCGTTGCTGCGCCACCCAATGCTCAATGCGGCCGATGACTTCTTCCCGGCGTTCCGAGGAAATCACGCTGGTGGCGATGGGTTTACGGCCGGGCGGCAGCTCGTCGATGATGGAAATATCCAGGTCGGAATATTGCAACATCGCCAAGGTGCGCGGAATGGGCGTGGCAGTCATGATTAATTGATGTGGCCGTAAGCCGCCATGCTGGCCTTTTTCGCGCAGAGCCAGGCGTTGATGGACGCCGAAGCGGTGTTGTTCGTCGATGACGATCAAACCCAGCTTATGAAAATGCACGCTGTCTTGAAACAGCGCGTGCGTGCCGATCACGATATTGGCGGAGCCGTCGGCGAGCGCATCCAACGTGGTTTGCCGGGATTTGCCTTTCAATTGGCCGGTCAGAAACAGCACTTGGTGGCCGGTTTCGGCGAACCACAGGCTGAAGTTGCGAAAGTGTTGTTCGGCTAATAGTTCCGTGGGTGCCATGATCGCGACTTGATAACCCGAGTTCAGTGCCAGCAAGCTTGCCAGAGCTGCCACCACGGTTTTGCCGGAACCGACGTCGCCTTGCACGAGACGCAGCATGGGTTGCGCTTGGCGGCAATCGCTTTCGATCTCTGCGCTAACCCGTTGTTGCGCAGCGGTCAATTGAAACGGCAAGCCTTTCAGAAATACTTGTTTGGCGGCCTGGTTTATGTCAAAAACCGGCGACTGCCAGCTTTTATAAGCCAATTTGCCTTGCAGTAGCGCCAGATGGTGGGCTAAAAACTCTTCAAAAACCAGGCGTTTTAATGCGGGCAGGGAGCCGCCGTTGATGATCTCTGCCGACAAATGCGGCGGCGGATTATGCAGGGTTTGTAGCGCATCGCTCAGGCAAGGGTAGCCGTGCTCGATCAACAACTTAGCCGGTAGCCAGTCAGTAATAGCACTGTCGCTTGTTAAACATAGTGTTAGCGCCTGTTTGATAGCTTTACGGAGCGCGGATTGGGAAATGCCTTCAGTCAGCGGGTAGACCGGCGTCAGCGTGGTTTCTAGTAGTTGCTCGGCGGCAGAAACGATTTTGTATTCCGGATGTATCATTTCCAGGCCGTTGTAACCGTAACGGATTTCGCCGAAACAGCCGAGCAGGGTGCCGGGTTTTAGCTGCTGGCTTTGTTGTACGCTGAAATGGAAAAAACGGATCGATAAACTGCCACTGTCGTCGGCGATGCGGCAAATCACGCTGGGGCGTCCGCGCTGGATGCTGTCAGTAAATTCTACGGTGCCGCAAACCAGGGTGGTCATGCCTGGCATCAGCTGGGAAATGGGCGCGATACGGCTGCGATCCTGGTAACGCAAGGGCAGGTGGAACAACAGATCTTGTAGGGTATGGATGCCCAGTTTTTCCAGGCGGGCGGCGGATTGGGAACCGATGCCTGTCAAGGTGGTGACAGGCTGTTTATGCGGTTCCAGATGACTCATGAATCAATAAATAAGGCGAAAAAACGCCTCGTTGTTTTGATCAGTAGTATTCGTTGCGTAACACCATCACGCCGTCCATTTCCACGCCAACGCCTTTGGGTAATGCCGCCACGCCTACTGCCGCACGAGCGGGGTAGGGTTGGCTGAAGTATTCGGCCATGATTTCGTTGACGATAGGGAAATTGCTTAAATCGGTGAGAAACACATTGAGTTTGACGATGTCGTTGAAGTCACCACCGGCAGCGTCGGCGACGGCTTTCAGGTTATCGAATACCCGGCGGATATGCACGGCGATGTCGCCGTCCACGACTTGCATGGTTTCGGGGTCAAGTGGAATTTGTCCGGATAAATAAACCGTCTCGCCAACTTTGACGGCTTGCGAATAGGTGCCAATCGCTTGTGGGGCCAGAGGTGTCGAGATGATTTCCTTGTTCATGCTATGCCTTGATGCGGGTAATTTTTAAAACGATGGAGAGTTTTTTCAGCTTGCGGATGATATTGGCCAGATGCACGCGATCCTTTACGGCTAAGGTCAGCAAGTCCACCGAGACCCGATCATCCTGACTGACCACGGTAATGTTTTCGATATTGGAATCCATGCTGGAGATGGTCGAGGCAATGGTGGCTAGCGAACCGCGTTGGTTTAACAGCTCGATGCGGATTTCAGCGGGGAATTCGCCGCTGGCTTCGGGGCTCCATTCCACATCCAGCCAGGTAGTCTGTTTTTTTCTGACTTCGTTGCTGTTACGGCATTCGTGATGATGGACGACTATGCCCTTGCCGGGGTTGAAGAAGCCGATAATCGAGTCACCCGGAATCGGCCGGCAGCATTTGGCCAGGCTGACGACGATGCCTTCGGTGCCTTTGATAATTAAAGGGGTTTTATGCGTGGATTCGTTGTCGTCGAGTTTGACCGCCGCGTTCACGTCGGTTTGGCTGATGCGTTTGGCCACCAGGAAGGGCATGCGATTGCCCAAGCCGATGTCTTCCAGCAACTCGTTCATGGAGTGTTTTTTTAATACCTGCAACACCTGAATGATACGGGTGTTATCGACATTTTCCAGCTGAATGTTCAGGCTTTGCAGCTCTTTTTCCAGCAGGCGACGACCCAGATTGATCGCTTCTTGCTGGTTGAAGTTTTTCAGGTAAGCGCGGATGCAGCTGCGGGCCTTAGCGGTGGTGACGTAGTTTAGCCATAGGGGATTCGGTCTGGCCCAGGTGGCGGTAATCACTTCCACCGTCATGCCGTTTTCCAGCTTGGTTTGTAGCGGTACCAATTTTTTGTCGATGCGTGCCGAAATGCAGGCGTTACCGACGTCGGTATGCACCAAGTAGGCGAAATCGACGATGGTCGCGCCGCGCGGTAGTTTGATGATCTTACCCTTGGGGGTAAATACGAAAACTTCTTGCGGGAACAGATCGACTTTTAAGTTATCAATGAATTCCAGCGAATCACCGGCAGATTTTTGGATCTCCAGTAAATCGCGTAGCCACTCATTGGCACGGGCCTGGATGGTCTCACTTTTATCGTTGTCGGATTTGTATAGCCAATGCGCGGCAATCCCCGATTCCGAAAGGCGATGCATTTCGTGGGTACGAATTTGAATTTCGATAGGTACGCCGTAAGGGCCTATCAATATCGTGTGCAGCGACTGATAGCCGTTGGCTTTCGGTAAGGCTATGTAGTCCTTGAAGCGGCCCGGGACGGGTTTATATAAATTGTGCACGCAGCCTAAAGCCCGATAACAGTCGTCGACCTGATGGCAATAAATGCGGAAAGCGTAGACATCAAAGACATCGGTAAAGGAAATCCGTTTGCTGAGCATTTTTTGATAAATGCTGGCGATGTTTTTTTCGCGGCCCGCCACTGCACCGTCTAAGTTGGATTCGTTTAGACGATTTTGGATGGCATTTTGGATGGTGTCGATGATTTCCTTGCGGTTGCCGCGCGATTTTTTCACGGCATTATTGATGGCCGTGTAGCGGTTGGGGTACAGCGCTTTAAAGCCCAGAGACTCCAGCTGATGCCGAACGTCGTTCATGCCCAGCCGATTGGCGATAGGGGCGTATATTTCCAGCGTTTCCTTGGCGATGCGGCGTTTTTTATCGACCGGCATATTGCCCATGGTTTGCATATTGTGCAAACGGTCGGCGAGTTTGACGACGATTACCCGCAGGTCTTGCGCCATGGCAAGGAACATTTTTCTGACGTTTTCCGCTTGCGCTTCGGCGCGGGAACGGCTATCGATTTTGGAGAGTTTGGTTACGCCATCAACCAGTTCGGCCACTTCGACGCCAAATTGCTCGCCCAGTTGTTCCTTGCTGATAGGGGTGTCTTCTATGACATCGTGCAGAATGGCCGCCATGATGCCATGGTGATCCATGTGCATGCTGGCCAGTGTGATCGCCACGGATACCGGATGGCAGATATAGGCTTCGCCACTTCTGCGGAATTGCCCGGAATGAGCGGCCGCGCCGAAATGATAGGCGCGGATCACATCGTTGATTTGTTCTTGGTCGAGATAGCTGCGCAGGATCTCGCAGAGCTGGTGAAGAAGTTTTTCTTCAGGATGCTCGATAGCAGGTAGCGCTGGTGCGGATTTGACAGCTATCTCGGGCATGGGCGTTAGATTTCCAGATGGGTTTCCGAAACGTATCCCGCGCGATGCAAACGGTCGATATTTTCTTCGTTGACAAAGCCGGCGGCAATTTCACGAAGTGCCAGCACAGTGTCTTTGTCTTTGCCGCGTGGAATGAATTCATCGGCGCCTTTTTCCAACTGCCGTGCTCTTTTGCTGGCGAGTAACACCAATTTGAAACGGTTTTCAACATTTTCCAAACAATCTTCAACGGTAACGCGTGCCATTATTAAACCTTATCTGAGTTTGCGGGGGATCTTTGCCCGGTAGACTGTAACAGTATCGAGCGGACAAGGTTGAATTATAAGATAAATGGCGCACTTAGGCCAATCGAGGCTGCAAGCGGCTAGGTGGAGAAAGTAAAACGACAGGCAATAAAAAGCCCGCTATACGCGGGCCCGTCCTGTTTGTTGTAATTATTATTGTTATTGTGTTGGACGCCTGCCTTAGGGCAGTTTAGTCAAGCAATTACTATTTTATAGTTATTATTATCAGCCGTTTTACAGGCTGTTTCCCTCCCCCCCTCAAAGATGCAACCCGTTAAGGTTGAATGCACTCCGTATTCAAGGTGGGCGAAGTGTATTTTAAAAAAAACCGGGTGTCCAACAAAAAAAGCAGTTTTATTTCGGGAAATAGTTTTGCCACGAAATTAATTTTCTTAAACAAAAACTTAGCTCGTATCAGGTTTTTCTAATGCTTGGAATTAGCGTTCCATTCGGCGCGATTCTTCCTCGCTGAGAAAGAAATTTAGCCGTTCGTTGAGGATGGCCTGTAGTTGAAAGCTGAGATCAGTCTGTTGTTTTGCCAATCTGATTTGCATGATGGCCGCTTCGGTTTCGCCGCTGGCGTAATAGTATTCGGCCATGTAACGATGCGATTCCCCGGGCTGTTTGAGGTCGGCAAAAATCTGCGCGAGCAGTTCGTAATAATACGGCTGGTCTTTCTCGCTGTCCGACAAGCTTTGTAACACTTGTTTTGCACGTTGTGGTTGAGCGTTCTTGACCAGGCTACGGGTATATTGAATTTTTAGAGCGTCATTGCTGGGGAAGGTGTTAATCGCTTTCTCAAATAATTTGCCGGCCTTTTCGTATTCGTGCGCATCCATCGCTGTGCGGGCCAGTGCCGATATATATTGCGGTTGCGACGGGTATTGCTCGGTGAGCTTTTGAAAAATTTCGCTGGCTGCGGCGTATTGTTGATTTTCCAAATATACCAAGCCCATGCCATAGCGGGCGACAGCTCGTTGCTCGGGAGTGCCTTGCATTTCGAGCGTGGTGAAATGCTGTAGCGGCGTGCGTTTGTCCTGCGCAGTCAGCACGGTAAGCTTGGCTTTGGTCAACAAATACGCTAATGAATCCGGATATTGCCGGTAAGGATAGATTTCCGCTCTGCCGCGGGTGTCGGCCACCCGATTTTCGGATACCGGGTGGGTTCTTAAAAATTCAGGTACGCCCTTGCCGTAATAGCGGGTCGATTGCTGTAAGCGTTCGAAAAAAGTCGGCATGCTACGCGGGTCGTAATTGGCGCCGGCCAGGGTTTGCATACCCACCCGATCCGCCTCTTTTTCGTGGTCGCGGGTAAAATCGATTTGAAACTGAATATTGCCGGCTTGGATTGCCATTAAAGCCGCTTGCCCCATGTTGGGTGACTGGGTGCCGATTAAAATCGCCGCTAATGTGGCGGCGACGGTCGGAATCGACAGCTTGCTGGCTTTTTCAATGGACCTATATAAGTGGCGTTGAGTGACGTGGGCAATCTCGTGAGCCATTACCGATGCCAGTTCGCTCTCTGCTTCGGTCAACAAAATCAAGCCGGAATTGACGCCGATGTATCCACCTGGGCCGGCGAAGGCGTTGATATTGGGGTCCATCACGACAAAAAAGTGGAAGGGATTGGACGGCGTGTCGCTGTGGGACGCTAATTGCCGACCTATGCTCTGGATGTACTGCTGGATTTCCACATCCTGATTAATCTCGGTTTGTTGATGCAAATTACGAAAAAATGCTTCGCCGAATTCCTTTTCCTGAGCGGGGGAAATGATGGCGCCTGCTGAATCGCCCATGTCCGGCAGTTGGATTTTTTCGATGTCCAAGGCTCGCGGCGACGGACAAAACAGGATCAGGCCAAGGCTGAAAAAAAGAGGCTTAATTGTCATGGAAGCTCGGACTGGAAGCGGTAAATTTGGTTCAATGGTAAAACAATGCGCGGCAAAAACGGGCAGCTTGAGTGTGCTCGTATTAAAATACGCTGAGTATTGAATTTAACAATTATTTTACAGCGCGATGAAATATGCCGTACAAGTTAATGCCAGCCCTTACGCCAGCAATGCCGGCCTGAACGCCTATCGGTTCATTCAAGCGGCGTTGGCGGCCGAGCACCAAATTCTGCGAGTATTTTTTTACAAGGAAGGTGTCTATCACGCTTTCCGTTATGCCCAGCCTCCTGAGGACGAATTCTCGATTACTCGACATTGGTCGGCTTTGGCTGAGCAATATGGTGTGGATTTAGTGGTATGCATCTCGGCGGCGCAGCGCCGGGGTTTATTGTGTCTTGATGAGGCTGCACGGCAGGGTAAGCAGGATGACGACACGGCGCCAGGGTTTCGGATAGCCGGTTTAGGACAGTGGCTGGAAGCGACTTTGCTGGCTGACCGCAGTATTGTTTTCGGTTAACTGTGCCATGAAACGCTATCTATTTATCATGCGCCGCTTGCCTTACAGCGGTGGTCATCTGCAAGAAACTCTGGATGCGATTTTGACTGTCGCGGCCTTTGATCAGCACGTCGCCTTACTCTTTGTCGACGATGCCGTGTGGCAATTAAAAAATCAGCAGCAACCTGGCGGATTAGATTTAAAGGATACCTCGGCAATTTTTCAGGCCTTGCAAATTTACGACGTGAACGATTTGTACGTAGAAGAAGAATCTTTGCAGCTGGCCGGACTCACATCCACGGATTTAATCTTGCCTGTCGTCAGTCTGCCGCGTGTCGAAGTTAGCCGCTTGATGCATCGTTATGATCTTATTATTTCCGATTGACGCTGCGGAGTTAAACAGTTGAAGCCGCTTAAGCTAAAATTCTTTATTCGTAATATTTACCCCACTTAAGTAGACCGAGGACGAGCACACCATGGCGGATGAAATTGAAGAAAAAAGGCGTTATTTCCGAGTCAACGACACGATAAATCTGCTGCACAAAGTCATCGACAAAAAAAATGTCGACGCCTTGAGTCATGTTTCTAATGATGTATTGGGCAATTGTTCATTGACCTCCGCCTTGGACGTGTTGGCGCAGGAAGCGCGCATGTTGTCGCCGCGCCTGGAAAGGCGCGATCCGGAAATGTTTGAATATTTGAAGATCATCGACACCAAAATCAACTTGATTGCACAGGCGATCAGCGCACAGAGTGAGGAGTTTTCCGAACACGATACCCGCGATGTCAGTCTCAGCGCCACCGGATTAGCTTTTAGCAATGAAACACCCATAGCGGTTGGCGAACTCCTGGAACTGCGGATGCTGCTGACCTCGTGTATGGCGGTGATCGTGGCTTATGCGAATGTCGTCCAGTGCAAGGATATTTCAGCAGAGAGCCCGGAGCGGCCCTTTTCTATCTGTGTCGAGTACGTCAATCTCACTGAAGACGATAGAGAGCTTTTGATCAAGCATGTCGTCAAGAAACAATTGCAACAATTGCGTGATAAAAACGAATTTTAGCTGCGTAGTTCAGCTTTACAGCGCGTTCGACAGGTTGGCGATTGATCTCTCCTAAACTTAAACAACTTTTACTTGTCCTGGCGGACGG
Organism: Methylomonas fluvii; assembly: GCF_014850975.1. Classification (GTDB taxonomy): domain Bacteria; phylum Pseudomonadota; class Gammaproteobacteria; order Methylococcales; family Methylomonadaceae; genus Methylomonas; species Methylomonas fluvii. The sequence goes on along the minus strand of NZ_JACXST010000003.1, from coordinate 1,078,688 downwards.
TCAATTTCACTCGGGGACCGAATTGGCGGGCTTATTGGGCGTGAGTCGTTCCGCGGTATGGAAACACTTAAGTGCGTTGTCCGAATTCGGTATCGACTTACTAGCGGTATCGGGCAAAGGTTATCGCTTGCAACACCCTTTACAGTTGTTGGACGAACAACAGATTGATCTGCACTTGGATAGCCACGCAAGATCCTTGCTGGGTGAACTGGAAATTCACGACGAGATTCACTCTACCAACACTTATTTATTGGACAGGGCGCGGCAGGGCGTTGGCATCGGCTCTGTCTGTCTGGCCGAACGGCAAACCGCGGGGAAAGGGCGGCGCGGCAGATATTGGGTTTCGCCGTTTGGTCACAATATTTACTTATCGATTTTGTGGCGTTTCCAGGGCGGGCCGACTGCGATCAGCGGGTTGAGTCTGGCGATTGGGGTAGCGGTAATCCGCGCGTTGCGAGGTTTCGGGATTGTTGATGTGGGTTTGAAGTGGCCGAACGATATTTATTGGCGACAACGTAAATTGGCCGGGATTTTAATAGAAGTCTCAGGAGAAACCAGCGGACCGTGCCACGCGGTGATAGGTTTGGGTTTAAATGTGTATTTGCCGGCGCATGAAGGTCAGGCCATCGAACAGGATTGGGTCGATTTGCAGGGTATTTTGGCGGAGTCGGTTCATGGTAAACGCAATCGGCTGGTGGGCGAGTTATTGAATCAGTTGTTACCCGTGCTGGGGGATTACGAGACCCGTGCGCTGGGGCATTATCTCGACGAATGGCGTGGCTACGATTGCATGCAAGGCAAACAGGTCGATATTTTTATGCACGAGCAGAGCGTTAGTGGCGTGGTGGCGGGCATCGACGATCAAGGCCTGTTGTTGCTGGAACTCGCCGATGGCCAAACCCGCGTGTTTGCGTCCGGCGAAGTCAGTTTTCGGCGCTTATGATTTTACTGGTCGATATTGGCAACTCGCGTCTGAAATGGACTCAGGCAGAGGCTGGTGTGCTGAAACCGACGATTTTTATGGATTACCGGCAGGCGGATTTTCCAGAACGCTTGCGTGAGTTTTGGCTGAGTATCCCCGCACCCAAGCAAGTGGCTATGGCGTCGGTATCGGAAAATGCTCTTACCATTTTGTTGGTAGATATGGCTCGGGCGCTATGGCCCGGTGTAGAGCTGATCATGCCTCAGTCTTCGCAAACGGCTTTTGACGTCAAAAATGCATACACTGAGCCGGAGAAGTTGGGGGTGGACCGCTGGTTGGCATTGCAGGCGGCGCATCGTTATTATCCTGGGGATACCTGTGTTGTCGATTGCGGCACCGCCATCACAATAGATTTCATCGAGAGCGATGGCAGGCATCTGGGCGGCTTAATCAGTCCAGGGTTGTTTTTGATGAAAAAATCCTTGGCAGACAATACCGCCGCGCTGCCGTTTAGCGAAGACCAGGCAGACACAAGCTTGGCGATTGTCACGGCGGCAGCTATCAATAACGGTACCTTGTTAGCGGCGGCTGGTCTGGTAGAGGCGGCCTTGGCGCGCCAGCCCAAAGCCTATCAGTTAGTGTTGAGTGGCGGCGATGGGGATATGTTAGCGCGACATCTGGCCGTTCCAAGCATAGTAGACGGCGGTTTGGTCTTTAAAGGTTTGCTCAACTATTGCCGAAATGAAAACGCCTCATGAAAGCGCTGTTTTTTTTGTTATGTCTGCTGAATGTGTTGTTTTTTTTCTGGAAGCTACATTTTGGTGCATTGACGCCATCGGTCGAGCCAGTCAGCAATATTCCGGCTTTGCTAACGGTTGGCGAGAGAGAACTGGCGCGGCGTGGAGCAAAAATTTCTACTTATCTGGACAATGCCGCTGCTGAATTGCAAGCCAAGCAAGTGACGGATATTCTGCAGCGCTTGAATCCGCCCCAAGTTGTTTTAATCTTCAAAACAAGCCCTCATGCGCCTAAGCCAAGTGTTTCCAATATACAAAAGCTCGAGATCCGTCATTGCTACGAGGCTGGACCGTTCAGCGATCAGGAGGCGTTGCGGCGATGGGCCAATACTGAGCATTTAACTGAGTTCAAAGCTGTAAACAAGTCAACTATTGTCTCTTCGGATTTTCAGGTTTATTACCCGGCTGGAAAAGATGCCGAACAAACCCGTATCAATAAAATGATGCTAAAGGCCAAAGGATTTAACGATGTCTGGCCGGTAACCGATGGTGATATCAAAGGGGCAATATCGCTCGGTGTGTTCAATGAGCGGCAGCGCGCCATGCTATTTAAAAACCAGTTAGCCGAGCAAGGGGTAAAAGCGGAAATACGGCAGCGCAATAAACTCCGGGATGAATTGTTTATTCGGTTCGTCGGGGCCAAGGGCGCTATTTTCAAAAATGTTGGGTATTCGCGTCTGGCCGATTTAGATTGTGGCAGTGCGTTGAAATAAGTGCCCGACGCTGGCCGCATTTGTTCGATGCTATGACGGTCGTTGAGCCGGATGAGGCAAATTTAGTTTCATCCGGCTTTTTTATGTCCGAAAAATTACCTTGTCTCAGTTCAAAACGCGTAACGCACCGATTTGGTGACTTTTTTAAGCAAAAGGCAAAAATCACTCGTAACGTGTCGGTAATATTTACACTTTGCAATTGTGGTGGATGCAACTTATTGAAAAAAAACGTTTTTAATTGTGGCATTATATTTGCTTTACCCTGTGCGGGTGGGTGTTTGTATATATCCGCCCCCCTTCTTAGTTGGGATTGAGGAACAATTTCGACTAAGGAGTAAGGTGGTCAAAAGGATGACCAATTGTTAACGTTAATTTAAATGGGGAATATCCATGAAAACGCTTTTATCTTTAAAACTTTGGCTTGCTGTTTGCCTATTTGCGGTTTCGACTGTAAGTTCGGCAGGCATCATTTGGGAATCTACTGACGGCGATAGCAATTTTATCTCCTTCGGCTCTAGTGCATTCCCATTTACTTCAAGTGACACCTTCGGTATCTTTTCTGCTACCGCTGATCTGGCTATTGATGCACCTGTTTACACTTTTAACGGTGTAGGCAGCTTTGCCTCTGCTAGCCCTTTCAAATTGGGTCTGTTGACAGCGAGCGGTTGGGTTAGCGAAGCTGGTAACTATGAATTGGGTGCCCCTAATACGTTCTTGTTGACCTTTGTAAAACCAGGCGTAGTCACCAGCAACTTGAGCTTTCTGTTTGGATTCGATCTGAAAGCCGCTGCGAATCAAAACCCTGTCACTAGTGTACCTCTCCCTGCATCGGTATGGTTTATGACAAGTGCTTTGATGGGCTTCCTGTATACCGGTCGTCGTAAAGCGGCCGTTCAAGCTTAAAATTTTTTGAGCTTTTTAAACCGGATGGAGTCGTTCTCCATCCGGTTTTTTTATGTCTGTTGAAAATCTTCGAGTCTATACCTCTAAATTCTCACGATGGCGGGAGCTTTTAAACCGCGTAGTGGATCATTGTGTCGTTGGGCTCCCGCTTTCCCGGGAGCGATGAACAATTAATAGTCTTTCTTCACTGCTTTTCTGCTCAAGAACACGCCGACAGCGCTACCGAATAACCAAATGGGTGCGGGTAGCGGAACTGGCTGAACAGAGCCTGACACGGGTTTGAACGACACTAATTTCAACAAATCGCCATTCAGAAAATCGTTGTTTGTCGCCAAGGTAAAGTAACCGGAACTAGTCGGTGCGTAGGAGCCGGCTTTGGCGTAAAGGTTAAACTCACCCGCGCCGCCGTCCCATCTAGCGCTTTTCCCCCAACCGCCGCCTTGCGTCCATTGGCCTATCAATTGTTGGCTAAAGTCTAGTGTTTCGCCAGCGCTATCCCAGGTGGCAAAATCGAAATCCGTCATCTGAAATGTGCCGTTTCCTAAGCCTCCCGTGGCGTTGGACACGGTTAATGTGAAAGCCTTGATTGCGTCATTGTTGCTGAAATCGAGAAAAGCCGAGCCTGGATTGGGAATGAGTTGCTCATCCAGGCTGATAAGGCCTTGCGCAGTGGCGGCGTTTCCGAATGCTAAGCCGCTGTAATCGAGACTGAACGTAACTATTGCGGCGTGAGCGTTGCCGGCCGCGCATAACGGGATAAGTGCGGTCAGGCCGGTTTTAAAAAATTGTTTGAGTTGCTTATTCATCGTTGTTCTGGTTCATATTCAAAAGGAGATTACGCCGGCTCAGCGGGTAGGGCAGTTGCCGGGCTAGTGGGTTTTGCAAAACCAGCCTTTAAATTCCCTGGCGTTGCTACGCCCGTAAAAACTGGAATCCGGTTCCTCAACTGGGCGTTGGCTAACCCAGGAGAGGCTTTGTTTAAAGCTTAGGTGAACGACTTGCCGAAATGCCGGGACTGGAACATGTCCGTCCCGGCCGTGGCGGCTAACCGCCGCTGACTATCATGCCCCGTGCCTGATTCTTCAGGTTTATAGCGTTTTGCATCAGTGTCGAGCGGTTTGGATAAAGCTTATTGGTTGCTTGTGTTTCGTAATAAAGTGCTTGCTGCAGTTTGTCTAGCGCATCCGGATAGGGATTGATGACAGCTTCCTTGAGTACGTCGATAGCATCCTGAGTATCGGCAATCGCCAATTTCAAGGTTTTAACGCTTTGATCGCCGCTCAACGCAATGGCTTTTTGATCTAAAAGATTAGAACTGCGGATGTTTTCCAGCACGTTGATGGAGCGCAGAAATAAAGCGACGGCAATCACTTGCGAGGAATCCAGTTTGCCTTGGCGGTTGGCTTTGCTTGACGTAAATGCGCCCGGCGAACTGTTAAACGCATCGGAGCTGTAAAACGCTACGGTTTCTTCCAACGTGGTCACGCTGTTGTTGTGGAAGAACGGCGCGGTATCGGCGGCTTCGATCAGCGATGGCGTGTTGAAACGATTCAACCCCTGATGTCCCGCTGGGCGCGTCGTGGTGCCGGCCGGCGCTACGCTGCCGTCGCTGTAACAGGTTTCGTTAAAGTTCGGGCCGCAATCGGTTTGTAGGGTTTGTCCGAAACCGCCATCGTAGGCCAGATTAGGATCGGCCAGATGATGCAATTGGTCGCGCATACGCTCGACGCCGGTGTCGCGGGTAGGGTTGGCGTTGGTGGTGGAGCTGATGCCGCCGGCGTTGGAGTGGCAGCCGTTGCAGTTGCCGGTGGTGCCGAATAACACCGTACCGTCCGCAAGTTTGGGATTGTTTTTGGTGTTGAACAATAACAAGCCGTTTTGCACCAGCGGCGACTTGAAATACATATTGGCAAGATTGATTTCTTCACTGCGGCCTAGAGACAGCATATAAGCTTCCAACGCATCCAGCTCGGCTTCGGTAGGCAATCTAAAGTCGATGTTTTCAGCGCGAATCATGGTTTTGGGCAAATGCTGTTTAATGGCTCCCTTGGCAAAGTCTCGCAGCGACCCGCCGTCGGGTGCGCCGTCTCCAGACCAACCGATAGCATGCGTATGCGTACCGGATTGCTGCGCTTCGGGATCGTGAGCGTTGAAATAATCCGTATCCTGAGTGAATTCGCCGTTGCCGTAGCCTGGATTGACGGTTTTTTCAAAGGTTAAGGTGTTGGCTATACCCAACAGATGCGACGAGCTACGCAGTACCGGCGGCCTATCGAAGCCATCGACATTGGCCACGAATAAACCAAACTGTCTCAGTAGCGCTGGTTTTTCCAGATCGGCCAATACCGGATTGGTCTCGGCTACAAACAACGGATCGGTTTTCGGCAGCTTGGCTATATAGCTGGGATCGATGGTGTGGTTGTTGTCCGGCCTGTGGCAGGTGGCGCACGTGCGGCCGTTACCGTTAAAGGTTTGTTCGGTAAACAGCTGTTGCCCGGTGGCGATCAGTTGCGTCAGTTGTTCGGGCGAGGTGACCGCCGACGAAGTTACCGCGGCTTGTGCTGTTTTGGGTAATAAAAATTCGAACGCCGCTTGTGCGGGGCGGGCGTTCTCTTCTGTCGTTACGGCGCCTATCGTTGCCGCCGGCCAATAGCGCTCGGTGTAATATAAGCGTTGCAGTAAGCTTGGCGAGCCGAATAACAGGCCGCCGGTTTGCGGTGTCTCTCCGGTTTTGGCAATCGCGACGGCATCCATCGTAAAGCCGGTGAAGCGGTCGCGGTCCAATTGGGTTGTCAGTAAATGTGTATCTTCATGGGCCGACAATGCGCCAATTTTGATTGCTTTATCGTTTAGGTTATCGCCGGATTTGTGATTATCCAGCAGCCAAACATCGTATTGTTCTTCATTGGATAAGCCGCTGACCGCCACGCTTAATTGGCCATTCAGCAGATTCAATGCCGCTTCGCCATTGGCAGCGGTAAATTGCCGAGATTGTGCTCGCGAAAAGCCCAAGCCGACACGCAAAACCTCCAGGTTTCCTTGTTGTTCGTGTGCGGTTCTCCAGCGTTCGTAGACTTTACTTAAGGCATCGACATTGCCGTGGCCGGTGAAGGGGGTTTCCGGTTTGGGGGTAAGAGCATAGCCCAAGGCGATGGCGGCGGCAAAAGCCAAGGGAATTTTTAATTGTTTTTTCATGCTTATAATCCTGGGTTGAGCTAAATAAGGCTGATGCGGCGCACAACGACGGGATTTGATAGAAAGCACGGTTCCGGATGTTTCTGATCATGGTAACCAATTAAATTGTGTTCCAGCGCGGCATCCCCTAGGCCAAAGCAATAGCCATGCCTGATTGTGTTTTATAATAAGTTGATAGAGAAATTCTATATAAATCAATAACAAGAAATTAGTATGTTCTGATTTTATTGGCTGAGAACAAGCATCTTCGGGTCGCTAGATGATTTTTTCGATATGTCAAATTTCTAGCTTTTGGATAAGTGGGTCATATGCCCTATGTGTGCGTTATATGACACAGTCATTTAAATTAGCCGGGCTAAAAGTGCTGTAAGTTTTCGCTAAAGGGTATGTTTTAGAGGCTTTTGCTGGGAAATATTTTTTTGTTCTGCAAATTCAGGCATTATTTATCCGGTTTTTGGGGGTGAGCTCTTCCGGTGGGCGAGTTTTGGCTATTTGGCGTGTCGGAAATTGGGTTATTTACCTTAAATTCCAGGCTATCTAGGTCTTGCGGTCGGGTTGAGTGGCTTGCGACGTATCTGTGTTCAGTTGCTGTGGATTGGCTGTTCTCGGTTAATGGCTCGGAAAACCAATCGCTTTGAGTAGGCCGGGGTTCCGGACATGAATCCCCTCCCCAGCCCTCAATTAAAGCTAATTTTCGTAGCCAAACTCGTTTATAAATGCTTTCAGCTCAGGCAGGATGGGTGGGTATTCCGCCCGATAATGCTGCCAACGGCCAACTGATGATGAATATAAAGGTTGCGCGACCTGACTAAAACTGGGGCTGGCGATGTACTTGCCGGCTGCTTTTTTATGGAATTCGGCGACAGCCGGATCCCACTCCAAACCAATAAAATCAAATACCTTTCGGAATGCCGGTTCGAAATCAAATACCGCGTCTTCGTAGCGGAACTCGATGAAACGCATCGTTAATTTAGGTCTGATAGTTAGCCACCAATCCATGACTTGCGCATAAAACCGGGCAGTGCTCTCCCAGCTTAGTAATTGCACGGTTGATGGCGTCGGCAACATGGTTTGCATGAAGCAACTTAAGCAAACGTCGCGGGGATCGCGCAGCAAAAATACCAGCTTGGCGTCCGGAAAAATGCAGTTGATCAAGCCCAGATCGATGGTGTTCATCGTGGTCTTATCCAGCAATAATCGGGTACCGATGTTATTGCCGTACAAGGCGCGGGCTCGCTGCCAGTAAAACGCGCGTAGATGCAGCACGCCAGCTAAATCGAGTTTCCGTAGTTGCTCGGCGAGACTACCTTGTCCATTCGATATTCGATTCACTTCCTTCACCAACGAAATTACCAGATCGGTTTCGTCCGCGACAAAAACTTCCGGATGGGCGGCCAGCACTTCCTGGGTTAGGGTAGTGCCGGTACGCATAAAGCCCAACAGAAAAACCGGTGCCGGTTGGTCGGTGGGGAATTCGGTATTGGCCCAGCGTCCCAATAATTCGCTATCAAATTCCGACTTATGCTGTTCCAGCATTTTTGGCACTAAGCCGGCGTCTTGGCGTTTTACTTCTGCCAGGCGCGGTGCCTGTTCGGCAGCTGCATGCAAATGCGCGAAAACCCGTTCATATTCTCCAAGCTTGTCAAGGATGCGGGCCAGCTCTTTATGGGCTCGGAACCTTTCTTCGGTGGTCAATAAGGTATTTTGCAATACCTTTTCCAAGCGTTGTTTGGCTTCTTGGTTCAGACCATCGGCAGCTTCCAGAGTGGCGAGTAAAATCGCCAGTACCGGGCTGTTCGGCGCTAATTTCAATGCCTGCCGACCGGCTGCAAGGGCGGGTTTTTTCTGATTTAGACGAGAGTAGGTCAAGGCCAGCAATTGATAAGCGCGTAATTGCCCCGGATTAATTTGCACGGCTTGTTTGCATAGTGCCAACGCGCCGGGAAAGTCATTCCAATACTGCAATTGGTCGACCATATCCAGGGCCAAGCCGATGTCGCGGCTTTTGCGGGCCTTTTTTAAAAGCAGTTGCCCCGACTGATGAAGGTGCGCCAAGCCTTCCTCCCGCTGCCCCTGCCAACATAACGATTGTCCCAGGCAAGCCTTGATTTGCGGATCTTTAGGGCTAGCCTCGGCTGCCTTGGTAAACCATGCCACGGCTTCGCTGAAATTTTTCTGTTGGACGGCGGCTTGGCCGAGCTGCATGAATTGGTTCATGGTGTTTATCGCTATAAAATCGAATGACAGTTGTCTGCGGGGGCGTTTTTATTGTTAAGCGAAGTTGCAAAACTCGCTTAAATCAATTATGTGAGGTGCTTTAGGGGATTGCGGTTTGCTGTAATTTGTCTTGGCCTCCTGCCGCAGGGGTTTCAATACGTTATTGACGCTGATTATATCTTAGCCGCGCCAGCTATTATCAGGTGGTTGTGAGCATACTTAGCGTGATGTTGGCTGCCGGTTTTTTCTGGCAATCGAAATCAAGCCTAACAGTCCGCTGCCGAGTATCCAACTCGCGGCGGGAAGGGGTACTGCTGTTGGCGCATCTACGGCAATATCGTCAATTTGCACTTTGAATTCCGCGCCGATTTCGATTATATCCTCAACGCTTTGCGCGCCATGGAAATGTATCCAGACCGCCGCGACATTCGCAAAGTCTTGATTCAGTGCCAGCGTTCCGGAAAAGCCATTTTCAATGGTCTGATAGGCTACTCGGTTGCTATAGTGGGTGCCGTCGCCATTGGTCAACTCCGGGTTCAAGGCGCTGCTAAACCCTATGATTTCGTAAAAATGAATTGCCGGATCAAAACTTTCCGGTATTGGCGTTCCGCCGGCATAAGGATTTCCTTCGGCGGCGTAAGGTGCTTTGAATTGTATGCTGTGCAGACTAAACGCGGTCGAGTCTAGGGCTCTTATATAGACACCCGGTGCATCAGCATGGTAAGACACCTCGGAATCCGTCACGGAATTCAGTGCATGTAGATGCCCCCCGGTATTGATTGCTTCCGACAATGTGCCGACGACAAGACCATTCTGATAAATGCATGCCGTGGTATTGCAAGTGCCATCGGCGCCGGGGGCGGTGTTGGCGTGGCCGTAATAGGCGCCAACCGGTAGTACCGGATTCGGCGAAGCTCTATCGGGTTTTACGCCGAAGTCGACGAAGGTTGGGGCGGTAATCGCCGCGTCGGCATGGCTACTTGCTGCAAGCATTGCTAACCAAATTACCGCTAAAGCCGGTTTTGCTTTATTCATAAATATCTCCAGGTTGGGGGAAGAGGGAGTTGTAAAAGATTTAACAAATGCCGATAGTCAAATTAAGCCTCACCTCGGTCACGGAGTGTTCCGGCAGCAGTCCATATGCCTGCGAGGCCGGTGATAAATAGCCAAGCTGCGCTTGGAATCGGCACTGCCGTGGAAATATTGACGTTGTCTAATTGCATGCCGAAGCTGATTCCGATGTCCGGAACGCGGGGAAAGCCGTGGTAATGGATCCAGAAGGCACTAATATTTCGAAAGTCTTCGTTGAGCAGCAAATTGCCTTGGAAGCCATTAGCGACAGTTTGATACGCCACGCGTGTCGAGTAATTGGTGCCGTCGCTGGTCGCGCCGGCAAGGCCTGGATTCGCAGCGCTATTAAAACCCAGAATTTCCCAATATTCGTTGTCGCCTAGCAAGGCTGTGTCGTTGGGGCTAGAAGAAACTGGCTCGGGTACCAAGTACTGTCCGCCATTGCCGTCATCGTAGGCGGTATAAGTTGGATTATCGCCGTAAATAGGGTTGCCGGCATTAATCGGGGCAAAGAAGTCCATGCTATCTAGGCTAAAGGCGGAACTGTTTTTAGCCCTGATATATATGCCGGTGGAATCGGCATGATATTGAGCGCGTTTGTTCCCGCTAACTGTCGCGCTATGAATATGTTCGCCGCCTCCCTCGTAAACCACTCCCACCAGAAAACCGTCCTCCTGGTAGCATGTGCCGTAAATAGCCGAGGGGCCTGGACAGCCGCCTGTTGCAGAGTTTGCCGGAAGATCGGGTTTGCCGGCAGTTGCAGTACCTAAGGCGCTGAATCCAATCACGGTTGGTAAGGTGGGCGGCGTAATTGCTGCCAAGGACTGCGAACTCGCCAGAATAAGGCTGCTGGTAGTCAGGCAGCGAAATATCGATTTCTGCATAGTGATTTTTATCCTTGAAAAGTTTTAGAGGTATGAAAATCAAAGAACATGTCTGTCCTTGATGTGTTTTAAGGCTAGAGCTCAGTGGAATCAAACAGTGGGTCATAGGTCGCAACGTAGGATAGGCAATACGTCAAAAGCTGCCGCAATATCCGTACCATGTTCGTTAGGCATTTCGTCGGCCAACCTTATAAACGGCTGAATCAGGGAGCGGCTGAGGGCGTGCGGTGATTCAGCCAGCAAAGGTTTGAAAGGATAATAAATAAACTATGTTATATAGCGACGTATCGGCGTAATTGCGGGTGATTACTAATATTTTTAGGCTTTTTATCTAACGTATAAACCAGTATGCCAGGCAGGTTTAAACTTGAACCCAAATAATCCATTCGCCAGAAATACACCGAATTCTGACGATTTCTAATGGATGCCATTAGAGTAACTTGTTGATATTATGGCGATTCAGCCTCTAATGGACAATCTGGGTTGAATGCAGAGCTCAATGTCTGCAAATGAACGTTATTCGAATTGCTGATTGCGCATATTCGACCGTATTAAAACTGTACAACATCTCGGAGGCGGTTCCGATAGGAACACCACAATGCTTTGATTTTGCTGGTTTACTGGGCAGATTGTTACGGTTTTTAACGAACTTCGATAGGTGTATTTGTAACATGTTCACATGCCGCAACCGGACCGGTTGCCTGGTTTTTAGAGTTTTATAATTCGCAATATTATTTGTGGCATAGTATTTGCTATAAATTGGGTGTAGCAGCAAGCATGAGCTTGGCTTATCTTGAAAGATGTCGATTGTGTATTGCTTGCAAAAGTAGTCCGTAGTCTTTTCCCTGGGCCGGGAGGCGTTGGTTGTGACTGCAGGTTCAAAAAACTAAACGGCAATAACAGCAACATTATAGACATACCCAGACCATGAAATTAAAAGTTGTAGCAGCGTTTTGCCTCATAGCCCATTGCAGTATGGTGTTATCCGCAGAGATAGGAAGTTCGGTGCCGAGTTGCCCCGCAACTTCGGCGGATAGGACTACTAGGCTAGATATTTCCGCTTACAAGGGCAAAGTGGTATTGATCGATTTTTGGGCGAGTTGGTGCGGCCCGTGCCGGAAAGCGATGCCTTTTTTGAACGGTTTACGCAATGAACAACTCAAGGACGGCTTTGAAGTGATAGGAATCAATGTCGATGAAGACATTGAAGCTGCGCAAGAATACTTGAAATCCGCCGTAGTCGATTATCCGATGGCGTTTAATCCAGAAGGCGACTGTCCGCGTATCTTCGAAGTAACAGCCATGCCGTCTTCATTTATCGTCGATAAACAAGGCAAAATTCGGTTGATTCATTTAGGATTTCGCGACGAAGACAAAGAAGGGTTGCGCAAGCAGATTACCCAGTTATTGAGCGAATAAGATGTTGTTGGATAACAATCGGATTGTTTCGCTTATATGCAAAGGGCTAGCTCTGAGTGTATTGACTCAATGTTTTGGCTGTAGCGCCGTATCTCCTTGGGAAAGAGGCAATCTTGCCAAAGAGGAAATGGCGATCACACCGCATCCGAACAGGGAAGCTTTTCGAGATCATATTTTTACCAGCAAGGAAGCCTCTCAGGGTGGACATGGCGGTTCGGGGGGGGGCTGTGGCTGTAACTAAGCCCGAAAAAAACAAGGTTCTAGCTGCGCTGACATCTGCAGCGTTAGGATTGCCCGGGCTGGATAGTCATGCGGCAACGCCGACGACCCAGGCCGAGGCCAACGCGCAGTACGGCTATTATCAGGAAAGCGATAACCGAATGCGCGTAGAGGTATATCACGGCGATTTTGTGATTCCCATGTCGGATCGCCTGGAGTTTACCTTCAGCGTGGATCGGGATACATACAGTGGGGCGACGCCGTCGTTCAGCATGCCCGAGGTGATGGCGAACCAAACGAAAATAGATCAAAACCAGAATCGTGCCGATGTGATTTCGGCAGCCTCGGGCGGAGTAGATCCGACCAAGTTGGCCGGATATCAAGGTGTAATGTCATTTAAAGAACCATTCGAAGCATATACAGCCATAGGATCCCAAAGCCAACAGCTCGAATTGAATTTAATCCAGCAGGGTACCGCTGCTATAACGGCGAATACCGATCAACTGCTTACCCAGTATCAAGCTGCTAATCCAGCACCCGGTTTTCCGGCGGGTTGGGGACAGACTATTTCCAGCGCAGTTACTATCGATTTTCAGGGGGTCAACGCGGCTGTTTACGGTAAGGCTGATGCCAATACTGGCGGGTTCTGCCCGGGTGGAGCGGGGTGTTATCAACAAAATGGCATTGTAGTTGGCACAATTACCGATCCTCTAAACCCCGACGGACATCTCCATCGACAAGGCACAATTGCAGATCGTGAAATCCAATACCATGCCGACTCATCGGGCATTTATATTCGCGAATTGGATGGTAAGGCTTTTCGCGTTGCAAATATGTTTTTTAACAGTCTGCAAGCAAATGGCTCAGGCGTTAATGATGTCTGGGAAATCCTCGGTTTCAATTCGGCAGTGAATCAACACTTGAGCACGGGTGATGGCGCAAATTACGCGAATCGAGTGGCTTATCAACAAGTTGCCACCAACCATACCGGAATTTTGGCTCTTGATTCTTCGTTCTCGAATATTAATGCGCTGTGGATTCATTACAAGGGTTATATACAAGATGTGACAAATTCAGGCGCTGATTTTGAGCTACGGGTTGACGACATCAATCTTGACCCGGCGCAATTTGCCAACGCAACACCGGAACAAATTGCATGGATGCAGGCCTATAGTGCATATCAGCGCAGTCTTGAAACGGCGTCAGCATCTCAGCGTCAAGCTATTATTGATAATGCGGCCGCACAAAAGGCGGCATTCGAAAAGAGCGCCTTGATCAGTATATACCGCAATTTTCTGAACCAAGTTGTCCCGCCCAGCACTCGGGTTAAGCAAACGTTCCAGACTCAGCCGCAAGAAACCCGCACGCAACCCGTATTCGGCGCCAAATATTATTTCGATGACGCTACTTTGGGGGTTTCCGGCGGTCAATCGAACGAACCCGATTTCAACTCAAACTTCGGTTCGGTTAATTTCTTGCAGGAATTCAATAACAAACTTACCACTGTTTCGGCTGGTTATAGTTACACCCACAATGATGTTACGCGAAGCAGTGGTGGGCACAGCGATCATCATTCACAAGATCCCGGCCACAATCCGGCGATTTATCCTGAGCTTGATGAGTCTAGTGAGTCCAATGGATTCAATCTTGGTCTGTCCCAAGTACTTAATAAAAATGCATTATTGCAACTTTCGGCCAACTACACCCGGCAAAGCGGATACCTTAGCAACCCTTATAAATATGTGTACGTACGTGGCGAAGTTACTGCCGAAGAATATTATGAGATGTTTAATTCGCCGGAAACCGTAAACTGGAGTGGCATTACAAATCTGGAAATTGTCGGTATCGATTTATTCCGCGAAGTTCGTCCAAATCTGAGGAATCAATTTTCTTTCTCTACCCGGCTGAATCAATATATCCCGGCGGTCGACGCCGCTTTGCACATGGATTATCGTTATTTTCGGGATGACTGGGGCATTGATTCCCACACTATGGAAATGAAGTGGCTGCAAAAACTGCCTTTCGGTCTCACCGTTACGCCTAGTCTGCGCTATTACTCGCAATCGCAGGCCGATTTTTTCGCGCCGTATTTTTTGGCTCCGCGCGCCGACGGGATGTATTCCAGCGATTTCCGCCTTTCCGGCTATGGTGCCCTGAGCGGCGGTGTTACCGTAGCCAAGCAGTTCAATCGTGGTATCAAACTGGAATTGGGTATGGAGTATTACACCCATCAAGGTAATCTGAAATTGGGTGGGGGTGGCGAAAGTGATTACGCCGATTTTAGTTATTGGATGGCGCATGCCGGACTCAATATCGCGCTATCGGCACCAGGACAAATTTTCGGCGGTGGCGCCGGCGATCACCATCATCACCATAATCACGGCGCATCGGCCCCGGCTGGCGTGATGTTCGCGCATATGATGAATAGTGCGGACGACATCATGGTAGGTTATCGATACATGTACGCCAATCAGTCCGGCGGCATGTATCAAGGCTCGCATGCCGTCGGCGACAGCGCTGTGTTGAATTATGCTTGCGGTACAACCAGTTGTATCTCGAGGCCGACCGAAATGGGTATGCACATGCATATGCTTGATTTGATGTACGCACCTACTGATTGGCTAAATCTGATGCTGATGCCGCAGTTGATGGATATGAACATGAGCCTGGAGCAATTGCCGGGGGCGGTTGCAGAGACTGCACACGGGGCTGGGCACGAAAGTCACGGTTTGGGTGACACGCTGATGGTGGCGATGGTCAAGGTGTTCGATGCGCCCGGTCATCATGTGCATGCCGGTGTGGGCCTTAGTGCGCCTAGCGGCGATGTGGGCGTGACGCTGGATGGTAGAGACGAGCCGGACAGCGAGTTACAAGATTACGGCATGCAACTTGGCAGCGGTACCTGGGACTTCAAACCGAGTTTAACTTATACCGGTCAAATTGGTGATTGGAGTTGGGGTGCTCAACTTAGCGGTACCAAGCGTTTACAGGACCGAAATCCATCGGGTTACGCCTTGGGTGACATGTTTCAGGCCACGGCTTGGGGTGGCTATAGCGTGTCCACTTGGCTCTCGGCCACGTTGCGCGGTATTTATACCGACCAGGGCAAAATACGCGGTGCGTTTAATCGAATAAGCTCTTCGGGTGCGACGGTTGACAGTCCAGCCAACTACGGCGGTAAATTCTGGGATGTTGGCTTCGGTCTAAATCTGAACGTGCCGGATGGTGCGATGGCAGGTCACAACTTTAGTGTGGAATGGCAGCAGCCTGTCGCCGACAAATTTAACGGTTTCCAGCTGGAGCGCGAAGGTGTGTTGTCGGCTACTTGGAATTATGCGTTTTAGAAAGGCCTGGTATTTTGCCACTCAGCAAATATGTAAGTGCTTTGCCTCGGTTTTTCAGAAAATAAGTGATATGGCTCAATTATTCGATTTTTTCGCCAGAGCGAAAGCCGTGGAGCCCGCAGAACATATGATTTCCTAAGGATGGCATGATAACTGCTGTAGCTTTGTCGGGAAATCTGCTAGCTAAGCCCGCTTTCTAGGCGGAATTCCCTGATGCAAGTGCTGAACAAATCGTCGTACACCTCAAGAATTCGGTAAGCCAGGTTTTAGCCTCCCATGGATTGCCGTTGGTGGAGTGGAAAATAGATTTGACCAGCGCTTTTGAATGTAAATGTCCAATCCCCCGAAATCCGGACATTCAAACTGAATGACAGGCCATCGGTCTGTTGCGTAATGATTTTATCTGATGGAGATTTTATCGATGATGAACAAAGCTTTTACACTCAAGACCTTGGGTGGTTTATTTTTGGTTGGCACGGCGGCTTTAGCGACTAATGCTCAAGCGGCGACTGTCGATTTCCAAGGAATGACAGCGGCTACTTATGGTAACGCCAATGAAACAACTGGCGCTTTTATCGGTGGCTGTCCAGATTCCAATTGCTTCGCTCAAAACGGTATCGTAGTGGGTACTGTGGGCGATCCTACTGATTCCGGCGCTCATTATCATCGTCAAGGTACTTCAGGTGATCGCGAAGCGCAGTACCATCCGGATTCCACCGGTCTCTATGTGCGTATGGCTGATCTTTCCAACTTCAGCTTGCAAAATATTTACCTGAACGTAACCAATGGCGAGGCGGGTGGCAATTTCGTGCTGTACGGTTATAGCAATGCTATTAATAACGGCTTGCTGACAGCTGCTGGTGCTACTAGTGGTGGTGCCGGTTCAAGCAGCGACCCAGAAGGCGGTAATACTGCACCTATCGCTAGCTATGTCGTAGCTAACGATGGTACTTTCGATCAGAACGTCACTTTAAGTGACCTGTTGGCTGCCGATTCCGATTGGGGTGATATAGGCGCGTTCTGGCTGACTTTCCAGGGCTTTAATCACAGTCCAACCGTTAATTATGCGTTGGGCAGTTATCCGGATTGGGACATCCGTATTGACGATATTACGCTGGATGCGCCTGTTTCAAGCGTGCCGGTTCCTGGCGCGGTGTGGTTGTTCGGTTCCGCTTTGTTGGGCATGATTGCGCAAGGCCGCAGAAAAGCGATGATTTAAACTGGTTATTTGAAATCCTGCTTGAACTGGAGGGCAAGGCGAGTTCGTCTTGCCCTTCTTTGTTTGTAGCGGAATGGCAGTGGTGGCTATAAAGTAGCCCCTGAAAATGGCTTGCTCGCCGTTACCTGAGGGGGTAAAAATAGGGTAAATGCCAGTAAATCTATGCTGTATATAACATAGATTAATTTATGGAAAATTTACGACCAACAATGCGCTTGTTGGTAAAAAGTAAATTAGACCAAAGTCTTATAATTGTCGCGTTGACTGTGAAAAATATGAAGTCTAATTTGCAAAGGACGTTTTTTGGTCCGCTATTGATCTAACCAAAAACGGCATTATTTTGTTCACAAGTGACTGACCATACTTTCGGTGTTGGTCTTGCATTCGCATCGGCGCTCTTTGGCGCCAATTCCCGTATTTAATTAAGTGATTTAACCTGTTTTTTCTTCCTGGGGTCTGATTATTGTTGGTTAAGGCGAGGCTTTATAAGGCTTTTCGCTATGGCATCGTTTTTGCTAATTCTCGGTTGATGCTTAGCGTAAGGGATCAACAATGACCTTTTTGTCATTAGCAGTCTAGTTCAGTAGTAACTTTTTTTGGACATATTTTTTAGGATAAATCTGATGATAAGAAACACACTTGCCAAAGCTATTTCTTTAGCTATCGCTGGCGGCGCAATAACCCTCGCTGGCGTATCAAATGCTTCAGCCTCCACCACGATGTATAACACCAATAAGCCCATTACCAACGGTAATCCTACCGATGCGGCGGCCTTATCTACCGACGGCTGGACTCGCAATAACAATGGTACTAATACCGGAACCCCTTTGCCTTGGTTGGGAACAGTTGGTGCGGTAAGGCCGTTTGGCTACGAAGGCTTGTCGATTGCGAACTGGGCGGCGCATGTCACGGCTGCGGGAGATTCCTTGGAGATTTCGCAAGCCGATGCCGCGACGCGCTACGGGACTGCATGGGGTCCAGTGGCGGGTACAACGTACTTGGCTAATATCGATACAGCTAAAGGTGCTTGGTTCGATGGCTCTACCGGCTGGGCGCACAATACCGATATAGGCTTGTTCAAATCCGACGTTACCACCGAAGTATCCATCAGGTTAACGCCACTGTTTAATGTTTCCGAGCCCGATAAGTCGTGGAGCAATTTTGGTGTTACGGTTTTTACCGGCATGGATACGGATACATCCAAGGCTACAACCCCCAACTATAGTCACCATGCGGGTTGGAACGAGACCAGTTTTACCGCGGACAACCCCATGGGCACCACCGGCCTAACCTATTTGACGCATGACGCGACCGTAGACGCTACGAACGCATTGGTGTTTACCGCAGTTGCCGGACAGGTTTATTCAATATATCTAGGCGGTAACTCGGGAGAAGGTAACTTTAACCCGCACGCTGGGTATCGATTGAATCTTAGCACTGCCGCTCCAGTCCCGTTGCCTGGTGCTGTTTGGCTATTTGGTAGTGCTTTGGTCGGTTTGCTGGGCTTTGGTAAGCGCAATTCGAGTAAGTTTTCACGGTAAACGCTACTGTTGCAAGAGTGAATTCGCCGCTCTTGCAACGAGACTTGGCGACTTGGCGAGTTGGCTGTTGGTGGCAATGTTGCGGCATACTTGATCAAGCGACGGATAGGATTAATTTAGAGGCAAAAAATGAGATTAACCGATATTGTTATTATGTGTTGTTTGGTCGTGTCGCAGGCAGCAGTTGCCCATGGGCCTATGCCTATGCCGCTGCAACGTGTGCCGGTTCCGCCCGTGCCGGGACTTACCGATGGTCCAAATCCCATTGTTGTGGACAAGAATAAAGCGATCGCTTTAGGTAAAGCGTTATTTTGGGATGTCAATGTCGGCAGTGATGGCATGGCTTGCGGTTCTTGTCATTTCCATGCCGGCGCGGATAGCCGTGTCAAAAATCAAATCAATCCTGGTCAAAAAAGTACTCAAGCCAGCGGGCAAACCTTCGAAGCGTTGCCGACCGGCTTGGGTGGTCCCAATCACGAACTCAGCGTTGCCGACTTTCCGCTACGTCGATATAGCGATCCGCTAAATTCAGCGAGTCAGGTCACCTTTAATTCCGACGATGTAGTGTCTTCGGCAGGTACTTTTAGCGGAACCTTCATTAGTGCATCACAGTTTAGTGGCAATAACGATCAATGCGCCAGAGGCGCTGATCCGGTGTTTCACGTGAATGGTATTGGGACGCGGAGGGTTGAGCCGCGTAACGCGCCAACCGTGATCAACGCGGTTTTTAATCATCGCAATTTTTGGGACGGCAGAGCCAATAACGTGTTTAACGGCAGTAGTCCATGGGGCGACCGTGACCCGACGGCAGGTGTCTGGGAGAAAGTCAATGCGCGGAATGTTCAAAAATCACGCTTACATTTGCTCAATTCTTCGTTGGCCTCACTTGCGGTTGCTCCGCCTTTGAGTGATTCGGAAATGGGATGCCGGCAGCGAGTTTGGCCGGATATCGGAAGAAAGTTATTGTTAAGGCAGCCTCTACAGAACCAAAAGGTTCACAACGAAGATAGTGTGCTTGGTCCATATAGTTTGAGCAGCGCTGGAAATTTGCAGCCGGGCCTCAATACCACTTATAAAGCACTTATCAAGCAAGCTTTTAATCAGAAATACTGGTCTTACAGCGGTATCGGTCCTTTCGGGGGGCGTCCGGGAAGAGCCCCTTACGACCAAATGGAAGCCAATTTTTCGATGTTTTTCGGTATCGCATTACAGTTATACCAAGGCACGTTAATATCGGACCAGGCCCCAATCGATTTGACCGCGCGCGACCCAGATAGTTTGGAGCCTATTTGGACTAACTTAGGGTACGACCAGGAAAAAATTGATACCCTGACACGCGGGTTTGAGGCTTTTACCGGCAACCATTGTCAACTGTGCCATGGTGGGCCGACCTTAAGCATTGCCGCGGTAGCTACCAATGCGAGTTTGGTGACGCCTACGCCCGGCATGAATTACGGACCGCTTAGTCAACCTATTCCTTACGGTCCGAATGCTATCGGTGACGGTGACGGCGGCAGAATCGGCGGTATCACACCAGCCGCGAATGTTGTGACTCGGGACACTACTCGAAATGGCGCTACCAGCTATTACAAATTGATGGACTTGGGTTTTGCCAACACAGGCGTAGCGGACCCGGACTCTGATTTGGGGGTGGATGGCGTGGACGATTTTGGTAATCCTTTGTCATTTACCAAGCAATATGTCCAATACTTGCTCGATAATCCAGCTGGTGTGCTGGACTCGAGTGTGACGACTGTGCAAGCCTGCGACTTTATTAAAGCGTTGGCTGATAACGCGATACCGTTTTTCCGTTGGTTCGGCGTAGCTGACGGAATTATCGCAGATGGTAGCAAAGAGGGGCTGCTGCGAAACCAAAACTGTACCGTTGCCAGCTCGGCCTACATTCCCACAGCCGCTGCGGCTTTAGCGAACTTGACGACAGAGAAAATGAGTATTGCCACCAAGGCTGCGTTTAAAGTCCCAACTTTACGTAACATTGAATTGACTGGGCCCTATATGCACAACGGCAGCATGTCTACTTTGGAGCAAGTCCTTGAGTTTTATTCCAGAAAGGGTAACTTCAACAATGATAACAAGCATATTGTTGTCAATCAGATCGCTCTGTCCGGCCAGCCTGCATCGATACGAGCCGATTTAATTGAGTTTCTGAAAACGCTCACCGATGAACGAGTTCGCTACGACAAGGCGCCGTTCGATCATCCTGAAATTGTCGTACCGCACGGACATGTCGGGGATAATGTCGCCGTGACTCCAGGTAATCCGTTGAACAGCAACCTAGCGATAGAAGAAACCATGACCATACCGGCAGTGGGGGCGAATGGTTTACAAGACCCGATTCGGCCTTTCGATACTTATTTGGCGCCTTAGTTGTAAACAAGGTGTTAAAAATGCGGGCTGGGGCGATCGGATTTTGCGCTAGCCCACATTCAATTTGAACTTTAGATTTTAGGATTTTCAACATGGGATTTGCAAATAACGGAAGCGCTAGATTTTTTTACCCGACGGTAGTCGCAATATTGTCGGTGTTTTACGGGCAGCAGGCTCATGCGGTAAGCGTATTTAGTAATTATGCTACTCTGACGTACAGTCTTTCCTCGAGTGCGGACGGACTCGATATCGACGGATCTTTTGAAATGTTGGGTAGTCCGGACTCTTTCTTGATTGCCGACAATGGTACGGTTACGCCAAGTCACGGTGCCGGTTTGTTTCCTTTAACTCTGGACACACCCTTAAGCTTTTCTGTGAGCGGTCAAGACAATGCCGGTGAGTTTAAGTCGCAGCATTACGGCGTATTCAGTTTGACTTTTTTTAATTCCAGCACGGCTGTAATCAATGTGGATTTAACGCTGAACTATATGCTTCATGCCGCAGTTGCCGGTGAGGCTGCCGACAGCGATGTCTATCTTGACTATTACAACTCCGACTACACTTTCAGCGGTTTCGATAATCTTAACGCTACGCTTTCAGTGCCTTTTTCCGAGCAGTTTACGGTCAATGGCAGTTCTGGAGTATTTAGTTTTTCACTAAATCCCGGTGCATCGGAAACGCTTTCGGCTGACGTTAAAATTACGAGCACTATGCTAGCTTCACCTGTGCCATTGCCGGCCGCGGTTTGGTCGTTTTTAGCGGGCTTACTGGGTGTTTTGGGTTTTAAAAAACGTAAACAGCCCAACATTGCTTAAGTCGCTAGGATAAGCCGATTCATGGTTTGTAGTGCCGGATAGATCACTCTATCCGGAAGTTCCTCACCTGAAAAATAAGCCTGCAAATTCGCCAATACTTTTTCCCCATCGCACAGTACACATCGCAATCGTGGCGCTGCCCAGACGGGGGAGGAGTGCGGCCTTGTCCAGCCCTGTAACGTCCAGACATAGGTAGTCGTCCCTGAAAAAGCCGATATTTTCCGAACACCAGCATTCAGGCCGACAATAAAAACGGCGCGCTCAATGGCCGCGCCAAAATCCGACATGGCGGTCTCCAAAAATGAGGCAAAAAAATCCTCAACTGCCTGAGGATCATACGGATATTGTGGCCAGCACCGCATAAGATGGCATGCATGGCATCGCCCAGTTCGCCTTTCAGGTAATTGCGGCCCAGCAATCCGTCGTTTTTGAGGTGCCCGATGACGGGTTCGATGGCATTGCGGCGTTTGAGGGCGCGTTTGAGTCGCCGGGTGTTTATTCCTCTCTTTTGCCGGGCTTTGTAAATGGTCACGTTCGGGACCTCGACACCACGGTATCCTAAATCCACAAAAGCTTCTTTTGCGCGTGTACCGCTTAGAATCTCCGCCTGTTCCAGACACGATTCCAGGGTGTGTCCATCGTAGGGATTACCGGAAAAGCTGCGGGCGCCGAGCACAAAATTACTTTTGTTGGTGACGGTGATGCCCACTTTGACGCCGAATTCATACTTCTTGTGGACTTTGCCTTTGGAAATGCATTCGACTTCCGTGGCGTGGAAACTGTACAGCTTGTTTTTATCCTGGGGTTGTTGGTTCAAAATCCGTTGGGTTTTCTCTAGCGTCTCTTTAAAAGCCAATTTGACTGCATCGGATTGATCCGTCAATTGGCGCTCGATATCTCGGTAAACCCGACCCACCAAAGTTTTGAGCTGTTTGAGCATTTTGCGTTTGCGCTTCATTTGCTTGGCATGACTGTACCGGTTCGCCATCATCAGCAAATAGGGGGCTTTGCGGTTGTAGTTCTGCCGTAGTGTAATCTCATGCTGCTCAGCCAGACGTACCATGTGCTGGCGACAGCGTTCATACAATTTTCCATCGGTCGGATACGTGATGGCTTTCTCTTGCACCGTGCTATCAACCGTCACCGATTCAAAATCCTGTTTCTTCACGGTCTTGCTGGCTACGCCAGCCTGGATCGTCACCGATAACATCCACTCGCAACCTTCTTCTCCGATCCGTTTTCGCCAATAGGTCAGTGACGTGGGGTGGCAAGGTATCTGGTGTTGGAAATACTCTTCGCCACAAAAATATTGCCAATAGGGATTTTCAAGCCACTGTGCCACGACCGCTTCGTCCGAGCGTGCAAACGCATGTTTGAGGTAATGAAGCCCGGCAATAAGACGCGTTGGCAACGCCGGAGCGCCTTGGTTCTCGGTAAAAAATTCACCGAACGCATCATCCAGTACTTTCCAATCGATCAAATTTGCCAGTTGGTAAAGCTCATGCTTCGGATTCAACAGGTCGGCCAGTGGTGTGTTGAATAGATCGATTTGGCCGCTACTTTCTTGGGATTTTGGCTTCATTTTCGATAAAAATTTGCAAGAAATTAATATCTATTTTACTAATTTCTTGCAATTATTGCCCGTCTTTTTCTTCAATTATTTATTGTGTTTCAATGCTTTAGCCGTGAATTTGTGGCTTTTCAGGGGCGACTATGTTAGGTTACGCCTTCGTAAACGTCCAGGCCGGCGCCGGCGATGCGCTTAGCCATCAAGGGTTTGCTATCGACCACGTCGCCGCGTGAGGCATTTACCACTGATTGCGTCGCATAACGCCGGTATTCCCGTGATGGGGGCAATCCCGAGGCCTCGCAACACTTTGCCAAGGTATTAATGAAAAACAGTAAACCGACGCTGTCGATGCCAATACCCTGGTGGAATATGTCGAGCGCATGGGTTTTGTCGCTTGGACACGACCATCGATCAAACCCTGGCTTTACGCGGGTTTGCTCGTCGTATTGATGCTCTGCCCGGTCAGAAGGCCGCCGCCAAAACCATCTGCACGCCCTGATTGCGACGCAGGAAACCCCGAAGGCGTTGCTGTGCGATGCCAAGCTGGCGACAGTCCATTGGAAAAACGCATTAATGCGTTGGCTGCGGAAGCGATGATTGGGAGTAAGGCTGACTCACTCGGAGCTATCGTGTATTTTGAATTTTTTACCAGCATCACAGGCATTACCCAAACCAGCGCCATTGGAGAAATAGTCAAATCTGGTGTATAGGCAAATTGAATCAGGCGGCGATCTGCTGATTTTCTGCCGCTTTATCCGACTCAGTAATGACGGCAATGCCATCCTGAAACCGAATGCCGTTGATCACATCCGGTAGTTGTTTAAATCCGCGTATCTTGCGCCAACTTTTTTCGGCGGTCAGTGCCAACTGGAACACTAGGCCTAGCAGCGAATTCCGTGACACGCAGTTCTTGGTCCGCGTTGTCCGATGGCGAATGGTCGCAAAGCTCGATTCGATCGGATTGGTGGTGCGGATGTGTACCCAGTGTTCAGCGGGAAAATCGTAAAACGCCAGTAACGATTCACGGTCTTTTTCCAGAATATTGACCGCTTTGGGGTATTTGGCCTCAAAGTCACGCCGGAAGCTGTCAAAGGCTTTGCTGGCATGGTCTTTGGTTTCTGCCAGCCAGATATTTTTCAAGCCAGCCTTGGCTTTAGCCTGAATCGAATCCGGTAATGCAGCCAGCACATTCGCCGTTTTATGCACCCAGCAGCGTTGCGTCCGTGTCTGCGGCCAGGTTTCATTCACCGCCGCCCAGAAACCCAGAGCCCCATCGCCGGTGGCCAGTTTCGGCGCGTCCTGTAAACCGCGAGTCTGCAAATCTTGCAACACGCTCAGCCAGGATGCCTTGGATTCTCGATAGCCATCCGAGAGCGCCAAAAGCCGCTTTTCACCGTGCTCATTGACACCAATGATCACCAACAGACACAAGCGGTCATCTTCGCCGCGCAGGGTCGAATAAATACCGTCGGCCCACACATACACATAGCGCTGATTCGACAAATCCCGCCGATGCTAGGCTTGATAATCCTCGGCCCATTGCGCTTTCAAACGACTGACCACCGCTGGCGACAAGCCTTTCGCCTCTGTGCCCAGCAGGACCGACAAGGCGTCCTGCATGTCACCCGTCGATATACCGCGCAAATACAGCCAGGGCAATGCCGCTTCCACCCGCTTGGCCTTGCGAACATACGGCGGCACTAGCGACGAGTTGAACTTGACCCCGCCGCCAGAACGATCTCGAACCTTGGGGATTTTGACCGTCACGTTACCCACACCCGTCACGATTTCCCGCTCCGGCAAATAGCCATTACGCACCACCGTTTGTCGGCCCCGTAAATCGGTCACCTTGGCATATTCGCCCAGAAACGCTTGTAACTCCGCCTCAACGGCCTGTTGGATCAAGGCCTTAGCGCCCATCTTCAACAAATCTGTCAAAGGGTCGTTGAGCGCACTAGCGCTATCCCACTCTTTTGCATTATCTTTACTCATGGCGTCTCTCATTTTGCTGGTATTCGATCTCGACAATCTCATTTCAGCAGAGGGCGCCACCTTTCTTCAAGTCCGGCTGTACACCAGATTTAGTTATAACTCGCGCCATTGCTTTGATGGGCGAGCTGTTGTTACTACCGTCGAACCTGTCCTAGCGCGAGTGGGTCAGTTTGCCGAGCTAGATCCCAAGGCCTTTGAACCGGGCAAAAGTATGCATAAGAAAATGCCGCCATCCAAAGTGGGTAACAGGCATATTGGTTCGGCATTGTATATGCCGACTCTGAGTGCCAAATAAGATGATCCCCATATCAAAGCTTATTTCCAGCACTTGGTCGACAATTGCAGGAAACCGTTACAAGTCGCCTGCGCTATGATGCGTAAATCACTGCATGCGATTTCACGGCATGTTAAAACACGATCAGCCATTCAATAACACACGGTTTTTAAGTCACTCCGGCACCGATCATCGCTGAGTAAAAAACGATGGAATTTTGTTGACTTGGAATTGAGTATCTAACCCGCTAATAACCATTTCTATCTCTAAGGCATTTGCCGCATTTTGGGGTATTACCCACACCTAAAGTTGATGATTTTGTCTTGCATTTGGATGGCAAATCTCTCTAAGTGTGCTTGAAGGAAGCAAATTTGCACAGCCAATAACTTATAACGGAATGGGCCTGAATATTGCGGCAACTTAGTGGCAAACTTCTGCTGACCAGTTGTATCTGCGTTATATCCATTTATCAAGTTTGTAGCAAAGAAAAAAGTTTCGTTGCGAAGCCCAACAATACCTAAGTTTCACAAGCCTTTAAATCGCCACTGGAAGGGGATGAATATTTAGTTATAGCTATGCATCCCCCATCAAGAGCTGAGCGTAATCAGTAAATAAGGAAAATTTAATGAAAAAATCAAAACATTTAAATGACAATATAAAATCAACGCTAATAGTTGCGAATTTAATATTGTCCGGTAGTCAAGCTTTTGCATCACCGTATACTATTGAAGTCAATCAAACCATAACGGGTTTATCAAGCCCGGGCTTTGATAATATAATAAATCGTGGACTAGTACTTGGTGAAACTGATGATTATTTGCCTGTATTACTAGAAAACTATGGAAGTATTTTTTTGCCGTCAAAAATCACTTGTTCAGGGAAAAAATTGGTCAACTATGCCAAGGGATATATTGCTATCGGCGGATATTTTGATTGTTACAAACAAGGAACCCAAGCGCTGATCGAAAACTCCGGCACCATTGCTATAACTAACGCTGTAGGTGAAAATATCGCCTTAGATCCTCAAACAATTGGTGGACAATTTCGCCCAGCAAAGGACTATATGCCTTGGACATATATATTCTGGGGCAAAATTGATAATAAGGTTACCGGCAAATTCATAATAGACCGCAATAATGGAGTAAATCTATGCCAATCGCAGGGTTCTGAGGCGCCTGAAATAGAAAACCGAGGATATTTTGAGATTGCTCAGGGCAGTACATGCAATTTCATATCCACCAAATCTGGCAGCTACAAGCAATTTGAAGGCGAAACTAAGGTAAACGGCACTTTCGGATCACGTTTACTTGACTTCCAGGGAGGAATTCTGACCGGAACAGGTACGATATTAAAGTTTCCTGAACAATTATGGAACGCCAGTTTTAGTATATCGCCCGGCAATTCCACATCACCTTTCGGTGAATTGACGCTAACCCCTGAAATGGGTTATTCAGTATTCGGTGACGGTACACTGAACTTTGTAATTGGTGGCTTGAACAATAACAGCAAGCTGCACGTTAACGGCGAGGCTTACATTGTTGGTGGCGCCAAAATCGCCATCAGCCTGAAAAATGGCTTTATGCCTAATATAGGCAACAGTTTCACCATAATCACCGCTAACGGCATTGGCACGGATGATTTTAACCAAGCCAACCTGATTTTGCCTCAACTACCAACAGGTCGGCAATGGCATTTTGACAATGATGGCACCAGCCTAAAATTGAGTGTGATTTGATGGTTTCATATGCTTACGAGGTTTGAAACATACCTGTGAGCACCGCTTTAAGCAGTTCACAACATACCCCCCGGGGCTTTGCCGGGGATATACCTTTACCTCACAAGACTAAGTACTCTGATTTTAAGCAACACGATCCGGTATATCTTTTCCTGAGAAATAAGCCTTAAGATTCGCCACCACCTTCTCCCCCATCGCGGTGCGCGTTGCAATCGTGGCGCTGCCCAAGTGGGGGAGGAGCGCGGCGTTTTCCAGCGTCAAAAAGCCCGGATCTATGTTGGGCTCGCCTTCGTAAACATCCAGGCCGGCGCCGGCAATGCGTTTTTCTTGCAAGGCTTTGATCAAGGCCTTGCTGTCCACCACATCGCCGCGCGCGGTATTAACTAAATGTGCGGTGGGTTTCATTAAATTCAAGGTTTTTTCATTGATTAAATGCCGGGTTTCGTTGCCGCCCGGACAATGTAGCGACACGTAATCGCATTGCGGTAATAGTTCTTCCAGGCTGTCGCAACGCTCCGCCTTTAGTTCGTCAACGACGGCGGGGTCGGCCGGACTGGGCTTGAGATACAAGATTTTCATGCCAAAGCCGTGATGCGCTTTGCGCGCCATGGCTTGGGCGATGCGGCCGAATCCGACTAATCCGAGCGTGGCGCCGGTCACGTCGCTGCTCATCATATGGGTCGGGCACCAGCCGGTCCACGCACCGGCGCGCACCAGCCTATCGCCCTCGGCGCCGCGCCGCGCCGACATCAGTAACAAAGTCATCGCAATATCGGCGGTGCTTTGCGTCAACACGCCGGGCGTATTGGTGACGATTAGGCCTTGCTGTCTGGCGGCGGCAATATCGATATGGTTATAACCCACGCCAAAGTTTCCCAGAATTTTGCAGCGCTTGTTCGCGGCATTCAGCACCTCGGCCGGTAGGGAATCGCAAACGCTGGGGCACACCGCATCGTAATTTTGTAAAGCTAACCTAAATTCGTCAGCGCTCAAGGGATGGTCGTCGATATTCAATGTGACGTCGTAAAGCGCTTGTAATTTGGCTTCAACACTTGCCGGCCACCGGCGGCTCAGCAGGACTTTGGGTTTGTTCATTGGATTTCCTATCGTAAAACTTCAGGTACTTTCAGTTTGGAATCGGTTGCGAGCGATTAAGGATCGACGGCCGGGTTTGAGGTGCTTATGCCGCCATTGCCGTGATCACGGTCGTAGGCTTTTAAACGTGCCGCCCGCAGACTATTGATGCTGGCTATGTTTTCATCGTGTTGCTTCAGGGATCTTTGCCGCTGCAGGGCCAGATGTTGGTCTTTTTGCTCTTGTAAGGCCATCGCCATGGCTGGTTTTTGGTATTGCAGTTCGGCTTGGCGTTCGGCGATGTTTTGTTCTTGTGCGCGCGCGTCTGTGTTCAGACGTTTTTCCATTAAATCCAGGCCGCGAGCTTGGTTTTGCAGCTGTTGCTCGGTCAGCATTCTGGCATCATCCAACTGCTGTTGCCTGAGCCTTAATTCCATTTCCGCGCGCTTGGCTGCCTGTTCATTTTGGTATTGAGCGCTAATCTGTTGATTTTCGCGTAACGCCCGCTCTTGCTGGCTGTTTAACAACTCGGCGGCAGCAATAGACTTGTCATTTTGGATGCGCTCTAGTTCGGCTTGTTGTTTGATTTGCTGATGATTGTGATAAAGCCAAGAGCCAATTGGAAATAGCAACAAGGCGGCAATCGCTACTCGTTGCAACCATTGTGATGCGGGGTGGCTGTTAATAGCGGCGGGTGGCGATAGGTCCTGCGGTGGTAAGCGGCTGGCTGCTAATTTTCGATCATAGGCGATGCGCCGATTACTATCGGACAGGATCACAAATGCTTCTCTCGCTCGGTTCAGCGTCTCAATCGCGGAATCGTATTCGCGCTGTGAGCAATGCCGTTCAATATCCTTGAAAGCGCGATGGATTTGCTGGTCGTTGGCGGACTCGGGTATGTTTAACAGTTGATATAAGGATTTTGCCATGCGTACATCTCCCAACGCTTTGTCGTCTAATGATCGGGAGATAGTGGACTAGCCCCTGAAAATGCCGGTGCTGAATAAAGCACCGGCGGGGCGACTATAAAGAATTGAAATTCACAGTGCAAACGTCCGGTAAAAATTTAATCGGTGACGATTGCCAGCTTTTCTTGATTTCTACGCAGCATCGCTAAGGAACCCAGCATGCAACCCAATACAAACCAGGTTAACGTGGCGAGGGGCATTGCTGATAAGGACTTTTCGCTATCCGCTGTAACGGATTGCTGGCCGGGTTGAAAGTCCGCGGTTTTTTCCAGTAGGAACTGGTAACCAATGTCGGGGATAAATGACCAAGCGCCGCTACTGATGGCGGGATAGTTCATCACGGACCAGTTCACTGCTCCAATCTCGCGAGCTTCGCTGGTGTTTTCTCGATTTAATCCTGATGCGTAAATGGCTTCCATAACGCAAGTGTTGATCTCGTTGGCGCTATGGTTGCCGGTTAAACTGCTGGGTAGCCAGCACAGGCCTGGTGCTAACAGGTCGGGACTTGCTGCCAAGCTAATCTGAGTGGCATTGTTTAGCAATGTTTGGCGGTGGATTTCAGGTGGCTCGTGTTCATGAAGTTCCGCATGAGCAGGAGCGATCAGTGCTGCTAACAGTAATAGGCGGTGTCTCATGATTTTCTCCTTTGGCTTTGGAGTCAGAAGATAACTCATAAAAATATTAAGCAATAGCAATGCCTTTTTTTAAAAAAGCTTTTATTTTAACTATTTACTGATATTTGTCGTTATTTTTGGTGTAAAAAATCAGGTGTTTTTGATGTGGAATGGTGCAAAAGATGGTTGCTTTTGGTGCTTAGTGCACAAAACAAGGCTGCTTGTCTCGTGTTCTAAAGTACAGGAAAGCGGTATATCAGCCTGTTTTGGGATGTGATAAGGACTAGGGCTTAGGGGGAACTTGCTGATCGAATGACGGGTTGCCTGTTAGCAGGCCACCCGTCAAATCTAGGGGGTGTTATTTCGCCGTAGAGCGGTAATACTCGATGGCTGCAGCTACGCCGCTACCGGCTTTGATGTCAAAGCCATGATCCAGCATAGCCATTTCCACACCGGCAATCGCACCCAACAAGGAAACATCGTTCATATCGCCAACGTGGCCGATGCGGAACACTTTGCCGGCAACTTCGCTCAAGCCAGCGCCCAGCGAGATGTTGTATTTGTTGTACGCGGTGCTGATGACTTGGCGGGCATCTTTGTCGGCCGGCACCACGATGGCGGTGACGGTATCGGAATCCCAGCCTGCTTGCGCGCAAGTTTGCAAGCCCCAGGCTGCAACCGCGCGGCGCACGCCTTCGCCCAGGCGATGGTGGCGGGCGTAAACATTCTCCATGCCTTCTTCCAACAACAATTCCAAGGCTTTGCGCAAGCCGTACAGCATTGGGGTGGAAGGGGTATATGGGGTGTAGCCGTCTTTATTGGAGGCTGCCATGTCTTTCAATGAGAAGAAAGAACGCGGGAAGTTGCTGTTATCGACAGCGGCCAAGGCTTTTTGGCTGAAACCCAAAATCGCCAAGCCAGCAGGCAACATAAAGCCTTTTTGTGAGCCGGCAATGCTGGCATCCACACCCCATTCATCTTGACGAAAATCCAGGCTGCCGATTGAGCTGACGCCGTCGACGAACAAAAATGCCGGGTGGCTTGCTGCGTCCAATGCTTTACGTACGCCAGGAATATCACTGGTGACGCCAGTAGAAGTCTCGTTATGTGTCGCGAGTATGGCTTTGATTTCGTGGTTTTTATCTTCGTTAAGACGCGCCTGCAAATGATCCAAAGGAATGCCTTTGCCCCATTCGACTTGGTGGATTTCCACGTCAAAACCCAGTTTTTTTGAAGCTTCCGCCCACAAGTGGCCGAATTGGCCAAAGCGGTAAATCAACACTTTGTCGCCTTGGTTCAGGCAGTTGGTCATCGCCACTTCCCAGCCGGCGGTACCGGTGGCTGGGAACACAAAGCATTGGCCGGTTTCGGTGCGGAACACTTTTTTCAGGTCTTCCAGAATTGGAGCCAGCAATTTAGGAAAAATCGGCGAACGGTGATCTTCCATCGGCACATGCATCGCGCTCAGAATTTCATGTGGGGTATTGGTTGGCCCTGGAACAAATAGGTGATTGCGACCTGCCATCTGGTGTCTCCTTGGAATTTTGGAAGCTTAGAAAATCGCCGGATGTTGCCACAGAAGCCGTGATTCGGCAAGTCGTTTACTGGCGCAAACCTGCATCGAAGCTGACAAGCGCAATTGACATTGCAGGCCCTGAAAGTAAAATGTCACGTTCTTTAATCCATACACGGCGCGGTTTTTTAGCCGGCCAACCAACCGTAGGAAACATACATGAGTCACACTCTTTACGAAGCCAATGCCCAACGCGTGCAACGTTGCGAATTGGCGGTCCCGGGCTCCAGTCCGGAAATGTTCGAAAAAGCCCTGAAAAGCGGTGTGGACTTTGTGTTTCTCGATCTGGAAGACGCCGTTGCGCCGGATGACAAATTGCAAGCGCGGAAAAACGTGATCCAGGCCATTAACGATCTGGACTGGAAAGGTAACGGCATAACCCTGTCTGTGCGTATCAACGGTCTGGATACCCAGTACATGGTGCGCGATGTGGTTGACTTGGTCGAACAAGCTGGCGCAAAAATTGACACGCTGCTGATTCCTAAAGTCGGCGTCTACGGCGACGTGTATATGGTTGATGCCATGCTGACCCAGCTGGAAATGCAGGAAGGGCTGAAAAACAAAATCGGCATCGAATGTCTGATTGAAACCGCTCTGGGCATGGCCAACGTCGAAGACATCGCCAAGCAAGGCGCTATTGGCGGCCGCGTGGAAGCCCTGCATTTCGGCGTTGCTGATTATGCCGCCAGCAACCGGGCTCGCACCGTGAATATTGGTGGCTTAAATCCTGATTATCCCGGCGACCAATGGCATGCGGCGATCAGCCGGATGACGGTAGCCTGCCGCGCCTATGGCCTGCGTCCTATCGACGGCCCATTCGGCGACATCAAAGACCCGGAAGGCTACAAAGCCGGTGCCCGCCGTGCGGCTGCTTTGGGTTGCGAAGGTAAATGGGCGATTCATCCCTCACAAATTGCGTTGGCTAACGAAGTCTTCACCCCCCCAGCGGCGGAAGTCGAAAAAGCCAAGCGCATCCTGGCGGCCTTGCAAGAAGCCGCCGCGCAAGGTAAAGGCGCGGCCGCGCTGGATGGTCGTTTGATCGATGCCGCTTCCGAGCGCATGGCGAATAATATCGTCCGTGCCGCTGAAGCGATTGCCGCTAAAACCAAATAATTTCAATTATGTAGTTTGGGTTCACCCTAGGGCGTAAAAGCCGACAGGCGTAACCCAATACGACGGCTTGCAATCTTGGGTTAGGCTTCGCTTTTATGCCCTGCGGGTAAACCCAAGCTACATTTTTTAATTTAAGAGAGACATGCATGGACATTCATGAGTACCAAGCAAAACAGCTATTGGCCGATTATGGCGTGAAAATAGCGGATGGCGGTCTGGCCTACAGCCCGGAAGATGCGGTGCAGCGCGCCCGCGAAATCGGTGGCCACGTTTGGGTGGTTAAGGCCCAAATTCATTCCGGCGCCCGCGGCAAAGCCGGCGGTATCAAAGTTTGCAAGACCCACGACGAAGTCAGCGACGCTGCCGAATCCTTGTTGGGTAAAAAACTGGTGACTCACCAAACCGGTCCGGCTGGCAAACAATGCTTGCGGCTATATGTGGAGGCCGGCACCGACATCGCCAAGGAATTGTATTTCAGCCTGCTGATCGATCGCGCTCAGGAACGCATCGTCATGGTCGGTTCCGCGCAAGGCGGCATGGAGATCGAGGAACTGGCGGAAAACAATCCGGATGCGATTAAAAAGATCTATATCGAACCGGCCGTTGGTTTGCAGGATTTTCAAGCGCGTGAAATGGGTTTTGCCTTGGGTTTGCATGCCGACCTGATTCCACAAGCCGTGAAACTAATTCAAGGCTGCTACCGCGCCATGCGTGAGCTGGACGCCAATATGGTCGAAATTAATCCTTTGGTGATCACCGGCCATGATGAATTGATCGCGCTCGACGCCAAAATGGGCTTTGACGACAACGCCTTGTTCCGCCGCCAAAAAATCTCCGAATTGCGCGACAAAACGCAAGAAGACCCCCGCGAAATGGCGGCCGCTGACCGTGGCTTGAGCTACGTCGGTCTGGACGGCGACATCGGTTGTATGATCAATGGTGCCGGCTTGGCGATGGCCACCATGGACATGATTAAACTGGCGGGCGGCGAGCCGGCCAACTTCCTGGACGTCGGCGGCGGTGCGTCGGCCGAACGTACCGAAAAAGCCTTCCGGATGGTATTGCAGGATAAAAACGTCAAAGCCATGTTGGTCAACATTTTTGCCGGTATCAACCGTTGCGACTGGATTGCCGAGGGTGTGGTGCATGCGGTGAAGAAAATCGACATGCAGGTGCCGCTGGTCGTGCGCCTGTCGGGTACCAACGTCGAGGAAGGCCGCAGAATCATCGAGGAAAGCGGTTTGCCCATCATCACGGCAAATACCTTGGCGGAAGCCGCCGAGAAAGCGGTCGAAGCCCGTAACAAAGTCGTAGCCGGTCGCTACCAGCCTCCTGCTTCACGCGACACTGTTACATCCCTGTAAGGCGCGCAAAGGTTAAGGAACAAACATGGCAATTTTTATCGATCAAAACACTCGTATCATCGTCCAAGGTTTCACCGGCAAGATCGGTACCTTTCACGCCCAGGAGATGATCGACTACGGCTCTAACGTGGTTGGCGGCGTTACTCCGGGTAAGGGCGGACAAAAACATCTGGACCGGCCGGTATTCAATACCGTCAAGGATGCTGTCGAACAAGCCGGCGCCGAAGCCAGCATCGTGTTCGTGCCGCCGGCTTATGCCGCCGACTCGATCATGGAAGCCGCCGAAGCCGGCATCAAATACTGCGTGTCGATTACCGACGGTATCCCGACTCAGGACATGATGAAAGTCAAAATCTTCCTGAGCAAATTTCCCAAGGAAAAACGCATGGTGTTGACCGGCCCTAACTGCGCCGGCACCATCAGTCCAGGCAAATCCATGCTGGGTATCATGCCGGGGCATATCTACATACCCGGCAATGTCGGCATCGTCGGCCGTTCCGGCACCTTGGGTTACGAAGCGGCCGATCAAATGAAAGCCTTAGGGATAGGCGTATCGACATCGGTTGGTATCGGCGGCGACCCGATCAACGGCAGCTCGCACCGCGACATTCTGGAAAAGTTCGAGCAAGACCCGGAGACCAAAGTCGTGGTCATGATCGGCGAAATTGGCGGACCGCAAGAAGTGGAAGCCGGTATGTTTGCCAAAGAACATATGACTAAACCCGTGGTGGCCTACATCGCCGGTTTGACCGCGCCCAAAGGCCGCCGCATGGGTCATGCCGGCGCGATTATTTCTTCGGTTGGCGAGTCGGCGGCGGAGAAAGTTGAAATGCTGAAAGAGTTGGGCGTGATTATCGCCCCAACACCTGCGGCCATGGGCGAAACCGTGGCCAAGGTATTGGCAGGGCTGTAAGCCATCCGCTCTAAAAAAAGCCCGCTTCGGCGGGCTTTTTTGTGCCTGTTGAGTTGAGATTCTTTAGCTTGCCCTGTCAAGCTGGTAACATCCCCTCTTTTGCCGTTTTGCCGGAATCATGCAATCTTCTCGTTTAGTCGAACGCCTTAAAACTTATCGAACATTAACCCCAGAGCAACAGGTTATTATGAAGTTGCTGGCGGTTTATTACGGCTATAGTTCGCTGGTCAATTTAGCTAAATGCCTGGGCAGTTTGGGTATCAGGGAAGGCGAGAAAACGCTTAAGTCGGAAGCTGTCAAAGCCCGGTTAAAGCCGCTGATCAAAGCCGGCTTGCTGGAAGAAAACCTCAAATCCGGTGGCACCCGGTGCTGTCGAACCCTGGCGGAAGTGCTGACGCGGCAAGCGGTCGAAGACAAAGAGTTTGATTTATTCGCCGGCGCCGTACAAATGAACAATCCGCCCGGCCATGGCTACTATCGCTATAGCACCTTGGACGATTGCATCCGCGAAGCGCGCATCCAGTTTTATCGCGGCGATTACGCCAGAGTAGACGAATGTCTGGAATCCGGCGCCCACTATTTGGGCAAACTGCCACCGGTTAACGAACTTTATCTGTCGTGGTTTTTAAACCCCTTGGATGTCGCGTGGTTTACTACGCATCATCCGCAGTTATTGCTCGGGCTGGCCGGGTTTTCGGGCTTACATCAACTGCTGTATCTGTATGCCGACGAAAAATTGGATGATTTTTTACAGCAGTTATTGTTTGTTAGCCAGGGTGTGCAGCAAGAATTGTTGAACCGCGTCGCTTTGGAATTACGCTTGCTGCGAGGTGACTGGGACGCAGTCGAGCAACGGGTGGCGGATCAAAATGATCCGGAGCTGCAAGCGCTTGCTGCGACATCGATTTTTCTGCGCGGCGATTACGCGGCAGCGGTCCACCGATTCGAAGGCGCTTTGGCACAGCTGCGCAAGGTTTCCGGACAACGCACTGCCTATTTTTATGGCTTGGCAGGGGTGTTTTACCCGCTGGCTATCCTGAAAAATAATGACGCCAAACAACGCGCAAAACTCAGCACACTAATTAATCAAGCTATTAAAGCCGACAATTATTGGTTGGGTATTTATCATCAGTTGGCCTTGTTCCAGCGTTTTTTACAAGGCGACTTGTCGTTGCGGGAGCAACTGTTAAACACCGATTTGACCTATAAAATCAGTAGCGGCTATCGGGAAAGCGGCTACCCGGACACCTTGCTCACCCCGCCATTACTGCTGCATGTGTTTTTAACCCTGATCAAATTTTGGGTTAAAGCCGATCAATTCAATCATGTCACTCCCCTTAGTCAAAAGCTGTACCGGCATCTGCTGGACAACGGCTATCGTTGGCCGGCTGCGGAATTGGCCAAGATCTTTACCCATATAGAGCCGCCGCGTTCTCTGCAATGGGATTGCAGCTTTTTCGATGGCCGGCCGGCGTTGGCTGATTTGTTCGCCAGCCGCCCCGATTGGGACTTGGCATTGGACGCGTTACTAAACTTGCCCAAGGCCGAAAAAAAAGCCGACACCGCCGGGCCTATCGACAAGCCTACGCGCTTGGTCTGGTTGCTGAGTTACGACGATATTAGCCATCATCTGGACATAGAGCCGCGCGAACAAAAACAACAAGCCAAAGGCGGCTGGAGTAAGGGTAGGGCGATTGCCTTGAAACGGTTGGCGCACGAAACCAACAAGTTTGACTATTTAACCGAACAGGACATTAAGCTGTGCGCGCATATCAAGGAATACCGCGATAGCGGCTGGTACGGCAGCGGCACTTATTTTGAGTTCGACAACAGCATGCCGCAGGCCCTGCTGGGTCACCCTTTATTGTTTTGGGCCGATGCGTCCGAAGTGCGGGTGGATGTGGTCAAGGGCGAAGCCGAACTGCGAGTGAAAAAGCTGGAAGGTAGCGACAAGATCAAAATCAGCCTGGAACCCGTGCCCGGACATGAACAAAAATTCTATGTCGCCAAGGAAACGCCCACGCGCTTGCGTGTGCTAGAGTTCACCGGCGACCATCATAAAATTTTTGCGGTATTGGGCAGCAAGGGCCTGGAAGTGCCGGTGTCGGCGCAAGACCGGGTTTTGCAAACTCTGACCAGTATTTCCGGCTTGTTGACCGTGCATTCGGATATCGGCGGCAGTTCCAGCAGCGCCGAGCAAGTCCAGGCCGACGCCACCCCGCGCGTGCATTTATTACCCTGGGGCGAAGGCCTGCGCGTGGCGATGCTGATCCGGCCGTTCGCCAGCGGTGGCGCCTATTATCAACCTGGGCATGGTGGCGAAAGCGTGTTGGCCGAAATCGACGGACGCCATTGCCAGGCCAAACGCGACTTGGCTTTGGAAAAACAGCGTGCGCAAGCTGTTTTGCAGGCCTGCGATGTGTTGGAGCAGGCGGAACGCGATGGCGCCGGCGATTATTTGCTGGATCAGCCGGAACAATGTCTGGAACTACTGTTGCAATTACAGGCGTTGCCGGCCGAACAAGCCGTATTGGAATGGCCGGAAGGCGTCCGATTTCGGTTGTTGGGGCAAACCAACGGCAGCGGCTTTAGCATGCAAATCAAGCGCGACAACGATTGGTTTGCCTTGCAAGGCGAGTTGCAGGTCAATGAAGATACCGTCATCGAAATCCAGCAATTACTGGGTTTATTGAACAACCGTGAAGGCCGCTTCTTGAAATTGCAGGACGGTCAGTTCATTGCTTTGACCGAAGAGTTTCGCCGCCGCCTCGACGATTTACGCGCCTACGCGGATCTGCACGGCAAGAAAGTCCGGATCAATCCGTTGGCTGCCCTGACTCTGGAAGACTGGCAGGACGACGCCGGTTTCAAAGCCGATAAACATTGGCAAGCACACATGCAGCGCCTGCAAGAGTCGCGAGACTATCAGCCTAAAGTGCCGTCTACTTTTCAAGCCGAGTTGCGCGACTATCAAATGGATGGCTATCGCTGGTTGGCGCGTCTGGCTCGCTGGGGCGTTGGCGCGTGTCTGGCGGATGATATGGGCTTGGGCAAGACCGTGCAAGGTTTGGCCCTGCTGGTTGACCGCGCACCGAACGGCCCCAGCCTGATCGTCGCACCGACTTCGGTGTGCATGAACTGGGAAAACGAAGCCAGCCGTTTTGCGCCGACCCTGCATCCGCAAATTCTCGGTAGCGGTGATCGCCAGCGCTTGCTGGATAACCTGGGGCCTTACGATTTACTGATTTGCAGTTACGGCTTGCTGCAACAGGAACAAGTCGCCGAGATGTTAGCGAAAATCCAATTCCAGACCGTGATTCTCGACGAAGCGCAATGGATTAAAAACATTGCTACTCGCCGCTCGCAGGGGGCGATGAATCTGCAAGCCGAGTTTAAACTGATCATGACCGGCACGCCCTTGGAAAACCATCTGGGAGAACTGTGGAATTTGTTCAGGTTCATCAATCCCGGTTTATTGGGCTCGTTGGAACAATTCAATCAACGCTTTGCCGGCCCTATCGAACGTGACCGCAGCGCCGAGGCCCGTTTTCAACTGAAGAAACTGATCCAGCCGTTTATTCTGCGCCGCACCAAAACCCAGGTATTGCAGGAGCTGCCACCCCGCACCGAAATCCCGATTTATGTCGAGCTGAGCAGCGAGGAAATGGCCTTCTACGAAGCCTTGCGCCGGGACAGTCTGGCGGCATTGACTAGCGCCGATGCACCTGCCGGGCAAAAACAATTACAGATTCTGGCGGCCATCAGCAAATTGCGCCGCAGTTGCTGCAACACCTTGCTGGCGAATGCGGCAGTGGCTTTGCCCAGCAGCAAGCTGGCGGCGTTTGGCGACATCGTCGACGAATTGCTGGATAACAAACACAAGGCCCTGGTGTTCAGCCAGTTTGTCGACCATTTGCAATTGATTAAAAACTATATCGAGCAGCGCGGCATTCGTTATCAATATCTGGACGGCAGTACGCCAGCCAAAGAGCGCCAGCAACGGGTAGACGCGTTTCAGCGCGGCGAGGGCGAATTGTTTTTGATCAGTTTGAAGGCCGGTGGCGTGGGTTTAAATCTGACCGCCGCCGATTATGTGATTCATATGGACCCGTGGTGGAATCCGGCCGTGGAAGACCAGGCCTCGGACCGGGCGCATCGCATGGGCCAACAACGGCCGGTGACGATTTACCGGATGATCGCCAAAAATACCATAGAGGAAAAAATCGTCGCATTGCACAGCCATAAACGCGATTTGGCCGACAGCTTGCTGGATGGCGCTGATATTAGCGGCAAAGTGTCGGCTGATGAACTGCTGAACTTGATGAAAGGCGAAACTTAAACAGGCAACGATCCGGCTACTCGGGGATTTTTTTAAACCATGTCATTTTAAAATACGCCGCGAATACGGAGACCCAAGCTTTTGATTTTACTGCGCTCCCGCATTCGCGGGAACGCCGAACCGGGCTGAATTGCGCTGGGTTTTAATCCCGTCTTAAATTATGCTTCTTGCGGGCAATATTGCGGCTGGCTTTGTTTTGTTGATGGGTCAGTCTGGCTCGTTCTCCGGCGGTGACCACGCCGTCGGCTTTCGCGGCTGCTTCTTGACGCTCTATGCGCATTTGTTGGTGTTCCAAACGGTTGGCTTCGCGGTTGGTCAAGGCGCCGGAAGCCTCGCCCTGCTCGATTCGTCTTTCCTGATTTTCCTGGCGCTGGTCGATGCGCGGGGTTTCGATGCCGGCGAAGCAAGGTTGCGCCAAGCCAAAAAATGCCAGCAACGCGCCCGATAGTAAAAATCTGTTGATGTTATTCATGTGTGCCTCGGTAATGTCGTTATTAGGTTGCCAACGTTTTTAAACCGCTGGCGAAGTCATTTTAGCCGGCAATATTAAGCTCGCCTTAACGTCGCGTGGCTAGCCAGCTGGATCGTAGTAAGCTTTGGATATTTGGGCGTCTAATAATTGGCTGACTTAGACTCCAATCAAGTTCAAGAAATCAAATACGTAGAACTCGGTTCCTGGCCGGCCTCCAGGATTTGTTTCATACTGACCATGTCGTAACCACCGGAAAGCAGGACAATAAAGCGCTCGCGCAGCATGGGGCTTTGCCGGGAACGCAGGATGATGTTGTTGGCGTCTTTTTGTTCCAGGATTCGGTACCAGTTATAAATCATTTGAAAAATCCGCCCCATCGGTTCGCGGATGCGGGCTTCGTAATGACTGAAGCGCTCCGCACTGAAATCGTCGCCGTTGGCAAAGCCCTCCAGCACGGCGTCGGCAGCGTAAACCCCGCTGCGCATCGCCAGCGTCACCCCGGCGGAAAATACCGGATCGACGAACATCGAGGCATCGCCCACCAGCATAAAGCCGTCGCCGTGAAAACGTTCGTTCATATAGCCAATAGATGAAATGGTTTTGATGTCCATGGCTTGCTCCGCGCCTGTTAGCCACTCGTTCACGCACTCGCAGCTTTGGATGGCAGCCTCGAAGCGTTGTTGCG
Organism: Methylomonas fluvii; assembly: GCF_014850975.1. GTDB lineage: Bacteria > Pseudomonadota > Gammaproteobacteria > Methylococcales > Methylomonadaceae > Methylomonas > Methylomonas fluvii. The sequence goes on along the minus strand of NZ_JACXST010000003.1, from coordinate 1,038,355 downwards.
GCGAATCGCCCAGGCTTTTCGCAAAGCGGGTATCCAACACCGCGCCGACGCTGGTGATATTGTCTCGTAATGGAATGTACCAAACCCAGCCGCCATCAATGGTGTGGATGTCGGTGGTTACCGAGCCGTCCATCACTTCGCCGAAATTGATAAAGTCGTGCGGGTCGCGGCGAAAGCCGCCTTTGAAGTGGGCGAAATGGGCGATTTTGTTCAATTCGGGCAAAGGCCGCCGCCAGTTTAGCTTGCGGGCGATTAACGACTCGCGGCCTGAGGCGTCAATGACCACTGATGAATGAATAGGTGTGGGGTCAGAGTCATTCGGGCCGGCGCTCACGCCAATCGCTTGTTGGCCATCGAATAATACGTCCGCCACCGACCACTCCCGCCGCACCTCAACCCCGCATTCCGCCGCATGCTCCAGCAGAATTTCATCAAAGCGCGCGCGCTCCACGTGATAGGTATACGGCCGTTCAAAATACCCCGGATATTCCGCTGTCAGCAGCAACACATCGGGTTTTTGATTGAACATGCCGAAGTTTGCGCCTTGCTTGACGGTAAAACCTTCGGCTTCGATTTTTTCCGTCACGCCCAGCCGCCGCCAAAGTTCCCAGCAAGCCGGCAACAAGGATTCGCCAATTTGAAAGCGTGGAAAGCGCGAGCGCTCGAACAACACCACGCGTTTGCCGGCTTTGGCCAAGATGATCGCCGCGCTGGTGCCGGCCGGACCGCCGCCGATGACGGCGGCATCGAAACGTTCAGATTGTGACATGCTGTTTTGATGGTGGATTTAATCTTGTTCAAGCCAATGAACTACGCAATGACGCGCATCGGTTCATCGGCGGTAAATTTGCCATAATACCCGCCTTATGCGACTGACTCCAAACGATTGGCATATGAACACGACTGAAATATTTCTGATCGCCCTGACCATCATCTACAGCTTGCCCTATCTGATTTGGCGAATCGGCCGGACCGATTATTTCGCGCCCTTGGTGGTGGTGCAAATCATCACCGGGATTTTGTTGGGGCCGGGCATCTTGGGCAGCGTATTTCCCGATTATTATGCTTTTGTTTTCAACACGCAGGTCATACAGGCACTGAACGGTATCGCCTGGTGGTCGGTGATGCTGTTTGTCTGGGTGGCCGGCATTGAGTTGGATTTGCGTCAAGCCTGGCAACACAGGCTGGAAACCAGTATCACGGCGGGCTTGGCCTTGGGTGTGCCCTTGGGTTTGGGGTGTGTTGCGGCTTTGGGGATGCTGCTATTTCCGGGCTGGATGGGTGCCAAGGCCATGCCTTGGCAATTCGTCCTGGGGATGGGCATGTCTTGCGCGGTAACGGCGCTGCCGATCTTGATTTTGCTGATGGAAAAATTGGCAGTGCTCCGGCAGCCTATTGGCCAGCGCATCTTACGTTACGCCAGCATGGACGATATTGCAATTTGGGCAGTGCTGGCTTTGATTCTGTTGGATTGGGAGCGGGTAGGCCGGCAGGGCGCTTTTCTGTTGGGGTTTGCGATCAGCGCTTACGGTATTCGCAAACTGATGGCCTGGCTGCCGGAGCGTGACCGCTGGTATGTCGGCATCATCGCTCTGGCGGCGACGGGCTTTACCGCGGACTGGGCCGGCTTGCATTTTATGGTGGGGGCATTTTTGGCCGGCGCTATACTGGATGGTCACTGGTTCAATCAAACCCAGATGGATCTGTTGCGCCATCATCTGTTGCTGACGCTGATGCCAGTGTTTTTCCTGAGCACCGGCTTGAAAACCAATTGGGCCATGGGCGGCGCGGCGGTGTTTGTCGTTGCCGGCCTATTGCTGTTGGTGTCGGTGTTCGGCAAATTGCTGGGTATGCATCTGGCCGGAAAAATCTTGAAATGGCAACGCGGCGAGGCTTCGTTGATTGGCTGGCTGCTGCAAACCAAAGCTTTGATCATGATTATCTTTGCCAATGTGTTGCTGGATAAGCAAATCATTAGCAGTGAAACTTTTACCGCGCTGTTATTGATGGCCGTCCTCAGTACCATGCTGACTGTTCCGGTGGTATCGCCAAAGTTGGCGCGGATGCAGGCGCTTGTCTCGCGCGTAGAATAATTAGGTCAGACGTCCTTAGTCGGCCAGCCCTAAAGTCTTCCAAAAATCTTCTTGCTTCGCGATGCCCAGTACCGCTTGCGCGGCGAGTAAAGCCGAAACGCTGACACCGGCCACACCGCCGCCAGGCCGAGTCCAATGGCCGGTGTGAAACAAGCCGGGCAGGGCGCCGACCACGCTGGGCCGATTCGGGCCAATCTGATCCGGGGTAGGCGCAAAACCATAGGCGGAGCCGTGGCGATTCAGGGTATAGCGTTCCAGGGTGCGCGGTGAGCCGGACTCCACGACCAACAAATGGTCGTTCAGGCCGGGAAAATGCCGTTCGGCTTTTTCCAGCAAACGTTGCTGAAAGCCGCTTTTGGCCATGCGCCAGGATTCACCGACGTCAAACGGACACAAGGTGGTCAGCATCATGATGCTTTGTCCGGGTGGTGCCAAAGATGAATCGGCAAAGGAGGGTAGGGTGGCCGAAAACCAATTGCTCTGGCCGGATTGGCTGCAGACATAACTGGCTTCGTGGTCGAACGATTCAAAGAAAAACCCTTCATGGGCGTGGTCTTGCTCGGAGAGGGGCAGGTCGGTGGCGATATAGCAGGCGAAAATCGACAAGGACGCCGACAGCTTTGCCAAGCCTTCGCAATAGCCGCTCGGCAAATGTTCCTGGCCAATTAGCAATTCGGCAGTTTGCTGGATGTCGATATTGGACACCACCGTTTCGGCCCGGATTACCTGGCCGTTTTCCAAAACAATGCCGCAGGCCTTACCGGCTTCGACGCAAATCCGCCGCACGCTGGCATTCAGCAAGACTTCGCCACCTTGGTTTTCGATAGCGGCCGCCAGTTGATTGGCGTAATTCTGGAAACTGCCCCGGCAGTAATAGCCGCCTTCGTAGGTGTATCCGGCCATCATCGAAGCCCAATACAGGAAAGACAGTTGCGAGGGCGGTAAACCCAAGTAAGGCCAGAGCATCGCGCAAGCGCTTTTCAGGCGGGCATCCACTAAAAACTCGTCCAATGCCTCGGCCAAGGTGGTGCGGCGGTAGCGGAACAAATTGCCGAGCATTTGCATGGGGGAAACCCGCGTTGCCTTACTTTGGGATAACACTTCCTCGGCCAGCATGGCTTCTTCCGCCAGGACTTTGCACAGGCGGATTAGTGCCAACAAACCTTCTTTTTCTGCCGGAAAATTTTCGGTTAAGCCTGCTACGAACGCTGCTTCGCCGGCCCGCAAGGGGATTTCGAAATCCGGAAAAACCGCGCGGGCGTAAGAGGGGACGGGGATGAACAAGCTCTGCGGATCGATGCCTACCGCCCGGCAAATCTTATTCATAGTGCTGCCGTTGCCGTAACCTTCCGGGCTGCAACCGCTGACCAGATGCACGCCGGCATCGAAATGAAAGTGGCGGCGCTTGAAGCCATGGGCATAACCGCCCGGCCTGTCGTGCCTTTCCACCAGCAACACCGACTTACCGGTTTTCGTCAGCAATGCGCCGGTACTAAGGCCACCAATCCCCGCGCCAATGACGACGACGTCATAAACTTCTTTTTTCGATTCCGTGTGTATGCCGCGCATTGGCTGTCTTCTATGGAGATAAATAGCCGGCTAGCTTAGGAATAAACTTAATGGAAAACAAGTGGTAGGTTTTGTATCGAGGCAATGGCGCGGGGGAAGCAATTGTTACTCAGCGTCGCGTGTCGGGTACAGGCGGTTCGTCCCATTAGGCTCTGGTTCCCAAGCTCCAGCTTGGGAACCCAGCCCTCGGAAGCTCCAGCTTCCCAAGTCCTCACCAGTCTTTAACCACCTCGATCAAGCCCTCCATTCCGGCGTAATTCCGTGCGCTGGAATAGCGCCAATGCTCAGGCAAATCCACATAACTGTAATGGTCAACAAAAACCGGACACCTGTTTAGGCAGCGTTTGTCGTAAATTCCCGCTCGAATTCGATCGGGGATTGATAGCCCAATGTTGAGTGCGATCGACGGCCATTGTAAAAAGCCAAATAATCGATCACGCTCAGTTTTGCCGCCTCTTGGGTTTTGAATTTTTCGTAGTTGAGCTGTTCATGCTTCAAGCTACGAAAAAAGCGTTCCGTCGGTGAATTATCCCAACAATTGCCTTTCCGGCTCATGCTCTGCTCCATCTTCATCACCGCCAGATGTTGCCGATATTCCCGACTGGCATACTGGCTGCCACGATCCGAGTGATGCAGCAAACCAGGCGGCGGTTTACGGCGCCACTTGTGCCCTGTGGGTAGAAGGCCATTTGCAACGCCTGGACACAGAGCGAGGTCCGCATATGGTTATCAATGGCCCAGCCCACCACTCGGCGGGAAAATAGATCGATCACGACCGCGACATACAGCCAGCCCTGTAACGTCCAGACATAGGTAATATCCGTGGTCCACACTTGATTGGGCTGAGCGACCTTGAATTGGCGATCCAACCGATTGGGGGATATGGCCTCGCTGTGGTTGCTATCCGTGGTCACTTTAAATCGTTTGGGATAGCGAACCTTCAACTTTAAATCTCGCATGATCCGCCGCGTTTTAAAGCGGCCAACGGCAAAACCTTGTTTCTGCAACCGATCCGCTAAACGACGCGAACCAAAGCACTGCTTGTTATCGGTAAAAATCTGCTTCACGTTTTCGGCAATTTGTTGATCTTGATGTTTTTTATCGTCGTTTAGTGGATTGTTACACCACGCATAATAAGCACTGGTGCTCACCTGCATCACTCGACACAGCACGATCACTGGATACGTCTTCTGTTGCTCTCGAATAAACGCGTACTTTATTCGGTTTCTTTCGCAAAGAAGACGGCGGCCTTTTTTAAGATTTCGCGCTCCATTCGCAACTGTTCATTTTCCTTGCGTAACCGGATCAATTCGTCGTGCTCCGACAGATTCAGGCAAGACTTTTTTACCGCCGATGCGTTGGCCGCGGGTTTGCGTTCCGCTCGTACCCAGCGTCCCAGGGCGCTTTGCGATATGCCCAGATGATCGGCCGCTTGCTGTTGACTGTAGCCTTTTTCAAGAACCAGTCTGGCATCTTGTTTGAATTCCAGGCTGTATTTGGGTCGATTGTGTTTTTTCTCGTTACTCATGGTCACCTCTGCTAGCAGTATAAATTCTGCCTTTAGAAGTGTCCGGGGTTATTAGACCATTTCAAACCACGCTTGACCGGATTAAGGTGAATATAATCCAGCTTCTGCCGCATCACCGCTTCGGATTCGATCAGCAGCGGATGGCTACCTTCCTCTCAAACCTGGTAGTCACTCTCAGTCTTATGCGGCCGCTTCAACAACGCCAATATTTCCAGCACCCGCGTCGAACCGCTTTGCTGCAAATGACCGATGATTTGCTTGGCGGTATAAGCCTTAAACCGCTGCACATCCCGGCTCAAATCCGGCGAAGCGGCGATCAGATGCAAGTGGTTTTCCAGGATCACATAACCGTATAGTTGAAACCCGCTGTCGCGCTGTAAAAACCGCCAGGAATCCAGCACGATATTCACCGTCGCAGGGCGCGTAAACAGCGGCAGCCACTGATTGATCGTTGCGGTCAGGTGGGGTATTGCAGGACTCGCTAACGGCTACGGGTCGGGCGGAACTGAAGCTGGAGCTTGGGAGGTCGCAAATGGTGCTACCCCTCCCAATTAAAGCTACTTTAAGAGTTTGCCAAATCTTGTAGCTTTTTCAGAAAATAATTGAAACTGGGCGACAAGTTATTATTCAAGTCCATGTGAGGTGAAATATTTTCAGCCCACGCCGATTTTTCAGTGCCTACCACTTGCCACCCTAAACTGGAAAGTTGTTGCGAGCCGCCTCTATAGACTGCATCAGCAAGACGTTCCCAAGTGCCGCAAATTGAGTCGCTGACATAAGCATTCAGTAAGGCCTCTTTGGCTTTTGGATAGGCTTGTTTTATGGCCGGAATATCGCCAAGAAACCAGGCTTCACCTTCTTCAATTGCGATACAAAAACGGGTTTCTGGGCGAGGATTACATGAACTCAGCACCCTCATAAGTTCTTCTCGAAAGGTCTTCAGGCATTTATTATCTAGATCACAAACAACAATAACGGCCCCATATCCATGCGGCCATGATTTTCCATAACCACCTAATAACCTGGGTAAATTATCTAGTAATTGGCGTTTACTCGCATCAACAGCAGTATTCATGTTTTTGGGAATTCGACCTACTCCCTTGTAACGTTTAACATTGAACGTATGCTGGTCGCCGATAATTTTAGGCATAAGAATATCTAAAGTCACTTTTCCAGATTGGTCTTCCACAAGTATTTCGAAGTGCATGGAATCACCTGGCATCCAGATAATCGCTATACCAAAGTCCGCCAAGTGGCAATCCCTCCTCGACCATGTTTTTTACTAATTCGTCATCGCTGGCTCTCCGAATTGTCGAAAAACCATCGGCGCATTTTTCCAGAATCCAAACTTCATTAGGTTCAAGCGCATCGACAAGATAAGGTTGATGTGTAGTAATAAAAACCTGGGATCCACCTTTGCGGCCTGTCGCATGTTCCCTAAATTCTTTGGCTAGAGTTTCCAATAATTTGTGATACAAGCCATTTTCCGGTTCTTCAATACACAAAAATGGAGGCGGCACGGGATCTTCCAGCAAAAGTAGATATGCGAATACTTTTAAGGTGCCGTCTGACATTTGTTGGGCATAAAACGGATCTTGGAAGCCCTTGTCATTGAAGCGTAAAAGCAATCGTCCATCGGCAGTTTTTTCAGTATCAATTTTATCGACACCTGGAATTTTTTTTGCAATACGTTCTAATACTTTTTTAAAACGATCTTTGTGCTCTCTCTCCATGAATTGGACAACATTGCCGATATTGTCACCTTTGATGTTCAAGTGTTTTTGCGGCCCGGCTAGAGGAAGGCTTCTAGCTGAATTTGGCTCAAAATAGCTAAGGTACCAACCCTCTATAAATTGCCGAAAAAGTGAAATTCTTGGATGTTGTTTTAGCGAGCCTAAAGTAGCTATGCCTAATTTTCTTTTGTCAGAAAGTTCAACAACTTCGGTTTCTTTACTCTCTTCTTTATAAAAGGATTCAAGCCATCGATCCAAATCATTGTCAGCATTGGTTTCATCCACACCTTCAGATTCACCTTTCCAAGCTACGCCTTTGCCATTTGCCAAAATTAAAAATGAAAATGGCCTTCCCCAGCTTTGATTTTTACGACGTTGGCGAAGGCGTTCTTTTTGGACAAACGGACGCCCTGAATTATCGGCATCAATAGCTATTTCGTAGGTTATAGGGCGAGCATTGCCATCCTCTTTGTAATATATTTCAAATTCGATTGCTCCGGCTTGTACTTGAGAACGTATTTTTTCAAAGCCCCCCCGGCCCCGTAAGTCGCAGGCTTCTTCTACGCCAAATTTAAGCGCGTCGGCCAAAAAGCCGAATACATCGAATAAAGTACTTTTGCCGACACCATTTTTACCAATAACTACAGTCATCGGTGTCAGCGGTTCTGATTGTTGCTGATTCCATAGCCTTCCAAGAGAAATATCTTTTAAAGCTCGAAAATTTTTTACCCTAATACCTTCGATTTTGGCCATTATTTTCCTTCCAGTTTTACCGGTCAAAATATTTACTATTATTGATTCGGCGAATTAGTTTTAGTCTTGGTTGCAAGCTAAAAGATCAATGACTATACAGTTGCATTCTAAATAATAAGCTATTTCCGTTGCAGGAGCTTGGGAACTAGACGAAACCAGATCGACGAGATCGACCGTCGGGTCGACAGCTCACTCCAACTCATCATCCATCCCCAGCGCCCGCATTTCCAAACCTTCAATTTCCTGCAAAGACTTGCCGGCGATGCCCTGCAAATCACCGTACATACCGACCGTAGCGTTCATCACCCGTTCGATTTGCGCCTCGCGTTTAGCCCATTGTTTGGTGATGGCTTTGCGTTCCTTTTCCAGGTCTTCCTGCATGGTGGAGAAGGCTTCGACGATGGCTTCCACGCGGTGGCGGAAGCGCGGGCCGGTCAGGTATTGGTAGACCATCTCGGTTTTGCCGTGCTGGCCTTCGGCGGCGAGGCGGGCCATGCCGACTTCCAGCAGGGTATGGCGCAGCACGGTGGCGACCGGCAGGGCGGCGCGTGGGCCGGTGACCCAGACGCCGTCTATCACTTCGAAGCTGTCCACGCCTTTGGGCAGGGCGTGGCTGACCAGCACGGCGATGTCGGCCTTGGCGTTACGTTGATCTTCGCGCAGTTTTACCAGCCAGCCGTCGCTCCAATTTTTGGTGCGTTTGGCTTCCCAGAGGATACTGCCGGCTGACTGCCCGGAGCCGCCGGCCACGCGCTGCAACAGGTCGCCGCCGAATTCGCCCTTGGCAACGGGTTCGATGTTGTCGAACGGAAACTTGGCGCGCAGCAGGTTTTCCAATTCCAGCTCTTGCACTTCGCCTTGCAGTTGCTGCGAGCCTTGTTCGGCTTTTTGTTTCAGTTCTTCGATTTTTTGCTGCATGGAGGCGATGGTTTGGTCTTTTTCCATTACCCGCAGTTTCAGGCCTTCCTCGGCTTCACGCTTGGCTTGGTTGCGCACTTCGGCCAGATTGGTCTGTACGCGTTTTTCGATGGTCAGTTCCAGCTCGCGCTTGGCGTCGTCCAGTTCGCGCTGTTTTTTGATCAGTTCGGCTTGGGCTTGTTGGGCTTCGGCGAGTTTGGCGTCGCGGACTTTCAATACTTCGTTCAGTTCGGCCAGCTCCCGGCTCTTGTGTTCCAGTTCGGCGGCGGCCGCTTGTTTGGCTTTGCGGGTTTCTTCCTCGATCACCCGCTGGCGTTCGGCTTGCAGTTGCTTGGCAACTTGTTGTGCCACTTGATCGTCCAGGCCGCGCTTGGCTTCGGTCAGTTGTTTTTCCTGATCTTTGATGCCTTGTTCGCGCAAGGCGATGGCTTGGTCTTTTTGTTGTAGCTGTTGTTCGAATTGTTTGCGGGTGGCGGCAATTAGCGGCGCGGCCAGCGATTCGGTCAACGGTACTTGCGTGCTGCAATTCGGGCAGGTGATGGTGGCTTCGGTCATGTTAAGGGGCTTTATATAGAGATTCAGGATACGCAGGTATTGGCGCCAGACACGCTCTTGGCATTTTGACCCCGGCATCCGTGCCGGGTGAGAATTTACTGCGTTTGATGGATGGGTGTAAGCCGATATTTATCTGCGTTGTCTAGCGGCTAAAGCATGGTCTCCCAAGGATTCCAGGTCGGCCAGCCCATGAATTTCGCAGCGGCCGCCGCGGGCGATATAGTCTTCTCGGTAATGGGCGATAAACTCCATCACGGTGTGGTCGATCAAGTCGGTGGCGCTTAAATCGAAGATCACGGTTTGGCCGTCGGCCAGGCCGGCGACTTGGCTTTTTAAGGCCAGAAAGTTGGAGAATAAAGCTGCACCGCTGACTTTAATAATCCAGCTGTTTGGTCCGTTGGCTTGCAGTTTAAATGAAATAGACAGCAGGTTGCCCAAGGGTACGCCACGGCCGATGTGCAGCAACAATTTGGCGGCGATGCCGATCAGCACGCCGACCAACAGATTGCTGGCCAGGATCGCGAAAATGGTAATCACGAACAAAGCCAACTGCTCCTTGCCCAAGTCCATGCTTTTGGCAAAGGCTTGCGGCGAAGCCAAGCGATAGCCGGTATAAACCAGCAGCGCGGCCAACGAGGCTAAGGGTATCGTCGAGATCAAGTCCGGAAACAGCACCACAAATAGCAAGACGAAGCCACCGTGGAAGAAATTAGCCCAGCTGCTGCGGCCGCCGGCGTCGATGTTAGCCGAGCTGCGGACGATTTCCGCAATCATCGGTAAACCGCCGATCATGCCGGACACTACGTTGCCGATACCTACCGCGCGCAATTCCTTGTTTAAGTCGGAGTAGCGTTTTTCCGGATCGAGTTTATCGACGGCGGCGGCGCTGAGCAGGCTTTCCAGGCTGCCCACCAGACAGATTGAAATCACGCTTTCCCAAAAAGCCAAGGTGCTCAGTTTGCTGAAATCCGGCAAGTAAAAACTGGTCAACAGACTGTCCGGGAATGTCACCAGAAAGTGCGATGCAAACAAAACATCTTTAGGAACGATGAACGCTTCGCCAGGCTGTAATTGGTCGAGCTGGAACATATGGCCGAGCAGGATGCCGGAGGCGATGACGATAATCGGCGCCGGAATCTTGCGCAGCAAAGGCTGCTGGATGTGCGGCCAACCGATCAGCACCACAATGCCTGCCAATGCGATCAAGCCGATTTGCGGCATAAAGTAAATCAGGCTGTGCGGCAAAGCCACGATGCCGGACAGGATGCTGGCACCTTGGCTTTGCACGCCGGCCATCACCGGTAATTGTTTGCTGATGATGATAATGCCAATCGCCGCGAGCATGCCGTGTACCACCGAGGCGGGGAAAAATGCCGCCAAGCGGCCGGCTTTGAAGTAACCCAGCACGGTTTGCAAGGCGCCGGCGATGACGATGGCCGCTAAAGTGTAGCGGTAGCCGGCCATTGCATCGCCGTCGCCGAGGGTTTGCACCGCGGTCAGAATCACCACTATCAAGCCGGCGGCCGGGCCGGTGATGGTCAGTTGCGCGCCGCCGATGCGCGATACCAGCAAGCCGCCAACGATGGCGGAAATGATGCCGGCCATCGGTGGAAAGCCGGAGGCGACGGCGATACCCAGGCATAAGGGCAAGGCGATCAGGAATACCAAAAAGCCGGCGGTGAGGTCTTGCCGCCAATGATTTGCTAGCGAGGGTTTTTGCATGAATTCTCCAGGTATGGTGGGCGTGGCCCGATATACGCGCAGTTAATCGGGTAACCGGTTGGCTGAGGTTTTTTATTCAATCATAACCAGTTTTTTCCGAACGTTATGAAGTTTGTGGGCGGATGCCGCTCCGGCTTTTTGTTACGGGTATGGCTAAGCGGGTATTGAAGGCCGCAGTGGCAGGTTGGTTTTAACGTTTGCATAGGCCTGCGACAGTGTGTCGCACGGACAAATAAAACGGGCCTAGCCTGATGATTCGGGTAAAATGCGCCGGCCAATTCTGGTCTTTTTTTAACACTGAGAACCAGCTGTTTCCTGTTTCTTTTCCCGCTTAAATTAATAAATATGCACATTGTTGCTCATGTAATTTTTGTCTTTTTCTGTTTGTTTGCCCGGCCCTTACTGGCCGCCGATTCGGGTAACTCCAGCTTTCTGGTATTGAATTATCACGACATTCTCGAAGAAGAAGAGCGCGTGCCGCCATTCGACCGTATCGCGGTCAATAAAGACCATTTGGCCGATCATTTTGCCTGGTTGAAGCAGAACAACTATCACGTTATCAGCGTCCAGGATTTACTGGATTGCATGAAGGGCGACAAGGTGCTGCCCACTAAAGCTGTGATGTTGACGTTTGACGACGGCTACCTGAGTTTTTATACCCGAGCCATGCCTTTGCTGAAAAAGTACAAATATCCGGCCACCTTGGCGGTAGTCGGTTCTTGGCTGGAGCAGCAAAATGTGCCAGGCGTTAAACCGTTGATGACGCCTGCGCAGATTCGCGAAGTGGCGGACAGCGGTCTGGTCGAGATTGCGTCGCACACCTATGACTTACATCACGGCATCGTCGCCAATCCGCAGGGCAATCAGCAAAGCGCGGTCACTTCGCGTTTGTACAGCAACGAATACGACGAATACGAGAAAGATGAGGACTATCGCAAACGGATTTTCCAGGAAGTGGATAAAAGTTCCGAGCGTTTGTTTCAGATTTTGGGCAAGCGGCCGCGGGTGATGGTGTGGCCTTACGGCGAATATAACGCCATCGCGCTGGAAGCCACCAAATTGGCGGGCATGCGTCTGACCATGGGCCTTAACGACGGCGCCAATACGCTGGCCGACGCTTACGTGATGAAGCGGATGATGATCACCGACGATGTCAACGCCAAACAGTTCGGCGAAATCGTCAAAAATCAGCGTGTGGGACAGGAGTTGCGGGTGGCACACGTGGATATGGATTACATCTACGACGAAGACGAAGAACAAACCGAAAAGAATTTGGCCTTGGTGGTGGAGCGTATTAAAGCTAGCGGCGCGAATACGGTTTATCTGCAAGCCTATTCCGACCCGGATGGCGACGGCAACGCCGACAAGCTGTATTTTCCCAATAGGCATTTGCCGGTGCGCCGGGATATGTTTAATCATGTGACCTTGCAATTGCGCACGCGGGCCGGCGTCAGAGTGTATGCCTGGATGCCGATCATGGCTTATAAAGCCGATGTGCCGCTGAAATGGTACGTCAAGGAATGGCGCGACGGCGAACCGCAGCTATCCCGGCATATCTACACCCGTTTGTCGCCGTTTAACCCGGAAGCGCGGCAGTTTGTCGGCGAAATTTACGAAGACCTGGCCAAGCATTGCGACTTTAACGGCATTCTGTTTCACGACGACGGGATTTTGTCGGATTTTGAAGACGTCTCGCCGCTGGCGATGGACTTCAGCCGCAACGTCTGGGGTATGCCTTCTGAGTTCGACAAGATCCACGCATCCAGCGAGTTACGCTTGCGTTGGGCCCAGCATAAAACCGAGTTGATTGGTCAGTTCACCGATTATTTGACCGACAAGGTCCGGTTCTACCGGCCCTATATCAAAACCGCCCGCAATTTTTATTCGTTGCCGCTGTTAAAGCCTTATAGCGAAGAATGGTATGCGCAATCGTTCCCGGCGTTTTTAAAGCATTATGATTACGTGGCGGTGGAAGCGATGCCTTTTATGGAAGAGGCGGAAAATCCCAAACAATGGTTGATAGAGTTGGTGGAAAAGACCGCGCAATATCCGGACGGATTGGACAAGATGGTGTTCGAATTGCAGGTGGTTAATTGGAAAACCAAGCAGGATATTGCCATGCCGGTGTTTACCGAGCAATTCGAGTTATTGAAAAAACATGGTGCCAAGCATATCGGCTATTACCCGGACAATGTTTTTAATGATCAGCCGAAGTTGACGGAGCTGAAAAAATTCTTCCCGGTTTCCAGAAAGGATTAAGCGATACATGGAGAACTTGATAGACCAAGCCTGGGTGCAGCAATTTATCGACTGGTGGTTGATCACCCTGGAATATTTACAGGAAGTGCCGTGGTGGCAGTTCAACGAATGGCTGTCGCGTTTTGTGTTTTATTATCCGCTACTGATGGCCTATGTTTGGATGTTGGGCGGCATGATTTATTACGTGCGCTGGGAGCGTAATCGCGGCAATGTGTTGTCCGATCTGCCGCGGTTACCCGAATATCCGTCCGTGTCGATTTTAATCCCTTGCTACAACGAAGGCGAGAATGTCCGGGAGACCATTGAATATCTGCTACACCAGGAATATCCCAACTACGAAATTATTGCGATCAACGACGGCAGCAAAGACAACACGCTGGACATTTTGCACGAACTGGCCGACCAGCACCCACAAATTCGGGTGGTCAATTTAGCCAGCAATCAAGGCAAAGCGGTGGGTTTACGTACCGCGGCATTACTAGCCAATAGCGAAATTTTGATCGGCATTGACGGTGACGCCTTGCTGGCGCCGAATGCTACGGCCTGGATAGTTCGGCATTTTCTGGATGACCCGCATGTCGGCGCGGTGACCGGCAATCCACGTATTCGCAACCGCTCCACTTTGCTGGGCAAAATTCAGGTTGGGGAGTTTTCCGCCATCGTCGGCATGATTAAACGTGCGCAACGTTCTTACGGTCATGTGTTTACTATCTCCGGGGTGATAGCCGGGTTTAGAAAAACGGCGTTGCACGATGTCGGCTATTGGAGTCCGGATATGGTCACCGAGGACATCGATATTAGCTGGAAATTGCAACTGGCCGGCTGGGCGATTCGTTTCGAGCCGAATGCCTTGTGTTGGGTGTTAATGCCGGAAACCCTCAATGGTCTGTGGAAGCAACGCAGCCGCTGGGCGCAAGGTGGAGTCGAGGTCTTGTTACGTTATTTCCGGCCACTGTTTAGCTGGCGTTCCCGTGGTATGTGGCCGCTGTATTTGGAGTGTTGTATCAGCCTGACCTGGGCGTTTCTGGTGGTGGCGATGCTGGCGCTGGTGCCGTTCGATTGGCTTAGCAGCGAACCGCAGGAGGCTTTGGAAGATTTGTCGCCGCATTGGACCAGTATGTTGTTATGCGTCACCTGTTTGATTCAGTTTGCCGTCAGTTTGACTATCGATTCCAGTTACGAGCGTAAGAGCGGCGGCTCCGCACAGCATTATTATTGGATGATCTGGTATCCGATTATCTATTGGCTGATCAATGTTGGTACCACGATTAACGGCTGCATCAAGGCCTTGCGCAAAAAGCGCGGCCAACGTGCCGTGTGGGTAACCTTGGATAGAGGCCTGAGGCAAAAATGAAAGACATCATCATCAACCAACCGCATCTACAAAGTTTCTCGCAAAAATGCGGTTCGGCGTTTATGTCGGTATTAAGCTGGGTACTTTGGTTGTACTTTTTGTGGCCCCTGTTTACGCTCGGCGCCTGGCTGATGGGCTTAAAAAGCCTGTCTGACGAGATTCGCTGGTTTGGTGGTTATAAAACGCTGTTGGAGTTGTTGCAGTTGTACGGTGAAATTGTGGCGATCATTGCCGGCATTTGGTTGTTTTGGACTTTGTATTTATCCTGGTTGCATGCCAGCGTCGCTCCGAAGCGGACCGCGCCCGTCACTGATCAGCAGTTGGCGGTGGCGTTTAAAGTCGATGAAGCCTTGGTATTGACGGCCCGGGCCAGCAAAAAAGTAACAGTGCACTTCGATAATCACGCGGTGATTACCGAGATAGATTCGTAGTAGTCCGGATTGCTGGGTCGCGGTTCTGCTTTTCGCGGTGTTGGTGTTACACTGCGCTAGGCGTATTCAAGGACTTACATTATGCAACTTGCAATCACAGTGTTGGGCGGCAAGTCCAACGGTTTTATCGCGGAAATCCTCTCGGCGTTGAGTGCCTGTCAGTGCAGTGTCGTGGAACTGCGCACGTCCAACCTGACCCAAATCACTGCGGCTTATCTGCTGATTGCCGGCAATTGGAATCATGTCGCCAAGCTGGAAGGCATGCTGGAAGCGATAAAAGTTCGCTTCGAAATTCAGATGAGTTTTTTACGGCCGGATGAAATTCCGCCGGTATTGGAGGGGGTGCCTTATACATTGGAAACCATTTCCATGGATAAAAACGACGTGCTGTTCGCGGTGACATCGTTTTTATTGGACAGAGGCATCTCTATCGAAGAAGTGACTGCCAGCCGCCATCAAGCGGCGTTTTTTAACACGCCGGTGTTCTCCACCAAATATGTATTGCTGGTGCCGCCGGAAGTGCGCATTTTATCGCTGCGTGAAGAATTTCTGGATTTTTGCGACAGCTTGAATATCGACGCCATTCTCGAACCCATCAAAAGGTGATCTGATGACCTTAGCTACTCTCGGCTCCGCCGTTCCCGATTTTGAAATTGCCGCTACCGGTGAAAAAACCGTCAAACTCAGCGACTATCGCGGCAAAAAAGTCGTTTTATATTTTTATCCCAAGGACAGCACGCCCGGCTGCACTCAGGAGGGTCAAGGCTTTAGGGATAACATCGAACAGTTCAATCAATTAAATGCCGTTATTCTCGGTGTATCCCGTGACAGCGTGAAAATGCACGAGGGATTTAAATGTAAACAAGAGTTTCCGTTCGATTTGTTATCAGACCAGGACGAGAGCCTTTGCAATTTATTTGATGTCATCAAAATGAAAAACATGTACGGCAAACAGGTGCGCGGCATAGAGCGCAGCACTTTCCTAATCGACGAAGACGGCGTGTTGGTCAAGGAATGGCGCAAGGTTCAGGTTAAAACCCACATCGCCGAAGTGTTGGATTATTTGCAATCTGCCGCTGAATAAATCGGCGCCCGTCCATCCTCATTGATGAGGCTATTCAGTTAGCGTCAGACTACTTAAGACGACAGTCTAAGAATCCTCTTTTGCCTTACGCCGACTAAGGCAATTAAACCCTGCGCGCCGCTCAGGATTGTTTAATCTGGCGGTTTTGGCGATAATGAACACAGTTTTTAATCATTTGGACGAAACACATGAACGAAATGCTGTCCTCAGGGATTGAGCTGATGTTGATAGGCATGGGTATGGTCTACGCATTTTTGGCCATGTTGATCGTGGCTATCAATGTGATGTCCCGGCTGGTACGCCGCTATTTTCCGGAAGTGCCTGCCAAGTTTTCGGATCAACCTGTCGTGGCAGGCAACGATAAAGCCGTCATTGCTGCTATTACTGCAGCTGTTCATCAGTACCGCAAAAAACATAAACACGGATAATCATACCCACAAGGTAGCAGTACTCGACCCAAAAACGTCATTAGGAGAAGAGAGTGGAAAAGGTAAATAAGCCCCTAGGAATTACTGAGGTGGTATTACGTGACGCCCATCAGTCAATTCTGGCGACCCGGCTACGTATCGAAGACATGCTGCCGATTTGCGAGCAGCTTGATCAAATCGGTTACTGGTCTATCGAGTCCTGGGGAGGCGCCACCTTTGATGCGTGTATTCGCTATTTGGGCGAAGATCCTTGGGAGCGTTTGCGGCTGTTGAAAAAAGCCATGCCCAACACCCCGCAGCAAATGCTGTTCCGGGGGCAAAATATTTTGGGCTACCGGCATTATGCCGACGATGTCGTCGATAAATTTGTCGAGCGTTGCGTGGTCAACGGTATAGACGTATTTCGGATTTTCGATGCGATGAACGATATGCGCAATATCGACCGCGCCATCAAAGCCGTGCTACATACCGATGCCCATGCCCAAGGCACTATTTCCTACACCACCAGTCCGGTGCATACGATCAAGAAATGGGTTGAGCAGGGCAAGCAAATCGAGGACATGGGTGCCCATTCTATCTGCATCAAGGACATGGCTGGTTTGTTGACGCCTTATGATGCTTACGAGCTGATCAGCAAACTGAAAAAAGCCGTCGCTATTCCAATTCATATGCAATGCCATGCCACCACCGGCTTAAGTGTCGGGACATACATCAAGGCTGTTGAGGCTGGCGTCGATAATGTCGATACCGCGATTTCGTCATTGAGCATGACCTACGGTCACAGCCCCACCGAAACCATCGTGGCGGCCATGGCCGGCCAAAAGCGCGAAACCGGTCTGGATTTAACCAAGCTGGAAAAAATCGCCGCTTATTTCCGAGAAGTGCGCAAAAAATATGCGCAATTTGAAGGCAGCCTAAAAGGCGTGGATGGCCGGATTTTGGTCTCGCAAGTGCCGGGCGGCATGCTGACCAATATGGAAAGCCAATTGCGGGAACAGGGCGCTGCGGATCGGTTCGACGCGGTGCTGCAGGAAATTCCTTTGGTGCGGAAAGACTTGGGTTACATCCCGCTGGTCACGCCCACTTCGCAAATTGTCGGCACCCAGGCGGTGCTGAACGTCTTGGCAGGCGAGCGGTATAAAACCATCAGTAAGGAAACGGCAGGTGTGCTGAAAGGCGAGTACGGCGCTACGCCGGCCCCTGTCGATAAAGAATTGCAGGCGCGCGTGCTGAACGGTGCCGAGCCGATTACGTGCCGACCGGCGGATTTGCTGGAAGCCGAGATGGATAAACTGGTCGCCGAAGTAAAAGCCAAAGCCGCGGCAGAAGGTGTAAAACTGGCCGATAGCGTTGAAGAAGACGCTCTTATCGATGGCTTGTTTGCGCAAGTTGGTTGGAAGTTCATTCAAAACCGCGGTAACCCGGCGGCTTTTGAACCTAAACCGGGAACAGAGAGTGCGGCAGCGCCAGTGCCCGCCGTTACCCAGAAAACCGTGGTCGCTGAGACGTACACTGTTAACGTCGATGGCAAAAACTATCACGTAGCGGTGGCATCCGGCGGTGCCGACTTAGTGGTTAAACCGGTTACGGTGCAGTCCGTCTTGGACAGCGGCCCTATGTTGGCAGCAACCGCGCCTATCGTTAGCGGCAGTGGTGTTGTGGAGTCGCCGCTGGCTGGTGTGGTGCTTAAAGTCAATGTCAATGTTGGTTCCCACCTTTCCGAAGGCGATGTCGTTTTGATTATGGAAGCCATGAAAATGGAAACTGAGATCCGCGCCAAAGTCGCCGGTATCGTCAGCGCGGTAAACGTCCGTCAGGGCGATTCCGTGGCAGTCGGCGATGTATTGGTCACCTTGTAATATTTCTTATCGTTTAAATGTGGTCTCGGGCCGATAGCTTAGGCCCGGGATCTAAGTAATCCTCTGATCAGCTATTCGCGCCACGCTGCTGGCGGTGATTCTGATCAAACAACCGATTGAATACATAATCCATGGAAAATCTTAGACTGTTGTGGGAAAGCACGGGTATCTATAATGTTACCGGGCCGCAAGTCATTATGATGGCGGTGGGATTTTTGCTGTTGTATCTGGCTATCAAGAAAGGCTTTGAACCTTTGCTGCTATTGCCGATAGGATTTGGCGCGGTGCTGAGTAACATTCCGGTGGCCGGCATGATAGACGAAGGCGGCATCCTTTATTACCTATATGGTGGTATCAAGGCCGGCATCTTTCCGCTTCTAATTTTTATGGGCGTTGGTGCGATGACCGATTTCGGCCCGATGCTGGCTAACCCTAAAACTTTGTTTTTAGGCGCAGCCGCCCAATTCGGGATATTCGCCACTCTATTCGGTGCGTTGGCGTTGAATGCCGTTCCAGGTATGGATTTTACGCTTAAGCAGGCGGCTGCGATTGCCATCATCGGCGGCGCTGACGGCCCCACTGCGATCTATGTGGCGTCCAAATTGGCTCCTGAATTGTTGGGTGCAATTGCTGTGGCGGCATACTCCTACATGGCATTGGTGCCCTTGATTCAGCCGCCCATTATGCGCGCCTTGACCAGCGAACAAGAGCGGAGGATAGAAATGCAACAACTTAGAGTGGTTAGCAAGGCCGAGAAAATCGTATTTCCTTTGATGTTGCTGGTGTTGACCGCCATGTTGCTGCCTTCGGCGGCACCGCTGGTGGGCATGTTTTGTTTGGGTAACTTGATGAACGCCAGCGGCGTGGTCGAAAGACTGAGCAAAACCGCGCAAAACGAATTGATCAATATTGTCACGATATTCCTGGGTTTGTCGGTAGGCTCCAAACTGAGCGCCGAGGCGTTTTTAAAAATGGAAACGCTGGGTATTTTAGGCTTGGGCGCAGTCGCTTTTTCTATTGGTACCGCCAGTGGCGTGCTGATGGCCAAAGTCATGAATCGTTTCAGCAGTACGCCGATCAATCCATTGATTGGCGCTGCCGGCGTTTCTGCGGTGCCAATGGCTGCCCGGGTAGCTAATAAAATAGGTTTGGAAAGTAATCCGCACAACTTTTTGTTAATGCACGCGATGGGGCCAAATGTCGCCGGCGTAATAGGTTCAGCAGTCGCCGCGGGTGTGTTGTTGAGTTTGGTGCGTTAGCGTCCACGCAGACCAAAACTCTGTATGAGTGATCAGTCAGCCAAGGACAAAGCGATCAAGGTGCTTTGGCTGACCTCAAGTTATCCTCGCAGTAAAGACGACAGTGCTTCGGTCTTCTTGCGCTACTTAGCGGAAGCACTGGCCAACAAAAAAGTTAGTCTTCATATCCTCTCACCGGATCATCCGGAAGTCCAAGCAACTACACAACCTGACGGTATAGTCTGTCGCCATTTTCGCTATTTTTGGCCGCGTAAGCTGCAAATGTTAGCCTACGGTTCAGGAATTTTGCCCAACTTGGGGGCCGCGCCATGGCTGTTTTTGCAGGTGCCTTTTTTCGTTATGTCCATGTTTGTGACTGCGGCCTGGATTATGGTTGTCCAGCGGCCGTCTTTGATACACGCCCACTGGATTTTTCCGCAAGGCACGGTAGCGGTATTGCTAGGCAAGCTATTCAGAACCCCGGTGTTGGTTACTGCACACGGCGGTGATGCCTTTGCATTGCGAGGTAGCGTTTTAGGGGCTATCAAACGCTGGACTATAAAGCATTGCGCAGCTTGGACCAGTAATACCAACGCGACTGCCGATGCCTTTGGGCCAGATTTGCCCAAGCCGCACATCATTCCAATGGGCATAGACTATGAAAAATTTGCTGCTGGCAACGCTAAAACTGTTCTCAAACCAAGCAATCCGCAAAAATTAATTCTGCTATTTGTTGGGCGTTTGGTTGAAAAAAAAGGCGTAGCCGATCTGATAGCGGCTGTAGCTGGTTTGCCTAAAAACCTACTTGATCGCATTGAATTATGGATTATTGGCGATGGTATCGAGCGTGAACGTTTAAAAATGTTAGCGGTTGATTTAAAGATTGAAGATAAAGTAGTTTTTCACGGCAGGCTACCGAACGCCATCTTGCCGGATTACTATACGGCTGCGGATATATTTATCGCGCCATCAATTGTCGATACCAATGGCGATACGGAAGGCCAGGGTTTGATTTTATTGGAAGCGATGGCTAGCGGCACCGCTGTGATAAGTACGCGCACGGGTGGCGTTGCCGAGATCATTGAACATGGAAAAACTGGGTTGTTAGTTGAGCCTAAGCAAATAAAGTCGCTTTCAGGCGCAATTGAGCAACTATTAGTGGATGAAACTTTAAGAAAAGGACTGTGCGCATTGAGCAAGCAGGCTGCAGAACCTTATGATTGGAAAAAGATCGCCAGTAAGTTTGTCGCTATTTATAGTCGACAATCATGCATTGCTAAGCCGTAACCAACCCGTTTACACAAAATTCAGGACACCCTCTAATCGTTTGCTGTAATGAACATCTACTTCCTGTGTAAGCGCTATTACACCAACAAAGATCTAATTGATGATCGCTTTGGGCGGCTCTACCACTTGCCGGTGCAATTGGTCACTGATGGTAACCATGTTCTTGTTGACGCCATCGACTATCGAAATAACACCGAAATAAGCGTTAACGAAGCGGGTGTTTCTTTTCATACCATCCCCGCAACGGCAAGGAAGATACCTCGATTCCTTCTGAATGCCTATCGCAGTGCTTGTATTGCCAAACCGGATGTTCTCGTCGCAAGTGGTGACATTTACATCGGTTACGTAGGGCTTTGGATAGCAAGAAGACTTGGAGTGCCGTTTGTCTACGATGTATACGATTATTACCCGTCTTTTCGGATTAACCGGTTCAAGGTACTAGCTTGGCTGTTTGACCATACGATTAAGAACGCCGATTTGGTTTTATGTGCGAGCCAGCCTCTGTTACAAAAAGTCCTTAACGGACTTAACCAAAATGCTTTATTGATTGAAAATGGAGTTAATACAAACTTATTCGATAAAGGCGATGACTTACTGGCGAGACAGGCGATGAAACTGATAGCCGATATTCCATTGGTTGGATATTTCGGTTCCATTACGCCATCCAGAGGCCCGCTTCTGATCGAAGCTTGTCGAAAGATCAGATTGGCTCAGCCGAATTTGCGCCTTGTATTGGCGGGACGAGTAACAGATATTTGTCTCGATGAGCCGTGGATAGACTATTTTGGCGAGTTGGAGCAATCTGACATACCCAAACTTATTCAGGCTTGTGACGTGGTATGTGTACCGTATGCTGATGACACATTTAATAGTATGTCAGGCGCGTGCAAAATTGCGGAATACCTATCTTGCGGAAAATCAGTCGTAGCTACACGGGTTTCCAATCATGAAAGTATATTTAAAGACGCGCCATCGTCGGTCTGTGATCCTGACCCTAACGATATGGCTAGAGCAATCCTCTTACAGCTTCAAAACCCGCAAATAGCTTTGTTTCCTGAAGAGTTGGCTTGGCAATCAATTGGTCAAAAACTTTATGAAGCTTTGACTAAGCTTGTCTGATGAAAAATCTTTATATCATCATTACCGATTTCAATGGTTACGAACAGACTCAACGTTGCCTGAGGGCGTTGGCTGCTAGCCAATATCAGGAATTCACAATATTGCTGGTCGATCACGGCACTACTGATACTACAAAAATTGAACTAGCTAAGGATTTTCCGCATGTGATTCGCTTGGAAGGCTCATCCGAACTTTGGTGGACTGGCGCAACCAATTTGGGCATCCGTACAGCTATAGAGTGTGGTGCGGACTATGTCATGTTGCTAAACAACGATTGCTATGTGATGCCAAATACCGTAGGCCACCTTGTCCAATTAACCGAAGCATATCCCGAAAGTATTATTGCTCCGGTACAACGTGATTGGCAAAGCGGACAAATTACTTCAATCAGTCCAAGCACTTGCTTTTTGTTAGGCTTTTCCACTATAGCCGGACCCAAGAAACTTAGCGCTAAGATGCTCTCCAGAGACGTTATCCCAGTCAAGCTAATCGTGGGCGGAAGAGGAGTGTTAATTACTAATTCTGTATTTAACAAAATAGGGCTTTTCGATGAAAAACACTTGCCGCACTATGGTGCAGATCATGACTTTTATTTGCGTGCGCTCAAGGAGAATATAGCCCTATATATTGCTCCAAAAGTATTCGTGCAAATAAGTAATATGCATACATCGCTCGCGGATAATTTAGAGAGTTTAGATATTCTCAAATTCATGAAAACTTTGAGAAGCGTCAGGTCTCATCGTAATATATCTGATGTGAATACGTTGTTCAAAACACATTATCCGATTTCAAGTCTATACTTTTTAGGCGTGACATTATATGTTATTCGTTATGTTTTTCTATATTGTTTGCGGCGCATTTTTTATAAAATAAAAACCAATTAAGTAATGAACCACTAAATGACTACTGACTTGTCGTGGATTAAATTTCTTCCAAAATTTATAAGTAATCGATTAATTGGTAGGTCCGAACTACAGTTAATCGTAGCTAATACGAGTTGGTTATTCATCGATAAAATCATTCGGATGGGTGTAGGCTTGTTCGTTGGAGTGTGGGTTGCGCGATATCTGGGCCCTGAACAGTTCGGTTTGTGGAGTTACGCTATCGCTTTTACATCATTGTTTAGTGCATTCGCCTCGTTTGGAATAGATAGCATAGTGGTGCGTGAATTGGTAAAAAATCCCGAGCGTCAAAACGAGCTTTTAGGAACAGCGTTTGTACTCAAACTAATTGGCGGAACGTTGACTCTGTTGATTGCTATTGTTGCTATTTTATTATTACGCAATGGTGATACGCTAACTCTATGGATGGTGGCCATTTCTGCGGCGGGTTTTATTTTTCAGTCGTTCAATGTAATAGAATTCTATTTTCAGGCAAAGGTAAGGTCAAAATATACTGTTTTAGCAGCAAGCAGTGCATTTATATTCGTGACGGTAGTTAAAGTTATTTTGATTTTGAGTTTTTCGCCTCTTATTTTATTTGCATGGGTGGGATTGATTGAGGTTGGGTTAACTTCATTATTTTTAATGGTTTCATATAAGAAAGATCATAATAATATTTGTTCGTGGAATTATAACAAGAGCACAGCTATAAGCCTAATGAAAAATGGCTGGCCACTCGTGTTCTCAAGCTTGGCAATAATGATACAGGCTAGAGTTGATCAAGTTATGTTGGGTGATATGATTGGTAATGCTGAAGTTGGACAGTATTCGGCAGCAATGCGACTTATAGAAGTGTTTTCATTTTTGCCGACAATCATAGTGAGCACATTGTCGCCATATATAACAAAAGCCAAGTTGATTAGCGAGACGCTTTATCATGAAAGATTGTTGGAAATATATAGATTAATGTTTATTTTGTTTTTAGTGGTTGCTATTCCTATATATTTTCTGGGTGGGGAGTTTGTGTTATTTGTGTTTGGTGCTGAATATAAAAGAGCTGGAGGGTTATTGTCTCTGTTTGCCATAAGGCTTTTTTTTGCAAATTTTGGTGTTGCTAAGTCTTTATTTACTGTCAACGAAAGTCTTTTTAAATATGCTCTAATAACGGCAGTCATTGGTTCAATAGCTAATATTCTAGGAAATTATTTATTGATTCCGTATTATGGTGCTGAAGGGGCAATTATTTCGACAATAATTTCTTTTTCAATTACTATATTTATGGTTGATTTGTTCTATACTCCGACTAGGTTAAATCTTTATTTGATGGTCTATGCAGTATTTGTTCCATATAGGTTAATAAGAGATAAGGGGTAATAAGGTGGGGATAGTTCGTTTCGGAGTACCAGAGCAGGAGGTAATGCATATTGCAAAATTGATGAATCTGTCAATTTTTTTTGAGGGAGGTACATATAAGGGGCAGACTGCTTTAAGGGTCAGTCGAATGTTCAAGAAAGTTATCACAGTCGAGCGCTCAGAAACAATGTTCAAAATGGCGCAGGCGAACATTGGACATGTTGAAAATATTCAGATGTTAAAAGGCGATACCAGAGACTACATAAAAATAGTTTTAGAGAATAATGATGATGTTCTTTTTTGGTTAGATGCTCATTGGAGTGGCGCGGCAACGTATGGTGATAATGACGAATGCCCGTTGTTAGAGGAATTAAGCTTAATATTTAAATATAAAAAGGATTATGCCATTCTAATAGATGATGCAAGATTATTTATGTCTCCACCACCTAAGCCGCATAAACTAGAGAGTTGGCCAACGCTTAAGGCAATTATTATGATTCTTCCGCATGATTGGGAGTTGGTAATATACGAAGATGTTATCTATTTGTTGCCTGAAAAAATCAGTCTAGTGTGTCGAGAGTACTTTCAGCAAAAAGCATCAAACAAGTGGTTGGCAGCAGAAAGTGATGGTTCATTATTCGCTAGGGTGCGAAAAGCAATAGGAATAATGCGGTGTTAAAATCGGTTTTGTCGAAAAATAGAGTTATTAAAAATTTATATGTTATTTTAAGGTTGGTTACGATTGATTTTAAGTTGTCAAATTTAAGGAACTTTATATGGTTTTTCAGAGATTTTATCTTATTAAGTAAGACACGAAACCGTAATTTTAAAAGTGCGCCGTTTCATCCTTGTCTTGATGATAAAAGTTACAAGACTCCAATTGATCCAACTTATTTTTTTCAGGACAGTTGGGCAGCAAAGAAAATATTTGAAAATCATCCGAAACACCATTTTGATATTGGTTCAGCGGTAAAAACTATAAGTATAATATCTCAATTTACGCCTACGACTATGATCGACATACGGCCAATTGATTTAAAGCTCGATAACTTTGACTTTGTTCAAGGGTCGATACTCTCTATTCCTTTTGCAGATAATTCCATAATCAGCCTTTCGAGTCTTTGCGTTATAGAACACATAGGTTTGGGAAGATACGGGGACCCGATAGACGCGTTCGGAAGCGAAAAAGCCGCAAGAGAAATTCAGAGAGTCTTGGCAAGAGGTGGGGATTTTTATTGTTCCTTGCCTGTGGACAAGGAATGTAATATTTATTTCAATGCACATAGAGCATTTTCAAGGAGCTATGTGTTTGAGTTATTTTCAGATTTAATCTTGCTGGAAGAGAAATACCATTATGGCCGCGTTATGTATGATAATTACGACGCTCAAAAAGGTTTTGGAACAGGATTATTTCATTTTATGAAAAGGTAAATGAGAATGTTATCGCGACCTGGTCTTTTTCGAAAAGTCTTGAAGCTTGGTTTATTGCGCTTATTTTCGATCATTGAAAATAATAATAATTGCGAATTTTCAACTAATGGAGAAATGCGCTTTCTTGATAATTTGCTGGATTATTTCTCCGGAATAGAAGAGCTCATAGTATTTGATGTTGGTGCTAATGTTGGAGATTATTCGCAAATGTTTGTAGATATGGCGAATAAACGCAAAACAAAATTCGCACTACATGTTTTTGAACCAACTATGAAATGTTTTTTTACGTTGCAAGAAAGGTTCGGATGCATGACAAATATAGTATTGAATAAAAAAGCGCTTTCTTATCAGGAAGGTGTCTTAAGTATCTACTATGACAAAGAGCAAAGTGGACTTGCATCATTATATAAGAGAAATTTGACTTATTATGAAATAGAAATGTCTGAATCTGAAAAAGTAGAGGCAGTTTCCGCTGAAAACTATATCCATACCAATAGTGTTAGACACATTAATTTCTTAAAAGTCGATGTTGAGGGGCATGAACTACAAGTGTTACATGGCTTTGGTGACTATTTGTCTGGCGATTTTATTGACTTTATTCAGTTTGAATATGGGGGGGCGAATCTAGATTCTCATACAAGTCTAATGGAAATCTATTTTGTTTTGCAAAATAGAGGCTTTACGCTAACAAAAGTTATGGCGAATGGCTTGGAAGTAAGAGAATACTGTCCTTATATGGATAATTTTAGCTATGCTAATTACGTTGCAATTTCTAATTCAATTATAAAATCAATCCAATGATTGTATTTATGGCTGATGGGCGGCTAGGTAATCAGATTTTTCAGTTTGCATTTTTAAAACAGTTTGCAAGAAAGAACGAAATCATTCTTTGTCTGAATATGGCTAAGTTCTTTGACGTTTTTGAGTACGATTTAGAAGGTGTCATTAACTGTAGTAATAGATATATCATATATCTAATGAGGAAGCTTGTGATTCCTTATTTAATCGTGCCTTTATCAAGGCTTGGTATAATTGGTTATGTCGAACAGAAATTAGATGATAATAAAGCCCCGCTTTCTGGATATTTTTTTAAAAATGGTTTGCTTTCAATAAACTTTGTAAATATTGATTTTTTTCAGTCTGAATTTTTTTTTGATTTAGATTCATTCAGTTCGAATGTTAAAATAAAGCCTGAATACAGATTGGCAGCCTATCAGTTTTTGGATGATATTCCAGATGAATATACTAAGGTGTTTATTCATGTGCGCCGTGGCGATTATCTTCTAGAATACTTTGGTGGGATTAAAGGTATTAGTTTGCCAAAACGCTATTTCAAAAATGCAGTGAAAATAGTGAAAAATAAAATAAAAAATCCATTTTTCATATTTTTATCTGATGATCCACCTTATGTTGAGCGCTGTTTTAATAGTGTACGCCCTAAGATAATATCAAGGAATTCAGTGGAAGTGGATTTAGCTATCATGTCGCAGTGTACTTGCGGCATAATTTCAAACAGTTCATTTTCGTGGTGGGGTTCGGCATTGATGGAGCATAAAACGCTTGTGATAGTTCCAAAGTATTGGTATGGATGGAAACAAAAAGTGGATTCTCATCCATCTATTTACCCTTCATGGGGGACATTAATTGATGTTAACGGTCTATCAGACTGATGAAACGCTCGCAAACAAATTCCTCCGAGGCATATATCAGCCTCCATCGGTTAAAATAGGCTACCTAAATTTGGAGAAGCCCCATTGCGCGGACACGATGCCATCCAAAACAGTTAGTTCAGCTACGTCAGCCTGGAAGAGCGCATTCCCAAACATCTACGTTGCGTCGTTTACGGCTCTCGTCGATGGCGTATTGGCCGCCATGGATGCCATCTTTGCCGAATGCTACTCCACACTGGCCGCCCGTCGATTGCACCCGAAAAACTGCTGCGCGCCTTGCTGTTGCAAGTACTGTACACCGTTCGCAGTGAGCGTCAGTTGATGGAACAACTGGACTACAACCTGCTGTTTCGCTGGTTTGTCGGTCTGGGCATCGACGATTCTGTTTGGGAGCGCAGCGTGTTCAGCGCCAATCGCGAACGCCTATTCTCCGAAGCGCTGAGTCGCGAACTTTTTGAGCGGGTATTAGCCATAGCCGAATGGCAGAATCTGGTGTCCGACGAACACTTCAGTGTCGATGGCAGCCTCATTGAAGCCTGGGCTTCCCACAAAAGCTTCGTCATTTATGCCCTATGGGTAAAAAGGATGGTAGTGGTCCCGATAAACCCGCCGGCCGCAATCCCTAGGTCGACTTCAGCGGCGAAAAGCGTAGTAACGCCACCCACCAAAGCCCGCGACCCTGAGATCTACTCGAGCAAAAAAGGCAACCAATGGTTTTTCGGGAGAAAATTCCACATCGGCGTTGATAGCGAAACTGGTTTGGTGCATACCCTCAAAATGACTTCGGGCCACGTCAGTGACGTGGCGGAAGCCGTCGCCTTGGTACACGGTGAGGAGCAGTTCGTTCACGGCGATGCGGGGGGGCAAACGGCCCGAGATGCTCAGCGATAATCCGTCAAGCTGCGTGATTGCGATGCGTCCTGGCAAACTGACGAAGCTCACGAAGGACAAGAACGAAAAGGCTCAGCTCCTTCGCCGCGCCAGGGGCGAACAAGTGTTTCGGGACATTAAAATCCGCTTTGGCTACGCCAAGAATCGCTATCACGGTTTAGCTAAAAACACCGTCCGGTTAACTTTGTTAACGGCCATTGCCAATGTACTGCGCAGGGACGCCTGAGGGCGTCTGCAAGTTGAAAAATGGACCAAATAAGAAGCATTGTGGGCGCAACACGGACTGTTTTAGATCAATCACCAGCCACTTTTTGAATTTTGACGGGTTATTGAAACTGATGTATTTCAAATCGGCAATTATTCGGAGGTTCTTTGGCTTGTTCGATATTATTATGAATTTGTTTTAAACAACTTATGAAAAGTTCTATACTCCTGCTGGTATTTAATCGCCCTCATACAACATTACAAGTTTTCGAATCCATTCGCAGGGCTAGGCCACCTAGGCTCTATGTGGCGGCAGATGGTCCACGCAGAAATGTTCCAGATGATATTCGGCTTTGTGCTGAGGTTCGAAAAGTAATAAATCTTGTAGATTGGCCATGTGAAATAAAAACTCTATTCAGTGATGATAACTTAGGTTGCAAGTTTGGGCCAATTAAAGGTATCAGTTGGTTCTTTGAAAATGAGGAAGAGGGTATTGTGCTTGAGGATGATGTATTGCCTATTTCTACTTTCTTTACTTATTGTGACGAGCTTTTAGAGCGCTATCGTGAAAACCAGCATGTTGGGGTTATTAGTGGGTGTAATTTAATTTCAAGGCAATTTTGTCCGGAAACCAGTTATTTTTTTACACGCTATAATCAGATTTGGGGTTGGGCAAGTTGGAGGCGCGCATGGAGCAAGTATGATCATTCTATGTCAGCGTGGCCGAGTTGGCGGGACCAAGGTGGGCTCGAGTCTATTTCCAGTGGCAGTAAGGTGTTCGAATACTATTGGAAAAGATTGTTTGATGCAACGTACTATAATTCTAAGAATGTTACTTGGTGGGACTATCAATGGGCATTTAGTTGTTGGTTTCATGGAATGCTCGGTGTTCAGCCAAAAACAAATCAAATTACCAACATAGGTTTTGGAGAAGAAGGTAAAGGTACACACACGACCGCTAAGATCCCAAAGTATGTATTGGATTCCTCTCCGAGGCCATTAATTTTTCCTTTGAATCATCCCGAAGAAATTGCCCGACATTTTCTCGCCGAAGCACTTATTGATAAGCATGTATTTACAATGACATTGCGATGGTATTTACTTAAAAGGGCTCGTAATTCCGTATTGATCTCAAGTGTCTTACGCGCTTTAAAAAACATAGCTAACTTTTCAATGTAAATTTTTATTTGCCTTTCCTCTTTTCTGTGTGGAGGCCGTAACCGTCGTTTGTTGAATGATACAAAATTTCAGATGGTATCATTTTTTTGATTTTGAAGATTTTGAAGATTTTGAAGATTTTGAAGATTTTGAAGATTTTGAAGATTTTGAAGATTTTCAAATTTTTAATTCAGTATTTTTTTTGTTTGATATGGTATGGGAACTTCTAAAAATAATTATAACTACGATGTAGCTCTTTCTTATGAGCGCGATAGGCAGTGTGAAGCGCATTGGGAAGAAGAAAATTTATTCATACAGGAATATTTTTCTTGCAACAAGCATAAGGGCATTCTAGATGTCCCAGTGGGAACGGGTAGGTTTTTTCAGTTTTACCCTGACAATTCTCGAGTTGTTGGTGTTGATATTTCGATCAATATGTTGGCTCAGTCTCAAGAAAAGGCGGCTTTAATTGATAATAGTGATATATTTCTTATGTTGTCAAATGCCGAAAAGTTGGCATTTCACGACGATTCGTTCGATATTGTGGTTTGTTGTAGACTATTTCACCTTCTTACTCAGGATGAAAGGTTTTTGGTTTTAAAAGAGCTAGGAAGGGTGACAAAAAAAACAATATTATTGCAAGTGTATTTGTCGAATAAATCAGAAATTTTATATGCTTTTTCAGCTAGAATTAAAAAATTAAAAGACCGCTTTCTAAGAAAAAGATGTGATACTGGACTTGAGCTAAAGCCTTGGTCGCATATCATGTCATACTCTCTTACAAGAACGCAGTTGAAATCGCTTATTAGGCGCACAGGCCTTAGTGTGATTAAAGAATCCGGCTTTTCATGTTATGAAGGAAATATTGTCGGTTTTCTTGTTTTAAATAAATGAAAAATATTTGCGAGATTGAGATTAAAGATTGTGTGCATTATAGAGGTTTTCGCTATGGTGGGTTTGGTAATAATATATATGAGGATTATATAATATCGCTATTGGCTGGTGAAGATATTTATGTTATAAAAAAGGAATTTGTGTTCAGGGTTCTTTTATATAACGGTTCGGATTTTGGTTCGGCTTTGGGGTTGACCCTTGATCGAATTTACAGGCCTTGGTTGTTTCCATGGATATTTGCGCCATATTATATTAGCAATAACTATTGTTTTGATCTTTATGATGTATATGAGAATCCAGATATTATTTGCCATTTTAGCTCCGAGGGAGTTCTTGCTTCGCATATAAATAGGGAGTTTGTTTTTTTAGAGAAAGCCCTGAAAAATATATCTAAAGGTTACCAGCCCGATACTTTTGGTTACGTAACTGTTACTAAAATGATGCTTGGTTCTCAAGTTAGATATCTTGTGCTAGACGGTAACCACCGAATTTCTGCATTACACGCGCTTGGTTATAAAACAGTGCGAGCAAAAGTCTTAAGTACTTGCTTGGCTCGCAGATCATTGATGTATATTTGGCCAGGCGTTATTACTAATTATTTTGCAATAGAGGATGCTTTAAAAATATTTGATAGATATTTTTATGAAAATAACATTCCGTTCACAGAAACGCCATTTAGAAATATTATTTTTGATGAGCCTCTTGATTTTAAATTCGCTGAGAATTTTGTTTGATTCATAATATTTTTGATATTTCTGCTGTCAGGCGCTATGTTAAAAAAATTGGCCGTGGCCGTAACCAATTTCTTGATGGTGTCAATTCTTGGAAAGAGGCTAGTCAACATTGCTCTGGATACGATGCGGATTCAATTATGAGAAAAGTTCTGACGTCAACTCTTAAAGTTAAACAAGGCGTGGCGGAGTTTGAGAGAGACTCAGTGCTTTTTTACGCGTCTGAATATACTTGGCCGATAATTGCTGGGTTATTTCTTGTCGCTTCGCAAACAGCAGGTAGGCTGAATGTGCTCGATTTTGGAGGAGCGTTAGGTAGTACGTATTTTCAAAATCGTAAAATTTTTAAGACCTTACAGGACGTTCGTTGGAACGTAGTGGAGCAAGCTCATTATGTGGAAGCCGGAAGAACGTATATTCAAGACCATGTACTCAGATTCTATAGTTCGATTGATGAGTGTTTAGTGGAGAATAAACCCAATGTAGTTCTTCTGTCGAGCGTGTTACAGTATCTGGAGTTTCCGTTGGAGGTCGTCAAAAAGTTATCTCTCACAGGTGTTTCAACTTTAATAATTGATCGCACTCCGTTTTCAAAAATCGCCCAAGACAAACTGTTGATTCAGCGCGTCCCGCCATCTATTTATAAGGCGAGCTACCCTATGTGGGTTCTTTCTGAATCTGAATTTTTGAATGTAATTAACCAGGATTGGCGCATGTTAGGCGAGATAAAATGTCCAGAAGGCACGGTTTATTCCGATAAAGGCTTTGAATTTGCTTTTCAAGGCATGTTGTTACAACGTCGTGATTTATGAATCTTTTGAGATCGTATTATTTTAGACAAATGTACACACCCGGATTACTGGGTATTTTTGTAAATCCTTTTTATTTCGCTCGATTGGGTTTGTACCATGCCATGAAGGAATTATCACCTAAATTGAGAGGCGCGATATTGGATGTCGGTTGCGGTACAAAACCTTATAAACAGCTTTTTAAGTTTAGTGCTTATACTGGCTTGGATATAGATAGCGCTTGTTCCAGGGCTCGTGGAGTCGCCGATTATCTTTACGATGGTAAACAATTTCCGTTTGATGGTGTGTGTTTTGATGCTGTTCTTTGTAATCAAGTGCTCGAACACGTAATTAATCCTGATGAATTTCTAGAGCAAATTAATCGTGTGTTAAAGCCTCATGGCAGATTATTGCTTACGGTTCCGTTCGTTTGGGATGAACATGAACAGCCTTACGATTTCAGGCGGTATTCCAGTTTCGGATTGTTCGCTTTGCTGGAAGCTCACGGGTTTAAAATTATCGTGCAAAAAAAGACTTGTGCTGATGCATCTGTTTTGTTTCAGCTGATAAACGCTTTTCTTTTTAAGATTAGCCAATCTCTCCCAAAAATATGCAAAGTACTCTTAACGTTTACTGTCATGGCACTAATTAATCTAATCGGTATATTTTTTTGTCGGCTACTGCCTGCAAACCCTGATCTATTTCTCGATAATATCGTTTTGGCGGAAAAAATTTCTTGAAGTCATACAAAGGCAAAAATATATTAATCACAGGAGGTCTGGGTTTCATCGGCTCCAATCTTGCAAGTGCCCTAGTTAAACTTGGTGCACACGTTACTCTTGTGGACAGTCTGATACCGCAATATGGTGGTAACCCTTTTAATATCGCGGATATCCGTGAGTGCGTTTCTGTAAATGTTTGTGACGTACGCGATTCATTTGCGCTCGCCTATTTGTTACAAAATCAAGATTACCTTTTCAATTTGGCTGGTCAAACAAGCCATCTGGATTCGATGGTTGATCCGCGAACAGACTTGGAGATTAATGCCGCCGCACAGCTTTCCATATTAGAGGCATGCCGCAAAGTTAATCCTGAAATCAAAATTGTTTTCGCGAGTACCCGCCAGCTTTACGGTAAGCCGGATTATTTACCAGTTGATGAGAAGCATCCGATTCGCCCTGTGGATGTCAATGGCATTAATAAGTTGGCTGGCGAGTGGTATCACCTACTCTATAACAATGTTTATGGTATTCAGGCTTGCGCGTTGCGCCTGACTAATACCTATGGTCCCGGAATGCGCGTCAAGGACGCACGTCAAACCTTTCTCGGTATCTGGGTAAGGTTACTAATTGAAGGTAAGCCGATAAAGGTTTTTGGAGACGGGTTGCAATTAAGGGACTTTAATTATGTGGATGACTGCGTTAGGGCCTTATTACTGGCTGGTGCTAGCGAACAAGCAAACGGTAAGGTATACAATTTGGGTAGTAAGGAAGTGATAGGCTTAAAAGATTTGGCAAAGATGATGATTGAACTTGGCTATGGTGGTGCTTTTGAATTGATACCTTTTCCACCAGAGCGAAAAGCGATTGATATAGGCGACTACTATAGTGATTTTTCGCTAATTACCGCCGAGTTGGGTTGGAAACCCGAGATTGGTTTAGGCGAGGGGTTAGCAAACACCCTGGCTTATTATACGGAACATCACCAACACTATTGGGACGCGAACGCATGATTTTGATGAATGACTTTAAGGCCGAGCCTCTGGAGTTACGAGAGGCTATGCTGGAGGCAGCGAAGCGCGTCGTCGAATCAGGTTGGTTTGTTTTGGGCAAAGAGGTTTCTGCTTTTGAGCAGCAATGGGCTTTAACCTGTGGCCTAAAGTATGGTGTGGGGGTTGGCAATGGAATGGATGCTATAGAGATTGGCTTACGTGCGCTTGGAGTTGGGCCCGGTGATGAGGTGATCACCACGCCGATGACCGCATTCGCTACAGTACTAGCAATTATCAGAGCGGGAGCCACACCGGTTTTGGCTGATATAGAACCTCAAACCGCGTTGCTGTCTTTGGAAAGTGCAAGTCGTTGTGTCACATCACGTACCAAGGCTGTAGTCTTGGTTCATCTTTACGGACAAATTCGTGCTATGGATTTGTGGAAGGCGTTTTGTGCAAATTATGAAATTGCGCTTATTGAGGATTGCGCCCAAGCGCACTTGGCGTCATTAGGTGGTAAAACAGCCGGTAGCTTTGGGGTTATGGGAGCATATAGTTTTTACCCGACCAAGAACCTCGGTGCCATGGGTGACGCCGGCATGATTGTAACAAATGTCGAAAAGTTGGCCGAAAGAGCAAGCCAATTACGCAACTACGGACAGAGTGTGCGCTATCAGCATCCTGAGTTAGGCTTGAATAGTCGATTGGACGAAATGCAGGCTGCTATTTTGGCGGAGAGACTCAAGTGGTTATCTGTTTTTACCGAGCGTCGACGGCAAGTTGCGACGGCGTATTTTGACGGTATCAAGAATCCCAATGTCACTTGCTTGGCGTTGCCTGAATCCCGATCCGAGCACGTCTATCATTTATTCGTCATCACTTGTCCTTGTCGTGACGCACTTCAAGAACATTTGCGACAAAATCAGATCCAAACATTTATTCATTACCCCGTTCCCATTCATATACAAGAACCTTGTCGCAATCTTCGTCATGATCCGCTTGGTTTGGTTAACAGCGAACATCACGCTGATACTTGTCTTTCTTTGCCCTGTCATCCCCAAATGTCGGACGAGGATATAGCGGCTGTTATAGCCGCTGTAAATTCTTTTCAGGGCAAATGAACGAAAATTACGTAACCTTATTTGACAGCCTTTTTTTACCGCAGGGCCTCGCTCTGCATATGTCCATGGAGCGGCACGCAGGAGCTTATACCTTATGGATTCTGTGTATGGATGATGAGGTTTTCGAAAAATTGGGATGTCTTGATCTTCCAAATGTACGATTACTTCAATTAAGTAAACTCGAGACGGATGAACTGATTCGCGTTAAACAACAACGCACAATAGCAGAGTATTGTTGGACACTTACTCCCTTTTCCCCCCGTTTTGTTTTTGATGCTGATTCGTCCGTTCAACGCGTGACTTATCTTGATGCGGATGTATGGTTTCGTAAAAATCCAAGGCAGATTTTTCGGGAGTTTGAAGAGTCCGGCAAACAAGTATTGATAACTGATCATGCTTACGCTCCGGAGTATGATCGATCAGCTACGTCCGGTCAGTATTGCGTGCAGTTTATGATTTTTAACAGAGATGGCGGAGAAGAAATTCGACGTTGGTGGGAAGCCCGCTGTTTAGAGTGGTGCTATGCACGCGCGGAAGACGGTAAGTTCGGAGACCAAAAATATCTGGATGATTGGACAGAACAATTTCCCGAAGAAGTTCATGTATTGATCGATAAAGAGCTTATGCTGGCGCCCTGGAACGCCACCCGTTTTCCGCATGGCCGAGCGGTTTGCTGGCACTTTCATGAATTACGCATTTTAAAAGGCTTTTCCGCAGCCGGTTATGCTGTTGATTGCGGTTCTTACCCATTACCATTGGTAACGAGACGTTATATTTATCGTGAATACTTCATCGATCTGCGTCGAGCAATTAACACCATCACAACTTTTGGGTGGGAAGTGAGGGCTCAGCGCAGGTGGACTCTAAATGACAGATTCTTTGGATTGCTTCTTGGTTTTTGGCGGCAAGCTTGGAGAGTGACTATACATTGGCAGCAGCCTTTATGAGCCAAAAACTCAAGATTTATCTTTGTTTACGCTTCCTATCTGTGCCAGAAAATACGGTATGTTTAGTTCTGAAAGCCTGAGTTTTTTTTGTATTTGTATTAGCTATTCCGTCAGCTTTCGGCTGGAAACTCGGCACCAAATGTTGTTTACCATTACCAATCAAATCCGCTCTGCCCATGTCTTTCAAGGCTTCGCGCAGTAATGGCCAGTTTTTCGGGTCGTGGTAGCGCAGAAATGCCTTGTGCAAGCGCCGTTGTTTGATGCTCTTCGGAATCGCTATGTCCGGGCTGTTACGGGCTACTTTGTGCAAAGTATCTTTACCGGAATGATACATCGCCGTGGCGATCGACATCGGCGATGGCAAAAACGCCTGCACCTGATCGGCGCGGAAGCCGTTGCGTTTCAGCCATAGGGCCAGATTCAGCATGTCCTTGTCCTCGGTGCCTGGGTGAGCGGCGATGAAGTAAGGGATTAGATACTGCTCTTTGCCGGCTTCCTTGGAGTACTTATCAAACATCGCTTTGAAGCGATCATAAGTGCCCATACCGGGTTTCATCATCTTCGACAGCGGGCCTTGTTCGGTGTGTTCCGGGGCGATTTTTAGGTAACCGCCGACATGATGGGTCACCAGTTCTTTTACATATTCCGGGGTTTCCACGGCGATGTCGTAGCGCAGGCCGGAGGCGATGAAGATTTTCTTGATGCCCGGTAGTTTTCGGGCACGCCGATACAGTTTGACCAGCGGGGTTTGATCGGTATTCAAGTTCTGGCAAATTCCCGGGTAGACGCAGGAGGGTTTGCGGCAAGATTCTTCAATTTTCGGGTCTTTGCACGCCAGACGCCACATGTTGGCAGTGGGGCCGCCCAAGTCGGAGATATGGCCGGTAAAATTCGGCGAAGTATCGCGGATGGCTTCAATCTCGCGAATGATGGAATCCTCCGAACGGTTCTGAATGATGCGGCCTTCGTGTTCGGTAATCGAACAAAAACTGCAACCCCCAAAGCAGCCGCGCATGATCAGCACGGAATGCTGGATCATTTCAAAAGCGGGGATATTGGCGCTACCGTAAGATTTATGGGGTAGCCTGGAGTAGGGCAGGTCGAAGACGCCATCCATTTCCGGCGTGGTTAAGGGTAATGGCGGCGGATTGATCCATACCTCCCGGTTGCCGTGGCGTTGAATTAAGGCGCGGGCGTTGCCGGGGTTGGTTTCGCCGTGCATCACCCGGGAAGCGTGTGCGTATAAAATCGGATCGTCATTTACGGCTTCGTAGTCCGGCAAGCGGATCACGGTTTGCGTGCGCTGCTTGTTGGCGATGGGTTTGAATTGAATCACCTGCTCGTTTTCAGCAAGCGATGGTTTATCTTCACATGCCGGTTGTTCTTGATAGGGGTTCACGTGAGAAATCACCGCTCCCGGTTTATCGATGTCGGTGGAATCTTTTTCCATCCAGCCTTGCGGAACCTGTTTCACAAAATGCACAGTACCGCGAATGCCTTTCAAGTCGGCGATGGTTTCGCCCTTGGCCAAGCGCTGGGCAATTTCAACCACTTGCCGTTCGGCATTGCCATACACTAGCAAATCAGCTTTGGAATCCAGCAAAATGGATTTTCGCACTTTGTCCGACCAATAATCGTAATGGGCGATACGGCGCAGACTGGCTTCGATGCCGCCGATGACGATAGGTACATTCTTATAAGCTTCCCGGCAGCGGTGGGCGTAAACATTCACGGCACGGTCTGGACGTTTACCGGCCGCACCATCGGCGGTATATGCATCGTTGGAGCGGATTTTCTTGTCCGAGGTATAACGATTGACCATCGAATCCATGTTGCCGCCGGTCACCCCAAAAAACAGCTTGGGTTGTCCCAGTCGTCTAAAGTCCTCGGCACTTTGCCAATCCGGTTGCGAGATGATGCCGACCCGGAAACCTTGCGCTTCCAACACCCGGCCGATCACCGCCATGCCGAAGCTGGGATGATCGACGTAGGCGTCCCCGGTCACCAGAATCACATCACAGGCGTCCCAACCCAGGGCTTCCATTTCCGCGCGGCTCATCGGCAATTCCGGAGCCGGCCCAAAACGGTGCGCCCAGTATTTTTTGTAGCCGAAGATGTTGGGAGCGTTGTGTATCACGATTTTATAATCCGGTTGAAGACGTTGGGGTTGTGGCGTTTTAAATCCAGCAAATAGATGGGGAATTCCAGTTGGTACATCTGTTCCAGCCGCTTGGCCTTGTCGATCAATTGTTTGATACTTGGCTTTGCCATGGCTTCACCGAAGGCAAAGCCGATGACATTACCGCGATTGCGTACCGGCAAAAACAGCATGCGCCTTTCAAACACACGGCCCAGATTCCAGGCCACTTGCTGGAACATGTCCTTATCGGTGCCCCACAAATTGATCACCAGCAGACCGTTCTTGGTCAGCAAGGTTCGGCAGTTGTCGAAAAAAGTTTCGCTGCTTACTTCCGGGGCCATGCCGTCGTGGTCGTAAGCGTCGATGACGATCAAGTCGTGCTGTTTGCTCTGTACCTGGCTGGCTTGGCGCACATGTTGCGCGCCGCAGCCAATCTTGATTTTCAGGCGTGGGTCGAATGGCAGGCCAAAATGGCTGCGCGCCACTTTTAACACACTGCTACGAAATTCCACTACCTTGAGCCGGCAATCGGCAAACTGGCGCAACATGAATTTGGCGATAGTGCCGCCGCCCAAACCTATCATCAGTATTTCGTTGGGGGTGTCGTGGAACAGCAGGCCGGCCATCATTGCCCTGGCATACAACGAATGCAGCCGGTCGGGTTCCATCAGCAGCATGCTGCTTTGCCGGGCATGCGAGCCAAAGTGCAAGGCTCTGACGCCCTCCTTATCAACGATTTCTATGATGCCTTCGTCGTCGTGGCTTTGGTGTATCACCAAGCCTTCATATTTGTACATGCGCTGTAGCGAATGGAAAAGAGAGCGCTATTTTCCTTGAAAATCCGGCGCTTGTCTTGTGAATAGTGCGCTGATGACGATTTAGTCACCTTGTAAAAGTGAAGGGATATTGGCTTAACTCGGCTGGTTGGATGGATATGAGTGCGAATGGCTTCGCATCGTGAATCGACGGATTGGAGAAAGCGAAAACAGATGGCGCGGGGATAAAAGTCACGCCACTCGATAACCTTCCTCCATCAACACTCGCCTAACGACCGGCCGCGACACCATCAAGCGATAGTGTTTCAAGCAGTTTTCCGGCAGCGTAACGCCAGTTTTATCCGCCCAAAATTCCACGTAAAACAAAGCCGCATCGGCGATGCTGAATGCGCCCAATGCATAGCCTTCGGCTGGTAGCTGCTTATTCAATATTGCAAAGCCCTTATTCACAATATCCAAGCCTTGCGCCTTAATAGCCTCGTGATCGGCAGGATTGGGCGTAAATTTCTCAGTGGTAAAAATGCGGGCAAAGCCTTGGCCATGCAGCGTGCCGACCGCATAGTCCATCAACTCGATGGCTTTCGCGTCGCCATCCGCATCGCCCGGCAACAGCTTGGCCTTGGGGTAATTCCGCGCCAGCCAGTAGGCGATAGCTTGGAATTCGGTCAAGGCAGTGCCGTCGTTACGGACCAGGGTAGGGATGCTGGCTTTGGGGTTGATTGCCAGATAATCGGCTTGATGTTGATCGCCGGCCATTAAATTGACCAGATGAGCTTCAAAAACCAGATCCAACTCTTCCAGTAAAATATGGATGCCGGTCGTGCAGGAGCCGGGTGTCATGTAAAGTTTCATAAATTATCCTGTCTGCAAAACATTTGCCTTAACGGCGTTCCAGAAAATAAGCGTTAATATCCAGCGCAAAGTTCCGCCAAATTAAGGCGATATCGCTGCGCACTGCGCTGAGGTAGACCTGGTCGGGTTTATGTTCGTCAGGGAAATTGGAAAGCGCGCAGGAAGTGCGATGCTTATCCACCACGGTCAGTAAAAACTCGTCGATGAAA
Source organism: Methylomonas fluvii (assembly GCF_014850975.1). Taxonomy (GTDB): domain Bacteria; phylum Pseudomonadota; class Gammaproteobacteria; order Methylococcales; family Methylomonadaceae; genus Methylomonas; species Methylomonas fluvii. The sequence continues at coordinate 998,668 of NZ_JACXST010000003.1, read as the reverse complement.
CCGTCGAATACGGCTAGGACTGCTTTGGTAAGATCCACCAAGCCCTGATTGACCGTGCTGCCGGTGTGATCAAACGGTAATGTCTGCAATTGAGTCATCGCGTCTGCATAGGTTTTTTCCAATACGATCAAGATATTGCGTTGAAAACAACCGTCCCATTGTTGGTGAGATAGGTCATGGGCCAGTAATTGATCGTACTGTTTCTTCATACTGGCTTTTTGCTCAGTGATAAATCGGCTAAATTCGCCGATGCTGGTAGTGTTAAGCGTTGAATGGTTCATATCAAAGTCCGTTAGTTGAGTGTTAATGCGCTAAAAACCCGATCACTTGCCGCCATGCGCCTTCCAAATACCCGCAGGATCTACTGGCTGTTTCCGTCCCACAGAAGTAGAGTTTGTTTTGCCCATGATCGCCACCGACAGCATCGCGATCACGCCATCCGCGTTGTTTGGCATGCCAAGGAATTATTCCGCCATAAGGGTAATTTCGGCGCTTCGGTCGATGCGCTGGGCATGATCAATTTCTTGCGAAAAATATCCCAAACGCCGTCATAGCGTTGTTGCACCCGGATGCTCCAACCCCAAACGATAGGTAAATGTACGGGCACCCAAATATAAAGATCCGGCCTATCCGGCCCGGCGTTTTGCATGAAGTACACGGTATATTTTTCCAAAACGCTAATTGACGCGACAGTATTACCGGCAATTTCGGACGGAATGGATTGGGTCACGACCTGGCTGAACAGCAGTTTTTGCTGCTGGCCTTGCTGTTGAAACCCGCCAAGCGGTATGACCGGCGCAGACCTTTCTTTGCCGGACAGATACAAAACCGGGCCGCCTTCTTCAGTCTCGGTATCCAGTAAAGTCATCGTTTTGCCGTCGGCGAAGTGTGCTGTTCGGGTGGACTCCAGCAACTGCAAGATGCCCAATTGGCTGCAAAAACCGGCGGTGTCCCATGCCAGTTCGAAATGGGGCGAAATACTTAGGGTTGGCATATCATCCGCCAAGCTTACTGTGGGCGCGGCCATGCCAGCGTCAATCAAGGTCAAACGATTCTGATTGGGGTACTGCGGGTGAGTGGAGTCAAGATCTAAGCAGCTTTTGAGCGGCGTGCTCAGTAAATCGCTGTTCCACACGAATGCTTGTATTGGTGTTTGTTTCGTATCCACGGCTATCGCCACGCCCTGTTCGATGCTTAATGGGTAATCGCCGAGTAAGCCGTTTTGCAGATCATGCTCCACATCACTGAGTGGGTTGTCAGCTAATTTTTGGGTGTCGAGGCTGTAGCGATACCCTGCTTGTAGCAATGGATTGTTGGGTTTGGGCGGTGCAGGCATCGGGCGGGACAGTCGGAAAATGTGTTCCATCATTGGGCTGCTTATGGCGAAAGCCATCAGGCAATCAAGAATGATGCCAATTGAACAAAGCACCGCATGAGTGTGTAGGTTATGGATAGCTTGGGATTATTGTTCTAAGGCAACTTGCCAAACGATGTCGTGGATCCGACAAAATCGGCGATCTTGTCACGACAACACAATTAAGTCGGCGTTATCGTCCGTGCTTGCTATCCACGTAGAACACTTCTACAGTTCCCAGGTATGTTCATTATTTTTAGGAAAGTCATGCGAAATTTATTGATAACGATGTTGTTACTGCTCCCAATCGCTGCTGCGGCTGAAAACGATGCGTTTAAAAATATGGATAAAGCGCAAATGCAGCAAGTGATGCAGAAAATGAAAGCCATGCAAGACTGCGTGAAGAACATTGATAAGACCGACATGCAGGCCTTTCAAGCGCAGGCCAAACAAATGAGTGCCGAGGTGGAGCGCTTATGCGCGGCGGGAAAACGCGATGAAGCGATGGCCAGAGCGATGGATTTTGGTAAGGATGTGTCGGCCAATAAGGCTATGCAGCAAATGAAACAATGCGGCGAGGGAATAACAGAAGCCCTGCCTTTATTGCCTGATGCCACTCAAGACCAAAATCAGACCGGTTCGTCTAGACATGTTTGCGATCACTAAGTTTTAGAGCACCAATTCGGTTGGTTTTTTCGACACTGTCATTTGCAAGAAACCCGCGCCAGTCGTTATGTGAATAGCGGGTTCCCGCCCCTTGGCGTCGCTTTTAGCTCGCTGCCTGGTATCTTGGTGTTCTGGCGTTGAAACGCGAGTTTGCCCTGAGCCTGGGTGAGTTTACAACTGGCCGCAATGAGCTGGCTGACTAGGCTAGGCCTATTCTGAGCGCCTGCTGCTGCCGACTGATTGTTCATTTCCGCCAGCATCGCGTAAAATCGCCAGCCATTATTACGCCCCCATTGGAGAGCAAATCATGACATACCGATTAATAGTTGCATTGATGATGGTCGCAGGTTTGGCCTGTGCCGAGGAAGTCAAGGAAGAATGGAACGAAACTACTCTAAAAGACGAGACTATCCAAAAGATTCAGCAAGCGCAGTACACCTATAAAAAATGTGTAGTGGATACTATGCAAAAGCCCGAGTTTGCCAAGATGGAAAGCCGCAATGCCACCGATGTGATCATTAAATCTTGCGAGCCGACCTTGGCCGAAATACGCAAAGTTTATACCGACGCTGAAGTGCCGGGCGTGGTCGCTGACCGGCATTTGAAGAAAATGCGTATCCAGGTAACGCGCAATTTGCTGCAGGAATTGATGTATGCAGAAGCGGCGAAGAAAGCCGGCATGCCAGGCAATTGAATCTCTAAAGCCCGCAATGGCATTAACGTAAAAATTTAGCGTTATCTGTTGCGGCAAGCTTGAAGATTAGACGCTACAGCCCTTGTTTCAATTAACAACCATCACTCGTTTTTCATGAATACCTACACCATCGATTTATCCTTGCGCCCGACCACCTTCGATTTGTGGCACGTGTGTTTGGCCGGTACGGCCGCACTGTTAGCTTTGATCTTGATTGTGGTTTTAGTCTCGGTATTGCTGGGCATGCGCCGTTGCAAATCCGCCGCACCGGCAGTAGTCGCTCCCGCCCCTGCGCCGCAACCGGAAGTCAAAATCGTCGAGAAGATCGTCGAAGTGGAAAAAATCGTCCAGGCTCCGGCGCCTGAACCCGTGGTATTAAAAGAAGCGACTCCGGACGCCGCCCTGCAACTATTGAGTTTGCTGCAAAAAGAAGCCCGCTTTATCGACTTTATCAAAGAAGACGTCAGTGCTTTTTCCGATGCCGAAATCGGCGCGGCGGCGCGGGTGGTGCATCAAGGTTGCAGCAAAGCGGTTAGCGAGCATTTCACCCTGGCCCCTGTGAGCAAAGATCCCGAAGGCAATCGGGTGACTCTAAACAAAGGTTTCGATGCCGCGTCATTTCGTTTGACCGGCAATATCGTCGGTGAGGCGCCGTTTACCGGCACCTTAGTGCATAAAGGCTGGCAAGTCACCGACCTACGATTACCGAAATTGACCGAAGGCCATAACGCCAAAATCGTCGCGCCGGCCGAGGTGGAATTATGACCGCGCGTTATTCGGTCGGTATCGATTTAGGTACCACGCATTGCGTATTGTCTTATGTCGATCTGGAAGCCGGCGACGACCAAGTAGTCTTGGATGTGTTGGCGATTCCGCAGCTGACCGGCCCCGGCACGATAGAAGACAAGGCACAATTGCCCTCGTTTACCTATTTGGCCCATCCGGCCGAGATTGCCGAAGGCGCGACTGCGTTGCCGTGGACCGGCAACCCCGAATATCTGGTGGGTGAAATCGCCCGCAATCTGGGCGGTAAAACCCCCATCAGATTGGTATCCAGTGCCAAGAGCTGGTTATGCCATGCCGGCGTCGATTGCAAGCAAGCGATTTTGCCGGTAGAAGCGCCGGAGGACGTGACCAAGATTTCCCCGTTTGCCGCCAGCAAGGCCTATCTGCAACATTTGCGCGACGCCTGGAATCATCGATTCCCGGAACACGCGTTACAAGATCAAGATGTCACCATCACAGTGCCGGCGTCGTTTGACCCGGCCGCTCGCGAATTGACGGTCGAAGCGGCCCGCGCGGTGGGACTGGGCCAGGCGGTGTTGCTGGAAGAACCGCAAGCTGCCTTGTACAGCTGGATCGAAAACAGCGAAGGCGATTGGCGCAACCATGTGCAAATCGGCGACGTGATTTTGGTCGCCGACATCGGCGGCGGCACCACAGACTTATCCTTGATTGCGGTGACCGAACAAGACGGCAACCTGCAATTGACCCGAGTAGCGGTTGGCGACCATATTTTGTTGGGCGGCGATAACATGGACTTGGCGCTGGCCTATACCGTTAAAGCCAAACTGGAGCAAGACAGCGGCAAGCGCCTGGAATCCTGGCAACTACAAGCTTTGACCCACGCCTGTCGGGAAGCCAAAGAAAAACTATTCAACCAGCCCGAATTGAGCAGCATGCCTTTAGTCGTAGCGAGCCGAGGATCGTCCTTGATTGGCGGCACCTTTCGTACCGAACTGACCCGTGACGAACTGAACCGCGTTTTGGTCGAAGGCTTTTTACCGTGGGTACCGGTCGAAGAAAGGCCTGTGGTCAGACCGCGCAGCGGTTTGCGTACCGCCGGTTTGCCTTATGCGCAGGATGCCGGCATTACCCGCCATCTGGCTGCATTTTTGTCGCGACAAAAAGAAGCGACCGGCGAATTGCCGGATCATGTCTTACCTGAACACGCCAGTTTCTTGCATCCGACCGCGGTGTTGTTCAATGGCGGGGTGTTAAAAGCCGGTTTAATGGCCGAGCGTTTGATGCAGATATTGAATAATTGGTTGGAAGCCGAACAGGCGGCGCCAGCCAGACTGTTACAAGGTGCCGACTTGGATTTGGCGGTCGCGCGAGGCGCGGCATATTACGGCTTTGTCCGCAAAGGCAAGGGCGTCAGAATCAAAGGCGGTACGGCGGCCGCATATTATGTCGGCATTGAGAGCTCCATGCCCGCGGTTCCCGGATTGCCAGCGGAAATCGAAGCCTTGTGCATCGCGCCGTTTGGGATGGAAGAGGGCAGCGAACAGGAATTGCCTAATGACGAATTCGGCTTGATCATCGGCGAACCGGTACGCTTCCGCTTTTTTGGCTCCAAAACTCGCCGCGACGATGCGGTAGGGGTAAGACTGGAATATTGGCAGGACGACGAATTGGAAGAACTGGAGGAAATTGAGATCACTTTGCCGGAAGAGGGGCGGCACGCCGGCGACATCGTCCCGGTGCATTTGTCGGTGGCCGTGACCGAAGTGGGGACTTTAGAGTTAAAAGCGGTTTCCAAACGCGATCAACAGCGCTGGAAAATTGAGTTTGATGTCAGGGCTGGCGACGCTTGATATTAATAATAGCTAGCGGCTGAACCAGAGCCGAATTTCCGCGGTTAAACTGAAACCCGCTTCTTCCCCTGAAAGAAGCGGGTTTTTTATGATGGCTGGTTTGTATCTGAAGCTTTATTGTTGTTGGTAATAAGGCTGTGGATACTGTTGCTGATATTGCTGGTTCTGTTGCGGGTAACCCTGTTGCGGATAAGTTTGCTGTGGATACCCCTGTTGCTGTGGGTAACCCTGGTATTGCTGATTCTGCTGAGGGTAACTTTGCTGTTGCGGGTACCCCTGCTGATACGGTTGATTTTGCTGCGGATAACCTTGCTGCGGTTGTTGCGGTTGTTGCGCGGCGCCAGCATTTTGATTGGCGTTGATGGCCAGTTCCACCCGCCGGTTAATCGCCCGATTGGCATCGCTGCTGTTCGAGACTTTCGGCGAGCTTTCGCCCATGCCCTGCTGGGAGATACGCATCCGGTTCACACCGCGTTGCGCCAAAAAGTTAGCTACGCTGGTAGCCCGTGCTTCGGATAAACGTTGATTGTCGGCATCGGAGCCAACATCATCGGTATGACCGGTGACGGAAATCGTCGACTCCGGGTAATTGGTCAATACCCTGGCGATGGGGTCCAGCGCGTGCTGGGCTTCCGGCGTCAAGTCGGCTTTGCCAAACGCAAATGTCACATCACTGGTGCTGGGCATGTTTAAGGTCAGCTGATTTTGCGCGGTGCGCTGAACTTCAATTCCGGTGCCTTGCAGCGATTGCTGCATCTCTTCCTGTTGCTTGTCCATGTAATAACCGACCCCCGCGCCAACCGCGGCACCGGCTAATGCGCCCAGGCCGGCGTTTTTCCAGTCGTTTCCGCCGAATAAAGTACCGGCGCCTGCTCCCACTGCCGCGCCGACACCGGCGCCCTTGCCTAGGTTGCTCATGCTGGACTGGCCGGTATAGGGGTTAGTGGTACACGCTGTCAACAAGCTGGTACCGATGGCGATAGCAAGTAATTTTTTAGTCATTATTTTTTGTCCTGGATGCTGTTCATAAATACGTTGAGTCGGGCGGCTTATTGATTCTATAGGGTATTGTCAATAGAAGCCGGCCTCCGACCGCGTGGCGATTAAAACCTTAAAGGCTTAACGCGCACTTAAAATGGACCGGCAGGCGGGGAAATGGTTTCCTGAATGGCTTAAACCCGGCCCTATTTAACCAGGGTATACCGTGCGGGCTAAGCGCATCGAAATTAAGGCGAGCGAGCCCTTCGACAGGCTAAGCGCGAACGGGATTGGGTCGGGTCAATAACTTGATTCAGCAGCCTGCGGCGGTTGGCTTTTGTTTTGACTGTTTGACTTAAGAGGCTGTTTCGCCCGCCGTTTATGCAGCCAGCGTATCACGCCGGTGACGAATAACACCGGACAAGCCAAACCACTCAACAACACCAGAATCCGGCCCGGCCAACCGAAGGCATGGCCGCTATGCAAGGGCCATTGCCAATCGTAGAAAACGTCGGCATTGGAACCGGTGCCGGAATCGTAGACTTGCAGAATTTCGCCGCTGTATTGATCGACGGCAATCTCCCGATAGCCGACGAAGCGGCTTAATTCGTCGACATCGCGCTTCATGACCCGGAACACGTCGGTTCTGTCCTTGGGGGCATTCAGCATCCACAGCCGGCCGCCGGGGTAGTTTTTCTGCGCAATTTCTTCCACCCGCGACAAGCTTATCGCCGCTTGTCCATCAGCGGAAGGGGCGCTGTCGATCGTTTCCGGAATGCCGCTGTAGGCATTCGGCCGGGTCATCGTCGAGAACGGCTTGACTAAAACGTCTACTCGCTCAGGCAGCGTCATATAGATCCCGGAAAACAGCACCGGCAGTAACGCGATGCTGAAATAAAAGCCGGCGGTTTTATGCAGATCGAAGTTAAACCTGACCGGCCCCGCGTTGGCTTTAAATGTCAGTGCTTGTCTGAATTTGCCGGTCAGCGGCCACCAGACGATCAAGCCGGTCAATACCGATAAAATGGAAAATGCGCCGAGAATCGCGACGATAGTGCCGCCGGTTTTACCCAACAGCAAACACCAATGCAGTTGCATGATGAAACTGACCAGTGGCCGGCCCCAGTATTGATCTTTCGGATGCCAGAGTTGCAAGCCCTGAACCCGCGTAGTGTAAGGATCGACAAAAATGTAATAGCCGTCGCCTTTGCCGGGCGGATTTTGTTGCCGGACAAAATATAGAAATTTATAGGCAATGTCGGCTTTTCGGGGGTAATACACCTTAAAAAAGTAACTGCCGGGCGGTTTGGCGGACTCCGCCGCGGCGACGATGTCGTCTAACGACCGCAAGTGCCGTTGTTCTAAGGCGGGTAAGGAAACGACCGATAACTCCGGGTTCAGTATTTCCTGCATTTCCAGATAAAACACCAATATGCCGCCGGTCAGGCCGACGACGGCCAACAGCAATCCGGCACTCAAACCTAAATACAGGTGAACAGCCAGCCACCGTTTGCGACGGGATTTAAGCTTCGTTAACCGTCGCGCACTGGCATTGGGTGCGGGAGGCATTGTGCTGAGGGACATTAAATTCTCAAGAGCTGGTTTCATAACAATTTTTAAAAACGACTTCAGTTAAAGAATAAAAGCGGTTTGATCGCAAAGCACCGTAAACACTCCCGCTGTTTGCGACTTGCCCGGTCAAAATTCAACCTTGACAGAACCCATGAAAGACCGGGGCGTACCCCAGGTCGCGCGGGTTTGGTATGGCATTGCAAAGCCGTCGTGGACGTATTCCTTGTCAAGTAAATTGGTAACGTTGAGCTGTAACGTGACGTTGGTTTTCGCCACCTTCCGCGTGTATGCCGCCAACAGGTCGATAACACCGTAGCCGGCGAAACTAAAATCGTGATTGTCGAAAGTGGCTTTTTTATCGCTGACCAGTTCCAAACCGGCCCCAAGCTTGAGTCCGCGCAGATAATCCTGCTGGAAATCGTATGTCGTCCACAGCGTGGAGGTGTGTTTGGGAATGCCGCGAAAGCCGCCGCCAACTTTGATGTTATTCGGGTTGTTTTCTTTGACAACTTCGGTTTCGGTATACGCATAGGTGGCAATGGTGTTCCATCCCGGCAAAATTTCACCTTTAACATCCACTTCAACGCCCCGGCTTTGCGCTTCGCCAGTCGCTACATTGAAGTTTGGGTTGAGTAAATCGGTGGTTGCAATGTTTTGCTTAGTCAATTGGAAATAGGCGACCGTACTGGTCAAGCGATCCTCGAAAAACGCGGTTTTAAAACCGACCTCCCATTGTTCGGCGGTTTCCGGCGGCAAAAACGATCTATCGCTAGTCAAATTTCCGTTGGTGACGCCAAAGTTTTCGACGTAGTTACCATAGAGGCTCAGCCAGTGAATCGGCTGCCAAAGAACGCCAACCTGCGGTGTCACCGCATCGGCTTTCTGGCCGATTGTTCCGGCCAGCACGTCGTACTGCTCCACGTTTTGGTAGCGGAAGCCACCCAAGACGTGGATGTTGTATGGCAGTTTGATTTGATCCTGTAAATAAATGCCGTAAAAGTCGGTTTGGGTATGAAACGACTGGCTAGCGCGCGTAGTCGGATCGATGGGCGGATTGCCGGTATGAATCGGGTTGTAAATGTCGATGGTGCTCGCGGCTGTGCTGCTGTATCCAACCGAATTGGTGTCTTGCAGGTAATAATCGCCGCCTATCAACAAGGTGTGTTTTAGAAGTCCGGTATCGAAGTGCCCGGTCAAATTAGTGGTCGTGAAATAACTGTCGTTTGTGAAAAAGTCGCTGGTGAGTATGCGTCTGTTCAATGTGCGCTGGTCTGCTTGCAGCGTGCCGGGTAACATCACCAAGCGGTCCCGGTCCAACAGCTGGATACTCAACTGTTCGGTCAATACCCAATCGTCGTTAAATTTATGGGTGAGATTCAAGCCGATCAGCTTGTCTTCGACGTGATTGCGGTTGTCTTCCATTAAATTTCGTTCGCGGGGAATATCCGCCAGACGCGGATTGATCCAGGAGCCGTCCGCCCTGGTGCCGTCGATAATCAACGGCCGGGCGTGCAGATCGTACACATTGTTTTCCTTGCGGTACTCCAGCTCTAACAGCGCGGTAGTGTCTGGACTGATATTCCATTGCAGCACCGGCGCAACGAACAGTTTGTCGTAATCCACGTTTTCCCGGAACGAACCGCTTTTTTCGAAAGCGAGATTCATGCGGTACAGCAAATCCTTATTGTCGGTCACCGGTCCGGTGGCATCGATACTGGAGCGGAACAAATCGTAGGAGCCGAATTGCTGCTGGAACGCGTAATACGCGGTATCCAGCGGCTTTTTTGTGACGATATTCAGCATGCCGCCTGGTTCGACGCGGCCGTACAGCATCGCGGCAGGGCCTTTCAGTACTTCCAGACTTTGCACGTTTGCCATGTTTCGCGTGCCTTCCGGGCCGGATGCGTCGATACGAAAGCCGTTGCGAAACAAATTGTAGTTATAGAAGCCGCGTATGGTCACTTGGTCCGTCAAACCACCAGCAGCCTGCCCGGTCGTCACGCCGCTGACGTATTTCACCGCCTGATCGATTTTTATGGCTTGATTGTCGTCCAACACCGCCTTCGGAATCACCTGGACGTTTAACGGCGTCTCCATGATCGGCGTATCGGTTTTAGTGGCGAAACTGGTGTTGGGAACCGAGTAATCTTTGCTGTAGGGATCGTTAGGGTCGTATCGCCGTTGCCCGGTTACCGTTACGGCTGATAATGTCGCGGCGTCCGTTGCGCGTGAGTCGGGCGCTATTTGTAAAGTCACGCTATTCGTTCCGGTCAAGTGGTAACTCAAGCCCGTGCCTTGCAACAATTTCTGTAAGGCCTGTCTCGGGGTGAAATTACCGATGACAGCACTGGAACGGGTATTTTGGGCAATGTCGGCCGGAAAACCGACTTGCCAGTCACTGACGGCAATGAAGGCGTTCAACGCATTGGTCAAGGCCTGGGCCGGGATGTTGAAGGCTTGCGTGGCGCCGGGATTGTCGGTTTGGCTGGTCTCGGCGGCATAAACCGGCTGCGGCCGAATAGCCGGCAAAGCCAAAGCGATAGCAATGGCGAGTTTGCGTAATGCCCTGGGTGGGAGGGGGGGTAGCCGATACATGAATACTCCTGGTCTGTGAAGTGAATAGTCAGCGCAAAAAGCACATGGCTACCGAGACGTTTCAGAAAATGGAATACACAGTAAGGTAAGCGATATTTTTATCGGCAAGCCTAGCGTTGTCTAATTTGCAGGTAATTGAGCTAAGGTTTGAACCGGCGTGCAATCTGGGCAGCAAACGGTTGGTGAGGTTTTGGGCTTAGTTTTTCAACACTGTCAGATAAGGCGAGATATTGATGGTTTTGGCTCCCGCAATGTCCGCCAGGGTTCGAATCAGGGCTGTCGTATCTTCCAGTTTGTAATTGCCGGTGATGCGGGTTTGGCCCAACTTGGCGTCGGCGATGGCGATGGCGCCGGGATGGTAGCGATCCAGTTCGCTTATCACGTCTGCTAAGGTTTGATCTTGAAAAATCAAGCGGCCTTTTAGCCAGGCAAAGGTTTTACCGGTATCTATGGTGCTGATTTCCGCAACGCTGTGGGTATCGATCTCGGTATGTTGGCCGACGCTTAATTGTCGGTTTTGCCCTTGTTCGGCGCTACAAATCACTAGGCCGCTTTCGACATTCACTTGGGTAGTATCGCCGGTTTTGACGCTGAAGCGGGTGCCAACCACCCGCACGGTTCCCTGTTTTGTCGTCACAATAAACGGCCGGTCTTTGTCGGCTTGCACCTCAAAATATGCTTCGCCGCTTAATAAGGTTACGCCGCGTTGTGGGCCGGCATAATCCAGTTTTACCGCGCTATCGGTATTGAGAACCAGCGCGGAACCGTCCGCCAGTATTACTCGGCGCTGTTCGCCGGTGGCAGTGGTAATGTCTGCTTGCCAGCGTTGCAACCAATCTGTTGAAGCCAGGAACCAGCTGCTAACTAAGGTAATGCTGGCGGCGGCTGCCCAGCGCCGAATGGTCGATTTACGCTGTGCGGGCGGACGAAGCGGGATGCTGGCATATTGGCTTAGGGCCACGTTTAATGCCGGCGATTGCCAGAGTTGCACCACTTTGTCGTAAGCGGTTTGATGTGTAGGGTCGGCGGCTAACCAGCAGGCAAACTCGGCTTGATCGGCCGCACCGCTTTTATTGTCTTGTAAGCGGGCAAACCAGGCGAGTGCTTGATCTTGGACACTACCCAGTGTTGGAACTTCCTGATCAAAACGTAAAAGCATGGCGGTTGACGGGTTAGGCAATGAGGCGAATTTTATCAGTATTGGCGCTGGGTTAAGGAAAATCAGTATGGCCTAAGGTAGTGGATAGTCTTGCCGGCTGACTAATAAATGAGCTAGAGCTGCCTGTACATTCTTCTCTACCGCGCTGCGCGATATGCCGTAATAGGTGGCGATCCGCTCGTAATTCCAATGGTGAAATTTGTGCAACACCAGAATTTGCCTGCGCCGTTCGGGTAATTGCTCAAGCGCTGCCAGCATCAATGCCAGTTCTTGTTGGTCGGACGCTTGCTGCTCGGGCGTCGGAGTATCGTCCGGCAAATTGTCCAGCAGTGATATATCGTCGTCCGTATCACCTGTTTTTGAGTCGTCGGCGCGTTGGCGAATACGCTCTTTACGCAGATGATCCAGCGCCAGGTTTTTTGCGATTTGGTACAGAAACGGCCGCGGGTAACTAATGTCTTGGTTTTCCAGGGCGTGCAGCATTTTTATGTAAGCTTCATGCGCCAAGTCTTCGGCGGTTTGCGGGCAGCCGACGATGCCGAAAATAGTGTGAATCAACGAATCGCGATGGCTCAAAAATAAATCGTCGATGTTGAAGGCGAGGCTGTTCATAGCTAAGACGTGTTTGACGTGCTTGGAACCCGATAGAACCGATCTACAGCAATATTTGAACCAATAAGCAAGTGTGTTGATTTTGAAAGACAAAATGACATGGCACCTGGCGGCTAGGTATGGCATATGCCGTTTTAATAGGTGAAATGCCTGATTTATTTACAATCAGAATGGACGGAAGATGAGCGCTGGAAGTGCCTACAACTACACACTTTTTCTGCGAAAACTGCTAGTCTTATCACCTCGATTAAGCGGGTGGGGCCGAGCTTGGAACAGGATATAACAACAGATCTGCGGGTGTTGGAAAGTCATTTGGACGGTATGCTCAACCGCGTCCAACACAACAGCTTGACCTTGAAACGATTGCAAAGCTTTGAAATGCGTTTACTGGGGCTTAGTTCGTTGGCGGAGATGATAGAGTTCATTCTCGGTGAAGCCAAGGCCTTGTTCCAGTTGGACGTGATCAGTTTGTGTTTGATCGACCCGAAAAATGAAATCGCCGGTTATCTGGAAGTGGATAATTATAATTTTCGGGACCGGGAAGGGCTATTTTTAGCAACTAGCGAATGGCAATTGCGGCATAGTTTTGGTCTGTCCGACCAGCCGTTTCTGGGGAGCTATCAAACCACGATTTGCGAGAAGTTTTTCTCCGAATCCAATCAACAAAAACCGGCGTCGGTGGTGATTGCGCCGCTGATTCGCCGGGATCGGTATTTGGGCTCGTTGAATCTGGGCAGCTATCATAACGAGCGTTTCATGCAAGGCATGGCGACCGATTTTGTAGAGCACATCGCCTCGGTCATCAGTATTTGCCTGGAAAACAATTTAAACGTCGAAACCATGCGGCGCACCAGTTTGGTCGATCCCTTGACTGGCGTGAACAATCGGCGATTTTTGGAGCAGCGTATAGAGGAAGAGCTGGATCGCAGTCAACGCAATCGCGAACCTTTGTCCTGTCTATTTCTGGATATTGATTTTTTCAAACGCATCAACGACGGTTTTGGACACCAGGCCGGCGATCATGTGTTGGCTGTCGTGGCCGGCATCATCAAGAAATTGCTGCGCAATAACGATGTGCTGGCGCGTTACGGCGGCGAGGAATTCGTGGCCTTATTGTCGCAAAGCGATGGAAATACGGCCTCGGAAATTGCCGAGCGGATTCGTTTGAGTATTGCTAATTTGCAGGTGGAATATGGCGACCAAGCGATTCCGGTGACTATTTCGATTGGTGTGGCGACTTACCAACCAAGCCGGTCGCAGAAAAAGCTTGTCGCCGACATTGCGTTGCAATTGGTGCAAACCGCCGATGCTGCCTTGTACGAAGCCAAACGCAAAGGCAGAAACCGTATCGAGAATGGCGGTTTGGTGTTGGTTACGGAGCCTGCTTAGTGGTAACCGCTGGGATTGTTCTTCTGCCAGCGCCAAGTGTCGGTCATCATTTGTTTTAAATCCCGCTCGGCTTTCCAACCTATTTTTGCTTCAGCCAAGCTCGGATCAGCGTAGCAGGCCGCAACGTCGCCGGCTCTGCGCGGTGCGATTTTGTAAGGTACCGCTTGGCCCGTCACTTCAATGAAGGTATTGACCATGTCCAACACGCTGTAGCCGTTGCCGGTTCCTAAATTAACCGCGTCGCAAATCGCGGTATCGGCCGATTTACCAAGCAGGTATTGCAAGGCTTTGATATGGCCTTGCGCCAGATCGACGACATGAATGTAATCGCGCACGCCGGTACCGTCCTTGGTGGGGTAGTCGTTGCCGAACACCGACAGGACGGGCAATTTGCCGATGGCAACTTGCGATAAAAACGGCATTAGATTATTGGGGATGCCGTTCGGATCTTCGCCGATCAAACCGCTAATGTGCGCGCCGATCGGGTTGAAATAACGCAGTATTGCAAATTGCCAGGGCTGGCTGTTGCCGTTCAGGCTGTCGGCATTGCTGACATCGCGCAGGATTTCCTCGATAAACAGTTTGGTGCGGCCATAAGGATTGGTGGCTTGCAACGGAAAGCTTTCCAAGATCGGTACGCTGTGCGGATCGCCGTAAACGGTGGCGGACGAGCTGAATACCAATCTTTTTACCGAGAACTCATTCATCGTTTCCAGCAACACTTGGGTGCCGTAGATGTTGTTACGGTAATAGCTTAAGGGTTGTTGGCAAGATTCGCCGACGGCTTTCAGGCCGGCAAAATGAACCACCGCATCGATTTTATGCGCATTGAAAATCTCGCGCAGCGCTGCTGGGTCGGTAATGTCGGCTTGATAGAAACCGGGTTTGTGTCCGGTAATGGTTTCGATACGTTTCAGCGACTCAATTTTGCTGTTACTTAGGTTATCGACAACGATGACCTCGAAACCGTTATTCAGCAGTTCTACGCAGGTATGGCTACCGATATAGCCGGCACCGCCCGTCACTAAGATGGTGTGTGTCATCGTTGTATTTCCTGGTTAGCGCTCTAGGATATCTAGTCCGGCTTCGTCCGAGACGACACGCGGCAGACTTGCGTCGAGGTCGCGGCGCAGGCCGGCAAAATCGAACAAGCTGGCGTCGGCCATTTGCGAAGGTGCGATGTTTTGCAGGCTGGCGAAAATGGTCTCGATACGGCCAGGAAATTGTTTGTCCCAACCGTTCAGCATTTGCTTCATCGCCTTGCGCTGCAGGTTTTCTTGAGAACCGCACAGATTGCAGGGGATGATGGGGAATTGCTTGAAAGCCGCGAAGCGGTTGATGTCTTTTTCCCGGCAATAAGACAGCGGACGTATGACGATGTTTTGCTTATCGTCGCTGAGCAGTTTCGGCGGCATGGCTTTTAGTTTGCCGGCGTAAAACATGTTCAGGAAGAAAGTCTCGATAATGTCGTCGCGGTGATGGCCTAGGGCGATTTTGGTGATCTTATGTTCCTTGGCAAATCCGTAAAGCGTGCCGCGACGTAGCCGCGAACAGAGGCTACAGGTGGTTTGGCCTTCCGGGATAATGCGTTTGACGATACTGTAAGTGTCGTGCTCGATGATGTGGTAGGGCACGCCTATCGATTGCAAATATTCCGGCAGCACGTGTTCCGGAAAGCCCGGCTGCTTTTGATCCAGATTGACGGCAATAATCTCGAAATTAATCGGCGCGGTTTTCTGCAAGTTCAGCAGAATGTCCAGCATGGTGTAAGAGTCTTTGCCGCCGGACAGACAGACCATGACCTTGTCATCGGGTTCTATCATATTGAAGTCGGCGATGGCTTCGCCAACGCAACGTCTCAGGCGTTTTTGCAGCTTGTTAAACTGGGTGCGGGATTTGTGTTCTGGATCTGACATGGGTGCGGGGAAGGGCGGCTGAAACCAAAATTGCAGCCGCGCCAAAGTTAGCCGTTATAGCGTTGGAAAATCAGCGTGGCGTTGGTGCCGCCAAAGCCAAAGCTGTTGGACATGATGGTGTTCAGCGTGACGTTATCGCGATATTCTCTAACGATAGGAATGCCGGCCGCGCCGGGGTCGAGCTGATTGATATTGGCGGATGCGCTCAAGAAGTTTTCCTGCATCATCAGCAAGGAATAAATGGCTTCGTTGACGCCGGCCGCACCCAAGGCATGTCCGGTTAAAGATTTAGTCGAGCTGACTGCCGGTACGCCGTCGGCACCAAACACTTCGCGCATCGCTTCCAATTCGCGGGTATCGCCCACCGGCGTGCTGGTGCCGTGCGCGTTGATATAGTCAACTTTATCGGTGACGGTAGCCAAGGCCTGTTGCATGCAGCGCACTGCGCCTTCGCCGGACGGTTGTACCATGTCGTAGCCATCGGAGGTGGCGCCGTAGCCGACCAGCTCGGCATAGATTTTTGCCCCGCGCGCTTTGGCGTGTTCCAGTTCTTCGATGACTAACACGCCGCCGCCGCCGGAAATGACGAAGCCGTCGCGGGTTTCGTCGTAAGGCCGTGAGGCCGTTTCTGGCGTGTCGTTATATTTTGATGATAAGGCACCCATCGCATCGAACATCACTGACATAGTCCAGTGTAGTTCTTCACCGCCGCCGGCGAACACGATGTCTTGCTTGCCCAATTGAATCAATTCCATGGCGTGGCCAATGCAGTGGGCGCTGGTGGCGCAAGCGGAGCTGATGGAGTAATTGACGCCTTTGATTTTGAACGGTGTGGCAAGACAGGCGGTATTGGTGCTGGACATGGCGCGCGTCACCATGTAAGGGCCGACTTTTTTCACGCCTTTGGAACGCAGAATGTCAGCGGAATCGACTAAATTGGACGTTGACGGTCCGCCGGAGCCCATCACTAAGCCGGTGCGGATATTGGAAACTTGCGATTCTTCCAGGCCGGAGTCGGTAATAGCTTGCTCCATCGCCAAGTAGTTGTATGCGGCACCGTCGCCCATAAAGCGTTTAACTTTACGGTCTATCGCTTCATCCAGATCAATATTAACCGGGCCGTGTACATGGCTACGAAAGCCCATCTCGGCATAGACCGGTGCGTGAACGATCCCGGAACGGCCAGTGCGCAAAGAATCGACGACTTCGTCCCGGTTGTTGCCGATGCTGGAAACTATCCCTAAACCTGTTACAACGACGCGTTTCATGATGGTTTCCTTAGAAATCTTGAGTGGAAGTGAACAAGCCGACTCGTAAATCGGTCGCTTCGTAGATTTGTTTGCCATCGACTTCCATCGTCGCATCGGCGATGCCCATGACCAATTTACGCAGAATCACACGCTTCAAGTCGATTTTATAAGTGACTTTTTTGGCTGTCGGCAGCACCTGGCCAGTGAATTTCACTTCGCCGCAACCTAGTGCGCGGCCTTTGCCGGGGCCGCCCAGCCAGCATAAATAGAAACCGACCAATTGCCACATCGCGTCCAAACCCAGACAGCCTGGCATGACCGGGTCGCCTTGAAAGTGGCAATCAAAAAACCATAATTCTGGAGTAATATCCAACTCGGCGATGATTTCGCCTTTGCCGTATTTGCCGCCTTCATCGGAAATATGGACGATGCGGTCCATCATCAGCATATTGGGAAGCGGTAGCTGCGCGTTGGTCGGACCGTATAATTCACCTCGGCCGGACATTAATAATTCTTCGCGCGTGAAACTGTGCTGCTTCTCCATCTTGATTTTTACCTGGTTGGTGGGTTCAAAAACTGCGGCATTATCTAATAATCGGCTTAAAAAATCAGCTCAATTTTTAGCCGGGCATGACCTCGCGCATTAGATCGTCGATCTTTAAGCTGTCGCGTTGCAGGCGCTGCTGGTAGATCAAGCTATACATCAACACCGACGCGACATAACCCCGAGTCTCTTTATAAGGTATGTTTTCGATCCAGATGTCGGCCGGCAAAGCCCGGTTTTCCGGTAGCCAGCGCTTAACTTTATTGGCACCGGCGTTATAGGCGGCCGTTGCCAGTGCGACGTGACCATTGAATTGGCGCAAGAGTTTTTTGAAATAAAACGCGCCGTATTTGACATTGAGTTCCGGTTTAAACAGGCTGTAATCGCTATCCCAACTATCGCGCAATTCCGCAGCAATTTGCCGGCCGGTGTTCGGCATGATCTGCATCAAACCTTTAGCGCCGGCCGGCGAGTCGGCCAATTCATCGAACGCGCTTTCCTGGCGGATCAAACCCAAAATTAAACCCGGATCCAATTGTTGCGCGGCGGCGTTGCTTTGGATTGCCTGAACATATACCAGTGGAAAGCGCAGATTGACGTCATCCCATTGATTAGCCTTGGCGATAGTGGCAATTGCCAATGCCGGACAATTGGCTTGTTGGGCCAGTTTTGCGGCGACGGGTAGCTGGCGACTATCGAGTTTGGCTACTGCGTACCACCATTGGCGTTTGGCTTCCGGTTTTCTGTCGATTGCGAGTAGTTCGGAAAACACCTGGAAATCCGGTCGATTTTGTAAAGCCTCAAGGTCGCTGCTCGATACCGTCAAAGGTCTGTCTACCAGTTCAATCGCTTGCCTCAATTTGCCGGCCGCCAGAAAACCGTAAAAACTGCGATTCTTTGCCAACTGTTGAAACAAGGCATTGGCTGCTGCTGGCTGGGACGTCTCCGCCAAGCCGCGGGCTTGCCAATACTGCCATTTTTCCTGAGATTTTTCGTCGTCGTGAAGGCCGGCAATGGCAGTAGTGACGTCTTGCCAGTTCTGCGTATTTAGCGCGGCTCTGACTCGCCATTCCCGGGCCGATTCGTCTCTGTTTTCCAGTTGCGACAAGCGGGTGTAAGCGCGACTGTCGTGTTTCAAGGCCAAGGCGACAGCGATGCGTTTTTCGATAAAAGCCGCGGTTGCCGGCGTAATGGCGATTTGCGATTTATTACTGTCCCAAGTCGTCATGGCCGTTTCGACATTGCTCTCCAGCCAGCGGTCAATCGCGTGTGCAAACAACTCGCCGGCGTGTTCG
Source organism: Methylomonas fluvii (assembly GCF_014850975.1). Lineage (GTDB taxonomy): Bacteria > Pseudomonadota > Gammaproteobacteria > Methylococcales > Methylomonadaceae > Methylomonas > Methylomonas fluvii. The sequence goes on along the minus strand of NZ_JACXST010000003.1, from coordinate 980,047 downwards.
GGGTAGTCTCGCCAGCCAGACTCCGACGCAACGCTCTCAGGCTGCCTGTGTAGTTTTAACCAGGTATTGGCAAGATTGAGTTCCGCGTCGCTGAAAAATCGGGTCAAGTAGCTTGCCAGGCTTTGATTGTCGCGCTTGAGGGCGGCGTGAAATCGTTGGTTGATCAGTTCCTTATTAAAGTACGGCGATGCTTTATAAACGTCGAACAAGGCATCGCAGTTATTCGGGTGCGTCTTACCGTTTAGCCATAAGGCGCGGGCCTGATTGAATGCTTCCAAGGCTTGTCCGGTTTGAAATTGAGCCAGTCCGGCGTAGCATTGCAGCTCAGGATCGTCACTGCCTTGGTAATAATTCACCAGCACCAGCCACTGCTGCTTTTTACCCAAAGCCAGCAACCACTTTTGCCGGAGCCCGGCCGCGTAACGGCTGTTGGCGTGGTCGTTTAAAAACTGTTTGATGTCGGCATCGGCATCTAAATGATTTTTTAGCCATTGGTATTGCAGATAAGGATACAGCGGGTAGCCTTTTAGACTTGAAGCGAGTGCGAAATATTCGGCATCGCGATTCTGGTTAAGCGCTTGCTCGGCGCGCAAAAATTGCTGACGTTGGCTGGCTAAAGAGATTTCATCCGCCCGGGCACTGTTCGGCAAAACGCCGGTCAGAGCGGCAAGCATTAAAAAACACGGGATAACATGCATATCAATTTCCACGACAGCCGAGACTAAACACTGAGCAAGAAGTTTTTGCAAAGTGGGTCGGGCCATTATAATCGTTAAACTTCATCGAATTTGTTTCATTACCTTGAAAACCACACATCGCGCGGCGCAAGCCGAATATTCCTGGCAGTACATTTACAGCATCGCTAAGCAGCATAAAAAACAACTGATCAACGGGCATTTGGTCGCCATATTGGCAACGGTTGCCAGCGTACCGGTCCCCTTATTGATGCCTTTATTGGTGGACGAGGTTTTGCTGAACCATCCGGGCGTGGTGCTGAACAGCCTCAATCCGTGGCTACCCGGCGAGTGGCAGCAACCTGCGATTTACATTGCCATTATTTTGCTGCTTAGCTTGCTGTTGCGCTTGTTCGCCTTGGTGCTAAACATTATGCAGACTCGGCAGTTTTCCAATATTGCCAAGGATGTGATTTTTCGGATTCGTGAAAGTTTGGTGAAACATTTGCAACACATCTCGATGTCCGAGTATGAAAGCCTGGGCAGCGGCACGGTCAGTTCGCACATGGTGACCGATTTGGACACGTTGGATAATTTCATCGGCACCACGATCAGTAAATTGTTGGTGGCAGTCCTGACCGTGTTCGGCACGGCCTTGATTCTATTGTGGATGCACTGGCAATTGGGTTTATTCATTATCTTTTTGAACCCGTTGGTGATTTATTTGGCCCGGGCTGTTGGTTCCAGGGTGAAGGAACTCAAAGCCAATGAAAACAAAGCTTACGCGATATTCCAGCAAGCTTTGAGCGAAACCCTGGAGGCGATTCATCAAATCCGCGCCAGCAACCGCGAGGAGCACTATTGCCGACAGTTAATCGGCAGCGCGCTGGCGGTAAAAAATCATTCGACCATTTATGCCTGGAAAAGCGATGCGACGGTGCGTTTGAGCTTTTTGACCTTTCTATTTGGCTTCGATATTTTCCGCGCAACAGCGATGCTGATGGTGTTGTATTCCAATCTGACCATAGGCGAAATGCTGGCGGTATTCGGTTATCTGTGGTTCATGATGGCGCCGGTGCAGGAGATATTAAGCATTCAGCAGTCTTTTTATGCTGCCAAAGCCGCGTTGGCCCGCGTCAATCAGCTGACCCTGTTGCAGCGCGAACCGTATTATCCGCATTTGCAAAACCCGTTTATCGGGCGTAAAACCGTGTCGGTCAGTGTCAAGAATCTGCATTTTAGTTACAAGGACGAACCGGTACTGAACGGTATTAATCTGACCATACCGGCCGGCGAGAAAATCGCATTGGTCGGAGCCAGCGGCGGCGGCAAATCGACGCTGGCGCAAACCTTAATCGGTTTATATCCGCCGGGCAGCGGTATGATTTATTTCGACGGCGTGCCGCTGAACCGGATAGGCTTGGATGTGGTGCGCGAACATGTCGCGACCGTTTTACAGCATCCCGCTTTGCTAAACGATACGATACGCGCCAACCTGACTTTGGGTCGGGAGATTGCGGATGCTGAATTGTGGCGAGCCTTGGAGATTGCGCAAATGAAGTTGACCGTGGAAGAACAGCCGCAGGGTTTGGATACCGTGGTGGGCAGACAGGGGATGCGCTTATCCGGCGGCCAACGGCAACGGCTGGCCGTCGCCCGGATGATAGTCAGCCAGCCAGCGGTGGTGATTCTCGACGAAGCCACATCGGCGCTGGATAGCGAAACCGAGTATAAACTACACCAAGCCTTGAGTACCTTCCTGGAAGGTCGCACCACCATCATCATCGCGCATAGGCTCAGTGCCGTGAAACAGGCCGACCACGTCTATGTCTTTGAACAAGGCCAGATTTGCGAACAAGGCAAACACGATGCGTTGATTCAACAAAACGGCTTGTACGCCAAACTTTACGGTGATTATCAATAGTGTCGGAATTATACGATTTACACAGCCACTCCACCGCGTCCGACGGCGCGTTGTCGCCCACCGAGCTGGTGCTGCGCGCCCAACAGCAGGGTGTCACCGCGCTGGCTTTGACCGATCACGATACAACTGCCGGCTTACAAGAAGCGACCGAAGCTGCCGCACAAGCGGGCATCCGCTTGATTCCCGGCATCGAACTGTCGGCCAGTTTTGAAAGCCATTGTCTGCACATCGTCGGTTTAAATATCGATCCGCAACATCCGGGCTTACTCGAAGGTATTGCCAAGCAACAATGGATTCGCGACCAACGCGCGCAAAAAATTGCCGAAAAACTGGCGAAGAAGGGCATAACCGATGCCTATCCCACGTTAAGGCAAATTGCCGGTAACGGCGAAATCACTCGCCTGCATTTTGCCGATTTTCTGGTTAATCAAGGTGTGGTCGAAACCCAGCAGGACGCATTTGATCGTTATTTGAGCAAGGGCAAGCCCGCTTATGTACCAACGGTTTGGGCCGGTCTGGCCGATTGTGTCGGCTGGATTCGGGCCGCCGGCGGTGTGGCGGTGTTGGCGCATCCCTTGCGTTATAAACTCAGTACCAAATGGATCAACAAAGCATTGGTGGCATTCAAGGTGGCAGGCGGGCAGGGCATAGAAGTGGTGACAGGCCGGGCCAGCGTTGACGATATCCGCTTAAGTTATTTGCATGCCAGCAAACATCAATTGCATGCATCGATGGGCTCGGATTTTCATGCGCCGGGCAACCCATGGCTGGAGTTGGGGCGTCTGGCGGCCTTGCCGGACGGCGCGGCGCCGGTTTGGCAGTTATTTTAACCAGGCGTAAACAGCTGGGCGAATTCGTCGGCGGGCAAGGGTTGATTCCAATAAAACCCCTGCGCTTTGCGGCAACCGAGTAGATGCAGTTGCTCGGCTTGTTCTTTGGTTTCAACACCTTCGGCCAAGGTCAGCAGGCCCAGCGTATCGCCCAATTGCAGGATGGCTTTGACGATAGCGGTGTCTTCGGCTTTGCCTGAGGTTAAATCCCGGATAAACGATTGATCGATTTTTAGTTTGTTCACCGCAAAGCGCTTCAAATAACTCAGCGAGGAATAACCGGTGCCGAAATCGTCGATGGCAAAGCTGACGCCCAAGGCGCGCAACTGGGCAATAGTATTGATGACGGCATTGGTGTCGAACATCAGGACCGATTCGGTTAACTCCAACTCTAAATAATGCGGTTCCAGGCCGGATTCAGCCAATGCGTTTTGCACCGATTCCAGTAAGTTGCCGCGCTTGAACTGTAGGGCGGAGATATTGACGGTAACCAGCAGTTTCATGCCGGCGTCGTGCCAAAGTTTATTTTGCTTACAGGCTTCGCGTAATACCCAGTCGCCTATCGGGACGATCATGCCGTTGTCTTCGGCGATAGGAATGAACTTGGCCGGCGGGATCATCGGGCTGTTTTCCGGTTGCCAACGCAGCAAGGCTTCCGCACCGATCACCGTGTTGTTTTGTATGGAATATTGCGGCTGATAGTGCAAGCGAAGTTCTTTGCGCTTCAAAGCCATGCGCAGGCCGTTCTCGATATTCATCCGCTCGATTGAAGCCAGGTTCATATCGTTGGAAAAGAAGCGGAAGGTATTGCGGCCTTCGTTTTTTGCCGAATACATTGCCGTGTCGGCTTTGTTGAGTAAACCGTGAAAATTCAGGCCGTCATTGGGATACAAACTGACGCCTATGCTGAAGGAGGTGCAAAGCGTGACGCCTTCGATGACAAAAGGTTGTGTCAGTTGATCGAGAATTTTCAGCACAATTTGCGTGATAGCATCAATGTCGGGAATATCGGTGAGGATAATGATGAATTCATCGCCGCCTTGCCGGCAAACCGTGTCCACCTCACGCACGCATTGCACCAGTCGCTCCGCAATGCCTTGCAGCAAGCGGTCGCCGACGTCGTGTCCCATCGTATCGTTAATATTTTTAAAATGATCCAGGTCCAGAAACAGCAAACCGACCAGCGTGTTGTTACGCACGGCATGGGCCATGGCCTGGTCGAAACGGTCGCGCAACAAGGTGCGATTGGGCAGGTTGGTGAGCGGATCGTGACGCGCCAGATATTCGATTTGGGCTTCGGCGGCCTTGCGCTCGGTAATGTCCGAAAAAATGCCGATGTAATGGCTGATGAGGCCATGGGTGTTATACATCGCGGAAATACCCAGCCAAGCGGGATAAGATTCGCCGTTTTTGCGGGTATCCCAAATTTCGCCTTGCCAGTAGCCGTTTTCGCGCAAGGCCTGCCAGATGCGTTGATAGTGGTTGAGGTCAAGATGACGCGCATCGAGAATTGAGGGTGTTTGCTGCAACACTTCTTCGGCTCTGTAACCGGTAATCGTTGTGTAGGCCTGGTTGCTGGACACGATGCGGGTATCCGGATCGCACAGGAAAATGGCCTCGCCGCTGTTTTCGAACACTTTGGCCAGCAAATTCAGGCGTTCGGCTGCGGTTTTGCTGTCGGTGATGTCGGTGTGGGTGCCCAGCATGCGCACTGGCTGATGATTGGCATCGCGCTCGACGATACTGCCTATCGATAAAACCCATTTCCAACTGTCGTCGGCACAACGCTGCCGGTATTCCAGGCGATATTCTGCCAGTTCCCCGGCGATGTACAGCTGGTAAGCGTCGGAAACGCGCTGCCGGTCATCAGGATGCAAGCGCATGATCCAACTGTCGATATTGATGTCGAAACAGGCGGGGTTGTAGCCGAGCATGCTGGCATATTCGGCGTTGATGATCATGGCCCCGGTTTGCGGATTGATGTCATAAAAACCTTGTTTGGCTGCTTGCATGGACAGCCGCAAGCGTTCCTCGCTATCGGCAAGGGCTTGCTGTGTGCTGCGCATTTCGGTGATGTCGTGCGCTAGGCCGTTCACCGCAACCACCCGGCCGTGGTCGTCGAGCATAGGCGACTCATTGAGGCTGAGCACACGCAGACTGCCATCCTTGCTGCGCACTTCCACTTCGTAGTTGGGTGGCTTGATGCCCGCCAGACATTGCTCGGTGTAGGTTCTGGCAAGCCGATTGATCGGGTTGTTGGTCGCGATATCGAAGCAGTCGCAATGTAGTTCGTCGGGTTTGTAGCCGAGGATATGCTCTACCGAAGGACCTAGGTAAGTAAAAATACGCTCGGTATTGTGGGAATACAGGAAGTATTCGTTACCGATACTTTCCACCAAATCCCGAAAGCGTTGCTCGCTTTGCTTGAGTAGCGTTTGTTGCTCTATAAGACGTTGTGTAGTGCGGTGCGAGCGCAGCACATAGCTGATTCGATGCGGCAACAGCGGCCATTGGATGGGTTTGCCGATAAAGTCGGTGGCCCCCAGCCGAAAGGCGTCTTCCACCGCTTGCGTATCCTCGATAGCCGTCATCATGACAATGGGTACCCTTTTGTCGCTGGCGGCGCGCATGCCTTGTAAACAACTGAAACCATCCATCTCCGGCATCATCACGTCCAGTAGAACCAAATCCGGCTCCGAGGCGATAAATTGTTCCAGCCCGGCCCGGCCGTTGTCGGTTTCGATCAGTTCGTAGCCGTCGGCTTGCAACATTTGCCTGACCAGCAGGCGGACCATCGGATCGTCGTCGACTAACAGGATGCGCGGCTTGGCGGACATGTCAGACTTTGTCGGCTAACAAGCGTTGCGCATTGAATGCACGGACAAATGCGGCAAATTCAACGGCGGGCATGGGCTTGTTGTACAAAAAGCCTTGAACTACTTCGCAACCGCTATCCAGCAGGAAGTTGGCTTGATCCTCATTCTCCACGCCCTCCGCGACTACCTCCAGCGACAGCGCGTCGGCCAAGGCCAATATTGCCGCGGTAATCGCCATGTCGTCTTCGTTGTGCGGAAGATCGCGGACAAAGCAATGATCGACTTTCAATTCCGAGATTGGCAATTTTTTTAAATAAGACAAGGACGAATAACCGGTGCCGAAATCGTCGATACTGATTTTGACGCCCAACGCTTGCAATTCCCTTAGCGTCACTAACGCGTCGTCGATATGGTCGAGCAAGATGGTTTCGGTCAGTTCCAGCTTGAGGTAGCGTGGTTCCAGGCCGATGCCGGTCAATACTTCGCGGACATGATTGCCAAAGCCGTATTGTCTGAATTGAGTGGCCGATACGTTCACCGCCATGATCAGTCCTTGGCTCAGTCCCGATTGTTGCCAGTCCAAAGTTTGCCGGCTGGCATTTTCCAGCACCCAATCGCTGATTTGGGCAATCAAGCCGGAATCTTCGGCAATTGGAATAAACTGCGACGGGCCGATCAAACCCAGTTCCGGGTGTTGCCAGCGAATCAAGGCTTCGCAGCCGACGACTTGCTGGCGGCGGATATTGATTTTGGCTTGATAGTAAAGCTGCAATTCATGGCGTTCTATGGCCCGGCGCAGGCTGTTTTCCATCGCTAGTTTATGAAACGCGGCAACATTTAGGGATTTACTGAAAAACTGATAATTATTATGGCCGTGTTCGCTGGCATGGTTCATCGCAAACTCGCCGTTTTTGATGAAGCTGTCTTCATCCTGACCGTCGCCCGGATAGACGGCGATACCGATATTGATCCCCAGAAACAATTCGGTGTTCTCCACCGGAAAAGCGTGCTGCATCGCCTGAAAAATCCGCTTAGCCACTTTGACGCTATCGCGCGTGTCCTCGATATGATTCAGCAACACGGTAAATTCGTTACCGCCCAACCGGGAGACCGTCATGTCCGCCAAATCGTAATCGGCGTTGATAGAAATGTAGTCGCAGTCCCGCACTTCGGCCAGCAAGCGCTCGGCGAACAATTTCAACACTTGGTCGCCGATTTTGGGACCCAGGGTTTCGTTGATGCGTTTGAAACGATCAATACTGATAAATAGAGTCGAAATCACCGTACCGTAGCGCGTGCAATAGGACATCGCTTGCGCCAGAACTTCCTTGAACAGCGTCCGGTTGGGCAGACCGGTTAGCGGGTCGTAGTAGGATAAAAGCCTTACCCGTTCTTCTATGTGCCGGCGTTCAGTAATATCTTGCAGCGTACCGTGGATATGGCTTACCTGCCCATCGGCGATAACGGGTTTGCCTTGAATATGAATCACTTGGTTGGCGCCATCGTCATGAGTAATCGATAATTCCAGGCGAAAACTGCGTTGGTTTTTTACACAAAGATCAATGGCTTGTTGCAGTTTGCCGACTTCCGATGGCTGCATGGGTTTGTATAAGTCGCGGCATTTATGTTCGAACGATGAACGATTCGTGCCGAGGATATTAAAGACTTCTTCCGACCATTGCATGTTGTCGTCGGCAATAGACCAGTACCAACTGCCTAGTTGCGCTATTTTTTGCGCTTGGCGCAGTTCCGCTTCGCTCCGGGCCAGTTCTTCTAACGTGGCGACCGAGCGCAGCAAATAACGTAAGCGGTGTGGTAAGGTCGGCCAATTGAGCGGTTTGGGGATAAAGTCGGTCGCGCCCAATTGAAAGGCGCGATTGACCGATTCCAGGTCGTCCATGCCGGTCAGCATCACGACGGGCAGCAGGCTGTTGCCGGGCATGTTTTTGATGGTTTGCAGGCAGTCGAAGCCATTAAGGTCCGGTAACATAACATCCAGTAATACCAGATTGGGCCGTTCGCTGGCTGCCAATGCCAAGCCTTGCTTGCCGCTAGCCGCGCAAATGACATCAAACGCTTCTCTTTGCAGAATTTCTTGCAACATCAGACGCACCATATCGTCGTCGTCTATCGCTAAAATCAGGCTGCGGGCAGGTAATCGTTCCATTATGAGGGTTTGAGTTGCGAAAGCCGCTGGAGAATTTCTTTATATTCTGTTTGCAGGCTTTCGGCAACCCGGCTATCGAATTGCAAAGTGTTGTTCCGCGCCGCATGTTCAAGCGCACGGGCCAGTTCCGACAAGTTTAGTGCACCGATATTGGCGGCGGCCGATTTTAAACTATGCGCGGCATGCCGCACCGTTTCCGTATTGCGCTCCAACAGGCCGGAGCGGAGTGTCGCGATATGTTGCTCGACATTGGTCCTAAACAAGGCCAATACGTCGTCGACCAGCGCGCTGCCGCCAATTTCCAGTAAGGTATTCAGCGCGGCCGGGTCTAGGGTGGCGGCAATCGATTTGATCTCGGGTGCAGCTGTATTAAAGTTGGTTGTGGGCAGCGGGGCTGCCAACGCCTGGATTTTGTCTTGCAAGGTTTTTTGTAAAAACGGTTTACTAAGATAATCATCCATGCCGGCCTGCAAACAGCGTTCGCGATCACCTTCCATAGCGTTGGCGGTGAGGGCAATAATGGGGATTCGGGGCAAATTGCGGCTGCTTTCCCGATTGCGGATGTATTGGGTTGCAGTGTAACCGTCCATGACAGGCATCATGCAATCCATCAAGATGAGATCGACAGGTTCGCGGTCGATAATATCCAGCACTTCCCGGCCGTTATTCGCCAGCGACAGGGTGTAGCCTAACTGGCGCAACATGGCGCTGCATACTTTCTGGTTTACCGGATTGTCTTCGGCCAGCAGGATTCGAATAGTGCCAGCAGCAGAAGCGGGCGCCCTGAGCGATTGCGGTTTTTGCGCCATCAGCCCCAGCAGCGCATCGTGCAGGGTGCGTCTGTGCAGAGGTTTGTGAAGATACAGATCGCAGGCGCTGCCGCGAATTTTGGCTAATACGTCTTCCTCGTTGCTGGACGTAATAATGACGATGCGGATATTGGCAAATCGCCGGTCTATGCGAATCCGTTGGGTTAATTCGACGCCGTTCATGCCCAGCATTTTCATGTCCAGCACGGCAATATCGAAGAACAGGCCCAAGTGTGCCGACTGATCGAGAATTTCCAGGGCATGCGCGCCATTTTTGGCGACGCGGGTAAACATGCCGAAAACGCTCAAATGATTTTCCAGGATTTTCGCATTGGTGGCATTATCTTCCACCAGTAAGACCTGCTTGCCTTGCAGATCGTTGCCCGGCAGGGTTGCAGGCAGGGCTTGGTTAGCTTGGCGGAGCGGGATATGCAGGGTAAATACCGAGCCGCTGTTCGCACGGCTTTGCACTTGGATATTGCCGCCCATCAATTCGCTTAGTTCCTTGCTGATTGCCAATCCCAGGCCAGTGCCACCGTATTTGCGCGTCGTGGAGCCGTCGGCTTGACTGAAAGATTTGAATAGGCGGGCTTGAGTGTCCGGGGTGATGCCGATGCCGGTATCGCTAATACAAAACTCCAGACACATGCCATCAGCTGATGGGCAGCGATCCGATTCGGCCACATTCACCTGCATTTTCACCGAGCCGGCTTCGGTAAATTTGATGGCGTTGGATAACAAGTTGGTGAGTATTTGCCGTAATCGATAAGGGTCGCCTCTCACGTCGCGCGGCACCCGCTTATCGACGGTGCAAACCAGTTCGATGTTTTTGCTGCTGGCGCGTTCGAAGAATAAGGCGGCGAGTTGGTCGGTAATATTGATCAAGTTAAAATCGATTTCTTCCAGCTCCAGCTTGCCCGCTTCGATTTTTGAAAAGTCCAGAATGTCGTTAATCACGGTCAGCAGTGAATCGGCGGAACTGAACACGGTTTCGGCGTATTGGCGTTGCGTGGTGTCCAGGTCGGTGCCCAGCAGCAATTCGGTCATGCCCAGCACACCGTTCATGGGGGTGCGGATTTCGTGGCTCATGGTTGCCAGAAATTGCGACTTGGCGATATTGGCGGCTTGGGCATCGACGACTGCCTGACGCAGGTCGGCGGTGCGCAGATCGACTTGTTTTTCCAGGTTGCCGCGCTGATTTTCCAGTTCGGCATCGCGTTGTTGTACCCGCTCTATCATCTGGTTGAAGCTTCTTACCAATTGGCCGATTTCATCCTCGCCTTCACCTTGGGCGCGCACCATGTAGTTGTTGTCCCTGGATACCTGTTTGGCCAGGGACGACAGCCTGATCAGCGGTGCGGCGATCGATTCCGCCAAGCGCCGGCCGAAAAAAACCGCCAGAATAAACGAAACCACCATCACCAAAAAAATTTGCCCCAGACTGATAATCACCATACGCCACATGGGTTTTAAGTCGAGCTGCAAGCGCAAGGTGCCGATCACGTCGCCGTTATCGTCGGGTAAGGGGTTTAAAATGACCTGGCTCAATATCCGCAGGCCCTGGTTGCGTTGTTGTTGTTCCGCATCGCTCAAGGTGGCGGGGAAGCTGTCCGGTGCGGCCTTGGCGGGGTAATGGGCGAAAATTTCGCCGTCATTTTTGTAGAGTTGCGCGGAGATGACTTCGGATTTGCCGCGTAAGGTGGCCAGAATCTCGGTGCCGGTTTTGGTGTCGCCAAACAGCAGCGCAGCGTTGGCGTTAAAACCGATCATTTTGCCGAGCGAGCGCACTTCCATTGACAGTTCGCGCCGCTCCTGCCAGATATGCGTCATGCTGGTAATCAACAAGGTAAACAGTAGAGCCAATGCCAAGGTGATGGCTTGCAAGCGTTGCAGCTTGTAGGTCATCGGCAGATTGGTCAGTTTGTCGCGAATCATGGGTGGCGTCGAGAGGTCATCTGCATGTGGGCTTATTTACCGGCCAAAATGTTTTTAGCCAGTTTCAGCAGCTGGGCGCTGATTCGCGTGTTGCCGGCGTTGGCGGTTTCCAAGTTAATTTCGAAGCTGAGCCTGTTGCCGTCCTGGATCAAACCTATGGTGCCGCCCTGGTTGATAAACCCGGATTTGTCGCTGACGCTGACTACCGACGAGCCTTTTAATTCGCGGGCGTAATCGCCCGGATTATCGGCGGTATCGATAAAGATCAGATGGCAGGATTTTATATCTTTGGGTGATATATTGCGGACGATATCCAAGGGCTTGCCGTTCACCGTTTTGCCTTCCAACATCAATAAATGGTCGCCGAAATCGGTATGACTGCTCAGGCACAAGGTATAACGATTCGGCGCTGTTGCAGGCTCCGGCCATTCGATAAACTTAAAGAAATTGTATAAAAACGCCACTTTCACCGCCGCTTCGCTGGCCGCTTCGGCGTGGCATAAATGGCCGCTAAACAGCAAAGGCAGCAACAGCATTTTGCTGAATAGCGTGATGGGTGCGAATTTTGGTTTTTTCGGCGCGCGCAGGAACGACGCATTGCAGCCGCGATTTCGGTACAATCTTGCATAGCGATGGCGCAAGATTCGACTCATGTTCGACACCGGTTCTTTGCGATATGCATAGTGTCGGGCCGCTTAAAAGTCCCAGCGCAAGGTGCCGTATACCTCGCGTTGCACGGCTGTGGCGGTGGAAAACATATCCGAGCCGTATTCGAAATGACTGCTGTTCAGCAAATTCCGGCCCACCAGCGCCAGTTCCACGCCCGCGCCCAAGTCCCATCCCAATCGTGCATCCAGGTCCTGATAGGCTCTGGATTGCGCGCCGTTAAGGCCGGTCGCGTCTGAGTAACGCCAGTTCAGATCCAGCTTGAGTTGCGGGGAGAATTGGTACATAGACCAGAGCATGGCTTTATGGGCCGGGTAGCTGTCTCCGGAGATCAATGTGGTGTTGGCAGGCGCCAGCGGCGACAGGCGGAAGCGTTCTTCTTCGTGGCTATAAGTGGCCCGCAGTTTCCAATTTTCAGTTGCTTGCCAGTCGACACTGATTTCCCCACCGAAGACTTGCACATGCCCGTAGTTGTTGTAATCCAGCGTCTGCAACATGTAGCCGGCGAAGGGTTGGGTGTTGGGCGTCAAGCTGGCGTAATCGTCGTAGCTGTAATGATATAAGGCTACATCAGTACTGAGTTGGCGACTGAGTTGGCCGCGCCAACCCAGTTCGAAGCCGATCATTTTTTCGGCAGTGAGGTCCGGGTTGCCGTTTAGACCTCTCAGCATGGGGCCCATTGGGGTTGGTTGGGTTTGCAGGCTGTAAGAAATGTTCTGCTCGACCCAATTGGGCGTGCGCACTGAGCGGGATACCGAGCCCCAAAACGAATGTTTGTCGTCCGGCGTCCACAGCAAGCGCGCGTTAGGTTGCACTTCGAATTGCGTGACCGGGTTGTGCTCCAGCTTGCTACCCAAGGTCAAATGCCAACGATCAGGCACCAAGGTAATATCGTCCTGCCCAAACAGGCTATAGATACGGTCGGTTCGATTGTTGGCACTCATGGAAATTTGCGCGCTGTCCTCGAAATTATTCAGATTGAAACGCACGCCGCTGCCCCACACCAACATGTGGCTATCGTTCAGCTTGTAGTTATGCTGAAAATCGACATCGATATTGTCGATTTGATATTCCGAATTCAAGTAAGGCGATTTCCGGCTATGCCTGTCCCAATACATGCGCAGTACAGTATTGGAGTCCGAGCTTTGATATTGCTCCCAGCGTGCTTGAATGTAATGGCCGGAGAACAATTGGTCCGTTGGTAATTCCCGAGAAAAGGGCGGCGCCAGCACCGGCGTCCGTTGCGATGTTAATGATGGGAAGTCTTGCAGTGCGCCATTGCTCTCGCCAAGGAATGCATCGCCTTGCAAACTGAGTTTGTTGGTAAAGTCAATGGCTTTGTCGTAACGAAAACCGATTTTGCTCATCTCGCCTTCATCGCCAGCCTTACTGCTGCTACCCAGGGTTTTTGAGTCGCCGTAGTTAGTGTGGCGGCCGTAGACTTTTAGATAGGCGTCGCCGCCCAAATCGGCGCCGTAGCGCAGACCGCCGCCGGAGCGTTGGCTGCCGACATGGCCGGATAGCAAACCGCCTTGTGTGTCTTTGGCTGATTTAGTGATGATGTTGATGACGCCGTTGACCGCATTGGCGCCCCACAAGCTGGCGCCGGGGCCGCGGATGACCTCGATGCGTTCGATGTCTTCCATCATCACATCTTGTTGATCCCACCATACCCCGGAAAACAGCGGGTTATAAACGCTACGGCCGTCCACTAACACCAGCAATTTATTGACAAATTGGCTGCTGAAGCCGCGCATCGATACGGCCCATTTATTGCCGTCCACTTTAGCCACGTGCATGCCCGGCACCACGCGCAAGGCTTCCGGGATAGTCGTAGCCCCGGTTCGGCGGATTTCGTCGCTGCTCAGTACGAATAGGGCGGCTGGAACGTGTTTGATATCGGTGGGGACTTTCATTACCGAGGTCACATCGAGATTCATCAATTGCTCAACGCTGAGGCCGGTCAAATCCGGTAAATTGTCGCGTTCAGGCTCTTGATTGGCGGCGTGCGAGGTGGTTTGTCCCAAACACAAAAGCGCTCCCAGGCCAATAGCCCAAGATTTCCGTCGATGAAACGCCTTTTTCATATGATCGGCCCTTTTTAAAACGTCAACTGTAGTTTCAAGCGAAATTCCCTGCCGTTCATCTGTAACAGGTCGAAGCGGTCACTGTTGATCAGCATTTCATAATGGCTGTCGAACAGGTTATAAACCCCGAAAGACACGTCCAGGCCACGCATCAAACGATCCGTGCTCACATTCAGATTGACGAGATTGTAGGCATCGGCTTTGCCGCTCTGAAATGACTTACGGTCGCCAATGTAAATGTTCTCGATACCGAGCTTTACAAAATCGTCGAACAAAGGCTCAGCATAGTGTAATTTGAAAATATTTTGCGGCGAACCGGTTGCCCACACCCCGTGTCTGGCTTCGTTGGTAAACAAGCTGTAGGTGTACGATGCCTTGAACATTCTGCCGCTGTCCCAACGTTTTTCCGCTTCCCATTCCGCACCGTAGGCATGGTATTTTCCAACATTGTCCAGCAGCGCCGTTTCGGGGTTGGCTTTCAGTAACTCGGTGATGTCGTTGTAAAACAAGGAAACCAGCAGTTTCAGCCCGGCATTGGAATGCCATTCGGCAATCGCTTCGTAGCTTCTGATTTGCTCTTCTCTAAGCTCGGGGCTGACGCCGTAATAGTAGTTGTTGTAATCCAGGTTCCAGGCATGCGGTGCGCGAAATGTCGAGCTGTACAGCAGCTTGAAGGTGGTACTTTCCAAAGGGTTCCATATCAAGCCCAGACGCGGATTGAGTTGCAGGCGTTTGAGCATGTGGGTCTGATCTAGGCGCAGGCCGGCGCTGAAAACCAGATTGTCCAGTAACTGGATGTCGTCTTGAGCGTAGAGTTCGACGCGGTGGCCGCTGAGGTCGCTATCCTGATAAATTTGATAAGGGTCGGTAACATAGCCGAATTGGCGCTGGGTTTGGTCGTATTGATATTCCAAGCCGAAAAGTAGTCTATGTCCGTCGAATACGCTAGTCGTTAGTTGTGCTTCGCCGCCCCACCAGCGGCCGCTGGTTTGGTCGTGATAAATGTAATCACCGGCGTCATTGAAGGGGTCTTCGGCCATGTAATCGTAGCCTTGGTAAAAACCCTTAGCCATGAACGAGGTCTTCGCACTCAGGGCTTTTTGATATTTCAGATTGGTGAAAAATTGTCTGTCGTAAGTATGAGCGCGGGGATCGTTGAAAATGGCACCGTATGCCGCAGTCGGCACGCGTTTGTAGCGATCAACAAAACCGCCGCTGAGGGTGAATTCTTCGAACTGCATCCGCCCGAACAAGCGGTCAGCGCGCTCGGTATCCATGTTATGCGCGATACCGTTGTTGGTGCCGGAGTCATCGAAAGCCGGGAAATATAAATTTTCCACGCCCTGGGTATCGAAATGCGATGCCGACAACAGCACATCGGCGCCGTTGTCGAATTGCTTACCGACACTGACGCGGCCTTTGTAGGTGTCAAAACTACCTACTTCACCGGCTATTTGCGCCCCGTTCAAGGCTTTGCCTTTTTTGGTGACCACGTTGATCAAGCCCAAAAAGGCGTTGGCGCCATAAATAGTGGAGCCGGAACCGGGAATAAACTCGATACGTTCCACCAAGTCCATGTCCAGCATGAATTCTTGGCCGATATTGCCGGAGTCGAAGATGTTTTCGTTCATGCGCTGGCCGTCGATCATGAACAGCACGCGGGAATTGTAGTCGCCAGACTGAATGAAGCCGCGCACGCCGACAAAGCTATAGTTGCGGTCATTGCTGGTGAACAAACCGCGCATGCTGTTCAGCGCGTCCGCCAGTGTGCGCCAGCCGAAAGTGCGTATGTCGTTTGCCGTTAAAATAGAAACTGAGCTGGGGGCTTGACTGGCTTTTTGACCCAGCCTGGAAGCGCTGATGATTTCCACATTCAGCAATTGCTCGATGGAAAGTCCAGTTAAGTCTTCCGATGCCTTACCGGCCGCTTGCGCGGTAGCCAAAGGCATCAACAGCATACCTAGGACGATCAGCGCGCGCATTGAAAGTCTTGTCTAGTGGGTGGCGGGGACATGAATAATGATAAGACTTGGCTTAGTGCGTACAAACTGTCGATTAACGCAATATTAAAAAACGATTATTTTACAATAGATTATTGTGGTTCAAGCTAGTTAGATTTCAATTCTGGTGTTTTTGGGTGGGGATTGGTGGGAGATGCTGGCAAAGGCCGACGTATCGTTTTGAGATAGTCTGATGGGTTGGACGCCATTGTTCTCCCGGGGCCGCATGGCAAGGACAACCGTATAGGGCACCCTTTCGGCGCGTGTAAGTTCGATGTTGGTAGCTATGTCGCTGCTGACGAGGATGCCACTGAGGTCGTTACTGATGCTTTTCGGAAAACAGGTATTTCATCCTTCTAATCTTAAGGCCTTGCAATGCAAGGCCTGGATGTCATTAGCATGACAGCAATATTGCTATCAAGCCGGACAACCTTCCATTTTGTATATGAAGTAACCTTGGCGATTGATAGTGTCAATCACATTAGCCGGTGCTTGTTGAGTATGGCAAAAGCGACATTCCTTACTGGAGACTACCGCATCGCTTTCCCCGATTGAAGATAGCCACTGTTTGGCATACTGAATGGCTTGCTCACTGTCCTTGCTGGCGGTAAATACATCAAAATGCATGACATGGTTGTCGTGTGCTTTTACATAGGTATCGTAAACGTGGATTTCCATCAAAAACTCCCGGATAAATAAAGTAAAAATTGCTCGATGCCATTAAAGAAATGGCCGGATAAAAAACGTCCAATGCGCTTTTTCGGTTCGGCGCTTGTCAGTCAATCTCTGAAGGTTTGGTTTTCGGAACTCTCTGACAACGTCATGGCAAAGATGCCGAGATGACGGATTTACATCCGTCATCGGCAGAGATCCGCAAAAACGTTCCCCTTGGGGTGAAAACGCCTCAACGGATTCGGTGAAATTCTATATTAATATCGAATCGATATAAAATGGTTTTTCATTATTCCGATTTCGGTCATGCACTCATACCAATACGAATGCCGCCACTTTCCATGCGGGCAGATGTATATCAATGTCGCCGCATGAATACGGAGTTGGATGCACCTATACATGCGGCGCGTAGGATCGTCGAATGACTAGCGGTTTTACTGGTACTGAAACCGCAGCGTATTGCGCGCAACCTGCTAATGGCAAACGCAACGCATGGCTTGAAACCCACTAATTGATGTAAAACAGCTGTTCGACAGCTAACGATGTTGGGTTTTTAAGGCAGTCCCCA
Source organism: Methylomonas fluvii (assembly GCF_014850975.1). GTDB lineage: Bacteria > Pseudomonadota > Gammaproteobacteria > Methylococcales > Methylomonadaceae > Methylomonas > Methylomonas fluvii. The sequence goes on along the minus strand of NZ_JACXST010000003.1, from coordinate 962,899 downwards.
ACCTCTGTCCATTCAAGTTAAATCGAACCGGCTCGCCATAAATCTCCCATATTACAAGGGGGACGGAGCGTCATAGCTTGGTGTGTGGTAACGGAAGCGCTTAAGCAAGCAGGCGAAGCGGTTCTCCAATGTCTTTAAAGCGGCGTCTATTGTCCAATCAAAGGCTGATTATTTATCCACCGGGCGGTTTGCGGTTTCGGGAAATAAATCACGGGTCGCTTAAGTATGGTTACCGAAAAATTTACCGCGGGGATATTGTTAACCTTGCTTGATAGATGTCAGCTTTTTGGGAAAGTGGCTGGCTCGGTATCCGTAGCGCATTTATCTGATTATAATTTCAGAACAAAAATACGAAGTCCACACACTCCTTCCTGCGCGCTGCAATCAAGCACAGGCGCGTATTTGTTAAACAAACCAGGACGCTTTTATGAATTCGAATGAAAATGCCGTGATGCCTTCTTTGACCGCACAGAATCCGTTTACCGGCCGTATCGGTGAAGAGTACGATTTTCTCGGTATGATGTGTCCCAATGTCGTGGTTCTGACGCAAAAGCTCGGAGAGACAGTCGCCGCATGGCACCCTGGCAATGGCATTCAGGGGCTTGAGATCGGCTGCGGTACAGGACTGAGCACGCTGTCCTTGCTTACCCAGCGCGAGGACCTGCATCTGCGCGCTTTCGATGCCTCAGCGGCAATGCTTATGCAGGCGCGCGCGAATTTGGCGGAATATGTCGATAACGGCCGTGTCGAGTTCATCGAGAGCGATGCGCTAGCTTTTTTACAGCAGCAACCGGACGCCAGCGTTGATGTTGTTGCCTCCAATTATGCCATTCACAATTTTCTGAATGACTATCGGGACCAAGTCTTTGCCGAAATCTGGCGGGTGCTTAAACCGGGTGGATTGTTCGCAAACGGCGACCGCTTCGCTATCGATGATGCCGCTCGGCATCTGGCTTCCACGCAAGCCGACATTCGCCACTGGTTCAAGGCTTTTGGAGAGCTAAAGCGTTACGATCTTTTGGAAGATTGGGTGGTACATTTGCTGAGCGACGAATCACCGGAACACATCATGCATGTGCCAGCCATAATAGCCACCTTGCAATCTCTCGGTTTCAGCGATGTGCAATCGCTTTATCGTGAAGGAGTGGACATGCTGATGATCGCGATAAAGCCTAAATTGGCTTAGTTTTTTATCGGTCATCGTTCCCGCGCTCCGGCGCAGCGCTGGAGCGAGGGAAAGATCACTGTCGGGGCGTTTGAGTTCAAAGATAATCTCAGAGCGCTCAGAAAGGCGTGCGATGGCGAATAACTGACAATTGGAAAACACAGTCGGTTAGTTAGGCCCAACACTTTAAAAAAAAACGATGAGGGGAGCGGCTATGAACGAGAACGACAAGCTGAACTTGGCGGAAGTGATTCAAGAGCTGAGACAAAGTTTGGTGACTGCTTCAATGCGCGGGGAGGCGGAAACCATTCGCTTCAATGTGAATAGCGTAGAAGTGGAATTGCAAATGGTGGTCGAAAAGTCAGTCGGTGGAAAAGCTGGCGGTAAATTTAATTTCTGGGTGTTGGGCGGCATCGATGCTGAAGCGTCAGCCGCTTATAAAAGTGCAGCTACGCATAAGATCAAATTAAGTTTACAACCGGTGGATGTGAAGAATCCGGACCCGCAGACGGGTGAGCCCAGTAAACTATTGTTGTCAGGTGATGAATAACCGAGGCATTTAGCGGGGATTAATTATGGATACCAAGCTGATTGCAAAGATTCTGCCGACGAAAAAAGATGGCAATCGCACTATTGGCACAGCTTATCCCATCGCTCAGGGTTTAGTATTGACGGCACGCCACGTCGTTGTTTTTGATGAGCGTGATAAGGCGGTGCCTATTGTGATTGAATGGCCGGATTCAAAGCATTCAGATACGAATGTCACCGAAATTGTTTGGGTCAGTGATGAACACGACATTGCAATACTCAGGTGTCAAACCCCGCCAAACATGTCACTTTCCTCAGAGTTATTGGCGAAACGCGATCCAAAAGGCCATGAACAGTGGAGTGGTTATGGCTATCCGGCTATCGGCAAGGACGCTGAATCGGGATTGCGCGAAAAAATACCGGTGATGGGGGAGTTCTTTCCACCGAATGTCGCCACGCCTAAACTCACCATTTCCTGCAAAAGTGATGCTTTGGAGAAGGCCGGTTGGTGCGGATTATCGGGAGCGCCGGTATTTCAAGGGCCGCAATTATTTGCGATTATCACCGAGACGCCCCAAAAGCGTGATGAATGTTTCACCGCGGTTTCCATACCCTGGTTAATTCGAAACGATCAAGAATTCCAAGAAATAACCGGTATACAAGGCCAAATTCAAAAACATCAAAAATTCGTTGCCGAGCAGAAACGACAAATTAGCGATCTTTTGTTAAAAATGACCGCAGAGAATCTACTGTTCAAACAAATCGCCGGTCAGTTGAAGTTGAATATCGAGCATATGTCCGATAAAAAGTTAACTGAAAAATTGCTGGAAGCCTTCGAACAGGATGACTTGGCGGTTTTAGATTTGTTGCTTTGCGCCGGTGCCGATGCGTTCAAACAAGATTCCGGCGAGTCGATACGCCAGAATCTCAGGCAGCTCTTCTATTTGTTCGCTGGCTTGATGGCCCCGGAATGCCAAGCAATCAAGCAGGCATTGATTAACTTGCCGGTGCGCACCGCGATGGCGGCTGAATTGTCGCTGGCGGCGATTTACGATACCAATCCCGAGTTTGTCAGACATGACGGCAAAGTCCTTGGCAGGCATACGATCAATGCGGACGTGTTTACCCGCGAAACCGGTTGGAGCCAGACAGAGTTCATAAAAGACGCCACCGAAACGATTTACAAGGCCATTCACAAAGCGCCGCCGCCAGAGCCGCTGGATACTTTTGAGCTTGAGGCTTTGAATTCCACGATTAAACAGCGGCAAAATCGCTCGTTAAACCAACTGCATCGCCTGGAATTAAATAGGCGGGATGCCAATTTGACTAACAACCCTTTGCTTGATGCAGCCAATTGCCAGGCTTTAATTGCCGCAGATTGCCTCCCGGATTTACCCATCGTCCACTATGGCGAAGCCGTAGCGGAAAAAGAAGCCAAACTAAGTGCCAAAATCACAGAGCTCTTCAACATACTCGAAACCAGCCAACCAAGCACATGACAGTAACCACCCTCAAACATTTTCAAGCCGATAGCGTTATCGATTACGCGGACTGTGGTTCCTGGCGGCAAGGCCGTTATTTTCTGGATAAAGCCAGCGCTTATGCCCTGGAAATGGCCTTGGCGACCCGCCGGCCTTTGTTGGTCAAAGGTGAACCGGGGCTCGGCAAGAGCTACTTGGCGCGCGCGGCAGCGGCCAAACTCAAACGTAAATTTATTGCCGAAGTCATCAACATCAACACCGAAGGCCAGGATTTGCTCTGGCGTTACGATCCGGTCGCTCGCCTCAACGACGCTCACGCCGGTATCAAAGACGATGACAAACTCAACCCCAAGCATTATCTCAATCCCGGTGTGCTGTGGTGGACCTTCGGATGGGATAGTGCGGCCAGGCATTACAACGATGTCTGCCGCCATAAAGTCTACCGTCCGCAGATTTCGGACGACGGCGAACTGGACAACGGCATTGTTTTATTAATTGACGAAATCGACAAGGCCGAGCCTTCGTTGCCGAACGCACTATTAGAAGTGCTGGGTAACGGCGGTTTTGACGTACAGCTGTTAGGAGAAACCATCGGCAAGACACAGCAAACGGCAGACAAACAACCGACGCCGCCGCTAGTGATCATTACCAGCAACGACGAGCGTGAACTGCCGGCGGCATTTATTCGACGCTGTTTAGTGCTGAATTTGGCGGTGGATGATAAAAATCTTGATACGTGGTTTTTGGATAGAGCCGAGGTGCATTTTAATAATAATCAGTGCAGCGACATCATCAAACGCCTGGCGCTACAACAACTAATCGCCGACCGGCAGGAAGCTGAGCGCCACGGCACCATCAAGGCCGGTTTGGCCGAATACCTGGATTTATTGGCGGCGCTGGATGAAATGACCGATTCCTCGGTGCAAGGCCAAGAACGGGATACTTATCAGCAATGTTTGCTGGCTGAGATTCAGCACTTTGTGTTGCGCAAAGCTTTGTAATGCCGATTCATACTCAGACTAGTCGCGGCGACTTACTGCGCTGGCTGCAGCGCTGTCAAACCCAGGACGAAAAATGCCTGAGCGCTACGATTTTGGGTTATGAATGGTGTGCGCCAGTCACGATAATCGATGAAATTGATTATAAAGCGCCCCCTCCGGAGCCACCCGAAATCGACCCAGATCCTGTTCCTACGCCGGCTAAATTCACGCTGAAACGCCCGCAAGAATTATTCTATGCCCTTGCACATCAGGAGCATTATGCTGATCGGCAACAGCTCGGCGACAACTTGCCGTCCGTGCTTCAAGGCGTTGAGCCGCTCTCCGACGCCGATTTGCAGCCCTTAGCCAGCGGAGAACCGCTGCCGCATCAAGCCATCGTCCCCGACGCCCGCATGCGCGATTTTTTGCGCCAATCCATAAGCCATAGCTTGGGGCTGCGACTGGATATGCCGCAGTTGGTCAAACGTATCGCCCGCCTGCAAACCTTATATCATCTGCCGCGCAAGCCACGAGTCGTGCCGGCCGGGCGGGTTTATGTCGTCCTCGACCTGAACAAACGCTTGATGCCGTTCTGGTTGGACGCCCATCGCTTGTGCGAAGGTATCGTCCGTCAGTACGGATTGAACGGTCTGGAAATTCGCGTCATTGACGATGACCCGCTAGGTGAATATTGGGATTGGTTTGATCAACAGCAACTTCCTAAGCAGTGGCAAGCCCTCACCGCGCAAAGTGTGGTGTTCATCGTCAGCGACCTGGGGCAACTGGCTGAACAACACAGCCCGATACGCACACGGTGGGACAGTTTTTTCCGGCAACTAAGCCGTAAAAACACCACGCCAGTCGTGCTGGCACCCGTTTCGGCGGCCCAGCAACAGCCCGAGCGCCTAAAATCCATCCGTCAAGTGTTGTGGAACAAACACAGCAAGCTGAAACCGGAAAAGATCGATCCCGATACAGAGGCCCACGCTGAGCACGTCCGTAAGGTCTTGGCATTGTTATCCATCGCCGTACACGTCGAACCAGAATTGCTAAGAGCCCTGCTGCGCTGTTTACCCGCTGAACAAGCCGATAGCGGCATCGAAGCGGCGGTGTATCAGCATGCCGATATGCAGTGGGGTTATACAGCCATCAGCATGCGCCCGGAAAAGCGGGCGGAGTATCAGGCCGAATTTAAACAGCTGGACGCTGGCTTGCAATATCAAGTCTTGAGTTTGCTCAAACGCCAGCATATCGGCCAGTTTCCGGCGATTTGGGCGGAAGAAGTCATCAACGCCTTGCCCTTGGTGGGTTTCCCGCTCGAACAGCTGGCCGATGTCCAACAGGCGGAAACCTTTATGCAACGCGTTGCCAAAACCCTGCAGGGTGCACAGCCCGACAGCGGCATGACTCAATTTGCCCGGCGGCATTTAAACCGGTTGAGCGGCGAGGCGATTTGTCACTATAACGACTGCTATACCAGCGCGCTTTATGGGCTGGCGTATCGCGAACAACTGCGGGCCGGCGCCCCATTGCCTGCGGAATACGATGCCGCCATCGTGCACGAGCTGATTCGTGAACGTACAGAATTAGCTCGCTATGGCATCTGGCAAGTTGGTGAAGCCCTGAGTATCGCTTATGCTGACACCAGGCCCGTAGCGATAGGTGGCGCGAAACTGGCCGAATTCGACGCAATCCACGACAGCATCATGCTGTTCAAAAGTTGGGTAGAAAATGGCCGGATGCGAGTGGATAAACAATTGCTTCGCTTGCCGGTCCATGGCGAATCGTGCCTCATCGATCAGTTGAATGGGCAGACCCTGGATTTTGATACCGGATTGGCGAGACTGACGTTTGCAGCATTTGATAAGCCCCGTTGGGCTGACAGTATCTTCCGCAATTCAGAAGGACTCTCGGCCAATTTGCGCTTTGCGGGCAAAGATTATCGCTTTTTGTTACAAGCAAGGGAGGGCTTCAACCCTTACATCGAGTTAAAACTGTTGACCGAGGCCGAACCCGTACCGGGAAAATGGGGCGAGCGGTTTGTGAATACCATTCTGTTAAATCAGGAAGATAGAAGGAGGCTGCTTACCCAAGTGCGATGGGAGCCGGATAACTTAATTGACTGGCCAGTCGGGATAGACCGCTACGGCCTCTATGCCGACCTCACCGTCAACCAGGTCACCCAACGCTTCCGCTGGATAGAGCCCGGTAGTTTCATGATGGGATCGCCGGAAGACGAGCCGGGACGCTACGACGACGAAACGCTGCATGCGGTCACCTTAACTCAAGGCTTCTGGCTAGCCGACACCGCCGTCACCCAGGCTTTCTGGCTGGCGGTGCTCGGTGGCGACAACCCAAGTGGTTTTAACGACGATCCGCAAAACCCGGTCGAACAGATCAGTTGTGACGACGTTCAGCGGTTTATCGAACATCTGAATACTCTGGTGCCTGGTTTGCGAGCCCAATTGCCGACCGAAGCGCAATGGGAGTACGCCTGCCGGGCTGGTACCACCGCACCGTTTTCATTCGGAGCCAACATCACTCCAGAACAGGTCAATTACAATGGCACTGCTCCCTATGCCGGTGGGGAGAAAGGCATTTATCGCCATAAGACCGTGCCGGTGAAGAGCTTGCCGGCTAATATATGGGGCTTGTACGAAATGCATGGAAATATCTGGGAATCGTGTCAGGATGGTTGGCAAGAAAATCTTGGCACGGAGGCAGTGCTTGATCCGCTGATCCAGCCAGACAAAGCCGAAGGTGATCGCCGTGTAGTGCGGGGCGGGTCGTGGGGCAGCGTTGGCTGGAGCGTACGCTCCGCTTTTCGCGACTATTTCCAGCCCGATTTTCGCGCCCGCAGCTTCGGCTTCCGGCTTGCCCTAGGTCAATCTGAGCTCAGGCCATCACCGGCAAGCGGAGCCGTAAAACCAGTGACGGTCAGGGACACGCCCTGGCCGGACAGTGGCATCGCGGAGCAGTCGCAGGCTTGATTGACGGCGACGATGCCTGAATATTGGCGTAAGCTGACCGAAATTCAAAAATGATGAAGTATCTTTTGCCAAAGACTAAACGCGAATTTTGCCGCTGATGTTTATCTGCCTGTAAATTATGAGCTCACCCCACCGCAATCACTTGTCGCCACCGATGTTCCCCCTGGCTTGGGCCAGTGAATGGGGTGAGGATGGTTATGGCTTATGGCAGACTTTAATATTCAACGATGTCAGGCAAGTGTTTCGCTGGATCGAGCCGGGGACATTTTTGATGGGTTCCCCGGAGACTGAAACAGGACGCTACCACTACGAATCTCGGCAGCGGGTGGACTTTGAATCAGGCTTTTGGCTGGCCGACACCGCTGTAACTCAAGCGCTGTGGCTGCAAATTTACCCGGGTGATAATCCTAGCCGCCATCAGGAACATCCCGACTTTCCTGTGCATCGGGTGAGTTGGGACGATGCCCAAGCGTTTATTGCGCAGTTAAACGAGACTATCCCCGGTTTTCACAGCCGGCTACCTAGCGAAGCGGAATGGGAATACGCCTGTCGTAGCGGTAGCGATACGCCGTTCAATTTTGGTGAAACGATTGATTCGCAGCAAGCGAATTTCAACGGTAACTACCCCTATGCAAACGCGCCTAAGTGCGAATTTCGCGGTAAACCCGTGCCGGTAAAGAGTTTTCCCGCGAATGCCTGGGGGCTTTACGAGATGCACGGCAATATTTGGGAGTGGTGCCAGGATGAATGGAAAGAACATTTTTTTGTTGCTAACTCGATAATGTCGCCCTTGCCGTTGCTTCAGGCTGGAGACGCTGTGGCTCGCGGCGGCTCCTGGGATGCCGACGCGACCTTCGCCCGTTCCGCCTACCGATACCACTTCGATAAATCCCAACGCAGCGAGTTCTTTGGGTTTCGTTTGCTGGTTGATGGTTGATGGTTAGCTTCAATTATAAAATTTCTGAAAAACACGGCTTTTGTAAACTATTCCTGCCGCGAATTGATTTTCTGTCGACGAGCATCGAGCCAAGCACTTTATAATTACGCATTTTGCCCGCTCTTCACCTACTCATGCTTGTTCAACCAGAGTTAAAACGCCTTTCTCAACAGCTAAATCAAGTTATGAGCGTTGATCGCCATGGCTTGAAGCGCCAACTCGACCGCCTGCGTAGCGAGACCCACAAGGGCAAGGATGTGGCGGCACAGGTGCAGCAACTGGCGGATAAGATCGAGCGTTCGGTCGGGCGTAGCAATCAGCGCCGTGCGTCGGTGCCGGTGATCAACTATCCGGATTTGCCGGTCAGCGGCAAGAAGGACGAGATTGCCGGGCTGATTAAAAACCATCAAGTGACCATCGTCTGCGGCGAAACCGGTTCCGGTAAAACTACCCAGTTGCCGAAGATTTGTCTGGAAATCGGCCGTGGCGTCACCGGTTTGATCGGCCACACCCAACCGCGCCGAATTGCCGCGCGCACCGTCGCTGACCGCATCGCCGAGGAATTGGGTTAACCTATCGGCCAGGCGGTGGGTTACAAAGTGCGTTTTCACGATCAGACTCATCCCAATTCGTTGGTCAAACTGATGACCGATGGCATCCTGCTGGCCGAGTCGCAGAACGATCCTTATTCAAACCAGCATCATCGGCGCGACGGTTGGCGAAGCGGATGCGCCGGCGACCTTTGATCGCTTGCTGGCGTACTGCGAAACCAAAACAGGTTTCGTCAATAAGGAACTTTACCGGCTGGCACGGCGGATAGCGGAGCACCCCAAACTCGTGCAGGCGTTGCGCGCCCAAACTGGTCAGCAATTTCTGGCTGCCGGCGGATTCATACAAGAAGCAGATATTGCAGCCGCTTTCCAGCGTTTTTTACAGGATCATGGGCATCGGGAAGTGGAGTTCGATCCCTACCATCCGACCTGGTTGGAAGCGCCATGGCTGGTGATTGAAAATCTGAAAATGATGTTGGACTCTGCCCTGGAAGACCCTGCCGAAAAGGAACGTATTCTGAAAATCCGGATGTTGGAAACCGAGCGGCAATTGATCGGCGGGTTGCCGGAGGATTTGCGGTTTCCTGTGCAGGAGTTGTTGCGCTTGACTCGGGTTTATACCGCATTGGACGACATCGAACATTACCAGACAACACGGCTGACATTGCCGTTCCGCAAGGGTTTACTGGCCTTGGGCGTAGCATTGCAGGCGAGGGGCATCATTACAGAAGCGATGGATGTGTTCTTTGCCAGAGCCGAACAGCTCTCGGAAACAATCCGCCTTAACGATGCCGAGTCGTGGTGTCGTTTGGCGGATAGCATAGTCCGGGAAAAACAGGCTTATCAAAACCATAGGCAGCATTCACCGGAATGGGAGTTGGGTAAGTCACAAGCCTGTTCCGCTAAAGACGGGGATTTTGTTGGTTTGCCTGGTAGTCCCGGCGTTGCCTGCGGCGCGGTATTCAAGGTGTTGTCGCAGGACGATTTCGCCGATTTTCCGGCCAACGCGGTACTGGTAGCTCGTACCACCAACCCGGCCTGGACACCTTTATTTTATAAGGCGGCGGCTGTGATCACCGAAAGCGGCGGACCTTTGTCTCATGGCGCAGTGACTGCGCGGGAAGTGGGTTTACCCGCGGTAATGAGCGTCAGAGGTGTGCTGGATGCTTTGACGAACGGCGACAAAGTGATAGTCGATGGTACTGCGGGCCGAGTAAGACTGGATTGAAGCAAGTCTTCGTAAGCAGGTCGGTCGGTCCACTTTGCAAAAATTCGGGACATCCCCGGTTTTTGTCATGACCGCAAGATTCAGCGCTTTGCGCGCAAGCCAATTAGAGTTGTGCGCAAGGCTTTTCAGGATTCGCGCAAGCTTATTTGCCTGGCGGGCAAGGCTTTTTTCCTTGCGCGCAAACCATTGAAGCTAGCGCGCGAATCAAAGAAGGTGGCGGTTTGGCCTCAAGGCCTTGCGCTTAAGCCATTTCGGCTTGCGCTTTTGGCAAATTGCCTTGCCCGCGAAGCAATTTACCTTGCGGGCAAGGTTCTGAAAGTGGCGAGTGGCTCTAATAAGCTTGCGGCTTTAGCGGAAAGGCTTGCGCGCTATGCTTTTATCTATTCCGCCAAGGGATAAAGCTTATTCCGCAAGCCGGAAAGCCTTGCCGGGCAGTCATTATGCTTATCTTGCTTAGCCGGTAGGTTGGGTGGCCTGGGTTTTTGCCTTGGCGCCGCGGTTAAACCGAACAGACATCGCCTGCCGCAGCGTTTCCAAGCCCGCGCCCTTGCCGGCGATTTTCAACGAGGCGTAAGCATCCAGGCTAAAACTATAAATATCGCTGCCCAGCGCCATGTCGGTATCTTCGCCTCTGCTCATTAAATCGCGCAGGCGATGCAGGCGAGGGCGGAGTTTGTCGAGCGTCACCAAATCGGCTTGCGCTTCGACGACATCGAGACCGGGCGGAATGGCATGAGTGTTTTGGGTGGCCACCGTCAGCGTCTGGCGGCAGAACGCTTCGGTTTTATCACCCATCTTCAGGATGGTGCGGCGTTCTTCCGGGGTTAAAACCAGGAAGCCGGCGAAGCGGTCTTCCAATGTTTTTAGGGCAGCGTCTATGTCCGTCAGATCATTGTCGGAAAGGCTTAAAGAAATCAGATGTTGACTCATGTTTATCTCCTTTTTTGGCGTTGCTGATATTACGGATGGCGGGGTGTGGTCCGCAGAAGAAAAGCGTAGGCTATTTTTGCAGAAGCGCGTTACTTTATTTGCTAGGAATTGGCGGCGTTTTGATTGATTCTGGTTTCCAAGCTTTGGCTTGTAATCGGCGGCAGTCGGCCAAAAGCTGTCTATCGCGGTGGAATTTTGAATGACTGGTTAACGCTGGAAATTGCTCGTTTAACGTTCTAGGTTAGAGGTGCTCCGCCGCGCTTTTTGGCGGAGCGTTCTCGATCACAGAGTTAGGGAAAATTTTACGGGCCAATTGTTTATAAGGCTCAATTCCCCTGACCATAGAATCAATTTCACTCTCAATATATGTATAAAGAGCCCCACCTCGCTCAGCAACAATCGTAGGCGCATTTCCTCTTCCTTTAGCATGCTTGTAAAGGGTAATTACAGCACAGCGATCAAAACGGTAAAAGCTTGATACGGGGGTTTCGTCGTGAATCCATATGCTAAAATCAAGAGAAAAATTAGAAACGGATGAAAATAATGCTTTATATTCTTCAATAGCCTGTCTAATTCTTCGTTCCATTGTTGCCGAGTCATTAGCATTAAAACGCTTAGCAAGATCCTTCATTATCTCTTGATTATCTGGATCAGGGACAATTAGCCTGATTCGGCAGTTTTTCTTTGCAGCCAAAAATCTTAAATCTTCCTCGAAGGTCGCCCTCCAGGTATTTGCATAGCAAACAAAAATATCAAGCCGTTCAGATGAACGGATAATCTTTGTAAAGTCTGGTCCTCTAACTGGATTGAGTGATACACCTGTAACACCAACAGTACGTATATCCTCTGCCAAACCAGTTTTAGCTAACAGCTCGTCGAGGAACGCTCGTTTTGAAAACAGCTCCCAAAGCATTGCGATAGAAACCGATGCTATTAACAAAGCACCAAAATTTGATATTACTGACTTTAGCCAGAGATATCCTGAAGGAAAAGTTGCTTGCTCTGCAAAACCAAGAAAAAGCAATCCAATTATGAACATTGCTCCAGAGGCTATATAAGTCCGCAGATTAGTAATTTGTTTAAATTGCTGGTTCATTGGCTAAACTTTCTATAATGCCCGCGTAATAGGCGCGAGCTTGCGAGCGTCCTAATTGACGCGTTTGTTAGGCCATGCCTCACTAAAATACTGGTTCTTTTGCTAGATTTGACTGCTTGACCTCAAAGTCACACCCATAACGTTTCGCAACGCCTGCGACGACTTCAAAGAACCACTTGGGAGCTACAGGTGAAACATATACGTTTTCAATTAATTTCTTTAGATCAACCTTAATTGATTTTCCAAATTCATTATTTACAAGAGAATAATCAAGGCCTTTGTCTGGCTCTTCTAAACTTGGAAGGTCTTGAATTAGTACCCGTAGTTCCTTCTCATGTTCAAAAGACTGTCTCTTGTGAACGTACGGCCAAAATCCATTACCCTCGGGTAACCAGTCCTTGTCATAATCTATGTAGTGAACGACACCAACATAAGTATCTTTCGCCAAGTTATCATGGAGTTTTGTATAAGTTGATTGGATTGCTACCGCCTCATTGGTTTGGGCATACAGCTTCCACATTGCCGCTGATTCAGTGTTATTCATATGCCAGCAATTTACATACGTCCATGAACGTGTCCATTTTGTAAATTTAGACAATTGTTGTAGCGCTTCTTTCGGAATGCCTTTCTCGCCGTAAAGATACGGCCTCATAATAGCGTTAGCATGAGAAGTTGCACCTTCATAAGGGTCTTCAAACTTGTCTACTCGAGACAAAAATAGAGACTCAGTTTCAAGTAACGACACAAACTTAGTGAAATCCATGTATCGCCAAATTTTCACGCTTTTATCTTCAGGAGGCAAAAAACATGGATGATCAGTTTCGGCTGGCATAATTCTCCTCTTGGGGCCTAACTAGTAATTAGAAAGTTCTGTATATCCACCCAAAAATGACCTGTGACAAGATAATTTATTGATCAGCATGTGATTTTCCCTTCTGTATATCACCGATGATAGCCAGCTATGACTGGTAACGATTCAATCTCTGCCATTGAATCACATTAGACGATAGGCTGAAAAGGGTCGATTGCTACATCCAAAAGCCGTCATTCGCTAATGGCGTAATCTTATCGGATTCGGTGGCTGGTAAGAGGAAATATTCGATTTCTTGGATTTAATCTTGGTAGGTTTAGGCGAAGGGTGGATTTTTCTAAGTAGACAGTGCGAATTTCGATCGAAACTCCGCTTACTCCGATACAAAGCCACTCAAACATTGAATGCCGGACGTTGGACCAAACGATAGGCCTGTAGCGGAGCTGCGCCGGGCCCGTGATCCAGCTTGTTGATTTTACAGGGCGTGGCAGCGAGTCTATTTTAGGTGTGGGTGTAAGCCTACATTAAGCAAAAATTCCGATTCGCTAAGCGTCGGCAAATAGTAAGATACTGATTGGTTTTTTAGCGCATTATCTTTACCTATGCCTCCACGTCCAATAGACCCTAACACCTTAGCGGCTGCGCGGCTATTTATCGGTCGAACGGCTGGCCGGTTCCGTTTAGTCGGAGCGTTGCTGTTCGGCAGTCGGGCGCGTGGTGATTATCAGGCGCAAAGCGACACCGACGTGGCGGTGTTGTTATCCGGGGCGCCCGGTCCATTCCTAGAAACCAAGCTGGCTTTGGCGGACATTGCTTACGATGTATTGCTGGAAACCGGAGTGTTGATCCAGCCCCTGCCTATTTGGCAATCTGAATGGGATTGCCCGGAAAGCTCCGCGCATCCGCACTTATTGGAAAATGTGAAACGCGACGGTGTGCCGTTATGAATGCCTGCGAATGGTTGCAAAAGGCCGAACGGGCGTTGGCATCGGCGCGCTTGCTGTTGGCCGATGGCGATAGCGAGGGGGCTTGCAACCGGGCGTATTATGCGATGTTCGAATCCGCGCAAGCGGCTTTGTCGGTCAGCGGCCGGATGATTGGCGCCGAGGCTAGCCGCACTCACAACGGCCTGATCACGCTGTTCAGTTTGCATTTGGTTAAGCCGGGCGTGATAGCGGTAGAACTTGGGCGGTCACTGAATCGTGTCCAAGAAATTCGTTTGTTGGCCGATTACACTGGCGATGCGATTGATCTCAAACAAGCTGAGGATGCCGTCGTCCAAGCAGAGTGCTTTGTGAGCGGTATGCAAGACTATGTGGCAAAACTTGATGGTCCGCAGTCAGGTTAGTTCTCGCAAGGCAAATGTAAACCCGCCCCGTCTGCCCTTATAATGCAGGGCTTTTATCAGATTCTCCGTCCTCATGTCCGTTCCTGACACTCTCAAACAACTCGCCAAAAATCTTCAAACCTGCATGGGTACCGACCGCCACGGCTTGAAGCGGCAACTGGACCGTTTGCGGAGCGAGGCGAGTAAGGGCAAGGATATAGCCGGGGCGTTGCAGCAAGTGGCTGATAAGATCGAGCGCTCGGTCGGGCGTTGCAACCAGCGCCGGGCGTCGGTACCGGTGATTAATTACCCGGACTTGCCGGTCAGCGGCAAAAAGGATGAGATTGCCGAGCTGATTAAATATAACCAGGTCACCATCGTTTGCGGCGAGACCGGTTCCGGCAAGACTACGCAATTGCCGAAGATTTGTTTGGAAATCGGCCGTGGCTTAACCGGTTTGATCGGTCACACTCAACCAAGAAGAATCGCGGCCCGCACCGTCGCCGACCGTATCGCCGAGGAATTGGGCCAGCCCATCGGCCAGGCAGTGGGTTACAAGGTGCGCTTCCACGACCAAACCCATCCCAATTCGCTGGTCAAATTGATGACAGACGGCATCCTGCTGGCCGAGTCGCAGAACGATCCTTATTTAAATCAATACGACACCATCATCATCGACGAGGCGCACGAGCGCAGCCTGAATATCGATTTTTTAATGGGCTATCTGCGCTGGTTGTTACCCAAAAGGCCGGATTTGAAGGTGGTGATTACTTCCGCGACCATCGATCCGGAGCGCTTTGCCAAGCATTTTAATGATGCGCCTATTGTGAATGTGTCCGGTCGCACCTATCCGGTGGATGTACGTTATCGGCCTATCGAGTTAATCGAAGAAGACGACGAAACCTCCGCCGATTTACAGCAAGCCATTCTGGATGCGGTAGACGAGTTGTATCGGGATATGCGCGGCGACATTCTGATTTTCTTGAGCGGCGAGCATGAGATCCGCGAGACCACCGAGTCCTTGCGCAAGTCGCACAATAATACCCGCTACGAAGTGTTGCCACTGTATTCCAAACTCAGCGTGGCCGAGCAGGAGCGGGTGTTCAAGCCCAGCGGCAACAAGCCGCGCATCGTCTTGGCGACCAACGTGGCGGAGACTTCGTTGACCGTGCCGGGCATCCGCTGCGTGATCGATTCCGGCCACGCCCGTATTAGTCGTTACAGTCATAAAAGTAAGATTCAGCGTTTGCCTATCGAGCGTATCTCGCAAGCCAGCGCCAACCAGAGGGCAGGGCGCTGCGGCCGGGTGGCGGAAGGTATTTGCATCAGGTTGTATTCCAAAGAGGATTATTTGGCGCGGCCGGAGTTTACCGAGCCGGAAATCCTGCGCACCAATTTGTCGTCGGTGATTCTGCAGATGGCGGCTTTGAAGCTGGGCGACATCGAAGATTTTCCGTTCGTCGAGCCACCGGACGACAAGATGATCCGCGACGGCAAGAATGCGCTATTTGAGGTGGATGCGCTGGATAAGGCCGGCCGGTTGACCGATACCGGGCGACAACTGGCAAAGATTCCCACTGACCCCAAACTAGCGCGGATGTTGTTAGCGGCGGCTGAGCTGGGCTCGCTGCATGAGGTGGCGATTATTGTGTCGGCATTAAGCATTCAGGACCCGCGTGATAAGCCAGCCGATAAAATGCCGCAGGCGGAAGCGAAGCATGCGCAGTTCAAGGCCGAGGATTCCGACTTTTTAAGTTTGCTGAATTTGTGGAATGCCTTTGAAGAACAGAAGAAGCATCTGACCAACAGCAAACTGCGCAAGTATTGCCAGGATAATTTCTTGTCCTACATCCGCATGCGTGAATGGCATGACATCCACACCCAGATTATGCAGGTGGCGCGTGGTGATTTGGGCTTGAAGACCAGTGGCAATCCGGCCAATTACGAACAGATTCATATGGCGTTGTTGCCGGGTTTGTTATCGAATATCGGTTTTAGACACGAGCAATACGAATATCTCGGTGCGCGGGGGTTGAAGTTTTTCATCTTTCCGGGTTCCGGCCAGCATAAGGCCAAGCCGAAATGGATCATGGCCGCCGAACAAGTCGAAACCAGCAAGGTCTATGCGCGCACTGTCGCCAAGATCGAGCCGGAATGGATAGAAGCCTGTGCCCAACATCTGGTCAAACGCAATTATTACGACCCGCATTGGGAGAAAAACGCCGGGCGCAGCGGGGTTTACGAACGCACGCTATTGTACGGTTTGACCTTACAAGCCAAGCGCAAAGTGCCTTACGAAAACGTCGATCCTAAAGCCGCGCGGGAGATGTTTATCCGCCATGCGCTAGTGAATCATGATTACCACAGCAATGCGCCGTTCTTTAAGGCCAACGAAACTTTGTTGGAAGAGGTGGGCTACATTCAGCATAAGGGCCGCCGAGTCGACTTGGTGGAAGACGAGGAATGGCTGTATCAGTTTTACGATAAAAAACTGCCGGCCGAGGTGGTGAGCGGGATTACCCTCGATCAATGGCGCAAGAAAGTCGAGCGCGATAATCCGAAGATTTTGTTTTTAAACAAAGAAGATCTGACCCGTAGCGACGACAATCAGATTAACGATTGGGATTTTCCGGACAGTAAAAAAATCGGCGATTTAACCATCGAATTGCATTATCGCTTCGAGCCGGGGCACGACGAAGACGGGGTGACGGCGATCGTACCTGTGCATCAGCTCAATCAAATCCGCCAAGCGCCGTTCGATTGGCTGGTGCCGGGCATGCTGGAAGAAAAGGTGACGGCGTTGATCAAGTCCCTGCCCAAGCATCTACGTAAGCACTTTGTGCCGGTGCCCAATACCGCCAAGGCTTGTTTGGAAATCGAGCCGGATTTTAAAGGCTCATTGTTCGAGTGGTTGAGCGGTCGTTTGCGCAAATTGACCGGCGAGTCGATACCGCTGAACGAATGGCAGCCGGATGCGTTGCCAGATCATTTGAAAATGAATTTCCGGATTGTTGACGATCATGGCCGGGCCTTGGGTTACGGTCGCAACCTGGCCAAGCTGCAAGCCGACTATGCCACCAAGGCCGGCGACAGTTTCGATAAGCTGGCGCAAGAAGAGATGAACCACACCGGCTGTATCGCCTGGGCGTTTGACGACTTGCCGGAGACTTGGCAGTTCATGCAAAAGGGCCAGACATTCATCGGCTTTCCGGCCATTGTCGATGAAGGCGACACGGTGGGGGTGAAGATTCTCGACACCCAATACAAGGCCGATCTGGCGCATTTCGACGGCTTGACCAAGTTGTTTCAATTGCAATGCCGCAAGGACGCCCAGTATTTGTTAAAAAACAGCGGCGTACAGGCCACCTTGCAATTGGCCTACAATCAACTGCCCAAGCATCCGTTTTTGACAGAACGGCCGGGCGGCGATTTTAAGGAGGATCTACTATTCTTGATCTTTAATAGTGTGTTTGTTGCTGATAGTACGATTCGCAGCCAGCAGCAGTTCGAAGCGGCGCTGGCGGCCAAAAAGTCTACGCTGGTCACGGTTGGGAATCAGGTGGGCAAGCATGTCACGGAAATCATGGCAAACTACCAAGCGCTCAGACAGCGATTGAAACAGCCGGGCGTGAACCCAAGTTTGCGAGAAGACTTGGAAAAACAGTTGAGTTTGCTGTTGTTTAGCGGTTTCTTGCGGTATACGCCGCTGGCGCAGATACAAGCGATGCCGCGTTATTTAAAAGCCATTGAGTGCCGTCTGGATAAGCAAAAGCCCGATTCGGCGGATATCCAAGGTCTGCACAGACTATCGCAACGCTTTTGGCAGCATGTCGAAAAACAAATGAAGACTTTGGTGCCCATGCCTGAGCGCGAAGCCTTCCGCTGGAGTTTGGAGGAATTGCGCGTGTCCTTGTTTGCGCAGCAACTGAAAACGGCTTATCCGGTTTCGGTGCAGCGGCTGGAGAAGACTTGGAACGAAAAATTTTAATTCGCCTCTGATTTATGTGCCCACTACTTTAGGAAGCCTAAGATGATACCCATACGCGACTCGATTCCGTGCAACACCAAACCTTATGTGACCTGGGGCATCATGGCTATTTGCATAGCAGTGTACGTGGCGATGCTGTTTATGCCGGACGAAATGGGCCAACACTTTGTCTACATGTACGGGATGGTGCCAATTCGCTATTCCAATCCGGATTGGGCTTATAGTTTTGGTCTGCCGCCGGATTATTATCTGTCGTTTTTTACCAATACGTTCCTGCATGGCGGTTTCCTGCATCTGTTGATGAACATGGTGTTTTTATGGATCTTTGCCGACAACATCGAAGACTTGATGGGACATAAACGCTTTGTGGCGTTTTATGTGTTGTGCGGACTCTTGGCAACCTATGCGCAGTGGTATTTTTACCCGAAGATGGCGGTGCCGGTGGTCGGTGCATCGGGGGCGATTGCCGGGGTGTTGGGTGCGTATTTCTTCCGTTTCCCGCAAGCGACCGTAGTGATACTGGTGCCCATCCTATTTTATCCGCTGTTTTTCCATGTGCCGGCGATAGCTTTTCTGGGATTTTGGGTGATCATTCAGATTGGTGATGTCTTCACCGCAGCGGTTTTAGATAATGTGGCGGTGGATTCTGCATGGTGGGCGCATCTGGGCGGTTTCGTCGCAGGCGCTTTGCTACATCCGTTTTTTATCGAAAAGAAACCCGCGGCATATCAATTTCAGTCTGATGAATAGGCGTCCAAGCCACGGTTAACCGGCAAAAAAGCAAGAAACGGTAGGGCTTTTATTTTATAATGCCGCCAGTTGGCTAACCGGCTGAAAAGGCAACGAAAATCAAATACGTTGCCTGTGTTTGCTAAAGATTCTTCATTCATTCGAGACAAATAAACATGAAAAACCTTAATGTCGCATTGGTAAGACTGCTGCAGTTTGTGGTGTTCGCGCTGTTCACATTCATCGTATTGTTGTACTTCGGTACTTTGATTTTGTTGCCGCTGGATATAGTGGTGTTGATTACCAAAATGCTGCATATGGTAGGTATCGGTACATTGTTCGGTGCGATTGTTGCTGTGCCAGTAGTGGCTTACATGGGCAAAATCGTTTACAGCACACCGGGCTTGATTCAAATGATCGTCGAGAATGGCATCGATTTAGCCAATACCGGCAAACAACGGGTTGAAGCGTTTAACAAAATTGCTGAAGCGGTTAAATAGACTGCTCCACGCAATCGTAAAAAAGGGGCTTACAAGCCCCTTTTTTGTGCCTGTCGGTTTGCCGAATTTTAATTGTTTTTCCAAATGGTTGCGCGGTCCGGCGGCTTGAATAATGGTATTTGGCCCGGTAAATTCCCTGCTAGCCGGCCAGACACCTGGCGTTTAGCAGCTGTCGGAATTTTTTACAGTAGCCTTTTTGCAAACAAACAAACTGGTTCAGTTGATTTTTTCGATTTCACTCCATTAGTCGCTGAAATTCTGCAAATTGGCGTATTAAGCGGCTGGTTAGCATAAATCGCTAAGTCGAGAAAATTTACACCTGATCGTTCGGCTTTCGCTGGGTTTAATCGGCGGCTATTAAAAGTCTTTTAAGTACATAAGCTTGTGTTCTGTGTGTATGTTTTTTGCTTAGCTTTTAACGTAAAAAAATTTGTTAAATAATCCTGTAAGTATGCGTAAAGCAAGGGGAAGATTATGGACGCAAAGAAATTAGATACATCAACTAAAAGTAGAAATGACGAGCACTGCGACCACCCGTCCTTAGCCAAAGAATATGTCTCCGGCGTACCCACCGGAAACTTTGTTTGCGCACAATGCGGCCGTCATCTGACTTCAATTATCAGAACATCCAAAAAGTAAATTCTTCCGATCCCGCGCATGCCTTGACCGGTGTGCGCTTTCAGGATCATTTCATCAAACCTTCAATCACTTTCCGGTAACGCTAGGCTTTGGCTGGCGGTGCTTCCTGGCGGAGAAATAGTCAAATCTGGTGTATAGGCAAATTGAATCAGGCGGCGATCTGCTGATTTTCTGCGGCTTTATCCGACTCAGTAATGACAGCAATGCCATCCTGAAATCGAATGCCGTTGATCACATCCGGTAGTTGTTTAAATCCGCGTATCTTGCGCCAACTTTTTTCGGCGGTCAGTGCCAACTGGAACACTAGGCCTAGCAGCGAATGCCGTGACACGCAGTTCTTGGTCCGCGTTGTCCGATGGCGAATGGTCGCAAAGCTCGATTCGATCGGATTGGTGGTGCGGATGTGTACCCAGTGTTCAGCGGGAAAATCGTAAAACGCCAGTAACGATTCACGGTCTTTTTCCAGAATATTGACCGCTTTGGGGTATTTGGCCTCAAAGTCACGCCGGAAGCTGTCAAAGGCTTTGCTGGCATGGTCTTTGGTTTCTGCCAGCCAGATATTTTTCAAGCCAGCCTTGGCTTTAGCCTGAATCGAATCCGGTAATGCAGCCAGCACATTCGCCGTTTTATGCACCCAGCAGCGTTGCGTCCGTGTCTGCGGCCAGGTTTCATTCACCGCCGCCCAGAAACCCAGAGCCCCATCGCCGGTGGCCAGTTTCGGCGCGTCCTGTAAACCGCGAGTCTGCAAATCTTGCAACACGCTCAGCCAGGATGCCTTGGATTCTCGATAGCCATCCGAGAGCGCCAAAAGCCGCTTTTCACCGTGCTCATTGACACCAATGATCACCAACAGACACAAGCGGTCATCTTCGCCGCGCAGGGTCGAATAAATACCGTCGGCCCACACATACACATAGCGCTGATTCGACAAATCCCGCCGATGCTAGGCTTGATAATCCTCGGCCCATTGCGCTTTCAAACGACTGACCACCGCTGGCGACAAGCCTTTCGCCTCTGTGCCCAGCAGGACCGACAAGGCGTCCTGCATGTCACCCGTCGATATACCGCGCAAATACAGCCAGGGCAATGCCGCTTCCACCCGCTTGGCCTTGCGAACATACGGCGGCACTAGCGACGAGTTGAACTTGACCCCGCCGCCAGAACGATCTCGAACCTTGGGGATTTTGACCGTCACGTTACCCACACCCGTCACGATTTCCCGCTCCGGCAAATAGCCATTACGCACCACCGTTTGTCGGCCCCGTAAATCGGTCACCTTGGCATATTCGCCCAGAAACGCTTGTAACTCCGCCTCAACGGCCTGTTGGATCAAGGCCTTAGCGCCCATCTTCAACAAATCTGTCAAAGGGTCGTTGAGCGCACTAGCGCTATCCCACTCTTTTGCATTATCTTTACTCATGGCGTCTCTCATTTTGCTGGTATTCGATCTCGACAATCTCATTTCAGCAGAGGGCGCCACCTTTCTTCAAGTCCGGCTGTACTCCAGATTTAGTTATAACTCTTCCTGGCGGCTTGAATTTGCTGTCTTTGATTTATGGCCGGCTATCCCTGGGATGCGCGATGGGCCTGGCTGTAGGTTGCAAAAATCTTCAAACAGGCGCAATCTTGGAGCCGTGGTACTACGGCTACCCAGGGCGTGTGCAGCACGTTTTTCTGATTTAGCTGTGTGAGCTTAATTCAACCCCATAAACAGCCAGTGCAAGTCCATGCGCACTGGCTTTTTTTGGACTATCCATTTTGAAGGAAAATGTTATGGCATATTGGTATCCCGACAATTCGCAGTCTATCGGTAAAACACCGCTGGTTAGGCTTAACCGCATTACTGACGGCGCTCAAGTCACCCTATTGGCTAAAGTCGAAGGGCGTAACCCTGGATATTCGGTGAAATGCCGCATCGGCGCGGCGATGATCAACGATGCGCAACAGCGCGGCTTGCTGGGACCAGGTAAGGAGCTGATCGAGCCAACCAGCGGCAATACCGGCATCGCACTGGCGTTTGTCGCCGCTGCCCGCGGTATTCCGTTGACTTTAACGATGCCAGATACGATGAGTATCGAGCGCCGCAAATTGCTGGTGGCCTACGGAGCCAAGCTAGTGCTGACCGAGGGCGCCAAAGGCATGAAAGGGGCCATCGCCAAGGCCGAAGAAATTGTCGCTTCCGATCCGGAACGCTACGTATTGCTGCAGCAGTTCAAAAACCCCGCCAACCCGCAAATTCACGAACAAACCACCGGGCCGGAAATTTGGCACGATAGCGACGGTGCGGTCGATATTTTAGTGGCCGGCGTCGGCACCGGCGGCACCATTACTGGCGTGTCGCGCTACATCAAGCTCACGCAGTGCAAACCCATCGTTTCCATTGCCGTGGAGCCGGAAGCCAGCCCGGTGTTAACTCAGTATCGTAGCGGCCAGGATATAAAGCCGGGGCCGCATAAAATCCAGGGTATAGGTGCCGGATTTGTGCCCGATGTATTGGATTTATCCATGGTCGATGCTATCGAGCAAGTCAGTAATGACGAAGCGATTGAATATGCGCGGCGTTTGGCGCGGGAAGAAGGCTTGTTATCCGGCATTTCTTGCGGTGCGGCGGTTGCGGCGGCAGTGCGGGTGGCAAAACGGCCGGAAAATGTGGGCAAGACCATTGTGGTAGTACTGCCGGACTCCGGCGAACGCTATTTGAGCTCGGCCTTATTCGAAGGCTTGTTCGATGCGCAGGGAGTGGCGCTCTGAGTCGGCGCTGAAGCTAAGGGGGAAGCGGCTAAGGTTTTTGTAAAAGCTTGGCAAACTGGCTGCTGTTCCCTTTAGTATTTCCGCTATATGCATTATCAGGTCCAAACATCATTGTAATGGTCAACAAAAACCGGACACCTGTTTAGGCAGCGTTTGTCGTAAATTCCCGGTCGAATTCGATCGGGGATTGATAGCCCAATGTTGAGTGCGATCGACGGCCATTGTAAAAAGCCAAATAATCAATCACGCTCAGTTTTGCCGCCTCTTGGGTTTTGAATTTTTCGTAGTTGAGTTGTTCATGCTTCAAGCTACGAAAAAAGCGTTCCGTTGGTGAATTATCCCAACAATTGCCTTTCCGGCTCATGCTCTGCTCCATCTTCATCACCGCCAAATGCTGCCGATATTCCCGGCTAGCATACTGGCTGCCACGATCCGAGTGATGCAGTAGCCCAGGCGACGGTTTACGGCGCCAGAAGGCCATTTGTAATGCGTTGACACAGAGCGAAGTCCGCATGTGGTCGTCAATCGCCCAGCCCACCACTTGGCGGGAAAATAGATCGATCACGACCGCGACATACAGCCAGCCCTGTAACGTCCAGACATAGGTAGTCGTCCCTGAAAAAGCCGATATTTTCCGAACACCAGCATTCAGGCCGACAATAAAAACGGCGCGCTCAATGGCCGCGCCAAAATCCGACATGGCGGTCTCCAAAAATGAGGCAAAAAAATCCTCAACTGCCTGAGGATCATACGGATATTGTGGCCAGCACCGCATAAGATGGCATGCATGGCATCGCCCAGTTCGCCTTTCAGGTAATTGCGGCCCAGCAATCCGTCGTTTTTGAGGTGCCCGATGACGGGTTCGATGGCATTGCGGCGTTTGAGGGCGCGTTTGAGTCGCCGGGTGTTTATTCCTCTCTTTTGCCGGGCTTTGTAAATGGTCACGTTCGGGACCTCGACACCACGGTATCCTAAATCCACAAAAGCTTCTTTTGCGCGTGTACCGCTTAGAATCTCCGCCTGTTCCAGACACGATTCCAGGGTGTGTCCATCGTAGGGATTACCGGAAAAGCTGCGGGCGCCGAGCACAAAATTACTTTTGTTGGTGACGGTGATGCCCACTTTGACGCCGAATTCATACTTCTTGTGGACTTTGCCTTTGGAAATGCATTCGACTTCCGTGGCGTGGAAACTGTACAGCTTGTTTTTATCCTGGGGTTGTTGGTTCAAAATCCGTTGGGTTTTCTCTAGCGTCTCTTTAAAAGCCAATTTGACTGCATCGGATTGATCCGTCAATTGGCGCTCGATATCTCGGTAAACCCGACCCACCAAAGTTTTGAGCTGTTTGAGCATTTTGCGTTTGCGCTTCATTTGCTTGGCATGACTGTACCGGTTCGCCATCATCAGCAAATAGGGGGCTTTGCGGTTGTAGTTCTGCCGTAGTGTAATCTCATGCTGCTCAGCCAGACGTACCATGTGCTGGCGACAGCGTTCATACAATTTTCCATCGGTCGGATACGTGATGGCTTTCTCTTGCACCGTGCTATCAACCGTCACCGATTCAAAATCCTGTTTCTTCACGGTCTTGCTGGCTACGCCAGCCTGGATCGTCACCGATAACATCCACTCGCAACCTTCTTCTCCGATCCGTTTTCGCCAATAGGTCAGTGACGTGGGGTGGCAAGGTATCTGGTGTTGGAAATACTCTTCGCCACAAAAATATTGCCAATAGGGATTTTCAAGCCACTGTGCCACGACCGCTTCGTCCGAGCGTGCAAACGCATGTTTGAGGTAATGAAGCCCGGCAATAAGACGCGTTGGCAACGCCGGAGCGCCTTGGTTCTCGGTAAAAAATTCACCGAACGCATCATCCAGTACTTTCCAATCGATCAAATTTGCCAGTTGGTAAAGCTCATGCTTCGGATTCAACAGGTCGGCCAGTGGTGTGTTGAATAGATCGATTTGGCCGCTACTTTCTTGGGATTTTGGCTTCATTTTCGATAAAAATTTGCAAGAAATTAATATCTATTTTACTAATTTCTTGCAATTATTGCCCGTCTTTTTCTTCAATTATTTATTGTGTTTCAATGCTTTAGCCGTGAATTTGTGGCTTTTCAGGGGCGACTAGGTAATGTCCGTGGTCCACACTTGATTCGGCTGGGCGACCTTGAATTGGCGATCCAGCCGGTTCGGGGAGATGGCCTCGCTGTGGTTGCTGTCCGTGGTCACTTTAAAGCGTTTGGGATAGCGGACCTTCAATTTTAAATCTCGCATGATCCGCCTCGTTTTAAAGCGGCCGACAGCAAAACCTTGCTTCTGCAATCGGTCCGCTAACCGGCGTGAACCAAAACTTTGCTTGTTGTCGTTAAATATCTGCAGCACATTTTCGGCAAGCTGTTGATCTTGATATTTTTTATCGCTGTCTGGCGGACTGTTGCACCACGCATAATAAGCACTGGTGCTCACCTGCATCACTCGACACAGCACGGTCACGGGGTACGTCTTCTGTTGCTCTCGAATAAACCCGTACTTTATTCGGTTTCTTTCGCAAAGAAGACGGCGGCCTTTTTTAAGATTTCGCGCTCCATTCGCAGTTGTTCATTTTCCTTGCGTAACCGGATCAATTCGTCATGATCCCCCAGATTCAGGCCAGACTTTTTGGTCGACGAGTCGTTGGCCGAAGGCTTGCGCTCCGCTCGTACCCAGCGTCCCAGGGCACTTTGCGATATGCCCAGATGATCCGCCGCTTGCTGTTGACTGTAGCCTTTTTCCAAAACCAGCTTCGTAGCATCTTGCTTGAACTCCAGGCTGTATTTTGGGCGATTGTGTTTTTTGTCGTTACTCATGGTCTCCTCTGCTAGCAGTATAAATTCTGCCTTTAGAAGTGTCCGGGGTTATTAGACCATTTCATGAGCACATGGCTCACTTGATTAAGGCTTTTCCAGATGCGTTCGGAACATCTTACTTTGATGCAAACGGTGATTTTCTCTATTCATCCAATCCGAATACAAAACCCTTCAACATTAGTGACCGTGAGCATTTTAAAAAGGCTCGTGATACTCCAAGTAACGACTTGATCTTCTCCGATGCCGACATAGCGCGTTCTTCAGGACGCTGGGCGGTAGTGGTTCAAAGAAGAATCAGCAACTCTCAAGGTCAATTTGCAGGCGTAACCAGATTTTCGAATATTACAAAAACTGATAAATAATGCAAGTGGACGAACTGTCGGCGCGATTCCGTGAAACTATTTTTACCATACAAACATTAGCACCTGACTCCGAATTATAGATTATGATTAGGCCTAGTGTCTAAACCGAGGCGGGGTACTCGCTATGCTTGAATCGAAAGCTGAAACTCTGCGGATACAAAAGCTGCACGAATACTGCATCCTCGACACGCCTCCCGAATCAAACTTTGACGACATTGTCCGGCTGGCGGCACTAATGTGCGATACGCCTTTTGCTGTGATCACGCTGGTCGATAGTGATCGCGAGTGGTTTAAAGCCAAAAAGGGCATAGCGGCCAACGAACAACCCAGAGACTGCGGATTCGGCACACCAACCCTATTACACCCGGATGTGTTGGTTGTACCGCATGTCGAGCGTGACAGTCGCTTCGCGGCCAATCCCCTGGTGGTTTCCGAGCCGCATATCCGTTTCTATGCGGGCAGCCCGATTCTAATTCCCACCGGTGAAGCATTGGGCGCACTTTGTGTGTTCGATGTCGTACAGCGCGAGTTAAGCGTCAATCAACTTG
Organism: Methylomonas fluvii; assembly: GCF_014850975.1. Classification (GTDB taxonomy): domain Bacteria; phylum Pseudomonadota; class Gammaproteobacteria; order Methylococcales; family Methylomonadaceae; genus Methylomonas; species Methylomonas fluvii. Next base: position 936,512 of record NZ_JACXST010000003.1, on the reverse strand, counting down.
AGGGCCTCAAGATTCTTGCCGGTCAAGCCGGTACAGCCTTGGCGCGCAGACATAAGGAAAAAAGCCGGTCCGACATCCTGGAAAAACCCACAGCCCAACCCTCGCCGGCCGACTTGGGCCGGCAAGATACAGCGCGCAACGCCGAACATTTTAATGGCGCCATATTGGATTCCTTGTCAAAACAATACTGTGTGTTGGATGGAGCTGCGAATATCTTGAAAGTCAGTAGGCCTTGGCTTGATTTCGATCAGGCATACGCCGGGGATAAAGCAAGCCTTCAACCCGGACGAAATTATCTGGCCCTGCTGGACACCGGGCTGACCAACGATAGAGGCGGAAAGGCGTTCGCAGAGGGTATTAGGTCGGTTTTGAACGGCATTTTATCCAGCTTTTCGCTCGAATATCCTTATTACACCGGTTCCGGTCAGCTCTGGTTTACAGGGAAAGTCATCCTGTTTCCCGACCAGAACTTAGCCCGGCTTATTGTAATCCATGACAATATTTCCGAGCATAAACAACTTGAGGATCGGTTGCGGCAAGCAGTAGAGTCGGCACCAAATGCCATCGTGATGGTGAATGAGTCTGGCACCATAGTTATGGTGAATGCGCAAACGGAAGCATCCTTCGGTTACGTGCGAACCGAACTGATCGGGCAGATGGTGGAGATGTTGATTCCGGAACGTTTTCGCGGCGGGCATATCGGTTTCCGCCAGGCCTACCTTGCCGATCCGGTTTCCAGGCCCATGGGGGCCGGACGTGATCTGTACGGGCTACGCAAGGACGGTACTGAATTTCCGGTCGAAATCGGCCTGGGTCTGATCGAAAGCCATGAAGAAACCCTGGTGCTCAGTTCGATCGTCGACATTACCGAGCGCAAGCGCCTGGAACAACGATTCCGGCAAGCAGTGGAGTCGGCACCAAATGCCATCGTGATGGTGAATGAATCTGGCACCATTGTTATGGTGAATGCGCAAACGGAAGCATCCTTCGGTTACGTGCGAACCGAACTGATCGGGCAGATGGTGGAGATGTTGATTCCGGAACGTTTTCGCGGCGGGCATATCGGTTTCCGCCAGGCCTACCTTGCCGATCCGGTTTCCAGGCCCATGGGGGCTGGACGCGATCTGTACGGGCTGCGCAAAGACGGCACCGAATTTCCGGTCGAAATCGGCCTGGGCCTGATCGATGACGATAACGGCATAATCGTCCTTAGCTCCATCGTTGATATTACCGAGCGCCAGAGTGCCCACGATAAACTGAAACAAACCCTCAAAGAGAAGGAAATGCTGCTTAAGGAGGTCTATCACCGAGTCAAGAATAACCTACAGGTGGTGTCCAGCCTGATCAACCTCCAAGCCGGCAATGTAACTCGTCCGGAGACCGCAGATTTACTCAAACAAAGTGCTGATCGCATCAAAGCCATGGCCCTGTTACATGAAAAACTTTATCAATCCAAAGACCTGGCCAGGATAGATTTCAACGAATACATTCGTAGCCTATCAGACCATTTGTTGTTCGGCTATGGCGCGTATTCCGACAAACTCAAGCTCAACATGAAGATCGACAATGTGTTTCTCGATGTCGATACGGCGATACCCTGCGGCCTGATCATCAACGAATTGCTGTCCAATGCCATTAAGTACGCATTTCCCGGAGATCGGCGCGGCGAAATCGGCATCACTTTCACACAGGAGCAAGACGAATATATCCTGATAATATCCGATAACGGCATCGGCCTTCCCAGCGAAATGGACTTCAAAAAAAGCAGCTCTCTGGGTCTGCAATTGGTCGATACCTTGACCAATCAACTCATGGGACAGATGAGCCTGGATCGGACAAGCGGATCCACCTTTACTCTGCGTTTTACTAAAACTTGTTAAGTGGGAGGGGCTCCGCATGTTAGCCAGTAGAATTATGATCGTCGAGGATGAAGGCATTATTGCCATGGATATTCGTAGGCAGTTGGAAGGTTTCGGCTATGAGGTGGTCGCGACTGCTTTTTCGGGAGGCCAAGCCATCACGCTGGCCAATGAGTATAAGCCCGATTTAGTCATGATGGATATTGTGTTGAAAGGCGAGATGGACGGTATCAGCGCGGCGCATGCCATAACGGAGTCTCTGCATATTCCCGTGATTTTTCTGACGGCTTATAGCGATCCGGCTACCTTGTTGCGCGCGAAAGCCACAGGCGCATACGGCTATTTGATCAAGCCGTTCCGGCCGGATGAACTGCACGCTTCCATCGAAGTCGCTTTGTATAAATATCAGCTGGAGCGCAAGCTGAAGGAAAGCGAACAGTGGTTTGGCAAAACCCTGCACTGTATCAGTGACGCCGTCATTGCCACCGACGCTGAAGGGTTCATCCGGTTCATGAATCCGGTGGCCGAAACGATAACGGAACACAGTCTGGAACAAGCCAAAGGTAAACGGGTCAGCGAACTCATGACGCTGATAGCCGAGTCGAGCCGCAGTGTCATTGAAAACCCGGTCCTCAGTACATTACAGAGTCGGACCGTGACCGGCATTGATTGCCCCACTTTGTTCGTTAGTCAGTCAGGAGTAGAAATTCCGGTGGACGACGGCGCCGCCCCGATACTCGATGACGATGGAACCTTGTTGGGTGCTGTTATGGTTTTTCGCGACATCACCGCCCGTCGGCAAATGGAACACTTACTGCGGGAAAGCGAAGAACGTTTCCATAGCTCATTCGAACTGGCCGCCATCGGCATGGCGCTGATAGCCCTGGACGGTAGTTTCCTGCAAGTCAACAATGCCCTCTGTGAAATTTTAGGCTACACGCGAGATGAGTTGCTGGGTTCCAATCTGCGAATGTTCACGCATGCAGACCATCATGATGATGTGATAAACCACTACTTGCGGCAATTGGTGACTGACTTACTGCCGACGTTTCAGATTGAGGTGGAGTGCTTTCATAAAGTGGTCGGCAAGACCATTTGGACTATGATGAGCGCCTCGCTGGTTCGCACCGCTGGCGGCGATCCGCAGTATTTTATTGTGCAAATTCAGAATATTTCCAACCGTAAATACGCCGAACAGCAATTGATCTATCTGGCCAATCACGACCCCTTGACCGGGCTACTGAATCGCGACCAGTTTCATAACCGCCTTACTCAAGCATTATCGACCGGCCAAAGGCATAACCGCAAACTGGCCGTGATGTATCTTGATTTGGATCGTTTCAAGTTGATCAACGATACGCTGGGCCACCGCTTGGGCGATTTATTGCTGCAAGCCGTCAGCGACCGCCTGAGAGCCTCGGTTCGCTCGAACGATATTCTGGCTCGGTTGGGTGGTGACGAGTTTATCGTGTTGCTGAGTGACATCAACCAAATCGACGATGTCGCCAGAATTGCCCAAAAGACCCTGGACATCCTCACCCAGCCGTTTACCTTGGAAGGCAACGATCTTGTGGTCACCGCCAGCATTGGTATCAGTATTCATCCCGACGACGGCAAGGACAGCCATTCGCTGCTAATGAACGCCGACACGGCCATGTATTTGGCCAAGGACCGCGGTAAAAACAACTTTCAGTTTTATACCCTGGAAATGACTGAAAAATCGATCGAACGCATGAAGGTGGAACGGGGTCTGAGGCATGCCTTAGCCCATGATGAATTACGGCTGCATTATCAGCCTCAGGTCTGTACCGACAGCGGCGTGGTGGTCAGCGCGGAAGCGCTGGTGCGTTGGCAGCATCCGGAATGGGGCTTGGTGTATCCGGACCGCTTCATTACCGTGGCGGAAGAAACCGGACTTATCGTGCCTATTGGTGCCTGGGTGTTGCGTGAGGCCTGTTTACAGGCCAAAACCTGGATTGAAAATGATGGGCCATTCGGCGGTGTAGCGGTGAACGTATCGGCACGCCAATTCCTCGATACCAACCTGTTTCAAACAGTAAAACGAACGTTGGCCGAAACCGGCCTTAATCCCAGCGCGCTGGAGCTTGAAATCACCGAATCGGCAATTATGCAGGATCCCGAGAACACGCTCCAGGTATTGCATCAGTTTCAAGGGCTTGGAGTGCGGCTCAGCATCGACGATTTTGGCACAGGTTATTCCAGCTTAACCTACTTGCGCCGATTTCCGATACAAAGCGTCAAAATAGATCGATCATTTGTGATTGATCTGCCTGGCGACGAAGGCAGTAAAACCCTTGTCCGGGCAATCACCGCACTGGCGCATGAGCTTAAATTGTCGGTCATAGTCGAAGGGGTGGAAACCAAGGATCAATTATCATTTCTAACTGAGCAAAAATGCGATTCGCTGCAGGGCTACATGTTTAGCAGACCCGTGAGCGCGGAACAATTTCAACAGGATTTTATTAATTCCGGGTTTAAGACCTACCTTCCGAATACCTCAAACGATCAACCTTGAAATTAAAATTTAACAAAAACGAGGAAATTGCAAAGTTGATTGTAAGCGCCCAGCCGTCCCCGTCTGTAAAAAATATTCCACCTGCGGCATCCTGTGCTTTTTTGGCCAGGAGAAGTAATGGCGATCACATCGAAATGGCGTCAGCATATTGAAGCGTGGCAACGCAGTGATCTATCGCAAGCCGAGTATTGCGCTGAGCAACAGATTAACGTCCGCACGTTCACGACGCGACTGAGTGACTATCGAAAATTACCGGCACCTGGTTCGTCTGCACTGATACCGGTGCAGATTGAGCAGGCGCCAACTGCGGCGATTATCTTTACGGATGCCCAAGGCCATCGTTTGGAGTTGCCTGCTTCGATCTCGGCGAGTTGGGTTGCGGAACTGCTGTGAATCGCCCCGGTTTTCTCGGAGGCTCCAACCTTTGAGAGAATGGAGCAATGAAAGAGAAAACATCAAACCAATATTCATCAGAAATCCGAGAGCGAGCCATTCGCATGGTGCGAGAACATCAAAGCCCCCTGAGTCAGAATAGTTGTCGCCTCAAATTTCCATTCCTTTTGAAATTTGAGATGAACCATGAGCCGTTCCAAAAAGCAGTATTCTGATGCATTCAAAGACCAAGCGTTGGCGAAAGTCTACAGCCGGGGCAACCGATCCATTCAAACGGTTGCCGATGAATGAAACCTGAGCATACATACCCTAAAAACCTGGATGAGCCACACCTCCTCGACCGATCACCGTCCTGTCACAGCCAAGTCCGCCCAGCGGCCTCAAGATTGGCGGCCCGAAGAACGTTTGCTGGCCCTCCAGGAAAGCCATAGTTTGAGCGGCGAGGTGCTGAATGCCTGGTGCCGGGAGCGTGGCGTATTTACCCATCAACTGGCGCAGTGGAAAAGCGAGTTTTGCGCCTCAGCCAGGTTGCGTCCTGATCGCGAAGAAAGCCAGAATCTGCGTAGCCTCAAGGCCGAGAACCAGCGTCTGGCACGCGAACTCCAGCGTAAGGAGAAAGCACTAGCCGAAGCCGCTGCCTTGTTGATCCTGCAAATACCCACAGGGCACAAGAAAAGGTGCGGGCGCTGTTGGGTGGGCGCGGTCGAATGACCTCCCTTCCGCAGCGCCAGCAGCTGGTCGACTCAGTCGCCGAAGCCACGGCGGCCGGTGCTCGCCAGGACCAAGCCTGTGCCGTACTGGGCCTGAGCCCGCGCACCTTGCAACGTTGGCAGGCCGGGGAAACATTGACGGAAGACCGCCGGCCGCAACGGCACTATACGCCGTCGCATGCCTTGAGCGATGCGGAGCGGAGTCACCTCTTGGTCGTCGCGAATTCGGCTGAGTTTGCCGATCTGCCGCCCAGCCAGATTGTCCCGCGCCTGGCCGACCAAGGGATTTATCTGGCGTCCGAATCGACCTTCTACCGCATTCTGAAAGCCGCAAGGCAACTGAAGCACCGCCGTAGCGAGCGCCCCAGCCAGCCCCGTACCCAGCCCAAGGCGCTGACGGCCACCGCGCCGAATCAGCTCTATAGCGGGGATATCACCTATCTGCCGGCGGCGGTCAAAGGCCGGTTCTACTATCTCTACCTGTTCCTGGATATTTTCAGTCGGCAGGTCGTGGGTTGGCAGGTGTTCGAGGCAGAAAGCGGCCAATTGGCCAGCGAGCTGTTACGGGACATCTATCAGCGCGAAGACCTGCGGCCCCAACAGGTCGTCCTGCATTCGGATAATGGCGGCCCAATGAAAGGCGCCACGATGCTGGCCACCCTGCAACGGCTCGGCATCATGCCGTCCTTTAGCAGACCGGCGGTCAGCAACGACAACCCCTATTCGGAATCGTTGTTCAAAACCTTGAAATACCGTCCGCCATACCCGTTGCAACCGTTTGCCGACTTAACGTCCGCCCGGCACTGGGTGGCTGATCTCGTGCAGTGGTATTTATGACCTTCAGGTTACAACCACGAACACCGCCACAGCGCCATCGGCTTCGTGACCCCGGCGCAACGCCATGCCGGCTTGGACCAGGCCCTGCTTGCTCAACGCCAGGCGTTGTACGAACAAGCCAAGGCTCAAAACCCCCGGCGCTGGAGCCGACAGACCCGCCGCTGGAACCGCGTCCATACCGTGTATCTCAATCCTGACCAGGCCGATACGCAAAACTCTGCCAATACCACAAACCAGGAGGCCGCCAGCTAGGGCAATATAGCCGCATGAGTTTTTGCATTGAGGCGACAACTAGCTTGAAATTTTCCGCCATTGGCAGGTTCGTTTCGTTTGGCGGGTCTTGGCCGAACTAACACAATCAGCTAAGCATTTGACGCATAAGGACCGTGCGAATATCGAACCATATTCATACGGAAAAAGGCATCCCATTCCCCCGAATTCGCTTCGCTATTCGGGGCTACTCGGATTAACGTTTTGCCGATTTCTCCGCTTCAACCTCAAGCAAGACCATCGCCACATGGGCTTGGCCGTCAGCGCACAAGGGCACTTGATCCAGATATCTGGAACATACCGCTTCGATAAAGGCTTCCCGGTATGCCTCGGGAACACGGTGCGTGTAAGGCAGCCAGGTGGTTCGAATTCAGCTCGCCAAACCGGCACGGCCATCGTGGGTCATGTCCTTGGCGACGAGCTCTAGCCGTTCGACGGTAAATCCGGCGGCTTTCAGCATCACCCGGTATTCATCGACTCCCGAAAAGGTGTTCGGAAACTCGAAGCCGCCGAAATACCGCGACCATGGCGCCGTGCCTTTGACTCGGTCCATCGCCGCCCACTGGTTGGTGTTGCTTGACCCAGTGCAGTACCGCGTTGGAGAACACCACGTCAAATTGTTCGGCAAAGCTTAAATTCCCCGCATCCATGACTTGGAAAGCCAGGTTGGGATGTTGCGTTTGCGGGTATCGGCGCTGGGCCAGGGCGATCATCGCTTCCGAGTTGTCGATGCCGACCACCGTGCCTTGATCGACGATTGCGGCGATTTCCGCCGTTACTTTGCCGTCGCCGCAACCCAAATCCAGCACGGTTTCGCGGCCGGTCAAGCGCATGCCCGCGATCAGTTCTTTAGCCCATTGCTGTTGGGCTTGCGAGTTTTGGGCATAATCCTGGGCATTCCGGCGGTAAGTATTCAATGTTGTCTCCTGCGTTAAACGGTTGCCTCGGACGCCGCCGTGCTATCGGCGCTCAAACCTGCATGTTCAATTTTGCGAAATTGCATAATGCCCAAATCGCCGCCCAAGCGATTGCAACCGCTGATCAGCGCCTTAATTGATGCTGTAACGATGTTGGCGTCCAAGCCGACGCCATAGGTCGTGGTTCCGTTCGCTGCCGCCAGTTCGACGAAGGCGCAGGCCTGGGCATCGCCGCCGCTGCCGACCGAGCGTTCTTCGTAACTGCGTACCGACACTGCGCCGCCGAGGCAGTGCAAAGCCTGGACGGCGGCGTCTATCGGTCCGTTACCTACGCCGGTTAATGTGCGCGGTTCGCCGTCCCATTCAATGTTCAGTTGTATGCCTTGGCCTTGCGCGTGCTCGAACAATTGATGGCCCCGGTAACGCAAAGGCTTTGCCAAATCCAGATAGGTCTGGGCAAACAATTGCCACAACGCTTCCGCGCCGATTTCGCCGCCGTGGCGGTCGGTGTGCTGTTGGACCACTCGCGAAAATTCGATCTGCAAACGGCGCGGCAGCACCACGCCGTAATGGCTTTCCAATAAATGGGCGATGCCGCCCTTGCCGGACTGGCTGTTGATGCGGATCACCGCGTCGTAACCGCGACCGACGTCGGCCGGATCGAACGGTAGATACGGCACGTTCCAGACACTATCGGGTTGCCGGACGGCAAAGCCTTTCTTGATGGCGTCCTGGTGCGAGCCGGAAAACGCGGTGAACACCAACTCGCCGGCATAGGGTTGGCGCGGCGGTACGCTCATGCCGGTGCAAGCCTCGAATTCGCCCACCACCTTGTCGATGTCGGAAAAATCCAAGCCCGGCGCCACGCCCTGGGTATAAAGATTCAAGGCCAGCGTCACCAAATCCACGTTGCCGGTGCGTTCGCCGTTGCCGAACAAGCAACCCTCGACGCGCTCGGCGCCGGCCATCAACGCCAGTTCGGCAGCGGCCACCGCCGTGCCACGGTCGTTGTGCGGATGCACGCTGAGGATGACGCTGTCGCGGCGGGCGATATGCCGGTGCATCCATTCGATCTGGTCGGCGTAGACGTTCGGCGTCGCCGTTTCCACCGACGACGGCAAGTTGAGGATGATCTTGTTGTCCGGCGTCGCGCCCCAGGCGGCGCTGACCGCATCGCACACCTCGACGGCGAAATCCGGCTCGGTGGCGGTGAAGGCTTCCAGGCTGTATTGCAAGCGCCACTGGGTTTGCGGTTGGTCGGCGGTCAATTGTTTGACCAAGCGCACCGCATCGACAGCCATCGCCAACACCTCGGACCGTCTCATGCCTAACACCTGGTCGCGAAACGCTTGGGAGGTGGCGTTGACGATATGGACGATGGCCGAGCGCGCGCCCTGCAAGGCTTCGACGGTTCTACGGAGCAAGGGTTCGCGAGCGTGGCTGAGCACTTCGATGGTCACGTCGGCGGGGATCAAACCCTCGTTTATCAAGCGGCGCACGAAATCGAAATCGGTTTGCGAGGCCGACGGAAACGCCACTTCGATTTCCTTGAAACCGATGCTGCATAAGGTGCGGAACAGGCGCAGCTTGCGTTCGGCGTTCATCGGCTCGAACAAAGCTTGGTTGCCGTCGCGCAAGTCGGTGCTCATCCAGATCGGCGCTTGGCTGATCGTGCGATTGGGCCATTGGCGGTCGGCAAGCGCTATCGGTGGAAACGGGCGGTATTTGTGGGAAGGGTCGGTCAACATGGCTTTTAACTCCTCAAAACGGTAGCCGATAGGATAGGCCAAACCGTCCGCCAGCCGATTGCGTTTATGCTGTTTAAAAGGTTAAATATTGATAGAATGTTGCTGTAAATATGAATAAATATTTATTTTATTGTTTTATTAAATGATTAGCGGGCATTTTATGGAGCTGGATAAATACGACAGGCAAATCTTGAACATCCTGCAAACCGACGGCCGCATCAGCAATCAGGAACTGGCCGACCGCATCGGCTTGTCGCCGTCGCCGTGTTTGCGGCGGGTGCGGGCCTTGGAGGAGGGCGGCTTGGTCGTCGGCTACCGGGCGCTGCTGGATGCCAAAGCCTTGGGATTGACGTTGATGGCCTTGATCCACATTTCGATGGACCAGCACACGCCGGAACGTTTCAGCACTTTCGAAGCGGCGGTCGCCGGTATTCCTGAAGTCCTGGAATGTCTGCTGATCACCGGCCAAGCCGCCGACTACCAGCTCAAGGTGGTGGTCAAGGACTTGGACGCCTACCAGGAGTTACTGCTGAAACGCATCACCGGCATTGCCGGCGTCAGCGGGGTACACACCAGCTTTGTATTGCGGCGGGTGGTAGATAAAACGGCGTTTCCGGTTGGGGAAGGGCGCTGACTATTCTAAACTGGCAGACCGCTTCGTATAAACTGCGCTTAAACACGGCGACTGACAGCGGACGAGCCCGTCTACGCTTCGATAACATTCAAGCAATTTTCCAACCGATAGGTTTTCCTATGCTACTAACCTTAATCAGCGGCAACAAAGAGTATTCGTCCTGGCCGCTACGCCCGTGGGTGGCAGAGGCGCAAGTAGCAGCCGATATTATTAACCCGGCCCTATTTAACATGAGTACACCGTTCGGGCTGTGCCTGTCGAAGCCTGATGTGGCCGGTCCTTCGATAGGCTCAGGACGAACGGTATTGAACGGCCGGGTTAATAGTCAGGCGTTTGCAGAATGAAAGCTAAAGTCTGGGCCGCGTTGTTGGCCGTTTATCTGGTGTGGGGATCAACGTATTTGATGATCCGCTTCGTCGTCGAAACATTGCCGCCATTTTTGTCCGGTGGATTGCGTTTTGTCGTGTCCGGCTTCATTTTGTTGGCTTGGCGGCGTCTGGCCGGCGATGCCGCGCCGACCTTAAGGCAGTGGCGTTCGGCCGCCGTTGTCGGTATTTTGTTATTGCTCGGCGGCAACGGCTTGGTCTGTTGGGCCGAACAAACCGTCCCGTCCGGCATCGCCGCGTTGATCATCGGTGCCGTGCCGATGTTTCTGGTAATTGCCGACGCAATCCGGCCCAACGGCGTTAGACCGACGCTGCGCGTACTGGTTGGGTTGGTCATCGGCTTCATGGGGATTTACCTGCTGGTCGGTCCGTCGGTGTTTGCGGACGGTATGCCGTTAAATATGCCCGGGGTGGCGGCGCTATTACTCGCCAGCTTGCTTTGGGCGCTTGGTTCAATCTACAGCAAGACTGCGGATTTGCCGAACACGGCGCTGATGACAACCGGCGCGGAAATGCTGGCCGGCGGCTTTGCGTTGTTGCTGGTCAGTGCACTAAGCGAACAATGGGGTGTTTTCAATCTGGCTCAAGTATCGGCTAACTCCTGGCTGGCCTTGGCGTATCTGATAGTGTTTGGCTCGATGATCGGTTTCGCGTCCTACGCCTGGTTGCTGCAAAACACACCTATCCCGCTGGTAGCGACCTACGCCTACGTCAATCCGCTGGTGGCGGTGTTTTTAGGCAACTGGTTCGCGAACGAACCGCTTACGCCGCGCATCCTGAGTGCGTCGGCGATCATCATCGGGGCTATCGTATTCATGAATAGTGCGCGCGGCTCAAGGGCCAAGCCGGCAGCGGAGCGAGGCGCGAGCGAATGAAGGCCTCAACAAAGGTAGGTCTTTTTTCAGTCCCGGCGGAAGCAGTAACCGATTGCTTATTACAAAAAACCGAGCAGCGCCGCTTTAACGGCCGCCGCGGTTTTGTTGCTGGCATTTAATTTGGCTGCGGCATTGCTGATATGAAAATTGACAGTCCGCTCGGTTATTTTCATGATGTCGGCGATTTCGCCGGCGGTTTTGCCATCGGCCGTCCAGCGTAGTACCGCGATCTCGCGGTTCGATAGTTTTGTATCCGCTTCCGGCAGCAATTTGGGTAATAAGCGGCGCGATAGGGCCATATGCGCAGTTTGGGTCAACCAAGCCATTTTAAAAGCCTTGTCCGCCAGCTCGGCTTTGCTCAGCGGCTCATCGGATCGCGCCAACGTCAGCATACCGGTGGCGCCGGGGACGTCCCGCATGGATTGCGCCCAACCGTACCGCAAGCCGAACGAACGGGCCTCTTCCCAAAACGCCGCCGTTGAGGCGAACAAACCGTCCGTCCACAGGATGGGCTGAGACGAGCGGAGAGCATGTTTGACGGTGGGGTCGATCGCACAATAGTTTTTAGCCTGATATTGCGTTTGCCAAGCCGATGGATAATTGCTCACTTTCACGATCTTCGGATTGCTTAGCGGCAGCGCCAACCGGAGTCCGTAGGCGCAATAATCAAAACCCAATTCCGCACCCAACGCCGCAATGGCTTGAAAAAGCTGATGCTCGCTGTCGCTGGTTTGCAATGCTTGAAGTTGAATTTCTTGCCAAGCTTTCATGGGCTTATTGTCGTTAAATCTGTTCGACAGCTTATCCTAAAGGCTGAGTTCGCGGAAACCCCATGTCCGGTAATACTTACCGGCAAACCAGAATGGCGGTATATGCTGTCAATGTTGACAGTTGTTAGGCGGTTGTAAATAGCGTCTAATCCGGCTAAGCAGGTAGGCGTTTAAACTGCACCCGGTATTATGTTCCAAGCCAACAGCCACCCTTTTTGATTATTAAGCCGTAGCCATGACTTTCGATATTTTCATTGCCGATACCGAGGCGGAAATCCAAGCCTGTTTTCCGGTGTTCAGCGAGTTGCGCCTGTACCTCAAGCAAGAACAGTTTCTAGCCCAGGTTCGCCGCCAGCAACTGCAGTCCTACCAAATTCTGGCTGTTAGACAGCAGGGCGCCGTTAAAAGCGTGGCGGGTTTTCGTTTGGCCGAGTTTTTGGCCTGGGGCAAAATACTGTACGTCGACGATTTAGCTACACTTAGCGGCGAGACTGCGCAAGGCTTCGCCGGCGCCTTGCTCGGTTGGCTGATAGCTCACGCCAAAGCGCACGGCTGCCAGGGCGTGCATCTGGATTCCGGCCATCAGCGCTTTACCGCCCATCGCTTGTATCTTAATAAGGGCTTTCAGCTGAGCAGCCATTACTTTTCCCTGAGCTTCAATACCTAAATTTGCCATGAAAATTCTGGCCTTATACGGCAGCTTGCGGGCGGCGTCCATTAATTCCGCCGTGCTGCGCACTGTGAGGTATTTGGCGCCGGCCTCGATTGAAGTCCGTCTGTTTTCCGGGCTTGGCGACTTGCCCTTATACAATCCGGATTTGGAAAGCACGCTTCCGGCTGTCGCGAAGCAATTGCGCAACGAAGTTGCCGCGGCGGACGCCTTGCTGATCGCCAGCCCGGAATATGCGCACGGGGTTACCGGCACCATCAAAAACGCGCTGGATTGGTTGGTGGCATTCGAGGGCTTTGTTGATAAACCGGTGGCGGTATTGAATGCCACGCCACGCGCCCAGCATGCCGATACCGAGCTCCGGGAAACCTTGATCACGATGTCGGCCACACTGATCGAAGCCGCCTCGATCACCTTGCCTTTGCCGAGTGCCAACATCGGCGAAGCGGAGCTGTTGGCGATGCCGGAAATCGTGTCATTACTGAGCGGCGTGTTAACCAAAGTCCAACGCGCGGTAAAGTGGTTGCCGGACATGAAGCCTTATCTCAGCAGCAGTCTTTATATCGACAGTCAACATCCGGCCATCGTCGCCCAAGCCGCAAAACTGGCCGAAGGTTACAGCGATGAGGAAGCCATCGCCAAACGCTGTTTCGAATTCGTTCGCGACGAAATCAAGCATAGCTGGGACTACCGGCTGAACCCCGTGACCTGTAAAGCCTCCGATGTGTTAAGTCACGTTACCGGCTACTGCTACGCCAAAAGCCATTTGCTGGCGGCGCTGTTGCGTGCCAACGGCATTCCGGCCGGACTGTGTTATCAGCGGCTGACGATAGACGGCGACCCGCCGCCCTTTTGCCTGCACGGTTTGAACGCGGTCTACCTGGAGCCATACGGCTGGTACCGGATCGATGCGCGCGGCAATAAGCCCGGTGTGGCAGCGGATTTTTGCCCGCCGCTGGAAAAATTGGCCTTTCCGATTATGAATTCCTTGGAGCAAGATTTGCCCGGCATCCACGCTGAGCCCTTGCCGGCCGTCATTAAAGCCTTAACCGAACACCAAACCGTCGAGCAGGTTTATCACAACTTGCCGGACATCGATCATCAAAATCAATCTGTCTAACCGAAGCCAATATGGCCAAAAACATTGAAATCAAAGCCCGAATCGATAGCGTCGAATCACTATGGCCGCTGGTGGTCAACGTCGCCGATGAAGGACCTATCGAAATCATTCAGGACGATACTTTTTTTCCTTGCCCCAACGGACGACTAAAACTTCGCGCCTTTTCCGATCATGACGGGCAACTGATTTTCTATCAACGCCCGGATAGCGCCGGCCCCACGGCATCGTTTTATATGATCTCGCCGACCGCATCGCCCGATACTCTCCGTCAAACGCTAGCCCTTGCTTACGGTGAAGGCGGTAGGGTGCTAAAGCAGCGCACACTGTTCATGGTGGGACGGACTCGGCTGCATTTGGATAAAGTCGAAGGGCTGGGTGATTTTTTGGAATTGGAAGTGGTGCTGACAGAAAACGAGCTTAACGAAACCGGTGTGGCAATTGCGCATGAATTGCTGGAAAGGCTGGGCATCTCTGATCGTCTGCTTATCGAGGAGGCTTATGTCGATCTGCTTGCCGCGCCGGCGGTTTGAAAAACCGGAACTCAAACCTTCACATGAACACTCATCAGAGATCATTGCAATGGATGTTTCAAAATTACCCTTCAATCAACTGATCGGCTTGGAGCTAGCCAAGCCGGATAGCGGCTTTTTAGTTTCCTTACCGGAAAACCCTCAATACACCAATCATCTCGGCACCGTCCACGGCAGCGCCTTATTGGCGGTTGCCGAAGCGGGTTCCGGTGCGTTTCTTTCACAGCAGTTTTCCGGTATCGCCGGCATCGTTCCGGTGGTCAGAAAGCTTGAGGCCAAGTTTCGCAAGCCGGCATTGGGGCAGGTGTCGGCCAGATGCGATGTCCCAGTTGCAGGGACTGAACGCTGGTCTACTGAGCTGACGACCCGAGGCCGGGTAGTAGCCGCAATTCCCGTTGAGGTTGTCGATGGTGCGGGAGTGGTAGTCATGTCGGCCGTCGTTGAGTGGTTTATCGTTCAAGGTGCAACCAATTAATGGAAAAATTTATGCAAGCAATCGACCGCTCATCCGCTGAGCACTACACATGGGGCGACGGCTGCGACGGTTGGCATCTCGTAAAACGAGCCGACATGTCGGTGATTTCCGAGCGCGTACCGCCCGGCGCAAGCGAAGTACGTCATGTTCACGCCAGCGCCCGGCAGTTTTTCTATATTTTGGAAGGTTGCGCCATTATGGAAATAAACGGCAAACGCATCCAATTATCCGAAGGACAAGGCATTGAAGTCGCTCCCGAGACGCCACACCAACTCATCAATGAATCCAGCGCTGACGTCCGGTTTTTGGTGATCTCTCATCCCGCCACAATTGGAGACCGTATTGAGGTTTAACATCGCCGTTAATCGGAACGCGTTAACGCGCAGCCCTTACGTTTTAAAATTGCCGTCATCGGCAGAACCCATGGATAAGATCGACCTCAAGCCGGATTGGCAAACATCACGAAATTTATTTGAGCGATATACGGCGCGCAGATCCGAAGAACTGGAAAACCATCATTCGGCAACCCATGAAATGACAATTAACTTCAACAAGAGAACCCATGGAAATTACATTAATCAGGCACGGTAAACCGACATTCGAGCTGAAAGGCAAGGCCAAGGCGCGGGACGTTTGCGAGATTATCAGAAATTATGATTTATCCGGTATCGCGGACGAAGCGCCGGAAAACGCCAAGCAGCGCGCATCGGCTTGCCATGTCGCCGTTTGTAGCGACTTTATCCGTTCTCTGGAATCGGCCAAGGCATTGGGATTTGCCGATATTTTGCTGAGCGACCCCGTGTTTCGGGAAATCGCTACCCCTCATTTCAAACAGGGGTCATTGACGATGTCGGTCAATGCCTGGGGCGTGCTGTTGCGGTGTCTGTCGGTGATTGGATTCTCGCGAAACGGAGAGTCGTTGTTAATGGCAAAAAGGCGGGCGCAAGTCGCGGCATCGACATTAATAGACCTGGCGCATGAGCATCAAAGTGTGTTGCTGGTGGGCCATGGTTTCGTTAATTACTTCATAGCCCAGGAATTGTTAGCCAGAAACTGGGTTGGTCCCGCGAAGCCGGGCGGCGGCTATTGGGAATATGGGGTATATCGCTATCGCACAACATAGGATGAGGATCGAGCTTAGGTCGTTAGCCAATTATCTCTATTTTAGAAACCACATAAATTTCGCACATGGATGAATTTTTCTTTTCCGCCCTGTCGTTTGGGCTTGCCGCCGGGCTCAAACCCGGTCCACTTGGAATCGTCGTTATCCAACAAACCTTGAGCAAAGGTCTGCTGAGTGGCTTTCGTGCAAGCTTGGCTCCATTGATAACCGATGGCCCAATAATCATTGTAGCGCTATGGTTGCTTTCCAGCTTCAAAAGCATCAATTTGTTTGCCACAACGCTGAGCCTAATTGGAGGTCTGTACTTGGTTTATCTGGCCCGGAAAATATTGTCCCTTAAGGAAATCGTTTTGGCCGGGAAGCTCGAAAAAGAAAGTTCACTCTCTCAAGCCGTGAAAATCAATCTGCTGAACCCAAGCCCTTATCTCTTTTGGTTTACGGTTGGTGGTGCTTACATTCTGCGGGGAAATGCGGTGCAGAGTTCGGTCTTTGTGGCCACCGCTATACTGACGCTCATCGCATCAAAATTCGCCGTTGCTTTGCTTGCGGCTTTTTTCAGGCCAGCCCTGGAAAGCCATGGTTACGTGCTGGTTATGAAAGTATTGGCCTTAATGATGGCTGCTTTTGGTTTGGCGTCTGTCCGTCAGGCTTATGTGCTGGCGCAGAATAGCGGCTTTGGTTTCTGACAGGTTGTCCGAAGCATTGCACCCGTCACTTTGCATTAGAATTTAAAAGACATGCTTGCATCGATTACCGGCAACACCAAAATACTCGGCGTCATCGCCGACCCGGTTAGCCAGGCCAGAACGCCGGCCATGGCAAACACATTACTGAGGGAAAGGGGGCTCTGGGGTGCCTTTGTCATGCTCCCCATGCAAGTGTCGGCGGAAGGCTTTCCCGCATTTATTGAGGGCCTGCGCGCCTTGAAAAACTTCGGGGGCGCAGTCGTTTCCATGCCACACAAAGTCGTTGCCGCCAATTTGGTTGATGAACTGACGTCGGAGGCATGCCTGATCGGTGCCGTGAATGTGGTTCGAAGGAACGGTGATGGACGCTTGATTGGCACCATGCTGGACGGCGAAGGTTTTGTTGCCGGATTAGCCGGCGCCGGATACAGCGTGAAAGGCGCGCACATCCTTCTGGTCGGAGCCGGAGGCGCCGCATCGGCGATTGCTTTTGCCCTTGCCAAACATGGCTGCTCGTCACTTTGCATACAAAATCGAACACCCGAAAGAGCCTGCGCGCTGTCGGCGAGAGTCCGCCATGCCTATCCGCAAGTGGACATATCGACAGAGCTGCGTTCGAATGCCCATTACGATCTCGCTATTAACGCCACATCTCTCGGCATGAAACCGAATGATGAGCTACCGATAGCCACGCGATTGATAGGGCATTGCGACCTAGTAGCCGAATGCGTGATCGCACCGGAAATGACGCCGTTACTCCAGGAAGCGTCCGGTCAAGGGAAGGTCATCCAGACCGGCGTTCCCATGTTGGCCGCGCAAATGAAGCTGATGTTGGCGTTCATGGGGCCGAGTGAGATGCAATAGGCCAAGAGAGCTTGTCGATATAGAATAAATCCTAGACTGCAGTTGCAGTGATAGCGGATCATAAGCGAGCTGTACGCCAAGGGTTACAAGTTTCACACCATACCCTGTCAATACTGACAGTTGTTGCAAGACCTGATCCTGAGTTGTAATTAACACAAAATAATCAGTTTCTATGCGGAAACTGCTGGAGTCCAAATGTCTGGTGAAACAACAGGTGCCGTTCGTGTTTTATTGCGACTGGAGGGACTTTGCGTATTGATTGCAGCCTGCCTTGCTTACGCAAAACTCAGCCTAGACTGGAGCAATTTCGCAATCTACTTTCTGGTGCCCTATATTTCTTTGTTCGGTTATTTCGCCGGCGCCAAGGTTGGCGCCATTAGCTATAACACCGCACACTCATACCTCGGTGCCGTTGCCAGCCTGGTGATCGGTTTTACGGTTCCGGCCCTTCAATGTGCCGGTTTAATCTGGTGTGCCCACATTGGCTTTGATCGGGCGCTGGGTTACGGGCTCAAATACCCGGAGGGATTCGGCTATACCCATCTTGGCCGCATCGGGCGATTTGCTGCCAAGCATTCGGAAAAATAATAACCGGGTGAGAAGTCTGGACACAACTTCCATACCCAACGCCCTTAGAACGCCGGGTACCGAAGGTTACAGCGAGTGCGCGGCAACATTGATTCTCCAATACGAAACCATCGTATTCGAGGAGCTTCACCGCGCCGAATTACACCTGTTGCCGACAACACCGGGATTTGTTTTGGACATCGGCGCGGGCATTGGTATCGATGCTGCTTGGTTTGCAGCGCGCGGACACAGGGTAGTTGCAGTCGAGCCGACCGAGGAATTCCGCATTGCTGGTGAAAAACCTGGGCAACCGTGCGCCGTTTACCGGCGTGCCTTTTCTGGTGAAGGACTTGATGCTGCGTTTCGCTGGCGTCACTATGTCGAACGGTAGTGTGGCGATGAAGGATTACCGTCCCGCCGCCGATAGCGAAATGGCCGCCCGGCTCAATGCCGCCGGGTTGATTACTTTCGGCAAGACCAATACCTCCGAGCTCGGCGCTGACCAACAACGCCGTGTTCGGTAGCACCCGCAACCCCTGGAATCTAAGCCTCAATTCGGGCGGCTCCAGCGGTGGCAGTGCCGCAGCCGTGGCTGCCCGCATCGTGCCTATGGCCTATGCCAGCGACGGCGGTGGATCGATCCGGCTGCCGACTTCCTATTGCGGCATTTTCGGTTTCAAACTGTCCCGAGGCTTGAACCGCTTCGAAGATTTATCGAAGGCGTGGGGCGGGGCGGTGGTCAGCCATGCCTGCACGATCAGCGTGCGCGACAGCGCCGCCTATCTGGATTGGGTGGCCGGCCACTCCGATCCGGCTTCCACGTCTTACCTGCACGCCGCCAGCCAGCCACCGAAAAGGCTGAAAATAGCGCTGATCAACCAGGCGCCTGTCGAAACATTGATACACCGCGACTGTCTCTCCGCTGCAGCCAAAGCCGCCAAACACTGCGCTGCGCTCGGCCACATTGTGGAGGAGGCGGCCTGGAACTTCGACGGCCACGAATTGATGCGCGCCTTTCTGACCGTGATTTTTTACTATACCGCGCGGGATGTCGCCAACATGGCGCAACTGCTGGAACTGGCTGAACCTCAGCTGGCCCTCGAGTTGAACACCCGGCTGATGGCCGGCGTCGGCAAAGGCGTGAGCGACGAACAACTGCAGCAGGCCTTGGCTGTCTGGCAGCGGATTGCCGCACGGTTGGCGGATTTTCATAACCGCTACGACGTGGTTCTGACGCCGACGGTTGCCACGCCGCCGTTGGCATCCGACGCCCTTGATCCCAATGTTCTGGAACGATGGCTGATGTGCGGATTGCTGGCGAGCGGCTTGGCCGACAAAATTTTCTGCAACAGCTTGCTGGATGCGATCATCAGCAAAGCCGTGCAGCAAACGCCGTTCACCCCGCTTGCCAACATCACCGGC
The DNA here is from genome assembly GCF_014850975.1 of Methylomonas fluvii. Lineage (GTDB taxonomy): Bacteria > Pseudomonadota > Gammaproteobacteria > Methylococcales > Methylomonadaceae > Methylomonas > Methylomonas fluvii. The sequence goes on along the minus strand of NZ_JACXST010000003.1, from coordinate 917,120 downwards.
CAACCGGCGATGTCGGTGCCGCTGTATTGGAGCGATGATGGTTTGCCGCATGGCGCGCAGTTCATGGCCGCAATCGGTAACGACCGGCTATTGTTCCAACTGGCCGCCCAGCTCGAACAATCCGAACCTTGGAAACACAGGATGCCACCTTTATGTCATCAATAGAATTCAGCCAATTCGGCGCCGCCGACGGCCGGCCGGTGATCTATTTCCACGGTACGCCGGGTTCGCCTGACGAATGCGAAATTTTCGATCGTTATGGCAAAAAACATCAGCAGACTATCATTTGTTATGACCGCTCGACCATAGCCCCTGGGTTGCAAGGCCATGCGTATTACCAATGCATCGCCGATGAGATTGCCAAGAAGGTTGGCGATAAGCCCGTCGATTTTATCGGCTTTTCGATCGGCGCCTGCATTGCCTTGCAAGTTTGCCGGGCGATGAACGGCAAGGTTCGCAGCCTGCATTTGGTTTCCGCCGCCGCGCCGCTGGATGCCGGCGACTTCATCGACGCGGCGGCGGGAAAAGCCGTTTTCCGGCTGGCTCAAAACCGTCCGTCCGCATTTCTGCGGTTGGCTCGGGTACAAGGATGGCTGGCGAATAGGTTTCCAGGCCTGTTGTTGCGAATGTTATTTGCCAGCGCGGCCGGCGAAGACCGAGCATTGCTGGCCGACCAGGGATTTCGGACCACGATGATAAAAACGCTCAAAACCTGTTTTAAGCGCGATGCCCTAGGCTATGCTCGCGACCTCGTCGCCTACGTTCAACCTTGGAAAGCGGCGCTGGCCGAAATCAGCGTCGATACTCAGATCTGGCACGGCGCGGAAGACAACTGGTCGCCGCTTGCCATGGCCGATTTTTTGGCATCGGCGTTGCCCGGCTGTTCGAAAATCACGGTAGTGGACGGACTTTCCCATTATTCGTGTCTGTATCGAGCAGCTCCGGAGATCTATCGATCGAAACCCTAAATTAACTGAGAAACTGACCCGCCATGATCCCATCAATCGCCTTGCTCGGTGAATACACGCCGACATTTCCGCCGCATTTGTCGACCAACGCCGCCATCGAACATGCCAAGACGGCTTTGGGGGTGGATATTAACGCCGACTGGGTTTCAACCGCAGACATCGACCAAACCCTGTTCGAACGCTATGCCGGCATCTGGGTGGCGCCGGGCAGCCCGTATAAGAATCTGGACAAAACCCTGGAGGCGATTCGTTATGCCCGCGAAAACGGTATTCCATGCTTCGGCACCTGCGGCGGATTTCAACACATGATTTTGGAATACGCCCGCAATGTGCTGGGATTTAAAGACGCGCAACATGCCGAGTACGATCCTTATGCGTCCGATCTGTTCATTTCGAAACTGGCTTGCTCGTTGGCCGGACGACAACTGCCGCTGAGTTTCGAACCGGGCTCCCGCGCCGCCGACATCTACGGAGCGTTGACCGCCACCGAACAGTACTACTGCAATTTCGGCATCAACCCGGAATTTATCGAAGTCTTGAAACAAGGCCCAATGCGAATCACCGGTGCCGATGCAGAAGGCGAAATTCGAGTCATCGAATGGCCCGATCATCCGTTTTTTATCGGCACGCTGTTCGTGCCGCAACTCCGGTCCACGCCGGAGCAGCCGCATCCTTTGGTTGCGGCGTTTTTGACTGCGGTTAGTGCAAGCTGATGGCTACAGTTCCTTATTTCAAGAGACTTTAAAATGGCACAAATCAAAATCTACGGGATTAAAGACCATCTCAACCCCATCAAGCGGCAATTGTCCGATGTGATTCATGAATGCGTGGTGGAAGCCTTGCAGTTTCCGCAAGACAAGAGGGCGCACAGATTCTTTCCGCTGGAAAAAGACGACCTGTTTGCGCCCAGTGGCAGAACCCATGCCTATACGATCATCGAGATCAGCATGATCACAGGGAGGGAAGTCGCCACCAAGAAAAAGCTGATTCGTTTACTGTTCGACCGCATCCAAGAAAAGATCGGGATTACTAACCAAGATATTGAAATCTGCATCCATGAAAGTCCAGCCTGCAATTGGGGATTCCGTGGTATGCACGGCGATGAAGTAACCTTGAATTACAAAATCAATGTCTAGTGGCATCAACTTTAAACGGTAAACATCAAATGTATATTCCCAAACATTTCGACGAACCCAGAATCGAGGTCATGCAGGCCTTGATACGCGATTATCCGCTGGCGACACTGGTTACTTTGTCCGCCGACGGTCTGAACGCCAACCACATTCCGCTGCATTGGCTGGAGGAGGGCGATACGGCTTACGGCTGTTTGCGCGGCCACATTGCCCGCTCGAATCCGCTTTGGACCGATTTCGATCAACAGACCGAGGTGTTGGCGGTGTTTCAATCCGAAAACGCCTACATCTTGCCGTCCTGGTATGCCAGCAAACCGGAAACAGGCAAGGTGGTGCCGACCTGGAACTACACCGCCGTGCATGCATACGGCAAACTAAGGATCATCGACGACCCGGCCTGGATTCGTCGGCAATTGCAGGCCATGACGGATGAATTCGAAGCCGGTTTCCCAGAGCCTTGGTCGGTAGCGGACGCGCCCGCCGATTTTACCGAACGCTTGCTCACGCAGATTGTCGGTATAGAGATCAGCGTGACCCGGCTGCAAGGCAAGTGGAAAGTCAGCCAAAACCAGCCGCCGGAAAACCGAAACAGCGTGATCGAAGCGTTGCGCGAATCCGGGCAGGCGGGTATGGCAAATATGGTCGCCGATGCTGCCAAGCTCTAATCCCAACCATTGATGGAATCCGTCATGAAGCCATTCTTCGTTCGCCAAGCCACGCTGTCCGACCTGGATGCACTCGTTCCGTTATTCGATGCTTACCGCCGGTTTTACGGTAAACCCAGCGATTCGCATGCGGCGAAATCGTTTTTGCGGGATCGATTCGAACACGGCGAATCCGCACTGTTCCTGGCCGAGCAGGACAATAGAGCCACTGGCTTTGTTCAGCTTTATCCCAGCTTTTCGTCTGTCTCGCTGGCTCGAACCTACATTCTCAACGATCTATTTGTCGATGCCGGATTTCGTAGGCAAGGCGTTGCCGGCTGGCTCATGGCTGCGGCAGTCGAATATGCGGCCGCTTTAGGGGCAGTCCGCCTGACCTTGTCAACGGCAGCAATCAACACCGAGGCGCAGGCACTTTATCGAAAAACCGGTTGGACACGTGACGAACAGTTTTATGTCTACCATTTGCCTATCCCGGCATCGATTCATTGATGCGGACCGATATAGAGTTAGCTGGGATGCTGGTTAATGTTGTTCCTTAAACTTATTACGTAGGAGAAGAGTTCTATGAAACATCACATCATCACCGTCATGATTTTAGCGGTGTTGGTGCGGGCTTCGAGACATGGTTTTGGATTCGGCTCTTGATCAAACGTCCGTCCGCTTAAAGCTGCTTCATGTTGGACGCTGATTGACTGCCGGATAGTTGACCGGTAGGCAAAAGCTGAAGTGTCTCTTACTAAGTGCTAAAACAGAGCCCTGATGCATCACTCAAACGAAACCTTAAGCCGGGAACTGGTGGCGATGGCAAAAAACGATCTGTCGGTACGGGAGGCGTTGGTCGCCGATGGCTCGCTGGGCCGAGCTCTCTACCATCCGCGCATGGAAGCCGTACATATCGGCAATGCCGCTCGTCTTGCGGAGATCATCGAACAATACGGTTGGCCCGGAAACAGTCTCGTCGGCGAAGAGGGGGCTTGGGGCGCCTGGTTGATCGCGCAACATGCCATCGGTAATCCGCCATTCATGCGGCATTGCCTGTCTTTGCTGAAGCAAGCTGCCACCAATAACGACGTGACGCCGTGGCAGGCGGCGTTTCTGGAAGACCGTATTCGCATGTACGAAGAAAAACCGCAAATTTACGGAACCCAGTTCCAGCCGAATCAAAACGGAGAACTCGAACCTTATCCGATAGAGAATCCGGAAACCGTTAACGATAGACGGCTTGCGGTCGGCTTGAATACTATCGAAGAAAGAACCGCCGAATTAACCGCGCAAAGTACGCGAGAGAATATTCCGACGCTGCCCGACTTGGAGGAGCAATATCAAACATGGCTTTATTCCGTGGGTTGGAGGGGCGCAAGTTGAATCCCGATTACCCAAACGTTCGTTGATTGACATGAAATTTGCATCGCGGCTGTGTTCGCGCTACTGGCTTTTCGGTTTGGCAATCGCCTGTCTTACTGCCTTGGCGGGAGCAGTTTACCAAGCCGAAACAACCGCGGCAGACCTAGCCGCATTCCCGCCGCCTGGACGCACGATTGCGGTGAACGGCGTGAATCTTCATCTTTACTGCCTGGGTTCCGGTTCGCCGACGCTGGTTCTCGAAGCGGGCCTCGGCGAAAACGTGTTGAGCTGGTATCCGGTTCACGCCAAGCTGGCCCAGACCATGCGCGTTTGCGCCTACGACCGCCCAGGCCTGGGTTGGAGCGATTCGATAGCCGCTGCCATCCAGCCGGAAGAAGTGGCTGAAAACCTGCAAGCCTTATTGCACAACGCCGGCATTGCCCCTCCGTTTGTATTGGTCGGCCATTCCCGTGGCGGAATTTACGTGCGTGCTTTCTATCAGCGGTTTCCCGAACAGACGCAGGGTATTGTTCTGGTCGATTCGACGCACGAGCAAAGCCCCATGCACCAGTATCCCTACGCTGCCTGGGATTATCGGAAACAAGCCCTGCAAATTGCAATTGCCGAACCGTTGTCGCGGCTTGGTATCGTCAGGCTGCTGGGTATCGCCGATGCCAATCGCAGGCCTTCTCCGCTACCGGCTGAAATCCTGGCCGCGAAAACCGCGATACAAAATCGCACCGATACCGCTCAGGCGGTAGCCAATGAAATCGCCGTGATGCGCCAAGGACTCGATCCGGCCACACCGCCGCCAGGCAGTTTAGGCAATCTGCCGTTACTGGTGCTAACCGCCGGCAATCTGGTGGACCCGGATATAGTCGCGCGCGAAGCGGCAAGAGTGGGCAAAGATGTCGAAGCGGAAAAGGTGCTCGCCGAAATTCAACAGGCAGAGCAGGACGATCTGGCCCGTCTGTCCAGCCATTCGCGGCATATCGTGGTCGGCAACAGCGGCCATTTCATCATGCAGGATCGAGCCGATGAATTTGTCGGCGTGGTGCGTGAATTCGTGAATGCGTTCAATTTGAAATCGGATGGCGACCGCCAAAGCCATTCTTCCGCCGGGCTTATACCCAGTGGCAAAATCGACGGTTAAAAAACCAAGGAGAACTATCGCTCATGTTCGAACTCTACATCGCCAATAAAAATTACTCGTCATGGTCGCTACGGCCCTGGATATTGATGCGTGAACTCGGCATTCCATTTGTCGAAAAGCTGGTTCCGTTTACCGGAACGGATCAAGCCAACGCCTTCCGCCATTTCTCGCCAACCGGAAAAGTGCCTTGTCTGATCGACGGCGAAACCGTCGTGTGGGATTCGTTGGCGATTACCGAATACTTGGCCGAGCGAAGCCCGGCGGTGTGGCCGGCCGATGCAACGGCGCGAACCTGGGCCCGTTGCGCGGTTGCAGAAATGCACTCTGGTTTTCATGTTTTGCGTGAATGTTGCACCATGAATTGCGGATTACGGATTCGCTTGGCATCGCCTTCGCCAGCCTTGGCAAAGGATCTGACTCGATTGAATGCATTATGGCAAGAGGGGCTAACTCGCTTTGGCGGACCCTACCTGGCTGGGCCGGAATTTACCGCCGTGGACGCTTTCTTCGCGCCCGTCGCGTTTCGCGTACAAACCTACGGCTTGGAAATGGCTCCGCCTGCTCGCTCGTACGTCGACCATTTGCTCGCCTTGCCGGCCATGCGTGACTGGTATGCCTCGGCACTCAGCGAGACATGGCGGGATGAAGAACATGAGCAGATGGCGAGAAACGCTGGAACTTGGTTGAATGACTTACGCGCCGTTGGTCAGTAACTTCGTCTGCACGAATTTAGCAAGCTCATGAAAGACGCGAATCGGCCCAGCCGAAAGCATTAGAACCGTCAAAAACAACCGACAACCACAATATGATCAAAAAAGTAGGCAACACCCTCATCAATGCCAAACACCGCGCCACCTGCCATTGCGGTGCGGTTGAGCTGGAACTCGATCTTCCGACGGCATCGTCGATCCGCGCCGCTGCGATTGCTCGTTATGCCGGCGCAAAGGCGCGATTATGGCATCGGTCCCGCTTTCGGGAATAAAGGTCGTCAAAGGCCAAGAGGTGCTGAAGCTTTACCAATTCAACACCATGAGCGCCAAGCATTATTTTTGTTCGATTTGCGGCATCTATACCCACCACTAACGCCGATCCGTGCCTAGCCAGTACGGCTACAACGTCGCCTGCCTTGAAGGTGTTAATCCCTTTGAACTGGGCGAAGTGCGAACCGGTGATAGTATCAATCATCCTGCTGATAGGCAGAGATAAATCAGTCTTATCGCCATGGCGTTTGGAAATGCGGAAAGCAAGGCCGTCGTAGGTTATTGTTGTTCGTTAAGCGTAATACGGAGGAGAACTAGGATATGAAACACATCATCACCGCAACAATTTTAGTGTTAGCCTTGACGTGTTATCTGGCCGGCTATTCTGGCGTCGGCAACATTGGATTTGCGGTTGGTGCAAGCTTGGAGACTTGGTTTTGGATTCGGATTCTTATCAAGCGGCCTTCCGCCAAATCGGATTCATCGTCGATGATTTCATGATGGTCTTTCGTCTCGTTTTTTGGAGGGGTCTCGTTACCCTTTTGATCAATCATTGCAACCAGACAAGACGTCGGTTGCCAAATCGCTGAAAAGCTAAGGAGTAGAAATGCCAAGTGTGTTGATTGAAGTCCGTCGCCAATACACGCCAACGCAAGAATTTGCCCTGATGGAAGCCGTGCACATGGCCTTACGCGAAGCGTTCAAAATTGTCCCGGGTGATAAGAATGTTCGACTTATTGTTCATGAACCGCATCGCTTCGCCTATCCGCCTGCGAGAGAGCAAGCGGATTTTTATACCCATATCAGCATAGATGCCTTTGCCGGCAGATCGCTTGATGCCAAGCGAAATCTATACAAGGCCATAGTGACCAATCTCGAGCCATTTGGCATACCTCCTGATCATGTGAAGATTTTGCTGAGAGAAATCCCCAAAGAGAATTGGGGTATTCGAGGTGGGCAAGCGGGTTGCGATGTTGATCTGGGTTTTAAAGTTGACGTGTAACAAATGCTCAACGCCGATCCAAACCTCAGCGAATGACTTCAACGTGTTACGTATACAGGCGACTTTCGCTATTGAATAACCCCATTGAAGCTGAAAACGTTTATCAGGTATTCGACTGGCTTTGGTGTTCCGCACAGCTGACTGAGGCGGACATAGCCAAACTATCGGAGCTTGGTATAGAGGCGTTGATTAACTTGGCGCCGCCAACGGCTAGCAACGCATTGCCAGGCGAAGCCGAATTGGTTGCGGGCCAAGGCATTACTTATATTCAAATTCCCGTAGCCTGGGAACAACCCAGGCTTAGCCAGCTGGAACAATTCTTTGCTGTCCTCAAGGCATTTGAAGGGCATAAGGTCTGGGTGCATTGCGCAAAAAATAAACGGGCGTCCGCTTTCATTTATTTTTATCGCCGGTTGTGCTTGGCGGAAGAAGAAGTGATTGCAACGTATCCGATGAACGAAATCTGGACGCCGAACTCCATCTGGCAAACATTTATTGGTAATGTATTGAGCGCATCGGCCTAAGTTGCGCTGCCAAAACATTTTGGCTGGATGTGAGTAATGAGTTTCGTAACTAGAAAAATAAGCAAGGTGCAAAATATATGGCTACTCGATACCTGTTAGAGCTGTGCGACACATCAGGGAAACACAAACCCATAGCTGCATTCGAATCCGATACACCTTTCCATACTGTTTTAGTTGGCGAGCGTTTCGATGATGTTGGCTGGGACCGACTTGATGGTGTAGGCATTATCGCTTCGCTAGATCGCCCTAGCCGATATACAGTTCACTCCATCAAACATCTGGTTTATTCGGAAGCCGAAGGTCTAACAGTCAAATATTGTCTCAACCTCACTCCCTACGAAGGCCCGAGTTCGCCGGTTTGGGGGAATGAATGAAATCATATTCATTTTAAGACTGCTTTTCGTCAAGCATCAGATATTATCGCCTCAATGAACAGCTATGTTTCGCATTAATTACAGCGCTGCATCGAACATCCCAACCGATATGTATTGTTGGTCAATTGGGATTCGCTGGAGGATCATACCGAAGGCTTTCGAGGTTCCGTCCAATACGACGAATGGCGTGCATTGCTGCATCATTTCTATGAGCCGTTTCCAACGGTAGAACATTATTCGTTGGTGATGTAGAGCTCATGGTAGATAACGGAAAATTATTTATTTCTTTATTCGAAGGAACACGGAGAAAGGTTTCGCATTATGAAAGTAGTTGGTATCGACCACGTGCATCTAGCTATCCCGCCAGAAGCCGAATCAACAGCTCGCGCGTTTTACGGAGGACTTCTTGAATTGAGCGAGATTCCCAAACCTGCCCAAATTTCTTCGCGTGGAGGCGTGTGGTTTCAATGTGGAAGCTTGCAGATCCACCTTGGGATCGAGAGGGATTTCAGTTCCGCTAAGAAAGCGCATCCGGCGTTGTTGATCGAGGGTTACGAGAAACTCTTGAAAAAGCTCGCAGACGCGGGTTACGAGGTGCGGAAGGATACTTCGATTCCTGACGTTACTCGCTGTTTCACGTCCGATCCATTCGGTAACCGAATTGAACTGATTTCAGCCGATACAGGCTTCTAACACTATGCACATTTTCGAAAAACTCGGCGGCATCGCCATCATCGTGGGATCGCTATTGCTCAGCGCTTATGCGGTCTTGTTCCCGATCTTTCTGCCTTTAGGGACGAGAAGCTTCGATTATGTCGAGATGGTGCGCAACTCGGCTTGGGTGCCTTTAGCGCTGGTTGCCTTCGCTGGCGTGTTAGCGTTGCTGGTCGGATTCTATGCTGTTTATGCCAAGATGCGTAACACGGCCGGCGTGCAGGGCGCCGTCGGTTTTTTGTTCGTCGAGGCGGCTTATTTGCTGCAAGTCTGCAAGGTGACTTGGGAGCTGTTTCTTTATCCCGTCATCGCCCGCTATCCAGAAACCGCGTTCCTGCTACGCGACGCCATCATCAAAAACGATCCGGCGGTGTTGGCGTTTAGAATTTCGGCTTCCGCGACGATATTGATCGGCATCGTGCTGTTTTGCCTGGCTATCTACCGTTCGGCCATCTATCCCAAACCCGCGGCGGCATTGATCTTCATCGGCGCCGTGGTTTATGCGTTGGGGCCTATGATTTCGGTATACGTGTCTATCGTTGGGATTTTCACCTTTGCCGTGGGCTGTATGCTGCTCGGGGTTCGCTTGCTGCGCTGACTGCGCACGGCTTGCCGTTCAATCAAACCCCGCATCTTGATTGGCAAAACTGCTAGGGCGGTTGTGCCGCCGGTGCTAACCTGCCGCCATCATGGCTTGCAGGAGTTTTTACGATGAACGATATTAGCGACCCGGTTTACGCGCGTCTGCTCAAGGCGGCGCTGGAGTGTTTCCTTTCCGACGAATACCACAAGGTCACCACCCGCATGATCGCCGAGAAGGCCGAGGCCAACATTTCGATGATTCGCTACTACTTCGGCAACAAGGAAGGCCTTTACGAAGAAATGATACGCGAGACGCTCAAGCCCCTCTTGGATATGCTAGACAGCGATACGCTGTCCGAGGCCGGCGGTTTTGCCGAATATCTGCGCCTCTATTACGACACTATGCGCAAGCACCCCGAATTTCCCAAGCTCATCCTCAAGGTGCTGGCCCTCAACCACGGGCCGGGCCGGCGTTTCATCCTGCAATTGCTGGAGCGCGGCCGCAGCGGCGGCGCGCGGCGGCTGGAACAGCTGAAGGCAAGCGGTCAGGTCGATCGGGCGATCAATCCCGACGTGGCGCGCATGGCCTTCGTCAGTCTGGCTATGATGCCGATGCTGCTGAAAGACATCTTCGAGGAACAGATGGGCGGGCAGATGGATGAGGCCTTCCTCAACGAACTCGCAACGCTTAACGGCAAACTATTGGTGGCTGGCATGGCTGCGACGCAAGCGGGAGCGTGACATGACATTGCAAAAGAACGCCGGCGCGGTGCGCCGTTTTGCCAAGCTAGCGAGGTTCGGCGCCTGGCTGCAAAATTTGCCCAACAAAATCGTGCCGCCGCCGTTCCGTCTGATTCAGATCGGTTCGGCCTTTTGGCAATCGCGGGCGCTGTATGTCGCCGCGCGGCTGGACATCGCCGGCGCGCTGGCCGGCGGCGAAGCGAGCATCGAAACCCTGGCCGAACGCGTCGCCGCCGACGCCGATGCGCTTTACCGCTTGCTGCGCATGCTGGCAGCGATGGGCGTGTTCGAAGAAGTGGCCGACAGGCGCTTCAAAAACAATAAGCTTTCGTCCTGCCTGCGCCCGGACCATCCCAACAGCGTGCGGGCGATGGTGCTGATGCACAATTCGCCGGCAATCAGCCGGCCGTGGTTCGAACAACTGGAGCAGGGCGTGCGCAGCGGCGGCGTGCCGTTCGAATCGGTACACGGACAGGCGTTTTACGACTACATGGACGACCATCCCGAATTCGATGCTTTGTTCGCGCAGGCCATGGATAGCGTGGAAGCCTTGGCCGGCGACAGCTTTGCTACCGACTTCGACTGGTCGCGCTTCGAACGTATCATCGACGTCGGCGGCTCCAAGGGCACTAAATCGCTCGCCATTCTCAAACGCCATCCGCAGCTCAAGGCGCTGGTGGCCGACCGCGAACAGGTCATCCAAGGCGCAGCGCAGTTCTGGCAGGAAAAGGGCGAGGGTGCCGCGCTACAACGCATGAGCTTCGAAGGCTGCGATCTGCTTAAAGCCGTGCCGAAGGCGCACAGCGGCAAGGACATCTATTTGTTGAGCGCGGTGCTGCACGGCTTCGACGACGACACCTGCGTCACCGTGCTGCGCAACGTCGCGCAAGCCAGTGCAGATAGCGGCGCTGCCATCGCCGTGATGGAGATGGTGATGCCGGATAGCCCGACCGACATCGCCACAGCCGCATTCGACATGCAGATGTTCGTCAATACCCGCGGAAGGGAGCGAACGCTGGCCGAATGGCGGCGGCTTTTCGATGCCAGCGGATTGGTACTTCAAGAGGTGGTGAGCTTGCGAACGTTCGGGAAAATATTGGTATTGCGAGCGGCTCACTGCGCCAGCCCGGTATGACTCCGGAATCCGTGTGGCGAGAGTTCGCTTACACTGGTATCCGGATCAATCCCGGCAGGCTGCGTCGTTTTACGACGGGACGGCGAACTGGATGTTCGGCTGGTTGCTGCGGATTTCACCGGTAAGGCTTGCCGATCAATCGCTTTGAACAAAGCGCAAAACGAGCGCAAATGACTTTCCCGGCACAAACACCTCATCTGCCATACTGAAACATGAAAAAAACATGAGCTACGTATATGCCATCGGCTTTATTGCCCTGCCGCTTATTTTCGCATTATCCGGCTGTACGGCCATCCAGCGCGCCGCCCACTTGTACAGCGCCGAAGCGCCTTCGCCTCGCACCTTTCAATACCGCGACGACGGCTCGAGTATCTACTACTCTTTTACGGTTGGCGGCGCTGAGGCAGCGGATACCATGGTCTTCTTCTATGGCGGAACGGGCTGTCCGAGTTGGAAATCCGTGATGCCCGGTTATGTCGATGGCCTTTCGGCCCATGCCCATGTTTTCGTGCTCAACAAGCGATTCGTCGACGACCTATCCACCGGACTGTTTGCCTGCGATCCGGATTTCCATTTAGCGAACAACCCGGCCAGATGGACTGCGGACTATTCTGAATTTATCGCCGCTCAAGTCGGTTCTGCAACGCTCAAGCCGAAGAATGTCGTCCTGGTCGGCGTATCCGAAGGCGCGATACCCGCCGCCCAGGTTGCCGCGCTTACCCCCGTCGTTACTCATCTCGCCATCATCGGCAGCGGCGCTTATTCGATGCGCCAGTCGCTGGTCACCCTTGAGCGAAAGTGCGCAATCCTGTTCGACGTTGCTTCCAGCTGGGAAAAAATCGCTTCCGATCCGGACAGCATCGACAAAAATTGGTACGGCAACCCCTATCGCTGGTGGTCGGACATCATGGATATCGACCCGCTTTCTATTTTTCTCGAGCTGAACATTCCCATCCTGGTTGGCATCGGTGAGTTGGACGAGAGCGTTCCCGTGGAATCCGTGCGTTTCCTCGAAGCGAAGTTCGACGAAAAGGGCAAGCGCAATCTGACCGTCAAGGTTTATCCCGGCGCGGACCATCGCTTGAGCGCAGACGGCGTTTCTTACCGCAACGAATTCTTCGCCTTCGAATACCAATACGATGCGGCGGGGCATCCGGCGCGGCAACTGTGCGCCTGGGCGGGCTATCGTGACTGACATTACTGCATTTGGCGGATGGTAATCTTAACCTAACGATCATGAAAAGATCGCGTCACCCAGGCAAATGAAAGCCGTGTGACCATGATTTTCACAGTAATTGAGCAGATGTCGCGCTTGTCCGGACTCGCTAAGATGCAGCAAATCCGACTAACGAGCCTACCGTGTTATCGCAATCACGATGATCGACACGTGAACCTAGCTTCGGGGCAATAGGCTAAAGTTCGGTTTTTGCCTCTTCCGGCAAATTATTGCCGTTTTTTCGATGCTCTGGTGTCGGAGTGCCTTTGGTACAGCGGTAATTGGGGTAATTGTTAGATGGCATAAGCATTGCTTATCCTAAGAGCATGCCGCTTTGCCAGGAAATGACCATGACTTCGACCATCCCTGCCGTATCCAATTTTGCATTCAATTACACCACGCTTAGCACCCAGCGCGGTACACAAACGTTTGTTAGCCAGCCAGGGCAGGCGGCTACGCAAGACACTGTTACGATCAGTATAGCCGGCCGGCTAGCGTTGACAGCCGATGGCGCGACTCGAACGGATACCGCGTTCCGGCAACTCATGGCCGAAAAAACCGCCGGAATAAACTTTCTGCGCAGCAGCGCATTGGCCAACCCCAATTCAAGTGATTTTGCAAAACTCGCCTACGACCTGGCGCACGACGAGTTGTCGGATGGTCAAGGCGGAGGCGGCTTGCTTAGCTTGGGCGCTTCGCCCAACGATCCGTTGCATTACACCAGCGGCGAGTTGGTTACCGAGGAGAGCAAAGCCTATTTCACGCAACAGGCCAGCAAGTATAGGTAAGCAGCCGTTCGGCTTTATGACGAGGCTAAAGCCGCGGGCGTCAGCGCCGGCGAAAGCGTCAATCGTTTGTACGATTTACAAGGCCTGCAACCCGACCGCTTCCGAGCCATAATGATGTGGCCGGCAACGGCCGGCTGACTTGCGCCGTCCGCATCTATGCAAACGCCAACCATCTATTATCATTGAAGCCTGCTATTTGCAAGGAGTTCGCCATGAGCATACAAAACGTCAATAACGTCACGCCAACCGCGATTCAGCAACGCCACTTGATACAAAGTCCGGACGCGAATTTTTTCTCTGACTTTAAAACCGCGTATGCCCATTATCAATCCGCTTTGCCAAACAACCCATCGGCGGATGCCAAGCAAAGTCCATCCGCGACCAGCTTATCGGATGTCATGGGATTGAGCTATACCGAAATGGCCGCCGTCCGAGGAACCAGTGCCAACGATCAAACGGCGTATGCCGCCATTTTGAATCGGGCCTATAGCCAAGGCGGCATGAAAGATCCCGTGGCGTTTTTACAGAGCCTGACTCCGCAAGAACAAGGTGTCGTGCAGCGGGCGCATTGCTTGGCCGATCCCATTAACCCTACTACGATGAGCAAGGAAGGCGCTTACAATCTGTTGCTTCCGGACGGCTACTAGGTGGATTTCAATCATGACGGTATTCAAGAGGTCGGAGCCGGAAAAAGTGTTACCTTCCCACCGCTGGACGCGCCGGAGCAAGTCAAGCAAGCCTGGCTGACAGCAACGCAAAACATAGACGAAGGCGACATGATGACGTATCAACTTCGAATGCATATCATGCTGTACGGCATCAACATCAATGACCAAAGCAGCAAGGCCTTGGCTCCGACCGACCAAATCGACAGCTACCGAGAGGGCGTCGATAAATTCCTGGCGTGGCTGGAATACACCAAAGCCTCGACACCCGCGGATCAGTATGCCCGCGACAAGGCCTTTTTTAGCGACATCAAACGGTTGTTGGCGTAAGCGGCATCACGTAAATTAACGATCTAGCCGGCGAGACTTTGGATGAGCGGTTCGATCCACGTCAAGCTAGCGGACCAGCTAATGATTTTCGACTCAATCATTCGTCGCTCCTGCCGATAACGTTCACGCGAAATTAAGGAGTGTATATATGCAGATCGGCGCAAATTCATCCCAGCATAACTATCGATTCTTGGAAAGCGTCGATCCCATGCCTTGGCAAAATCGATTAAAGACCACCGATAGCACACCAATTGGTCAGCAATTCAATGCGAAACAAATGGCATTGAAACCGGACCGGGGAGTCGCTATTTTTGCCGAAAGATTTTTTCGAGCTTCCCAGCAGGAAAAAATCGGCAAAAATCACGCGACCGCTTATGCCTTCGGCGCCCCGATTCGTCCGCGTCACCTCGTTACGACCCAACAAGGGGTCGAAACATCGGCTCTCGCATGACTTGACGCCGTGTCGCGATGCCTTGCAGGTTTGCGTGGCGATGAACAAACGAATCTTAGCGCCACGACCTTTGTTCAACACCTGGATGAAAGGATCGTTGATGACTTCGGCCGCCTCATCGACGAACACATTCACCGGTCTATCCGAGACACCGTAGTTGTAGCGATCGCCGGCGACAGCGGCCAAGTCGGCTAACAGAATCGATCCAATGGCGCTACCCACCATGCCGTCCGATAACGAGTCCAGACCGATATAGGCGACCTGAGCCTTTTCAATGATGTGGCCAGTATTGGTAATCGGCCGTAGATCATCCACATCGTACGGATTCGGTGACAGCAAAGGCCCCAAGGAACCTGAGGTCAACATGTTCATGATCGGAATCAAGGAGGCGACCATCTTGCTGAAGTGCGCTCGGTCGTGTTCGAACAAGGACAACAAGCCTTCCAAATCCAGATTCGGCAATTGATATTGCACGACCTCTCGGTAGAACTTGACCAGTCCTAAAGCTTTGGAATCGATGTCCTTGGCATTCTTCAAGTAAGGCCGCGCCTCGTGTCGCCAATGGCCCAGGTTGTTGTCGAAATATCGTTCCAAGGCTTGAATCACCAGTGTCGAAGGACCGCCTTCCAGGTAACGGCGCAGTTTGACCAGGGTTGGCCGTTCCTCGATCACCATCAAACCCTGAATCACGTTATCCAGGGATTTTTGACCAAAGGCCTTGAAGGGATCATTACTGCTTTCGCTGGGTGAAATGGCGCTGATGCGACTGGCGATTTCCGAAGGCCGGTTGAAATTGTGTAAGGGATCCAGACGCACGCTGTCTTCTGGAAACGCCGGGTGGAAATACACGAAGCGATCAGGGCGCTTAGCCAAGGCGCAGGCCCGTTTGGCGCAGGCCATCAAGTCCTTGTCACCTTTGGGGTCGATGATGATCACCGCCTCACCGCGCAACACGGCTTGAGTGACCAACACATCAAAGGCGCGGGTTTTACCGGCACCGGTGGTACCGACCAGCAGCGTATGGCCGGCGGTATGCTGCAATGGCTGGCGAATATCGCCTTCGGAGACTTCCAAACCGTGTATCCACGCCGAGCCCATGGCTCGGTATCAGCGTCGAGACATCTCGTTTCAAAATCTCGTAGGCCAATTGCGCGTGCTTTTGTACCCAATCGAATCCCCAACCGAACCACAAAGCCTCGGGGTTGCGCTTCACCATCGTTACCAGCTTTTCAGCATCCAGGTATTGGAATCGAAACTGTCGCAACCGGCGTTTGCGGTGCCAGAGACTTAATGCCGGTAACAATCGCCAACACGCCATTACCCCGCACGCCGTCATCAACCAATCGAAGGGCTCACGCGGCAATCCCGACCACCGACTGGTGAAATTCGCCAAACCGGCGCCGCCCAACCAACCCGAGATGGCATAGACCTCGAAAATCAGGCGCCAAGGAAACTGATAGTCGTAATCGGATTTCATGGGCGTAATCTCACCTGAATGCCCTCCGTGGCACTGACCGAGCGACAATCTGGATGGTTAGCAATATCGAGCATCAGGCGAGTGCGCTTGACCGTCGGATGTTGGGTCAGAAACTGTTCCAGCTCGGTATTGGACACTGTGTGCCAGTGACCGTCTGGTGATGATTCATCGGGCGGAATGTTTTGTTGCCGCACATGCGTTATCAGCAAGTCGATCGTTCCGGATTTTTCCGGTGGGGTTGTTGGGGGAGCGCTTGCTTTGTCTGACTGGGAATTGACCGAACTGTCTGCAGCGTTGCCGCCGCTTAATGATTTTTGCGTGCCTGTAGTGTTTGATTTGGACCGGACAGGCTTGGGTTCCCGAAAGGTGTTGTCTTGAGGCGGAGAAGGTTCAACCAGAGCTCTGGCATTGTCGGTATTGCTGCTTTGAGGTCGCACTGATTCCGCTGTCAGCATGATTTCGCCTTGGCATTTCAATAACACCTTCAAAGCCAAGCTCGGTTCCAATGTCAGCAGGACGCCGCGGACCGATTGGATGGTTTGTACCTTGCGCATCGGCGACAGGACATCGGTCACCAGCCAGCCGGTGGCCTCAAATGTTTTGATGAACTGAGGCGGATCAACGGCAAGTTTTTCAGCAGTCGCCGGAAACGGGAGCAAGTATTTATCTTGGACTTCCAACATATCTCTGCCTAACTGCCATTGGCCTTGATTGAGCATGCTGGCGATGTCCATCAGCCATTGACCGGCATCGCCATGGCTTTCCAACCAGCACTTGGCGCTGTCGACCGGATTAGAAATGCATTTCGTGTCTGTCGTGGAGAGATCGGGTTGTGCGGCTAAAGCAGTTTTTTTTGTGTTGGTCGGTTTGGCCGGCGTTTCTATTTTCGATTGCTCTGTCTGACACAACGAAGGGGCGCCATCGGTTGATTTGGCTTGCGACAGTCCTTGATCGGGAACGGATGGCAAGGTCGTCGTGTCCTTCGCGGCTTGCGAATTCGAAATGGCTGGCGCCGATTCGGTAAGCAGCGAGTCGGGTAGGGCGCTTGGGTCAAGCCCGGGTTCTGGTGAGGTTGCTTCTGGCAAAACTGACGACGGATTATCTGTGCGTTGGGATTGCTTCAGAACTGCGGCGTTTTTGCCTTTTGCCTGTTTGCTAGTTTTCGGTGCCTGACTGGTAACGGTTTCGGATTTTTCTGCGGGATCTGGTTCGTTGATTTCGCGCGCTGCAACCACGAGCGGCGGTTCGCCGCTGAAAATGAGTTCCGCGGATTTCAGACGCAGCAGATACAGCGGATTGTCCAAACCTTCGGGCTGCATTTGCCAATAACGGTATTGCCGGCCATCCGGCCAGGACTTAGGGCTTGCCAAGCCGCGTTCGATCAGAATGTCCGCCAAGGTATCTTCGTCGCGCGGAATGCCGGGCACTTTGTCCTTGGCCAGCAAGGTGACGATGTCTTGCGCACCGGCCCGCCAGACGATATGAAGGCCATCCTCAAAACGCCATAGCCGAGCGCCTTTTTCGTTGACGGTCCACTGTCCGGACTTGACTAGGCGGCGCATGGCGTCGAACAAGTACCTTTCCACCGGCATGCCCAAGGCCGAGTCGATGTTTTGGTAGTGCGCTTTTAAATCGCGTTCCACACTTTTGCAGTCGGCGGTGATTACCAGTGCGTAGACTTTGGAACCGCGGTCCAAACCGTTAATGGTTTCCAGCATGGCCTGCATGATGTCGGGGCCGGACTCCAGAATGAATGTGCGGGCGTCGCGGGTCAGGACGCGCTCGATCACCAAGGCCGAAAACTGTTCATGGCGTTTATGGCGGTTATCCCGCCAACGTAGAAAGTATCGGTCGATCTCATTTCGCACAGCCCAGTCGGTGATGTTTTCATCGCAAGGGTTCCAGGTATGTTGCCCCTGTGCATCGACCACTGCCATGTCGGCGACCGGTTTGCCGATGTCATGTAACAGCCCGGCAAAACAAACCGCCAGACGCCAACGTAATTCTTGTGCTTTTCGTTCCTTGGGTGATGCTGACGTGGCAAACAAACTGCCTTGAGATGCCAAGGTCGATCAATGAGCGACTTCCAGACCATGCCGAAACAAACCACCAGCGCCGCGATGATGATGCGATTCGGAAGCCGGCAACAAATGGCTGTAGGCGGCATAGCGGCGTATGACCGGCGCGGCTATGGTTTGATACAAACTATCCGGCATGGCCAGTGCCTGTTCGATGGCGGCAATCAACTCCGTTTGACTGGATAGAATACGTTCTACTGGCGCAGCCGGCAGACCCTTCATGAACGGCGGGTAACGCGGCGCATCCTCATCAATCGTTGTCGCCACCTGAGCGACAGGCGCGGACTCGACGCCAAATAAACGTTGGCGGATGCGGGTAATGAGCGTCGAGGGCGTATTTTCTATAACGCTGCATCTTGCCGGGAATTTTTCAATCGTCGCTTGCAGCTGACGACGAATTCGACGTCAGCTGCAAGTAGGCCTCGCAAAAGAGTGTTTAGTGTAACGAGCTCCTAAAAATTAGCCCTGGAGCTCCCATGAAATCCAAATCTGTCGCAATCCACTGCCTTGTGTCCGCAATATGTGGCGCGGCCTGTACTTCGCTAAATCGGCCCGATGCTGCCATAAGTGAGACCGTCATCGAATCGATGGTGCCGATTCAATCCGAACAACCCTGGCGCCTGGATAATGCGTGGCAGACAGGTGGATTGGGCGGTTCAGTGCTGCGAGCCGCAGCAATGGAACACGTCGTCAGGCAAGTCGATCAGCCGCTTGGTGTTTACATTGCGAATGAAGACGTAGCGGATCGCGTTCTCAATGTCAGCACGCGGCACATTCCAGATAGCCCGGATGACGATGCACAGGACATCGAACGCGCCTGGCGAAAGTATTGCCATCACCAACTCGATATGACGCCAGAGGAGCAGGCGTTAGTCAGAACCATGACTATCCCGCACAGCGTGCTGAGCCATGGCTGCAATCTTGGCAGCCTGAAGAAGTGAGGCGGTCGTCATGGACAGAAATAGCACAAACCATTCGCTCGACAATCTCACCGAACGTTTCCAGTCGCTAACGGAGCGGAAAAAAGCCAAATTGCGGGTCGTAGAACGCTTGTCGTCTTTGCCCAACTGGCCGACGGCAATCCGCGGTACGCCGAATGCCTGCTTGCGGAGCGCATTGTTCGCTTGTATCCAAGGTAAGGAACGCATTGCCTACAAAAAACGCACCCTGCTGGCAGCGGTCGACGGGATTGAGGTGCGCTACCTCGGCATACAACTCAATCAATCGGATCTCGATGTCTGGATGCAGATCGTGCACTTGTCCCGGCAGCAATTACCGGGATTTAGCGTGACTTTCAGCGCACATTCCCTGTTGACGGCCTTGGGGCGCGGTAGCGGCAAAAGCCAACACGAATGGCTGAAAGAATCGATGGCGCGATTGGGCGGTGCCTTTGTCGAAATTACCTTTCACGGCCGGGATGCCTTCGGTGAAAAAGGCTTCTTGCGCTATTACCGTGATGAACGGACGCAGCGCTACGTGGTGGAATTGACCGAATCCATGCTGCGCCTGTTCGAGGAGGGCTACACCTACATCGAATTCGAGTAGCGGCAAAAATTGCGCAAACAACCCTTGGCGTTGTGGTTACACGGTTTCCTGTCGTCCAATGCCGCTCCGTTCCCGATGAAGATTACCACTATTCACCGGTTGAGCGGCAGTGGTGCGAAAACCCTGCGCGACTTCAAGTATCGGCTGGGTAAAGCGTTGGAGGCCTTGGTGAGCATCGGTACTTTGGCGAGCTTTGAATTCGCTGACGATATCGTGAAGATCAAACGCCTACCGACGCCCAGTCAATTGCGTTTTCTCGACGACCAGCAGCACTAAAAAAGCACGGCATTAGACCGACAAAAAGCACGGCATTAGGCCGACGCTTCGAGCAAATCGATAAATCGCCGCAGGCCATGCCACTCATGATCTGCAGCGATTCTCCTGTGCTGAAATTTGAGGGTGCTAATCTATTTATAATCTTTATTTAATCTTTATATAGGGAAAGGTGATAACCGCGCCAAGATAGGTGTGAGTTACGCCGTGTAAAATATTATCGCCACGAACCATGCGCACCAATGGTTCTATGTCCATTATTACCTGTGCGAATCCGAACACCGTCAGGCTGAAATATCTGCCGAAAACTGCTTTGATTGCCGTGCCGGGTCCCATGTGAAAAGGCGTGAAAGGCATGGTATTTCAGATGGTTGCGATGGAAGAGGTCTTACGGGTACGTCGAGACGCACCCGTGAACATCACTGTCGGATCAATAAACGTCTCTGACGTAGCGTTTATCTTTTTTCAGTTGGTTGACGTAATCAACCGCCTCAATCAGGGTTTTCTTGCCGTGCTCGCGGATCACATCGTGCAGGGCTTGATCGACGTCTTTGGCCATCCGGTAAGCGTCGCCACACACGAAGAAGTAGCCGCCTTGTTCCAGCCAGGCATAGAGTTCCGCACCATGTTCTTTCATGCGATCCTGCACGTAGATTTTTTCCGCCTGGTCGCGCGAGAACGCTAAATCCAGTTTGGTCAGTAGGCCGCTGGATCGCATCGCTTCGATTTCCTCGCGGTAGATGAAATCGGTTGAGGCGTTGCGGTCGCCGAAAAACAGCCAGTTTTTGCCGGGCGCTTTACGGAACTCGCGTTCTTGCAGAAAAGCGCGGAACGGGGCGATACCGGTGCCGGGTCCAACCATAATCATGGGCAGGTTATCATCGGCCGGCACCCGGAAGTTGTTATTGGGCGTAAAGAATATCCGTACGTCGGTTTCTTCATTAACCAAATCCGCCAGATAGGTGGAGCACACGCCTTTGTGTTGGCGGCCATGCGCGTCGTAGCGCACGCTGGCGACGGTCAAATGGACGCTGTCCGGATGTTTCTTGCCGCTTGAGGAGATGGAGTAAGCGCGATGTTGCAAAGGTTTTAATAAACGCAAAAATTCGGCAGCGGAAAATTCCACGCCGGGGAATTGCAACAACAGATCAAGTATGTCGCGGCCCCAAAGGTAATCGGACAGTTTTTCCTTGTCACCGGACAGCAATAAGGCATTTAACTCTTGATCGCCGGAACGGCTGGCGATTTCCTCAACCAGTTCTTTGCTGGGTAATTTGATTTCGAAATGTGTGCGCAAGGCATCCGACAGCTTCATTAACTCGCCATTGACCGGTTCATCCTCCGCGCCGGTGCAGCCGATGGCTTTTACAATTTGCGCCACCAAGTCCGGGCAGTTTGTTGGGATCACGCACAGTGCGTCGCCGGCTTCGTAACTGAGGCCGGAGCCATCGATAGAAATTTCGTAATGTCGGGTTTCTTTTGACGAATCCAAAGCCGTGACAATGCGGTTGACGCGCATTTTGGCTGGGAATGGGTTTTTGCGGTTGTAAACCGATTTAGCAACCTGGGTTTCGGTATCGACTACCGCAACCGTGCTGGCACCTTCGGCCATCAAAGGAATCACTTCGCTGAGCCACTTTTCCGCCGGCGCTTCGAAATCCACGTCGCAATCGACGCGGTCGAATAAGCGTTTGGCGCCCAGAGCCGCCAGTTTACTGTCCCAGTCTATACCGGCTTGGCAGAACAGGTCGTAGCTGGTATCGCCCAGGGCCAATACCGAATAATTGACATTGTCCAGGCGCGGTGCCGCATCACTATTGACCGCTTCCCAGAGCATTTCGGCATTGTCCGGCATAGCGCCTTCGCCGTATGTGCTGGTAATGATCAGCAAGTATTGCATTTGCGGCAATTGGCCGATTTCGACTTCATCCATGCTTTTGACGACCGGTTGCAAGCCATGCTTCTTGGCTGCATTGGCGGCGTCGTTAGCCAGCGACTCTGAGTTGCCGGTCTGAGTACCATAAAGAATGTGCAAGGTGCGGGCGTTCGCTTGATTGACACTACCGGCGCTTTGCAACATATGACTATGCATGCCGGCGAAAAAACCGCCAAGCCAGGCGCGTTGAGTATCACTAAAAGGGGCGTTTTGCGGGATTAAAGGTGCTTTCATTTCATTACCATCTGTGGACAGGTGTCAGGCTGTCCAGTCACTGTATTTGGTTTTTGCCGATTGCGGATTGGAGGGTACGTGGTAGGCACCCTCCACGGGCTTTAGGCGGGCGCGCTTTCCAGCATGTCTTTCACAATAGACAGGCTCTCCAAGCTCGCCAGATTTTTATCGATAGACGGCAGGCCGGCCAAAACTAAGCGGTTGAATCTATCTTGTTCGATAATCCAGGCCGTCGAGCCTATCGAGTAAATGCTTTGCACGTCGCGGAGCATAAGCGTGGTTTTGTAGTCGTTCAGGCGTTTTTCCGCCATCAAAGCGGCTAACTGACCATCATCGTACTGGCTGTAAGCTTCGCGGATATTTTTAATCAGCGCGTCTTGCAGCTTGCGCGGACGTTCCATCACGAGTTTGTAGGCATGCTTATCGACTAAAGCTTCGGTGGCAGCTTGGCCGGCTTTAGTTAACTGATCGCGGGCAATTTGCTGGGCTTTATCGATCACCGCATAGCTGTTGATCAGCTTCAAGGTCAGATCGGTGTCGGTTTCGCCGTAACCGGGAATGGCACCATCGAACAACGGGATGTTGCGTTTGTAAGCCTGTTTGATCTGCTCGATTTGTTTTTGGGCAAATGCCACTGACAATTCTTCGATCATCGCCTTGCGATCCAGCGCTTTGCTCAGGTATTCCGCCGTTTGCGTGCGGTTTAACCAGAGGGGCAAGGCAAATTTGAAGTGCTGACGCTCGTTGGCCCAATTAGCCAGGATGGCCTTGGCTTTTTCCGAGTCGGTATGTTCAACGTGTTGCTCCAGCATGTACAAAATGAATTGCTCATGGCTGCTTGCTACGTCGTTGGCATCGGTCAAACTGTGTATCGATACCGAAGTATCGTCATACAAATCGTGTAAGCGATTGTCCGGGTCGTACTGATAAGCGTTGCCGCCCGACATGCCGGTGCAGAAGCCTTTACCGAAACCACCCAGATTCAATACCGCGCCGTTAATCATGTATTCGCAGGCAAAATCGCCGACGCCTTCGACAACGGCCATAGCTCCCGAGTTACGCACGGCAAACCGGTCGCCGGCTTCGCCGTTGATAAAGGTTTTGCCGCCGGACGCGCCGAACAGAGCGAAGTTACCGATCAACACGTTCTCGCCAGGCAGTTTTGAGCCGCCGCCGGGGGATTTGATAACGATGGTGCCGCCGCAAGCGGTTTTGCCGACGCCGTCGTTGCAGGTGCCGGTATGTTCCATGCGCATGCCGTCGTTGTTGAACGCGGCATAACTTTGACCCGCCGAACCATGGGTGCGGACGATAATCGTATCGTCGGCTAAATAGCGGCGACCGTGTTGGTTGGTATAGATGATATTTGATTTAGCGACTTGCTCCGGGCTGAGTTCATAAGCCAACAAGCGTTCCAGATCGACGGCAGTTTGACCGCCAACGGTTTTGTTACGGTTGTTCAGTTTGAACTCGTCGCCTTCGACGATCACCTGTTTTTGAGCTTTTTCGAACAAGGTCGATTTAACGCGGGCAAAGATCAAATCGTCGATGGCGAAATCTTTTTCCAGATAAATCGGTTTCTTGATTTTAACAACCGGTACTTCCGCCAGCAGTTTTTGCAAGTGGATTTGGCCGACCATGCTCGGATGGTCGATCAGATGCAGCAACTCGGTTTTACCGCGAATTTCCTGCAAACTGGTGTAGCCTAAATCAGCCAGGATTTCGCGCACTTCGTGGGCCAGGTTCATAAAGAACTGCGCCAACACGCGCGGGTCGCCTTTGAATTCCTCGTGGGCGGTGGTCAAACCGGCCGGGCAGCGGATGTTGCAGTTTTTTGCCATCACGCAGCGCAGCATCATCAGGGCGGTGGTGCCGAACTCGAAGGAATCGCCGCCTAAAATAGCGGATTTGACAACGTCGGCACCGTTCTGGTGGGCCGCGCTGCAACGTAATATCACTTTATCGCGCAAACCGTTAGCCGCCAGCGCTTGATGCACTTCGGCTATGCCGATTTCCGGCGAACGGCCGGTGTTTTTCAAACTGGTCACCGCCGCCGCGCCCGTGCCGCCGGTGTTACCAGCCACGTTAATCACATCGGCGCCGGCTTTGGCGACGCCTACCGCGATCGTGCCAATCCCTTCCGAAGATACCAGCTTGACCACCACACGAACTCGGGCGGCTTTGGCATCGTGGATCAATTGGCCCAGGTCTTCGATGGAATAAGTGTCGTGATGCGGCGGCGGGCTGACCAGTTCTACTTTGGGTGTGCCGCCACGTAATGCAGCGATTTCCACCGATACTTTGGGCGCAGGCAATTGGCCGCCTTCGCCGGGCTTGGCGCCTTGGCCGATTTTGATTTCGATTTCTTCCAGATTCGGATCGGCCAAATAGCCAGCCCAAACGCCGAAGCGGCCGGACGCGAATTGTTTGATTTTGCTGGAGCGAATTGTACCGAAGCGGCTGGAATGCTCGCCGCCTTCGCCGGAGTTACTCATGCCGCCGGCTATGTTGGTGCCTTGCGCCACGGCTTCGTGGGCTTCGGCCAGCAGCGCGCCGTGGCTCATCGCGCCGGACGCGAAAGTCGGGGTGATTTGATGGGCTGGTTGTACGTGATCCAACGCTATCCGCGAGCGGGCAGGGCGCACGTCGCTTAAATAGTGGTAAATCAGACTGTCGCTATCGTTTGCCCGCAGACTGATACTGTCGATTTCCAGGGTTAAACCGAAATCGTTGCCGGCAAAACGAGTTTTCAGATGTTCGGCAAGTTGTTCCAGACGCGCTTTGCTTGAGTTTTCGGTAAACCGAATGCTGAACACCACACCGTTGCTTTTCTCGACGTGTAGGCCGCGGATCAGGTAGTTGTTGTTACCGTGCAAATCTTGGCTGCCCAGCAGGCGATCAAAATCGGCTTTGCTGTTAGCGCCGCTGACATCGGCTGGAAACTCCATGACGTCGCGCAAAGCAGCCGGACGGTTGGCGCGTTCCTGAGCCAGATTGTGGGTAAAGCTGCGATAAGCCGGCGTAATGCCAAAAGCGTCGATTTGCTCGGGTGTGCGCTTTTCGTAGCCGAAATCCAAATACGCCTTATCGTTGGCTTCCGGCGCTTGTTGTGGCGCTATGTACATGATCGCTTCATCGGTCATGTTGATGTATTCACGCACCGCCGTATTGCCAAACGTGTGGCCGGCACCTTCATTCCGCTCTTTAAATAAGCCAAGAAATGGAATGTCGCTTTCGCTGGTTACGGATAGCGCCTTATGGTGCCATTCCGTCGCGCTGGCGGCGATGTCACTGTAACGCACGCCGCCCACCGAAGCATTGATGTTGGGGAAATAGGGTTTTAGCTTTGGTTCGTCGGTATCCAGATAGTTGGATTCGAAAAACTCGCCGCCGATATAGCTTTCCGCAGTACACAGGCCGAATTTGCCCATGGTTTTCATCAGCGATTTTTCGACGCCTTTTTGAAAGCTGTACAACGCTTTTTGCTGCGCTGCCGGATCGGCGTATTCGGTGATTACCCGGTTATGTACGCTGAGCGGGCAGATAGCGGAAGCGCCGAAGCCCAGAATGGTGGCAACGTCGTGCGGGCTGGCAGCCTGACCAGTTTCCATGATCAAAGAGCTGTTAAAGCGCAGACCATGTTTGACCAGATGCTGATTGGCCGCGGCAATGGTCAGCAACGCCGGGAGAGCCGCCTGGGCTTTGCTGATGTTGGCATCGCTTAAAATGATAATGCCGGTGTTACTGCGCGCGGCCTGTTCGACTTGTGCGCACACCGATTGCAAGGCTTGTTCCAAAGCCAGTTCGTTTTGCGCGCCATTTTCAAAGTTTGGAGTGTATAGCGCCGCTACGGTCGCAGTTTTTACCTGACTTTGCCGGCGAATCTGTTCCAATTGAGTACGTTGCAGGATCGGTGATTCAATGATCAGCTGTTTGCTGTGTTGCGGTGCAAACGTCGGCTTGGCACCCAAGGCCACACGCAAGGTCATGCCGTCGCTTTCGCGTAGCGAATCCAGAGGCGGATTGGTGACCTGAGCGAAGCGCTGGCTGAAATAACGCGACATCCCGCCTTCTGCGGCGCTCAAAGCATTCGGCGTCAGGCCGTAACCCATCGCGGACACTTTTTCCAAACCGGTTTGTAGGATAGGGTCCAACAAAAATTTAAAGCTCTCCTGGTTCAGCGAATAAGCAGTATGACGCTGATCGATATTCAGTTCATGCGCGTTGTTAAGTTCCGCCAGTTCCACTTTGGGTAACTCACTAAGATGAATGCAGCTTTGTTTCAGCAGTGTTTTATAGTCCCGTTCCTTGGCCAAGCGTTCCATGACTTGATGGCTGTTGTAAGACTCGCCAGTGTTGTGATCGAAGTACAGCATGCCACCTGCCTCGATGCGGCCGCGCCGTAGCACTTTTTCGGGTGGAAAATCGATTTGCCCGGCTTCGGACATGACTGCCAGGTAATCTTCGGTTTCCACCGAACGCAATGGCCGTAGGCCCAGACGATCCAAACGGGCGCCGACGCGAATGCCGTCATTGAAGATCAACGCGGCCGGGCCGTCGTTTTTTTCTTCGTACAGGCTGAAATATTCCAGCATCGCGCGTACGTCTTCCGACAGGGTAGTATCGTTTTCCCAGGCTGGCGGCATCATCGCCAAAATGGCGGTAACGATATCCAGCTGGTCTTCGTTGATACGGCGGGTTAGGGTTTGATCCAGTCGGCCGGAATCCGATTGACCGCAGGGAAACACCACATGTTTGTTGTTTTGCCGGGCAATAGCGTTTTCGCTAAGGCGGTTTTTCTTGTCGGTGTTTAACTCGCCGTTGTGCGCCATGTAACGGAACGGCTGGGCCATCATCGTCGCCGGTGCGGTGTTGGTGGAAAAACGCGTGTGGAAGAACAGCGTGCTGATTTCGTGGTCGGCGTCGTACAAATCAACAAAGTAGGGAATTACTTCGAATGAGTTCAGGCGGCCTTTATAGACTTGAGTGCGGGAACTCATAGACAGCGGATAAAAGCCTTTTAGTTCTGAACGGGTAAACCCATTGGCTTCTATCGTTAACAGCGCGGATTGAATATGTCTTTCAAAAGCCTCATGGCTGGCATCTGTCAGGGCTTTGGGGCGGCCGAAAATTACCTGTTTGATCGGTAATTGCGCGCGCAACGCTGCCGCATTCAATACAGAGCTGTCAACCGGCACTTCCCGCCATTTGATAATCGGCAGATCGAATTCCAGAAATTGTTCTTCGACCAGTTTTTGCGCTTCAGAATCGTAATGCGCGTGATCTTCCGGAAAGAAAAAGTTGGCTACGCCAAATTGCCCCAGTTCCAGGTCCGCATTCCCTGTGGCCTTACGGAAAAACTTCAGAGACAAATCGATATTAACGCCGGCGCCGTCGCCTATGCCTTCCGCGCTCATGCCGCCGCGATGCGGAATAGTACACAAGGCTTCGTGTGACTTGACTAGGAGCTCGTGAGTCTGTTTGCTGTCTTTGCGGGTGATAAATCCAACACCGCAGCTGTCCTGGGAAAGATCAGCGTCGTAAAGCATGTGTATTGCGTTAATTTTCTGGGCGTTTTTAATCATTGCTATCCAGATCCTCTCATACTGAATAAATGCGCTAGCCGGTATTTTCCTTACCGGTAGTGCCGTTTATGGTTTTTCTGCCTGCTGCGTGTTAGAGTCGTCCCATGCGGCGAGAACCCCTGATTAACTTCGGAATTTCAGTTGGCGAAACTTTGTAATTCTACCATGTGGCGCGGCCTCTGTCATTCCGTAAAGCCAATGGCGGCGTCGTTCTCTCGTCTGGTCTTTAGTTTTAAAACTTTGTGAAGAAATATGAAAGAACAATTTGATGTGGTGATCGTCGGCGGGGGGATGGTGGGTGCCGCCGTGGCTTGTTGTCTGGGTGGTAGCGAGTTAAAAGTAGCTGTGGTAGAAGCGCAGGTTCCGGAAGCTTTTGCCAGCGATCAGCCACATGATTTAAGGGTTTCGGCACTCAGTATCGCCTCGAAAAATATTCTGGAAGCCGTTGGCGCTTGGGAGGGCGTGACATCACGGCGTTATTGCCCGTTCAAGCGCATGCGGGTTTGGGAAACGGCCGGCGATACAACTTTTAATAGCGATGACATTCGCTATCCCGAGCTGGGCTATATTGTCGAAAATCGCATCACCCAGCTGGCGTTACTGGATAGGTTGCCCCATTTCGACAATATCGAATTGCTGATGCCGCAAGCCATCAGCAAGATCAATTACGACGGTCACGAATCGGAGTTGATATTAGCGGACGGTCGTGTACTCCAGGCAAAGTTGCTGGTGGCGGCGGACGGCGGGCAGTCGCGAGTCAGGCAGGCGGTAGGTTTGGGTGTGACTAGTTGGGATTACAATCAGCACGCTTTGGTCATTTACATAGAGACCGCCTATCCGCAGCAAGACATCACTTGGCAGCGCTTTGTGTCCAGCGGTCCGCAAGCCTTTTTGCCGTTGACAGGTCATTATGGCTCCATAGTTTGGTATCAATCCCCGATGAAGTTCGGCGTTTACAAGCCTTGTCATACGAGCAATTGCGGGATGAGCTGGTAGCGGCTTTCCCTGATTGTCTGGGCGAGGTCAAGCAGGTGTTAGGCGTGGCGAGTTTCCCGCTGAAGCGGCAGCATGCGCAACGCTATGTGAAACAAGGTGTGGCTTTGGCGGGTGATGCGGCGCACATGATTAACCCCTTGGCCGGGCAGGGCGTGAATATCGGCTTACTGGACGCTGCGGCGCTGGCGGAGATTCTGGTGGATGCTCGTAAACGCGGTAAAGACATTGCTGAGCTGGCGGTGTTACAGCGTTACGAAGCGATGCGCCGCAACGAAAATCTGAAAATGATGACCCTGATGGATGTGTTTTATAAATCGTTTAGCAACGATATTTTGCCGATCAAACTGTTAAGAAATCTTGGCCTGGGTTTGGCGCAGCGCATCACACCTGCGCGCAATAAAGCAATGAAGGCTGCGATGGGGCTGGAGGGGCGCCTGCCGAAATTGGCGCGCGGCGAGCGTTTGTTGTCCAGGTAAAATTTTAGCTTTTCAGGCTCAAATATCGCAACATGGTGGTGCGTATTTGGGCTTTCTGGTCTTCGTCGGTGATCGGCATTGATTGCTGGTCGCTGATGTAGAACATGTCTTCCGCGCGACTGCCTATCGTGGTGATTTTTGCGTCGTGCAGCTGAATATCCAGCTCAGTAAACGCCTTACCTATGGTTGATAGCAGGCCGGCGCGGTCCGTCGTCACTAATTCGATGACGGTGTGTTTGTGCGACAGATCTTCCAGAAAGGTGATGCTGGTTTCGATCGGAAAGTGTCGAGCCTGACGCGATTGCTTGTGGATATTCTTTGAGGCTTTCACTTTTTTGGCGATCAGGCTGTGGCGTAGCGAGGTGCAGATATGTACTTCACGATACAAGTCGTTAATCGCTTCGCCGGATTGTTCCAGCACCTGAAAACTGTTCAGTACGTATTGATCGGCAGTCGTGATGATTCTGGCATCCAGAATCGTCAGGCCCAGATGGTCCAGGGTGGCGGTGGAAATCGAAAAAATCTGCGCTTCGTTGCGGGTGTAAACGAAAATCTCCGCGCTGCCGCGTTGGGTTTGCGGGCGTAGTAATACCAACGGTAGTTCGCTTTCTTGGCAGGCTGCAATGGCAATGGTGTGCCAGGCGATTTCGTCCGCCGAATAACGTAGAAAATAGTCGTCGCTGAGATGCCGCCAGGACTGCGTGATATTGGTTTTGGATATGCCGAGTTTCAAAAGCTCGTCGCCGGCTTCTTTTTTGTTTTCCTGTACCCGTTCCGAGCGGGCCACCGGATTTTGCAGGCCGCGGTGCAAGGCCTGGTGGGTGGAAATATACAAATCTTTCAGCAATACATCTTTCCAGGCATTCCACAAGCTGGGGTTGGTGGCGCGAATGTCCGCTACTGTCAGTAAATATAAATAATTTAGCCGCTCTATACTGCCGACTTCCTGGGCAAAGGTGTGGATGACGTCCGGATCGCTAATATCCTTGCGTTGTGCGGTCATCGACATCAACAAGTGCTGACGAACCAGCCAAGTGATCAACTTGGTATCGTGGCTAGATAAATCGTGCTGCTGGCAAAAATTGTTGGCAATGGTTTCGCCGAGCGTCGAATGATCCCCGCCTCTGCCTTTGGCTATGTCGTGAAACATGGCGGCGATGTACAAAATGTCAGGCTTTGAAATCAGTAAAAAAATATTATTGCAAAACGGCAATTCCTTGTTGTGTTTGGCCAACGAGAAGCGCCGCAAATTGCGGATAACGAACAGAGTGTGTTCGTCCACGGTATAGATGTGGAACAGGTCGTATTGCATGCGCGCCACGATATTGGCGAAATCGGGCAAATAGGCGGCAAGCACGCCGTATCGGTTCATCCGCTTGAGTTGGCTGGTAATGCCGCGCGGCTGTCTGAGAATATCCATAAACAGGCGGTTGGCCTGTTTGTTGGTGCGGAATTCGGCATTGATTAGGTGTAGGTTTTTGCGAATCAAGCGGATGGTGCTGGCGCGAATTCCCTTCAAAGAGGGCGATTGTTGCAAGATTAAAAAAATTTCCAGCAAAGCCAGTGGTTGTTTTTGAAATACGTCTTTGTGGCTGACTTCCACATAGCCGTCAATCGATGAAAAGTTGGCGGTGATAGGGATTGGAGTTAGGCTTTCCTTATTGCTGATTAGTCTCTCGTTCAGCAGTTGCAACAGCATTTCATTCAGACGCTCAATGTCTACGACAGTCTTGAAGTAAAACTGCATGAATTGCTCGACGTCGGGTTGTTCGTTCTTGTCGACGTAACCGAATTGACTAGCTAGCTCGCGTTGGTAATCGAACACCAATCGGTCTTCGCAGCGGCTGGTCAGATTATGTAGTGCAAAGCGCAGGCGCCACAGGATGTCGCGAGCGGTAATTAGATTGTCGTATTCCGATTTCGGTAAAAAACCGTACTTGATCAACTCGCGGAGAGAGGATGCGTTGTAATGGCGTTTGAATACCCAGCTGATTACCTGCAAGTCGCGAAGTCCGCCGGGGCCTTCCTTGATGTTGGGCTCCAGGTTGTAAGCGGTGTCGTGGAACTTGCTGTACCGCTTTTGCTGTTCAGCCATTTTGGCTGGAAAAAATTGGTCAGATGGCCAGAGCGTTTCGGAATTTATCTGTTGTTTTAAATCGCTAAATAGTCCGGCGTTGCCGGTAATCAGGCGCATTTCCAGCAGGTTGGTAAATACGGTTTGGTCATCCTCGGCAACAGTCAGGCACTCTGCTACGGTGCGCGTGCTGAGTCCTGGTTTTAAGCCAATATCCCATAAGAAATTGCAAAAACCGGATACTGGCTGTTGATAGTCTATTGGGTTGGCGGTGTCGAGCAACACCAAGATATCGATATCCGAGTAAGGAAACAATTCGCTTCTGCCGTACCCGCCGGTCGCGATCAGGCTGTGACGGCTGGCAGCTGCGTCGAGGAAATGCAGCCAGCAGGCGGTCAATAGGTTGTCGATGAAGCGAGCTTTCTCGGTCAGCAGGCCGACTGTCGCCTGGTCCGGGTTAAAGCGCATTTTTAACTGCGCATTTTCCTCGTTAATCGCATTTTTGAATTTGGCGACCGGATTGTTGCCCGCGAAACAGTCGAGAAAATCGTTTTCGGTGAACAGCGCTTGGCTCACAGTTCTTCCTGTCTCAGCGTCAAAATCTCGTAGCCGGTGTCGGTCACCAAAATCGTGTGTTCCCATTGTGCTGACAAACTGCGATCCTTGGTCACTGCGGTCCAGCCGTCGGCGAGGATCTTCATATGGCGTTTGCCTTGATTGAGCATGGGTTCTATCGTAAAAATCATGCCTGGCTCGATTATCTCGCCTTCACCGCGTTTGCCGAAATGCATCACGTGTGGATCTTCGTGGAATTTTTTGCCTATGCCGTGGCCACAGAACTCTCGGACGATGGAGTAGCGATTATTCTCAGCGTGCTTTTGAATGGCGTGACCTACATCGCCAAGACGGGCGCCGGGTTTGACTTCTGCTATCCCCAAAAACAGGCATTCGTGGGTGATGTCTACCAAGCGTTTGGCGTGTGGGCTGACCTCGCCGATGCAAAACATTTTGCTGGTGTCGCCGTGGTAACCGTCTTTAATCACCGTTATATCGATGTTGACGATGTCGCCGTTCTTCAGTTTTTTCTCGCTGGGAATGCCATGGCAAATCTGTTGATTGATCGATGTGCAAATCGATTTAGGGAAGCCGCGATAATTTAAAGGCGCGGGAATAGCCTGTTGCGCATCGACGATGTAGTTGTGGCAGATTTGGTCAAGCTCATCGGTTGATATGCCGGCAACGACGTAGGGGGCGATCATTTCAAGTACTTCGGCGGCCAGTTTTCCGGCAACGCGCATCTTGTCGATTTCTTCAGCGGTTTTTATGGTAATGGTCATCGGCAGGTGGCTAATTATTGGGATAAAAGCGAGTGCGGGCCCGGTTTTGCTATCCAAACAAGATGCTCTCGCAGGCAAGCGCCGACAGGAGTCTATCAGACTTGAAGTTGTTGTGAAATTCTAATCATGGTATAAAGGCAAGTTCACTATGTAACCAATACTCACACTTGTCGACACGGTCGGTGGGGTGCTGAAAGTCTATTGCAGATTTTCGGTCACTGATCGGGGCGAGTGGAGGCGTAACCCAACGCCGAATTATTCGGCAATTTTAGGAGAAGTAAATGGCAGCAGTGTCAATGCGTCAAATGCTGGAAGCGGGTGTTCACTTTGGACATCAAACCCGTTACTGGAACCCGAAAATGGCTTCATACTTGTTTGGAGCGCGTAACAAAATTCATATCATCGACTTGGAACAAACGCTTCCATTATTTAACGATGCCATGAACTATCTAGGCCAAATGACCGCCAACAAAGGTACCATCTTGTTCGTCGGTACCAAAAAAGCGGCGCGTAAGGTAGTGGCCGAAGAAGCAAAACGTTGTGGCATGCCTTACGTCAATCATCGTTGGTTGGGCGGCATGTTGACCAACTTTAAAACCATCAAAAAATCCATCAACCGTTTGAAAGAACTGGAAGCGATGAAAGCCGATGGCACCTTGTACCAACGTTTCAGCAAAAAAGAAGCTTTGGGCATGGAGCGCGAGCTGGAAAAGCTTGAGCGTAGCTTGGGCGGTATCAAAGACATGCGCGGTACTCCCGACGCCATCTTCGTTTTGGATGTGGGTTATGAAAAAAATGCCATTATGGAAGCCAAAAAATTGGGCATTCCAGTGGTCGGCGTAGTTGACTCCAATAACTCACCCGAAAAAATTGATTACGTTATCCCAGGTAATGACGATTCTATCCGCGCAGTGACTTTGTATTGCCAAAGTGCTTCAGCCTCCGTGCTGGAAGCGAAAGCCTTGCGTATGGATGCTTCAGCCAAAGCCGACGATTTTGTAGAAGAAGTCGTAACGGAAGCGTAAGTTTTAAACGCGCTCGGCCAAAGCGGTTGAGCGCCGCTGAATCTGGTATTCAGAACAGACTGTCTTTTAAACGCCTCCTTTGTGAGGCGTTTTTTTAGTTAATAAAATTTGAGGAAAAAATGATGAGTATTAGTGCGGCGATGGTCAAGGAATTGCGTGAGCGTACCGGCTCAGGCATGATGGAGTGCAAGAAAGCCCTGGTTGAGGCCAATGGCGATATGGAACTGGCCATTGAAAACATGCGTAAAGCCGGTCTGGCAAAAGCCGATAAAAAATCCGGCCGTATCGCGGCGGAAGGCATAATCGGCGTTAAAGTTTCCGACGATGCTAAAACCGTTGTTATGGTAGACGTTAACTGCGAAACCGATTTCGTCGCCAAAGGCGATGATTTTATCGGTTTTGCCAACGATGTCGTCAATAGTTTGTTGACCAGCAATGTCAACAGCGACGAAGAATTGCAAGCAATGGTACTGAACACCGGCGTCAGCGTAGACGATACCCGTCGTGCGTTGATTGCTAAAATCGGTGAAAACATTACTGTGCGCCGTTTCGTTAAATTCACCACCACTGATGGTGGTCAGGCAGCTTACCTGCACGGCAGTAAAATTGGCGTTATCGTTGAATTGACCAAAAACGATCCCGCTTTGGGTAAAGACGTGGCGATGCATGTGGCCGCTGCTAAACCTGAGTACGTTTCGGATGATCAAGTATCAGCCGATGTAATTGCCAAGGAAAAAGAAATTTTTGCCGCGCAAGCACTGGAAAGTGGCAAGCCAGCCGAGATCGTTGAAAAAATGATTGGCGGTCGTATCAATAAATTCCTGGCGGAAGTGACTTTGTTGGGTCAGCCTTTTATCAAAGACGACAGCGTTACCGTGGGTAAATTGCTGACCTCTAAAGGCAACTCTGTAGTGCGTTTTGCTCGTTTCGAAGTGGGCGAAGGCATTGAGAAAAAAGAAGAAGATTTTGCCGCCGAAGTAATGGCACAAGTTAGAGGCTAAACGCCTCGGAATAAACCCGGTTCGCCGGGTTTATTTATATCAGTTCGTTGCTTTTAACCCATGTTTACGGTGGATATTTGATTATGAGTCAATTGATTTGTCAGAGAATTTTACTTAAATTGAGCGGCGAAGCACTGGCGAGCGAACGCGGTGGCAGTATCGATCCGGATATAGTGCAACGCTTGGCTCAAGAAGTGAAAGACTTGTGCGATACAGGTATCCAGGTTGGCTTGGTGATCGGTGGCGGCAATATTTTGCGCGGCGGCGAGAAAGCCTCGGAAGGCCTAAATCGAGTCACCGGCGACCAAATGGGTATGTTGGCAACGGTGATTAATGCCTTGGCCATGCAGGACGCGCTGGAGTATCTCGGGCAGCCGGTTCGGGTCATGACTGCCTTGAAAATCAATCAGGTGTGCGAAGATTATATCCGTCGCCGGGCCGTCAGGCATTTGGAAAAAGGTAGAGTGGCTATTTTCGCTGCCGGTACTGGTAATCCGTTTTTTACCACCGATACCGCCGCCAGTTTGCGTGCTATTGAGATTGACGCCGAGTTGATGATTAAGGCGACCAAAGTCAAAGGCGTTTATTCAGCCGACCCGAATAAGGTGGCTGACGCCGTATTTTATCCCCGCTTGACCTATGACGAAGCCATCGACCAGCGCTTGAACGTAATGGACACCACGGCCTTGGTTTTGTGTCGGGATAACAACCTACCCATGCGGGTAATGAATGTGTTTGAGCCGGGAGCAATTATGCGCTTGATGCGCGGTGAAGATATAGGCTCCCTAATCGAGAGGAACTAATAGAATGATCAGCGATATTCAACAAGATGCCGCCAGCCGTATGGTAAAAAGCATCGAGTCCTTGCAAAAAGCATTTACCAAAATAAGAACCGGGCGCGCGCATCCCAGCTTGCTGGACCAAATCAGCGTTACGTATTATGGCAACGAATCGCCGTTGTCGCAGGTTGCCAACGTGTCCGTCGAGGACGCGCGTACCTTGAAAGTCGTGCCTTGGGAAAAAAGCATGATCCAGGCTATCGAGAAAGCCATCATGTCGTCCGGCTTGGGTTTAAATCCGGCTACGCAAGGCACCGTCATCAGACTGCCGTTGCCGGCGCTGACCGAAGAGCGTCGTCGCGATTTGGTTAAAATCGTCAAAAACGAAGCCGAACAAGGCCGCGTAGCGATTCGTAATATTCGCCGCGACGCCAATGCCGCGATCAAAGATGCTTTGAAAGAGAAATTAATTTCCGAGGACGATGCGCGTCAAGCCGAAGAAAAGATCCAGAAGCTCACCGATCAATACATCAAGGAAGTAGAGAAGCATCTTGAAGAAAAAGAAGCCGATTTGCTTTCCATGTAATCGAGAGGCGAAATGACTGCTGCTGACAACGATAAATCGGCGATAAATAACGGTAATCCACGGCATATTGCCATCATCATGGATGGCAATGGCCGCTGGGCGCAAAAACGCTTGATGCCCAGAATCATGGGACATTACGCTGGTGTGAAGGCGGTCAGGAAGATCGTCGAGTATTGTGCCAAAGAGAACATTGAAGTGCTGTCACTGTTCGCTTTCAGCAGTGAAAACTGGCGCAGGCCGCAAGATGAAGTGAGTTTGTTGATGGAACTATTCATGAACACACTGCAATCCGAGGTCGATAAGCTCGACAAAAATAATATCAGATTGAAAATTATCGGCGATAAAAGTGCGTTTCCGGAGAAACTACGGGAAAAAATCGCCACTGCCGAAGGGCAAACTGCACAAAATGACGGATTGACTTTGCTGATTGCTGCCAACTACGGCGGGCGTTGGGACATCACCCAAGCTTTGCGGCAAATCGTCGCCGGGGTGAAATCGGGCGAGATCGACGAGCAAGCCATTTCCGAACAACTCGTCAATCAATATCTGGTGACCGCTGAGTTACCCGAGCCTGATTTGTTTATCCGTTCCGGCGGCGAGGAACGGATCAGTAACTTTCTGCTGTGGCAACTGGCCTATACCGAATTTTATTTTACCGATGCCCTTTGGCCGGATTTCGATCAGCAAGCATTGGAAAAAGCTATCGGCAGCTTCAAAGGTCGGCAAAGACGTTTTGGGCACACTGGCGAACAAGTCATCGATAACAGAGTTCTCTAGGGATTTTTTCTATAACCATAATAATTAAAAAACCACACACATGTTATTAAAACGCATCTTAACCGCGCTAGTACTGGCTACCGTGGTCATCACGGCAGTTATGCTGCTGCCAGCCCTTTATTTCTCCTTATTTATCGCTGTCATTACGCTGATCGCTGCCTTCGAATGGATGGCCTTGACGGACGTAAACACGCTCACACGCAAAATACTTTTCGTAACATTTCTGATCGTGCCAATGTTGGGCGTTACCTATTGGACGGTATTGCTGGAGCTGCTTAGCGAGGCGATGGAATGGCCTGAAATCAAAGACTATTCGGATGCTTTGGAATGGTTTGTCATCGCTCCGGTGCTATTCTGGGTGTTAACGATGGTTTTGATCCGAAAAGCCGGTCCGCAGTTGTTGAATATCGAATTCAAGTCGCGGCTCAAGACTTTTAGCGGTTGGTTGGTATTGCTCTCTGCCTGGATGTTTCTCAGCAAATTAAGAGCTTATTACGGTCCGGGCATGGTGATCTATTTCCTCTTGTTGATTTGGGCCGCGGATATTTCCGCATTTTTTGCCGGTAAAACTTGGGGTAAAGATAAACTCGCGCCAGAAATAAGTCCGGGTAAAACCATTCAAGGCATGTATGGTGCGCTAATATCCGCAGCTGTATGCGGTATAGGTTTTACTATTTATGGTTGGATCACCGCTACTCAGCCAGAAGATGTTGACTCCGGAACGTTGCGCTTTCTGAACGGACTGGTGTGGACCGATATGTTGATTTTGTCGGTGATGACCGTGCTGATTTCGATTTACGGCGATTTGTTTTTCAGTTTGATCAAACGCAAAAAAGGCGTTAAAGACAGTGGTAATTTGTTGCCTGGCCACGGCGGGATGTTGGACAGAGTCGATAGTATCATCGCGGCCGCGCCTTTTTTCTATGCTGGTATTTTATTGATTGGTAGGGTGTTTTACGCATGAAAGGTATTTGCATACTCGGAGCCACCGGCTCGATTGGCGTCAGCACACTCGATGTCGTAGCTCGCCATCCCGATCTATACAAAGTGGTGGCTTTAACCGCCAACGGTAATATAGACGCCTTGTTCGAACAATGTCTGGCACATCGGCCGGAATATGCGGTAGTCGCCAACCCGGACAACGCTCAAGCGTTTAAAGATAAAATCGTCGGTTCGCCGGTCGCCGCAATGAACGTATTATCCGGTGCGGAGGCGTTGGCCTTTGTTGCAACCTTGGACGATGTCGACGCGGTGATGGCTGCCATCGTCGGTGCGGCTGGTTTGTTGCCAACCTTGGCGGCTGCGAAAGCCGGCAAAACGGTATTGCTGGCTAACAAGGAAGCCTTGGTCATGTCCGGGCAAATCTTTATGCAAGCCGTCGCCGAAAACGGCGCGACCTTGTTGCCGATAGATAGCGAGCACAACGCGATATTTCAATGTATGCCTGCCGGTTATACCGCGGGAAATCCCGCTAAACAGGCTCGACGCATTTTGTTGACCGCATCCGGCGGCCCGTTTCGGCAAACTCCGATTGCCGATTTGGATACTGTGACGCCCGAACAAGCGGTCGCGCATCCGAAATGGGATATGGGCCGAAAAATTTCGGTGGATTCCGCGACGATGATGAACAAAGGCTTGGAGTTGATCGAGGCCTGTCTGCTGTTCAATATGGACCCCGATGCGATCCAAGTAGTAATTCATCCGCAAAGCATCATTCACTCCATGGTCGATTATGTCGACGGCTCCGTGTTGGCACAGATGGGTAACCCCGACATGCGCACACCCATCGCTCATGCGATGGCTTGGCCGGAGCGCTTTGACTCCGGTGTGGCGCCGCTG
The DNA here is from genome assembly GCF_014850975.1 of Methylomonas fluvii. Lineage (GTDB taxonomy): Bacteria > Pseudomonadota > Gammaproteobacteria > Methylococcales > Methylomonadaceae > Methylomonas > Methylomonas fluvii. The sequence goes on along the minus strand of NZ_JACXST010000003.1, from coordinate 878,336 downwards.
AATATATTCGAAGTCAAACACATGGATTTCGAACAACCCGATTTACAGCGTTTCCCGTGTTTGCGGCTGGCTTACGAGGCTATCAAAGCTGGCGGTATCATGCCGACCGTTTTGAACGCTGCCAATGAGATTGCTGTGGAAGCTTTTTTGAACGAGCAGGTGCGCTTTACCGATATTGCCCGCATCATAGAGCTGAGCATGGCAAAATTTAAAGCCGATTGCGCCGATACGCTTGAACATGTCCTAGCAGCTGACCAGCAGGCCAGGGACGTTGCTAATGCAGTGATTGCCGAACTCAAGCACTAATTAATGGATACTTTGCACACCTTGTTTTATTTCATCGTCGCCATCGCGGTACTGGTGGCGTTTCATGAGTACGGCCATTTTTGGGCGGCACGCAAGGTTGGCATCAAAGTTATCCGTTTTTCCATTGGTTTCGGCAAACCGCTGATCAGCTGGCAAAAAAGCCCTGCCGATACTCAATTCGTCGTCGCTGCCATTCCATTGGGCGGCTATGTGAAAATGGTCGACGAACGCGAAGAAGCCGTCAAGCCGGAAGATTTACCTTACGCATTCAATCGGCAGCCGCTATTAGCCCGAACCGCCGTAGTTGCCGCCGGGCCAATCGCCAATTTGCTGCTGGCCGTGTTTTTATTTTGGTTGGTGTTGGTCATCGGTGAAGCAGGTGTCAGACCGGTGATTGGTGGAATCGAGGCTGGATCTCTGGCTGAACAAGCCGGTTTTGCGGCTGGGGACGAAATAATCAGCGTCGATGAGACTGCCACGCCTACCTGGATAGAAGCTCTGGACACCTTGCTGACCTCGGCGATTGACGGTAAAACCGAGATCAGCGTGGTGACTAAGGCGATAGACGATAGTCAACAAGTACGCTTGATTCACCTGACGGAACAAGACGTACAAACCCCGGAAACGCTGCATAAACGATTGGGTCTGAAACCTTGGGTGCCCACTATCAAACCGGTTATCGGTAAGGTGCTTGAGGATGGTGTTGCCAAACAAGCCGGTTTGCAAAGCGGAGATTTAATTCTCAGCGCGGACGGCACCGCCATTACCGACTGGCAACAATGGGTAGATTATGTGCAGGCCAGGCCGGATGTTGAGATTAAGTTATTGCTGGAACGTAGCGGCGCGCAATTATCCTTAAGCATCACGCCGCGTAGCGAGCAGCAGGGTGAGGGTAAGGCCGTCGGTAAAATCGGCGCCGGAGTGGATACGCCGAAGGACTTGCTGGACTCCATGATGGTGACCCATGCCTTGTCGCCTTGGGAGGCGGTGCCGGTCGCCGGAAAACGAGTCTGGTTTTACGCGGTGACCACATTAAAAATGATGGGAAAAATGGTGGTAGGTTCGGCTTCCGTCGAGAATTTGAGCGGCCCCATCAGCATTGCCCAATATGCCGGTCAATCGGCTGAAATGGGATTTACGGCGTTTCTGAAGTTTCTAGGCTTGGTTAGCGTCAGTCTCGGTGTGTTGAATTTGCTGCCGGTCCCGGTGCTGGATGGCGGTCATTTGCTGTTTTTCGCCGTTGAGGCCGTTAAAGGCAGCCCGATTCCGGAAAGAATACAACTGTATTTTCAACAAGCCGGTATGTTGCTGTTGATGCTGCTGATGGGCCTGGCGATGTTTCTGGATATAGGCAGATTGTTTCAATAACGCTGAACAAAGCAGCAGCGTTGTGGTCAACCACATTCCTTTCTAATCTTCCCTGGTAATTACATGAAAAAAATCACACACACGCTGGCTCTGACGCTACTGGCTTTGACTAGCCCAGCATTATTTGCCGACGAAGCCGCAATAAAAAAAGCCTTGAGTGACTTTATGCCGGGGGGGCAGATTGACTCGGTGAAACCATCGGAAGTCAAAGGTCTGTACGAAGTGTCTATGGGCGGCAATATATTTTATGCATCCGAAGACGGTAAATATTTACTGCAAGGGCAGTTGTTTGACGCCGAAGCAAAGAAAAATATCACCGAATCTAAGCTGGCTGAGGTGCGTAAAGCCTCGCTGGATAAAGTCGGCGAACAAAAAATGATTATTTTCAAACCGGAAAACAGCAAACATGTCGTGTCTATCTTTACCGACATCGATTGTGGTTATTGCCGTAAGTTGCACTCTGAAATCGATCAATACATGGCGCAGGGTATTACGATACGCTATATGTTTTTCCCTAGAGCCGGCAAAGGGTCGGATTCCTATAAAAAGGCCGTCTCAGTCTGGTGTGCCGCAGACAAAAACAAAGCGTTAACCACCGCGAAGAAGGGTGAACATCTGGATGCGAAAACCTGCGAAAACCCAGTGGATGAACATATGGCCTTGGGCGAAGCGTTCGGTATGAACGGCACACCGATGATAGTCACGCAAAAAGGTAATATTCTGCCGGGCTATGTGCCTGCCGCGCAGTTGGCAAAAGTGCTAGCCAGCGAATAAGCAAATACAAAAAACCGCCAGCTTCCGAGTCGGCGGTTTGATGGGTTAGAAAATTATCGGATCGTCACTTCTACCCGACGGTTTCGCGGCTCGGACGTTTCATCGCCGGTCTTGATCAACAAATTCTTTTCGCCGTGTGATGTCACGGCGACTTCTTTGACATCCATCTTGCCGGCATCGAATAACTTGCTGACCTGAACGGCGCGCTCATTAGCCAGCTTTTCGTTTTTGCTCGCATCGCCCACGGTGTCGGTGTGGCCGATCACTGAAATATCAGCGGCAGGATGTTTGCCTGCGGCTTCGATGATCTTCGGAATCAAGGCCGCCGAGTCCGCGGTCAGCTTGGTGCCGCCGGTTTCAAAATACAATAAAAATGTTTCCGGCAATACCGGCTCGGAAGCCAAGGCTCGGCCAAAGTCCTTATTGATCTTCTCTTGTTCTACTTTGAATACGGTTTTAGAGTTGTCCAGAGCCGCACCAAAACCGGCTTGTTCAACCACGGTTTCGCTGCCGGCATCGCTGAAGATCACTTTTCCGGTTGAGCCGTCGTGATCTTCCAGTAATACCAAATAAGATTTGGCGCAACCGCTTAAAGCCAGCGCGACTGCGAATGTTAGGGTTTTGGGTAAGGAAATTGTCTTCATGGCAAATACTCGGCTTATTCTTCAACTTTGACTAAAAAACGCGTGCCTCTCACCGCAATTACGCCGGTAGGAGTCTTTACCGTTACCGCTTCCGGCTTGAGTTTGGCGATGACGCCGGAAATATAGTGCAGGGTGCCTTTTAATAAGCTGGCGTTTAATTGCAATTTGTCCTGTTGCGGTTCGAATTGATACGCTTCTATTTTGAACTCGGTATTCGGGCCGATCGACAAAATGGTATTGTCTTTCAGCGTTACCCCGGCGGCGCCGTTTTGGTCGGTCTTGATGACGTTGCCGACATGAATCGGCGAACCAAGGCTGGCTTTGATCGGGCCGTTACTCTCGTCAATAGTCGTTTGATCGTTGATGGTTTTGATGTAGCCGATGACTGTTTCATCGGCAGATACCGCATTCGGTATGCAAAGGGCTAACCCCAGGCTACAACAGGCGAAAAGACGTTTCATAATGGCCTCTACAAACGGTGTTTTGGGACATCAATAGCCGCGTGTGCGGTATTGAAATTCAGCGTGTAAGTATAGACAGCATTTAATTGTTGTCAGATTCAAGAGCTTATTTGTTTTAGGGCTATTCGTACGGCGCTTTTATATGTCGTCTCACCGGCGAAGGCGGGAGCCCAGCGGCTATGTGGTCGTCCCTGAAAAAGCCGATATTTTCCGAACACCAGCATTCAGGCCGACAATAAAAACGGCGCGCTCAATGGCCGCGCCAAAATCCGACATGGCGGTCTCCAAAAATGAGGCAAAAAAATCCTCAACTGCCTGAGGATCATACGGATATTGTGGCCAGCACCGCATAAGATGGCATGCATGGCATCGCCCAGTTCGCCTTTCAGGTAATTGCGGCCCAGCAATCCGTCGTTTTTGAGGTGCCCGATGACGGGTTCGATGGCATTGCGGCGTTTGAGGGCGCGTTTGAGTCGCCGGGTGTTTATTCCTCTCTTTTGCCGGGCTTTGTAAATGGTCACGTTCGGGACCTCGACACCACGGTATCCTAAATCCACAAAAGCTTCTTTTGCGCGTGTACCGCTTAGAATCTCCGCCTGTTCCAGACACGATTCCAGGGTGTGTCCATCGTAGGGATTACCGGAAAAGCTGCGGGCGCCGAGCACAAAATTACTTTTGTTGGTGACGGTGATGCCCACTTTGACGCCGAATTCATACTTCTTGTGGACTTTGCCTTTGGAAATGCATTCGACTTCCGTGGCGTGGAAACTGTACAGCTTGTTTTTATCCTGGGGTTGTTGGTTCAAAATCCGTTGGGTTTTCTCTAGCGTCTCTTTAAAAGCCAATTTGACTGCATCGGATTGATCCGTCAATTGGCGCTCGATATCTCGGTAAACCCGACCCACCAAAGTTTTGAGCTGTTTGAGCATTTTGCGTTTGCGCTTCATTTGCTTGGCATGACTGTACCGGTTCGCCATCATCAGCAAATAGGGGGCTTTGCGGTTGTAGTTCTGCCGTAGTGTAATCTCATGCTGCTCAGCCAGACGTACCATGTGCTGGCGACAGCGTTCATACAATTTTCCATCGGTCGGATACGTGATGGCTTTCTCTTGCACCGTGCTATCAACCGTCACCGATTCAAAATCCTGTTTCTTCACGGTCTTGCTGGCTACGCCAGCCTGGATCGTCACCGATAACATCCACTCGCAACCTTCTTCTCCGATCCGTTTTCGCCAATAGGTCAGTGACGTGGGGTGGCAAGGTATCTGGTGTTGGAAATACTCTTCGCCACAAAAATATTGCCAATAGGGATTTTCAAGCCACTGTGCCACGACCGCTTCGTCCGAGCGTGCAAACGCATGTTTGAGGTAATGAAGCCCGGCAATAAGACGCGTTGGCAACGCCGGAGCGCCTTGGTTCTCGGTAAAAAATTCACCGAACGCATCATCCAGTACTTTCCAATCGATCAAATTTGCCAGTTGGTAAAGCTCATGCTTCGGATTCAACAGGTCGGCCAGTGGTGTGTTGAATAGATCGATTTGGCCGCTACTTTCTTGGGATTTTGGCTTCATTTTCGATAAAAATTTGCAAGAAATTAATATCTATTTTACTAATTTCTTGCAATTATTGCCCGTCTTTTTCTTCAATTATTTATTGTGTTTCAATGCTTTAGCCGTGAATTTGTGGCTTTTCAGGGGCGACTATGTGGGATTCGATTCGTGGTCTGGCTTTCGGGCGCGCGCTCACTATCGGAAACTAGCGCTTATAGATGGGTTACCTGTACTAGATAAAAGCCTGAGCGGCTTAACGGATCAGCAATTCTACCCAGAATGTGCTGCCCACACCCGGTGTGCTGCTTACCCCGACGGTACCGTTCATCAATTCCGCCAGTTGTTTGGTAATCGCCAATCCGATACCGGTGCCTTCTATTTCGGTATTATCCGCACCCAGGCGCTGAAACGATTGGAATAATAATTGCTGTTGTTGCTCCGCCAGACCTTTGCCGGTATCGGTAATAGAAATTCTCACCCGATTGTCGTCTACCCAACTACTGCTCAAGTTGATGGAACCGTTAGGGCGATTATATTTCACGGCGTTGGACAGAAAATTCAATAAAATTTGTTTGGCGCGTTTCGGGTCTGCTTGCAGCTCAATGTTCTCGGGTAAGGGATTATCGACAATCAGCGCCAAGCCTTTATTTTGCACCAAGGGTGTGATCAGGGTTTGGCAATCCTTGATCAGCTCGGCCAAATTGATGCTGCCGATATTCACGCTGATTTTGCCGGACTCAATTTTAGCCAAATCCAAAAGCTCGTTAATCAGCCCGAGCAAGTGCAGACCGGCCTTGAGTATTTCATTCACCGAGTCCAGGTGAGTTTCGGCCAAAGGATGTTCCGGATCGTCCATTTGCATCAGCTGCGCAAAACCGATAATGGCATTCAGCGGCGTGCGCAATTCGTGGCTCATCTGCGACAGAAATTGGCTTTTGGCTAAGCTGACTTGTTCGGTCCGGTTAATTAATTCCCGCATTACGGTTTGTTCTTCGGCTTTTTTCAGCAGCATTTTCGCCATGAGCATCCGCTCACCAATATCGTTGATCGTCAACACCGTGCCCATCAGTGCGCCCCGACTGCCTATCAAAGGGGCGATGGTCAGATTGGCGTTCATCGCGTAGTGGTCGGAAATGGATAGGCGAGAATTGCTGATTTTTAACGGTCCCTGATTGATGACGCTTTGTTGTATCAATTCAGCGATGCGGTGAGGTTTGCCGTCTATTTCCAAACTAAAAATGTCGTCGATATTTTGGCTGGAGGTCTTGGGGCGTTTGCTGCCGATGATGTCCAGAGCGGCGGCATTCATGTATTCGATGGAGCCTTTGTTATCGGTGGTGATTACCCCATCGACGATAGCGTTTAAGGTGATATAGGCGCGTTTTCGTTCGGCGAATAAGGACTGGATCAGTTTCTCAAAATGCCGCCAGCTGCGTAGTGGATAGCTGATTATTAACACCAGTAATGCCACGGACGGTGCAAACCAATAGTGGCTGGTATGTAGTAAGACTAAGCAAAACAGTAAAATTGCCATGGACAGCGTAGAAACCGCCAGCGCCAGCCAGCGCAGTGAAAAACAGGTGCTGATCTTGATGGCAATACCGGCTATGGCCAGGCTTAACAGAAACTGCCAATGGCCCGGTAGCGGTTGCCAAAGGGTTTGTTTTAACAGGCCATCCAAGCCGGCTGCGACGAAATCCACACCGCTCATGGGCCGACTACCGATAGCCAGAGGAGCCGGCAGGTCACGTTCTATGCCGCTGGCGGTGAGCCCAACCAATACGTATTTGTCGGTGAATAATTGTCCGGACACCTTACCCGACAATACGTCCAAATAAGAAACCCTAACGAAATCACTGCCCGGCGCAAAGAACGGCAACCACACCCGATAGTCGCCATGCATGCTTTCTGGCGATGTTTCGATTCGTAAGCCCGGTAAATTAGCAAGTATTTCCGGATGGCTCAACGCATAAATAGCCAGCGGCATCGCCGACCACTGCGAGTCGCCCAAGGACAATTGCAATAAAATGCTTCTACTGATGCCGTCTTTGTCCAAATCGACATTGGCGTGTCCCAGGACTGCATGTTTGGCATAGTCCGGCAAGGGCAGCGTTTCCACCATCTTGTTACCGTTTTGTTCGATAATCACCGGCAGTACGACCTGTCCATAATTGGCTAGAGCACGGCTTAAGTGCGCGTCCAACTCAGGATGTTGCCGATCCGCTTCGGAAAAAATAAAATCCAGCCCAATTGCCTTGGGTTTTGCCGGCGCCAGCGTCTCCAGTAGGCGAGCGTGAATATCTCTTGACCAAGGCCAGCGCCCCAGTTTTTGCAGACTTTTTTGATCGACTTCGATAATGACAATATCTTTTGAAGCCGGTGTAGCCAGCAGCTTTAGTTGAGCATCATAAATCCACCGATCAAAGCGCCACAGTGCATCCGTATAGCTTAAGCCGACCGTAAACAGTATCAGCAGCAAGACGATCAATGATTTTTCGAAGTGGCAAGTCGCCATGGAATTTACTGTGCAAAGTGGAAATACTCGGAAAAGTATACTAGTTGCAAGCGCAAACAGTTAATGTAAAACAAGGGTTTCCGCTGTTAACGGCATGACCGCAGGGCGGAAATTGTCTTGAACCCGCCAACCTGACGCTATCAACGCTTGTTAGCTTTTAGCAGCGCTTTCAATCGATACAAGGCGTCCAATGCTTGCCGAGGACTTAAATGGTCTGGATCGAGTTCTTCTAAAAGTACCACCGCTGGGTGGCATTCCTGGCTGGTGAATAAATCAAACTGGTTGATTTCGCTATGATTTTGCAATTCGATATAGGCGGTATTTTCCAATTGCGCCAGCTTGTTTTTGGCGTTGGCAATTACGCTTTGCGGTACACCGGCCAGCGCCGCCACTTGTAAACCATAACTTTGACTGGCCGGACCCTCTTTCACGGTATGTAAAAATACGATCTTGTCGCCGTGTTCCATGGCGTCCAAATGGATGTTATGGATGTTGCCTTGCTCTTCGGCGAGCGTGGTCAATTCAAAATAATGGGTAGCAAACAGCGTGAACGCCTGGGTATGGCGGGCCAGATAATCCGCGCAGGCCCATGCCAACGACAAACCGTCGAAGGTGCTGGTGCCGCGGCCGATTTCATCCATCAATATCAAGCTGTTGCTCGTGGCGTTATGCAGAATATTGGCGGTTTCCGACATTTCCACCATAAAAGTCGAGCGGCCGCTGGCCAAATCATCCGACGCGCCGATGCGGGTGAATATCTTGTCTATCGGCCCGCAACGCAGTGCTTGCGCCGGCACATAACAGCCGATGTGGGCCATCAAAACAATCAATGCCGCCTGGCGCATATAAGTCGATTTACCGCCCATGTTAGGGCCGGTGATGACCAGCATCCGCCGCTCTGTAGAGAAATTAAGATCGTTGGCGACGAAGGGAATGCTGGACAGGGCTTCCACCACCAGATGCCGGCCGGCAACGATGTCGATGCCCGGCTGTTGATCCAAGGCCGGTTGCGACAAGTTTAAGGTTTCGGCGCGTTCGGCAAAATTTACCAACACATCCAGTTCGGCTAAGGCATTGGCGCACTGCTGCAGATCGAGTAATGCATCGCCTAGCGTATCCAGCAATTGATCGTACAAGGCCTTCTCGAAGGACAGCGATTTTTCGCGGGCGCTTAACACCTTATCTTCAAAAGATTTAAGCTCCGGCGTGATGTAGCGTTCCGCACCTTTCAGTGTTTGTTTGCGGGTGTAATGTACCGGCACTTTGTCGGCCTGGGCGTTGGAAATCTCGATGTAATAACCGTGCACCCGGTTGTAATTGACTTTCAGCGTGGCGATGCCGGTAGCGGCTCGCTCGCGCTGCTCCATGTCGATCAGGAACTGGTCGGCGTTTTGACTGAGATTACGTAACTCGTCCAGCTCGGGATGATAGCCGGGGGCGATGACGCCGCCGTCGCGAATCAGTACCGGTGGGTTGTCGATGATGGCGCGTTGCAGCAGTGCTAGTAATTCCGGCTGTTCGCGCAGTTGGCCGCGTAGGCTTTCCAGGTGTGGATTATCGCTATCTGCCAGTTGGCTTTGCAGTTGCGGCAAAACCGCCAAGGTCTGTCGTAATACCAGCAAATCGCGCGGTCGCGCAGATTTCAGCGCGATACGTGAACTAATCCGTTCTATATCGCCCACTTGGCGCAGGCTGCCTTGTAGATCTTCATGTAAATGATTCAGCAATAGACTGGCTATGCAAGCATAACGGCCATTGACAACAGCGTGATCGCGTAGCGGCCGGTGTATCCAGCGTCGCAGGCACCGGCTGCCCATCGCGGTGGCGGTTTTGTCCAACACCCCTAATAAGGTGTATTGCATTTGGCCGCTGGGATGGCTGTCCAGCTCCAGATTGCGGCGGCTGGCGGCGTCCAGGCTGATGCTGTCGTCGCTGTTCTCGACGCGAATACCTTGAATATGGGGCAGGGCGCTTTGCTGGGTGTCGCGGATGTATTGCAATAAACAACCCGCTGCGCAAATCGCCGCCGGTAAATGCTCGCAGCCGTAGCCTTTTAAATCGTGGCTGTTGAACTGCTTTAAAATCAATAGCCGACAACTATCCAAGTCAAAATGCCAGGGCGGTCGTTTGCATAAGCCCCGGCGTTCCTTGACGGCTGGCGGCAGTTTAATATCTTCGCTATACAACAATTCAGCCGGGTTCAAGCGCTCAATCTCGCTGAGTAGCTGGGTTTCGTTGTCTACTTGCTGTAGTGTAAATTTCCCGCTGCCTAGGTCCAGACAGGCCAGTCCGAACAACTTGTCGAATACGGCTAAAGCCACCAGCAGATTGTCCCTGCGATCCTCCAATAAGGCTTCGTCGGTGACAGTGCCTGGTGTGACGATGCGCACCACCTTGCGTTCCACTGGGCCTTTGGATTTGGCCGGGTCGCCGATTTGCTCGCATATGGCAATCGATTCGCCTTGTTTCAGCAGGCGGGCGATGTAGTTTTCCGCCGCATGATAAGGAATGCCGGCCATAGGGATGGGTTGGCCCCCGGACTGGCCGCGAGCGGTCAGCGTAATGTCTAATAACTGGGCGGCCTTTTTTGCATCATCGAAAAACAGCTCGTAGAAGTCTCCCATTCTGTAAAACAGCAGCGTGTCAGGCTGGCCGGATTTGATGCGCATATATTGTTGAATCATCGGCGTGTGTTGCATTTTCTCGTCTTGCTTGGTGCCTTGTGTTTTCTGGTTATTCATTTGTAAGCAGATGATGCATAAGGAATATTTGTATATTTTTTGTTGAGTATAACATTATCGACACTTATCGAAACTTACCTGCACTTTACCTTTTAGTATAGGTTTTAGTATAGGTTTTTTCAGGTTATACTCGCGCCATCATTCGCTTCAAAAAACCTATACTAAAATGCAATTCGACGCCCGCACCGCTAAAGCTTTGCTACCTGGACAGCATATGGCTTTTGATGATTACCCTGGACTGCGTTTGTCTGCTATGGCAAAGGTGAGAACCTGGTTTTATCGATATAGAAGCAGTGTTGATGGACGCCTTCGGCAGGTATCGATTGGTCATTGGCCGTCAATGTCATTTCCATCGGCTATTGTCGCCTGGGAGGCTTTGAAAAACCAGCGTGATTCTGGCAGGGATCCAGTATTAGAAGCCAAGCAAGCGAAATTAGAGGCAAAAGCCTTAACGTTAAAACAAGAGGCGGCAAATTCTGAAAACTCTTATTCAGTACGCGTGCTGTGCGATGAATATTTAGCCGGACATGTTTGCCGTCATAGAGCCCCAAAAGGCTCAGTTGAAATTACAAGGATGTTTAACACGATGCTGGGGGATATGGCGGATTTGCCATCCACTGCAATTACCCGAGCAATGGCTTTTGATTTGATTCAAAAGTACGCTGCAATATCGCCTGTGCAGGCTGGAAAATTACGATGTGAGCTAGGCGCTGCGTGGGATTATGCAATGGATGCCGGCAGACTGCCTGAAGCCGCGGTAAATTGGTGGCGCTTAATTTTACGAGGAAAAGTTAGATCAAAAGGAAAAACCATAGAAGGTAAGAACATTGGTGTGATCAAGCGTGTACTTACTGAAGACGAAGTCGGTGAGTTGATTGCTTGGCTTCCAAATTTTGCACCGATCATAACTGATGTTTTAATGCTATATCTTTGGACTGGAACTCGCGGCTCAGAGATTGTCGGTATGTCAGGAACTGAAATTGGCGAAGAGGGGGGGCGAGTTTGGTGGACGATACCGAAAGTGAGAACGAAAAATGCGCGGCATGAAACTGCAACAGATCAAAGAGTGCCATTATTCGGTAGAGGTTTGACAGTAGTATTACGGCGGAAAAAATTATATGGCGACGGTTTTCTATTTCCATCCCGTCATAAGGTGGGACACATCGAACAAAAATACGTCACTGAACAGGTATTTTATAGACAACCATATTGTAAGATACGGCCTGAACAGGTGAGGCGTAGATTGACGGTGTCTCATTGGGCGCCGCATGACTTACGACGGACATCACGTACTTTGCTTGCTAAATTAGGATGTCCGGATGCAGTAGGTGAAACGATTCTCGGTCATATGTTACCCGGCGTGGTTGGAACTTATAATCGCCATCAATATGACGATGAAAAAAGCCTATGGCTCCTCAATCTATCGGAGCATCTTGAGTTACTAGCAAAGCGTTTCGAGCTTTAGGCTTGCCGTTACGCCCGCCAGTTGCAGTATTTGGGGGAGGTAATAAATCGGAAACCGGACGCGATTCAGCCCATTCTTCAATTTCTCGTAGCAACCAGCATGTACGGCGTGCAGATGCTTTTCGGGGCTTAGGAAACTCATCGGCACGTATTAATGATTGGATAGTTGATTCAGAAAGACCTGTGACTTCCGAAACTGCCTCAAGATCAATCATGATGGGTCTCAATACCGACTGACGTTTGTGGGCGTTACTCATGTACTTGTTGTTGTCTATTAATGAATAGGTCACTGGTTTAATCCGGTCATGTTTTATTTAAGCAATGACCGGATTAGCTGCCATTTTTTCTTACTCAGGATTCAAATATTGTTGGTTAAATTTCTCATAAATGTATTCTGCAGACGCTGCAGCGTTCAGAGAGATCTTCACGGGCGTTTAATAAAACCCAAGATCGGCATTGGGGACACTTTGAAAGGTGAATTTTTTTATCCTTGATGTCCTGGGCTACCACCCAAGTATCCGAAAACTTGAGTTGTCCTGAGGGATATGATTTTTTATAAGCATTAAAGGCACTAATTAGTGTCTGAATTTGGCCTTCTGTCGATTTGGTCGAGGCAACCTGAAAACAAACTGCGAAGATGGTGACATCTTTATACTTACGGTGATTACCGGTCAGGCCTCGAGTTGAAAACTTGATTGATCCACGACTGGGCGATTGACCATGTAATTGACGATATGTCTGCCTCAATAACTTGATCGGAATTCCCGTTTCTTGATGTACGATTTTGACTTTTGCATGGAGATTGAGTAGTTGTATTGCCAAGGTTTGTTGTTGATATTTCTTGAGCATTAGCTGCGTCCCTTAATCAATAGTGCCACTTAATCCGAGCATGGCTTCCGCCATTGGGGGAGATTCTTTCTTGATGCTTTGGATAAATTGACTCGAAAACCGAGGGGTAAAACATAGCCAGTTGGAGCGGGCAATGAAATCGATGTCTTTTAGGGACAAACTCCCAACGGCTGATCGCATGGATTCGTCCGAAATTCCTAGCACCAATTCCGTCAATACTGAATTTTCTCTCGCGATTTCCCTAGCTTTGATGAGCCAGGCCTGATTCATGGTATAAATCTCTTCATCGCATCCCAGCTGATCGATCGTCGTCAATTTGTCAAAGTAGCCTTCCAGATTTTGGAATGCTGACTGCATCATGTTATCGACATGCCTCGCCATATTGACTATTTTCAGTTTCGATTTCAGAAAATCGGATCCGAATTCAGCGACCAATGGCAAAAACAATTCCTGAAAAAACCCCTGGGTTGCAAAACGGCGTGCAAAACTTTCCAGGGTCCTGGGGAAAAGAGCGTTGAAAAGTTTCCACCCCAGGTAGTTCAATGACCGGCTTTTTGCCGGAGAAACCTGGAGTGATAAAAATGGATGTCATACCCGAAATCAGGCGACTGCATTTTGTTGAAAACGTCACCATCAGCGACTTGGCGAAGCAGTTCAAGTTGTCCCGTCCCACGATTCGTAAACACCTCAAAACGATCGAAGAGCCGGTCTATCCGCCCCGTCAGCATCAACCCCATTTGAAACTGGGCGACTTTATCGAGCAATTGACGACGTGGCTGGAGACCGATGCGGCCTTGCCGGGCAAAAAGCGTAAGCGTACCGCCCAGCGCTTGTACGAATGCTTACAGGTGGAAGGTTATATCGGTGGCTATAGTGCAGTGCAGCGTTATGTGAAGGCGTGGAAAGCCTCGCGGTCAGCAAGTCCATCCATCAAACAAGCTTTCGTGCCGCTGCTGTTTCCAGCGGGCGAGACCTGCCAATTCGACTGGAGCCATGAACGGGCGGTCATTGCCGGCGTGGAACAGGTGGTGAAAGTGGCCCATTTTCGGCTGAGCTATAGTCGGCAGATGTTCGTGGCCGCCTATCCACGGGAAACCCAGGAGATGGTGCTGGATGCCCATAATCAAGCCTTTGCCTTCTTCGGTGGCGTGCCGAAACGGATGGTGTACGACAATCTAAAAACGGTGGTGGACGCGATATTTGTCGGCAAAGAGCGACGCTTTAACAGGCGCTTTTTGACCTTGGCAAACCACTACCTATTTGAACCCGTGGCCTGTACACCGGAATCGGGTTGGGAAAAAGGCCAGGTGGAAAACCAGGTCGGCAATATCAGCGAATGGTTGTTTACGCCGACACCGAAGTTTGCCGACTTTGCCGAACTCAATGCCTGGTTGGCCAGACGCTGCCGGGAGTTGGCTCAACGTCCACATCCCGATCAACCTTCTCGCACCACGGCCGATTGTTTTGCCGAAGAGCAAGTGTTGCTGATGCCCGTCAGAGCCGTTTTCGATGGTTACGTGGAAACGATGCGACGGGTAAGTTCATTGTGCTTGATTCGAATTGATCGCAACCGATACAGCGTACCGGCACAATGGGCCAACCAAGCTGTCTCGGTGCGTTTGACAGCTGATCGGGTACGCATGGTGGCAAATGGCCAAATTATCGCCGAGCATGAGCGCCGTTTCGGGCGCGACCAACTGATTTGCGATCCCTGGCACTATCTGCCGGTATTGGAGAAAAAGCCGGGGGCATTACGCCACGGCGCACCGTTTGTGACCTGGGATTTGCCTGTGCCGATCAAGGTCGTGCGAGACCGCATTCTCAAGCAGGATAAAGGCGATAGAGCCTTTGTTGATCTATTGTTGATGGCGAGAGACATCGGTGATGCGGGCCTGGATGCATTGGAAACCGCCTGCGATTTAACCTTGCAAACTGGCGTGATTAGCGCGGCCATTGTGCTCAATGAAATGCGCCGCTTAACGGAAGACGCCAGGCCTAAAGCCCTGGACGAATCCACCCCAGCACTGCCGACGCTGGCTGTCGAACCGCTGGCTGATTGCAGTCGCTACGATGCGTTACGGAGTGCGTGCCATGTCCATTGATCGCGCACTACAACTCAAAAATCTTCATCTTTATGGCATGGCGGCAGCCTGGGGCGAGTGGCAAGCCGAAGTCGGCAGCCAACAAAAGCCGGTCATGCCGGAAGTCTGGCTGGATCGATTGATCAGCGCCGAACAGGCTGATCGGCAAGCGCGCAGTCTCAACTATCAACTCAAGGCGGCTCGCTTCCCCATTCATCGGGATTTATTAAAGCTCGACTGGACAGAAACACCCTTGCAGCAAGCTCGTATCCAACAACTGGCGACAGGCCAGTTTATGGAACAAGCCTACAACCTGATCCTGGTGGGCGGAACCGGCACGGGCAAAACCCACTTGGCCACAGCCATTGGCATAGCGGCCATTCATCAAGGCAAACGGGTGCGCTTCTACAATGCCGTCGACCTGGTCAATCAACTGGACAAGGAAAAACAGCAGGGTAAGGCCGGTAACCTGGCCAAGCAACTGACCGCCATGGATGCCGTTATCCTGGATGAATTAGGTTATCTGCCGTTTCCGGCATCGGGTGGCGCTTTGCTATTCCATTTGATCAGCCACCTGTATGAGAAGACATCCTTGATCATCACCACCAACCTCAGCTTTGCGGAATGGGTGCAAGTGTTCGGTGATGCCAAGATGACCACGGCGCTACTCGATAGGATTAGGCCGAAGACAAAAGAACTGTTTGAAGGGTTTTCTAAATATTATTTTAATGCTCCTATGCTTAGGATGTATTTTGTCAAAGAAATGAATTTAGTAACACGGGCTTCGTTAAATCAAGAATTGCTTAAGAACTTGCCAGTTATATTCCCACCATTTGATGAGCAAAAAAATATTTACTATCACATCGAAACCCAATCCGCCAAAATCGATCAGGTCATTGCCATCCAGCAACAACAAATCGACAAACTCAAGGAATACAAAGCCACACTGATCAATAGCGCGGTCACCGGCAAAATCCGCGTTCCTGAATCTGTTCAGGTTGAGGGGATGCGATGAAACCCTATGTTCCCGATCAGCTGCCGATTACCGAGCTGGATTATCAACACTTATTTGCGCTGGTGGCTGATGCCAGCGCCGAACTGGCGCGCTATGACGGCTTATTGCTGGGCATTCCCAACCCGGCGGTGATGCTGTCGCCGTTGACCACCCGCGAGGCGGTGTTGTCCTCCAAAATTGAAGGCACACAGGCGACCGTGGACGATGTGTTGGAATACGACGCAGGTTTAGCCAAGGAGGGTGAAAACTATAAGGACATTCAAGAGATTGCCAATTACCGCTCGGCTTTATATCAGGCGCGGGAGTATTTGCAGGATTATCCGATTCGTTTGGGGTTTATTTTGCAACTGCACAAAATTTTGATGTCCAGTGTGCGTGGCGAAAATAAAGAACCCGGCGAATTTCGGCGCACGCAAAACTGGATTGGCATAGCCGGTTGCAGCATTGAGCAAGCCAGTTTTGTTCCGCCCGATCCGGTGCGGCTGCCAGACTATCTACAAGCCTTGATCAACTATATGGATAGTGATGACACTAACGTGTTGTTGCAAACCGCCGTGGTACACGCCCAATTTGAATTGCTGCATCCATTTAACGACGGTAATGGCCGTATCGGCCGGATTTTGATACCGCTGTTTCTGTATCAGAAAAGACTGTTGGCCGAACCGATGTTTTATCTAAGCGAATATCTTGAAAGCCATCGCGACGAGTATTATCAACGCTTAAGTTCAATTTCATCGGCAGGCGACTGGAACGGCTGGATTGCCTTTTTCTTAAAAGCGATTGCTTATCAGGCGAAGGACAACAGCCGCCGCGTCAAGGAAATCATGGCGCTGTATGAAACGATGAAAGTTCAAGTGCATGAAATCACCCGGTCCCAGTATTCGGTGTATTTGCTGGATGCCATTTTTAATAAACCGATTTTTCGGGTTTCAGATGTCACCAAACAGCTTAGCCGTACTTACGCGATACACGAAAAAACCACAGCTGATTTGTTTAGGCAGCTAAAAGAGGCTGGCATCTTGTCGGTTTTACAGCCCGGTAGCGGTCGCCGTTCTGCAACGCTTTGTTTTCCTGCGCTACTGAATCTGGCGGAAGGGCGCAAAATTATATGACTATTTTGTGGAGCCGCTATCGGCAACAAATAAGTTTGTGGAGCGTGTATTTAAAAATAGACTCCACAAATGGTTTTGTGGAGTGTCTGGACTCTGCAAAATCCCGTCTACTTAGCAAGTGAGTGCTATGGTCAGCAAAACCTCCGAGAAAGAACTGGAAATCGCCATCGAAAAACAGCTGACCGGCAGCTGTCTGGAAGCGCAAAAGGGGGTTGCCGAAGCGGGCGATCTGCCGTTTAGCCCCAACCACGGCTATCAACTCGGCTTGCCGCAGGATTTCAACGCCCGTTATGCTATCGACAGCAAACGCTTTTGGGCCTTTCTGGAGCATACCCAGCATGAAGAGCTGGAAAAGTTGCAAAAGCATGGCGGCGATTGGCAGCTTAAAGTGTTGGAACGCTTCGACAAGCTGATCAAGAAATACGGCCTGCTGCATTTGCTGAAAAAGGGTTTAAGCGTCGACGATGCTACCTTGCATCTGATGTATCCGGCGCCGCTGGCCAGCAGTTCCGACAAGGTGAAGCAAAACTTCGCCGACAATATTTTCAGCAGCACCCGCCAGGTGCGTTATTCCTTGAGCAATACCCTGGAAGAAATCGATCTGGTGCTGTTTATCAATGGCTTGCCGTTTGCCACGCTGGAGCTGAAAAATCCCTGGACTGGCCAAACGGCCCGTTATCACGGCCAGAAACAATACCGCGAAGACCGCGACATTAACCAGCCTTTGCTGCAATTCGGCCGTTGTCTGGTGCATATGGCAGTAGATACCGATGAAATCTACATGACCAGTAAACTGGCAGGAGCCAACACCTTCTTTTTGCCGTTCAACAAGGGCCACAACTACGGCGCTGGCAATCCGCCCAATCCCAACGGCCACAAAAGTGCGTATCTATGGCAGGAAGTGTTCAGCAAGGATAGCGTTGCCAACATCATTCAGCATTTCGTGCGACTGGACGGCAGCAGCAAAGAGCCGCTAGACAAGCGCAACTTGTTTTTTCCCCGTTATCACCAACTGGATGTGGTGCGCAAACTGGTGGCGCATGCCAGCCAAAACGGTGCCGGGCAAACCTATTTGATTCAACACTCGGCGGGTTCGGGTAAATCCAACTCCATCACCTGGGCGGCGTATCAATTGATCGAAGTGTATCCGGCGGGGCAGGACAAGCCGTTGTTTGATTCGGTCATTGTCGTCACCGACCGCCGTTTGCTGGATAAGCAATTGCGCGACAACATCAAGGATTTTTCTGAAGTCAAAAACATCGTCGCCCCGGCGTTTAAGTCTTCGGAGCTGAAAAGCGCCCTGGAACAAGGCAAGAAAATCATCATTACCACCATCCAGAAGTTTCCCTTCATCATCGACGGCATTGCCGACTTGAGCGACAAGCGTTTTGCGGTGATCATCGACGAAGCCCATAGCTCGCAAAGCGGTTCCGCGCATGACAACATGAACCGGGCGATGGGCAAAAGCGAGCAAGCCGAGGAAGAGGTGGTGGACGTGCAGGACAAAATCCTGCAAGCGATGCAATCGCGAAAAATGCGCGGTAACGCCTCGTATTTTGCCTTTACCGCGACGCCAAAAAACACCACCTTGGAAAAGTTTGGCGTTAAGCAAGCGGATGGCAGTTTCGAGCCGTTTCATTTGTATTCCATGAAACAGGCGATCGAGGAAGGCTTTATCCTGGACGTGCTGGCCAACTACACCACCTATAAAAGCTATTACGAAATCCAAAAATCCATCGCCGACAATCCGTTGTTTGATAGCGCCAAGGCGCAGAAAAAACTGCGCGCCTATGTCGAGCGCCATCAGCAGACTATTGCCGTGAAAGCGGAAATCATGCTGGAGCATTTCATTCCGCAGGTGGTCAACAGCAAAAAGCTTAAAGGCAAAGCCAAAGGCATGGTGATTACCCAGAATATCGAGGCAGCCATTCGCTATTACCGCGCGATTAGCCAGTTGTTGAATGAGAAAGGCAATCCGTTCAAGGTTGCCATTGCTTTTTCCGGTACTAAAGAGGTTGATGGCATCGAGTACAGCGAAGCGCAGATCAACGGTTTTGCCGAAAACGAAACCCGCGATTATTTCGATAAAGATGAATATCGCTTGTTGATCGTGGCTAATAAATACTTGACAGGATTCGATCAGCCCAAGCTTTGCGCAATGTATGTCGATAAAAAATTGCAAGGCGTACTGGCCGTGCAAGCCTTGTCACGCTTGAACCGAGCAGCGCCCAAGTGGGGCAAGAAAACCGAAGACTTGTTCATCCTGGATTTCTTTAATTCAGTGGACGACATCAAAACCGCCTTCGATCCGTTTTACACCGCCACGCGCTTGTCGGAAGCCACGGATGTCAATGTCTTGCATGAGTTAAAAGATGCGCTGGACGAGGTGGCGGTGTATGAGTGGTTTGAGGTTGAGCAGTTTGTCGAACTGTATTTTGGTAATGCCGATGCCCAGCAATTGAGCCCGCTGATCGATACGGCGGCGGATCGGTTCAATCATGAATTGGGGCTGGATGAACTGGCAAAAGCCGATTTCAAGATCAAAGCCAAACAGTTCGTCAAAATTTACGGACAAATGGCCGCCATCTTGCCGTTTGAAATTGTGGCGTGGGAAAAACTGTTCTGGTTCTTGAAGTTTTTGATCCATAAGCTGATCGTCAAAGACCCGATTTCAAGCCAATTCGACGCGTTGTTGGAGTCCGTGGATTTGTCTTCCTACGGCCTGGAGCGCGTCAAACTCAATCACAGCATCGGCTTGGATGCTAGCGAATCCGAACTGGAACCCACGAACCCTAATCCGCGAGGAACGCATGGTGGCGGCGAAGAACACGATCCGCTGGATGAAATCATCCGCAATTTTAACGAGCGCTGGTTTCAGGGTTGGGGTGCTACGCCGGAAGAGCAACGTATCAAGTTCATCAATATCGCCGACGGCATTAAGGCGCATCCCGATTTCCAGGACAAATATCAAAACAATCCCGATGCCCATACCCGAATCTTGGCGTTCGAAAAGATATTTGAAGACGTGATACTCAAGAATCGACGCAATGAATTAGAGCTGTATAAACTACTGGCCAACGATCCCGCATTTAAAGCTGCTATGCAACAGAGTTTGCGGCAAATGGTGGCTTGATCGGGCTGCAAGATGTATTACTTTAATGAACTGAATTTATTAACTTCACTAACCATTTACTCTGAATTATGAACAAATCTGAACTTATCGACGCCATCGCTAGCCACGCCAACCTGACCAAAGCCGACGCCGGCCGGGCATTAGATGGTCTTACTCAATCGATCCAAACTGCACTAAAAGCGGGTGATTCTGTGACGTTAGTGGGCTTCGGTACTTTTGAAGTGAAAGAACGTGCTGAACGCACCGGTCGCAATCCGCAAACCGGCGAAGCCATCACGATTGCCGCCGCGAAATTGCCATCCTTCAAAGCCGGCAAAGGCTTGAAAGACGCGGTTCAGTAAGCTGGAGTTTCTACTGAAATTACTTGTGTTCAAATCTGGAAAACGAAGTCACTTCCTTAAATGGACAAGTAGTTCATTAAAGAGATAACCGAGGAAGCTTGTATAGTCAAAAAGGTACTTGCCAGGTAAACACCGCGCATCCGGCAGACCAGTAGTTGTCGCCGACCCGGCCGACATACAAATCCATACAACCTGGCCCGCAACTGGACATGCCGCCGTCACCGGAGACAAAACTCAGCAACGGTACGACGCTGACCTGATGCGTCGCCGTGCAACTCTGCGGCACGGGTGGTTGGCGCAAACACAATTGATAGTCGGGTACTCTTACTGACTGAGTTGTCTCTGTTTGCGTGGTTACGGTCGTACAGTCCGAGAACGACTGTGCCCAAGGCGTGAAATCGTTGAACACCTGATCGCCGGGATTCCATAGGGCATCGTTGTGTAAATCCGGGTGGGACTGGTGGGCATTATCGATCAAGGTACGATAGGCTTCTCCGGTAAAACTGCTTTCGCCATTCAAGGTGGTTTGGGCATTCAGGCCGGCGGCAATCGTTCCGGGGTTGTTGCCGTATAGATTGGCTAAATCGCTGGTCGTGGTTGAAGTGCTATTCGTATCCGGAAACAGCGCGCCAATCGAAATGGCACTTTCCTGAGCCGTTCCGGGATTCAAGGTCAGGGCGCCGATACCGGTATCGATTGGAAACGTAAAACCGTCTAGGACGTGCTGTCCGAGCTGTTGGCCATCACGTCCTGCGGCCTGGATCGCATCGGCCCAGGACACACCAAACGGTGTCCAGGCCAGGGTCACGCACAAAATCGAAGACA
Organism: Methylomonas fluvii; assembly: GCF_014850975.1. GTDB lineage: Bacteria > Pseudomonadota > Gammaproteobacteria > Methylococcales > Methylomonadaceae > Methylomonas > Methylomonas fluvii. The sequence goes on along the minus strand of NZ_JACXST010000003.1, from coordinate 857,157 downwards.
TCGTCTGCGTAAACCGGCGCTGCGGTTCGAATAATTCCCTGACTACCTCACAGCCCTACACAGCAATCCTGCCAGCGCCAGAGCAGGTAGAGATGATCTTCGCCAGGACCGGGATAGGTGCGGCCACCGGTGATGTGGTCGCTTTGTTCTTCAACGACTCGACTTCGCCGGTGACGGCTTGAAGCTTGGCTTCATAGGCTTCGCGTTCCGCTGCAGTCCATTGTTTGAAGCGGATTTCATCGGATTGCTGTTCCCGACGCTGCTGTTCTTCGATGGCCGCCAGTCGGCGGGCTTGCTCGTCGTTCTTCTGCAGCAGATCTCGCAATTGCGCGGAAATGCCGTCGATGCCCAGCGAGCGCGGATCGCTATCGGTCAGAATATGTTGAATGGTGGCCTGTTTGCTCAGTGGCTTGCTGACTTTCGGGGTGACGGTGGCCAAAGCGATGATGATGGCTAACACCACGGTACCGATGCCGCCGACGGCCAGATTACGTTTGGCGGCCGGGCTTAAACGTGTCCACCAGGTATCGACGCTGGCCATTACGGTTGGCCTCCACTCAGTAAAGAAGGCCGCAAGCTGACTGACGCCTCGGGTGATTGGCGGACCACGACATACAGTTCGGTGGCTTCCTGCGGTTTCAATACCACGTTCGGCCAGACCGAAACGGCCAGTGCGTCCTGTTGTGTCGTCGCACAGCTGCGTTCATCGAATTCGAGCAGGTCGCTGCCGGTATTCTTGGCAAGACCCACCATAATCAGCCGGTCCTGGCCCTCCAGGACTTGGCCGGTTTTGATTTGCACACGGTCTTGCAGGCAGCGAATCTGTTCTTGGGGCTTGGGTTCTCTCAGCGAATAGCCGGACGGGGTCTTTTGCAAACCCAAATCCCGAAATAGCGCTTTTAGTTGGCTGATAGGGGGCACCAGGATGATGCTGCGTTCGGTACGCAAGGCGGCCAGCGAGGTGATCACGCAAACGACCAGCAAGCCGATGATGATTACCCGGCTGAGTCGGTTCTCGGTCTCGTGCCCGTCCCAGGTCTGAAGAAAATCCGACCATCTCATGGCAGAAACCGGCGGATGTAGGGATTGGGGATGGTTTGCGCGCGACTGGGCAACAAGCCCAGCCAATACAGTGCATGCAAGGTGTAGCCGTCAGGGCGGTTATCGCGGAAACGCCGGTAAAACTTGACCGCGATGAAGCCCAACGCCAATCCGGGCATGAACTGATCGATCAACATGCCGGTAAGCATGCTCACCATGAAGGGTACGATCTCGTCCGCACTCCACAGCAAAATGTGGATCGGATCGTCGATTGATTGGGGAATGGCAACTGGTTCCATAATGACCTCCGGTTAGGATGGCCATTATTGTGAAGACTAATTTAAGAAGGGCTTTTGCAGCTGGTGACGAATTTGAGAGCAGCTGCATGATGCATCGCTTATTTATGGGCTCCCGGTTTACTGAAGTCCCGAACAGGATATCCGGAAAATTCTACCGCTAAGATAGCCATTTTCCGGAATACCAATCATTCAACTGACTACGTGATTTTTTAAACCCTCTGTTGATGCTATTTTTCGGCTTCCACTTCCAGCCTAACCATCAGCACAGATACTCGACCGTTCGCATCCGCCGGGCTTGACGCAAGATATTGAGTTGCGATTGCCTCAATCAACTGAATGCGCTTAGCTTGTGGTACTCGTCCGGTATAGGGCAACCAAGTAGTTCGGATCCAGCCTTTGAACGCTTCCGCATCCGCATGAAGTGCATGTTTTTCGATCAATTCCAAACGCTTGATTACAAAACCCACTGCCGGCAACCAACGTTGATAATCTTCAACGCTTTTGAATCCGTAGGGACATGAAAAGCCAGCGAAATAATCGCGCCACTGCGGCAAGGCAAGCACTTGTTCCAAAGCGGCCATAAACTTGGGCATGCCGTTGTGGGCACCCATTTGTAAAAGCATCCTGCCGCCCGGTTTCAAGCTTTGATGCATGCCGGTTATCACCTGCATATGATCGTCAATCCAATGCAGCACGGCATTGGAAAACACCACATCGAATCGGTCGCTAAATTCCAATTCCCGTGCGTCCATTTGCTGGAATAACAGATTGGCATAACGGTTAGTCGGGTACTCGCGGTTAGCCAAAGCGATCATTGCCTCCGAATTATCGATGCCAACAACTTGTCCATGCGTTAAATAACTGGCGATTTCGGCGGTTACTTTGCCATCGCCGCAGCCAACATCCAGTACTGCTTCAGTACCAGTCAAATTTAACTTGGCGATTAATTGCTGAGCCCACTGCTGTTGGGCAGAGGAATTTTGCCGATAGTCCTCGGCGTTCCATTGATAGCGCTGCATCGTTAACTCCTGATTGATTGATGACGGCGCTATTGTCAGGCGGCTTTTTAACTGGTACAAGATAACTATTTATACTGGTATAAAAGCCACCATGTCCGATTCCAATCGGCGCCGCTTGTTAGGCGCGTTTATACGTACCCATCGGGAACATTTACCGACACCGGCTAAATCGATCGGGCGACGGCGTACGCCGGGTTGGCGTCGCGAAGAGTTGGCGGATGCCGCCGGGGTGAGTGTTACCTGGTTGACTTGGTTGGAACAAGGGCGCAAGGTACAAGCCTCCGTCACAACCTTAAACCGCTTGGCGCAAGCCTTGAGTTTATCGCCTGCCGAACGCGCGTCGCTATTTGACTTGGCCGGTCGGCGCGATCCCGATACTACAGCGGAAGTACCGATGGATTTGTTGCCGCAACTATTGGAGTTGCCTAGTCAGTTCAACGGACCGGCTTATTTAATCGACCGACTATGGACTGCGCGCGCCTGGAATTGTCAAGCTGCGAAACTATTCGTCGATTGGCTGGGTGCTGATTCCAGCGAGCGTAATCTGCTGAACTATGTGTTTCTTAATGCCAAAGCCCAACAGTTTATTGTGGATTGGCCCGAGCGTGCGCAGAGGCTGGTGGCAGAGTTTCGCGCCGATTATCATCGCCGGCCACTCGACAGTGACCTGCAACGATTGGTCGAACAGCTGTTAACACAAAGTCCCGCTTTCGCGCACTATTGGCAACAACAAGCGGTGCTTCTTCGTGAAGGTGGCGAACGTCGTTTTAATCATTCGCAATTCGGTATTCTGAGCTATCGCCAGACAACCTTGGTAGTGGCGATGCAGCCCGATTGCAAATTGGTCTGCCTAGCGGCGATCGACTGAGTTTTAGTGTTCAACCCATCAAGAATCTGCTAAAAAACCCGGCCAGCAACACTGAAAATCCACCATTTTCAGTGACGGCCAGGGTATTCAATATCTGGCAATTTTTGTTTCTATCCGCCGAACCACGCATGGCGTTATTGCTGCGGGTGGTTCGCCCCAATTGTACGTAATCGACAATGGCGATGGCGAAAAGCAGAGGTTGCTATTCGGCAATATGCGTTGGAACATATTTGAATTGGAGCAGAAGGCCGTAAAATTTTGGTCATTGCCCACCAACCATCTGTCCCAATTTAACCAAGGCCTGATTGACCCGCTCGTCCCAATCCACCGCGCAATTCAGGCGGATGAAGCTGCGGTATTTTTGCGTCGCCGAGAACATCGGGCCGGGCGCGATGCTGATGCCTTGCTGCAAGGCGCGCCGGCTGAGTGCTGTCGCATCGACGGTTTGCGGCAACTCCACCCAGATCACGAAGCCGCCCTCCGGCTGGGTGACGCGGGTGCCCGGCGGAAAATAAGCGCCGATGGCCGCCGTCATTCTGTCCACGGCTTGCCGGTATTGGTTGCGCGCCTGGCGCAGATGGCGTTCGTAGCCGCCTTTGGCCAGCATTTCCGCGACCGTCAATTGCGCCAGGGTCGGCGTCGCCAGATTGCCGACGTATTTCAGATATTCGCTTTGTTCCAGGTACGGCCCGGCCACCAGCCAACCTACCCGTAAACCGGGGCACAGCGATTTAGAAAACGACGAGCAATACAATACCCGTCCTTCGCTATCCCAGCTTTTCGCCATCGCGGCCGTTGCGGGCCGAAGCCCAGGTCGCCGTAAATATCGTCTTCGATCAGTACGATCCGGTTGCGGTTGGTCAATTCCACCAAGGCGCGTTTGCGCGCGTCGCTCATGCAATAACCCAAGGGATTGCTGTAGTTGGGCACTGCGATACAAGCCTTGATCGGCCATTGCTCGCAGGCCAGTTGCAAGGCGTCCAGCGCGATGCCGTCGCGCGGATGGGTCGGTATTTCGATCGCGCGTAGCGACAACGATTCGATGACTTGCAACAGTCCGTAAAAGGTCGGCGATTCGACGGCGACGATGTCGCCCGGCTTGGTAACCGCCCGCAAGGCCAGCGTCATCGCTTCCTGACAGCCGTTGGTGATCAGGATGTCGTTGGGATCGACCGGGCAGCCGAGTTCCGACATGCGCCGGGCGATTTGCCGGCGCAATTCCGGCGCACCCGGTGGAAACTCGTAATTGGCAATGCGCTGGCTGTAACGGCGGGCGACGTTGGCCGACAGCTGGGCCATTTTTTGCGTCGGCAAAAACGCCGCCGCCGGCACCGCCGCGCCCAATTGCACGATCTTTGGATCGTTGGCGGCCTTGACCAGACGCAACACCATTTCCTGACCCGTCACCAACGTCGGTTCGCGCGGCGGCGCCGACATCGCCGGTTCCTGCAACGAACTGCGCGGGCGCGGTTTGACGTAATAACCCGAGCGTTGCCTGGCTTCGAGATGGCCCTGGTCTTCCAGCAAGCGCAAGGCGCTGACCGCCGTCGCGGTGCTGACCTGATGCTGCTGACTGAGCTGACGGACGCTGGGCAGGCGTTCACCAGGTCGGTACAGATTCTGCGCGATGGCGTTGAGTAAATGTTCGGCGAGATTTTCGTAACGAAGATTCATGGCGGCGTGCAATACAGTTTTGGCGGTTGGTGACCGATACAATTCAATTTTGCTCGAAATTGTATCGATATAATTTACAGAGTTTGCATCTGTATCGATTGCCCGATCATAGCCTAAAGTAGCGCCTCCAATCAAACAGGGTAAAATTATGAAACTCCGCTTGTTGCGCCGCGCCGCGTTCACCGCTGGCGACCGAAACCCCAGTATGACTTCCCAAGCCTCCGAACTGACGCGCGGTTATTGGTTCGGTTGCGCCGGCATTCTCGGCTTCAGCCTGACCTTGCCGGCGACCCGGCTGGCAGTGGCAGAACTCGATCCGGTATTCGTCGGTTTGGGCCGAGCGGTTGCTGCATCGTTGTTGGCGGCGTTGGCGTTGTGGTGGCGAGGCGGCCGCTTGCCCAAGGGCAGCCAATGGCTGAGGCTGGCCGCGACCGCCGGCGGCGTGGTGATCGGCTTTCCGCTGTTGTCGGCATTGGCCTTGCGACAAGTGTCGGCGGTGCATGGTGCCGTGGTGGTTGGCTTGACGCCGTTGTTGACCGCCGGTTTCGGTGTGCTGCTGTCGGGCGAACGGCCGGCATGGCGATTCTGGCTGGCAACGGCATTGGGCAGCACGGCCATTTTGGTCTTCGTCTATCTGTCCGGTGCGGCGGGACTGCAACAAGCGGATCTGTATTTGCTGGCGGCGATTGCCTGCGCGGCCTACGGATATGCCGAAGGCGCCCGGCTGGCCAAACAGCTGGGCGCTTGGCAAACCATCAGTTGGGCTTTGTTGATCACCGCACCGCTGTTGTTGCCGTGGGTGGTGGAAGCCGCGCCGCCGCGCTTCGAGCAGGTCACCTGTCGTAGCTTGTTAGGCTTTGCCTACGTCAGCGTGGTCAGCATGTATCTGGCCTTTTTTGCCTGGTACCGCGGTCTGGCGCTGGGCGGCACCGCGAGGATCGGCCAACTGCAATTGTTGCAGCCGTTTCTGAGCATGGCGGCCGGTTCAGTGTTGATCGGCGAAAGCGTCGAGATTGAACAACTGGCAACAGCCTCTGTAGTCGTCGCTTGCGTCTTGGCAGGCAGAAAATCCCCAAACCAACGCTAACATCAGGAGAATTTGATGAATACCCATTCGATAACCTGGCTGAACGGCCAACTGTTGCCTACCTCTCAAGCGACTGTTCCCGTCAACGACCACGGTTTGCTATACGGCGACGGCGTGTTCGAAGGCATACGCATTTACAGGCGTCGCGCCTTCCGGCTGCAGAAGCATTTGCAACGCCTGGCTTTGTCGGCGCGGGCGATTGCACTGGAAATACCGCTCTCTAGCGACGAATTGACGGCCGTCATCGAACAGCTGATCGATGCGTTTCCAGACGACGATGGCTATATTCGCCTGATGGTCACGCGCGGCGAGGGACCCCTCGGCTTGAATCCCAAAAGCTGTACTCAAGCAAATATCATTGCCATCGCCGACCAATTGACGATGATTGCCATTGATGAGCTGCAGGCCGGGGCGCGATTGATGGTATCGTCGGTGCGCCGCCTGTCGGCCGACGGCCTCGATCCGCGCATCAAAAGTCTGAATTATTTGAACCACATTCTGGCCAAAATCGAAGCCAACCATGCCGGCGCCGACGAGGCTATACTGCTCAACGCCCAAGGCCGGGTGGCCGAAGGCACCGCCGACAATATCTTCATCGTCCGCAATGGTCGCTTGCTGACGCCGCCGTGCAGCGAAGGCGCACTGGAAGGCATCACTCGGGAGTTGGTGTTACAGTTGGGGCAAGCCGACGGCATCGAAACCAGCGAACAGCCGTTAGGCGTCTACGATTTGTACGCCGCCGACGAATGTTTCCTGACCGGCACCGGCGCGGAATTGATAGCGGTAGCCAGTATCGACTGTCGATCGTTGCCTAGTTGCCCAGGACCGGTATTCCAACGCTTGCAACAGGCCTTTCGGCGGACCATAGACCAAGAGTGTGGAGGCATCGCATGAATTTGTTGGAAAATTTGCAACTGCAAGAGCGTTACAGCGAGTGGGTCAACCAGCGTTTGTACGACGTCTGCTTGACTTTGACGGATGACGAGCGCAAACAAGATAGGGGCGTATTTTTTCATTCCATCCATGGCACCTGGAATCATTTGCTGCTGGGCGATCGCGTCTGGCTAGCCCGCTTGCAGGGCCAGCTGGTGCCGTATCAACGCCTGGACTTGGAACTGTACGCCGATTTCACAGAACTGCGGGCGGCGCAAGCCGATTGCGACCAGGCCTTGTTGGAATGGATTGAAGGCTTGCAAGCCGACGACTTGCAACGGCGCATCGCCTTCCGCAGCCTGTCCACCGGTCAGTTCAAGGAACTGAGCGTCGCAATCATGTTGACCACCTTGCTGAACCACAAAACCCATCATCGCGGCCAAATCACCGCGTTGCTGAGCCAATGCGGTTGCGACTACGGCGCCATCGACTTCATCTGCGCGCCGTTTGTCGGCTAATCTTGTCGATTTTTATCCTTTTCGGATTGTTCCCCATGACAGAATCAGCTTTCCCAATTGCCGCGCTAGCCGATCAAGTGCCACCACGGGCAAGAAAATCCTTATATCCGCAAGCCATTTTGGACCTGCATGGCGTCCGGCTGGCAGGCCGAGAAAAGCGGGCGCTAGGGGATTTGTTCGGCCTGCAAAACTTCGGCGTCAATCTGACCAAATTGGAACCAGGCGCGATTTCCGCGTTGCGCCATGCTCATGCCAAGCAGGACGAGTTCATCTACATCTTGCAAGGCTGTCCGACCCTTTACACCGACGCCGGCCCCACGCCGTTGTCGCCCGGCATTTGCGCCGGCTTCAAAGCCGGCAGCGGCGATGCCCATAGGCTGGTCAACGAATCTGCTGACGACGTGCTATATCTGGAAATCGGCGACCGTAGCGCGGGCGACCAAGCCGTTTACCCGGACGACGACTTGCAGGCGGCGTTCGTCGACAATAGTTTCCACTTCACACACAAGGACAGTACGCCGTATTGAGGGCTTTGAGATTTTTCGCCCGCCAAGATGGGCGATTCCTGTTACTGCTGCTAGCCCACGGCTGGCGCGCGGTTAGGCCTAACAGGAAAAACGGTTAAGGAAAAGGCAAATAAGCTGTCCTTTAAAATGTGCGATTAGCTTGCGTAATCGCACATTTCGAAGCCAACATTCCTCCGATTACGCTACCGCTAATCGGAGCTACGCGGGCTACCAAGTTGCGGTTCTTCAGTTTGTGCCTGCCAAATTGGAAAAATTCCGAGATAGTTAGCGGAAACGCTTGAGCGATTTACAGTTTCGTGTAATCTTTCGAAAAAACAAAGAAAGTAGTATCCAATGACAACCAAAACAACCACGAATAAAAGTTCAAAAGCCCCTAGTAAGACTCAGAAAACTGATGCGGCACGAAAGACCTTGAGCAATACGGTCAATAGCCCAGATGAGGAGACTGTTCGTAGTAAGGGGCCTGCTCTGGATTTGCCTGAAGGTGATTCTTTAGAGATTGAGCCTTCGCGGTTGCTTCTAGATCCCATGAACCTTCGCTTACTTGAGCGGGTAGGGGAAACCTTCGGCAACTTAGAGGTTGAATTGTTTGGGCAGCCGTCGATCCAAGATAAACTCTTTAACGTCATCAATAGCGATCCGCGATTTGATATAAGTTCTCTAGCAGCATCGATTGTGCACAATGGGTTCTTAAGACATGAGCGCTTGATCGTTGCGAGATATGACGGAAACAAATTTCTGGTCCTCGAAGGAAACCGACGTGTATCTGCAGTGCGTAAGCTGATTGAATAAAATGGACCAACACTTCTTGGGCTGCGCCCGTCAGTACGAGAGTCACTGCAAACCCTTCCCTGCTATGTTTTACAAGGTCCGGTAATCAGCACATCGCCAAAGCGATTAGAGGTTTATCGTCGTGCCTCAGAGATATTCATTGGCATGCGCCATCTGATGGGGGCTAAAAACTGGGAACCAGCAAGCAGATATGAATTTCAGGCGAGGCTCATCTTTGATGAGGGATGGAGCGTAACCGAAGTCGCAGAGCGTTTCGGTCGAAAAAAAGCAGAAGTGCTTCGGGATTTGAAAGCACATGTGCTTTATCAGGATTTTGTGCAGTACGAACGCAAGAATGGCATTGAACATTCGCTTACCTATAACGCATTCTCCGAGGCCGCTCGGGCACCTGTTATATCTCGATGGCTTAATTGGTCCGACCAAGAAAAACGGTACTTAAATCGTGAACATGTACAGGCTTTTTTCCACTATCTAATTACCCGGCTTGGCCCACCGTCATCCTCTGACGAGGATGTTGATGATGAGTTTATCCCAGAGCGGTCTGCTGAGACAGCTGTCCGCAGGCTTCGCGATATGCTAAAGCTGGATGATGTGACCATTGAAGAGTCGCTGATTGATCGCGATTTCAAATCCGCAGAAATCCTTTTCGAAGAACGAAAAGAGGGGCTTTGCCCAAGAAAATCGCCAGCTTTACGAGGAGTCTAAAGCGAACGACAGCAGATGAATTAACTAATTCGCCAGAGACCAAACAGAAGCTAGAGGAACTGCAAAAGCAGATCCATACCATGCTGACTGTGATAGGCGCGTTGTCAAGTAATTAATATGGCTTTAAGTAGCACTGATATTCAGCGCGTAATCGATGTCGCCTATAAATTGGACATTTACACGCCACAAAGACCGATTGAAGACTTTTTTGGTGACGTCTTAGGTTTGAATGCTATACAACGAGCAAGTGAATTTCCCGACCCAGACCCAACCGGCATTGGAGCGATATCTATCGGCCGTCTTACCCTTGCGCGTGACGAATTGTTAAGGGATAAAGGCCAAGTACCTGCCTTTGTGATCTATCGAGATAAGACGGCAAATCGGACATTTATTTCTGGAATTGCAGCATACTTAAGTCTAAAGGGATTGCCGGCCGATAGCCCTCCAGACTTTCTGAAACGCATTGAAAAACATCAATCGATCCGTAAGGAACTGTTACAAATCGACAAGGGTCACAAGTTAGAACTAGTTGCTGCCGCTATTTTGTCCAGAGTTTGTCACTACGGCGAAGCAACGAAGGGATCAGGTGATCAAGGTATTGATGCCATTGGATGGAACCAGTTGATTCGTATTGAGGATGCTTTCTTAGATGGACTTGCCACCGATAATGTTATTCGTGCTGGTCATCGTGTGATGGTGGTTGCATCATCAAAAGCGGCCATTGGCTCAAATCCAGGTGACTTGAAAGTAATTAATCCGGCACATATCCGTGAGTTAGTGGGTAGTTGGCTAATCCAGAGAAGCGAAAGTAGTGTTTGGAAAAATCTTGGTGTCCAGCTGCTAACTCCATTGCAGTTGGTTCTAGTGACAACGTACCGCTTAAGTGAAGAATCAAAAGCTGAATGTCAGCGACTTGGCGTGCAAGTCTGGAGCATTCCCGAACTTGTCTACCTGATATGTCGCTATGCGCCTCCAGAAGTATTCCCAATAGGAAGGAGGCCAATGTTTTCACCAAGCAAATTTGCCGATTGGTGGGGAGAAAAACAATTGACTAGGTTGAAGCCCAAATTCGCATGACGTTTTAATGTTACGGAAAAGGCCCTAGCCCGTAGGATGCGGTAAACAGCGTGCACCGCATCGTTCGCGATTGGTGCGGTTCGTAAACTCACCACACCCTACCATTTCCCATCGGCAGGTTCGTTTCGTTTGGCGGGTCTTGGCCGAACTAACACAATCAGCTAAGCATTTGACGCATAAGGACCGTGCGAATATCGAACCATATTCATACGGAAAAAGGCATCCCATTCCCCCGAATTCGCTTCGCTATTCGGGGCTACTCGGATTAACGTTTTGCCGATTTCTCCGCTTCAACCTCAAGCAAGACCATCGCCACATGGGCTTGGCCGTCAGCGCACAAGGGCACTTGATCCAGATATCTGGAACATACCGCTTCGATAAAGGCTTCCCGGTATGCCTCGGGAACACGGTGCGTGTAAGGCAGCCAGGTGGTTCGAATTCAGCTCGCCAAACCGGCACGGCCATCGTGGGTCATGTCCTTGGCGACGAGCTCTAGCCGTTCGACGGTAAATCCGGCGGCTTTCAGCATCACCCGGTATTCATCGACTCCCGAAAAGGTGTTCGGAAACTCGAAGCCGCCGAAATACCGCGACCATGGCGCCGTGCCTTTGACTCGGTCCATCGCCGCCCACTGGTTGGTGTTGCTTGACCCAGTGCGGTACCGCGTTGGAGAACACCACGTCAAATTGTTCGGCAAAGCTTAAATTCCCCGCATCCATGACTTGGAAAGCCAGGTTGGGATGTTGCGTTTGCGGGTATCGGCGCTGGGCCAGGGCGATCATCGCTTCCGAGTTGTCGATGCCGACCACCGTGCCTTGATCGACGATTGCGGCGATTTCCGCCGTTACTTTGCCGTCGCCGCAACCCAAATCCAGCACGGTTTCGCGGCCGGTCAAGCGCATGCCCGCGATCAGTTCTTTAGCCCATTGCTGTTGGGCTTGCGAGTTTTGGGCATAATCCTGGGCATTCCGGCGGTAAGTATTCAATGTTGTCTCCTGCGTTAAACGGTTGCCTCGGACGCCGCCGTGCTATCGGCGCTCAAACCTGCATGTTCAATTTTGCGAAATTGCATAATGCCCAAATCGCCGCCCAAGCGATTGCAACCGCTGATCAGCGCCTTAATTGATGCTGTAACGATGTTGGCGTCCAAGCCGACGCCATAGGTCGTGGTTCCGTTCGCTGCCGCCAGTTCGACGAAGGCGCAGGCCTGGGCATCGCCGCCGCTGCCGACCGAGCGTTCTTCGTAACTGCGTACCGACACTGCGCCGCCGAGGCAGTGCAAAGCCTGGACGGCGGCGTCTATCGGTCCGTTACCTACGCCGGTTAATGTGCGCGGTTCGCCGTCCCATTCGATGTTCAGTTGTATGCCTTGGCCTTGCGCGTGCTCGAACAATTGATGGCCCCGGTAACGCAAAGGCTTTGCCAAATCCAGATAGGTCTGGGCAAACAATTGCCACAACGCTTCCGCGCCGATTTCGCCGCCGTGGCGGTCGGTGTGCTGTTGGACCACTCGCGAAAATTCGATCTGCAAACGGCGCGGCAGCACCACGCCGTAATGGCTTTCCAATAAATGGGCGATGCCGCCCTTGCCGGACTGGCTGTTGATGCGGATCACCGCGTCGTAACCGCGACCGACGTCGGCCGGATCGAACGGTAGATACGGCACGTTCCAGACACTATCGGGTTGCCGGACGGCAAAGCCTTTCTTGATGGCGTCCTGGTGCGAGCCGGAAAACGCGGTGAACACCAACTCGCCGGCATAGGGTTGGCGCGGCGGTACGCTCATGCCGGTGCAAGCCTCGAATTCGCCCACCACCTTGTCGATGTCGGAAAAATCCAAGCCCGGCGCCACGCCCTGGGTATAAAGATTCAAGGCCAGCGTCACCAAATCCACGTTGCCGGTGCGTTCGCCGTTGCCGAACAAGCAACCCTCGACGCGCTCGGCGCCGGCCATCAACGCCAGTTCGGCAGCGGCCACCGCCGTGCCACGGTCGTTGTGCGGATGCACGCTGAGGATGACGCTGTCGCGGCGGGCGATATGCCGGTGCATCCATTCGATCTGGTCGGCGTAGACGTTCGGCGTCGCCGTTTCCACCGACGACGGCAAGTTGAGGATGATCTTGTTGTCCGGCGTCGCGCCCCAGGCGGCGCTGACCGCATCGCACACCTCGACGGCGAAATCCGGCTCGGTGGCGGTGAAGGCTTCCAGGCTGTATTGCAAGCGCCACTGGGTTTGCGGTTGGTCGGCGGTCAATTGTTTGACCAAGCGCACCGCATCGACAGCCATCGCCAACACCTCGGACCGTCTCATGCCTAACACCTGGTCGCGAAACGCTTGGGAGGTGGCGTTGACGATATGGACGATGGCCGAGCGCGCGCCCTGCAAGGCTTCGACGGTTCTACGGAGCAAGGGTTCGCGAGCGTGGCTGAGCACTTCGATGGTCACGTCGGCGGGGATCAAACCCTCGTTTATCAAGCGGCGCACGAAATCGAAATCGGTTTGCGAGGCCGACGGAAACGCCACTTCGATTTCCTTGAAACCGATGCTGCATAAGGTGCGGAACAGGCGCAGCTTGCGTTCGGCGTTCATCGGCTCGAACAAAGCTTGGTTGCCGTCGCGCAAGTCGGTGCTCATCCAGATCGGCGCTTGGCTGATCGTGCGATTGGGCCATTGGCGGTCGGCAAGCGCTATCGGTGGAAACGGGCGGTATTTGTGGGAAGGGTCGGTCAACATGGCTTTTAACTCCTCAAAACGGTAGCCGATAGGATAGGCCAAACCGTCCGCCAGCCGATTGCGTTTATGCTGTTTAAAAGGTTAAATATTGATAGAATGTTGCTGTAAATATGAATAAATATTTATTTTATTGTTTTATTAAATGATTAGCGGGCATTTTATGGAGCTGGATAAATACGACAGGCAAATCTTGAACATCCTGCAAACCGACGGCCGCATCAGCAATCAGGAACTGGCCGACCGCATCGGCTTGTCGCCGTCGCCGTGTTTGCGGCGGGTGCGGGCCTTGGAGGAGGGCGGCTTGGTCGTCGGCTACCGGGCGCTGCTGGATGCCAAAGCCTTGGGATTGACGTTGATGGCCTTGATCCACATTTCGATGGACCAGCACACGCCGGAACGTTTCAGCACTTTCGAAGCGGCGGTCGCCGGTATTCCTGAAGTCCTGGAATGTCTGCTGATCACCGGCCAAGCCGCCGACTACCAGCTCAAGGTGGTGGTCAAGGACTTGGACGCCTACCAGGAGTTGCTGCTGAAACGCATCACCGGTATTCCCGGTGTGACCGGAGTACACACCAGTTTCGTGTTGCGGCGGGTGGTGGATAAGACGGCGTTTTCGGTCGGGGGATGATCGTCTCGAACACATTACTGGAAGAGTCTGCCCACGCGTAGGCTCAAGGCCGCACTGTTAAAACGTTTGACTACAATTGGCTCGCCTAATACTATCCACCCACCAAAGTTAGCTCTGGTAACAGCCTCAAAGCACCAAACACACGGCTTGTAATCTTGCTGGCCAATTAATCGACGATCACCCCTTCAAGGATCAGATGAAAACCTATTTGACTTGTTTAAGCGCGATATTGCTTTTGCTCAGCGGTTGCGCCGGTTCGCCACCGCTAAAACCGGATACCGCGCAACGCGGCGATTACAGTAACCTCAAGACTCATCTGACTTGGCTGATCGAACGGGAAATGTCCGAACAGGACGTGGAAGGCTTGAGTATCGCCGTGGTGGATGATCAGCAGATCGTCTGGTCGCAAGGTTTCGGCTATGCCGATCAAGCCAAGCAGATTGCCGCGACACCGGAAACGGTTTATCGAGTCGGTTCAATCTCCAAACTTTTCACCGATACGCTGGTGATGCAACTGGCTGAGCAGGGCAAGCTGGATATTGATCGGCCGTTGCAAACTTATCTGCCGAATTTTGCGATCAAAAGCCGCTTCCCAGATGCCGGACCGATAACGCCGCGCAATATCATGACCCATCATTCCGGTTTGCCGGGCGATAGGGGGAATGGCATGTGGACTGCGCATCCTGTAGCGTTCAGTCAGCTTATCGACCCGCTAAAAGACGAATACGTTGCTTATCCGCCCAATCGCATCTGGGCCTATTCGAATCTGGGCATCACCCTATTAGGGACGATGTTGGAACGGCTGACCGGCCAGGATTTCAGCCGTTATGCCGACCGGCAGCTGCTAAAGCCGCTTGGCATGACGCATGCGGTATTTTCGCCGGGCATAGAAGGAGAACTGGCTTCCAAAGCCTATAAAAAGCATGACGAAAAGACCGAAGTGCCGTTGCGCGATATGCCGGCCGGCGGCTTGAACGCCAATGTCTTGGATCTAAGCCGCTTTATCGCCATGGTCTTGGCGGACGGCAAAGCTAATGGCCACCAAATATTGAAGCCGGAAACCCTGCATGAAATGCTGCGCCAGCAAAACCAGGATGTGGCGCTGGATGTGGGCACCAAAACCGGTTTGGGTTGGTTCTTGACCAGCAAGCCCGGTATCGGCGATGTGGCCGCACACGGCGGGGCAACACTTTTTCACCGTAGCCTGCTGACGGTGCTGCCGGAACACAAGCTAGGCGTGGTCGTGCTGGCGAATTCCCCGCCCACCGGCGACTTGATCGACAAAGTCACCGATAAGGCACTAAAACTGGCGGTTGCGATAAAAACCGGCCAGCCGCTGCCGGATGACGCCGAAACGCCTGAAATCGAAACCCGCGGCTTAACCCCGCAACAACAGCAACTGGCAGCCGGACAATATGCAACGGCGCTGGGTTACATCAAGTTAACGGCGGATGGCGATACCCTGGTCACCGAGCTGAACGGTAAAAGCCTGGATTTGGTCGGCAGGGACGACGGCAAATTCGGCATTCGCTATAAGCTGTTGGGTTTGCTACCGCTACAACCCAAGCAGTTGGCCGAAGTGGGTGTGTCGGTGCGCCATGTCGACGGCCATGATCTGGCGTTGGCCCATTGGCAAGGCCAAACCTTTGTGTTGGGCGAGAAAATCCAACCCGTACCGATTCCTGCCGCCATGCGAAGCCGCTTGGGCGAATACGAAATTGTGAATCTTGCCGAAGGCGAGGCGATGGTCCCAGAAAAATGCGCGCTACGCGAGCGGGACGGCTTTTTGATGCTGGAGTATTCCATTCCCGCTTTCGATATGAATAATCTGAGTTTCCCGATGGCACCGGTGTCGGAAAACGCGGCCGTCATTCTTGGGCTGGGGCGTGGCATGCAGGAAACCGTGCGGCTGGAGACGATCGATGGCCAGGATTTCGTGGCCTATTCCGGGTATTTATTGCGGAAGAAATGAGAAAAACCTTTGGAATTTGCGGCCGCCAGTCAAAACGGGTTTTATGAGTGTTCCCAAGCTTGCCATCATCCATCAACAAGGTATTCCGATGAGCGAATTTATCGCCTATTTGCCCGAAGTGTTCGAACTGTTCGGCACCGTCAATATCCGCAAGATGTTTGGTGGTTATGGCGTCTACCACGATGGCTTGATGTTTGCCTTGGTGGCGGACGATACGTTGTATCTCAAGGCGGATGCCGAAAATGCCAAGTTTTTCGAGGAACAGGGGCTTGCACCATTCGCTTATCAGCGGGAAGGCAAGCTGATGAAAATGTCGTATTACCAAGCGCCGGCCGAGTTTATGGAAGACCGCGATCAAGCCGCTATCTGGGCACGGCGCTCTTACGATGCCGCGTGGCGGGCTCAACATAATCAACGTAAGGGCAAGTCGCCGAGAGCCAAAAGATCAATTGAAGAAAGCTAAATGCTGATTCCAACAGGCTGCGGCACTCGGTAAAAAAATGAAGACTTATATAGCATTGTTTAGAGGCATCAACGTCGGCGGGAAGCATATCCTGCCGATGCCGGCATTGGTTGCCATTTTCGAAAGCCTAGGCTTCGGCGACGTCAAAACCTATATCCAAAGCGGCAATGCGGTGTTTCGCAGCCACGCGGAAAACGTTGGATTACTTGCGTCGCGAATCGTGGCGGAAATCAACAAAGGCCACGGTTTCGAGCCGCAGATATTGCTGCTGGAGCTGGCGGAACTGGAACAGGCCGTGCGAGCCAATCCCTTTCCCGACGCGGAAATCCAGCCTAATACCTTGCATCTGAATTTTTTGCTGTCCGCGTCGGCCAACCCCGACTTGGTCGCGCTGGCCGCCATCCAGAAAAACAGCGAACGGTTTAGTCTGATCAATCGGGTGTTCTACCTGCATGCGCCGAAGGGTTCGGCCGCTCGAAACTGGCGGCCCAGGCCGAAAAGCGTCTCGGTGTGGCGATGACGGGCCGCAATTGGCGAACGGTTTGCAAGCTCATCGAACTGGCCAAAAGCACGATACTCCCAGACGCCGAGGATCAATAAGCCAGGTGCAAGACGGCAAATACGGTTGACCCGAGCATTCGTCATATGCTTGCCAACTGGATGCCGCCGCTCGAGCTCGTTTTCATTTCTTAACCCTGGTCCTTTCAGTGCGGAATGTCCTAAATTGCGGTTTTTATGTCATTTAGACATCCGGGTGGATTTGTCATTATGCGCATGGGCGACATCGCCCTGAAATCCCTAACTTTTTGGAGAACATATGATGCAAAACAGCCATTCGCAGCCGCTTCCTTCCTATCAACGCTTCGCGCGAGCGGTGTCTCCCCCGGGGTACTCGGTCGTTTCGGGTTGGTATCGTGATCGGGCCGGGTTTCCTGCCGATGGATATGGTCGGGGTTCAGGCGGTTTTCGGCTTCAGTCCTGGCGCCGAAATCCATTTGCTGTGGAAAACGCTGGATCTGGTGGAAGGCTTCCCGGCTTGGTGGACCAGGCCGACCACCACGTTTTCAGATTGTCCGGAACAGCTGTATGTGCTGGCCGTGCCGATGCTGGCACCGGAAACCAGCAACGATCCTGAGGTCATCGCCTTCGTGGCCAAGCAAGGCCGCCAGGCTAAATACCTGATTGGCGTTTGCAATGGCGTGGTTTTGTTGGGGGCGGCGGGTCTTTTGCAGGGCAAGCGGGTGACAACCAGTCTTAATTCGCTGCCTTTGCTGGAAAAGTTGGGCGCGGCGGAAGTGGTGGCCAGCGGCGGTAGTGTCGTGGTGGATGGTAATCTTTATACCGCAAGACCCGGTATCGGCAGTTTCGAAGCGGCGCTGATGGTGGCGGATGTGACCTTGGGACGCGAATTTGCGGAATTGGCCAACCTGGTTGTCGAATACGATCCGCATCCGCCGCTGGGACCGGGCACGATTGAAAATGCCGGCTAGGCGATCGCCGAAAAATATTCGCGCTTAATCGACGATATGATTCAGGAGTATAGCCGAGGCGCAATCGCCGCTTATACCAAACAGGCTCAAGGCAGCCATTAACCCAAATGGACAGTGCCGTTTCCGTGATTATCCAGGCGGCACGGTTCACTGCATTCCAGCGTGAGCCCTATTATGGAAACAGGTAAGTTCGTAGCGGCTAAACATCAATGACGCGAAAAATTATTTTCTTCGTCTATCCGGAATTCGAATTGCTCGATTTAAGCGGTCCGTGCTCGGCATTTAACCTGGTCAACGAACTTTACGGCGGCCATTACGAATTCAGCGTGGTATCGGCGACGGGTGGCGCAATCCTAGACCGGGCCGGTTTGAGTATAGCGACCGAGAAATTGGGCAAAGTGGGCGACTATGACACTGTCGTGGCGGTTGGCGGCCCGACGGCCCATGTCTATGGTTTGAATGCCTTAACTAAGGCGTTTTTTGCGGAAAGTGCCCTCCGGGGTATGCGCGTCGTTAGTGTTTGTAACGGCGCCTTCCTGCTCGCAGCCGCCGGCTTGCTGGATGGCCGCAGAGCGACCACTCACTGGCGTTATGCGGGATTATTGCAATCGCACTATCCCAAAGTGTTGGTCGATATAGACCGGATTTTCATAAAACAGGGCAATATTTGGACGGCGGCCGGATTGACTGCCGGCATAGATTTGGCGTTGATGCTGATCGAAGACGATTTCGGTTCCTCGGTTGCAAAATGCGTTGCCAAGGACTGGTGGTTTACCACCGCCGTTTGGGCGGTCAATCGCAATTTTCGGCCGTCCTGGACATCACGCCAACTTCCGGTCGGGTAAGAGACGTACTTTACTATGCCCGCGACCATCTCCGCGAATCGTTATCCGTCGAGCGCTTGGCCGAAGTGGCTTGTATCAGTCCGCGCCAATTCAGCCGGACTTTTTTTAACGCCACCGGCATGACGCCGGCCAAAGCCATCGAGCGGCTTAGGCTGGATGTCGCGCGGCCCAGAATCGAAGAAACCCTGGAGCCGCTTGAACAAATTGCCAGGGATGTAGGTTTCGGTTCCGCGGAAAAAATGTGCCGCAGTTGCCTGAATGTGTTCGGGCGCACCTCACAAGAATTACGGCGCGCCGCCCGTAAATAGCGCCGCGGCTAGTCGCCTGGCTTCGGCTATGGATAACAGCTTTCAATTCTTCGACAGATGAGCCATCCACGCCGCCCGCGCGATCAGCACGATAGCGCCGAGAAAACCGATCGTGGTCAACGAAAAGCTCAGCATCGCCTGTAGCGGAAAATGCGGTTCGACCGGAACCATTTCGACGGCCTTGGGCGTCAGGCCTCTGATCAAGAAGGCCAGCGGATTAAAAAATGCACCGAAGCAACAGGCCGCTACCAGCCACAGTGGCGGGTTGATGGCATATTGGCTGAAGCCCAGGAAAAAGATCAACAGAAACTGTGCCATCATCAGGTAATCGATGTGGGCGCGAATGACGTCGTCGCGTACCGCCAATTGGCCGGCCAACGTGCCGTCAGGGAAAAACAGGGTGACGCCCAGCACCCAGGCGATGGCCAATGCGATGAGCAGACATAGCCCGCCAAAGCTCAGCAAAATCAGGTTGGCGGTGGATAGGGGGTTTTGCGTGGTCATGGTTTTCCTCGTCGGGGTGTTTATGGATAAGCGCTGGCGTAGCCAAGATTGTCCGCGCTGCCGACTTTGGGCTAGACTGCGCGGCTAACGGCGAAGAGGAGTTTAAACAATGACGCAAACACCGCGCTTGTACGAACGTGCTGCGCTCGGCGACAACTGGTTCGACGCGCTCTGGGATATCCGCGACGGCCGCACCTATTTCACCGGCCCGTTGTACTACAACGCCAGCCACCAACACGGCGCGCCGGTTTTTCTGGCCGGCCTCTACGGCAAATTCCGCCTGCGTTTGCACGGCGGCGACTGGCTGTGGTGCCGCACCGCCATCATCCCGGCCGGGGTGTTGCATGAACTGGATGTCGGCGGCGAGCCGATTACCGTACTGTATATTGAGCCGACCATCGCCGGCGCCGATGCCTTCAAGCCGCTGATCAACAACAGCCGGGCGCTGAACGGCGCCCTGGTTGGCAACGGCGGCGAAATTCGTTTCATGCGCGACTTGTACGAAGACCGCTACCAGCCGGACTGGACGACGGAGTCGCTGCTGGATTTATTGGGATACGCCAAGCGTCGCGCCCAGTCCGCCGTCATCGATCCACGCCTGACCAGCTTAATCGATCATCTGTCCGCACACGGCGACGACCTGACGCCGGTCGCTACCTGGGCTAGGCAAGCCGGTTTGTCGCCTTCACGTTTTCAGCACTTGTTTACTGAACAAATCGGCGTGCCGTTCTGCTGTTACCGCAGCTGGAACCGGATGCGCCAAGCTATCCGCGAGATCATCCGCGGCCACAGCTTTACCACCGCCTCGCACGCCACCGGCTTCACCGATTCAGCCCATTTCAGCCACGAATTCCGCAAAACCTTCGGCGCCCCGGCTTCGATAGGCCTACAGCGATTGGCAAGGTTGCAGTTATAACTCCTAATATAACCACGAGAGGAAAGGAGCAGTGGCCCATAAACATCGGCGTGCAATGCGTACAAGGATGGAGGAACGTTCGAAATGCGTGGTGGGTTAAGTCTTCGCTCCGATCGGCAACTCAATCCGTCAAGGGCTGTTTAACTTGACGCCCTGGCCTGTTTTTCATTAAATGGCCGGGCTTGTACTCAGGGCGGGGCGGAATTCCCCACCGGCGGTATCTCGGGTTTCTCCCGGGGAGCCCGCGAGCGCCGCAATCTCTGTTGTTGAGAATGCGGGTCAGCAGATCTGGTGAGACGCCAGAGCCGACGGTTATAGTCCGGATGAAAGAGAACGGCGCCAAGTATTCCACACGCTTTTTCGTGTCCAGAAGGCTTGCTTTTGCTCGTAAAAATTATCTTTCAGCCCTGATTCTGGTGCTTCCATAACTTATTAGGAGTTTTACCATGAATCAGACTTTATTGACCCCGTTCGGCGATGCGAACGAACGCGTGGAATGCGCGTTAGCCGCTTTGCGTCGAGGGCAGGGGGTGTTGGTCACCGATGACGAGGCGCGCGAAAACGAGGGTGACCTCATCTTTGCCGCCGAAATCCTTAGTGTGCCGCAAATGGCTATGCTGATCCGGCATTGTAGCGGCATCGTTTGCCTCTGTTTGCCGGAAGAAAAAACCCAATCTTTAGGGCTGCCGATGATGGCGGAGCACAATTCCAGCCGCTTCAGTACGGCTTTTACCGTCTCAATCGAAGCGGCTCACGATGTCACCACCGGCGTCTCGGCGACCGATCGGGTACGGACTGTGCAAGCGGCGATTGCGGATGATGCCAAAGCGGATGATTTACGCCGACCCGGCCATGTATTTCCGTTAAAGGCTCGTCCAGGCGGCGTATTGGAGCGCGCCGGTCACACCGAAGTGACGGTGGATCTAATGCGGTTGGCGGGGCTTAAGCCTTACGGCGTGTTGTGCGAATTGACCAATCCCGATGGCTCGATGGCGCGCTTGCCGGAAATCGTTGAGTTTGGCCGATGCCATCAGATGCCGGTATTGACCGTCGCTGATGTGATTGCCTATCGTTTAGCGCACGAAGCGTCAGCGCTATCTTTATTATCGGAACGTTTGACCGCCATGGCTTGATGCTAATCGGCAACCCCAGCCGTCGCGCCGGGGTTGCTGTTCTCAATCGGATAGTCGTGGTTATCTAATTTAACCGCAAGGAACTGAGATTTGAGTATCTAAATTAAGCGCCTATTGTCTGCCAGATTTGATTTGCCGAACGCGCTACGTCATTGTGTCCTTGCGCAGGGTTTTGGTGAGAAGTGCAGTAGTCCGCAACTCATTTCGTAGCAAAGCTTCGATAAGCTTTAAGCGATTTTCCAACCGATAGGCTGTCCCATGGCATTACCCTTACTCGACAACAAAAATTATTCGTCCCGGTCGTTACGCCCTTGGCTGGCGGAGAGACAAGTAGCAACTGAAATCAGAAAGGCGTTTGAAGAATGAAAGCTAAGGTTTGGGCCGCGTTGTTGGCGGTTTATCTGGTGTGGGGATCGACTTATTTGATGATCCGCTTTGTGGTTGAAACATTCGCTGAAAATCTTGGAAACGGAGCGCCAGCGAAGTGAAGATTTTTAGTCCCCGATAGCCGTAGCGCCGGGCGGGTTTTCGCAGCGAAGCGGAGAAAACCTGCAAGGCATCGCGACACGGCGTCGAGTCATGCGAGAGCCGATGTTTCGACCCCTTGTTGGGTCGGAACGAGGTGACGCGGACGAATCGGGGCGCCGAAGGCATAAGCGGTCGCGTAATTTTTGCCGATTTTTTCCTGCTGGGAAGCTCGAAAAAATCTTTCGGCAAAAATAGCGACTCCCCGGGCCGCCGTTTTTGTCGGCCGGATTGCGTTTCGTCGTGTCCGGCGCCATTTTGCTGGCTTGGCGGCGTCTGGCCGGCGATGCCGCGCCCAGTTTAAGGCAGTGGCGTTCGGCGGCCGTTGTCGGCATTTTGTTATTGCTAGGCGGCAACGGCTTGGTCTGTTGGGCCGAACAAACCGTCCCGTCCGGCGTCACCGCGCTGATCATCGGTGCCGTGCCGATGTTTCTGGTAATTGCCGACGCAATCCGACCTAACGGTGTCAGACCGACGTTCCGCGTATTGGTCGGTTTGGTCATTGGCTTCATGGGGATTTACTGGCTGGTCGGTCCGACGGCGTTTTCAGACGGTATGCCGTTAAATATGTCCGGTGTGGCGGCGCTATTGCTCGCCAGTTTGCTTTGGGCTTTAGGTTCAATCTACAGCAAGACCGCGGATTTGCCGAAGACGGCGCTGATGACAACGGGCGCGGAAATGCTGACCGGCGGCTTTGCCTTGTTGCTGGTCAGTGCGCTAAGCGAACAATGGGGTGTTTTCAACCTGGCCCAAGTATCGGTAAACTCCTGGCTGGCCTTGGCGTATCTGATAGTGTTTGGCTTGATGATCGGTTTCGCGTCCTACGCCTGGTTGCTGCAAAACACACCTATCCCGCTGGTAGCGACCTACGCCTACGTCAATCCGCTGGTGGCGGTGTTTTTAGGCAACTGGTTCGCGAACGAACCGCTTACGCCGCGCATCCTGAGTGCGTCGGCGATCATCATCGGGGCTATCGTATTCATGAATAGTGCGCGCGGCTCAAGGGCCAAGCCGGTAGCGGCGCGAGGCGCGAGCAAATTATGGACTTCAGTTGTTTAAGTCCCGGCGCGGAAGCAAACGCCGAAATGCGTTGAGGCTGTTTTCTGATAAACGTACAGCACTGCAGGCATGCTTGGTTTTGGCTAAGCTAGGCAGGTCGATGACTTTTATAAATTGCCGGTGCCCCTTTATGGCATGCGAAAATCAACGTCATTATCAAGCCGCAACGAGCGGTCGATTATTGGTTGCCATTACTTTTCCCTGACATTCCACACCTAGCATTGCCATGAAAATACTGGCTTTATCCGGCAGCTTGCGGGCAGCATCCATCAATTCCGCCGTACTGCGCACTGTGAGGCATTTGGCGCCTTCCTCTATCGAAGTCTATTTGTGTTCCGGGCTTGGCGACTTGCCTTTATACAATCCGGATTTGGAACAAGCGCCGCCGGCCGTTGCCCTGCAATTACGCAACGAAGTCGCAGCAGCGGATGCCTTGCTGATCGCCAGCCCGGAATATGCCCACGGCGTTACCGGCACCATCAAAAACACGCTGGATTGGTTGGTAGCATTCGAGGGCTTTGTGGACAAACCGGTCGCGGTATTGAATGCATCGCCACGCGCCCATCACGCCGATGCCGCGCTCAAGGAAACCTTGATCACCATGTCGGCCACACTCATCGAAGCCGCATCGATCACCTTGCCGTTGCCGAGCGCCAACATCGGCGAAGCGGAGTTGCTGGCTGCGCCGGAAATCGTTTCATTACTGACCGGCGTGTTAATCAAAACTCAACGCGTGGTAAAGCTATTGCCGGACATGAAGCCCTTCCTGGGCAGCAGTCTTTATATCGATAGCCAACATCCGGCCATCGTCGCCCAAGCCGCCAAATTGGCGGAAGGCTGCGCCGATGAAGAAGCCATCGCCAAACACTGTTTCGAATTCGTCCGCGACGTGATCAAGCATAGTTGGGACTACCGGCTGAATCCGGTAACCTGCACAGCCTCCGAGGTGTTGATTCACGGCACCGGTTATTGTTACGCCAAAAGCCATTTGCTGGCGGCGCTGTTGCGCGCCAACGGCATTTCGGCCGGACTGTGTTACCAGCGGCTGACACTAGACGGCGACCAGCCGCCTTATTGCCTGCACGGATT
This sequence comes from Methylomonas fluvii, assembly GCF_014850975.1. Taxonomy (GTDB): domain Bacteria; phylum Pseudomonadota; class Gammaproteobacteria; order Methylococcales; family Methylomonadaceae; genus Methylomonas; species Methylomonas fluvii. The sequence goes on along the minus strand of NZ_JACXST010000003.1, from coordinate 833,011 downwards.
GAACGCGGTTTACCTGCCGCAACACGGTTGGTATCGGGCCGATGCGCGCGGCAATAAGCCCGGCGTAAACGCGGACTTTTGCCCGCCGCTGGAAAAATTGGCGTTCCCAATTGTGCATCCCTTGGAACAAGACTTACCAGGCGTCCTGGCGGAACCCTTGCCGGCCGTCGTCAAAGCCTTAACCGAAAATCAAACTGTCGAGCAGGTTTATCACCACTTGCCGGACCTTGCCGCTACCGAGCAATGACGACAAACTCGCCGTTGGTCATCCGTCCCGCTGTAACGAGCGACGCCGAGTGCGTCAGCCAACTGATTGGCAGTGTTGCCGACCGTTGTACGATTTCACCCACTGGCGACGGGGCCGAGTTGTTTTATTCGAGCATCAGCCCGCAAGCGATCGGCAGCTACATCGCCAATGCCAATTTCCTTTATCTCGTGGGTTTGCTAAACGATAAGCTTGCCGGCGTCGTTGCTGTCCGCGATGCCCGGCATCTTTTTCATCTGTTTGTGGCGCCAGCCTGCCAATACCAAGGCGTCGGCACGGCATTGGCGTTGCGTGCTATCGCATTATCATTGGCCGCAAGTCCGTCGGAAATCTTCACGGTGAATGCCGCGCTATCCTCCGTGCCGTTTTATGCTCGGCTGGGATTTCAGCCGCTGGGGCCTAAGATAGAGGACAAAGGCGTGGCATTTGTCCCCATGCAATTGCCAAGCTCAGCGCTAAACGCCGCTTCGTGGCGATGATAGCCATTTCCCTACCGGATGGCCCGTCCTGCATCGGATTGTTGAAATGTTTCATGATTTGCCGGCGGTTTTGTCTTTGGCTTTCTCGGCCGGTTTTGCTTGGGCTTCCACCACACTTACCGTTTCGCCTTCCACTAACAGATCCGAGGGGCTGGCGACCAAGGTATCGCTGGCGGAGATGCCTTCCAAGATTTCCAGCTCGCGGCCAAAGTCGCGGCCCAGTTTTACCGGACGAAACGCCACACGATGTTCAGCATCGACCACTACCACATGCGGACCGGCTTTATCGATCACCAACACATTAGCCGGCACCACCAAGGGGCTGGATTTGCCGGCGACGTTGATCGAGATCTCCACGTAGGAGCCGGGTAGTAACTTTCCGTCCTTGTTGGGCAGGGTAATGTCCACTTGCCGGGAACGATTGACCGGGTCCAGCGCGCCGGCCACATGATCCACGTGGGCGCTTACCGGCTTGCCTTGCGAATCGAGGACTCTTACCGAGACTTCCTGGCCGGCCTTGATGTCGTCGGCATAGACTTGCGGTACCCAAACCGTCAGTCGCAACGGGTCGGTTTGGGTTAAGGCAAATAACTCCTGACTGCCGGCCACGATCAAGCTGCCGACGTCGACCGCCCGCCGAGTAATCACGCCGGAAAAGGGCGCGACGATGCGCCGGTAGCCTTCGATATTTTCCAGGCGTTTGACATTGGCTTGCGCAGCGGTGAAATCGGCTTCGGCTTGCAGGAAAGCGCTACGTTTTTCGTCGAATTCCTGTTGGGTGCCGCTGTCGGTGCCGTTCAATTGCGTCCAGCGTTGCAGGGTGGTGCGGGTCAGCTCCAATCGGGCTTTAACTTGAGCCAGCGCGGCGCGCGCTTGCGCTAATTCCTGCTCCAGTTCGGGTACGTCGATGACCGCCAACAAATCGCCTTTTTTAACCTGATCCCCTATGGTTTTGTGCCAGGCGCTTAAGTAGCCGTTGCTGCGCGCATACAGTTGGGTTTCGGTATTGCCGCGCAAGCTGGCAGGCAATACCAATTTGCGGGTCGCCTCGCCGGGCCTTGAATGGGCGGCGATGACGCTGCGCTGCTGGCTGGCTGCGGTTTGCGCCTGCAAGGCTTCCGCTTGCCGCAAGTTTTGCGCCAGGCGCCAGGCGCCGGCTAGCAGGAGCAATAACAATAGCCCCAAACCCAGCCGTTTTACTACCAGCAGGGTGCGGTGCGTATGGTCGGTGGACGGGCGCGCGAAGGGTGACGAAGGGATGCTATTCATAGGATTTTAAGGGCTTACAAAGGTTGTGCGATGCGAAAAGCGGTGTGCCAGCCAGCGGTGAGTGCCGGCAAACACCAGCGGAACGAACAGTAAAGTGGATACGGTGGCAAAAGCCAGACCGCCGATCACGGCGCGGCCCAGCGGCGCATTTTGTTCGGCACCTTCGCCCCAGCCGATGGCCATCGGCAGCATGCCGACGATCATCGCAAAGGCGGTCATCAGCACCGGTCTCAGCCGGGTGGCCGCCGCTTCCAGCGCGGCCGTCACCGGCGGTACGCCAGCGGCCAGACGGGTGCGGGCGAACGACACCAATAAAATGCTATTGGCGGTAACCACGCCCATGGCCATGATGCTGCCGGTCAGGGCCGGGATGCTCAAGGTGGTGCCGGTCAGAAACAGCGTCCAGGCGATGCCGGCCAGCGCGGCGGGCAGGGCACTGACGATAATCAGCGGGTCCAGCCAGGATTGAAAATTGACTACCAGCAGCAGATACAGCATCACAATTGCCACAGCCAAGCCCACGCCCAAACCGGTGAACGAGCTATTCAAGGTTTCGATTTGGCCGCGCACGCTCAAATCGACGCCGCGCGACAAATGGCTGCGGCTGTCGGCAACCAGTGTATCAATCTCCCGGCTCACCGAACCCAGATCGCGGCCTTCCACGCTGGCGTAAATATCGAACACATTATTGGCGTTGTAATGCGTTACCGCGACCGGTAACACGGTACGTTTCAATTTGACTAGATTGCCCAACAATTGCGGTTGGCCGTTACCGCCGCCCACCGGCGTGCGCATCAAGGCATCCAGATTGTCCAAATCCAGCGGATTGCCCATCACGCCGATATTCACTGAGTTACCGTTGGCCGGATTCAGCCAGAACGACGGCGCGGTCTGCATGCTGCCGCTGAGCGTCAACAGCAGGTTTTGCGCCAGATCGCGGGCCGACAAACCCAGTTGTTGCAATTGCTGGCGATTCATTTCCAGATCCAGCGCCGGCCGATTCATGCGTTGATAAATGTGCGCATCGACGATGCCGGGGATTTGCCGTAGGCGGTTTTCCATGGCAATGACCCGTGGCATCACTTCTTCCGGCTTGCCACCGATGAACTGGATGTCGATCGGTGCCGGTACGCCGAAATTCAGAGTCTGGCTAACCTGGTCGGCGGGCTGGAAGAAAAACTCCAGACCGGGAAATTGTCCGGGCAGTTCTGCGCGCAGGCGTTTGATATAGTCGGCGCTGGGCGCATGGTCGCCGGGACGCAGCGAAATCATGATCTCGGTATCGGCGGTTTCCACGGTGCCGGAATTGCCGAACAAGGTGTTACGGGTGCTGTAGGGGCCGCCGATGATGTCCAACAGATCGGCGATCTCTTCGGCGGGAATAATGCTGCGAATGACTTTTTCCACCGCATCGATGTGTTGCGGCATTTCCTCGATGCGGGTGCCGGACGGCGCCCGGACATGCAGACGAATCTGCCCGGCGTCCACCGCCGGAAACAAGTCTTCTCCCAATAGCGGCACCAAACCCAGCGATGCCAGGCAAAAGCCCAGAATTGCCGAGCTATAGCGCAAGCGGTGTTTCAGCAAATGGCTGGCCAAGACCAGATAGTGGCCGCGAAACTGTTCGAAGCCGTGCTCGAAGGCGTGATGCAGACGTTGAAAGCCTCTCGCCAGCGCGTTGGTCGGCGGCGCATCGGTATGGCCGTGATGGCCGGACATGACATACATCACTAGCGTCGGCACCAAGGTACGCGACAGGATGTAGGAAGCCAGCATTGCGAATACCACCGCTTCCGCCATCGGCACAAACAGGCTGCGCGCCACGCCGGACAGGAAGAACATCGGTACGAACACGATGCAGATGCACAAGGTGGAGACCAGCGCCGGCATCGCGATTTCCGCCGCGCCGTCCAGGATGGCTTGATGCGGATTCTTGCCCAACAGCATTTGCCGCTCGATGTTTTCGATTTCCACGGTGGCATCATCCACCAAAATCCCCACCGCCAAGGCTAGGCCGCCCATTGTCATTAGATTGATGGTTTCGCCGACAAGATACAAGGCAATCAACGAGCACATGATGGACAGCGGTATCGATACCGCGATGATGCAGGTGGTGCGCCAGTTGCCCAGAAACAGCAAGATCATTGCGGCGGTTAAGCCGGCGGCGATCAGCGCTTCGTGCAACACATTGCCGATCGCGGCCTTCACGAACAGCGATTGGTCGAACATCAAGCGCATATTGATGCCATCCGGCATCAGGTTTAGCATTTTCGGAATGGTTTGTCGGACGTGTTCCACTACTTCCAGGGTCGAAGTACGGCCGACTTTGAAGATGGAGGTCAAGATGCCGCGTTCGCCGTTTTGCCGGGCAATAGTCGTCACCGGTGCTGCACCGTCGCGCACCGTAGCCACGTCGCGCACCAGCGTGGTCACACCGTTCACGGTGCGGACCGGCAGGTCGGCCAGCCGGGGTATCGCCGCCACCGCGCCATTCAGACTGACGTCGTATTCGTTACTGCCGATTTTTACCGTGCCGGTGGGCAGGATTAGATTTTGCGCGGCCAGGGTATCGTTTAAATCGGCGGGCGTCAGGCCGCGCGCCAACAGGGCCGGCGCATCGACATCCAGCGTAATTTGCCGGCTTTTCGCGCCGAACGGATTCGTCATTGCCACGCCGGGTTTGGATTGCAACGCGGTTCTGGCGATATTATTCACCAAATCGTTGACATCGGTCTCCGGGACGACGCTACTGGAAATGCCCAACTGCACCAACGGCAGGTCGGCGGCCGAATATTGAATGACTTGCGGCGGCGCCACATTGGTCGGTAGCGAGCGGTAAACTGAGTTGCTGCTGGACATCACCTGGGCGATGGCGGTGCGAATGTCGGTGCCCGGATGGAAAAATACTTTAACCACAGCCGCACCGCTGTAAGACAAAGATTCACTGTGTTCAATGCCGTCGATCAAGGCCATGGAGCGCTCGACCGTGGTGGTTAAGCGGTCGGCTATTTCCTTGGCGGTCATGCCGTTGTATTGCCAGAGCATCGCTACCACCGGAATATCGATGGTTGGGAAAATATCGGTGGGCATTTTCCGCAACACATAGGGGGTAGACAATAGAATCAACAGCGCCGCCACGATAAAGGTATAGGGGCGGCGTAAAGCAATATTAACGATCCACATGGATTTCTCGGGAGATCCGATTGGTTAGCGAGGTCAGGTCGGTTTTAAAACTAGCGTTTATCCGGCAAAGGCAATTTAGTGTTTGTCTTAAGCAAGTGCTATACCAAGCAATCTCCACCGGTTTTTCCAAGCATAGTGTCCTGCATGCGCTTGGGCTTAGGTGAGAATCTACAGCATAATTTTTGCCGGGCGAATGTTCTAAGCTGTTGTTATTCGAACAGATGAGGATCAAAAGCTGCTGTTTTGGCAGCACGCTGGTCTAAGCGCCTTTATCCTGAGAACAGCAACCTAGTGTATCAAGCCTTGGTGCGGTCAGCTTTACCTATCAACTCGTCGGATAATTCTTCCTGATAGAGTTGGGTGATGGCCTTGGCCTCTTCGGCTTCTTCGCTTTCCTTTACGGCTGTACGAAATCCCTTGATCGCATCGCCCAGATCGGCGCCGACATTTTTCAGGCGCTTGGTGCCGAACACCAAGACCACAATCGCTAAAACTACTAATAGATGGGGAATGCTCAAGCCCATGTTTTGCTCCAAAGTTGAAAGTTGCTGAGATTAGTTAAGCCGCTTGGGGATAGTGACTTAGCCTTTTCAAGGCGGTCTTCAGCAAGATAGGGGCCAATCTGCCGAGTGAGCACTGGAATACGCCAAAGTACCGCTGTGTTCCAGGCATATCAACCGTACCCGTTTACGTTATCGAGTATGGAAGCAGGCGGTTCAACGGCAACTATCCCAAAAAATGCTGATTTACAGACATGGCATCAGCAAATGCTGCTGCTATACGAACAGTCCGAAACATAGTGGGCATGTTTAAGAAGCGATTTCGGCCGACTGGGCTTATTGAAAAAGCCCGAGTTAATTGGATTAGCGCGAAAAAAGGCAATGACCCGCCAGTAAAATGCAGGTCTATGAAAATGTGTTGAAATATCAACACTCAATCAGCAGATTATGTTGATGTGGCAACATTTGGGTTTCGCAAAAACCTGTAATCCATTATTATGTGCTGAAAACACGAAGTGGCATGAACCATGCTTAGAGCCTGGTATCTCGCTGTTATTTTCCGAGCATTTTGTCTCGATAACATCCACTTCTGCTGACCGGATCGCCGGAAGCCAGTGTGTCCCCCAAAGGACTGCTGGCTTTTTTTTGGCCTGTGCTCAGCCCTGGTGCCGGTGTGTGGGCTGACTTTGGGCTTGGTAAGGCTGATTTTTGTTTGGCGTTGGCGTATCGGCAGTTGATTTGCGCTGCCCTGACGAATCACTATTTTTGACATCTTTAGGAAAAGAGCTTTCATGGAACAATTTTTGAGTGACGGCATCGTTGCTCGCAGTAAAGGGGAAACCGTATGACATTATTGGCATTTGACGAATTGCAATTAAGACAGCTGTCGCACACGGTGCGGGCGACCGCGATGGTGTTCGAGGATCCGGTTTCACGAAAACTGTTGGAGCACATCGAGCGGATTGCGCCCAGCGATGCGACAGTGCTGATCATCGGTGAGACCGGCACCGGCAAGGAATTGGTCGCCAGGCATGTGCATGCACTGAGCAAGCGCGCCAAAGGACCGTTCGGGGCTCTGAATTGCGCGGCACTCAGTGAAAACCTCATCGAAAGCGAATTGTTCGGCCACGAAAAAGGCGCTTTCACCGGTGCCTTGAATACCAAAGAAGGTTGGTTTGAAACCGCCAATAAGGGTAGTTTGTTTCTGGACGAAGTCGGCGATTTACCGCTCGGCTTGCAAGCGAAATTATTGCGGGTATTGCAGGAAAGGGAAGTGGTCAAGGTGGGCTCGCGCACGCCGTCGCCGGTGGATGTCAGGGTCATCGCCGCTACCAATGTTAATTTGGAAGAAGCGGTGGCGGCGTCGCATTTTCGCGCCGATCTGTATTACCGCTTTAATGTGGCGGCGATTCATCTGGCACCGTTACGGGAGCGTCCGGGCGACATTTTGCCTTTGGCCAGGCACTTTCTGAAAGTTTACGGCGACCGCCTGGGCTATGGCGAAATCAAATTATCGCCATCCACCGAGTTGGCCTTGTTAAATTACGATTGGCCCGGCAACATTCGTGAGCTGGAAAATGCCGTGCATAGAGCATTGTTGGTCTGCCCTGGCAATCGCTTGCGTCCGGAGGACTTTAAGCTATCCGGGGTACGGGTCTCGCAGAGCGGGCCTGTGGTTTCCACCTCTTCGTTGGAAAGTTCGCTACTGCGCTTGTGCGAACAAGCCCCGCCTAAGTTGTTCGATATTATCGAAGAAACCGTGATTCGCACAGCGTTCGAGTTTTGCGAAGAAAATCAGGTACAAACCGCGCGCTTGCTGGATATTAGCCGCAATGTCCTGCGGCACAAGCTGGGGCTGTATGGCATGTTGGCCAATGGTCAGAGAAAATTGGCCGTCGCCTACGAAGAAAGCGAAGAGTAATCTCAGGCAGCTCGCTGATAGCGAGCTGCTAGCTATTTTTAAGGGGCCGGGGTAGAAGTCGCCGGGCCTATGCCGACAATCTGCAGAATCGTGTCTTCGTCTTTGGCACCGTCATAATGGATTTCGTTGCCGTAGTGGGTGACGAAGCTGCCCGCCGGTACTGCTTGCAAATGCGCCGGATCATAATCCGTGCCGGTGCCTACCCACCAAGTCCCTGAAATCACCGTTATGAAGCGGTCGTTCGGATGCGAATGCGGCTTGCTACTATGATGAGCCTTCCACTTGTTCAGCACGACATACAGGCCGGGTTTGTTAGGATCGCCTACCAGTACCGCGCTCTCCGAACCGCTGGGGTTTGCCACCCAATTAATCTGCTCGGGCAGTTTGATGTTGATGGCTTTGGGGTCGAGTTCCAATGCTGCCGCCGCGCTATACGCGCAGCATAGCGCGATCGTCAAGATCGATAGCGCTGGCCGAATAGGTTTACGTAACATCTTAGTCTCCAAATTATAAAGCGTTAGTGCCATGGGTTTCGGGGTATCCGGCTGTGGAGTGCCTGTTCCTTTCAGCTTAATGGCAGTAACCCGTCTACCAAACATCACGACCGGATACCCCGAAACCCATGGTTTTAAAATTGAATACAGCGTGCCTTGGTTTTTTGCCAAGTTGCTTTAGGGTTTGTTGCTGGCTACCGGTAGCCGAAATTTACTCAAATCAGGCGCACTGACCGGATTTTCACTATGCGGTGTGCTGGCCGGCACCCAATCGTAAGGTACCGGTTGGCCGCGATATACCGAGTTGTTGGCGGTGGCCCGGCCGGTCAAAGCATCCTTACCGATACGAAAATACGGATTGATATATTCCCAGACTATGTCGCCGTCGGCTGTGACTTGGAATAAGCGTCCACTCTGGCCCTCGTCTATAAAAGTATTCCCGTTAGGCAAGCGGCGGGCAGCGCTGATATGGGTGCTGCGAAACGACCAACTGGGGCCACCGGAACTCTCACCCGTGTACTGCCAGACAATTTCTTTCTTGATCGGATCTATCTCCAATACGCGCGAACCACCGGTACGCGGCACGGGAGCCGGCGGGTAACCGGCGATGCCTTGATTGTCGAATACCAGCAAATTCCCGGCGCCGGGTAAGCCTTCCGGGATGATATGCGCATCGTGTTGGGCGCTGATTTGATCGACCGGGCGCGGTACCTTGCGGGCTTGTTGTTCTTCAATGGACGCGGCTTGGTAGTGCGGCCCCAGGTTCCAGACTACTTTGCCGGTCTTCCTTTCAATAATGATGATGAAATTGGCGTTGCGCGCGTCGATCAACAAATTATCCGGATGAAAGCGCTGGTCGCCGGCGGCATACCAATGATTTGGGCCAACGACTTTCAGGTTGTTGACATGCAGATAGTCGGCGATTTCGGCGTTGCGGACCAGTTTCAGTTCGGCGGGTGTGAAGCCAAATTCATTAAGATGTTCGGAGGCTATCCATTTCCAGACCACTTCGCCTGCCGGATTGACTTCGTAAATCACATCGTCCAGTACCTGCGCTTGTTTAAAACCCTTAACTGGGTGCACCAGGTTAGCCAACACCACCGTATTGCCGTTGGGCAATCTGGCCCAGTCATGATGTTGTTGCGCCGCGCCGCCGGGAGCTTTGTCGCCAAAACGCCAGACGGTTTTGCCATCCCAATCCAGCTCGGCAATGGTTTTGGTGATTTTCTTGCTGACTTGGCCGGGCACCAGGTCTGTGCCTTTGCCTTCGGTGGTTTCCTGCGTCACAAACACATGTCCCAGTTTGCCGCCGGTCAATGCTGGGTTGATTAAGGTGCTGTGGCTGGCGGCATCCGGCCATTCATGTACGGAGTTTCCGTTTAAATCGATCAAATGCGCGATGTTGTCGCCGCCGCTGAACAAAACAAAAGAGTTATAGGCTTTGCTGGGATCGTAACGCGTGGTGCCAGTGGGAAAAACACTCGGCCCCGATAAAGCCGAGACACTGAGGGCCGTGCCTAAGGCGATCAATGTGGCTTGTTGCCAAGTCTGGGATTGACGTGATGCCCGGTTTTTTTTGCGTCCATGCGCGCTTGCGGAGGGTCTGATGTGTGTCATTTTTTATTCCTTTATAAACGGGTGTTTGCGATTGCTTTTGGTATTAAGCAATGATCAAGCCAATATTTTGTTTTATCCGTGTGAGTCACAAAAAATCTGACTGTAAAAAGTCATAAACTCTACACGGGCTGATATTTCAAGCTTTGTCATTAGCGCGCCAGTGCTTGCACGCGGCATTTTTCCAGTAAGGCTTAGGGTAAACGGCAGAGGAGTCCGATGGATTTGGCCAAACTTGTTGACCCAAGTGCAGGCCATCAGCAAAAAGTATTTCCAATTCAGCAGACGTCTTTCAGGCGATCAGCAATGACCGTTCAGCCTAACAGCAAAGGCCGTTCATGTTGCCAGCAGTAGTTGTTTGGGTTTCAGCAGATTTTGATAAAAACAGCGCGTGGACTGGCTGTTAATTTTTCCGGTTGATCACAAGTAATTAATTTATTTTTTATATATAACAGTATTTTATAAATATTTTTTCGGGGATTGTTTACCACTAATACGCTTTCACTATTGCTGGCATACCTATTGCAAAATCGATATTAGAGCCGGATGTGCTTTTAGACGGCACAGTATTAGCGTTAGTTTTTATCGATTTTTTTAACATTCGTTTAGGTGGCATAGTGAGCGATAAATTAGCAAGTGCTTTTTCAATAAGCGCTATTCGACAGGATGGGGTCCCTCAAGCAATCAGTGCGCGACGTAGGTTATCGACCTGCGTGGCAATGGCTATCGCCGGTGTGTCCATGGCGTCTGCAGTCGACGTGGAAGCCGCACCGAAAAAAAACAGCAAAACCAAAACCGTAAACAGCAAAGCGGTCAGCGATTTGGAAGCGGAAAATCAGGCTTTGCGTCAGCAGCTAGCCGCAGCCAAACAACGTGAATTGGAGTTTATCAAAAAAGGCGCAACGGGCACCGCGCCAGCCGGAACCGCTAATGCCGGCGCACCAAGCGCGGAAACCGCTGCCGCACCGAACGAAGCACAGGCAACCGAGTTAGCCCAGAACGACGACGATCAAAAGGCGGATTTGGGTGAAGTAGTTGTAAAGGCCAAACCCAAATTGGCAAAACTACACGAAGTCGCGCAATCGGTGTCGGTGGTATCCGGTACTGAACTTAACCGGGAACTGTCCAGAGATTTGGGCGACATCACCCGCCGCGCGTCCAACGTGCAATTCAATCAAAACAATACCCGCGGCGCCTCGCTATCGGTGCGCGGTTTAGGTAAACGAAGTTTCACGGAAACGCAGGACCCTAGCGTCGGCGTGACGGTGGACGGCGTACCCTATGCCTTGACGCAGTTGGCTAACTTCAGTTTTTACGATGTGGAAGCGGTAGAAGTCACGCGCGGGCCGCGTGGTACGGAAGGTGGTTTGGCCGCCAGCTCCGGTAAGGTCAACGTCACCTCTAAACTACCGACCTTTGCGCCCACAGCGGAATTGTCCGCTGCCTATGGGCAACGGGAGTCGTTGGTATTGCAAGGTGCTTTGGGCGGGACGGTGATCGATAATTTTCTGGCCTGGCGCGGTTCGCTTATCGTCGACAAGGCGCGCGGTTTTTATGAAAACGAATACGACAGAAACTACACGCTATATAACCGTGATCGCTTGAGCGGGCGCGCGCAGTTGCTGTTTACGCCTACCTCAAACTTAACGGCGCGGTTTATCGCCGACTTCGAGCCTAAGCAGCCGCAGTTACAAAACGGTTTGACATTCTTCCACGATCAGCCGTTTAGATTTGCCGACGGCAGTCTCACGGACCGTAATGGCACGTCCGCTTATTCCAAACTCAATGGCTATTTCAGCCATAGCAACCAATTTGCATTGACCGATACCACCAGTCCGGGGGCGATCAGCGCCGTTGGCTCAAGAGCGGCGGCCGGCCAGTATTTTGCCAACAGAGGTTTTGCCTATAACGATTATATCGGCGGCGAACAACGCGGCACCGTCTGGTTCGATCAAAACAAAGGCCAAACCGTCAATAACCAGGGCGCTGCGGCATTAATCGACTGGGAAGTTGGCAATCATGTGTTGAGTTCCAGGACCGGGGTGCGCGAATATCGCTTTGATGCGCACAACGACGAAGGCACGCCGTTTGACATCAGCGTCGATGGCGGCGGTGGGGTTAAATACAATCAATGGACGCAGGAATTTAAAATCGTCAACAAACCGGGCGGCTTTTTAGATTACAAGGCCGGCGTAATCGGTTTATGGACCAAGGATAATGTAGACTCGAAAGCCGGTTGGGGTGCCGACGCCGGGGCCTGGTTTGCCACCAATGGCCAGTACAATGCTTTATATCGAAACGCCGGCGCCAATCGCGGCGCTGGCGTGGCCATCCTGAAAGACCTGTTGCAGGATGCCCGCACCTTCGAATCTACCGAGATCCGCACCCAATCCGGCGCCCTATACGGCGAATCGGATTTGCATTTTACCGACAACTTCACGCTTACCGCCGGGGTCCGGGCCACGCATGAAGACCGTACGTCGCGCAACTTTAAGAATATTGCCAGAAATGGCGTTGGCGGGGCGTTTAATCCGGAATCGGTGCGTAACGTAGCCACCGGCGGCTTTAATTCCGATACCGCGCAGTCCTTTACCGTCGATGTGGATGGCGACGGCGTCCCTGACAAAAACCCTGACGGATCGAATAAAACGGTGACCAACACCTTCTACGGATCGACGACCAATTACGGTAAGCTCAACGCGGCGCAAACCGCTGTTGTGGCTGGCGATGCCGTGGCGAACAGCGCCGAGCAAACCGCGCTGGCCGATTCCCTGGCGGCTCGTTACTTTGGCGGTTCCAGCTATGCGGCGTTGACCAGCGCCCAAAAAACCATGGTCGCCAACGCCAAAACCTTGCGTGCTTCGCAAATCGGCCGTTTGAATCAAACCGTCGAGGATAATTACCGGGATGTACTGTATACCGCGCAATTGACGCCCAGCTACAAAATCAATGAAGACCTGACGACTTATTTGTCCTGGCAATACGGCGAGAAATCCGGATCGATTGCGCCGGTCAATGGTCTGTCTTTCACTGTCAAACCGGAAGAAACGCATGCCCTAGAGCTCGGTTTTAAATCCTTTTGGCTGGATAAGTCGGTGGTGCTGAATGTCGATGCGTTTGTCATGGACATTAAAAATTACCAGCAAGCCGTGCAGGTAGTCGACCAATTCCAAACCGAAGTCAACTTGGCACCCGGCGGTTCCGGCCTGACAGCCTACGCGACTACCCAGGGCAACGTCGGCCGGGTCCGAGTGCACGGCGTGGAGTTGGACAGCGTGATCAACACCATTCCCGATTTGTCCATCCGTTTCAACGGCGCCTATAACGTTGCCGAATATCTGGATTACAAAAACGCACCCAAGCCCGATGAGTTGGGTTATCTGACCGGGGATTACGTCGATATGACCGGCCAGTATCTACCGGGTGCGTCCAAATGGAATTTCAACGTCGGTGCCGAGTATTCCAAACCGATTTTCGAGAGCAAATACATCGCGCACACCAGCTTTAATACCAACTACCAAACCGAGTTCAATAACAGCGATACCTTATCCGCCTACGGTTGGGTAGGGGATAGAGCCCGCACGGACGCGGCGATCGGTGTCGGTACCCGCGACAAGCACTGGGATTTGAGCCTGATCGGTAAAAACATCTTCAACGATAGAAATCACGAAATTGGCTGGAATTCTTACGGGCCAGACCCTTATCCACGCTGGTTTGGCATTCAGCTGAGTGGGAAAATTTAGGCTGAAAAGCCTGAGCAAAAGCTGCCATTCAACGCAACTCATCAACTTGACATGGAACTGTTGGCAGGCGAACAGTGGGTCAGCACCGGCTGATGACCGTTCAACAGTTTGCCACCCGGCAGCGGTGTCATGGTGTTAAACCGACAGCCAAATCGCATTTTAAAATTGATATTTTAATTCAATAGTTTAAAGCGAATTGATGGGTGGCTGGCAGCAAGAGGGGCTGCCGCTGGCATGGTCGTTGCGAAGAGCGTTACAGAAAGTTCGAATGGCGGGCGTCGTTTTGGCGTTGGCTCGAATTGGTTTTTGTAACATTCGCATAGGTGAGATCGTGAAGGAAAATTTAATTGGGAGTCTGTCGGCAGACAGCATTGAATCGGTGAAAGTGCCGCTGCACATCAGCAATCGGCGCGGTTTGTCGGTATGTGTGGCAATGGCTATAGCGGGTGGTTCAATGCTGATTGCTAGCGATGCGACCGCCCAAACCGCGCCGGTGAAAAAAAGCGCGAAAAAGACCGGTAATAAAGCGGTTGCCGATACCAAAGTGAACGATTTACAAGCACAGGTCGAACGCTTGAGCCGCGAATTGGAAGCTTCAAAACGGCGTGAGCAGGATTTACTTAAAAGAGGTGTGGCGGTCGCGCCGGTGCCTGCTACTACCGATCCGGCTGCGCAAACCAGTCAGGAGCCGGACAATGTCGCAGCCGCCGCTGAGCCTGAGCCGGAAGAGAAGGCCGACGAGCCGCAAAACCTGTCGGAAGTGGTCGTAACGTCGCGGCGTAAGGAAGAGAAGTTGCAAGAAGTGCCGATTCCGGTGGCGGTAATCAATCGGGAAACGCTGGAGCGGGATAACGTGGTGTCGGTACAAGACTTTTCCCGGCGTGCACCTAACCTGGGTGTAACGTCTGCCAACGCCCGGCAAACCAGTATTGCGCTGCGGGGTTTGGGTAAAAACAGCGGTAATGAATCCATGGAGCCCAGTGTTGGCGTGATGGTGGATAACGTCTGGCGGGCATGGACGGGTGCGGCGTGGGCCAACTTTGCTGATTTGGATCAGGTGGAAGTGTTGCGCGGTCCGCAAGGTACGCTGCAAGGTAAAAACAGTAATCTGGGTTTGCTGAACATTACCACCAAAGCACCTTCATTCAAGAACAGTTATTACGTGGATGGCTTCGCGGGGGATAGGGATACCCTGCAAGGCAAATTCGGCGCTACCGGTACCATTTTGCCTGGTTTGCTGGCGTATCGCGCTTCCGGTTTTATCGATAAGCGTGATGGCTTTGTGAAAAATTTGGATGTGCATCGCAGTGAGGGTGATTTAGGCGAGACCAATGCGCTGGGTGGGCGTTTGCAGTTTCTGTTTACACCAAGCGAAGATTTGAGCGCGCGGCTGATTGTCGATAAAACGGCCTCGACTCAAACCATGAGCGTGCAACCCCTGATCGCCGATCCTACGCGATTTGATGATGGCACCCTGCGAAACACGACCTTCAGTACCCGGTTGGCCAGGGATTGGTTCAATACACTGCGAACCAATGGTCAAGCGGTGACCGTGATTGGTGATCCGAGAGCGATGGCGAATAACGAACGGCGCCAATCGCGCGGTGACGGTTCCGGGGTGTCGGCGGAAATAAACTGGGATGTGGCAGGACATCGGTTGACTTCGATTTCCGCTTACCGGGATGCGTTGTTCGAACCTAACCATGATGGCGATGGTTCGACGGCCGATATCGAACGGATCTCCGGTTGGACCGTTAAAAACGAACAGTGGTCGCAGGAGCTCAGATTAGCCTCGAAAGACCCTGGGCCCGTCGATTACCAATTCGGCGTATTTGCAATGCGCGCTATCGCCAATACCTTTAATCAACGCCTTTTCGGGGTAGATGCCGGCGCTTTCCACGCCAGCAATAGCCAGTACAGCCTGTTGAATGCCAGTCCGGCGTCCAGGCAATTATTGGCGGCGTCCATGCGCGACACCATGCTGACGCAAAACGTGGTGCCTGCCACCGATAGCTATGCCGGCTACGGTCAGATCAACTGGCATGTCACCGATGATGCGACTTTGACCTTAGGTTTGCGCAATACGTATGAACGTCGGGAGAACACCGGTTATAGCCGGAATTTGGGCGGTGTGGATTTAGATGCTTTGGGTGCTTCCTTGGGCTCCAATGCCGCGCAGATTGCAGCGGCCAAGGCTATCCGCAGCAATCGTTTGGGCCCGGAATGGGACGCGCCGCGGCAAGGTTTCGATCAGAATTCGCAAAACTGGTTAATCAATCCCAGTTACAAAGTGAATAAAGATTTGATGGTCTACGGTTCGGTGGCCGGCGGTCAAAAATCCGGGGCCGCACAGTTCAACTTTAACACCGGGGCCACGGAAAACGTCAAGCCGGAAGATGTGATGGACTACGAATTTGGTTTCAAGAGCACTTGGCTGGATCGCAAGCTGGTATTCAACGTCAACTTGTACCAAACCGACATTCAAAGTTTTCAATCGCAGTTGGTCGCGCCCGATCCACTGCGGGCGGGGCAGTTCTTGTCTCAGCTCGGTAACATCGGCGGTATTCAATTACGCGGTATCGAATTGGAAACCAATTGGGACATTACTCAAGGTTTGAACGTGTTCTTGAACGGTTCGTATAACAAAGCCATTTACACCGACTTTGCCAACGCGCCGTGCCCGCCGGAAGCGAATAACAACGGATTTTGCGATCAAACCGGCAAAACCATCCCGAACGCGCCGGCGTTTACTGCTAACTACGGGATAGATTACCGGTCGCCTTTAACCTTTGGCTACGGTAACGACTACGGTTTGCAGTGGCATGCTTATTTGATCGATAGCTTTAAATCCGCGGCTAACTATAACGCCAGTTTGTCGCGCTATGGTAAGCAGGACGCCTATCACGTCACCGATGGCGGGATTGGGGTGGGTACTAAAAATGGCAAGTACAACCTGGATTTGGTCGGTAGAAACATCTTTGACACGATCTACTTTACCAATGCCAGTAACTTTTCCGGTACTGGCGCGGCGAGTGCGTCTTACGGCGATGCGCGTTACTACGGGGTGCACTTTAGAGCCAAATTCTAATGGTTACACTCGCCGGACGGCTAGACCGCCGTCCGGCAAACTGATTTATCGAAACATTTGCAAAGGAAATACTTATGTTATCTAAACACTTCTATTTACTGGGATTTAGCGCGTTGATTTATGTGGCGGCGGCCAGCGCGGACGATCCGGTTACCCCAGCTATTCCCGGCGTCGCCGCCGGCGGTGTGGTAGCCGAGCTGATCAAAGACGGCTTTAACGGGACCGAGGGCCTATTGGTTATAGTGACGGCAGTTTATTGTTTACTGAAACCCAAGCGAACAAAATCATACGGATCGGCACGGACGACAAAGTCTCGACGTTTCTGGAAAACTCCAACGGCGCCAACGGCCTGGCGTTAACGCCCGACGGTGACATCGTCGCGGTACAAACCGTCAAAACCAAAGTCGGTGTGGTTTATCCGGCCAATAATAAAAATACCTTGGCCGAAAATTATCAAGGCACGGCATTTCAACGGCCCAACGATTTGGTGCGCGCCAGCAACGGCGGTATCTACTTTACCGATAGCGGTACGCGGCCTAGCAAGGAAAATCCTAATCCGCCGCCGTCGCATCCCGGCGTGTTTTATATTTCACCCGGCGGCGAGCTAAAACAATTGGCGACCGACATTGAACGGCCCAACGGTATTCAATTAAGCAAGGACGAAAAAGTTTTGTACGTCGCCAATACCCCAGGCGAACACATCCTGGCTTACGATATTGCTGCGGACGGCTCGATTCAGAATCGGCGCAATTTCGCCAAACTGGAGGGTTGGAAAAAAGGCGAAGACGGCACGTGGTCCAGCGGTGCAGACGGCATTGCATTGGATGACGAAGGCAGGTTGTATGTTGCTTCCAATGCCGGCGTAGAAATCATAAGCGCTAAAGGTGAGAGCCTGGGCGTGATTACACTACCCAAAAAGCCGCAGAACCTGGCGTTTGCTGGTATTGATAAGAAAACCCTGTATGTCGTCGGTCGCGGCGCGGCCTATAAAATTCCGTTGCTGACTACCGGTATTAGCAGTCGGCCGAAATAGCCAATTTGACGAAGTATCTCAAACGGCCCTTAAAACCTGACTTAAGGGCCACCAGCATTTCATCAAGCTCTCGTGGTGAGAACCTCTAACGGGCAAGGATTGATCCTTAGCCCGTTTTTTTGTCCGGCGTTTTGGCCGGACTCCCAGTGGCGCAGACCGGGAAGTTACAGCGTTCGTGCTTGGCCTATCTGTACGCCTCCTTTCTATAGACCCAAGCCACTTTATTAAGCTCAACCTTAAATAGCGCTCGCCTTTCTGCCTTTGAAGGGCTTGTCGAAGCGCCAAGCACTTCAGGCTTTGATGAGCTCAGCCCGAGCGGCGCATCAGGGATAAGTCCGGCCGGACTAATCAACGATTGGCGTGGTGCTAGCCCAGCAACAGGGCATGTTGCGACCCTGCTGAATTTCCACCAGTTGCTTGGACCGCACTTGCATATTGAGGGATTTATCAAGCGTTATCGAGAGTAGTTTTAAATAAATATCACGTTTTAAATCAATGGGTAACAAGGGGTTAATGGTTATTTATGGCGGATATTTTTCGAGTGGCATGCTAGTTGCCTTTTACCTAATGAGGAACCTTATTCAAGCGCGATAAACCGTGCAGTTAGCAACTAATAACAGGAAGACATAGCAATGAAAAACACGACCACAGCGGCTCTTTTAGCTCTGATTTTGGCGGCTCCACTCGCTTTTGCCGCCGACGCGGACGCCGGTAAAAAAACCGAGGCGCCGGCCGCGCGGCCTTATACCTATAAAACGCCCAAATTGAATCGCGCGGAAATCGATGCCTTACTCGCCAAGCCTGAGCAAGTATTGTTTATCGATGTGCGCCGTCCCGATGAGATCAGCAAGATCGGTACCTTTCCCGTCTATTTGAACGTACAAATCGATGAACTGGATAAGGCTTTGCCGTTTATCCCCAAAGAACGCTCGATTGTTACTGTGTCCAATCACGCCGGCCGTGCCGGTAAGTCTGCCGATTTGCTGGCTGAAAAGGGTTTCAAAGTGGTAGGCGCGATAGGTTCGCAAAACTATGAAGAAGAGGGCGGCAAGATTACCAAAATCGTCCCGCCCGCGCCTAAGCCCGAAGAGCATGCCAAAGAGCAAGAGCACAGCAAAGGCCATAAGCATAAAGGTTAATTTCCGAATGAGGTTGGGTTAAGTCCCGGCTTCGTTCCATCAAGCTGTTATTTTGGAGGAATTCAATGAAAATAAAACTATATTGCGCGGTGGTCTGGGGATTGGCGCTGGCACTTTCCGACGCAGCCCAGGCAGCAGAGGAGAAACCGGCGACTGAAGCCGCTGCGCCCGCCGGACAAACGAAATCCAAACTGTGGTCATATCAACCGGTCAAAGCGCCTGCAGTGCCTGACGTGCAGCAGAAAGATTGGGTGAGAACCCCTATTGATGCGTTCGTGTTGGCACCGCTGGAAGCCAAGGGCATCAAGCCTTCGCAGGATACCGACCGCGCGTCGTTCATCCGCCGGGCTACGCTGGATGTGTGGGGCGTCATTCCCACCCCGGAAGAAGTCGATGCATTTGTTAACGATAAATCGCCTGATGCCTACGAAAAATTGGCGGACCGATTGTTGGCTTCGCCTAAATACGGCGAGCGCCAAGGGCGTAAATGGCTGGATTTGGCGCGTTATGCCGATAGTACCGGTTTCCAAAACGATAATGATCGCTTGAACATGTGGCGTTACCGCGATTACGTGATTAGCTCATTTAATCAGGACAAGCCGTACAGCAAATTTATTCAGGAACAATTGGCCGGCGACGAATTGTGGCCGGGCGACGAACAAGCCCTGGTGGCCACCGGCTTCATGGCGCAATTCCCGGACAACAGCAACTCCCGAGACTTGGTACAACGCAAATACCAAATTACTACGGATATTACCGATACCGTGGGCAAGGTGGTGTTGGGTCAAACCGTGGAATGCGCGCGTTGCCATAACCACAAGTTCGACAAGATCAGCCAGAAAGATTATTTCTCGCTACAGTCGTTCTTTGCCAACGTCGCGCCGGTAGACAACATCCCCGCGAAGAAAGGCGAAGTGGAAAAAGCCTACGAACAACAGTACGCCAAATGGGAAGAGGCGACTAAAGATATTCGCGCCAAGAAAAAAGCCATTATCGATACGCACAGGGAAGAGGCACTTAAATATCACAAGGAACGTTATTTGACCGACTCGCGGGAAGCGATCTTCAAACCTAAAGAGCAATGGAATGCTCGCGACCGTTGGGTTAACCATCGTTTGGCAAATGTGACCGACGAAGGCAGTTTGGAATCGTATTTCCGGGAAAAAGGTGAAAGTACCGATGCCAAAACCCGCGATCCAAAAATCGCCGAGCAATGGGCCGAGCTGGAAAAGCTGGATAAAGAACTTAAAAAATTCAACGATTTGAAACCCACCACGTCCTCCAACACCATTTCGGCGATGACCGAACTGGGTCATCCTGATGCGCCGCCTAGCTATGTGTTTGCGGTAGGCGATCACGAAAAGCCATTGGAAGAAGTGCAGCCGGCGTTTCCGGAAGCGATTACCGACGAAAAACCGGACATCAAACCGTTGCCGTTTTCATCCGGCCGGCGGTCAGCGCTGGCGAAATGGATTACCAGCCCGACCAATCCTCTGACCGCTAGGGTGTATACCAATCGGATTTGGGACCAATATTTCGGTAAAGGTATCGTTACCACCGTCAGCGATTTCGGTAAAGCCGGTCAAAAACCGACGCACCCCGAGTTGTTGGATTACCTGGCCTCCAAATTCGTCAACGACGGTTGGAGCGTGAAAAAACTGCACCGTGAGATATTGCTGTCCAGCGTTTATCGCCAATCGTCCGATTATCGTGAAGATGTGGCGCAAGCCGACGGCGAAAACCAATTGCTGGCAGTGTTTCCGCGCCAACGGTTGGAAGCCGAGCAGGTCAGGGATTCCTTATTAGCCGCGGCTGGCAAACTGGAAGAGAAAGTAGGTGGACCTAGCGTGTACCCGCCGTTGCCAAAAGCAATCAACACCACCAGCGGCAACTTCCAAGGCGATCCGGCCTGGAAAACCTCGAAGGATGTTCACGATCAGAACCGCCGTAGTTTGTACATCTTTACCCGGCGCAGTATCCCGTATCCGATCCTGGACTCTTTCAACATGGCGTCGCCACAGGAAGCGCACAGCAAACGCGAGGTAACCACCACGCCGTTGCAAGCCCTGACCCTGTACAACAGCGAGCTGATTTTCGACTGGTCTAAATCCTTGGCCGGCCGGGTTATCAACGAGGCGGGTGAAGATGAAGAAGATCGCATCAGCAGACTGTATCAAATCTTGTTTGCGCGGCAACCGAACGATGGTGAGAAAGAGTCGTTGCAGGCCTTCTTGAATGAACAGGAAGCCATCATTCGCGCCAAGGCGGCGGATGGCAAGTTTGAAGTGAACGTACCGGCCGGCGTTAAGGACAAGCCGCTGGGTGACCCTGTTAGAGCCGCTGCGTTCGTGGATTTGGTCCACGTGGTAGCCAACTCCAACGAGTTTATCTACCGGTTTTAAGCATACATAAGGACTGGGCTTAACAGGCCGCCTACCGATTCGGCAGGCGGCCCACAGAACCTAAGTCTTTGCCGACACAAAATACTATTCAAGAGGTTTAGATAATGAACAACAAATCACGTCGCGATTTTTTAATAAAAACCGGCTATGGCTTGGGCGGCTTGGCTGTCAGCGGTTTTCTGCCCGGCGGTGGCGTCATTGCCACTGCCCTGGCGGACGATCCTGCCCTGCAAGCTTTGGCCGGCGCCAATCCTTTAGCGCCGAAAGCGCCGCATTTTGCGCCGAAAGCCAAAACCGTCATCTGGCTGCACATGTCCGGTGCCCCCAGCACGCTGGACTTGTACGACTACAAACCGCAGTTGGTCAAACAAGCCGGTACCGGTATTCCTGCGTCGTTTTTGCAAGGCATCAAAACTAGTACCCAAGGCGGTATCACCAAATTGATCGCCACTAAACGCGACTGGAAACAGCACGGGCAAAGCGGCGCCTGGTTTTCCGACTGGCTGCCCAATTTGGCGGAACATGCTGACGACCTGGCGTTTATTAAATCCAGCGTCACGGTTGGTGCGACCCACGATATTTCCATCATGAAGTTGAACACCGGCGGCTTGAACCCCGGCCGGCCAACGCTCGGTGCCTGGGTGCAATACGCTTTGGGTTCGGCGAACCCCAATCTGCCGGCCTACGTGGTGTTGTACAACGACAAACGCGAACCACGCGGCGGTGTGACGAACTGGGAATCCGGCTTTTTACCCGCGGTTTATCAAGGCACGCCGTTCCGTCCCGGCAATTCGCCGATTCTGCATTTGAACAACCCGGAATATCTGGCTAACGCGGAAAAACGCCATGCGCTGGACTTGTTGAAACAGATTAATCAACAGCATGCGGCCAACTATCCGACCGATAGCGAACTACAAGCCCGCACCGAATCTTACGAGCTGGCTTACCGTATGCAGGAAACCGCACCGGAAGCGGTTGACTTCAGCAAGGAGTCTGATGCAACCAAAGCACTATATGGCCTGAACGACGAAATTACCCGCCCATACGGTGAATTGTTGTTGCGTGCCAGACGCTTGACCGAACGCGGCGTGCGCTTCGTGCAAGTCGTATCCGGCCCGACCGACATCAAAGGCGACAGCCGCGATTGGGACGCGCACCAAAACATCGAAGACAACCACAGCAAGCATTCAAAAATTATTGACAAACCAATCGCCGGTTTGTTGAAAGATTTGAAAGCCAAAGGATTGCTGGATGACACCCTGGTGGTGTGGACTTCCGAGTTTGGCCGTACCCCATGGAGCGAATCCGGCGACGGCCGCGACCACAACCCTTGGGGTTATACCCAATGGATGGCGGGCGGCGGCGTCAAAGCCGGCTACACCCATGGCGGCACCGACGAGCTGGGCGTACAAGCCATCAAAGGTACCGAAGTGGATACCTATGACTTGCACGCGACGGTGCTGAATCAGTTGGGTCTGGATCACTTGAAACTGATTTACAAGTATCAAGGCCGTTCGGAACGTCCAACCGTGGTGTACGGCAAAGTGATCAAGGAATTGATTGCTTAAGGTCGGGTTTTAACGGATTACCCGAAGGCTTGGCGCTTTCGGGTAAGCGATTCGCCGAACCGGCTATTTGCCGGGGCAAGGCGAATGTGAACCAAAGTGGACATCTCTGAAATTCCTTCTTTATCAAACAGGGCGTTAGGACGATGCTGTCAGGTGAGCGTTTATCCCGGCAAGGAGGCTGGGGCCAATGGACGGCAAACCGGATATCTCCCGGTAATACGCGAAGCCGGGCCTTTGTGGGGGCCTTGGGTGACAGTGGGTCGTTTGAGTCCTGTTTGGCGAAGAGGGAATTTTAGAGATGTTCTGAGAAAACAATTTAGTGCGGTATGTAAAGCCGTGACAGGGTTATTGATATGCGAAAGACGATTTATCTTTTCGGAATTGGGTTGGTTCTTAGCAGCAGCGCGGTGATTGCCGAAAGCGAATTTGATTTCGAAGAGTTAATGAATGATGTGGAAACCAAAATTCAGGAAGTGCAAAACAATATTGCCGCCAAGGACGCGAACACCGCGGTAACCCAAGCCAAGCAATTACAGGACGAATTCAAGCTGGTTGAAGAATTTTTTGCCAAGCGCGGCAATGCCGACGACGCCACGCATAACGCCAAGGAATATCAGGACAAGGCGGCGAATATTCAGAATGCGCTGGCTGCCGGTGATTTCGATACGGCTGCAGTGGCCGCCAACGACTTTTCCAAACAATGCCGCGGCGCCTGCCACGACAAATACAAACCTCTCTAATTGAAGAATGATGAAAAACTTATTTTTGAAAAGCCTGCTGCCTGCCGTCTTTGCTTTGCCGGTGATGGCCGCGCTCCCGGAAGGCCATCCAGCCCCGGATTTTCAAGCGCAAGCTTCCCTGGCCGGCAAGGCGTTTAATTACACGCTGGAAGATGCTTTGAAGAAAGGTCCGGTAGTCGTGTACTTCTATCCGTCCGCTTATACCGGCGGCTGTAATCTGCAGGCGCATAGTTTTGCGGTCAATCACGAAAAATTTGCCGCCGCCGGTGCCAGCATCGTCGGGGTATCGCTGGACAGCATCGAGCGCCTGAACGACTTTTCCGCCGACCCCAATTACTGCGCCAGCAAATTTCCGGTGGCATCCGATGCCGACGGCAAAATCTCCGGTCATTACGATATTGCCGTGAAAGCCGCCGCGCCGGGTAAAACCGATAGCCGAGGCGTGGAAATCAACCACGGCTTTGCCGAACGTACCACGTTTGTGATCACGCCGAACGGCAAAATTGCTGCGACCTTGGGTGGTTTGAAGCCGGAAGAAAATGTCGCCAAAGCGTTGGAAATCGTCGAAAAGCTCGCCGCTGATCGACCGAAGGCGAACTAGACATGGGGTTTTGCCGTTGGCTATGCGCTGTGGCGCCCGACACCAAACGCCGCGGAGCAAGGCATCATTGGCGCCGCCGCAGTCCGTGGCTGGCCGTCAGTACCTTTGCCTTGCTGGCCTCGGCGAAAACCGTATTGGCCGAGCAGGGCGCTGAGCTTGCCTTACAGCGTATCGGCACCGGCAATCCGGTCGCCGGTAAACAAAAATCGGCGGACGAACGTTGCCAGGAATGTCATGGCGAGGACGGCAACAGCGGCGATGTCAGAATTCCTAGCCACGCCGGCCAATACGCCGGTTATTTGGTTAAACAGCTCAGCGATTTTAAATCTGGCGCGCGCAGCCATGAAATCATGAATGTGATGGCCGCCGATCTGACTCAAGAAGACATGGCCGACATCGCAGCGTATTTTGCCAGCCAACAAGTCATGCGCGGCGACCGAATTGCCGACAACCCGCTCGCTAAAAATTTGTTTGTAAACGGCGATGCAGCGCGGGATTTACCCGCGTGCGCCAGTTGCCACGGCGAAAACGGTAAAGGCAAGGTGGTGGATAAGGTCATTTACCCGGTTATAGGTGGGCAGCGCCGGGTTTATTTACGCAGCCAATTGACTAATTGGAAGTTGGGCGAACGCAAAAACAGCCCGGAAGCCGTGATGAACAAGGTCGCCAAGTCTTTAAACGACGACGAATTGAATGCCTTGGTCGAATACCTATCTGGGTTGTAAGTAGATGAATGTCCTGCCGGAAGCTTATTCCCATCCTTTTTACGGAGTTGATATGAAACGTTTTTTTATGGGTAGCGCACTATTGCTGTTAGTCGCGTTCTCGGCACTTGCTGGTTTGCAAGAAGGCGATGTGGCGCCGGATTTCGAGACCCAAGCCTCGTTTGCCGGCAAGCCGTTTGCCTATTCCTTGAAGGAAGCGCGCGGTAAGGGTCCGGTAGTGGTGTATTTCTATCCAACCGCTTACGGGCGCGGCTGCAATATTCAGGCAAGAACTTTTGCGATCAATCACGACAAATTTACCGCCGCCGGTGCGACGATTGTGGGTGTGTCCTTGGACAGTATCGAGCGGCTGAAGGAGTTTTCGGCCGACCCTGATTATTGCGCCAGCAAATTTCCGGTGGCCTCGGATGCGGACGGCAAGATCGCCAATTCTTACGGCTTGAGTGTGGACGAGTCGAAAACCGGGCGCTTGGACAGTCGCGGCGTACAAGTCAATCACGGTGCCATCGCTCGGACCACGTTTGTGGTAGCGGCGGACGGCAGGATCGTCGCCAGCGTCGGCGACTTGCAACCCGCCGAAAATGTCGAAAAGGCCTTGGAGATTGTGCAAGGTTTAGGTAAATCCGCGCAGGCTGGTCAATAGCGGTTTAGGGAAGTGTGCTAGGGGGCGAAGTGCAAAGTTATTTTCAACGGATAGTGTCATCAACAAAGGGCGTTTAAGAGGGCGGCAATGAAGAAGTCTTTGAATTGGTTGTTATATGAAACCCACCGCTGGCTGGGTGTGGTGTTGGCTTTGTTCGTGTTTTTCTGGTTTTTCACCGGCATCGCGATTATCTATTCGACGCCGACCACGCAAAGCCGCAGTCAGCAATTGGCGCATGCGGAAAGCCTGGCGCCGGAAGCAGGCTGGTTGAGCCTGGGCGAAGCCTGGGAGCGCAGTGCCGAGCAGCGCAAGCTGTTTGTCGCGCAACATCAATCCAAACCGGCGAACATGGGTGAACACGGCGCGCAAGCTAAAACCGAAGCGGGCAATGGCGCCGAAGCGGCTGTCGGTATAGCCGATGCCCGTTTGGTAAGGCAAAACGATGAGCCATTTTGGCTGGTTGAAGATACCAAAGGCGCGCGCTTTGCGCTGTCCGCACTGGACGGCAGCTTACGCGAAACTTCGGTGGAGCAGGCGTTACGCATCGCCGATGATTGGTTCAAGCGTGAGGGTATTAATCAGAATTTGCAAGTGGTGGAAACGGTGGAAGCGCCGATTATTCTGCGCAACCAGGATGCTTTGCGGCCGTTTCACAGGGTGGCGAGCGACGACGGTGACGAGTTGTTGATTTCGGCGCGTACCGGAGAAGTCCTGCATGCCTCGACCCGCATCGATAGGGCGTTTTACTATGCCGGCAATTGGCTGCATTTGTTCAAACCTCTGGAAGCCATCGGTCTGGGTCAATATCGCCACGACGTGCAACTGTGGTCCGGCTTGGGCGCGACCATCGCGTGTATCACCGGTTTAATTATCGGTTGGTTGCGCTGGCGGCCGGGTTTTAACGGCAAGCCCACATACTCGCAAGGCCGTACGCAACCGTACCGGGAGTTTTGGTTTAAATGGCATTTCTGGAGTGGTTTGATCGGCGGTACTGTGGCGCTTTCTTGGGCGCTGAGCGGATTTATCGATACTAATCCCGGCAAATTATTTTCCGAAGCTAATCCATCTCGTCAAGAGCTGAACCGTTATTTGGGCAAGGTGTTACCCGATGCGATGCGCAATTGGCAGCCCGGCCCGCTGAATACGGCCGAGGGTAAGGACATTGTTGAATTGGCTTGGCGCCGCTTGGGCAGCGAAGCGGTGTTATTGGCCTATGGCCGCGATGGTCAGCGATTGCCGCAAGCGGTGGATGGGGCGGTTCAGCAATTCAATAAAATCTCGGTAACCGAGGCGATTCAGCGTGTGGCAGAAGATACGCCCATCGCCAGCCAGGAATTGCTGGACGACTACGACAGCTATTATTACCCACGGCATAATCAAAGCTTGGTGGAAAAGCCCTTGCCGGTGGTATCGGTACAGTTGGCGGATGAAGCTGGCACCCGGTTTTACCTGGACCCGCAAGACGGTAGCTTGCTAGCCAAGCTGGATCGAAGCCGTCGGGTATTTCGCTGGTTGTATTCCGGCTTGCATCATTGGGATTTCGGTTGGCTATATCACCGGCCGATCTGGGATGCCTGGATGTTGACTTGGGTGGGGTTCGGTTTGGTTCTGGGCGCCAGTTCGCTGGTGGTCGGTTGGAAAAGGCTGGTCAAAACCTTTAAGCCGAAAAAACGCAAGGCGACCGGACCGCAGTCGGTGCTGGAACTTGCTACGGAAACCCGTAGTTAAGATAATAAATGTTCGGTAACGCCAGGATAACTGGCGTTACCGATACCCTCAGATACAAGGCCTAGAACCAAGATGGTTTTATAGCGGCTTTATTCCTACTTCCTCGCGTTGAAAATACTTCTAAAAATAGTTTGGCATGTCCAGCGCGAGTATTTGAGGTCAAGACTGTATGCCCTTGACCTCAAAATGTTAGGCTAGAACCGCCGAGAAGTGCACTGCAACCGTTTTAGGGCTGCCGATAACCTATCGATTTCCTCGTAAGTGTTATAAAACGCCAAAGAGGGTCTTACGGTACTTTCCAAGCCAAAACGGCGCAAAATGGGCTGTGCGCAATGATGGCCAGAGCGCACGGCGATGCCGGCCTCATTCAAGGCTTTACCCACATCTTGAGTGCTATGACCGTCCAACACGAACGATGCCACGCTGGTCTTTTCCGGCGCGGTGCCGATCAAACGCAGACCCGGTATGGCTTGCAAGGCATGCATGGTGTAAACCAGCAGTTCATGCTCGTAGCGGGCTACATTTTCGATACCGATCTTGTTCAGGTATTCCAGCGCCGCACCCAAGCCCACCGCATCGGCAATATTGCCGGTGCCCGCTTCGAATTTGGCCGGTGCCGGTTGGTAGACGGTTTTTTCGAAGGTGACGTCTTCGATCATATTCCCGCCGCCTTGCCAAGGCTGGGTAGCCTCCAGAACTTCCGCCTTGCCGTACAGCACGCCGATACCGGTCGGACCGAAGATTTTGTGACCGGAAAACGCCAACCAATCGCAATCCAAAGCCTGTACATCAACCTTCAAATGCGACACCGATTGCGCGCCGTCCAGCAACACTTTAGCGCCGGCCCGGTGGGCTAGTTCGATCATTTCCTGCGCCGGCGTGACGGTGCCCAACGCATTGGAGACCTGCGTAAACGACACCAGCTTGGTTTTGGCATTCAGCAGTTTTTGATACTCGGACAAAATCACTTGCCCGTTATCATCGACCGGGATAACTCGGAGTACCGCACCGGTTTCCGCGCACAGTTGCTGCCAGGGCACGATGTTGGCGTGATGTTCCAGCCAGCTGATGACAATTTCGTCGCCCGCACCAATGTTTTGCTTACCCCAACTTTTGGCAACCATGTTGATGGCTTCGGTGGCGCCACGTACGAAGACCACTTCATCGGCGGACGAGGCATTGATAAAACGCGCGACGATTTGTCGTGCGCCTTCATAAGCATCGGTCGCACGTGCCGCCAATTCATGCGCGGCCCGGTGAATGTTGGAGTTTTCGTGCTGATAAAACTCGGAAATCCGATCAATCACCACCTGCGGCTTTTGCGTGGTAGCGGCGTTATCCAGCCAGGCCAGCGGATAACCATTTACCCGCTCTTGCAAAATTGGAAAGTCTCGCCGCACAGCATGCACGTCAAACGGCGGATGCGCAGAGCCTAAACCCGGTATTTGCGCCGCACGAGCCAATGCCGATACGTCGTTTAAAAAATAAAACGATGAAGCGCTGGGCGTTGTGGGCTGAGTTTTACCAAACGGTGTGGCAAGGGCCGTTTGCAAATCCGCTGTGCCGGGCAAGGCAAAACTGCGTTGCACCAGGGCGGAAATAGCCGTGTCGTCTATGTCGGGCCGGGAGTCGAAACCGGAACTGACGTTATTAAAAGGTACGGCAGTTGCCGCCGAGACCGGCGCGGTATCGATGGCTTCGCCACCATTAGGCACTTCCCGGAAAAACTGATTGGCCAAGCGCGTCAATTCAGCGGTGTCCGGTAAGCCATCGGGAACCGTGCCACCGCTCAGCGCTTGCTGCGCCAGGCCAGCCAGGTCACTGTTATTGGTAGTCATAGTAGTTGCCTATTTCGACATTCTCCAATACGCCGATGGCATCTTCGGTCAACACAGCCAGCGAGCAATACAAGGATACTAGGTAGGACGCGATAGCCTTGTGGTTGATGCCCATGAAACGCACGGACAGGCCCATGCTCAGTTCGTCGGTCAAATTGGGTTGATACAATCCGACCACGCCTTGACGGCTTTCGCCGGTGCGCAACAACAGGATATTAGTTTTACCGTTGGTGATTTTCAATTTGTCGGTCGGAATCAAAGGCAGGCCGCGCCAAGTCAAAAATTGCGAACCGAACATGGAAATGGTTGGTGGTGGTGTACCGCGGCGAGTGGCTTCGCGGCCGAACGCGGCGATGGCGCGTGGGTGGGCCAGGAAGAAAGCGGGCTCTTTCCAGACTCTGGCAATCAACTCGTCCAGGTCGTCCGGGGTTGGCGAGCCTTTGCGGGTTTGCACTTTTTGCGCAGGTGCGACGTTGTTTAACAAGCCGTATTCGGTGTTATTGATCAGCTCGCTTTCTTGACGTTCTTTGACGGTTTCGATGGTCAAACGCAACTGTTCGTGGATTTGGTTGTATGGGCTGCTGTACAAATCAGCGACGCGGGTGTGAACATCCAACACGGTATTGACCGCGTTCAAGCGGTATTCGCGGCCCCATTCTTCGTAATCGACAAAGGTTTGCGGCAGCACTCTTTCATCCAGGCTGGAACAATCAACGGCGATGCTGGTTTCGCTTTTGACTTTGTTGACCCTGTAAATACCTGCCTCGACCGGCACCCAGTGCATCAAATGCACTAGCCAGCGCGGGGTGATGGTACCCATCATGGGCACGGTTTTGGTGGCGTTGGATAAGGTGCGCGCAGCGACGTCGCCTAATGCGGTATGGGCTTGATGAATGTCTGACATGGTGATTTTCCTTTATTGAGTGGGGTGGTTTGTTAACTGTGTGTTTTTGTTATGAATTAGTTAAATGCTGGTTTAAAAAATATTCGCGTTGTGTTTGCATGCTAAATCCCGCCGCCGCCGGCAAATACTTCGGTCCGATTCTGGCCCTGGCTGACCAGACTATCGGGCGGCACGCTGTGGGTTAACCAGACGTTACCGCCTATCGTCGAACCCCGGCCTATGGTGATGCGGCCCAAAATAGTGGCGCCGGCGTAAATCACCACGTCGTCTTCGACGATGGGGTGGCGGGCGTTACCCTTGACCAGAATGCCGTTGTCGTCCTTGTCAAAGCGTTTGGCGCCCAGCGTGACCGCTTGATATAAGCGCACTCTGCGGCCAATAACTGCGGTTTCGCCGATTACCACGCCGGTGCCGTGATCGATAAAAAAGCTTTCGCCGATTTGCGCGCCAGGATGGATGTCGATACCGGTGGCGGAATGCGCGACCTCGCTAATCACGCGTGCCACCAGCGGCAAACCTAATTCGTAGAGCACATGCGCCAGCCGGTGATGAATCACGGCGGTAATGCCCGGATAGCAAACCAAGACCTCGTCTGCACAACGCGCGGCGGGGTCGCCTTCGTAAGCGGCTTGAATGTCGGTGTCGATCAATTGCCGCACAGCAGGCAGTTGGGCAGCAAATTGTCGAGTGATCTCGGTGGCCTGGCTGTAGGTGTCCAGGGAAAGGCCTTGCTGTTCGGCAACGAATTGCAATTCCAGACCGATTTGCCGTTGCAATTGCCGTAGCAGACTATCCAGGGTATGGCCGACGAAATAATCGATACCTTCGTCGGTGAGATCCGGCATCCCCAGCCGATTGGGGAAAAGCGCTGCGCCGAGATTGTCGACGATTTGGCTCAACACCTTGCGCGAAGGCAATTTGGGCGGATGTTCGCGGCGCTGGCGGCTTTCCAGGGATTGCAGGCGCAGTTCACGCAGTTTGGCGACCAGTGCATCGATTTCCCAGCGTTGGCCGTGTTCGCTTGAGGTCATAGCGCTACACCTTGTGGGTCGAACAGGCCTTCAAACAGTGCTGAGCTTAAATACCGCTCGCCGGAGTCCGGCAAGATGACCACGATGGTTTTGCCTTCGTGTTCCGAACGCTTGGCAACCCGCACCGCCGCAGCCACCGCTGCGCCGCAGGAGATACCCGCCAGAATCCCTTCCTCGCGGGCTAGACGGCGAGAGTAGGCGATCGCATCGTCGTTACTCACCAAAGCGATTTCGTCAACCAGGGATAAGTCCAGTACTTCCGGCACAAAACCGGCGCCAATGCCTTGGATTTTGTGCGGCGCCGGCTGCAGCGGTTCGCCGGCTCGAAACTGCGTCAAGATTGGACTGGCTTCGGGTTCTACCGCCACCGAAATGATCGGTTTGCGCTGCTTGAATTTGATATAGCGCGATACGCCGGTAATGGTGCCGCCGGTGCCGACGCCGGACACCAAAATGTCGATGGCACCGTCGCAGTCAGTCCATATTTCCGGGCCAGTCGTGAGTTCGTGGATGCTGGGGTTAGCGGGGTTTTTAAATTGTTGTAACAACACATAGCGGTCTGGATCGGACGCGGCAATTTCTTCGGCTTTGGCTATGGCGCCTTTCATACCCTTGGCGCCTTCGGTGAGGACCAATTTGGCGCCGTACGCCACCAATAATTTGCGCCGTTCCAAACTCATGGTTTCCGGCATGGTCAGGGTCAGTGGAATCCCGCGTGCGGCAGCCACGAAGGCCAGGGCGATGCCGGTATTGCCGCTGGTTGGTTCTATCAGTTCTTTGCCGTTGGGTAGCAGGCCGCGTTGCTGGGCGTCGTTAATCATGGCCGCGCCAATCCGGCATTTCACGGAGTAGGCGGGGTTTCGGCCTTCGACCTTGGCCAGCAATGTTACTGGTGCGCCGTCGGTGATGCGATTTAGTCTAACCAGCGGTGTTTTGCCAATGGATTGCGAGTTGTCTGGATACCAATGCGTCATGGCGATGTTGCTCCCTTTTGATTTTCTGCGGGCCAAAAAAAAGCCAGCAGCCGGCGAAGGCGTACTGGCTTCCGGTGGTCCGGTCAGCGTTTTAATTACGGTACTGGGTTTGAACAGAGCCTGTCAACACAAGGGCTGATCGCTCAGTTTTCGATAATGCTTATTTGTAATATGTAAATCTAAAAATATGATTTACCTCGGTGCAACAAGCTTGCTGCGGTGGTTGGGATGTTTGTAAGTCTTTGTTTTTGCGTGAAGCATCGCAAAGTCGAAATTTTTATGGCGGTTCTTATGATAAATAAGCAAATCAAAACCGAAATTTCTGCCGGATTTTAATATTCATGCTCCTTACCGGCTTTGGCAAGCAGCTCGTTAATGAAATATTGCAAATACGTCGGCAAATACAATTGCTTCAAATAGGCGATTTTTGTGACCGATCTTGGGATCAGGTGCGATAAATCGCGGACGACCAGATCGTTGTCGGTGCGGGCTTCATACGACGTGCCGGCGATGATACCCACCCCCAAGCCCAGCCTGACATAGGTTTTGATAATGTCCGAATCGGCGGCGGACAGGGTGATGTCCAGTTCCTTGCCAGCATTTTTAAAGGCTTTTTCGATGGTCGAGCGGCCGGTATAGCCTTGCGAGTACGTCAAAATCGGGAATGCGGCCAGCCGGCCCAGTGACACATCGCCGTGTGCTAAAGGATGATGGCGCGGCACCACCGCAATGTGCTGCCATTCGTAGCAAGATTTGACGACCAATTTCTCGTCTTCGTCCAGCTTTTCGGTGCAGATGGCGATGTCGGCGCGGTGTTGATGCAGTTGCTCGATTAGTTCTTGCGGCGACGATTGCACCATGTAAATGGTGATGCCCGGGTATTTCTCCCGAAACTTCTGTACCGGTTCCGGCAGCAAGTATTTGGCTTGGGTATGGGTAGTGGCGATATGTAAGGCGCCGTTGCGATTCTCCCGAAAGTCGTCGGCTATCGACAGGATGTTCTTTTTGGCTTGATTGATCCTGTCTACCTGCTCCATCACTTGTTCGCCCAGTGGTGTCAAACCCAGCAGTTTTTTGCCGTGGCGTTCGTAGAGCGGCGAGCCCAACTCCTCTTCCAATAATTGTAACTGCCGACTGGCGGCCGACTGCACCACATGCATGATTTCCGCGGCTTTGGATTGGTTGAACTGGGTGTCCTTCAGGACGCGCAATAATTCCAGCTGATTTAGATTCATATCGGTCTTTCCATGGGGTGATTTGAGCGATGGGGCAACAATCACGAACCGGGTCAAATCCCGGATCCGGACTATGTTTGGCATAGCCCGAGTTATGAGGGGGTGCTGTCAATTAAACCAATGCGCTTGTTTGATATGTACCGCCACGCGGTCACCTTTGTTTAAATTCAGTTGTTTGAAGCGTTCGTTGGGCATCTCCGCAAACAGCGTCGCACCGGAACCGTTGTGCTGCGGGTTGAACAGCTCAACCCGAATAGTTGCCCCCAGATGTTGCCAGTCTTTCAAAGTCACCGGCGAGCCGGAAGCCTCTTCGGCCTTAACGATTTCGATATGATGCGGACGCACATGCGCAAAGATCCCTTGCGGCTTTTCCGCCAGAATCCCCGCCCGTTGCAGCCAGTTGCTCTCGGTTTCCGACAGGTCAAAGATATTGGTTTGGCCGATGAACTTGGAGACAAAGGCATTGGCCGGATGATCGTAAATCTCCGCCGGCGCGCCTTGTTGTTCGATACGGCCTTGATTCAATACCACCACCTGGCTGGCCACTTCCATGGCTTCTTCCTGATCGTGAGTGACAAAGATACTGGTAACATGCAACTCCTGATGCAGATTCCGCAGCCATTGCCGCAGATCTTTACGCACACTGGCGTCCAACGCGCCGAACGGTTCGTCCAGTAACAATACGCTGGGTTCCACCGCCAGGGCTCTAGCTAAAGCTATCCGCTGCCGCTGTCCGCCCGACAATTGATCCGGAAACCGATCCGCCAACCAATCCAGTTGCACCAACTCCAACAAGGCGTGGACTTTTTTGCTGATAAAGGCTTCGGTAGGCCGTTCTTTGCGCGGCTTGACCCGCAAACCGAAAGCGATGTTGTCGAACACCGTCATGTGCCGGAACAAGGCGTAATGCTGAAACACAAAGCCAATGCCGCGCCGGCTGACATGTTGCTCGGTCTTGTCTTCGCCGCTGAGCAGCACCCGGCCGAAATCCGGGGTTTCCAGACCGGCGATGATCCGTAACAAGGTGGTTTTGCCGCAGCCTGATGGGCCCAATAGGGCTACTAGTTCGCCTTCCGGAATTTCCAGGCTGACGTCGTACAAGGCGGCAAATTTGCCGAAATTTTTGCTGATGTTGTTTAGCAGAATACTCATGTGTTTATCTCATAACGGATGTTAATCGGACGATAGAACGCCTGGGGTTTTTCGCCTTTCGTCTTCAGGTACGGGCCTGTTTCCATTCCAAAAAGCTTTTCAAAACCAGCGTGACGATGGCCAGGGAAGCCAAAATCGAGGCACTGGAAAACGCCCCGATCACGTCGTAATCGTTGTAACTGACTTCCACATGCAGCGGCAGGGTATTGGTCACGCCGCGAATATGGCCGGACACCACCGACACCGCGCCGAATTCGCCCATCGCCCGGGCATTGCAGAGCAAGACGCCGTACAGCAAAGCCCATTTGATATTGGGTAAGGTCACTTTAAAGAAGGTCTGCCAACCACTGGCACCCAGCGATAGCGCCGCTTCTTCTTCCTCGCTGCCCATTTCCTGCATCAGCGGAATCAGTTCCCGCGCCACAAAGGGGAAGGTAATAAAGAGGGTGGCCAGCACGATGCCAGGTACCGCGAAAATGATCTTGAGGTCATGCGCGGAAAACCAATGTCCGAACCAGCCTTGAGCGCCAAACATCAGCACAAAAATCAGTCCCGAAATAACCGGCGATACCGAGAAGGGCAGATCGATCAAGGTGGTCAACAAGCTTTTGCCCCAAAACTCGAAACGGGTGATGGCCCAGGCGGCGGCGATACCGAATACGGTATTCAGTGGGACCGTTATCAATGCCACCACCAAGGTCAATTGCATCGCGGCGATGGCATCCGGTTGTGCCAGCGCCGTCCAATAGGCTTGCCAACCTTTGGAGAACGCCTGATATAAGACCAAACCCAGCGGGACACAGAGAAACAACACAATAAAACCTACCGCGACGCCGACCAGGCTCCAGCGTACCCAAAACGGGTCGTGCAGTGCTTTGAAGTGTGCTTGGCCGGTGGCGTCGCTAATCACATGAACATTGGCGTGCATGATGCCTCCTAAATTTGCCCGGAGCGGCGGCGCGCCCAGAGTTGTAATAAGTTAACGAACAACAGCAACAGGAAAGACACCAGCAGCATCGTCAAGGCAATCGCGGTAGCGCCAGCGTATTGGTACTGTTCCAGTTTGGTAATGATCAATAGCGGGACGATTTCCGAGACGTAAGGCAGATTGCCGGCGATAAAAATCACCGAACCGTACTCACCCACGCCGCGGGCAAACGCCAGCGATACGCCGGTCAACAGCGCCGGAAAAATATTGGGAAAGATCACCTGGGCAAACACTTGCAAGCGAGTAGCGCCCAGACTGGATGCGGCTTCTTCCATGGTGGTGTCGAATTCTTGCAACACCGGTTCGACGGTTCGCACCACGAAGGGGATACCGATAAAAATCAATGCCACCACAATCCCTAATGGTTTGTAAGCCACTTGCACACCCAATGAACTCATCAACCATTTACCCAGCATGCCGCTGGGCTGAAAGATGGTCGCCAGGATGACGCCGGCCACTGCTGTTGGTAAGGCAAACGGTAGATCAATTAAAGCATCCAAAAAGCGCTTGCCGGGAAAGGGATAACGTACCAACACCCAGGCGATGACAAATCCGAATACGCCCGCCACCAGTGCAGCGATCAGCGACGTACCAAAGCTGACCCGGAACGACGATACCACCCGGTTATTGGTAATGATGTCCAGATACTCGCCCCAACCCAGTTGCAAGCTCTTAAATACCAGGGTGCTCAAGGGGATCAGTACCACCAGTCCGAGATAGAACAAGGTGTAGGCCAGCGCCGGTCGAAAGCCCGGCATGATATTGCTTTGGGTCATTGCGTTTCTCTGGAAACAGTCAGTAGGTGCTGACAGGATAGAGAATCTTAAATGCCAACGGAAATGATATAAATTGAATTGATAATCTTTTTTTAAGATAACAAATAGACGAATATCGGCGGTTGCAGCCGGGATGGGAGAGCAACTATTCGTCAACGCATATATCCAATTAACAGATATATATTTCTGTTTATATCGTTTTCAATCGCTTTGTGGTTTTCTTACCATTTGTCCCACGGTCATTGGCGCTAATGCTGCCAAGACAGGGATTCATAAAACCACGATAACCCACCATACCTCAGGAGGCTATATGGCGATTGAACTTAACGGCCATGCATTAAAGCAAGGCGATAACAAGGAGATTGCATTGCAAATTGCGACGATTGTGCAGGATATTCGTTTTGGCTCGGTTGAAGTCGTGATTCACGACGGCCGCATCGTCCAGATCGACAAGCGCGAACGTTTTCGGCTGGGCCAGCAAAAAGAATCTGCATAAGCGGCTTCCAACGAGACTAAGGCTAACGCCACTAAATAGTTGTTCGCTTGTTTCCACTCAGCCAAAGGACGGCGAGATGAGCAGAATCTTTTTGCCTACCGGTCATTAACTACTCTAAACCCATAGTTACCCACATGAAACCACCTTTAATTTATACAGTACGGGCAGCAGGTGCAGTTGGCTTGTTGCTGGCTTGGCCGGTCCTGGTCAACGCCGAAGATTATTATGTCCCGACCAAAGGCTATCGCGTCGAACCTGTGCCAACCGATCCGCCTTTGTACGTGCGCAACTTGAGCAAAACCCAGTTCGAACAATTTCGCGATGTGAAATGGCTGGATGTCGGGCTGGATTTTCGGACCCGCTACGAATACCGTGAAAACGACTTTAGGCCGCAACGCTCAGGCACCTCAGAGTGGCGGCCCGATGCCGATAACCTGTGGCTGCTCAGGACCCGCGCCTACGTCGGCATTAAAGAAATCCTCGATC
Organism: Methylomonas fluvii; assembly: GCF_014850975.1. GTDB lineage: Bacteria > Pseudomonadota > Gammaproteobacteria > Methylococcales > Methylomonadaceae > Methylomonas > Methylomonas fluvii. Next base: position 795,996 of record NZ_JACXST010000003.1, on the reverse strand, counting down.
CTTTACGCTTTGCGGTTGAAATGGAAGATGCGCGCAGTTATAACGGTTTGTACCCCAAAACCGATGCCGATGTGAACGAGTTTGAGATGATCCAGGGCTATGGTGAGTTGTATTTCGCCAATGCTTTGGGCCATAACCGGCCCATCAGCATTCGCGCCGGCCGTATGCACTTGGAATTGCTGGATAGGCGTTTGATTGGTAACAACGAGTTCCGTAACACCACCAACAACTTCGAAGGTTACCGGGTACACTTCGGCAAGAAACAGAATGACTGGGATTTGGATACCTTTGCCTTGCAACCGGTGGAGCGCTACAAATACGAATTCGACCAACCTGACGAAGACACCTGGATCTACGGCGCCGTACTCAGTCTGAAACAATGGTCCGAGTTTGTCACCATCCAGCCTTATTTCTTGGGGCGCAAAACCGACGGTGATCCCGCCAACCGGGTGGCAGCCAATCGCAAGGCCAGTATGGACATTTATGCGCCGGGTCTTAGGGCTTATGGCTTTTTCGGCGGCGGCTTTGATTTCGATGCCGACATCAACAAGCAATTCGGGCGCTTCGGCTCCTTGTCCGGGACTCGGGAGACCTTACGCCAGCACGACGCGCTAGCCTACTCCTTGGAATTAGGTTACAGCTTCGACCACGATTGGAAACCCCGCGCCAGTCTCTATTACGGCTACGGCACGGGCGATAAAAACGCCGGCGACAATATCAACCAACGCTTCGATGCCTTCTACGGCTTTAACCAACCCTGGTCGCGGAATGATTATTTCTCCTGGGACAATATTCACGCGCCCAAGGCCAGGCTGGAGTTTACCCCCTACAAAGACGTGCGTATCGATACCGGCTACAACGCTTACTGGCAGGAAAGCGAGACCGGTGGCTGGAACCGAGCCGGCTTGCGCGACACTACCGGCCGTAGCGGTGCCTTCTTGGGACACGAGTTTGACATCCGTCTGCGTCACAAACTCAATGCCTATGTGGATTGGAGCATGAGCTACGCGCGGTTTACCCCTGGCGACTTCACCGAATCCAGAGCTTTGCCGGTAGCGCAAGGCGGGCAGGGCGCTTATACCAGCGAACCGAGCAATTTCTTCTATTTCGAAGTGTCTTTAAATGCCTTTGGCGATGGTAAGCCTACTTACAAATAAAGATTCCCGCCCGCGGGAACGACGACATTTAAGAACCCGGCCAATAAGCAGCCGGGCTATTTAAATTAGAAATCCCCCCGGCAGTCGCTATACTCTCCGCACGAGGAGGGTTTATGCGTGAAGCAATAGCGCCTGCATGGCTGAGATGGATAGCTGCTGCCGGGCTTTATATCGTAACGGCCAGATTGGCTTTGTTGTATTTCGCGCCCAATGGCACTGCCAGTGTGTTTTTTATTGCCAGCGGGCTGGCATTGGCGGCCATTTTGCTGGGCGGCCGCCACTATGTCTGGGCAATATTCATCGGGGCCTTGGCGCTTAATCTCTGGCAAGGCAAAGCCTTATTGAGTGCGACCAGCATATCAATCGGTAGTACCTTCGGTGCCTGGTCCGGCGCTTGGTTGCTGCAGCAAGTCCGTGGCTTCGACCGTTCTCTGACATCTCTGCGCGATTATCTTGTACTGATAAGTCTCGGCGGCGTTGTCGCTTGTTCGTTGACCGCGGCAATAGGCACGTTGACCTTATTTGCCGGCGGATTTATTGGCAAGGAGGCTGTGCTTTCTTCCCTGCTGCATTGGTGGATGGGCGATACACTGGGCGTGATATTGGTTACGCCGCTGATTTTGGTCTGGACTAACAGTGCCTGCAAGCTGATGAGCGCCAAAGAATTCGGCGAAGCATTGATGATCATTGCCCTGAATTTTTTGGTAGGGCAGTTAGTTTTTCTAGACTGGTTTCACGACAGCCTCGGCGCTTACGCGAAAAGTTACTGGATATTTTTATTCGTCAGTTGGGCGGCTGTTCGGCTTGGCAGCCGCGCTACCACACTGATCTTGGTCGTTACCGCAACCCAGGCCATGTTCGGCTTGGTTTGGCGACGCTCCGGCCTGGCCGATCCCAGTCTGGGTGATAATCACGAAATCAACTATTGGTTTTTCATGGTGGTGCTATCGGTAGTGGGCATGGCATTAGCCTGCTATTTTTCCGAGCGGCAACGGGCCTTGGAAACCTTGGCCGAAAAAGAAGATTTGCTACGCACCCTGTTAAAGGCCATGCCCGACAAAATATGGCTGAAATCTCCCGAAGGCGTCTACCTGCTGTGTAACCCGAGCTTTGAACCCCTTTACGGCAAGCCTGAACAGCTTATCGTCGGCAAGACCGATTACGATTTTGTCAGCCGTGAACAAGCCGATATATATCGCGAACAGGATTCTAAAGCCATCGCCGCCGGCGAGCCTATCCGCAATCAGGACTGGATAAGCTATGCCGACGGCAAGCATAAGGCACTCTACGAAACCATTAAAACCCCAGTTAATTCCTGCGACGGCAAATTGATCGGAGTGCTGGGCATGGCCCGAGACATCACCCAACTGCATGCAACGCAGATCGCCTTAAACGAGCGCATCAAGGAACAAAAATGTCTGCACGCGGTTTTTCGCGCCACCGAGGATTTAGAAAAGCCTTTGTCGGAGGTGCTACAGCGCGTTGTTGACTTATTACCTGCGGGCTGGCTTTATCCCGAAGCAACGGCCGCTCGAATGGAATGGGACGGCCAAAGCTATTTCAGCGGCTATTTCCAAAATTCCAGCAGCAGCTTACTGACCGCGTCCATTCAAATCGACGGTTTAGCCTCCGGCAGTATCTCGGTCGCTAATCTGCAATCGCAGCCCGGGCAATTGGACGATCCGTTTTTGGGTGAAGAACGGCTCTTGCTCGATGCCGTGGCGGAGCGGGTGAGTAGCTTTATAAAACGCCGGATCATCGAGGAAAAAGCCAGGAATCGCGAGCGGATTTTCAGCGCCATCGTCTCGCAGGCCACCGATGCGATTACTCTAGTTGATGCCGAAACTTTCGAATTCATCGAATTCAATGATGCCGCCTGCCAACACTTGGGGTATAGCCGCGAGGAATTCGCCGACTTGCGCTTGCCGGATATTCAGGGCGAGTTCGACGCTGCCCAAGTTCGCCAGATAGCGGATGATTTCATGCTAGCCGGCGGTGCACAATTCGATACCTTACGCCGTCACCAGAACGGCACTTTGTTGAATGTCCATGTCAGCATCAAAGTGATTGAAATCAAAGGTCGCAATTATTTGTCCCTGATTTGGTCGGACATTACCGAACGCAAGCAGATCGAGCAACAATTCCGCCACCTCTTTGATCACAATCCGGCGCCGATGTTGATCTACGAACGCGGCACGCTGGCCATGGTGGCGGTGAATGACGCGTTTAACCAACTATATGGCTACAGCCAAGCGGAAATCGTCGCACTCAAACTCACCGATCTGTTCCCGGCACAACAGCAACAAGCCATTGCAACCTTGGCTGCCGGTCTGCGCGGTTTTGCTTATATCGGCGAGTGGCAGCATCTTCTTAAAGACGGCCGGGTAATCGACATCATCGTTCGCTCGCACGACATCCATTTTTCCGAGCGTGACTGTCGGGTGGCTGTGATTACCGATATTACCGAATTGAAACAGGCGGAAGCGGAACTGCGCAAACTGTGGCTTGCGGTGGAGCAAAGCCCCAACAGCATCGTCATCACCAACCTGCAAGCGGAAATCGAGTACGTCAATCAACATTTTACGGCGGTCACCGGCTATAGCCGCGAGGAAGCCATCCGCCAAAATCCGCGGATATTGCAATCCGGGCACACCGGTCAGGCCACTTACGACGAGATGTGGCATACCCTGACCCAAGGTAAAAGCTGGTCCGGCGAATTGATTAACCGCCGCAAAGACGGTAGCGAATACATCGAATGGGCGCAGATCACGCCGGTAAGGCAAGCGGACGGCGCCGTCACTCACTATCTGGCTATTAAGGAAGACATTACCGAGAAAAAGCGGGTAGAGAGCGAACTGGATTCTTATCGCCACCATCTGGAAGAGCTAGTGGCAGCACGCACCGTAGAACTGGAACAAGCCCGGCAGGCTGCGGAGGCCGCTACGCTGGCGAAGAGTCAGTTTCTGGCCAATATGAGCCACGAAATCCGCACGCCGATGAATGCGATTTTGGGTATGTTGTATCTGGCGCTGAAGCAGGATTTACCTTCAACCTTGCATAACCATTTGACGAAGGCGCAGAGCGCGGCGCATTCGCTGTTGGGGATCATCAACGATATTCTGGACTTCTCCAAAATCGAAGCCGGTAAGCTGGAGTTTGAATCGACCGAGTTTGCGCTGGATAGAGTGCTGGAGCAACTCACCGACGCTATCGGCCTACAGGCTGAGCAAAAAGGCGTGGAGTTTTTAATTCGCTACGATGTGAATATCCCCGCCACGCTGCGAGGCGATCCGCTACGCTTAAAACAGGTGCTGCTCAACCTGTGCGGCAATGCCATTAAATTCACCGAACGCGGGGAAGTGGAATTGGCGTTCCGGATGCTCAGCAAAAAGGCTGACGCGATCATCTTGCAGATTTCGGTTCGTGATACCGGCATCGGTATGGATCGTGAGTTGCAAGGGCGTTTATTTCAGAAGTTTACACAGGCCGATCAGTCCACTACTCGGAAGTTTGGCGGCACCGGACTAGGATTGGCAATCAGCAAACACCTAGTGGAACTGATGGGCGGCAGGATCTGGCTGGAAGATTCACAACCCGGACAGGGCACGACGATTTGTTGCACGGTGCAACTGCACATTGCCCAACAGGCCGAGGCGCGTCGCCGGGAATTGTTGGATCAGACCGGATCGTTACTGAAAGGCATCCGGGTGCTGGTGGTGGACGACAACGACATTTCCCGAGAAATACTCGCGGAAATGTTGCGCTTTTTTCAATTGGACGTCAGCATGGCCGGGGATGGCGCCACCGCGATTCGCTTGCTGGAAACCGCCGCCGCGCATCCCTTCGATCTGGTATTGATGGATTGGCGGATGCCCGGCATGAATGGCGACGAAGCCACCAGGCGGATTCATGCCGATGCGGCCATTGTGCTGCAACCTAAGGTGATCATGATCACGGCATACGGCCGCGAAGACGTGATGTTTCTGGCTCACCAAGCCGGGGTGGACGGTTTCCTGATCAAGCCGGTTTCGCCGTCGTCACTGTTAGATAGCATGCTGTCGGCATTGGGGCGCGGCGACGTTCTCGACAGGCAGCAATCGCCGTATGCCGCCGCTCAGGCGCCGCCGAATTTGATTGGCCGCCACGTTTTATTGGTGGAAGATAACGCCATCAATCGCGAATTTGCTGTCGAATTGCTGCGCAGTATGAATATCGCGGCGGATGAGGCGGTGAACGGGGAAGAAGCATTGGCGATGGTGCAGCGGTATCAGTACGATTGCATATTGATGGACATCCAGATGCCGGTGATGGACGGTCTGGAGGCAACGCGGCGGATTCGCGCTTTGGCCGGGCAAGCAGGGGGAGAGCGCTTTGCCAGTTTGCCGATTATCGCCATGACCGCGTTGGCAATGGCCCGCGATGCCGAGGAAAGCCGGGCGGCCGGCATGAACGACCACATTACCAAACCGGTGGAACCGCAAAGCTTGTTTTCCTGTTTGGCAAAATGGTTGCCTGCCGCTTCCACCGCTGCGCTGGCAGAGACCTATGCGGTCAATGAAGCGCCGATACGGGTGGTTTGTTCACCGGAGTTATTGGGCTTGCAAAGTTTGCAAGTCAGCGAGGGTATTCGCCGCATTGGCGGAAAGGAAGTGGCTTACCGTAAACAACTCAGGCGCTTTCGCGAACATTACGCTAACGCAGCGGACGAATTGCAGCGCATACTGCAAACCGATAATCTCACGGCCGCTGAAAATTATTGTCATTCCTTGAAAGGCGTAGCCGGCAATATCGGTGCTGATGCGTTTTACGAGTGCATTGCCGGCATCGATGCCTTGCTTAAACAACAGCAACGGCCTGCCGCGGAACACATTGAGCAGCTGCGCGGTTTATTGCAACAAGTGATGACCGACATCGATAGCCTTGCCCCTCCGCCGGTGCCGGCCGCACTGCCGGCGCAACCGCTATCGGTCGATGCTATAACCGCTAAAATCACCCGCTTAATGGCTGTCTTGGAAAGCGATTTAGGTGAAGCCGAAGCATTAATCGGCGATTTACGCAAGGGTACGGCCGGAAGTAAGTTAGAAGCCGATTTCGAGGCGATTGCCGCCGAGGTCGATGCGTTTAACATAGATCAAGCCATCGCTCTGTTGGGCGCGGCGCAACAACGGCTGTTGGCTGGACCATCATTAGATCAAGATCAGCGAAATTAACATGTCCCAGACGAATAACAGCAAACCGAGTATTTTGATCGTAGATGACGTCAACGAAAATCTGCATGCTTTATTGAGCATTCTGCGCGAAGACTACGCCATTCTTGCCGCGACCAACGGCGAAAAAGCCTTGGAACTGGCAGTGCGCGCCCCAGGTCCGGACCTAGTATTACTCGACATCAAAATGCCGGGCATGGACGGTTACGAAGTGTTGCGCCGGCTGAAGACCGATCCTATGACGGCCGATATTCCGGTCATCTTCGTCACCGCCCTGTCGGAGTCGGCCGACGAGGCCGCCGGCCTTAAATTGGGCGCTGCCGATTACATCACCAAACCGATTAATCCCGACCTACTGAAACAGCGGATATTGACGCAACTGGAATTGCGCCAATATCGCCGCAAGCCGCTGATGTCCTTAAATGAACAGATGTTGATCAGAGCGGAGCGGCCGACGCTGCTGTTGGTTGACGATATGCCGGAGAATATCCACGAATTGGCCGAGGCGCTAAAGGAGGAATACCGCATCCGGGTAGCCAACAACGGTCGCAAGGCGGTGGAAATAGTGCTGGGCCCCCATCCGCCCGATGTGGTGTTGCTTGACATCCTGATGCCGGAGATGGACGGGTATGAAGTGTGCCGGCGTATCAAGGCCACAGCCGTAGGTAACCGGATTCCGGTGTTATTTGTCAGCGTGGTTGATAAAACGGTGGACAAAGTGCGCGGCTTCTCGATTGGTGCCGCCGACTACATTACCAAGCCCTTTGATATCGATGAAGTGCGGGCGCGGATACGCACGCATTTGGAACTTAGCCGCTTGAACCATCATTTCGAGCAGTTGATTGAGCTGCACACCGCCGAGTTACAACACTTGGACTCCATCGTCTGCCGGTCTCCGGTGGTCGCGATTACCTGGCGCAACGCCGACGATTGGCCGGTGAGTTACGTCAGTGCCAATATCGCGGATTGGGGTTATCATCCGGAGGATTTGCGCTTGGGTAAAGTGAAGTACCTGGATTTGCTTCCGCCCGAAGACCGGTTTCGGATCGAAGCCGAAGTCGCTCAACACATTGCCCATGGTCCGGACGAATATCATCAGGAATACCGCTTATTGCACGGTGACGGCCATTGGATCTGGATCGATGAATTTACCCGGCTAAGCCGTAACGAGCAGGGCGAGGTGGATTCCTTCGATGGTTTGCTGAATAACATCACCGCACGTGTCGAAGCCGAGCTGGCTTTGCGGGAGCGGGAGCATCAATTGCGGGTGATGGGCGACAATCTGCCAGACGGCTATGTGTATCGTTACCGAATCTGGCAGGACGGGCGGGCTGCTCTGCAATACATTAGCGCCGGGGTGGAGAAACTGCACGGCTTGAAACCCGCGCAATTGATCGACGATATTAATCCGTTCTTTGCGCAAATGGCGCCCGAATCGCTTCAGCAATACCGGGAAGCGGAAGCTGAATGCTTGAGGGAATTAAAAGTCTACAAAGGCAGCGTGCTGTTCAATCCGCCAGGCGGCGGCCAACGCTGGATTGCTTTTCAGTCCAGCCCAAACCAGCAAGCCGATGGCAGCGTGGTTTGGGATGGTGTGGGCGTCGATGTTACTCAGCGTATAGAGAATGAACAAAAACTAATTTTACAGGCCCGGCGTTCGCAAGCTTTGTTGGAACTGCCAAAGGCGTCGGAAGACTTGAACGAGGCGGAATTCATGCGGCGCGGTATGCTTCTGGCAGAGGATCTGACTGCCAGCCAACTGGCCTTTGTATACTTCATCAATACTGACGAAGACAGTATGGAACCGGTGGCCCAGTCCCGGGCGCCGCAGGAACCCGCCGGGAAATCCGCCGCGGACAGCTGTATTCTTCTCAGCCAGGCCGGTATCTTGGGTGAGGCCGTCAAAAGCCGTCAACCAGCGGTTTTCAATAATGTCCCGGCCCATCTCCCTAAGGAGTTTGTCGTAACAGCCAACACAGAACCCTTGCCCCGGCTTCCTGCTGCTGGTTTTTCCGCAGCGCAGCCTGCATTGCGTCGGCTGATTTGCGTGCCGGTGATCGAGAATGGCAAAGTGGTTATGCTAACCGGTGTAGGGAATAAAGCGACCGACTATACCGAGCTGGATGTCGAAACTGTTCAGCTCATCTCGAATGCCCTGTGGCGCATTGTCCAACGCCAGCGCATCGAGAAAAAGGCCGCCCGTTTCAGCCAGGTGTTGGCGCGTTCCACCAATGAAATTCATATTTTCGATAGCCAGACCCTGCGGTTTATTGATGTGAACCAGGGCGGGCGCGACAATCTGGGGTATTCGACTCAAGAGCTTGAACGGATGACGCCGTTGGATATTAACCCTGAGCTAAGTGCGGAAGCCTTTGAACAGTTGTGCGCGCCTTTGCGGGCGGGTAGCAAGAGCCGCTGTGATTTCTCAACGATACACCGGCGTAAAGACGGTAGCGAGTATCCGGTTGAAGTTCATCTGGAATTAATCGATGACCAGCCCCCATTGTTTGTGGCCATCATTAACGATATGACGGACACTCGGCAAATGCAGGAGCGCATCCTGCAATTATCGCGGTACGATCCGGTTACCGGTTTGCCGAATCAATTTTTCTTCGAAGATTTGCTGGCCTCAGCCATCGCCCAAGCCGAGCATCAGCAACACAGTATTGCCGTATTGCGTTTGGATATTGAAAATTTCCACACGATTGATGACACCTACGGTTACGAAATCGGCGATCAAACGCTGAAAATCATTGCCAACCGCTTGGTCAAGGCCGCTGGCAGCGAAGGCCTCGTCACCCGGATGGCCAAGGACAATTTCAATATTGCCTGCTCGGACATCAACGGCCCATCGGCAGCCGAACAATTTGCGGAAGCCCTACAAGCCGCGGTGACGGAATCGGTAGTGCTAGCCCAGCACGAAATCCATCTGGAAGCCAAGATCGGTATCAGTTTTTATCCCTCAGATGCGAAAACGGCCAGCGAGTTGGTGCAGCGCGCCGGGATTGCTTTAAATCACGCCAAAGCCGACAAAGTGTCCAGCTTTCGTTTCTTTAAGCAGGACATGAATGAGCGGTTACTGACCAGAATCGCGCTGACCAACGACATGCGCCACGCCATCGAGCGGGAACAATTTGAGCTTCATTACCAGCCTCAGGTCGATCTTAGCAGCGGAAAAGTCATTGGCCTGGAAGCCTTGGTGCGCTGGAATCACCCGCTGCAAGGATTTATGCCGCCGAATAAATTTATCCCTTTGGCGGAAGAATCCGGCTTGATCGTGCCATTGGGGGATTGGATTCTCAAACGGGCCGTATCGCAAACCAAGGAATGGCGTGATGCCGGGCTAATCTCTGAAGGCTTTACCGTTGCTGTGAATGTCTCTGCCATACAAATGCAAGCGGGTGGCTTGGTCGATTTGCTAAAGCAGTTATTTGCGGACACCGATTTGCCGGCGCATTGTATTGAATTGGAACTCACCGAAAGCTTGTTGATGACGAATGTAAGCGAAACCCTGACGCTGCTGAAACAGCTGAAGGATCTGAATATTCAGCTGTCGATTGACGATTTCGGCACTGGCTATTCTTCGCTTTCCTACCTTAAACAATTCTCGGTGGACAAGCTCAAGATAGACAAAAGCTTTATCGATAATGTCGTCACCGACTCGAACGATGCGGTGATTGTGCAAGCCACCATCGCCATGGCGCACAGCTTGGGCCTAGCTGTCATCGCAGAAGGAGTGGAAACCCAGGGGCAAACCAGTTACCTGAGAAGGCTGCGCTGCGATCAGATACAGGGTTATTATTTCAGTCGGCCGTTGCCCAGCGCTGAGATTCGGCAGTTATTGCAGGCCGGAACCCTACTGCGTTTGCCTTCGGATGAACAAAAACCGCAAGTTCTTATCGTGGATGACGAACCCTATATCATGTCGGCGCTGAAGCGCTGCTTGTGGCGGGATGATTATGAAATTTTGACGGCCGGCAGTGGCCAAGATGCACTGGAGTTATTGGCCAATCATCCCGTTATGGTGATTATTTGCGATCAACGCATGCCCGATATGACCGGTACGGAGTTATTGTCGCGCGTTAAAATCATGCACCCGCGAACGGTGCGAATGATTATTTCCGGCTATGCCGATCTAAACACTATTACCGAAGCCGTTAACAAAGGCGAAATATACAAATTCCACCAAAAGCCTTGGGACGACGATGAATTACGCAGCGACGTTCGGGAAGGCATCGCGCGTTATTATGCCTCCGAAAATATCAGGTCATTGTAGCGGCTTGCAATCGGCCATTTTGTGTCATCTGGCAAACGGAAATACGGCATCCTTGCTGGTCAAGATTTTGTTTAAAACAAGGCAGTTCGCAAGCCGGCCAAAATCCAAATAATCAACCTGAATTTAGAATTTTGTGCACCAAGTTGGATCTGATTTTATTTTTACTTGCACCACTAAAACGCAAAAGACTGGGTTTTGCAGTTGGTATAATTTTATATGTTATTGATTTATATATAAAATCAAGTATGGCATATTGCTTGCTGTATAGTTTTACAGCACGTGAGGCGCGATCATAAAAGCGCCTTTACAAAATGGTGACTAGGGTTCCGGTTCGATTTCGAACGTCAGCGACCGAGAGTTGCCGGCTTCTTTCGGGGAGCTACACGGCGGGATAAAAGCCCGGGAGGTCAGACGGTTTTATAAACCGGTCCGCCTCTACGTGTAGCTTTTCAACCCGACTGGAGCTACTCATGACATCTACTTTCTCCCACTGCCTGTCCCGCTTAATTGCGCTTGTCCTTGCTGCGGCATTTTTTTGCTTGTCTAAACCGGCTGCCGCCGAGGTAAAGGTCGGCGTTAGCGACTGGCCCGGCTGGGTGGCCTGGTACGTCGCCGAACACAACGGCTATTTCAAAAAATACGGCGCCAAGGTCAAACTGATCTGGTTTGCCAATTACACCGATTCCATCTCGGCCTTGTCGGCCGGCCAACTGGATGCCAATTGCCAGACCTGGTCGGACACCATGGCGCCGCTCAGCAAGAATGTGCCGGTGAAAGCCATCTTGGTCAACGACAACTCCGACGGCAACGACGCCTTGATGGTCAATCCCGCCATCAAAAGCTTTGCCGACCTGAAAGGCAAAACCATCGCCCTCGAACAATATTCGATTTCCCACTTCGTGCTCGCCACCGCGCTGAGCAAGAACGGCTTGAGTTTCAACGACACCAAAACCGTAAACCTGTCGGCTGGCGACGCGGCGGCGGCATTCTTGAGCGGCCGAGTCGATGCGACCGTGGTGTGGAATCCCTGGGTCAACAATATCCAGGCCAGCGGCAAAGGCACGGCCTTATTCACCTCCAAAGACATGCCCGGCCTGATCCCGGATTTGCTGGTGGCTCGGGTTAAAGCCATCGAAACCCACCGTGCCGAGTTGGTAGGCATGATCAAGGCTTGGCAGGATACCCAACGCTTTATCCGCGAGCAGCCCGATCAAGCCGTTAGCGTCATGGCCAAAGTGGTCGGCATGAAACCGGATGCCTACAAAGTGTTTCTGCCCGGCACCCGCTTCTTCACATTGGAAGACAACCTGAAAGCCTTGGAACCGGCCAGCGAACCGGCGTCGTTGGCAGCGGTCGGCCCCACCATCGCCGCCTTTTTGAAAGACAACCGTTTGATAGAAAACGTGCCGGATTTGGCGGTCGGCGTCGATGCCTCATTGGTAGCCGAAGCGCTCGCCGCTCATTAGTTCGGGGTGGCAACTATGACTGGCAATGTAAATCCGCGGCGACCGCTATGGGCGATACGCGGCAGTTTGGAACGGCGCGCGCATTGGCTGATTGCAATGAGCGGTTTGCTGTCGGCGCTGCTGGCTTGGTGGTGGGTCTCTGCCGGCGGCGCGATAGACCCGGTGTTTCTGCCGACGCCGCCTTTGGTGTTGGACAGCGCCTGGGCGTGGCTGCGCGACGGCGATTTGCTCGGGGACGTGGCTATTAGCGTTTACCGGGTCGTGGCCGGGTTTTTATTGTCTGCGGTGTTGGCCTTGCCCTTGGGCGTGTTGGTCGGTACCTATGCACCGGTCAAAGCCCTGTTCGAACCCTTGACCGACTTCATCCGCTACATGCCGGCGGCCGCCTTCATTCCGTTGGTGATGCTGTGGGTAGGTATCGACGAGGGCGCCAAGATCGCGATTATCTTCATCGGCACCTTCTTTCAAATGCTGCTGATGATCGCCGAAGACGTAAGGCGGGTGCCGATGGAGCAAATCGAAGCGGCGCAGACCATGGGCGCCGACCGCGACGAAATCGTGATGCGGGTGATTATGCCGTCGGCCAAACCGGCCATTCTGGATACCTTACGGGTGACGATGGGCTGGGCCTGGACTTATCTGGTGGTGGCCGAGCTGGTGGCGGCCAACTCCGGCCTGGGATTTGCCGTGCTGAAGGCGCAACGTTTTCTGCAAACCGACAAAATCTTCGCCGGCATCATTTTGATCGGCCTGTTCGGGCTGGCTACCGACCAATGCTTCCGCTGGGCGCATCGCCGCAGCTTCCCTTGGCTGTACCGGAGATAGCAGCGATGACGAATCCCATCATACAAATCCGCCAATTGCAAAAGCGCTTTGCCGCCAACGGCGCGGACATCGTCGCCTTGCAGGATGCCGATCTCGACCTTGCGTCCGGCGAGTTCGTCACGCTGGTCGGCGCCTCCGGCTGCGGTAAATCGACCTTGCTGCGCATCGTCGGCGGCCTGGAGCCGGCCAGCGGCGGCAGCGTCAACGTCGACGGCCTGCCGATCGCCGGCCCAGGCATCGACCGCGCCATGGTGTTCCAGCATTACAGCCTGTATCCGTGGTTGAGTGTGACCGAGAACATCAAGTTCTGTCGGCAATTGAAGGTACATCGAGACGTATCAACCTTGAGCGATGTCGAGTCCGCCGAAGGCCGGGCCGACGCCCTGATCCGCTTGATGGGGCTAAGCCACGTCGCCGACGCTTATCCGAATCAGTTGTCCGGCGGCATGCAGCAGCGGGTGGCGATTGCCCGGGCTTTGATGGCGCGGCCGCGCATCCTGTTGATGGACGAGCCGTTCGGCGCGCTGGACGCCCAAACCCGCGAGGTCATGCACGATCTGATCCTGCACGTTTCCATCCTGGAAAAAACCACGGTGCTGTTTGTTACCCACGACGTGGAAGAGGCGATTTATCTGGCGCACCGGGTAGTTTTGATGGCACCCCGGCCGGGACGCATCGCCGCGGTCCACACCGTGCCGTTGCCGGACCACCGCGACCAGGACATGAAACAGACCCCGGATTTCATTGCCTTGAAAAAACAAATTTTGGCCGGCATCCGCGACACGTCCGGCATGCAGACCGACTACGAACTGCTCGAGCGCCTGGGCCAGGTTCCGGCGCCATAAACCTATTAGGAGACCAACATGACTTTAGCTGCAATCAATCCTGCAGACCTGCTTTGGAGCGAGACCTTGCCGGGCGGCGCCCATACTTCGTTTCGGATGCGGCGCGGCAACCGCTTGCGCCTGACCGACAGCGAAGGCGGCGCCAACTTGTCGGCTTTGTTCGTCAATGACGACGAACGCACCGAACGCTACAACATGGCGGACACTTTAAAAGCGCAACACACGTTTCATCTGACCGAAGGCTTTGTCTGCTACTCGGACATGGGCCGGGTATTGTGCTCGCTTACCGCCGACACATTGGGCTGGCACGACACGGTGTGCGGCGTGTCCGACGCCGCGCAGGTACTGGCCAAATACGGCACGGCCAATTACCAAAGCCATCGCAATGCAATGTACCGCAACGGCCGCGACAGTTTGTTGATCGAACTGGAGAAATGGGGGTTGGGCAAGCGCGACTTGGTCGCCAACGTCAATTTCTTCAGCAAGATAGCCGCCGACGCGGAAGGCAATCTGCAATATCAAGCCGGCCATTCCGTCCCCGGCAGCCAAGTCGAATTGCGCTTCGAAATGAACACGCTGGTGGTGCTGAGCAGTTGCCCGCATCCCTTGGACCCCAATCCGCATTACCAGCCCAAACCGGTGTTGCTGGAGGCCTATCGCGGCGCCTTGCCGGACCAAGACGACAAATGCCGCAATTTCCGCCCGGAAAACGGCCGCGGTTTTAGCAATACCGAACGCTATTTTTTGTAATCACCGATCTAACGAGGACGAAACCATGCCCATCGTCGAGAGTACGCTCGATCCGAGCAACGCCATTTACGATTACACCCTGCCGGCCGGCGAGCCCTGGCTGCATACCATCAAACAAGGCCAGATCTTCCGTATTCTGGACCTGGAAGGCAATCAGGCCGTCGATACGCTGTTTTACAGTGCCGCCGACCATGAAGAACGCTATAGCGCCAGCGACACGATACGCCACCAGGGCAATCTGTACCTGAGCGCCGGCTCTAAATTGATGTCCGGCGAGGGCAAGGTGTTGTTGACCATCGTCGCCGACACCTGCGGCCGCCACGATACACTGGGCGGCGCCTGTGCCGCCGAAAGCAACAGCGTACGTTACGCCCTGGACAAGAAACACATGCACAGTTGCCGCGACAGCTTTTTGCTGGCCGTCGGCCATGCCGACTGCGGCCTGGCCAAGCGCGACATCGCCAGCAATATCAATTTTTTCATGAACGTGCCAGTCACGGCCGACGGCCAATTGACCTTTGCCGACGGCATTTCCGCGCCGGGTAAGTACGTGGAAATGCGGGCGGAGATGGACGTCATCGCGCTGATTTCCAACTGTCCTCAACTGAATAATCCGTGCAACGCCTACAACCCGACGCCGGTGCGCCTGTTGATCTGGGACTGACCCGTAATCCGCGCCGGGACGGCCCGGCGTTGGCAAAGCAAGGCGGGACGGCCCGCCAGAAGAGGATTCATGTTTAACAAGGTATTGATCGCCAATCGCGGCGAAATCGCCTGCCGCATCATTCGGACCTTAAAGCAATTGGGTGTCGCCAGCGTCGCGGTGTATTCCGAAGCCGACGCCCATGCCCAACACGTGCAACAAGCCGACGAAGCGGTGTGCGTCGGTGGCGCGGCGGCGGCCGACAGCTATTTGCGCGGCGAGCGGATTCTGGAAGCGGCATTGAGCACCGGCGCTGAGGCCATTCATCCCGGCTACGGTTTTCTGAGCGAAAACGCCGAGTTCGCCGAGCAATGCGCCGCGGCCGGCATTGTCTTCATCGGCCCGACGCCGGAACAGTTGCGCCGCTTCGGTTTGAAGCACACCGCTCGCGAGATCGCCCTAGCGTGCGGCGTGCCGTTGCTGCCCGGCACCGGTCTATTGGCGGACATAGAGCAGGCTGTGCAAGCGGCCGCCGCTATCGGCTACCCATTAATGCTGAAAAGCACCGCCGGCGGCGGCGGTATCGGCATGCGCCTGTGCCGTAACGACGCCGAACTGCAAGAGGCCTTTGCCGTGGTGCAGCGCTTGAGTGCGGCGAATTTCAAGGACAGCGGCCTGTATCTGGAGAAATTCATCGAACGCGCCAGCCATATCGAGGTGCAGATTTTCGGCGATGGCGCGGGCCGGGTGATTCATCTTGGCGAGCGCGATTGCTCGGTGCAGCGCCGCAACCAGAAGGTGATCGAGGAAACCCCGGCGCCGGGCCTCAGCGAGGCGACCCGAGCGGCGCTTTACCGGCATGCCCTGGCGCTGGCCGAAGCGGTGAATTACCGTTCCGCCGGCACCGTCGAATTCGTTTACGACCAGGACAGCGGCGAGTTTTATTTCCTGGAGGTCAACACTCGGCTGCAAGTCGAACACGGCGTGACCGAACAAGTCACCGGCACCGACTTGGTCGAGTGGATGCTGCGGCTGGCGGCCGGCGATAGCACGTTTCTGGATCAGTACCGGCACGCGCCACAGGGTTGGGCTATGCAGGTCAGGGTGTACGCCGAAGACCCGAACAAGAACTTCCAGCCATCGGCCGGCCTGTTGACCGATTGCCGTTTTCCGGCCGGCGTCCGGGTCGATCATTGGCTGGAGAACGGCCTGGAGGTCACCCCGAATTACGACCCCTTACTGGCCAAAGTCATCGTCCACGCCGACGACCGCGAACAGGCGCTGGCGCAAATGGACGCGGCCTTGGCCGATACTCGCCTATACGGCATCGAAACCAATCTGGCCTATTTGCGGCAGATCGTCGCCGACGAGGTGTTTCGCAGCGGCCGCCAGATCACCGCTTATCTGGCCGGCTTGGCTTATCGACCGCGCACCCTGGACGTACTGGAAGCCGGCACGCAAAGTATGATTCAGGATTATCCGGGCCGCTTGGGTTATTGGGATGTCGGCGTGCCGCCGTCCGGGCCAATGGATATGCTGGCCTTTCGCTTGGCGAACCGGGTTTTGGGAAACCCGGAACACGCGGCCGGCCTGGAAATGGCCATCAACGGTCCCAGTTTGCGCTTCAATTTCGCTACCCGCATCGTATTGGCCGGCGCGGCGATGAAGGCCGAAATGAACGGCCAGGCCGTCGCATTCTGGCAAGCCATAACAGTGTCCGCCGGCGATGTGTTGAAACTGGGCACTATCGCCGGCCAGGGCTGCCGCGCTTATCTGGCGATCCAAGGCGGCTTCGACGTGCCGGAATATCTGGGCAGCCGCGCCACCTTTACCCTGGGCCAGTTCGGCGGCCACGGCGGCCGGGTGCTAAGGGTCGGCGACGTGTTGCCGGTCGCGGCGGAAACGGCCATGGCCGAGGAAGTCGTGCCGAATTCGGCCGCGCTACCGGTTTATTCCGAGCACTGGCAGATCGGCGTGCTGTACGGTCCACACGGCGCGCCGGATTTCTTTACCGACGAAGACATCGCCGAATTCTTCGCGACCGATTGGGAGGTGCATTACAACTCCAACCGCACCGGTATCCGTCTGATCGGCCCGAAACCGCGCTGGGCCCGTAGCGACGGCGGCGAAGCCGGTTTGCATCCGTCCAACATCCACGACAACGCCTATGCCATCGGCGCGGTGGATTTCACCGGCGATATGCCGGTGATACTGGGGCCGGACGGCCCCAGCCTGGGCGGCTTTGTCTGCCCGGCTACCGTGGTTGCGGCCGAACTTTGGAAGCTGGGCCAATTAAAGCCGGGTAATACCGTGCGATTTATCCGCCTGACCCGCGAACAGGCGGCGAGTCTGGATGCCCAAGTTGAGCGGGCTTTAGCCGATCCGGCCCATGCCGTGTTACCGGAACTGCCGGTAACAGCAAGCTTCGAGGAAAGTTGCATCCTTGCTCAGGTGCCGGCCAATACCGATCAGGTTGCAGTGACCTATCGCCAAGCCGGCGACCGCAATCTGCTGGTCGAATACGGTCCGCTGGTACTCGACATCAATTTGCGCTTTCGAGTACATGCCTTGATGACTTGGCTGCAACAGCGCGGCATACCCGGCATCGTCGACCTGACGCCGGGCATCCGTTCCTTGCAGGTGCATTATGACCGCCGCCTGCCGCTGGACGAATTAATGCGGATCTTGGCGCAAGCCGAAGCCGAACTGCCGGCCATAGGGGACATGGAAGTGCCGACCCGCATCGTCTATCTGCCGCTGTCCTGGGACGACCCATCCACGAAACTGGCGATCGAAAAATACATGCAGTCGGTGCGCAAGGACGCGCCATGGTGCCCAAGCAATATCGAGTTCATCCGCCGCATCAACGGCCTGGACAGTATCGGTCAGGTCAAGGACATCCTGTTCAACGCCAGCTATCTGGTGATGGGTTTGGGCGACGTGTACCTCGGCGCGCCGGTGGCCACGCCGATCGATCCGCGCCACCGCTTGGTGACGACCAAATATAACCCGGCCCGCACCTGGACCCCGGAGAACGCGGTCGGTATCGGCGGCGCGTATATGTGCGTCTATGGCATGGAAGGACCGGGCGGTTACCAATTCGTCGGCCGCACCGTGCCGATGTGGAACCGCTACCGGCAAACTACCGATTTTCGCGACGGCAAGCCTTGGCTGCTGCGTTTTTTCGATCAGATTCGGTTCTTCCCGGTATCCGCCGAGGAATTACTGCGTTACCGGCAGGACGTGATCAGTGGCAAGGCCAAACTGGATATCCGCGAGGAAACCTTTAGTTTGCGCCAGTACAACGACTTTCTGCGCGCACACGCCGACGAGATCAGCGAATGCAAACAACGCCAACAGGCGGCCTTCGACGCCGAACGCGAACGCTGGGAGCAAGCCGGGCAAGTGTATGCGGACGATCAGGCGGTCGCGGCGGCGGCCATCGATACCGAACTGGATTTGCCCGCCGGCGCCCGCGCCGTGGCCAGCCATATCGCCGGCAACGTCTGGCAGGTTTTGGTCCAAGCCGGCGATAGCGTCAAGCAAGGCGACGCCTTGGTGGTGGTTGAATCGATGAAAATGGAATTCCCGGTAACGGCACCGGCAGACGGCACGGTCTGGAAAGTATTTTGCAATGAAGGCGCCCAAATCAGCGCCGGCCAGGATTTGTTGGTGCTGCAGGCCGGGGAGGACGTATGAAGACCTGGACCGAATTGCCCGAGGTACTCAGCATCTCCGACCTCGGCCAAGCTTACCGGGACGGCGCGCTGACGCCGACGGCTCTAGTGGAAATGCTCTGGCAGCGTCTGGAATCCGCGCCGGAGAGCGGCGTCTGGATCAGCCGTTTGCCGTTCGAAGGCATGCTGGCTTACGCCGCGGCGCTAGCGGACCAGTCGCCGGACGACTTGCCCTTGTACGGCATCCCGTTTGCGATCAAAGACAATATCGATTTGGCCGATTTGCCCACCACAGCAGCTTGTCCGGCCTATGCCTACTCGCCGCAGCAGTCGGCTTTCGTGGTGCGGCAATTGATCACCGCCGGGGCGATCCCTGTCGGCAAGACCAATCTGGACCAGTTCGCGACCGGTTTGGTCGGCACCCGCTCGCCCTATGGTGTTTGCCGCAACAGCTTCGATCCGGCTTACATCGCCGGCGGCTCCAGCTCGGGTTCGGCGGTCGCGGTGGCAACCGGTCTGGTCAGCTTTGCGTTGAGCACCGACACCGCCGGCTCAGGCCGGGTGCCGGCCGCGTTCAATAACCTGGTCGGCGTCAAGCCGACGCGGGGCTTGTTAAGCACGTCCGGTGTGGTGCCGGCTTGCCGCAGCCTGGATTGCGTGTCGATCTTCGCGTTGACGGCCGCCGACGCCGAGCAAGTAATGCGGGTCGCCAACGTTTACGACGCAGAAGATGCCTATAACCGTCCCGACCAGCCCTTGCCGGTGCCGCCGGGCTTTGCCGGCCGTTTCCGTTTCGGCATGCCGAAACCGGAGCAACTGCAATTTTTCGGCGACGCCGCCGCCAGCGCATTATTCGCCGAGGCGGTTGCGGAACTGGTAGGGCAAGGCGGCAGCCCCGTCGAAGTGGACATTCAGCCCTTGCTGGATGCCGCCGAGTTGCTCTATGCCGGGCCGTGGCTGGCCGAGCGTTATTTGGTGGCCGGCGAATTGTTGCAAAACCAGCCCGAAGCCTTATTTCCAGTGACGCGCGCCATCATTGCCAACGGCGCCAACTTGTCGGCCGCCGACGCCTGGCGTGCGTTTTACCGCTTGCAGGAATTGAAGGTGCGAAGCGACGCGATCTGGAGCCAAATCGATGTATTGGTGACGCCGACCACCGGCACCATCTACCCGATTGCCGCCGTTGAAGCCGAACCGCTCGAATTGAACAACCGCTTGGGCTATTACACCAATTTCATGAATTTGCTCGACCTCAGCGCCATTGCACTGCCGGCCGGTTTTCGCGGCAATGGCCTGCCGTTCGGCATCACCTTGTGCGCGCCGGCCTTTGCCGACCAGGCTTTGCTGGCCTTGGCGAAACGGCGCGAGCAATCGGTGCCGCATAAGTTGGGCGTCTCCCAAACCTTAAGCACAGAATTTCCCGCAGCGGACAGCGACGACGCGACCGGCTTTGCTCGGGTTGCAGTGTGCGGCGCGCATCTATCCGGCTTGCCGCTGAACCGTCTCTTGACAGGCCGAGGCGGCGTGTTGCTGCAACGGACTCACACCGCGCCGAGCTACCGGCTGTACGCATTGCCGGACGGCAAGCGGCCGGGCATGGTGCGCGACGAAACCGGCGCGGCGATTGCCGTTGAGGTGTGGGCTTTGCCGATTGGCCGTTACGGGGAATTCGTCGCCGAAATCCCGCCACCCTTGGGTATCGGCAGCGTGCAATTGCAGGACGGCACTAGTGTGCAGGGCTTTGTTTGCGAAGCGGCCGCCGTGCGCGAGGCGCTGGACATTACCGATTACGGCGGCTGGCGCGCCTATCTTGCTCGCCCCGACTAAAACAACGGTTTTACTCGTTTAAATTTCCCTAACCCCAACCATTCAAGCCGGATTTTCCGGCTGGCGGGAGCGCTTGCGCCCGAAAAACTTCGACGATTCATTTTTCGACAGGAGAACACCATGCCACACTCATCTTTCCGAACCCGCGAATGGCTGTATGCCGCACCGTTATTGTTGGCGATGTCGCCGTTGCCGGCCGAGGAACGGGCCGGTTTATTGAACGGTTTATCGATGATCAACGATTTGCCCTGGATGAAAGCTGCCGGTTTGCGCGTCCACAGTTGGGCCGATGCCGGTATCGTTTACAACGCCAATGACCCCGGCGACGGCTACAACGGCCCCGTGGTGTTTGCCGACCGCGCCAACGAGTTCAATCTGCACCAACTGGGCGGCGAGTTGATCCGCGACGTCAATACCGGCGGCGACCATTGGGATGTCGGCGGCAAGCTGACCTTGATGTACGGCAGCGATGCCCGCTTCAACACCATCAATCCCTACGGCGGCGGCCATTGGGATAACCGCTTGATCGGTTCCGACGAACGTTTTTACAAACTGGCGATTCCGAACGCTTACCTGGATATTTTTACGCCGATAGGCAAAGGCCTGACCACGCGTATTGGCCGGTTTTACACGATCATGGGTTACGAAACCGGTTTGTCGCCGGACAATTTCTTCTACACCCATCCTTATACCTTCCAGTACGGCGAACCATTTACCCATTTCGGCATGACCACCACCTATCCGGTCCATCAAAATCTCAGCGTGACGCTGGGTGCGGTCACCGGCGGTCATACCAAATTGAACGGCGTGCTCGACGGTAACGGCGCCTGGGACGGTTTCGACAAAAACATGGAAAACTGGAATTTTCTGGGCGGCGCGACCTGGACCAGCGACGACGCGGCAACCTCGTTCACCGCGACGATGATCACCGGCGACGTCAACAGCGACAACAATTTGCGCGAATTCCAGCGCCAGACCGGTATTAATAAGCGCGACAACCGCACGTTTTACAGCCTGGTTCTCCAACATAACTTTGCCGAGCGCTGGCATTACGTGTTGCAACACGACCACGGCATCGAACAACAACACCCGCTGAATAATTTCGCCGACGCCGAATGGTACGGTATCCATTCGCAAATGAAATATGACGTCACCGATACGGTGGGGGTGGGTCTGCGCGGCGAATGGTTTAGGGATGATGACGGCGTTCGGGTCGGCCAAATGTGCCCCAGTTGCGCGGTACTGGCGACCGGGCCAGCCAATTATTATGCGGCGACGCTAGGGGTAAACTGGAAGCCGGCGAAATGGTTGATGCTGCGGCCGGAAGCGCGTTACGACTGGTCGGAAGGTGTTGATGCTTACGACGAACGGAATAAGGACAGCCAATTTATCTTTGGTGCCGATGTGGTGGTTACTTTTTAGGGGCTGTTGCCGTTTTTCAAACAACAGTTAAGCAAACGATGCCACGACGGTTGTTTAAGGACGAATATTGGAAGCCATTCAAAGCCAGCTAGTGATTAACCCGGCCCTTGAGGACATTATCGAAGGGCACGCCGGCCTGGGCTCAGCCCGAACGGTGTAGCCGTGATACATAGAGTCGGGTTAATAGTTTGCCAGCTTGGGCTTGTCGGCCGTTTTTCTGGGTCTGAAACGGCAGTAAACGATAGCCCCCAGCGCCCCCAGGGCATGACCGTAGTAATCGATCTTAAATTGCAGTTGGCCGTTTGCCTTAGATTCTATGCTGTTTCCGAAGGACAACCACACCAAAAACAAGCTGCAGATCAGTACCGCATACAGCCATTCTTTGATGCTCAGACCTTCCTGGTCGGTGAAGTAAGCGGCAGCCAGACCGAATACGCCGCCGGAAAAACCGCAGATCGCGATGGGCTCGGCATAGAACAGGATTGAAGGGATAGAGGACAGGCCGCCTATCAGCAACACCATTAAAAATCGGCCAGAGCCGACTTGTCGTTCGTAAGCCGCAGCGATGCCCAAGCCGGCTACATTGGTCAGGACATGTGGAAAGTTAATGTGGATAAATAAATGTGTGATGGCTTGCAGCGGCCATAAAATCGCCGCTGCCGTAATATTGTTTAATGCCAATAAACGATAAAGCTGTTCATCGACCTCATTAAAACCAAAGTCGCTGGTCACTAGAAAAATACTAAAAAACCACAAACCGGAAAACAACGCCGCCTTAATTTGCTTAAAGTTTTCCAAGAAAGTTAGCGGGGCGTCTTTCAGGCTGCTCGGTGACGGTCTGTAAAACAACAGCAGCGCGGTATAGCTTGTCGTTACGAAAAAAAACAATATCATTTGATGACGGCAATATTGCGTTCGATATGCTTTTGAGTGGCTTCGTCAAGCTTGGCTACTTTTTCCACGCCTTTCAGTTGCGCTTTTATGTAGATATTTCGGCCGTTTTTAAATGTAAATTTCATCGGTCTTTGTAGCATACCCTTGCCGATTTTGACGGTGGCAATTTCATTGAAGTCAAAAAAATCGTCGTTGGCAAATTTCCCCAATAAGTTTAAGCGGTGAAAATGGATGCCTTTTTGCGTTACGGCAATGAAGTACTGCTTCATGCTCAACACAGCGAGCGGGCCGATTATAAAAAACAACCAAAGTTTGAAAGGTTGCTGGGCGATGAAAAATCCGACCAGAGAGTCTCCCGGCATTAAATTTTTCAGAATATGTTCCTTCGCCGCTTCTTTATTCATGAAGATTCCTTTTGGTCAATTATTTAAACATGGGCATTCATTCAACTGATAATCGCCGCGGCCGGTAGCAAAAAGCTTAACGGCTAAACCGAACTGCCGATAAATGTAGTCCAAACACGAAGAGTGTCAACGAATGGGCGGGCGTTTGGCGCAGGATGCGCCCCGCTTCGACAGCTTAGCCCGAAGCGAGTACCCGTGTTAAATAGGGCCGGGTTAATCATTAATCCACCAGCGGCAAAATCAAATAGTCGGTCCATTTGCGGTCACCATCGGCTTCATCTTCAGTGGGAACCAAGGTTTCATTCCAGCCGCCGCCCAGCGCTTTGACCAGTAGCACGGAGGCCGACAAACGCTGCCCGAGCAATTGCACAGCGGTTTGTTGATTGGACAGCGCAGCGGTTTGTGCCGTTATCACGTTGATGTAGCTGACTGTGCCGGCCTGATATTGATTGTTGGTCAGGGCCAAGGCCTGTTTCGCAGCCGCGACGGCTTTGTCTTGCACTTGGGTTTCTTCATCCAGGATACGCAAGGCGGCCAGGTTGTCTTCCACCTCTTGAAAACCGGTCAGCACGGTTTGCCGGTAGCCGGCCACGCTGGCGTCGTAGGCGTCTATCGCTTGCTTGTACTGGGCATTCTTGGCGCCGCCGTCGAATAAAGTTAAGGCTAAACCGGCTGGCCCCAAAGACCAATAACGTCTGGCAATCGTGAATAAAGTGTCGGCAGTCGTCGATTGAAAACCATTGGTCGAGGCCAGATTCAAAGTAGGGTAGTAAGCCGCTTTGGCGACACCGATTTGCGCATTAGCGGCGGCAATTTTCCGTTCGGCGGCGGCGATGTCCGGTCGGCGTTCCAGCAATTCAGAGGGCAGACTGACCGGAATGCCTGGCGGTTGCGCGCTTAAAGGTGCCGGCGCCAGCGACAACTCGGCAGGGGTTTTGCCGATCAGCACCGCGATAGCGTGTTCCAGCTTGGCGCGCTGCACGCCCAGGTCTATGGACTGGGCGCGCACGGTTTCCAGTTGCGTTTCCGCCTGCACCACATCGGCCTTGGCCACCACACCCACCGCATAGCGGTTTTTGGTGATCTCCAGGGTTTTTGTAAAAGCCGTCACTGTTTCATCCAATAAGGCTTTTTGTGCGTCCAGGGTTTTCATTTGAAAGTAACTGTCCGCCAACGCCGATTGGCTGGATAGTATCAAGGCGTGCAAGGTCGCGGCGCTGGCCTGGGCGTTGCTGGTGTTGGTTTCCACTTGGCGGCGCACGCTGCCCCACAAATCCGGCTCCCAGGCCACGCCAACCGCCTGACCAAACAGGTTGCGCACGCCACCCACGGCCACGTTCTGGCCGGTGGCGGCGCGGAAGCGGTTGAAGGTGCCGGTCAGCGTTGCCACCGGCAGCAGGGACGATTGCACCGATTGCACCAGATGCTGGGCTTGCCGGTATTGCGCTTCGGCCTGGACGATGGACTGGTTGGCGGCGGCCACCTGTTCTTCCAGTTCGTTCAGTTTGGGATCGTTGAAAATCTCCCACCATTTGCCGGGCAAGCCGGTATCGCGCGGCTGGGCTTGTTTCCAGCCTTTCACTTCTTTAAATTCCTCGGAGATATTGGCTTGTGGGCGCACGTAATCCGGGCCTACCGTACAGGCAGCCAAGGGCAAGGTCAGTAAGGAAGCAATCAACGCTGGGCTTGTTCTTAAACGCATGACTATCGGTTTAGATGGAATGTGGCGCCGGGCTGGCGGCGCGGTTGGAAAAACGGCTGTGCATCCACAGCCGGAACCGGTCGAGGTACACATAAACGACCGGTGTAGTGTACAAAGTCAAAAGCTGGCTGAAAATCAGGCCGCCGACGATGGAAATCCCCAAGGGCTGGCGCAATTCCGCGCCGTAACCGCTGCCCAAGGCCAACGGCAGGGCGCCGAACAGCGCGGCCAGCGTGGTCATCAGGATCGGCCGGAAGCGCAGCATGCAGGCTTGAAAGATCGCTTCCCGCGAATCCAGCTCGCGCTCGCGCTCGGCCAGCAGCGCAAAGTCTATCATCATGATCGCATTTTTCTTGACGATGCCGATCAGCAAAATTACGCCGATCAGCGCAATGATGCTGAACTCCTTGTCGCAAGCCATCAAGGCCAGCAAGGCGCCGACGCCGGCCGAGGGCAGGGTGGATAGTATCGTCAAAGGATGTATCAGGCTTTCATACAGCACACCCAGCACGATGTAAATGCTGATCAGAGCGGCCAAAACCAGCCAGGGCTGATTGCGCAAGGCTTCCTGAAATGCTTTGCCCGAGCCTTGAAAGCTGCCGGTAATGGCAGCCGGCAGGCCGATGTCACGCAACGCTTGGTTTATTGCAGCATCAGCAGTGGACATCGAAATGCCGGGTTTTAAATTAAACGATAATTCGGTCACGGCAAACTGGCCTTGATGATGCACCGATAGCGGCGCATTGCTGGGCGCGAAGCCGGCCAGCGCCGACAGCGGTACTTGCTTGGGCTGCGCCGGTGTGCCGTCGGTGCCCGCCCGGCCGGGTGCGCTGATATACAGTTGTTTCAGGCTATCCGGCGATTGCCAATATTGCGGCGCCAGTTCCATCACCACCCGGTATTGATTCAGCGGATTATAAATCACCGACACCTGACGCTGCCCGAAGGCGCTGTTCAGGCTATTGTCGATCAAGGCCTGGCTGACGCAGTAACGCGCGGCCAGATCGCGGTTGACGGTCAGGCCGATTTGTTCGCCCTTGTCCTGTTGGCTTGTGCTGACGTCGCTTAATTCCGGCAGCCGGGCCAAGGCGGCTTGTACCTTGGGCGTCCACTCCCGCAATAGATCAAGATCGTCGGCCTGCAAAGTGTAATCCAGCATGCCAAACGACATGCGTCCGCCAATCCGCAGCTCCTGGGCTGGAAACATATGCAAACTGGCGCCGGGAACCCGGCCCGCAGCTTTGCGCAAGCGTTCCATCACCACCTCGACGCCGTCGCGCTGTTCGTGCGGAATTAACGTGATGAAAATCCGCGCGCTGTTGCTGCTTTGCGAACTGCCGGCAAAACCGGCGACATTGGCGACTGCCGGGTCCTTTTGTAATATGTCCGAGATTTGCGCGAACTGTTTTTGCAGGGTTTGGAACGAAGTGTTTTGATCGGTCTGAATTTCGCCCAGCAAGCGGCCGCCGTCCTGGGTCGGGAAAAAGCCTTTGTCGATGGCGCCGTATAAATAAATATTTAAAGCGATGGTCGCCAGCAACAAAGTCAGCATGATGCGGTCGTGGCGCAAGGCCCAGCTCAGGCTGATCCGGTAGATGTTTTGTATCCAATCGAAAGCTGCGCCGATGCCGTGATAGACGGCGCCATGCTCTTTGGATTCCTTGCCCAGCCAGCGCGCGCACAGCATGGGGGTGGTAGTCAACGAAATCAGCAAAGAAACCAGTACCGCCGCCGACAAAGTCACCGCAAATTCCCGAAACAACCGGCCCGGAACGCCGCCCATCAGTAAAATCGGCAGGAATACCGCCACCAGCGACGCGCTCATTGCCAATACGGTGAAGCCCACTTCCTTGGCGGCCAACAGCGCCGCACGGAACGGTGGTACGCCTTCCTCGATATGCCGGTTGGTGTTTTCCACCACCACAATCGCATCGTCCACCACAAACCCAGTGGCGATGGTCAAAGCCATCAAAGTCAGGTTGTTGATGCTAAAGCCGCACAAATAAATCACCGCGCAAGACCCCAGTAGGGAGGCCGGTACCGCGACGATTGGCACCGCCGCCGAGCGGGGATTGCGCAGGAACACCAGCACCACCAGAATCACCAGCAACACGGCGACGAACAAGCCGTGTTCGACTTCGGTGATTGATGCGCGGATGGATAAGGATCTATCCACCACTACCGAGAGTTCGATATTGCTGGGCAAGGCTGCGCGCAATTGCGGTAGTACGGCCAGCACCTGATCGACAGTCTGAATGACGTTGGCCAAGGGTTGCTTGCGGATGATCAGCAGTACCGAAGGCTTGCCATTTTTGGCACCGGTGTTGCGTAAATCCTCCACCGAATCGACCGCTTCGCCCAGATCGGCAATCGTCACCGGCGCGCCATTGCGATAAGCCACAATTAACGGCAGATATTCCTCTGCTTTACGGGCCTGGTCGTTGGCTTGAATCTGCCAGCGGGTGTTGGCGCTTTCCAGTACGCCCTTGGGCCGGGTGACGTTGGTTTGGGCGATGGTGTTACGTACGTCTTCCAAGCCAATGCCGTATTTACTCAGCGCGTTGGGATTCAGTTCCACACGCACCGCTGGCAGCGCCGCGCCGCCGATCTGTACCTGGCCGATGCCGGGGATTTGCGAAATTTTTTGCAGCAAAATCGTCGACGCCGAGTCGTACATCTGGCCGCGCGTGAAACTGTCCGAGGTCAGCGCCAGGATCAGAATCGGCGAGTCCGACGGGTTGTCGCGCCGGTAGCTGGGCCGGTTGGGCATATTACTGGGCAACATGCTGGCGGCGGCGTTGATCGCGGCCTGCACGTCGCGGCAGGCGCCGTCGATGTCGCGGTTTAAATCAAATTGCAGCGTTATCTGTGTCGAGCCTTGCGAGCTGCTGGAGGTCATTTCCGTAACGCCGGCGATCCGGCCCAGCGCGCGTTCCAGCGGCGTGGCGACCGTCGCGGCCATCGTCTCGGCGCTGGCGCCGGGTATCTGCGCCTGCACCGATACGGTCGGAAAGTCCACTTGCGGCAGCGAGGAGATAGGCAGATTCAAAAACGCCAACACGCCGCACAAGGCAATAGCTGTCGTCAATAAGGTAGTTGCGACCGGGCGGCGGATGAATAATTCGGATAGGTTCATGGCTGGCTTGGGTCCTGTTCCACCGGTTCGACTTGATTCAATCCCAGGCCGGCGTTAACCCGGCGTGCCAGTCTGTCCATGGCCAGATAAATTACCGGCGTGGTGTACAGCGTTAACAATTGGCTAAGTAGCAAGCCGCCGACCATCGTGATACCCAGCGGATGGCGCAGCTCCGAGCCAACGCCGTTGCCCAGCATCAACGGCAAGGCACCCAATAGCGCCGCCAAGGTGGTCATCAGAATAGGTCGAAAGCGTAACAAACAAGCCTGAAAAATGGCTTGCTCGGGCGGCAGGTGTTCCTTGCGTTCGGCTTCCAGCGCAAAGTCGATCATCATGATCGCGTTCTTCTTGACGATGCCGATCAACAAAATGATGCCGATGATGCCGATGATGCCCAGGTCGCCGCCGGAGACTTGCAAAGCCAGCAACGCGCCGACGCCGGCTGAGGGCAGGGTGGACAAGATCGTGATAGGGTGAATGTAGCTTTCATAGAGCACGCCCAGCACGATATAGACCGTGACGATGGCGGCCAGAATCAGCCACAGCGTATTGCCCAGCGAGGCCTTGAAGGCTTGCGCGGCGCCCTGGTATTCGCTGCGGATAGCCAGCGGCAATTCGATCTCGGTTTTGGCGGCATCGACGGCGGCGACCGCATCGCCCAGCGCATAACCGGGCGCCAGATTGAACGACACCGTCGTCACCGGGAATTGATCCAGATGGCTGATCGCCAGCGTGGTGGGCCGCTCGGACAATTCGGCGATGGCCGACAACGGTACTTGCGTGCCGTTGCTGGAGGGCACACGCAATTCGTTCAAGGCTTGCGGACCGGTCTGCTCGGTCGGATCTACTTCCAATACCACCCGGTACTGATTGGCCTGGGTGAAGATGGTCGATACTAGGCGCTGGCCATAAGCACTGTATAAAGCATTGTCGACCGCTGCAGTGCTGACCCCCAGCCGGCTGGCGGTGGCGCGGTCGATCTTCACAAACACTTGGCGGCCATGGTCCTGCACGTCGCTGACCACATCCGCAAACTCCGGCCGGCCTTGCAAGGCGTTTACCAGCTTGCCGGTCCAGCGGTTCAAATCGTCGATGTCGGCGCCTTCCAGGGTAAATTGGTATTGGGTGCGGCTGACCCGGTTTTCCATCGTCAAATCCTGCACCGCTTGCAAATACAACACGCTGCCGGGCGGCGATGCGGCCAAACGGGTTTTCAAGCGGGCGATAATCGCGTTAGCCGGCGGCCGTTGCTCGTGCGGTTTTAAATTGATCAAAAATCGGCCGCTATTGGGCGTGGTGTTGATGCCATCGACCCCGATGAATGAGGACAGGTTTTCCACGGCCGGATCTGCCAATATCAGCTTAGCCAGTTTTTGCTGTTGCTCGGCCATGGCCGGAAACGACACGTTTTGCGGAGCTTCGGAAAAGCCCTGAATGATGCCGGTGTCCTGGCTGGGGAAAAAGCCTTTCGGTATCCAGACATACATCGCCGCGGTCAATGCCACAGTCACAAAAAACACCAGCAAGGTCGCCGTTTGCCTTTGCATTACCCAATTCAGGCTGCGGCCGTAGGTCTTGATTAAACGGCCGAACCAGTCGTCGCCGATTTCGTCTTCATTAGGGTTACCGCTGCCGGGGCGCAGCAGTTTGGCGCACATCATCGGCGTCACGGTCAAGGACACCACCGCTGAAATCAAGATCGCCACCGCCAGCGTAATCGCAAATTCCCGAAACAGCCGGCCCACCACGTCGGACATGAACAGCAGTGGAATCAATACCGCCACCAGTGAAAAAGTCAGCGAGATAATGGTAAAGCCGATCTGCGCCGAACCTTTCAATGCGGCTTGTAGCGGCGCTTCGCCGCGTTCGATATGGCGGGAAATGTTTTCGATGACGACGATGGCGTCGTCGACTACGAAGCCGGTGGCGATGGTCAAGGCCATCAGGGTTAAATTGTTGATGCTGAAATCGGCCAGATACATTGCCGCAAACGTGCCCACTAAAGACAACGGCACGGCAATGCCAGGAATGATGGTGGCCGGGATATTGCGCAAAAATAGGAAGATCACCATCACTACCAGCGCTACCGCCAACAATAGCTCGAATTGCACGTCGTGCACCGAGGCGCGAATGGTGACGGTGCGGTCTGTTAATGGCGTGACTTCTATGCCGGGCGGCAGCGAGGCTTGCAGTTTGGGCAGCAATTCTTGAATCCTATCCACCACCTCGATGACATTGGCGCCGGGCTGACGCTGGATGTTAACGATGACCGCCGCGTTGTCGTTAGCCCAGGCGGCCAGGCGCACGTTTTCGGCGCCATCGACCACCTCCGCAACATCAGCCAGTTTGACCGGCGCGGCGTTTTTGTAAGCAACCACCAACTCACGGTATTCGGCCGGTGAACGCAATTGATCGTTGCTGTCTATCGTCGCGGCGCGGGTTGGGCCGTTGATTGAGCCTTTGGGTTGGTTGACGTTGGCGGCGGCAATCGCGCTGCGCAGGTCTTCCAGGCTAATGCCGTAAGCGGCCAGCGCTTTGTGGTTGGCTTGGATGCGCACCGCCGGCCGTTGGCCGCCGCTGATGCTGACCATGCCGACGCCGGGTAGTTGAGCGATTTTTTGCGCCAGCCGGGTATCGACCAAATCTTCTACCTTAAATAGGGGCAGCGATTTGGCGCTGACCGCCAGCGTCATGATCGGCGTATCGGCTGGATTCACCTTGCTGTAAACCGGCGCTTGCGGCAAATCGTCGGGCAAAAAGTTGGCGGCGGCGTTGATCGCGGCTTGCACGGTTTGTTCGGCAACGTCCAGGTCCAAGTGCAAATTAAACTGTAAGGTAATCACCGACGCGCCGCCCGAGCTGGTGGAACTCATTTGCGTCAAGCCGGGCATTTGCCCGAACTGGCGTTCCAGCGGCGCGGTGACGATGGAAGTCATCACTTCTGGGCTGGCGCCGGGATACAGCGTGGTGACCTGGATGGTCGGATAATCGACCTGCGGCAGCGCCGAGACCGGCAATAGCCGATAAGCCAGTATGCCCACCAACAATAAAGCCACCATCAACAAGGAGGTGGCTACCGGCCGCAGGATGAATAGGCGCGAAGGATTGAAACCGGCCTTGCCCGGATCGCTGAGACTCATGATTTATCCGCGGCGCCGGCGTTTGCCGGATTCGTCATTGGGTTTGGGTTGCAACTCGGGTTTGGCGGCGACCGCTTGCCCGTCCTTCTCGGCCACATCCACCACGCCGCCGTCTTTGACCCGGTCGATGCCGGTGAGGATTAGTTGTTCGCCGGGGGCCAGATTATGTTCGATAGCTACCTTTTCTCCCTCGCTGGGGCCGGGTTCGACGCGGCGCAGATGGGCGATGTTCTCGGCATCGACCACGTAGACAAATGCGCCTTGGGTATCGTGCTGCAAGGCGCTGCTGGGTATCTGCGTGACGCCGTGCAAGGTATCCAGATGCATGCGCACGTTAACAAATTGATTGGCGAACAGGGTTTGCTCGAGATTGTCGAATTGCGCCTTCAATTTAATGGTGCCGGTAGTCGGGTCAATTTGATTGTCCAGCGCGGTGAGTTTACCTTCGGCGAGTTTCAGTTTGCCGCCTCTGTCGTAGGCCTCTATATTAATAGCCTGGCATTCGCGATAACGTTTCACCACCTCCGGCAATTTGTCCTCGGGCAGCGTGAACACCACGCTAATCGGTTGTAACTGGGTGATGACGACCAGGCCGTTGGCATCGTTGGCGTGGACGATATTGCCCTGGTCGATCTGCCGCAGGCCGGTGCGACCGGAAATCGGCGCGGTCAGTTTGGCGTAGCCAAGTTGCAGTTTGGCGCTATCGACCATGGCTTGATCCATTTCCACGTTGCCTTGATATTGCTTGACCTGCGACGCCTGGGTGACGGTTTGTTGGGCGGCGATGGAATCCTGAGCTAGCAAGGTTTCGTAACGGGCATGATCCAGCTCGGCGTTTTTCAACAAGGCTTGATCCCTGGTTAACTGGCCTTGGGCCTGTTGCAATTGCACCTGAAACGGTCGCGGGTCGATTTCCGCTAGCAAATCGCCGGCCTTGACCATTTGCCCCTCGCTGAACGCTACTTTCACCAATTCGCCGTCCACGCGCGGTTTGACAGTGACGGTACGCAAGGCGGTGACGGTGCCGAGCGCGTTCAGATAAACCGGAAAATCGCCACTGCTGGCGGACTGGGTAGCGACGACGGCAGGAGCATCGGGTTGTTCAAAAAAACGCCGGCCCTTGCTGCCGCCGCGCTCCGCTTTAGTATCCGGGGCGGCTTCGCTGTGCTGAAAATAGACGCCGGCGCCGGCCAGACTCACGGCCAGTAGGGTGCCGGTCCACAACCAGGGCCGGCGCTTGCTCGACGAAGGTAAATCGGAAATTTGTTGATTCATGCTTGGATACGTTTAGGTAAGGTTTGCGAACGGATGGCGCGGATGCCGGCCAGCGAAAAGTCCACCACATGTTCGGCAAAGGCGCCGATGTCGCTCATGTCGTTGGGGAGCGTGCGCAGCGGCCGGGCTTGTTGCATTTGTTTCAGGCGTAGCAATTGAAAGCATTGGCCCATGATGCTGGCGTGGCAATATTGCAATTGTTGTTCGCTGGCGTCCTGGCCCAGGCATTCGCGTAGCAAGCCAAACATTTGCTGACGCTGCGGGTTGATTTCCTTTTCCAGAATGTCGGCCAGCAAGCGCGTTGGTTGCGCCATTTCCTTGTGAATGATGGCAAACGAATAGGATTCGTCGTCGGCCAGGCGGCGGATTAGCGATTTGATACGCCCGGCCAGCCGTTGTTCGACCGGCGCCTGTCGGGGCACGCCGCCGTCGGGTGGATGCTGGCCTAATTCATGGTTGAAGGCATGGCGCCAGGCTTCCAGATAAAGGGTTTGCTTGTCGCCAAAGTGATAATTTACCGAGGCAATATTGGCTTGGGCCTGCTCGCAAATCTCGGCGATGGTCGCGTCCTGATAGCCTTTCTCGGCAAAGATGCGACCGGCGGCATTCAACAATCGCTCGCGAGTTTTCTCCGACTTGGTTTTTAGGTCAGTCATGCGTAGTGCTGGAACGATGAGTGGATAAATGTGAAATTGCTAATTCAAATACGCATTTAACAAAGCACGCTACATGCCAACTTTGGGAAGGTGGCGCTTTAAAGGGTCTAGCCGCGCTTGCGGCGGGGGATTGTTTGAAATTCAGCAGCGATTGGTTGCAGAGTGTTGATGGCGGGGCAGAACCCACTTGTTACTGAGGCACCGGCTCAGCGCTCTCCAGCATCGAAAGAGTTCTGAGTCAGGCCTGTTTGCGCTGAGATTGAGGCACCTGTCTTCAGCCAGTGCCTCAATTGTTGATCTGCTTATCGCGAAGCTTTGGTGATGCCTATGGCTTTACGCAGATCCCCTAAGGTCACCACACGTGGACCGTGCAAGGCAGCAATCTGTCCAACTTCCAATTTCAGCCGTTGAATATTTTCATACAGATTCAGCGAATAAGGGTTCACGGATGAAGGTGCCGGCGCGTTAGCGGCTTGCGGTGTGTAGGCGTCGGCCTCGATCAATATCTTTTCCTTGGGCAAATACACCGCAATAAAAGCGTCGTTGTGGCTATTCTCAGCCAACGCATGAATTTCAATATTGCGTTTACCGTCAGAAATCACCTGTTTTCCGGCAAAGCTGATGAAGTTTGCAGATTTTTTGGACTTCTCCAGATTGTCGGGGTTAATGCTATGCGGTGCGGCCCAGATTTTCTCGTAATATGCCTGATTGGGCTGATGGGTGACGATAGTGGCTCCGGCATCGACGAAGGTGCGCAAGCCGCCGCTGTGGTCAAAGTGCGCGTGAGTATTGATCACGTATTTGATCGGTTTATTGGGGATGGTCTCCTTGAGTTTTTCGATCAGCGCCAAGGAGCGTTCTTCGTTTTGCGGTGCTTCTACCAGCACGATATGGTTTAGCTGTTCGATGGCGACGCTATGGTGAGTACCGCCTGTCAAATAGTACACGCCGTCCGCAAGTTTATTGGCTGCGACGATAATGTTCGGTTTTTTGGCTGCTTCGGCAGGCACCGCAATGTCCACTGGCGGGTTGGCTTTTACCGTGGTGACGTTTAAATCCAATACCGGATAGCCGCCTTGTAGACGCACGATATGGCTGGGAAATAAGCCGCCGTCAAATTCCTTGTAGTCGCTGTATTGGGTTTCCAGCAAGGTGTCGCCAAGCACGGGGTTGTCAATCCAGGTTTTAACATTGGTTAATTGGTGGCGGGCATTCAGTGTGCCCTGGTAGCGGTATTTGCCGTCCAAAGTAAAGCTGACTTCGGTGTCGCTGCCTTTGTCTTCAATTTTGGCCTGATGGCGTTGCGCTGCTCTTAAAAATCCTTGTGGCGTGGCCCATATTTCGGCGGCGCGTTCTTCGCTAGCGGTGGGTTGCGTGGTGATGACGGGGTTAGCGCTGGTGGCACCGGCAGCAGCGGGGGCAATGTTCCAGGCATAAGCGCCGCTGACGTATTGATCAACCTTTTGTTCGGTGGGTTGCGGCCGATTCCGCCCCGGCTCAATCTCTTGCAAACGGCTGATTTGCACGCGGGCGCTGGCGGTCTCGTAATTGATGTCGGCGGTGTAGTCTTTGATGGCAAACGGCGGCCAGGGCAGGTCGGGATTCGGCGCCTGACCAAATTGGTACCAACGGCCGGTGCCGCTAAATTCGATGGATTTGAGGTTCGTGACGCCTGCGGCATCGCTGGCTAATTGGATGCTGTTTTGATGCAGCGAACTACAGCCAGTGAAAATAAGCGCGGTTAAACCCGCCGTTCGGTATAGCAATTTATGCATGTTAACTCCTGTTGGTTTGAAATAGGTGTAGGGTTCGGCGCGGGTCAAAATAGGCTGTCTGCCAGCCAATGCTGGCCGGTTGGTAAATCTCGCTACTAGGTTTCCGGCGCTAATTGATTTCAATTGGAGCTGAGATCAGCAAGAGCTGTGCCGCTTAACGGTACGCCGCCAACGCTGGTCTGTCAGTGGATGATTTCGGGTGATACGAAGGGCGATATGCTGCTCAACTAACAATGTTTGCTGCTCAGGTGTTTATGCAGAATCAGCTCGGTGTGCCGTGTCGGGCCCGATGATAAAAACACACGGGAGTGCTTGGCAGTGCGTCTTCCGCATATTGTCTTTATGCCAATATCTGAAATAGACATCGAAATATATCGTTTTTAAAGAGAGTCTGGCGCTGGATAGAATTTCCCTAAGCTTGTCACCCAGGGAAACCTTTTATGTCGTTTGCAAAAATATCATGGGCCTTAGAAGGGAGGAGGTGAAAAACGGATAGGATTAACCAACACAAAACACCCCGGACGCCCCGAAAACTCTAGTTTTCAGCCAAAACACAAAAATTATTGAATTCCGGACAAAAACGGTATCAATTCGGGAGAATATTCCTGGTAATAGCCGAAAAATACCACTCGCGATTGGTGAATAAATACCGTTTAAACATCATTTATTACCTTATCGAACTCGGTTTAAAACCAGTGTGAGATGATCGATAGTCACATGTTCAACCAGATTTTTATCGCTATCTGGAAACCCAATTAACTCCCTCTTCGGCAATCCTGGGTGATTAACCCGCCGTCTCACCATGCCGCCAAATGCCAATGCTTTACGTTGTCTCGGTGTGATCAAATAAGGCTCAGTTCCTCCTTGATGAAAACCCGCCAATTTTGCATCCCTAGCCCCATCAAAACCCAAAATCAACGTATCCGCTGAAACCTGATAATTCAGACTGGCAAGCATTCGACCGGTTTTTTTCAGCGGTCCACCTTTTCTATTGCCAGCGGCTAGCGTCAATTCAGACAAAGGTTGCCAATCATTCCCTTGTGGATCAACGCCTTTTTCATGCCGCTTCCGATTCACCCGTAACAACGACTCGCCGATACTGCCCAACATTTCGCCCGGTGTAGCAATCTCTCGCCGGGCGGCTTCCATAATTCGCTCCGAATGGCTGGTATCAAACTCAATCTCAAATTGCATAATCCCTACCTCTATATATAATGAGTGCGTGGCGATAGGAGACTGGCCGACTGTACGGCAGACCCAACCAAAACCACAGACCGGCTTACAGCACCAGCCGGCCGTTACTTCTTAAACAGCAACCGGCCAATGCGTTGCTTGTCAAAATACTTCAACCGCTGCTTTGCACTGCTCGGCTCAGCCATAAACGCAGTCGAACCAAACCAACCTGTTCGACCCCATTCAAACGCAGAAATAGCAAACTCGCCGGTTCCATCCACTTCAAACGCTCGCAGATAGCGTCGTTTCAGCCGCCAGCGCTTAGGTTTATCGGGATTATCATTAGTCCATCTTTGATCTTCTTCCCATTGCCACCAAATTTCATCAGGCTCGATTAATGCCATCGCCACCAAATTGGCATATTGCATCCGGCCCGCCTTTTCCGGCTTGGCCAACCATTTAAAATTCCCGGAACCATCGTTGAATAGCGCTTTGGTAATGGCCAACGTGCTGCCAACTGCATCAGTAAACGCCGCCCCGTCCTCCATCGTCGCCCCGAAAATCGACAAAAACTCCGCCACCGCCACTTCCGGGGCGATATCGGCTGGCAGCAGAATGTTGGGCGAAACTTTAGTCGGCTTCGGCATTTCCGGCACCTTAAACCCAGTCGGCCACGGCTTGTCGCGCTGCTTTAAAATTGCGTCGTAACCGGTCAACGGCGGCACCGTCAACGGCTCTAAATAGGCCTTGCCAGGGTTATACGCAAACCCAGGATCAATCCCTTTCGGTACCCGCACAGTGCGCGGCGACGCACCTTTACTGCCTACCGTCTTGGTTTCCCATTCGAGTACCAAATTGTCAGGTCCGGACATGCCCTTGGCTGTCCACAATTGCTCAGCCTCCCATTGTGACAACGAATTCCACCGGCACCGACAGCCCCAACCATTCTGCGGCGATATCACATCAACAACCGGATCGTCGATTGAAAAAATAAAACCATCCCATGCCTTGTGTTCCAGTCGCGGATGCTCGATAGAAGTATGGTCATACTCCAAATAGGGCCGCAGATGCTTCACGGCCATCATTTGCTGCCAGCGCCCGGCGTTATACGACTGGTTAATATTGGTGTCATAGATGATCTTGCTACGCCAACCCGCCGAACCGTTATAACTCCAGCCGTGCTTAGCCACGATGTCATCAAACTGCGTCCTAAAATCATCATACCCGCCGCCATTCTGCTTGGCGTCGTGGATCGCGTTATAAAAGTCCTCCACCAGGGCATCATGGGCCGCGCCGGCCACCACAAACGCATGGCTATGCTGTTGTTCCCATATATCGGTCCAACTGGCGGTCGGCAGCTTGATCTTGGCCTTGTAAAAATCAATCGCCTCGGAAAATGGCAATTTGGCCGGCGCATCTGTCACAACTCAATCTCCCACAGTGCCAGCTTGCCTCGGGTACGAATCACTCGCCCGCCATACGGCACTTTGCGGCCGATCTTGCGCCAGCAATGCACCAACTCAAACCCGGCCGCGGTTAATTCGGCTTTCAAATCGGCGATATCGCCGCGCGTTAGTTTTCGCTGAGATAAATCGGCCGACAGCAACACCGTATCCGGTCCGATTTTGTCCAATTTCACCACCGAAACGAAAGGCGCGGCGTCTTCAAATCGTTTGCCGGGATCGAACGTCCGCGCAATGCCCTGCGTCCATTCGATATGCACGCTCATTTTGCACCGCCAATTTCATCCCGTCCCGCCAAATGCGCCGCCGCCATCCCCAACTGCAATGACCCAGCCCAGGCTTTACTATCCAAATTCAACGCCTCAATCCCGGCAATGGCATCGTCAAACGAGCCGGCAGCCGCAACCACCGCCGCAATCTGCTGAATTGCGGCCTCTTCATGCGGCATGCACAACGCCGCTAGTTGCTGGCTATAATTGCCGGCGATATCGCCCGCCGCTTGTTGCTTGGCCAGCGCCGCCAACCGTGTCAAGGCCGCGCCCGCCTGAGTCGGTGCCGGCGACTTACCGGACACCGTCAAAATCTTCGCGTCCTTGCCCGCTTTCGGGATCTGCAGCGCCTGATGCGCCCAATCCACGTCAACCTCCATGCCCATCGCCGCTACTAAGTCCAACACCTCGGCCATGGCTTTTTGATCCACCTCATCCGAGGTGTCATATCTAAACTCCGGCATGCGGCCTTTAGCAAACATGCCGTTTAACAGCACAATCGGCAAGACGATATCGCGGTTGACGGTCGGCTGAATTTGTTGCACGTCGTGCAGCATAATCTCGCGTCGGACCTTGTCATGTACCTGGCCCAGCGCATTGGTGCTGGTCTTGCCATCCGCCTGGCTGGTCAACGTGCCGCCCAAAATCGCCATGGACTGTTTTCGCTCCCAATATTGGATGGCATTTAAAAAGTCAGTGACGTTGCCGGTTGAGGTTTGGGTGACAAAGTCGATGCTCATCGTACTGGGTACGATGCCGGCACCGTCGTTGCCGATATTGCGTACCGCCTTTAGCAACTGGTCTCGCTCCGTTTTGCCGATGCCGGCCGGATACTTACCGAGCCGCAGCGGCATGCCGTACACCTCTAAAAAGCGCTGCATGTCGCGCGCGTTGTAGGCTTTATAAGCATAGGTCCA
The DNA here is from genome assembly GCF_014850975.1 of Methylomonas fluvii. Taxonomy (GTDB): domain Bacteria; phylum Pseudomonadota; class Gammaproteobacteria; order Methylococcales; family Methylomonadaceae; genus Methylomonas; species Methylomonas fluvii. The sequence goes on along the minus strand of NZ_JACXST010000003.1, from coordinate 757,097 downwards.
GGCCAGTACGCGGAATAGCGCCGCTTGCTCGATGTAACCGGATTTGGCGCGGTGCTCGTGAATCACCCAGCCCCAATCGCGTAGCGGTTCCGGCATGCCCATGCGCCGGTACATCAACTCGCCGCTGTTGATATCAATCTGAAACTCCCGCTGTGGCACCCAATGCAGCGCTGCGGGTACCCATTCCGCACCAGTGCGCCACTGGATCTCTTGGCATGCCAGGCCCTTGCCGATAGCGTCGGTTAAATCGAACAATACATCTGAAAAGCTCTGATATTTACGCTTGCCAGAATCGTCTTCGCCTTTAATTTGACAGAGCATATCTTTCAGCTCCTTAGTGCGGTCGATCTCGGCCTGCGTGGCATCGTCTTGCGGATGCAGATCCCACTCCAGCCCAGTCACCGCGCGGCGGCGTTTGGCTAACTCACCGAATATATGCGCGTCCTGTTCCTCGACCAGCTCGAACAACGTCGCCTGGTCGGTAATGTAACCCTGATCGGCCTGGGCAAAGGCGTTGGCCAGCCGGGTTGGGTCCAGCGTGTTGACGCTGTTGTAATTCATCGGCGTGCTTTGCGTGGAGCGGGCGCCGGCCTGCAACACTTGCAGGCCTTTCTTGCTGACGCCCGCCAGCGCGGCCAGGGCGGCTTTGGCTTGTTTAATCATGCTGACCTCACGACTGCGACATGAATACTTAGCCACAATAAATTGATCGAGAAAACCGGCGCCGTGCCCTCGTTATAAGAGAACCAGCCCAGTCGAAGCAGGTGATACGCGCGACCCAGTTTGGTTGTGCTGAACCACAGTTCATCGGATAGGCGAATAGAAAGGTATGTGCGACCGATAACCTTCTTAAACTCAATCGGCAACAAACTTTTCTTGCTGAGGTTGGCTAGCTTGGCCAGGGCGGCTTTAGCTTGTTTAATCATCTCCCTTCTCCACTACATACGGCGGTTTGTGGTAATCAACATCGCTAAACAAGGCATCACCTGGAAAAGCCATTTTTTCCATTTCGTTGTATATATTTCCGATCTGCCCAAAAACAGCTCTGGCCAACATAGAGTCATAACCAAATTCATTAACAAATGTTGAGAACGTATTCCCGCGTCCACTGGTATACAGCCACTCCAAATAATCAGCTGCAATCTGCAGTAGGGCAACGTTGTTTAAATGCCCGATATGCCTTTTTTGAATTAAATCGCGCCGATGCAAAATCTTCAATTTTTCATCTTCGACGCGCTTCAATATCTCGGCCAGCTCATCTTCGGTGAACTCGCTCATATCAAACTCTGCCTCAATCATCATCCCAATCCTCGTCATAATCGCTATTCCCCCGGCTGGTGGAGCGCCGCTGGCGGCGACCGCTGCCTGCCGGGGTGTAATTCCACTCGCCGCCAAACTGTTTGGCGATTTGCCACAGCATTTCCAGCGCGTCCGGGCCGTCGTCGTGGTCCGCTTCCGGCCAGAACTTCAATTGCTCGATCAGTGTGGACTGGCTGCGGTGCAGCCGAAGCTGCTCGTTGTTGACATACGGCTGTAGCCCGATGATGCGCAATCCCTTGTCAGTATGTGGCACCACCGGAATAGCCGGGAACGCTATACCCAGCAACGCCGCGCGCTTGATCAGCTCGCTATGCAAAAACGCCTGAAACTGCACCGTCTCCAGCGCCCAGGCCAAACAACCGTACTCAACCTGCAAATCAATCGCCCGGCTGATAATCAAATCCGGCACCCGGCGGGCGATATCGGCTTCCACCACATCCAGCACCATCTTTTTGCGGTCCAAACCACCGACCAGAATCGCCGACGGGTCGCCTTTAACCGTGCCTTTCTTGCCCAGCGATGGATCAATCGCGCCGAAGAACACCCAATCGGCCAATCGGTTAACCCAAAACTGCACGCCTTTAAATGGCGCGTTCTCGTCGTTACCGGCCTCGTTTTGCTGTTCTTGAGAAAAGGCATCGTGATTGATCGCTCGCATGCACATCAGCCGGTACAGCGGCCGCACTTCCGGCCAACTGCACACCGCGCCGGCATCCATCGCCGCTTTGTTGGCTTCGTAAAATGCCTTTGCATCGGCTTCAAACTGCTCTTTTTCGTCGTCATCGCCGCTGCGGGTATACAGCGCTTCCCATTGGTCCCAAAGGTCCATGCGGTCCGGCCATTTCAGAATTGAGCGGAATATCCGCCGCCGCCAACCCGGCGCGCGGGAAACCCGGTTAATGGCAGCGTCGTAATGCAAACTGGTACCCACCCAAAACACATCCATGCCGCCGCCCGGTCCGGCCAAACCCAGCACCGCCGATAAAACGTACTTCTGCACCTTATCGCGCTGGCCCTTATCCTTGACGTTTTCGTCGTTCTCCAAGTCGTCCAGGAAGATCAGGTCAGGCCGGTGCGGGCCGTGCTTCATACCCCGGATTTTCTTGCCGGTACCGCCAATGCGGATCTTGATGTTGCCAGCGGTGATGGCGGTGGTGGCTTGCCACACCCGGCCACGACCGCAGGCGTCCGGAAAGTCCATCGCCAAGCGCGGGTTGGTGTCCAGCTCGGCCTTGATGCTCTCCAACATCTCTGCCGCCTGTTCCTCGGTGTTCATGATGATGCCGATCATGTGCTTGCGGCCGGTGACGATGCACCACAGCGAACCCAACTGGGTTTCGTAGGTCGATTTAGCCTCGCCGCGCGGCGCTTGATGCACTTCGCGGGCGTCTACTTGGCTATCGATGCAGGCCGGGAAACGCTCGAAAATAAACTGGTGAAACGCGCTGAAATGCGGCGTCGGCACATAGTGTGGAAAGTATGTTTTGCAAAAATAGCCGTAATCGTGCCAGGCACGTTCGCGCCGCTCCTTACTCGCCGCCGGATCGGTGGCAAACGCCTCGCACTCCAGCTCGATTTGCTGACGGATCTGCTCGCCGAGCACCGCCAGTTCTTTTTCAAACTCGCGCCAGTTGCGGACTTCCTGGATGTCGAGGGTTTCAGACATGGCGAGCCTCGCAACGACGGGCGATTTCTACCAAAAATTTAGCTAGTGGGCCCGGCGTATGCTCTCGCTCAGGCTTGGTACATTCCATTCGATATTGCGGGTTGCTCGGTGATTTTCGCTGACGGCTTTTGGCAATTACTTTAGCCTGCGGGCCCGGCGTTATTGGCATTAACGGCAATTGATCAGGTGTAATCCCGCATATGTATAAAAACGTTGGTTTTTCGCACGTGTGGCCAAAATTGCATTGAAAAATCGGTAACGTCCAACCGCCAAACTCATCAACTTGATTGGGTAACGGGAGTTGTTTTGCTGGCCATAATTTCGATTGCCGGGGGTGTTCAAGCACTCCCCCAAATTTGCGGACCATATCGACAGCCCACAGCCCCAATTCTTTTTCATCCGCGCGAGGTTTGGCCATATGACTAAGTTGTCCCCACTCGCGGCATGGCGGATGCGCTACGACCGGCGCGCCGCCCGGCCAATTGAGCGCGTCACGCTGCGCGTCCCAAACATCGACACCATCCAGTGTTTTGTAAATGGAGTCCTGACGGGCAAATAAAACGGTAACTTGCTTAACCATACCTTTTCCCCAACACCGCCCCAATCTCCTCAATATGCGGCTGCAAGGCCCGCAAGGCTTGCGGATCGCGCTTTTGCAGCAGATCGACAATGGTTTTCAGCGTATCCAGCGCCACGCTCAGCCCACTAAACTGCGGATTAATGCGCGAAAACGCCTTGGCAAATTTAGAATGCGCGTCAGCCAGCTGCGACAGCACGCCGGCTTTCTCGTGGGCGGGAATGGTCGAATTGTCCAGCTCGCGGGTTGTCGTCAACACTAGCCTGGCGAAATCCTCGACCATGTTCTTATTCAGTTCGTCGATGCCTTGCTCGCTGACGCGATACGCCGCCCGCGCCGTGTCCCAATCGTCGCCGCGCTCCTTACCCAGCCGTTTCCACTCGCGCGCCGTGTCGTAACTGACATTGCAGCAAGCGGCAGCAGCCGTTAGCGCCATGCCTTCGATGTACATGCGCCTAACGTTGGTTCGCGTTTCAGGCGTGTGCGCCATGCTCAGTTCATCCGTTTCAGCAATTCAACCATCCCGGCCACCAGCGCGCCGCCGGCACCGCCGCCGAAAGCACCGATGCGGGCTACTTTAGCGATGATGCGTTTGTCCTCTGTTTGCAAATCGGTGATTTGAGTATTCACCGTATCCAGCCGGGCTGTTAATTTGTCATCCAGTCGATCAATGCGCGCATTGCTAGCCGTCTCAACTCGACGCATGTCCTCGCGCAAATGCTCCAAGCTCGTCAGTATCGCTTGATGCATCGTGCGGATTTCACCGGTCAAATGGCCGATCTGTTGCGCCAGGGCGACTTCGTTAGTGTTTTGGTCAGTCATGCGGCCTCCTCTATCCAACGCACAATGCTTAGGAACTCCCGGTGCGATATGCCGCTGTTCATCGCATCAAGTAGCTGTTCATGCAGTTCAGCTACGGAATCGTGCATTAACCAAAACTCGCGAACCGCACATTGATTTTCACGGTACATATCCTCAAGCCTTTGATTGACGGCCGCGTCAACCTGATGAGTTAGCGCGGTCTCACAAATAAATGACCGTGCCAATGCCGAGTGCTCGATAGTCAATGCGGAATGAATAGTCGCCGCAGCCCTTATCGCGCGGTAACCACGCTTAATGCGTTCGGCTAAAAAGACGATTTGTTTTCGATTCATGCGGCCTCCTTGCATACAGCCGGGTTTAATAGATCGTCAACCAGGCAGATTTTTAAGCCCAGCTCCTTAGCCACTTGATATTCCAAACGTGCGCCGCGCGACGCTTCCCAGTTCGGCAGAAACGCCACCACTTCGCAGGTCATTAGCTGAGATAGCGCCAAACGCATATAGCCCGCCCAGCTACCACATGCCGGCGCCTGGTTTTCGGCAGGATTTTCCACCTCAAAGCCCTTGGCGCGCAGCCTTTCGGCCATCGCATTGAACAGCGGATAGTTGTAATCAGGAATGCCGGTCATCGGTCCGGCTAGATAGAGTCTCGGCATGGTTACACCTGGCTGTCGGGCAATGCCACGCCCAACCCGCCGGCCACAAACGTGCCGGCAGCCAATACCGGCTGCACGTCTTTACCAAACCACCAAAACACCACTGCCAACAGCCCAGTGACCACGCATACCAAGCCGCGCTTGGTCGATGCTTCATGCCAATTAATTTTCATCTCGCCTCCCAGTGATTGATGCATTGCAGATGGTGAGAGCTTACGCGCGCGCGAGGTGCTAAACAGGCCGGGAAACGTTTCCAGGGCTGGCGGGTGCAATGCTGCGGCGTAAAGTGCGGCACACATACACACCCCGGAGAATCTATGAAAACCTTTGCTTACTTAGTGACGCATCTACTCGGCGCTTCGCTGGTGCTGATGCATAAAATATTACCAGTAGCCATTCGGCTGGTGCGGCTGTGGGCTACAGCCGTGCTCGGCTTTCGGTTTGGTTGTCGCCTTGTGCAATGGCTGGTCTATCTGCCGCTGCACGTGTTTTTAGTGGTTTTTGTGCGGCCGTGGCTGGCCTGGGTGGCCGTAAAATGGTTCGGCACGGCAAACAAGCTGGACTTGCACCCCTGGTTACGCTGGTTCATGACGCCGGACAATCCTCTGTCAGGAGATAACGACTGGCAGACTAAGCACATCGCGGCCGGATCGGACCCATTGAGCGATGAAAACCGCATTGCTTGGCTACGCCGCAACGGCTTTAACTGGTTTAACTATCACGTCCTGGGTTGCCGCAATGACAGCGTCTTCGAGCTGTTTAACCTGGCGATACAAAACACCCGCTGGTTTTGGCTGCGAGACGACGGCTATTGGATGCTGCGCGCCTATATCCCCGTGGGCAACCAGTATCTCAACCTGTTCTGGGGCTGGTCCTTGTTCGGCGAGATAGACGGCTATTGCAAATTTACGCTGACGACCCGTTTTAAAGACGACAAGCCGGAGTAAGCCATGGCTAAGCGACACACTAGGCCCGCACGACCTATGCAGCGAGACACCGACCCTTACCAAGAGGTGCCGGACCCTATCAACACCTGGCGCTACGGCTGGCTGATCCGTCCAGGCTCCATTTGGATCGGCGCGCATTGGTCGCCGGCCAACAAACGCATGTGTATCAATCTGCTGCCGTGCTTAACGCTGTGGGTGGTGATGCCGGGAGGATTTGCGCCATGCAAAGTATCGTGATCGAAATCAAAGAAGAAGACCAGGTCGATATTTATGCAAATGGCGTATTAGTAGGTAGCTATAACCATGATGAAGATGGCTATGAAGTCATGGAACAAGCTGAAGCACTAGCCGCGCAAATCGGCTATGCGTTGGGAATTGATGTGGTGCGCCAATGACCGCCGACGAACTGAAAAAGATCGCCGCCAAGATCGCCAAGTGCCTCGCACTAGCGGCCAGCGACAACCCGGCGGAAGCCGAGGCCGCCAAGCGCCAAGCCGACGCGCTGATGAAAAAATACAACCTCACCAGCGGCGACGTGGCAGCAGCGAATGTACATGACGAAATCGTCGATACCGGTGCGGCGTTTAAGCTACCGCCCTATCTGGGCGATCTGTCCGTCATCATTGCCAAGGCCTTTGGCTGCGGCGTGGTCTGCGAGTTGGGTTTCATCAGTATCAATACTCAGGTGCGTTTTTTTGGCCTCGGCATCAAGCCGGAACTGGCGGCATACACCTACGACGTGCTGCGCCGCCATGTCCTGCACGACCGCACGGAGTTCAACGCCAGCCAAAGCAAACGCCTGAAACGCGCCACCAAAATCCGCCGCGCCGATTTGTTCTGTCAAGCCTGGGTACGCCGCATCGCCAAACAGGTAAACGACTTTGCCGGCAACGAAGCCGAACAACAAGCCATCGCCGCCTTCGAACAGCAAAAATACGGTAACGCACTGAGTAAAGATACCCGACCCGGCGCATCGGCAAAACACAGTAATGATTGGCAGGCTAGTGCAGCCGGCTACCAAGCAGCGGCGGATGTCTCGCTGCACAAGCCGGTGCAGGGTAAGCGCAGGGCGCTGTCGGGGGTTACGTGATTAATCTTATTGGGTGGTGGTTAATTTTCGGTGTACTGACAATTTATACCAGAAGCCCCTAGCATCTTTCTTTTTTGGCCTTGTAACCGGCCTGTTCTGGACGGTTTACACAATAGTTGTCAAATGACCTGGCAAGCCCGCGTTGACCGCAATTACCAGCGCATCAAAGCCCACTATGAAAGTCGCGGTGGTACGAAATGGTATGAAGTCACCACCGATCCTCGTTTCTTTAACCGGGTCTGGCGTAATATGCTGAGACTGCCGGCGGGGGATGATCCGCCGCCAGTCGACAGGCGATAAAATTAACCAACGATTTCGTAAGGCATGGGCCTTCTAATTCCGGAAATAACTTTTGTCCCATTAGCTACATCAAGACCGGAAACGTTTAATTTTGCAATATGCATTTGATTGAAAGTCTTGCAAGATAATACCTCTGCCTCTTTTTCAAGCCATATTAATTCAATATAAATCTGTTCGTGGCTGATGGCATTACCTAGTTCGCGTAATGCAAATAAGAGCAACTCTTGATTTGCAGTATAGATAGGCTGTTGGCTGAGTATCTGCAATATTAAATATCTTATGTCAGATTCTCTAAATGAATTTAGCTTTTGGTTAAATTCATCACTTTGTGGGGAATTCATAATTTTAGTAAAGTTTTAATGGCGATTGGCAGAGTATTCACAACTGCCAGACCGTATATCTTTATTGATTTTCGCCATGATGATTGCCTCATTTCCCAGTAACAAGCCAACCGTTTCAAGATCCCAGCGAGACCGATAGGCAAATCCCATGACAGCAATACCAAAAGTGGCATCCGTATCAGATGCAGACAAATCAAGGTAATGCACATAAGACCTTACCCAATGCCATTGACCTTTGTTCGCTTCATCTTCGTGCATGGCTTTCCATATTTCGTGTGGGTGCTGGAGTGTATTCGCCAGCATGCCTGAGAAATGCAGTTGTTCTGGCGACATTGCTGCTAATAATTCGGAAATCTTCTCTTGGGAAAAATATACGGTTACCCCAGTTACATCACGATATTCAATTTCAGACATTGGATTCCCATCAACTACAGTAAGAATGATCGACATACTGCTTTTTGCCGTTGCCACCATATGTATAGCAGCCGCCGCGCGGACCTATGTGGTAATTGCCGCTACCACTAGGTGCGCTTAATGCGCTGCCGGAGTTCCCTGATCCACCCGAAGAATGTCGGCGAGTGGTCGATTTATGCCGTCCGAACAGACTGGATGAAGAGCGGCGGCCTTTAACATCCATAAGCCCGTCGCAATCTGATCTCTCCCATTTGTCCTTGGCTTTAGCGTCTGCCGCCGTTTGCCATTGCATATTCGACGGATCGTCAGCGCCACCACAGGCCAGAGGTTCTATATGGTCAATCACATAGCCAGGACATGCACCTTTGGTATTGCCATTGGCTGGGCAAGGATGCGCATATTTAAACTCGCTAATGGCAGCTTGGCTGCGCACTTGGCCGGCATTGGCGCAGCTTATAAAGGTAGCGGTTAGAGTTGTAATCATCAAAATCGCATGTTTCATAAAAATTCCGTTTTAGTCTAGTTTTCCAAGTTTGGTGTTTTCCGCGATCTCTGCCGCGAAGCGGGTTGCTTGTTGTTTGGCGGTTTCCAATAAGTCCGGTTCCAGTTTTCCGCAAACTGTCTGAGCGTTTCCGCTATCGCTCAGATCCAAATGCGAACTGCCAGAATTCAATACGACCAAATACCAGGTACAGGCTAGTACGGGGTTTTTCTGCTGACCGTGATAGGGCTGCGCGGAGAAGCCATAGGCTACGTTACGTTGCGCCTGGTAATTGCCGTGCAGAGCTAGTTGCATGACTTGGCCAAAATTATCTTGGTCAGTTTGATCGACACCATACGGGTACTCCGGTACAGGCGTTGCGCTAACCGGCTCCGCTACAGTAATTGGCGGTGCGACTGTTGGTGGAGTTTGCATATCTTTCATTGCCAAATACGCCACGGCAGCCACGCCTATAATTAGGCCGCTCACTACTTCATGCCATTTCAGTGTTTTGTTCATTCATCCTCCAATTTGGTGTGCCTTTATTATTAATTTTACAATCAAGCGCTCATCCTCAGCCGTCGGTTGCCAAAAGCTGGTCATAGCCATTATCAGGCTATGCGGCGTATGGCTGCTAGCTTGAATCACTCCATGAGTCAGTGTTGGTTTGCCAAAGCCGTTTTTCTCAATATGATCGCGTTCGGCTTCGGTGAATTCTGATAGCCACCATTCTTGTAAACCAAGGTAGCCGATTAATCCGCCCATAGCTGCACGCTCTAGTTATTCGGGGCTATTTGGATCAACGCTATGCACAGCATCCGATTGCATACCTGTCATTAATCCCCCCGGCGCTGGTAAATAACGCATCGATTCAGACCGCTCCACTGCACCGCCGGTTTGCGCCAATAATTTACTAACCCCAATCTGTACATCCAACGCGCTGTGTCGATAGTTATCGAGCAGTGCTACTTCCGTCGGTGTATTTGCCACATTAGATGCCCGTTTCCCAGTTAAAACATAGGCCACATCAACCCCGGCAGCGGCTATCGCTGCCAGATAGTCCGCGTCCGGCGATCGCTTATTACCTTCGTAATGCAACTGCGCTTGTTTGCGTACACCGCCCAACTCACCAAACGCCGGTTGGTTCAACCGCAGGCGCTCGCGCTCTTCTTTCAATCGATCACCAAAAGTACTCATATAAACACCAAAAAAGCTTGACAAGTACTCAATCGAGTACCACAATGTACGCAACTGAATTACACAACGGAGCTTATCACATGAAAGCAGCAGTCGATAGAGACGCGGCGCTTCACGCGCTACGAAAACAAGGCAGTACGCTCAAGCAATGGGCAAAAGACCAGGGCTACGGCTATCGCAATGCATCCAATGTTATTCGGGGCACTAGCCGCGCGCACTTTGGCGAAGGCCGCGAGATTGCGGAGAAATTAAACAAATTGATTAAGGAGGCAGCAAATGCTTGAACCGGAAATTGATTTAGGAATTGGTGCGGCACCAATCGCCAACGGCGAGCTGGATATGGAGTTGCCGCCAGTGCGTACCTTTGTTGATGGCGAGTTGGTGAATAGCGATACCCTCATGCCCGCTAATCAAACGGATGCTGAGCGCAACCAGCTGGAAATCTGCTTGGCAGACTTTGGCATGGCCGCCTTGACGGTTGAGGAATATGTGGCCGTCGGCACCGAGGCGCTGAACAACAGTTTGATGCAGGCCTGCAAAGCGGGTGCGGCGTTTTGGGCGGCGCAGGAGTCGTTAAAAATGTCGAGTGCGCCGGGCGCACTCGTTACATTTCAACAGTTTATAGAAAATCATGGCTTGACCAAGGAGCGAGTCTACGAGTGCATCCGCTTGGCTAAATACTACGCCAGGCTACCGGAAAGCCAACGTGCCAAAGCGCTAAAGCTGGGCAAGAAGCAAGTATTGCTACTCGCCAAGATGCCGCAGGAGGTGATAGACCGCGTCGCCGAAAACGGCACCGATGTGCTCGACGAAGCCGAAACCATGACCTACGACCAACTGCGCGACCTGCTGAAAACCGCCGAGCGGCGCAATCAGCAATTGAATGCAGAGGTTGAGCACCGCGACGCCCTGATCGACAAGTTCAAAAAGCGAGACAACCGCGACTACGAGTTTCACTGGAAAACCCACACGGTCCGCGAAGAATGTTTGGCGTATCAAGCCGAATGCGAAGTGGCCTTAAGCAGCCTGAAAGCGGTGTTTACCGGCGAGTTGAGCGACGATCACATCGCCGAAAAAAACCTGCGCATCGAGCAGATATGGATAGCCGCCAACGTCATTGCCGCCCGCGCCGGTGCATTGGTAGAGCATATCCGCTTGCAAAGTCTGACCGATCTGCCGAATGCCATTACCGGTTACCACATGCTCACCGACGACGAAGCGCAGCGCTGGCTGTTGGATTACCCGCTGATCGAGCGCAAACACGAAGCGGCCAAGGCCAAGCGTGAAGATGCCAGGCCCAACCGCGTCGGCCGGCCCAGCAACAAGGGCAAATGAGGGTATGACCCATGCGCAACACCAACCCACTCGTACAAAGGATGGACAGTAATAGCCCCGCCGTGCGGCCCACTGCTCAGGTTATCGCGCTACGCCAGCGCGACCCCTGGAAAGAGGCCAACGACAGCCAGCGCGCGGTCGCCACGGCGCGGTTCGACATCGTTAACACGGTGTTGGATATGGAGCGCAACGGCTTTAGCGCCAATAAGGCTATCGAGACACTTTTGGCCCGCGCGGAAACCGGCTCCTTGCATGCCTACCTACAAAACGCCATGAAAACCGCCGCCAAAGCCAACCGCACGGCACCCACACGTAGCGTGTTGTTCGAGTGGCTGAAAGTGGTCAACGCCGGTGGCGGCAGAGTCGATCTGTTGGAGCAACACAAAGGCCGGGTCGTCACCGAACAACCCGCTTGGTGGGGGCCGGCGCTGGAATATTTCAACCAGCCCAGCAACCCGGAAATGTCGGTGGTGTGGCGGCAACTGAGCGAGGTGGACGGCTTTGCCTGCACCTACGACCAAGTGCGCAACTACTTGAGCAGCGTGCCGGCCATGCTGGGCCGCCACAGCCCGGCGCGGATTGGTCGGCGCTTGTACCGCTTGACCGAGAAGGCCTATATCCGCCGCTGCACCGAGCGCGCCTTGCCGGGTGACGTCTACGTGGCCGATGGTTACATGGCCGACATCTACCTGGTCAATCCCATCGACGGCAAGTTTCCTTGGCGGCCTGAGCTGACCGTGGCGATGGATATGCGCAGCCGCTTTATCGTGGGTTGGCGGGCTGACGAGCACGAAGGCACCACGGCCGTGCAGAACTTGTGGGCAGAAACCTTCGCCCGCTGGAACCACGTACCGCTGTTTCTGTACGTGGATAACGGCTCCGGCCATAAAAACAAGCTGATGAGCGATGACATGACCGGCTTTTATGCTCGCCATAACATCGAGGTGATACACGCCATCCCTGGTAACCCGCACGGTAAAGGCTGGATCGAGCGTTTCTTTGTCGAGGTGAAACGCGACTTTTTAAAAGCCTGGCGGCCGGCGTTTTACTGCGGCGACGACATGAGTGACGAAGCCCGCGCCGACACCCTTAAGTCAGTCAAGGCCGGCCAGCTGCAAGCGCCGACATTGATGGAGTTTGCCGAGGCCTTTAACGCCTGGATAGACCGCTATGTGCAACGCCAGCATCCGGAGAACAAGCAGGTTAGCCGCGCCCAGCTATGGGGCGAATTGTCGCCGCTGCCGCCACATGCCGACCTGCTGGAAATGAAGCGCCAAGCGGTGGTGCTGACCGTCAAACGGGCCAGCATCACCCACAACAAGCGTCAGTACGGCCATCCGGACCTGCACGCCTACAACCACATGCAGGTGGTGTTGGAGTACGACCTGATGGACAACCGCGTGGCGGTGGTCCGCACCCAGGACGGCCGCTGGATCTGCGACGCGGATTTGATCAACGCCATCGACGCGGTGGATAAAACCCGCCTGGAAGAACGCCGCGATAAGCGGGTGGTGGATCAAGCCAAGCGCATCGAGAAAAAGCTGGACGAATTGAGAGTCCGCGCCGGCCTGGTTATCGACGCCGACGCCGTCGCCAGCGACGCGCAAACCTTGTTAGACCAAACCCCGGCGCTGCCGGAAACCATTGAGATTGATCTTTTTAACTTTGAGTAGGTAACCCCATGAGCACCAACACCATTACCGACGCCTTCCGCGTCAAACCCAAGCTAGTGGACCAACTGGCAATCGATCGCCTTTGGATTGTAATCACCATGAATGTCGATAACCACGAGGTGGTATCGCTGGATTACCAAAATGCCTTTGCTGAATGTTTGCGAACTGCACAAACCAAGCCGATGCATAAAGGACGAATCGAGCGCTTCATGAGCAAACTGGATCGCGAATTTCTGACGAAAACCAATGTGACTAACCTCATCGATTTTTACGATGACGCGGATAAATACATTAATACCCTCCGCGACGAGGAAGGCCGGTTATTTCTATGAGCACCTACCCCGAGCACTACACGCCGGACGACATAAGCCAAATCGAGCTGATTAAAGCGTGGCTGTCCGAGCGCGACTACAAACAAGCGGCATTGGCCCGGCTGGCACGCGTATCGTCCAGCACGCTGAGCCAGATCCTCAGCGGCAGCTACGCCACCAGCCCCAGCAAGATGCTGGTCAACGTCGCTAACGCCATGAAGCACGCCGACGACACCGCCAGCGATGCCTTGGCGCCGGTGGAAACCAGTGTCTTTAGATTGGCGCTGACTGCCTGCCAAATGGCCCGCCGCTACCGCAACTTTGCGGTGCTGAGCGCCTTTGTCGGCACTGGCAAGACCTTTGCCGTCAAGCATTACCAACGCACCACGCCCAACACCTACTTGATCGAGGCCACGCCGACCATGACCGTGCAAAGCCTGATCAAGTTGATGGCGCGCACGGTGGCCGGGTATGAAGGCAAAGGCAGCATCGACGACAAGTTTCACGCCGTTATTGCCAGCGTTAAAGATACCGACAGTCTATTGATTGTAGACGAGGCCGACACGCTAACGCCGCATGTGCTGCACACCCTGCGCCGGTTACGTGACCTGGCCAATATCGGCATCGTGCTAGTCGGTACCCAATATCTGACCGGCATCATCAAGCCAGAGCTGGGGCAGTTCCACCAAATCCGCAGCCGCACCGGTTTCTGGCCGGAAACCATCAAGGGCATCACCGCCGACGACGCCGGCGCTTTGGTGCAGGCCGCGTTTGGTGATGAGGATGTGACGGACGACGTGGTCAAGCGCCTGTATGCCTACAGCAAAGGCAGCGCGCGGATGCTGATCGAGGGCTTGGTCGCCGCGATCCAGCAATTCCGCAACGGCCGCGAGTTGAACGTGGCCCTGGTGGATGCAGTGGCCAAGCAGGCGCTGTGTTTGCAATCGGTGGCGTAGGGGGATTTATGAGTATCAAAACTATCAATCCACCCAAATTGAAACGCGACTGGAAGGGTTGCCGCATCCGGCTGACAAGAGACGCCGCCAACGCCTTTTGGCTGGTAAAAGCCGGAACGCTGGGCACGATCACTAATCAAGGTCCAAAAGGTAGCGACGTCACGTTTGATTGGTGCCCATGCTGCTGCATACAAGCCAGGATATCCCGTTTGCGCCGGGATGCTCTGGAGTTTATCGAAGAAGAGCAAATCGAGCCGCCACTGCATACCTATGCCGAGAGGTATCAGTTTTTACGCACTCGCTCGCTCGACACGATTGAGCAAGGGGGCGTCTTTGCCGGGCTGACGCCGGAAAACGTGGTGCTGAACGGTAAAGACCTCGATTTCGAAATTGATTGTGCCATAGCAAAGGAAAAGGAGGAAGCGTGAGCATCGTCATCATCACCCTACGCGACACGCCCGACGGCGTGGAGATTAACCGCTCTGAAGTGCCGGAAGTCGGCGAGGTCAATACGCCGGCCATACTCTTAGGCGCGGCCATGTACGCCAACGTTACCCAATACCTGGAGCGCCACCCGCAGTACGGCAAACAGGCCTTACCACCCAAGCAAATCCAGCAGCTGCATTAGGAGAGTCAACATGAAAACAGTTAAACCCCAAAGCCGGATTAAGAGCGTAGAAAATTTAGTGACACCCGGAGAGGCCGCCCAGCTGGCTCGTCGCTTGCCAGATGCCAACCTAATCAACGCCCGTAAAGAGCATCGCGAAGCGACCCGTGCCAACTTGCATGCCAACAAACAGCGCATGGAAACCGACCGATCAAATCGGCTGATCGCGCTGAATAAGACGATTGTCCAGCAAAACGCAGAGTTGCTGGAAAAAGATTGGCAGCTATTCACAGCCCGAGCCACCGCCTTGATTGCCGTGCTGACGACGGTTTTTATTTTGTACCGCTGGCTGGCTGCGCCGGTGATTGCCATGGCCGGCTTGGAGTGCCGATTGTGAGCAACGCTTGCGCCATTCCCTGCCCTTACTGCGGTAAGGACGTGGACATCGTCCAGGCCCTGGAAATGGTAGCCGGCAACGAGTGGACCGGCCTGCTCAACGGCTTGCCGATCAGCCTGGTCGGCGCGCTATTGCGCTACCTAGAGTTGTTCAAGCCCAACAAGCAGGAACTGCGCTGGAGTCGCCGCTTCGCATTGACCAAAGAGATTGCGCCGATGATCAAGGACGCGCAAATCAAACGTAACGGCATTGCCTACTCAGCACCGGCCGGCATTTGGGAAGCGGAGATGATGAAACTGGTTGTCAACCGTCCCGAATCGTTAGTGCTGCCGCTCAAATCCAACGGCTACCTGCTGAGCATGATCGCCGGGCGCGGCGAGCGGGCGGCAGCCAAGCTGGAGCAAGACAAGATTGAGCAGGCCCGCAACCGCGGCAACGTCGGCGGCGCGGCGAAATCGGTCGCCGAGCTGGCCGCTGAGGCGCAAAAGAAAACCAAGTCCAAGCCGCCGGCTAACTGGAAAGGCGGCGTGGCACCGCTTGACACCTCGTAGGGTACGCACCGCGTACCAAACAATCACCTCAACGGTACGCAATGCGTACCCTACCCATAGGAGCCCAACATGGCCAAAAAACACAAAGCCCCGGCAGCCGGTTACGTCTGCCAAACCAAAGAAGACACTCAGTCAACGATCTGCGAGCTGGGCTTGGTACAACGCGAGCTGACGCGTGTTGAAACCGAAATCAACGACGAAATCGCCGCGATTACCGACAGCCGCAAAGTGCAAATCGAAGCGCTGAAAACCCGCATCGATAGCCTGCTGACGGGTATTCAAACCTGGTGCGAGGCCAACCGCGCCGATCTATGTAAGGACGGCGGCAAAACCGCCAACTTGATTACCGGCGAAGTGAGCTGGCGGCAACGTCCGCCCAGCGTGTCGATTCGCGCGGTGGATAAAGTGTTGGAGACCCTGAAAGCGCTCAAGCTGGATCGTTTCATCCGCACCAAGGAAGAGCCTAACAAAGACGCGATGCTGGCCGAGCCCAAAGCGGTATCCGGCATAGCCGGCATCACCATCGTTAAGGGTGTGGAAGATTTTGCCGTCACGCCGTTCGAGCAGGAGGTGGCGTGATGCAAACCACCCAAGAACGCATTCAAGACCTGCGGACGCGCGCGGAAAAGCTGCGGACCTCTGCTGATCATGCCGATAGCCGCGCGGCGTATAGCGCCGATATGCAGGCCGCGCAACGGTGCGACGCCGAAGCCGATGAGTTGGCGGCGTCTTTAGAGAGCCGTGATGACTGACTTGGTCAAGCATTACCTCCAACAGGTCGGCATCGCCAAACGCTGGGCAGAAAAAACGCTGCCCGGCTGGGACGATGACATGCACCGCATCGTATTGCAGCGCCACGGCGCGATTGAGGTGGAAGGCCGGGTATCGGCTAAAAGCCTCAACGTGCCGCAGCTGGCCAGCGTGCTGGACGACTACACCGCACGCGGCTGGACACGCCGTAAAACGTATCAGCCGTCTACGTCAAGCCGTCCTATGGTCGTATCGCCGCAGATCAGCATGATTGTTAAGCTGTGGGGCAAGTTGGGCCACGCCGGCAGGGTGAATAATGCCAGTCGCCAAGCCCTGCTGGCGTTCTGCGCGCGTCAAACCGCGCACAACGTCCCCGACCTGGACAGCCTGACCGACGCCGAGCGGCAGGCCATCATCGAAGCACTCAAAGCCTGGATGGCAAGATAGCAATGGACCGCCCCGACGTCTCCCACGAACTGTTAGCCACACTGCCGCCCGTGTTGCGGGCGATAGTGCGTGCGCTCGGCTACGGCCGCGCGCAGGAATGGCTGCGGGACTGGGGCGGCCAAGTCGTCAACCTGCCGAAATACCACACCAATAAGCTGGGCCTCAGCGACGAAGAGTTACAACGTCTGCGCGCCGAACTAGCGCCACACCTGGATAGCAACGACCGCGTCAGCTTGCCTAAGATCGACAAGCTATGGACACGGCATCGCAACGCTTTGATCAACGCGAATAAGGATTGGCAAAGCGCCGCACAGCAAGCGCGGGCTTATCACTTGACCGTGCGCATGATTACCAACATCCGCCGCGAAGGCGACGGCGACGAGCGGCAGATGAGTTTATTTGATTGACCGACCATGCCGAGGATGACCTCGCAATGGTGATGAACAAGCCCCTCGGGGGCAATGGCTCCAGCGGGCGGTGAGCTACTAACAAAAACACCCGCAATCGACCCGGCGCACTACCTCCCGCCGGTGCATCGATCGGCATGGCCCCACGAGACGGGGCTTAGTTTATAATTATCGCAATCAATAGGAGCGCATCATGTCTGACAAGTCGCAGCTAATAATCACATCCAAAGCCGTTGGCCCCGATGCCGGCCACTGGGGACTGTTCAAGAATGCAGAGTTGCTCGCCGAAGTGTTCCGCGAGACGAATACAGGGTGGAGCTGGCGAGTCAGAAACGGCGAAGTATGGCAAAGCGGCTTTGAGCCGAGTCGAATCGATGCGCTCAACGCGGCCTATTTTTCATGCCTGGATGCTGGAATTATTGAAAAGCCGCTCTAATCGAAATACAGCCCCTCTAAGCCCCAAAAGCCAATCTCCCGCCATAACGACCCGTCCCAAAAATGTTTAAACGCGCCTTAGCGTTTTTAAACGGGGTTTTGCCGCTATTCCAAATGGATTAGTTAGCAATACTCATTCGAGTACTAACCTGTTTCCCCAGGAAACATTTCCAGCCTGAGCAAGCCCATCTAAAACCCGGACAATCGCCTCAACTGATTTGTTGAGGCCGCCATGTCCAAACCTGCTGTCAAAGTCGCTTCCCTTGCGTTTGAAATCGCTGCTACCGGTACTGTGCCGGCGGAAGCGCATTTGCTGCCGGTTGGTCCGTTCCGTGCCGCCGATGGCCGGCCGGAAGATTGCGAAGCCTGGTTGTTAGACGCCACGATTGCCGCCAACGTGATTCAACGTCTGCGCGACCGTAAGAACGACACGCTGATCGACTACGAACACCAATCTCTGCGCGCCGAATACAACGGTCAACCCGTTATCGCCGCCGGCTGGTTCCACGATATGGAGTGGCGCGACGGCAAGGGCCTGTACGCCATCGGCGTGGACTGGACGACCACTGCCAAGCAACGCATCGCCGACAAAGAGTACCGCTACATTTCCGCCGTTTTCTATTACTACAGCGCCACCGGCGAAGTGCTGGACGTCATTTCCGTTGCGCTGACCAACACGCCCGCCATCGACGGCCTGGACGGTCTGGACGATGACGACGGCCTGGCCACCCTTTCCAAACGCTTTTCTTTACCCGCTCTCAATCCGGAGACTACCGACATGCCAAGACCCGAAGAAGAACTGGCCGCGCTGCGCGTGACGCACGCCCAAATTGAAACCGCGCAGGCGGCATTGACCGCCGAACGCGACACGCTGAAAACCCAGGTTGCCGCGTTGACAACCGAGCGCGACACCGTGACTGCCGAGTTGGCTGCTTTGAACAAACAGCTCAATGAGACTAAAGCAGCTACCGAAGCGCAACAAAAAACCGACCTGATTACCGCTGCCTTGACCGATGGCCGCATGGCTCCCGCGCTGAAACCGTGGGCCGAAAAACAAACCCTGGCGGCTTTATCCGAATTCTTGGAGACCACCGCACCGTTGCCGATCACCCAGCGCCAAGCCGGCGACGGACATACCACCGGCACAGCGGCATTGACCGCCGAGCAAAAGGCTGTTGCTGAAAAAATGGGTGTGACGGAAGAAGAATTCCTGGCCACTCAGAAAAAACACGCCCGCTAACTGCCGGCACCGTCATTCAAACTAGGAGCACACGATGCTGACACAAGCGCAAATCGACGCGTTAAAAACCTCGCTCCAGGCCAATTTTGACAAAGGCCTGGTCAATACCCCGAGCAACTGGGCAAAAGTGGCTCAGCTGATGAAATCCACCAGCAAGAACACTACCTATGCCTGGTTAACCCAATGGCCGTCTTTCCGCAAATGGGTCGGCTCACGCTTGCATAAAGCTATCGCCGAAAAAGCCTACACCGTATTCAACGACAAATACGAGGCCACTATCGACGTACAGCGCACCGACATCGAGGACGATGACTTTGGCCACTACGCCAATAGTGCCACCGGCCACGGCAAAGCCGCTGTGCGGTTGATGGATGAATTGATCTTTGGCGCCTTGCTGGCCGGCTGGTCTACCAATTGTTATGACGACCAGTTCTTTTTTGATACCGATCACCCGGTGTATGCCAACACTGACGGCACCGGTGCGGTAACCGCTACCTCGAATATCCAAGCCGGCGCGGGTGCGCCCTGGTATCTGTTTTCCGATGCGGCTCCAGCGCTGTTCTTGCAAGAACGTGTACCGCCACAACTGGAAGCCATGGGCGCGGGCACAAGCAATTATTTTGAAAACGACGTGTTTAGTTTTGGTGGCCGCTGGCGCGGTGCGGCGGCGTATGGCTTCTGGCAATGCTGCTATGGCTCCAAAGCCACCTTGAACGCGACCAACTTCGACGACTTATACAACCGCATGCTGGCGCAAACCGGAGACGGTGGCGTGAAGTTGGGCACCGTGCCTACCTTGCTGGTCTGCGGCCCCACCAACCGGGTGGCAGCGGAAACCCTGCTGGCTAAAGAGATGATCGGCAACGGTGAAAGCAACACCAACTACAAACGCGTAGATCTGCTAGTCACCCCTTGGGTGGCGTAACGCCTGATTGATACTTTGCCAACCCTCTCTGCATGGAGAGGGAAACCGATTTGATTGGAGACTGACATGTTAAAACTGTATTGCCGCGTAAACCCACGCACCGAACTAGAGAAACGCGACCGAGCCGGGCTGCGTTTTACCCGCAACTGGCTGGAGCTGGATGGTGTGGACGACGCCACCATCGCCGCGTTGCAAGAAGACCCTTATCTGGAAGTCAGCGACTCGCCCACCGTGTTGGTGGAAGTAGCGGCTACGACTCAAGCCGGCGCGATTGAAACTGCGCAAGACCCGAATAACACACCCGAGAGCGAAGCAACGGATGATGGATCGACTGGGGAGATCGCGGCGGAAGGATCCGATACCGGTACCGCCTCCCCGGTGACCAATGAGGATTCCAATGATGAACAAAACCCGCTTGCTGGCGAATCTGTTAATGCTGCCGCTGTTGATGATGAGACCAGTACCGCAGCCACCGCCGATTTATCGGGCCTATCCACTGCCGCCGCTGCGACAGACACGGATGGCAGTAACACGCAAACCGAAATTCAAAAAGAAACGCCGGTGCTAGAGCGCGCGGCGGTAATCAAAGGCGTGATTGAAGTGTTGAATCCCAACTTTGCCGAAAACTGGCTGGCTGACGGTCGCCCATCAACGAAAGCGATTGAGTTTCTTCTTGGTGCGCCTTTGTCTCCGGTATCCGCCGCTGAGCGCGACGCTATTTGGGCTGAAATCCAAGCCGCCCGGAGCGCTGGCTAATGCCCTTCGCCACCCGCGCCGATCTGCTAGCCCGTACCAACGCCCGCCGCTTGTTTCAATTGGCGGTGCCTGCTGACGTGGCTATGCCGCCCGATGCCTCCTTGCGGCTTGCCATCGACGGCGGCGATTTGTCCGGCTACACGCCGGGCGAGCAAGCGGCGCTGGGTTTGGCATTAGATGCCATCGACACGGCCTTGGCCGATGCCGACCAAGTGTTGATCAGTGCTGGTGTGCCGGACGGCACTCAAACCAGTTTGCTGGCGCGGATGGCTTCGACCATTGCCCTGTTTTACCTGCAAGGCGCGGAACGCATGACCGCCGAAGTGCAAAAGGCCTACGACGGCGTGATGGACATGATCAAGATGTTCAAACGCGGCGAGCTGGACTTAGTGCCATCGCCGCCGCCTGGGCCGCTTGATCCGGTTATTTCCGAAGACCTGGTGCAGTTCGACAGCGCCGCGCGCCGTTATGGCAGCACATCCACCGTGATTGAGGACTGGTAATGATCTCGTTAACGCCGGTTATTCAGCATTTGCATAGCGCTCCGGCCGGGTTTACTCGGCCTTGGTTTCGCGATGTGGGAGGCGCTGCTGAGTATGCGCAGGCGTTTGCCGAGGCGTTGCCGCTGCCGGCCTGCTGGCTGGTACGTGCTACCGATAATTCCAAAACCGTTGATAACGAAGGCCGTGCGGAAGACATGACGCTGGCCTTTGACGCGATTGTCGCTATCGAAAACATCCGTACCCAGCGAGCTGGCGAAACCGACGACGTGCTGCTGGCTTACCGCCACGCCGTGCGCCAATTGCTGCAAGGCTGGGAGATTGAAGCCGACATCCGCCCGATCCAGTTCAAGGGCGGCAAGGTGTTGGAATACACCGCACAAGATATTTACTGGGCCGATCGCTACATGTTCAACGCCCTGATCACCAATTATTTACCCGATCCCGGCCCTTACTCTGAGCTGGTTTACACAGGAGCACCCGCACTATGACCGTATCATTTGACTATGTCCCGCAGGCGTTACGCTATCCGGGTGTGTATATCGAGATTGACGGCAGTCAGGCCGGCCTGGGCACAGACATTCCGGCAGTATTATTAGTCGGCCAAAAATTGGCGGCTGGATCTGCGGTGCCAGGCGAGATTACCCGCATTAGCTCAGTTTTCGACGCCCAACAAAAGGCCGGCGTGGGCTCCATGCTGGCCCAAATGGCGGCCCGCTATCGGGCGGTGGATACTAATTTTGATTTGTACATGTTGCCGTATGCCGATAACCCGGCCGGCGTGGCGGCGACCGGTACAATTACCGCAACTGCCGCAGCGACCGCCGACGGCACCTTAGCATTATATATAGCCGGCAAGTTGGTCAGCGTGGGCATCACAAGCACCATGACTACCGCGCAGATCGCCACCGCGATCGCTGCCGCGTTTACCGATGCCGATATTCCCGTGACCGCTGCCGCTGTGGCTAGCGTGGTGACATTGACCGCCCGCCACAAAGGCACCTGCGGCAACAACATCGATATGCGCTTGAATTTGTACGGTGAGCTTAAACCAACTGGCCTGGGTTTGACCCTGGCCGCGATGTCCGGCGGCTCCGGCGATCCAGCTCCCGGCAATTTGCCAACGCTGCTGGGCGTCAATCGCCGCTATCGCTACGTGGCGCTGGGCATCAACGATGCCGCGACATTAGCCGCGTGGTTTACCGAGAGCCAGCGCCGCTATCAGCCGCCGGTCCAAGCAGGTTTTCGGCTGTTTACGACACACAGAGGGGATTTTGCAACGGCATCCGCTTTTGGTGAGACCAAAAACTACGAGCATTTTGCAGACGTCAGCCTGGAGTTAAATCCCACCAGCACCTGGGAGGCAGCGGCGATTATTACTGCGGCGGCCGCCCCTCGCATGTGGAACAACCCGGTCGAATCGCTGGAGGGTACGCCGCTGCCTGGCATGATTGGCGTGACCTACCATGAATGGACTAACAGCAATAGCCTGTTGTTCAAAGGCATGTCGGTAATCGAGGTGGGCACGGACGGCAGTTGCTACATCAAGCGCCTGATTTCGATGCATCAATATAACCCTGATGGGTCGCCGGATGACGGCTATCTGGATATTAATATGGCTGAGGTAGCTGACCGAACCCGCGAAGAGCAAATTAAGGCCGCCAAAAAAGCGTTTGTAGGTACGGCCGCCGCCGAGAACAACGAAGGCTATAAGCCCGGTCTGAGAATTACGACCGTCGATTCCGTCACCGCGCTGTTGCTGAGCCTATATCAAAACAGGTTAATGCGCGAACTGGGCTGGGTGCAGAAATACAAGTATTACAAAGAAACGCTATATGTCGAGCAAGATCCGGACAACCCAAGCCGTTTCAATTTCGTCGATCATCCGGTGTATTTGGTGCCGTTCTACATCCTGGCCGGCCGCTCGCAGTTTTTGAAGCGGGTCTGATCATTTGCTTAGGGTGGGCACGCCGTTTGTGACCACGCGGACACGAATTAAACACGATTTACAGGAGCATCAAACATGGCCCAATTAAATAATATCCGCACCGTCTCGGTGCCGTCCATCGGTAAATTGCCGCTGTCATCACCGCCTGGCACGTTTACCCCATCAGGCGAAACTCGCGACCACAAGCCCGGTCGCCTGCCAGAAGATGGTGGCTATATGACCAACAGCAAGCCGGCAATGCTTGAGCTGAACATCAACCTGCAAGCCGGCGTGGACATCGATGCTATCAACGCGATTGAAGGTGAAGACGTGACGATCCGCCTATCCAGCGGCCAGGTGTACATGATGTCGCAAGCATTTCGATCCGGCGATCCCGCCGGCTGGGGCGATGGTGAAAGTAAAATCACCATTATGTCTAATATTTCTGAGCGGATTGCGTAGGGGGGATATATGAACAAAAATGCGCGCCAAATATGGGAATACGACAGTCTAGCTAAATTTAATCAAGTTGGTGGAGCTGTCGGGCACGGCGAGGGCCTGCTGATATGTGGTAACAAATTATACAAGTCAAACGGCATTCAATTGATTTCTCTATTTGAATCACATGCTATCTCTATTGGCGCGTCCGGATTTTTTGGCATGGCCCAAAATTTGGGCGTCAACGGCACGATGCATTTGACGTGTCGAGCACCCGGTGACTATTCGCATGTGCAGCTTATCATCCTCGGGCAAAATTGTAGTTCGATATCCGCATCGGCAGCGCCCAGCGCGGTATTTGGCAGCGGTGCGAGCGCTGGTATGCAGCCTAAGGATGCCGGCGGGGTCGCTATTGCGCCGACGTTGTTTACGTTCGGCACGACCGATGTCAATGATTTGAATAACCCTGGCGGTGGATCTGCAACCGGAGCAATTTCAAATCAGTCAGGCGGCGTTGGCACGTATCCAGCTGTGGCCGGCGCGAAACAAGGGTTTGTAGCAACCGATTGGTTACCGTTGCAATCGCTGAATCGATCAGACGGCGGCAGTAATCCGCTGACCATGTTTCGCTGGCAAGCACCATTCGACATCCCGGTCGGCAATCGCACGCCAGGCTGGCGGAACAACGGATTGACGTTAGCCGATATTGACATTGTCGAGCCAGAATTGCGGCAAACGTATGCTGGGGCATCAACAGTCAATGTAACGACGTTAAATATGGCCTCGTTCGCGGGAACATCGGGTGGCACGGTTCCGGTACCTGCTAACAACGCGCATTTTGCTGTTGCAATACCGAGATATATTTTAAAAACTGCGCCGCACTTTAGTATCGGCAGCGTCGGCGACTCGACGTCCGTCGGCTACAACGGCGGGTTTGGTCAAATATATGGACCCGGTCGGATTGCACGGGATATTTTAATAGGTCTCGGATATAGCGCGACATTCGCCGAGCTGGGTTTAGCGACCGACTTATCAGAGAATTTTCATTATCGAGCAAAATATGCGATTGAAAATAAGTTGTTTAGTCACATGCTTATACAGGCATCCTCGCTCAATGACGGGACGACAGATGACGCATTGGCACGGGCTCATCAGCGTACACGACAATTGATCGCAGATGCGCGCAATGCGGGTATTGCTGTGGTTGTCATCGTGCCCCGTCGTCAATCAGGTAGTATGTTTTCCACGTCGAATCAATTTATCGCAGAATTACGCAACGCCGCTGTGCCGACAGTGAGTCAATCCGAATTGCTATGCAACCCTGGTACGAATGTTACAAATCCGCTATACGATTCCGGCGACGGTACGCACTTTACAGCCGATGGGTATCTTATGATCGGACGGGCTGTTGCAGATTTACTGAAATAATCACAATTTTGTGCAAATCATGAAACTACTGAATCCATTAATTTTGGGAAAAACCCAAATCACCGAACTCAATTTCCGCGACTACACCGTCGCCGAGGATTATCTGTCATTCGATCAGCGTGGAGGCGTGGCGCAGCGGATTGCGTTGATTGCCGGGCTGACTGGCACCGACGTGGAATTGATCAAGCAGCTGCGCGGGCCAGATTATATCCGGGCCGAGCAGATGGCTAGCGACATGCTAGAGGCGGATGCCGCCGCCGCTGCCGAATCAAACGCTGATCGCGTCAAGTTGTTGTCTCGTCTGACTGGCGCAGCAGAAGCCGAGGTGGCTAGAATTCTCGGGCTGACGATGGGTAAGTTCGAGCCATCGCCCGGCAGTGAGGACGACACCGAAAAAAAGTCGTCCGCATCATCACAGCCATCGGCTTAGTCACCAAGGTGCTGAACCAGCCGCTACCCATCGCCAAACGCCTGCCGTTGGCCGAGCTGTTTATGTGGGCTAAAGTGGCGGCGGCGATGGATGGGCGCAAGTTTGAATAAATAGGTACGTTTCCCCCGGAAACATTTCCCGCCTGACAGCCTGCGCTTTACCTCTTTAAACTCCGGTTACATCCCGTTTCCGGAGTTTTTTTATGTCCAACGCTACCGACGTCGAATTACGCGTCAAGTTTGTCGATAAAACCGGCAACGGTATCGACAAGTACGCTAAGCACGTCGAGCAAGTCACCAAACAAACCGAAAACGTCGTCAACCAGTCCAATGCGCGGCAGCGTACCTCGTTCGAGCGTTTATCACTAGCCCGTGAAACGCTGGGCATGCGTTCTGAAAAGAAAATCCAGCTGGAAATATCCCGCACCGAAAGCTCATACAAACGCCTGGCAGCATCCGGCAAGCTCAGCCAGGACGAACTGACCCGCGCTGCCGAAAAAACCCGGCAAAAAATCACCAGCCTGACCAATGAAATGGGCAAGCTGACTAAGGAACAACAGAAAGCCGCCAAGGCTGCCAAAGACTTCGAAGCGGCACAAGGTCGGATTAGAACCGGCGTGGCGGTAGGTGCTGGCGTGGCCGCTGCGGGCTATGCGTTGAAGTCGCCGGTGATGAATGCCATGTCATTCGACGAACGTCTGGCAAGTATGGCCAATACGGCCTATCCGGAACGCAATGCGGCCGGCCGTCTGCAAGGCGCAAAAGCGCTGGAAGCAATTATCAATCGGTCAGTGGATCTCAAGCAAGGTGGCGGAGGCACGCGCGACCAGGCTGCGGAAGCATTGGACGCTTTGATTGCTAAGGGTACGCTGTCTCGCGAACAATCCATGGCATTTTTGCCAACCATCATGCGTACCAGCTACGGTTCATCAGCGGCTCCAGTCGATATCGCCAATTTGGCCAGCGCGCTGGTCGGGCAAAACATCGTCGGCAACGAGCGCGATTTGAAGCGGGCGTTGAATATGGTTACCGCCTCCGGCCAAGCCGGCGGCTTTGAGATTAAAGACATGGCCCGGTCGTTACCTGGTCAATTGGCAGTTGGTAAAACGGCTGGCCTAGTCGGTTTGCCGGGTCTGCAAAAAATCCTGACCATGAACCAGGCGGCAGTTATGACGGCCGGCGATACTTCAACCGCCGGTAACAACGTACTTAATCTGCTGACTAAGCTGTCCTCCAACGACACTGCCAAGGATTTTGACAAGGCCGGCGGCGGTGATCTCAATAAGTTTCTAATCGATCAGCGGTTAAAAGGTGTTGACGCAGTAGACGCCTGGCTGAATTTAATCGACAAGCTGTCGCTACGCGACCCGCAAATGAAAGCGGCGCTGGCCAAGCTGCAAGCTGCCGGTAATAAGGCCGATCAACAAGCGGCCATCGAGTCGATTTCGCAACTGGCCGAAGGCGGCGTGATTGGCCGGTTCTTTCAAGATATGCAAGCCCGTGGCGCACTGTTTGGCATGCGCAACAAGGCGCTGACCGACCGCGTTGGCGGCTTTATTAGCAGCAACAATACCGAATTCGGCGCCAACGACCTCAACTATCAAACCATGGCCGGCACCGGCGCGGCGGCGATGCGTAATGCCGAGCAGGAAGCGGCAATTCGCCAGAAAGCGGCAATGGATAGGCTAATTCCAACCATCAGCAAAGCAGCCGATCTATTTGTTGATCTATCGCAGAAGTATCCGGATCTGAGCGCGGCTGTGGTCGGTGCCACCCCGCCGATTATTGCGCTAGGCACCGCCGCCGGCGTGTCTGCATTAGCGATGGGCGGCGGTAATGGCATGGGCAAAATGGCCGGCATGTTGGGCCGTGGTGCGGCCGGTTTATCCGTTGGTGCCGCTGGTGCCGCCGGTTACGGCGCGGGTAGTTTGTTTATTAAGCCAGCGGTTGACAGTGCCACTCGATTTTTGACAGGCGATAAACGCGCCACTTTGGGCACGGCCGTTTTCGATTATTTCAACAAAGGCCAGCAGCAGCCCAATAAATCCGAAGTGCATCTGACGATTGAACCGACCGCGCCTGGTTTTATGGTGAAGCAAAAAACCAAGTCTGACGATGTTCGAGTAACCACCAAGGGCAATACCGGCAACATTTTTGACGGAGCACCGCGCTAATGGCCGAATCGTATCAGGACCGCTGGAGCAATGCCGTTTGGCGCGGTATCACGTTTTTGACCGATGCCCACGACGCCAAGGGTGGTCGCCGTTTAGCGGTGCATGAATTCCCCGGTGCTGAACTGCCGGAGGTTGAAGACCTGGGCGGCAAGGCCGGCGATTACCAACTGAATGCCTATTTCATCGGCCCGGATTATGACCGCGAAGTCGATGCGCTGATTGACGAGCTAAATAAGCCTGGCTCAGATTGGCTGGTACATCCCTGGCTAGGCCGCATTTGGGTGGCGCCGGTCAGTTGGACCCGGCACGAAGCCAACAGCGCCAACGGCTATGGTACCTTGGCGATTAGCTGGGTAGCCGGTGGCCAAGCGCCGGAAGTGGCGACGCAAGATCAAGTGGACGCCGCTTACGCCGGCATAGATGGTTTTGCCGATGCGTCGGTAGCGGACTTCGATCTATTGGCCATGGGCGGCGGCGTGACTGATTTTGTCGCGGCCGTGCAAAACAAGCTGGAATGGGTACGCCAGGCGATTTCGCTGGCCTCGTTGCCGTTGACCTGGTCGCAGCAAATCTTAGGTGTAGTCGGCAGCATTAAAACCGAGGCCGGCACATTGTCGGCTATGCCAGGCCGCTATGCTGCCACCTTGCGCAGTTTAACCGGATTAGTGGGTATGGGCGGCGATAGCGCCGGTTTGGCGGTGACAGATCGGCCGCGCCTGGTAGCGAGGACGGCCAGTTTGTCTGCGCAATATCAACAAAGCCCGGTCAGCAGCGCGGTGTTGATCGATAGCACCGTGCGAGCCAATCTACAAGCCGACGCGGTGTTAAACAGCCGGTTGTGGCTGTCATCCGCCTGCCAGGTAGCCTTGGCCGATTATCAATCGGAGGCCGACCGCGATGCGGTGTTGGCCACGTTGAATACGGCGTTTGATGCGTTGATCCCAACGTTGCCAGACCCGGTATTTCAAGCAGCCGTCACGGCCCGCGCGGCGGTGATAACTGCGTTGCTGGCTCAAGATCTTAAACCGCTGCAAAGCCGCGACATCGTCGCGCCGTTGCCGTCCACCTTGTTGGCGCATCGGATGCAGATCGATGAGGCGGCGCTGTTGGCCCGCAACGGTGTGCGTCATCCGTTGTTTGTACAGGGCCGGGTTTATGGTTGAGATTAAATTCAACGGCAAGCGCTATGCCTATTGGCAGCAAGTGTCCATCAGTGCCTCGGTGGACGATCTAGCCGCCAGCGTGCAGCTGGGCGTGACTCGCTCCGGCACCGGCGAGCGCCTGGGCATCAACGAAAATAGTGTGGTTGAGGTTTTGATTGCCGATACCGTAGTGGCCACGATCCGCCCGGACATGGTGAATCGGCATGTCAACGCCAATAGCCATAGCATAGCCATTGAGGCCCGCTCGTTGGGCCGCGAATTGGTCGATTGCCAATACTCGCAAACTCTGTCCGGATTGAAATTGGCTGAGATTGTAAAGCGGCTTTGCAGCACGTTTAACGTGCCTGTACAGATTGATGCTGACACCACCTTAGTGCCGGATTTTGCCTTGCAATGCGAGTCGCCGGCCAATGCCTTAATCAACGCCGCGCGCGCTGCCAATCTATTGTTGTACGCCACGCCGGATGGCGGTCTGAAATTGACCGAGCCAACATCCGCCGCGCCGGTGGCCACGCTGGTGTATGGCGAGCAGATCGAGCAGTTTAGCGTCGTGGATGAATACAAACTGCGTTTTTCCGAATACTTGGTTAAAGGCTATGACTACGCCAGCGACAAAGCCCTGAAAGGCGGTGTAAAAGATGCCGGCATTGGTTATTTCCGGCCGCTGCATATCATGGCCGACAAGGCCGGCCAAAGCCTGGGCGGCTGCGACCGCCGCGCGGAGCTGGAACGCAATCGCCGTAAGGCTCGCGCGCATCGCATTGACTTGGATGTGTACGGCTGGACCCACGCCGGCGGCGTATGGGAGATCAATACCCAAGTGCGGGTCGTTATTCCGGATGAAGACATCGACGGCGTCTATTTGATTGGTGACCGAGCCTTTTCGCTGGATGATCAGCAAGGCAGCATGACCCGCTTAACCGTGATGCGCCGCGAGGCGTTCTTAGGCGAGGAAGCACCGGCCAAAGCCAAGAAAGCCGCTAAACACAAAAAAGCTAAAAGCAAGCCGATTATTTATGCAAGCGATCTGGAATAGGCTGCAACTGTTGTTTGCCCACGGCGTGGCGACCTTGGTGGGTGCTGACAAGGTGCAAGCTAAGGTATTGGACGGTGAGGTACTGGATAACCTGGCCCGCGTTGAGCCGTATGGATTTAGTTACCGTCCGCAAGCTGGCGCCCAGGTGTATTTGGCGTTTCCAGCCGGCGACCGCAGTTATGGAGTGGCGCTGATTGTTGGCGACAAGCGTTATCAATTGGAGTTAGAGGCCGGCGAAGTGGCATTGCATGACGACATTGGCCACATCATTAAGCTTGGCCGGAATGGCATTGCGATTGACGGCGGCGGGCATGATGTGACGATTAGCAATGCGCCGACCGTGAAAATAGCGGATGCGCTTGAGGTTGGCGCTGGCGTAAAAATTACCGGTGGGCTGGAGGTTAATGGCAAGGACGTGAGTGATCTGCATACTCATATGAGTACCACTCCAGGCACACCAACTAGCGCGGTGAATTGAAATGTTGAAAGAAGAGCTGAACCAATTGCTAGGTCAATGGAAATTGCGTGCCAAGAAGCGATTAGATTGTGCGAAATTGGAAGAGGATGGAGAAAAGCGCTTAGCCATAGAGCGTACAGCCTTTTGTTATGCGAATGCGGCATTGGAGCTTGAGGCTCTGATAACTAGAGTGGAGGCTGATCAATGTTGAAACTGGTACAAGTGGATAACAGCGTATTTGATCTGGCATTTGACGATCCAGCCGCTAATGACCTACAGGCAGCGCTGGAAACGCTGGTATATGCCGCCCTGTTTACCGATGCCGAAGCACCGGAAAGCCGCGTACCAGATCGTTACGAGCGGCGCGGCTGGTGGGCCGATCCGCAAGCCGGTACCGGGCTGTGGTATTTGCGCCGGCAAGGCCTGGGTGATGCAGCCCGGCGCGAAGCCATTTATATGGTGCAGCAAGCGTTGCTGGATCATGGGCTAACCGATGTGTCAGTTATAGAAGACCCTACCGCCGCCGGAAATGTTTCCGGGGTGTTCCTAGTCATCAGCGGTTTGCATAATGGCCGCAACTTCGCGATGAGTGTCCCGCTGTGACCGATTACGTCCGCCCGTCTTACCCTGAATTAAAAACCCGTATCGAGGCCGACCTGGCCGCGCTGCCGGCTGTGCTACGCACGCCGTTGTCCGCGATGTGGGCGCGGGTGTGTCATGGCCAGCATGGCTATCTGGATTGGATCGATAAGCAATGTTCACCGTTGACCTGCGAACTGGAACGCTTATATGACTGGGCGGCGCTGTACGGCGTTGACCGGCTGGCCGCCACGCCGGCAACCGGCAATGTACTAGCCACCGGCACGCTGGGAACTGATCTACTGGCCGACAAGATTTTGCGCGGCCAAAACGGTTTGGATTACAAAGTGCTGGCGGCGGTGACGCTGGGCGCCGGTTCTACACCGGTATCGGTCCGCTGCGAGTCTGCTGGTGCCGCGACCAATTTGGCGGCGGGTCAAACCCTGACGCTGGTTGATCCGGTCGCGGGCGTTAATAGCACGTTAACCGTGGCAGTCGGTGGTTTGACCGGCGGCGCAGAGATTGAAACGCTGGAAGCCTGGCGGGTTAGAGTGTCCGACGAATGGCGCACCATGGTGACGCGGGGCGCAAGATCCGGCAAACCTGACGATTATCGGTTTTGGGCTAAAACGGCGCATCCGTCTGTGACCACCGCGCTGGTACAACCACACGTACTCGGCTTAGGCACGGTGATTGTCCGGCCAATTTGTAACGGTTTGGCGAATCGCCTACCCACTACCGCAATCATCAACGCTGTATCCGCTTTCCTGACCGATATTGCCCCGGCAACGGCGGATTGGAGCGTGACAGCGCCGATTGTGCGGCCAGTTAATGCCACTATCGATTTGATGCCCGGTTATGACACGACGGGTAATCGCAATGCGATTACGGCAGCACTGAATGCATTGGTGTTATCAGAGGTTAGCGAAACTGCCTTTCTGGCACTGGCCGAGATAGATGCGGCTATTGCTACGGTGACGACGCAATATACGCGCATCGCGCCGGTCGCCGATTTAGCTGCCGCCGCTGGCGAAGTATTTGTATTACAGCCGGTGATTTGGGCATGATCAAAATCAAGACACATTCAATCCCCGAGTTCGCCGCCGCGCACTTGGCCGAATTGCCGCCTGGTGAGGCGTGGCGTTGGCCGGTGGGCGGATTCGGACAGGAGTTATTAGCGGCTACCTCGGCAGAGTTGGCGCGCGTTGAAGCCGCGACACAAACTGTATTGGATACCGCTATAGAAACGCATATACCGGCTGTCAGTAGCTGGCATATCAGCGAGTATCGGCGGGTAGCGAACGAAGCTATTGCCGGGGTGAGCGAGACCATGCCACGCAAAATGTTGGCGGTTGGCTCGCATGTGGGCGACCGCTGTTGGAGTGCGGCTGGCCCATCGACGACTTTTCCGATTGATTTGGTGCAGGTCGATCATTTGGTAACCAAGCCGTTGCGGGTGGGTAGTCGTGTGGGTGATCGGTGTTGGAGCCATCGCAGCCGCTATATTTTGCGGGTGCGCTACTACCGTTCGGTAGTTAATCCGAAATTGTTATGGGATGCGCTAGCAGAGTTTAAGCAAGCGCACGTTTTTTTATGGTTTGAGGACATCACCGGTAGCGGTGGAGAGGTGCGCTATGCATAGAATCGATGGGGCCGGTCATGTTGGCAACTTGTTTGTCAATGAGGACCCTGACTTAAATCAGCCGCCGACCGAGATTACTGTTGCTTGGCTGAATGCGATACAAGAGGAGATTGTCGCGGTCATTTTGGCGGCCGGATTACCGCTTGTGAAAGCTGATAGCACTCAGTTGTTGCAGGCTATCAAAAAAATCAAGCAACGAAATCTGGCGAAGATAGCTAGTAGCGGAAATTTTTTGACGTCTGCAAGCATTACGCCCTCAACGGTTTTTAAAATTACTCTGGTCGGTGGCGGTGCTGGCGGCGGCGGATCAAATGCCGCGTTTACCTTGGGCCAATCGGGCGGGGCTGGTGCTGCTGTGGAGTTTTTAATCGCGGGCTTGCAGCCTAACACTAATTATGCGGTTGTGATTGGCGCGCCTGGTGCAGGCGGTGGGCCTGGATCTGACGGCGGCATGGGCCTTTCTACCCAGATCACCATCAATGCCGTAGTTTATTCCGCTGGCCCAGGCAATGGCGGTCTAGGCACGACAACAGCCATCATTAACGGTGTACAGCTCCAAGGCGTGGCAAATGCAGCTGTGCTGGCGTTGCCGCACAAAAACATATTGCAGGCGCTGCCTGCTCTTGGATTTGCGGTGTCATCGGTTTCAATCGGTGTCGGGCCTAATGGCGGTTCAACGCCGTTTGGTTCACCCGGGATTGGCGGGCAAACAGGTTTTGGAGATGGTGGTAATGCAAGCGGGTACGGCGCTGGAGGTGGAGCCGGAATAGGGCTGGGCAGTAGCGGCGGCAACGGTTCGCCTGGATTATTCATAGCGGAATGGGTGGAGTAATGCGGCTAGCACAGGTACAAAACGGATTCGTAGTGAATGTCGTCGAGTCTGACGTAGTTATTGATGGCTATTTCGAGTCTAGTACGGCAAATATTGGCGATCAGTTTATAGGGGGGCAGTTTTTTCAGCAATTGCTCGGCGTATCTCAAGTGCGTGCTGACAAATCACGCGAATTACGATCTGCTGCTCAGTCGGCTATTATCGGCGGTAAGCAATCCAATGCATTGGGTGCCATGCATACGTATCCCACCACAAAAGACGATCAAGCATTTTTGACCGCTCGTTATTCCAAGGCGGTGGCTCTTGGCGCTGCCGGCGAACCTTATAAATTTATGTGTGCTGATGCTGAAGGTGTTTGGTCGCGTCGCGAGCATACTGCCGAGCAAATCATCGCTGTAGCGTTAGCCGTCGAAGGACACATAACAGATCAGCTCAATAAACTTGATCAATTGATAGCGGATTTGAGCGCTGCAGAAGATGCAGAAGATTTGGAGGCTATTGAAGCTATAGTCTGGTAAAGACGGTGCGACCCGCGATGGTGCGCTAACACCGTCGCCGGCCACCATTCGCAGAGCGAGCTGCTTCAGGCCTTGGCACCGTGCCGTGTACACAGCATGCCAAGCCTAGTGCAAAGTGGCTATTTATGGAAATTGTACGTTGTGGCCAATGTGGCCGGAAATTGGCTGAAGCGGAATATTCCCGCTTGGCTATTAAGTGTCCTCGGTGTGGGACGATGAATGAACTGAAGGCCTGCGAGCCTCTCACCAGCGCGCCGCGAGCGCCTGACCAAGAGGTCTATGATGGCAAAACCAATTGTCCCTTGGGTGGGCGGCAAACGTCGCCTAGCTAAACATATTCTGCCTATGTTTCCTGAGCATGGCTGCTACGTCGAGCCATTCGCCGGCGGCGCGGCCTTGTTCTTTATGAAAGAGCAGGCGGAAACTGAGGTGTTGAACGACATTAACGGTGATTTGGTGAATCTTTATAGGGTCGTCAAACACCATTTGGAAGAGTTTGTCAGGCAGTTTAAATGGGCATTGATCAGCCGGCAGATATATGCCTGGTTGCGCGATACACCCATCGAAACGTTGACCGACATTCAGCGCGCTGCTCGTTTCTACTACCTGCAAAAGCTGGCGTTCGGCGGTAAGGTGTCAGATCAGACGTTTGGCACTGCCACAACCGGTAAGCCGCGTTTGAATTTATTGCGGATCGAGGAGGAGTTGTCTGCAGCGCATTTGCGCTTGTCGCGTGTGTTTATCGAGCACTTAGCGTGGGAAGAATGTATTAGGCGCTATGATCGACCGCATACTCTGTTTTATCTTGATCCGCCGTATTGGGGGACCGAAGGTTATGGCGTAGCGTTTGGGCTTGAGCAATACGATTTGATGGCGGCGTTGGCTAAGTCTATCGAAGGCAGGATGGTTATATCGGTGAATGATATTCCGCAAATGCGAGCAGCTTTTTCGGGTTTGAATATCGATGAGGTAGACATTAATTACACTGTCGGTGGCGGCGCGAAACGTAAGTCTGCGAAGGAGTTAATTATTCGCAATTGGTTCGATTAATTCTCCGTCCTGTTTTCAAGGCAAATCGGCATTAATTCTCCGTCCTGAATTCAATGCCGCTTTGTCCGGAATTCAAACGCGCTCCACTGCCTTGTTGGGTTCTTTTACCGCGCTGGCAGTGTGCGTGCCCACCGCGAATGCCACCAACGGCTATTTTGCCCACAGCTATGGCGCCCGAAGTAAAGCCTTGGCCGGGGCCAGTACCGGTTTTGCGCAGGATGCTATTGTCTCGGCGATAAATCCGGCGGTTCTGGCCTATGTGGGTGACCGTCTGGATTTGGAATTTGAACTATTCAGCCCGCATCGAGAATACCGCGTAAATGGCGCCGGCATGTTGGCGACCGGGTCGGTGGAAAGCGACAGCGAGTATTTTCCGGTGCCGACCCTGGGTTGGAGTTACCAATTGGATGCCGAGCAAACGCTTGGTTTGGCCATGTATGGCAATGGCGGTATGAATACTGATTACAAGCCGCTGGTGAACGGCAATGGCTTGTTTACCGGCGCGAACGGTACCTTCGGCGCCGGCCGCACCGGTATCGATATGGCGCAAGCGTTTATTGTGGGCACCTACGCGCATTCATTCGCCAACGGCCGGTATGCATTGGGAATTTCGCCGATTTTCGCGGCGCAGACTTTTAAGGCCAGGGGCCTGAATACGTTCGGTCAGTTCGGTTTTTCCAGTGAACCCGATCATTTATCGGATCAGGGGCGCGATTATTCTTTCGGCGCCGGCTTCCGGGTAGGTGGGTTGGCCGAGTTAACGCCGGGTTTGCGATTGGGTGCGTCTTACAAAAGCCGCATCTATATGTCCAAGTTTGAACGCTACTCCGGATTGTTTGCCCAGGGTGGTGGTTTTGATATTCCAGACAGCTTCAATGTTGGTTTGTCCTGGGACGTTAGCAAAGCGCTGACCGCCAATTTTGACGTAGAGCATATCCGCTACAGTGAGATCAAATCGGTTGGCAACACCTTTCAAGGCAATTTGCTGGGGCACGCCGACGGCCGAGGCTTTGGCTGGAACGATATGACGATCTATAAAGCCGGTGTGCAGTGGCAGCAAAGCCAGGATTGGATTTGGCGTGGCGGCCTCAGTTATGGGCAGCAGCCCATCGAAGGTTCCGAGGTGTTGTTTAATATTCTCGCGCCCGGGGTGCAGGAATGGCATTTGACCGGCGGCCTAAGTCACGCACTTAGCAAACAGGACGAACTCAGTTTTGCGTTCATGTATTCGCCACAGAAAACCATTACCGGCCCAAATCCATTGAGTCCGGGCCAATCCATCGATTTGTCGATGAGCCAGTTTTCGCTGCAATTCGGTTGGACGCGGCGGTTTTAATTCATTCAGGGCTCTCCTCCCTCTCAAGCGCCGTCAAGGCACTTCTTTTTTTAACCGACTGCTACAAAATATGCCGATGACATTCCCTGATCAAGTGGTTTTTCAGAAATTTAAAGGCTTAGAACCGCCACAATGCATGGCTTGTGCTGCCTAATAGTTGTTAAAGCAACAGCAGGTCAACAATGGCTGTACGTCAAGCAGCAATGTAGTGGCGGCGAATCAACTAAACACTATGCCAAACAACGACTTGTTAGCTGGCACATAAATTGATCTATGAAAGAAATTAAGCATTCATCAAACACCATGTCCAAACCGACCGTTTCCCGACTCGCCAGCACCCGTATCCCGACGGCGTACGGCGACTTTCAACTCTGCTATTACAGCAATACCCTGGATAACAAAGAACATCTGGCTTTTGTGATGGGCAACGTCACGGACGCAGAAAACGTAATGGTACGTATCCACTCCGAATGTTTTACCGGTGACGTGCTGGGCTCCAGACGTTGCGACTGCGGCGAACAACTGGACCGCTCCTTGCAGTTGATCGCCAGCCAAGGCACCGGTGTTTTAGTCTATCTGCGCCAGGAAGGCCGCGGCATTGGCCTGTTGCAAAAGATGCGCGCCTACAATCTGCAAGACCAAGGTTATGACACGGTGGACGCCAATTTGTTGCTGGGCCACGGTGCCGATGAACGAGATTACTCCTTGGCGGCCCGCATTCTGGACGAGCTGGGCGTCAATTCTATACGCCTGATGACCAACAATCCGTTAAAGATTCAAGCTTTGGAAAGCGAAGGCATCCTTGTCAAAGCTCGTGTTCCTTTGGAAGCTTCTGTAAATGCCGACAATCAAGGCTATTTGCTGACCAAAGTTCGGCGGATGGATCATCTATTGCAGGTTAAACCTGCCGCTATTAGGGTAACCGCACATGATTGTGAACCAGCAGATTGAGCGCTGGCTGACTGCCCAAACAGCGTTTTCCGAATCAGCGGAGCGGCCGTTTGTCACGCTAAGTTATGCGCAAAGTTGGGATGGCAGCATTACCACGCGCGCCGGCGAAACCTTGGGTTTGAGCGGTTCCGAATCGAGGCGTTTAACCCACCAACTCCGTAGTCTCCATGACGGCATCCTGGTCGGTATCGGCACGGTGCTGACTGATGACCCGCAATTAACGGTACGCGAATGGGATGGGCACAATCCGCAACCCATCGTGTTGGATAGCGGGTTACGCACGCCGCCCACCGCTCGCCTCTGCCAACGCAAGGATAAAGAGTGCTGGCTGTTAACCTGTTTGAAACCCGACGGGACATTCGGCGGAAACGCCGAAATTATCACCTTAGCCGGCGATGAATATGGGCGTGTTGATCTGTCGGTAGCACTGCAACGCCTTTGGGAAAAAGGCATCCGGACGCTGATGGTGGAAGGCGGCAGTCAAGTCATCACCGCCTTTTTAAAGGCGCAATTCGCGGATGCCTTGGTATTGACCATCGCGCCGACTTTGGTCGGCGGTTATAAGGGCGTCGGCAATCTGGATTTAGGCTGCAAAAGCCAATTGCCGCAAATTCGACCGCTACATTCGCAGATGCTGGGACAAGATTTGATCATGTGGGGCAATCTGCATTATCTCGAGCCGGCCTTAGCGTGAACGTTCAACAACTTTGGTTTACCAAGCCCCGAGAGGTGGCAATCCGCGAGCAGCGCTTGCCGCCGTTGCAGCCTGGGCAAATTCTGGTGAAGAGTCTTTGCTCGGCAATCAGCGCTGGTACGGAAATGCTGGTTTACCGTGGACAATTGCCACCAGATATTGCGCTGGATGCTTCATTGACAGTGTTGCAGCAGCAAACCGCTTATCCTTTACAGTACGGTTATGCCTGCGTAAGCAGCGTCGAACAAATTGGCGTTGGCGTCGATGCGGCCTGGCTAAATAAGCGCGTGTTTTCATTTCAGCCGCACGCCAGCCATTTTATTGCGGTGGCAGATCAATTGATCGTGTTGCCGGATGATGTCGAAGCCGAGGCGGCGGTATTTTTAGCCAACATGGAAACAGCCGTCAATCTGGTGCTGGACGGTGGGCCAGCGTTGGGGGAACGGGTGGTCGTTTTAGGGCAGGGCATCGTTGGCTTGCTGCTATCCAGCGTGCTGTCACGTTTTCCGTTGGCGCAGTTGCTGGCTTTGGATGAAATCGGCAAACGTCGCAATTTCGCTGAATGGCTGGGCGTGCATCACGCTTTCGATCCAAAGTCAGAAAGCCACATAGCGAAATTGAAAGACGCTTTACGCTTGCCGGTCGATTTGTCGGTAACCCCTAATTCCGGCTGCGATTTGATTTTTGAGGTCAGTGGTTCGCCGGAGGCATTGAATCTGGCTATCGAATTATGCAGCTATTCCGGGCGTATCGTGATCGGCAGTTGGTACGGTAACAAATCCGCACCCGTGCAACTGGGTGCGGTGGCCCATCGCAATCGAATCAAATTCATCAGCAGCCAAGTCAGCAGCATTGCGCCGGAATTAACTGGGCGCTGGGATAAGGAAAGGCGTTTCCAACAAGCCTGGCAGATGATTCGGCAAGTGAAGCCGCAAGCGCTGATTAGCCACAGAGTGCCGATTGATCAAGCCGCCGACATCTATAAACTGCTGGATCAAGCGCCGGAACAAGTCTTACAAGCCGTTTTTATTTATTAAAACCCGTATCCATTTAGGAAAGCCCACATGTACAGCGTAGCCGTCAGCCGAGACTTTATCGCCAACCATTATTTAATCGGCGGCGACTGGGGCAGCGAAAACCAGCCGCATGCCCACCATTACGTGGCCGAAGTGCGTATCGATGGCGAGCAACTCGACCGGCACGGCTATCTGGTGGACATCGTTGCCATCGAAGCGGCTTTGGATGCTGTAGTCGCCGGCTTCCGCGATCAAATGCTCAACGATAAACCGGAATTTGCCGGTTTAAATCCCAGCATCGAGCACTTCAGCCGCATCATCTGCGAAAAAATCGCCGCAGCCATTAATCCGCCCGGCACCGGCAGATTGCGGGTAAAACTCTGGGAAAATTCCACCTGCTGGGCGGCTTACCGTTTGGCGTTCTAACCGGTAAATCCCGTGCATGTTGGTCTGTTGACCGTTGGCGATATGGATAGCGTCAGCGGCGGTTATTTGTATAACCGCAAGTTGGTGGCTTACCTGCGAAGTAGGGGCGATCAGGTCAGCATCATCAGCCTGCCGCCATGCAGTTATCGGCGTCTGTTGGCGGAAAATATTACCGGCGATTTACTGGAGAAAATTGCCGCCGCCAAGCCGGATATTCTGATCCAAGACGCCATGGTGCATCCGGCGGTGTTTTATTTGAATCGGCGGATTAGCAAACAACTTAACATCCCGATAATCGCCCTGGTGCATCTGCTGGCCAGCATGGACCAAGCACCTTGGCACATCGCTTGGTTATACCGGATTGTCGAACGCTGCTATTTGCAATCGCTGGACGGCATCATCGCCAACAGCCGGACCACGCTAAGCCAAATCCAACAGCTACTTACCGGCGAATTGCCGCCGCACTGTATTGCGGTGCCGGCCGGCGACAACTTTGCCGAAGTAAATGTTGATCGTGCAGGTATCTTAAACCGCGCGCTGGGGCCAGGACCGTTAAGGATATTGCTGGTGGGCAACGTCATCCGTCGCAAGGGTTTGCATGTGCTGCTCAAAGCCCTTGGTCAACTGCCCGCACAGGACTATCAGCTCAGCGTGGCCGGGCGGCTGGATATGGAGCCGGGTTATGTCGTGTATATCAAAACCCTGCTTCAAGATGCCGGATTGACCCAAAAAGTGTCCTTTCTCGGCTCCGTGCAAAGTGAAGCGTTGGCTGATTTATACCGGCAACATCAGCTATTAGTCATGCCGTCCGCTTACGAAAGCTACGGCATTGTTTATGTGGAAGCCCAGCAATTTGGCTTGCCGGTGATCGGCACCACGGCGGGCGCGGCTTGGGAGATTATTCGCGAAGCGGAAAACGGCTATTTGATCGAACCCGAAAATCATGGCGCGTTAGCCAATTTATTACACTCCCTGCATCATGATCGGCGGCTGCTGGATCGATTGGGCGCCAACGCCTTGCAAGCCTACGCTGGCCATTCCACATGGGAGGCAAGTTGCGCCAAAATCCGCGCGTTTTTATCGGGTCAAGTAACCGGGCAAAACTGATAAACGCTCAGCCATTGGCCAACAAACGCGTGCGCCGGCTAGCAAGTCCCTGTCGAGCACAGCTATCGATGTAGTGGTTCAGCGCCACCTGAGCATTGGTTTTAGAGGAAAAAGGCCCTTTACGGCCTTCCCGAGTCAAAAAATACCAGGCGGGTAAGCCTGTGCCAGGATTAACTACAGACAAAAATCGTTCGGTGCGAAACATAAACCACTCACTCTCAAGAATTAAACAGGCGTGATGCCGATAATGTCGTATCACTATTTATGCCATGTTTATAAGCCTTGCAAAGCCTGGTTTTATTACGCCGGATTAGAGAAAAAGTGTTGCTGGAGATACTGATATTGTTGATCTGGTGTATGGTAAACAATTTAGCGGGATGGCTCGCTGAACTAAGCTTGGGCTAAACTCAATGGGCTTCGTAGGATGGGTAGAGCGTCAGCGAAACCCATCGCTAACTTCAAACGTACCCTGAAAAAAAAGATAAATGACTGAATACCGCCGCCATCGAGTCCAAGGTGGCACTTACTTTTTTACGGTAAATCTGGCGGATAGAGGCCAAACACTACTGACGGATCATATTGAGATTTTGCGAGAATCCTTCCGTATGGTTAAACAAAAACATCCATTTAGTCGCCCCTGAAAAGCCACAAATTCACGGCTAAAGCATTGAAACACAATAAATAATTGAAGAAAAAGACGGGCAATAATTGCAAGAAATTAGTAAAATAGATATTAATTTCTTGCAAATTTTTATCGAAAATGAAGCCAAAATCCCAAGAAAGTAGCGGCCAAATCGATCTATTCAACACACCACTGGCCGACCTGTTGAATCCGAAGCATGAGCTTTACCAACTGGCAAATTTGATCGATTGGAAAGTACTGGATGATGCGTTCGGTGAATTTTTTACCGAGAACCAAGGCGCTCCGGCGTTGCCAACGCGTCTTATTGCCGGGCTTCATTACCTCAAACATGCGTTTGCACGCTCGGACGAAGCGGTCGTGGCACAGTGGCTTGAAAATCCCTATTGGCAATATTTTTGTGGCGAAGAGTATTTCCAACACCAGATACCTTGCCACCCCACGTCACTGACCTATTGGCGAAAACGGATCGGAGAAGAAGGTTGCGAGTGGATGTTATCGGTGACGATCCAGGCTGGCGTAGCCAGCAAGACCGTGAAGAAACAGGATTTTGAATCGGTGACGGTTGATAGCACGGTGCAAGAGAAAGCCATCACGTATCCGACCGATGGAAAATTGTATGAACGCTGTCGCCAGCACATGGTACGTCTGGCTGAGCAGCATGAGATTACACTACGGCAGAACTACAACCGCAAAGCCCCCTATTTGCTGATGATGGCGAACCGGTACAGTCATGCCAAGCAAATGAAGCGCAAACGCAAAATGCTCAAACAGCTCAAAACTTTGGTGGGTCGGGTTTACCGAGATATCGAGCGCCAATTGACGGATCAATCCGATGCAGTCAAATTGGCTTTTAAAGAGACGCTAGAGAAAACCCAACGGATTTTGAACCAACAACCCCAGGATAAAAACAAGCTGTACAGTTTCCACGCCACGGAAGTCGAATGCATTTCCAAAGGCAAAGTCCACAAGAAGTATGAATTCGGCGTCAAAGTGGGCATCACCGTCACCAACAAAAGTAATTTTGTGCTCGGCGCCCGCAGCTTTTCCGGTAATCCCTACGATGGACACACCCTGGAATCGTGTCTGGAACAGGCGGAGATTCTAAGCGGTACACGCGCAAAAGAAGCTTTTGTGGATTTAGGATACCGTGGTGTCGAGGTCCCGAACGTGACCATTTACAAAGCCCGGCAAAAGAGAGGAATAAACACCCGGCGACTCAAACGCGCCCTCAAACGCCGCAATGCCATCGAACCCGTCATCGGGCACCTCAAAAACGACGGATTGCTGGGCCGCAATTACCTGAAAGGCGAACTGGGCGATGCCATGCATGCCATCTTATGCGGTGCTGGTCACAATATCCGTATGATCCTCAGGCAGTTGAGGATTTTTTTGCCTCATTTTTGGAGACCGCCATGTCGGATTTTGGCGCGGCCATTGAGCGCGCCGTTTTTATTGTCGGCCTGAATGCTGGTGTTCGGAAAATATCGGCTTTTTCAGGGACGACGAGGTAGAGTTTGCTGACCATCGCACTTCGGCTTCAATGACCGCAGTGGAATGGATAGCCGCCTGAGGCGGTTTGAGATTGCACGATTGGGGCAGGTCTTGCGTAGCCTTGATGCAGCGTTAGCGAAATCGAAGGTGTCGGCCATCCGTCACAAGACTAACTTCGGCAAATTGTAAGGGTGTTGGCCTTCGAATCGGAGAAATAGTCAAATCTGGTGTATAGGCAAATTGAATCAGGCGGCGATCTGCTGATTTTCTGCGGCTTTATCCGACTCAGTAATGACAGCAATGCCATCCTGAAATCGAATGCCGTTGATCACATCCGGTAGTTGTTTAAATCCGCGTATCTTGCGCCAACTTTTTTCGGCGGTCAGTGCCAACTGGAACACTAGGCCTAGCAGCGAATGCCGTGACACGCAGTTCTTGGTCCGCGTTGTCCGATGGCGAATGGTCGCAAAGCTCGATTCGATCGGATTGGTGGTGCGGATGTGTACCCAGTGTTCAGCGGGAAAATCGTAAAACGCCAGTAACGATTCACGGTCTTTTTCCAGAATATTGACCGCTTTGGGGTATTTGGCCTCAAAGTCACGCCGGAAGCTGTCAAAGGCTTTGCTGGCATGGTCTTTGGTTTCTGCCAGCCAGATATTTTTCAAGCCAGCCTTGGCTTTAGCCTGAATCGAATCCGGTAATGCAGCCAGCACATTCGCCGTTTTATGCACCCAGCAGCGTTGCGTCCGTGTCTGCGGCCAGGTTTCATTCACCGCCGCCCAGAAACCCAGAGCCCCATCGCCGGTGGCCAGTTTCGGCGCGTCCTGTAAACCGCGAGTCTGCAAATCTTGCAACACGCTCAGCCAGGATGCCTTGGATTCTCGATAGCCATCCGAGAGCGCCAAAAGCCGCTTTTCACCGTGCTCATTGACACCAATGATCACCAACAGACACAAGCGGTCATCTTCGCCGCGCAGGGTCGAATAAATACCGTCGGCCCACACATACACATAGCGCTGATTCGACAAATCCCGCCGATGCTAGGCTTGATAATCCTCGGCCCATTGCGCTTTCAAACGACTGACCACCGCTGGCGACAAGCCTTTCGCCTCTGTGCCCAGCAGGACCGACAAGGCGTCCTGCATGTCACCCGTCGATATACCGCGCAAATACAGCCAGGGCAATGCCGCTTCCACCCGCTTGGCCTTGCGAACATACGGCGGCACTAGCGACGAGTTGAACTTGACCCCGCCGCCAGAACGATCTCGAACCTTGGGGATTTTGACCGTCACGTTACCCACACCCGTCACGATTTCCCGCTCCGGCAAATAGCCATTACGCACCACCGTTTGTCGGCCCCGTAAATCGGTCACCTTGGCATATTCGCCCAGAAACGCTTGTAACTCCGCCTTAACGGCCTGTTGGATCAAGGCCTTAGCGCCCATCTTCAACAAATCTGTCAAAGGGTCGTTGAGCGCACTAGCGCTATCCCACTCTTTTGCATTATCTTTACTCATGGCGTCTCTCATTTTGCTGGTATTCGATCTCGACAATCTCATTTCAGCAGAGGGCGCCACCTTTCTTCAAGTCCGGCTGTACTCCAGATTTAGTTATAACTCTTCGAATCGTCGATTCCATCGAGGTTACTTGCTTTTCTGCAGTTGTAAAAATGCTCATATTTTATTTCCATTTAAAATTAAAAAATCTATTCAACGAACATCCTTCAGCTAGAAGGTTTTCGGGTATTTCCGCAATTTGTAACTGCAATAATATAAA
This sequence comes from Methylomonas fluvii, assembly GCF_014850975.1. Taxonomy (GTDB): domain Bacteria; phylum Pseudomonadota; class Gammaproteobacteria; order Methylococcales; family Methylomonadaceae; genus Methylomonas; species Methylomonas fluvii. Next base: position 712,884 of record NZ_JACXST010000003.1, on the reverse strand, counting down.
TACTATTGTCTGGAATCATAGGTTTATCTTTGTACATATTAGGCTCAGAGACATAAACATAGTCTGATAAATTTCCGCATAGCCGATTCGCCCATTCAAGCCATTCATCCCCAAAAAAAGCTGACCCAGAAACGCTGCAACAATTCTTATTGATTCTAAGAAAATCATCAACATCCTTATAAAATTCGCCAGATTTAGCATCATGATTTGTCAAATTATTTTTTCTGTTTTTAAGAAAATCCGCGACCGCGATTCTGATTTTTTGTTCATCCGAAATATAACGAAGCTCTTTAAAACAAATCCCCATGTAGTTTCCCATTCCCCATAAAGTAAAAAATGCAAGTATTGAAATTAACAATGCATTTACAGGAGGGACGCTTGATTTGTTGATCGATTTGTTATCAATGTCATTGATTAATATTTTAACAACAACAAAAAACAATGAAATGCCAGCAAATATATAACTATATACAAGTAGAAAAGAAGCTTCTAAGCCTAATAAAAATACAAACGCCCAGAGGAATTTTTTTGACTTTTCTTCTTGATTGTTTAAGAGAAATACTCCTAACAATAAAGGCATAAATAACGCAATCCAGGCAACCCCTCTTAATGAGGTATTATTAATCGCCGTCCAGCCTACAGGGGCAAGTAAGACCGTTATTAGCCAAATAATAAATTTCATATATTTACCTGCAACCGTAAATTACATCGAACAAGGGCCGTAGGGCGGATAAGCAAAGCGTCATCCGCCGATAATGCGTCAATTATCCGGTTCGCCGACTTCGAATGATGCCAAATTTAAGCCTACCCAATTTAAAAGATAAACATCCATCTTGACCAAGCGGTGAAAACTTGAATACGGCCAAACTTTAACCGCTGTCGCCCAACCATGCTTGACCGGATTATGATGAATATTATCCATATGTGCTGCATAGTCGGCATCATTGATAATGGTTGCTCCCAAAAACGACGTTGCCGTATGCCACGCTCATGGCGCTTTATTCTGGTTGCTGAACGATATTCGGTTTTAGGGATTGCTTTCGAAAAGGTTTTTTTATCGCCCGCCATCGGTTGGAATACAGATCGTCACCGGCCGGTAGTGTCCAAATCGCATGCATATGATCAGGCAAAACTACCCAGGCATCGATACCCATAGGGCACATAAAATGGCTGCTTCTCCCGAACCGTTCGCACAGCTTCCCGCAACGCGGCAATATGCTCGATCAACAGCGTCGATTTGCGTTCGAGTAGGTTAACGGTGAAAAAATAGGTGCCGCCGGGAATGCGATTGCGTCGATAGTTTGGCATGAAAAGAGTTTAACCGATTTGGCGGATGACGCTGCGCTTATCCGCCCTACAGCCACCTTAAAATTGTGAACAAACTGCCGGGATCAATAGGCTACTGTAAGGGCTAAATTAGTCGTTCACCAGAAATCGGGAGCTGTCCGCAACGGGTCGGTTGTGACAATTCGCTACTCTCAAAGACCGACACTTTTTACTGGTTGAATCGTATCGGAATCGATGCCCGATTTGTACCTGAACTGTCTAGTCGATGTCGCCAGCTCAGTTGCGGACATGCCGCGCATTCAGATCCTAAGAACCCAGCGCGCCAACTCGGAAATATCCTTGCCAGTCAAACCATCCGGATTGCCGGGCTAATCCTTTCGCACGCCAATCGTATAGTTTCCCGTCGAATTCATGCGGGCCGGTTACCAAGTGTCCGGTCGGCACGCAAAACCCCCTCGTGGTTGCCGCCGAGTGGTGCGTCGGTGCATCCCAATCCCGCGGAGGTGCCGACGAGGCACGCAGCGGTGTGAACCGAGGCTTGGGCCTTACCGCCGAGCACTTTGTGGATGTCCCTGTAGCCCGGCGGGTTGCCGCCAAAGACTTCGGCGGTGCCGCTGGGTATATTTCAAGCCTGCGAGCAATGTCACAGCCAATTTTGGTATCCCGGAGATGCCAGACCAAAATAGTAGGGGCGTTGGCACATAGCCGGCCTAAGCCTCATACTGTAGGCTTTGACCAGGGCTATTGCCGCGCATGACCAACAATTTACCCGATCTCGATACCTACCAAACTCAAGGCTATGTAATCGCCAGGCAGTTATTTTGCCGGGAAGCAATGGCGGAATTACGGTCCATGGTCGAACGAATACATCGGCAATGGGCGGCGGAAAATGGCGCGTTAATCCGCGACAATCGCCTGTTGAACATGCACAGCCTGACCGATAGCCGGTACTTCAAGGAACAGGCCGCGGAACGTCTGGCTTTATTTGCTTGGATCACCCAGCCAGCGATAACCGGTTGGCTGACGGGTTTATTCGGCGACAAACTGTATTTTCATAATAGCCAATTGTTTTTCAATCCGCTGGACCGCGAGCAATTGCCTTACTGGCACCGGGATCTGCAATACAGCACGGTCACGGACGAGGCGCAGCAAAGCGAGCAAGGCAAATTGTTGGCACTGCATCTGCGGGTGCCGCTGTTACCCGAGTGCGGCATGGCCGTAGTACCCGGCAGCCATCGCCGCTGGGACAATCATCTGGAACGCGAAGTGCGCTTTGAATTGAATGGTCATGGAAAACACGAAGATTTGCCAGGAAGCGTGCTGATCGATTTGCAGCCGGGCGATGCGTTATTGTTCGATGCGCAAATGTTGCATCGCGGCCATTACCAAAGCAATTCGGCGCGACTGGCTTTTGATATATGTGTCGGCAACTACCATCCATTTACGGCACAGTTTCTAAACAAAGCCGTATTGCCTGATCAAGCAGAGATGGCGCAATTGGCTAATAACGACTGGTATCGACGGGCAGGGCAAATCGCGGAAGGTCTTGGTTGAAATATCTTTGGTCTGCTAGAGCCCAATTGGCTTCTTGCTTTCGATCTCGTGGCGATATGTGTTTGGCCGCGTGTATATCCTTGACGAGATATTTGCGGCTGACTCCCTTCACGCCAGTCAGTTTCGCGCCAACTCCGCATCATGGCTAACGGCAAGACTCAAAGCGCCTTCGATAAAACACCAGAATGGTTTTTGCGCCATGAAACCGTGATTCGGCAGCACAAATTTATCGGTCTGCACCACCCGTAGCGGATCGTCCATCGGCACCTCGGCTACCCGCAGCGGCGAGAGTAGGGTGACCGCATCGTGATAGCCGTAATTGACGACCGGCCCCAGCACAATTTTGCTGGGCGCAGGCCATTGGATCTCTCCCACCGACCAGCCGGCTGGTAGATCGTATTGAATTTTGGTTGGCAGGCCCGAGTCGCCAGGATTTTTCCAGTAAGTGTGCTAATGCGGATTAATCTGCTGGTGCACGCCAATCAAGATCTCATCGCCAGGATGCACGGCAGCATGCGAGGCAATCAGGCTGACGCTTACCTGTTCCGTAGCGGCCTCCGGTCCGGGGTTTGCTTGGGTGCACGGCATCCCTAAAACCAGGGTGATGCCGAGGATTACGCGATAGACATTCAGTACGCTTGCACCCTAGCTTGGTTGAATTACAGGCATGTAACGTTCGCTGGCGACTTGGCTAGGGATAACCGGAGCCTGGGTATTGCTAACCTCAGAAAACCGCTGATCGCCGTCATTACCCGCCTTATACATTATTGGCTGCGAAAGGATGTTTGGCGTCCTTCTTTGCGGCAATCACTTCCTGAGCATTTGGAAAACTGGCGACGGCTTCATTGCCTTCGCCGTTCAAGGAATCGCCAACCAGAAAATTGGTAATTCTTGCCATTTTAAATAGTCCTTTTTTACAAAGAAATGTAAGTAATATTTTTGAAATATTGAATATCAATAATCGGTTATTCCGGGATTTATCCGGAATAACCGATTAGCTGCGTTTTGTCCGTTTTATATTGCGTTACGGTAGTTTAAACATTACCTGCCTTGAAGTGACCTACGGCTTCTTCAGCATGTTTGGTGGCCACTTCGGCATGGTTTTGTTTGCCATGCGCAATGGTTTCTTCCAGTGATTTTTTACCTGCGCTGATGTGTGCTTTGGCTTCCTCGGTGGCGGCGCTTTCCGCTTTATCGACGTGAGCCAGCGCTTTTTCCGCATGTTCCACCAATTGATCCGCATGGCCGGCTTTGCCATGGATTACCGCATGCTCGGCATGTTTTAACGATTCGGCAGCATGTTCTTCGGCAAATACGCCGCTGCTGGCAATTAACAATGCACTGGCAAATAGCGCTACAGTAGTTTTCATAATATCCCACTGGGAAATGGTTAGTTAATTTACTATTTAAAACCGAATAATATTTAATGGTTTATTGAGGATTTTAAGTCTGAATAAACTTAGGAGTTTAGCGGTTTTAACAATACGAGATAATCCAATATCTGCTGTATCGCCTAATTACTTACTCAATTTATATGCCAGTTTTCAACTTGTTGTTTGCAAAGAAAAAATGATGATTTATAGATGGCTTATGTGTTTGCCTGTCAGCAAAAGCTGCTGACTTGGTGTTGATATATCAGCTATTTTCTGACTGGTGAGGGGGTAAGCCCGATTGTAATAAGCGAATTGTGTTCTTCTCAAGACTCGAGTTTGCTAATAAATGGCTTGGTATTCAATTGTTTACATGGCCTTTGTGTGTAAGGTGTATGCCAATCCTATATAGGTGCGAATTTTGCTTAACTGTGGGTTGCTGCGAATGCGCGCCAGATAATTACAACCATCCAATCATCAATTCTTATGAGCAAATACACAGTCAACGTCAACGGTACGCAAAAAACCGTGGATGTTAATCCCGACACGCCCTTGTTGTGGGTGCTGCGCGATCATCTCAATCTGGTCGGTACTAAATTCGGCTGCGGGATTGGGCAGTGCGGCGCCTGTACCGTGCATATCGACGGTCAGCCGACCCGAGCTTGTCTGACGCCGATTGCCAAAGTCGGCCAAAGCCGAGTCACCACCATAGAAGGTTTGCATCCAACTGGCGAGCACCCCCTGCAGAAAGTTTGGCAGGCGTTGGATGTGCCGCAATGCGGTTATTGCCAGGCCGGGCAGATTATGACCGCCGCTGCGCTGTTGAAAAAAAATCCCCGCCCGACCGACGCCGAGATCGATGCCGAATTGGCCGGTAATCTGTGCCGATGCGGGACTTATTTAAGGATACGCGCGGGCATACACCGCGCTGCTGAACTGGCTGTCAAGGAGTCGATATGAACGAATACCCGTTGGAAAATGCCAGCCGCCGCGATTTTTTGCGCAAGTCCACGCTGGCCGGCGGCGGCTTGGTGCTGGGTTTTTATCTGAATGTGGCCGATAGCGCCGCCAAGCGTGTCGCTAAACCGTCTGCTATATCGGAAAGCAATCTGTTTAAACCCAATGCCTTTATCCACATCGCACCGACCGGCAAGGTGACCTTGATCAGCAAACAGCCGGAGATAGGCCAAGGCATCAAAACCTCGCTACCGATGGTGATCGCCGAGGAGTTGGAGGTTAACTGGCTGGACGTGCAAATCGTGCAAGGCGACCTGGACCCGATTTACGGTAGCCAAAGTGCCGGTGGCTCACGTTCTACACCGACCAATTACCAGGAGTTCCATAAGCTCGGCGCCACGGCCAGAACCATGCTGATCCTGGCGGCGGCGGAAATCCTGCGGGTGCCTGCCGCCGAACTAATTGCAAAAGACAGTGTCGTGCACCATCCACCTAGTGGTAAGCAGCTGAATTATGGGCAATTGGTGGAAAAGGCGGTGACGATACCGGTGCCGGCACCTGAATCGGTGAAGCTCAAAGAACCCAAAGACTATAAATTACTGGGTACGCGGATTGGCGGGGTCGATAATCCCGGTGTCGTCACCGGCAAGCCTTTGTTCGGCATTGACGTGCAATTGCCCAGTATGTTGTATGCCACTTATCAAAAATGTCCTGCCTTCGGCGGCAAAGTCGTCAGCGCTAATCTGGATAAAATTAAGACGCTGCCCGGTGTAAAACACGTGTTTATCGTCGAGGGCGGCACCAGCTTGAAAGGCTTGTTGCCGGGCGTGGCGATAGTCGCCGATTCCACCTGGGCGGCGTTCACGGCCCGCAAGCAGCTGGAGGTGGTTTGGGACGAAGGTCCGGCGGCCGCGCAAAGCTGGGCCGGTTTTAGCGCCAAGGCCAAGGAATTATCCGAACAGGCCGGCAGCGAGGTGTTGCGTAACGATGGCAACGCCAAGCAAGCATTGGAAGATGCGGACAAAACCGTGGAAGCGGCCTATAGCTATCCGTTTATCTCCCACGCCAGTATCGAGCCGCAAAATTGCACGGCCTGGTTTAAAGACGGCGGCATCGAGATTTGGGCGCCGACGCAAAACCCGGAAGCCGGGCAGAAGATCGTCACCGACACCTTAGGCATTCCTAAAGAGAAAATTACGCTGCATATCACCCGCAGCGGCGGCGGTTTTGGTAGGCGTCTAATCCCGGATTACATCGCCGAGTCCGCGGCGATTGCCAAGCAAATCGGCGTACCGGTGAAATTGACCTGGACCCGCGAAGACGATTTGCAACACGACCAATTCCGGGCCGGCGGCTTTCACTTTTTAAAAGGCGGCCTGGACGAGCAAGGCAAGTTGATTGCCTAGCATAACCATTTTGTCACCTTTGCCCATAAAGTCGTCAAGGACGGCAAGGAAATCCTGGAACTGGGCAGCGGCGCCAATTTGTCCGGCGACGAATTTCCCGGCCGCTGGGTGGAAAACTGCTTGCTGGAGCAAACGCCGCTGGAGTGCAACATCCCAATGGGGCCGTGGCGGGCGCCGCGCAGTAATGTGTTGGCCTGGGTGTTTCATAGCTTCATCGACGAACTGGCGCATGCCGCCGGCCGCGACCCGCTGGCGTTTCGTTTGGAGATCTTGGGCGACAAGGGTTTTATTCCCGGCACCGGCCAGCAAGGCATTCCTTACGATGTGAACCGGATGAAGCATGTATTGCTGCACGTCGCGGAAAAAGCCGACTGGGGCAAGAAAACTTTCCCGCGCGGCCAAGGGCAGGGCATCGCTTTTCATTTCAGCCATCTGGGGTACATTGCCCAGGTCGCTGAAGTGACTGTGTCCAAGGAGGGCAAGCTCAAGGTCGATAGAGTAGTGGTGGCTACCGACATTGGCGCGCAAATCGTCAATCTCAGCGGCGCGGAAAATCAAGTGCAGGGCTCGGTCATCGATGGTTTGGGCGCGTTGATGTTTCAGGAATTGAATATCGAAAAAGGCCGGATCGTGCAAAGCAATTTTGGGGATTATCCGATGATCCGTATCGCCGATGCGCCTACCCGGGTGGACGTGCATTTTCTGAAAACCGACTATCCGGTCACCGGTCTGGGTGAGCCGGCGCTGCCGCCCTTGGCGCCGGCGGTGTGCAATGCAATATTCGCCGCTACCGGTGTGCGGGCCCGGCAATTGCCGTTATTGCGTACCGATTTGAGCTGGAGTTGATATGGTTAGTACAATCGCCGAGACACCCACAAGCGAGTAAATCATGGCCCATAACATCAATCATCTGCTAGAAACTTACCGGCAATTGCAAGGCGACGGAGAAGACTGGGTGCTGGCGACCATCATCGAAACCTTCGGCTCGACCTACCAAAAAAAGCCGGTGCGCGGATGCTGATCACCACAACCGGCGAATGCGCGGATGCTGATCACCACAACCGGCGAATTAATCGGTTTGCTGGGCGGCGGTTGTTTCGAGCGGGATTTGGTAGAACACGCCGCTGCGGTGTTCGAAACCGGCACAGTCAAAACCCTGTTTTACGATATGCGTTCTGGAGTCGATGCGATCTGGAGCTTGGTTGTAACGGTGCGGTTAAGCTATTGCTGCAATGGTTATTTTAACGTCTGGGAGAATATCCCGCTGTCTTTCATGGCTGGCACTCATGCGCAGAGGGCTTGCAGCCAGGCAATCGAATAGTTAAGACCTAGTTCATTGGGGGAGGCCGAAGCATAACCCCAAAGATGACTGATTTTTTGGGTTATGTGCTCGGATCTGGCGACTGGCAGGACTCCAACGCTTGCGCCAGAAAGTCGGTTATGCCGAGCCAATGTCTGCGTAACGTTGACTCGTCGTAATTTTCCTCGCGCCCATCCAGATCAAGGACAATAGCATCGCCTCGGGCCATGAACACCGCAGCCAGATCTTCCACCGGCCCTGCCGCCAAGGTATGAGTGAGGGCTCGGCAGGGTCCGAAACGGGACGGTGGCTCGAACGGCATGACATTGATCTCGGTGCCGAGCAGGCCGCGCGGATAACCGGCATCTTTCAGATCGAATTCCAAATGCTCGAAACGGTAACGTTGATGTGGTCTATGTCGGGCTAAATCCCGGCGCAGGCGGCGAGCCGCATTGGCTAGATCCAGTTCCTCGACCTGCCGGAACGGCAAGGGCATGACGTTCATGGCGCTGCACGGAGTGCGGGCAACCGCCCCCGACGCGCGCAGCATCGTAGTCAGGCCGAGTACCGTGTCGCGACCGTAACCGTATCGCGCCAAATAGCCGGCAAAAGCGGCAATCAATAACTCCGGCCAACTCAATTCCAGCTCCAGTGCACGGCGCTTAAGGCTCAGGCACACCGCATCCGGCAAGGCCCCGCTGAATCGGCGGCCGCGGCCGATTCCGGGCGTGGGATGGGGTGACAGGGACTTGGGTTGCAACCCGGCTAGTTCGGCGAGCCAATAACGGCGGTCATCCTCACGATCAAACGAATTCTGATAGGCCTGATCGACTTCCAAAATGGCGTCCAGGGTGCCAAAAGCTGCCGCTGCCAAAGGCTTGCCGGATAGCAGCGCCTCGTAGTAAACGGCAACTCGCCGTGCAATGAGCTGGAAGCCGTAGCCGTCCAGCAGCAGGTGGTGCGCGCGATGTAGCCAGACGTGGCGCTCAGCCCCTCGGCGATAGAGCTTATGCTCATAAAGATAGCCGGCGGCGGGATTGAACGCTTGTTGTAGTTGCCGGAACAGTTCGGCCATGAATGCCGTCTGGCTAAGCTGTTCGGCGGGCGCTGCCGCCAAAGTCGGCGGGCGATGCTCGATGCGCTGCTGCCGATAGGCCCCGTCCATCTCGACGATGCGGACCTGTAGCGCGTCAGCTTCGCGCAACGTAGCCTGCAGGGCCTGTGTAAACAATTCGTAATCGAGTGGGCCGTCTAGTTCGGTGTATTCGGCGGCATAAAAGACGCTGGCTTCGCCGGCGAGTTGTTGGCCAAGCAGGACACCTGTCTGTGCTTGGGTTAAGGGCAGGCCGGGCTGATCGCGTATCATCGTCTGTCTGCCTTCGCGGATGCGGAGTCCTGCCACAAAGCGTGCCAGGCTCTCAGTGTCGGCAACGGCGCCAACTCTGCGAACTCGGCAGCGAATCCGCGTTGGCGCCAACGCTGCATCAATGTCATCAGCGCCAGCGAATCCAAGCCCATCAGCAATAGATCGTCGTCATCGCCCAATAGAGCCGGGTTGATTGCCATCGCTTCCGCAATTTCGCGACGTAATGCGTCCAGGCTGGGACTAAGCGATTCCAAAGCGGCCATTGCATCGCGACTGCTGAGAACGCATGCACAGCGTCCAGCGGCATAGCGCAAGGCTTGTTCGTGCTCCTCGCGTGAAAAATCGGCCAGCGCATCGCCAACCAAAAAGGCTTGGATGTCCAGCATGAAGGCTTCCGCCGCCGTCATCAGACAGCCAATATGGGCATAGACGCCGCAAATCACCAGCTGATCGCGCCCCAGCGCGCGCAGGTGCGCCTCCAGGTCGCTGCGCTTGAAAGCGCTGTAGCGCGCTTTCGGGAACACGCTGTCTTCCGGATTGGGTGCGACAGCATCGACAATACGTTCCTGCGCCGGATCGTTCGCTAAGCCAGGCCCCCAAAAATCGTTGAGCAGCCCGCGCTCGGTCGGCGCCTGTCCGCCGCGTTGCGCCGTGTACATAACCGGCATGCCGGCAGAGCGGCAGGCGGCGATCAGTTCGGTGCAGTTGCGCAGCAGCGCTGGGATCGGCGGCTGGGATGGTTCGAAAAAATCCAGAAAATACTGTTGCATGTCGTGCACGAGTAATACGGCACGGCGCGGGTCCAAGCGCCAGTTCGCTGTTCCGGTGGGTAGTTGTTCGGGAAGGTCGTATTGCGGGATGCGGGGTATGCTCATGTCGGTGTTCGTGTCAGGTTAAGCGCCAGCGCCCGCAGCTGCGGTTTCGCAATTTTGCCTGGCGCGGTAAGCGGTAAGCGGTCGATGAATTCGATTCGGTCGGGAATTTTATGCGCAGCCAGTCCGCAGTGATCGCGCAAGTGCAATTTCAGCCCTAGCGCGATTCGCGCCGGCGCTTCGTCCGAGTCCGGCTCGGCCAATTCGACGAAGGCGCAACTGCGTTCGCCCAGGCGTTCGTCCGGTATAGCCACCAGCGCCGCGTTGCGTACGCGCGGATGGCTGAGCAAATGCTGCTCCACTTCTGCGGCGGCAATCTTTTCGCCCGCGCGGTTGATTTGATCTTTGGTTCGGCCCATCACCTGTAAACTGCCATCGGCGCGACGCCTGACCAAATCGCCGGTACGATAAAAGCCGTCCACGGTAAATGCCTTGCGGTTATGCTCGTCGGCGCGCCAATAGCCTCGAATGGTATAGGGACCGCGGGTCAGCAGATGGCCGGTCTCGCCGTCGGCTAGAACTCGGTCCTCGTCGTCGACTATGCGGATCTCGTCGCCGGGCGACATAGGCCGGCCCTGGGTTTCCAGAACGGCATCGGGATCGTCGTCCAGCCGAGTGTAAGTGACCAAACCCTCGGCCATGCCAAATACCTGCTGCAGTGCGCAACCGAACACCGGTCCAATGCGGGCGGCGACTTCCGCTGCCAGACTGGCGCCGCCCACCTGGACCAGACGCAGACTGCCAAGCGGCGGACGCAGACTTGTAGCGCGCTCCAGCCACGCCAAAAGCAGCGATGGCACCAATGCTAAATGGCTGACCGCTTCGGCGGCGATTAGCATAAAAGCTGCGTCCGGCTCTGGTCGAGTCAACAATACGATGCGGCCACCGGAATATAAGGTGCCCAGCGTGCCGGGCGAACTTAACGGAAAGTTGTGTGCGACAGGCAAAGCCGCCAGATACACGGTAGCGGCGTCGAAACCGCAAATATTCACACTGGTCCTGACACTGTAAAGATAATCGTCGTGCGTGCGCGGAATCAGCTTGGGCGTTCCGGTACTGCCGCCGGAAAGTTGTAACAGCGCTACCGCTGCTGGATCCTGGTCCGGCAGCGCCAGAGGTTTCGCATAAAGGCTTTGCAAAGGCACGAATTCTTCCGCCGCGCCGACCACGATCACGTGGCGCAAACACGGCGCCAATGCCCGCGTTTCTCGGGCCAGCAAGCGGTAATCGTATCCGTCGTGGCGATCCGGTATCACGTAGGCGGCGGCTTCGGCCAGCTGGCAGAACGCGGCGATTTCGGCGCGACGATGCCCCGGCAGCGCCAGCACCGGAATCAGACCGAGGCGATAACAGCCAAAACACACCGCAAAAAACTCGGCGATGTTCGGCAATTGCACCACTAAGCGTTCGCCGGTGCGCAAACCCAATTGCGCAAACCCGGTCGCTAGCTGATCGGCCCGTTCGTCGAGCTCGCGGTACGACCAGCGCCGCGTGCCGCAGACCAACGCAATACGTTCACCGTAGCGCTGCGCCGATTCGCGTAACAAAGCGCCCAAGGTTTGGTTTTGCCACCAACCCTGTTCGCGATAGGACTTGACCAGCTCGTCCGGCCACGGCGTGAAATCGGATGCCGTCATACGCCGTCCCCCTGCAGAGCGTCCAGCAAGGTGCGAAATTTGGCCGAGGTTTCGGCTACTTCCCGCCACGGTTCGGAATCCGCGACGATGCCGGCGCCGGCGAATAGCTTGGCGCGATTGGCTTCGATTTCCGCGCAACGTATCGTGACGGCCCATTCACCGTCGCCGTTGGCGTCGCACCAGCCCACCAGGCCGGTGAATAGGCCGCGATCAAAGTCTTCCAATTGCTCAATGGCATGGCGAGCCAGATCGCGTGGTTCGCCGCATACGGCCGGTGTCGGGTGCAAGGCTAGGGCCAAGTCAAAGGAGCTGGGGGCATAGTGGTTTAATTCTCCGCGGATCCGAGTGGAAAGATGCCAGACGCGAGGCGTCGCAATCAACTCCGGAACCGGCGGCACCTCTAGGTTGTGGCAATAGGGCCGCAAGGTTTCCGCTACGGCAGTCACCACTAGCGCGTGTTCGTGGCGGTCCTTGGCGGAGTGCAACAACCGGCGGGACCGCGCCAGATCCTCGCCAGGGTCGCTGCTGCGCGGTTCGGTACCGGCAATTGGATTGGCCAATACCTGTGTGCCTTTGCGCCGCAACAATAACTCAGGACTGGCACCTATCAAGCGGCGGACACCTCCCGATACAGTGGGCAAATCGACGGCAAAGGTGTAACCGGCTGCATTGCGCGCCGCCAGATTGCGTAACACGCCGGCCTGATCGACATCGCTCTCACCCACCACTTCCAGCATTCGGGACAGCACGATTTTTTTTAAGGCCGATTGCCGTATCAAGTCCAACGCTTGTTGCACCTGTTGGGCGTAGACCGCCGGTGTTGGCCGCTCTTGAGTTACAGAACTGCGTATGGTCGCTTTCGTCCTGGCTATTGCGTGGCGCGTGAGGCGGTCCGCCGTTGCCATTTGCTGGGGAATAAACAATACCGGATCGGCTTCTGGAGCAAACGGCAGGGCACCCACTGCAATAGCCGGGCTATGCTCGTTTTGCCTGACATCGGCGAACAAGCGTTGCAGAGCGGCGGCCGTCGGCTCTCCGGGATGGCGGGTTAACCGAGCCCGGATGCCGCTACCAAGTAGGGTACGCTCGGGAGAGCCCAAGAAAAAACTGGAGCCGGCGCCATAGCGATGCAGCAGCTCAATTGCCGTGGGCTGCTCGTCGCCCATCCGCTCGGTGGTGGCGTTTACGGAAAATAACTGACTCGTGTCGGTATACATAGGGGTTCAGAACTCCAGTCTGGTTGAAACTAGTACGCTACGGCCGGGATTTTGCAGCGGCGTAATGAATCCGACTGCAGTACCGGCGGTGTAGCGATCGGTATAGTCTTCATCGGTGAGATTGTTGACTTCGGCGCGCAGCGTCAGGCCGCGGTAAAAATTCGGCTGCCATTGGGCGAAGACGTTGTAGGTGTGATAGCCGTTGAGATCGCGATTGCCCGAATCCTGTGCGAAGCGGTACTTCAGGGCGATTTCCGAACTTACCCCGGTTTTTATACCTAGTTCCGGCCACGCATAGGCGGCGTGCAGCTTGATGATTTCGCCGACGGGCGAGCCTAAGTAGAACGCCAGTGTGCCGAGTTGAGAATGATCGTAGCTGACTTCGGTATTGGTGTAATGCGCGCCGAAATCGGCATTTGCGCGTTGATAGCCTACGCCTAGATTCAAGCCTTCGGTTTTGACTGCCGGGCCGTTAACCCGGACGAAACTGTCTTCGCCCTCTTGATATGCCGGCGTATTTTGGATTCGGGTCGAAAACACTTCGCCCTCAAACTTGACGCTTGCCAAGCGGTAACTGAGCCCGGCCTTGGCGTTGGTGGAGCGTTGCGCTGCAAGATCGGCGGAATAAGCCGAATACGGCATGGTGTGGAAGAGTGCTGCTTCGGCCAGCTGGATGCCGCCGAAGACATAGGAATAACTGCCGTTCAGCGTCAAGTCCGTCAAGGGCGTGATGCTGAGCGAAACGTTGGGGCTGGCGCCGGTATTGTCGAACAGTTTCCGGTCTACCGATTCGAACTCTTGAGAATCAAGACGGACGCCGCCGGAAAATTTAAGCCAGTCGGCGGGCTCACTGCGTAATTGCGCGAATCCGCCTAAATTTCGGGCTGTTTCGGTCATCGAAGCATCGTGAAAGTTATCGGTTCGAGCTCGGTCCTGGTAAAAATCCATGCCGGCGCTGAGTTCGCCCAACGGCGTTTTGAGGCGGTTCAACGCCGTCGCCCCGACGCTTTCGATGGTGGAATCGAAATAGCCGGGACGAAATCCGCCGTTCGGATTCGGTCGGGAAAGCGACGTATCGTTATAGTAAAAGCGGACCTCCGGATCGTAAAACTTGCTCGGCTGCCGAGTGCTGTACTTGAAGTTGGCGGTATTGCGGTTGAAGATATTTTCCGACAATAAGGTCTGACCACGCACTGCGGCGAAATTGGCGCGGAACGGTCGAATTTCGTCGTCCGAAAGATGCTGAGCCGAGGCCTCGAAACGGTGTCCGCCCTCCGTGGTGTAGGCTAGTTTTCCTAAAGCGCTCAACAGGTTGGTGCCGGTGCCCAGGACTGGATCACCATTGCCGGCATCGTAGTTGCCGCCTTCGGCGTGCGAGGCATAGCCCATGGCTTCGACATCGCGATACCGCCCGTAGGCGGCGCCGGATTTGGTAAACGTGTCTAGGTTGCTGGCGAAGCCGCCGCTTAAAAATGCACCGTAATCCCGTCCGGGCTGCAACAAGTCATCGACGTCTTTGGTTTCGTAGCGCAAAGAGCCACCTAGCGCGCCGGGGCCGGCGTCCGCCGCTGCGACGCCGGCATCCACGCTGACCGCTTTTAGCACGCCGGGGTCGATCAGCAGGTTGGCGTTGTGATGCCATATATTGTTTACCTGCCGGGCACCGTCGATCTGTACGTTGAGATTGGTTTCCTCGATGCCGTTGACAAACACCTTTTGAGAAGTCGCGGTAGGGCCGCCGACGCCGACCGAGATATTTTTTTCGAATACGTCCTTGATCGACGTCGAGAGTGTGTCTTCCACCGTTTCGGTGTCTGTGTCAGTTTTGACCGCTTTACCGGTCACGTTAATCGTGTCCATGACGACAGTCTTATCCGTATCCGCTTCATTTGAGCCAGCCACCGAGTGTTCGGTTGCCGCGAGTAAAAAGAAAGTTAAGGGGAGGGTAAGTTTCGAACCGACAGGGAAGCTGGTTTTCATGATTAGTCTTCAAATAGGAATGATTTACATTAACATTAGTGGCTGCTATTATCCGACTCAAAGCAAATACGTGCGTTTGCGGGGGAACCGGATTCCTTTGCGGGCCGCGCAGATGACGGCTTGGAACATCATTCATGAATCACTCGGGCAAAATCCTATGAATCGGCTATCAACTATCACCTTATCCAAGATCGACTGCTCGGCCCTGTCGCGACCGGGTCTAAGCACCCCTGGAGGTGCGGCTGTACCCTTGGCTCCCAGCGGCTCCCCGATAGTCAGTGGTCGGCTGAGGGAGTTTCAGCTGCAGCCCGATTTGTCGCTGTACGCGTCAGATGTGCGGGACGAACTCGATATGGAAGTGACGGGAATGTTGCAGCCGGGGCTGTTGATCGTGTTGCCGCTGGCTGGAGAGGCGGATGTAAGCTACGGCGGTCAACGTTTTCTGCTGGGCGCAGGTGGCGATCATCGCGGACTGGTCGTCGCTTTAAGTCGGCGCGAGTGCTTTTCCCGTCAGTTGCGGCGCGGCGCGCGGCGGAAGGTGGTGAGTTTGGCATTCGGTACCCGCTGGCTGGCCGAGCACGAACACGTACTATCCCCACACCCGGGGCTGAACCAATTGCGCGGTACCCATCTGGCGGCACAACAGTGGCGATTGTCTGCGCGCTTGCGGGCTTTGGCGGCTAGCGTGTTCGAATTGTGCGCCTCCGGCACGCCGCTGATGAGCCTATGCTTGGAAAGTCGCTGCTTGGATATCGCCGCCGAGTCTTTGGCGGCGCTGACGGACGGCCACCGGGAGCCAGAGTGCGTGCTTAGGCCGCGCGAACGGCGGCGATTGGCCGAATTTTGCGCCTTTCTCGATAGCGGAGAGGGCGACGGCTGGTCGATGCAGGCCTTGGCCGAGCGCATCGGCATGAGTCCCAGTACCCTGCAGCGCTACTTTCGCCAATACACCGGCAGTAGTGTGTTCGCGTATCAGCGTCGCAGGCTGCTGGATCAGGCGCGCCACGCGTTGGAATGCGACGGTGTCAGTGTCAGCGAAGCGGCGCATTTGGCCGGTTACACCAACGCCGGCAACTTCGCAACGGCTTTCCGTCGCCAATTTGGCACTCCCCCCGGCAGCTTGCGCGCTCATTGCTAAGCCATCTTTGCAAAAAATGCATGCTGCTTTGCCAGCCGTTCAATCCACGGCCCCGCGCCCCAGTTACCCCATGGCCGACCGTATAATCCCACGTCAGCTTAACCACTCGATTTTTTGCATGACGACCCTTAGTACGCATACCCGCGTTCCTCAGCGCTTAACTGTACGGCAAACACTCAGTTTGGGCCCGCGTTTACGCCGTATCCGTTTTCACGGCGAGGCCTTGCAAAACATCGCGCATGCTGGGCCAGGCGCGCATCTCAAATTGCTGCTACCTGTTTCAGGCGCGAACTCGACCGGCGACGCGCAGTGGCCGGACGGCTTCCGGTCCGTAGCGCGTGCCTATAGCCTGCGCCGCGTCGATTTTGCCGAGAATTTGCTCGATGTCGATTTCGTGCTGCACGGCGACGACGGTCCCGGTTCGCGCTGGGCCATCCGTGCCGCAATCGGCGACATTATCGGTCTTGCCGGCGTTGGCGGTCCCCCGTTGTCGAGTGCCGCGGCCGATTTTCATTTGCTGGCCGGCGATTTGACCGCCCTTCCGGCTATCGCAGCGGTACTGGAAACCCTATCGGCCACGGCAAGCGGAGTGGCCTTGATCGAAGTGACGGACGCGGCGGACCAACTGGTTTTGCAGCATCCGCCGGGCGTGCAGTTGCAGTGGTTGCATGCGCGCGCTTCGAGCCCACTGACGGGCGCCGTCCGCCAAATCCGTTGGCCGGCGGAGGCACAGGTATTCGCGACGATAGCCGGCGAGAGTGCCTCTGTGCTCGCCATTCGCCAATACCTGCTGCGCGAACGAGGTTTACCCCCCGCGTCTCTTTACGCAGTGCCCTATTGGTGTCGGGGTTGGAGTGAAGAGGATTACCACGACGAGCGGCACCGCTGCATGGATGGGAATACATGAAAAGACGTATGTTTAGGGTAAGGATTGTGCTGATATTACTATTAGCAGCATGCGATGGCCCGCCGCCGGCAACGCCGGAACAGGGGGCTCGTGAGTTAATCGATGCCATCGGCCGACCGGTAAGCGTGCCACAAGCGGCGCAACGCGTGGTGGCATTGAGCGAGTTGGATTTGGACGCCGCGCTGGCGCTTGGTCTCCGGCCCGTCGGTGCCAGCAACGGTCGCGGCAGCCAGCACCCGCCGCGCTATTTGGGGGAACGGGTGAATGGGATAGACAGTGTAGGTGATTTCGCCCAGCCATCCTTGGATCGCATCGTCGCTCTGCGCCCGGATTTGATCTTGGCCGGCGGTCAGAGCGATCCTGCATTCCTGGAGCAATTACGCGCGATTGCGCCGACCATAGTCAGCTTTTATCCTGGTGAACACTGGCAAGACAGCGTAAGGCGTATTGCCGATGCGGTGGGTCGGCAGCAGGCCGGCTCGCAAGTACTCGAAGAGTATCGTACGCTGGCTGCCCGCCTGCGAGAACAGCTGAAAACGCACTGGGGTGAATCGGTGAGCATTGTTCGGCTTACGCCGAACGGCCCCATGTATATGCTGGGCGATGCGTTTGCCGGGCGGGTTCTGACAGATTTGGGTTTGACTCGGCCTGCTGCCCAACGTCAACCCGGTGCCGGACATGGAGCGCCGTTAAGCCGGGAAGTATTGGCCGACATCGACGGCGATTGGTTGTTCATCGGTAATTTTGCACCCGATCCGCGCGGCGTCGCTGCCTTGCGAGACGAACCGGCTTTTGCGGAATTGCGGGCAGCGCGGCTGCATCGAGTGCGCGAAGTGGATGCGGCTTTATGGACGGTCATCGGTGGTCCGCTGGCTGCCAAAACCCTCCTCGAAGATGTGGTATCGGCATTTGACGCGGTGGAGAGCGGATCGTGAAGGCGCCTAAATCCGCCCTTTTAGTTGTTCTGCTGCCACTTTTCGTGCTGTTGTTGGCCTTCGCATCGTTAAGCTTTGGCGCAGGTGGTGTCGGCTGGCAAGACAGTCTGCATTGGCTGCTAGGGGCGTCCAGCGACGCCCATGTCGATCTGGTACTGGGCGAATTGCGGCTGCCCCGCCTACTTAAGGCCTTGGCCCTGGGTGCGGCATTGGGCGCTGCCGGGGTTTTGTTGCAGACCGTCACGCGCAATCCACTCGCTGAAACCGGGTTATTGGGTGTCAACAGTGGTGCCGCACTTGGGGTGGCACTCGGCATCGCTTTGTTTGCCGGGCAAAGTCCTGCTGCGCAGATCGGCTGGGCGCTGGGTGGGGCAACCTTGGGCAGTCTTTTGGTCTTGCTGCTGGCGCGTGCTGGCGGTGGCCAGTCATCGCCTTTACGGCTGGTGTTGGCCGGATTGGCGCTCACCGCCACCTGCCATAGCCTGACGGCGTGGCTGGCCTTGGTCAGCACCGCCAATCTAGATCGTTATCGATTTTGGTTGTTGGGTTCCTTAGCCCATCCGCATGCTGGCTTACTTTGGCCTAGCCTGGTGCTGATAGGCGTCGGTTTGACGGCGGCCATGGGGCTGGTGCGCCCGTTATCGGCGCTGGCCTTGGGCGATGATCTGGCGCGCGCGTTGGGTCAGAGACCCGCTCCGGCTAGGGTGGGGGCGGTGGTGGTCGTGGCACTGTTGACCGGCACCAGCGTAGCACTTGCTGGCCCTATTCCGTTTTTGGGGTTAATCGCCCCGTATTGCGCCAGGACGCTGGCCGGAGTGACGATCGCCTCCCAACTTCCCTATTCTATTTTGCTGGGGTCGGCGCTGATGCTGTCGGCTGATTTAAGCTCGCGCTTGTTGCTTGCCCCGTTCGAAGCGCCAGTTAGCGCCGTATTGGCCGGCATCGGCGCGCCCTTGCTGATCTGGATGGTAAATCGCGACGCCACACTGGCTTTAATGCCGGCCGGAACTGAGCGATGACCAAGGCTGTTCGCCGCCTAGCGCCGATACCATTATTGCTGATGTTGGCCTATGCCGCGCTGGTTGCCGGCACGCCACGCTTGTCGGCATCGCAAGTGTATGCCGGCTTGTTTGGCCCAGGGGCCGACTGGCTGTCCACGCTGGTCACGCAATTTCGCTTGCCGCGCTTATGTGCGGCACTCGTGGTTGGCATCGGGCTCGGCGCCGCCGGCGCCTTATTGCAAAACTTGACGCGTAATCGCTTGGCCAGCCCCGATGTTTTGGGAATCAACGACGGTGCGTTACTGGCGTTGGCCCTGAGTTTGATGCTAAATCCGACCGGTTTGTTGGGCCCGTGGTGGTGTGCGGTGGCGGGTGCGCTGATCACCGCTGTATTCACCTTGCTGGCCGCCGGCGGTGTGGGTACGCGCGGTTACCGGGTGCTCGTGGTCGGGCTGGGCATTGCCAGTTTACTGCGCGCCGGCTTTGACATTGCCTTGGCGACATTGCCCATCTTCCATGCCACCGGTCTGTATGCGTTTAGTGTCGGAAGTTTAGCTGGACGCGCCTGGCCTGTGGTCACGGTGGCTGCGGCGCTGCTCGGCATCTTGCTGACAGCCTGTTGGGTCATCTCCCGCGCTTTGGCACTGTTATGTCTGCACGACGACAGTATTCGCGGTTTGGGGGTCAATTTAGGTCAGCTGCGCTTTACCGTGCTGATGCTGGCCGCCGCGCTGGCGGGCGTCACGGTGGGCGTCGGCGGCCCTATTGGCTTCGTCGCGCTCGCCGCGCCGATGCTGGCACAGCGATTGTCGCCGGACGGCGGCATACCGGTATGGTGTTCCGCCAGTATCGGTGCGGTACTGGTCACGGGTGCAGACTTGCTCGGGCGCATAGCGGCCGCACCGGTCGAAGTGCCCGTCGGCGTAGTATCCGGTTTTTTGGGTGGTCCTTTTTTATTGTGGCTGTTGGTGCGGCCGAAAGCTTGCGGAGCCGGGTAATGTTGGAGTTTCGGGTTGACCAAGTAATCGCCGGCTATGGTGCGGAACCCGTATTGCGCGACCTCAGCCTGCAAATTCCGGCCGGACGGGTGACCGCCATTGTCGGCGCCAACGGCTGCGGCAAGAGCACCTTGCTGCGTTGCCTGGCTCGTCTGCATCAAGCCGATTCAGGATGTATCCAGCTGGGCGAAGACGATTTGCGACTATTCTCGACCGCCGACTTGGCACGTAGCGTGGGTTTTTTACCGCAGTTTCCGCAAGCGCCGGTCGGACTGAGGGTAAACGATTTGCTAGCGCTGGCACGCCATCCTCATCGGCATTGGATGGCGAGCTGGTCAGCAGAAGACGAGGCCGCCCGATGCGAAGCCTTGCGTCTTACCGATCTGACGGAATTGGCTGGACAGCCGTTGGACAAACTTTCCGGCGGGCAGCGGCAACGCGCGTGGATAGCGATGATGCTGACCCAGTCCACGCCGGTCCTGCTGCTGGACGAACCCGGCAGCATGCTTGATCCCGGGCACCAGCTGGAATTGATCGCCTTGTTGCGGGCGTTGGCGGATGCCGGTCGCACCGTGATCGTGGTGATGCACGACCTGGTTGCCGCGCGCCATGCGGATTGGTTGGTGGCCCTGGATAACGGCCGACTAGCGGCCTGCGGTTCCCCGGTGGATGTATTGAATCCGGTTTTATTGCGGCAGCTTTACGGTATCGATAGCTATATCCTGACCGCACCCGACGGTACACCTGTCGTCGTCCCGGTAAGACAAGCCGATTTGCCGTTGCCTCAAGCACTGCCTTTGCCTGTGAGCATGGCCTCGGTCGGCTCGTCCGCCGAAGCGTCGGCTAGCGTTGCGGGGCGTCGCTTAGTGCTGTTGTTTGCGGTACTTCAATTCACGCTTTTACTTGATTATATGGTGCTGATGCCGCTGGGCGCGGCGCTGATGCGCGATTTTGACATTGGTCCGGCGCGCTTCGGATCCCTGGTTGGTGTCTATACGCTGGCCTCGGCGCTGACCAGCCTGGTCGGTGGTCGATGGATTGATCGCGGCGACCGCAAGCGCACCTTGTTGGCCTTGTACGCCGGATTTGTGGTCGCCACGCTGGCTTGCGGTTTTGCGGGGCAATTCGGCGAATTACTGGTCGCGCGGGCGTTGGCGGGTGCTTGCGCCGGGTTGATGAACGCAACCATGATGGCGATGATAGCCGACCGCATCGAGCCCGAGCGCCGCGGCCAGGCCATCGGTACCATTATGTCGGCCTTCGGCGTGTGTGCCGTGATCGGTGTGCCCTCGGGCCTGGGATTGGCGGCGTTGGGCGGCTGGCGAATTCCTTTTTTAGCGGTTGCGGCACTATCTGCCTTGTGGTGGCTAAGATTGTACCGGGCCTTACCCCGATCACCCGTTAGGGTCGGTGCCGGGCGCGGGAGTTTGCGTTCGCCGGCACTGGCCTTGGGTTGGGTGTTGAGCTTTTGCATCGTTTTTGCCGGTTTTCTGATCGTGCCTTATCTGGGCGCGCACTTGAACGGCACATTGGGTGTTGATTTACGTGATTTGTCCTGGATTTATCTTTGCGCCGGATTGGCGACTTTCGCGGTGGCGCGCGGTATTGGCCGTGCGGTGGATCGTTTCGGAGCCGCCGGGGTTTTGGCTGTATTGATGGTTGCCAGCATAATTCCGCATCTGTGGTTGACTCAGTTACAACCGGGGCCTCTATGGCAAACGACGCTGGTGTTCGTGTTGTTTATGGCTTTAACCTCCACTCGGTCTATTCCGGCCTTGGTTTGGCTGATTGGCAGGGTGCCGCCACCGTTGCGCGGTCGTTACATGGCGGTGAATACCGCGAGCACCGAGGCCGCATCCGGTTTAGCAGCCTGGTACGCGGGCTTAATGACCGGCGGGGATGGTGCCGTATTGCAGCATTTTGAACGCGTCGGCTGGCTGGCGGCGGGTGTCACCTGCGTGAGCTTGTGCTTGCTGGCCGGCTTACACCGCTTCGGCGCGTCGAAGGGGGCATCGACAACGACGACGGATTGTCTTACGCCGGTTGCCAGGGCCGAATCATGAAATCGGCAAGACAGTCGTCACCTAGCGCCGGATTCGGACCGCGCCCCGGCGTTGCACTGGTAAGCGGTGCCGCGCGCGGCATCGGCCAGGCGGTAACCGCTGTGTTGGCCGCCGAGGGCTTGACCGTAGTTGCGATCGACATCGACGCCGACGCTTTGCGTAAGGCTTATGAGTCTGTGCCGGAGCTATATCCGCTGGCGCTGGATTTACGCGACCGCGCCGGCATTGAGTCCGTGATCGCTGGCGTGGAAGCGGAAATCGGTGAAATCGACTATCTGGTGAATGTCGCCGGCGTGCTGCTTCCCGGTCATGTAGTGGATACCAGTGACGAGGACTGGCTTGAAAGCTTTGCGGTAAACTGTCATGGTGTATTTGCGCTAAGCCGCGCGGTAGCTCGTCGGATGCGCGAGCGGCGGCGCGGGGCTATCGTGACGGTTGGTTCCAATGCAGCATCGACGCCGCGGACCGGTATGGCGGCCTACGCTGCATCCAAGGCGGCCGCCGCGCAATTCACCCGCTGTTTGGGCTTGGAACTGGCAGAATATGGCATTCGTTGCAATCTGGTGTCGCCGGGCTCGACCGAAACCGATATGCAGCGCCGCTTCTGGCACGCCGGTGCCGGTGGTGCCGCGCAAGTCATCGAAGGATGCTTGGCGCAACATCGGCTGGGGATTCCGCTCGGCAAACTGGCCCAACCGGACGATATAGCTCATGCCGTGGCGTTTCTGTTGTCGGATCGGGCCGGACATATCACCCTTCAGGATTTAGTGATTGATGGTGGGGCGACGTTAGGTTAACGGCAAAATAGTCCGCGTGTGGCCATGATGAATTGCCCGTAAGAAGTTTGGAAATCGAGCGGTTCGTCTGCGCGCAAAGTGGTATGGCGGTCCCGACGCTGATGGCTACGAATGTCCGATATGAGCGAAGCTGTTTAACCTAAATATAAACCGAGAAAATGACGCCGGTGGTGTGCAATGCGATCTTCGCCGCCACCGGCGTGCGGGTCCGGCAATTACCGCTATTGCGGACCGATTTGAGCTGGAGTTGATATGGCTAGTACAATCGCCTCGACATCTGCAAGCGAGTAAATCATGGCCCATAACATCAATCATCTGCTCGAAGCCTATCGGCAACTGCAATGTAGCCAGGATGACTGTGTACTGGCAACCATCATCGAAACCTTCGGCTCGACATACCAAAAGGCCGGGGCACGGATGCTGATCACCACAACCGGCGAATTGATCGGGTTGCTGGGCGGCGGTTGTTTCGAACGGGATTTGGTAGAACACGCCGCTGCGGTGTTCGAAACCGGTGACGCCAAAACGCTGTTTTATGATATGCGTTCCGGCGAAGATGCGATCTGGGGTTTAGGCCTGGGTTGTAACGGTGCTGTCCGGGTGTTGCTGCAATTATTAAAAGCCGAGCAAAACTTTAGCCCCTTGAATCTGTTGGTCGAAGCCGCTGAAGCGCAAGCGCATGGGGTATTGGTGACAGTGTTCGAGTCTGCGCATGCGGATTTCCCGTCCGGCCGCAGCCAGTTCTTGCCGGCTGCCATTGTCGGCGAACAGCCGATATTGCCCAGCGCGCCGTTTCCCTTCGCTACAGTGGCGCTGCAAACGGCACTGCAACAAAAACCGCGCATCGAAACGCATCCGCTTGACGGCCAAGACATTAAAGCCTTTTATGATCCGGTGCAACCGCCCTGGCAGTTATTGATATTCGGCGCCGGCGCCGATGCCATACCGCTGGTGAACTACGCCAAATCCTTGGGTTGGCGCGTTACTATAGTCGATCACCGGCCCGCGCACATCAAACCCGAGCGTTTTCCGCAAGCAGACCAATTCCTTTACCTGTTACCGGAACAGGTCACGGCGCAGCTGGATGTGCATCGCTTCGATGCCATCATGCTGATGACCCATAACGTCGAATACGATCAGCGCTTTCTGCAAGCCATCGTCCACTGCCGGGCGGGGTTTATCGGCCTGCTGGGTCCGGCGCATCGTAAGCAGCGGCTGTTGCACAGCCTGGGCGACGACGCCGCGCTGATAGCCGAACGAGTATTCGGTCCGGTGGGTTTGGACATCGGCGCGCAAACCCCGGAAGAGATTGCCCTGTCCAGCGTGGCCAGCATTCAGGCCCAGCTTAATGGCCGTAGCGGCTTGCAACTGGGGAAAGATCCGGTTGCGATCAAACATGAATGCAGCCATGGATAATGGGCATGCTGCCGACTGAGAATGCCCCAGCGCTGAGCATGGATAAATGACGGGAGCGATTTATCGCGGCGTTTTGCCGATAAATATGGGCTATTTTCTAAGAATCACTCTTTTTAGAAGCCGGTGTTTGCTAGGGAAGTATTGCTTGCTTTCCCTATTTTCGGGCCATACCTAACGGTGTGGCCTAGATAAGGCGCTGTTATTCACTTTTCAGCGTTGCATGGTTTGGAAGTCACCGGCCTTAGCCGGTGACTGTGGGCTGAAATTTAAACCGCGTTAGGGTGCCAAATACGCTTCGAAAGGCTGTATCGGCGATGAATTGCCTTGGGCGCCAACAGCTTCAATGGTCAGAAATTCATCTTTACCCAGAACAGCTCCCAGCGGATTACCGCCGCTTACTGTCTGCTCCACGCCAACATGGCCGTGGGGTATTTTGATTTCGGGATGATCGAATGGCGCTTTTTCGTAGCGGACTCTGTCATCCGTCAGGGTTTTCAGGAAGGCGATCAAGTCGGCTCGGTTTTGGGCATCCAGTTGTAGATTAGGCTGCGGAAATACCCGAGTAACTTGTTTGCTGTCGTAGGCAAAATTTCCGCCTCGCGAATAAAATTCGATCGCTTGTTCCAGAGTGGCCATGCTGCCGTTGTGCATGTACGGTCCGGTTAACTCGATATTGCGGAGCGAGGGGATTTTAAATGTCGAGTCGACAGACGCTACCATTTTCCGGGTATTGGGCTTGTTCAACTCAGCTAAAGCGGCAGCTGTCGTGGGCAAAAAGGCATTGTTTGCGAGTAGGAAACAGTTCTCCGTACTTTGTGGCTGGGGTCTTATGCCATCGGTGATGGTAAACAAGCTCGGCAGCGAATAAGGCAGTTTGATATTTAGGGCAAGGGCTTCCTGAAAATCGCACGCCCTAACTTTGCTGACATCTTCATCCAGTACAGCGGCATTATTGCCCGCCAAATGCTGTAAATATTGCCGGCTGAATGATAGCGGGTTGCCAAAGTCGTCGATGCCGCCTGCGCTAATATCGGCCGTTTCTTCCGTGACGCCTGTGGAAGAAAAGCCAGTATCGAAAAACGCGGTGACTGGGGCGCTTTTGATAAGCAATGGTATGCGATTGACCACATTGGTGGATGCGCTGATGAAGAAAGTCGGTTCACCGAAGGCTTCCGGATGCGTTTTGGCAATGGCCGCATTGGCGTTGATCGATGCCGCGCTGAAGTTGGGTCCTAAATGGCAGAGCGCGCACTGATTTTTTCTGAATTGTTTTAAGCCGTTCAATTCTGACGCGCTTAGTTCTATGGGTTGATTGCCAACGTCGCGGGCGCTGTTGTCGAAGGGCGATTCGTCCGAAATCAATGTGCTTTCATAAAGTTGGATGGCCAGGCCAAAGAACATGCCAAAGTTGGCTTCGGTTTGATTATAGGGTGCAAACCCTTTGGGGGCCGGAATTGGCGGGTTACCGCTGTACGACCAGTATTTGGGATTGAATGCCTGCATGATCAGCAGCTTATACAGAGTGTTCGTGCCAGGTTTGGTATTGAGGCTGTAAGAGCCCAATACACTGTCTTCAGGATGTACTTTTTGGTTTTGCAACGGGCGGCGTAACAGCAGCTTTCTACCGAGTTCCATCAAGCTCCGGTTGCGGCAGGCCATCTCGGTGCTATTTTGCGGTGGAGCCACCGCTAATGACGCCAGCGAGGAATTGATTAAATGCAGGCGTTGCTTGGTTAGCGTCGTGGCGTTCTGTTTTACCCAGACGCCGGCGTCGGGATCTCGGTCTCCCCAAG
Organism: Methylomonas fluvii; assembly: GCF_014850975.1. Lineage (GTDB taxonomy): Bacteria > Pseudomonadota > Gammaproteobacteria > Methylococcales > Methylomonadaceae > Methylomonas > Methylomonas fluvii. Next base: position 686,890 of record NZ_JACXST010000003.1, on the reverse strand, counting down.
GACTGCTGCCGTTAAACACATTGTTGGCGCGGCCGTCCCAAAAATTGCGATGATTAAACACCGCATTGATCACGCTGGGCGCATTGCGCGGCGTTACTTTGCGGGTGCCGACCGCTCCGGCATGAAATAGGCTGTCGGCGCTGCGACTGCATGTGTCGTTAGGTGCTGTGTAGCGGTCCACGGCTCTGAATTCACCGCCGAAAGTACCGGACGAACCGACTACATTGTCGGTGTCGTAGAGGATCGCAGAATGCTCTTGGAATGGATCTTCCCGTTGATGTAACGGAAAGTCGCCGATGCTGAGGGTATGATTCGGCCCTAAAGACGCACCGGTCATGGCATTGCTGAATGTTTGATCGCTTAAAGGGCTGGATTGACCGCCCGGAGCAAGCTGATTTTTTACTCTGCCGTCGGCGCCGGCGTGAAAGTGGCAGGACGCACAGGCCATGCCGTCGCTACCCACGTTAGTATCCCAGAACAGCGCTTTCCCCAAGGCAATCGCGGCATTCTTGTTGACGACAATAGGGTCCGGGCCGTCCAGTAGTCCGGGAACAGGCGGAACGGGCAACTGCTTCAGGCTTATAGGCATGGGCCCTAGTGCCAATTCGACGGCGGCGGCGCTGAAACTGAGCAGCACACTTCCGGCTAAAACAATCGCTAATTGGCTATGACGAAACAATGTCATGGTGAAACTCCACTGAGAAATGGTTAGTTGGCAAAAAAATACGGCCAAAACGCCCGCATCAGCGGGCTTGAACTATAAAAAAGGCCGATAAATCACAAAGCGTAATTTATCGGCCATCCTTTATTCCTTTGGCGAAGTCCCTCGCCAAGCTTCCTTTTTTATAGGAACATCGGCTTACGTGCTGGGTGTTGGCTTACGCTTTAACATTGCGTTTGCCTCTGCCTATAAAGCCGGCCAGTGCCGTACCGAACAGCCATACAGCGGAGGGTACTGGCACCGCCGCTGGTGTGTAGGTAGAAGGGGCGGCTGACGCGGAAATGTTCAAAGAGATGCCGGCACTGCTTCCGAGGACGTCTGCACCGCCGACGAACACGGCATACCAGCCAGCTTGCAAATCGTTCAGCGTCAAGGTCGCGAATCTTTTGGTGTTGGCAAAAGCAGGGTTGCCGGTGACGCCTATCGAGCCGGATACGCCGGTTTCATACAGGTCGTCGATACTGACATCGTGGGCGCCGGAGTCGATGACGCCACCGAAAGAGTTAACGTAGTTTTTGCTTGAGGAGCTAACGTAGCCCAGGGTTTCGACAATGCCGTCCGCGCCTGTTGCCCACATTATGCCGGGATCGCCGGCTTGGCCGACCGAGTTAAATTTGTGAATTTGGCCGGTTAGCTCAGCGGGTGAATCGACGCCGACCGTTTCACCCGAATAAGCCACATTGGTTCTGAAAATTGAAAAAGCCGGAAAGTTTGCCGCGGACGAACGCGCGTCGACAGTCACGGATTGGGCTGATGAGCTTAAATAGAAGTTGGTAAATGCACCTTGCATGCCCCAACCATCATTGGACAGAGATGGATTGCCCGCGAAGCCCAAATTGCTGGAATTAAAACTAGGGTTTGAGATGCTGGTGCCCAGCTCGAGAGTGTTATCGGCACCTGACCAAGCCGCCGCAGCAGGTTGAGCGATGGCAAGGGTTAACGCTGCGGAGGATAGGGTGATTTTAAAAATAGTTTGTAAATCGATGTTCATTTTTGAGTGTCTCCAATATCTACCACATCGTGGTTTACGATTGTGGTAGATTTAAGTTGCTGTTTAATTTGGATTTGTCTGGGTATTTCGGGCCTGGCAGCCAAAAGATAGACATCTCCAAAGGGTTTAGACATGCATTGCGAGGGGTGAGTCGACAGCTGATGTCGGCTGACCTTTTCGCTCTTGTCTGCTGGGGTTTACGCGGTGCGGCGTTTGCCGAACACTCCGAATCCCATTAATGCAGAACCGAATAACCAAACGGCCCCTGGCACCGGTACTGCGCTAACACCCTCGCCGGTTATGGTCAAAGGCAGGTTGGCGCCGGTGACGTAGTCGGTGGCGGTCAGGGTAATTTGATAGTCGAAATGATCTTGACCGGTGGCGCCCGTTATCGGGTTGACGCCAGTCGCGCCGGTGATTGTGTCGCCCTTGTTGAAACCCAGTACGGCTTCTTCAATGGTCAGAGAGTAATCGCCAAAAGCAATAATGTAATTGCCCACGTCCAATGCAGTAGCCAGGTAGGAGTCTCGGCTCAACAAGCTGCCATCGGCCCATCCGCCGGTATTGCCGGGTATGGTGTAGGCTGGACTGTCGTCGCCGCTAACGATTTCGCTAGTCAGTGAGACTGTGTCCTGAAAAATGCGGAATTGGCTATCTGCCAGTGTCAGTTCGCCGTCGCCGTTTATATCGACATAGGCGCCGGGATGCGCGCCCCAGCCCGCTGCGTAGCCTTCATTCGCCAAGACATCGATTATCACATTGGCAGCCGATGACAACGAGAACGAATAGAAATCGATTGTGGTGCCGGCGCCGTGAACCGGGTCGACGGTTTTATAGATGGTGCCGTTTACGGTCTCGGCTTGTACATTGCCGAGGCCTAAAAGTGAAATAGCAAGTGTTGCAGCGACCTTTTTCAAGGCAGGCGCATGTTTCGTGTTAACAGACATATTTCAATTCCTTTCAATAGTAAGACGTAGATTTTTACCGGTAGGTTCTACCGGCGACATTCAATGTTTCGCAATTCCCTTTGCGAGTCGTTGCCTAACGCACATGCGCCGGATGCCGCCATGTCCGGCTCTTACTTTCCGGTCCTTTGCGTACGGTAAGTGCTGGGCCAATGGCTTCCCGCGCAATTTGAACAGCCTTAAAACCGCTATGTATTTCAATATTCCTGAATTGATCACGCTACGCTATGGTTGCGAGAGAGACAGTCCAAAGAGTTTTAAATACCGGGCTTGCTTGCGTAGTGAGTTAAACAACGGGTTCAGACTAATCAGGTGATATAACAAGCTATTCCTGACTAGTGAGCGAGTGCTATGGGATAGTTGCCGTCCTATCAATCTCGACCGGCTAGACCCTTCTCTTGCCCGCTCATAAGAGGCAGCTCGACTATCTGAATCAGATCCGCAGCTTTCCGGCCCCGCCTTGCGACGAGTGTGGCGACTTGGTGGCTGCGCCCCAGGGTGCAGCACTAATTGGAAAGCAAAATATGTACCAAAAAATATTTAAACCTGGGTTGCTAGTGTTTTTCTATGGTTATATTCATATAAAACAATGGGATAAGAATTTTTGTTTGATAGGACGGAGCAGCAATAGATCTGGCGGTCTTCTGGGGCTTTAGATGGCTATAACGCTATGGAGAGTGTGTTATTTCACGTACTTTGGGTTATATCCCTTATTTTATTTAAGAGATATTGGGCGGCAGCTTTCAGTTTGCCCCGTAAGGGTAAAAGTCATCAGTTGGGGTAGTGATATACCAAGCTGGCGATGCTTTAAAACAAGGGGGCTCGGACGAAAGTTTGGAGCAAATTCAGAAACAATAATCGAAGATTCACATGCGTATCATGCCTTCGGCGGCAATCGACGACCGGCCCCACCAAAGCTTTAGTCATCTGCCAATTGCCGACGAAAATTACTCAGCTCCAGAAAACGGTTGATTCCTCTTATCGCCTTCGCCATCGGCTGGAAAATGCTTTTTTGCATTTGACGCGATGGCATGGCATAGCTACTCGTTAAGTTAAAAAACCAGCTTGGTTCTTGGCAGCCTTGCACTTACGTTGTATTGCGCTTTGGGCGGCTGCCTTGCGACGACGCTATCCAATATTTCCAACACAAAATTTTCAAACTTAAATTAAGATGCCCGACACTTTCACCGAGGATAACTATGAATAAAACCGATGCCATTTTGAACAAGGGTCAGAAGCTCTATGAAGACGATGCCTATATTTTGTTGTGGACGAAGTTTTTTGGTCTTAGCTTACTGGCGCTGACCTCTTACTATGTCTACGACAAACAAAAGCAACGGCTGATCAAGCTCATGAGTAGAGAAAAAACCTATCTGATGAGCATCAGTTACTACCTCACCCACGATTATGGATTTACCCCGACAATGGTGTTGGAAGGTATCAGTTTATTTAAGGATTTTTCGACGGCAATTGCCGATAGAGGCGGCGAGACCTGGAAGACCTTCTTTGCGGAAACCGCCAAAGATAAAGCCAGGACTTATGCGGTGCGGGGCATCCGCAAGGATAAAAAAGCTAAGGCTTGAGTTTCATTGCCTTCTGCGCTTTGTGCGATGTCTACGATGGTGCAGGCGATAGGGGGGCGTTGTGGGCGGTCAACAAATCGCGGACAAAACCCTGGCCAACTTTTAACTGCTCAAGCGGCAATCTCTTTATAAGAGTAGCCAGTGCCGGAATCATCCAATAAAAAACGCACGCCAATTTGTGGCAGCGATTTGAGCCGGAGCTGATAGGGCTAGTACAATCGCCGGCAGACCCGCAAGCGAGTAAATCATGGCCAATCACATCAATCATCTGCTCGAAGCCTATCGGCAACTGCAACGCGACCGGCAGGATAGTGTGCTGGCGACCATCATCGAAACCTTCGGCTCGACGTATCAAAAGGCCGGGGCACGGATGCTGATTACCCAGGCCGGCGAGTTGGTCGGTTTGCTGGGTGGCGGCTGCTTCGAGCGGGACTTGGTGGAGCAGGCTGCTTCGGTGTTCGCAACCGGCGCAGCCAAAACCCTGTTTTACGATATGCGTTCCGGCGAAGATGCGATTTGGGGTTTGGGCTTGGGTTGTAACGGCGCTGTCCGGGTGTTGCTGCAATTATTAAAATCCGAGCAAGAATTTAGTCCGTTGAATCTGTTGGTCGAAGCCGCCGAAGCGCAAGCGCATGGGGTATTGGTGACAGTGTTCGAGTCTGCGCATGCGGATTTCCCGTCCGGCCGCAGCCAGTTCTTGCCGGCTGCCATTGTCGGCGAACAGCCGATATTGCCCAGCGCGCCGTTTCCCTTCGCTACAGCGGCGCTGCAAACGGCACTGCAACAAAAACCGCGCATCGAAACGCATCCGCTTGACGGCCAAGACATTAAAGCCTTTTATGATCCGGTGCAACCGCCCTGGCAGTTATTGATATTCGGCGCCGGCGCCGATGCCATACCGCTGGTGAACTACGCCAAATCCTTGGGTTGGCACGTCACTTTGGTCGATCACCGGCCCGCGCACATCAAACCCGAGCGTTTTCCGCAAGCAGACCAATTCCTTTACCTGTTACCGGAACAGGTCACGGCGCAGCTGGATGTGCAGCGCTTCGATGCCATCATGCTGATGACCCATAACGTCGAATACGACCAACGCTTCTTGCAAGCCGTCGTCCACTGTCGGGCAGGGTTTATCGGCCTGCTGGGTCCGGCGCATCGCAAGCAGCGGCTATTGCACAGCTTGGGCGACGATGCCGCGCTGATAGCCGAACGGGTATTCGGTCCGGTCGGGTTGGACATCGGTGCGCAGACCCCGGAAGAAATTGCCTTCTCTATCGTGGCCGGCATTCAGGCCCAGCTCAATGGCCGTAGCGGCTTGCAACTGGGTAAAGAGCCGGTTGCGATTGAACATGCTTGCAGCCATGGATAATGTTTATGCCGTCATCTTGGCGGCCGGTGCGTCCAGCCGGATGGGCAGCCCCAAGCAATTACTGATCTGGCAAGACCGTCCCTTGTTGGCGCATGCGCTTGCCAATGCGCAAGCCGTGTTGGCGGAGCGGATGGTGGTGGTATTGGGCGCAAATGTTGAGGCGATAAAAGCCGCAGTCGATTTGAGCGGTAGTAAAGTGGTGTTGAATCCGGATTGGGCGGACGGTATGGCCGGTTCGATTCGCGCTGGTATCCAGGCTGTGCCGGAAACGGCTAGCGCGGTGTTGTTGATGCTGTGCGACCAACCCCTGATCAACGCCGCGCATCTGCAAAGTTTGCTTAGCGCCTGGCAAAACGCACCTGATCGCATCGTGGCCAGTCAGTACGCCGAATCGTTTGGCGTGCCGGCCGTGTTTCCGGCCGCATATTTTGCGCAGCTAGCCAGCTTGACCGGCGACCGGGGAGCCAAGCCCTTGTTGCTGCGCTTCGAAGACACACTGGTAAAAGTCCCGCTACAAGAAGCGGAAATGGATGTCGATACGCAGGGTGATTACCAGCGCTTGCATGCACTCAATTAGGTGCAGCCCATGATTGCCCAACCGCTTGACGCCTACTTGCAGCGTATTCACGAGCTATTCATCGAACTGGGCATTCCGGAAGAGCTGCCGGCAGCCAGAGGTTTGGCATTATGTGGTGAGCCCGCCGAATTGATCATCGCGGAAACCACGCCGCAGGGCAGGGCGTTTTATCTCACAGCGGCTGCGACAGTCGCTTGGCACGCATTGAAACAGGCCGCCGCCGAGGATGGTATTGCGCTACTGATGGTCTCGGCCTTTCGTAGTGTGGATTATCAAGCCGACATTATTCGGCGCAAGCTCGGGAAGGGTCAAGCTATCGACGAGATTCTGCGCGTCTTGGCCCCGCCCGGTTACAGCGAACACCACACCGGGCGTGCCATCGATATAGGCAGCGACGACTGCCCGGAACTGGGCGAACGGTTCGAACAGACTGCTGCTTTTCAGTGGCTATCAAGAAACGCACAACGCTTTCAATGCTTCCTGTCATTCCCGCGCGATAACCGCTTCGGGTATGTTTACGAACCCTGGCATTGGTGCTATCGGGACGATTCCAGGAATTATTGACCTTAAAATAGTAGGCCAGCCGTCGGCCGAGGCTGTGTAAAAACATAAAAATGAAATGCAAAAAATAAAATTTTGCTCCACTTGGCTGGCTATTTCCAAGATTTCTGAAATTACATTTTCCACACAGCCCGGGCCAAAAGCCGCCACAGAACACGCATTGAGGAACGACTGCAAACCGGCTCATTTCCGCCGCTCGTAACGTTTGCCAATGTGCGTCAGGGGATCATTGGCGATTAGTGAAATTTTAGGAGGCGAGGTTGCAAATCCCACCCCGCGCTCGCTTCAGTTAATGGCCGGGCTGCCAAGCTTAGGAGCTGTTGGTGGTCCCGGCTCACGGCTCGGCATTTTAAAGGGTGGCGGCTAATCAGGATTTTTTAGGTAGAATTTCACATTCGAAACTTGCAGCCCAGCTACCACAGGAACATCCATGAGCCGAAACCAAGCCTATATCGAAGCGGAACGGAAAATTAGAAAAGCGCTGCAATCGGGCGCAACGGTGCTTGATCTTAGCAATAAGTGGGATGCTCCCGATGAAGACAAACTTACCGAGTTGCCGGAAACCATTGGCAAGCTCACGCAGTTAGAGTCGCTGAATCTTTCCAACAACCAACTGACTGCGCTGCCGGAATCGCTGGAACAACTCGCGCAGTTGACACAGCTGAATATTTCCGGCAACCAACTGAAAACCCTGCCAGAGTTTATATACGGTTTTCGAAATCTTAATTACCTTAACATTGCTAGTAATCCGATAGAAGAAATCTCTCATAAAATTAGTCACCTAACAAATCTTATCAACTTTACAGCAGGTGGCACCAATCTCAAATCTTTGCCACAAGAGATTGCTGAATTACAAAACTTAAATACTCTATGGCTTATTAATTGTGAATTTTATGTATTTCCAAGCGCAATAATTAATCTTGTCAATTTAGTAACATTATCTATAGGCAAACATCTTAAAGAACTACCGACTGAGATCGGCAAATTAACTAATCTAAGAAAATTATGTGTCTTTAATAACGACTTAGCCCAAATTCCACCAACTATATCTAACCTTGCTTATTTAGAGGAATTGGAGTTGGGGGATAAATACATAGGCGGAAATAAGTTCACAGAACTTCCATTCGAAATTTGTCAATTAAGCAAACTGAAAACACTCGACCTCGACGACAACCCCCTTAACCCCGCCCTGCAAAGCGCATACGACGCTTGTCAAGAAGGCAGTTACGAAGGCTATGCGCCACTCTGGGCATACCTCATTAGCCTGGAGCTAAACGCCGAGCCTCTTTACGAAGCCAAGCTGGTGCTGGTCGGTGAAGGTAATGTCGGCAAAACTACGCTGCTCAAAGCCTTGAAAGGCACGACGGAAAACGCACCGCGACAAGGCGAGCCGACCACGCACGGCGTGGAAATTGATAGACATGCTTTGCGCCTAGCGCATCCGGATAAAGACGGCGTGGAGGTTCAACTCAACGCCTGGGACTTCGGCGGGCAGGATGTTTACCGCGTCACCCACCAGTTCTTTTTCAGCAAGCGTTCGCTGTACCTGTTGGTTTGGGAACCGCGCAACAATGTCCAACAGGGACGCTTGGACGAATGGCTGGACATGATACGCTTGCGGGTCGGCGATGAGGCGCGGGTTATCATCATCTCCACCCATTGCAAATCGGGCGGGCATCTGGCGCGGATCGATAAAGCGGATTTTCAACGCCGATACGGCGACATGATTGTCGGCTTTCACGAAGTCGACAGCCTGGTCCTTGACGAAACCAGCGGCGAGATGACCGGCATCGCCGAATTGAAAAAACTCATCGCCGCCGCAGCCGCGAAACTACCGCAAATGGGCATGGGCTTTAACCTTGCTTGGAAAGCCGCCCGCGATGAATTGCTTGACCTGCCCGAACCGCGTATCGCTTATTCGGCCTTTTGCCAAACCTGCGCCGCGCACGGCTTGAGCGAAATAGACGCCGACACGCTAGCGCATTTGATGCACGACCTTGGTTATATCGTGCATTACGCCGATGACGAAAACTTGCGCGAAGACGTGGTACTTAAACCCGAATGGCTGACCAAAGCCATCGGCTTTGTGCTGGAAAACCGCGCCACCGCCGAACGCGAAGGCCTGTTGCCCGATGACCAGTTATACCAGGTCTGGCATGAACACGGCTTCGCCGGCGAACCGCGGTACACGTCGGAACTTTACCCGTTCTTTTTGCGGCTGATGGAAAAATACGATGTGTGCTACCGCTTACTGGACGGCAAAGCCAGTCTGGTAGCGCAACACGTGCCGCAAGTACGCCCCGAACTGCCGTGGTTTCCAGAAGATGACGCACCGGCAAAACTGCGCCGCATTGCGATGATTTGCGCGATGGAAGAAGACCCGCCCGGTTTAGTGCCTTGGATGATTGTGCGCACCCATGATTACGCGGTCAATCAAAACAGTCATCGCCTGCATTGGCAAAAAGGCATGTTTTTGCGGCATGGCGCACATGGCGAGGCGATGTTGGAAAAGCGCGATCGGGAATTTCATTTGTATGCCCAAGCCGCCTGGCCTGAGCATTTTATGAATGTGCTGCATTCGACCTTGGAAAAACTGATTACCGATAACTGGCCGGGCCTAGTAGGCCGCTATCGTTTTGCCGTACCTTGCCCGGAAATTATCGGCAACCAAGCTTGTAAAGGCCGTTTCAATATCCACGCCTTGCGCGAGTTTCTGACCGATGGCGACAGCACTATCCGTTGCCAAGAGTGCTCCAAGAAACAATCCATCACCGAATTATTAATGGGCTTTGAGGAACGTGACACCAGCGCACAACTGCGCGAGATTCAGGAACAAGTTGCCCAAGCCCGAGCACAACTGGCCGGTATGGACAGCCGCATCGCCGATTATTTCATGGCAACCATGAACGCGATTGCCAACGAAGCCAAGCGCGGCCCACGCCTGTTTACTTTGCGCGAGCATAAGGTAAGTTTGTTAAAAACCGATATTTTCAAACGCCCTTTAGAACTGCAACTCTGGTGCGAAGCGGAAGGCTGCCAGCATCCAGTCACAGATGAAGGCTTAGGCGTTTATACTGTTGAGCAAAGCCGCGAATGGTTGGCGGCGGTTGCACCTTACGCCAGTTTTGCGCTGAAACTGCTTAAAACCGTCGCGCCGATTGCCGCGCCGGCTATCAATACCTTCTTCGACGGCAAAGCTACAGAAACCTGGGGCATAGACAAGCATTTGGAATTGGCAAAAGAAATTGTTGATAAGCTGCCGGAGGGAATCAAAATTGCGGAGCACGGGGATTTGCAACGCGACAGGCTCAGCGCAGCCGAGCGCTCCGGCATTCTGGCTTTACATCGCTTCCTCAAAGACATCGACCCGACCCAGGCCAAACTTGGCCTGCACCGTGTCGCTACTTACACCGGCGATTACCGCTGGTTGTGTAAGCAACATTATGATGCCCAGCAACCGTCGATACCCGATCAAATCCTGCCCGATTAGACAGCGGCGAGCTATAAGAACCCGTTGCTTTCATCCAAATCAATAACTTGGTATCGCCACACAAAGCAAGAAAGCTTGCCATCCGCTCTGTTTTTGGGCTTTGGATCCGTGGCGGTTTTGAAGGTTTGTCTGTTTTCGGCTTCGGCAACTGCGTCCATCCTCCCCGAAAGGTGCGTCCCTTCGCGCTACGTTGAACGTCAGCTCATGAAATGACTACCGACATCGAGACCAAAGCTTCGAATGTCAGGAAGGGGGCGATGACCGCCGATACCCAGGAGCTTCCTGACGGAAGTATGTGGCGAAACGGCGACAACGTCTTTGTTATCGCCGATCCGATGGCTTTATACCTCGGCGCTGTTCAACCAAAGATCGTGCTTGTTGCACAGGCTCAAGGCGTAAACGGTACCGCTGTATCCCGCCAGACTGAATTCGGAAATGGCGACCGGGTCTTTGCTGGGATCGAACATCCGCTCGTTCAGGAATTTGTAGTCTTTATCCAGCAATACGTGTTTGACGATGTAATGTTCATAGCCTTTCATTTCGTGCGGAGTGGTGATTTTAACGGTGGCTTTGCCATCGGCTTTAACGACTTCAATCACCGGCAAGTGCGTCGCGGCTTTGCCGGCCCAGCGGCCTTGCGCATCCTTGGTGTAAAACACATCGCCCGGCGGTGTAGGTTGTTTGCCGGCTTCCGCGGCTTGGGCCAGGCTGGGGGCAATGGCGCTGATCGCCGCACCGGCGGCACTCAATCGAATAAAATCGCGACGTTCCATGAAAATTCCTTGTGATGGTTTAAAAATTGTCTACTACTGAGTTAAGCCAGTATGACTTGCTCGGCAGCGTGTGTTGAACCGGTTTTTTATCCTGCCAATGCAGAAGAAGCGTTCGCAACGGCTCCGGCTCGCCTGACCGCGCGACGCATCAAAATGTATCACGATTTGTTAGATCTAAGTCCATGGGTTCTTACGTTAGCTTATATTTTTAATCCGGCCCTTTTTGCTATTGGTATTCCGTTCGGGCTGAGCCTGTCGAAGCCTGATGTGGGGCGTCCTTCGATAAGTTCAGGACGAACGGTATTTAAGGGCCGGGTTAATATCGAGGGAAACGCTAGACAATGTTCAGCATCGACAAGCCGCGCCAGCGGACATGACGGGCTGATTACTGTCAGCTATCGCCGCTAACGAAAAGTCGGCTTTTCTGCTACCAACAATGCCGAGCAGTAAACCGGCAAGTCAAATAGAATGGCTATTCGTGCAATATCAAATGAGAGGGCAGGCTATGGATCATGATTTCTGGCATCAGCGTTGGCAGCAGAACCAAATTGGTTTTCACAAGCATGAGTTCAACCCTATTCTGCAAATGCATTGGCCGCGCTTGTCTATCCCAGAAAAAGCGCGAGTGTTTGTCCCGTTGTGCGGCAAGAGCAAGGACTTGCTTTGGCTATTAGCGATGGGCTATCAGGTGGTGGGTGTGGAATTAAGTCCGCTGGCTGTCGAGTCGTTTTTCGCCGATAACAATCTGCAACCAACCGTGCGGCGCCAGGGCGATTTTTGGGTCAGTGAGGTGGACGGTTTGCAGATTTTCTGCGGGGATTTTTTTGCATTGCAAGCTGCCGATGTTGGCGAGTTTGATGCGGTTTACGATAGGGCGGCGCTGGTGGCTTTGTCGCCGGATATGCGCATCGATTACGTGATGAAGCTGTCCTCCCTGTTGTCCGTCAATGCGCAAATGTTGCTGATAGCATTCGATTATCCGCAACACGAAATGCCGGGGCCGCCGTTTAGCGTACAAGCCGACGAAGTTGAGCGTTTATACAGCCACTGGTGTGAAGTTGAGTTGTTGACCAGCGACGATGCTTTAGCGACCGAGCTGCATTTTAAAGAGCGTGGCTTAACTAAAATGGTGGAGCAAACCTATAAGCTTTTGGTTCGGTAATAAAAGACGTACCGAATTGCCAGTCGCATAGTATAAACCCGGCCCTTAAATGCCGTTCGCCCTGTCGAAGGGCACACTCGCCTGAGTTTCGACGTGCTCAGCTCGAACGGAATACCGGTGATAAATAGGGCCGGGTTGATCCTCTTTTAAATTTTCTGAAATCGTCGTTCCGGCGAAGGCTGGAATCCCTTTAAGCTCTTAGACTCCGGTGTTCCCTGGAGCGCCGGCATTTAGCGCGTCGAGTTATCAAAGCAGGAGGCTGTTGCAGAATCGGCACGTCATGTTTCATTTTTGTTTCAACTTCCTGGATATCGTTTCAATGTTTCATGTTGAAACATGTTTTTGCATCGATCCATAGCTGATCAGCCCTTACCCACCTTGATTAATCGGAGAAATTACGTTTGGCACGCAAATTGATATAGAAATATTATTGATTAATGATATTTGTGAAGTGCGTATGTTTTTCGGTCAACTCTCAGAAACTGATACCTCGAGCTCTGGAATCACGACGCCAGCGAATTTAAGGAGCCTGCCAATAAACCAGGAGGCGGCTATGACAGATACTACCCACACTGAGATACCGAAATCCGGCTTACTACGCTGGGAAATAGCCGTAGCGCTATTGATAAAAGTGATTCTACTTACCGGCCTCTGGTTTCTGATTTTCCGCTGGCAAGAGCGCCCAGTCGCCAAACCGGACATCGCCGCGCACTTTGCTTTGCCGGCTAAACCTGGCGCCACTAATCCCGTTTCTTCCCCATCCACCCAGGAGTCTCGCCATGTTCGGTGACGATATAGTCATGCTGTCTCGCATGCAGTTCGGGCTAACCGCGCTGTATCATTTTCTGTTTGTGCCCTTGACCCTGGGTATGACCTTTATCCTCGGCATCATGGAGTCGGTCTACGTGATGACCGGCAAAGAGGTGTACAAGGACATGGTCAAATTTTGGGGCAAGTTGTTTGGCATCAACTTTGCTATGGGTGTCACCACCGGTTTGACGCTAGAGTTTCAGTTCGGCACCAACTGGGCTTACTACTCGCATTACGTCGGCGATATCTTCGGGCCCTTACTGGCTGCGGAAGGTTGGATGGCGTTCTTCCTGGAATCGACCTTTGTGGGTCTGTTTTTCTTCGGTTGGGACCGGTTGAGCCGGGTTCAGCATTTGGTGGTGACGTGGCTGCTGGCGGTGGGCACCAGTCTGTCGGCGTTATGGATATTAATCGCCAACGGCTGGATGCAGTATCCGGTGGGTGCGGCGTTTAACTACGAAACGCTGCGTATGGAGATGACTAGCTTTGCTGATGTGTTTTTCAACCCGGTCGCGCAGGTCAAATTCGTGCACACCGTGGCGGCGGGTTATGTCACCGGCTCGATGTTCGTGCTGGGCATCAGCTCCTGGTATTTACTCAATAAGCGTGACATCGGCTTCGCCAGACGCTCGTTTTCCATTGCGTCGGCTTTTGGATTGGCTTCGATTTTATCTGTGATCGTGTTGGGTGACGAAAGCGGTTACACCTCCGGCGAAACCCAAAAAATGAAGCTCGCCGCCATTGAAGCCGAATGGGATACCCACCCCGCACCCGCCGGTTTTACCGTGTTCGGCTTGCCGGATCAGGACAATCAGAAAACCGATATGGCGCTAAAACTCCCTTACGTGCTGGGTCTGATAGCGACGCGCTCCATCGATGAGGACGTCAAAGGTCTTAAAGATTTGCGTGAAGAGAGTGTGGTGCGGATCGAAAGCGGCATGGTGGCTTACGACAATTTGCAAAAACTGCGCGGCGGTGATCTAAGCGCCAAGGCAGCGTTCGACGCCCACAAAGCCGATCTCGGTTACGGTTTATTGCTGAAAAAATACACCGACAAGGTCACCGACGCCGACGCCGCGACCATCCAAAAAGCGGCCAACGACACCATCCCCAAAGTGGCGCCGCTATTCTGGACCTTCCGCATCATGGTGGCTTGCGGCTTTATCATGCTGTTCATCTTTGCGATGACGTTTTACTACTGCGCTACCCGCGTTGCCGATCAAAAACGCTGGCTGTTGCGCATGGCGGTGTGGTGCATCCCCTTACCGTGGATTGCCGCCGAAACCGGATGGTTTGTCGCCGAAGTCGGCCGCCAACCCTGGACCATCTCTGGCGTGTTGCCTACCCATATGAGCGTTTCCAGCCTCAGCGCCGGGCAGCTCTGGTTCAGTATCGGCGGCTTTGCCTTGTTCTATACGATATTGCTGATCATCGAGATGTATCTGATGCTGAAATACGTCCGTCTCGGCCCCAGCAGCTTGCATACCGGCCGCTATTGTCTCGAACAGCAAGCCGCCTAATCCATTCGTCAACAGGAGTTCATTATGTTTGATTATGAAACCATCCGCCTGATTTGGTGGGTCTTTATCGGTATCGTCGGCATTGCCTTCGCATTGACCGAAGGCTTTGATTTCGGGGTGGGTACTTTGCTGCCGTTTATCGGTAAATCCGACGTGGAGCGCCGGGTGATTATCAACACCGTCGGCGCTACCTGGGAAGGTAACCAAGTTTGGTTAGTGCTGTTGGGCGGCGCGATATTCGCGATTTGGCCGGCGGTGTATGCCACGCTGTTTTCCGGGCTGTATGCGGCGATGCTGTTGGTGTTGTTTTCCTTGTTCTTTCGGCCTGCGGCGTTTGATTACCGTAGCAAGATCGAAGACCCGCGTTGGCGCACCAGTTGGGACTGGAGCTTGTTCATCGGCAGCAGCTTGCCGCCGATTCTGCTCGGTGTGTTGGTGGGCAATTTGCTTCTGGGCTTGCCGTTCCATTTCGACCAAGATCTACGCTCGTTTTACGACGGTTCGTTTTGGGCGCTGTTGAGTCCGTTTGCCTTATTGTGTGGGTTCACCGGCCTTTTGCTAACTACTTTCCATGGCGCATTATTTCTGAAATGGCGTAGCGAAGGCGTAATTCATGACCGCGCTATCAATACCGTGAATGCCCTGGGGCCGATGCTGCTGTTTGCATTGACTGCGATCACCATTTGGGTGTTCGTCGGTATTGATCGCCCGGAAATTACCCAAATGGCGGCTACAGATGCGCCGTCTAATCCGTTGCATAAAACCGTGGTTGCGCGTGGCGCTTCTTGGTTGACGCATTTTATGAGTTACCCCTGGATGTGGTTGGCGCCGCTGACGGCATTTGTCGGTATTGCTTTGGCTTGGCGGTTAGGCCAGGGCGAGTCCAGGATGGGGGCATTCGTACTCAGTAGTCTGGGCATTGCTGGTGTGGCACTGACTGTTGGTTTTGGTTTGTTTCCCTTCCTGCTGATTTCATCGACCGCGCCGGGTTCCAGCCTGACTTTGTGGGACGGTACCTCCAGTCACAACACTTTATTGCTGGGGTTTTGGATCACCATTATTTTTCTGCCCATCGTGCTGCTGTACACCCGCTTTGTATACCGGGTGATGTGGGGCAGCGTGACCGAAGCGGCTGTGCTTAAAGACAGTCACACACTTTATTAAGGAGACACATCATGTGGTATTTCGCTTGGATACTCGGCGTCGGTTTCGCGGCGTCCTTTGCCATCATCAACGCCATGTGGCTGGAATCGGTGTGCGACATCGACCATCATGGCATCGATCAATCGTGCGAGAGCTTGGCGCAACGCAGCAAAGAGAGGATGTCATGAGCACCGAACGTATTGTCCGCATCGTTGCCGGCTTGTTTGTGTTGCTTTCGTTGAGTTTGGGGGTGGAAGGCAGCCCGCTATTTCAGTCCAGCAACTGGCTTTGGTTTACCGCATTTGTCGGTGCCAACTTATTTCAAAGCGGTTTTACCCGATTCTGCCCGCTGGAAATGATTTTGAAAAAATTGGGCATAAAACAAAGCTGCCAATAACACCGGCACACCATAATTTATCTATCCTGAAGGAGTTACATCATGGCAAAAATCGTAATCGTAGGCGCAGGCATCGGCGGTATCCCGATGGCTTTGGAAATGAAAGAAAACGCTCGGAAGGAAGACGAGGTGGTGGTGATCGCCGATACCCCGACTTTTCATTTTGTCCCGTCCAATCCTTGGGTGGCTGTCAACTGGCGTAAGCCGGAAGACCTGAAAGTGGAATTGGCACCGATGTTCAAGAAAAAGAAAATCGGCTTTATTCAGAAAAAAGTCACCCGCTTTCATCCTGAAAACAATCAAGTCGAATTAGCCGATGGCGAAGTGGTTGATTATGATTTTCTGATCATCGCCACCGGTCCAAAACTGGCATTCGATGAAGTCCCGGGTTTGGGGCCGGACGGACACACGCAGTCGGTGTGCCACGTCGATCATGCCGGCGAAGCAGGGGAAAACTGGAATAAATTCGTCGAAGATCCCGGTCCGATTATCGTTGGCGCCGCGCAAGGCGCTTCATGCTTCGGTCCGGCTTACGAATACATGTTTATCGCGGAAACCGATCTACGCCAGCGTAAAATTCGCGACAAAGTGAAAATGACCTATGTCACCTCGGAACCTTACATCGGCCATCTGGGCTTGGGCGGCGTCGGCGACACCAAAGGCATGCTGGAAAGCGAATTGCGCAATAAAAGTATCAATTGGATTTGCAATGCCAAAATCGACAAAATCGAAGCCGGCATGATGTATGTCACGGAAGTGGATGAAAACGGCCAGGAAAAGAAAAAGCACGAATTGCCGTTCAAACACAGCATGATTCTGCCCGCTTTTAAAGGTGTGGACGCGTTGACCGGTATCGAAAAGTTGGTTAATCCGCGCGGTTTTGTCATCGTTGACGAAAATCAACGTAACCCAACCTTTAAAAACGTCTATTCAATCGGGGTTTGCATCGCCATTCCACCGCTGGAACAAACGCCAGTACCGACCGGTACCCCCAAAACCGGTTATATGATCGAATCGATGGTCACCGCCACCGCGCATAATATTCGTGCCGAACTGGATGGCAAGCAGCCCAAGGAAAAAGGCACCTGGAATGCATTATGTTTGGCGGATTTCGGTGATTCGGGCGTCGCGTTCCTGGCCATGCCGCAAATTCCACCGCGTAACGTGCAGTGGGCTTCCAGTGGCAAATGGGTGCATTTAGCTAAAATTGGTTACGAAAAATACTTTATGCGCAAAGTGCGTAAGGGTATAAGCGAGCCTTACTACGAGCGTTTGACGCTGAAAATGTTCGGCATCATGCGCTTGAAAGGCTAAGACAGATGTCAACAGCGGTGGTATTCAATTAATATCGCCGCTGTTGACGTGTTACCCCGTTTGCTCTAACTGAATGCAGATTACTCAATGACACATAGATATTTTTGGCGGGTATCGGTCGCCCTGATGCTGGTTTTGGCTGCGGTCTTTGCACAGGCAGAGCCCAGCCAATACAGCCTGGAGCAAGCTATTGACACCGCCTTGGCGAATAATCCGGAGTTGGGCATGATGCAAGCCCGCATCGAGCAGGCCAATGCGCAATTGGGCGAGTCCTTAGCCAGCTTCTACCCGCAGATTAAAGCCAGCTTGTCTTACCAGCACAGCGATAATCCGGCGCAAGCCTTTGCGATGATCATCGCCCAGCGTCGGCTCAGCTTTGCCGGCAACGACTTCAATCATCCCGGCGGTGTTGATAACTATCGGCCGCAAGTGACGGCAAGCTATTCGCTATTTCGTGGCGGGCAAGATTATTACCGCAAACAGGCGGCGGAACTGAATGTCGAAACCTCGGAACTGGAAAAGGCCGCGACCCGCAATCAGTTGGTGAATAATGTCACGGCTGCCTATTACGGCGAGTTGGCCGCGATGGAAGCCCATGAGATTAGTCAACGATCCATTACTGCGGTGCAGAGCGAGCTGGATCACTCGCGGATTCGCTTCGATGCCGGCACCGTCTTAAAATCCGATGTGTTGTCCTTGGAAGTGCAGTTGGCCGAAGCCAAAGACGCGGAAATCCAAGCCGCCAATGCCATTGAACTGGCACAGAGTATGTTGAAAACCTTGTTGGGTTTGTCGGTTGACGCGCCTTTTGTGATCGATCAAACCCGGCAGGCCGCCTTGCCAGGCAGTCCGGCAGTGTTTGACGAATTGCTCAATCAGGCGTTGAGTAACCATCCTGAACTGCAAGCCGCCAAGAAGCGCGTGGCGATGGCCGAACGTCAGCTTGACGTGGCCCAAGCCGCCCACTTACCCCGCGCCGACGCTTTTGTGAGTTACGGTTCCGACAGTAAAGATCTGGCGTTCAGCAGCAATCGCGATAACGTCACCGCCGGCGTGATGGTGGAGGTGGATGTGTTTTCCGGCTTTGCAACGCAAGAAAGAATCAAAAAAGCCGAGCACGAATTAACCGCCGCCCAAGAGGCGGCCAAGCAAACCCGGTTACGCATTGAAAATCAGCTGAAATCGGCGCAAGTCAAGCTACAAGACGCGCTAAGCCGCGCCGAAGTGAGCGCCGTTGCGGTTAAGGCCGCGGAAGAAGCCCTGCGTTTAGTCAATGAACAACGCCAAGCCGGCGTGGTGACCGTCACCCGCTATATCGAAGCCGAAGTGGCGCGCGATAAGGCGCATACCCGGCAAATCACTGCGCGTTTCGATGCCTTGCGGGCCGAAGCGGAACTCAAACAAGCCACCGGTTTCTGGCAATAAAGGAGTCATGATGACCGAACACTTTTCTGAATCACAGTCGCCGCGATGGCTTATCCCTGCGGCAGCGATCACAGCGCTGTTGCTGGTGATCTTTTTTGCATTAGGTATTTTGGGCGGTGAGAAAAAGACCCAACCCGGCAACACTAATTTGCCAGAAAGCAGTTTACCTGCTGGTGCCAAGACTTTAACCGTGGGTACCCAAGCGGCGGAGAATCAGCTGTCTTGGCAAGGTGTCGTCAGGTCGCGCCTGGCGGCCAAAATCGCTCCTAAATTGAATGCACGCATCCTGGAAATCGCGGTTAATCCCGGCGATAAAGTTAACAAAGGCCAAGTTATCGCCCGCCTTGATGACCGCGATTTACGGGCGGCTTACAACGCCGCCAATGCAGCACAGGTAGCGGCTCAAGCGCAGGCCGCGCAAGCCAATGCCGAAGAAAAACGCATCATCGATCTTTATAACAAGCAGGCGGCTACCCGGCAAAATTACGATGCCGTGCTGGCGCAAGCGCAAAGCGCGCGGGCTCTGGCCAATCAAGCGGCCAGTGCTGCCCAACAGAGTAAAGTCATGTTCGGCGAAAACGTACTTTATGCGCCTTTTGACGGGGTCGTCGGTGAGCGTTTGCAAGAGCCGGGTGACATGGGCTTGCCCAATCAGGCTGTCGTCACGCTGCACAAACCTGATGATTTGCGCCTGGAAGCGGCAATCGCCAGCCACTGCGCCGCAGCGATTAAATTGGGCATGCCAGTGAGTGTGCGCTTTGATACGCCGCCGCAAACGCTGGCGGCGACGGTCGACGAGATTGCTCCGGAAATTGATCCGCAAACCCGCACCCTGGCGGTAAAAATTAAATTACCCACCATGCCTGGTTTGCAACACGGTCAATTCGGCTGGCTGGAACTGGCCTGCGCTAGCGCACAACAGGCGGTGATGATCCCATCTGCTGCCGTATTGCATTACGGGCAGTTGCAAGCCGTCAAAGTGCTGGACGGGCAAAGACTGGTTACCCGCCACGTGCGCACCGGCAAACAGTATGGCGACCAAGTGGAAATTTTATCCGGGCTACGCGTTGGTGAAACCATCTTAAGCAACGTTGGGTTGGGGCAATGAGCGAGTTGAAAAACACCGTGGAAGCCAAAAAAGACAGCCTCACTGTCGCCATCGTCCGCTTATTCACCACCTCGCATTTATCGCTGCTGTTTTTACTGATTTCCTTGTTGGCGGGTGCTGCTGCGTTGACTTTGACGCCGCGCGAGGAAGATCCGCAAATCATCGTGCCGGTAATGGATGTGTTTGTGCATTATCCGGGGGCCAGCAGCGAAGAAGTGGAAAAGCGCGTGACCACGCCGCTGGAAGTGCTACTCAAGCAAATTCAGGGGGTCGAGTATGTGTATTCCGCCTCCCGGCCCGGCGAAGCGCTGGTCACAGTGCGCTATCGGGTGGGCGAGAGCATTGAAGACAGTTTGATCAAAACCCGCGACAAACTGCAAGCCAATCTGGATGTCATCCCGCCCGGCGTGAGCGATTGGGTGGTCAAGCCGGTAGAAATCGATGATGTGCCGATCTTGTTGCTGAGTCTATCGATGCCCAAGGCTAACGAAGATATCATGGCGGTGCGCCGCATTGCCGAAGAATTGATCGAGCGCTTGCGGGCTATCGACGACGTCGGTAAAAGTTGGGTCATCGGCGCAGCGCCACGGCAGATTTCGGTGTATCCCGATCCGGCCAAATTGCAAGCCAGTGGCCTCAGTTTGCCGGAGTTGCAGCAGGCTTTGGCACAGAGCAATGTCAATCTGCCGGCCGGACATGTCAATCAGAATAACAAAGAAATCTTGCTGGAAGCCGGGCCTTACTATGAAACACCCGAGCAGCTTGGTGCCACGATCCTAAAGAATGTGGGCGGTCGGTTGGTGTATTTGCGCGATGTGGCGCAGATCGTCGATGGTCCGCAAGATACGGATTATTACACCCGTATCGGCTTCGGTCCCGGTGTGGAGCAAATGCAGACGGTAGGGCAGGCCGGTGGCAGTTTGCCGCAAGTGGGTGAAGAACGGCAAATGGCTACCATCGCTATTGCCAAACGCCGCGGAAGCAATGCGGTCGGCGTGGCAGAGCAGGTGTTGGAATTGACCGAACAATTGCACGGTACGCTGATCCCGGATGAGGTTCTGGTGACGGTCACCCGCAACTACGGCGAAACTGCCGATCACAAGGTCAACGAGTTGGTGATGCATCTGAGCATCGCGATTCTCACCATCATCGTGCTGCTGGCGCTGGCGTTGGGGTTCAAGGAATCGCTGATCGTATCCTTGGCGGTGCCGATGACCTTTGCGATTACCTTGCTCTGCGATTTGATCTTTGGCTACACCATCAATCGGGTCACCCTGTTTGCGCTGATTCTATCGCTGGGCTTATTGGTGGATGACCCGATTGTCGATGTCGAGAATATTCATCGCCATTACAAGCTGCGCAAAGAGCCTCCCTTACAAGCTTTACTGAGCGCGGTGGACGAGATTCGCCCGCCGACCATCTTGGCCACCTTCGCCGTGATCATGTCTTTTGTGCCGATGTTTTTTATCACCGGCATGATGGGACCGTATATGGCGCCCATGGCGTTTAACGTGCCGATTGCGATGCTGATGTCCTTGCTGATCGCCTTCACCGTGACCCCGTGGGCCAGTTATAAACTGTTGAAAGGCGATTACGGTAAAGACCATGGACCGGAGTTTCGGCTACAGGAAACCCGTGGCTTCAGGCTTTATCAGGCCATCATGGCGCCCTTGCTGCACCACAAAGCCAAAGCCTTATGGTTTTTATTGGCGGTGTTTGTGGCGTTCGTGTTGTCCACTTTGATGGCCGTGACCCGAGTGGTGCCCTTAAAACTGCTGCCGTTTGACAATAAAAACGAGCTGCAGTTGGTGATTGATATGCCGCGCGGCTCGTCTCTGGAAGCTACGAACGAAGTTGCTGCGGAGCTGGGCCAGTATTTAGCCACAGTCAACGAAGTGAGTAGCTATCAAACCTATGTGGGTTTGGCGTCGCCGATGGATTTCAATGGTTTAGTGCGGCATTATTATTTGCGCCAGGGTGCTTATGTCGGCGACATCCGTATCATCCTGGTGGATAAAACCCGCCGCGCTCAACAATCCCACGCTATTGCCCTGCGGATGCGTCCGGATATAGAACGCATCGGCCAACAATACGGCGCTAACTTAAAAATCGTCGAAATGCCACCGGGGCCGCCGGTGTTGTCCAGCGTGGTCGCAGAAATTTATGGGCCACCGGAAGCCGGTTATCAGGATTTGGTGAGCGTATCCAAACAAGTCCGTGCACATTTACAAACGACCGAAGGCGTGGTGGATGTGGATGATTATGTGCAAGCGCCGCAAGACCAATGGCAATTTGTGCTGGATCAGGACAAAGCGGCCCTATTGGGCATCAGTAATCAACAAGTTGCCAGCAGTTTGAAGCTGGCGGTAGAAGGCGGCCTAGCGGGTACCTTGCATATCGCCAGCGAACGGCAACCGTTACTGATTACGCTGCAATACCCCAGAGCCGCCCGTTCCTCAGAAGCCGACTTATTAAATCTGTCGGTGAAGTCGGCAAAAGGCGATTTGATCCGCTTAAGCGAAATCGGTCGATTTAGCCACGAACTGGCTGATCAAACCATCTACCACAAAAACTTACGCCAAGTGTCCTACGTGCTGGGCGAAATGGCCGGTCGCAGCCCGGTGGAAGCGGTGTGGGATCTGCAAGACGCATTGGAACAGCAACCCTTGCCGCCCGGTTACAGTGCGGAAATGGCCGGGGAGGGCGAATGGAAAATCACTGTCGATGTATTCCGTGACCTGGGATTGGCGTTTGCGGCGGCCATGGTGATGATTTACATCCTGCTAGTGGGACAGACCGGCTCCTTGGGTGTGCCGCTGATCATGATGATTGCCATCCCTTTGACGGTGATAGGCATCATGCCGGGCTTTTGGTTTATCAACCTGTTCGCGTCCGATGTGGGGCAATATGCGGATCCGGTGTATTTCACCGCTACGGCCATGATAGGCATGATCGCCTTGGCCGGGATCGTGGTGCGCAACTCCATCATCCTGATTGATTTTATCGAGAACATCTATCGCGGCAATCCGGATAATAGTCTGGCCGACGCCATCATCGAAGCGGGCGCTACCCGGCTGAATCCGATCTTTTTAACGGCGGCCTCGGCGGTGTTGGGCTCGGTGATGATCGTCCTGGATCCTATCTTTTCCGGCTTGGCCTGGAGCTTTATCTTTGGGATTATCGCCTCGACCTTGTTTTCCTTGGTCGTAATTCCCGTGGTGTATTTTTTGATCAACCGCGATATGCCCAAACAAGTCACAGTCGAAGAATAGCGACTGAGCGCCCGCGAAGACAATTCAGCGGGCGTGGCGCCGAGCGTTTTTTATATACTCACTACCTATAAACCTATCCCCTAGCTTTGAGGCCACACCTATGCAACAGTCAATCCGCGTTTGCTACTTATTTGCCGTTTCAGGATTACTAACGTGTCTGGCGCCGTTCGCGCAAGCCGACGAGGCCGCCAGCAAATTCTCCCGCGACATGTTAATGACCAAGCCGGTTACCTTACCCAGCAAAGACGTGGAAACTCATGTGCTGCGGGTGCGCTTCCCCAAAGGCTACAAAACGCCGCTGCATACTCATGAGGGACCAGGCCCCAGATACGTCGTAATGGGAAAGCTGAAAGTCGTCGATGACGGCGAAACCAAAGTCTACAATCAAGGCGAAGTGTTCTGGGAAACCGGCGCGGAAATGACCGTGGAAAATGTAGGTAAAGGCGAGGCGGAAATTATCATATTCGAGCTTGCGGCGGCTAAGCCGGCTAAGCATTAAAGCCTCAACGAATTAAGCTTTCGCTCAACATAAAGTCTAATTTTGGAATAGAGAAAGCATTATGTTTAAGATTGGTATCTTGTTAGTGTCGATGGTTTTGTCATTTACGGTAGCGGCTGGTGAAGCAAAGCTTTCAAGTCAATATTCAGCATGCATGGATAAATCAGAAGGCGTTACGGTATCTATGTTGGATTGCATAGCGGATGAAACAAAACTGCAAGACGACAGGCTTAACAAAGCCTACAAATCCGCGCTCAAAAGCATTGATCCAGCAAGAGTCAAGGCGCTGCAAGATGCTCAGCGGGCATGGGTCAAATTTCGCGACAGTAATTGCGGGTTTTACGCTAACCCAGATGGCGGGACCGCTGCAACAATCAGTGCTAACGATTGTGTGATGTCATCTACCGCAGAAAGGGCGCAGGAAATTGAGTCCTTAATGCCGGATTCAGCCCCTCCAAGGCCGTAAGGCGCAATAACCAACGGGCATTGCGCTGTATGTTTTTGAGTTCATTAGGCGTATCTTGTTCGATGACCAGCCAGCCTTTCAAGCCATTTTTGATCCAGTCCAATTCGGACAAGATGTAGTTCATTTTCTTGGCCGGCAGTTCGAACTGTCGCCCCAGCACAGTGGCAGTCAATATCTACGGTGCATCAGTTTTGCTTGGCGCGCTCGGCACCTGAAAATCTTCCTGCCAGACAATTTATTGGTCATATTTCCCGGTCAGATAGACACGGCCCGCGGCAGTGCCTGCGTCGGTTAACTGCCGTTTGTCCTCGTGTTTCTCGATTAGGCCCTGCGCAGTCAGTTGCCCGAACATTTGCTCCTGGGATATGCCACGCAATTTGGCC
This sequence comes from Methylomonas fluvii, assembly GCF_014850975.1. Lineage (GTDB taxonomy): Bacteria > Pseudomonadota > Gammaproteobacteria > Methylococcales > Methylomonadaceae > Methylomonas > Methylomonas fluvii. Next base: position 662,361 of record NZ_JACXST010000003.1, on the reverse strand, counting down.
AGCCGATTGCGCACTAAATTACCGTTTGAGTTGATGCATACCGGCCTGGGCTTCGACGAGTCCGAACCGAATACCAATGATAAGTAGGGCCCGGTTCATTGAAAGCATAAAAACAGCCTGAACAGCAGGGAAGCTGATGACGCATCTAAGACCTTAGCCCAATAGACAAAACTTAAGACTTACGTACACTTGACAAGGTTTGAAACGCGAACATTTGTATCAATTTTTACAGACTATGACACTACAGGTTTTGGATCTCGATAGATTAATCTTGGTTGCTGACCGCGAAGTCTCGTCCTTTAAAGGTATCAATCGGGTCAGAGAGAGTCTGCAAGCCAACGTGGAGTATGTTGCCAGCCGGGATGAGTTGGCTTGCTGGATCGTCGACAACAAGGCGAATTTGACTAGCAAAAATATTGCCTTTGTCATGGTGTTTGATCCGGAAGTGGTCGAAATATCGCCCTGCGGTTCCGAGTTTGGTTTATTACTGGAATACCCGCGGATTTGTATCACCCGCTCAAGCGATCTCTCAACGACCTTGCGTTCGATAAAAACCGGTTTGTTTGATTTTATTGAAAAGCCGTTCAGTCTGGAACAGATCCGCAAATGCCTTGAACTGGCGTTTTTCGAATATGAGTTCGCTACCACTATCAACAATCAATTCCGAAATCTGACCAAACGCGAAATTGAAACCTGCGAGTTGGTGGTGCTGGGGCACACCAATAAGGAAATATCCGAAAAACTGGATATTTCCGTAAAAACCGTCAAAGTGCATCGCGCTAATTTAATGCGCAAAACCAACGCTAAAACGGTTACCGATCTTCTGAGGCTGCACGATACCTTCAAGTCAAATACTCGCCAAGGACTGACTGATTTGGCTACTATCCCGCCGCTAAAAATATTGAACACCCAACAAACCAACAAGTGTGAGAAACGCCAAAAATCTCTGGCTTAGCCCCCCTTGCTACCCACCAAACCCTAATAATCGCAAGGCATAGCCAAATTTGAGACGCTCGTGACTGAATTTACAATTTTTCCAACGGTTGGGTCGATTGCGCAAAAACAACTTTTGCGCGCGACTTTAAATATGACTATTCGTTCGGTCTCGCAGTTGATAGACCAGCATAACGTCAGCAGCGTAGTGCTGGAGATCGGCGACGAATATTTTGTATTTTCCGTTGAAGATTTGCTGCAGCATCTGCACTCGGGCGGCAGCAGTGATACCACCTTGGCTGAATTGACATTACGCAAGATTACCTGCGTTTTCGAAAATGAACGGGTTCTGACTGCATTCGAAATCCTTGAAAACAATGGCGACCGGTATTTAGGTGTCGTCGATTCCACTGGGAGTCTGGTCGGGATATTGACCGATACCGACATTTTATCGGCGGTCGATCCTACCGTACTGGTGCAAAAGAAAACTATCGGCGAGTTGGTGACCAGAATAGAGCCAGTCACCTTTACCGCAGACTGGATTTTGGACGATGTGCTGAACCATCTGCAGAAAATGGAGGACTCCATTATCGTGGTCGAAGCCAAAATACCGGTAGGCATCATCACCACCAAGGATATTTTTAAACTTATTTCTGCCGCGGATACCACCGACAGACCGCTCCGGGAGTACATGACGAGTCCGGTCATCACCACCCGGGTCAGTTCGACCATTCAAGACGCGCTCGCGCAGTTAAAAACCTGTCACATCAAACGGTCGATTGTGGTGAATCAGGAAAACCAGTTGGTAGGCGTCGTTACGCAGAGCGAACTGGTGGGTTTTGCCTATGGCACCTGGATTGATTTAATCAAACATCATGCCGGTGAACTCAAAGAGCTGGTGGCGATTCTGGACGCCAAGGCCAAGGGCTTTGAAAAGTCCTCGTTGACCGACCCCCTCACCGGACTTGGCAATAGACGGATGCTGGATAAAAGGCTGGCCGATGAAATCGGGCGCATGCGGCGTTATGATGCTCCGGCGTTTTCGCTGTTGTTATTGGACATCGATTTTTTCAAACAAATTAACGATACACACGGCCATTTGATCGGCGACGAAATCTTGAAAGCCATCGGCTTCAAACTGATGAGCGCGGTCAGATGCAGCGACGATGCGATCCGTTGGGGCGGGGAAGAATTTGCGATTTTGCTGCCACATACACTTCTTGAGGATGCCGTCGAGTTTGCCAACCGCTTGCGTAACACGATAGAAGACCACTCCTTCGTCGAGCAGATACAAGTCACTATCAGCATAGGTGTTGGACAGTTTTCCATTACCGAGCACGAAAGCCAATTCCTTGATCGCGTCGACAAGGCGCTATACCTTGCCAAGCATCAAGGCCGCAATCGGGTCGTTGCCGATACCTCAACCGCTCCGGTCCAACACCTTGTCATGTCGATATGACCGGGGAGTCGCTATTTTTGCCGAAAGATTTTTTCGAGCATCCCAGCAGGAAAAAATCGGCAAAAATCACGCGACCGCTTATGCCTTCGGCGCCCCGATTCGTCCGCGTCACCTCGTTTTTCGACCCAACAAGGGGTCGAAACATCGGCTCTCGCATGACTTGACGCCGTGTCGCGATGCCTTGCAGGTTTTCTCCGCTTCGCTGCGAAAACCCGCCCGGCGCTACGGCTATCGGGGACTAAAAATCTTCACTCCGCTGGCGATCCGTTTCCAAGATTTTCAGCGAACGCATAGATACTGTTTTATTGTGTCTGGCTATTGTCATAAATAGCGTTTGCTGGATTTGGAGTCGGCAAGTACCACAAACGCCAGTTGACTTTACTTTGCTATCAGTAGCCTTATTGATGGGCGCGTTAGTTTTTTCCTATCGCGGCCGTAAACATTGGCAAGACCGGCAACAGGCGCGGCTAGACGAACTTGAGTCGGTGATGACGGAGTACCAGTTTTTGTCTGATCGCGCCATGGACTACGCAGAAAATCGCTTCAGTATTTTGGAACAAGACCTGGCTTTGGCTCGCGATACCATCCAAAGCTCCGCGCATAAACTATCCAATAGTTTGACAGGCCTGGAACAGCAATCGACCGACCAACGCAAGGTGTTGACCGCCCTAGTGGATGAAATATTGCAAATGACCGGCGCCGATGACGAGCAACAACGGCAACAGGCCGGTTTACATAAATTTTTCGACGAAACGCATGCTCTGATTGATGAATTCGTTAAAAAAATTCAGGAAGTCAATGACTCCAGCGTGGGCATAGCCGTCAGTTTTAATCAGATGCAGAGCAAGTTTTTACGCATCGAAGATTCGCTTGACGGAGTAACCAAACTCACCAGGCAAACCGATACATTGGCCTTGAATGCGGCAATCGAAGCGGCGCGGGCCAGTCACGCCGGCCGCGGTTTTGGTATTGTCGCGGATGAAGTGAGAAAGCTAGCTGCTCAGACCCGGCAATTCAGCGATGAAATCCGCGCCACTCTCGATGACATCATCCAGTCTTTGCAAGAAGTGGATAGGCAGGTATCGCAAGCAGCGCAGACTGATCTAAGCCTGGCAGAGCGGTCACGCGAAAGCCTCGGCAGCCTGGGTCAGGAATTGATCCAAATGACATCCAAGGCGAATGGGCATTCAACTAACATCACTGTGGCAAGCAATGAAATACAGAGGCTGGCTCAGGAAGGGGTGATGGCTATGCAGTTTGAAGACATCGTCACGCAGATGATGGCTAAAATAGCCGTGGATACCAAAAATGTCGGTCATTACTTGCACGCGCTTTTAAGATTGCATCACGACCGGGAAGAACGCGACGGTTTAGCGCGCTTCAAACAACGCATTGCCGCCTTAAAATTATTGCTGTCGGAAACGGAAAAACAACCGCAAGGCGAAAAGCCTAAACCCGGCCAGCGTGCCACCGAGATTGAGTTGTTCTAGATTTCACAATCGGGCGGCTTTTCTCCCCCGGGGAATAGAAAGGTAGCTGAATAGCCAAGACTGTTGTATTGCGGCTAATTTGCAAGGTCTCGATGGTCCGGTCAAAAGCGGTGATAATAAGCACACCGCTCCCCTAAATTATTTCAGCCTATCATGTCAGCAGCAGGTCACTCCCACTCCCTAGATAACGGCATAGCCGTGATTCACTCCAATCAACTGGAGGAACTTCGCGATGTGGTCGAGTATTGGCTCAGACAGCATCCCTTGCAGCTCTTGGAAAACGAGATTTTTCTGGTGCAGAGCAACGGCATGGGGCATTGGTTGAAGCAAAGTCTGGCGCAAAATTCCGCGCTGGGTATTGCTGCCGCGCTGAAGATGCAACTGCCGTCTTTGTTTATCTGGAGTGTTTACCGAGCAGTATTGGGCGAGCAGATTCCCACCGAGCAATTGTTAGCCAAAGACCCCTTGATCTGGCGTTTATATCGTTTGTTGCCGGGCTTGTTGCCACAACCGGGTTTCGAAACCTTGGCGAGTTTTTTGACCGAGGACAGCCATTGCCGCAAACGCCATCAACTTGCCGAACAATTGGCGGACCTGTTCGACCAATACCAGGTGTATCGCTCCGATTGGGTGTCTGATTGGGCGGCAGGACAAGATGTATTGCGCAACGGGCACGGCGAGAGCAAACCCTTGCCGAGCGCGCAACGTTGGCAAGCCGCTTTGTGGCGCGCCGTACTCGAGGATTTGGGTGAGGAGTGCTCACCGTTTGCCAGCAGGGCAGCGGTACATGCCCAGTTCATGGCTAAAATCGATACCTTGACTGCCCGGCCCGTCGGCATGCCGCGCCGCGTCGTGCTGTTTGGTCTGTCTTCCCTGCCGCAGCAGTCGTTGGAAGTGCTGGCTAAATTGGGGCGGTTTTGTCAGATCGTATTGTTTGTGCATAACCCGTGTCAGCACTATTGGGCCGACATCATCGAAGACAAGGAATTGCTGAAAGCAGAACGCCGCCGTCAGGCTTATAAATCCGGTATGAGTGCGGCATTAAGCGATGCGGAATTGCATTTACAGGCGCCGCCTTTATTGGCTGCTTGGGGCAAACAGGGCCGGGATTATATTCGTCTGCTGGATCATTTCGATGAAACCCAAGCCTACGCCAACTGGCATTGGCCGGACAGCAAAATCGATATGTTCAAAGATTACGGGGATGCGGGAAGTCGGAGTTTACTGCAACATTTGCAGCAGTCTATCCTGGACTTGGAACCCTTGCCCGAGCAACCGGTATGCCTGGCCAGAGCAGATACGTCTATCCAATTTCATATCGCCCATAGTCCGCAACGTGAAGTCGAAATTCTTCACGACCAACTATTGGCACGTTTCGATAACGCTCAGCGAAATGGCGACCCGCTCTATCCGCGCAATATTATTGTCATGGTGCCGGACATCAATACTTACGCGCCGCATATCCATGCGGTGTTCGGCCAAATCCAAAGTGACGATCCGCGTTATATTCCCTACAGTCTGGCCGATCAGCAGCAGCGCGGGCAAAATCCGCTGCTGCTTGCCGTGGAAGCCTTGTTGAATTTACCGGAGTCGCGGTTTGCGGTCAGTGAATTTCTCGGCTTGCTGGAAGTGCCGGCCTTGCGGGCGCGGTTTGATATTCATGAAACCGCCATCCCCAAACTGCATCAGTGGATTGAAGAATCCGGCATCCGCTGGGGCTTGAACGCCCGCCAGCGCACGGAACGAGTCAATATGCCCGCAAATTTTCAGGCCAATACTTGGCAGTTTGGGCTGCGGCGCATGTTGTTGGGGTATGCGGTCGGTGCCGGTGTGCCGTTCGATGATATTCAACCTTACGAAGAAATAGGCGGCCTGGATGCGCAATGGCTGGGCGGTTTGGCGTTTCTGTTGGAAACGCTGGAAAAATACGCAGAGCTATTGCGACAGGAATATGCTCCGAGCATATGGCTGCAAATATTATCTGAGCTGCTGAACGATTTTTTTCAAGTAAGCGACGAGCGCGAGCGAAAAACCCTGGAAACTCTAACAAGTGCCTTAACGAGTTGGGCCAGACACTGCGCACAAGCCGGTTTAAGCGAGACCGATTTACTGCCCATCCCTGTGGTACGCGAGGCCTGGCTGGCTGGCGTCGACGAACCGTCCTTGCATCAACGCTTTCTCAGCGGGCGGGTGAATTTCTGCACCTTGATGCCGATGCGCGCCATTCCGTTTAGACTCATTTGCCTGTTGGGCATGAACGACGGCGATTACCCGCGCAATCAACAAGCGCATAGTTTCGATTTGATGAGCCAGCGCGGGCAATACCGCCCCGGCGACCGCTCGCGTCGGCAAGACGATCAATATCTGTTTCTGGAAGCATTGCTGTCGGCACGCGAACAGCTGCATATCAGCTGGGTAGGGCGCAGTATCCGTGATAACAGCGAGCGGCCGCCGTCGGTTTTAATCAGTCAATTGCGCGATGTGCTGGCGCAGAGCTGGGCGCTTGCCGATCAGCCTGCATTGTTGCAATGCATAACCGTCGCGCATCCCTTGCAACCGTTTAGCGAAGCCTATGTGCAAAAACACCGCGATCCCGGCCTTTTTACCTATGCCAGGGAATGGTTTGTTCCAGCCGCCGCTCAGCCGCTTAACGGGCAAATCGTCCCCAGCTCGGATGATAAAACCTACGCTTTGAGCCTGGAATCGCTTGCGCGGTTTTTGCGCGCGCCGGTGAAAAGTTTTTGTAACCAAACCCTCAAGTTTGGCTTTGATAGCCTGGCCGTTACCAGCGAAGACTGCGAGCCGTTTGGAGTCGACAATCTGCAAGCCTATTTATTCAGCGATGAATTGCTTCAGGGTTTAACCACAGAGCATCCGGACGACTTGGAACAATACCTATCCGGGCAGCAGGCCGTGATGATGCAAAAAGGACAATTGCCTTTGGGCGGTTTTGCCCAGGCGAGTTTTCAGGCCTTGGCCGAGCCGGTCACGGCCGCCTGGAAGCGTTATGGTGAGTTGGCTTTGGTATGGTCAGAGATTTTGGAGCCGCATGTATTGCAACTGGTGCCTTTTGCATTGGCCGACGGCGTGACGTTGCAACTGACCGGCGAGCTCAGTCAACTGCGCCGGCACAACCAGCAAGCCGGTCTGTTGCATTTGACGGCGCAAAATCTGCTGAATAAGGACAAATCCATCAAGTATCCGAATTTATTTTTGCAGTGGCTACAGCATTTGGCGGCTTGCGCCGATATCTTGCCGGTAAACACCTTAGTTGTCGGGGCCGACGCGGTGCTGGAAATGCCGGTTGTCGAGCCAGACGATGCTTACCGGCAGTTACAAGACCTGGTTGCCGCTTATCACGAGGGCATGCAAGCGCCGTTGCCGGTGGCGTGCCGCACCGCATTTTGCTGGCTTGCCGCATCGCCGGAAACTGCGCGGGAAAAAGCCCAGGCCAGATACGACGGCGATGACTGGAACGCCGGCGAAGTGCAATACGACGCCTATCTGGCGCGCTTCTTTCCCAATTTTGCTAGTTTGACGGCGTTTGCCGCTGACAAGGATTTTGCACACTGGGTGGATAATTTGTATCGGCCGATACTGGCGCATATCCGGGAATTGCCTGGGGCAGGGGAGGTGTCGGTATGACCAGCGCAATCCCACTCAACCCCCTCGAATTTCCGTTATCGGCTACCCGGCTGATCGAAGCCAGCGCCGGCACCGGTAAGACTTACACGATCGCGGCTTTATATGTGCGCTTAATTCTGGGACACCATCCCGACAATGCTGAACCCAGCGGGTATCTATTGCCGCCGGATATTTTGGTGGTGACTTTCACCGAGGCGGCCACCAAGGAACTGCGGGAACGGATACGTGAGCGCTTGAGCCAGGCCGCACGCTTCTTTCGCCAGCAGTTGCCGACGACGGATGCCTTCTTGCAAGACATCCGCGCCGCTTATCCTGAAGTGGACTGGCCGGACTGCGCCCGGCGTTTGGAATTGGCGGCCAACTGGATGGACGAGGCGGCGGTGTATACCATCCACAGTTGGTGTAACCGCATGTTGCAACAGCATGCTTTTGATAGCGGCAGTTTGTTTCGCCAGGAGGTCAATACCGACGACACGGAATTGTTGAATGAGGTGGTGCGGGACTATTGGCGCAGTTTCTATTACGACATGTCCAACGATGCCGATTTTGCTAGCCTGTATGCGCTGTTTAAGCATCCGGATGAGTTATTACTGGCGGTACGTTCGCTGCTGGGTAACGCTGAGCCGATACCGATGGGCGTGGCCGACGGTCAGCCGATTAAAGAATTGATTTCTGCGGTGGCGTCTATCAGGCAGTTGGCGTTACAAGCGTTAAAGGCGCCTTGGCTCAGTTGGCTGCCTGAAGTACGCGAACTCTTGGAGGCGGCTATCGAAAGCAAAGTGCTGCCCGCAAAAAATTACAACGCCACTAACCGCCGCAACTGGCTGGACAAAATCGAGGCATGGAGCCTGGACCCGGCGCAGGATACGCTGGACATCGGCAAGGGCTTTGAGAACCTGTCGCCGGCCGGCATGGCACAATTAGCCAACCCCGGACAAACCCCGCCGGACCATCCAGGTTTTGCCGCGATAGGCAGATTACCGGCGCAACTGGCGGCGCTGCCTAGTTTAAAAGTCGAGCTGATCAAGCATGCGGTTCATTGGATCAGGCAGCGTTACGATTTTGAAAAGCAACGCATCGCCAGGATGACCTTCGACGACATGCTGATACGTTTGGATAACGCGCTGCAAGGCCGCAATGGCGACAGGCTAGCGCAGGTGATACGTGAGCAGTATCCGATTGCGTTGATCGACGAGTTTCAGGATACCGACCCGCTGCAATACCGGATTTTTTCCACGCTTTACGCCACGCCGGCCGGCGAAGATTGTGCGTGTTTGATGATTGGCGACCCGAAACAAGCTATCTACTCGTTCCGTGGCGCGGATATTTACACTTATCTTAAGGCTCACCGCGATACTCAAGGCCGGCATTACACCCTAGGCACCAATTACCGTTCCACCCAGGCGTTAGTCGATGCGGTCAATCAGGTGTTTTTGCGAGCCGATCAGCGAGAGCGGGGCGCTTTCCGCTTTAAATCCGAACAGGGCAATCCTTTACCTTTTTTACCGGTCAAGGCCCAAGGCCGCGATGAGGTATGGCTTATCGATAAGCAAGCCGCCCCGGCCTTAACTCTGTGGCATTGGGAAACCGAGGGCGCGGTCGGCATGCCGGCTTATCGGGAAAGACTGGCGGACGTAACGGCCAGCCAGATTGTTACATTACTGAAGTCAGCTGATGCAGGGCAAACCGGGTTTAGCTCGGCTTCCGGCATGCAGGCCTTGCAGCCTGGGGACATCGCTATCCTGGTCCGCAGCGGCACCGAAGCGGCGGCGATACGCAACGCTTTGGCGCGCCGCCGTTTGCGTAGCGTCTATCTGTCCGAACGCGATTCCATCTTTGCCAGCGGCGAAGCGGTTGACATGTTGCTTTGGTTAAATGCCCTGGCCGAGCCGCGTAATGAGCGCAAGGTGCGCGCGGCTTTAAGTTCGGCAACCTTTGCTTGGTCGTATCATGCGTTGCACGCATTGGCTTTGGACGAACCCGGCTGGGAATTGCATTTGGAACGCTTTCTGATGTATCAGCAACGCTGGCAACAGGACGGCATTTTGCCAGCGTTGCGGCAATTGATTAACGATTACGGATTGCACGCGCGCTTGACTGATGACAGCGAAGGCGAAAGGTCGATTACTAATCTGCTGCATCTGGCTGAATTGTTGCAACGCGCCAGCACCCAGTTGGAAGGCGAGCAAGCCCTGATTAGGTATCTGGCCGAAGCGATAGAGGCGGGCGGTAGCCAGGCCGGCGATGAGGGTATTATCAGGCTGGAGAGCGATGCCAATTTGATTAAAGTCGTCACCATCCATAAATCCAAAGGCCTGGAATACCCGCTGGTGTTTTTGCCGTTTATTTGCAGTTTTCGGGAAGTCGGCGGCCGCTTCAATGCCTATTATCGTTATCACGACGACAACCAGGATTTGCAAATCGATTTGCATAAACAAGACCGCATTAAAGCCATCAGCGACGAAGAAAGGTTACAGGAAGATTTGCGTTTGCTATATGTGGCGATGACCCGAGCCCGGCATGCTTGTTGGTTGGGCATTGCGCCGGTCAAATCCGGCAGTACCAAAGATTGCCAGTTGGAAAAATCGGCTATGGGTGCCTTACTAAATTGGCAGGCCAAAATGCCCATCAGCGCCTTGGCCGAGCGACTGATTGAACTGAAAGGCAGGTGCGCAGCAATTTCGATAACGCCCTTACCGGAAATTGACGACGCACGCTATAGCCCGGTTTTGGCCGACGAGAGTGGCGATGAGGCACGCGTCCCGCTCGGCAAAGTTTCCAGTAATTGGTGGATAGCCAGTTATAGCGCCTTGCACATCGTGGACCGCCTGACGCCTACGGCAGAACCGTCTCAGCCGTTGCCGGAGTTTGAAACTGCCCATGACGATAAGCAAAACGACGAAGCCGAAATTACTGCGACGCTCAGTAAACCCTTGTCCGGTGTCCATGCTTTGCCCAGAGGCGCCGGCCCCGGCGTCTTGATTCACGATCTGCTGGAGGAATGCGCACAATGGGGTTTTGCCAATGTGGCTGTAAATCCTGCCTTGAGACAAGATTTGATTCAAAAGCGATTTATCGGCGAATGGGAGAACAAACATGCCGTCATTGCTTCGGCCTTGGCGCACTGGTTGAACATGCCCTTGTTGGAGGACGCCAATGTTAGTTTGGCTGCGCTCGAAACTAATGCCTATCAAGCCGAGCTGGAGTTTCTGCTGGGTGCCGATACCGTGGACACTGCGGAACTGGATCGCTTGGTCAGCCGCCACACCGTCGGCGGACAAGCCCGTCCGGGCTTACTGCCCAGCCAAGTGAATGGGCTGTTAAAAGGTTTTATCGACTTGGTATTCGTGCACGATCAGCGGTACTACGTGGTCGATTATAAATTCAACAGTTTGGGTGCCGACGACGCGGCGTATACGCACGAAGCCCTGACTGCGGCCATGCTGGCTAAGCGTTACGATCTGCAATACAGCTTGTATTTGTTGGCCTTGCATCGTTTGCTGAAAGTCAGGTTGGGCGCGGCTTACGATTACGAGACGCACATCGGCGGAGGGCTGTATTTGTTTTTAAGAGGCGCGCAAGGGCCAAGGGCAGGGCGTGTATTCGATAAACCACCCAGAGCCTTGATCGAGGGTTTGGATGCTTTGTTTGGAGCATCATCATGATCCGGCCAGCGACGGCATTAGACAGTATGCAGCACTGGGTAGCGAAAGGCTGGTTGAGCCATTTGAATCGGGCCTTCGTCGGTTTTTTGCTGGATCTCGATCCGGCGGCATCTGATCCGGTGCTATGGGCAGGGGCCTTGGTCAGTCATCAGCTGGATAGAGGCGAAGTGTATTTGGATTTGGTAAAACTCTGTGAGCAGCCAGGAATGACGCTGGCTATTCCGGCCGATGATGCTTGGGTAGTCGAGCAGGACGCGGCGGCGGCCGAGTTGGCACGTTTAAAAGTATATAGTCTTGAGGTCTGGCAAGCGGCGCTATCGCAATCAAGACTTGTGTCATCAGGGGAAGGTGATACACCGCTGGTTTTAGCGGGCAACCGGCTGTATTTGCGGCGTTACTGGCGCTATGAACAAATCACGCAAGCCTGCATTATGCAGCGCTTACAGCCGGCGCGGGATAGCTTGCCGGCGTCGTTGGCGGAGCGCTTGCAAGCGATGTTTCCCGCCAGCTCGGAAAGACCGGATTGGCAAAAAATTGCTTGTATCCTGGCTTTGCGCGCCCGCTTTGCCATCATCACCGGCGGCCCGGGTACCGGTAAAACCACTACCTTGACCAAGCTGTTGGCTTTATTGATTGAACTGGCGCAACATGAAAGCGATAAACCCAAAAATCTGAATATCTTGCTGGCGGCGCCGACCGGCAAAGCGGCGGCCAGGGTCAGCGAGTCGATTGCCAAAGCGCTCGACAACTTGGCTATCGACGACACTATTAAACAAACTATTCCCCGTAAGGCCAGCACCTTGCACCGCTTGCTGGGCAGCCGGCATGATTCGCGGCGCTTTCTGCATGATCGCCACAATCCTATTGTCGCCGACATCGTGATTGTCGATGAGGCGTCGATGATCGATTTGGAAATGATGGCGTCGCTATTGGAGGCTTTACCGGCAAACGCGCAGTTGATCTTGCTGGGCGACAAGGATCAATTAGCATCCGTCGAAGCCGGTTCGGTGATGGGAGATTTATGTCGCGGCGCCGAACACGCCGCTTATGATGCGGAGACGCTGGCCTGGATTACTGCTTATGCCGGCGAATCGCTCAAACCTGCGGCAGCGCCCGGTTCTACCATCAATCAACAAACCGTCATGTTGCGGCACAGTCATCGTTTCGATGCACATAGCGGCATTGGCCAACTGGCTAAAGCCGTGAATCAGGGCGATGCTTTGCAGGCTCAGGCGATCTTAACTGACACCTCACAGTACCCCGATTTGTTACCTGAACCGCATGCCGAATATATCGCCTTACGGCAACACCCCGGCCCGGACGCCGCCAATAGTTTGTTAAGAAAACTAGTGATTAATAGCGGGGACGCTGCCCGCCGAGGGTATGGCTATTATCTGGCACAAATCAACGATGGCCGGCCGGACAATGCGGAGCGGTACGACGAATGGGCCATGCAAGTGTTGACCGCCTTCGATGCGTTTCAGGTGCTGTCCGCATTGCGGAAAGGGCCGTGGGGCGTGGAAGGCCTTAATCAGCGCATTAAAGAATGGTTGTTCGCCAAAGCCAAGCAGGCCCTGTGGTACGAAGGCCGGCCGGTGATGATCACCCGCAACGATTACAACCTGGGCTTAATGAACGGAGACATCGGGATTGCGCTGCGAGACAGTAGCGGCAAGCTTAAAGTGGCATTTCCCAGTGTCGACAACAGTGCCGAGCCAACGGCCAATCTGAAAATACGCTGGATCTCGCCAATGCGCCTGCCGGACGTGGAAACCGCTTTCGCCATCACCGTGCATAAATCACAAGGCTCGGAGTTTGCTCACGTGGCCTTGGTATTGCCGGAAAACATCAGCCCTGTGCTCACCCGCGAATTAATTTACACCGGCATCACCCGCGCCAAACAACACTTTAGTTTGCTGGAAAGTAGCGACGGGGTGTTTGCTAAAGCTATATTGACTTGCCGACAATTGTGGTGAAGCAACAACCCATGTTGGTGGTTTTTATTGGGTAACACTTTGGGCTATGGTTTCAGCGAGACTTACGCCGCTGGCGAATGATGTTTTAGACATGGGAAATTGTTGAAACCGACCCGTTGCGGCCTATCGGTAAAAATAATTCAATGGCAGCAATGCGATGGTTATCAGCCCCATCCAATTGTCTACGATGATATACTGAAAGGAAAATTATATGTCAATCAATGAATTATCGTTTCGAGGATCGTTTTTCGGTAGATATATGGAAACTATCTAATTCCTTGCTAGGCATACGGTTTACGAACTTACTAAATAGAGCCTCGGATGATAAAAGATAGCGGAAGAGAAAAGCTGTCAGACAAAAAATTTGATTCTCCAGTAAACAAGGAGAAGTTCATTAATAAGTTGTTTGAGCGATTAGTAGCGTTGAAAGTTGAGTTCAAAAATGTGGACTTTCGCTACTGTATTTTTGATGCCGCTTATATAAGGAACTGTAGTTTTGAGGATTGTGATTTTACTGGGTGTAGGTTCGTGAATTGCAATCTCGCGGGATCAAGCTTTAATGGTTGCAAATTTGATTACGCTACTTTTGATAAAACACATATTGATAACGATATTCTCGAAGCTGGCTGCCCTGGTCCCGAGAATTTAAAACTTAAATTTGCGCGTTCATTACGATTAAATTATCAGCAAATTGGCGACGCCAAATCTGCAAACAAAGCAATTACTATTGAACTGCAAGCAACAGAAGACCATCTTCACAAAGCTTGGAAATCCAAAGAATCTTATTATCGGAAAAAGTATAAGGACATTAATAGACTCAAGGTATTTGGTGAGTGGATAGAATTTAAGTTATTGGATTTAATCTGGGGAAATGGGGAGTCCACGTGGAAGCTGTGTAGAGCGGTTCTGGTGGTTTTGCTCATTATTACCGGTGTTCATGCTATTGGTTTTGGTGATCCGTCGTTAGTTAAATCATATTTCGAAGCATTGTTGGTTTCACCACAAGTATTCCTCGGAACACTGGAACCTTCGGCATATCCAAAGCTATATTTGACCGCAATTTTACTGGTTAGATTGATTATGTTTGGTTTCTTCATGTCTATTATCATCAAACGTTTTAATAGGCGGTAAGTGTGCATATCTATGCCTTTGGATCAATTTGCCGAGGTGAAGTCGATTCGTTTTCAGACATTGACATGCTTGCTATTGTGAATGGCCGTGATGACAGGTTTAGCCCAAAAGATTACTCCATTTATTCTTATACGCGAATAAGTGAACTGTGGGAGCAAGGAAACCCGTTTGCCTGGCACCTCTTTTTGGAGTCCAAGCTAATCTATTCATCAGATGGTTCTGACTACTTGCGCAGTATTGGTGAGCCAAGCTCCTATAAATCAGGTATAGCTGATTGCAACAAGTTTCGTGAAATATTTTTATCCGCCAAAAAATCAATTCAGGGATCATGCCTTGCCGAAGTATTTGATTTGTCATCCGTATTTTTAGCTATAAGAAACTTTGCAACATGTTACTCGTTACACATTGATGTAAAACCTGACTTTTCGAGAAATTCGGCTCGAAATATAGGTATTCATAGCCTACCTATTGATAATTCTACATATGAACTACTTGAGAGAGCTAGAGTTCTTTCTACAAGAGGCGAAGGTGAGCTTCTAAGTTCTTATGAGGTCGGCAAAGCGAAGATGGCATTAAATAAAATCGAATCTTGGATGAATGAAAAGATAAACACAATTACAAGTGATGGTTATGAGTGAATTTAACAACAGAATAATAGCGCAGAGGAATGCGCTAACAATTGTCAACGGATCGGGGTTATTCTTTGAGCCATTGTTGAGTTTGACAGAAAAAGCTATTGATCGGTGGTCTAGAAATAACGGGATTGAAACTCGCGATCTGTTGGTCGTATTGCTCAAATCAATGTCAGGAACTTTGTTTTTTTTGGCAAACAAGAGCCAAGAGCAAGTGACTGAAGATTACAAAGCTCTTTCCGAGAAGGTGGACAATCAATTGTCAGAATTAAAGCTTGAAGTCGCTAACAAGGCATTGCAGCGGACAAGCCGCTGAATGCGCTGTTAAACGATCAATTTCTGACATAAACCTGCCATTCAAGAATCACACCGACAGTCAGTAGTCGCCCCTGAAAAGCCACAAATTCACGGCTAAAGCATTGAAACACAATAAATAATTGAAGAAAAAGACGGGCAATAATTGCAAGAAATTAGTAAAATAGATATTAATTTCTTGCAAATTTTTATCGAAAATGAAGCCAAAATCCCAAGAAAGTAGCGGCCAAATCGATCTATTCAACACACCACTGGCCGACCTGTTGAATCCGAAGCATGAGCTTTACCAACTGGCAAATTTGATCGATTGGAAAGTACTGGATGATGCGTTCGGTGAATTTTTTACCGAGAACCAAGGCGCTCCGGCGTTGCCAACGCGTCTTATTGCCGGGCTTCATTACCTCAAACATGCGTTTGCACGCTCGGACGAAGCGGTCGTGGCACAGTGGCTTGAAAATCCCTATTGGCAATATTTTTGTGGCGAAGAGTATTTCCAACACCAGATACCTTGCCACCCCACGTCACTGACCTATTGGCGAAAACGGATCGGAGAAGAAGGTTGCGAGTGGATGTTATCGGTGACGATCCAGGCTGGCGTAGCCAGCAAGACCGTGAAGAAACAGGATTTTGAATCGGTGACGGTTGATAGCACGGTGCAAGAGAAAGCCATCACGTATCCGACCGATGGAAAATTGTATGAACGCTGTCGCCAGCACATGGTACGTCTGGCTGAGCAGCATGAGATTACACTACGGCAGAACTACAACCGCAAAGCCCCCTATTTGCTGATGATGGCGAACCGGTACAGTCATGCCAAGCAAATGAAGCGCAAACGCAAAATGCTCAAACAGCTCAAAACTTTGGTGGGTCGGGTTTACCGAGATATCGAGCGCCAATTGACGGATCAATCCGATGCAGTCAAATTGGCTTTTAAAGAGACGCTAGAGAAAACCCAACGGATTTTGAACCAACAACCCCAGGATAAAAACAAGCTGTACAGTTTCCACGCCACGGAAGTCGAATGCATTTCCAAAGGCAAAGTCCACAAGAAGTATGAATTCGGCGTCAAAGTGGGCATCACCGTCACCAACAAAAGTAATTTTGTGCTCGGCGCCCGCAGCTTTTCCGGTAATCCCTACGATGGACACACCCTGGAATCGTGTCTGGAACAGGCGGAGATTCTAAGCGGTACACGCGCAAAAGAAGCTTTTGTGGATTTAGGATACCGTGGTGTCGAGGTCCCGAACGTGACCATTTACAAAGCCCGGCAAAAGAGAGGAATAAACACCCGGCGACTCAAACGCGCCCTCAAACGCCGCAATGCCATCGAACCCGTCATCGGGCACCTCAAAAACGACGGATTGCTGGGCCGCAATTACCTGAAAGGCGAACTGGGCGATGCCATGCATGCCATCTTATGCGGTGCTGGTCACAATATCCGTATGATCCTCAGGCAGTTGAGGATTTTTTTGCCTCATTTTTGGAGACCGCCATGTCGGATTTTGGCGCGGCCATTGAGCGCGCCGTTTTTATTGTCGGCCTGAATGCTGGTGTTCGGAAAATATCGGCTTTTTCAGGGACGACTCAGTAGTTGGCTGATGGCCGTCAAACCCCACCACCAATACCGTGATCGACTGTATCCAATTCCCGAACGGATGCCATATTTTCCGCAGGGGCGGTCAGCTGTACCCCATTAGTAAGCCTTGGAGCCAAACGAGAATCGCATTTTGCTAGTCGCGAAAGCCAAATTCTCTTGCGTGCAAACCAAACTGCCTTGCGCGCCAGGCAGTTTGCCGAGCGAACAAACCAATTTGCTTTGCCTGCAAGGCTTGGTGGGCTTACGAACAAGCCTAAAAGCCTTGCGAGGATAGCAAAATAGCTTGTGCGCAAGCTGAATAGCCTGGCGCGCAAGGCGTTTTGCCCGGCGGACGCATGAATTTTGTGTTGTCCGCAAAGCTTTTAACTGAGCCAGCAAGGCTTTGGGGTTTGTGCGCAACGCTAAAAGCCTTGCGAAGATAGCGAAAAGTCTCGTGCGCGAGCTTAAAAGGCTTGCGCTTAAGGCTATAAGCAATAACGGAATGGCTCCGAGGGTTGTATGAATCGATTAAGACTGCGGCGGGCTTGCTTACTACCCGATCATGTCTGCATGCGCCCTTAGCCTTTGAGGATGCGTTAAAGGCAATCAAGCGCAGGTTTGGCGCAATAGCAGCGGTACTCACGATATCCTAAGCCTGGTTTTGGCTGGACATTTACCGGCTATGGCCGAAATCTGCATGATAAGAACATGGCTGTGCCAATAACGCTCGGCATTGGCGGTGGCAAAATCGGTAATGTTTAACCCAGCCCGGCACACCGTTCCAGCTGTCGAAGCCTGATGCGTCCTTCGACAAGTCTCTCTTGAGCGTAGCCGAAGGGCTCAGGACGAACGGTATTTAAGGGCAAGGACCGGGTTAATAAGGAACGGCCTTGAGTACTCCATGGAGTGGGCTAGTTCTTACTCAGCGTTCCCTGCAGATATTGATTGATCTGTTCGAGGTCCTGTTCATTCAGGCTGCCGGCCGCTTCTTTGAGTTTGATGCCGTTGATCAGATAGTCGTAGCGGCTTCTGGCGTAATCGCTTTTGGCTTTGTATAAATTACGCTGTTCGGTAAGCACGTCCACCATGGTGCGGGTGCCCACTTCAAAACCGGCTTCGGCGGCTTCCACGGCCATTTCCGCAGATTTGCTGGTAGCATCTAATGCTTTGACTCTACTGATGCTGGAAACTACGCCGCGAAATGCGTCTTTTACGCCGCGATTGATGCTGCGTTTTACTTTAGTCAAATCTTCCTTGGCTGCTTCATACTCGTAGGCCGCTTGGCGGCTGCGGGAAGAGGTGCCGCCGCCTTCGTATAAAGGCAGGTTGAGTTGCAATCCGAAACTTTCATTGTCGCCGCGCAAGCCGTATTGGTTGCCAGTATCCATTTCGCTATATTGCGCGACGATGTCGAGGGTGGGCAGATGCTTGGATTGTTGTAACTCGACGTTTTTGCGGACGTATTCGGCTTGATTAATCTGTGCGACGATAGAGAAGTTATTGTTCTCCGCTGCATTGGACCAGGATGACAAGTCCTCCGGTGCGGGCGGGCTGAGCGGGATTTGTGCTTGCAAACTGTTTAGTTCGGCGGCATTCTCACCTATGATTTCCCGCAAGGCTTCCTTGCTGTTATCCAAAAGGTTTTGTGCTTCGATCTCGCTGGCCAGAGCTCTGTCATAACCGGCTTGGGCTTCATAAACGTCTGTAATCGCTATGATGCCGACGTCGAAACGCTGCTTGGCCTGCTCCAATTGTTTTTCGATGGATTTTTTTTCCGAGTTGGCAAATTCCAGATTGTCTTGCGCGGCCAGTATATTGAAATACGCCTCGGCGGTTCTGCGGATCAGGCTTTGTTGTTTAGCCTGGAATTGCGCTTCCGCCTGAGCAATTTTATTATCGGCTTGATCAAGCTGTACCCAATGGTCCCAATGAAACACCGGTTGTTTTAAATTGATACCGAATTTGCTGTCCCAGT
Source organism: Methylomonas fluvii (assembly GCF_014850975.1). Taxonomy (GTDB): domain Bacteria; phylum Pseudomonadota; class Gammaproteobacteria; order Methylococcales; family Methylomonadaceae; genus Methylomonas; species Methylomonas fluvii. The sequence continues at coordinate 643,564 of NZ_JACXST010000003.1, read as the reverse complement.
AATGCTGCAAGGTGGTTCCCAAAAAGCTGGTACTTTCCAGACGATTGCGGCTGCTGTTGGCGCTAAAGGAAAGATTTGGCAACATTTGCGCGATGCTTTGCGACTTAGTTTCGGCGATGGCGAGCTTATTGATATCCGAACTTTTAAACTCCGGATCATTTGCTTTCGCCAGCTGATAGGTTTCCAGCAAGTCCTGACTAAAAGCCAGTTTTACCGGTATCAATGCTACCAAAAAGGTGCATAACAGTCTTATCATTGCTATATCTCGTGCTGAGAGTTGGGAATAAACTTACATTATCGCCTAAAATAAAGACCTTACAGTGCTTATTTAATTTTGCCATAAGGTTAGGCACACATCATCCGTTCGTCAAAGTAAAACCTTAATCAATCGAGAGTTTATGAGTCAAAAAATTACCAAAGCTGTTCTCCGGTTGCCGGTTTGGGAACTCGTTCGTTATCCACAGTGATCCCCGCCATCAAAACCGGACAGTTCAAGAAACGAGTGATTGATAAGTAGACCAAAGCGGAATTTATATGGTGATGTGTATTCTATGTACCTTGATCATCCTCACCGATACGGAGTAGAAAATAGCAACAGCAGGTTCAAGAAAGATCGCGCACTTCACTTTTAAATTTGCCATGTTTCCAAGAAAATAAGTGTGCGGATAACAAAGCTCATTACAAATAATGTGATAAACCTTTTGAATAAATATGATTCAATAATTTTAATTAGAAACAAATTATCTTATTTTTGATGTTCAGGACGAAGCAAATCGTTCACTGTTTTTACCGGATTAAATGTTTCGATGGGAACTTCAACAAAAATTGTATTCCAATCGCTCATGGCTCCATTCCAAAGTCCGGGCAACTCTAAAGCTTTCAATTCTTTACCACCCTTGGATTTCGATGAAATAAATCCGGTTTGGTTGTCGACATAATGTAAAAGATTAAATTTTTCGCCTTTATAGTTTTTCACTCCACATACCAAATCAACAGGATTAAAATGTGTTGAATTCATCATTTTAGCTTTTTCAGCAGGATTTGATAAATCAATTTGCGAACTTTCGAGAATTTGAGTAGATACGGTTCTATCTGCATTTACAGTAAGAAAAGGACCACCACCAGGTTCTCCGGTATTTTTAACCATACCACAAACCCTAATCGGACGATTTAGCTTTGATTTCAGATACTGTTTTAATTCACTTTCATCCAATTTATCAATTTCAGGGTGAATGTTATTAAGTTCCTTTTCGCAAAACAGTGCAATTTCATGTAAGCTTGAAATAGAAGTATTCTCTTCATCCAATAATTGAAGATTTTCAAACGCTTTTTGTTGAAGTTTAATCAATAAACCTGCAATGGCTTTCTTATATTTAACTGTTTGGTTTTTAAGATAATCAGGAACTACATTATCAATATTCTTAATAAAAATTACATCTGCATTCAAATCGTTCAGATTTTCAATGAGAGCGCCGTGTCCTCCGGGACGAAAAACTAATTTTCCATTTTCGCGAAATGGTTGATTTTGTTCGTCGACAGCTATAGTGTCAGTCGATGGCTTTTGTTCTGAGAAACTGATGTTGAATTTTTTAACCAGTACATTTTCGTATTCAGGAAGCGTATCATTTACATGTTTTTCAAACAGTTGACGGTGTTCAGTCGAAACTGTGAAATGAATATTTACTTCATTCGATGCATTAGAAGCATACAATGCGCCTTCCACCAAATGCTCCTGTAGCGAAGTACGTTTTTCGTTGTTATATGTGTGAAATAAAAGTAAGCCTTTAGGCAACGCACCATAATTCAAGCCATTACTGTTTAATAAATTAGACACAATAGCTTTTGTCTCTCCATTTTCAATCAAATCATCAATACTTTTATTATTATTTTTCAAACAACATTCGTTCAAAGCATTGTAAAACGCAAAGTTTTTAATTTCAGTAATAAATTTAATTTCAGCAGGTTTTGTTGGTTCGGCATAATCGGCATCCAAAAACTCATATAAATCTTTAAACATACGACTGGCCGCACCCGATGCCGGAACAAATTTTAGTATTGAAGCATCGGATTTCAAATAAGCATCCCATGTTTCCAACAAATCATTAATTTGCGCATCCGAAGCAATGGTAATACCCCGCTCTGGTGATGCAGCATTAATTATTTTCAAAAACGGGAAACCAGTTTCAAAACTTTTAAGCTGATAAATAATTTGTGATTCTGAAATACATTTTTCGCTAATTTGCTGTAAATCGTTGATTGAAAGCATGATATTATAATTTTGATGTTGAAAATTTTGTAATATTTATCTGCACAGTTAATTATGCGACAAAAGTACAGCTACATTTGGGTGCCTCGAAAAAATCATCAGATGAGAAAATAGCCACAACCCAATGCTACAGATAACCGCCATGATCAAAGAAATCCTCTTTGCCGCCGAAGAAGGGCATTGATCTGCCCATAGTGGGGATTGTGGTTGTTCCGTAGCCTTTACCAAAATCGTCCCCACGTTAGAAAGCACTGATATCCGATTGATTCCCGTATGAGTTACCGTTCGGAATAACTCTTTATTATAATCATATGGTATACAATGCATCAGCTTTGGAACTAAACAAAATTATTCAAATTGCTGCATGAGGAAATTAAAGCCGAGTTCGCCGCGTATTTGCAGCAACGCCTCAGCAAAATTTAGTTCTCAGATGGCGGAATGGCAATTACCCGCCAATCCGTTGTTGTCGGCGATTGACGATTTCGTAAATCAACAGCGCGCACATAATCAGAGCCGTGCCGGCCATGGTTTTCACCGTCAACGGTTCGTGGTTGACGCTATAACCCAGCACCAGGGACATTATCGGTGTCATCAAATTCATCATCGCCACGTTGGTGGCTTGCATGTTGGCCAACACAAAATAATACAAAGCAAAACCCAGAGTGGTGGCAATCACCCCAAGATAAGCAATGGAATACAGGGTTTGCGGTGGAATATTTTCCGGCAATACGCCGCCATCCAACCAATACCAGGTGCAGAAATACAAGGGTACCGCGATTAACAATCCGCCCGTAACCAATTGTAAAGCCGGTAGACCTGCGTCAATTTGCTTGACCCACACCGCGCTGGCCGCGTGGATGAAGGTAGCCACCAGCACGCCGATCAGGCCTTGCAGAGCGAGTTCATCCAATTCCAGAGCCGAGCTGAACATGACCACTAACCCACCCATACCCAAACTATAAGCGAATAATTTACCCCAACCCAGGCTGCGTTCCTTCAAATATGTCGCAGCCATAAAAGCGGTCATGAACGGGCTTAATCCGAAAATTACCGAGATCCAGCCAGACGGCACGAATTGCGCGGACCAATAGGTAATCAGCATGCTGCCGTAAAGCTGTATCGCCACCGCCAGATAAGTTATCAAAGCGGGTCGGTGGAGCGGCAAACGCCGGCGCAAAAGTAGCAATAGCAACAGCAGGCAAGCCAGTCCGGTGCTCATTCTTGCCATCGCCCCGAACACAAAGCTGACGCCGATACTGCTCCATTTTATGGCTAGCGGCGTAGTGGTCCAGACTAGAATGACACTGAAATACGCTAAAGTCAGGCGGGTTTTCACCTTAAGGCAATTTCAGACGGTTGGCGATCAATTGCTCAACCACCGACGGATCTGCCAGGGTTGAGGTATCGCCGAGATCGTGGAATTCGTTGGCGGCGATTTTGCGCAAGATGCGGCGCATGATCTTGCCGGAACGGGTCTTGGGTAGGCCGGGTGCCCATTGAATCAGATCGGGCAGGGCGATGGCGCTGATTTCCTCGCGTACCAAGTCTTTCAACTCGCCTTTCAGGCTGCTGTTGCCTTCGATGCCGACGTTCAACGTCACATACGCATAGATGCCTTGGCCTTTGATCGGATGCGGAAAACCCACCACGGCGGCTTCGGCTACTAAGTCATGCAGCACCAGCGCGCTTTCGATTTCGGCCGTACCCAAGCGGTGGCCGCACACGTTCAATACGTCATCGATGCGGCCGGTAATCCAGTAATAGCCGTCTTTGTCGCGGCGGGCACCGTCGCCGGCGAAATAATAGCCGGGGAACTTGGCGAAATAAGTGTCGATAAAGCGCGCGTGATCACCATAAACGGTGCGAGCTTGGCCCGGCCAAGGATAGGTCAACACCAGCACACCTTCCGCTTCGCCTTCCAGAATGTTGCCATCCGGATCGAGTATGGCCGGCTTTACGCCGAAAAACGGCAATGTGGCTGAGCCGGGTTTTAATGGCGTCGCGCCAGGTAGAGGCGTGATGAGAATGCCGCCGGTTTCGGTTTGCCACCAGGTATCCACCAGCGGGCAGCGTTTGTTGCCGACTACTTGGTAATACCATTCCCAGGCTTCTGGATTGATTGGTTCGCCAACGCTGCCCAGGATACGTAACGAGCTGCGGTTTGTGCGGGTGACAAAATCGTCGCCCTGCGCCATCAGCGCTCTAATGGCAGTCGGTGCGGTGTAAAAAATATTAACCTGATGTTTGTCGATCACTTGCCAGAAGCGGTCCGGGTGCGGATAAGTCGGCACGCCCTCGAACATCAAGCTGGTGGCGCCATTGCATAATGGCCCGTACAGCACGTAGGAATGGCCGGTAATCCAGCCGATGTCGGCCGTGCACCAGTAAACATCGCCTTCCTGGTAATCGAATACGTATTTATGGGTCATGGCCGCATACAGCAAATAACCGCCGGTGGTGTGCAGCACACCCTTAGGTTGGCCGGTGGAACCCGAGGTATACAGGATGAACAGCGGATCTTCAGCGTCCATCATCACCGGCTCGCAGTCGGCCGACGCGGCTTGCATCGCTTCGCGATAATCAATGTCGCGGCCTGCGGTCCAGGGGATGTCGTGGCCGGTATGCTTGATCACTATCACGGTATTCAAGTTGGGGCATTGCTTGGCGGCTTTATCGACATTCAATTTGGAATGCACAACTTTGCCGCCACGAAAGCTCTCGTCGGCGCAAATCAAAACCCGGCAATCTGCGTCGATGACGCGATCGCGTAAGGCGTCAGCCGAAAAGCCGCCGAAGACAATGGAATGCACCGCGCCGATGCGCGCGCAGGCCAAAATGACTACAGCCGCTTCGGCGATCATCGGTAGATAGATACAGACTCTGTCGCCCTTTTGTACGCCATTGGCTTTTAAAACATTGGCGAATTGGCAGACTTGAGTGTGCAGCTCGCGGTAGGTCAGTTTACGATCATGCGCCGGGTCGTCGCCTTCCCAAATGATCGCTACCTGGTCGCCGCGTGTTTCCAGGTGTCTGTCCAGACAGTTGACGGTGACATTCAGTTTGCCGCCCAGGAACCACTGTATTTCGCCCTTGGGGTAGTCGTATTGCAGCACCTGCTGCCAAGGTTGCTGCCAATCCAAAAATTCGCTGGCCTGTTCAGCCCAAAAAGTTTCCGGGTCGGTTATCGATTGTTGGTAGAGACGCTGATAAGCAGCGCTATCGATGTGTGCGCTGGCGGCAATCTGCGGATTGACCGGATAAATTTTTTGGTCTGACATAACGTAACCTCCTTCTTTGAACGTTATTAATGGTGTTGTAAGGCTGAGACGGCTTGGGTGCTCGTCAAGCATCGGGCTTGCCAGTGTTCAATGGCCCATTCCAGAATACTGTCGATTGCGGCCAGCCGCAAATCGGGCGGTGGATTTTGCTGGAGTAAGGTTAGCAGCAGAAACAAGGTTGGTGCGGCTTGATTGGGATTGATGGCTTCCGCTCGGGTCTGCTTACTCAGCTTATGGCCTTCTTGGTCGACAATCAGCGGAATGTGCATGTATTGCGGCACCGGGTAACCCAGCAAATACTGTAAATACTGCTGTTTGGGGGTCGAATCCAATAAATCGTAACCTCTCACCACCCGATTAACCTTTTGCTGTTGGTCATCAACAACACAAGCCAATTGGTAGGCGATGATGCCGTCCTTCCGCTTGACGATAAAGTCGCCGTGCTCGCTTGCCAGGTTTTGGCTGATTTCACCCTGCAAATCATCAACAAAGCGCGTCGAAATATCCGCTGTTTTTACGCGTAGTGCATGTGGCGCATCAGTCGATTGCGGGTTTGTGCGGCAATAGCCCGGATAAATCAAAGGCGAATTTGCCAATAAGCTGCGGCTACAGGTACAAGGGTAAAGTGCCTGCTGCTTTTGCAATTCGCTAATGGCCTGCTCGTATTGCTCAAGATGATGGCTTTGATAATCCACCTCGCCGTCCCAATATAATCCAAAGCTTTGCAGACAATTCAGAATCGCGTCGCTGGCTCCCGGCATGTTGCGCGGCGTATCAAGATCATCGATGCGTAACAGCCACAGCCCTTTATGCTGACGGGCATCCAGGTAGCTGGCAAGTGCGGTGTATAAAGAACCGAGGTGAAGTGGGCCGGTAGGCGAGGGCGCGAACCGGCCGACGTAGGGTGCGGAATTGGGCAGAATTAACCCAATTGCTTTTCTCTGATTTCATCGAGTGTTTTGCAATCGATGCACAGGTTGGCGGTTGGGCGCGCTTCCAGGCGGCGAATGCCAATCTCGATACCGCAGGTTTCGCAATAGCCGTAGTTACCCGACTCGATTTCCTTCAGGGATTCATCGATCTTCTTGATCAGCTTACGTTCGCGGTCGCGGGTGCGCAGCTCCAGGCTGAATTCTGATTCCTGCGTAGCCCGGTCGTTGGGGTCCGGAAAGTTGGCCGCTTCGTCCTGCATGTGGTGGACGGTGCGATCCACTTCCATCATTAATTCGGATTTCCATTTGTTTAAAATGGCGGAAAAATGGCTCAACTGCGCCTCGTTCATGTACTCTTCGCCTTCTTTTTCCTCATAAGGCTTAAAAGTAAATTCCGATGCGGCAGGGTTAGAATTGTTCATCCAATGACTCCTGGCGGTCTATAAAAAAATCGGGGCTTTTTAACAGAATAGCCGGGGGCAAGCAAGAAGTTTGTTATGATGCAGGCGCTTTCTACTAACGGAATTTAGACATGAAACACCACGTCGCCGAGCGAATGCGCGGCATCAGCTCATTTTATGTGATGGAATTATTACAGCGCGCCAAGCAACTGGAACAAGAAGGCCGGGACATTATTCACATGGAAATCGGCGAGCCGGATTTCGAAACCCCGCCGGCAATATTAGCCGCTGGAAATGCGTTCATGCAGGGTAGGGAAGTCAAATACACTGCCGCGGCCGGATTGCCGGAATTGCGGCGCAGCATCGCCGATTACTACCAAGCGCAATACGGCGTAAATCTTGACCCAAAACGGGTTTTTATTACCCCCGGCGCGTCCGGCGCGTTTTTGCTGGCGTTTGGGATTAGTTTAAATCCGGGCGAACAAATCTTGATGGCCGATCCTTGTTATCCCTGTAACGATAATTTCGTGCAATTGTTCGACGGTAAGACTCAGTTCGTCAATGTTGGCGCCGAAACGGCTTATCAACTCAACGCCGAATTGATTCGACAGCACTGGCAGCCAGCCAGCAAAGGCGTGTTAGTCGCCTCGCCTTCCAATCCTACCGGCACCGTCATCGGTAACAACGCGCTGCGCGCTGCGATTCAGCAGACGCAAGCCCTAGGGGGCTGTTTTTATTCGGACGAGATTTACCATGGCCTTGTTTACGGCGAAACCGTCAGCAGCGCTTTGGAGTTCAGCGACGACGTGTTTATTATCAACAGCTTTTCCAAGTTTTTTGGCATGACCGGCTGGCGCATCGGTTGGCTGATTGTGCCGGAAGATTTTATCGATGCCGTGGAAAAACTGGCGCAAAACATTTTTATCTCCACACCTACCCATTCACAACACGCGGCTTTGGCCTGTTTCAGTGCTGAAAATATGGCGGAATTGCATAGCCGCCGTGACGAGTTTGAGAAACGCCGGGATTTTCTTTACGAGAACTTGTTACGGCTGGGATTTAAAATCGCCAGCAAACCACAAGGGGCCTTTTATATTTACGCAGATTGCAGTGCGTTTACCAACGACAGCTTTGAGTTTGCTAAACAGCTGCTCGAACAAGAGGGGGTAGCCGTAACGCCAGGCAAAGATTTTGGCCAGTATCTGGCTCACCAACACATTCGATTTGCATATACCGCCTCAATCGATAGAATGGCCGCCGCGCTTCAAAGACTGGAAAGATTCATATGCCAATAAACCAATGCACGCCAGAGCAGCTAAAACAACATTTACAGGACGACCCGTCGGTATTTTTACTGGACGTTAGGGAGCCCCACGAGTTTGCCTATGCCAAGATAGCCGGTAGCGTATTAATACCGCTGCAACAAATACCCGCGCGCTTCGACGAAGTGCCTGCGGACCGAGACGTGGTGGTGATTTGTCATCACGGTATGCGTAGTCAGCAAGCCTGCAATTTTTTGCAGCATTCCGGACTGCAAAGGCTGTTCAATTTAAAGGGCGGCATCGACGCCTGGTCCGTGACTTGCGATCCGTCCGTTCCACGTTACTAAACAACTAATAAAGCTATGTTTCTAAAAGAATACTATGCCATTCAGGATGGCAGTGTCGCCATCAGCGCTGCGCAGGCCAGCATGTTTGCGAAGGAAGTCGCTCATGACTTCAACCCCTTGCACGACGAAGACGCAAAACGTTTTTGCGTGCCGGGCGATCTATTATTCTCGTTAGTGTTGGACAAATACGGCCTTAGCCAAAACATGCACTTCATTTTTTCCGGGATGGTCGGTCATGGCGTGTTGTTGAATTTTCCCGATGATGACGCCGAAAAAATCGATGTGACCGACAGTCAAGGCAAGACTTATTTGCAGATCGAGCGCTCCGGTGATGTGATCCGCGATCCGGCTTTAATCGAAGCGTTAATTCGTGACTACGTGGCGTTTTCCGGGCAGAATTTTCCTTACGTGTTGGTGCCTTTATTGGCTAAAGAGCAAGTCATGTTCAATATAGACCGGCCTTTGGTGATCTATGAAAGCATGACCTTGAGCTTAAACCGGATGGATTTCCACAACCCGCGTCTGGAAATGCTGGAACCGAAAATGGAAGTCAATGGCAAACGCGCCACTGCCTACCTTTATTTCCAAATCAAATGCGGTGAAGAAGTGGTCGGTTCCGGGTTCAAAAAACTGGCGGTCAGCGGCTTACGCGATTATGAAGCCGAGCCGATGCAAGCATTCGTAGACGAATATCTGGCTAGAAAACACGGTTATTTAGGAAATCTTGCCGAAGCAACTGCTTAGCAGTGCGTTTCGCTGTTTCCGTGATTGATTGGTTTACGCGTTCTCCAGCCGGAGCGCTCACACCACTCCGGCAGTTACCTTGAAGAAGGCCCCGTCTATCTATAACACCGCAGAAAAGGGCTCTACCGTCACCATTTCCCCGGCGTCCATACCGGTGCTGTCAGCATCCAGCACAATAAAACAGTTGGACTGACTGGCTACTTTCAGTTGATGAGAATCTTGTTGGCCTGCGAGACGGACGGCTAATTCGCCTCCAGCCTGCTGGTACAGGATGCCGCGTTGATATTCCTGCCGCCCTGGTGATTTTTTTAACGGGCTATCGCAATGAACTCGTAAGCGTAATGCTTGCGTGGAGGGCACGCCGGCAAGCTTTTCCAAGCCTGGTTTTACGAATTTCTCGTATGTCACCAAGACTGCGACAGGATTGCCGGGCAAACCGAAAAACCAGCAGCTGCCGATTTTGCCAAAAGCCAGCGGCTTGCCGGGTTTGATCGCCAGTTTCCAGAAGTTCACCTGTCCGCATTTCTCCAGCGTTTGTTTAACAAAATCCGCATCGCCAACCGATGCGCCGCCGGTGCAAATGATGGCGTCATGTTGCTGGGCTGCGTTTTTGAAAGTTTGTTCGAGTTTCAGGGGATCGTCTGCGACGATGCCCAGATCCGAGACCGTGTGATTCGGGTCTGATATTAGTCCTGCTAATAGGTAGCGGTTGCTGTCATAGATTTGACCGATAGCTAGCGGTTCTCCGAGTGGTACCAATTCGTCGCCAGTCGAAAAAAAGCCAATTTTGAGTTTGCGTTTGACGCTGATTTTTTCGATGCCGGCGGCGGCCATTAGGCTGAGGTCGCGAGCTGTCAGCTTTTTCGGTGCGGTAATTAATTCCTCATGCTGTTTAACGTCACTGCCGGCTGCACGAATATTTTTATACGGCTGCCAGTCAATTGGAAGTGATACGATGTCACCATCGGTTTCAATTTGTTCTTGGGCAATAACGCTGTCCGCAAATTCCGGGACTACCGCCCCGGTGAATATTCTGACGCATTGGCCAGGCTTCTGCTGTACCAAGAACGGCCGTCCGGCCCACGCGATGCCGATTACTTGCAATTTAGCTGCTTGCCCGGCAGAGACATCGCCAGCAGCAAATGCGTAACCGTCCATTGCCGCTGTGCGTTGAGGTGGAATGTCTATAGGAGACACCACGGTATCGAAAAGTACCCGACCCAGTGCCTGGGGCAAATCGATTAGCTCCTGTTCGGTAACGGTCTCGATAGCTTTGCGGATTTCCAATAGCGCCTGTTCGACGCTCAATAAATCGTATTTGTTGGGGTAGCAGATATTAGTCACGTTGGTGCTTCAAAAAGATTTCAATAATGAAATTGGCTATGGCCTTTGCATCGTTTAAATCAAGGCACGGTAAGCCTGATGGTGTTAAAAGGGGTTGATCGCTTGCTATCGCGATAATCGACGGGTCTTCAGGGTAAAGCAGCGGTTTGCCTAGGCTTGGTCTGCACAGCTCTATTTTGGGGTAGCGCTCTTGCCTGAATCCTTCCACTAAAATCAAATCCAGGCCTGTATTGGGAAACAAGGTCAGTTGTTCAGTCAGTGAAATATCGCTATCTGCCGACAATTCGGTGATTACCGCACGCCTGTGCTGGGAAACCAGCATAACCGGAGTAGCACCCGCTTCGCGCAGCCGAAAACTATCTTTACCGGGTTGATCAATCTCGAAGTCGTGATGACTGTGTTTGATCACACCGATTTGCAGATTATATGCTTTGAGTATCGGGATAAGCTTTGTCAATAAACTGGTTTTGCCGGTGCCGCTGGCGGCCGCGAAGCCGAGGACTGAAGGGTGGGGCATGGACTTCTCTACATTTGTCGAACTGACCGTATTCTAAGTTATTATGACGTTCGTCGGTTGAAGCGTTTGGAGTGTGGGTGATACGAATAGTGATATTGTTGGCATTGGTACTGGCAGTTTTAATGCTGCCGGGATTCATGAAGCTACCAGCCGAATTGCGCAGCAAGCGACTTAAACAACTGGCCTGGGTTGCGGTTGCGCTGATTTTGCTTGTACTGATGCTGAGTGGAAAACTTAGCGGTCTGCTGGCGATATTCGGCGTAATATTCGCGTTTTTAGTGCGTTCTATGCCCATAATATTAAGGTACGCGCCGCAGCTTCATAGCATTTGGTTGCGGTTCAAAGCTGGCAATCCGCAATATGGTAAGCCAGGTCCTGGGCCATCTCGACAAGCCGGTATGACAACAACGGAAGCTTTTGAGGTTTTGGGGCTTACTCCCGGCGCCACCGAAGAAGAAATTATTCAGGCTCACCGTAAACTCATTTCGCGCTTTCATCCTGATCGAGGCGGTTCAGATTATTTGGCGGCCCAAATTAATCAAGCCAAAAAAATTTTGTTAGGCCGTTGAAAAGTCCGTTCGGCTAAAACTTAGTCAGAATTGTATATTTTTGCAGTTATTTTAAATATATGTGACGCGCATCACTTTCTTGTTTTCATAATTTAGAAGTGGTTCGGGTTTTAGTTTGATCTTGCTGATTTTAGTCGCAAAAAATGCCTAAGAGGCTGCTGTGAATAAAAATCAAAAAAGAGATGTGGACCACAAAAATATCAGTAAATTCAATTTATAAGACAAATCTTTTAAAGTTATATTGGCACTCGCCGTTAAGGTTAGTACCTTCGATTAGATTAGTCGAAAATACAAGAAGAGGCATGATGTCGTTAAGATTGAGCTGTTGACTTAAGTGGTTTTGACAGTGAGCAATTTCGATCCAGTTGTTGGGTTTCAATCTTATCTGCATTTAAATAGTTTTAAGGGATTAATAGTTATCTGGCGAGACACGTACCAATAAAAATAAACGATTCAGCAAGCCAAAATACCTGGGAGATTAATCATGATGGAAGAAACGATAGATGTAATTAAAGATATGGATATTCCAGATTTCATTTCTTTTGATGATGTCGATGAAGAAGTTGTCGAAATCGATCCGAACGAAACGTTTAAGCTGGCCGAGATAGAAAGTAACGAATCGCAAAATGAGAGTAATTTCGATGCTACTCGAGCGTATCTGAATGAACTCAGTAAATCCCAGCTGTTAACTGCTGATGAAGAAAAAATCTACGGCAGACGCACTCAGCAGGGTGATCCACAAGCCCGAAAAATTATGATCGAAAGCAATTTACGTCTGGTTGTGAAAATTTCCAGGCGTTATCTAAACCGCGGACTCCCTTTACTCGATTTAATCGAAGAAGGTAATTTAGGATTGATCAGAGCAGTTGAAAAATTCGATCCTGATCGAGGCTTCAGATTTTCAACTTATGCAACCTGGTGGATCAGGCAGACCATAGAGCGTGCAATCATGAATCAGACTAGAACTATTCGTCTGCCGATTCATATTGTTAAGGAAATGAACATTTATTTGAAAGCGCAACGGAATTTAGCGCAACAGCTCGATCACGAGCCTACTGTCGACGAGATCGCCCGGCATCTTGATAAACCGGCTAAAACCGTCAGTAAAATGCTGAAACTCAACGAGCGTGTCACATCGGTTGATGTGTCGTTCGGTAAGGACTTTGACAAACCTCTACTTGAGACAATTTCCGAAGAAGAAAGCCGTAATCCCGCTGAAATCTTGCAAGACGACTTTATTCAAAATAACGTCACCTACTGGGTCTATCAGCTTGCCGAAAAACAGCGTGAAGTCATTTGTCGCAGATATGGCCTTTGTGGATTCGAAAACGCAACTTTGGAGCAAGTAGCGCTCGAATTGGGCGTAACTCGGGAAAGAGTCAGACAAATACAGATGGACGGCTTGAAGCGTCTGAAAGAGATTCTTGAAAGTAGCGGCTATTCGTTCGAATCGATTTTTAGCTAATAGTAAAATTTAACCGGCGGCAAACCAGAGTAGTGTGACTTTTGTCAGATCTGGTTTGGGTGTCTTTTCTGAGGAACCTCATAATTGATACAACGGCAAGCCTGTAATTCTGTCGTCAATTAGTTGGATCAGTTCGTTGTATGCAGAACTTCCTACCGAATGAAACTTGCTAACAAACGTCGCTTCGTCCATATGTTCCGGTAAGTCCTGTAGCTCCGGGATAATAGACGAATAATCTTTAGTGCTAGACATAATTCTTTGTAATTCCCTCGCTTTCTCGGTTGATGCTACGGCTATTTGACCGAATCTAGTACCGGCTCGATCCGCTGTCAGATCAATGAAACTGAAGCCACTACCTTTTTGCGCATCTCCCAATTCTTTATCGATACCAATTTGCTCGCCGAGTAATGAGGAATCAAGAATTGCCAATAGTGCCGACGCAATAAAATGTTGAGGTATATCCACTCGCTTATAGGCAAATACAGGATATTCCTTGCTGTAAACCAAGCCAAGCGGCAGATAGCGGCGTAAGTCCTGTTTATAGATATAACTGCCGACAGCAATGATGATCGCGCGATTTTCCTGAACGGCATCCGCCATCGGTGTTTGTTGATACGCCGTCAAAAATAAAGGTTGCAACAAATCGGTGATTGATAAGCGCCAGCTAGGGTCATGTTGGCTGACGATTTCGTTGATTTGCTGTTGATAGCGATGCAGGTTTGGGTAATCCCGATGTTTTTGGATAGCCAATTGCTTTGCTGCGTCCACGATGGACCCTAGATAACTAATTTCCAAAGCTTGCGGACTAATGCGGACTTTCTTGACGTATTGGCTCAACAATTGCCAATGCTGCTCTAGCGGCGTGTTATGCACGATGGCCGGAATCAAGAGGTTAGCAGCTGGATCGGGAATGGAGATTTCGCCAATTTTCAACGACTTGATAACAATGGCATCATCTACCTGTCGTAGATTAAAACTAAAGTCCAAATATCTACCCCAGGGGCTTTTGGGCACAAATATCGCTATCTGAATCATCAATCTGTCATCGACAATCTGAATTTGCGTCGTATTTTCCGCAAAATGATTTAATAGATAACTCACCGCAATATTCAAGTCCTTCTGGTCCAAACTAACGGTTTTAATTTGGCCTCTTTCCTCCGGTGCCACATGCAATAACTGCTTCGCGCGCTGTATGTCTTCGCGGTTTAAACCCTGATGGATTTTTATCAACGGCGTATCGTCGATTGCGAAAAACAGTAAGCCTACGAAGAGTATTGCCAGCGAAAGGAGAATATACAGCAGGAATTTCAGCATTGATCGAAGATCAGATTAAAGCGGGCCTCCTTGAGGTAATACATTTCTTGTTTGAGATCGGCATGCGTCAGAGGCGCTTGTTCCAGCCAATTTTCCGGAAAATCAATTTTTATATCGTGGCGATCAATCGTGATGCTAAAGTCTGGGCGTTTGCTATTACGATTACGGTGCAGCAAAGCGGTCAGCCGAAATACGACTGCCATAATCGGTGCATGTTGGCGCCAAGGAAACGGCAAATCTTCAAAACGGCTTAAATTAAGCTTTTTGCGGTGACTACGAACCAGCTTAGACAGTAGTAGCTGATCTTGTTTGGAAAATCCTGCCAAATCGCCATTTTCAATAATATAGGCGCTGTGCTTATGATACTGGCTATGGGCGATCTCAAAGCCGATTTCATGGAGTTCCGCCGCCCATTCCAAAAACTGTAAACTGGCAGGATTGTCATTAAAGCAAGGGTGACCGTCTAATTGCTGAACGATGTAACGTAGGGTTTCTTTGAGCTGATGACTGTGTGAAGTGTCGGTGTGGTAACGTGCGGCAATGGTCTGGCTAGTCTGCGAACGAACGTCATCGTTGTAAATTCTACCCAGCAAATCCTGCACCAGACCTTCGCGCAATGCACCATCCGAAACCGTCATTTGCTGAATATTCAACATTTTGAACGTAGCATAAACAATAGCGACCGCGCCGATAAACACTGGCCGCCGTTCTATACTCAAGGCCGGAAAGCTGATTTCGTCGATCCGATTCAGTTTTAATAGATGGGCGACCAACTGTTCTAATCCTTGATTGGTAATGCCGTTATTGCTCCATCCCATGGTTTGTAACACATTGCTGACGGCTTTTAGGCTGCCGGAAGCACCTATGGCTTCCTCCCAGTTTTTGGAATTGAACGTGTTTTGAAAAGGTTCGAGATGTTGCTCGGCAAACAGTACCGCCTTACGAAAGGCCTTTTTGGTCAATTCGCCATTTTTGAAAAAGTTCTGACTAACAGTGACGCAGCCCATGTTCAGGCTTTCCTTCGTGTGGGCAATATCATCCCGCCCGATAATGTACTCTGTGCTACTGCCGCCGATATCCATCACAAAGCGGTTGTTGGCATTGCTGCCCAGGCTGTGGGCCACGCCTTGGTAAATTAAGCGCGCTTCCTCGATGCCGGAAATGATATGAATCGGATGCCCCAGGGCTTTTTCGGCCTTGTTGATGAATTGCTGCGAGTTTCTGGCGATGCGTAGGGTATTGGTACCGACAATCGCAACGCTGTTCGGTGCGAAATCCCGGATGCGGTGACCGAAGCGTTCCAGGCAGGCCAATGCGCGTTCTTGCGTGATTTGGTTGAGATTTTTATGCTGATCCAATCCCGCAGCCAGGCGCACCATTTCTTTCAAGCGGTCGATGGTTTGCAATTTGCCGTTATGCAAGCTGCATATAATCATGTGAAAACTGTTGGAACCCAGATCGACGGCAGCAACACTGGTCGGTATTTGATATGGCAAGAGTCTAATCCTGTTCAGGCTGCTGAGAAGTGGTGAATTCTGATAAAATCCGAAGGCTTTATTGGCGCATTTTTAAAGAACGCGTCAACTTCTTCGCCCGGGATTATAACATTAGAGCATGACGGCTTTATCCATCCAAAACCTAAAAAAGACTTACAACAACGGCTTTGTAGCCTTGAAAGGCGTGGATCTCGATGTCCAGCGCGGCGACTTTTTTGCGCTGTTGGGTCCCAATGGCGCCGGCAAATCGACCTTGATCGGCATCATTAGTTCGCTGGTCAACAAAACCAGCGGATCGGTCAGCATCTTCGGCCACGACTTGGATAAAGACAATGTCGCCGCCAAAACCTGCATTGGCGTGGTACCGCAGGAAGTTAACTTCAATCAATTCGAAACCAGCATGAGCGTGGTGATGAACCAGGCCGGCTATTACGGCATTCCGCGCAAGCAAGCCTTACAGCGCACCGAACAATGCTTGCGGCAAATGGAGTTATGGGATAAGCGCGACGTAGTGTCCCGGCGCTTGTCCGGCGGCATGAAGCGGCGCTTGATGATAGCCAGAGCCATGGTGCATTCGCCGCGCTTGTTAATATTGGACGAACCCACCGCCGGCGTGGATATTGAAATCCGCCGCTCGATGTGGGAGATGATGCAAGACGTCAACAAACAGGGCACCACCATCATTTTGACTACCCATTATCTGGAAGAAGCCGAAAGCCTGTGCCGGAATATCGCCATCATCAATAATGGACAAATCGTCGAGAAGTCTGCAATGAGCAGTTTGTTGAGCCGATTGCAAACCGATCATTTTGTATTGGATATAGCGCGCCCCTTAACGCAAGCACCGCTAATCGATGGCTGCGAAATTGTGCTCAGCGCCGATACCGTATTGGATGTGGCGGTGCCGAAAAGCCACGGTCTAAACCGTTTATTTCAGGCGCTATCTGAGCAACATATCGAAGTCCTCAGCCTGCGCAACAAGTCCAATCGACTGGAACAATTATTTTTGGATCTGGTGCAATGAATTACTCAGTCGCTTTTTCGACGATTTTAATCAAAGAAATCCGCCGTTTCACCCGGATTTGGCCGCAAACGCTGCTGCCGCCGGCCATTACCACGGCGCTGTATTTCCTGATCTTCGGCAAGTTGATCGGCGACCGCATAGGCTTGGTGCATGGCGTCAGCTATATGGACTACATCGTGCCGGGCATTATTCTGATGTCGGTGATCAGCCATTCTTATTCCAATGTGGTGTCTTCGTTTTATTCCACTAAATTCCAGCGCCATATCGAAGAACTCTTGGTGGCACCAGTGCCGAATTATGTGATTTTGGCCGGTTATGTCTGCGGCGGCATCGCTCGTGGGGTGTTGGTTGGCGTGGTGGTGGCGGGGATTTCGATGATGTTTACCCATACTACGATTTTGCATTGGGACATCGCCGCTGCGGTGTTTGTGCTGACTGCAACTCTGTTCGCACTAGCCGGTTTCATCAATGCGGTGTTTGCCGATAGCTTTGACGATATTTCCATCATCCCCAATTTTGTGCTGACGCCATTGAGTTACCTGGGTGGCGTATTTTATTCGGTAGCGATGTTGCCGGGGATTTGGCAAAAAATCGCGCAGGCCAATCCGATTCTATACATGATCAACGCCTTCCGTTACGGCATGATCGGAGTTAGCGATGTCCAGATCGAACTGGCTTTCGCGATGACCGGTGGCTTTATCCTGTTCTTGACTGCCCTGAGCTTGCTGCTGTTGCACAAAGGTATCGGTATTAAAAATTAGGACCTTATTCCAACGGCACTAACATATTGCGCAAAGCGGTAAGATCTTTGATCGCGATAAAACGGTTCTGCACCACGATCAAATTATCGTCCTGGAATTTTTTCAGCAGCCGGCTCACCGTTTCCAAGGCCAAGCCTAAGTGATTGCCGATTTCCTGGCGGGTGAGCGACAACTTGAATTCGGATGACGAAAATCCGCGCCGTTTCAGCCTTTCGGATAAGCTGATCAAAAAATAAGCCAAACGCTCTTCCGCCGGCCGTTTGCTCAATACCAGCTGGTTTTTGTCCTCCAGCATTTTCTCACCGGTATGCCGAAACAATTCGCGCGTCAGGCTAGGCATGTTCTTGAACAAATCTTCCATGTTATCAGCTGGCAGGATGCAAAAACTCATGGTTTCCAAGGCAATCGCCGCGCAGCCGTGCTTTTCGGCGGATAGGCCGTCGAAGCCCAGTAATTCGCCTGGTAACAGAATATTTAATATGTGCTCGTTGCCATGGCTATCGTTAGCCACCAACTTGGCGCTGCCGGACTTTATCGCCAGAATGCCACGGAAATTGTCGCCTTCGCGGTAGATAAAGTCGCCGCGTTGCAAGGTTTTACGGGCCTTGACGACTTGGCTGATATTATTAATTTCGGCTTGCGATAAACCGCGCGGTAAACAAATATTATCCAGACTGCAATTAACGCAACTGACTTGATTTTTAAGCGGCTCAGGGGCTTGAGTTTTCAATGAAAGCATAGTTTTGGGTTTGATAATTTGCCGCTTCTCGACGAAGCGGCGACATGGCAACGGATGACTGGTTAATCTTGTTGGTGATAGGCAACTATCCGTTCTACTTCGGATTTAGAACCTAAAATCAACGGCACCCGTTGGTGAATGCTACTGGGTTTTAGATCTAAGATTCGTTCGCGGCCGGTGGAACACAGCCCGCCGGCCTGTTCGATGATGAATGCCATCGGGTTGGCCTCGTACATCAGGCGCAGTTTGCCGGGTTTGGACGGATCGCGTAAATCGTGCGGATACAGGAATACGCCGCCGCGCGTCAGGATACGATAGACTTCAGCCACCAGCGAAGCCACCCAACGCATATTGAAATCTTTGCCGCGCGGCCCGTCCGTACCGGCCACGCATTCGTCAATGTAACGCTTCACCGGCGGCTCCCAAAAACGCTGGTTGGACATATTGATGGCAAACTCGCTGCTTTCCTCGGAAATTTTCATGTTGCAATGGGTGAGAATAAACTCACCGACATCCTGATCCAGCGTAAAAGCGTTCACGCCATTGCCGGTGGTTAGTACCAACATGGTGGAGGGACCGTACAGCACGAAACCGGCGCACACTTGTTCGGTGCCTTTGCGTAAAAAATCCTCGGTTTCCGGCTCAACGCCTTCGCGGCAGCGCAGAATCGAAAAAATAGTGCCCACAGTCAGGTTAATATCGATATTCGACGAACCGTCCAACGGATCGAACAACACCAGGTATTTGCCCTTTGGATACTGTTTGGGGATTTTGATCGGATCATTGATTTCCTCTGATGCCATGCCGCCCAGCGAACCACTCCAGTCCAAAGCCTTGACCATGATGTCGTTGGTAATAATATCCAGCTTTTTTTGCACTTCGCCCTGCACGTTTTCGGATTCCGCACTGCCCAATACGCCAATCAGGGCGCCGCAATTGACCCGGTGAGAGATCTGTTTGCACGCACTCACGATGTTATTCAGCAGCAGTGTGAACGTACCGGATGCTTCCGGCAGCCCGCGCTGCTGCTCGATGATGAACTGGGTCAGGGTCACTTGGTGGGACATGCGTTAATTCTCCATGGCATCGGCTAGAGTAAGAAGTTATTTCGGTAACCACGGCAGGCTAATGCCTGGTTTGGCGAGTAAATTGTTGGGGTCAAATTGTTTGCCTGTTCGCGGCAGATTTGTTTATCCAATTGCTGCATTCCGGCCCGGTATCAGACTTTTTCGCTCAAAAGACTGTGCGGCGGGAGCGTTTGCGGATGGGTTTGCGAGGGTTTCCCTTGTTGAACATCCATAAATCCGGGTTTTAATCCTTTTTGTTCGAACTGTTGTCTTAAATAGTCCAGACGCGCATTGATTTTATCCACGGTGCTGGTGGACTCGCTCCAGAAACGCGTATTAATACTGCCGTCGTAACAGGAGACCTTGCAGTGTATTGTAGCAAGTTCGGGAGGGGTAATGGTAATGCTCACTACCCAGTTCTTTTGGCCGTTCTCACTGTTGGTTTGTTTGTCTTGTTCCACTATCAGCTGCAATGTTTCCGGCTCGGCTTTGTTAAAGAACGGTAACTCCAGCATCCAGACCTGTTTCGGCGAATCGTCCCTGGGCAGCGAATTGAGTTGATCCAATGTCAATTTGGCCAGATTGCCCTGGGCTTTTTGCAAGGTTTCTTTCAGTAGTTCGCTTGCAGTCTGCTGAGCCGCATTTTCATCCTTAAGCACAGCCAGTTCCAAACCCAGCCGCGCAATCAGCTTGCTCAGTTTTAATTTAAAATCGTCTGGCAACACAAATGATGCCGGTTTTGCCTCAGCCTCGACTAAGTTGCGTTCCATAAACAAGCCGGATTGTGCGATGGCTTGCTTTAGGGTGGCCGGTTCGAACAGCTTGGTTTTGTCCGGAATCTGCTGCAATATTTCGTGGGCCAGTTGCTTGAGCAATTCGCCTACGGTCTTATCGTTTTCGGCTGGCTGTATCAAAGGCGCCAGTTGCGCCAGCAATTGTTGCGGCGGTACTTGAACGGGCAACAACTGCTTGAACACCGTCGCTATCTGTTCGTCAATAGAAGGTGCCGGCAATGATGCGCTCAGCAATGGGCGCTCACCGCTCTTCAGAATTCGTAAATCTATGCGGCTACCGACGGTTAGCGCGGATTTAGTCTGCGGATCGCTCCATTGCAGTTGTTTGCTCTCCAGCACGACTCGGTTTTCGCCGCCAGGCAACACTGTGCTTTGGGTTTGTTGGGTATCGCTCTGTGTCGACGTCAATTGCACCGTCAAGGTATGTTTGCCGATATTAATAATCTGCGCTTGTATCTGTTCACCCGGGTTTAATGTCGCCAGCGGATTGCTGAGTGCAGGTGCTGCAACAGTCGCGGTTGGGGAGGGTAATAATTTAAGTATTTGTGCTTCGGGCGCCGTTGGGCTTGAGGTATTCGGCGATTGTGATGGTGGCAGGGCGATAATTTTTAGCTCAGGGGTCGGCAAAAGTTTCACCACTTGCAACTGCAAGGTCTGGCCGGGTGGCAAAGTCAATGCCTGTTGGCTCTGTAGCGTCATGGTTTTATCGGCCACGCTGACAGTCAGGGTATTCAGCATCACTTGGTTGGTGATGATTTTGGCGTCTAACACTTGATTCAATTTAAGTTCGGAAATCGAAGCACTGGACTTATTCAATGCCATGACCAGTTTCGCATCTAAAGGCAGCTTTATATCCATGACATCCTCACCTCGCCGCAATCGGGATTTACGCTTGTTCCGCTGCAATGCTCGCGGTTTAGCTAGAGTACTATAAAAAACTCACCCTTACGATTCGCTGTGGTAAGCGTTTTGGCAAACTTTTTCGTAGTCTGCCGATAAAAGCCAGATGCCACTGTTCAGGTAAACGCACGCGTATCAGGAAATAAGCAATAAGTTAGGTCAGAACCCGTAAATGCTTTTATTTTAAAGAACTTGACAAGCCACTTGCGCTCACTCTAGGCTCAGTTGACATTCAACTGGGGGAGTGAGCCATGAAAACGCTGCAATTGGGTTTTATCTGTACGGTTTTTTGGGTTAATGCTGCGCTGGCAGTTAGCGTGACGCAACGCGCCGGCAATAATTTTCGTACCGCGGCCAATAATCAAGAGTTCACGCTGAACAAAACTAACGTGAATACCGAGCAGTTCGGACTGCTGCGTACTTACGATTTCAACGCCAAAGTCGAAACCCAGCCCTTGGTGATCGAAAAGGGTGCCGGCACGGACGATTTAGTGATTATCACCACGATGAAGAACGGCGTCATCGGCATTAACGCCCGTACCAACGAAACGGTTTATAACGTTAAACTCGGCCCGGAAATCAGCTCGCAAGACATGGATATGTGGAAACACACGCCCACCTGGGGTATTTCCGCCACGCCGATAATCGATCCTGCCACCAACACACTATTTGTCGCCTCCTGGCAAAAGAAGAACAACGACAACCGGTTCCGCGATTACTGGGTGTATGCCTTAAATCCGCTAAACGGCAGCCAAAAAAGTAAACCGGTACGTATCTTCGGCAAGTCGCAGGAAGGCAGCGGCTGCTGGTTTAACGATGCCGGTGCGACGTACAAGCAAAACAATCAAACCAAGCAATATGTCTATCCCAAACTGCGCGCCGGACTGGCGTTGACAGAGAACAACGGCTTGGTCATGGCATTCGCCGCCAACGGCGAATCGCTGATGGGCGGCCGGAAAAATCCACATGGTTTCGTGGTGGCTTACGACACCAGAGCCTTGCTCGGGCAAAGCGGCTATTCCAAACAAGCTGCCATCTTTTGCGCAACCTCATTTAACTCCTGGGGCGCCGGCATCTGGCATGCCGGAGGTGCGCCGGTCACTGAAGACGACATGATTTACGTTGCTACCTCTAACGGCACTTCAAATAACGGCGATGTCGATTTGGCCGAAAGTATGATCAAACTCCGTTTCAAACCCAGCGTCGGCGGTGCGCGGCCCGAACTGGAAAAGGTGGATTTTTACAAAGCGTTTCTGGATGAGCGCGTTTCCGGCGACAAGTGTTTGTGGAGCGACAATAACTCCGAAGTGTCTTGCGGCAGGGCGGAAGCGCATGCTGCAGGCGCCGACTGGGATTTCGGGGCGGCCGGGCCGATGCTGGTACCGGGTTCCAGATTGTTATTGCAGGGCACCAAGGACGGCATCATTTACTCCTTGGACAAACTTAATTTGGGCCGGAACGACCGTTTCAATCAATTGATGTCCAAACCGCCATTAGTGGCAACCTACTTTGCGGGCGGCGTTCAGGAAAACTGGGACCGGGCCCAGCATCTGAATCGCAGCCTGCCATGCCCGGCCTCGGGGCATAGCGATCATGGGTGGTTCGTGCCCTGCGGCGATCCGGAAAACAACAAAATGCACCATATTCATTCACTGGCCTTGGCGCAACGCGATCAGAGCGGCGGCATTGTCTATGTTTGGGGGGAAAACTCCCGCTTGAAGTCCTACAATTTTTCCACTGTAGACGGCAATTTGCCAAGCTTCCGTGCCGAAGCCGAGGACATGGCGTCGGTAGGCGTCGAATCGCCTGGCGGCATGCCCGGCGGTCTGTTGATGGTGTCTGGTAAACCGTCCACAACCACTAATTTTGCACACGCCATCGACTTCGATTCGGCTATCGTTTGGGCGGTATTTTCCAAATTCGGCGACGCTAATAAGGAGTTCGCCGAAGGCCAGTTGATTGCTTACGATGCCACCACGATAGAGCCAGGCAACCAATTGAAGCGCTTATTCCGTACCGGTGACGATAATAACGGCGGCTTGGGCAAGATGTCGCGGATGATTCCGCCGGTGGTGGCGAATGGCCGGGTGTATGTAATGATTTATCGGGTGGGTACTGCTGACTGCAGCGTGCCGGACAATCAATTACCGGTTTGCAGTCAATTGAAGGTTTACGGCTTGAAGTAACAATAGAGACGCTTTTTCAGCGACTCAAGCACATCTCGGAATCATCTCCGCCGAAATACACTGTTTGCAGATGTAGCTGTAAAATCCGGCATTAACGGCATCGCAGACAAAGCTGCGATGCCGAACTATTAACCCACACCTATTTGTCACGGGTATTCCGTTCGGGCTGAGTGCGTCCAAGCCCAGGCTGGTGTGCCCTTCGACAGGCCCAGTACTCTCAAGGGCACGATATTTAATAAATAATGACGTGGTGAACAGCCGCCGCGACTGTTCTGCAAGTTGTTATTTGTTGAACAACTCCGCCATCGATATGACGTTTTTGGCCATTTCACCGATGGCGATGTTGCGGTCCATCGCCAGTTTGCGCAAGGCGTGATAGGCCTGGTCTTCCGTGTAACCTTGCGACTTGATTAAAATCGCCTTGGCGCGATCCACCAGTTTGCGGTCTTCCAACTGGGTCTTGGTTTTCTTCAATTCTTCTTTTAAGGCATGTTGTTCCTTGAAACGCGCTATGGCTATGTCGATGATGGCCTTAATGCGTTTCGGATCCAGGCCATCGACTATATAAGCACTGACCCCGGCTTTGATGACCTTGTTGATGGTCTCGGTTTGCTGATCTTCGGCGAAAATGACGACTGGCAGCGAGCAGTTATGGTTGATGTCAACGATGGTGCGCAAGACAGCCTCGTTAGGGGCGTACAAATTCAAAACCACCACGTCGGGGTTCAGGGTCTGGACAATTTGCATCATGTCCAATTCTTTAAGTTTCAAGGTTACCACCTCACAGCCATGCTGGCGCAAGCTGGTTTCCAGCAAGGGTTCGCTGTCGAATTCATCGACGACCAAGACATTAAGCGCTGCCATGTTCAATCCAGGGCGATTTTCAGCAAAGTGCCGTCAGGCATGATTTCGGTGATGTAGTTTTTAGGTTCTTCTAGGTAGTAAATCAAACCCAATAACAGGAAACAGGACAGGCCCAGGATCAGGAAAAATTGCCCGGTGGAGACGAAGGTCAGCAAAATTAAATAAACGATGGCGCCAGCGTTGCCGTAGGCGCCGACAATACCGGCCACTTCGCCGGTAATGGCGCGTTTGATCAGGGGCACGAACGCGAATATCGCGCCTTCCGCCGCTTGCATGAATATAGAGCAAACCAAGGTAACCGCCACCGTTGCCAGGATAGTCCAGCGCGCGGAAATCATCGCCATCAAACAATATCCGCCCGCCAGGCCGGCCACGAATAGGTACAGGGACAGTTTGCGGCCAATTTTATCGCTGAGCCAGCCGCCGGCCGGCCGGGCGATGACGTTGGTTACCACAAAACTAGAGGCCAGGAACCCGGCATCCAGCATACTGGTGCCTTGGGTTTCATTGAATGTCTTAAAGAAAAACATCGGCAGCATCGATAAAACGGCCAGTTTAGAGCCGAAGGTAACCAGATAGGCTATGGCCAGGATGAATACCTGCCGGTATTGATAATGATGGATACTGGCAATGGGTTGGCTGAGGCGGTCGGCGTTGTTGTTGACCAATTGAAAGACGTGGATCAGGAACAGCAGCCAGACGACTGCATGAATAGCCAGATTCCAGCCTTCCGTAAGGACAGGTGTGGCCGGCGTAGACAGTTTCCACGCCAACAAGGAGATGGTCGCGTACAAGGGCACCAGACTCAGCATGTATAAAAACAAATCGCGGATGCTGGTAACTTCCATCGCCATGGGCCGGCGGGTTTTCAGGGCGGCAATTTCCGGCGGCAGGTTTTCTACGCTGAAATAATAAATGACTGAATAAATCAGCGCGATCGCACCGGTCAAGGCAATCGCTGAACGCCAGCCGTGTTCGGCGCCGAAATAAAACGCCAGGCCCGGCAGAAAAATCGCCGCAACTGCCGACCCGAAATTGCCCCAGCCGGCGTAAATACCTTCGGCGGTACCGACCTGGCTGGCCGGAAACCAGTCGCCGATGATGCGCACGCCCACCACAAAGCCGGCGCCGATGAAGCCCAGTAAAAACCGCGACCAGGCCAGTTCGGTAAAGTTTTCGGCCGCCGCAAACATGAAGCAGGGCAGGCTGCAAACCGCCAGTAATACGCTGTAACTTATTTTCGCTCCAAATCTATCCACCAGCATACCGGTAATGACTCGAGCCGGAATGGTCAGCGCCACGTTCAGCAATAACAGGATTTCAATTTGGGTTTCGCTGATGCCCAGATCTTGCTGGATCAGAACTAACAAAGACGCATGATTGAACCAAATAACAAAGCTGATGAAAAAAGCGATCCAGCTCATGTGCAGCACTTTGGCCTTGCCGCGCATGGATAGTAATTTAAAAGGCGTAAAAGACATGGATGATCCGTGGTTGTCGTTCCTTGGTCTTTTTAAGCAGTTTATATGCCAACGACCCAATGGCGACAAATCCGGCAATTCGCGGTCGCATAGCTCCATAGTGGTGCAAGCGACCGGTTTCTTTGCCTTATTTGGGTGCGAATTTTGCGAAAAAAATAGTGCCTGGCGGCGGGAGCCGGTGTTTTTAAAGGGTTTTTAATGTTGGCATTAATTTTGTTATAGATTTAGCAAGTCTCGTCGTTAGACTTTACCCCCGTATTAAACTGGACAAAGGCGTCCTGCTTGAATGAGTCAATCATTCGAACAGGATGCCTTTTTTTTTGGCTGTAAAAACGGGCGATTGCGACCAGACAGTAGCTCCTTGAATCGCCTTACCGCCACCAGGCCGTGTAGCGCGTTTGCATAAATTCTGAGTAAACAGAGGCCCCTGATGAATATGAAACAAACCCTGGTTGTTATAGGTAACGGTATGGTAGGCCAGAACTTTCTGGCCGGATTGGTCGCCAGCAACGCGAAAGATTGCTATCGGATTGTCACATTCTGCGAAGAACCCAGAGCGGCTTACGACAGGGTGCATTTGTCCGAGTATTTTTCCGGGAAAACCGCGGCTGATTTGTCCTTAGTAGAAGATGGTTTCTTTGCCGGGCACGGCATCGAGATTTATTTAGGCGACAAGGCTGCCAGTATTGACCGGGAACGTAAGCAAGTCACGTCCGCTAATGGCGTGGTGGTTGATTATGACAAACTGGTACTGGCGACCGGCTCTTATCCGTTCGTGCCGCCGGTGCCGGGGCATGAAAGACCGCAGTGTCTGGTGTATCGGACCATCGAAGATTTAGAAGCGATGAAAACCGCGGCAGCCAAATCCAAAGTCGGCGTGGTGATCGGCGGCGGTTTGTTGGGTTTGGAAGCCGCCAAAGCATTGAAAGATTTAGGCCTGGATACCCATGTGGTCGAATTCGCGCCGCGTTTGATGGCCGTGCAACTAGACGACGGTGGCGGGGCGATGTTGAAGCGCAAGATCGAAGCGCTGGATGTGAAAGTGCATTTAAACAAAAACACCACGTTGATCGACGACGGCACGGAATGCCTACATAAAATGAATTTCGCCGACGGCGAAACGCTGGAAACCGACATCGTACTGTTCTCGGCCGGTATCAGACCGCGCGACGACATCGCCCGTGGCTGTGGTTTGGAAGTCGGGCCGCGCGGCGGCATTGTCATCGACAATCAGTGCCGCACTTCCGACGCGGATATTTATGCGATTGGCGAATGCGCATTGTGGAACGGGCAAATATTCGGCTTGGTCGCGCCAGGTTACGCGATGGCACGCACAGTGGTTGCCGATTTGGCAGGGGAAGCGGGCAGTTTTACCGGCGCCGACATGAGCACCAAGCTTAAACTGATGGGCGTCGATGTGGCCAGCATCGGCGACGCGCACGCCAAAACCCAAGGCGCCATGGTCTATACCTATCAAAATGGCGCCAGCGAAATCTATAAACGACTGGTGGTCAGCCAAGACCAGAAACGGCTATTGGGCGCGGTATTGGTCGGCGAGGCATCCGCTTACAGTACTTTGTTGCAGTATTGCTTGAACGGCATCGAACTGCCGGAGCATCCGGATTCTTTGATTTTGCCGCAACTCGCTGGTGAATCGGCCGGTCTCGGGCCGGATGCGCTACCGGTTAGCGCGCAGATTTGCTCCTGTTACGATGTCAGCAAGGGGCAGATTTGCGGCGCAATCGAAGCCGGTTGCACCACACTCGGCGGCCTCAAGGCCGAGACCAAGGCCGGCACTGGTTGCGGCGGCTGTTCGGCTTTGTTGAAGTCGGTGTTGGATTGTGAATTGACCAAGCTGGGTGTGGAAGTCAGCACTGATATTTGCGAGCATTTTCCACATACCCGCCAGGATTTGTATAACCTAGTGATGGTGGAAGAAATCAAAACCTTCGACGAATTGCTGGACAAACACGGCAAGGGTTTGGGCTGCGAAGTATGCAAACAAGCGGTCGGTTCCATCCTGGCTTCACATTGGAACGACTACATCCTGAAAAAAGAACATATTGGTTTGCAGGATACCAACGATATTTTCCTGGCCAATATGCAAAAAGACGGTACCTATTCGGTGGTGCCGCGCGTCGCCGGCGGCGAAATCACGCCGGATATGTTGATCGCAATAGGCCAAGTCGGCAAAAAATATCAGCTTTACACCAAAATCACCGGCGGTCAGCGCGTGGATTTGTTTGGCGCCCGCGTCGAGCAATTACCGGCAATTTGGCAAGAGTTGATCGATGCCGGCTTCGAGTCCGGACATGCTTACGGCAAATCCTTGCGCACGGTGAAATCCTGTGTCGGCAGTACCTGGTGCCGCTTCGGTGTCGATGACAGCGTGGGTTTGGCGATAGAGTTGGAAAATCGCTACAAAGGGCTCCGCGCGCCGCATAAGATCAAGTTCGGCGTGTCGGGTTGCACCCGCGAATGCGCGGAAGCGCAAGGCAAGGATATTGGCGTGATTGCCACCGAGAACGGCTGGAATTTATATGTGTGCGGCAACGGCGGCATGAAACCGCGTCACGCCGATTTGTTTGCTACCAATCTGGACAAAGAAACGCTAATCAAATACATCGACCGGGTGTTGATTTTTTATGTGCGCACCGCCAACCGGATGCAGCGGACCTCGGTGTGGATGGAAAATATGGAAGGCGGCTTGGACTATTTGAAATCGGTGGTCATCGAAGATCGACTGGGTATAGGCGCACAATTGGAAGGGCAGATGCAGCATGTTATCGACACCTATCAGTGTGAATGGAAAACTACCTTAGCCGACGAGCAACGCCTGAAGCGCTTCCGGCATTTCGTCAACAGCGATCAAACCGACGATAACGTGGTGTTTGTCGAGGAGCGGGGCCAAGTTAGGCCAGCCAACGCCCAGGAACGTAAACATTTCAAATTGATCGAGGAGGCGGCATAATGAGTACGTGGATAGATGTGTGTCACATCGACGATTTGCAAGCCGATTCCGGGGTGTGTGCCTTAGTAAAAGGCAAACAAATCGCGATTTTTTACCTGCAACGCCGGCAGGAGGTCTATGCCATCGGTAACTTTGATCCGTTTAGCCAGGCCAATGTCCTATCGAGAGGTATGATAGGCGACATGGGCGGCGAACCGATGGTTGCGTCGCCGATGTATAAGCAGCATTTCCATCTACGTACGGGTGTGTGCTTTGAAGATGCCGGCGTCAGTGTGCCAGCCTATCAAGTACGCCTGGAAAACGGCAGAGTCGCCGTGATGCTGGCGTCGTCGCCTGCACAACAAAAATCGCCGTCTTTGGCTGTCTGTGAAATGGAGTAAGGTGTGAACTACCAATATTACATCGCCGATGTCTTTACCGACCAAGTTTTCAACGGTGCGCAGATAGCGGTATTACCGAAGGCTGACGGCTTGAATGCCGAGAAAATGGCCAAGATCGCCAAGGAATTGAATCTCTCGGAAACGGTATTTCTGTTTCACAAGGCCGATGACGACAAGCACCGGCGGATGCGAATATTTTCCCCTTTAGGCGAAATTAATTTTGCTGGCCATCCGATTATTGCCGCAGCCTATGTGTTGGCTATGTCCGGCGGTGTGGCGTTAACCGAACCACTGACTAAACTTGAGTTCGAACAAAACATCGGCGTTATTCAAGTTAATCTGTCCAGTCAGGATGGTCAACCGGGTTTGGTGCAATTTAGCCGTAGCGTCGATTCGATAGTCGACCGCTTTGCGCCCAGCGATGATGAAATTTGCAGTTTCTTAGGCTTGCAGCTTTCGGAGCTGGACCATAAAAAATACTCGCCACGCCTGGTATCTTGCGGGTTTCCTTATTTAGTGGTGCCGGTTTGGAATGTCGAATCGGTACGCAAAGCCCGCTTTAATTACGCGGCTTGGGCACAATCCACGGCACCGCAAACCGCGGCGCAGGAAATTTTGCTGTTTTGCCCTAAATCGTCAAGCCCGGAAGCGGACTTCAATGCCCGCTTGCTGGGACCCAATATCGGCATCCATGCCGATCCGCCGGTCGGCAGCGCGATGCCGGCGTTTTGTTGTTACCTGTGTTCGTTCGAACACACCCAGAAAGGCACCCATACTTTTGCGGTGGAACGCGGTGATCAAAGCACTCGCCGCAGCTTGATCCACTTGGAAATGGATAACAAAGGCCTGGAGAACTTGACCATCAGGGTCGGTGGCCAAGCCGTGTTGTTTGCCGAGGGAACGATCCACCTTCCCGATTAAGGTTTATTCGACCAATTCGTGCCTATTTGACCGACGCTTAAGCCATAAACCGGTGGCCCAAATCACCAGCAAAATTTCCAGTACAAAGGATCTGTGCAGCAGAAAATTCAGCCACCAATCCTGGTAGACACTGGGCACCTTAATCAAGGCAAAAGGCTTGTTTACGAAAGGGGCCAACCAGTAGATATTGGTCGAAATATAATCCAGCACCATATGCAACATACCGTTGCCGGTAAAAATCAGCGCCAACACCGGCAGCTTCTTGTGCCGGCAATGCTGAAAACACAGGATTGCCATCGTTAATAACAGCAGCCAAACGCTGGGAAAGTGACTGAAATAACTGTGATGTGGGTGAGCGCGGTGGTCGAAACCATAAAAATAAATCATATCCAGATCGGGCGCGATGCTGCCGAGCATGCCGGCGCGCAGAAAATTTATCCCGGTGACCCCATATTTTGCAAATCGCCTAAACAGCAGCGTCGATACGATATAGCCGGCCGGAAGATGAGCAACAATCATAACTACCTCGATGATGTTGCTCGGAGCGCTGCTGACAGTCAGCGCCCCGAGCAATGGGATTTAAATGATTGCCGCGTTATCGGCACTGGATTGACCGAGACCGTACCAATCCAAGCGTCGCGTGGTAACCATAGCCATGGCCAACAAGGCAAACATCAGTAAAGACCCCAGCATCAGCGCGTTATCCTCTGACTCCAATAAGCCATACAAACTGCCGAACAAGCCGCTCAGTAAGGCGCCGGCGCTAATGCCGCGTTTGGCGCTGCGCAATACCGCACTGAGATAGAAGCCGATCAGTATTACGCAGGCGGCACTGGCGATTAGATAAGCCAGCACAAAGTCCAAATGCTCCGACAAACTCAACAGCAGTAGAAAAAACATCGCCAGTGCCAAACCGACCAGTGCGTATTGCGCCGGATGTATCGCCAGGTTTTTCAGGATTTCGAACAAGAATATCGCCGCAAAAGTCAGACAGACGAATAGGAAGCCGTATTTGCTGGCTCTGTCAGACAAGGAATAAACATTGATGGGTTCCATCAGGCGGATCCCAAAGCTGTCGTAACAACTGATAGCCTGGCACTTATAAAGACTTTCGGCGACGTTTGACGCCAGTGCATCGACCGACCATAACGCATGAAAACCGGCCTCGCCGACTTGCTGGGTTTGCGGATCGGGCAGAAAGCGGCCGTAAAAGCTTGGGTGCTGCCAGGTAGAAGACAGTTCCACGCGGGTTTGCTTACCGGCCGGAATAAAATCCAGCGATTCGATGCCGCGGATTTTTAGTGTGAAGGCAAACGGCATGTTGATGGCGCCAAACTCGACCGGCGGCGCATCTAATGTCACGTGCATGCCGTTGGCTTGGGGCATGGGTAATTCCGTACCTTGTTCAAAGGCATATTGCTTGCCTCCCCATTCCATACCGGGCGCTTCCAGTACCCCGCGCATATCCCCAGCACGACGCTGGCATAAGGGGTGCCGAAACTGATCTGGCCGTTATGCAGCGACTTGGGATTGCCGTAAGCGCCGGGTAGTTTCATATCGCCTTTGATACTGACATTCAGCACGTAAGACCGCACTTTGAACAAGCCGCGCTGCTTGGTTTCCGTGGCGAGCTCGCCGGCTATATTCAAGTGCTCGGGTAGAAAATACAGCAGGCTATTTTCGTTATGCTCGATCAGTTCGCGCTTGGGTTGGCCGTCGACTTTAGTGTCGATAATTTCCGTCCAGCGCTCGGTGTAAGGTACCACCAGCAAGGGACCGAACAATTGCTGGGGGCCGGCGGAACTGGCGGCAATGTCGCTTACTGTCTGTTGTTGGCGTTCGGCGCGTTCGCCCACCAGATTTTTTATCATGCCTATCGGTATTAGCAGCACCAAAGTCAGACCGAACATTATGCAGATCTTTTGCCAGAGTTTTTTTTGCATCGCATTTATTCCGTGAAGTTAAAAGACGATGAACAGCATGCACCGGCAAGGTGAGCGGATGATGGTGGGAATGTGAAGCGAGAGTGAAGTGGGCAGGAATGCCGGGAACGTAATGCGAGGGACGGAAAATTTCAAGCTAGTTGTCGCCTCAATGTAAAAAATTCATGCGGTTATTTTGTCGTAGCTGGCAGCCTCCTGGTTTGTGGTATTGGCAGAGTTTTGCGTATCGGCCTGGTCAGGATTGAGATACACGGTATGGACGCGGTTCCAGCGGCGGGTCTGTCGGCTCCAGCGCCGGGGGTTTTGAGCCTTGGCTTGTTCGTACAACGCCTGGCGTTGAGCAAGCAGGGCCTGGTCCAAGCCGGCATGGCGTTGCGCCGGGGTCACGAAGCCGATGGCGCTGTGGCGGTGTTCGTGGTTGTAACCTGAAGGTCATAAATACCACTGCACGAGATCAGCCACCCAGTGCCGGGCGGACGTTAAGTCGGCAAACGGTTGCAACGGGTATGGCGGACGGTATTTCAAGGTTTTGAACAACGATTCCGAATAGGGGTTGTCGTTGCTGACCGCCGGTCTGCTAAAGGACGGCATGATGCCGAGCCGTTGCAGGGTGGCCAGCATCGTGGCGCCTTTCATTGGGCCGCCATTATCCGAATGCAGGACGACCTGTTGGGGCCGCAGGTCTTCGCGCTGATAGATGTCCCGTAACAGCTCGCTGGCCAATTGGCCGCTTTCTGCCTCGAACACCTGCCAACCCACGACCTGCCGACTGAAAATATCCAGGAACAGGTAGAGATAGTAGAACCGGCCTTTGACCGCCGCCGGCAGATAGGTGATATCCCCGCTATAGAGCTGATTCGGCGCGGTGGCCGTCAGCGCCTTGGGCTGGGTACGGGGCTGGCTGGGGCGCTCGCTACGGCGGTGCTTCAGTTGCCTTGCGGCTTTCAGAATGCGGTAGAAGGTCGATTCGGACGCCAGATAAATCCCTTGGTCGGCCAGGCGCGGGACAATCTGGCTGGGCGGCAGATCGGCAAACTCAGCCGAATTCGCGACGACCAAGAGGTGACTCCGCTCCGCATCGCTCAAGGCATGCGACGGCGTATAGTGCCGTTGCGGCCGGCGGTCTTCCGTCAATGTTTCCCCGGCCTGCCAACGTTGCAAGGTGCGCGGGCTCAGGCCCAGTACGGCACAGGCTTGGTCCTGGCGAGCACCGGCCGCCGTGGCTTCGGCGACTGAGTCGACCAGCTGCTGGCGCTGCGGAAGGGAGGTCATTCGACCGCGCCCACCCAACAGCGCCCGCACCTTTTCTTGTGCCCTGTGGGTATTTGCAGGATCAACAAGGCAGCGGCTTCGGCTAGTGCTTTCTCCTTACGCTGGAGTTCGCGTGCCAGACGCTGGTTCTCGGCCTTGAGGCTACGCAGATTCTGGCTTTCTTCGCGATCAGGACGCAACCTGGCTGAGGCGCAAAACTCGCTTTTCCACTGCGCCAGTTGATGGGTAAATACGCCACGCTCCCGGCACCAGGCATTCAGCACCTCGCCGCTCAAACTATGGCTTTCCTGGAGGGCCAGCAAACGTTCTTCGGGCCGCCAATCTTGAGGCCGCTGGGCGGACTTGGCTGTGACAGGACGGTGATCGGTCGAGGAGGTGTGGCTCATCCAGGTTTTTAGGGTATGTATGCTCAGGTTTCATTCATCGGCAACCGTTTGAATGGATCGGTTGCCCCGGCTGTAGACTTTCGCCAACGCTTGGTCTTTGAATGCATCAGAATACTGCTTTTTGGAACGGCTCATGGTTCATCTCAAATTTCAAAAGGAATGGAAATTTGAGGCGACAACTATTCTGACTCAGGGTATGGCTAAGCCTTCAGCCATACCCTAAAAGAGCTTAATCGATGGTTTCCACCCAGTGACAGCGTTCCTTGACGATAGGTGCGGTGTGTTCGTTAGCGATGCCTTTGGCGATCAAGGCAATCACCCGGTCGTCGGTGTCGTAGCCGATATGGGCATCCATGGGATTAGCCAGTTTACCCAAACCGAATGCATCATAAACTCTGGCGACGTTGATATTGATATTGGTGACATTGACGCATAATCGCGAATCCAGGTATTTATTCACGAAATCGTGCGGGATGGCGTAGCTAAGTAAATCGTTAGGGTCGCTAAACGCTATCACCGAGGTTTTCGCCATGATCCGTTCATTGTATTTGGCGCCGTCGGCTTGGCAATAGGTGTCGGCATGATTCGCCACTTCCGGCAAGGCGCGCCCCAATTGCAGCATGGGCAATTGGTTGGACATCATGTAAATAGGTATCTCTTTATTCTTTAAAACATTGGTCAACGCGGTGTAGTAACTGGCTGTTTCGCCGTTACCCAGTTTCGAGGCAATTTGTTGCAAGCCGTCGATAGTGATGCGGCTACCCAAACTGTGCGAGATGAAGGCGTAGCTGTCGTTGTAAAACGGTGTGACGTTCTTGGTGGAGCAAGTTTGCTTGACGTCATCCGGCAGGCTGTTCCACTCGCCGTGGATCATCCAGCAGAAGGATTGTGCGAATGCCGACAAAATATCCTCGCGCTTCTCGCCCAGATAAATGATGGGGTCCGGTCCGGTATCGTTAGAGAATTTTTTTAACAGATCGTTGACTTCGGCGCGGCGAAACGACTGCTCTCCGGAGTTATCGTAGGACAATACTTCTTTTTCTTTGGCGCTAATCTCCGACCAGGTTAGCTCGTAAAACAGCATTTCCTGAGATTTATTGGCATCCAGATAACGGTGGATACGCAAATTGCCCAGTGGTCGCTCTGGACCTTTTGCATCGGCCAAGCGGATATTTTTGACATTTCTGCTGGTGACGGTCAGATCAAGTTCCTTAGCCAGTTTTTCCATGAACTGGGTCGAGTAACCCGGCAAGTGGTTGCCGACCCCGTGCACCATCAGCAGCTTCATTTTTCGATCATGCACTTCCAGTTGCGGTTTGATGCCTTCGAATTTATCGCCTTTGATTTCGCAAAGACGGGTGTCTTCTGCATCCTGTTTTGCCAGAATGGCTTCGGTTATGCCTCTGCCGAAGCTGGCGCAACCGTTTAAAAGCACGCTGATAGCCAGTATCAGCAGCTTGATGTCGACTTTTTTCATGGCTTGGGTCGTGTTTATTGCTAGAGAGTGGTGGTCTGGGAGCGCAGCCCTCGCGTTACGCGAATGGCTGCTGCATGTCATGCAGAGATTTTATGATAAATCCCGGTTGCTCGGGAGGCTTAATCGGGGCGCGAATTGTAAACTCAGGTAAAAATGGCTGTTGGCCCCAGCAACTGCGGCTTGCAGTGCGGCAGTGCAGCCCGCTTATTATTTATCGAGTTTTTTCTTAGCAGCCTCGGCTTCCGCGCCGATTTTTTCGACTGTTTCCCTATATTTGGCCTGAGCCTGATTCGCATGGTCAGCGATGATGCCGTTATCGGTGTTGGCTTCTTTGATCAAGCATTCGAAATAATCGCGGGATTTTTGTTGCCAGGCGTTTATAGCTGCAATGCTTTTATTGTAAGCATCGATATTGCCGCCATCGATAGTAGGTGACTCAGGCACTACGCCGCAGCCGCTGGGTTGCCAACTACCGTTGGTTAGACTGCCAGCTTGCGCCGGGATTGCGAATAGGATGGACAGCAAGGCTGCGATTGTTGATGTAAGTTTCATCTAGCTAACTCCTTTGGTAAGAAAAAATCCAAGAATAATCAATGCTACGAATTGCAAAATGGATAATCCAATCATGGCTAAATTATTCCGCAACTTAAACAGATTGCCAGCGTGAGCTCAGAGCGGTTTAGCTCAGCATCTGCCGGATATGCTCGATCTCGTCCTTGGCCTGGTCAAGGATGTTGATGCTTAAATCGGCGTCCAGATTGCCTTTGGCCAATTTTT
Source organism: Methylomonas fluvii (assembly GCF_014850975.1). Taxonomy (GTDB): domain Bacteria; phylum Pseudomonadota; class Gammaproteobacteria; order Methylococcales; family Methylomonadaceae; genus Methylomonas; species Methylomonas fluvii. The sequence continues at coordinate 607,686 of NZ_JACXST010000003.1, read as the reverse complement.
TATAAGCCGGCAATTCGTCCAGCTTGGGCATTTGTTTGATGTCTATCTTGCCAATGAAACTGTGCAATTGGGAAATCATGACTATATCGCTGTAACTGGCGGTTTCGCCGCTGTCGCGGTGCCAGTTTTCGGCATGAATGATCACGTCTTCAAAGTCGCTGGGAAAATCCCATTTGCGGATGATTTGCACGCCAATCGGGCTGCGCAATTCGCGTACCGCTTCAGCCAGGTCGCCCGGATTCGCCACAATCTCCGGTTGCCGATCAGCATAAGCCAGAATCGGCACTACGCCAATGTCGTGAATCAAGCCGGCCAACATGGCTCGGTCCGGATCGAAGCCGGGGGTTTTGTGGGCAAATACCGCACTGATCGCCGCCACATAACTGCTATGCGCCCAAAGATCTTGCATCTTACGGCGAATCACCGGGGATTTGGCGTTGAACACGGCTTTCAATGCGAAGGCGGTGATGATGTCTTGCGCGGCTTTCAAGCCCAAACGCGTCAAGGCTTCCGGACAGCTTTCGATCTTGCGCCGGCCCCGGTATAAGGGGCTATTGGAGATTTTGACCAGGCGCGCGGTAATGCTGGGGTCGATTTGCACGACTCTGGCGATTTTATTGCTGTTGGCGTTGGGTTCGTTAATCGCCCGGCGGATTTTTACCGAGACATCCGGGATGGTCGGTAACGCCAAGGAATCGGATTGCATATATTTAAAACAATCCTGATACAGACGATTCTTTGCCAGTTTGGCGGATAGCGCTTGAGAATGGGCCTCGGTCATTTACTGTGCTTTATTCGGGCAAGCGACGGGGGATTGGTTTAAAATCCGCTGCTGCATTTTTAAACGTATTTTTAAGTATAGACACGCTATGAATATAACAGGCCCGGATGTTATCACAACCCTCAGCAGCATCAGAGACTATATTCGCTGGGCTGCCAGCCGGTTTGCCGAGCATCAGGTTTTTCTGGGGCACGGCACGGTCACGCCTTTGGATGAAGCAGCGGCGATTGTGTTGCATACCTTGCATCAGCCTTACGATTTGGATCACGGCTATCTGGATTCGGTACTGACCATGGCCGAACGCCAAGCGGTGGTGTCTTTAATCGAACGCCGCATCGTCGAACGTAAGCCGTCCGCCTACTTAACTCATGAAGCGATATTCGCCGGCCTGTCTTTTTATGTAGATGAACGGGTCTTGGTGCCGCGTTCGCCCATCGCCGAACTAATTGCCGAACGCTTCGAGCCTTGGGTGGAAGAAACCCAAGTGTTCAACATCCTGGATTTATGTACCGGTAGCGCTTGCATCGCTATCGCCTGCGCTTATGCCTTCCCGGACGCACAAGTGGATGCAGTGGAATTGTCGGACGATGCGTTAGCCGTAGCGCAGATCAATATCGAAAAACATGATCTGGAAGACCAAGTCCAACTCTATCAATCCGATTTATTCAACGACTTGTCGGCCAAGCCTTACGACATTATCGTCAGCAATCCACCCTATGTCGCCATCGCCGAATGGGAAGGTCTGCCCGCCGAATTTCATGCCGAGCCCGAAATGGGGTTTACCGGCGGCGAACACGGCTTGGATTTGGTGTTGCGGATTTTGGTCGATGCCAAGCGCTATCTGGCGGAGCAGGGTATCCTGATCATCGAGGTCGGTAGCAGCGCCGAAACTTTGCAGGAAATGTTTCCGGACGTGCCTTTTCAATGGCTGGAATTCGAACGCGGCGGCGATGGGGTGTTTTTACTGACCGCCGAACAAGTCACTCTTTATCACTCACTTTTTGTTAGCGCTTTATAAACATGTCCGGAAACAGCATAGGAAAATTATTTACTGTCACCACCTCCGGCGAAAGCCATGGCCCAGCCTTGTTGGCTATCGTCGATGGCTGTCCTCCCGGACTGGAATTGTCCGAAGCCGATTTGCAAATCGATCTGGACCGCCGCAAACCCGGTACATCAAGGCATACCACTCAGCGCCGCGAGGCCGACGAAGTGAAGATACTGTCCGGCGTATTCGAAGGCAAAACCACTGGTTGTCCGATTGGCTTGCTGATCGAAAACACCGACCAGCGCTCCAAGGATTACAGCAAAATCGCCGAGAGCTTTAGGCCCGGTCATGCCGATTACACCTATCAGCATAAATATGGGTTTAGAGATTATCGCGGCGGTGGCCGCTCCTCGGCCCGTGAAACCGCGATGCGGGTGGCCGCTGGCGCGATTGCCAAGAAATATCTCTTCCAAGAACATGGCGTCCTGGTACGCGGCTATTTATCGCAACTGGGTCCGATCAAAATTGACGGATTCGATTGGAACGAAATCCCCAATAATCCATTCTTCTGCCCGGACGCCGATAAGGTGGAGGAAATGGAAAAATACATGGATGCGCTGCGCAAGGAAGGCGAATCGATAGGCGCCAAGATTGAAGTGATTGCCAGCCATGCGCCGCCCGGCTTGGGCGAGCCGATTTTTGATCGGTTGGATGCCGAACTGGCTTATGCCTTGATGAGCATCAACGCCGTTAAAGGCGTGGAGATTGGTGACGGCTTCGATTGCGTCAATACCAAGGGTACCAAATTTCGCGATGAAATTACTCCCGAAGGCTTTTTAAGTAACCATGCCGGCGGCATCTTGGGCGGTATCTCCAGCGGTCAAGACATCATCGCCCGGATTGCCTTAAAACCTACCTCCAGCCTGCGTTTGCCGGGTCGCAGTATTAATAGCAAAGGCGAGGTCATCGAAGTGGTCACCGAAGGCCGTCACGACCCCTGCGTCGGTATCCGCGCCACGCCTATCGCCGAAGCGATGGTCGCCATCGTCTTGATGGATCATTTGCTCAGGCATCGCGGGCAAAACCTGCATGTAAATTCAGGATTGCCGATTCTGCGCTGAATGAGCGTACCTTACTGGCGCTTATCCGGCTTTTACTTTTGCTATTTCGCCACGCTGGGCGCATTCCTGCCGTTTTGGAGTTTATACCTTAAGCAAGTCGGTTTCGCCGCCACAGAAATCGGCGAGCTGACAGCGTTTTTGGTGGCGACCAAGATCATTGCCCCGAATTACTGGGGCTGGCTTGCTGACAAAACCGGCCGTAATTTACGCCTGATTCGTATCACCTCACTGCTGTCGGTGCTGTGTTTTGCCGGTTTTTTGTACCGCAGCGACTACCTGTGGTTTGCCGCAGTGACCGTAGTTTTCAGCTTTTTCTGGAATGCCACTTTGCCGCAGTTTGAAGCTGCGACCTTGTTTCATCTACAATCCGAACCACAGCGCTATAGCCAAATTCGGCTGTGGGGGTCTATCGGCTTTATTGCGGCAGTTCTGGGCATAGGCCGGTTTCTGGATCAATTTAGCATTGCCTATTTGCCGTGGATCATAGGTAGCCTGATGCTGTTGAATTGGTTGATGGCGCTGGTGACGCCGGAAGCGCAGCCGCGCCTGATTCATAGCAATACTGGCGGCATCTGGCAAATCCTAACGAAACCGGAGCTGTTGGCATTTTTGCTGGTTTATATGCTGCTGCAAGTCGCGCATGGCCCTTACTATGTGTTTTATTCGGTTTACTTAAAGCAGCACGGCTATTCGGCGACCGAAACCGGTTTGTTGTGGGCCAGCGGTGTAGCGGCCGAGGTGTTGTTGTTCATGGCGATGCGCCAATTGTTGAAATGGCTCTCGCCACGCACGCTACTGCTTATTGCGGTATCACTCAGCGTAGTGCGTTGGCTGTTAATCGCCGAAGGGGTTGATTCGTTGGTACTGACGATCAGCGCGCAAGTTCTGCACGCAGCCACGTTCGGTGTCGCGCATGTCGTGGCTATGCAATTGCTGTATCAGTATTTCGGCGAACGCCATCAAAGCAAAGGGCAGGCGCTGTACAGCAGTATCAGTTTTGGCTTGGGCGGCATGATAGGCAGTCTTTACAGCGGTTATTTCTGGGATATGCTGGGCGGCCGCCTGGTGTATATCATTGCCGCCCTGGTGTGTTGCGTGGCTTTGCTGATTACCTATATCGGTGTGGCTCGGCAATCTCGCCTCGGATTGAGTTAAAATTGACAGGTTTCAGGAAAGAGGGATAGACAACGTGTTTGAAGTAATCAAAAACGGCGGCTGGATGATGGCGCCGATCATCTTGTGTTCCATCGTCGCGATGGCGATCATCGGCGAACGCTTTTGGTCTTTGCAGCGCAAACGCATCATTCCCACCGATTTGGTGCCGTACATTTGGCAATTGCATCGGGACAAGAAACTGGACGAACCGACGATCAGGCGCATTAAACTGAGTTCGCCGTTGGGCCGCATCCTGGCCGCCGGCTTGCTGAATCGCAAACATGGCCGGGAAATTATGAAATCCAGTATCGAGGAAGTCGGCCGCCAGGTCACTCACGAACTGGAACGCTATTTAAACGCGCTGGGTAGTATCGCGTCCATCACGCCCTTACTCGGATTGCTCGGCACAGTAGACGGCATTATCCGGGTGTTTTCCGACATCGCGATTGGCGGCATGGGCGATCCCGCAGTGCTGAGCGGCGGTATTTCCGAAGCCTTGATTTGTACTGCCTCGGGCTTAACCGTGGCGATTCCCAGCCTGTTTTTCCACCGTTATTTCGAGCGGCTGGTGGATGATCACGTGGTACGCATGGAGGAAGAATCGCTGCGCCTGATCGACATCATGCAAGGCGCGCGCGAGGATATTTGATGCAATTCCGCCGCAAACGCCGCACGCAGGTCGATATCGGTTTAATCCCGATGATAGACGTGTTGCTGGTTTTACTGTTTTTCTTCATGGTCGCCACCACTTTTCGCCATCACTCCGAACTGAAGATCAACCTGCCTGAAGCCCAAGGCAGCGACGCTACGGAGCAGGGTAAGACCATCAATTTATACGTCGATGCCAAAGGTACTTATGCTTTGGCAGGCGAAGATAATCAGTTTCATGAACTGGTGAATCAAAATCTGGACGGTTTGAAAGCGGCTTTAGAGCAAACTGCCGGTGAGTCCAGACTGTTGCCGTTCATTATCAGTGCGGACGGCAAAGCCCCGCATCAAGCCGTGGTCAGCGCATTGGATATCGCCAATCAATTAGGCTTTCACCACATCACTTTTGCTATCAACCGCCCGGAAAAATAATGAACCCGAAATTAGTGAAATGGTTTGAGGACGCCTGGTACAAGGAAATGTACATCTCAGCTTGGTTTATGCCGCTGTCTATGTTGTATGTCGACGCAGTACGTTTACGCAGGTTTGCCTATCGGGTCGGCATCAAGAAAAGAACCAGATTGCCGGTGCCAGTGATTATCGTCGGCAACATCACGGTGGGAGGCACCGGCAAAACGCCGTTGGTGATCTGGATGGTCGAATTCCTGAAACAAAACGGCTTCAAACCCGGCGTGATCAGCCGCGGTTATGCCGGCAAGGCGAACACGAGTCCGCAATCAGTCACCGCCGACAGCGACCCGCTGCAAGTGGGTGACGAAGCGGTGTTGTTAGCCAAGCGCTGCGCTTGTCCGATTGTGGTTGGCGCCGATCGAGTCGCAGCCGCTAGGCAATTATTGTCAAGCAACGCCTGCGACGTGTTGATTTCCGACGACGGATTGCAGCATTACGCATTGGAGCGCGACATCGAAATCGTCGTGATAGACGGTCAGCGCCGTTTTGGTAACGGTTATTGCCTGCCGGTCGGACCGCTGCGCGAGCCGCAGGAGCGGGTCAAACAAGTGGACTTGGTGGTCGTCAACGGCCCGGATGAATTGCTGGAAGGCGAATTGCCGATGCACTGCAAGGGCCAGCAGCTGATCAACATGAAAACCGGCGAACGAAAACTGCTGGTCGAATTCAAGGGCATCCCTTGTCATGCCATAGCCGCTATAGGCAACCCGGTACGCTTCTTTGCGCAATTGGCGACCGCCGGACTGGATTGTCAAACCCACGCCTTGCCGGACCACCATCCGTTTACCGCCGAAGACTTGCAATTTAAAGAGCCGCGCCCGGTCATTATGACTGAAAAAGATGCCGTTAAATGCGCCCGCTTCGCGACCGACCTGCACTGGTATTTACCTATCGATGCCGAATTGCCCGAGGCATTTTCCCAACAACTGTTAAAACTACTTAAAGACAAAGCTCATGGATAAAAAACTGCTCGAGATTCTGGCCTGCCCGCTTTGCAAAAGCTCCCTGATTTACGACAAAGACAAACAGGAATTGATTTGCAAGGCCGACAATTTAGCTTTCCCGATCCGCGACGATATTCCGGTGATGCTGGAAGACGAAGCCCGCGAGTTGAGTTTTGAAGAAGCGGACGCGCTACGTAAATGAGCACCGGTTTTAAAGTCGTCATTCCGGCGCGCTACGGCTCCACCCGCTTGCCCGGCAAACCCTTGTTGGACATTGCCGGCAAGCCGATGATCGTGCATGTGTGCGAACGCGCACTGGAAGCCGACGCCGAGCAAGTGGTGGTTGCCACTGACGATCGACGCATTTTCGCTGCGGTCGGCGACTTGGGCCTGCAAGCGGTGATGACCGATCCCAACCACCAATCCGGCACCGAGCGCATCGCCGAGGTAGCGCGGGTCATGGGTTGGGCCGACGAGCAAATCGTCGTGAATCTGCAAGGCGACGAACCGTTGATTCCACCGGCTTACATCCGAGATGCGGCCTTGGCGCTGGCTGGGCAAGATCAGGCTGGCATCGCCACGTTGGCGGCGAAGATTTTGGATGCGGACGAAATTTTCAATCCCAATGCGGTGAAGGTGGTTTTGGATAAAAACGGCTATGCGCTGTATTTCAGCCGGGCGGCGATTCCGTGGAATCGTTCAACTTTCCCTGATCAACATGATCCTGCTGTTTCGTCTCTGCCGCATCTAAGACACATAGGCATGTACGCCTACACCGTTGGCTTTCTGCAGCGCTATTGCAGTTGGCCGGCGTCACCGCTGGAAAGTGTAGAGTCTTTGGAGCAACTTCGGATACTTTGGCACGGGGAGAGGGTGTTGGTGAAAATTGTTGATAAGACGCCGGAGGCTGGGGTAGATACGGAGGAGGATTTGGTGAGGGTTTCCAAACAGATTATTTCCCCAGCTAGTGCTTAATTCCGTAAGTTAACGATAGTATTTCTTAGTTGCGCACCGCGCTAGATTCGGCTTAAACAATTTTTTCGCCAGATTGAATAAATTGCCTATGCTTGGCACCCACCGTGGCGTGGCCTATTGTGTAGTTATCTTCTTATTGGACAAACTCGCTGGTATTCAGACCTAGTTATTGTTCAATTAAACGCTTAGTAAATTGTCCTAAGGAACCTCTGATTAATTCAGTTTTTCATGACAAATATATATTCAAGCAATTGATTTTATTGGAAAATTAATTCTAGGTTACGAATTAATCAGAGGTTCCTTAATTCTTCCGCTATTTCTGGGTTTTTAAATAAGTATTAATCGCGGCATCATCCTCTGCCATATGAGTAATCCAATCTCGCATGAAGCCAGACACCTCTATTTCCTCTAGTTTTTGCTGATTGATTCCATGACTAAACGCGATCAGTTTCTCCAGCATCAGATTATGCGTCTGCACATGATGTTGATATTCCGGATAGTCGTGCTGCTTCATAAAGGCTTCTTCAGCTTGAAAATGTTCTCTAACGTGTTGATAAAGCAACATAATATTTTCGGCTAGCGCTTGCGTATCTTTCGATTTCACCAGTTGGTTTGCCAGATCGAAAATCTCTTTGTGCTGTTGGTCAACTGCTTCGTTTCCGAGCAGATATTGATTTTCCCAAACGAATTCGTTCATGTTATTTCCGTCATCTTCTGTCTGTTAGCGCATCTTAAAAAAGCCAACTTCCTGCATGAGCGTTTGGCTTTGATCGTTTAATTCTTCAGCAGTGGCGGCCAATTGCTCGGAAGCTGCCGCGTTGTGCTGAATCGCCGTATCCAATTGTCCTACCGCTTGACTGATTTGCCGGACACCGGCTGCCTGTTCGTCGGATGCGGTAGCTATTTCCTGTACAAGCGTAGCGGTTTTTTGAATGCTGGGCAGCATTTGGCTGAAGATACGGCCGGCGTTTTGGGCGATGTCCAGGCCGGTATTAGCGAGTTCGCCGATTTCGTTGGCGGTATCCTGGCTGCGGGTTGCCAACTTCCGCACCTCGGTTGCTACTACCGAGAAACCGGCGCCGTGTTCGCCCGCTTTGGCGGCGACAATAGAAGCATTTAATGACAGTAAATTGGTTTGGTAGGCAATCGCCTCAATTAAACCGATTTTCTCGGCGATTTTGTTCATCGCCTCCACGGTGTCTCTGATCGCCTGTTCGCCGCTTTGCGCCGATTCGGCGGCGGTAAGTGCAATTTTTTCCGTGGTCTGCGCATTCTCGTGATTGTGCTCCACTGAACTGGTCAATTGTTCCAGTGCGGCACTGGTTTGTTCAATACTTGCCGCTTGTTCGCAACTGCTTTGACTGAGGGTTTGCGCCGCATTATTGACTTCATTAGAGGCTTGGGCAATTTGCGCCGAACAACTGCCGATAGTGCCAATCACATCGGCCAGACGTTTTTGCATGGTCAGCATGGCGGCAAAAATGCCGACATGTTGCTCCGCTTGCGGCATGCCCCGCCGTTCCAGTTTCCCGGCAGCGATATTGACCGCTAGATTATTGACCTGCAACGGTTCTCCGCCCAACTGAGCGGCTATGTCCTTGCGCAGTATCCAAAATAGCGAAAAAGACAAACCCGCTACCACAACAATAAACACACCGTTGAACAACAAGCGGCGACTGGCGCTGTTTTCTATCGCCTTGGACGAGTCTATGGTGTCTTTGGCAATATAGTTTTCCACTTCTTTCAATAGATTGATCTTGCCGGTTTGCATCGCAAACCAGTGGGCCGGGTCCACCGCAAAACCGCCTTTATCGGCATGGCTGAGGGCTTTGCTGCGCATGGCCGCCGTTTCGTCAATAAACTGGCCGCGCAGAGTGTGTTGTAAAAAATCCAGATACGGTTGGGGAGCGACCGAGGCAAAAATATCCAGATAAGTATTCTGAAAAGCGATCAGGGTCACCAGTTTTTCATACATGCCTGGCCCAAAAGCGTCCTTGGCAAAAGTGTTCGCCAACACTGCCCGCTCCACGCCCGCTTGTTCCTTGCCTTTCAGGAAATTGGCATAGGCATCCAGCTTGTGATTGATTTCTACATTGGTGCTCAACTGCGGCAATTGGGCGATGATGGCCAGATAGGCGGCATTTAGATTGGAATAGTAATTGATGGTGGCTTCGCCGCTGGCGCTTAAAGCGATGACCGACTGACGAGTCTCGTCGAGTTGGTCGATTTGCCGGTCTGCCGCCGCCAAACCCGCCGTCAGATTGGTGGCGGCGTTGGTATCGAAAGTTTTGAGAAAAGCATTCAGTTGTTTCAGTTTTTCGTCGGTGGCTAGGCGTTGTTGCTCCAGTTCTTGTTTAAATTTCTGACCACCACTACCCAAATGCCCCACTGACAAGCCGCGTTCTTTTTGTAATTCATGTACCAGATCGCTGGCGTACACGGAAAAGTCGGCTAAAGAGATTATCTTTGCCGCTGACTGCATCTCCGCAATATGGGTGTAGACCACGAAGGAGGCCATTAGCAGTAAGCCTGCTAAGGGTATCAGCGATAGGGCCGCTATTTTGTGGCTGAATTTAACGGTTTTCAGGTCAAGCATGTCGATTCCCGGCGACTATTCATATGCTCAAGCATAGTCCAGGGTGCTTATACCTGCTACATGTAAGGTTGAGGGAAACGGGCCGATTGTATTGGAAAAAACTCGAACAATCGACCCAATTTGTCTACCGATATTTAGAACAAACCGCTGATCACGCCGTCGTCGCTAATATCGATACGCTCTGCCGCCGGTACTTTCGGTAAGCCCGGCATCGTCATCATGTCGCCGGCAATCGCCACAATAAAGCCGGCGCCGTTGGCCAGGCGTACTTCATTGATTTCCACGACATGGTCGGACGGTGCGCCCTTGGCGTTGGGGTTGGTGGAAAACGACATTTGGGTTTTGGCCATGCAGACCGGGAAATGGCCATAGTTGGCTTGCAGCGCCTTCAGCTCGGCGCGAATTTTCGGGCTGGCGCTGATTTTTGCCGCGCCGTAAAGCTTGGTGGCGATGGCTTCGATTTTATTCCATAGCGGCAGTTCGCTGTCGTAAACGTAGCTAAAGCCTGGTTCTCGATGATCGACGATGTTCAGAATTTCCTGAGCCAATTGTTCGGCACCGGCCCCACCGTGCGCCCAATGCTTGGCGACCACGCATTTCACGCCCAAGGCTTCGCATTTTTGCTGCAACAAGGCGATTTCGGCATCGGTGTCGAAGGTAAAGTGATTGATGCTGACCACGCAGGGCAGACCGTAATGCTGTGTGATGTTATGCAGGTGACGTTCCAGATTGGCAAACCCTTGTTCCAGTGCTGCCAGGTTTTCCTGGTTCAAATCGTCTTTGGCTACGCCACCGTGGAATTTCAACGCGCGTACTGTGGCGACCAATACCACCGCCGAGGGCTTTAAGCCGGACATGCGGCATTTGATGTCCAGAAATTTTTCCGCGCCCAAGTCGGCGCCAAAGCCGGCTTCGGTCACCGCATAATCGGCCAGCTTCAACGCGGTTTTGGTGGCGGTGACGGTGTTGCAGCCGTGGGCAATGTTGGCAAACGGCCCACCATGGATAATAGCCAGATTGTTTTCCAGGGTTTGTACCAGGTTAGGTTTGATCGCATCTTTTAAGATCGCCGCCATCGCGCCGTGAGCTTTCAGATCGCTGGCGTAAACCGGCGTGACTTTATCGGATTTGTAACCGATGACGATACGGCCCAAGCGCTCCTTCAAATCAGCGCGGCTAGTCGCCAGACACAGAATCGCCATCACTTCCGAGGCGACGACGATGTCGAAACCGTCTTCGCGCAAATAGCCGTTGGCCGGGCCGCCCTGGCCGATGGTGATTTTGCGCAACGCCCGGTCGTTCATATCGATCACGCGTTTCCATTGGATGCGGCGCGGGTCGATGTCCAGTTTGTTGCCGTGGTTGATGTGGTTGTCGATCAACGCAGACAATAAATTGTGCGCAACGCCGATGGCGTGAAAGTCGCCTGTGAAATGCAGATTGATGTCTTCCATCGGCACCACTTGCGCATAACCGCCGCCGGCCGCGCCGCCTTTGACACCGAAGCAGGGGCCCAGCGAAGGTTCGCGTAGGCAGATAATGGTTTTCTTACCCAAGCGGTTCAAGGCATCGCCCAAACCGACCGTGGTGGTGGTTTTGCCTTCGCCGGCCGGGGTAGGGCTAATGGCCGTGACTAAAATCAGTTTGCCGTCGGTTTTATCGGTCAGACTGTTGACATATTCCAGGGAAATCTTGGCTTTGTAATGACCGTAAGGGTCCAGATGTGCGGCGGGGATGCCGAATTTTTCGCCGGCCAAATCGATAATCGGGCGCATGCTTGCCTGTTGGGCAATTTCAATGTCAGACATGGTAGTTCCTAAAATACTCTGAGAAGTGTGGCAATAAAGCAGAGCAGCCGGCGGCTGCGATAGGCGGATATTGTAGAGTTCTAAGGCTGGGGCAGCCAGAAATTTAATGGGGAAAAGCCGGCAAGGCTTTACGTGTAGGGCGCTGCCGGCTTTTCGGCGACTGAGGTCGTCGCGCCGGACAACCTGTCGCAATAGCGGGTGATGCGGTTTAGTAAGTAATCACTTCGCTGCCTTTACCCACCAACACCACATCCGCGTCGCGGATCGCAAACAGACCGTTGGTGATCACGCCGGGGATATTGTTGATGGTTTTTTCCAACTCGATAGGGTCCAGGATACTTAAATTATGCACATCCAGAATCTCGCAACCGTTGTCGGTGATGTAGCTGGCGCCAGTATCTTTGTTCATGCGCAATTCGGGTTGGCCGCCCAATTTAGCCAATTGGCGAGCCACGAAGCTGCGCGACAAAGGCAATACTTCAACCGGCAACGGAAATTTGCCCATCACGTCCACGCATTTGCTTTCGTCGACGATGCAAACAAATTTTTTGCTGGCGCCGGCAATGATTTTCTCGCGGGTCAACGCGCCGCCGCCGCCTTTCAGCATTTTTTTATGCGGGGTGACTTCATCCGCGCCGTCTACGTAAATGTCCAGATCGCCGGATTGGTTCAGGTCGATGACGCGAATACCGATGGATTGCAAATGTTCGGTGGTTTTCGCCGAGCTGGATACCGCGCCTTCGATGTCTCTTTTGAAATCGCAGTCGGCCAGCAGATTAATCAAATGGGTAACGGTAGAGCCGGTACCCATGCCGATGATGGGTACGTTTTTCAAATAGTGCAGGGCAGCCTGAGCGACTTGTTTTTTTAATTCGTCTTGAGTCATGGTGATGGTCCTGATGGATTACTCTTATAAATCTGACACGGCGTTTAACCCGTCATTGTATGGGATAATAACCGATTGACGCTGATCTCTCAGCAGTTTTTACGCCGAACCGGCTCCAGGCAGCCTCGCCTAAACAGCCCCAGAACCCAAGCATGGACGGCAAGTGCGCCAGCGGTTGCCGAGGACAATAATGCAAAAATACATAGAAAAGATATTGCGGGCAAAAGTCTACGACGTTGCCGAAGAAACTCCATTGGATTTTGCCGCTACGCTGTCGGAAAAAATCAGCAACAAGGTTTATCTGAAACGTGAAGATTTGCAGCCGGTGTTCTCGTTTAAATTGCGCGGCGCCTATAACAAAATCGCCTCTCTGCCGCTCGAACAAACTGCGCACGGTGTCATCGCCGCGTCGGCCGGCAATCACGCCCAAGGTGTCGCTTTGGCGGCCAAAAAGCTGGGCATTAAAGCCCTGATTGTGATGCCGAAAACCACCCCGGAAATTAAGATCAAATCGGTGAAGGCGCGCGGCGCGAAAATCGTGCTGCACGGCGATTCCTATGATGACGCTTACGCGCATGCGATGGAATTGGTCGCGGAAAAAGGCATGACGTTTATTCACCCTTACGACGATCCAGAAGTGATCGCCGGGCAGGGTACGGTGGGGATGGAAATTTTGCGCCAACACAACGGTGATATTCACGCGATATTCGTGCCGGTTGGCGGTGGTGGGTTGGTGGCCGGCATCGCCGCTTACGTTAAATTCGTGCGCCCGGATATTAAAGTCATTGCGGTGGAGCCGGACGACGCTGATTGCTTGAATCAAGCTTTAAAAGCCGGTCAGCGCGTAATATTGGAACAAGTCGGTTTGTTTGCCGACGGCGTGGCGGTCAAGCAGATTGGCGAGGAACCGTTTCGCATCGCCCGTGAGTACGTCGATCAGGTGATCACCGTCAGTACCGACGAGATTTGCGCGGCGATCAAAGACATTTTCGACGATACCCGCTCAGTCGCCGAGTCGGCTGGCGCTTTGGCGGTGGCGGGATTGAAAAAATACGCCGAACAACAGCAGCTACAGCAACACACCCTCATCGCCATCGATAGCGGTGCCAATATCAATTTCGACCGCTTGCGCTATGTGGCGGAGCGCACGCTGGTAGGCGAGCATCGGGAAATTCTGCTGGCGGTGGAAATACCGGGCAGCTTTTTACGGTTTTGCAAGATGATAGGTAAGCGCAGCATCACCGAATTCAATTACCGCTACTTCGATGCGCGCATGGCCCAAGTGTTTGTCGGTATCAGCAGCAGCGGCGCGGAAAACGACCGCCAGCATCTGATCGAGCAACTAGCCGTAGACGGTTTTCCGGTTACCGATATGACCGGCAACGAACTGGCAAAAGATCATATCCGCTATATGGTCGGTGGGCATGCGCCATTCGAGTTGAAAGAGAGCGTCTACAGCATCCAGTTTCCCGAGCGTCCCGGCGCGCTGCTGAAGTTTTTGCTGTCGCTGGGTAGCCAGTGGAATATCAGCCTGTTTCATTACCGCAATCATGGCGCCGCCTTCGGTAAGGTATTGATTGGCTTGCAGATCGACGGTGAGCAGCGCCGGCGTTTTGAACAATGCTTGTCGGTTTTAGGACTTGCCTATCGGGATGAGACCGGTAATCCAGCCTATCGCCTGTTTGTGGGCGGTAGCGAATCTGCTGACATCGGCTGCTAAGCTTTTCCACTCCCGTTTAGCTTCCCAATCTTAGGATCTATTTAAAAAATCTCCCCCAGCCCCTCTTTTTCTAAAGAGGGGCGAGTAACTTCGCAATTCGGTGCATTCAGAATTGCCTGACCTTATTTCCCACTAAATCCTTAAACCCAAAAAACCAGGTGCTTGATGTTCTTAAGTGCTTCGGCAAATTATTCCGCCCAAAATCTTAACGCCCGGAATTATTGGCAAACATTTCGGGATTTACTCCTAACGACAACTGGGAATTCACCAACATACAATGCGCGCCATTTTGTGCTATGGCGATTTGAATATAAAGATGCTTCTGTCAGACCCAAGAAACCGTCGTTCCCGCAAGGATACCCACAGGGCACAAGAGCGGGTAGCCCAGAGCCATGGAGGGCGCGCTTCGACTTATCCATGCGGTTTGGGCTCGGCTAAGGACAGCTTGAACAACGGTTTTTCCAACATGGCGGAAGCATCTTTATATTCAAATTTTAAACAGCCTACTGATACGCAAACGGCAATCGTCTTGGGAATTAAGCCTCCGCGCCCGCCAAGATTTTCGATAAGTGCAAAACATGAATTATCAAGTTACTGAGGCTGTAATTGAAAATCGTAAAACTAAGGCGCGTCAAGGTGTTGTGCATGCTCATGCTGTTGTCGGCAGGCTTTACCCTGCGCGCTGCCGCCAAGTCTTTCGAAATTCAGGAACTGGAATTCAAAAACTCCCAGGTCTCCGACATCATCCGCGTACTGTCGGAAGACGCCAGCGTCAACATCGTTGCCACGCCGGAAGCGGGCAAAAAGAACGTCACTATTTTTTTAAAAAAAGTCAGCTTGGAAGACGCCATTCGCACCATTTGCCGCATCAGCGATCTTTGGTATCGCCAGGATAATGGCGATGCCGGTACCTTTAGACTGATGACCAAGGAAGAGTACAGCAAAGATCTGGTGATGGGCCAAGACGACGATGTGCGCGTGTTTCAATTGCGCAACCCCAATGTTATGGCGGTGGCTATGGCTATCGAAAGCCTGTATGGCAATCGGGTACGAGTGTCTTATGGCAACGCGATGATGTTGAGCGGCATGGGTGGTATGAACGGGCGTGGTGGTAACGGCCGTAGCGGCGGCTTCGGCAATAACCGCGGCATGGGCAATACCGGCTTCGGTGGCGGTATGGGTAGTTTTGGCGGCGGCATGGGCGGCGGTTTCGGTGGTGGGTTTCAAGGTGGTTTTGGCGGTGGCAGCAGCGGCAATATGTACGGCGGACGTAACAATCGTTTTTCCGGCGGCATGGGCAATCAAGGCGCGGCCGGCGGTCGCTATGGTAACTTGCAACAAGGTTTCCGCGAAGAAGTACCCAAGGATTTAAGCGTCGAACAACTCGCGGAACTCGGCGCCGACGGCAAACGTGTCGATCCCGGCGAACTGTCCGAGGTGTCCGGTATCAACAAAGTGATATACGTCACCATCAACGCTGAACACAATCAATTGATCGTCAAGACCAGCGACAACGCCATTCTTAAATCCATTTCCAGCCTGGTCGATCAACTCGACAAGCCGCAAAATCAGGTGATGCTGGAAATGAAGATTATCGACGTCAAGGTTGGTGAAGACTTTAGCTCTTTGTTCAACTTCGAAATCAAAAATACCAAGATTCAAGGCGATAGCCTCAATCCTTTGATCATGGGCGGCGCAGCGGCCATGACCGGCGGCGGCAGCTTTGTTTACGAATTTCTCAGCGACAAAATCAAAGCCAATATCGAATTTCTGGAAAAAAATAACCGCGTCAACGTGGTTTCCAATCCCATGCTGGTGGCGTCCAATCATCGCCCGGCTAACCTGTTCGTTGGCGAGGAACGCATCATGGTGCGTGGCTATTCCATCGATAATATCGATAACCTGAATACCACCCGCACTATCACCACCCCGGAAACCGAGCTAGAAGAAATCGGCACCACCCTGGAAGTGACGCCGCATATCAACGCCGACGGTACCATCCACATCCAGCTCAGGCAGGAAAACTCCACGCTCAACGAAGGCGCGGCCTCCATTCCAGTGACCAATAACACCAGCGGTGAAGTGGTGGATTTACCGGTGGACACCATTACCACCGCCCGTATGGAAGGTGAAATTTTCGCCCGGCACGGTTATACCGTAGCAGTGGGCGGCTTGATTCGTGACAGCTTTTCCCGCAACCGCCGCAAAGTGCCTTATCTGGCCGACATCCCGGTGCTCGGTCAGGTGTTTAGACAAACTACCGACGCCGACAGTAAATCGGAAATGGTGTTGTTGATTACGCCCTATGTGCTGAACCAAGGCAACGACAGCCACCAAGAATACGATCCCACCGACAAATACCATCGCTACGCGCCGGACATCGCCATGCAAGCCAAGCCGGTGCCCAAACCGGAAAATCCCGACGAACCGGTTTGCGGAGAGTTTTGCGCGCCGCCGCGCCTGAGGGAGTCGGACCAATGAGCCGCGACAATTTAAAAACTCGGCGCGGATTCCCGATACCGAACCAATTCTATGTCCGGAGTTTGCTGAGTCTGTTCGTGCTGGCCTGCACCGCTTGCCAGCCCAACCACATGGGTCTGGACACTCCGGCCGACATCGCCACCGAAAACTGTTACGCCTACCGCTACGGCGACAAATTGCGCAAGATCAACTTTGCCCAGGCCTTCGATTGGTGCCATCGCGCCGCTGGCTCGGGCGACGCCAACAGCCAGGCCCTGCTGGGCGAACTGTATTACCTGGGATTGGGCGGTCCGCAGGACATGACACTGGCGGCACGTTGGTTCGAATCCGCCGCCCGCCAGGGGCACGCCCACGCCCAGTACATGCTGTATCGGGTGCACGCCACCAGCACCAATCTGGAGCAACAGGAAAAAGCCGAATATTGGCTGAATCAGGCCCGCCATAGCGGTTACAAACTGGCCTTGCCCGCGCAATGAACACGCTTGAATTGAATGAGGGAGAAATAGAGATGATGAGAAACCATAAGCACATGCAAGCCCAACCCGTCAAAAGCAAGCTGATGGAATTGCTTGATGAAGTATTGCAGCACGACGGCTTCGGCGAAATCCGCGTCGAAGTCAAAATTCTCAAGCGTCAGCAAAAGGAAGTGATTTTGCACTGCGGCAAACAATACCGCTTTGTAGTTGATAGCGGCTTGCCGGGCCAAGCTTGATACTTGCAGTTGGCACGGTCCGTATGGCTATGCGGGAGATTGGCAATGAGGCCGCTTTAGCCTTATTAATTCCCCTCTTTGGCAAAGAGGGGCCAGGGGAGATTTTCTAAATAATCCCCTATCTTTTTCTGCCCAGTGGGCACGAGGAAGACAGAGAACTCAGGACTAATCCGCGCACGGATGCGCATAACAAAACGAGTGTGATGGGGTCACATCAAAAAACCAAAAAATAAGATGACCAACAGGCTGCGTGAGGCAGTTGCGGCATTTACATTTGAGAAAACAGTATGAAAGGCAAACAACTGAAAAGACTGCAACACAGACAAGCGGGTTTCACCTTACTGGAACTGTTGGTGGTTATCACGCTGATCGCTACGTTGGCGACGGCGGCATTGGTGGCGTATGACGGTATTGGCGACAGCGCGCAAGCAACTGCAGCGTCCAACAGTACCTCCACTGCTGACGGCGCGATTCGTAACTACCGTGCAGTTACGCAAAAATTCCCTGATCAATGGGATAACTTGGTAACAACCGCAGGTGCCAGCCCTGCATTCTTGTCTGATCGAACAGCTGCGCGGTTTGCCAATTGGGCGCGACCAGTATCCACTTCTGCTTTTAGCATCGCATTGAACACCGCGATGGCGGCAGTTGGTATTACGGAAATACAGGAGCGCACCGTTGCGACAACTACTGCGGGCGTAGAGCCAAACTTGCAACACAATGAGGGCGCGACCCAGAATAACGGTGAAGCCGCAGAGAACGAATGGGCCACCGTAGCCAATGTCGCCATCCTGCCAACATTCGGGGATACCGCTATAGGTACCGGTGCTTGTAGTGTAAATGGTACTGCGTTGGGTACCAAGTTGGACGGCGCCGCTATGACTGCTCTTGACGATGGCAACCGTCAAAACGTCATCAACGATTCACTGGAAAGCGACCAATGTAATCTTGTGATTGCTTTGGGCTTTGGACATGATGCCGCGCATAGCACTAGCAACTCATCAGTAGCAATTTCCACAGCGCCGACTTTCGTCAGCCAAAACATCAATCCGGCAACCACTTACGCCCGTTACATCGCGTTGTTCCACGTTGGTCAAGACGGCGCGAACGCTGGTGCTGTGGACAACAACATTGTAACCGGTGAATTATTCACTAAACCCCGTCTGCTGGCGGTGGTTGACACTGAAGGCCGTATGATCGACGAAAACATCGCCGCTCAAAATCCTAACTAAGTTTAGCTAGGTAAGCCGGTTCCCACGGTCCGCCGTGGGAATCCCTGCTAGCTCTGGGCTTTTCTGCAGAGTTTAGAGCTAGCAGGTAGCGGGCCTTCCGCCATTTCGGACGGTCGCATTTGAAACAGGTGGACAGTGCAAATGGCAGCCTTTGGGCTTTGCCGCGTGCAAGCGTCACAGCCATTCATTAAGTGCCACCTCGGCAGAGATTGCCGAAGTCCGGAGACCGGGGATGGCGACGGCGTTTCACCGCTCGGCAACCTGGATTTCGCTAGTCGTAAGCGCGTGAAGTGCATCCCTGGTGGAATGGTGGCCTATTTTCCGGCTCTTAATCGCGTCCCTGAGGGTGATGAGTAAGATCGAAGGACGAATGGTTATACCCAAGAGCACAACAGCCGCTCATGTTTTGAAAAGTGCAACACAACTGAAACTGATAACAAACGATGAAATCGCTCCACTTCTCCAAACTTCCACCGCTCACCCTGCTGCTAGTGGGCTTGTTGCCGATTTTGCCTTGGTTGGCGCCCTGGCATTTGCAGCCGGTAATCACTTTTCATTTGGAATGGCTGGCGGTAGTCGGCGGATTGCTGGCTTGTGCGGCGGCATTGCCAGGCTTGTGGCGTAGCGAGCATTTGCAGCTACCGCGCACACTGTGGTTGCCTTTAACGCTAGCCGCCTATCTGGCATTGCAAAGCAAACTGTTGCCGCAAGTTGTAGTACCCCATGCATATATGGGGATGGCTTATTTGGCTTGGGCTGCGCTGATGATGGTTTTGATGGCCTATTTGCGGCAACAGTTTGGTGGCGAACGGGTCGGCGGCTGGCTGGCCGGCGGTTTGGTAACAGCTGCCGCGCTGGTGGCCTGGCGTGAGCTATTTGGGCGGTTATCCGGGGAAATCGGCGATTGGGGCGGCGTGGGTCAAGCCAACAATTACGGTGATTTGTTGGCCTTGGGCAGTGTGTCTTTATTGTACTGGCATGCGCTTGGTAGGCTACCTCGGTGGGTATTTGCGTTCTGCGGGTTTAGCCTGATGCTGGGCTTGAGCCTGACGCCTTCTCGCAGCGTTTTATTGTATTGGCTTGCGATATTTGTCATCGCTTGGCGCTACCGTTGCGCTTGGTTGAAACCCATTGCTTTAGGGCTTTTCGGCTATCTGGCATTGCAGGGTTTGTGTTCGCTCGGGGTGTTGCCCGATGCGCAACCGAGCTCGGCGGAACGGATGTTGCAGCAGACCAGCGGCGTGTCGCCACGCTGGCATATCTGGCAAGTGGCCTGGCACTTGTTTTTGCAGCAGCCCTTGCTGGGCCAAGGTTTCGGGCAATTCGACACCGCGTATTTTCAAGCTGGCCGGTATATTCCGGCACTGCCTACCTATATCGAACACGCCCACAACCTGATTTTGCACTTGTTGACCGAACTGGGTTTGTTGCCGGTATTGCTACTGCTGTTGGCTATCAGCCGCTGGGTTCGTCCGGTACTGGCCGTGGGCGAGGGGACAACGCAGCAAGCGTTTAAGACTTGGCTGATGTTGTTAGCGGCAATCTTGGGCATTCACAGCATGTTGGAATATCCGCTGTGGTATGCGCCGTTTTTAGGGGTTGCAGCGATGGTACTGGGCTTGGGTGATGAGTTAAGCCGGCCGATAGCCTTGAAAAAAACCGGCACTGTCATTGCCGGCTCCTGCATTGCTGCTGCCGTGTCCGTGGCGGTTGTGCATGAAACCCACTATCTGCGCATGGAGCTGGCCTTGTTAGCGACGGTGGCGCAACCCTCTCAGCAACGCTCCGATCATCTGGTGGATGTCTGTCAAAAAGCGGTGACGCAAGCGCCGTTGCTAGCACCGTATGTGCCGATGATTTTTACGTTTACCGGCAAGCCTGATGATTTAGCGATGCGGCCGCAACTGACCGTGTTGGCGGATGTTGCCGTGCGTTTCGTGCCGGCCAATAATTTGGTGTACCGACTGGCGCTGATGCAAGCGCTGAACGGCGATCAGCAAGCAGCCAAAAACACGCTGAGCCGGGCCTTGGCCGCTTATCCAAATGATGCCTCGAAGTTTATTGTCGACCTGTTCCATCTCAAAGGCGCGGATAGTGTCAAGGTCAACTTCATGTTGCCGATGCTGGCCTCCACGCTGGGTGCAAAAGTGGTCACCAGCAGCGGCGCGCCTGCTAAGCAGCTTTAAGTGAGATGTTTGATTTGGCTCACACGGTCATCCGCTCGCCGTTATACAAAACTATGTTTGATAACCGTCATTCCGGCATACCCTCTGGGGCACAAGGGGATTGCCGGAGCCGTAGACCGCGAAGCGAATCCAGGCTGCAAGGATAGCTTTAAGCTACCATCCGTGACACTGGATGCCCGCGTCCCGCGGGCATGACGGCAGTTGTGTATAACGGTGAGCGGTCCTTCGTGGGAACGAGGGTTGGCTAAGTTTTTAATTTTCACAAGCAAGTAAATGAGGTGTTTATTGTTTGTTCTTAGCGGGATGTTGCGGTCCGTCGCCTGGCGCGATGTTGCCATCGTGCGTTCCAAAACCATGAAAAGTGGCTCGCAAGCCGGTTTTACCCTGCTGGAGTTATTGGCGGTGATTGCGCTGATGGCAGTGGTGGCCGGCACAGCGGTGCTTGCTTATGAAGGCGTGCAGGATCAAGGTCGCCACGATGCCACCCGGTTTGAAATCGCGGAAATCCGCAATGCTCTGTTGCAGTTCCGCCGCGATAGCGGTAGCAACGATTTGCCGGGGCAGGGGGCTTACGTCTGCGAAGACCCGGCAAACCCCGGCAAAATCAACCCGGATTTGGCTAATCTGCCCAGCGAAGCCGGCAGCACGGATGCAGCAAAACTGGCCTGGTGCGAATCGCCGGCTAATTTCTGGATGCTGTTTGCCGACCCTTCCGGCAGCGGCTGGAATCCCGATACCCGCCGCGGTTGGCACGGCCCGTATTTGCAACGCAAAAGCGCTCTGATGAGTTATGCCGGTGTCGATAATTTGTGGGTGATTACCGATGCCTATCAAGCCAATTACTTGATGCTAGATTTGGATGACGCCGACAAAGCTCGGCTGGTCAGCCTGGGTCCGGATAAAACCGACAATAACCCAACGCCCGGCACCTGCCAGCTGGCCGGCGGCGGTGACGATACCGTGCTGTGTTTGTTGCGATGAATGCGTTGATAGAAACGGCCAAAAGCGCCAAAGCATTGGCTCCCACGCCATATTCCGCGGGTTGGAAAAGTTTGCGGCCACAGCTTGGCTTTACCCTGCTGGAAATGCTGCTGGTGATTTTTTTGATGGCACTGGTGGCGTCCACCGGCTTGCTATTGACCGAGGGCGTGGAAGACCAGGCCAAATACGACGAAACCAAACGCCGGATGGAACTGATCCGTAAAGCCATCGTCGGCGACCCGACCCGCACCGTGAACGGCGCGCCAGAGCTTAGCGGCTTTGTCGCGGATATGGGGCGCTTGCCCTTATGTTTGGCGGAGTTATTGAGGCTCGGTGACGAAGTGCTTCCCGCCACCGTTCCGAAAACGTTTAAATCGCCGTGCGACGACACCGAAATCGTTAGCGAATGGAATTTGGATCAGAACACGGGTGTCGGCATTGGCTGGCGCGGCCCCTATTTACAGGTTATCCCTGAATCCGGCGGCGGCCTGCGTTTTAGAGATGGCTATGGCAACGAGGGCGCGAATGCAGCGGCTGATGCGCTGAACTCAGGATGGCATTACAGCGTAACTGCAGCGACTACCAGTTTAGCTAGCGAGGGCACGGATTTGACGGTTGCAACCGATGACGTGGCCGCGCCGCAACTGATTGTCAGCGCCGACTGGCAGGTGCCATTACCGGCGGCAGTGAGTGTGACTTTTGAGAATCAAAGCGGGGCACCATTGCCAACGCCCAACCCCGTTAACTTGGTGTTGCGCCTTTATTTATCCGATTTGACGGATTATGTCGATTCGGACGAAGGAACCCCTGATTACTTGGTTTTGGCAAAGGATTCAGTATTGGGGAGCGGTCAAAAAACCGAGACCTTTAAGTTGAGCACGCCGCCACTCTTGCCTATCGGACAACGCGGGTATGCGATTGTTTGTTTCGGAGTTCCGTCGGCCAATCCTGATGATTTTGTGATCTTCGATGGCGATTGCCAGGCTGGAAATTCAGTTCCGGCTGTAAGCAACATCCGCAGTTTCAGCGTCTTACCCCGCCAGACATTGAATTTGGCTCTTAATTGGATCATTCCATGAGTCCAGTTTGTCCGAATCGTTCTCAGGATGTATTCCCAGGCTCCGCGGTTACCGCCAATGACTCAAGCCTTCCTCCCCCTTTGAAAAAGGGGGATCGAGGGGGATTTATTCGAAAAATCTCCCCCAACCCCTCTTTTTCAAAGAGGGGAGTAAAACGACAGGGCCTTAACTTGTCCCGGTTCACTCGGTGTACCGCGCGTATCCCTAACAGCCCTCGCACGTTGAACTGTGCGTGGAAAGTCGAATGGCCGGTCCGCAATGCCAGTTATGCAGTGCCTAGTCAGCGGGAGACTGGGAGCGAAAGCCCCAGAGCTAGCGAACGCCGATTCAATATCTTTACCACCCATAACATCCAACCACGATGAAATTTAACCGTTTTATCCCTTTCGCTACCCCGTCGCAGTTATTGGTCTGCGAGACCGACGGTTTTTCCTTGCGTGCCGCCGTGCTGCGCCGGTCCGATCAGGATATGGAATTGCTGTATCAGGCAAAAACCGAGCAGGTGGATATGGCCGAAGGCCTGAGCGATGTGCTGACCACGCTAAAAAGCCAGGGTTGGCAGGGCGGCGGTTCGGCGATTTTGTTGTCGCCGGCGGTGTTTTCCACACTGGTGGAGTTACCCGTCAATCCTCGGAAGCCCCGGCCGTTGTTGCAGATGTTGGAACTGGCGCGCTGGGAAGCGGAGCCGCTGTTGCTGCAACACGTCACCCGCTGGTCGGTGGGGCATTTGTTGGTGGGCCAAGGTTATATGACCGAGGAACAGGCGCGGGCGGTAATGGATTTGCAGCAAGGTAAATCCAGAGCCGGCGGCAGTTTGGCGTTGGCCGAGCAGTTTTCCTTAAGGCGTTTCGGCGATCTGGCGGTGGAGTTGGGTTATATCAAACGCAGCCAGCTCAATGCGTGCTTGACCGGGCAGGAATGGCTGAAAGCCGCCGACGAGGCCATCGAAGTTGGTTGGGCGGCGCAGAGTGCGGTGGACGATATACCCGGTACGTTTAACTGGCTGATTAGTTGCGTGCATCAAAGTTTATTGCAGCGCTGGTCGGACGCTTTCGCGCGGCAGGGTTTGAAATTGCAAACCATGTATCCCTTGACCGGTTGCAGTGCGGCCTTATTGCCCGCGACAGAAACCCACGCGGTGCTGCTGGAGACTCAACCCGGTTTGGGGTTTAGCACGCGGATAGCCGCTGGCGGGATTACGGCCTTGCGCCACTATTTGAATCTGCACAAAGCGCCGCTGGATATTTGCCTGGAAAGCTACCACGCGCTGCATGCGCCGCCGCGCGAGCCGGTCTGGCTGGCTAGTTGGCCGCCGGCACCGGAGTTGGCCGCCAATTTGGAACACATGCTGGAACTGGATTTGCACCCGCTAACCCATGCTGTCGTTGGCGATAAGGTCTCGCCGGGCATGGCCGGAGCGGCTTACCACGCCCTGGGCTTGGCCGAAGCTGAGCGTTGTGTGGGGGTGCGCTTGGGCGGCCCGTTGCCGGCGCTGCGTGATCGCTTGGAGGTGCGGGCCGCGGCGCTGGTGCTGCTGCTATTGGTGCTGGTCGGCGTGGCCGAGCTGTCGTTGTGGGCGCGCAAAAGCAGCGTGGAGAGCTACAAGCAGCAGGTGGATACCAGCTGGCAAAGTATCGATGAGGCTATTAAGCGCATCAACGCCCAAGCGGCTGAAATTGCCCAGATCAAGGACAAGATCAAGAATTTGCGAACCGAACAGTCGCGCCTGGAAAATCTGGCCCGCTTCTATGACGAAGACATTCCTGAACGCATGGATTTGGTCAAAGGCGTGTTGGGTATGCTGCAAACGCTGGTTGACAATGAGGTGGTCATCGAGCGCTTGGATGAGCCGGACAAGTCGGTATTAAAACCGGCAGTGGCAGCGAACGCGGCGCCGCCTAACCCTATCGACGCCAAACGCATCGAAGCGGAAAACCTGGTGCTGGAGGCCTGGGCGCTCAGCGACAGCGCCGCGCAGACCTTTATCAAACGGGTGGGTGATGCCGCCGCTCGCTGGGACTTGCAGGTTCGCGAACCCAAAGTGACTTTTGGCAAAGGGCCGCTGCAGAGCAACGGCTTCAGTATTTCCTTGCGGCTGGTCAAATTGGCCGAGCCGGACGGCAAAATCATTCGTTTATCCAATCCAAACCCCCATGAAACTACCCCCTTTGAGTAAGCGCGAACAATGGTTGTCGGCTTTGGCTATCGGCGTGATCGTCATCGGCGGTTATGCCTGGTTGCGCTGGGTACCGGCCAATCGGGAAATCGGTCAATTGCAGCAAACGGCGGAAGCCACCGATAAACGCCTGCGTAGCGCCGAGATTCCGGAAGAACCGGATGAGGACATCGAGCGTTTGAAGAGCCAATTAGCGGAACAAGAGCGTTTACTGGCAGCCATCAAAGAGCAGTCGGATAGTGTGGAAAAACATCTGGCTCCGGACGACTCGCAGTTCCTGATCGTGAATATTTCCAAAGTGGCGCGCGATGCGCAGATTCATGTGCGCGCCAATGAGGTGTTCAAAGCGGCGGTAAGCAACAATGCCGCGCCGGTTGCGGCGGCACCGGTAACCGCCAAGAAAAGCCGAAAAAATAAACCGGCGGCTGTGGCGCCGGCCGCTACCGCTGCGCCCATCGCTGCCGTGATTCCGCCGCTGAGTGCCGGTTGGGTGGCACGGATGTCGCCGGGTTCGTTGTTGGAAAGGCCGTTGCGGCGCCTGGAGGTGGAGGGTACCTATCTGGCTTTGAACCGGTTTATTCACGATTTGGATCGGCTGCCGTTTCAAGTAGCGGTACTGCGTATCAGCGTCGAGCGCATGCCGGTGTTGGCGATGCCCGGCTATCCGCAATCCCTGCTGGCCGAAGTGATTTTGGCACTGTAATTTTATGGCTATCAATGACGAACATCTCCTGGAAGCCGGTGTGCGCTGCGGGTTGATTGAAGCCGCGCAATTGGAGCGCCTGCGTCTGGACGCCCGCCGGCAACGCTTGAGTTTGCTAAGCATGGTTCAGGCCCATTATCGTTTTCCGTTATCGGCCTTGCATCGGGCGGTGGCTGAGCAATACGGCATGCCGTATGTCGATCTGGATACGCTGCAGGTGGAAAACACCTTGTTAAAAAAAATTCCGCCCAGTCTGGTGCAGCGCAAATTGCTGTTGCCGGTGAGTGATGGTGAACAAGTGTTACTGATCTGCGGCGATCCGGGCGACCGGGGCGGCATTGATTCGGTGCAACGCTTGTTGGGGCAGGTATTGCCGCTGGCAATGGCCGATCTGGCTTTATTGCAATTAAAGGTAAAGCAGGCATTGGCCGGAAAATCGGCGCCGGAGCAAAGCAGCGCGGTGACGGCGGAGACCGATACCGATTTGGTGGCCATGCTGGACGGTATCATCCGCGAAGCCTATTTTTACCGGGCCTCGGATATTCACTTACTGCCGGATGCTTTGGGTCTGCGGGTTCGTTTGCGGGTGGACGGCAAATTGCGCGATTTTCCATTGGTTGCCAACGCCGGCGCGGCTGCCGCTTTGGTGTCGCGGGTCAAGGTGCTGGCCGGCTTGGATATAGCCGAACAGCGCATGCCGCAGGACGGCGGTTTTTCTTATCATTTGCCACGGCCCATCGATAAGGGCTTTAACATTCGGGTGGCAACGGCGCCGACCCGGCTGGGCGAACGGATGACGCTGCGGCTGCTCGGCCAAGAGGCGTTTGGCTTGACGCTGGCGGATCTGGGTATGATGGAAGACGACTTGCAGCACTTTCGTAAGGTGATTCACCGCCCCTACGGCATGGTGCTACTGACCGGTCCGACCGGGAGCGGTAAATCGACGACCTTGTTCGCCGCGCTCCAGGAAATCAACCGGGCCGACATCAACATCATGACCGTGGAGAACCCCATCGAATACGTGATGCACGGGGTTTCTCAATTGCAGACCGGCCCGAAAGTCAGCTTTGCCGACGCCCTGCGCTCGTTTCTGCGGCACGATCCGGACGTGCTGATGGTGGGCGAGATCCGCGACCCGGAAACTGCGGATGTGGCGGTAAAAGCGGCGATGACCGGGCATTTGGTGTTTTCGACGCTGCACACCAACAACGCGGTGAGCGCCGTCACGCGCTTGATCGACATCGGTTGCGAACCGTTCCTGATCGGTTCCACGGTGGCGGCGGTCATTGCCCAGCGCTTGGTACGCCGCTTATGTGGGCATTGCCGCAAACCGCGCTCGGCGACGCCTGCCGAGCTGGCGGAACTGGGGCGGGATGACGATGCCGTGCAGATTTACGAACCGGGCGGTTGCGTGATCTGCCAGGGCAGCGGTTTTCGCGGCCGGCTGGGATTGTTTGAAACCCTGTGGCTGGATGAAACCCTCGCCCGCTTGGTAGCGCGAGGCAGCGATGAGGAAACCTTGGAAGCCAGTGCCGGTGAGCGTCTGAGTTTTATGTGGGAGGACGGCTGCCGTAAAGTGCTGCTGGGCATGACCACGCTGGACGAGTTACGCGATGTAGCGGTCCACAAAACCCGCGGTATGCGCGGGGTAAACTGAGATGGCTGAATTTGTTTATACCGCCTTGGATGAGCGCGGCAACGAGATTGGCGGCAGGCTGCAAGCCGACGATATTGCCAATGCCGCAGCCCAAATCCGCCAGCGCGGTTTGCGAATATTGGCGTTGCGGCAGGGGCGCGGCAGCAGCGGCTTTTTCGGGCAGGCCAATTTCTCGGACTGGTTGGCTTCGCAACGTTCGGTTACCACCACGGCGCTGATTTTCTTTTTCAGGCAAATGAGCTTTATGCTGCGCGCGGGCCTGCCGGTGGCGCAGGCACTGGAGTTGGCCCAGGCGCAATTAACCAATCCGCGCTTGAATTTGACCTTACGCCTGATGCTGAAAGACATCCGGGGTGGCCAATCGCTGTCGTCGGCGATGAGTAAGCACAAAGCGGTGTTTCCGGAAATGGCGATCAATTTGGTGGTCGCCGGCGAAACCACAGGCGATTTGGATCAGATCATGGAAAGGTTGGCGATACATCTGGATAAAAGAGCCGCATTGCGGGCGCAGACCATCAACGCGATGATTTATCCGGCGATTGTGGTGCTGGCGGCAATCGGTGTCGGCATTTTCATGGTGGTGAAAATCATCCCCAAATTCAGCAAGTTTTTGATGGGCAAAGGCAAAGCCTTGCCGCCGTCCACCCAGTTGCTGGTGGATATATCCGACTTCGTGCGCCAGCATGGCCTGTGGCTGGTAGGCGGTGTGGCGGCTTTGCTGCTGCTGGTGATGTTGATTTATCAAACCCGTAACGGCCGTTTGTGGATAGACCGGTTGTTGCTGCGACTGCCGGTGATCGGCTCGTTGCTGGTGACCGGTGCGATGGCGCAGATGAACTGGGCGTTGTCGATTTTGCTGCGCAGCGGCGTCACTGTGTTTGAAGCGTTGAAAATTACCGCTAATTTGCTGGGCAACCGAGTTTATGTCGATCAGTTGCTGGCCGCATCGAACCAGATTTTAGAGGGCCGGGATATTGCGCGCAGTATCGATCATCCGCGCATTCCGCCGCTGGTGGTGCAGATGGTTGCAGTAGGCGAAGGGACCGGGTCGCTGGACGAAGTGTTACAGGAACTGGGGATTTATTACGAAAAGCTGTTGGAAATTGCGATCAAGCGCCTATCGGCCCTGATCGAGCCGGTGATGATTTTGGTGATCGGTTCGATGGTGGGCTTTGTCTATTATGCATTCTTTCAAGCCTTATTCTCTTTGGTATCGGGGCATTAAATGAGTTTGTCGAATTCAATCAAGCCGATTGCCGGCCTTGTTTTTTCAATGGCGGCACTAGCCGCGCAGGCTCTGGAAGCGCCGGCCACGCCGCTGCCGTTGATGCCTGCGGCGCCGAAGCAGTTGCGCGATCCGTTCACGCCCAGCGAACTGATGTACGAAACGGCAGGAGCGCAGGGCGGCACCGCCGCCGGCGCTTATGGGTTTATGCCAAATCAGGAAACCATGAAGGTGCCTAACCTCAAACTGCGCGGTTTATTGAATCCGTTCGGCAAGGCGTTTATTGCTCTGTTGGAAGTCAGCGGTGTGGGTACTTTTATGGTTCGCGAGGGCGATGAATTCAATTTCGACCCCTCGCAACCCAAGAACGCAATTCGCGTCAGTAAAATTACCCGGCTGAGCGTGACCGTTGAAACCGGTACCTTGGGTTCGATCAGAGTATTGCGCTGATCGGTTTTAGATAGGGTTTACTGATTGAGTATGTTTAGGTTGACGGCGATGTGAGCCAATTCGGTGGTGGTCTGCACCTGCAGTTTTTTCTTGATTTGCGTCGCGTAGTTGGCGATGGTTTTATTGCCCAAACACAGGTGATCGGAAATTTTCGATACCGTCAGGCCTTGGGCCAGTAGCCGGAATATATCAAACTCGCGCGGCGAGAATGCGTTGATTAGCGCTTGATACTGCGCATTGGCAGACGGCTCGTCAGCGGGTTTAAGCAGGCCGGGTTCTGTGTAACCTTTACCTTGCATAATACTTTCTATAGCCGGCAACAATAGATTCGGCGCCATGTTTTTAGTGATGTATCCTTGCGCGCCGCACATACACTTGCTCGTGATAGATGCTGTATACCAAAATCCGCGCATAGGCATCCCGCGCGACGATCCGGCGAATGGCTTCCAGACCGCCGATTCCCGGCATGGATAAATCCATAACCACCAGATCCGGCTTGGACTCGGAATAAAGCTGAATCGCTCGTTCGCCGCGTTCCGCTTCGGCGATGACTTCGACATCGCCACTAACCGACAATAGCATGCGAAAACCCGCGCGAACCACGGCATGGTCATCGACTAACAATATTTTTAGGGTGTTGCTCATGGCAGCGGTGAGATAGGTTGGTGTCATAAATTTCGAAACGGGGCTCTGGATATAAGCTGCTGTTTCGGCTTTAAAATTGATGGCTATTATCCAGGAGGAAATTCCTGAATTTAGGCGGGAAAAATTCTTTTTATGAGTCAGAAAAATGCAGGGGGAATTGCAATTGACTATGTCTATCTACCGTTTCATTTATTGGTGATCCGGTGCTGGGCGCGATTAGTTTAATTCGGCCAATAACTGAGCGATCATGCTGTTGGCCTGGTTCAAGTAGCCGCTGCCGAACAGATTTAGATGGTTAAGGATGTGGTAAAGGTTGTAAAGGGTTTTACGGGTTTTGTAGCCAGGGTCCAGCGGATATTCGGCTTGATAAGCCGCATAAAAATCGCGGCTGAAACCGCCGAATAACTCGGTCATGGCCAGGTCCGCTTCGCGGTCGCCGTAATAGCAAGCCGGGTCGAAGATTATCGGTTGTCCTAGCTTGTCTGCGGCAGCATTGCCGCCCCACAAGTCGCC
Source organism: Methylomonas fluvii (assembly GCF_014850975.1). GTDB lineage: Bacteria > Pseudomonadota > Gammaproteobacteria > Methylococcales > Methylomonadaceae > Methylomonas > Methylomonas fluvii. The sequence goes on along the minus strand of NZ_JACXST010000003.1, from coordinate 577,553 downwards.
GTGCAGCAAGGAGGGGTGAGGGCGGTAATCGCTAAAAAAATCGCCAATTTTTTCAAGCAGTTTTTCCCCTTGGCTCTGTAGCGCGCCGCAATAGCCGTTGGCGGCGGCAAACTGCAATTGTTTGCCCAGGCGTTGCTGCTGCCAAAAACTGATCCAATCGTCGTGTCTGGCGTTGTGTTGCGGCGTGGAGCCGATGGTGTTGTCTATGGCCCAGCCGAAATAGGCTTGTGGTCGCTGGTGCAGCAAGGCCAGTTGTTTGCCGAATGAACTGGCGCTGCGGTTATGCAACGCGCCCAATTCGATGAATTCCAGCACCAGATAAGCGTGTTGTTGAAATTCGCCAAAGCAAATCACTTTGGGCACGCGCACCGCGCCTATGTCGGCCAACTCGCGTAAACCGGCCGCTTCCGCTACAAACATCTCTGCCAGGCTTGCCCGGTTTAATTTGATAAACCAGTCGATATTGGCGGCTTGCAGCCGGTAAGCGCTGTTGATGTCGCCACCGCCGATACTGCTTAGGCGGTGGTTATTTAAGGATTGGCCGGTTTGGGTTTCGAGATGGCTAATTATCGGTTGCAAAGCGGCCATGGTCGATTAACCGGTTATTTTGCCCAACTGTCGCGTAAGGTCACGGTACGGTTAAACACCCGTTTTTCCGGTGTGCTGTCGGCATAGTCCAGGCAAAAATAACCGGTACGTTCGAACTGATAACGGGTATCCGGCGTGGCGTTGGCCAGGCTGGCTTCCACCCGGCAATCAGTCAACACTTCCAGCGAATTGGGGTTGATGCCATCCAGGAAATTGTCCAAAGTGTCCGGGTTGGGATGGCTGAACAAGCGGTCGTATAAACGCAGTTCGGCGGGCAGGGCGTGTTGTTCCGATACCCAATGGATGACGCCTTTGACTTTGCGGCCTTCCGGATTTTTGCCCAAGGTGGCCGGATCGTAACTGCAATGCAGTTCTATGACATTGCCGGCTGCGTCTTTAATCACTTCCTCGCATTTGATGACATAGGAGCCGCGCAGTCGGACTTCGCCGCCTGGTACCAATCGTTTGAAGTCTTTAGGCGGATTTTCCATAAAATCGTCTTGTTCGATCAAAATGGTTTTGGAAAAACTGACTTCGCGGCTACCCATTTCCGGTTTTTGCGGATGGTTGGCGATTTGGTAGGTTTCGGTTTTGCCATCTTCCCAGTTGCTGATGACGACTTTTAACGGCCTTAACACGGCCATTGCCCGAGGTGCGCGTTCGTTCAAGTCTTCACGAATGCAATTTTCCAAAACACCCATTTCGATCCAAGAATCGTTTTTGGTGACGCCGATGCGTTCGCAGAAGTCGCGAATCGCTTCCGGGGTAAAACCGGCCCGGCGCAGGCCGGAAATGGTTGGCATGCGCGGATCGTCCCAACCGTTGACGTGTTTTTCGGTCACCAATTGCAGCAGTTTACGCTTGCTGACGATGGTGTATTCCAATTGCAGACGGGCGAATTCGATTTGTTGCGGATGGCAAGGGGTTTGCAATTTGTCCAGTACCCAGTCGTACAGCGGACGGTGATCTTCAAACTCCAAGGTGCAGATCGAGTGGGTGATACCTTCCAAAGCATCGGAAATGCAATGGGTGTAGTCGTACATGGGGTACACACACCAGGCATCGCCGGTACGTTGGTGATGAACACGGCGAATGCGGTAGATGGTCGGGTCGCGCATATTGATGTTGGGCGAGGCCATATCGATTTTGGCGCGCAGCACATACTGGCCGTCGGCGAACTCACCGGCGCGCATGCGGGTGAACAAATCCAGGTTTTCCTCGATGCTGCGGTTGCGGTCCGCACTTTCTTTGCCGGGTTCGGTCAAGGTGCCGCGGTCCGCACGCATTTGCTCCGGCGTGGAGCTGTCCACATAAGCATCGCCTTGTTTGATCAGCTGTACCGCGTAATCGTAAAGCTGTTCGAAGTAATCGGAGGCGTGATATTTGCCGGCCCATTTAAAACCCAACCATTGCACGTCGCGTTCGATGGCTTCCATATATTCGACACTTTCTTTTTCCGGATTGGTGTCGTCGAAGCGCAAGTTGCAAGTGCCTTGGTTTTCGGCAGCTAGTGTGAAATTCAGGCAAATCGATTTGGCGTGGCCGATATGCAGATAGCCATTGGGTTCGGGGGGAAGCGGGTGGCAACTTTGCCGTTGTTTGTGTTGGCGGCCAGATCGGCGGCAATGATATGTCTAATAAAGTTGGATGATACGGGGCTATCGGAAGCTGACATGTTTGAGTAAATGGCTGTGGTTATTTATAAGGTGGGCGGCAAATATTGAGTCAGTCGCCATTTTAACGAGTTTGGCCGGAATTCGTAAAGGCGGCATCGTCGGCTGGTTTTGCATTAAAATCAAGGCTAAATACATTGTAACTTTTTGTATTACAAGATTTTTACTAAATTATTAGCACTCTCGTTTATCGAGTGCTAGAATTTGACCATCGTTAATTTATTCCACCGGAAACGAGGGTGATATGAACAACAGCTTGGCTTTACCGATCAATTTATCGGTTGGGACGTTTGATTCTTATTTAAGCCTGGTAGCCCAAATGCCTAAGCTCAGTGTAGAGCAGGAGCAGGATTTGGCTTTGCGTTACCGAGATGAAGGCGACTTAAACGCCGCACGCGAGCTGGTTATGTCCAATTTGCGTTTCGTAGCGCATGTGGCCAGAGGCTATGCGGGTTATGGTTTGCCGTTGGCGGACATCGTGCAAGAAGGCAATATTGGCTTGATGAAAGCGGTAAAACGCTTCGACCCTGATATGGGGGTGCGCTTGGTATCGTTTGCCGTACATTGGATCAAAGCCGAAATCCATGAATATGTGATCAAAAACTGGCGCATCGTTAAAGTTGCAACGACTAAAGCACAGCGCAAACTGTTTTTTAATCTGCGCAAATTCAAAAAGGACTTGAGCTATCTATCGCAAGACGATGCGGAAGCGATAGCAGAGAACCTGGACGTGGATGTCAAAACGGTTTACGAAATGGAACGGCGTTTGGACGGTCGCGATATAGGACTTGAGCCGACGGGCGACGACAGCGAAGACCATGCGCAGGCGCCTATCGCTTATTTGGAACAGCATGGCGCCGATCCGGCTTTATTGCTGGAAAATAGCGACTGGGAAGACCGCAAGGAAGAATTGCTGATGGATGCAATGGCGGGCCTGGATGACAGAAGCCGCGATATTCTGGCTAGTCGCTGGCTGGTGGAAGAAAAAGCCACTTTGCACGAATTAGCTGATCGTTATCAAGTTTCGGCCGAGCGTATTAGACAGTTGGAACAAAACGCTATGAAAAAACTGAAAGCAGCAGTGACTTTGGCGGCGTAAAAAATAGTTTGGCATTTCTGAAGAAATCAGTATAATGATGCTTTCTTTGCCGGGGTGGTGAAACTGGTAGACGCGCCGGATTCAAAATCCGGTTCCGAAAGGAGTGTCGGTTCGATTCCGACCCTCGGTACCAAAGAAAGATTTAGAGAAGTACAAAGACATACAGAAACCCGCAAGCCATAAGGCTTAGCGGGTTTTTTATTGTCTAAAGAAGTGCAACGAAATGCAGTGACATACACCGCAAACAGTGACACGTTTAGTGATACGGAGTAAATTTACGGCCAACCGTATCACTCTCGTATCACTCCGGTGTCACTCAATGGCTAAGAATCTCAACAAAGACACGGTCTACAGGGCAGCTAAGCCTAAAGACAAGGACTACACCATCAATGACGGCGAATGCTTGACGTTGTTGGTCAAGGCCAACGGTTCAAAGCTCTGGCGTTTCATCTATCGATTTAAAGGTAAGCAGAATAGGCTAGGCTTTGGATCGTATCCGGAAACCTCCCTGGAAAGCGCCAGGCGCAAAGCTGAGATTGCCCGCGAACAGATTGCCAATGACATAGACCCCGGCGAAATTCGCAAGCAAGAAAAGGCCGACACCCAACAAACTGTTGAAACTCAGAACCGCCTAGATGCCGGCCTGCCAATAATCAACAGCTTCGAATATGTTACTCGCGAATGGTTAGCCTCAAACGCCCACACCGTCCGCGACATTACCCACCAAAAGAAACTCCGCCGCTTTGAGCTGTATGTTTTCCCGGCGATTGGCCAAATGCCGATTGGCGATGTGAAGTCACCGGATGTTTTTGCAATCATCAGGCCGCTGATCATCAAAAACCAACTGGAGACCGCCCATCGGGTCAGGTCGGACATAAGCGGCGCTTTTGCTTATGCCATCGCCCACGGTTTTACCGATTACGATCCCGCCCAGGCGGTTGGCGCCCAGATCCCCGCCCAGAAAGTCACCCACAATGCCGCGATTACCGACCCCAAGGCAGTGGGCCAGTTATTGCGGGACATTACCCACTACCAAGGCACCTTTGTTGTGCAAACTGCGCTCAGGCTTTCGCCCTATCTGTTCCAGCGACCCGGCGAGATTCGGCAAATGGAGTGGAAAGACCTTGATCTTGCGGCCGGCGAGTGGCGTTACTTCGTCACTAAAACCGAAGTGCAACACATTGTCCCGCTATCGCGCCAAGCGGTGGAGATATTGGAAGCCATCAAGCCGTTAACCGGTGTTGGCCAGTATGTGTTCCCGTCTAGCCGTGGCGATGGCCGGCCCATGTCCGATGGCACCGTGCGCACGGCGTTGAAAACACTAGGCTACGAAAAAGACGTGATGAGCGCCCACGGGTTCAGAACCACGGCGTCTACCTTACTCAACGAACAAGGCTGGTCGCCGGATGCGATCGAGCGGCAACTATGCCACATGCCCAAGGATCAAGTCCGCGCGGCCTATAACCGGGCGCAATATTTGGAAGAACGGCGGCGGATGATGCAGAGCTGGGCGGATTATTTGGATGGCTTAAAGGCGGGGGCTGATGTTATCCCGTTTAAGCGGGTGGTTTAGATGAAAAGTGATGAGTTCGAACAGCGTTTGTTGGAGCTTAAAACAATTTATGAAAAACAAAATCGATCAAGGGTGGCTTTGCGCGAAGCTTTTGGTCTTTGTACCCAAAACTGTATTCCATTGCCGGAATGGGTGGTATATGGCCTGGAGCATGTGCTTGGTTGTTCTGATATTGACGATAAGCTTTCTGAACTGGGACAAATTTATTCTTCCGGTCATTTAGGGGCTATAGCCGATGCGGTTTCGTTATGCTACCAATCAAGTCAACCAATTCCGCATTGGGTTCATTCTGGATTGAGGACGCTTCTATATTCACTATCGGCCAATAAACAGGAGTTTATTAAAGGCTGGTTGAGTTGGGGTAAAAGGTATCGCAAAGATATGGAAAACAAGCAAATTTACGACACCTTTAAAATTTTTATGGAAGAAGGATTTTTGACAAGGGATCACGCGTTTCTAGTTTCTGGTGTTGAGTATTTTCAGGAAATCCCGGACGGTTTGGATTCAAGTGAATTAAAGTATCTTGACGGCGAGAAGCTCGCTTTTAAGATTGAAAATATTTGTAAAAAAGTTGAACGGGAAATAAAAAAAAGTCCATATCGCTATCGCATGTTAATGACCTTGAGGCTTAGAAAACTCCCGGTATTTAAAAATCATGAACTTTATCGTTATATCCAAGATGTGGTTTCTACAAGCAAACCAAAGAGGAAAAAGACGCAATAATCTAATTAGGGGTAAATTTTACATTGGTTTTTTACCCCTGATGCCGTTGTTAGACAAATTAGGATTTCACCGTACAACTAAAGACGGAGAAATTCAAAGTGATAAATCTACCCGAAACCGGCTATCTGCGTTTACCGCAAATTGTCGGCAATTCCAAAGCAAACCCGCCCATCCCCGCGATCATTCCAATTGGTCGTTCAACATGGTGGAAGGGTGTCAAAGATGGCATTTACCCTGCACCCGTTAAGTTAGGGCCGCGCACTACTGTCTGGCGTGTTGAAGACATTCGCGGTTTTATAGAAAGAACCGGGGGTGCTTAATGCCGGCCAAAAAAGCCCCTCAAACCGAACTTACCAAAATGCGAAGCGCCATTGCGGCGGCTGAGGCTGAAACCGCCACGGAATGTCGAATTAAGTCTGCCATCGCAGCCGAAGCGGCGAAAATTCCAGGTTCATCGCGCAACCAGTGTCGCAAGTTAATTGATGCGCTGGGCTGTCTGTTTCTGGAGTTGGCAATCGAAATGCTTGAGCCGGTCGCCTGTCCGTATTGCGGAAACCAGGATGTTCAAGGCGGTAGCCATGATTAGCGCCCATTCGATTATCGATCAATTCAAAGCTGCGATGCTGGAAGCCGGCATCGAACCGCCGACCACCATCCAAGCCGATGGTGTGTTGCATCGCTTCCACATTGCCGGCCGCAAGTCTGGCAGCCTGGACGGCGCTTATAACCTACATCTTGACGGCGCAAAACCGGCCGGTTACTTCGAGGATTTCAAAGCCGGCATCAAAACTACCTGGAAAGCCGACGGACCGGCCAAGGCATTGACGCCGAACGAACGCGCGGAACAGGACGCGGCACGCCGCCGGCGCGAAGCGGAACTGGCTGCCAAGCATAACAAGGTGGCCGCCAGCGCCCGCCGTGAATACCGCAAGGCACAAGCCTGGCCGTTCGAGCCGACCGGCTACATGCAGCGTAAGCAATTGCCGAGTGCGCACTGTGCCAAACGCGGTCGATTCGATAGGCGGGTTCGTTGTGTCGATGGCTCGGTTCGCCGCCTGATCGTCGATGACGTGTTGCTGGTGCCGGTTCTGGATCGTGGCGAACGTATCCGCAACATTCAATACATCTTCGACAAAACGCCGCCAGAACTGGGTAGGGATAAAACATTTCTGGCCGGCGGCGAGTTGTCCGGTTGCTTTTGCCGGATCGGCGCACCATCAGAAACGGTATTTATAACGGAAGGTTTCGCCGATGCGGTTTGCCTGCACTACGACACCGCTTGCCGTGTGTATATCGCTTTTTCCGCCGGGAACATGCCTGCGGTGGCGTTGATCGTCCGCAAAATGCATCCGGAAGCCTTGATTATAGTTTGCCGAGATAACGACGCCGTGGGCATCCGTAAGGGCGACGAAGCGGCAGCGCTGGTCGATGGCACCGTTTACGCGCCACCGTTCGGCAAGGACTACAACGACAGCTTTATTGAGCAAAGGAGGCTGGAACGTGAGCGAGGATAAGAAAACCAAAGTCGTTGAGATTGCAAAAGCCGCCAAGAAACCCAGCTCCCAAAAGCCCACTGGCGATGGTGGTAGAGGGAGCGGCGGCGGACGCTCAACCCCGCCGGAAAAGTTCGGCGAGTACTTGATAAAAAACGGCGCGTTTCATCAATCCCGCGCGGTCAAGGCCGGTCCTGATGGGTCTGGCTTTGTGGAATTCCCCCTGTGTGATTTTACCTGCTCGATTAAGGAGGAAGTCACCGCCGAAGATGGCTTAAACGATGCGTCGTTTCTGCGGATCGAGGGCCGCCGTAGTGATGGTTTACCGTTACCGGCTGCCGATGTGCCGGCTAAGTCGTTTTATTCGTCGCAAGCCTGCTGGCCGAACGAGGCTTGGGGTAGTCGGGTCTTTGTTTATCCAGGTACCGCCAAACGCGACAACCTACGCGCCGCCGTGCATCAATACAGCCGCTTATCGGCTGACATTCCGCGCCGCGTGGTCTACAAGTTCACCGGCTGGAAAAAGATCGATGGTACTTGGCATTATTTGACCGGCTCGGGGGCTATCACTGCCGCCGGTCTGATTGATGGCGTTCAAGTCGATTTAGGGCCAGGCAACATGGGCCGTTATGCCCTGCCGGTAGCCTTGGCCGGCGATGATTTGAAACAAGCGGTGGCCGATGCGCTGCTGTTGCTCGAGGTGGCGCCCAGTAGGCCGCATATCGGCGCCGCTCTGTTGGCGGCGGTGGCGCGTGCGCCGCTGGGCGAATGTCAGCATACTGATTTTGCTATCTGGCTGCACGGTTTAACCGGTTCCCGCAAATCGGCGCTGGCCGCTATTGCCCAGGCGTTTTATGGCGACTTCACCGCCCGCAGCTTTCCGGCTGGGTGGGCTGATTCTGCGAACGATATGGAAGCTAAAAGCCATCAGGCCAAGGATGGCATCTTTTCGGCAGATGATTTCAAACCTTCCGTTAACCGCGTCGAAGCCGAAAAACAACACGCGATGGCCGAACGTATTATCCGTGGCACCGGGAATGGCGCGGGACGTGGCCGCCGCACTGCCAATATGCAGGCACAAGCCGCGCCGTTCAATCGCTCTATGCTGTTGGTCACGGCGGAAGACTTGCCGCGCGGCGTATCCTTACTCGGCCGGCTGTTGGTGCTGGAATTAGGTCGGGCCGACGTGGATAACCCCACGCTCAGCAAACTACAGCACGCCGCACAGGCCGGGCGATTTGCTGGGCTGATGTCTGCGTACCTTCGGTGGCTGGCGCCGCGCTTGGATCTATTGAAAGCCGAATTTCCCAAAGTGGTTGAACAATTGCGCAATGCGGCCATTCGCGACGGCTTCGCCAGCAGTCACCCGCGCGCCCCTGAGATTTATAGCAACCTGTTAGCAGGCGCCGAAACCTTTCTGGAGTTTCTGGAAGACGCCGGCACGCTGACCAGCGAACAAACCAACATCGTGTTGGCTGAGCTAGAGAGCTGCTTAAAGCAAGCATTCAGCGAACAAGGTGCGTATCAAACCGAACAAGACGAAGTCGAACGGTTCTTGCAACTGTTGCGGGCCGCGTTCAGCTCGGGGAATGGCCACATTGCCACCGTTATCAAACAGGGGCCACCGCTTACCAGGCCATATAGCTGGGGTTGGCGGACTTCAGGCAAAGATTTGAATGGTGATGATCTATACAAGCCGATGGGCGACTGTTGCGGCTGGTATGCCGAACCCAGGGACGCACAACCGCCCGAGGTATGGCTGGAGCCGAACACCGCCTTCAAGATCATCCAAGAATTTGCCCGCCATCAAGGCGATAGTTTTTTGATTTCTGCCGGCTCTTTATGGCGTCGGATGGCTGAGCGGGGATTGTTGTTAAAGATGGAGCGCGATAGCACTCGCAGTAAACCAAGGCCAACAGTTCCGCGTGGTGTAGCCGGTCGCACGGTACGAGTCTTGGTATTGTCTGCCGATTTGGTCGAGTCTGGTTGATTCCCCGCACCCGTAATCGATTACGCCATAGGGTAGCGGTGGCTGTTTCGTTTGCCTCATTAACCCGTCAAGCCGGAAAAAACTAATAATGAGTATATGTAAAAAGTGGGGTGTTTGGGGTGGAAAATAGCTTAAAGCCTTATTTGCCAAGGCTTACAAGGCAACCCCAATTGTTTAGAGGTTGGGGTAGATCACCCCAATAGTTGGGGTGGCGCTCTTGGTCGTCTTAAGTTGGTAATGTTCGCTTTGAATCCGCCCACCCCAATATCACGTAAATAAATGGGGTAGCACACCCCATTTTTTCATGTGGTGCGGTAGCTTGAAAGCTGTGCTGGACGTGGCCTGTAGCCATATCCACCCCAATTACCCCAGCTTCTTACACAAGGGTATAGAGAAAATGTTTTTACAGTCACTCGCCGAGGTGATCAGACCCAAGCCCCCCGGGGGTATTAAAAGTCTGGGACTTACCCACCGTAGACCCGTTCGCAAGCAAGATATTTTGTGCAAAGTTTTTCAATTGAAAAAGCCCACGGTCAGCAAGTTATACACATGCCTGTTTGCGTAGAAAGCGGGTGATTTAGGCCCCTAAATAGGGGGGCGTTAAAACTCTGGGGTTAATGCCCTTAGACCGGTTGCAATTCGCTATGTGCAGCGCCGCGAAATTCGGGAGGGGGGTATATCGACAGTAATTGGCAATTAGGCCTCTTTCTTTGTGGATAACTTAGTAAGTCCACCCGCCGCCACCCGCTTGGCGTTTCATCAATGGGCGCGGGTTTGTCGTCTTGATCCCTTGCCATAAATAAACATAAGTTATTTATTTATAAGTATTTTTATGATATTTTGTTTATGTGTTTTTCGCCACTATTAAGGAGTTTAGATTATGAAAAACATCGGTTATTCAATCGTTGACCATGATGGTCGATTGTTGTCCCGTTTGGATATAAAACAGACAGACGCCGGCCATGAGCTGGACGTAGCCTTCGAGCGTGATTTCCGGCAAGTGTTGAGCGTTAAAAAACTCACCAGCGCCAGGGACACGCACCACATGCTTAATCAAATCTTCCCCGGCCGGCCTTTCATTGTTGTGCAAATCAGCCAACGGCGCGGCCGGTATGTAGTCGATGTGCCTAGCGAAGATCGCCCGGCCTGGATCGCCAAAGCCATCGAAAGCCTCGGTGGCGTCTTCATCGCCTGAATGCAGGCAAGGAAATCATTATGTCGAAAGACTTTGAGTTAAAAGCCCTTATCACCGCCGTTGACAAGTTATCGCCGACGTTAAGGGTCATGAGTAAAAATCTCAATGTGTTCAGGCGTCAGCTTAATTTAGTGGGTCAGGGAGCGCCGTTGTTCGGTGCTGGATTCGCCGCATCGCTGGCAATGCCGGCCAGGGCCTTTGCTGAGTTTGAAAGTGCCGGCGTAGCCTTGCAAAACACGCTGATGAATAAAAACGGCGTGGCTGCGGGTTTTGAGGCTTTGAATAAAGTCGCCGTTGAACTGGGCAACAAGCTGCCGGGCAATACTGCGGATTTTCAGCGCATGGCCACAGTGATGAAAGCTAACAGCATGGACACCAACACGCTGATCAACGGCGGCTTAAAAGCGGCGGCTTATTTGGGTGTCGCAACCAAGGAACTGGGCGAGACTTACGACAGTTCGGCACTGGGGATTGCGAAAATATCCAACGTCTTTGGTGTTGCCAACCAGGATTTTGTCGCCCTGGCGGACACCATGCAACGCGCCCGCCATATCGGTGTTGGGTTTGAAGATTTCACATCGGCCATGTCCAAAGCCGGCGGCCCGTTGAAAGCCTTAAAAGTGCAGGGCATTGAGGTAGCCAACGCCCTGGCACCGATGGTGGCTTTACTGACTCAAGCCGGTATCGATCCCAGCGAGGCCGGAACCGGCGTTAAGGAAATGATTTCCGCTGCGGCCAGAGTCGGCAAGTTCACCACGGTGGAAAACTTGGTGAAAGACATCGAGAAAATGGCAAAACTTAATCCCGCCAAACTGTTTTCGACGTTTGAGAAGACCTTCGGCAAAGAGCATGCTTCCAAAGCCATGGTATTGGCGGCCGGTGGTTACGGGGACATGGTGAAAAAGTTTGCCGATCAGGGCGATGTGTACCAACGAGTCAATAACTCGTTAGGCACGCTATCCAACACGGTAGATACGCTGAGCGGGACTTTAGAAAACATGCAGGCCAGGCTGGGCGGTACGTATGCACCCCAGCTCAAGCAGTTGAGCGGCGGATTGACGGAGGCAGCGGAAAAAATGGCCGGGTTCATCAATGATCATCCGCAGGCCGTTATGACAATGATTAAGACGGCCGGTGCGCTTGTCGGCTTAAAGGTGGCGGCTTGGGGTTTGGCCGGTGGCATTGGGGTTTTGAATACCGCCATGAAAATGAATCCGCTGATGATTCTTGCCCAAGCGGCCGTTGTGGCCGCGCCGCTGATCATTGATAACTGGGACACAATCGTCGGGAGGTTCAAAAGCGGCATTGCCAATATTGTCGACTTCTTTAAGCCGCTGAAAGAAATGCTGCAATACATGGTTGATTGGGTGACGGATAACGAGTTTTTGCGATTCATTGGCAGTATTCCGCAATACTTTGGTGAATCGGTGATGAAAGCTTTGCCTAAGCTTCCGGATTTAAGTGTCCAGGGCAGCGGCGACATGCGTCCGCCAGGCTTCCACAAACAAAGCCTGTTAGGCGCTGGCAATGGCGCCGTTTCCGTCAAGGTCAGCTTTGAAAACGCCCCTTCGGGCTTGCGGGTCGCACCGGTACAAACTAGCGGTATTGCCCAAGCCAAGCCGGTCAATGTTGGTTACCGCACCGTCGGGACCAATTACGGCATCTAAAGCCGCAACTGTTCAACCAAGCCGTCGGCAGTGTGCCGTCGGCTTTTTTGCAATTAATATGGAGGATTGAGTTACTTTCTTCTTGATGCAATAAAACCGAAGATACCAGAGGCTAGCAGTGCAATGGAGGTTGGTTCTGGTACTTGGCTAATGGTAGTTTGATAACCGAACCACTGGTGTCCAGTTCTCCCATCGTTTACAGCGTAATTATAGCTAGGGAGGTTAGTTACATTTGGGAGGCCGTTATTACCCGTCAACATAAAAAAAGCGAACAATCCAGAAAAGTCCTTAAAAATGGCTGCACCAACTGTTGGGGTCGAAGTCAGGAACAGATTGGAGTCCCATGAAAATGACGGCGAGACAAGATTTACAGAGGGGGTGCTACTGTAATCGTTGTATTCTTCGTATGCTTGAATACTGGTTACAGAATTGGTTGATGTATCCCATGAGAAATCGAATATGAAGTGATTGCCAACTCCGTCATTGCCAATTTCAGTATATTTAACAGATGCCGCGTTAGTTAAGAGTGGAAAGGTCGTTAATGCAGCCAGCAGAATAGTATTGATTTTTTTCATGGTTTTCGTCCCTGAATGATTAAAATATGCTCTTAATACCATGAATAAGCCTGCATGTTTGTTATGGCTTTATGACATGTAATACATTCTTCCTGCTCATGAGGGCTAGGTAGAGCAACGCGAAACCCTACAAATGCTTTTTAATAACCAAGTTTCTTTGGTTTCAAACTATCCCGCTTTCGCGTTATCGTTAGACCATCGCTGTTTTGCCCCATGCTACGGAGCAGGGCACAAAATAGGGCACATCCCGAAAAACGTTTTTCAAATCTAATGAGTAGCGGGAGTTAGTTGAAAAAACACTCGTCTCGATAATCAACAAGCCGCGGCATTCAAAAAATAATTGACATTCCCGCCACTAGGCGAGCAGAATGAAACCGTCAGTCAACACACTGACACCGGGCGTCGAAACTCGGAAAGGTCAAGGCGAAATTCGCCGCATTCATCGCGGCTTTTTTATGCCCAAAATTTGCGTAGCATCGCTACGTCTACATTATGGCGGACTGTCTGGGCAGCGTACGGCGCTGGCCGGATCCTTGACCCGGTTTTCGACCCCATTCAGTCCGTCGCCCAATAGCGTCGAAACTATCGGCGGCGGTTTACTTATCTGTCAAGGAGTAACCGTTATGAATACGTCCGCTCGGGGCAAAATCCGCCCAATCAACACCCAACCAAACCACGCCGTTAACGATTTTTTCCGGCAAATAGCCGAACTGGACGCTGAGCGCCAAGCAGTTACCGCAACGGGCCTGCCGGCGCTGATCAGATTGTCCGCCGTTGCCGACCGCGACACCGGCCAGGCCGGTACCGTGCGCCGCTTTCTGCTGGGGCTGTATAACGGCTACCGCTTTCCCTTCAATTTAGTCACCTTGCGTGGCCTGGATAAAGACCTGTTCGACGATTGCATGGCGGTGCTGGCCCTGGATGCCAGAGCCACGGCGAAAGAGATCCATCATTACCTGGACAACGGCGACACCTGTTTTCAGCGTTGGGCGCAAGGAGGTGCGCAATGAGCCAGCAAACCGATTCTGCTCGTATCGAGCAACAAACGGCCTTGGTCAACTCTTTAACTCAAGCCTTTGGAGATGTTATCAACGGCCATGGTGAGGCTGTTAAGCAAGCCCAGCAAGGTGAATTGTCGGCTGATGCCTTACATCATCTGATCGATGCCAACGTCCGCATGGTGGATGCTGCTCAGTGGGCGCTGCAGGTCATATTGGCTGATTCGAAAATGTCTTGGAAAAATGCCCGGTTTGTGACGCTAAGCAGCAGTGATCGAAACGCGCTGGACAGCTATACGAAAAGCATCACCACGGCGGCCACTGCCGTCGCCAGTTGTTCTTCGCTGTTGTTTAAGTTTCTGCTCGATGACGATTGCGGCGATGAAATTCCAGACGAAGTAAAGTCTAACTATATCCGGAGCGGCCTGCTGGATTCGATTATGGTGGCTTCAAATAAGGTGTTGGATCTTGCTGATTCGCTTGGTAATCAAATCCAGGGTGGTGCAAGATGAGTAATGAATATTTGAACGCCGCTTTCCAGGTGCGCTTGATGGGCGCGTCCAAAGCGGTGCTGGTTGCGTTGGCGGATCGTGCCAACAAGGCCGGCTACTGTAGCCCGTCGCTGGAGGATATTGCACTACGGGCCGGCTGTTCACGGCGTAGTGCCATGCGGGCCATTGGCGAGCTGGAGGCGCTGGGGCTGCTGGTTGTGGTGCGGGAGACTGGCCGGCCAAACCGGTACCTGTTGATGGTTGAAAAGTTTTCAACAACCGATGACACCCTGTCACCGGATTTTTCAGACTTTTCAACAGCCAGTGACAATGTGTCACCGCAAAAAGTTATCCACACCGGTGCCACTGTGTCAAAAACCCGTGACATTTCAGCAAAAAGCAGTGACACCACGTCACCCAAACCATATAACCCAAATAACCATAACGCGCAGGTGCGCGAGGTTGGCGCTGTCCACACCCGGCATTTGCCAAAGCAGCCGGCCAGGCCACCGAGCCAGCAGTCGGTGCAAGCATACGGGCGCGGTTCGCCGCCGACTTTGCGGAAAAAGCCGCGTTCCAGTGCTGTCGCTGTTCGCGAATTAACCCACGTCCGAGCCTTTCTGCTCGATGCCGCAACGCCTACCGGAGCCAAATCATGACCACAACAGCAATCAATTTTGAACACCGCATACCATGGGGCAGCGACGAACAGTTGCAGACCTTTCGCATTGAGGATGCCGGCATAGCATCGCTAGCAAGAGCAAAAGCGGTCGCCGAGTTGCTGGAAACAGCGGCAGCCTGGGACGAGGGCTTGAGTCATGTGACTGTGCGTGCCGCCGCGGAAGTAATCAGGCTGGAACTCAGTGACGCGGCTTTGTTGGCGAAAATTTGTGCTGAGCGAGAATCTACCAACTGAGTCGCGCCGGCGAAGAAAATCACCGTGACGCGCTAGGTGCTGATACAATCCGCGCCGTTTCTGAATCCATCCGCGCGGAATAGGGGCGGCGGTAATTGAATTTCGGTGGGCAAAACTCGAAGTAGTGACACGGTTAGTGATACGTTCGCAATGCGCTATAAATAAGTTTTTATAAAACAATGCATTGCATTTCATATCGATTCCGACCCTCGTACCATCTACTCTTCCAGAGTAGTCCAAAGAAATTTAAAAACCCGCTAGCCGAAAGGCTTAGCGGGTTTTTTATTTTTAAGCGATTCATTTTCGCGCCAAGGTTCCCGCACGAGGTATTGATATGCCTGTCTCCCGTTCTAAGCAAACCGTTTCCTCTCGCAAAATATCTACATTAAAGGCTTTATGGCCGTTTATCCGTCCTTATCGGGCCAGAATGCTTCTGGCTTTTTGCTTGTTGTGCCTAGGGTCAGCGACAATTTTATTAGCGCCTTTGGCATTTCGTGACCTGATTGATTTTGGATTTGGGCAGCGGCAGGCTGAGCAAGGCGGTTTGCTGGGTTCGCTGAGTATGGATGGACACTTTTTGGCTCTATTTGGCTTGGCCTGCCTGTGGGCGGTGACGATAGCGGCACGTTATTATACGGTCAGTTGGGTTGGCGAACGGGTGACGGCGGACTTGCGCAGCGCGGTTTACGAACGGGTTTTGGCACAGTCGCCGCAATTTTTCGAAACTTTGCAAACCGGGGAAGTGCTATCAAGACTGACCGGCGATACCACGTTGATCCAGACTGTGGTGGGCAGTTCTATATCCATGGGTTTGCGCAGTTTATTTCAGTTTGTCGGTGGCATGATCATGCTGGCGGTCACCAGCCTGCATCTGTTCTCGCTGATATTAGGGCTGATGATCTTGCTGACTTTGCCGATTTTGGCAATGGGCCGGAAAGTAAAAAAACTGTCGCGGGAGTCGCAGGATAAAATTGCCGATGCCTCGGCGCTGGCTGGCGAGATTCTCAATGCCGTGCCTACCGTGCAAGCCTATACCCAGGAACGCCGCGAAGCAAAGCGCTTTAGCGAGCGTGCCGAAATCAGTTTCCTCACCGCTGTCCGCCGCAGCCGATTTCGTTCCGCATTGACGGTCATCGTCATCACGGCCGTGATGGGTTCCATCATTTTTGTGTTGTGGATAGGCGCCAATCAGGTCAACGCCGGTGTCATGACCGGCGGACAACTGGCTTCCTTCGTACTCTATGCCACGCTGGTGTCCAGCGGGGTTAGCACCATAGCCGAGGTCTGGGGCGATGTAATGCGGGCGACCGGCGCAACCGGGCGCTTGCTGGAATTGCTACATGCCGAACCGGCGATAGTCGATACTGCCACACCTCAGCCTTTGGTAAATGGCGATAAAGCGGCAATTGAATTTCAGCAAGTGAGCTTCAGTTACCCCTCGCGCTTGCAAACTGCCGCACTGGACAGAATCGATTTAAGTATATCGGCAGGGGAGAGCGTCGCTTTTATCGGCCCGTCCGGCGCCGGCAAGACAACGTTGTTCCAATTGTTGTTGCGTTTTTACGATGTAACGCACGGCAACATCCGCCTGAACGGTCAGGATATTCGCGACCTATCTTTGCAGGAACTGCGCAGCAAAATTGCCATCGTGCCGCAAGATGCGGTGATTTTCTCGACCTCAGCATTGGAGAATATTCGTTACGGCCGGCCCGACGCCAGCGACGTGGAAGTCATTGCGGCCGGGCAATTGGCGCAGGTGGCGGAATTTATAGAGCGCTTGCCCGATGGCTACCAAACCTTTCTTGGCGAGCGCGGTACGCGTTTATCCGGCGGTCAAAGACAGCGTATCGCCATCGCCCGGGCTATTCTGAAAAATGCTCCGCTGTTATTGCTGGACGAAGCTACCAGCGCGCTGGATGCGGAATCGGAAGTATTGGTGCAGCAGGGTTTAAATGCCGCCATGCAGGGTCGTACTACCTTGATTATCGCCCACCGTTTGGTCACCGTGAATAAGGTCAGCCGCATCGTAGTGTTGGATCAAGGCCGTATTGTCGAAACCGGCTCGCCCGAGGATTTACGCAAACAAAGCGGACTATATGCCAGGCTGGCAAACCTACAGTTCGATGTGCAATAAACTTGCACAAGTCTAATGCCTGACGCGAACCTATTGCGGTAGGTGAAGACGTATTGCCATCAACTTAGCTTTTTCAATTTATACTGTCAGCGGAGAAGGGATTCTATTTTTGTAGCTACCGCCACCTGCCAAGTCCAGCCATGCACCACAAATTAATGACATTTGTCCGAGACGATATTTGGCTGTTGCACGAGCAAGATCTGCCTTATGTTCAAGAAAAACTAATCAAGTATTTAAAAATCGTTATTTTGTCCTGGCAAAGTTTCAGCCTGGATCTTTGTCAGCTACGCGCCTCCGCTTTAACCTTGTACAGCATTTTGTCGATAGTGCCGGTCATTGCCATGTTGTTTGGTATTGCCAAGGGCTTTGGTTTTGAAACCATGCTGGAGCAAGAGCTGTTGCAGCGTATGCCGGAGCGAGATGCGCTAGTGGTGCAGCTAATCGGCTTTGCCAAAAACCTGTTGGAAAGCGCTAAGGGTGAAGTGGTGGCCGGGATAGGGATTGTGGTGCTGTTTTGGACCGTCATCAGCTTGATAGGTAATATAGAAGAATCGTTTAACTACATCTGGAAAATCGACAAAAGCCGGTCGTTGGGCCGCAAATTTAGTGATTATTTGTCGTTGATGTTGTTGGCGCCGGTGCTGCTGATCGCCGCCAGCAGCATCACTGTCTTTGTTGGTACGCAAATCACTTGGTTTATTACCGTCATTCAATTGCCGGCGTTTGCTAGTTGGTTGGTAGTGAAGGCGCTGAGTTTGTCGCCGGTCTTGCTGATGACCGCTTTGTTTTCTTTCACGTTTATTTTTATGCCTAACCATAAAATAAGCTTTCACGCCGGCATTCTAGCCGGTGTGGTGACGGGGCTTAGCTATCACCTTTTGCAATGGGCGTATTTGAGCTTACAGATCGGCGTGTCGAGTTATAACGCCATTTACGGCAGCTTTGCGGCGCTGCCGTTATTTGTAGTTTGGCTGCAAAGCTGCTGGATGATCGTATTGTTTGGTTGCGAGATGGCGTTTTTTACCCAAAACTATCCAACTTATCGCAACAACAGCCGCTTTGTGAATTTGAGTTTTGCTATGAAAAAGCTTGTGGCCCTGCAAGTTATGCATCTGATAGTCAAAAACTTTAGTCAATTGCATGCGCCTTTAAGTGCCGCCGAAATTGCCGGTAAGCTGGCTATACCGATTGCGATTATTCAGGATGTGCTGGCGAAATTATTGCTGAGCCGCCTAATTGCCGTGCTGAAAGAGCCTGAAGACAGCGACGAGGTCTATCTGCCGGCCTTAGATATTCATATCCTGACCATCAGCTTTGTGATCAATGCGCTGGAGCAATGCGGGCAAAACCAGTTGCCGGAAAGCAATCAGCAGCCGCTGCTGATCGACGCGGTCGAAAGCTTCAAGAGTTTGATAGAAGCATCCGAGCGTAATCAGCTACTAAAAGACATTTGAAAGAGTCGGTAGAATTAGGCACTTTGAGTTTTAACCAAAAATGAGAAATCCCCCGGCTCTGCCGGGGAGACAGCAGGCGATTGATATTTAGAGGAGTCCATCAGGAAACTCGAGAACGTGAGCCGCCAAGCAAACGCAAGAGGAGAACCTGATGGACGAGAACAAGAGCTTGAGCCACTCGAAATGGGAGTGCAAATATCACGTTGTGTTTATTCCGAAGTGCCGTCGCCGAACGTTGTATAGGGGGTTGCGCAAGCATTTGGGAGAGGTGTTCTGAAGGCTAGCTGGCAAGCCAGAAAGAAAGCCGAATATTGGAAGGGCATTTGATGCCGGATAATGTGCAATAAATGCTCCGGTGCTCGGCGCGGCATACAGGGAAACACCGTCGCTGTGTAGCAGATGTTTATTGGTTATTTATAAAATTCCTTACGCATCAGCGAGATTGTCATTTCGGCATACCCGACAATGCCGAAATTCAGGGAGCGTCGATAACTCGAAGCTTGCCATCCATGACACTGGATGCCCGTTCCCGGCGGCCTAACAGATTTTTTGGTGGGATGCTAGCAGGAAATTTTAGTCATCGGGAGGGTTTTGGTCCCATATTTTGCCCCCGAGCATCGCAGTATTTTACAGGATCAGCCCGATAGGGGAGTGGCAGGGAGAGCCTGCCCCGCTTTTTCGGGCATGCCGCTCGCTGGCGAAGGGGCAGGAAGCCCCTTTCGCCAACCCCTGCAAAAAACTGTGAAGCGCAGGATCAGGGCAAAATCCGGGTGTCTTTTTCTTTTGGATACTTTTCTTTGGACAAGCACAAATTCGCTTGGAGCGAATTTGAACAGCCGACAGGCTGGCCCGAAGTGCGAAAACCAAGGATGGTTTTCGTAGCGAAAAGTATCGCTGTTGTCGGTTCGCGAACCGACATTAAATCGAACCGTCGCGATAGCGACACCAATTGTCATACTCAGATTCAATGGGGTCCCGCTATTCCGCAGATACAAACAATGACCATCATCAACCTCTCCCAAGAACCCCACCAAATCCCAACCCTAGCCCAATGGCACCATGCCGAGTGGGCCGACCTCAATCCCGGCCAAACATTGGAACAGCGCATCAAAAAAATGCAGGCCTATTTGAGCGACAAATTGATCCCCAGCACGTTTATTTACAAGCATGAAAGCCAGCTAGCCGGCTCGGCAGCCATCATACACAACGACATGGATACTCGCCCGGAGCTGACGCCCTGGCTGGCCAGCGTTTATGTGGCGCCTGAATACCGCCTGCAGGGCATAGGCGCAAAGTTGGTACGGCACGTCATGCGGCAAACCCAGGCAGCCGGTTTGGCAAAACTCTATCTGTTTACACCGGATCAGGCGGATTTTTATGCAAAACTTGGCTGGACTACGATGGCCCAAGAAGTTTATCGCGGCCACCGCGTCACACTGATGAGCGTGACGCTAAATCTTTGGGAAGACTAGGCGTTTTCCAAACCGAGAATAAATGCCCATTGCTCGGCATTCACCGGCATGATGGACAGCCGATTCCCGCGGCGCAGCAAAGCCAGATCGGCCAGTTCGGGTTTCAGTTTCAGTTCGCGCAGGCTGATATTTCGTGATAGTTTTCTGACGAACTTGACATCGACCATGTACCAAGAGGGCTTATCCGGATTGCTTTTCGGATCGAAGTGCTTGTCGTCCGGGTCGAACGCGGTAAAGTCAGGATAGGATTCGCGCACCACTTGCATAATGCCGACGATACCCGGTTCATCACAGTTTGAATGGTAAAAAAATACCTGATCGCCGATTTTCATGTCGTCGCGCATCATGTTTCGGGCTTGATAGTTGCGAACACCGTCCCAATGCTCGGTTTGGTCGGGTCGATTAAACAAGTCGTCTATACCGAAGGTGTCGGGTTCTGATTTCATCAGCCAGTAATTCATAGTTTTTCAGTTTGCGAGTTATTTTCAGGTTTTTCATTTATCCCAAACTCAGACGCAATCAGCAAGCAAAATCGCGCAAAACATTGGCCAAAAACACCGGTAGTGTCGTGAGCCCTTGATGCTGTTGAACTATAGACTCTGGCGAGACTCAAGTAACCATTGAAACTAGGTTTTTTGTGCGCTAAATATTCGCCCGAACTGGTCTAAACTTGACATCCAGCCGGGACCGCGCCAAAGCCTAACGTGGTATAGTATCCACACCAGTATTGTCGTTAGATAGATGGTGCTTAAAATAAATACATTTCCGCTTCGTTAAATAATGTCAATTAGTCTATTTACGGAGTTTACAACGGCCTTGTTTAAAGAATACGGTCGGTGTCTATTATTACGGTAGTTTTTTCCTATTTCATCTGATTTATGTCTGCTAGTATTAAAAAAAGCAAAAGACGTCGCTATATTAGGTATGCGATTGATCTAAACGCTTTATTGATAATCGACCAAACTGATACACTGGAATGCCGTATTCTGGATTTTTGTAGCGGTGGATTTTATCTGGTTTTTGATAAAACTCATCCGCAGATTTTATTACATAAAAATATAAAAATCCATTTTTCTATTCAATTGGAATTTTAGCTAAAAACTTTTGAAGTAGATGCACAAATAACGCATATCGGCACGACGGGAGTAGGACTTGTCACCGAACAGATGCCCGCCACTACGTTTAATGCTTTAAGAAAAATAGCCAGTGTTGGATCGCTGGGCTCAACGTATGACAATTTAGACACTTCACCAGACAATTTAAATCAAGAAAATTATAAAAACACATTTAAACAATTTCTAATAGAGAGCTTGCCTTTATTAATCGATAGGTTTTTCGACTCGCTCGGCGATTCTATGCAGTCTGCGAACGCGCATTCTGAGTTTTTTTCCAGTCCGTCAGCTTTTGATGACTTAATTACGACGCTAAAGCTGAATAGAGAGATTATTAGTAGCGAGTTTTGTTGTTCTGTTATATATCAGGTTGATTATATTTCCAGTGACGGCGAAAAAAGCTCAGATGCTTTATATCATGATTCGCTTTCATTGATCGAAAAAGACGACTTTGAAGACTGGTTGAATATGTCAGCCACTATCAGAAAGCTTAAAAACTATTTTGACGACGAGCTTAATCTGTTAGTTAGAGAATTATGCAGAGTGTTCGGTGTATTTGATAATGCGATCAATAATCCAATTGGTCCAGCGGTTTTATGTGACAGTTTTAGGGAAATATTCTTACAGCTTGAGCTGGGGAGCAATATAAAAAAGGCAATTTATAATTACTTCGAAAAAACCTTAATAATCGAATTACCGAATTTTTATAAGCAAGCAACTGCGACTTTAGCTAAATTTGAATCCGCGCGATTAAAAATGCCGGTTCATAGCAAGCAAAGCGGCCCC
Organism: Methylomonas fluvii; assembly: GCF_014850975.1. GTDB lineage: Bacteria > Pseudomonadota > Gammaproteobacteria > Methylococcales > Methylomonadaceae > Methylomonas > Methylomonas fluvii. Next base: position 555,614 of record NZ_JACXST010000003.1, on the reverse strand, counting down.
AGTTTTGATACAAAAAATAGCGATAAACAGCAAGTTTATTTCAATGATTATTTGGATGCGGAACCGATTTCCGTTCACAAAGCTATTCAACCCTTAAGCCAGGTTACAGGAAAATTACTTAACCTGTTAACTGAAACAATGGGCGTATCTACGGATACTCAGCGCGAGGAAAATACCCTGCCTGTCAATAATGTCAAGCAAGTATTTGACCCAGCGGAAGTTTTATCTGCGATTGCGAAAATCCAAAAAGATATTACCGCTAAATCGGGCCTTCATTTAGATACCACAACACTGCAAAAAAGCCTTACCGATAAATTACAAGCTGATAATCCGGAGGCAAAATCGTTGGCCGCGAACGATGTTCAGCGCCTTGAGCTGTATGGCAGGTTTTTTGATGCATTGTTCGGTGAGCTTGAATTTTCTAAAGACATTAAAGATTATTTGGAAAGTATTCATTTACCTTTATTGTCATTGCCCATGCAAGGTAATGATTTTCTGGATTCCGAGTCGCATCCTGCCCGCAAAATACTGAATCAACTGGCTGTTCTGGAACCTGCGATTAAAAGTAATCGGGTAATCAAAAATACTAATATAAAAAATACTGTAGAAAAGGCTATCGCGCGGATTTCCGCCGAGTCCATTAGCAATCCTAACGTCTTCACGGAAGTCGAGCATGAATTGGATAGCGTCACTAAGCAATTGACAAAATCCAATGAAACCAACGTCAAACGTATAATAGAGCCCTACGAAGGCCAACAAAAATTGGAAGCGGCAAGGCTGACTATCCAGCAGGAAGTTGATAAGCGTATAGCCGGCCGCTCTGTACCATCGATTATTCCCACGCTGCTTGGCGCTGGATGGCAAGACCTGTTAGTGATTGCCGAATTAAATAAGGAAGCTAAGCCTGAAGAAAAAGCCTCTTATCTCAAAGTGATTGACGATTTACTATTTTGGCTTTATGAACAGGATTCGTTTCTAAATATGCAGTCGGTCAGCATTCATACCACACTCAAATTTATCGAAGAGAATCTAGGCACAGTTTGTCCTAACTTATTCAAACGCGATAATGTTATTGAAGAATTATTTGCTTTACTGGTAGGTAGTGGTGTGCCAAAAGTTAGGAAGCCGATGGACACCGTCAGAATTCCCGCGCCTAAATCCATGCAGGACATTATAGAATCTGAATGGGCAGCACAAGTTGCACAATTGCAGGTGGGCGAATGGCTGATAATCTATAGAGGCTCCGAAGGTTTTGAACCGATGAAACTGGTCTGGATAGGGGGTATTTTACCAATTTGCGTTTTTGTTAATCGCGATGGACTAACTAAGTTAGAATTTAATAAGAGCGAATTGGCATTACTTTTGGAAAATGGCGGCGCGAATAGAATAGAAAGCCTGGATGTGCCTTTAATGGATCGCGCGACCAACCAAATGTTGCAAAACATGCATAGCAAATTGATTTATAACGCTACGCATGATGCGGAAACCGACTTACTCACCAAAGACGAGTTTGTTAAACAGCTAAAAGTCGAGCTTGTTAAACTCGACAGTACCGGCCATATATTGGGCCATATAGAGGTTTTGGACTTTCGCGTCATTACCAACGTTTGTGGTGTGACTGGCGGCAAACAATTCTTAAAAACCCTCACTCATTTAATCAGCGAGCAGTTGCGTGATGGCGATTTATTCGCGCGAATTGGTGATAAATCGTTCGCGGTGCTGCTAAAAAATTGCGGAGCGCAAACTGCTTATGAGTTATCCAAAAAACTGTTAAAAGTCATTAGTGAATCGCGGTTTCAATGGCAAGATAAAAGCTATACCATCGGTGTGAGTATCGGTTTGGTGCCATTCGAACAGAACAATTTTGATGTTAACGAGTTGTTGCAAAATGCCGATACCGCCAGCATGTCGGCAGAGCGTTCCGGTCCGAATAATGTTTTGCTTTTTACGCATGATGACGAGAATTTAAAACGTCAAAATAAAATATACGAATGGATAGGCAATATTGACAAAGTGTTCTCTGAGAATAGGTTATTTTTACGGTGCCAAATGATTACTGCGGTCGATGAGACCAGTGCCAGTCATCAACATTATGAAATTCTGCTCGGCATTAAAGACGAAAACGATAATATTATTCCGCCCGATCATTTCATACCTGCCGTGGAACGCTGTAAGCGTATGCCGGAAATCGATCAATGGGTAATTACCAATGTGCTTATGTGGATTGAAAATAATAGGCATTATTTCGATCATATTGATGGGTTTGCGATCAATTTGTCCGGACAATCTATTAACAGCGAAGAATTTTTAGGCTTTCTTAAAGGGATATTGGAATCAACCAGCGTGCCCACAAATAAACTGACGTTCGAAGTCACGGAAACGGTTGCAGCGGAAAGTTTTTATTTAACAAATAGTTTCATCAAGGCCATCAAACAGTTTAATTGCAAATTTTCTTTGGATGATTTCGGGTCAGGCTATTCGTCGTATTCCTACCTGAAGAACTTGAATATCGATTATCTGAAAATAGACGGGGCTTTTGTCAAAGACATATTAAATGATAAAGCCGATGTTGCCATCGTCAAATCCATGAATGAAATCGCCCATTCCTTGGGCTTGACGACCATCGCTGAATACGTCGAAAGCGCTGAGATTAGAGAGGTTTTAAAAACCATAGGTGTCGATTATGCGCAAGGTTACGGCGTGCATAAACCAATGCCGCTTAGCGAGTTAGTCATCGAACCACCGCCGATTACACCGCTTTTTTCATTTGAAGACACTGAATTCTGGGGGTTTTAAAAGCAGGGTGTCTAAAAAATTAGCCACATTACTGTTGCCACAAACAATTGCCGCTGACTTTGGCTATTTTCGCCAAGCGCTGTTGGTGCGCCAGTTCTTCCTCGCTACTGCAAGCAATGATTTTTAATGGCGCTCTGTCGGCCGATAGTCTAACGATAGCCTGTTCGCCGCCATTGCCGGTGTGATCGCCTTCATCCAGCAAGGAAGCTTGGCCTCCGGTCATCAATAAATAGACATCCGCCAGGATTTCAGCGTCGAGTAAAGCGCCATGCAATTCGCGGTGACTGTTGTCTATGCCGTAGCGTTTACACAACGCATCCAAACTGTTTCGCGCGCCGGGGTGTTTTTTTCGGGCGTACGCCAAGGTATCGAACACGGTGCTGTTGGTTTCTACGCGGCGTTTTTCGCCGGCTAACAGCGCCAATTCGTGATTCAAAAAGCCGACGTCAAACGGTGCGTTGTGAATAATCAGCTCGGCGCCCTGAGTAAAGCGCATAAAGTCTTCGACCACATTGGCGAAGCGCGGCTTATCTTTTAAAAATTCGTTGGTGATGCCATGCACTTCGATGGCGCCGGCATCGATTTCCCGATCCGGATTCAGATAGACGTGAAAATGATTACGGGTCAAACGGCGGTTAATCAGTTCCACGCAGCCGATTTCGATAATCTTATGACCTTCCTTGGGGTTGATGCCGGTGGTTTCGGTATCGAGTACTACTTGCCGGATTTGGCGGGGTTGTTGACTCATGGCTTATCCTATCCGCAAAACGCTTTGAGCAGTTCGGTCTGCACTTGATAAATGGGCTGATTGTCGGCGCGCAAATGCCGGTACTGGCCGTCGCTTTGCAATTGCCAGGCTTGGGCATTGTCTCTGAGATACGCATCCAGATCGTTAAGAATCCGTTCCGCAATTCGCTTGTCGGCGATAGGGAAACAGACCTCCACGCGACGGAACATATTGCGGTTCATCAAGTCGGCACTGGAGGCATAGACCGCCCAGTCGCCGCCGTTGCAAAACGCATAAATACGGGTATGTTCCAGGAAGCGGCCGACAATAGAACGTACTTCGATATTTTCAGAAACACCCGGCACACCCGGACGTAAACAACAGACGCCGCGCACGATCATCTTGATTTCCACGCCGGCTTGCGATGCGCGGTACAGGGCTTGAATCGCTTGTTCCTCAACGACGGCATTGACCTTGATAATAATCCTGGCCGGCTTACCTTTTTTGGCGTTCTCGATTTCCCTGTCGATCATCTTCATGATCCCGTGGTGCAAAGTGAACGGCGATTGCAGCAGCTTATTCAGTTTGCTCACCTTGCCTAAACTGGTCAATTGCATGAATACCCGGCGCACGTCTTCACCCAGTTCTTTTTCGCAGGTAAACAATCCGTAATCAGTATAAAGCCGAGCCGTTTTAGGATGGTAGTTGCCGGTGCCCAGATGCACGTAATTGCGCAATGTGCTGCCTTCCTTGCGCAAGACCATGCACATTTTAGCGTGGGTTTTATACCCTACTACGCCGTACACCACGTGAGCCGCGGCTTCTTGCAATTTAGCTGCCAAACCGATATTGTCTTTTTCATCGAAACGCGCCCGCAGTTCGATGACCACGGTCACTTCCTTGCCGGCGCGGGCGGCTTTGATCAAGGCCGCTACGATAGGCGAGTCCACGCCGGTCCGGTACAAGGTTTGTTTGATGGCTAATACATCCGGATCGGCAGCAGCCTGGCGAATGAAATCCACTACCGGCGAGAATGACTCGTACGGATGATGTAACAAAATATCTTGTTTGCGGATACTGGCAAAAATATCCTTATTGCGCCCTAGCGCTGGCGGCACGCTGGATTTGAACGGCGTAAATTTAAGATCGGGCCGTTCGACCATGCTCAAAATGGTTTGCATCCGGCTTAAATTGACCGGACCGTTGGCTAAAAATAGTCGGTCAGGTTTTAAATCAAAACGCGCTAACAAGAAATTCACAGTTTCTTCGGGACAATTGCCGTCGATTTCCAGGCGCACTTCATCGCCGTAATTGCGCATCGCCAATTCGCCTTCCACCGCCAGCATTAAGTCGTCGATCGCGTCGTCGTCGACAAAAAAATCGCTATTGCGGGTAACCCGGAACTGATAACAGCCCTTGACCATCATGCCGTTGAACAACTCGTTGACGAACGCGTGAATTATGGAGGACAGAAACACAAAATCGTAAGGTCCGCTGTCAGTCTCAGTAACAGGTAATTGCACGATGCGGGGCAGGGCGCGCGGCGCCTGCAAAATCGCCCGGCCGCTGTTACGTCCAAATGCGTCTTTGCCGGTCAGGGAGATGATGAAATTTAAACTCTTATTCAAAATCCGCGGAAACGGGTGGGCGGAATCGAGCCCTACCGGGGTCAGAATCGGCAACAGCTCTTCGTTGAAGTATTTTTCCAGCCAGGCTTTTTGCGCCGGACTCCAGCGGTCGCGCCGCAGGAAGCGGATATTTTCGGCCTCCATACAGGGGATCAGTACTTCGTTAAGCACCCGATATTGCTCGGCAACCAATTCGTGCGCTTTGATCGAGATTTTGTCGAATTGCTCGTTAATGGTTAAGCCGTCGGAACTGACCAGATTGGGGTCCATTTCCGCCATTTGTATCAAGCTGGCGACACGTACTTCGTAAAACTCATCCAGATTGGAACAAGAAATGCATAAGTAATTCAGCCGTTCCAACAACGGCAGCGTTTCGTCCAGGGCTTGTGCGAGCACCCGAAAGTTGAACTCCAATAAGCTGTGTTCGCGGTTGATATAAAGCTCGGGACTATTTAGATCGATGGATTCCATGTCGGCTGCTGGTTTGATTGGTGTCAGTCGATTATAAATGAAATTTTTTCGCCTTGGGTTACAGCGGCGCTTGAGGGCTGGAACTTGCTATAATCGCCGCCGTAAACTTAATCGGACGTTAAAGTCATGAACTTTCCAACCATAGAATCTTTTGTCGGAAATACGCCATTGGTGCGTTTGCAACGCCTGCCTGTCGCCGGCGGCAATACTATTTTGGTGAAACTGGAAGGTAACAATCCGGCTGGTTCGGTTAAAGACCGTCCAGCTTTAAGCATGATTCAACACGCCGAAGCGCGCGGCGAGATCAAACCAGGCGACCGCTTGATCGAAGCCACCAGCGGCAATACCGGCATTGCATTGGCGATGGCTGCTGCGATTAAGGGTTATAAGATGACCTTGATCATGCCGGACAATATGAGCTCAGAACGCATAGCTTCTATGAAAGCCTACGGCGCGGAGATCATCTTAACGCCGGCCAAAGCCAGCATGGAAGGCGCTATCGATTTGGCAAGAGCCATGGAAGCGCGCGGCGAGGGGCGGATTCTGGATCAATTCGCCAACCCCGATAATCCCTTGGCGCATTACGAAGGCACCGGCCCGGAAATCTGGCGCGACACGCACGGTAAAATTACGCACTTCGTCAGTTCGATGGGTACTACCGGTACCATTATGGGTACGTCGCGGTATTTGAAAGAGCAAAATCCCGCCGTTCAAATCATCGGTGTACAACCGGAAGGCGACTCGAAAATCCCTGGCATTCGCCGTTGGCCGAAAGAATATTTACCCAAGATATACGATTCGGTGCGGGTGGATAGCATCATTGAAGTCAATCAGCTGAATGCGGAAAACACCACGCGAGCCTTGGCGGCGCAAGAGGGCATCTTTGCCGGGGTATCCTCAGGCGGCGCGGTTTACGCGGCTTTGCAATTGTCCCAACAAGTTGAAAATGCCTTGATCGTGGCGATAGTTTGCGATCGGGGCGACCGCTATTTATCCACCGGCATTTTTCCAACCTAAACAACGCAGCGTCATATTGGGTTACACCGCGCTAACCCAACCCACCCAATCGAGCACAATGGCCCACAAGAAAAAACTCCCGTTAGATCCCGTCACCGTTACCATAGAATCTTTGTCTCACGATGGCCGTGGCGTCAGCCACGTCAACGGCAAAGTCGTATTCATCGACGAAGCCTTGCCCGGCGAAACCCTGGAATTTGTCTACACCGACAGTCGTAAAGACTATGCGGAAGGCAAAGTAGTCAATCTGATAAGCCGGTCTGAACACCGAGTTGAACCGGCTTGTCCGCATTTCGGTAGTTGCGGCGGCTGCAGTTTTCAACATGTTGATGACGCCGAACAGATTAACTTTAAAGAGGATTTACTGCGCGATCAGTTCCGCCGCATCGGCAAAATTGAAATTCCGCAAATTTGGGAGGCGCTGACCGGCCCGCATTGGGGTTATCGCAGCAAGGCCCGGATGGGCGTGAAATGGGTAGCCAAAAAGAATAGGGTGTTGGTGGGCTTTCGGGAACGGCGCAATCCGTTTCTGGCTGAACTCGATAGCTGCAAAGTGATGAACCCCATCGTCGGCGAAAAGCTGATTGCCTTGGGTGAGATGATTGCCGGCCTGACCGTAAAAGACAAAATTCCGCAAATCGAAGTCGCGATTGGCGATAAGGAATGCGTACTGGCGTTTCGGGTACTGGAGCCGCCAACCGATGCCGATAAACAAAGGCTGCGCGAATTTGCCCATCAGCATCAGTTGAGTATTTGTCTGCAACCTAAAGGCCCGGACACCATCGTGCCTTTGGACGGCGAGCCGGAAGTCATTCCGAGTTATGCTCTAGCCGAACAAGGCGTTAAGTTCAATTTCCGTCCGGCGATGTTTACTCAGGTCAATTACCAGATCAATCAGAAAATGGTGACGCGGGCCTTGGCGGCGCTGGAACTGACTAAGGACGACAGGGTACTGGATTTATTCTGCGGCTTGGGTAATTTCACGCTGCCTTTAGCAACCCTGGCTGGACAGGTCGTCGGCGTGGAAGGCGACTTGCCGCTGGTCAAGCACGCCCGCGAAAACGCTAAGTTGAATAATCTCGACAACGTAGAGTTTCATGTCGCCGATTTGACCAAGGACTTGAAAGACCAACCCTGGTCCAAGCAAAAATTTACCAAGGTGCTGCTGGACCCTTCCCGGGCCGGTGCGTCGGAAGTGTTACACAACTTGAAACACTGGCAGCCAGAGCGCATCGTTTATGTATCCTGCAACCCATCGACCTTGGCCCGCGATGCCGGGATTTTGGTGAACGAACTCGGTTACAAACTGGTCAAGGCCGGCGTGATGGACATGTTTCCGCAAACCGCGCATGTCGAATCGATAGCCTTGTTTGTGAAATGATTCCGGGTTCTGCGGCAACGCAGCGCTATAACTTTGCAGCACCTTATTTGGACATCTCCATTGCCGAGCAGCGCCTGCGCTTAGTAGACGGCAGCGAGGTGTTAGCCGAGTATCCGGTTTCTACCGCTAAAAACGGCCCAGGCGAAAAAAAGGGCAGCTACTGCACACCGACCGGCTGGCATAAAATCCGCGCCAAAATCGGTGCCGGCTTGCCGATCAACAGTGTACTGGCAGGTCGTCGGCCAACCGGCGAAATCTACACGCCGGAATTAGCCGCGCAGCATCCGCAACGCGACTGGATTCTCAGCCGCATCCTGTGGTTGGGCGGTCTGGAACCGGGCAAAAACCGCTACGGGGATGTCGACAGCACCTGGCGCTACATTTATATCCACGGCACGCCGGACGAATTGATGCAAGGCAAGCCGGAATCGCATGGTTGTATTCGCATGCGTAACGCCGATCTAATCAGCTTGTTCGAGCAGGTTGCCCTGGGTTGCCGAGTGTGGATTCATGAATAATCAGCAACCGATATGCCGCGCATCGTTTTAGGCATCGAATACGACGGCAGTGCTTACGCCGGCTGGCAATGGCAGGACGGTAAAGCGACCGTGCAGGGCCAGTTGGAAAAAGCCTTGAGTAAAATTGCCAATCAACCGATTACGGTACTTTGCGCGGGCCGCACCGATGCCGGCGTGCATGCGCTGGAGCAAGTGGTGCATTTTGATTGCGAGACGGAACGCGATATGCGTGGCTGGTTGATGGGCGGCAACAGCTATCTGCCGGATGACATCCGTATTACCTGGGCACAAACGGCGCGGGGCGACTTTCACGCCCGCTACAGCGCCATAGCGAGAGCTTATCGGTATGTGATTTTGAATCGGCCGATGAAGTCGGCTTTGCTAAGAACGCAGGCTACCTGGTGTTACCAGCCGCTGGACGAGCAAGCCATGCATCAGGCTGCACAGTCGCTACTGGGTGAACACGATTTTTCCTCGTTTCGCGCACAGAGCTGTCAGTCAGTTAGTCCAAATCGCTTAATGCATTTTATAGATGTGTATCGCGACGAACAGCGGGTGATCATCGATCTCTGCGCCAATGCCTTTTTGCATCATATGGTCAGGAATATCGCCGGGGTATTGATGGAAATCGGCATGGGCCGGCGGCCGGTGGATTGGACGGCAGAACTTCTGGAAACTAAAGACCGCTCTCAAGCCGCGATGACCGCCCCCCCACATGGTTTGCACCTTGCAGCCGTGTATTACCCGGAGCATTATGCCATCGCCAAAAACCCGTTATTCGATAAATTGCCGGCAGATGCCAAGCGGCATGATTAGTCTGGCCTGCGCATCGCAGTCTGGCAAGTCGTCTAACTTAAACTTTCTAACAGCTTTTCCAGCTCGAGTTTTGCCAGTTTACCTGTCGCGTTGCGCGGAATTTTAGTAACGAAATGAATTTTTCGCGGCAAAAACACCTCATCCAAATAAGGTTGTAAACCCAGCCGAATGGCTTGATTGTCTAGCCGGCTGACCACAACAGCGGCCAGTCGCCCATTTTCATGGCTAAAACAAACACCATCGTCTACGCCGTCTATGTCCAGCAAGCGACGGTTCAGTTCGGTCAAGGACGCGCGCTTGCCACCGATTTTCACCATATCCTGATCCCGGCCCAATACGGTAAAACAGCCGTCGGCTTGGATCTGCACCGTGTCTTGCAAAGGCACTTCGTCCGGCAAATGCGCAGCTTGCAGATAGCTTTGTCCGCTTTTATCTTGATGCAAGCGGCAGCCGGCGTAAGGTTGCCACGGGTTTTCAAGCAAGGTCTCGCGGCTGGCAAACGACAGGGTTTCGGTGCTGCCATAGATTTCGAGCGGGGATTGCCCTAAAATTGCCGCGGTTTCGCCGGCCAGCTTTGCGGATAAGGTGTCGGTTGCGGAAATAATGCCGGCCAGATTGTCCCAAGTGCCGGTGGTTTTAATTAAGGAACGCAAATGGGTCGGTGTTGACGCCAGCACCGTAGGCCAAGGCGAGGTGTTAATCGTTTGCCGGATGTCTTCGGCGAAAAACGGCCGGCCGTCGTGCAGCACCAGTTGGGAAAACAAAGGCCAAAATACCGAGGTTTCCAGACCGTACATATGTTGCGGCGGCGTGGTGGACAGCATCAAAAGTTGCTGTTCCGCTAATCCCAGGCTGCTGACCGCCATTTCGGCGGAGGTTTTAAAGGTATGCAGGCTATGCGGGCAGGGCTTGGGTTTGCCTGTACTCCCGGAAGTAAAGGCAACCACGGCGGTGCCCTGCCAATCGAAATGGGGTGGCGATGCTGCGGTGGCAGAGTTTGGCGCTATAACTTCGAACCAGTCCAAACCCGTTTGCTGCGGCGCGTGTTCTCTGGCGATATACGCGCCGGGATAATCGCGCAGAATTTCCAGGATAACCGCCATTTGCCCGGCGGGCGGCAACAGGCAAATCTGCCCGCGTACCGCCGCCGCTAACAGGCAGAGACAAAATAGGTAGCGGTTTTCGCATAAATTAAATTGATAGGGTCGGTCCGGCAATTGCGCGGCCAGGGCCGTCACGTCAGCCCATAAATTACCGCGGCTTACCATCTGACCGTTGTGCAGGGCAAACGGCGCTGTGTGGTTAGAATATAGTGGTGTTTGTGGGGCGGGAGATTTTTGGGTTTCCAGCATTGAATGGGATGTTATTGGGGTAATACCGCCAAGTTGACGCCTATCTTGCTAGGGTTGTCGTAGAAGTTCGCTCTCCTGCGGGAGAACGATCACGCCAATTTAACTTGGCGGCATTGCCGCTGTTTCTGAATTTTGTACTGGACGTATTTTAACCGGATAAGAGGGTTGGTAAGTAAATGGATGCAGATGTATTGATTATCGGGGCCGGCCCCTCCGGCAGCGTGGCTGCCAAGATGCTGAAACAACTAGGACACCAAGTCGTTATCCTGGAAAAAGAGCAGTTTCCACGCTTTTCGATTGGCGAAAGTCTGCTGCCGCAATGCATGGCCTTTATGGAAGCCGCGGATATGCTACCGGCGGTGACGGCGGAAGGCTTCCAATTCAAAAACGGCGCCGCTTTTTCCAGAGAGGGCAAGCTGACCGAATTCGATTTCACCCAAAAATTCAGCCCAGGCTGGGGCACTACCTTTCAAGTACCGCGCGCCCATTTCGATAAGGTGTTGGCCGACAGCGCCGAGGCGGCCGGCGTGCCTATTCATTATCAACAAACTATCCTGGCAGCCGATTTTAGTAATCCTGAGCAAGCGAAACTGACCAGCGTTGATGCCAACGGTGTGCACAAGCAATGGCGCGCAAAGATGGTATTGGATGCCAGCGGTTTTGGTAGGGTATTGCCAAGATTATTGGATCTGGAAACACCTTCGTCGTTATCGCCACGTCGCGCGCTGTTCACGCATATCGAAGATCGGATTACTGTATCCGATTACGACCGCAATAAAATTCTGATCGCGATTCATCCGAAATTTCATGAGATTTGGTATTGGCTGATTCCGTTTAGTAATGGCAGATGCTCGTTGGGTGTGGTAACGCCCGCGGGTTTTCTGGACGCGCGCAGTGGTGAGCCGTTGGAAGTGCTAAAGAACATGGCGTTCGAAGAACCGCGTCTCGCCGAGCTGTTGGTCAACTCCCGTTTCGATACGCCGGCTAATACCATCGGCGGCTACTCGGCCAACGTCAAGCAACTCTATGGACAGGGCTTTGCGTTACTCGGCAATGCCGGCGAGTTTTTGGATCCGGTGTTTTCATCGGGTGTGACTATTGCGATGAAATCCGCCGCGTTGGCCGTACCCTTGGTTGACCGGCAATTACGAGGTGAGCCGGTAAACTGGTCTGTAGAATACGAGCAGGCGTTGCGCAAAGGCATCGAGGTATTTAGAGCCTATGTGGAGGCTTGGTACGATGGCCGTTTCCAACAAATTATTTTCGAAGAAAATCAGTTGGCCAGCGTCAAGGCCATGATCTGTTCCATTCTCGCCGGCTATGCCTGGGACGAGGAAAACCCGATGACGCAGCGTAGCGCTAAGAAAATCGAGGCTATTTTGGCAACGTATCAAACTGCCTAAGCGGTGTCATTTGTATTTACATGATTTAGGTATGGTCTGCGCATTGGGGGACAGCAAGGCGGATATTTTAGCCGCATGGCTTGCCCGGAGTGCCGTTCAGCCAGTTCCACCGGCCTGGCTGGATTCGACAATTCCCGCATTCGGCGTGCTAACTGAATTGCCAGCCATTCCGGCCAAGCTTAAACAATACGATTGCCGCAACAACCGTTTGCTATTGTCGGCGCTTTGCCAGATCGAATCCGCTATCAGCACCGCCATCGCTCGTTACGGCGCGGGGCGCGTTGGCATAGTGGTCGGGACCAGTACCTCCGGGATTGCTGAGGGTGAAAGTGCGGTGCAAGTTTTGCGGGCAAGCGGGAGCATGCCCAACAATTATCACTACAAACAACAGGAACTGGGCGGTGCTGCGGAATTTTTGGCGGCGTACCTGGAGGTTCGCGGCCCGGCCTTCACCGTCTCCACCACATGTTCATCGAGTGCCAATGCCTTGGCTTCGGCCCGCCGTCTGCTGCGCTTAGGTATCTGCGATGCGGTCGTAGTGGGCGGTGCTGATAGTTTATGCCGCACCACGCTGGAAGGCTTTTTTGCATTGGGTGCTCTTAGCAAAACCACTTGCAATCCGTTCAGTAAAAATCGCGACGGCACGACGATAGGCGAAGGCGCGGCTTTATTTCTGATGACGCGCGAGCCTAGTGAGATCGGCTTACTGGGTGTCGGCACCAGTGCCGATGCCTATCATATTTCTGCGCCACGCCCTGACGGCAGTTGCGCGTTACTGGCGATGCAGGCCGCGCTGGACGATGCCCAGCTAAAGCCTAAGCAAATCGATTACATCAACCTACACGGCACGGCAACCTGGCAAAACGACGCGATGGAAAATCGGGCGGTCGCGCAGTTGTTCGGTAGCGATACGGCATGCAGCTCCAGCAAACCGTCCACCGGCCATTGTTTAGGCGCGGCCGGTGCGCTGGAAGCGGGTTTATGCTGGTTGCTACTGTCTGATTTACATCAAGAAAGGCGTTTGCCTGTGCATCTGTGGGATGGCGAACCTGACCCGGATATGACTCGACTAAACTTGGTCGGGCTGGAAAACCAGCAGCCAAAGCCGCTACAATACTGCCTCAGCAACTCTTTTTCATTCGGCGGAAATAATGTGTCCTTGCTCATTGGACATCCCTGACAGTCCAGCGGCTTTTCCCTATGCCATCGAAACCCTCTTACCTCAGTCCGGGCGTATGGTGCTGTTGGACCGGGTTCTGGAAGTCAGTGATAGCCATATCGTGGTCGAATTGGCGGTGCGCGAAGACGGCCTGTTTTCGTGTGGCGATCACAGCGTGCCGGCCTGGTTAGGTTTGGAATACATGGCACAAGCCATTGCCGCCTACTCCGGGTATCACCGTAAGTGCAGAGGCGAAGCGATTGGTTTGGGGTTTTTATTAGGCACTCGCTACTTCGAATGCTCGGTCGGCAGTTTTCCCTATGGTGCCAAACTGACCGTTGGGGCGGAAAAAATTATCGAGGCCGCCAATGATATGTCGGTGTTCGACTGCACGATAACCGGGCAAAATATCAAGGCCAGCTCGAAGTTAAATGTGTTGCTGCCACAGGATTCGCAAAAGTTTCTCGCCGGAAAAGGAATATGAGCCAACCCACCATCCTGGTGACGGGATCCAGCCGAGGCATCGGCAAAGCCATCGCCCTGCGCCTTGCTCGCGAGGGCTACGACATTGTGCTGCATTGCCGCAGTAGGCTGGATGAAGCCGAGCAAGTCAAACAGCAGATTGTCGAGATGGGCCGCCAGGCGCGCGTGCTGAGTTTTGATTTGGCCGACCGCCATGCGGCCAAAGCCAGTTTGGAAAACGATATTCAAGCCCGTGGTGCCTACTATGGCGTGGTCTGCAATGCCGGGCTTTCCCGAGACAATGCTTTTCCTGCGCTGAGCGGCGAGGACTGGGACCAGGTGTTGCGCAGTAATCTGGATGGTTTTTACAACGTGCTTTATCCGCTAGTTATGCCGATGATACAACGCCGTAAACCGGGGCGCATCGTCACACTGTCTTCCGTATCTGGTTTAGTCGGCAACCGCGGCCAAGTCAATTACAGCGCAGCCAAAGCCGGCATCATCGGCGCGACCAAAGCGCTGGCGGTGGAGTTGGCAAAACGCAAAATCACCGTCAACTGTGTGGCCCCTGGCTTAATTGAGACCGAGATGCTGGAAGGCTTACCCCTTGAAGAAGCGCTGGCCGCCGTGCCGGCCAGGCGCTTAGGCACGCCGGAAGAAGTCGCGGCGCTGGTAGCGTTTTTGATGTCCGAAGATGCTGCTTACATTACCCGGCAAGTGATTTCGGTGAATGGAGGTTTGTGTTGACCCGCCGCGTCGTCGTGACCGGCATGGCCGGATTTTCGCCGATCGGCAACGATTGGCAGGAAATACGCGGCAGACTGTTAGCCAAGCAGTCCGGCATTCGTTACATCCCGGAATGGGAAATTTATAACGGTCTTTTGACCCGCTTGGCCGGGCCGGTGGAAAATTTCACTTTGCCGGGCCATTACACTCGCAAAAATACCCGCAGCATGGGCCGGGTTTCGCTAATGGCGACTCGGGCCACAGAACTGGCCATGCTTGATGCCGGTTTGCTGGGGGATCCGGTGATTAGCGGCGGTCGTACCGGCGTAGCTTACGGTTCGTCGGTAGGGTCGACCCCGGCTATCGCCGACTTCGGCAGAATGCTGATTAATCACGACATCGGCAATCTGAATGCTACCACCTATCTGAAAATGATGGGCCACACCACCTGCGCCAACGTAGCCTTGTTTTTTCAGGTGCGCGGCCGTGTCATCCCTTCAGTCAGTGCCTGTACCTCGGGTAGTCAGGGCATCGGTTACGCTTACGAAGCGATCAAATACGGTTTGCAGGACGTGATGCTGGCAGGCGGCGCGGAAGAGCTTTGCCCAACCGAAGCGGCGTTATTCGATGCACTGTATGCCACCAGCACTCGTAACAGCGAACCTAATCTGACTCCGCGGCCTTTCGACCGCGACCGCGACGGTTTGGTAATCGGTGAGGGTGCTTGTACTTTGGTACTGGAGGAACTGGAACGTGCTTTGGCGCGCGGCGCGCGGATTTACGCCGAGATTGCCGGCTTTGCCACCAATGCCGACGGTGTACACGCTACGCAACCCAATGCCGACACGATGCAGGTAGTAATGCGTTTGGCCTTACAGGATGCGCAGCTAGAAGCCAATCAAATTGCTTATATCAGTGCGCACGGCACCGCCACTGAACAGGGCGACATTGCCGAAAGTCAGGCTACGGCCGCGGTATTTGGCAGCAATACGCCGATCAGCAGTTTGAAAAGTTTCACCGGCCACACCTTGGGTGCTTGCGGGGCCTTGGAAGCCATGGTGGCGATTCAGATGCAGCGGGAAGGTTGGTTTCATCCTAATTTGAATTTGGATAATCTCGATCCGCGTTGTGCCGAGTTGGATTATCTGACCGGCGACGGCCGTAACATCCACGCCGACTACATCGTTAGTAATAATTTTGCGTTTGGCGGTATCAACACCTCTTTGGTTTTACAGCGCTGGGATAGCTGAGTTGACCGAGAGTATGGCCGAGTCTGTTAGAGAATGCCGTTTCGCTTTCACATTAAAACACTGGTGTTTCTGGCAATCGGCCCCGCATCCCCAAACCAAGATCTGGCCCAACGGTGAAATATTGCCGCATAACCAAGGTAAGGCCGATGTCGGTTTTTTACCGGCGATGCAAAGGCGCAGATTATCGCCCTTAGCCAGAGCCGCCTGCGCTGTGGCTTGGCGCAGTCGCAGCGAAAACGGCGATATGCCCTCGGTATTTTTTTCAAGCCACGGCGAAAGTCAGTATTATTTCGAGATGCTGGATGAGTTGGCAAATGGCGAACATGTTTCGCCTAGCCGCTTTAGTCAATGTGTACATAATGCCATCGCCGGCTTGTCCAGTTTCCATAGTGCCAGTTATTTGCCTTATGTAGCCTTGGCCGGCGGTACGGAAGGGCTGTATTCGACTTTTCTGGAGGCGGGCGGCATGCTGTTGGATGTGCCTCAGGTTTTGCTTGTCTGCTATGAGCAGCCTTTGCCGGAGGCTTATTTACCTTATCTGCCCGGCAGTCCAACGACCTGGGCTTTGGCGATGACGCTGGCAAGGCCTGGCGGCGCGGGGCCGCAATTGCAGCTGACGCGCGAGCCGGCACATGGCCCGGCATTGCCGGAAAATGGCTTGCCCAATTTCGTGCAAGCAATCCTATCCGGCCGGCAAAGCGGATCTTGTCGGCAGGACAGGGCAAACTGGCATTGGCGTTTGGACGATGATTCATGATGTCGATTGCCAGCGGCCTGAGCGATCTGCCGTAACCCAGGGTATAATCCATGTTTGGCGTAGTAATTTATCGCGCGATTGGCACAGATACTTTGGCGCTTGGAGTGGTGCCAGAGGAACACAATAGCAAACCGATACTCGCTAAATCGAGGCTGTAGAGTAAGTCCCAGGCCGAGTCGAGTATCGCAACAGGAAACAACACCCGTATGAAGACCCAAGAAGACGTATTTGCCACCTTAAGAGAATTGATGTCGGAAATGTTCGAGTTAACGCCCGAGGACATCACCTTGGAGGCTAACTTGCGGCAGGATTTGGACATCGACAGTATCGATGCGGTGGATTTGATGGTCAGGCTGCGCGAGATTACCGGCAAACGCATCAATCCCGAGGATTTCAAAAATGCCCGCACCATCCAGGACGTGGTGGATACTGTTTACCGGATCAGTGCTGAATAAGCCTGGATGTTTAAAGATTTTTTCACCAATCGGGTAGCGAACAAGATTCAGGCAAATCCAGACGCCAGTATTTGCCCAAAATCCCCAGCAGAGTCTCGGCAAATCATCCTGAATGTGATTATCGGGGCCGCGACGGTCAGCTATCCCTTTCTGATCTGGTTTTCCGCCGATTACTTTCAACCCCGTTCCATGGCTTTAGGGCTAGCTGGATTGTTCTTGCTGCGTTACTGGCTGCAAAAGCAGCGCAAATCGGCTGGCTTAGCCGAGTCTAGGTTGATATTGGCCTGCGCGCTATTTCTGTTGCTGGGCGCACTGGTTAATGATGCCGACTGGCTGCTGGCTTATCCGGTGTTCGTCAGCTTGCTGTTTTTTGCGGTATTTTCCTTTAGTTTGATCCATCCACCGACGGTAGTAGAACGGCTGGCCAGGCTGGAATTCCCGGATCTGCCGGCTCATGGCGTGCTGTATACCCGCAGAGTTACCCTGGTTTGGAGCTGTTTTTTTCTCGGCAACGCGGCAATTTCCTTGCTGACGATTTTCAATGGCGACCGCTGGTTGTGGAGTCTGTACAACGGTTGCATCTCTTATGTACTGATGGGTTTATTGATGGCAGCGGAAATGGCGGTACGCCGCAAAGTGAAGGCCAGCTTTTGAATATGAAAATTCAGGGAAGCGAATCGGGCGTTTTGTTTCCGGAAACGCTAGACGAACATATTCAGGCCGATGGTCTGGTGCTGGCCTTACGCATCCCCAAAGATTTGACTTATTTTAACGGTCATTTCGACGAAATTGCGGTGGTACCCGGCGTCGTGCAAATCCAATGGGCGGTGCATTATGCCCGGCAATACCTTGGTTTAACCCGGGTCTTTAGCCATATGGAATCGGTAAAATTCAAAGAGCTATTGTTACCTGGACAAGAGCTGGAATTGGCATTGCACTATCTGCAACAAGCCGGCAAATTGACATTTTGTTACCGTTCGACAGCCTGCGAATACAGCTCGGGTAGAATTTACTTTCATGACCACCACGTTTAATCCCTGTATCCTGATTCCGGTTTATAACCACGAGAAGCCGCTGCCCGGCATTATTGAGCGTTTGGCTGCGCATCAACTGCCTTGCCTACTGGTGGATGACGGTAGCGATGCGTCCTGCGCCCAGGTGATTCGCGGCTTAGCCGAGCAATATGCCGGGGTGCAAAGTATCAGGCTAGAGATTAACCAAGGCAAGGGCGCGGCGGTCAAGGCCGGCATTCTGGCGGCTCAAGCCCAAGGGTATTCACACGCGCTGCAAGTCGATGCCGACGGCCAGCACGATTTAAACGATCTGGATAAATTTCTAAGTGCCGCCCGGCAAACGCCGGCAGCAGTGGTCATCGGCCGAGCGCTATTCGACGCATCGATTCCTAAACTGCGCTACTACGCCCGCTACCTGACCCATATTTGGGTACATATCAACACACTGTCTTTCGCCATCCCCGACTCGATGTGCGGTTACCGGATTTACCCGCTGGCGTCTTGCGCAAAGTTGATTCAAAGCCAAGCCATGGAAAATCGCATGGGCTTTGATACCGAAATTTTGGTGCGGCTTTATTGGCAAGGTGTGGCGGTCATCTCCATTCCCACCCAGGTTCGCTACCCGCTGGACGGCTTATCGCATTTCCGGGCTTTGGAGGACAATCTGCTGCTAAGTCAGACCCATGCCCGTTTATTTTTCGGTATGTTGTTACGCTGGCCCAAACTGCTATTGAGGCATTTTCAATGAAGTCCGCGAACACCGCCGCCCGGCATTGGGCTGCCGTGGAGGAAAACAGTCTGCTTTGGGGCATACAGGCTCTGGTGTGGGTGTATCGGCTGTTCGGCCGCTGGGTGTTTAGGCTGTTTTTACGGCCGGTGGTGAGTTACTATTTTCTGGCCGGGCATCTTGCTCGGGAGTCATCCCGAGAATATTTGCGCCATTTGGCCGAGTTTTACCCGGATTTGGGTTTAGGCAGCGGGCTCTGGCAAAGTTACCGGCATTTTTTGAGCTTCGGCGAAACCTTGCTGGACAAAATCGTGGTGTGGACCGGCAATATCACGTCGGAACAAGTGGATTTTCCCAATCGCCAGCTGCTGTTGGATTTGATCGAACAAAAGCGTGGCGCCATGCTGCTGTCCGGGCACATCGGCAATCTGGAAATCTGCCAGGCTATCGCGACGATGCGCGGCCACATCCATCTAAATATTTTGGTGCACACCAAACATGCCGAGAAGTTCAACCGCTTGTTGGGTAGCCGTGGCAGCGCCACGATACAGCTGATTCAAGTGACTGAATTGAGTCCGGCCATTGCGATCAGCTTGCAGGAAAAAATTGAGCGCGGGGAATTTCTGGTGATGGTGGGCGACCGAATTCCGGTGCAGGGCGGGCGCACTGTGCCTGCCAGCTTTCTTGGTGAAGATGCCGAGTTTCCGCAAGGCCCGTATCTGTTAGCGTCCTTGTTGCGTTGCCCGGTTTTTACCCTGTTCTGCTTCCCGGTTGAGGGCCGCTTCAAAATTCATCTGGAACCCTTCGCGGATAGCATTCGTATCCCACGCACCGAACCCAAAAGACAAGACATGCTGCAATCCCTAGCCAGACAGTATGCCGAACGGCTGGAAGCCTATTGCCGCATCGCACCACTGCAATGGTTTAATTTTTACCCGTATTGGCGCACACCTGCCGCGGATGACAGCGGTCGGATAGCCGCCGAGGACAAGTAATATGTTGCGCACCGAAGTGGAATTAACTGTGCCGTTTCATGACATTGATTTGCTAAACATCGCCTGGCATGGCCACTATTGCAAATACATCGAGATCGCCCGTTGCGCGATGCTGGATAAAATCGGCTACGGTTATATGGTCATGAAAGAAACCGGCTATGTCTGGCCGATTGTGGATTTGCAATTGCGTTATGTGCGTCCCGCCCAGTTCGAACAGCGGATCAAGGTATCAGCGGAGTTGGTGGAATGGGAATACCGGATGAAGATTAAATACCAGGTTGCCGATGCCGAAACCGGTGAAGTCTTGGCCAAGGGCCATACCATCCAGGCAGCCGTGGACGCGGATAGCCGCGAAATGTGCTTTGCTTCGCCGGCGGTGTTCTTGGAAAAGCTCGGGATTAAAATCGATACGCCCTAATCAGGCGCTTGCTATGGCGTTTGTGTTTGGGTCTTTCCTGGTTTGTTCGATCTGTTGTACTGTCGCGTCGCTGTTTTACTTAGCGTCAGCATGTTCTTAACCTTTTTCTCGAGGGATTTTGATTATGTTCAGAAAAAACTATGTCTTGATGTTGCTATGCCTGGCTGCGTTGGCGGTAGGTTGTAAGAAGGAGCTGAAACCCGGCGAAGGCGCGGCAGCAGCCGTGCAGCCTGCGCAGGTTTATTACACGCAATTCAGCCTGTTCCAGGAACAAAACAAGTTTCGCACCACCAATTACCGCAAAGGCCAATTGATTCCGATCAACACGCCGGTCGCGTTGTTGTCTCTGAACTCCGACGAAGCGGTGCTGAGGATAGAATCCAGCGGCCAACTGATTACAGTCGAAAACGTGCAAAAATTTACCAAAGACGATATGCCGATTGCTTTCAGTAAAATCGCCGGCTCCAGTAAGGTAGACCTCAATCAATATACTCCCACCGAGCGCGAAAGTATTTTGGCAGGGCAGGTGAAGACAGGCATGAGCAAAAAAGCCGTGCTGGCCGCCATCGGCTATCCGCCTCAGCATGTCACGCCTTCGCTCGACAGCGACGACTGGACTTACTGGTCCAATCTATTCAACCGCTTTGTGGTGAAATTTAAAAACGGCAAGGTCGATAGCATTGTCGAATAAACACCGAGTCTTTTGATGTACTGGAACCGGCAGGCAGGGCCGGTTCCAAAGGTGATTACTGATCTATTCGAACCCAAATCCCGCTTTAGCCCAGGCTTTGGTTCCCCCCTCCAAATTACGCAAATGCTCGTAACCCAGTTCGTGTAATCTCTTTGCGGCGGCATTCCCCATCGGGCCGCCTTCGCAATACAGATAAATCGGGGTGGTTTTATCTTGCGGCAGTTTATCCAGGTATTTCTCGACATTGTTGTAAGGAATAAACACATCGGTGCCTTTGATATGCCGCTGCTCCGGGGTATGCACGTCCACCAGAAAAATATCCTGGTTTTGCATCAGCTGATTTAATTCCGGCGCGGTGACCATTTGTAAATAATCGGGTGTTTGAAACGCGCAGCCGCCCAGAAACAGGCTCAACACTGCACTGGCAAAGGTGTTTTTCATGGCTTAAATCTCCGTAATCAGATGGGGCGTTAGGGGTTTTGGCAACGATCTAAGCTTTCGCTTAGCGTGACCGGTTGCAAATTCGCGGCGGTAATGGCGTCCAGCAAGGCCGGCAATACCGCCAGAATGACCGGCTGGCCGCTGCTGGTCCGCGCGACGTTACTGTCGTGCAGTAACAGAATGTCGCCAGCCTTCAGGTCTTTCAATAGTTTTGCCAGAACGACTTGCGGATTGCTGTCTATGGTATCGAAACCGCGTCGGGTCCAACTCGCCAATTGCAGACCCAAACGCTTGAGTACTGGGTCCAGCAATGGATTCCGCAAGCCGACCGGCGGCCGGAAAAATCTTGGCCGACTGCCGGTGACTTCTGTAAGAGCCCCCTGGGCCGCGTTGAGTTCAGCCAGCCAGCCATTCAACAACAGAAACGGCAAATGGTATCGATGATGCATGCTGTGATTTTCGACTGCATGCCCACGTTTGACGATGTCTCGGCATAGATCCGGGTAGCGTTGGGCTTTGGCGGCGATGCAGAAAAAGGTCGCTTTGGCTCCGTAACGATCCAGAATATCCAGCACGGTAGGGGTGACGTCCGGGTCTGGGCCGTCGTCTATGGTAATGGCGATTTCGCCGCGCGCCGCAGATGTGGGTGGTAGCGAGGTCCAATTCGATCCCACCCAGTCGCAACGCGGCCAAAGGCCGGCAAAGGTTAATAACAAGTGGTCGGCAATGATCAGCGCCAAGGCCCAGGGCCAGATACCTGGCCGAATGACTACTGCCAACAGCGCAGCAGCGGTTAACCAAAATGAGGCTTTTATCAACGGCGTCGGTTGCCAATCGCGGTAAGCGGAAAAATTCATCATCAGTGGGATAGTGGATTGGTTTTGTAGGCGTCGCCGGTGCCGAGCAGGGCGGCGATCAAATTTTTCTGCACTTCCGAACTGCCGGAAAACAAGCGGCCGGCCATGGCATCCTGCACCAATTCCGCCATCGCGCTTCCCGATGCCAAGCCGGCAGCGCCCATGATTTGCACCGCATCCAGGCTGGATTGCAAAAAAGCCTCGGCCGCATACAACTTGGTTTGCGCCGACGCCAGCGTAATGCGTTGACCGGCGTCGCACAGCCGCGCACATTCGTTTAACCATAACGCGATAGTATCCAGCCTTAACTTCATCTCGGCAATCCGATGGCTGATGGCCTGATGCTTACCCAGATGTCCGCCGGCGGACCGCCGCTCGCGGCTGTAACGCACCACTTCCGCCAGTTGCCAGTCCATGATGCCGGCAATACCGGCAAAGACAAAGGCCCGCTCATATTCCAACGCCTTCTGGATCATCTGGGTGCCGGCGCCAATTTTTCCGAGCAGGCGATCAGCGTCGATTCGGCAATCCTGCAAAATCACGCTACCGGTGGCGCTGCCCCGGCAAGCGTTAAGTGCTGCGTCATCGCTGAAACGGCAGCCGTCATCGTCACGAGAAACCAGAAACGCGCAAATCTTGCCGGCCAATTTGGCGTACACCACCAAGCAATCGGCCACAGGAGCGTTGGTGATGTAGCGCTTCTCCCCGTTTAACACATAACTATCGCCTCTCAACTCTGCTTGAGTCGTCATTGCCTGTACGTCGGAGCCGCATGACGGCTCGGTAATCGCATGCCCTCCCAGCCATCTTCCGCTGATTAGCGGCGGCAGAAATTGCGCTTTCTGCGCCTCGCTGCCGTACAACAGGATAGGAAACACCGAGCCCCACACATGCGCGTTGATCGCCAGCATCAGGCCGGGATCGCGGCAGGCTGCTCCGAGCTGGCGATGGCTTTGGACTAGCGCGGCAAAGTCGTCGCCGAAACCGCCCAAGACTGAGGGCAGGGCGTGGCGAAACACGCCCAGTTCGGCAACAGCACGCAACCGGGCTTTGATTTGGGTCTCATCCGGTGGGCCGGCAAAAGTGGGTATGCTGGAGAAATCAGGGGTTTTAGTCATCATCGAGCGTTTGGCGAGGCTAATAAAGTCTAATTGTATCGTTCCCATCCGAAGCATGGAAACGCAGGGAAATGATGCGCTATGGCAACCGGGCAAAACAAAGTTTCGGTTTTTCGTAAAAGCTTTTATGCTGCTCAGGCTTGGCGGACGCCGAGCCTGACGCCAGGTCCCGCCGATTGCGATTAGTCAATCAGATTAAGCCTGCCTAGACGATGATTAAAACTTAAAAGCACGCATGAGCAAAACCACACCCGCCAACATCAAACTAACGCTTTACGGCAAGCCTGTCGAACTGGCATTAAGCGCGCCGACACAAAAGGTGACACCGGTGGCTATGCTGCCGACTCTGCATCGCATCAACAACACGTTTGTCGAAACCGCAGTGGCTGCCTTTGTGACCAACCAGGAGAGCATCTCCTGCCAAGCCGGCTGCGGCGCCTGCTGCCGACAAGTCGTGCCGTTGGCGGAATTTGAAGCCTATCAAATCGCCGGTTTAGTTGAACAATTGCCCGAGCCCAGGCGTTCCGCGGTCAAGCAACGCTTTGCCGACGCTTGCGAAAAACTGGACGCAATCCAGTGGTTGAGCCGGCTCGAACAGATGCTGGCTGAAGGCACCAGCCACGAAGCGGTAGAGCAACACGCGCTGACTTATTTTCAACAAGGGGTGCCCTGTCCGTTTTTGGAAGCGGAAAGCTGCTCCATCCACCCGGTCCGGCCATTGGCTTGCCGAGAATACTTGGTGACATCACCGGCCGAACATTGCCAAAACCCGACACCGGAACACGTCAGGCACATCGAGTTAAAATTTCAGGTGTCCAAAATTGTCCGCAAACTTTGGCGCACCAACCACATCAAAGACTTGGATTCGGTGCCGATGATTTACGCCTTGCAATGGGTCAAGAAACACCCCAATCAATTTCCAAAAAAGCGTGGCGAGGACTGGCTGCGGGAGTTTTTTAACTATATGGCGAATCCGTGATGGCACTTGGTGCCGCTGGGAACGATGTAAATTCGTATCAAGAGCGATTGCCACGATGGCCTATCGTTCCCACGCTCCAGCGTGGGAATGCCGCCCCGGACGCTCCAGCGTCACGGCTTCCATAGAGCAACCATCCAGCCCGACACAATTACAAGTATCAGTCTAATTCCATGTGATATAGGGCGCGGTCTTCACCAATAACTCTAAAGCCCATCCGGTCGTAGAGACGTTTTGCCGGATTGATCTTTATCACATCCAGTACCAATTTCTTATTCAGGTTTTTGGCCCGCAACGCTTCTTGTGCCAGCAAAGTGGAGCCTATTCCCAGTCTTTGAAATTCAGGTAGCAGAAACAGGGTGCGAACCCAATGACTTTGCTCGCTCTCCTGCACATAGATAGCGCCCGCGGGTTCTTCGCCGATGCAAATCAGTTTGAAGTTTTGCACCTGTAGGTTTCTCCAGAAACCGGTATGTTGAAATTCATCGTTCCAGCCCCATGCCCAATCGATGTAATCGCGCATCGATAGCTTGAACGCATTAAATATGAAATGTTTGTCATGCTCTGCTGCGTCGATCAGGCTAAAGGAGGTCATAAAGTAAGAAGCAAGTAAGAAGTATCGTTCCCACGCTCTAGCGTGGGAATGCCGCCCCTGACGCTCCAGCGTCACAGCTACCACCCGTCAATATCAATCAAGCCTCCCAATCCCGCATAGTTCGCAGCACTGGAATAGCGCCAATGCTCAGGCAAATTTACATAACCCCGCTTCACCGGATTGGCATGAATATAATCCAACTTCTCCCACATCATCGCTTCATTAAGAATCAACTCCGCATGCACGCCTTCCTGCCAGAACTGAAATTCTCGGTCATGCTTATGCGCGCATTTGGCAAAGCGCAATCTCTGCAACAAGTGTTCGGCTCGTTTCGCTTGCAGATGATCGATGATTCGCCGCGCGGTATAGGCTTTGAAACTGGCAACGCATTTATCCAGCGTGGCGCTCTGAGCGATGAAATGCAGATGGTTTTCCAGGATCACATAGCCATACAGTTTTAGGCCGACTTGTTGCCGTTGATATTGCCAGCAGTCGAGCAGGATTTGCACGGTTGCCGGCCGGGTAAAGACCGGCAGCCATTCCACCACTGTGCAGGTCATGAAATGGGCTTGCTGGGGTTCAGTGATGATGTAACGACTTCGGCCCATGGGCTGTTGGTTGGTTTAGGACGCTGGAGCGTCCGGGGCTGCGTTCCCACGCGGAGCGTGGGAACGATAGAGGTTTAGGGATATTTGCTGCGGATGGCACGATGAAAATCTTCTGGCGACATGTTTTCATCAAGCCCCATGAGTTCTTCGTAGGACCAAGGTGAAAGATCATATTTCTCGGCTGTAGATGACGCGCCCCCAAAGTACATCTCGTAATGCACTTCATCTGGAGGGCTCCCGTTATCATTAGACAAGTGCATATATTTCAAATGAGGCCATTGAGTAACGGCAACCTTAATTGACTCAATAGCTTCTTTTGCTGGAAGTTCACACCCAACCCAAATTGCCTCATGCCGCTCTAGACTATCAATGCTACCCTCGGATGAAAGATTGTCTGTATACACTTCTGCCGAAAACCCCGATTTTTTTAGTGCTGAAATTAGGGCATCGGCACCGGGCGCGTTTGTAACGCTAATTGAGAAAAATTTTGAAGCAGTTTTTTGTACTTGCGACTTTTTAGCCTTTTGTCGTGAACGAGGCTTTGCAGATACCTGCTCACTGCTAAGGATACCCGCTGAATAAGTGTTTTTGTCCTTTAACCACTGCGCGTACTCTTTTCCGTCCTGCAAGTGAGGACGGGAAATTGTAAGCATAAGCGTCACACATCCAAGGACTAAGACAACTAATACGGATGTAAAGATAACTAGGTAACCAGCCGCCCATTCTGGCTTCGTGATGTTATTTGCAGCAGTTAGAAGAATTGAGACCAAGAGAACCAGCATGGCAAACCATGCTGCCATCAACTGAAACGGGCTTGTGATTTTTTCTGGGGTTAACTTAGTGCCAGACACTGGAATATCCCTAACAAATAATTATGAAGTTTCTGTATATCATCGTCGATAGTTATAACCTCGGCAATTGTAGCATCGCCACCGGCTCGTCAGGTCGCCAGCAATATACTCACTTGACCGTAATCCATCTTCCCATTAGCCAATCGCGGCAACTCTTCCAAAACCAGATAACGACTCGGCTGCATATAGGCCGGCAATTGGCGGCTGAGTGACTTGCGAATCTCGGCGATGCTCATTCCGGGGTCTAAAACCACTGCCAACGCCGAACGCTGGCCGGCAGTCTGATCGTCTACGCCGATCACGGCGCAACCTTTGACGCCGGGGATGGCATTCACAACCGCCTCAATTTCCGCAGGTTCGACGCGGTAGCCTGAGCATTTCAGCATGCGGCCCAGGCGGCCATGGAAGCGGTATTCGTTTTGTTCCAGGCTGGCGCGGTCGCCGGTGGGATACCAATCGTCGGCATTTAGAAAAGACTGCACACGGCCGTCGCGCCAGTAGCCGCTGGCTAGCGTCGGTCCGCGTACCCATAACTCGCCGGTGTCGGCGGTTATATGCAGTTCGCAGCCGGCGGCGGGTAGGCCGATGGGGATGGTTTGCTCGGCGATCAAACGCTCGCGTTGTACCGGCCAATAGCAGCAGACATTGGTTTCGGTGGGGCCGAAAAAATTGTACAGGGCCGTCTGCGGCAAACTGGCGGCCAGATCGATCAGCGCTGGGGTGGGGAACACCTCGCCGGCGAAAATAATGAAGCGCAAAGCCGGCAGCGGAGTATGCGCCAGATTGCCTTTGTAAGTGAGGAAGGCCAGCAAGGACGGCACGGTGTACCAGCCGCTGATGGCGTGTTCGCTCAGCCAGGCGCTCAAACGAGCAGGGGCCATGGTCAAGCCGGCCGGGATGAAATGCAGGCTGGCACCGCTACCTAATACGGCGTAAAGATCGAAGGTGGATAGATCGAAGAAAAACGGCGCGCTGCTGGCGATGCGGTCGGCAGAGGTTAAGGCCAGTAAGTCGGCTGCCCAGGATGTGAACGCCAAAATCGCCCGATGACTAAGCGCCACGCCGCGCGGCTGACCGGTGGAACCAGAGGTATACAAAATCGCCGCCAGCGATTCGGCGGGAATATCAACGGTTGCGGGGAGGGCGGTTGAGCAAGCGTTGATGTCCAGCCACAGGCTTTCATCCAGCCAAACCGGCATTGCACCGGTCCCCAATACCGTATGCACCTGGGCGTCGGCGACAATAAAGCTCAATCTGGGTGCCGGGTTTTTCAAATCTAAAGGAACATAGCAGGCTCCTGCCAGCAGAACGCCGAACAGCGCGCAGGCGGCCTCGATACCGCGATCAAGATGCACCGCGACTGGCTGGCCGGGACGGGCGCCTCTTGCTTGCAAGGCAGCGGCGATGGTTTGGGCCTGTTGCAGTAATTGCCGATAGCTGACTTGCCGGTCTTGCTCTTGCAAAGCCAGGGCGTCAGGTTGGTGTTGGCATTGGTGTAGGAAAGGTTTTAGCAGCATGGTGGGCTAATTCAAAAAAATAAAGTACTTATCGCTCCCACGCTCCAGCGTGGTAGCCAGGCCTAGGACGCTCCAGCGTCCCGAACCGCTGGAGCGGTTCTAGCTGCGTTCCCACGCTGGAGCGTGGGAACGATAAAGAGGTAGCCGGATCGAGGGGAAGATGAGCGAGTATTATGGGCTATCCAATAACTCGACATTCATCCGCGCGATCACCGCATCCAGCCACGCTTCGTCGATTGCCGGAGATAAGTAGCTATAGGACAAAACCAGCTTACCGTCGAGCTGGCTAGCCAGTAACGCCAAACCTGGCGGCAAGGTCATCCAGCACATCAGCGATAGATCAGTAACCTGAACGCCGAGAAAGCCTTTCTTACTCCAGGACAATTCGCCGATGTCGGAAAACCACAGCGAGCTCAACTCGCCGCCGCTGTGTTGTTTGCGCAGCACTTTGGCGTACTTTTCGGGTGCCAGCCATTGCCCCAGCCACATCAACGGCAGGTAGGCTAGATCCAATTCATCGCGTACGACTTGTTTATGCTCGTTCAACAAATGTGCGAACAACCCTGTTCTATCCCGCACCTGCTCGCGCGTCGCGCGGGCAAACAAGCAGCCGATATGATTACCAAACACCGGTGTCGGCGCATTTTGCCGACGCAAATTAAAGGCATAAGGGATACAGTAACCGTCTTTTGCGGCCGGCGGCCCTACAATTTCCATCGCCCGCATGAAGCAGCCCAGGTAGTACAAAGTGCGCCCGGTCAAGCCGGTGGTTTGCTGCGCCAGTTTGGCGATGCGTTGCGACTGGTCGGCGTCGAAACGCTGTACTTTTAATTGCAGGCGTTGCGGCCCTTGTTCCACTTGCGTGGGCAGGCAGCTATCCAGGCTATTGGCGGTGGTATTGTGGCGTTTGGCTTTGAAGAACAACTGCAGTTTTTTCCAGAAACTCCATTGCGCCAATTTGGCTTCGATTAAGGACGGAGAGTCTTTGAATCTTTCCGGTTTGTCAGAAGACAGGAAATCCAGCAATATCTTGCAGCCGCGCGCATCCAATAAAGGATGCAACCAAATCAGCAGCAAAGTGCCGCCTTCCGCGCCGGCTATCCAGTGCACGGTCAGCGGCCGGGATTCCGGGCGATTGAAAATGTCCAATAGCAAACGCTGCGATTCGTCCGCCTCATCCGCACCCGGCTGGCATTGGTGAAGTTCCAGAGGTATCGGGTTGCCGGTGGCGACCCAAGCAAACCGCTTGCCGCGCACCTCGATTTTGGCGGATGCTTGCGGAAAGCGAGTCACCAGCAGATCCAAGCGTTGTTGCAAGCTAGATAAATCCGGCGTTTCCACCAATTGCAACGCAAAGCCGCAATAGCCGCCCCGCATGCCGGCGTTGCGGATTTCCTGGTCGAGTACGTAGGTAAAATAATCGCCGGGATTGAATAGCTGTTCTTGGGGGTTTGTCATCCGGCGTAACCGCTGCGGCGAATCCAGTTTGCCAGCGAGTTCAGGCTGCCGACGTTATCCGGTTCGATTTCGGTGTCCGGCAGCGTCACGCCAAATTCTTTTTCGGCGAACATGATTAAACGCATGATGCCCATGCTATCCAATCCGGCGTCCAACAGGTTGTCGTCATCGCCGAATGCGGCCGGGTCTTCGTGGTAAATCAGTTCGGCAAAGATGAAATGCTTGAGTATTTCTTTCATGGCAGCGAAAAGGTGGGTGAGTTAAAAAAAATCCTAGTCAAAGCGCAGCATGCGCGTTAAATCGGCTCCGGGGAAAAGGCTTTTAACGCAAAACCCCAGCGCGGCACCTGCCGACAATAGTGGCTGTAAGACACGCCAAACCGGCTGGTCAAATCCGGTTCTTCGCGAAATACCACGGTAGTATGGAAAAACAGCGCAATCGAGCCGGTATAGACTATCAGGCCCGGATCGGCATACAGCAAACATTCCGCCAGCAGCACCAGCAATACCCCTTGAAACATCGGATTGCGGGTCCGGCGATACAGGCCGCTCACCACCAGTTTTTTTGGTGGATCGATAGGCGCGCTGGCGTGCCCAAGCCCGCGATAGCAAAATCCCAGGCGCAGCGCAGGTAAATAGCCAAGCCCAGAAGGATACAGAAGCCGGCAGGTATCGCCCAAACCGCGTTTACTGTCTGCCAGTTGCCCGGATCGGAAAGCAAGTAGTAAGGCAGGTAAATCAGCACCGCGCCGGGGACGATCAGGGTAAACAGTAGGATCTTGAAGGCCAGGAAAGGACGCACGTGTCGGTCTGTCGGAGTTGGAAGTTCGGGTGGGCTAAGCTTGCAGTAATTTTGGCATTCCCCGCGCCGCAATCCAAGTGATTTTGAACCGCTGCGGGAATTTGTGTAGAATCCGGCGTTTGTTAATGGAACTTGAACAGCCATGTCAGAAGACTTGATCAGCCAATTGAAAACCATGCTTATCGAGGGCTTGCTCCTGGAAGACATCGTCCCGGATGACCTGTCGCCGGACGACGCTTTGTTCGGCGGTGGACTGGGCTTGGATTCTATCGATGCGCTGGAAATCGGCGTGATGCTGGACCGCCAATACGGCATCAAAATCACCTCCGGCGACGAACGCAATAATCAGATTTTTCTTTCTCTCCGCTCGCTCGCCGAATTCGTCGCCGCTAATCGCACCCGTTAACCATGGGGCAGGTCGTCAAACCGCTGATTATCGTCGGTATCGTCGTTGCTTATCCTTTTTTGAGTGCCTACTTGGCCGGTCTGGGTTTTGCCAGCTTTGAACTCATCGTCTTCGCTGCGCTGACCTTGTGGCGCGGTTTTACTTCGTCCGGGCTGGTCGCGCGTTTGCTTAGTTTTTTACTGTCCGCTGTATTGCTGGCCGGCGCCTATTTTGCCACGACCTATTTTGTCTGGCTGGTGCCGTCGTTTGCCTATTTGTGGCTGACATTCTTGTTCGGACATACCTTGTGGTCGCCCCCGTCTTTCATTGAACGCTTGGTGCGTTTGCAGTTTCCTGAGTTGGTGCCGGGGATTGCCGACTATTGCCGGCAACTAACCTGGATTTGGACCGTTTTTTTTGCCGCCAATATTGTTATTTGCGCTGCATTGCCGGCTCTTGCTGGACAAACCGCTTGGGCGCTTTACACCGGTGTGGTGGTGTATCTGTTGATGGGCATGCTGGGAACCGGCGAATGGTTTTATCGGCACAAACGCTTTCCGGATTTGGAAATTCCGCCGGCAGTGGAAACCTTCAAGTGCATCGCCATGAACGGCCATAAGGTATTCAAGGGATGACGATAAAGCGCACGCTGTTTTTGCTTTTGGCACTAATGCCCGTGCTTGGATGGGCTGATGACGCGGTCCTGAGCGAGTTATTGACTCGAATCCGCCAAACAGGTCAGGCGCAGTTTCAGTATGAGGAAACCCGCGTGCTGGAACTGGCAGACGCGCCATGGCACGGACAAGGTGTCATGCTTTCCGGTGCAGACGGTAGTCTGGTCAAATTGCAACTGCAACCGGCGCGGGTGATCATGGCTATCGCCGTACAGCGCATGCTTTACTGGGACCCGCAGCAAAACCAGCGTCACAGCGCGGCTTTGGATTCGGCGGGGCCGGCGGGCGAGCAAATCAAAGTGTTTCGCAGCATCCTGCAAGGCCGCACCGAAGAATTGCAGCTTAACTATGCCATCGCCGCCGACAAGCAAGGCCCGCAATGGACTTTGCGCTTGACGCCGAAACCCGAGTTGAGCAGTGATGATCTTCCTTCTATCGAACTATCCGGCGATGACCAAGACCAGCAACGGCGCATTTTAATCACACAGCCGGACGGCGAATCCACCGAATACCGCATGCACAAAGCCACGGCAGCGCAACAACAGGACTATTCGCTCCCAAGTTTGTTGCGGGAAGCAAGCGGAGAATAGAGCGTGTCTTTTGTTTGGCGAAAGCGCTGGTTCGTGCTGTTGTTTCCCTTATTCCTGGCCATCACGTTCTGGCACATCAAGGTCGAGACAGACCTGAACGCTTTTTTTACCGCGACCGACGATGAAGATTCCCGGCTGTTGGCCGGCTTGTTGAAGTCAGGCGAACTGTCGCGGCGCTATTTGCTGGTGGTCGAAAAGTCCGATCACGTTTCAGCCGCAGATACGATTAATGGCGCTGAAAACCCAATGTCGGTGGCCGCATTCAGTGCTCGACTGCTTAGTCAGCTGGCTAAACTCGATGACGTGGAGCAGGTGTGGCCGGCCGATCAGCCGCCCCGCGACTGGGTCGATGCCGTGGCTTCGTATGCGCCTTACCACGCCCGGCTGTTCAGTCTAAACCCGGAACAAGATGCGCCTGAATTGTTCGATCCCAGCCAGTTACCGGCTAAAGCCGCCGGGTTGAAGCAAGCCTTGCTGTCGCCGCAAGGCAGCTTTGTAAAAGCCATTGCCAAGCAAGATCCGTTGTTGCTGTCTTTAAACGGCTTCAAGGCGCTACAGGGACAATTTCAGCAGCAAGCCAAACGCAGTCAGGGTGGCGCGTTAATCCTGCAAAGCCGGCCGGCGGCGCTGGATGCCGAAGCGCAGACGCGCCTGCAAGCGGCCATCCAGGCCAATTTCGCAGCGTTAAATGCCGCGGCCGGGGAGGGTTTCAAGTTGTCGATGGCGGGGGTGCCGGTGTTCAGTGTGGCCGCGCAAAGTGAGATCAGCCAGGATGTGACGCTGGTATCGGTGGTATCCAGCCTGGCGGTGGCGCTGGTATTTTTATTCCTGTTTCATTCGTTTTCGGCCTTGCATTGGGTGATGATGGTGCAGGGCGCGTCGTTTGTAATCGGCACCCTGGCAACGGCGCTAGTCTTCCCACAAGTGCACAGTCTGACGCTGGCGTTGGGCGCCAGTTTGATTGGCATCTCCTCCGATTACCCGATTCATGTGATGGTGCATTGCGCCAAGCATCGCAACACCCCGCTAGCGGCGGCCAAGCTGTTGTGGCCCAGTCTGTTGATGGGCGGTTTGACCACGGTAATCGGCTACGGTGCCTTGGGCTTTACCGGGTTTCCGGGCTTCGAGCAAATTGCCGTGTTTGCCTTGGCCAGCGTGGTCGGCTCGCTGGGCTTGACCCGCTGGGTATTGCCGGCTTTGCTGGTCAATTCATCGTTGCACGCTGCGCATTTACCCGGCATCGGCGCTTGGGTGGATTTTTGCGGCCGGCACCGGAAAATATTGCTGGGCCTGTTCGCTGCCAGCGTGGTCATGGCTGTGCTGTGTCTGCCGCAAATTCGTTGGATGAGCGATATGCAACAACTGGCGGTCAATATGGATAACTTAAAACAGCAGGATGCGGCAGTGCGCGCGCATTTTTCCAGTATCGAACCGGGCCGTTTTGTGTTGATACAAGCCGACGATTGGGAAACCGCGCTGCAACGATCCGAAGCTGCCGAACGCCGGTTGCAGTCTTTAAAGCAAGCGGGAGTCATTAGCGAATATCACGGCCTGTTTCCGTGGTTGGTATCCAAGCAGTTGCAAACCGAGAACAGCCAGGTTTACCAACATGGCCTGACGCCGGAATTTCAGCAAGCTTGGCAAACCGGCTTAGCCCAAGCGGGCTTATCGGTCGAGAAATTAGGGACGTTAGCGCTGGCGTCCCCCGCAGCGCTGCAACCCTCGGTGGTGATGGACTCGCCGGTTAGGCATATTCTGTCCGGGCAAATAGTCAGCGGGCAAACGGGGGTGATGTTATCGCTGTGGTTGGGCGAACACGATCCGGATAAATTGATAGCCGGTTTGGCCGGATTGGACGGCACCCGGTACTTCAGCCAAAAAGATCAACTGGATCAGTTGGCGGGCAAATATCGGGACCGGTCTTTAGTGATGCTGGGTATTGGCATAGGCATAATGGCCTTGTTCATTTGGCTGCAACAACGCGACCTGCGCAAAGTGTGCTTGACCTTGCTGCCTTCGCTGGCTGGCGTGCTGTTCATTTTTGCCACGTGGGCGCTGATGGGCGAGGAAGTCAGTTTTCTGCATGTGATCGGCTTGTTGTTATCGGTGTCGTTGTGCGTGGATTACGGTATCTTTTTTATCGACAACCGCGGCCAAGACGCCGATGTGACTTACCACGCGATTGCCTCATCCACGCTGACGACGATTGCTTCCTTCGGTGCCATGGGCTTGGGCAAGACACCCACCTTGCCAATTTTGGCACTGTCGGTAAGCTTAGGTGTGAGCTTGGGTTTTCTGCTTTGTCCCTTACTGATCCAAAAGCCAAAGAATTAATGCGTATTTCCCCACTGATTTCTCCAGTCGCCGTCACGGCCTACCAGTGCGTCAGCGCGGGCGGTGACGATATGGACGCTTTGTACGCCAGTCTGTTAGCCAATCGTCCTTGCCTGAAACCCCTAACCTTGTTCGATATTCCTTTTGATACGGTAGTGGGTGAGGTGACTTCAGCTTTACCCGACATTCGGCCTGATTTAAAAAACTACAATTCCCGCAATGCCCGCTTGGCATTAAAAGCTTTGGAGCAGGGCGGTTTTCGCACCGAGGTGGAGAGAGCGGTCGCCTGTTACGGTGAGGCCCGCGTTGGTTTAATACTTGGCACCAGTACCTCCGGTATCTACGACTCAGAGAACGCCTATGCGCGCTTGCAGCAAGACGGCGTGATGCCTGGCGACTTTTATTTCACCAATGTGCAAACCGCCCAAGCTACAGCAGAATTTTTGCAGCTCGAACTTGGTTTACAAGGGCCTTGCTACGCGATCTCCACCGCCTGTTCTTCCAGCGCTAAAGCCTTGGCCGCCGCACAAAGACTGATCGGCACAGAGTGCTGTGATGCGGTATTGGTGGCCGGGGTGGATAGTTTGTGCCGACTGACCCTGCGCGGTTTCAACAGCTTGCAACTGATTTCTGCGGACGCTTGCCGACCGATGGATGCAGAGCGTCAAGGGATTAACATAGGCGAGGGCGCGGCGTTGCTGTTGTTGGAAAAGCCCAGCATTGAGAATACGGATCGGCCCAGATTGTTGGCGGTGGGCGAATCGTCGGATGCCCACCACATGAGTGCGCCGCACCCGGAGGGGCTTGGGGCTGCCACGGCAATGGCGCAGGCCTTGCGTTTGGCAGGACGCGATGTGAGCGAGGTCGATTACATTAATTTGCATGCCACCGCCAGCACCCTGAACGATCTCGCCGAGGCCAGAGCGGTAGCCAGCGTATTTGCCAACCCGCCGCCCTGCAGCGGCGTGAAAGGTTTGCTTGGTCATACCTTGGGGGCGGCTGGTGCCGTGGAAGTCGTGGTGAGTCTACTGGCTTTGGAGCGCGGTTTTTTACCCGGCACCTGCGGTTTGCAAATGCCCGACCCCGAATGTCGTTTTCCGCTGGTAACGGCGCCAGAACTGAACATTAGCCCCCGACTGATCTTGAGCAATGCGTTTGGCTTCGGCGGCAACAATGCCAGTGTCTTGCTGGAGGCTGCATAATGGAATGCATGAACCTGCTTGGCGTGGGCGTTTGTGCGCCGGACGCCGAATTTCGCGCCAGTCTGCCGTTTCCGGCCTTTGCTATCAATCGCGAGACCATTCCGCCGCTGTTGCGCCGTCGCAGCAGCCAGGCGATGCAAATGGCTTTCAGCGCGGCAAGCGCTGCCTGCGAGCAAGCACAGCGTTCGCCATCCAGCTTACCGGCGATATTTGCCAGCGTGGCGGGAGAAATAAACACCACCGACCAGATTTGTAACGAACTAGTCAAAACGGACGGGGTGATGTCGCCCAGCGCTTTTCATAATTCCGTGCAAAATACCGCGGCGGGTTATTGGAGTATCGCTCAGCAATGCACCCAGCCAGCCACCGCTCTGGCGGCAGGATCAGATACCTTGGCAATGGCTTTATTGGAAGCCTGGTGCCAGTTGGCTTGCCAGGGTGGTGAACTGCTATTGGTTTGTTACGATGAGGCATGGCCGGGCTATCTAGCTCCCGGTTGCGGCAATCCGGCATTTGCCTATGCCTTGCTATTGGCGGCGGGAAAAGTGGACGGACGTCTGATGCAGATTAGCAGACCGCAAGTTGGCGAAAGCACTTTTCCGGCGGCCTGGACTGATTCGGTTAATAGTATGCCAATTTTGGCCGCTATTCCTTTGCTTGAAGCGGCTTTAACCGGAAGAGGGCCGCAAGCCATAGCATTAAGCCCGCATATGCCGGGCTGGCAAGTTCATGCAGGTGCTTATGAGTAGTGGCCTCTGCTTATCCGAAAACAGACGATGGTGAAAAATGGCGGTAACTGAACTACTATAGACCGCTGACAAAACTAACCGGAAGGTATCTCTGTGAAGCACTATAAAACATTAGCATTCTTCGCCGCTTTAGCGCTGGCCGCCGGCTGTGCATCCAGCAATAAAACACCCGCGCAAGCAGGCACACCGGCCGCTCAGGCCAGTACCGCGCCGGACTCGCGAATTGACGGTAATTTTCCGGCGAATAGCCCGTTCGCCAAACTCAAGCTGGGCATGACCCAGGGCCAGGTTCATGAAATTCTCGGCCAACCCACCGACACCAAGTCTTATCAAACCGGCAAAGCCTGGATCCCATTTTATTTTGGTCCGGACGTGATGCGCACCGATGAGTTTTATAAAGGCGTGGGCATCATTACTTACACCGGTGCCGGTATCGGTGGCGTGCATTGGACTGTTTACCGCGCCATTTACAACGCTGCGGAAGACGGTTATCCAAACGACTAATCCGTTAATCTTTAAAGATGATAGACAACCAGCAAAACCCTTTTGACCATGATGTGGTCGTCGTCGGTGGCGGCCCGGCCGGCTCGACGGCCGCGACGTTACTAGCGCAATATGGTCATAAGGTATTGCTGTTGGAAAGCGGTACGCACCCGCGCTTTCATATCGGTGAATCGATGCTACCGTTTAGTGAGCCGATTATTCAGCGTTTGGGGATAGATTGGAGTGCCGGGAATCTGTCGAAAAGCGGCGCGGTCTTTATAGACGAAGCTACTGAGCAACGGATGTATTTCCCGCTGAGCATACACCGCAAAACCTACCAGATAGAGCGCGCACCGTTTGACCAAATGCTGTTTGAAAACGCCGCGAAATACGGCGTCGAAACCCATCAGCAAGAAAAAGTACTGGATGTTTCCTGCCAGGCTGACGGCGTGAACATTGTCTCCGATAAAAGCCGATACCGCAGCCGCTATCTGATCGACGCCACCGGCCGCAGCGCGCTGATGGGCCGAAAAGACAAAGGCATCAAAAGGATCGAAAATTTGGGCAAATTTGCGGTGTATACCCATTTCGAGAACATTCAAGCGGGCGAGGAGGCCGATGAACTGTTCCGTTCCGGCAATATATACGTGCCGGTCGTAGACATCGGCTGGATCTGGATCATTCCGCTGGCTGGACGCCGCTTGAGCGTAGGTTTGGTGGTTCAGAAAGAGCGTCCCAAGGACTGCGATGCGGAAGAATTGTTGCGCCGTTATCTGACAGCCTCACCGCTCCTGAGTTGTTTGTTAACAGGCGCAGAGCAAGTCGCGCCGGTGCGGGTTGAAGCGGATTTCAGTTACACCAACCAAAGCCGCTACGGCGTCCGCTATGCCTGCTGCGGCGACGCGGCCGGCTTCCTCGATCCGGTGTTTTCATCCGGCGTATTTTTGGCGTTCACCAGCGCCGCCCGGATTGCCGACCGCGTCCATATCGGGCTAAGCGACGGGCGGGAAGCCGATCCTGATCTGCACGCCGAGGACGATGACAAGTATTTGCTCGGTTTTAATACGATGCGGCTATTCGTCGAGTGCTTTTACCAATCTAATATTGTCCATAACTTGTTTTTCGAAGCCGACCGCGATCCGGATTTGAAAGCCCAGATTGCGCAACTGTTGGCCGGCGATTTATGGGTAGACGACAACAAACTACAACAAAGCCTGCTGGCCGGCCGCCGCAGTGCAAGTTAGTTTTTCCGGAAACTTTCAACCTTTGCTGGCCAAGCGGCGTTTTTAACTTCCCAAACCATCTAAACCCACCGCTAAACATCGGCTTTTACGCGGTGCTTTTGATGCCCCCCAAACACTGCCGAGAAAGGCGAATATCTGAGCTGACGGCTTCGTTTTTTAGGCTAGCAACACTCGCGTTTTTCAGGCTGTGCTAGTCTTTAGGGCTTTCGACTCGGACGAATCACCATGCGCGTTAATCGATCTTCATTAGGGCCAACGCTGCTCAGCCTGCTGGCGGTGGTGGTTTTCGGCTGTCCGATTATTTATACCGTTTTGTACCACCCGATCAGCCGCATGGCATCGACCAATCCCTTGTACAAGGAGTTGTCCAAGAACGCTTTTATGGTGATGTCCGCTAAAGTGGATTTGGCAGCCGGGCGCTTGATCAGCTTTGACGATGCGGCCGGCAAACTGCAGATCAGCAGAATCGTCGGTATGCCCGGCGATGAAGTCGGTTTTACGGCCGGTGTATTGTCGGTTAACGGCAAACCGGTCGCAGAATATCCGCGGAATACCTTGCCCAACTCAACGTTAATCGTGCCGCAACAAGCCGTTTTCTATTTCCCGGATTTTATTCCCGACACTGCGGAGTCTGCGAATCCCGGGACATTGGCGAACCATCTACTGGCGCAGAGCAACATAAATGCAAGCGTGCTTTATGTATTCGATCAGGCGACGTCGGCGGCCCAGCACCCGGAACTGTTCGTTTACGGTTTGGCTTTGATCGTGCTCTATGGCTTGGTATTTTTCGGACTGGGCAAGCGTAAGGCGCGTATCGTTAAACCGGTTTATTACTTGGCACGGATTAGCGTTGGTTTGAATTTTGCCATCTGGTTATTGCTCGGAGTCATAGGCCTATCGGTGGGTTATCAAGCCGTCATGCCGGCCATTTATTATGCGTTTGTTTCCTGGTTGACGTTTTTTGGCTTATCTGTCGCCTCAGCAAGCGCGATGCTGGTGGCGATTGTGATATTCGCGGTGTTGGCGCTATTTTCCGATACCCAATTCGCAGCCAAGCGCCTTAACCCTTAGCCTGGCATGACAAACGGCCAAGCTCTGCTAAGCTTGGCTCTCCCATTTCCCGCCCATCTCTTTAACAGGACAATCCTAAGCCAATGGATGCCATGCTTTCTTTAATCGAAAACGTCGAAAAAGTCATTATCGGCAAACGGCCGGTCATCGAATTGGCCGTGGTGGCGATGCTGTGCCGCGGCCATGTATTGCTGGAGGATGTGCCCGGCACCGGTAAGACCATGTTGGCCAGGGCATTGGCCCGTTCGGTGGCGGTGGACATGAAACGCCTGCAATGCACCTCGGATTTATTACCGTCGGACATTACTGGCGTCGCTATCTACAATCAAAAAACCGCCGATTTCGAATTCCGGCCTGGGCCGGTATTTACCCATTTACTGCTGGCCGACGAAATCAACCGCGCCACGCCGCGCGCGCAATCGGCGCTGCTGGAATGCATGGAAGAATTTCATGTCAGCGTGGACGGGCATACGCACGAACTTCCCCAGCTGTTTATGGTGCTGGCCACCCAAAACCCAATCGATATGGCTGGCACCCATGCCTTGCCGGAAGCGCAACTGGACCGGTTTTTCATGCGCTTGCGGATGGAGTATCCCAGCATCGAACAAGAAATGCGGATACTGGCGGCGCAAGCCCAGACTCATCCTATTGACAGCCTACCGGCCGTCACCTCGGAAGCCGACATTATGGCGGCACGCGCACAGGTCAAGTCGGTGCATGTCAGTATGGACGTAGCTAAATATATGGTCGGTATCAGTGCCGCCAGCCGCCAGCATAGCGATTTGCGCTTGGGTATCAGCCCGCGCGGCACCTTGGCTTTGGCCCGAGGTGCGCAAGGTTTGGCTTATTTGCGCGGCCGGGATTTTGTGTCGCCGGATTTGGTGAAAAGCATCGCGCCGGCGATTCTGGAACACCGCCTGATCGTCAAACCGCAAGCTGCGGTAATGGGGCGCAATGCCGGCGAGATTCTCGCGGAAATTCTCGACCGGCTACCGCCGCCGGTGGTTTGATCGTTAATCCGCAATGGCGCTGAGGCTGAAATTTTTAATCTTGTGCGGCTTTACGCTGACCGCGTATTTGGCGGCGATCAGCCGCGAACAAAGCTTGCCTTGGCTGCTCGCTGCATTGCTCAGCGCCGCCTTGTTGACCGGCATGTTTTGGCCGCACTGGTTGCTTCAACGGTTGTCGGTACGGCGGGTCGGGCCGCAACGGGCTCTGGAAGGCGAAACCATTGTGTTTCGGGTGGACCTACAAAATCGCGGCTGGCTGCCGCGCTTCATGGTGGAGTTGGTCGACCGCTTGCCTTTTGTCGGTGCCGCCGAACAGGGCGCCAACGATGGCGACAAATTGCTGGGCAGCGTCGCTTACGTGCCGGGCCGCGGTGCGCGTAG
This sequence comes from Methylomonas fluvii, assembly GCF_014850975.1. GTDB lineage: Bacteria > Pseudomonadota > Gammaproteobacteria > Methylococcales > Methylomonadaceae > Methylomonas > Methylomonas fluvii. The sequence continues at coordinate 515,507 of NZ_JACXST010000003.1, read as the reverse complement.
TTTTGATGTACCCTTGCTGTGCGAAAAACGCGGTTTTTATACGCTGGGGCCAATGGGCTTGGCGTCCAGTTTTCCGCTTGGTTTAGCTGAAGCGCGCAGCCGCACCGACCGTTCCCTGCAAACCCTGACCATTTATCCGAAGGTCTTTCCGATCCTATCGCTGCCGCTGTTCGGCGCGCCCAGCCAGATTCACCGGGGCGGTTATTGTCTGCCGGAAGGCGCAGGCGCCGCGGAATTCTCCGGCCTGCGCGAATACCGGCGCGGCGACAATCCTCGGCATATCCATTGGCCGACCACGGCGCGCTTGAATGAGTTGATGGTCAAGGAGTTCGAGCCTTTGGCCTCGGCCTGCATCTGCATCGCCCTGGATTTAGCCAAAGACGCCAATATCGGCCGCGGCAAACACAGTACCCTGGAATACGCGATACGCATCGCCGCCTCCGTGGCGGCGTATGCTTGTAGCCAGAATATGCACAGCCGCGTGTTGGCTAATGCCGCGCAGCCTTTGCGGATTCTATCCGGCAAGGGCGATTTTCATTACCAAGCCATTCTTGACGCGCTGGCAGTCGCTGAGGCCGACGGCGTAACGCCGTATGCCAAATTGCTGACCGAGATTGCGTTGAATTGCATTCGCGGCGAAACGGTTGTGCTGTTATTGACCGAGCCGCCGCATCGCACTGCCGAAACCCTGCAGGCGCTGGCTTTACTAAGGGCCAAGGGCGTGTATTTGTTCGCGGTATTGTTTGAACGTGACAGCTTTCTAAACGCCGCCAGTTGGATCCGTCGCGACAACAGCGACCTGACATTGAACGCCGGTTTATTGGAATTGGGCGCGCATTGTGTCACGGTTCGGCGAGGCGACGACTTAACAACGCTGTTTAACCAATGACCGCATCGCCGCTGAGTTTTCCAGTCTATGCGGGATTGTTTTTAGCGCAATGGCTGGCCGTCGCCTGCAATGCGTTTTTGGATATCGAATACGGCAGCTTTGCACGGGAAATGCTGTTCTGGGCTATTGTCTTCGGTGGTACGTCGATTGTCGGCTGGCGACAAAATCATTGGCTTTCGGGAGCGGGCAAGGTTTGGCAAAAGGCCGTGCTGTTTATCGGTTTCTTACTGTTTGTATTGGTATTTATGCCGATTTGGGGTATGCCGCGCGCCGGTTTGTATCTGTTGGCGATGTTGCAGGCCTCCTACAATTGCGTCACCACCGGCCGGCGCGAGATGAATCTGGGGTTGTTGGTGTCGCTGGCGATAGTATTGTTTGCCGCCTCGCATTACCGCGCCGACTGGACCGTGTTGTTTTATCTAGCGCCTTATATCGTGACGGTGGTGTTTTGTCTGGTTGCCGAGCAAGTCCAGCGGCGCGGCGCGGACTTGCAGCGTTTGAGTCTGGGTCGGCCCAGCAGCCAAGGGCAGGGCGCGGCCATTTTGGCGGCCACCGCCGCCATCGTGCTGATCGGTGGCGGGCTTTATCTGATAACGCCGCAACTTAACTGGCCATATCTGGAGTGGCGATTCGGCCAAGTCAGCTTGCAAAATCCCGGCGGCGAAATCGAACAGGCTGGCAGCGGCGGTCAAATCGGTTCCGACCAACCAATCGAAAAAGCGGGTGGCGGGCAACAGCAAGCTGCTGATGGAGGAGAGGGCGCAGGCCAACAATGGCAGGCCGGCAGCCGTTGGCCGAGCCCGGCGGACATGCGTGCCGCCGCAAAGCGAGTCAATATGCCGGCTTGGCAGGCGGCAGCGATCAACAGCATTGCCGGCCTTAGCGAATCTACGCAACAGGCTTTGGTACCGGCCGTTGCAGTGTTTTTCGACTGGTGGGAGTGGTTGAAACAATGGCTGCGCGAGCACTGGCTGGCGGCGTTATTGGGTTTGCTGGCATTGATTCTATTGGCGATTTTCCTGGCTTTCGGGGCATTATTGCGGGAAATTCCATGGGTACTTTGGCTAATAACGCAATGGGACTATCTGCGTTTGGGGGTGATCGGTCGCCATACCGGCGGCGAACCCGCAGCTCGCCAGTATTACCAGGCGATGTCTCGCTTATTCGCGTTGCACGACGTGCCGCGCGCCGATACCGCCAATACCCGCGAATATCTGGCGCAAATCAGTCGTCGGCATCGCGATGCGCGACGCAGTGCGGCGAAAATCACCGGTTTGTTCGAAGCAGCCCGTTATGGCGACAAACCGTTAGCAGACGGGCATATTCGGCGCATGCGGGAGTTGTACCGCACTATTTATCGTCAGCTTTAATACGGCCAGTGCCATTGGTCGTCTTCCGGCCGGTCTATGCCGTGTTCATAGGCATAGTTGCGGCAATCGATTTGCCGGTCACGCAGCTTTTCCTTGACGTGGGCGCCGGACACTTGCAAGGCCGGAATCCGATCTATTGCATCGATTGCCAGACTGAAACGGTCGGTTTCGTTTTGAATGGCTAGTTCCAACGGGGTGTTGATACTGCCTTTCTCTTTATAGCCGCGGACATGCAGATTGGCATGATTGTGGCGCCGATAGGCCAACCTATGAATCAGCCAGGGATAACCGTGAAAGTTGAAGATTACCGGTTTATTGACGGTAAACAAGCTGTCGAAATCCCGATCCGACAAACCGTGCGGATGCTCGCTGGCGGGCACTAGCTTGTACAAATCCACTACGTTGATAAAACGAATTTTCAATTGCGGAAAGTGCTCGCGCAGTAGTACCACCGCCGCCAAGGCTTCCTTGGTGGGAATGTCGCCGGCACTGGCCATCACCAGATCCGGCTCGGCACCATCGTCATTACTGGCCCATTTCCAAATACCGATGCCCTTGGTGCAATGTTTGATCGCTGCATCCATATCCAGATACTGCAGATGTTTTTGTTTGTCGCAAACGATCACGTTGATGTAGTCGGTGCTTTGCAGGCAATGGTTGGCGACAGACAGCAGACAATTCACATCGGGTGGCAAATAGATGCGCGTTACCGACGGGCTTTTGTTGACTACCAAGTCCAAAAAGCCGGGGTCTTGATGCGTAAAGCCGTTGTGATCCTGCCTCCATACCGTGGAAGTAATCAGCAAATTCAATGATGACACCGGCGCCCGCCAGGATACTGCTTTGGACATTGCCAGCCATTTGGCATGCTGATTGAACATAGAATCGATGACATGCACAAAGGCTTCGTAGGACGAAAAAAAGCCGTGGCGGCCGGTTAATAAATAGCCTTCCAGCCAGCCTTCCAAGGTGTGTTCGGACAGCATTTCCATCACCCGGCCATCGGTCGCCAGTTCGCCGCCGTCGGCATCTTCCGGTAGATAATCCGCCAGCCAGGTTTTCTTGCTGGCTTTGTAAACATCATCAAGTTTGTTGGAGCTGTTTTCGTCTGGGCCGAATACCCGGAAGTTGTGCATATTGGCACTCATGATGTCGCGCAAAAATTTACCCAGCGGCCGGGTATTTTCCGCCGACACTTTGCCGTGGCCGTCCAAGGCCAAAGCATAATCTTGAAAATCAGGCATCCGTAATGCTTTGCGCAGCAGGCCGCCGTTGGCGTGCGGGTTCGCACTCATCCGCCGGTTGCCCGTTGGCGCCAGGGCTTTAAGTTCCGGAATCAATTTGCCCTTGCTATCAAATAATTCTTCCGGTTTATAGCTGTGCAGCCAGTCAGACAATAATTGCATATGCGTCGGGTTGTCTTTCACGCCGGCCAGCGGCACTTGATGGGAGCGCCAGAACGCTTCCACTTTATGACCATCGACTTCTTTGGGGCCTGTCCAACCTTTCGGGCTGCGCAAGATAATCATCGGCCAATGCGGCCGGGTAGGGATGCCACTAGCGCGGGCTTCTTGCTGGATCCGCCGAATTTCCAGGACGCAAGTTTCCAGCACGCCGGCCATCAGTTGATGCATGGTGTCTGGATCGCTACCTTCGACGAAATACGGGGTGTAGCCGTAGCCGCGAAACAGTTGTTCCAGCTCTTCATGGGGAATCCTAGATAACAAGGTCGGATTGTTGATCTTGTAGCCGTTTAGATGCAGGATGGGCAGCACGGCACCGTCGCTGATCGGATTCAAAAATTTGTTGGAGTGCCAGGAGGTGGCTAGCGGCCCGGTTTCGGCTTCACCGTCGCCGACCACCACTGCCACCAGCAAATCCGGATTGTCGTAAGCCGCGCCGTATGCATGGGAAATGCTGTAACCCAGCTCGCCGCCTTCATGGATCGAGCCGGGTGTCTCCGGCGTGCAATGACTGCCGATGCCGCCGGGAAAGGAAAACTCTTTAAAAAATTGCAACAGACCTTCTTCGTCTTCGCCTTTATTCGGATAAATCTCCGCGTAAGTGCCTTCGAGATAGACTGGCGCCAACACGCCCGGCGCACCGTGGCCAGGGCCAGCTAGAAATATCGCGTTAAGGTCGTATTGTTTGATCAGCCGGTTGAGATGTACGTAGATAAAGCTCAAGCCGGGACTGGAACCCCAGTGGCCGAGTAGTCGATTTTTAATGTGGTCCGGTTTTAAAGGTTCTTTTAACAACGGGTTGGCGCGCAGGTAAATCATCCCGGCCGCTAAATAAGTGCAGGCCCGCCAATAAGCATTAATGCCTTTTAGTTCTTCTTCGCTCAGTGTCGAGATGACTGCCGGGATAGTTGTTTCCAGTGTCGTCATACGCTAACTCCTTAGTTGAACAAAACGTGTTTCCGCGCTGCCAGAACGGCTTGGAAATTCCAAGACTAGTGTAGTTTAAGCTAACGCAATTCAGAAATAGCGATTTGCCGATAGAATTTGGCATCGTAGCATTGGTCGGATACAACACTAAAACGGTAACAATGTTCCTGGATGACGGACAGGAAGTATTTTCGCTATCCCTAATATTTAACATAATATACATTATGCGAACTCTATAAGGCGTGGGCGCGGTTTTTGCCTGCGCCTGGCTTTTAACGTCAAGGAGTCGATTTTATGGCTAAGAAAAAAAGCAGCTTTTATCACGTTCGCTGGAATCGTTGCGGTTTGAATGTGGAACGTGCAGCCGAGGTGTTAGGCGTAACGGTTGATGACGTACTGTCGTTTGACCGTGACGGCCACTACCTGGCCGAGCGGTATCTGCTGTTATGGGATCGAAAGCACGTGAATTTGCCGGGATGGGATGGTTGGCTATTTTCCCGTGGTGTTTTGCGTTACAAGTCACAACAATGGCAACCCAGCTCAATCCTAGCCAGCCGGGACCAGTCAGCCGAGATTAACCGGCTAAATCTACACATCGAAACATTGTCAGGTGGTCGCGGTTTATGCTCCGCGCTTCGCTTGGCCCTTCGGGGTTGAAAGAGCGGCCCACGCGCGCGACCTCGCGTCACCGAGCAGGCGCAAGCCGCTGAAAGCCCACCGCGTGAACATCGGTCGCGCGGGCCACTCACCTGATTGATGATGCCTTCGGCGACCCTTCCGGGGGAGCCTCCCGGCGGGGCGTGTTAGCCCAAAGCCCGCCCGCAAAGCTCCCCACGGTCCGCGAAAAGCGTGCGAACCGCGTGAATCTTTCCGCGCTCTTGTCTACGATCAGGGTTTAGTTCTTCACCCGCGCTGCTAGCGCGGTGCTTCGCGCCGGCTGGGGTCTCCCGCTGCGTGGGTAAGTTAGCGGCGGCGCTTCTGCCGGTCAACAGCAGGACCGGTGCAACAACGCTATCAAGCGGAACGTCAAAGCCCGTCCGGTGGAGCAAAGCCTCGGTCTGGTTGGGTGGGTGGATTGTGGGCGGGACAGTGGCAGGTGGTGTCTATCCGCTTTCCCTTCGGGGCGGATAGACGCGGAAGCATGGCCGGTGATTGGGCATGGTGGGGCGCCCTACTCCGCGCCGTGTTTTTGAAGGGTTTTGTCCCAATAACGTTGCCAGTCGTCAGAACCTATACCAAGAGCGGCCTGGATTTTATCGTCGGCTTGCAGCAAAAGCTTTTTCAGCACCTCACCGCGCTTGATGCCATCCAAAGCCGCCAAGCGGTCTAAGGCGAACATAGCCGAAGATTCTATCCAGGTGTCTAAGTGGTGATGGCCGCAGTTGTCAGTACCACCCCGCCACGTTTTACGGTTTCGGTAGTCGGCTTGGCGTTGGGCGGCGGTTTTGGCTTTGCCGGTGGCCGGACGGCCACGGCGTTTTGGTTCGGCTACGGGGAAAAGTTCGGTGGTTTGGGTATCGGTTTGGTCTTTCATAAAGCCCCCTTTTCAAAAGTTGCTTTATTGTCACTTGTTACGTTAAATAAGTCAAGTTTTTTTCGTTACTTGTTACGATTTTATGTGAAGGATTTCAAAGGCTTGTTTAGGTCGCTTCGCGACTAATTCGGCGGCTAAAGCCGCCCTTTCTTGTTCCGATTCGCGAAACTTGCGGCGAGTGGTGTGAATGGCCTCGAGGACTTCACGGGGAAAGAAAGGCGCAAGCAGCAGAAAAGCCAGAGGCCGGAAAACTTCCCAGCTTAGCCAGTTGCCAATATCAATAAGCGTTACTTGTAACGGCTTTTTGTCTGGCTGCTGTTCTGGTTCAGCGTAGCGGCCTTTCACGTGCCAGGCCGAAAGCATGGTGTAAGGTGAGCGCATGTCGTAGAAATTGCCGTCGATGAGTTCCATGCCGGATTGGAACACCTGGCCGGTATGATAAGCGGCGTACAGGTCAGAGCCACGATACAGTTCGCGGTCATGACTAATTGAGTTAGTACCATAACCAGCGGTAACGGTGGCGAGTGTTCCCTTTGGCATCCGCAAGCCAAACGCCTTGCCGACGAACGGAACGCGATACTTACCCATTTTGCGGCAGCTAACATGGTACGTGAGAAGCGTTTCGCGAAGCTGCGGGTCGCAATAATCAGCTGACTGCATCAGGAATGCCACGTTCCAACCATGCTTTCTGGCATGAAGGAACCAATCCAACACGCCCGCCCTTTCTTTGTCTTGCCAAGATCGAGAGTTAAGCCAGGTCAAGCACTCATCAAGAACGATCAGGCCAAACTTTTGTTCGTCGTAGCCTTCAAAGACAGGATAAGCATCGCCGAGCTGGTCAAAATGAGCGCGGACAGGCTTATCAGGCATCCGGGTGACAACCGCCCTACTCTTTTCAGGCATCATGTTTTCCAAGAACAAATCCAGATTAGTTGCCACTGGACGACCAGCAGCGAGGTATTCCCGAATCAGTTTCACGGCATACATGGTTTTACCGGAGCCGAGTTCGCCCGTAATGAACAAGTTGCCGGCTGAATAGTCTGTTATATCCATTTTCGTTACCCGTTACGTTTAATGATTGCCGCCAATCCAATACCGAGAATCGGCAAGGCCAGGCGCACCCATCGCGGATTTGAGCCGTAACAAATTGCCCAAAACCTGGGCACACCAGCCAGCGGCGTAAAGGGAAACCAAGCAGGCAATAATAGTGATGGCTTCGACCGGGACCAGGCCTAGGCCAAACTTTATGAGATCCGGGAGAATGGACCAATTAACAGCAATTCCGCCGCAAGTGCCAGACACGCTGAGACAGGTGCTAGCCGCTGCTGTGAAAGAAGCTATAAGCGCGATCCAAACGGTAATAAATGCCGCCGTGATAGCGGCCTGAAAACCATATTTCGTGGCAATGAACGCGAATACGCGAGTAAGGATTGAACCGATAAAACCGAATAACAAACCGAGAATAGGCATTAGATAACACTCACAGTTGTGCGCCAGATTTGCCAGGCGTGAAGCATTCCAAAAACACCAAGCACCCATATTTCAAGGGGCTTGATATAGGTATCGTAAATCGAGCAGAAATTGGACAGCGAGACTTTGCCGAAACGGCCAGCGTCCCATTCAAGGGGATAGCATGAACCGCTAGCATAGGTCCAATAGGCAACCGGGCTAACGCTAGCCGCCGGGTTGCTGTCCAGCGTGGTTTGTGAGCCGGAAATGCCAGCAACGAAAGCGGCTCTGGCATCTGTAACGGGTTGATCGATGTTAGTTAGATCAGGCTCAGTAGCTTCACCAAGCTTGTCGTTGATTTGCTGCAATGTAGCCTCTTGAGCCAGCATCGAAGTATCGATGTTATTGGAAACGTTCGTCACCTGCGAATTGTCATACACAGTAGACGTTGATTGAACAACCGTACCGAATGAATCCGTAGCAATGGTATCGGCTTGTACAATCGGCTGATGTGTTGTCGGGTGTTCTGACTGGGTTTCGCGGCGAATCGTAATACCGCCATTTTTGTTAGGCGTAACGCGTTCTGAAACGGGATTGCCGTATTGGTCCTGGCCCACTTGCTCAAGAACCGGGGGATCGGTAGCAACATCCGGATCGCGCGGATCAGGCACAAACACAGGATTACCATCACCGCCGAATTTAATGTTCCATGAAGGCTTTCCGTCTGACGGATAAGGCACGGAATCAACAGTCTGTAAAACACAAGAACCAGAAACAAAATTGTAACCGGCAGGGCAAGCAGCAGAAGGCGCAGTTCCTTTATAATTTAAGGTGTAAGAGCCTGAGCCACCACATTGACCCTGTGAAGTAGCTGTTAAAGTACCCGTATAAGAACCCCAACCATTTACAGAGTAACACCAGGCTATTTTTGTGTTGATCTCAGAACAAACAGCAGCAGTCGTCCCTGTTGCTGTCGTGTAAGCACCACGATTACCGCAAATATTACTAGACGACCAGTTGTAGCTATCTTGGTAGGTAGGTGTGCCAGTAGGTGAAACAGATGATTCAGGAGGCGTGTATTGAGGCACGTTGACGCCAGCCTGAACCCGTAGTTCATTTAAGGCAGTCATCATGCCATAGGCTATAAGGGTTGTACCAAGCGTCATACCGACATTAACCGGCGTAAAAGCACCCTTGAAACTAGAGGCAGCACTAAGCGTATATGTAGCGCCTGCACTTAGAGCGGAATTAACAATGGATGTATTCGGGGTGGTAGGCATTGACGGATGCCCTTTATACAAAAGCCGGGTAAATGTGGGATTACTAGCTCCCATCGTCACCGCGCGCGGTTCGTGGTAAGCAAGCATGAGGACGATTGCGGCGAAGGTGTAAAAAATAGACTTTTTTTGCATGACGTTACGCCGGGAAGTAATGAGAGATAAAGGCGCGACGGGCTGCGCCCGCCGCACCTTTCAGGGTGGATTATTTCGTGCCGCGTTTAACGTATTTGCGAACCAAGCCCAGACCAACATCCCAGCCAAGACCGACGACCATGATGGCGACACCGATAGCAGCGGCTACGCCAATAGTGCCGATAACGTCAGCTTGAATAGAACCGAAGTCAGTCGCAGCCAAAGCAGCGGCTTGAGAAACGGAAGCAACGGCAGTAGCCGCACCAGTTGTTGCAATTGCAATTTTTTTAGACATAAGTCACCTATTTACATTTATCGACAAAACGCCGAAGGTTTAAAAAGACATGCCCAATGGCATATCCGAAAAGCCACACCAGGACCAAGAAGCCAGCAAACCAAGCACCCGAGCTCATCTTTGCTGACCTGCTTGGAAACCTAGTGCGAACACTATGACGACGATCCCAACCGCAAGGATGTATTCCAGGCTGGCATCGCCGATAACGCCGGAGGTAGGCAGGTTTACCCAGCCTTTAAGCGTTTCAGCCATTACGCCGCAGTCCGGCTGGGGATGGCGACAGACGCGGATGGTGAAACCGGCTTGAGGTTCTTTGCCGTAACTTGTAACGATATTTCGCCGAAACGGCTGATTGAGTAGGCAGAATCGGCCAAGGTGTATTTGCCTTTGGCTATCGGGCCTACTTGGTCGCGCTTGGCTTGCACATCATCAAAAGCCAAGCGGATTTTGAAATGGTGCGGATATTGGCTACCCTCAGTAAACATCAGGGCATTTTGCTCAGCGGTGAAGTACACAACGCCATTTTTGCGGCTTGTGATCTGGTCTTTTACGATCTCTTCATTTTCGATAACGATGTACATGGTTTTTTCCTCAACGGGGTTTAGATCAAGCGGCAAGCCGCAAATGGTTTGGATGCCTGTAAAACGACGGCGGCGTTACTGATCTTTTCTCAATCTCGATGACTTCCTTAACTATCACCGGGCTGAATACTGTTAGGTTGCAAGGCTTTAGAATGTCGATGCCGATCTTACGAAGCCGGGCGCGGTGCATTTGGGCTTGGCGATTGTCTGCGCTGTACTTTTGGCCGTTCATCCAGTTGATGGCATAAAGAGCGGTTGAGTTTGCAGATTGAGTGCTTTTGCATATGCCTTCACTCAGAAGCGTTTCGGTAAGTGTTTGTAAGTTCATGGCCGACACCTTTAATTTTTCATCTATGTTCAAGAAATCTTCGTGTAACCGTTGCAGGGTCTCAAAGTCGGATAGCCCCCAAAAATGGAGGTTGTTTTTACGGAGGAATGACCCCCGAAATTTTTGCTCGAATCTCACCATGCCGACCTCTTCGCAGTAATTGACAAGGGATTGCATGTATTGAAATTCGTCGGAGCGTTCGCCGTAGCGTTTTTTAAAAAGGGGCAGAGTTTTAAGGCTGAGTTCGTTGGCTTTCTCGTAAACCTTCGCATATAAGTCGCGAGCGTTGCCTTGTTTGCTTAACCAGTCGGTTGTTTTGCCGTTGGTATGCAGACGGGGAACCGAGTTTCTATAAGGCAACATGGCAATTGCTTTGAGGTAAGCATCAGTGCAGCCCTTCCCTACTGATATGTTCGTGGTGCAATGAAGCTCAGTGATAACCAGGCCATTAGCCCAAGGAACCAATCTTTGTTTTCCGTCACATGTAACGGTTTCTCTAAAGCCTTGAAAGGTGCAAGGTGTAAAAAGAGGAAGGCCGAAGCCTTCCAAGATGCCGTTATAAACGGCCACGCACTGTTCAATCGTTGAAAAGCCAAACACGTTATCTAGGCGGTTGAATCGGCTGGGGTTGCCTGATACGTAAATTCGACGGCCTTTAACCTGGACCTGTATCGAGGTTGAGAAACTGCCCTCGTGATTAATCCGATTTTGCCTAGCTTGTTTAGTGTCACCTGTAACAAAATCGATATAGATATAACCATCGTTCGCGATGATAGGTAGATCAAAGTCGAAATCTTGATAGCAGGACAGCCAATCGAAAAACATGATTAAGCCATCCCGATTTGAATATTTACCGCGGAGTTCCGCGGTAAAGTGCGAGTGTCACTAGACTTTCGCACTTGGTTTTCTGCACCGTCTTGGTGAGCTGCCATTTCCAGGCAACCTTCCAAACGCTCTTCGATGATGTTGGGCGACCAAATGCCCAAAGCCATACGGCGCGATTTTTCAGCGGCGGCGATAGTCGCGGCGGCTAGTTCCTGAATCGTTGGGCGGCGCATGTTAGGCACCGACTACAAACGGATATTGGGGGCCGAACTGCTCTGGTTTCACGGCAGCAGCGCGGCGGCGAAGGTGCGCCGAGTTTGGGAGGTATAAAGCGAAGCCCCAGATGACGCGGATGGGGAGCTGTACACGGGAAACAGAGTGAAGTTCACGGCGTAAAACGCGAAACATGCGCGGGTGACGTTGTGAAAATCTGGAAAATCTGGAATGCAGTTTTAAGTTCATAGCCTTCGCCTCTATGTTTTGTGATGGTATGCGCAATGCATACGGTGTGCAAAATGCTATCTATTGAAACGAAGGGTTGTCAAGCATAAAGTTTGCAACATGCAAACCAAGGGGTAAGAAATGGGACTACAAGATAGAGACTGGTATCAAAAGGCGATTGGAGAGAAAGGCGAAAAAAAACAAAAAGTTACGGGGCAAATATGGAACCCGGAAATGCTTAAAAAACAAGAGCCTAAAAAAACAATTGCTTGGTGGATTGGAAGGCTTGCGGGCAACGCCGTGATAGTGGCAATAACAATAGTTTTGATAAAACTAATATTCGGAAAATAGAAATGAAAACGATAAATGAGTATTTCGACGAATTAAAAGATAAGTGCGGAAGTGACTATGCGGCCGCAAAAAACCTTGGAATTAACAAGGTAACGATTTCGTCAGGAAGAAGAAGAGGTCAAATATCAGACGAAACTGCCATAAAAATGGCAGACCTGTTAGGCGTTGACCGTGGAGAGTTGCTATTAGCAGCGGCAATGGCAAGAAGCGAAGGAGAGACAAAAGGCGCGTGGAGTGCGCTAGCAAAGCGTTTAAGCGTTGCCGCTGGGTGGGTGCTAGTGGCTGGGTTATCGTTGAATGGTGGCGATTTTTACAGGGTGCAAACGGTCGATAATATACATTATGCGAATTTATTATTAGCTATAACTATTCCGTAAAGTAATGCTGTCATCCCTTTAGGATGATGTGCTATATTGCAACTTAATGAGAACAATTATTAATTAGCTTGCATGTCGACATATCTTAAAACGCTGGCGACTGGCGATACAGGCCGTATAGTTGGATTCGATCAATCGGGTGGCGTCTATCGCAAGAAGTTGTTGGCCATGGGTTTAACGCCAGGCACCGAATTTACTATTACGCGATTTGCACCGATGGGCGATCCGGTTGAAATCAAAATTCGCGGTTTTTCATTGTCGCTGCGTAAAAACGAAGCCTCGGTCTTACTTATAGAAAAAGTATGAGTATGGATTTTACTGTTGGCGTGGTTGGTAACCCAAATTGCGGAAAAACCACACTGTTCAATGCCCTGACCGGCTCCAAACAACACGTCGGCAATTGGCCTGGCGTGACTGTTGAACAAAAAACCGGCGAATACGCGCACCAAGGCAAACAGATAAGTCTGGTCGATCTACCCGGCACTTATTCCCTAGAAGCCGATGACGACAGTGTCTCCCTGGACGAAAAAGTCGCGCGCGATTACGTCGCTTCCCGCCAAGCCGATTTAATCATCAATATTGTCGATGCTTCCAATATAGAACGAAATCTTTACCTGACCTCGCAGCTGATAGAAATGCGGGTGCCGATGATTTTGGTCCTGAACATGATGGATGCGGTAAAGAAACGCGGCATCAAAATCGATATTGAACTGCTTGCCAAGCAAATGGCTTGCCCGGTTGTGCCGGTCACCGCGGCAACGGGTGCCGGTATTAAGGAATTGCGCGATGTGATCAATAAAGCCTGCCTCAGCAAGCCCATTCCCGCATTACAAGTCAATTACCATCCAGCTATAGAACAAGCTGTCAGTCAATTACAGCCTCAATTGGCGCGGCAATCTGTCGATTCAGTTTGTGACCGCCGCTGGCTTGCCTTACGCTTGCTTGAAAACGACACTTTGGCAAAGCAGCTTGCCGGCCCTGAACTGCAAAAAGCTGCCGAGCAATTGCGTGCGGACATCGAAGCGCAAACCCAAGACGAAATCGATATACTCGCCGCCGACGCCCGCTATGGTTTGGTTAACCAACTCGTGCAAGCCAGTGTCTGCAAGCTCAACGAGGTCTCCCGCAGCACCACCGATAAGATTGACAGTGTGGTTTTAAATCGATTTTTGGGTATTCCGATTTTCTTGTTGGTGATGTATGCCATGTTCATGTTTACCATCAACATCGGCAGTGCTTTCGTCGACTTTTTCGACAAAGCGGTCGGCGCGTTGCTGGTGGACGGTTTAAGCGAACTGTTAACCGGCATGAATTGGCCGGCCTGGCTGGTGGTGTTGATCAGCAGCGGCATCGGCGGCGGTATTCAAGTGGTGTCTACCTTTATTCCCATCGTCGGCTTTTTATTCATATTTTTATCGATGCTGGAAGATTCCGGCTACATGTCCAGAGCTGCATTTGTAATGGACCGGTTCATGTGCATCATCGGCCTCCCCGGCAAGTCTTTTGTGCCGATGATCGTCGGTTTCGGCTGCAATGTGCCCGCGATTATCGCTACCCGGACGCTGGACAATCAGCGCGACCGGGTATTGACCAACCTGATGAATCCGTTTATGTCCTGCGGTGCTCGCCTACCCGTTTACGCCTTGTTTGCCGCAGCTTTCTTCCCTGTCGGCGGCCAGAATCTGGTGTTTGGTTTGTATTTATTCGGGATTGTAGTGGCGGTGTTGACGGGTTTAATCATGCGCCACACCCTGCTGCGCGGCAACCCTACACCTTTTTTGATGGAACTCCCCGCTTATCATTTGCCCACTTTGCAAGGCGTCTACACCAAAACCTGGGAGCGCTTAAAAACCTTTATCTTCAACGCCGGCAAAGTCATCGTGCCCATGGTGCTGGTGTTGAATGTATTGAATTCTTTGGGTACGGACGGCAGTTTCGGCCAAGAAAATAGCGATAAATCGGTACTAAGCGAAATCGGCCGTACATTGACACCGGTATTCCAGCCTATGGGCATCGCCCACGATAACTGGCCCGCAACTGTCGGCATTTTTACCGGCGTGTTAGCTAAAGAGGCCGTAGTCGGCACTTTGGATGCGTTGTACAGCCAAATGGCTGTTTCCGATCATGACGAAGAAGAAAAAAGCTTTGATTTACAGCAAGCCTTGTTAAAGGCTTGTCAAACGGTACCGGACAACCTAATGGCAATCGCCGACAAACTTCTGGATCCGTTGGGATTAGGCATAGCGAATGTATCCGATCAGGCTACGGCAGCGGAACAGCAACAAGTCAAACTCGATACATTCGGGGTCATGCAAGCGCATTTCGACGGCCAAATCGGTGCGTTTGCCTATTTGTTATTCATCTTGCTTTATGCACCCTGCGTAGCCGCCACAGCGGCAATCTATAAAGAAACCAACGGCAGTTGGGCTTTATTCGTGGTGTGCTGGACTACTTTTGTGGCTTACTTGACCGCCACCCTCTTCTACCAAGGCATGACTTATGCCCAGCACCCCCATTCAGCCATCGGTTGGATACTGGCACTAACGCTTATCTTTGCTGGAGTGCTATTCCTGTTGCGATTTTACGGCGTGCGCCAAACCAGTGGAGTCCCGCAATGATATTGTCCGACTTACGCAGCTATTTGCAGGAAAAACGTCGGGTGACCTTGAGCGATCTTGTTTTGCATTTTCATATGGATGCCGATGCCTTGCGCGGCATGCTCGGCAAGTGGATCAACAAAGGCAAGGTGCGACTGAGTCCTGTCGGTGCTTCCTGCGGCACCAGTTGCTGCAAATGCGATCCGACTTTGACAGAGATCTATGAATGGGTGGATTAGCGTAGCGAGGCTTATTAAACGCCTCGCTAAACTGAATTGGTTTATTGGCCTTCCGCCAACCAACCTTGTAGCGCGTCGATTAACTCTTGCGCTTGTTTTTCGCTGGAAATATTGAATTTGGATTTTTGCTGATATTCGCCGTTGCGTTTTTGATAGCGGCGAATGCTAAATCTATCCCGGCTATATTGATTTTTAGCCGGTTCCCAATCCTGATAACGGTAAATGACCGTAGCCCAAGCGCCCTTGCTCAGGATTTTTTTGTCCAGTTCTTTGACAGTTTCAACGCCGCCGTCTTCGTAACTAATGGTTAAATCTTCAACGGTTTCAGCCATATATTTCTCAATGAGGTTAGCAACGGCGCGCAGTCTATCATACAAGCGCGGCCATCAAAATGCCGAATCGCCTAGCGCGTAATGAACTCGCCAAAAGCGCGGCAGCCCTCCCCCGTTTTAATCGTGTTTACCACTTTCAGGGTTTTAGCGTCGATGACAGACACATTATTGTCAAACCAGTTGGCAACATAGACGTTTTGGTCGTCCGGATGCGTGCTGATGCCTTCCGGCTTGTCGCCCACTGCGACTACTTCAATTTGCTTAAATGTGGTGGTATCAACGACCGATACGGTGCTATCGTCCTGATTAGTAACAAACAGCAGACTGTCGTTCAAAGCCAGTGCAACCGCATACGGCCTGGCGCCAACCTTGATGGTAGCCAAACGCTTTAGACTGCGGGCGTCCAAAACGGTCACATTGTCGCTTTCCACGTTAGCGGAGTACAAACGCTTACCCTGACTGTCCACCACTATGCCAAACGGATGCGCGCCGACTTTGGTGGTATTGCGGATAGTCAGCTTGTTTAAATCGATTTGCGAAATCGAATCGTCGATTCGATTGGCAACATATAGCCAGCGATTGTCCGGACTAACGGTCATGCCGGACGGCGACTTGCCGACCGTAATCGTCTTAATTTTCGCGAAGTTTTTGGTATCGAAAACCGTCACCGAATTTTCATACCAATCAGCGACAAAAACCTGCTCGCCCTTTCTGTCCGCGGTGATTCCCAGGGAAGCACCACCGACCTTAACCTTGGTCAATTTAGTGAGTTTTTCGCTATCCAAAACCGCAAAACCGCCACCTTCCGGGGTGCTGATATATACCTGTTTCTTCGGTTGATTCAGCGCAACGCCAGCCGGCTTACCTTCCACTTTGATCGTTTCAATGACCTGTTGGCTTTTGGTATCGATAACCGATACCGAATTATCCAACTGATTGGTAATAAAAGCGCGCGAATCAGCGCTAACGCCAGATGCGAATGCACCCAACAATGAAAAAGCCAACAACGAATATCTGATGCGCATGGTGAGAATAACAGGAATGGGGAGCGAGGGTTCTCGGCGCGAATTACCGAGAACCTGATAACAACAGCCTAGCGTTTAATGTCGATCTCAACCGCGGCGGAACCTGAGCCTACTTTTTTAGCAATCGCTTCCAGACCGGTTTTCAAAACATTGCTAACCGCTTTATCGGCAGTTTCTTCGTTCAACTCGGCTGGTGGGTTGTTGTTAACATAGGCACGGTAGTAAGTGGCCACCCACTCGATTTCGGCTTTTCCGCCCTTATCGTTCACGGACAATTCTGCCGCATAGTTACCCACTGGCAATACTGGCAGCGGCTCGTCTTGACCGGCGTGTTTAATGGTGCCGGTTGAGCTCATATCGGTGATTTTGTATTTGTAAGAGAATTTAGCGGCATCATAGGCTTTTAATTCTTCAGTGATGGTACCGTTCGCCAAAGTCAACACGCGGATAGCGCCTTTATTATTGGTGCCGTCGCCTTTCACGCTTTTAATGCCTGGGTGCCAAGACATATCATCGTAGTTCTTGATCAAATCCCACACTTTGGCCGCTGGGGCATCAACAGTGATGGTGGCTGTCATTTTTGCTCTGACCGGACCATGAGCATGGGCAAAACCGGCAAACAAAAATAAAACGGTTGAAACGAGCAACGAGGTTTTTTTCATAACACTTTCCTATGATGGACACATAAAATGGAGCGGGCGATTATAAAATAAAATCTGTCCGCAAGTATTCGCAAAAGCATGTTTGCGGAAATTTTCCCGACTCTGCCCCCTACCCGCGCGTATTTAATGACTACAGCAACTTTTTTTTGGCACGATTACGAAACCTTCGGCATCGATCCGCAACGCGACCGGCCCAGTCAATTTGCCGGCATCCGCACCGACGTGGATTTCAACATCATCGGCGAGCCCGTCATGGCCTACTGCCAGCCCGCCGACGATTACTTGCCACACCCCGAAGCCTGCCTGATTACCGGTATCACCCCGCAATTGGCCGCCGCAAGAGGCGTTTGCGAAGCGGAGTTTGCCGCCATTATCAATCAGCAACTCGCCGAACCCGGTACCTGCGGCGTCGGTTACAACAGCATCCGTTTCGACGATGAAGTCACCCGCAACCTGCTTTACCGTAATTTTTACGATCCCTATGCGCGCGAATGGCAAAACGGCAACTCGCGCTGGGATATTATCGATGTGGTGCGCGCCGCCAAAGCCTTGAGGCCTGAAGGCATCGAGTGGCCGGTTAATGCCGACGGTCTCGCCAGCTTTAAATTGGAAGAACTCACCAAGGTCAACGGTATCGCCCATGAAGCTGCCCATGATGCGTTATCGGATGTGTATGCAACCATCGCAATGGCTAAATTAATCAGGGAGCGGCAGCCAAAACTATTCAATTATTTATTGAACAATCGTTATAAAAACACTGCGCTAAACCTATTACAACTGGGTAGCTTTAAGCCCTTAATTCATGTATCCGGCCGTTTTTCGGCTCGGAATAATAGCCTGGCCGTGATTCTGCCGTTAGCGCAGCATCCAAGCAATAACAACGAAGTTATCGTTTACGATCTTTCCGTCGATCCGGCGCCTTTACTTGAGTTAAGCGCGGAAGAAATTCAGCAACGGCTGTTTGTTGCCACCGAATCACTGCCGGAAGGCATTGCCAGAATCCCCTTAAAAACCGTACATATCAACAAAGCCCCCGTATTGGCGCCTTTGTCAGTGATACGCCCGGCCGATGCTGAACGGCTGCAACTGGATTTAGGCAGATGCGAAGCAAATTTGCAGCAGATTCAGACTGCGCCGTCTTTAGCGGAAAAGCTGTCGCAAGTCTTTACCCGGCAATATCAAGACTCACCTAACGATCCTGATTTGATGATTTACAGCGGCGGATTTTTCAGCAACAGCGATAAAGCCATCATGACGCGGATTAGGCAAACCAAGCCAGAGAAACTATCCGAGCTTGTTGCCGATTTCGATGATGTCCGTTTGCAGGAAATGCTGTTTCGCTACCGTGCCCGGAATTATCCGCATACCCTATCCAGGGAAGACGGCCAACTCTGGCAGCAATATTGTCGCGACAAACTAAATGGCACACTGACGACTGGCGGGCTAACGCTGGAGCAATTCACCGCGAAAATTAAGCTACTGCGGGACGAGCCAAATGCAAATCAAGGGATACTGAACGAGTTAGCAGCCTATGCGGAAGATCGACGCTTAAAATTTTCGAATTGATGTTTTTCCCCTATTTAATAACCAGCAGATCGTTTCAGGAATAAGGCGATTTTAGCGTTATGCCGTATAATAGCGACCATTTGAGTTAATTTCGACCGAGGCATCATGAGCATTAACCTGTCTAACCGCGTAAAAGCGGTCAAACCCTCCCCTACCCTGGCTATTACCGCCCGTGCTGCCGCGATGCGTGCGGCCGGCAAAGATATTATCGGTCTGGGTGCCGGCGAGCCGGATTTCGATACGCCGGAGCATATTAAAGCCGCCGCGATTAAAGCCATCAACTCCGGGTTTACCAAATACACCGCCGTGGACGGTACGGCCGGCTTGAAAAAAGCCATCATTGCCAAATTCAAGCGCGATAACGGTTTGGATTATCAGCCCAATCAAATCCTGGTGTCCTGCGGCGGCAAACAAAGCTTTTTCAACCTGGCGCAAGCGCTGCTTAATCCCGGCGACGAAGTCATCATCCCTGCCCCTTACTGGGTATCCTATCCGGATATGGTCCTGCTGGCCGACGGCGTCCCGGTGATTTTAGAAGCCGGACAAACGCAAAACTTTAAGATCACCCCGGCACAATTGCGCGCCGCGATTACCCCAAAAACCCGCTTATTGGTCATTAACAGTCCGTCCAACCCAACGGGCGCTGCGTATAGCCTGGAAGAATTAAAAACACTGGGCGACGTTTTATTGGATTTTCCTGACGTGTTGATCGCAACCGACGACATGTACGAATTAATCCTCTGGAACAAAGGCGAGTTCGTCAACATCCTCAACGCCCACCCCGGCTTTTATGACCGCACCATCGTCTTAAACGGTGTATCCAAAGCCTATTCCATGACCGGTTGGCGGATCGGCTATGCTGCCGGCCCGGCACCGTTGATCGATGCTATGTGCATCATCCAATCGCAAAGCACTTCTAACCCCACATCGATTTCCCAAGTGGCTGCGGAAGAAGCGCTGAACGGCGATCAAGGTTGCATCGACACGATGATGGTGGAATTTAAAAAACGCCACGATTATGTCGTTGCCGAACTGAACAGCATCGATGGCATTGAATGCTTGCCTACAGACGGCACGTTCTACGTTTTCCCGAATGTGGAAAAACTGTTGAGTCGACTGGATGGCATCAACGACGACCTGGAGTTTGCCGAATATTTAATCGAAAAAGCTGGCGTGGCCTTGGTACCCGGTTCGGCATTTGGTTGTCCGGGCCATATCAGAATATCCATCGCCACCAGCATGACCAATCTGGAAAACGCTTTGGTTAGGATTAAACAAGCAGTTTGACACCCGACGGATTGTGATTCCGCGGCCATCGGCTAAGCAGACAATCATTTGCCATTTTTCAATTGACAAATTTAATCAGTACTATAGAATTCGCGGCCTTCGCAGTTCATCACTAAGAAGGCCTCGGTGGCGAAATAGGTAGACGCACGAGACTTAAAATCTCGCGACCGAAAGGTCGTACCGGTTCGATTCCGGTCTGAGGCACCAATTATGCATCCAATAGGGTGCAACCCAATCCAAAAACCCGCAAGTTTACTGGCTTCGCGGGTTTTTTATTGTCCAATGAAGTGCGTCAAAATCCAGTAACACTCGACCGCTGAAAATCTTGGAAACGGAGCGCCAGCGGAGTGAAGATTTTTAGTCCCCGATAGCTGTAGCGCCGGGCGGGTTTTCGCAGCGAAGCGGAGAAAACCTGCAAGGCATCGCGACACGGCGTCAAGTCATGCGAGAGCCGATGTTTCGACCCCTTGTTGGGTCGAAACGAGGTGACGCGGACGAATCGGGGCGCCGAAGGCATAAGCGGTCGCGTGATTTTTGCCGATTTTTTCCTGCTGGGAAGCTCGAAAAAATCTTTCGGCAAAAATAGCGACTCCCCGGAATTTATGCAGTAAGTTTTACAGTAACTTCCAGTTTACGAAAAAAGTTACTGCAGTTACTGTAAATCGAGGAGTTCTGCATGGCAAAACATATACTTACCGACGCCACACTTCGCAACGCCAAATCTGCCGCCAAGGACCGACGCTTGAATGACGGTAGTGGTCTCTATTTACTAATCAAGCCCAATGGTGCCATGTGGTGGCGATTTGATTACAGCATTGACGGCAAGCGCAAAACACTCTCGCTGGGCGTTTACCCCACCACTGGTCTGGTCGATGCCAGACGCAAGGCCGAAGACGCCAGGGTCTCGGTAGCCAATGGCCTGGATCCCAGCGATAAGCGTAAGGAAGTCAAGGTCGCCCGACAACTGGCAGCGGAAAACGAAAAGCGGCTAGAGTCCGGTCTGCCGATCATCGATAGCTTCGAATATGTCGCCCGCGAGTGGCACGAAAAGTTCAAGGCTAAATGGACGGAAGATCACGGCAGACGCTTGCTCACCCGTCTCGAACACGATGTGTTTCCCGGAAAATTTCAAGCTAGTTGTCGCCTCAATGTAAAAAATTCATGCGGTTATTTTGTCGTAGCTGGCAGCCTCCTGGTTTGTGGTATTGGCAGAGTTTTGCGTATCGGCCTGGTCAGGATTGAGATACACGGTATGGACGCGGTTCCAGCGGCGGGTCTGTCGGCTCCAGCGCCGGGGGTTTTGAGCCTTGGCTTGTTCGTACAACGCCTGGCGTTGAGCAAGCAGCTCCTGGTCCAAGCCGGCATGGCGTTGGACCGGGGTCACGAAGCCAATGGCGCTATGACGGTGTTCGTGGTTGTAACCTGAAGGTCATAAATACCACTGCACGAGATCAGCCACCCAGTGCCGGGCGGACGTTAAGTCGGCAAACGGTTGCAACGGGTATGGCGGACGGTATTTCAAGGTTTTGAACAACGATTCCGAATAGGGGTGGTCGTTGCTGACCGCTGGTCTGCTAAAGGACGGCATGATGCCGAGCCGTTGCAGGGTGGCCAGCATCGTGGCGCCTTTCATTGGGCCGCCATTATCCGAATGCAGGACGACCTGTTGGGACCGCAGGTCTTCGCGCTGATAGATGTCCCGTAACAGCTCGCTGGCCAATTGGCCGCTTTCTGCCTCGAACACCTGCCAACCCACGACCTGCCGACTGAAAATATCCAGGAACAGGTAGAGATAGTAGAACCGGCCTTTGCAGGCGATGGCTAGATTCAGCGGGGGTATTGAGCGGGCGGTTCGTCATCATCATTTTTAAATACAGTTTAAAGGGAAGTACACTATTCATCGGTTCCCGACCCTGCGCATGCACCTACCTTCCTTGTGTATGCAGGCTCTAAGCCTCGGATACTCCACGGTATGGGTGAATAGGGCGGGGGCCAATCTACACAACAGGCTCTGGTAAACTACCAGTCCTCAGGGTGGGACGGCCTCCCAATGAACAATCACAGCTTAATCGGGTTTTCTGCGCTATCGGTTGTTAAAATTCATCATACAAGGGCTGTAACCAATACAGATTTAATTTGCCGACACCGCTGATGGCGGTTTTTTTCGACCGCTTGCCTTGGTCATGTTCGACGATCCACTGTGCCGTCTCCAGCGCGTCCAGCACCCGATTAAAATCGAAATTGCCACCCGCTTCGCGCAGTGTCGCACTGGTAAACAGATAAATTCGCTCACCGGCCCTATCCACATACCAGCCTGATCGATCAGCACGCGGCTTTTCCTGCGGATTCATTTTGTCGGTGAATTTGCTGTCGCCATGTTTCAACAGGAAGTCAGTGACGTTCTGCAGGATTTGCCGATGTTCGGTCAGACCACTGCCTCTTGCGAGCATCCATTGCTGATACATCGCTTGGCAAGCGGCCAAAGCTGAACCTAACGGCCAAGGCAAAATTCCGGCTTCGATCCCCAACTCGCCGGCCATGGCGTACAAGGCAAATTTCGAAGCGGCGCGCGCCGTTTGATTATCCGGGCAGAGGAATTGGGTTTCCAGTTGCAACAATACGCTGACAAAATCCGCGTCGCCCTGCTGAAGCAGGTATTCCACAAATCGCACGCCCGCATGCCCAATGTGCCTGGCGCACTGTGTTCTGAAATGATCGGACAATGTTCGCCCATCGCCGAATTGATACAGTTCATCGAATACGCCAAAGCGACGGGCTACCGGAATATTCAATAAGCGCATCAAATGCCCGGCCTTGGCTTGTTTGCCGTTTTCCTGCATGGCCGCGGAAATGGAACGCTCACCGGTCGACAAAATTGATAATCGCCAACGCTGCACCTGGCGCGCCGCACCGATTTTATTGGCTCTTGTCTTACCGGTACCGTTGCCAAGGCAATAGACAATCGCACCGATGTCTTGCGGGGCGGCCTCGTTGATTTCATCCAGACACAAACAGGTATCGGATAGCATTACCGCCACGCTTTCCATACCGTTGGATGTCGCCCGCCAACTGCGCTTGAAATCCTCGCCACCCCATACCGACGCGGCCAGCACCAAGGCGGTGGTCTTACCGGTACTGGTATCGCCTATCCAATGGACACCGCCAGACTCCTGATGCGTTTTATTCAACAAAGGGCCGGCCAGTGCCACGCAAATAGACACCATCAATACCGAATTACCGATACACAAAGCAGCTAATTGCTGCCATTGGGGAAATTCGCCGCCACATCGCAAGGATGCCGCTTGATGAATGGCATCACTCTGTAAATACACGTCCTGATCGCCAAGAATGCGTTCGGGTAGTACAAACGTTTTGCCATCCGCCGTCCAACCCGTTTGCAAGGCCGCTATGATCAACTTGTCCGGTACCTGCCATTGCAGATAATCCGCCAGTTTGGCGCGATGACGCCGTTCAATTTCCACGCCAGCCGCCAACAACTCGCCGCGCAGTTCCTCACCGGAACCGCGCAACAATTCCATCGGCATTGCCCACTGCCGCCAGCGCCATAAGGTATCGAGAAATCGCAGCAACCTACCCAAAATAGCGGCCGTCTTCAGTATGGGTGACCGCCGCGACATATAGGGGCGAACAAATGCGAATCGCCGTCGGCGTCACCGGTTTGCCGACTGCGGCGGCAGATTGATAGCAAAACCAGACACCCGGCTTGCGTTTGCCATTGAGATCAAACCAGTCATCCCGCACCAGAAAACAGGGCAAGTCCAGCGTATCGAAGGTGATTCTTTCGAGCGCTGAACGGTCCGGATCCTGTCCACCAACAGAGGTCGCACCGACGCCCTCCGGAGCATCATCAAGATCCAGTGTTTCAGATAGAAATCGCATTATCTGGCCTATCGCGTCGGCGATAAATCACAATTTGTTCTCGCACCTGAACCCAACGCTGACC
Organism: Methylomonas fluvii; assembly: GCF_014850975.1. Classification (GTDB taxonomy): domain Bacteria; phylum Pseudomonadota; class Gammaproteobacteria; order Methylococcales; family Methylomonadaceae; genus Methylomonas; species Methylomonas fluvii. The sequence continues at coordinate 491,593 of NZ_JACXST010000003.1, read as the reverse complement.
AACCGGCAAGCGGGAATCGTACTCAAAGGCCTGTTCGCTAAAATCCACCCAACGAGGGTACACCGCAACCCGCTCGGCACCCTGCTGCAGCAAGACTTTGGCAAGTGTCAGCACCTCATCGTGACCGGCAGCCTGATCCAGCTGCCAGTCGACGATTACCATCAGGTCCAGCACCTGCCAACGATACTGGGTCGGTGCTGAGTGAGATGGACATACCCCCCTGAGTCAGAATAGTTGTCGCCTCAAATTTCCATTCCTTTTGAAATTTGAGATGAACCATGAGCCGTTCCAAAAAGCAGTATTCTGATGCATTCAAAGACCAAGCGTTGGCGAAAGTCTACAGCCGGGGCAACCGATCCATTCAAACGGTTGCCGATGAATGAAACCTGAGCATACATACCCTAAAAACCTGGATGAGCCACACCTCCTCGACCGATCACCGTCCTGTCACAGCCAAGTCCGCCCAGCGGCCTCAAGATTGGCGGCCCGAAGAACGTTTGCTGGCCCTCCAGGAAAGCCATAGTTTGAGCGGCGAGGCGCTGAATGCCTGGTGCCGGGAGCGTGGCGTATTTACCCATCAACTGGCGCAGTGGAAAAGCGAGTTTTGCGCCTCAGCCAGGTTGCGTCCTGATCGCGAAGAAAGCCAGAATCTGCGTAGCCTCAAGGCCGAGAACCAGCGTCTGGCACGCGAACTCCAGCGTAAGGAGAAAGCACTAGCCGAAGCCGCTGCCTTGTTGATCCTGCAAATACCCACAGGGCACAAGAAAAGGTGCGGGCGCTGTTGGAGGGCGAGGTCGAATGACCTCCCTTCCGCAGCGCCAGCAGCTGGTCGACTCAGTCGCCGAAGCCACGGCGGCCGGTGCTCGCCAGGACCAAGCCTGTGCCGTACTGGGCCTGAGCCCGCGCACCTTGCAACGTTGGCAGGCCGGGGAAACATTGACGGAAGACCGCCGGCCGCAACGGCACTATACGCCGTCGCATGCCTTGAGCGATGCGGAGCGGAGTCACCTCTTGGTCGTCGCGAATTCGGCTGAGTTTGCCGATCTGCCGCCCAGCCAGATTGTCCCGCGCCTGGCCGACCAAGGGATTTATCTGGCGTCCGAATTGACCTTCTACCGCATTCTGAAAGCCGCAAGGCAACTGAAGCACCGCCGTAGCGAGCGCCCCAGCCAGCCCCGTACCCAGCCCAAGGCGCTGACGGCCACCGCGCCGAATCAGCTCTATAGCGGGGATATCACCTATCTGCCGGCGGCGGTCAAAGGCCGGTTCTACTATCTCTACCTGTTCCTGGATATTTTCAGTCGGCAGGTCGTGGGTTGGCAGGTGTTCGAGGCAGAAAGCGGCCAATTGGCCAGCGAGCTGTTACGGGACATCTATCAGCGCGAAGACCTGCGGCCCCAACAGGTCGTCCTGCATTCGGATAATGGCGGCCCAATGAAAGGCGCCACGATGCTGGCCACCCTGCAACGGCTCGGCATCATGCCGTCCTTTAGCAGACCGGCGGTCAGCAACGACAACCCCTATTCGGAATCGTTGTTCAAAACCTTGAAATACCGTCCGCCATACCCGTTGCAACCGTTTGCCGACTTAACGTCCGCCCGGCACTGGGTGGCTGATCTCGTGCAGTGGTATTTATGACCTTCAGGTTACAACCACGAACACCGCCACAGCGCCATCGGCTTCGTGACCCCGGCGCAACGCCATGCCGGCTTGGACCAAGCGCTGCTTGCTCAACGCCAGGCGTTGTACGAACAAGCCAAGGCTCAAACCCCCCGGCGCTGGAGCCGACAGACCCGCCGCTGGAACCGCGTCCATACCGTGTATCTCAATCCCGATCGGGCCGATACGCAACACACGTCCAACACCACAATCCAGGAGGCCGCCAGCTAGGGCAATATAGCCGCATGAGTTTTTGCATTGAGGCGACAACTAGCTTGAAATTTTCCGGCTCCATTCTCTCAAAGGTTGGCGCCGCCAAGAAATCCGCGGCAATTCATTGACACACGGGACAATTCGATAAAGCGTTATTGTCATATAAACCCGACAATATTTTGTTATGATTTGAATCGTGCAGACGGCTATCTGCCTAGAATACTAACCCGGCCCTTACGTTCTCGGCATTCTTCATTCCCGCGGGACGAACGCCTTAAGACCGCGAAGCGAATCTACTTTTACCGCAGGGCTGCCTCGTTCGTTAGAGCAATGATTTTCAAGCGCTTATAAATTGGAGAAATACCTTATGTCTAAATTTCGATTTGTTGTTTCCGCATTGGCGTTGGCTTGGCTACCCAATGCTCAGGCGGCCTACAGCGGTAGTCTATCTTTTGTTCAACCGACCGGCACTGTCGTTGCGACCGATAACATTCCGATTTGGTTGAAACTAAGTTTGGACGCCACATCAGATCCCTTGGTTTTTTCCAGCACGAGTGGCGGTAACCCGCCGTTTGGCATCAATCCGGCCAACTACCCAACCAGCTTTTCTTATTACGATTCAAACACTAGCCAAAGCAGCTACATAGACAATGGCGTACTTATCGCCGTGGATCATATTTCTTTGAGTTCTTCTATTGGTTGTGCCGGTACATTTCTGGCCGATAGCTGCTCTTCCGGACCTTACGAATTCAATTTCGACTCCAGCCTGAGCAGCATTGATATCGCCTTGAACCCTGGCGATAGCTTTGAGTATTTGCTCGGCGAATTTACCCCGAAAAATGGCGCAGCCCCAGCCGGCAACTACGAGTTTTATACAGCGGGATTGGGTATATTTTTTCGCGGTACGGTTAGGGCTCCGCAATTAGATGAAAACGGTGCGCCGGTTCTGGATGAGAACGGAGATCCGATTTTGAAGGATTTTGTTAACGCCGAGAGTCGCCTGGAAATCGCCAGCACAGCATGTGCAGCGCAACCCGATCCAACTTGCTCAGACAAATTTGCGCGGACAGTCGTCGCTGCTCCCGTACCCGTTCCCGCCGCTTTTTGGTTATTTGGTTCAACCCTGCTCGGTTTTGTCGGCTACCGCCGGCGCGAAATCTTTACGCGGTCTGTCTGAGTCTTAGTTAAAGCACGTCTGTCTTCGCAAATACTCTTAGCCGCCAGCCCTTAAATATGCTGGCGGTTTTGAGGTTTGCAGCCAAATAATTCAGGTTGCGCGCCGGCGTTACCTGACACTTCCGCTGGTCGAAATGATCAAGCCCCATAACAGTGCATGCATTTAAACCAGCCGAGGATTGGTATCTGGAGGCTATTCTCTGCTACCATTCAAACGGGTCGAGGCGGGATTGCTTGGCCGTAAATGGATTTCGGTTTTGCAGGGCAGCCTCAATGCATCATCGAGTAAATCACCATCGATGAGGCGTAATATCAGAGGGACAAACATGGACAAACTTACAGCACTTTCTTTAAGCATTGGCGTATTGGCGGGCGTAGCCACATTTTTGGCGGTGGGACCGGCCAGCGGCGTGTTCTTTATCTGGGCCGCTACCATTGCCTGGGCAGCCTATTTTTTCTTGGGTGCGACCAAGGAAGCCTTAAAAAATACTATCGTCTGCGGGATTTTCGGCGTATTCATGGCCTGGGTAACGGCGATTATCTTGACCGGTATTTCGCCGGACACTGCCTTAGGCTTTCCGGCAATGGCCGCCATTACGGTGACTTTTGCGGTCGTGGTGATGTGCCTGGCCGCCAATTTTCCGCAATTGGCAACCATTCCCGCCAGCGTCTTGGGCTATTCGTCTACCTTCGCATACTTATTACAAACACCGGACAAGTTGACGCAAGAAGTTTTGTTCGGCGTGTCGCTGAGCAATCCTTTGCTGGTGATTTCAATCTCAATTGTAGTGGGTACTTATTTTGGTCAGCTTTCCGCGCAATTAGCGGCTAAGTGGACTAAAGAGTAACGACATTTTTAGGCTGAACCGTCGGGCTTATCGGCAAACACCAACTCCGATTGTTCGGCAAAAATAGGCGGAATGTAAAAACTCCGCCTAACCATCAAAAAATATCTGTCGTTTAATCATCGTTCCGCTCAGAACTCTCCGGCTCCCAGCGAGGAACGCGAGTGCCGATTTCCCTCCCCTGAGTTTGGCTGCTCGCAGCCCCGGAATTAGCCGCAAATTGCCAATTCATTCTGTTTTAGGCGAAAATGGCACGTTACGCATAGTTCAGTCTCTCCCGGAATAAGCAATCAGATTGCTCATAAGCCGCGCGACGGGCTTATGCACAAAGGCCATTTACTAAATTTTGCACGGGGTGTCGCTATCGCTCTGCCCTGTCTACGCATTAACTTGGTCAGATACCGCTACAGGACGCATCGAGAACAACAAAATCATGTCTACCCATTCAAGACACATCCAGTTAATGGATACCACGCTGCGAGACGGCGAACAAACCCAAGGCGTTGCTTTTACGCCGATGGAAAAAGTCAGCATCGCCAAAGCTTTGTTGCAGTTTTTGCGCGTTGACCGCATCGAAGTCGCCTCGGCCCGAGTTTCGGAAGGCGAAAAGGAAGCCGTCAGCCTGATCAATCAATGGGCACGACACGAAGGTTTTGCCGAGCGCGTTGAAGTTTTGGGCTTCGTCGATCATACCCGCAGCGTCGATTGGATCAAATCGACTGGTGGTAGCGTGATCAATCTGCTGGCCAAGGGTAGTGAAAAACATTGCCGCGAACAGCTCGGCAAAACCCTGGAGCAACACAGCGCCGATGTGCTGCAAACCATTACCTATGCCCACGAGCAAGGTTTGAAGATCAATGTTTATCTGGAAGATTGGTCCAACGGTTACAAAGACAGCCGGGAGTATGTTTACGGCTTGATGGAACGCTTGCAACAGGCTCCGATCAGCCATTTCATGCTCCCCGATACCTTGGGCGTGATGTCGCCTGACGAAGTTTTCGCCAGCTTCAGCGATATGTGCCAGCGCTACCCAACGCTGCAATTTGATTTCCATCCGCACAATGATTACGGTTTGGCGACTGCCAACGTGATGGCGGCGGTGCGGGCCGGCGTCAGCGCCGTGCATTGCACTGTCAACTGCTTGGGCGAACGGGCCGGCAATGCGTCCATCGCCGAAGTGGCGGTGGTGCTGCGCGATAAAATGGCGATGGAACTGTCCGTGGACGAGAGCCATTTGGTGCGCATCAGCGAAATGGTAGAAAACTTCTCCGGCAAGCGCGTTGCCGCCAATGCGCCCATCGTCGGTGCCGACGTGTTCACCCAAACTGCCGGTATCCATGCCGATGGCGACCAGAAAGGCGGTTTGTATAAAACCAAGCTCGGCCCAGAACGCTTTTCGCGGATTCGCAGTTATGCCTTAGGCAAGATGAGCGGCAAAGCCTCTTTGAAAAAAAATCTGGAGCAGCTGGAGCTGGATCTATCGGAAGAAGACCAGAAGAAGGTTCTGGCGCGCATCGTCAGTATCGGCGACTCCAAACAAACCATTACTACCGACGACTTGCCGTTCATCATCGCCGACGTGCTGGAAAGCAAGAGCTATCAGCACATCAAATTACTGGCTTGCTCGATCAACAGCGGTCTGGATTTGCCGTCTACGGTCAGTATCCGCGTGGATGTCAAAGGCGAGAAACACCAGACCACCGGGGCCGGCAGCGGCGGTTTCGACGCCTTTATCGACGCCATCGGCAAGGTATTGCAACATTATGATTACACCTTGCCGACACTGGCCGATTTCGAAATCCGCATCCCCAAAGGCGGCCACACCAGCGCCTTGACCGAATGCGTAATTACCTGGGATTGCGGCACCGAACTGCGCAAAACCCGCGGCGTACACGTCAACCAGGTGTTTGCCGGCATTTTGGCGACCATCAAGTTGATCAACATCCAGTTGCATGAAAAGGCCAACAGCCCACAAGCTTAGATGATCCGCCCGAACGCTAGGGAGCAACTCCCAAAGCAAACGTCGTTGGCTGCTCCTAATCCAGCCATTGTTCAAGGGGAATACGCTTACTGTCGCGCTATAGCCGGAAACCAGCCGCAAACTCAACTGCGCCGGCAGATGAAATACACCGCCATCCGATCATCGGTGATGCCTAACACGGCCGTGGTCGCCACAACCCTCAGCCCTTAGGGCAAAGCCGATCACTGTTGGCTGCGCGAGAGATGGTTTTTGCAAATTCGCTTCTAATGATTTCTGGCAACCCGTTCGAACCGAGCTTGAAGGAATTTACAGGTCCCAAATCCGCACCTCCGGCGCAATACCTGCGTCGCGCGCGGACTTGCAAAAATCGCGGTCGAAGGTATGCATCACAGCCCTATCGCAAGCCGCCAGATGCAAAGCATCGGCGAAATCGGCGCCTTGCGAATACCATTCCAGCGCATGGCTGACGGCTTCCGCATCCTCGACCACCGTATTGTCAATTTCCAATAACGCGAAGAAAAAAGCGCTAAGTTGCTCGCGAGTTTTCTTATAGCGAGCCCGCAGCACCCATTCGGTTTCCAGTAAAACCGTGCGAGAAATAAAGATACTGTCGCTGGCAATCAATTGCCGAACTACCGCCACCTGTTCGGGATGATCATCCACCAATGCCCGCACCAGCAGGTTGGTATCAAAAGCAATCATGAGGCATCCAAACTGTCTTCTTCATTGAGGTCCACCGGCTGGCATAATGCCACAGTGGATAAAGGTTGCCCATCATGCTTGAGCATGCCGATTAAATCCGCCAAATTACGGCCGGATTTCTTCGGCACCGCTTTCAGCGTAACGCCTGAGGCATTGGCAATCAGCGTGAGTTCCGTACCGGCTTCCCAATGCAATTCATCGCGAATTTCCTTGGGGATGACAACCTGGCCCTTGCTCGACAAGGTAATAGTCGTGGTAGACACAGACATCTCCTTTAGGTAAGACAAAAAGTAAGCCGGATTATGGGCTGGCGATGGTTTGTTGACAAGTTTCGTGTTGGTTTTTAGCCCGTAACCAGCGGCTATAAAAGGTGCTGGTGACCTTGGAAACCGTACAAATCGCGAACGATACCCAAACGGTGCATGCTGCTTATCGTATCCCATGAGCTTATTTTTGATACAGTACATCATCAAAATTGATGCCTGGAAAACACGATGAGAACCACTGTAACCATAGACGATGCGTTGTACCAAAAGGCCCTGGACATGGCAGATCCGGACATGGATAAGACCGAAATCTTCCGGGAAGCGATGAAAACCTTCGTGCGGATTCAGGCCGCTAAACGCTCGGCTGCGTTGGGTGGAACCATGCCGGAGATGGCGGATATTCCCCGAGAACGCGGCCAAACCGAACCGTCTGCATGATATTGGTCGATACCTCGGTTTGGGTTGGCCATTTCAAAAATCGTAACGAAGACTTGGTTCGTTTGCTCGTTTCAGATTCGGTGTTGATTCACCCGCTGATTGTTGCCGAATTGGCCTGTGGCACGCCGCCCGCGCCGAGAACTCAAACCCTGAACAACCTGCGTTAGCTAAGGTATTGCAATCAAGCCGGTTTGCAGGAAGTGGAAGACTTTATCGAACGTGAAGCACTATATGGCTTGGGTTGCGGACTAATCGATTTGCAGTTGCTAGCCTCGGTTTTGATTACGCCCGGCGCCAAGCTGTGGACGTTGGACAAACGGTTGGCGAAACTTGCCGAGCGGTTTGGTGTGGCTTATCAAGCTTCGCCGACTACGAATTGATTTACATGTTCCGTGCGGTTCGTTACCTCACCGCACGCTACGAGCTACGGCTGCGTGATTTATCATCGTTCCCACGCTCCGCGTGGGAATGCAGCCCCGGACGCTCGGGCGTTTTTATGAATCAAGGTAAAGTATGGGAAGAAGCCGTTATCTCATCACCGAAGCCGACAAACCCCATTTCATGACTTGCACCGTCGTGGAATGGCTGGACGTGTTTACCCGCCCGGAAACCGTGCAAATCGTCCTCGATAGTTGGCAATACCAACGCCAACACACAGGTTTAAAACTCTATGGCTACGTGATTTTGGAAAACCATCTGCACTTTATCTCCCAGGTCCCGGAACTCGACAAATGCGTTGCCAGCTTCAAAGCTTATACCGCCCGCCGGATCATCGACCACCTCCAGCAGCAAAAAGCCGAGCGCCTGCTGCAACGCCTGCATTTTGCCAAAGCTGCACATAAACGGGATCGCGAATACCAGTTCTGGCAAGAGGGCGTACATGCCGAAATGATTTTGAACGAAGTGATGATGCGGCAGAAGCTGGACTACATCCACGCCAACCCGGTCAAGCGCGGTTATGTCAACTTACCGCAGCATTGGCGTTATTCCAGTGCCGCCAACTATCAAGGCTTGGCGGGGTTGATAGAGATCGACGTTTGGTGATGGACGCTGGAGCGTCCGAGGCTGCGTTCCCACGCGGAGCGTGGGAACGATGAAATCCGGCGTATACACTATGGCTAATACGCCCTACGCGGGCTACGGCGATTGTTAGGGATGAATTTTTCTTGCAAGCTGTGGATATGGGGCAATACCTTTAATCATTGAGTCAATTTCATTTTCAATATATGTGTAGAGAGCGCCGCCTCTCTCTGCAATAATAGTAGGCGCATTACCTCTACCCTTTGCGTGTTTATATAGTCGCCCCTGAAAAGCCACAAATTCACGGCTAAAGCATTGAAACACAATAAATAATTGAAGAAAAAGACGGGCAATAATTGCAAGAAATTAGTAAAATAGATATTAATTTCTTGCAAATTTTTATCGAAAATGAAGCCAAAATCCCAAGAAAGTAGCGGCCAAATCGATCTATTCAACACACCACTGGCCGACCTGTTGAATCCGAAGCATGAGCTTTACCAACTGGCAAATTTGATCGATTGGAAAGTACTGGATGATGCGTTCGGTGAATTTTTTACCGAGAACCAAGGCGCTCCGGCGTTGCCAACGCGTCTTATTGCCGGGCTTCATTACCTCAAACATGCGTTTGCACGCTCGGACGAAGCGGTCGTGGCACAGTGGCTTGAAAATCCCTATTGGCAATATTTTTGTGGCGAAGAGTATTTCCAACACCAGATACCTTGCCACCCCACGTCACTGACCTATTGGCGAAAACGGATCGGAGAAGAAGGTTGCGAGTGGATGTTATCGGTGACGATCCAGGCTGGCGTAGCCAGCAAGACCGTGAAGAAACAGGATTTTGAATCGGTGACGGTTGATAGCACGGTGCAAGAGAAAGCCATCACGTATCCGACCGATGGAAAATTGTATGAACGCTGTCGCCAGCACATGGTACGTCTGGCTGAGCAGCATGAGATTACACTACGGCAGAACTACAACCGCAAAGCCCCCTATTTGCTGATGATGGCGAACCGGTACAGTCATGCCAAGCAAATGAAGCGCAAACGCAAAATGCTCAAACAGCTCAAAACTTTGGTGGGTCGGGTTTACCGAGATATCGAGCGCCAATTGACGGATCAATCCGATGCAGTCAAATTGGCTTTTAAAGAGACGCTAGAGAAAACCCAACGGATTTTGAACCAACAACCCCAGGATAAAAACAAGCTGTACAGTTTCCACGCCACGGAAGTCGAATGCATTTCCAAAGGCAAAGTCCACAAGAAGTATGAATTCGGCGTCAAAGTGGGCATCACCGTCACCAACAAAAGTAATTTTGTGCTCGGCGCCCGCAGCTTTTCCGGTAATCCCTACGATGGACACACCCTGGAATCGTGTCTGGAACAGGCGGAGATTCTAAGCGGTACACGCGCAAAAGAAGCTTTTGTGGATTTAGGATACCGTGGTGTCGAGGTCCCGAACGTGACCATTTACAAAGCCCGGCAAAAGAGAGGAATAAACACCCGGCGACTCAAACGCGCCCTCAAACGCCGCAATGCCATCGAACCCGTCATCGGGCACCTCAAAAACGACGGATTGCTGGGCCGCAATTACCTGAAAGGCGAACTGGGCGATGCCATGCATGCCATCTTATGCGGTGCTGGCCACAATATCCGTATGATCCTCAGGCAGTTGAGGATTTTTTTGCCTCATTTTTGGAGACCGCCATGTCGGATTTTGGCGCGGCCATTGAGCGCGCCGTTTTTATTGTCGGCCTGAATGCTGGTGTTCGGAAAATATCGGCTTTTTCAGGGACGACTATTTCATAGAACCCATCACCTAGCATTTGATCTCCTCTTTGATGAACTACAAGGACGGTGACTAATGGACGACCATTTGTATGCTCATTAACTACTATTTCTTCAAGGAAACTTGTTAACCGAGGATCATGTGGGTTTATTTGTATAGCAGTCAAGCTTTCCACCAGTTCGGTGTAGGATATTGTTTGCGAGTGGCGCCGTGAAGCACGCCGCTGAAGCACCAAAAGCGCTTCTTCTTTTGCTCGTTCCCAAGAGTCTTGGGGAAATCCGTAAGGCATTTTGTTTCCTCATTGTGCTAAGTTGCATAATAATTGATTAGCAGGAAAATCAACCAACATAAGTTGATATTACCTGCTTTCTCAGGCATTTTTGCTTTGATATTCTGAGCGGAACGGGGTTTGTAACCAATGCCGTTAAGTTAAGGCCGTAAGGCGCAATAACCAACGGGCATTGCGCCTTATATTTTGTTTTCATGCGGCGTATTACGCTATTGCTAATACGCCCTACGCGGGCTATAAAAAGACAAATCAAACTTTTATTCAATACGCCTGCACCCCAAACTTCAACAACAATCTCGGCAAAATATCGTCCAAATTCAACACGTCCTTATCGGTCAATTCAATCAAATTGAAATTGTATTTCTGATAAATCGCAAGTTTTTCCTGTTTCCGGGCTTGGTATTTGGCGTCGTTGTCGTAGCCCCAAAATTCGATATACACCTTGCCGGTGGGGATGTAGAAATCGCAGTACATTTCTTCTTCGATCGGCAGTTTGCGTTCGTAGGCGTGGACGATTTCCGCCATGTACAGCCAGTTGTCGATCAGCATTTCCGCCTTGGAGCGGACGAAGTGGCCGTCGGTGGTGCGGTGGGTAGCTTCGAATTTGTGGCGGAAGCTATCCATCTTGTCGGTATCGGTTTTTGGCTTATCAACGCCCTTGATGTTATCGACATTGTCTTTCAATGCCCGGTTGCGGGTGATTTTCTCCGGCCAGCGCACGTAGGGAATGCCGGAACGACTATCTTCGCCTTGTTCGGCGCCCATCGCCAAGCCTTGCTCGGTGACCAGCCAGCCTTTCAAGCCTTTTTTGATCCAGCCGAGTTCCGACAAGATATAGTTCATTTTGTTGGCGGGGAGTTCGAACTGCTGCCCCAGCACGGTGGCAGTCAACAGTTTCGGCGCGTCCGGTTTGCTTGGTGCGTTAGATAGCTGAAAATCTTCCGGCCAGGCGACGTATTGGCCGTATTTACCGGTCAAATAGACGCCGCCGGCAGCCGTGCCGGCATCGGTCAATTGCCATTTGTCGTCGTGTTTTTCGATCAAACCCAAAGTGCTCAATTGCCCGAACATTTGCTCCTGGGACACGCTGCGTAGTTTAGCGAGTTGAGTGGTGGATAGGCGTTTTTCTTCATTCATCAGAACAGCTCTCACGTTAAGTCGAGCGAAGTGTAGCTTATCGGCCCAATAATGCGGTTTTGCCCGGAGTGCCTTTTCATGGTTTCCATGCCGGAGTGTAGGGACAATAAAGACGAATACGTGCGCTGCGGCAAATAAGCCGGCTGCTGGTTATCTTTTCGCCACCGCTTTACTTCTCTACTCGACCGTTGAACAAATTTTCTCCATCGGCCAAGCTTTTTTCTCGGTCATTGGACAAATTAACTCCAACGTTTCAGCTCGGAGCTCGAGCGATGTAGTTCTTAGGGAGAATGATCAAGAAAAAAGCTCGGACGTTCTGGTTTGGAGCCGCAATGTTTTAGAAAATTTCTTGGTCATTCGAGCTCGGAGCTTGATTGATGGAGAAGTTTTCTTGATCGTTCGAGTCCGGAGCTCGGTCGTTCCGGAAAATTTCTAAAACGTTGCAGCTCTGAGCTCGAACGTTGGAGAAAATTACTCGGTTTCCCGGCATATGTGACTTATGCAACCCGCTCGAAACGATTTTGCTTCAGGGTAAATCAGTTAAAACGGCTATAAATCCCATTCCATTCAGGTTTTACCTATGTTTATCCGGAAAGCGGTTTTTCGGGGGAAGCATCGCAACCAATCTGCTAAAATCCGCTGCTTATTTTTCGATAGAAATTCCTGCTTTAACGCTTTAATCACTCAGCACCCACCATCTCATGAAAAACTACAAAATCGCAGTTCTGGCCGGCGACGGCATCGGCCCTGAAATCACCGCGGAAGCCATCAAGGTTTTGAAAGTCATCGAAGAACGTAACGACGTTAGCTTCGAACTGATGCCGGCTTTGTTCGGCGCCTGCGCTTACTTCGCAACCGGCGATGCTTTCCCGCAAGCTACCATCGACATTTGCGATCAAGCCGACGCCATCCTGAAAGGTACGATAGGCTTGAATCACGAAGAATCAAAGAAAATCCCGGTCGACAAACAACCGGAGCGTGGTGCTCTGTTGCCGCTACGCCGCCGCTATAATACCTACGCCAACTTTCGCCCGGTTTTCCTGCCGAGGTCGTTGGCGCATTTCTCGCCGCTGAAGCCGGAAGTGATCGGCGATGGCATCGATTTGATTATGGTGCGCGAGCTGGTCGGCGGCCTGTATTTCGGCCAAAAAGAAGCGGGAGTCAACGAGCAAGGGCTGCGTTACGTGCGCGAAACCCTGGAATACGACGAGGAACAAATTCGTCGCATCATGCACCAGGCCTTCAAACTGGCGCAAAAACGCCGCAAATTGCTGCACAACATCCATAAAAGCAATGTGCTGAAATCCAGCGTATTGTGGAACGAGGTGATGGAAGAAGTCGCCAAAGAATATCCGGACGTTCAGGTCGTCAATTATCTCGTCGATTCGGCCGCGACCGCGCTGTGTCTGAAACCTACCCAGTTCGACGTGATGGTGATGGAAAACATGTTCGGCGACATTCTCAGCGACCAGGGCGGCGGCATTTTGGGCTCGCTGGGCTTGATGCCGTCAGCGTGTATCGGCCCGGAAAAAGCCTATTACGAGCCATCCCACGGCTCAGCGCCGGACATCGCCGGCAAAAACATCGCCAATCCATACTCTATGATCGGTTCGGTGGCAATGATGCTGGAAAACAGCTTTGGCATGGAAGCGGAAGCGAAAAACGTCTGGGCGGCCATGCAGGGCGTATTTGCCGACGGCTACTCAACCGCCGACTTGTCCAAGCCCGGCAGCGGCGTGACGATGATCAGCACTGTTGAATTTGGCGACAAAGTGGTCGAGAAGCTACGGGAAATGCCTAAGGTCTAAACGAGGTTTTGTCATACGAACTACGCGCACATGCCGAGCCGCTAAAACCTGACGGCAAATCAACAACAGCGATTTGCCAAAGGCCGCGGTGCGGTGAAGCCTGAAATCCTGCAGTTGGTCGGCCAAAAATTGACCGATGCCGGTTACTTTTACATCAGCATGGATCATTTACGAACTGGGCGTAGCGAGGCGTAGGCAAGTTGTTTCGCAACTTCCAGCGCTATTCCGCTCATTCCAACTGCAACTTGGTGGGCTAAGGCTGTGACTACCATTGGCCGGATAGGCGGTGCTTACATTCAATATTGCAAGCAACTGGACGAATACGACGCAGCTGTCTCTCAAGGTAAATTGCCGGTGTTTCGCAGCGTGGACTTGGATGAAGGCGACAAACTGCAGCGGGCGGTGAGTACCCGGTTGATATGTCACCTCGAACTGAGCTTTGGCAAAACTAAAGCTGAGTTCAAGGTCGATTTTTTCCGAGTATTTGGCAGCGGAACTGGAAAGTTTGCGCCGAATGAAGACCAGCGGTCCCCTGCTGCCGTCAGCGGCCTGAGAGGGGTAGAACTAGAACGGACAAAAGAGGACTGCTGCGTTTCTTATGTTAGTGGCGGGTATTTGAATCGATAGCTGTCTGGCAGTGTTTAACCAGAACTGGTTGGTTGCAAGGCTTGATGTTTCGCACAACCTCCTTGCGTTGGGAGGCATGGGCGCTCGCTGATAAGTGCGTTATCAGGAGCTATGCGCCAAATCGATTTTTCGCGTTAATTCTTTAGGGAGTTGGTGATTAATCAGCGGGAGTCGATTGCACCGCCCCCGCATAACTGGGGCCTTATGCCGATTTGCGTAGACGTAAAGTCAAACCGACCAGCGCCGAACCGAACAGCAAAAATGCACCCGGTACAGGCACAGGGTTAACACTGGCGTGATCGATCAGTCCATACGCGGCGCTCGCACTGGCTCCGCGTTCACGAATGCCAAACCCCAAGAATAAAGGTTGCAGGTCCAAGTCGAAAATACCCATATGGTCCTGGTTTTGAACGTGTTCGGCGGTGAAGGTATTTTGGGGGAATAAGGCCAAAATCGAAAAACCTATTGCTGGCGACTGAGGAAAGCCGGCAGTATCGCTGATGTCTGCGCTGTCGTAGGTACCCGCCGCTATCTTGCCGGTAAAGCCGGCGGCTTCGATCATGACTTGGGTTAGATTCAGGTCGTTGTCGAAATGTACCTCAATCTTATCATTGCCGATCAATGATGGGCCACCATTGATGGCGATGCTGGACGACTTATTATTCAGATAGGTCAGCTCCAACCGAGGTCTAGAAACCTGCGGTAGTGTTTGGTAGGCGCTGATGTCCGGCGCCGTGGGGTTGAGCGTAAATTGGCCCTCAAAGGTATCGCCAGCCTGAAAATTTCCGGAATTGGTGACTAAGTGGCCGTTGAAGCGCAGTTGCGACGCCGCATTGGCAGCAGGTGAAATTAAAAAAATGGTTAGTAAGCCGAATAGTACTTTCAAGAATGCTCCCTTATAAAAAAACGCATGAAGAATTAAGTCGCCGCAAAGCGATAAGCCAGATGCCAACCAACTCATGTCAAAAAGAGAATTAGGTTGATCGGTAGATAGGATTATGAATAGCTTAGCGGTAAATTGTCAAACACCCCAAGTTGGTGGGATTTACCGGCTTTCGCTGTCAAAACACCTTGTCCAAAATCGACATGACAATGTCCTAGCCCATCAGATAAATGACGATCCACTCCAGTCATGGTGGGCATGTTTTTTGTGCCCACGCAGGATTGAAGCGAATGACGCTACCGGTGGTCACAAAAGGATTGCCTACACTTACGCATCTGTTTAGGTTTGGGGCGTTTTTGCTCGTCACTGTGCAATCAAATCGAAACGGTTCGTCGCATTATCAGATTGAATTAGACTAATCCCACCCGGGCGATTGACGCGTTAAAGCCGCTACTAACGCCATTTGAAAAACTTAATCCCTTACCCACTCTTCAACCAAACGGCTGGGTATATGCGGCGATTCGCTGGATTGCGGGTGGTTTTTGCCGGTGATGACGCAATAGATCACCCGCAGGGTGTCTGCCAATAATAGCCAGGTAATCAGCATAAATAAGCTGGTTAACCCGGCGTTCAAGTAGTCGTTGAAAATCAAGTGCGGTGCATTTTTGACTTGCTCGGCTGGAAGAGCGCCGCTGGCAAGTCTGGCGGATAAATCCGCGGCATGCGATAAAAATCCCACCCGCAAATCGGCGGCAAACAATTTTTCCCAAGCGGCGGTGCTGGTGACGATAATCAACCAGGCCAAGGGGGTTGCCGTGACCCACACATATTTCAGTTTGTCCGACTTCACCAATATCGTGGTGCCCACGCATAAGGCTATTGCCGCCAGCATCTGGTTGGCAATGCCGAACAACGGCCACAGGCTGTTGATGCCGCCTAAAGGATCGATAGTGCCCATATACAGGAAATAGCCCCAAGCTCCGACCACCACAGCGCTGGTCAGCAGTATGCTGGGATAGCTGTTGGTTTTAGACAAACCAACATTGCCCAGAATATCTTGCAACATGAAGCGGGCGACACGGGTGCCCGCGTCGAGCGTGGTCAGAATAAACAAGGCCTCGAACATGATGGCAAAGTGATACCACGCCGCCAGCAGATGCTCGCCGAATACTTGCGCGAACAAGCTGGCCATCCCGACCGCCAGCGAGGGCGCGCCGCCAGTGCGGGCGAACAAGGTGGATTCGCCCATGGTTTTGGCCAGGGTTTGCATCTGCTCGACGCCGACCGGGAAACCCCAGCTACTGATCTTGGCCACCGCGTCCACCGCTTCCTTGCCAACAATACCGGCCGGGCTGTTGATCGCAAAATACACGCCGGGCTCCAAAACGCTGGCGGCAATCATCGCCATAATCGCAACGAAGGATTCCATCATCATCGCCCCATAGCCGATGAAACGGGCGTCTTGCTCGTTAGCCAGCAGTTTGGGCGTGGTGCCGGAGGAGATCAAGGCATGAAAGCCGGAAATGGCGCCACAGGCGATGGTGATGAACACGAACGGAAACAGTTTGCCGCCGAAGATAGGCCCCGTGCCGTCGATGAATTGGGTGAGAGCCGGCATTTTCAATTCCGGGCGCAACACCACGATGGCGACCGCCAGCGCGGCGATGGTGCCGAGTTTCATGAAAGTGGATAAATAATCTCTTGGCGCCAGCAATAGCCAGACCGGCAATACTGCAGCGGCAAAGCCGTACAGGATCACCATCAAAGCCAGTTGCGGGGCGTCGTAATCGAACCAGCTGCGGATTATCGGGCTGTCATCGATCCAGCCGCCGCCCAGTACCGCGAAAATCAACAGGGAGACGCCGATCAACGTCGCTTCCAAGACTCTTCCGGGGCGTAAATGGTGCAAGTAACAGCCCATTAGTACGGCTATCGGTATCGTCGCCGCCACGGTGGATGTCGCCCAGGGACTGTGCTTCATCGCATTGACCACCACCAGACCCAGTACCGCGATCAGGATTACCATGATCATCATCACGCCCAGCATGGCGGCAGTACCACCAATCGCGCCCAATTCGTCTTTTGCCATTTGTCCCAAGGAACGGCCTTCTCGGCGAATCGAGAAGAACAGCGTGACAAAATCCTGCACGCAGCCGCCTAAGACGGCGCCGATCAAAATCCACAACGTACCGGGTAGATAGCCGAATTGGGCGGCCAAGGTCGGGCCGATTAAGGGGCCGGGGCCGGCGATTGCCGCGAAATGGTGCCCGAATACCACCCATTTATGCGTTGGCATAAAGTCGCGGCCGTCGTCGAAACGCTCTGCGGGAGTGGCGCGGCTGGGATCCAATACCAAAACTTTGGTCGCAACAAATGCACTATAGAAACGATACCCCAGCGCGTAAATACAAATCGCCGCGACGACCAGCCACATACTATTGATGCTTTCACCGCGTTGCAAAGCAATGCCGCCGACGGCAAAGGCGCCGGTCAGGGCGACGCAAGCCCAGAAAAAAATGGACGGTAATTGTTTGTTGGGGCCGGACATGGCGAGTTCCTTTGGATTGTAATCGGTGTACTGCGTGATAGAGTTCGCAAAATGGTAGCATGCCAGCGTCAATTGCTGTTGGCGGATTCGCTTTGAAACCGGCTGTTTTGCCAGGTTTTACCCCTAATTCGCCATTGCAAACGGCTGGTTTTATTCAACTGAATTGAACAGGCGTTAGCCGCTAACTTGCCGGCGTATAATAACGGCTTGGTATCCCTACAGATAAAGGAGGACGAGAACATGAACAGAACTATTTTCACCGGCTTATGTTTGGCAGCGGCGGCTTTAATGCCGTTTAGCCTGGCTTTCGCGGAAGCCCAACCGCCTGCTAAACCGGAACATGGCGAATACCGCGACTGGCGTTTGCTGGGCGTGTCCTTACGCCACGATAAAAACAGCATGCGGGCCATTGTCGGTAACCATGTGGCTATCAATGCCGCGCGTGCAGGTAAGGTCAAACCTTGGCCGGACGGTAGCATCATCGCCAAAATCAAATGGGACGAAAGAAAACATCCGAATTGGGAACAAGCGACTGTGCCAGGCGAATTCACTGCTGCGGAAGCGATGGTGAAAGACAGCAAGAAATACGCTGAAACCGGCGGTTGGGGCTTCGGCATTTGGGAAGGCAAAACCTTAAAAATGCTGGATCAGGAAAAATCCGCACCGTGTTTTGCTTGCCATATGCCCATGAAAGACAGCGATTACGTTTATACCCTGCCTAATCTCCAATAAACGCGGTATTTTGAGACGAGAGGCGGTTCATTCGCCTCTGGTTGGGCTGCCCATCAAGCTGCCGACATGAGCGGCAACACTATTAGCCAAGGCGCTTAGATTGTATCCGCCTTCCAATGCAGAAATGATTCGCCCCTGGCAGCAGACATCGGCGATGCTCAGCAATTCGTCGGTAATCCAGCGATAGTCGTCTTCCACCAGGTCAATCGATGCCAAAGGATCGTCTTTATGGGCGTCGAAACCGGCGGAAACCAAAATCAGTTCGGGCTTGAAGGTTTTCACTGCCGGCAAAATGGACTGGCGATATTTCTCCCGAAACACCTCGCCGTCGCTGCCGGTGGGCAGAGGAATGTTGATAATGTTCCCGACACCGCATTCCGAGGGATGGCCGCTGCCGGGGTAATGCGGCCATTGATGGCTGGAAGCATAGAGCACTTGCGGCTGTTCGCAAAAGGCCGCTTGGGTGCCGTTGCCGTGGTGCACGTCAAAATCCACGATGGCGATCCGGGTCAGGCCGTAGCGGCTGCGGGCATATTCAGCGGCAATGGCGATATTGTTGAACAGGCAAAACCCCATCGCATAATCCGGCATGGCATGGTGGCCGGGAGGGCGGGTGGCGCAAAAGGCCCTAGCGTTTTGGCCGGTGCAAATTCTATCGACGGCGTCGCACACTGCGGCCACCGCGCGCAGAGCCGCTAGTTTGGAACCAGGCGATACCACGGTATCCGCGTCAAAATTGGCGTAACCTTGTTCAGGAATGGTTGATAGCACTTTCGCTATCATGGCCTTGCTATGTACCAGGCCAATCTTATCAAGAATGTCGGCGGGAATATCGGCTGTGATTCTTTGCAATGGTGCAAATTCGGGTGCCGACAAGGCTTGTTCGATCACATGGAGCCGGTCAATGCTCTCTGGATGGGCTACGCCGGTGTCGTGGCCCAAAAAATCCGGGTGACTATAGTAAAGTGTGCGCATAAGCTTACTCCTGCGGATGTTGCTTAAAGTCGTATCTTTATCGGATTGGCTTCGGCAGTGTATATCCCTCGCGCAAATATATCTATAAATATTAAGTGTTTAGCGAATTCTTATTGAGCTGAGTTTTTGCGCTGGGAGATAGCGGCGCTGGGTTTTTCGTGGGTAATCAAGGGCGGCAAATGATGGTATCAGCCGTGAAAAAGCTTTGCACGAATCGCTTGGCCTCAAGCGATTCCGCATGATTTGGATTTAAAAGATTGGCTTTGAATCAGCTTTCAAAGCTCTCTGGTCTGACTAAAATGAATGTCCGGCCAGCGCTCTTCGGTCAACTGCAAATTCACCCGGCTGCTGGCCAGATAAACCAAATAGCCGCCACCATCTTCGGCAAGGTTTTCGAAGGCCTTGTTCTTAAACTCTTCCAGTTTGGCCGGATTTTTCGCGCTGACCCAACGCACGGTATTGATCGGCGAAACGTCGTAAGCACATTCCACGTTGTATTCGTTTTTGAGACGATGGGCGGTAACATCAAATTGCAAAATACCCACCGCACCAAGGATCAAATCGTTGTTTTTCAGCGGGCGGAATAGCTGGGTAGCACCTTCTTCGGTTAATTGAATCAAACCTTTTTGCAGTGCTTTGGCACGGAGCGGATCTTTTAACACCACGCGGCGAAACAATTCCGGCGCGAAGTAAGGGATGCCGCCGAATTTCAAGACTTCGCCTTGGGTAAAGGTGTCGCCGACCTGAATGGTGCCGTGGTTATGCAAGCCTATGATGTCGCCGGCATAGGCTTCCTCGACGTTTTTGCGGCTGTCCGCTTGAAAAGTAATGGCGTTGGCGACCTGGATGTTTTTGCCAATCCGCACATGATTGACCTTCATACCTTTATCGAATTTGCCGGAACAGATTCTTAAAAACGCCACGCGGTCGCGGTGCGCCGGGTCCATATTGGCTTGGATTTTAAAAACAAAACCGGTGAATTTTTCTTCATCGGGCATCACTTCGCGTTGCTCGGCTTGGCGTGATCTAGGACCAGGGGCGTATTCCGCAAAAGCGTCCAGCAATTCGATGATGCCGAAGTTATTGATCGCCGAACCGAAAAATACCGGCGTTTGTTGCCCCGCCAAATATTTCGCGTGATCGAATTCGTGGCTGGCACCTTTGACCAGTTCGATCTCGTCGCGCAATTCTTCCGCCTGATAGCCTAGCAATTCGTCAAGCTTCGGATTGTTCAAACCTTTGATGACTTCGGCTTTGGCGATACGACCACCGTGGTGCGGACTGAACAGCAATATCTCATCTTTATACAGCTGATAAACCCCTTTAAAGCGCTTGCCCATGCCTATCGGCCAGGTCATCGGCGTGCATTGAATTTTTAGCACGCTTTCGACTTCGTCGAGTAGTTCTATCGGCTCACGGCCTTCGCGGTCCAATTTGTTGATGAAGGTCAGAATCGGGGTATCGCGGAGACGGCAGACTTCCATCAATTTGATGGTCCTATCCTCTACGCCTTTCGCCACGTCGATCACCATCAACGCCGAGTCTACGGCTGTTAATGTCCGGTAAGTATCTTCGGAAAAGTCTTCGTGGCCCGGTGTATCGAGCAAATTGATAATGCAATCGTTATGCTCGAACTGCATCACCGAGGTGGTCACGGAAATCCCCCGCTCCTTTTCCATCTCCATCCAGTCGGAGGTGGCGTGGCGCGCGGCTTTGCGACCTTTGACCGAACCGGCTAACTGAATAGCACCGCCGAACAGCAGCAATTTTTCAGTGATGGTGGTTTTACCGGCGTCGGGGTGAGAGATGATGGCAAAAGTGCGGCGTCGCTTGTATTCAGGAAATTCCATTGATTGCTTTATTTGAATTTGCATAGTTGTGTACACAGTGATGTACACAAAATTAAAAGTACACTTCCGGCAATGCGATAGGTGTTGCCGGAAAATGTTGGAATTATATCGTAGATTCTTCCCAGGCGATGGCGTCGTCCTAATCCTCGAATTGCCTGAAATTAAAAGTAACCCAAGGGATCATTAAAAACGGGTCGTTGCCTTACATTGTGTACAACCGAAATCTAACGGACTACCTCTAACGTGAGACAAGGGCTTTGGTCCTTAAAAGGCAATCGTTATGCAGGGAAGTAAAATAAGAGCAACACCCAGCTAACCAATGTGGCTGAGTTAAAGATTATCGGTTGGTTTTTGCCATGCGTGCCTTGGTTTATCTCAGAATGAATGGTTAAACAGCCCATGGCGAGCGGTGCCCTGCAAGCACGGCTTAACTTTAGGAGATTGACCGGCCATCTAAAGGATATTCGGCCTATTCGCTATTAATCGCCACCACCACCTTTTTTAACCATCATGCCCTTACTCGGGTTATAGCCCATGATGGCCGCGCCCATAAACAGCAAAAACGCCGCGCCGGTAAAGAGTAAGGCCTGTTGATTAAATTGTTCGTACAAGGCAAAACGGATCAATTCCACCGCTTGCGAGAATGGGTTGTATTGCGCCAGCGTATATAGCACTTCGCTGGATTCTTTGATTTTCCATAAGGGATACAGCGCGGTAGACATGAAGAACAGCGGGAAAATGACGAAGTTCATCACCCCGGCAAAGTTCTCCAAATGCTTGATGAACGACGACAGCAGCAAACCTAGCGCTCCCAGCATCATACCGGCCAGCACCAGCGCCGGCAAAATCCAGACATAACCCATCAGCGGCGCTTGAATATCGTATAGCCAGGCGATGCCCAGGAAAGCATAGGATTGCAGCACACCCACCGCAGTACCGGCGATCAGCTTGCTGCACAATAAAAACCAGCGCGGCAACGGGCAGACCATCAACATGCGCATACTGCCCATCTCCCGATCGTAAACCATAGACAACGAGCTTTGCATACCGTTAAACAACAGGATCATGCCCAGCAGACCGGGGGTGATGTAAACCTCGTAAAGGATGTAAGTCTCGTAGGGCGGCGCGATGGCTATGCCCAACGCGGCGCGAAAGCCGGCGGCGAAGACGAACAGCCAGACCAGCGGCCGCACCAAGGCCGAGACGAAGCGTTCGCGCTGATGTAAAAAACGCAGCAATTCTCGGCCGACGATGCCAATCGTCGCTCGCCAGTAATGTAAAACCCTCATGCTTGCGGCCCCTGAGTCAGTTTTTGGAATACCTGGCCGGGATCGGCCCAACCGGTGGTCTGCAATATCTCAGACAGTTTGCCGCTGGCTTTGACCTGCCCTTTGTGTAAAACAATTAAGCTATCGTCAGCAGCAATTTCGTCAATCAAATGCGTGGCCCACAGCACGGCCAGATTTTGCTGTTTCACCAAATCATGGACATGACTAACAATAGCCTGCCGGCTGGGCATGTCCAAACCAACGGTCGGCTCATCCAGCAATAGTAAACTGGGTTTATGCAGTAAGGCGCGGGCGATTTCTACCCGGCGCTTGTGGCCGCCATTCAATTGCCTGACCTTTTCGCCGCGGCGTTCGAACATAGCCAAACGCTCCAGTTCTTCTTGGATACGCTTATCAGCGGCCTTGCGTCCTATACCGTGCAAGGCCGCGTGGTAACGCAGGTTTTGCGTCACCGACAAATCAGGGTCCAACGTAGTCTGTTGAAATACCACGCCTAAGCGTGCCAAGGCTTGCAGGCTTTGCTTTTTAAGATCAAAACCGCAAAGCTCAATGCGCCCTGCCCTGGCATCGTAAAGCCGGGTGATCAAGGAAAACAGCGTGCTTTTGCCGGCGCCGTTAGGTCCTAACAAGATGGTGCATTCGCCGGATTGCACATTAAAACTTAAGGCATCCAAGGCCTTTTTTGCACCGTAGGCAAAGCTCAGGTTTTCAACCGCTAAAGCAATCTCGGTCATGGTTTAACCGCCACGCCCCAAGGGTAACGACCCACCGCCACCGACTTGACGACTTTGTGATTTTCCAAATCGATGATAGATACATCATTGCTGACGCCATTGGTGGTGTACAGACGTTTTTGATCCGGCGAAAACGCCAAATTCCAAACCCGTTGCCCCACCAACAAAAACTTTTCCACTTTGTAGGTTTGGGCGTTGATCACCGCGACGCGGTTAGCCGGCCCCATCGCCACATAGCCGTACCGGCGTTCCTTATCAATCGCGATGCCCACCGGTTGAATCTGATCGCTGCTGACACCTTGGACGTCCAGCTTGATGTTCTGCACGATCTGTTTGGATGCCGCATCGATAATGGTCAACGTGCCGGCCATTTCTGACGTCGCCCACAATTGCTGGCTATCGTCGGTAAACGTTACCGCGCGCGGCCGCGGATCGACCAGCGTGTTATCGGCAATCTGCCGGGTGTTGGTGTCGATCCAGTGCAGCATATTGGTGGTTTCCGAAGCGCTGATGGTCCATTTGTTGTCCGGGCTGACGGTAATACCTTCCGGCTCCACCCCTACCTTGATCTTACCAACGGCTTTTTTTGCGGCGATGTCGATGACCGTCACTTCCGCATCATCTTCGTTGGACACGTACATAAATTTGCCGTCCGGGCTTAAGGCAAAGGTTTCCGGATCTTCCCCGGACGGTAGTTTGCCGGTTTCCTTCAGGGTTTCAGAGTCGAGCATGCGGATGGTGTTGTCGTCGCTGGTGGCAACAAACAGCGTCTTGCCATCTTTGCTGATCGCGATGCCGCGCGGCCGCTGACCGACCGGCGCGGTTTTGACCAGCTTGCCTTCTATGGGATCGAGCACGGCAATTGCGTTATCTTTTTCCAGCGTGACGAATACGGTTTCGGCTTGCGCGGCCGTAGCCAATAAGACGGCGGCCATTCCGGCCATTTTTATCGGGTGCATAAGTTTTTCCTTGGTATGCCTGATGTCATTTTATTGATCTATTGGGTAAGGAGAATTTGCGCTTCACTGACAAATCGATGTCGTTAGCGAAAATGAATAGATATAAAACCAATCACACGCTATTTCACAACAAACACCCTCTCTAGAGCTGGGAAGTTTAACCCGAAGCTCGGCGGGATTACATCCTTTCGCCGATTGGGAAATTATCCCTATTTATCCAAGCTGTGAATATAGTTGTTCCCGCTTGACGGTAATGACGGCAGAAAGGAATTGGCAATGTCCCTGGCCTGAGTATGGGCCCAGCTTGACCAATCACGTCACACTCGGCGTTTACCCAAAAAACACGAAGACCTGTACGCTAGAACAATACCGAACTGACTGCCCCAAGGCGAAGATATGCGCAACGCTCGGCATTTGTTATTAGCATCGCAAAATCATACAAAGAAAGTTGCCAAAAAACTTAATTTGGAAAATCAGGATATTACAAATGGCCGTCAATACTTACTTCGGACTAACAAGGACATAGGCATGAAATTTTATCTGATAACGGAAGACCAACTGGAAAACCTCGGAAAAAAGCACGATTCACTGCTTAAAACCGGAACCCTATGCGATCTGATGCTGGACATTGCGGCGCATGCCGACGATTTTCAAACCTTCGATGCGGCGTTGGAAATGGCCAACAGCGAATTGGATAGATTGGAGCTGTTTTTCGATACCTGCGATTTGGTTTGAGTTGATTACTGTCGGTTTCCCCACCAATCACTGTTACGCAGAGATAATGTTATCTGCCATGGCAAAGCCGGTCCGATACCAAACCCGAACTGAACTCGAAGCATTCGAACTTGCTGAGGCCTGATCCCAAAGACGAACAGCGCAGACACGACAAACTTGCCCCTGGCGAGTTTGCCTATTAGTTGTGAACGAACATCTCATCGGGCCTCCTCTGATTGACCGGAATAGAAACCGCGAGATTCCCCCAAAACCCTGATCTTTAATGCCTATTCTGCGTCCGCCAGTTCTCGACGATACCTTCCACATCCAAATCGTCCGGGCCTTCGCGCCAGCTGGTGTAGCAATCAACGTCGTTACTTTTCGGTTCCGGATTGGGCCGGTAGATTTGTACCCGGGTCGGTAGCGGCGCCGCTTCGCCGAGCACCAGCGCTTCGCCTCTGCCTAGAGAACTAAGAATATCCGCCAAGTCACCTTCAGCCTCCGGCACCAAGCCGCGAATGTACTGCTGGTCGTCGGGGTTAGTGGTGCGCAGGCAAATAAACGAGCTACATTGGGCCAACATAGTTTCCGACAATTCGGTGGGCCGTTGGCTGACCACGCCGATGGACACGCCGTATTTACGGCCCTCTTTGGCGATCCGTTCCATCATTTTCTTGGTCCCATCGAATTGCCCACCCTTCTCGCGCGGAATGTAGGCATGCGCTTCCTCGCAAATCAGCGTAATCGGAAACTCACGGCGGCGCGGGTTCCAGTAGTTGAATTCATACGCCAGCCGCCCGACTTGCGCAGACACCGCCGGCCGCACATCGGTCGGTACGGAACTGAGGTCGACCACGGTGATGTTGGCCTTTTTTTGCCCCAGACCGACAAATTGCCTGAGCAAATCCGCCATGCTGGCCGAGTTGTTGCGTTTTTTGGGTTTTAACAAAAAGTCGTAACGCACATCATTAAAACGGCTTTGCATCGTCACCAGAAATTCGTCGAATTGACCAAATAAAGCACCCTTGGTTTTACCGAAATCCTTGCGTTCTTCGTTGGCGGCTTTGAATTGCATATACATTTCCGCTAGCGAAAAATAAATCGGCGTGTCTATCGATACCACGCCCAGACCAATGGCTTTGGCTTCCTTGCGCTTCAACTGCTGCAGCACTTCGCGCATGAAAGACATCTGCATCGAAGCGCCTCTGTCGTCTCTATCGATGAACAGGTCCACCAACTCAGCATAAGACATCATCCAATACGGCATTTCCAGATCCATTGCATCCACGTAATTGACTTGCTCTGCCGGAAACGCCGATTCGATACTGCCGTCCGGGCGCTTCCAGCAATATTCGCCGTGCAGATCCAGCATGATCATATGAGTCTTAGGCATGGCTTTCATGGTGTGCTGTATCAAGCTGGTGACGGTCCAGGATTTACCGGAACCGGACTGGCCGATAATCGCAAAATGCCGGCCAAACAGTGCGCGCGGGTCCAGGCTCAAGTGATAATCCTTATGACTGGCCAGCTGCCCAATAAAAAACTCGTAATCGCGAAATTTGGAAAAAATCGCGTTGATTTCGCTGAGCCCAACGGCATATACCGCCGCGCCCGGCGTCGGATAATGGCGCACGCCGCGAATGAAGACATTGCTTTCGTTCAACTCGCCGACCGGGATCAAAGCAATAAAGCGGTCGGTTGCACGATTGCCGGCAGCGTCGAAACGGTCGCGTTCCCACATTTTGAACACCAGCGCCAACACGCCGATATGCGACTGCCTGATCACCACATACGAGCCGATATGACCAGCCAGGATTTCTTCATCGCCGAGTTTGATGATAGGCGCTGCTGTCGAATGTTCTTCAGTGATACGAGCGTCCATACCGTCGCCTCTGACTTCGGTTAAATGGCCGATTAGGATGTTTTGCGTTTGCTGGGTCATGATATTTTCTCTGGTAAAACCGCTGGGCTAAGCTTAGACGATTTTTACGGCCCGTCCCGGCCACAGCAGTCTATTCATTCGGCTGGGGCAGAGCAGCGGTTTTGCGCCAAAATGGCAAACAAATCACTACAAACGCTACAACATGGGGCCCGGTCCGTCACGGTAAACCATTGAACGTTTGGTACTTATGACGGACCGCGCGTTGCGGTCTGATTATTGCTATCATCGAATCAGCATCATTTAATATTACACAAGAGGTGAATATGAAAATCGGCATACCCAAGGAAATCAAACCCAACGAAAATCGGGTATCGGTGGTACCGTCCGGCGTTGCCGCGTTGGTGAGCGCCGGCCATACCGTGACGATGGAGAGCGGCGCCGGCGTTGGCGCCGGTTTCGAAGACGCGCTATATCAAGCCGCCGGCGCGCAGTTGGTGGACGGTCCGGAACCGGTTTGGGACTCCGCTGAGATGATCATCAAGGTCAAGGAACCAATAGAACCCGAATGGGCGCGGATTCGTCCCGGACAAACGCTGTTCACCTACTTTCACTTTGCCGCCAACCGCCCATTGACTGAAGCACATCTGGCATCCGGCGCTACCTGTATCGCCTATGAGACTGTGCAGTTGCCGACCGGCGAATTACCCTTGTTGACGCCAATGTCGGAAGTAGCCGGCCGGCTGGCGGTGCAAGAAGGCGCGCACTATCTGGAAAAACTGTACGGCGGCCGCGGCATGTTACTGGGAGGCGTGCCGGGCGTGTTGCCGGCCAAAGTGTTGATTTTGGGCGGCGGGGTCGTCGGCACGCAGGCGGCAAAAATGGCGGCCGGGTTGGGTGCGCAAGTCACGGTGATGGATTTGTCGCTGGAACGTCTGCGCCAACTCAGCGATATTTTGCCGGCGAATGTGCAACTATTGTTTTCCAGCCGTCATGCCATCCTGGAACAAATTCGCACGGCGGACCTGGTCATCGGCGGCGTATTGGTCACCGGCGCAGCCGCGCCCAAATTGATTCGTGCTGAAGATTTAAAATTGATGCAAGCCGGTGCAGTCATCGTCGATGTGGCGGTGGACCAAGGCGGCTGCGTGGAAACCACTCACCCCACCACTCACGCCGAGCCGATTTATATCATCGACGATGTCGTGCATTATGCAGTCGCCAATATGCCCGGCGCGGTCCCCCGCACTTCGACCCTGGCACTGACCAACGCCACCCTGCCCTATGCCCTGCAACTCGCCAATAAAGGCTGGCAACAAGCATTGCGAGAAAATTCGGCGTTATTGAAAGGCTTGAATATCGTGGCCGGCAATGTTACCTGCCAAGGAATTGCCGATGCATTTGGATTTAATTGTCTGCCGCCGGATCAGTTCCTGAGCTGAACCCATCGCCCCGACCGAACTGTGGTAGGTGTGCGAAGGGCACCCGGGATTATGTGGTTTGTAACCAGATTCGGCACCTTACCCAATCTGCGGCTCAACAATTCATCTCGACAAGGGTGAACCGGATTATCCTCGTCGGTTGGTGGGGCGTTTTTACGAAAGCCCCACAGAACACGTCTTTAGTTTTGATCGAGTTACCCTGCGTGGGCTTACGTTGCGGGGCTGGGAATTGAAACAGTCACTTCGATAAGTAGTCAAATGAGGGAGAAACCTTATTCCTCATCTTGCACCGCCACCGTCCAAATCCGTTTGATCGGTAGAGCCGAACAGCGTGAAACGAATCGCTCGCGATGAGTGCGGTTCGTAAACTCATCACTCTGCGCCTGCTTTTGGCTCGACATTTACCATTGACACTGTGGTTTCGCTTGGCGAGTGTTGGCTGCTTTAAACCTTCCCTCTTTCGAGCCGGATAGGGTAAGCATTGCGTACCTTTTTGGCCTTTGGTTCATCGAAAATCTCGAAAACGGCATGCAATGCATACCCTATACAACTATCGAATCGATTTTTCTTAAGTCTGTTTGGCTAGCGGTAAAGAAAACAATAGGGAAATGCCGTAACACAAAAAAGCGGTATCAATTTCTTTTCCCACCAGTAATTCAATAACCGTCAGCAGTAAAATTACTAAGCCGAGGTGCCAATTCGAGGTGAAATAAATAACGGCGATCACGAGGACTGCGCCTAGGATGTTGACCATTAGTCTGATTGAATCGCTAAAAACCAATGGCGTCATACAATATGGGCATGACAGGACGCTCTCACCGACGATACGTTTACTGTCTTCCCTGGGAATGGGTTTTTGGCATGATCCACATCGACATTCAAACATATTCATTGCCCTCTTCGTCGTAAAAAACAGTTGAAAAATAATAGCAAGTAGCCTGGATGAAGCGTAGCAGAATCCCGGTAATCGAAGCCATCAAAACCTCGATTTCGTTTCACTCCATCGAGGCTACATAATTTTCTCGCCACCGATTTTTAATGCCAAAGCATAGGATGTGCTGAACAGCGTGAAGCGCATCGTTCGCGACCATATTGAGTTGAAAGAATCAATTCATTGAAAGAGGACGCTTTAAGCATTCCCCTCTAAATCCGGCACTGGCTGCGGGAACGGCTAGCCGCAATGCCAGCCACTTTAAGCGAAAAGCTATCATCGATAAGCTATTTGTTCCTCCCGAACACCTCTTATCTTTAACCGCCAGGCATTTCTGGCTTGCCAGCGCCGCAAAAAGTCATTCGCGCAAGGCAAATTGCTGCTGTCGCAAACCTGCATAGGCTAGCACGCAAGCAAAACTGCTTCTCACGAATGGCAAATCGCTTTAATCGCCAGCCTGGAGAGGCTTGCGTGCAAGCTAAAAAGCTATTCGAGAAAACCAAATCGGTGCAAGTCCAAATCGCCATAAGCTTGCGCGACACCCGAAGTGCTATTCCAAGCAGGTAATTTGCTTTAATGGCCGACCTCGCCGGCTTGCCCGCAAGCAAACATGCTTGGCGGACGAAGCGATTTGCTTTAAGTGCAAACCTGGATAGCCTTATTCGAAAGGAAGCCGGTGGTTCAGCCTTAACGCGATGCTAAAGCAGTAAACTTCTCTTGCGCTTGGGCTCAGATCACTTTGGAGAACTGCTGCTGCTTCTGCGCCAGGTATTTGTCAAACACCATGCAGATATTGCGGATCAACAGGCGGCCGGCTGTGGAGACTTGAATGCCGTCGGCCGTTAAATCCAGTAAACCGTCGGCTTTCATCAGCCTCAGGTTTTCCAGCTCGGGCGCAAAATATTCGGCAAAATCGATAGTAAACTCGGTTTCGATTTTGCTGAAGGTCAGTTCGAAGTGGCAAATCAGTTGGGTGATTACCGCCCGGCGCAATTTATCGTCTTCATCCAGATCCACGCCGCGAAATACCGGCAATTTGCCTTGCGAAATGGCGGCGTCGTATTCGTCCAGTTCCTTGTAATTTTGCATGTAGGCATCGCCGACCCGGCCGATGGATGTTACGCCGAGCCCTACCAAGTCGCAGTCGGAATGGGTCGAGTAACCCTGGAAGTTGCGGTACAACTTGCCTTCGCGTTGCGCCACCGCCAACTCGTCATCAGGCTTTGCAAAGTGATCCATGCCAATGTAAACATAGCCGGCATCGGTGAGTTTTTGCCCGACCATTTGCAGGATTTCCAGCTTCACCGCCGGCGTCGGTAAATCGGCATCATTGATTTGCCGCTGGGTTTTAAAGCGGCTAGGCATGTGCGCGTAATTAAAGATCGAAAAACGATCCGGCGCATAGGCCAGCACTTGCTCCAGGGTTTTGGCAAAAGTATGCTCTGTTTGCAGCGGCAAGCCGTAGATCAGATCAATATTGGTTGAGCGAAAGCCTTCCTTGCGCGCCGCTTCCAACACCGCGAAGGTTTGTTCCTTGCTTTGCAGGCGATTGACGGCTTTTTGCACGTCCGGATCGAAATCCTGCAAGCCCAAGCTGATACGGTTAAAACCCAGCTCGCGTAATTGGGCGATGGTCCGGTCGTTGGTTTCGCGCGGATCGACTTCGATGGAATATTCGCCGCTATCGTCGTCATGCAAAGTGAAATGCTCGCGGGTGGTATCCATCAAGCGTTTCATTTGTTCATAATTCAAAAAGGTCGGCGTGCCGCCGCCCCAATGCAGCTGATTAACCGGCCGGCTCTTGTCGAACAACGCGCCTTGCATCGCCACTTCCCGGCATAAGTTGTCCAAGTAAGGGACGGCGTGGGCGCGGTTTTTGGTGACGATTTTGTTGCAGGCGCAATAAAAACACACCGTGTCGCAGAACGGGATGTGAAAGTACAGCGACAGCGGCCCGCCGGCGGCATTGGATTTTTGAATATGCTGCAGATACTCGGCTTCTCCGAAGCCTTCGTGCAATTCCAGCGCGGTGGGGTACGAGGTATAACGCGGCCCGGACTTGTCGTAGCGTTTGATCAAGTCCAGGTCGAAGGTGATTGATTGATCCATTACTGCATTTCTTGATTGATGGTGATGCCGACGCTGGGATTACCGGATAAAGAGTCAAGCTGCGCCGTGCCGATCAAATCGCCGGTTTGCGGCATCGCGTTACCGGTTTTGGAAATCCGCGCAACGATGCGGAGTTGTTTGAAATCGGCCAGATGGGTTTGCGGTTGCATCGCCACGCTATCGTTCAGCACCACGCTGGCAGGCAAATCAGAGACCTGTTTGCGGACGATGGCCAGCGGCATTTTCGGACCATTGACAGCCTGCGCATAAATAAACACGGTGTGCTGCGGTTCGGCTTTGGTTTTCACAGCATCGTCCAGCACCACTTTCACCTGAATATCAACCGATCCGACCGATGATGCGGCGCCTTGCGGCTTTTGCTGTTCGGCTTCTGCCATTTGGATCATTTTCTGCAATTGTTGCTGACTTTCGTTATCAGCAGGCAGTAACCCGGACAGTTTCCGCCAATAGCCTATCGCTTGCGCGAAGTCGCCAGCTTCGGCCTTAGCCATTCCGGCCAGCCATAGAGCGGTGTGATCTTCGGGCAGCAACTTTAAGGCCTGAAAAACCAATTCGGCTGGTTCGCCGGCCATTTGCCCGTTACGCGCCATCGCCAAAGCATCGGCATAGTGCAGCATCACTGCAGGATCGTTAGGTTTGCGTTTGTTCAACTCGGCGAACACATCGGCGGCGTTTTGGTACTGCTGCATGTAAACGTATGAGCGACCCAGCATCATCCAACCTTCCAGATCATCCGGCTGCTTTTTAAGCCTATCTAGTAACTGGTTGACCATGTTTGCCACATTGTCCGCAGTTTTTTGATTACTACGCACCAACTCCTCTTTAGCTAAGGCCTGCGGTTCACCCAACATGCCATACAAAAACAAGCTAATTAGCGGCAAGCCAAGCGCGATGAGCGGCACAATCCAGCGTCCGGTTTTAGGGTTTGCGGCGACGGGTGCGGGGCCTTCAAGGTCGTCCAGCAAGGTTAATTGCAACTCCCGATATTGCGCCTCGTATTGTTCGGACGACAGTACCCCGTTTTGCAGTTGCACTTTCAGTTCAGCGAGTTGTTGGCGCGCAATCGCCGTGTTGCGTTGTTCGCCATCGGCGGTGCGCAGCGGCGTGAGCTTAAACAGAGGCGGTAAAATCACCAGCAAGGCCAGCGCCACTAAAACGGCTATAACTAGCCAAAACTCAAGATTCACGCGTCGTCACCTTTGTCCAAAATACTCTCTAGCTTAGCCCGCTGCTCTTTGCTTAACGGCTCTTCCGTCACAGTCGTCTTGCTGCGCAAAACCCAAACTGTCGCCAAGCCAATGACCAAGAACAGCACCGGCCCCAGCCAAAGCAGCATGGTTTTCAGTTTCAAGGCTGGTTTGTACATGACAAAATCGCCGTAGCGGTCGGTCATGAAATCGACGATGTCCTGGCGGGATTTACCTTGTTGCAACATTTCATAGACTTGCCGGCGCAAGTCCTTGGCTAGGTCGGCGTTGGAATCGGCGATGGTTTGATTCTGGCAAACCAAGCAGCGCAGCTCGGAAATCAAGGTTTGATAGGCCTGTTCCTGCTCGGGTTGCTTGAAGTCACGGTATTCAATGTCGGCCTGGGCTTGATTTAAGGCCAACGCTAAAATCAAGACGTAAAGAAATCTCATGGGTTTTCCGCCTCCAGTCGTTGAATCCACGGCAGAAAGACTTTTTCCAGATCGCCAGGCTGCACCGGCCCGGTATGTTTATAACGAACCACGCCGCGTTTATCGATCACAAAGGTTTCCGGCACGCCATACACACCATAATCAATACCGGTACGACCGTCGGCATCCATCACGCTAACGGTATAAGGATTGCCGTGTTTAGTCAGCCAGGCGTTAGCAGCCGGCATTTCATCTTTGTAATTCAACCCCACGAGGATGACCTTATTTTGCTTGGCCAATTCGATCAATAAAGGGTGTTCTTCCCGGCAGGATACACACCAGGACGCCCAGACATTCAACAACCAGACTTTGCCTTTAAAATCGGCTTGGCTAAGGCGCTGTTCCGGCGTGGCGAGAATCGGCAGGTTAAAAGCCGGCGCGGGTTTGTCGATCAGCGGCGAGGGTATTTCTCTGGGATTGAGATTTAAGCCAATCGCCAAAAACACCGCCAATACGATGAATAAAAGCAGCGGTAACAAATATTTCATCAACTTTGCGAAAGAGGTTTGTTAAGCAAACGATAGCGGCGGTCGCTGGCGGCAATCAAACCGCCCAGGGCCATGAATACCCCGCCCATCCAGATCCAACGAATGAAGGCTTTGTAGTAAACCCGCAAACTCCAGGCGCCTTGTTTGTCTAAAGGCTCACCCAAAGCCACGAACAAATCGCGGAATACGCCGGCATCGATAGCCGCTTCGGTCATCGGCATGGTTTGCACCCGGTATACGCGTTTTTGTGGCGACAGTTCGGCGACCGTTTCACCATTGTGGCTAACGGTCAGATAAGCTTGTTCGGCCCGGTAGTTGGGGCCCTCGGTGCTTTTCACGCCGTGAAACTGAAACACATAGCCGAATAAATCCAGGGTTTCTTCCGGGGCCAAGCGCACGTCGCGCTCGATGCTGTAAACCGAGGTATAAGTAATGCCAATCACGAATACGGCGATACCCAAATGCGCCAAGGTCATGCCGTAAAACCCGGCCGGGATTTGCTTCAAGCGCTCAATTGACCAGCTTTGCAGGCGTTGTTTGAATGCCAAGACAGTAATAGCCAAAGTCCATAACGCCAGACCGGTACCCAAAGCCGCGCCCCAGGAATAAAACGGCATTAACAGCGGCGTCAGTAATGCCAGACCCACGGAGGCCGCAATCAACCAACGCACGCGCAAGCCCAAGGCTTTCAAATCGTCGCTTTTCCAGCGCATCAAGACACCCAAGCCAACTACCAAGGCCAAAGGTGCCATCAGTGGAATGAAAACGGCATTGAAGTAAGGCGGGCCCACCGACAATTTACCCAAACCCAGCGCGTCAACCACTAGCGGATACAGAGTACCCAGCAAGATACTGGCGGCAGTGACGACTAGCAGGACATTATTAATCAGCAACACCGATTCTTTGGAGACCAGCTCAAAACGGGCGTGGCTTTTAACCTGCGGCGCGCGAATAGCGTACAACAGCAAGGAACCGCCCACTACCACCCCGAGGAAGATCAAGATAAACAAGCCACGGGCAGGGTCGCTGGCAAAGGCGTGTACTGAGGTCAATACCCCGGAACGAACCAGAAAGGTGCCGAGTAAGCTCAAGGAAAACGCGAAAATGGCCAGCAATACGGTCCAGGTTTTGAACACCCCGCGCTTCTCGGTGGCGGCCAGCGAGTGAATCAAGGCGGTGCCGACCAACCACGGCATGAAAGAAGCGTTTTCGACCGGGTCCCAAAACCACCAACCACCCCAGCCCAGCTCGTAATACGCCCACCAACTGCCCAGCGTGATACCTATGGTCAAAAACATCCAGGCGATATTGGTCCAGGGTCGCGACCAGCGCGCCCAAGCCGCATCCAATCGCCCTTCCAGCAAAGCAGCTATGGAAAACGCGAACGCCACCGAGAAACCAACATAGCCCATGTACAGCATCGGCGGATGAATCGCCAAACCCGGGTCTTGCAGCAGCGGATTCAAATCACGGCCTTCGGCCGGATAGGGAAACAAACGCTCGAACGGATTGGAGGTCAATAACAAAAACAGGATAAAGCCGATGCTGACTAAACCCATCACTCCCAGCACCCTGGCCCGGGTGGCGTCAGGAATGTGGGCGCTAAATGCCGCGACCAGCGCGGTCCAAATCGACAGCGTCAAAGCCCATAGCAGCAAAGAACCTTCATGCGCGCCCCACACCCCGGAAATCAGATAGATCAGCGGCAACGCGGTATTGGAGTTCTGCGCGACGTAAGCCACAGAAAAGTCGTGGCTGATGAAGCTGGCGGTCAAACAGCCGTAAGCCAGGCCCATGAACAGTAATTGCCCGAAGGCGGCAGGTTTGGCGACATGTACCCAACCGGTGATCGATTTAGCAGCGCCGAAAATCGGCAAGATGCCTTGTACAATCGCCATGCACAAGGCCAGGATTAATGAGAATTGGCCGATTTCCGGGATCATTGTTTAGCCGCCGGTTTTTTCAAGCTGCCGGCCACTTCGGGCGGCATGTAATTCTCGTCATGTTTAGCCAGCACTTCTTCCGCAACAAACACGCCACGGCCATCCAGAGCCCCCTTAGCGACGATGCCCTGCCCTTCCCGGAACAAATCCGGCAAGATGCCTGAATATTCCACCGTCACTTCCTTTTCGAAATCGCTGAGTTTAAATCGCACCAATAAATCGGCATTGGGCCGCTCCACGCTGCCTTTCACCACCATGCCGCCCAAGCGAAATACTGCATTGCTCGGCGCTTTGCCGGCCGCAACGTCACTGGTAGAGAAAAAATACATCAGGTTTTCGTTAAAGGCTTTTAAGGCAAAGGTTGCTGCTAAGCCCAATCCCGCCAACATCAGAATGATCAAAAACAAGCGTTGTTTTCGGATTGGCTTCATCGCGCTTGTGACCGTTTTTGTTTGATAGTGAGTTCGCGTAGCAACTGTTTACGTTGTAGCACCGGCAAGACGATATTCACGACCAACACACATGCCGTCACGCCGTAAGCCGGCCAGACGTAAACGGCGTAACCGCCCATATATAAAAAGCTTTCCCAGCTCATGCTTGTTTCTCCAGTAGCGCTTTTACCCATTGCGAGGTGGTTTCGCGCTTTAATAATTCCAATTTGGCAGCCTGCAATACGGCAATCAAGTAGTAAAACTTGAAAGCCACCGCCATCAGTAACAAGGGCACCAACATGCTAACGTGTATGGACGGCTTATCCATCTTGCTGACGGTCGGTCCTTGATGCAGCGTGTTCCACCATTGCACCGAATAATGAATGATGGGGATATTCACCACGCCCACCAGCGCCAGAATCGACACCGCTCGCGCGGCCGCCCGTTTTTCTTCAATGGCACCGTACAAACTGATCACGCCCAGATACAGAAATAAAAGGATCAATTCCGAGGTTAGGCGCGCGTCCCATACCCACCAAGTGCCCCACATCGGCTTGCCCCACAAGGAACCAGTGACCAGAGCCACAAAGGTAAAGCCGGCACCAATAGGCGCGCTGCTGATCAGCATCACCTCGGCCAGCTTCATGCGCCAAATCAGCGCAATCCCGCCCATGATTGCCATCAGCACGTAAATAAACAAAGACATCCAGGCCGCCGGCACGTGGATATAGATGATTCGGTAACTATCGCCCTGCTGGTAATCGGTGGGGGCCAGATATAAGCCACCATAGAGACCGGCACCGAGCAATAACAGAAAAATAATCGTCAACCAGGGTATAAAACGATCCGCCAGAGCGTAAAAATACGGTGGCGAGGAGGTACGATGAAAAAACCGGCTAACCGGCGCAGGAATCCAAGACATCAATTAACACTCATTTTTAACGCGGCTGCGGTTGGCAACGGCACTAACACTAATGCCGACAGCAACATAGCCAATAAAATATTCAGTTGGGCACCGACTGGCAATCCGCTGGCGGCCCTATCCACGGCGCCGCTGGCGAAGATCAGTACCGGCACATATAAAGGCAATACCAATAAGGACAATAACATACCGCCCCGGCGCAAACCGACTGTCAATGCCACACCGATGGCACCAATCAAGCTCAGCAGCGGAGTAGCTAAGATCAATGTCAGCCATAAAGTTCCCATAGCTTGTTCGGGCAAACCCAAAAACACCGCCAACAAGGGCGCAATCAACAACAAAGGCAGACCGGTCACCAGCCAATGGGCGATGATTTTGCCCAGCACCAAAATCGATAAGGCGTGCGGACTGAGCAGCATCTGCTCCAGCGAGCCGTCATCAAAATCGCTGCGAAACAAGCCATCCAGGGATAACAAAGCCGCCAACAAGGCGGACACCCAAATCACACCCGGCGCCATCGCCCGCAACAAATTGGGTTGTGCGCCTACCGCCAATGGGAACAAAGTCACCACCAACACGAAAAAAAACAAGGGATTGGCCATTTCCGCCCGGCGCCGAAAAGCCAGCAACAAATCCCGGCGAATAATCGCCCAAAAAGCCCGAATTATTGGCATGCTTGCAGGTGAATGCGTTTTAGATTGAGATCAGCCATGCTTAGATCGTGATGCGAAGTCAAAACCGCCATACCGCCTTGAGCAATATGTTCGGCCATCAGCGATTCTATCAATTTGATGCCTTGCCTATCCAGCGAGGTGAACGGTTCGTCGAGTACCCACAACAAATTGTGCGTGATCAACAAGCGGGCCAGCGACAGGCGCCGCTTTTGGCCGGCCGACAAGGTATGCACAGGATTGTCGTCGAATCCGGCCAGCTGCACTTTGTCCAATGCTTGTTCGATGCTGTATTTACCGGCGCTGCCCAGAGCCAACGCAAACTTAAGGTTTTCCAACACCGTCAATTCCTTTTTTGTGCCATCGGCATGACCGACATAAGCCATGTCATCGTAATAGCTGCTATCGGCGATTTTGCTGCCGCACCAATAAATCTCGCCGGTATCGGCTTCTCTGAAGCCGCACAGGATACGCAATAGCGAGGTTTTGCCGCTGCCGTTGGCGCCTTCGAGCAATAACACCTCCCCGGCATTCACGGTAAAACTCAAATCGGAAAACAACAAGCGCTCGTCGCGAAAACACGATAACCCACTGGCTTGCAGCGAAGCGTGTTGCGGGTTTTCCATCCTTCCATCCTTAGGCTGACACATTACAAGGGGCGCTATCTTATCATTAAGCCCGGCATAGTTCGCAATTTGCCGACAGAGAAAATCTCCCCAATTATGCGATAATCGGGCTTGTTTCGATTGACCGCAAATACCGGAGATTTTGCATGACCGCATTGATAGGCATCATCATGGGTTCCACATCCGATTGGGAAACCATGCAACATGCAGCGCAAACCCTAGAGCATCTTGATATTCCGCATGAAGTGGAAGTGGTTTCGGCCCACCGCACCCCAGACAAGTTGTTTAAGTATGCAGAAACCGCGGAAGGCAAAGGCTTGGAAGTCATCATCGCCGGCGCCGGCGGTGCCGCGCATTTGCCGGGCATGACCGCAGCCAAAACCGCGCTGCCGGTGTTGGGCGTACCCGTGCAATCCAAGGCTCTGAACGGCATGGATTCTTTGTTATCCATCGTACAAATGCCGGCCGGTATTCCGGTGGGCACGCTGGCCATCGGCAAGGCTGGCGCCATCAATGCCGCGTTACTGGCCGCCTCTATCATCAGTAATAAACACCCGCAATACCGCCCCGCTCTCGATGCATATCGTCAACAACAAACCGATAGCGTGATCGCCACCCCCGACCCAAGACAGGTGGCCGGATGAAAATTGGCATACTAGGCGGTGGTCAACTCGCCAGAATGATTGCGTTGGCCGGTTATCCACTGGGCTTGAAATTCATCGTGCTTGACCCAGACGAGAATGCCGGCGCTGCCGGTTTAAGCGAACATTTACTGGGCGCTTACGACGATCCGGATTTGTTGGCTCAACTAGCCGAAAAAGCCGACATTGTGACTTACGAATTCGAAAACGTGCCGGCGCATGTCGCCGAATTCCTGTCCAGCCATACTACTGTATACCCACCCGCCGGTGCATTGGCCGTCGCCCAAGACAGATTACTGGAAAAGAATTTCTTCAAGGATTTAGGCATCCGCACCGCACCGTTCGCGGCCATCGATAGCTTAGCCGACTTGGAACAAGCGCTGCCCGAAATCGGCTACCCAGCTATTTTGAAAAGCCGACGCATGGGTTACGACGGCAAGGGCCAGGTGGTTTTAAAATCAGCCGATGAACTGGAATCAGCCTGGCAAAGCATGCAAGGTGCTGCCTCCATCGTCGAAGGTTTCGTGCCGTTTCAGCGTGAAGTATCCATCATTGCTGCTCGCAGTCCATCCGGCGAAATTGCCTACTACCCACTATCTGAAAATCAACATCGCGGCGGCATTCTGCGTGTTGCCGAATGCTGCACTAGCGACCCCGAACAAACGATTGCCGAAAACTATGTGAGTCTGTTGCTGGAAAAACTCGATTACGTCGGCGTCATTGCACTGGAATTGTTCGATCTGAACGGAGAACTCCTGGCCAATGAATTTGCGCCGCGGGTGCATAACTCCGGTCACTGGACCATTG
The DNA here is from genome assembly GCF_014850975.1 of Methylomonas fluvii. Classification (GTDB taxonomy): domain Bacteria; phylum Pseudomonadota; class Gammaproteobacteria; order Methylococcales; family Methylomonadaceae; genus Methylomonas; species Methylomonas fluvii. The sequence continues at coordinate 452,374 of NZ_JACXST010000003.1, read as the reverse complement.
AAGGCTCGGAAACCAGCCAATTCGAAAATCACTTAAGGGCAATTCTGGATTTGCCGCTGGGCTCAACGAAGCCGCGCGGCTATGCCGGTATGGTGAATTTTATCGGCGGCCTGGCCGACGACGCCACATTGTTAAACATTCCCAACGCGCATTTGCATCTGTACGATAAAACGCCGCGGAAGGGCCGAAAAGTCGCGCATGCAACGGTCAGAGCCGACGCGGAATCCGCCTATCGCGAGGCCTTACAGCATTTGGCTAATTTAGCGTTGGCTGTCGACGCATCATGATCTCTTAGCTTGAATCTGGGCGGTTTTGGCACACAAGCCAAAATCGCTCCGCAGAACATAGAGGCCAAAACCATGAAAAAAATTTTATTCTTGTTGTTCATAATGGCCGGCATCGCCATCGCGGCGTTTGTCATTTTTAATCCTGCCCCTGCCACCTACAAATCACAAGGCGATATTCCTTATTCCGACTTCATCCAGGATGTGCGCGGCAAAATGGTAGCCGAAGTGGTGATCGACGGCAGAGCCATCGACGGCCTAAGGCATAACGGCACACGTTTTACCGCTTATAGCCCCGGCGATGTGACGGTGATAGACGATCTATTACAGAACGGTGTGAAGATCGTCGTGCAAAGACCGTTAACCCAATCGACATTCATGCAGGTGTTTTACTCCTGGGCGCCGACCTTTTTGCTGATTGGCGTATTGATTTATTTCATGCGCAAACAACTACTGGGTGCCGGCGCGCAAAACAATTTCGGTAAAAGCCGAGCCAAGTTGATGACGGAGAATCAGGTAAAGATCCGATTCAGCGACGTTGCCGGCGTCGAAGAAGCCAAGCAGGATGTTGCGGAAATGGTCGATTTCCTGAAAGCACCGGGTAAATACGAGGCCCTGGGCGGCAAAATTCCGAGAGGCGTGCTGATGGTCGGCCCTCCCGGAACAGGCAAAACCTTGCTGGCCCGAGCGATTGCAGGGGAAGCCGGTGTGCCGTTCTTCTCAATTTCCGGCTCCGACTTCGTGGAAATGTTTGTCGGCGTTGGTGCGTCCCGCGTTCGAGACTTGTTTGTACAAGCGAAAAAGCAAGCGCCGTGCATCATTTTTATCGACGAAATCGATGCGGTCGGCCGGCAGCGTAGCCCCGGCAATATGGGCGGCACGGAAGAGCGCGAACAAACGCTGAATCAATTATTAGTGGAAATGGACGGCTTTAGCGGCAACGAGGGCATCATCGTCATCGCCGCCACCAATCGTATTGACGTGCTGGACAAAGCCTTGCTGCGCCCTGGACGATTCGACCGGCAAGTGCAAGTTAGTCTACCGGACATCAAAGGCCGCGAACAAATCCTCAGGGTGCACTCAACTAGGGTACCCTTGGCCGATGACGTCAATTTGAATGATCTGGCACGCGGCACGCCGGGCTTTTCCGGCGCCGAATTAGCTAATCTGATCAACGAAGGCGCATTGTTCGCTGCCCGCAATAATCAGCGGGAAATCACGATGAACGATCTGGATAAGGCCCGTGACAAAACCATTATGGGCGCGGAAAAACGGACGATGATTATGAGCCGCGAAGACCTGTTGATGACCGCTTACCACGAAGCCGGTCACGCCATCGTTGGCCGTTTGGTACCCGAGCACGATCCGGTTTACAAAGTCAGTATCATGCCGCGCGGCGGCGCGCTGGGCATCACCATGTTTTTGCCGGAGCGCGATGAATACAGCGCCAGCAAAGACAAATTAGAAGGACAAATCTCCAGCTTGTTCGGCGGCCGAGCCGCGGAAGCGCTGGTTTACGGTAAGAATAAAGTCACCACCGGCGCGAGCAACGACATCCAACGCGCCACGCAATTGGCACGCAACATGGTCACCAAGTGGGGGCTATCCGACAACCTGGGTCCGCTGGACTACGGCGATAACGAAGGCAGCTATTTGGGACCGCAAGCCAAACCCATGTCGGAACACATGGCGCGGTTGATTGATCGGGAAATCAGGTTAATTGTGGACAACAATTATCTAAGAGCCGAAAGCCTGCTGAAGGAAAATATCGATATTCTGCATAATATGGCGCAAGCCTTGTTAGACTGGGAAACATTGGACAAACATCAGATAGATGAATTGATGCAAGGTCGAACCATCGCGCCGCCGACACCTGATGTAAAACAATCATTGGACACAGACACTCCAGAGCAGTAGCGCACTTTTCTCATCGAGCAGAACTGGAGTCTGTCAGATATATAGCGGAGCCATTCTGCGCCAGTAGTGGCCTTGATGCGCGCGCCCTTCCCATTCGTATAAGGCATGGGGAATGCCCTTGGCAGCTAATATGTGACTTAACTCGTGATTGTTCTGCAAAAACGGATCTTCCTTACCGATCACCAAAGTAATTTCCATTTGCTGCAAATGCTTTAATTGCGCTTGGCAATTCAAGTTGGGTAGAAAGTGCGTTGGCGTATGAAAATAGACATGATCGTCATAGTAGCCGTCGAACAGGTTTTTGAAACACTCCACTTCCAGCGTCAAATCGAAACGACCGGAGAAGGCTACTAATTTTTTGAACAAATGCGGGTGGCGGAAAGCAATATTGGCCGCATGATAACCTCCCAAACTACAGCCATGAGCGATGACGCAGGGGTGTGGATTTTTCAAGGCCATGAACGGCATGATTTCGTTCAGTATGTAGTCTTCGAAAAACATGTGCCGCTGAATACGGTCTTTCGGCCGCCGCCAAAAGCAGTAAAAAGTTTCATGATCAATGCTGTCAACACAGTACAGTTGTATGTGTCCCGCTTCAATTTTATTGCGTAACCGTTCGACAATGCCGAGGTTCTCGTACTCGTAAAAACGGCCGTCCCGAGTAGGAAAAATCAGTACTTTGGCCCCGGCGTGACCGAAAACCAGGAACTCCATGTCGCGACCCAAGCGCGGGCTGTACCAGTGGTGATATTCGCGATTCATAATCTAAAGCGACGATTCCCCGAAAAAATTTTGCAGCTCCGCAATCAGCTGTCGCTCCTGATCATGTTGGCGTGGATATTCAAAATGCCCCGCATCCAGTATAAATAAATGTTTGTCACCGGCCCAAGCGTTATAGATTGCAAATTGTCCGGGTGGCGCTACGACCGGGTCGAATAACGCGACGGCGCCATGCAAGGGCTGCAATGCATAACGCGCCGAAACAGCGGCATCATAATAGGCTAATGTGTCAAACACATTATGGTGAGATTGACTATAGGCTTTCAAAGCCGCGGCACTGCCACTGGTAGGCAAGCTTAAACGCAAGGGTTGGTTGCCAAAGGTGGGCACATTCAAGTGCACTCGCTTGATTCTGGCGTCCCATGGCGCGGCCAATGCTCCGATTCCGCCACCAAAGCTAATGCCCATATAGCCGATCTTATCCGCGATTGCCGGATAACGCTCGGCCAGAACGGTTACAGCCAGCCAGAGATCTTCTACACATCCGCCGATCACGTAATGATTAGGATCATCGATGTCTTGCACGACATGTTGATTCGGCTGTTCCGGCAAGCGCTCGCAGCGGCTGCGAGATATGCCGCGAAAGCAAGGAAAAAGCAAAGCGGCGCCCGGTATGTTCAGATGAAAATCGGGTTGCTCTCTGCCGCCATAACCATGGCCGACCACTATGCTCCGAGTAATGGGGTGTGCATCCGGCTCAAGCAACCAGCCGGCTATCTGAAAATCATCGGTAGACCGATAGCTTATGTCATAAACCCGGTAGCCCGCGCGCTGGCATTGGTAATTCAGAGAAAATTGCGGAGAGACCGTTAAGGCTTTTTGATACTTATCCCACCAAAACCGACAGAAATCGGCAGGCTCTTGCGGTGTGGGAACACTTAATAAATCGTCGAGACTGTAGCCATAGCCAGGATCATAGCTGTAATAATGATCGAATAAGCTCACGGGCTACCGGCCTGATTAAATTCTACCTAGGTCCTGTATTAAAGGCCTATTTAGTAGTGTGGCAAAATTTTAAGAGGCGGACTCTGCCGCCACTAGAAATCATCTAAAGTACAACACCATCCCTTACACGGGGCGTTGCGTCGTTATTGTTGGTTTATAAGCTATCGTCAATCGACGATTTTGTATTTTTCCCTGGAAGCATCAACCATATCCCGTAACTCCTTTCCCGGTTTAAAATGCGGCACATGCTTTTCTGTTAAGGACACTGAATCGCCGGTCTTGGGGTTACGTCCCAGTCGTGCAGAACGATGGTGTAATGAAAAACTGCCAAAACCTCTAATTTCTATCCTATCGCCACTTGCCAATGTATCGCTCAAGTGGTCAACAACGCATCTAACTGCCAATTCAACATCTTTAAGCGCGAGATGAGGCTGTTTTCGTGCCAGCATCTCTATCAATTCTGATTTCGTCACATCCAGCCCTGAATAATCAAAAAAGGGTGACATGAGCTAGTCATGCCACCCTTGGAGATGGTTTTACTACTTGTCCATTTGTTTAAAGATATCGCCTAATGTGGCTGTGCCAGCATTTTGTGACGAGTAATCTTTAATAGCATTAGACTCTTCTTCGACATCTTTCGCTTTGATAGACAAAGAAATAGATTTAGTCTTTTTGTCAACGCCGACAAATTTGGCTTCGATTTCTTCGCCTTCTTTTAACAAAGTACGCGCATCTTCGACGCGGTCACGTTGAATTTCAGAAGCGCGCAAGTAACCTTCGACGTTATCCGCCAAAGTTACAATCGCACCTTTAGCATCGATTTCTTTGATGACGCCCTTAACTAAGCTGCCTTTTTCGTGCACAGCAATGTAGTTTTGGAAAGGATCTTGTTCCAGTTGTTTGATGCCCAAGGAGATACGCTCGCGCTCGGAATCAACAGCCAGAATGACGGTTTCGACTTCATCGCCTTTTTTGTAATTGCGAATGGCTTCTTCGTCGTTCTCGTTCCAGGAAATGTCGGACATATGCACCAAACCGTCGATACCGCCGTCCAGACCGATGAAGATACCGAAATCGGTGATCGATTTGATTTTGCCGGAGATTTTGTCGCCTTTGTTGTGAGTAGCGGCAAATTCATCCCATGGGTTCGAACGGCATTGCTTCATGCCCAGCGAAATACGACGGCGTTCTTCGTCGATTTCCAGAACCATGACTTCAACTTCGTCACCCAATTGTACGACTTTAGATGGGTTAACGTTTTTGTTGGTCCAGTCCATTTCGGAAACGTGCACCAAACCTTCAACACCTTCTTCGATTTCCACGAAGCAACCGTAATCAGTCAAGTTGTTAACTTTACCAAACACGCGAGTGCCGGCTGGGTAACGGCGGGCGATGTTTTGCCATGGATCTTCATCCATTTGTTTCATGCCCAATGAGACGCGAGTTTTGTCTTTGTCGAATTTCAGGACTTTAACTTTAACTTCCTGACCGATTTCTACGCACTCTGATGGGTGACGTACGCGACGCCATGCCATGTCGGTGATGTGCAGCAGACCGTCGACGCCGCCCAGATCGATAAACGCACCGTAATCGGTGAGGTTTTTAACGATACCGGTAACAATCGCGCCGTCTTGCAGAGTTTTAACCAACTCTTCACGCTCTGCGCTGTATTCGCTTTCGACGACCGCACGACGTGACAACACCACGTTGTTACGTTTTTGGTCGATTTTGATGACTTTAAATTCCAGATCGCGATTTTCCAGGAAAGCAGTATCGCGGATAGGACGAACGTCAACCAGTGAACCCGGCAAGAAGGCACGCAATGCACCGACTGCCACAGTGAAACCACCACGCACTTTGCCGTTGATGCGGCCGACAATGGTTTCTTGGGTTTCAAAGGCTTTTTCCAGTTCAGCCCAAGCTTTGCTCTTCTTGGCTTTATCACGGGAAAGAAGAGTGGCGCCCAGGCCATCTTCGAATAAATCGAGAGCAACCTCAATTTCGTCGCCTACATTGACCTCAAGGTCGCCGTCGGCATTCAGAAATTGCCATTTAGGAATGACCCCTTCTGATTTGGCTTGTGTGCTGACGATAACAAATTCGTTTTCGATATCAACAACTGTACCAATTAGCATTGCGCCAGGACGCATTTCGGTCTTGGCATAACTCTCTTCAAACAACTCTGCAAAGCTTTCGCCCATCTCTTCTTTCCCAAACTTGCTAAGACTCAAGCAAGCTTTCTCTTCTCTGAAATTAAAATAAAGTCACCGATAACAATTCGGTAACCACCAATAGCCTTAATTGACTAAATTTACTACTTGATCAATCACTTGCTGAATAGTCAAACTGGATGAATCAATATAATGCGCGCCTTCCGGCACGGTGAGCGGAGCCGTAGCTCGCTGCTGATCGCGAAAATCGCGTTCTTCTATTTCCCTAGTGATTTGTGGAAGGTTAGCATCAATCCCCTTTTCAATCAACTGTTTATATCGCCTAAGCGCCCTTTCCTCTGCGCTGGCGGTTAAATAAACCTTGATTTTGGCATCCTGAAACACCACGCTACCCATATCGCGGCCGTCTGCAACCAAACCCGGAAGTCTTTGAAAATCCTTTTGTTTTTGCAACAAAATCGCTCTCACTTCGGGGTACGCGGCGATGATCGACGCGGTATTGCCAGTGGTTTCGGTACCCAGTTGGGCGGTAATATCGGTACCATCAAGCTTAACGACTAACTCGTCACCGCAATCGAATTCTAACGACATAACTTCAGCGACTCTACAAACAGCCGCGATATCAGCCAAATCCAAACCTGATTTTAAAACAGCCACCGCTAATGATCGGTATATCGATCCGCTATCCAAATAATGCCAACCCAACAATTTTGCAACCGCTCGACTGACCGTACCTTTACCGGCGCCGCTGGGGCCATCTATAGTTAATACAGGTGCTTGCATCTTAAAAGCTCGTCAGAGCCAAACCTAATTTGGTCGCCAAATCACGAAACTCGGGGAAGGATGTGTTGACATTCGCACAGTCATTAATGGTAATCGGACCCGACGACCGCAAACCGGCAATCGAAAACGACATTGCGATACGGTGATCGCCATGCGATTCCACTTCACCACTACCGATGTAGCCACCGCCCTTAATCACCATACCATCTTTGGTTGGCTGCGCATCGACACCTAGAATTTGCAAACCATCTGCCATCACTTGGATCCGGTCTGATTCCTTAACCCGCAATTCTTCCGCACCAGTCAATACAGTTTGCCCGTCAGCACAAGCAGCGGCGACAAACAACACTGGAAATTCGTCGATAGCCAACGGCACCAGATGCTCGGGAATATTGATCCCTTTCAACTGTGCGGAACGCACGCGCAGATCGGCAACCGGCTCGCCGCCCACTTCTCTCTCGTTTAATACTTCGATATTCGCCCCCATTAAACGCAAAATATCGATGATACCGGTGCGGGTTGGATTAATCCCTACGTGGCGCAAAGTCACATCGGAATCTGGGGCGATGCTGGCACCCACCAGAAAGAACGCTGCCGATGAAATATCGCTGGGCACATCAATGCGCGCGGCGGTCAATTTGCCTATATTGGTAATACGGGCTGTGCTACCTTCGCGGGTGACTGGATAACCAAAGCCGTTCAACATCCGCTCGGTATGATCGCGGGTCGGGGCAGGTTCGGTGACGCTGGTTTCGCCTTCGGCATACATGCCTGCCAACAGCAAACAGGATTTGACCTGAGCGCTGGCAATCGGCATGTCGTAATGAATGCCTTGCAATTTGCCGGCCTTACCTTTGATATGCAGCGGTGCGGTGCCGTTTTCCTGGGTAACAATCTCGGCACCCATCTGCGCCAGCGGCACGGTGACACGCTTCATCGGCCGCGATTCCAACGATTTATCGCCAGTCAATACACAATCAAACGGTTGGCCGGCCAACAAACCCGACAGCAAACGCATGGAAGTACCGGAATTGCCCAGATACAAAGGTTTCTCGGGTGCTTTCAGGCCATGCTTGCCCACGCCGTGTATTGTCACTTCACCATTGACCGGCCCTTCAATTTCCACGCCCATGGCCCGGAAGGCTTCAAGGGTCGAGATGGCATCTTCCGCATTCAAAAAACCGGTAACGTGCGTGACGCCTTCCGCCAGTGAACCCAGCATAATCGAACGGTGTGACATGGACTTATCGCCCGGCACACGGATTTCGCCGCGCAAACTACCGCCCGGCTGCACTTGAAAAGTAATGGTTTGTGACATGTTAATCTTCTTAGTCTTCTTGTTGATCGAGAAAACGCTGCCGGGCATTTCTGGCATACGTAAAGGTTTCGAACAGTTGCGCGGATTGATCTTCAACCAGCAATTGTTCTATTTTGCTTAATTCCGCTTGAAATTGGCGAATCAAGGGCACGATTTCCTGCTTGTTTGCCAGACAGATGTCCTGCCACATGGTCGGATCGCTGGAGGCGATACGACTGAAATCCCGGAAACCGCCGGCGGCATATTTGAATATCTCGCGCTGTTCGTCTTTGCGCCCCAACAAACCGACCAAGGCGAAAGCCAGAATATGTGGCAAATGGCTGGTGGCGGCCAACACGGTATCATGATGTTCCACTGACATAACCGAAACGCTGGAGCCGATTTTTTCCCAAAATGCTTGGACTTTCGCCAGCGCCTGCTGGTCGGTGCTTTCTAGCGGCGTCAGGATCAGGCGGCGATTGACAAACAAATCGACGGTTGACGCGTCTACGCCGCTGCGCTCCGCACCGGCAATCGGATGAGCCGGTACAAAATTCGCCGGCACGCTGCCGAATACCGCTTCCAGCGCGGATACCACACTGCCTTTAGTGCTGCCGGCATCGCTATAAATAGCGTCCGGATTCCAGTGCGGTTTAATTTGTTCGAAAATAGCCTTCATGCTGCCGACCGGCGTGGCGACGATTACGCAATCGGTATTTTGCAATGCGGCACCGATGTCGGTGTAAAACTCATCAACCACACCGAGTTGTTTAGCCAATTGCATATTCGGCAGATTTTTCTCACGACCGTAGGCAACAACCTCACGGCATAAGCCCTGTGCGCGTGCGGCCCTGGCTATCGAACCGCCGATTAAACCAATACCGATGATGCAGAGGCGGTTAAACACCGCTCAACACCTCGCGCAATGCGTTTATAAATATGGCGTTTTCGCGCTTGGTGCCAATGCTGACACGCAGGTGATTGGGCATTTCATAATTGGCTACCGGTCGCACGATCACACCATTGCGCAACAAGGCCTCGTAAATCGGCATGGCCGCCTGTTTGACATCCACCGAAACAAAATTGCCGGATGAAGGAATCCAGGGCAAATCCAGCCCCTTAAATGCGTCGGTCAATTGCGCCATGCCCGCATTATTAAGAGCCACGGTCTGATTCAGGTAATCTATGTCCCCCAGCGCGGCTTCCGCTGCGGCTAATGCCAGCATGCTGCAATTGAATGGTTGGCGCACTCTGTTCAGCAAATCGGCGATGTCAGGCGAGGAAATCCCGTAACCGATGCGTAAACCCGCCAAGCCATATGCCTTGGAGAACGTACGGGCTATGATCAGATTCGGATAACGATTCGGCCAATCCAGCGATTCGGTTCTGAGGGCAGGATCGACAAATTCATAATATGCCTCATCCAAGACGCACAACACATGAGCAGGCAAATTGGCGATGAAGCTTTCCAGTTCATCTTTATCCAACAAAGTGCCGGTGGGATTATTGGGATTGGCGATAAACACCAAGCGTGTTTGCGGACCGATTTGTTCGTGCATCGCCGGCAAATCATGACCGTAATTTTTGGCCGGCACGACTTTGGCTTTGGCGCCGACGGCTTGTGTCAGAATCGGATACAGCGCGAACGCGTGCTGGGAAAATACCACTTCCAATTCCGGTGTAACAAAAGTCCGCATCACCAATTCCAGAATCTCGCTGGAACCGTTACCCAAGGTAATTTGTTCCGGCAACACACTTAATTTGGCTGATAGCGCCGCTTTCAACGCAAAACCGCTGCCATCGGGATAACGAGTCAGTTCAGGCAGCGTCGCCTGGATCGCGGCAGCCACTTTGGCACCGGTACCAAGAGGATTTTCATTGGAAGCCAGCTTGATGACCTCTGCGATACCTAGCTCACGTTGCAATTCATCAACCGGTTTACCGGGGACGTACGGCACCAGCTGTTGAACGCCGGCAATAGCAAGTTCTAAAAATTTGTTCATCGACCTAAGATTTAAATGACGGCTTTTGGATAAGAGCCGAGGATTTTCAACATTTTGACGTTGTTTTGCAGAGTTTCCAGTGCCTTGGCTACATCAGGATCGTCTCGATGACCATCAATATCGATAAAAAACACGTATTCCCACAAGCCTTGTCGCGAGGGACGTGACTCAATATGCGCCATGCTGATGCCGTATTCGGCAAACGGCCCCAAAATCTTATGCAAGGCGCCGGCTTGATTGCCGGTGGACACCAAAATGGAGGTTTTATCGAGTCCGGTGGATGCCGGCTGCTGCTTGCCAATGACGATAAAGCGTGTGGTATTGTTGGATTCATCTTCAATGTGTTGCTCGATGATATTCAACTCATACAATTCGGCGGCCATCAAGCCGGCTATTGCGGCTTTATTATGATCCAAAGACGCGAGTCTGGCCGCTTCGGCATTACTGCTCACAGCCGTACATGGCACGCCAGGCAAATAAGTATTCAACCATTGCCGACACTGCGCCAACGATTGCTGATGGGAATAGACTTCGTTAATCGCCGCCAAATTATCCATTTTGCCGAGCAGATTTTGATGCACGCGAATTTCCACCTCGCCGCAAATTTGCAATGAGGTAGTCATGAAACGGTCCAGCGTATGTGCGATCACGCCTTCGGTGGAGTTCTCCACCGGCACCACGCCGAACTGACAATGACTGGTTTCCACCGCCAAAAAAATCTCCGGTATCGTCGCCACCGGAATACCCTTTACGGCGTGACCGAAATGTTTGAAGGTTGCTTGCTGAGTAAACGTGCCGACCGGCCCTAAAAACGCTACTTCCAAGGGCTTTTCCAAAGCCAAACAGGCCGACATCAATTCGCGGAATAGATGCACCGAGGCATGGTCACTCAAGGGGCCGGGGTTCAACTCCTTGATTTTACGCAATACTTGAGCTTCGCGATCAGCGCGGTAAAAACTGCCGGTTTCGCCTTCGGCCATTTTGGTTCTCGCTACTTCAATAGCGCACTCCGCCCGTCGATTGATCAACTGTAATATTTGCTGATCAATCGCGTCGATACGTTCGCGCAGCTCCGATAAAGGAATAATCGCCGTCATCTTTTGATTGCTTAGTGAGTACGTTCGAACTCGGCCATGAAATCGATCAAGGCATCGACCCCGGCTTCCGGCATAGCGTTGTAAATACTCGCGCGCATACCGCCGACCGAACGGTGACCGGCGAGCGTGCTGAGGCCGTTTTTCTCGGCCAAGGCCAAAAATTCTTTGTCCAGCGCCGCATCCGCCAACACGAAAGGTACGTTCATTCGGGAGCGATAGTCTTTCACCACCGGATTGCTATAAAGGCTGGATTCATCGATAGCTTGGTATAGCTTGCCAGCCTTACGAATATTTTGTTGTTCAATGGCCGCGATACCGCCTTGCTGCTTCAACCATTGCAGTACCAAACCCAACAAATACCAGTTATAGGTGGCAGGCGTATTCAACATCGAGTCGGCTTTTGCTTGCTGTTGATAATCAAAAACTGCCGGAACGGTTTTTGGTGCCAAGCCGACCAAATCATCGCGGACAATGACCACGGTTACACCGGAAGGCCCCATGTTTTTCTGTGTACCGGCGTAAATAATACCGTAGCGACTGACATCGACCGGACGCGACAAAATGTTCGAAGACATGTCGCACACCAATGGCAAATCGCCGGCATCGGGAACCTCAGAAAACTCGACACCGTGGATAGTTTCGTTAGAGGTGTAGTGCAGATAAGCGGCATCTTTATCGATATTCCAGGTCTCGAACGTTGGAATAGTGGTAAATTTTTCGGCTTCCGACGTGGCAACAAGCTGTACTTCGCAATATTTGCCGGCTTCTTTGATGGCGCTGGTAGACCAGGCGCCGGTATTCACATAACCGGCTTTGGTTTTACCATTGAGAATATTTTGCGGAATCATCGCGAACTGTGCGCTGGCGCCGCCTTGCAGGAATAACACTTTATAATTGGCCGGGATGCCGAGCAGTTCGATCAAATCGTTTTTCACCGCTTCGGCGATAGCCATGAAATGCTTGCCGCGATGGCTCATTTCCATCACTGACATGCCGCTGCCTTGCCAATCCAGCATCTCTTGTTGAGCTTGCAGTAAAACCGATTCCGGCATCATGGACGGGCCGGCACTAAAGTTATAAATCCTTGCCATATTTATTCCTCTTCTCCGCCAGATTCGGCGCTATCTGCTGGGACATCGGTTTCGTCAATATCGCCTTCGGCATCATCTTCTTCATCGCCTAGACCATCGATACGATCAACGCCAACGACTCTTTCGCCCTTATCCAGACGAATGACGGTAACGCCTTGAGTATTTCTGCCGACTACGGAAATTTCCTTCACCCGCGTCCGCACTAAAATACCGCCATCGGTAATCAACATAATTTCGTCGGTATCGTTGACCAATACCGCGCCGACTACTGCACCATTTCGCTCTGAGGTTTGAATCGCAATCAAACCCTGACCGCCGCGTCTATGCTGGGTAAACTCTTCCAGTTTAGTACGCTTGCCGTAGCCGTTTTCGGTGATATTCAAAACCGTGCCTTCGCTGGCGATTATCAGCGAAATCACCTTTTGACCTTCCTGTAAGCGAATACCGCGCACCCCGGTAGCTGTTCTACCCATCGAGCGCACATCGGTTTCGTTGAAGCACACCGCTTTGCCGTCGCTGCTGAATAGTAGGACGTTTTGCTGACCGTCGGTAATCGCCACGCCCACTAAAGTGTCGTTTTCGTTTAAATCGATCGCAATTTTACCGTTGCTGCGTTGGCGTTCGAATTCAGGCAACGGGGTTTTTTTCACGGTACCGGACGAGGTAGCCATAAAAATGTATTTATCGGCGCTGTACTCACGGACCGGCAACATTGCGTTGATTTTCTCGCCCTCTTCCAGCGGCAATAAATTCACAAACGGCTTGCCGCGCGATGCCCGGCTGGCGACCGGTAAATTAAACACCCGCAACCAGTAGACTTTCCCCGCGGACGAGAAGCACAAAATCGTATCGTGGGTATTGGCGATGATCAGTTTTTCGACGAAATCGTTTTCCTTGGTCGCCGTCGCCGACTTACCGCGGCCACCGCGGCGCTGGGCTTTGTAATCGCTGAGCGGTTGAGTTTTTACGTAACCCTCATGCGACATCGTCACCACCATATCTTCTTCGGTGATCAGATCTTCAGCGGACAGATTGGAGTAATCCTGGACGATTTCGGTGCGGCGGGCATCGCCGTATTGGGTTTTGATTTCTTCCAGCTCTTCGCGGATCACTTCCATCAAGCGCACGTCGTTACCGAGAATATGCAGATATTCGTCGATCAACTCCAACAATTGCTTGTATTCGTTGACGATTTTTTCTTGTTCCAAACCGGTCAAACGATGCAGACGCAAATCCAGAATCGCTTGCGCTTGGGCTTCCGACAAGCGGTAAGCGCCATCTGCCAAACCAAACTCAACAGATAAATCATCCGGACGCGAACGGTCGGCATCGGCTCTATCCAACAACGCGGCAACCAAACCGGCTTTCCAGGTCTGCGCCAGCAAACCCACTTTAGCTTCTTGCGGGTTCGGAGAAGATTTGATCAGCTCGATCATTTCGTCGATATTGGCCAGCGCAACCGCCAGACCTTCCAGAATATGCGCCCTCTCCCGCGCCTTACGCAGGTTGTAAATGGTTCTGCGGGTGACGATCTCTCGCCGGTGGTCGACAAACGCCAATAGAATGTCTTTCAGCCCCATCAAGTGCGGCCGACCGTCGTACAGAGCAACCATATTGATCCCAAATACAGTCTGCATCTGGGTTTGTTTGTACAGATTATTCAGCACCACGTCCGGCACTTCGCCACGACGCAACTCGATCACCATGCGCATCCCATCCTTGTCAGACTCATCGCGCAGGCCCGAAATGCCGTCCAGCTTGCCCTCTTTGACCAATTCGGCGATTTTTTCCAGCAAGCGGGCTTTGTTGACCTGGTAAGGTAACTCGGTGGTGATGATGGCTTGCCGACCGCTATCGCCTATGTCTTCAAAATGGCTGCGGCCGCGCAGATAAATCCGACCACGGCCCGTGGCATACGCTTCAAAAATGCCGGAGGCGCCGTTAATGATACCGGCCGTTGGAAAATCAGGCCCCGGCACGATTTGCATCAATTCCGGGATAGTCAAGTCGGGGTTTTCGATTAGCGCCAAACAAGCGCTGATAATCTCACTGAGATTATGCGGCGGTATATTGGTGGCCATACCGACCGCGATACCTGACGAACCGTTGACCAACAGGGTGGGCACCCGAGTCGGCATGACAGTGGGTTCGGATTCCGATTCGTCGTAGTTGGCGACAAAATCGACGGTTTCCTTGTCCAGATCCGCGAGTAATTCATGAGCGATTTTCGCCATCCGCACTTCGGTATACCGCATGGCCGCCGGCGAATCACCGTCCACCGAACCGAAGTTGCCTTGACCATCGATTAACATATAGCGCAAAGAAAACGGCTGGGCCATCCGCACCATGGTGTCATATACCGCCGTATCGCCATGCGGGTGGTATTTACCGATCACGTCACCGACGATACGCGCCGATTTTTTATAGGGTTTGTTCCAATCGTTTCCGAGCTCGTTCATCGCGTAAAGGACGCGACGGTGCACCGGCTTGAGGCCGTCTCTGACATCGGGAAGTGCCCTGCCGACGATAACGCTCATGGCGTAATCGAGGTAGGATTGTTTCATCTCGTCTTCGAGATTGACGGGGATAATTTCTTTAGCGAAGTCTGACATGGGTCCGTGGTTCCAGTGCAGTCGAAAGCTTATCGATCGACGGGTTAGCCTGAAGCATCAATTCCATTTAAGCATGGCTAACAGGTTTATAAAGCCGTCGATTATAGCAAACGCCACCCTCTGCCGTCAGGCAAAAATCTCGCTCAAAAAGTTTTGCATCGCTTGCCAAGACCGGCGATCAGCAACCGGCTGATAAACTGTACCAAAATCAGGATTATTAGCCACAGGATTGGTAAACGCGTGCATCGTGTGGCCGTAACTATGCAACTGCCAGTCCACACCTGCCTTGGTTAATTCATCTTGTAAGGCAAGTACCTGCTCAGCGGAGGCCATAGGGTCATCATAGCCATGCAACACCAGCACCTTCGCCTTGATTTGGGGGTTTGGGATATTTTCAGGCGCACCGAGCAACCCATGAAACGACACTACCCCGCGCATATCCGCGCCGGTCCGCGCCAAATCCAGCGCGCATAAACCACCAAAACAAAAGCCTATCGCCGCAATCCTGGCGTTATCGGCCCAAGGCATTAGTTTGACTGTGGATAGAGCCGCTTTTAAGCGCTGTTGCAATTTCGCCCGATCTTGCATGAAGGGTTGCATCAATTTGGCGTTTTGTTCCGGCGTCTTGCCCAGGACGCCTTTGCCGTACATATCGGTAGCGAACGCCAAATAACCCAATTCCGCCAGCTTGAGGGCTTTGTCAGCAACAAACTGGTCTCGTCCGCCCCAAGCATGATGGATCAGCACCACCGGTCTCTGCCCAACAATCGCATCGTCATAAGCAAAAAAACCTTCCAACACCGTGTCGCGATCCAGATAACTGACGGTATTCGACATTATCGTCATAAACTTTTTCCTATCCGGTTAATCACAGCTCGCCCGTTTTCTGCAATGCTTGCAAAAATCCCGCCGATGCCTCTTCGACCATATCCAGCACCCGCTCGAAACCATAACTGCCACCGTAGTAAGGGTCTGGCACTTCGCGTTGATTCAAGTGCGGTGCATAATCGAGAAAATGCCGAATCTTATGACTCAAGTCAATCGGACAGGCTTCTTTTAATATGGCGTGATTTTCGTCATCCATGACCAATATGTGATCGAACGCTTCAAAATCGGCGGATACAACTTTGCGCGCCCGCAGATGCTTCAATTCAACCCCTCGGTCGCGAGCAGCTTTTTGCGCGCGCAGATCGGGCGCGTCACCAATATGGTAGGCATGGGTACCCGCAGAATCTATTTCAAAGCGTTCCGCCAGGTTTCTTGTAGACACCAAATGAGAGAAAACGCCTTCCGCGGTAGGTGATCTACAGATGTTACCCATACACACAAACAAAACCTTGATTTTCCGCATAGTTGTTAAGTTTTTAGAATAGTTGACGCTAAATTGTAAGCTATACTCGGTTGGCATGTCTTCAGGGCGGTACTGGAAAGACAGTTAATACAAGAAATTTAAAGCGTATTTTAGGGGAGTTTCGGATGTTGATGATGAACTGGCATTCTGTAGGGGTAAAGGTGGTTTCTATCACCATGTCGGTGCTAACGCTTTTAGGCATAGCGATTTTGGTTGTTTACTCAAGCTTTGAGAAACAAAAGCTGATTGACCGGGAAATCAAAGCCTCGCGGCAACTACTCACTTTATCCGAATCAATCCGCGACAATGTCGTAAAAAAATGGGAAGCCGGCATCTACACGCCTGAGCAACTCATGCAATTGGTCGAACAAAAAGGTAGCTCTAAAGCCAGAGAACTGGTGGTCGCCACCGTACCCACAGCCAATGCCTGGGACGTGATTGAAGCAGAAGCCAAAGAGCACGGCTTTCGTTTTAAAGCACCGTCTCTTAACCCCAGAAATCCTCGAAACGCAGCGGATGACATCGAACGCCAAGCGTTGGAGTTTTTCAGAAGCAACCCGTCCGCCCAAGACTTTAGCTACGTAGACGAAGAAAAACAGGAAGTCCGCTATTTACGTCCGGTCAAATTAGTCAAACAATGCGAATTGTGCCATGGCGACCCTAAAACATCGCAAAGTCTCTGGCATAACGAGAAAGGCCAAGATTTACTGGGGTATCCGATGGAAAATCGCCACGCCGGCGACTTACATGGCGCATTCGAAATCGTCACCCCATTCAGCGTGACGCTTGCCGAACTGAGGAGTAATACCTTTTACGCTATCGGCTTCTTATGCGTAACGTTGATCATCATCGGCTTTACCGGCTACTTCACGATGAGCAAAATCATCATCGGTCCTTTGACAGCATTGGCTTTGAAGCTGCAAGACATAGGCAGTGGCGAGGGCGATCTGCGGGCTCGCCTGGATGCAAGCGGCAAATCTGAGTTTGCCTGGATCGCATCGAGTTTTAATACCTTCGTGCGCAAAATAGCTAAAACCATCGATCAAATCAGCTCCACCAGCGAAAAACTGGCCAGCTCTTCTCACAAGCTTGCGAATATCACCCAATCGACTCAAGCCGGTGTCGAGCGGCAATTGCACGAAACCACGTTAGTGGCGAATGCCATGAAACAAATGACATCGACGGTGCAAGAAGTCGCCAAAAATGCCGTCAGAGCATCGGAAGCGGCGGAAATCGCCGACCGTGAAGCGTCGTCAGGCAAAAACATTGTGAAAGATGCGGTACATGGCATTAACAGCTTGGCGTCTGAAGTGGAAAACGCCGCCAATGTGATTCACGAGCTGGAAAACGACAGTAACAGCATCGGTGAGGTATTGGGAGTCATTCAAGGCATTGCCGAGCAAACCAATTTGCTGGCATTGAACGCGGCCATCGAAGCCGCCAGGGCTGGCGAGCAAGGTCGAGGCTTCGCGGTGGTGGCCGACGAAGTCAGGACATTGGCTAGCAGAACCCAAAATTCCACATTGGAAATTCAAAAAACCATCGAACGCTTGCAGGACCGGGCGAAACAGGCGGTGGCGGTGATGGAAAACGGTAGAAGCCGCGCCAACTCCAGCGTAGAGCAAGCCGCATCCGCCGGTGGCTCGATAACCACTATCAGCGAACG
This sequence comes from Methylomonas fluvii, assembly GCF_014850975.1. Classification (GTDB taxonomy): domain Bacteria; phylum Pseudomonadota; class Gammaproteobacteria; order Methylococcales; family Methylomonadaceae; genus Methylomonas; species Methylomonas fluvii. The sequence continues at coordinate 434,377 of NZ_JACXST010000003.1, read as the reverse complement.
TATCGATACTATTAACGATATGAATAACCAGATAGCCAGCGCTGCCGAGGAACAAACCGCAGTGGCCGAGGAAATCAATCGCAACATCAGCAATATCAGCCGGGTATCCGAAGAGACTTCGATAGGTGCAAAAAATACGGCGGATGCCTGCCACGAGTTACTTGACCTGGCGAATCAGTTGCGCTCCATGGTTGGAAATTTTAAGACCTAGCTAAACCTCTATCGGCTTGGCTCGGCGTAACCATTATTCAGGCTGCGCCGAGCGCAGAACCGATGTCAAATTTGTACGGTTTGTTCGCCGAGGCTGGCTATAATTCTCTAAAAATAATTACAATTTCGTAGCTTAAGGATGAAGACATGCCCACAAAAATGAACCAACTGTTCGATGAAATCCACAAAATTCCGCAAGTACCCGAAGTCGTAAGATCCCTCATCAATCAGCTAAACAATCCCAACGCGGATATGCTCGATATAGCCAAAAACGTGGAAAAAGAACAGGTGATTGTTTTAAAGATCCTGCGTTTGGTTAACTCCGCGCATTTTGGTTTATCCCGTAAAATTGGCTCCATAGATGAAGCCATCACCTTACTGGGCATGAACCAGCTGAAAACCTTGGTGATCGCATCCGGGATTGTCGGCGTGGTACCGCAATTGGATAATTTCGATGTCAAACAAAGCTGGCGGAATAGTTTTCGCACAGCAGGTTATGCAAGATGGTTCGCCGCCCAAGCGGGCCTAGCAGCCGACATCGCCTATACTGCCGGGCTGATCAGCAATCTGGGCAACCTACTCATTCACATTGGCAGTCCCCGTGAAGCCAACGAAATTGATCAGCATGTGAAAAACGGCAACGTTAGACTGGAAATTGAGAAGAGGCGCTTGGGCTATACCAGCCCGGCGGTTTGCGCGGAGCTTTGCCGTCGCTGGAAATTTGCTGACGAATTAGTCGAAACCATCGAACAATCGGCGGAACCTTTAGCCACGGACACCCCTAACAACCTAGCTTGCGCAGTTTTCCTCGCCCATGCAATCAGCGATTACCAAGACCAGGGTTTCGATGAAAATCAGATTTTAGCCTCGCTACCCAATCAAGTCACCGCAATTTTAGGTCTATCGGAGCAACTTCTTAAGGAAAAATTGCCGGATGTTCTAGCGGTTAAATCTGAGCTCGACGGCCTTCTGGATTAAGAAACATAATTTTCAATAATCGTTCAGACGAATTTATTTGCCTGAACGATTGCTAACCAGCCTCGCTATTTAAGCCCCGCTAAAATCCGCCGCTCCCTAAACCGAATATCAGCGCGCCGTCATCCCCAAATTGACCGCAATATGAGCAAGCTCGGTGGTCGTGTCCACCTGTAGCTTTTTCTTGATTTGCGTGGCGTAATTCGCCACGGTTTTATGGCCCAGACACAGTTGATCGGCGATCTTATGCACCGTCAAGCCTTGGGCTAGCAAACTAAATACATCGAACTCGCGTGCAGAGAAACCAGCGATTATCGCTTGATAACCGGTGTGCTGCCGTTCTTCCCCGCCGCCCTTGACCAAACCGCGCTCGACATACTGTTGGCCAGCCATAATTGCCGCTATCGCTTCGGCAAGAATACCGGGAGCGCTATTTTTAGTGATATAACCCTGTGCTCCGGCTGCCAATGCCCGGCTGACATAAACTTGTTCATGATGCACACTAAAAACTAAAATTCTTGCCTCACTATCGCGCTGAATGATCCGCCGAATAGTTTCCAAACCGCCAATCCCCGGCATGGACAAATCCATCACCAACATATCAGGCTGCAATTCTTGATAAAGCTGAATAGCCTGCTCACCACGCTCGGCTTCGCCAATGACTTCGACACTATCCCCGGCAGCCAACAGCATTTTAAAACCAGCCCGCACTACCAGGTGGTCGTCCACCAACACGATTTTTATCTTGTTATTCATACGAGTGGGATTCGTGCATTAACCAACATACCTGAACCAGGGCGAGACAACACCTGCAGTTCGCCGTCCAGCGACTTGATGCGTTCTTTTATGCCCAGTAAACCAAAGCCATGACTGGTTGTCTGCAAATCGCAGCCGCGTCCGTCATCCTGCACTTTAAGTTGCAAATACGCCTGCGGTAGCTCGAGCTTTTCCAAGTCGATAGTCACACTGTGCGCTTGCGCATGGCGCACCACGTTGGTCAAACACTCTTGAATTACCCGAAATACCTGAATAGTCAGATTTTTATCCAAACCGTCCACGGCGTCGCTACAGCGAATCGTCAGCCGCAGGTCGGCATTGCGTTCCGACCAATGATTAACCATCTCTTCCAAAGTGGCCTTCAATCCCAACTCGGTCAAGACCAGAGGATGCAATTGCTGCATCATCGAACGCACCACGGTCATTAAGTGATCGCAAATTTCCGAGATTGTTGAGGTTATTTTCGCCGCGTCGGCTTTGCGATGCGCTGCCGTAACGGCCATCACTTTAATAGCTGTCAGGGATTGGCCAAATTCGTCATGCAACTCCTGCGACAGACGTTGGCGCTCTTCTTCCTGAATGGCTAGCGAATGCTGCGTCAATGCGCGATTTTCCTGGCGGGTTTTTTCCAATTCAACCGTCATATGATTGATTGCCTTGGCAATATCATCGAATTCCTGCGTGGAAAACGGCGGCAATTGTTGCCGATATTGACCAGTTTCGATCAGACGCAAGGTATCGACGATGACCGCAATCGATTGCAACGACTTATTAAATACCAGATTGACCGCCAGGAAGGTCAACATGGTCAACAAGGAAATCGACGCAAAAAACGCCACGCTTTCCTGCCAGACTTCGGTGATTTCATCGAGTGGTTGAGCCTGAATAATCAGAGTCAACAACTTGCCGTCCTGCATATTCAATTGGTGCTCGACCTTGGGATAATCACCCTTTACCAAGCGGATAAACCAGCTGGGCGGCATTTCTTCGGGATTGGTCGGTTGATTTTCGCCGGCGAAATGGATCAGTTGTCCATCCGGCTTTTGCAATTGAATGCTCAAATGCCGCGTTTGCCGCAAGGCGCTGAAGCGTGATAAATCATCGCTTTGTTGAAATACCGGGGTATCGGTAATGCCCAAGGTGATCAGCTGCAAGGCCAGATGAATCGAGGCATCCACCTCCTTCTCGACCGCTTGGCGCGCTTGCCAGACCGCAATCGCTCCTCCCAACACCAAAATACAAACCGAAGACAGCAGGATGCGACAGATAATCTGGTAGCGAAGGCTCATAACGTGGAGTGCGTTGAAAACCTTCTATTATCCCGTCTAGCTTCCCACACAGCTATAGGAAAAATTCTTATTTATTTCCTGGCGGTGAGACCTGCAAATTGGAGCCTCTTAATTATTGAGAGACTCCGGACGTTTCTTACTCAAGCTCGATCATATTTAACCAAACGAAAGCCTCGGCGTTAACTCAGCCTACCCAAACCCGGGCATTTCTGAACATCCGCAACCACGCGCCATCTTCCTGCCACTCTGCTGGATGCCAGGAATTTTGTATCGCTCTGAAGCAACGCTCCGGATGCGGCATCATGATGGTAAAACGGCCGTCGGCGGTGGTTAACCCGGTAATCCCCAGCGGCGAGCCGTTCGGGTTGGCCGGAAAGGCTTCGGTTTCCTTGCCGTAGTTATCGACATAATTGATCGCAACCTCGGCTCCGGCAGGGTTTTCGGAATCGAACTCGGCGCGGCCTTCCCCATGCGCCACCACGACCGGCAGTATCGAACCCGCCATGCCTTGAAAGAAAATCGACGGCGACGCCTGCACTTTGACCATCGCTACCCGCGCTTCAAATTGTTCGGACAGATTACGTTTGAACTGCGGCCAGTGTTCCGCACCGGGAATAATATCCTTCAGGCCGGACATCATCTGACAGCCGTTGCAAACACCCAAGCCAAACGTATCGGGACGTGCAAAAAACGCGGCAAATTCGTCGCGCGCTTTCGGGTTGAATAAAATCGATTTGGCCCAACCGCCGCCCGCACCTAGCACGTCACCATAAGAAAAACCGCCACAAGCCACCAGACCGGTAAAATCGGCCAGCGACACTCTGCCGCTGATGATGTCGGTCATGTGCACATCGATAGCCGCGAAACCGGCTCTATCGAAGGCTGCCGCCATTTCCACATGGCCGTTGACACCTTGCTCCCGCAAAATCGCGACTTTGGGTCGGGCCGCGTCCACAAATTTCGCCGCGATGTTATCGTTGATGTCATAAGTTAAATTAGCCGACAAGCCCGGATCGTTGTCGTCAGCGATCCGTTCGAATTGTTGCCGCGCGCAATCGGGATTGTCGCGCAAGGCTTGCATCCTGAAGCTGACTTCCGACCAGGTTTGTTGCAATTCCGCGCGTTTCGCGCTGTAAATTTCCTTGCCGTTGCGGACGATTCGTAACTTTTGATCTGAACTTAATTTACCGACTATATGGGTAAATTCGTCCAGCCCGGCCTGATCCAACAGTCGCGCGACATGATCCAACTCAGCCGTTTTTATTTGCAGCACCGCGCCCAATTCCTCATTAAACAAGGTCGCCAGCGCGTCGCCGGCCAATTCGGAAATATCTAATTCAACGCCTATACGACTAGCGAACAGCATTTCGGTCACAGTTGCCAGCAAACCACCGTCGGCCCGATCATGGTAAGCCAGAATCAGCCCTTGTTCGTTCAAGCCTTGAATGGTGTCGAAGAAACGCTTGAACAAACTCGCGTCGTCCAAATCCGGTGTCTGGTTACCGAGCTGATTGTAAACTTGGGCCAGCACCGAACCGCCGAGACGGTTCTTGCCCCGGCCAAGATCGATCAACAGCAACACGCTATCGGCATTTTTCAACTCGGGAGTGAGTGTACGACGCACATCCTGCACCGGCGCGAAGGCAGTGATGATCAGAGACAGCGGCGAGGTCATGGTCTTCTCATGCCACACGCTTTTCATAGACAGCGAATCCTTGCCTACCGGAATCGCAATGCCCAATTCCGGGCACAATTCCATACCGACTGCCTTGACGGTATCGAACAGCGCGGCGTCTTCACCAGGACTGCCGCAAGCAGCCATCCAGTTGGCGGACAGTTTGACATCGTTTAGCTTGCCGATACGGGCCGCTGCCAAGTTGGTCAACGCCTCGCCTATCGCCATGCGACCCGACGCCGGGCCGTCGATCAAAGCCAAGGGTGTGCGCTCACCCATAGCCATCGCTTCGCCAGTGTGGGCATAAAAGCCGGACGCGGTGGCCGCAACATCAGCCACCGGCACTTGCCAGGGGCCGACCATCTGGTCGCGAGCGACCAAACCCGTCACTGAGCGGTCACCGATGTGAATCAAGAAGCTCTTGTCCGCTACGGCTGGAAACGCCAAGACCCGTTTCACCGCTTCGGCCAACTCGACATTGTCTAGTTGCAAGTCGGGCAAATTCTTGGTCAAACGCTGGACGTTTCTGTGCATTTTCGGTGGCTTGCCGAACAATACCGACATCGGCAGGTCAACGGGTTTACCACCCAGCCATTCATCGCTCAGCGTCAGATGCTCCTCATCGGTGGCATGACCGATGACTGCATACAGACAATGCTCGCGTTTACAAAAGGATTCGAATAATGCCAGCGACTCCGGCTTGATCGCCACCACATAGCGCTCCTGGGCTTCGTTGCACCAGATTTGCATCGGCGACATGCCTTTGTCGGCGTTCTGCACCTTGCGCAATTCAAAACGACCGCCACGATCACAGTCGTGAATAATTTCCGGTACTGCGTTGGACAAGCCGCCGGCGCCTATATCATGAATTGAAACAATCGGCGTATTCTCACCCAAGGAATTACAGTGGTTGATCACTTCCTGGCAACGGCGTTCCATTTCCGGATTTTCGCGTTGAACGGACGCGAAATCCAATTCCGCCGCACTTTCGCCGGAGGTCTGCGACGATGCCGCTCCGCCACCCAAACCGATCAACATCGCCGGGCCGCCAAGGATGACGATCAACGAGCCAGCCGGAATAGGATGTTTATCCACCAGCATCGGCCGGATGTTGCCCATGCCGCCGGCGATCATGATCGGTTTGTGGTAGCCGCGATATTGGTTGGGCTCGCCAGTCTCGGAGGCTTGTTCGAAGCTGCGGAAATAGCCGGCGATATTGGGCCGGCCGAATTCGTTATTGAACGCCGCGCCGCCGATGGGGCCTTCCAGCATGATGTCCAACGCCGAAACAATACGCTCGGGTTTGCCGTAATCTGCTTCCCAAGGTTGCGAAAACCCGGGGATTTTCAGATGCGAGACGCTGAAACCGGTCAAACCGGCCTTGGTCGCCGAACCTCGGCCAGTGGCGCCTTCATCGCGAATCTCGCCGCCGGAACCGGTCGCTGCGCCGGGATGCGGTGAAATTGCGGTCGGATGATTGTGGGTTTCCACCTTCATCAGCATGTGCGCCTGTTCTTCGACATAGCCGTAGGCATAGTTATTCGCCGCATCGCGGATGAACACCTGCGCGGTCGGGCCTTCCAGCACCGACGAGTTGTCACTGTAGGCCGACAGCACGCCTTGCGGGTTCAGCGTGTGAGTGTTGCGGATCATCGCGAACAAAGACTTGGCTTGCTCTTCACCGTCTATCGTCCAACTGGCGTTGAAAATTTTATGCCGGCAGTGTTCCGAGTTGGCCTGTGCGAACATCATCAGCTCCACGTCGGTCGGGTTGCGGCCTATATTGATGAAGCTCTCGGTCAAATAATCGATCTCATCGGCCGACAAAGCCATGCCTAACTCAGCGTTGGCTTTAACCAATGCATCCCTGCCCTGCTCGATGATAGCCACAGTTTGTAGCGACTTTGGATCATGCTCGGCAAACAAATCAAGTTCTGCTTGATCGTAAACCACTTGCTGAATCATTCTATCGTGCAGTAAAGACGCCAGTTGGTGTTTAACGGCATCGCCCAAAGGGGCGGTAGTGGTAAAGCGATATTCGATACCGCGCTCAATGCGCTTTACCGCAGTTAGGCCGCAACGCTCGGCTATTTCAGAAGCCTTGCTAGACCAAGGCGAAATAGTGCCCAAACGCGGCACCACCCACAAGGAGACAAACTGGGGTTCAGGTGATTCACCACCCTCTTCCACCGCCGCATTTTCGCTGTTTTCCTCGCTTTGACCATAATCGAGCAAGCGTTCCAGCATCGCCAATTGCTCGGCGGTTAGCTGACCATCGATTTGCACGAAATGCAGAAACCGGGCACTAACAGCAGTAATGCTGCCGTCCACTGTCTGCAGTTCAGTCAGCAGTTTTTCAATACGAAAACGGGAAAGAGCGGAAGTTCCGGATAGGGTCAACATGGGCTGTGTTTGAGTGGTTTTTTATAGCTAAAAGAGTAAATACAGGACATTCCGGAGATAAAACACGGTAAGCCCCAAACCGCAAACAATGCGGCGATTTTATGGCGCCGCGGTGTTGTCGGTGGCTTTGTCCGACTTGTCAGCGTTATTGCTGGGTATATCCTGGTTGATGCCTTCGGTGATTAATCTGAGCAAGGAGGTCGCAGCGACATTTGACAGGGTTTTGCCGTCACTATCTTGCACCGTCACTTCGGTAAGCAATTCATCGAGTTGATGCAGGCTTATCCGGTATTCCTGTTCCTGGCTAGGATCGTCGCCGAATAAAAAAGTGATTTCGTCCAGAATGGAACCGTCTTCAGGCTTAATCGCGTCAGGATCGTATTTGACGAAGAAATAGCCTTTGTCCATATTCCGCTCGACCACTTCCAATTTTTGCCGGCTCAAGGCTTTGCCGACTATCCACCACGCCTGAGTGGCGGATTGATCGATTTGTAAACTGCTGACGCCACTGCTGCCGGCCGCTTGCACGCTTTTCCCGGAACCGGCTGCCGCGACAGTGTCTTTAGCTTCGGTTTTTTCCGGCTTACTGGGCGCCGGTTCTACGGCGGCTGCCGCGGATCGGACAGGCTCCTGCCGCATCGGCTCTGATGCAGGTTCCGGCGTATTGCTTACCGGGCGGGTCGCCAAGGTCTTGGTTTTCAGATCGTCCGGGACGACTAATTCGGGGATTTCGGTAGTAAACTGATAATCTCTTTCCTTATCCGGAAACCAGCTCTTGATGGTGCTGCACGAGGCGTTCAACAGCAACGCCGAAACCAGCGCCAGACGACCATATAGGCGAGTTTTCATGGTTATAAAACGCCGGCTTGACGCATCGCCGCGCGCACGGTAGCGAAACATTCCTCGGTCAGCCAAGTCAAAGGCAATCGAATACCTTGGCCCATCAAACCCATTTCCGCCACCGCCCATTTGACCGGAATGGGGTTGGATTGTATGAACAGGCTGCTGTGCAAACCCGTCAATTTGGCATCTATCGCCTCGGCAGTCGCGCGATCACCCGCCATCGCCGCTGCCAACATTTCATGGACCAGTTTGGGCGCCACGTTGCCGGTCACGGTAATGCTGCCGTTGCCGCCCAGCAAACAAAATTCGCAGCTGGTGGCGTCGTCGCCGGTATACAGCGCAAAATCGCCGCCGGTTAAATCGCGGATTTGTTTAACCCTTTCCAACTTGCCGGTCGCTTCCTTCACACCCACGATGTTATCGATTTTCGCCAGTCTGCCCACGGTTTCCGGCAACAAGTCGCAGGCGGTGCGCCCCGGCACGTTGTACAGAATTTGCGGAATATCGACCGCTTCGGCGATGGCTTTGTAATGCAGGTACAAGCCTTCCTGGGTCGGTTTGTTGTAATAAGGTGTGACCAGCAAACAGGCGTCCGCACCAGCTTGCTTGGCTTTTTGAGTCAGGTGTATCGCTTCGCGGGTGCAATTGGCACCGGTGCCGGCGATGACCGGTATCCGTCCGCCCACGCAGTCGACGATAAGTTTAATGACTGCGCAATGTTCGTCTTCATCCAGAGTTGCCGATTCACCCGTCGTACCGACCGCCACCAATGCGTCAGTCCCTTGCTCTATATGAAATTCGACCAGCCGTTTCAGACTGGCTTCATCCACCGCACCGTCTTCCATCATCGGGGTTACCAGCGCAACGATACTACCTTGAATCATGCAAATCTCTCGTGTTTAGGTATATAAAACCGGGGCATTATATCAAGCTAACCCTGAAAACTCAGCCTGTTATATTTGCCGGGCGGCCAAAAATCTATCCAGCGCGTTGGCGAAATTTTGGACATCTTTGGCCGTCATCGCCGCCGCACCACCGGATGCCAAACCGTTGTCGCGCAAGCCTTCCATAAAATCACGCATGGCCAGTTTCTCACCGATATTCTCGACCGTATACGCTTCGCCACGCGGATTAATCACAAACCCCTGCTTGGCTAAGATTTTTGCGGCCAGCGGAATATCACCGGTAATCGCCAGATCGCCGGCCCGCAGATGCTCGACGATATAATCATCAGCGACATCGAAACCGCCGCTGACGCGAATGGATTTGATGTAACGGGATGGTGGCGCGGCGATGCTTTGATTGGCAATCAGCAGCAATTCCAACTGCCTTTTTTGGGCGACGCGGAACAAAACGGTTTTGATCAAATTAGGACAGGCATCCGCATCCACCCAAATCTTGATTGCCACCGTCATTGCGCGATCTTCACGTCCGGTTTTATTCGAATATACCAACCATAGTACAAGGCATAAGCCACTAAAAATACCAGGTATCCGGACCACAAAATATCCGACGCAAAATGTCCGCCCGAGGTCATTCGAGTAAAGCCCAAGGTCCAAGCCAAGACTATCGTCAGCAGAAAATAAATGGCTTTGTGGTTTTGCGACAAAAAATACAATACAAAAAATGTATAGCCCACCGAACAGTGGCCGCAGACGAAAGACTTATCCGGGGTGTGGCCAAATTTGGCAGGCGGCACATACTGATACTCGCCGCCGAACTGGCTAACATGCACCGGCCGGGGTCTTCCCCAATGATCTTTAACGATAAGATTGACCACCAAGCCCGGACCTAAAGCGATGACCAGCAGAATATATAAGGCCTTCCTGCGAAAACGCTGCGTAGAAGCGTGGAAATGACTCAGAACATAAACCGCCAACGCGATCAAACCTGCCCACAAGGTGAACGGAAAAGCGTAGTCATACAGCAGTTTCCATGGCCACCAATGCTGGGTCGGCCAGACATCCCCGGAATTTTCCGGATGATAAAACAAGGCCGCCAGGCGTAAATCCAGGTCAGTCAGCCCGAACAATAGTGTGGTCAGTGCCGCCAATAGCAACACGAGCATGAGTTCGTTGCGCGCGCGTCTAATTTTCAGATGGGGCATAGCTTTCCTTATCTAATGTTAGCCGGACGGTTTCCGGCCAAAACTTCAGATTTTCACCTAAGTACAGGTAATACGGGGAATTCGGCTTGGCAGGATTGGGGATTTGCGCCAAGAAGCGAAAATTTTGAAACGCCGCTTTCAATTCCGCGGGTAGGTTTTCCTCCGAGGTTTCACCGACCACAAAGCCCTTTTTGCCGACAAACCCATGCGGACCGGGCCAAACTTCGTACTGCGACGTCACCAAACCACTGGTTTCATAACGATAAACCTGGGGATGATCGGGCAAATAAAACGCCAACTCGCTCGCCAGATAACGATGGCCCAAGGCCACCACAAAGGTATTATCCAGATTGGGCAGACTGATCAAGCGCTCGAAATGCACGTCAATCGCCAACTCCTGCCAGCTGTTAAAACGCTTGGTGGGATCGAACGCCGTGTTTTGCAATTTAAACACTTGTAACACGATGGGCAGCGAATAGGTCAACAGTACCATCACCAAACCCAGTACGATGCCGTATTTCAAGGCTTTTTTCCAGGCACCAGCCAACCAGTTGCCGGCCAACAAAATCAAGCCGGTAAAATAAAACGGCATAGGCCAATTACCTTGGGCTTTTTGCAGCACACTGAGCAGCAAAACGCCCAGTAACAAGGCTGGCCCCATCAATAATAAAAACCGTTGCTCCGCAGTCAGGCGTTTAAAATTGAACGCCGCTTGCGCGCTGCTAATCAACACCAGCACAAACAGCACCGGCGAAACGAGTAATAGCTGATAAAGCAGAAAATCTCGAGCCCATTGTAAATGCTTGAGCACGCTGACCGGTTCATGGTTACCGAAATGGCCTTTGCTATGCCCGAACATCACCCAATCGTGCTGTTGGTTCCACCATAAAATCGGCACTGCCGCGATCACAATAGGGCTTAAATAAATCAGAAACTCTTTTTTCAACAAACCTCGGCGTTGCTTATCCAAGGCTAAAAAGATCAGCAACATTAACGGTAAGATCAGTGCCGATTGCTTGCTGAGCAAGGCGGCGGCGCTAGCCAAACCGGCCCATAGCCAGGCGCGCGCCTGATTGTCGAACAGCGCCCGTCTTAAATAGTAAACGGTGATTATCCAGAAACAATACAGCGGTGCATCGATGGTCATCAGGAAGTTGGCCAACACATTGATCGGCGTCGCCAACACCAGCAACAGCGCCAAGGCACCACCCCGCGCACCGTAAAATGCTTTGGCGGTCGCGTGAAAATACCCTAGAAATACCGTGCCCAACAACAGGGCCGGCAAGCGTACGGTAAACGTGTAATCGCCCAACAGCCAGGTAAACGCACCTATCAGCCAGGCGATCATCGGCGGCTTGCTGTAATAGCACCAATCCGGTCGGCGCGACCAATCCCAGTAATAGCTTTCGTCACCGATCAAATCAAAACCGTTGATCAGCAAAAATCCACCGCGCAACAGCATAATCGCCAGCAGCAAAGCCAGTGTATGTGCGTCTATCCAGCGTAACAATCTCTCAGACATAGGCGCTTATTCCCATTTCTCCAGATAATGTAACAACAGTTGCAGGCTGCGTTGGCCGCGAAATTCGTTAATATCCAGTTTATAGGCCGCGTTGATTTTTCGGCAACCCAACCATTTTTCCGGGTGATCGGCAAAAAACGCGATTGCATCCAGTAACTGGCCGCTAAACGGCAAGCGCAACACAAATTTTAAATGCTGCTGCCCGACGATTCGGCATTGGATCACATCGAATACCCCATTGAATACCGGCTCGGGAAAGCTTTGCCCCCATACCGCCGCTTGCTGGAGCGTTTCCGCGAAGGCCAAAGTCATATGTTGCTCATCCAGCTCACCGTCGGAATAGACCTTCTGTTCCAGATCCACCAACTCCAGTTTCGCTGCCACTGTCTCGGCAAAGGCTAGCGCAAAATGCGGATAATCGTGTAGCTTAATCGTCAGACCCGCTGCCATCGCGTGGCCGCCAAATTTGCTTAATATCTGCGGATGTTTGGCAGCGATTTCACTGAGCACATCGCGGATATGCACGCCGGAGATGGAACGCGCCGAACCTTTAATATCGCCATTATCGGCTGGTGCAAAGGCGATCACCGGCCTGTGCAAGCGGTCCTTGATCCGAGATGCCAAGATGCCGATCACGCCTTGATGCCAATTACCGTCATATAAACACACTCCAGCCGGCACGTGCTTTTCATCCAGAGCTTTCATTTCCGAGAGCAATACCATCGCCTCGGTCTTCATCTGGCCTTCGACTTCTTTTCGGTCTTGGTTCAAAGCATGCAATTGTTCGGCGATATCATGCGCTAAGCCGGCATCGTCGGTCAGCAAGCACTGAATACCTAAAGACATATCGTCCATCCGTCCGGCAGCGTTCAAGCGTGGCGCGATGGAAAAACCCAGATCGCTGGCATGAATCCCGGCCAATTGCTTGCCGGCCACTTCGGCCAAAGCTTTGATGCCGGACTGGCATTGCCCGGAACGGATGCGCAATAAGCCTTGATGTACCAAGATCCGGTTGACCTGATCCAAAGCCACCACGTCCGCGACAGTGCCCAAGGCCACATAATCCAGCAAACGCGCCAGATTCGGCTCGGGGATACCGGCTTTTTCAAACCAATGCAATTCGCGCAAGCGAATCCGCAAGGCCATCAAAATATAAAACATCACCCCTACGCCGGCGATGTTTCGGCTTGGAAACTTATCGTTAGGCAAATTGGGATTGACGATAGCATCGGCGTCCGGCAGTTCCACCCCCGGTAAATGATGATCGGTAATCAACACCTTGATACCGGCGGCCTTGGCCGCTTTGACACCGTCAATACTGGATATGCCATTATCGACGGTAACGATAATATCGGGGCTCTGCCGCTTCACCAGTTCAACGATTTCCGGCGTCAAGCCGTAACCGTATTCAAAACGGTTGGGCACCACAAAATCCACGGCTTTCGCCCCGAGCAGTGCGAGGCCTTTTAGAGCCAAGGCGCAACTGGTGGCGCCATCGGCATCAAAATCGGCGACCACGCTAATCCGTTGCTGTTGTTTGATAGCCGACACCAAATATTCGACCATCTCCTTCATGCCGGTCAGCAACCAAGGCGACGGCAAACTCGCCAGACTTCGATCCAGCTCATCGGCACTCTGCAAGCCCCGGCTGCTAAAAATCCGTTGCAGCACCGGGTCCATCTCGCCAAAGTGCGGATTTTTAATCTGCACCGGTCTGGGCAGGATGACTTTTTTAACGCTTTGCAAATACATATCAGGCAATAAAAAAGCCGGCAATTGCCGGCTTGTCGATGCTCATCGCTAGACTCACATCGAATCCAGAATGGCTTTTTTCACCGCATCGAGCGTCGCGTCTATCGTGATCGGTTGATCGTCCTTGCATTGCGCGATGGCGATATCAGGGTCTTTGATACCGTTGCCGGTCAAGGTACAGACGATGGTACTGCCTTCCGGGATGTTGCCATTTGCGATGTCTTGCAAGGCACCTGCCAACGAAGTGGCGGAGGCCGGCTCGCAGAAAATACCTTCGTAGGCCGATAACATTTTTTGCGCGGCCAGAATTTGCGGATCGGTAAACGATGCGAACCAACCACCGGATTGTTTCTGCGCGGTCCAGGCTCCATCCCAGGATTGCGGATTACCGATGCGAATGGCCGTAGCGACCGTTTCCGGATTTTCCACCGGATGGCCCGCCAAAAATGGCGCGGCGCCGGCGGCTTGATAGCCGCACATCACCGGACGTTTTTTGGTCACGGCTTTATGAGCGGCCGTATCGGTTGAATATTCTTTATAGCCCTTCCAGTACGCGGTGATATTGCCGGCGTTACCCACGGGCAAACAATGGAAATCCGGGGCATCACCCAAAGCATCGACAATTTCGAACGCGGCAGTTTTTTGGCCGTCGATCCGATAAGGATTGATCGAGTTAACGATGGTTACCGGTGCATGATCCGCAATTTCCTTGACGATAGACATGCCGGCGTCAAAGTTGCCTTTGATCTGGATGATTTTCGCGCCGTACATCATGGTTTGCGCCAACTTGCCCAGCGCGATCTTGCCTTCAGGAATTAGAACGAAGGCGCGTATGCCAGCCCGCACAGCATACGCCGCAGCGGCGGCCGAGGTATTGCCGGTGGACGCGCAGATAATGGCTTGACTGCCCTCTTCCACGGCCTTGGTAACTGCCATGGTCATACCGCGATCTTTAAAAGAACCGGTCGGATTCAAGCCTTCGAATTTCACATAGATATCAACATCCTTGCCGATCAAGCGCGGGATGTTTTGCAGTTGAATCAGCGGGGTATTACCCTCGCAAAGACTGATCAGCCGGGTGTCGGCGGAGACCGGCAAGCGGTCGCGGTAGCGTTCGATAATGCCTGTATAGCGTGTTTGCGTTGCCATTTTTTATCCTAGAGTTTCCAAGCGAATCCGCGCCACTTTGCCGCTAACCGTCGTCAGCGCTTCGATGGCCGCAATCGCGGCGTTCATTTCTTTTTCCAGAGTCAGTTGCGTCAGCATGATGATGGGCACGGAAGTCTCGCCTTGCGGCGGTTCTTTTTGAATCAGTGCTTCGATGCTGATGTTGTGCGCCGCCAAAATGCGACTCACGTCGGCTAGCACGCCGGGCTTATCCTCGGCGGTCAAACGCAGATAGTATGCTGTTTTAATCTCATCGACCGGCAATACCGGAATGTCGGCAATGGCATCGGCCTGGAAAGCCAGGTGTGGCACCCGATTTTCGGGATCGCTGGTCATCGCTCTGACCACATCGACCAGGTCGGCGACGACCGCCGACGCAGTCGGTTCCGCGCCGGCGCCAGCGCCGTAATATAAGGTCGGCCCGACCGCATCACCGCAGACCAGCACCGCGTTCATCACTCCATCAACGTTGGCGATCAAGCGGCGTTTGGGAATCAAGGTGGGATGCACGCGTAATTCGATGCCTTCCTCAGTTTTGCGGGCGATACCCAAGTTTTTGATCCGATAACCCAGCGCTTCGGCGTATTCAACGTCCAAGCGGGTGATTTTGGTGATGCCTTCGGTGAACACCTTTTCGAACTGCAACGGGATGCCGAAGGCAATTGAAGCGAGTATGGTCAGCTTGTGACCGGCATCGATGCCTTCCACGTCAAAGGTAGGATCGGCTTCTGCGTAACCCAAAGCCTGCGCTTCGCCCAAGACATCGGCAAAATCGCGGCCCTTGTCGCGCATTTCGGTGAGGATGAAGTTGCCGGTGCCGTTGATGATGCCTGCCAGCCATTTGATGCGGTTACCGGCCAAGCCTTCGCGGATGGCTTTGATGATCGGTATGCCGCCAGCCACCGCCGCTTCGAACATCACCATCACGCCTTTTTTACTGGCTTCGGCGAAGATTTCGTTGCCGTGCAAGGCAATCAGGGCTTTATTGGCTGTGACCACGTGCTTGCCGTTGGCAATCGCGGTCAACACCAGTTGTTTAGCTAGATCGTAGCCGCCTATCAGTTCGACGACCACATCGATGTCCGGGTCGTTAACGATTTCAAACGGATCGGCCGTCAAGGTGATGCCGTCAGTCGCACAAATTCGCGTCCGGTTCAGGTCGCGCGCAGAAGCGCGGGTGACCACGATTTCACGGCCAGCCCGGCGAGCTATTTCCCCAGCATTCCTTTTCAGTACGTTGACGGTGCCGCCACCGACGGTACCCAATCCCAAAACCCCAACTGTTACCGGCTTCAAACCTGACTCCTGACGTGATACCCAAAAATGGCGGCGATTATACTACGTTGTCTTTTTTCAGCATATTACGGATGCTGCGCAAGGCTTGGCGGGTGCGGTGCTCGTTCTCGATCAAGCTGAAGCGGATGTGATCGTCGCCGTGCTGACCGAAACCAATACCTGGCGACACCGCCACTTTGGCGTCGATGATCAATTTCTTGGCAAACTCGATGGAACCCATTTCCCGGTACGCTTCCGGAATCTTGGCCCAGACAAACATGGTGGCCTTGGGTTTTTCGACATGCCAGCCCATCGCATTCAAGCCGTCGCACAACACGTCGCGGCGGGCTTTATACATATCGCAAATTTCTTTCACGCACTCTTGCGGCCCTTCCAACGCTGCAATCGCCGCCACCTGAATCGGCGTAAACGTGCCGTAATCCATATACGATTTAATCCGGGTCAAGGCTGCCACCAAAGTGGGGTTACCGCACATGAAACCCACGCGCCAGCCAGGCATGTTGTAGCTTTTTGACAGGGAGAAAAATTCGACGGCGATGTCTTTCGCGCCTTCTACCTGCAATATCGACGGAGCCACATAGCCGTCAAACACGATGTCGGCGTAAGCAATGTCGTGAACGATCCAGATCTTGTGTTCCTTACAAATCGCCACTACTTTTTCGAAGAAATCCAGCTCCACGCATTGGCAGGTCGGATTGCCCGGAAAATTCAGAATCAACATTTTCGGCTTAGGCCAGCATTCGGCGATGCCTTTTTGCAATTCCTCAAAAAAATCGACGCCTGGGGTCAACGGCACATGCCGAATATCTGCGCCGGCGATCACTACACCATAGGGATGAATCGGGTAAGCCGGGTTCGGCACCAACACCACATCGCCGGGGCCCAGGGTGGCTAAAGCCAGATGCGACAAGCCTTCCTTAGAGCCTATGGTGACAATGGCTTCGGTGTTAAAATCCAGATCAACGTCAAAACGCCGTTTGTACCAACCGCAAATCGCTTTGCGCAAGCGCGGAATGCCTTTGGAAACCGAATAACGATGGGTATCGTCGCGTTGCGCCACTTCCAACATCTTGTCGAGGATGTGTTTAGGGGTGGGCTGGTCCGGATTGCCCATGCCAAAATCAATGACATCCTCGCCTTCCGCGCGGGCTTTGGCTTTCAGCTCGTTGACGATATTAAAAACGTAAGGCGGCAGGCGGCTAATACGATGAAATTCTTCCATTAATCACTCTTGAGATTCTGAATTTTAAAGACGGCTTCTAAAAGAAAGCCGGCTAAGGTACTGTTGTTGCAGGGCGATGTCAATTTCGGTACAGCGAGACGTGTCCGAAAATGCTGATCGGGCGAAATTTAAGGTTGCGCGGCAGTCGTTGCCGGGACTTGAGCACTATCCGCGCTCTGCTGATGCAGATAAGAACCACCGACCAGAAAAGTCAGCACCAATAGATACAAAACCGCGGCAATATTTTTAACTTTCTTGCTGTCGTCGTGATGCTGGTTGTTCATGGGTTAAAGTCTCGTGAATCGATAGGTTGCTAAGGCAATTGTAACGCTTGCGCAAGCAGCTGAGAATGAAAAGCTCGAACTAAGCACCCGGCCAAACAATGACAGCCGTCCGCAACCTCGATTTACCAAAACAGGACATCCGATCAAAGTCTTCGCGGGCAATCGGGATAAACTGGCAATCCAACTCATTCTGCCGGCCGTCGTCCGGGTCGGAATCGTGCATGTACAAACAATCCTTATCAAAACCGCTCACCACCACCCAATGCGGGGCTTTTTTTCTATCCATCGAAAAGGTACTGATCAAAATGATCGGAATTGCCCCAGCTTCAAACGCGGCGATCAAATCATTCTGTGTGACATTGGCGTAATGGATCGCCACGCCCTGCTCCGCCGCTTCGCGCTTGAAACAGGTATCGACCAACTCGACGATCTGTTTTTTATCATCGCTGCGTACACTGTCGATAAACAAGGAGCCGGTTTGATTAATCCATACTTCCACCGAAAACTGCCGGCGTTTGGCAGCCAAGGCCAAACCTATGGGATGGCAACCACCGTGACCGGAGGTCATGAAAATAGTAGTAGCTTCGCGCCATAACTCGATTTCTTGCTCGCGCGACGGCAAATACGTTTTATTCAGCGCGTGCATCGCCATCATCAACGCCGCCGGGCCGCAGGTAAACGGCGTGGTTTGCCGCAGCCAATGCACCGAGCGATGTTGCGGCGTATCACGATAACGGCGGATGCGCTTTTGATAGCGCAAGGCATCTTTATGGTCCTGGTAATAGTCGCGGTACAAACCAAATTTTTGGAAGCCCAGCGCCTCGTAAAGGCGGATGGCCGGCGTGTTATCCACACTCACCTCCAGGCGCAGATAAAGGCGGCCATCGTCGTGCGCGGCTTGCTCGCCGGCCAGCATTAAGGTCTTGGCTATGCCCTTGCCACGTAACTGCGGGGAAACGGCTAGCGAATAAATCCGCGCCAAGCGCGTACCGGGATGATAAATGATCAAAATATAGCCAACCACCAGCCCCGCCCATTCTGCCAGTAACAGAGCGCGATGATCGGAATTTAACCAATGCCGAAAACTGCGCCGGCTTAATTTATCGGTGGCAAAGCTGGCATTTTCCAAAGCCACCAAGCCCTCCAGATCGGCGCTTTGCGCCGGACGCACCGCCAAATCGTTGGCTAAAGCCGTCACGACGATACCCCGCGTAGCGCCTGACCCAACACTTGCCGCGCCCGAAACAACACCA
This sequence comes from Methylomonas fluvii, assembly GCF_014850975.1. Taxonomy (GTDB): domain Bacteria; phylum Pseudomonadota; class Gammaproteobacteria; order Methylococcales; family Methylomonadaceae; genus Methylomonas; species Methylomonas fluvii. The sequence continues at coordinate 415,602 of NZ_JACXST010000003.1, read as the reverse complement.
TCTCCTGCCAAGCATTATCGTTGGGGCAAAAATGCTGACGCATCACCATGCTGTGGGCAAAACGTTGATCGTTAATATCCTCGGCGGCCCACAGTTGATGATCGCGCAGAAGCACTTCAAACAAATGGTCGGTGCTATACGTGCCAAACTCCAGCGTCACATAACAACTTTGCGAATTCATGTTGGCGTGCCAGAGATAATCTAACAAGCCCAGTTTCGGCACCGAGCTGGACGTGCCGGCTAAAGGCAAGGTCACCGAATCGCCGTACCAGCTTTGCGCGACCGTCGCGCCAGCACTGTCGGGCTGATGATCGCAAATAATCTCCCCGTAACCGTAAGGCCCCAGGCCGGTATGTAAATCCACCACTGCTAGACGGCGTTGCGTCAAATTGTGACGTCGAATCAAATCCTCGCAGACCAGCCGGCCATGCGCCGGCGCCCGGCCACCGTAAAACGGCCCGGACGGGTCACGGTATTGGCCACCGCTGATGGCTTTTTCCAGCGCGACGCGGCCGTATTGCCGGCTAAAATCGGCAAACGCCAGCTGCCTTTGTCCAGCATCCGCCACAAATAGCCATTCCCGCAACTTGTCGTAATCCGGGTTCTCCGGCAAGAGCTGGGAAAAATCTACCGCATTGCGATTCAAATCCACGCCATCGCGGTCGCAGCGCCGCGACCAGGCGTAGCCCCAGGGCGTTAAGGCATGGACCAGCAATAGCGCCGTATCATTGGGAATCTCCAGTAGGCGTTTGCTTAAGCCTTGCAGTACATCAAGCTGTATCGCGCTGCCCGCAAAGCCTTCCACACCGTGCGTCGCGGCAAGGCACACCACCACATTTTCCGCTTGTTCATCGCCTATCCAGGCGGTATCGGTCAGCAAAGATTCGCCTTCCGGCCCCAGTCCGGCGCATTGATAAATCTCGTGTCTTAGCGGGTGTGTCACCGCAGTGATTAGTGACAACCAAGCCTCGCGTGCCTTGGCATAGCTGGCCGGGAAGACGCGGGTATCGATTTCGGTGCCGTAGGGGGACAAACTCATCTGCATACTCAACTGTTCGGGGACGGTAATTGTACAGTGTGGCAAACCCCCAAGCCGCAAGCAATAGGTAGCAGCAGAGGGAATTGCAGAATTCGGCTTGTCTTAATACCCGACTGGTTTCAAAATCCCCGCCCAACACAAACCTTTCGGGCATTTTAACCATGGCAAGCACGCTGCTGGTCGTTGACGACCTTTCGGATTGGAATCCTTATTACCCTAGCGACCAGGTGGTCAGCTTTGAAGACTATCTGGCCAGCGAACAAACCGATCCCGACCAGCGGGTGCGGGTAATCAACCTGTGCAGCAGCTACACCTATCTATCTGACGGCTATTATTGCTCGCTACTGGCCGAGGCTCGTAATCATCATGTGATTCCGTCGGTTAAAGTCATCAACGACTTGGGCAAAAATGCTTTGTATCGCCTGCAACTGGAAGATTTAAACCAGCCACTGGCACGTGCTTTCAAACATCAAAACAAAAACGGCGAAGTTACCCTGCACAGCTATTTCGGCACTACGCCGGAACCCGCATTCCAAGAATTGGCGCGGCTATTGTTCGAGCGTTTCGCCTGCCCAATTTTGGAAATTAGTTTGCGCTTTGAGCAGCAATGGCAAATCACCGATCTAAAAGCCGTCTCGCCCAAGCAATTGGACGATGCCATGCAGACTTTGTTTGCCGATGCTCTGGATCGATTTAGCAAAAAAGTCTGGCGAAAAAGCCGGACCCGAAAAACCGCACGTTACGATTTGGCGATTCTGATCAATCCCTCCGAACAACTGCCGCCCAGCAATCGCGGCGCGCTGAAGAAATTTATCGATGCCGGCAGGCAGCTGGGTATCGACGTGGAACTGATTACCTTGAATCATTACGGCCGCCTGCCGGAATTTGATGGCTTATTCATCCGCGAAACTACCGCCATCGACCATCACACCTACCGTTTCGCCAAAAAAGCGGAAGCCGAAGGCTTGGTGGTGATCGACGATCCCACCTCCATCTTGCGCTGCGCCAATAAAGTCTATCTGGCCGACCTGTTTCGCACCCATAAAGTGCCGTCGCCGAAAACCTGGATCTTACACAAGGGCAACACCCAACACTTGGACAATCTGGAGGCCAGCGCCGGTTACCCGGTGGTGATCAAAATCCCGGATGGCTCGTTTTCGCGGGGCATCGTCAAAGTGCATAACCGCCAGGAACTGGAGGACAAAGTCGCCGAGTTATTCGAGCAATCGGCGCTGTTGCTGGCCCAGGAGTTTTTGTACACCGATTTTGACTGGCGCATCGGCATCTTCAACCAAAAAGCCCTGTACGCCTGCCGCTACTTCATGGTGAAAAACCATTGGCAGATCTACCGGCACGGCGCCAAACGCACCGACAGCGGCAATTTCGATACCTTGCCGACTTTCGAAGTCCCCAAAGGCGTGCTGGACGCGGCATTACGGGCCACACAGCCAATAGGCAACGGCTTGTACGGCGTGGACGTCAAAGAAATCAAGAGCAAAGGCTATGTGATTGAAGTCAACGACAACCCCAGCATCGACAGCGGCGTGGAAGACAAGTATCTGGGCGATGAATTGTATAAAGCTATCATGAGCGAATTTCTAAGGCGCATGGACAATCGCAGTAAAGGAGTCGCGCAATGACCGCCACACCGCTCCACGTACTTTGTATCGGCCACGCCAGCTACGACTTGGTGTTTTCGGTACCGCATCATCCCGGTGCCGATGAAAAAATCGTCGCCGACGACTTGCTGGGTTGCGGCGGCGGACCCGCCGCCAACGCCGCGGTCACAGTGGCTAAACTAGGTGGTAAGGCCGGCTTTTGCGGTTATTTGGGTAATGACGTGTATGGCGACAGTCATTTGCAGGAGTTGCAAGACCATAACGTCGATACGCGCTTCGTGGTGCGTGGCGAGTCGCCCACCCCGTTGTCCACGGTGCTGGTAAAACCGAACGGCCAACGCGCCTTAATCAATTACAAAGGACAAACCAGCGCCCTGCCCGCCACCGCTATCGACTTTGACGGCTTAGCAGCCAAAGTGCTGCTGTTCGATGGTCACGAGCCGCATATTTCCCTGCGCTTACTGAATCAGTTAACCCACCCGGTACCATCGGTGTTAGACGCCGGCTCGCTGCACGACGGCACTTTGGCTCTAATGGACAAAGTCGATTATCTGGTCTGTTCGGAAAAATTTGCCGTGCAATATGCCGGCGATGAAAACCTAGCCTTATCCAAACTGGCGCAAATTGCCCCGGTGGTAGTCATTACCCTGGGCGAACGCGGCTTGATCTGGCAACGCGGCCAGGAACAAGGCAGCCTCAGCGCGCCGCCTATCGTCGCCATAGACACCACCGGCGCCGGCGATGCCTTTCACGGCGCCTTTGCCGCCGGCCTTGCCAAAGGCTTGAGCTGGGTAGAATTATTGCGTTACGCCAGTGTGGCCGGCGCGTTATGCTGCACCAAAATAGGCGCCAGGCCAGGTTTACCTAGCTTGAGTGAACACCAAAAGATGCTGGCTAGCTGGCCGGCGAACGGTGAATCAGAATAGACACGAGGCTTTCCGTCTATTCTTCTTGCCAACTCAGTGATCGAGTGATGCAAATAATGAATAAGCGAGTGGAATTGACGCTTAGCGCCCGAATGGGAAGCCTGTTTTCCACACTCTAGTAAATTGCACTCTGCCTGAGTTGTATCCAAATTGAAAACTGCTGTCCATTCAGAAGAATTGTCGGCAATCAATTCCCATAGGATTGTGCAAGCAGGGAACAACTCTATTTTGGCAATGAATTGCGATGATGTGGTAATTTCATGGTAGATATACAAAACCGTTCAATTATTTTAAAAAATTAGTTAGTTAAAGGGAAATATATGAGCATCACTCCAAGGGGTATGAGTATTCAAGAAGCTTATCGAAACTATCGAGATGGGAAACTTATAGTTAACCGGAAATACCAGAGAAAACTTGTTTGGAGTTTGTCCGAAAAACAATCTTTAGTCGATAGCATAATGAAGGACTACCCAATCCCATTAATTCTGTTAGCAGAGGACTCTCAATCGGGATCGTTTGAAATAATGGATGGAATGCAACGTCTTAACGCGATTTTTTCGTTTATAGAGAACCATTTCCCTCTCAATGAGAGATATTTCGATATAGAAGAGTTTTCAAGAGCTAAGCAGTTGGCGAATGATGGTTTATTTAAAGCAGCTGAAAAAGGTGAAAATACGTTCTTGAGTCCAAATGAAGTGGCAGACTTTCTAGATTATCAGCTGGCAGTAACAATTTTTCCCTCTGCAGGGGAAGATAAAACAACTGATGTGTTTGGTCGGATCAACTCCGGTGGGCGTCAATTAAGCTTACAAGAAAGACGCCAAGCAGGCATGGTAGACGACTTTTCTATACTTGTAAGAAAATTGGCGTCTGAGATTAGGGGAGATGCATCCAGGGAAATCCTACCACTATCTGAGATGCCTGAAATAAGCATAGACTCTGTGCGTGCCGATATGGGTTATCAACTTAAAGCAGAAGAAATATTTTGGTGTAAACAAGGTGTGATGTGGACACGTCAACTTCGAGAAAGCGAAGACGAGGAGATTATCTCTGATATCTGTGCATCAATCGTGATGGCCCAACCTATCGCGAGAAGCAAGGAGCTTCTCGATTTATTTTATGATCCAAACAGCAAGGAATATGAGCAATTAAGGCGCGCATTAACACTTTATGGCGTAGACAAGGTTTATGAGGAAGTTAAAGTAACACTATCAGTCTTGCGAGAGATTATTGAAGCATATAGCCGTGAAAATAATGCATTGAGAGCTGTAATTAACCCAGGCTCAACCAATCCTATTAAAACAGCCTTCTATACATTATTCATGGCAATGCATCAGTTGGTGATAGTTGAGGAGCTTTCCCCGAATGACAACCAAAAGATTATGGGGGCAATTAAAAATCTGCAAAGTGACATAAAAACCACAGCTAAGTACTCTAAGACAGAAGATAGAATAAAAAATATCGACAAGACAAAGGGTTTAATTTCGCGCTACTTTGTAAAAAAAGATCCACCAATGCTAAACACGGAGCCGGGCTTGCTCTTGACCTAGAGAATTCGCTTAGAAGATCAAAGGTTGAAACAGGAAGGTATGAATGTAAACAGGGTTTTGTAGATTTATCGATGGATCGATCTATAGATAAAAATCTTCCCAATAAGTTACTGGAAACTATTTGTGGAATAGCTAATGTAGGCCCTGACGCAGATGGTTTTATATTCATCGGCGTTGCAGATAATAAAAGTGATGCTGAACGAATAAAATCACTTGATGGAATTGACTATGTCGTTGTGGGCTCTCGGTATGTAGTTGGTATAGAACGAGAATTCTCGTATTTAAAATGTGATCAGGAATCTTATCTAGAGCGTATTCTCGCCTTCATTAGAAATTCCGAACTAAGTGATAACTTAAAAAATCAAGTTTTGTCTCAAATAGACTGTGTTGAATATAAAGGACTTTCGGTAATTAGAGTAAGAGTACCTTATCAAAAGGAAGTATCCTTTTTGGGTGAAGTTGCCTATACAAGAGAAAACTCATCAACTATTGAGGCTAAAGGTAAAAAGTTATTAGCCATCGACGATCTATTTACAAGGCATTGAATTACAGGACCGTAGGGCGGATAAGCGGAGCGTCATCCGCCGCCTTAGGATGCCTCTCGATGCATGACGCTATCGCTTATGCATCCTACGACTGCGGACGATTATAGGGTTGCAAACGAACAGTTAGAGGTCATTGAAATTGCTTCAGCATGAGACAGTTATTGACCGATAGCCGAGTAAGCCTGCCAACAATACATTGATCAATTGCATTCAATTCCAGTGCGATTGATTGGTGCCCGGTATGATTTTTTTCTGGGATTAGGGATTTCCCCATCATTCGGACCTTGACGCCTAGCGCTAATCGCATTGAGCTATTCGCGCAAACCCCGTTCGCTCGGACCAAACTAAAACACGTTGCCGCCTGGCTTAGTAAGCTGGCGAGTAATAAAGAAAGCTTTGCGACGATAGCAAATTACCTCGTGCGCGAGCCTAATCCCTTTGCGCGCGAGGCATTCTGCCTGACTGGCGAATGAATTTGCCTCGCTCGCAAGGCTTTTAGGTTTAATCGCAAGGTTTGGCAGGCTTGCGCGCAAGATAAAAATGGTTGCGACGATAGCAAAACACCTCGTGCACGAGCTAAAACAGGTTGCGCACAAGGCGTTTTGCCAGAGGGGCAAATCAATTTGCCTTGCCCGCAAGGCTTTTAGGTTTAATCGCCAGGCTTGGCAGGCTTGCGCGCAAGATAAAAATGATTGCGACGATAGCAAAACACCTCGTGCACGAGCTAAAACAGGTTGCGCGCAAGGCGTTTTGCCAGAGGGGCAAATCAATTTGCCTTGCCCGCAAGGCTTTTAGGTTTAATCGCTAGGCTTGGCAGGCTTGCGCGCAAGATAAAAATGATTGCGACGATAGCAAAACACCTCGTGCACGAGCTAAAACAGGTTGCGCGCAAGGCGTTTTGCCAGAGGGGCAAATCAATTTGCCTTGCCCGCAAGGCTTTTAGGTTTAATCGCCAGGCTTGGCAGGCTTGCGCGCAAGATAAAAAGCTTCGCGACGATAGCAAAATGCGTTGCGCGCTAGGCATTTTGCCTGGCGGGCGAATCAATTTGCCTCGCCGGCAAGGCTTTTAGGTTTAATCGCCAGGCTTGGCAGGTTTGTGTGCAAAGTAAAAAAGATTGCGACAATAGCAAAAGACCACGTGCGCGAGCCTAAATGCTTTGAGCGGAGCGTCATCCGCCACGTTGGCTAAGCCTCTCGGGGCATGACGCAATTATTTATGCATCCGGTGATTGCAGACAATTTTACGGCGGCACATAAACAGCCAAAAGGTACGCGATGCGTACCCTACACCCTTATGGGTTTTGACCTGATATGCTCACCCAAAAGCCGCTACCGCTCAAAATACTCCAACAAAAAATCAATGAACGTCGTCAATTTGGCAGGATAAAACCGACGTTGCAGATAGGTGGCGTAAATGGCGATAGCCGGACGGCGGTATTGGCTGAGGATTTCCACCAATTCGCCGCTTTTTAAATACGGCGCGACCGACAATCTCGGTGCCTGTACGATACCCATCCCCAGGGCCGCCGCCTGGCACAATGCCCGCCCATTGTTAGACGCCAACACCCAATCGGATTTGATCTTTTTTAATTCGCCGTCAACATCAAACAACCAAAATTCGCCATGCGGGGTATCCACGTAGTGTAAGCACTGATGCTGGTTCAGTTCGTCTATGCTCTGCGGGCAGCCTTTTTCCGCCAGGTAGGCCGGCGCGGCATAGGTGCACAATTCGGTCTCGGCAATCTTGCGCGCCACTACGCCGGGGTCTAGGGTGTCAGTCACCAACAGGGAAATGTCGATACTACCGACCCGCAAATTCGGCGGCTTGTTATCCAGCGACATTAAAATCTTCACTTCGGGATAACGTTTTAAGTAGCTCTCGATGGCCGGCACCATATACATGCCGCCAAAATCGATGGGCGCGCTGATCTTGATGGTGCCTTTCACCCGCTCGCCCAGCTGCGCGGTGGATGCTTCCAAATCGGCCAAATCTTCCAGCAATTGCTTGCTGCGGTTGTAGTAGGCTTCGCCGGCACTGGTCAGGCTTAGGCTGCGCGTAGTCCGATGCAGCAATACCACGCCCAGGGATGCTTCGAGTTGGGCGATATACTTGCTAATCATCATCGTCGATAGCTTTAACTCCTTCGCTACTGCGGAAAAAGTCCCTAACTCGACGATTCGGCAAAATACCCGCATGTTGTTAAACTTGTCCATGACGCCTTCACTATAAACTTATGGTTTATATTTTATAAACCAATTAGCGTCTTTAAACCAGGATTCCGCTTGGCTACAATGCCGCCCGGAGATAGTCGTTACCTCGTCTGGTTTGCAGTTCAGGCCAGACGTTTTTTCACCCACCGAGGTTTTTATGAGCAAAATTCACAACGAAGTACTATTAGCCAACCGCGATTATGTATCCAGCTTCACCAAAGGCGATTTGGCTATGCCCCCCGCTCGTCAGTTTGCCATTCTGACCTGTATGGATGCCCGACTGGATCCCGCTAAATACGCCGGTTTATCGGAAGGCGACGCGCATGTGATTCGCAACGCCGGTGGCCGCGCCAGCGACGACGCGATTCGCTCCCTGGTTATTTCTTACAAATTACTCGGCACCAAGGAATGGTTTGTGATTCATCACACCGACTGCGGTATGGAAACCTTTACCAACGACATCATGAGCGACTTGTTGGCCAGCAGCTTAAAAACCGCCAGCGTTGATGCCACCGGCTGGCACGACAGCGGCGTTGGCCCAGGCTCCACCGATGGTAAATATATCAACTGGCTGACCATCAAAAACCAAGCCGAAAGCGTGTTGGAAGATGTGAAACGCATTAAAGCCAGTTCGCTGGTGCCTAGCGACATTCCGGTTTACGGTTATGTTTACGACGTCAAAACCGGCCGTTTGATCGAGGTACCGGAAGCGACTGCCGCCGGCCAAGCCAGCTAAAATTTGCTGCCAGCCTTCGGGACCCGTGATTTCTATTGCCTGATAGGCAATGGCATTCCCGTAGAAATTGAAGTGATAGAACTCAAAGTTACGCTACTTTGATCAATGCGCTCCCGCCAATGCGGGAGTGCCCTAATTGCCAAAGATCGCGCCAGTCTATCCAGCTGAGTAGCAGGCCTAGATATGACGCAACGCACACGGCAAAGGCGTGCCGGCTTCTTCGCCCGACTGGGCAAAAACCTGCGCTGAACCAAATCTTTACACACCATTCCCCGAGGCTCAACGCACTATTAACCCGGCCCTATTGATCAGTGCGATTCCGTTCGGACTGAGGGCATCAAAGCCGTTGCTAGTGTGCCCTTCTACAGACTCAGTACCCTCAAGGACATAAAGGCGAACGGTTTTTAAGGGGCGGGAATAATTTGCGCTTAGCCCCGATGCCCCCTGATTTCACCGCAAAGCCGCTATCATGTCGAAAAAAAGGGGCCTTTCGGCCCCCTTAATATTTAGCTACCTGGTAAAGCTCAGTTAAAACTGGAACCGGGTGTTCCTGGCAATTGCGGCATGGTTTGCGCTGGGAATTCGCCGGTCAGCGCATTCAAAAACGCGACGATGTCAGCCACGTCGGCATCGGACAACTCTTGATTTAATTGCAATTTACCCATTAACCAAACGGCTTTATCCAAGGTTTTGACCGAACCGTTGTGCATGTATGGTGCGGTCAAAGCAACGTTACGCAGAGTCGGCACTTTAAACATGTGCTCGTCGCTTTCTTTTTTGGTGACTTCCGCCAAACCTTTGTCTTTTTGGAAGTGGTATTGCGCTTCGAAAAAGCCGCTGGAGTTAACAGGGAATTTTTGGAACACCCCTGGGCCATTAAAGGCCGGACCACTGTGGCAGCTGGTGCAACCCACTTCCACGGCTTTTTTCAGGCCGCGTTCTTGCTGTTCGGTCAAGGCGTCTTTATCGCCTTTGACATATTTGTCATAAGCGCTATTTGGCGTAATCAACGTTCTTTCGTAGGCGGCAATCGCTTTGGTGGCGTTGTCTTTGGTTATGGCTTCCGCGTCGCTACCGAAGGCCACTTCGAAAGCATGGCGATAGCCTTTGATGGTTTTCAAGCGCGCGACCACGTCATCCCAACTTTTCATGCCCATTTCAATAGGGTTGGTGACTGGACCTGCCGCTTGCGCTTCCAGGCTGTCGGCGCGGCCGTCCCAGAATTGCACTTTATTGAATGCCGCATTCCAGACTGTCGGCGCACTGCGGCCGCCGGTTTGGCCGTTGACGCCCATAGAGTTGGGCCGATTATCTTCGCCGCCCAGCATGGTGTTGTGGCAAGACGCGCAAGAAACGGTGCCCGTGGAAGATAGACGCGGATCGTGATATAGCATTTTACCCAGTTCAACCTTTTCGGGGGTTGTGGGGTTGTTGGCAGGCGCTGGCGCCGTGGTGGGCAGCGCGTCCGCCGCCATGACAGACATCGAACCAGTCAGCGCTATCGCAGAAACCAGCATACGAAATTTAAACATGAGATCCTCCTAAGTAATTATAGTTAGCCGTGGGCTACGGAATTGTAAGATATTGACGCTCGGCAGGTAAATTAAATTGCATCGTATCGACCGCAAACTGCAAAGCTGGCAGCCGGGCTTATAAAACCGTCAGATGTATTTATGAACTCGCCATGCGCTGCCGTCGCTACACACGTTTAATGGGCACTTGTTCGCAATCGATAAATTTTGTATCTATAACATTTATAGGGACTGCTTGATAAGCAAAAACTACCCAGAGCAATACGATTAATCAGGCAAAGCTTGCGCTCCAGACACCCCTTGAGATACAGCCATTGCCTTAACTGATTGTGCCAATTGAGGGCTCCTGGCTTTGATTTTATGATAGTTAGTCAGTGCCGCATCACGATTGTTGTCCATCAAATAAGCCAAGGTCACAATTGCCAAAGCTTGCGGCAACTCGGGCTGAGCTTTTAGCGCTACATTGGCGTGGGTTCTGGCTTTTTCCGCTTGCCGAGAGTTTAGGTAAGATTGCGCCAAATACAAACGGGCATCAAGCGCGGCCGGTGCCAAGGTAATCGCTTTTTCCAGGGACGGTATTGCCTTACCCAGGTTATTGCTGCGCATGTGCGCCTCACCTAAATTGATCCAGGCATTAGGCAACTGGGGGTCTAAATTGGTCGCGGTTTCCAGCGCGCTGACTGCTTCTGGCAAACGGCCAAGCTTCAGAAGAGCGTAGCCTTTACTGCTCCAGTTAACTGCGGTTGACGGATCGATCTTCAACGCCCGCTCTATGTACGCCAAGGCTTTTTGCAAATCTCCGTTCCGGCCGTAATACCCGGTCAAACGTTGAAGTACCAGCGCATTGTTGGGCGCTAACTTTTCGGCTTTTTCCAAAGTCTCTAGGGCCTGTTTTTTTTCGCCCAGCATTTCCAATGCTTCTCCGAGTGATGCCCAATCGGCGCCGTCTGCAACTTCCGAGTTCACCACCTTGGAAAAGGCTTCCACCACGCCCTTGTAGTCGCGGTTTTCTTGTTTCAATATGCCTAGCGACCGCCATACATTCCCTGAGCTTGGGTCGAGTCGAACGGCTGCTTGGATATCCTGCAATGCCCCCTGCTTATCGCCCAGTTTACTTTTGACATTGCCGCGATTAGCCAATATCTCGGCGACGATTTTCGGGTTGTCCGGCCTTAGCGTGTATGCCTTGTCATAAGCCTGCTCGGCTTCCTTTAAGCGGTTGGTACTTTGCAATACCCCGCCTAAACCGGTCCAAGCGTTGGTGGTTTCCGGCGCAATCTCAATCGCTTTCCGAAAGGCTTTTTCGGCATCGGCGTAGTGTTTGCGGTTCGATTCGGTAAATCCCATCGAGACCAAGGTCCCGGCACTGGACGGATTGTTGTCGGTATTTTTGCCAATCGCCAAGTGGGCGGCATCGGGATTGCCGTTACGGGCCAGTACATTCGATAAAGCCTGTTTTATCTTATCGTCCAGCGGGTTTAATCTTAGCGCTGTCCGGAAGGCTTTCGCCGATTCATCGGCTTGGTTAAGTCTATCGGTAACCATACCAAGTATGCGCCAGTGGTCGCTTACCCCGGGTTCTAAGCGTATCGCCTGCTGAACCGCACTATAGGCCTCCTTGAGTTTACCGTCTTCCAGCAACCATTCGGCCTTGGTTGTATAAAGATTGCCTTGTGTCGGCGCTATCTGCTCCGCTTTTTGTAATATCTGTTTCGCCTCGTTTTTATGCCCTTGGCTATACAATAATTTTGCGAGTACAAACCAAGCGAATTCATTTCTGTCGTCTAATCGCACTGCGTCTCGTAAAGCAGCTTCCGATTCAGCCGAGTTTTGAGTGATCGTTGCCACACCCAAATAGGCTGCAGCCATTGATGAGTCCGGCTGCGCAGCTCGCCAGTTACGAACGTGCTTTTCAAATTCCGATAGTTTGGCAGCCGCTTGTAGCGCCTGAGCTTCTTCCATCCAGTGTGGCTCTGGTCCCGGAAACTCGGCAACGGCAGGCGCGGCGACGCCGCGTTTGTTCAATTCGGTTACCCAATTCGCAGGAAGCACAATATTCAGGTTTTGGCCGGCGCTGAGTATAGCGGTAGTAATACCCAATAACCGACCTCGGCTGTCGAACAGGCCTCCTCCGCTGGAACCCGGCGATAGCGGCACACTTGCCAAAATCACCTGTTCGTCGCGATAGGGACTGATACTGGAAATCAAGCCGGAATTGACAGAAAGTCCAAACCCAAGCGGATTGCCGACTGCGTAAACGGTTTCGCCGATTTTTAAATCATCAAGCAATCTGAATTCCGGCAGTGGCATTGGCGTCAAGCCCTCCACGCTGAGCAGGCAAATATCCCGGGTGGGGTCCGCCTGGGTCCAGGTCGCCGCGTAGTCGTGATCGCCAGCGGTTACTTTCAAGCTATGAGTCTCTCGAACCACATGGCAGTTGGTGACGATACGGTCTTTATCTATCGCCACGCCGCTACCTTGGCCCTCTTGCTGGCCTTTTTCATCGAAAGCGATGATAGTCACTACCGATGGCGACACATATTTAAACAAGCCTTCGGCATCGTACTCGGCGCGCGTTTCGCAGCCCGGTAAACCCAATAAACAGAGAAAAATTGATACAGCCTGTTGTACTTTGTTCACGGCTGATGCTCCTCGAAGGGCAAAATGGCCGTTCGGTAAGCGGTCTCCGCATAGGTGCTATCGACTCCTCGCAGTTTTTCGTAGGCAATCCTGACATCCTTATCCCGGCCTGCTTGGTGGTATTCTTCGATCAAAGCTGCCCAGACCTTGCCTTGTTTAGGGTCGATTTCCAGGGATTTTTCCAGCGATTTAATACTTTCCCGAGTTCGTCCGAGAATCCCCTCGGTAAAACCTTTTTGCCGCCAAACCATAGAATCGTTAGGAAATTTTTTTAGCAATTGAGCGTCAATTTCCAAGGCCTCTTGCCCGCGAAAGCTATCTTTCAAAGATAAGGCCAGTCCGTATTGCCATTCAGGGTTGTCGGGTTCCAGCCGAACCGCTTCCCGATAGGCTTGGATCGATTCCGGAAAACGCTGTAATTGAAAATAACTGCTGCCCAAAGCCGCGTAGACCCAAGCTTTGCCTGTTGGGCTGCCCTGCAAGCTTTTTTTGAAAGCTTGGCTTGCATCCAATGGTCTGCCGAGTGCAATCAAGGTTTGTCCTTTCCAATACTCAGCGTCGGCTTTTTGTTCGTCGGGTACGTTGAGTCTTTCCAAGAGGACGTAGGCGCGGGCTGGCCGGCCTTCGCGGATATAGGCCTCGACCAACTTAAATTGGACCGCCGGTACGTCGGGATTTAGTGCCGACAAGCTTCGCCATAATTGGGTGACCAATCCTCGATCGTTTCGCCGTTCGGCAATGCCAATCAAACCTTGATACGCGGTCAATTGCCAGGGATTGAAAGACAACGCCTTGCGATAGGCTTCTTCTGCTTTGGCTGCGGTACCGGCAGTTTGCTCGGTTTGCCCGACGATAGTCCATATTTCGGCGTCTTCCTGGCGTAACGAAAGCAGTTCATGAGCCAATTGCAGCGCCTCTGTTTGTTGATTACGCTTTAGCTTTACTCTGACCAATCCTGCGCCGGCAGTCGAAGACGTGGGTTCCAGTTCATGCAGCTTACGCCAGGCGTTTTCTTCACTATCCAGGTTGCCATTTTTTTCAGCTGCCAACGCCGCCCAACGCCAGGCATCGACATCAGTTTGATGTCCGCCTATCCACTTTTCGGTATGTTCGGCCAGCTTTTGCCATTGTTCCTGATCTTGTAATTGTGCGGCGGTTTCCCGAAATTGTTTGTATGCCGAGTCGGACTTGTCATGTTGCTCAATCTCCGCCAGCCATTTCGCGGAAATCGCAAAATTCACATTCTGTCCATCCCGGTGTCTATAAGTGATGATGCCCAACAAATGTCCTTCGGCATCGAGCAAAGCACCGCCATCGGAGCCCGGTGAAACCGGTGCGGAAAACTGAATATAATCAATACCAAGCTGAGTGCGAATACCTGAAACCACGCCTTCTGAAATACCGACACCCAAGCCTAAGGCATTGGAAATAGCGTAAACATGAGCTCCTGATTGCAAGGCTTGGCTAGCGTCAGCACTAACGATTTTAGTCAACTCGGCTCCAGGCACCGACAACAAGCAAAGGTTTCTCTGACTATCTCTGGCCGAGATCGTTGCCAGAAACGATTTGCCATTCGCGACTATGCGTAATTGCCGCTTACCTGTCATCGCGTCACAAATTGTGACTACGCGATCTTTCGCAACAGCAATCGCTGTTAATGATTGTAAGGATTTGCCCGAATCATCCAGGTCTTCTAAAACCGTGACAGAAAGTTGCGCTTGCTCATAAATCTCAACGGAATTAAGCGGTTTTGCCGCAACTTCCGGGAGATAAGTCCCTAAGCAAAGCAGTAGGACAATCTGTTTCATTCGACCTCCAAGTTGTCAATATTCGGCGGGTAAAAAAATAAGAATACTGTAATAGCGAAGTAACTATTGTAAGTAGCTCAAGCGCAAAAGACTAGTGCGCAAAATAGGTTGCCTTGCATTAATTCATGACAGTAGATGTTGATAAATCCACTTTATATCTTTTTCGTTAGAATTAATCTGACGGCTTTATGTCGTTTTTGCGCCATTAGTGAACTTGAGGTGGTGTCCATATTATTTCGATTGCAGTAAACCAACAATCTCAACCCTGTCTTGCACAGAACGCTTGATTTCCCTATTGCTTATTGACTACGTTTTGCACAATGCAGAAATATTTTCACCTATTAGCCAAGCTGATGTTTCAAGCTTAGAATGGTAATAGCCGTTAAAACTTTTGCAACAACTCGCTCAGCTGCGTCAGTGCCTCGTCGATGGCAAATCGGTCGATTTTTTTGGCGATGTCCTCCAACAAGGATAAATACTGATGACCGGCCATACTAAGCTGCAATTGCTCCAACATGGCTTCGGCCGCGCCTAGATCGCTTTCCAGCAATTGCGATAATTTCTGTAAATCCGCCGCTATCTCGGCGTCGGTAACCTTTGTCACAAGCGGATCCGTGTAGGGCGATTGGCTGTTCGCCAGAGCTTGCAAGGCTTCAATTTGCCCGGTTACTTGACGCAAAAATTCTTCCATGAGCTGCAAGTGTTCGGCGGGCGGTATTTGATTTTGCTTAAGTACAATATCGACACCGGCGGCGGCTTCGAACAAATCCGTCGCCCCCAGATTGCCGCTAACCCCTTTCAAGGCATGGCAACGCTCTTCAGCCTGTTTGAGTTCCCCGGCATTGATCAGACCGCGAATCTCGGCGACCGCATCCGGGTAGTGTTCTTTAAAACGGTATAACTGTTTGCGATAGGCCTCCGGATTACCGCCGATCCGGCGTATGCCTTGCACAATATCCAGGCTGGTCAAGGTTTGTAAATCTTCGGGATAATCGGCAGCTTGATAAATCCGCACCGATTCCTGGCCCTGTTCGCCGTCGGCCGTGAGCGGAATCCAGGTCGCCAATGCTTTGAACAAGCGGTCGGGATCAATCGGTTTCGTAACGTGATCGTTCATACCTGCCTCCAGGCTTTTTTCGACATCACGAGCCATGGCATGGGCGGTCATCGCGATGATAGGCATAGTTGCAAAGCGTTGATCGTTCTCGGATTCCGCCAAGGCCCGAATTTTGACGGTGGCTTGCAAGCCGTCCAGCACTGGCATCTGGATGTCCATCAAGACCGCGTCGTAATGATGCTGCCTAACCATGCTGACCGCTTCTTCGCCGTTCACCGCTTCGTCAACCTGAATCTCGTGACTGCGCAGCAATTCGCAGGCAAATTCGCGGTTGATTTCGTTATCTTCCACCAATAACAGCCGAATCCCTTGCAATTGTTTGATGCCGGCGATGTCCGCCCCGCCCAATTGCTTAAATTTATCCACCGCCCCAAGCACTCGGCCGCGGCCCAGCGCGGACAAAATCGCATCCAGTAACGAGGACGGCGATACCGGCTTGATCAAAAAGCCATCGATACCAGCCCGGCCCGCCAAAACCATCACATCTTCGCTGCCGTAAGCAGTGACCATGATAATCTTGGGCTGCGGCACCAGGCTGGTGTCGGCGCGAATCTGCCTGATCGCCTCATCGCCGTTCATACCCGGCATTTTCCAGTCCATCAACACCACATCGAAAGGCTGATCGGCCGGCGCCTCGCGCAAAGCTCTCAGCGCCCCGGCCGCACTGGCCGAACAACTCACCCGTAATTGAAACGGCCGCAACATATCGCTGATGATTTCCCGGGAGGCTTCGTTGTCATCCACCACCAATACCCGCACCTCGGCTAGCAACACGCCTATGCTTTGCTCCAGTGCGTCTTGATGCAGCAAGGTGTCCGTAGCAACGCCCAAGCGCACGGTAAAACAAAAGGTTGTGCCCTGGCCCAGTTGCGACTGCTCGATCCAGATCCGGCCCTGCATCATTTCCACCAGGGTTTTACAGATAGCCAAGCCTAAACCTGTGCCGCCAAAGCGCCGGCTGGTGCCCTGATCGGCTTGGGTAAACTCTTGAAACAGTTTTTTCTGATCGTCTTCCGACATACCGATGCCGGTATCTCTGACCGAAATCCGCAAATCGATAGTGCTATCGGTTTTGGCCAGGCAATAGAAAGCCAGTTCCAATTCGCCGGCTTCGGTGAATTTCAGCGCGTTGCCGCATAAATTGGTCAACACTTGGCCGAAACGCAAGGGATCGCCTAACAACACCGGTGGAATTTGCGGGTCGTGACGGATCAGAAACTCGATGCCTTTCAAGCCGGCTTGATAACCGATCATGTCGGCCAATTGCTCCACCACGCTATCGAAACGAAATTCGGTTTCTTCCAGCGCCAATTTACCGGCTTCGATTTTGGAAAAATCCAGAATATCGTTAAGAATCCCCAACAAAGTGCGCGCGGAACTGTGGGCTTTTGCCAAATAATTGCGTTGCGACGCGGTCAATTCGGTCTGCAAAGCCAGATGCAACATGCCCAACACGCCGTTCATCGGCGTGCGAATCTCGTGCGACATATTCGCCAGGAACTGGCTTTTAGTCTGGGTGGCCGATTGAGCGGCGTCTCGAGCCTCTTTCAACGCCAGCTCGGCCTGTTTGCGTAAGGTCACATCTTCGTAAGTACTGACGAAACCGCCATCGGCTATCGGCCCGCCGCTAATCTCGATGACCCGGTTGTCCAATCTTTGCCGGGTAAAATTGTGCGGCCGAAAGTGTCTTATTTCTTCCAGCAACTGCCGCAGATCGGCATCGGGATCACGAAAACGCAACTGCGGATCGGTTAAATCAAACTGCACGAAATCGGCATGGTCCCTACCCACTTCCAGCATGCTTTCTGGATAACCGCGCACTTCGCTGAGCTTTTTATTCCAAACCAATAACTTTAAGTTGCTGTCAAAGGCGATCAAGCCCTGCGACATGCTATCCAGCACGGTGGCCAGCATCACGCTGTTATGCGCCAATTTGGCGTTAATTTCCGCCAACTCCGTGGTGCGGGCAGCCACCCGCTCTTCCAGACCTTCGTTGATGCTGGCCAATAGTTTTTCATTCTCGGCAAGCTGCCAGTTCAAAGCCAACAGTTCGCTATCGCGAGCTTCGATGGTGGCTATCATCGTGTTGAAGGCTTGAATCAGGGCGCCCAGTTCATCGTTACTCTCTTGCGCGGCGCGCAAGGTGTAGTTCTTTTCACTGTTGATAGTCTCGACAGTTTTCTTCAACCTGACCAGCGGACCGGACACCACTTGCTGCAAACTGGAAGCCAATAGCAAGGCAAACAGACCGGATAAGATCACAATACCCATCGCCGCAGCCAAAAAATCCCGCCATAAGGAATCCAGCTCGGACAGGCTGGAGGCTATCCAAACCCTTCCCAAAATGCGGCCGTCTAAGGCTATCGTTTCGCTTATGGTGCAATAGGCATCGTCGAATCGCGGCCGCTCGATAGCCGAAGGCTCGGGATGTTGCAACGGACAAGCCAAGCCCGGTTCGTAAAGTGCAAATAACTGATTGGCGCTATCGTAAATACAGGCCGATACCACGCTCTGCTTGACGCTTAAAGCGGCCAACGTGGCGTTGGCGACACTGCTGTCGTTGAACGACAAAGCCACGGTACTGCGATTGGCAATGATGCGGGCCAGAGAACTCAAATCCCGGCCCATATCCTCTTTTACCCGCATGTGTTCCTGGGCAATAAAACCGGCCCCTGCCAGCAGCAGGGACAAGATGCTGGTTGCCAACATGATCAGCACCAACTTGGTTTTAATAGTCAGATCGCGTTTAAATTCAGCCTGGTTTGTCATGGGTTTCTGGAGTGAATTATCGGACGATACGGGCGATTTCCATCAACAAGGCGTTGACTTTTAATTGCGCACGGCGCACGGCGTCCGGATTGATTTCCAGCTTGATCTGGCCGTTTTCGCTATAGAAACCGATACAGCCGCCGCGGCCGGCAAACCCCTCGGCATCGCTGACAGTCAATATCTGATTGCCGCGCACCTGCTGTATTAAGGCTTGCAATTCCGGCGCGTCATGGCCGATATACAAAATCTGGCAAATCTGTGGGTCGTCTATGCCCGACCAGATTTGCAATAAATGCCCCTTGGTATCGCGGCTAGCCAACTCGCTCAGAAAGTTGACGATAGGTTCGGCGCCGACGATGCAGACATGCAGCGTATCGTTCATCAGCGCGGGCCATTCCACGAACTTGGTGAAATTGAACACATAATTGGCCTTGGTTTTGGCGTTGAGCATGTCGTCGGCAGCAGCGGCGCCGAAACTGCTGAGCAACCCCCACAACAATAAACCCGCGCTCACTAACTTGCCCGGCATCAAAACTCCAGGCGGGCGGTCAATTTCACCGTCAAACTCGGTCCGGCCAGCACAGTCAGCGGCGCACCCAAATTCGGCGAGGCAAAGTCACTGTTAAATGCCGCATAATTTTTAAAATCGAATAAATTCAATACATCCAGGCGCAGCTTCATCCGGGTGTCGTGCGGCGTATCGAAATTTTTTATCAGCGCAATATCGACTTGTTTGTATCCCCACCACTGCCCCGGAAAAATAAAATCGCTACCCTGCGGCGTAAAGGTATCAAAACGGCAAGCACCGCTTGCACAGTTGACCCCGGAGCGGGTATCCGGGGTTGCCAGCGTCAGTTTGGTGGAAAAAATCAAATCCCACGGCAAATCGACACTGGCGGTTGTCACCAGTTTATGTTTTCTGACCCCGGCGGTATCCAGCCATCCGTTGGTGTGGGTATTGGGATGTTCAAACAAATAGCTGCTGTTATCGAAGAAAGACTGCGGTTTGTTTTCCTCGGAATCGGTAAAGGTGTAGGCAAAAGTCATTCCCCAGCCGCTATCTTTGCTGTACGGTTTTTCGGCTTTGACAAATACCGAATTGGTTTTGGTCTGTACGCCGTTATCGAACAAGATCAATTGCCCAAAACCCGGTACAGCCTGAAACGTACCCCCGAACTCGGATCCGGCTGCGTAAAAGCTGCCGTCGGCATTGCGGCCGCCCAGCAAACCGACCAAACCGTTGTAACTATGTACGTGCGACAAGCTGACTTCGGTATGCCAGTCGCCAAAACGGTTGCGCATGCCGATATTAAATTGGTCGGCATAGGGCGTCCGCAGATTGTTGCGCATCAAATTGATTTCCCGGCTGCTACCGGCACTGGCGCCGGTCAATGCCGACAATTGCGCTGGCGTATAGTTTAAATACTCGGGATTCCAGGCAATGCAATCGACACCGGCAACACAATCGTAATTGGGGTCGCCCTGAAAATTGACGCTAAAACTGGGATAACTGCCCTTGGTACGCTCCAGTTGCAGCACATCGTAAATATGGCGGTCGTAGGCTTTGGCGTAGCCGCCGAACAACACATGCCGCTGGTCTTCGAATAGGTCGTATGCCAAACCTAATCTGGGCGCAATATTATTGCTGTCGGCCGCCCGGTTAGCGCCATTGCTGAGGTAGTTTTCGATGTCGTAACCGGTATTGGCGTTGTGAATGTTGCGCCAGTTGCGGAGCGCGCTGCTGACATCGCCGGGCGTGACATGGTTTAGATAGCCGGGGTTGTATTCGTAATCCCAGCGGACGCCCAGGTTCACGCTCAAATGTCGATTAGGGTTCCAATCGTCTTGCAGATAAGCGCCGAATTGCGTCACGTCGGATTGGGCGGAACCGTCACTGCCTCCGGCTAATGGCGTTGCCCAACGCACTTGATACGGACGGGCCGTAGGGTTGTTTAAATTTAAGCCGAACTGCGGATTGTAAGGATCCCGCTCCACCGCACCGAGTTCTATCTGTTTAACTTTAGCGCCCAACTTTACGACATGGCTGCCATGCCAATCCAAACCGCTAAAGGTTAGATCGTCTTGAAAACCCGGTCCGCTTTGGCCCTTGTCCTGATAATTGGTCGCACCGCCGCTATTCAGCACACTCTGGGTATTCAGATTACCCCCACTCAAACTGCCATCCAGGCGACGCAGCAGCAAACCCGCGCTTTGCGTGGCCGGCAATTGCCGCCAATTGGCATCCTCATAAGTAAACCGGGCTTCGTTGACCCAATGTTCCGCGCTGTATTGATATTTAAAATCCAGGCGTTTTTCGCTGTTACCCTTTGTCAGTGCGTAAGACTCGGCGTTTTGACCGCCAATGCCCAACGTTTCGGTTTCGTCGCGCAACTTAAAAGACACTTCAATCAAGTTGCTATCGTTAAGCGCCCAATCCAACTTACCGAAAAACAAATCCGCCGTAAACGGCCGGTTCACGCTGCCCAGCTGCGCCTGATACGGCTCGGTTAAGCGGGAGCCGTCAGCGGCGCGGACATTGGCGTAATCGTCATTCAGTTTTCGTTCGTATGCCATGAAAAAATGCGCGACATCCTTGGCGATGGGACCGCTTAAGGTCACACCGAATTGCGCTTGCTCGGTGTCGCGCTTGCCGCCCGCTAGTTGTTCGCTTGGGGTGACGCTGCGCAGGTCCTGATTGGTGTGATCGTAAAATGTTTCACCGTGAAAGGTATTGCCGCCGGATTTGGTCTGCACCGAAATTGCCGCGCCGCCGACTTGATCGTACTCGGCTTTATAGTTCTGGCTGATGACCTTATATTCGGCAACTGCCGATTCCGGAAACACATTACCACGACTGGAATCCTGGCCGGCTACGCCGCCCCTGACCACATAGTTTTTCTGACTGACGCCGTCGATAAACAAATTGACGCTATCCGGCCGCTGCCCGCCGCTTTGCAAGCGGGTACTGCCATTCTCATCGTTTACCACATTCACGCCGGGCGCCAGATCGGCATAATTTAGAAAATTGCGGTTTACTTGCGGTAAGCGCTGCATTTGCTCGGGCGTTAGATAGGTAGCCAACTCCGCTGAGTTGCCCTCACTGGTCTGTTCGGCAACGCTATTATCATCGCCTAACGCAACGTCTACCAAGGCCACCTGCCCCACTTGCAGGGTCAGCTCTTGACTGTTTTGCTGGCCGTCCAAGCCTAACACCTTGAGTTGGTAACGGCCGGGTTTCAATGCCATCAGCACATAAGAGCCGTCTGCTCGGGAAAAGGTCCGCGTGGAAAAACCCCGCTCCAGGCTGGTGACGATGATTTGCGCGCCTGCTTGAGTATCAGCCCCCCGCAGCGTGACTTGCCCGCGAATTGTCGCCGCGCTGATGTCGGCGTGCACCGGATGACTCCAGCAGATTATCGTCAGCAGAACGCTGGCGAACCGGCAGCCCGTGATACCGACCAGGCTCTGCCAAGCTATCGTCTTGCCGAGAGGATGTTCATTAAAAACCGGCCGCATCCTAAAACTCCATCCCGGCTTTATCACCAGAGCTGCCTGAATCAGACTGATTCATGTCGTCACCCGGACGCACGTTGGATTCAATCATGGCGGGGCGTCCCCAGCGTTTGCGGTGCCGGTTTGCCCAGATAAAAACCTTGCGAAAAATCGATACCCAACTCAACGACCTTGGCTTGAATCTCCGCGCTACCCACAAATTCGGCAACCGTGCGCATGCCTAAGCGCCGCGCGGCATCGACGATGACGCGGGCAATCACTTCAGAATCGGGATTGTCGATAATATTCATGATGATGGAGCCGTCGATCTTTAAGTAATCGATCTTTAACCGCAATAAATGTACGAAATTGGAATAGCCGCTGCCGAAATCATCAATCGCAAAATGACAGCCATAGCCTTTCATGCGATTAACAAACTGCCGTACTTCCTCGTAACTTTCGATACCTTCAGATTCGGTAATCTCCAACACAATGCGCGAACCGACGCCGGGCTGGGAGAGTTTTTCGGCAATGAAGCTCACCGTATTGGCATCGATAATATCCTCGACGGTTAGGTTGATACTCATCTCCCCCTCCGACTCGGGCAAGGCTTTTACGACTTGCTCGATGATGGTGCGAGTCAAGGCGGTATATTGCCGGGTGCGTTTTGCCACCCCGAGAAAGCTGGGCGGAATCACATTACCCTCTTCGTCTATCATCCGCATCAGCGCTTCGTATTTCACGACTTTCCCGCTGCGATTGTCGATGATGGGTTGATAAAAAGGCACGATGCGACCGTCGGCCAGGGCGCTGCGAATTTTCTGGCTCCAGTGGATGTTGTCCTTGTAGTGCGATTTGATCTGCATCTGATCGGTATAAATCAAATAATCCCGACGTTCGATCCTGGCGCGCTCCAACGCCAGCGCCGCATGCGTATAAGGGTTGTCGGCCCCCGAACAGATGCCAGCGGTCACGCGGATGTTAATCTTGTCTTCGCCGCAATCGATCGCTTCCGATTCCAAATACTTGATAATTCTGTCTATCAGTTGCTCGAAACGCTCGGCATCGCCACCATTTTTGGAGAGCAAAGCAAATAAATCGCCCCCGATGCGGTAAGCCTGCGCATCGGCGCCGCTCATTTTTTGCAAACGCTCGCCAATTTCCAACAAGACTTTATCGCCGTTGCGCAAACCGTAAAAATCATTGATGGCTTTGAATTGATCGATGTTGATCATGCCCAATATTGACGGGCCGGCGTTTGCCAAATCCTGCATCAATTTCACCCGGTTGGGCAAGCCGGTTAGCGCATCCGTGGTCTGTTCCCGAATCAATTCTTCCTGTTTGATCAAATGGGTGACATTCACGCTGGTAGAGATAAACTCGCGAATCGCACCGTCGGCGTCAAGGATGGGGACGATGGTGTTGTTGATGTAAATCACCTCGCCGCATTTAGTTAGATTGCTGTAGGTGCCGCGCCAGATTGCACCGCCCAAAATCGTGTTCCATAACTCCCGATGCAAACCCGGAGCGGCGTCGGGATCTTTGAGAATCCGGCTGGTTTTGCCTATCACCTCCTCGCGGGTATAGCCGTAGGTTTGCACAAACGCATCGTTTACAAAAGTGATTACGCCGTGCGGATCGGTGCGGAATACGATATTGGACACATCCGTGGCATGCCGGTATTCGCTCAGACGTTTCACCCGGCCTTCCAGAGCGCGGCGTAAGCGGCTCAGTTCCAGATGCGTTTTGACCCTGGCCCGTACTTCGTCAATATCAAACGGCTTGGTAATGAAATCGGCGGCGCCCATGGAAAAACCGCGAATTTTTTCGATGGACGCTTCGACTATCGTCACAAAGAGAATGGGTATCCCCGCGGTTCTAGGATCGCTCTTAAGCCGCCTACAAACCTCATAGCCATCCATCCCCGGCATTCTGACGTCCAGCAATACCAAATCAGGCGGTGTCGGGCCTTGCGCCAACTCCACCGCACGCATGCCTTCCGTCGCCACCATAATGCCGTAATCGTCCTTAAGTGCTTCGAGTAAGCCGTGAATATTTTCGGGAAGATCATCTACCACCAAAATAGTCGGCCTGGGATTGAGCGATAGGGATTTGTCTTTGTTCATCGTCCAGGAAAATAGTTAGATCAGCGTTGCCAATTGACCCCAACGATTATAGTCTGCCATAGCGTTTCCGATAGGTGGCCAGCTCCAAATGCAGTCTAACCCGAGCTAGAAGCAA
Source organism: Methylomonas fluvii (assembly GCF_014850975.1). GTDB lineage: Bacteria > Pseudomonadota > Gammaproteobacteria > Methylococcales > Methylomonadaceae > Methylomonas > Methylomonas fluvii. The sequence continues at coordinate 391,377 of NZ_JACXST010000003.1, read as the reverse complement.
CTCGGGCACTACTGGCTTGAGTAAATAGTCGTCGGCGCCCAGTGCCATACCCTTGGCGTCGTCACCAACTTCGGCCGCCGCAGTCACAAAAATGACCGGGATTTCAGCTGTTGCCGGATCACCACGCAGATATTCCAACACCTGGTATCCATCCATTTCCGGCATTTTTATATCCAGCAAAATTAAATCCGGAGCCGACGCGCGCCGGGCGATTTCCAGGGCTTTTTCACCGGAAGTAGCAGCCATCACCGCATAATTTTGCCGCAAAATATTCAGCAAGGTATGCAGGTTTTCGTGAACATCATCGACAATCAGAATTTTTGGTTTTTCGTTTGAAATACAAATATCGTTCATAGAGCTCCCCCGTTCACTCCGATAGGCCATCGACAAAATGTGAGTTCACTCTCCAGCAAACCCCTGCGCAAACTTAGTCCACGATCCACTGAAGAGCAAAATTCAACAAATTATTTATCCGGCAGAACATCATCAACCGAGCCCAAGTAACGGCTTCTTGGACGCTAAGCCAATGACTAAAACTGGATTGCCTTTTAGGGAAGTAACGACCACGGGAAATTCAAGGCCTAGGTCAATAACCGAGAAAATACTCGTCAGAATTGCAAAATAACCGTGTATCTATTATTCTAGTCGGGATTGGGCGGTCGCTATCACAGCGACAAAAGCAGATTGAGCTCTGAAGCACTAAATCTGCCGATTAGCCCAAAAATGTATTAGGAGAGATGGCCGAGCGGTCGAAGGCGCACGCCTGGAAAGTGTGTATACGGCAACGTATCGAGGGTTCGAATCCCTCTTTCTCCGCCACGATTTAACTTATTGAGAAACATGACGTTTTTCAATTTTAGACCCTCAAGTCACAGCGTTTTGTTACAAAAACCTGTTACAAAAAGGGTCAAATCTTGACACGCATTCGCTATCTGTTTCGTAGACGAAGCATCTACTATTTTCGCTTTGTCGTACCTCTTGAGTACAAACACTCACTAAGCTTTAGTCACGTCACAATCAGTCTCAAAACTGAGATTAGAGATCAAGCAGAATCAAAAGCTCTGCAATTTTCAGCAAACATCAAATCGTTTTTGCTTAGCCTGAAGTCAGATCAACAATTCTCGTTGACGCGGGAAGAACTGATAAAAACATGGCTCACTTCAGGGTGCAGTACTGTAGTAGCGACACCTTCCTCTATAACTGCCCCAATTTCTCAATCAAGAGCTTCGAAACTGTCAGTCGTCGTAGATAATTTTTTGAATCGCTAATCCCAAAAACAAACCCACATTGTCAGCGAGGTCTGTCTTAGCAGATACCAGTCGACGTCCCTCCATCCCGACACCCAAAGTCTCCCCGATTCTCTTAAGCTTTACCATACAAGCTTGTCGAAGCCCAGGTGGGTGCTTACTTCAATAAACTTAGTACCCTCAAGGACATAAAGGCGAACGGCATTTAAGGGTCGGATTAATAAAAATCAGCCGCGAATTGCAAGCCTGGCAGCCTATTGATTCGGCGAGGACCAAAAGTGCAACTCTGTTATCATTGCCTCCCGCATGTCGGCAAGCGCGCCGCATCATATCGATTAGAGCCTTTGTGAATACACCTGAATTTTCGTCCCTGCCCTTAAAACCCGCTCTGCTGGAAAACATCGAATCGCTGGGTTATACCCACCTGACACCGATCCAGGCCGAAAGTCTGCCGCATATTCTGGAAGGCAAGGATGTGATCGCCCAAGCCAAGACCGGCAGCGGCAAGACTGCGGCGTTTGGCATTGGCTTGTTGTCGCGGCTGGATTTGAGCAGTTTTAAAGTGCAAGCCATGGTGATTTGCCCTACCCGCGAATTGGCCGATCAGGTTTGCAAGGAAATCCGCCAATTAGCCCGCTTCACGCAAAATATTAAAGTGCTGGCCTTGTGCGGCGGCACACCGTTTGCCCCGCAACGCAGTTCACTGGAACACGGCGTGCATGTAGTGGTGGGAACGCCGGGCCGTTTGCAGGAACACCTGCAAAAAGCCAGCTTGCGCCTCGATCATTTGAAAGTGCTGGTGCTGGACGAGGCCGACCGCATGCTGGACATGGGTTTTGCCGACATCATCTCCGACGTGATTTCCTATGCACCGACACATCGGCAAACGCTGCTGTTCTCCGCGACTTACGCCGAGCCGATTCGCGCCTTGAGCCAGAAATTTCAATTCAAGCCGGTGTCTGTCAGCGTCGAAACCAGCCATCACGACAACCCTATCGAACAACGTTTTCATCAGGTAGACAAAGCCAAGCGCCTGAACGCGCTGGGTTATTTGCTGGCTTATCATCGCCCGGAATCGACGGTGGTATTTTGCAACACCAAGCGCGAATGCCAGGACGTAGCGGATACCTTGAGCAATTGCGGCTTTTCCGTACAGGCCTTGCACGGCGATCTGGAACAAAAAGACCGCGATCAAGTGCTGGTGCGCTTTGCCAATAAAAGTTGTTCGATTCTGGTTGCCACTGATGTTGCCGCGCGCGGCCTGGATATTAAAGATATGCAAGCGGTGATCAATTACGAATTGCCCTGGGACCCGGAAGTCTACATACACAGGATAGGTCGGACCGGCCGGGCCGGCGCGAAAGGTTTGGCGCTGAGTTTGGTAAGCGAAGCCGAATTAAACCGCGTGAAAGCTATAGAAGACTATATGGCAGGTTCCGTGAAATGGGACGAAATCGCCCCGTTTAAACTGAGTAGCGAACACCGCTTCGAGCCACCGATGGTCACGCTATGGATAGACGGTGGCCGCAAAGACAAGATGCGACCGGGCGACATTTTGGGCGCACTCACCGGCGCAAATGGCATAGCCGGCAGCGAAGTAGGCAAAATCGACATTTTCGATAAACACGCTTATGTTGCGGTGAAACGCGGCAGTGCGGATAAGGCTTTGACCTGCTTGCGGGCCGGAAAAATCAAAGGCCGCAATTTCAACGTGCGCAAGTCACAATGGCATTAGGCTAAAACAGCCAGCAGCGGAGTTTTTGCAGATGTAAAACTCCGCCCAACACGGTCTTTCCTGATCTCCGCGGTCTCGGGAATTACAACGCCAGTTGGCAGTATGGCGTCTGGGTCCGCTGAATTAGGTCTACCTAGCCGAATGGCCAAAGCCTGCTATACCTATGCCAGCCGTTACCTACAACTCTAATAAAATCAGCTCGTGGCGCCTAAAACTCATATCAGTTACCTTGACACTATTCGCGGCCTAGCGGCCCTGGCCGTTATCAGCGAACATTTCGTCATCGCCTATGGCCTACCCTGCGAGACCCCGCTTTGCCAGCAATGGTTGGATTTCTCGCCGCTACACATTTGGTGGGACGGCTCTGCGGCGGTATCGATGTTTTTCGTGCTCAGCGGCGTGGTGCTGTCTTTACGCTATTTTCGTGCAGGGCACATACCCGATCTCAGCGAATTTCATTTGGCGCGCTTCTTGATCAATCGGATGTTCCGAATCTGGCTGCCGTATTTACTGGTTTTGCTGATCAGCGCCGGCCTGTTTGTGAACACCTTCGACAGCGCGATACTGAAGACCAGTCTGCCGGCGACTGACTGGATAACCGGCATGTGGCATAAATTTCCGTTAACGCCCTCTGATATGCTACGCGAGAGTTTTTTATTGAAATTGCCCGCGTTAATCGTACTACTGCCGCAAGCTTGGACTTTAAGTATCGAATTGGTCTTGTCTTTGCTGCTGCCGGTAGGCTTATTGCTGGCCGGACGCGGCAGTTCTTGGCTGGTATTTTTTGGCTTACTGGCGACCAGCTTGTTAGGTGTATCGATTTTCTTGCTGCATTTTCTATTGGGCATGACCATTGCCAGACACTATACCGATCTGACCCATTACTTATCCGGCCGCCGCTGGCAACGGCGTTTGTTGCTATTGACCGGCTTAGCGTTTTATACCTGCGGCACTTTTGTACCGTCCGATATATTTGGCGATACCGCAGTCTGGCTGGGTTCTGGCCTGGGTGCCGGCTTGATTTTGATGTTCGTACTGGGCTCCAACGATGCACAACGCTTGCTGTCGCAACCGGTGTTGAGGCAAATCGGCAAAGTGTCTTACAGTGCCTATCTCAGCCACATGGCGATTCTGATTTGTCTAACGCCACTTGTTTTAAAATTTTTGGAAGGGTTTACCGAGAATCGGCTGGCACTTTGGTTTGGCGGCTGGCTTATCACCATCGTCTGCGTACAAGGGGTTTCTTTGTTGTTTTATCATTGGCTGGAAATCCCCAGCATGAGTTTGGGGCGGCGAGTGACCGATGCCATAGCAAGCATCGGCAAGCCAACGCTATAATCCCAACTAATCATTCCATTTCCTAGCTACTTCATCATGCGATTTGCTGCCCTATCGACTATATTATTAAGCGTTGCCGCGTTTAGCGTCAGCTACGAGGTTAAGGCCGGTTCAACGGCTCAAGACTGGGCAAAAATTACCACACCGACCCAGGAACCCAGCGAAAGCATAGGCACCTATACCAGCGGCTGCATCAGCGGCGCGGCCACCCTGCCCCTGGACGGCCAGGGCTATCAGGTGATGCGCTTGTCACGCCACCGCTATTACGGACACCCTAATCTAATCGGTTTTATCCAGCATCTAGGCCAGTTCAGCGCCGAGCATAAATTGGGTTCGTTGTTGATCGGCGATTTAGGCCAACCACGCGGCGGCCCCACTTTAAGCGGACATCGCAGCCATCAGTCAGGCTTGGATGTGGATATATGGTTTTTATTATCGGAACAAGCCAGCAATCGGCCGCTAAGCGCCAACGAACGTGAAACCTGGAGTGCACCGTCGGTCGTGAACATGCAAAACGATACTATCGATTATCGACATTGGTCGCCGGACCTGGCAAAGGTACTGGAAGCCGCCGCACGCCAGCCCGAGGTCGACAGGATTTTTGTTAACCCTAGCATCAAACAAGAATTGTGCACCACTAAAAGCCCCGGCGCCGGCGAATGGTTGCGCAAGATTCGCCCATGGTGGAAACACGACGATCATTTTCATGTGCGCTTGAAATGCCCAGCCCATAGTCCGCATTGCGACTCGCAAGAATCATTGCCTGCCGGCGACGGTTGCGACGCCAGTTTGGCCTGGTGGTTTTCCGCGGAAGCCAAAGCCCCATCGAAAAGCGTGCCGCTACCACCACCGCCGTTACCGGCATTGTGCGAGCAGCTGTTGCGTCGCCCCTGATGGTTTTGGCACGTCGGCTTTTACAGAATCAGTCAGCTAAATATTTTATTCGTCATTTGAGATAACCATGCCCGATTTCGTACTTCATCAACAACTAGCGCAAGATTGCTTTAACGTAGGGAGCTTTGCGCTAACGGAATTGTTAATGATGAACGATAGTCAATACCCGTGGTTCATCCTGGTGCCCAGGCGCCACAATATCAGAGAAATTTATCAGCTTGGACAGGCGGATAGACAGGCTCTGCAAGCCGAGTCTTGCCTACTTGCCGAGGCACTTGCGAGTATTTATCGCCCCGACAAACTCAATATTGCCGCAATCGGCAATCTCGTCCCGCAATTGCATCTGCACCATGTGGTGCGCTATCAAACCGATAAAGCCTGGCCGGCGCCGGTATGGGGAAAGTTCGCCAGCCTACCCTATGCCGGTGACCAGGCCGAACAAAGAATCACCCAGCTCCGCTCCGCTTTGCAGCCGCATTTAATCAATTGAAAATTGAGTGAATCTAGGCCGTTACCGATTGCCTGGCGTGTAACAACGGCTAACAATTAACAAGGCGCTAATAAATGCTTTAACTAGGGATATATGCAATAAGCTTTCGGTAGCTGAAATAACTCAATTTTTATGTGATTGACGCTCGGTATAGAAGCACGTCACAATCAAAAAATTCGCAACGTAAGGACAGCCCTTATATCTTAAACGGATAAGGCCAGGCGCTTGCAAATATCGTGACTCCAGTCTGAGCCCGCATGAGAGGGTCAGGACTTTTCGAGCCAGGTAATGCCGCCATATTCCGTCGAGCTTAGGGCAGACTGTGTAAAACTTCAAAAGCCATTGTTACTACCATGCCTATTTTCATCGTCTGCTGTCTAATGTTAAGTCCCTTAACCCTGACCCAAAATGCATTTTTACCCTTACTGAATATAGAGGCCGTATGGGGTGCGGGAGCATGCCTTGCGGTACTCTTTTTGTTGGGCGGTTGTTTGAAATTAGTACCCAGCAAAATATGGCACGATGGTTTTGCCTCCGCAGGCTTATGGACTTGGTACGGTTACTGGAGTCCGCAATTCAGCGACGGCTCACCGCAATTCAGCGTGTTTCCAGTTTATTTTGCTTTGCTCAGCAGTTGGATGCTGCTGGGTTTAATCAACAAAAGTCCGCAGTTTGATTGGGAATCCCAAGAATCCTTGCGTTATATGCAAAAATATTTGGCCCGCTTCGATTCCTGCGCCGTTGCGGTATTGGTGCTGATTTGTTTGGCACTACCGGAGCACTATTTATCTTACCCGCTTGCAATGACCTTCTTCATCGTCCGTAGTGCTTTTCAGCGCTGCCTGGAGATTATCGATAGCCTGTAAGTTTATTTCATTGCTTACCACTTCCGCGCCGGATACTTAAATATCTTCCCACCTGGTGCAGCGCGGTAGCCCAGCTAAAACTGGGTTACCGCGCCTGCTGAGGCAAGACGCCCAAAATCCGCTGGGCTAAGCAACTTCCTTGGCCTTACTCTGATAACTGTCAATTTGATCGAAGTTAAGATAACGGTAGGTATCCGCGCTGGTCTGTTCGATGCTGGCGGCATATTGCATATACTCGGCAACCGTCGGAATCTTGCCTAACAGCGAACAGACTGCCGCCAATTCCGCCGAGGACAGATAGACATTCGCACCATTGCCCAAACGGTTAGGAAAATTACGAGTCGACGTTGACACCACCGTCGCGCCTTCCGCCACACGCGCCTGGTTGCCCATGCACAAGGAGCAGCCCGGCATTTCAGTACGCGCACCGACTTTGCCGAAGGTGCCGTAGTAGCCTTCTTCGATCAATTGGTTTTGGTCCATTTTGGTCGGTGGTGCTACCCACAAACGTGTCGGCAAGGCACCGGCTTTGTCCAGTAATTTGCCGGCAGCGCGGAAGTGGCCGATGTTGGTCATGCAGGAACCGATGAAGACTTCGTCGATCTTGGTGCCCGCCACTTCCGACAATGGTTTGATGTCATCCGGATCGTTCGGGCAAGCCAACAAGGGTTCGGTGATTTCATTCAGATCAATTTCAATAATTTCCGCGTATTCGGCATCTTTATCCGCTTCCATCAAAACCGGATTGGCCAGCCAATCTTGCATGGCTTTGATGCGGCGTTGGATGGTACGGGCATCGCCGTAGCCTTCGGCAATCATCCATTTCAGCAAGGTGATATTGGAATTCAGATACTCGCGAATCGGCGCTTCGTTGAGTTTGATGGTGCAACCGCCGGCCGAGCGTTCGGCCGAGGCGTCGGACAACTCGAACGCTTGTTCGACTTTCAAATCCGGCAACCCCTCAATCTCCAAAATCCGGCCGGAAAACACGTTTTTCTTGCCTTGTTTGGCTACTGTCAACGAGCCGCTTTTTAGAGCCGCATACGGAATCGCGTTGACCAAATCGCGCAAGGTAATGCCGGGCTGCATCTGGCCTTTGAAGCGCACCAATACCGATTCCGGCATATCCAGCGGCATCACACCAGTCGCAGCAGCAAATGCCACCAAACCTGAGCCGGCCGGAAAGGAAATACCAATCGGGAAACGGGTGTGCGAGTCTCCGCCGGTGCCGACCGTGTCCGGCAGCAGCATGCGGTTCAGCCAGGAGTGAATCACGCCGTCGCCCGGACGTAAGGAAACACCGCCACGAGTCATGATGAAGTCCGGCAGCGTGTGTTGCATTTGCACGTCCACCGGCTTTGGATAAGCCGCAGTGTGGCAGAAGGATTGCATCACCAAGTCGGCCGAGAAGCCCAGGCAGGCCAGATCTTTCAGTTCGTCGCGGGTCATAGGACCAGTGGTATCTTGCGAACCCACGGTGGTCATTTTCGGTTCGCAATAACTTCCTGGTCTGACACCAGCCACACCACAAGCTCTGCCGACGATTTTTTGCGCCAAAGTAAAACCTTTGCCGCTGTCGTGAGCCACGCCCAAGCGGCGAAATACCGTAGAAGCAGGCAAACCCAAGAATTGCCGGGCACGGTCGGTCAAGCCACGGCCGATGATCAACGGAATCCGGCCACCGGCGCGGACTTCATCGAAGATCACTTCGGTTTTTAACGCAAACTCGCAGATCACTTCATCCGTACCGTGGCGCTTGACGACACCTTGGTAAGGATAAATGTCGATTACATCGCCCATCGCCATGCCGGTGACGTCGCATTCGATTGGCAGCGCGCCGGAATCTTCCATGGTGTTGAAGAAAATCGGCGCGATCTTGCCGCCGATACAGACACCGCCGCCGCGTTTATTGGGAATGAACGGAATGTCGTCGCCCATGAACCACAGCACCGAGTTGGTCGCGGATTTGCGCGACGAGCCGGTACCCACCACATCGCCGACATAGGCAACCGGAAAGCCCTTGGCTTTCAGTTCGGTAATTTGCTGCTCTGCATTGGTGATGCCGTCGCGCGGCATCTTGAGCATCGCTTTGGCGTGCAAGGGAATATCCGGTCTGGACCAGGCATCCGGTGCCGGTGACAGGTCGTCGGTATTGGTCTCGCCGGTGACTTTAAATACCGTCACGGTGAGTTTTTCCGGCACTTCCGGTTTAGCGGTAAACCATTCGGCATCGGCCCAGGATTGCAAAACTTGTTTGGCGTAAGCGTTGCCTGCTTCGGCTTTCTCCTGCACATCGTGGAAGGCATCGAAGATCAGCAAAATTTGCGACAGCGCTTTCGCGGCAATCGGCGCCAATGCGGCGTTATCCAGCAATTCGATCAACGGCGCGACGTTGTAACCACCGAGCATCGTGCCGAGCAATTCGGTGGCTTTTTCCGGGGTCAGCAAGGGTGATGTCGCCTCGCCTTTGGCAACCGCAGTCAAAAAACCGGCTTTGACATACGCAGCTTCGTCGACGCCGGCTGGAATGCGGTTTTCCAACAAATCCAACAGAAACGCTTCTTCGCCGGCAGGCGGCTGTTTTAATAATTCAACCAGCGCGGCAACTTGTTCGGCGTCCAGTGGTTTGGGAACGATGCCTTCGGCAGCGCGTTCGGCGACGTGTTTTCGGTATTGTTCTAGCATGATGATTTCCGGTAAAAATTATTGGACTTGGGACGCTTGGTCTACGGCGGTTTGTTCGACGTTAAAAGTGCGCATGTCGTCGTTATCAACCCGTTGATAAATATCGGCAACGTCCAGCGTTAAATCCACCGATTCGAAGCGCGCTTGATCGCCGAGAAAGTAATGATTGGAGACCCAGCCTTCGCTACGCCGGCAGACTTCAACATCGACGATGTCCTGCTCGATCAGCACATATTCCAGCAAGCTGGGAATGGTTTGGTACAGGCGGCGTTTGATGGTTTCGTCGCGGCGGCGGGTGGATTTGGACAGCACTTCGACGATCAAGACTGGCGCTTCGGCATAATAGTCGTGGGTCGAGGTATCTTCGCAAACCACCATCGCATCGGGGTAGAACAGATACTGGCCGATCTTGACTTTGACATCGGAACTGAAGGGTTCACAAGGCTTGCCTTGTAAATGATTACCCAACAGTCGAGCCAAACTCATCTTGATGCGCTCATGATTTTTACTAGCGCCGGACATGACCACCAACTCACCGTCGTCATACTCGTGCTTTATGTCGCTGAGCAATTCCGCCGCCAGATAATCCTCAACAGACATCCAGGGCTTATCGAATCTAGGTTGCGCACTCATAACCGCCTCCGCCGCTACTTAATCACTCCATCGCATCGACGATGGCTTGACCCATTTCCTGGGTGCCGTATTTGGTGTCCGGGTTCAAATCCGGGGTGACATAGACACCGCCGTTCACGACTTTTTCAATCGCGTTCAGCATCCGGGCAGCCGCTTCGTGTTCGCCCAAATGATTCAGCATCATCACGCCGCCCATCATCACCGCCGTGGGGTTGGCAATATTTTTGCCGACGATGTCCGGCGCACTGCCATGTACCGCTTCGAACAGCGCGGCGTCGGCACCTATGTTCGCACCAGGGATCAAGCCCAAGCCGCCTACCAAACCCGCAGTCAAATCCGACAAAATGTCACCAAACATATTGGTAGTAACGACAACGTCAAATTGTTCCGGCTTCATGACCATGTGCATACAGGCGGCATCAACGATTTTTTCGTCGAACTCAATATCCGGATATTTGGCCGCTACTTCCCGCGCCGCTCTGAGGAACAAGCCCTGGGTGTATTTCAAAATATTGGCTTTATGACAAACCGTCACTTTCTTACGATTGTTATCGATAGCATATTTAAATGCATATTCCACGATGCGCTCGGAACCGGCCTTGGTGACCACGGCCAAGCTTTCGGCGATGTCCTTAGCCGGGGTTAGATAATGCTCCAAACCGACATAAAGGCCTTCGGTGTTCTCGCGCACGATGACAATATCGACGTCGTCGTAACGGGTTTTTACACCCTTCCAGCTTTTCGCCGGCCGCACGTTGGCATAAAGATCGTATTGTTTGCGCAGTTCCACGTTGATACTTCTAAAACCCTCGCCCACCATCGTGGTCAACGGTCCTTTGAACGCCACTCGAGTCTGGGCGATAGATTCCATCGTCGCATCCGGCAGCGGCGTGCCGGTTCTTTCATACGCCGACATGCCGGCGTCCGCCTCATGCCAATGAATTTTCGCACCCGAAGCGTTGATCACCGCTACCGCGGCGTCCATGATCGAAGGGCCAATACCATCACCTTTAATCAACGTGACGTTATGCATTCATTTCTCCTACTTGATGTTTAAAAATAACTAGTCATTGCGTGCGCCCATCTGTATCGCGATTGAGCCGTTACTCATTCGCGCGATAAAGCGCCGTTATTGCAAGTAATAATACACAGTTTCGCGCCCAGCCGCATGGTCAAGCGGGATTGGTGCAAGCCTTAATTTTGGGCGTACTCGGAGTTTATCAGCCAAACTCACCCAAGATATGCAGCAAAATTCATACCCAAGCATGCTAAGCCGATATTCGGCGTCCGGCAAACCAAAAAGCGGTATCATCGAACCCGCATCATTTTTTACCCAAGCCTTAATTAAAGCTAAACATGATCTCCGTCGATAAGCTGATTTTCGAATACCCTGGCCTGCGCGCATTGGATGATGTGTCCTTCAACATCGCTGCCGGCAGCATCACCGCGCTGGTCGGTCCCAACGGCGCCGGCAAAACCACGCTACTGCGCTGCATGGCGGCGCTGGATCAACCGGTCAGCGGTGCGATCAATATCGCCGGCATCGACGTATTGGAGCAACCGCGCGATTGCCATCGCATCATCGGCTATTTATCTGATTTTTTTGGGCTTTATCAACGCTTGACGGTGCGGCAATGCCTGCATTACGTGGCCCGCGCCCAGGGCATTATTGCTGCTGATTGCCCTGCCGCAATCGAAGCTGTCAGCCGGCGCTTGCATATTCAAGATAGATTAGAAAACAGCCCGGCCGAGCTATCGCGCGGCTTGCGTCAAAGGGTAGCCATCGCCCAAGCCATCATCCACAGACCGCCGGTGGTGTTGCTGGACGAACCGGCCTCCGGCTTGGACCCGGAAGCTCGCCACGAACTGGCCGAGCTATTTTTAGATCTACAAGCCCAAGGCATGACACTGCTGGTGTCCTCGCATATCCTCGCCGAACTTGAGGCCTATTGCACCGATATGCTGGTGCTGCGTCAAGGCAAGATCGTCGAACAGGTTGCGGTGAAAGCGCCATCCTTACTAAAACCCTTTAAATTACTGCTGGCACATCCAGTAGAAAACCTGCTGCAACGCCTGCAATCGCTACCCGATGTTAAGGTATTGAATAGCGACGATAAACAACAAGCCTTATTGCAGCTTAATGGCGACGCGGCTCAACAACACCAAGTATTGAAAGCCCTCATCGTACTGGATTTACCTGTCTGCGAATTCGCCCCAGTTTCTAGCAATCTGCAAGACACTTACCTACAAACCATCCGCCACAGCTCATGAATCTGAATCCTGAATTTGAACGCCAGCTGATTTTGGAATGCTCGCCAGCCCGGCTGGTAGGTGCGCCAATCGTGCTGGGCGCGGTGTTTACCTTAAGCTATTTTCTGGACGACTACCGTCTGGGCAGCGTCACCGCGCAAGCCGCTTTAACACTATTCATGCTGATTACGCTGCTATGGGGCACGCGGCAAAGCCTGGACAGCATTGTTGAAGAATACCGCGACCGCACCTGGGATACGCAACGCCTGTCAGCTCTCGGGCCTTGGGAAATGACCTGGGGCAAACTGCTGGGCAGCACCAGCATGGCCTGGTACTGCGCCGGTATTTGTTTACTGGTCCATGCCCTGGCGACCGACAATCCGGCCGCCCTACCCTTGCTGTTTTTTTACGCCATCGGCACCGCGTTACTGGTACAAAGCGCCGGTCTTTTGCTGGGTTTGCTGGCAGTGCAACGCGGTCAGCTAAAAACCGGTTCTATACTTATATTGGTATTGGTGGGCTTCCTCGTTTTCATGCCTTCTTTGACTGATTTAACCGAAACGGCAAGTTATTTGCCCGGTCATTTTCAAAGCACTGTCTGGTATAATCTGACCGTTAACCCGCAGACTTTGCACCAAATAAGCCTGCTATGCGCCTTATTCTGGTGCGTCATGGGCAATTATCGCTTGCTGGCGCAAGACTTGAGTTTGCGAAATTTGCCCTGGGCCTGGCTGAGTTTTACGCTGTTTTTGATTGTCTATTTGGGCGGCTTTATTCCCAATACCAACTATTCCTTTTCCCTAGCTGCTTTAGCCGTTTGCAGTGGTTTAACTTACGTCGGCATCATCGTCGAGCGGCAAGAGCCGATGCGCATCAAGCGTTTACTGGATTATTGGCGACAAGGCAATTGGCGCCGAGTTGGGGAAGAACTACCCTTGAGCGCATTGAGTTTTGCATTAAGTTTGCCGTTTGCGATTTTTCTGAGTTTCCAGGAGCAAAAACTGGCTTGGCTGGACATCTCCCTGCACGCCTATCCACTAGCTATCGCATTATTGGTGTTGCGCGATTGCGCGATTTACCTGTTTTTTTGCTACGGCAAAAATCCGCAACGCGCATTTAGCCTGAGCTTACTGTCCGCAGCGCTGTTGTACGGCATTCTCCCCGGCTTGTTCGCCGCGGTCGGTATGACCAGCGTTTCAGCGTTATTCTTTCCGCTGTGGGCGGATTCCGCATTCTCAGCGTTAGCTTTTGCCGCGCTGCAATGTGTGCTGATTTTGCGCCTGGTTTATCAACGCTGGCGCCAAAGTGTGTAAGGCCAATAGAATTTGCCGGTGCGTTAGCTAACTTTTCTTGCCTAGGTCTGCCAGAATAGAGAAAATAAAGCCCAGCTACAAAAACAACAATAACTTGGCTATCGGAAACACTGATGCGCCCCTTGCGCCGCACCGAGTACGATGGTTGCGACCGGGACCGGCGGCATGCGCAAACCAAATCCATTCATCGAACATCTTGCCAGCAAGGCTTTTTTTCGCCCCCCCAGCCATCACCCGCTCCGACGTTTTCTCGATACCAATCTGTCGCTCAGCCCCGCCAAACTGTTTGCCATCCCCCAATTCGATGAAGAAACCGAACGGCAATTTTGGGAAGAACGTTACCTTGTATTACTAAGCCCCCTCAAATGGGCGTTAGGCTTGGGAGCCGTGGCATTTACGGTTTATATCCTGCTGGATTTGCATACTGGTAATACCTCAAGCGCAGAGGCCATCTTAAGACTTCCCATAGTCCTGGTACTTTTGGGCTTATTCAGATACCTAAATGTCTGCGTAGAAGCGGCGGCAAAAATCAACACCATCGCCAAACTCAGCGCCGGACTGTCCGCGGCCAATTTAATCGCTGTTTTGCTGTACGACGGCAATCCCCGCTACTACGCCGAAACCTGGCCGGCCCTGCTGCCGATGTATTTTTTCAGTTACGGGCAAATGTTCATGTCGTTGCGGGCAACAATAGGCTTTGGCTGGTTTACTGCGCTGGCCATGCCGATGGCCGGCTATTGGCTTGGGCTGACCGTGATTGACTTGATCCCGTCTATTCTGAACCTTTGCATCGTGAATATCTTCGGCGTCTGCACCCGCTGCCAATTGGAAGCTTACGCCCGCAAATCCTTCCGCGAAAAACGCAAGGCCCAGCTTAGCGCGGAAGACAAAACCCGCTTTTTACAGCAAATGGGCCACAATCTGCGCCAACCGTTGCAAGCTTTGGCCTGCTATGCCGCCGTATTGGATGCCGCACAAACAAAGCCACCCGGTAATAACGCGGCGTTTATGCTCAGCCGCATGGGCCTGGTGATAGACGAATTGAACGCCGCCTTTAACCATGTGTTGGATATCGCCAACCTGGAAACCGGCCGGCAAATTCCGCAACCAGCCAATATCGATCTCAATACGCTGCTGACCGGCCTGGAAAATCAATATGTCCCGCAAGCCGCCAAACGCGGTATCCGGCTTAAAGTAGTGTTGCGCCGCCAAGAGCCTTACAACCTATGCAGCGACGGCAACATCCTGCGGCAAATCCTCGGCAATTTGCTCAATAACGCCATCAAATATACCGAGAGCGGCTGGATATTGGTGTCGGCGGTCAAAACCGGCAAGCAACATCTGACTTTACATGTCTGCGACAGTGGCCCAGGGATCGCGGAAGAGATGCGCGAAGAGGTATTCAAGGAATTTGTCCGCAACCAGCGTCGCCAGAACGACACCCAAGTATCAGGACTAGGCATCGGTTTAGCCTACGTCGCTGCTGCCGTAAAATGTTTACCCGACCACAGGCTGAGCTTGGTATGTGGCTCGCGTTTTGGATGCGATTTTAAACTCCAGCTGCCAATCGCTGAGCCAATGCTGGCGATAAACAATGGATCAGATAAAGACGGCGATTTCTCCGGCTACTTCGTGATGGTGGTGGACGACGATGCAGAGGTATTGCAAGCCATCGCCAAGCAACTCAGAGCTTGGGGTTGCCTGGTACAGGAATCGGCATCGCTCACGGAAACCGCAGCACTACTAGCCGAAAACGATAGAGATCCGGATTTATTACTCACCGACTTTTACCTGGGCAACCGCGAAACCGCCCACGACATTATCGCCGCAGTCCACACCACTTGCGGGCCGGTACCGACCATGATTCTCTCGGCCCGCGCCATCTCGGACCACGAAAAATCCCTGTTGCCGGCACACACCGCCATTCTGCGCAAACCCGCCGGCGCCAAAGCGCTGAGGGAAACCATGGTTAAAACCATGCAGATAACTAAATCCGTGTGAAGGATAGTCGACAAAGAAAATCCGTTCATTAACCAATGGCGTTAAGTTAAGCTTTGGCGCTATTTATGCCCCTCTTTAAAAAAGAGGGGCCAGGGGAGATTTTCTATAAATCCCCTCAACTTCTAAGCCATCAATTCCCCACCCCCGGCTTCCCAAACACAATCCCCCGCTCAAAAACCTTCACCAACAACTCGGTACGCTTAGCAACACCAAATTTTTGATAAATCGGCCGCAGATGATTACGCACCGTTTGCTCTTCTATCCCCAACTGCTTGGCAATCTGCTTATTGCCTATCCCTTGCACCAACCAAGTCAACACCTCGAACTCACGCGCTGTCAGACCTAAACAGGCCGAATCGGATACTTTAGGTATATCTGTAACATCGCCGGCATATGAATCGACAGTTCGTTGCGGGCCCACCGCGGATGCCGGCAAATAAACCTTGCCGGCCAACACGTCACGCAACGCATCGACAAACACCTGTCGAGCGACTGATTTGACGATAAATCCCATCGCACCCAGACGCAGCGCCTGAAATACCAACTCCCTATCGTCCAACCCGGAAAACATCACCACGCACAAATCCGGAAAGGCTTGCTTCAATTCCGCCAAACCCACCAACCCGTCTTTACCAGGCAGTTGCACATCCAACATAACCAGATTCAACGGAGTTTGCTGAGCCACGGTCAACCCCTCGTCGAAGCTCTCCGCTTCAAACACCTGTAATTCCGGAATGATTTGTTTCAACAAACAAGCCACACCCTCGCGGGCGCAGAAATGGTCGTCTACGAGGAGGACGTTCATGTATCGATAGCCTACCGAATATCAGGTGTTTCCCGATTGTAACGCTAAATAACCGAATAATTAGCCAGTACGTTTGTACTGGTACGGAAAGCAGCTGGATCGCAGCCGTTAGTTACCGCAAAATCCGTTTACAGTTAAAAGCGGTGCCAAAACAGCGATTTTCAACACCAAATGAGGATGCGTACCATGGGCAGAAACTATCGATACAGCTTGGGCTGGCGGCCTGATTTACCGGACATACGGGACTATCAAGCGGAAAGCGATAGTATCCAAAAAATACTCAGTAAATCGGAAGCCTTAAAAGCCACTCCCAAACAATTACCGGCGTCCGTTGATTTACGGTCTTGGTGCTCGCCTATCGAAGATCAGGGTGATTTAGGCTCCTGCACCGCCAACGCCGGCGTCGGTCTGATCGAATACTTCGAGCGCCGAGCCTTTGGCAAATATCTGGATGCCTCCCGCTTATTTCTGTACAAAGCCACCCGCACCCTGGCCGGCGACAAAGGCGATACCGGCGCGCAACTGCGCGACACCATGAAAGCCCTGGTTTTATTCGGCGTGCCGCCTGAACAATATCACCCGTACGACATCGCCCAATTCGATCAGGAACCCTCTGCGTTTTGCTACGCCTTCGCCCAAAGCTATAAAGCCGTGCAATATTACCGGCTAGACCCGCCCGGCACCCCGCTATCCAAACGCTTGAATATCATCAAAACCAATCTGGCCGCCAAACTGCCTTCCATGTTCGGCTTTTCGGTATACAGCTCAATTTATGACACGACCAATAAACCCGGCGAAATCCCCTATCCGGGCCCCGGCGACAAACTGGTCGGCGGCCATGCCATCGTCGCCATCGGCTACGACGACGCCAAGAAAATCGGCAAAACCAAAGGTGCATTATTGATTA
Organism: Methylomonas fluvii; assembly: GCF_014850975.1. Lineage (GTDB taxonomy): Bacteria > Pseudomonadota > Gammaproteobacteria > Methylococcales > Methylomonadaceae > Methylomonas > Methylomonas fluvii. The sequence continues at coordinate 374,213 of NZ_JACXST010000003.1, read as the reverse complement.
GAAACTCCTGGGGCGAAAATTGGGGTGAAAAAGGTTATGGCTGGTTGCCTTATAAATATATTGAAGACGGTTTGGCGGATGATTTTTAGTCGTTGGTTAAGGCGGAGTATGTGGATACGGAGTTGTTTAGTTGAAAGCTATGTTTCATGATATTTATAGACATTGTAAACAAGACATAAAAATAGCATATTACAACGTATATAGAAAAGTTAAAATAATGACTAAAATACAACATACTAAAATAAATTAAATATTTCGAGACCATTACTCGACAAACTAATTTATCAGAAATTTACAATATATTTTTATTCAACATAGGAAAACCTATGATCTTATCAAAAACTAAAATTAACTCAATATACATTCTATTAATTATTGGTCTTTCTTCAGTTTTTAGTGGCTGCGCATCTCATTTTACTTCTGCCCCGATGGCTGACGGGCATCTGACAGACTCGCTGGTGAAAACCTATAGCGAAATATCACTTGATAGTATCTACGCTCAAGGCAATAAAGGACAAGCGGAGCGCAATATCGAGATTAACAAACTTTTAACGTTGTCCGAACATAATTATCAAGAATTCAGAAACAAATTTTATGCGGGCAATGCTGAAACTCAGCTTGGATTTGATTGGATTTCCTTAGGATTAAGTACTGCCGGCGCCTTATCCACAGGTGGTGCAGCGCCTATATTATCTGGGGTCTCCGCGGCAGTTCAGGGCGCGCAGGGAAAATTCAACAGTCGATTTTTTCTTGAAAAGACTACGGAAACCCTCGTAAATGGAATGGATACGCTCCGAGCAACGAAAAAACAACTAATAATTGCGAAGATGGCAAATCTTGATATCAACGAATACTCAACTGAAGAGGGGGTGCGTGATGTATTAGACTATCATGCGGCCGGGTCTTTAGTCAGCGCTCTTGTCTTAGTTGCGGCCGAAAGTGGGCAGGCAAAACAAACTGCAGAAACAGAACTGAAGGTAACAGAAGATGAGCTAGCTGGCATTCGTAATACAACATTCACTGATACCAAGGAAGGCCAACTGTTACAAAAATTTCGAATGCCTGACGGCGTTAATATTGATTCAAAAAATGAAGCACGAATCCGTGACTGGATGGATCGCAACGGGTTAAAAGACCAATCTCCAACGATTTTTATGACTGGAGATCCTAGATTTGATAGAAAACGTAAGAAAGCTGTTCACGATTTAAATCTAACTAACAATTAAACACTAAGGAGATAAATTATGTTGACTGGAACTTATTCCATAAAAGGCGTTCCGACAGCCAATCTTCCGTCCGTAGTTGCGGGTTTTAGATCAGAAGGTGCAACAGTAACCACAATCCCACAAGACGATGGTAATTGGACAGTGATCGCAGTTTATCCTGAAACAGTAGCATCACCCGAAACAAGAGGCGCTGAAAAGCATACTTAACGCAGCAAGTTTTAAATAACTAGTATCCCATATTTATTAGAGTATTACAGGAGCTTAATAAAAGCGTGCAAGGCGGACTCAAAAAAATAGTGCATCCACTATAGCTGCATATGGTACAGATCAGATACCACGCGATAGGTTATAAATAATTTGAATAATTCTAATAGCTATTGCCTTGATCGACGCTTGAAAGCGTCCTGGTACTTATAAAAACACTTTAACACTAAAGCTAAGCAAAAGGCTCCTAACAAATTCGCCGAGAGATTAATAAAATGACTATCGATAAAAACAAAAACTGGTCATATCCTCATACAACAATATGTATTTTGTTTGTGTTTATATTTCCTTTTATTATTTACTTGCATGAAAAAGAGTTAGTGGATTTTCTTAATTCATACCTTGTGAAGGCATGGTTTATTATTATTGCAGGATTCTTCTTTGTAATTTTGACTGTCGGACATGGCGTGACAGGTAGTTGGAAAGGCGCCTTCGTTGATAATCGCAACATCATGTCTTTATCGAGATTCCAAATTCTTGGATGGACCATACTAATTCTTTCTGCCTTCTCCACCGTAGCCATTTGGAATATGTTTGTCACAAATCATGATTGCCTTAAGGATATAGAAAATGGTTGTTTGCCAGGTATGCCAAAAGAACTTTGGTTATTAATGGGTATTAGTACAGCATCAATGGTTGGTTCCCCTTTAATTCTGGATAGCAAAAAAAGTAAAATCCCGGATCAGCAAGAGAAATCACAGATGCTTGAGTTATTAACGAGTCAGCAAGGATATAAAAGGAACGAGTTAGATATCCAAGGCCATCTCGTTGTTAACCAATCGCCGTCTCAAGCCAGATTTGCAGATTTATTTACTGGAGAAGAAATTGGAAATTTTGCTCATCTCGACCTGGCCAGACTACAAATGTTCTTTTTTACCGCTGTATCGATAATAATTTATGGTGTTCAACTGGGTGAGTTTTTATCTCTTGAGTTGGCAAAGCCTACTTCAGAATTCATCAAAGAACTTCCTACCTTAAATTCGAGCCTACTTGCTCTTATTGGTATCAGCCATACTGGGTACCTTGCCGCCAAGGGCGTCAGCAATAGCCAATCTGGAAGTTCCACAGATGCCGAATCGCCACCCGCAACGGGCGGTGGAGCGGTCGAAGAACATCCAGCCGTGGGGTGATCGCCATGAGTTTTAAGCAGAAATATACGATTACCCCCCGTTATCTGACAAAACCTTCCAAGCGGCGTTCGGGAAAGCTGATCACCGGTGGCGTCAAGTTTATTGTCGCCCACGATACCGGCAACCCTGGCTCCACCGCCACGAATAACGTGAGGTATTACGAAAACTCTCGTGACGAGCAAAGTGCATCAGCCCATCTATTTGTAGATGATAAGGAAATTATTGAATGTATTCCGGCATTAACTGGAGTTCCAGAAAAAGCTTGGCATGTACTTTACGGATTAGATACGGATAATCATATTTTTGGTTACGACGCCAATGATGCCGCCATCGGCGTCGAATATTGTTATGGGGACAATATTGATGCGGATGAAGCCTATCGCAAGTACGTCTGGGTAATTGCCTTTATATGCGAGAAATACCAATTAGACCCAAGCAAAGCGGTGGCAGGTCATTTTTTTCTGGATCCAAAACGCAAAACTGATCCGCTTACCGGTTTAGCGCATAGTAGGCGTACCTATGAACAGTTATTAAAAGACATAGTTACTGAATACTATGCTTGTCTTGAAAATATTGAAGAAGGACCAGTCGCCACCGCTCCTCTGTTGAGCTATACCGCCGAGGTTGGTAAAGCAATCGCAACCTCCAAATTGAACCTAAGGAAAGAGTTTCCCCATCGGACAGCCCCTATATCTCAAGTCGTTGGTGTCGGCACGGAATTAGACTATGTGGGTTGGGTAAGCGATGGCGAAGCGGTTAATGGAAATACCAAGTGGTTTAAAACTAGTAATGGAGAGTATTTTTGGAGCGGCGCTGTAACATCTCGAACGGATGTAACAACATCCACACCAACAGCAACCATTCTTTCAAGGTATTTAGAAGATGATGCATACACCTTGGCTCGGGGGGCTATCGACACAGTTGGTGCTAGGAGCTATGGCAAACAAGCCAATATTCCGGCGGATTATGTGGTGGCTTTGCAAACCGACTTAACCACATTGGGTTTTTTGTCGGGAAAAGCTGATGGCGCTTTTGGCACCGGCACCCTTGAAGCTTTGAAAGATTTCCAAGAAGCCGCTCTTGTGTCTGACAGACAACTAAATAACCAAACCATTTTCATTAAACCTTCTTATACCGGTGGCACTCATGGGGAATGCGACAAGGCAACCAGAGAAGAAATTAAGCTTTGGTTACAGAATAACTATCGGGCCGCGCAGCCTTCGACGGCGCCTTGGAAAGGTGTGGAAGCACCACAAGAACTAAATGGCATTCCTTTTGCGGAACCCTCGGCAGCAACTTTATATTGGCCCGTTCAGACCCATGATCGTGGCGGCCGTGAAGTGGCGTTTCTTGGGGTTAGCGGAAAATCCTATGGACGCAACGGCAGGCGCTTTTTAGCCGAAAGAGCGGGAGGTCGCTACCATGTTGGCGTTGATTTATGGGGGAACGCAGGCGATATCATCGTGGCCTGCGAGGACGGGATCATTGTCAACCACTATCACTTTTATCATGGGGTACACGCATTGTTTGTACAGTGCGATTCCGGAGTAGTCATAAATTATGGCGAGGTAAAAGAGAAATCCTGGCAGGAATTTGGCCTAGAAAAAGGCTCACGTGTCAAAGCAGGACAACCCATCGCCCGGGTCGGGCAGATGACAGATAGTTCGATGTGCCACTTCGAAATGTATGCGAAGGGCACCACTGTCAACCAACGCTATTTTAAAGGTAGTCAACCGCCTCGCGAGTTGTTGAACCCGACCAAATATTTGCTGTATTTGGCTGAGCTTAATTCCAACCAGCTCCAACCAAATCCAAATTCATCAATGGAACAACCGGAAGTCCCTCCTCCCACTGAACCAAATACAGCTTTACCCGTTAGCAGCGAGCAAAATGAAATTGGCTATGAAGCCAAAATAAAAATAAATGTTGATGATTTGTTAAAGTTGTTTCCGACCGTTAATCCAAATCGAGGAAGAGAAAACAAAGAAAAAAATATTACCGGTTTTGTAGATTCATTTAATAGTTACGCTGATTATTTTGCTATTGACTCTCAGTTGGAAGTTAAACATTTTTTAGCCCAAATCGCTCATGAATGCGATCAATGGAATGCTTATGAGGAGTATGCAAGTGGGAAAGCCTACGAAGGTAGGGAAGACTTGGGTAATAGCCAATCTGGAGATGGCGTAAAATTTAAAGGTCGAGGAGCAATCCAGACTACGGGCAGGAAAAATTACAAGACGACCGGCAAAAAACTGTTAGAACTTCCATTTCTGACCGACACCGAAAAGGCGTTATTCCAGAACGACAACATACTGAATCAGCCAACTTTGTTGAACAACGCTAAATTTGGCACGTTGGCGGCATTTATTTTCTGGACTAGCAAAGATCTGAATACTTTGTGCCAACCAGATAGTTCCTTAGTAACCATCAAACGGTTCGATGGAAAAAAATGGTACAACTACACTTGCTCACCTATTGAAGCCATCACCCGTAAAATAAATGGCGGCATTAACGGACTGGATGACAGGGAATCTAACTACAAAAAGCTTGGGGCGATAATCTAGTGAATATGGATATGCCGACGGGGAAACCGCCAAGGTTAGCTTGACGATGCTACAGCGCCCAGATTTGGAAACACCTGCAAATCTAAAAACTGACCCTAGCCCCCATAATCGGCCAGACAACCGATACTTCGGTCAAAATCTGGATACGCGGTGCGAAAGGTCCTACACGTGAATATTGCAACCGTCTGTGCTTTTAGGGCTTGCCCAAACACTTCCGCTCTGAGAGCAATATGCTTGCTTTGTTTGAAACCATTCAGAGTAAGGAAGTCAAAAAGAATTGGTTTTATATTGTTTAATTCCCCCTCACCCCAACCCTCTCCAGCAGGAGAGGGAACTTTACTTGTTACGTTTGGAGCATTCGAAGCATTTTTGGATTTCCACTTTCGCGGGAATGACGGGGTGTTTTAAGTGCGGCGACTTACTTCCCGCTACCGATCAATCCCACCATATCTTCGCGCTGAATCACCTCTTTCTCTTGCAACAAGTCCGCCAACTTATCCAGATAACCGCGTTTCTCGCTTAATATCTTTTGCGCGCGGCGTTCGGCTTCCTCGATCAAGGCTTTGATTTCGGCATCGACTAAGCGAGCAGTTTCTTCGCTGTAGTTACGTTGTTCTGACATATCGCCGGGCAAGAATTGTAGTTGCTGGCGTTGGCCGTAGATTTGTGGCCCCAGTTTTTTGCTCATGCCCAGGTAACAGACCATGTTTCGGGCAATTTCGCTGGCTTTTTCCAAGTCGTTTTGGGCACCGGTAGAGACGCTTTGCAGGGCCAGTTGTTCGGCAACACGACCAGCAAGCAAAATGGCAAGTTGGTCCTTTAACTCGTTTTCGGTGGAAAGATATTTTTCCTCGACTGGCAGTTGTAAGGTAAAACCCAGGGCTGAGACACCGCGCGGGATGATGGAGATTTTATGCACCGGCAGCCCGGTAGGCACGTTTTCCGCGACGAGCGCGTGACCGGCTTCGTGATAAGCCACTCTGCGTTTTTCGTCCGGGCCGAGAATGCGGTTTTTCTTTTCCGGTCCTGCCATCACTCTATCGATGGCGGCTTCGAAATCGGCCATGTTGACGGTGTCGCGTCCACCTCGCGCAGCCAATATCGCCGCTTCGTTGGCGATGTTGGACAGATCGGCACCGACGAAACCGGGCGTGCGTTTAGCGACCGTGTTTAAGTCGATATCTTTGTCCAATTGCATGGCTTTGCTATGCAGTTTCAGGATAGCCACCCGGTCAATCAAATCGGGTTTATCGACCACAATTTGCCTGTCGAAACGGCCGGCCCGCAGCAAAGCTTTATCCAGGATTTCCGGTCTGTTGGTAGCCGCCATCACGACGACGCCGGAGGTGGCGTCGAAGCCGTCCATTTCGGTGAGTAATTGATTGAGGGTTTGCTCGCGTTCGTCGTTGCCGCCTAGCATCGCCGGACCGCCGCGCGAGCGGCCAATCGCATCCAGTTCGTCGATAAAAATAATGCATGGGGCTTTTTGCCTGGCCTGTTCAAACAAATCCCGCACCCGCGCCGCGCCGATACCGACGAACATTTCAATGAATTCCGAGGCGCTGATGTTAAAGAACGGCACGCCGGCTTCGCCGGACACCGCCCGGGCCAACAGGGTTTTGCCGGTACCCGGCGAGCCGACCAACAGCACGCCTTTCGGCATGCGCCCGCCCAGCTTTTGCAGTTTTTCCGGGGATTTTAAAAACTCAATGGTTTCTTTTAATTCCTGCTTCGCGCTTTCCGCGCCGGCCACGTCGTCAAACGTAGTTTTGCTGGTTTCTTGCTGAATACGGATTTTATTGCCTATATTCAAGAAACCGCGCCCGGCGCCGCCGGTCATCTTCGGCAATAGCCACATCCAGATTCCGGCAAAAATCGCCAGCGGAATCACCCAGTTAAACAGCAAATTGCTCAACCAGTTGTCACCGCTTCTGACCACGTATTCCACTTGATGCTCTTGCAGGTTTTTAACCAGCGACTCGTCCCACAAGGGCACGGTGAAGAAATGCTTGCCGATTTTCTTATCTTCTTCTTTTAAGGTGCCGTTGATGAAACGCTGAGTGACGACGGCGTTTTCGACTTTATTGTCGTTAACCAGGGTAAGAAACTGGCTATAGGGTATTTCCTGGCCCTGGATGCGCTCGCCGCCAGCAAATAGCGACAGCACGAAAATCCCCAACAATACATACAACCATACCGGCGAGCGTTTGGGTGCAGCACTGTCGGGTTGGTCGGCGTCAGGTTTAGGTTGGGCTAGGCTTTGCCACGTCGATTTGAGCCAAGCCCAAACCACGCATAAGTATTCGATAAAAGCCCGATAAAATTCGGTCAATTTTTGCTTGTCTATCATGGCGCACTCCCCTCTTGTAGTTATCGAGGACACTCTAAAATCCCTAATCAGCCATTCCAGCCAAAATGGGAATAACGATTTTTAGGCCTCTTTGTTCTTTCACTGTACGCCAGTTTTACCGGTTTTTAGCGAGTAAGCAAATGCACTGTGGCGGAAACTTTTTCCTGAATGTACGGAAATCCAGTTTTTAACTATCTCCAGGCGCCTATCTTCGTGCGAACGACGCCAGTTGAGGCGCGGGTAATGATCTAAGGCCGGACGCACTATTTTTTGCCGTTAGGAAAGTGAAAAATGCATCCAAAGCTTGGGTATTTTCGTACATCCTCACACACGCCAATGTCGGCATAATCGCTTCATCAATTGAGTTGCTGTTTCGTCGCGTTTGCTATCTAATGACCAACGGTCAAAGCAACCGGGCGCACCGCGTCCCGCAACTCATTTTTCCCAACTTAGAAGGAGGGACAAAATGTCAAACCCGCTTAGCACGCTGATCGGCAAACTATTCACAGACCCGATCGAACAAGTCGGCATCGCTCTGCCGTCCGCTACTTTGGTAGCCGTATTCTTTAACTACCGCGAACAGATTCACCCTGCATTGCAGCGTTTGCCTGACCCGTTCGCCGCTAGCACCGCCGGTGCGTTGATTTTTCTGCTGTTGACACTGGCGGTCTCCCTTATCGTCAAACGCTTGTCGCACGACATACTCAATACCACTTACGATTATTTATATCGAAACCGTAAACGCCTGAAAACGGATAGTTGGTACCGGCGTGCGCAAAATCTGGCTTTGACTACCAACGACCCGTTGCTGAGTCAATACCATGAAGCTTTGGATAGACTGCGGGACAACGACAACCCGGTGGTGGCCAAGGTGGAGGCGCTGCAATTGCAATCCAAATTGGCGCGCAGCCTGACTTTGATATTGGCAATCTTTACTTTGGTATTGTTTATAGAGAAGTTGCTATTACTGGGATGGGTGTGCGGCGGCGTTTCAGGATTAATGCTTTCCAGTTTTTGCAAAGAACGTTGGGCCGCATCCGAATTGGTTTATCAAGCGCTTTACGAAACCTATTATCGCCAGGAGCACCGCCATCCGATATGGACCTCGCCGATGATGAGTATCAACAAAGCTGCACAGAAGTCACGCGAGACCGAGGCTATAGACTAAACCCGATCCTGTTTACACGGTACACCGTTCGCGCTAGGCCCCTCTAAGCCCCTTCTAAAAGCTCCGGGCGAACGGGATTTATAATACGAACGCAAGAACGCTGACCGGTGGCGGAACGTGAATAATAGACCGGCAAATGGGGCGGGTATATCATCCGCCCGGCAAGCCTAACTAGAGACCTTAATCGATCAACCGGATCGTTACCAAAAAGGCGGACTTATGCACAAACCGACATATCGACTTAAAGCCTTGGCTTACGCGGGGCTGAGCCTGCTCCCGCTTTCCGTTGTCGCCCAAACCGCGGCCGTTAACGGCGAAGACAAACCCATCGCCCTATCTATTCATTTTTTAATTACGTTGGGCATCTTGGCGATAGTTGTGCTCGCCTTTTTGCTGTATTTGCGGCATCTGCAAAAAACCTTTCTGGAAACCTGCACCCGCGAAAAACAATTGGCGCTGTTCTTTCAAAGCCCGGCAGGTCTGCCGGAAGGCACGATACGCGGCGTGATCGCCATGCTGATCGTCACCGCCTCGATGCTGTTTTTAGCCTTACCCAACAACCAGTTTCCGGACGTATTGGGCGGTATCCTCGGCACCATCATCGGCTTTTATTTCGGCGCACGCGGGCAAAATCGCGATTCCGAAAGCGCCGCATTGCAGCAAGCCCACGAAGCCACGACTCAACGCGACGAAGCCGTCAGCCAGCAACAGCAATCCAAAACCGGTTCCATGCTGGAAACCGTCAGCAATGGCATCGACATGGCCCGTACCGTGGCCGGTTTATTGCCCAAAGATATCGGCGGCAAATACGTCGATCTGGCTAACAAAGTCGAAAAAGGCGTGAATGTCGCTAAAGGCCTGATGGGCGAAGGCAAGATCGAAGATGCACTGCACGCGGTCACCGACACGCAAACCGCACTCGATCAGGACGGTCCCTTAACCGACATCGTCGGCAGCGCCGTGAAAACCTTCGGTGCCACCCTGGGCACCTTTATGCCGCCGGCGGCATTGATCGCCGCGGTAGTGGCCGGTACAGTCAAATTGACCGGTATTTATTACCAAAAATGGAAAGCCCGGATTTTACACATGCCGATCTCGCCGGCAGCCGGTTTGACGCTGGAACCGGTCGACGACAACACTGGCTTCATGTTGCTGCGGCAAAGCCCGTTATTTCGTAACGCCTTCCAGGCGCAAATGGAAAATCCCAAGTTTCTGAAAGAGGCCGTCAACGATTTCATCGGCAATGCCGATTCGGCGGATTTGTTCGAAAAATACGCCGAGCTAGGCGGCTTTCAAACCTTAGAACAATTTGAAGAAGGCCTGGACGAATTCCATCGCACCGCCGCCGACCGGGAATTGAAATCCTTGATCCTGGCCCGCGACCCGGCCATGTTCGGTAGCACCGGTGGTTACGAATCGGTGTTACAAGCCGTGGACAAATTGCATCAAAACCCGGACGCATTGAAAGACCTGGATAGCTTGATCGTGGTGACCGAGAAGTTGCAAGCCGAAGACAAACCGGTCGCCGGCATGATCACCAAAATTCTGGAGGGCCACGCATTATGAAGCCTAACATTAAAATGGTCATGATCTTATTAGTAGCGGTTTTGCTAGTCTCCGGCTGCGCGACCCGGCAATTGAAAAACTTTAAAGAAGCCGCCGCTGAAAACAACTGGCAGGAAATCGCTACGGCGGAAGTCGATTGCAAAGACCACGAGGCCTGCAATCAGCTGCATTTGTTAAAAGGCGATGCCTGTTACCGACTGGCCAAACAAAACACCGACAGTGTCAAAAACTACCAATGCGCCGCTGAGCAACTAGAACAAGGCATTCACCTGACAACCGATTGGGCCAATGCCGAGGCCGTAGTAGGCAAACGCGCCCAGTATTTCGAAAATTGGTGCGAGTCGCTGCGTTTGCTGCGTAGCGAACAAACCAGCACAGCCGCCGCCACACCTTACAATCAAAAGCTGCACAGTTGTGCCCGCGAATTTCTGCAAGCCCCCGGCGACTTAAAACCGGCCGCCACCTTTTTTCTGCATAACGCCGAACTAGCCGCGATCCGTTTCCAAATCAACGACACCGGCAGTTGCCAAGCGCTGAAACAATTGCAACAAAATGAGAGTCAAGCTGCCGCGCAGGCCGCCCAAAGCCGCTACGCCGACCATCATCGGCGCTTGTTAAACGACATCGCCGGGATCAAAGCGTCAATTCCCGGCTGCCCATAAGCCTTTAGCAGATAGGAGCAGGTCATGGCCTTTAGTCGCCCTCTTAAATTTCAACTGCCTATGCTGCGCGGCCGCGATGTTCTTGAAGTACAAACGCGGTTAAAAAGCTTGCAGATCAACGGTGTCGGTCAGCCCGACGGGCTATTCGGTGCGAAAACCTCCGCAGCCGTCGTGGCATTTCAAACCAGTCGCGGTTTGGACAGCGACGGCATTGTCGGCCCGTTAACCTGGAGCAGTTTGTTCCAGGACGACAGCTTCCCGAATACGCAACGCCCCGCCGCCAACGACGCCGGCAGCACCACCATCGGTCAAGATTTACTCGACGAATTAAAAGCCAGGCATGCCTATCAAGACAGCGTGTCCTGGCAATTAACCGCACAAGGCTTATTGGTAGGCAACGACAATGCGCCACTAGGTAGCGGCGGCGAGCCGAAAACAGTTGCCAAAATCTGGAGCCAATACGGCAGTGCGTTGACGCATTGGTCTACCGAGTTAAACGTACCTGTAGAACTCATCATCGCCACGATCTGCACCGAATCGTCCGGCAATCAAAACGCGGTGCGCGAAGAACCCGGCTTTATCGACGAAGTGCTTACGCCACACAAAATTTCGCCGGGCTTGATGCAAACGTTAATTTCCACCGCCCGCGCGGCCTTGAATAAAGACGACATCGACAAAGCCTGGCTATTAGTCCCCAGCAATTCGATTCAGGCCGGCACCGCCTACATCGCCGGACAATGGAAGCAAACCCACTTTGATCCGCCGAAAGTGGCATGCGCTTACAACGCCGGCGGCATCTATCGTAACGACTCGGCCCGCAATCGCTGGAAAATGCGCCAATATCCCATCGGCAGCGCCGAGCATGCCGACCGTTTTGTAAAATGGTTTAACGATTGCTTTGGGTTTTTCGAGAACAACGGCGGCGCGCCCGAGTGTAGTTTTTTTAATGCTTTGCGCAAATAAGTTTAACTGCTGCACCTGACTCTTAGACTCCCTGAAGCTATCATTTCCTCGAAAGTGAGCGCCGGTAGACCACCAAGCGAATCCAGGCAACAGGTCTCCCACCTGCATCGGCAGTCCTCCCTCTCCTCGCGGGAGAGGGTTGGGGTGAGGGGGATATACAGCATTGATCTGCATACCCTCACCCTGCCCTCTCCCGAAGATAGAGGGTTCTGTGTTGGCTTTTGCGACAACCACCTTGGGGAAACGATGTTTGAGCTTAGGGTTAATCACAAGATTGGCTCTTCGGTTCCGAGACTTCCCTACCACTGCCATTTGACAATTCCCTGCCCCAAGGAATCTTAACCTCATGAAGGTGTCGATTGGCGTAAGGTATTGCCGCAACGCCACCATCCATGGCATAACGTCGGCTGACCTGCTTGCCAACATTGAGGCCCAACATGCTGCAAAAACGCCTGATTGCTCTGCTGTTGCTGTTGATCCTGTTACCGACTTTATCGGTCGGTTACATGGCCTATCGGTTTGCCACCGACAATATCCGCACGGATCGCATTAAGATTGTCAGCCGCGTGGCGGAAAGCCGCCATGAACAACTCAAACTAGTGCTGGAACGTGCCGACACCCGTGCCCACGCCTTCCTGGCCGAAGTGCTAATGAAATGCGTGGCGGCGGAGCAATTGAATCGCGCCTGCGCCGCTAATTTCTTGAACGACTATTTACTCACCGAAGGTGCCGCCGGCGCGGTTTTTTTTCGCCGCGACACCCATTCCGGCACGGTCAGCGTCGGCGAGCAACCCGTCGCACTTGCCGATTTAAACGATTTTCAACCAGGACAACTGGCCGACTTCAGCAAACCTGTTCCGGAACAGCCACGTTTTTATTATGTGATTGCCAAAGATGCCAAACTGCCCTGGCAATTGTTGGTCAGCTATCCGGTTAGCCTGATTCAAAATATTTTTGCGGCTCACCCCGACCTGGGTAAATCCGGCGAATCTTTCTTGGCCGACAGTAGCGGTTTTTTTGTTACCAAACCGCGCTATGCCAGCCGACAAGGCAACAGCCACCCCATCGCTGCGCAAGCGATGCAAAGCTGCCTGGCCCGGCAAAATGCGGAAATGATGGACAGCGATTACCGTGAGCGTGCGGTTATTCATGGTTTCCGCACTATTCCGGAAACCGGCGGCGGCTGCATCATGGCGCATATCGAACAGGCCGAGGCGCTGGCCCCGATTCAACGCCTGGAAAAACAGATGCTGATCACCGTGCTGGTGTTTGTTGGCTTGACGACGATAATCGCCAACGCCCTGGCCAGACGTATCGTCCGGCCTATCTCACGCCTGACCAGCACCGCCAGACGCATCCGCGACGGCGACTTGTCGGTGCGCGCCGCAGTCAGCGGTCTTGATGAAATCGCCGAACTGGCCAGTTCCTTCAATCACATGACCGATGCCCTGGCCGATGCCCAGCATAATCTGGAAGCAAAAGTCGCCGAGCGCACCCAAGCCCTACGCACGAGCGAGGAACGCTATATGCTTGCAGAGCGGGCTGTTAACGACGGCATCTGGGACTGGGACATTGTGCATCACGAATACTATTTATCGCCGCGCTGGAACAAGATTCTCGGGTATGCCGATGGTGAATTGCCTAACGTGGAATCGATTTTCTTCGAATTAATCCATCCCGACGATAAAGCCCGCGCCAGCGAAGCGTTTCGCAAACACTTGGAACATAACGAGCGTTACACCGCCGAACTGCGTTTACGGCACAAGGACGGCAGCTACCGTTGGGTGCTGGATCGGGGGGATGCGTTGCGCGACGCCGAGGGCCGGCCGGTGCGGATGGTCGGTTCCATCACCGATATCACCGAACGCAAGGCGGCGGAAGAGGAGTTGTTGAAATACCGCGAACATCTGGAAGAACTGGTGGCGATGGCTACTACGGAAGTTAAAGCCATCGTGCAAACTGCGGTGAACGGCGTGATTTCCATCGACAGTAGCGGGCTGATTCGGATGTTCAATCCCGCCGCCGAAAAACTGTTCGGCTGGAGCAGCGCCGAAATCGTCGGTAAAAATGTCTCGCTACTAATGCCGGAACCCGATGCCTCCGCGCACGACAGTTACATTCAACATTTCTTGGCGACCCATCAGGCCAAAATCCTCGGCATCGAGCGGGAAGTCATCGCCCAACGCAAAGACGGCAGCCGCTTTCCCGCCAATTTGGCAGTTGGTCACGGCATTATCTCGGAAGGTCGGCATCTATTTGTCGGCTTTATTTCCGACATCAGCCTGCAAAAACAAGCCGAGCAGGAATTGAGACTTGCTAAGGAAGCCGCCGAGGCAGCCGCCAAAGCCAAGGCCAATTTCCTGGCTAACATGAGCCACGAAATCCGCACGCCGATGAATACCGTCATCGGCTTTGCCGAAGTTGCCTTGCAAGATCAAACCCTAGCCGGTGATACGCGCGGCCATATAAAAACCATCCTCAGTTCCGGCCGGCATCTGCTGAGTGTGATTAACGACATTCTGGACTTTTCCAAAATAGAAGCCGGTAAGGTGGAGCTGGAGTCGGTTTGTTTCAATCTGCCGTTTGCGGTGCAAGAGGCATTGCAGATCATGGGTTTGCGCGCCGCCGAAAAAGGCTTGCGCATCGATTTGGCGATAGAAGCCGGCTTGCCCACGCATTTCGTCGGCGACCCGAACCGCTTGCGGCAGGTGATTTTGAATCTGGTTGGCAACTCGGTAAAGTTCACCGATACCGGCAGCATAGGCGTTACCATCACCCGCGCGGAAGGCGTCGAAATGTTGCATTTTGCCATTAGCGACACCGGCATCGGCATGACCCCGGAACAAACCGAACACATCTTCGAATCGTTCTCGCAAGCCGATGCCACCACCAGCCGCCGTTTCGGCGGGACCGGCCTGGGTACCACCATCAGCAAACAAATTGTCGAGATGATGGGCGGCCGGATTTGGGTAGAAAGCCAGGCGGGTGTCGGCTCGGTGTTTCATTTCACCGTACATATGCCGGAATCGGCCAACGCGGAAAACTGCCTGTACGATGTCAGCTCTGTGCATAACGTGGCTTATTTCTCCCCACGCCGCTTCAAGGTATTACTGGCCGAGGACATAGAAGCCAACGCCACGCTGGCGCGCTTGCGCCTGGAGCAGCAGGGCCATCAAGTCAGTTGGGTTAAAAACGGCCAGGAAGCGGTGGACGCCTTTCAAAGCGGCGACTACGACTTGATTCTGATGGACCTGCAAATGCCGGTGCTGGACGGTATCGCCGCCACCCGGCAAATTCGCGAACTGGAAAAACCCGGCGGCAGCCATATCCCGATTCTGGCCCTGACCGCCAGCGTGTTGAGCCATGAACGCCGCGAATCGCTGGATGCCGGCATAGACACCATTGTCGGCAAACCTATCGATGTCGATGACTTATTGACGCAAATGGAAAGACTGGTGCCCAAAGGCCAAGGCATTGCCAATACCGGCCTCAGCATCGCCGAACCGCCGAAAGTTGCCGTGGACTTCACGCCGTTGGCCGGCGTCGCGGATTACGAAAAAGGCTTGACCACCTGGCTGGATCCATTGATTTACGCCGATGCCTTATTAAATTTTGCCGAGCAACATGGCGCGGACGGCGCCAAATTACTACGCAATCTACAAGAGCACCCGGAGAATCTCGAAGCGGTCCGGCGCATCGCCCATGCTTTAAAAGGCGTGGCCGGCAATCTGGCCTTACCCGTTATCGCTGGTCTGGCGACCGAGGTTGACGCGCAATTCAAAACCGGCGACCTGCAAAATATCAAGGAATTGATCAAGACGCTGGACGCTGCGCTAAGCGCCTCAGCTACCGCCATACACCAACTAAGATTGCCAACCCAACCGGCTCCTGATGTAGCAGTAGCCTTCGATGCCGAGCAGGTCGGCCGTCTGTTACAGCAATTGCACTGCACACTGGACGCTTTGAATCCGGACCACGTTGAGCCGATTTTGCAGCAACTGAGCGCGTTTCTGGACTCGACCGAACTGAAAGCTATCCGCTTTGCAGTGGATAGTTTCGATTTCGACGCCGCGAAAATCCAAGTTGAACGCTTGGCGGATAAATTAGCGATCACGTTTAAGGAATAAGCCATGAAAGACAGCTACAAAGTATTGCTGGTCGACGACGAGCCGAACAATTTGAAAGTGCTGCAGCAAATACTCAAGGACCGTTTCGAATTGCTGTTTGCCATCAACGGCGAAAAAGCCCTGGCCGCCGCCCGGGAACATCAACCCGACATTATTCTGCTGGACATCATGATGCCGAACATGGACGGCTACCAAGTGTGCACGCAGTTAAAAGTCGATCCGTTGACCGCGAAAATCCCGGTGATTTTCGTCACGGCGATGGGCGAAATGGAAAACGAAGCGCGCGGTTTCGATGTTGGCGCGGTCGATTACATCCAAAAACCGGTCTCCGGCCCCATCGTGCTGCGCAGGGTGCAAACCCATTTATCGCTGGTGCGAGTAGACGAGCTGGACCAACTCGCCCGCGCCGCCATCGAAATGCTCGGCGATGCCGGCCACTATAACGACCCTTACACGGGCGACCACATTTGGCGGATGGCGGCGTATTCGGCGGCGCTGGCCCGCGCCGCCGGCTGGACGCCATCGCAAGTGGCGATGATGGAGTTGGCCGCGCCCACCCACGACACGGGTAAAATCGGCATTCCGCACGGCATTTTGAAAGCGGCGCGAGCTTTAAATGATGCGGAATGGCCGGTCATGAAATCGCATGCGCAAATTGGTTACGACATCCTGAACAAAAGCGACAATCCGGTCTTCAAAATGGCCGCTGAAATCGCCCACCATCACCACGAAAAATGGGACGGCAGCGGCTACCCGCTGGGTTTGGCCGGCGAGGCGATTCCGGAATCCGCCAGAATCGTGGCGATTGCCGATGTGTTCGATGCTTTGACCACTAAACGTCCGTACAAAGAACCGTGGCCGCTGGAAGAGACTTTAAAATCAATGCAGAGCATGGCCGGCAGTCACTTCGATCCGCGCCTGCTGGCCTTATTTATGGAAATAATGCCGGAAATCCTACGTCTGAAAGCAGCATGGGGCCAATAAGCTACTAAATATCGTATCGGTGACGATTTTCCGTAACGTTTGCAGTCGGAAACCGGCTTTTCTGTATCTGCCCCTATCAAGTTTTGAGTACTCAGGCCACAGTCTGTAAGGCTTGGCGACCCACTACCCCAAACCCCGTTTTTATTCGTTAGTTTTGGCATTTTTTATGCTGAGTACTGCTTGTCATTAAATAACCAGGGGCGCGTCATGAAAACCTACGAAAAAATACAAATCGGCGATGTCATCCACAGTAACTGGTATGGCGACGGCACCGTCGCCGATCTGAATGAAGCCGGGACAGGCAAAATCAAATTCGGCAGATTCTTTGTGCCGTTCCGGGAGTTTGAGATTTTTTACGCAAACGGTTGGATGCTGTCGGTATAAAGGCAGAGCATACTTGCCAAACGGAGCACTAGATCCGGTGAGGATAAATCCACGCACAACCAGCGATTGGGCTGTCCTTCTCGGGTTTGATGATATGGCAGATAAGCTTACTAATCGGGCTGCCCCGCGAATCCCGGAGCCGTTGGATTGCGAATGTCGAACTGCGCGGGAGCGACGATATTTACGGGCTGGGCTTAGGATTTAGCCGCGCTTTTACTGCCGAGTAAAATCGTATGGCGTTGATAGCCGTCGTCTGCCGCCGCAGTCTCTGCCTCGGCTTTCCGCAATTGCTCGGCCCGGTCGTGTTCTTTCGCTTCTCTGAGTACATCGCGATAAGACCGATTAATGCTGCTGGCATATTGCGTGTCTTTTTTCTCTTGGGTTTCGGCGATGGTCTTGGTGGGTTCCGGGTCGTAACGCTCTTCAAGTTCCTCGGCCAGTTTTTTTAGCTGTTGGCTGATTGCCAAGGCTAATTTAGATGAATGGGTTTTGTTGTCGTCCAAATTGAAAATTCGGATCATTTCATCCCGCAAATTAAACCCGTACACCACCGGATCGCCGTGCTTTTGTTGAAAATCGTAGGCGATAAAAAAATCCAGCGGATTGGTGGGATTTTTATCGAAAAAAATCGTGGCGCTTTCCATGGTGTAATTCAGCGCCTCGACAAACTGCTTCCTGGCCTGCTCCATTTCCTCTAAGATAAAGTCATCGGCAATTTGTTTTACGATGTATTTCATAATCCGCCCCGGCTTAAATTCGATTGACTCGTCAACCTAACACTGGCTGCATCCTACTCTGTTTCGTAGACGGCGGGAATCATTCGCCACGGCTTGCAAGCCTATATTTGCCCGCCCAATCCTGTAACGCCGCCTCGCTACCCTCGCAATACCGCTAATTCTTTCGCCTATCTCGCTGAGCCTCCCCATTACGGTGCGCACCACGCATGTGCAAAAAAAGCACATCCGAATCAATAGAGTGCATCGTTTTTTATGCAAGCAGGATGCACCCGCTAATTCCCCCAAAATCAGATTTACAGTAAACCAGCGTAAGACACTGTTTATAAATGTTTTTTATAAATAGCCATCACAAGATTCATTAAACTGGCATCAGGATTGCTTGGTTAGCAGCAATACTCCAGTGTAGGAGTGGTAAACCAAAACCCCGCTCACTGTTGAGCACTAAAGACAAAGGCGTCTACTGTCCGGCTTGCAAACAAGTCGGACATAGACGCCTTTTTTTTGGCCGATTTTTCTCAATTGACAGGAACCGACATGAAACAGAACCGCATTTTCACCCCAAAGACACTTGCCGCCGCATTCAGCTCGGTCGTCGCGCTGGGCATATTAGGCTTTTCCAACCACAGCTTCGCCGCCGGCAAACTGGAAAAAGAAGATTTGAAATTCGGTTTTATCAAATTGACCGATATGGCACCGCTGGCGGTGGCTGCGGAAAAAGGTTTTTTTGAGGAAGAAGGTTTATTCGTGCAATTGGAAGCGCAAGCCAACTGGAAAGTGGTGATGGACCGGGTAATCAACGGCGAACTGGACGGCTCGCATATGTTGGCATCCGCACCCTTGGGTTATAGTGCGGGCTACGGTGCCAAAGCGGATATCGTCTCCGCCTTCAGCATGGGTTTCAACGGTAACGCGATTACGGTCTCCAATGACATCTGGAAACAAATGAAAGCCAATGTCCCTATGGAAGGCGGCAAACCGGCACATCCGATTAAGGCCGACGCACTGAAACCGGTCGTCGATAAATTCAAAGCGGAAGGCAAACCGTTTAACATGGCGATGACTTTCCCACCCGGCAGCCACAACGTCAAACTGCGTTACTGGCTGGCTGCCGGTGGCATCAATCCCGGTTTTTATGCGCCGCCGCAAGATACCTCCGGACAAATCAATGCCGACGCCCTGTTGGCGGTCACCCCACCACCACAAATGCCGGCTACGCTGGAATCGGGCACCATTTTCGGCTACTGCGTCGGCGAACCCTGGAATCAACAGGCCGTATTTAAAGGCATCGGCGTACCCGTGATCACCGACGAAGAACTCTGGAAAGATACGCCGGAAAAAGTCTTCGGCGTCACCCAAGCTTGGGCGGAAAAATACCCCAATACTTACTTAGCCGTCACCAAAGCCTTGATTCGCGCCGCTATGTGGCTGGACGCGGAAAACAACAAAAACCGCAAAGAAGCCATCGAAATGCTGTCGCAAAAACAATACGTCGGCGCAGATGTTGATGTATTGGCGGCTAGTATGAACGGTACCTTCGAATATGAGAAAGGCGACAAACGTGCCTTACCTGACTTCAACACCTTCTTTCGCCACGGCGCCAGCTACCCTTCATACAGCAGTGCGGTCTGGTATCTGACCCAGTTGCGTCGCTGGGGCATGATCAACGAATACAAACCGGACAACTGGTATCTGGAAACCGCGAAAAAAGTTTATCGCCCTGACATTTACTTGGCCGCCGCAAAGGAATTGGTCGCGGAAGGTAAAGCCAAAGCCGAAGATTTCCCGGCGGATACCAGCATCAAGCCGTCGCAAAACTTTTTCATCGACAAAATTCCGTTCGATGCCAACAAACCTAATGATTATCTGGCCAAATTTCCGATTGGCTTGAAAGGCAAGCAAACCGTCTCCGGCGGCAAGATTGTTGACTAAAAAACTCTGGTGGGTGCTCTACACAAGGACCGTATGTTGATGCAAGGACGCATCTTTTTTACCGACACCATTAAGACAAGCGAGTAAAGACATGACTAATACATTGATCAAATTCTTTAATATCACCGGCCTGACCTGGTTCGTACCCTTAGTCAAAATCGCCGCCGGTGAAAACCCTGCCCAACAAATGCGCCAGTTATGGCTGGTGATGGGCGTGCCCATCATCGCTTTCATCTTGTTTTTAGGGTTTTGGAGCGTCACCGCCGCGCGGATCAACACCAGCTTGGGTGCCATTCCCGGCCCGGTCGCGGTCTGGTCGGAAGTCAGCGGTCTGGTCAGCGAGCATTACGCTGAAAAGACCAAGATGGCCGAGTTTTATCAACGCCAGGATGTGCGGAATAAAGAAAAACTGGCCGAAGATCCCAAGGCCGAAATCAAACCCCGCCCCTACACCGGCAAACCGACTTATCTGGACCAAATTTTTACCAGCCTGCGCACCGTGTTTGCCGGCTTTATCATCGCCACGCTGATCGCCGTGCCACTGGGCATCATCTGCGGCATGAGCCCGGTGCTGAATACCGCGTTTAACCCGCTGATCCAAATCTTCAAACCGGTATCGCCGCTGGCTTGGCTGCCAATAGTCACCTTGGTGGTCAGCGCCCTGTACGTCACTGACGACGATTCCTGGTTCGCCAAATCCTTCGTCACTTCGGCCATCACTGTGACTTTGTGCTCCCTGTGGCCGACGCTGATCAACACCGCTGTCGGCGTGTCCTCCATTGACCGCGACCTGGTGAACGTCGGCAAAGTGTTACGGCTGGATTGGGCCACGCAAATCAAACGCATCATTCTACCCTCGGCTTTGCCTTATATCTTTACCGGGATGCGCCTATCCTTGGGCGTGGGTTGGATGGTGTTAATCGCTGCCGAGATGCTGGCGCAAAACCCCGGTTTAGGCAAATTCGTCTGGGATGAATTCCAAAACGGCAGTTCCAATTCCTTGAGCAGGATCATGGTGGCAGTATTTACCATCGGTATTATCGGTTTCGTTCTCGACCGGGTAATGCACTCGCTGCAAAACCTGTTCTCGTTCCAAAAAATCTGAGGATGCCGTCATGAGCGCCGCCCAAGCCAAAATCATCGAACTTTCCATGCTCAAACAATCCACCATGTCTTCCGTTCCTGCCAACGACGCGTATAAGCCGCTAGTAGAGTTAAAAAATGTTTGTAAGTCCTACGGAGAAGGCAAAGATAAAACCTCCATCCTCAGAGACATTAATCTGGATATTCGCGAAGGCGAGTTTATTGCCATTGTCGGTTTTTCCGGCAGCGGCAAAACGACCTTGGTATCGATGATTGCCGGTTTAATCCATGCCGACAGTGGCGAACTATTGAAACAAGGCCAGCCGATCACCGAACCGGGACCGGATCGCGGCGTGGTGTTTCAAAACTATTCTTTAATGCCCTGGCTGACGGTTTACGAAAACGTGGCGCTGGCGGTGGATGCGATTTTCAAGGATTGGACGCCGGCACAACGCCGCGCGCATACCGAAAAATACGTCAAAATGGTGAACCTGGGCCGGGCGATGGACAAAAAACCGGGTGAACTGTCAGGCGGCATGCGCCAACGCGTCAACGTGGCCAGGGCGCTGGCCGCCAACCCGGATATTTTGCTGCTCGACGAACCGCTCAGCGCTCTGGACGCGTTAACCCGCGGCAACTTGCAAGACGAGATTCTGCAAATTTGGGAACAGGACAAAAAGACCGTCATCCTGATTACCAATGACGTGGACGAAGCCATATACATGGCCGACCGGGTCATTCCGCTCAATCCCGGCCCGGACGCCAGCTTCGGCCCGGCCTTTACGGTCAATCTGGAGCGGCCGCGCGACCGCACCGCATTGAACCATAACGAGGAATTTAAGCGTCTGCGCGCCGAAATCACCCGTTACCTGATGAATATCGGCATGGAAAAAGCGCAAGCCGACAGCGGTGACAAACTCAAGCTGCCGGATGTGCGTCCCAACACTAGCAACGATTGGAAACTGGATACCTCCGCACTGAAACCTAGTGCCCGCGACCTAGGCAAAGCCCGTTACTTGGAATTTGCCAGTCTCTCGAAAATCTACCCGACGCCGGACGGCAACAGTACCGTCAAAGTGGTAGACGGGTTTGACATGAAAATGAAGAAAGGCGAATTCATTTCAATCATCGGCCACTCCGGTTGCGGCAAATCCACGGTGTTGTCAATGACTGCCGGCCTGAACGAGATTTCCGAAGGCGGCATTATCTTAGATAACCGGGAAATCAACGGCGCCGGCCCGGACCGTGGCGTAGTGTTTCAGGCCCCCAGCCTATTTCCTTGGCTGACCGCCTTCGAAAACGTGATGCTGGGCGTGGATAAAGTCTACCCACATGCCTCGCAAGACGAACGCGAGGACATCGTCGAATACTACCTGACCCGGGTCGGTCTGGCCGATGCTATGTTCAAAAAAGCCGGGGACATGTCCAACGGCATGCGCCAACGCGTCGGCATCGCCCGTGCCTTTGCCCTGTCGCCGAAATTGCTGCTGCTCGACGAACCGTTCGGTATGCTCGATTCATTAACGCGTTGGGAATTGCAGGAAGTATTGATGGAAGTCTGGGAGCGCACCCACGTCACCGCCATCGTCGTAACGCACGACGTCGACGAAGCCATTTTGTTGGCCGACCGTGTCGTGATGATGACCAACGGCCCGCACGCCAAAATCGGCAAAATTCAAGAAATCGACCTGCCTCGGCCGCGTACTCGTAAGGCCTTACTGGAGCATCCTGATTACTACAAATACCGGGAGAGCCTGCTGACCTTCCTGTCCGAATGCGATCACACCCATTAATTTATAACCGCTTGTTTCTCTAGGGGCCTTATGCCGCAAACACTCAAACGTCAAACCGGCAAGTTACCGGCGACACTATTATCACTCACCTTCGTCAGTCTGCCGGTTGCCGCCGACATCACCAAAGAAGTAGAAGACGCCTTGAATTTTTACCATTACGGCAGTAACGGCGCGGTAAAAATGGATTTGAACTACCGCTGGGAGAATGTCGATAAAGACAACTCTGTCCGTAAACCCGCCAATATGGGCGGCCAGCCCGTGGAAACCGCCAACGCCAATACCGTGCGGCTGCGACTGGGTTTCCTGACGCCGGTTTTCCACGATTTTCAAGGTTACGCGGAATACGAAGGCCTCTATGCGGCGCAAGCAGACTACGACCGCGGCGGTACCACCACAAACCGTGACCGCAACTATGCCGTGATTGCCGACCCGGCCCGCAACGAGCTGAATCAATTCTGGGTAAGCTATAAAGGCATTGCGGACACCCTGATCAAAGTCGGCCGGCAACGCATCAAACTGGACGACGACCGCTTCATCGGTAACGTGGGCTGGCGGCAGATGGAAATGACCTATGACTCGATTCTGGTCACCCACAACAATCAGACCTTGTTCGGGTTGACCGCAAACGTCGGCTATATCGATCACATTCAAAACATATTCGGTGAAACGCATTCGATAAACGCCCCATTCTTAAACCTGAATTACAAGATCAATGACTGGGGCAACCTGATTGGTTACGGATATTGGCTGGATTACCGCGAACGCGCCAACTACGCTAACTCCTCCCAAACCTACGGTCTACGCTTCGACGGCAAATCGCCGCAGTTTTTTGACACCGTCAACGCCATCTACACCGCCGAATGGAGCAAACAATCGGACTACGGCGACAACCCCAACCACTATCAGGCCGACCGCTTCAATCTGATGGCGGGGGCCAGTGCTTACAATCTGACCGTATCAGGTGCCGTGGAGCAGCTAAATGGCTACGGAGCCGGCAGGACTTTTCAAACCCCGTTGGGCACCAATCACGCTTTCCAGGGTTGGGCCGATTTATTTCTAACCACGCCTGCTAATGGTATCCGCGACGTCTTCGCCACCGCCAGCTACAAAGCAATGAACGACAGCTTGATCATTACCGGCGTCTATCACGACTTTAAAGACGATACCGGCAAAATAGAATACGGTAAGGAATGGGATTTTCAGGCCCTGAAAAAGTTTGGCAAACATTACTCGCTGTTAGCCAAGTACGCGAACTTTAACAGCGATAACCCGGCGTTCCCCGACACCCAAGTGATTTGGATGCAAGGCAACGTCAGCTTCTAGGCAGCAGCGGCGCAAACTGTCTTGCACAGTTTGCGTCCGATTTCCCACCAATCTTCGCAAATACCACTGAAAACTCATGAAACTCAAATTGGTAGTGATAGGCAATGGCATGGCCGGCATGCGTACCGTTGACGAATTGATTCAGACCGCGCCTGGCCGCTACGACATCACCGTGTTCGGCGCCGAACCCCACGGCAATTACAATCGCATCATGCTGACACCGGTGCTGTTCGGCGCCAAAAGCGTTGCCGACATCATGATTCACGATTTTGATTGGTATCTAAAAAACCGCGTGACCTTGTATTGCGGACCGGACAAAGCGGTTGTCGATGTGGATCGCGAACGCCGCTGTGTGATTGCCCATGACGGCACCTGCGCGTTTTACGACAAACTGTTGATCGCTACCGGCTCCTTGCCGCTGATGCTGGACATACCGGGCCGCGACGTCGAAGGCGTACTGGGCTTTAGAGACATCGCCGACGTGGAAACCATGATCAAAAAAGCCGCCAGCAAACGCCATGCGGTCATTCTGGGCGGCGGTTTACTGGGGCTAGAAGCCGCCAACGGCCTATTGCAGCGCGGTATGCAAGTCAGTGTCATTAACCGTGCCGGCCATTTGTTGAACCGGCAATTGGATGCTAAGGCCGCGGCGTTTTTACAGCGGCAATTGGCGGATAAAGGTATCCAGTTTCATCTCGGCGCCACTATCCAACGCATAGACAACCAGGACGGGCATATTAGCGCAGTGACGCTAAGTAACGGCAGCATCTTACCGGCCGACATGCTGATCATGTCCACCGGCATCAAACCCAATATCAGTCTGGCTAAACGCATTGGTCTGGAGTGCCAGCACGGCATCGTGGTGGACGACCGGATGCGTAGCAGCGACCCGGCGATATTCTCGGTCGGCGAATGCGTGCAACACCGGGGCGAACTGTTCGGTTTGGTCGCGCCGGTCTACGAACAGGCCAAAGTCTGCGCGCAACAACTGGCGGGCCAGGCCGACAGCCAATTTAAAACCTTGTCGTCCGCGACGATGTTGAAAGTCACCGGCATCGATTTATTTTCGGTGGGCGATTTCGAAGGCGACAGCGAATGCCAGATTTTGCAGTTGATCGACCACGGCCTGGGCATCTATAAAAAAATCGTCCTGCGCGGCGACATCGTAGTCGGCGTTATTTTGTACGGCGACACCAGCGACAGCGCCTGGTATCTGAATTTGGTTAAAGAAAGCACGCCGATTGCCGCGATCCGCGACCGCTTGATGTTCGGCAGAACCCCGCTAGCGCGCGCGGCTTAAATTCCTTTACACATGAACACCATCAAAACCACTTGTCCTTATTGCGGCGTCGGCTGCGGCATCGAAGCCACGATAGAAGATCAGGCGACGCACCGGGTCAGCATCAAAGGCGACAGTAACCACCCGGCCAATTTCGGCAGACTTTGCTCAAAAGGCGCGACGCTGGGCGATACCGTGTCGCTGGAAAACCGCCTGCTCTACCCCAGCATTCAAGGGCAGCAAGTGGATTGGGACAATGCCTTAAACCACGTCGCGGAACGATTTAACGCAATAATCGAACAACACGGTCCCGAAGCAGTGGCGTTTTATGTCTCCGGACAATTGCTGACCGAGGATTACTATGTCGCCAACAAACTAATGAAAGGCTTCATCGGCACCGCTAATATCGACACCAATTCGCGTTTGTGCATGTCCTCGGCGGTAGTCGGCTACAAACGCGCGTTCGGCGCCGATACCGTGCCTTGCAATTACGAAGACCTGGAACTGGCCGAGTTGATTTTACTGGTCGGCTCCAATGCCGCCTGGTGCCATCCGATTGCCTTTCAACGCATCCGCAAGGCTAAGGAAAACAACCCAAATTTAAAGATTGTGGTGATCGATCCGCGCAGCACGGCCAGTTGCGACATCGCCGATTTACACCTGCCGGTTAAACCGGGCATGGATGCACTATTGTTCAACGGCATTCTGGCATATTTGCAGCAAAACGGCCGGATCGATCAAACTTATATCGATACGCATACCGAAGGTTTTGAAGCCGCATTGCACGAGGCTGTGAAAACCGCCGGCAGTATCGAGCAGGTTGCCGCCGGCTGCGGCTTGTCCAGCGCAGCCGTCGCCACACTGTTCGACTGGTTTGCCAGCACCGAGAAAACCGTCACGGTCTATTCGCAAGGCATCAACCAATCCAGCTCCGGTTCGGATAAATGCAACGCTATCATCAACTGCCACCTGGCCAGTGGCCGCATCGGCAAGCCGGGCATGGGGCCGTTCTCGTTTACCGGCCAACCTAACGCGATGGGCGGCCGCGAAGTGGGCGGTTTGGCCAACACCCTGGCTGCGCATATGGACTTGGAAAACCCGGAACACGTCGATAGAGTCGGCCGCTTTTGGGGCAGCAATAAAGTTGCCGACAAACAAGGTTTGAAGGCCGTGGCGATGTTCGACGCTATTGCCGCCGGTAAAATTAAGGCCGTATGGATCATGGCGACCAATCCGGTGGTGTCGATGCCGGACGCCGACAAAGTGAAACGTGCTTTGCAGCAATGCGAATTGGTAGTGGTTTCCGATTGCATCGCCAACACCGATACCGCCAAGTTGGCCCATGTGCTGCTGCCGGCCACCGGCTGGAGCGAGAAAGACGGCACCGTCACCAACCTGGAACGGCGCATCTCCCGGCAACGGCCGCTGTTTCCTGCCTCCGGCACAGCCCGGCACGATTGGTGGATCATTAGCCAAGTCGCGCAGCGCATGGGTTTTAAGGACGCCTTTAATTACCAATCCAGCGCCGATATTTTTCGTGAACACGCGGCACTGTCGGCGTTTGAAAACGATGCCGAGCATCAGCCGCGCGACTTTAATCTATCGGCGTTTGCCGAGATTGATCGTCGGGACTTCGATGCGCTGCAACCGGTGCAATGGCCGGTCACTCACCAGCAAAATGCAGGCACCGCCAGAATGTTTGCTGACGGCCGGTATTACACCAGCAATCGTAAAGCCCGCTTCATCCCGATTACCCCGCGTCCGCCGCTTAACGCACCGGATAGCGATTATCCGTTTACGCTGAATACCGGCCGCCTGCGTGACCAATGGCACACGATGACACGTACCAGTCTGGCCGCCAAATTAAACGCGCACCGCCCCGAACCCTTCGTCGAGGTACACCCTGCCGATGCTGAACGCCTCGGTTTATCCGCGCGCAGTCTGGCGCTGGTCCAAAGCCGGTGGGGCAGTATGCTGGCCCGCATCGATCTCAATCCGGGGCAACAAATCGGCAGTCTATTCGTGCCTATGCACTGGACCGAACAACTCAGCAGCCACGGCCGCATGGGCGCAGTGGTCAATCCGGTGGTTGATCCGCAATCCGGACAACCCGAAAGCAAGCAAACGCCGGCGGCAATCCACGCCTGGCCGGCACGTTGGTATGCCACCATTTTGTCGCGCCGTCCCTTGCAAATCGCCGGCGCCGAGTATCAAGTCAGCGTGCGCGGCGACGGTTATTTTCGCTACGAATTGGCTTCCACCAATCCGGGTCAGGACTGGCGGGCCTGGAGCCGCAGCCTGCTAGCCACCGTCGAGCATCGTGACGACGATAGCTGCTGGCTGGAGTACAGCGATCAACAAGCCGGGCATTACCGCACCGCTTATTTACCGGACCACGAGTTACAAGCCTGTCTGCTGGTCGGCCCGGATTGCGAATTGCCGGAGCCGGGCTGGCTGGGCAGTTTGTTCGCTAAAAAACAGCTAAGCAGAGCCGAGCGCCTGAGTTTGCTGAGCGGACTACCGCCGAAAGGTGAAGCCGATATTGGCCGAATCGTCTGTTCGTGTTTCAATGTGGGCGAAAAAACCATCCGACACGCGGTGCAAGCCCAGCAATTGCAAAGCGTCGCAGACATCAGCGCCTGTTTGAGCGCCGGTAGCGGTTGCGGTTCTTGTGTCGCGGAACTGAAGGGGTTTTTACCCATACCCAGTTAAATTGATAGGCAAAGGGACGATGCAAGCTAAAACCCAGTTATTTCCGTATTTCCAACCCATCATTTCGGTGGCCAGCGGCAAAATCGTCGGCTACGAAGCATTGGCCCGCCAATACGACGGCAAAGGCAAAGTGGTGTCCGCCGGCGCCCTCTTCTCTTCCGCCGAGGTCGATGCCAAAACCCGTATCGAACTGGACCGGCAGGTGCGCTGGCAAGCCCTGGAAAAATTCTCGGCCTTGGCCGATACGCAAAGTTATCTGGCGCTGAATATTTCCGCGGCCTGGATAGAAAATCTGCGTCAGTTGAACACGCTGCCCACGCTACGCATGTTGGACGAGCTGAATATCGACCGGCGGCGCATCATCGTGGAAATTTCCAACGCGCATGTCGATCCGCAGAAATTAAAACAAATTGTGCAGCGCTACCGCAAACACGGCTTGAGCGTGGCTATCGGCGATTTCGGCGCCGGCGCCTCGCAGTTGGAACGGGTGATCGCCATCCAACCCGACATCATCAAAATCGACATGCGGCTGTTCAAACTGGCCACCAAGGGCGGTATCGCCGGCGACATCATTCATATGATTTCGCGGCTGGGCAAACGCACCGGCTGCCGGATCATTTGCGAAGGCGTGGAATCCGACGAAGCGTTTTTATTCAGCTTGAACTGCGGCGCGCAATTCATGCAGGGGTTTTTGTTTGCCAAAGCCGAAGCCGATTTTCAACCGGCCGAGCTTTACGAACAACACATCGCCTCATTGCGCACCAAATTTTTGAAAAACACGCTGACCAAGGTCCAAAAGAAAGTCAGCGCCATTAACACCACCAAGACCTTGATTTACAAGCTGGCCGAAACCTTGCAAGATGATTTTAATTTGAATGAACTGGTCAGTTGGAACTTTACCGATAGCGGCGTAATACGGTTTTATTTGTGCAACAACCAGGGCGACCAGATTTCGCCGGATTTTAATTTCAAGGAAAACCAATGGTTCACCGATCCACGCAAGATCGGTTTTAACTGGTCCTGGCGCCCGTACTTCTTTCAACTACTGGCCTTAGAAAATTGCGGCGACCGCGCCCGCATCGTCACTTCCGAGCGCTATATGGATTTTGAAACCAGCTTGCTTTGCAAAACCCTCTCTTTGCGCCTGGACAGTGAACGAATATTGCTCGTCGATACGGTGTCCGGCGATTGAACTACTTTAGGTACACCATCACCAGGAACAACAAAGCCAGACCGGCATAGCGCCAGCTGCTATCAACCGTGTGCGTGCCGGGCTTGGCAAACGCCGCTTGCTGCAAGGCTTGATCCAGACTGTCGGCGTCGGTCAAGCGCCGGTACTGCAAGCCGCTTTCAGCAGCCAGCTGGCGCAGATAGCTTTCGTGTAGCCGGCTCATATGCTCGTCGCCGCTGGCCGCCTCGCTGCCGAACGGCGCATTGCGGGCATCGTAGCCCTGGATCTTCTCGGGATTCAGATCCGATTCACCAAAGGACGAGCGATGCGGCACGTCTTCGGGTTTATAAAAACCCTGGCGCTGACCCTTGGCGTCGAACTTGGGGATGGGCGCGAGTTGATCGCCGCCGACGCCGATAATGACACCGGCTACTTTATCTTTCAGCGCAGATAAATCCGGTTTGTAGCGCGGATTGGGCGGCGGCGCTTCCTGGCCGTCGCTGAAAAACACCAGGTTCTGGTCTTTGCCTTGCAACATCTCCAGCGTGCTCAGCAAGCCGCTGGCGATCCGGCTGTCGGCGGCCCAGGCCATGCGCCAATCCAATGCCGCCAGCGCGGCGTCGATCTCGGCAAAACCCGAACAGACTTCGATCGGTTCGAACAGCAAAGTTGAGCGCCGTTCGGTAAACACGCCCAAACCGACTTGCGAACCGCAAGGCAGTTTTAACAATTCCTGGCGCAATGCGTGTTTGACAAACTGCAAGCGGCTGACCGGCTGTTTATCCAGCTGATAATCTTCGGTGTTCATGCTGCGGGTAATATCGACAACAAACACTAGCCGGTACAGTGACACTTGCGCGCTGGTTTGCGGATGGAAAAACACCACCGACAAACTCAGCAGCGCCGCCGCCAGCAAGCAGAAACGGTAATCCTTGAAATTGGGCGCTATGCTCATGCAGGAAAATTATGGTTAGAAAACAAAGCCGCGGCGCTAAGGCAAGCCACGCGGAAAGCCCGGCAAGGTAGTCCACAGCTGGGTCTTTTGGCTGAGATCGTCCTGCTCGTCGCCACTGCTGATTCTGTCCATCTCCGGCAGCAGCCGCATCGCCACTTCCAGGTTGTATTTGGCATCCCAAAACTGGCTATCCAGCGTCAAAGCTTCGCGATAGGCTTGCTTGGCCAGGCCCAACAGCGGCATAGCTTCGTTGATATTGCCGGCTTCGGCTTTTTGCATCGTTTGCCTTAGATACAGATTGCCCAGGTTGTAGCGGGTGTGCGCCTGAGCCTCGGCGCCGGCTTGCTGCAATAACAGATTCAGCGTCGCCAAGGCTTCGTCGTAGCGCTGGTGCTGGCTCAGATACACCGCGCGGGCCATGCGCACCTCCGGCGCCGATGTGGCAAGCTCGTCGGCGCCGACATCCTGGCCGGCCAACAATTGGCCTATCAGCCGGTTTTGGCCGCTCAACCCATACAATTGCAGCAGCTGCGTCAGTGTCACCAATAGGGCTACCGCTAGCGAAGCCCAAAGCAACCAATGTTTTAGTTTACGAATCACGGTCTGGTCTCGCAGAGTTTCAGGCCCAGCAAACCCAGCAACATCGCTGCCGCCCAGGCATAGCAGCGGGTGGATAAATCTTGTTTCGGTATCCGTTCAACATAATGCAAAGGCCGATTCTCCAAGCGGTTGATGTCGTCTATGGCCTGCTGCAACGCGCCGGGGGTTTCGGCTTCGTAAGCTTGATACGGGATATGCAGGCTGTTAAAAAATAGATGCAGATAGCGTTCCGGCATGGCCTGAGCATTGTCGTCGCGCGGATCGTCAGGCATTTCAAACAAGCCGGGGCTGTTGGCGGTGCGCAGGAATACCCAATACAAGCTGACTTGGCGTTGTTTGAACAACTCGCGCAAGGCTGCCTCGCTGTCCGGATCGATCACCGCCGCGCCGTCCGACACCAATAACACGATGCGCGAACCGGTCACCGGCCGGCTATCGAAAAACTCCAAAGCCATACTCAAACCCTTGCTGACATTGGTATACGCCAAGGCCGGCAAGGCTGTGGCGTCTATCGCGGCATGAATCGCGGCTTTGTTTTCGGTCAACGGCAGCACGAACAGCGGTGAGGTACTGTAGGCGGCGATGCCGATCAAATCGTGCGCGCGCTGATCGACAAACTGGTTCAACAAGCGGCGGGCGGCGCTGGCTTTGGATTCCTCACCCTGGGTTTCCGGCGTCTTGCCGGCGAAGGTATTGTCCATGCTGTTACTGCGATCCAGCAACATGACGATGTGCGCGCCGTGGCCGATGCGCTCCACTTGCTGTTCTTGCAGATAGGCACCGGCCAAGCCCAGGATCAATCCGCCTATCGCCAATCCGCCCAGCAAGCGGATCAAGGCGCTGATAGCCAGCGATAGCGGATCGATAGGCAATATCGCCAGCCAGGGATAAGGGTTGGCGACCGCCCCTATTCTCCATATCGGCAACAGGCATAAGCCCAAGCCCAGCAAAACCCACGGATACTCAAAGCCCAAATTCATCGGCTGCCTCGCTCGATTTCCCGGCAATGCCGGCACACGGCTTTGAGTTTTTGCAGATCTTGTTCTTGCGACTGGATCGAAGCGTCAGCGAAGAAGTAACGGTTGGAATAGTCGAAAAACCAGGCCAATTCGTCGGCGATGCTGCGGTATTCCGGATGGCTTTGATAAAACTCGGTCAATTTGTGCAAAAACACCGGCTTGCCGTGCAGACCGTTAAACGCGGTATGTAGCGCAGCCAGCGCCTGTGGCAATTGTGGCAGACCCAGCGTTTGCAGTTGGCGCTGCGCGCGCTTGAATACGCTGCGTTTCGGTAGTCCCGGTAAATAACCGTAAAGCCAAGCTAACCGTAAAGCGATGCCCAGCGCCACCGTCAGCGCCACGTATAAGCGCCGGACCATGACTGCGTCGTCTAACAGCGGCGGCGCTTGATCCGGACGCAGGTACTCGCCGTGTTGATCCTGTCTGACCACTAATTCCCGCAGTGGCGCGGCCGTAAAGGTCCAGGCCGCGACCGGCTGTTCCAAGGTTTGCCCTTGCTGCTGAAAGCGCAAGGTAAAACAGGGTATGCTCAAGGCTTTCACTTCCAGCGGTGCGTAAAATTGCTGATACAGCAGATCGATTTGATAGCGCTTGCCGTCACTGCCAGCCAGTTCCTGCACAGTCACCGCGTTCAGTTGTAACCAGCGATTTAACCGGCCCGGCGTCGGCAGACTGTTGCGTTCCAAGGCCATACCGGCGCGGGTTTCCAGCACAATTCGTTGCGGGATGGTATCGCCGATCACATAACCGAACGGCCGCGGCGTTTGCATTTGAAAATCGCGGAGTGCTTGGGTGGACGAGCCTGAACACGCCGCCAGCAGCGTGACGCATACCCATGCTAAACCGCAACCAAGCCGCTTTGCCGCCAACGTCATCCGGCTCTCCTTAAAAAATATTGCCCCAGCTGCTCAGCGCGGTAGCCGTTGTCGATAAACAGCGGCTCACAGCCCGAGGCCCGAAACTGCTGTTGCAATTGCACACGGCGCTGCGCAAATGCCTGTTCTATCTTGCGCTTCAAACCGGGACGCAACCACAGCGTGCGGCGCTTGCCGGTTTCCAGGTCCTGAACTTGAAACAGCCCCCAATCAGGTAACCGGCCGTATTCGGCTAGGTCCCACAGCACCAGCGGTATCACGTCATGGCGACGCAAGTTTTGTAAAATGGCTTGCAACTGCGGCAACGGAAAATGAAAATCCGACGCCAGAAACACCAAGGCCCTATGCTTGGGCAGATAGCGTTGGGCTTGCTGCAAACCGGCCGAACCGGGTTGCAGGTCGAGTGTTTCCAGGCGTTTTGCCGTGGCTTGAATCCGGCCCAGGTGTTTACCGGCCGGCAAATAGCCATCGGTGAGTACGTGCTGGTTAGCCGCAATAAAGCCGATGTTGTCGCCGTATTCCAGGGCCGATGCGGCAATCGATAACAGCATATCGGCCATTACACGGCGCTTGTCGTTATTGCCGACAAAACGCATGGAAGCGGACAAATCGGCCAGCAAATACACATCGATAGCACTGTGTTGCTGCTGCACCCCCACTTGGTAATGGCCGAACGGATCGAGCAGGCTGGCCCGTAAATCGATGCGCCTGGGGTCAGGTCGGGCAATCAAGGTGTCATGGCGCTTGAACAGTTGGCCGTTGCCGACCATTTGCCCCGGATGTGCGCCGGGAAACACACCGACTGCTGGGCGTGGCAGGCGGTATTGGAAGGGTTGGGTGTTGGCTGTCATGAATTAACTCGCGACATGCCGAAAGGTGTCGCTATCGCGACGACCAATTTAACGCCGGTTCTCGCACCGGCAAGCGAGATACTTTTCTTTGCTTGTCCTCGGCAATTGCTCCTGCATTGCCCTACCTCCTGCGTCCATGCAGTCGAAAGATAAAGTATCCAAAAGAAAAGACACCCGGATGCCGCTTTGATCCTGCGCTCCGAAGCTTTCGCCGGGGGTTGACGAAAGGGGCTTCCTGCCCCTTCGTCAACGTGCGGCATCCATGCCGCACCCCTTCGAGCTGTTCCCGGCGAAAGCTTCGGTGCTCGGCGCGGCATACGGGATAAACACCAATTCATGCTCAACATCGTTTATTGGCTAACAACCAAATTCGCCAGCACCGCCGTCACGACGAGGTATCCGGGCAGAGAAAACTTCAATGGCACCCTCATCAATAAGGCCACCACGCCTGAGTAAGTTTGTGCATTGCGGCTGTGGATGGCTTCGCCGAACAGCCATAGCAGAGAGTTCAAAAGGCATAAAGCCAGGATCGTGAAAAAACCGACATCGCTGAACAAAAACGATTTGTTAGCCAGCAGCGAGATGCGCTCGCTGGTATCGATAAAATTGGCAGTCAAAATCCCTATCATCAGGCCGCCCTCATCAAAGGCCACCAAAAAAAACGTGTAGGTAAACCGCCGCAAGCGCCGGCTGAACTCCGTCAAGGCGGGAAAATGCAGCGATAGATATAACACCGGCAGGCTCAGGCAAAACAGTAAGGTGCCGACCACCGCCAATAAAATCCAGAACTTAAAGCCCACCGCGTCGTTCAGCGCGCTGGTGTAATACGCGGCATACGGCACGTCCGAGTGTTTATCCAGGCTACTGGCGATAAATGAGCAGATAAAGCCGACGCCGGACCAGGTTAAATAGGTTTCCAATAAGTGGCCAAGGCCGGCATGCGGCAGCATGGCGTGCAGAATCGATTTAATGTTCATGGCTGTTACGGTGCGGCGATTTGGTTGAGTATGCTGGCTATCAAGGTGGGAATAATGTCGTCTTGGCGATAGCTGTACATCGGGTTCAGAAATATCCGGTGCGACATGGTGACGGCGAAAACCGCCTGCAAATCTTCCGGCAACAGGCTGTCGCGATTTTCCAGCCAAGCCCGGACTTTGGCGGCGCGAATCATATAGCTGACGCCGCGCGGACTGGCGCCGGCCTGCAGCAGGTTGCCAATCTCCACATCGGCTAAAGCGATGCCGAATGCGCCGGGATCGGCGGTGGCTTTCCATAAATCCAAGGCGTATTGGCGCAAGGCGGCGCTGGGTTGAATGCTGTTCTGAATCGCCGCCGCCCAGTCGTTGAGCTGGTAATACGGCATTTGGCTGGGGGCCATTTCCCCAATCAAGGCATCGACATCGTGGTAACGCGGATTGAACAGCAAATCGTCCAGCACCTTGTCGTCGCTGGGTGTGTTGATGTTGATTTCCATAAAAAACCGGTCGCGCGCGGCCGCCGGCAATTCAAAGGTTTCTTCTTTTTCGACTCGATTGCGGTCGGCAAATACCTGAATGTGCGGCATCCGGTATTCGCGATTGAACGCGCCGATACTGCGCTCGGCCATCACCCGCAACAGCAGCGAATGCACTTGCGGCCGAGCCCGGTTGATTTCGTTAAAAAAGAACACCGACAACTGTTCGCCTTGCTTAAGCAAAGGGCCGGGATCGACGCAGGGCCGGCCTTCTTGATTTAAGTAGGTGTAATAGATCAAGTCGGCCGGCATCAGATCGATGGTGCCTTCGATACGTTGGTAGTGACCACCGAGCCCTTGGGCAATGGCCCGCAATAAGGTGGTTTTGCCCACGCCAACCTGGCCTTCCAGCAACACATGGCCGCGGGCGAATACGGCTATCAAAAGATTGCGTACCGCCGCCTGCTGGCCGACGACGACATGGTTGATTTGTTGTTCCAACTGCAACGCACTGGCGCGCCAGTCGCTGAGGGTTTGCTTGCTTGTCATAGCTAATTGAGCGCTGTTGATTAAAGCCAATACCGCAAAAAAACTCCGGTGCTGGGTTGCCACGCCGCCGAGTGTAGACATACGCACGCTGACAACAGGCTGTAGCTGCGGATGGCTGATCCAAGCGGCGTAGCAACGGCCCGGAGCCGTGAGATTTCGTTTAGAAGCTGTTTAAAGGCTACTGCACTCGCGAAGTTCTTAAACAGCTTGCAGAGATTGATCGTGCCGTTGCCCTAGGCATTCCCTGGCCTACGATTCCCTCCCTATTATTAGTTGCCGCCATCCCTGGCGGCGTCCTAAGGGTTCGATCTTCCGAGCAACTGCCAGGGAGCGCGACGCGCCCCCTGACCTAACCGGTGTTTATTGGCCTTCGACGTCGTAAACAAACTTGCCGGTTTTCGCCATGATCTCACTGCGTTTAGCGTTGCGGGCTTCCATTTCTTTGATCGACTGCGCTTGTTTGTTCAGCTCGTTGGGATCGTGTTTCGGGTCGTATTTGCTACCCGCCACTTGCGCCGGATAACCCGGTTTCGGTTCCCAGCAGTTGCCGGCTTCTTTGCATTTGGTGCCGTCATAGGCTTTTGCCACGCCGGACAGGCCTAAAGCCAGCAGTACCGCGCCTAACATTACTAATTTGTTCATGTTGATCTCCTAAAGTAATTTGTTGGATAACCCTCACCCTGCCCTCTCCCACGGGGAGAGGGTTCAATACCTAACTTCCAAGGCAAACTCGAGCCGCCGGGAGTTAACTGTAATTTGGCTTGAATTCCCTCTCCCTCCGGGAGAGGGCTAGGGTGAGGGTGTTTATTTCAGCCATTCGGCTTTCTTAGGATCGCCCTTATAAATGCTGCGTAAGAAAGACATGATGTGCAGCATGTCGTCGGTGCTGAAGTTGACATACTGCGGCCCCATCATGCCGTTGGCGCCGCCGAACAGGATTTCGAACAAGCCCTGGTCGGACAGGCCGCGCGGATAGGTCCAATAGTCGTCTGCCAGACCGGGGCCGAGTTTGCCTTCGGCTTCATGGCCGTGGCAGCCCGAGCAACCGGTCATGTACAAGCTTTCGCCTTTCTTGGCTGCCTCTGCATCACCGTTGTAAGGGTTTTTGCCGGTTTGCATGAATTGCTTGAATTTGTCCGTGTTACCGCCTTTTTTGGCGAAACTCAAATCCAGCGCTTCGCCGGTCAAGGCATGGCGCAAGGTGATGTCGGCCTGGGCAGTACTTGCCGCCACCGCTGACATCGACAGCACGGCGCCAGTCAAAAATGTTTTCAATTTCATTCAAGGTTTCCTGTTTAGTTCATGGACACGGCGGTTTCGGGTTGATCCAGCAACGGAATGCCTTCCGCTTCCAGCAACTCTTCGATATTGTCCTGCCCGTCTTTGATGATTTTGTTCAATTGCGCCAACAAAGCGCTGTCGTCCTTACGCACGCCAATGGCGGTGCTGTAATGGAAGCCCACTTTTTCGCCGTCGGCACGCTTGGCGTTGTCCGGAATAACCGTCATCGTCAGCGGCGTGGCCGATGCCTTCACATAGCGAGCTGCGGCGGGTCCCCACAAGATGGCGATTTCCGCTTTGCCGGCAGCCACTTCGTTGACCAGTTTGTCGTTGTCGTACTTGACGTACTGGTTACGTTTGGACTTGAAGCCGGCCAACTCTTGTTGGTAATTGAACATATCGTTGTAACGGCCGATGGCCCGCAGCATGGTTTCGGCCGGAGAGCCGGGCGCGAAAGCAATCCGCTGGGCTTGCTTTAAGGCTGGGCTATCCCAGTTCTGCAAATCCAGCCCGTCTTTTTCGCGGCTGATAAAGACATAGCCGGAACGGTAGTACGGTGCCGTGGTCAACAAGCGCGGATCGCCGGCATCGACGCCCATCACCACGTCGCACAAGCCTTTATCCAGGTAATCGCGGATAAAGTAGCGCGGGTCAGTCCAGGTCACGGTTTCCAATTTGCGACCCAGTTTTTCGGCAACGTATTGCGCCAATTTGTTTTCAAAGCCTTCGCCATTTTTATTGGAGTAAGGCATTTCGTTTTCAGCCGTGCAGACTTTCAAAACCGGCTGTTCGGCTTGAACTGTGGAAAAACCAAAGCCCAATGCCAACGCAGCCACAATGCGTG
This sequence comes from Methylomonas fluvii, assembly GCF_014850975.1. Taxonomy (GTDB): domain Bacteria; phylum Pseudomonadota; class Gammaproteobacteria; order Methylococcales; family Methylomonadaceae; genus Methylomonas; species Methylomonas fluvii. The sequence goes on along the minus strand of NZ_JACXST010000003.1, from coordinate 336,371 downwards.
TGCTTGTTTTCATAGTGATTCTAGGAATTAAGTAGACTCGTTCCCACGCGCCGCGCGGGAACGCCTTAGTAGCCGCGCTGCGGCAGAGTTGTAGGGTACGCACCGCGTACTTTTGACCGGTACGCCACACTGGTACGCGATGCGTACCCTACGCCTGATTTACAACGCGAACACCATCACGCCGCCGCCCATTTGCGTGTAGTGCGCCAACTCTTTAAACGCACCCACCGCACCCAAACCGGCAGTCGGATCGGCCAAGTCAAATACCAGACCTACGCCAGGCCAGCCGCCGACACCGTAGTAAATCGCCACGTATTGTTTGTTGTTGTGTTTATAGGTAATCGGGTGGCCGATGACACCGGAAGGCAGCTTAAACTTCCATAACTCTTCGCCGGTTTTGGAATGACGGGCCTTGATGTAACCGTCCAGCGTGCCATAGAACACCAAGTCGCCGGCAGTGGCGGTAGTACCCCCCCACACTGCAAACTTCTCTTGAACTTCCCATTCCATTTTTCCGGTGACCGCGTTCATGGCTTTGACTTGGCCCAAAGTGCCTTTCGGCCCCGGATACATGTTCAAAGTCGCACCCACGAAGAATTGGCCGGCCCGGTAAGGCAGCATGAACGGTTCCCAGTCCATGCAGATATGGTTGGTGCCCATGAAGAACAGCTTTTTGTTTGGATCGTAAGACTCGATGCCCTGGTTGTGATAACCCATCGCCGACGGACAGATGCCGGTGGCTTGGTGGTCCATGTGTGTGGAATATTCCGGATCGCGGATCGGCAGACCGGTTTTCAGATCGACTTTTTTCACCCAGTTGACGGTGTCGTCGATTTTGAAAGCATTGACCAAGCTGCCGTTTTCCCGATTTAAGGTGTACACCAAGCCGTTGCGGTCCGGATGAGTCAGCAGTTTGGTCATTTTGCCGTCGACCATTTGCTCGGACAGCCCCATGTAGTTAACGCCGGCGTAGTCCCACTCGTCGTGCGGGGTTTTTTGGTAGCCGAACTTGGCTTCGCCAGTGTTAACGTCGCGGCCCCAGATGGTCATGGTCCATTTGTTATCGCCGGGACGCATGGTTTCGTTCCATGGCGCCGGGTTACCGGAACCGTAGTAGAGCATTTCCAGATCGCTGTCGTAAGCGTACCAGCCCCAGTTGGTGCCGCCGCCGATTTTCCAGGCATCGCCTTCCCAGGTTTTCAAACCCAGACCGAACTGGCCGTAATGCGGATTGGCGCTGTTGAAGTCTTTGGACAATTTAATATCTTCGTCCGGACCGGTGGCGTAGACGCGCCAGGCTTGTTTGCCGTCCTTGATGTTATAGGCGGTGGCGTAACCGCGCACGCCCAACTCGGCGCCGGAGGTACCGACGATGACTTTGTCTTTCACCACGAACGGCGCGATGGTCAACGTAGAGCCCATCGCAATATCGGAGTTTTCCATTTTCCACAGCACTTCGCCGGTCTTGGCGTTAATCGCCACCACATGGCCATCCAACTGATTCAGGAAAATGGTAGCCGGATAATCCTTGCCGGCCGGCGCATAAGCCAAACCACGGTTGACCACGTCACAGCAGGCCACGGCGCGAGCCGCCGGATTTTGCTTGGGCTTGAACTGCCATAAAATTTTGTCCGGCTCGTCCAAACTGATCGCAAACACATTGTTGGGATACGGGGTGTGGACGTACATAATGCCATCAACAACCAGAGGCCCACCTTCATGGCCGTTCAAGACGCCGGTGGAAAACGACCACGCCACTTTCAGGTTTTTGACGTTGTTGGCGTTGATGTCGATCATTTCGCTGAAATGCGTCGAACCATAATCCTTGGTCTGCATCACCCAGTTGGTGTTTTGCTTGGACATCTGTTCCAGTTCTTTATTCGCTTGCGCCGATGGCGACACGGCCAAGGCCGCAGCCGTTACTAAGGCCGTGGTCGATACCTGCTTGGCAAACCGTGAAATTTGCATGAATCCTCCTATGTTGTTTATTAGGTTGCATGGCCCGGCAAATCGGTTGGTTAGGGGAGCCTTCCGTTAAAAGCGGATAACGCCATCGGCATTTCCGGGCAAAATCAATCACACGCTGCGCTTAATTTTGGCGTCAATCCGTGACGCGAGACTTTGCTTTGCGGCAGAAATCTCCTTCACTTTTCACATCAGCAATCTCAATCAAGTCGCACACAATATTGACTTAGACCTACCGGGCCATGCTGGCGCAAATGGTAAAGAAGGCGGCCCATCGGGCGTTACGGAATAATCCATAAATAGCTTGGGAATTCCGCGAAAAAAGTCATGGAAGTTTTCCCGGTCACCCGCAGCCGCACACCGCGGCAAAACGGGAAAAGCTCCCATGGTTTCCCGGCATAAAAATCGGCATCATGGCGGGGCAAGAAGCGCCAGCTAGGGATAGCACCGGTTCCGCCGGGGGCGTTTCTTGCTCATCCACACCAAACCAATCAGGACACGTAGTTAGTGGCGAATAAAATCAGCGTTTTATTAGTAGACGACCATGCAGTGGTCAGAGCCGGTTACAAGACTTATTTATCCTTGTCGGAACGAATAGGCGCCGTCTATGAAGCCGATAGAGGCGAGACTGCTTGCCAGGTATATGACAAGCAGACACCGGATGTGGTGGTGATGGATTTATCAATGCCCGGTTTGGGCGGCTTGGAATCGGTGCGGCGCTTATTGGTCCGTTATCCCAACTGCAAGATCCTGGTATTCAGCATTCATAACGAGCTGGTGTATGTGACCCGAGCCATCAAAGCCGGCGCTAAGGGCTACATCACCAAAAATAATGAGCCGGACACCTTGGTCACCGCGGTCTGTACGCTGGCGGAAGGCGGCACTTACATCGAGCCGGCTTTGGCGCAGCAATTAGCGGTCAATATGGCCATCGGCCAGGACGAGGCCTATAAAGTGAAATCGCTGTCACCGCGTGAATTCGATATTTTTTGCCTGCTGGCCAACGGTTTGAGTACCCGTCAAGCGGCGGAGAAATTATGTTTGAGCTACAAAACCGTCTGCAACCACAGCACGGCGATCAAAGAAAAATTGAATGTCAAAACCATGTCGGAACTTACCCTACTGGCTGGTCGCCAGGGTATCATCAAGACCGGCAGCGAACTGTATGAACACAGCTAGCGCGGGACACACCCTCCCTTATTAACCCGACTCTATTTATCCTGGCCTGCCGTTCGGGCTGAGCTCGTCGAAGCCCAGGCCGGTGCGCGCTTCGATAGACTCAGAGCGGGCCGTGTTAACAACGCTGTTAATAGGCGCTTACGACCGGAACTCCCGGCTACAAGCCTGCAAGCCCCCTCCCAAACAACTGCATAAAAAAGCCCGATTCAAGCCTTCCTGGTCTCAAAGCTGCGCCTGTCTTAATCATTACTTCATTATATTTTCATCTTCAATTCATGTTGAATGGTTATTGTGCCAAATGAATAACCTTATTAAAAATAGTAATAAAGCACCAACGAGGAGCGACGCGGTATCGGATATTGACCGTTTGCTTCCATTCATATGGGCAATTCATTAACGGTTACCCATCCGATCAAAACGTATTCATGGGAGATATTATGAATGCACGTCTATTTATATTTCAGTTTTTGCTGATTGTTCTGGGGCTATGCGGGTTTGGCAGCGTCCAGGCGCTTGAACTCAAACCCAATTCCGTCGAAATCTTGGTGGGTGAAATAGCCAAGGTTGCGGTCACGAAATCATCCGGAAGCATCAGTGTAAAATCCAGCAATACCAGCGTGGCGACAGTCAGTTACGCCAGCGGCATCGCCAGTATCAAGGGTGTAAAAGCCGGTTCAGCGACGATCACGGTTAAGGATCGTAAGAGCTCGAAACGCGTGGAAGTCAAAGTCATCAGCGCGCCCTCTGCCGTCTTGACGATTTCGCCGGCCGTGTTGGCGGTCAATGTAGGCGGCACTGCCAACGTCACGGTCACTAACGCCTCCGGGACGGTCAGTGTCCAATCGTCGGATAACTCAATTGCCAGCGTTAGCTACGCCAATAATCTCGCTAATATAAAAGGTATTAAAGCCGGTTCGGCGACGGTGACCATCCGCGATAGCAAGACGTCCAAAACGGTAGCCGTGACGGTGTTAAATACCACAGCTGTCGGCGAATATACCCTGCTGGCCTGGAATGACTTAGGCATGCATTGCATGGACGGCCTGGATTTTTCCGTGTTCGCGATCTTGCCGCCGTACAACACTTTGCATGCGCAATTGAAAGACAAAAACGGCAAGTTAATCAGTAGTAATGTGTTGCTGACTTATGAATCAGTCGCCGACAGTAGCGGCTCTATCAATACCAGCAGCGCCAACAAAACCAATTTCTGGTCTTGGGTCGGTGAGTTAGTTGGCCTGAATCCGGCCCCCGATGTCGGGGTTAACCTGGACGGTCTCGCCAGCGGTAAACCCATGCCCGGCAACAAAACGCCATCCCTAACACCCGCACCAATGACCTACAACACAGCGTTCGGCTGGTTCGAGGCCGAAGGTATTCCGGTGACACCCTTCGACGATAAAGGCAACAAGAACTTCTATCCGACCGTTAAGGTCGTCGCCAAAGATGCACTGAGCGGTAAAGTACTGGCTAGCGCCACCACCGTGTTGCCGGTCAGCGACGAGATGACCTGCAAAGGCTGTCACGCGTCCACTGACGCCAATAACAACGCCGCACAAACTGCCGCCAAACCGGTGGCGGGCTGGGTATTCGATGCCGATCCTGACAAAGACTGGAAGCGCAACATTCTGCGTCTGCATGATGACAAACAAGCGGGGAGTAAATTATTCAATGATGCACTGACCACATTGAGTAGCAAAGGTTACAAATCAACAGGTTTACAGGCGACGGCCGATGCTGGGCAGCCGGTTCTCTGCGTGGCGTGCCATGCCAGTAACGCCTACTTTGATAAGGAAAACAAAACCACGGTGATGGGCGGCATGGCCGGCATCCCAGCGTTTACCCAGTCATTGCATTTAAAACATGCCGATGTAAAAGACCCTGCCACCCAGTTGCCGCTGGATAGCCTGGACAACCGTAGCGCTTGTTACCAATGTCATCCGGGATCGGTAACGCAATGTCTGCGTGGCGCGATGTCCACCGCTACGGATGCCAGCGGCGACCCATCGATTAGTTGCCAAAGCTGTCACGGCAATATGAAAGCGGTCGGCAGTCCGACTCGGCAAGGCTGGTTCAACGAACCGACTTGCGAATCTTGCCACAACAGCGCAGCGCCAGGCAAACGCGCCATCTCTGGGATCGACGCCACCGGCAAAGCCATCGTACCGAGCGACCATACCTTCGCCACCAACGCCAATACCCCGGTTCCCGGCCTGAATTTGTATCGTTTCAGTAAAGGCCACGGCGGTTTGCAATGCGAGGCTTGCCACGGTTCGACACACGCGGAATACCCGTCCACGCATGCCGACGAAAACCTGCAAAGCATTGGAGTGCAAGGACACGCCGGCACAGTAGCCGAATGTAAGGCTTGCCATACCACGGTGCCGAATACGGTAAACGGCGGCCCTCACGGCATGCATACCACCGGTGACGCATGGGTTAAGCAACACGAAGACGCCAATAAAAACGGCACCGCTACCACGCCAAGCTGTAGCTATTGCCACGGTACGACCAGCGCCGGCACACCCTTGAGTGCGGTAAAAGTTGCGAAGACCATTGATGCCGATGAGTTTGGTATCAAGAATTGGCCGGCAGGTTACCAAGTAAGTTGTTTTAGCTGCCACAACGGACCGAATCCGTAAACCCTCGCCCCTAGATCGCCCCGCAAGGGGCGATTTTTTTTGCAGGTTCGCACGCTAACTACGTGAAGATAGCCTTAAATGACTCTAGCCATGCAGGCTTGCAATTGCGCGAGGCGATTGAAATCAACACGCAAAGCTCCCTGGCTCTGTCACTCCCACGTAATCAGGAATGACGAAATAAAATTTACTTCTCCAGCTTGGCTTTCAAGCCGTTCAAGCCGTTCTTGAAAAACTGCGTCATCGCTTTAACCGCCGCTTCGTCACTCAAATTCTCCGGTGGCGTGTTGCCGGTATCGCCACGGTAGAAGCGGCTTTTGATGGTGACCACGCTACTGTCGGCAGTCTCGCCTGCCGCGACTTTCACATCGACCGTATGCGAACTGGTCGGAATCGCTTTGGTATTTTCGGTTTTCAGCCGGTAGCTGTATTCGTGTTCCGCTTCGTTGTAATAATCCAATTCTTCGGTGAGGGTTTCATCGTTTTGAAACGTCAAGGTACGCAGACCGCCGGACTGATTCTTGCCGTCACCCGCACTCTTTTTCAAGTCGCTATGCCAGTTGGCGATGTCGTCGAAATTTTTTAATTCGCTCCAAACCTTGGCGATAGGCGCTTGGATGGTCACAGACTCCTTGGCTTTTTGCGGCGTTGGGCCGTGAGCGTGAACTTGCCAGGAAAGGAGCAAAAAGCTGAATGAAAGCATGATGTGTCGCATAAGCAATCCCGAAGGGTGGTGAAAACCCGGTATTATCCGGGCGCACCGCCCGCCTTCATCGGGAATAAACCCTGAATTAATCCAGGGAAACTTCATTTAGCCCAATACCATCAACTGGGCCGTAACACCGGAGCATTAGCTGCGAGATATGCGGATGCCGCCAGCGCGGCACATGGAATGACTTAACGGGTTACCAAACACCCCTGTAAAAACAAGCTGACAGACTGACGCACCCAAACGTCTATCTCCGCTTCGTCGGGCGTCGGCTCCAAACCCAACTGTAAGCGCTGTAAGCGTTCGCCACGCACCGCGCTGATGAATTGGTCGGCCAGGAAATACGGGTCCATTTCGATCATTAAGCCGGCCTGTTGCTGACGCATAAAAAACTGCGCTAACAATCCCAGCGTCCGGCGCGGTCCTTGTTCGTAAAATTGTGTCGCCAGATCAGGAAAACGCGGCGATTCGCCGATCAATATCGCCCGCATCCGCAATACATCCGGACGGGTAATCCGAAACAAAAACTGCCGGGCGAAATTCGTCAACGCCTCTTCCAATGCGCAATCGTCGGACAAGCTACCGATAAACTGGTCGCTGCAACGCCTGATCAACGCACCGAACAAACCGGCTTTGCCGCCGAATTGGCTATAGATCGTCCGCAGCGATACCCGAGCATCGCGGGCGATGGTTTCCATACTCAGGTTTCCGTAACCGTTTTCAAGAAAAAGCTGTAAGGCCGCATCGAGTAATCGATCCCGACTTTGCTGTTCATCGCCCTTACAAGGACGTCCACATTTGACCATGCTGTGTGATTCGCGAAATGAATTGACTTGAATAAAGATGATAACCTAGACTAAACGGTAATAGATATTACCATTTTTAGTTAAACGACGACTAAGGCAGTACGGCAATGGCAAAAAACCCGCGCATGACGCTCGCAGATCAACAAACCCATTCATCGCCGCTAGCGGCTCATTTTCCGGAGCAAACCCGTCGCCAAGCCTTGCAATGCGGGGTAAAGTTCGGCGTGGCCGGCATCGCCCTGCAACTGGCTTTGGCTGGCTGTGGCGATGCCGGAGCCCCTGCCGGCGCAACAGCCGCGCCACCGCCGCCCAATGTGAAAATCGCGCAACCCTTAAGCCGGGAAACGACGGAATGGGACGAATACACCGGTCGGATCGAAGCGATCAACTCGGTGGACATCCGCGCCCGGGTCGGCGGTTATTTGGACAGCGTCAATTTCACCGCGGGCGCCAAGGTCAAGAAAGGCGACTTGCTGTTTCAAATCGACCCTAAACCGCTAAAAGCCCAGCTTAATTACGCTCAAGCCGAATTGGAGCGCGCCAAAACCAAACGCGAGTTGGCGAAAAACGATTTGACCCGCGCCGAAAACCTGTTCAAAGCCAAAGCCATTTCTGCCGAAGAATACGACATGCGCACCAAAGGTTTGAGGGAAGCGGCAGCGGCGGTCGAATCGGCGGAAGCCAACGTCTATACCGCAAAATTAAACCTGGAATACACCGAAATCCGCGCGCCCATCAGCGGGCGGGTCGGCCGCGAGATGATCACCGCCGGCAACCTGGTCAAAGCCGACGACACCGTGCTGACCAACATTGTCTCCACGGATCCGGTATACGTCTACGTGGATGCCGACGAACAATCGGTGTTGCGTTATCGCCGGCATGCCCAGCAGCACGGCCAAAGCGCCGCCGATCTAAAAGGTACGCCGGTGCAACTGGCGGTTGCCGATGAATCCGATTTTCCGCATCAAGGCAAACTGGACTACATCGCCCCGCGCGAGGATGCCGCTACCGGCACCTTGAGCTTGCGCGGCGTGTTCGCCAATCCGGACGAATTGCTGAGCCCCGGTTTTTTTGCGCGCTTGCGGGTGCAGGCCTCGGCATCCTACCCTGCCCTGTTACTGCCTGATCGCGCCGTCGGCACCGATCAGGCGCAGCGGTTTGTCTGGGTCATCAATCAAGACAACCAAGCCGAATACCGGCAAGTCACCCCCGGCTCGCGTATCGGCGAGTTGCGGGTAATCCGCAGCGGCGTGCAAGCGGGTGATTGGGTGGTCGTGGAAGGTGTGCAAAAACTCAAACCCGGCGCTAAAGTCAATCCGGAACGCATCGATTTGGCCGCGCCGGGAGCGCAATAAGCCATGGATAAATTCAGTCATTTTTTTATCGACCGGCCGATTTTCGCGGCGGTGTTGTCGATTGTCATCCTGTTGGTCGGCGGTTTGGCGCTGATCGGCCTGCCGATTGCCCAATACCCGGAAATTGCTCCGCCTACCGTCGTGGTCAGCACCAATTATCCCGGCGCCAATGCCAAAGTCGTCGCGGAAACCGTGGCAACACCGATCGAGCAGGAAGTGAACGGCGTGGAAGACATGTTGTATATGTCCTCGCAATCCACCAACAGCGGCGCGATGTCTTTAACCGTCACCTTCAAACCCGGCGCCAATCTGGATAAAGCCCAGGTTTTGGTGCAAAACCGGGTGGCACTGGCCGAGCCGAAATTGCCGGAAGAAGTGCGCCGCCAAGGTTTAAGCGTGAAAAAACGCAGCCCGGATTTGAGCCTGGTGGTTAACCTGGTCTCGCCGGACAAGCGCTACGACAGCGTTTATATGAGTAACTACGCGCTGCTGCAAATCCGCGACACCTTGGCGCGTTTGCCCGGCGTGGGCGATATTCTGCTGTTTGGCGCCCGCGATTACAGCATGCGCCTATGGCTGAATCCGCAAACCATCGCCGCCCGCAACCTGACCGCCGCCGAGGTAGTGAATGCGGTGCGCGAGCAAAACGTGCAAGTGGCGGCCGGCGTGGTCGGTCAGCAACCCTCGCCGAACAGCGCCGAATACCAATACACCGTCAGTACCCTGGGCCGCCTCAGCACCCCCGAGCAGTTTGGCGAGATTGTCATCAAGCAAGGCGAAAACGGCCAAGTGACGCGCCTCAAAGACGTGGCCCGCATCGAACTGGGCGCCAAGGATTACAACTCCGGCTTGTATCTGGACGGCGATGAGTCGGTCGGTCTGGCGATTTTCCAACTACCCGGCTCCAACGCCATCGATACCAAAAAAGCGGTAATGGAGGCGATGGAAAAACTGAAGACCCGTTTCCCGGAAGGCCTGGATTACAAACTGGTGTACGACACCGTGGTCTTCGTCGAGCAATCGATACACGCCGTGGTCGAGACCCTGTTCGAAGCCTTGCTATTAGTGGTCTTGGTGGTGATCGTGTTCCTGCAAAACTGGCGGGCGGCGGTGATTCCGTTGCTGGCGGTGCCGGTGTCCTTGATCGGCACCTTTGCGGTAATGTCGGCCTTGGGGATTTCCTTAAACACCCTGTCGCTATTCGGCTTGGTGCTGGCTATCGGCATCGTGGTGGACGACGCCATCGTGGTGGTGGAAAACGTCGAACGGCATATCGCCGAAGGTCTTCATGCTCGGGATGCCACCCGCCTGGCCATGTCCGAAGTGGTGGGACCGGTGGTCGCCACGGCGTTGGTGTTGGTGGCGGTATTCGTGCCCACGGCTTTTATCACCGGCGTATCGGGCGCATTTTACAAACAGTTTGCCTTGACCATTGCAGTATCCACCGTGATTTCGGCGTTTAACTCGTTGACACTGAGTCCGGCCTTGTGCGCCTTGCTGCTGGACCGCGCTCACGAAGACAAAGACGCTTTCACCAAAGTATTCGACAAGCTGTTCGGCTGGTTTTTCGGTGCATTTAACCGCTTTTTCGAGCGTTTCAGCCTGGGCTATTCGCGATTGGTCGGCCGGTTGATTCGCGTGACCGCTGTCGTTCTGGTGCTGTATGTCGGCCTGAACGGCTTGAATTTCCTGGCATTTGAGAAAGTACCGACCGGTTTTATTCCGCAGCAAGACCAAGGCTATCTGGTGTTGTACGCGCAATTGCCCGACGCCGCGTCCCTGGCCCGCACCCAGGACGTGGTGCAGCAAGCCAGCAAGATCATTCTGGATACCCAAGGCGTACAACACGTTAACGCCTACGCGGGTTGGTCGGTGTTAAGCGGGGCGAATCAGTCCAATGTGGCCACCATGTTTGCCCGCTTAGGCGAATTTACCGACCGGGCCGGTCACCCCGAATTGCATGCCGACGAGATCGTCAAAAGCCTTACGCAGCGCCTGAGCGTAATTCCCAACGCCCGCATCGCCGTATTCGCGCCACCGCCGATTCGCGGCATGAGTTCGGTCGGCGGTTTTAAACTGCAAATTGAAGATAGAAACAACGCCGGCGTGGACGAATTGCAGCGCGTCACCAATGAAATGCTGGGACAGGGCAATCAACAGCCCGGCTTGGTGGGTTTGTTCAGCACGTTTAGGTCCGGCGTGCCGCAATTGTTTGTGGACGTGGACAGAACCCGGGTCAAAGCGATGGACGTACCGTTGAAAGACGTGTTCGACACCTTGCAAATATATCTCGGCTCCTTGTACGTCAACGACTTCAACGCCTTTGGCCGCACCTATCAAGTCACTGCGCAGTCCGATGCCCCATTCAGGATGTTGCCGGGCGATATTGACCAACTAAAAACCAAAAACCGCCAAGGCGGCATGGTGCCCTTGGGTGCGGTCAGCGAGGTGAAAGAAATCGCCGGTCCGGACAAAATCACCCGTTACAACATGTATCCGGCCGCGGAAATCAACGGCGGCACCCTGCCCGGCATCAGCTCCGGCCAAGCCATCGACACCATGAGTAAATTGCTGTCCGCCGAATTGCCGCCGGGCTTTGATTTCGAATGGACCGAACTGAGCTTGCAGCAGGTCTTGGCCGGCAACGTGGCGATGCTGGTGTTTCCGCTCAGCGTGATCTTCGTGTTCCTGGCCCTGGCCGCGCAATACGAAAGCTGGTCGTTGCCGTTTGCGGTGATTTTGATTGTACCCATGTGTATTTTGTCGTCGATGACAGGGGTTTGGTTGAGCCATATGGACAACAATATCTTCACGCAAATCGGCTTCATCGTACTCGTGGGGCTGGCGAGTAAGAACGCGATTTTGATCGTCGAATTTGCCAAACAACGGCAAGAAAGCGGCCTGAACCGGTTCGAAGCCGCCGTTGAAGCCTCTCGCATCCGCTTACGGCCCATTCTGATGACCTCATTTGCCTTCATCATGGGCGTATTTCCTTTGGTGATTGCCCAAGGTGCCGGCGCCGAATCCCGGCGTCTGCTGGGCACGGCGGTGTTCAGCGGCATGATCGGCGTGACGGTGTTCGGCTTGTTACTGACGCCGGTGTTTTATGTGGTGGTACAAGCCATCGCCCAACGCCTGCGGCCCGCTGCCACCGATTTAACCAGTCATCAACCTGCAATTGAGGCCCACAAATGAGTCTGCGCCCCTCCAAACTCCGGCATCAGGCCCTGAGTGCTGCCGGCCTGATCGGCCTGCTGCTCGGCGGTTGCGCGGTTGGCCCGGATTATGAATTGCCCGCCACTGCGGATTTACCCGCCAGTTTTGCCAACGCCCAAGCCGCCGAATTTTCTGATCGCGGCATCGAAGAGCGGTGGTGGCAGCTGTTCGACGATCCCCAATTGAGCGCGTTGATCGACAACACCATCAGCCATAACTACGAGCTAAAAATCGCCCGTGCCAATCTGGCGGAAGCGCGCGCTTTGTATCTGGAAACCGGCCTGAACCTGTTACCGACCGTCACTTCACACGCCAATTACACTGAGCAAAAACGCAGTACCGGCTCATTCAATAACCGCACCGGCGTTTTTCCACGCGAATTGAAGCTGTACAACACCGGTTTCGATGCTTCCTGGGAAATCGATTTCTTCGGCCGGGTGCGACGCAACGTCGAGGCCAGCAATGACGAAGTCGAAGCGCAAGAAGCCAGCCTGCGCGACATCGGCGTCAGTCTGATTGCCGAAGCGGCCCGGAATTATTTTGAATTGCGCGGTCTGCAAAACCAGTTGGCGGTCGCCCGCAAAAATGCCGACAACCAGGCCCAAACCCTGGCGCTGACCCAAGTCAAACTGGAAAACGGCCGTGGCACCGAGCTGGACACATCCCGAGCGCTGGCCCAACTGGAAAGCACCAAAGCCACCATTCCGCGTCTGGAAAGCGCCATCGCCCAAGCCATCCATAGGCTCAGCGTCTTGACCGGGCAAATGCCGGACACGCTGACCAGTAGCTTGGTGCAGTCCGCACCGTTACCCAAAGCCCCGGACAGTATCCAAATCGGCAACCCGGAACAACTCTTGCGCCGGCGGCCGGATATCCGCATCGCCGAACGCAGCTTGGCCGCCGCGACCGCCCGCATCGGCGTAGCCACCGCCGACTTATTCCCGCGCGTGACGTTCGTCGGCAGCCTGTCGCTGGAGGCGAGTACCCTATCCGGCATCGTCGCACCGGGATCGGAATCCTATTCAGTCGGGCCAAAAATCAGCTGGGCAGCGTTTGACTTAGGCCGGGTCTACGCCCGCATCAAAGCCGCCGATGCCCGTGCCGAAGCCAGCTTGGCGCAGTATGAACAAACCGTACTAAATGCTTTGGAAGAAACCGAAAATGCCCTGGTCAACTATCGCCAGGAGCGTGCCCGCCGCAGTTCGTTACAGGCTGCAGCGAAGGCCAGCGAAAAAGCCGCGGAACTGGCGCATCTGCGTTATCAGGAAGGCATCGCGGATTTTCTGACCGTGCTGGATAGCGAATTAAGGTTGTTGCAGGATCAAAGCCAGTTGGCGCAAAGCGAAACCGCCACCGCTACCGCGTTGACTGCGGTTTACAAGGCTTTGGGCGGCGGTTGGCTGGAGCAGCCCGAGGCTGCGGGTAAGTTGGAGACGAGTCTTATCCAATAGGTTTCTAAGATTACAATAGTTAACCATCTAGCGATTGTCGCGCCGCCTCTACCAAGTTTGTTGGCAGGGGCGTTTTTTTTATCCCGCCACCACCCGCATAGCAAAATCGAAGACGAGAGACTAAGCAATTAGCCGGCTGGCTAGGCGCAGCTTTGTGTAACGCAGTCCAAACCTGAGCATGCCAATCTGCGCTAATCCGCCATTAATACCGTTCGCCCTGAGTTTATCGAAGGTTGGGGTGAGGCACGCACCCCAACACGACCACCATAAAACCACCCGCAAACCAGCGGCAACGCAACAATAAAGTGATTGATGATTTTTAGGCCATCAATGTTGGAATAAGCCATCATGTTGGGGTTCGTGCCTCACCCCAACCGGCCCTAATACTCCAACTTGATAGACCCCATTACCATCAACGGTTCGCCAGGTATATTCCAGGCACGGTAGGCGGAATAAGGTGCCCCGGTAAAGAAATAACGTTTATCGAAAATGTTATTGACGTTGAGTTGAGTCGTTAGCCTGGTTTTGCCAAGGTTCATCGCATAACCCGCAAAGGTATCGACTCTTACGTAACCGGGCAATTGATAGCTATTGGCGATGTCTCCTTCACGTTTGCCGGCTATGTAAGCGCCAACACCCATGTTCAAGCCCTTTAAAGCACTCTGCTGAAAGGCATATTTTAACCATGCGCTTCCGGATTGCTCGGCGACATTCGGCATCCTGTTGCCTTCATTGTTCCCGGTCGCATCGCCATCACCAATAATGCGAGCATCGGTGAATGCGTAGGTTGTAATCAGGCTGAGACCATCGGTAATCTGCCCGGCAACGTCAATTTCTATCCCTTGGCTGCGCTGCGCGCCTATCGTGTCGGATAGGCCATTGTCGCCTATCAGTGTCATGACATTCTTTTTATCGATATGAAAATAAGCCAGATTGGTGGTTAAGTTGCCGTCGAACCATTCGGATTTAAATCCCGCCTCAAATTGTTCGGAAGTTTCGGGATTTAATGGCTGGCCCGTGGCTGATCGTCCATTGTTGGTTCCAAATCCTTCGACCCAATTACCGTAAAAGGAAAGCCACGACCACGGCCGATACAACAAACCCACGCGGGGGCTGAAAAAACCTTCGCTTTGCTTTTGTAGCTCAATTTTGTCTAAACCAGGCACATTTCCATTCCAGTTGCCGTTGATATCCGTGGCATTCGTGGCCGAATTGGAGAAGCCAGAGGCTAAATGCGCCCAATCGTATCGGCCGCCGCCCAGTATCTGTAATTTTTCATCGAACATCGAAATATGGTCTTGGAAGTACAAGCCATACCACGATGTCTGGTTGATGAAAAAATTATTAGGCCGATTGATGCGTTGAGATTCGAAAAAGCCGAAATCAAGGTTTGGGTAAACCGGGTTGTTCAGATTTACCCGAGAAAATGCCAGATTTCCACCGGCAAAATCACCATCCAAGTGAAACGGGCTATCGGCAGGGGCGTTGGCCGCGCTGAAACCAAAATAGCCTCCAGATCTTTGTTCGGTTGAATAATAATCCCCGCCAAGCAGAACATTGTGCTGAACTTCGCCAGTGTTGAATTTTCCGTTTAAATTAAAATAGGTTGTGTAGGTTTCCGCTGAATCATCCACAAACTGCGAGCCCCGTCTGACCTGTTTGGGATTGGCGCCTTCTTCCAATAACGGTTGAAAAACGGCGACCAGGATGGTCTTAAAGTGATTATTTGTCCAATTACCGGTAAAGCCGTTCTGAAACTTCCAGTTATCATTAAATGCGTGTGACCAGTTGACATCCAGAAGCGTACTGTCACTAGGATCTTCATTGAATTGAGTACCCGGCTGCCCGTAATTGGTGTTGAAGGGTACGTCGGCCACTCGATTACCAATCGCCGGAATCCCAGTGTCTTGAGGGAGGTTTCGGTTCATATACTCAAGGCTCAAATTAAACTCTGTCCTATCATTGGCTTGCCAATGTAGGGCGGGAGCCACAAAGACCTGATTTTGACTGACGAAATCACGAAACGAATTGCGGTCCGTGTAAGCAAAATCCATGCGGTAGGTTAGCGACTTGTCATCGAGCAGCGGCCCTGTCGCCTCGGCCACCGTCCGGTAAAAATCATAAGAACCGAACTGCTGTTGCAATGAATAATGCGCTTCCTCCTGCGGCTTTTTGGTTACGACGTTTACCATGCCGCCCGGCTCAACTCGCCCGTAAAGCATCGCCGCGGAGCCTTTTAGCACCTCGACCTGCTCGACATTAGCCATGTCCGTATTGAAACTGGCAATCCGTTGTCCGTTGCGAAATCTTGCATTGCGCGTCCCAAAACCGCGAATGACAAAATCCTGCCCAAATCCTTCTCCGTTCCATACCCGTTGTACACCACTGACATTCTTGGTGGCATCTTCTAAAATCACTGCTTGTTGATCTTTTAAAATTTGCTGCGGGATAACTTGTAGTGAGCTAGGAGTATCCATAATAGGCGCATCGGTTTTGGTGGAAGTAGTGGCGTTGCCTACGGCATAGTCTTCGTTATACGGATCATTCGCATCATAAACGGCCTTTCCCTCCACCCTCACCGCCGGCAATGTCGATACGTCAGCAGATGCTTCCGCCACTTTAATCGCCACCGCATCACCAGCCGTAAACGTGTAGGTCAAGCCAGTCCCCGCCAACAACTTTTGTAAACCTTGCTCTACGGTAAATTCGCCGTCCAGCCCCTGGCTGGTTTTGCCGTCGGTCAATCGGGCATCCGCCGAAAGCATAATCCCGGCGTTGCCGGCAAACTGGCTTAGCGCATGGCTCAAGGTGCTACGGCTGATGTGATAGCTGCGCTCGGCACCGGCGGTTTCGGCGGCAAGCGCGGGCATCGCCGCCAGCGAGGTTGCCAGTACCAAACCGGTCATGGCCTGTTGCACGCTGCTGCTGGTTTTGTCGATGGGGTGCTTGGGTTTTCGCTTGGACATGGGGTCACTCCCTTGGTTTGTTTAGGTTTCAATTCACTTGCCAATCGAAACGGAAAAAAGGGAACCGCAAAAGTGAATTTTTTTCGATTATTTGCAATTATTTTTTTATGTTGTTAATAATCAAACAGTTACGAATTCATGCTTTTTACAGGCTTCTCCGTGCATGATTGTGCATATGCGCGGTTTGCCTGGTAAATATTATGGGCGGAGACAAATCGTTAGTTGTGATGTATGATTTTCAAAAATCATACACACGGAGATTCCGATGCGGACCAATATCATGATTGATGAAGCGCTAATGGCCGATGTTTTAAGCGTGACAGGCATTAAAACCAAGCGCGAAGCGGTCGAACAGGGCTTAAAAACTTTATTGATGCTAAAGCAGCAGGAAGCCATCAAAAAAATGAAGGGTCAATTAAAATGGGAAGGCGATTTAGATCAAATGCGGGCTGAGCGGTGATTTTGGTCGATTCCAGTGTTTGGATCGATTATTTCAACGGCACGGAAACCATCGCTACCCAAAAACTGGACGGTTTGCTAGGTGTAAAGCCTGTCTGCACTGGTGATTTGATTTTGGTGGAAGTGTTGCAGGGTTTTCGTAACGATCAGGATTACCAAACCGCAAAAGCGATTTTATGTACTTTGCCCATGCACACCATGCTCGGTAGGGAGATAAGTTTAAAGAGTGCGGAAAACTTTAGAAGTCTACGCAAGCAAGGTATCACCATTCGCAAGACCATCGACACCCTGATTGCGACTTTCTGCATTGAAAAGCAGATGCCATTGTTGCATTCGGATAAGGATTTTCTGCCATTCCAACAGCTTTTGGGCTTGCAGGTTATCTGAGCCTGCCATGGGCCGCCAGTGCAAAACTCAACGCCGCTCAATCCTCACCCACAACGGCGACACTTGCGAGACTTTGACCGGCAAGGTTTTTTCCAGCTCGGCCAGAATTCGGTCGGTGTCGTGAATGGGGTAGGCACCGACGATGCGTAGTTCGGCAATCTCCGGCGCACAGGTGATGTAGCCATGGCGATAGCGATTGAGTTGCACCACAAATTCGCTTAACGGTTGGTTGTCCGCCAACAAAAAGCCTTGGGTCCAGGCGGGTTGATTGAGTTCGGTCGCTTGAATGGGGGCAATGGCTTGGGCGCTGAAGTGGGCTTGCTGTCCGGCGCTTAAGGTCTGGCGACTGGCGCCGAGGCCGCTTGGGGTGATTTCCACGGCACCGGCGTAGACACTGGTGTGGCTTTGTTCATGCTGTTGGCGAACGCTGAAGCGGGTACCAATTGCCCTAACCCGGCCTTCCGCACTATCTACCACGAAGGGGCGATACCGGCCGTTGCTGTCCGGCGCGGTTTCAATATAAATTTCGCCGCTTAGTAGGCGGATTCTGCGCAAGTCAGTTGAAAAATCAACGTCGATAGCGCTGGCCGCATCCATCTCGACGTGGCTGCCATCCGCCAAGCTAAGGCTGCGGGTGGCGCCTATGCCGGTTCGGTAATCGGCGCGCCACCCGCTCAGATAATCGGACCGCCACAACTCAAAGCCGGAGAAGCCTACCACAGCCAAAACCGCCAAGTTTTTAAGGGCCTGACGGCGCTGCATATCCGGCGAGCCTAACGCTGCCGCTGCGGTTTGCGTGGGCAAGCCATCGAATTTATGGGTAAAAAACTCCACCCGAGACCAAGCCGCCCGATGCGCGGGATGTGACGCCAGCCAGGCCTGCCATTGTTGCTGCTCAGTTTGACTGGTAGCGCCTGATCCCAATACCGCAAACCATTCCGCCGCCTCTGCCAGGATGCGGGGGTGAATGTCCGGATGATGTCGTTTAGCCATGGTTTTTTATAAGGTGGCGGTGAGGCAATGCAACATCGCTTGGGCCATGTATTTTTTCACCATCCTATCGGAAACCCCCAAGCGTTGAGCTATCTGTACATAAGTTAAGCCATCCAGTTGCGACAGCAGAAATGCGCTACGGACTTTGGCAGGTAGTTCGTCCAGCAAGGCATCGATTTCCTGCAGGGTGGAGAGGATGATGGCGTGCTCTTCCGGCGATGGCGCCAATGGCTCCGGGTACGCCGCCACGGAATCCCAGTAGGCTTGTTCGATAGCGGAGCGGCGCCACTGATTGATCAACAAGCCTTTGGCAATCGTCATCAGATAGGCGCGCGGCTCGCGAATGGCTTGCATATCCTGTACGGTGAGGACGCGCATGAAGGTATCGTGCGCGTGATCTTCGGCCTGCAACCGGCATTGGACGCGGCGGTTTAGCCAACCGAGCAGCCAGGAATGATGCTCTTGGTAGAGTTTGGTCAATGCTTCGTCAGGCATTATTGTGGCTATCATGATCTATGTGCTACACCGCGTAACATAAACGTAAATGCAATCCAAAATAAACAGGGTCGGACATTGTGTTGTGTGCTCATGGAGGTTGCCACAATCGGGGTAAGGGCTAATTCAGACGCGCGATTTCTTATAAAAACCTATAAATAAGGCAAATTTAGGGCCGAATATTAGGATTTTGCACTACCCCAGTGCGTCACTTGCTGGCTTATTATTTTATTTCAAAGACTTACAGGTGTTTCTTTCCGCGGTGTTAACTGGGACTCAGCGATTTTCCTTGATACATGAGCGAAGAAAAGACAGCTTAGGCGATGATTTGACCGAATCGGTTTGCGGCATATGACGCAGTTTAATTTTTAAAGCGCTCTGCCGGTTGTTAATCCATGCAGTCTGCACACTGCACACAGCAGCCTTCTTTTTTAAAGTGAGCTGTCACGGCGTAGGAACCATGCTGGCACTTAGCAAAACGCTTGCTAGAGTTGTAGTACTTTCAATCCCGAAAACAACGGTATCCCCATGAATCAGCCCCGCTATTTCTTCGCCGGTGACCAATGCTTTGTTATCGAACAGTATAACGACTGCGCCCCCTTCGCCAGCTTTCTGCCGGGGATTGCAGGGATGCACGGGCGTCCGGCCTGGGTGTTTTATGTCAATCGCGGCCAGGCCATCGCCAGTTTCGGGGTGCGGAACAAGGACGGCGCGTTTTTAGAGTTTTTCCCGGCTGATAAAGCGTATCAACTGACGCCGTCGCGCGGGTTTCGCACTTTTCTTAAAGTTGGCGATGGTCAGCAAACTCTGAATTACGAACCGTTTCAGCGCGGTGCTGGATCGGACGTTACCCAACGACTTTACGTGACACCACACGAGGTGGGCGTGGAGGAAGTCAATCCCCCACTGGGTTTACGCTTGCGCGCCGACTTGTTTACGCTAGCCGAAGCGCCAGTTGCCGGGTTACTGCGGCGGGTAGAGATTGCCAACACCACGGATAAAGCCCTACACCTCGAGATTGTCGATGGCTTGCCGCAAGTGCTGCCGTATGCGATGAATCAATGGATACTCAAATTCATGAGCCGCACCTCCGAGGCTTTTATGCGGGTAGAGGGTGTGGCGGAAAATCGGCCGTTTTACCGCCTGAAAGTCTGGCCCACCGACAGCCCGCAAGTGGAAGAAGTGGTTGCTGGCAATTTCTTTGTAGGCGTTTTGGATGGGCAGCTCAATCAGGCCATTGAGGATCCTGAGCGGATTTTTGGTTTGGCCGGCGACTTTTCGCAAGCGGAGCGGTTTTTTTCAGACCAGCCTTTGGACTTTGCCGAACAAGTCTGCGGCAATCAAACACCCGCCGCGCTTCAGCATTTGACGCTATCACTGCAACCCGGCGAAAGTCGGGTGTTTTACGGCGTTTACGGTCACGCTGGCTCCCGCGAGATTTTCGATCAATTTCTGATTGAAGCTCAGCAACCAGGCTATTTCGAGGCCAAACGCGAAGCCAATCGCCGCTTGGTGAACGACATCAGCCAAAAGGCTTTTACAGCCACCGCCCAGCCGCTATTCGATGCTCACGCCCGGCAATGTTATCTGGACAACGGCTTGCGCGGCGGCTTTTCCATGCCGGTGCCGGGCGGCGCGCATTTGTATTTATTTGGCCGTAAACACGGTGATCTGGAGCGCGATTACAACGACTTTTTATTGCAGGACACGCCCTACTCCGAAGGCAACGGCGACTTTCGCGATGTGTTGCAAAATCGGCGCATGGATTTGTTCTTCGATCCGGCCTTGGATGCCAAGAATATTCGCTATTTTTTCAACTTGATTCAGCCGGATGGCTATAACCCTTGTGCTTTGCGCAACTCGCGGTTTGCCGTGGATGCAGCGGCGAATTTCGCGCCGTTTTACGGACGTTTTCCGGCGTTGGAACCCTTGCTGCACAAAGAATTCAAGTATGCGGAACTGATAGAAATTCTGGGCACCGCCGACGATGCGGAAAGCATACTGACTGCCATTTTGGCCCAAGCCCAAGAAGTGGAAGATGCCGAATTCGACCGCGGTTATTGGTCGGATCATTGGACCTATCTGGTGGATTTATTAATCAGTTATGCGGCGATTTTTCCGGACCGATTGACGGGTTTATTTCAGGACAAGACCTACAGCTTTTTCGATCCTACCCATAAGGTGGCGCCGCGCGCGCAAAAGTATGTGGTTACGGCAAACGGTGTGCGCCAATACAACGCCGTGCACTATTGCCCAGAGAAAAAGGCATTGATCGATGCGCGAGAGCAGCGCCGCTATCAAGTGCGTTCGCAAGCCGGCCACGGCGACATCGTTTACACCACGCTATTGGGCAAGATACTGACGCTGGTCGCCAACAAGCTGGCGACGCTCGATCCCGCCGGCGTGGGTATCGAGATGGAAGCGGATAGGCCCGGCTGGTGCGATGCGCTAAATGGCTTACCCGGCATTTTGGGTTCGTCGGTCAACGAAACCATCGAGTTGAAGCGCCTAGTGGATTTTACCCTCAGCGCGCTGAACCAATTAGAGGGAGCCTGTGCCGTACCCGTCGAATTGGCCGACTTTGTGACGGCGTTGCATAAGGTGTTAACCCGCACTGACTTGACGCCGGAACTGTTCTGGCAGGCAAGCGGCACGCTGAAAGAAGCGTATCGTGAACAGGTATTCATGGGCTTTGCCGGTGCCGAACAAGCTCTGGCGCTGACTGACATCCAAGCCTTCCTGAGCTTGGTAACCCATTACCTGGACGCCGCCATCGACAAAGCCTGCACACCTCAGAGCATAGTCACCTATTTTGCTTACGAGGTTGAACACTATCAGGAACTGGACACTGGGGGCATTGCCGTTACGCGTTTTCAACAGAAGCCGCTGACTTTATTTCTGGAAGGTTTTGTGCATGCCTTACGGATCGCCGATCCAACACAGGCTCAAACGCTTTACCAAGCTGTGCAAAACTCCGAGCTGTTCGACAGCAAATTGGGTATGTACCGCGTCAACGAACTCTTGGGTGACAAGGCGCTGGATTTGGGGCGCATCGGGGTTTTTAACTACGGTTGGCTAGAGAACGGCTCGATTTTTTTACACATGCATTACAAGTTTGTACTGGAGATGGTGCGGGCTGGATTGATTGATGCGTTTTACGCCAACATCGAAACGCTCTTGCTACCGTTTCACGATCCGGGCACATACAAACGCAATCCCATTGAAGCCTCCAGCTTTCTGGTCAGCAGCGGCTTTACGGTTGATGCCCGGCAACACGGCCGCGGCTGCGTGGCCCGTTTATCCGGCGCAACCGTGGAATTTTTGCACTTGTGGACGTATCTGTTCCTGGGGCCGGCGCCGTTTACATGGGAAACCGGCATCTTGGCGTTTAAACCGACACCGTTGTTGGCCGCCGCGTTTTTTACCGCCGAAGCACAAATTGCCACGCCGTTTGCCGAACCTAAAACCTTGCCTGCCGATAGCGCAACTTTTACGCTGTTTGGCTCGACCTTGCTGGTATACCTCAATCCTCAGCGCCGCGATACCTTTGGTCAGGATGCCGCCAAACCGATTCAATACCAGTTATTCGGCAGGGACAGCACTACGCAGACGGTAACGGCAGATTCGATTACGGGGGCCTTAGCAGAAGCGTTGCGTCTAGGCCAATTCCGTAGGGTCGATATACTGCTTGGATGATGCGCCGTTAGGCTGCCCAAACATGGCTAGCCACCGCTCTAGCCGGTAACTCAACGACCACGGTTTTGCCTTGATATTGAATCCCAAACGCACGCGGTTCGGCAGTCTCGTTTAGGACGATCAACACCACAGAGCCCTCAGGCGTGAGGAAGGCCGCGTTAGGCAAATAGTCGTTTTGTGCGCCGGAAGCAATCCTCATGGAACCGGGCCGGACAAACTTCGCCGCGTGGGCAATCACGTAATAAGCAACATTGCGTGTGACCTGATTGCCGTCTATCGTCAACGCGCCCACGCAGCGGGCCTCACCGCCCGGCGTGTGTGGGCCGCAAAACGGATCGGAGGCCAAATTCCATTCCAACACCGCCCTGCTCCAGTGCCGCAACGAGCCGATCAGCACGTGGCGGGCGTGCCACATTAAATCCCCGCCAAATTCACCGTCCGAGCCCACCCATTGTTCGGTGAAATACAGTTTCATGTCTGGGTAAGCTTGATGCACGTCCGATAACACGGAAATATCGCCGCCGTACAGATGCCAAGCGGAGCCGCTGAGATACTGCCGAGCCTCGGCGTCGGCGAATACCGTCAATGGGTATTCTTTGACATCGCAATTGTGGTCCCAGCAAAACACTTCCACATCGGCTAATCCCGCCTCGCGCAAGGCCGGTCCCAGATGATGTTTGATAAATTCGGCCTGCTCCGGCGCTTCCATCACCATGCTCGGCTCGTTTTTTTGATTCAACGGCTCATTCTGCGGAGTAATGGCGTGGATCACGATGCCGCGTTCGCGCATTGCTTGCAGGTATTTCACCAAATACGCCGCGTAGACGGCATAGCATTCGGGCTTAAGCTTGCCGCCGATAAACGCCTGGTTAGTCTTCATCCAGCGCGGTGCCGACCAAGCGGTGGCGATAATTCGAATAGTTGGGTTGAGCGCCAGAATATCTTGGAGCAGCGGGATAACATCGATATCGCCGGCATTCAAATCAAAATGCGCTAGCTCCATGTCGGTCTGGCCATCAGGCATGTCGTCATGGCTAAAGCACCGCTCGCTTAAATCGGAAGCGCCTATGCTAAGCCGCAAACAACTGACGCCGATCCCGTCACCATCAGGCAAAAATAGCTCCTGCAACAAAGCTTGTCGTTCGGCGCTGGGCAGTGCGGTAATCAGCATGGCGCTGCCGCCGGTCAAGGAGAAGCCAAAAGCTTCCACGGTTTGATAAACATCGCCGGTGTCGACCGCTATCACAGGCAAATCGCCGAGATCGTGGTTAAAACCAAACCGGCTGGTCTGTGGTTGTAGCAAAGCATGCTGGTCGGCGGTCGTCAGCCAAATTTCTATAGGCTCGCGCGCCTCGCTTTCAGAAGAGAGTGATTGAAAAGCGTTGGTTTGCTCAGACATGGCTGCCCTCATGGTTAATGCGGAAGCGGTTCCGCCGGATTTCATACAAACAACATGTTGCTATATTATCGACTTTGCTCAGGCTAGCCAGTTAATTTTCCGCCTGGTTTGATTCCATAGTGAACGCTGCACAATCCAAACATTGTGCTCAGAGTCTCAGGCTTTTTGTTGGGGATTGTCATAAAACCGTCAAAATCACTTATACTGCGATTTCCGTTTTAACGTATGGAGATCGGATATGAAAAAATTGGTTTCAATTCGCGCGCTAACCACTCGGCTAAATCGTAAGCTAGCCAAGGAGTCTAAGAAGTTGTTGAAGTACAAGCCGAGGTTGCAGAACAACGATACGATTGTCGAATACGCCGTCGTGGATCTAAAGACGAACTCCATCATTAATTTTCATATGGCGAGCGAATTGCAAGAATTTGCCAGAGGGCTAGGCTGCTTGGCCAGCCTGGAAGAAGTTTCTTTCGAATAGCAGCCATTTAGCGTTGCAGTTCCATAAAGCCGGGTACGCCCGGCTTTTTTGTGCGCCTAAATCACAGCTTATCTATATTCAGAGCGTCGGCTTTTTAGGTTTTGCCGTTTAACTGGTTACTCAAAGCGCGTTCAGAAATTTCGTTGTACAAATTGGCTAATTCAGCGATCAATTTTTGATATTCAGGATGGTGCTTTAGAAGCGGCATCATAGTGCTGGCCTCTGAAAGCATTTGTTCAAAATGCATGATTTCAATCTCGTTCAGCGTATCGCCCTCTTCCACTCTTTTTTTAACGGCCAACGCGCGTGGAATGGACTGCTCTTCCAATTGCTCCACAAAGGCAGTGATAATGCCGATTTCATCATCTGACGAATACATTTGTATTTCCTGTTTGTCGCGACGAAAAGCCATCGCTGCTGAATTATCACCGGGTCTCCCGGAAGTCTCTAACCTTCTGGCTTTCTCGGAGCATAGCGTTTCCTTTGGTTTTTAGAAGCTCCCTTCCCTGAGTTTTCGGTATTTTGCGGAAAAAACCAGATGTAAGTTTTGACTTTGAACATGGTAAAGCCGAATATTGAAGCTACTCTTTAGCATTTTTGGATAAAAAGATGACATTTCTTAAAAAAATATCTGCCCTAGCCCTTTTATCTCTAACAACGAATACCGCTTGGTCCGAACCCGTTCACTTTTGCAAAGTGGAAAGAGTTTATGAAGACGATGTCAGCGTAGCAGCCAAGATTGTCCATGAGGACTGCTCTGGCGTCGCCTTTCTTTGGTATGCCAAATTTTACGTCGAAGCATCCTGCTGGCCGGGCGCTATAGAATTATTAAAGGGTAAATGCGAACAAACTGAAGTCGATTCCAAAGACTACGCTCCTGAGCCAACGGCGACCGAAACCCAAGAAGAAAATCAGGAATAAGGGCCTTTAGGCAACAAGCCCTATCAAGCAGAAACGATTGGCCTGCGGCTCAGGTTTTCCCTCCCTGCGTCGATTACCTCAGTTGCCCAGCAGATACTGAAATTCCCATCGTCTGCTTTGTGCTCTCGACGTCGAGAAGGCCCGGTTGCTCCGGGGCGAGTCCAGCATTTGCCGGGCCGCCGTTATCGTCTTCACTGCCAAGTATGACGGTTGGGGTGTTTGTACAGGTAATGTGATTTGCGCTCGTTTTGCGCTTTGTTCAAAGCGATTGATCGGCAAGCCTTACCGGTGAAATCCGCAGCAACCAGCCGAACATCCAGTTCGCCGTCCCGTCGTAAAACGACGCAGCCTGCCGGGATTGATCCGGATACCAGTGTAAGCGAACTCTCGCCACACGGATTCCGGAGTCATACCGGGCTGGCGCAGTGAGCCGCTCGCAATACCAATATTTTCCCGAACGTTCGCAAGCTCACCACCTCTTGAAGTACCAATCCGCTGGCATCGAAAAGCCGCCGCCATTCGGCCAGCGTTCGCTCCCTTCCGCGGGTATTGACGAACATCTGCATGTCGAATGCGGCTGTGGCGATGTCGGTCGGGCTATCCGGCATCACCATCTCCATCACGGCGATGGCAGCGCCGCTATCTGCACTGGCTTGCGCGACGTTGCGCAGCACGGTGACGCAGGTGTCGTCGTCGAAGCCGTGCAGCACCGCGCTCAACAAATAGATGTCCTTGCCGCTGTGCGCCTTCGGCACGGCTTTAAGCAGATCGCAGCCTTGTAGTCGTAAAACGCCTGTCCGTGTACCGATTCGAACGGCACGCCGCCGCTGCGCACGCCCTGCTCCAGTTGTTCGAACCACGGCCGGCTGATTGCCGGCGAATTGTGCATCAGCACCATCGCCCGCACGCTGTTGGGATGGTCCGGGCGCAGGCAGGACGAAAGCTTATTGTTTTTGAAGCGCCTGTCGGCCACTTCTTCGAACACGCCCATCGCTGCCAGCATGCGCAGCAAGCGGTAAAGCGCATCGGCGTCGGCGGCGACGCGTTCGGCCAGGGTTTCGATGCTCGCTTCGCCGCCGGCCAGCGCGCCGGCGATGTCCAGCCGCGCGGCGACATACAGCGCCCGCGATTGCCAAAAGGCCGAACCGATCTGAATCAGACGGAACGGCGGCGGCACGATTTTGTTGGGCAAATTTTGCAGCCAGGCGCCGAACCTCGCTAGCTTGGCAAAACGGCGCACCGCGCCGGCGTTCTTTTGCAATGTCATGTCACGCTCCCGCTTGCGTCGCAGCCATGCCAGCCACCAATAGTTTGCCGTTAAGCGTTGCGAGTTCGTTGAGGAAGGCCTCATCCATCTGCCCGCCCATCTGTTCCTCGAAGATGTCTTTCAGCAGCATCGGCATCATAGCCAGACTGACGAAGGCCATGCGCGCCACGTCGGGATTGATCGCCCGATCGACCTGACCGCTTGCCTTCAGCTGTTCCAGCCGCCGCGCGCCGCCGCTGCGGCCGCGCTCCAGCAATTGCAGGATGAAACGCCGGCCCGGCCCGTGGTTGAGGGCCAGCACCTTGAGGATGAGCTTGGGAAATTCGGGGTGCTTGCGCATAGTGTCGTAATAGAGGCGCAGATATTCGGCAAAACCGCCGGCCTCGGACAGCGTATCGCTGTCTAGCATATCCAAGAGGGGCTTGAGCGTCTCGCGTATCATTTCTTCGTAAAGGCCTTCCTTGTTGCCGAAGTAGTAGCGAATCATCGAAATGTTGGCCTCGGCCTTCTCGGCGATCATGCGGGTGGTGACCTTGTGGTATTCGTCGGAAAGGAAACACTCCAGCGCCGCCTTGAGCAGACGCGCGTAAACCGGGTCGCTAATATCGTTCATCGTAAAAACTCCTGCAAGCCATGATGGCGGCAGGTTAGCACCGGCGGCACAACCGCCCTAGCAGTTTTGCCAATCAAGATGCGGGGTTTGATTGAACGGCAAGCCGTGCGCAGTCAGCGCAGCAAGCGAACCCCGAGCAGCATACAGCCCACGGCAAAGGTGAAAATCCCAACGATAGACACGTATACCGAAATCATAGGCCCCAACGCATAAACCACGGCGCCGATGAAGATCAATGCCGCCGCGGGTTTGGGATAGATGGCCGAACGGTAGATAGCCAGGCAAAACAGCACGATGCCGATCAATATCGTCGCGGAAGCCGAAATTCTAAACGCCAACACCGCCGGATCGTTTTTGATGATGGCGTCGCGTAGCAGGAACGCGGTTTCTGGATAGCGGGCGATGACGGGATAAAGAAACAGCTCCCAAGTCACCTTGCAGACTTGCAGCAAATAAGCCGCCTCGACGAACAAAAAACCGACGGCGCCCTGCACGCCGGCCGTGTTACGCATCTTGGCATAAACAGCATAGAATCCGACCAGCAACGCTAACACGCCAGCGAAGGCAACCAGCGCTAAAGGCACCCAAGCCGAGTTGCGCACCATCTCGACATAATCGAAGCTTCTCGTCCCTAAAGGCAGAAAGATCGGGAACAAGACCGCATAAGCGCTGAGCAATAGCGATCCCACGATGATGGCGATGCCGCCGAGTTTTTCGAAAACGTGTATGTTCATTCTGCCTGTTTTGATTGATGGTCGGGCTGGGATTCAGGTTAGACCACGGCATTGAAGCTTGGGACATAGTCGTGGGCAGAGCGAAAGCGAAACCCAGAAAAAATGCCATCAATGCTGGGTTTCATTGCATTCAACCCAGTCTAAGGTCCTAATTTTTTCGATAGAGAAGGATTTTCCTAAAATGGCTCTCAATAGTGTTGCGCTGTGTAGAATCGTAACCCAAGTCGCCGTTTAAATTTTGCCATGCGGTTAGGATCGCATCCAACGAAGCTTGGACGCCCTCAACCATACTTTGCTCTGCATAGCCTATTTTGCGCGCCATACGACGAAAAGAATCCATCCCAACATCTTCCCAGCGTTTCGATTTGGCTAAGTTCAGGGCAAGTTGGTCATCTCGCATGTACTGAATTGTCGATAGAAGATCGTAGGCTGGCGAGAGCTCAGCCTTAACACCATCCGGATAGAGCAGACTCCAGTTTTTGTGATGAGCATCGCCGTTACCGGAGACAAGAATGAATATCAGGCGGCGAATGAATTTCTCCAGACCCGTTTCCCCCGTGAGAGCCAAAATCAACTTGGCTAGGGTTTCATAGTTATATTTCTGATATTTCTCTTCGGGATACAAACCTAGAATTTGTGCAAAGTCTTCCATGTGAACACGTCGGCCGGTAACCGGTCGATCAAAGCGACGAATAGCTAATGCGAAATGTTCGGAGAAAGTCCCGGCGTCCGCGGGGAGCCCGTTTATGTCACTTAGATTTATCAATTCCAACTCGGGTATGTCAATCCCGCTCGCCTTCGCCCACAGCATCGTGGCATATTCGTTTTCCGGCACTTTGGGATAGCGGGAATCGGGAAGCTTGACGATCCAGTCGCCGCCTTGGCCGCTAACCGGAATGGTAAGCCCCCTATCTTTGCGGCGCGCAGAAAATTTGAGCTGTACCCCGGCCAAGGAAAAATGCCAGGCTCCAGCCGGTTCCTGTTCTAGCGTCTGGGCGTTGAGCTCGGCCTGAGGTTCGATCAAAATGTCATCCTCAACAATGCGGACCGCACCAGGTAAATCCTCACCCAAACGATGTAGCAGGAAGAACTCTCGTGTAGAAGCCACGCCGGCTTGTTTCGCTACCAAATCTCGAAGCGGCCCCTCGGGCAACAGATTCGAAAACCACGGTGGAACGCGGGAGCGGCTAGTATGAACCTGCTCCAGGTCGTCAAGAAATTGCTGACCCAACACCGGGCGTGGATAAGCCCGTTTGTAGGATTCCAGCAACCTGAATTCGCCGCCATCATTGCGGTTTAAGTTCAGCGTACCAATGGGCGTATCGTTTAGCAAAACTCGCAGGGTATTGGTCGATTCCATTTATTCCTCCTCGTCCGAGACTATCAGCGAGGCCAGGGGGGGGCGATCAGGCTCATCCCAACGCGCGTATTGTTCGAAGAATCGTTCAAAATGACGCTGTAGATGTTCCGCGCGTAAGATAAGAAATTGCGCTGCATCGCCATCACGCAAAGCTTGCATAGCAACATCGGTAATTCCGTGCGAAACCAATACAGCAGGGTCGGCTACATTTAGCAGTAGACGACGTAGCCCTCCGCTACGATGGGGATGAGCCAGTCTGTTAGCAGCGGAAAGATACAATCCGTTTTGAGTCGGAGTTTTATAAGCAAGCACTTGATGAAAAGGTATCTCTTGATCAAACAGCCTGTCAGCTTTCTCCCCCAGATGTAATAATTTTCCGCTCTCAAGATCGCGCGGAGCCAGTGCTATCAGAGCAAGAGCCTGAAGTTTGCTTGCGGAATAACGAAAATTGAACGGCTCTGTCGCGGATGGATAAATGTCGGGTTTCTGCTTAACCATATCCAACATGCGTTGGACCGACAGCGCTTCATTATCCGGATCAATACGATCTAACGCTTTTCGGGTAGAAACCGTATCCCCCTGATGTGAACCGTTCAATGCGCCACGCCAGAGCCAGCGCACCAGCAAGTCGCGCGAGCGAGCATTGGCGGCCGGGTGATGACTAAAGAATTTTCCTAGCGTAACCAGCGGTTGCTTGTAAGGAAGCAACTCATAGTGAGGAATGCCGCTCTCTTCCTTGAGAAACTGAATCACCCGTTTCGCGGCCTCTGTCGTTTGCCGATAGGCCTGCTCCGCTTCGCCCAATGAGAGACGCAAAGGCCCATCACTTCCACCTTGAATGACAGGGACTCCTTGAAGAACCCTTAACAATTTATAAAGAGTCTGTTCTTCGACGCGACCAAAACCGAGCGGCTCCAATTCCGTAACAATGTCTTTGATCGTCGCAGGGCGCGAATGGGTTCTGGCACCATGCAATGCATCGAATACTTGGGGTGCTTTCAGCCCTTTACCCGTGGAATTTACACGGCTAAACACTTCTCGGAGAATCTCTTCGCTGTCTGTTCGTACTACATAGGCGGGAATATCGTACTCGCGAATGCGTTTACCCAATTGAAAAGCACGGTCTCGTCGTTCTTTACTGATCGATGATTTTGCCATTAACCATTGAAACAGGCGTTCCGAATCCAGCACTTCCGTCATGGGCAACCAGCGTGCAGCATCTCCGCTTTGTGCCGCTGCCGAAGGTGGAGGGACAAATTCGATCCGATCCAAGTCGAAGTAAAGTGCGAAAGCATCGTTATCCGCTTCGGAAGCTAATAATATCCGCGCCATAGAGACAATACGCTGCTGACCATCTACCACCCATAAAGCATCTGTCCGCCCTCCGGCGGTTACGGTGATCGACCCGAAACGCATCTCGCCCGGTTCCGCAGCTGTCTCCCAAAACAATAGAGTTCCAATCGGATAACCACGATATAAGCTGTCAACAAGCTTGCTTGCATCTTTCCGATCCCAGCTCAATGGTCTTTGAAAAGACGGAATGCGTATCCGTCCTAAGCGAACTTCGGCGAGTAGATCTTCGATCTTGAAGGCACGTGCTTCGGGTCGACGCTCCAAGGGCTGGGGGCTTGAGTATGATCGATGGTTACCATTTCTTTTAATTTAATGAATCTTTGAAACATCAATATGGCCGTAGGATGTGCTGAACAGCGGAAGCGCACTTGTGCCCTTTAGGGTATCGTTCGCGATTGGTGCGGTTCGTAAACTCACCACACCCTACGCCTGATTTTGGCTGGAATTTGCCATAGGCACTTTCGTTTCGTCTGACGAATTTTGGCCGGTTTTGGGCCTACAACTATGGCCTTATCCAGCCAAGTTCACACAGATTCCAACTCTATTTTTACCTTTTTCCCGAGCGCGGCGGCGGCGCTTACCAAAGTGGTCAAGGTTAAACTGGTATCTTCTTCGTCCAGCAGGCGATTAAGCGAAGCCCTGCTGGTGTGCATTTTCTTAGCCATAGCCGTTTTACTGAGTTTTAGCGCCGACATGCCTTCCGATATTTGCCAAGCGATGACCCGCTTGGCCGCTACCGCTGTCACTTCGTCGAGGATGGCTTCCTCATTTAGGAAGTCGTCGAAGCTGCTACCGATATGAGGATTTTCTTCTTGGTTAGTGTTCATTGCTTACCTCGTAATGCTTTCAATCTTTGTTTTGCCAAATCGATTTCCGCTTTCGGTGTTTTTTGACTTTTCTTGATAAAGCCATGCAGCAAAATCATCGTCTGTTTATCGATGACAAACAGAACGCGGGCTATCCGGTTGTCCAGCTTAATTCTGACTTCCCAAATATCGCCTTCGAGATGATCGACTAATAGGGCATACCGAGAGGCTAGCCGAATTGCACCGTTTTAATATCTTCGCCTATCGTTTTTCTGTCTTGTGCGGACAATCCTTTCAACCATTCTCTAACGGGCTCACTGCCGGCATCCGTTGCAAAAAATCTAACAGAAAGGATTGGATTCATTGAAGTAGCGTATCAAAATTGGTACTTAACAACAAGGTTGGCTACACGAAGCAAGATGTTGGGGCTAGATTTTTAGCGATTACTACTTGTCCCGATAAATGTCTTTTCGATGGCCCAATTCGACGACCAAAACGATTAATTCGTCGTCTTGAATCTGGCAAATCAAACGGTAGTCGCCAACCCGATAGCGCCAATATGCGGACAATTTGCCTTGCAAGGCTTTGCCGTTAATGCGCGGATTATCTTGTTCGGCTAACTGAGCGAGAAAGGTTTTGATTCTGTCGCGGACCGGTTTGTCCAGCTTGTTGATGGCTTTGGCGGCGCCCGTCTTGAGCCTAATGCTCCAAGGCATTGAGTTGCTGCCCCCATTCCGCCAAGCTGATCGTATCCTCCTTGCCGCTCGTCAATTCTGCTAACGCCGCATCGGCGGCAGCCGCATCAGCCAAGTCTTCGAGATAATCACTAAGAAGATTTTTGATCAGTTGCGCGGGGCTGACGTGTTCCTGCTCGGACAACTGGCGGAGCAGGCTAGCCGTGTCGTCGTCGATATTTAGTGTCATCATGCTGCTGCCTCTATTGTGATTTTAGACGCTTAGTCTCGTTGTATAACGCCGAGCAGTCTCGGTAAGCCGGTAAACATTTATTCTATAGCGTTTGTTGTGGGCTGTTCGTGCTAAGCAGTGTCGAGGCATGAACGGCCCATAACACATTCATCGCTGGGTAATGGAAAATCCCGTGCGCCCTCGACAAGCGCTGTACCCAACGGGCATAAAGACAAACGGGATTTTTCGTGGCCCAACTGCTCTTAGGTTTATAGTGATTCTAACATGGGTTACGGCTCTCAATACCTGCTTCGCGGTTTATGGCAAGGCCGTAAGGCGCAATCTTAGGGCGTCAATAGGCGTAGCCATATTGCGCCGCATGCTGGTGATTAACGTTTCGGCGCATTCCGCTAAAGCTAATCCGCCCTGCGCGGCTGGGTTTTACCATGGACCAACTATTCGACCGCTTTCGTTTACACCAAAGGCAGATATACATCCGTAATCTGTTCGTGCTCGGGCGTTTCAGGCACCCGTTTGATGTAATGAAAAAACAGCGGAAATTCCCGCAACTCCTCACCGCTTTCCGGCAGCCACTCCCGGTAGAGGTAATAAACACTGTCGCTAATCCGGTCGGTCGAACCGATATGGCGCACCACGGCGCAACGTCCTCCCGGAATCAATTTGTTAATCACCCCTTGCGAGTTTTCCGGCACGGGTTGCTTGACCTCACCGCATACATCGAACCGGAATGACTCTGCGGGCGTGACAGCCGGGTCGTCATAGGCGATACCAATCGTGCGGCTGCTGGAGATTGGCGACAAGCCGCTCTGTTTGCGCCAGTCTATAAAGCTTCTGACCGACTCCATGATTAGGCTGGGCGGGCCACGGTGCTCCAAGACGGCTATTGTGGTTTCTTGAAAATCGACGATGTTGACGTTCATCTGGGGACTCCTTATTCGTTGGGGTAGTAGCATGCGCTCATTCCAAGGCTGCCATGCTGGGTGCTTTCGAAATTGAGTAGGCGTTTGTCCGAAGCATTTTTTGAACGCGCGGGAAAACGATTCCGCATTGCCGAAACCGGCGTCCAAGCCAATATCGGTAATGCTGCGCTGCTCCTGAAACACCAGTTGGTAAGAAGCCTTACGCAAACGCAATAACTGGATGTAGCGCGTCGTGCTCAGCCCGGTGTAAGCGGAGAATTGCCGTTGAAAGTGAAATCGGGAAAAATTGGCCTGTTTGCTCAGTTCATTGACTGACATCGGCTCGAACAGATGTTTGTCTATGTAATCGAAAATCCTATCGAAGCGCATGGCATAGGCCGCGCTGGCCGTTTTATCGTCCACTTTCATACCTCCTCAATCGAACGCTACTGTAACAAGCGCCGAATCATCTCGCCTGACTCAACGTGCTCAATTGACCAGAGGCATATCTAAAACAACTTCGTGTACCGCGGCGACGAATGCATCGGTCTGATCCTGCATGATGAAATGGCCGCTGTTGCTGACGATGATATGCCGCGCATGGCTGGACAGATGAGCCAAATCGTCTTGCTCGGCCTGTTGAATTCCGGGGAGTCGCTATTTTTGCCGAAAGATTTTTTCGAGCTTCCCAGCAGGAAAAAATCGGCAAAAATTACGCGACCGCTTATGCCTTCGGCGCCCCGATTCGTCCGCGTCACCTCGTTCCGACCCAACAAGGGGTCGAAACATCGGCTCTCGCATGACTCGACGCCGTGTCGCGATGCCTTGCAGGTTTTCTCCGCTTCGCTGCGAAAACCCGCCCGGCGCTACGGCTATCGGGGACTAAAAATCTTCACTTCGCTGGCGCTCCGTTTCCAAGATTTTCAGCGTCGGCGAGCACCTTTTCCGTCCGCTTCGACATCTTTGCCCGCCCTCACTGCTTCGCGCTCGACTATAGCCAAATCCACCGTAAATGCGAATACGGTCTTCCAGAAACGCCGCCTGCCAAGGCATCACGTCGTTGTTGGCGGTGGATTGCTTCAACAAAGACAGACAATGCCGCATGAATGGCGGATTGCCGATGGCATGTGGAGCAATCAACCAGGCCACCCATGCGCCCTCCTCGCCAACAAGAGCGTTTCCGGGCCAACCGTATTGTTGGATGATGTCCGCCAGGCGAGCGGCGTTGCCGATATGTATTGCTTCCATGCGCGGATGGTAGAGAGCTCGGCCCAGCGAGCCATCGGCAACCAACGCCTCCCGTACCGACAGATCGTTTTTTGCCATCGCCACCAGTTCCTGGCTTAATGTTTCGTTTGAGTGGTGCATCGGGGCTCTGTTTCGCAATCGGCAAAAGGCGTTCCAGCCTTATCCGGCAGTCAATCAGCGAGCTGCTTTAAGCAGACGGACGTTTGATCAAGAGCCGAATCCAAAACCACGTCTCGAAGCCTGCACCAACGATGAAAGCGGCGTTACCGATACCGGAATAGCCAGCCAGATAACACGCTACGGCCAGCGCTAAAATCATGACGGTAATGATGTGATGTTTCATAGAACTCTTCTCCTAAATAAGTTTAAGGCACAACATTAACCAGCCTACGGAACAAGCACATCCAGGGTTGGACTCAAGGCTTGACCGCATCGACAACCAAGTCTGCCATGGCCGCCTGACCGGATTCGCGCAACGCTTCGATCACGCTGATGCGGTTCTCCGGCGGCTGGTTTTGACTCACTTTCCACTTGCCTTGCAACCGGGTCACGCTGATTTCGATACCGACAATCTGCGTGAGCAAGCGTTCGGTAAAATCGGCCGGCGCGTCCGCTACCGACCAGGGCTCGGGGAAACCAGCTTCGAATTCATCCGTCATGGCCTGCAATTGCCGACGAATCCAGGCCGGGTCGTCGATGATCCTTAGTTTGCCGTAAACATGCACCGCGGCGTAGTTCCAGGTGGGCACCACCTTGCCGGTTTGCGGCTTGGTCGCATACCAGGACGGCGAGATGTAGGCATTTTCGGATTGAAACACCGCCAATACTTCGGCTTGCTGATCGAAGTCGGTCCACAGCGGATTCGAGCGGGCGATGTGGCCGCGCAAACTGCCATAAGGCGTATCGCCCTCCTCCGCCCAATGTAACGGAATTTGGTTGGCGTTGAGGCCGTCGGCGGACAAGGTGACCAGCGTCGCTAGCGGATAACTGCGTATCAAGGCTCGCATGGCCTCGATTCTGGGTTCGTCGAAATGTTTGGGGATGTACATGAACTGATCGGATTGTTTTCAGGATAAATAATTATGTCTGTTCCACATAAGACTTAAGCTGGGCCAGAAGAAAATCCCAGACGCCAGTCATCAGGTTCCGGCGTTCTTCTGTCAGTAAGTTTTTATGCTCAAGTATCAGTCGGGTTCCTTGTTCGGTATCGCTTAATAGATACCGAATAGTCATATGGTGTTGGGCAAGGCGCTCTGTGCCGTGGTTATCGCTCCAATAGCTATAGCTAAACTCGCGGGGAGGATCGAAAACATCAATAACGCCATAGTCGGTAAAAGCGTGCCCATCCACTTTTCCCTCAAAAATAATTTGTCCACCGCATCGACTGTCGGATCGAACGGCGTCGACAGGATAATATTGAACGATCTTGTTTGGATCGCTAATGGCGTTAAAAACCAGCATTGGGCTTGCTTCAATTTGTATCTCTTTTTGAACGGTTATCATCCTTGTCTCTTAGGTATTCATGGATTTATGAGCATTTAAAGATAGGGCGGAAATGTCGGCCTGGATCGACCTACAGATCGCCGGCGCGGCTCGATACAGACAAGAATAATGGGAAAGCCCGTCCAGTACAGTGATTTTCGAACAGCCGGGCAACGCCGATACCAAAAATTCGGCCATGGCAAGCGGCGACCAGTTGTCTTCCGCGCCGTGCCAGATCTGGGTATCGACGCCGATTTCGGCCAGCGTTGCTTTCCAAGGCTGGACGTAGGCGATGACATCGCGAGCATAGCCTAGCGAATCGCGCTTGAAACAGGTTTTGAGCATTTTCGTCATCGTGGTCCGAAACTCCGGGTCGGCCAGAAACGCACGGTCTTCGCCGGCCGCGCTGGCAAATAGCATCCGCAATAACAGGCCGGGAAACCTTCTCGCCAGCCATCCTTGTACCCGAGCCAGCCGCAGAAATGCCGACGGACGATTTTGAGCCAGCCGGAAAACGGCTTTTCCCGCCGCCACGTCGATGAAGTCGCCAGCATCCAGCGGCGCGGCGGCGGAAACCAAATGCAGGCTGCGCACTTTGCCCTTCATCGTGCGGCAAACTTGCAAGGCGATGAAAGCGCCTATCGAAAAGCCGATAAAATCGACCGGGTTATCGCCCACTTTCTTGGCAATCTCATCGGCGAGGCATTGGTAATAAGCGTCGCCTTGCAAGCTAGGGGCAATGGTCGAGCGGTCATAACAAAGGATGCTCAATTGATGTTGTTTGCCATAAAGGTCAAAAATTTCACATTCGTCAGGCGAACCCGGCGTACCGTGGAAATAGATCACCTGCTGGCCGTCGGCGGCGCCGAATTGGCTGAATTCTATTGATGACATAAAGGTGGCATCCTATGTTTCCAAGGTTCGGATTGTTTGAGCGTCAGGAATAGCAAAGTCATTAACATCCCGGTGAGGCCAAGCGAAAATACGCTGTCGCGTAAGGTTTCCGGTAATGAGGAACCCAGCCCCAAAAATGCGCCATGGTTATGGGCAATCTGTGAGCGCACGGTATCGCCGCAAGTCGGACAAAAGCCGCTAGTAACGGTATTGCCGCTATCGGCAGTCAGTTCGTAAAATTTCAGCGCTCCCGAAATCATTGTGTCTTTTGCCGATCCCACAAACTCGGCCGAATGGCCTGTGCCGGTGATTCTTTGACACTGCCGGCATTGGCATAAAAAAGACAGACGCGGCTCGGATTTCACTGCGTATTGAACCGCGCCGCACATGCAACCGCCTTTAAATTTGCTCATGCCATCTCTCGAAGTTAGGGTTTAATCGCTATGATGGTCGTCATGCGGTTGACGACTTCGTTAAACGTCACCCTTAAGCCACAATCGGCAAGGATTTTCACGACATCGTCTGGAGAGACACGGACTTTATAGTAGGAACTCACTTTTTGCTGCCAGCCGTTTTCCGTTTTAATCTGCAACAAATCCGTCACCCGCACCCGGTCTGCCTCATAATCCAGGCAGCAGGTCAGTATTGTGGTGTCGTCACTTTTTACCGGTATAAAGCGCTGATCGCCCGAGAGTGCCGTTGAATAATCTCGAAAAGATAAAACCAATTTTCCGCTTTCAATTAACGATTCGCAGCAATCGATAATCAATTGTCTAATGTCATCCAAGCTTTCAAGATGCGTCAGTGTGTCGCCGCAGCAAGCAATCAGTTCAGGTTTGGGATCAGCATATTCTTTCACCTGCCGAATATCGTCATTAAAGCCGATAACGGAAAGTCTCTGGGCATTGTCGATCAACTCGGATAACAGCTGTTGGTTAAAATCGATTGCTTTTACCGTATATCCCGCTCTGGCCAAGGACACGCTTTGTATACCATGTCCAGCTCCCAAGTCTAAAGCGATTGAATTGCTTTTTGGACACAGGTCGTTTGCCGCCAAGAATTGTTGAAATTCTTTTTGCCTGGCGTCAAAGTCTCCAACCATCCACGCATAAATCTCGGCAAGATGCCGATCATAATGTTCTTTTGCGGTCATACTCTTTTCCTGTTGTCTTTGATTCGGGCGAAATTTTCAGATAATTTTGGCGGTTGCCTATAAATGACTCTGCAGTCTGAATAGCTAACGGTTGAACTGGCTTGTATTCGCAAATTGCTCGAGCAGTTGCGGCAGTTGGGACATGTCATCGAATACAACATGAGCTGCGGCCTGATACGAATTGGTCACGCCGGTCTGTACATAGTAAAGCGGTGTCATGCCTGCTGCTATGGTAGCCGCTATCCCCACTTCGCTATCTTCTATCACCACGCACTGACCAGGCACAAAGCCCATCGTACGGGCGGCATATTGGAATAAACCCGGATCGGGTTTCCATGAACCGATCTGATACGAACTGAATAAATTGTCAGCAAAATATCCAGCAAGGCCGCTGACTTCCAGGGCCTGACGGATTTTCGCAAGCGGTCCGCTGGAGGCTATGCACTTTGACGCGTTCAGGGTGGCGAGCATGTCCAATACACCCGGCATGGGTTGCAAATCACGGGCGAAGAGTTCCGCAACACGCTGGCGATACTGCTGTTCAAACGAATCTTGCAGCTTTAGGCCAAGGCGGTTTTCAAGATCAATCATAATCGAGCTTAGTTTTTGGCCGCGATAGCGCTCGGTCAAGGTTTCCAGTGAATCATGCAATTGCGGAAGCAGATCGAGAAAGGCTTGATTGCCCAGTCCCTCGCTGTCGACCAACGTACCGTCCAAATCGAAGATGACACAAATATTGTTCATAGCGAGAAGCTGGTTACGCGTCTCAAGCGGACCAAGACCGACGATATGTCCGATGTTTGCGGCTTGGACGGATTGGAAATCGGGAATGACATAAGCCCGACGCCATTTTTAAAGTGCCCCGCCCAGCGATTCCTTGAGTGGAATATCGGCATGGAGTTTATGCCAGTCATTGAAGCGCTGACGATAGGATTCAAAGGGTTGATGCAATTCCCTACGCGGATCGTTGCTCAGCGCGTAGGCCATGCCTTCGGTCAGCCACTGCTCACCGCTTAGCAGCACCAAGCTGCCGAATTGATCGGCTTGCCAATGATGGATGAGCTCATGCGCCACGTAGTGTGGCTGCCAGCCACGCGGCGCGATGGCGATAGCGAAACTGCCCAAGGTGAATCCCGCCTTGTTCGATAGTCCGAACGCTGACCGGCATTGCTCCATGCTACAAAAGACGATCTTCGGCTCGCCGATAGACAAGCCCCATTGCCTGGCAAGATAAATTTTCGAGTCGTGGAGTAGTGATTCCGCCTTCGCAAGCTGAGAAAAATCGTCCATGCATAGGTTTTGTGCGTTGCAACGGACGCCGAATGCTTCAGGGATCAGTACCCGAACCGGTTTGAAAAAAGCCAACGCGGAAATCGGCACTAACAGGAAAATCACGGCTATCCATCTACTGTATTTCATCAATCTTCCTCCATGGCAACTAACGCAAAGCGCATGCGTGTTTAGTGATTGGTAGCTAAATTCTGTCTCATTTTCCGACCGCCGACCGGCATAAGACCATTTTGCTGATAAAAACTTAATGTCCGCTCGAATTCCGGGAGTGGCGGTGTGCATAACTCCATACACGACCAACCGCGCTGCCGACCAAGATTTTTGACTTGCTCAATAAGCAGCGCGCCGACACCCGAACGGCGAAACTCTGGAATAACGTAAAACTCTTGAATAACGCCTACCTTTCCGCCGGCATATAAGGCATAGGTTTCGGTGATGGTCGAAACGGCAACGGGAACATTATCCGACCAGCCGACAATAGCCGCATAGTGCCCCGCCGATAACAGCTCGGCACAGCGCTGAACCGTACCTGCCAAGTCAATATCAAAATGCTGCGCATGCGTGCGCTCACAAATTTCCTGGGTAAGCCGGACGACCAGCGAACTTATAATTTCTGCATGGGCTGGCGTTGCTTGTATAAACTCCAATGTCATTTTTATATCTCAGAGCCCAAACCGGTTATTGCTCTTCCGAATGTTTGGCAGCAAATCGCCCGATGCGGCCAAGATGGGTAAAACCGAATCCAGCCGGGTATTTGAGGCCGTAACCCAGCGCCCGGTCAAAACCGATATGGGCACACCAGATTAAACCGGCACATTGAAGTGTCAGGGACGGAACCGTAAAGCCGATCACCAGACTGGCAAAGGCACCGAGGTATGAGTGCGCGGTGTTATAGCTAACAGCGCCAACCTTGGCGCCGGCGAAATAACCGAGCAAAGAAATATCGGGCACCAGGAAGTAGAGTGCAAAAGTGCTCCAGTCCAGATCGAGTTTTGCGTAAACGATGCAGGCGGCAACTAGCATGCAAAATCCCTCTAGTCGCAATAACACACGAACGGCACCTGTTGTTTCACCTGACATTTTGACTCCGGCAGTTTCTTGGGTTAATTACAACTCAGGATTAGGTCGCGCAACAACTGTCAGTATTGACAGGGTATCGTGCAAAACATGTAACCTATGGCGTACAGCTTACTTATGATCCGCCATCACTGCACCTTCAGTCTAGGATTTATTGTGTATTGTAGTGGTCAACTTTTTTCGGACACCGAGATAGGTTGTTGAGCTCGGAAAATTTCAAGCTAGTTGTCGCCTCAATGCAAAAACTCATGCGGCTATATTGCCCTAGCTGGCGGCCTCCTGGATTGTGGTGTTGGACGTGTGTTGCGTATCGGCCCGATCGGGATTGAGATACACGGTATGGACGCGGTTCCAGCGGCGGGTCTGTCGGCTCCAGCGCCGGGGGGTTTGAGCCTTGGCTTGTTCGTACAACGCCTGGCGTTGAGCAAGCAGCGCTTGGTCCAAGCCGGCATGGCGTTGCGCCGGGGTCACGAAGCCGATGGCGCTGTGGCGGTGTTCGTGGTTGTAACCTGAAGGTCATAAATACCACTGCACGAGATCAGCCACCCAGTGCCGGGCGGACGTTAAGTCGGCAAACGGTTGCAACGGGTATGGCGGACGGTATTTCAAGGTTTTGAACAACGATTCCGAATAGGGGTTGTCGTTGCTGACCGCCGGTCTGCTAAAGGACGGCATGATGCCGAGCCGTTGCAGGGTGGCCAGCATCGTGGCGCCTTTCATTGGGCCGCCATTATCCGAATGCAGGACGACCTGTTGGGGCCGCAGGTCTTCGCGCTGATAGATGTCCCGTAACAGCTCGCTGGCCAATTGGCCGCTTTCTGCCTCGAACACCTGCCAACCCACGACCTGCCGACTGAAAATATCCAGGAACAGGTAGAGATAGTAGAACCGGCCTTTGACCGCCGCCGGCAGATAGGTGATATCCCCGCTATAGAGCTGATTCGGCGCGGTGGCCGTCAGCGCCTTGGGCTGGGTACGGGGCTGGCTGGGGCGCTCGCTACGGCGGTGCTTCAGTTGCCTTGCGGCTTTCAGAATGCGGTAGAAGGTCAATTCGGACGCCAGATAAATCCCTTGGTCGGCCAGGCGCGGGACAATCTGGCTGGGCGGCAGATCGGCAAACTCAGCCGAATTCGCGACGACCAAGAGGTGACTCCGCTCCGCATCGCTCAAGGCATGCGACGGCGTATAGTGCCGTTGCGGCCGGCGGTCTTCCGTCAATGTTTCCCCGGCCTGCCAACGTTGCAAGGTGCGCGGGCTCAGGCCCAGTACGGCACAGGCTTGGTCCTGGCGAGCACCGGCCGCCGTGGCTTCGGCGACTGAGTCGACCAGCTGCTGGCGCTGCGGAAGGGAGGTCATTCGACCGCGCCCACCCAACAGCGCCCGCACCTTTTCTTGTGCCCTGTGGGTATTTGCAGGATCAGCAAGGCAGCGGCTTCAGCCAGGGCTTTGTCCTTACGGTTCAGTTCGCGCTCCAGACGTTGATTCTCGGCTTTCAGGCCGCGCAGCATCAGACTGTCATCGCCACCTGAACGCGGTCGAGCGGCAGCGCAAAAATCGCTTCGCCACTGGACGAGTTGATGCGCAAATAGCCCGCGTTGCCGACACCAGGCATTCAGCGCCTCACCGGTCAAGCCATGGCTTTCATGGAGTGCCAGCAAGCGTTCTTCCGGGCGCCAATCTTGGGGGCGTTTGGCTGGTTTGGGTTTCGGGGTATCCGTCGGTGCCACGTTGCTCATCCAGGTTTTTAAGGTATGTATGCTCAGGTTTCATTCATCGGCAACCGTTTGAATGGATCGGTTGCCCCGGCTGTAGACTTTCGCCAACGCTTGGTCTTTGAATGCATCAGAATACTGCTTTTTGGAACGGCTCATGGTTCATCTCAAATTTCAAAAGGAATCGAAATTTGAGGCGACAACTATTCTGACTCATGGGGGTAGGATCATGGTTATCACCCTTTAGGTTCCTGTCTAATTTCTGGACAGGACAGGTTAATAACCCTGGTCAATCTTCAGCCGGAATTTACCGGTTTACTTGGTCAATTTTCAACCGGCGTCAACAGTGACTTTCCTCTGGCTAATATTGACCGACTCGATGGAGTTGGTGTTTAAATGATGCGGCGTATCTCCGGTGGAACGGGATGACGTGACTCCAAATTGCGCCGCCATATCGGGGCAATCGATGGATAATCGCCGTTCCATTGCGCCTCGAACTCAGCCGGGCGTTGCTCAGCTCTGCCACGGTAGCCGATTGATAAATCCGTTTGAGGTCTGCAGCGATCTGTTTGCGCATTTTCAAACCGACATAGTTCAGACTGTTACGAACCAGATGGACGATGCAAAGCTGAACGGCGGATTACCCAAAGGGCATAAGTGCGGATAAACGGTTTCGTTTGGTGGTTTTGGGTGAATTTAGCTGGTGCAAGGTCGGTGCG
Organism: Methylomonas fluvii; assembly: GCF_014850975.1. Taxonomy (GTDB): domain Bacteria; phylum Pseudomonadota; class Gammaproteobacteria; order Methylococcales; family Methylomonadaceae; genus Methylomonas; species Methylomonas fluvii. The sequence continues at coordinate 293,726 of NZ_JACXST010000003.1, read as the reverse complement.
AATGCAATAAAAATTCGGCCTGTTGTTTTGCGGTTTGTTGTGGCTTTTTATTTCGAAGTGTCCCACCAGTGTCCCGCAGGCATAAAAAAAGGACTAGCGAATTAACGCAAGTCCTTGATTTAAGTGGTGGCGATACCGGGGATCGAACCTGGAACCTCGGGGTTATGAATCCCGCGCTCTAACCGGATTGAGCTATATCGCCACTGGGAACAGCTTTGAAAAGACGCGCATTATAGGACGCGTCTTTTCTATTGTCAAACATTGAAACGAAAGTGCATCACGTCGCCATCCTGAACTTTATACTCTTTGCCTTCCAACCGCCATTTACCGGCATCTTTGGCACCTTGTTCGCCGTTGTAAGCTATAAAATCTGCATACGAGACCACTTCGGCGCGGATGAAACCTTTTTCGAAATCGGAGTGAATGACGCCCGCGGCTTGCGGCGCAGTGGCGTTGACAGGAATAGTCCAAGCTCTGACTTCTTTGACGCCTGCGGTGAAATAAGTCGAGAGATTCAACAACTCATAGCCGGCACGCACCACTCTGTTCAAGCCAGGCTCTTCCAGGCCCAAGTCTTCGAGAAATTCTTTCTTTTCGTCTTCATCGAGCTGCACGATTTCGGCTTCTATAGCCGCGCAAACAGCGACGACCTTTGAGCCTTCTTTTTCGGCAAACGCTTTGACTTTGTCCAGCATCGGATTGTTCTCAAAACCGTTGTCTTGAACATTCGCAACATACAGCGTGGGCTTGATCGTGATCAGGCACAATTCCTTGATAAGCTTGGCTTCCTCTTCGGTCAAACCTAAAGTACGCACGGCTTCACCGGCATTGAGGTGATCCAGCACCCGTTCCAGAACTTCTTTTCTCGCCAGTTCGTCCTTATTGCCAGACTTTGACGCTTTTGCGGCTTTTTGCAACGCTCTTTCGACGGAAGACATATCGGCCAGAGCCAATTCGGTATTGATGACTTCGATATCGTTAATCGGATCGACCTTGCCGGCAACGTGAATCACATTGTCGTCATCAAAACAGCGCACGACATGGACAATGGCATCGGTCTCGCGAATATTACCGAGAAATTGGTTGCCCAAACCTTCTCCTTTAGACGCGCCAGCCACTAAACCGGCGATGTCGACGAACTCAATCGTAGTCGGTAATACGCGCTCGGGTTTGACGATGACCGCCAGTTTATCCATGCGCGGGTCCGGTACCGCCACCACCCCCACGTTGGGGTCTATCGTGCAAAAAGGATAGTTTTCAGCCGCAATGGTGGCTTTAGTAAGCGCGTTGAACAGAGTTGATTTACCGACGTTGGGCAGCCCAACGATTCCGCAATGTAGTGCCATGGATTTTATACAGAAGGATTAATTTAACAGAAGCCGGATAAACCGGAAGAGTGCGGGCACGATTATACAGGGAATTTACGGATATGACCGCGCCGACACGAGGAGTAGCGCATCGTTTGCAGACGATGCGCTCAGGTTGTTACTTGACTTGCAAAACGCCACCTTGACCGCTGCCGCCACCGCCTTGCACTTCCTGCGCTTTATAGTTTCTGAGCGACTGGACCATATTGTTATAAGCGTCAAAAAAGGCTGCCGCCGTAGCTATGCCTTCCGGAGTTCTGCTGTACATGCCTATGCTGCCGCCCGCCGCGCCGGCAAAAAGTCCGCCCCAACCGCCGAACGCGCCGCCGCCCGAAGTACTCATATTGTTAGCGGTGGCACTGCCTTGAGAAATGGCAATTTGTACGGTCGAACGAATATCGGTCAGTGTCAGTGCCACATCGGTGGTTCTAGTTTCCACGGCATGCGAAACCGCGCCGGCAATAGCGCCTAAACCGCCCAAACCGGCAGCGCCTAATCCGGCACCGATTAATCCGGCTCCAATGGAACCCTGTTGTCCGCCGGTCGATTCATTAGCGACGATAATCTGCGGGTCGAGCAAATAGTCAGCCGCAACACGCTGGCCTTTATGTTGTTTTGAACCTGAGCGGTATTCCCCGGAGTTTCTTTGTTGGTCAGTGATTCGATCCAACATGGCACTGGTACTCATATTGCCAATACCGGTGATAATAAAACAATTGGATTGCTGTACCGCCAAGCGGATTAACGGATCAACTGTGGTTACCCCTGACGCTCCCGAAAAACGCCCATCGCTAACCGCCAAGGTACCCAACGGGCTGGCGCAACGTTCTAACGACTTATTGGCATTGACGCTGGTCGCTCCGCCGGCAGAACCAGAGACTAAATTTGAACTACCACCTGTCTGCAAGCCAGGCTGTTGCGCACAGCCGGCAAAAGCAAAAACAGAGACCAGTAATGATAAATCTCGAATTGATTTAACGCTCATCCAAAAAACTCCAAAAAATTGCCATTCAGTTAATGGCGCCTAGCAAACTAAAAAATTCGAGCGATAATAGACCAAAACTTATGAAAAGAAAAAGGAAATACTCATGCATTCAAAAAAGCCTTTTTTGTCAACGCTATTTGTATTATTCGTAGCGTTTGGCCTTGTCGCGTGTACACATCAAGAAAAACAAGTTAAGTCGGACACCATCAGAATTTGCGACGAGAATGGCTGTGCAGATCGCCCGAAAGACTATGCCTCTTTTCAGCCGGAACCGGCGATGTCCGCTGAAGACGCTGCAAAAATCAAAGCACTTGAAGAGCTGGCCGCAAACGACCCGCGCGCCGCTTATGATTTGGCTCTGCGTTTCTTTAGAGCTGACGGTGTTCGCCAAGATACCTATAAGTCGATCAAGTGGATGCGTGAATCCGCCGAAAGAGGCAACTTCGACGCGCAAAAAGCTTTGGGTAGAGTTTATCTGACTGGTCTTGGCGAAATGGGATCCGATCCGGGCGAGGCTGAAAAATGGTTGTCCATTACCGCCAACAAAGGCGACAAAGAAGCAAGCAGCTTACTTAAAGAGGCAGTAAAAGCGCGCCAATCGGAGCAAGCCGATTATCAGTGGCGGAGACGATGGCAACAGGTTTTTTACAACAACTGGTATTCCGGCTATCGCTACAATTGGTACTGGGGAACAGGACGCTGGTATTTGTATTATTGACCCGGCCCTTCATGCCGTTCGCCTTAATGGCTTGAGGTTACTGAGTCTGCCGAAGAGCACACCAGCTTGGGCTTCGGCGAGCTCAACCCAAACGGAATACCCGTTAATAAAAATAGGGCTTGGTTAATAACCTACATAGACTAACAATGCGTAATTACCTAAAAATCAAGTACCGGACTGACAGAGACTCTGTGATGTTATGCTGAGTGGGAAATTTAAATATTTTTAGTCACAACTTAAGGTTATGAATACCTCAAAGAACCATCCAAAATACTCTTACAACTGATCCGAGCAGGCTTCGCCGAATACTATCGTCTTATCTCGGCCGCTGGCTTTAGCTTGATACAACGCCGCATCGGCGTAATTAATCATTTGATCAATGTCTGGTGTTTGTTCGGATTGAATTAAATCGCTATTCAAGCAATATAAGCCAATACTCAGGGTCAAATTAACCACTTCTTTATTAATAGACCATTCCAGGGTTTTGATTTCCTGACGAATGCGCTCCGCAAATGTTTTACCGCTATCGCAGCGGGTATTGGTAAAAATCGCTACAAACTCTTCGCCACCAAAACGTACCAGAATATCGGTGTTACGCACTTGCCGCTTTAACGCTTTAGCTACACCGGTCAGCACTTGATCGCCGAACAAATGTCCGAAGCGATCATTAATGACTTTGAAATGATCAATGTCCATCACCAGCAAACAAAAACCGGTTTTGTAGCGCTTATGGTGAGCGATAACGACTTCGACTTGGTCATAAAAGAACCGCCGATTATGCAGGCCTGTTAATTGGTCATGCATGGACATACTGGCAAAATGATCTTTAAGTTGATTGGTTTCAGCAACCAAGCTCTCCAACTCGGCCGTCCTGGAAGCAATTTGCTGTTCCATATGCTGAACCAGGCGCCTGGTGGTGATCAACTGACCAAGAATGTTTTTATAGACTTCCAACAAACGGATATGCCAATCGTTGAAATAATAGGCTTGCGGATGCGATACATTTAAAACGCCAATCAGGGTGCGGTTGAAAGTAAATACCGGCACACTGATAATTGAACCGGGCGATTGGTTCGAGTTTCCGGTTTTTTCAAATCGCTTATCTTCATGGCAATTTTGACAATGCTGCAAAACACCGGTCGCAGCAGCAGTGCCAATCAAGCCTTCCCCTACTCTAAAGCGCAAAGACCTATCCACATTTGCTTCAGGATTGCCAAGCTCGCTCACACTAATGCCGGCAACATTGCTTAATAAGCCTTCGCTATCCACGATGAAAAAAGAGCAACGCTCCATATCTTGATATTGGATAAGGCTTGCCAAAGCTTGTCTGATAAGGGCTTTTTCATCATCGACTTGACAGTCTATTTCGGATAATTGTTTGACTGCGGACAGCGCATTGACTAGATCGATCAGTAAATCCTGCACGCCGAAACCCGCCAGTTTCACATCTTGACTGTTTGCGCTAGGCTGGTTCATCAATTCCCCATGATGGCGGCAAGTTTTTGCATAGCCGGCTGATTTTCTGCCAGTTGTTCGGCAAGCTCTCGTATATTGTCCAACGGCAACTTAATTTTCCGGCATTCCGGTTCGAACTCTTGCAGGTTAATGGATTCACCGGCGATCACAGCTACACTTAAGCGTTCACAAACCCTCAATAAAATCAGCAAGGGCAGTTCTATCCCTTCAAAGTCCTTATTTTCATAATTGTGTAATAGCACCTGGTACAAAACCGGCAAATGCCATTTATGTAATAAAAAATGACCGATTTGATAATGACTCTGCCCCATTTGTCGATAAATCCCCTGGCTCACAGGCAAGCCGGTTTTTTTGCTTTCGACAAAAACCTGATGCAGCTCTTCGGGCTGCACATAGCCGAGCACCAATACGCCGATATTAAGAAGTAATCCACCGGAATAAATAGTCGATGGTGTAAATGCACGCAATTGCGGAATCTCGATAGCCAGTTTTTGTGCGGATACCGCGGTGGTTAATGAGCGTATCCAAAAATACTCGGCGTCGAAACCTTGACATTTGCGCGTATCGAATTGGACATTAAAAATAATTGCCTGTGCCAGGGCCTTCACCAAATCCAGACCCAAGACCTGAAAAATAGCGGTACGAATATCTGAGACATTTCTGCCACGGGCGAAATAGGCAGAATTCGCTAATCCAAGCAATCTGGCGACTAAACCAGGCGATAACGATAAGGCATCCGCCAACTTTTCTATGGGTATGTCCGGCGTGTTGATGGCATCTAGAATCCGCAGACTCGCATCGGGCAGAACCGGCAAGTTTTTCAGCGAACCCATTTGCATTTCAATTGTTTGCTTTACACCGACATTCATCAACCATGACCATGACGTGAAATAATTAAACAAACCGAGAGCTTGCGGTAATCGTCGTTACTCATTGCATCTTTTAGAATTATCATCGATTCACACCTCCCTTTATCATGCACCCAATGCAGCGCAATCAGTAATCCGGTTACCACCGTTGACGCTTGAATCTCGATAGACCCGTAGTGGTCGCCAGTTCCAAGCAGCGACCATCCATGCTCAGGAGTATAGCGCAGATAAGCGACGCTAATTCCGCCGGATACCATATTGTTTCGCCAACTTAGTATTACGAGCATCGTCAGCAAACATTTGTATGGCGACGGTAGCGCGTTCAGCCAACATGCCGCCAGCGCCGCAGCGTGAATGGCGCTAACGATGAATCTCAGCGCCCGTGAGCGCCCCACTGTAAAATTTATGCTCTGTTCAAGATTTTTCGACACAATCGCCGCACCTTTTTCGAGCTAAGGTAAACTACCCTGCTAAATTATGTTCATGTATCTCTAAAAACCTAGCCACCATGCTTGAAGACCGGACAAACCCCACAAACGCTTTTAGCGAACCCAATGGGCTTGCTTTATCGAGACGAGTATTCGCATCCACCGGCTTGAGCCTCATAGAAGTTACCGGTCAGGATGCCGCAAAACTCTTACAAGGCCAACTAACATGCAATATTAACGATTTATCGGCATCGCAAGCCAGTATAACCGGATTCTGTAACGCCAAAGGCCGAGTTATCAGTACACTGTTGGTGGTTAAATCGCCAGCGTCTTTTTACCTGATACTACCTGCGGATTTGCTCGACACCGTGTTAAAAAAATTGCGGATGTACGTATTGCGTGCGGATGCAAAATTGCAGGATCAAACTGGAAGCATGCATATCCTGGGCATAACAGGACTTACGCCTGAGTTTGACGCTCCGATCGACCGTTTCGCTGTAGGGCAAATGCCGTTAACTACCATTAAATTACCGGACGCGCCGCGTCATCTGGTATTGGGTGCGCCAGATCAAATCGATGAATTTATCGGATTACTGCGTAGCCAATACGATTTCGAATCCGGCTGCCTGGACGAGTGGCGTTATCAAGACATCTCTACCGCCCTGCCCTGGTTTGATATTAACCAATCAGAACAGCACATTCCGCAGATGCTGGGTATTGACCAACTGGGCGGCATCAGTTTCAGTAAAGGCTGTTACACAGGCCAGGAAATTGTGGCTCGCAGTCATTATCTGGGCAAAGTTAAACGCGCGCTGTTTATTGCGGAGTGTCAGCCATCAGCCAGCGGCTTGGTTAATGGCTGTAAGGTGTTGGATGGTATTTCTCAGCAAAGCATGGGGTGCGTATTGGCTAACGCGGTCTGGTCTGGAATAAACCGGGCACTAGTGGTCCTGCAAATAGTTGATGGACTGCCAAAAAACCTTATACTTGATGACGACTATCGGACGCCTATCACGATAATTTCGGATCAATAGCGGAAATTCAATCCATGCAATTCAAATCTGTTCAAGACTTTTTAGTCCATGTGCAAGCGGAACTGGACGCCAACCGATTAATCCTGCCAACCTTGCCGGATGTGGCCATAAAAGTCCGTGATGCTGTTAGTAAGGGCGATGCCACCGCGCAAAGCTTGGCCGAGATCATCGCCACCGATGCCGCGATTTCTGCCCGTTTGATACAAGTTGCCAACAGCCCCTTGTATCGCGGTACGATGGAAATCAAAAATATTCAAATGGCTGTTACCCGGCTCGGCAATAACACCATTCGCACCCTGATCACCAGTTTGATCATGCAGCAAATGTTCACGCCTACCACGGCGCTACTGGAAGGCTATTTTCGCAGCACCTGGGAGCAAGGCGTCAATGTCTCGGCGATCAGCCGCGCTTTGGCTGCATTCGTGCCACATTTAAACGCCGACGAAGCGATGCTGGCCGGACTAATCCATCAAATCGGTAAATTGCCGATACTGACGCTGGTCGAAAAAATCCCTGAATTCAAAGACAGCCCATCGCGGCTGGATAAGCTATTGGAAAAAGCTCATCCGCACGTCGGCAAACTGATCATGAATACCTGGAATTTCCCGGAAGAACTGAAACTGGTGCCTTCCGAATATGTGGATTTTCAGCGCGACTCGGGCGCCAAGGCCGATTACGTCGATTTAGTGCAAGTCGCTTTCCTGCAAAGCATCGCCGGCACCGACCATCCAGCTTGCCGCGTCGACTGGAACACTGTACCTGCCTTTGTGAAACTGGGCATTCAGCCTGATACCGAAATTTTGGAAATTGAAGGGGTCTCGGAAGAGATCGAACTCGCGCATTCAATGTTCCTTTGAGATTTAACAAGACATGATAGACGCTCAAGACGCCGCCCGCTTTCGCCGCTTAGGCACACTGACCATCTTTGCTGTGTATTTCGTAATTCTGGTTGGCGGCATCGTCCGCGCCTCAGGAGCCGGCATGGGCTGCCCGGATTGGCCGACCTGCTTCGGGCAATGGGTGCCACCCACTCACGAATCGCAACTGCCTGCCAATTATCACGAAATATATGCGGCGCGCGGCTATGAAAGCACCACCTTCAATCCGGTAAAAACCTGGACCGAATATACCAATCGTCTGGTTGGCGTGACGATCGGTTTTCTGATTTTTCTCACCGCCTGGACGTCGCGGGTTTACCTGAAAGCCGACAAAGCCATCTTTTATCTAGCGTTATCGGTGTTTTTGCTGGTCGGTTTTCAGGGCTGGCTGGGTTCGGCCGTGGTAGCGAGTAACTTAAAGCCATTAATGATAACGCTGCACATGTTGTTGGCCTTATTTATCGTAGCGCTGCTAATCTACGCCATTGCCAGATCGCAAAAACCCATCCTGGAAGCCATCGACAGCCATTGGCTGACACCGCGTTTTGCTTTGGTTTTAAAAATGGCGATGGGTATGACCTTGCTACAAGTGGCAATGGGCACCCAAGTCAGGGAAGCAGTAGATTACATCGCTCATCAGCACAGCTATATCGACAGGCAATATTGGCGAGATAGTTTTCCGATCATTTTTTATATTCACCGGTCTTTTTCATCGATCATTTTGTTCACCAACCTCTGGCTGGCTTGGAAAATTTATCAACAGGCCGACAAACAGAGCTTGCTGTTGCGCACGGCTTACGTTTTAGTGGGATTGATCGTTACAGCCATTTTGGCCGGCGTCAGCCTGGACCGATTGGGCTTTCCGGCTGTTGCTCAGCCGGTACATCTTTTGATGGCTAATCTGATTTTCGGCGCGCAATTTTTCATCTTTATTTGCTTAAATTACTCATCCAAAAAAGCAAACTAAACAAGCCAGGATTTTACGGTAATTATCAATAAGTTAAGCAATATCAGGCCAAGTTGCGATACAATGCCGGGCATAGCTAGCCCATGGCCGGCGACTCTCTTTTTTTCTACAGGTATTATTAATGTCCGACGCCCCTTCCTCCGCCACGCCTTCCTTTAAAGATTTATCGCTTTCAGACAGCATTTTAAAAGCGCTGGAAAGTGTCGGTTACGAAACGCCTTCTCCGATTCAAGCTCAGATTATTCCGTTCGTGATGGCTGGTCGCGACGTGTTGGGCCAAGCCCAGACCGGTACCGGTAAAACCGCTGCATTCGCTTTGCCGATTTTGTCGCGTATCAATCTCAATCAAAAAGACCCGCAAGCTTTGGTGCTAGCCCCTACCCGCGAGTTAGCGATACAGGTTGCCGAGGCTTTTCAAAGTTATGCCGCGCACATCAAAGGCTTCCACGTCTTACCTATCTACGGCGGCCAGGATTACACTAGCCAGCTACGCCAATTGAATCGCGGTGCGCATGTCGTGGTGGGTACACCGGGACGGGTTATGGACCACATGCGCCGCGGCACACTGAAGCTGGACCAACTGTCTACTTTGGTATTGGACGAAGCAGATGAAATGTTGCGGATGGGTTTTATCGACGATGTCGAGTGGATTCTGGAACAAACCCCATCGACGCGCCAAACCGCACTGTTCTCGGCCACGATGCCGACCGAAATCCGCAAAATTGCGCAGAAATACCTGAACAACCCCGAACAAGTCACCATCAAGGTCAAAACCGCGACCGCCGCCAATATTCGCCAACGCTACTGGTTTGTCAGCGGCGTGCACAAAATGGACGCGCTGACCCGGATTCTGGAAGCGGAAAACTTCGACGGCATGATTATCTTCGTCAGAACCAAAACCGCTACCATCGAAGTCGCGGAAAAATTGGAAGCGCGTGGCTTTTCCGCCTCAGCGATCAACGGCGACATGTCGCAAGCCTTGCGCGAGCGGGCTATCGATAACTTGAAAAGCGGCAAACTGGATATTCTGATCGCCACCGACGTTGCCGCCCGAGGCCTGGACGTTGATCGTATCACCCATGTCGTCAATTACGACATCCCTTACGACACCGAATCTTATATCCATCGTATCGGCCGTACCGGTCGTGCCGGCCGCACCGGGGACGCCATTTTGTTCGTCTCGCCGCGCGAAAAACGCCTGCTGGCCAATATCGAGCAAGCCACCAAACAAAAAGTCGAAGAAATGCAATTGCCTTCCACCGACTTTATCAACAACGCCCGCATCAACCGTTTCAAACAACGGATTACCGATACGCTGGCCGGCGAGGAACTCAGCTTTTATAACCAATTAATCAACCAATATCAGGTTGAGCATAACGTCCCGGCGCTCGACGTTGCGGCGGCGTTAGCCAAGTTATTGCAAGGTGATACGCCTTTGCTGATGAAAGAACCCAGCAAAAAACCGCGTAAAGACGCCGATGAAAAAAGCCGTTCCGATCGTGGTGACCGTGGCCCGAGACGGGAAAAGGGCCGCGTCGGCGCGGTAGAAATGGAAACCTTCCGCATCGAAGTGGGCCATAGCGACGGCGTGAAACCCGGCAACATCGTCGGCGCCATCGCCAACGAAACCGGTATAGACGGCGATCACATTGCCCGCATCAAAATCGAGGAGCACTACAGCACCGTAGAGCTGCCCGCCGGCATGCCCAAAGACTTATTCCAGGCCCTGAAAAAAGTCCGGGTAGTTGGTAAAACCTTGGATATTTCCAAATTCGACCCGGCTTTGGTGAAAAAGGACAAAAGTAAAAAACGGGTCGGCTCACCGTCAAGACGGGGCAAAAATAAAGATCAAGCCGAATAATAGCCTCATCGGAATTGACTACAAAGGCTTAGGTTGAAAAACCTAAGCCTTTTTTATTGCCTTGCGGCTCGCAGTGTCAAACTTGGGTCAAACATAAGTTCACCGAATTGCACCGGTTTTCTGAGACTGGACTATTGGAATGGAATAGTGAACTGCGGTCGGAATACTTTTTAGCGCAAGCAACTCAAGCAATAATTAAATTCAGCAACAGCGCTTGATACCATTCCATTTACGCTGCGTTTCAGCCGCAAAAAACGCTTTTCGACTTAACGGCGGAAGCTGTTCTGCGTGATGCTCTTGCCAATGCAGCAGATAGCGCTCATAAGCGGCATCGCCGTTGAGGTGGCGCCAGCATGACTGCAAACACAGCATGAACCTGCTCATAAGAGTCTTGATTAATCTTTACGCTGCGGCACCAACTTAACGCATTCGAACATCAGATCGTCGAATTCGTCCTCGCTGTGCTTGCTCGGGTTATATTGCAAACCGCATTCGCGGTCTTCGCGGATATGCTTAATGTTACCGTGTATCGACATCGCCACCCGCGACTCCGGCAGTATGATGGAAATCCGCAATTCAGCCTCGTCCACTGCTTGACCCAGGGGTTCTTTCAAGCGAATTTTTATGCCGCTGTAACTCATATCGACGACTTGGCCGTCAATGATGATCTCGCCGCCGGGCGGGGGCGGTTCGATAATGATGTGCGCTACGAGTCCTTCCGGGTTAAAACGTATTCTGGTACGGTTTTCATTCTCCACTGCAATGCTCCATATTTTGGTCCTGAGAGTATAGGCAGAAACGCCGACACGGCAAAATTTATCTGACATCAATACTCTGCCGATTCGGCACGGGCGCCCGCCAATATCGTTGCCGTTTGGCTCGTTCGCCTATCGGCTGAATCCTTTCGGGTCCACTACGCACAGAAATAGCGCCCTGTTCGGCAGTATTCAACCAAGCGATACCAAGTTGGCTATAGCGTTCGATAACCTGCCGATGCGGAAAACCAAAGCGGTTTTGATAACCGGCGGGAATCAAAATAAGCGTGGGATTTACTTTTTCAAGCAAAGCCAGGCTTGACGAGGTTTTGCTGCCATGGTGCGGTGCCAACAACACCTCGCTGGCTAGACTGTCAGCGTACTGGCGCACCAACCAGTTTTCGGCGGTTTGTTCGATGTCACCGGTCAGTAAAAAACCCTGCTGTGCGGTGCTTACTTGTAACACGCAGGAGTTATCGTTATCACCGATGAATCCACTTTCCGGCGGGGACAGCAGCTTAAACGTTACTTCATCCCAACGCCAGGTTTGTCCGGCCCGGCAATACTCGCCGTGTTTGCGTGCAGCCCATTCAGGAACGCTGCTAACGGCCTTGTCTACCGGCAATTCGGCAAGTATCGACTCCGCGCCGCCACTGTGATCGTTGTCGCCGTGACTAATCACCAAGCTATCGATCTTAGAGATACCCTGCTCGCGTAAAAACGGCAGAACCACTGAATCGCCCATATCGGAGTATTCCGAATAACGTGCGCCGGTATCAAACACCAGAGTATGTTCCGCAGTTTGCACCACGGCTGCTAATCCTTGGCCCACATCCAGCACAGTCAGCCAAGCTTCGCCGGGTTTCGGTTTTTCAACATCAACCAGTATTAACGGTAAAAACAGTAACGGACTTAAATACCGGCACGGCAAGCCCCTTGGCGCTAACAGCAGAAGCACCCCGATGACCGCCAAACCAATCGCATACCCAGGCGGCGGGAGGCAATAGATGCTGGCTAATGGTAGTTCGGCCATTTGCGAAAGTACCCACCACAACCCTTGCAACACATAGTCCAGAAGTTGCAACAACAGCGCCCCGAGTGCCGGCCAGATAAACAGTAACACCACCGCCAGCAAAGCCGGCGGGACAATCAAAATACCGATAACCGGCACCGCCAGCCAATTGGCGACAGGTGATATTAACGATACCTGCTGAAAAAACACGATCAATAAGGGCGACAAACCCACGGCCGTAGCCAATTGCGCGCTGCTGGCTTCGCGCCAATACGAAGGTCTGCCCAATCGGCCCGCCGACACGTAAATCAATAATGCCACCGCCACGAATGACAGCCAAAAGCCGACCGATAGCACCGCCAACGGATCGAATAGCAATACAGCCAGCAACGCCAGCAATAAAATTCGCATCGGCGCGGTGTTACGCTGCCAAGCGATTGCTGCCAAAGCCACACTGAGCATAATCACCGCGCGTAGAGTGGGCACCGAATAACCCGCCAAACCGGCGTAAAACACCGCGGCCAGCCAAGCGCACAATGCGGCGGCCCGTTGCGGCGAAATGCTTAGTATCCCGGTCCAAGCCCAAAGCCGCCTGGTCCAAAGGTAAATCAGGCCGGCGATCAAACTGATATGCGAACCGGAAATCACGATTAAATGCACCACACCGGTGATTCTGAACACTCGCCATTGCTCTTGAGTGATTGCGTTTTGGCTGCCTATGGTCAGTGCTTTTATGACGCCGAACTGTCCGCTGCCGGACAAAGCAGCGTCCAGTCGGTCCGCAATCGCTTGCCGACACCGAGCAAAATATTGACCGACACTCGGCGATAACCTCACGATTTGCGGCGGCGGTTTGTCGCGCACATAACCCGTCGCACCGATATGGTTGGCAAATAACCACGCTTCGAAATCAAAGCCGCCGGGGTTGAGGCGGCCGTGCGGCCTGCGCAACTTAACCTGGAACTCCCAGCCCTGCCCCGCAGCTAAGTTGAGCTTTGGGTAATACCAGCTCAGGCGAATTTTATCCGGAAAGTTACCGGATGGCGCCGTGACAATAAAATCAAAATTGGTGCGCTGCTCTTGTTGCTGCGGCAGACTGGCGATATAGCCTTGAATCTTAACTTCCCGATTTTGATAGGTATCAGGCAATTGCTGGGACAGCCGCCAGCTACCAAATAGACTCGCCCACAACACCCCAGCCAGCAGCGCAAAAAATCGCCAATGGTGCCGGTAGATCAACAGCAAAAAGCTAACAGCCAAACCGACAAACTCAAACATATCTGGTAGGCGGCTGAATTGTTGTACGGCGACAATACCAACCAGAAACATTAAACTAGTCGAGTTCATTGCATCCACACCCCCTGTTTATCCTTTACTAAACAACCCATCTTTTCTACCACACAAACTCCGCCGCCTAACGTAATTAATGCAGTCTAGTCGATTTTTTAAACTTGTCCGCGGCGCAACGGCTGTCATGGGCTGGTTGTTGTGACATTAATCCTGCAAAATAGCCGGTTGCCGTGCCTGGCAAATGTTGTTTTTTAAATTGATAACGCCTACGTCTGCCCAACAGGCGGGCTGTCGCTAAATCTCCAACTGTTTACCCCATGCAAGAAACCCATTACCCGCTGATTGTCCGCCCACGCTTTATCCTGAATGCCCGCAAATGGTGGCGCTTGTGCCATGTTTATCTAGCATTGGGTTTGGGGCTCATCTTCGCGCTGATCGGCTTGACCGGTAGTTTGAGTATTTACCGGGGAGAATTGGATAGCTTGTTCAATCCGCAATTGCGCGTCGATACCCCACAATCTACGGCTTTATCGCCGGACAAAATCGTCGCTGCGGTACGCGCAGCCCACCCGGATCGACACGGCGCCTGGACCCTGGAAATGCCGCGTACGCCGGACGGCATGATCACCGCCTGGTTTGAAAAGCCCAAGGAAAGCGTAGACGCTTTTTATGCACCCTTGATGGTCGCGGTCAATCCTTACACCGGCCAGGTTGTCGACAGCCGATTATGGGGGCAAACCCTGACTACCTGGCTGCTGGATCTACATACCCAACTGCAATTGGACGGCTTTGGCCGAAATGCGTTGGCGGTTCTGGGTGGATTATTAATGTTGTCGGTACTCAGCGGTTTGTACCTGTGGTGGCCGGGCTGGCCCAAGTTGTGGCGCGCCTTTTCGGTACGCCACGATGCCGGCTTGATGCGGTTATTGTTTGATTTGCACCGACTACTGGGCTTCGCCAGTTCCGGCTTTTTAATCTTACTGGCCTTCACTGGTTTTCATTTGGCCTACCCTAGCCTGCTGGAGAACCTGACCGCCGCGTCCGGCATGGGACATGGTGACGCCGGGCCCAATGTGCGCAGCAGCGCCATACCCAATGATAGGCCGACCAGCCTGTCGGAAGCAATCCTGGTGGCCCGCGGACCGTTTCCCAGTTCGGAAGTCCGGCGCATTACCACACCGGTTGGCGAGCTCGGGACGTATCGGATCAATTTGCGCCAACTTAACGAGATCAATCAACACCACCCGTTCACTACCGTTTGGGTGGATCGCTGGAGCGGACAAATTCGCGACGTGCAAAACCCCAGCCAATTCTCGGCCGGGCAAACATTTACTACCTGGCTTTGGCCACTCCATACCGGCGAAGCCTTGGGCGCAAGCGGCCGCTTGCTGTGGTTTTTGGTGGGATTGACGCCGACATTCCTGTTTTTGAGCGGCCTAGTACACTGGTTGTACCGGCATGGCATGGTCGCGGATCGAGAAGTCAACCTGAAACGGGTTGCAGCCGCTGTGACAACTGCTTGCATGACGGCATTAAAATACGCCGCCAAGGCAATTTTTAGGGTCGTGATCCCTGCTGCAAACCGCTTTTTGCAAAAGATCTACGGCCGAATCAGGCAGATAAAAAGACTAAAGTAGTTGTTTCGGGGCTTGTTTCTGAGACAGTTTTTAAGGGAACAGCACTTTTGCTAATTCCTGCGTTTTTAAATATTGGGCTTGCAGGTCGGCAAATATCTCAGCCTGACAGGCCGGGCTGATGGGCAGTTTCTCAAAGGCCGAGACTGGCCACGTCTCTTTATCGTCGAACAGACTACCCACCATATGCGTCGCAGCGCCGACCAAAGCTGCCTGCCGCCAATAACTGCCTTGATAAGCCGGATTACGATGGTAGCGAATAATCGCCACCAACGCTTCGGGTATTCCCCAGGAAACGGTCAGATGCGCCCCTACTTCGCAATAATCTGTATGCAGCAATTTACGTAAGGCTTGATTCAAATCCAATTCGGGATTGGCTTGTTTAAAACGCAAGGCTTGATGGGTTTCTTCGGGCATGATGTCGGCCATGCACAGCAAGCCGATATTGTGCAGTATGCCGGCGGTATGTACAGTTTGCGCCAAGTGCTCATTGCCCCGCTCCGCCGCAAGCTCGTCGGCCAGCGCACGGGCAGCGTGCGCCACCAGCATGGTACTGATCCAATAGCGTTTGATATCGAAGCTTCGGCAATCCCTGACATTAAACGGCTTCATCACCGCCAGACCGATACCGACGCCTCGGACAATATTCAAGCCCAGTTTCAAACAGGTTCTTTCCAATGAAGTTACCGGTTCGCTGGAGTTGTTAAACCATGCCGAATTGGCCAAGGCAATCAATCGCGACGAGATCGTCGCATGCCCAGCCAGAATCTTGGCTAACCGGGAATAGTCCAGATTATCGTCGGACAAAGCTTTGACCACTTGATGAACATCGTGCGGTAAAGAAGGTAGCCGTTTAATATCTGCGAAGCGTTCCGGCAATTCAAGATCAGTCATAATCGTTTCGATGAATATCGTTATTGGCTGGTTTGGCGTGAATAAATTCCAGCCGGAAATCTTTGTCAAACATGGCCGGCACTTCGGCGGCAGTCAAAGGTTGGCTAAACAAATAGCCTTGCACCACTTGGCAGCCCAAACCGCTCATCACCATGGCTTGCTCTATCGTCTCGACGCCTTCCGCCACCAGCGAGAAATTCATCGCGTTGGCCATGCCGATAATCGTCCCGAGCAAAATCGGGGTTTGCGGATTGAACAACACATCCTGAACAAAGGTTCGGTCGATTTTCAGACAATCCACCGGCAATTGCTTCAGCGACGCCAGCGACGAAAAGCCGGTGCCAAAATCGTCTATCGCTATTTTCACTCCTATGCCCTTCAGCTTTTTAAATATCTCTAAGTCTGCCGCAGTTTGCATGGCACTTTCCGTGACTTCGATTTGCAAATAGTGAGCCGGCAATTGGGTCTGTTTGAGGATTTCCCGCAACGTGAACGGGAATTGCGGATCGCGGAAATGGCTTGCCGAGACATTAACAGCCGTGGTGCTTAACGGCAGCCCTTGATTTTGCCAGGCGATTAATTGCTCGCAAGCCTGTTGAATAGCCCAGTCACTAATTTTACCGTTCAATCCCAAGGCTTCGGCCAAAGGAATAAATTCGCCGGGCCCCAGTAAACCGCGCAGCGGATGTCGCCAGCGCACCAAGGCTTCGAGACCTATCATACGTCCAGCCAACATACTTACCTGGGGTTGGTAATATAATTGCAATTGCTGATGCTCCAGCGCGTCCCGCAAAGCTTGCTCGTCTTGCATCCGCTTAATCGCCAGGCCCGTCATCTCTGGCCGATAGTAAGCGTAGCGCTGTTTGCCGGCGCTTTTTGCTGCGTACATGGCTGTGTCGGCGGCTTTCATCAGGTCATGCTCGTTCTCGCCATCTTTTGGATAAATAGCAATACCAATACTGACGCGGGGCTTTAAATGGTGGGTGTCCAGAATTAAAGGCCGGTTGATTTCCTGCAAACAGCGTTCGGCGATTTCCATGGCTTGAAATTCGTCGGTAATGCTGCTGGCGATGATACAAAATTCATCTCCGCCCAGTCTGGCGGCAAAGTCTTCTTCACGCACCACACTTTGGATACGCTGAGCAATCGCTTTCAGAAATTGATCGCCGACGTTATGTCCGAAGCTGTCGTTGACATATTTAAACTCGTCCAGATCCAGAAATAAAAACGCAAACTCCAGCTTACCGCGCGCCGAAGCTTTGATGGTCTGTTGAATACGTTTGTGATAATGAACGCGGCTAGCCAGGCCAGTCAACTCATCGAAATACGCCAACTGGTGGATAATCTGTTCCGATTGCTTTTGCTTGGAAATATCCTGCACCGTCCCGGTGACAAAGCTCAGCTGCCCGCTGCTGATCAAGGCCGTATCCTGACGGACACTAATGGGCGTTTCCAGATCCGGCCGCAAGCGGTACTCGACATACTCGACTTGTTCGCCTTGGGCAGCGGCTTCTATCAAGGTCTGCACAATTTTGCGGTCCGCAGCCTCGATTAAATTCAAATAGTTGCTGAGCTCACCCCGAAAATAGTCGGCCGGCATCTGACACATTTCCGCTAAAAACGGCGATATTTCGAATTTGTCCTGCCGCGGGTCCCAAGTCCAGTAGCCCAAACCGGCAATACGTTGTGCGGCGGACAGTTGCTGCTTACTATTGCGTAATTCCGCCGTGTCATGGCTGGAGCGCAGCAAAAAACGGATGTGATGAATCAGCACCACATGATTCAGCGGTTTGATGATGAAGTCGGTAGCGCCGACCTTGAATGCCCGATTTATTGATTCGATGTCTTCCAAGCCGGTAGACATAATGATGGGAATGTCGGTCATGGCGGGGTTGGCAGACATGCGCCGGCAAGTTTCAAAACCGTCGATACCCGGCATAATCGCATCGACTATCACCAAATCCGGAATGGCTGTCTCCAGCAATAGCAGCGCTGCTTCACCACTCTCCGCCTCCACGATGTCGAAGCCCGAGGCTTTTAACTGCTCGCCGGTAATTAACCTGAAGTTTGGATCGTCGTCTATCAGTAAAATTCGCTTGGCTTCCAGGGACAAGTCGGCTACCGGCTTATCCATGCCGGCTTGCGGCACATCGGGCTGCGCTGCGCAGGCATGGGCAATAGCGCGCAACTCTACTAAAGCCGCCAGCAATTGCGCCTCGAATTCCGCCAGCAGTTCCGGAATTGCAGCAAGATCCGCTTGGCGGCCGGCAGTTTCCAGCAATCGGCAGGTTTTAGACAAGTCCCTGGCACCCAGATTGGCGCTGGACGATTTTAGGGCGTGAGCCATATCAGCTAGCAAATCCGCCTGCCCATCGGCAGCGGCTTGTCTAAGTTTTTCGGCGGTTTCCGGCGCGGTTTGCAGATAGAGTGCGATGGCCTTGTTTAATAAACTTACCCCATTCGCATCGTAAATATCCCGAAGCTGTGCCAGATCGGCCTGGCAAATAGGTCCAAGAGTAAAGTCCCCTGCCATCGCTGCGTCTTGATATTCCAGCGGAGCCCGCTCCAGTGCATTATCCGCAGCAATGGGCAGCCAATTTATCAACAGATGGCGCAGTTGTTCCTTGCTGAACGGTTTACTTAAATAGCCATCCATACCCACCATTTCACACTGATCGTGTATGCCTTTTTGCACATCGGCGGTTAAAGCAATAATGGGAATTCGGCTCGAGGCCGTGGCTTGTTCATGCTCGCGAATTTTGATGGTTGCCGAAAAGCCGTCCATAACCGGCATATGGCAATCCATCAAAATCAAGTCATAACGGCGCCGGCAGGCAGCTTGGAACGCTTCCTGACCGTCTGCTACCACCTCCGCGATGCACCCCATGCTTTCTAAGAAGCTTTTGACCACTTCCTGATTGACCAAGTTATCCTCAGCCACCAAAATGCGCCCGGATAACTTAATTTGCTCCGGTGAAACAGCGGAAGGCGCCGTTTGCTCCAGAGGTGCGAAAGTGGCGATTTCCAGCAAGCAATTCAGCAGACGTTGTTGGAAAACCGGCTTGTTCAAGTAAAAGCTGATGCCGTATTCGTGAGTCAGGCCGGTTTTAATGCTGACATTTTCGGAGCTGAGCATGATCAGCGGCAGTTTGGGAATCCGCTGGTCGCATTGAATGGCCTTGGCCAGCATCAAGCCATCCATCACCGGCAAATGCCAATCCAGCAGAGCAACTTGAAACGGATTATTTAGTGTAGCGGCCTCGACCAGTAGCTTCAGCGCCCTGGGACCGCTATCGACGGTCGTCACATGCGCGCCCCATAGCGAAACTTGATCGTGGAGTATGTCGCGGTTTATCGCATTGTCATCCACTACCAGGATGTGCAGACCTTCCAACGCACTGGTATCGGCGCGTTCGATGTCGGCCTGGATGCCCAACCCCAATTCTAAGTCAAAGTAAAACCGGGAACCCCGACCGATATTGCTTTCCAGCCCCAGACTACCGCCCATTAATTCGACTAATTGCTTGGAAATGGTCAAACCTAAACCGGTCCCGCCGTAACGCCGGGTTATGCTGCCGTCGGACTGCGTGAAACTGTCGAAAATTTCCGCCTGCCGCTCTGCGGCAACCCCTATGCCGGTATCGATCACTTCGAATAATAATCTGACTTTATCGCGGGCCGCATTTTCCGGAAAACTCACCTTTAGCTGCACATCGCCTTCTTCGGTAAACTTGATGGCATTGCTCAGCAGGTTTACCAGCACTTGCCGTAATCTTTCCGCATCGCCTTGCACAATAAAGTGCATTTGGTGCGGCAGATTCAATATCAATTCCAGGCCTTTACGGTGGGCTTGCTCCGCCATCATTTCCACGGTGTCTTCCAATAAGCGGCGCAGATCGAACTCCTGAACGATCAACTGCAATTTGCCGGCTTCGATTTTGGAAAAATCGAGAATATTATTGATGATGCTGAGTAGCGAATTGGCGGAACGGTAGGCAGTGTCTGCAAATCGGCTTTGCCGGTCGTCCAAACCGGATGACATCAACAACTCGGTCATGCCCAACACGCCGTTCATCGGCGTTCTGATCTCATGGCTCATAGTCGCCAAAAATTGCGACTTGGCTTTACTGGCTTGTTCGGCTTGTTCTTTTGCGGAAAGCGCTTCAGCGATGCTGATACTCAGTTCTTGATTTTTTTCTTCCAATTGCTGGGTACGTTCGACAACCTGCTGCTCCAAAGAATTGCGGTGCATCGCCAGTTGATCATCCCGGAACTGGATTTCGGCAAGCATGGCATTGTACACATCGGCTAAATCGCCAAATTCGTCGCTGCTGGTCTTGTTAATCCGATGCGAAAAACTCTTCTCATGCCCCACTGATTGCATCGCGTCCATCAGTTTGAGTAGGGGCGCCAAAAATATTTGCTGCAATTTGGTGGTCAACATACCGATTAAGATCATGGTAAACACCACGATCAAACCCATAGTCGAATAAAAAGCTTTTAATATGGCGTAGAAACCGCTTTGGTCATCCACCAAATGCAATACACCTACGACGTCACCATCCAGCTCTATCGACCGGACAAAATGCAGATTATTGTCCTCATCGTATTTGAATACGTTTTTTTCCCCAGCCTTACCGACAACATTATTAGTATAAGGAAACAAGCGCTCATACCAATCAGCAAAAACTTCGCTTATAAAACCATATAGGCCTTCAGAACTGGGAGGCAATTGCGCATCGTTTAACAGCGCGGAAGCTTTTTCCGCATCCCAATGACTAACACCCAATTTTTGCGAGTGATAATCGGCAAATAACTTGCCTTGCTTATCATATAATTCGGCATTTAATATGCTATCCCGGGTTTTCATACTATTCAGCATAGTATTAGCCGAGACAGTATCTTCAAAAACTAGTGCTGCTGAAATATTCGACGCAATAATATTGGCAATTAATACCAGCTGCTGCTCGGTATCTTTCTTTTTGGCATAATATTCATTCACAACAATCGCAGTGCTCGCCGAAAACAGTGTCACCACAGCGATCAAAGTCATAATAAATACTAGCTTGATCTTGATAGGCGCATTATTAAACCATTTAAACATGCGATTATCTCTCCTAATTATCGCCGACAATTTTCGCTAAGCGCAGAAGGCTGGAACTAATCGTTAGCCCCGAACTTTTAACCATGGCAAGATTGATATGTAACTGTATTTTTCCATCCGTATTCACCATAGCCACCATGCCTCCCGATCCGATAAAATCGGCTTCTTCACCTATCGTCAACACCGGATACTGCTTGGTATCCAGAAAGACTTGCGACAACACACTATTGGACAACTCACTCAGAAACAGAATATGACATTGATTTAAGTTACGTAATTTATCCGTATTAATTATTTTAATTACTCTATTCCCAACTGCTTTACCGCTAATTGAATCAAAAGATTGCAATAATGCATTATCCCCCACCAAACAAACCTGCAAGTTATTTCCGGAATTGGCAAACGCCTGCTCCGGCCATTGCGTAAAGTGCGCAAAATTAAGCGTCAATGCGACCAATACCGTATATTGTTCAAGCGCCAACGGCGCTGCAGAAGACGCGCTTGAACTTATTAATATCACTACCAGCAGACAAGTTCTTATTGCGTTTTGCATATTAGCCGCAGCAATAATCTAATTAAATAGAAAAAACGCAAAACAGTCTATCTGCCAGCGGCATTAGAAATTCCAACTGATTTTTCCGTACATACCCCGATCAATAAATGTCGGCAGCACCAGGTTTTCTTGTTGATATTCCAAGTGACTATTAGTTAATAAGTTTTGGCCTACCAACGATATTTCCAGATCCGGCTCCGGACGCCAGGCCAAGCGCGCGTCCATCGTCACATAATCGGGTATGTAACTATTGCCGGAAGCCGTTGCCGCAACATTGTTACCTACATAGCGAAACCACACATCAAAGTCCAAATCAGGCCGAATATTGACCGCACTACGTAAATTCATTCGTTGTTGTGGGCTGACGCCGACTACCGCCATAGCGGTCTGCGGCACTTCGGTTTTAAGCAGGCTGTAATTGGCATCCCAACGCCACCAATCCAGCATTTGCCAGACAGTCGACACTTCGAAGCCATAGGTCTTGGCCTTTAAATTATTGCCAAAGGGTAAAGGCTGGACCAAAACACCACGAATAGGATCAAAATAAGCGGCACCTTGAGAAGCGTCGCGCATGTGCGCGTAATCGTTGTAAAACGCCGTCACATCCACCGATAGCGATTTGATCATAGTGGTGCGGTAACCCACTTCGTAGGCAATCACATCCTCACTGCGCAAGCTTGTGTTACCTTGCAGCGCCAATTCCACCGGTATAAAAAATGGCGACGACGGCGGCACGACCGCCGTGGTTAAGCGCATATTGGCTTCACCGCGGGAAGGCGTGCGCACTGCTCTGGATACCCCGGCCCAAAGCCGATGATTCAGAGCCGGCGCCCACATTAATCTGGCAGTGGGCTGGCCTTCAAATCCGGTGAAATCGTTATGTTCAAATTTGTTGCCCAAGGTCAACCACAGCGTGTGGTCTATCAATTCCATTTCGTCCTGGACGAAGGCGCTGAATAATTGATTTTTCCGGTGAGCGGGCGACATGCTGAAGATAGTGCTGCTTTCAAGGCGATCCGAGGTCAGTTGGTAACCCAGCCCCCAAATCAGCTCATGGCTATCAAACAAGCCCAAGCGATGCTGAAAATCCAAGTCAAAAGTATCCCGCCCCTCGGACATCCAGTTCTCATTGCGCCGATAATAGTCGTAAAACAATTGTAGAGACATATCGGACTGGGTGGAAAACGTGTGCTGCCAACGCCCCATGATATTGCCGCCGTATGCTTCGGCTTTATCGCGGGCAGTTAAATGATACGGCGACACCGCACTGGGCTGGGACAGAACCTGGTTGAGATGACTGTGATAAAGATCGCCCTGAAACTTAAGTTCGTCCGCTGACGACAGCTGAGAATCTATGCGAAACCCGCCCTGTACTTTGTCCCAATCGTCGCCGGCACCATGGCCTTGCGCATTGGTATTTTGATCACGTTTGAACCCCTTGGCATATACCCGGCCCGTCGTATCCTCGCCCAACTTGCCACCGTAGCGAAGCGCACCAAATCCCTGTTCCTCAGTACCACCGCCCGCAGCGATCAAACCGCCCTGCGTTTTCGAACTGTGTTTGGTGATGATGTTGATCACGCCGTTTACCGCGTTTGCGCCCCACAGCGTTGCGCCAGGCCCCCTGATCACCTCAATCCGTTCGACATCCTCCATCATCACATCCTGGTTTTCCCAGTAGGTACCGGAAAACATGCGGCTATAAGTATTGCGGCCATCAATCAACACCAATAACTTGTTGGCGAAGCGGGCGTTAAAGCCGCGGGCACTGACCGCCCACTTGTTCGAATCGATACGCGCCACGTCAAGGCCCGGGGCCATACGCAGTGCCTCGGGAATACTAGTCGCGCCCGTTCGCTTGATGTCATCGTTGGTGATTACAAATATCGCGGCCGCGGAATCGTTCAGAGCTTGGGCTTTCTTGGAGACTGAAGTCACTTCAACATTCAGCAAATCTTCCACATTCAGCTCAAGTACGTCTGGAGATGCGGCCTGCAAGACGCAGGCGTGACCAGTTAATACTAAAAATCCGACAACATATTTTTTCATAGGGGCTTCTAAGCAGCGCTTTAAGTCATTTAATTGTTATTAATCAGCAATCCCGGACATCTGGATTCCTACTCCGGCATGCGGTTTAACTATCAACCGGCCTTCATATTGACAGCGAGGGACATTCCCACCGCTTAAGGGCTTTATGGACCGCGAAGGGAATCAGTCCGGGTTCGCCGGAACAGCAATACTTGAGGATCGGGCTAACCATAAAGCATGGCATGTAATGATTGTTTCGATATTGTTTTGCAATGTGGGCAAGTCTAGCTCAATTATCGAATTCAGACTGATGATGAGGCAGGCGTGAGATGCGTAGGTATCCATGCTCAGCCAAGCCGGAAAAAATGCCCCGACTCGGCCGTAGGAAAATTATGGGGAAGCTTTGTTTCAAGCCAGGAAATTAAGTTGCTGCACGCTGCCGGCTTGGCCTTGTTCGGTTAAATAGATACCGCTACTGGCAATTTCACCCAGCGCTTGATTGGCGGTGTCTTTTAATTGAAACGGCGTCGTCAAATGACCTAAGTAAATCGCGCCGACATTTTTATCGCCCAGCGCCAATAATTGCTGTGACCCGTCATCATGCCGTTGCCAGATTCGCAGTTGTTTGTAGACCGCATCGCCGGCGTCGATAAACTGATTGTTATCGTCGTCATAAGCCGCTAAGTCGGCAAAGCCGTTGCCGCTGCGCGGACCGAACAATTCCGAACCGTCGTTAATTAGGCCATCCTGGTTTTTGTCCAATGCCAGCAGACCGCTGCCGGCTTTCAAACCGGCTATTTGATCCAAACGCCCATCGGCATCGATATCAAATTGAAATCGGCTACCGCTTAGCTCTGCGGCATTGCCGTCGAAATTGATGACCAAAGGGTCGGTTTTCGCGGCGTCGCCAGCGCGGATACTGAGATTGGATTCGGTATAAAAGCTGCGGCTCATCGACATTGACACTGAAAAACTCAGGGTTTGCCCATCTCGGGTGGTGATATTACCTTCGGCGCTGAAATTAGTCGTTTCGCTTTCGAAATAAGACTCGGATTTTTGGTAGACCAGTCCATACCCTTCGCGCTCCGGGGCCGATGTTGCCGGTGCTTGCTGTGGAGCCTGAATGGTCACAGAGTCGGCTTGCCCCTTGAGATCATCCGGTGCGAATAACTCAAAGTCGCGGCCGGTAATCTCCTTTACCATGCGTCTAATGATTTGCAACAGCAGATTATCTTTGGAACTGAGCGCCCTATTGGTATCCACGGTTTGCGCTGCGGTTGCCGAAGTTTGCGCCGACTGGCTGAGATCAAGGGTATCTTGAATGGCGTTGCGCGCCGTTTCGGGACGAGTCTTTCGCACTGTATCGGCGGTATCTTCCGGCTTATCGATCCAGATCCGCAGCGATTCGTTGCGTTTGCTGATCTGTTGCGCTTGATGTTGACTTTGCAGGTGGACGGCGGAATTCTGGATAATCATGGCAACCCCCATAGCTCGACTGGTGTGAGCTAAATATCGGCTGCGACCCGGAAATATTAAATATTTAGTTTGTCTTCTATTTTTTGCTTGTAGTTTAGGAAATGGGCGGCTTGTAACTGCTCGTTTCGGTCTGTGCCCAACAGACGACAAGGTACATCTATTTCAGTGATGTGAAACGGATAGTCGTCGCTATTTTTCCGATAGCCCAGTATGTGAGCGCGGATCGGTTTGAAGCTGTCGGCGTTGGCGACGGAAAACTTTTGTTCGTTACAATAAATGGCAATAGTACCGTCTTCCTCGGTCGCTATCCGGACTCTCAGATCCATCACACTGGCGCCTAGATTGACCGGCACGACTTGGCAAGACAGCACCCCCGCTGAATTGCGCTGGATTTCGTAAAATTTGACACTCAAACCATCCGGCAATTGCGCACGCGCCAGCAAAGTGCCTAAAAACACGGAATAGTGCGTGATGACATGCTCAGGATTGGCATTGCTATGCTGATGGACAAACAGCGCGCCTTTTTCATCAAGCACATAAACACCCACATGTTTGCTGGTTGCATGGTAAAAAACCTGAATCACATCAGCCAAATTCTGCGTATATAAAAACGGAATATAGGTTTGATCCAGTACGTAGGCATCAAAAAATACTGCAGAAAATTGCGGATTCGGTTTGGCTAGTTCATGCAGCAGTTGATTTTGGGTGTCCAGCCGGTAATAGCTCAGGCTGCCATTTCTTAGTTGGAACAAGCCATAACCGGTCTCCGCAGCCACGATATAGCGCTGCAAGCCGTCCCGAGCGGATGCAAAAAACTTGAGCAAATTGCCGAACAAGGCTTCGATGCGCAATATTATGCTTCTGCCGCGTACCGGGTTGTAACATAGCGCTTGGAGTTTATCGGCAGACAAGGGCGCGGCGCTGTTGTTGAACACATCGACCAGGCAGTTAAAAATCCCCTCTATGCCTATGTAGCGCTGCAAACTGGCCTCACCCCAACTGGATACGGATAGGCGCTGGATGCTCTGGATGAAACACTGACGGCTGTCACCATAACTCAAGGGGTCTGAGCGTTCGCTCATCACCAATTGTTGATTGTTGGCGTCGATAGCCAAACTTTCGCCGAGATTTATCACTAACAAGGACGACGAAACGCGATTCGGCTCTCCATAAACCTCCAGATCGCTCTCCTTACCAGGCAAATAGCGGCTTAGAAACGCGTTTAACTCATTAAACAGTTGATACAAATCATTGTTAGCGATTTTAAGACTGGGTGTAACCAGTTGCAGATTGAGCGATTTTTTATACAAGCCGTTTACCACGGCCCAGCATAAAACTTCGAGCAAGCTCTCGCCGGATTTAACCGCGCTTTCCAGAGAGGCTTTCTGCGACGCCGCTCGGTCATCGTATAAACACCAGCGCGGCGGCGCGTCGTCAGTAAGAACTTCGACCACCACCAGCAGATCCGGTTTGGCATGGACAGTGGTTCTGGTGGTGAGCACTTCGATTTTGTCGGGGCGTAAATCCAGGCTTGCGCGCAATTTCCGGCCGATCAATTTCAAGTCTCTGTTTTCCCGCTGCGCCTGGTCCAATGGCAAACCGGAAAACTTTAAAATCATCCGCAGGCATTGTTGCAGTTGATCGCGAATCACCACATGCTCGACACTGGCTTTCTTAATGTCCCAAAATTTTTGGCTAGCCAAATTATCCAGCAAATCCTCCGGCCATTCCCATTGACTTGCCACGCTATGCAGATAATCTTCACGCTGCAAGCGCACTCTGTTTTCAGTGAGGTTTTCGGACGCAGCCATGATCTTCATGTAAAAACATTCCCGAATCAGATTCAAGCGGCGTTTGGACTGAGCCTGGCGCAGATAGGCATCCACTTTGCGATACATCAGCAGATAAGGATCCAGGCTTTCGACACTGAAATCGCCTTGATACACCGCCTGTTTCAATGACAGACACAGCCACTGCGGGTCGGGAAATTCGCTGGCATAACTTTCCATCAGCAGCAGCTTCAACAAGGACTTATGCGGGGATGTCAAAGACTTGTATATATGCCAAAGCGTCGCGCTGACAAATTCCGCCATCGGCATATCTTCTAGGCCGCCGAAATCGACGACGTCGGTTTCCGAAATAAAGCGGTTCTCCAGCAAATGCCCAACATATTGCTTGTAGTATTTTTCCTGTTGCGGAGGTACCAACCACCAGACCGGTATCCGCCCGGCGATGTAAATCGAGGTGCGGTAAAACTCTTCCAACAACAGATAATGTTGGGTTTCCCCGCTACTTTCTTTAGAGATCGGCGTATTTTCGCCGCGCAAAAACTGCGCGGCATCGACCAGAAAAAAATGCGTCTCAATTTTTAAGGTCGCCGCCCATTTTTCCACTTCCTGGGTTTTTTGCCGCAATTCGTTTAATTCATCTGGCGCTAAAGTGGCTGAATGGCAAAGCCAAATATCAATATCGCTGTTTTTCGAAAACGCCATACTCCCGACGCTACCCATCAAAAAAATTGCCTGGATAGGATAGTGTCTTAAGGCCTTGCGCTTGTAGACAAAGCCTTTGGAAAACTGCTTGGCAACATCGGTGGTCTGCTTGTTGGGCGTGTAATCGGGAATACCGGCCGGACCTTCCAGCGACACGAAACCCGGCAACAAGGGATGGTTTTGATGAAACAGTAAAGGCAGCAGCTTCAAGAAATCCTGCTGGCGCGGCTGTAGAAAACTTTGTACGTGTTGCAAACGCAACTGATTGAAGTGCTTGAATCGTTGGGCAACCGCATAGAGATCTTTTTTGCTGATCTCTTCGCCCGGCGCGCCTAAATGGATGGGTAGGAATCGATTGGTCAAAACGGCCGCGCCTAAATCAAGTGTAAGGCCAGTATAGAGGAATCAAACCGGCTTATGAAAATTAAGCTGGATGAAGCGCCCGTTACCATCATCGAAACTGGTAAAACGGGTTAAACAGGCGTGCGGCAAATCGATATGAAAACTTTGGGTAACCGGCAGCTTGAAGGCATCCGCGAATACTGCTCTGATCACACCGGCATGGGTTACTACCAGTACGCGGCGTCCGGCCTGCCCAGCCAATAAATTCTCCCAGCCCTCCCTGACGCGGGCAGCGAATGTTTGGTAGCTTTCCGCATTGGGCGGGGTGAAATTGACGGGGTCTTTATAAAATGCCGCCAGTGCGTCGGGCCAGCGACTGGAAATTTGCTCAGCGGTTTGGCCCTCCCAAGCGCCGAAATCAATTTCACGCCATGCCGGTTCAATCACCAGATCCTGTTGCTGTTGTTCGCACCAGGCGGCGGCAAAGGAACGGCAACGGCGTAGTGGCGAACTGATCACCACGTCCCACTGCCCTGCCCCGCATTGGCTATACATCTGCCGCCAACCGCGTTCGGTCAGCGGATCGTCTGTGACTCCGCGATAATACGAACCGCCACGGGCTTCGCCGTGTCGCAGAAAATCGATTATGGTTGACTGATGCATCACGATGGAATCAGGTGTTCAAGGTGTCCATCAAATCGATCATGAACTCCATTTCCTCGTCCTCGATCCGTTGCCATGCGTTAAAGCCTAAGGCATTCAGCACCCCACCGCCTTTTTCATCCTTATCCATCTCCAGCAATATCTTTTGGAAGTCGGCGCGGCGATTCTGCAATCTCGGACCTATCATCAAAGAATGGTAGATGACGCTTATTTGGCTACGCACCAAAATCCGCAGCTGTTTTTTTATCACACCGGACAGGTTGTCATATGCCTCGGCCAAAATGATGCCGACATCCGCCTCGCCTTTCAGCAGGTGTTTGGCCACCAAAACATGATTGTCCGATAACAGCGGGGCGATATTCCCGGCGTGCAAATCG
Source organism: Methylomonas fluvii (assembly GCF_014850975.1). Lineage (GTDB taxonomy): Bacteria > Pseudomonadota > Gammaproteobacteria > Methylococcales > Methylomonadaceae > Methylomonas > Methylomonas fluvii. Next base: position 264,523 of record NZ_JACXST010000003.1, on the reverse strand, counting down.
GCGGGCTCCAACATGATCATCCCCATCAGGCGCACATCCGGATCGTCGGTGAATGCCACCCGAGTATTCGGTTTTAAGTCGGCCACATCGTTGATATTACTGTTGGCGTTAACGGCGATGATCGCTTCGTCGGATTCTCCCTGGGCGCGTACCAGCGGCAGAAAACCTTTCTCTCTGACCAGCATCGCGGCATCGAAGGGATTGGCGTAAATCAAATCGATCTTATCGGCTGCGATGGCCTGATGCAGATCTTGATAGTGATTGTACATTTCCAAATGGATGGCCTCGGCGCTCTGCTTTTGCAACCAAGTGTTGAAGATATACCAACCCGACAGGTGGTCTGGGGCAAAATCCGGGCTGACTGTAAACATGTAAGACATGATGCTCCCCAATTAACTAAGTGTCGGATACAGTGCGATGCATTCATCGACTTTACTGCGCGAGGGTTTGCGGCGCACCGAGGTATAGCCAACCACCTTGCCGCCGCGCACATTCGGAATTACCGTGGCTTTTACCCAATAATAACCGCCGTCCTTACGCAAGTTTTTCACGAAGCCTTGCCATTTTTCACCGCGCTGCACCGTATCCCATAAGTCTTTAAACGCGGCGGACGGCATGTCCGGATGCCTGAGAATACAATGCGGCGCGCCGATTAACTCCGCTTCGGTATAGCCCGACATTTCCACAAATGCGCGATTGACGTGGCTGATGATGCCATCCGGCGTCGTGGTGGAAACAATTAACTTGCCGTCGGGATACGGCGTTTCAAGCTCGGTGTACAGCACTTTTCTGGATTGACCATCGCAATAGGTAAGTGTTGCTTCCTGGTACTCGCCAATGATGTCTTCGGGCGTCATATCAACGATCATGATTTACTCCGGGTTGCCGGTTAGGGTTTACAGCATTTCGGAAATACTCTCTGCCGCACGCTTCACATCAAGAAAGATGAGTCCGAGCTTGGCGTTGGGTTTGGCGAGTACGGTAAGCACGGCTTCATTACCGGCATAGGTCATTAGCACATAGCCCCTGGCACCTTTGATCAACACCTGTTCCAAATTACCGCGATTTAATTCTTGGGCCGTTCTATCACCCAATGACAACATCGCCGCACTCATAGCGCCCACTCGATCCTCGTCCATACCGGCTGGCAACACCGAAGCCATCATCAGACCGTCGGTGGAAATCACACCGGAGGCTTCTATATCCGCCGAAGTACCGTTCAGCTCGTTTAAAACCGACGTCAGCATGTCTGCTTTCATAATCTAATTCCTATTAACTAATGGGTGATATGCGATACGTTTAATTGGAAGCATCAGCAGCTTTGGTTAAATAACGGGTGATTAAAGCCCAGGCCAAGGTTACAAACTCCGCTTGGTTAAAATGCGGTACGCCGCTGATCGCCAACACGAAACGGTGCTTACCGACGAACATCGGCCAAAAGCCGATTTGACTGTTACCGAACGGATCGACAAGGGCCCAGGCATGGCTGGAAATGCCCATATTGTTAATCAGTAATCCGGAACGGCGTTTATGCACGGTTGCCAGTTCCGCGCTGAGCGCGGACAATTCTTCGGCGACCTCATGCGGAAAACCGCTGCACGCCAGATAAAACCCTTGGTCATCTGCCAATAGCACTTTACCGCTCTCGGAAATCGTTCCCAATAAATCCGGCAATATCGTCTCAAGCGCAGCCTGTGGTGCCTGTAAAGGCGTGTCTACGCCTTGCACCCAACCTAGCTTTTGGCAGTACAGCAGCAATTGCAAGGCTTTGTCCTCGTCATCGATTTCCATCAATGTTTGCAACTGCGCGATAGTCAGTGCCGGTGTCTGCTCCTGTTGCAGCAAGCGGATTAAAAACCGCCGGGGTTTATCGTTTTCCGGTGACGAGACAGCGTAGTAAGCACCAGCGGGAGTAGGATAGAGATACAGCCCGTTAATCAGATCAAATCTTTCCATGGTGATTACCCCGCCAAACCAGGATCCAGGGAATACAAAAGAGCTTGCACCAACAAAGAGACATCATTCTTTTCCCGCGCATCCACCGAAAAAACCGGCGGTTTCAAGCCAAAGCCTTGCAGTTGCGCATGGTAGTCTTCTATTGAGGGTGTGCTGCTTAAATCCATTTGGGTCACCCCAATCGCCACGCTGGTGTCGTCGATAAACTTACCGAACGCATCCAGAAAAAAACGCATATCCTGAAAAGGGTCTGCGCGGGTATTGTCTAGCAATAAAATTAAGCCGATGCCGCCGTTAGTCAAAATATCCCACATAAAATCAAACCGTTCCTGGCCGGGAGTACCGTACAAGTGAATTTTTTCGCCGCCCGCCAAATTCATTACACCGTAGTCCATCGCCACCGTAGTGGATGCTTTACGGTTTTTTGTCATATCGCTGGCAGCCGCATCAGTTTTAATCGGAGGCACATCGCTAATGGCATTGATTGCAGTCGTTTTGCCGGCGCCTACCGGGCCCGTGAAAATAATTTTGTATTGACTCATCGAGATTCCTTATCGTTTGCTAAGCGCCGCGCAATTTATTGAGAATTTTGCTTAATAAACCCTCATTCTTGGGTTTCTTGGTGGGTTCTACGGCAATCACCGCATCGGCCTGACGTTCGCTCTGTTTTAATATGCCTATCGTCTGGCAGGCGCTAATAAACACAAACACATACTGCGGTTTGACATGTAACAGACCGGCAACTTCCAACGGCGTTCTCGGTGCCTGAACCAACAATGCGGCAATGCGCAAAGCATCGGGCGTGATGACCAGCCTGGTGAAATTCGGCCATCTTTCTAAGTAGACCGGCCCTTGAATATCCAGGCCTATCGGGAAACGTCCTTTGGATGTCCAGATTGCCAATTTCCAGACAAAAGCCCCCATATCTTGAAACTTGTCTTCGGCGCGCTGAATGGCGGTTGTGGAATCGACTGCCGTCAAAATCATTTTGCCGACGGAGCCTTTACCCAATGGCATTCCAGCAAATGCGCGGGTTTGTTTATCGTCGGCATCTATCCAGACTTCCTGGCTTTCCGGAAAAATCGTCAAAGGTTTCCAAATCGAACAAAGTTGTAAAACACGCGACTGCAAATTGGCCGTTTTATATGCCGACATCACGTAGCCCAAAAAATACTGGCGCGGATCGTAACAGGCTGTTAACAGCTGCACCTCGTCGTCAAAATCGATATCGCTCAGTGTTCCCAAAAACGCTGTGAAGCCGCCTTCGTTCAACTGCATCGCCGAATGATGTTTGCTGGCTTTGTGGTGCTCAGCGGCATCACCTGTTTTTGGCGCCTTAGCCTTATTGACATAGACATCCATAGCCATTTTTTTCGGCTTATCGTCCATGGGCGGTTTGGGCTCATCAGGTATCTTTGCAGGTGCTTGCGCAATCTTCGTACGCTCAGCAGCGGCTTTGCGAGCCTCGGCAACCGCCTTAATTTTGTCCAGCACCGCCATTATTTGCTGGACATTCACCGGCTTCTTGATGAAATAAGTATTATCCAGTTGCAGATTTTGTAAGGACAATAAGATGATCGGTCGGCCCGGTGCGGCGGCTTTTCTGGCATCCAGAATATCCCGGGCTTTGGGGTGATCCGCGTCGATCATATCAATGCTGGCTTCGGCATCCTCGACCACGACGGCAGCCCCCCGACAAGGCCCCTTCAGATACATTTCCATGGTTTTATAGGTGCGGCTATCCATGCCATGCAGAGCGATTCGAAATGGCGTTTTGTTCGACTTGCTCATGATGCCTGTCCTTCAAAATAGTTTGCCAATTCCAGCCATTCACCCTCCAGCACCACGCCGGAGTCGCTAAATCGCTGCCGATTGAGCTGAAAGCGCTCCCGGTTTTTTGTAGACTTATACAGCTCTAACAAAGCCAGTTGCAAATCCGGACGATCATGCTGCAGGTTGATGCCCGTTTCCAGCACATCCATGGCCTGCTCCAGCTGACTGTATTCGATAAAATCGTTGGCTAAGGCCAAATAATCATGTTGGGCTTCTGTTTGCTGTCTGGACTTTACCAGTTCGCGGCTAGCCAACAGACCTTTGCTGAACAAAGAATATCGATTAGCTGGCGGCGTCTGCCCGTCAGTTTTAAGCAAATCCTGACATTGCTGGACAAGCAGCCGCGACTGGCTAGCTTGTATCATACGGCGACTGATCGAAGCGCCCTTCCCATCCAAAATAATCATTAAATCCAACAAGGCCGCGTAGAGTTGCTCGGACAGGCGCCGGTCGTAACAAAAATAAATCCTGCGTAGATGCGCCAGTAGATCTTTCGGGTTTCTACTAATTTTAAAAACTAATGCGGTCAATGCGTAATCAGCATCGGCGCTGGGGCAGCTAAACAAACTAAGCTCCCGGTCGTGCCAAAAGTCGGTTTCTTGCGGGATTGCATCCAGCGATGGTCCAGCAAGCAGTCGGGAAAAATATTGGGGCATGCCACCCTCCGAATCAAACGATGCTCGAAGGGTAGCAGTTAAAATGCCAAATTCCAGGATTTAGTGGGGTATTTGTTGTCTTGCTTCACATATTGCCTGACGAACGGCGGCTGGCGCCGTGCCGCCGATATGATTGCGGGCAGCGACCGAGCCTTCCAATTTTAGAATATCGAAAACGTCGGCTGTAATGGTGCCGGAAAAGCCCTGCAACTCTGCGAGAGTTAATTCCGATAGATCCCGCTCTGTTTGCAGTCCTAAGCGCACAGCTTGACCTACGACTTCGTGGGCGTCGCGAAAAGGCATACCTTTGCGGACCAAATAATCAGCCAAGTCGGTAGCCGTGGCGAAGCCTCTTTTTGCGGCGTTGTACATGTTTTCGCGTTTGGCTTGAATGCGCGGCATCATGTCGGCAAAGGCCCGGAGACAATTGATTAAGGTGTCGGCGGTATCGAACAAGGGTTCTTTGTCTTCCTGATTGTCTTTGTTGTAAGCCAAGGGCTGGCTTTTCATCAGCATCAACAAGGACACCAAATGCCCCGTAACCCGGCCGGATTTGCCGCGCACCAGTTCCGGTACGTCAGGGTTTTTCTTTTGCGGCATGATTGATGAGCCGGTGCAAAACGCATCCGGAATGTCGATAAAATTGAATTGCGCACTGGCCCACAGCACCAGTTCTTCCGAGAATCTCGACAAATGCATCATGATTAAACTAGCGGCCGCGGCAAACTCAATCGCAAAATCGCGGTCGCTGACCGAATCCAAAGAGTTATTCGACGGCCGAGAAAATCCCAACAATTCGGCGGTCATGAAGCGATCAATAGGATAGCTGGTGCCAGCCAATGCTGCGGCGCCCAAGGGCATCACATTCAGGCGTTTACAGCAATCTTGCAGACGTTCTTTGTCACGGCACAGCATCTCGAACCACGCCATCAGATGATGGCCGAATGTCACGGGCTGCGCGACTTGCAGGTGGGTAAAGCCGGGCATGATGGTGTCGGCCTCGCGTTCCGCCACATCCAACAAAGCGATTTGCAGGCGTTGCAACTGCGTCAATATCGTTTCGATTTCGCTACGTAAATATAAGCGAATATCAGTCGCTACCTGGTCATTACGCGAACGGCCGGTATGCAGTTTTTTGCCGGCAATCCCGATCAAATCAGTCAAGCGCGCTTCGATGTTCATGTGCACATCTTCCTGCTTGATTGACCAGACGAACTCGCCGCGTTCGATTTCACCGCCGATTTGCATCAATCCGCTGCGAATGTCGGCGAGTTCCTGCTCGGTCAGAATACCTATTTTGCACAGCATGGCCGCATGCGCCAACGAGCCTTGAATATCTTGCCGGGCCATGCGCCGGTCAAAATTGACTGAAGCGGTAAATTCTTCGACAAACGCATCGGTGGCTTCGGCAAAACGGGCGCTGGAAAGTTTTTCGGTGTTAACGGTGGTCATAAGCAATCAAACGGTAAATGCAAAAGAAGGGGGAATTATACCGATGCTGCGGCTATCCACCTGGGGAATTGCACTGTTACTCGCAAACCGCCCAGTTGCGCGGAACGCATGATCTCCAGGGTGCCGCCATAAAATACGGCAATGTCGCGCGCAATCGCCAAGCCTAGCCCATGTCCTTGTACCGCTTCGTCCAGCCTTAAACCGCGCTTACTGAGTTGCTGCATTTCCTGCGCTGAACAACCCGGACCGTCGTCTTCGACACTGATAGTAATGCCGGCGCCATGTTCAACCGATACTATGACCTGCTTGTCAGCCCATTTGCAGGCGTTATCCAGCAAATTACCGGTCAGCTCCAACATGTCTTCCCGATCAAAATTAATTAGTTGATCGGGGGCATTGAGTTCGATCGCTAAATTTTTCTCCGCATACACATTTTGCAACAGCATGACTAAGGCAGTGAGTTCTTGCTGCGGATTAAACATGCTGGCGGTTTGCATATTACCGGAGATGCGGGCGCGTTTTAATTCTCGCTCGATGCGTTCATGGATCGCTTGAGTTTGCTGTTGCAGCAGATTACGCAGCTCGGGATGGGCATCCAGTTGCGAATTTTCAGCGAGACGAAACAGCATCGCCAACGGCGTTTTCAGCGCATGCGCCAAATTGCCAATCGCGGTGCGGGACTGATGCAAGCGCCTCTCAACCAACACCAACAAGCGATTAACTTCCGCAACCAAAGGTTTGATCTCCGCCGGCACCCTGGCCTGGATCTGTGACTGGTGGCCATAGGCGATTTCCGCCAATTCGTCGCGCGCCGCCTGCAACGGTTTCAGCGATCTGTACACATCGTTACTTTGCAAGGCAATTGCCGTCAACAGCACCATGGCGGTCAGCACCAGATAGGCGAGCCGAATGTGGTCTATATCATGGCCAATATCGCTTAAATCCTCGGCGATGCTAATGGTGATTGCATGACCAAACCGCTCGAAACCTCGACTCAAAACCAGTAAAGGTTGGTGATGCGGTCCATCAGGAAAATGGAATTGCCTGGCGGTATTGGCCGGCTCAGTAACAAAAGGCAAAACGTCGTCTTGCAGCGATTTTGAAAAATAGGCTTTTCCAGCCACCAGGATCACAAAGTAATGACCCGAATAGGCTTGGCCGTAAACCGTGCCGGCATGCGAGCTATCGAAGATCAGTTGTCCTTCCGCGTTAAGCGTCAAGGTATCCAGCAACGAATCGCCATCGTGCTGCAAGCGGGTCAGCATTTGTTTTTCCGCCACGGAGCGAATCACCCAATCTGCTGCCAACCAGTGTCCCGCAAACACCATACTCAGGATAATGATCAGGCCGCGGTTAAGACGCTGGCGTAATGAGATCACGGCTTGTCACCAAAGATGTAGCCTTGCCCACGCCGGGTAGCGATCAAATCCTTACCCAATTTACGCCGTAACCGATTGATATACACTTCGATAACGTTGCTGGCGGGGTCGCCATCGCATTCGTAGACGTGCTCAAGTAAATGGGTTTTGGTCAGCAGCTTGCCGGGATGCAGCATGAAATAGCGCAGCAAACGAAATTCGATTGCCGTCAGCTCAACATGCTCAGCACCATCAACGCTGACCGTTTGCCTGTCTTCATCCAAGGCCACGCCGCAACCACACAGTTGCGCCTGCATCATCCCGTGCATGCGCTTTAACAGGGCCTGGATGCGGGCCTGTAACTCCTCGATATGAAACGGTTTGCCTAAATAGTCGTCGGCGCCCACTTTGAAGCCGTCGACTTTTTCATGCCAAGCGTCCCTGGCCGTCAGCACAATGACGGGCACATGATTGCCCGCTTGCCGCCAACGTCGCAGTACTTCTAGTCCGGGCATTTTCGGCAAACCTAAATCCAGGATGACGATATCGTAGGATTCAGTCATCCCCAAAAACTCGCCGCTCTCGCCATCCATGGCCAAATCGACCGCAAACCCGGCTCTTTCCAGATCAGCTTTTAAAGATCGGGACAGGCCTGGATCGTCTTCTACCAGCAATAGTCGCATAGTTGAGTCATAAAAAAACTTGGTTTCAAAGAGTTACTCGGAGAAGCGTATTTTAACCCCGAACTTTTAAGATTGGATTTATCTCGGTTTCCTACACTAGCTACATCCGCAACTAAGCATGCCGAGGTAAACCACATGAATAACCAACACACCGTAGCGGTCTGGGACATTTTTATCCGTATTTTTCACTGGTCGCTGGTCATTGCTTTTACTGTGGCCTATTTCACCAGCGAGGAAGAAAACGCTTGGCATGTTTACGCCGGCTACACGGTTTTGGGTCTGATTATCTTCCGCATTCTGTGGGGAATCATCGGCAGCCACCATGCCCGCTTTAGCGATTTTGTCCGTTCTCCCGGAACTGTTTACCGCTATATTCGCGAACTGCGCGCAGGCTCCGCGAAACATTATGTCGGCCACAATCCTTTGGGCGGCTGGATGGTCATGGCATTGCTCTCAACGCTGCTGGTTGTGACTGTCAGCGGCTTAAAAGTATATGCGATAGAAGAAGGCCGAGGCCCTTTGGCTGCCAATCCCCCGACATTATCTTTAATTAGCGCTGCCCATGCGGATGAAGACGACGAAGATGATGGAAAAGCAGAAACGGAAAGCCAAGATGAAGAATTTTGGGAGGAAATTCATGAGGGTGCGACCAATTTTATGCTGGTCCTAATTGCCTTACACGTAGTGGGCGTCTTTGTTTCTGGTAGAGCGCATAACGAACACTTAATCAAAGCTATGCTAACCGGAAAGAAATCAATCAAATGACAATAGAAATGTGAGATTTAACACAATTTTAATTTTAATTTTAAATTCATTTTGGATTGTTATAAATCACGCGACTTTAGTTGCCTAGATTTTGAGATGAACTCCCGATTCAGGTGACTCACTAAGTGCCTTGCGGCAAGACTTTTTAGATTTTTACTCCAGTTGGGCTTTAGGTCGGCCTACCAAAATCGTGAAGTAATCGATTCGTCAGCCGCTAAGTCTCATTGCTAGTTGAGGTCAGTTTAAACACCACCAACCTACAAGGAACACTCAATGAAAAAGATGACACTCTTACTGCCATTGCTAGCGCTTGGCTCTGCCGCCGAGGCGAGCAACATCAGGGGCTCTTTAGGCAATTTTGATGCGATGAACCGCACCGGCGAAATCGTATACGGTATCGAAATAGAATTAGACGATTGTCACAGCAAAGACGTCATCAGCACTTACCCAGGTAATCACTATGGTTACGGAAAAATACGTGAAGACCTTACTGACCCGGCGCATCCAAAAACGTTTGTTCGTTATGAACAACCGGTAGCCAGCGGCTTTCAAACTGGCTTCACTAATTTTTTACCGCCTAATAGCGCCCCCTCTTGCTATAACTTGGCTCAAAACGTTGGTTGCGAGCATTTTGGTGTGCATTTTGCGTATGGAAACGCCAATCCCTACAGTGCTGTTAAATACAACTGGCTAGTCAAAGACGCCAGCGGCAAAGTCGTTGTCGGTCCATCGCTACTTATCAGCACACCCGTTTTTGATTTTACTCCCCCAATTGTCGGCATTCCTGCGCAAGTCGTTGCGACTATTCCCGCCCCCGTCGTTCCGCAACCCGTGGTTAAAGAATTTGGCGAACCTAGCTGGGTTAAGGTCATCAAAACCAAAACACATAAAACCCGGCCTTTGGTCTTGGGCGATCTGATTAGTGATGACCATGATGGCGACAACCTCCCTGACTGGACCAACGGCGAACCTGACGAAGTTGAGTCGGAATGGCATTTATTACAAACACGAAACGGCGCCAGCAGCAAGAAGACTGAGTTAACCGGCAAAGCCGAGGATATGGGCGAAAATGGTGACAAAGTCATTACCCGCCGTTATGAGTTTTATGCCTATGCGGGTCCCGCTGCCTCGATAGACGGTGAAAAAGGCGAAGCCATGTGTGACGCAGTTGGTGCAGACGGCGTCTCCGGCTTAGACGTCGTGGACGTAACAAACGCCTTTGGCGAAACTCAAAGTTTTGATTGCAGCACGGTAGCCGTCGTCGGTGAATATCTGGGCGCGCAAATGACAGAGTTTTTGGCTGCCACACCGTTCAGCATGGTCGATGCGTTGCAAAACGGCAGTGTCAATGAGCTATTTCCACAACGGCCTGTCGCTAACGGCGGTAATACACCCTACGTTGTAAACGTTACTACAGGTGCGTTACCAAACGGGTTGGCAATCGATTCGGACACCGGCTTGTTATCCGGTGTGCCGTCAAAAGTTGGCGTGTTTAGCTTTACAGTATCCGCAAGTGATACCGATGGCGCTGCCGCTTCAAAAGCCTACACCGTAAAAGTAACAGGCCCAGGCGATACCGATCGCGATAACGACATAGACTTGATTGATTTGAACACCATCAAAGCTAAATACGGTCAAGTTGTAAGCGCGGGCGATCCGTCCGATATGAACGGCGACTTAAGGGTTAATATTGCCGATTACAGAAAAGCCGCGACGCTATGCACTTTGGCAAAATGCGCTTTAGTTACACCGACGCCTTAAATTACTTAGCCTCTTTTTTACACGGTGCCGGGGGAATCGCTCCCGGCATGACAAATCGACGGAATTCATATGAACAAAAATGTATTGATTAAACTGATTACGCTGGCAATCGCCGGTATGTTCCATAGTGCGGAAGCGAACACTGTGAACATTAAATTTCCAAACAATTCTAATGTTTACACAACAAGTGTTGGCTCATTTTTCGACGCCAATATCTATGTCGACAGTTTCGCGGACCTAGGCGGGTTCGATCTTTGGTTGACCTATAACAGCGATAATTTGGCGGCCCAGTCCCTGACTTCCAACACCATATTTGGTGCGGATACCGACGCTAACTTTGCTAACAGCATTGCCCCTAATTCAATCCATTTTGCCGAAGCAATTGCTTTCGACAGTCCGGCAACCGCAGGTTTGAATGTCACCGGGCCTACTTTACTGGGTACAGTAAAATTCAAAGCCTTAACTGTTAGCCCAATAAACGCCGCCTACTTAATCAGCTTTAGCAGTGCGTCTGGGTTCTATACTTTCGACGGTACTCCGCAAGGAGCAACTGCGCAAGGTGGGAATGTCAGAGTAACTGTAGCTCCAGCCGCAGTACCTTTGCCAGCCTCCGTGTTTTTATTCGCACCTGCTTTATTAGCGTTGTTTGGTGTTCAAAACAAAAACCGAAAAATGCTTTTGGCATAGACCCTGAGGGAACGTTTAGTATCGATTGAAGTAACGTCACGAATCTGCGAAAACGTTGGTTGTTATGGAAAAAGCCATCTCGATTGGGATGGCTTTTTTGTTTGTGTCTTCTCCAAAAACAAAATAATTGAACGAAGTTTAATTTGTAGTTATAGTGCCTTCCGGCAAATCGCAATCTGTCTGCTAATATGCGCTTACGGGAGGAATACCATGTTAAAAACTGTTTTACGCTGGCTATTGACGCTAGTCTATCGAGTGAAGGTCCACGGGCTGGAAAATTACGCTAAAGCCGGCAACCGCGTGTTGATCGTCGCCAACCACACTTCATTTCTCGATCCTTTGCTGCTGGGCGTGTTTTTGCCGGACGACATCACCTTTGCGATCAATACCCAAATCTCCGAACGCTGGTGGCTAAAGCCATTTTTGCGTTTATCCAAAGTGTTTCCGATGGATCCAACGCATCCCTTGTCTTTAAAGGCGTTAATTCACCATTTGCAAAGCGATACCAAAACCGTGATTTTTCCGGAAGGCCGCATCACCGTGACCGGCTCCTTGATGAAAATCTATGACGGCACCGGCATGGTCGCCGATAAATCCGGTGCAACCTTGTTGCCGATTCGCATCGAAGGTGCTGAATACAGCCGCTTTTCCAAGCTGGGCAGCGTGCGTCAACACTGGTTTCCGCGTATCACCATTCATATTCAGCCGCCAACCTTGATCGAGACTCACGGCGATGTGACCGGTAAAGCCCGCCGCAAGCATAGCGGCCACATCCTTGCCGACATCATGACCGAAATGATGTTTGCCACCAGTCATTACCAACAAACCATCTTTGCGGCCTTATTGGAAGCGCGGGCACTGCATGGCGGACGCTACACTGTTGCGGAAGATCTGGAGCGCAAGCCACTAAGCTACGACGCTTTGATCACTCGCAGCATCATCGTAGGTAAATTAATCAAAGCCATCACGCAAACCGGCGAGAATGTCGGCGTGTTACTGCCCAATAGTTGTAAGACATTGAACGTGGTGTTGGGCTTACAAATTTATCAGCGGGTACCGGCGATGCTGAATTATTCAATCGGCGCCGCCGGCATGGCAGCCGCCTGCCACACAGGGCAGATCAAACTTGTACTGACTTCTCGCAAATTCATTGAGTTAGCGAAACTCGGAGACGAAGCCGCAACGCTGGCACAACACGTCAAACTGATTTACTTGGAAGACTTGGCGACATCACTGACAAGCTTCGACAAAATCATCGGCTTGCTACAGGCTAAAACCGCAAGGTTTTGGTACAAAAGCCAGGACTACGATGCCGACGATGCGGCAGTGGTATTGTTTACTTCAGGTTCGGAAGGATTACCGAAAGGTGTGGTGTTGTCGCATGCCAATATCCTGGCCAATCATAAACAAATCAGAGCGCGTATCGATTTCGGACCAGGCGATGTAGTGCTGAATTTTCTGCCGATGTTTCATTCCTTCGGCTTTACAGTCGGCACGATGATGCCAATATTGAACGGCATGACCAGCTTTTTTTACCCGTCGCCGCTGCATTATGCGGTGATTCCGGAGATGGCATACGAGGTAGGCGCGACCATCATGTTCGGCACCAATACCTTTTTAGCGGCATATGCCAAAAAAGCCCATCCTTACGATTTTTACTCCTTGCGTTACGTGGTAGCCGGTGCGGAAAAATTGCAGGAAAGCACGCACACCACTTGGCTGGATAAATTCGGTATCCGTATCTTGGAGGGCTATGGCGCAACGGAAACCTCGCCGGTGACTTCGGTGAATACGCCAATGGATTACAAAGCCGGCAGCGTCGGCCGATTTATGCCCGATATGCTGCATAAATTGGAGGCTGTGCCCGGCATTGAGAACGCCGGTAAATTGCATGTCGCCGGCCCCAACATTATGAAAGGTTATCTACTGCCGGACAATCCCGGCGTATTGGTACCGCCCTGCTCCGCCGCTTTTGGCGAAGGTTGGTACGATACCGGCGACATAGTGCATGTCGATGACGAAGGCTTTATCCACATTCAAGGCCGCAGCAAACGTTTCGCAAAAATCGGCGGAGAAATGGTATCGCTGACCGCGGTGGAACAATTGACCATCCACGCCTGGCCAGAAGCTCAGCATGTGGTGGTCAGTTTGCCCGATCCGAAAAAAGGCGAACAACTCGTCCTGTTGACGACCCGCCGCGATGCCAACGCCAAACAATTAGCCGACGCCTCTCCTGGCGTCGCCACCATCAATCTCCCTAAAAAAGTGTTTGTGCTGGATAAATTACCGGTGTTGGCGACCGGAAAAACCGATTATCCGGGCGCGACAGCCTTAGCAGCGCGACTATTGGAAGGCGGCGACGTCGAGTCGGATTGAGCACGGACCGAACCTGTCTTGCCTAACTTAACTACCCTTTAACGCCATGAGCAAACACATCTATCCTCTGCTAGTCGCGCAATTCCTCTCGGCATTTGCCGACAACGCCATATTGTTTACAGTCATCGCTATGGTGATGCAGGACGCGCACCCAGTCAGTTGGTACGTGCCAGCGCTACAAAGCGTGTTTCTGGTGGCATTCGTGATCTTGGCGCCGTGGGTGGGTGGGTTTGCCGACAGCCATGCTAAATCGCGGGTGTTGATTGTCGCCAATCTGATCAAAGCTTGCGGTGCCGGCTTGTTGTTATTTAAAGTCGAACCGCTGTTGGCTTACTGTGTGGTGGGAGTCGGCGCTGCGTTGTACAGCCCAGCCAAGTACGGGATTTTACCGGAACTGGCCGGCCATGACGGCTTGGTGAAAGCCAATAGCTGGATAGAAGGCTCGACCATTCTGGCCATTTTGACCGGCATGGTGGTGGGTGCCAAGCTAGCCGATCATTCCACCACTTGGGCCTTGCTTGTAACAATATTATTGTTTTTGATTTCTGCTGCCACCACCTTATTCTTGCCGATAGGCTTACGCAAAGCCCCACCTTCCGGCTCGAAAATCAGGCTGTTCTACTTGGAAGTTAAAACATTTCTGGCAATGCCACGCTCACGCTTCGCGGTGCTGGGTGCATCCCTATTTTGGGCGGCCGCGGCTAGCGTGCGGGTTATCATCATTGCTTGGGTGCCCTTGGTGTTAATGACGCATAACGCCAGCGACATTGCCAATCTGACACTGTTTTTGGCTATCGGCATCATCGTCGGTTCGGTCCTGGTCCCGCGCTTGATTCCGTTGGAACATTTGCGCCGCGCCCGCATCCCGGCCTATTTGATGAGCATCTTCATCATCGCCCTAAGTTTTACTGAGGCGGTTTGGCCGGCACGCTTTGTGTTGTTTTTAATGGGTATGGCCGGCGGCATGTTTATCGTACCGATCAACGCGGCGCTCCAGGACCTTGGGCAACAAAGTATAGGCAGTGGCGGCGCGGTAGCGATGCAGAATTTTTTCCAGAATGTGGCGATGTTATTGTCCGTCGGCGGCTATACCTTGGCTGCTGCCGAACAAGTCACACCGATTACCGCGCTGATTGGTCTGGGTTTGCTGCTGCTGGCGGCTACTTTTCTGGTGGTTTGGCATTTACCTGAAGTGGAGCAAGCGCCTTCCAGCCTTGAATAAAGGTTTGCACTAACAAATCTACGCTTAACTTGGATGCTTCAATGTCGCTGACTTGCGGTTTGGCGGTTAGCGACAAAATACAGATTCCATGCACACCGCTCCACAAGGTTCTGGCTGCCAGGCGGCTTTGTTCAGCGGAGCTGCCGGGTGTAAGCTGGATAAACAACACCTCGACAATCGCAAACATCTGCTCCACCTTTTGTAGATACCAGTCAGGCTGAGGCTCCTCACTCTGGATATCGAAGATCATTCGCCAGCGATTGAAATGCTGGGCGGCAAAATTTAGATAAGTTTCCGCCAAGATCAGAATATTTTCCTCGACGCTGGCGGACGGTTCACAGTGAAGCAATTGTTTAGCCAACTCATCCAGTGTGCGGCCTTTGACGTGGGTAAGCAAATCGTTCATATTGGCAAATACCATATAAATGCTGCCCACGGTATAGCCAATTTCCATCGCGATTTTGCGCACCGTCAGAGCACTATAGCCGTCCTCTATAACGATAGTTTCCGCGGCGACCAACACCATTTCCTTGATTTGTTCCTGACTATGTTCGCTTCTTCTTGCCATATGTTCTCTGCGACATGCACTAAAAACAGCTACCATACACGACCTTGCCTCAGGAATCGATAGTTTACATGCACAACGAACTTCTCGATGTCGTCGATAGCGACGATGCAGTGATTGCCCAACAGCCCAGATCGGTGATTCACGCCAAAAAACTGCGTCACCGGGCCGTGCATATTCTGGTTTTCAACGATGCCGGCCAGTTATTTCTGCAAAAGCGCTCAATGAAAAAAGATCTGAACAAAGGCTTATGGGATACCTCGGCGGCCGGTCACGTCGACGCCGGCGAAAGCTACGCCTGTTGCGCGCCGCGTGAATTAAGAGAGGAATTGGGTGTCATTGCCGAAAGCCTGGAGGGTTTATTTAAATTGGAGCCTAGCACCGACTTGGGCATGGAATTTATTCAGGTATACCGTTGCAGGCATAACGGACCGTTTAGCTTAGCGGCAGATGAAATCGACGAAGGTTGCTGGATGGAGCCGGATATTCTGGATACGCGTGTTGCCGAGAACGATCCGACCTTGACGCTGACGTTTAAAATTATCTGGCAACGGTTTAGGAATATCGCAAACTAAATGGTTGCAAGACACTCATCACCAATGCCACTTAAACGATGAGATCAAAGCGCGGGTAAAACAAGAAAGTGGCGGAGCGGACGGGGCTCGAACCCGCGACCCCCGGCGTGACAGGCCGGTATTCTAACCAACTGAACTACCGCTCCGCAGTAGAGAGCGGCGCATTCTACAGCATATCGCCCACGCGTCAAGCAAAAGCCCAAATTAATTATGCCGGCACCATTCTGCCCACTCTGTAACAGCCCCGATATCCATCGTTATCACAGCGACGCAAAACGCGATTACACTCAGTGCCGACAGTGCTTACTGGTATATGTTGATTGCTCTCAGCACTTATCGCTGAGCCAGGAAAAAGCAATTTATGATCTACATCAAAATACCATTGACGATCCGGGCTACATCGAATTTCTATCCCGCTTGGCAAAGCCTTTGCTCAGAAAATTACCGAACAATTCTGTTGGACTTGATTATGGTTGCGGCCCGGGACCTGCGCTTGCAGAACTGTTCAAGGCGCAGGGACATCGAGTAAATGTCTACGACCCATTCTATGCGAACTTTCCTGAACACCTGCAAAGAACCTATGATTTTATCGTCTGTACCGAGGTAGTAGAGCATTTTCGCGTGCCGAAACGCGAATTCGACACGCTGTTTAGATTATTAAAACCCGGCGGTTGGCTGGGCATCATGACCAAATTGGTCATAGATGCCGAGGCCTTTGCCAAATGGCATTACAAAAACGATCAGACCCACATCGCTTTTTTCTCGCAACCGACTTTTCATTGGTTGGCGGCGCATTATCACTGCCGAATCGAATTCATCGGCAACGACGCGATTATTCTGCAACGCAATCCTGGCCCTTACAACAATTGACTTCCACGGTGATGTGGTCGAGCTGAGCGAATTTGCCCAATAGATTCTTGTAATAACTGGGCGATTTTGGCTGCTGCGCGACCAAAACCACTATTGCCGCATAATGATTGGCACTAACAGGCCAAACATGCAGATCGCTGACGAGGCATTCGCCGTCTTCCTCCAGCGCGGTTTGTATCGCGTGGGTGTATTTGGGGTTCATGGTCTGGTCCAACAATACCGGGCTGGTCTCTTTGATTAAGCCGTAAGCCCAGACCAGAATCACTGTCGCGCCAACAAAACCCATCACGGTATCTAGCCAAACCCAGCCGTAATATTTGCCGGCGACCAGGGCGACGATGGCTAATACCGATGTCAGCGCATCGGCCATTACGTGTAGATAGGCCGCCCTTAGGTTGTGATCGTGATGATGGGAGCGCTTAGCTTGATCCTTGTGACCGTGTTCTTCATGGTCATGGTCATGGTCATGGTCATGGTCATGGTCATGGTCATGGTCATGGTCATGGTCATGGTCATGGTCATGGTGAGAATTATGCCCGTGCCCATGGTGGTGGTCGTGATGGTCTCGCAATAATAGCGCGCTCAACAGGTTGATCAGCAAACCCACTTGCGCGACTAAAATCGCCTCGTCAAAGCGAATTATTTCCGGCATCAGCAGCCGTTGTACCGAGTCGGCAATCATCACCAAGGCGACCATAGCCAATGCTATCGAACTGGCAAATCCGCCCAATACACCCACCTTGGCGGGACTAAATGCGAAGGTTTGGTCATTCTGGTGGATACGACTGTAACGATAAGCAAAGATTGCAATCATAAAAGCCACCACATGCGTGGCCATGTGCCATCCGTCCGCCAACAAGGCCATCGAATGAAACTGCATACCGGCAACAATTTCCACAATCATCGTCGCAAACGTCAGAAGCAGCACCCATTTGGTACGCCGCTCGCCTTTGCGATTGATCCGCGCGAAATCGTGCGAATGTTGCCAGTTACTCAATTGATGTTCATGCATCCGTAGTTCCTTGTTCGCTAAAACCGAAATCATTACCGAGGCAGCATTTTAGCGCAGCTTACCTGGAAACACTTCCGCAATGTAAATGCCTCTGCTATTTGCTGAAAACCGCCGTAAAATAAGATTTTCAACCTATTCGCCCTGCACTCTCAAGCATTCGATGAGTAATTCCGAGCACATTTTCAGCGTATCTCAGCTAAACCGCGAAGCCAAACGCTTGCTGGCTAGCCATTTCTTAACCGTGCAAGTACAAGGCGAGATTTCCAATCTCAGCCTACCCTCATCCGGCCATTACTACTTTACGTTGAAAGACGCCCAAGCCCAGATCCGCTGCGCTATGTTCAAAGGCCAGCAGCAACGGCTACGTTTTAAACCTGCTAACGGCAATCTGGTGGTCGCCACCGCGCAAGTCAGTTTGTACGAACCGCGCGGCGACTATCAATTGGTGGTGGAACAGTTGGCAGAAGCCGGCGACGGCGCATTGCGCCTGGCTTACGAACGCCTGAAACAAAAGCTATTACTCGAAGGTTTGTTCGAGCAAAACCGCAAGAAACCGCTGCCGCAACTGCCAAAACAAATCGGCGTCATCACCTCGGCCAGTGGTGCGGCGATTCATGACATTCTCAGCGTTTTGAAAAGGCGCTTTCCGGCTATTCCGGTGCTGATCTATCCGGTGGCCGTACAGGGCGAAAGCGCTAAATTCGAGATCAGCGCGGCATTGGCAGCAGCCAATAAGCAAGCTCTGGTAGATGTCATCATCCTGGCGCGCGGCGGCGGCTCGCTGGAAGATTTGTGGGCCTTTAACGAAGAAAGTGTGGCCAGGGCGGTAGCGGCCAGTGGAATTCCGGTGATTTCAGCAGTAGGCCACGAAGTGGATTTCAGCATCGCCGATTTCGTTGC
Organism: Methylomonas fluvii; assembly: GCF_014850975.1. Lineage (GTDB taxonomy): Bacteria > Pseudomonadota > Gammaproteobacteria > Methylococcales > Methylomonadaceae > Methylomonas > Methylomonas fluvii. Next base: position 245,852 of record NZ_JACXST010000003.1, on the reverse strand, counting down.
TGATTTGCGCGCACCGACACCATCGGCAGCGGCCGAATGTGCAGTGCCGGACCAATCCGCCTGGCTTAACCGCTTTGCGGCTATCGAGCGCCAACTAACTCGGCAGATGCAGGATAAATTGCAGCAGCAGCAGTTGCACTTGACCTGGCTTAATAAAGCCCTACAAACCCAACATCCGGGCGAAAAACTACAACGTAATGCCCAGCGTCTGGACGAATTGGAACAACGCTTGAATAGGGCGGCACAAGCCGGCTTGGAACAGCGCCGCCAGCGACTGGCTTTAAACGCGCAGCGTCTGAACGGCCAGCAGCCGTTGACATCGGTTCAAGGCTATCGGCAGCAACTTGATTACTTCCAACAAAGACTAAGCCGTTCCATGCACATTAAACTGACGACATTGAAAAGTCGGCACCACGCGACTGCACAAACCTTACATGCGATCAGCCCACTGGCAACGCTGGAACGCGGTTATGCTATCGTGCAACGACACGAAAGCTCCCAGCTGGTGAAGTCGGTTAAACAGTTAGCAAAGCTTGAACTGCTCGATATTAGAATGGCCGATGGTCGCATCGTTAGTAGAGTTGATCAGGTGATAGCCGATTAAATTTGGCCTGCGTTTTAATTGCTATCGCCAATCATCCATCCGTTTTATCGCCCGCAATAACTGGGCATAAAACATGCCTTAGTGCATTAGTTTACAAATCATACGAGTGTTTATATGACAATATTCGACAAAACCATTCCCCTGAGTGTTGGTTATACTCACATCGATCATGATCACAGCATATTTATTGATTTGGTAAATCAATTGGATAAGGCCAATAACACCGACTTTCCGGGATTGTTTGCGCAATTGTATCAACACACCCAAGAACATTTTGAATCGGAAAATCGGTTAATGGCGCAATTCGGATTTCCGGCGGAAACCGAACACAAAGGCGAACATCAACGGGTTTTGGACGAATTCAAACAGTTTAAAACCCGGATCGACAAAGGATTGATTTCCTTTGGCCGCGCATTTGTCAAAGAGCGTCTGCCACAATGGTTTTTATTGCACATTACGACAATGGACAGCGCATTAGCGTCGCATATTAAAACGCAGCAGGAGCTGCCCGACGAATGACGCCTGATAAGGAGCTAAGAATAATAAAAGATTTTTACAACGCAGCCGAAAGCGATGCCATCTATAGCCGTTTGCTCCAGGAACAGAATTGGCCGGACAATTGTTATAGCGTTGCCGGCCGGGACTTTACTCTACCCCGCCTGCAAACCTGGCATGCTGATCCGGAGATAGTGTATAGCTACAGCAATAATCTGTTAAAAACTCGGCCCTGGACGCCATTACTATCGGATATAAGGCAAAAAATCGAACACTTCTTAAACTTTTCGTTTAATTCGGTATTAGTGAATTTATATCGCAACGGCGAGGATTATGTGGGCTGGCATGCTGATAACGAAGCGGAGTTGGGACCGCAGCCTTTTATCGCATCATTGACGCTGGGAGCGACCCGACAATTTGCATTTCGGCATAAAAAAACCGCGGAAAGCGGCAGTATTTTACTGACTAGTGGAATGCTATTGATTATGCAGCCCGATTTTCAACACCACTGGCTGCATAGTATTCCTGTCGATCAGAAATTGACTCAAGGACGTATAAACTTAACGTTTCGAAGAGTTATCGCTCCGAAATAGCTTAGTTTATTGCTTTAGGCAAGCAGTCTTAATGTTGTTCCAATGTTTTAGCTTGCTCAGCTTCAAATTTCTTTCTTTTGTCACATTTCTCGCTGCATACGCAATTACCTGTGCCGCCGCAAGACCCCTTGATAGCATTCCTACCGAAAAGCACACCGACAGCCATGACGGCAATAACGATCAACATAAATAAAAACGTTACTAGAAAATAACCCATTTTTTTCTCCTGTTTTTCTAATCACTGAAACGAAAAAAGGAGCGATCCGAAAATCGCTCCCTATGCTTCGCATCAGATTAATACAAATTAACCGCCGAAATCATCCAACATAATATTTTCAGGATCAACACCATTAGCAAGCAGCATGTTAATCACTGAAGAGTTCATGATTGGCGGCCCGCACATGTAATATTCACAATCTTCTGGATTCGGATGTTTCTTGATAAATTCTTCAAACAACACGTTGTGAATGAAGCCGGTATAACCTTTCCAGTTATCTTCAGGTAAAGCATCCGACAAGGCTACATGCCATTCAAAATTGTCGTTTTCTTTGGCCAGCATATCAAAATCTTCTACATAGAACATTTCGCGTTTGCTACGTGCGCCATACCAGAAAGTCATTTTACGCTTGGATTTCAGTCTGCGCAATTGATCGAAGATATGCGAACGCATCGGCGCCATACCCGCACCACCGCCGATAAATACCATTTCAGCATCAGTTTCTTTGGCAAAAAACTCGCCGTAAGGACCGGATACGAAGACTTTATCACCGGGCTTCAGATTGAAAATAAAGGACGACATGATGCCTGGCGGGATGCCATCCGGCGCACCTGGAGGCGGCGTAGCGATCCTGACGTTCAGCATAATTTCTTTTTCTTCAGGATAGGATGCCATTGAGTAAGCACGCAGTGTTGGCTCTTTTACATCGGAGACATAGCGCCACAGATTGAATTTATCCCAATCGGGCCGGTATTCCTCGGCAACATCCATCTCCGCATATTTTGAAATATGTGGCGGACATTCGATTTGTATATAACCACCGGCACGGTAATTGATGGCTTCGCCTTCCGGCAATTCCAATACCAACTCTTTAATGAAAGTTGCGACGTTGTCGTTGGACTTAACGGTGCATTCCCATTTTTTAACACCGAATACGCTATCTTCGACTTCAATATCCATATTTTGCTTAATGGATACTTGGCAAGCCAGACGTTCACCATGTGCGGCTTCCCGTTTGGTGATATGCGATTGCTCGGTTGGCAGAATGTCGCCACCGCCGCTATGCACTTTCACTTTACATTGACCACAAGTGCCGCCGCCGCCGCAAGCGGAGGACACGAACAATTGGTTGTCCGCCAATGCGGTCAACAATTTGGAGCCCACAGGTACATGGATTTTCTTCTCGTTATTGATCAGAATTTCCACATCGCCAGAGGCCACCAGCTTACTTTTCGCGCCGATGATCAAAAACACCAGCGCTATCACGATGACCGTGAAGAAAATAACACCTAATGCAATTTCCAGCATTACGATACCCTTATAATTGAATTCCAGAGAAAGCCATGAAGCCCAGAGACATCAAGCCAGCGGTAATAAAAGTGATGCCCAGACCTTGCAATGCAGCAGGAATATCGCTGTATTTCAATTTCTCACGCACACCAGCCATCACGGTAATCGCCAAAGCCCAGCCGAAACCACTTCCTATACCGTATACCACGCTTTCACCAAAATTGTAGTCGCGTTCGATCATGAATAAGCTACCGGCCAAGATCGCGCAGTTAACGGTAATCAACGGCAGGAAGATACCCAAGGCTTGATACAGGGCAGGAAAGAATTTATCCAAAATCATTTCCAGAATCTGCACAATCGCAGCGATCATACCGATGCAGCTCAACAAGCTTAAAAAGCTTAAATCCACGCCGGTAATGCCTATCCAAGATAAAGCATCTTCTTTCAACAAGGTTTGGTAAATGAAGTTATTCGCAGGCACTGTCAAGGTCTGCACCACCATTACCGCGATACCCAATCCCATGGCTGTGGAAATCTTCTTGGAAACCGCCAAGAAGGTACACATACCCAGGAAGAATGACAGCGCCAGGTTTTCAATGAAAACCGCTTTAACAAACAGACTTATATAGGCTTCCATTAGTGATGTCCCCCTTCACCGTGAGCAATCGACATGATTTTGAACTCGTTGTGTTCCACCTGTTTCGGTTTCCAGGTGCGGAAACCCCAGATGATCAAGCCAATGATGAAAAACGCACTAGGCGGCAGCAGCATCATGCCGTTCGGCACGTACCAACCACCATTTTTGACCAAAGGCAACACATCGAAGCCAAGCAGTTTGCCTGAACCCAAGGTTTCTCTGAACAGCGCGACGATGACCAGAATTAAACTGTAACCTAAGCCGTTACCGATGCCGTCTACAAAGCTTTGCAGCGGCGGGTTCTTCATGGCATACGCTTCAGCACGTCCCATAACGATACAGTTGGTAATAATCAAACCTACGAATACCGACAGCTTTTTGCTGACATCGAATGCGAAGGCCTTAAGCAACTGATCGACCACAATAACCAGCGAAGCGATGATGATCATCTGCACGATAATCCGGATGCTGCTCGGTATATGCTCTCGCACCGCACTGATCGCAGCGCTTGAACAGGCTGTAACCGAGGTCAAGGCCAGTGCCATGATCAATGACGTAGACATTTGCGACGTTACCGCCAGCGCCGAACACACACCAAGCACCTGCAGGGTGATTGGGTTGTTATCGACCAACGGTTCGAATAATACTTTTTTAGTTTCTTTATCCATGATAAGTTCCTAACCGTTTTTTCTAATTTTGTTTAGATAGGTGGCAAAACCTTCGGTACCCATCCAGTATTGGATCAAATTACTGACACCACGACTGGTTAAGGTTGCGCCGGCCAAACCATCCACTTTGTAAACAGAATCCGGGCGACTGGAATCGACACCACCTTTCACTAAAGTCAAAGCCACTTCGCCTTTGTCGGAATAGACTTTTTTGCCTTTCCACAACGCGCGCCAGTTAGGATTGACTACCTCACCACCCAGGCCAGGGGTTTCACCTTGGTCGTACAGGTTGATGCTCTGTACAGTTTGCGCATCAGCTTCCAAGGCTAAAAAGCCGTACATCGTAGACCACAAACCGTAACCGTTGATAGGCAGAATAATGGATTGCAACTGGTCGCCGTTTTTAACCAAAAACACTTTGGTGTATTTGGCTTTTTGACGAATGCTGGCAATATCTTTCTCAACCGGAATCAATTCGTTCTGAGTTGGGTCTTTGGCAGCCTTACGTTGATCGTATTCGTCGACATTGATATTGTCTACATAATCGCCTGTTTTCAGATCGACAATCTTGCTCTCGATTCTTTCCGCAAAGGCTTTATCAATATCAGTACCCTCTTCCAACAATCCGGCCACATCAAGAATGTTTTTCTTCATGTCCAGTGCTTTGTTGTAGCCTTGCAAAGGCCGTAAAGCAACTGTTGCGATAGATACCAATACAGCGCAAACCAGACATAAAGCCAACGCCACGTTAACGGTTTTTTCCAGGCTATCATTGCTTAAAGCCAGAATTCTGTCGGCGTAAACTCTGAACTGTTCGTAGTACTTGCAGAGTTGCTCGTTGTACTTAGACGTTTTTTTCTCGGCATTAAGCATGGCGTTTGATCCTTCTTCTAATATTTGCTTGAACAACAAAGTAATCAATCAATGGTGCAAACATGTTTGAGAAAAGAATTGCAAGCATCACACCTTCTGGGAAAGCCGGATTAATAACCCGAATGATGATAATCATCACGCCGATCATGCAGCCGTAAATCCAGCGACCGGTGTCGGTCACAGCGGCAGAAACAGGATCAGTTGCCATAAACACCGTACCGAAAGCAAAACCGCCGACAACCATATGCCAGTACCAAGGCATCGCAAACATTGGGTTGGTTGCGCTGCCAACGATATTCAACAAAGTGGACATAACGATCATACCGATCAGCACGCCAGCCATGATGCGATAAGAAGCAACACGCGTGTACAACAAGAATGCTGCACCCAGCATACAAGCCAAGGTGGATGTTTCGCCCATTGATCCAGGGATAAATCCTAGGAAGGCTTGGAACCAACTGAAACTGGCTTGAATCGCTTCCACGCCGCCGGCAGAAGCCAGAGACAAAGCCGTAGCACCGCTATAACCATCGACTGCAACCCATACCGCATCGCCTGAAATGGACGCAGGATAAGCAAAGAACAGGAATGCACGACCAGTAAGCGCAGGGTTGAGGAAGTTTTTGCCGGTACCGCCAAACACTTCTTTACCCAACACGATACCGAACGAGATACCCAGCGCCACTTGCCACAATGGGATATCAGGCGGCAGGATCAGGGTATACAGCATTGACGATACCAAGAAACCTTCGTTGACTTCGTGTTTGCGTACGGTTGCGAACAACACTTCCCAAACGCCACCTACCGCTAAAGTAGTGATGTAAACCGGGAAGAAATACAGCATTCCGTGCACCAAGCAGGAAACCGGGTTGTAAGGGTTGTAACCAAACAACGCCATAGGAATGCTACGCCAGTTGTTGATCGACTCGACACCCATGCTTTGCATGGCTAAGTTAGCCTGATAACCGGTGTTGTACCAAGCCATCAAAACACAAAACGCCGTGGCGATTACCACGAACGTCATGGTACGTTTCAGATCGTTACCGTCACGTACGTGGGTTTTTCCGCGCGTTACATCGGATGGCGTGTAAATGAAAGTATCCACCATCTCGTAGAGACCGTAATATTTTTCAAACTTGCCGCCCTTTGTAAAATGCGGCTCTATGCTGTCTAAAATATCTCTAGCCGACATTATCCTTCCTTCTCGATTTTTGTTAAATTAGCTCTGAGCACAGGCGCGAAGTCATGCTTACCTGGATCGACAAAGGTGAACAAAGACACATCTTCTTCACTCAATTCCAGGCAGCCGAGAGACTGTGCAGTGTCGGTATCGCCGACTACAATCGCTTTCAATAAAGGTGTAGCCAAAATATCCAAAGGCATGACGGACTCATACACGCCTACCGGAACGATGGCCCGATTGCTACCGTTTTTATCGGTGGTCAATGGGAACAGGCGATTATCTTTGCGATCTTTGCTGGACACGTAAACATTCAAAGCCGAGTATTTATCTTTGCCAGGAACGATCCAACCGAAAAACTCGCGATCACGGCCTTCTTTAATCGCAGAAACTTGCAAACTGTAAGCACTCAAAAATGCCGCCGATCCGGCCGCCTCGTGACCGTACAAAACAGAACCGGAAATCACGCGATTTTCGACATCTTGCAATTCGCCGGCAACCAAATCGTCCAGGTTCGCGCCCATACGTGTGCGCACCAATCGGGGATTTTTAACGGTTGGACCCGCCAAAGAAACGACGCGTTCTACATTCAGCTTACCTGTGGTAAACAATGCACCAATAGCAATCACCGCTTGGTAATCAATATGCCATACGAACTTATGGATATTGACCGGATCGATAAAATGAATATGGGTGCTTGGCAATCCGGCGGGATGCGGCCCGGAAAACTCGGCTACCTGAACGGCTTGATTAACAACCACATCAGTACCGGTGGCTTTGCAAAGATAAGTTTTACCGGACGTCAACTTGGAAATCACAGTCAAGCCATTAGCAAAGTCGGCAGCGCGTTCCTTGATAATGACAGTTGGATCCGCCGCAAGCGGACGAGTATCTATTGCTGTGACAAAAATTGAACTAGGAGCGGTATCGACCGCAGGGATTTTGCCGTAAGGACGTGTCAGGAACGCAGTCCACAATCCTGATGCCAGCAAATTTTCCTTAACCTGTTCTTGAGTCAAATTGCCTAACTCGGCCTCGCCGTATTTTGCAAATGACTCTTGCTGATTACCCTGCAATTCGATTACCACAGACAGCAAAGCACGCTTGTCTCCACGGTTGATAGCTTTGACGACGCCAGCGCCGGGCGATGTAAAGTTGACGCCTGGATTTTTTTTGTCGGAAAAAAGCGCCTGTCCTAATTTGACCTTATCTCCTTCGGCAACCATCATTTTCGGCTTCAGATCAATGTAATCGGCACCCAATAGGGCGACCGATTTGACGCTGTTACCATCGCTTATCTTTTGTTCGGGTCCGCCTGTTATAGGCAAATCCAAACCTTTCTTTATATTAAATTGCATAGTTAATACGCCTGCTCCCCAGACTAGTTGCAGCAAAAAGCCCATTGAGAAACACCGATCCCAAAGGGCACTTCAAGACAAAACATGTTTATTACATCACAAGTTATCGGCTTTCTCAACGGAAAATCCCAAGGCTTGTAGCCCCGCAAGCAACGCGATAGCGCCCGGCATAATTGCAAATACCGCTCAAATATCAACAACTTTATCAATATCAAAACCACTGACATACTTGCGCCCGACATACCCCCGGGTATTGCTTAAAATCCGGGCATCCGCTATCCGGTAATCACCCAAATTGTGCACATGACCGTGAAACCAGGCAGCTATTTCATACTCGTGAAATAAAGGCTTCAAATCATTACAATACGCCAGCTTTTTAATTACGTTGGGTGAATCGATCCAACTCCATTCGGTGGGTGCATGATGAGTGACCACAATCGTCCTGCCGGCAAAAGGTGTAGCGAGTTGCTGTTCTAACCATATCTTGGATTCCCGGTGTAGTTCAGCAAAGTGTTTGGGTTCGAATGCTTGACCTGTAAACGACACCTTACGAAAGTCATTCAAGGTTTTTCCCAGCACTTCGGCTTTTTCAGCGCCCTCGATAAACAAATTCGTCCACAAGGTGCAACCCAAAAAGCGCACGCCCTGGAAAATAAACTGATCTTTTTCCAAGAACTGAATTTGACTGCCCGCACATTCCCTACGCAACATGTCAATGGTTTGTTGATATTCGTAACCATAAAACTCATGGTTACCAGCCACATAAACCACGGGCTTGCCGATAGACTTCAACCATTCGACGCCTTGTTTGAATATGCCGATATCGCCTGCCGCCACGACTATATCGGCATCGGTTTCCGGCAAACTCTGCTCACCGAATTCCAGATGCACATCAGAAAAGTAATTTATCCGCACAATTTGCTCTTTCGTCCTGTAACTAAGGAGGTATAATTTATATCCTAAGTGAATTACTTGGTATTTTTAGATAACTTTCAGTTTTTGCAGACCACAATTCTATGTCGATTAGCCCCAGAAAACACACCCAACAGGTTTTGGTAGGAAACATAAAAGTCGGCGGCGGTGCTCCGATTGTAGTTCAATCCATGACTAATACCGATACAGCTGATGTTGCAGGAAGCGTTCAACAGATCATGGAATTAGCGACAGCCGGCTCGGAAATGGTCCGCATTACAGTCGACCGTGAGGAAGCTGCGCAAGCGGTACCGGAAATCGTCAACCGACTGGCGCAAAAAGGCTTTTCGGTGCCTATTATCGGCGACTTCCATTTCAACGGCCACAAGTTACTGGAAAAATATCCGGATTGCGCGCAAGCACTTTCCAAATACCGTATCAACCCCGGTAATGTCGGCAAAGGCAAGGCGCGGGACCCGCAGTTTCAGCAGATGATAGAATTTGCGATTCAATACGACAAACCCGTGCGCATCGGCGTCAACGGTGGCAGTCTTGATCAAGCCGTGTTGACCCGCTTGCTCGACGAGAACAGACAATTGGCGCAACCCAAGGAATTACCCCTGATAACCCGCGAAGCCATTGTACTATCTGCCCTGGAAAGCGCAGCAAAGGCCCAGGAGCTGGGATTGGGCAAAGACAAAATCATTCTGTCTTGCAAAATCAGTGATGTTCAGGAGCTGATCAGCATTTACCAAGACCTGTCCAGCCGTTGTGATTACGCCCTGCACTTAGGCCTTACCGAAGCAGGCATGGGCTCCAAAGGCATCGTCGCATCGTCGGCAGCGCTTGGCGTGTTGATGCAACAAGGCATAGGCGACACCATCCGCGTGTCCCTAACACCAGAACCCGGTGCGGCGCGCACCAAAGAAGTGATCGTGGCCCAGGAAATTCTGCAAACCATGAACTTCCGCTCCTTCACTCCCATGGTAGTAGCCTGCCCCGGTTGCGGTCGCACCACCAGCGATTATTTCCAACGTCTGGCGCAAGACATTCAAGGCTATTTACGCGATCAAATGCCTATCTGGAAAGATAAGTACAAAGGCGTGGAAGATATGAAAGTCGCGGTGATGGGCTGCGTCGTCAACGGCCCCGGCGAAAGCAAAAATGCCAACATCGGCATCAGCCTCCCCGGTACCGGAGAGTCACCTGTTGCACCGGTTTTTGAAGACGGCTTCAAAACCGTCACCCTAAAAGGCGACCATATCGCTGAAGAGTTCCAAGCTATAGTCGAGCGTTATATCGAATCGCATTACAGCGCACAGTAAAAACGTTTCGACACAAAAAAGGCGGCTGAATGCCGCCTTTTTTTATAACCCTACCAAGCCCCCCTATCACACTCCTACCAGCAACAGACTCGCTTACGCCGTTAACCAAAGACAATTCATCCGACTCGTCTTAACATCAAACCTGTCGAGCAATTTTTTCCATTCACTCTCATTTCATTGGCCGCATCGCGCAGTAAATCGATATAGCAAACCTAGCACTGCCGCTCCAACAAATTCAATGTAAAAAAACGCCATGCTTTGGAAAAGGCCATCCGCCATCGCCACTGTTTTTATGAACTACGCTACCCCGGCTGCCCATCCAACCTGGGCGACATCAAAATTGGCGAATAATAAAATGCGAACAAGGAAAATGCCGCCAACCAGCAATAGGTGGACACCATTACCAAACCACCATACCAGTTTGGCAACAAAGCCGGAAATAACACTCGAAACAACGCGGCCAGATTTATCAGTACAAAGGCCAGCGCCATCACATTCGACGCTTTTAGCGCCCTGCCGGTATGACCCAACGCAACGCGGGCCATCATACCCAGAGTCAATATGCCAATGCCGCCGACAGTAAAGGCATGTAAAGCCAAAGACTGCGGAACAAAATCAAAAGCAGCTAGTGATACCAAGCCAAATCCAAGAATCAACCAACCGTAGCCGATGTACAAAACCCAAAGCAAAGGCACAAACCAAATCCGCGGGTTGTACCAAGCCGCCACTCGCACAATATTAATCACAATCGCCGCTACCGCAGCAACAGCCAACAAAGCGCCGGATATATTCAGCATCAATAATGCAAACACCGCCAGACTCACCGCAACAGCGGCTATATCCAATGCTGGATTGCGAATACAAATAACCCCGGATAGCCCCCGTTCGGTAAAAAACGGAAATACCCGACCGGCTATGACCAAAATCATCGCAACGATAATGGTAACCACCAACATCAGCCCTAGCGCGGCACTATCGGCCAACCCCAGAACTTGGGCATGAACCAAACTATTACCCAAGGCCAATAACAGCAATAAGGCGATAAAAATCAGATTTTGGTAGTTGCCTGTTTTTAAAATCGGCTTACCCACAAAATACGCCAACACCGGTAAAAATACGAAATCGACGACACCTATCAACAAATCGGGCAATAGTTCCGAATAAAAAGGCAATACCCGACCATAAATCCATAGAAAACAAAGCGATGCCAGTTGATCGGGAGTAACTGTTTGTATGCCGGTCCAGTTTCTCACTGCTGTTAGTAAAAAACCGGCAATCACCGCTGTGGTGTAGCCCAGCAACATTTCATGGGCATGCCATGTACTGCCAGTGAAGTAATTATCGATATGCAGCGAACCGTTGGACATTGAGTTCCATACTGCAATCAAAGCCAGAGCTGATAACCCCGCCAGCGCGAAAAAAGCCCTAAAACCCATCGCAAATAGTGGATAATCAAAAACCGGTTTGTTATTCATGCAAACGCTCCTCCAGCCAATCGATTTCGTTATTCGAGAAGCCGGCGATTATACGCACTTCTCGGTTAAAGGGCCCCTTAGGCTTGCCCTTGAAATAATTCAGAATCAAGTCTTTAAAGCAGTGTTCAGGTTCCAGACCGCGCTGCCTGGCCAGATTATTGAACCAGTAAGAACCGCGCTCGACATGCCCGACTTCGTCGTCGTAAATCCGCCGCAAGATAGCCAGACCGGGCTGATCGTCGATAGCGACCAGTTTATCCATCATGCCCGGCGTCACATCCAATCCGCGCGCTTCCATACAGCGCGGAACGATCGCCAAGCGCGCCAAAATATCATCCGAAGTATCTTCGGCATGCGACCAAAGCCCGCGATGCGCGGGCAAATCACCGTAATCGAATCCCAAGCCTAGCAAATGGGTGCGAATCAACTTGAAATGCTGCGCCTCTTCGTCGGCGATGATCAGCCAATCCCGATAAAAATCGTCGGGCAAGCCGGGAAACCGATAAATGATGTCCCAAGCCAAATAAATTGCCACAAACTCGATATGTGCGAGCGCATGAAAAAAAGCCGCTTTACCCTCGTTGGAATCCAGACGACGTTTAGGCATCTCTCGCGGCATCAACAAGACCGGCCGGCTCGGAAATACTGTATTGCTTATCGGCAATATCGTCCCTGCTGTCTGCAGGGATAATAAGCCGTTATCCAACAACTGCCTGGCTTGATGAGTTACAACAAGTTTTTGCCCAATATCGCTATTAAACAAACAGCGCTCCGCAAAATCGGATAGGCTCTGGGGCTGTTCTGCCAAAATCAAAGTTCCTGTTTTCACGTTAAACCCAATGAGTCCATCCCTGCCGACTGCTAAATAAATAGGTCAAACTAAGCACAACACTATCAGGAATGTCCGGCGTTCCTATTTTTTAGACATAAAGAAGTAAACGGTTTGGCATTTCAAAACCATGTTGTTGCCAGATTTTTCGATTGCCTCGCAGGTTTCCATCTTCGATCGCCCCGGAGCCGCCTGCTTGACAATCTTGCCACCTTCGACGGAGTAATTCAGCACCGCCCTCATTTGGTCAATTCTGGCATGCGAATCGTTTTCATGGGTCATGCCTTCGATAGTGCCGTCCTCTTTAAACGTCCAGGTAGTATTGGAGCTACGGGCCTTGCTGCCATCACTGGTGTTGGATTCTTTATCGATTTGCCAAGTACCCAGAATATCGGCTTTGGTCAGTTGGACTTCCGCTACGGCATTAAAAGATAAAAGCAGCAAAGCAACAGCGGGGAGTTTAATAAATTGCATGGTAAAGCCTTTTGAGATTATGTTTTTAGAACCGCCGATTGTAGCATGGAGCCTGAGGCAGCCCCCTTTACTTGAATACCGCGGCTATACTCAAGCCAAACTAACCGTTTCCTTGAGCCTTGCCAGTGAACGACGGCGCATCTGAAATCGCCCAAATGCGGTTTAGCGACATTAAAATCCCCCATTAAAACGCATCACAAGTTTGCCGAGTTTATATGTCCGAAGACATCCTACATTTTACCTACCGCCTAAGCGCAGAAGATTATGAGAGCGCGGATTTCCTGATAGAAGTTGATAAACAAAGCATGACCCTTATTTCTGCGGCTCCACCTCCCTATCCTCTATGGACGGAGCTTGCGTATCAGCAATGCCGCAATTGCCCGTTAAATCCGGAGCAGGTTCCGCACTGTCCTGTCGCAGTTAATTTGGTGTCACTGTTAGATTTATCTGGTCACTTAGTTTCCCACAAGCAAATGGCTGTAGAAGTCGTTACCGATAGGAGAACCATACGGGCCGAAACCACAGCACAACATATCACTAGTTCGATTTTAGGCTTAATTATGGCCACCAGCCCGTGTCCACATACCGAATTTTTAAAGCCAATGGCACGTTTTCACTTACCCCTGGCCGATCAAACTGAAACGATTTACCGAGTAACCACGATGTTCCTGCTGGCACAGTATTTTCGGCAAAAAGACCACCTACCCTATTCGCTGGAACTGGATGAACTGCTCGCGCTTTATCAACACTTACAAGTCATCAACCTGCATTTAAGCCAACGGTTAAAAACGGCGATTAGCGAAGACGCAGCGGTAAACGGCGTGATTTTACTGGACTTATTGTCAAAGTCGGTTTCTTGGTCAATCGAAGACGGTCTTGAGGAAATTCATCATTTATTCGATGGATACCGCAAGCTAGCTCAATAGCCTACCGACAATGGCTTTATTGCACAAACTATCGCTCGCCGCTGGCAGCCAAATAGACTAACCAGCCGCCCAGATGCTCAAACCACTGCATCAGAACGACTGCATCACCAACTGGCTACAACAACCAATCCGTGAAGCGCGGAGATCGGCTCGCTTGCGAGCCGACACTAACCAGCAAGGGTGAGCAAATAAATTTTTAATACGACCATCCCGTTTTGCCTGATGATTAAAAGCCTGTTTGGGCCGATGTCACGTCAAGCCAGTGCTCCTTCAGACGTGCCAACTTTACGCTACTCAGCGATGTGTATAATCATAAAGTTGACACCCACCATCCATGCACTTATAATGCTCAAATTACTTGCTGACACAAGTAATGCCGAGGTGGTGAAATTGGTAGACGCGCTAGCTTCAGGTGCTAGTAGGGGTAACCCTGTGGAGGTTCAAGTCCTCTCCTCGGCACCATTTTTATTTTCTTCTTGCGATAAGCAGCAAGATAGAAATTAAAAATCCTTATAGTTTTTTCATAGCTACAAACTCTGTAGCAGTCAATTATAAATTTGATACTTGTTTAAGATTTTTAAGGCTTCATATGCCCGCTAAAATCTCTCTCTGTCGAGAGATTCTCGGCAAAATAGTATCAATCCAATTCTCTGATCTAATTCAACATACAACTGCCTTCCAGAAACGCAGGTAGAAAGCGTTATAGGGATAACGCAGCATAGCTATCATTATCGTCAACAGCCGCTGAAACGCGCGCAATTAACTCCAAGTTACTATTACGCTCCATCATACCGCCTATAGCCAAGGTAACAATCATCGCTTCGAACGGATACACCAAATGAGCGCGGTAGCGTTGGTAATACGTTTCTTCATCCAAGTCGCCAATCCCGTGACTAGCTAACGCCGTCAAGTATAGTTTGAGCAATTGTTTTTCATGAGCGCGACGAGACTCCGGCTTCAGCGATGTCGCTAAAAAATAAGCGAGATCACTAACACCCTCACCCATCCGCACCAATTGCCAATCCAGAAAGCCCGGCTCAAAGTGATTCCAAAATAGATTGCCTGGATGACAGTCATGATGCACCAGGGTCTGTACACCAGTTGCCAAGATCCCGGTGATTCGCCGCCGATCCGCAGCATAGCGTAATGCGGATCGATGCAATTTGCTGGGGACCAAGCGCCCTACGCGATCAAGGCCACGCTTCATCAAGGGCACAGCCAGTAAGGTACCCATATGATTCTCGACATTGTGACTAAAACCGTTTAACCAGCGATGCGTTTTCAATAGCCCCGCATTGCCCCAATAGTGAGCATGAAAACCGGCTAACTTTTCCACCACCCGCTGAGCTTGTTCCAAAGACAGAGCGTCGGCGGTCAGCCCGGGCCTAAATCCCAACTCATCCAGATCCGCCATTACCAATGTAGTACCGCGCCCTAACAGACTTTCAGCCGCTAATATTTGCGGCAAATTCACCGGCACCCCCTGAGAAAGCGAATTATAAAAATGAACTTCCTTATGCAATAAACGCGGTATAGCGGTAATCGCTCTGGACTTAATCGCCAGCGACGGCGTTTTTACAAACCACCGACTTGGAACGACGCCGATGGCGTCATGATTCACGGTTAGCCGCAAGCGCGTCGATGTGCCAATATTGACGGATTGAATATCTACGGCACGTACTTTGGCACTACTTGCGTATCGATCAACAATACGCTGCGCCCATTGCCGGGATAATTGATCCGGGTGCTGCACGACAATATGATCTCTAAAACGGCTCAACATCGGATTAAGCCTGTCTCAAATATGTGATAAATCGAAATATTAGCGGCCGTATTCATTGACTTTAATTTCATCGATCAAGCAGTGATTAACTAGGGGCTGTTGCCGTTTTACATGGGCAACCATATAAAAGCGCAAGCCAAAGCGATGACGCTTTCAAAATTGCGTTTCAGTTTGTCATACCGCGTCGCGATGGCTCTGAAATGTTTCAGCCGCGCAAACACATTTTCAACTAGGTGGCGATACTTGTAGAGGCACCAATCCACAGCATCATTGCCAATGGTTGAATTCTGCTTTCTTGGTATGATTGGCTCAGCACCTTTCTCACGAATTTGAATCCGTAAGGGTTCGCTGTCATAGCCTTTGTCAGCAATCATATAGCTAAGGGAAGCTTCGCCACTAATTCGGGTGCTTCTTTACAATCGTGGACTTCGCCGCCCGTGACCGAGAAATGAATGGGCAGTCCGCAGGCATCCACGGCCATATGGATTTTGGTGGTGTTACCCGCTACCGATTTTCCGATCGCCGTTTCCCGTTCATGGGCTGCGCCGCTACTATGCTGATGTGCTTTCACAATACTGCCATCAATGAATGTCCACTCCAAATCCGGATCCACAACCAGCTCCTGAAAGATACCCATCAGTTTTTCTTGAAGCGACCAGGCATTGAATCGCTTATACACGGCATTCCACTTGCCAAATGTTGCCGGCAGATCTCGCCAAGGACAGCCGATTCGCATGCGATAAAAAATACCTTCTACCGTTTGCCGAAGCGTCGGCTTGTCGTAAATCCTCACGCTCAACAGGATGGCTTTGAATTTATTCCAGTATTCATCCGTAAACATTTGTCGCGGCATAGTTTGCTTGTCTTTTGATTGAAAAGCTCAATCAATCAGGCAGAGCAGCTCAATTTCAAGGTTATCGATCCAAAATGGCAACAGCCCCTAATACCCCACCAAAAATAATAGCATCGGCAATACCAAGGTGCCGGCCGACGATAACGCAACCCGCGCCGGAACGGCCTTGGCCAAACCCACGGCAAGATAAACGGCGACAAAGGAAAAATAAAGACCTATGGGCATTGCCAATAGGCGGGGGATGCGCACGGTTCACAAGCACAGCAGGGCAATGGCGACGATGGAAACGTCACGCAAAACGCGCAACATGCCAGCCTGGGACAGCCCCCCACCATACAGCCAGGCGGCCAGCATATCGAGCACCGGAAACGCCAGCGCCAGGACCAACACATAAAAAAATCTTAGCGAGATATATCCCAGCCCATTCGCCACATCGCAAAATACGTCCTTCAGAAAGGCATCTCCATCTAAAAAATCGGAACCAGCTTCAGCCACTAGCCTGAATGGGATAACCGCTTGGAAACGAAACACCCCACCACAGTGAAGCGGCCAAAACTTCCGCCGCCGGTGACGCGGCCCCGCCCGGCGGCCACCCAGGCATGGGCCGTAATTTTCGCCCCCACGGTATCGCGGCTAACACCGAAAAATACAGCATAAGGCACGCCATAAAAGCCGAGCAACATTCTAGCCACCACGGCCTGCGGAAAACATTTCGATTACCATGGCTTATGTCTGGCCGCGATCCGCACCACTTTGGCGATAGACAATGCCACGGCCTCGTCGCGGGTCTGCAGCAGCGGCACCGACGGCTCCAATCCTCCCGGCGCGCCCAACAGAGCCGCAAGGCGCCGGAAAGGCACAAACAGGATCAGAAAACGACTCATACCGAGAAAAAACCAATCGGGCAACAACCAAATTTTCTCGAAACGGCTCAACCACGCACCCCCTCGCATCCGACGGCCCACGAAAACGAATGCCCTAAAATAACGCTGTGAAAACATGATGACATCCGTAGTCCGACCGTAAAATACTCTATATCTATGGGCGTACCAAGATAACACGGGGCATTTTAGCCAGTCTCCGCGCGCTTGAACACCCTGAACCGTGAAACCCACCGGCCGAAACCCAACAAATTCGCTAGCCGCATAATGCCTCATGCCGCAGCCATCGATCTTGTCCAACGATTTCAAAGCATTGTCAGTGGTGGCACTTGCATATAGAATCATTCGATCGACATGAATAAAACCAGCCATGTCCCATATCCCAAGTTTACCTTGTGGTGCTTTGCTTTGTTGCAAGACTCGGCCCCGTTTTGCAATTTGCGGATTGCCCCCATTAGTCCCGCGCCCAGTCATGAGAAATCGATTATGCCGCCCCCGTTTTTAGCCGGCGTCGAGCTTACCGGCAACCTCGCCTTACGTCCGGCGCTAGAGGAAGACGAAGCCTTTATCCAGTTGCTTTATAGTTTAAGCCGCGATGACCTGAGGCTTATGCCAGGCGATAGTCATTTTGTGGAAAGCTTGATAGCCATGCAGTATCGGGCGCAACGCCAAAGTTATAGCGCAAGTTATCCTCGCGCTTATCATCTTATCGTCGAAAAGCAGGGGCAACAAATAGGCCGCATTCTTGTGGATTTTAGCCAAGACCGGATGCATTTGATAGACATCAACCTTATGCCCGAAGCACGCGGCCAGGGCAGCGGCACGGCGGCCATCAAAGCCTTGCAGGGTGCTGCGGCCAAGGCCGGCAGCCGGCTTACGCTATCGACATACCACAGCAATCCTGGCGCCAAACGGCTTTATTTGACTTTAGGCTTTAAGGTCGAACAATCCGACGAGCTGACAGAAAAAATGGCATGGCCCTCTCTTTGATTAGTCCATGCTTTAGCGCGGAATTGGCACCTTAAGCGTTGCCTTGTACGCTTTGTTGAAGCAAAAACCATTAAACTAACAAGCCTGAAACAAGTAAAAGCGGAAGTCTGCATTGGCTAAAAACATTTCAATTCTAAACGCACTTGAAAAGGAAATTGACCGTCAGCTGGCGAAATTGCCGGATGACGCTATCCATGCCGGGGCAGCGGTCATGAAAAAAAGATGTTTGGCCGGCTACCTCCGGATTGGAAAAAAAATGGCCGAAATTGGGCATCCGGAAGACAGCCTTCCCACCTTTCGCAAAG
Source organism: Methylomonas fluvii (assembly GCF_014850975.1). Lineage (GTDB taxonomy): Bacteria > Pseudomonadota > Gammaproteobacteria > Methylococcales > Methylomonadaceae > Methylomonas > Methylomonas fluvii. The sequence goes on along the minus strand of NZ_JACXST010000003.1, from coordinate 227,184 downwards.
CCCTGCAATTGCAGCCGGACGATCCGGATGCGAATTATCAGTTTTTATTCAAATTGGAAAAATTAAACCGTATCGATGAAGCATGGTCGGCTTTACAAGTATTTGAGGATAAATACAGCCTCCCTACCCCTTTATATAGCATCAGCAAAAAATTATATATTTTAAAGGCGCGCCTGGAGTACAGAAAGGGCAATACGGGCGCCTCCCGGAACATGCTGGAGAAATTTCTCAAGGAAAACCCCGTCCATTCCCATCGCGCCATGGCTTGTGGCTGGCTGGGAAAAATGCTCGACAGCCTGGGTGAATATGATTTAGCAATGAAGGCGTTTCACGAATACAACTTAATCGTTTCCGGTACGCCCGTTGCCGTCGAGATGATCCGGAAAAACAACGCCGCCTTAGCGGATATAGAAACGAGTTTGCGCTGGTATGGCGATAAAGCATCGTTCGGTTGGCAAGGGCCAATGGTCCGAGACTATTTCCCGCAGCCCATTGTACTGGTGGGCTTTCCACGTTCGGGGACAACGCTTCTTGACCAAATTTTAAATTCGCACTCGGCATTAACCACAATAGAAGAGAAGTCAACTCTGGCAAATATCGCAAAAAGGTTTTACGGAAGCCAGGAAAAATTAGAGTCCCTTTATGCCCTTTCCGGCAATGAGCTATCGGCTTGCCGTCAAACATACTGGTCAAATGCCACAGGTTTTTTGGAAAAGCCCCTCAACAACTCAAGGTTGGTTGACAAACTCCCCCTAAACATAATGCTTCTGGATATTTACGCCCGCTTATTCCCCGAAGTAAAAATCATTGTCGCCCTAAGGGATCCGCGCGACGTTGTCTTAAGCAACTATATGCAAATGTATCAGTTAACCCCGGAAATGGCGGCAAACCTGACCCTTATCGGTAGCACCAAATATTATGCCAAAGTCATGCAGCTGTATTTATTGTTCCGTAAGTTTATGCCAGGCAACATCCATGAAATAAGGTACGAAGATCTTGTTTGCGACATCAAGGGGGAAAGCATAAAACTATTAGGATTTCTGGGGCTTGAATGGGAATGCTGCCTTGAGAGCTATTACGGAAGCGCGAAAGACCGTTACATTAATACGCCAAGCTATGACCAAGTCACCAAACCCATTTATCATGACGCTATTGGCAGATGGAAAAATTATGAGCGGCACTTGGAAGAGATCAAGCCTATATTGCTGCCCTTTGTCGAAGCGTTTGGGTATTCGGCTTAGCAAAGCGGCCGTTAGCCATTCTCCATTCCACTGGCTTTCGCCGTATCGCCAGATTATGGCTTGCCACGCCATTTAATTTGCAATACAGTTTTTCAAGCTAACGATACTAAAGCATTATGACAACCTTAATTACCCAACAAGCCCTGTCTTTGAATTCGACTATTTGCCGCAGTAAAGAATTATTATCCACGCAAATCGACGACGAAATGGTGTTAATGTCCATTGACCGCGGCAACTACTACGGTTTGGACGCTATTGCGACCGACATCTGGCAGCGCTTGGAACAACCCGTGGCGGTAAGCGATTTGTGCGCGGCATTGGTTAAAGAATACGACGCCGACACCGAAACTATCAGTCGCGATGTCTTGAGTCTGCTTGAACAATTCGCTAGCGAAGGCTTCATCGACTTCATAGCTTGAGATGGGCGACGACCTGATCTTATGCGGCTGGCGGGTGCGCTCGGCCTTGGCCTTGGACGAATTACTGCCTTGGCAAGGCGATGACCGCCCCGCCGATGTTGAAATATTGCTGGACTTCATCCCGAAACCTGCAGAACCCCCGATTTTTGTATTGCCGCACAGTCGTTTGTGGGCTAACGGCGATTTCCTGCTCGAATTGGATGACGTTGGGAGTTTCCGGGTGGAAGGCGGTTGCCGGGTTTTGGTGGAACCGTCAGAAAATGCCGACCCATCCGCACTTAAGGCTTTTTTGTTGGGGTCCGTCCTCGGGGTGCTTTGTCACCAGCGCGGCCTAATACCCCTTCATGCGTCGGCAGTGCATGTAGACGGTTCCGCAATATTGATCGCCGGCATTTCCGGGGCGGGCAAGTCCACGCTGGCGGCAGCTCTGGGCATACGCGGACATGCATTGGCGGCGGACGACGTGGCCGCCATCGATCCGAACAGTGCTCGGCTGCTGCCCGCCTATCCGCAACGCAAGCTCGCGCGGGACGTGCTGGAAACCCTGGACATGGGGCATGAAGGGTTGGTGACACACCGCACCGGCCAAGCCAAATTCCGGGTTCCGGCATTGGCCGGATTCGACCCCGCACCGCTGCCGATTGCGGCGGTTTATATCCTGAATGTTTCCATGTTGGCGGGTTCCGTGGAGCCCGAACGTTTTTCAGCGGTCAAGGCCATGACCATGCTCGACAAAATGCTATACCGGCGGGCAATCGGCAGAAAAATCCAGCCGGCCCAAACACTGTTCACCTCCATTGCGCGACTCGCCCAGGTTGCCCCAATCTATTCTTTGCACCGGCACAAAAGCGCGCCGCTGGACGAGTTGGAACAACTGGCCGAACGGATCGAATCCCATGTACGCGGTTGCGTTAAACCGCGCGGGCGAACGGCCGCATGAACGGCTTCTATTGGTTAGCCTCCTATCCAAAATCGGGCAACACTTGGCTGCGCCTGTTCCTGGAAAGCCTGTTTTTAGATGGAGATACGCCCGACATCAATGCATTGCAAACCGTCGGCAATAATGCAGCTAACCGTTACGCTTTCGACCGAGTCCTGGACATCGCCTCGTCCGACCTCACCGACGATGAAATCACTTGCGCCCGTCCCCGCCAATATGAAATCGAAGCACGCGAGGCTCAAGCGCCGATGCTGCGTAAAGCGCATGACGCCTGGCGGCTTACCCCTGCCGGCGAACCCCTGTTCCCGCCCGGCTTGACCCTCGGTGCGGTCTATATCGTGCGCGATCCGCGCGATGTCGCAGTGTCGCTGGCGCACCACATGAACCAAACCATAGACCAGTCCATACAGCGCATGTGCGACCCCGAGGCCGTGATGGAGCGCGGGCTTCGTCGCGTGCCCGATCAATTGCCCCAACTGCTGATGTCGTGGAGCCAACATGCCCGGAGCTGGCTCGAAGCCCCAGTCCCTTTGCTGTTGCTGAAGTATGAAGACCTGCTCGCCGATCCGGCGACGCATTTTGGAAGCGCCGTGCAATTCCTGCAAGCCAAAGCAGCGCCGGACAAAATAGCCGCCGCCGTTGAGGCAGTGCATTTCGAGCGTTTGCGCGCTATGGAAGAAAGCGAAGGTTTCGCCGAAAAGCAGCCGGGCATGGAACGCTTTTTCCGCCGCGGTATTGCCGGCGGCTGGCGCGACAGCCTGAGCAGCGGACAAATCGGCCGCATCGAAGCCGATCACGGCGACATGATGCACAGGCTCGGCTATCTACCCTGAGTCAGGGTGGCTGTGTAGGCAATGTGCTCCGAGCGGCGTTCTCGGTTAAAGATGCTCGTTGTTAATCAAACACTTTGACGGATGCCTCTAACGCCACTGCGGTTCCTCCCATTTTCCCGAACTCCTGCGCGTTACCTGTCTTAGCCGCTAAATCCAAATAACTTACTCAGGTAAGTTGCATATTTAACTCTAGCGTACAAACTATTTCGCCTCACACGATTCATAAATCCGTCTAACCGTTGTATTATCCCCGATGCCGAAAATACTTGGCATATTAGGCGTTAGACTTAACTTAAATCTAAACGAGGGGAAAATATGGATCCAATACTAGGGGAAATAAAACTTTTCGCCATCAACATTGTTCCGAAGGGCTGGGCGCCATGTAACGGCACATTGCTGCCTATCGCGCAGAACCAAGCGCTTTATTCGTTGCTCGGCACTTACTACGGCGGTGACGGCAGGAACACGTTCGCCTTGCCCGACCTGCGCGGGCGTGTTCCGGTAGCCACTGTAGGCGAGCAGCCCGGCGCAAGCGGCGGCACCGAAATCGTCACGCTCACCGCCGCCCAAGTTCCGCCGCATACGCATGAAATCAACGTTTCCACTGCGGCGGGCGATCAGACGAACGCTATCGGACACCATATCGCGGCGCCAGCCAATAACAACAACCTTTATATTGCGGCCACCGGCGCGAGTACGATTGCCCTCGATCCGGCGACAGTCGACACGCAGGGTGGTAACGGCAACCACAACAACATGCAGCCCTTCCTTACCCTGAACTATTACATCGCGACGGCGGGCGTCTACCCGCAACGCCCATAACTTTAACTCGGGAGAAAAAAATGGCAGATTGTTATGTAGGCGAAATCAGACCTTTCGCCGGAAATTACGTTCCAGACGGCTGGCTGCCTTGCGACGGGCGCTTGCTCAGTATTTCAAGTTACGAAGTGCTCTATAGCCTGCTCGGCACCGCTTTTGGCGGCGACGGCCGCACTACCTTCGGCATCCCCGATCTCAGGGGCAGGTTGCCGATAGGCACGGGCCTGGGAACAGGGCTCACAAACAGATCCTTTGCGTCCTCCGGCGGCAGCGAAAGCGTGAGCCTCGCGCTCAGCCAAACCCCCGCGCATAGCCACGCATTTAATGTGGGCACAGGCGCCGCCACCCAGAACAGCCCGGCGAACAACCTATACGCCAACCCGGCCCCGAATGTTTTTTACGCGACCACTGCCACACCGGGCTCGGCGGCCCAGGTTCTAAGCGCGGATACCATCGGCGCATCGGGCGGCGGCAATTTGCTGCACGAGAACCGCATGCCGGCACTAGCCATCAATTACATGATCGCGACCAACGGAATTTATCCGCAACCCGCGTAATAGGAGAAACAAATGTCGGAACCATTCATCGGCGAGATTCGCCCCTTTGCCATTAATTTCGTTCCCATGGGCTGGCTGCGCTGTAACGGGCAGCAAGTTGCCATAAACCAATACCAAGCGCTGTATGCCGTGATCAGCAGCATTTACGGAGGGGATAACCAAACTTATTTTAATGTACCGAATCTGAACGGCACCAATGGGCAAAGCATGATGCCCATGCTGGGCATGGGCCAAGGACCGGGCTTAAGCGACTATCAGATCGGGGAGGCAACCGGACAGGGAAGCGTGGCCCTGACCCAAGCGGAACTGCCCGCGCACGCCCATAGCGTGACCGGAATCAACGCCGCCGCTACAAGTGTTTATTCAACGCCGATAGCCGGGCAATCGCATCTGAGCCGTTACTTTGTTTCAGGCAAAGGTAATCCGGCTTATTCGGACCAACAACTGCTGGCCCACTCCCCCACGCTCGCGCCATCGACTCTGAGTCCGCCACCACTGGCACAAGGGCAAGCGCACGACAACCACCAGCCTTACCTGGCCGTCATTTACGCGATCGCCTGGGACGGTATTTTCCCCTCCCGAAACTAACGCTAGGTCTTCCGGGCCTCAATGGCCCGGAAGTTTTTCAGGATAACGTCGACGTGCCGGAACCGTCGTTTCCCGGGTTGCCCATATTTTCCGTGCTGTCGGAAATATCGACCACGGTCATTTTCGGCGCACTCCAGATTTTACGTACCTGAACCGCTTGCAGGACTTCATTGGTTTCCTTTTCAATCATTTTCATTCTCCTGGTTTTTTAATAGTCTAAACATAGACAGAAAAAGAAGACGCAATCCTCTTTCGAAATTAGCTAAGGAAACACTGAATAAATCGATTCCTTTCATGGCTCGACAAGCTTTCGGCAACTGCGCCTGCGTTGCCCTACCTCCTCATCCGCGCAGTCGACCACGAACGGAATTAACCACTTGCAGTTTCATGTCGAAGGACTTGTTCAGCGCTTCCCTAATAATGTAGGCCTACTATTGTCGCACATCATTTTTCTCTGACAGGATGACGGGCATTAATAGGTGTTTATCCGCTAAATAGCGGGTAATGTTATCGAATACATCAATAACGAACTTGGATTCTTTAATCAGCAGGTTGAGTCGATCCAATTGCTTCCTGCTTTCTTCCGGATAATGATGCGCGAATTTATTCCTGAGCACGATAGCGACAGAAAAATCATCCGCGGATTTGAGCGCACCGAGTTTTTCCATTAAAAGCGATTTGTCACGATTGGATTTTGCGTGAATATCTTCCTGCTCTGCAAGCGCAATGCTCCTGAATAGTTGATCTTGTATCATTGACACACATTGCGAATACCTCAGAATCAACGCATCTATCGCTTCTTTTTGTTCCGCGGACAACCGCGATAGCGTTTCCAGATTCAATGGAAAAATCGGTAGATTTTTATTAAGCGAATATTTCAGCGATTCGATCCGTTCACGGCAGGATGAAAGATTCTCTTTCAGCAAACGCGCTTCATCGGCAGTCATAATCGCACGCCTTTTTTGGCAATCCTATGGATCGGTAATTCCGCATCATTGGGTGATTTCACTAACAAGTCCACCTTGGTGTCACAAAGAGACGCAATGCGTGCCTCCAGGCGCAATGTTTGTTCAAAATCAAGATTCGCAGATGCCTCAAGGAACAGATCGATGTCCCCGCCTTTTCCGGAATCGTCCGTTCTCGATCCGAAAAGATAAACAACCCCTTCAGGGTCTATTGCAGCCACCTCGGCTCGAATAGCGTTAATCTCTTTGCCGGCAAGCCGCATAGCGCATCCCAAACCTGTAGAAAAAGAAGAAATAGATGTGTTTTTAATATTACATAGATACGCATGATTTTCAATTCATGAAAGGGAACGGCGCAACCTGTATTTAAAAATCGCTCTGTTCAACCCAACGCAAAAAACGCGCAACGTTCAACGCACGCGGCAAGGCCAGCGTAACTGCCGGCCCCTGTTTCGGCCAATCGCTTACGGTTTTTTCGAGGCGCGGCAGATCGATGCAACGCGCAACCAGCGGTATCTCCGCCAACCCGGCGATTTCGCCCCCCATATCCTCGCGCAGTTTGTCCAATCTGCTCAGGATTTCCGGGTTTTGCATGCCAATCCGTTCTTTTTCCAAAACCGAGGGCGGCAGCCGGTCGCTCAAAGCCTTGCGGGCGAGACGGCGGGCGATGCCGTCCTTTAGGTATTGATCCTGGGGTATGGACAGGAAAAATTCGACTAGCCGCCTGTCGAGCAACGGATCGCGGCTTTCGATCCCGCCCAATGAACGCATGGCGGTGAGGATGTCCTTGCCATGCTCATTCCGGTTCAACATCGACAGCATAACGCCCTGTGAGTCCATGCTCCCCGTGCAGATCATGTCATAGCCTGCGTCGCGACTACGCCGGTATAGATTTATTTCGCTGGCGAAAGCCGGATTAATCATGCTGAAGGCGCTCCACAATTCGGCTTGGCCTTGTTTCATCCGGCGGTGCCAACGCAGTAGCGCGGTGGGTAGCAGTGGGCGCACCACCTCCGTTTTGAGCAAGCGCTTCCAGCCATATCCGAAAGGCGCGCGCTTTCCCGTCAAATAAATTTCGCGTCCAAGGCGCAGCCAGCGTCCTTGCCTGAACATATCGGACATCGAGCGCAATCCGTCATAACTCCATGCAGCGTTTCCGGCTTGCCCGGTCAATAACACCTTGATGCCCAAATTTTCCGCCAACTCGCGTCCCGGCATGAACCAACCGATGTTGGTGATGTTGCGCGCGGGCATGCCCCCCGCCTCGAAAAATGCCGAAGGGTCTTTTTCTATCCAGTGCGGCTCGCTGGAGCTTGCCAGATGAATATCCAGGTTGGGATGGAGTGCGGCGATTTCCCGCAAGTAGGGGCGTTCGTCGTTGTACCAGGCGGGCGCGGGCGGCGGCAGTTCCATGCCTTCGGGCGGAACCGAGCACACCGCGAACAGGCGATTGGGTGCAAGTAGCCGTGCCGCCGTGGTCGCCACGGCGGAAGAATCGAGCCCGCCGCTGATATGCGAAGCTATGGGGTCTTTGGCCCGCAAGCGGCAAGCGACCGCGCGTTCGAGCTGTTCGCGCGCCGCTTCGACATATTCCGAGTCGGAAGACAAGCGCAAACGCTTCGCCGGATTCGGCGTCCAATAAGTTGAAAAGCTCAAGCCTTTGCGATCGAAAGCCGCGATGCTCGACTTGGGCATCCGGCGCACGTTTTCATAGAATGTATTCTCGGGGTGGTGCATGTTCAGGATCAGGAAATCGGCGATGCCCAGTTCGTCCACTGTTTTAGGTACGCCGGGCAAGGCCAGCAATGCCGGGAAAGTATTGGCGAACGCGAGAAAGCCATGTCCTCGGTAATAATACAAGCTGCGCGTGCCCATCTGGTCGCGCACGAGCAGCAGACATCGTCTTTGGGTATCCCACAACGCAAACACGAAATCGCCGACCAGCCGGGCAGGCGCGGCTTCGCCCCAGCGCTCCAACGCTTGCAGCAACAGCCATCCATCCGGTACAGTTTCGGCCTGCAACGAAATACCTAGCGCCGCGCCAAGCTCTTCGCGGTTGTCGATACGCCCGTCAAGGACGAGCACCAGACGCCCGTCGGCGCTTACCCAGGGCTGGCGCTCCATCAGGTCTTCGTGGGTGACGAGAGACTGCCTAACTGCGAAACCGGTTCCATCCTGCGTCCAGTATTGCGCCTCCAGCAATCCCGGCTCGACCATGCGCTTTGCCGCAGCCGCCAAGTCGAACGGCGTGACCGCCTCGCCTATATGGCGGACAATGCCCGCGATAGTGCTCATAATTTCTCCAGTTTATAAAACATCGCCTCGTTGTACGCATTGTGAAATATCAAGTCACTTTTTTCGTGCATCATGTTCGGCCAATCGCGCCAGTTCCGGCATGTTGAAATAATTCGCCCAATCCACCGGGCGGACAAAATGGCTCGTGCCCTTGGGAATGAAATGAAAAAAAACCAAGTGGCAGAAATTTTCCCGTTGCGCTTGCTGTATGGGCTCCCGGTAGTGCCACTGGCTACTCCCGGAAAAAATGACGGCATCGCCGGGCTGGAGTGTGCGGGGTGTGAAACGGAGCTCCGTATCGTGCTTGATCTCGTTTATCCAATTTTCCTTTTCGTAAAGGCATTCCTCCGGCCAAGGGACAACCTGGCTGAAGTAAACCGGCCAAGGGGCGGATTGTTCCAGGCACAGGTCCAATGTCCATTTGGCCAAGGGGGCGTCAAGGTGCGGCGTCAAAAAGCCCACATCTTTATATAAACTGAGGAAATTGTAAGAAGGTTCGACCTGCTCGTTTACTTCCTCGCTCACCCTGGCCGCGAGCTCTTTTTGAATCTCAACCAACTCTGGCAAATTATGCAGTATGGTTCGTCCCATGTGCAGCAGTTCTTTTTTGTTCAGGTTCCCCGGAGGAATGGCATGCGCCGCCTCCAGGGCTTTCTCGAAAAGCGCCTTGCCCAAAACATTTTTTATTTCCCTAACCTGAAAATCCGCCGGCGTCCGGAAAACGTCGAATGCCTCGGTGAATTCGGCCAGCCTGCCGGGATAACATTGGCTCACGATTTCCTTTGCGGAAACATAGCTGCTTAGCCAGCCGCTGTCGTACCAAGGGAATCTTTTAGTCATTTTTTATCGTGGCCTGGTTGTCTGGAGTCGGGAAGAAAAATAAGGCTCGCATTTACAGCACGTAAGCTATGGCCCCGTGCCGCCAAACTGCTGCTCGAGCAGGAGCCGCGGCCGCAAAATAAAAAAAAGCGCCGGCGGGCCTTGGGTTTGTTGACCATGATAAAAGGTATCCCAGGACTTTTCTACGCGAAAAAGTGATTCTAGGGGCTTGACCATGCCGTACTGTCCGGCATTGGCCTTGAGCAGAAACAAGCCGTTGTCTTTCAAAAGACGGCGGACGTTACGGCAATAATCCTCCAGCTCCCAACTCTTTAGCGTTGCGAAACAGCCCCGGTCGGCGACTACGTCAAAGGTATCCCGCAAGGTGGTGGATAGAATGTTATCGGTGACAAATGCCAGGGAAGCGGCCGGTATTTCTTGCTTTGCCGCGTTGCTTCGGGCGGTGTTTATGGCTGTGGCCGAAACGTCGGTCGCCGTCACCTCAAACCCCAATTGCGCATAACCAATTGCCTGCATGCCGACGCCGGCCCCAATCTCCAACAGCTTGCCGGACTCCAGCCCATAAAGCCCTAGGGATTCAGAGAAGTCCGGGTCCAGCGTGTCGAGTTCGGGGCAGAATGCGCCTTCCCCGGTCAGGTGCTCCTCGTTGCGGTAGCGGTTCTCCCACCTGAGCGTGACCGCGAGTGTTTTTAGTTTTTTTTCATCCGTTTTCAACGCTATTTCCCGGCTGGCCTTGTCGGCCACCTTATCAGATTGCATGGGCGCGCCACAATTGATGTTTATGCATTGCAATCGCGTAACTGCGCGCTCCATGTTTAAACGTTTACTTGGACAAGCGCAGGCGCTCAAGATTGATGTGTAGTAAGGTATATTGCACACATTGTCGAAACCGGATATTTTTTTCGGGGCTTGCACATGCAGTCAAAGCATTGCTTAGCACCACTGTGGACTAGATCAGATTGATTTAATTGCGGATAGCGAAACACCTAGCGCGAGAGTATTGAATGCCATTATTCATGATATTTCCTTCTTTTGTCAGCCAGGCCTGATCACTCGTGTCGTCCTTGCGTGAACCCTATATTCTCGGCCTAAGCGATTCCCATGACGGATCGGCTTGCCTCCTTCATGGCGAACGCCTGTTGTTTGCCGTGAAGGAAGAAAGACTGACCCGGCGCAAACATCAGCGTATTTCGGCGGGCGCTTTGTGCGGCTCGATCGTTTATTGCCTGAATGCCGCCGGAATTACCATCGAACAGATTGATCTGGTGGTGGTCTGCGTCCAGGGACGATCCCGGGCACCGAGGCATGACATTCGCCAAAACAGGTTGCTCGGCCCATTGGCTGCCGCCAGAAAGGTGCGCTGGATTCCTCACCATGCCGCTCATGCTGTCAGCGCGTTTGCACTGTCCGGGTTTTCCGAGGCGGCAGTTCTTGTCGTCGACGGTATCGGCTCCTCGGTCGAAGATTTGTGGGACAGCGAAAAAGCCGTCGCTCGCGGTCCGGACGAGATGAGCTTTGAGACTATCTCTAGCTATATGGCTAGCGGCACACGGCTTGAGCCCGTCCATAAAATTCTCAGCCCCAAGAGCGCCAGTAGCGCCATGGAAGGGCCGGGGCTCTTCCACTTCGGCAGTCTGGGACTGATGTACTCGGCAGTGGCCAAATTAACCTTCGAAAAAGGCACTGAATCGGGCAAAGTCATGGGACTTGCCCCATTCGGCCGTCCGGTGTTCCCGCCTTCGGCGTTTTTCGACATCGAAGGCGACGATTTTCATTTCCACCCGACGGTTCCCGACCTATTCCCTTCGATACCCGCTTGGCCAAAACAGGCCGAGCGGCATCAGGATCTGGCCTGTTCGGTTCAAGGAGCGCTGGAGGTAGGCGTTCTACATCTGGCTAAAAACCTTCGTGCCCGCACCGCCGCGCGCTATCTTTGCTACTCGGGGGGCGTGGCGCTAAATGGGGTGGCCAACGAAAAACTATTGCGGGAGGCGGGCTTCGAGGACATCTTTATCGTGGCGGCGGCGGATGATTCCGGCTGTGCCATCGGCGCGGCTTATTGGGGGCTGTGGCAACTGGGCGGACACCATCCCAAGCAAAGACTGCTTGCCGACTCGTTTGGCCGACTTTACGACCGGCAAAGCGTGTGCAACGCAGCGTCAATAACCCCCGGCGTTCGCCTTCTTCCAATCGCATCGGAAAGCCGCGAAGCAGTCGATCGCATACTCGATGGTCAATATATCGGTTTTTTCAACGGCGGCTCCGAACTGGGGCCACGTGCATTGGGTCAGCGCAGCATCCTCTGCGATCCGCGCGGTGCCCACCGCAAAGACGAGTTGAATGAACGTATAAAAAAGCGTGAGTCGTTTCGTCCTTTTGCACCAGCCATCCTGAGCGAACATGCCCGGGATTGGTTCGATTTGGCTCTCGACAACAACGACAGTCCCTTTATGTTGCGGGTCAGCCCCTTCCATCCGGAAAAGCAAAAGCTAGTGCCGGCAGTCGTACATGTAGACGGAACCGGACGTCTGCAAACGGTCAACGCTGAAAACAACCCTTCCTTGCATGCCGTCATCAACGAGTTTTACCGGCGGACACGCGTGCCGCTCTTGCTGAATACCTCGTTCAACGGCAAAAACGAGCCCATCGTCGAAACGCCAAAGCATGCCCTGGACTGCATGCTCGCCATAGGTCTCGATGCGGTCATCTTTCCCGGATACGTCGCCATTCCGGTGCGCTGACTACGCCGTATCGTTTGCCGAAGATATAGATAACACCGGTCTTCCGGGAAAAAGTGCGATTCCGCCGGGGAGGATTCCCTTACTTTTGTAGCCGGGAGCGCCGGTACCAGCAATTGATGGAAAAACGGGATTTAGCAAATTCGCCCGACGGGCAGGATACCGGCAGCACCTCGTGCGGAACCCAAGCCGGAAACAATACCAGCTTATCGCGCTCGGGTTCGATATCGACGAAACCCTCCCCTACGAAAGAATAAAGCCGAAGCTGCCCGCCGCCGAAGTTTTTCGGCAACGCATGAAAATACAATACCCCGGTCAAAACCCTTTGGGTTTTCTCGTCCGGATATTCGGTTGCCGTGTCGATATGCCGTTTGAAAAATGCCCCATCGTTATGCGCCACTATTTCGATTTCGCAGCGGGCCAAATCGAATGGAGCGAGCCGGAGTCCATCAACAGCCCGTGCCATCACGTCCTCGAATCGCGCTTCCAGTTCGGGGCGCAAGCCGCAGAAATCGCGTAGTACTTGCGACAAGCGGAATTCAGGATCGAGCCGTTGCCCTGCGTAATTGCCGATTTTCGTCGGCGCAAATTCGGCTTCCCGCACTATCGCATGATCCAGCAAACGCTCGACCAGATCGTTCCCCAAAAAATCCTGCACAATGCAGTAAGGGGGAATGCGGTCGAATAGATTCGAAGCTTCCTTTGCTTTCATGTATAACATGGAGGCTGATATTGCATGGTTTTCAAGCTTGCTCCAAAGCGGTTGTGGAATCAGGAAAACGACCGGAGGCGCCCTGGGCTGGCTCTCCGCGAGGTAAAAGCATCCCGGTATTTACAGTATCAAAAAATTTTATTATACCGCATGCCTAGCAGTGACCATGAGAGGAAAGGAGCCGTCTACTGCGTCTTAGAGTTGAAGGATAGACTACCTCTTTTGCCCCTTTTATGGGCGTTTTGCGCAGCAATGACCGAAACTTCGTTCGCCGTCACTTCAAACCCGCATTGCGCGCAGCGTATCTCCCGCATACCGATCCCAATCTCCTCGTCTATTCGCCGCTCCCTCGCCCGAGAAGCCCGATGCCTGGCCGCGGCTGAAGCGTGATAGACGGTATAAGCATTGCCCCAAATCGGAATAAAAACATCGTTCGCCGCGAAGGCCCGCCTATCATGCTAAATAGCGGCATTCAGGCATTCTTGACACAACCGCCGGCAACCCTACCCGCGTGTTATTATTCAACACTATGACATCGGACACCCAAAATAACCGCGCTGGAGATCAAGGGCTTTTTCGCGCTTATCTACGAGAATTTTTACGTTTCGACCCACCGACAATCCGTCGCGCCGCACTACTCAATATTATTTCGGCGGGCATGGAAGGCGCGGGGTTGCTGATGCTGTTGCCGCTACTGACCTTGGCGGGCGTGTTTGACACCGAAGACAGCAGCTTTACGGTGGCTCACAGCCTCCTTTCCAGCCTGAAGCTAAACTGGGATTTCGAAACCGCGCTGGTGTTTTTTGTGACACTGATTGCGGTGCAAGCCTGGCTCATGCTGCTACGGGACCGGGTATGTCGCTCGCTGCAATTGCGCTTCGCCGATCATTTAAAACAACGACTTTATGATGCGGTAGCCCACTCACGCTGGAGTTATCTCACCGGCCGGCACAGCGGCGAAATTCTCAACGTTCTTACTTCCGAGGTGCAGCGAATCGGCATCGGCACCTATTTCCTGTTGCGCCTGTCTACCCTGTCTCTGCTGGCACTTGCCTACCTGTCCGTCGCCTTCCGCATGTCGCCCCCTCTCGCCCTGCTTGCACTGGGCACCGGCTTACTGCTTTGGCTTTTGCTACGGAGCACGGACAGGGCAAGCCGAGAAAGCGGCATACTGCTGGGACAGGCGAACCGCGACCTGCTCACCAGGACACAGGACTTCCTGTCCGCCTTGAAGCTCATAAAAATACACGGCGAGGAAGCCAGCCACATCTGCCAGTTCAATGATGCAGTCACCGATGTCAGTCGGCGCTTTATCGATTTCCAAAAAAGCTGGACCCGCGCGCAAATGGCCTACCGCATGGGCGGCGCCGTTGCGCTTGCCATACTCAGTTACTCAGCGCTCACCCTGATGGCGCTGACGCCTGCGCGTTTGCTGGTAATGATTGCCATATTCGCCCGCATGTTGCCCCACCTTTCTGAAATCGCCGGCGGCCGGCAGCAATTGCTGCACATGCTGCCAGCGTTTTCGGCCTGGCAAAACCTATTAGCAGCTTGCATGGCAAACCGCGACTTTCCGCCAGCCCGCGATGAGCCCGCGCCACTACAAGACCGGATTGTCCTCGGCCGGGTAGCTTTCCGCCATCCCCAATCGCACCTCGCGCTGACGGTCGAGCACTTGGCGATACCCGCCAAAAAGACCACGGCCATCGTCGGCGTTTCCGGCGCCGGCAAAACCACCCTGCTCGATTTGCTAAGTGGACTGCTCGCACCCGACAGCGGCACCATTTGGGTTGACGGAGTCGCGCTGGCCGAACTTCCGGGCTGGCGTAAAAGCATTGCCTATATTCCGCAGGAAACCCTGATCCAGGACGGCACCCTCCGTGACAACCTGCTCTGGGGCAACGCTGCGCCGACCGATAATGAGATCCGGTGCGCCCTTGAGCAATCCGCTTTGTTCGAACTAACCGAAAAGCTGACGCGTGGCCTGGATACACCGATTGGCGAACGCGGCGTCAAACTTTCCGGCGGGGAGAAGCAGCGTCTGGCACTGGCTCGCGCCCTGCTTCGCAAGCCGCAATTGCTGATTCTGGACGAAGCCACCAGCGCACTGGACGGCGACAGCCACCGGCAGGTGCTGGACACGGTCCGCGGCCTGCACGGCAACATGACGATACTGATAGTCAGCCACCGGCACGAAGAGCTGGCCGGGTTGATCGACGGCAGCGTACAAGTGGCAGACGGCAGGGTTGAACCCTGGCGCCCGGCGCCGGGCCATCGCTAAAACATGCCACTGCCGGCCGCGCTTCGCGCGCAACTCCGTTCGGCTTCGGCGCAATGGCTGGCCACGTTTTACGTCGCCCTGGTATCGCTGGGCATATCGGTGTTATTGGCGCGCCGCTTGGGGCCGGAAGCCTTCGGCACCTATTCCTATGTTCTGAGCGCAGCCACGCTGCTGGTACCGCTCCAGAACGCTGGACTTTCCACCTTGCTGCTGAGAGAAAACACTTCCGCCACCCCGGCATTGGCCGGATTGACGCCGGCTCTGCCCGGGCTGGCGCGGGGCCACTTACTGGCCGTTTCGCTGGCAATGATGCTCGGCGCAGCCCTTGCGCTGCCGCTCCCCGAGGCCGCGAGGCTGTCCTGCGCCATCTTCTGCTTCGGCGCAATCGTGCTGTCCCAACAGATATCCGCGCGCCTTAAGAGCGCCGGGGATTTTTACGGAGAAGCCCACTGGCAGATATACGGCAGAACCTTCGGCGCCTTACCGGTCACCGCCGTCGCACTGCTAACCGTCCCCAGCCCAAACGCCGTATTCTTATCCTGGGGCAGCGGATTACTAATGGCATGCTGGGCGATGTCGGTCAGGGGCGGCCAACTGCGTCCGCATTACCCTTTGGAGCCTTCCGTCTACAGAGCAAGTCTCGGCTTTGTCTGGATCGAACTGACCACCACCATCTACCACAGGATCGATATTGTGATTTTGCATCAGGTGCTCGGGGATACGCCAGCGGTAGGCCATTACGCCGTCGCTTACCGTCTGTTTGACGGCGTGGCACTGTTAATCGCGCCGATCGCCGCCATGTGTTTCAGAGAGCTGCGGCTGGTATGGCGAGACGCGGATGCGCTACGCCAACTGAGCGGCAAGCTGCTGTTAGCGGCAATCGGTGTGGGCATTCTGCTGGCCGGTGTCGGCTACTTTGCGGCCCCCGTCGCGGTGCGGCTGTTTTTCGGTGCTGCTTATGCCGGAGCATCCGCCGAACTGGCTGGCTGGCTGTTTTTCGGCTTGGCCTTCATGCTGCCCAACGCCGTTCTTACTCAGCTCGCCATCGCGACAAACCGAGAAAGATGCTATGCTTGGGCCGCTAGTTTCTCGGCACTCCTGAACATCTCGCTCAATTTCACCCTGATCCCCGCATACGGCATACTGGGAGCCGCCTGGGCGACAATCATGACGGAAGCCGGATTGGGGCTGGCACTCTATATAGGGATGACCCGGCGGAAAAGCTTTTTCGGTCCGCTGGCCTGATTTGAGCGACAAATCATTTGTTCGGTTTAATTATTCATGCACACGAAATCTTCCGTTCCTTCCACAGCGCACTACCCGGACGAAATATCCTTAACCGAAGCAACCTTGAAAATCTGGACGTTTTATCGCGGCTTTGCGCGCTTGCTATTCCCCGCCGCCCTTTTAACGGCTCTTGCGGCCGCAGCCTGGGTCTCGTTCCGGCCCGTTTACGCGGTTACGGCCATTCTGGATGCTCCACAGTTAAGTTTGAACGAATGGCGCACTTTCTCACCGCTGCTGGCGGACAAGGCGCTAGTTCAAGCCTCTCTCTCGGCTATGACGAGCCTGGAGGACCGGGAACGGCAAACGTTGGAGAAAAATTTTCTGACGCCGGCTTTCTGGGAATCCCGCATCCAGTACAAAACCGCCCTCCGCCGCGACGATATCAAGGAAACCCCCAACGCCGATCCGAAGAAATCAGACACCCTGGGTCTGGAAATCTCTATAACGGCAAGCGACGAAAAAGCCGCCGCGCAACGGTTCGAGGCCATGGCCAACCACATCCGCCAAACCATGATCCACCACAGGCTGACGAACTATTTGCAGGAGCAAAGGCAAACCATGGCGCGAAAGCGCGATGAAACCGCGATCGAACTAATCCGGCAACAGTTCGCTGTCGACCTTAGCGAGCAGCGTATCGCCGACATGCAAAAACTGCTCAAAACCTATCCCGAATTGCGCCGTATGGATACCACGACCGTGGTCTCAGTCGAAAGCGGAGGCGGCAAGTATTTGTCTCCACTTGCGCAAATCGTGGCGCTCGAGGCGACCATTTCCGAGGCCAATGCCAGTATGCGCGCCGTACGCCGGCAGCAGGAGGAAATGGCATTGCGCGGACGCTTCCTAGCCGAAATCGGCACCCCGCCCCCGCTTACGGGCAAAGACTTGGCCGCCTGGCTGAATGAGCGGAAAAAAACGCTATTTGCGTCAACCGATCAGCAATCGCAGATAACGCAAGAAGTCTCGCACGATTTGGACTTGCATTTGCTGGACCCATTGCTATACACCGACCTTTGGCAGTTTAAAACCCTGCCGACCAGCTTTCGTACCCCCATATTGCTCCGGCGCCCCGTGCCGGTGGCTGTTATCACGTTCCTGGCGGTCTGGCTGTTGCTTCCCCCTGTCGTGTTAACATTTCGCGCAATCCGCCGACGAATCACCCCGCATTTTCCGGCCACCTGAAAAGCAACCGAACCCTCCGCACCGAACTTAAATGGATATTATTTTATCAACCGATGCCATTAGGCAGCCGCTGACGGGTATCGGACGCTATACCAGCCAACTAGCCCGACAACTGGCACAGCATCCGGAAATCGGCGAGATTTGGTTTTCGCATGGCGGGAAACTCTTGCCCCAAATCCCCGAAGCACGGCATCGGCCAGCGGTCGTCACGTGGTTACGCGACAGCTTTTCAAAATACAGCCCGCTACTCGATGCTTACCGCAAAATGCACTCGGTTGGCAAAGCCCGTTCAATCCAGCACGTCAACAATGCCCTTTATCACGGAACCAACTACTATCTGCCGAAATTCGCCGGACGGAGCGTTGTCACTATCCACGATATCTCGGTATTCACTCTGCCGGAGTGCCACCGGGCGGATCGGGTAAACTTTCTGCGAAAGGAAATGGCCCTGGCACTTGAGCGCGCCACCGCCGTGATCACGGTTTCGGAGTTTTCCAAACGGGAAATCATGGCGTACTTCAATTGGCCGGCGGAGCGAATTTTCGTCACACCCTTGGCAAGCGCCGGCATTTTTTATCCGCGCTCCGCACCGGAACTCGCACCTCTGCTCAACGCTAGCCAACTGAATCCCGGCAGTTACTGCCTATACGTAGGTACCCTAGAACCCCGGAAAAATCTCGGCGTTTTGCTGGATGCCTACGCGGGCTTGCCGTTACCCTTGCGTAGGCTATATCCGCTGGTACTATCGGGACATTCAGGCTGGAACAGCCAGGCACTCCATGACAGAATTCGGCAAGCCGAGCAGGAAGGCTGGTTGCGCTACCTGGGCTTCGTTCCGGACGCTCGATTGCCGGCACTGATGGCCGGTGCCCGGCTCTTCGTGTTCCCGTCATTTTATGAAGGCTTTGGTTTGCCGGTGCTGGAAGCCATGTCCTCGAGCGTTCCGGTTATTTGTGCCAATACCGCCTCGCTCCCCGAAGTCGCCGGTAATGCGGCCGCCATGTTCGCGCCACAAGACACGGAC
This sequence comes from Methylomonas fluvii, assembly GCF_014850975.1. Classification (GTDB taxonomy): domain Bacteria; phylum Pseudomonadota; class Gammaproteobacteria; order Methylococcales; family Methylomonadaceae; genus Methylomonas; species Methylomonas fluvii. The sequence continues at coordinate 208,466 of NZ_JACXST010000003.1, read as the reverse complement.
CGGCTCGCCGAGCTGATCGCCATGGGCCTGAAAAACGAAGAATGGCGCTCGGCAGCAACCCAAAACGGCCTACGGCAAGCGGCATGCTTTAGTTGGGAGAAATGCACAGAACTGACCCTGCTGGCCTACGCGGCTGCCTTGAGCGACTGAGACGGGCATGCGTATCCTGCATTTCTACAAAACGGCATTCCCTGAAACCATGGGCGGCATCGAACAAGTCATCGACCAGATTGCCCGAGGAACCAACAAACTCGGCATCGAAACCGCAGTCCTCACATTGACGACTGGCGCCGATACCCATCCAATTGAAGTGCACGGCTACCAGGTCCACCGCGCCCGGCGCGACTTTCAGCTCGCATCCACGGGGTTTTCCGCCTCTGCGTTCATGCGCTTTAAGCAGCTTGCTCAGCAAGCCGACATTATCCATTACCACTTTCCCTGGCCCTTTATGGACCTGCTGCATTTTGCAGGCCGTATCAACAAACCCTATCTCGTGACTTATCACTCCGACATCATCCGCCAAAGGTTACTCCTCAGCGTCTATCGCCCACTAATGAATCGGTTCATGCACGACGTCGATCATATCGTCGCTACCTCTCCCAACTATTTGGCAACCAGCACGGTGTTGCAAAAATATGCCGCCAAGGTCAGTGTCATACCGATAGGATTAGATAAAACCACCTATCCGGTTCCAGACCCGGAACGTTTGAGTTTTTGGCGAGAAAAACTAGGCGAGCGTTTCTTTCTGTTCGTTGGCGTATTGCGCTATTACAAGGGGTTGCACATCTTGCTGGAAGCCGCCAAGGAAACCGATATTTGCATCGCTATTGTCGGTGCCGGACCGACAGAATACGAATTGAAACGCAAAGCCGCCCAACTCAAGCTTCACCACCTCCGTTTTTTCGGTTACCTGCCAGAAGAAGACAAGGCGGCTCTTCTGGAACTTTGTTACGGCGTAGTATTCCCGTCGCATTTGCGTTCGGAAGCCTTCGGTATTTCATTGTTGGAAGGCGCGATGTACGGCAAGCCCATGATCTCTTGTGAAATCGGCACGGGAACCACGTATATCAACATCGGCAATGAAACCGGGTTGGTCGTTCCGCCCAGCGACCCCACCTCGTTACGCGCCGCCATGCGTTACCTACTGAATAACCCCGCCAAAGCCGCCGAAATGGGACGCCATGCGGAACACCGGTATTGGCAGTATTTCACGGCGGAGCAGATGGCGCATAGATATGCTGCTTTGTACAAAAATCTGTACGCTAAGACATTACACTGATAGACCATGCACATCACTTACGTCTTGGGTACACGCCCGGAAATCATCAAACTTGCTTCACTGATTCAGGCCAGCGTCCGCGAAGGCTTGCCGTTTTCGATTATTCATACCAATCAGCATTACGCCGAACGGATGGATCGTGTTTTTTTCAATGATCTGGAACTGCCTGAGCCTAACCACCATCTGGGTATCGGTTCCCTTTCGCACGGTGAGCAGATCGGTCGGATGTTGACCGGCATAGAACGGGTATTGCTGGCACAACGCCCTTCTGTTGTAGTCGTGCAAGGAGATACAAACAGCGCGTTGGCAGGCGGACTCGCCGCCAACAAACTCGGCATCCCCCTCGCGCATGTCGAGGCCGGGTTGCGTAGCTACGACCGCAGCATGCCCGAAGAAATCAATCGGGTGCTAATTGACCATCTCTCCGACCACCTCTTCTGCCCGACTGCCAACCAGGCCAATTATTTGGTCGGCGAAGGCATCCGCGGCGGCCACATTCACATCACGGGCAACACCATCGTCGATGCCGCCTTGGATTATGCGGAGACCGCCCAACGGCGTTCCGACATCTTGGACAGGCTCGGCTTAACGCAGGGAAAATACAGTCTACTGACCTGCCACCGCCCTTCGAATACCGATGATCCGGCCCATTTTGCCACCTTGATGGACGCAGTTGCCGACATTGCCGAAGCGTCCGGCTTCCCGTTGGTGTTTCCAATACATCCCCGTCTAGGCGAACACCAACGGCAGGCGGCCGCAAACCACCACCAGATTACCTTAACCGATCCGGTCGGCTATTTGGATATGCTGGCCTTGCTGCAGAACGCCGCGTTGATTCTGACCGACAGCGGCGGCGTCCAGGAAGAAGCCTGCATCCTGCAACGCAAATGCTTGATTCTGCGCCGAAATATGGAACGCCCGGAGGCATTAGAGAACGGCGGCTGCGTCTTACCCGCCAGCTTGAGCGCATCCGATCTGCGCTCAGCTGCGCTGGCACTGCTCGAGCGCCCGGTGGTTTGGAACAATCCTTTCGGTGACGGATTCGCCTACCGGCGAATTCTGGACACATTGACAGCAACCGCCGACACCCATCTTTGACGCATGGCCTTGTGCAAAGACGTCAGCTCGACCAGCCCCCTGACGCCAAGCGCCATTACGACGGTACTGTGCCTGGTTGCCTACCTACTGTTCAGCCTGCAACAAGTCGTCATAGCCGATTGGTTGGGCAGCGGTGTCTCCCTCGGCGCGACGGCTATCCGCGTATTGGTCGGCGCCTCGTCAGTTTGGCTGTGGCGGCGACAAGGCATACCGCCTGTACTCCGCCTGCCGTTTCTGGCTGTCTTAGCCTGTATGGCCGCGCTCGCAGCCTCGGTACTCATGTCGGCGCATCCTGTTATCGCCATCAAATTCGCCATCAAATACGGCACGTCCTTGCTGCTGTTGTGGATCTTGCTGAATCTGGCTCTCGCTTTTCCTGCTTTCCCCTTGGCGGCGACCAAGGCAGCATTGCTGGCCCTTTGGGGAAACCTCCTGCTGAGTATCGGTGTGCGTTTTGATAGCGCTGTCCTAAAAAACTTGTCTCTAGCCTTCCATCCCGAAGCGAGCTTCAAATATTTGCCAAGGGTCTCCGGAATCTATGAACATCCGGCTATTTTTTGCGCCATTTCGGTGATGCTGGCCCTATTGGTCACACAGCTTTACCTCCTCAACAGGTTAACAAAGCCTGCGTGGTTATGGGCCGTCACAGGGGCGTGTCTGACGCTGCTGCTGACGGAATCCCGCAACGCCTTGGTACCACTGGTGGCGTTCGCCGGCGGTATGGCTTTACTGCGACGAAAAGAATTTCTCGCTTACGGGGTTTGGAGGATCCTCGGCGGCATCGCCTTGCTCGCCGGCTTCCTAGCCTTCATGCTGTGGAAGCGCCACGCTGAACTGACCAGCGCCATCCACGAAAGCCCACTAACGGCGTTTTCCCTGGGGCGCACCTACATTTGGGCCGGTGCTTTCGAGGCCTGGCGCAGCCACCCATGGACCGGCCTGGGAGCGGGCGTCTTCCAATTTTTGACCCCGGATTACACTGGCGGACGCTTCGACCGAGGCGAGCTACACGCCCATAACCTGATGCTGGCAATCCTCTCCGAAACAGGGTTGGCCGGGTTCTCGGCTTACGCCTTGCTCCTGTATTCAATATGGATGCCGCTATTGAAACGCGGGATCGGCGCGGCGGGACGCCATTGGATTTTACTTTGGCTGCTTACCTTACCTTGCTTCGGGCTTTTCGATTTTTACTTGCCGTTCTACGGCTTTACGATACATTTGGCCCTAGTCATCGCCAACCAATATGCCTTGGCGTATCCTTGCCCGGAAAAACGCATGACTGGTAGGACAAGTCCCTAATGAACATATCGACGCAAGAATCGCCGGAGACAGGCCGCACATGAACGAACTTTCCCGAGTTTTGGTGACGGGCGGCGCGGGTATGATCGGCCGGCGGGTGGTGGCGCAATTGCAGGGTTTGGGGGTGGAAACCGCCGTGTTGGACAACCTTTCCAGCGGATTGCCTATGCCGAAATCCACCGCGTTTACGGTGCAAGGCGACATTCGCAACGCCGACGCTCTCGACGAACTTCTCCGCAACTTCCGCCCCGACGCCATTCTGCACCTGGCCGCCGTGCACCACATTCCCACCTGCGAGACTCAGCGCGCTTACTGCCTAGATGTCAACGTGACCGGTACCGAAAACCTGCTGTGCGCAGCGGAAAACAACGCCATCGGCCGGGTTGTCATAGCCTCCAGCGGCGCGGTCTACGCCTGGGAAGACGCCCGGCTCAGCGAGGACAGCACCCCGCTGTGGGCCTGCGACAATTACGCCCTCGCCAAAACCTGCACCGAATCCCAATTGCGCTTCTGGACCCAGCGTAGTGGCGGCGTTGGCCGGGTAGCGCGCATTTTCAATACCATCGCCCATGACGACCCGAACGCCCACCTGATCCCGGACATCACCGCGCAACTGAAAAACGGCGACGGCACTACGACGTTACGCCTGGGCAATTTGTCCTCCAAACGCGATTACCTGCATGCCGACGATGCCGCAGCCGGATTGATAGCCCTGTTGCGCGACGACCGGCGGACAGTCGCTTACGATAGTTTCAACCTCTGTTCGGGCAGCGAACACTCGGTCGAAGAGTTGGTTCGCGCCATGGCAAATCTCCTGGAACGGGATATCCGCATCGAGACCGATCCCATCCGCCGGCGTAAAATCGACCGTCCCAGCCAGCTGGGCAACCCCGACAAGGCACGCCAGCTGCTAAACTGGATAGCCCGCATGTCTTTTAACGACGCTCTGTCGGCAACCATTTTGCAAAATAGCGACTTCGGACAATGACAAACCAGGCACCAGAAGCAGATCGCCACTCCGGCCCCACCGTCGACCCGCCATCCCGCCGTGGAATGGCCGACCTGCTCGAACAAACCTCCAAATTCCGGTTTCAAACCCTGTTGGACATTGGTATGGGAGACGGATACGCATCGAGATGTTTCGCCAGCCAAGGCAAGCACGTCACCGCGACCGGGTTCGAAATCGACTCTTACCCGGCATCGCCCCTGCCGGACGCCGTTAAGCTGGCGCGAGACACCGACATCTGCGACATGTCCTGCTTTGCGGATGCATCGTTTGATGCCGTATGGTGTTCGCACGTTCTGGAACATGTACAGAATTCTGGACTGGCGCTTGCCGAAATCAGACGCGTGTTAAAACCGCAAGGCATGCTTTTTCTAGTGGTGCCCGAATACGCGCCAGTCCTGGTCGGCGGCCACGTCAATACCGGTTGGAACTTGGGAACACTGATGTATAACCTGGTACTATCCGGCTTCAATGTCCGCGAAGGCGAGTTTATCAATCATTGCTGGAATGTATGCGGATTTGTCTCGCGCGGCGAACTACCTGCCGTTAGCTTGCGCCGCGACCGGGGCGACCTGGAAATCTTGGCCGGCCATTTTCCGGAGGAAGCGCGAGTTCACCAGCATATGCGCGTAACCATGCTAAACGTGGGCTGGCACTGGCATGAGCTCATTCGCGTTCGCGCCGAAGCCACTTTCCGAAAAGTCTATCTGCACCGGCTTATGCTCGGTTGGGCTCCGCCCGCGCTTATCAACGCGTTGCGCCGGTTACGGGCACGAGACTGATCGCCGGGGCTGCGCGCATGTCTGTCGGTAAAAACCTACTCCTTACCTTGCAACTCGGGCTTCCCAATGTTTGAACGCATTCGTGCATCGCTGTCCATACGCCGTTATCCGTGGCAGGAATTGTCGTGTCCGGCATGCGGCAACACGCAAGGTGAAGTGCTGTTGGCGCGTGACCGGTATTTGCTGCGGGTGAATGTAAAAGTATGTGCGGGTTGCGGGCAGATCTACACGGGTCGCAACCTCAACCGTGCGGCACTGGACTCGTTTTATCGCGACGAATATAGAAGGTTCTACGAAGATATCGAGCACATTTCTCCGGCCTATATCCACGACAATCGCGACAAGCTCAAAGCCTGCTATCGCCTAGCGCGCATCCGCGAGCGTGTCGGCGCTATCACCGGTGTAGTCGAAATCGGCAGCGGTCTGGGATTTTTCATTCGCGAATGCCGGCAAAGCGGCATCGAGAATGTTCTCGGCTTTGAACCCTGCAAACTATCCGCCGATTACGCGGCCAAGCAATCCGGGCTAGCCGGCAAAATTATCGACAGCGATTACTGCAGGTATGACGGCAAGCTGCCTCAAGCCAACGTATACGCACTTTTCCATGTTCTGGAACACCTGCCCGATCCGGGCGAATTGTTGAGGTGGATTGGCGACCGCATCGAAAACGGCTGGCTCGTCATCGAAGTGCCGGATATTGCGCACGGCTGGGAGCGGCTCGGCTTGATCAATTTCCATTTTGGGCATCGCCACTATTTTTCCGTCGGGTCGCTGGCGCGGCTCTTACAGCGCCATGGCTTCGGCGTTCTAGCATTCGATGCCGATATGGACGACGGTATTTACCCGGGAAATCTGCGAGTATTCGCCCGCCGCCTTGACGTGCCGGATATAAAATTCCCGGCGCTGCCCGCCGAGGATAACCGGGAAATTTGCCGAAAAGTGCGCCGGGTGGGCAAGGCCCCTTGGCGCAATGGTTTACCGCGTTGCGCCGCTCGCTTGCTACGTCCATGAAGGATGTTGGAGCGCTTGTCACCGACAGCCTCGTTCCCGGCAATATTCCGGCCAAACCGCCCCATGGCGGTCTTGGCGGCCACGCCGTAGCAGGTGCCATGATCTACATTACTGGCCAGGCCTTCAATCTCCTGTTCCAGCTGCTGCTGCTCCGCGCGTTGGGCACGCAAACCTATGGCCATGTCGGTCTCGCCCACATCAGTCTTACCGCTCTACTATTCGTCGGCGACCTCGGCTATAGCCTGTATTTCTTGCGCGAAAAACCGAACACCGCGCACTGGCGTAAGGCCTGGCGCGCGGCGCTCGGCCACCGTCTGTTGGTTAGCTTGCTGGCCTTTGCCGCGCTGGCGGCGTTCTGGATAACGCGCTTCGGCAGCGTGGACCCAGGCTGGATTTACCTATTGGCCGCCGCGCCGGCCGTGTTGGCGGCGCTAGTCAATTTTTCCTCACCCTTGCTGGCAGGTGGGCGTCATGGCATCGGCTTCGCCATGCAGCAAATCGCTTGGCCGGCCGCCGCTATTTCCTTGGTTTTGGCTTGGCCGTTACGGGAGAAAATCTTGCCACCGGCAGCACTGGCCGGCGGCTGCGTCAGCATCGGTTATCTGATTCAGGCATCGTTCAACCTTGCGGCGATGCGCCGCTTCTGCCGCGTGTCGGAAACCGGCGCCCACTTCGGCGCATTGCTGATACCCGGTTTCAGCCGTAGCGGCTGGCGGATGTTAAAAGCCTCGCTGACGCTTTCCACACTCGGTTTTCTCGGCGTGGCCAACGACCGCTTGACCGCCTTTTTGATTGAAGACGTGGCAGCCGGTTTCCTGCCGGCCTATCTGCTGCTGGGGCAAATACTGGCTGGTGCATCCGGCATGCTTGGTCAGCTCAACCGCTTGCTGGTGGCGGGCGAAAGCCGCGGCTACAGTTCGGCATCACCAGTGCGGGTGATGGCCGCCCTGCTACTGGCCCCCATGTCTTTATTGCTGTTGGTCATCGCCCCAACTTGCAATGGCGGCTGTTGGCAGGTGCCAACGGCTTGGTTGCAGCTCGGTTTGCCGGTTTTATTGGATTGGACACTGTCAGCGCTGGGAGGCAGCATGGCCGCCGTCCTAATCGGTCGCCATCAGGAAAAAAAATTAGCACTGACCGTCCTCTTCGCCATCGCCTTCAGCATCGCTACCCAACTTGCTGGTGCCCAGCAAGGGTCGGCGGACGCCGTCCTGTGGGCCAGGGTTGCCGGAGCATCGTTGGGATTTGCGGCCACGGCGAGGCTATCCGGCCTAGCCGTACCCGTATCGCTGCTACTGTTCGGCCTGGCCGTCGCGCTGAGCTCGATGTCGCAGGCCCGATTATTGCCTTGGCCAGTGCCGGCGGCGGCCAGTCTAATCATGCTGTCGGCTGTATTGAGCCGTGATACCACGCTTATCCGGCAGGCATTTTGCGCCGCGCGGTACGGACGAAACGCTTCAACCGAAGAGAACGCCGCTGGATTGACGGCCATTTCTGACAGTCTGGCTCTGCAAACCGGCACGCTTGGCGAAACGGCGGAACCCGAAGACGACCAAGCAGAGACAAAAACCTGATGTGCGGACTGATTGCCCTGCGCGCCCATAGTGCGATACCCGATCTGCCCCGGATCGGAGCCGCCGCCCTCGACACGCTGGCGCATCGCGGGCCGGACGATGCGGATTGGCTAATTGCCAACGGCGACTCGTCCCGCCCACCGACCTTTCTCGGGCACCGGCGCCTGTCCATTCTCGACTTGAGCCCGGCCGGACGCCAACCCATGACCTGTCCCGTCACCGGCAATATCCTGATTTTCAACGGCGAAATATACAACTTCATCGAATTACGCCGGGAATTGGAAACCGAAGGCTGCGCGTTCCGCACCGACACGGACACCGAGGTTGTTTTGCACGCCTGGCGTGTATGGGGCGAGACCGCTTTCGAACGTTTCAACGGCATGTGGGCGCTGGTGCTGTTGGAACGCGCCAGCGGCGACCTGATCTGCTGCCGGGACCGCCTGGGGGTCAAGCCGCTGTACTATGCGCGGGACCATGGCGGCGGCCGGCAGATGACGATTCTGGCCAGCGAAATTCGCGCCATTGCCTCGGTCCTGGGTGCGTACCCCCCACCCGAGCCCAAGTCGGTGTTCACTTTCCTGATGAGCGGCGTTTCCGACCACGGCTGCCGCACTTTTTACCAAGGCGTCTCGTCCGTACCGCCGGGCTGCATCATGCGCCTGGAGTGCAATGGAGACATACACTGGCAACCTTACCACCAGTGGCCGGTGTCTTGCCAGGACAATCAGCTCGAACCCGCACGGCTACGGGAATTGGTCGCCGATGCCGTGCGCCTGCGCCTGCGCTCGGACACGCCCAGCGTCACGCTGCTGTCGGGAGGGCTGGACAGCTCCATCATTACCGCAATGGCCGCCAGGGCAAGCCGGACCGAACCCCTCAGCCGCCATGCCGGCGCCTATACCTATGGTTACCGGAACAGCAGCGCGGCGGAACACGATGAAACCGCGAGGGCAGCCGCCTTCATCGCCGGCTACCTACCGGATACGCGGCATTTCATCCACTTGGCCGATGCCCAGCCCAGCGAGATCGAATTGTTGGAGCTGGCGTACATTCAGGAAGAGCCCATCGCCACGCCGTCGGTATTGGCCGGCTACCGGATATTTCGCGGCATCCGCGACGCCGGCTTCAAGGTGGTGCTGAGCGGCGAAGGCGCCGACGAAGTCTTCGGTGGCTACACGGCCCGCTACATGAGCCATTTGGCGCGCGACAAAATTCTCTCGGGCGAGTTGCTGCCGGCCTTGCAAATGTTGCGCGACGGTTCGGTCAAATCGCGACAATTGGCCAACCAACTGGTGTGGAGCTTGCCCGCCAACGTCGTGCGCGGCCTCATGCGCCGCACCCGACCCGGCGCTCAAGTGATGAGCGCAACATTGTGGGAAACAATGGCCGCCGAGTTTTCCGCCCTATACCAGGACCGACAAGTCGATCTTGAACAGCGCCTGCGCCGCGATGTCACGACCACCAACCTGCCGATGATCCTGCGCTGGACGGACCGTAACAGCATGCGCTCCGGCATTGAAGTGCGCTCCCCTTATCTCGATTGGCGCGTGGTATCCGCCGCGCTGGCCGCGCCTGTTAGCGCGCGCATGGGGGACGATCACGGCAAGGCCGCCCTGCGCCGGGCATTTGCGGGCGAACTACCCGACGAATTGCTATGGCGGCGTAAAACTCACGGCTTCGGCCATGCCGAGCAATTCCAGGTCAACAATATCCGGTTTGACGCCCTATGGGAAAAGCTACCCGCTTGGGCCGGCGAGTGGCTGTCGCTACCGATGCTGCGCCGCGAGCTGGCACGCCCCACCAGCCATGCCACGTTGTGGTGGGGCGTGTCCTTGGCGCTGTGGCTGGCCACGACTTATGGCGAATAGTCCAAAAAACCGCGTAATGCGCCTTGAATTCGTCCCCGACATCGACGGCTGCCGCCTGTGCCACGCCACCACCCGGCAAAGAGAGTTTTGGCCTGAAAGATACCTAGGAATCGGCCAGTCCTTGCGCCGTTGCGGACATTGCGCCTGCCTCTATCTGGCTCCGGATTTAACTCCCGCCTCACTGGAGGATTTTTACGCCCATCATTACCGTCAACTGTTTCTGACCGAGATCATCGGCACAGACCCGGAAATGTTTTTCAAACAGCGTTTCGAAAGCCGTATCGCCGAGCAACGCTTGCACATCGTGGCCCCCCTGCTACCGCCAACCGGGCGCCTGTTTGATCTAGGCTGCGGCTTCGGCAGCTTCCTGCATGCCGCGTCTCAGGCCCGTCCCGATGTCACTCTACATGCTTCGGAATACGACTCCGCCCAGCGCGGCATCCTTTGTGAAGATGCGAATGTGCAATGGATAACCCATTTTCAGGCATTCCCCTTGGCTGGCTATTTCGATGTCGTGGTCGCCTTTCATGTGCTGGAGCATTTACCAAGGCCAACCGCCTTTGCGCATTGGGCCGCCAAGGTACTCAAACCCGGCGGTCATTTGGTCGTCGAGGTCCCCAATGCCGCTGGCGGTTGGCACACGCGCAAATTCGTGCACCCGGCCCACTTAAGTTATTTCACCACCCATACCCTGCGACGGACGCTGCAAAGTGCCGGCTTGGAAATCATCAGCTGCGGCGAGCATCCGTTGGGAGCAGCCTTTACCGGCACCTTACTGGTCATAGCCCAACTGCCGTTGAAGGGTGCGGAACCGCAGCCCATCTCGCCGGCCGACCCACAAGAAATTGCCGCCATCGACCGGCACATCGAGTCCGTGCGCTGGACCCAAACCGATGCACTGAAAACGCATATCAAACGCGCCATGGCGAAAATCTTCGGCTTGGAGAACACCGGCGCATTTCAGCGCTGGATAGAATATCGTCGTCTGAAACGGTATTGGAACCCATGATGGACTTCAGCCTATTCGAACAAGCCTTACGTCAGTATTGGGGCGAAGATGCCGCGCTGGCCCGCCATGAAATTTATTTCATCTCTCAACGTCGCCGGGGCTGGCGCCAAATTATCCACGCCACCGCTGGACTTCTTCGGGACATCTGGCTTTGCGGGCGCCTACCTCACCAAGCGGAACTTTTCTCCGGAACTGTGTGCGTGGTCAGCTTACAGGGGGCCAGTGGCTGGGATGCTCTAGCGCCACTACTACCCACTTTACAAGCCACTTCGGTATTTATCCACCCGCGTTTGCGGAACAAGATAGAGGGTACACTTATCGCCGCCCCCGACTGCAAGGCCTGGCTGATGGCTGTTCAAGCCATTTTTCGAAGCGGCAGAACACCTATACCCGGCGTCTCAGCTTGGACGGTACGCTGTTGCCTAGCTCGCCGCCAGCTCTGGAGCGGTGCATGGCGACGCACCCTCACCCACGCGGAAGGCGATGTCAACCTGTTGCTGCATAACGATTTCGATATGTTTTCCGCCACGGCAACAGAAACCGCCAAAGGTATTCCATCTATCCGCAGCGTATGCGTACAACACGGCCTGCCAACCGACGAATTCTTTCCCACCCGAGCAGACATTCAGCTGGTTTGGGGAGAGGCCAGTCGCAAAACATACCTACTTCACAACACGCCCCCCAACACTATCGTAATGGGTACATACCGCGCAAAACCGCCCATACAATTGCCTAAACACCTTCCGCCCCCCCAACGTGTCTTATTGGTATCGCAAACCCATACGCCAGTATTCGGGCGCCCTCTGAACAGCGATTTTTTGCGACTGGCAACACAACTGCACAACAGTTTGGAAAAAGACGCGTTCCATATACTGTTGCATCCGGAGGAAAGACGCCTTGGACATCCTTATGCAGCAGAAAACATGTCATCCCGCTGCAGAAATCCACCGCATGAAATACTGGTTTCCCAAAATGCCCTGCCGGACCGACCCGCCTTGGTAATTGGATTTTGTTCAACTGCGTTGCTGGAAGCCGTCCAGGCCGGACATTTTGTGCTAGGTATTAAGTGGGATGCACCAGCAAGCAAAGGTGCGGTGGCCTTAGGAGCTCCGCAACATCAAGTTTGCAACGGACAGGAGGTGCTCCAATTGTTTGAAGTGCTGCGTCAGAATGAGCGTTTTCGATCCGAATGGCTGAAACAACAAGCGCTATGGATTGACAGCGTTTTTGCTCCATTATCCGAAGGATGGTTAGGAAAGCGCTGAACAAATCCTAATCAAGATCATCCCTGCCAACCAAAACGTGGTTTTTAAAAGACGCTGTGTACCGCGCCCGAATCCATGTCGGCACCAACATGGATTTTCATGCCGAAGAACCCGTAGCTGCCTTTCTTGGTTTGATGCATGTCAGGGTCGCGCGCTTGCTCCTGATTCTTGGTTGAACTGGGGGCCTGAACAATGGAGGCATCGACCATCGTGCCTCGAAAGAGCAACAGGCCTCGGTGCGTCAGGTGCTCGTTGACCGTCAACAGCAATAGAATAGGTCAGCTGATGCTTTTCCAACCAATGGCGAAAGTTGAGAAGAGTGGTTTCATCAGGCAGAGCTTCGGTGACGCTGCCAAAGCCGGCAAACCGGCGGATACTGTCGATTTCATGCCACTTGTGCCCTAAGAATATCTGACGGTCCGAATAGCTGGACCATTGTTGCAGGCAGTGGATACGCAGCATGCGCTTCAGCGGCATCGGTTGCCGGCTGCGGCGGCCGCTTTGCGAATAATGCGGCTACAGTTAGACTAACAATAACAGCCACGGCACTAATTCTACTTTGTCAGTTTACTCGAACTACATCTCTGAGTCCGTCGTTTCGGCAGGGATTGCCGAAATCCAGACTCCAGGGATGGATCGAAGCTTACCATCCATGGCACTGGGTGCCCCCCTTCCCAGCAGGTATGACGAACCTTTTTTGTAATCTGACAAAGTAGAACTAAGGCGATCTATGGCTATAAAGGCACCCAAACCAAGCAATTTACCGTTGACTGAGCGGACCTGTGCTGAGCAAAGCCAAATTAGCCTAAGTCAACCCTTCGCTTTGGTTACGCTCAGCGAACCACATATTTGGCATTGCCAATGCGTATAAACTTTCTCAAAAATCACCTAAGTGCTGTATTTCCGCCATAAATTTTTCCCACCGGGTTCAGAGGCGTGATTAGGTTACGTAAGTGACATATTGCGGCAGATACGATGGTGGGCCCGGAACGTATCTTCCTGAGTCAATTCGCTTGTCCCCTTGGCGTTTGTTGCTAGCGTATTCAGGTGCGGCAAAGCTGGTTTGGGATTGCTCACTAGGGGATTTAATCAGCGATGCCTTAGACAAATGCCTACAGAATGAAACGAGGTAAAAGCGGCCTTTGGAGACTGTAAATAAAATAAGGCTTTGAATTCGCTTTATCTAAATTCTACTTTCAAGCGCTCTTAAGCGCGATTGGCCTGACGCGAACGTGCTTAGGCTTGATCTTGCCACCAGTCTTCGGTAGCATGACTGGATTACTGGAAACAGGGAAAAACCCATGAACGAACAACAAGTCAAACCCGAACCGGCTAAGCCACCCGAGGAAAAAAAGGCTTGGTGTACCCCCGAACTGCGCGAGCAAACGGTATTGAGTGCCACAGCCGCCAAGAGTAACAGCCCAAACGAGAGCAGTCCAAATTCGGGGCCGCCTTCCTAAGCCGATCTACTGGCTGCTGAACCAGAATATTCGTCTAATCCTGTGTTGCATTACCTCATTTCCGGCTTGCGTGTCGTTTCGGATTTTCCCTTGAGCGGCGTTGCCGAATCCGCCTTCTCCGCCGATCCCGAAGTTCATATCCGCCGAGGCCCTCTGCCCGACACCTTGGGTACGCCGGTCTTGGCTAAACCCAACTGGATGTTATCCGAACAAGACTTCCTGTTGCGTATGCCCGGTATTGCCCGAATCCAGGTCAGCCGTGGCTGCCTGATCACGCTTGATGCCGAATGCAGCGAGGCCGATGCCATGCCATTCCTGCTAGGCACCGCCTTTGGCGCACTGCTGCACCAGCGCGGCATCTTGGTGCTGCATGCCTCCGCCGTCTCTAGCAATGGTCATGCCATCGCCCTGTGCGGGCCGAGTGGCGCGGGTAAATCCACCCTGGCTGCTGCGCTGTGTCAGACAGAGTGCAACTTCATCGGCGATGACGTGGCCGCCATCCAATTAAATACTGGCGGCAAACCAGTGTTGTGGCCGGATAGCCGCTCGCACCGACTGTGGGCCGATACGATAGCGCACCTGGGCCTCTCGGAGCGTCAAGGCCAATCAGTACGCAACACCATTCAAAAATACCATATCGAGCCGGAGTGTGAGGCCAAGGCAATGCCTCTGTCCACGATTGTGGTCGTGCGTATAGCCGAGCAGGCCGGGCAAACTGCCGCCATTGAGCCTTGCAGTATCGTGGATGCGGCCGCCCTGCTACGCGCCGAGGTCTACCGCCATTTTCTGGCCAAATGCATGGGACGCGATGCCGCCCTGTTCAAGCAGATATCAGACATGCTCAGCCAAGTGCGGGTGTTGCGCCTAACTCGGCCGCGCGAGCCCAAGCGCTTACCGGAAACCCTTGCACTATTGCGGCAGCACATAGCCGAAGCGCATTGATGGTGGGCTCCATCGTCTGGCTCGCGTCTTACATGAAGTCCGGCAATACCTGGCTGCGCCTGCTGCTCGCCAACCTGTTGTCTGATAGCCCGGAACCTGTGAATATCAACGATATTCGGCTCTCTCCTCTTTCCGTAACCGGGCGCGCCGATTTTGAAGAACTGACCCTGATCGACAACAGCCTGCTGACCTTAACCGAGTTGGACGCGCTACGCCCATTTATGATTGCGTCTATTGCGGATAAACTGGAGAGTGTCGCATATATAAAACTGCACGAAGCTTACCGCCGAACCGCGAATGGTGAGCCGCTGCTGGGCCGCAGCCATGCACGAGCCGCACTATATGTGATGCGCGATCCGCGTGATGTGGCCGTTTCTTTGGCGTTTCACAGCGGCATCTCACTGAATGAGGCGATAGACCAGATGAATCGTCCGGATTGGAGCACAGGCACAAAAGCTTGGCGCTACTCAATGCAACTCCCTCTCGTACAATTGGATTGGAGTAGCCATGTCGAAAGCTGGATCGATCAGGACGACGTGCCTGTGCATGTCATGCGCTACGAGGATATGCGGGCCGACACAGTAGCTGCATTGTCTGCGGCAGCGGATTTCCTCAATCTTGATGTCAGTCTAAAAAAAATAGCGCATGCTGTGCGTTGCGCCGACTTTTGTCGCTTGCAGCAACAAGAACGAGAGGTAGGTTTCTGCGAGCGTCCACCCGTACGTGGCGAGGCGGCGCCGTTCTTCCGCTCCGGCCGTGCGGGGGGATGGCGCGAGGTGCTGACTACCAAACAAGAACACGCGATCAGCGAGGCGCATACTCGGGTGATGGCGCGTTTCGGTTATTTTTAATAGGAGTTAACATGCCGGAAATGAAAAAATTCAAACGCTCGGAAGACATGCTGGGGGCTACAATCGGCGACGAGCTACTGATGATGAGCATAGAAAAGGGCAGTTATTTTAGTCTGAATACCGTGGCTGCGCGGATATGGGAGTTGTTGGAGCAGCCCATGAATCAAGATGAACTCGTGGCGCAACTGCTGCAGGAATACAATGTCCCTTCAAAAACGTGCCAGGAGGAAGTCGAAAAATTTATTGCAGCCCTGCGCGAGCGCGGCATGTTGGCCTAGGCTGGCGTGGCGCGGGATGCCCCGTTTTCGCCATGAACGAATTCCAAAATAACGGCTATCTGTTCGTGCCCAGCCTGATCGATACCCTGGCCTACGATTGTTTTTTGAAGAAATTGGCGGCCTATGGCAAGGGCAACTCTGACGAGAAACAGGTAACCGGCTCGGTCGTTTTCTACAAGGAAGGCCTGTTCGAGAAATTGCTGGAGCACTTGTTGCCGCAGATCGAGGTGCTCACCGGGGTTGATTTGTTCAAGGCCTACAGTTATGCCCGGCGCTACGAAATGGGCAACGAGCTGAAGCCGCACATCGATAGAGAATCCTGCGAGATCACAGTCAGCTTGGCCTTGGGTTTTGAGGGCGAAATTTGGCCTCTTTGGGTAGAGGATAGGATGAAAAAGCACCACTCATTCTTACTGCAAGCAGGAGATGCGCTGATCTTTAGGGGCAAGGAATTGCTGCATTGGCGAGAGATAAACCGGTACGGTCCGTGCTCCCAAGTGTTTTTGCATTATGTCGACCGCCACGGCCTTTACGCCAATTTTAGAGACGACCACGCCTCTAATTAGTGGTTATCCTCTGGACGAAGCGCCCAACCGGTTATGGCGAATCGCCCGTCGATCGGGTTTTTGGATGCACACTCTATCGGAGTGACTTCATGCAAGGCGCGGCTCGGGAAGAACGTAATGCTATTATTAACCGGGTGTAAGCAGGTGAAGTTATTGACCTGGGCGATCTCTCCCGCTACCTGGCCCGCGTCGTAAAGATAGAGCGCTCCGCCACTGAAGCGCTTGGGCTCTCTGAAAAAATGGTAGACGAAGCTTAGTTCGCGCAAGCGGTTGTTGGGCATCGTGCCTGAATCTCGGTGCGCCTTGAAATAATCGCCGTCACCGTACGCGATCAGGCTAATTTGTAAATCCCGCACGGCATCCAAGTTCGAGATTTCTAGCTTGCCGATAATGTCGTGCCGCTCGACCAGCTCGGCTACGCGCTGGTAAAAGATGTCACGGATGCGCTGGCCTGCCCGATTCGAGTGGGAGCGGCGCGTGTTCTGGTGTAACCCAACCACGCCGTATTCTTCCACTACAGAGGGATGCAACTCCGGTAACTGTTCCGTTGTCGCCTGCCAAAGCGCCTCTTGCATCCTAGCATCGAGAAAGTTTTCGAAGCGTATGAACGGTGGCGCGAGGGAACCGCAGGTATTGAGCGGTGTATTGCCGCCCTTGCCGCTCAACAAGTCGATGAAATAGCTTGCTTCGGGATGACCAGGCTCAGCTTGTTGAACAGCGCAGTAATAATGCAATGCATCATCGAACTCGCCCAGGGCGCGATGAATTTGGGCGATGCGCCACGCCAGCGCGGCATTGCCGGGTTGCGTGACCGCCTTCGCCTTGAGTTGCACAAGGAACAGCCGGTGTGCCTCGGATGAAAACAGGGCGATGTCGATGTCAGTTTCCGTCATATTCTTTTATGGCGTTTATTCGTCTTTGACAGGCATATAGGCCTTATTGCCGGTCTCGTCTATCGCGTTTAGTAATGTTGTTTCAGGTATGCCGCTGCATGGATACTTCGCATCACAGCCAAAGCCTGCGCTTCGCTGAAATCCGAGGCCAGCATGTTCTTTATCTTGTCCATATCGAGAAAATGGGTCACCACCGGATGGGCGTGCAAATTGTCCAGCACCGGCAACAAGCGGTTTCGTTGCGCCGCAAGCATCGCAAAAATTTCTTCGACGGGTATGATTTTTTGGTCACGCCAGCGTATCTTGTCCGGCAGTACGCCCGCCATTGCGTCTCGGAATATCCGCCGCCGCCGGCCCTCGCGTTGAAACAGCTTACTGGGCAGGGAGACAGCCAGCTCCACTACGCGCCGATCCAGCATAGGGAAGCCCACCGCCAAGCCTTGGCGCGCGCCCATTAGCGCCCATTTCTCTGCGCGCCGGGACAAGTGCGGGCTGCCCAACAAACGCCAGCGGTTAAGCGCTGCATTCGGGCCGAGGATGATATTCTCATGCCATTCTCCAGAGAATTCAGCTTGCAGCAGCGCGGCCAAACAGGATGGAACGTGGCGTTTGTCCTTGCGCAGCCGAGATTTGAGTCGCTTGAGTTCGTGGGGAACAATATAACTTATCACCTCACTCTTCAGCAGCGCATAAAGCGATAGGCCGCGCGTATGCTGAAAGGCACGAAACTCGTTTGCCAGATAAGGCCACTGCCCATGTAGCAGTGCCTCGGCCAGCGCGCCGCGCCCGTTGAAGGTTGCACCTTCGTCTCCCCCCCAACCGCTGAGCAACATCTGGGCGCCGCGCCCGGCGGCATCGGCGCAGACACGGATATCTAAATTTCTGGTGTCGTTAGGAAGCAACTGGTCGCAATCCATCTGCGGCAGGAAGAAGGCAGGCCAATCCTCTACCGTAAGCGGCGTCCAATCGATATCAGGCTCCTGACGAAGTACGGACTCAACAAAGGGACGCTCATCTTCGGCATCGGGATGGGAGGACAAAAATGAATAGGCCAACAGCGGACGCCCTTCGCTACGCAACATACGCGCGGCCAGTATGGATATTGCAGAGGAGTCCAAGCCGCCGCTGAGATGGGCGGCAACCGGCCCTTGCGCGGGTAGGCGGCAGCGCACAGCACGCTCAATCTCGACCCGCAGTGCCTCTGCCGCCGATTGCGACGTGCAAGTATGGCTGCCGGCTAGTCCAGGCTCCAGTTTCCAATAGACCTGCTCGCATCTACCCTGTGACGATATGCGCAGCGAATGCCCCGGGGCGAGTCGGGCAATGTCCTCGAACAGGGTACGCTCCGGTTCTGGATAGCTATTGAGTAGATCGCGGGCGAATTGCGTCTCGTCCAACCGACGCGTGGCGAAACCGCCGGCATGGAGGGCGCGTGGCAATGAGGCGAAGGCGAAATCCGGCCCCTGTTTTTTGGTCACGAACAAAGGACGTATGCCCATGGCATCGCGCACGCACAGCAGGGATTGGCTGAGTGGGTCCCAGACGGCAAAGGCAAAATCGCCCAGCAGCTCAGGCAACCCTGCTTCGCCCCGCTGCAGCAACATGGTCAGTAATAGATTGTCGTTGCTTGAAACACCCAACATGCGCGCCAATTCCGCCGGTTCGTCAAGGCGGCAGTCATCCGCCAACAACATACCGTTATCGCCACACGCAATCTCGAACGGTTGTTGTGCTGCAAAATCCAGCACAGCCAGCGCCAGCGAACCCTGCACCCGGTAGGCAACCTGGGGTTGCAGACCGGGTTCTATCATGGCTGCCACCATGGTTTCCAGTCGTTCCGGTTCGGCTGGCCGCCCGTCGAAATGATGAAATCCGCAGATCAAACGCATCTTTTAATTGCTCCGGTACTCAGTGTATTGTAAGGCGATGCGGGGGAACGCGGTATGCCCGATTGGCGCATCATCCAGCAATGGGCGATAAAACACGACGGGCGCGGAGTTGATTTCGATCAGCAGCGAGCTCTCGTTGGTGAGCGCGACATCCAAGCCGAAGAATACGAAACTCGAAAACGCCTCGCGAATTGCACGCGCCGCCAGCTTCAGCGCCTCATGCCAAAATGGGGCGACGAAATCGAGAATAGGCAGCCAGTATTGGAATGTCGCTCTACCAGTGTATCTTCCCCGGTCATGGCGCGTAGAATGCGGCCATTTGCACCGATCTTGTCGAAAATGGAGAAGGGACGGACTCCCATCAACCCTAAGACAGGTTGGCCGCCAACAAATTTCATCGAAGCACGCCTTGTCCGGCAAATCGTCATGTTTTGCACTGCGGCGCGCATTGAGTAGACGAAACATTTGGTCTTCGCTCCAATAAAGAAAGTTATCCGCCCAGCTGGGCTCGGAAGGCGGTTGGTCACATATTCTAGGTATCACGTTACCACTGTGCACCACCTGATGTTCAGCAAGCTTCTAGATGCACGTGTGTGCGCAGCCACCACATTTCGTTTTTGCTGCGGCTCAGTCACATGAATGGATAGCCGCGCTTGCTCTGGGAATAGAGTTTGCCCAAGAACGGCCAGAACGGGTGCAAGGCACGAGCGAGGATGAGCCGTCTGTGTTCAAGTTTCACTTAGTCCATTAGAATGAGGGGCTGGACGACAGTACCAGCAGTTGATTGCAAAACGCGAGTCCGCAAATTGATCGGAGGGGCAGGAGATCGGCATAACCTCGTGCGGTGCCCAGGCTGGAAACAAGACGAGGCGGTCTCGCTCGGGGTCGATGTCGATGAAGTTTTCGGACGAATGGTTAAGAGGATACAACCGTAATTGCCCACCGCAAAAGCCTTTGGGCCACCGATGGAAATATAACACGCCGGTCATGGCGCGCTGGATTTTGGCGTTTGGTTTATAGATTCTTGTGTCGATGTGGCGCTTGAAAAACGTGCCGTCACCATGGGCAACTAGCTCGATTTCACAGCGTTCCAGTTCGAACGGCAGCAGCCCAAGATCGGCCGTGGCCTGCGGGGCAATGGCGCGAAATCGCTCTTGCAAGGTTTCTTGCAAGCCGCCGAGGTCGTATAGCACGCTGGATATACGAATCTCCGGACTGTATCCACTTCCAACCTGAGTCGGCGTGAATTGTCGCTCCTTTGATTGAACATGCGCCATAAGCTGCTCGATCAAATCCTCGCCCAAAAAATCGGAAACAACACAATAAGGCGGAAGGCGATCAAAGGGGTTAGAGGGTACGACTAAACTCATAATCCGTTTATTACTGCCTAATTCTACTTTGTCAGATTGATTTTCAATCATCTGCGGCTGTCATTTACCGTGGCGGTGTTATCGTGCAATACATTGGTTTAATTCAATATTATGGCGTTGTAAATGAGCATGCCAACTCCAACAGGTAAACTTGGGATTTGGGACATGCGCGGTGTTACTCAATATTCATCGGTTAATTCTATACGCCAGTGCTGTCACTGACAATGCTTTGAAGTCGTTGCATAAGATAGATGGCTATCTGTTATGAGGAATTATTTATGCACCGAATTTCTTAGATGTTTGTAATGGTCAACTCAAACCGGACACCTACCCAGCCACACTTTTCAAATAATCCCGCTCGAATTGAATCGCCCCGGGAATCTCGGAGGCTGATTGTTGTGAGTCATGCTGCCTTAGCTGACTCGGAAAGTTGTTGATAATACATAGCCTCGGCTTCAGCTGGCGGAATATGACCAATCGGTCCTAGCAAGCGTCGATGATTAAACCAATCAACCCAAGTCAAGGTGGCGAGTTCGACGGCTTCGCGATTCTTCCAGGATTGTTTATGAATCAGCTCGGCCTTATACAAGCCATTGATGGTTTCAGCGAGGGCATTGTCATAAGAGTCACCGACGCTGCCCACGGAGGCCTCAACGCCGGCGTCTGACAGGCGTTCGGTATAGCGGATCGAAACGTACTGCACACCTCGATCGCTATGGTGAATCAAGCCGCCGTCTCGTAGGGGTTGCCGGTCATGTAACGCCTGCTCCAGCGCATCCAGTACAAAGTCGGTCTGCGCAGAAGACGAGACTTTCCAGCCGACAATGTAACGGGCAAACACATCGATCACGAAAGCCACATAGACGAAGCCTTGCCAAGTTTTGACAGTGCTGAAATCCGCCACCCACAACGCATTCGGCCGCTCGGCGCTGAACTGCCGATTGACGCGATCCAACGGACACTCCGCGTTGGCATCGCTGATCGTGGTCTTGATGGTTTTGCCACGCCTGACACCTTTCAGCCCCCGATTTTTCATGAGACGCTCCACGGTACAACGAGCCACCGTCAAGCCTTCTCGCTTCAACTGAAGCCAAACTTTACGCGCACCGTAGTTTTGGAAACTTTCCTCCCAAACTCGGCGAATCTCCTGACTGAGAGCCTCGTCCTGCTTGGCACGGGTTGAGCGCAAATCAGGGGCGGTGCGTGCCACATGCAGATAATACGTCGGGGGCACAATCGGCAACACCTTGCAGATTGGCTCGACCCCATACGCCTTGCGATGGTCATCGATAAAGGCGTTCATCGTTTGAACGGGCGGTCGAGCTCCGCCTGAGCAAAATATGCTGACGCCTTGCGCAGAATCTCGTTGGCTTGGCGCAATTCACGGACTTCCCGCTCCAGGGCCTTGATCCGTTCCGAATCGCTACTGGCGGCTTCACTTTGCGCGTCATGCGTATTTTGGGTGTGCCTCAACCAGCGGCGTAACGTTTCAGAAGTACAGCCAAACTTAGCTGAAATCGACTGAATCGCTGCCCATTCCGATGGATATTCGCTTTGATGTTCTCGCACCATGCGAATGGCTCGTTCTCGGATTTCTGATGAATATTGGTTTGACGTTTTCTCTTTCATTGCTCCATTCTCTCAAAGGTTGGAGCCTCCGAGATTCCCGGGGCGATTCACTTCTTGTTACTTGCTTGCTTGCTTGCTTGCTTGAGGACAGGCGCCTGTGGAGATTTCAGATTTTTTAAGGATGACTTTATAATCAAAAATCCTGAAGCGCGGCGAAACCCAATCCTTGGCGAAAATATTTCATGACCATTAGTCTGTTAGATACCCTAAACGTCCGGTATCGCCGCCTCCGGGTTGCGTCGAACTTACATCGGATGGATACTCTCAGAGCAATGCATCGCGCATGGGCTTATGTGCATGCTACGGTGCTTCCGGGCGACTATTACGAATTCGCCGTCTACAAAGACAATTCTCTGATTAATAGTTGGCTCTCTCAACAACACTTTCGCCGGCGTTTGGAACACTCGGACAAACTTCCGTTTGCGCGAACGGGAACAGTGGCTAACTTCCTGGCTCGGAAACCCACCTTTTACGGATTCGATACCTTTGAAGGCATGCCAGATAATAGCGAGGGCGAGGATGCGCTGGCTTCCGGGTCATTTCAATGCGCCATCGCCGACGTTACCCACCGGTGCGCAGTGGCGGGTCTAGTCTCTCCGACTGTCCGCCTTATACCGTGGTTGTTTGCGGAAACCAAGTCACAAATAGGCCCAGCTCAGGCCGCTATTGTCCACATCGATTGCGACTTGTATCAATCTACGGTTGATGCTCTCGATAGCATCGCCCCCCTGACTCAAGGAACTGTCTTGTTATTTGACGATTACAATCTATTCCGTGCCGACAAACGGCGAGGCGAACGCCGCGCTTTGACCGAATTCACGTTAAAAACCGGCTTAACCTTAGACCCTTGGTTTAGCTATGGCCCAGCGGCGCAGGCATTTCTATGCCATGAATAAACTTAAAAACCAGTTGAGCAGCCCAAACCACATTAGAGAGATTATTCTCAACATATTGCACCTTTCCCCGTTGTCACTGTATCCCACCTTGATGCTTCGCATGCAAGGGGACGATTGGGAATGGTTTGCGAGGATCGCAGGTACCCACCGGCTCGGGCCGATTCTTTACGACAGTATTCTCCGTAAAAACTTAGTAGAGAACACCCCTCCAGGAATCCTAACGGTTTTACAAAAAGCAGCACGCAAGCATACCGTCCGTAACTTGGCCATCGGTCAGGAACTGCTTGCCGTGACGCGCTTGCTTACCGACGCAGGAATACCTTCGCTTGCCCTAAAAGGTGCGTTCCTCGCAAACTTCACCTATCAAGCACTGGGCCTCAGGCCTATGCGCGACCTTGACCTGCTAATTCCCAAAACGCATGTCGTCAAAGCCTTCGAACTACTAATCAAAAATGGCTATCAACCCTGCTACGAGGGGCTACCGGAAGCCTATCTTGACGGTAACAAAATCCATCTGCCTCCCTTAGCGCGCGCCAACGGCATCCCTGTGGAACTCCATCACCGGCTGACTTTCCCAAGTCCCGGCGGTTTTACCGACGACTACGAGTCGAACCTCTGGCGCCGCAGCATTTCTAAACGGCTTGCTAATACCAACATCGAGTTTCCATGCGCGGAAGATATGCTGCTGCATCTTTGCTACCACGCCACAGCGGGCCACCAATTTTCCATCGGCCCCCTAGCCTTGCTGGATTTGGCCTTGCTGGCCCAACACCATCCCCTCGATTGGAAAGAGATTCTGAACCGGGCGTCCAGCGGTTGGCGGCGCTATCTTATCGCCCCGCTCTATCTGGCAAAATTGCATCTGGGCGCGGACGTACCCGACTGGGTTATCGACGAACTGGATGTGGCTCGCGATAAGACTCAATGGCTGGCCAGTGCTGAATATCTGTTATTTTCCGAGCTCGAAGACCACATGTTGTTAAATGCCGGCGTGCAGCAAATCTTATGTTCGAAAAATCCGCTTGAGCGCATTGCCGCCTTCGGCAAAATCGTTTTCCCGACGCGCGCCACTATTGCGACCCATTTCGCCGTCCGTCCCGACTCGGCGTTAGCGTTCCTTTACTACCTGCAGCACTGGCGGAGATTACTGAAGAAGAAGTTACCGTCCTTGCTGTCTAAGCTGGTGAAAAGACCTCGCGACATCGAGAAATTAGCCTCCCATAAGCAGACCTTTAGCCGCTGGCTAGGTAGCTAACGGCAACCAATTACCGAAAGGTATCGCACAGTCTCTTGGAAAACCAAAGGGCACGAGAGCAGCTACCTGATCCAACGGTGAGCAATTCGCAAAGCGCGGATTTGGCATTCCCTGCGAAACTGACGATTTAGAAAATACTTGAGAGACAAGGCGGCATTCGTAAGTTACGGTTACCAAAAAACCTCGGCTAATTATTTCGCACCCAAACGGGCGCGAACGAGTAAACAGAGGAAATAGAAATTGGTGCGCGCATAACGTTCAAACAACCGCACAGGCTCCTGCTTTAAACGGTACAGCCATTCAAGCCCATAACGCTGCATCCAAAGCGGAGCGCGCCGCAAGACGCCGGAAACCACATCAAATGAACCTCCTACCCCCATACCAACGGCAACACCCAACTGATGCCAATGCGCCTGAAGGAAACGTTCTTTCTTAGGCGAGCTGATGCCTATAAACAAGACTCCCGCACCGGATCGTTGAATATCCTGAACGACTTCCGCCTCTTGCGCTGCGGCAAAATAGCCGTCCCGTATCCCGGCAATCTTCAAGCCCGGTGTACTATCCGCCAGGCGTTGGGCAGCTGCCTGCACCACCTCGAGCCGGGCGCCCAATAGGTACACGCCGCTGTCCATCACAGCCGCCAACCCACACAGATCGCCCATCAAATCAATGCCGGCCCGCCGCTCCGGCGCCGCCATACCCAGCACGTTCAGGCCAAGGCTAATGCCGGCGCCGTCCACATGCACCAGTTCAGCCTCACGCAACGCCGCCATCAATGCCGGATCGCCGCGAGCCTCGACCAGCTTGGCTACATTCAACCCTTCGATACGCAACCGCCCCCGGCCACGCAAAGCCTTAGCGGCTTGCTCCAACACTTCAGCGGGCGTAATCAGGTGCAGAGGGCACCCCAGAAAAGCGATGCGTTTAATTTCCATCAGTCCGCCCCCGCCCCTTGCTTACACTGCAAATACAGGGCGGCAACCCGGTGAACGTTACGTTCCCAAGTAAAATTCTCCTGCACCGTGCGACCGACCGTCTCGGATAACGGTGTTACTGCCGCCGCCGCTATCCGCTCGGCCATACACGGCACATTCCCCACCGGAAACAACACCTCCAACCCCAACAAATCGAGAATGGCACGGTTACCCGGAATATCACTGGCCACCACCGGCAAACCCAGCAATAACATTTCTATAAGCACTGTCGGCATGCCTTCTATTGCGGAAGGCAGTACAAACACATCGGCACCAGCGACCAGCTGTGCCACCTCCGCGTCATCAACAAAACCGTAAAATTTTACGCGCGCGCCAACCCCAAGTTCTTCAACTAACGATGCCAGCCGTTCCTCATCCGGACCACGCCCGACAATGTGCAACACCGCCCCGGCCAGGGTGTTGCAAGTCAGCGCGCGGATGGCATCGTCAAGACGCTTGACCGGATCTAAGCGCCCTACAGACAGCAACGCGGGAGCGCCGAGCAACTTGCCGCTGTGCAGACGGCGGCGGCCGTCGACATCGCGTCCGAGAACACAATTGGGAATAATCTCGGGGTGGGCTACCGGCAACCGTCGCGCCGCCAAATATCGAAGCCAATGCTCGGATAAAAGAATGACCGCATTGCTCTGCCGCAATAGCCAACGTTCGCCCGTTGCGTCCCATAAGCGCTTGGCCAGCTTCTTGAGCACCCCACTCCCTTCGTAATAGCAATGCGGCGTATAGATCAGCCGCCGCCTGAGTAAAACGGCCAGGAAAGCCGCGAATGCGGCATAGGGCTTGCGTGCACCGTGGATATGCACAATATCGGCCCATATGACGTGACGCCTAAGTTCGCGCCACCCCGCACGTTCAACTTGATAGGCTCCGCAGCCTGCTGCGCTATCGACCACCTTAGCCACCACCCGAATGGCCATCCCCCGTGCCGCCAGCGTTTCCGCCAATCCGGCAATATGCCGCGCCACGCCGCCGCCGCCCTTTTCCGGCTCGAAATCGTTGTACACGTGAAGAACATTTCCAAACAATGACAATTCCTTAATCGTTTTGTTGAGTTTTAGCCATGACCACCCTGGGTTAGCTTATCATTACTGCGTTTATACCAGAGAAGGTAACATCATGGCCTGGACCGACAAACTGATCGATTATAAGAATCCACATTCGATCGGCTCAATACTCAGGCAGCGCCGAATCGCACCGCTGCTTGAACTGGTGAAGCAATGCTACCGCGAACGCGGCGGCTGCAGAATACTCGACATTGGCGGCACCGAAACGTACTGGCGGATTATCGACAGCGATTTTCTCAACGCCCATAATTGCCGAATCACTCTCGTCAATACTCACCGTGTTGCACAATCCGGCCACCCCCGTTTTACCCATGTAATAGGGAACGGCTGCCAGCTGGACTTTAGCGACTACGCATTTGACATTGCCCATTCCAATTCAGTGATCGAACATGTGGGCAACTGGCAAAACAAAGCGGCGTTTGCCGCCGAAATCAGGCGCATAGCACCGTGTTATTTCGTGCAAACACCCAACTTTTGGTTTCCGGTGGAACCACACTATCTCGCACCGTGCATACATTATCTACCCCTGCATATCCGGGCCATTCTATTATTCCGACTGCCTCTGGGACGGATGAATCGTCCTCGCACAATGGCCGAGTCCCTACAAACTGTACAAGGCATTTCGCTGCTGACGGAACCTATGATGCGGACGCTGTTTCCCGATGCCGACATTCTGGCGGAACGCATATGCGGCATGAAAAAATCGCTAGTAGCTATTCGCCGTTGACGTCCGTGCGCCGCACGCGGGAAAGGCGCGCCACGCGCGCGGCGCCTCCGGCCATTAACCAGGGCGCGGCCATGCCGGATAGGGTCAGAATATGCTCGGACGTCACAAACGTAGTAGCAAAACCGACCAGTAAGGCCGCCAACGCCCAGGCCAATCCTCGCCCACCGCCGTCCGCCGCTGCCAACAAACGGATACAATTGCCGTAATACCACAGAAATACCAGCGCTCCCGGCAATCCCAACTGGAATGCAATCGAAAAGAAAGCACCCTCTCCACCGCCGATTACCGCTGCCCGACTTTGCGCGGCAATCGCCCCCTGCCGCCCGACGCCATCGCCGAACACCGATACCTGGGAAAGCTCCTCAAGATTCCTAAACAACGCATTCCAATGACCGACAGTTGAACTGTCGGAACCGGACAAACTGCTATCGATCGACTGATAGAGCAGTCCTAATGCGGTCACGCCCAGCAAAGCCGCGGCCAGCCAACGGATGCCGCGCCTCGTTCGCAACACACCACTGTTCGCCGCCAACACACCAAACATACCAATGCCTGCCACGATCATGGCTCCGCGCGTAGCGGATTGCCAGATGCCAAAACCTAGCACGCCCGTTAACAACACGGCCGCTAAACGCCACCGGCGGGCAAGCGACGCCAGCGCCATGACCGATACGGCGGCCAGAAAAGCCCCTTGCGCCAACGACGCTGCCAGTAACCCCGCGGCTCGGCGTTCCTTCTCCATATTCCTATAAAAATTCCACGGCAACTGGGTGTCGGGATCCAGTCCTAAGTCAACCCGCTTCACATCGACCATATACTCGGGTAAATGTATAGTATTTATCCAAAACTCGGTATGCCGAATTTCCCACGCACCGAAAACAGTGCTTATTAGACCCAGTAGTATCCAAACCGCCAGCACAGCATGCAATTCCCGCTCGAATCGTAAACAGTAATATCCGGCCAATAACAAAAGCACCGGCAGTACCAGGGTACCCGCCGAAGGTAACGCGATCCCGACCGGTACAGCCTTGACTAGACCTACCGCAAGATAAATGGCAACGAAGACAAAATAAACCACCATGGGGACCATCAACAAGCGAGGGATACGCACCGTCCACAGACACAGCAGCGCAACAACAGCAATTGAAAAGTCCCGCAAAATACGCAGTAAACCCGCCTGAGCCAGGCCAATTCCATAAAGCCAAGCCGCCAGCATGTCGAGTACCGGAAACGCCAGCGCCAGCGCCAACACATAAAAAAATCTAAGTGAGATATAGGGACGCACTATCCCTGCCTACGCGCCAAATAGCGAAATACGTCCTTCAGAAAATATCCCCCCGGAAAAAATCGAAATCGGCGTAACAGGCCATTATTCTAAAGATGAAAACCGACTGGAAACGAAACACCCTACGACGGCGAAGCGGCTGAAACTCTCGCCACCCGTAACGCGAATCCGGCCGGCAGCCACCCAGGCATGGGCCTTCATCTTCGTCTCCGCAATATCACGAGTAACACCGAAAAATAAAACATACGGCACGCCATAAAAACCGAGCAACATTCTCGCTGCTAAAGCTTGCGGAAAACAGTTGGATTTCCAAGGCGTATTCCTAGCAGCCGACAGCACTATTCTTGAAATGGCAAGTGCCATGGCTTCTTCCCTCGCACCGAGTAACGGCACCCAGGCATTGGAACCGTAGGGCGTACCAAAACCCAGGACCAGCAACCGGAAAGGAACCAGCAGAATCAGCAGCCTACTCAGTCCCAGCAAAAACCAAGCAGGCAGCAACCACGCTTTCTCGAATCGGCTCAACCGGGCAAAGCTTCGGATCTTGCGAGTAATTATGAGTAATAACATCAATGTAGGACTGCAAATATCATCTGGATATCCTCCTACATTACCGCCAATCTGGTTTGGGAAGCAACACCACGTTTCTTTACGCCTAATTAAGCGCGCTTGTTTACACCTCTATTTTTTCCTTCCCACTGAGTAATATCCGTCCCAAACAAGGCTGGTACGGCGCGCAGCAAATTGGAGAACGAACTCTAGGTCGCATATAATGGAGCACTCATGTTTTGATACCTTGCCAATACCCGATACTATGACAGTCGTTACAATGCATGCTGACTCTTCAGGGGTTAAATGAGCTCAATCCCGCCTTTTAACGCTTTCGAGCAACCTGCACCCTATCGGCGCATTGAGGGCTTTATGGGAGAGGAGACGGTAACACGATTGCTGGCCCACACCGTCGCGCGCGAGAAGGATTTCCAGCTGACAGGTGTCCACGGCAGAGAAGGAGGCAAAATCAACCCTGAAATTAGAATTTCCCGTGTACTGCGGGATTTCGGCGACTTAAAGGGTGAAATGCAGACCAGATTCACCACCGTCATCGACTTAACAATCAAAGAACTAGGCATGTCTGCCATCGACTTGGAGCATCTGGAACTGGAAATAGTCGCCCATGGCGATGGCGCTTTCTACGGTAAACACATTGACACCATGACCGAATACCCCGATGCCAAGTCTGATCGGGCATTGACTGCGGTCTATTACTTCCACCGTCTGCCCAAAGGCTTTAGCGGCGGTGAATTACGCTTGCACAGCATTGCCGAAACAGAAGAGGGAAAACACTTCATCGACATCGCCCCCGCCCGGGATAGTCTCGTACTATTTCCATCTTGGGCGCCACACGAGGTACGGCCCATATCCTGCCCATCGGGAGATTTCTTAGATAGCCGCTTCGCCATCAATTGCTGGTACCACAATCGTAGAAAAACTGCGTAATGCCACTTGCACCCCCTTCTCCTTTTGTCCGCAACCGGGTCGTCGATACGGTGATTCGAAAACACAGCGAACCGCAGCGCATCGAAGTTTGCTCCCACTCGCTTACCCGAGGATTCATCAAAACATCGATCATTCAAGGCGAGGATACCGGTTTCGAGGTGGCAACTGCCCTGCTAAACGGAAACGAAAGCATCCTGCCACAATTATCGCCAGATGAGGCGATGGCACTATGGCGAGCCGGGCTAATAGTATTACCGGACGAACGAACGCCACCTTTCGCCCCCGAGAGCTTCTCTACGCCGAGAGACTTCTATGCCGCCAATGGCTACACCCTGATCAACAACTGCATATTTCCGGCGATGACTGCTTCATTAATCAGCCATTATCGCGCCAAACTCGAAGCGGGAGCACTTTTGCGCGGCGATGTGCAAGTCGACCGCTATACGGCCCACAATGACCCCGCAGGGCGCGTCGTTCAACAGGCGCTACGGCCGGCGGTAGAACACATCGTCGGAGCCCCGATAAAAGCCAGTTACACCTACACGTCCTTGTATTGCGGCGGCACGGATTTGCCGATCCACACCGACCGCTCCCAGTGCCAATATACGGTATCCCTTCTGATCGACTATCAGCCCATACCAAGTGATGGCATATCGCCGTGGCCGATTCGGGTATACCCCAACGCCAATGATCCGATGGACTGCCATCAGCGCCTTGGCGGCGGGATATTATTTCGCGGCTGCGAAATTCGTCACGGCCGACCAAGTCTTCCGGCGAACGATACTTGCTGGGTCATGCTGTTGCATTACGTCGATGCCGATTTCAGCGGATCACTGGATTGACTAGTCCCACCGCTCCACCCTTTTGCGGACGGGCCAGGCCGGAGGCATGGCTCAGCCGGCATTGGCCCTGGGCCGGCAAAATATACCGCCTGAGTACCATGGGCTTTCCATTTATCCCGGTGCCACGAAGCGACGAGACGATGGATCAGGTAAGGCGCGCGGCGCGGCGCGCCATGTTCGCGGAAAAACCCGGCTGGCAATGTTTAAGCTTGCGCGTATTGATGACTTTGGCCTGGCCTCTCGGGGCAGTAACGGAGGTGTTGTACTACCTGTCGGTGATGCGGCCGGACGAACGACCAAAGTCTTCATTGGCCTGGGCGGGCCGAGGGTACGATATGTTAGCCTTGGCTGTTTTCCGTAACGTGCCGCCGCGCGAATACCACACCTATCGCCTGCACCAGCCTGACCGACGAACCTGGATTACGGACTGCCTTTACGCGCCCGAAGGTTATCCATTACTATCCTGGCTCAACCGTCGCAATGGTGCCGACAATAATACCGTCCAGGACAAAGCCCACTTTGCCGACCTATGCCGCCGTCATGGACTGCCCTGTATTACCACACTGGCGGTATTCAGGGATGGCTCTCAGCTTTGGCCGACAACCCCATTCATTCCTGCCCTACCGCTACTGTGGGCGAAGGACTTGACCGGAAGCCTAGGTGCCGGTGCCGCGCGTTGGCGCTTGGATGCCGAGTATTACCATAACGACGACAGGCAAGTGACCTTATCGCCTAAGACCTTAGCGAGGCAATGGCTGCTGCGGGATTGCCTGATTCAACCTTGCCTGACCAACCATCCCGCGCTGGCTGCGCTGTCGGACGGCACATTGGTGGATTTTCGCGTGGTGACCGGCATCCACCGCGACGGCCGAGTGGAAGTGGTCGCCACCCTGGGCCATCTACCATGTGGCGGACCGTCGAGACGCCGCTATATCACCGGCGCAATTGACAAAGACAGCCAGCGCTTGATATCGCCTACGCTGAGCGGCTTTCAAATTATCAAACATCATCCCGACACCGGGGCCGAGATCACCGCGCAGCCGATTCCATTTTGGCGGACAGCATTGGAACTGGTTGTTAACGCACACAAAAAGGTGCCGGAGTTTTCCCGCTTCGTTTTCCTGGGTTGGGATGTGGCGATCACAGCCGACGGACCACTGCTGATTGAAACCAATTCCGGCTGGGGAGCCTTCAATCATCAGCGCGGTGCCGGCGTACCGTTGGGCTGGACATGTTTTCCCGGCATTGTGGCGGAATATCTGGATTTCTCGCAACAAGGGGATGCCGCGTGCGGTTGATCTGCGGTTTCCTGAATTTTGACGGACGCCCCGCTGAAGAGCGGCGCCTGGACGCCATGGCGACGGCAATGATCCAACCCGGTTTGCGTCCACGCATCGCCAAGTGCGTGGACGGCCCCATCGCGCTGGCGATGTTGGATTTCGCAGCAAAATCTGACGAGAGGAAGCCTGCAACCAATCTGCCGCAAGGGCCGAGTGGCTTATCGCTGGCTGCCGATATTCGGCTCGATGCCCCTGACGAATGTACTGACGATTTCAGCCTGCTGGCTTTGCTGGAACAAGGGGGAACCAACAACATCGAACAGCTGGCCGGCGATTTCGCCTTTGCCGCCTGGGATCCAAGACACCGCACCTTGCTGCTTGCCCGTGACGGCATGGGCGTACGGCCGCTATTCTTGGCCCAGCGGCCCGGCAGTGCATTCGTCTTTGCCTCTCTGCCGCGAGGCTTGCATGCGTCCGGTCTGATTTCCAAGAAATTGGAGCAGTCGTTCATCGTCAACGAATTATTGTTGCAATCGAACCAGCCGCAGCACTCGCTGTTCTCCGGCGTGGAAAGACTGATACCCGGCGATTGGCTAAGGGTCGCCCAAGACGGGAAAAGCGAACAGGGGCAACATTGGCGACTCAATCCGGCGACGGCAGGCCGGCTTAAGATAAACGCCAAGGATGCGGCTGCGGAGCTGTCTACGTTGATCTCTGCTGCGGTAAGCCGGCGTCTGCCTGCGACAGGGCCGGTAGCCTCCCATCTCAGCGGTGGCATGGACTCCTGTGCTCTAGCCATTCTGGCGGCGCGGGCGCTGCGCCCGCTTGGACGTGATCTGCTGGCCTATTCCTTGCTGCCAACGCCTTTTAACGAACACGCATTTGGCGGCGCGGGCCAATTCATCGCCCCGGTACTGCGGCAAGAGCCGGATATGATGTGGTTTCCGATGCAAGCGGAGGATCCCCTGGCCTGCGTTCTGCCTAAGATGGATGAAGATCAACTTTTCCCCGCCGACCCAAGCCATCCCGAAGTACGGATCATGGCCGATGCCTCGGTGCGCGGCGCGCAAACCTTATTTTCGGGCTGGGGTGGCGACGAAGGAGCCAGCTATAATCACCGCGGCGTATTGGCCGAGGCGCTGCTGACCTGGCACTGGGGCTATTTGACAAGGGAGTTGCGAGCAATGGCAGCTCAGCGGCAAAAGTCGGTGGCGCGGACGGCATGGAGCGAGATAGCTCCCTATCTTGGGGAGGACGGATACATGCACTAGTCGGCCGGCTGCTGGGGAAAGAGGCGATGGCGCGGTCACAGGAGGCTTTGGCTGATCTACTGCGGCATGAAATAGTGATAGAGCGCAACTTGGCGCTTCCAGCCTTTCCACCCGATACCCGCCGTATCCGCTTCAATCTATTGACCCGCCCCGGCTTGCTTCGAAGAATAGAGCAATGGTCACTACTTAGCGCACGTTACGGGATGAGTACCACCTTTCCCTTGCTGGATCGCCGGGTGGTGGAGTTTGCGTTGTCGCTACCCAGCGAACTTTTCCTGCGCGAAGGCTGGTCGCGGCGGGTGTTCCGCGATGCCATGTCCGGCGTGTTACCGAATGAATTGTGCTGGAAACAGTCCAAGGTCGATCTCATTGGGGTAATGCCGCTCTATGTGGCAACCCAGCAATCGTTGTTACTGGAGCGTTTGGTGGATTGGCGAGGCTCTCCCCAAATCTGCGAATTTTTCGATCTTGATGCGGTGGAGGTGAGGTTACGCTCGCTACCGCCACCGGCCGATTTAGCAAGGCTATTAGATATCGGTATTGGTAAATACGCTGATTTCAGTCAGGCCCACACTCTACTACGCACCATGCAATTCATCGCTTTTCTAGAACAACACGGATAACGCTTCAGTGAGAAGAATCGTCGAGCAGGTCACGTTCGCGCAAGGCAATCAAGAAGCGTTCCACTTCCCGCCGAGCGGTATCGGCTTCCACTTTATACTCGGCAGTCAATGACACCACCAGATCATCGAGAGTAATTGGCTCGGCTAGCAGTTCCCAGATGCGCGTACCGACATCGTTAAGGTTGAAATATTTACCTTGAAGCACGCTCATCATCAGCAATTCGTCACCCACTTTAGTGGATAACGCCTCGTCGCTACGGCGCAAAATACTATTCGGTAGGGGATAGGCTTCTGTCATGGTTCGTCCTTCTATTGTTTTGTTGTGTACGGTCCCGCCATGGTCATTTTTACATAGGGGAAGAAAGAATTCACAAATAACCAAATTCCGCCATCACCTCGCCGTGAGCGGCGACGATAGCGGCTGCTTGTTCGGGTGTCAGCGCATCGACCCATTCGCAGACGCGACCGGAGCGGAAAAACGGCGCCGTCGATATAGCTTGCCGTTCGCGGAAACCCTTTTCCGCCTCCTGTTGCTGCAATTCGGTGAAATCGGCAAAGCTCACGGCTTGTTCCACGGTCTCTTGCGATGCACCTATCTGCAAAAAGCCCAGAATACGACTGAAAACCTCCGCGGTGTCCGCTCGCAAATCCTCGTAGCGGCAGACGTGAATCGGCACGTCATTCTGGCGGGTCCAGCTCCGCACATGATTACTCCAATCAAGTAGCGGTTGCGGCAATTGCCCGCGTTCCGTGCCCAACTTGCCACCCATTCGCGTGTCGGCGGAAAGCAACCTATCTATTGCGGTATCGATTGAAAAACCGCAGTGAAAAGACAAAGATACCGCGACGTCGCGGGGATCACGCACAAAATACAGCGCGCGGGCCGCAGTCTTACCCGTTAACGGGGTGCCGTCATGCAACCGAAAGTAAGCGTCATGCAGTTTGACGAATACGTCCTTGTTTTCCGCCGCTGCTTGCTCGGCAATAAAGTCAGCCAGCAAAGGGCGCAACGGATACGTTTCCTCTTTGCTTAAAAGATTCGTATCGATTAGCGTCAGTTCTTCGACATGAAGGCGGTTAACGATATTGCAAGCATTCACCGCAATCTGGTTAATATCCACTGCCTGGTTTTTGCCGGATAGCAGGTTGGCCAGCAACAGGCGTACCCAGGTATTGCCCGACTTGGGATAAGAGGCCAACCAGACCACTCCCGCCATCAGGCCGGCATCTCCATCAACTTTGTCACGGCGGCCACGGTAGCGGGGAGCTGTTCGAGCCCTAGCGTCCGCTCCAGCAGAAACACCCGAGTTCCTCCCAACAAAGTGGCAATCTGACCGAACAGTTCGGCGTCGCGCGCCATCCGCTGGGCTAGAACACCTCTGAAAACCTCTTCTCGCAACAGCGGTGCGGCATCCGTCAAATCCAACCGGGTTATTTTCGGCGGAGCCGGCGGCTCTATCGGCTCTCGCGTGCGCAGCAATAACACTACCGCCAATGGTGTTGGCCGCGGCTCGCCACCCGCTTCATACCCCGACGGCGTAACGTGGAATTTTTGCATTCGCTCCCGTACCGCAGCACCTTGCAGTTGTCCAAGGCCGAGATGATCGACGGCATCTGCCCACAATCGGTGCTGGCGGCCATCGGGCACAACCATCGGCACACCTGCTTTGTCAAACCTGACCGCCGCGATGTCGTCGCCGACGAAGGAGCCGCCACTCCTACACAGTGCTGCCGCCAAGGTAGATTTACCGGTCCCGGTCGGGCCGCACAAGCCGATGGCGCGCCCCTTCCAAGCGACTGTGGCGGCGTGCAAGGCCAGAACGCCGCGCTGGTGCAGGATGGCGGCAAAGCCGGTTGACAGGACGAAGGGGACAACATCGGATTCCTTAACGCCCGGCGCCGGCTGCACCGATATTTCGCGTCCATCGGCCACTAACATCCTGGCTATTCCTGGGAGATTCAGTAAAAAACGTTGTCCGGCAACCGTCCAGGTCGGACCGACATAATCGGCTCCGTCAAGAGACTCCGGCACAGTGGCGCGGCATATCTTAACGTCGGGCGAGGAAGTAACGGGAATAAAGCGCAACATTCCGGGCAACGGCAGAGCCGTCCCCACGGATAAGCCGCAGACTAAATAACCCGGTAATTCCTGTGTCATCGGCAGGAAGCTTTGGCGGCAGTTCACACCACTCAGGACCCTGTGCTTGCAGAAGCCTCGGTAGGCCAACTAACAGGCTTTCCTTCCGTCAGACTCCTAATGCTCTGGTCGCGGATTTCCGGCGTAGTCCAGGCTTTGCGGATTTCCGGCGTAGTCCAGGCTTTCTTGGTGGTGACGATTTCGGCAACGTGCTCTAGGCTATTGTTGGTGGTGTCCATGGATTTTTCCCGGTAATTGACAGGCCCAGCACGCACTGGTCCGCGGATTCTAACATCGCCTCCCTGGGCTTACAATAATCAGCCCAAGCGCCCCTCCCGAGCAGTTGCCAATTCAACTTCAAGCCCGCGACTTACGCGAATTACATCGCCCGGTCTTTCATCCCCGCCTACCGCCTTGAAAGCCTGGCTAAAGTGCGTAGTACAATTAATAGTGGCTAAGCTAAGACGGAAAACATCAGCACCTGATCGCCGAAACGATCAGGTGCTGATGTGTTTATGGAGATTGAGTGCTGCCAGTCAGATGCAGGTCACGGAGGTGATACCGAAAGTAGCTCTCAAGGAGAATATATGTGACCGAGATTTTTTAAAAACGGGATGGCAAGAATGTAGCTGCGTTCGCCTTGGCTAACAACAAGAAAGCTCGCTTTGTTTGGGCCTTGCTGGCGAAAGACAGAATTACCCGGCTTGATTACTCCTCAGCAGCCGAGCTTGCCAAAGTATAACAATCCATTGGATAAACCCGGTTAAGGAGTTGTTCTATCGATTGAATGGACAATCATAAAATGATGGCGAAACTGGCCAGTCCGTGATTGAGTAAACCTGACCCGGCTATGCAATTTTGAGTGCGCGGCGTTGCTGAGGACTCGACAGCGGATTCCATCAGGAGCAGAAGCTTTCGCTTCATAGCTAAAGCCCAGAATACGGCTGCAATCTTTACCTTCTCAATGTCATTGATTGAAAGCTTTGCAAAAAGTGGGCATCCATTTGTGGCGGGGGTGATTTAACTCCCAACAAGGATAAGCGAACTTTGGAAATCACCAGCTACATCAACCAGAACCATAATTCAAAACTTAACCGAAAGTATGATTCAACCGCTTTTTGTGTTTTTAGATACTGCTTACGTTAGGGTTGGTTACGTTGTAAAAACGTATCCCGGAATGTATCCAGAAACAGCATTTGTAAGACTAACCTTTAGGGGATAATTTATAACTCATTGATTTATTTGGTCGGGACGGCGGGATTCGAACCCACGACCCCTTGTCCCCCAGTCAAATAGAGCTTTTTATCAACCAATAAAATCAACAACTTGCAGACCTCGCAATTTAATAACCTACTACAGTAGCATCAATATCAGCGTCATTTCTATCTTGCAATACTACAATTTTACTACACCACTACTACACCGAGACATGTGGCGAATCTGGCTCCACGAACAACTGATGATAACGCTCCGGTATTAAAATAAATTATTCCGCATAGTTAACTTAATGCTTTTGTTGCCATACTGAAAACTCCAGAGGACGCAACCCAAAACGAATAGCATTTCCCGCATGTAACGTCTTGAGTTCGCTTCGTACCAAGTTAAGGAATTTCTGTTTGTCTTCTTGAGACACAGAATCCGGAATGCCAGCCAAGATTGATGTGTCATCTGCTGCCTGTCCGTCCCGGACAATGGCTCGTATTGCTTCGGCCAGCTCGTTTCGATATCGTAATCGAAAGATGTCCGGCGGCACGAGTTGCTGTTGTACGGCAACGTATTGCTGGCATGAACGTTCGTAAGCCCAGATGTAGACATCTTTCAAAAATTCAATTCGATTCAGCTCATAGATTCCGAGGACCGCATCCACGTAAGCCTGCTGTGGCACATCGATGAAGGACAATGGACAAAGATTGTGTTGAATCAGCGGAATATTAGCCGCCAAGCGCGAAACTCGTTTGTTGACGTCTTCGAAGGGTTGCAAGTAAGGCAAATGCACCATCAGGAAAAACGATTGTTCAAACGGATCGTTGATTTCCGCCGCCATGCTCATGATAATCCCGAACAACTCATCAATCCGTTGCGGCATCGCAATCGGCAAATAAACGCT
Source organism: Methylomonas fluvii (assembly GCF_014850975.1). Classification (GTDB taxonomy): domain Bacteria; phylum Pseudomonadota; class Gammaproteobacteria; order Methylococcales; family Methylomonadaceae; genus Methylomonas; species Methylomonas fluvii. The sequence goes on along the minus strand of NZ_JACXST010000003.1, from coordinate 170,421 downwards.
GCCGCCGATATCGACCGCACGGTTGCGTAGACGACCACAACTCATCGGGTCTGCCAACAAACCATCCGATAAAAAAGCATGTAAGGCAACAATGGTTTCGGCCGTTACGCCAGTATGCTCGATATCGCGGACCAAATATTCGATCGCCGACTTGTGATTGAGTATCATCTGGGTTTCCATGACATCCTTCCCCTCAGCCACCTGTCCGAATTCGATCAAACGTTCGGTATCCAGTCGGCTATAGGTGTTGCCTTCCAAGCGGGAAGAAGCCCACGAAAGATCAATGAGCAGCCGATTCAGAATGTCACGGGCAAAGGTGCCTGCCGGTCTTTGCTCAGCCGGCGACCTACCCAAGGTATGGAATTGTTCCCGTAAACAGGCAGGTAAGTAATAGGTGTTGTTGGGATAGTACTGCCCCAAGAAATCAGGCTGATAGCTGACGGGGGGACGTTGAGTCCGAGGTTGAGTAATAAAGGACCTGATCTCTTCGCCTTTTGGCGAAATGGGAATATAGACTTCGTCAAGGTTTTGCCGATTTTCATCATCGACCGGACAGATGACTCCCCTACCCTGAATGGTTCGTGCAATTTTGTACTTCAGTGCACGCCCCTCGCCTTCGCTGATAATGCGGCGCTCAGCGATCAATGTGGCCAAACGGCGTTGTAAAGTGCGCCCTTTCATATCGAAATCTAGCCGTTGGGCAATGTCTTTCGCGCCGATACCTTCAGGATATTGGGCAATCAGCTTCACAATTCGATCCAGTTCTTCCGGAGGGACTATTTTTGGCATGATTTATTTTTGTGTCGCTATTAACTTAATTGCGTCACTTAATATGTCATCAAACAATAAATCGCGCCATAAAATATTTTGAGTGACAGAACTCCCCCCTCTGGTTGCTGAGTTCCAATCGGTTATACTCAATCGAAAGACGTGGCCGATTAAATAGGGTTGCTACTGCTTAATGCAAACAACCCAGTGATCAGGCGCTGAACAGCTTCGCCAGCTTGTGCCGGACTTAACATGCCATAGGATATTCGCAGATAACAAACGTCCTGCATACCAAAGGCACAACCAGGAATGGCGGCGACTTTGAATTGTTTGATCAGACGTTCGTCGAGTTCAAGATCACTTAATAAAGTTTTGATTTTTTGGGCTTTGTTGCATAAATTGAGGCAAGGATAAACTGCCCCTTTTCCCCAAATCGCCAGACGGATTTAGGGCATGCCCACGGTGATCGGCGTTCCCAACTGGGTAAACCGATTCAATAGCGCCGCTCGAATTTGTAACTCAGCGACTTGGCTGGTAAAGGTTCGCGCCCTGACCCGTTCGCCCAGCAGCTTGAAGCAACGCATTTTGGTTTCCACCAGGCTACGGCGATGATAACCGCTCCATTTTTTCCAGATGGCTCTGCCTAACCGTTGCATGGCGCGCAGTGTTTCGTTTCGGGCTTGGGCACCTGGCGTATTTTCTTTCCAAGGCTTGCCATTTTTGCGCACGGGAATAATGGCCGCTGCGTCCCGTTCGGCAATCCTTATTCAATCCAGATCAACTCGACCCGGCGATTTTCCGATTTGCCAGCTTCCGTCGCGTTATCGGCGATGGGTTGGGTTTCGCCATAACCTTTTGCGGACAATTTGTTGGAGACGCCTTTCAATTTCAGATATTCAACTACCGAATTTGCCCGGCGTTGCGAGAGCTTCATATTATAGGAGTCACTACCTTCGCTGCTGGCGTGACCTTGCACCTGAATTTCATTTTTCTGCGGGAACGGGATCAAGTCCTTGGCGACGCCATCCAATAGTTCCTTGGCATTTAGACCCAATTCTGCGGAATCGTATCTAAAATGCTCTCCCTTTAGTATTAATCTGACGGCGCAACCTTTAAGATCAACGGTGGCGCCTTTGATGGTACCAGGGCATTTATCCAAGCAATCGTTGACGCCGTCGGCATCCGCATCCAGTGCACTGCAATCAGGTTTGGATGCCGCCACAATCGGCGGTGGTGCGGTGCGTGTATCGGATTTTGCGGCATATTTGGGTTTGTCACCAAATGGAATCACCACACCAATATTGACCGTCATATCGTGGAATTCGTCGGTGCCCGGTTGAACATGAGCATTTAGATTATTGTTGTAGCGATAACGCACATCGCTGCGAATCAATAAGTTGTCATTCACCTCGTAAGTGGCGCCGACGCCGGCTTCGCCGATAAAACCGATACCGCAATTAGCTGACGCGCAGGTGTTCATGCCGCCCAAGCCTACTACTACATATGGCGAGAATTTATCGCGGAATAAATAATATTGCGCATCGGCACTACCGCCGGCCAAATCCCAAGGACCGTTATCGCCGCCAAAACCTTGATAAAAGCCTTTTAACTCGACGTTAAAATGTTGATCGATGATTTTACCCACGCCGACACCGCCGCCCCAACCGTCTCTGGCATGCCTATCACCGCCGCTGTTAATAAAGGTTGCGAACGGAGCAACATACCAACGATTGTCTTGGCTTTGATCGGCGGCCTGGGCCTGGGTCATCATAGCCAGACCGGTTAAGGCGGCTATCGGCAGTATCTTTTTAGTAAACATAGTGATTCCTTTGGCGTGAAAATCGGGATTGGTAATTAACGCCGATTTAACTAAAGCGTCCTAAATCGATCGGCGTTGTTGTAAATAAGCTGTTAAGTAGCTTATTCGCAACAGCAACACCCTGTCGGTGCGGTAGCGCACATATATACTCCCGCTTTCCAGGTATGCCTGAGGTACCTGCCACCACCGACGCTTCAAAAGCTTTATGTTCGCTAACGTACCGACTATGACTGGCTTTGCAATTACAGTGTATTCAAGGTTTCACCAACCCTACTCGCAAATTTATGACAATGCGTTAGTTCAACCGGTTAACTAAGACGTCTTCGCCTTAGGGTGACCGAGCATTTGTTACATAGCGTTATTTTTAGCCCGGGAGAATTAACCATGAAAAACCTCAGTCGATTTTTATCCGCATTTATTGTGGCCTTTACATTACTTAGTGCCGCCGGTTGCGCATCGACACATAAACACGAAGGCACCGGGGAATATGTCGACGACAGCGTCATCACTACTAAGGTGAAGGCAATGTTGTTTGACGAGCCTAACTTGAGATCAGGACAGATCAATGTCGAAACCTTCAAAGGCATCGTGCAATTGAGCGGTTTCGTCGGCACCCAGGCCGATATTAATAAAGCCGTGGAAATTGCGCGCGGCGTCAAAGGCGTTCAATCCGTCAAAAACGATATGCGTCTTAAATAACCCAGGAAACCAATATGGAAACCATCGATAAAGCATCCAATTACGCCCACGAAGCGGTAGATAAAATCGCCAACGCCTCCCATCAAGCTGCGGAAACACTAGACGAAAAAAGCGAGCAACTAAAAACAGCCGAGCAGCGTATCGTGAAAAACTGTCAGGTCTATATCCGCGACAATCCGGTAACGGCATTGGGCATTGCGGTAGCCAGCGGCTTTCTGCTCAGCCGTCTGCTGAGCAGCCGCTAACTCCCAGTTGTCCATTGACCCGAATGCGTCCATAAGGACCAAGGAAAACCGGCAGTCTGCCATGCATGCCGCGCCATCCAACGACGTCGGCATGCTGGAGGACATTCAATTGCTCTGGGAAGATTTACAGGGTTTAAGCCACGATCGCTTTAGGCTTGCCGCTTTGGAAACGCGGCGGGCCGGCCAAAGTCTAATTACAATGGTCGCGGCAGCGGTGATGCTTGGTTTGTTGCTGAGTGCCGCCTGGCTGGGCTTACAGGCCGCCGGGGTACAGTGGCTGATCGAGCATGATCTTCGGACCAGCAGCGCCATACTGTTCGCGGTAGCCTTCAATCTACTGCTGGCATTAAGCCTGCTCGGGCTGATCCGCCGCCGGAGCCGCTATTTACAATTCCCGGCCACACAGCATAGCCTTAAGCCCGTGTCTAAAGACTTTGCCAATAAGGACATCCGATGATGCCAGCTTGGATTCAACATAGAAAGGCCGTCGGTTCTTTAAACGCGCAAATCAGAAATGCGGAAAGACAAGTTTTGAAGCGTCGTCAGTCGCTCGGAAATCGCACCACTTCACTGCTGGAAAATATCCATAAACAAATGACCGCACCTGCCACACTGCTGCTGGCAAGCGGCATAGGATTCATAGCGGGCGAACTCAGTAAATGCCCTCCGCCTAGGCCTGCCCCACTACCGGAACCTACAGAAAATACCAACGTCTCAGCAAGCATGCATTTACGTCATGTGCTAAGTTTTCTGCTGTCGGCTCATACGCTGTACAACGCCTTACCGATAGCTTGGATGACGAAAAGCTTTCAACAGTCACGAACCAAACCAAGCAATGCAAGGCGATACAATCGCGCGACAAGTGCTGCCGCTAAAACTGAAGACAATGGACTGACAACCAGCTGAATTTCGCAAACTAACTTTTTCCTACTTGCCGCAAACAATAACGCGCTCCCCGCCACCAAGGTCTCTACTCCGGCCCAAACAACCGGTACATTGACAGTCTGAGTATCTTTTAACGATAGTTAGAATGGGGGCCTCATGCGGCCTGCTGCGTTTCCTTGGTATAGCTGAAACCGCCGTAGATCAGTTCCAATGCCCCGGCAATAATCAACAGCATGACCATGATTTTGGTCAAACCCGGCATGACCAGCCGCATCCAAATTCCACGACTTGCCATTGCAAAATTAGATCCGGCAAAGCTCCAAACCAAGCTATCGATAGAAGCAAACGCTTGGTTTTGCAATACTTATAAAGCCCTTCGACCTTGAATTACGCGAAGTACAATCGCTATAAGCGCGATTACCAGTAATAGATGAATGAACCCGCCAAGCGTGTACGCAGACACCAAACCCAGCGCCCAAAGGATGATAAATAGTACGGCTACAGTTTCAAGCATGATCTTTCTCCGCTAACTGCCGTCGAGTGACAGCGAAATAAACCCCGAATGACGTTTAGAATTTAGCGGGTTATAGGTCGTCCTTGATGTCTTGTTTCAGATCACCAAAACCGGACTGAACCTTGCCCAGATTCTTCTCGACATTGCCTTTTAACTCCAACTCTTTGTCGTCCAGAATCACGCCAGCAGCTTCTTTGACTTTACCTTTAACTTCTTCAACGCGGCCTTTTACTTGATCTTTATTCATGATGATCTCCAACTGAATTAGCCATGAGCAAAATGCCATGGCCCAGCGCGGAAGTTTCTTCCGCTGCCTGGTTAAAACAATATCAGCAAACCCAAGCAAAGTCGGTGCGGCAACGAACATAGATTAGAAGCTAGACAGACAGCTTTACGGACCTCGAATGCCAGGCATTTTTCCAATGTTGGATAGCGTACCGACACCGACGGCGGTTTTACTTAAACTCCAACTATAAATTCACTCAACCAGAACCCTAAAGCCGGACCGAGTCCAAAACTTACAGAGACCGACAGCTATTCCATTCAACTCGCTACACGAAGAACAAATTCGTCATCGCCCCAGCGTTGCACCATTCCAACCAAACCTATTGTGCAGGTCACTTCGGCCACACGATGCTTATCAAACTTAGCTCCACGACTTTTTAACTACCGCCTGACTAGTCGGCAGATAGCCATTGCCTTGGCAGTTAGTTGGCTACGCAAGCAATACAGACCGTCCGGAAGCAGACTGCTCCGAAGCTAACGGTTGCATTAACTCTGTAAAACCCGGTTTTGCCTGGCAAGACCGGCTTCGGGGTAAGAGCCATTGGATGGCTATTTGTTAACTTAAAATCTATCGAGAAATACCTATGGAAAAGATCCCTTATATAAAGACCTCGCTCGCCGTTTGCCTATTGGCGGTTTCTAGTGCTAGTTCCGCTAGCGTTTGGGCGCCAAACGACGGCGATGTTAATTTTCTGTCGTTTAGCTCTTCATCGTTCCCGTTTCCTTCGCTTTCCGATACCTTCGGCATTTTCGAAGATACGGCCGTTATCGGTGCTGCCGAACCTGTCGTCGCGTTTACCGGTGTCGGCGCGGTGTCGTTTGTTGCTAACGGAGCTAATTACAATATCGGCACCGGTAGCACATCCGGCACTTTGCTGGGCTCCAATAATTTCCAAATTGGTATGCTGTCCGGCGGGGTTTGGAGTGCTGCATTCGGCAATACCGATTTAGGCTCTGACGCTAACTTACTGGCATTCGCAGATTCTTCCGAGTTTAACAATCTGCACTTTTTGTACGCGTTTGACATCAGTCCTTCGCAAGCAAGCAGCGATGCACCTGCCGCAGTGCCTTTACCGGCGTCAATATGGATGATGACCAGCGCTTTATTGGGCGTCTTGTATGCAGGACGCCGTAAATCCACTGTTTATGCCTAAATCCTAAGTAATAGCCGGCGCGTGCGATATGGCAGGCGCCGGCTATTTTTTTGCCTATTCATTGCAAAAATACGGACCAAAAAAACGGCGGGTGAATTCACTCGCCGTTTTTGGTGTTCTGAAAAACTGCTTCGCCCTTACTGCGCCGCGTTCAAATGCAGAACAGCTTCTTCCGAGGATTTTTTCGCTAAATCGGTGTGACCTTGTTTCGCATGCTCGATAGCCGCATTCAGACTTATGACACCTGCTTTTAAATGCTCGTCGATCACCTTGATATGCCCCTTCGCTGCATCCGCATGGTTCGAGATGGTTTTTGTGTCACCAGACTTAGCGGCTGTTTGCGCATGCTCCAGCGCCAACGCGATATGACTTTCTGCTGCATAAACATTGATAGTGCTAACGCTCAACAGCATGCCGGCGCATATTATGGTCAGTTTTTTTTGGTTAATATTCATGGTTGTTTCCTTGGCGAAGTATTTAGAATGCTGCGTTCAATAGCGGTCGCTCTTATCGCCTTTCTTGGCATTGCGGCGGATAACGACAAAACCGACTCGATCTTTACCGGCAGTCATTTGCAGGTCGTCTTCGTATTCCGTAGCGATATCACTGCGACTATTTCCTTGAATGTCTAAAAGCGGCTCATTGTGTGCTTCCACGAGGTTTTTGTTGGGTGGGTTATTGATGCTGATCTCCAAAATTGTTGACCACAACTGAATTAGCCATGACCTAAGCGCAGACTAAGTTCTACAACGCTCATTCCACACCATAACCTTAACGCCAAATGCAGTCGGTACGGCAACGAACAGATACTGCTTACAAAATCCTAACCGCCTAGTACCACCGTCACTTCATGCGGTTTTCCGTCGTCCAGCAAATGAATACCTTCGCCAGGTACTTGCGCTATGCCGTCCAGTTCCAGGCTGACAATTCCTCGGCTCACACCGTTCGGGTTATTAATGCTAACGTGGTACACACTGGCACCATGCCGATAAACTAGGTTGTAACTCTGCCAGGCTCTGGGTATGCACGGTTCGAACAGCAAACGGTCGCCACGCATTTGTAAACCCAGAATGGATTCCAGCCCGGCCCGGTAAAACCAACCGGAGGCGCCGGTGTACCAAGTCCAGCCACCTCGGCGGGCGTGCGGTGCTTCGGAATAAATATCCGCCGCCAATACATAGGGCTCTACCTTGTAGGCATAAACCCCGGTGCGGCTGGTAGTGCGCTTGATCGGATTCAGCATGCGCAGCAATTCGCTAGCCTGATCGCCTTCGCCGAGCATGGCATAGGCAATAACCGACCAGATCGCCGCATGGGTGTACTGCCCGCCGTTCTCGCGGATGCCGGGCGGATAACTTTTGATATAGCCGGGATCGCGTTCGGTTTTGTCGAAGGGCGGCGTGAACAACAACAGCAAATCATCGCCGTAACGCACCAGATACTCGCGCACCGATTCCATCGCCCGCCGCGCCCGTTCCGGTTCGGCAGAGCCAGAAATGACGGCCCAGCTTTGCGCGATGGAATCGATGCGACATTCGGCATTGGTCGCCGAGCCCAGCGGCGAGCCGTCGTCGAAATAGGCGCGCCGATACCAAGCCCCATCCCAGCCTTCTGCTTCGACGGCGCTCCGCAGTTGTCCGGCGTGCTCAAGCCAACGTTTTGCTCGCTCGTTGTCGCCGCGCGTTTCGGCAATGTCGGCAAAATCCGACAGGGTTTTGATCAGAAACCAGGCCAGCCAGATGCTCTCGCCCTGCCCGCGATTCCCGACCCGATTCATACCGTCGTTCCAGTCGCCGCTACCGATCAACGGCAAACCATGCGCACCGGTAGCGAGACTCAAATCCAAGGTCCGCGCGCAATGCTCAAACAGGCTGGCTTCTCGCGAAGTTTCGGTAGGATGAAAATAGGCATCGTCCTGATCAACTGCCAACTCCGGCCCTTCCAGAAACGGTAACAATTCCTCCAGTACCGCGTTATCGCCGCTAACATTCAGGTAATGCGCGACCACAAACGGCAGCCAGACCCGGTCGTCGGAAAACCGGGTACGCACGCCGCGACCGGTGGGCGGATGCCACCAATGTTGCACGTCCCCCGGTTCGAACTGGCGCGCGGCGGCGCGTAGAATATGCGAACGGGTCAAATCGGGCCTGGTCACCGCCAAAGCCATGCTGTCCTGTAATTGATCGCGAAAACCAAAGGCGCCGCCCACCTGATAGAACGCTGCCCTCGCCCACATTCGGCAACTCAAGGTTTGGTACAACAGCCAACTATTTAAAAGCACATCCAGCTCCCGATCCGGGGTTTTGACTTGCACCTTGCCCAGTATCGCTTGCCAAGACTGCGTGACCTCAGCAAATAACGTGGCAACGTCGATCGTGCGATGCTTGCGAATCAATTCGACAGCGTGTGATTTGTCCTGGCCCTGCCCCAGAAAAAATACGATCTCGATTTTTTCGTCCGTGGCCAACTCGATGCTGGTTTGCAAAGCCGCGCAGGGATCCATGCCGGCACCGACACGATTTTTAAGCGGTTTTGGATAAATCAAGCCGGCCGGCGCGTCCAGACTGCCGTTACGACCGAGAAACTCCGTGCGATTAGCCGTCCAGCCTGTCTGCCGCCCGGCCAAATCGGCAAAAGCAACGCGTGTACCAAATTCCTGATCCCACGGGTTATAAGCCAGCATGGCGCCGGTTTCCGCATCCAGTTCCGTGACGATATGCGGAACGGTGACGCTACGCGACGCACCGAGCACCCATTCCAGATAGGCCGTTATGCTCAAACGCCGGCGGCGACCGGATTCATTGGTCAAGGTCAATGAGGAGATTTTGACCGGATCCTCCTTGCTGACGAACTGTAACAATTCGCTATGAATGCCATGCGAATGATGTTCGAAGCGGCTATAGCCCTGGCCGTGCCGAATCAAATAGCTAGCATTGTCTACCCGAATCGGCAGCGCGGTCGGCGTCCAAAGTTCGTTGCTGTCCTCGTCGCGAATATAAAACACCTCGCCCGGCGCATTGCCGACCGGATCGTTCGACCAGGGGGTTAATTGGTTTTCCCGGCTATTGCCGCACCAGGTGCAACCGCTACCCAACTCGGAGACCGTAAAACCAAACTCAGGATTGGCGATGACGTTAATCCACGGCGCCGGCGTGCTCTGGCCTTTATCCAAAACGATTACATATTCGCGGCCATCGTGGGCAAAACCGCCCAGACCGTTAAAAAACTCCAGCGGCGGCACGACCAAAGCCGGCGCTTCGATAGCCGGCAGCAATGGCTGTTTGGCAATGAAAGGCATGGCCGGCCGCGGATGCCGTAATAATTGTTCGGCCAAGGTGCCGCGATTACCGACCAACATTGCCCTTGCCGCTGTTTGCAGCAAACGCCGCTCTTCCAGGGATAACAATCTGCCTTGCAATACAAAAATAGCGCCCTGCTGATTGTGCTCTGAGGAGGTCGAACGGGCCTGGTTTTCGCACACCAGAGTTTCTAATAAATTTTGTAAATCCTCGACGTAAGAGACCTCCTTTTCATTCAAAATCAATAGGTCAACAGCAAGGCCTTTAATGCGCCAGTACTCATGCGCACGCAGCAATTGCTCGACAATCGCGCGATCTTCCGGCTCGCCGACCCGCAACAATAAAATGGGTTTATCGCCGGAAATGCCGAACCGCCACAAACTGGCGACATTCAGGGTATTCGTTTGCAACAATTTACCGGCTGGCCTTAAAGACGGATCGGTATAGAGCAAGCGATTGGCCAGCATCTGAAACAACTGCGCCTCATCGGGTTTGGTATGTAAATGATGCAATTGCACATGGGCATGGGTCCAGGCCAAGGCCGACACCCGTTCCCAGGCCATCAGATTATGATATTTGTCAGACAAATCTGCCGCCGCCTGTCTTGACGCAGCCACTAGCGTGGTGAAGGTCAAGTGCTCAGTCGCCCCCGCTGCGATTTTAATACGGGTGCGCAAACTGAATATCGGATCCAGTACCGAACCTACCGTATTGCTCAAAGGCCGGCCGTCCATCACTGCCAACGGTGCGCGCAAGGTTTGGCCGCGGCCGATAAAACGGGCGCGGTCGGTTTCGTATTGCAATCCGTCGCCGGTTTGCCGGTCGGCCAGCACATGCGCGGCCCACAATTGCGGGTCTTCGGCGGAGCGTTGCCGACGGTGCGCGAGCAAGGCGCGGGTTTGGGGCAGGTATTCGGTCTGTACAAACAAATTGGAAAACGCCGGATGGGCAATATCGGCCTGCAAGGTCGTCAGTACAATTTCCGCATAAGACGTCACTTCGATTTCCCGCTCATGCATGCTGTTATTGGTTAAGCTCAACCGCCTGATTTCGGCATCGTCTTCCGGCGATACCACGATTTCCAGCGTGGTAACTATCGCACCGTCGGTGCGGGTGATGCGGGCCCGATCTTCGACAAACACCACTTCATAGTGCTCGGGGGTGGCAGTGGTCGGTTGGTAGCCTGCCGACCAAACTTGACCACTATCGACATCGCGCAGATACAAATAGCTGCCCCAGGCATCGCGAGTGGTGTCTTCACGCCAGCGGGTCACCGCCAGGTTCCGCCATTGGCTGTAACCGGAGCCGGCAGCGGTGATCATCAGCGAGTAACGGCCGTTGGACAGCAGCAGTGTGGACGGCACCGACGACATCGGCGACGGCACACGGCGCACCGGCGGCTGCACGGTTTCCTTCACATCGGACAGTTCCTGCAACAACGGCAGTACGCTGGTGTCGGCGCCGTGCGGGATGCGTTCCTGCAATAATAAATCCGCCGCCTGAATCAGCGCGGTGCGATGAAAACGATGCCGCATCGCCCCGTCATGAACCACATTCGCAAACGCCACCAGCGACATACCTTGATGATGCGCCATATAGCAACGCACCATGGCTACACGCTGGCCTTCCGCCAGGCGGACCGGCGTGAAATCCAGCGCTTCGTAGAAACCATATCGCCCCAGCGCCCCTTCCCGTTCCAGACGCGCGAAGTTTTCCACGGCGGCATGCGGCAAATACATAGCCGCCAAGGCCGTGGCATAAGGCGCTATCACCAATTCTTCACCCAAGCCGCGCTTCATACCCAGACCGGGCACGCCAAACGCGGAATATTGATAGGTCAAATACAAATCCCGGCCATTGAAAGCCGACTCCGACACCCCCCAGGGCACACCGCGTTCCTTGCCGTAGGCAATCTGCCGCTTCACCACTAAGCGGCAAGTCTGATCGAGCAGACTGTAGCGTGGGGTAAAGGTCACCAGCGACGGCATCAAGTATTCGAACATCGACCCGGACCAGGACAGCAATACCGTGCCATGCGCAACCCGCGTCACCCGCCGACCCAGGTGGAACCAGTGCGTACTAGGGACGTCGCGTTTGGCAATGGCGATAATACTGGACAGCCTGGCCTCGGAAGCCAGCAAGTCGTAATAACTGGGATCGATAGTCCCTTCCGCGACCCGGTAACCGATGGCAAACATGTGTCGATTGGCATCGTACAAAAACCGAAAATCCATGTCCCGGAACAAGCCTTCCAGGTGCTCAGCCATAAATTCAACGCGTTTATGCAAAGCCTTGGCTTGATCGCCGGCCCGGCGTAATAGCACAATTAGGGCTTTCTGAGCCGATGTAGCTGCTTGCGGCTGCGAATATTCTGCGTGATCAGCCCAAATGGCGTAACTGTCGGCCAGCTTGCTTAGCGGCGTTTCCAAACCGAATTGCTGGCTTTGTTCGGCACTTTGCGAACATAGCGACGGGTATTGTTCCGGAAAATGAATCCACGGAATCAACGTAGCCACATCGCGGGCATGCGAACGAATGTCGTCGCATAAAAAACCAGACCAGGCCAGCACTTCGTTATCCTGGCTATCCCCGCGTTCCACGGCATGCGCATTGGCCAGATCGAGTAAGGCGTTGGCGCAAACGGTTAGCTGTTGCCACAGCTCGCTCCATTCAGCTATCTCGGCGGGTCTCCTTGCCAGCAGTTCGCCCAGTATGGCCATTTTTTGCCGAAGCTCCCGCAACGTAACCGTCACGATGCGGCGGTCATCGTTGATATTGGCTAACGCGTCGAGTAATAAACGATGCGTATCGGCGAGTCCTTGCAAGGCGTTGGTTAAATCCAGCGGCTTGCTGGCCATCTCCCGACAGGCTTGCGCCAACGTCAGTAAATGGCCGGCCAGATTGCCGCTATCGACGGTGGATACGTAGCGCGGTTCCAGCATCTGCAAATTGCGGGTGTCGTACCAGTTATAAAAATGCCCGTGCAATTTTGGCAAATCTGTAAGGGTTGCCAGCGTGGCTTCCAGGCGCTCGACGGTATCGCTCAACCCCACCCAGCCGAAATCCCGTGCGGACACCACCGACAACAAATACAGGCCGAAATTGGTCGGCGAACTGCGGTGGGCAATAACCGCTTGCGGATCTTCCTGAAAATTATCCGGTGGCAGATAGTGTTCTTCGGCGGTGACAAAGGTGGTAAAAAACCGCCAGATGCGCCTGCCATACAAACGCAATTGCGCGCTATCGGCCGGCAACAGCGCTTCAGCACTATCGATTTTGGGCGGCAGACTCAAAGCCCGTGCTACCACCGGCGCCAGCCACCACAGTAATAAAAACGGCGCGGCCGCGACAATCGCGTCCGGGTTGAACAGCACCACCAACGCCCCAGCACCAAACACCACCGAAGACGAATGGCTGAGTGGGCGGATCAAATTTTTCAACGCATACCCTGCTCCGGCTTTAGCCTGCAACGCAGTCACCCATTTCAGCAGTTTGCGACGAGTAATGAACAAGCGCACCAGCGTGGTGACTATGGCGTCGGTCATCAACCAGGCTTGTTGTGCCAACAACGTAAGCGCCACCAAACTATTGCACAGCGCCCAGGCTACATTCTCTAGCGCACCACGCAAATGCGTTGCTAAGGAAATGCCGCGCCGCGGCGCGGTAAAACCGGCGGTGAAGGCTAACATGGCCGGAAAAGCCAAGGAAGTCAGCACGAAACCGATCAGTGCCAATAGCGGCGCCTGCGGCATGGCCCAGCTTGCCACCAAGGCGGAAAACGCCGCCGGTGCCGACAGTGAGCGGCGCAGATTATCCAGCATCTTCCAGCGGCCTATCATAGGCATGCCCTTGCCGCGTTTACCGAAAATCCATGGCAGCAACTGCCAATCGCCGCGCGCCCAGCGGTGCCCGCGTGAGTCGGCAACACCGGTATGCGACGGAAATTCCTCGAAAAACTCGATATCGCTGACCAAACCGCAACGTACGTAAACGCTCTCGAATAAATCGTGACTAAGCTGAGTGTTATCCGGTACCCGCCCGGCCAGCGCTGCTTCAAAACTATCTACGTGATACAAGCCCTTGCCGCTGTAGGTGCCAAGGCCGAATAGGTCCTGATATAGCTCGGATACCGAGCTGGAATAAGCATCGGTGCCGGAGGCCCCGGCAAAAATTTGATGGAACATCGAGCGTTCCTGGCGTTGCGGCAAGGTTGGCGTGACTCTGGGCTGCAAGATGCCGTAACCATCGATAATAGTTTGGCTGTCGGCGTCGAATACAGGCTTATTCAGCGGATGCGCCGCCACTCCGACCAATTGCGCCACCACACCCATTGGCAATTTGGTGTCGGCATCCAAGGTAACCACATAGCAAATGCCGGCCGGCGCGGTGGCGGGTTGACCGGCTATTGGCAAGAATGAGGTATCGGTGGCGCCACGCAGCAGGCGATTGAATTCCTGCAATTTTCCACGTTTGCGTTCCCAGCCCATCCATTTGCCTTCGCTGGCATTCCACAAACGTTTACGGTGAAACACAAAAAAGCGTTGCTGACCGTACTTGGCGTTCAATGCGTTGATCGCGCCAATTGCCACACTCAACAGTTTGTCGTCGTTGGGTTGAGTTTCCTGCTCCGCATCCGCCCAGTCCGACAATAGAGCAAAGCGCACCGCGCCGTCCAGATTGGCCAGATAGCGGATTTCCATTTGCTCGACTTGCTGCCTTACCCCCGCTTCACCTACAAACATGGTTGGCACCACTACAAAGGTGCTCAAGGCTTCCGGTACGCCGTCTTTCAGTTCCAGACGAGGTAAATGATTGGGCGGCAGGCCGGCCACAATGAAATGATTCAGCAAACCAACGGCAATATCCGATGCCGGAAATACTAAAACCAAAGCCAGCAAGGCCAACTGAAATCCGTTCAGTCCGGCGGCGCTGGATACGCTTAACGGTAAGGCCAGTAAACACAGCGTCATTAATCCCAGACTGCCGACATAGGCCAGTCCGGCATGACTGACATAGGTACGCAACAGCCTTTGTTTGAAGGGCGAACGGTAATGCACTTTTGCTTCGAATGCATAACGACCGGCACCGATCAGATAATATCCCGGCTCCATTTGCCGTTCGTCGTTGCAATCTTGATCGATGGCGATTTGTACTTCGACAATTGCCAGCCGCGCAATCTCTACTTCAGATACCGGCGAACGTTTGGCCAGTTCTTCTATGGCATGCCGGTAACGGTCGCGCGTCAAAAAATCCATGGCCGCGTATTCGTCATGCGCGCGCAAACAGGCATCCGCCAGGCTGACATCCTCAACAAATTGCGGCCAATCGAACGCCGAGATGGCGCGCATACTGGTGATGATGTTGCGCACCGTCATGTTGTCGGCAATTTGCGCGGCGTGTTCCCGATGCACAATGTCATCTAGGCTTAGGCCTTGCTCACCAAGCCAATCGCTGAGAAATTTCAACGACAGTGCTATCGCCGGATGCGGATCGTGCGAGCGCTGCAAAATCTGCACAGCATAAGCTTGACGCAACGGTTCGGCCGGCAACACGCCAGCCGGAATGACCGGGTCCGGGCTATCGCTGCGGGCGACGATTTGCTCGACATGGTCGACAAACTGGTCGGCCAGGCGCCGGCCGTTTTGCGAACGCATGATGCTGACCGCCAATCGCCGCAGATTTTCTACCAGCAATACCCGCAGCGTAATCGGGATTGCCCACAGTTCGCCCAGGGTCAGCGGTTCGACGCTTTGATAGGCTTTTACGAACAGATTCAGCAAGTCTGGTGCGAAGCGGCTGTCGGTGTGGGCTACCAAGGCCCAGGCGATGCCGTAAACGCGCGGATAGCCGGCCAACACGCCTTCGGCCAGTTTGGGTAGTTCGCGCGAATAACTTTCCGGCAGGTCGACATGAATGTCGCTAACTTGCTCTTCGATGACATGAAAATTATCCAGCAGCCATTCCGCGGCAGGGGTGATGGCATGCTGCTCGCGCACCGCCCGGGAGACCGCTTTGTAAGCTTCCAGTAGCACCAAAGCGTTCTCGCGCACCCGAGGAATCAGTTTATGGCCCTTCTTTAGCGTGGTGATTTTTTGGGCTTTTGCCAGGCTGACCGCATGCTGTTCCAGTCGCTCGGTATTGAATAATTCAAAACGAATCGGCGCTTCCTCGCCACCGGGATGCTCGCTTCTAACATGCCGCCGTTGTTCTCGCCGCTTGGCCATGGATTAATACTCCAATCTGATAAATGTTGTCGCCAATCGCCTGTCGGCAACGTCGATTGCGTCCTCGCTGGGAGGCTGTCGGTAAAAAGAACGGTTGGGCCGACGCTAATCGAACCCAACGTCTTGGAAGGGAAGCTAAATTCTGCCGAGTACCAGTAGAATCAAGATGACGATCAACACCAAACCTAAGCCGCCGCTGGGTCCATAGCCCCAAGAACGGCTGTGCGGCCAAACCGGTATTACGCCCAGCAGCATCAGGATTAGTACGATGAGTATCAGTGTGCTAAGTGACATGGTAGTGCTCCTTGTGGAGTGGGGACGTTAACGTGAAACTGTGCAAACTGGACGGTGCATAACGCCTAGCGGTGTACCAACCCCAACACCCCCACGACAATCAAATAGACCGCCACGAAATAATTCAGAAACCGGGGTACTACTAAAATTAGTATGCCGATCACCAGGGCCAGTAAGGGTTCGATTGCCAGATTCATGATAAACCTCCGCGAATAGTGGAGATTGCAGCTTATCGGCGGGAGGGCTTGTAGTCTGTACGCTATCGCACACACCTATTTGGCTGCAGCGTTTTTAAAAGGCTGTAACGTTTACGCGAAGGTTATCGGGGGAGGACCAAGCGCAGCTTGCTGGTGCAGAATGTCGATAAGGAGTTGCCAGCAAATACCGGCTTAGTGTTTGGTATTTAGAGTTAGGAAACCTTTAAAATTTTGTCGTCGAAGCGATCGTCAAATTTCGACCCTTAGTCGCCTTTCAGTCGCTGGCTGTTAAAGACCGTTTCTGATTCTAAAGCAGCCCCATCAATTTTCCCAATCCAAAACACTGGTCAGGCGTGATAACCGTTGGAATCGCATTAATTCGATCGACCGCACAATAGATTTCAGTATACAAGTAACACCAATGAGCACTTACAAAAAACACCTTTTGAATTAAATCTACGTATGTGCTAGCTTAAAACCATGATGTCAATGTCGATGACGATTTTTAAGCTTTTTTCAAACAAACAGCCCCGCAATGTTGTTGTGATGCTTTTGCTTGTGAGTTGGCTTTTCATGCTGGTTTCGTCAACGTGCGTTATGTCGATGCCCGTTGCTTTGGTAACCAATGATATAGATGTTATGCCGATTGGCTGCACTGATGCCGAGCATCATGCCACCGGCACTAGGCAAGTAGTGCATCATAATCAGGATTGTGCATTAAAGGCCTGCCCAGATTCACAGCCTAACCCCGCGCTTAATCTCAAAATCGATAAGCCTGATCTTCCTGTCTTTATCGTTTGCCTGACTTGGCTAAGTATTTATATTTTTAGCCAATTACCCTGCCTTTATATACGTCATAGACAGCGAAGAACCACTGCCAATCCCATACCGATACGTTATCGGTTCTGCACCTTTCTGAATTAGCCATTTCTCCCCGGTAACCAGCGCCTTATTGGCGTGATAAGGCTCCATGCTTTGGCGTGCGCCTGTGTTTCCATTGATTGGAGAAAAATGATGTTCCCGTTGTTATACCTCTCGCCGGCTGTTCGGGTGTCTTGGCCCTTTTGGGTGTTCGGTAGTTGTCTGATGCTTTTCATCAGCATAGTCCACGCCGACGAAGCCTTATTGTCCATGGAACAGGCCGTTGAACTGGCTCAGGCCGGTAACCCCGGCATCCTCGAAATTAAAGCCCGTGCCGAAGCATTGGCCGCCATTCCCTCGCAAGAAGGCGCACTGCCAGACCCCACACTGAATTTCGATACCTTAAATGTTCCCACTAACAGTTTCAGTCTGCATAAGGAAGATATGACCATGATGGATATCGGCGTCAGTCAGATGATTCCCTTTCCAGGTAAGTTGGCACTAAAGGAACAAGCGGCTGAACAGGAAGCCCTGGCGGCAGCTGACTCGGTGGATGTCGCCCGTTTGCGCTTGGTTCGCGATGTCAAACAGACATGGTGGCGCCTGTTTTATTACGATAGGGCCATTAATGTTATTGCCGAAAGCGAGCAGTTTTTTCAACAATTGATCGATACGGCCCAGTCCCGTTACAAAGTCGGTCAGGGGCAACAGCAAGATGTCATGCTGGCCCAGTTAGAACTCTCAAAGCTCAAGGATGAAAAAATCGAGTTAATCGGCATGCGCCACAGTGCCGGCATTCAGCTCAACACCCTACTTAGCCGCAGTGCCGATACCGCTGTTAATCTGCCCAATCAAGCTGAAATCAAAACTCCGGTCTTGGTCGTTGCCGATATGCAGGCTCTAGCCATGGAGCATAGCCCGTTGTTCGAGCAGCATCGCAAAATGCTCAGCGTAGCCAAGACCCGCATTGAAATCGCCGAAAAAGATTTTTATCCCGATCTTACACTAGGTGCTGGTTATGCGGTCAGGCAAAATACCCCCTCCGGCGAATCCCGTAGCGATTTCGCTAGCGTCAAACTCAGCATCAATTTGCCGATTTATGCCGAGCAAAAACAGGCTAAGGCAGTCGATCAACGCAACAGTGAGTTGCTGCAGGAGCAGTATGCGTTGCAAGACGAGCACAACAAAGTGCATGGCGAAATTGCCGCCAACACCGCTCAATACTTACATGCAAAAGAGCGATTAGCATTATTCGAGCATGAAATCATTCCCCAAGCGCAGCAGGCGGTCAGTTCCTTGATGGCCGGGTATCCGGTTGGCAAGTCAGGCTTCAGTGATGTGCTCCGCACCCAACTGAGCTTGTTTCAGTATCAAAGCCAATATTGGAAATCGCTGGTCGAAACCCAGCAGATACTGGCGGAATTATCGAATTTAATTGGCAAGGAGCTGACCCATGACTAAGTATGCACTTTTGGCTAGCGCACTGGCCTTGCTCCTAGGTATCGGCAGCGGCTACTGGTTGGCGGGTAAACAGCAACCAGTGGAAAAGGTAGCGTTGGTCGCTGAACGAAAGCCTTTGTATTATCGACACCCGATGAATCCCAAGGTCACATCGCCAACGCCCACCAAAGACGAAATGGGTATGGATTATCTCCCCGTCTATGCCGATGAAGTCTCGCAGACAGCCCAACCGAATAAAGGGCGGGTTTTGTACTATCGCCACCCTATGGGGGCTGCTGATACATCGCCAGTACCGAAAAAAGACGAAATGGGCATGGATTATTTGCCTGTTTATGAGGGCGAAGCGACCAGTTCCAAACTCTTGAGCATTAGTCCGGAAAAAATCCAGAAGCTCGGTGTCAAAACCGAGAATGTCCAATATCGGGATTTAACGCGTTCGATCCGTGCGTTGGGCAGTATTCAAGTCGATGAGCGCCTGCTTCATACTGTCAATGCAAAATTCGAGGGCTGGATACAACGCTTGCAAGTTAATAGCACCGGACAACCTGTCAAACGTGGGCAGCCACTCTTGGATATATACAGCCCCGATCTACTGACGGCTCAGCAGGAATATTTGATAGCCAAACAAGGTGAAATTTCATTAGAACAGGCCAGCCCACAGGCGCTTGCCACCGCCCAGCAGCTGACGCGCAATGCCCTCCAACGACTAAAAAATTGGGATATTGGCACGGCCCAATTACAACGTTTGCAAGAGCGTGAACTCGCGATTGAAACCTTGTCGTTACAATCGCCTGTCAATGGCGTGGTCATGGAAAAGCCTGCGGTAGAAGGCATGCGTTTTATGCCTGGCGAGGTACTTTTCCAAATTGCCGATTTAAGTCGCGTGTGGCTGATGGTCGATGTATTCGAGCCCGATTTAGAGTGGGTGAAATTAGGTCAAGACGTCAGCGTCAATATCAATGCTTACCCTGATAAATCCTTTCATGGGCAAGTCAGTTTTATCTTTCCCACGTTGAATACCGATACACGCACCGTCAAGGTTAGAGTGGACATGGACAACGCCCAAGGTTTTCTAAAACCCGGCCTGTACGGTAGCGTTGAATTAATGGCTACTCAACAACGACACCGAGAGCTGAGTGTGCCCGATTCGGCTATTCTCGATAGTGGCACGCGGCAGGTGGCACTGGTACAGGTCGATGATGGCCGATTCGAGCCGCGCACCGTGAAGATAGGCCATCAGGCCAACGGATTTAGCGAAGTACTTGAGGGTTTGCAGGATGGCGACCATGTCGTCACCCGCGCGAATTTCCTGATCGATGCCGAAAGCAATTTGAAATCGGCACTAGACAGTATGAGTGGCGCTGAGGCGATGCCAAAGGCTGAATCGAATCAGGACGATACTTTGGCCATGCCAGAACATGAGCATAATCAACATGTGATGGAGCACTAGCCATGTTGGAACGTGTCATTGCCTTGTCGTTAAAAAATGTGTTTCTGGTGCTGATCACGACCCTACTCTTAGTGTGTAGCGGCATTTATGCCGTGATCAAAATTCCGCTGGATGCCTTGCCTGATCTATCCGATGCCCAAGTCATTGTCTACACCGAATACCCCGGCCAAGCCCCCAGGTGGTCGAAGATCAAGTCACTTATCCACTGACTACCGCGATGCTGAGTGTGCCGCGATCCAAGGTAGTCCGGGGCTTCTCATTTTTCGGTGCATCCTTTGTGTACGTGATCTTTGAGGACGGCACTGATATTTACTGGGCGCGTTCGCGAGTGCTCGAATATCTTAACTTTGCGGCCGGACGCTTGCCACGCGGTGTCACGCCGCAACTTGGGCCCGATGCGACCGGCGTGGGCTGGGTGTATCAATATGTGTTGCTGGGTAAGGAATACTCGCTGGCTGAATTGCGTACCTTGCAAGACTGGTTTGTACGCTACCAATTGACCAAGGCGCAAGGGATTGCCGAAGTAGCCAGCATCGGTGGGTTTGTTCAGCAATATCAAGTCACCGTTGATCCACATAAACTCCAGGCTTATGGCATCCCCCTAAAAACCGTGACCGAGGTGATTGCCAATGGCAACCGCGATGTGGGCGGTCGAGCCATTGAAATGACTGAAACAGAATATATGGTACGCGGTCGTGGCTATTTGCATGGTATTCATGATTTGGAACGGCTGGTATTAAAAGTCGCCAACGGCACCCCCGTGTTAGTGCGGGATGTGGCCAGAGTGGAATTGGTGCCTGATGAGCGTCGCGGCCTAACCGAGTTGAATGGCGAGGGAGAAGTGGTATCGGGCATTGCGATTGCCCGCTACGGTCAAAACGCGCTGGAAGTGATTGATAATCTGAAACTGCGTTTGAAAGAAATCACGGCGGGCCTGCCAACCGGCGTCAGTATTCAAGCGGTTTATGATCGTTCGGATCTGATCCATCGGGCGATAGACAATCTACGGCACACGCTGTTGGAAGAGAGCGTGGTGGTGGCGGTGATTTGTGCGGTGTTCCTGTTGCATCTGCGCAGCGCGTTGGTCGCCATCGTGATGCTGCCGGTTGGCATATTGATGGCGTTCATCGTCATGCACCTGCTCAATATGAACTCCAACATCATGAGTCTTGGCGGCATTGCTATAGCCATTGGTGCGATGGTCGATGCTGCCATCGTCATGATCGAAAACGTGCATAAGCACCTGGAGCATGATGCGGATAAATTGCCCAGACACGCCATTGTTTTGAATGCCTGCCGGGAAGTCGGCCCGCCCTTGTTCTTCAGCTTACTGATTATCACCGTATCCTTCTTGCCGGTGTTCACCCTGGAAGCGCAAGAAGGTCGGCTATTTCAACCCTTGGCATACACCAAGACCTTTGCGATGGCCGGCGCGGCCTTGCTGTCGGTCACCTTGGTGCCGGTTCTGATATTGCTATTCGTGCGCGGTCATATCCGGGCAGAACAAGATAACCCGGTCAATCGGCTGTTGCTGTGGCTGTATCGTCCGTTGATTACTTTGGTCATGCGTTTTAAAAAAACCACTGTCTTGCTGGCGATACTGGTACTGGTTGCCAGTATTTACCCTGCCATGCGCTTGGGCGGCGAGTTTATGCCCACCTTAAACGAAGGCACCCTGCTGTTCATGCCGCAGACCTTGCCCGGCATGTCGGTCACCAAAACCGCCGAGCTGCTTCAAACTCAGGATCGCATCATCAAAACCTTTCCCGAAGTCGAATCGGTATTCGGCAAGGCCGGTCGCGCCGCCACCGCCACCGATCCGGCGCCCTTAGAAATGTCCGAGACAGTGGTCAATCTGAAACCGGAATCACAGTGGCGGCCCGGTATGACCGTTGACAAACTGATTGCAGAAATGGATCAGGCCTTGCAAATCCCTGGCGTCAGCAATGCCTGGACGATGCCGATCAAAAATCGCATCGACATGCTGGCAACCGGTATTAGGACGCCGGTTGGCGTCAAATTGTTCGGTAACGACTTGGCCGAAATGGAACGCCTGGCCCAGCAAATCGAACAAGCCATCAAGAACGTACCCGGCACCACCAGCGCTTACGCTGAGCGGATTACTGGGGGGTATTACTTGAATATCGATCCCGACTATGACGCTTTGGCGCGGTATGGCTTGCTGGTAGGCGACATTCAAAACCTGATTTCAACGGCAATTGGCGGTGAAATGGTCACCACCATGGTTGAAGGCCGGGAACGCTTTGGCGTGATCGTGCGTTATCCCCGCGAACTCAGGAACAGTCCTAGTGCCATAGGCAATCACTTACTGGTGACAACCGCCGACGGCGCCATGATTCCTTTATCGTCGGTTGCACATCTGAGTTTATCCAAAGGTCCACCCGGCATTCGCACCGAAAACTCACTGCTCTCGGCTTATATCTTCGTCGATTTGCGGGATCGCGATATTGCCAGCTATGTTCATGATGCCAAGCTCGCAGTCGAGAAAGCCGTGCAACTGCCTACCGGTTACTACATTACCTGGAGCGGGCAATTCGAGTATATGGAACGCGCCGTTGAACGGTTGAAGATCGTCGTACCATTGACCATGCTGATCATTTTTATTCTGCTGTATTTGAACTTTGGCCGCATGACAGAAACCCTGATTGTCATGTTGTCGGTGCCGTTTGCGCTGGTGGGCGGTGTCTGGCTGCTTTGGGTGTTGAACTATAACGTCAGCGTAGCGGTTGGTGTCGGCTTTATCGCACTGGCCGGGGTGGCTGCCGAAACTGGCGTCATTATGCTGATTTATCTGGATCATGCTTATCAGGCGAAAGTCGAAGAATGTCGGCAACAAAATAAGGAAATGAGGCTGGACGAACTCTATACCTGTGTGATCAGTGGTGCTGCGGAACGGCTACGACCCAAGATGATGACGGTGGCGGCCATTATGGCGGGTCTGCTACCCATCATGTGGAGTAACGGCACGGGATCGGAAGTGATGCGGCGCATTGCCGCCCCCATGGTGGGGGGTATGATTTCTTCAATGCTGCTGACCTTGATTGTGATCCCCGCCATTTATGCGCTGTTGAAAGGCTATTCGTTAAGGCCGCGATGAGTCCAACGCCCTAAGTTTCTGCTGGTGTAGCACTAAATCAGGAAGATAATTAAGATCAAACAACACGGCTTAATGCCCGGTTTCGGATCTTTTGCAGTCTTATTGTGACGATTGGTAATTGACCGCTTCTGCCTTCAATGTCGGATCGTCAGGTTCTAAATGCCAAGCCTTTGGTTTGGCATCCAACCCGTTGGGGTTTGTTCTTGACAATTCTTGCTCCAAGTTCGAGCATTGGAGAAATTGGCTCCGATGCCTGGTGTCAGAGTTGCAACCTTATAGTGAATAACTGGAACGAGGGAAATTAAGACTTAATAGCTTGGCAAATTTCTACACTTTGAAAACGTCAGTGATTCGGCTATTCCTGCAAATTCGTTTTGCTGTCGCAGCACTTCGGCAACATCCGCCGTAAGGTGTTATCGCGGAGGAAATAATGATGATATAGCGCTGCGGCGCTATGCAGACCGATCAGAAAATAACCCAATGTGCCGACTGTTTCGTGAAACTCATCTATCGATTCCGCGATGCTCTTGCTTTCGTCGATCAGCGCCGGCAGTTGTAAACCGAAAAACGGAATCTGTTTGGCTTCTGCACTGAGTAACAGCCAACCCGACAAGGGCATGACTATCATCAGCGCGTACAGGGTTAAATGCATGGTTCTTCCCAACAGTTTTTGCCAATGCGGCGGTTCGGGCTGAATAGTCGGAAACCGCCCCTGAAACATGAACAACAAGCGCGGCCAAATTAAGACAAACACGGATAGACCCAGCATGAAATGCCAGGCTTTCATAGCCTCGCGCGGACCACTACCCTTGGGGAACATTTCGCGCAATTCGATGCTGGCGTAAACCGCGATAAACAACAATACAATTATCCAGTGCATCGCCATTGACATTACACCGTAACGCTCGGTGCTATTTAGCCATTTCATTTGTTCGCTCCTCTTGGGGGGAATAGCTTTATATTGTTCGGTTGAATTGCCATTTGACAGTTTAAAAATAGCACCGATTTATCAATAAACGCTTCCGATGCTGTCCGATCCCGGAAGTGAGCTAACAGAATAGTTAAGTTCAATCACCTGGCCATGTAAACGACAGCGGCGACCTGTGTTTGTTGTCTACCGTTACCGTTTTGCGAATCTCTTGTCCTTCATGCTCGGCGCTAATTCGATATTTACCGGGTTTGAGTTTGGCGAACAGCATAGGGCCATCGGCCACGGTATTCAGCATGGTCTGATTTTTTGCATCGCTAATCCTGACGGCCACATCGCTAAAATACTCGCCTGTGCCTTGCATGGAAAACAGCAGGCTTAAATTGTAATCAGCGCGCACCGCCTGCAACGCATCCCGTTCATCGCCACCGATGCCGCCGCTGACAAAAGTCACATCGCCCTGGGTTTGGGGTTGCAGCGGAGCGGGGTCCGCAATAGCCGAAAAGCTGTATGCAATCCATGGCAACATAAGCGCTAAATGGATTAGTTTCATAGTCTTTGATCCTCAATTAGTAGGAAATATGGCAAACCGCCCGTTCCTTTAATATTCTCATCCTTACTTATACCTAGGCTGTCATCAACCCGGACCTTAAATTCCCTATGGCTTGCTATGTCCGCAAAACGAAAACCCAGTGTTGCAACTGGACTTCCGTCTGCGCGGGAGCGACGATGTTTAAGAGCTGGGTTAATATGTGCCAACTTATCACCATCGGCCCGTGCTTTTTTGGATTCCGCGTTTAACCAGCTAAAACGCAAATCATACTAACGCGTTGCAATGTCGCCCTTCTCGTCGGACAGGATAATTTCCACCCGCCGATTCAATTGCCGACTGGCCGCCGTATCGTTATCGGCAACCGGATATTCCTCGCCGTAACCGCGAGTTCTGACTCGGTCGCTGTTAACGCCGGCATCCACTAAAGCGGTACGCACGGCATAAGCACGGCGGTCGGAGAGTTCCTGGTTAAGCTCATCGCTGCCGCGACTGTCGGTATAGCCTTCAACCAATACTTTATAGGCGGGATATTCCTTCAGAAAATCGCCTATTTTGTCGACATTGCGCAGACCGCCGGATTGCAACTGGGCTTTATTGGTACGGAACAACACATCGCCCAGGGTAATAACCAGACCGCGCGCGGTTTTCTTCGCGTTCAGTTCGTTAATCAATATCTCCTGTTGCGCTATCAAGGCCTCGTCACGTTCGCTATTGATACCGGCGATGACCAATTCAGTCGCTTGCCGGTCTACGGTGAGCTGGCTCGCCGCCGCTTGGCGTTTTGCGGCATCCGCTTCCGCCGTTCTGGCATCGAGACGCACCTGGTTACGTTTGGCTTCGGCATTATTCACTGCCGCTTCCGCAGTTTTACGTTTGGCGGTTACTTGAGCGATGGCGACCTGCTGATTAGCGATATACGCCAAATGGGTAACGCTTTCATCGTCGTCATCCTTGGCATAGGCATCGTCGGCCTTTTTTAGCGTATCCGATGCCTGTTTCATTTCCAGTTCCGCCAGCGTACTGACGTCGGAGTTGATGCGGGCGTTGTTATAACTGTTATGTGCATCGATTAAGGATGCATTGGGTACCGAGCTACAGCCGGCGGCAACTGCCGCGGCAAGCAGGGTTAGGGATAAACAGCGATAGGTTTGCATAATGGACTCCATTGTGAATTATTTGGTTACGCGATTGAGTTCTTCGCGTAACACGCGATTGCCTTCCTGCAGCTCGCTAGCAGCCTTCTGCGCCTTGGCGGCACGTGCGGTGGAAGCCGCAAGTTGAGCATCGACCTGCGCTTGTTCGGCTTGCTGTCTGGCTATTAGGTAATCTTCGCGGGCCATCGCGCGTTCGGCGGCATCCATTTTTTCCATGGCCGCCCTCAAGGCTAACGGTGCATATTCGTTGCCGCCGGCGCTGTTGGCGCTGTTCACCGCAGCCTTGGAAACCGCCATTTGCTCCGTCGGCGCCGGTAGGCTTGCACAACCGGCGACAAACAGCGCAGCAACTAAACCGATGCCTTGGATCGTCCTTGACGATCCGGGGTATGTATTTGTTTTCATGATTTTTATCCTGTGAGTTAAACATCGAATAGCATCGCTAACCGGCTTTCCAGACTAGGCCTGCGGCTGGCTGGCAATTTGCCCTTTGAAATTTTTGCGCCCTAGGCCGGATCGGGTGATAGGATTAGCGGGGTCGCTGGTTGGGAAAGTGTTGCAAGGAATTAGACGCCTTTGTACGATGAAACACAGTTCGTTAGCGTACATAAGCCAAACCGACCTTTTCATCGACAAGCTCGAACCGACAGTTTGCCAAGCAACAGATAGCAGTCATGCCCTGTTGTCATTCATACCAATCGACTAAGCTCGGCGCAAACCGCAGCCATCCTTTTTTGGTAACTACCTACACAATTGGTCGGCCCCTCGACCTGGAGAACCAAGGCATGGACCAAAAATGGGATGGAATCGAGCGGCGTAAGTCGCTGAGAAAGACAGCCGAAGCCATGGTGGCAAATTTATCGCCCGAGCAGCTTAGGGCTAAACCGGTGGAAATGCTGCTGCACGAATTGTTGGTACACAAGATCGAACTAGAAATGCAATTCGACGAGTTGCAGAGAATAGATGTTGCTTTGACCACAGCGCGAGACCGCTACCGGGCTCTGTACGACTTCGCCCCGATTGGCTATCTCGTTATCGATTCCGCAGAACAAATCGATGAAATTAACCTGACGGGCGCCGCATTACTGGGTATTCCGCAGGGATCATCACTCAAACCACACTTCTCGAAATTTGTGGCCGCCGCGCACCGCGAACGTTGGTCAGGGCAATTCCGAAATATGATGGATTTGGTTGCAAGCGAGCAATTGGCACTGGAGTTAGAGATGACGCGTTCGGATGGGTCGCAGTTTATCGCCCATCTCAATTGTCGGCATCGAGAACTGGTCGGTGCTCAGGTTTTGCTGATATCTATAACGGAGATAGGTAAATCTTGATGGGCTTCGACGGCTAAAACGACAAACATTCCTGCTATTGGGCGTCAGGCAAATACAGGCTTTGAATTAGCTTTCTTTCTTCGCTGGTTAACACGACTCGGGAATACTTTTGTGCGGCACGCTGCTGTTCCGACGCCTGTGAATGACGTCTATCAGCCATGCGCCGGTCTTCCGCACGCCGAATATGGTCGCGACGGTCTGTTTTCGGCCAAGCTACATAAGAAGTTTTGATATTTTCCAGCCACTCCGGCGAACCAAACGGATAATCAGTCTGCCGTCTGTCGCGTAAACGTCGCGTTTGCACCGACCGGCGCGCTTGTGCTCGCAATTCATGGGCGCTCATATCCCGCTTCCTCCTCCGGTGATTAAATCAGGCGGCTTCATATTACCCGACAATTGTCCGCCTTCCTTACGGGTAAGTATGTACGGAAGGATACATAGAGTGCGCATTCAGCATAAAGCTAGGTTCGCTAGCGCACAGACTTGATGGTCGATTCAGCGCATGTTTTGCCTATAAAACAGCAGGAGAATGGGCATGGCAACGCATCGTAAAATTTCGGGATTTATAGGCGCATTACTGATAGTTATATGGGCGAGTTCCGGTTGTCGCTCGGATCGCTCCAACGAGCAAGCCCCGCAGCAATCGCCGGATCAAGCCAGCACTCCCAAGAAAACTACGCATAAGGAAATCGGCGAAGCATCCTGGTACGGACCCGGCTTCCACGGTCAGGAGACCGCCAGCGGCGAAACTTTCGATCAGAAAAAACTCACCGCCGCGCACCCGAGTTTGCCCATGGGCACCAAAGCCACCGTGACTAATCTGGATAACGGTAAAAAAGTGGATGTGACTATCAACGATAGAGGCCCGGCTCCATCAGAAGATAGAGCCATAGACCTTTCCAGCGGTGCGGCGAACAAACTGGATATGAAAAAAGATGGCACTGCGCAGGTCAAGATCGAGACTAAATCCACCAAGAAAATCCGCACGAAATCCGGCAAAGCCAAACTCGCGGTAAATCCTTAACCAAGATACTTCAGCTTATCGCTTCTGCAGAAAATACCAGAGCGGTACCAGCATAGCAACGCCCGCCACCACACCAGCAACCCAAACGAGTATTCTGCCGAATACAGTGAACAAAAACTCGACGCCAGCCTGATCGGTGGGGAAATAGACCAGCGGAATCCGGGTTTTCAGTTGTTTAGGCACAAAACTCCGTACATCGAGTACGAACACCGATAAGGTCAGCAGTAAATAGATTACAAAAAATGCAACTACGCGAGGCTGGTCAATACCATAACTAACAAGATTGGCTGTTTTAAGTATCGCCAGCAACGTCAGCGGCGCCGAAAAAGTCAGTCCGGCGATGAATGAAGTGGTTTTGGTAGCGGTCGGAAAAGACATAAACAACGATGAGTTTTATCGGAATTTCAGCGCATTGCTATAACGAGCCAATGCCCACAACGGGAAGAACTTGTCATACCCGTGGTATTTAAGATAAAAAAACTTCGGAAAACCCGGCGCGTTAAAACAGTCGTCGTACCAGAAGCCGTCGGCCTGTTGATTTTTTAACAGATAGTTCACGCCGTCGGCTACTTCCGGGCAGTCGGTTTCCTTAGCGGCCAGCAAAGCCATGACGGCTAAGGCCGTATGAAATGCGGTACTGCAGTCGAATTCGCCGCGAATACTAGAGTCATGGTAGCCAATATTGCCCTCGCCCCAACCGCCGTCGGCGCGTTGCTTGGATTTCAGCCAAGTCACGGCCCGGCGCACGCTGGTGTCGTTTGCAGGAATGCCTGCTGCGGCAAAACCCAGCAATACCGACCAGGTGCCGTAAATATAATTGGTGCCCCAGCGTCCGAACCAAGAACCATCGATGTCCTGTTCGGCACGTAAATAAGCGAGGCAGCGGTCGATAACAGGGCGATACTGCGGCATATCCAGTTTACCCAACAGCATGATGCACCGCGCACTAACATCGGCAGTTGGCGGGTCCAACAACGCACCATGGTCGGCAAACGGAATTTGGTTTAAATAATAGTGATCGTTGTCGGCATCGAAAGCGCCATAGCCGCCATTGCGCGATTGCATACCGGCTATCCAGTTTGCGGCGCGCCGGATATTCTCAGTAAACTCTGGCGTTTGGGCTTGCAACATCGCGTAAGCTACCACGGCAGTATCGTCCACATCCGGGTAATAACTGTTGCCAAATTGAAATGCCCAACCGCCGCCGGCCAAGTCCGGCCGCTGTACACGCCAGTCGCCCGGCTCATCGCTCAATTGTTTGTTAGCCAGCCAGCGCAAGGCCGATTGCGTGGCTTGTAGACTCTGTGGATCGTGCTCTTGGCTATCGGCCTCCTGCAAGGCCAGCACCGCTAAACCGGTATCCCAGATCGGCGACACGCATGGCTGGCAATAAGCCGTATCGTCTTTCACCACCAGCAATTTATCGATGGCCGCTCTGGCGATTTGCCGTTGGGGATTGTCCAGCGGAATGCCCAGATAATCCATCGCCTCATAGGCATTGACCATCGCGGTAAATATTGCCCCCAGTCCGTCGTAACCGTTCAGCCGCGCCATGAACCAGTCCGTAGCCCTGGCGGTGGCCTTGCGGCGGATAAAGCTGGGTAGCATGGGCTCCAGCAGTCGGCCAATTCGATCCAACACTAAAATAGCTTTACCGAGCGGCGTTTTGACATGGGAAAAATAATGCTTTTCCTGGTCCGCCTGGATCAGAAACAACTCGGCAATATCGATCTTGTGCGGATTGCGGGCCTTGACCCGATAGGTACAAAGAATGGACAGCGGCACCATCACAGTCCGCGACCAATACGACACTTTGTCGATATGAAACGGAAACCATTTGGGTAACAGGATGATTTCCACCGGAATAAACGGCACCCCGCACCAGGGGATTTGTTGAAACATAGCCAGCATGATGCGGGTAAACACATTGGCCTTGGCCGCGCCGCCGTGCATCAAAATCCATTCGCGAGCTTTTTGCATATGTGCCGCGTCCATGCCGTCGCCGGCCATTTTTAACGCGTAATAGGCTTTAATGGTGCAGCTAAGGTCGCCAGGTCCGCCTTTGTACAGCGGATAACTGCCGTCCGCACCGGCCTGGCTGCGCAGGAAATTGGCGATCTTGGCTTGCAGGCTCGTGTCGATCTCGGCCATGTAATGCATCATTAGGATGTATTCGGCGGGGATGGTGCAATCGGCTTCCAACTCGAACACCCAATAGCCGGCCGGGTTTTGTAAGCCCAGCAAACCTGTCTTGGCTAATGCAATACCGGTATCCAGATTTACCGGTTTAGCACCAGCAGGCATATTTGCGTGGCTGACATCCGCACCGGATAGTGACGAGTTTTCTATTAGCATGATTTAGTTCTCTGATTTCACTGAGCAGGTAGGCATTTCACGCGGCATCCAATATGGCAAAAAGCCGCTCAAAAAAAACCGCCGCAACTGAAGAACGTTGCTGCGGCGAGTCGCACACATGGTCATGGAGGCCCTGTAAAGTGAATAGCGATGCAGGCTTAGGTTAAATATCGCTTTGGCCTGATTCGTAAATAGACAGGGTAATAGCCTGGTTAATTCAGGTCTGTACGTTACCGCACATAAGCCTGTTTGCGCTCTGCGCACAAAAAGCCCAATTGCTCTGTTCCTTACCGCACAGAGCGGAATTTCATTTCTAAATACAATTAAGGTTTACACTAGCGCCGATTGCAGGAGCCAATCTAATTTGTCCGATAACTACCTAGGCAACAGATGACCGATCTCGATAGCCCGCAATACAACCATTTGCTAAAAGTGTTACCGGAAGCGGAATACGAACGACTGTTACCGCACCTGGAACGCGTCGAGATGCCGCTGGGAGAAGTGATTTACGAATCCGGCGGCGAGCTGCGTTACGTCTACTTCCCCACCACCTGTATCGTCTCTTTGCTGTATGTGATGGAGAACGGTGCATCGGCGGAAATCGCCGTGGTTGGTAACGACGGTATCATCGGCGTGGCCTTGTTCATGGGCGGCGGCAGCATGCCCAACCGCGCCGTGGTGCAAAGTGCCGGCCATGCCTTTCGCTTGCGTGGGCAATTGTTGATGCAGGAATTCAACCGTTACGAAGGCATGCTGCACCTGCTGTTGCGTTATACCCAGGCGCTGATCACACAAATGGCCCAAACCGCCGTGTGCAATCGGCATCATTCAGTGGATCAACAACTCTGTCGATGGTTGTTGTTAAGCCTGGACCGGCTGCCGTCGAACGAATTGACCATGACCCAAGAGTTGATCGCCAACATGCTGGGCGTGCGGCGCGAAGGCGTTACCGAGGCTGCCGGGAAACTGCAACATGCGGGATTGATCCATTACAGCAGAGGGAAAATAACGGTGCTGGACAGACCGGGTTTGGAAGCACGGGTTTGCGAATGCTACCAGGTGGTAAGAGCTGAGTCGGATAGACTTCTCCCCCCCCCCGAAGATGAATTAATTGCCTTGTAACAAGGCGGGCTTGCAGGTGCAAATATATTCGCACTAAGCGCCTTTATAGGTCGAAGGAATTCGACCCTAACACCGGTTCCTTAGAACTGGCTCCGCAACAAGGCGGCAAAGTCTGACGCCGGCAGTGCCGGACTTTTCAGATAGCCCTGATAAAAATCGCAGCCATGTTCTTGCAAAAAATCCAGTTGTTCTTGGGTTTCCACGCCTTCCGCCAACACTTGCAAACGCAAGGTATGGCCCATGCCGATAATCGCCGAAGCGATTTCCTTATCGTCTTCCAGCTGCGGAATGTCGTCGATAAAGGTTTTGTCAATTTTCAGAACATCCAACGGAAAATGCTTTAGATAAGCCAGCGAAGAATAACCGGTGCCGAAATCGTCGATGGCTATCCGCACGCCCAAAGCCCGCAGCTGACAAAGGACTAACACCACCTCTGTTTCTCTCTCCATCAACGCACTCTCGGTTAATTCCAGCTCTAAAAACTCTGGCGGAAAGCCGGTTTGGCTGAGTATCGCATCAATACTGGCGGCTATGTCGCCATGCCGCAGCTGATGCGGCGAGAGATTGACGGCCAGTTTGATCGGCGGTAACCCGGCATCTAGCCAACACCTGCCTTGCCGGCACACTTGCGTTAACACCCATTCGCCGATGTCGGCTATCAGACCAATTTCCTCGGCCACCGGGATGAACTGGCTGGGCGGTATCATGCCCTCCTGCGCATGATGCCAACGCAATAAGGCTTCAGCGCCGATAATGCGGCCCGTGCTTATGTCCACTTGCGGTTGATAATAAACCAGCAATTCCTGATGGCGTAGCGCCCGCCGTAATAACGACTCCAGGTTGAGGCGGCGCAAGGCCGCTTGGGTCAGATCCTCGGAAAAGTATTTAAAATTGCCGCGCCCTTCCGCTTTCGCACGATACAAGGCCACGTCCGCGTGTTGCAAAAGTTCTTCGGAGCTGTTGCCGTGTTCGGGCAGTAAACTGATGCCTATGCTGACGCCGACCCGCACTTCCGAACCGTTGGACAAACGCCACGGTTCGTTGAGCGATTCGATAATCTCCGCCGCCACCAATGCGGCGTCTTGCGGACGCGCTAAATCCTCCAGCAAGATGGCAAATTCGTCGCCGCCCAAACGGGTGACAGTATCGATGCCGCGCAGCCGACAGCTTAATTTTGCCGCCACTTGTTGCAGCAATTCGTCACCGGCCAGATGGCCGAAACTGTCGTTAACGTCTTTGAACCTATCCAGGTCCAGCATTAACAACGCCGCGGATTTCCGTTCGCGGCGCGACAAGCCAATGCAATGCTCCAGGCGCGCAAACAGCAACAAACGATTGGGTAAGTTTGTTAAAGGATCGTGATGAGCCAAAAACTCCAGACGGGCAACTGCATCTTTGAGTTGGGATATATCGGAAAACACGCCAACGTAATGCGTCACCCGATTATTTTCGTCGCGTACCGCACTGATACTGAGCATTTGTGGATAAATCTCGCCGTCCTTGCGCCGATTCCAGATTTCGCCCTGCCAATAACCGCAATTGTTAATCTGGCCCCACATATCCGCGTAAAAAGCCTGGTCTTGCCGCCCGGACTTCAGAGTTTTCGGTGTCTTGCCAATTACTTCCTCCGCCGCGTAACCTGTCAACTCGGTAAAAGCCCGATTGACCACTAAAATCCGCATATTGGCATCAGTGACCATCACCCCTTCGCGAGCGGTTTCGAACATGGCTGCCGCTTGGCGTAAATATTGGTCCTTGGTCTTTTCCCGGCTTATGTCGCTGATTACAATCCGCAGAATCTGCTCGCCATCGGCGGCAATCGCCAGATTCATTTCAAGTCTGACGCAAAAATCGGCACCGTCCGCCTTTACAAAGTTAAGTTCACAGGTCTGCGCTTGCGCACTTTCGATCAGCGCTTTACGGTGCAGATAATAAATATCCTGGTCGGCAAAGGCGATGTAGCGGCTTAGCGCTTGGGAAAGTAAAGCATGGCGCGGCACACCCAGTAATTGGGTGGCGGTAAGATTGGCTTCCAGGATGCTGTCGCGCGAGCTGACGGTCAGATAGCCGACCGGGGCCAGATCGTATAAATCGAAATAACGCGCCTGTGATGCCGCCAACTCGTCTTGCGTGTGACGCAAGTTTTCAATGACTGTTTCCAGTTCGATCTGATGTACCAGCAACTCATGCAGTAAGCGCTGTTCGTCGATTGGCGATTTCTGGTGTTTTGGCGATCGCGCTGCCAGCTTTTGCTCCGCGTGGTAGCGTAAGTCGGCAGCATTCATAACGAGATCGACATTCTATGCATTGCTTTAAGTTCCAAGCTTTGGTGTTTGTGGCTAGCGTTTGAATAGTAGCATCAATCCAAATCTCGCTCTGTTTGTTTCTTTCCCTAAACTGAATCCCGGTAAACCAATAGCCGCAAAAAAGCCGGTGATCACCGGCTTTGCAGTCGTCCTAAAACGTTGGCGGGTAGTGGACTTATTACTGTCCGTTAACCTTGGCCAATTTCATTTCCTCAATGCCTTGTTCAACCTCGGCAATACCTTCTTGCAAGTTGCCGGCTTTAGCGGCTTTTATCGCGGCTTTCAGTTTGGCGTTAGCCCGTTGCAGACGAATGGAGCTACCCTTCTCGTTTTGAACTTTCATCGCCTCCCAAGCGACCGTAGCACTCTCAATAAAGGCTTTGGTATCGCCGGTTTTGCCTACTTCCACGGCTGTGTTGGATAGCGCGAGCAGATTGGTAAAGCTTTCGTTCAATGGGCTGCCGGCGGCATGCGCGGCCAATGATCCGAAAGATAAAAGCAATGCCATTAAAAAATGTCTGATTTTCATAAATTTACCCGGTGTATATATTCTATAAAGGTGCAAAATAACCACTATCGTTTGCTTAAATAAAAGCTGCTCAAGAGCTGGCATCCTGCTCTAAAACCGCGACGCCCAAACTAGTATTAAATGTCTACATCCCGGTTGCTGGGTGATTCCACCTAAGCTGTCATTAGACTACGGCAGCGCCTTGCTAAAGTCTGTACGCTAGGGCACATACGCCAGAACAAATCAAAACTAATCTTATGAACCGGAACCCGCCAAGTCGTAAGTACGTGCGCTAACATACAGACAGGCAATTCCCGAGCCGCTAACCTGCCCTCCTAAGCAGCAGGCGTAAAGCCTCTGACCAGCACCGGCATAGCGATTTTCATCTGTTCGCATCTGTTATCTTCTGTCGGGCTAACCCAACACACCGCAGGAGAACGCTAGTGTCGTCCATACCCGCTGTTCCCGCGGCCAATCGCCTCTTGAATGCCCTACCGGATAGTGACCGCCAGCATTTGCTTGCCCACTGCGAGCGAGTCAATCTGAGCTTCGCGGAAGTGCTCTATCTGGCTGGCACCAAGATTCCGCATGTGTATTTTCCAATCGATAGTTTTATTTCCCTGGTAACGCCGGTCGATGGTGATATAGGTCTGGAAGTGGGCTTAATCGGGGATGAAGGTATTTTGGGCATTACTCTGACATTGGGTGTCGATATCGCGCCATTTCAAGCGCTGGTGCAAGGCGCAGGCTCCGCTCTGCGCATAAGCGTGCCATTGTTTCTACAGGAACTGGAACGCAGCAGGCCGTTGCAGCTGGAATTGAAGCGCTATTTATATGTATCGATGAGCCAACTGGCGCAAACTGCCGCCTGTAATCGTTTTCATCTGGTGGAAGCGCGCCTGGCGCGTTGGCTGCTGATGACGCACGACCGCGCACACGCCGATACCTTCCATGTCACGCATATTTTCCTGGCCTATATCTTAGGTGTAAGGCGGGTCGGCATTACCAAAGCCGCGCTTTCCTTGCAGGAACAAAAGTTGATCAGCTATCGGCGCGGCGATATTACGGTTCTGGATCGTGGCGGCCTGGAAGGCGCTGCTTGCGAATGCTATCGAACCGAGAGAGACACTTACGAGCGTATTTTAGGGACTTAATGAAGCGGGGCTTAGCCAGCGCCGAATTTGACGACGCCGGCCAAGCGCGTCTGTGATGGATTAACTCAGATCTTGCAAAGACTTCTCGGCAGTCAAATTGGTCCAGCCGATGACGATTCTGTAAATCAGCAACAGCAAGGTCGGGAGCAACACAATCAAGCTAAGTTGTATGTCCAGCATCAACACCAGACCGGACAAGGCAAAGCCTGCCAGCGTCACCCAGACGGTTTTGATCTGCCAATTAAAATGCGATTCCAGCCAAGTGCCTTTGACATTGCTGCGGTAGAAAAAATTAATCGCCACCCCAACCAGTAAAGGCAGTCCCGCAAAGGCAAAGGTCAATACTTGGCATAGATAGACTGTTGCGGTCAGCTTTTTCAGCGCGGCGAAATCTTCGGTGGTTTTTTCGTTTGTAATTATCGTGTTCATGACTACTTACCTCTTAGTGAAAATACATTCAGGCTTTGGGAAATCGATCATCCTAGGGAGCGTTGTAAGACGGTGCCAAACTCTATCCCAGACTCTAGGCTTAAAAAAACGAATAATCTGTACGCTATCGAACATTGCCGCCACACATAGGTTCAATAAAAAAATGGCTCAAGTTAAGTACGCTAACGCACAGACCTGAAATGCCTCAGCCATTACGCTGCTCGGGTAAGATTCATACAGGACCGTGCCATGGAACGTACTAAATCTGAGTTATTCAGGCAGCAGCCAGCTTATTGGTTTCAAGAGTCTAATGCGGCGTAAGCCCGCATGGCTAATCATCCTGATTGCTGCTGGCGGTTGTATCGTCGGTCCGGATTACCACGAACCAATAGACGATGTTCCGGCTAGTTGGCAGGCTGAAATCAGCAATCCGGCCATAACAACATCAGACCCGACGCCCTTAAAAAACTGGTGGCTGCGTTTTAACGATGTGGCCTTGAATGTCTTGATGGACAAAGCCTTGGCGGGCAATCTTGATCTAAAAATTGCGTTGACTCGCATAGACCAGGCCCGCGCCGAGCGGCGCGGCACACAAGCCGAGTTATTCCCCACAGTGAATATTAAAGCCGGTGCGCAACGCCAGGAAAACCCATTGCCGGCGTTGGCACCCGGCCTGCGTTACAACATGTTCGAGCTGGGTTTCGACGCCTTGTGGGAAATAGATTTGTTCGGTCGCCAACAACGGCGCTTGGAAACGGCTTTGGCCGATCTTGATGTTGCAAACGCCAGTTATCGGCAAGCGCTGGTCTCACTGAGTGCTGAGCTGGCCCGCAGTTATGTCGAATACCGCAGCACGCAAAATCAACTGCGCATCACCAGTTCTAATCTGCAAACCCAGCAAGCCACCCTGTCACTCACCGAAAAATTGTTCAACGAAGGCGTGGTGGCCCGCCACGAAGTGGTACGAGCCCGCGCGCTGACCGAAACCACGATGGCGCAAATTCCGGCCTTGCAAGCCAAGCTCACCGGCTTGCTGCGGCAACTGGAACTACTGATTGGTGCGCATCCCGGCACGCTGGCGCTTGAGTTAAGCCAGCTGGGAGCGGTACCGCAGGCAGCTGGCCTAGGCTTATTGACCTCGCCGGCAGCGACCCTGCGCAATCGGCCGGATTTGGAAATCGCCGAACGCAAGCTAGCCGCCGCTACCGCGCTGCAAGGCGCGGCCGTCGCCGAAATGTTTCCGAAAATTTCCTTGTCCGCCTTTCTGGGCCTACGCAACACCGACCTGGAATCCTTATTCAAATCCGCAGCTTTCTCTTACGGCACCGCCGCCAATCTGTTGCAACCTTTGCTCAATTTCGGCCGGGTTCGCGCCGGTATCGATCTGGCCGACGCTCGGCAACAGGAAGCCTATCTGAACTATGAAAAAACCGTGCTGGATGCGCTACGCGAAACCGAAACGGTGTTGAGTAGATATTTGAATGAAGAGCAGCGCCGACAGTTGCTAGCCAGTTCCACGCTGGACCTGCGCGAATCGTTGAGGTTGTCGCAATTGCGTTACCAGGAAGGCGTCATCTCGTTTTTGGACGTGCTGGATTCGCAACGCAGCCTTTATGCTGCCGAAATCGAGCTGGCCCGCTCAGAAGCAGACACTTCCACCCATCTGATTGCTGTTTATAAAACACTGGGTGGTGGCCCGGAAAATAGCAGTATGCAATCACAGAATTCTCAGGAGCCATAATGGCCAGCGCAAAGGAACCGGCCAAACCGGAAACTGCAACAACACAACAACCGGTTCCTGCAAAACCGGCACTATCCATACGAAAGTTCTTCCTGCCAGGCCTGGTGTTACTGGCCATAGCATTACTGATTTGGTGGTGGTTGCGCCCTGCCCCGCTGCCAGAGGCCATCGCTACCGGCAACGGCCGCATCGAAGCAACGGAGATCGATATAGCCACCAAGACCGCCGGCCGTATTATCGAGATATTGCCGCATGAAGGCGATTTCGTGCAGTCCGGAACGGTGCTGGCGCAAATGGACACCCAAGTATTGCAGGCGCAAAACACCGAAGCCGAAGCTCAGGTCCGCCACGCCGAAAGCGCCCGCATTACTGCCAAAGCAGTGATCGTGCAGCGCCAAAGCGAACATAACGCTGCACTGGCGGTGGTTGCGCAGCGCCAAGCCGAATTCGATGCCGCCAATAAACGCTTAAAACGTTCACAACGCTTGGTCGGCGAAGGCGCCACCCCGCAACAGGAAGTCGATGACGACCGGGCGCGGGTGCTGGGCATGCAGGCGGCAATCAATGCCGCGAAGGCTCAGGTCGCTGCGGCAGGTGCCGGTATCGAAGCGGCGAAATCGCAGGCGGTGGCGTCGCAAACCCTAATCGAGGCCGCCCAGGCGACCGTTAGCCGTTTACAAGCCGATATTGAAGACAGCGTATTGAAAGCCCCGCGCGACGGTCGCATCCAATACCGTGTCGC
Organism: Methylomonas fluvii; assembly: GCF_014850975.1. Classification (GTDB taxonomy): domain Bacteria; phylum Pseudomonadota; class Gammaproteobacteria; order Methylococcales; family Methylomonadaceae; genus Methylomonas; species Methylomonas fluvii. Next base: position 131,798 of record NZ_JACXST010000003.1, on the reverse strand, counting down.
CGAGTCCGGCGAAGTATTGGCGGCTGGTGGCCGGGTGTTGAACATGGTCGATCTCGCCGACGTGTATATGACCTTTTTTCTGCCTACCGAAGCGGCCGGCAAAGTCGCCTTAGGGAGTGAGATCCGGCTGGTGCTGGATGCGGTGCCGGACTTGGTGATTCCGGCCACAGCGAGTTTTGTCGCCAGCGTCGCCCAGTTCACCCCCAAAACGGTGGAGACCGAAACCGAACGCCTGAAACTGATGTTTCGAGTGCGCGCCAGACTCGATCCGGAATTGCTGAAACGCCATCTCAATCAAGTCAAAACCGGTGTGCCCGGCATGGCCTATGTGAAGATAGACCCAAAAGCCGAGTGGCCGGCCAATCTGGCTATCAAACTGCCGCAATGAATACCTCAACCGCTGCCACGCCGGTGGTGAGCATACAAAATCTGAGTTTGCGCTACGGCGAACAGTTGGCTTTGGATGATCTGAATCTGGATTTGCCGGCCAATCAAATGCTGGGCTTGATCGGCCCGGACGGCGTCGGCAAGTCCAGCCTGATGTCCTTGCTGACCGGCGCGCGGAGAATACAACAAGGCAAGATCGAGGTGTTAGGCGGCGACATGGCCGATGCCGCACATCGACGCGCGGTATGTCCGCGCATAGCCTATATGCCGCAAGGGCTGGGCAAAAATCTTTATCTGACCTTGTCGGTGTTCGAAAACGTCGATTTCTTCGGCAGGTTGTTCGGCCAACAGCCAGCCGAGCGCGAACAACGCATAGCCGAATTACTGAAAAGCACCAACCTCGAGTCCTTCCGCGATCGCCCTGCCGGGCAATTGTCCGGCGGCATGAAACAAAAACTGGGTTTGTGCTGCGCCTTGATCCACGACCCCGATCTGTTGGTGCTAGACGAACCCACGACCGGCGTTGATCCTTTATCCCGAGCCCAATTTTGGGAGCTGATCGCCCGCCTGCGTAAGCGCCGCACCGGAATGAGCGTACTGGTTTCTACGGCTTACATGGACGAAGCCGAGCGCTTTGATTGGCTGGTGGCGATGGATGCCGGCAAGATTCTGGCGACCGGCACCGCCGCCGAACTGCGCGCGCAAGCGAACGCCGATAGTCTGGAAGAAGCCTTTATTCTATTGCTACCGGAAGCCAAACGCCGCGGCCACCATGCCATCGTGATTCCGCCTAGGCAGAGCAATGACGACGATATCGCAATCGAAGCCCATGATTTAAGCATGCGCTTTGGCGAATTTCTGGCGGTGGACAATGTCAGGCTGCGCATAGCCCGCGGTGAGATTTTCGGGTTTCTGGGTTCCAACGGCTGCGGCAAATCCACCACTATGAAAATGCTCACCGGCTTATTGCAACCAAGCTCAGGAACGGCATTATTGTTCGGACAGGTGGTAGACGCCGGCAATCTGGCCACCCGCAAACGGGTCGGTTATATGTCGCAAGCTTTCTCGCTGTATTCCGAGCTGACGGTCCGGCAAAACCTGGAATTGCACGCCAAGTTGTTTCACTTGCCGGCGGCGGAAATTCTAGGACGAGTTGCCGAAATGGCCCAGCGCTTCCAGCTCGATGCGGTTTTGGATACCTTACCTGACGCGCTGCCGCTAGGCATCAGGCAACGCCTGTCGCTGGCGGTAGCCATGATCCATCGACCTGATCTGTTAATTCTCGATGAGCCGACTTCCGGTGTCGATCCTATCGAGCGCGACCGCTTCTGGGAGCTGATGATAGAACTGTCGCGCCACGACCAGGTCACCATTTTTATTTCCACCCACTTCATGAACGAAGCCGCGCGTTGCGACCGCATCTCACTGATGCACGCCGGCAAGGTGCTGGCCAGCGATACGCCAGCGGCCTTGGTGAAAGATAGCGGCCACGCCACGCTTGAGGAAGCCTTTATTGGCTATTTGCAAAAAGCTAGCGGCAGTGAGGACGACGCCGAGGAATCTAGCGACACAGCGGTGGTGGTGTCGCCGCAAACTCAAGCTGCACAAGCCGCTGCCGGCTTTAGTTTGACCCGTCTATACAGTTATACGTTGCGTGAAGCCTTGGAGTTACGCCGCGACCCGATTCGCGCCTCGATTGCCTTGGTCGGTACTTTGTTTTTGATGTTTACTTTCGGTTACGGCATTACCATGGATGTGGAGGACTTGCGCTTTGCGGTACTGGACCGCGACCAAACCACGCTGAGTAACAATTACGCGCTGGATTTGGGCGGCTCACGTTATTTTCTGCCCAGGCCGCCGCTAGCCGATTATGCCGAACTGGATCAGCGCATGCGCAGCGGCGAACTTAGCCTGGCTTTGGAAATACCGCCCAACTTCGCCCGCGATTTGGAACGCGGCGATCAGGTCAAGATCGGTGCCTGGATAGATGGCGCCATGCCGACCCGGGCAGAAAACGTCATCGGCTATGTGCAAGCCATGCATCAGGGTTGGCTGCTGGAAATGGCCCGTAGCCGCAGCACCACCCAGCAACCCGCCGGCTTGATGAAAATAGAAACCCGTTTTCGTTACAACGCCGACGTCAAAAGCTTGCCGGCCATGGTGCCGGCGGTAATCCCGATTTTATTGATGCTGATCCCGGCCATGCTCAGCGCCCTCAGCGTGGTGAGAGAGAAAGAACTGGGGTCGATACTAAATTTATACGTCACCCCAGTGACCAAATTTGAGTTTCTGGTCGGCAAGCAGTTGCCCTACATAGCGGTCGGTATGCTGAATTTTCTGTTGCTGTCTATCTTGGCCATCTTTGTATTTGGCGTGCCGTTCAAAGGCAATTTTCTGACTTTGACGGTCGCCGCCCTGCTCTATGTCACGGCTTCAACCGGCATTGGTCTTTTGATATCCACCTTCACCAACAGCCAAATCGCCGCCATCTTCGCCACCTTTTTGACCACCTTTATCCCCTCCACCCGCTTCTCTGGAATGATAGATCCGGTGTCCTCACTGGAAGGCGGCGCCCGAATAATGGGCGAAACCTTCCCCGGCGCCTACTTCCTGACCATATGCCGCGGCACATTTTCCAAAGCACTGGGTTTCGCCGAACTGGGCCCATCGCTATGGCCTTTGGCGTTGGCAATACCGGTGATTGTTGGACTGAGTGTGGTGCTGTTGAAGAAGCAGGAACGATGATGAGTTTTACTCAATTCTCACAACCGAAGGTGTGGGGCGTGGTTTATCTCCCGTTATTCCGCCCCGAGCATCACAGCTTTTGGCGAGAATGGCCCGCCAGGGGTGCGGCAAGGATGCCGCACGTTTTCGGAGGGCCAAGGATGGCCCTTCCGAAAACCCTCGCCAAAAGCGAGAAGCGCAGGATTAAGGCGGAAATCCGGGTGGCCTTTTCTTTGGATACTTTCTTTTGGCCAAACAAAAGAAAGTATCTCGGCTGTCGGGCCGAGACCCGACATATAAATAGCCGTCGCGACAGCGACACAAAATCCACGCTTATTGTTCAAGCCCCATTTATTACCGGCACTCCATTCGGGCTGAGCCTGTGGAAACCTTACTGGGAGCGCCCTTCGACAAGCTCAGGGCGAACGGTAATTCATGCGGACTTCGCTAAAAGTCAGAAGATCTAGTAACAAATGGAAACCCTACTCAACATCTACTACCTAGGCATCAAAGAACTCCGCAGCCTCAGCCGCGACACCATGATGCTAGTGATGATCCTATTCTCCTTCACCGGACAGGTTTATCTGATCGCCACAGGCGTGCCCCAATCCTTGCACAAAGCGCCAATCGCCATTGTTGATGAAAACCGCTCGCCACTCTCCACCCGCATCATCAACGCCTTTTACGAACCGTATTTTTTAACGCCGGTGATTATCGATCAATACGAAACAGATCACGGCATGGATGTTGGTTTGTATAGTTTTGTACTGGATATTCCCTCGCATTTCCAGCGCGATATGTTGGCCGGCCGGCAGCCGGCGCTGCAATTAAATATCGATGCCACCCGCATCTCCCAGGCCTTTATTGGCAATACCTACATCCAGACGATTTTGAACGGTGAAGTCAATGCCTTTGCTCAAGGTCACCGGGCATCAGTGACCCTACCGGTGGAATTGGAGATAAGAACCCGCTTCAATCCCAATTTGAGCTCGGTGTGGTTCGGCTCGCTAATGGAAGTGGTCAACAGCATCACCACCCTGTCCATCATTCTGACCGGCGCGGCACTGATCCGCGAACGCGAGCACGGCACAATCGAGCACTTGCTGGTAATGCCGCTGACGCCTTTTGAAATCATGTCTGCCAAGGTTTGGTCGATGGGGTTGGTAGTGGTGGTGGTGGCGACCGCGTCCATTATTTTTGTGGTGCATGGCTTACTAGAGGTACCGATTCAAGGCTCGCTGAGTTTGTTTATTTTGGGCATGTTGCTGCATCTATTTGCCACCACTTCGTTAGGCATATATTTGGGAACCTTGGCGCGTTCAATGCCTCAACTAGGATTATTGATGCTGATAATCTTGCTACCTTTGCAAATGCTATCCGGCGGCATGACGCCGCGCGAAAGCATGCCGGTGCTGGTACAAAACATCATGCTCGCAGCACCGACGACGCATTTCGTGTCACTTGCGCAGGCTATTTTGTATCGAGGGGCTGGGTTAAGTATTGTTTGGGCTGATTTCTTGGCCTTGATTGGGATTGGTGGAGTGTTTTTTGCGCTGGCGCTAAATCGATTCAGGAATACGATTAGTTCAATGGTTTAAGAGTCTTGATGTCGCTGGCGCGAAGGCTAGTTTTAAAGTCGGGTCTCGGCCCGACAGCCGAGATACTTTCTTTTGCTTGGCCAAAAGAAAGTATCTAAAGAAAAGGCCACCCGACATTCCACCTTAATCCTGCGCTTCTCGCTTTTGGCGAAGGTTTTCGGAAGGGGCTTCCCAGCCCCTCCGAAAACGAGCGGCATCCCTGCCGCTCCCCTGCGGGCCATTATCGCCAAAAGCTGCGATGCTCGGGGCGGAATAACGGGAATAAAACCCCGCGACTTATTATTGGTTGGTTTATTTAATTTTTATTGGAGTTTGCTCATGACTGTGCCAGAAACATCCACAACTGCCATTCCTTCGCCACTTGGCAAAGAAGAGATCCACCACCTCAATGCATATTGGCGAGCCTGCAATTATTTGGCCGCCGGAATGATTTACCTCCGCGATAACCCTTTACTAAAAGAACCACTCAAACCAGAGCACATTAAAAACCGCCTGCTCGGCCACTGGGGTTCCAGCCCTGGCTTGAGTTTTATCTACATCCATTTGAACCGTCTGATCAAACAGTACGACCTCAATGCAATTTTCCTGGCCGGCCCCGGCCACGGTGCGCCGGGGGTGTTGGCCCCGGTGTATCTGGAAGGCACTTATGCGGAGATTTATCCGAATAAAGGCGAAGATGAAGAAGGCCTGTTGCAGTTTTTTAAAGAATTTTCCTTCCCCGGTGGCATCGGTAGCCATTGCACGCCGGAGACACCGGGGTCGATCCACGAAGGCGGCGAGTTGGGTTACAGCGTTTCCCATGCTTACGGTGCCGCTTACGACAATCCGGATTTGCTGGTGGCGGTGGTGGTCGGCGACGGCGAAGCCGAGACCGGGCCGCTAGCGACGTCCTGGCATTCGAATAAATTCCTGAATCCGATCCGCGATGGAGCGGTGCTGCCTATCCTGCATCTAAACGGTTACAAGATTAACAACCCGACGTTGCTGGCGCGGATTTCCCATGAAGAGCTGGAACAGTTGTTTCGCGGCTATGGTTATACGCCCTACTTCGTGGAAGGCAGCGATCCGGAAACCATGCATCAACTAATGGCCGGAGTGATGGAAACGTGTGTACTGGAGATTCGGAGAATCCAACAGGAAGCCCGTAAGAGCGGTATTCCTAGCCGCCCGCACTGGCCGATGATTGTCCTGCGCAGCCCAAAAGGCTGGACCGGACCGAAAGAAGTGGATGGTCATAAAGTAGAAGCGTTCTGGCGTTCCCATCAAGTGCCACTAGCCGGGGTAAAAGATAATCCTGCGCATATGAAGCTGTTGTCAGACTGGCTGCATAGCTACAAACCGGAAGAACTGTTCGATAGTAACGGCAAATTGATTCCTGCGCTTAAAGCCCTGGCGCCCACCGGTAACCGGCGGATGAGCGCCAATCCGCACGCCAACGGTGGCCTGTTGCGCAAGGCGTTGCGGATGCCTGATTTTCAAGAGTATGCCTTGGCCTTGGACGGCCCCGGTAAGGTATCAGCGGAAAACACCCGGCCGTTGGGTAAATTTCTGCGCGACATTATGAGCGCCAACATGCATAACTTTCGGGTATTCGGTCCCGACGAAAACAGCTCGAACAAGTTGGACGATGTTTACAAAGCCAGCAAGAAAACCTGGTTGGCCGATTACCTGCCGGAAGATGCCGACGGCGGCGAACTGGCGACGGATGGCCGGGTGATGGAAATGCTCTCTGAGCACACTCTGGAAGGCTGGCTGGAAGGCTATTTATTGACTGGCCGGCATGGTTTCTTTTCGTCCTACGAAGCCTTCGTACACGTGATCGATTCTATGTTCAACCAGCATGCCAAATGGCTGGCCATGTCTAAGGCCGTGTCCTGGCGGGCGCCGGTATCTTCGCTGAATTTACTGATTACCTCCACGGTTTGGCGCCAGGATCACAACGGTTTCACCCATCAAGACCCCGGTTTCCTGGATTTAGTGGTCAATAAAAGTCCGTCGGTGACGCGGATCTATTTGCCGCCCGACGTAAACTGCCTGCTGTCGGTCGCCAATCACTGCCTGCAAAGCACCGACTACATCAACGTCATCGTCTGTGACAAACAAAAGCATCTGCAATACCTGGACATGGATGCGGCGATCAAACACTGCACCAAAGGCATAGGCATCTGGGAATGGGCCAGTAACGACGATGGCGCCGAACCGGATCTGGTGATGGCCAGCGCCGGCGACATTCCCACCAAGGAAGCCTTGGCGGCGGTGGTGTTACTACGCGAGAACTTTCCGCAACTGAAAATCCGCTTTATCAACGTGGTGGATTTGTACAAACTGGTCCCGGCCGGCGAGCATCCGCATGGGCTGTCGGATCGGGATTTCGATAGCCTGTTTACCGTCAATAAGCCAGTGATTTTCAACTTCCACGGCTATCCATGGCTGATTCACCGACTGGCCTATCGACGCCACAACCACGCCAATTTGCACGTGCGCGGCTACAAGGAAAAAGGCAGTATCAACACCCCGCTGGAACTGGCAATTCAAAACGAAACCGACCGCTTTAGTCTGGCCATTGATGCGATAGACCGCATACCGGCCTTGCAAGTGTCCGGCGCGCACGTCAAAGAAAAGCTGCGCGACCGGCAAATCGACTGCCGCAATTATGCTTACGAAAACGGCATCGACCGGCCGGAAGACGATCAATGGCACTGGCCGTATTGAGGCGACTATGAGCTTGAAAATCTATTTGCTGCGCCACGGCGAGACCGCATACAGCCAACGCGGCGCGTTTTGCGGATCCCTGGATCCGGATTTGACGGCTGAGGGCCAGGCAATGGCGCAAGCCTTTGCCGCTGCCTACCGCTCGCTTACCTGGAGCGATGTCTACGTCAGCCCGATGCAAAGAGCTATCGCTACCGCCCAACCCTTGTGCGATGCGGTGGGCATGACCATGCAGTTTCGCGATGGCTTAAGGGAAATCAGCTACGGCGCATGGGAGGACCAGGAGCAGGACAATGTGAATCAGCACCATGCTCAGGACTACATCCGCTGGCAAACCGATCCGGCCTGGAACCCGCCAACCGGTGGCGAAACAGCCATCCAGATCGCCGCCCGCGCTCTGCCGGTCATTACGGAAATTCAAACCCAATACAAAACCGGCAATGTATTGCTGGTATCGCACAAGGCGACTATTCGTATTTTGCTGTGCAGTTTGCTAGGCATCGACTTGGGCCGCTATCGGGATCGCATCAACGCGCTCGCAGCCTCGGTAAGCATTATCAAGTTCACTGAATACGGGCCTATGCTGGAAGTGCTGGGTGACCGGAATCATTTGCCTGAGCAGTTGCGGCAACGGGCAGGGACTTGAGTTGTCATCACATTCAAATACTTAATCCGGCTAACCGCCACCTCAACTATCGAGCAGCATATGAAAAAATCTAATGACAAAGCCAAGGCCGATACCGAAAGTTGGTGGCTACAATCACCTTCGCAACTGCGCACCGCCCGCGCTAACGATGTTGGAGGATTATCCAGTGCCGAAGCCAGCGCCAAGCTGGCGGAATTTGGCCCCAATATGTTCCGCGATCATCAGCAGCAAGCCTTGTTACTGCAATTTCTGGCGAGGTTCAAAAACCCCTTGGTGCTGTTATTACTGGTCGCCAGCGCAATTTCCGCGTTCACCGGCGAAATCACCAACTTTGTGATCATTAGTATCATGGTGCTGTTCAGCGTTACCTTGGATTTTGTCCAGGAACATCGAGCCGGCAAGGCTGCGGAAAGTTTGCGGCATTCGGTTACGGTCAAGGCCAGGGTGATGCGGGATGGCAAACCTATCGATGTTCCGGTGACAGAGGTGGTGCCCGGCGATGTTGCGCTGCTCTCCGCTGGCGATATGGTGCCGGCGGACGGCTTATTAATGGAAGCCTGCGACCTATTCGTCAAACAGGCATTGCTGACAGGCGAAGCCTATCCTATCGAAAAACATCCAGGCGAATTGCCGGCGGATGCCACAGACTTGCAGGATGCCAGCAACGCCGTATTCATGGGCACCACCGTCATCAGTGGCAGCGGCAAAATGCGCGTGATTAAAACCGGCACGGCCACCGCTATCGGCGCTATCGCCGATAGCCTGACCAGCAAGCCGCCGGCGACGGCGTTTGAAGTGGGTACCCATCGCTTTGGTTTACTGATCATGCGTCTGACCGTGTTGCTGGTATTGTTTGTGTTATTGGTCAACGCCTATTTGGGCAAACCTTGGCTGGAGTCCTTCCTGTTTGCCGTGGCGCTGGCGGTAGGTTTGACACCAGAGCTACTGCCCATGGTGGTATCGGTCACATTGTCGCGAGGCGCGATGCACATGGCCGAAAAGCGGGTGATCGTCAAACGTCTGGCAGCGATTCAGAATCTGGGCTCGATGGACGTACTATGTACCGATAAAACCGGTACCCTAACCGAAGCCAAGATCAGACTGGAACAGCATGTCGATCCACAAGGCCAACCCAGTGCGCGAGTGCTGGAGCTGGCATATCTGAACAGCTTCTTCGAAACCGGTCTGAAAAGCCCGCTGGACGAAGCCATCCTCGCGCATGAATCCATCGACGTTTCCGCCTGGAAAAAGATCGATGAAGTGCCATTCGATTTCGAGCGGCGGCGGGTATCGGTGTTACTGGATAAAGGCAATGGCCGCTTGCTGGTGGTGAAAGGTGCGTCCGAGGAAATCATTACCCTGTGTACCCACTACGAGCAGCAAGGCAGCGACGTGCAAGTGCCGCTCGATCCGGCCAGTCGAGCTCGCATCCACGAACAGCATAATGCACTGGAGCGAGAAGGCTTCAGGGTGTTGGGCATTGCCTGGCGGGAAGTGCCGCAAGATCATCCACACGCGGTGGTGGGCGATGAAAGCGAGCTGATTTTCGCCGGCTTTGCCGGCTTTCTCGATCCGCCCAAACAAAGCGCCGGTGCGGCATTGGCGGCATTGAAAGATAGCGGCGTAACGGTGAAAATCGTCACCGGCGACAGCGACTTGGTGACCCAGCACGTCTGCGCCCAATTGAACATACCGGTCATCGGCGTACTGACCGGTAAAGACATCGAGTCTATGGATGACCATGCCCTGCGCATCCGCGTCGAAAAAGCCAATCTGTTCTGCCGGGTTAATCCGTCGCAAAAAAACCGGGTGATCTTGGCGCTCAAAGCTCGCGGCCATGTAGTCGGTTATCTGGGCGACGGCATCAACGATGCGCCGTCGTTGCATTCGGCGGATATCGGTTTATCGGTGGACTCAGCAGTGGACGTGGCGAAAGAGGCGGCCGATATGATTTTGCTGGATCAGGATTTACAAGTGCTACACGACGGCGTTCTCGAAGGCCGGCGCACTTTCGGCAATATTTTGAAATACATCATGATGGGCACCAGCTCCAATTTCGGGAATATGTTCAGCATGGCTGGTGCTGCGCTGTTTCTACCCTTCTTGCCGATGCTGCCGACGCAGATTCTGCTGAACAACATCCTGTATGACATATCTGAAGTGCCTATTCCTTTGGATCAGGTCGATGCGGAAGAACTGCGTACTCCACGGGTATTGGACATGAACTTCATCCGCAATTTCATGCTGGTGATCGGCCCGATTAGTTCGGCATTCGATTTTTTGACGTTTTACATTCTATTGACGGTATTGAAAGCCGACGAAGCCTTGTTCCAAACCGGCTGGTTTGTGGAATCCCTGTGTACCCAAGTGTTGGTAATTTTCATCATCCGCACCCGTGGCAACCCCTTCAAAAGCCGGGCGCATCCAGTGCTGGTCGCGACCTCGCTGTCTATCGCGTTGATCGGCGCCATCCTGCCGTTTACCCCACTAGGCCATTATTTCGGCTTCGTGCCGCCGCCCTCCCAGTTTTATTTAATTCTGGCGGCGATGGCAGTTTCTTATCTATTCGTGGTGGAACTGGCCAAACGAGGTTTTTACAGCTGGCATAACAAACACGGCAAACCACAACGCATTGGTCATCGCTCGGTTTGAACCACGTTGCAATACGAAAAAACTGGTGGCACGACTACCGGCCCATTGGTCAATATGTTCGACAGCGTACCGACTGCACCAGCGGTGTCGAATAGAGTAGGGAAAGTTTGCGGTGCCTTACAGAGCTCCAGCCAAACTAGCAACCCACTACTCTAAATAAAAAGCCGGAGAAACCTATGAAAATATTATCCATGGTAGCCTTAACTTTTCTAAGCGCGGCATTGCTAAGCCCTATCTACGCCGATGACCTCAAAGAGAAACAAAAAGACGTTCTCGAAAAACAAGAAGAAGTCAAAGAAAAGCAAGTCGAACTCAATAAAGCCAACAAAGAAGTATCCATAGAACGGGCCCAGGAAGCCAACAAATCAATGCAGCAGGTCAGTCGAGCCAGCAAGATCACCGGCGCCAAGGTGAAAAACACTACGGGTGACGGTCTCGGCGACATCAAGGATTTGGTGATCGATCCGGCGAATGGTCAAGTGGTTTACGCAGTCGTATCCTTCGGCGGGATCATGGGCATGGGCGACAAACTGTTTGCCATTCCCTGGCGAGCACTGCATTGGACCAGCCCCAAGAATTATTATGTCCTTGATCTGGATAAAGACACTTTAAAAAAGGCCCCTGGTTTTGACAAAAAGCATTGGCCGGAAAATTCTGAAAAATGGGAAGAACAACGCGAGGCGCTCGGCCAGTTTTATCGAGTAAAACCATAGTTTTGATAGCCACGACTAGCAACTATCGAAAAAATCACCCTATTACTAAATCGATGGAATTTTGATTTTTTTAACGATTTACTGAGACCGCATTTCTTCCGTGTATAGCGCCTCCAAAATGCCCCCCGCCAAGTCGGACCGGGCATTCTTTTTTTGTGATTTTTGATTTCGGACGATGCGCTCTGAGCCGTATTGCTAAGCTCACTCAAGTTCAATTGAAGGCTTGGCGCAAGCGCTTTGCTGCTGTTCTAAATCATTCAAGGCCTCGACCAAGCCCAACACCCGATCAACCGAAGCATGCCATTGGGCAATCACCGGCATATTATTCACGGGCCAGGACAAAGCCGCGGCCATTTGTTGAAAGGCCTGCACCGACTGCATCAACGCCCCCAGCGTAATACTCCCCAGAATAAAGCGCGGCGCGGTGATCAAAATGGGCAACGCCATCGATAACACCGCATAGCCGGAGCTAAACAGAATAATGTGCTCCCAGGCCCGGGTTTGCAGATCGTAGATCCCGTTAATGTCTTGAAACAGACTGAGAAAGCGCTTTTTTTCGTGAGCTTCCCGGTTATGGACCGAAATTGCCTGAGCATTTTCCCGGGCCTTGACCAAACCGAAGCGAAAATTAGCTTCAACCGTTTGCATAGCGTTGGTGGTTAAGGTCAGCGGTCGCCCTGCCAACCAACCTAACACAGAGGCCAGTGCGGCATACAGCAAAGCCAACCAAACCAAATGTCCGGCTATCGGGAGTTGCATACCGCCAAAATCCAGCATCACGGTGCCGGACAGCGTCCAGAGAATCTGGGTAAAGCTGGCCAACAATAACAAGCTGTAAAACAGCGTGTAACACAGATTAACGGCTTCGTCGGTGGCGATGCGAATATCTTCGGCGATGCGGCCATCCGGATTATCGTGGCCCACTGTCAGTATCTGGGCGATTTGGTAATGATGGCCTTTGTTCATCCAGCGACCTATCACGTGTGCCGTTAGCCAGGCGCGCCAACTGATTTGCAAATCCCGTTTGATTTTCAGATGTAAAACGGTCACCAGCATGCTGGCCACAAAGATTAATCCCAGATCCCGCACTTGGTTCATCAGCCCGGGCATATTGCGCTGTTCCAATGCGTCGAAAAGCGCGGCGCTCCATTGCGTATTCATCACAGCAATGATGATCTGTAACACGGTCAAAATCAGTAAATTAAAGGTCCGCCTGCAGATGCGCATTTGGTGTTCTGACCGCCAAAAAGGCCCGGCCAGTTTCAAAAACTTAAAGAAAAACCCAGTTTGACCTGGCACGGTAGGTGCTCCACGGTGAAATAATTTGCGTTGGCTATATAGAAATTTCAGGCCGTCATACATCTTCACGATTAACCTGGAAACCGCCAGTTACAGGATGGGCTGCATAGGGTTGTAAGTCTGTACGCTAGCGTACCAACATCCGAGCCATAACAACTTGCCGTCATCACCGTCCGCTGCATCAATGTGCGTTGACGCACCGACTCCGTTCAAGGTCACGAGTATGGTTGGTCCCGAGCCCTAAAAAAACGCTCATTCGCTTCAATAAAATTAAAACACCACCAGGAGTCATCATGAACAGAGATCAAGTAAAAGGCCGTGTCGAAGAGACCAAAGGCAAAATCAAAGAAGTCGCCGGTAAACTAACGAACGACGACGAGTTGGAATTGGAAGGAAAGGTGCAGAAGCACGTCGGTAAAGTTCAGTCAGGCTTTGGCGATGTCAAGGACGATATCAAAAATGCTGTGGACGACGAATAACACCCGTTACCTGCACACCCAACTGACCAAAGGCAAGCTCATGAAATTTACCCAAACCGAACGCTATATATTATCGGCCGGCGTCCTCACTGCTTTGTGCTCGTTTGGCGCCTTCGCCGCAGACCATGAAGCCCCGATTAACAAAGATCAGGTAGAAGGCCGAGTCGAAGAAACCAAAGGCAAGGTCAAGGAAGCGACCGGCAAGATCATCGACGACAAAGGCATGCAAGTAGAAGGTAATGTCCAAAAAAATCTCGGCAAAGCCCAGAAAGGCTATGGCGATATCAAGCAGGATATTAAGGAAGGCAAATAAGACAAAGCAGCTAGTCGGTCGACATATCGCCTCCCCCTTTGGAGTTAACGTTGGCCGGCTAGCCGCTCTTACTTGAAAGATCGTTACGCATTTGAACAGAACAGTCTGACTGCTAGGCGCAAAACTAGTACTTTCCGCGTCAGCATTTGATTCTAGGACGAATTGACTCCCCCACTTAACGGAGAATTCCATGCATCAAACATCCCAATCAGAACATGCCACGCAAGCTTGCATAGCGGCATGCAGCCTTTGCCACCAGATTTGTTTACAAACCGCAATGAACCATTGCCTGGAAACCGGCGGCAAGCACATCAAAGCCAAACATTTACGCCTGATGCTGAACTGCGCCGAGATTTGCCAGACGTCGGCCAATTTTCAACTGACCGGCTCGCATTTTTTGCATCACCTCCACGCACTTTGTGCGGAAATATGCGAAGCCTGCGCGGCGGAATGCGATGAAATCGGCGGTATGAAGGATTGTGTTGTGGCCTGCCAACAATGCGCCGACAGTTGCCGGCAAATGCTTAGCACTCAACATTAAACGGCTCCTCCGCCGTGATACGACCTAGATTTGTATTATCGGCGGTGGTGATTGCGACGGTACTGTCAGCCTGTGCGCCGTGCATTAAGGACACTCCCCATACTCCTGCCGCTTGGTCAGACAACCACGCCGCCAATAGAGCCTTACTCGGCAAAATCAACTGCCGCGCCAGCCTGCATCCAGTCTTCTGCGGAGCTAAGCACAAGCTTTTCTATTGCCTAAAACCACAGATAGCCAACCCACATAAAGACCAACTTAATAACGACCTGCTTGCTTTTTTAAAATCCTAAATTGTCAATAATTGATACCGGTAAAAATACTCCCAATAATGAGTTATGGCGTTTTACTAGTTCTCTATTTTTATTTACCGCGAGTGTGTGACAGCGTACCGACTCAAATATAATTTAACTGTATCTTCAAGTCCCAATAAAAGATATTGACTAATAAATATTCAATATCTTAGTGATCGATAAATAAATCATTAATAGCTATAAGATTCCTGAGAGAAGTCCAATATTGTTAATGAAATCGCCGTAAATATTCATCCAGATAGCAGCTACAAATTAGCTGTTATTCAGATCGAAGAGACTATTATGTATAAACCTGTTTTTTGCATCTGCCAAGACATCGGTCAGACAGCCGCTATCGTTAACAATCTTAAAACGGCGGGGTTTTCTAACAATGAAATATCGTTGGTATTTCCAGAGAATTCCTCCCTCCCCGATCTTCAACAAACTTCCTACGAAAATACCGATAGTACCGAGGAACACAACCGTGATCTGGAATGGCTCAGCGGCATCGATAGCCTGGACATTCCGGGCGTCGGTCGTTTCATTGCCGCGGGACCGATTATGGTGGAATTAAGTCGCATACCTCAAACAGACCAAGTTAACGATTTAATTGCGGCCTTAGTCGGTGTAGGCATCCCAATACATCACGCCGAGCACTACCAAGAAAAAATCAAAGCCGGAAGCACGCTGATCGCCGTCAATACGGCAACCGTGGAGAACCGGGATACCGCTAACACCATTTTCCAACAGGCTGAGGCAGAGGATATTTCTTCATCGGAAGAAGTATCGGTCATCGTTTGATGCTCTTCGCCATAGCCCCCCACAACCAATACACAGGATTTTTTATTATGCAGAGCATCGAAATGATAGACAGTTTACTGATTGACGAACTCTCAGCCACTGAGACCTACAGTCAGGTATTAAAAAAACTTCGGGAAGAGGTTTCACTCGGTGAATCGGAGTTACTGCTGCCGATTTACGAAGCGCATAAAGCAGCCGTTTCCAGTTTGCAGACTCAAATTCGCGAGTTTGGCGGTACGCCGGCCAAGGACTCCGGTGTATGGGGTTCTTGGGCCAACTTGATTCAAGGCGGCGCCAATGTCTTCGGTAAACAAGCCGCGCTAAAAGTATTACAGGAAGGCGAAAAGAGCGGTCTGGGCGACTATGAAAAAGCTCTCTTGGATAAGAAACTCGGTTCCAATATCCGTAGCTTGATCCTACTCAAGCTGCTCCCCGCGCAACACGCCCATATCGACATCTTAAATCAAATGATGGGCTCGATAACCGCTTAGTAAGCTTCACCAGCCCAAACGATACGTTTATTTCAGCACACATTGGCATCGTTTATCTCGATGCCAATGTTAAAGTTCCAAGGAGTCCCACACCATGCTTACCACTATTCCAGATGTAATCTTTAAAACCCGTGTTCGCGATGAAAGTGTCCCCGGAGAAAATCCATTTCGTTGGCAGGATGTCAGCACCGATGAGATTTTCAAAGGTAAATCCATAGTGATACTGGCGCTACCCGGGGCATACACGCCCACTTGCTCGAACAAGCATCTGCCCGGCTTTGACGCAAAATACCAGGAACTGATCGCTCATGGCATTGATGAGGTCTACTGCCTGAGCGTCAACGATGCCTTTGTGATGTACCAATGGGGCCAGCATCTAAAAATCGCCAACGTCAAAATGCTACCCGACGGTAACGGCGAATTTACCGAAGCAATGGGTATGCTGGTGAAAAAACACAATGTAGGTTTCGGCAGCCGCTCCTGGCGTTACTCGATGTTGGTCGAGGACAAAAAGATTCTAAAAATTTTTGGCGAACCTGGTCAAACCGACAATTGTCCAGATGATCCCTTTACGGTGAGCGATGTGGACACCATGCTGGCTTATCTGCAGCAACAGAAATGAGCCTATTCCTATGACTACGTATGACTACGATCTATTCGTGGTGGGCGCCGGCTCCGGCGGCGTGCGCGCCGCCAATGCCGCAGCCAATCAGGGTGCCAGGGTTGCGATAGCGGAAGTCCGCCATTTCGGCGGCACCTGCGTCAACCTGGGCTGCGTACCGAAAAAACTGTTGGTCTACGCCTCGCAATTTAAAGACGACTTTGCCGCCGCTGCCGGCTTCGGTTGGACGCTGGACAATGCCTCCTTAGATTGGCCCAGTTTGATCGCCAACAAAAACCGGGAAATCGAGCGTCTGCAAGCGGTCTATCAACACCACTTGCAACAATCCCGCGTGACCATTTTTACTGGCAAAGCACAATTGCTCGATGCCCATACCGTAGCGGTCGCCGGCAGACAATGTACGGCAAGACGCATTTTGCTGGCCACCGGCGGCTGGCCGTTTGTGCCGGATATAGCCGGCAAGCAACACATCGTTACCTCTAATGAACTATTTTCCCTGGATAAGTTGCCTGAGCGCATCGTAATTGTCGGCGGCGGTTACATCGCGGTCGAATTTGCCAGCATTCTAAACGGGCTGGGTGTCGATACGACTGTTTGTCATCGGGGAGAAAAACTGCTGGAGGGATTTGACGAAGATATTCGCGATTTTTTGGCCGCTGCGATGCGCAAACAAGGTATCAAGATTCTATTCAATTGCGACGTCCAAGCTATTGCTGCTGATGGCAATGCCTTTAGCGTCAGCTTGCTGGATGGCAATACCATGACGACAGACTTGGTGATGTACGCCACCGGCAGAACGCCGAATTCGCGCGGATTCGGCCTGGAACAATTGGGCGTAGCCCTGGACGACAAAGGCGCGATCATAGTCGATAGCCACTATCAAACCAATGTGCCGTCCATCTATGCGCTGGGTGATGTCACCGACCGAGTGAACCTGACCCCGGTAGCGATAGCCGAAGGCGAGGCGCTAGTGAGTAATTTATTTGCCAAGCAGTCCCGACCGGTGGATTACGATAACATTCCCACCGCCGTGTTTTGCCAGCCCAATATCGCCAGCGTCGGTTTAACTGAAGCGCAGGCGCGGCAAAAATATTCGGACATCGATATTTATAAAACCGAATTCAAACCCATCAAAAATATGCTGTCGGGTAAAGACGAAAATACCCTGATGAAAATGATCGTGGAGCGCCATACGGACAAGGTGATTGGGCTGCATATGATAGGCGCCGATGCGCCGGAAATTATTCAAGGCATGGCTGTAGCGATGCGTGCCGGCGCGACCAAAGCCTTGTTCGATTCGACTCTCGGCATCCACCCTACTGCTGCCGAAGAGTTTGTTAGCCTGCATAAAGCCGTGTCCTAAAAGACGCTTTGCAAGGCAATGCATCCTTGCCGTTATAAGCATTAGCGCCGATCCGGGGAGACTAACGTCTCCTGGGATTGGACTTATATCAACTTACTTAACTTCGCCTTCGCGTTTGGTTTCCATTTTCAGATTTTGATATTCGTGCTGTTCAAGCTTGCCATCGTTACCGGCATCGACTTTGTCGAAGGTTTGTAATAAATAAGGAAAATTCTGTAACTCGCTTTTAGTAACGACGTGATCGCCATTAATATCGGCTTGAGCAAACGTGGGCAAATTACCCTTACCGTCAGGTGATTTTTTAGCGGGTTTTATCTGCGAGTTCTCGGCATTCACCGGCTGCATAATTGCACTCAGGCCGATAGCCAGCACACCCGCTATCCGGATAACTTTAGAAAATTGACTGATATTGTCAGATGTATTGCTGATCGTGTTATTGGTTTTCATATTGATTCACTTTGATTAATAAATATAAGTATTTTTTGGTATAAAAAATAGCCTTCGAGATAATACCTATTTAGCTTTGAAGCCTTGATAATTAAGGCGTGCATTTAAAATGTTTTGAAATTCACCCGAAATCCATGGCAGCAATTAAAAAAAATACACCTGCCATTAATTCATACCCTCGCCTAATAAATTAATATTCCGATACAGCTTAAGTTTACTCCCTACCCATTAATTAAGTCGGTTCGCTGGCGCACATATTAATTTTCATGAAAGCTATAAAAATGGGGGTCTATGTTTGGCGATACTGCCCACGCAAGACGTTTCGGAGAAAATCTCACCGCCCATAAACAATTGCAGAGAAACAGCATTTCAAACAGTAGAGCTGTGTGTGTTAGCGAACTGATAGATTTCCATTTTATTTGTACAGTCGTTATCGTGTGCAATCAACTGATCTACTAGTCGCTAGTCACCCCATAATCAATCAGCTGGGAGTTTTCTTATGTCTCACATCCAATCATTGCTACAAAATGAATTGTCCGCAGTGGCAACCTATCAACAGGCACTGAATAGATTCAGGAAAGAAACTGCTCTGGGAGAAATGGACGTTTTAATGTCTTCTTTTGAGGAACATAAGGCCGCCGTTTTCAGTTTGCAGGGCAAAATTCAACAATTGGGCGATATAGCCGTTCAAGATTCCGGAGCTTGGGGGGCTTGGGCAAAAATATTCATGGCCAGCGCCATGTTGTTGGGTAAACAAGCTGCGCTAAAGGCCTTGCGCGAGGGCGAATTAACCGGCTTAGAGGAATATGAAAAAGTGTTGCAGGATCATGAACTGCCATCGGACATTCGCTCTTTGATCGAAACCAAACTGCTGCCTGCTCAGCAAAGACACATGCGCACGTTGGACAGCCTATTGGTTGCAGTAATGGCCTAGGTAAACCGTTTCAGGTGCATGAATGCCTAATCTTCTATTATGTATCCATGCACCTGAAAAACCCGCAGACAAGTATCGACCACTTGCTAGTCTAAACTAATCCCGCGTTGCCTGGTAATTTCCGTTAGAGCCGCTTCAATGCCCAAGGCTGCAAGATACGGCCGATGCGAGGCCCATCGCTTCGACTATATCCGCGACAGCCAGAATCTTGGACTCCAGCAGTAGGGCGTCGCTATGCGGTACCGGCGGATAGCCGCCCTCTTGTTCCGCCGAAAAAAGCACACCGATAGCAATTCGCTTTGTCTGCTAACATAGGCAATCTAAAAATGGTAATGCGCTCCCAAGCCGACGTATTCCACTTTGTCTTTGTAAAACTGGCCGCTGGGCGAATAGCCGTTGAAATATTCGACCAGAATTTGCAGTTTGCGTCCCAGTACTTTGGAATTGTCGAATTCGACCCCGGCTCTGGCCGATATATCGGCGCTCCAGTTGTTTTGGTCGTAGTTCTTGATGTCGGCGGCAATAATCGGACGCATCGATGCAAAATCCAGACGCCATGGGCTTCTAAATTCGATACCGTATTGTGCCGACCATTTTTTCAGAGCAGACGGTTCTCTATCAAACAGACCGCCGCCGCCACCGTAGATACGCACGCCATAGGGCAATTCGTAAGATAGTTTTAAATCCACGCCCTCATAACTGAGGTTGACCCGCTCGAATGTGGTATTGACTTTGCGCAGCAAAAACTCGTCGCCCAAATGCGAACTTTGATGATAAACGCGGCCAAATGCGGAAAATTGCCCGGCACGCACGCTGGAATAGATAGAGGCAATAAAATCGGTATTGACAAGGTCGGCTGACGAGGCGTCCAGGTTGAAGTCGCTGAACACACCAGCCTGCAAGCCGGCTTCCCATTGCGCCGTGGAATTACCGATATTGGCCCGATAAAACGGTATGGTTTCGCCAAAGCTTACCGAAGCTATATCGCGACCGTCGAAATTATTGCTCTGGTAATTGCGATAAGTCGCGGAAAAATGCGCCCAACGCGGATCGGCTAATAGCCCTTTAAACAAATGCCCGGTCGGCAATAGTCCTGTCGGCAACACGAGGCTCTCGGCCGTGGTCAACGTTGTCGGATCAGCAGCTAGCGAAGCGGCCTCCTTGGCATGTACCTCGGTGGTTTCGGCTATTTTCACGGCATTCACACCGGGAATTTCCGCCAAGACCTTACAGGCCTGAGCGCGTTCCGCACCGGACATCCCTGCGGCAGGCAAGGTAATCACACCGTCTTTTACCGTCAATGCCGGCATATCGAGTTTTATACTGTGCTTCAAAGCGGCAGCAGCATAACCGGCGATATAGGCATCATCGGCGGGCGTAGCCTGCGCCATAGGAGCCGACAGCAACAAAATGCCCGCTAAGCTGGTTAATGAATAATGTCTCATTGTTTACTCGGCACGCTGGTTTTAACCAATAATTCGTTTTGTACCGACTTCACATGTTCCTGACCGTTAACCAGGCCAAGCGCTCTGCCTACCAATTGCTCAGAATCCACCGTGCCGCGCAAGGTGACCACACCGTTTACAGTCGTTACGTCAATCGGCGCCAGTTTCAGGAAGTCATCGTTTAGCAAGGCTGTCTTAACTTTGGCGGTAATCACCGAGTCGTCCAGGTATTCGCCGGTTGCTTTAGTGCTATCCACCACCGCATCCTTGGCCGCTTCAAGGCGGTGTTCGGAATGATTGATGGCTTGATCGATCTGTTTGCCGGCTTTTTCCAATGAGTCGTTGGACGTTTCTGCTGCCTTATCGATGGATGCTTCGGCTTTTCCCGCTTGCTGCGCTACCGACTCTTTTGCCGCTTCAATTTTCTGCCCGGCTTTTTCAGCGCTTTGTTCGATTTTTTGTCCGGCGTTTTCCACGGCCTTATCGACTTTTTTTCCCGCTTTTTCCGCCTGACCTTCCGGCTGGCAAGCGGCAAGTCCTAACACGGCAGACAAACAGGCCATCGCGAACAACTTGTTACTGAAGAGTCTATAGGGATAATCGGATCTGATTTTCATGGCTTGTTCCTTGGGAATGGGTGATTTACGGAAAACGTGCCGAGTCAGGCGGCACTGCATGCGTTAGCAAAAATCCGCATGGAGATGGAAAACCCGGCTGTTTGGAAGCTAGTTGCGATTCTAGGGACAGAACCGGGAGCAGTCTGTACGCTGCCGAACATTGAGTATTGAGTGTTGCCGTTGCAATGTAGATCTACGAGGCAATCACTTGACTAGATTGTGATATATGGCGACAGGGCAGAAATTGGGTTTAGCCTTCCTTGGTTTTACGGAAAGCCGCTAACTAACTGCTTGCCACAGATTCAGTCTTTTCAACCGGAAATAGCTTCTCGAACTCCTCGGCGGTCACCGGTTTCGAGAACAAATAGCCTTGCCCATAATCGCAGCCGGCCTTAATCAGCAAGTCGCGTTGTTCTACCGTTTCCACTCCTTCAGCAATCACTTTCATTCCCAAGACGTGCGCCATTGCGATAATGGCTTCGCAGAGCGCCATGTCGGTGGAGTTGGCGACCAGATTGGAGACAAAGGCCTGGTCGATCTTTAAAAAATCGATGTGGTATTTTTTTAAATAAGATAGCGAGGAATAGCCAGTGCCGAAATCATCCAAAGACGTTTGCATGCCGGCATCTTTAAACGCCAACAATTTATCGGATACCACGCTGGAATTATCCAACAATAGTCCCTCGGTGATTTCCACGGCAATACAGCCGCCCGGCAAGCCCAATCGGTTTAAGTGTTCAAACCAATCTGCCATTTTGTCGCTGTTATTATGAAATTGCGCCGGGGATTTATTGATACTGATCTGAAACATGGAATGGTGATTAACGCGCCACTTGGCCACCTGGTTGGCTACCTGATGGAACACCCAGGAGCCTATCTCGGCGATCAAACCGCTGTCTTCCGCTATCGGAATAAACTCGGCGGGACTCACCAAACCCCGCGTGGGATGCTGCCATCGCACCAGCGCCTCGGCTTTTTTGATTTCGCCCGTCGCCAAATCCACAATCGGTTGATAGGCCACCCAGATTTGATTATCGGTCAAGGCGTGTCGAAGATCGTTGGTTAACCGTAATCGAATCTCGGCGGCTTCCTGCATGGCCGGCGTGAAATAGCAAAAGCGGCTACGGCCCAAGTCTTTGGCGGCATACATAGCCTGATCGGCTTTCTTCAGCAAGTCTTCCATCGTATCAGCATCATCAGGGTATAAGGCAATGCCAATACTGACCGAGACATAGCAACGTTCGTTATTGAGTTGAAATGGTGCCGTCATGGTGCGCAACATCGCCTGCGCCACCCGGTCGATGCTGTTGATTTCGTGCAGTTCGCTCATTATCAACGTAAATTCATCGCCACCCGGCCGGGCCAGCGTGTCGGTGTCGCGAATACAACTCGTCAGGCGCTGCGTGGTTTCCTTGAGCAATCTATCCCCGACATCGTGGCCCAAGGTATCGTTGATGTCCTTGAAATGATCCAGATCCATGAACATTAAAGCCAGCTTTTGATGCTCGCGGTGGGATTTGTTGATCGCCCGCTGCAAGTGGTCCAGAAACATGCGCCGGTTCGGCAGACCGGTCAGCGGATCGATATTAGCTTGTTGATGAATCAATGCTTCGGCGCGGCGTTGTTCGGTGATGTCCGACGCCATCGCCACGCGGCGAATCACCCGGCCATTGTCCCCGTAAACGGTACTGATGGATAAGCGCGCCAGATATTCCGAGCCGTTTTTTCGTTGGTTCCAAATCTCGCCTAGCCATTGGCCGGTACTATTCAATTGCTTCCACATCTCGGTAAAAAAAGCCTCATCATGGCGGCTGGATTTCAGTAAAGAGGTGTTTTGACCAATGGCTTCGGCGGAGGAATAACCGGTGAGTTTGGTAAATGCCGGATTGACGGCAATGATTTTATGGTGGGTGTCGGCTACTAGAATGGCCTCTTCGATAGCCAGATAAACAGTCGCCGCCAATTGCAATTCTCGCTCGTTACTTTTGCGCTCGCTTATATCGACCATGGCGGCCAGACAGGTTTGGCGGTGGCTATCTGCTATGGCCTCGACCGTCACCCAGCGAGGATGACCGCCAGGTTCCAGCACAATTTCGCAATGCTGCGAGCCTGGATTGGCAAACACCTTTTCCAGAAAATCCCTGAAAACCGGTCGATATTCGCTTGCCACGATATTGGCAAAGTGTCGCCCGGTTATTTTGTAGCGCTCGATACCCAACATCCGCTCGCCGTTGAAATTGGTCTGCTGGACGCTGCCGTCCTTTGCCAGTGTAAAGTACGCAACCGGAGCGAAATCGAACAGTTCGGCATAGCGTAACAAGGCTTGTTCCGCGCTGGTACGGGCTTCTTGTAAAGCCTCGTTTTGCATCTGTAGTTCGATTTGATGCACTTGCAATTCATGCATCAACCTATGTTGCGATTCGCTGGCGCTTTTCGGTGCTGTTTCTGCTAATTGCCGTTCCGCGCGCTGACGTAATTCCCCGCTGTTATTACTGCTGCCATCATGGCGTTTTTTCATCGCTGTTCCTTAATTCGGCTTCCAGCTTTTTAGTTTCGGAGATGTCGATGAAGGTAATCACCACACCGTCGATTAAATTATCTTGAGTGCGGTATGGCATGATGCGCACTTTAAACCAGCGCTCGTCGCGGGCTCTGATCTGTTTTTCCACAAACACCAGGGTTCGCAGCACCGCTTGGGCGTCTTGTTGTAGGTCTGGATAATCCAAATCGGTGACAATATCCGATAACGGCCGGCCGACATCGGCGGCGATCACTTTGAACAAATGGCTGATGTGGCTGGTAAAACGGCGGATGTTCAGGGTGTTATCCAAAAACACCGTGGCAATTTCCATGCTATTCAGTAGATTGTTCATATCGTTGCTGACCCGCGACAGGTCGTCCACTTTGACCTGCAACTCGGCATTCACGGTTTGCAGTTCCTCGTTTAAGGACTGCATTTCTTCCTTGGAGGTAGTTAACTCCTCATTGGTGGACTGCAACTCTTCGTTGGTCGATTGCAGCTCTTCGTTGGCGGATTTCAACTCTTCTTGCGAGGTCTGCATTTCTTCGCGCAAGGTTTGTAAATCTTCGCGGGCTTGTTGCAGTTCATTTTGCAACGCTTTCTGGGTAGCGCTCGGTGTTTTACGTATCGCGCTGCCACTAGCCGGCGCTGCGACATCGGTAAACACCACAATCAACATGCCGTTTAAGGCCTCCGGTTTAGTGATAGCTTGAACCGTCAGATTCACTATTTGGCTACCCCCGTTGGTGCCGACGCTGAGCCCGGCCACGTGCACGGCTTCAACTTGACTGCGGGCTTTCTTTAGTGCACCGATCAATTCGTGCCGTAAACCTTCGCGGGCCATGGCGTGAATATTCCAGTTGGCCTTGCCAGCCGCAGGTTCCAGGTATTTCCCGGTGCGGCCGCTGATATAAAGGATATCGCCGCCGGCATTAACCAATACCGCCGCCGGCGAGAAATGTTGCAGCAACAATTGATCCGCCAAGGTTTGCAGGTTGGCAATGGATGGGGTTTTGTCGGTGTCGTTGGTCATGGGTGCTATTGGAAAAAACTTGGTAGGAAAATCCACATCCAGAGGAAAAGGCGTGCCGATCCGCCGGTAAAGTCGCGATTTGTTGTCGATGACACTGAATAAATGCCCGGTATTGCCCGTGGTTTCGGCATTGCCTAGCAACAGAACCCCCTGATTGGCCAGCGTGTAATGGAACAACAAAATCAATTTTTTCTGCAATTCCTGGCTTAAGTAAATCAATAGATTACGACAGCACAGCAGATCCAGCTTGGTAAACGGCGGATCCATGATTACGTTATGCGACGCAAAGATCACCATCTCGCGAATTTCCTTATTAATTCGATAGCCGCCATCGGTTTTGCTGAAAAATTTGTTTAGGCGTTCTGCTGACATATCTTCGGCGATATTAGCCGGATAAAGCCCTTGCCGGGCTTTGTCTATCCCGTCTTGATCAAGATCGGTGGCAAAAATTTGCAGCTTAAACGGCTGCGGCGTTTGGCTGGCCGCCAACGCTTCCTTGAAAATAATAGCCAGTGAATAGGCTTCCTCGCCGGTTGAGCAGGCGGCCACCCAGGCCCGAAAGGCCTTACCGGCCGGATACTGCACGAACAGCGTGGGCATGGCCTCGGTCTTCAAAGTCTCCCATACCACCGGATCGCGAAAAAAACTGGTCACGCCGATCAACAGCTCCTTGAACAGCAAATCCAGTTCTTGCTGATTCTCCCGCAAATAGCGCACATATTTAGCTATAGAGTCGATCTGGTGCAGCCCCATGCGCCGCTCGATACGCCGATAAATGGTGTTTTTTTTGTATAGCAAAAAATCGTTGCCGGTGCGCTCGCGCAATAGGATGACGATTTGCTCCAACGCACTTTGGTTTTTTAACTCCAGGACAATGTCCGGCACGGCATGCAATCCGCGCGGGCGGTGCTGCAGATAGGCCAGGATTTTTCCCCACAGCTCCGGAGGAGTCTCCACAATGTCCGCCACACCGGCGTTAATCGCACTACTCGGCATCGAATCGAATTGCGCGGACTCCGGCGTTTGCACCACGGCCAAACCGGCATTTTCCTTGATGGCACGCAAGCCCAAGGTGCCATCCGAACCCATACCCGATAGGATAACGCCAGTCGCGCGTTCATGCTGATCGTCGGCCAAGGCCCGAAAGAACGAATCGATCGGCAAACGCAAACCTTTGGGTGCCACCGGTTCAAGCAAATGCAGCTTGCCGTGCAGGATGGACAAGTCTTTGTTGGGGGGAATCACATACACCCAGTTCGGCGCAATTTTCATGCGCTCACCGGCTTGGGTCACGTTCAACGGCGTCACACGCTGCAGCAATTCCGGCAGCATGCCCTGATGATTGGGGTCGAGATGTTGAATCACCACAAACGCCACGCCGCAGTCAGGCGGAACATGAGTAAAAAACTGTTCCAAGGCCTCCAAGCCGCCCGCTGATGTGCCTATGGCAATAATAGGCGGTGTACTATCCGAATCAATACCTGGCTTGCTGGTATTTAGGATTTTGGGTGTTTGCTTGGCGGCACTAACAACCGTCAACGCATTGGAGCCTAAACTGGCCGGGTTGGTTTTAACCATGTTTCAGCTCACTTTGAGTTAAATTGACGGCAGAGAATTACATTTTGCCATTCCTTAACCTGCATAATGCTTAAGGTTTGCAGAGAGTACATTCACAAGCGTTTAATCCAAAATAAATTGATTACTTATACTTGCTGGCCGCTAAGTGATCTTCTAAAGGTTTAAAAATAACGCTTCCATAAGCCTAAGTCGGTGCGCTATCGCACATCGGTTCTTAGTCCGAAGGGCTTTAATGCATAAATTCTGGAACAAACGAGCTCCCCCTAACCCCTAACTTGATGTGTCAACACTAAACCGGACACATAGTTAAGCGGCTTGATGCCGCAATTCGTAATTAACCGGAGACAGATAGCCGCTGGCGGAATGAAGCCGCTCTCGGTTATAAAACACTTCGATATATTCAAAAATCGTTTGTTTAGCTTGGGCTCGGGTTTGGAAGGTTTGCTGGTGAATCAACTCGGTTTTCAGGGTATGAAAAAAGCTTTCCGATACGGCGTTGTCCCAACAGTTGCCTTTTCGGCTCATACTTTGTTGAATGCCGTGTTGTTTGAGCAAAGCCCGATGGCTTTCTGAGGCATATTGGCTGCCCCGGTCGGTATGCCATAACAAACCTTTGCTGGGTTTACGTTTCCAAATAGCCATTAGAAGTGCGTCATTAACCAACTGGGTTTTCATATGCTCGGCCATTGACCAGCCAACGATCTGACGGGAAAACAAGTCGATGACCACCGCCAAATACAACCAGCCTTCTTGAGTAGAGATATAGGTAATGTCCCCCACATAGACCCGGTTTGCTTGATCAACGGCAAACTGCCGTTTCAGATGATTGGAGGCAATCGGTAGATCATGATTGGAATCGGTGGTGACTTTAAATCGACGCTTGGTTTTACAGACTAAGCCTGCTTCTTTCATCAATCGTCCAATCCGGCGTCGACCCACCGCTTGACCTTGATGGGACAACGCCATTTTGAGTCGACGGGTGCCGTAAGTGTGACGGCTTTTTTCGAATGTCGTTTGCACCATACCGCTGAGTTGGGCATCTTCTCGCTCCCGTGATGACGGTGCGCGATGCAACCAGGCATAGTAAGCGCTTGGGGAGACTTGTAAAAGCCGACACATCGAAAGCACGGTGAATTCCGGCGAATGTTGCTTGATCCAGGCGTACTTCTCGGCAACCGCTCCTGCGTTGCCCTACCTCCTGCATCCATGCAGTCGACCGTTGCTCCTTGGCAAAGTACCCGCAGGGCATAAATACGCGGCGACCTTTTTTAGTAGATCCCGCTCCTCCGTCAGGCGAGCGACCTCTTTCTGGAGACGCTTGAGTTCGTCGTAAAGATGATCATCAGTTCTTGTCGGATTATCAGGCGATTGGCGACGACTGTATTTGCCAATCCAGGTATGCAGGGTATTCACGTTGATGCCAAGATCAAGGGCGACCTGGGCAACAGATTGCTCTGATTCATTCACCAGTTTAACGGCTGAGGCTCTGAATTCGGCAGTATAGGTATTGGGTTTTTCTCGGCTCATAGGATTCACACTTCTTTTTAAACATTGTAAAAGTGTGTCCAGCAAAGTGTAACCACATCATACATTGATGGCCGAGTTAATTCGGACGATCAAATCTCGGGGCGAAAACGGTTTCGTAATGTAATCATTGACCCCGACTTCAAACGCGCGTACGACTATTATGTTACGAAAATGTGACACTTCCTTCGTCACTTTGGCAAGCAGCTGAAACCCGCAACCATCAGCACGAATCGATCTCGACGACCACCATTACGAATACTAGATCACAGATTTCAGGACAATAAAGATGTAATGTCATGGGCTTTAAATCATCAGAAAACCAACATGTCCCTAAAAAAACATATGACCCTGACACAACAGATTAATCACGCCTTCTTGGCGCCGAAGGGTTACGACGGCTACCGCAATATGCAATCTCACGATGGTCAAGGCATTTACGATTCATACATTCGCCATAGCAAACATATTGCATCCGGCATCACCCAGCAAAACTTCCAAGTCAGTTTTGTCAGCAAATTCGATAGAGCCGTTTGAGTAGCTAGTATTCCGCCCCGTCACTGGTTACCGCATTTTATAAAAGCTATTTCTTGATAGATGACATAACCGTTTAATAACTAGAATGTTTCTTAAGACAACTTTAAGAAACACTCTATAAGTTAAAGGTTCCTACAATTCCCCTACACGGTAGTAATGGACACTAAACCCGCATACTCAGATCACCAATTCAAATCATATAAGCACAATAAACGGCTGTACGTTGCCATAGATGGATCGTTGAAGTCTTGCATGACGGGCCCATTGCTAGAATTGCCCATCGACTTTAAAGAATGGACTCACTCGGACACCCGTAACGTTGTCTTGTTTGCCAGCAGAGCAGCGTAATACCGAGACTTTTTGCGATCCCCCGGGGAGGTGTTCCAGTGACGTTGAATGTTTGGCCATAATGGACAAGCCTAACTGGGTGAGTTTAGTTGTCACACCCCAGACTTCAACGCGATGATAGCCAAATCCAGGATGCGTAAGGCGGCAAACTTATATTCAATCTGACAAAGTCAATGTTCGGCGGGTGTTCTCAGAATGTTCTGGTAAGAAATCCGGTGTGTTGGCGAATACTGTCAGCATATGCCATCAAATCGTTAAATGCCTGAACACAATCTCGATGGTAGGGATGTCTGTTATTATTTAGCGGATGGGTTCGATCCTCCGTCAAATCGTTTATCACCCGTTCAATCTCCAAAAGCTCTGTCGGTTTCTTGTAGAAAAGTTCACTCATTTTCCTGACTCATATTTTCATTTTTTGAAGCTTTAGCTTACAAATGCCCTATGACATCAATGTGACAAAAAGACCTCATTGAGTGAATTCCCGTATCGCTTTTTTGTTTGTTGATCGCCAACATCACACAAAGCATCTAACTCCTTCATCAGCGATGACAGCCTGAGTAAAATGGCAGTCTGAAAACAATCATTCCGTCGAGAATTGACAGTTTACTGACGCAAATGTCAGTTTCTTGCGCCAAAGCCCTGAATCTAAAGTCCGTACTGACTTTGCAATCAATGTATTGCAGGCATGGCATTTTCCTTGCTGTAGCTGAGATATCTAATCCGCAATTAACATTGCCGGTTAACACCAATCAACTGTATACACGGGGAGTTTACATGTTAAGCATAGACAGAAAGCAAAGCTCTTTTAAATCGGCTCACGAGGTTAGCAAATTAAGCCCAAACTATCTTTATGAAATTGATTTGATGAGTAAAACCACTAATTGGATGAGCCAGTCAGGTAACAAGAATAGCATTGCCATAACCAATAAACACATGTGTGGGCGTTGATATCGTTTCTCATGGTAGAGGATTTTTGTCTCTCAATTGGCTAGTTTCCAGCGTCGGTTGAAGATTAGACACTGTAACAGAGTGTCCCCCAATTCGAACCAGTAAGTCGAAGAACCGCAAACAGTTTTTCAGTTCACCTAACTTGGTCGATCTCCAGCCGATCCTATCCGGAAACTTTTCAGTCGGTCAATGCCGAGCTAGCCGCTGAGCTGAACAATCCTAAGAAATTTTTGGTGACTGAACCGACCAAACGCCGAAGTTCGAAAAAGCCCGTTGCGGATTTTGGGTTGGACTGTGGCGAATTATTTTGGAACAGTATTAGGCAGTTTAGGGGAAATTACCGCACCTATCCATTAGGTCAGGCACTATTTTTAGCTTGCTTGATTTGCCAATCCCCTTGACGAGGTTTCACGTTTGCCAAAACGACAGCGTGGCTTTGCCCACAACCAGGCGTTCCGGGCCCAAGTTTCTTATGGCCCAAACATGCATTTTCCGTTGAAAGCTCGATTTCGGCTGTTTCGATAATAGTTGCGTTGACCAACCCGTTAGGCCCTTGTACGGGCGTGGAAGGTATTTCCAGAAATTTGATGCCTACATAAAACGATGTGGCCAAGGTACCGATGGCTATTCGTTGTTGCTCGACTACTTCAAGTTCATTGCCCTCGCAGTCGATCGCAAAACCGGGTGCCACTAAAATATCGCCGCCTTCAATTCCAACGTGTAGCCCGTGTATTACGCCCCAACCGTGTGCGAGTCTGTTGTGGCGGCGAAGTCGATCACGCAAATATTGCTGATCTCTTTCGAGGTCCGCTAGTGTTAATAATTGACCATTGAAATAATTCGTGCGCTCAGGTTTTTTGGCTATCCCGGAATAACTGTTCATATCGCCTCAGCAATTGTTAGATTCATTAGATGGTTCTACCATGTAAACTTATCTGGTCTCAATAATTTTATGATTGTCAACCCGATCAATTCTTAGAAAAGCTTCAAGGAACCAGCCTTTTCAACCATAGCCCAGGCTAACATGGCGATGCTTGATTATAAGACCTGACCCCTGAAATTGGTTATGCTGGCGCCACGTCATAAAGTAGTCTCATTGGATTTGATTCGATGACGGGATAAGGGAACTGCCGATTGTCAGCATCGCTCCCAACTACTTGTCTCACAGTCATCGCACAATAGCCTCCGTGATGCCATCCTCCAGGACAACTCGCTTTGACTACCGCGTATTCGCGATCGGTAACTGAGCCCAGATCGAGACATGTTTGTCGTATGCGAGGTTTTGCACCACGATTTTGAACGAACCGTTGTAGTTAAAACTTCCCGTACCGGACGGGAAAGAGTTGCTAAGGGCTAATGCGAATTCTACTGGCGCAGTCATGGTGTTTCCCCTGTTTAAATGGAACAATCTAAATGTTAGACTCCATTTAAACAAATAGCCGCGATGTTTTATGTGACTTTTTTAACACGGGTGCGTTTAATGATTCGCTGAACAAGTCTGCAATCTGGCAATGCTGCTTTGCGTCGCTAGTTACAATCTTCGATGCCCTAAGAACAGGCCTTACATGACCAGCTGCCTATGAGGGAAAGCGGATTGATTCATCACAGATGATAGTAAGAATTTCTCCGCCTTAAGAGAAATTTTCAGACACGGTCATAAAAGTTAGCCTGTGTATAGGCAAACAAAGCCTGTTGTAACTGATTGCACTCTTGTCATTGACGGCGACCATTTAGGGGTTATTAAACCTAAAGCACGGCTTGCCCCATTAAACTATTTGCATAATACCCGCAGTCATAATGCCAACCAGAACGAGTTTGGTACGCAGTCTATAGCATGCTGCTTCATTACCGTACCGGTGTTTTAGGGAAAACATCAGGATACCCAGCACAAAGGTATAACCCGGAACAGTAGTTTCCATAGCCGCCGCCAAACTAGGTGAACCTAAATCGACTGCACGTTGGCTAAAGTATAGAGCGATTACATTGGCGATTTCGATACCTAGAATAAGCGGTGCCAAGGGTTTGATTTTAGGTAGGTTACACCTAAATGCCTTGCGGACACTTGGCACCACCACAAGCGGCAACACACCGCTTAACGCTACACCAAAAATGATAGTCACGAACCCCATGAAAAAAGTGATATGTGAAAATACGAATTTTTCGATCAGTATGGCTGATATCTGAGCCGTGGATGCCATCAACATCAACACAATTGAATGTCCATTGCCCTGTCGAGAAACATCTATTAGGCAAAAACAAATAGACGCTAACACCAACACGCCTATTGCAAGGTAATAACACGGCTGTAAGACATCGCCCATCAAATAATAGCTGGCCAACGGCATCAGTGTGGGTGTGAAATTACCATACGCTGCAACGATGCCTGCTTCGGTTTTTTCTAGTGCCTGAAAATAAAACCCTTGTCCCAACTGGATCAGCCCGCCAGCCAGTAAGGCCAGTGCGATATAGTGCCAATCTGGAAATTGCCATTCAACTAAAGGCAGAATACAAAGCCCTAACAATAGAATGAACATCGTAGCAAGTGAGCTCGTGATGACCCCCATCCAAGGGCGATAAAACACATTGCCAACACAATGACTATCCAGGATATGAACTAACGCCCAAAAAGGCGGGCCAAGAAATGCGTAGAAGAGCCACATGGGTTTAGCACCTAATCTCGAAGTTCGTAAAATAAAATGGAAAGTAGCTGCTGTGCAAAATCTGTGACGGGCAACTCTGGGTTAGAGACTGGCTCATTTTTGATAGGTTTATATTCATGGAATTTCGGCCGACACCGCTAATTGAATAAAGGACGCTGTATGCACTGAGGTCGAAGACTGATGGTGCATATCCCTACATATCAAAGCGTGTGCCAACCTTTATATAACTAGGTCAATTGCTATCTATCTAATTGTTATTACTTCTTTATATGTATCTGATCTGAGTTGAAACAGCAATGCGGTTTCTCTTGCCTGAACTTACTTTGTTACGAAATACCGCTAGAAATACGAAATTTCGCTACCAAGCTCTGGTGTTCGGGAAACTCGTTGAAGCTGATGTGCAAAAAGAATGACAACTCAATTCGACCGTGAGGATAGGATTGTCGTCATTCAACGCGCAGCTATAGAAATAGCTGGTGTGCGAATACCCCGACCATCTGGCGTGAAAAAAATAGCAATAGCAGTCAATTTTTTATAGCGCAGTCAGGATAGCTGTCGAGTGCTTGATTCATCGAGACGGATATAATGTTGATTCACGTAAAGGACACACAAATGGAATTTGTCTTGGTATAAGCCATACTATAATCTGCGAGCTACAGTGGTCATTAAATTTAACTGAGGGAGCATAAATCATGCGATGCCATGAAGTAGACTACGAACTGTTCGGCGATGACACGCAGATCGTCGAGATCGAACTGGACCCCGGTGAAACCGTGATAGCCGAGGCTGGCGCCATGAACTACATGGACGACGGCATTAGCTTTGAGGCCAAAATGGGCGATGGCTCCAAGCCGATTGGTGGCTTGTTTGATTCACTGCTGCATGTTGGCAAACGTGTCCTCACGGGCGAATCGATTTTCCTAACCCATTTCACCAACCAGAGCCAGGGTAAAAAAAGGGTCGCCTTTGCCGCACCTTATCCCGGGAAGATCATACCCCTGGAGATGGCTCAACTCGGCGAAGAACTGATTTGTCAGAAGGACGCATTCCTGTGCGCTGCCCTGGGTACGTCGATCGAAATTGCATTTCAGCGCAAGCTGGGAGCCGGCTTTTTTGGCGGCGAAGGCTTTATCCTGCAACGCCTGCGAGGTGATGGTAAAGCCTTTATCCATGTCGGCGGGACAGTGATCAAAAAAGAGCTGAAAGGCGAAACGCTTCGTGTGGACACCGGTTGCCTGGCAGCATTCACCAAAGGTATTGAGTATGACATCGAACGCACCGGCAGCCTAAAGTCCATGGTGTTTGGCGGAGAAGGGCTTTTCCTCGCTACCTTGAGAGGACACGGTACTGTTTATTTGCAAAGTCTGCCATTCTCACGACTGGCTAACCGAGTGTTACAGGCCTCTTCCTCCGGTTCGGGTTCAACAAAAGATGAAGGCTCAATTCTAGGCGGGTTAGGTGATCTTTTTGGAGATAATTGATTGCTACCATCTAAATAAATTTCAGATTTCTTGCACTCACAAGATCGGCGAAAAACGCCTAATACAGACGTTTTTCCAACATATAGAATTTTTAGAAACTTCGTACACTCTCTTCAAAACCAGAAAGTGAGTTTGCGATGCAAAATATTCATTGGAAAATTCAAGAATTTAAGTTACTTGGCGCTTCAACCCTGTCGCCTGTAAAGCAGTTTTGGATTGGCGTGATCGGAGGACTTTGCCTCATCAGCCACCCCATTGAATCCATGGCCGATGACGCTACCCATGCTAATATCAACCTCCGACATACCAGAGTTTCCAACACTAAATTACGAAACACGCTGTGGGAACAAGTCGCAATTAAGCATCAGCTTGATCCATACATTTTATATGCCGTTGCACTGGTTGAGTCCGCTAATAGTGCTGACCACGTCAAGATAACGCCCTCCCCCTGGTCTATCAACAAATCGGGTAAGTCGATCATTTCCGCGTCACTGCAAGAAGCTCAACACATCCTCGCTAAAACTATTGCCTAAGGTAATCGGAATATTGACGTTGGCATGATGCAAGTCAATCTTTACTGGCATGGTCACAAGGTCGCAAAACCAGAACAACTGCTTAACCCCATCACCAACCTTGAAATCGGTGCGAATGTATTGGCTGAGGCTATTCAGTCATCCCCAAACAATCTGGAGTTAGGGATAGGCCGTTATCACAGTTGGCAAAATGCACAAGCCGCTGTCCAATACGGACAACGCGTTATTGCGGTTGCCAACCAAATTAGGGCCTTGATCTAAGGTTTAACGGGATGGATGATAATCTTTACAACCTGAATCTGGATTATCTGATCACGGCAAAAGAGCTAATCTTATCCGGCAATGAGCAAAAAGCCTTGTTCTGTTTGGGGCTGACGCCTGAAGCCACTACACATATCAGAAGTATGTCAATCAAGCAATTCAAGCAACTTGCCCGTAGCGACTACTTGAAATTTGCTCCCCGCTTTAACCCAAACCAATGGGAAGAGTTCCTACAAAGCGTAAATGCTGATGATGGTTCAGCAGAAAGTCGTGCTAGTGAGTTATTGATGTTTTTACCCTGTCCCAACAGCAAGTCATGAGCCAGTTGAGCGCTTATCAATCAGGGTTGAAAGAACACAACCTGGCATATGAACTGTTAAAGCGAAAATTACGAACGTCCATCGTTAGGCAAATCATCAAAATCCTGCGACCTAAAGACCTTCGCTATATCTATTATTCCATCCATAAAGAGCGGCCTATTTCGGGTGTCATTCCCAGCGTTGAAGCCATCGCACAAACACGGGAGTCGTTCCTATACATGGCTTTGTTTGCTTCGATTTATCGCAGTGCCAGTCGCGTAGACATCAAAACCAATATGGATATAAACGCCATCGTTTTTGCTTGGGACTATTTTTGCAATATGTTTCCAGGCCATATTCGTGAACGTCGACCTTACGGCCGGATAAGGCCTGCTAATTTTGATGAAGCTTGGGTGATTACTCACGCCATGAAAGCTGGCTCAGCGGATTTGCAATACTGCTCAGGTTGCCGCAGGAATTATTTCATTATTTACTGCACCAATTACCCACCGATTTGCCAGATTTGCGCCATGAAAAACGGAGGTGTTCGTAAGGGCCGACCTAATTGATGGTTTCTAATGGCATCGATCATGACAAATTAACTAGTTGCTATACAACGGTATTTATTGACATTTACCTAGATTATGCAACGCCATAATCACCATGGATACTAATGCTGACAGACTAATCGAACTAGCGCGATAGCGCGGACTAATCCGCCCGTGTGATCTCATGCCATTGGAAATACCTCGCGTATCCTTGACCCGGGCTGTTCGTCGCGGACAACTTGAACGCGTCGGACGAGGACTGTACGGATTGCCGGGGCGTGAGATTTCAGCTCACGGATCGCTGGCGGAAGTGGCGCTCAGGGTGCCCAAGGGCATTATCTGTCTGCTATCTGCGCTACGTTTTCATGGACTAACAACACAAGCGCCTTTCGAAGTATGGCTGGCCATCGAAAATAAAGCCATCGCCCCAATGCTTGAATACCCGCCGCTACGCATAGTCCGCTTCTCGGGCGCCGCGCTGACTGAAGGTGCTGAAGAGCACATCGTGGATGGCGTAACCATCCGCATCACCGGCGTCGCAAAGACCGTCGCCAAATGCTTCAAGTACCGCAACAAAATCGGGCTTGATGTCGCCCTTGAGGCACTACGCGATGCCTGGCATGAGCATTCGAAACATAGGGGCATCGATTCGGGATCGTCTGTTCAACAAGGCTCGGGCAGAAATGCTGGATTACAAACTGTTGCTGACCCGCTACGCATTGGAACGCCTGCTCTACCGTCTGAGTGTCTCAGAACAGCGAGACCAATTTCTGCTTAAAGGTGCACTGCTGTTCGACTTGTGGTTCGATGTACCGCACCGCGCCAATCACGATGCCAATTTTTTGGGTTTTGGTTCTGCAGAAATTCCTCATCTGGAAAAAATATTTCAGGACATCTGCCAGATTGATGTTGAGGACGGCATTGCGTTTCAGCCCGATTCCGTCAAGGCTGCCGAAATCCGGAAAGAAGCAAATTATGCAGGCGTTCGAGTGACGCTGATTGGCCCGCTCGATAGCGCTCGTTGCCGGGTACTGATGGAAGTTGGTTTCGATGACTCGGTCGTGCCGGTCCTGAGGATGTCTTTTACCCGGTCATTTTGCCTGACATGAGCACGCCAAAAATACGTGCCTATCCTCGTTACACGGTCGTTGCTGAAAAGCTGGAAGCATTAACATCACTGGGTGTATTAAATAGCCGGATGAAGGATTTTTTCGATCTCTGGGTGTTGGCAAAACACTCTGATTTCGAAGGTGCCTTACTGGCGAGCGCTGTTGCAGTAACCTTCGAACAACGGCGAATGGCTATTCCCCAGCGAGTGCCGGCTTAAGTGACGAGTTCTTCACCGATTCTCAGAAAGAAAAACAATGGCGGGGTTTTCTAAGAAAAAATGCATTAACCCGGCTGTCACTGGAGAAAGTGATCAGCAATTTGCGTGAATTTCTTTTGCCTGTGTTGGCAACAATCTCTACGGATGGCCGTCTCGATCGGACTTGGCATGCTGGAAAAGATGGCAGTAGTTGGTATTTTTCGAATTCATTCAATCCCACCGTATTTCGAGTGCTTCAACTTGGTCTGCACCACTGAGTAAAAACCAAGACACAGCCATGCACCTTTATCTCTTCACTAACGACTCGTGCCATCCAACTCTGTAATAACGCTCGCACGCCACGCAAGGCTTCCCATTCAGATTCGGGTAATTTTGCTCGAAGCCGCTGCAATGTAGCCAGCGCAACCTAGGGTTCGGGCCAGGATAAAGCTCGAATGACCATGCCCGCTGGCCCGCTTCCCTAGCAATAATTGCCAACGATGTCCTTGTAGAACTCAACGGCACGATTGTCTGTCCCACCAAGCCGTTTTAGGGCTTCGATAAATTACGACGAAACGCAGCCCAAGTAACATGCCTCGTCATGGCGCAACCCTTCACCGATATAAGACTTTCGTGGTGTTTGATAGCCCAGTGGAGCAAACTTCGCGTATTCAAGTATTCTTTGAAAGCCATGCATTAAATTAAAGAATGCTTTAATATGTTTGGGATCAATTAAAGAGAATTTACATATCATGCGCAGCACTGGCGATTACATCATTTCTACAACTTTGGGTGAGCCGGTGCGAGCGTTTGTCCCGCATTCCTTGCCGCCGAGCAATCCCGCTTTAGCTGTCGAAAGCTTAGCCGCGCTCAATCATAACGCTGAGTTGGCCTTGGCAAGGTTATCGGGGGTATCCGGCCTTGTACCTTCGGTGGATTGGTTGTTGTATAGCGCGATCCGAAAAGAGGCGTTACTGACCTCGCAAATCGAGGGCACTCAAGCCACGTTAACGGACTTGTTCGATGACGAAGCTGGCTTTGCCATCAGCAACACAGACGATGTGGAGGAAGTGACCAACTATCTACGCGCCTTCCGTCTGGTGCAGGATAACCTGCGCGCTGCCGATGGCTTGCCGATCAGCGTCCGTTTATTGTGCAATGCTCACCAACTTCTGCTGGATGGGGCGAGAGGCACGGGTAAACAACCCGGCGAGTTGCGCCGTTCGCAGAACTGGATTGGTGGTACCCGGCCCGGCAATGCGGCGTTTGTACCGCCACCGCCGGAACGGGTCGCGGATTTGTTGGCCGATGTGGAACGTTTCATTCACTCAACGTCGTCTGAGGGCTTGCCGCCATTGGTGAAAATTGCCCTGGTTCATGCCCAATTTGAAACCATCCACCCATTTTTGGATGGCAACGGCCGAATTGGTCGCTTGTTGATTGCAGCGTTGATGGAGCATTGGGGCTTATTACCCGAACCCTTGCTCTATCTTAGCGGCTATTTGAAACAACACCAGAGCGAGTACTACCGCTGTTTGTCGGCCATCCGTAGCGAGGGTGACTGGGAAGGCTGGGTGTCATTCTTTTTGGAAGCGGTGGCGATGGCAGCGACCGATGCTGAACGTAGCATTGTGGCGATTGCCAGCTTGGTCGCGGCGGATCGGCGGCGCCTGCTGGGTGCGGCGAAAGTCGGCCCGGCCAGTTATCGTTTGTTTGAATTACTGCCGATGATGCCTCGATTCAGTATCGAACAGGTGCGCCAGAAACTGAACACGACCTTTCCAACCGCTACGGCGGCGGTCAAGGTTTTGGAAGAGCTGGGTATCGTAGTGGAATTTACCGGGCTTAAAAAAAACCGCAGTTACAGTTATCAATCTTATATCGATTTGTTGGCGAGCTGATGGACATAAATCGAGTGTCAGAAATCTAAATTCGTTTCTGACAAATTGCATATGAAGCAAGCCGCTTTTCGCGCATACAGGCAAAATTAATGGCCTGTCATTCTGACTCAGACTTATGGTGAAACTTATGAACTTAAACGTGTAAAAATCCAATAATTTCAATACTATGACTTGGCAATTGACCAATACCGCCGTACGATACTCGCACCAAGATATTCGGGAGCTATGGATGTCATCTTCTCTGTCAAACCGATTTAAAGTCAGCACCACTTTTCAGCAACCCCAATCCGTCCAATCAATGTTTATCGGACATCACGCTACTGTACATTGCCATGAATGTAGCCGAGCAATGGTACCGAGGGTCGTCATTTACTATGGACAGCCACTGAAATCGATTTGCCCTTTTTGTGGTGCTACTTTCACAAAATTCCAAAGCGGGCTTGGACGATTCATAAATCGATTTCATACCTCAAAGCCGTCACTAGCGGTTTTGGGCCAGCTATTGCTCATGGCTGTTTGCAGCCTGTTACTATTTGTCATGAGTGATTTAAACATCGTGTCCGACCAAATTGGCCTCGCAGCCTTCTATGGTGCCGTAATATTTGGCGTCACATTCCTCGCGGAATTACTTTTTCAGGGCATTGAACAATTAGCATCCAAGCTATCCCATGAAAGTAAATACTATTGGTTAACACTAATTACGATCGGTATGTTGATCGCGATCAATTACAGTGAATTGACGAGCTACATAGGCGGATTTTTCTTCATTATTGTGCTTCGCGGACTGGTTGTGGGACTAATTTGCTTCCGATGATCTTCCCACTAATAATTGACTCGACCCAGGGCCCGATTGTAGTTACCGATTTGATTGACTAAATCCATTCGATTCTGGCCCGCCGCACCCAAAAGCAATTTGGCGATATTGTTCCCTTCGACAGTCCCGTCCTCGTCAATCATCTCCTGCTTAAGCTTATCGAGTAGGCCTAGCTGCGTACCACCGACATCAATGCCCGCGAATGCTTCAAACAGGGCTGCACGATAATAGGCTTGTTGATTGGGTGTTAGTCTGTCAGCCACTGCATTGACTCGTTGATCTGCCCAAGTTTGGGTAGCCTCCATAAACCCTGGATATGACTGAGAAGCTGCAAATTTGACCGACTCCCAGACATCAGAGCCCTGAGAACGAGCCTGTTCATAGCCTTCATTGAATTGTTTGATGTATTGGCTACTGGCCGAACCACCTGCTTCAATGTTTTTAGCCGTGTTGTAAAGACTTCCCCCCAAATAGTTATAAGACGCTTCAGCCGCCGAAGGCGTATCGTTGGCCGCAGCAGCAATGGCCGCTTTAAAATGCTCCGCTTTGATTTTGGCCAACTCGGCAAACCCGGTTTTGGAGGTTTGGTCTAGACCTTGAAGGTTCTGATCATGATTCGCCTCGATGGCCCGCTGACCAGAACCGACCTTGTTACCGGTACGATTGATTTGTTGCTGCGCACGATGACCGAGACCAGTGACTTCAGTTCGCGGATCAACCAGGTTAACTTGCTCGACATTCGACTGAACGCTTCCGATGTGTGGCACCCGATTCTGCAACGATTCGTTTCTAACGGGGCTATGACTTTGATCCGCTTGCGGCCCGTTGAAGGCATCGCCCAATAATTGGTAGCCGGCGACTTCGGCTTGCCGGGATTGCTGATTGTCGAGGGTGCGATAGCTGGGCGACGAAAACCCGGTTAACAATGACATGCCCGCAGCGGCATAAGCCTGTTCACTGTTACTGATCCAACCGGCAGCTTTCCACTGCGAGGCCAGTCGCTGGGTATCACCGCGCAACCCATACTGATCCAGGGTGTGATCGAGGCGTTCCATCAGGGAGTTGTCATTAGCGATCTTGTAACCGGTTTCCGCCGCACCAAAGCTGGCCTGACTCCCAAACCGTTGTTGTGCCGATGCCGTTTGTTGGTAGGTTTCATTAGCCGAAACCACATCCGTTGCGCTGCGTTGCAAAGAGGAAAGTGATTGACTTTGTAAACCCATTGAAGCCACATTCCGGGTACCGTCCTGCGCATCCATCGCCAAGTTTTTGGCCAGACCAACCTGATAACCCTGCGCATCATTAACGGTTTGGCTAATATCGGCGGCAATGGCATCTGACTTATCCTGCCCCACTTTGAAATCGTTCTGCAAGCGTCCGGAAATTGCTGCACTTAATTGATCGTTACCCAGTTTGGCGCCGGCATTAGCACTGCCGGCGACCAGTGCGGAAAAACTGTCTGCCGAAATACGGGTATCCGCATGTTTCTTGGCAAAGGCTTCACCGAACTGCCGGTTATAAGCATCGGTATGACTGGAACTGCTGGCGATCTGTTGGCCCAGTGAGCGACTATCAAAGGCATCATGGGTAATGCTGCTGGATTTTGAGGCAGTGGACGACAAGCTGTTCATGAAACTGCTGGTCGCTTGCTCTGACGCGCTATACGCCGATGAAACGGCCGCACTCATATCCTTGCCGGCAGAGAACGTGGGTAGCACTTTGTCACTGCCGGTCTGGGTCACAGCCGAGAGCGGACTGTACTGATGCTGCGGCTGGGCATTTAAAATTGGTGCCGGACTGATGACATCCGGGGTGGCAATGCGTTCGTTGGCATAATCACCGCCGTCCATCCGCCCCAGAAAATGCGTGGCGGTGACTGCCCCCCGATAAATCAACATCAACGTAATGGCCGGTGTCGATGCCGCCAACATGCCGCCGATGGATAGCCACTGCTGCAACTCCATATCCAGCTGGTAAATGCCCATCATCGATGGCAGATTGTAATTGGCTGAGGTCAGTGCCGCCATTTTGCCGGCCGCCGACATTTGGAGAAATAAGTTGATCACCGCCAGAATCGGCATCCATAACTGGATCCACAACAGCATCGAGAAATAGCCAATATTCATGCGAATACCGACACTGCCAAACAACACCACAAAGGCCATGAACGGGGCGATGGCATAACTCAGGCCTTCGATGAACGCCATCATCGGCCGGACGATTTTCGAAAACAAGGTCTGTTCTGCCGCCCATTGAGTATTGCGCTGCTGAATAGCTTGTTCGATCATCGAGGCCTTGGTCCAGTGCAGACCGTCTTCATGCCGCCCCACCACGCCTTGCTCAAACATCGGCATGATCGCCGACATCAACATGTACTGACTGGCATCCACCACACCCGGTCCCGCCAGCGCATCAAACGCATCCTGGATTTTTGCCAGGGTGTCTGCGGCAGCCGGCACCCCCAGAATTTGTTGTAACTGGGTTTCCAGGGCCGTGCTAAAGGCGCCGTTGGCAAGATTGCCCAGATTGGTCCAGGCATCGGTACAGGTTTGGGTTTGCG
This sequence comes from Methylomonas fluvii, assembly GCF_014850975.1. Taxonomy (GTDB): domain Bacteria; phylum Pseudomonadota; class Gammaproteobacteria; order Methylococcales; family Methylomonadaceae; genus Methylomonas; species Methylomonas fluvii. The sequence continues at coordinate 89,872 of NZ_JACXST010000003.1, read as the reverse complement.
GCTGACCACCGATATAAATCTCGGTCATGTAAATGTCCGAGTCAAAGCGAATGGCATTGAGCGGATCGGCATCGCGCAAAATCGCATCGACCGATTTCAGATGTAAATCCACGCCGGTCAAGGTACATTCCTTGACGTAATTAGCAAACGAAGCTTCCATGTCGCTACCGGCGACCGGCGCATTGGCTGCACCTAAATGAATCCGCGATAACAGGTTTTTGCGCACCGCCGTTAAAGTCTGCAAGCTATCGGCAAAGCCATTGCCGGTCATGGTCGGTGTACCAAAGGCTTGTTCGAACAATCGGGTGGTGCGATAGCCCATATTCGACATCACACTCCCAACCACGGCCGGCCCCATGGGTACGTTATCGACCACCACTACACTGCCGGTATAGGCATCTTCGATACTGACTCGCACCGACGGCGCATACAGCATCAACCACAGCACATAGGCGATGAACAGATCTTGATAGCGAATGCCGCGACCATCGAACTGAATCAAGGCGCGCAGCATGATAATAATCACACCGATGATCCCACCAATAGCCGCTGCCGTGCGGTAATCACCAGTACCGGCGATCATGGCGACTGCATTCAATACTGCTTGTAGATAGGCGGAATCGCCCACGGAGAAGATTTCAAACATGGGCTACCTGCTTTTATCTAACTCGAAAATAAGACACCGCGTCATGAACCGGCATTACGGACTGGGCCACGCCGTTCCAGTGGCGGAAACCTGAGTGACGCTGCCGTACTGACGCGGTTTGACGGTATTCATCAACTGTTGATAAAACGCCATCAGGGTTTGTGGATTGCCATAACGACCGGCAATGGTGACGTATTCATCTTGAATCTGTTGCCTGGCCACACTCAAAGAATCCATCAGCAATTTGGCGTAGGCATGGTCATTGATTTGCGCGGCCACCTGTACAGCGTTCAAGACATCGTTGACGATCAATTGCGCCAGTTCTAAGGCAATCACCGGTGCTGCCTCTTCAGCCCACAGTTTGGCGATACCGGCATCTTCCCGGGCCAGGTTATGAATCATGCCGCCGATGGCATCGGGCACGGTTTGCATGAAGGCTTGTTCAGCGGCGGTAATTTGGCCGCTGTTGGTGGCGAATTTGTAGATCAGGCCATTTCCGTTATTGGCCGAGCCGAGCAGCATTTCCATCACACGCTGTTTGAGTCCGACCAGATTGACGTTGCGGACGATGGGTTTCAAACACTGATCAGCACCGGTACCGTCCGAGCAGACATAAAGACTCACCGTTTGATAGCTGTTACCGGCATCATTGCCGTACATCAAATCCTTGATGCGTAAAATTGGTGGCGGTGCGCTGATGGCGTTGTTTTCACCTTTGCCATCGGCAGCGGCTTGCGGGGCATCGACGATCACCGTGCCGGAAATACTCATTGCGGCCTGCAATAAATCATTTCCGCCGAAGCGAAACCAGGCGCCGGCGTTTTGGTTGACCAAGGCTCGCCACACCAGATTGCCCTGGATTTTCTGGGTCATGTCATTAGGGGCGTTTTGTTTCACCTGCTGCATCGGATCGCCTAATGTGCTGGTATTGGTCCAACTGGAGAACACATCGCTGATGCCTTGGGTAAACGAGGCGTTGGATAAATTGACCTTGCTTTGTAAATCGAAGGCTTTGACGGTATCGTTGACCAAGCCCTGCGATAACCGACAGGAATTACTGAACATCTGGTTCATTTCCTGAATTTTCTTTTGCAGGTCGGTCATGACCGAAGCGCACCAGGGGCACATGGCGCCGACGGCCAATTGAAACGCATACCCGGCGGCATTGCCCGCGACGTTACGCAGCAACTGCACGAACTGGTTGAAGTTGATAAAACTGAAACTGCCACCGAACAAATCGATACCACCACAACCCGCGCTGAACGATGGCGGTACGAACGACACCAGATTGGTGTTAGTAATGCCATTGCGAGCGACCAGACTGCCGCCAGTAATCACGCCACGGCGTTGGCCTAAATGGGCGGTCGGTGCAGTAAAGTTGGTCATGGTGCCAAACATGCCATCCATCTCCTGCTGCAAATCGGCATAGGCCGGCACACTAGATTCGATCAACAACAGGAATACGACGAGACGTCGAAAGGGAAACGAAGTCATGGAGTACTCCCATATTGCGCACCGGCTTTCAGTGCCTGAATCAACGAAAGCGGATTTTGAGCGGTTGATGGATTGATACTGCCCGCTGCCGGTAACAACAGTGGCGTCGCGCGTAGGCCCTGGGTGGTTTGATATTGCGAGGAGTCCAGCCAGCCGGCTTCCTTGGCCGCCAATAAGATACGGCTGGTGGCTTCTTCCAAAGACAATACGCCTTGCGACAATGGCACGATCTGTTTCGGCGGTTTCATCAAAAACAGCGCTGGGGTTTGTTCAACACCCAACAATGCGGCTTGACCTTGATCGATTTTGAACTGGTTGAACAAGCCATTGGGCATCGGCAAACCATCCAGTGACACCGGATAAATCTTGAAGCCATAGCTGCGCTCCAACATCGCCAAGATCGGTGCCTGCACATGGCAATAGCGGCAATCGGAACGAAAGAAAAACAAAATCCCGGCTTTGGCGGCAATGGCTTTCAGGGCTTGATCGGCAGCGACACTGGCTTGGTGATTGGCTTCGTTGACCGCAAAGGTTGAAATCGGACGGCGCACCGATTCATCGAGTTGCGGATCGGACATCACCACGTAACGGGCGGCATGGGTAAAGCGCTCGGCTTTATCCATCATCACTCGCTGCAGGTAATAAAACGCCGCCACATTTTCCTGACTGGGCTCGTCAATGGCTTTGTTGAGATATTTTTCCAGATTTTGTTTGAGCCAGGCTGAGGTCAGCGGTTCAGGCTGATCAGTAACAGGCACAACCATCGACGCTTCTAGCTTGGCCGTATCGGACTGAGGAACGGGTTTGGGAGGTTCGACTTTGGGTTCGGGCTTAACGGGCTTAATCGGCTCCGGCAACACTTCATACCAAAACCAGCCGCGTTGTTTGTCTTCGAAATACGACGCAGCACTTAACTCGCCCGCGTTCTCTGCCCTGACAGCAAAGACCGGCCAGTAAACACTCAACAGTATCAGGGATAGACGCACGATTCGGTTCATAACCGCATTGTCTATCTAACCACATCCTCATCATCATGCAGCAAATGTCGAATTTGGCATTTGCTGCATGATCGACCTGTTTTTCGATTATCCAAACCATCCTGCAGCTAGTGCCGTTTTCGGCATTTGCTGCAATCATCGCGTTGCGATCAGCTGCCTACAATGTTTTGCGCCGTGGCGTGTCTTGCTTGAGTTCCTGAACAGGATGAAAAGGGTCAGGATCCCTGACATATTCAGGGAAATCGACGTGCTCGTTTTTGAAAATCTGGTCGCTAAAAACGCTGAACAGGTAAACGATCAATGAGATTGCTCAGGGATTTTCATTCGACAACACACCAAAAATCCAACTCAAAATCCCTGATAGTACAGGGATAAGGCAAGCAGCATTCCTGTTCAGACATAGGCTTCACGCCATGGCACACACCCCATTTTTAGCCTCTTTCCCCTCAGGGATTTACACCCAAAATCCCTGAAGATAAGTAACAGGAATTTTATGCGCACTGAACCATCAGAAAATCAGCCTACCTCCACATTGGAAAACGGCGTACACATTTGGCTGGAAACACAATTCGAGCAACTCCATGACCAGGCCCGTATGCTGGTCGATGATTATTGGCGACAATTACAAAGCCGGCAAAAAAAAGTGGCCAGCAATGAACGCGGCCGAATTGGGGTTCGTATCCGGCGCCGGGAAAGTAGTCTGTCGTTTAGCATCGAGTGGTACCGCATGGCCTCATTACGCCAAAACGGCCAAACCAAACCGATATGCCAATACCTCAAAAAAGGCCTTGGCTATCGCTACCCATTGCAGAAGATTTTGAAAGGGGAGCCGGATTGGGAACAAACCTTGGTGGAAGAGCTGGAAAACGAGTTTGTCGATATTCGCAAGCAACTCGCGTTACTGGGCAAGATCCGCGATGCCTACCACCAATTTCAACAGGCTAGGCAAGAAGGCAATCGTTGAGCAGTGGTTCGTAGCAACGATCGATGAGAAATTAATTTTGAATTCTGAAAAAGCCTAAAAGTTATCCACAACTAGGCCTTTTCTATATTTAGATTAAATAAAGATTATAAATAGATTAGCAGCCTGTTTTTGGGTGTTTGAAGAATCGCTACAGGCCTTATCCCACATAACCTGCAGCGATTTCACTTATTCGGCTTGGCGTCGGTCGAATGCCGTGTCAAACGTCGTCCTAATGCCGTGCTTTTCGTCGGTCGAATGCCGTACCTGTCGGCCGAATGCCGTTACCACGTCGGTCGAATGCCGCGCCACTGTCGGTCGAATGCCGTATCCGCGTCGGCCTAATGCCGTATCAAGAACAACAATCTGGCCAAAATCAGCGTCGGTCGAATGCCGTGCTTTTTTCAATGCGATTGCCCCGCCAAATAGCGCTGCTGACTGAGTGTCGGGCGCTTTTTGATCTTGACGGCATCATCGCCAAGTTCATAATTTTCCAAGGCTCCAATCTCTATCAAGGCATTGAGGGCTTTACGCAAACGGTATTTAAAATCGCGTAAGGTATGGGCGCCACTTCCACTCAAGCGATGGATGGTGGTTATTTTCAGGGGATACGGTGCCGCGTGAGACGCCAAAAAGCCATGTAACCACAGTGCCAAGGGTTGCTTGCGCAATTTTTGCCGTTGTTCAAATTCGATGTAGGTGTAGCCTTCTTCAAACAGCCTTAACATCGATTCTGTCAGTTCGACCACATACCGCTGTGTCACTTCATCGCGGTAATAGCGCAAAAAGCCTTTCTCACCGAAGGTGTCGCGGCCTTGAAAAGTGATCTCGACAAAAGCGCCGCCCAGCCGGGCCATCGACTCTTTGAGCCATTCGTGCTGACTTTTGCCACTGCTGCGACCCAAGGCCGTCAACAGGCCATAGGCGGAAAAAGTGACGCCAAATCCGGGTAATTGCTGTCTGGACAGGTGAATGATCTGCATCCAGACATCAAGATCGGATTGATTAAGCTGCACGCCCAAGTAACGCACTTCAATACCGTCTACCGACGCTAACAACGTCCGTTTTTTGTAAGCAATGCGCTCATTACCCTGCACACCGGCAAACAAGGCACTACGTAAACAGGCGTTGGGCGTACCTCGAATGGTCGATGGCCAGGTTGGAATGGATTTCAGCGGTTCAACGACCTTCAGTTTTTCAGATTTACGCTCGACCAGTTTTTGGAAACGATCGGTGAGATTGTTCAGGCTGTCATGGTTAGTTTTTCTCATGGCATGGCCTACTTCTTGAGGCTGTAGGGCGTGCAGCCATGACTCAGCATTTGGCGTGGAATTTGAGTCACCAGAATCAATGCGCGCTCTTCCGGCGTCATATCTAGCTGGTGATGACAATATTTGCGCCAGGCTCGCTCAAGTAGTTCGGGATCTTCAATGTTTGTTTGGCTACTGACTTCGCCATCGGTCTGAACCAAACGTTCAGTGTTTGGTTCGGTCACTGTTAAATCGTGATCAACCTGCCTGACGACATGCTCCAGCGATGAGGCACGATAAACGGCACCGCCGAGCGCACTGGTTTGCCAGGCAGTATCAAGTCGCCAAGGCTGGTCTGGTTGAGACAACGGCAAAAGAGATTCGATGATCGTTTGACTGCTGGACGGGTCTGGCTGTACCAACGATTGACATGCGGTGCTGGTCAGCAACGTCAGCAGGCAATATGCGGTTAGTGGATTGCGTTTCATGGAAGCTCCATAAGGTTTTTGGGAGCTCGTTACACTAAGCACTCTTTTTCCAAGCCATCTTGCAGCTAATGCCGAATTTGGAATTAGCTGCAAGGTGGACCCCTGCGGTTTTCTGTCAGCATGGTTTGCTATGGAAAATCTCTATACCCACCTCATTCAACGCATCGGCAAACGGCTTTTCGGCGAAACGCCGGCTGTAACGATTGAGTTACCAAAGCCAGTTGAAGAAGAGATACCGCGTTATCCACCATTCATGAAGGGGCTACCGGCCGCACCGGTGGAACGGATTTTGGCTAGCCAAGCCGAATTGATCCGAGCCATCGAACAGGCTTTAGCATTACCCGATGAGTTATACCAATCGGTCGTACTTCCCGTGATTGCCCGCTATGCGGCATTCAGCCACTTATTGCCGGCGTCCGAATCCCATCACCATCGCGGGGCGGGTGGTTTATTTCGTCATGGCTTGGAAGTTGCCCATTGGGCTACCTTATCCTCACAAGGCTGCTTGTTTGCTACTCATGCAACGCCACGCGAGCGTAAAACCCTTGAATTACGTTGGCGACTGGCCGTGTGTTTTGCGGGTCTTTTGCATGACATTGGCAAACCAGTATCGGATATTGCTGTCGTCGACAGACAAGGCCTATACATCTGGAATCCCTGCGATGAAAACCTGACTGACTGGGCCGAGCGCTATCAAATCGACCACTATTTTTTACGCTGGCGGGAGAATCGCCATAAGCGCCATGAACAATTTTCGGCGTTGGTAATTGAACGAGTACTGACCAAAGCCTCACGTTCCTACATACTGGAACCCGGTCCCGATATTATGCAGGCCATGCTGGAAACCATTCATGGTTTGAATCGCGGTGCCAAGTTATCCGAACTGGTCATCGCCGCCGATTGCCAAAGCGTTGAGCGTGATCTAAAAGCCCATTACCACAGCCATGATTTGGCGATGGGCATGCCGGTGGAAAAATACTTGTTCGATGCCATGCGCCGTCTGATCAAAAGCGGACAATGGCTAGTCAATGAAAAAGGCGCCCGGCTTTGGCGATTTCAGGAAGGCATTCATATCGTTTGGCGAATGGGCGCACAGGATATCGTCGCCATCCTGACCAAAGACAAAGTACCGGGGATTCCCAGGGACGAAGATACCCTGGCTGATATTTTGATCGAACGTGGCTTTGCGATTGCCAAAGTGGCGAGTGATGGCCGGCAGTATCGCTATTGGAGAATGCAACCGGAGGGTCTGGATGTCGGCTTATACATGTTGCGCCTTGCTTCCCTGGAATTGATCTTCAGCAACGAGCCTCCATTTGCTATCCATGCCATCGAACTGGCTGATACGCCGGAAGCCGATACCACCATCGCGAGCGATGAGCCCAACCAAAATCCTACTGCAATTGACCATCCAAATGCTGAAGAATGGGATGTTAATCAGGCTGTAGGTGATGGTACTTTGACCGCTCAGTCATCCGTCATGACCGAAGAGGAAACAGCCATCTCACCTGGGAATGCCGATGTGCAGGTAATCGCAGCAGCTGATGAAACAGGTTCACAAAAACCATCTGGAAATAGCGAGACACTGATAGCCCATCATGAAACCGTAAACATCGCCACCGATGACAGCAATAGTAGCCAAACCTTGACCATCGCCTGGTTACGCACACAAGGAAAAGCCGGTGAATGGTTGATCGAGATCGCTGATAAGCTCAATCGCGGCGAATGGCAGATGGGTGTGGAAGTCGTGGCAAGACAAACACAGTTTTTACTGGCATTCCCTGGCGTACCTGAAAAACTCCAGGTCGAACCGGCCGCATTCATTCAGGCCATTGAAGCCAAAGGTTGGCTCATCATCGATGTGCTGTCACCCATGCTTAAAGTACAAAAGGTGGGTCAAATTCGCGGCCTGCTGTTGGCTGAAGAACCCAGCAATAGGCTGGGAATACTGCTCACCCCTGTAAGCGCGAATAACCAAGCAATTCAGCCCATAAAGCCTAAGAAATCGAGTAAAAAATCACCCGAAATTGCAACCCCAGATAACTCAGTACCGAGGCAAGCGACAGCCGATCGATCATCCATCACGTTGCAATCATCCTTAGTCAAACGATCGCCCTCCCCTCGCCCGCCAGCTAAAGCCGATGCAAAACTCGCTTATCCAGAAGCCATATTGCATTGGTTGCAACATGTACGGTCAGTAAATGCCACAAAAAAACCACAACCAGGCGACACTGACGAAGCCTGGCATTTCGTTTCGGATGATGAACTATCGGCCTATTTAGAGCAGTATCCGCAATTAAAACGCTATGACTTTCTGCGTGACATCGGTTCACTGAAAGAATGCCAAGTCATTGGTCGTGGCAAAGGCGTAAAAGTCAGAATCGAACCATGAAATCCGATTACGACTATCAGTTTCCCTGGCGACCGATTTACGAAGTCACTGCGATTGCCGGTTGGACAGGAGGTGCGGGTCTGGCGTATCTGACCAGTCGCTGGTCGGGATTACCTCGTGAGCCATTCGACTGGTTGATGATTGCGTGCGGAGTGATGGTGTGTTGGCGACTGCCGGTGACCGTGAGTCTCTGGTATCGAAAACGACGGCTTAGTCAATTTCGTTTCCAATATCTGGATGCGGAAAAACTCAAAGTGTATGTCACAAGCCATCCCGACGACCTTTGGTTTGGTTGGGGATTCGACTGGGTGCAAAAACATGCTCAGTTGGCCTATGAGATTCTCAAGCGCGATGTCTCGACGCTAATTCCCACCGATCATCAACGCATGGGCTCGGCCTGGATCCATGGCCTGGAAATCTCGGAAAGCGATGTTCGCCAACCGATTCAACATACTGCGGGGCACACGTTACTGGTAGGCACTACGGGCGCTGGAAAAACCCGTGCTTTTGATGTTTTGGTCACTCAAGCCGTATTGCGCGGCGAAGCGGTGATTATCATTGATCCTAAAGGCGATAAGGATTTGATGGCGTCGGCCAACCGCGCCTGCCAGTTAGCCGGACGACCAGAACGCTTCGTGTATTTCCATCCTGCCTTTCCGGAAGACAGTGTGCGACTGGATCCCTTGCATAACTTCAATCGACCCTCGGAAATTGCCAGCCGCATTACCGCCATTTCACCGGGTGAAACAACTTCCGATCCCTTTAAGGCCTTTGGCCAGAAATCTCTGGATAACGTGATTCAAGGACTGATGGTCATTGAGGAACGACCTACCTTATCAAAATTGCGTCGTTATCTGGAAGGCGGGCCATCCACGCTGGTGATTCAGGCGTTGGAACGGTATTACGATAATTGCCTGGGCAATTGGCGTCAGGAAGCCAGGCCGTATTTGAAAGCCGCCAAAGACACCGATTCCAAAGCCGCGGGCTTGGTACGCTTTTACCGGGAGTACTTGCAATACCAAGCGCCCAACTTGGATCTGGAAGGTCTCTTGTCTTTGTTCGAACATGATCGTACTCACTTCAGCAAAATGGTGGCGTCCTTGATACCGATCATGAACATGCTGACTTCGGGACCATTGGGGCCTTTGCTATCACCCAATCCGAATGACGCGGATGATCTGCGGCCGATTACCAATACCGGTTTAATTATCGAAAAAGCCCAGGTGGCGTATATCGGTCTGGACTCGTTATCAGATGGTCTAGTCGGTAGTGCTATTGGATCCATTCTGCTTGCGGATTTGGCTGCTGTGGCCGGTGATCGTTATAACTACGGCGTCTCGGATAGACCCGTGAATGTGTTTGTCGATGAAGCGGCCGAAGTCATCAACGATCCATTCATTCAAGTATTGAACAAAGGCCGTGGCGCTAAAATTCGCTTGTTTATCGCCACCCAGACCTTTGCCGACTTTGCAGCCCGTACCGGTTCACAGGATAAAGCGCGTCAGGTATTAGGCAACGTCAATAATTTGATTGCCCTGCGGATCATGGACAGCGAAACGCAGCAATACATCACCGACAATCTGCCTAAAACCCGCTTGAAATACATCATGCGCACCCAGGGTGTTGCCACCAGTGCGACTAATCCGTCCATTTTTTCCGGTAATGTCGGCGAACGCCTAATGGAAGAAGAAGGTGATTTGTTTTCGCCGCAACTTTTGGGGCAGTTGCCTGATTTACATTACATCGCCAAGTTATCCGGCGGTCGCATCGTTAAGGGTCGCTTGCCGGTGCTGCAATCGGCATTTGATACCCAACCGACCTGACCATGCAACGCAATTTGCTATTCAGTCTGATGATCTGGCTGTTGGAAGTGATCCTGGTGGCCAGCTTTGTTTCGGATCGCTGGACGCGGGAAATCCAGGCAACCGAAGATCGAATGCTGATTGCCTATTTCGACGCAAAAAAGGAAGCGGAGATTCGGCACACGGCGCAGCACTGGTTCGACCAATTGTTTGTCCGCACCGGCATGAGGGAGAGTGTATACCGTTACTTCATTCCAACGGAGCGCGAACGACAAATGTCCAAAGGCTTTGAAGATGTTGGTCGCAATGATTTGTTTCCGTTCATTCAAAGCAGACTCGATGTGCTGTGGGATACCGTGTATCAGATGATCAAGCGCTTCGTCATGGCTTGTGCATGGCTCCCCTTTTTGGCCGTAGTCATACTCCCGTTTGCCGTTGATGGCTTGATTAGACGCAAAGTCAGCCAGACCAATTTTGACTACCCCAGTCCAATGGCTCATCGTTACAGCCTCTATGTCATGCTGGGGGCGTTATACCTATTACTGATGGGACTGACGTTGCCATTTCCAGTACCGCCGCAATCCATGCCGATCGGCATCTTCATAGTGGCCTGGGCGATGAACACGTTATTAGCTAATACGCAGAAACGGGTATGAAGAATAATTTTGAGTGTAATTTGATTTGAATGAACTAATTCGGCCGATTGTGTTGAATAACTCCTAAGATAACTGGTTTCGAGAGGAGTAAAATAAGGCTCGACTCCGATCAGATCGAGAGATACCGCCATGATGGGACAACAATCTGGGATACAGGAACAACTGTTTTTCTGTTTCAGTCTGGAAAACCATGTACCGAAAGATCATCTGTTGAGAGGCATTCACTGCCTTCTCGATCTCGGCGACTTCCGCCAGCAATTATCAGGGTTTTACAGCCCCATTGGCCGGCCCTCGATTGATCCGGAATTGATGGTCCGCATGTTGATTCTCGGCTACTGCTTTGGGATTCGCTCCGAGCGCCGCCTGTGTGAAGAAGTCCATCTAAATCTGGCGTACCGCTGGTTTTGCCGACTGGATTTAGACGATCCCGTGCCGGATCACTCGACCTTTTCCAAAAATCGCCATGGCCGTTTCCGGGAAAGTCAGGCATTCCGGTTGCTATTTGAAACGGTCTTGCAGCATTGCATGGCTGAGGGTTTGGTGAAAGGCGAAGGCTTCGCGACCGATGCGAGCATCATTAAAGCCGATGCGCAACGGCAACGCCGGGTTGAGGGGAATGACACCGTGGACTGGGGCGATCCCGAACAAGCGTCTCGACCGGTACGCGAATACTTAGCCGCGATAGAAGACATCAACGATCCCAAAGAAACTGCGCGGACCTTGTCACTGACCGATCCTGCGGCAAGTTGGACAGCAGCACCCGGTGGTCCGGCTTTCTTCGCGTACTCCACCAATTACTTAATCGATCTGGAAGCGGGCATCATCCTCGATGTTGAAGCCTCCATGGTTAACAAAGCCGCCGAAGCGGAAGCGACGCAGACCATGATCGACCGGGTTGAAGAAAAATTTGACCTCAAGCCCGACCGACTGGTGGGTGACACCAACTATGGCACCGCCGCCATGCTCGGTTGGCTGGTCGACGAAAAAGACATTGAACCGCATGTCCCCATGTTTGAAAAGTCAGAACGCACCGACGGCACCTTCGGTCGTGCCGATTTTACCTTCGATGCTGAAAACAATCGCTATACCTGTCCCGCGGGTAGGTTTCTGAAAACCGCTTGGCGCAGTAAAAAAAAGAATCCTTACCGCTACCGGGCTAGCATACTCGACTGCCAGGCATGCCCACTGAAATCCCAATGTTATCCGAATATGGACCATCGGCAGATCGACCGCGGTCCGCATGAATCTGCTCGGGAAGTAGCGCGGGCCATTACTACAACCGATGCCTACAAACAGTCCCGCAAGGAGCGTAAGAAGGTCGAAATGCTATTCGCGCACCTCAAGCGTATCTTACTATTGGATAAGTTGCGATTGAGGGGATTTAGCGGGGCACAAGATGAGTTCTTATTGGCAGCGACCGCCCAAAATCTGAGACGAATGGCGAAAAGGTTGGCCATCACTAAGCCAATAGCCCAAGTATTACCTGCATAACGGCCAATCAGGCCGGCTTTACCCTCCAAAACTCAAAATTTGCCTGTTCACATCGAGCAAAATTCCTCAGTCGTTCAAAGTACCACAGTCAAACACTCGAAAAAATACCGACTTTTTCAACAGGTGCGCCGGGAGGCCGGCAAGGAGTAGGCGGTGCAAGTCCGCTACGATGAAGGATTAGCGATTCACATCGGCCCCGAGCCGTGCGCAGGCATCCGCGAGGGTGTCGGCGAAGCGTCGGTTGGGGAACGTGCAGGCCAGCCATTGAGCCGCGAAATAAAGTTAGAACCGGGTGCCGACGCCGTGTGTTGGTCGGAAGGCAATACGGTAGCGTGCGTTATCGCGAGTGCGCTACCGACCCGGCGAGGTCTGAGACCCTGGCATGCACGCAAGCTCGTTGTTCGGAAACCGGGAGATCTGCTGTCTACCCGGGTGGTGGATACGTCACCGGGTCGCATCGGGAAGGCGAGGAGCCGAAGCCGATGATGAACGGGCGGCAGAAGTCGGACCTCGGCATAGTAGCATTGAAGCAGGCGAACAAAACCGGAAAACCGGTGGCGGAGTCCGCGGAGCGAAGGCCGGGGGCCAAGGGGAACAAGGTAAGATTGCACACGGACCGGACGCTGGGCCGGGTTTCCGTGTCCCAGCGACTCGACCCTGTACAAGGCTGAGGAAGCAAGAGCGATTCACGACGCTGTTCCATTACCTCGATATTGATCTACTGCGGGAGTCCTTCTTCTGGTTACAACGGAAGTCGGCGGCTGGCGTAGACGGTGTTGTGTGGGGGACTATGAGGAGGACCTGGAGAATAGGCTCGTTGATCTGTACGATCGCTTGCGCCGAGGGGCTTATCGGGCGTTGCCATCCAGGCGGCAGTACATTGCTAAAGCGGATGGTTCGCAACGACCATTAGGCATCGCCGCGTTGGAAGACAAGATCGTCCAACGCGGCGTGGTGGAGGTGCTGAATGCCGTGTACGAGGCTGACTTTCTGGGATTCTCCTATGGGTTTCGGCCGGGGCGCTGCCAGCATGATGCACTAGACGCCGTCGCGTTTGGGATCATGCGCACGCCAGTGAACTATATCTTGGATGCTGACATCGAGAAGTTCTTCGATCGCATCAGTCATGATTGGATGATGCAGTTCCTGGCACATCGTATCGGTGATCCGCGCATCCTGCGGTTGATTCGCAAGTGGCTGAAAGCCGGTGTACTGGAAGACGGCAACGTGACGCCGGCAGTGATGGGCACGCCTCAAGGGGCGATCATATCGCCGCTGTTGGCGAACATTTATCTACACTACGTTTTCGACCTATGGGTACATCGGTGGCGACGCCGCCAAGCCCAGGGAAACCTGATCGTGGTCCGTTACGCCGACGATACCGTCATCGGTTTCGAACATAGGACCGATGCCGAGTGATTCATCAGCGAGATGCGTGAGCGGGTAGCGCAGTTCGGGCTGTCCGTGCATCCACAGAAGACACGTCTGATCGAGTTCGGGCGACAGGCGGCCAGGCGGCGTGCCGAGCGCGGATTGGGCAAACCGGAGACGTTCAACTTCCTGGGTTTCACGCACATCTGTGCTCGGACTCGGCGCGGTGCATTTGCGCTCAAGCGTCTAACGCGTCGTGATCGGATGCAGGCCGCACTGCGGAAAATCAAGGAAGAATTGCACCGAAACCGGCACCACGCGATTCCGGAACAAGGAGCAAAGCTGCGTCAGATATTGACGGGGTACTTTGCGTACCACGCCGTACCGACGAATGCCGAGAAACTCAGTGCTTTCCGGCATCATGCTGTTCGAGCCTGGCTCTGGGCATTGCGACGACGCAGTCAGAAAGACAAATTCTCCTGGGAGCGCATCAAACGGTTGGCGGCCTATTGGCTGCCTCCTCCGCGCATTCTTCATCCGTGGCCTGACAAACGCTTTGCCGTTACACACCGGAGGTGGGAGCCCGGTGCGTGAATTGCGCACGCCGGGATCTGTGCGGGGGGTATCCAGTAATGGGTATCTCTACCGCGACAATCGGCCAATACTGGTCAGATGCATGGGGTAAATGTGCGCCCGTTACGAATGCAAAAGCAGTCATTAGTTCAATAAGTAGCTGTTGCAAAATCTGACATTAGATTCAAACCACCATATCTAAACTATACCGTAATTTAGAAATCTGATTTGATTGGCTATTTGCATTCCAAGGTTTGGAAATAGCCATTTGATTTCAATGCTCGTTGCTGATTATGCGATAAATAGATATATGTATGCTCAACAATCATTTTTAGGCAACTTGACTGGTCTTTATACTGAACCACCTTGATGTTCGTTTTTAACGGTGATGGAGGCCTGCTCAATGAATCCCGTGACAGATCAATTGGCTCATTGGTTGTTAGCTAGTTTGGAGCTTGATACAACGCTTTTTCATGTCGGTCAGTATTGCGGCACATGGAGGGCCGCTCCCTCAGATGTGATGCGATCAGGATTTCACTTGGTATTGAACGGCCAATGTTGGCTGCATTTGCCCGACACGGTGGAAGCCTTACCCTTGCAAAAAGGCGATGCGGTGTTTTTTATCCGCGAGACTACTCACTATCTCAGTCCAAGCGCATCTCCCGATGATCCGGCGCTGTGCCGGGTCAAATCCGGAGACATGTTACCGATTGACGAAAGCGTACCGGATGCGGTGGCGCTGGCCTGCGGCTTTTTCCATTTCAAATCGGGACTAAGCGCGATGTTGCTTAGCTCTTTCCCCGACTATTTAATTATTCGTGGCGACCAAACCGAACTGCTGGCCGCCAAAACCATCTTCGATCTAATCCTGACCGAAGCCAGGCAATCCGGCGAAACCGCGTCGCCGTTGATTGTTCGACTGACAGATGTGTTATTTTTTTACGCGATTCGGCAATTGGCGACAACCCAGGAAATTTCTGCCGGTCTCTGGGCTGTGGTGCAAAGCCCCGAATTTGCCAAACTGGTGGAAGCAGTAATCAATGAGCCAGAGAAAGACTGGCCGGTCGAGAAAATGGCCGATTACAGCCATATGTCTCGCGCGACTTTTTTCAAACGTTTCAGCCAGGTGGCCGGACAAACACCCAATATTTTTTTAGTGATGGTGCGGATGAAAATGGCCGCGCAATTGTTGAGGCAAGGTAGAACGATTTCTCAAGTCGCTGAAAAAGTAGGTTATCAATCAGAATCGGCATTTTCGAAAGCCTTTAAGAAAGTAATAGGCCAGCAACCTGGTGCCTATCAGAAAAGTTCACATTATTTCAATAAAGTAAAAACCAATTAGCTTGTTAACAGCCTTTTATACGAAGGAGACGATTTAGCAGAAGGTCGCGACGCCTGCGCATTTTAAATAAATTTATATCCAATAAAATCTCACTCATATTGTTTTTTAATTATTTGATATTGAGATATGGATATAACTAAATTAGATATACGCTTAAAATATATACGGGGCAATATTACACTACCAATTTTTATATTGAGCATTATCAATATTGATTTTTATGCCGCCGCTATCGCCGCCGACAAACCGTTGGGGCAAATCAATGATAACTTGCGTATCACCGGTGAGTTCAGAGGCCGATATGAAGCCTATGACTTTTTCAAGCCAGGACCTGCCAGCAACAATAACAACGACTACGATTTTTGGGCTTTACGCGCACGCCTCGGGCTTTTGGCGACCAGTCGTTTCGTAGACGGCTATGTGCAAGGGGAATACAGCGGCGTTTACGGTTTGCCCAATAATTCTTTCGCCACGCCGGGAGGCGCATTGGGTTTAGGCGCACTTTATTACACGGAGAACCACAACAACACCTCGCCCAGCGATGTGCATCTGAAACAAGCGTACCTGAATTTCAAATTCGATCCGCTCGGCTTGAATGGATTATCGCTGAAAGCCGGGCGCTTCGAAATCAAGGAAGGCCTGGAATATCAAACCGGCGATGCCAAATTCGATGGTCTGAAAACTACTCGCGTTTCCCAACGCCTGCTTGGTACTTTCGACTTTGCCCATGCCTCGCGTAACTTCGACGGCGTATCGACGGTTTACGATCAGCCTCAATACAACATCAGCATCAGCGCCACCCATCCGACGCAGGGCGGCTTCAATCTGCAGGCACAAAATGAGATCAGTAATATCGATTTGTTTTATACCGCCGTCACCAGCAAGAAAGACGCATTGCTGCCAGGCACCGAAGGCCGCTTGTTTTACCTATATTATGGCGACGAGCGCAACATCAAACCAATAGACAACCGTGCCGCAGGTTTGCGACCCCTGTTGAGCAATTCTGATTTACGTATCCACACAGTCGGCACTAATTTATTGACCGTTCAAAAGCTTGGTCCGGGCGCTGCGGACGCATTGTTCTGGGGCGCTTACCAATTCGGTGACTGGAGCAATCAAACTCAGCAAGCCTGGGCTTACGATGTCGAAGCAGGTTATCAATGGGCAGGTTTGCCGCTAAAGCCCTGGGTGAGAGGCGGTTTTTTCCAAAGCTCCGGCGATGCTAATGCGAACGATGGCAAACACGGCACTTTCTTTCAAGTGTTGCCAACCGTGCGCTTGTACGCGAAATTTCCGTTCTTCAATCTGATGAATCTGAACGACGCCTTCGCCCAGTTAATCGTCAGTCCGACCGATAACACCAAGGTCGCGGTTGACTTTCACCACTTGACCCTGTCGGAACGCAACGATCTATTCTACGCTGGCGCCGGCGCCAGTTCGCAAGATAACAGCTTCGGTTTTCTGGGTCGCCCCAGCAACGGCAACAGCACCATCGGCGAACTGGTCGACATCAGCTTTACCCACAACATCAATAAGGAACTGTCCTGGAATGCCTATTACGCGCATGCGTTCGGCGGCAGTTACGTGGATAACTTTTATAGGCAGAAGCAGGACGCCGATTTTGCTTACGTGGAATTCAATTACGCTTTTTAACGGAGACGACCATGACACATAACAAACCAGATCACACAAACCAAAGTTTGGATGAACTACATGCGGCGGGTTGCTCTTGCTGCGGCGGAATCAGCCGTCGCGACTTCATCAAACTGACCTCAATTCTAGCCGCTGCCTCGGCACTGCCGGGCGGATTTGCCAGAGCGCTTGAAGCAGACCCTAAGCGCCCCTTACGTATCGGCTATTTGCCGATTACCGATGCATCGCCGTTGCTAGTCGCTCATGCGAAAGGCTTTTATCAGGAACAGGGCATTGAGGTAGAACAACCCAAACTGTTTCGCGCGTGGCCGCAACTGGTGGAAGCCTTTATCGCCGGCCAGATCGACGTAATTCATCTGTTGGCACCGACCGCTGTGCTGATGCGCTATGGCAGTAAGTTTCCAGCCAAGATTGTGGCGTGGAATCACGTCAATGGCTCTGCGTTGACTGTGGCGCCAAGTATCAACCAGATCAGCGATCTGGCGGGCAAGACCGTAGCAATCCCGTTCTGGTTCTCGATTCATAACGTGATTTTGCAACATTTGTTAAGGCAGCAAGGGCTGGTCGCAGTCTCGAAACCGGCCGGCACGGCCTTAAACACCAACGAAGTGAATCTGGTGATCATGCCGCCGCCCGACATGATTTCGGCCTTGGCCAACGGTAGCATCGCCGGCTATATCGTTGCCGAACCGTTTAATGCGGCGGCGGAAAATCTGAAAATCGGCAAGATTCTGCGCTTTACCGGCGATGTCTGGAAGTCGCACGCTTGCTGCGTGGTGTTTATGCGCGAAGCCGATTTACAGCAGCGGCCGGAATGGTCACAGGCGGTAGTCAATGGCATCGTCAAAGCCCAGGCCTGGATCCGCGATAACCGCCAGGGCACGGCGCAATTGCTGGCCAAGGAGAGCGGCAGCAACTACACCCCGCACTCTCAGGTCGTGCTGGAACGGGCTTTGTCACATTACGACGACACTAGTTATGGCTCGCAAGGTGCACTGAAGCATGCCGATTGGCAACAATCGCGGATCGACTTTCAACCCTATCCATTCCCGTCATACACCAAGCAATTGGTGCAATTGCTGAAGCAGACTCATGTTGAGGGTGACAATGGCTTACTGGCGACACTCGATGCGGATTTCGTCGCCGGTGATTTGGTAGATGACCGTTTCGTCAAGGTCGCCATCGACAAACTGGGTGGGCCGAAGGTGTTTGGTTTACCCGATAATTTGAGCCGCGAAGAGATTCTGGCATGAGCGCGATTCCTGAATCAGGAACTCGGCAAGCATTGCCGACAATGCCCCTGAATACCATTCGCCTGAGCGCTCGGAGTTTGCTACCGTTTGCCGGGCTGTCAATCGCATTGCTTATTTGGTGGGCGACGACCAGTCCGCTGCTCTATCCCGACAGCGTGGCGGCTAAATTCGCCCCGGCAGCCTGCTTAGAAGCGCTATGGACACTGATAGCAAGTGCCGAGATCTTTCCGCATATCCTCGTTAGTCTAAAGCGAGTGTTGCTGAGTCTGCTGTTTGCATTGCTGGTCGGCATTCCCCTGGGTGTGCTGGTGGGCGTATCGCGTTCGGTGGAACGGGCAACCGGGCCATTGTTTCAGTTTGTAAGAATGATTTCGCCATTGTCTTGGATGCCTTTGGCGGTGATGGTATTCGGTATCGGCGATGTGCCGGTTTATTTCCTGCTCAGCGTCGCAGCAGTCTGGCCGATTATGCTCAACGTTTCGGCCGGTGTGCATGCTATTGATCCACGCTGGCTGACCCTGGCACGCAGCCTGTGCGCTAATCGCCGGGAAACTATTTTGCGCATCATCGCGCCTGCCATCGTCGCCCATATTATGACCGGTATTCGTTTGGCAATCGGCATCGTCTGGATCGTACTGGTGCCGGCCGAAATGCTCGGAGTCAGTCAGGGCTTGGGTTATTTCATACTCGATACTCGTGACCGTTTAGCGTATTCGGAATTAATGGCGGTGATATTAATTATCGGTCTGTTGGGATATTTATTGGATTTAAGCGTGCGTTTGATTACCCAAAAATGGACACATCGCCGCCAGGACAACTAATAATTACAACTCAGACGAATGAGCAGAAACTTGCGAGTTTAGAACATTTAATGTTTTTAAAACTATTCATAAAATAAAGCCGTATTTAATTTAAATAACCCGAGGATTTTATGTCTCAAGTAAATGTAAATTGTTTTTATCCGGATTTATTAAGGCCTATCGATAAAACCGGCCTAGAAAACCTCGCCGAAAAAGGTAAGGCCAACCCCGACTCCAAAGTCACATTAAAAGCCAAAACTGTCTGCGAAGGCCAGTTCCGCAACTTGACTTATATTCGAAATCTGGAGCCTTATGTCATCGACGAACCGCCACACCTGTTAGGCGAGGACACTGCACCGAATCCATCCGAAGCCTTGTTGGCGGCATTGGGTGCTTGTTTGTCGGTCGGTATCCATGCTAATGCCACTGCGCGCGGCATTGCCTTGAGCAAATTGGAGCTGGCCTTGGAGGGAGACATCAACATCACTGCTGTCTGGGGTGTGGGTGATTTGGCGGATAACAAGCCGCTGGGCTTTACCGCGGTAAGGGTAAACATTGACCTAGAAGGCAACGCCGATGCTGCCACGTTGGCGGACATCATCGCCCACGCCAACCGTTGGTCGCCAGTTGCCAATACTTTGCGCAATGCGGTGCCGGTGACCGTCAACTAAGGCGGACAATTCATGTACCAAGCAGCCCAGCACGCACAAATCAGACAAATTCAGCCTACCATTGACTCCGCCGAAACGGTGATTCTCGGCGCTGAGTTGCCGGACTTGGTGGAATTGATCGCCAAACAATTGCAGCCCAATGTCGTCGCCATAGATCAGGAAGGCTTCTATCCAACCCAGTTTTTGCAAGATCTGGGCGCTTTGGGCGGCTATGCGGGTGTTATCGCGCCGGCCTTTGGTGGCAGTGGTTTCGGTTTAACGCACAGCGTGCAGGTTATGTATAAAGTTTCCCAAACCTGCTTATCCACCGGGTTTGCAATATGGTGTCAAACCGCCTGTCTGCGTTATCTGCAACTGTCCGATAACGAAAACCTCAAAACCCGATTTTTGCCGGAATTGGTCGATGGTCGGTTGCTGGGCGGCACCGGTTTGTCGAACACACTGAAATTCAAATGCGGTATCGAACGAGCATTGCTGAAAGCTCGGCGGGTTGCCGGCGGCTATGAAATCAATGGCAATTTGCCTTGGGTATCCAATCTGGGGCCGGGACATGTGTTCGTTACGGGTTGCCCAGTCGAGGATGACGGTCGTTTGCTGTTTTTTCTGGTGGAAACCCAGCGCAGCGGATTTCGCTTAGTCGAGGGCGGCCATTTTGCGGCTATGGAAGGTACCGGCACACTGGCATGCCAGTTTCGGGATTATTTCGTCGACGATGATCATGTGCTTGCCCAGCCTGATAAGTCCGAAAACTATCTGGCAAAAATCAAGCCCGGCATGATTTTGGCACAGATGGGTATGGGTCTGGGCTTGATTCGGGCTTGCATAGACTTGATCGAATCCGCCAACAAAACCTCGGCGCTAA
Organism: Methylomonas fluvii; assembly: GCF_014850975.1. Lineage (GTDB taxonomy): Bacteria > Pseudomonadota > Gammaproteobacteria > Methylococcales > Methylomonadaceae > Methylomonas > Methylomonas fluvii. Next base: position 69,169 of record NZ_JACXST010000003.1, on the reverse strand, counting down.
CCAATCAATACCTGAACGACCAAGCCGAGGAATTGGCGGATGAATTTGAGATTGCTGAGCGGGAAACCTACAGGCTGACGCGGTTGCTGGATAACGATCCGGCAGCCGATGTGCTTGCCGATGTATTAAAAGTCAGACTGGCGGGGGGCGAATTATCGCTGCGCGCGTCGCAGTCTGCCTTGTTGCATCAAGGTGCCAAGGGCTTTCTGACCCACTCCGCAGCGCAGCGTAAAGTCCGCGAAGCCTACTTTGTCGCCATCGTCACGCCGGCCATTAAACATTTGCGCCGGGAACTCGCGAATCTTAAGGGTGCTGAAGTTTGTGCCTTGCCTTTGTCGAAAACATGACCGGAGCATCGAGCATGTATATAGAATTCAACCATACCGAAGTTGTTTTTCAACAGCCGGTAAACCACTCCCCCGCCTCGGACGACACGCTGCTTGAGGTACGAGGCTTAGCCAAGCAATACCTCAGTAAAAACCACACGATTGCTGTGTTTGACAATATTGATCTGCAGGTGCGGCCACACGAAGTGATTTGCCTGTTGGGCGCTAGCGGTTGCGGCAAGTCTTCGTTGCTAACCACGTTGGCGGGCTTGCAAACTGCCAATGCCGGTGAGATTCGCTTCGCTGGCGAAGCCTTGAACAAGCCCGACCCGCGCTTAGGCATGATGTTTCAAGACCCTTGCTTGTTACCGTGGCTCAACGTACGGCAAAACATCAGCTTTGGTTTGACCTTGGACACCGGGCCGAAGTTTTGCAAGGTAGAGCTTAAGCAAAAAATCGACACCGGGATGCAATGGGTAGGCTTGCAAAACTCAGCCGACGCTTATCCCAGTCAGTTATCAGGCGGCATGGCGCAGCGGGTATCCTTGGCAAGAGCTTTGGTGCGTAATCCCGACATACTGTTGATGGACGAACCCTTCAGCGCCCTGGATGCGATTACCCGTTTAGGTTATGCAAGAATTACTATTGAAGCTGATTGCCGATCGCCGCAGCGCGGTAGTGTTGGTCACCCACGATATCGACGAAGCCTTGATTTTGGCTGATCGCATCCTGCTGATGGGCGGTTCGCCTGGGCGTATCGTTAAAGAGTGGATCGTGCCAATTCGGCAACCACGGGTACAACAACTGCATCGCTTAATCGATTTACGCATGGAAATACTAGAGACTTTGTCGTCCAGCTCTGCTGAATCTAGCGACGGTTAGCTATTTTCTGCCAGTAAATCTCGGGCAATATCGCCAAGCTTCTTTAACGCTTTTTCCACCCTGTCATTCCACGGCACCGCGCAACTCAAACGGATGAAATTGCCATATTTCTTTTGTGTGGCCGAGAACAAGGGGCCGGGAGCGATGATGATGTTTTCCTGGCTGGCGCGACGGTGCAGTTCCATGGCATTGACGCCGGCTGGCAGTTCCACCCACAAGGCAAAGCCACCCTCGGGCTGGGTCACTCGGGTGCATTCCGGGAATAACAGGCTGACGGCCTTTAAGGTCAATGCCACGTTGCGGGCATATTCCTGACGCACATGCCGCAGGTAGCGGTCGTAACCGCCTTGTTCCAGCATGTGCGCGACTATCAGTTGGTTCAGGGTCGGCACCGCCTGATGTTTCATGTATTTCAAGTTTTCCACCCGTGCCATGTAGCGGCCCGGCACCAACCAGCCTACGCGCATGCCCGGCGATAGGGTCTTGGCGAAGGAATTGCAATATAAAACCTGACCGTTCCGACTCCAGGCTTTGCAGACCGAAGGCCGGCGAGAACCAAAGCCCAGGTCGCCGTAGACATCGTCTTCGACCAATGGAATCTGCTGCTTTTCCAGCAAAGCCACCAAGGCTTGCTTGCGTTCGTCGCTCATACACGAGCCGAGCGGATTGTTGTAATTGGAGACGATTAAACAGGCTTTGATTGGCCATTGTTCGATGGCCATTTGCAGTGCATCCAGCGACAAGCCGTCGTGCGGATGAGTAGGAATCTCCAGCGCTTCCATGCCGCAGGATTCGATGACTTGCAACAAACCGTAAAAGGTCGGCGATTCTATGGCAATCAGGTCGCCGGGTTCGCAAATAGCCATTAACGCCAACCTGACCGCTTCGCGCGCGCCGTGGGTAACCACAATATCGTCCGGGCTATCCGCGCACTGCAATTCCACCATGCGCTTGGCGATTTGCCGGCGCAGTTCCTGGTTACCCAGCAATTCTTCGGCGTCGAAACAGCGCTTACCATAAGCGCGCGCTACCTTGCCGGTAGCGTGTTGCAGGGCATGGGTAGGTAAGAAATCGGCATGCGGCACCGAGGAGCCCAGGTTGATCTGATACGGGTCTTTGGCCGCACGCAGAATTTGCCGGGTTAGCGATTGGCCGGTGACTTTGGCGGGTGTGACCGGCGCATCGGAAATGTCCGGCTCCACAATCGCCTGCCGACGGAAGCTGCTGACATAGTAACCGGAACGCAAGCGCGCTTGAATCCTACCGCTGTCTTCCAACAGGCGATAGGCTTCCAGCGCTGTCGAAACACTGACATTCAATTGCTGACTCAGCTTCCTGACCCCGGGTAGTTTTTCGCCTGGTTTGTAAACACCCTGCTCGATATGCGCAATCACCGTATCCGCGACGGTTTCGTACAAGTGTTTCATGTTTTTATCCAGGTTGATCCATGCATTTGCGCCGGGCATTGCTAGTATTGCTTCGATCAGGAAGCGCCATTATAGAGGCAACTGTGCGCTTGCCTGACCATACCGATTACTAGCGATTAAAGCTTAACCGCATCCTTAACCGCCAATTTGCTATGAATAATACCTGCCAAATAGTCTGCATCATCGGCAATCCCCAGGAACCGTCCGGAACCCCAGGTATGCAACCAAGGCAAACCGATAAAATACAAACCCTCCACGTTGCTGACGCCGCGATCGTATTGCGGAAAGCCGCGGCCATCGAAAGCGGACAGTTCTATCCAGCGGTAGTTCGGTCTAAAACCAATCGCCCAGATGATGCTGGTGATATTTTCGGCATCGGCATCAATGCGGGTAGGATCGAACTCGGGTTCCCATACTTTGCGGAACGGCGGCTCTACCGGAGCATCGATATTATTCTCGGCGATGTAACGGTCGATGTCATTGCGGATATTGACGTAGATGTCGTCGGCATCGTCCAGGTTTTTGGTCAAGTCGGGTAAAAACTCCAATCGGCTACCGTTGATATTGGCCATGCTGCCGTATAGTTTCACGCCTTCCAAGGCAAATTTCCGCAAGTCGATTTCGTGGCCGCCGCTACGCCCGGTCAGGTAGTGATTGGTTTTATGCTTGGCTTCGTCGCCCAAGGGATGGCGGTCGATGGTCAATTGATAAAAGCCTAGGTCAAACAACCATTCCGTGGTCTCGCGACCGCGATACATGCGCGGCGAACGCGGGGCGCTACCGACGGCAAGATGTACCTTGCGGCCGGCCAGATGCAAGTCTTCCATTAACTGCACGCCGGATTGGCCGGTGCCGACCACCAGCACTTCTCCTTCGGGCAGTTGCTCTGGGTTACGGTAATTGACCGAATGGATTTGGGTGATGTGTTTGGGCAGGCTGTGGGCATAGTCGGGCACGATAGGAATATCGTAGCCGCCGGTTGCTACCACGACATGGTCGGCCGAAAATTCGCCGGCTGAGGTGCTGACATGCAATTGGCCTTGCTTGCCACGCCACACCCGATTTACCGCGACACCTTCCATGATGGGTGGATTCACTTTTTTGGCGAAAGCTTCAATATAATCGACGATTTCATCTTTCAGCATAAAGCCCTGCGGATCGTCGCCTTGGTAGGGAAAGTCCGGCAGTTGGCATTGCCAGTTTGGGGTGACCAAACAAAAGCTGTCCCAGCGGTCGTTACGCCAGGAATGGCCGATGCGGTTTTTTTCGAAGATGATATGGTCGATGCCGTGTTTTTGCAGATTATAACTGACGGACAAACCGGCCTGTCCAGCGCCCACGATAATCGTGTCATAGTGCAGGCGGGTATTTTCGGATTTTTCTTTCATGACGTCCTCGTTTTGACTTTTGCTATTTGCGTTGAGTGGCTGTGTGGTAGTGGTTTATTCGATGAACTCGGTTACGCTTACCTGGAGATCGTCGCTATCCAGATATTGGCTGGCTTTGGCTTCGATTTCCGCCAGTTGGCTCATCGCGCTGGAACAGGTGTAACCGTATTTTTGCCGCACCCGCTCGCTAGCTATTTCCAGCGCTTCGCGGCAGTGCTTGACGAATTCCGGCAAGGGATAACTTTGGCCGGGTTGGAAATAATCCTTAATCACCAATGAAGGCGAGTAACACAGGCTTTCGGTTTGGTCCGGCCAGCGGACGCGGAAGCGCATTTCAGGCATGTTTAGTCCCTTTGGTATTGAAAAGTGAACGGTAAATTTCAAGATGGGTGTCGGCTGATTGCGCCCAGGAAAATGCCTCGCTTAAACGCTTAGCGATAGGTGGCAGGCTATCCGTGGGGAAATCTTCGACGGCTCTAAGCATCGCGATTGCTATCGCCGCGCTGTCTTCTGGATCAGTCCAGATGCAGTCCTGATCTTGCAAATAATCGGTAAAAGGCGGTCTTAGCGAAACAATGGCCGGCGTGCCGGAAACAATGGCTTCCAACACCACCAGACCAAAGCCCTCGGTCAATGATGGAAACACCAGTGCGTCAGCCAGGCGGAACAAACTTGGCATGTCGGCATCGGGTAATGGGCCGGTGAAAATCAAGGATTGGCCGGGGCTAGACTGCAAACCACTCTCGGCGACAGCAGCATTGAAACGCTGGCGATACACATCATGATTTAACAAGCTGGCACCGCCGACGATGATCAATTGGGCATTGGGGCGCTGCTGTAAGACCTCTCGGAAAGCGGCGAAAATGCGTAAGGTGTTCTTGCGCGCCTCGATACCGCCGACCACCAGAAAAATCGGGCCGCCGCGCGTCAAACCTAACGACTGGCGCAGTGTTTCATCATTAGCTTGCGGCGTGGGTGAATAGCGTTGCATATCGACACCGTTATTGACTTGCAAAGCGGCAATACGATGCTGCTTGTGCAATTTGTCCTGCCAATCACGGCTGACGCACAAGACTTGTTGCGCGGCCAGGAAGGAGCGGTTTTGCCACGCTGCCAACGAACTATCGTCGAACTGATCCAAATGATGCACGGTGCGGATGAAACCATCGACAATGCCGCGTTCAGAAAGTCGGGCCATCGCGCTACCGCTGATGGCATCCTGGGCGTGGTAAATATCGAATGTCTCGGTCGTGGACTGGCTGAAGTAATCGATGTACGCCTGAATGCGCTGGCCGACACTGGTAACAAAATCACCGCTCAATGTGGGCAGCGGTATCAGGAATGTCTGGCAACGTGCGGAACGGAAGAAATCTTTGCCGGGTTCCGCTGCGGCGATCAAAGTCACATCGTGCCCTAAATCCTGCAAGGCCTCCGCCAATTGCATAGCGTGTACCACACCGCCGCGTGGGTTAACAGAATGAGTCAGCATGGCAATGCGTAGTCTTGGCATCGCTAATCCTGCCGTTTTGGGCAGCAGCCAATCAAAGCTTCGCTGTGTAAATCCCAGAGAAGTTGTTCGTCGTCGCCGGCTTTCAACCTTAGCCGGCGGCTATCGTCAGTTTTGCCTATTGCCGCGCAAGCGATGCCGCGCTGCTTAAACAGTTCGATCACCGCTGCACTGTTATCCTCATCAACACTCAGCACGAAGCCGTAGCTGGGAAAACAGCGCAACCATCTTTCTAGGTTGATATTGCTAGGGCGGGGAATGGCGTTGATGTCGATGACGCCGCCCACATCTGAGCATTCAAATAACATCAGCAATGTGCCGATCACACCGGCATTACTGATGTCCTTAGCGGACGCGCATAATTCAGTTTCAGCCAGTGTTGGCAAAAGCTCTAAATCCTGGCGCAGACGTTCGGGCGGCGCGCCGGTACTGGCATCCCACCAGAGGTACGGTTCCCGGAAATGGCCACGCAAATCAATAGCCGCTAACAGAATTTGCTCAGGTTTGGCGGCAAAGCTGCTCAATAGCCGTTTGGCACGGCCCAGGATGGCTACCGAGAATTGCGGAGCATCGTTTCTTAAATTGGTATGGCCGCCAACCACTGGCACTCCATAGACTTGCGCAGCGGTTGTTAGCCCCTCCAGAATCGGTTTGGCTTGATTTTCGCCGTTGCTCCAGATGGCATCGACGACGGCGATAGGCCGACCGCCCATCGCATAAATATCGCTGACATTGACCATTACCCCGCAATAGCCGGCAAACCAGGGCTGGCTGGCGACGAAGTCATTCAGATAGCCTTCGCAGGCCAGTAATAGATAGCCGTCAGCATCGGGAATGGCGGCGCAGTCGTCGCCTACGACAATCTCCGCGCCGGCATGCATCGGTAAATGCTGCATGACACGCGCGATATCGCGCTTATGCCCCAGCCCTGCGCTCTGGCGGATTCTGAGCGTCAAGTCAGCCAGCCAGGTCATGCCGCCATCCGCGTTGTGGTAACAAAACCGATGGCGCCGTCGGCATAAGGCGGATACCAAGCCAAGTCCGCTTGCATCAGATAATGCGGCCTCCCGTGCACGGAGATTTCCTCTAAGGATTTCCAGTGCAGGCGGCGGAACAGCAATTGGTTTCGACTTTGCACCTGTGCCAGAAAGATGGTGCAGCCCTGAGCGTGAGCTGAAGTGACTGCCAATTTGATCAGCGCCGCACCGAGACTGCCTTGTTTACGATAGCCTTGATCCACCGCCAACCTCGAGCCCCACCAAACGCCGGGTTTTTCCTGATGAATACGCACGGTGCCCACTACTCGATCCGGTAAACCGGCGACGCAGGCGATGGCGACGATGGGTGTGGCGATATTGTCAATGTCGTCCAGATCGTCGCCGGCAAAGATACCTTGTTCCTCACAGAACACTGCCTGACGTAGCGCCATCATTTGTTTGCGCTCCCAATCCTCGGTGACGAATTTGATCAGGTAGGCATTGGCAAAAAACGGTTTAAAGTTATCTACCCACATCTCACACCTCATAACTGGCGAGTGCCGAGCAGGCACCGCATTTAGCGCAGCCGGCTTTCATGTCTTGGGATAGCAGATTTGCCTGCTTCAGCATCGCGCCCAATTGCGGCAGGATTTGCGCCATAAAGCCTGGCGTCGGCGCCGGATGGTTTGCCAAGGGCGTGCCGGTAATGGGTACGAACGGCACCACGAAGGGGTAAACGCCTTTAGCTATCAACCGTTCGGAGACCGACAAAATCGCTTCCGGCGTGTCGCCCAAACCCGCCAGGATGTAGGTACTCACCTGACCACGACCGAACACTGCAACTGCGGCGTCGAATGCATCCATGTAACGTCCCATAGCAACACTTGCCTTGCCGGGCATGATGCGGGAGCGCACTTCCGGCGTGACCGCTTCTAGATGCATGCCTAAGCTGTCTATACCGACGGCTTTCATGCGTTCGAACCAGATGTCGTCGTCTGGCGGCTCACATTGGCCTTGAATGGGTAGATCGACTGCCGCTTTAACGGCTACAGCACTTTCGCAGAGCAGTGCCGCGCCCCTATCCGTTAGATTCGGCGTGCCGGTGGTCATGACCATGTGCTTGACCTGATCCAGTTCCACCGCTGCTTTCGCTACCTCGGCCAGTTGTTCCGCCGTTTTACGTAAAATGGTCTTGCCCGCTGCCAGTGATTCGCCGATGGCGCAAAACTGGCAAGAGGTTTTACGGTTGCCATAACGGATGCAGGATTGCAGTAGCGTGGTCGCCAATACATCGGACGAATGCAGCGTGGCGATCTGCGAATAAGGAATGCCTTCGGCAGTCTGTAAACCGTAAAAAAGTGGTTGTCGGGGAAATTCAATATGACTGACTACTACGCCATCTCGACGAATCTCGCTGATGCCGTGTACGTCCGGCCGACTGGCAACGAACGGCGACTCGCAAGCCGAGACCGTGGCAATCGGTATCATCACGGTTCGGCCAGCCAAGTTAACGGCTTTGTGATCGGAAGGACCGGCGCCACCACGGCGGCCGGTTACGCCAACTTCACTGTCTTCCAGGCGTAAGCCTAAGGACTGCAGATCGGCGATCAGCTCTGCCAGACCAACATTAGTTTGTGTTGATAGCATCATCGCGTTCGCTCTCTTGGACGGTTTGAGTTGAAACGGCTGGTCGTTCGCTGAACATAGGTGCCGCCGGCCTGTCGTCGATGCGCAGGCTCAGCAATTCCGGCCTAGCGTAATGGCCGACCGAATCCATCATGCGTTTGCGTTTGGTGATTAAATTCATATCCAGATCGGCGATCAATATGCCTTCACCTTCGCGCAAGGGTTCGACAACATGCTGACCTTCCGGCGAGATGATGGCCGTGCAGCAACCGCCGCGCAGGGCTTTTTGCAGGCCAGGGTCGGTGGTCACCGTGTCAATTTGTTCGTCACTGAGCCAACCGGTGGCGTTAACTACAAAGCAACCGGATTCCAAGGCATGGTGGCGGATCGTGACTTCAATTTGTTCGGCAAAAATCGGCCCAACCAATGAACCGGGAAACTGGCTGCAATGGATTTGTTCGTGCTGGGCCATCAAGGCATAGCGGGCCAGTGGGTTGTAATGCTCCCAGCAGGCCAAAGCACCAATGCGACCTATGCCGGTTTCTACGACCTTTAAGCCCGAGGCATCACCTTGACCCCAAATCATGCGTTCGTGATAAGTCGGGGTGATCTTGCGGCGTTTCAGCGCCAGACGACCAGTTTCGTCGAATATCAGTTGCGTGTTGTACAAGCTGCCGTGGTCGCGCTCGTTAATCCCCAACACCACCACAATGCCGTGCGCCTTGGCTTGCGCCGCGACCGCGTCGGTGATTGGTCCCGGCACCGTCGGCGCGTAATCGTAAAGCTTCAAATGCTCGCGGCCCTGGGTGACCGGCGGCAGTACGAAGGAAAAATACGGGTAATACGGCACAAAGGTTTCTGGGAATACCGCGATTTGTGCGCCTTTCGCGGCAGCGTCGCTGATGGCCTGGCAAACCTTGTCGCAAGTAGCGGTGGCGGATTCGAACACTGGCGCGATCTGGACGGCGGCGGCTCTGACGATAGTGGACATAGTCAAAACAAAATCTCCTGCTGCGAGTCAAAAAAAGCCCGAACCTAGGTTCGGGCGAGCACAGATGGCTGGAGGATTTACAGCGTCCAAGTATCCATAATGAAAGCGTTGTCGCGCTGATGGATCAGCACTATGTCTAACACGTCCAATGGGCTGATCGGCCTAATACCCGGTAACAAGCTGGGTTCGCCATGGCCGTACAAGGCTTGTAAGGCAAAGCGGCACGCATAAACTTTGCCGCCTTCTTCGATGAATTTGCCGATTTGATTGGCGTAGTTTTGGTGACCGGGAAAAGATTCGTCGCCCAGACGCGGAAAGCCGCGTTGCAGACCTAAGGTGACACCCGGCCCATACAGCAGGATGGAGGTTTCGAAGCCTTTGCGTTGTAAGCGGGTAGCTTGCAACAGATTGACAAAACCTATCGACCCTTCAAATGCGACAGTGTGGAATTTGACTAAGGCTTTCTGCCCTGGTTCTGCTTTGACATCTTCAAATACTTTTTCTTCGAAATCGACAAAACAATCGCCTTTTTGATGGGCCGGTGCGGTGACTGCGGGCATGAAATTCTCCTGGATGTTAGTAAAAAATGTCCCGCATCGGAGGGATGGGATGCAGGGTGGTATTCTGGTCGTCAACCGTTACCTGATCGACGGTGAATACTTTACTAACCCAGGAAAAAGCCAAACAGATTCAGTTTATTGCTTAATTTTTAAGTACAGATTTAGCTAAAAGTGATCTGTATGGCTTGAAACTATGCACAACTGTTATGGTCAAATGTTGCCTGATCGGCATAGCTGTTGAACCTACCAATAAGTTCCTGCAGGCTTATTACCGATGTTGTTTACAAAAGATAGAGGAAAATTGACGAGCTGATTCCTTCTGATCTAGAGAGTTTTGTCCGCTTTGTATTTTGAAGCAGTCAATTTATAAAAATGGCCGAGCATCGAGTAGGGGTCGCGATTTGCATGTCAGATTGTTAGCAGTAAACAAGACCTAAATACAGCAGCGTCTTCTATCAAGGGACTCGGAAGCTAAGTTAAGAAGTTCTTACCGGATTATTTGATGCTGGAAAAACAACAGCCACAAAAAAAGCCCCTACAGTCATCAACTGTAGAGGCTATGGAATGTTGCGGCTAGGAGGAGCCGCGAAATACAACGAGGAGGTTACAACACAAAAATCAAATACGAGCAGGCATCGCCAAATCCAAGTTACTGGCTAGCGATGCGGCACCAAACAACAGCGTGGACAGAATGAATTGACCGGACATAAAGCTCAATACACCGGTTACAAAAAACAATCCGGTTGTGACGTCTTTGTATATGCTTTTTGGAGAGTTCATCTGGTTCACCTTTGTCTAAGTTTGGTCGCTTTGTAAGTACGACTTAACTATAAACCTATTCATAAAATAAACAATAAGACAGTTAAAGCATATTTTGTTTCCATTAAAGAAACAATTGACTAATTCTTTTGCGATAACCCGCGCAGCATTAAAATGATTACATGCCTATACCGAATGACTTATGCCGTTATTGTTTTTTGTTCTCAAACATCTCGCTATGACCAAATCCGAAGTGATTGCCGCTATTGCTAATAAACAACCGCATCTTCTTCAAAGAGACGTTGAGCTTGCGATAAAAAATATTTTGGGTGTCTTAACCACCACCTTAGCGAACGGTGACAGGATTGAAATTCGCGGACTTGGTGGTTTTTCTATTACACACCGCGATCCGCGTATTGGCCGGAATCCCAAAACCGGTGAAATCGTTAGTGTGCCGAGACGACGAACTTTGCACTTTAAGCCTGGTCTCAGTTTGCGCGACAAGGTGAACGCCTCACGCGAACGCTGCAAAACCATTAGAGACGCCTAGTTTCCTTCAGGCAAAAAAAATCCAGCGATGTGCTGGATTTGAGGGAGGAAGTTATTGCACTGAACGTCTCTGCAATGGTGAATATAATATCAGTATTTTCTTATATTTCGAATGCGGCATAGTGTCACACGCTGTAACTAGACTGCGTCGTACCGTTCGATTTTTTGCAGCGTCGCTATCGCTAAAGTGCAACGATTAGCTTGTTGCGTCACATCCATTGCCATCTAAACACAATAACGATTCAGGAGAATTGACCATGTCCAGCTTAATGTATGCCGCTGCTATACCGCCGATGATCAAAAGTTTGACCAACTTACGCGCCATCTTAGAGAAAGCTATCGCCTATGCGGAAGCCAAGAAGATTGATCCTGCGGTATTGGTTACTGCACGTCTTTATCCCGATATGTATCCGCTATCACGGCAAGTGCAAATTGCCACCGATGTTGCCAAAGGTGCCGCATCGCGTTTAGCGGGATTAGAACCGCCCAAATACGAAGACAATGAATCCACCATTCCTGAACTCTTGGCTAGACTTGATAAAACCATTGCTTTACTGGAATCGTTTACGCCGGATCAAATAAACGGCGCGGAAGAAAAAACGATTTTATTACCCATGCACGATAGAACATCCACGTTTACGGGACTAGAGTACCTAACCGACTTTGTGCTTCCCAATGTCTATTTTCATGTCACCACTACCTACGGGATATTGAGGCATAACGGTTTGGAGATTGGTAAGAAAGATTTCTTGGGCGAGGTTGGCTAAACCCCGCAGACCAAATAACCAGCTCAAAAAACTGCATGAACATATCAGCAAAGATTGATAGTCACTTCATCCATTCGGGTCGGTTTTGATTGCTATAACGCACTCAAACCTTCATTAATCGACTACACTGATAAGCAAGGGACTAAAACCTACGTTAGATTTACCTCGACAGTTTATCCATTCGTCTATTAGACAAGGGGGCTTGCAACTGATGATCGTAATTTACAAAATAAACAGTGGTCTATATGACCGTATTGATTAGTCAAATCAATTGAATAGTTACCGATAAGAGCCTCCCTAGTGTCATGCTACGGAGGCTTCTTTATGTCTGGGGTTGATAGATCGCTTATTGCCTATGATGTTCATTTTCTCAAAGGGTCAAGTAATGGCTTGAGGCCGTTGTGTTTAATTTCTTGCATCAGTATCATTAAGCGCCCCAGTTCACCCTTGGGGACACCTTCCCGGACAAACCAATTCAGATAGTATCCTGGCAAATCAGCAATAACACGCCCTTTGTATTTTCCGAAGGGCATGGTCATTGCCACCAGCTTCTTCAAATCATCTGGATTCATCGAGATAGAATGTTCGTTTGGATTTAACGCTGATACCATTCTAACCATGACCAAAGACTATTATCAAAAACCGTCACCCCAGACGCAGGAGGAAGCGTTGAAAATTGCCAAGAGCATTCAACGTCCCGCACAAACAAAAGAACAAACGAAGCTGATTGCTCAAGGTATTCAGCAGGGTATTGACCTCTATAAACGGCAGCAAAAAGAAAAAGCCCGCGAATTAAACAAGCAGCGTAAAAAACTGGCTAAACAAAAAGAACAAATAATTGAACAGGATGACCAAGAAGATCAGTCGGTCATCATTTACCAACCACATTGGTTGCCTTGGTCGTTGTTGATAATAACTTGGTTGGTAATCGGCATTTACTATACGCTGGTGAAATAAACGTATAACGTCGCGTTTGCTTGCTACCGGCGTTGGCACCTAGGGAGGTTATGATGCTTAGATTATCTAGATTGCTATCACTGGTATTCTTAGTGTATTCAGTAACGACTATCGCTGATGATATTCCCGATTTAGCAAAGACACCTGGTGTAACGCGCCTAGGATTGACCAAGACCAAAGTATGTAGCATTAAGTGGGGCGCCGATGAACGTCACGTCACTCCGAACATGAAGAAGCAAGTGTTTGCAGCATATGGGTATAGCGGCTATGACGATCCTCGCTGTACTGCCGATGCGCATGGCAAAACTTGCGAAATTGATCATCTCATCAGTCGTGAATTGGGCGGTGCTGATGACGTCAACAACCTTTGGCCACAAGCCTATGGTGGAACGCCTTGGAATGCCCACCTTAAAGACAAGTTGGAAAACCGGTTAAACAAGGAGGTGTGTGCTGGACGTCTGTCCTTAAAAACCGCTAGGCAGATGTTAGTCAACGATTGGCGTAATGCTTACGTGCAATATTATGGCAAAGTTGCTGGTTAAGGTCGTTAATCACCCTCGTAGGCCAGCTACCTGGTCATTCAGGCCCCACCCGATGTTATCCCCAATCCCTGTGGAAAACTCTGTGACAAAACCGTGACAACGCCCCTTAAGTAGCTGCCAGCAAACAAGGAAGGTCAAATTGTATAAAAATTGACCAGTATTCAGCCACGAGTTATTACAACCGCCGTGCACGGTCAATCAGGCCGTTAATCGGCTTGTATTGATCACGGACGAAAGCGAACGCCAATACTTTCGAGTATGGAGGAAGATGAATTGATCAATCTCCACTTTTGCCTTGGGGTGGCGATCCGGAATGCCTTTGGATTGCACAAGTCCGACAGCGAATTGCTGGCGGCCTTTGGTGTGGGGATTCATCCGGATGATGCAAATGGATTGATCATCAAGGCGCTTTGGAAGCGGCTGCAAAATGGCGAAGAGTGATAGTCGGGCATATCCCGAATATTCATTTGAAACTTCCAGGGGTCCGGTTGGCCAGAAGGTAGCGAGTCTCCAGCGTGAAGCGGTCAAATACAAAAGCGGGAATTTGCCCGCTGCCGTCGCCTGCTTAGAAGCGGCCGCTGATTTGATGCGGCAGCATCCCGGTAATTATCCCCTGGACCGGTGGTTACGCTTACCGATGGTTCTCCAGCATGTCGGCCACTTTGATGAAGCTATCGAGGAGTTTCACCGATTACTGGATGAAATTGAAGAACGTGTCAATAATGAGTTTTCTTGCTCGAAACCGGTAATACGGCAAAAGATTGTTCATCTGAATTATTTCCAGATAGACGACAAGATGAGTTTGGCCTGTAAACGCCAGAAACTAGTCAATCAAGCGAAGCAGTATGCCGTATTGGCGGAACAGCACTATCAGGAGTTTTTGGATAAATCAGATTGATGCTTGCTGCTTTTTAGTCGTCCCTGAAAAAGCCGAAATTTTTTCAGGGACGACCGTTCTCATGCGAACGATAAAAATGGTTCGGACAAGAATGTGTCCCAAAGCCGAGACAGCGACTGGCAAAATGAGACCAAAAAATCCTCAACCGCCTGAGGATCAAACGGATGTTGTGGCCGGCACCGCACAGAATGGCATGCAACGCATCGCCCATTTCGCCTTTCAGGTAGTTGCGTCCCAGTAAGCCGTCGTTCTTCAGATGACCAATGACCGGTTCGATGGCATTGCGACGTTTGAATGGGCGTTTGAGTCGTCGGGTATTTACGCCGCGTTTTTGCCGGGTTTTGTAAATCGTGATGCCCGCGAGCTCGACGCACCGGTAGCCCAGATCGACAAACACTTCTTTGGCGCGGGTGCCGCTCAGAATTTCCGCCTGTTCCAGACAAGATTACAGTGTGTGTCCATCATAGGGATTACCCGGGAAGCTGCGGGCACCCAGCACGAAATTGCTCTTATTGGTGACGGTTATCCCTACCTTGACGCCAAACTCGTATTTTTTGTGTACCTTGCCCTTGGCAATACACTCCACTTCCGGGGCGTGAAAGCTGTACAGCTTGTTTTTATCCTGGGTTTGCTGAGTCAGAATACGCTGCGTTTTCTCCAAGGTGTCCTTGAAGGCCAGCTTGACGGCATCGGATTGGTCAAGCAAGTGACGATCGATATCCCGGTAAACCCGTCCCACCAGGGTTTTCAGTTGTTTGAGCATCTTGCGTTTGCGATTCATTTGCTTGGCATGACTGTAGCAGCTCTTCCTTGCTCATATCCGACCACTGGTCGGATTTTTTTGCCTATTGTTTTTACCGTGAAGTCACGGCACATCCAAGCGCTAGACATCCCTAATGGTTTTGAAAATCGTTCGTGAGGCGTTGACCTTTTCTCGCAAGTCCAATCCTGGCTTGAAGTGCAGCATATAGCGACTGGGCACATGCACCGTATCACCCGTTTTGGGATTACGCCCCGTTCTGGCCCGACGCTGGTTTATTGAAAATCCCCCAAAACCACGGATTTCGATTCGTTCGCCGTTTGCTAAGGCAGTAGTCAATATTTCAACCACACTGTTTACCGCAAGTTCGACATCTTTTTGAAGCAAATGAGGTTGTTTGTGGCCATCTTGGCAATGAGTTCCGATTTTGTCATTTTATTATTGTCGCCATTGGTCTTTGGCGTAATGATTTAAGATTTAGATAGGATTAAAGCTTTTAGTTTGCCGGAAGATTAGACAAAACTGAATAACCGAGCAACGTCAAGGCAAAACGTACAGCACTGATCGTTCCCACCTATCGCATTACCACTAAAAAATTGCCACGCCTTGCAGCAAATGCCAAATTCGACATTTGCTGCAAGATGCCTTACTGAATATCACTTCACAATGATGACCATCCTAATCAGAGGTCATTATGGAACCCGTTGCCATTCCCCAAGCCATCGACGATCCGATTCACATTCTGTTGTGGAGTGCCGACGAGATTGTGCCGTTCATGGTCTGCATGCTCACGGGCATGTTGATCGACCACTTCATTCCTGCACTGGCCATTGGATTAATCGCGGTTAAGTTCTACCGCCGATTCCGTGACAACCGGCCCGACGGCTATACCTTACATGCCTTGTATTGGTTAGGGTTGTTGCCCAGCCATGCAATGACCATCCCTAATCCGTATATCCGGCGGTTCCTGCCATGAAATTGTCGGATTTTCTACAGACCTGGGACGGTCACGAGACCGAGAACCGCTTTAGCCGGGTGATTATCATCGGCTTGCTGGTGGTGTGCGTGATTACCTCGCTGGCCGCCTGGCGCACCGAGCGCAGCATCATTCTGGTACCCCCTACCCTTAGCCATGAAGTCGAAGTCACCCGCACCTCAGCCTCTAGTGAATTCAAGGAATCGTGGGGCTTGTTTCTGGCGGAACTGTTGGGCAATACCACGCCCGCCAATGCCGATTTCCTGAAAACCGCCATCGAGCCGTTATTGGCGCCGGACATTTATCGCAGCGTCCTGGATGCCATGACCGATCAAATCAAAGCCATCAAGATGGATCGAGTGGCGATCAGCTTTACCCCACGTCATGTCGATTACGAAGCCGAGACCAATAAAGTCTTCGTCAGTGGCGAACTCAAAAGCCAAGGCCCCAATTCCAAACCGGACATCAAACCGCGCACTTACGAATTCATCATCGCCATCAAAAACTACCGGCCGCGTCTGGAGTTTATCGATGTCTATCCCGATGCCCCGAGAACAGTGGAGCGCTTAAAAGCCCTGCCACCCCAGCCAGGAGAACTCAAGCCATGAATAAAACCTGCCGCCATTGGGCATTGCTGTTGATCATCAGTAGCACTGCGTCCGCCGAGGAGTTACCGATCACCGTATTACCGCCGGTGACCACCGTGGGCGATCGAATACCCGAATCAGCTGAGCCATCGAGCGATTCACAATCGCTGGGTATCGAACTGCCACCGGTTGACGCCAGCGTATTAAAAGCAGCCAACCAACAAGTCTCTTCATCGGTTGCGCCACAGAACATTCAAGTCAAACCCGGCATCAACGAACTGATGCCGATTGCGGTGGGTCATCTGAATCGTTTGGTCACGCCGTTCGATAATCCGGTGGTCACGACGACCAGCCAGGCTACGACCAGTACCAAAGGCAAAATTGTCTATGTGGCCACTACCGATGAGACGCCGGTGACCTTGTACATTACGCCGGGCGATAACCAGGACATTGCCTTGTCGCTAACACTGATTCCCAAACGCATCCCGGCCCGGGAGATTCATCTGAGCCTAGATAAAGACAGTGTTAAGGTGCTGACCAAACTGCAACAGCAGTCTGCCGCATCGGGCAGCAAAGCCAGCGATCAGGAACAGGCCTACATCACTCAGCTAAAAAAGTTGTTCCGCGATCTGGGTCTGCAAAAGACACCAGCAGGCTATGCCCTGCGCGAGCCCAGTAAATCCGAACACATCCATTGCCTGCAAGATAAAGTGCAGATTCGGACCGGCCAGGTGTTGGAGGGTCAGGACATGCTGATTCTGGTGGGTCTGGCCCGTAACACCAGCAGCGATCCATTGGAATTGGATGAACGCGCTTGTGCGACCAGCAAGGACGACGTGTTGGCGGTCGCCGCCTGGCCCAAAGTCGTGCTGGGACAGAATGAATCCACCGAACTGTATATCGCGGTTCGACGCGAACCTGAATCTGAATCCACGCTCAGACCGTCTTTACTCACCGGAGGCCAACGCTAATGGCCGATGTCGATTCATGGTGGTCCACGTTAAGCCCCACGGCCAAACGTAATTTGGCCGTCGGTGGTATTGGCGGCGTATTGCTGGCCACCATCATTGGTTTGGCCACCGTCACCCCGGAAGTCACCAAACCCCTCAGTAAACAAGCCACCATTCAACACATATTGACCGATAGCGATCCGCGATCGTTAGGTATTGATGGTATTTCGGCACAGCTGCGGGATTTACTGCAAAAGAATGAAGAGCAAAGCCGCCGTCTGGCTGCGATTGAAGAGCAGCAAAAACGTGAGCAGCAATCCGATGAACAACGCTTCAAACAATGGACCGAAGCTGAACGGGAAGCCTATGACCAGAAATTACAAGCCGTGTCCGGTGAAGTTGCGTCGCTTAAAAACAAACCGACGGCATCGACTCAATTGTCGGCTGATGCCCCAACAACGCCGAGTACGGCCTCCCCTACCCTCAACCATCCGAATGACCACCGATTTCCTCCGCGTTCATCATTAGATAGCAACGACCTGAGCAGCGCCTTTGAACAAGCGGCTATTCCGGCACCTAACCACGGCAATACCGGCGTCTCGGGCGGACGATCCGCCAACGGTCAACCAACCACCGCATTGCAAATCCGTGTCATTAAGGACGAGAAGTCCTCCACTGAAAATGCTGAGAGTAGAACCACAGGCGACCAACCCGCCAAGCACAGCGAAGTCTTTATTCCGGCGGGCAGTATTTTAACGGGTGTTCTATTGAATGGCCTGGATGCGCCGACCGGCAAGAAAGCCAAGAAAGAACCCATGCCGGTGCTGTTTCGCATCAAGAAGGAAGCCATTCTGCCCAACCACTTCCATGCCGATGTGCGCGAGTGCTTTCTGTTGGCGGCAGGCTTCGGTGACTTGAGTGCTGAACGGGCTTATTTTCGGGGTGAGACCTTTTCCTGTGTCCGTCAGGACGGTGGCGCGATTGAAGTGCCTATGAATGCCTATGCGACTGGCGAAGACGGTAAAAACGGCGTGCGCGGTCGTGTGGTGTCCAAACAAGGCGCCCTACTCGCTCAATCCATGATGGCCGGCTTTTTACGCGGCTTTTCCGATGCCTTTGGTCGTAACCAGATTCCGGTGTTGATGACCGGCGGTTTGGGCAGTCTGGCAGGCAGCACGCCATTCCAAAGTGCTTTTTCCTCGCAGTCCATGGAAGGCGGTGCCTTGAAGGGTGCCGGTTACGCCATGGAGCGGCTGTCGCATTTTTACATGGATATGGCCGAAGAAATTTACCCGGTCATCGAAGTCGATGCCACGCGCCAGGTCAACTTCATCGTGCAAAAAGGCACGGCACTGAAGCTGAAGTCACCGAGTTAATTCATTCAATCCCCACTCAAAGGTCGTTATGTCGCTACGCAAATTCCATTTACTGCTGCTGGCACCACTGTTAGTGACTTCAGCCAGTTTTGCTGCCAACCCACCAAAGCCGGCGATTTCCGAAATAGCCGCGGGCCTTTTATCGATCAAAATCGATGGCATGCAGGATTTACCGATCACGGGCCTGAAGATGGTCAAGACCGGCGAGCAAACCGTGTTCATTTCCAGTAACGGCCGCTTCGCGCTAACTGGCGGCAAATTGATGGATATTTGGACCCAACAGGAAATCAAGGATCTGCCCGACATCGACAAAATCGCCAACCGCATTGATCTGTCGCGCATGAAACTCAATGTCGACGATTTAGGCCCGGTGGCGATTGGTCACGGCAAGACTTCGGTGTTGGTATTCATCGACCCGCTTTGCCCGTATTGCGGCAAAGTGATGAAAGACCTGCAAGCCTTGCAGGACCAATACACCTTCAAGTTGGTGATGGTACCTATCCTCGGTCCCGAGTCGCAAAACATCGTCGTGCAATTGACTTGTCAGTTGGGATCCAGCGACACCAAACTCAAAGACAGTGTCCGTGATCGACTGTTGAAGCAGGATTACGCTGGATTACCGACCGAACCACCTAGCCCATGCAATAAAGAGCCGCTGCAAAAATCCGTGGTCACCGCCAAGCTGTTTGGCTTGCAGGGTGTGCCGTTTCTGATTGCCCCGGACGGTCGTACCCACAGCGGTGCCCCTGACGTCTTGGCAGATTGGTTAGCCAATAAACCGCATGAGGTCGCCAAAGCGATTACCCCTGAAGCCTCTAAGACTGAGAAAAAGCCATGAGCCGTAAACACCCTTTTTTATTGTATGTTTTCGGCCTGATTGGATTGAGTTTATTATCCGGTTGCGCCACCACCGAATACGGCTGTAAAGGCATGCCTGACGAACCGCAATGTTTGTCAACCACGCAGGCCTATCAAGAAACCAACCGCGCCTTAGCGGACGTGACAGTCAATCCCGATCATCCAGCGGAAACCGCACCTGCTAGTGACCTTATTCCAGCAGTCCAGCAACCGGTACCCAAAATCGATGACCCGACACCGATTCGCACCCCATCGCAGGTAATGCGGATCTGGATTGCACCTTGGGAAGACGCTGAAGGCGATTTGATGGTGTCGAACTACGTCTACACCGAACTGGAACCGCGGCGCTGGATGATCGGCAAGTCGGCACCTTCTTTAAGTCCATCGTTAATTCCCTTGCAAGTCGAGCAACGCGCGCCGGAAAAGCACCCTTTAGCAGACGTTGATGCTGGCGAGTCGCGGAATATGCAACCGACGCTGAACATCCCAGCCGCCAAAAACTAAACCCTACACCTTCACCGCCGGACTTTCGGGTTCAGCGAGCCTTAGCGGGCGACCGCTTATTGTTAAGCCGGAAATTCCTTCCGAGACCAGACGGGCAGCCGTCTTTACTTACACAAGAGGTCGTTTCAATGAAGTCGTCTACTCGAAGCCAGGTGTTAGTGGCCCTGGCATCGCTTTTTTTCCTATTGATGGCATCCGACGCGATGGCCGGTACCGGCGGTACCGAGTTCAACAACGTCTGGACCTTGTTGACCGGCTGGGTCGAAGGCTTACTCGGTCGGATCATTGCCATCGTGTTTGTGATCGTCGGCCTGGTGGCCGGTGTGGTGCGTGGCAGCATCATGGGCTTTGTCCTGGGTGTGGCCAGTGGCGTGGGTTTGTTCGCAGCGCCGACCATCATCACCAATATCGTCACAGCAACCCTGTAAAGGCGTTATGAGTACAAACACCGGACCACACACCCCTTCCGAGCTGGCGGCGGGTGACCGCCGTAACCCCGAACACACGACCGATCGCACGGTTCGCGTTCAGGCCGCCGATGGCACACCACTCAATCCCTGTCATCCGGCGCGAGCGCGGGAACTGCTCCGCCAAAAACGGGCGATACGGGTCAGCCGCCATCCTTACACAATACGTTTGTTGCAAGCCCATCAAGCAGCCGCCATGAATATGCTGTACAGCGAGGAGGTATCAAAATGAAAGCCTCCCGAACCCATACAGCGGACAGCCTGTTTTCAGCCTTAGCTTATGACAACGCACATCATTTATTTTTACTGGCCGATGCCAGTATCGGTTTTGGTTTTATCTGCCGGCCACTGACCGGCGCCGATCAAAGCGTCGCGGCCCGCGTCAATGTACTGCTAAACCAGGACTGGCCGACCGAGACCTTGCTGCAAGTTAGCTTATGGACCTCACCAGACATCGAAGAATCGCTGGCGGTGATGCAAACCCGGCGGATTAAACAGCAAAAAAGCACTTATAAAACCATGACTGGTGCCAGTATTGAGTTTTTGCGCCAAGGCACGACCAAACCGCCAGAAGCGATTTCAGGGGCCAGATTACGACGTAGTCATGTGATCGTCACGGTGAAATTACCCATCGCCAACCCCAGACCTAACGAAGCCGAAATCCGTCGGGCCACGGAATTGCAACTCGCCACTCAACAGTCCTTATCGACGATTGGTTTGTATCCTTCGATTTTGGATGCCGATCAGTATGTGCGGGTGTTGAATACCCTCCTCAATTGGAACCCCGATGCCGGTTGGAAAGATCGTGTCGTGCCGGAATGCGATCCGACCCAGTTGATTCGTGATCAGCTCTTGGATTACGACAATGCGGTTGAGACCGATGAAAAAGGCGTCTGGCTCGGCAATAAGCGCGTTAAGACCTTATCCGCCAAACGCACACCGGATCATTTCTATTTTGGGAGCGCCAAAAGCTATCTGGGCGACATTCTGTCAGGCACCCGTGGCATTCGCCAAAATGCCTTGCTGAGTTTGACCCTACATTACCCGGATGCCGAATCGACCCGCACCCGCCAGGAAGGCGTGCGGCAATTCATTACTAACCAGGTCAACACACCAATTGCTCGCTTCTTGCCGGCATTGGTACAGCGTAAACACAACTTCGACGTCTTGTTTGAAGCCTATGGCGACGGCGACCGGCCAATCCGCAGTTATTTTGGTGTGCTGCTGTTTTGCGACGAACAAGAGGAATCGGCTGCCGTGTCCAATGCGCGGGTGTATTTCCGAGAACTGGGTTTTCAGCTGCTGGAAGATAAGTATTTTTGCCTGCCGTTTTTCCTGAACTGTTTGCCCTTTGGGCCGGAACGTTCTGCAATTGCCGACCTGAAACGATACCGCACTCTGGCCACCCGCCATGCCATTCCGCTATTGCCGCTATTCGGCGACTGGGCAGGCACCGGCACACCGACCTTGAATTTCGTCTCCCGTAACGGCGAACACATGGCTGTGTCGCTGTTCGATACCACCGGCAATTACAACCTCTGCATCGCCGCCGAATCCGGCAAAGGTAAATCCTTCCTGACCAACGAGATCATCGTCAGCTATCTGACCGAAGGCGCGCAGATCTGGGCGATCGATGTCGGCCGCTCCTATGAAAACCTCTGCGAGGTATTGGAAGGCGATTTCGTGAAATTCACCCACGGTTCCGGCATCTGCATGAACCCCTTCGAGATCGTGCAAAACTTTGAGGAAGAAGCCGATATGTTAGCCGGCTTGGTCAGCCAGATGGCGGCACCAACCGAGAAACTGACCGATTTCCAAACCGCCGGTCTCAAACGAATTTTGAAGCAACTCTGGACCGAAAAAGCCCAGTCCATGTCGGTCGATGACATTGCCCGGCAGCTCTGCGCCGAAACCGATCAACGCTTAAAGGACGTCGGCGAGCAGTTGTTTCCCTTTACGACTAAAGGCGAATATGGCCGTTACTTCAATGGCCGTAACAATGCCAAATTCGCCAACGACTTTACCGTGCTGGAACTCGAAGAACTCAAGGGCCGCAAACATCTGCAACAGGTGGTGTTGCTGCAACTGATCTACCAAATCCAGCAGGAAATGTATCTCGGCGAACGCAACCGGCCCAAGATCGTCATCATCGACGAAGCTTGGGATCTGCTCACCGAAGGCGATGTGGCCAAGTTTATGGAACATGGCTACCGACGGTTTCGTAAATACGGCGGTGCGGCAGTGACCATCACCCAGTCGGTGAACGATTTATATCGCAATGCGGCGGGCCGGGCCATTGTCGAGAACTCGGCGAATATGTATCTGCTTGGCCAGAAAGCCGAAGTCATTGATGGCATGAAGCAGGATCGGCGCTTGCCACTCTCCGATGGCGGCTACGAGTTGCTTAAAACCGTGCATACCTTGCCTGGCGCCTATTCGGAAATCTTCTTCATCACCGAAATGGGCTCTGGCATAGGTCGTTTGATCGTCGATCCCTTCAAACGCATTCTGTTTTCCACCAAACCGGAAGATGTGCAGGCACTCAAGCAATTGCGCCGGCAAGGCTTGAGCTTGGGCGACGCCATTCAACAGCTTCTCGACAGTCGACAACCCAAACCCCGCGAGGTCAGCCATGGACGTTAAATCACAATGGCTGAGCATGGTATTGATCGCCGCCAGTTTAGGCACCGTGGGCGGCTGGTTTGCCGCGCGTCAACAATTGCAGCAACCCATCGCTCGACTCAATCTTGTGACACCGGTGTTTATCCTGGACCGGGCGAAGCTGATTCAGTCGATACCGCCCAATGCTACGCAAGAGCAAATGACCAAGATGGTTGACGACTGGCAAGGCCAGGCCAAAAAACTAAGTGATGCGGGCTATCTGGTGATTGATTCGACTGCCGTGGTCGCTGCGCCCAGTGATTTATACATTCAAGCGCCAGGACGGTGAGTTTATGAGCACGCATCATCAACCCGCATCCTCTACGCAATCAAAACCCGGCCGATTAAGACCTTACCAAACCAAAGCGGCTTTCGGGATGTTCTTGCTGAAAGCGCTGCCCATCTTGGTATTGATATTGGCCGTTGAACGCTACGTCGGTCAACGCTTCCTGTTCGGCGGCGACGATCAAGTGGATCGCTGTTTACCGGATAAATGGATTTATCTGATCGACACCTACAACAAAGACATCTGGCGAGGCGATCTAATGGCGTTTCGCGCGGAACGCATGGCCCCGTATTTCAAGGACGGCCAGATTATCGTCAAGATTGCCGCCGGTGTCACCGGTGATCGAATTCAGGTCGACAGTCATCAAACTACGGTCAACGGTTCACTGATCATCGAAGGCTTGCCGTTGGCGGAAAAACTCAAAAAACCCGCCGCCAGCTTTAAACGCAATGAAACCATTCCACCGGCAGCCTACTGGATGACCGGGCAAACGCCGAAGAGTTTTGACTCGCGCTATTGGGGCTATGTCTACGACCACCAGGTGATTGGGCGGGCTTATGCGTTGTTTTGATCGACCACTACATCGTTGGCTGCAATCGGCGCTTTGTTTTCTCTGCTGCTTCTGTGTGCAGACAGTTAAGGCGGAGGAAGCCTGGCTGCAACGTTCTCAGGCCATCTTGCAAGCCTTGGAAGGCCAGCCTCGACCGGATTGGCTGAACGGTCAGACTGCACCGTTGGACCTGAAACGCCAGGCGATGCAGGTATTTGAAACCGCGCAATCAATTCAAAACCCTGCGTTATCAACGGGAACGGAAAGAAGCCTTTCGACAAACCAATCCAACAAACCCCTCACCCTTATATTTGTCTCATTTTCGCTCGGTGATACGGCGCTGAAAGGCATTTTTGAAGAAGCTTCAGGGCGAGATGATGTGTTGCTGGTGTTTCGCGGGCCTAAGCCCGGACAAAAACTACCGGCGTTGATGGCGGACCTCAAACGCTTGCTGAAAGACATTGAGCAGCTGCCCAACATCCTGATTGATCCCACCCGTTTTCAACACTGGTCGGTAATATCCGTACCGGACATCGTCGTCGAACAAGACGGACAATCGCGTTTACACGTTCGTGGTGTCAGTAGTTTGTCCTGGCTGGACGAGCAGATCAAAGCCGGCAAACGAGGTGATTTAGGCACCTTAGGCGATGTCGGTGAGATTGCTGAAATCGACTTGCTCGAAGATATCAAACGCCGGATGGCCGCCATCGACTGGAAACAAAAGCAACAACAAGCCATCGCTCGATTTTGGGCACAACAGAAATTTGAAGATTTACCCACGGCTCAGGCCGATCGTGATCGGACGGTGGATCTGACCATCACCGCCCCGCGGGATCTGGTAGCGCCCAACGGCCAATTAATCATCCGTGCCGGACAAACCGTCAATCCGTTGGACAAAATGCCGTTTGGCTTATGTCTGATGGTATTCGATGCCACGGTACCGGCTCAGGTCGAGCTGATTCAGCGTCAATCCTGCCAGGACAAAAAAGCTCGTGTGCTGTATTTGGCCACATCCCTACCGCGTCTGGATGGCTGGGAACAGTTGAAGACATTGGAAATCACGCTGCAGGCACCGGTGTATTTACTGACGCCGGATGTGCGCAGTCGTTTTCGATTACAGCAGGTACCGGCGATTGTGGAACAGGCTGGCAACCACCTGATGGTTCATGAACGCAAAGTGCCGCCTTCACAGGGAGCGCGGTTATGAAGCGAAGCGTTTTCCACTGGGTTTTTGGGGTGCTGATGGCACTGACAAGCCCGCTTTATGCCGATACCACGACAACCGCTACTGATCCTTTATGCGCCGATGCCCAGCTGTGGTCGGGCAAACTCATCACGGATATTTGTTGGAGCTGTTTGTTTCCGATTCGCGCCGCCGGTGCCTCGTTAGGGGGTGGCAATGTGCCGAGTATCGCTACCGATCAGAAGTTCTGCTTCTGTACCGATCCCATGGGCATACCGGAACTGGGCATGACCATGGGTTTGTGGAATCCAGCCCGTTTGATTGAAATCGTCCGCAATCCTTGGTGCTCCCCTGCCCTTGGCGGTCATAAGTTCAGTGCCTCGAATGTGCGTTTGATTGCGACCACCGGCAAGGCCGACTTCGATGCCAGTGAGATGTCGTTTTTCAATTACCACTACTTCGCCTTTCCGCTGACCATTATGCTGGATCTGTTCTGGGATGGTCGCTGCAACAGTGACGGCTACCGGGATTTCGATTTGCTGTATGTCTCAGAACTGGATCCCACCTGGAACAACGACTTACTGGCGTTTTTTACCAGTCCGGAAACGGCGTTGTTTGCCAATCCTGTAGCGATATCGGCTTGTGTCGCCGATGCCGCAGCGGCAGCCACCGGCAATCCTTTGGATGCGTTGTTCTGGTGTGCCGGTGCTTGGGGGCATATGTATCCCTTATCGGGCATTTCGCCGACCAGTTACGGCACTGATCCTCGAATTACCAGTTTGCTGGCGACACGGGCAACGGCGGCATTACATCGCCGAGGCCTTGCCTGGAAAACTTCCGGTAACGAGTCTCTGTGTGGTGGCTCCATTTACCCCTTTATCCCCAAATCCCAATACCGGCTGTCGATGTTCTATCCGGTCGCGGAAACCGAATCCAACCATGTCATTGGTGAAACAACGTTCAAATGGGGCGCTGGACGTACCTTTCCGGGGCCAGGTGAAGATCACCTCTACCTGCTGTGGCGTTGGCAGGACTGCTGCGTGGGTTTGTGATGGGCTTCAGAGCGCTATTCGATCCGCAGTGCCGGTTTGTCCAGACACTGTCTGGAATATTGTGCGTGACGCTGGCCTGGACGCCGTTTGGTGTGTCCTGGGCGGATGCGATTCAAGCCGCAGGCCAGCAGGGACAGCAGACTGGGCAACAAATTCTAGGTGGGTTTCACTTTCCGCTGGATAACGGCAGTGGCGTGATGACCTTGAATCCGGGTTCGACGCAGGAAAGCACCCTCTCGATTGGCACGTTGTTTCCGGATGCCAATACCACCAACAGCACGACCGCCAATATCACCAGTCTGTATGGCAATAATCCCGGCACGATTGCTGCCGGTTTGGATGCGCAGACCTCGTTGAACACCGAAAGCAGTGCCACCGGCAATGCCTATCGCACCCTGGTCAACAATGCCCACCAGTCGCATCCGGATTTACAAAACGATGCGGTCTGGAATGCTGGCGATCAAGTGTTTGCCCATTTTACGCCTTGGGCGCAGTCGTTCTCGGACTGCACCACGGTGACGACGCAAACAGCGACTAGTCATGCGGTACAGGTGCCGGATTATCAACTGTGTCTGCGCCAACCGACCATACCGTCCAGTTGTACGGCGACACATCAAGTGCAGGTCGAACCGTTACTGACCTATGTATCCGGTAACGGCGGCATCTCAAGCTGCGGTCCGGGCTGTATGGATTTGTATGTGGGTGTGGTCGGCGACAATTACTGGTCAGCCGGTTGTAGCGTGTTTACTTGGCAAGTCACTTATAACGTTATCCACCCGGAAGCGATTACCAGTGCCACCTTGGAAATGGTCGAGTTCGATGACCATGCACGGGTGTATTACGGCGGCAATCTGATTTATACGGGTTCCTCGGGCTGGGGCGGATCTTGTGAGCTCAGCAAAAGCTGGGTGGATCATCCGAATACGGATGTGACCTATGCCTTCAACAGCACCGGCAATAAGGTGTTTCGACAGGACACGATGGTTGGTGGCAATGGCGAAGGCTATTCACGGATTCGCCTGCGCTACGATGTCTCGAAGTTGATTAGCCAGGATCAATGGAGCTGGAGCGGACCGAATTGCCAAAACCTGGCCAATGCGATTACCGATGGGATTTGCCAGGCCGGCAGTCAACTCAGTTGTACCAACGACCCTGCCAATAACACGGGTTGTTATGTCGATCCAACATCGCAAGTTTTGATGTGTGGGTCGGATTTAAGTCAAGCGCCGGTGGCCAGCTCAACCGGAATTCGTAATACCTGCATGAGTGTCTCGGCGTCAGGCCAGTGTGATTTAAGTGCCACGGGACAATGCTGGACCGACACAGCAGGCACGCATTGTCTGCAACCGCCGAGTGGTAATACACCGACCACCCGTTGTTCCACTTTGGAAAGTCGCGGTTGTGCGTTTATCAAAAGCCAGTGCTTGGACGTACTGGGATCCGGTACCTGTTGGGATAGCGTCGATACCTATGACTGTGGCCAGTCGGTGGCCATTCCCGGTATTCAAAGTAGCACCCAGCAGCAATGTGCGGGCCCGATTCGCTGTATGGGTGAAGACTGCGTGACGGTGAACCGTACGCAAAGTCAGGATTTCAGCAAGGCGGTGGCTTTACTCAATACCGCTCAGCAAATGGCGATGGATTTGAGTTGTGATTATGCCAATGCTGATCTGCAGCAGAAAGATCCCACCTCCTGCCAGGTATTCAAAGGCAAGGATGCGAGCTGCAAAATGGTCGGCGGCACCTTGAATCTGGTGGATTGCTGCGAAACGCCTTCAGGTGCCATGGGGCTTGGAAAATACATCGACTTACTGCTGGCCACCAGTCAAATGGACAATGCGATTATGACCATGGACAGTACCTCGGCGATTCGTGGTGCCTGGGAAACCCTGAGGACACCGTTCTCAATGGCAGGCGATGCCTGGAATGGCGTGCAAAACAGCTTTGCCTCCGGCGTCAATGACTTGGTCGGCTCCGATTTGCTCAGCGTATCGGATATTGCCGAGCAAGGCCTGTTGGATGCACTCAAAACCGAACTGACCAATTCCGTGGCGGAATGGATCGGTAGTACCTTTGGCGAGGCGGCGGGTAATGCCTTGTTCAGCGCTGGTGGCCAGGCGGCGTTCGATTCGGCGGGCAATCTGACGCCAGCGGCGCAATCCGGCGGCGTTGAACTGGGCGGCGGTGCAGCCGTGGCCGGTGAAATGCTCAGCACCTTGATGGGAGCTTATACCGTGGTCATGATCATCATCATGATTATCCAGATGGTGTATTCCTGCGAACAATCGGAATACGAACTGGCGGCGAAAAAGCAGTTGAAAGTCTGCAAAGACTTAGGCACCTTCTGCAAAAGCAAGGTCGCTGGCGTCTGTTGGGAGCGCGAGGAAAGCTATTGCTGCTACAACTCGCCGCTAGCACGCATCCTCAACGAACAAATCAAACCACAACTGGGGATGGATTTTGGTACGCCGGAAAATCCCAGTTGTAGCGGTATCAAAGTATCGGATCTGTATCGCGTCGATTGGACTCAAGTCAATCTGGACGAATGGTTAGGCATTCTGGCACAGACCGGGCATTTGCCGACAGACGCCAATGCTGCATCCATGTTGAATCTCGATCAATTGACCGGCAGCGGCAGCCGGTTGAATCCGCAGAAATACGGTGCTGCCTCCAGTGGTCGGCAGGATACCTTAACCCGCACCCAAGGCCGGATGACCGATCTGAATGTGCCCACGGTCAAAAGGCAGTCGGAACTGGAAGGCTGGGGCATGGGGCCGCAATAATATTGGTGACGTCTTTCGACCATGTCAGAACCATAATAGCTGTCGTACTTTATACAAGATTTTGCGATTAATTCCGAGATCAATTTCGGTTCATCCCCGCGGGTGCGGGGAACGCATAACTACTTCCATTGAGCCATCTTGCGGAAGCGGTTCATCCCCGCGGGAGCGGGGAACGCAGCGGTGGTGGAGCACCTTGGGGCTTAGCCATCGGTTCATCCCCGCGGGTGCGGGGAACGCTAATGGCGCAGTTAGGTTTTCGTTTCCGTCAACGGTTCATCCCCGCGGGTGCGGGGAACGCGATATTCAGGTTGACGAGTACAGCAGGGTGTTCGGTTCATCCCCGCGGGTGCGGGGAACGCCACTTTGTCAGGTACCTGGGCCGGATTAGCCGCGGTTCATCCCCGCGGGTGCGGGGAACGCCATTTCCGAAGCTGAAAGCTGTTTGTTCATGGCGGTTCATCCCCGCGGGTGCGGGGAACGCGCAATAGAGGGTGCGCGGCATGAGTGATCATTCGGTTCATCCCCGCGGGTGCGGGGAACGCTTCTCCGCCAGCTTCCCGCCGTAGGTGGACAACGGTTCATCCCCGCGGGTGCGGGGAACGCATCCGGCCGGCCATGAGGTTTTCCGGTGCTGGCGGTTCATCCCCGCGGGTGCGGGGAACGCCAACGCTGGAAATTTCAGCCGGCACCGGGTTGCGGTTCATCCCCGCGGGTGCGGGGAACGCAATGAATCAAAGTGGGCCATTATTTCGGCCGGCGGTTCATCCCCGCGGGTGCGGGGAACGCCTCTGCAACGTCTGCGCCCTTTTTCCATGTGTC
The DNA here is from genome assembly GCF_014850975.1 of Methylomonas fluvii. Taxonomy (GTDB): domain Bacteria; phylum Pseudomonadota; class Gammaproteobacteria; order Methylococcales; family Methylomonadaceae; genus Methylomonas; species Methylomonas fluvii. The sequence continues at coordinate 39,201 of NZ_JACXST010000003.1, read as the reverse complement.
CGGTTCATCCCCGCGGGTGCGGGGAACGCGAATTGATACCGTGGACCAGTCACAAAAATAGCGGTTCATCCCCGCGGGTGCGGGGAACGCCGGATGACCAAGGCTATCCGCAAACTGATAGCCGGTTCATCCCCGCGGGTGCGGGGAACGCTGGCACAACGCTATCACGACAACTGTAATCAGCGGTTCATCCCCGCGGGTGCGGGGAACGCAAATGCTTAAGTTGCTGGAGGTTAATCCAAGGCGGTTCATCCCCGCGGGTGCGGGGAACGCTGGTGATGCCTGGCGTTACCTTTGATTATCGGCGGTTCATCCCCGCGGGTGCGGGGAACGCTTTCTCGATCATTTCCGGAGTAGTGACTGATTCGGTTCATCCCCGCGGGTGCGGGGAACGCTACTACTGCGACTGTTTACCCTCCTTATAACGCGGTTCATCCCCGCGGGTGCGGGGAACGCAAGACCTGGAACAACTGGAATCCGCGCCATGACGGTTCATCCCCGCGGGTGCGGGGAACGCGAAACGGCGGAAACGTTCACGCTAACAACTGGCGGTTCATCCCCGCGGGTGCGGGGAACGCGGTGGTGGTGCGCCTGCAACTGGTTCCGGTGGCGGTTCATCCCCGCGGGTGCGGGGAACGCTTTCTCGATCATTTCCGGTGTGGTCACTGACTCGGTTCATCCCCGCGGGTGCGGGGAACGCTGTAACCGGTACCCCGGGCAGTGGTAAGAGTGCGGTTCATCCCCGCGGGTGCGGGGAACGCCAGGAAAGCGACACGCTAACTGCGACCGCCAACGGTTCATCCCCGCGGGTGCGGGGAACGCTTTGTAATGTCAAATTAAGTTAAATGAAATGCCGGTTCATCCCCGCGGGTGCGGGGAACGCGATAGCGGGCATCAGTGCATAACCGATGATGACGGTTCATCCCCGCGGGTGCGGGGAACGCGCGTTCAGATACGATCATGTGTCCGCCTCTTGCGGTTCATCCCCGCGGGTGCGGGGAACGCCTCTTCATCTTCGCCGTATTCGTCGTCATCCGCGGTTCATCCCCGCGGGTGCGGGGAACGCGCCATTGGTGGGATTGATAGGCACACGGAAGACGGTTCATCCCCGCGGGTGCGGGGAACGCCATTACCCAATAAACATACTGCGGACCGACGGCGGTTCATCCCCGCGGGTGCGGGGAACGCGTTGAAAATGAGCTGCGCAACCTGTTTATCGACGGTTCATCCCCGCGGGTGCGGGGAACGCCGCTCCAAACTGATCGACCTCGGCGTAGTGGCCGGTTCATCCCCGCGGGTGCGGGGAACGCTGGCCGGGGCGTAACGGGCGGGCGGCGCATGTCGGTTCATCCCCGCGGGTGCGGGGAACGCAACACCCAAATCGGCGGCAACCATTACAAAGGCGGTTCATCCCCGCGGGTGCGGGGAACGCGTTTTAAGCGGTTTAGTGGCGGTGGGTAATGCGCGGTTCATCCCCGCGGGTGCGGGGAACGCCTTGCCGTGCGCCTTTGCCGCGTAACTCCATCACGGTTCATCCCCGCGGGTGCGGGGAACGCGCGTTCTTTGCCTCTGTGCTGCGGCTGTTTACCGGTTCATCCCCGCGGGTGCGGGGAACGCCTCAATAGCATCGGCGCGGCTGAGGTTTATTACGGTTCATCCCCGCGGGTGCGGGGAACGCTTGAAACGCCGTATGGGTAAGCCTCAGTGTGACGGTTCATCCCCGCGGGTGCGGGGAACGCCAACGATTCAAGAGGCGCCCGATCTTTGCAAGCGGTTCATCCCCGCGGGTGCGGGGAACGCTCACCCGCCTTTGATTGCACCTCAAACTATCGCGGTTCATCCCCGCGGGTGCGGGGAACGCGTTCGGGTAGGTGTCACCGTTGTCCATGTAGGCGGTTCATCCCCGCGGGTGCGGGGAACGCCTCAATAGCATCGGCGCGGCTGAGGTTTATTACGGTTCATCCCCGCGGGTGCGGGGAACGCACTAATCGTAACTTATTGTTACGCATATAAAAATAACTCGGCTAAACTTCTACCGAATTTTTTACCTTTTCCAAGTTGTTAAAAAGCTGACGAAACCACTTTGCGCCCTGTACCCCAACAGAAATTTAGTACCTATTTTCCCTCACCCGCCCCTCTCCCTGAGGGCGAGGGAGACAAATCGGCTTCGTCCGGCGGAAAAAACGACACCAATTTCAAGCCGTCCAGTTCTACGGGCAGGCGGCGGTTTTTACCCAGCGTCATAAAATCGAAACCCGATTCGGTATTGGTGGACCAAGCCATTACAGCGTTGCCGTCTTCCAAGCCATCCTCGACTTGCGACCAGATCATTTCGCGCACCTTGGCCGACAAGTCGCCGACATAGACGCCAGCGCGAATTTCGATTAGCCATACGGCCAAGCGCCCACGCAGTCTGGGCGGAACGTTTTCAACTACGATGACCAACATCGCCGATGCCCTCCGCATTGGGAATGGCCGGGGCAATGTTCTCCTCGGCCGGTTTGGGGACTTCCAATTCGCCGGCCGCCAGCACTTCTTCGATGGTCGGGATGATTTTGCGCAGAATTTTGCTTTGCCGGAACACGTCGCGACACATCAAGCGTACTTCGCGCTCCGGGTTGGGATAATTCTTGGCGGCGATTTTGAAGGCGTGCGGGACGATCTCGTCGAATTTGAACAGGTCGGCGATGTCATAAACAAACGACAGCGGCTTGCCGGTGTGGATAAAACCGATGGCCGGGGCGTAACCGGCGGCCAACACCGCCGCTTCGCAGATGCCGTACAGGCAAGCAGTCGCCGAACTGAGGCAGCGGTTGGCGGTGTCGCTGTTGTCCCAATCGGTATGGTCGTAATTGCGGCCATTCCATTCCACGCCGGCCTGTTTGGCCAATAATTGGTACAACTTCCTGACTCTGGCGCCTTCTATGCCGCGCAGTTGCTCGACGCTACGGCGTTCGGGCGGTTTTTCGCCGAAACGGATTTCGTACATCTTGCGTACCACTTTCAACCGCGCGTCATCGTCCAGCGCTAGTTTGGCTTGATACAGCAATCTGTCCGATCTGGCGCCGCCTGGCTGGCCGGCTGCATATAATCTGACACCGGCTTCGCCGACCCAGACCAGCAAGGTCCCTGCCCTGGCGGCCAACGCGGCGGCGTGATGGGAGACGCGAGTGCCGGGTTCCAACATGATGCAAGCGATGGTGCCGACCGGGATGTGGGTGCGGATACCGGTTTCGTCGATGACGACGAAGGCGCCGTCTTGGACATCTATTTGGCCTTTTTCGATGAAGACCAGGGAAACGCGTTCTTTCATGGCGATGGGTTTTAGGGGAGGAAGCATGTCGAACAGTCCTTATTCAAGTGACAATGTGAGTAATCGGCGCCAATCAATCGCTAGGCTGGGGTTTGCTGGTTGCGTTGGCCATCCAAAATCGCATACCCCGCCGGCAAAAAGCGCCTATCGCCGGTTTCAGTTCATTTCTTATTCGCGGTACGAGCAAAATCGATCCAGAAACAGCGATACTTCCGAAGCCTTCTGGGCAACCACAGAAGGTTCAAGCGCACCTAGGAAGCATTCTATCGTACGCACGGCAGGCTCGGATGCACGACCGAAACGTTTGGCGGCACGCCCGGAAGGTCTGGACGCACGCACAGACCGTTTGCGGGCAGCCACAGAACACGCGTCGGCACCTCCGAAACGCTTGTGCACACCGACAAAGCCTTGGTAATCACCCACAAAGCGGCCGAATGCACAGACACCGCCTAGCGATTGCCCAATCGTCTTACCATCAACAAGCCGCAACCGAAGGCTTTGGCCCGGCCCAGACCGGTAAACAGAGTTTGGCGGAATTTTTCGGCGTCGGTGATTTGCAGTTCGCCGGTGAAATCGACTGAGCTGAAGCCTGATTTTTCGCCTTTTTTGGCGGTCTTTTGCTGCAAGCCGTGCCATGCGTAAGTGCTGTTTTGCAACTTGGGTAAACCGTCATCGCTGCTCAGTAACGTAAATCCGCAACGCTCGCCTTGCTTGATCATCCAACTAGTCAGTGCCTGATCGACGCGGGCTTTGATCGCCCATTCCAACTTATCAGCCAAGCCGGAGATTTGCCCCAAACGTTCGGCGTAACGACTATCCTCAGCCAATAATTGAGACAGTTCCGCCTCCAGCCCTGCCCCGCCATTGTCCAGTAACAGTCTTTTGTAGATACCTTTGTCTATTTTGGCGGGCAAAGCACCATCCAACCCATGCGATTTGATCAACAACGCCAAAAACTGCAATTGCGCATCCATGACCACATCATGCTTTTTGCCTTGCCGACTGACCACTGGGTTGACTCGGCAATCGAATTGCATGCATAGGCCGTTCGCCAATCGTGGGTCGTATTCTTTACTCTCGACCTTGAACAACGACCCTTCAAGCTCAATAGGCTTATTTTGCGAAACGACGTAATACAAGGGCTCTCCGCGTACCGCCGGCGACGGACCAATCTGTTCGCGGGCAATTTCTTCGCGGTAGAGAAAAGTCCGTTTGTCCTGTTCAGGAAACAAATCCCATAACAATTGATGGCAACCGTAAACATTGCCTTCCAACACCCTCGCCAACTGCGACGATTTGTAAATATCCGGCCGTATCCTGACCCTGGAAAAATACATCACTCGCCTCCCTGATAAAAATAATGTTCCTGCCGTGGCGCGAACTGCCAGCGTTTGCGTGACAAGGGTTGATCGTGACGAATGCGGGTTTGCCGGCGTTGTAAATCGCTGTCTTTGGCAAAGTCTTGTGGCTCGCCTTCCCAGTAATAATGCCGCTCACCACCGGCATTCAGCCAATAGGCGTCTTGCTGAACCGGCTGACCCGCTGCGCCATCCACCTGCTTGCGCGGCAATAACGGTTTATGTAAATAGGCTTTGAACGCCGTCAACAAATCGGCTTGCTCCGTCAACAATTGCGGATTCAATGGTGCGGCCAGCGGACAAGACTTGCGGCCCAGATACAAATGAAACAACGGCTTGCGCAAGTTTTCCTCGATCTGCATCAGGCTGAACGGTGCATCCGCCAAGGCGCGCAAAGCCACGACGGCCAAGGCGTCGCTACGGTATTCGCGGCTGGACAAAATGGTGCCTAAACGCTCCTTACCCAATATCAGCTCATCGCGGCGGGTGCGGTAAACGAACTTGCCGGTCGAATCCGGCACTTGCGCAGTATGGTAATCGCGCAACAATTGGCCGGTACTGAACACTTCGACGGCCACTTGGTAACCATTCTGCAAGCCGGCTTGTTGCTCTTCGTCGTTACGCTCTATGCCTAAAGCCGCGCCGACCAAACCCAAAATCGCCGACTTGCTTGGATAATTGGCGCTATGGCGGCTCTCTCCGACGGCGATTTCGCCCCAGCTCGCCAACGGCCCATATAAACGGAATAACAATAAGTCCATGATCGGCTCCTATTGGCCGACGAAATCGAGCAATTCGGCCAGCTTGCCTTGGCGTTGCGACGGCAAGGCATTCAGTTCATAACGAGTATCCGCGCAAGCGCCGTAAACTTCGTCAAAACTGCTGTTCTGCTCTTTCAACGCGGCAATGGCCTGAACGGCATAATCCTCAGCTTCCCGGCCGATGGGTTTCAAATAAGCCACCGACAAGGTACGCGGCTGCTGGTCACCTTTTTCCGCCAATACGAAGGATGCATAAGCCCTGGACGCAAAGCTGTTTTGCTTGCCTTCCGGCGCGACTTTGACGGCGGCTTCGGTCAAGGCACGAATAGCTTGATTGGCAAGCTCGGTATTGCCGTCCAGGTTTTTAATCAGCAACTCGCGGTTGATACAGATGTAGGCATAAAACAAACCGGCGGCGAAACGGGTTTCGCCAATGTGGGCGGCGCCCATGTCGTCCTGTCCATTGTTCAAATCATCGACGGCGGTGAAATAATCGTCTTCGATCACCACCGGATGCACGCTAATAGCGTGCGCCACTTGGCAGGAGGCTTCGATGTTGTAGGCCGGGCTGGACGCCAACATGCGACCGAACAAGGCGATGTCTACCGCCTGCTCTCTAACGCGCAGCAAATTCAATTCCTCTTTTTCCGGCGCTCGCGGTTCGGCAATCAGTTTTGCGGTCAACGTATCCAATGCCGCCCGTTCCGCCGGGCTGACGTGCACCAACTGCTCGATTTCCAATTCGGCCAGCGGATCGTTTTTGTCGGCTTTTTTCAAGGCGCCGAATACGCCGGCGATAGCCTTGGTGCATTCCTTGGCGTCTTTTTCTTTAACCCCGCCTTCCAGCAATTTGTTGTAGATCTCCAAACCGAGCAATTTGGTGCGCGTACCCAAATGGCTGCCAACCGCCGCCTGGAACAAGTCCGAGGTGCGCCAAGTTCGCTTCAGGCATTGCGACGATACCCGCAAGCGGTCGTAGCCGCCCATCTTCGCGGTTTTCGGGCTGCCTTGATCATCGCGGTTCAGGTTGGCGGGCGGGTAAGCGGTCAACAAATGCAATTGAATGAAACGGCTCATGTGTCTCTCCTTGAAATTAATTTTTGGGTAAGGCGGTGAAATAGTCGGTGGCCCAGCGTATGGCAAGGCGGTCTTTGGGATAGCGGCCAAGCGGCTGATTGAACTCCTTGTGCCAATGAATAATGTCGTTGACGAGCGATACGACATTGGCGGTTTTGCCCAGCAAACGAATCGCACGCAGCATGCGCCGGTAGAAATCTTCGACGGTTGGGCTTTTTTGCAATTGCTGAAAGCGCAGTTCGCTCATCGGCGGCTTCGCTTTATCTTTCGCCGTGCCCAATTGGGTTGCGAAGCGAGCGTTAACGTCGTTAGTTTCGACATGCGCCAGCAAACCGGCAATCGTCGCCGCGACCGGCAAGCGCTGATCGTCCGACACTTTTTGCGGAAAGCCGTCCGGCATTTGCCGCAAGAAATGAAAAAAGGCGTCGGTTAACAAAATGTCTTCCGGCGCTTCGGCGCGGCGCAAACGGGCGCGGGCGCCACGATTGCCGCCCCGGTCGCCATCGTCGCCGTTCAACCAGCGATGCCAAGCCAGCAAAGCCGGTAATTCCTCAGGCGTTAAAAAATAGTTCTCGCTCATTTAGGCAGCCTCCTCCGTTTTGGCATGGGTTTTTAATTGCTTGATGATTTTGTTGCCGTGAAAACGGCCCAACATGGATTTCCGGGCATTGATAATCCGTTTTAAATCGAGGTCTTCCGGGTTAGCGCTTAAAGTTGCGACTTCAAAAACCTCGGTCATTTGCGATCTCAACGCTGCAAACCAATCGGCGTAAATGTCAGCTGGGGCCATATCGCCGCCGTCCGAGAAGACCGCCAAGCGTTCCAAGAGGCGGAAAAACTCGGCTTCGCTGGCTTGCCAAAATTGCGAGTCGATTTGGCTCATGTCGCCTTTTGCATCTTCCGGACGGCGGAACCAGGCGGCTTTGACTTCGCCACGCAAAATCTTCACGGTTTCCCGTGCCGCATCGATCAATTCGCCAGCCCAGCCGACAAGGTTGTGTTGCTGTTGCGCGGACAGATAAAACACCGGAAACCTCGCTTCGTACCAGCAACGCGCCTTCATGTTGTCCATGTCGTAACCGAAGCACCACAACGCCGCTCCACCTCGATCCGCCAGCATGCGGCCTCGCTCCTGGCTGTAATGCCGGACAATTTGTGCAGCTTTATCGCCGTTGCTATCGTCCTGTAAGGCCATCCCCAACCAATGCCTATAACCCAAGCCACCTTGCTGGCCTTTCAACGACAACGGCGGATTAACCTTTTTAATGTCATGGCGGTAGGGTGTTAGCGGATGCTGCCAGGCGCCGTCGTAATTGGTGCCATAGTTTTTGGTGCGATATTCGCGGAATAGCGATTCGGCATCGCATCCGCATAAATCACAGGCGCCGGGCTCGGAAGTTTCGCTCAAACGAATCCTGCGCGGCATGCCCCAATAAGCATGTAGTGGATGAACATCAGCCGGCGTGGTGATTTGGCCTTTTTCGGAAGTGCGGGTTTTGCCTAACCATGGCATAACGGCGTTTTCCAGCTTATCTAACGGTTGCAGATCTTCCTGATTGAACACATTCAACCAAAGTTTTTGCCACAACGTGGTTTGGGTAGCTTTGGGGATGACCAAGGTCGTCAACGGCCCGCCACCGCGCAATCCGACCCGATGCCCGACGCCTCCGGATGGCGCATTGGTCTGCAAGGTAAATAATGCGATGGCTGCACAACTTGGACATAGCTGGTTCGCCGAACCGCGTTTGATGAAGTGGTCGAGATTGTCTTTCAGCGTTTTACCGCCGGGCGCTTCGATCAGCAACGCCGCGATAGGCTTGACTTCACCGTCCGGCAGTGCCAAATCCTGCAAAAATACCGGGCCGTTATCGCTGGTCAGTTCGAACGCTGGCGAGAGAGATGAAAAACGACCTTGCAAATTTGTGGCGTCAGGTGCCTCTTCCCAATGCTCCAGCCATTGCTCCTCGTCTTCGGGTACAAACCCGGTTTGCAACAAACCAATCAGGAACTGATACAACGCCCCCTGAAAATCCGGCCTCGGCGCATTGATTTCGATCACCGGGTTTTCGATCTCACCGATTTGCCAGGGCGCAATCCAATCGTTTTGGCCGTTTTGGCGAATAACCGGTATCCATTTCTCGGTAACAAGATTCATGTTATCTCCTGTGAATTCAATCACATCTTTAGTGCCACGATTATTGCCAGCACCAGAGCCAAGAAAATTACAGCTGATGGCGCAGGCGAAAACGAATTGACGACACTTACAAAGCCCTTAATTTGATCCATAGCAGCCCCTCATCTCGTAATTGACGGCGAGATGATAACCTGGAAAAAATAGAAATCAAAGCTTCTTTCTTTATCTAATTTACAGATTGCTTGAAATCAATTAAAATCTCCGTCATTCCCCATATCGATGGGGATGAACCGCTTCTATCTTTGTCTTGATGAAGCAATATCATACGTTCCCCGCACTAGCGGGGACTTCCCCAACAAATCCAAGCTTGGCCGAATACGGGCTTTGCCCCTCGATCAAAGGCAAAACCTCCAGCCAGCGCAAGGCTTTTTGTTCGTTTTTCAAAGCTTCAATCTGCGGTTTCAAATCATCCGGTATTTGCCGACTGACTTTTTTCCATTCACGTTCCGGCAACTTAATCGTGCTCAATGCCCAAGCATAACGATCGACATCGGCGTAAGGTTTAAGCTGACCGTCAACCAACAATGCCAATGCCACCGCAACACTGTCCTCTTCGCTAAGACGTGTCGGGATTCGGGTTTCCTCATCCCAATCGCCGCTTTTCCGGGTATAACCTTTCTCCAGCTTCAAACCGTTCAAATCGGCCATGCTCCGCTGAACCATGGTTTTGCCTTCCGCATCGAACGACGCTTCTTGCAATGCAAGCGGTATCCGAGCCTGCGCTTCCTCGGAATAGACACCTTCGATCAATTCCCGTGCGTCATCCGGCATCGCGAAGCCGCCTTTATCCTCCAACAATCGCACCGACAACCAAAGTTGGCCGATATGCGGATAAACCGCTTGGGTGCCGGCGTGATCCGGTTTCAGCCAAGCTACATTTGCATCGTCCGACGGCATCGGTGCATACAGATAAAACACTGGCTCGCCGCGGCCATCTTCCGAGCCTTGTTCTCGCAAGCGGCTGCCTAGCGCATCGCGGATATGGCGACGCAAGCGGCCGGCGCGTTGAATCAACAAATCGATAGGTGCCAAGTCGCTAATCAACACGTCGAAGTCCAAATCCAAAGATTGCTCGACGACTTGAGTAGCAATCAGAATTTGACCTTTGCGGGTATCATGCCCTGATGGTTCACCAAAGGTCTGCAAGGTGCGGTTTTCGATGGCTTGCCGGTCTATCATTGCAAAACGGCTATGGAACAGTGCCACAAGGTTGGCAGAAAAGCCGCTGCTCAGCAGGGTTTGATAAGTCTGGCATGCGGATTTGACAGTATTACGTATCCAGCAGACGCAGTGGCCTTGCTCGATGCTTTGCCGAATTTTGGCGATGATTTGGTCTTCACTATCCAACCGCTGAACATGAACCGTGCGTTTGACTTCGGTTCGGGTATCGATGGGCGTTTCCAGCGCTGGTGCCGGGGCGTGCGTCGCCAACGGGTACGCTGCCGGATAGGCCAAACTCGGACCTTCCAATCCGAGTCCTCTATGAAAAGATACGGTCAGATTTTCGCGCATAGTTTGCGGCAAGGTGGCCGATAGCAAAATCGCACTGCCGCCCTGGCGGGCATGGGCTTCCAATAACGTCGCCAGCAGCTTTTGCATATAGCTGTCGTAAGCGTGAACCTCGTCCACCAATAGCACTTTGCGGCCCAAGCCCAACAGCCGCAAGGACTGATGGCGCGCCGGCAATACCGCCAATAAAGCTTGGTCGAGCGTGCCGACGCCGACATCGGCCAGCAAGGCTTTTTTGCGGCTGTCCGCCAGCCAGGCGTTGCAGTAAGCGGTGGCGCTCAGCTCCTGATCTTCTTCGAGCCGACCGCTTTGATAATCGACATCGATATTGGCTTGTTCGGCCAGTACCACAGAATCGCGAAACGCTTGCGACAATTCACGGGCACCGTGCGCCAGGACCAGAGATGGCTGTTCGCCGGTTTGATAAAAACTGCGGTAAACCTTGCCCAAACGCTGGTACATAGCGTTGGCGGTCGCCATGGTTGGCAAGCCGATGTACAGACCGTCAGCCAAACCTTTTGCAATCAAGCGTTGAGTCAAAATCAGCGCCGCTTCGGTTTTTCCGGCACCGGTGACGTCTTCGAGGATGAAGAGCTGCGGTTGATCGGTAAACGGCTCTTCGACGGCATATCGTTGTAGAGGAGTTGGTTGTTGAATGAAAGGGAACAGGGTTTGCACTGAATCGAATTGTCCGGCAACGGGCGACTTCGGCAAATTGGCTAATGCTTGTTCAGCCTTTACCAATGCGATGTTTTCCCAATAACCAGCAAGCTTCATCGGCTGGTCGCAATAGCCGAAATACTCCTGATTCGAACCGAGCCAGTCGGCTATTACCGCGATGCCAGCCAATTGCCAGGACATGGGCTTCAGGCGCTTGCTTAAGTTTTTATCTGTTAACGAATGGAACTCAAAACCACTCAGTAAGCAATCGATCATGTCTTGAACGAAGGCCAACGCAGCTAGTTCGTCGTTGGCCTCGAAGAAATTGCGAAGCCGAAAACTATCCAATTTCGGTGGCATGCCATGGTGGCCGGTAACGATTTCCAGCCAGGAATCGATTTTGTTGATCCAAGCAGCGTGCTCTGGCGGAAAATTTTGCGCCAATTTTTCTTGCAAAAAGTCGCGCCAAAGCGCGAACCCCAGACTATCGTGACGTTCCGAGTAAGTCATTCTCGGATTCGGTTTTACCAAATCGCCGGACAAATTCGTTCGCAAACCTTGAAAAGCCCGAGCAAACTTGCCCAAATCGTGCAACGCCAGACAAAACGTAAACCAACGTTGAAGCCAATTCGGCTCGACTTGTAGCTTTACAGCCAGTTGTTTACAAACCGGTGTTTCTGGCGCCAACCAACTCCACCCAACCGCCGCCACATCCAAACAATGGTAAGGCAGTAAATGGGAAGCCGGCCCGGTTTCGGTTTCCGGTTTGGCTTTACCCCAGTATTGGAAATAGGATGCTGTCACGCTCAATCCTTGGTTTGTTTGAAAATCCATATCTTGCGGACATTATCCGCCGCCAAATAGTGTAGTCGTTTGTTAGCCTTCATCCGAAAGTAACCGATTTACCAGTTAATAGTTGCGGTAAACTGTACCTCATAACTAAATTGGCATGCAAATAAAGTTTGCATATAATCATGACTGATAACGAGCAGGATTTATTACTCAAGTGGGACGTGCGCCAGCGCTTGACGTTGCTGGAAGCCACCGTTTTCTGGACAGGAGAGTTGGTAACCAACTTTTTGACGGAAACCTTTGCCATTAGTCGGGTGCAGGCTACCAAAGACATCGCACTTTACATATCGCTACGGCCGGACAATCTACGTTACGACCGCTCATTGAAGCGCTATCTGATTACCGACCAATTTGTTCCGCTCTTGATCACTGGTCACCCGCATGAGTGTTTGCATGTGCTGCAGGCAACACAGAACTCGTCAGCATCGATACTCACTTTAATCAGTAACTTACCCGCTGTTGAGGTTGTCTCAGCCCCGATGCGCCTAATCGATATTGCCGTTTTAAGACCGATTTTACAGGCGGCGCGTTTCGGTTTACTTCTTGAAATCGAATATCAATCCATGACCAGGCCCGAGCTGGCTGCGCGCCTGGTGCAACCCAAAACTTTAGTATTCGATGGTTTGCGTTGGCATATGCGGGCTTTTAGCCTGACCCATGGCGAGTATCGCGATTTCGTGCTGGCGAGAATTTGTGTGGCCACGTCAAAAGGTAAACCGGATTCGCCCAGCCCTGTTGATACGGCTTGGGAAACATTACTGACTGTTAATATAGGTCCACATCCTGGCCTAAGTACATCCCAGAAGCAAGCAGTCGAACGCGATTATGGGATGATAAACGGATGCATTTCGACGCAAGTCAGAGCGGCACTATTGCCGTATTTTTTGTTGGCACTTCGTATTGGCAACGACGATTTAAAACGCGAAGCCATCACTCAACAAATCGTTTTGCTCAATCGTAACGAATTGGGAGCCTTTATTGATTTTAACTAAGTAGTGAGCTTCGTCACCCAGCCATTAGTATGTTGATCACTTCTCAACCGACTAGTCCAAGTTGCAGCCCATTATGGCGTGATCCAATTTTCCCCAAACTCTGCCAGATTGCGTATTACCGCCTTGTCTGTAACCAATGTTCGCCAAGTTGCTTTTAACAAACTCTGCTCCCGTCATCATTTGGTAAGCCTTATCTTAGTTAGCATTAGTAAATATCCCCCGGCAAAGCCGGGGGCTTTATGTTGTGAACCGCTCAAAGCGGTAAATAGGGTCGCTAACGCGGCCCTTTAACTTTAGCCGCCAATAGGCGGCGACTCATTGCCAAAGGTTCATTTGTTCGATTCGTTGGTCTTCCTGTTCTTGATGACGGATATACTCCCGTATCATCGTTTCGTCCCGGCCCACTGTCGAAACAAAATACCCCCGCGCCCAAAAATGTTGACCAACAAAATTCCGCTTCTTTTCACCATAAACACGGGCCAAGTGAATCGCACTCTTCCCTTTGATGTATCCAATCACCTGCGACACCGCATATTTCGGCGGGATCAATATCAGCATATGCACATAATCCGGCATCAAATGGCCTTCCAATATTCGGCTTTCTCTCTGACTAGCTAAGCGCAGAAACACTTCACCTAAATGCTTTCGCAACGCCTTATACAAGGTTCGACGGCGGCATTTCGGTATAAACACCACATGATATTTGCACCCCCATTTCGAGTGACTTATGCTCTCGTTCTCGTCCATCTGGTTCTCCTCTTGCGTTTGCTTGGCGGCTCACGCTACCGAGTTTCCTGATGGACTCCTCTAAATGTCAAACTCCTGCTGTCTCCCCGGCAGAGCCGGGGGATTTCTCATTTTTGGTTAAGACATATTGCAAACCAACCCGCTTTAGAACCTACTCCAAACCTTATGATCGGATAATCCCATCATAACTAGAACAGTTTATCCAGATTAGTAGTCATATTGACCCGCCACTTCCGGTGGTTTGCAATGAATCGGGTTCATCAATCACTGACTCGTCCTCGGTAACAGTATCCGGCTCATCCTGAAGCCCAGATTCTTGCCGTGCCAACCGTAACTCTTCACCATGCCCTTGCGCATACGCCTCCCGATGCGCCTGCCGTTCGATGGTAACAATTCGATTAGCCAAACGCTGTAACCGTTGCTGCCAATGGTATCGGGCATCTACGCAATGCTTATTGTCGATGACCTGGCATAGCCACAAGCTATCCATGACCATCATCAACTGATCGAGAAGCCGAATCAGCTCTACAAACTGGGCGATTTGCGGCGAGGCAATCCGAGCGACAAATTCGCTAGGATGGGTGTAGGTGGGTATTTCAGCAATCCCGTTATCGGTTTTCAATTTCTCCAGCCGGGCTTTTTCTTGCTGAAGTTGTTCGGCGCATTCGGTAATCATCATGCTGACAATGGCTTCAATTTCATCGACGGCTTGTTCCTGGCCGACGATCCGTAAAATCACATCAATGGCATACAAAGACCGAATCAAACGCTCATAACTATTGCGTATGACCCGAATGGCTTGCTCGCTGTTAATTTTGAAAGTTCGTTCAAACACCGGACGACTAATCGCAGTTCGGGCGGGTTTATTCGGTGCGGAAGTTTCAGCCATTTGCGTTCCTGGTTCACGATAAGAAATAGCGCCCGATAGTAAGCCAAGATTTTTTAATGCCCTTTGCAGCTAATGACGAATACGACATTAGCTGCAAGGTCCACCCAAATGTTTTCTGCTTCAATGCCACCGACAGTTGTTGGCCGGCCTAGCCTGTTCAGATTTTTCAGTAAGGCCGATTCCGGTTAGCAACTCCACCCAACTCTTCATGTTGTCTTTCAAGACGGCTGAATCCGGCATTAGCCGGCGTTCCGTTATTAGGCGGCGGCGATGATTTTCATCGTCGTGTCAGGTGCGTCAAGCCTGATGTGTTTTTGTTTTTACCCTGTCCGGGAATGTATTTTCCCAACCGGGATGATGCCTCAAGGACGATTCCCATCACCGCGCAGATGGGCTTATTTCTTAACTGTCGGGCGCGGTCGATTGGAGGATTTGATCATGGCAAACCGTGGTGTGAACAAAGTCATTTTATTGGGTCGTCTTGGAGCCGATCCGGATATTCGGTATCTGCCCAATAACGGCGGCAAAGTAGTTGCGGTGCGTTTGGCGACCAGCGAAATCTGGAAAGACGCAAAAAACGCCAAACAAGAACGCACCGAATGGCATCGGGTGGTTTTTTTCAAAAAACTGGCCGACACCGCCGGTGAATATTTAAAGAAAGGTAGTCAGATTTATGTGGAAGGCACGCTTCGCACCCAGCAATGGGATAAAAACGGCGAAAAACGCTACCGCACGGAAGTCGTGGCTCATGAACTGCAAATGCTGGATCGTGCAAGCGATACGTCTGGCACCAATGGCACGTCTCAGTCATCTTCATCATCCTCTGCGCCTGATACGGCCGGTATGGATGAGGATTTTGATGATATTCCGTTTTTCTGATCAACAGCATTGAGTGACTTCCGGCCAACCGGCTTGATCTGATCACAATTTGCCGAATAGCGTTGCTATCTCGGTGTTTTTTACCCCATGGGGACGTCATTCCCCGGCTGGGGCATTGCGTCCTCACTTTTTAAGGAGACACGCAATGAGCAATCAATCCCGTACCAATTACCCACCCAAAACCCGCAATCTGCTGATGCCGATTGACGCAAACCAGGTCTATGGCCTTTCCGAGCAGTCCTGGAAAGTGCTTACCGAAGTGACTTTCCCCACAGCTAAAACCCCGGAAGCCATCCTAATGGCTCTGGATTACTGCAAAGCCCGCAAGCTGGATATTTTCAAAAAGCCGGTGCATGTGGTGCCGATGTGGAGTGCTGCTTTGGGGCGTAATGTCGAAACCGTCTGGCCGTCCATTATGGAAATCCAGACCACCGCCTCGCGCACCGGGGTTTGGGCCGGTATGGATCGCCCCGTATGGGGGCCCGATATCACCAAAACCTTTACCGGACGCTACAAGGACGACAACGACCAATGGCAGGAATCCAGTGTCACCGTGACATTTCCCGAATGGGTTGCGGTAACCGTGTACCGGATTGTCAGCGGCAAGCGCTGTGCCTTCACCGAAGAAGTGTATTGGCAAGAAGCCTATAGCACCGCCGGTGGTAAAAACTCACAAGTGCCCACCGCCATGTGGATCAAACGGCCGAAAGGTCAGTTGGCCAAATGCGGTAAAGCGGCTTCACTGCGTGCGGCCTTTCCTGAGGAATGTGGCTATGCCGCAGAGGAAATGGATGGCAAAAGCATCGACGAGATCCATGATGGCAGTGTGATTAATGGCACAGCCAGTCGCGTTGACGAAGCAGCGTTTAGCGATGATGCGATCGTTGGCACGGTCGAACCACCAAGGGTGATTGATCTATCAATGATTTCACCCAAGGTGCAAAAAGCGGTCAGTGAACTGGTCCGACGTACCGCGTTGGCTGGAGCCTGGAAAGCGGCTTACGACTATGCCAACAACAAGTTTGTCGGACTGGATTTGACCTTTGCCATTGCGGAATTGGACAAAGCCTCGACAGCGGCCGTGGCAACGTCTACAGATGCCCAGCATCCGATTGACAGCACGGCCATGCCGCCGATGTCCGATCCTGCTTCTGAAGCGCTCACCCAAGCACGGGAAACGCTCGGGACGCATCGCTAATCGGTTGTTGTTTTAACTTTTAACTGCCAGCAAATCGCTGGTCATTTTAAACCCTACGGGCGTCTTGCATCGCCCCTGGGGTGCATGTCATGGCGCCTTTTTTATTGAAGGAGATGTCATGAATGCTATTGACCAATCATCCAACCGCATACCCTGTCATACCGACTGGCATCGTTACGATTCACCGACGGTGTTACGCCGGCATGGACGCAGTTTCCTGGAACGCAGCTTAAATCCAGGTAATCCAGTCCATGAAATCCAGGTGCCCACCCCATCTGAATTGCAAAGTATGGTCGAAAGTTATGGTGGGCTTTATCTTGCTCATGCCGATCAGACTTTACTGGTCTTTGCCGACTATCACTGGGCCAGGCGTTGTAATCATCAACTCATGAAACGCGGGTTGTCGACACTACGTCTGGGCTGTCATATTCGCTTGCAGGAGCAACGGTGATGAACATCATCAATGTCTCGCAACGATCACCGGAATGGCGTTTATGGCGTTCACAAGGGGTCAGTGCCAGTGAAGCGGCGATTATTATGAATCGTTCGCCGCACAAAACCCCTTGGCGGTTGTGGGCCGAAAAAGTTGGCCTCGTGCTCGAAGCAAACCTGGATAACAATCCGTTGATTCGCATCGGTATCGCGCAAGAACCCGAAGCCTTACAACGCTTCGAGGAACAGCACGATGTCATGCTGCTACCGCTTTGTGCGGAATCCGAGCAGTTTCCACTGATGCGAGCGTCGTTTGATGGCTTATCGGACGCTAACGAACCGGTAGAAATCAAATGTCCGCATGAATCGACCTTTCTGGATGTCATGCTCAACCGCGAACAGTCTGAAGCCTATCAACTTTACTGGTGCCAAGTGCAACAACAAATTTTGGTAGCCGAGGCGCAACGGGGTTTTTTGTATTTCTACCATCAAGGTCAGGACGTGACGTTTGAGATCCAACGGGATGAGGCTTTTCTCAGTCAGTTGGTCGATACCGCCATGGAATACTGGGCCAAGGTCAAAAACCGCAAGGAACCTGACAAGCAACCGGAGCGGGATTTGTATTTGCCGCAAGGTCAGTCTGAACAGCAATGGCAGCAACTGGCGGCGAACTATCGCAGCCATGCCACGAAAATCGACGACCTGAAAGCTCAGCTTAAAGCTTTGGAAACCCATCAAGCGGACATCGAGCAAAACCTGGTGTCGTTAATGGGTGAGTACTTGCTGGCTGAACATTCCGGATTACGGGTAAGTCGTTTTCAATCGCAAGGCGCGATTGATTACAAAGCGGTGCTGAAGGCGTTATTGCCTGATGTTACCGAGGCTGTACTCGACCGCTACCGTAAATTGCCCACCCCAAGGGTGCGCATTACCTGTCGTGATGACAGCGGTCGCTTGGCGGAAGTGTCCTTTGATGCGGAAGCCTTGAAAGACATGGTCGGTGCTGATTTCTGGTTCTGATCTCGGATTTTGTCGTCAGTGAGGAAAATTTAGTTCGAAAACAGTTTAGCTGTTTGTTAGGACACACGCTGCTCCGGTGTAAGCCGGCGTTTCGCTGTGAATTAGCATGAAGGTCAATCGCTTTCATGTGCCAGGTGCATCAAGCCTGGTTTGCAGTCCCGTTGGGGTTCATCACCCTAGTGGGTCATGGTGACCCCTTCCATCAACCAAGGAGGTCGCTATGAATAAAGACTTTTGGAAATGCCTGTTTTGCTGGTTGGAAACGGCCAGTGTTGACGAGATTAGGCATAAGCAATGCGTGGTTCGGCAAATGCTCGATCAAACCCGAGATCCGGATTTAAAAACCGACATTCGGCGAATATTGCGCTTTATGGACGAGGAAATGCTTGCCCGTGCGGAATTGGCGAACCTGATGCGACTGTCAGTATCGATGCCGCGCTAAAGTTAGCTTTGACACCGCTATAACCTTTTATCGTTCAATGTATTAACCCCCCTGGCTAGCCAGGAATTTATCTCAACCCGACGGGGACACACTACCCGTCAGGGAAATGGTGTGCCTCGTGTTGCGGGTTCAACCCAAGCATAAGGAGTTCACCATGTATCAATCCTATTCGATTGCCGACACATTCGGCATACCTGCACCAGCCGCCATGAAAGTGGAAGGCTTTATCCCTGGACAAAATGCCTATATCCCGGCGCAAAAGCCGTATGTGTTTCGCAAGGATCACTTGCGCGATGTTCTGGCGTTTTTAGGCGCACACAATGGCGATGGCTTATACCTGACCGGTCCTACCGGTTCCGGTAAAACCTCGTTGTTGGAGCAAGTCGCTGCGCGTCTCAATTGGGGCGTGCATTCGGTCACCGGTCACGGTCGGCTGGAACTCAATGATCTGCTGGGCCAGTACATGCTGGTCGACGGCGGCGCGATGAAGTGGATCGATGGTCCGTTGACCCTGGCAGTTCGCTTAGGGCATGTGCTGTTGATCAACGAAATCGATGCCATCGATCCTGCCGAGCTGATTGGCTTGAATGAAATTGTCGAAGGGAAACCTCTAACAATTCCGCAGACCGGCGCTGTGATTACTCCGCATTCCAAGTTTCGTTTGGTGGCCACCGGCAATAGTGCTGGGTCTGGCGATCAGTCGGGCTTGTACCAAGGGGTGTTACGGCAGAACCTCGCTTTTCTGGATCGGTTTCGTTTGATGGAAGTCGGTTACCCAGAACCTGAAGACGAAATGAAGCTGTTGGCCGATGTGGTGCCAAGCATGCCGGAAACGGTACGCGAAAGCATGATCAAAGTCGCCAATCAGATTCGTAAAGTCTTCATTGGCGGTGCGGATGGCGGTGGCATGTTATCAGTGACCTTATCCACGCGCGGTTTAGTGCGTTGGGCATCATTGGTTGCCACCTTCAAAAGTGCGCCCAATGCCTTGGCCTATTCCCTGGATCGGGCCTTGACCTTTCGGGCTGAACCCGCCGAACGCGAAGCGATTCATCGGATCGCCAAGGATGTGTTCGGTGATGACTGGCAGGTCTAGTCATGGCTGCCTGGAATTTATATCGTCATCGTAACAGTGACGGCAGTTCCAAAGACTGGGCAGTCAGGAGTAATTCGGATGGTTCAATTACGACACGTTGGGGCAAAACGGCATCCTGTTTACCAGGTGTCAGTAACCGTAGCGGTGTTCGGCAATTCGACATCGAAAAGCAAAAACAGGCCAAGGGCTATGTGTTGGTCGCCGAGGTGGAAATTGATGGTGATGGCAATGTGGTGTTTCCGGGTAATGCTTCGGCAACTCCATCACCATTGCCTGAACCTGATTCAAATCCCGAACTCGTGCCAACACCCCCGGTCGAGGTACTGTATTGGACCATTGATTGCCATGCAAAGCAGCCGGTTCGAGTGGAGCTGGGTATCGAGGTCAGGCGACTGATCGGCGTTATTCAATCCGTATCGGATCAGCAATCTAAGCCTGAAAAATATTGGGATGGCTGGCAACAATTCATTGATGCCACCCTCAATGCCGAAACCTTTGAACTCAGTGGGCAGATCAAATCAGTGCATGGCGTTTTGCCTTGGCTGTTTTTACTGGCGCTGAAAGCAAAAGGCTTTAAAGGCGTGGAGATTGATATTGCCACCGAAACTGCCCGAGATCTCTCGGTCGATCTGAAAGCTGAACAAGATGTGCTGGTGTTTTTTGGCACCGGTCTGGACAGCATTCGTGACACTGCCGAAGTCTTAGGTTTGCTCAAACCCCGATTAAATCTGGCAGCGGCCATGTCCCACACGGACGACTGCTGGTTTTAACCGGTTTTTTATTTTCATTAAACCCGACAGGGGCACATCGGCCCCAGCGGGGATGGGTGTGCCTCTCATTTTAGGAGGTTCCCATGTCCCATGAAACGCAAGTGATCTTAGACCGCGTGGTCTTGGTAAAAGTGGACGCCAATATCTACGGTGCCCGCAAGAAACTGAAAAAAGAAGACCTGGTGCTGGCCGACGGTAGCAAATTGCCGCCGGAGGACTTAGCCAGCCTGGGTTCAAAACGTTTGCTCGATCCCGATAAGCTGACGGTATTTAACCGCCTGAAGAAAGAAGCCGAACGCATTTGTTTGCGCGTTGGCACTCGCTTTCTGGGGGGCTTTGCCGTGCCGGTTGAGTCCGCTGCCAGTATTACTGCGGAACTCGAGCGCATAGCGCTGGATTTTGCTGCAGCTAAAACCGAGTTTATCGCCGGTTACGATGCGGCGGTGACGGACTGGGTGGTTCGCCATCCGGAGTTCGCCGGCATTATCGAGCAAGCGGTGGATTCGGTGGAGTTTGTCTCAACGCGGTTGTCGTTTGATTTTCTGGTGGTTAGCGTTGGTTTACCCGAGGGCTTGCCGCCGGCGGACATTGCGCGTCTGGACAGCAAAATCGGTTCGCTCAGTGAGCAGATGTTCTACGAAATATCCGTAGAAGCCAATCAACTGATCGAGCAGTCGTTGCTGGGCAAGGAGCAAGTAACGCGTAATGCGTTACGGCCGATTCGCCGCATGCGGGACAAACTCGATGGCCTGGGGTTTTTGGATCATCGGGTCGCACCGGTCGTCAGCACCATTGACGATCTGTTGGCGAGAATCCCCACCAAAGGCGCCATTGAAGGCGGCATTTTACAGGAGATTATGGCCACGGCGATGCTGTTGTCTGATCCGGATAAAACCCGGCGGCATGGTGAAGGCTTGTTGGTAAATCAAACACCCGTTGTTGAAGAGACGGATGTTGATGAAATCGTCGATCATGCAGAGTTAGAACCACCAACGGTACTAACAGCAACAACAGTCGCAGCAGAACCAACACCACTCATCGTTGAAAGTGTTTCAGACAGTCCCGATTTTACCGATCTGTTTGACGGCATCTTTGATGATGAACTTGAAGCGGATTCTGCAGCGGATGACTGGGCGATTGAGGTCTTGCTGGATAAAAGCCAGGCGTCACTGGACACAGTTAACTTTGCTGATGAATCCAACCACTCAGAGAATTCAGCAACACCTGAAACGGTGATTGCAGGAAGCGATGACGAGGCGGACGATTCTGACCAGGATTACTGGTTCTGATCTGACGCCATTTAACACTTTACCCACTGGGGCAAATTCATGTCCCACTGGGGTCATGGTTTGCCCTTAATTTAGGAGCACACCATGAAAAATAGAACCTTACACAACGCATTTCCCATCGTCGCGGCCGCCATCGGCAATCGCTTTGGCGTCAAAGTCAGTGTCGGCGGTGATAAAGCCGAAACCGATGGGCAAACCATTTGGCTGCCGGCCTATGAGGGTGATGATCCGGATTACCAAGATGTCGCCTGGGGACTGTTGGCACATGAAGCGGCGCATATTCGTTATTCGGATTTTTCGCTGCGCTATGGCAGTTCGGTATTACGCCGGCGCTTATGCGGTGCCATCGAAGATGTCCGCATTGAGCATGAACTGGCCAAGGACTTTCCGGGGACACGGCTGACGATACGCACTGTGATTGAAAAGATGATAGTCAAAGGCGACTTTGTCGCCAGCAATATCGAGGATCATCCTGCCAATATTCTCTACAGTTTTGTATTGAAAAATTTGCGTGCAAGGGTACTGGGTCAAACTGCCTTATTACCTTTGGTCGCGCAAACCGAAGTGGCACTGAAAGCGAAATTTCCGAAAGGTGCCGTAACGCGGGTGAAAGGCTTGTTGTCCGAAGTGCCGCAGGGTTTGCAGTCAGAAAGCGATTGTCTGCACTTGACCGACCGTATCCTGACCATGATCGAGCAGGAATTCGAGCAACAACGGCAGCGTAATCAGGCACAGCCAGCGGCAGATGAGGACACACCGCCTGAACCGGATGATACGGATCAGGCCGCTCTATCAGCAGTTTTGAACGGTTCGAACGGCTCGGATTCCGAGGATGATATGGAACACGATCAACGTTTACCTGCCGATAATGACGACGAACAGTCGTCAGAATCCGGTGGTAACGATGATTCAAATCCGGAAAATCCTGACGATGACCCGGCAACGCCATCCGGCAGTTCGACATCCAACCCGCAAGGTGAGGATGAAGAAATCGCGGAGATTGCCGATCCGATGGGCGTATTGCAAACCTTGTTGTCCGCTGGTGACAGTGACATCGAGCAGGATTTCTTCGAATCGCTGAAATCGGCGTTGTCGTTGGCTGTGGAAAACGTTTCGGAATTACTGATGCCCAGTGGCCACGAGCCAGCGATGGATGATCGAGCCGGTGCGTTTTTGCTGCGTAAGGTGCAAAGCGAATCGGGGAAAATCCGCGCCGCGTTGCAAGGCTTGGTGCAGTCACAAACCCTCAGCCACTCGCAACACGCGTGTCGTGGACGGCGGATGGATGGCAAGCGTTTACACCGCTTGCCGTTAGGCGAAACCAAGGTGTTTCAGCGCAAACAGACCAAACCAGCACCCAATACGGCGATTCATCTGTTACTCGATAAATCCGAAAGTATGGGTTATCAGGTAACCGATAGCCAAGGCCAACCCATCGGATCGCGTATGCCGATTGCGATGGAAGCCACCTTGGCATTGGCGATGGCCTTTGAAGGTATTCCAGGGGTTAATCCTGGCGTCACCGCGTTTCCTGGGTCTCACGATGACTCGGTATTTCGCTTGCTGGAACATGGCCAACGCGTGAATACTCGAACCGGTGCCTTTTCGCTGGCCGCCACTGGCAGTACGCCGATGACCGAAGCAATTTGGTTTGGTGCTGCCTCGCTGTTGCGTTGCCGGGAACCGCGCAAAGTGTTGATGGTCATGACCGATGGTCAGCCCAACGACACTTTGAGTACGCTGGAACTGTTACAGCGT
Source organism: Methylomonas fluvii (assembly GCF_014850975.1). Classification (GTDB taxonomy): domain Bacteria; phylum Pseudomonadota; class Gammaproteobacteria; order Methylococcales; family Methylomonadaceae; genus Methylomonas; species Methylomonas fluvii. Next base: position 15,965 of record NZ_JACXST010000003.1, on the reverse strand, counting down.
TGCCGTGATAGCGGTATTGAAACGGTCGGCGTAGGATTGGGATTGGATGTCAGTCATCTGTTCCCGGTTGCCATCACCATTAACGATCTTTCAGAGCTGAGAGCGCAATTGTTCGAACTCTCGAAATCGTTGTTGTTGGCGGCCTAAGGCCAGTCAATTATCCGTAGTCCAATCCTTGGCTAAAGCCTTGGATTGTGGCTACGGGTAGCTGATTGCAACCGTAGTTTGTCGAATGCACTCAATTCATGGAGCCCATTCGACAAACAGACATTTCATGCGTTCTTTCCAGAATGCTGAATCCGACTTTGGTCGGCGTTCCGTCATTAGGCGGCGAGCACGTTAAACCGTGATCGTGTCGGGTGCGTTAGGCCCGATGTAAAGCGCAGAGATATTACTCTCTGCAAATTCTAAACCCACTTCGGGCGACCATCGCCCGGCCGGGTGCTGTTCATTCGAAGTGTTTTCTTAAATTTTTAAAGGAGAACTTTAATGAACTTTATTTTCGGCATCATTATTTTGGCGCTGTTCATCCTCGCCTTGCGGGTGATCTGGGCAACTGCGTTGCAACTGCTGAGCGCATTGAAACATGTGTCTCAAACGTTTCACCGCTATCGTGCGCAACGATTAGCAGGAAACCCGTTACCGGTGATTATGCCTCAAATCCGTCATGAGGTGGATTGGGTGGCCATGTCCGATTCGGTGCGCCAGGAAATTCAGACGCGCAATCATAGTGTCAATCGTGAGGTCGTTCGACTGGAAGCACAATTACAGGCTAAGTTAAAAACCATCGATATCTATGAGGCAGATATTCAAATCGCTAAGCTGGAACGGGAATTATTGAAGATCAAACCAGTGATCGAAAATCCCGAGCCTGAAGTCAAAAAACCTCGGCGCTCGAAAAAGCAATCGGTTGTGGTTTCTGACTCAGCGGCCCAGAAAATTCCGCACCAGGTATCCCAATTACGGGCAGCACTGAAAGGCAACGGTTTATCCGTGCCGGTCAGTGAGTCTGTCCGCCATTGAAAACCGCAAGCGTCGCACCGGTTTGTGTCATTACGGTGCGTACCGGGCTAGCTAAATCAATCTTAGGCTCGTCGAAACGAAAGCTATCCGGCAGCAGCGATTGGAGATCCAGAAAGGTTTCCCGTCGCAATTGTCGGATATTGCTCAACAACTCCCAGGCGCGCTTCGGATCGTCGATATTTTGCAAAACATCGGCTTCCGCGGCATCCAACTTGGTCAAAATTGTTTTGCAAAGATTTAACGCATTCAGTCTGGGATCGAGTGGTATTGCCATCGATTTTCGTACTGGTTGCGCGCTCTCAGTCTGCTTAGGACTGAGGAAATCAAAAATGCGCAAAATATCGTCAAACATGGCTATTTCTCTGCTTTTTAATGAGTTATAGCCACCATATACCGATTTTTTCGCGAATTCAACCCCGCTGTATGGGCCAATTTTTGGCTTTAATCAGCGTTCTTTACCTGCAGGAACCTCATCCTGCCGGGTGGTCGTTCCTGCATTTTTTGGAGGACATCACCATGACATTAATCGAACAACCAAGCGTTACCGCAATGCAGACCGACGTCAGCACCGTTCGTTATCTGAATCAGTACCGCTGCCCTTACTGCCAAACCGAATGGGAGGATGGTTGGGATTGCGGCTGTAACGATCGCTGCCCGGACTGCAACAAGGAAATCGAGCGTTATGAAAGCGCATTGATCGAGGGTGAATCGGCGAAAACCGAATTGCCAGTTGAAGAACCAGCCTCAGCCAATATCACGCCAGAAGGCATGAATCGACGTTTCGTAGTCTCCTACGAAATCGACTATGTGCACCGGGTGGCGGTGGGTATTACCGCGGACAGTCCCGCAGCGGCACAACAGCTTGCCGAGCAAGCATTCAATGACGCCACGATTTGGGATGACACCGCTGCCATGCCGTTATTGTCCGATGAATATCATGAATCGGAGGGTGAAAGCTTGGTATGGGAAAGCGTTGCCGTTGCACAGTTGCCGGAACCGGATTATTCGGTACGGCAATCAAAGAAGGAACAAGCGGCCATGCGGGTTTGCCGGGGTTTGATTGAAGCCTATCAACAAGGCGAAGCCAACGGCGGCAGTATCGATTGGGACGACTTGGATCGGCTGATTCCTGTGGCGTTACAAGCCTTGGGAAAAACAGCTCTGGAAATCCAATCCTAAAAACTGAGCGCGGTGTTTAAGCGCGCAATTTGTAAAAGTCTGAGTTAGCCAGGTCATTCGATTCGGCACTCATTTTTATCCACCCACACGGGAATGTCCTATTCCCGCCGGGGAATCGTGATGTTTCCGTATTTTATTGAGGACAACATCATGAACTCACACATCTTTGAACACACGTTCGGCACGGGTCATTGCATCCAATATCAGCGTTTGCCGTCCGGCACCTGTTATCACGCCGATACACCAGAACCGGTGGTCGAGTTGCTGGAACAGTTGCGGTACAGCCGACGCAAAATCCGACTGTATTACGGCGATACAACTACCGGTCAATCCTGGCTCGATGAGCATGACGTCATCGGCTGGATTGGTAGGTCGACCGGCACCATCAAAGTGCCGCTATTGATCGAACCCGGCGATGTTGGCGGCCCGGCATTGCTGGACCATTGCATCGTTCGTGTAGACAGTCCCCGCCAGGTACTTTACCAACATGACGACTTTCGAGTTGGCGAGGTGGAACTAGTGAAAGGTGAGCTTAAACGCTTGCCCTGGGAAATCTGCATCGACGGTGCAGTGCATGCCCGTTTTAAATCCAAAACCGAAGCCAGACACTTTGAGAGCTTTATTCAAGGTAATCGGTTTTCGTTTATTTAATCCCACTTGGCTGGAAGCTGTTTATCCTGCCAAGGTTACAGATCCAGCCTGCAACATTTTCTTGGAGGTTGATATGCAATCCGATTTTGAACCAATCTTGGGGGGTAGTCAGCGCTATTGAATTGATCCAGGCACTCGATGTCGTGGTCAATTTGGCAGAAGGCGATTGTCTGGAAACGACTGACCCTTTAATCGCAAGCGATCCGGCATTATTGCTAGAAGCGCACTGCCAATTGAGGGTGTTAGAGACCTTTAACGCATTTTTAGCAAGGCTAGCCGACAAACCAATTGCTCAAGCCTAAAACAACATGATTTAACCACTGGCCTAACCAGAATTACCCGCCTCGGGGAGATGAACGATTCTCCCCAAGGGGTTAGTCTGTTTCATGTCCTCGGGGCTTTTTTATACCCGGAGATAACGCATGAACACAGAAACTAACGAAGTCGCGATGAAAGTCAACCAAGCCAATTTGGTTAAAAGTCTACGCTTCAGCTTCACCAACAAAACCACTGTCCTGGGCGAGCTCATCCAAAATGCCCGCCGAGCTAATGCGGCCATGGTGGTGATTAACTTTTGCCCTGAAACCAAATCCCTTCAAGTTTTGGATGATGGCTGCGGCATTGAATCGATGGCAACATTACTGACAGTCGCCGAATCCGGTTGGGATGCGGACGTGATAGTCAATGAGCATCCGTTCGGGCTCGGCTTTCTATCGGCACTGTTTGCCAGTCGGCGCATCAGCGTCATCAGCAAAAGCGGATCAATCGACGTCGAAACCGACCACATTTTGGCATTTAAACCGGTGACGATCACGCCAGTCCACGACTGGAACGGCATCACTAGCATTGCCTTGCAGGATGTGGATATGGAAATGGGTCAAATTTCCACCACGCTGAAACGCTTGGCGCGCGGTTTCCCCATTCCAGTGCTGTTCAACGATCAATTGCTTGAATGTTCCTGCGCACTGGATGGTGGATTAACCTTTGTTGACACCGAGATTGGCGCGATTTATCTGCATGGCATGGATCAACCCAATGGGGCGCAATATGAGTTCGATGTCTATCTGCAAGGTTTGCCCATATATTCCTCGCACAGCTACACATCAAATCGCCATATTATTCATCTGGACTCTTCTCGTTTTCACGCCCGCTTGCCGGATCGTGACAAACTGGTAGACGAAGCGGATGTCATCAAACGGATTAAAGCGGTTCTGGCACAAACCATCGAACAGCGCTTTATCCAGATGAAAACCACTCTGTCTGATGAAGAATTTGTTGGTTTTTATGAAATGCTGCGGCATTGGGAACTGCTGAAGTTACTCAACGATGTGCCTGTAGTACCACCCGAGGCTTTACGGGAAATCATTGCTTATCCAGTCTGCGATACCGAAGTTTTTGATAACTTTGAGCAGCAACCGGATAAAGCCATGACCCGTATAGAAATTTTGGCTCGCGGCATCGTCTCGATTGACGATGACATCAAACAGGACGGCGCAGGGCGCTATTTGTTCGCCTGGAGCCGGGATTATTTGCTGTACCACGGCACACTGGATAGCGGGCATTGGCTTCATTCGCTGGTTCGGCATCTCAATGATGAAGAACTGGTGATTGAAACGGTCAATGAAAGCCATCAGGCCCAATTCCAAGGTGATTGGTGCTGGGTTAGCGTGCGTTTTTGCGATGCTTACCAAATCCGACTAGGACAGGATGTTGTTGAAATCACGGCTGATGCTTGCTACCAAGGCCAGGAAAACGCCGATGACATCATTGTGCCCAAAGGCGATAGCTCCGCTCAGGTGTTGCAACAAATGGCCAGCTTCAGAAGCGAGTACGATGAATTTCAAGAATCGACCTTCGAAAGCGATTCGGATGCCTTCGTTGCTTTTGTGGTGGCCAATACCGCTAGTGATCCAGCCAATGCTATGCAACGCTTGTTACCGGATTTTTGCGGTTGTCCTGCATTGTACGGTATAGCTTTCTTGGTTGAGTTGGATCAGCAAGGTAAACCGGCATCGGTGATCGCATATCCCGGAATCGGGTCAAATGCAAATCCTTCATACCAGCATGAATAGCTAAAACTTGATGCGTGAGCGCATTATCCAACCGGATAATTGCGCTCATTTTTTTACCAAAAATGAAAATAAGCCATAGTCCCATATCCGCCAAAATGTGCATATTCCACGTCAAACCAGCCCCCATTCCGATAAGCTTACGCTAGTGATGAATGACGGCTTTTGGAAATGGCGAATTGTCGTTATCGACCCAAACCCTTCTATCGAGTTTCTCCAAAACGGTCATTCAGTGAAATACAGATTCTTCGAAATGTTGGGCTATAAAGCAGACGTTGGTGGCCTCAACCTATCGGCCAACATGAGACGTACAGGAACTTCAAAGCAAAGTCAGGTGTATGCTTTATAGCCGCCGTTCGAGGAGAGAAGTTAAGCGTCGTGGCAAAAAGTCCAACTCAAGTAAATTACTATGCACCGAACTCTGCAACGAAGTAAGCAATCAAGTTTCGATTTGGTATTGCTGTTCGCTAATCTGTTTTTATAATTCGCTGATACCGACTTATAAAAGTGACATTTTTATTTGCCACATTTCCTCTATTTATACCTTTACATGTCATAGTATAACCGGACATTATGTCAATTTTGAAAGTCAGTGTGGGTGGATTCATTTGGGCTACTCGATCATTTAGAAAAGTTGGTTTTGAAAGCTTTTCTTGACAACTGATGTTAAAAGAGTAAAACCTAGTCAACTAGTAAGAAATGTTTTGGCAGCTCTACATGATAATGACGGCTATTTTTGGTTTTAATGTAACCGAAAAAACTCCAAAACTAATGCAAATGTAGAGACGGAAAGTCACACCCCTCCATACAAACGAAAAGCCGAGCTGTCGATGGACTTAGTAATGGCCGCAAACGATACACCCGACCAACCACGGTTTTCAGCTGCTTGAGCATTTTGCGTTTGCGCTTCATGTGTTTGGCATGATGGTAACGGTTGGCCATTAGCAGCAAATACGGAGCTTTGCGATTGTAATTTTGCCGCAACGGAATCTCATGTTGCTCGGCTAAACGCACCAGGTGCTGGCGGCAGCGTTCGTACAGTTTGCCATCCGTTGGATACGTGATGGCTTTTTCTTGAACCGTGCTATCGACCGTCACCGATTCAAAATCCTGTTTCTTGACGGTTTTGCTATCCACGCCAGCCTGGATCGTCACCGATAACATCCATTCACAGCCGGCTTCGCCAATCCGCTTCCGCCAATACGTCAGCGAGGTGGGGTGACAAGGCATCTGGTGTTGGGAATATTCTTCGCCGCAAAAGTATTGCCAGTACGGATTTTCCAGCCATTGCGCCACAACCGCTTCGTCGGAGCGTGCAAACGCATGTTTGAGGTAATGGAGACCGGTAATCAGCCGCGTGGGCAAGGCGGGCGCACCTTGATTCTCGGTGAAAAACTCACCGAACACATCCTCCAGTACTTTCCAATCAATCAGGTTAGCCAGTTGGTAAAGTCCGTGTTTTGGACTTAACAGATCAGCCAGAGGAGTGTTGAATAAATCGATTTGGCCGCTCGTTTCTTGGGATTTTGGATTCATTTTGAATAAAAATTTGCAAGAAATTAATATCTATTTTACCCGTTTCTTGCAATTATTACCCGAGTTTTTATTTAAATATTTATTTTTAATTCAATGCGTTAGCGTTGATTTTATGGCTTTTCAGGGACGACTAATTCTAAATAACTATACAACTTATTGGAACTTCTTACAGGACAAAACTTAGAGTTCAAAGGTACTTCAATGCTCTTGTAGTGGGATAAAACTTAAATTATAAGGAAGGTAAAATGACTGGCAACATATATTCATTGTTAGTTGGAATTGATAGTTATGCACCAAGCCAAGGTATTCAATTACCTTCATTACATGGCTGTGTAAATGACATCAAAGCTATCGAAACCTATCTCAAATATCGGATTGCCGGAGAATGGAAATTAATAGAACCCAAAATCCTATTAAATGAACGAGCTACGCGGGATGCAATTATATGTAGCTTTCAAGAATATCTTTGTCAAGCGGAGAGCGGCGATATCGCCCTATTTTATTATTCAGGACATGGGGGGCAAGAAAAGGCGCCTGAAGAGTTCTGGCATTTAGAACCTGATCACTTAAATGAAACCTTAGTTTGCTATGACAGTCGTTCCCCAGGTAAACACGATTTAGCCGATAAAGAACTCAGGTATTTACTGGTTCAAGTCGCTAAGAAAAATCCTCGAGTCATTGTGATTCTTGATTCCTGTCATTCCGGTTCGGGAACTCGAAATATCCCTCAAGGAGTTCGCCTAGCTCCAGAAGATAAGAGAGATCGCCCATTATTTAGCTTCATTTTTGCTGAAGACACAATCTTTATGGATCACCTCCTCAGTTCTTCAAAAGTAGACAAGAAAAAAACAGGGTTAGATTTGCCAAAAGGAAGGCATATTCTCATGGCAGCTTGTCGAGACTTCCAATATGCGAAGGAATATAAAGGGGACGAAGGTGAAACCAGAGGGATTTTTTCTTACTTTTTCCTGAAAAGCTTAGAGCAAACGAATGGCAGTTTATCATACCTGGATTTAGCCAGAAATATAGAGGCGTTGGTTAAGGGGAAAGTCCAAGATCAAGTCCCTCAACTTGAAGCAACTAACCCAGAAGATTTAAAAGAGTCGTTTTTAGGGGACGCGATTCCCGAACGTACTTTTTACTTCAATTTAAGCCACAGTATCAACCCTAATGATCAAGGCTGGGAGATTGATGGCGGGGTAATGCAAGGCATTCCAAAATCATCTTCTACAAATGAAACTACTTTATTAGCCATTTTCCCTGTAGGAAGCAAACCTGATGAATTAATGCAATTATCAAAAGCAATTGGCGAAGCAAAAGTTATTAAAGTCTTGACCACAAAAAGTAAAATAGAAATTACCAAAGGACAAGAAAATTTAATCCAAAAGCAAGGTTATTGGGCTGTCGCCACCAGTTTGCCTTTAGCGCCTTTAAAGGTTTATATTCAGGGGGAGTTGGCAGAGGAAGCAGGCATAATCTTAGCAAAGAGAGCCTTAGAAGAGTCCAATTGCGGTAATAAATCCCTATACGTTAAGCCAGTCGAAAACGCCAAAGAAGCTGATTACAACCTGTTAGTTGATAAAGGGCAATTCTGGATCAATCAAGATGAACGACCTGTTGTTGCTCCGATTCCAAAACAACCCGGCTATAGCGAAAAAAATGCTAAAGAAGCAATTCAAGCTTTAGAAGCGATCGCCCGTTGGCGCAATATTCTCAATTTGAAAAGTCCTCAAAGCAGCGAGATAAAGTCCAACGATGTGGAAATGGAGATTAATCTTATTGGTTATCAAGGAAAAGATGAAGAAATTAAACCCGCTCAAGACTCGGACAAACCCCTAACGACAGCTTCAGAACTGCGCCTAGAGTATAAGTACCAAGACGGGGAGTGGAAAAAGCCTGTCATCCAAGTCAAACTGATCAATCACAGCAGCCAGCAATTCTATGCAAATGTCATCAATTTGGCAGAAGATTTTTCTGTGGAAGTACCTTTTTTCGACGAGAGAAGCAGTGTATTGCTACCAATCCAAACCGTAGAGGGGGCGGGGATTGTGGCTGGCTTTGATGATATTATTCTCTACATACCTGATACGTTTTTAGAACAAGGAATTACTGAATATAAAGATGTATTTAAGTTGATTATCAGTAAAACAGATTTTAACGCCAGTTTACTTGAACAAGATGGACTGGAACCTCCAAAAAGGGGAAGGCGTGGCATAGAGCCTGAAAGTAGTCTAGACCGGTTAATGGATCGAATCCAAAGCCGTAATGCGGCTCGTTCTGGTGGAAAATATGACGATTGGATCGCCAAAGAAATTGCCGTTACGATTATCAAGCCACGAGATGCTGAACAGCTTCAACCTGGTAAAGGAGCAAAACTACTCAATGGTTTAATTGAAGTGCAACGCCACCCCAGTTTGCAGGCAAAAGTTACCCTGACCACAGTTTCCCAAACCACACGAGATATTGGTAATCTTATTGCACCACCCATTTTATGGGATGAACAAGGCATCATTGAGTCTTTTCAATTTACTACCAGTCGCGGTAGCGATCCCGGACTGGGTGCTGTGGAGTTATTTGATGTTAATAATGTTACCTGGGTCACCAAAGATGCGCCTCTCATTTTAAGGGGGCACCTCGAAAAACCATCGAAAAGCCCGGCTTAGCGCGAAGCCAAGTCAGTTTGTTCCGCAAAAACGCGGCAACTTATCCATTTTCTTGTTCTGCTTTCGTGTTGAAGAGCGATTTATTGGCTCTTCAGACACGTTTTGCCTGCTAACTGGCAAAAGCCGAGACTACGCCACCGGTTTTCAAACTGCATAACCGACGCAAGTTGTAGGCTGCCGCTTTCAGGTTGAGCTGTAAAACAGCTCGGTCCAATCCGATACAGCGCAAGCCTTTGCCGCCCATTTGCTCCAAGCTGGCATGGACATGCTCGACGCGGGCGCGGCTTTTGGCAATCCGGGTGTTGCGTTGCTTCTGACAATCCGACAAAGGCTTGCCTTTCCCTGCTTTGCGCTGGATATGCACTCGCCAGCCGGCCTCTTTAAGCTGGGTTTCGCGTTCACCGTCCACATAGCCTTTGTCGGCATAAAGATCGCGACAGGTGTTGCCAGTATCCAATACGGCTTCCAAATGATGCGTGTCATGTTCGCTGGCCGTGCTGACTTTGAGTTTGCGGATTAATTTGTAACGCTTGTCGGCACTGGTCGATAACTTGTAGCCGAAATACGATTTGCCATGCTTTTTCGTCCAGGTGGCGTCGATGTCCTTCTGGCGGCGTTGAGCAGGCTTCCAATCAATCGGCATCGCTGCTTGCTTCACAAGGTCTTTCTCGCCTTTTTTTAAGTGTTGCCGAGGTGCCGGGACGATGGTCGCATCGACGATTTGCCCGCAACGCGCGATATAGCCGTGCTTGTCCAATTCCCGGTTGACTGCGTCAAATAAGGTTTCGCGGGCATTGGCTTTGACCAATCGCTCCTTGAACGTCCAGAAGGTCGTGCGATCAGGAATTTGGCTGCTATAGCGCAAGCCCACAAAACGCTGAAAGCTCAGACGATCCAGCAATTGAAATTCCATTTGCTCATCACTCAGGCTGTAAAGCTGTTGCAATACCAAGGCGCGAACCATGATTTCAGTCGGAAATGGCGGACGACCACCTTTTTCCTGGCTCGGACGTGGCGCTGCCTCATCAATGGCTTTCGCTAAGGCGCCAAAGTCCACATGTTTTTCCAGAACTTGCAAAATATCACCCAGCTTATCGAGCTTGGCTTCGCGTTCTTCCTCTGCAAACAGGCTTTCTTTGATCATAAAGGCTCAGGTTTGTGGTTATGTCTTGCCTATTTTCTCATGCGCATGGGTTTTTCGAGGTTCCCAAGGGTTAACCAAGCCTTAGAGGAAGGGGAATATCTCTTGCCTTTAAACTATGACGGGGAGTTTTTCCTGCCTCTCGGTTTTGGAGTTAAGAAAGGAGAACAAATTGAAATCAAGCTGGAACGCTTGCCTGAACCTACTGCAAGTAGCCGTAGCTTGGGTGGCTCGATCAAAATTTTCTTCAAAAAGCTCCGCAGTCAAAAGCTAGGACATAGTTATGAATATCCCATTCTAGCAGCAGCACTGGTTAAAGAAGAAGGAAATAAAATCGAAGTTATTTACAATAAAGATTTCGGTAAAGTTAAAGGCTTAGTGGCCTCTGCTCAGAGGATTATCCTCTACATTCATGGAGTTATCGGCGATACCGAAAGTATGGTTGGTAGCGTACTACAGGCAAAAGTAAAGGTGAATGGCCAACAAGGTCCACTACAGAATTACTACGATCTAGTTCTGACTTTCGATTATGAGAATCTTCAGACCACCATTGAAGATAATGCGCGATCACTCAAACATCGGTTAGAAGCAGTGGGTTTAGGCGCTAAGCACGGCAAAGAGTTACATATTGTTGCTCATTCAATGGGGGGGTTAATCGCTCGCTGGTTTATCGAACGCGAAGCAGGTGGAACTAATAAAATGGTTCAACATTTAATCATGTTGGGTACTCCCAATGCGGGTTCTCCTTGGCCAGTCATTCAAGATTTGGCTTTCGCCCTTTTAGGGGAGGGCTTGAATCAAATTCCTGAGATGGTTTGGCCTGCAAAAGTAGTGGCTAATTTAGCCGCTAAGTCACTGATGTTTATCGACGATAATCTTAAGACTCTCGACCAAATGCAACCTGACTCCCCTTTTTTCCAGTCGATGATTCATAACCCAGACCCTAAAGTTCCTTATAGCATCATTGCAGGGGACAAGTCGCTGACAACATCATTACAGTCTCAAGATCGCTTACGGCGATTAATGGCAAAACTCTTTACTCCAGTCGTCAATAAAGTAGTTGATGGTTTAGTGTTTGGGGGAGAGCCTAACGATATTGCTGTTCACCTTGCCAGTATTAAAAGTGTGAGTGGTGATCGCACACCTCAGCCCAAAATTCTCCCTGATGTTGCTTGCGATCATCTGACCTATTTCACCACCGAAGCAGGTTTAAAGGCATTGGCGGATGCTCTTAATCCGTATTTTAAACAACCCTACTGATTTGTGTAAAACCAACAAAGAGCATCAAGCAGCTAGAAAAATGAACAATATCTAACCTTAACCACCTAAAAAAGGAAGCCATTCCGATGCAAATTAACCGAAGTTTAGCGATTATTATTGGGATTGATAATTACGAACATATTCCTAAACTCACGAATGCGGTTGCTGACGCTCAGGAAATGGCTAAAGTTCTTAAGGAGCTCTACCACTACGAGGTATTACTGTTACTCAATGAAAAAGCAAATAAGGAAAAATTTGATGAACTTTTAGCTAATCTTCAAAAGCAGATCATTGTGTTCAATGATAAGGAAATTAACGTTGAAAAAACCGATCGTGTTTTGTTCTACTTTGCCGGTCATGGATTTCCTGAGGAGGCACAAGATAGTCAAGATGGTCAGCCAGCTGGTTATTTCATGCCTCAAAACGTGGAGGATAGTAATAAAGAAACTTGGCTATCCATGCAGAAACTACACAAAGTTTTTACTGACTTAAACTGCCATCACTTATTAATGATTTTAGACTGCTGCTTCGCAGGTAGAATTTCTTGGGTTGGAAGTGGAAGAAATGCAGCGCGCTCCCGAAAATTGTATCAACAAAGTTATGACCGATTTATAAAATATCCAACTCAACAAATAATTACCTCTGCCGCCCATGACGAGGAGGCGCAGGATGTTTCTCGTTTTGCACAAAGGGGAGAAAAGAATGGACATTCGCCCTTCGCACATTTTCTGTTAAAAATGCTCAAAGGTGACTCCGATGGGGGTAAGGATAAATACATTGCGGCAATTTTTGATAAAAGAGTAATTACTGTCCAAGGTATTTTTACCTATTTGCAAGAACAACTGGCTGAAGAAAAAGCAGAACAAACACCTGGTCTGCTTCAGTCACGAACGGAGCAAGATGGTCAGTACGTCTTGTTGAAGGGTGAATACATTTTTCCCCTAGTTGGTTTTAATCGCGAAGATTTGGAAGAAATTAAGCTAGACGAGGATACGAATCCTTATAAAGGGTTAAACGCATATGAGGCAAAAGATAAAGACCTGTTTTATGGCAGAACAAGACTGATTGATGGTTCAAAAGATCCAAAAGAGCCGAAGGAAGGTTTATTTTCAAAAGTTAGCAAGCATGCGCTAACTTTGGTGTTGGGGGTTTCAGGCTCTGGTAAATCAAGTTTAGTAAAAGCAGGCTTGATTCCTGCTATAAAAATAGCAGGAGAAACTGGTCAGCAGAAGTGGATCATTCTTGAGCCTATGCGACCTGGAGAGTTTCCTTTCGATGCTTTAAACCAACTATTAACTCCACCGGGATCAAATTATTCTGGATTTACGAGCTTAGATAATCAGAAAAAATGCGAAATTATCTATAGTAATATTGGCAAGAAGTTCTCTCTAAATACCAAATTATTATTGGTGATTGATCAAGCCGAAGAGTTATTTACGCTTTGTCAAAACCCACAAGACTGTTCAGAGTTTATCAAGCTATTAGATAAGTTATTAACTGATCATGAACATTTGCGAATAGTGCTAACCTTGCGCTCTGAATTTGAACCTAAATTCAAAAATGCTTTAAAGGAAACCCGTAGGCAACAAATTTGGCAAGAAGTGCGATTTTTTGTTACTCCGATGAATAGGGAAGAGTTACAACAAGCGATCGAAGAACCTGCTGCACAAAAGGCGCTATTTTTTGAGTCACCCCAGTTAGTCAATGCCTTGATTGATGAAGTTATTCAAATGCCTGGGGCTTTACCCCTACTTTCTTTAACTTTGAGTCAACTTTATTTAAAGTATCTCAATGCTGAGGGAAAACAAGATAGGCATGACCGAACCATTACTTGGGCAGATGTATATGATGGAAAACTTGGTATTGGTGGTGTGCTTTTATCTCTTACACAAACTGCTGACGAGACATATAACAAATTAGTAAAAGAAAATGTTGATGCATCAACTATTCGTGATGTAATGCTGCGAATGGTGGTGAGGAGTAGTGGAGGTGAATTGGCTCGCAGAAGAGTATTAAAATCTGAATTAGATTATCCAAATAAAGAAAAAAATGACCAAGTAGATAAAATAATCAAATACTTCTACGAATCCCGTCTACTTATCAAACAACCAGATACAGAAAATAAAGAATGGGTAGAGCCCGCCCATGATGCTTTGATAACGGGATGGGGGAAAGTTAGAGATTGGCTGGACGAGAAGCAAGAGATCGTCCAAAAAGGAAGCGGGTCGAATCCGATTAAAAAATTTCTGGCTGTAAGTAAAGTCCTTCAGCTCCTCAAGTCCCTATTCCCAGTGTTCTTAACATCGAAAGAAAATGGCAATAAAAGCGATCTCACCGAAGCTGAAAAACACACAAAGGTAAATCTTTCTTTGCAACAAGAGGTGACTACTGCTGGTTTAAAATGGGAAGCGAACAAGAAAGAGACAAAGTATCTTTGGAATGCTAGCCCCTATCTTAATGTTTTAAAGCTGGTACTCAAATCTGAACAAAATAATAACTGGTTAAACAAGTTAGAGTCTGAGTTCGTGCAGCGTAGTCTCAACCAAAGAGAAAAAAATCGCCGCTTTATAATAGGCTTCGTTTTTACTGCGTTCTCTATCGTATCGGTATTTTCTCTAATTCAGTGGAAACAAAATCAGGAGGCTCAGAGTATAAATTTAGCTGAATCTGCAAAAACCATGTTTAAATCAGCTAAACAATTAGAAGCTTCGATTCAAGCGATAAAGGCTGGTAAAAAACTGAAATGGGTTATTTTTCCAGACGCGGTCGCCACTCACCAAGCTGTGGCAGCGTTACATGAAGCAGTTTTTGATTCATATGAATTTAATCGCTTGAAAGTCGAAAGTAATCAAGAGTGCGAACACCGTATGATGTCAGTAAGTAATAACAGGGATATTCAGCAAAAAGTAGAGGAATTTAAATTGGAGTTTAAATCCAAGAAACATAATTGCGCATTGTTGATACTAAATTCGACAAATGCTTCTGATAAATGGACGATTGCTGGATTTGATGATAAAAATGAATTTAAAGAATATTTGATCCATTATCCCAGTGATGAGTTGTCAGTAGCGCTGAAGAAAAAGACTAACCTAGGTGAGATTGTTGAGTTGGTTACATCAAAGCTAGGCCTCACCTCTGATGTAAATGCTAATGTTATATCTACACAATTTGGTTCTGATGGCAATATATTGATTTCACTGAGTGAAAATGGTATTGTCAAGTTATTGAGTCTAGATGGCAAGATAATCAAGACACTTCAAAACAATCTTGTCTCAGATGAGATTTATAAAAGTAATAACCCGACTAGATTCAGCGAAGAACCCATTTTTAAAATAAGCCCTGATGGCAAGATGCTAGCTTTATTAAGTGGCGGCAACATACACTTGTTAAATTTAGATAGCGAAAAGGTCACAACATTACCTAGTAATAAGTTAAATATTTCTGATATAAGTTTCAGTCCAGATTCTGAATGGTTGGCTTTAAAAATTGATGAAGGCGGCATTCAATTGTGGAATTTAGATAACAATAAAGTCAAAGTTATTCATAGTAATATTTCAAACATAGAACAAATGAGTTTCAGCCAGAATGGGAAGATACTGGCTTTGGCTGGGGATAAAAATTTTATTGAATTTTGGAATCCAGATAGACCAGATGCTAAGCCTCGGATATTTAGAGATCAATCTTTCACAGAGGCACTAAAATTTATTTTTAGCCCGGATTTAAAGTTTCTAGCCTTAGTTGATAAAGAGAGTCAAATCCAATTATGGAATATACAAACAGGCAAAAAAATCAACAAAAAAACTAACCAAAATGACGAGGACCTGAACCAATCTGATTCTCGTGAACCAACTCCTGTTTTCAGTCAGGATGGCAAAATGCTCGCAACATTTAGTTTTGATGGCATTCTTGAAGTATGGGATACAGAAACAAGCAAAATCCTTTGGAGTATCGAAGCGAGTAACGATGGTTCACATGGTTCTAATGCGAAACAAATCATGTTTAGTCCTGTAGGTAAAACACTTCTTACAATGGAACAGTCCGGACTTATCAAACTCTGGAACGCAGAAGGTAATAATATACCCAGGGAACTTCCAGTGGGATTAAAAAGTATCAGCAACTTAGCGTTCAGTCCCAAAAACCATATGTTGGCTTTGGCAGGTGAAAAAAAATTGTCAAAGCCAGTTAAAAAAGAGAAATTTATAGAACTTTGGGACCTAAATAGCAAAAATAATCCCATGGAAATTTCAGGTGAACACTCAGAAATCTCCAGTATTAGCTTTAGCCCAGACGGGAAGTTGTTGGCTTTGGCAGGTGAAAAATTGGAAAAGACAGATGTAAATAAACAAAATAACCAACTAATTGAACTTTGGAGCCTAGAAAGCGAGATACCTAAAAAAATAGAAAATACTCTCTCTCATCCTGGAGTCTTTAGCGTCAGTTTTA
>NZ_JACXST010000002.1 GCF_014850975.1 Methylomonas fluvii | reverse complement strand
GGGGGTGAGTTCATTTTTAAAAGCACTAAGGCACGATTCTTTGAATGATGTGAAAGAGAAGTCTTTTGGCATCTTCTTTTCGGTGATATAGGATACCAAAAGCCCGATTACAGGCTCAAAGTCAAAAACTCTATGCTTGACTTTACCATCGTTATTAACGAATGGATAAAATGTTGATGGAGGTATATTAATTTCATCTATATGTTCGCCAGTGATATTGCGTAACTTATCTAGCATAAGATTTGACCTTTATTTTTCCAGCAGTATCTTTAAACTCGTAAATTTGTTCATCATGTACGATGCTTAATTTATTTGTGTCTTTGGCAATATCAATAAGCCGTTCCAGAAGCTCTTCAAAGATTACAATTGTATTGCGATCGTGTTTGTTTGGACGGTAGCCATCATTGATGGCGTGAATGAGCTTGTACATACTCAAGGAAACTTCTATGCTTTCAAGCGGTTGATCATTAACCAACAAATAGCATGGAAATGAGTGGATACGGTGTTTGGTATGGCCTTTAATTGCTTCTAGATCAGGGTCAAATTCAACACTCGTGCATAGGGCGTGATTATTTATTTCCGAAAGGGTAATGAAGCCTTCGTCTGATAGCGTGGGCAAGTGCTTATTGGAATAAGCCAAAATGGCTTTTTCGAGATTATCGTAGAAGGCTAGAATAGGTTTATCTTTATATTGCTCGTGCGCATAGAGAAGTTCAATGAAATCATGTGTTGTTTTATCATAAAACTCTTCTTGAAAATGTTTATGATAGTCAGTCCCACAGGTATCATTTCTAAAAGATAGAAAATGCGTACTAAAAGGTGAGGATCATCAAGTGACAAAATGGGTTGTGAAAATTGCCCATTAAAATCATCTATGAAAGCATTTAAAGCCTGATCAGTCTTGTTGATTTTGCTTTCAAGAATAAAAGTGTCCAGCTTTGCAGTACGCAAAAGACATGGATCTTCTTTGCGGATATTTTCGACGATGGCATTAGAACAGTCTTCAAAGAGGCTGTGAACTAATAACTTTGGACCGGCAAGCAAGGTATAAAGGAAATCAAGCAAACTTCGGGTCGTTAGGAATTGGTCATATTTCAGGTGTACTGTAACTAGGAGTTCAACTATGCTTTTTTTGACGGCCTCAAAACGCAAAAGTTGAAAATTTTGATGCTCAATATCTAAAGCCCCACTTTGTTGATCATCTTGAAATGCTTTGTAAAAAGGGTTTGAGTCATCTGGGGCTGTAACTTTATCGAATAATTGGTGAATAAAAGATGAAGTAATGTTGTCATGCTTCATCTCAAATTTTGAGTAATCTTCAAAGTTAATGAACATAACACTATCAGAAGATGTGCTGTTCGTAATGTAGTCTCTGATGGCTTGACGAATATCTTCGTGATCGTCACTCCCTTCGCGCGCAAAATTTAGCAAGATACCAATGTTAATACCAACGACTAAAGGCTTGCTGCCTTGCTTGAAAGAGAAAAATCTGTCATTTAGTGCATCAACGGCAGATTGATTTGGCTTAAAGCTATGAGTGGCATCAATATGAAAATCATAAATTTTTTTAAATTGTTGCTGATTTCTTCCAATTATAGCGGACTTACCATCACCACTACTCCCACATAAAAAGATAACCCTTTTTGATCCGCTAAACTCCTCAAGTATTTTTCTATAATCTCTCTCTATTTTTGTTTCAACATATAGATATTGATCAATTGTATCTAAACTAGTGTGATCATTTGCTTGAGTAAATACTGCATTGGGAGAAGATTTAGATAGCTTATTTATTAGTCTATGAAGTTCCATTTTAACTTTATCAATCTAGGTTTGATTTAATCTGTGTTTCAAACAGGTGCTCTTAATAAAAGTTGAGTTTACGATGTATGAAAAATCAAACTGCTTCCTGTTCCTAATCACAATTTTGTTTAATAAAATCGAGAAATTTAAATCAAAATTAAAAACTCGTTGTTTCAAATCCATAAGTACCATTGTTGTATTAGCGGGGTATAAGCCGACGGTTCGGATATAAATGGAACGCTGGCTACTTCTCTTGTCGAATCTTCTTAGCACAGATCTCCCTATCCTTGCTTTAAACGACTCACCAAAACTGCTGCCTACCGGGATAAAAACATTTTCAGCGTTTCAGGACAATCTACGCGTAAATGCATCTCAAGTAGAACCAGGGCAGGAATTTTTATATCCCTTTATTGCGTTTTATATTACGTTAAGCACCTAGCAAAAAGTTAGCGTGAATTTTGAGCCGAATCCTTGGCTGATCTCACCAATAGCCTTTTAAAGTTCATCCGGGATAAAGGTTTTTAAAAGGAAGCCATTGATATTTGATTTTGTGCCACAGCAACTCAATACGGCTCAGGTCAGGGCTTTAGGGCGGCAGAAAGTAAAGTCGCAGCCTTTTTCTTCCAATAAATCCCACTACGGTTTTAGCTTTTTGGCGGTATGAATGGATGCATTATCCGAAATGACCACCAATGGCTTGCTAATGCGTTTGGTTAAGGCCATCAGAAAGCCAAAGGCCATTCACGCTTTGCCACACACAGTTCAGTATGGGTCTGCCCTATGAAAGCAACACTTATGACATTCATCCGTTGCGCGCGTTTAGCCGGCACTGTATGAACTTTACCGCTTTTCGTCCAAACCGAACGATTCGGCGGTTGTAACGCTATTTATTGCTAAGCGCTTAACATCAAACAAAAGGAAGTTATAATTGACTTCCTGTTTTTTTTATTTTTATAATTAGACTTCCAGGCCATTTGTTTAACTTTATCCTGAATCCGTGATTTCAAAGCCTTAAATATCTGTAACCTATTAAATTATATACAAAAATTCGGATTTTTCGATTTCACCCAAGTCAAATAAAAAGTGCTGGTAGCTCAATAATTTACTGATAAAGTCACGGATTCAGGTTTATGCTAGATACAGAATTTTGCCATTCATTCCCAGCAATTAGAGGTCTTCAAGCAGGAAGGCCCTGCTATATAGCAATGTGTCCAATGCGAATAGTTCCTTCACTTTTTAAGTTTAACGAAGAAGAGGTTCCCCCAGAATTGAGAGCGCAACGGACTCTGAATAAAAGCAGAATTCCAGAAATCACTTCTTACCTTGTCGATAATCCCAACGACTACACGCTCTCCTCCCTAACTGCTTCGGTTAATGCGATGGTTAATTTCAGTCCATTCAGTGCCACCGGCCCAGGTCAATTTATGGGATCGTTACTGATACCAATGGATGCTCAGATTTTGATTAACGATGGACAACATCGTCGCGCCGCTATAGAGCAAGCGATTAAAGAAAATCCAGAACTTGGCTACGATAACATTTCAGTCCTTTTTTTCATAGACGAAGGCCTGGAGCGTAGCCAACAAATGTTTGCGGACTTGAACAAGCATGCTGTACGCCCAAGTGACTCCATAAGCACGCTTTATGATTTTCGTGATTCAATCTCCGATTTAGCCCGCTTTCTTTCAAAAGAAGTGGAAATATTTTCCCGTATGACTGAGCTTGAGAACTCAAGCATATCTAATAGAAGTTCCAAGTTATTTACCTTGAGCAGTATTAAAAATGCCAGTAAAGCCCTTTTACGCAAAGGAAACAAAGATCCTATTACTGAAGAAGAAAAATTATTGGCTGCCGCTTATTGGTCAGAAGTGGGCCACAACATGCCTGATTGGATAAAAGCTAAAAACAAAGAAGTCGTTACCTACGAATTAAGAGACCAATACATCCATGCTCATGGGGTCATGCTACAAGCCATGGGAAATATTGGTGCCGATTTGTTGAGCAATTACCAAACAGATTGGAAAAAACGACTCTCACAGTTATCCAATATCGATTGGTCACGGCAAAATAAAGACTGGGAAGGAAGGGCTTTAGTACATGGCCGAGTCAGCAAAGCTCGAACCAATGTATTACTAACAGGTAATTACATTAAGCAGCATTTAGGTACCTCACTAAATGATATCGAAGAATCATTAGAGAAAGAATTCCAGCAATGATATCTGAACGTTTTATTTATTCAACACACCAATCAATGCTTGATGACCTGTCTATTGCTGGCCGTAATTTGTTAGATTTGATTGGTGAAATTCAAACATTATATCTAGCGGATCGGCGTCCATGGATTATCGGTTTTAGTGGCGGTAAAGACTCCACCACTATTCTTTCTCTGGTATACAGCGCATTACTTGCTCTACCTAAAGAGCAACTACATAAACATGTTTACGTGGTCTCGTCAGATACACTGGTAGAAACTCCAGTAGTTGTCGATATGATCTTGTCCGTGCTTAACACCATTAATAAACACGCTGACTCAGACCATTTACCGATTACAGCTCATCCCGTTAGACCTAAGCCTGACCAAACTTTCTGGGTTAACTTGCTTGGCCGCGGTTACCCTGCTCCAACACAGTCATTTCGTTGGTGTACTGAACGAATGAAAATAGACCCTGTTAGTGATTTTGTTTTGGATAAGGTTGCTCACTTTGGTGAGGTAATCGTCGTTTTAGGGTCTCGATCGCAAGAAAGCGCATCCAGAGCACAAGTGATTGCTAACCACAAGATCGAGGGATCTTTGTTATCAAGGCATACCTCTCTACCAAACGCTTTTACTTATATGCCAATTGCAAATTGGTCTGCTGATGAAGTATGGGAATACTTAATGAGCGCCCCAACTCCATGGCAAGGGAGCAACCGAGAGTTATTTGATTTATATAAGGGCTCAAATGCGGGGGAATGTCCCTTGGTCATCGACACTAGCACACCTTCTTGTGGGAATTCTCGTTTTGGCTGTTGGACTTGCACCGTCGTTACTAAAGATAAGGCGATCGAAGGCTTGGTTCAAACCGGAGAAACATGGATGCGCCCGCTCCTTGACTTCAGAAATGAGCTATACCATTCAACTTTACCGGAAAACAAAAACAACTATCGTAATTACAAAAGAAGAACCGGGAAAGTTAGTTATCAAAAAGGCAATATTTTCTCTGAGGATAACCAAGATGTACGCCATATCCCCGGTCCTTACTGGATGGAAGTCAGAAAGCGATGGTTAAAACGTTTATTGCAAATAGAAAAAGACATTCTTGATTCAGGGCGTAACATAGAGCTAATTCAAAGGGATGAATTACAACAAATTCGACAATTATGGTTACGCGACCCTAACGAACCGGATTGGGCAGATTCTTTACCAGCTATCTACCATTCTGTTTATGATACAGACCTAAATTGGATTGAAAATGATGCCGGCGCATTTACCGAACCTGATGCAAAGATATTAGAAGAGATTGAAAACGAATTTGATACACCGGCTGAAATGATGATGAAATTAATCGAAATCGAGCTGTCCATGACTGGACTAAATCGTAGGAAAGGTATTTTAAATCGTATTGAAAGCGTCTTGAAACAAGATTGGGAAACTCTTGAAAATATTAATATAAGAAATTTTAACCCCGAACGACAAAATAGTTATCAAGAAATATTTGAGGAACTACAGCTACAATACGAGGGCCTAAACAAATGATCTTAGAATCATTGAAAGTCAATAACTTTCGGGTATTTAAAGGGGAACATGAATTCGCTCTCGCACCTAGATATGTTGAGGGCAATCTCCGCCCTATTATTTTATTCGGAGGCTTAAATGGTGCAGGTAAGACCACAATGTTGACTGCTATTCGTTTGGCTTTGTATGGACGTCAATCTTTAGGCCCAGGAACAACCCAAAAGAATTACTATCAATTTTTGTCAGATTCGATTCATAATTCTAAAACCACGGGTGTCAAAGCCAATAATGCCTCCGTTGAATTGATATTTAGCTATGCCAATTTGGGTGTTATTAGCCATTATCATATAAAACGTTCATGGACAATGTCGACCAACAAGGTCGATGAATCGTTAAAAATAGCACAAGATGGTCATCCTATACATAATTTAAGTTATGAGCAAGCTCAGGGTTTTTTAAATGAGCTTATCCCA
This sequence comes from Methylomonas fluvii, assembly GCF_014850975.1. GTDB lineage: Bacteria > Pseudomonadota > Gammaproteobacteria > Methylococcales > Methylomonadaceae > Methylomonas > Methylomonas fluvii. The sequence continues at coordinate 1,741,182 of NZ_JACXST010000002.1, read as the reverse complement.
ATCGGCGTTTCTGATTTATTCTTTTTTGACGGTGAAAAAATTGCTGATTTAGCGGAAGATTCTGTAGGCAATGCTTTAGGTGATTCGGTTAAGAAACTTATTGGCTTGGACCTTATAGAAAAATTATCTGCAGATATTACAGTTTATATTCGAAATCAAAATAAACAAAAACTTTCCGAAGACATCAAAGCAAACATAAATACGCTTGAAGTACATTTAGAAGAACAAAAGAAAGCAATAGCATCGGAACAAGAAAAATACGGAACAATAAGATATGAATTAGCCTATGCCTCAACGAGCATCGACCAGCTTAATAATAATTTAAACGCCCAAGGAGGAGCCTGGGCTGCAACACGCGAAAAAGAAATAGCGAAACTTACTAGCTACAAAACCGAAAAAGAATTACTTGAATCACAACTTAGAGAAGTTATTTCGGATAGTTTTCCTTTTTCTATAGCACCTGAATATATAAATCGTTGCCTTGGACAACTAGAACATGAAGCTACGTTTAAACATAGTAAAAGCACTGCAAAAATCATATCAAAGCATCTCGCCTCGCTTGAAAAACGATTATCATCAATTATCGACCAACCGACATTTTCTATAATTAATGAGGAGCTACAAACCGAGTTCTCAGATTTATTTAATATAGACGATAAATGTCATCTTATTCATGATGTATCTGATTCGTTACATAAAAATATTGAGTCTATTTTAACAGATGCAATAAAGCATCAAAAAACTAAAACTGATAGATTAGCTAAAGCTATTGAGACTATTAATCAAAAAATCGATGACGCTGGCATAAATATTGCTAGAGCTCCGGAGCAAGATGTACTTGTAGCAAGAATTAAGGAGCTTAATGAAGCTCAAGAAACAAAATCCAAGCTTGAAATTCAGGCTGCTGAGCAAAAAAACCTATTAAAAGGGTATTTACGCGAAGCCATGAATACAGTAAAGGTCTTAAACCAATTGCATACGCAATATATTGATTCTGATGAAACCAATCGAGCATTAGTTTATGCACACAAAGCCAAAAAGGCATTAAATGAATTTGCTAAGCGTGTCGCGATCAATAAAATAAAAAATGTTGAATCCGAATTTACTGAATCCTACAAACGATTTGCAAGAAAAAGCGATACCAATATCAGCGCTAAAATTGAACCGCTTAACTTTTCAGTTAAATTATTTGATGATTTTGGAAGTGAAGTTCCCAAAGGCAGTCTATCCGCTGGAGAAAGACAAATTTATGCTGTTGCGATGCTTGACGCCTTGACAAAAACATCGGGACGGAAATTGCCGATCATAATTGATACTCCTTTAGGTAGACTTGATTCTAAACATCGAAAAAAATTAGTTGAAAACTATTTTCCAAATGCCAGCCACCAAGTGATTATTCTTTCAACAGATACTGAGATTGACAAAACCTATTATTCATTTTTAAAAGACTATACTTCCCATACGATTATGCTCGATTACATTGGATTAGAAGGCACTAGTAATATTGAAGAAGGCTATTTTTGGCAATCATTGGAGACTGCATAATATGTTGCCAAACCGTATTAAAATATCGAAAAATGCGACGGGAAAGTTACGCTATTTAAAATCACAAACGGGACTAACTCCAAACATCCTCTCACGAATAGCAATAATGCTTGCCATTAGAGAAGGAAGTGATTTGTCTAATGCAGGTGTTGGTGAAATGGAAGGAGGGCAAGAGCTAAATGACACTACGCTGTTTGGAGAGTATATTTATATATACGATATACTGATTAATCAATATATTTATGACAAAAATATAAACTTAAGCACTAACGATACAATAGTTGCTATGATTGAAGTTGGGGTTCATAAAATAGGTCATATTAAAGCTCTTGAGCAGCTATGCGAACTATAAATGTTATCAAAATTCCTATAAATTAAACTGTATCGTAACACAAATGTAAAAATCAATTTCTAAATTCCACTATCTATTGTAAGTCTTTGTACTTTAGTTCGGTTTTGATTGCAATTTTTTTTGATTTATAAGCTACTATAGGATTGGTAGATTATTAAATACAAATTGACTTTGTTTGCAACAATTTTAGGAATGAAAGTCTTTTACCCGCGTATTATATTAATAATACTCAAAACCAATTGGTTTGTTCGTTTCATTTATTGTTAGCCCCAACGATCAGGATGCACTACGCACTGCAGTTTATATTGCATCGATGCTCAATAAACCCGAAGTTGCTGCCTTGCTGGAAAATTTGTTCAGAGCCGGCCCCAATGGTCCAATAGCGCTATTGGCCTTGGCAGAAAACATACAGGCCGCCCAGAGAAGTAGCAAGCGTGGCAATGGAAATTACGGCATTGGGGCAAAGCGGATTGGATGTGAATAATCCCAATAAAACCTATCAGCTTCGCGCGGTTCCATGCAATTACACTGGACTGCAGGTAGTTTTCTTTATGTACGTTGCCTTGACACAAGTCGCGCCAGGACAGGACATCGGGTTTGATCTCCAAGCTGAATACGAAGAAGCATTACGGATATAATTTTTGAAGGAAATAGGCTATTTTAAATAGTGCCATTCCTTTCAATTAATCAATCTGTTGCTTCGTTCCTTAACGCCGCAAGGTGGTCTGAAGATAAAGTGCAATCGGATTTGGAAAAACAAGATCCTCATGACACAGCAAAAAACCAATCGAATTGCGGTATTCGTTGACGCCGAAAATGTCACAAACTGGATCAAGCACGACGGCGTCAGATTGCTGATGGAAGAGCTGAATCAGCTCGGCCAGATTATTATCCGTCGTGCGTATGGTGTTTGGAGCAAGCCTAACTTGGCTATGCACCAAGCCGCTATCAATCAAGCGGGTTTTGAACTCATCCATTGTTACCATCCCGTGACCGGCAAGAATACGGCGGATATTCAGATGACGGTGGATGTTATCGAATGCGCTTGGCAATTACCGAACATTTCCTGTTTTGTGCTGGTCACCGGCGACTCAGACTTTACGCCAGTCTTTCGCCGACTGCGGGAGATGGACAAGGATGTCATTGGCGTTGGCCAGCATTCGACATTGAGCGAATGCGTGAAGACCTCTTGTACTCGGTTCATTTATACCGACGATGTTATTAAAACATTGGCCAGTAATGACGTGCTGCCAGAAACGCTCCTGGCGCCACAGCCATTACCTAATTCCCAAGCAACGCTTACGCTGGCTAAGGCTGATGAATTAGTCATTGCCCACTTGAAGGCCTCGACCACACCGATCAATGCCTCGCAAATCAAGACTTTCCTCAAGCAGCATGCAGCCGACTTCGACGAAAAGCATTACGGCTTTAAAACGTTTACCGATTATCTAAACGCCAACGACGCCATTGAAGTCAGCAAAAGCGGTACAGTTAATTTCGCCAGTCTGGCAAAGCCGATCCAACCGACAAAAAAAACCGACGTCGTTGCCAGCGCGGAGGGCTATAAAGCCCTGCTGAAAAAACACAATGCGCTGCCAGACCATGCCGATATACTAAAAACAATTTACAAACACGCCGTGGCTTTGAAGGACGTCTGTCCTGATCCGGCACAGTTTAGAACGACCTTATTCGGTCTTTGCCATAAGACCGACTCGAACATTAGCAAAACGACCGTGAACAAAGCATTTGCCTATTTTATGGTCATGGGATTGGTTCATACCGAAAAGGCTAAAGGTGGCCTCGATGCCGTTCGTGTAAAAAAAATGACACTCAAGGATTTTTTATTGAAATCCGACAAACTGGTTATCGCTAAGCTACTGGAACTGGGTAAAACCCAGGCCATAGATTTGAAAGCCAAGGAAATTAAAAAGCTGACACTTTCAACAATCAGTAAAGACAGCATCAAAAAATTGATCGGTGAATGAGGCCTGATGAACCAGCCAGTAATTGGTCCAGGGAGGATGACTCAACTCATTATAAGAGGCGCTCCGCCAATACAATGATTAGCGCTTCTTATGACACTTTCATCGACCGAAATTAGCATTTGACTCAAATTATTGTCATGTATAGGTGTCAATAATTATGAATCCGGTTGTATGACCGGGGTTTGTAAAAAGTGTGCTTGTTAACATTTCAGTGTTACCTCGGATTTATCCCATGTACTTCCAAGTTTCTTCTAATCATTTCGGCCACGGCCTGCATGCGATAGGCCTCCTCGTCATCGGCAGCCTGACTACGAAAATCAGCAAATCCAGTTCGCTTTAGAAATTGCGCCAAATCCCAAGCCTCCTGTTCGGATAACGGCACCCTCAAGCATATTTCATTGGCATTAGCAGTCATTGATCGCCGACCTTTTCCGAACTCGGAGATAATTCATTGTCATCAACCATTGAATCCTCGTCTTCTGAGATTCGTTCCGGCTCAGCCAACAGTCCTGACTCTTGCCGAGCCAATCTTACCTCTTCACCATGGCCTTGTTCATACGCTGCTTGATGCGCATGCCTTTCCATTGTCACAATTTTATTGGCTAGCCGCTGCAACCGTTGCTGCCACTGGTAACGGGCATCAATGCAGTGTTTGTTGGAGATGACCTGGCATAGCCACAAGGTGTCCATCACAATCATCAATTGATCCAGCAATCGAATCAACTCGACGAACTGTGCAATCTGCGGCGAGGCGATTTTTGCCACAAATTCCCTGGGGTGCGTGTACGTCGGCGTTTCGGTGATGCCATTGTCGGCCTTGAGTTTTTCTAACCGTAGTTTTTCCTGCTGCAGTTGCTCCGCGCATTCGGCAATCATCTGACCGACGATGCTTTCGATTTCATCGACGGTTTCTTCCCGACCGATGATGCGCAGGATCACGTCGATCGCATACAACGAAACCATCAACCGGTTGTAGCTGTTACGGATGACGCGGATGGCTTGTTCGCTGTTGATGTTAAATGTGCGCTCAAATATCGGCCGACTGATATGAGGTCGCTTGCTTTTTTCTCGTACCTGTATTTCTGCCATGTCATTACCTATTTGCATGATTTCATCAGGGGCAGATGATACGGCGTCTTTATTTCTGGCCTGTTCGCGAAATCGCGCTAATTATTGCGATTTCACGAACGACCTTTCGAAAAAATCTGCTCCAATAGCATCACCTTTCATGATGTGATTTTTCACATCTGAATCCGGCTTAGGTCGGCGTTCCGTTGTTAAGCGGCGACGGTGGTTGTCCATCGGCGTGTCAGGTGCGTCAAGCCTGATGTGATGGTTGTGTTTTAGATTTTCATCCTGTCTGGGAGTGCTTATTCCTAGCCGGGAATGTGCCTGCCGGATGTGACTCATCGCCGCGCAGGTGGGTTTTATTTTCACTTGTCGGGCGCGGCCGATAGGAGGACATCATCATGGCCAATCGTGGTGTAAACAAAGTCATCTTGCTGGGCCGTCTCGGCGCCGATCCGGATATTCGCTATTTACCGAATAACGGCGGCAAAGTCGTGGCGGTGCGTTTGGCAACCAGTGAGGTTTGGAAAGATGCAAAAAACGCCAAACAGGAACGAACTGAATGGCACCGGGTCGTGTTTTTTAAAAAACTGGCCGATACCGCCAGCGATCTTTTGAAGAAAGGCAGCAAGATCTATGTGGAAGGCGCTCTTCGCACCCAGCAATGGGAAAAGAACGGCGAAAAGCGTTATCGCACGGAAGTGGTTGTGCATGAGTTGCAACTACTCGATCGCCCAACTGTGCCCGCCTCTGCAAACGGTTCATCATCGAACCCGGCATCAGAAGACGCTGATTGGGATGACGAGTATGCCGATATGCCGCTCAACTAAACCCAGGCGATTCATAAGCTGCCGCAAACGCGGGTAAATTTTAACGTATTGCCGACCCGTTTTTGCGGTGACGGCTTTTCAACCCAAAGGGGACGACTATCCCCGTTGGGGCCATGGCGTTCCCTTTTTTTATTGAAGGAGACCCACCATGAACAATCAAAACCGAAACTATAAACCTAAGTCGCGCGACTTACCCATGCCGATGGCAGCCCAGCAAGGCTACGGCATATCGGAGCAGTCCTGGAAGGTATTGACGGAAGTGACTTTCCCTACAGCTAAAACCCCTGAAGCCATCCTGATGGCGCTGGACTATTGCAAGGCCCGCAAGCTCGACATCTTCAAAAAGCCGGTGCATATCGTACCGATGTGGAGTGCCGTTTTAGGCCGCAATGTCGAAACCGTCTGGCCGTCCATCATGGAAATCCAGACGACCGCGTCTCGTACCGGTGTTTGGGCCGGCATGGACAGACCCGTCTGGGGTCCTGATATCACCAAAACCTTTACCGGTCGCTACAAGGACGACAACGAGCAATGGCAGGAATCCAGTGTCACCGTGACCTTTCCCGAATGGGTGGCGGTTACTGTGTACCGGATTGTCGGCGGTAAACGTTGCGCTTTTACCGAGGAAGTTTACTGGCTGGAGGCTTATAGCACGGCCGGCGGTAAACACTCGCAAGTGCCAACCGCCATGTGGATCAAACGCCCTAAGGGGCAATTATCCAAATGCGGTAAAGCCGCCTCGCTACGTGCAGCTTTTCCAGAGGAATGCGGTTACGCGGCAGAGGAAATGGATGGCAAAACCCTTGACGATATTGCTGATGGCAGTGTGATCGATGGCAGTGCCACTTTTATACATGATGCTACTTCTGGCAGTAACGATCATGATGTGATGGGCGATGCTGGCGTTGATACAAACCGCGTTATCGATCTGTCGCAAATCCATCCCAAGGTGCAAAAAGCGGTCGCTGAACTGGTTAGACGTACTGCGGCGGCTGGAGCCTGGAAAGCAGCCTACGACTATGCCAATCAGAAATTCAGAGGTATCGATCTGACGTTTGCCTTGGCCGAGTTGGACAAGGTCTCCGAGGTCGAACCCAGGACCACACCGGTATTGGAACAATCTGAAGCGACGGCCATGCCGCCATTGACAGCGAAAGACATGGCTATGACGCAGGCGCGTCAGGCTTTGAATACCAACCGTTAGTCATTTCACTGTATAGGGCTGTCCTGTTGCTTAATCACGCAATCGGCTAGGCCTTTTTCATATTGATGTGTGCTGGATTTCAGTATCCATCACATTCAACTACCACCCCTTCAGGGCGTCATGACTCGCCCGTGTGGGGATTCATGATGTTCTGAGTTTTAGTTAAGGAGAGATCATGAATGCAATCGATCAATCGTTAAATCGTCTGCCGTGTCATACCGACTGGCGGCGTTACGACTCACCCACGGTGATTCGCCGACATGGGCGCGGCTTTTTAGAACGCAGTTTTAAACCGGGTGTAGCCGTGGCAGAGGTCGACAAACTCTCCAAAGCGGAATTACACCATTTGGTGGAAAGTTTTGGCGGCTTGGTATTGCCAACTGCGGATGCCGTGTTGTTGCTATTTGCCGATTTCCATTGGGCCAAGCGCTGTGAACAGCATTTAACCCAACGCGGCGTGCCTTCATTGCGGTTAGGCTGCCACATTCAGTTGCCGGATGCCTGGCAATGAACGTCGTCGACGTTTCGCAACGGTCCACCGCATGGCGGCGCTGGCGTTCACAAGGCGTCAGTGCCAGTGAAGCGGCCATCGTCATGAACCGCTCGCCGTACAAAACACCCTGGAGGTTGTGGGCAGAAAAGATCGGCCTGGTGCTGGAAGCCAGCCTGGACAACAACCCGTTGATCCGCGCCGGTATCCAGCAAGAACCCGAGGCTTTGCAACGCTTCGAGGATAAATACGAGTTGATGTTGTTGCCACTGTGCGGCGAGTCGGAACAGTACCCCTTGATGCGGGCTTCGTTCGACGGCTTGTCCGACACGAATGAGCCCGTGGAAATCAAATGTCCGCACGAGACCACGTTTCTGGATGTGCTGTTGAATCGGGAAGCGTCCGAGGCCTATCAACTGTATTGGTGCCAGGTGCAACAGCAACTGCTGGTGTCCGAAGCGCAACGCGGCTTTTTGTTTTTCTACCACCAAGGCCAGGACATCGAGTTTGAAATTCAGCGCGATGAGATTTTTCTCACCCAGCTGGTCGAGTCCGCGATGGATTTCTGGTCGGCGGTCAAATCGAAAAAGGAGCCACCTAAGGATCCCGAACGTGATTTGTATTTACCCAAAGGTCATGCGGAGCAGCAATGGCAACAACTGGCGGCGAGTTATCGCAATCGAGCCGTGAAAATCGCGGATTTGAAAGCGGAGCTAACCACCTTGGAGGCTAATCAGGCGGCCATTGAAAACACGCTGGTGTTGCTAATGGCTGATTACGTGGCCGCAGAGCATTCCGGGTTGCGGATCAGCCGGTTTCAAAGCCAGGGTCCCATCGATTACAAGGCAGCACTGCAAGCCTTGCAACCGGATGTTCAGGCTGCGGCACTCGAACTCTATCGTAAACCTTCTGCCACGCGAGTTCGCGTGACCTGCCGGGATGACGACGGTAAACACGCCGAAGTCCCGTTCGATGCCCAAGCATTGAAAGACCTGGCGGGTGTGGACTTTTGGTTTTGAGGGTTCGTTTCAAGACATCCTGTAACCCCGGTGGTTACGGGATGTTCATTGATTGACGACCGGCCAAGATAGTTGACGCCGGACACCTCATGGAATCCTTCAGTTTAGGCATGTCGGTTTTAGGCTGAGCTTTAAAAAGTCCAACCCAAAACCCGCATCGTTCAGGTATTCCCTTCATGGAATCCCGAATCCGGTTTCGACCGGCGTTCCGTTATTAAGCGGCATGAGCCTTTGCCTCGTGTGCCAGGTGCGTAAAGCCTGGTGTGTTTAGTTTGTCCCGTTGGGGTTCATCACCCTCACGGGACTCGGTGACCCCTTTTAATCATTGAAGGAGGTCATTATGAATCACGACTTTTGGAAAACGTTGCACGGCTGGTTGAACGTTGCGCATAGCGACGATATCCAGGCCAAAAAGCGGTTGCTGCTGGATCTGCACCGTCAAATCTCGGATCCTGGTTTGAGAAGCGACATTCAGCGCATCCTGCGCTTGATGGATCGGGAGCTGTTGGCCCGCGCCGAATGGGCGATGTACTGCGTCATGCAGTTACGATAATTTCTTTATCTACCCTGGTTTGCCAGGGTTTTAACACCCGTTGGGGCTCATCACCCCGCGGGGCTGGTGCGCCCCTTGTCATTTGAGGCTAGTCCTCGAGGAGCTTACCATGTATCAATCCTATTCCATCGCCGACACCTTCGGCATTTCAGCACCTGCTTCCATGAAAGTGGAAGGTTTCAAACCAGGACAAAACGCCTATGTACCGGCGCAAAAACCCTATGTGTTTCGCAAGGATCATTTGCGTGATGTGTTGGCATTTTTGGGTGCACACAATGGCGACGGTTTATACCTGACCGGCCCCACCGGTTCCGGTAAAACCTCGTTGTTGGAACAAGTTGCGGCGCGTCTCCATTGGGGCGTGCATTCGGTCACCGGTCACGGTCGATTGGAACTTAATGATCTGCTCGGCCAGTACATGCTGGTCGACGGCGGCGCGATGAAGTGGATCGACGGTCCGTTGACCCTGGCAGTCCGCCTGGGCCATGTATTGTTGATTAACGAAATCGATGCCATTGATCCGGCCGAGTTAATCGGCTTGAATGAAATTGTTGAAGGGAAACCTCTAACAATTCCGCAAACCGGCGACGTGATTGTCCCGCATCCGAAGTTTCGTTTGGTCGCCACCGGCAATAGTGCTGGCAGCGGCGATCAGTCGGGATTGTATCAAGGTGTATTACGTCAGAACCTGGCTTTTCTAGATCGTTTTAGGCTGATGGAAGTTGGTTACCCCGAACCTGAAGACGAAATGAAGCTGTTGGCCGATGTAGTGCCAAGCATGCCGGAAACGGTACGCGAAAGCATGATCAAAGTCGCCAATCAGATTCGCAAAGTTTTCATCGGCGGTGCGGATGGCGGTGGCATGTTATCGGTGACTTTATCCACGCGCGGTTTAGTGCGCTGGGCATCGTTGGTCGCCACGTTTAAAAGCGCGCCCAATGCCTTGGCCTATTCCCTGGATCGGGCTTTGACCTTTCGGGCCGAACCCGCCGAGCGCGAAGCGATTCATCGCATCGCCAAGGATGTGTTTGGCGATGACTGGACGGTTTAACCATGGCCGCCTGGAATTTATATCGTCATCGTAACAGTGACGGCAGTTCCAAAGACTGGGCAGTCAGGAGTAATTCGGATGGATCAATTTCGACACGTTGGGGCAAAACGGCATCCTGTTTACCAGGTGTCAGTAACCGTAGCGGTGTTCGGCAATTCGACATCGAAAAGCAAAAACAGGCCAAGGGCTATGTGTTGGTCGGCGCAGTGGATATTGATGTGAACGGCAATGTGGTGTTTCCGGGTAAGACTTCGGCAACACCATCACAATTGCCTGAACCTGATGCAAATCCCGTGTCTGTGCCAGCACCGCCTGTCGAAGCACTGTATTGGACCGTTGATTGCCATGCAAAACAGTCTATCCGTGTGGAATTGGGTATCGAGGTCAGGCGACTGATCGGCGTTATTCAAAACGTGTCGGATGGTCATGCTACGCCTGAACAGGAATGGAATGGCTGGCAACAATTCATTGATGCCACCCTCAATGCCGAAACCTTTGAACTCAGTGGTCAGATCAAATCAGTACATGGCGTTTTGCCTTGGCTGTTTTTACTGGCGTTGAAAGCAAAAGGCTTTAAAGGCGTCGAGATTGATATTGCCACCGAAACCGCCCGAGACCTCTCGGTCGATCTGAAAGTTGAACAGGACGTGCTGGCATTTTTTGGCACCGATCTGGACAGCATTCGTGAAACCGCAGAAGTTTTAGGCCTGCTCAAACCTCGATTAAATCTGGCAGCGGCCATGTCCGACACGGACGACTGTTGGTTTTAAACGTATTGTAATTTTCATTTAACCCGAAAGGGGCACATCGGCCCCAGCGGGATGGGTGTGCCTCTGTTCTTTAGGAGGTTCCCATGTCCCATGAAACGCAAATCATCTTAGACCGTGTGGTCTTGGTAAAAGTGGATGCCAATATTTATGGCGCCCGCAAGAAACTGAAAAAAGAAGACTTGGTGCTGGCCGATGGTAGCAAATTGCCGCCAGAGGATTTAGCCAGTTTAGGGTCTAAACGTTTGCTCGATCCGGACAAGCTGACGGTGTTCAACCGTCTGAAGAAGGAAGCCGAACGCATTTGTTTGCGCGTCGGTACCCGCTTTCTGGGTGGCTTTGTCGTGCCCGTTGAGTTTGCTGCCGGTATTACCGCAGAGCTGGAGCGAATAGCACTGGATTTTGCTGCGGCTAAAACCGAGTTTATTGCCGGTTACGATGCAGCGGTGACGGACTGGGTGGTTCGCCATCCGGAATTTGCCGGCATCATCGAGCAAGCAGTGGATTCGGTGGAGTTTGTCTCCACGCGGTTGTCGTTTGATTTTCTGGTGGTCAGTGTCGGATTACCCGAGAGCTTGCCACCGGCGGATGTTGCACGACTGGACAGCAAAATCGGCTCGCTCAGTGAGCAGATGTTCTACGAAATTTCCGTAGAAGCCAATCAACTCATCGAGCAATCTTTGCTGGGTAAGGAGCAAGTGACACGTAATGCGTTACGGCCGATTCGCCGCATGCGGGACAAGCTCGATGGGTTGGGCTTTCTGGACTATCGGGTGGCACCGGTCGTCAGCACCATTGACGATCTGTTGGCAAGAATTCCCAACAAAGGCGCCATTGAAGGCAGCATTTTGCAGGAGATTCTGGCGACAGCCATGCTGTTGTCCGATCCGGATAAAACCCGTCGGCACGGTGAAGGATTGTTGGTTAATCAAACACCCGTTGTTGAAGAGACAGACGTTGATGAAATCGTCGAACAAACGGAGTTAGAGTCACCAACGGTACCAACAGCAACAATAGTCGCAACCGAACCAACACCCGTCATCGCTGAAAGCGTTGCAGACAGTCCTGATTTTACCGATCTGTTTGATGGCATCTTCGACGATGAACTTGAAGCGGAATTGGCGACCGATGACAGGGCGCTTGAGGTCTTGCTGGATAAAAGTCAGACCGATCTAAAAGCCAGTAACTATACCGATGAATCCAAACCGTCTGAACATTCAGCAACACCGGAAACGGTGACTGCGGGAGACGATGACGAGGCGGACGAGTCTGACCAGGATTACTGGTTCTGATCTGACGCCATTTAACCAATCACCCACTGGGGCAAATTCATGTCCCGCTGGGGTCATGGTTTGCCCTGACTTTTGGAGCACACCATGAAAAATAGAACCTTACACAACGCATTCCCCATTGTTGCGGCCGCTATTGGCAATCGCTTTGGCATTAAAGTCAGTGTCGGTGGCAATCAAGCCTATACCGATGGTCGATCGATTCAACTGCCGGCCTATGAGGGTGACGATCCGGATTATCAGGATTTCGCCTGGGGGTTGTTGGCACATGAATCGGCGCATATTCGCTATTCGGATTTTACGCTGCGTTATGGCAGTTCGGTATTACGTCGACGCTTATGCAATGCAATTGAAGATGTCCGCATCGAGCACGAACTGGCCAAGGACTTTCCGGGTACTAGGCTAACGATACGCACAGTGATTGAAAAGATGATTGCCAAAGGCGACTTTGTCGCCAGCCGTATCGATGATCATCCGGCCAATATTCTGTACAGCTTTGTCTTGAAGAGCCTGCGAGCCAGGGTGTTGGGTCAAGCGGCGTTATTGCCATTGGTCGAGCAAACCGAAGCGGTACTGAAAGCGAAGTTTCCGAAAGGTGCGGTAACGCGCCTGAAAGGCTTGCTATCCGAAGTGCCGCTGGGTTTGCAATCGGAAAGTGATTGCCTGCAGTTGACTGATCGCATCCTGACCATGATTGAGCAGGAGCTCGAGCAACAACGGCAGCGTCAGCAGGCACAGCCATCGGAAGATGACGACACACCGCCTGAACCGGATGATACCGATCAGGCCGCTGTATCAGCAGATTCGGACGGTTCGAACGGCTCGGATTCCGAGGATGATATGGAACACGATCAACGTTTACCTGCCGATAATGACGACGAACAGTCTTCAGAATCCGGTGGTAACCATGATTCCAATCCGGAAAACCCTGACGATGAACCCAGTGCGCAGGCAGAAAATTCTTCATCCGACCCGCAAGGTGATGACGAAGAGAGCACGGTGATTGCCGATCCTGTAGGCGTCTTGCAAACCCTCTTATCGGCTGGCGACAGTGACATTGACCAGGATCTGTTCGAATCCCTGAAATCATCGTTATCGTTGGCCGCAGAAAACGTATCGGAACTGTTGATGCCGAGCGGCAACGAGCCGCCTATGGATGATCGGGCCGGTGCGTTTTTGCTGCGCAAGGTGCAAAGCGAATCAGGAAAAATCCGCGCCGCTTTGCAAGGCTTGGTGCAATCGCAAACTCTCAACCGCTCGCAACACGCCTGTCGTGGTCGGCGGATGGATGGCAAGCGCTTACACCGCCTGCCGCTCGGTGAAACCAAGGTATTTCAGCGTAAGCAGGTCAAAGCAGCACCCAATACGGCGATTCATCTGTTACTGGATAAATCCGAAAGCATGGGTTATCAGGTGACTGATAGCCAAGGGCAACCGATTGGATCGCGAATGCCGATTGCGTTGGAAGCCACTTTGGCGCTGGCGTTGGCCTTTGAAGGTATTCCGGGGGTTAATCCTGGCGTCACTGCGTTTCCCGGGCATCAGGATGATTCGGTGTTCCAGTTGCTGGAGCATGGTCAACGGGTGAATGTCCGCACCGGTGCCTTCTCGCTGGCAGCCACCGGCAGTACGCCGATGACCGAAGCGATTTGGTTTGGTGCGGCGTCACTACTGCGTTGCCGGGAACCACGCAAAGTATTGATGGTGATGACCGATGGTCAACCCAATGACACGTTGAGCACGCTGGAACTGTTACAGCGTTGCCGTGATAGCGGTATTGAAACGGTCGGCGTAGGCTTGGGATTGGATGTCAGTCATCTATTCCCGATTGCCATCACCATTAACGATCTATCAGAGCTGAGAGCACAATTGTTCGAACTCTCGAAATCGTTGTTGTTGGCAGCCTAAGTCTCGGCCAGTCAATTATCCGTAGCCCAATCCTTAGGTATTAACCTGGCGATTGTGGCTATGGGTAGCTGATTGCAACCGCAGTTTGTCGAATGCACTCACTTACTGGAGCCCATTCGACAAACAGACATTTCATGCGTTCTTTTCAAAGAATGCTGAATCCGACTTTGGTCGGCGTTCCGTCTTTAGGCGGCGAGCACGTTAAACCGTGATCGTGTCGGGTGCGTTAAGCCCGATGTAAATCGCAGTGGTTCTAAATACTGCAAATCAAAACCCGCTTCGGGCGACCATCGCCCGGTCGGGTGCTGTTCATTCGAAGGGTTTTCTTAAATTTTTAAAGGAGAACTTCAATGAACTTTATTTTCGGCATCATCCTACTGGCTATGTTCATCCTCGCCTTGCGGGTGATTTGGGCAACGGCCTTGCAACTGCTGAGCGCATTGAAACAAGCGTTTCAAACGTTTCACCGCTATCGTGCGCAGCGTTTGGCACGACACCGGCTACCGGTCATCATGCCCAGCATCCGTCATGAGATGGATTGGTTGACGATATCGGATTCGGTGCGTCAGGAAATTCATAGTCGCAATCGTGAAACAAATCGCGAACTGGAGCGATTGGATGTTCAATATCAAGCCAAACAGAAAACAATCAAACTCTACGAGGCGGATATTGAAATCGCCAAATTGGAGCGGGAGCTGTTGAAAATCAAACCGACGATTGCTTCGGCGGAAACAGAGGCTAAACCCCGTCGGCGGTCTAAAAAAGTGGGCGACTCAGGCTTGGTGAATGACAAAACCACCAAAACCGCTCAACAGGTCTTTCAATTGCGGGAAGCGTTGAAAGGTAACGCCAACGCGTTACCGATTAATCAGCAAGCCCGCCATTGAATACCTGTAACGTGGTTCCGGTTGCCGTATTGATACGGCGAACGGGAATCTCGTGTTGATTCGATTCATCAACAAACACCCAGCTGCCTTCGGGCAATAGCGACAACAAATCGTTCTGGGTTTCCCGGCGAATTTGTCGAATCTTGTTTAGAAACGGCCAGGCTTGCTCTGGATTATCAACCCGCTTGAGCACGTCGGCTTCTAAAACATCCAATTTTTGGAAAATTTGTTGGCAATGTCGAACGACTTTCAATGGTTCGTCGACCGGAATCGCCATCGGTTTTCGACTTGGATACGGCTCCTCTGTCCGCTTAGGACTTAGGAAATCAAAAATGCGCAAAATATCGTCAAACATGGCTATTTCTCTGCTTTTTAGTGAGTTTTAGCCACCATATACCGAATTTTACGCAAATTCAACCCCGCTGTGCGAGCCTCTATACGGCATTAATCAGCGTTCTTTACCTGCAGGAACACCATCGTGCCGGGTGGTCGTTCCTGCGTTTTTTGGAGGACATGACCATGAAAACAATCAACCAACCCTGCGTTGGCGCAACCCCACTTGAGAACAGCACGGTTCGCTATCTGAATCAATACCGCTGCCCATACTGCCAGACTGAATGGGAAGATGAATGGGATTGCGGCTGTAACGATCGTTGCCCTGATTGCAACAAGGAAATCGAGCCTTATGAAAGCGCATTGATCGAGGGTGAATTGGCGGAAACCGAATTGCCAGTCGACGAACCCGCCTCAGCCAATGTCACGACGGAGGCGGAGGGTGTGAATCGGCTCTTCGTAGTCTCCTACGAAATCGACTATGTGCACCGCGTGTCGGTGGGTATCACTGCGGATAGTCCCGATGCGGCACAACAGATTGCCGAACAGGCATTCAATGAAGCCACGATTTGGGATGACACAGCCGCCATGCCGTTATTGTCCGATGAATATCATGAATCGGAAGATGAAAGCTTAGTCTGGGAATGCGTTGCCGTTGCACAGTTGCCGGAACCGGATCATTCGGTACGGCAGTTGAAGAAAGAGCAAGCGGCCATGCGGGTTTGTCGGGGATTGGTTGAAGCCTATCAACAAGGCGAAACCAACGGCGGCAGTATCGACTGGAGTGATATGGATCAATTGATTCCTCTGGCGCTACAAGCCTTGGGAAAACCTGTATTGGAAATCCAATCCTGAAAACTGCGCGCTGAAATTTTTATGCGCACAATTTGTAAAAGCCTGAGTTAGCCAAGTCATTCGCTTCGGCGCTCATTTTTATCAACCCACACGGGAATGTCCTATTCCCGCTGGGGAATCGTGATGTTTCCGTTTTAATTGAGGACAACATCATGAATCTAGTCTTTGAACACACGTTCAGCACGGGTCATTGCATCCAGTATCAGCGCTTGCCATCCGGCACCTGTTACCACGCCGACACACCGGAACCGGTGGTCGAGTTGCTGGAACAGTTACGGTACAGCCGACGCAAAATCCGGCTGTATTACGGCGATCCAGCTACCGGTCAATCGTGGCTCAATGAACACGATGTCATCGGATGGATCGGCCGTTCAACTGGCACGATCAAAGTGCCTCTGTTGATCGAACCGGGTGACATCGGTGGTCCGGCCTTGCTAGATCAATGCATCGTCCGTATCGACAGCCCGCGCCAAGTGCTTTACCAACACGATGATTTTCAGGTTGGTCAGGTAGAACTGGTGAGAGGTGAGCTCAAACGCTTGCCCTGGGAAATCTGGATCGACGGCAGCGTGCATGCCCGATTCAAAGCAAAAACCGAAGCCCGGCAGTATCAGGACTTCATTCAAGGTAAGCGGTTCGCGTTGATCTGATACGCCGTTTTCATTTTTGACACTCGGTTAAGCCGAGTTTTTCACTGTACCCCTGCGGGATGATTCTATACCGCCAGGGATAAATCGGTCGTCAGGGGCTTTTTTGGAGAATACCATGACAGACCCTTATCAATACTACCCCACGCCAGAAGCACTGAGTCGTAAAGCTTGGGCGATGTTCAAGAACCAGCAATTCGTTCGGGTATTAGAGCCTTCAGCAGGCGAAGGACATTTGCTGCGTCCAGGACCATACCAGTACGGTAAACGTTTGCCGATCGATTGCATTGAAATTGATATCCGCAAACACGCGGTTCTGCGCGATGAAGGCTTTGCGGTGGTGGGGATGGATTTTCTGCAGTTTCAAAGCGGCAGTGTCTATTCTCACATCATCATGAATCCCCCGTTTGCCGAAGGCGCCAAACATGTGTTGAAGGCTTGGGAGATTTTGTTTGACGGTGAAATCGTCGCCATTCTCAATGCCGAAACCGTGCGCAATCCGTTTTCGAAAGAACGCCAGCTGTTATTGCGTTTAATTGAGCAGCATGGCGAGGTCGAGTTTCTGCAAGAAATGTTCGCCGGCGAGGAAGCCGAACGCAAAACGCCGGTCGATGTGGCCCTGGTCTGGTTGAAAAAAACTTCGACGTTCGAACAGGACATCCTCGGCAGTATTCTGGACGATTTGCGCCAGGATCGCCGGGAGGCCGACGATGTGGAGGGCGAGTTTCAACTGCCCCATGAGTTGGCCTTGCCGAATGCCTTCATCGATAACGCGGTGTTGATGTTCAATGCCGCTGTCGAAGCAGCGCGACAGGCCGTGGTCAGTGAAGCCCGAGCCAGCCGTTATCGGACCATGCTGGGCAAAACCCTCGGCGAACTGAGCGGTGGCGGTACCGGCAGCGACGACGACTCGTCTTCGGATGCGGTGAAGCGGACGCTGTTTAAACGCTATCACGATCTGAAGAATCGGGCCTGGGCCAGCATTTTACGCTCGACGCAGGTCACATCACGCTTGTCATCGGCGGCGCAGAAACGCTTGGAGTCGGATTTCGAAACGGTGAAGTCCTTGGAATTTACCGTGCCGAATATCTACGGCTTTTTGCAAGGCATCATCGATCAGCAAGGTGAAATTCAACTGAGCATGGTGTGCGATGTGTTCGATCTGATCACCCGCTATTATAGCGATAACGCGGTGTTTTACATGGGCTGGAAATCCAATGATAAACATCGCACCTTGGGCATGCGGATCAAGACCACGCGTTTCGTTCTGCCAGGGCACAAAGTCGAGTCCTATCACAATAGCCTGAACTGGGAGTCAGAACGGCTACTAGCCGACTTCGACAAGGTGTTTGCCTTGCTCGATGGTAAGACCGAAGCGGAAGTGAGTTTGGTGTCGGTGTTTCGGCAGCATTTTCACGCGCTTCGGGTTGGAAAACGGATCGGTGGCAGTTATTTTGACGTTCGCTATTATCCGGGCGTCGGCACCATTCACTTTTTTCCGAAAAGTAAAACCCTGATCGATCGGATGAACCGTTGGGTCGGTCGCCAGCGCCGCTGGTTACCGCCGGTGGAAAGCCAAGCCGGACAAGGTTTCTGGCAGCAGTTCGAACAGGCAGAGAACTTAGATCGGGCGTTTCACACCGAAGTGAACAAGCAGTGTCCACGCAGTAGCCGGCATGTCCATTTCGATCCCTTTTGGGCGATCAAGCACGGCGGCGAGTCGGAACGGGAAAAAGGCCATCGCCTGTTAACCCAGGCGATGAGCACGGTACTTGCCAGCCGGGGTATTGATCCCGATGCAGTATTGGAAAACGAACAATCCAGCTTGCTGGAATGGACGGGTTGCATACCATCGGCTACCGACCTGGCTTTGGCATCGTAATCCGGTGTTATACAGGTCTTTAACTTAACCACTGGGCTAGCCAGTACTACCCGCCTCGGGGAGATGATCCGTTCTCCCCGTCGGGGTTGGACTGTGTCGTGTCCTCGGGGCTTTTTTATTCGAGGAACTCACATGAAAGCCACACAATTATCGGTAAACCCCGAAAAATTGATTAACAACTTACGCTTCAGCTTTACCCAGTCCACCACGGTACTGGGCGAACTGATGCAGAATGCCCGCCGCGCCGGCGCCACCTTCGTCAGCTTCGAGTATTCGCAAGACACTCGAACCTTGACGGTGTGTGACGATGGCTGCGGCATTGCCTGTTTGAAAACGTTACTGACCTTAGCCGAGTCCGGCTGGGATGTTGACGTCATCGAACGGGAACATCCGTTTGGACTGGGATTTTTGTCGGCCATTTTTGCCTGCGAGGCCATCAGCGTCGACAGCAAAGGCGGTCGATTTTCGGTGGATACGGCTGAGCTATTGGCTTTCCAACCGATTGCGATCGAGCCAGTTGACTGGAAAGGCATCACGCGTTTGACGCTGACCCAGTTCAAACCGGAAGCGGATCGGATTGAATCCCAGTTGCGTCGTTTGGCACGGGGATTTCCGATTGACGTGCGCTTTAACGGTGCCAGCCTGGATCGGCCGCGAGCGGTCAATTCAACATTACCGTTCATCGAGACCGAACTGGGTGAGCTGTATTTGTATGGCTTATCCCAGGGCGAAGACTGGTTGCAGCAATCGGAGTATTTTCATCTGTATCTGCAAGGTTTGCCGGTCTATCACAGTCATCACGAACGAGATCCCGGCCATGTCATCCACTTGGATTCCAGCCACTTTTTCGCGCGTCTGCCGGACCGGGATAAGTTGATCGATGAAGCGCAGGTGATTGCCGAGGTTAAACACGTTCTGCAACGGGAAGCCAGGCAGCGCCTGGAAGTGATCAAGAACCAGCTGTCGGCGGTGGCGTTTGTACAGGGCTACAACACCCTGAAAACGTACCGCTGCCTGGATTTACTGAATGACGTGCCGGTCTTGCCCCAACAGGTATTGGCGATCATTCAGGACTATCCGATCAGGGAAGGTTGCAGCAGCGTCAATTTGGCAACGGTTTCACAACCGGTCAGTCGAAGCGATGTGGAAAACGGCCTCGTTAAAGTTGCCGACTTGGATGATCTCGATGAGGTCGGTGCGCTACGCTGGATGTTCGCTTGGCACAGGGATTATTGGGTGTTTCGGCCGGGGTTGGATGCCAGGCATTGGCTATTTTCGTACCTGGTCGATTTGAACGGACCGGCCATCACCCTGGACATCGTCAACGAAACGCATCGTGCATTTTTTGAAGGGCAATGGGTGAGTGGTCAGGCGGTATTTTGTGAAAAATACCGGTTAACCCTGAATGGCGAGTCTGTCGACATCGAGAAGGATGCCTTCTATGACGAGGATCAGGACTGCTTCATAGTACCCAGTCGGGAATCATCCGGGTTGGTGGTTTGTCAGGCATCGTCTTACTACGACGAATGGGATACGTTCATGGAATCCGCCAAGGAAGCTGATGAATGGGATTTTCATAACTTTGTGGTGGCCAATACGGCTGATAAGCCTGCGGACGCATTGCAACGACTGCTGCCGAAATTTGGCAGTTGTCCGGCGCTGTTTTCCAGGACCTTTCAAATCGTGCTCGGCAATGATGGCGTTGTCGTCACCGTTGCGGAAATGTAGTCGAAACCCTATCTCGGGGCGATGGCCGCGGCTGTCTTAGCCCGTGGCTTTTGGCTGGTTTTCTGGCCAACGACCACGTAACAAGCATCATTCCAAAACACCTGACGCAGTCATGGCGTCAGCTTAAGCCTCTTTAGCGAAATGTGTTCTGCCGACGGTCAACGTCGGTAGACATCGCTGGCGAGGCTTTGCACATTTTTGACAACCCTTCCGGAGAAAGTCCACCCCGGAAGGGGACGGCTTTCTCCAAATTTTAAGATTACCGGAGAAAACCCATGTTATACATTCGAGGAACCAATAATCGTTACCGTATGGCCGATGAACAGGATGTCATCTTGGAGGCCATACAGATCTACAACCGCACTTTCAGTCGAGGCGAAGACTTGACCAGTCCGGACAAGGCGAAGGACTGTATCAAGTTGAAATTGGCGCCGTATGAGCACGAAGTATTTGTGTGTCTGTTCTTGGACAATCAACATCGCGTCATCGCGTGCGATGAATTATTCCGGGGGACGATTGATGGCGCTAGCGTGTATCCGCGCGAAGTGGTCAAGGCCTCCATGCACTACAATGCCGCGGCTCTGATCATGGCGCATAACCACCCGTCGGGGATCAGCGATCCCAGTCAGGCCGATCGCGTGATTACAGCAAAACTTAAAGAAGCCTTGGCCTTGATTGACGTTCGCGTACTTGATCACTTCATCGTCGGCGAAACCGTGTATTCATTCGCTGAACATGGCTTGTTGTGAAAAGGTATTAGTGCCGAGTATTCATCGGTACCCAAGGCAACCCTATGTATCAACGAAGTTGAGTAATGGATTCGCCATCGGTAACCATGAGGCGGCATTGATGCGACTTCGTTAAATGATATAAAACCCACGTCTCCCCATCATCAGCAGCTAAACATTGCTCTGGTTTCTGGGGAGACATACTCCTGCGGCGGTTGGGCACGATCCTTGGTTGTAACTCTAGCCAGCTTGCCTGCCGTTACTTAGTGCTGACTTTATTCGTTTTATCCCTTAACACAGACAACTTGTTTTAGGGTATGCAAGATCTCTGTCAAATCGTTTTGGTTGGCCATGACCTGGTCGATGTCTTTATAAGCGCCAGGGATTTCATCGATAACACCTTTGTCTTTACGACAAATGACGCCAACCGTTTGATTAGCCAGATCAGTCTCAGTGAAAGCTTTCTCGGCAGCCGTCCGGCTCATTTTACGGCCAGCACCGTGTGCACTGGAGTTAAAGCTTTCTGGATTGCCTTTTCCGCGGACAATATAGGACTTAGCCCCCATGCTGCCAGGCACAATGCCCAAATCGCCTTCTCTGGCTCGAATCGCACCTTTTCGAGTGACCCAGACATTGGCACCATAATGATGTTCATGGGCTACATAGTTATGGTGGCAATTGACCGCTTCAGTGGTCACTTCGAAAGCCGGTAAATGGCGCGCCAACGCCGACAGCACCAAATCCAACATACACTGCCGATTTTGCATCGCATATTCCTGCGCCCAATGCACAGCCTCGACGTAATCGTCAAAATGCTCGGTACCTTCCGGGAAATAGGCCAAATCCCGGTCGGGCAAATTGATCATCCAGCGTTCCATATCCTTGCGGGCCAGTTTTATGAAATGATCGGCAATGGCATTACCAATACCCCGACTGCCGGAGTGCAGCATCACCCACACTTGGTCGGCTTCGTCGAGACAGACCTCGATGAAATGATTGCCACCACCGAGTGACCCCATCTGGTTCATCCATTTGGAAAACTTGCCAAATGATTTTAGAAGCTCCGGGTGACGGTCGGTAAGACGTTTTAAACTAGGTTCAAAGGGTTGTACGGCATCGACCAGCACACGATTGTCCGCATGTTGTGCACGACCCACTGGCACATCGCGGGTAATCTGATCGAAAACTTTTTTCAGTGACTTTTCATCCAGGTCGTTCGCGGTAATCGACAGCCTGGCGGCAACCATGCCGCAACCAATATCGACGCCTACTGCGGCCGGGATAATGGCTTTATGGGTGGCGATGACTGATCCGATTGTTGCACCAAGCCCCAAATGGACATCCGGCATGGCTGCTATATGGTGGTGAATAAATGGCAACTTTGCGATGTTGCCCAATTGTTCCATTGAGCGATCATCCACATCATCAGTCCAAATTTTGACTGGCACGTGATTTTCTGTCATTACTTTCTTTATTGGCATATTTGTTCCTAATAAACCTCATGACGAAGTTTGGTGATCAGACCATTACCGCTGGACTTCCATTAAATTTAATAATCTGTTTCAATTACATGCATTGCCGTTCATGCCAGCTGGACTTCAATAAATGCCCGAACAAAATCTCCATAGGCATCGTGAAACGGCAACTCAAAATCAGCCTTCAGGTTTCGGCGAAAGGTTGTCGTTTCTGAATTGGCATGTGGATCAAAGCCTTTTTTTTCAATTTGCTGCCAATAGACCCCACAACCTCGCTTTTGCCAGGCAGGGAGATCGTTAAAGTTGGTACCCGCCGCAAAAAGCAGGTCATGTTTTTGAGGACTACTCAAACCCTTTAATGCCAGTGTTGCGTTCTCGGCAGTTTGGCCCTGCTTGCGTAAAGTCCAGTAGCAATGCCCATTCAAGCAATTGCGTGCCGCATCCTCCATGCGCCAACGAAAATAGTCGACTACCCGGTTAACGGTGGGCAATAACGACAATCTGGCATCGAAAGCCGCCATATCACCAAGCCCCAAAGAAAACTTGGCGCTAGCCTCACCAGACAGTATCGATATGAACTTGCGCTCCTTGCGCGAAAAGCTGTCCTCATCGGGATGAAACAAAATCGATATTTCATCACTCTGGGTGTAACCATAAATAGCCCGGAACCCACAGCCCATAAGATGTCGGGTAGTTTCCAGCATCAGATCACGGAAGCGGGTGTCATAAGGCGCTTCAAAAGGATGCTTGTTGCGGGTAAGACCTGTGAAGCTTCGGCCATCGAGCCGAGCCACGATATATAATCCGGGGAGCACGCAGTGGTCATGATTGGTCTCAAATACCCGCATCCTGGTGTCCAGATCATCAAAGTGCATGTCGCTTTTCCTCAATCTTTAATCCGTCAGACGTCACCGTCACGAGCCAGATTTCATCAAACCCCTCATCGAATGACAGTGATTGAAACTTGGCGGCAGTTGCGTAGATGGCCTTTTCCGGAACTCGTTTTTTACCCACTCGACTTGCGTTTCGGCTAATCGCGATAGCGGTGGAAATTTGAAATTCGATGCCGACTACTTTGAATCTCGCAGCTTTGGCTTTTGCTATGTAACGCTCGCGATCCGCCATCAATGGATTGGTTGCGTCGACTACAAACGATTGTTTGGCTTCTAAACAGGCTTCGATCAGCAATTTTTCCCTATGCCGGGTCCTCAGCATGTCGTAGTTGATCCGAATATGCGTATCCCAATAACGATCCCGAGAAAACGTGCTTTTTCCAGCCCCCTGAATGCCTGCGAGGATGATCGCTTCCATGGAAAGGCGCTAATTCATTGCTTCTCAGCAAAGTTAAAAATGGCTAACGCTTTGTTCACACTCACTAAAGGAGACGTGAGTTGCATCGACTAAAGCGAAAACTTGTTCTGGCCACTGATCAGTGGTCATATCCTCAAGGGCCACGACAATTTTCTCTGCCAGATCGAAATCGACATCAGACGTGCGGACTTTTGTAGTGCCCATCAACCGATTCTTCATCTGCAGAACGGTCGCCTTCAGACCTTTGATCAATCCTTGAGACTTGTCCTGGGACTGGCGAATATCCAGTTTCGATATCACATATAGGAAAGCCTCCACGACTGTTGCTTCTGCTATTGGCCGGCCGTCCTCATTTCCAAACGTAAACTCCAGCCAATCAACGACCCAGACACCTAGTCCCATTCGTCGTAGTTCCCGGTATGACTTCGGCCAACCTGTCGGAGGGGCGGTGCTGAGCCATGTGCTGACACCCAAAGGTGTCAATCCTGTGTAATGATCGGATTCAGACCAATATTGACTGTCACGATGGTCAATTGTCCGACCACTCGTTCTCAGAAAAGCGGGTACATCCAGGTAATCCGAAGACGCATCACTCACCGAACTCACTCTTCTACACATCGCAGGCATTGATAAATCATCCGATTGGCAGGCATCCAAGATTGGCGGAGCCATTGAATACAAGACGGAACCCGCACCACTCCAACCGGCCGGAACCATCTGGGCCACTTTGTACAGGTCCGGCATGTCTACCGGTTTTTCAGCCTCATCCCGCTCATGCACCAGTAAGAAATTGGTTTTATCCGTCACCAACTGATAGGCGACAGCCAACGGCGTAGCCTCTGAATTAACATCATCCGATTCAAACCTAACGGCTGCCGCCATCCGGGATATCGTTGGGGCATCCTGTAATTCCTCATTAATATGGGCGCAGGCAAACTCTTGTGGGGTCGCATCAACACCACACTTACCCAACAAGTGAATCTTACCTTGAGGCGCAGATTCGAAGAAACCGAAAACATTAACCGTATCGCCATCGAAAATCGATGCCGCCATAGGGGAAACCCATTTTGGTTTTGCACCTTCCGGCCAAACCACTGACACCTCCTTTAATTGCGGAGAACGTAAACGAGCAAACATCCTCAAAATAGCGGGTTCAACGGCTTCACCAGGCGCCACAAAATCACAAGCGCCGCCGGTCGTCTCGGCCAGTCGACGCAAATGGCTTTCCGCAGGACTACTGCCGATACCCACCACAAACAAGCGATGACCGGACTTTTGAGCGGAGGCAATGGTGCTGTCGATAGCGCTAATTTCACCATCAGTAATGATCAAAACATCGCTAGTGACTGCCTTGGCCAAATTAAACGTGGAGATCAGCGCGGCTTCCATTTCTGTACCGCCCAGGTCAGCTTCCAAATCACCCACCCAGCGCTCTGCTGCCAATCGCGTGGCATTCGTTAATGTCCAAAGCCCACGGGAACGATGGACCACGTTACTTCCAAACCGGGACAACGAAAAATGATCGCCTTTACCCAATTGCTTGACGATAGCCTGTAACGCTCGACGGGCCGCATCCATGCTGTCACCTCCCATGGAACCCGAACAATCGACCAGTATTTTCACAGCCGTATTATTCGGCTCACCGGCTGATATGCGAGGGCAAAAACTGGCCAGTACAGCCACACTATCGGACTGAGCATAATCCCGCGCAGCCAGCGCCATGGAGGTATGGGCTAACTTGTCCAGAATCAGAACAAAGTCTCGGTCCAGCGAGCTTTCACGAGCCAACGTGACCGTCAATACGCTACCCATTTCAGTACTGCAAAAATTGACGGCGACGGGGTGACTGGGCGATGCCACACGCGCCTGTGTCAATTCGCCATGAAGCCGAAGTTCCAGGTTAAAAGGATATTCAGTCAGCAAGCTATGCGTGGGTGCCTGGTGAGGCATCAGTCCACCATCCTGTTCGTCATCGCCATATCGAGGTGCAATCACGGTAGGGATCAATAACCGAAGCCCTTGCTGTTCATACTGCATCGTCTGCGCATAACGCAAGGTGATGACGCAGTGTTCATTGGCAGCAAGGTTGCCGAGATTCAGGCTATAACTGAGGTCATGATTTTTCTCCAGCATGATGGCGGCGTTGCCTTCCGATAAGGCTTCTTCATACCCGGCTTCAGCCAGTGTCTTCTCGATCACAGTACCGCTGAGCTGTTTATCGCCCAGAAGCACATCGATACCGAGCAAAACGGCGCCCCATGGCAACGGGAATGTATAGACCACCTCAAAGTTACGTCGGGTTGGGTTATAAAACCGCTGTTCAATGCTGGCTTCGAATAATAAGCCGCGCAATTCACCCGTCAGTTTTACCCCTGACAACATGACCGGTTGGCCATCCTGCGTTTCCAAACGCGCACATTCGCGGTTATCCATTGTCTTGCCCTCTCGGTTCTTTTTGTTGTTCTAGTTCTATTTGTTCGCCACTAACCTGCGCGTAAACGGCCATCACGCCTTTGACGAAGCCTCGCACTTGCTCGGGCGACAGTCCAGCACGACTCGGTTCAATCACGATTTCGACACCATCCGCCACCAGAAGATGACTGCGTACTTCAATGGAGCCAATCGCCCTTGATCTGGGTGGAATCGGTGCGTCATCACCCTTGAGCAATTCCCGAATGCGCTCCAGTGATACGCCCGCAGCAGACCATTTCTTGATTAACAGCAACTGTTCCAGATGCTTTGCGCCATATCGTGCTGCGCGGGTTTCCCCTTCAGGTCTATCCACTAGTCCTATCTGAACGTAATAGCGAACCGTCCGGGGCGATAAATCGGCTAGCACACAAAGCTCCGTTAGCGGATAACTGGGTGTTGATGGCTCATTGGGTAATGTCATGGATTTATTAAAACACTATCACTGTTTCAAAACAAGTGTATTAATAATGCAAGCTTCACTTGTCAGCACTCGAGTCGCCTGATCGGTGTGCTAATAACGACAGTCGCCCCGAGAAACGGTTGCCCAGCCTGGGGACCACACTACTTGGACTCAGGCTCAAATAATGAGCCCAACAGAAACGTTTATGACTCGAACTGAACGCTTGTTACGCATAGTCCAATTGTTGGCATCGTAAAGTCAGTGGCCAACACTTAATCTTGGGCATTGGGGTAATATTGTTGAAACTTGAACTAGGCTACCAAGCACATGAATCGCACGGAACGCTTCTATAAAATTGAACAAATCCTTCATCACCGCCACATCGTGCCTCTTGCCGTCTTTCTGGAAGAACTGGGCATCTCCCGCGCGACCTTCAATCGCGACATGGAATATCTGCGTGATCGTTTGCATGCGCCGATCATTTGGGACCGGGAGGCGGGGGGTTATCGTTTCACCGACAGCGAAAATATCAATACCACGTATGAATTGCCGGGACTATGGTTCAGCGCCGGCGAGCTCTATGCATTATTGGCAGCTCAAAAACTGCTGACCGACATAGAACCCGGCATCCTGGCTCGTCATATTGCACCGCTGCAGACCAGACTAGCGGGTTTGCTGGAGGCGGGTGGCCAACCCTCTGCCGAAATCGCCGAGCGTGTGCGCCTGTTAAGCATGGCAAAACGCACCCTGCAACCACGCTTTTTTGCGGAAATCGCCACGGCCGTATTCAATCGACAACAGCTCGATATACAGGCCTGGAATCGCGGCCGTAACGAAATCAACCCACGCCGGATTTCACCACAACGCCTGATTCATTACCGGGACAACTGGTACCTGGATGCCTGGTGCCACTGGCGGCAGGCACTGCGGAACTTCTCTATCGATAGCCTACAGGCGGTGTCCATGGTCGATGAGCCAGCCATCGAGATTACCGACCCACAACTGGACGAGCACTTTGCCAGTGCCTACGGCATCTTTGCCGGCGCCATCCGCGACGTGGCGGTCTTGAAATTCTCGCCTGAGCGCGCCCGCTGGGTTCGCTCTGAAAGCTGGCATCCACAACAAGTGGGTGAGGATCTTTCCGATGGCAGCTACCGCCTCACCGTCCCTTATGCGGACGACCGCGAACTGATCATGGATATTCTGCGCCACGGCAGCCATGTCGAAGTTGAGGCTCCAACCTCTTTACGAGAATCTGTCACCAACGAGGCGGCGAAGATCAGTCAAATTTACCAAAAATAGTCAGTGTCTCAGTATTTGAGACACTCAGTTTATAGGCTTACGGTGTATTTTTAACTTCACCGGATAAATTGGCTTGGCCTTTATGAAAACTGACGCGCTTACATTGCAAAGCATGCTGCAACATCCCAAATACGGTTCTTGTCAGGTCTGCTTTATCGGTGAAGATTACATCGGTCTGCAGCTTGAAAATCAAAATGAAGTGTTGGTGCGTAAAACCGAGTTGGAAGAGACCTTAGCTCAATCACCAATAGCCCCTGTTGATTATTCCGACGACACCAACCCCTTGCCTTTGTCCTGGCCAGATTCGACATTTAGTCTCGAAACAGACGAGGTGGCGCATTATCCAGGTTCTCATTGGCAGGCATTTTTCGATGATGCCCAAGACATTCTCGATCAGTTACCTGAGATTGTGCCCAAAGCACTGGTACAAACCGGTTATGGCGACTTTTACCCCTCATCCAATCGCACACCCGAGCATTGGCAACAAGGCGTTCAATTAGCTTGGCCGACGCGTCAGCAAGGCCTAGCCGTTATTGTCGACAAAGACATAACCGGTAATAGTCTAGTTGGTCTTTTTCCCTTCAGCGACACAGGTATCCAACAGACATTGATATTGCGTCGTGTGTCGGTTTGGGATAGCGGTCTGGAAGCGATGATCACCGCTAGTTGGGGTGATGCCAGTATAAGGTTTTTCGACAGCCGCTTCCTGGTCAATCGCAGTTGGTATCAATCCGGCAGAAGCTACGAATTTATTCTGACCGGACTGGCCTACGATGCCCGCCCAGCAGAGCCTGTGGAAATGAGTGTCAACCGCCACCCGGATGAAGTGGCTTGGAGCAATCGCCATGCACAGAATGGTGAAACACCGGAAATTGCTACGATGACTATTTCTCTGGATGGGTCAGCCATGTTGTTACCGGTCAACGGATGGGATGCTGACGATTACAGCTTTCACGCGCCCATCAAAACCGTAAGCGAATTTAGCGATTGGCTTGGACAGACGGGGTGGCGTGTACGAGCCACCGTCATGCGTTTTGACGAGGATGCCGATCTGGACATCCTGATCACCCGCAAGGCCTGGGCAGGCGATGAACCGCCTCAAGTCGGTCAGGACATAGATGGCCGATTGTGGTTACAAGGTTATTTATGGTTGGCGAATCGATAGAGGAGTTCTCATGAACAGACGATCCTTTTTAAGCACACTGACTGCGTTGCTGGGCGCCGGTGGTGCATCTGCAGCAACACTAAGCCTTGGCGGACAATCGAACACCGCGCAAAGTATCGAACTGCAACGCTCGCCGATTGCCGGGTTTCAGTATCACGACGGCGAAACCGTTTGGAGCCAGCTTCGAGTGGCCGATGCCTTGCAATTGATTCGTGAAGCTGAAAATGTCCATGATCCCCGAGCCGTACGCGTGGAATGGCAAGGTCATATCCTGGGTTATGTGCCCCGCCTGGATAACGCTACCATCAGCCATCTACTGGACCACCAGCAAAATTTACAGGCTTACATTACCGCGCTCGAAGAGTCGCGTAACCCCTGGCAACGGGTTACTTTTTCCGTTCATTTGGCCGCATGAAGCAGCCATGAGCGCATTAATCGGCTTAATGCTGGCGTTTTTGGGATTCATGTACCTAATTTGGCGATTGTCATGCTGGATTTTTGATTTTGATCCGCGCCAGGACAGTTTCTGGAAATGGCTGGCGACTGGTTTGTTATTGTCGATTTTTTTCGGCGATTGAGGAGGGAACTGTGAACGAAGATTGGGAAGGCGAAGAGTTGGTCGATATTGAAGACCCAAGTTTGCCGGTTGCCCTGCGTGAACACGCGGGGCGGTTCAAAAATCCCGGCAAGGTCGTTATCGTTGTTGGCAATGGTGAATATGTTTTATATGCTGCCGACGGGGAATTGCTGGATTTGTGTTTTATAGGCTAACGCCACTTAGATTTTTCATGATTGAACTGGCAGCGTTTCAATCAAACCGCGATATAGCGCTTCCAATAATTCGAGATTTTCCTGGAATTGCTCAGGTGTACTCATCATATTTTCTGCCAACCGGTAAATTTTCTGATCGCCGGTCTCATGGGCCAGAATGTCCTTGATCAATTGTTTGCTATGAGGCGTTAAGATTTTGGCTATTTCCCGGCCCAATACTCTGGCTCCGACTTGCCTGTAGTCGATCTCTTCTTTTATAAGGTCATCGTGTTTTTCCCACAATAGAGATTGATGATCTGCATCGAGAAAGTTGCGCAAAATAAAGGCGATATCCAAAGCATCTTTTAATGCCTGTGGATAACGCTCACTCCAGGCAATGATTTTTAAAGCCATCAAACCAACCGGTGTCACCACATTAACGTCCAATGGTGGGTTTTCCCTGAAACGAATCACTTGGGTGTTGTTATAGGCTTCCTGAAACCCCGTCACAGTCATTTTTATATCGTATTCCGGCGGCCAGAGGATGCTGCCGTTTGCTTCAATATCACCAAAGGGGACGATATCTATCGGGATTTCGCCATGGTAGCGCAACCGCTGAATCATCTTGTCGCTGACCATTTCTCCGGTTTCAATCAACTGAGTTTTGAGCTGTTCAAAATCCTGCCAGGTTGCCACTTGTACCGCTAAGTCGATGTCCTTAGTCGCTCGAGGGGCTTTGATGCCATGCACATGTTCAAAGATAATATCTCTGGCCGTAGCGCCAATGATGAAAAACGGCAAGTTGTTTTGTTGGGCAACATCAGCGATTAAAGCGTAGATAGCTAAAATCGGTTCGTTAATCTTCCCGGAAATGTTCTGCAAGTTCGCGCTCATATAGAATTTGTGCGGTTTCAATGTTTCGTGGGTCACCACTAGCGATCAGGTCGGCGTAAACGAGTATCGGGTTGACGATATCCGCTTGGTTGAATTCGCTTTGCACATCCCAAAAAGTCTTTAGGATTTCAATATCGCCGTCAGGGTCCTTACGAAGTCTGTTTGTCATTTTTAATTGGGTTGCCCTTTCTTCCATGACGTAAAGAGTAATCATTTGGGGTTTTAAATAATGAGTCAGTCTATCAGCGGCTACTTCAGCCCCCCAGTAGGCTTGCATATTGTGCAGATCGGCGGTTTGCCACCAATTCGGGTCTATTGCACGATATCTTCCGGTTTCAAGTTTGGGTCGAAGTTGTTCTGGATAGGCAATAAGCCAGCGCTCCAATAGCATTTTGCGGTTTTTTAAACGACG
This sequence comes from Methylomonas fluvii, assembly GCF_014850975.1. Taxonomy (GTDB): domain Bacteria; phylum Pseudomonadota; class Gammaproteobacteria; order Methylococcales; family Methylomonadaceae; genus Methylomonas; species Methylomonas fluvii. The sequence goes on along the minus strand of NZ_JACXST010000002.1, from coordinate 1,709,880 downwards.
GCCGCGAGAGCCCATGTCGACGATAAAGCCCAACTTGGTCAAATCTTTGAATACCAAGGCAACGGTCCCTAATGCTGCCGTAGTCGTTTGCGCCATTTCACGATAAGAGGCATTGACCAATTTTGGCTGACATAATAATGCATAGACGATTTTTAAGCCGGTAGGGGTAAAAGCCCGATTGGTCGGTTGTGCTTTTTGAGTCTCAGAAGGCTTATTACCTTTAATATACACATAGACAGGCAGCGCTTTGATATAGGCATTACCGGCGGTATCAATAAACCAGATATCCATTCCCCTGAGACGCTCCGCCATCAATGGATTGATATAGTGCGCAACCAGTAACCCATATTCATTCATGTGAGTGAATTGATGGTTAAGTGCGGGAAGGACACTATTGGTGACTGACCTTTTTATATCAATTGCGACCGGCAAACGGCTCGTACCGGTTTCTATAAAGCCGGTTGCATCAATGCCGTTTTTATTTTTCTCGACAGTGAAGCCAGTGTTCTGTTTGAGTTTTTCAGTGGCTGTATCGAATAGCTCGATTTCTGGTGTTTTCACGGTGTGGTGACCTGTTAGTCAATGTCGTGTTCATTATTTTATCCTGTTCATTAATAATGTACAGACAAAAATAATGAACACGTGTATGGATAGAAGTGGGAAGGGGAATAAAGTTGACATTAGTTTTTTCTGGAAACTATGCTTAAACTGTTTCCAGGGAAACAAAATATGAAAACACAAACATTGCAGAAGTCAGCGCTCTGGAATCACGTTGCTTTGTAGTAATTGCTGGGATGGATGTTGTTGGGTACTACTGACTGTCTGCAGGTGCGATCAGCCATGAGGCTTCGCCCAAAGCCATGCGACGTAACATGCCCAATCCTTTGCCTGTATGCTGCTCGGTCGACTGACTGTCGACAAGCTATACGGTCGACTTCTTATTTGCTGGGTATCAAAGGTCTTTGATTAACCATCAAATAAAGGGCGCACCAATTGAAATTAAAAGCTACGCGATCAATCAATACTTTTGATCAAATTTTGATTTTTGGAGCCGGTCAATAGCTCGATTTTGCCTTAAAATTCTGATGACAAATAAAATGAAACTTCTTTAGAATCAAGGGCATATTTTTGACTAATGATGACAAACCAGCCTGGTAAGTCATTGAAAAGTATATGATATACGTCTAATTGTGATTCCGGTTGTCGTGGGTTCGAGCCCCATCGTTCACCCCAATAAAATCAATAGCTTGATGTTGTTTGTAAGATGCAAGATCGGCATCTACTGACAAAGCTACTGACAAATGGTCATTCGTTCGACGGTTTTACCGTTTTCAATTTTACATCGTAAACATTCATAATCGAAGCCGTTCGGTGTCCGCTCGCATCCAGTTTATTGCCCGTTGTATCGCTAACACCTTTCCGTTTAAGATCATGAAAAGTGAAAGGCACCCAATTAATTCCTCTTTCTTCAGCTGCTAATTTGGAGGCAACCGTTATTCGTCCCATAGCCGTTTTAAGACTATCGACTACGATTTTGTCACCGGTACGTTCACTGATAATGATGTGCCTATCTTCGGCACGAATCGGATGAGGCTGTTTTCGATCTGACAATATCCGGTTTCTCGTCGCAACTGCAAAATCCCACGCAGTACGTAGTCGCGGATTCCATTCTGTAATGTTGTCACGAGATCCTTTGCGACGCTTAATTAGTAGGCCTTCCGGCAATTCATTTGCATCGGTGAGATCCAGCACTTCCGACAAACGCATACGGCAAAGATAGGCAATTTCCATGGCCGGCCAGAGATACCAATAGTTAGACTCTTGAGCGATCTTGAGCATAAATTCGTAATCACGATCTTCGGCGTAGTGTTGGCGAGGTTTGATTGATAGCTTTTTCACGCCTACCGTCGGATTGGATTTAACTTTTTCATATTCGTATGCCCATGAAAAAACTCGTTTTATGTATGCAAGCTCTTTATTTGCCCTGCTTTCCGACGATTCACCGCGGGTGTCTCGGTATTTTCTAACAAGACCGACTGTCCATTTAGTGATTGGAAGCTCACCAAGAGCATCATTGGTTGAAATTTTGCGGCCACAGATATGCTGATGGCAATCTAGATAATCTTTTTGCGTTGATGTAGCCAATTTGCGCCAGATAGGTGTTAGCTGGAAGTCGAGACTAATAGGTGCAGACAGAACAATCCGGTCAGCCGGGCATTGGCAAGCCGTTAACGCCGGATCAGCAGCGGATTCGGCAGTTGGAACAAGAAAATCGGCAACTGCGTTCGGATAACGAATTATTAAAAAAGGCTTCGGCCTTTTATGCCCTTTGGGTATCCTTGCCAAGGAACTGCGATGAAACACGAGATGATTCAGCAGCTCACTGCGGAGAAGGCCATGACGGTGCGGCAGGGTTGCCAGTTGCTGGGCGTCAGTCGCTCGGGATTTTATGCGGCCCGGCGGCGAGTTCGTCAGCCTAAAACGCTTTGTGGGACGCGGGTTAGGCTGCGTAGCGTGTTCGAAGCGACCGGTCAATGCTATGGTAGCCGCCGTCTGCGTAAGGCCTTGGCCGAACAGGGGATCGAGATGGGGCGCTATCGCGTGCGCAGCCTGATGAAGGAACTCCGGCTCAAGCCAATCTGGAAGCCTAAGTTCGTGCACACCACCGACAGCAACCATCACCTGTCGGTGTACGAAAACGTGCTGGATCGCCAATTCGAGCAAACCGAGGCCAACCGGGCCTGGGTCTCGGACATCACTTACATACGGACCCTGAGCGGTTGGCTCTATCTGGCGGTGGTGTTGGACCTGTATTCCCGCAAAATCGTGGGCTGGGCCATGGCGCCCAACATGCCGGCGGAACGGGTTTGCACGGCCTTGCAGATCGCCATTGCCCAACGCCAACCGCCAGCGGGGCTGATCGTACATTCCGACCGGGGCAGCCAGTACGCCAGCCACGAGTACCGGGATTTACCGAGCCACCACGGGTTTCAAGGCAGCATGAGCCGAAAGGGTAATTGCTGGGACAATGCGGTGATGGAGCGCTTCTTTCTCAATCTGAAAATGGAGCGTGTCTGGCGCCGACAGTATGCCAACCACACCGAGGCCATCCGCCCCCTGAGTCAGAATAGTTGTCGCCTCAAATTTCCATTCCTTTTGAAATTTGAGATGAACCATGAGCCGTTCCAAAAAGCAGTATTCTGATGCATTCAAAGACCAAGCGTTGGCGAAAGTCTACAGCCGGGGCAACCGATCCATTCAAACGGTTGCCGATGAATGAAACCTGAGCATACATACCCTAAAAACCTGGATGAGCCACGCCTCCTCGACCGATCACCGTCCTGTCACAGCCAAGTCCGCCCAGCGGCCTCAAGATTGGCGGCCCGAAGAACGTTTGCTGGCCCTCCAGGAAAGCCATAGTTTGAGCGGCGAGGCGCTGAATGCCTGGTGCCGGGAGCGTGGCGTATTTACCCATCAACTGGCGCAGTGGAAAAGCGAGTTTTGCGCCTCAGCCAGTATGCGTCCTGATCGCGAAGAATGTAGTGGTCAACTTTTTTCGGACACCGAGATAGGTTGTTGAGCTGCCATTTTCATTTCATAGCCATTGGGTGGCAGGTAGCCCAATGACGAATGCAAGCGCCGATTGTTGTAAAAATTGACGATATAGTCGGTCACGTCACGGATGGCCTCGGCGTGATTGGCATACTTGCGACGCCAGACACGCTCCATTTTCAGATTGAGAAAGAAGCGCTCCATCACCGCATTGTCCCAACAGTTGCCCTTTCGACTCATGCTGCCTTGAAAACCATGGCGGGTCAGTAAATCCCGTTACTCGTGACTGGCATACTGGCTACCCCGATCGGAATGGACAATCAGGCCCGGTGGCGGCCGACGCTGGGCAATGGCAATCTGCAAGGCCGTGCATACCAGTTCCGCCGGCATGTTCGGCGCCATGGCCCAGCCAACGATTTTGCGCGAATACAAATCCAGCACCATGGCCAGATAGAGCCAACCGCTCAGGGTCCGGAGGTAAGTGATGTCCGAGACCCAGGCTCGGTTAGCTTCAGCTTGCTCGAATTGGCGATCCAGCACGTTTTCGTACACCGGCAGATTGTGGTTGCTGTCGGTGGTGTTCACGAACTTAGGTTTCCAGATCGGCTTGAGCCGGAGTTCCTTCATCAACCTGCGCACGCGATAGCGCCCCATCTCGATCCCCTGTTCGGCCAAGGCCTTACACAGACGGCGGCTACCATAGCATTGACCGGTTGCTTCGAACACACTGCGCAGCCTAACCCGCGTCCCACAAAGCGTTTTAGGCTGACGAACTCGCCGTCGGGCCGCATAAAATCCCGAGCGACTGACGCCCAGCAACTGGCAACCCTGCCGCACCGTCATGGCCTTCTCCGCAGTGAGCTGCTGAATCATCTCGTGTTTCATCGCAGTTCCTTGGCAAGGATACCCAAAGGGCATAAAAGGCCGAAGCCTTTTTTAATAATTCGTTATCCGAACGCAGTTGCCGATTTTCTTGTTCCAACTGCCGAATCCGCTGCTGATCCGGCGTTAACGGCTTGCCAATGCCCGATTGACCGGATTGTTCTGTCTGCACCTGCTTCAGCCAGCGACGCACGGCCGTCTCGCCAAGCTTGAGCTCCTGGCAAACCTGCACCACTGTCAGGCCTTGCTCCTGGATCATCTTAACCACTTGCAGCTTGTACGCTGCGTCAAAACTGCGTCTTTCTTGTTTCATTATGCTCACCTGGTAGATTGATAGTTTATCAACCTATCTGGGTGTCCATTTTTATTAGACCACTACAGAATGATCTACGGAAGCCCGGCCTAGTCAATGGACGCTAATGCTCGCAGCCATTGACTACCCCAGCGACGTGGCCGAAGCCGCTTTGCTCCACGGCGAGGAACAGTTCGTCCACAGCGATGCGGGTTATCAGGGCCTGGAAAAGAGCCCCGAAATGTCCAACGAAATTCCGCCTGCCTGCGTGATTGTGATGCGGCCGGGCAAACTAACCAAGCTTACGAAGGAAGAGAGCGAACAGGCTCAGCTCCTGCGCCGAGCGGCGCGCGAACTGGTCAGTCGCCGCGCCAAGGTCGAACACGTGTTTCGGGATATTAAGATCCGCTTTGGTTACGCGAAGAATCGCTATCGGGGGCTAGCCAAAAACACCGCCCGCTTGACCTTTCTGACAGCGATTGCCAATGTCCTTCGGGGGCTTATGAATGTCGACGCCTGATTGCGCCAGCAATTTGAAACATGGTCCGAATAAGGGGCATTGGGGGCGCAAAACAGGCTGTTTTGGATCAATCACTGGTCACTTTTTGAGTTTTGACCGGCTATTGAAACTGATGCATTTCAAAACGGCAATTATTCAGAGGTTCCTTAACGAGAAGGCTGTGTTTTGAGGATGATCTTCTGACTTTTAAGAGGTCCTTAAATCAACTGGCGCCAGAAGCTAGCCAATGATGCTATTATTGACTTAAAATCGAACCGATTGATTAAGCGGATTGAGTTTTCAGTTTTAAATAGAAGTGGGCGGCCGCGCCGTAATACGTAATGCTACTACCGCTTTGGCAAGCAGTGGAAAGGTGTTTTTATCTTGTACAAGTCAGCCTTCTCTGGAGAGGCTTTTTTACAACGTTTGACAATTGATGCCCTAGAAATTGAAGCGCAATTACATAAGCATCGTTGCTTTAGATTGTGTTTTTTCGGTTACCTAAATGAGTCGCAACAGTCCTTAGTCCTACATAATAATTAAATACTAGATGGATGTATTGTTCATAAACCCCGATTCGTCTACTAAGGCTTATCAGGATCTCGCTAAAACGTATTCAGCTATCGAGCCCCCTACATGGGCACTTTTACTGGCGGAGTCATGCCGAAGCAAGGGATTTGATGTCGCCTTAATGGATTGCGACGCTGAGCGCTTGACGCTTGAACAATCGGTGCAACGCATTGATGAGCTCAACCCACGTTTGGTAGTGTTCGTTGTCTACGGGCAAAATCCCAATTCCGGAACAACCAGCATGATCGGTGCATTGGCCTTGGCTAGCGCGCTTAAGTATGCTGTTGGTAACCAAACACGGATTGCCTTTGTTGGTTCGCATACGAGTGCTTTGCCTTTGGACGTTCTGGCTCATGATTGCGTCGATATTGTGTTGCTCAACGAAGGCGTTTACGCATTGCACAACCTGTTGAGAGGCAATCTCAAGAGCGACTTGGCGCATGTCAAGGGCATTGGTTATAAACAAAGCTCATCGGCCTTGCCCGTGCTCAATCCGCCTCAGTCCGTGGTGCCGCAGGAACGGATGGACGAAGACCTGCCGGGTTATGCCTGGGATTTGCTGCCTTACCGCGAAAAGCCACTCGACCTTTATAGGGCACATTTTTGGCATGCCGAGTTCAGCCACGACAAACGAACACCGTTCGCGGCTATTTACACCTCGCTAGGTTGCAATTTCGGTTGCGATTTCTGCATGATCAACATTGTCAATCGGTCCGATAACGGCGTCGGCATTGATGCTTCGCACTCCCGCGGCATGCGTTTTTGGTCGCCAGCCTGGGTAATTCGCGAAATGGAAAAACTGGCGTCACTTGGCGTTCGCACACTACGCATCAGCGACGAAATGTTCTTCCTCAATCGTAAGTACTACGAGCCGATACTGCAAAACGTGGTCGATAGAGGTTTCGACTTTAATATGTGGACCTATTCCCGCGTCGATACTGTCAGGCGCGATGCGCTCGATTTATTCAAGCGCGCCGGCGTAAACTGGCTGGCATTGGGCGTCGAGGCGGGTAATCAAATGGTGCGCCAAGAAGTTTCCAAGGGGTCGTTCAAGGAAGTCAATATCCGTGACGTGTGCGACACGATCAGCGATGCCGGCATCAGCATTATCAGCAACTATATCTTCGGCTTCCCGGATGATACGCTGGAAACGATGCAGCAAACGCTTGATCTTGCCATCGAGCTCAATACCGAGATGGCTAACATGTATCCTTGCCAGGCCTTGCCGGGCAGTCCTATGTACCATATTGCCAAACGCAACGGCTGGAAACTGCCCGAGACTTACGAAGGCTTTGCCTTCCTGTCGTATGAATGCGAACCGTTGCCGACCAAGTATTTGCGTTCGGAGGATGTGTTGCGTTTCCGCGATCAGGCGTGGCAAACCTACTTTTCAAATCCCGCTTATCTGGGGCTTGCCGAGCGCCGTTTTGGCGTGCAGGAGCGCAAGAATATCGAGGACATGGCGAGCATCCGCCTTAAGCGGAAATTGTTGGGAGATTGAGCACTTGATTATCACCAGAACCCCGTTCAGGATTTCGTTTTTCGGGGGTGGCACCGATTACCCGGGTTGGTATCGTGAGCATGGCGGCGCCGTGCTGTCGACCTCAATCGACAAATATTGCTACATCAGTTGCCGCCGCCTGCCGCCGTTTTTCGACCATAAACACCGTATCGTCTATTCCGTGATCGAAAACGTCAAACATAACGACGAAATTCAACATCCCGCGGTGCGCGCGGTGCTTAACTGGGCAAATGTTGAGGAAGGCCTGGAAATTCATCACGATGGCGACCTGCCTGCTCGTTCCGGCTTGGGTTCCAGTTCGTCGTTTACCGTCGGCTTATTGAACGCCTTGCAAGCCTTGCAAGGGCGAATGACCAACAAGGATGAATTAGCTAGGGATGCGATTCACATCGAACAAAACTTGATTGGTGAGAATGTCGGATCCCAGGATCAAGTGTCCGCGGCCTTCGGTGGTTTCAACCGGATTGAGTTTCATACCAACGATACCTTCGACGTTGCGCCGTTGATTCTGCCGCAACAGCGCCAACAAGAGCTTCGTCAACATTTGATGCTGTGCTTTACCGGCTTCTCGCGTATAGCCTCCGAAGTCGCGAAGTCGAAAATCGACAATTTGAAAATTCGCGAAAAAGAGCTGAAATTGATGCGGGCTATGGTTGACGAGGCTATTGCCTTGCTGCAGGACGGCCGTGAACCCATCGAATCGTTTGGTAAACTGTTGGATGCCAGTTGGCATTACAAACGTAGTTTGTCCGAACGGGTGTCCACCCCAGAGATCGACGAAATATACAATGCGGCCATGGACGCCGGCGCCATCGGCGGCAAAATTTTGGGTGCGGGTGGCGGTGGTTTCTTGTTGTTGTTTGCTAAACCGGAGAAGCAGGCGGTGATTCGCGAACGCCTCAATAAGCTGATTCACGTGCCGTTCAATTTCGAAGACTCCGGCAGCCGCGTGGTTCTCTACCAACCCAACGGACTTTAATAGTGATGCACCAGTTTTTATATCTTGGTCTTTATGCCGGGGTGGCCAACGGTTCGCCCCATTCTCGAACCAACGCCGAAACGGAGGCGCTGCTTTGAATTCCGAAACCCTTGATTTACGCGCCAAGGCCCATTGGGTCTGGAGAGAGACGCTAGCGATCCACCGTCGCGCGCCCGAGACTCGGCTGGCGTCGTCGCTATCAGCTGTTGAAATTTTCGTCGCGCTGTATTACGGAGGCGTATTGCGTTTCGATGCCTCTCAGCCATTGGCGGCGCATCGTGACCGTTGCGTGATCAGCAAGGGCCACGGTTCAATTTGTATGTATCCTATTTTGGCCGATCTCGGTTTTTTTTCGAAAGATGAGTTGTTGAGGGTTTGCCATAGCGGCGGTTTTTTGGGTGGTATTCCCGATCCGGTGATTCCCGGTTATGAGACTGTCAACGGTTCGCTCGGCCATGGCCTAGGCGTAGCCACCGGTATGGCTCTGGGCTTGAAGCGGCTCGACAGTGACCGTCAAGTGTTCGTTGTGTCGGGCGACGGCGAATTGCACGAAGGAGCCAATTGGGAGGCAGCGATGTTTGCCTCCCAGCACAGGCTCGACAATCTGAATCTCGTCATTGACGACAACGGTATCAGCATGCTCGGCTATACCGATGACATCGTCAGCCACCATTCGCTAAGCGAGCGTTTAACCGCGTTTGGCTGGGATTGTCGGCGAGTCGATGGTCACGATGTGCTGGCTGTGCAGGCTGGTTTGTTGGAGATGAAGGCGACGGCTGCTGGTAAGCCGAAAGCGCTGATCGCCAAAACCTTGAAAGGTCGCGGTGTGCCGGGTTTGGAGAATGCGCCTTTGTCGCACATTCTTAATCCCAAACCGGAATTAATTGACAGTCTACTGGAGCAATTGCCATGACGACCAAGCCGCTACCGATGCGCGACGTTCTGCTTGATCGGATTTGGCAAGCGATGGGGCAGGATGCAAAAATATTTTTCGTCAGTGCGGATTTTGGTTCGCCAATACTGGATAAAATACGCGCCGATTTCCCTTCCCGTTTTGTCAACGTTGGCATCGCCGAGCAAAATTTGATCAACGTGTCTGCCGGTCTGGCGCTCGAAGGGTTTACCGTGTTTGCTTACGCGATCGCGCCGTTCATAACCATGCGCTGCTACGAACAGATTCGTGTCAGCTTGGCGTTGCTTTCGGAGGTACGGCCGATTAACGTTAACCTGATCGGCGTCGGCGCCGGGTATAGTTACGTGGTTTCCGGGCCGACGCACCAGTGCTACGAAGATTTGACCCTTATGCGCGCGATGCCAAATTTTCAGGTGTTTTCACCCGCTGACCATGTAACCGCGGGAGCATTGTTCGAGCGCTGCGTATCGGCTACCGGCCCCAAATATTTGCGCTTTGACGCCCAGGTATTGCCGGTAATCTACGAACAAACGGCACCGGACTTGCGATTGGGTTTTCACGTTCACCGTCGAGGCGAGCGCGTATGTTTGCTGGCGACCGGCTACATGTTACATACCGCGCTGAGGGTGGCGGCTCAGCAAGGCTCGGAGCACGATGTCGGTGTCATCGATTTGGTGGACATTGCACGTTTCGATGAGGATCGCTTAGCTGACGAACTCGCTGGCTATCAAGGCTTGGTCAGTTTGGAAGAAGGCTTCAGTGGTCGTGGTGGGGTTGATGCCATGCTATTCGATTTCCTGGCCCGACGTAAACTGCCCTTGACACTGCTCAATCTGGGGGTTAATGGCGGCTACCGTTTCGAACTGGGTACACGGGCCGAATTGCACGAACAAGTCGGCATAGGGCCGGAAGCCGTACAACGGCGCGTTGCGGCCTTCATTCAATCACTTTCTCATTAACCGGGTATTCGACAACATGAAATTCCCCCTGATGCGTAACAACATTCTGCGCGAAGATCTCGACGCAGTGATCGAACATCTCAAACAGGACGATCCGATTTTGACTCATGGCGCAAACGTGCGCGCGTTCGAGGCCGAGTGGTCGGAGTGGCTGGGCGTGAAATATAGCGTTTTCCTGAACTCCGGTGCATCGGCCAACCTGCTGACCATGGCGGTGTTGAAGATACGCCACCCCGAAGGCGGCGAAGTCATTGTGCCTCCGCTGGCCTGGGTATCGGATGTTGCATCGGTGTTGCAGAACGGCTTTACCCCGGTATTTGCCGACATCGATCCGGCAACGCTGGCGATGGATACTCGACAAATTCTGAGTAAGATCACCGACAAAACCCGCGCCGTGTTTCTGACTCACGTCCAAGGTTTCGATGGCCTGACCGACGAACTGGTCGCGGAACTCGAACGCCGCAACATTCCGTTGATCGAAGATGTCTGCGAATCGCACGGCGCCCGCCATAACGGTAAATTGCTCGGTGGTATCGGCTGGATTTCCAATTTTTCCTATTACTATGCCCATCACATGAGCACCATTGAGGGCGGCATGGTTTGCACCAACGACCCCGAGGTCTATCAGCAAGTGCGCATGTTGCGTTCGCACGGCATGGTACGCGAGGCGACCGACAATGATTTGAAGGCACGCTACATCGACGAAAATCCGCAGCTCAACCCGGATTTTATTTTTGCCTATCCGGCCTATAACACCCGCAATACCGAAATCGGCGGCATAATGGGCCGCAGCCAACTCAAGCGCCTCGATATGACCGTGCAACGCCGTACCGAAAATTTGCTGCGCTTTCTCGATAAGATTGACGCGTCCAAATACCGCACCGATTTTAAACTTGAGGGGTCGAGCAACTACGCTTTTAATCTGATCCTCAATGAGGCCGACGATAATTTGGTTCAACGGGTGATGAAAAAAATGCGCGAATCCGGCATTGAATTCCGCCGAGGTAGCGCCGGCGGCGGCAACCAGATACGCCAACCTTATTTGAGAGGCATTGTGCCTGAAGGCCATCATCTTGAATTTCCGCAGACCGAGCATGTGCATTTCTACGGCTTCTATATTGGTAATTTTCCGGATTTGAGCGTTGCCGAAGTCGACGAACTGTGCGCGTTGCTCAACGCGGCTTGACGGCGACATCGTGACCACGGCAATTATTCTGGCAGGCGGCTTGGGTACGCGTTTGCGTGACGCTGTACCCGATTTGCCGAAACCGATGGCTCCAATCAACGGCCGGCCGTTTCTCGAGTTTTTACTTGAGTATTGGCGTACCCAGGGTGTGAAGCGTTTCATTCTATCGGTTGGCTACCGGTGTGATGCGATCATTGATTACTTCGGTGATAATTACCGTGGTGCGATGATCGAATACGTGCTCGAACAAACCCCTCTGGGTACCGGTGGGGGGGTGCTATTAGCCGCACGCAACATCCCGGCCGGCGAATGTTTTCTATTGCTCAACGGCGATACTTTCTTTGCTGTGGATTTGGAACAGTTAATGTATTTCGCACAGCGTAATGATGCGGATTGCTGTTTTTCGTTGTTTCGTTCCAACGAAGAAGGCCGCTATATGGCGTTGGAAGTATCCGATGACGGGCGCATCGAGTCCTTGCAGTCAGGTAAGGGCGGTATCGGCAGTTTGGCGAACGGCGGCGTGTATTGCCTGCGCCGTAGCGCATTGTTGGAAGAACGATTTACGCCGAAAGCCAAATGGTCTCTCGAAGACGATATTTTTCCGGCGGCTTTGACGGCCGGTCGGCGTTTAACCGGTATCGAGTTTCCGGGAACCTTTATCGACATTGGCATTCCAGACGATTACGCGCGCGCCGCGCAAGTGTTGAACCAGGAGTCGTCGTGGATATAGTTTCGCGGCTCATAACTAATGTTCAAGCCTCGATTGAGGCCAAAAATAGTCTGTTGGCCGACACTAACGCGTTAACCGAATTCGGAGCGGCCGTGGAAGCTGTGATCGCTTGTTATCGAAACGGTGGCCGCATCTACATTGCCGGCAACGGCGGCTCGGCGGCCGATGCTCAGCATTTGGCGGCGGAGTTTGTCAGTAAACTGGCGCGGGAACGTGACGCCTTGCCCGCAGAAGCCCTGACTGTCGATAGTTCCATCCTGACCGCAATCGGCAACGACTACGGCTTCGAACACGTATTTTCCAGGCAGCTGGCCGGTAAAGCCTGCGGCAACGACGTCTTTTTGGGCATCAGTACGTCGGGCCAGTCGCCAAACATCTTGCAAGCGCTGGCGCAATGCCGCGCTATGTCGATACCAAGCATTGTATTTTGTGGCCGCGATGGCGGCAAAGCGCGCGAACTTGCGATGTATGCAGTAGTCGTTCCGGGAACTGCGACCAGCACTATTCAGGAATTGCACATAGTCCTGGCGCATACGCTGTGCGAGTGCGTCGAAGCGGCAATCTTTGGCGAATGAATTTTTTCGAACCGAAAGGAGAGTTATGAGTTACAACATTTTAGTGACCGGCGGTGCCGGCTATCTGGGCTCTACCATGGTGCCCGACTTGCTGGCGGCGGGACATAAAGTTACGGTGCTCGACAACTTCATGTTCAAGCAAAGCAGTTTGAACCACGTCTGCCACCACCCAAATTTCTCTGTCGTAAAGGGTGACATCCGCTTGGAAAAAAATGTCGCGCCATTGCTCAAAAATGCCGATATTGTGATTCCGCTGGCTGCGCTGGTGGGTGCGCCGCTGTGCAATCTGGATCCAATCGGTGCAACAACTACCAACCACGACGCGATAACGCTGATGCTGAAGTTGTTGGCCCAGGATCAAATCGTGTTGATGCCGACCACGAATAGCGCTTACGGCACTGGCGACGAAAACAACTTTTGTACCGAGGAATCGCCGTTGCGTCCGATTTCGCAATACGCAATTGAAAAGGTCAAAATCGAACAGGAGTTGATGCAGCGTGAAAACGCAATCAGTTTCCGTTTGGCGACCGTATTTGGCATGTCGCCAAGGATGCGCGTTGATTTGCTGGTTAACGACTTTACCTATCGCGCGGTCAACGACCGTTTTGTCGTGCTGTTCGAAGGTTATTTCAAACGCAATTACGTACACGTGCGTGACGTTTCACGGGCTTTCCAGCATGCGATTGCCAATTATGACGCGATGAAGGGCCAGATTTACAATGTGGGGCTCTCCGAAGCCAATGTTTCTAAAAAAGAATTGTGCGAAACAATCAAAAAACAGATTCCCGACTTCGTGTTTATCGACGCACCGGTCGGTAAAGATCCTGATCAGCGCAACTACATCGTCTCCAATGCAAAAATTGAGGCAACTGGTTACAAAACTTCTGTCAGCCTTGATGCTGGTATTGCCGAATTGATCAAAGGTTTCACGATGATCAAGAACTCGATGTACGGCAATGTTTGATCTAACACCAAACTAAACATTAGCGCCGGCATGCAACACGAAGATAACGTAAAAGACCAGAACTTTCGGATCGAACTTTTGGGTCGACAAGAGGTATTCGAAAACGCTCTGTTTCGGGTTTATGCCGATCAAGTCGTCGATTCTCACGGCAACGAAGTGCCTCGCTATCTGAGCGTCGTGCCTCGTTGCTTAGTCGAGGGCTCTGTCGCCGGCGTTGCGGTACTTCCGGTTGCCAAGCACGGTATTGGTTTGATCCGAGTGTTAAGGCACCCCTTACAGCGCTGGTCTTGGGAAGTGGTTAAGGGGCATGGGGAGCCCGGCGAAAGCCCAGCCGCCGCAGCGGAACGCGAGCTAATGGAAGAGACGGGGTTGGCGCTATTGGCCGGCGGTTTGAGGGATATGGGTGCACTGTCGCCGGAAGCAGGCGTTATCCAGGCGCGCTCTCGGCTGTTCGCCGCATCGGTTGATACCGTTGCAACCGTCAAGGTTGAGCCGGAGTTCGGCCACGGCGAACTTCGCTTTTTCGACCGATCCAAGGTATTACAAATGATTGCCGAGGGTGAAATCGAAGACGCCAGTTCGTTGGTGCTGGTTTATAAGTGGTTGATCACGCATGATTCGAATGGTTAAAGACAGTGTTGATTTGTTGTTCTGCTACCGCTTTTTAAATGTGCTAATAGCTAGTTTGAGTTCAATTCGCCGCCCAAACTAATTTGCCCGGTAATCTAATCTCCGCCTTGATTCTATGTTGGATATTGTCAGTAATATTATGAAGTATCGGTCACTAATTGGCGCACTTGCCTTGCGTGATTTGCAAAGCAGATACGTTGGGACTATGGGTGGGGCATTATGGTCGATCATCCAGCCAGCCTCTACGGTGGCCGTGTTTTATTTTGTGTTCTCGGTAGGTTTTAAAGCGGCCGCTCCCGCCGGTTCGCCCTTCATTATGTGGTTTATCACGGGACTAATGGTTTGGTTTTATTTCAATGAAACTTTGATCACCGTTACCGGATCAGTGACCGGTAACGCTCATCTGATTAAGAAAACCGTTTTTCCGACCGAGATACTTCCCTTCGTGTTCATTACGGCAGGTATTGTGCCGCATATGATCTTCATGATCTTTGTGATAGGAATGCAAGTTTGGTATGACATTGCATTTTCGCCAATGCGTTTGTTGGTGGTCTATTTCATGTTGTGCAACGCCACATTGCTACTCGGGCTGGGTTTGTTGTTTTCCGCGCTACAAGTGTTTTACCGGGACATAGCGCAAGCCCTTTCTGTGATATTGAATGTCCTGTTTTGGTTAACGCCGATTGTATGGTCAATGGAGCTGTTGCCGGAAAATTATCGCCAGCTATTATCTTATAATCCAATTTACTATATTGTTGAAGGGTATCGTGGCTTACTTATATTTCCGGAGCCGAAATTACCAAATTTAGCTGATACTGCTTTTTTTTGGTGTGTGACAATTTCGATTCTATTTTTCGGCGCTTATATTTTTCGGCGGCTCAAGCCCGAGTTTGCCGATATGCTTTGAAAAATAATGGACCATAATGTGATTAATAAGCGTTATTTAACTGAAATTGAGGGGGCTTAGTGGAGGCGTTGTCCGCAATATCAGTTTGCAACGTTAGTAAGAAATTCAGATTGTTTTCTTCTCCAAAAGAACGGTTTATCGAGGCTATTCATCCATTCCGTAAGCAGTACCACAAAGAGTTTTGGGCGCTGAGGAATATTAGTTTCGATGTACATCGCGGGGAAATCGTCGGAATTTTGGGACGTAACGGTTCAGGTAAATCGACGTTATTGCAGATTATCTGCGCGGTGATGCAGGCTACAGAAGGAGAGGTTAAGTCCAGCGGCAGAATTTCCGCACTGCTGGAGTTGGGGGCTGGTTTCAATCCCGAATTCACCGGGCGCGAAAATGTCATCTTGAATGGCGCCATTCAAGGTTTTTCGAAACAGGAAATGCTGGAGCGTATCGACGATATCGCAGCATTTGCCGACATCGGCGAATTTTTTGATCAACCGGTAAAGCTTTATTCCTCGGGAATGTTTGTCCGGGTTGCGTTTGCGGCGGCGATTCATATAGACCCTGAAATCCTTGTCGTTGATGAGGCACTGAGCGTTGGTGATTCCAAATTCCAACACCGTTGTTTCCAACGTATCCGAAACTTCATGGAGCAAGGCAAGACTATTTTGGTTGTCTCGCACAGTACGGACACCCTGTTAAGGATTTGCAACCGTGGTGTCGTTTTGGATCGGGGAGAGTTGGTACACATAGGCCCGATCGCGGGTGCTGTCAATCACTACCAAAAGTTGTTGTTCGGAGAGGCTCAAAACATATCGAAGAACAACGATAAACTAAAGAAAGACATGGTCAAGGGAATGTCGGAGATTCCCAAAAAGGAAAAGGCGGATAAAACCGATAAAATCCCCTTAAAACCAGCCTATAACCGTCACGAAACCAGAATGGGCTCCGGTAAAGCCCGGATTGTCGATTTCGATCTGGTGGTCAATGGAGAATTGAATCCTCCCGAGATTGCCTCGCATGCCAATTGCGAGCTGATCGTCAAATTAGTCAGTAACGAGTTTGTGCAACTCTCTGTTGGTTTTGCCATCGTTTCGCTTGAAGGAACTTATGTTTTTGGTACCAATCTGGCAATGATGGGACATCCTCTCGTTCAAATCGAACCTGATGACTATGTGGCGTTAAAATTTCATTGGCAAGCGCATCTTGCCGGGGGTGAATATTTTCTCAATCTTGGTTGTAACGAATTTGTTGATGGGCAAGATAGTTTTGTCGATGTGCGGCGCTCATTGGCACGATTGAAATTTTCGGATACACCGCAGTCGGTCGGTTTTGTTGACCTTGAAGTCGTGCCTGAATTAGTGGCCGTAGAGATTTCGGATGAGCAGGTAATTTAATGGTGGCTCCACGGCCGTTGGTGGTAGGTTATCCCCGTAGCGGCTTCTCTTTACTCATCAGTGTGATTGCCGAACTTGTCGGCCCGGCACGAGATAGGCGTACGCTTAGCATCAAAGCACTATGCGACACAGCCGGATTCCAGATTTCCCGGCGTATAGAAGACGTGTTTATCCGCCGCGGTTTGTCGCACGATCTCATTTACAATTACAACTTTCGACAATTGGCCGGAGGACCTAAATGGTTGGCCGATTCCGAGTTTCGCGATGCTCGATTTCGAAAGTATATCGGCCTGCGTGGTGGAGGGGATTTCACATTAATTACTTCTCATCCCCGCGAGATTCTCAATTATTACGAGGTTGTCCATTCGCACGTTGGGCCGGCGGCTTGGTTGAGCGCGCTTGATGTCCCGAAGGGCTTGCGTTTTGCATCAATGCGTCATCCCGCGGGAACGCTAACATCTGCCTGTTTTTCGATCAATGCGCTGGCCAGCGAATATATCCAACGTTTTGTTCCCTGTCAGGAAGATAACGACTTTCTAAGACAACGCCTTGCTCTATACAAGCTTAGCGATCTTAATTTTTTCGAAGCGCTACTGCCGCCTTTTAAGTCTTACCTTGAAGAATTCACTCAGCAAGATCACAACTACTATTTGATGCGCTGGGAAGACTTGATTGATAGTCCGGTCAAGACCATTATCGGTATTGCGGGCGAATTGGGTTGCAACATAAGCGTGCCTCAGGCGCAGGCCTTATGGGCAAAACTCGACCACGTGAATCTAACCGGCGCCCATAAGCACAATCTTCGCTACGGGCATGGGATTGTCAACGGTTGGAAGCTTTGGCTTACCAACACCCATCTCGATATTTTGCGCGACCACGGGATCGAAACGTATGCGGTCCGCTACGGTTACGGCCCCATGTCGCCTTTAGACGAAAGCGCTTATACGCCATTTCAGCAAACGCTCGACGACTATATTCGACGGGGTGAGGTATTTCGTGATTACGGCGACGAAAATTTGTTTGGGTTTGCTTTCAACAAGTCCAACATCGATTTTTCCCGTTTTGGTTTTCGCCAATATCCTTGGCGAACCCATACGGCCATCGAGCGGTCCTCGTGCCGCGACGAAAGCTTGGTCATGGAAGTGTCGGATGTGGCGGAGGAGGCGTGCGGCATTTTCAATGAAGCAGCCTCTATCTGGATCAATGCGGTACAAAATGACGATTTAGATTCGGCTATGATAGATTCGATAATGCCAGTCGTATCAAGACTTTACAATAATGATGCGGAGCTGGCCTCGTTTGTATCCGCTATGACCGCTACGATCAAAACTGATATGGGGGAGAAATATTCGGAACCATTGTTGCTGGATAGCCTGGGGACGACAAATATTGTACTTTTTCAAGGCAAGTATTATGCGGTTCCTCAGGCCCTGGGACCAGTCGATTTTAGCTTGCCGAATCTCTCCGGCATTGCTTTTACGGGAATTGCAGATTCTTTTTCCGAACTCATTTTGATGGTGAAGGAATGAAAGGAAACGGCAGCGAACTTAGATTTATCGAACCGACTGCGCCAGCCTTTGCAGAAGCCTTGCGTAACAATCCGCCATTAACCGGGCCTGTTTATCTTGTGGGTCACGGCGAGCTTGCGGATACCATCGTGCGCGATGCCGCTAACGAAGGTGTATCGGTTATTGCACACGCGGACACTCCACCGCTGGAAGTTCTAAAACAAGCTCGCGTGTTGTTGTTTACGGAAACTCGCGGCGAGCAACTTGGGGATCTGTTGTTGGCATGTTTGGATCTGCAACAGGTACGGATTTTTGCGCCGAAAAGTGATTGGCACATGAGTCGCAAACCCTTGTTTATAGTTTCTATCCCCAAGGCCGGAACGCATTTGGCCTACGAGTTTGCTCGAGCGTTGGGATATGCTGCTGGTATTCAAATACCTGATTTTCCCAAGCCAGGCACTTGGTATTGTATCGAATACAGTAACTCACATACGGTTGCCCGCGATTTCTTTATCGACTCGGTGCGCCGAGCGCCATTTGGTAATCGGCACCATCCAGTTACGCAAACCCCTGTACTCTTTGTCTACCGGCATCCGTTGGATATTCTGGTCTCTGAGGCGCATTACTACCATCGCGAAGGTAAAACGGTTTTCGCAGGCTATTTTTCCGGTGAGGATTTTGAACATCGAGTGCGCCGATTGGTAGACGACGAATGGCTGTTGGGCTCCTTACGGCAGCGCGTGGGCGGTTTTCTGCCATGGCTGAGTTTTCCGAATGTCATCCCGATTGCTTTCGAGGAACTGGTGGGCCGAGCCGGTGGCGGTTCGGCACGCGCTCAACTTAAATTGATTTGGGCCATACAGTTAAAACTACAGGCGGATGGTATTACCAAAGACATTGCTGCTCAGGTTTTCAACCAGAATTCGGCGACCTTTCGTGAAGGCCGAATTGGTGGCTATCTTTCGCAATTGCCCTCAAACCTGATCGACGAATTAGCTGAACGATGCGCTGATGTTCTTTCCGGCTTCGGCTACACGGTAAGGGGAGACTCGTTGATTCCTAGCCGGGTGGCTGAATTTCAATCGCGTCCGTTGCGGTATTCGGCCAAGGACTTCAACGAGATGCCTTTGACCGTGGAACAAGACTTCATGGGTTGCAACCTTGTCCGCTATGTCAGCCGTTTTTATGCCGTCCCCCTTTCGGCGGGAGTCATTGCTCTGGACGAATGTGTGCCTCAGCAACTTGCGCGCTTGCCTTCGGCGGCGACGCTTGCCGAATTAAAGTCCGTATTGTTGATTGGCCGTGAGGCTTATGATCGGCAATTGGCGCAGCTTAACCAAGCGGGGCTTGAGTTGCATTCCAACACGATGAACAACGTTTCCCTGGCCTACTGGATGGAATCCGAAGAGCCTTGTCTCTTTGACGCGTACAAAGGCTTCAATTTGGTTGCCTGGAAGGGACGGTATTTCGCTTTGCGTCAGTCCGTTGGCGTGATTGATTTAGCGCAAAATTTACAGACCTTGCTGTCCCTTTACACTCCGGACACTATTCTAATGGCAAGGGACGTCGACACTCTGATGGATGATATAGATGGTATCTCGACGGCGGTTCGCCTGACGAATAATATCAACGGAAATGTCGCCGGTTTGCAAGCTCAGCTTGACGACTGCGCGCGTTCGATCCTAACGCAATCGGAACAGTTACAGAACGTTTATGATATGGCCCGTTTATACGGAGAAAAAATCGAAGGTTCTCTACAGGCATTGAGTCTGCAAATTGAGGACTCCGTGGTCAAAGGTTTGCAGAATACGTTAACTAGCATTATTCAACAGCACGCGGTCTTGCAAGGTGAATTACAAAAACAAGAAGAACAAATTTTGGCCTTGAATAATAAGCTCGACATTCGTAATGCGAGTTTCCTATCGCGTCTGTTTCGGAGAAAACCTAAATGAGCGAACAGATACTAAATGTCGCAATTCCTTGGAGCCTGACACACTATATTCCGCTGAATGGCTTTCATCCCCTCTACCGGGCGTTGTTCGAAGAGAAGCCCGACTGGTTGAATATCGCGGCATGGGATAACGTTGAGTTATCGCAGTCTTTGGGAGGCGACGAGGCGTTGAGAGAAACCTTACTCGCCGAAGTTGCGAAAGATGCCGTCAAGTTGGAAAACGTTTCCTTATCGCCTATCGAGAAGGATTACTTTGTGCATTATTGGCCCGCCAATCAGGCTTTAACCCGTTTATTGCCCGGTGAGATTGAAGTTCATCACACTGCGCCGTTTCCGAGTTTGTGTCGCCCTTTTGTATTTCATTGCGAATCGTTTGCGCCGGTTTTTTTTCCATTTGCGCATCAAGGAACCGGTAGCATGGAATCGCAAGAACAGGTCCGCGCGTATTACAAGGGAATATTCGAAAATCCGCTGTGTCTTGGAATTTTTTCTCATTTACCGGAGACGATCACCGATTTGAGCTGTTTTTTTGCGTCGCCTATCATCGATGCCAAGCTTCGTTTGTCGCGCATTGGTTTAATGGGGGGGGCGGAAGAAAATAAACAATTATCCAAAGGCCCTCTATCGTCAACCAGATTCCTGTTTGTGAATTCGGCCAATCAGAACCCTGCAAATTTTTTCTTGCGCGGCGGGCATATTGTCTTGCGTTTTTGGCAAGCCTTTTGTCTCGATCTGGATAATAAACGATTGTTTATGCGTTGCGGGCGCCCTGCGGATGCAATGTTGCGAGAATATGGTGTTGATTTAGATTGGTTGGGCTGTCACGAAGGTCATAGCATTATATGGATTGAGGATTATCTGACGGCATATGAACTAGAGAAGCTAATGTGCTCCGCGCATTTTCTGCTGCTTCCCAGCGCTTCCCTGCATTCGGTTTCGATCATGCAGGCTATGGAGGCGGGTGCTGTGCCGGTTGTCTCCGATACCATTGGGACCAGTCGCTATGTCGTGGATGGGGAGGATGGAATAATCCTATCCGGAGTATATGCCAATAATTGGCGACGGGATCCGGAATGTGGAGTAATGATTGATCATTATGTTCGAAATTCAGATTTGGAAGACGCCCTTGTTGAACAACTCTTAAGGCGCATCAAGAAACTGTTCCAAAATCCAAAAAAATACGAGGCATTGTCTGCCAAAGCGTGCAGAAAAGCACGCGAGGAGTTTTCTGGGCGCCTATTCAGCGAAGCTTTTTGGTCTGACGTATATAGTTTATATCAGGGTTTTCTTAAAGATAGTGTCCTGTCTAATGGGCCAACAGATTTGCCTCCAGCGATGCATCATCTTTTAATAGAAGACAGCGATTGGGGCCGGGTTTTCACGAGTCCGCCACAACCGGTAGTGAGATTGAATACCGGTCAAGGGCTCGTAACAGAAATGGGAGGATGTTTTATTGCCTCTCCTGGCGATCAAAAGGTGGGGTTGCATGATTGGTCTCCGATCGCCGAGTATGTCGAGCAGTCATTGCGCATCCCTCTCGCGTTTTCAACGCAGATAAAAGGGCTGGGCGGATGTTATCTCAGAGTCCCAATTACTGAGGCCGAGCGCCGCAATACAAAACGGTTTATTGAAGTCGTAGCCAATAAATTAATGCCTTTTCCTGTTGTTTACACGTTCTCATCCAAAGTTCTTAAGTTGCTAAGGCGTTTATATCGAGCATGGAGACAATTCTTTAGTGCAATAGTCGCGGAGCAAAAAATTGCTCAGCCCGAAGCCAATATTGAACTTGTTTCACAAGATTTGAATGGACTGAACATCATACGTTGCAATCATCAGTTTTATGCCATCTCCATGAATGGAGGAGAATTCAACAAGGTGCGTGCAGACAATGGAGATTACGAAGTTTGCCTCAAAGGAACCAGTCTCAAGGACATTATGCGTAAAGTCGAAGAGTTATCGACTGTACCGCAAGAAAATATTGAGTTAATTGAAGAGGGGGTTTACGGCTTCAATTTGATCCGTGTTGGAAATTCTTTTTTTGCAATCATGCAGGCCGAAGGGGCATTTGATATGAATCGCGTAAATACAAACGGCTATAGCCAGCTCTATACCGGCGACTCGCTTGAGGATGTAAGAATGGCTGTAAAGCGAAGTTTGTCATGACCGGACATTCCAAGAATCGGCTGATTCACCTTTGGTTATATAACCATCCTTTACAAGGCGTAACTGATCAGATCGAGTTCTTTTTTCTGATAATGCAGCAACATGGTTATTCCGTGACAATGGGGCGAACCCCAAAGGATAGTGCGCTAAATGTGGTCATCGAGAATTTTTCGGAAATGACCAGCAGGACGCTCATCGATTATTGCGAACGCACCGGTAAGCGAGTAGCCGTTATCATGACCGAGCACCTTGATCTGCTTGGAAACGAATTGTTCATCCATGGTGACCGATTGTGGAGCAATAATGATTACATGCATCCGGCAACTCAAGTTGCAAGAATTAAGAATCTTATGGATTGCGTACCCTATTTCCGGGCTTTTTTTGTGTTGGGGGATCTGCCAGAGCTACTCGGGGCTGAGCGCATGTTTCCTGGCCTTACAGTCAGAACGCTTCCGTTTCCCGAATTAGTGCGTGTTGATTTGACGGGTCAAAACCCGACGCATGAAGTCGTTTTTTCCGGCGCACTTACTGCGTTTCGGGATAAAACGCTACGGGCGATTGCCGAACGTTTTGTGGTAGCGCAAACCTCGAACTTTTTACCGAGAAAGGGGCGTGACCGACTTAATGAGTCCGCACGCGTCGTGTTGAACATTCCCCAGCGTGCCAATTGGCGTTGGCTTTCACTGATGCGTATCATTGCCGCGTTGCGTAGCGGCCGAGCGACGGTTTCGATTGGAACGCAAGACCGATCCTGCATTGCTGAATGCTGTATTCAATTGCATGAAACTGGCTGGGAAGATGAATTAAGGTGGGTGGTGAATAATTGGCCCCAGGCCTATCAAGACTGTTTGACGCAATATGAAGGCATGCGCCAATCTTTTCTCGCAAAGCATCGGTTTCCGCATGATTTGATAGAATATTGGAGTTTATTGGAGCGCTTGGATACCTGATTAATAGGCAGGAGCTTATTTATACAAAAGATAAATATCGATCAATTATAAGATGGCGCATCAGCTTCCCAAAGAGCGATATTTTTCTGGCCGGCAGAAGTTTCAAGGGAGTTTTGAAATATCTAAAGTCCCGTGGCGCTATTTATTCCCTGAAGGAACCTCTGATTAATTGCAAACCAACGATATAATTCGGCATTCACCTTGTTTTCGAGACGACGCGCATGGACCCTTACCAACAGCTCATTTTTGCTGATGCCGAATACGCTAACAAAGGCAAAGTCACCCGGGGCGAGACGTTTCTCGGCCAACTCGACGCCTTATTGCCGAGGTCTATCATCCTGGCGGAGATCGAACCGCATTACGCTTCAGGTAAAGGACGCGGGCGCAAAGCGTTTCCGTTGAATGCCATGCTGCATGTTCACGTGGCACAGATTGTTTACAACTACTCCGATCCGGGCGTGGAAGACGCACTCTACGAGATTGAGTCGCTGCGGCGTTTTTGCGGTATCCGCCTAGAAGCGGTGCCGGATGAAAGCACGATTTTGCAGTTCCGGCACTTGCTGGAAGCGCACGGGCTGATGGAGTAGATTTTCCAGGTCATCAACCAAACGCTGGCGGATCGGGGCTGTTTCTAAAAGCCTGTACCCTCGTCGATGCCAGCCTGATTGCCGCACCGACCTCGACAAAAAACCAGGACAAAGCGCGCGATCCCGAGACTCATGCCAGCAAGAAAGGCAACCCATGGTTTTTCGGCAGCAAATTTTACATAGGTGTCGATAGCGAAACCGGCTTGGTCCATACCCTCAAAGTCACCTCGGGCAACATCAGCGACATCGCGGAAGCAGCATCGTTGCTGCACGGCGAGGAACAGTTCGTCCACGGCGATGCGGGTTATCAGGGCTTGGATAAACGCCCCGAAATGCCCAGTGAAAATCCGCCTGCCTGTGTGATCGCGATACGTCCAGGCAAACTGGCCAAGCTCACCCAAGACGAAAGCGAGGCGGCCCAACTCCTGCGCCGAGCGGCGCGCGAACTGGCTAGTCGTCGTGCCAAGGTCGAACACGTGTTTCGGGATATTAAGATCCGCTTTGGTTGCGCCAAGAATCGCTATCGCGGCTTAGCCAAAAACGCCTCCCGTTTGACCTTTCTGACAGCGATTGCCAATGTGCTGCGAGGGGACACCTACGAACGTAGTAGCCTGATTGCGTCTGCTATTTGAAAAATGGACCACATAAGGAGCATTGCGAGCACAAAAAAGATAATCACCAGTCATTTTTCGAGTTTTGACCGGCTATTCAAACTGATGCAGTTCAAAACGGCAATTACTCAGAGGTTCCATAACGGAAATGCAGAAGTGTGGAGCGTAAAAAAAATTAAAACTCCAACATTGGTTCGGTATTAAAAGTTGGAAATTATTTCTAATTCCGGCAATGTTGATTTTTTGACTTTACGAGGGCTTAACTTTGAATAGTTCGCTTTTGCACACTGCGGGCGCGCAGAAAAACACTTATTACAAAGAAATTGATGGTCTCCGTGCTATCGCAGTTATATTGGTTGTTTTATTTCATCTTGAGATCGCTGGCTTTAAGGGCGGTTTTATCGGTGTTGATATATTTTTTGTAATAAGTGGCTACCTAATAACCGGATTGTTGTTGGATGAGCTGTATCAGTCCCGTGTAAAAAATATTGACTATGGGTTGTTTTTGATTAGACGAACTAAACGCATATTTCCGGCGTTGGCGTTTACTCTTTTTTTATCATTTTTTATAGCGGAGATATCATTTAGACCGGACGATTTTGAACATCTTGGCGGTTCTATTTTTTATGCTTTGGTCGGATTGTCAAATATATTATTTTGGAGTCAATCTGGCTATTTCGACAAAGCGGCTTATCTAAAGCCCGCGTTGCATACTTGGTCTCTTAGCGTCGAGCTACAGTTTTACTTGATTTGGCCGATAATTGTTTTATTTTTGTTTCGCAGAGTCTCAAGGGCGCATTTAACTCAAGCATTTTTTTTGATTTCCGCTTTTAGTTTTTTGTTAAATATCGCTTATGTCAATGATATTTTTGAAATTCAAAATAAACTCGGATTATATTTGTCAGCATCGTTTTTCAACGTTGAATCCTCAGCGTTTTTTCTTATGCCATTTCGTATATTTGAATTTTCATTGGGAGCTGCTTTATTAGGTGTTGAACGCAGTCAAAATCGTTCTGATTGGGTAAAAGAGGCTGCTGTATTTATTGGATTTTTAACAATTATGTATGCGGTTACCCAGCATAAAGATGAGCATCCTTGCACTTTTGCGCTACTCCCGTGTTTTGGAGTCGCGTTAATAATATATGGTGCAAAAACATCTAGACTTTTCGGTGCGCTTTTGAGGCATCGGTTAGTTTCTGGCTTGGGTATAATCAGTTATTCAGTATACCTTATTCACTGGCCGACGATTGTATTTTATAAATATATAAAACCGGAGCCATGGAGCTTGCTTGATAAGGTCGCTGTATTAATTTTATCGATATCTATCGCCGCTTTATTATACAAATTTGTTGAAACGCCTTTTAGAAGGATAGATTTTCAAAGCACTTCCTCCGGGCGACGTAAATTCTGGTCTGCTGTTTCATTGTCTTTAGTAATTGTTGGAGCTCCAGCATTGCATGTTTACTCTCATAATGGTTGGCGATGGCGTTTCCCTAAAAATGTCTCGTACTTATTATCAGGAACAAAAGATTCGTTAAGTACCTTGAAACCTCGGGCGCCAGGTTGCTCGTTCACAAATTTTAAAAACTTTGATCAAGCAGAATGTATTCGGCCAGTTAATGGTAAGATCAATATATTGCTGATGGGAGATTCTGTAGCAAGTTATAGTTGGATGGGGTTGAACGAGAATTTGCCTAGAGAGCGATTTAATCTTCTTCAAGCAACACCGTCAAATTGTAGGCCTGGTGTTAATTGGGGAATAGATTACTGCCTTCAATCTAATCAATTTATGTTTGACTTTATTGAAAAAAACGCTATCGACTTGACGATATTTGCGTCGCTTGGCCCGGATTATAATAATTTCCGGGAAACTATTAGATACATGAAGGCAATTGGTAAGCCAGTTTTAGTAGTCGGGCAGCCATTTATATTTAAAGAGAAGCTAATTGATATAGTTGCTCGAGAGGCAAATGAGAAGTCCACTGAGTATGAGATTCAGTCTATTGCGCGAGACGGATTACTTTCTAATACTGTCGATTTGCGCAGGGCAATTCAAAAAATTGCAAATGAAGAAAATGTTGACTACTTCGACATTCAAGAACAGTTATGTGATGTTGTCGATGTTTTATCTACCTGCAGCTTTATTATCGGAAATAGCTTGATTACAGCTGACAATAATCATTTAACACCAGCTGCGTCAACTAAAATTTTTAAAAAGCTTGGAGGGGTCATTCGTGCAAAATACCAAAATTTGAATGTGTTTTGAGTTTGACTGTAATAGAACGCTCATATGGTAATGAATTGAGTATGAATTCATTTAACCCGCTAGTTTTAGGCGCTCCGCGTAGCGGTTTTGCCTTGCTTGCTAGTTCATTTCTTGCCGCTACTTGATTGCTATGCCTGCCAGCGCCAAAGAGTGTTGAATATCCTGCTAAGAAGCGGGATTGTCGATCATGTTTCCCTAAGGATATTGGAGTGTTTAGAACGCCACGACATCACAAGCAATTTACTGTTTAATCCCAATTTTCGTTACTTGGTAGGCGGTTCCGAGTGGATGCCTCGGGAGCGTCCCGACACATCCTGTTTCAGAAAGTACATCGGCGTCAGAGGCAAAGGCGATTTTACCCTGATAACGCCAACACCTGGTGCGATTGGCTGAGCAACATGGGATTCTGCTAAGGCAGAATTATTTATGCCCTTTGGGTACAATCGCAAAGCCCCGTATTTGCTCATGATGGCGAATCGTTATAGTCATGCTAAGCAAATGAAGCGTAAACGCAAGATGCTCAAACAATTGAAAACCCTGGTGGGCGGGCCGGATGTATCGAGATATTGAGCGTCAATTGGACAATCAATCCGACGCCTTCAGAGGGGCGTTCAAAGAGACGCTGGCGAAAACCCAACGAATTTTGAATCAGCAACCGCAGGATAAAAACAAACTCTACCGTTTTCACGCCCCGGAAGTGGAATGCATTGCCAAGGGCAAAGTCCACAGGAAATATAAATTCGGCGTTAAAGTGACAGTCACGATTTACAAAGCACGACAAAAAGCGAGGAGTGGATACTAGGCGACTCAAGCGCGCTCTCAATCGCCGCAATGCCATCGAACCGATCATCGGTCACCTGAAGAATGACGGATTTTTAGGACGAAACTACCTAGAAGGCGAACTGGGTGATGCAATGCACGCACATTCTGTGCGGTGCTGGTCACAACATCCGCATTATCATCCGAGCAATTTTTATTGTTCGCATGAGGGTTGTCGTCCCTGAAAAATTTTGGCTTTTTCAGGGAGGCCTATTTAGTCGCCCCTGAAAAGCCACAAATTCACGGCTAAAGCATTGAAACACAATAAATAATTGAAGAAAAAGACGGGCAATAATTGCAAGAAATTAGTAAAATAGATATTAATTTCTTGCAAATTTTTATCGAAAATGAAGCCAAAATCCCAAGAAAGTAGCGGCCAAATCGATCTATTCAACACACCACTGGCCGACCTGTTGAATCCGAAGCATGAGCTTTACCAACTGGCAAATTTGATCGATTGGAAAGTACTGGATGATGCGTTCGGTGAATTTTTTACCGAGAACCAAGGCGCTCCGGCGTTGCCAACGCGTCTTATTGCCGGGCTTCATTACCTCAAACATGCGTTTGCACGCTCGGACGAAGCGGTCGTGGCACAGTGGCTTGAAAATCCCTATTGGCAATATTTTTGTGGCGAAGAGTATTTCCAACACCAGATACCTTGCCACCCCACGTCACTGACCTATTGGCGAAAACGGATCGGAGAAGAAGGTTGCGAGTGGATGTTATCGGTGACGATCCAGGCTGGCGTAGCCAGCAAGACCGTGAAGAAACAGGATTTTGAATCGGTGACGGTTGATAGCACGGTGCAAGAGAAAGCCATCACGTATCCGACCGATGGAAAATTGTATGAACGCTGTCGCCAGCACATGGTACGTCTGGCTGAGCAGCATGAGATTACACTACGGCAGAACTACAACCGCAAAGCCCCCTATTTGCTGATGATGGCGAACCGGTACAGTCATGCCAAGCAAATGAAGCGCAAACGCAAAATGCTCAAACAGCTCAAAACTTTGGTGGGTCGGGTTTACCGAGATATCGAGCGCCAATTGACGGATCAATCCGATGCAGTCAAATTGGCTTTTAAAGAGACGCTAGAGAAAACCCAACGGATTTTGAACCAACAACCCCAGGATAAAAACAAGCTGTACAGTTTCCACGCCACGGAAGTCGAATGCATTTCCAAAGGCAAAGTCCACAAGAAGTATGAATTCGGCGTCAAAGTGGGCATCACCGTCACCAACAAAAGTAATTTTGTGCTCGGCGCCCGCAGCTTTTCCGGTAATCCCTACGATGGACACACCCTGGAATCGTGTCTGGAACAGGCGGAGATTCTAAGCGGTACACGCGCAAAAGAAGCTTTTGTGGATTTAGGATACCGTGGTGTCGAGGTCCCGAACGTGACCATTTACAAAGCCCGGCAAAAGAGAGGAATAAACACCCGGCGACTCAAACGCGCCCTCAAACGCCGCAATGCCATCGAACCCGTCATCGGGCACCTCAAAAACGACGGATTGCTGGGCCGCAATTACCTGAAAGGCGAACTGGGCGATGCCATGCATGCCATCTTATGCGGTGCTGGCCACAATATCCGTATGATCCTCAGGCAGTTGAGGATTTTTTTGCCTCATTTTTGGAGACCGCCATGTCGGATTTTGGCGCGGCCATTGAGCGCGCCGTTTTTATTGTCGGCCTGAATGCTGGTGTTCGGAAAATATCGGCTTTTTCAGGGACGACTATTTAATTTGTAACATTGAATTCACTGCATATTAATCAATGACTTACGCATCGATTTTTCTTGATAAACTGCATTAATCAGAGGTTCCCTAGAGTGGTTATTAATATTCCGGTTAGTTATTACTGGGCTTTTATGATGTAAGTCGATATTATATTGAGTTATAGATTTAAAAATAATTTGACGGCGTGTTGTTGCTGGGTTTTTATTAAAGGCTACGAAAAGAACAGAGTGGCAAGCTGCATTTATAATGCGGCTTTTTATTTGAAGAATAAAATGGATAATTCAAAATTAAAATTTATAACAACGCTTTTTATTCCTGTAAAAAATGAAATAGATGCATTGAAAGTTATAATGCCGCGGATAGACAAAAGTTGGTGCGACGAGATATTGATTCTTGATGGTAGTTCTGATGATGGCTCAAAAGAATACCTTGTTTCTAAAGGATATAATGTGGTTCACCAAAAATCAAAAGGAGTTAAAGCAGCTTTTTGGGAAGCGTTTGAATTGGCTAAAGGTGATATCATTATTCCGTTTTCGCCGGACGGTAACTCCATTCCGGAAGATATTCCAAGGCTAATTGAAAAAATAAACGCTGGTTATGATATAGTTGTAGCATCGAGATACAAAGGTGATGCAATTTCAGAAGATGATGATTTCGTATCGGGAATTGCCAATAAGTTTTTTACCAGTCTTATTAACATACTTTTCTCAACAAAATACACAGATGGGCTCGTGATGTACAAAGCATTTAAAAAGTCTCATTTATACATATTGGAAATAGATAAATTCAAGAGTGAGTTTTCGGAAATAATGTTATTAACCCGTGGCGCTAGGTACGGTTTGAAGATAACGGAAATTTCTTCTTCTGAGCCCCCTAGAATAGGCGTGCAAGGAAGTCGCGCCCATCCTGGGGTGCTAGGAAAATATAAGAGCGCTCTTGTTTTATTAAAATCCATATTGCGAGATGCATTGTTTTATCGTCCTGGTCTGAATAGATAACAAAATATACCGTAAAGAATAGGTCGTATTATTCTAAGGAGCCTCGGATTAATTCAGTTTTTCAAGAAAAAACAATATGCAAGTCATTGATTTAATTGACGCAGAAATTCATGTTAACGAATTAATCAGAGGTTCCCCTAATGCAACAGGCTAACGAGTAAAATTCATCCGGTTTTGCATTGGCTGCTCTTTAGTTCATCCATGATTTGAGTGTCGTACTCAATTTTCTTGTTTCTGGCGTACTTTTTGTATTGCCTATCAGGGTAATCAAATAATAAACAGGAAAAAGTTTGGCGATCATCGCTTCGGTTGTCGTCATGACCGCGGGATTGGGGGGTTGATCAGTGTCGATTCGCGGCATTTGGGTAAGGCGTCGAGCAATGGGATAGCGTTGTTCGCCAGTTCTATCGACCCTTTTTGCCAATGTGTAAACGCCGTATCGGCCAGTGCCGCTAGTAGTTAAAATCTATGAAAAAATCCACTTATAAACGATCAGGCTACGTGCTTGAAAACTCGCGCCAAGAAGAGAATGCAGAAAAACCAACTGAACGCGGATTTGGAATAACTTTTGCTGCCATATTTTGCATTATAGGTTTTGTGAGGTTATATCAATCCCATGACTTGCGTGATCATTGGTGGATGATATGGTTATTCTTTGCTGTAGTTTTGCTTATCCTTGCATATTTTTGGGTGGCGCCACTGCGACCTCTTAATAATCTTTGGCATCGTCTGGGCCTCGTTTTATCTTATTTAACCAATCCTGTCATAATGGGAGCCGTTTTCTTATTGACTATTCTGCCAGTTGGGCTATTAATGCGCCTCCTCAAAAGAGATTTACTCAAGCTGAGATTTGATCGCAAAGCTCCAACATATTGGCAAAATCGCCCGCTTATTGTGGTTAAACAACAAAATATGAACAATCAATTCTAATGTGGAATTAGTAATGCTGAATATCTTGCGAGAACTTTGGGTTTTCCTCTCCATGCGAAAGAAATATTGGCTATTGCCGATCATATTCGTGCTAGTCTTGGTCGGCGGTCTGGTTGTTTTAAGCCAAGGCTCCGCGATCGCGCCATTTATCTACGCCATATTTTGAAGTTTGCCGACGCAACCGTGAACATATTAGGTATCTCGGCGTTTTATCACGATAGCGCTGCCTGTGTGATTGTAGACGGCCAGATAATCGCCGCGGCGCAAGAAGAGCGATTTACGCGCAAAAAACATGATGCCGCTTTTCCTAAAAATGCGATTGAATATTGCCTGAACGCGGCCGGTAAAAATCTGGATCAAATTGAGTATGTTGTATTTTACGACAAGCCTTTTTTAAAATTCGAACGACTTCTTGAAACCTATATTGCTTTTGCTCCACGTGGTTTTCAATCATTTTTAACGGCAATGCCGATTTGGCTGAAAGAAAAGCTGTTTCAAAAACTGTTGCTGCGGGATGAGTTGAAAAAGCTGGGTGCGGATTCGAATATAGAAAGTCGTTTGCTATTCGCCGAACATCACCAAAGCCACGCCGCCTCCGCTTTTTTTGCCTCACCATACGAGGAAGCCGTTGTATTAACAATGGATGGCGTCGGCGAATGGACAACGACTTCAGTAGCAATCGGATACGGCAACCGTTTGGAGGCGGTGAAGGAAATTCATTTCCCTCATTCGATTGGCCTTTTATATTCGGCATTTACCTATTATCTTGGCTTTAAAGTCAACTCTGGCGAATACAAGGTAATGGGACTGGCGCCCTACGGAGAAGCAAAATATGTCGACGTTATCCTAAGTAAACTCCTTGATCTAAAAGCTGACGGGAGTTTTCGGCTGGATATGCAATATTTTGATTATTGCACCGGCCTTAAGATGACCAACAAAAAATTCGACAAGCTTTTTGGCGATTCGCCACGAAATCCCGAGCAGCCTTTGACCCAGAAGCACATGGATATTGCCGCATCTATTCAATGGGTTACCGAAGAAATAGTGCTTCGGTTGACGCGTGCTCTGTTCAATGAAACTGGCAGAAAAAATCTTTGCCTCGCCGGTGGTGTGGCACTTAATTGCGTGGCTAACGGCAGAATCTTGCGAGATGGTAAATTCGAAAACATTTGGATTCAACCGGCCGCTGGCGACGCCGGAGGTGCGGTTGGTGCCGCTTTGGCCGCTTATTACACGCATTGTGACAAACCCCGCCGGACAAATGGAAAAGATGCAATGTCCGGCTCTTACCTTGGGCCGAGTTACAATAATAGTGAGATTGAACAACAGCTCTCCAGCGCCGGCGCACGCTTCGAAAGGCTAAGCGACGCCGATTTGATTACGGCCACCGTAGATGCTTTGGTAGCGGGAAAAGCCGCTGGATGGTTTCAGGGGCGCATGGAATTTGGCCCTCGAGCGCTCGGGGCTCGCTCCATTCTTGGCGATCCGCGTAATCCGGCGATGCAGAAAACATTAAACCTAAAAGTAAAGTATCGCGAAAGCTTTCGTCCTTTTGCGCCGGCGGTATTACGAGAAGATATGGTTGATTGGTTTGATCTTGATTGTGATAGCCCATATATGCTTTTCGTTGCAAATGTAGCCGAAAATAAGCGCAGAAAAATAACGGAACAGGAGTCAGCGCAATTTGGAATCGATAAGCTTAAAGTACAACGCTCCGAAATACCGGCCGTGACCCATGTCGACTATTCCGCAAGAATACAATCCGTGGATAGAGAAACCAATCCGAGGTTTCATGAACTCCTATCCTCTTTCAAAGCACGGACCGGTTGCCCTGTTCTCGTTAACACCAGTTTTAATGTTCGTGGAGAACCTATTGTTTGCAGTCCCGAAGATGCTTTTCGTTGTTTCATGGGCTCGGAGATCGAATTGCTGGTTATTGAGAACTACATTCTGTACAAAGAAAAACAGGATGCCCGCCTTAAAATAAATGACAGCCCTGCCTTCGAACTGGATTAATTGCGCCGCTCGATAGTGGTCAATTTAAAGGCGGCCGGCGAATTACGGTAAAAGTAGCAGGTTATGGCATTAATTCTATCAATAGTAAAGGTACTTAAACTACAAGCTTCGGCGGAACACAGTCTATATATAACTGCATGCGGGACGCCAAGTACAACGAAGATTTTTGAAATTGGGATGCCCGGATTTATATTCAAATTCTCTCAATAGTTTTTATGCGGCAAACCAATAAAAAATTTCACTCAATTGCTTTAGTCTGTATTTCGTTGGCAATCTCACTCGGTCTCGCAGAAGGCCTCTTGCGCCTAAAAAATAGTTCGATGACCAACTACGATATCGAGATGTGGCGCTATGGAAAAGAGCTAAAAATCCGCCGTTCCGAGCCTATGCTTGATTTCGATCACGTTAAGTCGAAATCGGCGATATTGCAGAATGTCGAAATCCGCCTCAACGAGCATGGGTTGCGCGGCGGCCCGCTTTCCGCTTTGCCTTCCGGCGGCCGGAGAATCCTCTTTCTCGGCGCCTCCATTACATTTGGTTGGGGAGTTTCTGAACAGGACACCCTTGAAGCCAGACTTGAGAAGGCGTTAAGCGCTATCGACAAACAGCCCGTACAGGTGCTTAACGCCGGAGTTGGCAACTACAACACAGAGCGCTACGTTTCCCGTTTTTTTGATGAGCTTACCGACCTGCATCCGACCGATATCGTCGTGCATTATTGTCTGCGCGACGCTGAAGACCTGCCTGCTGGCGGAGATAATTTGCTGTTACGTCACAGTCAACTGGCGGTGATCTTATGGGGCGTTTATCACCGGTTCTTCGATAAGAACGGAGAACAATCAATGGTGCAGTACTACCGTGACGTCTATCAGCCAGAGGCGTCTGGCATGCTCAAAATGAAAGAAAAGCTCAAACAACTTTCGGAGTATGCCAAAGCGAACAATATCCGTATATATCTGGCCATGACGCCTATCACATATAACTTAGTTGACTACAAATTCGGGTTTGTCCATGACATCATGAAGCAAGTATCGGCTGAGTATGGATATACTTATTGCGATCAACTGTCCAAAATGAAGAGTGTGCCTCCGAAAGACATCTGGGCGATGCCGACCGATCCGCACCCCAACGCACTCGGCCACCGATTAATGGCCGAGGCGATCCTGCCAATGCTTTCCCAATCAGGCAACGCCGCCGTCAATAAGTAAACAGGGCAGGGAATGTTATTTAGTTCGCCGATATTTTTTGTATTTTTTTCCGTTTACTTCCTGCTCCACTTCGTCACTCCCAAGCAATTTAGAATTTACCTGATCATTCTTGGCAGCACGATTTTTTATGGATGGTGGCGAATCGAATACGTATGGCTGCCTTACTTATTGTCGGCGATCGCCTACCTCGGCGTGATATGGATGAATGGATCGGTCAATCCGGTCGCACGCAAACGCCGGGCGGTTGCGACCGTCATCGGTTTATTTTTGCCGCTCGTTTTCTACAAGTACACGGATTTTTTCTTTAGGGAACTGATCGGACCGCTCGTTGGTATGCACGACAATTTGCTCAATCTGCCATTGCCGCTTGGTTTGTCTTTCGTCACGTTTACCCTCACGGCCTATGTCATCGATATCTACAAAGGTAAGTTTCCGGCGACATCCTCCGCATCGACCGTGCTCGCTTATGTCTTGTTCTTTCCGCATCTGATTGCCGGGCCGATTCTTCGTCCCGACGAACTGCTGCCGCAACTCGAACGGAAACGCATTGCGACACTACGCCGGTTTTCCGTGCCGCTTGCGATTTTTTCGCTCGGTTTGGTCAAAAAGCTGGTTTTTGCGGATCAGGTCGGTTTTGCGGTTAATGATGTTTATAACCAAAATGGAACGCTTGGGGCTCTGGACGCGCTGTTGGCGATTTACGGATTCTCGGTTCAAATTTATTGCGACTTCAGCGGATATACCGACATGGCGATTGGACTTGCGCTCGCAATCGGAATCCGTTTACCTAATAACTTCCGTCGGCCTTACGCCGCGCGTTCACTCAGCGACTTATGGGGCCGATGGCATATTACCCTGTCATTTTGGTTTCGTGACTATCTTTTCCAACCGCTCGGCGGCTACCGGCACGGACGGTTCACGGCCATCCGTAATATATTGATCACTATGCTGTTAAGCGGTTTATGGCATGGTGCGAATTGGACCTTTTTGATTTGGGGCTTGTTGCACGGTATCGGTATATCGGTTAATTATTTGCTGCGGCCCGTCTTACGCGGTTTGCCATCCGGCAAAATGCCCGATTGGATTGGAGTGTTGCTGACATTTCATTTTTTCGCTTTTGCAGCGGTCTTTTTTCGTAGCCCGACTATTGCAAAAGCGCTAGACATATGGGCTGCGCCCTTTATCGGCGGTTGGGGCGGGATTGCTTCATTCGCCCACAATAATATTTTTCCGTTGTTGTTGATCTTAGTATTCTTTGCGTTACATCGGTTTGACGACATCCGGAAGGTCAAATTTACGGCCCATTATTTGCGACCGGAACTCCTATGGACTGCGCTGGCTTTCTGTTGGCTTATGGCGATTACAGTAAGCCAAGGAAGCACGGCTGCTTTTATCTATTTCGATTTCTGACGAATTGCACGAAACAAGGCTTCACCGCCGCCTACGACCCAAAACGGGTATTAAGCACAGAGACTGGAAACACCGGATTAACCGATAAGGTTGAGGACGTTGCTTATAGGCATGATTGGACTCAAACCCTTTAAGAACAATAACAAACCTTACTAGAGGAAGTGTTGGTGGCTGTGAAATTCGACAAAATATCTAATTTGATAATTGTCCTTGTGACTCTTATAGTTACGACCTATTTAATAGAAATATGTAGCCAGCTGATTATAAAAAAACTGCCGGTATATGAGTCCAGGTGGGTTTTCCGGGCAAAAAAACCACCGGCATATTCTGATTCGCCTTACTTTAGCGCGGAATTCATTCATGAATCCTCTAACGGAGAAAAAGCAAAATTTGATGATAAAGTCCGTAGATTAGTAAATTTTGAAGGTAAGTATATCAATGTGATTGACGGGCACCGCCGGACTGCGTTTATCCCGGACGACGCGACAAATACTGTGTACATTTATGGCGCGTCCACAATATATTCGCAGGAAGTGCCGGACGAATACACTATCCCAAGTATTGTGCAGCGCAAGATCAACGAACTTACTACTAAATATAAGGTCGTCAATTACGGTGCTTCATCAATGAACACCAAGCAGCAACTTCTTTTCTTGCACGAAACAACGCTAAAAGAAGGTGATATCGTAATATTTTTCGATGGTGGCTGCGATATTATATATAACGTATACAACGATTATGAATATGGTCTCAATATAAATACTCTACGGAATTCAGAAAAACCGGGTGTCCTTGAGTCACGAATATTGCCGGTTTTAGAGAAATTAAAATTAATACACTTTGCCGAACTGCTCAAATATATCAAACAGAAGTCGCCTCCTCTAAATACGCGTAATGCCGAAGAGGTAAACGCAAGGGCGATTAAGGCAAGCGAGAATTTTGCCAATAATATTTGGTTAGCGCATCAATACAGCAAAACGTCGGGAGCTGATTTTTATCATTTTCTTCAACCGTCCATCTTTTCTCTTAAATCTCGCACTAAACACGAGCAATTTCTTATTGATAACTTCTTGTTGACCCCACCAGGAATGGAGTTTGTATATACGCACAGCATCGACAAGTTTGCTAACCAGAGTGATGCATTGAATGCCAATGGAATTATATCGGTAGATTTGAGAAGTATTCTTGATAGTAGACAAAGTGAGGTGTTTCTGGATTTCGCCCATACGACTGAACGCGCAAATGAAATTATTGCGGCCGCTATTTTTTCAACGGTCAGGTGGAAGCGGTAGTAATTCGTGACTGAAAGCACTCCGAAAAATCTTGTAGGCAACTACTTGCCTTCTGACCTAGTCATCATTCTGAGTCTGCATGCCTGCCTATTTTGGGCTGTTGCAGCAGCCAATCTGCCATTGGCTCATGACACGATGATTAACTTCCAGATGTTTGGTACAGTCTATCGCGAATTTTTACTCTCGGATGAGTTTCCTCTTTGGTTACCATATACCAGTCAGGGCGTCACAGCGGATTTTGCCTATGCATTCACGTTCACGCCGGCCTTTTATGCGGCAGCTTTTTTGGGAAAACTCTTTACCGTCACTGACACTCTATTACTGTTTCGGTTCGGACTTTATCTCGAAGAAACTCTGCTGATCTATGGCCTGTACCAACTGTCCTCACTTTTCCATAGGCGCCGCATCACCCCTATCATCATTGGCATCACTGGCGTGCTGTCGGTTTCTTGGGGGACGCAGATTCATTGGAACTTCCACCTGATTTATCTGTATCCATTGATGTTGTATCACACCGCGCGGTATCTGCGTGGTGAAGGCTTGGAACACTTAGCATTTGCGCTGATTGTGATGACCCTGGGCGGTCTTTTTTATACGCAGATATTCATTGCGGCCACGCTGGGCGCATTCGTCTGTATCTGGCTGCTTCTATTCCGGCCTCAAATACCGTCACTTCTACGCTTCGCGCTTCCCAGTCCAGGAGGGCAGGTAATCGTCTGCGTAGCGCTGGTCATCGCTTTTACGAACGTTCAATTTGCCCGGCATGTAATCGACGGCATGCAAAGCTTCACTTCCCTGCGGCAGGCCAACGGGTCTGTCGGGCTAGATATCTTCTTGACTTATGGGGGATATGTATCACCCGTGAAATTTATGGAGTTCATCTATGCTGCGCCGGTTCGATTTGCTTTTATTGCCTACTGCGGTCTGTTCACCGTACTGTTCTTGATATTTGCACTGGTACACGCAAGAACAAAGGTCTTTGGGGTGTTCATGCTTTTAGCAGGGTTGGTACTGCTATTTTCTCTAGGCTCCTCGGGGGAAGTGGCGGAAATTGCCTATAGGTTTTTTCCGGCGATGGATAAGTTCCGCCACATCGGATTTGTCACGCCGGTCGCGAAGATTCTGCTTATCGTTGCTTCGGGATTTGGTATTGATCATTATCTGGAAAGCATCTCCATACGCAACCGCAACACGTTAACCCTTACAGCGCTCACTGTTGTATTGGGTACCGCTTTTGTAATGATCGATGCTACGCACGGATGGCGGTATGCTTATGCGACCGATTCCAATCTGGATATACCTTTCGCCTTTCACTACTTGCAGTGGGCTATCCTTCTTCTGTTTGTCCTGGTGGCATTTGGGCTTGGGACTGAGCTCATTGCACGCGATATACTGGGCCCCTGTCTTCTGGTTTGCGTTTTGCTGGAAATGATGAGTTATAAGTTCATGCTGGAGTGGCGCGCTCCGGCCATGACGCCAAATTGGTTTAGGCACTGGCAGTCTCTTCGTCACGCCTACGATGTGCGTCCCTTGCTTTATAGCCCGATACGCCGAAGAGAAATTGAGCAGGACATCATTCACCGGTTATCCCTGATGGAGGTATGGGGGGCTCGCAACAGCTTGGGATATGGAAGCTTGTCGCTCGACCTGTGTTTTCCTGTTCACCGCGTGGACATGATAAGTACGCCATTTGATTCTCTTATCCGGACACGTCTTGCCGTAACGGACGGGCAGTCTCCGCAGGAATATTTCACACTTGGAAGCGTAGTAAACGATACTGCGCTAATGGCCGCAATTGGCTGTGAAACGCCAAAACTTTATTTAGCCCGTAAACCGGTTCTCACAGATAACGACGCCCAGGCGAGACATATCGTGAATACTGCGGCGACTCTGTACGAAACGCCAGTCGTCCAGATTAGTGATCCAAGGCGGTACGACGCGATGCCAACTTCACCATCTGCCATTTCTGCGGACGTAATTGCAATTCGCCGTTTCAGTAGCAACCAACTGATAGCCAGTATTGAGATACCCGCAGGTTCAAACAGATTCCTGATTTATTTGGACAGCCTGCATCCAGGCTGGCAAGCTCAGATCGATGGTCATGCCGCGCCAATTCTTCCGGCCAATATTGCCTTTAAGGCCTTAGAATTGACTCCTGGGTACCATGAGGTGACATTCCGTTTTACCGGAGGCTCCCGATGGACCGCCACGACGATCTGGATCAATTACATTTTGACTATTGTCCTACTCTTGACGACTGTAGGCGTCTACGGGAGGTATATGTTGTCAAGGATATCCTCGCTTTTCTTGCTGCCCAATTCAGGCTGTAGCCAAAATCCCGAGGGTACTTCGAAAGTGCCTTCGCAATAAGAGTATCGAAATTGTCTAAACTGATTACAATCCAACAGGTTGCGTTCCAACAACGGCTTCGCAAAGGCAGGTGGATTTTTTTACAATCTCTCGGTTTTTGATTTGTCCATATTTGATGTTGGGGATCAATCTGGTTGCTTTTATTGGGTATTGGCTATAGAAAGTGCGATCTGTTTTCAAGTCTGGCCGTATACAGGATTCAGTTACAATTCCAAATTCCAACTCGTGTTGTCAAACTAAGGCTGTTATGATTCAGTTTATTTTGCCGAAAGGCAAAGTCTTTTGGTGCAAATATTGTTGCGCGCTAAAGCTACCTTAGTTTATGGAAAAACGGAATATCCAATCTCTAATTGGAAAGTGAGGAATATCTGATCGTCAACTTTAAATTTTGTTTAATGGCATATTCAAGCTCGGCTGGATTTCTTGAAAAATTAGATGGTATCGAGGCGTTATGAAAAATGCGTTGATTTCCCTACTATTACCTAGCCGCGGCCGCTTGCAACGCGCGAACGACTTTTTACAAAGCGTTCTCGAGAATAGCGAGTATCCGGAATATGTGGAAGTTATTGTTTACCTGGACGAGGATGATTTTGCTAGCCACTCGATGGAATGCCCCGGGTTAACGATTAAACGTATTATAGGACCTAGGGCAACCATGGGCGCATACAATACCGCGTGTTATGAAATGGCTCGTGGAGATATTATCGTTCTTGCCAACGACGATATGATTATTCGTACCTGTGGTTGGGATAGCATAATACGCCAATTACATGACAGTATTCCGGATCGTATCTATCTGGCCTATGGAAACGATTTATTTAAGAAAGGAAATCTTTGCACATTCCCTATTCTTTCCCGAAAAACTTGCGAGATTTTACAAGAGCCTTTTCCAATGGTATATAAAGGCGCCTTCATCGATTATCACCTTATGGATATTTTTAAGCGTTTGGAGAAACTGGGCCTTAAACGTATTCGCTATTTACCTGAACTTATATTCGAGCATATGCATTATCGGGCAGGAAAGGCGCCTATGGATGATACCTACCGGCAGCGAGGAAGATTTGCAGATGATGGTGATTTCTTGTCGTTAATCACCATGCGGGCAAATAGTGCTAGAGCATTATCTGAAGTGAATCAGAAGGAAACAGTGCCGGCCACTTTGGATGATTGTGTTCCGAGTTCAGTGCCTCATGGAATGGTGGGTGTCGCTCGCTATATCACACGTTTTATTTTTTTAGATAAAGGTTTGCCGTTGCGTTGGCGCTTATCTTTATGGATATGGTTTTTGGGCCGGCAACTGGCCGCTCACGGTTTGCTGAAACCGTTTGTTTGATGGGTTAGCCGTTCTATGACGAAAACTTACGCTAAACCCGCATTATTCCTAGATCGCGACGGGGTCATCAATGTCGAAAAAAATTATGTCCACCGTATCGAAGATTTCGAATTCGTTGACGGCATTTTCGACCTATGCCGCCTGGCAACCAGGTTGGGCTTGGTGCTGGTGGTGGTGACCAATCAGGCCGGTATCGGACGGGGCTTTTATACGGAAGCGCAATTTCATGAGCTTACGGCGTGGATGAGCGAGCGCTTCGCGGCCGAAGGTGCACCTCTGGCAGCGGTGTATTTTTGTCCGTTTCATCCAGAGCACGGCGTGGGCGAATACAAGTGCGAATCTTTCGAGCGCAAACCCAATCCAGGGATGATGTTGCGGGCTCGCGACGAACTCGGCTTGGATCTGGCGCGATCCCTGCTTTTGGGCGATAAGGAATCCGATATCGCCGCCGCAAAAGCCGCGGGGGTGGGCGTGACGCTATTGCTCGGTGAGGATGCCGATAGTGCGCGGCCGACTGTGGTGATATGTTCGCTTGCCGATGCTTGCGCCGTTCTCGAGCGGCATTTTTTGCTGGAGCTACATGACGACGTTTTTTGATTTTTGTATTGTAGGCGGCGGTATCGTCGGTTTCGCAACTGCACTGACGCTGCAAGAACGCCATCCAGACGCTCGCATTGCGTTGTTGGAAAAAGAGGGGATGCCCGGCCGACATCAGACCGGGCA
This sequence comes from Methylomonas fluvii, assembly GCF_014850975.1. Taxonomy (GTDB): domain Bacteria; phylum Pseudomonadota; class Gammaproteobacteria; order Methylococcales; family Methylomonadaceae; genus Methylomonas; species Methylomonas fluvii. The sequence goes on along the minus strand of NZ_JACXST010000002.1, from coordinate 1,668,458 downwards.
CAACAGCGGCGTCATACACGCAGGTATTTACTATGAGCCGGGGAGCCTGAAGGCGCGTCTGTGTAGGGAGGGTTTGGTGGCGACCAAGGTTTTTTGCCGCTCGAATGGGATTCCCTACGACGAATGCGGCAAGCTGATCGTAGCGACTGATGACGTGGAACACGAACGGATCAATACACTTTACGACCGCGCGGTTGCTAACGGGTTGCAATTGGAACGCCTCGACGGAGCTCAGCTTGCACGCAGTGAGCCAAATATTCGTGGGGTTGCTGCCTTGTATAGCCGGGAAACAGCGATTGTCGATTACGGCTTGGTGTGCCGTAAAATGGCCGAGCAAGTGGTGCAAGGCGGTGCTCTGGTGCGTTACGGTTTACAGGTGGATCACATTGAGGAGAGTGCTCATTACGTTGAAGTCGGGGGCGGCGGTGAGCTCTTTCGCGCAGGCCAATTGATCGTCTGCGGCGGTTTGCAAGCCGACCGCTTGGCCCGTTTGGCAGGCTTGGATGTTGATTTTCGTATCGTGCCCTTCCGCGGCGAATATTTTCAATTGCCGCAAGCCAAAAACGCGGTCGTCAACCACCTCATTTATCCGGCGCCCGACCCGGCGCTGCCGTTCCTGGGCATCCACTTGACCCGTATGATAGATGGGAGCGTGACTGTGGGGCCGAACGCGGTGATTGGTTTCGCCCGAGAAGGCTATCCCAAGTTATCGTTTTCCCGGCGAGATTGCGCAGATTTTTTAAGATTTCCCGGGTTCTGGAAATTGATTTATCGCTACCGCCACCACGCGCTGCAAGAGTTGGTGACATCGTTGAGCAAACGGGCTTACCTTCGGAAATGCCGCAAATATTGCCCGTCGTTAAGCGTTGAAGATTTATTGCCGTTCCGGGCGGGTATCCGTGCTCAGGTTGTTACCGATGAAGGCCAGGCCGTCCACGATTTTCTGTTTAAGCAGACCGAGCGCATGCTGCACGTCTGCAATGCGCCTTCACCGGCCGCGACTTCAGCACTTCCCATCGGCAGAATGATTGCGGAACGTTGCCAAGCCATTTAGTGGGCCTTGAATAAATGGGTTTTCATCGGCGTGGGCCGCGAATTTCCGGATTATGGTTTTATCATCCGATTTCGATTATTTGCTTTTTGTAAAGCAACTCCCTGCGCAATAACGCTGCTTTGCGTTCCAAGCCCCAGCGATAGCCGGATAATTTCCCGTCAATCCTTAATACCCGGTGGCATGGTATTGCTATGGCCACAGGATTGGCGGCGCAAGCGCTTGCCACCGCACGCGCCGAATTCGGCGAACCTATACGCCGGGCAATCTCGCTGTAACTAGCGGTGGCGCCGACAGGGATTTCCCCTAATGCCTGCCAAACGCGCTGTTGGAACGGCGTTCCGCCTGTATCCAATGTCAGCTCCAGTCCTTGCTCCGGTATGTCGATAAATTTTCGCAATGCGGCGAAAATGCGTTCGAATTCGGGGGAGCCGTCTATAAATTCCGCTTCAGGATATTTATCCTGGAAGGCTGTGGTTAAATTGTCCGGAGCATCGCCCAAGGCGATTGCGCAAACGCCGGTTGGTTTAACAGCCACTAGCAGCCAGCCCAACGGACACATTCCGGTTGCAAATCGAATTTGGCTATCGGGTTCACCGTTATGATTCGGAGAAATAGTAATGTTCATATTTAGTCCCAATTTATGCTGGCCTACGGCAACAGTGTTTGGCAAAATTTGCTGTTCGTATGTTACTTAACAAAATAATGAAAAAATTACTAAATCAAAGCTTTTTAACCAACTTTATCTCCCTGCTGATTATCGCTGCGGGCTATGTCAGCCCGTTTTATCCGGAAACACTGAAAGCGATCGGTTTTTTTGCATTTTCCGGAGCAATTACTAACTGGTTGGCTATCCATATGCTGTTCGAAAAGGTGCCGTTTTTATATGGTTCGGGGATTATCCCTGCGCGTTTCGAAGAGTTTAAGGCATCGATCAAGGCCTTGATGATGCAGCAATTTTTCACGGTGGAAAATATCGAACAGTTCATCGAAACAGAGGAACAGCAGGGCGGAAAGGTGTTGAATTTGCAGTCTTTGTTAAGCGCTGTCGATTACGACAAGGTTTACGAAGGCTTGGTATCTTCCATTATGGCTTCTTCGTTCGGTGGCATGTTGTTGATGATGGGCGGCGAAGAGGCGTTATTGCCGCTAAAACAACCCTTTACCGAAAAAATGCAGCACACCTTATCGGAAATGGTGGAGTCCGAACGGTTTAAGCACGCTTTGCAGCAAGGATTGAATGCGCACAAGATTGGTGAGGATTTGACCGGCAAAATCGAAATGGTGATCGACAGACGTTTGAGCGAATTAACGCCGCAATTGGTCAAGGAAATGGTGCAATCCATCATCAAGCAACATTTGGGTTGGCTGGTGGTATGGGGTGGCGTGTTCGGCGGGGTGTTGGGCGCAATCTTCGGCTTAGCTTGAGAGCAGTGACGATGACGACCATCGAGCTGGCTTACGATAGTTTCGGCGAACCCGGCGACACTCCATTACTGATTGTGCATGGTTTTCTGGCTGCGTCGCGTAACTGGCGTTCGGTGGCCAAACGCCTGGCCGAGCAGCGGCATGTTTATGTGTTGGATATGCGCAATCACGGCAGCTCGCCGCATGCCGATGTGCTGGATTATCCCAGTATGGCCGCCGATTTGTTGGCTTTTATGGATAGCCACGAGATTCCCTGTGCTCATTTACTCGGGCACAGCATGGGGGGCAAGGCAGTGATGTGGTTTGCCTTGCATTATCCGCAGCGGGTCGCTGGTTTAATCGTTGCGGACATCGCCCCGGTAAGTTATCAGCATAGCTTTGACGATCTTGTAGACGCTCTCAGCCGTTTGCCGGTGGATAGCATCGGCAACCGAAAGCAAGCGGAAGAGGCGCTAGCCGAGGCGGTTCCGGATTTAGCTTACCGACAGTTTTTGTTGCAAAACCTGCTGCTGAAAGACGGAAATTACTACTGGCGGATCAATCTGGATATTATTCAAAAAAATGCCCATCACATCGTCGGTTTTCCGGATGTCGGCGACAGCCGGTTCGTCAGGCCGGTTTTGTTTATTGGCGGCGGCAATTCAAAATACTTGGATGAAGAAGCGATTTATGCAGTGTTTCCGCAAGCCAATATCGCGAAAATTCCAGATACCGGCCATTGGTTATATGTTGAGGAACCGGACGCGTTTTGTCGCCTAGTGCATGATTGGTTACTGGCCGCTTAGCGCATATATGGACTCCTCCCCAATTGCCAGCCAAGATTCCCAAAAATAATGTTTCCAACAGAGATCGAGATTGCAGCCATATATTCGGTCTCTTGATGAAGGTGCTTGATTGACCTTCGGACCCTGATGAATCTATCCGCGCGCTTTTTCCACTAACACCTTAACGGTTTCTAAAGAACCTATGCGCTAAACGGGATTTAAAAGCACCGGTCTGACCTGTTGAATGTCATCACTTTTGAGTGACTTGCCTCCGCAATCTGTTGAACTCGTTTATAGCGTTTGCATCACCGGATTGAGAGTTGTCCACGCTTTGCCCGACGCCGGAACCCTTCTCTCGTGTGGAGGCGTTGGGCAAAGGGTGGGCAACTCGGACATCACTCAATCAAGCCACTTGGGCCGCATATTCGCCAGAGCCAGTGGCCAGTGCCCAGATAATCCGGGCATTCTTGTTAGCTAAGGCCACGGCGGCCTTGTTGAAGCCTCGCCGTTCGATTAAGGCTTGTAGCCAGCGGCTCAACGGGTCGCTCTTGTCGCCGCAGTATTTCAATACCGCCCGGGCGCCGTGGATCAACAAGGTGCGCAAGCGCCGATTACCCCGTTTGCTGATGCCGAGCAAGACTTGGCGGTCGCCGCTACTATGCTGTCTGGGCACCACGCCCAAACTGGCGGCGTAATCACGACTGGACGTATAACCTTTGCCATCCCCCACATCGGCGGCGGCCAAAGTGGCGGTGAGCGGGCCTATGCCCGGAATGGCAATCAGACGTTTGCTCAAGGCATTTTGCCGGCACAGCGCTTCGATCTGCCGATCCATAGTTTTGATGGCCTCATCAATCGCCACCAGGGCTTGATACTGTTCGGCAAACAGCGCGCGGCTGAGCGTCGACAGTTGCTTCTCGGCATCTTCCAACATCAACGGCAACTGTTTTCTGACCTGATGGGCACTTTTCGGCAACACCAGCCCGCGCTCGGCCAAATGCCCGCGAATCTGATTGATCAAGGCCGTACGCTCCTCGACTTTGCCTTGGCGAATGCCATGCACCATGGCCAGGTCTTGTTGTTCCATGTTTTTAATGGCCACCGTACGTTTGTTCGGTTGCCGCGCCGCCGTAAAGATCGCCTCGGCATCGTTGAAATCGTTTTTGTTGCCCACCACGAAGGCTTTCACGTAACGGGCGTTCAATAGCACGACCTCATGACCCAGTGCTTGGAACGACCGTGCCCAGTGGTGCGAACCACCGCAGGCTTCCAGCGCGATCAGGCTTGGTGGTAGTTGAGCTATGAATTCCAGGAGTTCCGAGCGCTTTAGTTTCCGCTTGATCGCTTTGCCCTCGAGCATCATGAACAGATGAAACACTTGTTTTGCTATATCCAAACCCACTACGTTACGATTCATTTCGGACTCCTCTTTGTCCCGTTTAAATTTTCGGGTGCATTGTGACACCGCTAGGGGTGAGGAGGAGTCCATGTCATCACCTTATCGGAAATGGTGGAGTCCGAACGGTTTAAGCACGCTTTGCAGCAAGGATTGAATGCGCACAAGATTGGTGAGGATTTGACCGGCAAAATCGAAATGGTGATCGACAGACGTTTGAGCGAATTAACGCCGCAATTGGTCAAGGAAATGGTGCAATCCATCATCAAGCAACATTTGGGTTGGCTGGTGGTATGGGGTGGCGTGTTCGGCGGGGTGTTGGGCGCAATCTTCGGCTTAGCTTGAGAGCAGTGACGATGACGACCATCGAGCTGGCTTACGATAGTTTCGGCGAACCCGGCGACACTCCATTACTGATTGTGCATGGTTTTCTGGCTGCGTCGCGTAACTGGCGTTCGGTGGCCAAACGCCTGGCCGAGCAGCGGCATGTTTATGTGTTGGATATGCGCAATCACGGCAGCTCGCCGCATGCCGATGTGCTGGATTATCCCAGTATGGCCGCCGATTTGTTGGCTTTTATGGATAGCCACGAGATTCCCTGTGCTCATTTACTCGGGCACAGCATGGGGGGCAAGGCAGTGATGTGGTTTGCCTTGCATTATCCGCAGCGGGTCGCTGGTTTAATCGTTGCGGACATCGCCCCGGTAAGTTATCAGCATAGCTTTGACGATCTTGTAGACGCTCTCAGCCGTTTGCCGGTGGATAGCATCGGCAACCGAAAGCAAGCGGAAGAGGCGCTAGCCGAGGCGGTTCCGGATTTAGCTTACCGACAGTTTTTGTTGCAAAACCTGCTGCTGAAAGACGGAAATTACTACTGGCGGATCAATCTGGATATTATTCAAAAAAATGCCCATCACATCGTCGGTTTTCCGGATGTCGGCGACAGCCGGTTCGTCAGGCCGGTTTTGTTTATTGGCGGCGGCAATTCAAAATACTTGGATGAAGAAGCGATTTATGCAGTGTTTCCGCAAGCCAATATCGCGAAAATTCCAGATACCGGCCATTGGTTATATGTTGAGGAACCGGACGCGTTTTGTCGCCTAGTGCATGATTGGTTACTGGCCGCTTAGCGCATAAGTGTTTGATCTAGGCTGGTTTAGAACCTTGGTACACTGGCGGTAAATTGCAAGGACGATAAGCTTACTACCGCAATTTAGCTAGTTCAGTGCGGAGCGGTAACAGATGACAGATAACTCATATCAACACACTCAAGGTATCAAACAAGGCAAACTTGCGGTGCCGCTTGAGGATTTGTTGCTCACACAGGCCGACCACGGGCTCAGCGATTATTTGTCGCTATCGCTAAGCGACTGCGGCGAATTAACCAAAGTTAGTATCACTACGACCGATGTCGAGCCGCTAACCTATTCCGCTTTTATTCGTGCCTCCGCGCCGCTGGATTTTGCTGCGGTAGTGTTTGTGGCGCAGCCGGTTAAGTTGGGTGAGCTGAGCGATCATCGAACATTGCCTGATAAAAGAAAAGCTTGTGTTAGAATCGCGCGGCTTGCACCGTTTTGGCGAGTGTTGCGGCAAAAGGGATCGCAACGCCGGCGCTGAGACGCGGCGATAGCTGATGGTTGGTACGCCGAGCCATCACTTTTTTCTTAACTTTTTATTTGAAACGCCCATGAACAAACCCAAAAAAGTTGCAATCCTCACGGCCGGCGGTTTGGCGCCTTGCCTGAACTCCGCTATCGGCAGCCTGATTGAACGCTACACAGAAATTGATCCCAGCATCGAAATTATTTGCTACCGCGGCGGCTACAAAGGCCTGCTGCTGGGTGACTCCTATGTCGTGACCGATGAAGTCCGAAAAAAAGCCGGTTTGCTGCAACGTTTCGGCGGTTCAGTGATCGGCAACAGCCGCGTCAAACTGACCAATATCAAAGACTGCGTGAAACGCGGTTTGGTGAAAGAAGGCGAAGATCCGCAAAAAGTCGCGGCCGACCAGTTAATTAAAGACGGCGTCGACATTCTGCACACTATCGGCGGTGACGATACCAATACTGCCGCAGCGGACCTGGCGGCATTTCTGGCCAAAAACAACTACGGCTTGACCGTGATTGGTCTGCCGAAAACCGTCGATAACGACGTATTCCCGATCAAACAATCGCTGGGTGCCTGGACTGCTGCCGAACAAGGCGCGCGTTACTTCATGAACGTGGTGGCCGAGAACAATTCCAACCCACGCATGCTGATCGTCCATGAAGTGATGGGCCGTAACTGCGGTTGGTTGACTGCCGCGACAGCGCAGGAATATCGCAAATTGCTGGATCGAGCCGACTGGTTGCCTGAGTTGGGCTTGAGCCGCGAGTCTTATGAAGTACACGCAGTTTTCGTACCGGAAATGGCGATTGATTTAGAAGCTGAAGCGACTCGGTTACGTGCGGTAATGGACAAAGTCGATTGCGTGAATATCTTCGTGTCCGAAGGCGCTGGCGTGGAAGCTATCGTTGCCGAACTGCAAGCCAAAGGCCAAGAAGTGCCGCGCGACGCGTTCGGTCACATCAAATTGGATGCGGTTAACCCGGGTAAATGGTTTGGCGAGCAGTTTGCGCAAATGATTGGTGCGGAAAAAACCTTGGTGCAAAAATCCGGTTATTTCGCCCGCGCCGCAGCCGCCAACGTCGACGACATGCGTCTGATCAAATCATGCGCTGACTTGGCAGTGGAATGTGCGTTCCGCCGCGAATCCGGGGTAATGGGCCACGACGAAGATAACGGCAATGTATTGCGCGCTATCGAGTTTCCACGCATCAAAGGTGGTAAACCGTTCGATATCGAAACCGACTGGTTCACCACAATGCTGGCGGCCATCGGCCAGAAAAAAGGCGGCAAAGTCGACGTCAGCCATTAATAAGTTTTTGGCTTGATCATAAGGGCGGATTTATCCGCCCTTTTTTATTTAGGGGGCGAGTAAATTCGCCCCTACCGGCAAATTTTACAAGCCCAATTCAGTCAGACCGGCGTGATCGTCCGGCCGCCGGCCCAAGGGCCAATGAAATAAGCGTTCGTCGGCGGTAATCGGCATATCGTTGATGCTGGCAAAGCGGCGCTGCATAAACCCATACTCGTTAAATTCCCAATTCTCATTGCCGTAACTGCGAAACCAGTTGCCGACATCGTCATGCCACTCATAGGCAAAGCGCACCGCGATGCGGTTGTCGGTATAAGCCCACAACTCCTTGATCAGGCGATAGTCCAATTCCTTGGCCCACTTGCGCTCTAAAAATTCACGAATTTGGGCGCGGCCGACCGGAAATTCAGCGCGATTGCGCCAGCGGCTGTCTTCGGTGTACACCTGCACGACGCGATCCGGATCGCGACTATTCCAGGCGTCTTCTGCCATGCGGACTTTTTGTGCGGCGGTTTCAGCGGTAAAGGGCGGTAGAGGCGGTTTGCTGTCCATCTTTGTGCTCCTGAGTAGGGTGGAAAATTGAGTAGACAGATTTGTCTACTTGTAGCGATGGTAGCAATTGTAGACAGACTTGTCTACAATCGAAACATGATCTCTGATTCCACCACACTGCTGTCGGACCGCCCGCCTCGAGAGCGGATATTACTGGCCGCGCACGATTTGTTTTATCGCGACGGCATCCGCGCCACCGGCATCGACAAAGTAATTGCCGAGTCAGGCGTGACGAAGGTGACCTTTTACCGGTATTTCCCCAGTAAGAATGACTTGATCCGGGCGTTTTTGGCCTATCGGCACGAAGGCTGGATGGCTTGGTTTAGCGACGCTTTACAGCGTCACGGTGGCCGGCCAGGCGGAGGCTTAATCCCGCTAGTAGCCACAATGGAGGAATGGTTTCGCAAGCCGATTTATCGCGGCTGCGCGTTTATCAACACCGTCGCGGAATTGGGCGGCGTGCTGCCCGATGTGGTGGAAATCTGTCATCAGCACAAACAGGATATGGTGCAGGTGATTGCCGAATTGTTGCCGGATGGCCCAAACCGGCAGCAGTTGGCGAATGCGGCTGCGGTGGCGATAGATGGCGCCATTGTCAAGGCGCAGTTGGAAGCGCAAGAGGCCGCGGAGAAGCAGTCCCTGAAAAGCTTGGAAACGCTATTAAAGGCGCTGGATGCTTTCGCCGAATTAACCCCGGCGGCCAAAGCGGCGGACTATTAGTTTTTCCAGGCCTATTGCTACATAAATGACTGAGCTAACCCCCAAAATCAACAGCCATTCTTCTTGACCAATGGCCTCGCTGCCGAATAATGCCTGCATCGTTGGCCAATAGGTAAACAGTAGTTGCAGCAAAATCATGCTGATGACGCCAAAAATTAGCCATAAATTGGAAAATACGCCTACCTTGAACATCGAGTAATTTAGCGAGCGGCAGTTGAATAGGTAGAACAATTCGCCAAATACAAACACATTGACAGCGACGGTGCGGGCCTTGGCTAAGCTGGCGTTTTGCGATAATTCCCACTCAAACAAGCCAAACGCGCCGGCCAGCAGTAACAGGCCGACCAGACAGATGCGAAACATCAAGCGTTTGGTGAGGATTGCTTGCTTCGGATTCCGTGGTTTGTGGAGCATCAAACCCGGTTCCTTAGGTTCGAAAGCCAGCATTAAACCCAGCAACACAGCGGTAGTCATATTGATCCAGAGGATTTGCAGGGGGGGATCGGCAACGCTACATTGGCGAATACGGCGGCGGTAATCACCAAACCCTCGCCGAGATTGGTCGGTAAGGTCCAGGCGATGAATTTCACCAGATTGTCGAACACGCCGCGGCCTTCTTCGACGGCGGCTTCGATGGTGGCGAAGTGGTCGTCGGTCAGCACCATAGCCGCCGCTTCCTTGGCGACTTCAGTGCCGCCCATGCCCATCGCCACGCCGATGTTGGCTTGTCGTAGCGCAGGCGCATCGTTGACACCGTCGCCGGTCATGGCTACCACGTGACCGTTGGCCTGCAAGGCTTGCACCAATTGCAACTTTTGCTCCGGCGCGATGCGGGCGAATACATCGCAGTCCTTGACGTGTTTGCGATAGTCGGACTCGCTGTAGTGTTGCAAGTCGGCGCCGCTGATCACTCGTTCGGTATGGCGCATATTCAGCTGTTTGGCGATGGCCAGCGCGGTGACGGGGTGGTCGCCGGTGATCATTTTCACCGAGATGCCGGCCTTATAGCAGGCGGCAATGGCTCGGGCAGCCTCGGGCGGGGCGGATCGATCATGGCTTGCAAGCCCAGAAAGGTCAGACCGCCGCCTACTTCGCGGTGTTCAACGGCATCGTCATCATGCTCTGCGCGTGCAAAGGCCAGGACTCTCAAGCCTTGTGCGGCAAAGGCTTCGGCTTGTTGGTTAAGACCGTTTTTATCCAGCGGAACCAATTGCATATCGGCGGAGAAGGCCTTGTCGCAGCGCTGTAACAGGCTTTCCAGGGAACCTTTTAAATAAATATGCCGGGCATCTTCGGCCAGGTTGTGATGCAGGGTAGCCATGAATTGGTATGCCGATTCGAACGGAATGGCGTCCAGGCGCGGATGGCGGCCACTGACGCTGGCTTGATGCAGACCGGCTTTGTGGGCGGCTACCAACAAGGCGGCTTCGGTAGGATCCCCTTCGATACGCCAGCTGTCGGCGTCGGCGAGTAATCTGGCGTCATTGCACAGTAGGCCGGCTTTTAAGCATTCCAATAGTGCCGGTTTGCTGGTCGGGTCGACCGCTTGTTTATGGCTGGTAAATTCGCCGTCCGGCGTGTAGCCGCTGCCGCTTACTTCGAATACTTCACCGCCTGCCTGCACGAATTGCACGGTCATTTGGTTTTGCGTCAACGTGCCGGTCTTGTCGGAGCAAATCACCGTGGTGCTGCCCAGGGTTTCCACGGCCGGCAGTTTGCGGATGATGGCGTTGCGTTTGGCCATGCGCGAGACGCCAATCGCCAATGTAATCGTTAGCGCGGCAGGCAGGCCTTCCGGGATGGCGCCAACTGCCAGCGCCACGGAGGCCATGAACATGTCCAACATGGTTTCGCCGCGCCAGACCCCAACTGCAAAAGTGACCGCCGCACAGCCGATGATGACCCAGAGCAACAACTGGCTGAACTGGCTCATTTTTAGGGTTAGCGGCGTTTCCAGCGGTTCGGCGCTGCCGATCAACTTGTTGATGCGGCCGATTTCGGTGTGGTCACCGGTGCTGACCACTACGGCCAGCGCGCTGCCGTAACTGACCAGCGTTGAGGAATACGCCATATTGGCGCGATCAGCCAATAAGGTGGCCGAGGATAGAGTCTGTGCCTGTTTTTCCACCGGCACCGATTCGCCGGTGAGTGCGGATTCATCGATTTTCAATTCGCGGCTTTGCAACAGGCGCAAATCCGCCGGCACCTTGTCGCCGGATTGCAGGAATACCAAATCGCCGGGTACTAGCTCGGCTGCGGCGATGCTGCGGCGTTGGCCGTCGCGGAGGACGTTGCTGCTGATGTTCAACGTCTGGGCCAGCGCGTTGATAGCTTTCAGGGCGTTGGCCTCCTGGATGAAGCCGATCACGGCATTGATAATGACGACACCGAAGATGACGCTACTGTCAGTCCATTCCTCCAGGAACGCGGTGGTGGCAGCCGAAAACAGTAGGATGTAGATCAGAGGCTGATGAAATTGCGCCAGAAGCAAAAGCAGTGGGCCTTTGCCGCGGCGGGAGGTCAAACGGTTTGCGCCGTGTGTCGCCAGGCGCTTTTCTGCGTCTTCACCACGCAGGCCTTGCCCCAGTTCTACGCCAAAATGCGTTAATACGGTTTCCGGCGTTTGACTGTGCCAGTCGGCTTTAGGGTAATGGTCCATATGCTCAGATTGATAGTTGAAAACGGCGTTGGCGTAGTTGCCCCAAGGCCAAACAAGTCCGGGGCTAAACCCATGAATTGACAAACAGTATTTTGTACTTGTTCCCTAAAAGGTATGGGGTTATAGTCCATTCCCGAGGTCTATGACCTCATTCTAAATTAAAATAAAAACAAATAGTTGGAGGTATTTATGGGCGGAGTTATCGAATTAGTGGTGTTGATGTTGATTATTGCCATCTTCGCTTTCGCACCGTTGGGGTATTTCATTTACATGTACACCATGAAGAACGGCGAGCCGTTCGGCGACATCGAGCCGCACGGCGATAGCGATTCAGCGCTATTGAGAAATGTCAGCAAAGCCATTCTGATGGTTAAAGGCAAACTGGGAAAAAATTAAAACGCCTTATTTGCCAGCGATAGAAAGCCGGGATTAGCCCGGCTTTTTTATGCGGATTGGCTTATTTCTCACCGCAGCTTGGGCAATTTGGATTTTTCTTCAAGCGCATGCTATGCCATTCCATACTGAGGCCGTCCAGCAGCAGCAAGCGGCCCGTTAATGTGGTGCCGGTGCCGACAAGCAGTTTGATCGTTTCCAAGGCCTGAATGCTGCCGACAATGCCGGTGATCGGCGCAATTACGCCGTTGCGGGCGCAATTTTGCAATTCCTCGCCGTCGCTTTGATAAAGGCAGTTATAGCACGGACTATCGTTCAATCCCGGCGTAAACACACTGACCTGGCCCTCGAAGCGGATCGCTGCGCCGGATACCAGTGGGGTTTGCTTGTCCACGCAAGCCTTATTTATCGCAAACCGAGTGGCGAAATTATCGCTGCAATCCAGCACCACATCGGCGTCAGCCACTTCTGCAAGCAATTGTTCGCCGGCCAAGTGTCGCTTGCGGGCCAACACTTTTACGCCAGGATTAATTTTTTCCAAGGTCTGTTGGGTTGAAATAACTTTATCCAACCCTATATCGGCTGTGTTGTGCGCAATCTGGCGTTGCAAATTGGTCAAATCGACCTGATCGTCGTCGTAAACGGTGATCTGGCCGACGCCAGCTGCCGCCAGATACATGGAGGCGGGCGAGCCCAAACCGCCGGCACCGACGATTAATACTTTGGCATCGAGTAGTTTTTGCTGACCGGCAATATCGATTTGCGGCAGCATGATTTGCCGGCTGTAACGGAGTAATTGTTCGTCGTTCATAGTGTGTATGGCTTGGGTGAGGCGCAGATGATGCCAAAGAGCTTGACAGAGTGCAAAAGCCGGATATTATTAGCACTCGTTGCTAGAGAGTGCTAATAAACTTGAGGCCGCTTAAAAGCTCGCTTCTTCCGTAAGGGGTAGCTGTTTTTTAAATAGCTTTATTAAGTTTTTAACCTTTAACTTTATCTACATTAAGGAGACATTGATGAAAATTCGTCCGTTACATGACCGTATCGTCGTAAAACGCGTTGAAGAAGAAACCAAAACCGCGGGCGGCATCGTGCTGCCGGGTTCCGCTGCTGAAAAACCTAGCGAAGGCGAAGTTTTGGCAGTGGGTTCAGGTAAACCGTTAGACAACGGCCAAGTACGTGCCCTGGAAGTTAAAGTTGGCGACCGCGTGTTGTTCGGCAAATATTCCGGCACCGAAGTTAAAGTCGATGGCGAGCAATACATCGTCATGCGCGAAGAAGACATCATGGGTGTTTTGGGTTAATCCCAATTCGTTCGACACACTCTTTTTCAATTAACCAATATCTCAGGAATAAGAAATGGCAGCAAAAGACGTAAAATTTGGTGGCGACGCGCGTGCACTGATGGTGGCAGGCGTTAACGTTCTAGCAAATGCAGTAAAAGTGACTTTGGGTCCTAAAGGCCGTAACGCCGTATTGGATAAAAGCTTCGGCGCACCAACCATCACCAAAGACGGTGTATCGGTAGCCAAAGAAATCGAATTGAAAGACAAATTCGAAAATATGGGCGCGCAAATGGTTAAAGAAGTGGCTTCAAAAACTTCTGACGTAGCCGGCGACGGTACCACGACTGCGACCGTTCTGGCGCAGGCTATCGTTAACGAAGGTTTGAAATCAGTCGCAGCGGGCATGAACCCAATGGACCTGAAACGCGGTATCGACTTGGCAGTAACCGCAGCGGTAGCCGCTATTCAAAACGCTTCAACCCCTTGCACCGACAATAAAGCGATTGCTCAAGTAGGTACTATCTCTGCAAACTCTGACGAGTCTGTCGGTAGAATCATTGCCGAAGCGATGGAAAAAGTCGGTAAAGAAGGTGTTATCACCGTTGAAGAAGGCACCGGTCTGGAAAACGATCTGGATGTGGTTGAAGGTATGCAGTTCGACCGCGGTTACCTGTCCCCATACTTCATCAACAAACAAGAAAGCATGAGCGTAGAACTGGACGACCCATTCGTTTTGTTGTACGACAAAAAAATCTCCAACATCCGCGAATTGTTACCAATCCTGGAAGGCGTGGCTAAGTCCGGTCGTTCTTTGTTGATCATTTCTGAAGATGTTGAAGGCGAAGCTCTGGCAACTTTGGTTGTTAACAACATGCGCGGTATCGTTAAAGTCGCTGCTGTTAAAGCCCCTGGCTTTGGCGACCGTCGTAAAGCCATGCTGGAAGACATCGCGGTGCTGACCGGCGGTGTGGTGATCTCTGAAGAAGTCGGTTTGTCTTTGGAAAAAGCCGACATCAGCCAATTGGGTACTGCAAAACGCGTCCAAATCAACAAAGAAAACACCACCATCATCGACGGTGCTGGCAACGAAGATCAAATCAAAGGCCGCGTCGCGCAAATCCGCGCTCAAGCCGACGAAGCGACTTCCGATTACGACCGTGAAAAACTGCAAGAACGTCTGGCCAAACTGGCTGGCGGCGTAGCGGTGATCAAAGTCGGTGCTGCGACCGAAGTGGAAATGAAAGAGAAGAAAGCTCGCGTTGAAGACGCGCTGCATTCAACTCGCGCCGCGGTTGAAGAAGGTGTGGTTGCCGGTGGCGGTACCGCGCTGATCCGCGCCTTGTCTGCGCTGGAAGGCCTGAAAGGTATCAACCACGACCAAGACGTGGGCGTCAGCATCCTGCGCCGCGCGATGGAAGAGCCTTTGCGTCAAATCGTCAGCAACGCCGGCGACGAAGCCTCTGTGGTGTTGAACGAAGTCAAAAAAGGCACCGGTAACTTCGGTTACAATGCGGCAACCGGCGAATACGGCGACATGATCGCCATGGGTATTTTGGACCCTGCGAAAGTAACCCGTTCCGCGCTGCAAAACGCGGCCTCTGTTGCTGGTCTGATGATCACTACCGAAGTCATGATCGCCGATTCACCAGCTGACAACAAAGCCCCTGCAATGCCTGATATGGGCGGCATGGGCGGTATGGGCGGCATGATGTAATCGCCGTTTGGCCTCGGCCTGAAAACCCCGGTTGCCGCAAGGTGCCGGGGTTTTTTATTGCCGGGCGCTTTTGGTGTGGAACGGTTTACGATGGATTGCCGCGTCATAGATTGATTTTTGCCGCGAAACATTCGATAACGGCATCAGCAAATTATTCACAGCTAGAAGCTATTGACCATGACCAACGATTTTTCGATTCTGATTGCCGACGACAATGAAATCAATCTATGGTTGTTGCGCGAACAGTTGGAATACTGGACGACGAATATCACCTCGGCAAAAGACGGGCGGGAGGCTTGGCAATTGTTGCAAGAACGCCGCTACGACTTCATCTTCCTGGATGTGAACATGCCGTTTTTAAGTGGTTTCGATGTCGCCGCAAATTTGCGCGGCACCGAAAATTACAATCGACAAACACCGGCAGTCGCCGTCACGGCTCACGCGCAAAATCAGCAGCAGGAACGGGCAATTGCCGCCGGGTTCAACGAATGTCTGGTCAAGCCGGTCCGCCTTTACCAGTTGGAGCAATTGCTGGTGCGTTGGCGGCAGCATGAGGCAGTGAACGCCGAGTATTATGCCGGTCAGCTTTTGCGCAAAGCCCAGCATAACCGGCAGTTGAGCCAAGTCTTGATGGGCAAATTATTTGAGCAGTTGCCGGGATTAATACTCGACATCGAGCGGGCCTTGGACAATGGGTTGCTGCAACAGGCGTGGGAGCTGAACCATAAATTGCATGGCACTTTTTGTTTTTACGATTTTGCCGATTGCCTGGCGGTCGTCGAGAACTTGCAAAAAGCATTGGCACAAGCCGACGCAGAGTTGGCGCGACAGCGCTTTAATACAATGAAAATTAAGCTGATTAGGCTATTGGATAACCAGGATCAAGTTCTGAAATGTCTGAGTGACGATGACGTCATACTATGACCAAGGTGAATATCGCCTTGTTCTGACTTGGCCACTTTTATCGGCCGCCAGGTTTTCCAGTTCGACGCGCCCGCGCAAATGATGCAAACTGCACCCTATATTGCAAAGTAAAGACAAGGTGGCTTTTATGAATACAGACCCCTGCACTTACGTCATTTTCGGTGCTACCGGCAATTTGGCGCGCTTGAAGCTCATGCCCGGCTTCTATCATCTGGAACTGGAAAAAAAATTGCCGGAAGGTACCCGTATCCTGGCGGTGGGCCGCCGTCCCTGGGATAGAGCGACCTGGTTGGCGGAAGTGAAGGCCTTGCTACTTGAGCAGGCCAATACGCCGCTGGACGAGGCCGTATTCAACCGGTTCAGCGAACGGCTGGATTACCATCGCGGCGATCTTGATCAGCCGGAATGCTATAAATCCCTGGCGGAAACGCTAAACGCTCAGCCGCGATTTTCCCGCAATATGGCCTTCTATCTGGCCATCGGTCCCAGCGATTTCGGCAACGTCATCGAGTCCTTGAGCCAAGTAGAATTGCTAAACGAAGAATACGGCTGGCGACGAGTAGTGATCGAAAAGCCGTTCGGTTACGATCTGGAAAGTGCGCAGGCCTTGCAAAAGCGTCTGAGCCGTTATTTGAGCGAAGACCAGATTTATCGCATCGATCATTATCTGGGCAAGGGCATGGTGCAGAACGTCTTGGTGTTTCGTTTCGCCAACGTCATGCTGGAACCCCTGTGGAATCGCAATTACATCGACCACGTGCAGATCACCCACTCCGAAGAGCTGGGCATAGGTAGCCGTGGCGATTACTATGATAGCGCCGGGGCGATGCGCGACATGTTGCAAAGCCACCTGTTACAGCTTTTGACTTTGGTGGCGATGGAACCGCCGGTATCGATGGATGCCGAGTCTCTGCGCGACGAAAAAGTCAAAGTGCTGAAGTCGATCCGGCCGATCCCGAAATCGGCCGTACACGCGCATGCCTTTCGCGGCCAATATGCCCGCGGCAATATCGAAGGTCAAAAAGTGGGCGGCTACCTAGAAGAAGCCAATATTCCCGCCGACAGCAGTACCGAAACCTATGCAGCCATGAAATTATTGATCGACAACTGGCGCTGGCGTGGCGTGCCGTTTTATCTGCGCACCGGCAAGCGCATGGCCAAGGGCCAATCCTCGATTTCGATCTGCTTTCGCCACCCGCCGTTTCAGTTTTTCCGTGATACACATGTGCAGTGCATGACGCCAAACTGGATATTGCTGGGGATTCAGCCCGAAGAATGCATCCGTATCGAAATGACCGTTAAAGAGCCGGGTCTGGAAATGCGTACCCGCACTACCAGCCTGGACGCCAGCTTCCGCAATCCCGACGAACGCCGCGTGGATGCTTACGAAGATTTGTTATTGGATGTGATGAAGGGCGACCGTTCGCTATTTTTGCGTTTCGACGAAGTGGAATACGCCTGGCGCATCGTCGATCCCATTCTGCAAAATTGGGTGACCGAGCGGGACTATATTGCCACCTATCCGGCCGGTTCCTGGGGACCGGAAGAAAGCCGCCGTTTGTTCGAAAAGGAAGACCAGTATTGGCGCAGTTCCTTGATGCCGGAGTGTCAGCCGTAACAAAGGCTCCTATGGTTTCTGTTCAAAATAATGACCAGGATTTAGTAGTCCCCTGTTTATTCCGTTTTGCGGATTAAGCACTTCGAGGCAACCAAAAAATACGACCGCGTGAAATGCCGAGGGCGGTGTGGCATTTCACGCAGTTTTATGAATACTGCCAAGCCTCAGATTTTTTTCGAGCCAACACAAAGTCCTTAATCCCAGGCGTTTAAGTCTGTGAATCCAGTCATGGCGTAAACTTTGCAGCGCCAAATGCCACGATTAACTCCAGCATGGCCTGGCTTCGCGCATGGCATTTTCTGACCACGATATTTACCGAATTTTTTTAAGTACCCGCCCGCAAATCCAGCGTTTTTTGCGACACCGCATCCGTTGCGACGACACTGCGGCCGATCTGATTCAAGACATTTTTTTGAGATTGACGTTGTTGAAGCCGCCTCCCGCCAGTGAGATCGAAGTCCAGGCCTGGCTATTTAAAGTGGCATCCAATCTATCTCTCGATCATCTGCGCACGCAAAAACGCCGCTATGAATTGCTTGATCAATATCTGGGCGACGAAACCGATATCGATGCTTCGGCAGCGCCGGAACGGACTGCAGAAGCGCAAGAACAATTGCAGCACATTCAGACAGCTCTGGCCGATTTGCCTGATCAATGCGCCGAGATTTTATATTTAAGCCGTATCGAAGGTTTAAGCCATGTCCAAATTGCCAAGCAACTGAAGATCTCCACCAGTTGGGTGGAAAAACAGCTGGCAAAAGCCTTGCTGCACTGCCGGCAGGCTGTTGATAGCCAATGAGCTTAGTGTGGCTTTAAGCTCCGTGGCTCGTTATAGTAAAGTTCCCGCTCCAGACGATGCAGAAATGAACGAAACTTCTTCAACTCGCCGAGCAGCTTTGCAGCAACAAGCCGTTGCCTGGCTCGTGCGCCTAAAGTCCGGCGCTGCCGATGAGACGGTATTGGCTGAGTTCGAAAACTGGCGGTCGCAAACCCTCGAACACGAGCAAGCCTATCGTGATGTGGAGACCCTTTGGCAACAGCTGCCGCAGCCGCTGCTCGCTGATCGGCAACGCCGCCGCGCGCTGGCGGCAAGGCAGTGCCGAGTGCGTAGGCTAAAGCGCGGATTGGGCGTGGCTGCGGCCGCTGCGCTGCTGCTGAGCGTGATGGGTGGTTTTTATCCGGATTACCTGCAGCATCCGCTGGCAGACTACCGTACCCGCATCGGCGAGCAGACCTCAATTACGCTGGCCGACGGCAGCATCGCGCATCTGAATACCGATACCGCCATCGATGTATCAATCAATGCCAATGAGCGGCGCATAGAATTGCTGCGCGGCGAGGCCGAATTTGACGTGGCGCATGATGAGCACAAGCCGTTTCGGGTTGTATCCGGTTCTATGTCCACAGAAGCGTTGGGTACCCGCTTCATCGTCCGTTACGACGGCCAAGCCGGCGCGGTTACGCTATTGCAAGGCAAAATTCGCAGCAGTCGGCCGTCCGCGCACGGCGCGCAAGCCGATAGCGCCACGTTGCAACCCGGCCAACAACTCACCTTCAATGCCGAGATGCTGGGCGTGCCGCAAGCAGTCGAATTAAGCAACGCCGACGCCTGGCGCCGCGGCCGCTTGTTGATGAATTTCGTACCGTTAAAACAGGTTATCGCCGAAATCAACCGCTATCGGCGTGGCCAAATCCGGCTGCTCGATGACGAATTGGCGGAGCGGGAAGTCAACATCGCCGTGGACATCAAGCAAATCGATGCCTGGCTGGAAGCGCTGCAACAGACCTTGCCGGTTAAAGTCATCCATGCCGGGCCGCTGGTGTTTTTGCAGTCCTGATGGCCGGCTTTGCTGCCTGCGACAATTTGCCACACATCTTTTAGTACGGCTCAGCCAGCCGCCAATCGTTCTCAGCTAGAACATATCTTTGCTGAGGACACATCATGAGAATAACCGGAAACCCACGCGGGACGCGAAAAAACCGCACTAAAGGCTCATCCGCAATCGGCGCATTGCCGCTTTGTCTGGGCTTGATAACCGCTGCAACGCTGCCGACGGTTCAGGCCGAAAGCCCTAGCGCCAATGGCGAAAGTCGCAACTACAACATCGCCGCGCAGCCCTTGTATTCCGCACTGAGCGCCCTGGCCGAACAGTCCGGCGTGCAGTTTGTTTACAACTCGGAGTTGGTCAAGGGCATCGATTCGCCGGGCGTTATTGGCAATTATTCATTGGAAGGTGCTTTGAAACGCTTGTTACAAGGCTCGCAAGTTTCCTATCAATTCAATAACGGTAATACCGTGACACTGCATAAATCGGCGGCGCTAGAGCCGCAGTCGAATGCCGCCACCTTGCCCAGTATCACCGTGACCGGCTTGGAGATTTACGCGGATACCGACCCTTACAATCCCAGCTACACCCGAAGGGTGACCGAGACGGCCACCAAAACCGATACCCCGCTGATGGAAACGCCGGTCAATATTCAGGTCATACCGAAGGCGGTGCTCGACGATCAGCAAACCATCCAGATGACCGAAGCGTTAAAAAATGTCGCCGGCGCAACGGTCAGCCACGGATCCGGCGGCCTGTCCGACGATATTTTCCTGCGTGGTTTTCGCAGCTCAACATATTTTCGCAACGGTTTTCGTATCGACAGCCAATATGCATCGATCGGTAACCGGCAAATGGCCAATGTCGAACGCCTGGAAGTGATCAAGGGGCCGGCTGCCATTATGTACGGCCGCATGGAGCCGGGCGGCATGGTCAACGTCGTTACCAAAACTCCGCTGGCCACACCCTATTACGCACTGCAACAGCAGTTCGGTTCTTACGATCTTTACCGAACCACGCTGGATGCCACCGGCCCGCTGACCCAGGATGACACCTTGTTGTACCGCTTTAACGGCTCGTTCGAGAGCAGCGGCTCGTTTCGCGAATTCGTCAACAGCGAACGCACATTTTTAGCGCCGATCGTTACTTGGAATATAAGCCCCCGTACTCAAGTCAGCCTGGAAATGGAATACCGGCACGACAATTTGATGGACGATCCCAACAACTGGCCGTTTGTTGACGGACGATTCATTGATATGCCGCGTTCCCGTAACTTTTCGGGAGCTGCCGGGAAAGTAAACGTCGAGGAAAAACTGATCGGTTTGAACTGGTCGCATCAGTTCAACGATAATTGGGCTATTAAGCAGCGCTTTGTGGCCGACTTGTTGGATACGGCCCAAAACTGGCCGGGCATATCAGTGGATACCCCAGACCCGGACAATATGGTTTCGCGCAGTGTCACTTTCGTCCCCACTCAAAACAATACCTATTACACGACGCTGGATGTTACCGGCCATTTTGGCACCGGCCCTTTGGAGCACACGCTATTGATGGGCGGCGATTATTACCGCACCGACAACATCAGCGATCCTTACACCGCCGAGCTGGCGCCGATCAATATTTACAATCCGGTGCACAATTCCTCGCCAATCACACCTTTTAGCCCGGCCGGCTGGGCCAGCAGCAACAGTGCGGATTTTGTCGGCCTGTATGCCCAGGATCAAATCAAGCTGCCTTATGGTTTAAATGTGATGGGCGGTTTTCGTTACCAGTACGTCAAGCAATGGGATAACCTGAACCACACCGAACAGCCGGCCGACGATGAGGTCACGCCGCGAGTGGGCGTACTGTGGCAAGCCCAAGATTGGCTGAGCCTCTATGGTAACTACATCGAAAACTTCGGTGTTTCCAACCAGTGGGCTACGACCCTCACCGGCAAGCCGCTACCGCCGGAAAGCGGGCAACAATGGGAAGTGGGCAGCAAATTCGAGTTCTTCGACGGCAAACTCAGCGCGACACTGGCCTACTACGACATCACTAAACAAAATGTCGTCACCCGTGACCCCTCTGACGTTACCGGCAATTTTTCGATAGCCGCCGGCGAAGTGCGCAGCAAGGGACCTGAAGTCGATATTCGCGGCGAACTGTTGCCGGGTTGGAATCTGATCGCCACCTACGCCAATTTCGATACCCGCGTCAGCAAGGATAATAATGGCCTGGAAGGCAATCGGCTTTTCGCAGTACCTAGAAACGTCGGCAGTTTATGGTCGACCTACGATTTCCGGCAAGGCGATTTACGCGGATTAAAAGTCGGCGGTGGTATCAGCATGCGCGACGGCGCCACCGACGGCTCCCGCAATGGCTATCAAACCGCCGGCTATGCGACAGTCGATCTGCTGGCCGCGTATGCCTGGAAAGTGGAAAAATCCAAAATCACCGTCCAGTTAAACGTCAACAATCTGCTCGACAAAACCTACTTTCCGGACGCCTACTGGAGTAGTGCCAGCAGTACGCGTACCATCGGCACGCCGCGCTCTTTGCTAGGGTCGATCAAGGTGGAGTTTTAAGCTTGAATCCCTTTTATTGTCGGGTTCAATAACCAATACCGCTCGGAGAATGGACCACGTCAAAGCCTGACTTGTTAATGTTGGGGGCTGAGGTACAGCGCGCATAAAACCATAGGTCGGGGTGAGGTAACGAACCCCAATCTATGGTCTACGAATCCACCGATCCTTTCCAAAATGCGCCGCCGCGCTTCGGCATTTACCCTGGTGCGCCGCCGACAGCTATGGGAACGGCACGCTTGGAGTTCTAGCGGGCTCGGGTTAGGCAGATGCCACAATTAAGCAGGTCTGGGCTGGCAACCTGGACCTAAACGTTTCAAATCCACTTGGCCTGCGCCCCGCCAAGTATCGATCAAACGACAGTCTGCATGCGGATTCTCTTTGCTCAGACGTCTTATATAACAAACTCCCTCTGCCATACACGACCAAACTTTTTTCGACTAATGCCATGAACAGCAATGCCAATTACCTAAAGGCGACACCTCTACACCATGCGTCAAGCCAGAGCCTGACCCGTTTGAAAGCCCGCCGCCAACGCTGGCTAACCGCCCATCTCTGGTTGGGGTTGACGCTGGGTCTGCTGCTGTCTATCTACGGAATCACCGGCAGTATTTTGGTGTTTCATGCGGAAATCGACGAATGGCTGCACCCCGAGATGCTGACGGTGCAACCACCGGAGCATGCCCAATATAGGCCCTTGACGGAAATTTTCGCGGCCGGCAAGCAGGCGATGCCGCCAAACGCTAAACATAACTTCGCCACCTATCCGCGCAACGAATTCGCGGCCTTCAAACTGCGGTATGCAGTTGCCGACGCTAACGGTTCGCTGGAAAATTGGGAAGTTGCCGTTGATCCGTATACGACGAATGTCACGGGTAAGCAACTCAAGAGGCGCTCCAGCGACTGGCTGCCCAGTACTTTTATCGGCTTGATGTTTGAATTGCATTTCGCCTTGTTGATTCCGGGAGACATCAGCGAGCCGATAGTCGGCGGGTCCGCCGCCTTATTGATTATTTCGACCTTGACCGGCCTGATCGTCTGGTGGCCGCTGACCGGGCATTGGCGCAATGCCCTGACTTTTAAGGCCAAGGCAGGCAAAGTCCGCTTCAATTACGACCTGCATAAAACCAGCGGTTTTTACACCTTGCTGGTGATGGTGCCGGTACTGTTTTCCGGGATTTACATGGTGCTACCGCACAACGTGGTGCCGGTGCTGGAACTGTTCTCGCCGGTGACTTACCGCTACTGGTTTCAATCCAAACCGCCTTATCCAAATGCCCCGGCCATCGGCATGGATGACGCGGTGGCGATTGCCTTCAAACAATACCCGCAAGGCCGTCCGCACTGGATTTACGGCGCCAACGAACCCACTAAAACCTATACGGTTTGCCAGGATGGCGTCGATGCGCCCGGCAGTATCCTGCAACGCCGTTGCACGGTGATAGACCGCTACAGCGGCAAGATTCTGGACTTGGACGATCCCAGTCTGCCGGCAGCCACGGCCGGCGAAGTCTTCACGCACTGGCAATGGCCTTTGCATTCCGGCCAGGCCTTCGGCATGACCGGGCGGATTTTGGTGTTCATCACCGGCTTGGCTTGCCCGGTGTTGTTTGTGACGGGGGTGATTCGTTGGCGGCAAAAAGCCACTGCCCAGCAAAGGCGCAAGTGCTGAAACCGACTGGTTTTTAGCTGCTGATAACCACTAGGGCTTAACGGTGGGTCGATGCTTGGCGTATGAATTTGCCGTTGGGCCAGTCGCGAGTTGAAGCTGGAAGCACGAGGTTGAAAGTGTGTCATATGCCGCAGTTTTTGCGCTGAGCGTCCAGGATTTTTGCCTTCAATGCCCTCAACTGATGGCGCAATCCCTTGATGCCACTGGTTTACGAGGTTAGAGGCTTAAAAATTGCATCGGCAGAAGACGTTTCATTTCCGGCTTTGTTTTCATGCGTGCAATCACCGATTCCGATTTACTTGCCAGTTTTCTGCGCTACCAGAAGGAACTCCAGCAATTTTTGACGCATAAGGTCAATTGTGCCGAAACCGCGGCGGATTTGATTCAAGAAACCTATTTACGAATCGCCCACTATTCCGCTGCCGACGAGATCGCCAATCAGCGGGCGTTTGTGTTTCGCGTCGCCGACAATCTTGCTTTGGATCATTTGCGCAGTCGGGCTCGGCACGAACGACGCGACGGCGGTTTGGTGGGCGAGGACATTGCTTGCGGCCAACCGCAACCGGACAGTACGCTGGAGGGGCAACAACAAATGGAATTGTTCGAAACACTCATCTACGAATTGCCGCCGCAATGCCGCAAGGTGTTTTTGTTGTGCCGAGTGGAAGGCAAGCGTTATTCAGAAATCGCCGTCGAGCTGGGTATATCGGCGCGCACCGTGGAAAGTCACATGCATAAAGCCTTGAAGCATTTCAAAGACCGCATCGATTTCCTTTGATGCTTCCCTTGGCTCGTATCATGCAAATTAACTCTGTTCTGAAATCGTGGCATCATGCCCGTCTCGGCTCACCGCTTCGCTCAGCTAACCATGTCCGATAAGCTCCAATCCGCGTCTTCCGATTCGCTTTCTGACCAGGCACTCGCCTGGTTTGCCCGCTTGCACGCGGATGACGTCAGCGACGAAGCGCGTCGCCAATTTGAAATTTGGTATCACGCTGATCCCCGGCACGCCGCAGCCTACGACCAATCGCTCAAGCTATGGGCCTTACTGAAACAACCGGCGGAGCGGGTACAGCAGCGCTTGCAAGCGGATGCCGCCCAATTTAAAACCGAAACCTTTGCCACCGGAAGGGCGCTGGGTGAGGGTCGTTTGCAACCGTCGGCTCGCGGCCGAAACCTGCTCCGGTTTGCGTCGGTCTGTCTGGGGCTGTTGTTGCTGGTGGTCGGCTGGCGCATACCGGAGCACTGGCAAAACTGGCATAGCGATTACCATACCGCAGCCGGCCAGCAACTCAGCGTTGAATTGGCCGACGGCTCGCGGCTGACCTTGAATACCGATACGGCATTAGCGGTCCGTTACAGCGACAACTTGCGGGAGATCGAATTGCTGCGCGGCGAAGCCTATTTCGAAGTCGCGCCCAATAAGCAACGGCCATTCGTCGTCGACGGCGGCCATGCAACCGCGCGTGCGGTGGGTACCGCCTACAGCGTTCGCAAACAAGCCGACGAGCTGCGCGTCCTCGTCAGCGAGGGCATTGTGGAGGTCGGCGCCGATAGTGCCAAGGCTTTGGTGCACGCGGCCGAGCAAACCGAGTATCGTCAAGGCCGGCTGCAAGCCGTTGCCCGGCTCGATAACGACGATGCACTGGCCTGGCGGCGACGCCAAACCGTGTTTCACCGCCAGCCTTTGACGCAAGTTCTGGAGGAAGTTAACCGCTATCGGCGAGGTCGGATTGTCGCAGTCAATCCACAGTTGGCCGAACGGGTGGTGAACGGTGTCTTCAACAACGCCGACCCCGATGCCGTGCTGGCCGCGTTGACCACCACGCTTCAAGCCAGGGCCTTGCGGATGCCGGGCGATTGGGTGTTGTTGTATTGACGTAATAGATGGGCGCGCCTTGCGCCATGAGCCAACGCGTATAAAAATATTTTTCTCGCCACTAAGGGTAAGCCCGAACCCGCGTCGTCTTTGTCGGTAACACCATTCATCGACGAAGGAGATAGACGCATGAAATATCCCGCACCCGATTGCCGGCGCTCATTCTACGCAGCGCTTACTGCCGGCCTGTTGACTTCTGCTGTGACCATAGCCGCTGAGCAAACCGCGCAAACCTTTGATATTCGCTCCCAAGCGCTGTCCTCCGCGTTGACGCGCTTTTCCGCGCTCACCGGCTTGCAAGTGCTGTATGAAGGCGACATTGCCGAGCGCATCACCGCGCCGGAATTAATCGGCCGTTATACGCCGGAACAGGCTTTGCGGAACTTGCTGCGCGGTTCCGGGCTGCAGTACCGGTTCAGCAACGGCAAGACCGTCACCTTGGAAAAGGCGGCGGTGGAACCGCAGTCCGCCGCCGGTACGACCACCTTGCCGACTATGACGGTGACGGGTAAAGCCTTAGCAAGCGAAAGCCTTAGCCTGACGACACCATCGATGCAAGAATCGCAAATCAAACTGAATCGCGTGGCGGGCGGTACGTCGGTGATCGACGGCAGGCGGATCGAAGAAGGCGCACCCTTGTCGGTCAGCGATGCCTTGGCGACCGCGCCGGGCGTTTATGTGGGCGATATTAGCGCCGGCGCGACCGGTGGATCGCGCATCTCCATCCGCGGTTCGGACGGCAATTCGGATATTTCGCCGATTCGAGGTATAAAATTTCTGCGCAACGGCATGCCGTTTACTCACGCCAACGGGACTTTCGATGTCGAGGCGCTCAATCTTTATGCTATCGAGCATATCGAAGTCTATCGAGGCGCGAATGCCTTGGAATACGGCGGCAGCAATCTAGGCGGCGCTATCAATTACATCACGCCGACCGGGTACACCGCCAATGGGTTGAAAATCGGCATCGTCGGCGGCACCAACGATTATTACCGCCCGTATTTCAGCGGCGGTAAAGCGTTTGAAAACGGATTGGATGTTTTCGGCACATTTTCCTATGTGAATACCGATACTACTCGGGAAAACAATCATCAAGAACAGTTTTTAGGCCATGGCAATGTCGGCTACCGCTGGAATGAAAATCACGAAACCCGTTTGTATTTCGATGCGCAAAACCATAATTTCTTGTGGCCGGCAACGCTGAGCAAGCGACAAATCGACCAAAATCCGCAACAAAACCCCAACGATTGGTCCTTGCCGAATGGCTTTTCATCTTACCGCTTCGATCTAAAGCATTCGGTAAAATTGCATGGCGGCGACCGCTTTGAGGTGGGCAGTTATTACTCAATCAATAACTATCGTTACGACTATACCGATAGCGGCAATCACGACCAGTGGCAGGATGTCGGCTTTAACTGGCGGCATGAGATCAACGGCCAGTTATTGGGTTTAAATAACCGGGTAGTTTGGGGCGGTCTGACCCAATGGCAATTTATCAACGATAAAAACTACGGCATCGTCGGCAGGCAGCTTGGGCCGTTGTTGACGGCGGAGCGCGACCGCTGGCTGAATGTCGAAGCGTTTATGGAAGATCAATTGAGTTTGACAGACAGGTTTACCTTGATTGCCGGCATTCAATTGAATTATCGCGATGTGAATTACGAACGGTACGAAGGATATGTGGCTAGTGCCGCCAGACCCAGCAACCAAGCCAATCAAGATTTCTTCACGGCTAACCCCAAGCTGGGCTTTACCTGGCAAGCCACCAACGAAGCGCAGATTTACGGCAATGTCAGCCGCAGCGCCGAACCGCCAAAAATGGCCGATCTTGCCAACATTTATCTCCAACCCAAACGAAATTTGCAAACCGCCAGCACCGTGGAAATCGGTACGCGCGGGCAAGCCCAGCGCTTGAAATGGGATTTGGCTTTTTATCAGTCCTGGGTTAACAACGAGTACTTGATTGTTTCCAATCCCAGAAATCCAACGGCCTTTTCCTCCACCAACGCCGATAGCACGACGCTACATCGTGGTGTCGAACTCGGCTTGGAAACCACTTTGCCGCTAAATCTGGCGGCATCCGGCGATAATTTGCGGCTCAGCGGCAACTACACCTGGAATGACTTTACGTTCGACAGCGACCCTGCGCTGCGCAATAACCGCTTGCCCGGCATTCCCGAACACAATGCTTTCGTCGAAGCGCTGTACCAGCATCCCAGCGGCTTTTATATTGGTCCCAATGCCCGCATCGTCAGTTCCAATTATGCGGACTTCGCCAACACCCTGGCCGCCAAGCCTTACGCACTGTTGGGTGCGCGCATGGGGTGGGACGACGGCAAACATTGGAAATTGTTCGTCGATGGCCGAAATTTAACCGACGAACATTATGCATCGTCGGTGTGGGTTCTAGGCAATGCGAATGGTGCCGATTTGGACCAGTTCAATCCCGGCGCGACCCGCTCGGTATTCGGTGGGGTGGAATACCGGTTTTAATCTCGAGGTGGTTTTCAGGCTCCGGATAAATCTATTAACCCGGCCCTTAAAAACCGTTCGCCGTGAGATAGCCTGTCGAAGGATGTGCGGGGAAATCCGGCCATCCTTCGGTCCAAACCGTTCACGCTTAGCCTGAGCTTTCGGCAATTGTGCCTGCATCCATGCAAGTCGAGCAGGAACAGTGTGGCGGGCAAGACGCTTCGGGACCTTATTTTTAGCGGCATCCTTAGCCTCCCGCCAAAACGGGAAATAGCTCCGTGATGCCGCCGGCGATAAATTCGACGGCAGTGGAGGTCAATAACAAGCCCATCACTCGCGTCACCACGTTCATGCCGGTTTGTCCCATCACGGCGATAATGCGCGGTGCCAGCAGCAGGATGAGCAGCACGATGACACTGACCGATACGATCACACCGCTGAACAACAAATAATGCGCCAAGGACAAATCGCGATGGGCGTAGACGATAGTGGTGCTGATGGCGCCAGGCCCCGCCAACAACGGAATCGCCAAGGGCACCACCGCGACCGAGGATTTTTCGTGCGATTCGGCATCTTCTTCCGGCGTGTGCCGAGAACGATCATCGCTGACCCGCAGCATCGATATGCCCATCAACAGCAGCAACAGTCCCCCCGCGACCCGAAAGGCCGGCAAGCCGATACCAAAGAAATTCAGGATAGGTTCGCCAGCCAACAGCGAAGTGAACAACACCATCGCCACGGCAAATGCGGTGCTTATTGCTGTCTGCCGGCGTTGCTCCGCTGATTTGGTCGCCGTCAACGACAGAAAAATCGGCATGGCACTGATCGGATTGACTACCGAAATCAAGCCGGCCAGCAATTGCATATATTCGTTCCAATTCATTCGGGGGATTCCTGTTTTTAGACCCTATCGCATTAAATAATCACGCCAGCCGCTACCGTGTGCAAAGACAGCGGATCGATGACGATGAAACTGCCGGTGGTGCGATTATCGACATACGCATCGACCAACAGCGGCTGCTGCAATTTCAGTTTAACTCGCAGGATGTCGTTCATGACCGCCGTTTCTGGGGTGGCTTGGTGTTCCAGCGTGTTGACGTCAACCCGGTAACTCAGCTCCTCGAAAAACACATTCACGGTGCGGGTGGTATGTTTAATCAGGTAGTTGCTCCGCGCTTGCAGTGGCTGCTCGGACAGCCAGCAAATATCGGCAGTAAGTGTCTTCACAACCTGCGGCGGCTGCACGGGGCTAGACAGCATATCGCCGCGCGAAATATCGATTTCACTATCCAGCGACACCACCACCGCACGGTCTGCGCTGGCCACGGCCAATGCCTGTTCGGCCACATTCAAGCGTGTGACGCGTGCCCGCTGGCCGCTCGGCCACACCGCCACTTCATCGCCAATTTCCAGTTGTCCCGAAGCCAGTGTGCCTTGATAACCGCGAAACTCCGTGTTGCTCGCACCGTTGGCGGCATTGCCCAGCATTACCCGCACCACCCGTTGCACCGGCAGCCTTAGCGGGGCCTGCTCGGCATCGCGCCGGGCCGGCACGGCTTCCAGGTATTCCAGTAAACTGGGGCCGTTATACCAAGGAATCGCCTCCGCGCGTGTCGCCACGTTGGTGCCGTTTAATGCCGATAGCGGAATGGCTTGCACATGATGACGACCCAAGGCACTGACGAAGGCGTTGAAGGTATCCACGATGCCTTGGTAAACATCAGGCTGCCAATCCACCAAATCCATCTTGTTCACTGCCAGCACTAACTCGCGGATACCCAGTAAATGCGCCAGATAGGCATGGCGGCGGGTCTGGGTGGTGACGCATTTCCTGGCGTCGACCAGTAAAATGGCCGAATCGGCGCTGGAAGCGGCGGTGACCATGTTGCGGGTATATTGCTCGTGGCCGGGCGCATCACCAATGATGAATTTCCGCCGCGCGGTGGCGAAATAGCGGTAGGCCACATCAATCGTAATGCCTTGTTCCCGCTCAGCAATCAGGCCATCGGTCAACAGCGACCAATCGATGGCCGCCAGCCCACGTTTTTGGGAAGTAGCTTGAATCGATGCCAATTGATCGGCGGCAACGTTGCCGGTGTCGTACAACAAGCGACCGATCAGCGTGCTCTTGCCATCATCCACGCTGCCGGCGGTGATAAAGCGCAGCAGCCCGGAATTAGCGGCTTGCTCCGCTTCGTCAAATTGGCTTTCAAGTGCCACATAGCTCAGTGCGTTCATCAGAAATACCCCTCTTTTTTACGTTGTTCCATGGCCGCTTCGGAAGCGCGGTCGTCCAGGCGGGTGGCGCCGCGTTCGGTCAGCAGGCATTGCGCGGTTTCGGCGATAATGTCGGCGACGTTATTGGCTGACGATGCCACCGGCGCGGTGCAGGAAATATCGCCGACCGTGCGAAAACGGCAACTGATGGTTTCCACGGTATCGCCGGCTTGGGCGGGTGTCAGATGCGTCACCGGCACCAGAATGTCGCCACGCCGCACGACTTGCCGGGCATGGGCGAAATACAGCGCCGGCAGTTCGATGTCCTCGCGCTGGATGTATTGCCAGACGTCCAGTTCGGTCCAATTCGAGATCGGGAACACCCGCAGATGGTCGCCCAGCGCCACGCGGGTGTTGTACAAAGACCAAAGCTCCGGGCGCTGATTTTTGGGCTCCCATTGGCCGAATTCGTCGCGCACGCTGACGATACGCTCCTTGGCCCTCGCTTTCTCTTCGTCACGTCGGGCGCCACCCAGACAGGCATCGAAGCCAAACTCGGCGATCGCTTCCATCAAGGTCACCGATTGGTAGGCATTGCGCGATTCCAAAGGATGCCGCAACCGTACCGAGCCTTTGCGGATCGAATCCTCGACGCCGCGCACATACAGTTGGCAGTCATAACGCGCCGCCATGCGGTCGCGGTAGCCGATCACCTCGTTATAGTTATGGCCGGTATCGATGTGCAGCAGCGCACAGCCGATGCGCCCGGGATGAAAGGCCTTGTAAGCCAGATGTAATAGCACTGCCGAATCCTTGCCGCCGGAAAACAGCAGCACCGGATTCCGACATTCGGCAATTACCTCGCGCAGGATGAATAGCGCCTCGGCTTCCAGTAAGTCCAGATGGTCCGTCGCGGCGTGTGCCTGGTTTAAGGGTTTGTTTGCTTGCCCGTTCATATTAAATCTCCTTGCCAAAATCGGTGACGGCTTGCCAATGCTGCGGTTTTAGATAGCGATAGCAGCGGTTGTCCAATGGGTCGATGCGTGTCAGGTGCAGCCAGTGGTTGTCCACCAATTGCCTAACCTCGGCGTGGTTTGCCAACACTTGCTCAATCATCTCGGCCGGTGCCTCGATAACCACGGTCAAACGCACCGGCTCGTGGCGCAGGGTTTTACCGTCATGTAACGATTGCCAAGGTAAACCGCTGCGCAAGTCGCCGCCGTTGCCTTCCAGAATGCCGATCGTGCCGACCACGTTGTGCAAGGCCTTGTTACCGCTGCCGAAGCGGCGGTTATCCACGGTCGATGCGTAGTACTGCAGGTTAATCCAACTGGCCACCACCATCGGCGCGCTCATGATCAGACTCAAAATCGCAGTATCCGCGTCTTGCCGGTAATCGTAATTGTGTAGAAATACCCGGCCGTTCAACTCAAAGTGATACGTGCGTTGTCTCGGTGCGGCAATAAAGGCCGTATTTCCCGCCAAGCCCCATTCCGGACGAATCTGCGACCAATCCCGGCTGCGCTGGGTAATGGCTTTCAGCAGCGTAGCGGCATCGTGGCCGGCTAATCCCAAACCCGGCGCGCGCTCCTGGCGCGTCAGCTGTGAGGCTTGATTTAGCCAGCGCTGTAACAGCAACAGGTCTTCGCTGAAGCAATGCGGGATCTGGTCAAGGTCGAACAGCCGCACCTCATCCGTGGTTGTGTCGTGTAAACCGGGGACAAACCAGGTGTCTTTCGGGATAGTTAATCCCTGCGCGGCCAGGCCGGCACGGACCTCGCGATCATTCAACACCGCTGCCGCGACCCGGGCATTGGCTTCGCCGCTATGCCCCCGCAGGCGCCACAATCGAGACCGGCGGCATACGGATTGTTGACGGTGGTACTGCCGTGTCCGCACAACAACACCAGCCGGGCAAAACCGTCGGTCAGACTCATGCCCAGCAAGGCTTTGCGCGCCAGTTCGACGCGGTCACCCAAAGCAATGCCGGTTTCGACCACCGGTCCCTTGGCAATCAGACGGCCGCGCTGACGGGTAATGACCGGGCCGATGCGGTGGACGATGGCTTTGTCCAGTCCGGCGATACCTGGTTTCACCACCGGCCGGGTCAAACCCAGGCTGTCGCTGAGCAATTTGCCGGCGAAGCTCAGACCGGAAATTTCCACGTAGGAGAAGCAAGACACTGCGGAATTTTTAAAGCCCTTCCAAAGCCTGTTTAAACGCTTGCGCAGCCAGCGTTTTTCCAAGATGTCGCGTAGTTCGCCGACATCGGCATGGATGACGCTTTCCCGAATCCGGAATGCAGGCTTCAGTAGTACCGGACATTGCGGCTGGCCGTGATGATGCCCCAGCGCGATGTATTCGATGGGGAAACCGAAGAAGCCGGCAAAGCCCAAGGTCTCGATGGTATTGGATTGCATCTCCAGGGAACGCCGATAAATCTCCGAACGCACGTCGATACAAAATACCGCCTGCAGGTTTTTCCGGTCGGCATGACCGGCACTTGTGGCTGCAATCCCGGAAGCGAGTTTGTCGAACAGCGGCCGCTGTTTGGCCAATTCGTAAGCCCATTGCATAACATGGCGTACTTCAAGCGCTAAGTTGGCATGGGTACTTGATTGCGGCGAGTCTTGCCATTGGCTCCGCCAGGTCTGTATTTCCTGAGGGCTTGCCAGCGCAGACAACAGCGCATAGTCATAGCTCAGGCGTATGGCCAGGAGTTGCAGCAACGCCTCTTGGCTTTGTTCCAGGCTGGTTTGCCAGTGTTGGTAACGCACCCAAGCGCTCCAGCCGGCGACCGTTAGCAATTGCCGATGACAGACGTCGTCCAGTCTGTCACCGGGCAAACCCATCGCGGTCAGGATTTGTGAGACGGCTACGCTGGCTTGTTCCGGTAAGGCGCTGATCGTCTGCCGAAACGATGACAGGCCCGCCAATTCCGGCGTGCGATCAAAGGCCGCCGCCCGGCGCCACGCGGTATAAAGTGGCAGCCCCCGCCAGGGCATGCGCCATGCTGACTGGCCTTGATCGAAGTAAGCCGCGCACCATTTGGAAATCTCGTCGGTAATCAATAGCGACCATTGAGTGCCGCGCAGGGCATCGAGATGCTCCGCCAGCGTGTAGCAGGGATTGCCTGGCAAAGCGGTATCCTGGTTAGGCAAATCCTGCAAGTCGAGTAGGCATTGCTTAAGGGACAATTTGCTGCCGGTTAATTGCAATGCCTGGCTGATGTCCGCCTCTTGAATGTAGCCCAGCCGGTATTGGTCGGCGTAGAAACTCGCCGGCATCAGCATCTCGCCTTGGCCCATCCGTGCGCTGAATTTACAAGCATCAGCAAAGCCGCGCTCAGTTAGCCCCAGAAACGGATTGACCGCGACGAACTGTTGCAACGGCCACAACGGGGCGATGCGGGCGCAGGCGCTTTCAACGGCGGCAAGTATATCCGGGTTCTGGTAGGGATTCGTGCCATCGGCAACGCCAGCTATCTCGGCATCATCGAATGCGTGCGGTGTTTTAAGTGACAATACGGCTGAGTTCATGGCTGCATTCCTCCAGAGTGACGATGGCTAAGACTGACGGATTTTGACCCATACCGCTGAATCATGCGGTTGGCCAGGGTACTGATGTAAAAGCCGTTGTAGATATGCACGTAGGCTGCTTGCCAAACCTTGGCCGCCGCCGGGCCGGGGTACTGAATCTGTAACATCAAAATGGTAAAAAAGCCTGCCAGGACGATGGTTAGCAATACACTATCGAACAGGCTGTCTATCGGCATCTGGCCGGCAATGTCAGCGCGCAGTAAGTGCAAGAAACCGGTTTGCAGGGCGAAATACAGTAGGCTTACACCAGCGGCAACCATCAGCGCTTTGCCGATTTGCGCGGGGCCGGTTTGATGGGCCAAGGCATTCCAAAGCAAATAGGTCAAAGCCATTTGCAAGATGGCACCCAACAGCACAATGCCGGGTTCTTCCCTAAAGGTCAGATCGAACAAGCCGGCACTGCCAACCGTCAACGCCAAGGCCGCGATGAATGCTAGTAACAGTTCGCCCGGATGGCGATGGTCACGAGGTGCCGGCGCCCAGGCGGCCCTGGCAATGTCCACCACGCTGCCGCTGGATAAAAAGGCGTGGGCCTTGTACAAGGCGTGGGCGACGATGTGCAGCATCGCCGAGGAAAATGCGCCGAGTCCGCATTGCAGCATCATGAAACCCATCTGGCCGACGGTGGAAAAGGCCAGCGATTTTTTGATACTGGTTTGGGTCAGCATCACCAATGAACCAAAAAGCGCGGTAATGGTGCCGATGACTGCCAGCAGGTGCAGCGCGGCGGGCGCCTGGACCAAGATGTGGCTCATGCGGATTACCAGAAAACCGCCGGCGTTGATGATGCCGGCGTGCATCAGCGCCGATACCGGCGTTGGGGTTTCCATTACCTCCGGCAGCCAACTGTGAAATGGAAACTGCGCCGATTTGATGATCGCGCCAATCACCAGCGCAAAGGCGGCGGCGTTCAATAAGCCGGTGTCCGCAACCGGTTGGTCTGCAAGTGCGAACAAGTCTTTGAATTCAAGCGTACCGAAGACTTGATACAGCCAAATCCCTGCCAAAATCAGCGCGCCATCGCCTAAGCGGCTGAAGATAAACTTCTTGCGCGCGGCGATACGAGCCCCCTGGCGTTCCGGATAAAACAACAACAATTTGTGCAAACACAGGCTGGTGAGAATCCAGGCCAGCACAAAGAGTATGAAATGGCCGGCGATGACTAAGGTCATCACTGCCGCGATAGTCCAGGCCAGCCACTTGAAAAACCGGCCCTGGCCAGGATCGCCATCCAGGTAATGACGTGAATAGCGGATGACCACGGCCCCGATGAACGCCACCAGCATCAGCATCATGACCGAGAGTCTGTCGATGTATAAGCCGTTATCTGCGACACTAGCCGGCAATGAGGCCTGAGAAAAAATGCCGACGCCGGAAAGTCCGGCTGTCAGCACCGCCATGATGGATAAAGTCCCGCACAGTTTGCCCATTTGCTGCGGGTGGCGCGTCGCCCAGGCAGAGGACGGGGTGCCGGATAGAAACAACAGCAGCGGAGTCGAAACCGCCAAGTAACTGATCAACGATGTCATGGCAGCAACTCCTGTCTAATTAACAATGTAGTGTTGTTACGTTGTTCGATACCTAAGATTGCCCAGCGGATAGTGCGGTTCATGAGAATCTCCGAAGTGTTAAGAGTAAGGTCATGCTAGCAATCGGCTATTAATTCATCCAATATATGTATTTAATCTAAATGTTCTTTTTTATTAATGTATAAATGGCCTCGCTGAACTATCACCATCTGCGTTATTTCTGGATGATCGCCAACGAAAACAATCTGACGCGGGCAGCTGAGCGCTTGCATGTGTCGCAGTCGGCGCTGAGTATTCAATTGCGTCAGCTCGAAGAGTCGTTTGGGCAAAAGTTGTTCGAGCGCGAAGGCAAACGCTTGCAATTAACCGAAGCCGGGCGGATTGCCTTGGATTACGCCAACGCCATCTTTCGCGCCGGGGATGAATTGATCAGCTTGATGCATGGCCGTTCGGCTGGCGAACGGCAGTTATTGCGGATTGGTGCGGTGTCTACGCTGTCGCGTAATTTTCAGCTGGAGCTGGTCCGCTCCTTAGTCCAGCGCAGCGATGTCGAACTGGTGTTGCATTCTGGTGGCCTGCGCGAATTGCTGGCACAAATGCACACCCACACCATCGATTTAGTGTTATCCAACCGGCCGGTACCACGCGATGCGCAAACCAACTGGCACTGCCATTTGTTGGACGAACAGCCGGTCAGCCTGGTCGGTAAACCCAGCGCCGACAATCTGCCGTTTCAATTTCCGCAGGATCTGCATGGCAGACCACTGCTGTTACCGAGCATTGAAAGCGAAATTAGGGCTGCGTTCGATTTTTTGCTGGAACAAGCCGGTGTGAGGCCCATTGTGGTGGCCGAAGTGGATGACATGGCGATGTTGCGCTTGCTGGCCCGCGAATCCGGCCATTTGACTCTGGTGCCGCCGGTTGTTGTTTTGGATGAATTGCGCCAAGGCCTGTTGGTGGAACGCTACCGTATCGCGGATATTCGCGAGCGTTTTTATGCCATCACACCGAGCCGGCGTTTCCCTAATGCTTTAGTCAAGGATTTGCTGGCTGGTTCGTCTGAATCAAGGGTTTCGGACGTTGATCAGGTTTCAACAACAAGCGGTAAGGCTTGAGTCAGAATGGGCGTGCGTATTGGGTTTGCATGCCGATTTGCCGAGGCACTGGCAATGCGTGAAGTACGAAAGGAAAAACATTAACGTACTAGCGGGATGTTTTGCCTTATCAGAAAGGCCGGCTACTGGGAAAGGTATCGCCCCCACGAAAACTTCCGCAATTGTATCGCTGACAATTTTTTCTGAATGTTGCAATCTTGTTGCATTCCTGTCTCAAAACAATACACACAAACTGTGACACACCCCTGAAAGTCCTTGTGTTTCCAGGCTTGCGGGCATAGCGTTCCATGGCATTGATATTGCTGCGGGTCAATTGAAAACCACTGGGATTTTCAAGAGGGCGGCAGGTGCATGCCAAAGTCTGTCGCCGATTTTTTGGCAATGTCATTAAGGTGATGAGATGAGTGAAGTGATATGGGTTGGTTTGATTATGTTGATTGTGGCTGCCTGCGCATTCGCGCCCTTGGGTTACATGCTGTCGGCTTATACAAAGTCGGGTAAATCCAGCGGCTCTAGTAAAGCAGTAGGCGATGTCAGTGGTTCAGTGCCGGGACTGCCCGAGGATTCGGTTCTCAAACGGCATTTTTTGACGCAATTGCAAAGCGAGATTGAGGCAACCTTATTTCCGCGGCCAACCGATTCGATGCTGCAACGGCATTACGATGCCTTGGTGGCGGCCAAGCTGGAAAACCGTTTACAGATTATTGGAAAGTAAGCCCTGGTTGTTAGCGTCGCCTTTATCTTCCTGAGGGTACTGAGCCTGTCGACGGGCGCAACAGCCAAGGATTCGACAAGCTCAGTCCGACAGCATACCCGTGATCAATAGGGTTTGATTGAAAGTCCGGCCTATTTTGCCGATACCCGTCGTACCTGCAGTTTTTCTAAAAGCCAATGTGTATTTTGCTGGCGTTCTACCAGTCCGATTAGCGAAAATAGACCGCAGATGCGTCGCCTAGTAGCGACTCCCCGTCACTCAGACCAAGCCTTGCATGCTAAACGCCGCCGATCTCGACACCTTGTTTTTGACCTTTCGCGTGGCCAGTCTGGCTACCTTACTCTTGCTGTTATTGGGCACGCCGCTGGCCTGGAAGTTGGCGCGCAGCCGCTCGCGCTGGAAAGGCGTCATTAATAGCGTGGTGGCATTGCCGTTGGTGTTGCCGCCGACGGTATTGGGTTTTTATTTATTGGTGTTGATGGGGCCGGCCGGGCTGGTGGGAAAATTCACCCAATGGCTGGGTATCGGCACTTTACCGTTCAGCTTTGGTGGTTTGGTGGTGGCGTCGGTGTTGTATTCGTTGCCGTTTGTGGTGCAACCATTGCAGAACGCCTTCGTGGCAATGGGCGATGCGCCGCTGGAAGCCGCCGCGACTTTGGGCGCCGGGCCGCTGGATCGATTTTTTAGCGTGGCGCTGCCTTTGGCGAAACCAGGATTTTTAACTGCCGGGGTGCTGGGTTTTACCCATACCGTCGGCGAATTCGGCGTGGTATTGATGGTGGGCGGCAATATTCCCGACAAGACCCGCGTGGTATCCGTGCAAATTTACAATCATGTCGAAGCCTTGGAATACGGCCAGGCACATTGGCTGGCCGGCGGCTTGCTGATCTTTTCTTTCTTGGTGTTACTGCTGCTTTACAGCAGCCAACAAACCCAAACGCTGACGCAATCCTTGAAATGATTATGTCCCCAGTGCCCAGCATTCAGGCGCGCCTGCGCTTGGCTTACGACCAATTTGCTTTGGATGTCGATTTAAACCTACCCGCCAGCGGCGTGACGGTGCTTTTCGGACATTCTGGTTCCGGCAAGACCACCTTGCTGCGTTGTATCGCCGGTTTGGAACGGCCAACGCAAGGCTTTTTGAAAATCGGTGCAACGCTTTGGCAAGACAGCGAACACGATTTTTTCCTGCCCACGCATCGCCGCAATTTGGCTTACGTGTTTCAAGAGGCCAACCTGTTTCCGCATCTTTCGGTGCGCGGCAATCTGGATTATGCGGTGCGGCGTTTGCGAACCAAAGATAGGCTGTTTTCCCTGGAGCAAGCGATTGAATTATTGGCGATAGGGCCGTTGCTGGCGCGCTTGCCGGCCCGTTTATCCGGCGGCGAACGGCAACGGGTGGCGATAGCCAGGGCCTTGGCCGCCAGTCCGGATGTGTTGTTGATGGACGAGCCGCTGGCCGCGCTGGATGAGCAACGCAAGCAGGACATCCTGCCTTACCTGACCGGCTTGCATCAGAATCTGCAAATCCCGATTCTGTATGTCACCCACTCCTTACAGGAGGTCAATCAACTCGCAGACCACCTGCTGGTGCTGGCAGCCGGCAAAGTAGTAGCGTGCGGGCCGCTGGCGGAAACCCTGACTCGGCTGGATGGACCCATGGCCCTGGATCGGCAAGCGGCCAGCGTCTGGCAGGGCAAGTTGGTCAGCCACGAAGCCGAGTATCATCTCAGCCATGCCGAATTCGCCGGAGGCAGTCTGAGTTTGCCGTATTTGGATATGCCGGTCGGCAGCCCGGTCCGGATCAGAATTTACGCCCGCGACGTTAGTATTACCCTACAACCGCCGGAAGCGTCCAGCATCCTGAATATTCTGCCAGCCAGTGTGCTGGCGCTCAGCGCAATGGGCCAGGGCCAAACCGTGGTGCAACTGGCGGTAGGCGAGGAGGTGCTGCTGGCGCATATCACCCAAAAATCGGCGATGTTGTTAAATGTGCGGCCCGGCATGGCCGTCTATGTGCAAATCAAGGGTACTTCCATAGTCCGGTAAGGATTACTACTCACTTTTACGGATCGGCTGCCATCAGCGCTGCCTTAGCGCCGAGCCGATTACTTGTCGCTGGCGCGCAATTTTGCCGCATGAAATGTGATAGCCCTCAAAAAACGCAATGAATTTGTCGATGTTGGCGTATTACGGATGCCTTATCGGCATTTAGCGACTATCTTGTAAACGGTTTGCCGGAGCGGGCATCGCTGAATGGATAGCCGACGGCCCCCCGCGTCAAAATGGTTGTCACCTCAAGATAATAAAAAAATGAAATCAACGATATGGCTGAATGGCCGGTATCAAATACAAGCGACGAATCGATTAAACCTGTTTCTGTTCGGTATGGCGCTTAACGTGAATATTCTCGGGAGCGCGGTGGCCGACAACGCTCCGGATATCGAAGATTTTTCCATCAACGAACTCATGCAAATGGAAGTGTCGTCGGCTTCCAGAAAGTCGCAGACCGTATCCGATACCGCCGCAGCGGCGTTCGTGATCAGTCAGGAAGACATTCGCCGCTCAGGCGCCACCAGTATTCCCGATGCACTTCGCCTGGCGCCCGGCCTTGAGGTAGCGCAAATCAACGCCAGTGTCTGGGCGGTTACCGCGCGCGGTTTCAATGGCCGTTACGCCAATAAGTTGCTGGTACTGATGGACGGCCGCAGCGTTTATACGCCGTTATTTTCCGGG
Source organism: Methylomonas fluvii (assembly GCF_014850975.1). Lineage (GTDB taxonomy): Bacteria > Pseudomonadota > Gammaproteobacteria > Methylococcales > Methylomonadaceae > Methylomonas > Methylomonas fluvii. The sequence goes on along the minus strand of NZ_JACXST010000002.1, from coordinate 1,628,712 downwards.
GTGTTTTGGGATTTACAGGATACCTTGATGGAAGACATCGAGCGTATCGAGGTAATACGCGGACCGGGCGCGGTGATGTGGGGCGCCAACGCGGTAAACGGTGTGATCAATATCATCACCAAGAAAGCCAAGGACACCCAAGGCAATTTGTTCGTGGCCGGTGGCGGCAACCAGGAGCGCGGCTTCGCCGGTTACCGGCACGGTGGCCGTATTGGCGACGACGGCAGTTACCGGGTGTATGCCAAAACCTTTGAACGCGATACTTTTGTTAACGCTTCCGGAGACAGGCTGCACGACGACTGGCGCTCGGTGCAGGGCGGTTTTCGTATCGATGATCGGATCTCCAACGACAGCCGCTACACGGTACAAGGGGATGTTTACCGCAAGACCATAGGCAATACCGTGGTGCCGCAAACGGTTTTGCCGCCGTTCAACCGCGAATTCAATTTCGACGACCATGCCGACGGCGCCAACCTGCTGGCGCGTTGGGAAGGCAATTTCAGCGACGGTTCTGAATTCATGCTGCAAGGCTATTATGACCGGGTTGCTTTCAGCGCCGCAGCGTTGTCCGACAGTCAAGATATGGTGGACATCGACTTTCAGCATCGCCTGCATCCCAATGCCGACCACGATTTGATGTGGGGTGCCAGTTACCGATTCATTCACAGTACCACGGTCAATACCTCGGCCATCGCCTTTACGCCCAACAGCTTGGGTTACCACAACGGCAGCGTGTTCGTGCAGGACGACATCACTTTGATCGACAACACCTTGCGCTTGACGCTGGGTACCAAGTTGGAAGAAAGCCATTTCGGTAACACGCAAGTGCAGCCCAACGCCCGTTTGATGTGGACGCCGGATCAGGTGCATTCGCTGTGGGCCTCGGTTTCCAGGGCATCGCGCACGCCGGCGCGCGGCGAAGCGCAGGCCAATGTGGGGCTGGGTGGCGTACCGACCGGTTTGCCGGCGCCGTTCGATCAGATTCAAGTTATTGCACAGCCCGACCCCAAGCTGCGCGCCGAAAAAATCTTTGCCGCCGAAATTGGTTACCGCACCCAGTGGACCGAAAAATTCTCCACCGATATTACCGCCTTCAGCAATCATTATTCCGACTTGGTGTTGTTCCGCCGCGGCGAGTTGGTAGGGCTGACTCAGTCCTTGATTTGGAGTAACGCCCAGCAAGACTTCACCACACGCGGCATCGAGATTGCCAGCGAATGGCATGTGTTGGACTGGATGCGCTTCAGCGGCAATTACAGTCATCTGAAAATGGAAATCCCCCAGGATCCGCTCAATCCGGATATCGCCGGTCTGAGTCCGCGGCATCGCGGCTCTTTGCGCTGGCAGATGGATTTGCCGGAAAAAATCAAGCTCGACTTTACCCTAAGGCATGTTGGCCGCTTGCATTCCACCAGTCAGGCCGTGCCGGCCTACACCACCTTTGATGCCAGACTGGCTTACGAGCCCTACAATGGTGTGGAGTTTGCCGTCATCGCCCAAAACCTATTCTCGCCCAGCCATCCGGAATATAAAGATTCATCCGCGCTGTCCTTGCCGAGTAGCGCGGTGGAAGTGCCGCGTTCGATCTACGGCAAACTCAGCTGGCGCTTTTGATTTTTCAACCCCTTAAGAGTATCGATCATGCGTAAGCTTTGGAAAAAACTGCCCTGGATTATTGCCGGCATTGTATTGATTGTCGGCCTGCTGATGCCGCCGTTATTGCCTTGGCTATTGTTGGTATTAACCGTGCTCGCGTGTTTGTTCCTGCCGCGCCGTGGGCTGATCGGTCCGGTCGAATTACCGGCCGACGACGCCTTTTTACCCAGCGAACAAGTGCAGTGGTGGTATTGGACCGGGCATTTATTTACCGACGACGGCCGCCGCTTCGGCTTCGAAATCGTGTTTTTCTCATTCGACAGTTTGGTGATTTTTCGCGATCAGCTAGTGCAGGCGGCGGTGACCGACGTGAATGGCCAGCGTTTTTCATTCGAAGAGTTCGTCGAATTCCATCTGCCCAAGCGCATTCCCAACGGCTTCAACCTGACTTCCGGCGCCGATAATAAAGTCACCGCGGTTGGCGGCGACGGTCATGACCGCTTGCACGCTCAAGTCGGCGATTATGTGTTGGATCTGGAACTGAAATCCACGCAGCCTCCGGCGTTGCATTACGGCGGGGATCCCCATCCTTACCGTTTCGGCGGTTACACTTACTATTACTCGCGGCCGAAAATGGCGACCACCGGCACTATCAGTATCGGCGGCCAGACTTTTCAAGTCACCGGTAATAGTTGGTTCGACAGACAATACGGCGAACTCTACCAAGCCATTCTGCAAGGTTGGCAATGGTTTGCGATCGAACTCGATGACAACCGGCAAATCATGTTGTTCGATTTCAAGGGCAGTGACACGTCGGTCGAAAAATCCGGCTCGATTACCGATGCCCAAGGACAAACCGTCACGCTGGCGGCGCACGAATTTACGGTTACTGTACTGGGCGAATGGACCAGCCCCAATACCGGCTGTACCTATCCTTCCGGTTGGGAAGTCGAGGTGCGCAGCGAAAAATTTACCGTGCAGCCCTTGGTGCAGGATCAGGAATTACGCGCGCAGCATACTCTTTGGGTGGGGCCTACATATTGGGAAGGCGCATGCAGCGTGGCCGGTTCAACTGCCGGTAATGCCTACGTGGAGTTGAACGGTTTTTGCCGTTGCCCTGGCAGAGGCGGTTAAACTATTAAATCATTCGACATCAAGCGTAGAAACGCAAACCGGTCCCTGATAAGACTGCTGGGGTTTGCGTTTCTACTTTCACAAACTTGATTGCCGGCTCTCGCCAAACCACATCGTCGTAAAGCTACCCGGACGGTTCTTAACCAAAACCCCATGCAAAAAGGATCTCGCATACATTCCGAAATGGCCGGACAGAAACGTTTAGCTTACGCGTGGGGCGTGATGCGGGGTATTGTCAAAAACTACCTGAGCAAGCGTTTTTTCGCGCCGCAATCCGGACGCTATCTGGCGCGCAAATGGGTTTTCGCCTGTGTTTGCCTGCTGGTGCCTGGCTGGCAGGTATTGCCGGCCGCCAGTCTGTCGGAGGCGCAGATCAAAGCCGCCTATCTATACAATTTTGCCAAATTCGTGGAATGGCCCGCCGAGGTATTGCCGCCCGGTGCGGACATTTTGCTCTGTGTGGTCGGAAGTAGCGTGCTGGACAGCGAGTTGCAAGCCCTGGACGGGCGCAAGGCCGGCGAACGCACCTTGCGGTTTGTCCAACATAACTATACCGATCCCGACTTGACTACGTGCCATCTGTTGTTTCTCGGCAGCTCCGAGAAATCCCACTTTGTGGTGACCTTAAAAGCGCTGCGCGATGCGCCGGTGCTGACTCTATCCGACATCGACGACTTTGCCGAAAAAGGCGGCGGTATCAGCTTGCTGTTTCGCGAAAACAAGGTGGTATTTGAAGTGAATCTGGAACCGATTCGTAACGCCCGGCTGCATTTACCCGGCCAACTGTTGAATATTGCCGCCATTGTTTACGGGAGATAGTGTGATGCGCGTGTTGCCCAATTTTGCCAACTGGTCCCTACGGCGCAAACTGGTGTCCATCATCATGTTTAGTTGTGCGGTATGCCTATTCGTCAGTCTGTCCGTGATGGTGGTCAGCTCAGTGGTGAGCCGCTATCGCAGCGTGTTGCACGAATTGTCCAGTTTGGCGGACGTGTTAGCCGAAAACGGCCAAGCGGCGTTGGTGTTTGCCGATAAATCCGAAGCCACTCGTCTGCTGGAGTCGTTGAAAGACCGGCCGGAGCTGTATGCGGCCTGGATGGTGTCCGTCGATGGTAGCGTACTCGCTTCGTGGAGCCGGGGAACGGCGAATATTGATGTACCCAGCGACTTTCGCCGACCGTTCCGCGAACTGCGCACCAACTTCTGGAGCCGGCGCGCCGAGCTATTTACGCCGGTGATCAAAAATACCGAGTTGGTCGGTTATGTGCTGTTGCAAGCCGATTTCACGGCGCAATGGAACGATCAACTGGTCGATTTGGGCAAGAGTTTGGGGGCGGCGGGGCTGGCGCTGATATTGGTTTATCTGTTGGCAATCCGCTTGCAGCGCATCATTTCCAGGCCGATAGAGGAGTTGGCTACGGCCGCGCGGCTTATCGCCGAGGATAAAAATTACACCTTGCGGGTGGCGCAGCGCGACCGAGACGAGATTGGCGATTTGGTGCAGGCCTTTAATACCATGTTGGGCGAGATCCAATTACGCGATGAAACCCTGACCGGGCATCGCGACCGCCTGGAAGCCGAAGTAGCGCAGCGCACCGAAGAATTATTGCAAGCCAAAGACGAAGCGGAAGCCGCCTCGCGCTCCAAAGGCATGTTTCTGGCAAATATGAGTCATGAAATCCGCACGCCGATGAACGCGATCATCGGTTTGTCGGATTTGGCTTTGAACAGCGACCTGTCGCCCAAGCTGCGCGATTATCTAAGGAAAATCCACACCTCATCGCTGGCCTTGTTGGGGATTACCAACGACATTCTCGATTATTCCAAGGTCGAAGCCGGCCGCATGGAATTGCAGACCGAAGCGTTCAGTTTGGAGGATGTGCTGGAGAATGTGCTGAATCTGTTCATCGTCCGCGCCGAGGAAAAAGGCCTGGAACTGGTGCTGGAACTGGATTCCGCTTTGCCGCCGCGCTTGATTGGCGATGCGCTGCGCTTGGGGCAAATATTGAACAATCTGGTGGGTAATGCGGTGAAATTTACCGAGGCCGGAGAAATTCATATCAAAGTTTCGCAGGTGGCAAAAACCCACGGCTACTCCACCTTGAGTTTTTCGGTACGTGATACCGGTATTGGCATGTCTGCGGAGCAGCTTGAGCATTTGTTTCATGCCTTTACCCAGGCCGACGGTTCGATTACCCGCCGCTTCGGCGGTACCGGGCTGGGATTGACCATCAGCAAGCGGCTGGTGGAAATGATGGGCGGTAATTTAGCCGTGCAGAGCCAGCTTGGCGAAGGCAGCCTATTCGAGTTTACGCTGCTGCTGCCGTTTCCGTCCGAGCAGAAAGCTCGACAAATTCCCGGCCATCTGCAAAGCATGCGGGTGTTGATCGTCGACGATTTGGACATTTCCCGGCAGATGTTGCGCGATATTTTGCTGGCCTGGGGGTTTCAGGTCGAGGAAGCGGCATCAGGGGCGCAAGCTTTGGAAGCGCTGCGCGCGGCCAACGACGCTAATCGGGACTTCGAATTGGTGTTACTGGATTGGAAAATGCCCGGTCTGGATGGCGTCCAGGTTACCCGGGAAATTCGGGAGATGGTGCGCCGCACCGAGATTCGGAGCGCCCCGGTGGTAATTATGGTGACAGCCTTCAGTCGCGAGAAATTATTGAGTGCGGCCGGCGATGCGGTACCCGATGATATTTTGGTCAAGCCGGTGATGCCATCCACCTTGCTGGAAGCCTTGACACGTTTGCAGGGCGGCAACCCCGAGCAGGGCAATGAAAAAAGCCGGCCGCTGCTGGCGGGTATGGCGGCTTCGATACGCGGGGCGCGCATTTTGTTGGTGGAAGACAACGAGGTCAACCAAATGGTGGCCCGGGAATATCTGGAAAGCTCCGGCTTGCGCGTCACCGTGGTTAACAACGGCCGGGAAGGGGTCGAGGCGGTCAGGAAAAACCGTTACGACGCGGTGCTGATGGACTTACAAATGCCGGAGATGAGCGGTATCGAAGCGACCCGGCTGATCCGCCAGGATGCGCGGTTTGCCGATTTGCCCATCATTGCCATGACGGCAGCGGTGCAGGAGCGCGAGCGCAACGATTGTTACGCTGCCGGCATGAACGATCATATTGGCAAGCCGGTGTTGCCGCAGACTTTGATGGCGGCTTTGTTGCGCTGGATAAAACCGTCCGAACGCAGTGTGTCGGTCGAGCCGGCAGTGCCGAAGCCAGAGTCTATAGCCTCCTGCTTATCCAGTGAACTGCCTGGATTTGATATGGCGTATATTCGGATTATGATTGGTGAGGATAGCCATAAATTGCAACTGTTGTTCGAGTGTTTTAGGGATAAGTTTGCCGATACCATGCAACGTCTGAGAGCGTTGCATAGCGCCGGAAAAATCGAGCAGGCGGTTGATTTGCTGCACAATTTGAAGGGCGCTGCCGGCGTGCTTGGCGCTGTGGAACTCAGCCGGGCCGCGGCGAACCTGGAGGAAGCTTTGCATGTCGGTATGCCGTTCGACGCTTGCCTCGCCGCTTGTGAGACCAGTCTGGCGGCCACCCTGAACACGATTGCCGATTTCACCGCTATGGGTGCCGTTGCCGAGGCACAGAACCAAGCCGCCGATTGGCTGGCGGCAAACGAGTTGGCCGGCCAGTTACGCGACTTGTTGGAAGGTAGCGATTTTGTCCCCAATGACTTGATCGAGCAATTGAAGAGCGCGCTGCCTTGTCCGGAAACCCGGCTACTGATAAAAAAAATAGAAAAACAGGTCGGCAATATCGACTACGGTCAGGCTAGAGTGAGCTTGGCGGAGTTGCTGGCCTTGATAGCGTCACAGCGACAGAACAGAGGATAGTCATGACTACCGAGATCTCCAAGCCCTTGATTTTGATCGTAGACGATACGCCAACCAACATTCAGGTATTGGCGGAAAATTTGATCGATGAGTATCGCATCAAGGTTGCGGTCAGCGGCGAGGCGGCGCTGGAGGCCATTGACAGGCAAGGTCCGCCCGATCTGATCCTGTTGGATGTGATGATACCGGGCATGGACGGTTATGAAGTCTGCCGGCGTCTGAAAAGCGACCCGCAAACTGCGGCAATCCCGGTGATATTTGTGACGGCGATGAACGCGGCGACCAACGAAGAATACGGGCTGAATTTGGGGGCGATGGACTACATTACCAAGCCGTTTTATTTGCCGGTGGTTAAGGCGCGGATCCGCAATCATATTCGCCTGAAACGAATGACGGACATGTTGGAAGCGATGGCCTGGATGGACGGTCTCACCGGCATCCCCAATCGGCGGCGCTTCGATCAGGTCTTGGAAAATGAATGGAAACGCGCGCAGCGCAATCAGTTGCCGTTGGCTTTAGTCATGGTGGATGTCGATTATTTTAAAGCGTACAACGATTGCCACGGGCATGGCGCCGGCGATATTTGCTTGCGGCAGGTGGCAACGATATTGGCGGCCTCGGTGAGCCGCTCCGGCGATTTGGTGGCGCGTTACGGTGGGGAGGAGTTTGTGATGCTGATGCCGGAAACCGACAGCGAAGGCGCGCAGCGCGTATCTGAATTGCTGTGTCGGCGTGTTGAAGCGCAGCAAATTTCGCATACCCGCTCCAGCGCTTCGCCTTGGGTGACGATTAGCGCCGGTTTTGCGGTGGTGGTGCCTGCGCTGCAACAATTGCCGTCCGAGTTGCTGGACGAGGCTGATCGGCAGTTGTATTTGGCTAAGGAAAGCGGTCGAAATGGCGCTCGTGGAAGCTATTCGACCGTTTAGCCCGGCCGCGTGTCCTCACCGGCCGAGCTGCGGGATTTTTTAAGCAGCGACAGCCGAAGCTTGCACCGATTGCAGGAAGTCCTGGCAGTCGGCGTTAATCAGCTCAAAGCCCATTTTCGCGCTAAAGCGTTTTTCCTTGTCGGTAGGGTTTTTTCTTAAAAACCAGCCTCTATGTTCGTCGGCACCGTAGGTGATGTCGCTCATCACCATGCGCTCGGAATCGCGGTTGAGCGGCAGGCCCAGCAAAAGGTATTTTTTGCCCTTGCGGTAATCCTTTAAAAAGTCCGGAATTGCGAAGCCGCCCATCAGCTCGGTAATGTAATCGACGTAATCGGCATCGGAAGCGATGTAATTGGATTCCGGTTTTGGTGTGCCCATGGGTTTAAACAAAATCGGCAGGTTTTTATCTACTTGTTCCTGTGGAATTTCGAAATAGGCACTGCCGTCGTAATGATAGATTTTAAAACGAAAGGCGGTGGCGACGATGCGGGCAACGCCGACTATCAAGGTGTGTTCTTCGTCGGCATAGCTATCTTGCAATTGAGTGTCGCGATTCGCGTCGACCACATATTTGGGCCGCCATTCTTTTAACCAATCGTGCATGGATGCGCGGGTGTATTGAATTTGTCCGTAAGTCTTGTCGAGAAACTGCGTTACATAGTTGCGGCCACGCTTAAGTTCCTGGTTCATCGCTGCGCGCGGAAACTCGTACATCAGTTTCGGCGCCATCGGTTTGCCGCCGTTCATGGCTAAAATCAGGCTGTCGCTGTCGGCGGGCATCGGCTCTTGCGTCAATTTGCTTTTGGCGTCGAATACCGCTCCCGGTCCGAGATAGGGAATGACTTGGTTATCGTACAAACCGCTTAGAATTTCGGAAAATACCGTATTTGACATGGTTGGCCCCAGCTAAATGAAAAGTAATGCTTAGCTGAAGCAAAATTCAATCCAATTTAACCGGATGGGCCTCCAGGCCCCGTTGTGCTTGAGATGTGGCCTGAGCGGGCGGTAGGAGATGTCAGTAACAACCGTACGAATTGGCGGTGATTTGTCGTAAGCCCGACAATTGCCGCTGTTACCGGGGTAGTGCGTTAATGCCAGCCGCCATACTGAGTGGTAGGATCGCCGCGAAAACCGGCTGTGGTCTTATTGGCATCCGGCACATGGGCGGTACTTTCCGCTGCTTGCACCATATTGTTATGGGTATAACCGCCCATGGCCTTGGCTTGTTTGGCGATGGCTGTGGTCGTGGGGTTGATGTCGTATTTGCTGGCGTCGGGGTGGATTACCACGCTGATTAACGGCGCGTCTTTCGGTGCGTTGGGGCCAGGCGTGTAACTGAGAACGACCGGGAGATCGGTGCCGGCAGGTACTTGAATTTCATAGCGCTGGCTATTGTTGAGCTCGGTACTGGCAAGCGTTTTTCCGTTTTCGGACAGTAAGCTGACGGTGCCGGTTTTGAGCGGTCCGGTGTTGTCGCTGACGGTGCCGAGCAACGATGTGGTTCGCAGGGTTTGTTTGACGGCGGTTTTGCCTGGAGTGCTTGATTTTGCTTGGTCCTGGCCGCAACCGGACATTATCAGCAGGCTGAGGCTGGCGATCAGGGCAAGTGTGAATGTGGTCGGGTTTTTCATCGGTATCTCCGTTGACGTCAGTTTAAGATACCCGCTAAACCGGCCACCGACAAGTAGGGTTTGTACGCCATGAATTGGCATTGGGCGCTTATATAGCAGTTGAATAAAGCCGCTAAGGCCGTTATAGTTGCCCCACTTTTATACTTGTAAATCAATGCTATGCCATCATTCGACATCGTTTCAGAACTCGACAGCCACGAACTAACCAACGCAGTGGACCAGGCCAATAAAGAAGTCTCCACCCGTTTTGATTTCAAAGGCTCCAATGCCTGTTTCGAGCAGCAGGAAGACAGCATCCTGATGAAAGCCGAATCGACCTTTCAGCTGCAACAAATGTTGCCGATTTTGTATGCCAAAATGGGTAAACGCGGCATCGATATTTCCAGTTTGGAAAGCGGCAAGATTCAGGACACCGGCAAAACCGCTCAGCAATCCATCACCTTGAAGCAGGGTGTGGGTAGCGATCTGGCGAAAAAAATCGTCAAGCTGATCAAGGATAAAAAGCTCAAAGTGCAGGCCGCGATCAATGGCGATAAGGTGCGCGTGACCGGTAAAAAACGCGACGATTTGCAGGAAGTCATTCAAATGTTGCGCACGGAAGATTTGGAGCAGCCTTTGCAATTCAATAACTTTCGGGATTAGTCCTCGCCATCACTCCGACGAGGTTGTCCGGCGTTGCAGCTATGGTCTCGCGGATGTGGATTCCTCAGGGAATTTTCAGTTAAATTCTTCCGGTTGGCACAAGGCGTCCGGTAAGCTATTGAGGTTGGTTGTCGGACGCTGAGCGACATAAATTTGGTCGGGACTTCGTTAAAGCTATCGGGGGAGCGCGATATGAAAACGGTAATGATTGGTCAAAAAGTTCCGCCCCTATCGGTTTCCGAATGGGTGCAGGGACAGCCTGTCAATTTCGAACAATTGCTTGGACAAGTCGTGTTGGTGGCGGTGTTTCAAGTCAACTGTCCCGGCTGTTTCTTGTCGTGTTTGCCGCAGGTGTTGGCGTTAAAACAACGTTATGCCGAGCGCGGTTTGACCGTGCTGGGGCTGGCTACCGCCTTTGAGGACTTCGATAAAAATAATCTGCAAAATCTAAAACGTTTGGTCGAAACCGGCGAGGTGATCGGCGAAACCTTGCGGGTATTAACGGGGCGAGGTCTGCTGCAGGATGGCAAGTTGCCGTATCGTATTGATTTTCCGGTCGCTATGGATAGATTGACCAAGCGCGAGTTCGGCAGTATCGAAAGCGAAATTGACGCTTTTATCAGCCAACGCTTGAGCGATTTGGAACAAGACATCGGCTTGCGCCAACCGCATGTGCGAGCGCAGGTAAAACAATATTTACAAACTCTGGATTATCATGCCGAAACCTTCGAGTTTTTCCAGTTACAGGGTACCCCATCTTATATTTTGGTTGATAGATCAGGTTTGCTGGTCCAATGCAGGTTTGGCGCGTATCCCGACCTGGAAACCGATATTCTCAAGTTGTTGTAGCTCCCGTTCGGGCTCCGTAGGGCAATGCTGCCGGTGAATGTCTCACCCGTTTTCGCAAGGGGGCTTTAGACGAAGCAGTTACAAATCTGGCGACTGCTTGTGACGAAATCTTAAGGCGACATCCGTGTCTATTGTTAACGTTTTTTAGCTAGCCTGACGCGCTGTTTAGGCAGCGTTAAGCTGGGGTGTAGCAATACTGTATTAAGCGATTGTTTTGCGACGCAAACCAATCAGGCCAGCCAATGCAGAGCCAAATAACCAAACAGCACCAGGAACAGGCACTGCGGTGGTTCCACCTTCAATAAACGGTGTAAATACCAGGCTTTGGGTCGATTGTTTTTTCTCGATCAGTGCGGAGTCGCCGACATTGAAAGATTCGGCGGTCAAGTCGTTTTGAATCCTGACGCGAACATCCGCGTTACCCCATGCGATAGGCGTATCCAGTGTTGCGGCAGCCGACCAAGTGCTTAGCGGGCAGCCGGACGATGTGGCGCATGAGTCTGTCAACGGACCGGCGGAAAAGTTGGTAGCGATATGATCCACGCCATTCCACAGATTGGTTAAACGCAATTGACCTGATGCATCGACCGAAGGTGCCAAGGTGACGCTACCGGAGCGATTGACCAGACGGTAATCACCGTTTTCCACCAGACTTACACTGCTTAAACTGAGATCCGCATCGGGTCTAATGTCGAACTGAACATTGCTGTTGGCGAAGACCGTGCCCTGGGTACCGGTTGCTTGGGCTTTAAAATTTAACGGCGAGAATAAAACGCTCTTGCCGTCGCCCGATAAAGTCGGCGCGCCAAACAAGCCCAAATTCGTATCGTCATAGATGGCAGTAAAACCATTGCCATCCAGCGAGACCAACGCCGCCGAAGCGTTCCCACTTAATGTTAAAAGCACCCCGGCGGCGGCCAGGAGCGAAGATTTAAAGGTCATAAAAGTCCCTAATAACTTAAAAAGGCAAGTTGACTTCGAGTCGCACCATTAGCTTTCACTAAGGACCTATCAAAGTCGGTTAAAGTGTGCTGGCCGCATGGTGTTTGGAGATTTTTCAATGCGTTGCCGCTTCCGTTACCAGCTACCTACGTTCAGTCTTTAATTGAGAAAACTTCGAATAAAAACAAAGTCATCGGTATTCTTCCTAGAAATTTTGTCTTAGCGACCTAGCAGAGTTCCAGTCGGTGCGCAATCGTACGAATTGTCTAAGTCAAAACAGTTACCGGTCCGTGAAGGTTTGAAGAAATGTATTACAAAGGTATTCTCCCAAGGCAGAGATGGCTGTAACGGGAGCCTAAGGCTAGGCTTCGATTCTTTGAGACAAAGCAGCACGCGCGGCGGACGATAATGCCAACCTATACCTAACAATTCAGGTCATGGTATGGTTGCGCGACTTTTTATTCTTGTCGCTTTTTCAGGAAACGCCCATGACCGAACCCTTGTTGATCGCCAAATCCCAAACTGCCGAACTGTGTCTGCTGCCGAGCATGGCCAACCGCCACGGCTTGATCGCCGGCGCGACCGGCACAGGCAAAACGATCACCCTGCAAACCCTGGCCGAAGCGTTTTCGCAAATCGGCGTGCCGGTATTCATGGCCGATGTGAAAGGCGATTTGTCCGGCATCAGCAGGGCGGGGGGCGGCAATCCCAAAGTCGAGGCGCGGCTGACTGAGTTGGGGTTAGCCGCCGACTATGCGGCGATGCCGACGCTGTTTTGGGACGTGATGGGGAAAAAGGGCCACCCTTTGCGTTCCACTGTGTCGGAAATGGGGCCTTTACTGCTGGCACGGATGCTGGATTTGAACGAGGTGCAAAGCGGCGTGCTCACCGCAGCCTTTAAAATTGCCGACGACAACGGCTGGCTGTTGTTGGATTTGAAAGACTTGCGGGCCTTACTGCAATACGCGTCCGAGAATGCCTCCGAGTTGTCCGGCGAATACGGCAGCATTTCGGCGGCCAGTGTCGGCGCGATCCAGCGCGGCTTGTTGCAACTGGAACACGAAGGCGGCGAGAATCTGTTCGGCGAACCGGCGCTGGATTTCAACGATTTTCTGCAAACCGATGGCGGCCGGGGTGTGATCAATATTCTGGCAGCTGATACGCTCTACAACTCGCCGCGCGTCTACGCCACCTTGCTGTTGTGGTTGTTGTCCGAGTTATTCGAAAATCTGCCGGAAGCCGGTGATCTGGATAAGCCTAAATTGGTATTTTTCTTCGACGAAGCGCATCTATTGTTCAATGACGCGCCGGCCGCGCTGCTGCAAAAAATTGAACAAGTCGTGCGTTTGATTCGTTCCAAGGGCGTGGGCGTGTATTTTGTCAGTCAAAACCCCCTGGATATTCCCGACGTGATCTTGGGCCAGCTCGGCAACCGCGTGCAGCATGCCTTGCGGGCGTTTACCCCGCGCGATCAAAAAGCCGTGAAAGCGGCGGCGGAAACCTTTAGAGCCAATCCGGATGTGGATGTCGAAACGGCTATCACCGAACTGGGTGTGGGCGAAGCGCTGGTGTCATTCCTGGACGCAAAAGGCACGCCGATGCCGGTACAACGGGCGATGATCAAGCCGCCAAGCTCCCATGTCGGCGCGGTCAGCGAGGCCGAGCGGCAGGAATCGATCAATACTTCCGTCATCGCCGGCCATTACGAAAAGCAGGTCGATCGCGAATCGGCCTACGAAATTCTCAAAGGCCGCGCCGAAAAAGTCGCGCCGCCAGAATCTGCCAGTGAGAGCGGCGATTCCGGATCCGGTTTCAATTGGGGTGAAGTGCTATTGGGCGGTGTCGGTGACGCCACCAAATCTCGGTGCGGCCGCAGCAGCGGGCAAAGCGTGCTGGAAGCGGCCGCCAAAAGTGCCGCGCGCAGCATAGGCCAGGAAGTGGGTAAGCAAATCATTCGCGGCGTGTTGGGCTCGTTATTGGGCGGCCGGCGCTAAGGCCCAAAACATTGCTGACATAACGCTGTCAGGAGGGCTGTTTTAGGATGACGGCTCTTTTAACCACAACGAGGACAACATCATGATCAACAACGTCGCAACCTGGTTTGAATTACCCGTCATCGATATGCCGCGCGCGCAGGGTTTTTATCGCAGCATTTTGAATGTATCGTTCAAGGAAGAGGAAATGAGCGGCTATCAAATGGCGATTTTTGACGCTGAAGAAGGCTCGGTCAGCGGTATGTTGATATTGGGTGAACACTATCAACCCAGCGCTAACGGCGCGGTGGTGTATTTCAACGGCGGCGCCGATTTGAGCGAGCCCTTGGCCAAGGTAGAGGCAAGCGGCGGCAGCGTGTTGATGCCGAAAACCCCCATCCACGACGGCGAATGCGGTTACTTTGCGATGTTGCTAGACAGCGAAGGTAATCGTGTTGGCCTGTATTCCCAAGCTTAACGGCCAATAAATCCGGGGCAGTCTGAACTAGACTGCCCTACTTGCCCATGCGCCGCGCTGATCGCCTGTTTCAAATCGTCCAAATCCTGCGTAACCGGCGGATGGTTACCGCCAAGGCGCTCGCCGAGCGTCTGGAGGTTTCCGAGCGCACTATCTACCGTGACATCCAGGTTTTAAGCTTGTCCGGCATTCCTATCGAAGGCGAGGCCGGCGTCGGTTACATGCTGCGTCATAGTCTGGATATTCCGCCCATCATGTTCAGCGCTGCCGAACTGGAAGCTTTGGTCATCGGCGCGCGGATGGTGAAAACCTGGGCCGGTAAAGAGCTGGGGCATTCGGCGCAGTCGGTGTTGGATAAGGTGACGGCGGTGGTGCCGGCGGAATTGCGCGAGCAATTGGAGCGCAGCAAATTGTTCGCGCTACGATTTTCGCAGCGTGAAGATTTGGATGTGACCATGGATATTTGCCGCAAGGCGCTGGATGGCAAGCGTTTGCTGTGCATGGATTACCGCCGAGCCGACGGTACCTTCAGCCAACGGCGGATCAGGCCGCTGGGCTTATATTTTTGGGGCAATGTCTGGACCTTGGTGGGCTGGTGCGAACTGCGCGGCGATTTTCGTAATTTCCGGCTGGATCGCATCCTGCGGGCGTTGGTGCTGGAGGAAGCTTTTACCGACGATCCGGGGCAAACGCTGCAGGATTTTATTCGGCGGATGCATTGCTCGCCGCAGTGATTTTAATCGATCAATAGATCTGGAATATTAGAGCTAAAATGCAGTTTATCTGCAGATGGTCTGATGATTGGCTATAGTATTGAGGAATAGTGCCATCTAATTGCGAGTTTTCTGCATGTTAATCGAATTTTCCGTTACTAACTTTCGCTCCTTCCGCGAGAAACAGACTTTTTCGATGGTTGCGGCACCCAGATTGCGGAAACGTGAAAATGTGTTCAAACCTGCCGTCAAGGGAGAAAAACTGCCAGATTTACTCAAAGTGGCTGCGATTTATGGGCCGAATGCATCGGGTAAGAGCAATTTGATAAGAGCGTTGGACGTTGTTCGAGAAGTTGCCTCTCGACAACCCAGCGCACAGCCAATACCTCTCCCTGTCACTCCATTTCGTTTCGATCCTCAGCTTAGGCTTTCGCCTAGTCGCATAGAATTGCATTTTGTGCACGCTGAGCAACGTTATCAGTTTGAGTTAGCTTTGACGCAGGACCGTATTGTGGAGGAACGACTAATCTCGTTTCCCGCAGGCAAAGAAACTATGTTGTACGAGCGGCTATATCGGACGTCTGGCGAAACTTATAGATTTGGCAGCTCTTTAGAGGGCGGGGATGGACTCCATGAGGTTTGGAGAAATTCAACTAGCCCGCAGGTATTGTTTATTACGCAAGCAGTAGCAAACAGCAGCGAGGAGTTAACCCAACTAAGGCTTCCTTTTCGGTGGCTGCAAAAAGGGCTGATGGTTGTTACTGGAAGTATGGAATCATGGGCAAGTGCCAGCCAAAAGCTCGCTGAAGAACACTCTTTTTTTGCTGAACAGATATCCTCATTTCTTCAAGATGTCGATGTTCCAGTTACCAAAATACGTTTTGATAAATTGGAGTCTGCCAATCTAGGTTTGTTGGGAGCTTTGATTGAATCTAAGCCAAAAAGCAAAATGGTTTTGGTTCATCAAACTGCACTTGGAGAAGGCGAGTTTGATTTTAATGATGAGTCGGACGGTACTAAAAATTTGATTGGATTTTGGTTGCCGTGGCGCGTTCATAGCCAGTCCGGGCATGCGAAAGAAAATTTTACATTGGTTGTTGATGAACTCGACAGCAGTCTTCATCCGGAGATCGTTAAGTCCTTAGTAGACAAGCATCTGAAGTCTGATATGTCTGCCCAGCTTATATTCACCACCCATGACACTCACTTAATGGACACGAAGCTACTACGCCGCGACCAATTCTGGCTAACCGAGCGCGATGCCAACGGCGCAACCCAGCTGCGTTCCATTCACGATTTTGAGGGCAGGGAAGGTGAAGATCTGGAAAAACGCTATTACGAAGGCCGCTACCGTGCTCTGCCGATAATTCGCCGAAGTTAAAATGTCTCGTAACGCCGCGTCTTTTAATCGGAGCAAGCCGCGTTTCAAACCGCAACCGACTGTCTTGGTGATTTGCGAAGACAGCAAGTCCGGTAAGCGTTATTTGGAAGACGCCAGTGGGTATTTTCGGGTAAAAGTCCAAGTCGAAATTTGCCATTGCGGTAAAACCGACCCCTTGAGCATTGTCAATGAAGCGATTGGCAGAAAAGGCAAGTTCGACCGGGTGTTCTGCGTAATAGACCGCGACAACCACGCCAACTTCGAAAAAGCGTTGGACGCAGCGAAAAGCCAGGCAAAGATCGACGCGATTGTTTCCTATCCCTGTTTTGAGTTTTGGTTGCTGCTGCATTTCGGATATAGCCGCAAACCGCATTCGCCTGACTCGCTGATTAAGGACTTGCGCGCTTATCCTGACTTCGCGGACTATGACAAACGCAGTGATCGAAATATTTTCTGGAACCTGGAAAGCCGGTTTCCTGAAGCCAGACACTTCGCGCCAAAAGTCTTAACCGAAGCACTCGATAGCGGCGAAATGAATCCGAGCACTCGCCTGCATGAATTGTTGGCGTATTTTGAAGAATTATCTCAACCGCAAAAAATTCGTTAAATTCAACTTATCTCAATATCCCATGACAACAATCAACATCCAACAAATGATGGCCGACAGCGGCGTGGCCTTTGGCACCAGCGGCGCGCGCGGTCTGGTTAGTCAAATGACTGGCGAAGTCTGCGCGGCTTATACACTGGCGTTTATCCAAGCTTTAAATCTGGTACGGCCCGGCCAAAAAATTGCGCTGGGCATGGATCTGAGGCCATCCAGCCCGGAAATCGCCCAAGCTTGCGTGGCCGGCATTCTGCAGGCGGGCTGCGACGTGGATTTTTGCGGGGTGTTGCCGACGCCGGCGCTGGCCTTGTATGCGTTGGCGAACGGGCTGCCGGCGATCATGGTCACCGGTAGTCATATTCCGTTTGATCGTAATGGCATCAAGTTTTATCGGGCCGATGGTGAAATCAGCAAGGCCGACGAAGCGGCAATGACCGGTGCAACGGTGGATGTGCAAGCAGTGACGGCTGAGCTGCCCGCTGTTAATCCGGCGGCACTGACGCAATTTCGGCAACGCTACACCAGTTTGTTCGCTGATGATTTGCTAAACGGCTGGCGGGTTGGCGTCTACGAACATTCCAGCGCCGCCCGCGATGTATTGAAAGACGTACTGGCGGAGCTGGGCGCCGAGGTGATTGGCCTGGAACGCACCGATACTTTCGTACCTATCGACACCGAAGCCGTCGGCGAGGCGGATCGGCAGCGCGGCCGCAATTGGGCCGCCGAATACAAACTTGATGCGCTGATTTCCACCGACGGCGACGGCGACCGGCCCTTGATCGGTGACGAAACCGGTGAATGGCTACGCGGCGATATTGTGGGTTTGCTGTGCGCGAAATTTTTGGGTGCCGATACGGTGGTGACGCCGGTGAGCTGCAATACCGCCATCGAAGCCTCCGGCTGGTTCAAGCAAGTGATCCGTACTCGGATCGGCTCGCCTTACGTTATTGCCGGCATGGAAGAGGTGCAAAGCGGCGGCGTGGCTGGTTTTGAAGCCAATGGCGGCTTTCTGGCCGGTAACGGTTTGTCGGTAAACGGCAAGGCCTTGGCGCCGTTGCCGACTCGTGATTCGTTGCTGCCGGCCTTGGCGTTACTGGCGATGGCTAGCACTCAAGGTGTGAAGCTATCGGGGCTGTTGCAAGGCTTGCCGCAACGCTACACCGCCAGCGACCGTATTCAGGACTTTCCGGTCGCTAATAGCCGCGCCTTGCTGGAACGATTGCAAGCCGATGAGATCGCTTATCGCGGACTATGGGGTGACTCGCTCGGGGCCCCGGTTAACAGCGATACGACTGACGGTTTGCGCTTGACTTTCGCTAACGGCGAGATCGTGCATCTGCGTCCCTCCGGCAATGCGCCGGAATTGCGTTGCTACGCCGAGGCCGACGCTATGGCGCGCGCGGAAGAGTTGGTGGCTTTGACGTTAAAACGGATTGCCGGCTAGCGGTTAATCCGCCGTTAAGCTTCCTTGTAGTATTGTCTAATCTCGATAACAACTAAGTACGAGGGTAACAACATGCAACATAAAGCGATTTTATTCAGTTCTTTAGTATTGGTTTCCGGCGCGGCGTTTTCTCAGGCGGCGGTATTGGAAGGCGTCGCCAAACAAGCTGCAAAGGAAACGGCGACATCGGTAGTCCCTGGCGCGGTTAAGGGTGTCGAACAGGCTGGGCAGGCGGTGAACCAGGTGCAACAAGTTCAGCAAGGTGTACAAAATGCGCCAGCCGTTCTAAAAGACCAAGCCCAAGACGCCGTTAAAGACGCCGCCCAACAAAAACTGGAGCAAGCCGTACCCGCGGAAGTTAAACAAGGCGCCGAAACCTTGAAGGCCAACAAGGAAAAGGCAACGGAGTTGAAAGGTAAGGTTGAGGCGGCGCCCAAATCAACCGGCGAAGCGGTTAAAGCCGTGAAAGGCAAAGCCAAACAAAAAGCTGCGGCAAAAGCGCTGGACTTGTTGAACTAATCGGCTGGAAAAAGGGCGGCGAACCTCGCCGCCCTTCTTAAATATCGCCAAGACCAATGCTTGGTGAATTCATCACTAACTAATCAGTTCCCGATTTTTCAACGCAACGTAAATATCATCGACGTTGTGTTGATCGCAATCGAAACTTAGATCGGCCACAGCCGGTTTTTCGTCCAGGCACAGGCAAATAAGCCGGCGTTTTTGATCGCAGTGGCTAGCGTGTCGTTAGCTTGTTCCAATAGCGCAGGGCCATCGCGTGTGCTGAACAAAGTGAAGCGCACAGATTATGACTGTACTTTGCCAGTTGGCGAACGTCCGAGCTCGGGCGCCATAGCACGCTTGCTAAGCAGTCATTCGCGTCAATGCCATGCCTGTAAAGCTTGTCAGGCTTTTGTCGCTAGCCAAAATCCAGTGTTTTTCAGTTCCGCTTCACGGGAATGCTGCTATTATCAAGCTCACACGACAGACTGTTAACTTCACTGCTCGATTCCACACCAGCCGATGTCCGAAAACACCATCAAATACGCCCAACTTGTCGATCTTGCCAGTCTGCAAACGCTGATGGATGATTTGTACCGGGTGATCGGCATCCCTAATGCCATTATCGATACCGACGGCATCGTTATCACCAATGCCGGCCGGCAAGATGCCTGCGTAAAATTTCATCGGGTTAACCACAACACCTGCACTAACTGCATAGAAAGCGATACGGCATTGGTCGAAAGCATGCTGAAGGGTGAGCGGTTTGCAATCTACAAATGTCTGAACGGGTTGGTGGATTCGGCCATGCCGATTATCGTCGAGGGCCAGCACGTCGCCAATATTTTTACCGGTCAATGTTTTATTGATCCTCCGGATATGGAATTCTTCCGCAGCCAGGCTAGGCAATATGGGTTCGAGGAAGCTAGTTATCTGCAAAGCATCAGCAAGGTGCCGGTCATTGCCAAGCAGCGGCTGGAAATCATCACGGAAATGTACGCGCAACTCGCGCAAGCCTTTGCCAAACACGGTGCGGATCGGTTGCGGCAAAAGCAGGCGGCGGCGGAACTGGCGGAGCTGAATAACGAACTGAATCGGCGCGTCGACGAACGAACCGAGCAACTGATTCAGAATAATCAGCAGTTGTTGCTGGAAAAACGCGCCCTGGCCGCCAGCGAAGCGCGCTTATCCGCATTATTCAAACACATGAGTAGCGGCGTGGCGGTATACCGGGCCAGCGACGACGGCCGGGATTTCATTATCATCGGTTTTAACAAGGCTGCCGAGCAGATCGAAAAAATCACCCGCAAAGAATTGATAGGTAAAAAACTGACCGAGATGTTTCCGGGGATATTCGAATTCGGGCTGTTGGATGTGCTGCGGCGAGTTGCCAAGACCGGGACGCCGGAGGCTTTTCCGCCGTCGTATTACCGTGACGAGCGGATTCAGGGTTGGCGGGAAAATTATGTGTATAAATTGCCCGGCGGCGAAATTGTCTCGATTTACAACGATGTTACCGAACGCAAGCTGGCGGAAAAGGCCTTGCATCTGACGCAGTTTTCGGTAGATAGAGCCACTGAATGTTTGTACTGGATAACCGCCGACGCCAGATTCCAATTTGTAAACAACACCGCCTGCCAAGTACTGGGTTATAGCCGCGAGGAGTTGCTAACATTTTCGGTAATGGATATAGATAAGGATTTAACGGTGGAAAATTGGCCGGCGCATTGGCAGGAAGTCAAACAAAAAGGCGCTTTGAAAATCGAAGCCATCCATCGCTGTAAAGACGGTCGGGAAATTCCGGTGGAAGTGGCCGCGAATTATCTGGTTTTCGAAGGCCTGGAATATAACTGTGCGTTCGTGCGCGACATCAGCGAGCGCAAAGCCCTGCAAGCGGAGCTGGAGCGCCAGGCGCGCATCGATTATCTGACCGGGATTGCCAATCGCCGCTATTTCATGGAGCAGGGCGAAGCGGAGTTGGCGCGCAGTGATCGTTACGGCAATCCTTTGTCGGTACTGATGCTGGATATCGATTATTTTAAAGCCGTCAACGACAACTACGGCCATGCAGCCGGCGATCAGGCCTTGCAAAAACTGGGCTGCATTTTGGTGGAAGTTTTGCGGGAAATCGACATCCCCGGGCGCATGGGCGGCGAGGAATTTGCGATCTTACTACCGGAAACCGGCTTGCTCAAAGCCCTTGAGGTGGCGGAGCGACTCAGAAGCGTGGTGGCCGACAGCGTGATTCCGGTTGAATCGGGGTTGGAATTGCAATTTACCGTATCCATTGGTGTGGCTACCCTGACGGATAAAAACAGCAGCATCGGCGATTTGCTGAATTTGGCCGATAAGGGTTTGTATCAAGCTAAACATAGCGGCCGGAATAAGGTCTGTAGTTTTTCGCCGCAGCATTAGGTTGCATCGACTCGTCAAAACCCTCTCAACTCCGCGCCGCTTCGATAAATTGCGCCAAGGCTGCCACGGAACCGAAGATTTTCACCACATCGTCCTGCTCGGCATCAATTTTTACCTGATACTTTTTACGTATCGCCAATCCCAGTTCCAGTGCGTCTATAGAGTCCAGGCCCAGACCGTCGTTGAACAGTGCTGCGTGGCTGTCGATGTCCGCCGCATCGACATCCTCCAGCGCCAGCGTGTCGATAATCAGGTGTTTTATTTCAGTTTCCATCTCGCTCATGGCGTTCTCGTTGTTGAGTAAAATAATCCTGTAAATACTGAGTTAAACGCCGCACCGCTATCGAACGCGGCTGCAGTTCTCGGAAAGGCTGCAATTCAATATCCTCGCCGACGATCATTTGCAAATGAAAACGCCGCTGCGGGATTTGGTACCAGGCTTGAGTTTTGGTGAGGGTGCTGGGTTTACAGGTCAGCGTTACCGGCGTGATTATACTATCGGCTTGTAAGGCTATGGCCGCCGCGCCGCGTTGAAAACGATAAGGCTGGCCTGGCACCGAGCGGGTGCCCTCCGGAAAAATGATCATAGTGCCGCCGTTTTGCAGCCAAGTCGCGCAATCGTTGACCATCGTTTCGGAATCGGCGTTGCTGATATAGCCGGCGTTTAAAATCGGTCCGCGCATCGCCGGGTTGTGCCACAGGCTGGCCTTGACGATGCAGTTAGCTTGTTTGATTCGGCTGATTAAAAACACCACATCCACCAGCGTCGGGTGGTTGGCGACAATCAGCTGGCGGGGACGATTGAGTTTTTCCAGGCCGATCACTTCATAGCTCATGACGCCCAGTCTGTGCATCAAGCCTATAAAGACATAAAAACTCAGATGTACCGTGTATTGGCCGCGACCGGCTTTTTCGGCGCGGCTGCCCGGCCATATGGCCAAGAGCGGAAACACCAACAGCCACAGCATCACTCCGCCGATCCCGAAGCTGATAAAGCTGATCGCTGTGGCCAGTAAACGCCAGCCGTAATCGATTTTTTGAATTAGTGTTTGTGCCATTGCCAGCTGCGGTTCTGATCGCCGAACTGCAACATGGCTGGGTCGGCGGGCAGGAATTGGATTAGGGGCGGCAATTGTAGCGGTTACTGGCTATCGTGACGAGTTATCGACGATAAACCTAAAATCAGTCGAGGCGTTTGTGAACCGTGCATGGATGCAATAGGTAAAGCAACACAGGCGTAGTTGCTGAGCAGAACCACGTCCACCCTGCGTCAGGCTCAGGGCGAACGGAATTCGATATGCTCAACATAAATTAACTATGTTTCGTGTGCTGCCAGTCCTAAGGTAGGATGAAGTGCGGACTTTATATGCAGCCCGGTAGCGGACGGGAATCCTCTTTACTGAACTGCGGCAAGGTGGCAAAGGCTTCTTTCAGCTTTTCGTGCCACATCTTGCGGATTTTGCTTAAGTACTCGTTGTCTTCCTGGAAGCAATAGTACTCGTCCAGCGTCAGCGTATCCCGGTGATAAATCAACAGCTCCACCGGCGCGCCGACACTAGCATTGCTGCGCATCGTCGAGTCCATCGAAATCAAGCAGCAGCGCCCGGCTTCGTGCAGTGACGTATCGATTTTTAAAAACCGGTCCAGCACCGGTTTGCCGTATTTATTTTCGCCGATTTGCAGATAAGGGGTCTGCCGCGAGGTAGTGATGCAATTGCCTTCCGGGTAAATCAAATAAGCGCCGTGCGGTTCCTGGCCGATTTGCCCCGCCAAAATAAAAGTGGCGGACGGATTGAAGCTGCTTTGGCCTGCATCCACATGGCGGCGCTGCTTTTCGACGCTGATTCGTCCCAGATAGGCGGCAGCTTCCGACAGATAGTTGACCGTGTCCAGATTAACTTCGGTCTCTTCCTTCATATCGCGCTTCAACTGGTCGATCACGGCCTGGGTGGTGGCCAGATTGCCGGCGCTGAGCAGCACGATCTTCCTATCGGATGCCGTACAAAATGGGTGCATTTTTCCATAAATGCTGACGTTGTCGATGCCGGCATTGGTTCTGGAATCCGAAGTTAAGACCAATCCGTCCTTTAGGGATACAGCAATACAGTAAGTCATGTGCTCTGTGCCTGAATATATGGATGGCCGAAGTGTACTAAAGATACAGGGCAAAGGCCAAGGCAAGTCTTGCATTAGCTTGTGGTTGATTATGCTTGCCGTTAGTGGTTCGGTATTTGCACCACAACGATGCGACATGGCCGGCTTTCGAGATCATTCAGGTGCAAAAGTAGTTGTGTTAACAGCTAGTCGAAATTCTGTGTTTGTCGCGTTAGGTGGGCGGTATTCCAGCGATAAACTTGGATGGAGTCACAATATTTTGCCAATTTGTTGTCCAACTAAGGTCTGAATAGACACTTTTCGGTCGTCAATTGAGACAAGCCTAGGCACTGTTTTTTTTGGAATAATCTATGCTTGTTTACCGCAGTTCTCAGAATAAGATTATTAAAACAGTAACTTAGTAGGGTTTTTCGGGTTGCCGGCAAACCTTGGGTACACATTGTCTTGTAATAAGCGTTTTTTATTTTGAGTGAACAAGCTAGGTGCGGGGGTGTCTAGCCAGTATGGATTTTTGAGTGGTTTTTAACGGAAGGTGGATGAATGCCATTTTGCAGGTATCGTCGGGGTTTGTCGGTAGGTGAAGGCGAGCCGCTGATTTGCCTGACAGAGTGGGTAAATCCCCGATTTTCAAATGCTGGTAAGAGGAGTTTTATGAACGAATTTTTGCAATCGCACTCGACAAAATTGTTGGGATCAATGCCGGTGGTTAAAAGTTTTGAGGGGCGATTGGCGTCTTTAAACGATTGGTGGGGCAAAATCACGCTGATAGGCAAAATAAATAGCCATAACGTGGCGACGACTATATTGGACGATATGAGTCGTACCCAGCTTAAATTTGGCGAACTGCAGAAACAATTGACCCATAATTTACTGGTCGAGAATCTGCAAAAACTGGTGTTGGATAACTCGTCGAAAGCGCAAGTGGCTATCGATTTGTTGATCCGTAACCTATTCGAACGCACAGCGGATGTGGGCTTTCTGGCAACCGACGACGATATTAGAGTGTTTCTTGGTTCAGAGAATGTCAGCATCGAGCAAACGCAGTTCATTGAAAACAGGCTCCGCGAATACGTCAAAAAATACAGTGTTTACGACGAGATCATCGTTTTTGATACCGAAGGGAGCGTTAAGGCACATTTGGACAAAACCAATCCAATATGCCATTCCAACGATGCCTTGTTGGCGGCAACTTTGAAGTCAGAGCAAGATTATGTCGAAACCTTTCGATATTCCGATTTACAAAGCAATCGTCGCCACTCTTTAATCTATTCCTGCAAAATTACCCAAACCGACGATAAGAGTTCGCCTGTGTTGGGGGTTTTATGTTTGTGCTTTCGCTTTGATGACGAAATGAGCGGCATATTCGATGGACTCTTGATGCCCGGAGATATTGGGGTTATAGCGGTTATTGATCGCGAGGGACAGGTGATCGCCAGTAGCGACGAAAAATTGTTGCCGCTTAACACCGAATTTAAAGGCGATGCGGGCTTGCGGATGCTGAATTATCGGCGTCACGACTATATTGTGAATATGCGCAGGACCAACGGTTACCAGGGTTTTTATGGTCTGGGCTGGCGCGGTCAGATGATGACCGCACTGGATAAGGCATTTAGTCGCGAAGAAATGCTGCTGTCCCGCAATAGTTATACCGAGATCATTTACCAAGCGAGTACTTTTCCGAAGGAATTGCGGGACATACATACGGCATCTTCCGACATCAACACTGACCTTGGCTTGCTGGTGTTAAATGGGCAGATTGCATCGGCCCGCAAAAATGCCACCGAATTTATGCCGGTGCTGGAGGCCATCAAACAAATCGGCTCCGATATTACCACCATATTTAACGCGTCGATTAAGAGCTTGCAGGAAGTGACGGTAATGTCCTCGCATCTCAATAATGCGGGATTTTTAGCGTCCTTGGCGGTGGACATTATGGATCGCAATTTATACGAACGAGCTAACGATTGCCGTTGGTGGGCACTGACCTCAGCGTTCAGAAGGGGCTTGTCCAATACGGCGCTTAGTTTCGCCGAAACCCGGCAAATCAGCGAGATATTGCAATACATTAATGCGCTTTACACGGTTTACACCAATCTATATCTCTACGATAGCCAAGGTCGAATTCTGGCGGTCTCCGCGCCCCAACAGCAGATGTTAGTCGGCATCAAGCTAGACGAGTCAAGCGGCGCGACCGAGGCTTTAAAACATAGTGATTCACAACACTACACGGTCTCGGCATTTGAGAAAACGCGTCTCTATAGTAATCGGCATACTTACATCTATAACGCCGCGATTACCGATCTGGACGATTCGCGCAAGGTGTTGGGCGGCATAGGCATTGTGTTTGATAGCGAGCCGCAATTCGAATCGATGCTGAACGATGTTTTGCCGCGCAATAAACAAGGTGAGGTGTTGGCAGGCTGTTTTGGCGTGTTTGCGCAGCGAAACCAAACAATTATTGCCGTCGCCAATAATCCCGCACTCAAGCCAGGGGATACTCTGGAGGTTGATGCAGCATTTTTTGGATTGAAAACCGGTCATCGCAGTTCGGAAGTGATACAGCTAAACGGTACGAGCTACATTTTTGGCGTCGCTGTATCCAAGGGCTACCGCGAGTACAAAGTGCAGGATGGTTATCGTAACGACGTGATTGCCATGGTGTTTATCCCTTTTTGACGGTAGCGGTTCAATTGGTCGCTCGGGGGCGTGCCGAGCAACCTCGTGGCGGATCGCCAAAGTTTTCTGGTTTACACGGGCAATGGCAATCCCGATTCAATGTTAAGCGTCAGAACTAGTCGGACAACATTTGCTACTCCCCCCAAAATATCGTCGGCAAACAGGAAGAGCTGCTTGTCCGGCGCGCATCATTCATCCAATGGAGTGCGCGTTGCGGAGATGATGTCAGTCGGGCCGCACCCAACGGTGACTGGGTCGACCGCGCTGATTTGGGCTATTACGAAATTGCAGATTACTTGCAAACACGATTAGGCTCTGCGGTCCGGGGGGGATTGAGGCTTGCCGGGCACGCTACAGATGCAACTCCTGGCGTCGGCGCATCCTACCCAGCCATTGTATATTTAGCGCATCTTGCCGGGTGTTGGAGTAAGTTGTTTGATACACCGTGAGGCTGGCTTTCAGTATACTGAGCCGACACGTTTAAATTAGCGGCGGGTAATTCATAGATGATTAATAAACCAGGCCTGTATCTCATTGCTGGAGTAGCTGCCGTTGTGCTTGTCGCCAGCGGTTTTTATCTCAAGGATGGCAGCCGGCGGAGCGATGCCTTGATCCTATACGGCAACATGGATATTCGCCAGGTCGAACTGAGTTTTCACGATCCGGAACGCGTCGAGCAGATCCTGGTTCAGGAAGGCGAGCGGGTCAAACGCGGTCAATTGTTGGCGACACAAGCGTTGGAGCGGTTTCAATACAGCCGCGACCAGGCCGCAGCCAAGGTGGATGTGCAACAACATCAGCTGGATAAACTATTGCACGGTTCGCGGCCGCAGGAAATTGGTAAGGCCGGCAACGACGTCAAAGCGGCGGAAGCGGCTGTGGTATTGGCCAAGAAAGAGTTGGCCCGTTTACAAGTGCTGGTTAAACGCAAACTAAGTTCCACCGAGTCCCTGGATCGGGCGAAAGCCCAATACGACGCGGCCCAGCAGAGTCTGCAAGCCTTGAAACAGCAATATGCGCTGACTGAAATCGGCCCGCGCCGGGAAGATATTCAAGCAGCGCAAGCACAACTGAAAGCCGATCAGGCCGCGTTACAGCTGGCAGATAAAGTCCTAGCCGATGCGCGCTTGTACGCGCCACAGGATGGTGTCGTCCAGAACCGCATCCTGGAGCCCGGCGACATGGCCAGCGCCCAAAAGCCGGTTTTGACGTTAGCCTTACGCGAGCCGTTATGGGCTAGAACCTATGTGGCGGAAGCTGATTTGGGACGACTGCGTGTTGGTCTGCCGGCTAGTTTGGCCAGCGACAGCTTTCCGGATAAAAGCTATCGGGGCTGGGTAGGGTACATGTCGCCGACTGCCGAATTTACGCCTAAAACGGTGGAAACCACCGAACTGCGCACCAGCCTGGTCTATCAAGTGCGGATCTACGCCTGCGACCCGGACGATCAATTACGGCTGGGGATGCCGGTCACCGTGGCGATAGACACTCAGCAAGCACCGATGACGCAACCGAGCTGCGAACCCGCGCCGTGACTGCCATCGCGGCCGATGCCGCTCCGGCGCCGCTGACTTTCAAGTCGGTAAGCAAACGCTTTGCCGCCGGTGACCGGGTCGTATCGGCCTTGCGGGATGTTTCCTTGAGTCTGCCGCTAGGTCAAGTCACGGCCTTGGTCGGTCCGGACGGTGCCGGAAAAACCACCTTGTTACGCTTGGCGGCTGGCTTGTTGTTGCCAGACAGCGGCAGCATAGCCAGTTTTGGTTTGGATACGGCCACCGCCGGCGCCCAATTGCACCAATTAATCGGCTATATGCCGCAGCGTTTTGGTCTTTATGAGGACTTGAGCGTGCTGGAAAACCTCAATCTTTACGCCGACCTTTACGGCATATCGCCGCAGGACAGGCAACAGCGTTTCGCCGAGCTGATGCGCATGACCAATCTGCAAAAGTTCAATCAGCGTCTGGCCGGCCAGCTATCCGGCGGTATGAAACAAAAACTGGGTTTGGCCTGCACCTTGCTAAATCGGCCAAAATTATTGCTGCTGGACGAACCGTCGGTCGGCGTAGATCCCTTGTCGCGCCGCGAGCTATGGCAAATTATCGAGTCCTTGGTAGGGCAATTCGGCACCACGGTCTTACTCAGCACGGCGTACATGGATGAGGCCGAGCGTTGCCAGCAGGTGGTATTGCTGGATAGTGGCGAAATTCTGCATCAGGATGCGCCGGCCGGCTTTCATCGCTTGGCCGAGGCTTGCAGTTACCAGCTGTCCAGTCCGGTACTGGGTAAACGCATGCTGCAACAACGTTTGCAGATGCATGCCGATCTAATCGACTCGGTGGTACAGGGGGACGCGGTGCGGGCGGTGGCGCGACCCGCTTCTTGGCCGGATTGGATGGCAATATTCGATACTGCCGAACAAGTCCGAATTACCTCGGTGCCGCCGCGTTTGGAAGATGCCTTTATCATGTTGCTACTGGCCCGGCACGACGAAAAGTTGCCAGTGGAAACCGTCTGTTTTGTATCCGGCAATGGTTCGCGGTTTTTGGCGACTGAGCAACCGGCAGTGATTGAAGTCGAGCAAGTTGACCGCTGGTTCGGCAATTTTCAGGCGGTTAAGAAGTTGTCTTTCGAGGTGCGGCACGGCGAGATTTTCGGCTTGCTCGGTGCCAACGGCGCCGGCAAAACCACGACATTCAGAATGTTATGCGGCTTGCTGCCGGCCAGCAACGGCCGCTTGCGGGTGGCCGGCCTGGATCTGCGCACGGCAGCCGCCCAGGCCAGAGCCCGGCTGGGTTATATGTCGCAGAAGTTTTCCTTATATGGACAATTGTCGGTCAGGCAAAATCTGCAGTTTTTCAGCCATGCCTACGGTTTGCGCCATAAACTGCGGCTGCAGCGCATAGCCTGGGCGTTTCAAGAGTTTGACCTCACAGAGTTTGCCGACACCAATAGCGTCGATCTGCCACTGGGGTATAAACAGCGCTTGGCGCTGGCTTGCGCATTGATGCACGAGCCCGAAATCTTGTTTCTCGATGAACCGACCTCCGGCATCGATCCGTTGGCGCGCCGCGAGTTTTGGAATCGCATCAACAGTTTGGCGGCGCAAGGGGTAACGATATTGGTCACCACGCATTTCATGGAAGAAGCCGAATATTGCGACCGGCTGTTAATCATGCGCGAGGGCGACATCCTGGCCGCCGGCACGCCGGCCGAGATTCGCAGCCGTAGCCAAACCGCCGAGCAAGCGCCGGCCGAGACGATGGAAGAAGCCTTCATTAGGCTGCTGGAACTCACAGGAGCGTCGGCCGAATGAGTGTCGCCAGCCAGCGCCTGCTGGGCCTGATTCGCAAGGAGTTTTTACAAGTGCTGCGCGACCCCAGCAGTCTGGCGATTGCCTTTGCGATGCCGGTGTTCTTGCTGTTGTTGTTTGGTTACGGGGTGTCGCTGGACGCCCGCCGCGTGCCGATCGGCCTGGTCATCGAGCACGTCTCGCCGGCGTCGCGCAGTTTTAGCGCCGGTTTCGATTATTCGGACTATTTTCAAGCGCATTACTTCCGCGATATGCGTGAGGCCCGGCAGGCCTTGCTGACCCGAAAAATCAACGCCATCGTGCATTTGCAAGCCGATTTCGACCAGCGGCTGACCGGCAGCGAACCGGCGCCGATTCAGGTTATCGTCAATGGCGTGGATGCCAATACCGCCCGCCTGACCAGCGGATATGTGCAAGGCGTTTTTGAAGCCTGGCTCAACGCGCGCGCCGCTTGGCAAGGGCAGGAAGCACCGCAGCCGGTGCAATTGGCAGCCCGGGTTTGGTACAACAGCGCCTTGCGTAGCCGCAATTTCCTGGTGCCGGGCTTGATCGCCGTGATCATGACTTTGATCGGTGCCTTGCTGACCGCTTTGGTGATGGCCCGCGAATGGGAGCGCGGCACGATGGAAGCGTTGATTTCGACGCCGGTCAGCGTCCGCGAAGTGCTGCTAGGCAAATTGATTCCATATTACTTGCTGGGCATGGGCGGCATGTTGCTGTCGATAAGCATGGCGGTGTTTTTGTTTCAAGTGCCCTTGGTCGGTTCTTTGTGGGTGTTGCTGGTGGCGGGCACATTATTTTTGCTGGCGGCACTGGGGATGGGCTTGTTGATTTCGATTGCGGCGAAGAATCAGTTTGTGGCCGGGCAAATCGCTATTGTCGTCACCTTCCTGCCGGCCTTTATCCTGTCTGGATTCATTTTTAATATCGACAGCATGCCGTGGGCGGTGCAACTGTTTACCCACCTGGTGGCGGCCCGTTATTTTGTGGCGATTTTGCAGACCGTATTCCTGGCCGGCAATATTTGGGAAGTGATTTTGCCGAACGCTTTGGCCTTGTTACTGATGGCCTCGGCCTTCCTGGCATTGGCCCTATGGCGGGCGCCGCGCCGCCTGGAGTGACGAGTATGTGGTGGCGCATTCAGGCTTTATTGATCAAGGAATTCCTCAGCCTGCTCAAGGATAAAAAAAGCCGCTTTGTCTTGATCGTACCGCCGCTGGTGCAGTTATTTTTGCTCAGCTATGCCGCTACTTACGATCTAAACCAACTGCCGATCGCGATTTACAACGAAGACCGCGGCAGCGCCGCCCGCGATTTGATTGCCCGCTTCAATGGTGCGCCGGCGTTTCGGGAAGTGTTGCGCATCGAGCGCCAGGAGCAAATCGCCGCAGCGCAGGACAGCAAGCAGGTGTTGATGGTGTTGCATATTGGCCAGTCATTCAGCCGCGATTTGCTGGGCGGCCGGCAACTGGCGCCGGTGCAGATATTACTGGACGGCCGCGATTCCAATACAGCCCAGATTGCCTTGGGCTATGCCCGTAATGTGATCAGCCAGTTCAACAGCGACTGGGCGCGCCAGCACAACCAAACCGGGCCGCCGGCGGAATTGCGCGTCAGGGCCTGGTTTAATCCCAATCTGGAAAGCCGCTGGTTCATCGTACCCGGTATCGTCGGCTTGTTGACTTTGGTGGTGACGATGACGGTAGCCGCGTTGTCGGTGGCGCGGGAGCGGGAGCAGGGCACGTTCGATCAACTGCTGGTGACACCGTTTACTCCGGCGGAAATTCTGATTGGCAAGGCCATTCCCGGCCTGATCATCGGCGTAGCAGAAGCCTCGTTCAGTATTTTCATGGTGGTATTTTGGTTTCAGGTGCCGTTGTTGGGCAGCTTGGCCGCGCTGTATATCGGCATCGTGTTGTATGTGTTTTCGGTGATCGGCGCCGGTTTGATGATTTCTTCGCTATCGGTCACCCAACAACAGGGCCTGCTGGGCGGATTTCTGGTGATTGTGCCGGGCGTCATCCTCTCCGGCTACGCCACGCCCATCGAGAATATGCCGGAACTGGTGCAGCAGCTGACGTTCGTCAATCCGCTACGTTATTTTTTGATCATTATCCGCGGGGTATTTCTGGAAGGCTTGGGGATCGCCGATTTAATCGACCAATACTGGCCGCTGGCGCTGATCGGTCTGTTCTGTTTGAGCTGCGCCGGACTGCTATTTCGTAAACGGATGTATTGAACGCTGCTGAACAGCAGTTTGCCTGCGGTATTGCGCGGTGTTAGGCGTCCGGCTTTGTCCAAATCCTTACAATCGGCCGGCGGGGATTGTGCCGTTACAAACATTAGTGGGTCGCTTTTTGGGTTGTTTGGGGTTTTTTTGTAAAAATTCACATATTTATCAATGCTTTAAATTGATTTCATAACTGGCATGGCCTGTGCTTTCTCACTGCATAACCAATCAAGTGAGGTGAAGAATATGGAACTGCCAGTAATCAACGAAACTCCAGCAGCCAGCGCAGGCGGCTGCTCCTCCCATTCTTGCGGTACAAGTGATGATCAACTCGGCCATTTGTCCGACGAGATTCGCTCCAAGGTAGAAAATCATCCTTGTTACTCGGAAGACGCTCACCACTATTTTGCCCGCATGCACGTGGCGGTGGCGCCGGCCTGCAACATCCAATGCCACTATTGCAACCGCAAATACGATTGCTCCAACGAGTCACGTCCCGGTGTGGTTTCCGAGTTGCTGACGCCGGACCAAGCCGTGAAAAAAACCATGGCAGTGGCAGCCAACATTCCGCAAATGACTGTGTTGGGCATCGCTGGCCCTGGTGACCCATTGGCCAATCCTGAGCGTACTTTCGAAACCTTCCGCCGTTTGAGCGCTGAAGCGCCGGACATCAAGCTGTGTGTTTCTACCAACGGTCTGGCCTTGCCGGAGTCGGTCGAAGAATTGTCCAAACACAATATCGACCACGTCACGATCACGATCAACTGCGTTGATCCGGAAATCGGCGCGCAAATCTATCCTTGGATTTTCTGGGAAAACAAACGCATCAAAGGCGTGAAAGGCGCGAAGATTTTGATCGAGCAGCAACAAAAAGGCCTGGAAATGTTGGCGGCCAAAGGCATTTTGGTCAAGGTCAACTCGGTGATGATTCCCGGCGTCAACGACAAGCACTTGGCTGAAGTCAGCAAAATCGTCAAAGCCAAAGGCGCTTTCCTGCACAACGTCATGCCGTTAATCGCGGAAGCCGAACATGGCACTTTCTACGGCGTCATGGGCCAACGCGGTCCGACTCAAGATGAATTGATGGACCTGCAAGACTCGTGCTCCGGCGACATGAACATGATGCGCCATTGCCGGCAGTGCCGCGCCGACGCGGTTGGCCTATTGGGCGAAGACCGTGGCGACGAGTTCACCATGGACAAAATCGAGGCGATGGAAATCGATTACCAATCGGCGATGGAAAAACGCAAAGTCATTCACGAAGCAATTGCCGAGGAAATGCACAGCAAGCGCGCCGCGAAGGTCGAAAAAGCCGCCAGCCATGCCGACGAGCCCAAGCTGAACACCCGTCCGGTGCTGATGGCCATCGCCACCAGCGGCCAAGGCGTCATCAATATGCACTTCGGGCATGCCAAGGAATTCCTGATCTACGAAGCATCGCCAAACGGCGTGCGTTTCATGAGTCATCGCAAAACCGATTTGTATTGCGGCGGCGACGATACCTGCGGCGACGGCGAGAGCGTGTTGCAACAAACCATTCGTTCCCTGGCCGGCTGCGAAGCGGTGTTGTGTTCCAAAATTGGCTACGAGCCTTGGGACTTGCTGGAAAAAGCCGGCATCGTTCCAAATGGCGAGCACGCGATGGAGCCTATCGAAGAAGCTGTGATGGCTGTCTACAAGGAAATGGCTGCCGCCGGCAAGTTGGACGAGGCTGCACCACAAGAAGAACGGGCGACTGC
This sequence comes from Methylomonas fluvii, assembly GCF_014850975.1. Lineage (GTDB taxonomy): Bacteria > Pseudomonadota > Gammaproteobacteria > Methylococcales > Methylomonadaceae > Methylomonas > Methylomonas fluvii. The sequence goes on along the minus strand of NZ_JACXST010000002.1, from coordinate 1,595,560 downwards.
CTGATCCGATATTTCCTCTCCTGCGTGAGAGGGTTGGGTAGGACGAAGCAAAACAATGGCTTTTGTAATTCTCCTCTCCCCAGCCCTCTCCATCAGGAGAGGAAGTTTGTCCCATTGGGTTGGGACATACGATGTTACGAATCGGTTTTGCCTTAAGGGCATTTCCACCAAACGCTAAATCACAGAATACAAAGGTAACGTCATGGCCTTACAAATTATCGAATCCTGCGTCAACTGTTATGCCTGCGAGCCGTTGTGCCCTAGCAAGGCGATCTATATGTCGGAAAAAACCGGGCATTTCAGGATCAACCCGAAAAAATGCACCGAATGCGAAGGCGATTTTAAAGATACGCAATGCGCCAGCATTTGCCCGATTGAAGGGGCGATTCTCGACGCACTGGGTGTGCCGATTAACCCGCCCGGCTCGCTGACCGGCATCCCGCCGGAAAGAATGGCCGAGGCGATGGCGGAACTGCAAGCCCATTGATGGCCATGGCCACCGTGCATTTCTATGAAAAGCCGGGCTGCTTGAACAATACCCGGCAAAAGCAATTGCTGAGTTCCGCCGGCCATTTGCTGGTGGTTTACGACCTGTTGCAGCAACCCTGGGGCAAGGAACCGGCCAAGCTGCGCTCGTTTTTCGGCGACATGCCGGTGGCGGACTGGTTTAACCGCAGCGCGCCGGCTGTCAAACAAGGGTTGGTCGATCCAAATGCTGTCAGCGCAGACGAAGCTATAGCGTTGATGGTGGCGCAGCCGTTGTTGATTCGGCGGCCTTTGATGGAGGTCAATGAACAACGCGTCTGCGGGTTCGACCAACAACAAGTCGATGCCTGGTTGGGTTTGGCGGCCTTGGCGTCGAACAAGGATTTGGAAACCTGTCCCAAGCAGGCGCACGCCGAGGCCTGCAAGCCATGAACAGTGTCCAGTTGGAGAGCGAAGACGGCGTACCGCTTGCCGTGGCTTTATCCGAACGTGTGCATTGGGTTGGCGCGCTGGACCCAAATCTGCGTACCTTCGACATCATTCTGAAGACCGCCAACGGCACTAGCTACAACGCTTATGTGGTTCGCGGCAGCGAAGGCGTGGCGGTGATCGACACTGTGAAGGAAGGTTTTGCCAACGACTTTTTCGCCCGCCTGGAAAGCGTGGCCGATTACGCGGAAATCAAAGTCATTGTCCTCAATCACTTGGAACCCGACCATACCGGCGCCTTGCCGGAGCTGATGAAACGGGCGCCGCAAGCACAGTTATTCATTTCCCAAAAAGCCCAGTCCATGCTCAAAGGCTTGCTGAAGCAGGACGAGTTGAGCTTTACCCCGGTGGTGACCGGCGACAAAGTGTCCTTGGGTGACCGCAGTTTAGAGTTTTTGCACACCCCCTATTTACATTGGCCCGACACCCAATGCACCTATGCCCCGGAAGAAGCGATGCTGTTTTCCGGTGATGTGTTTGGCTGCCATTTTTGCGACAACCGTTTGTACAACGATAAGGTCGGCGATTTTCGGTTTTCCTTTGAGTACTACTACGCCCACATCATGCGGCCGTTCAAGGAGTATGTGGTTAGGGCCTTGGAATTGATCGAACCTTTGCCGTTGAAACTGATTGCGCCCACTCACGGGCCAATTTTGCGCGACCGCCCGCAGCATTACATCCAACGTTATCGGCAGTTATCCAGCCCGGCGCTGCATAACGAACTGCGGCCCAATCAAAAAACTCTGCTGATCTTTTACATCAGTTCCTACGGCAATACCCGGCGCATGGCGGAAGCCATTTATCAAGGGGCGATGCAAATTGAGGACGTGCGGGTATCGCTTTACGACCTGGAAGGCGGTGAGGTTGCACCGTTCGTCGATCTGATCGAAGAAGCCGACGGTCTGGTGCTGGGTACGCCCACCATCAACGGCGATGCGGTCAAGCCCATTTGGGATCTGCTCTCGTCGCTGGCGGTGGTCAATCTGAAAAACAAACTCGGCGGCGTATTCGGTTCTTACGGTTGGACCGGCGAAGGTGTGCGCCTGGTGGAAGACCGCTTGCGCGGCTTGAAACTGCGCGTGCCGATTCAAGGCCTGCGCGTCAAGCTGATTCCTACCGACGACGAAATACACGAGTGCAAAGCCTTTGGTCTGGAGTTGGCCCAAGAGCTGACCGGGGCCAGAGAGTCGCGGGTGATTAATTTTGCGGACCTGTAAACCGGATTACACAGACGCTTGCTATTGAGTCTACAGCGGTATTCGTAGGCTAAACCGATCCACGGACGCATCGGTGAACTCATCGGCCGTAAGGCTGGTGAAAATCAGGAATCGTTTCGGTTCCAAACCGGGAGTCCTCAGATTAGAGGCTGCCGAGATTACTTTTAAACCTTATGGAGTTTTTACAATGGCCAAAGCGACCATTACATTTGAAGATATAAACGTGACGGTTACCGTCCCCGCCGGCACCCGGGTGATTGAGGTGTCCGAGAAAGTAGGTTCCGGGATTACATACGGTTGCCGGGAAGGCGATTGCGGAACTTGCATCATGAAAGTGACGGGCGGCTGGAATAACCTGACCGAGCCGTCCGTACTGGAAGACAAAATTTTGCGGGAAAACATGGCCGGCAAACACAACCGTCTGGCTTGCCAAGCGCAAGTCTTAGGCGGCGAAATTTCCCTTAAACCAGTTTAAGCAACGCAAAAGGAGTAACACATGGCTTTAGTCACATTTACCAGTCCCGAATACCGGGATAAAACCGTCTACGCCGTTGCCGGCAGTCACACCCAGACTATTTTGAAGCTGGCTTTGGAAAACAAGATCCCCATCAATTTCGAATGCGAAGACGGCGAATGCGGCACTTGCGTGGTCCGCGTCACCAGCATCGACAAAAAAATGGAGCGCATGGGTGGCACGATGACTGAGAAGGAAAAATCCCTGCTGAAACAAATCGGTAAAGTCACTACCGAACAGTTGGAGCAAATGATCGTTGACGACCTGCCGCCGGAATGGCGTTTGGCTTGTCAGATGATCGTTAGGGATGAAGATATTCGCGTTGAGTATTAAGCATCTGCGTCGTCGTTAAAAAGGCCGGAGAATCGAGTATGAGTTGCACACTTAGCATGGCATCGAATGATAGGGCAGAGCCCTTGGTTATGAAGTCGCGGCAACACATTTATGAGGATCTGTTGGCCTGTGCCGACCAGTCGCCTAACAGCGTCTGGTTGGCGCAAATTATCGCTAGTTGGTGTATTGGTGATGGCGTGCTTCCCGATAGATTGGGCTTGAACCCAATACAATTTGAACAGCTTATCGACCGCTACTTTCCTGGCTATTTCTTGGCGCCGGATGCCTTTTCCGGTAGCAAGCTGGATTACAGCCGCATGTTGGAAAAACAGGATTTGGAAATCCTGCTGGGGCAATTTGCCGCCAATCCCGGCGCGGAAACCGAATGGCTAATCGCGCTGATCGTCGCCGCTTGTTTGGGCAGTGATCATCTCTGGCAGGATCTGGGTTTGTGGTCCCGCAGCGATTTGTCGGCCATGCTGGGCTACAACTTTCCGGAATTGCTGGTGCGCAACAGCAAAGACATGAAGTGGAAAAAGTTTTTGTACAAACAACTGTGCGAAGCGGAAGGCTTATACGTTTGCCGGGCGCCGTCCTGCGAGGTCTGTAAAGATTATGCGCAATGCTTTGGGCCGGAAGATTGAAACGTTTTCGTTCTTCCAGTGTTGACGCTAATTTGATGTCAATCAGCTTGGTTTCCTTGAGCCAACGGCTTTATCCGATCACATCAAACCCAAAATCCGATAGGCTCCTTTCGTGTTTAAAACCACAGTAACTGGCGCGTTGGATTTGTTTTCCCAATACCAGCCGTGCGAGCCTTCAAAGGGCGCGCTTAACGAGCCGCTGGATTGGCTATCGGTCGTTTCCTTATAGCTTTTGAAATAGCCGGTTTTATCGCCTTGCGGCTCGCCGTGAAAATCAAAATACAGCGCCGCGCCATTAGTGGACCACGAATATTCCAGGGTCGCGCCTTTGGCGAGATGGAATTTGTATTCCAGTCCTTCTCCGGCCGGCACCACAATTTTCACCGTATCCTGCCACTGCGAGGGCGCTGCTGGTTGCGCGGCGCTCACCGCCGGCTCCGCGCAAGCGCTCACTGCGCTGCCGGTTTTGCTTGGCAACGATAAACGGGTCAAGCCGGCCATTTCTCCAAACCCGGTCGGATCTATGCCATATTCGGCTGGCAATACGGCGGTGAACAGAATCACGCCGGCCAAACAGATTGCCGACATACTGGCGATAGTTAGCGATTTAACGGATTGAATTGGCGGATTGTGGTCTGGCATCGAATTAGCCATTGATGATGTACCCCGTGATTTGGTAACCGAATAAAATCAAGCCGCCGGACATTAACAGCGTGTTGGTGGCAGTGGAAAAGGTGTAATAACTGCGGTGACGTCGCCAAAAGTCCAACGCGATCAAGATAAACAGCAGAGCCAGAAACTGGCCGATCTCTACACCCACATTAAACGCCAATAAGTTCTTCCAAAGCCCGGTTTCTGGCAGCGAAAAATCCTGCAATTTGGTCGCTAGGCCAAAGCCGTGAAACAAACCAAAAATCATCACCGCCCATTTCGTATTGGGCTGAAACCCCAATAGGCGCTGAAAACCGCCCAGATTGTCGAAGCCTTTATACACAATCGACAGGCCGATGATGGCGTCGATCAAAAACGGATTGACCGAAATGTGGCTTAACACGCCGAACAGCAGCGTCAAGCTATGTCCCAAAGTGAACAGGCTGACATAGACCAACACGTCGCGGGTGCGGAATAAAAAGAAAATCACGCCGACCAAAAACAACAAATGATCGTAGCCGGTGAGCATATGTTTGGCGCCGATGTACAAAAACGGGCCGATGGCGACACCTTGGTTGGCCAGCAAAAATCGTTCGGTATTGACATCGACGCCGTGGGCGAAGGCGGTGGAACTAAGCAGCAATAGCAGGAGCGGTAAACCTATCAGCCAGGTTTTTCGCAAGGTTGCGGGAGTCATGTTTAAAAATCCAGTTGTCATGGCGCCGAGTATAGCCGACTCGGATATTGGGGTTAATAAATGGCAAGTACAGCATACCGCGTTTATTAATCTGGCCATTAAATGCCGCGAGCCCGTCATGACCGCAAAAGCCGGAGCCATTCATAATAAGCAGAGAAACTTCGGTAGCAACTGCGCTTCAGCCTGCGCGGGAGTAGTGATCTTTAAGGGCTGGGTGAATAATTTTTTATCCGTGTTGAACCTTTGCAAATCTCCGGTGATTTACGAGGTAATTGCCCTGCACGAAATGGCCGGTGTTAATCTGATCCCGCCGGTATGACTTGACTTGACTTGACTTGACTTGACTTGACTATGCAAGGGCAAGGGGATGCTCTTTATTCAACCGGTTAACGCATAAATGACAACACGCGAATAAGTTAAAAACAACAATTACCCCCATAAACAGTGCCGATTGATCGGCCACCAATAGCCTAGTTCCAAGGCAAACCAAGCACCAAAGGATTTATATGAATAGTTCTAAAATCAGTCCATCCGGCCACTACATGGCCTTGGCGGTGTTATCCGCGCTGCTAGGTTCGCCCGCCTGGGCTGCCACCATTAACGTTACCAATTTATTGGATGTGGCAGCAGTGGCGGACGGCAGTTGCACACTGCGCGAAGCGGTCGCCAATGCCAACAGCGACAGCGATACCACGGGCGGCGATTGCCCGGCCGGCAGCGGTGCAGACACCATCACCTTTGGCGTCAATGGTACCACCGTGTTGAACAGCACCCTGACCATCAGCGATGCCGATGGCCTAACGCTGGATAGCTTAGGCCGCAGCGTCACCTTAAGTGGCGGTAACGCCGTGCGCGTGCTTTGGGTGACACCCGGCGCGGGTTTGACTTTAAAGAATTTGACCGTCGCCAACGGTTATGCGGACCCGCTGGGTGGCGGCGTTTATAACCAATTCGGTAGCCTCACTGTCTTGAATAGCACCTTCGTCGGCAATACCGCGACCCGCACCGGCGGCGGTATCGCCAACTACTCTGATACCACACTGGCCAATCCCGGCGGCAATCTGACGGTGGTTAACAGTACCTTCTCCGGCAACCGTTCGGTTTTCGGCGGCGCGATTAGAAACTCCGGTATCTCGGCGACTATCACTAACAGCACCATTGTCGGCAACAGCGTGCAGTTGCCAGTTTGCCCGCCGGGCTTTTTTTGTTCGCTGGAAGACAACGGCGGTGGCATCGAAAACCTGGGTACGCTGAATCTACACAACAGCATCGTCGCCGGTAATACGGCAGCGGTGGGTGATGCCGACATCGGCGGTTCGCCAACCACCGCCAGTTACAACTTGATCGGCTTTCCCGCCAACTTGTTTTACCGATGGAACGGGGTTGACCCGATATTGCCGGTGCATGGCAGCAACGGCAATATCACCGGCGTGGATGCCAGTACTTTGGTGGAAGCTAGTTTGGCCAACCACGGCGGTCCGACTCAAACCTTGGCATTGATCCCCGGCAGCGGGGCCATTGATGCAGCCGATAACCTATTGTGCGCAACTGTGCCGGTAAACAATGTCGATCAACGCGGCTTGGCTCGTCCGCAAGGCCCGCAATGCGACATTGGTGCTTTTGAATTAGAGTCTGCGCCAGCGGCGGATTTGGCCGTCAGCGGCACGGTAAGCGCGGCGATGGTGCGCGATAGCCTGACCTGGACCATTGTCGTTAAGAATAACGGCACAGCCGATGCCACAGGTGTGACGTTAATCGATACCTTGCCGGCCTCCGGTTTATCCTCAATCTCTGCAACCGCATCGCAAGGTAGTTGCAGTGCGCTAGCCAGCGGTAAGATCACTTGTCATTTGGGTGGTCTGGCTAACACTGCCAGCGCTACTGTCACCGTCAAAGCCATTCCTAGTGCTGCGCTTACGTTGAGCAATCAAGTGAACGTGCTTGCCGATCAAACCGACGGCCAGCCGCTCAATAACAGCGCCACGCAAACGGTCGCGGTTCAGCCGCTATTGTGCAACGGTCTGGTGCCCACCATCGTCGGCACTCCAGGTACGGATACTTTAGTCGGTACGAAACGCCGCGACGTCATCCACAGCCTGAGCGGTAACGACACCATAAGCGGCGGCGCAGATAACGACGTCATTTGCGGTGGCCTAGGCCAGGATACGCTGAAAGGCGATGCCGGCAACGACACCCTCAACGGCGAAGCCGGTACAGATAGCTGCGACGGCGGCGCCGGTACCGATACCGCAGCCAATTGCGAGGCTAAAACCGGTATTCCTTAAGTCGTACCGGAGTTATTAACCCGGCACTTAAATACCGTTTGCGGTGAGCCTTTCGAAGGGCGCACCAGCTAGGGCTTCAAAGAGTTTAGCCCGAACGGCGTATCTGTAAAAAAGGGCCGGGTTAAAACAACGTGACATCCAGCGAAAACCCACAAAGCCGGCTGCTTGTGCCGGCTTATTTTTTAGGAATAGCCGGATGCCGATTACCCAAATGATCTATATCGTCCAGGCTCATGATCGGCGAATACATCAGATCGTTAATATCGCTGGAGCGCTCCCACCCCAAAACCATCTGGCCGATGGCGCGTTTGGTCATTTTTATAAATCGGGATTCAAGCTGTTGACGACCGCCGGGCGAGTTTTCCGGTTCCGGATGCATGCGCGCTGCCGAAACCACCGAACAGCGGCAGACCTTGTCGTGATAGGAAAACTGGAACCGAAAATTCCGGGCCCGGCTGTTGATGTCGCGATTGGTCAGAAAAATAAAATAGGTGTTGCCGTCCGCTTCCGGCAAACGCTGCATCACGGTTTTAGCTTGCTCGAAGATGTCTTCCGCCGCGAATTGTTGACTGCCCGGCATCGGCATCAGACCTTGCGTGCCCATCGCCACCGTGCCTTTAACCCACAGGCCGAACTCCTTACTCAAATCCCTGCCTATTTGCGCGGCAACATCTTCCGAGAAATCATTCAACGGAATCAGATAAACATTCACCGGACCGGTTTTTTCGGTGGAGGCCGGTGGGTAGAGCGAGGCGGTGGATAGGGTTTTTGGCGTTGGAGCCGGGTCGGCTGCGGCTAATGGCTGGGTATAGGGGGAGCTTGTTGTGCAGCCGGCTAACGCGGCCAACAAAAGAATCGTCATTGATAAATGTTTCATTCGGATTGTCCTGAGTTTACATATTCTGAATTGTCGGTGTTGAAGGGGATGCTTGAGCAGTGATGTTTGTGGCGATGTAAATGCAGCTATTGGTGTCAGGCAAATAGCAATTTTTCATTACAGGGTCTTGCGTTCCTGGGGCACGGTATCTTCGCGGTCATCATTGCCGCCAGGCTATTGCTGGATTGAAAAACCGGGTGTAGGTCATCTAGTTCTTCTAATGGATTGTTACGCGAAGTATATAAGTTTTGAGGCATGCGTAATTATTGCGTGCGAATAGTATGTCAATCTGGTGAAGCCAGAAGAACAGTTGCTCATGTGATTGTTGAATGGCGTGATTTATTGCACGCCTCGCTAGTATCCGGCCGCAATACCCGCTAGTATCGGTCCAACAAAGTAACAGGTGGATTTGAATATGACTATTACCGAACTACATCAGCTACCCGCCATCGAAAAACTCAAGATTATCGAAGCGCTTTGGAATGACTTAGCCGAAGACGAGACCAATCTTCCGCCTCCGGCGTGGCACGAAGCCGAGCTAAAACAGACTGAAGCCGGGTTTTTGTCCGGAGACATTGAGGCTGTGGATTGGCTGCGGGACAAACAAGCTGAAAAAGAATTACATATTCCGAAGTAGCAAGTTCGCGCGATTCGATGTTTTTGTGGGATAGAAATCAGGATGAGTTGCCCCAGTAATTGGATTTGCTATGTTGAACCAGTCCGCAACATCCTGAAACAGCGAACCAAAAATGGGAATGTCGTGCTGACATTTCGGTACTTGTGGCCAATTGAGCTTTATGAGAGCCTGCAACCCATGAGTAGTTTCGGAATATTCCTTAGGCAGTAAGTAATCAAGATAAGCTTTAGGGTGACGTTCATGAAGCCACCACAGCTTATTATCGTTGGCTTTTTTTGTGTTTTCTATGCGACAGGTAGGTAACCATTTCGGGTCATTGGTCTCAAACTTTTCTACGTCCGATTGATGAACGAGCTTTGGAATTACTTCTGTAGGCACACCTGCCAGCCCAAGCGCCACGGTATCACCAAATAGATAAGCTTCCACCATAGGCTTGAGCAAATGGAAAGAACATTTATCACGAATGACGCTCCGAATCCTCGATTCTTCGGCAGATATGCCTTTGGCCTTAAGTTGGATAGCATTGTTCACCGCAGCCTGAAAGTGTTCGGCTATGACGTTTTCTCGCCCCAAATTTTCAAGCTCCACATCGTCTATAACGATAACTAAATCGGCTGGGCTTTGCCCTTTCTTCTTACCTTCCAGAGCTTCGACAAGCATGGTTTTCGCAAGCTCTTTCATGGGATTCGATAACAAACCACCAGCGCTTAATGGTTGTAACTGATATGCACCGCATACCAATTGTTTTGCCAAAAAATCCAATTTACGTCTCCTCACCCCAGCCCTCTCCAGAAGGAGAAGGGGCGGGCTTTCAGCGACCTTTCGGGTTTTGTGATTCGCTGATTAGCCCCAGTTTTTGAACATTAAACCAATCGTACCGGCCCCGGGTATTTTGCAACCAGCGCATCGGCAGTTAAAAGCGTTATGCCTTCTACGTTGGCTTGCGCAACCAGGATGCGGTCGAAGGGGTCTTTGTGGATGGGTGGTAGACTTTCGATGAAAACCGCGTGATCGCTGCCGATGGGGATTTCGTTATAGCCGTTGTCCAGCAAACCGCGGCGCAGCACTCTTGCGTCTACTTGAAAGTCATCACGGCCGAGGCCGCGTTTGATGGCGATTTCCCAGAGACTGGCGGCACTGAAAAATAGCTGGTTTTGCATGTCTTCCAGCATCCGGCGAGCTTGTTCAGGTAGCAAATCTGGCGAGCCAGCCGCCCAAAGCAGCAGATGGGTATCAAGCAGCAGTTTCATCGTCAGCACCGAATAACTGCGCAATCTCTTCACTGCCCATTCTGTCGAAATCGTCAGGCACTTTGATATATCCGCTCAGGAACCCCAAACGTCGGATTTGATCGCCCGTTGGGCTGTCTAGCGCGGAAACCTTGACGAGCTGTTTACCCGCCTTGGCAATCACGAACGGTTCGCCTTTCGCAGCTTGTTCAACCAATCGAGATAAGTGAGTTTTTGCTTCGTGTATATTTACTGTTTGCACGAAGATCTCCGATAAACCAAGTTGAGTTGGTTTAGTCTATCACGCATCTTTCCCGTTTGTCCCCTCAAAGCACTAGCCGTTGCTGATTTAGCCGGCTAATAAACTCTCGTATGGAATCGCCAAGCCGTCGTGTAAGCGTTTGATCATTCTTAGGCTTAAAGGGCGTTTGCGGTTAAGGACTTCCGATACGCGGCCGCTGCTACCGATATAGGTTTCCAGGTCTTTTGCGCTGAGGTTTTGCTGCTCCATACGGAATTTGATGGCTTCGATAGGATCTGGCGGGGCGATGGTGTAATGTTTGTTTTCGTAAACCTCGATCAACGTAACCCATACCTCCATTTCATCGGCCTCCGGCGTATCCGGTGCGGCTTGGAATATGGCTTCCAGCCGTTGAAAGGCGGCTTTTAATTCATCGTCGTTTCGGATTGGCTTAATAGTCATTGACCGTCTCCACGTCAATTAGGTCGTATTGGGCATGTGTGCCAACAAACTTTATCCAGGCAATGCCGGCGCGATATTGCATTTCTACTACTAGACGGTATTTGTTGCCGCTAATGTTAAATACTACGCGATTGTTATTGCAGATGCTGGCATTACGATATTGATTCTTGATGGCTTGCGGTGAAGGCCAATTGGCTTTCAGGGCTTCTTCGTACCAACTTTCAAGTGGGCCTTTTGCATCGCGATGCGAGGGCTGTTCCCAAAATTTCTTGATGGTGCTTTTTGCTATGACCCGCATGATTATAGAGTTTTATCTCCCCAATTGGGAGCAGTGTAAGAGGTGCCGTTACTCTACGCAACGAACAAATATTCGCTTAACAAGTGCGCTGAGACTAAATGCGCAAAGTGCATGTCGCTCGCCAATTGAATTTGCGTTACTGGGGATGCGCCGTCTCTAGCTCGGCGCATCCCTTCTCAAACGATTCTACTCGTCGTCCTGGCAGCCAAAATGATACTGATAATCCGCCATCGCCCGTTTGATGACTTCATGGGCTTCTTCGCGGCCGTAGACGTGGGTGATTTCGCAGATGCTTGTTTCGCTGGGTAAGTGTTTATAGGTCAGGAAGTAGTGCTTCAAACGGTTGATATACGATTCCGGGCAGTCGGAGACGTCGCGCCATTGCCGGTAGAATTCGTCGCCTTTCATAACGGCGATGATCTTGTCGTCGGCCTCGCCGCCGTCTAATAAACGGAATCCGCCGATGGGGATGGCTTGCAACAGGATGTCGCCGTGCGTCACGCTGCGTTCGCTTAATACGCAAATATCCAATGGGTCGCCGTCGCCTTTGCTGACCGGTTTGCCGGATCGGGCGGCGGCGTATTCGGCGATTTTTTCCGCGCAATAGCTGCGCGGAATGAAACCGTACAGAGTAGGAATCATGTTGGAGAATTTTTGCGGCCGGTCGATTTTTAGATAGCCGCTGTCTTTGTCGATTTCGTATTTCACCGTGTCGGACGGCACGATTTCTATGAAGGCGGTGACGATGTCCGGGGTGTTGTCGCCGGGCGAGATACCGTGCCAGGGGTGGGCTTTGTGTTTTATATTCATCTAAGATTCAGTAGCTTTGGGGAATAAGGTTATAGGGATATTTACCAGGATGGGGGCAATCCGCAAGACAATCAAGCTTAATACTAGTCTCTGATTGGGCTTGCGTTACATGCCGTTGCATGTGTTTGTCGACATTACTCTTCGGGGGCCACTGCCGCAGGTTTGAGTTTCATGTCTTTATTCAGCCGTTGCAGGCGCTTGATCATTTCTTTTTTCATCTGTTCGCGGCCTATCGAGTGCTTCAGGCTACTGCCCATACCGGCGACTTGATCGGTGGAACTGCGGATGGAATAAAACACTAGCGTGCCGTCTTTATACGGTAGGCCGCCGGCGACCACTTGGCTGGAGTTGTAGGAGTGGCCGACGTAAAATTGCCGGGAAACCACAATCCCGCCGCCTTCGCTGATGGCGATGACACGATGATTCAGCACGGCGGTGGGGCGGTCTTCCACGCGCCGATTCAACCACAAAAACTGTTCGCTGGTATTGGCCGGCAATGCGGCAGGATAGTTTAACCAGGCTTGTTGCAATTCCGGAAAGTAACGCGCCCAGGCCTTGCTGTTCACCGCGTCGTTGCGCAGTTCCGCGGCCGGGTCGGCTGTGCCGCCATCGCGGCTGTAGGGGGCAATACCGGCCAAGCCGCTTTTTTTATAGGCTTGCAGACGTTGCAGTAAAAATTCGCGGTATTTTTGATTAGCGGTTTTCAGCAAGGTTTTGTTGTCGGCATCTTCCAACCCGGCTTGCAAGTTTTTCAAACTGTCCAGTTCGGCTTTGGAGAGGTTGAATTCGTCGCCCGTTTCCGCTTCCAGAAAGGCTTTGGCTTCGTCAACTTGCTTTTCGGTAAACGCAAATTTCTTAAAACTATCGATGCTGGCGTTATCGCCCAGCATGCCGGTGGCGACGATGTCGCTCTCGCCGGCATTGAGTTTGCCCTTTTTGATGTAATCGGCCAGTTGCGGCAAGTCTACCGGTATGATCATCGCTACGCCAATAGCGAGTTCTTTTTGGCTGGTTTCGCTGACGTCGTAAGCGATGATTTCGCCGCGTTCCAATGGCGGGATTTGCGCGGTGCTGATGCCGAAGTTCTGTAGCGCTTGCTGTGGGCTGGGCGCGTCTTGAGCGTATGCCGCTTGCTGAAATAGCGCGGCGGTACTCAGTAAAATAATGGGGAAAGACAGTTTGTGGGTCAGCATAAAAGCTCCGTTTCAAATAGGTATTCTGATAAAAAATATGAGGCTTTGGGCCGCAGATTGCCGAAAGCGTTCATTCTAAAAACTGGTGTACATCGCCGCCTGCCGTTTATTTGTCCGAACCGAACAATTTAGAAATACTGGAGTCGCCACGTCCGGCCGGTTTTGCCGGCGTTGTTGCCCTTGAGGCGGGCGCCGGCTGCGGTGTCGGTCGCTGACTTTCCGTATCGAACAACTGCGCAAACTCAGAAGCAGGCAGCGGTTTGGAAAACAGATAGCCTTGGCCGTAGTCGCAGCCGGCGGCAGTTAGCAATTCCAGTTGTTGATGGGTTTCGATGCCTTCGGCTATCACTTTCAAGCCCAGTTTATGCGCCATCACAATAATCGCTTCGCACAGCGCCAAGTCGCTGGAATCGGCTTCCAGATTGCGTACGAAACTTTGGTCTATCTTCAGATAATCGATGTCGAATTTTTTCAGATAAGACAGTGACGAATAGCCGGTGCCGAAATCGTCGATAGCCACCTGGATGCCGGCATCGCGGTAAGCAAATAAATGGTCGCGGACAATATTGTCGGCATCCAGTAACAGGCTTTCGGTAATTTCGATGACGACACATTGGCCGGATAAGCCCAGCTCATGCAAATAGTCTATCCATTTGCTGTCGCCCAGATTGCTGCGCGTAAATTGCACCGGCGACTTGTTAATACCCATTTGTAAATCCGGGCGAAATTGGGCGCGCCACTCGGCGACCTGTTTTGCCGCCATTCGAAATACCCAATCGCCAATATCGACTATCAGTCCGGTTTCTTCCGCCAACGGAATAAATTCCGCCGGGCTGATCATGCCACGCGTGGGGTGTTGCCAGCGAATCAGGGCTTCGGCTTTATGCATTTTGCCGTTGCTCAGTTCGATTATCGGTTGATAGAACAGGCAAAACTCTTGATTGGCCAGCGCTTGGCGCAGGTCGCTGGTCAGGCGCATGCGGTTTTGCGCGGTTTGCTCCATCTCGCTGGTGAAGAAATTGTAGCGGTTGCGGCCTTGTTGCTTGGCGGAATACATGGCCTGATCGGCGTTTTTGATCAGTTGCTCGGCTTCCAGCGCATCTTGTGGATAGAAGGTAATGCCGATGCTGACCGAAATGTAGGCTAATTCCTCGCCCAAACGAAACGGTTCGGCAAGCTGGTGCAGGATGGCTTGAGCGACGCGGTCTATGCTGGTCTGCGAATCTAATTCGCCCAGAATGATGGTGAATTCGTCGCCACCGAGCCGAGCCACCGTATCGACATTCCGCACGCAAGACAAGATGCGCCGGGCGGTATCTTTTAGCAAAATGTCGCCCATGCCGTGGCCCATGGTATCGTTGATCTCTTTGAAGCGGTCCAGGTCCAGCAGCATGACCGCCAAGCTGTTTTTGTCGCGCTGGGCTTTTTTGATTTCCTGGTTCAAGCGATCCTGGAACATGCGCCGGTTGGCTAAATCGGTGAGCGGGTCGAAATTGGCTTGGCGCCAGATGGTTTGTTCGACATGTTTTTGCTCGGTAATTTCCGAGAACATCGCCACCCGGCGTTCGACTTCGCCGTGTTCGCCGTAGATGGTGTTGATGACCAGCCATTCTTGGTAAATATCGCCGTTTTTGCGTTTATTCCAGATTTCGCCTTGCCAGTGGCCGGTTTGTAACAGCGAGTGCCACATGGTTTGATAAAAATCCGGGTCGTGGCGGCCCGATTTCAGAATGTCGGTGGAATAGCCTATCGCGTCTTCCGCGGTGTAGCCGGTCAGGCGGGTAAACGCTTCGTTGATCGCGATGATGCGGTTATCGGCATCCGCGACCATCACCGCTTCGCCGATGGCCTGATAAATCATGGCCATTAACTGCATTTCGTGTTCAAGGCGTTTGCGCTCGCTGATGTCCAGCACCGAGACGATAATGTAGCGCCGGTTGTCAATATCGATAGGCGTCAAACTGATTTCCACCGGAAATTCCGTGCCGTCGCCGCGTATTGCGGTTAGCGAGCGGCTGGCGCTCATTGGCCGGGCTTTGTTCTCTTCTAAAAATCGTGCGCGCTGTTCCGGGTGTTTGGCGCGGGCACGTTCCGGTACCAGCGCTTCGACGGTCAGGCCTATCAACTCATCCAGCGTATAGATAAACGTTTTCGCCGCGGGCGGGTTGGCGAGTTTGATGACGCCGTTTTCTCCGACTAAAAGCGTGGCTTCCGGCGAACCATCGACAATCTTGGACAATTGCAGCCATTGCAGCTGTTTGCGTTCGGTAATGTCGGTTTGGGTGCCGATCATCCGCAAAGCCTTGCCCCGGGCATCGCGGTCGATCACCAGGCCGCGCGTCAGAATCCAGCGCCATTGGTTGTCGCCGTGCTTTACGCGATGTTCGTTGCTGAAGCGTGGGCTGCGGTTTTTCAGATGCGTTTGCAAGTCGGACATCATCCGGGCGCTGTCTTCCGGGTGTATCGTGGCTTCCCAATTGCGGTAATCATTGTCTCTATCTTGTTCGCTGAAGTTCAGAATCTCCATGCAGCGCGGCGACAGAAACACTTTACCATTGGTCAAATCCCAATCCCAAACGCCGTCACCGCCGCTTTCCAGCGCAAATTTCCAGCGTAATTCGCTTTCCTGCAATAATTTTTCTGATAGTTTGCGTTCGCTGATGTCCGTGGAAATGCCGCACACCGCATAGATTTCGCCTTGCGCATTGCGTAGCGGAAACTTATGCGACAAATACGTATGAATGGTACCGTCTTGATGGGCGAGTTTTTCTTCAAAAATCTGCGCCTGGCCGCTATTGACGACCACTAAATCGTTTTCCCATAGCAGTTTGGTGGCGTCGCCCGGAAATAAATCGATATCCCGTTTGCCTCTGACAGTCTCATTGTCAACCGAGAACAGTTTTTCAAATTGGCGGTTGATCAGCAGGTATTGGCCTTGCAGGTCTTTGCTGTAAATCACCGTGGGAGTATTGTCCAGGATGCTTTGAAAGCGCAATTCGCTGACCGACAGGGATTTGCCGAACTCGACGTTTAATGATTCGTCTTTGACCAGTTCGACAACGCCGACAATCCGATCCTGGTCGTCGCGTATCGGCATTTGCATCGAACTGATCCAGCGGTCGTCGCCGGAGGTAAATGGGGCTTGATAGACGGTTTCGCCTTTCAACGCCTTTTGAATGCCGTTAGGGATTGGCGTTTGCGCCAGCCAGGGAAATAATTCAATGGGGGTTTTCCCTTGGCAAGCGGCTTGCGGCCGTCCCGTCAGGGTTTCCATAAAACGATTCCAGAGTTCAATACGGCCATGCAGATCGTAAACAATCACGCCTTCCTGAACCGAACTCAGAATGTGTTTGTTGAAATCGCCAAGGGCTTTGCTGAACTGTTCGGACCGTTGGTATCGCTCGATAGCCAGCGCCAGGGAAATGCCGACACTGGACAGCACCAGTAAAAACGACCATTGCAGCAATAGACTGGATTCGCCGTTGAAAGTCGCAAAATAGCCAACCCGAAAAATCCAACCGAACATGCTTTGCAACATTACCATGCCGATCAACAGCAAGGTGCCGTGTAAACCAAAATGCAGGGCACCGTAAACTATAAAAGCGAACATATAGAACGCTTTGCCGTATTCACCGGGATCCAGCGGCCACGACAAGAAAATGATTTGCCCCGCTAGAAACGCTGTCGTGGCATAAAACCAGGCCCGGCAGGCTTGTAACAGGTTCCAGCTAAAACTTGGCGGTTGCCGCCAGACCAGAATTAGGGGGGTGATAATCGCGATACTCAATACGTCGCCCATCCACCAATATGCGAAATTGGCTGACCATGGCGGCGTCGATATAGCAGCAAAATGGGATAGGCTTGAGGCGCCCATAACGGCGGCGATGAGCGCAGCCAAGGCGCCGGAAAATAAGATGCGTAGGTAATCTTGCGGTTGTTGCAGTTTGTGAATGTCGCGGAGCAAATAGGCGCCGGTTAGTGCTGCAAGGCTATTGCCGCAAGCGATAGGCAAAGCCTGTTGCCAGGGATTGCCCGCCCACAGATTACCCAGCAACGCGCCGAGGAACACGCCCGGCCAGAGCTTTTTGCCGTTTAACAACAAGGCCGCCAACGCCATGCCAGCGGGCGGCCAGATGATGGAAACGACGTGGTTGGCGGCGAAAAACATCAACATCAGTTTGGCAACAAGCGCGTAGGCGACAGCCAAGCCGATAAGGCGGACTAGTTCTGCGGTGGAAAAGGTCGAAAAACGGCGCAAGAGATTACCTTGATGCATTGAATGCGGGTGAAGAGACAAACCAAATATCTCGGTTTATCTCACGAAATGCAAGGTTTTGTCACGAGCTAAGTATGGGGATTTCGGGGAATTCCTAACGGATGAAAGGTGGCTTTTCATGCGGGTGATTCTTCGGCATCTGTGTAGGGTTACGCGCCCAGGTTTTCAACTTCCACCGCCACTTTCAATTCGTGGTTTTGACCGCCGAAAATCACCCCTTTCAATGGCGTGACATCGCTATAGTCGCGGCCCCAAGCGACGATGATGTGCCTGTCGCCCGGCAATTGGTTGTTCGTAGGGTCAAAGTCCATCCAGCCCAGGTCCGGTAAGTACACGGAGAACCAGGCATGCGAGGCGTCGGCGCCCACCAGTTTTTTCTTGCCGGGCGGCGGCAGGGTTTCGATATAGCCGCTGACATAGCGGGCCGCCAGGCCTTGCGAGCGGATGCAGCCGATGGCCAGATGGGCGAAATCCTGACAGACGCCGCGCCGGTGTTGCAGCACGGTGGTCAGTGGGGTGGCCAGGTTGGTGAATTCCGGGTCGAAGGTAAAATCGCGGTGGATGCGTTGCATCAGATCGTGTATCGCTTCGATCAGCGCCTTGCCGGGCGTGAATGAGGCTTGCGCGTAAGCGGCCAGTGCGGCATCGGCGGCAATGAACGGCGAATCCAAGGCAAATTGCCGCGCCTCCAATAGCGGTTCGCTTCTGTCGTTCCAGAGTGCTTCCTTGACTAATTCCCAGCTCATGCCGTGGCTTAAATCCAACTGCACCGGTTGCGGAAAAATCTGTATTTCGCTGCTGGCGGTGACCACAAACTCCCGATGCGGTTCGCGAATCGAAAACCAAGCAACTTGATTGCCGAAAAAATCGGTACGGGTCCGATAGTCGCAGGGCAAGGGGGTAATTTTCAGCTGCGAACTGAGCAGTTGCTGATTCGGGCAAGGCCGCGGCTGCATCCTGACTTCGTTATAAGACAAGCCTACGGTTTGCTGGTAACGGTAGGTGGTGGTATGGGTAACCCGATAACGCATGGTGACTCCCTTAGGACAGCGATTGCGGCGCGTCCCCGTGGCGGAAATAATTGGCGGTCAAGGTATCGGACAGCGCGGCCAACAGGGCGTAAATCTTGCTGAGTTGTTGGTCCAGCGCTTCGCGAATGCCTGATTCGGAGACGCTCAATAAGTCGTCGATGTTGGCGATATTCAGCAGATAACTAGCCTCTAATAGCAACCGCTCTTCGGCGCTTATCCGGCGGGTGCTGGGTTCTCGCGGCAGTTTACCGACATGCTCCTGCAAACGGGCGATTTGATAAGCCAGTGAGCGGGGATTGTTGGGGTCCATCAGCAGAAGTTCCAAAAACGAGGCCAACTCCAGGTTGCTGCGGTAATGTTGGCGGTAGCAAATCAGGTTGTCGCTGGTGTCCAGCAGTGATTCGATCAAACGGGTTTCCGCCGCTTCGCTTTGCGGCATCGCAAACGCCGTTCTCAACACCGATACCAACTGTAAACCGCGCTCCAGGCGCCGGCCTATATCCAGAAACAGCCAGCCGTTGCCGCGCGTCATGCTCTCCATCACCAAACCGCTGAATGCTGAGAGCGTGGTGATCAGCTGATCCATTTGCTCCTGCATCGACCACAAACCGATTTTACCCAGGCGGCGCGCCTCGGAAACCTGTTCCTCGATTTCATCGATGACCCGCCAGGTATCCGACGACCATAAATCGCGCACCGCGTAACCGGATTGGGTCATTCTGTTTACCGTGTTGGCCAGGCTGCCCGCCCGGCTTTCGTCGACTACTACCGCCAGTAATTCGGCTTCGGGGGTGAGCAGCAAGCTTTCGTTATCCTCGGCAAAAAAACCGGGGTAGGTACCGGTCATGCTGGTGACGCAGCGCAGCAGGGTTTCCAGGCTGAGCTGATAGTCGGGGCTATCGCGATCAGGGTTGCTGAACAGTTTTTTGATCGTGGCCCGCAACAAGCGTACGCCGCCTTCCGCACGTTCCGCGTTGCGGCCTACCCAGAAAATATTGTCCGCGGCGCGGCTGGGTAGGGCATTGCCGTGGCCGGCCAGGCTGCTGCTGCGCTTGGCCGGAATGGCCGGATGCTGCGGCTCGGTAGCGACCACCCAAGTATCTTTACTGATGCCGCCGGTTTGGTTGGTGATCATCATATTGCCGTATTGCGGCGCGCTACGGCTCAAACCACCCGGCATCAGCGTATAACCGTCCGCGCGCGCCACCATAAAGCAACGCAGCACGGTTTGGCGGGGTTCGTAACCGCCGGCCACCAAAGCCGGGACGGTGGAAAAGCTTTCGTATTCCTGGCCGACGTAAAATGCCGGGCGGGCCTTGATGCGCGCGCGCCACTCCGCGAGTTGCGCTCGGCTCAGTTGATGGCCGAACACCGAGTGTTCGCCGGGCTTGCGGTATATCGGTTTGATGACCAGGCGTTCCAGATTGGTCAGTACGTAATTTAACTCGCGGGTTTGGCCGCACCACCAGGTGGCTATCGAATTTAATTTTAGGGTTTGGCCCAGGAAGTATTTGGCGATACCCGGCAGGAAGGGCATGATGCCGGGATTTTCCAATACGCCGCTACCCAGTGGATTGGCAATCGCCACATTCCCGCGTCTGACCACTTCCAATAGGCCGGGGACGCCTAGCCGCGAGTCTTCGCGCAGTTCCAGCGGGTCGCAGTAATTGTCGTCCACCCGTCGTAAGATCACGTCCACCCGCTGCAAGCCGACCAGCGATTTCAGCCAGACATAGCCGTCGCGAACGGTCAGGTCGTCGCCCTGCACCAGCGGGTAACCCAGATAGGAGGCCAGATAGGCGTGTTCGAAAAAAGTTTCGTTCAGCGGGCCGGGCGTCAGTACCACCACCCGCGGGGTGTCGGCGTCGCCGGGAGCGATGGCATTCAGGCCGGCGCGCAAGGACTGGAAGAAGCGCGCCAGGCGGTGGACGTGGGTGTCGCGAAACAAGCTGGGCAAGACCCGCGACATGGCCAAGCGGTTTTCCAATGCGTATCCGGCGCCCGATGGCGCTTGAGTACGGTCGCCCAGCACCCACATTTTTTTATCCGGGCCGCGCGCCAGGTCGGCGGCGCACAATACCAACTGATGTTGGCCGGGCAAGCTTACTTGATCGCAAACGCGCAGAAAGCCGCCGTGGTTGTAGATCAGCTCCAGCGGCAGCAGGTTTTTCTTGATGAGCTGGCGCGGGCCGTACAGGTCGGCCAAAATCAGGTTCAACAGTTCGGCGCGTTGCAGCAGTCCGGCTTCAATGTCGAACCACTCGTCGCCGGAAAGCAATAGCGGTATCGGGTCGAGTTGCCAAGGGCGGTTAATACCGTCCGGGTCGCCGTAGACGTTGTAGGTGACGCCGTTCTCGCGCAGCAGTCTTAGCGCTTCCTGGTGGCGTTCACCCACTTCGCGGGGGCCGAGCTGTTGCAATGCCCGCATCAGGTGGGACCAATGCGGTCTAACCCGGCCAGTCTCGTCCAGCATTTCGTCGTGGATGCCCTTATCGAGGCGGTATCCCGGCGCGAAAGCTTCTGGTGTGCTTAAGGTTTTCATAGGTTTAGTTTGCCGGTTTACCGGGTATAGCGCAATTTATCAAAGCCAATCTCGTTTATTTATGTTTTCTAAGCTGGATTCTTAGTGCCGATGCTGATTCTGACGAGACTTTGGATGACTGCGTAGCCCAAGAAACCCGCAAGAAGCATGCCGTTACGATCAGGAATAGCCGAGCGCATCATTGACCGCGTGGGTTCGGTGGCTCTGCCTAGAGTCGTCCAATATAAAGCATTGGGTTGATTCAAGCTTCTGAACTAAAGGGTATTTTCCGGCGCTAGGGCACGATAAGTCGGATGGGGCCGCGCAATTGATAGCCGTAGGTGCGCAACTTGGCATCGCTATTGCTTCATTTCAGTTAACTGATGAGAACCGGTTTGCGTTGAAATGGTGCGGTCGTTTTTGCACCAATTCTGCGCGGATCTGCACCATAAAAGCAACGTTCAAGGATGTATACAGCATGGCCACACCAACAATTTGGGCGGATTACCGCGCCGATAAGGCTTACGACGAGATGATTGCTGCGGGCGGTAAGCCGCGCGATGCCTGCGCCAGTTTGAGTCAATACTTACAATCTTTGGGCATGGACGCTATTAAAGGCCGGCTGTCGGCGGCGGAAGCGGCCATCATGGAGATGGGCATCACCTTCACCGTCTACAGCGACGAAGGCAATATTGATCGAGCTTGGCCTTTCGACATCATTCCCAGGCTGATCGATTTTCAAGAGTGGCAAATCGTGGAAGCCGGGCTGAAACAGCGTTTGAAAGCCTTGAATTGCTTTATCAACGATGTCTACAACCAGCAGCAGATTATCAAGGATGGCTTGGTGCCGGCTGATCTGATCAACAGTTCCAGCAACTTTCGCAAGGAATGCTTAGGCATGCAGCCCAAATTCGGCACTTGGGCCAATATCTGCGGTAGCGATCTGGTACGGGCTGGCGATGGCAAGCTGTATGTGCTGGAAGACAATCTGCGGGTGCCGTCCGGCGTCTCGTACATGATCGAAAACCGGGTAATTACCAAACGTATCTTTCCTGAGTTGTTGGAAAATCTGAATATTTTGCCGGTGGACGATTATCCGACTCAGTTGTTTGAGATGCTGGCGTCATTGGCTCCCGACACCGACGACACGCCGCAAATTGCGGTATTGACGCCCGGTATCTATAACTCGGCCTATTTCGAACACGCCTTCCTGGCACAGCAAATGGGCGCGGAACTGGTGGAGGGCGGAGACTTACTGGTCAAAGACGACGATTGCGTTTATATGCGCACCATCAAAGGGTTAGAAAAAGTCGATGTGATTTACCGGCGCATCGATGACCTGTTCCTCGATCCGGAGGTGTTTCATAAAGATTCGGTTCTGGGGGTAAAAGGTCTGATGCGTGCTTGGAAAGCTGGCAATGTGGCGCTGGCAAATGCACCGGGCGCCGGCGTGGCCGACGACAAGGTGGTGTATGCCTACGTGCCGGAAATGATTCGGTATTATTTGAACGAAGAGCCGATTCTGCCGAATGTCCCCACCTATTTGTGCAGCAATCCCGAACAATGTGCCTATGTGCTGGCACATTTGCCGGAACTGGTGGTGAAACCGGCCAACGAATCCGGCGGTTACGGCATGTTGGTAGGGCCGCACGCCACACAAAAGGAGATCAAGCAGTTCCATAAACTGATTCAGGACAATCCCCGCAATTACATCGCCCAACCGACACTGGCTTTGTCAACTTGCCCGACCTTATGCAACGACAAACTGGAGCCTCGCCATATCGATTTGCGGCCGTTCATTCTGCAAGGCGAGAACAGCTTTGTGACTGCCGGTGGTCTGACCCGGGTAGCGCTACGTGCCGGTTCACTGGTGGTGAACTCCTCGCAGGGCGGCGGCAGTAAAGACACTTGGATTATCAACAGGGAGCAATAAGATGTTATCGCGATCCGCCGAACGCTTGTACTGGATGGCCCGTTACCTGGAGCGCACCGAAAATACCGCCCGCTTGATTAGTGCCACGATGCATCTGATCTATGATTTGCCGTATGGTGTGGAACTGGGCTGGCGCAATTTGCTGAACATCTGCGGCGTGGAAGAGGCGTTTTACCAACGCTTTAAAAACCCCAGTGAGCAGAACACCACTCGATTTTTATTAGCCGATATGAGTAATCAAGGCTCCTTGCTGGCGTCTTTGTCGTTTGCCCGCGAGAATATCCGCACCAGCCGCGAGCTGATGCCTGACGAGGCCTGGCAGCAGGTCAACGAGATGTACTTGTACGCCAACAATAATCTGGACAGCCTGTCCAATCGCCGGGGTAGGGCGCTGTTCTTACAGGAAATCATGGCCGGCTGCCAACGCTTTACCGGCTTCATGGCCGGGTCTATGAGCCGCAGCGATAGTGCCCGGTTTATCTGTATCGGCCGTAATCTGGAACGCGCCGACATGACCAGCAGGATCATGGATTTCGGTACCGTGTTGTTGGCGGAAAATCGCAGCACCAAGATGCGGGAGTACGAAACCATTTTGTGGATCAACGTCTTGAAGTCGCTGAGCGCGGTGTTGATGTACCGCAAGCACGTCCGCAATCGTATTAACGGTGAGGACGTGCTGAATTTTCTGCTGAAAAACCCGGATTTCCCCAGGGCCGTCGTGCACTGTATCGAAGAGATTACCTATTGCATCAAGCGCTTGCCGAATGCCACCGAGTTGTTCCCACAATTGGAGCAATTGGAACAAGAGATATTGGCCATTGAGATTAAGCAGACTACCCCGGAGCAACTGCATCAGGTGCTGGACGGCTTGCAAGCGAAGTTCGACGATTTACATAAGCAAATCGCAGCAATGTGGTTTTTAAATACGCTTGGCGAAGCCGAATTGGAGAAAAATTGACACTATTGCCAACAGGAAGATTCTCACCAGTCATCCGTCTGCAGCACTGAGCGACAGCTCGGTTGAGCGGAAGCAAGCTGGGTCGATGGGGCGTTGCTTGGATTGCTACTGACCCAAGCCCCAAGTTTGCTATATCATGGAAGCATCGTTTTCTAAAACTAAAGGGGGAGGATTATGGATAAGCTAAGGGCGCTGGGTCTGGGGTCGGTGGGGCAAGATGAGCAAGCTGTTAAGCAACAGTTGCATCTTTATATCAATCTGAAACTGGCTTCATGCGGGCAGCCGACTTGTATCGATACCGAGTCAGCCCAGTTTATGGATACCGCCCAGGACTTGCTGAATAGCTATCTGGAAAAAAGCCGCTTGTTGGCCAGTTCCTCCCTTTATCCTGCCGACAGACGGATTCAAGATTTTCTGGAGCGCTATTGCGCGGACCTGGGCTTTGCCAAAATCCCCAGCTTGCCGACCATGACCTTTGAGCTGGATAAGCACGGCGTGGCGCGCGAATTGTCGTTGCCTTTGGGTGAGGATGAATTTCGTTCCGAAATCGTCTCCAGCTTCCGAGTCAAGCAAGGCATTTTGCACAATCCGGCCAGCGACCGGCGGACCACGCAAGGCTCGTTTCATGTTGCCGAAGGCGGCCTGCCGGTTCCCGGCGATAAGAAGCAGGTGCCCAAGCTGACTTTTGCCTTGATGCTGGGTGAGGCTTTAAATCCGCCTGACGATTTGATGGTACTGCCGTTTACCGCTCATCAACCCAAGCCGGCACGCATGTTTGCATCATTATTGATGCGGCCGGTAGTCTGTCCGGAAATCCCGGGTGTTGCCGCGGAAAAATCCATGGAAATTCGCTTTTTTGCGCCGGGCAATCTGGTCAGCAATCTGGATTTTGTTGAGAGTATCTTCGGTAACGGCGGCAATCCTGCTTTGCCGGAATGCGATGCGGCCCTGGATGTCGAGCATTGGTCCGGGCACAGCGGTTGCGTGATTCTGGCGCCGCATTTAACCAAGCTCACCAAAAAGCAGTTGGGTCTGCCGCATTGGGACGATGCTACCGAACGGCAACGCGCCGATGGCATGTGCTGGCAAAATCCCGAAGAATTTTATAACGACGGCCAGGCCTTTAAACTGACTGCACGCGACCGCAGCGGCGTGATCGTCACTTTGTTGGCCGACAATTACTACGGCTATTGCAAGAAAGAAGTCAAAACCCAGATCAGCTACGCCGCCAATTTGTTCGGCTTGGCGGAGGAAGAGCATGCCGGCGGCGCGTTGGCATTTCGGCGCATCAACCACGGCGACGAGTTTGGTATCGGCAGTTTGACCCGTGAACCGGGCTACGATTTTGACGAGATGACCTATCACTACGGCGCGATCATGGATGTGCATCCGGAAGGTTATGCGGTAGACAGGCATTTTCCGGAAATTATTTACGTGCCGCAGGATTTGCGGATGAGTCTGGCGACGCAGAAAATTACCTGGATCAGAAACGGCCAAAGCCACAGCATTCGTTTGCAACCGGGCAAAATTTACGTGCAGCCCAACGGCTATAAAATCGAGATGTGCAAGCATCCCGGCGCGCCGTCCTGGCGTTTGATCGGCACCGTCGCGGAAGGCACTTTTTGTCATAAGCCCTGCACGGTGTCCGGCGGCGGTAAATCGGAGATTTCCAAATCCATCGAGGACGCGGCGATCTATGGGCCACTGTTTGTAGACGATTTGCAGCACGATTTGGATCGGGTGCAGGCCATTTTCGATAAAGACTATACCGGCCGCTTCTTGCCGGGCTTCGAACGCGATGACCATGGCCCTAGCCGCACCGTGCTCAGTCAGGAACGCAGTCTGGGTTCCGTGATCAAGTTGTTGACGCCTTCTCCCAATCACCTTCCGGAATTCAATGATTGGCTGCGATCCATCCCGCCCAGCATCCTGGCTTTGGTGTTTTTGATCAAGCGCTTTTACCGCCCGGAATGGGGTAACAATTGGCGCGATAATTTATCGGTGGACGTGATTGACGGTGCGCCCGGCCATGAGCTGAAACTGAATCAGCGTAAGATCGTTGCTACCTATTTGCGGGTAGGTTTTGATCTGGACGGCGGCTGGCGCACTTTCAAGGTGCGGCAAGACTATATCGCCTGCGAGAAAGTGCAGATGGAAGACGACATCAGCGCTTCGGTGGTGGTGCCGAAGCAAGCAGTACGCGCATGCCTGCCGGACGATGGCTATGAAATGAGTTTGAAGTTGGTTAGCAACTGCGAATATCGACTGTTTCAACGCCCGGACGACGCGATTATTCCGGGTTACGACAAGCAGACCGAGCTGAACATGTCCGGGCCGGGTAATTTTATGGCCAATTTCGAGCCTTTGGACCATGAGAATTTGTCGGCGATCGTGGAAGATGTAATGACTTTTTCCAAATTCACCGCGCCGATGCAAAAGCTGTTAACTGACGCTTATCAGGATGGAAAAGGCTTTGTGGTGTGTTCCGCGCATCCGCGTTTGGTGAACGGCAAACCGTCGAAAAATCCGCGTTACCTGGAAACCCGCGTCGACGTGGTGAAACCCTTGCGCAAGTATGTAGCCGAGCTGGGCGCGCGTTTGCATCGTAAGATTCCGCTCAATCAACCGCTCTGCCATCCGGTGGATGCGGTATTGACCGGTCGCCGCAACAATCCGCCCGAACCGGGTATCCGCGCGTTAGCGGTTTACAACCCGATTCATTATCAAGAGTTGCCGGAACTGTTTATGGACTTTGTCTGTTCCTTGACCGGCAAGTCGCCGTCTACCACCGGAGCCGGCAGTGAAGGGGCGCTGACTAAAGGACCATTTAATGCTCTGCGCGGCACCGCCGATTTGAACAACGCGCTGGTCTCGTTCATTTTGACCGGTTATCCCGGCTTTTCCAGTTCGGCGGGATTTATCGGTCCGGATACCCGCGTCGATCACGACATTAGTTTGTTGGTGCCGGAGATCTGGGCGCGGCTGTCGCGGGAAGAGCGTCACCCCAAGTTTCTGTTGCAACATGGCTATCTGGAACCTTTAAGCGACTTCGAATACAAGGGGCAAATCGTCTTGGCCAGCCGCCTGGGTTATCGGATCACCAGCCATTTCGTACATGGCTTGATGGGTAAAATCTTCGATAATCCGTATGCGGTGTTTACCGACGAGATTTTGCAGCCGGAGCGCCAGGATTTGGAGGTGTTTGTGGATGGTATCAATAATATCGTCGAAACCCAACAACGCGTGGCGCAGCAATATATCGAAGACGGCAGCATAGAAGATGCTTGTCCGCCGCTGTTTGCTTTGCTGCACATCATGGCCGACGGTCATTATCAGGGTAAGGACGCGCATCATCCGGAGATTCGGGCGATGTTTACCCGCGATTATTTACTGGCCTCGGATTGGTATCGGGAACGCCTGCATATCAAGCAGCAGCGCGACATCGCGTTATGGCAACGACATGTCGATTATTTGGGCGGGTTCTTACAAGAAAGCAGCCACCAAACCTTGATCAACGAGTTGCAGTTGGTCGAGCGGCATAGGCAGGCGCAACAGAAACTGGTGGAGCTGGCTTCGCCGGAATATTTGCAGTCTTTGGTGGGTACTTTGGGAGCCGACCCTTTAGGGCCATACTCGGCTGGCGCGGTTTAGATTCGGCTATACCTAAAAAGCAGGGATACCGGTCTTGCGGCCGGTATCCCTTTTTTATATGGGGCAAGCCCGTCTGGTTTAACCTTTGCGTTTGGTTTTGGTCTTGCCTTTGGGATTTTCGTGGGCGATCAGCGAACGGGCCAGTTTCCGCAAGCCGTTGGAGGATACTTCCAGCCCAAGTGGCGAGCCTATCGATTCCAACTCGTACATCAAGTCCGTTGCGGCAATCAGCGTCACATAGCGCAGGCTGCTATTGCCCGGCAACTGCGTTGACGCGTCACGTAGTAGCGGGGCTAGTACATCCCAGGAACTGTTGAAGAACTTGCGCACCGGATCGTTTTCCGCCACATATTCCGCCGTCAGACCTTGTTCAAAGGCGACGCCGGCTTTTTGCAGGACATCGCGCAAGCTTGCCCGGCTGGCGTCAGCGTTGGTGGCGATAGGGGCTTTCTCAATATTCTTTTCCAAAGACGCCTGCCAACCTTGCCAGAGGCTACGCCATTGTTTCAATTCCGCTTCGTTCAATATCGGGGCCGCTTTTAAGCCGCCGGCATTTTGGTTGGTAGCGCTGTAGCCCACGTTGATTAAAATACCTTTCTCATCGGCTTTGACCTGATTGAAGCGCAGGCTGTTGATGGTGTCGTGCAACTCCTCGCTATCTTCGGCGGCGATGAAGGGAAGCAGGGTTTTAGTAATGTCCGGGCGGGATTGGTTTAAGTCGATTTTTAGAGCGGCCAGTTTGGGTTCGGCGGCTTTTTTGATCAGCGATTGCAATTGGGCAATGTTCAACGGTTGGCCGTTGCGATCAAACGCATTCAGTTGGGTGACCGGGAAGCTCAGTACATTGCCGGATGCATCCAATGTCGGCTGTTGCAGGGTTTGCAAAATGCCGGACCATTCGATCAAGGTCATGCATTTGCCGCCCAGTGCGGTACCGACTCGAGCTTGTACATTATTCTGAATTTTGACCTGTCCCTGCTCGCCGCTGATTTGCGGGTGGTCCAGGTCCAAAAAGCTGCATTGCTTGCCGTCTTTCCAGGCTCTTACCGATTCATTCGGGCCGTCGTAGAGCTCGCTAACCAGCACACTTTTGATTAAACCGTACTCCATTGGCACCGGGATATTAATTTCGCGAGCCATACTGGTCTGTGCAGTCAGCAGCAGGCCGGTGGTAAGTAACAGGGTACGCATTTTTGACATGATTTACTCCTTAACGTTGTCGGGCGCTGGTTGATTAAGCGCGGCCGTGCCGCGATAAGCGGATGAAATAGGGTAGCGGCGGTCACGGCCAAACGCTCTGGGCGTGATGCGGATGCCGGGCGGCGATTGCCGGCGTTTATATTCGTTTCTATCCACTAGCGAAATCGCTCTGTGCACATCAGTTGCCGCGAAGCCTTGTGACACGATCTCGGCGGCGGATTTGTCCTGTTCCACATACAAGGCAAGTATAGGATCCAATACAGAGTAGGGCGGCAGCGAATCTTCGTCCTTTTGGTCCGGCGCCAATTCCGCCGACGGTGCGCGGGTGATAACCCGTTGCGGAATGACCGGCGACAAGGTGTTGCGGTATTCGGCGAGTTGGTAGACCAATAATTTGGATACGTCTTTTAAAGGCGCAAAACCGCCGGCCATGTCGCCGTAAAGCGTGGCATAACCCACGCTCATTTCGCTTTTGTTGCCGGTGGTCAGCAGCAGTTTGCCTTGTTTATTGGAAATTGCCATCAACAACACGCCACGGCAACGGGCTTGGATATTTTCTTCGGTGGTGTCTTTTTTGCTGCCGGCAAACAGTGGGGCCAGCATTTCGCCAAAAGCGGTGACTGCCGGCTCGATGGGGAGTATGTGATATTTCACGCCCAAGGCTTCGGCTTCCTGGATCGCGTCTTGGTTGCTCATGTCTTGGGTATAGCGCGATGGCATCAGCACGGCTTCGACATGATCTGCGCCCAGCGCATCAACCGCCAACGCCAACACAAGGGCAGAGTCGATGCCGCCGGACAAGCCGAGAATCGCGCCTTGAAAGCCATTTTTGCGTACGTAGTCTTGAATGCCCAAGACCAGCGCTTTGTATTCGCTGACCACGGGTTGATACAAGTCGGCGATGGTGGTTATTTGCGGCTGTTGATCGACAAACTCGACGATGCTGAGTTGCTCGGCAAATTCGGCTGCTCGGAACACGACGTCGCCGTTACGATCAGCGACAAATGAGGCGCCGTCGAACACTAACTCGTCCTGGCCGCCGATTTGATTCACATAAACCAAGGGTATCTGCTCGGCTTTAATTTGCGAACAAATAATGTCCTCGCGCTGCTGCATCTTGCCGGCATGAAACGGCGAGGCGTTAAGGGTCAGGATAATGTCTGCCCCGGCCGCTCGGTTTTTGGCAATGATGCCGGGCTGCCAGATGTCTTCGCAAATCGTCAACGCCAACTGACTGTCTTTAACCGTAAACAGACAGGTGTGTTCGCCGGAGCTGAAGTAACGCTGTTCGTCGAATACACCGTAGTTGGGCAGGGCCTGTTTATCGTACTCGGCAAGGGTTTCGCCGTCGTGCAATGCCACTGCGGTGTTGTAAAGCCGGCCATCCCGCTGCCGAGGATAGCCGATCACTACCGTTATGCCGGTAATCTTCTTGGCAATTTCGGCAACGGTTTGTTGCGCCTGCTGAATAAAATCGGGTCGAAACAGTAAGTCTTCAGGTGGATAACCGGTGACACATAGCTCCGGAAACACGACCAAATCGGCCTGCCGCTGTTTGGCTTGTTCAGCGGCGGCCAGAATTTTGCCAGTGTTGGTTTGAATGTCGGCAACGGTTAAGTTCAGTTGGGCTAGCGCTATTTTTATCGACATTATGCTTTGGAAAAACAATCCCGCATCGCGACGCCAATATCCGAAGGCGAACTGACCATACTGACGCCGGCCGCTTGCATCGCCGCAATTTTGCCTGCCGCTGTGCCGGCTCCGCCGGTGACAATCGCACCGGCATGGCCCATGCGTTTGCCGGGCGGCGCGGTTTGGCCGGCGATATAGCCGACCACCGGTTTGCTGACATGGGCTTTGATAAAGTCAGCCGCTTGCTCTTCGTCGCTACCGCCGATTTCGCCGACCATGACGATGCCATGGGTGTCCGGGTCGTCTTGGAAGCGGCTCAACACATCGATAAAATTCATGCCATGAATCGGATCGCCGCCGATGCCGACGCAGGTGCTTTGCCCCAAGCCCTCGCGGGTGGTTTGATGCACGGCTTCGTAGGTCAGGGTGCCGGAGCGGGAAACGATGCCGATTTTGCCGGGCAGATGAATATGGCCGGGCATGATGCCGATCTTGCATTGGCCGGGGGTGATGACGCCAGGGCAGTTGGGGCCGACCAGTAACGAGCTCGTGCCTTGCATGGCCGCTTTAACCTTGAGCATTTGCAACACCGGGATGCCTTCTGTGATGCAGACGATCAGCTCGATGCCGGCGTCGACCGCTTCCAGAATGGCGTCGGCGGCAAAAAATGGCGGTACATAGATCATCGTCGCCGTGGCGCCGGTGGCTTTTACGGCTTGTCCGACGGTGTCGAACACCGGTAAATCCAGATGGGTGGAGCCGCCGCGACCCGGTGTGATGCCGCCCACCAGTTGTGTGCCGTAAGCCAGTGCTTGTTCGGAGTGAAACGTGCCCTGTTTGCCGGTGAAGCCTTGGCAAATGACTTTAGTCTGTTTGTCAATCAAAATAGACATTAAGCTACCTCTTGCGCCAGTTTTACCGCCAATTCGGCAGCATGATTTAAATTGTCAGCAGCTACCAAGCCCAGTCCTGATTGGCTTAGCATCGCTTTGCCCAGTTCGACGTTAGTGCCTTCCAGTCGCACCACCACCGGTATGGTCAAATGCATTTCCTCGGCTGCGGCCAGGATCCCGGCCGCAATCACATCGCATTTGACAATGCCGCCGAAAATATTCACCAGTACCGCTTTGGTGGTACCGTCGGACAAAATCAATTTAAAAGCGGCTTTCACTTTGTCTTTATTGGTGCCGCCACCCACATCCAGAAAGTTGGCCGGCGCGCCGCCTTTCAGTTTAACCATGTCCATCGTCGCCATGGCCAAGCCGGCGCCGTTGACCATGCAGCCAATATTGCCGTCCAGCGTGATGTAGTTAAGATCGAATTGTTTGGCTTCCGCTTCCTTGGCGTCTTCCTGCGAGGCATCGCGCATCGCGGCGATGTCAGGATGTAAGGCGATGGCGTTGTCGTCGAAATTGATTTTGCCGTCCAGCGCTACGAGTTTGCCGTCATCGGTTTGGATCAGTGGATTGATTTCGATCTGGCTGGCGTCCTTGGCTAAAAACAGTTGATACAGGCCGCTCATAATGGTTTGCAGCTGGCTTTGCTGTTCTTTGCCCAAGCCTAGTGCAGCGGCTACTTGGCGACATTGATAAGGTTGTAAACCTGCTGCGGGGTGCACCGGCACCTTGACTATGTTTTCAGGTGTTTCGGCAGCCACTGCTTCGATGTCCATACCGCCGGCAGCGGAGGCAATAAATATTAGCCGTTCGCTTTCCCGGTCCAGCAACAGGCTCAAATAATATTCTTGATTGATTGCCGAAGCTTCTTCCACCCAAACGCTATTGACTGGTAGGCCGGCGGCATCGGTTTGATGCGTTACTAAACGTGTACCCAGCATCGCCGCGCTGTAATCCTTTACTTCCTCCAGGGTCCGGGCAACTTTCACGCCGCCGGCTTTACCTCGGGCGCCGGCATGAATTTGCGCCTTTACCACCCAGGCAGGGCTGCTTAAGGACTGTGCGGCTTGCTGCGCTTGTTCGGCTGTGGTCGCCACGGCGCCTTGTGGCGCGGGGATCGCAAACTCTTTAAAGAGTTGTTTCGCCTGGTATTCGTGAATATTCATTTAGTGCTCCATGGATGGCTTAAATCGCGTCTCAAGTTGGTGCTATGATTGAACTGACAAACATTCTAACTAACTCTGCATAAAAAACACCGGCAATGCTTTCTTCATCGGTCGATACTATTTATCCCTGCCCTTTTTCCAAGGGGTACGGCATTCCCGTTCGGCAAGCATGGTTGATGTTGAAGATTTTCGCCCTCTATCGGTTTGTTACCGCCTGCCTGTTTGTGATGCTGTTTTATTTGCGCTTTGGGCCGTCTTTATTGGGTTCCTACGACGCATCATTGTACCAGTTCACCAGTGTTGCCTATCTGGGGATTTCGCTGATTGCCGCGCCGGTCGCATTTCGACCCCGTTGGGCTTATGCCAGTCTGGCACAGTTATTTATTTTCACTGATATTGTCTTCATTACCTTGCTGATGCATGCCAGCGGCGGCATTGGCAGCGGCATTGGCATCTTGCTGGCTATCTCGATAGCAGCGGGTGGCTTATTAATTGGCGGGCGCTGCGCGATGTTGTTTGCGGCCTTGGCTAGTCTGGCAATTCTTGCTGAAGAAGTGTATGCGATAGAAATACATGCCTTCGAAAATACTACCTTGACCTATGCCGGCATGCTTGGTGTGTCGTTTTTTTCTATCGCGTTTTTGTCGGTGATCTTGGCGCAGCGCGCTGAACAATCGGCGGTTTTAGCTAGACGGCACGAGCAGACCATCGCCAGACTGGAAAGTCTGAACCGCTATATCATCCAGCATTTGCAATCGGGCATCATGATCGTGGATGAACGACAGGTCACTCAGCTTTCCAATCAATCCGCGCTGCGTTTGCTGGGGCTGGTGCTGCATCCGGAGGAACTGACCGAGGTAGCGCCGGAACTCAGGCAAGCTTTCGAGTTGTGGCGGAATAATCGGGATCAGGATTTTGCGAT
Source organism: Methylomonas fluvii (assembly GCF_014850975.1). Taxonomy (GTDB): domain Bacteria; phylum Pseudomonadota; class Gammaproteobacteria; order Methylococcales; family Methylomonadaceae; genus Methylomonas; species Methylomonas fluvii. The sequence continues at coordinate 1,562,311 of NZ_JACXST010000002.1, read as the reverse complement.
TATCCGGTTAGCCAATCGCAGCGAAGTGCAAGTGCGATTTTCCGAGTTGCGTATGGATGACGAAGCCTTGTACATGCTGATTTTCGAGGACATCGCTTTGTATAACCAACGCTTACAGCAGAGCAAGCTGGCGTCTCTGGGTCGGTTGACCGCCAGTATTGCCCATGAAATTCGCAATCCGCTCAGCGCCATTAGCCATGCCGGGCAATTGCTATCCGAAGCACCGGATTTAGATGTGCAAGAGCTGCGTTTGACGGAAATCATCCAGCACCATTGTCAGCGGGTAAATAGCATCATCGAGGACATTCTGAAGTTGTCTCGCCGTAACCCGTCGCAGAAACAAAAAATCGCTTTGGACCAGTGGTTGCCGGCCTACCTTGACGATCAGAAATTGAATTTGGGCGAGCGGGCGGAGTGTTTTAAATTGATTTTTAAAGCGCAAGGCTTGAATGCCTGTATTGATAGCGGCCACTTGAAGCAAATTCTCGACAATCTCTGCGCCAACGCCCTGCAATACGGTAAGCCTGAGCTAGGGGACATCATGCTTGAAGTGTCGCAGATGCAGGAGGTGCCGTGTATTAAAATTATCGATAATGGCGCCGGAATTGCTGCGGAGCATCGGCAGCATTTGTTCGAACCGTTCTTTACCACCTCTCACCAAGGTACCGGTTTAGGTTTGTATATTTCCAGGGAATTGGCCGAACTGAATCAAGCAGAGTTAAGTTACGCCGCCCATTCCGGAAAACCTTGTTTCACTCTATTGCTGGCAAATGCCGATCACGCTGTCATTGAAATATGAATATGCCTGTCACCCTGGTTGTCGACGATGAACCCGACATCCGCGAATTACTTGAAATAACGCTAAACCGCATGCACATTCAAACCCGTTGCGCGGCTAATCTGGCCGAGGCTAAACAGTTACTGGCCGTTGAAGTGTTTGATTTGTGTCTCACCGATATGAAGCTGCCGGACGGCGATGGGCTGGATTTGGTCGATCACATTCAATTAGCCGGTTTGCAGTTGCCAGTGGCGGTGATTACTGCGCATGGCAGCATGGATATTGCGATCAAAGCCATGAAAAAAGGCGCCTTCGACTTCCTGTCCAAGCCGGTCGATTTGGCAGTATTGCGGCAGCTGGTCAGCCATGCGCTGCAAGCCTCGCTGACGCGGGTTTCCGACAAGGAGCGGCGCACCCGTGACATCTTGCTCGGCGAATCGGCATTAATGTGCGCTATTCGCTCGAAGATCGACAAGGTGGCGCGCAACCAGGCGCCGGTTTATATCAGCGGTGAATCCGGTTCCGGCAAGGAGTTGGTAGCCAGATTGATACACCAGCAAAGCCCGCGTGGCGAGAAACCGTTTATTGCGATTAACTGCGGTGCGATTCCGCCTGAATTGATGGAAAGCGAATTCTTCGGCCATAAAAAGGGTAGTTTCACCGGCGCGGTAGCCGACAAGCAAGGATTGTTTCAGGCGGCCGATGGCGGTACCTTGTTTTTGGATGAAGTGGCCGATTTACCTTTACCTTTGCAAGTCAAACTATTGCGGGCAATTCAGGAGAAAAAAGTCCGCCCGGTTGGCGAGCAGCGGGAGGTGGCCGTTGATGTGCGCTTATTGAGCGCAACCCACAAGGATCTGAGCAAAATGGTCCAGGAAGGCAGTTTTCGGCAGGATTTGTACTACAGGATCAATGTCATCGAACTGAGTTTGCCGCCCCTGCGCGCCCGGCCTGGCGATATTCCTCAGCTTACCGAGCACTTATTGGCAGGGTTGGCTAACGCCAACGGTATGGATTTGCCCAAACTCAGCGACTCTGCGCTAAATGCGTTGAAGCACTACTATTTTCCCGGCAATGTCCGGGAGTTGGAAAATATATTGGAGCGAGCCTTGGCCTTGCACGATGGTGGCGTGATTGAAGCCGACGATCTGAACTTGCCCTTGGGGATGGAATTGGCAGCTGTCGAAGATTTCGACGCCGAGAAAATGTCGCTGGAAGCCTATCTCGAGGACATAGAGAAAAAAGCCTTGAGTGCGGCGCTGGAGGAAAATCGTTGGAACAAAACCGCCACAGCTAAATACTTGGGTCTCAGCTTTCGTTCGCTGCGGTATCGCTTGAAAAAGTTGGGTCTGGAATAACAGAAAATAGATTGTAAGCGAGTAGGGGCCTGCTACTCGCCTAAATATCCACAGGCATGCTTATTGATACTTGCTCATGCCTTTCAATTGTTGCAGCGCGGCTTGAATTTTGGCGTTTGCGGCATTGTCTAATTCGTTGTTTTTATACACTTTGTCCAACAGCCCTTCTTCTACCAACGCATCTTTGATCCAACGTTTGGCAAAGGCATAACTGGCTGGAACTTTGGCGACTTCACCTGTTTTTGGATTTTTCAGGCTATCGACTGGTGCTGCTGGCGTAGGTGCGGCGGCTTTTTTGGCCGGGGCAGATTTACTGGCTTTGGGGGCGGCGGGTTTGGGTGTGGCGGCTTTGGCTGGAGCGGGTTTTGCGGTGGTTTTTACAGCTGCGGGAGGAGGTGGTGCCAGTTCGGTTTGGATTGCCGGCTTGGCGGGCTCGGGTTTACTTGTTTCCGGTTTTTCTTTTTTGCCGCCCATCACTACAAATACTACATAAGCTACAAAAATAGTCGTCGCTATAAAAAGCAATTCAGCCATAACCCTTCCCCTTTGTTTGTTTTATTTATTAAGATTCAGAACAATGTGATGACACGTTTTAAACTCCGCGGGCGAATATACCAGAGCTAGTCAAGTCGGTAAACTAATACCCCATTTGCCGAAAAGTTCGCGAATTATGTTTAATCCGTTTCAAGTGATTAAACTGGCTACATGGCTACATGGCTGCTACCCAGCAAAAGGTTCAGCGAAACTTTCTGGCCATCCAGTAGATTCTGCTCGGGTTTGCCGAATGCGTAGCCTTGGCCGAAATTGACGCCGATTTCTTTCAGCTTCATCGCGGTACCTGCCGATTCGACGAATTCGGCGATGGTTTTCTTGCCGAGTTTTGAGGCAATTTCCACCATGGATTTGACGAGTATTTGGTCGGTTTCGTTGTCGAGTAGGTTTCTGATGAATTGACCGTCGATTTTCACGTAATCGACCGGAAAGGTTTTGAGATAGTTGAACGAACAAAAGCCGGCGCCGAAATCGTCCAGCGCGAATTTGCAACCCAAGGCTCTGATTTTGTTAATCATGTGCCGGGTTTTTTCGAAATTGTCCACGGCCGCCGTTTCAGTAATTTCGAAGGTCAAACGGTTAGCGTCTATCCAGGTCATTTCTAGTTTATCCTTAATAGTGGATAGTAAATCCGGATATTGAAACGCGGTACTTGAAAGGTTAACGGCCAGGGAAATATAAGACATATAAGTGGGCAGTGCCGCCAGAAAGTCGATGGCATTTTCCACGACCCAAAGATCTATCGCGTGAATCAGACCAGTCCTTTCGGCTACCGGAATAAACTGATCCGGCGTGATGACTTCATTGCCTTCGCCGCGCATGCGCAATAACACTTCATAGTGCGAAACATTGCCATCAGACAGCTGCACCACTGGCTGGAATACCAGAAATAGCTGATTATCTCGTAATGCCTTGCGAATCAGCGGCACCCAGTAAATGTCGCGGCGTCTTTCTTTGACGATGAGATCATCGCTGTTGTAAACGCAGATTTTGTCTCTGCCGGTGCTTTTTGCAAAGTTGCAGGCTTGGCGGGCATGTAAAATCATTTCGCCCGGATGGAATGCGGAAACGGTATTGTCCAGCGCGGCAATGCCGATGGAAACCGAGGCACTGTAAGACACTTCACCGGTGAAGAAACGGAAATTATCCACGGTGGTTTTGATGGTTTCCGCGAGAATCTGCGCTTGCTTTTTGGTTTTGTTTTCCAGGAATAAACAAAACTCGTCGGCACCGATACGGGCGAATAAACTGCCGGCCGGTAATAGTTTTCGGACCAGAATGGCCATTTCGACCAGTAAACGATCACCTACTTCAAAGCCTTCCAGTTCGTTAATCAGGCTGAAGCGGTCCACATCAATGAATAATAAAGACCCGTCTTTTTGTGTTTTATTGCTGTGATTTAATACCAATCTCAGCTGACGCTCGAAACTGCTGCGATTGAATAAGCCGGTTAATTCGTCGTGGGCGACCAGAAACTTGAGTTTGGCATCGATAACGTTTTTGGCGGCCAATTCATTGATCAATTGTTCTTCCTGACGGTGACGCAATTGGCGTTCCTGTTTCAGGCTCAGCAAAAACTTTACGGCCAGTATCAATTCCTGGGTGTTGACTGGGGTGTTGATTTTGTAAGTTAGACAATTGTCCTGTTGCGGCTGGCAATGGTCGAGGTCGCAGGCGAAGCTGTCGTCGTTCAGAATCACTACCGGGATGACCGATACCGAATTGGCGCTGGACAAACTCTGGCACATTTCCCGAGCTTGGCAAAGCGGAAGCCTTGCATTCAGTACGATCAGCCCGATCCTGTCGGGTTGATCGGCGTAAGGCTTTAATATCTCGTAAATTTGTTCGCCATTTTCAGCTACACGAATATCGGTAAAACCCTTCGCTTTCAGTGTAGAAACGATTTTTTGAGCGGAGACTTCATTATGCTCCGCAACGACAATCAGTTTTTCTTTCAGCGCGTCATTGGCAATCATCTAATACCATCCAGGTATTGGCATAAAATCGGGAGCTGTCGGCATAAGGTCAGGAGGAGGGCGGCATTTAATAAGCTTGTATTTTCATATAATTGGTCTAGGTTTAAGCGCAGCCTTTAATGCTATTTCTATGCTATTGGTTTTCAGTATAGGTGTAAATTTAATTTTTTAGAATTATTGATGATAGCTTACTCACCATCCACATTAACTGTTGCCGATTTGCTGAGAGGTGATTTGCAACTCGCCTCGCCGCCGAATGCCTATTTTTTGTTAAAAAAAATAGTCGAAGATCCGAATAAGACCGCGAAAGACGCGGCTGTAGTGATCGAAGCCGATGCGGCATTGGCGGTAAAGCTACTGAAGATAGTTAATAGTGCTTTTTATGGTTTTCCGTCCCAAATCAGTTCGATTAGCAAAGCCATCACCATGATCGGTACCCGTGAGTTGCAGAATCTGGTGCTGGGTACCTTGATTGTCGAACGCTTTTCCGACTTACCCGGACAACATTTCTCCATTCACGATTTTTGGGCCAGAAATTTGCGTTGCGCGCTGATTGCACGTGAGTTGGATATTCATTTCGGCAAGCACTATGTCGATACCGCATTTCTGTGCGGTTTGGTCCACAACATCGGGCAATTGGTGTTTTATCGGCGGATTCCGGTATTGGCCCGGGAAGTCGACTTATTACTGCAATCGCAAACCCCGCTCGCGGTTGACGAAGAGGTCACGATAGAGCAGAACGTGATCGGCTTCGATCACTTTCAGGCGGGCGCCGAGTTGTGTAAACAATGGATGTTACCCGACGTTATTGTGGAAAGTATTCGCTTGCATTGCTTTCCCGATTTGATTGGGCCTTACGCCGATTTGGCCGCCATGGTCAGACTGGCGAACTGCTTGAGTCGAATCGAAAACCCCTATGACGCTCATGCGGTAAACGCATTGAATCTGACGCCGGAGCAAATCAGTTTCATACTGGACAAAATCAGCGACGAGTTCGAAGTCATTTTTAAATTGTTCTATCCCACTGTCTAAGCCCGTTACCTTTAACCGAAGTAAAGAGCCCCTTCTCCTGCTGGATAGGAGGGAGGGAATAAATTAGGCAAAAGGCTTTTTGCCCAGTAAATCCTAGCCTTTTCCTTTGTGCCTAATGGGTACAGAGAGCCCTGCCGCAATTAAATCGCAGTGACCGTCTAAGCCCGCTTGGGTTCTTACCCTTTTTGGAATATCTGTTGCTTAAAGGTGACAGGGGCCGAGCTCGACTGTCTCATCATCAAGCCGCCGATACGCTAACGACTTGTATCGAATGCGGTTTTTGTCGCAAAAAAACAACGGATAGGCCAATTAAATTCGTTTTGTCATAAAGTTGTCATATTGCCTCCATACAATGCGCCCAAGCTCGTTGATCGTTGTGGTCTTTGGGTTAACGCATTGATTTATATAATTATTGGAGAAATTTGATGAGACTTTCTAAGCTGAGCCTGGCAGTGGTCGCCATTATTGGCTCGGGTATCTGCGCCGAGGCGATGGCGCTGGATTTGTATGTTGATGCCAAAACCAAGCAAATTTTTGCCGAGCCAGGTCCAGGTCGTACTAAGTTAGGGTCTTTCGAAAAAGTCGAGGAGTCGGCAAGTCAAAAAGCGGAAGTTCAAGCTCAGAAAGCAGCCGTGGAAGCTCAGAAAGCTGAAATCGCACAAATCAAAGAAGACTTGGCTTTGAAAAACAACGAATTGAAAGCGCTGGACGAGCACATTAAAGATCCGAAATACAGCGAACTGGAGTTGAGCGAAAAAGGTATTAAATTCGAAAGCAAGGATGGCAATTTCGAAATGGCCATTAATGGCCGGATGCAGGTTGATGCACAAATGAATGTCTCCGATGGATCGCCAATCAGCAATTCAACAGCTACACCTAATGACACGCAACAGTTAGCCGATGGTGCCAATATTAGACGTGCCCGTCTCGGTGTAGAAGGTAGCTACTACCATGATTGGGAATACAAATTTGAATATGATTTCAGCCGCGGAGGTAACTCCGGCGTAGCGGCAGGCATCACTGATGCTTACATCAATTGGAGAGGTTACGATCCGCTTGGTGTAAAAGTTGGTTCATTCAAAGAGCCTTTCAGCTTGGAAGAAGCGACTAGCAACCGTTGGTTGACCTTTATCGAACGTAACATGGCAGTAAATGCGTTTTCAGATAATCCAAACGCCTATAAAACTGGTTTTAGTTTGTCTTGGTCAGATCCTCGCTGGACTGCAGCGGGCGCGATTATGACTGAGCCAGTCGGTGGCGGTTGGGCTTATACCTCTTCACGTGGTAGTAACGGCAATAACAACCGTAACGGGGGATCTGGGGATATGGGCTGGGAATTGACTGGTCGCGTTACCGGCTTGCCTTGGTTTGAAGATAAAACCAAGTTTTTGCATGTCGGCGCGTCGGGTTCGCAACGTTATCTGAATGACGTTGGAAACAACAATGCTATGAGGTATCAGGCAGCGATTACCAACGTTGACAGAACTGCTGTCATCGATACCGGAACGGGAATATTCGACAATGTCTCTACGATTACCAGAATGGGCGGTGAATCCGCGTTGGTCTATGGTCCTTTCTCGGCCCAAGCCGAATACATACAAGCAGATCTTTCTGGCCGGATTAATAACAACGAGAGCCTCTATGGCTACTACGGATATGTTAGCTATTTCTTGACCGGAGAATCCCGCGCCTACAAAACAAAAACCGGGGCTTGGGATCGTTTGAAACCAAAACGTAACTTTGACATGAAAGGTGGTTTGGGTGCCTGGGAAGTAGCGGCTGGTTACGATTATCTTGATCTAAACGATAAGAATGTTAGAGGAGGTCGGGCTGCCGTGGCTAAGTTTGGTCTGAATTGGTATCCAAATTCGCATATCAAAATGATGGCCAACTACATTCATGCCCTCGAAATTCAACGCCCAGGTACCAGCAGCTTAACTGCGCCAACAAACGGGGCGGGTTACGATGGTTCCAAACTTGACGCCTTTGAACTACGCGGACAGGTTGACTTCTAAGCCAAGCTTGGGGGGCAAGGATAGCCTCGCGTAAAATCAAAAAAACCGCCTCGACCTTGATAGATCCAGGCGGTTTTTTTATGGGTGCGATCCATGCGTCATTAGGCCAAGGATCTCGAGGTGAGGGAAATGAATCCTGCTATGGAGCTGTCTGCTAGACTATTAGATCGATTCAGACTACGTTGATACTATGACAGAACAACAATCACTGGCCCGATACGGTTGGCTCTCTATTGCGGCCGCTGTCAGTACAATCGCATTAAAAAGTTACGCCTATTGGCTGACCGGCTCCGTGGGCTTGCTGTCCGATGCGTTGGAGTCGCTAATCAATTTGGTAGCGGCAATCATCATGCTGGTGGTGCTGACTATTTCGGCGCGGCCGCCGGACGATACGCATGCCTACGGTCACGAAAAAGTCGAATATTTCTCCAGCGGTGCGGAAGGCATCATGATTCTGTTGGCGGCTTTCAGTATCGGTTATGCGGCCTGGGAGCGGTTGTGGCATCCGCTGGCGCTGCAGCAACTTGATCTGGGGATTGCGGTTTCAGTGTTTGCTTCCCTGATCAATTTGGCGGTTGCCCGAGTTTTGATTGGTGTCGGCCGGCGTCGGCAATCGATTACGCTGGAAGCCGACGGTAAGCATTTGATGACCGATGTCTGGACGACGGTCGGGATTTTGGTCGGCATCGCCATCATCTCGGTGGCAAACCGTTTCGAGCCGAGTCTGGCGTTTGCCAAGCAATTAGGCCTGAATGGGTGGGAAATACTCGATCCGATTATTGCCATCGGCGTGGCGCTCAATATCGTCTGGGCCGGCTTGCAATTAATTCGCCGGACAGTGTCGGGCTTATTGGATGCGGCGTTATCGCCGGAGGAAATTTCGGAAATCGTCGCGGTACTGGATGAGTATGTGGCCGGCGACGGTATTGCTTATCATGCGTTACGAACTCGTTACGCGGGCGCCAGGCGTTTTATGTCAGTGCATGTGCTGGTGCCTGGGAGTTGGACAGTGCAGCAGGGGCATGATTTGCTGGAAGCCATCGAGCAGCGGATCAAGGACAAGTTCGATAATATCGACATCGACACCCATCTCGAGCCTATCGAGGATGTGGCCTCTTGGGAGCATTGAACTGGCGCAATCCTAAAGCGTGGAATTAAGCTTCAATCAGATTTAATGCCACTTCTTCCGCGCTGTCTCCGGCCATTTTAAAGCCGCGCATTTCCAGTACGCCCTTGGTATTTAGGGAAATGATCAGATGCAGTGCATCCGGATAGCTGGCTTCCTGGATATCGGTCGGTGAGGGCTGGGCCGGCGTATGCGGGTGCGAGTGGTAGATTGCAAATAGCGTTTCGCCTTTTTCGCGGATTTGGCGCATGGCCTCGATTTGCTGGCTGGCGTCTAATAAAAAGCGAGTTGCCGGCGTGGCTGCGCTATTGTCCACCGGATAACAACTTGCCGGCATGCCGTTAATGTCCGCGCCGATTAGGCCGCAAACCTCGGTATCCGGGGATCGTTGCGCCAAGTGCAGTAACTGGTTGGTGAGCTTGCGCGGTAGAGAAATTTGGCAGTGGTTCATAATGGTTTCCATATTCCTGATGTCACCCGAGGGTTGCCGGATAAGTCGGCGTGTGTATTGATCTGGCGGTAACCGCATTCGTGAAAAATGGCTTGTACCTCGGTTTGTTGATTGTAGCCGTGTTCGATTAATAATTGCCCTTGGTCTTTCAAATGCGTACGAGCTTGTTCGGCCAGTTGCCGAATGTCTTGCAGGCCGTTGTCGGGGCTAATCAACGCACTGTCAGGCTCAAAGCGCACGTCGCCGATGGTTAAGTGCGGGTCGTTATCGGCGATGTAGGGTGGATTGCTAAGCACCAAATCAAAGCCGGTTTCTTCGATGTTGTCGAACCAGTGCGATTGCGCAAAGCGCACATTGCCAGCCTTGAGTTGCTGCGCATTATAGCGGGCGACGTCCAAAGCCGCTGAGCTTAGATCGCTGGCAAATACTTGGGTCAATGGGCGTTCGGCGGCCAGTGTGATGGCAATAATCCCGGAGCCGGTGCCGAGATCGATGATTTTACAGGGCTGGTCGGTCGGTAATAGCGACAGGCTGAGCTCTATCAGCAATTCGGTGTCGGGTCTGGGGATCAAGACATCCGGGCTGACTTTGAAATTGCGCGACCAGAATTCGCGTTGGCCGGTTAAGTAGGCAACCGGCGTGCCTTGCGCGCGCTGCTCTACCAATATTTGAAACTGAGCGATTTGTTCCTCGCTGGGTTGATGTTCCGGCCAGGCTCGGAGAAATGAGCGGTTTTTGTTCAGGCAGTGGCAAAGCAATACTTCGGCGTCAAGCATTGCGGTTTCGGATGTCCTGCTTAGTTGTTCGTTTGCCGCGATCAACAGGCTTAGTAGCGACTGGTCATTGCTTTTAGACATTGCCCAACTGCGTCAATAATTCCGCCTGATGTTCGTGTATCAGCGGTTGAATCACGTGTTCCAGTCCGCCTTCCATAATCTCTTCCAGTTTGTAGAGCGTCAGATTGATACGGTGATCGGTTAGTCGCCCTTGTGGATAGTTGTAGGTGCGGATGCGTTCGGATCGATCGCCGCTACCCACTTGCAGTTTGCGGCTTTCAGACTGTTCGGCATGTTGCTTTTCCTGGGCGGCGGACATCAAGCGCGCTTGTAATACCCCCATCGCTCGGGCGCGGTTTTTATGCTGCGAGCGCTCGTCCTGACATTCCACTACAACACCAGATGGGATGTGAGTAATGCGGATCGCCGATTCAGTACGGTTAACGTGCTGGCCGCCTGCGCCGGAGGCGCGGTAGGTGTCGACGCGTAGATCGGCGGGATTGATGTCTATTTCGTCGACGGCGTCGACTTCCGGCATGATCGCCACGGTGCAGGCCGAAGTATGCACGCGGCCTTGCGATTCGGTTTCCGGCACGCGTTGTACGCGGTGGGTGCCTGACTCGAATTTCAATTGCGAGTAAACATTCTGGCCGCTGATGCGCATGATGACCTCTTTGAAGCCGCCGTGTTCACCGCGATTTTCGTTGATAATTTCGCTGCTCCACCCCTGTCTTTCCGCATAGCGTTGATACATTCGTGCAAGGTCGCCGGAGAAGATCGCCGCTTCGTCGCCGCCGGTACCGGCTCGGACTTCCAGGAATACGTTACGGTTGTCGTTCGGGTCTTTGGGGAGCAACAGGATTTGCAGTTGCTGGGTCAATTCCTCGCGTTGGGCTTCGGCGGCCTGGATTTCTTCTTTGGCCATTTCCCGTAACTCCGGGTCGCTGTCTTTAGCCATTTCCTGGGCCGATTCGAGATTGGCTTCGTTTTCCTGATAGGTTTTATAACAGGCGACCAGCGGCTCGATTTGCGCGTATTCCTGGCTCAGGCTGCGGAATTGGTTTTGATTGCTTTGTACTTCCGGTTGTGACAGCAGGGCGGTGATTTCTTCGAAGCGTTCGCCGAGGTTTTCCAGTTTGGTTTGTATCGAGGGTTTCATTCAGTGGCTTATCGTAATTTGAAAATTTCGCGGGAAGCGGCGATCAGGTCGTGGCGTTCATTGGCGCCGGCCTCGCGCAGTTGCGCGCAGGGGGTGTGGATCAGTTTGTTGGTCAAGGTGTAAGCGAGGCGCTGCAATACTTCATCGGCCGCTGCGCCGCTGTTGAGTTGGGCTAAAGCCTTTTGCAAGGCTTCGTCGCGGGTCTGCTCGGCCTGGGTGCGGAAATCGCGGATGGTTTCCTGTGCGCCTTGAGAGCGTAGCCAAGCCATAAAGTGTTCGACTTGAGTGTCGATGATTTCCTCGGCCTGCTCGGCGGCGCGGCGGCGCGAGTCCATGTTTTGATTGACGGTGTTTTGTAGGTCGTCAACCGTATACAGATAAACGTCGCGTAGCTGCGCAACTTCGGCTTCGATGTCGCGCGGCACGGCCAAATCGACCATGAACATCGGTTTGTGCTTGCGGACTTTGATCGCGCTTTCCACGCGGCCTTTACCAAGGATCGGCAATTGGCTGGCGGTGGATGAGACCACGATATCGGCTTCCGCCAAGTGATTCGGCAACTCGGCGAGGTTGATCGCGTAGCCGTTGAATTGCATCGCCAGGGCATGGGCTTTGTCGTAAGTGCGATTGGCAATGATGATACGGCCTATGCCGTGTTGGTATAGATGGCGGGCTGTGAGTTCTATGGTTTCGCCGGCACCTATCAGTAACGCTGTTTGTTCGCTGAGTTTGTCGAAAATTTGTTGTGCCAGTTGCACGGCGGCAAAAGCGACCGAGACTGGGCTGGAGCCGATAGCGGTGTCGGTGCGGACCTTTTTAGCGGCGGAAAAGGTGTGTTGAAATAATTTGCTGAGATTTCGACCCAAGGTGCCAGCTTGTGAAGCGGCGTGGTAGGCCGTTTTCATTTGGCCGAGAATTTGCGGTTCGCCCAGGATCATCGAATCCAGGCCGCAGGCCACTCGAAACATATGTCTTATCGATTGGCTGTCTTTGTAGCTGTAAAGATAAGGGGTGAAATCGGCTGGTTTGATCTGTTTGGTATCCGCTATCCAGTTTACCAGCGAGGATTGGTTGTCACTGTCGGCCTGATAGTAAAACTCGGTGCGGTTGCAAGTCGATAGAATGGCCGCCTCGCTGATTTCGCGAAGATTCCACAAGTTTTTCAGCGTGTTATCGAGCATGTCCGTTGGGAACGCCAAGCGTTCGCGGATGGCGACCGGCGCTGTATTGTAATTTATCCCTACGGCAAGAAGAGTCATCGGTTGCGAACAATAGCACAAGAAAAGTGCACTATTTTAAGGAATGCGCTGTTTTTGTCCAAATACAATGAAACGGCAGTCCGATTTAGGGGCTTTTTCTGGTAATCTATCGTCAATAGTTTTTCAAAAGTGGGTCAATTGATTGCATGAAAAAATGGATAGCCATCGCAATGTTTTTATCGATGTCAGGATGTGCCGTTTCTCCTGAGAAAGAGCCTGAGGCAGAAGGTTTGCCAGTCAAGCCTGAGGGCTTGGAAAGCAGAGTTAACCGCAATACGGTGATCGACGAAGAGGTGCTGTATTTACTGATGGCTGCTGAATTGGCTGGGCAGCGTAATCAGTATCATTTGGCGATGGATGCGTATCTGCAAGCCGCTAAGCGAGTGGATGATCCGCGGATTGCGGAGCGAGCCGTCAAAATTGGTTTGTTTTTGAAAGATGAGCAGCGTACCCGTGAGGCCTTGACGGTTTGGTTGTCGAAAGACGGAAAAAATTTGGCGGCGAGAAAGTTTGCCGTGTTATTGGCGATCAAAAATTCAGATCAAAAGGCGGCTGTCGAAAATCTCAATGCCATGCTGGCAGATGATCCAGCTGGTTTTGAGGCTGGTGTGCTGGAAATGACCAAGTTGATGGAAAAAGAAGGTCGCACGCAATTTACCTATGATGTGCTGGAAGAGTTGGCTGTTGAGCATCCTAATCAAGCCAGCGTATTTTTCTTGCAGGCGGTTTTGGCGTCGGTTTTGCAAAACAACGAGTTGGCCCAGCAGAAAGTTAATCAAGCATTGTTAATCCAGCCTGATTGGAATAAGGCTGTGATCTTGCAGGCACAGCTGGCCGGACGCTCCGGCGACTTGGCTAAGGCGCGCGCCTCTTTGGAAAAAGCGGTCAAGGCGGCGCCGGAAGATAGAATGCTGAGAAAGATGTTGTTGGAAGTGTTGGTTAACGGTCACGACTATGACGATGCGATAAAGCTTTGCCAGAGTGTGCTGGAAGACAAGCCGGACGATGCTGAAACGCTGTTTACCTTGGCTTTGGTGTATATGCAGCAAAGCCAGATCGATAAGGCTGAAAACGTACTTGAGAAGTTGCTGAATAATCCCGAGTGGGAAGGGCAGGCTAGTTTTTACTTGGGCAAGATTGAAGTTGATCAACAGCATCCTGATAAGGCATTAACTTGGTTTGATCGGGTGAGCGACGGCAATTACGCATTCGACGCGGATATGGCAGCGGTGTCTTTGTTGATGAATCAAAAACGCTTCGACGAGATCGAGGCCCGCATCAAGCGCATGGATAACAAATATCCTGAACAGCATTTGCGAGTCTTGATGGTTAAGGCGGAGCTTTACAATCAATTGGGTAAATACCAAGAAGCCTTTGATGTTCTTACGCTGGCTTTAAAAGACATGCCCGAGAATCGCGAAGTGCTATATGCCAGGGCATTGGTTGCTGAGCGCTTGGACAAGCTTGATGTGCTTGAATCCGACCTGCAGAAAATTTTAGAGAAAAAGCCGGACGATGTAGGGGCGCTGAATGCGTTGGGTTATACGTTGACCGATAGAACGCAACGCTATGAGGAGGCGGCCAAATATTTGGAGCGCGCTCTCAGTTTGCAGCCCGATGAGGCAGTGGTAATAGACAGCTACGGATGGTTGCAGTTTAAGCTCGGAAAGCCTGAGCGGGCGCTGGAATTTTTGCGTAGAGCGTACGAGAAGCAGCCGGAAAATGAAATTGCTGCGCATATTGCCGAAGTGCTTTGGTCTTTAGGTGAGAAAAAGGAAGCAAAAGAGCTTTTCGACAGTGTTTATAAAAAATCTCCTGATGACGAATATTTGTTGGAGTTTAAAAAACGCTTTTTGCAAAACGGGCAATGATTTTTAAGGGCAGTGTATTTTTGTTGGCTGTGATGCTCTTGTCCGGCTGTTCTTTATTTTCAGAAAAGCCGGGAGACGCCTACCGTTTGCAAGATATGAGAGTGTTGCAGCAACAGCAATGGTATTTTGAGGGGCGATTGGCGCTGGCTGATGAGAAGGATTCGTTTTCTGCGTCGGTGAGTTGGCGGCATCGCTCTGGGAGAGATGATATTGAGCTTTCGGGGCCATTGGCTCAGGGTAAGCTGATGATCGCTGTCGAAGCTGATTTTGTGGCGGTGGATGACGGCGACAATCACAAAGAATTTCGCGGACCTGCAGAAGAGGTGCTGGCGGAGCAGTTAGGTGTCGCGATTCCCGTGAACGCTTTGAGGTATTGGGTGCTTGGCGTGCCGGATCCGGAGCAGTCGTTTGTCGAGCAAATTGATGGATTTTTTCAGGCTGGATGGCGGGTTGGTTTCAGGGAAATGCAGCGTGTTAATGCTGTGGTGCTGCCGAGAAAGCTCAATGCGGAAAAAGATAAGACAAGAATTAAATTAATAGTGGATCAATGGGATTTGTCGTGACGGAAATGCAAGAACAAGCGGCGGGTTGGGGTGAAAAATGGCCTGCGCCGGCTAAGTTGAATTTAATGTTGAGGATCACTGGGCGTCGTCCTGATGGCTACCATTTGCTGCAAACAGTATTTCAGATTATTGATTTGTGTGATTGGATAACATTTTTTCCTGCGGAAAATGGGCGGGTTTATTTGCGTCATCCAATTCCAGGTGTCCTGGAGCACGAAGACTTAACTGTTCGTGCCGCCAACTTATTGAAGCAATATACTGGGTGTTCATCCGGGGTATGTATCGATGTCGAAAAGAATCTGCCTATGGGTGGCGGCTTGGGTGGTGGTAGTTCCGATGCGGCTACTACGCTGGTGGTGCTGAATAGGTTGTGGAATCTGCAGTTGCCATTAGAAAAGTTGATGGAGTTGGGTTTGCAGCTTGGCGCTGATGTGCCTGTTTTTGTCTATGGCTACACCGCTTGGGGGGAGGGTGTTGGTGAGGAATTAAAGCCTATAATGATTCCGGAACAATGGGTCGTAGTAATCAAGCCGGATTGTCATGTGAACACGAAGCAGATTTTTTTGACGGAAGAGTTGACAAGAGACAGCAAACCCATCAAAATGCGCGACTTCATTGCAGGCGATTGGCGGAATGATTGTCTTCCGGTCGTTAGCAGGTTGTATAAGTCGGTGAGTAATGCATTGGATGCATTGTCTCAATATGCAGAAGCAAGATTGACAGGTACTGGGGCTTGTGTTTTTGCTCAGTTTAATTCAGAAGAATCGGCCCGTGAAGCGTTTTCTGCATTGAGTCAGGATTGGTTGGTTTATTTGGCTCGAGGGCTTAATGTATCGCCTCTGCATGAAAAATTAGAACAGGGATCTGTTTAATCAATTTAATGGGCTGTCGCCAAGCGGTAAGGCACGAGGTTTTGATCCTCGCATACCAAGGTTCGAATCCTTGCAGCCCAGCCATAATCTCCACACAATAGTTCCTTAGGAGTGCTTGAATGCGTGAAGCCTCGGTAATGGTATTCTCCGGGAATGCCAATAAGGCGTTGTCTGAAGGTATTGTGAAGAAGCTCAATATGCGTCTCGGCATGGCCACAGTTGGTCGTTTTAGTGATGGCGAGATTTTTGTTGAGATAGAAGAGAATGTTAGGGGTAGGGATGTATTTGTCATCCAGCCTACCTGTGCACCCACCAACGAAAATCTGATGGAATTGTTGGTGATGATCGATGCTATGAGGCGGGCATCTGCGGCGAGAATAACTGCAGTTATGCCGTATTATGGTTATGCGCGGCAAGATAGGCGTTCGAGGTCGGCTAGGGTGCCTATTACTGCAAGATTGGTTGCGGATATGATAGGTAATGCCGGTGCTGACAGGGCGTTGACTGTTGACTTGCATGCGGATCAAATTATGGGGTTCTTTGGGATTCCGGTTGATAATGTGTATGCTTCGCCAATTTTGCTAGGCGACATTTGGCGGCAAGAATACGAAAATTTGATCGTTGTTTCGCCGGATGTTGGTGGTGTGGTGAGGGCTAGAGCCATTGCCAAGCGTCTAGGTGACGCTGATCTGGCGATAATCGACAAGCGTAGGCCTAGGCCGAATGTTTCGGAAATAATGCACATTATCGGCGATGTAGAGGGGCGGACCTGTGTCATGGTAGATGACTTGGTTGATACGGCCGGTACTTTGTGTCATGCGGCAGAAGCGCTCAAAAAAAATGGTGCTAAAAAAGTCGTTGCATATTGTACTCACCCGGTGTTGTCTGGTGCGGCTGCGGAAAATGTTGAAAATTCCGTTCTTGATGAGTTGGTAGTTACTGATACGATTCCGTTGACTGCAGAATTGTCCTGGATTAATAAGATTAGGCAGCTAAGCGTTGCGGAGATGTTGGCAGAGACAATACGGCGGATAGCTGTGGGCGAGTCTGTCAGTTCGCTTTATGTTGACTGATAAGAATTAAAGTAGTGCTTGTGGAACAAGCTTTTGGAGAAAAAAATGGCTAACGTGTTTGAATTTGTTGCAGAAGCTCGCAGTGCCTCGGGCAGTAGCGCGGCCAAAGTTGTTCGTCGTCAGGGTAAGGTGCCGGCAGTAGTTTATGGTGGTAGTGGTGCTCCTGAGATGTTGTTGTTGGATCATAACGAAGTGGTTAAACATTTGGTGCATGAGGCGGTTTATTCGCATGTGCTTGATCTTAAAATCGACGGCAAAACAGAAAAAGCTGTTCTTAAGCATATACAAAGGCATCCTGCAAAGCCGATAGTTTTGCATATGGACTTTATGCGTGTTGATGAGACGCATAAATTGAAAGTTCATGTTCCTTTGCATTTTATCAATGAAGCTATTTCGGTCGGCGTTAAAAAGGGTGGTTTGGTCAATCATGCTATGGCTGATGTGGAGGTTTTGTGTATGCCTTCTGCTTTGCCGGAATATATCGAGGTAGATCTGGCTGGTGTAGATGTCGGTTCGACAATTCATTTGTCTGATTTGGTTTTGCCGGCTGGTGTTGAGATTGCTGCCTTGCAGCATGGTGTTGAGCATGATCATCCGGTTGCGCAAATCGTCAAGCCAAGGTCTGTGGAGTCTGCTGAGTAATAGCATTTAGAGTTTTGCTTGAATGATTAAGTTAGTTGTTGGTCTGGGTAATCCTGGGCGGCAATACGAAAAAACCCGGCATAATGCCGGGTTTTTGTTTGTGGACTACCTGGCGGGGCTTGCTAATGTCGGTTGGTCGAGCAGTAGTCAGTTTTCCGGTGAGGTGGCTGAGTGCAATATTGGTGGGTTCAGGCTTGTATTGCTAAAGCCGATGACTTTTATGAATAAGAGCGGCGTGTCTGTTGGTAAGCTTTTGCGATATTACAAGCTTAATCCAGAAGAGATGCTTGTTGTTCATGATGATCTTGAGCTTGCCGAGGGTGTTGTCAGGTTAAAGCGGGATGGCGGGCATGGGGGGCATAATGGGCTTCGCGACATCATTGCTCACATTGATTCTCGTGATTTTTACCGGCTGAGGCTCGGTATTGGTCGTCCCGTCGCAAGGGGGGCGGTGGCTGATTACGTATTGTCTGGGTTGTCGCTAGATGGTCAGGTGAGGTTGCTTGGTATGTTTGAGGGGTTGGCAAAAAACATGGAGGCGCTAATTGCGGGCAATCTTGCACTTATCAATGCCTAAGAGTATTTAGAAGGGATTCTTAAAAAAAGCTTGACTAGGATTTTGTAAATAAGGATAATTGATCGAATAAGTAACGGAGGGGTTCCCGAGCGGCCAAAGGGATCAGACTGTAAATCTGCCGGTTCTACCTTCGGAGGTTCGAATCCTCCCCCCTCCACCACCAAATTTAATGGGATCTGCGGGTGTAGTTCAATGGTAGAACTCCAGCCTTCCAAGCTGATTGCGTGGGTTCGATTCCCATCACCCGCTCCATTCTCGATGTAATGGTACTCGCTCATATAGCTCAGTAGGTAGAGCACTTCCTTGGTAAGGAAGAGGTCACCGGTTCGAATCCGGTTATGAGCTCCAGATAGGGTTGATTGTTTCTGTTGTAGTTAGGGTGTTCCATAATGGCTAAAGAAAAATTTGAAAGAAAGAAACCGCACGTAAACGTAGGCACTATTGGTCACGTTGACCATGGTAAAACCACATTGACAGCGGCATTAACAAAAGTCATGGCAGAGCTGCAGGGCGGCGAAGTGAAGGCTTTTGATCAAATCGACAATGCCCCGGAAGAGCGTGCTCGCGGTATCACCATTTCTACCTCGCATGTAGAGTATGAGTCGGCCAATCGCCATTATGCCCACGTTGACTGCCCGGGTCACGCTGACTACGTTAAAAACATGATTACCGGTGCTGCCCAAATGGATGGCGCGATTCTGGTTTGCTCGGCTGCGGATGGCCCTATGCCGCAAACACGTGAGCACATTCTGTTGTCACGCCAAGTCGGCGTGCCTTATATCGTCGTGTTTTTGAACAAAGCCGATATGGTTGATGACGCTGAGTTGATTGAGCTGGTTGAAATGGAAATTCGCGAGCTGCTGAACCAATATGAATTTCCTGGTGATGATACTCCGATTATCGTCGGTTCTGCGTTGAAAGCTTTAGAAGGCGAGCAAAGCGAAATTGGTGTACAATCCGTTGTTCGCTTGGTTGAGGCGTTGGATAGTTACATTCCTGAGCCAGAGCGTGCGATCGACGGCAAATTCTTGATGCCTATCGAAGACGTGTTCTCAATTTCAGGTCGTGGCACCGTAGTAACCGGTCGTGTTGAGCGGGGCATCATCAAAGTAGGCGAAGCAGTTGAAATCGTCGGCATCAAAGATACCGTTCAAACTACCTGCACAGGTGTGGAAATGTTCCGCAAACTGCTGGATCAAGGTCAAGCGGGAGATAACGTCGGTGTCCTGCTGCGTGGTACCAAAAGAGAAGATGTTGAACGTGGTCAAGTGTTGGCGCATGTTAACTCCATCAAGCCGCACGCGCACTTTAAAGCGGAGATTTACGTGTTGTCCAAAGAAGAGGGTGGTCGTCATACCCCGTTCTTCAACGGCTACCGCCCACAGTTCTACTTCAGAACGACCGACGTAACGGGTGCGGTTGATTTGCCAGAAGGTGTGGAAATGGTGATGCCTGGCGATAACATCGCCGTTACCGTAAAACTTATCTCACCGATTGCGATGGAAGACGGCTTACGTTTTGCAATTCGCGAAGGTGGTCGCACCGTGGGTGCGGGTGTTGTTGCTTCTATTATCGAGTAATAACCGTTTTTGATTCAAAAAATATTTTCTGAATAGGTCAGTAGTTCAATTGGTAGAGCAGCGGTCTCCAAAACCGCAAGTTGGGGGTTCGAGTCCCTCCTGGCCTGCCATTCAGAAAATCTTCATAATTTAATTCAAGTTGACTAAATGAACGCACAGGCAGAAGAAGTCTCCTCAGTGGTGGACATCGTAAAGTTGGCTTTATCTTTGGTTTTTGTTGTCGTTGGCATATCAGCATTCTACTATTTTTCCGATTTGCAGCTTCTTTATCGCGTTTTGGTTTTGGTCGCCGTTTTTACGGCTGCTGTAGCTGTCGCTTTTAATACTGCTAAAGGTCGTGGTCTATGGGGTTTTATGCTGGAGTCCAAGCAGGAATTCAAAAGGATAGTGTGGCCCACTAAAGACGAGGCGGTTCGTACTACGCTGATGGTTTTTTTAATGGTCTTCATAGTCGGCTTAATACTGTGGTTGTTAGATATGTTTTTGTTTTGGGGTGTTCAGATTTTGATGAGCCAGGGGATTAAATAATGTCGCTTCGCTGGTATGTCGTTCATGCATATTCCAACTTTGAAAATAAAGTCAAACAAGCTCTGGAAGAGCGTATAAAACGCGAAGGTCTGGAAGAGTTTTTTGGAAAAATTCTGGTTCCCACTGAAGAAGTCGTTGAAATGCGCATGGGTCAGCAGCGTAAAAGTGAAAGAAAATTCTTTCCCGGATATGTGCTTGTACAAATGGAATTGAATGACGAAACATGGCATTTGGTAAGGAATGTTCCTAGAGTATTGGGCTTTATAGGCGGAGCATCAGATAGGCCGTCACCGATCTCGGAGAAAGAGGCGATGGCAATATTGAATCGCGTTGAAGAAGGCGTGAATAAGCCGCGGCCTAAAGTCTTATTTGAGGTTGGGGAAGTTGTTCGGATTACCGACGGCCCATTTAAAGACTTTAACGGCAATATAGAAGAAGTCAATTACGAGAAAAGCCGGTTGCGCGTGTCGGTTCTTATTTTTGGTCGATCTACACCAGTTGAATTAGAATTTGGACAGGTTGAAAAAGTCTAATCTAAAGTTTGAGGTTTTTACGAATCCCTGTCATTTGCATGGCCGGGATTTTTGTTTGTTGGGGAGCTAAAAAGCGCTTGCACCCGTTAGGAGTATAAAATGGCAAAAAAAATTGATTCGTACATCAAGCTGCAAGTTAAAGCAGGTGAGGCTAATCCAAGTCCACCAATTGGTCCTGCACTGGGTCAGCGTGGTGTCAATATTATGGAGTTCTGTAAGGCATTTAATGCGAGAACTCAAGAAGTTGAGAAAGGCTTGCCTTTGCCTGTTGTTATCACCGTTTATAGTGATAAAAGCTTTACTTTTATTACCAAGACGCCGCCAGCTTCGGTTTTGCTGAAAAAAGCAGTCGGTATTAAAAGCGGAAGTAGCAAACCCAATTCTAATAAAGTCGGCACAGTTTCACGTGCGCAGTTGGAAGAAATCGCTAAAACCAAAATGGAAGATTTGAACGCAGCTAATTTGGAAGCGGCGATAAGAATTATTGCGGGAAGCGCTCGCAGCATGGGCTTGAACGTGGAGGGCGTGTAATGGCAAAAGTAACTAAAAAAGCAAAGGCTATCAAAGAAAAGGTAGTTAGAAGCAAACAATATTCGGTTGCCGAAGCAGTGGCTCTATTAAAAGAGTTCGCAAATAGCAAGTTTGATGAGTCTGTGGATGTTAGTGTTAACTTGGGTGTTGATCCACGTAAATCTGATCAAAACGTTCGTGGCGCCTCTGTGTTGCCTAACGGAACGGGCAAAACGGTAAGAGTTGCTGTGTTTACTCAAGGTCCAAATGCTGATGCGGCACGCGAAGCGGGTGCGGACATCGTTGGTATGGATGATTTAGCTGAGCAAGTAAAACGCGGCGAAATGAACTTTGATGTGGTAATTGCCTCACCTGATGCAATGCGCGTAGTGGGCCAATTGGGGCAAATCTTAGGTCCAAGAGGCCTGATGCCAAACCCGAAAGTAGGTACCGTGACGCCTGACGTTGTGACAGCAGTTAAAAATGCCAAATCAGGGCAGGTCAGATACCGCACTGATAAATCAGGCATTATTCATTGCTCTATCGGTAAAGTATCTTTTGATGAAACCTCACTTAAGCAAAATCTGGAATTCTTAATTTCAGATTTGAAAAAAGCGAAACCCACAGCTGCCAAAGGCGTGTATCTGAAAAAGATCGCATTGTCATCAACAATGGGGCCGGGTTTGTGGATCGATCAAAGCAGTATCGATATTTAAAATAGTAAGTTTTAAGGCTTTGGGTTGCCGAGTAGTCGGTAACCGTCAAAGACCGTAGGTGCGAAAGCTTAATTTTCCTACGCAGACGGGAGCTGGAGCCGCAAAGTTGGTGAAAGGGACCGTGAAAGGGGCATCGAAAGATGCGTTTCATATATTCCGATGGACAATCGGAAAGTACCGGAGGTAGATGTGGCACTCAATTTAGATAGCAAAAAAGTTGTCGTAGAGGAAGTTGCTGAATTCGCCGCTAAAGCCCATTCCGCTATTGCTGCGGAATATCGGGGTTTGACAGTTACCGAATTAACGGAGCTGCGTAAAACCGCGAGAGAAACGGGCGTTTATTTGCGCGTAGTCAAAAATACACTGGCTAAACGTGCTGTCGCTGGGACTGAGTTTGAATGTATGCAGGAAGGACTGGTTGGTCCTTTAATTCTGGCATTTTCCATGGAAGATCCAGGCTGCGCGGCACGACTCATCAGCGAATTCTCCAAAGGCCATAACAAACTGATCGCAAAAGTAGTCGCGATCGGCGGACAGGCTTTTGACGGATCGGAGTTGGATAGATTGGCAAGATTGCCAACCCGTGATCAAGGTATCAGCATGCTGATGTCGGTCATGAAAGCACCGGTTGAGAAACTCGCGCGTACTCTGGCTGCAATCAGAGACGAGAAAGAAGCGGCATAATCTCGCGTTAACCAGTTAAAACTCATTAATTTTAGAGGAATATACAATGGCAATTTCACAACAAGACATCTTGGAAGCAGTCTCTAACATGACTGTGATGGAAATCGTTGATCTGATTTCAGCGATGGAAGAAAAGTTTGGCGTTTCTGCTGCTGCGGCAGTGGCGGTTGCAGCTCCTGTAGCGGCGGCTGTTGTTGAAGAGCAAACCGAGTTCGATGTTATCTTGACCGGTTTCGGCGAAAACAAAGTAGCGGTTATTAAAGCAGTTCGCGGCTTGACAGGCTTGGGCTTGAAAGAAGCTAAAGACGCTGTTGAAGGCGCGCCAACTACCGTTAAAGAAGGTGTCAACAAAGCCGAAGCTGAAGCGGCTAAAAAAGAGCTTGAAGAAGCTGGCGCAACTGCCGAAATCAAATAAGCATCTTGACTGCATACCAGGCATAAGCCTACCAAACCGGGCTGACGGCATTTTGCCGTCGGCCTTTTACTGTTTCTAAAACAGTAGTAAATAATCTCTGACGACGAAGGTATAGAAGCAATATGGCCTATTCTTTTACCGAAAAAAAGCGTATCCGTAATAATTTTGGGAAGGGTTCCGAAGTATTGGAAGTTCCCTATCTTTTGGCAACACAAATTGATTCGTATGCAAATTTTTTGCAGTCCGGCATAGAGCCGGATAAACGGCGCAATCAAGGACTGCATGCCGCATTCTCCAGTGTCTTTCCGGTAGTAAGTCATTCCGGCTATGCTGTATTGGAGTACGTTAAATATCGCTTGGGGGAACCCGCATTCGATGTAAGAGAATGTCAACAGCGCGGCGCTACATTTTCAGCTCCGTTGCGCGTTTTAGTGCGTTTAGTTATTTATGATAAAGACGCGCCTGCTAATACCAAGGTCGTTAAAGATATTAGAGAGCAAGAAGTTTACATGGGTGAACTTCCGCTAATGACCGATAACGGCACGTTCGTGATTAACGGTACCGAGCGGGTCATTGTGTCGCAGTTGCACAGATCGCCCGGTGTATTTTACGATCACGACAAAGGTAAAACCCATTCGTCCGGTAAATTGCTGTTCAACGCGCGGGTGATTCCTTATCGCGGCTCGTGGTTGGATTTCGAATTCGATCATAAAGACGCCGTTTATGTGCGTATAGATAGACGCAGAAAAATTCCGGCTACTATTTTGTTACGGGCTTTGGGATACGAAAACGAAGAAATGATTAACATTTTCTTCGAAACCAACAAGTTCTCATTGAGCGCCGAAAAATTGATGTTCCACGTTATCCCTGATAGGTTGCGTGGTGAAATGGCTGTCTTCGATATTAAGCACGACGGTAACGTCGTCATCGAAGAGGGTCGCAGAATTACTGCCAAACATGTTCGCCAACTGGAAAAGTCCGGTGTCACTGAAATCGAAGTGCCCAGGGACTATTTGTACGGAAAAATTCTCGGCCACAATGTTGTCGATACATCTACCGGTGAATTGTTGGCCAGCGTTAATGACGAAATCACCGATAATTTATTACAGAAGTTGATCGATGCGGGTGTTCGCGAGATCAATACTTTGTATGTTAACGATTTGGATAGAGGTCCTTACATCTCCAATTCGATGCGTCTGGACACCACCACAAATCGCTTGGAAGCCTTGGTGGAAATCTACAGAATGATGCGTCCTGGCGAGCCGCCTACCGTAGAGTCTGCGGAAAACTTATTCGAAAACCTGTTCTTTACCGACGAACGTTACGATCTATCCGCCGTTGGCAGGATGAAATTCAATCGTCGTTTGGGGCGTGAAGAAACAGAAGGTTTGGGTACGCTAAGTAAAGAAGACATCATTGACGTACTTAAAGAGCTAATAAAGATTAGAAATGGCAATGGTACTGTGGACGATATTGACCATTTGGGTAACAGACGAGTACGTTCTGTTGGCGAAATGATCGAGAACCAGTTCCGCATAGGTCTGGTACGTGTCGAACGAGCTGTCAGAGAGCGTTTGACCTTGGCGGATTCCGAGGGCTATATGCCGCAGGAAATCATCAACGCTAAACCTGTTTCTGCGGCAGTCAAGGAATTCTTTGGTTCCAGCCAGTTGTCGCAATTTATGGACCAAAACAATCCGCTATCGCAAGTTACCCACAAACGCCGTGTTTCGGCACTGGGTCCTGGCGGTTTAGCCAGAGAACGTGCAGGATTCGAGGTTCGTGACGTTCACACCACCCATTATGGTCGGGTGTGCCCTATCGAAACCCCAGAGGGTCCAAACATTGGTCTGATTAACTCATTATCCGTCTACGCCAGAACCAACGAATACGGCTTCCTGGAAACCCCGTACCGGAAAGTGGTCGACGGTAAAGTAACCGATCAGGTCGATTACATTTCCGCAATCGAAGAAGGCGAATACGTTATCGCACAGTCCAGCGTGGCGGTTGATGAAAGCGGCAAATTGGTTGAAGGCTTGGTGTCTTGCCGTTACAAAGACGAATTCACCTTGGCTTCGTCCGAAACCGTACAATACATGGACGTATCATCCAAGCAGATCGTATCCGTGGCGGCATCCATCATTCCGTTCTTGGAGCATGACGACGCGAACCGGGCGTTGATGGGTTCGAACATGCAACGCCAAGCCGTTCCAACTTTGCGCGCTGAAAAACCGTTGGTCGGTACCGGTATGGAACGCGTCGTGGCGAAAGACTCGGGTGTAACCGTGGTCGCGACTCGTGGCGGTCGTATCGAAGCGGTCGACGCGGCTCGCATCGTGGTGCGGGCGAACGACAACGAAACCGTGGCCGGTGTGCCAGGTGTCGATATTTATAACTTGATTAAATACACGCGTTCCAACCAAAACACCTGTATCAATCAAAAGCCACTGGTTAAGCTCGGTGACATTGTGAGAGCCGGCGACATTTTGGCAGATGGTCCTTCGACCGACATCGGCGAATTGGCCTTGGGTCAAAACATGTTAATCGCCTTCATGCCATGGAATGGTTATAACTTCGAAGACTCCATTTTGGTGTCCGAACGGGTGGTAAAGGAAGATCGTTTCACGACTATTCACATCGAAGAGAAAACTTGCGTCGCACGCGAAACCAAGCACAGTCCAGAAGAGATTACCGCGGACATTCCTAACGTCAGCGAAGAAGCCTTATCCAAATTGGATGAATCCGGCATTGTATACGTCGGCGCGGAAGTGAAAGGTGGCGACATTCTGGTGGGTAAAGTGACGCCGAAAGGTGAAACGCAATTAACGCCAGAAGAGAAATTACTGAGAGCGATCTTCGGCGAAAAAGCAGCCGATGTTAAAGACACGTCGCTACGTGTGCCGGGCAACGTCCGCGGTACTGTGATTGATGTTCAGGTTTTCACCCGTGATGGTGTGAAAAAGGACAAGCGCGCCCTGGAAATCGAGGACGCGGAAATCAAGCGTTACCGGAAAGACTTGGACGACCAGCTGAAAATTGTCGAGCATGATATTTTTGCCCGGGTAAAAACCTTGTTAGCGGGTAAAAAGGCCGAAAAAGCCCCGAATGGCTTGAAAAAAGGCGAAGAAATTACCGCTGAGTATTTGGATGGGTTGGTGCCTTCCGAGCTGTTGAAAATCCGCACTCTGGACGAAGATGTCAACGTGCAATTGGAGACCGTTGCTGAGCATGTCGATCAGCAACGTAAAGAGTTCGACGAGCGTTTCGAGCAGAAAAAGAAAAAAATCACGATGGGCGACGACTTGGCGCCGGGCGTGTTGAAGATGGTCAAAGTTTATTTGGCTGTTAAAAAACGTATTCAGCCGGGCGATAAGATGGCCGGTCGTCACGGTAACAAGGGTGTTATCTCCCAAATCGTGCCGATTGAAGATATGCCTTATACAGCTGACGGCAATCCAGTCGACATTCTGTTGAATCCTCTTGGCGTACCTTCGCGGATGAACGTTGGTCAGGTGTTGGAAACGCATTTGGGTTGGGCATCCAAAGGCTTGGGTATCAAGATCGGTAAGATGCTGGAAGCTCAAGCAAAAGTCGCGGAAATACGTGGTTTCATGGAGAAAATTTACAATTGCAGCGGCCGAAAGGAAGATCTGAATTCGTTTACCGATAAAGAAATTCTCGAGATGGCGGTCAACTTAGTTGCCGGTGTGCCTATGGCGACGCCGGTCTTCGACGGGGCTTCGGAAGAAGATATTCGTACCATGTTGCGTTTGGCCGATTTACCGGAGCACGGGCAAACCGTACTGTACGACGGCTTAACAGGCGAACCGTTTGAGCGTGAAGTTACTGTGGGTTACATGTATATGCTGAAATTGAACCACTTGGTGGACGATAAGATGCATGCGCGTTCGACCGGTCCTTACAGTTTGGTAACGCAGCAACCTTTGGGCGGTAAAGCGCAATTCGGTGGTCAGCGTTTTGGTGAGATGGAGGTCTGGGCTCTGGAAGCTTATGGCGCAGCTTACACATTGCAAGAAATGTTGACTGTCAAATCCGACGACGTGACAGGCAGAACTCGAATGTATAAAAACATTGTCGATGGCAACCATTCAATGGAAGCCGGCATGCCGGAATCATTCAATGTCTTAGTGAAAGAGATTCGTTCGCTGGCAGTGAATATCGAAATGGAACAAGACTAATTCCGTTCTTTGTGAGATAGATTCTGGACAATATCGGATAACATTTAAAGGGGATAAGCTCTTGAAAGATTTAATGAATTTCTTAAAACGTCAAGGTCGGACAGATGATTTTGACAATATCCGGATTGGATTGGCCTCGCCGGACATGATTCGTTCATGGTCTTATGGTGAAGTGAAAAAGCCTGAGACAATCAATTACCGTACCTTTAAACCAGAACGTGATGGCCTGTTTTGCGCCAAGATTTTTGGACCCATCAGCGATTACGAGTGCTTGTGCGGTAAATACAAGCGTCTAAAACATCGCGGCGTCATCTGCGAAAAATGCGGCGTCGAAGTTACCCTGTCTAAGGTACGCAGGGAGCGAATGGGCCATATCGATTTGGCCAGCCCGGTGGCGCATATTTGGTTTCTGAAATCACTGCCGTCTCGTATTGCCTTACTTTTGGATATGACATTGCGTTCCATTGAGCGGGTGTTGTATTTCGAAACATTCGTCGTAATCGATCCGGGTATGTCGCCGCTGGAGAAAGGCCAACTATTAACCGACGAAGAATATTTGAACGCCGTTGAGGAACATGGCGACGATTTCGTTGCGAAAATGGGCGCGGAAGCGATCTATGATTTGCTCAAATCAATTGATTTAAAAGAAGAAATCAACACGCTACGTGAAGAAATCAACGCGACGAATTCAGATACAAAAATTAAAAAATATTCGAAACGTCTGAAGGTTATCGATTCTTTGCTGGCTTCTAACAATCGTCCGGAATGGATGATTATGACGGTGTTGCCAGTGCTGCCGCCCGAGTTGCGCCCACTGGTGCCGCTGGATGGCGGACGTTTCGCAACCTCCGATTTGAATGATTTGTATCGTCGGGTGATCAACCGAAACAATCGTTTGACACGCCTGTTGGATCTGAACGCGCCTGACATTATCGTTCGCAACGAAAAACGCATGCTACAAGAGGCTGTCGATGCCTTATTGGATAACGGTCGCCGAGGTCGTGCTATCACCGGTAGCAACAGACGTCCTTTGAAGTCTTTGGCTGATATGATCAAAGGTAAGCAAGGTCGTTTCCGGCAAAACTTGTTGGGCAAGCGCGTCGATTATTCCGGACGTTCGGTCATCGTGGTGGGGCCGACATTAAGACTCCATCAATGCGGTTTGCCGAAAAAAATGGCTTTGGAATTGTTCAAGCCTTTCATATTCAGCAAATTGCAGCTGCGCGGCTTAGCGACGACGATCAAAGCTGCCAAAAAAATGGTAGAGCGCGAGGGCGCAGAAGTATGGGATATTCTTGAAGAAGTAATTCGCGAGCATCCTGTATTACTAAACCGTGCTCCAACGTTGCATAGATTAGGTATTCAAGCATTTGAGCCGATTTTGATCGAAGGCAAAGCTATTCAGTTGCATCCCTTGGTCTGTAGCGCATTCAACGCCGACTTCGACGGAGACCAAATGGCCGTGCATATTCCGTTGTCAATCGAGGCGCAATTGGAAGCGCGTACCTTAATGATGGCGACGAACAATATTTTGTCACCTGCTAACGGTGAGCCAGTGATCAACCCGTCTCAGGACGTGGTATTGGGCTTGTATTACATTACGCGCGAAAAGGTCAACGCGGTAGGCGAGGGTAGCGTATTCGGTGATTTGTCAGAGGTAATGCTCGCTCTGGACGCTAAGGCTATTGAATTGCAAAGTAAAATTGAAGTACGCGTCACCGAGAAATTGAAAACTCCGGAAGGCGACTTCGAAACTATCGTCAGCAGAAAGAAAACTACGGTAGGACGCTCAATAGTTTGGGGTATTGTGCCAGACGGTATGCCTTACGAATTGGTCAACGTCGACATGACCAAGAAGAATATTTCCCGGCTGATCAACTATAGCTACCGCTATCTCGGTATCAAAGAAACCGTGATGTTGGCAGATAAGATCATGTACCTGGGATTTAAATACGCGACGCGTTCCGGGGTGTCTTTCGGTATCGAAGACATGGAAATTCCCGTCAAGAAAGCCGACATCATTCGTTCTGCCGACGCCGAGGTTAATGAAATTCAAAACCAGTACGCCTCCGGTTTGGTTACGGACGGCGAGCGTTACAATAAGGTCGTTGATATTTGGTCTCGCGCCAATGATCAGGTCGCGAAAGTAATGATGGAAGGTTTGGGTGAAGACGAAGTTGTCAACTCAAAAGGCGAGAATGTAAAGCAAAAATCGTTTAACTCTATCTTTATGATGGCCGAGTCCGGTGCGCGGGGTTCTGCTGCGCAGATTCGCCAGTTGGCGGGTATGCGTGGTTTGATGGCAAAGCCTGATGGCTCCATTATCGAGACCCCAATTACTGCGAACTTCCGTGAAGGTTTGGACGTATTGCAATACTTTATTTCAACCCACGGTGCTCGCAAAGGTTTGGCTGATACCGCGCTGAAAACCGCTAACTCGGGTTATTTGACTCGGCGTTTGGTTGACGTCGCACAGGATTTGGTGATTGCTGAATCTGATTGTGGTACGCAAAACGGTCTGACCATGATGCCGATTATTGAAGGCGGAGACGTTGTTGAGCCTTTGGCTGACCGCGTATTGGGACGAGTCGCAGCGATAGATGTAACTGATCCAGCTGGCAATAACATTCTGATTCCTGCCGGCACCATGATCGACGAAAATCTGGTCGCGGTTCTGGAAGATAACGGCGTCGACAAGATGTTGGTACGCTCCGTGATTACTTGCGAATCGCGTCAAGGTGTTTGTGCCAAATGTTACGGTCGTGATTTAGGGCGGGGGCATTTGGTGAACATCGGCGAAGCTGTGGGGGTTGTAGCAGCACAGTCGATTGGTGAGCCGGGGACTCAGCTGACGATGCGGACCTTTCATATCGGTGGTGCTGCCTCGCGGTCTGCTGCGGTTAGTAACTTGCAAGTTAAATCCAGCGGTACTGCGAAACTCAATAACTTGAAAACCGTCAAGAACAGAGAAAGCAATCTTGTTGCCGTATCTCGGTCTGGTGAGGTTGGGGTTATGGATGATTACGGTCGCGAGCGGGAGCGTTATAAAATACCTTACGGTGCGGTGTTGTCGGTGGGTGATGGAAGCCCGGTCAGCGCTGGCGATATTATCGTGAACTGGGACCCGCATACTCATCCCGTTATCACCGAAGTAGACGGTTTTATTCAGCTGATTGATTTTATGGACGGGATCACTGTTCAAGAGCAATCAGATGACGTCACTGGCTTAACCTCGCGAGTGGTGACGGATCCTAAGCAAAGAAGCTCAGCGGGTAAAGAGTTGCGGCCTATGGTTCGTCTTCTCGATGAGCAAGGCGGACAAATAAATTTGCCGGGAACTGATATTCCTGCCCAATACTTCTTACCAGCGGGCGCTATCGTCGGTGTTAAAGACGGCGGGGAAGTAAAGGTTGGTGACGTTTTAGCGAGAATTCCGCAAGAGTCCAGTAAAACAAGGGATATCACCGGTGGTTTGCCAAGGGTTGCTGACTTATTTGAGGCGCGTAAAACCAAGGATCCAGCGATTTTGGCGGAGGCAACCGGTATGGTCTCCTTCGGTAAAGAAACAAAGGGTAAGCAGCGCGTCATCATCACGGATTCGGAAGGCGAGCAATACGAGACCCTGATTCCAAAGTGGCGGCATATCACCGTGTTCGAGGGTGAGTTTGTTGATAAAGGCGAAACCATCGCAGAAGGTGAGTTGACGCCGCATGATATTTTAAGGCTGCGTGGTATCGAAGAATTGGCCGACTACCTGGTAAAAGAAATTCAAGATGTATATCGTCTGCAAGGTGTAAAAATCAACGACAAGCATATTGAGGCAATCATCCGCCAAATGCTCAGAAAAGTTGAGATTACCGCCTCTGGAGACACCGATTTCGTCAAAGGAGAGCAGGTCGAACGTACCATGATTAACGCAGTGAACGACCAAGTTGAAAGAGAAGGTAAGATTCCGGCCAGCTACGATTCTTTGCTGCTCGGTATCACGAAAGCATCGTTGGCTACCGAGTCATTTATTTCGGCGGCGTCGTTCCAAGAGACGACTCGTGTATTGACAGATGCTGCGGTGAGAGGTATCAGCGATAGCTTGAATGGCTTAAAGGAGAACGTCATTGTTGGACGTCTCATTCCAGCTGGTACTGGTTTGGCTTACCATGAGCAACGACGTAAGAGAAGAGCTGCGGACTCTGGTTCCGGTTCAGAAGCATCTACCCAGGCCATTGAAGCAGTTGACGTGGAGGAAGCGTTGAAACAAGCTTTGAATGTAGAGTAGAGATTCTTAAAAACGCTTGACCTAGTTCTATTGTAAAGGTATTATGCTCTGCTCACATCAGCCAATAGGTTTGGGCGGAGCTATATTAATCTGTGATCGCACAGATTTCTTTATTGCTTATTAAACATTGCATATTCGGAGTAGTTAAGAATGGCCACGATCAATCAATTGGTCCGTAAGCCTCGTGCTAAAAAGATAGAAAAAACTAATGTTCCGGCGTTGGAGGCTTGTCCGCAAAGGCGTGGGGTTTGTACCAGGGTCTACACCACGACGCCGAAAAAGCCGAACTCGGCTTTGCGTAAGGTTGCAAGGGTAAGGCTGACCAACGGAGCGGAAGTAAGTAGCTATATCGGTGGTGAGGGGCACAACCTTCAGGAGCACTCTGTGGTGCTGATTCGGGGTGGGCGTGTGAAGGATTTGCCGGGTGTTCGCTATCACGTGGTTCGGGGAAGTCTCGATACTTCTGGTGTTAAGGATAGAAAATGTGGTCGCTCCAAATATGGCGCGAAAAGACCTAAGAAATAAAGGTTGATAACAGATGTCAAGAAGAAGAGTTGCTGCAAAAAGAGTCATTAATCCGGATCCGCGTTTTGGTAGCGATATGCTGTCAAAATTCATGAACATGATCATGGAGGATGGCAAAAAATCTGTCGCTGAGAAAATTGTTTACGGCGCATTGGATGTTATCGAAGGTAAAGGTCATAAAGAATCTTTAGATTTGGTTGCAAAAGCATTGGAAAACGTACAGCCACGAGTTGAGGTTAAGTCTCGCCGGGTTGGTGGTGCTACTTATCAAGTGCCTGTCGAGGTGCGTCCTGCTAGAAGATTGGCTCTATCGATGCGTTGGCTAATTGATGCGGCGCGTAAGCGTAATGAAAGAACTATGGCTGCTAAGTTGGCTGGCGAGTTGTTAGACGCGTCTGAAGGTCGGGGTGCGGCTGCAAAGAAACGCGAAGATACGCATAGAATGGCTGAAGCAAATAAAGCCTTTGCTCATTATCGCTGGTAGTAAAGTTAAGCAGGATTGTTGTTGTGGCTCGTAAGACGCCTATAGAGCGTTATCGTAATATAGGCATCATGGCTCACATAGATGCTGGGAAAACAACTACAACCGAACGGATATTGTTTTACACCGGGGTTTCGCACAAGATGGGCGAGGTTCATGACGGTGCTGCTACCATGGATTGGATGGAGCAAGAGCAGGAGAGAGGGATAACAATCACTTCTGCTGCGACGACTTGCTTTTGGTTAGGAATGGAAAAGCAATACCCAGAGCATCGAATCAATATTATAGATACGCCTGGGCATGTCGATTTCACTATAGAAGTAGAGCGGTCGTTGCGTGTCTTGGATGGTGCGTGTGCTGTTTTTTGTGCTGTGGGTGGGGTAGAGCCTCAGTCGGAAACGGTCTGGCGTCAGGCAAACAAATACCATGTGCCAAGATTGGCTTTTGTCAACAAGATGGATCGTTCTGGCGCAAACTTTTTGCGTGTCGTTGAGCAAATTAAATCACGACTTGGTAGTGATGTAATTCCTATGCAGTTGCCAATTGGGGCGGAAGAAAGCTTTAAAGGTGTTGTGGATTTGCTGAAAATGAAGGCAATCTACTGGGAAGACGCCAATATGGGTGTGAGTTTTGCGGAAACGGAAATTCCCGCAGAAATGGAAAAGTCCGCTGCAGAGTGGCGCGAGCGAATGATAGAAGCAGCTGCGGATGCATCCGAAGAATTAATGGATAAATATCTTGAAAAAGGTGTTTTGACAAACCAAGAAATAAAGCAGGGTATAAGGGCGCGGGTTCTGCAGAATAAGTTGGTCCCGGCTTATTGCGGTTCGGCCTTTAAGAACAAAGGTGTGCAGTGTGTTCTTGATGGTGTGATTGATTTTTTGCCATCCCCTCTCGATATAAAGTCGGTAGAAGGTTTGTCGGATACTGGCATTGTTTCGACTCGAGGTGCTTCTGATGATGAGGCCTTCTCCGCGTTAGCGTTTAAAATAGCCACTGATCCATTTGTCGGAACCTTGACATTTTTTAGGGTGTACTCCGGTTTGGTAAAGTCCGGAGATGCGGTTTTAAATGCCGGTAAGGGTAAGAAAGAAAGAATTGGACGCATTGTTCAGCTGCATGCCAATAGTCGCGTCGAAATCAATGAGGTGAGGGCTGGTGAGATAGCTGCTCTGATTGGGCTGAAAGACGTTACCACGGGTGATACGCTTTGTGATATTGAAAGGCCAATTCTGCTTGAAAAAATGGAATTCCCTGAGCCAGTAATTGCTGTGGCTGTTGAGCCTAGGACAAAGGCTGATCAAGATAAAATGGGGGCGGCGCTAGCTAAACTTGCCCAGGAGGATCCCTCCTTTAGAGTGGGTAGTGACCCAGAGTCCGGTCAGACAATAATTTCAGGAATGGGCGAATTGCATCTTGAAATTATCGTGGACCGGATGAAAAGAGAGTTTAATGTTGCTGTAAATGTGGGTGCGCCCCAGGTTGCTTACAGGGAAACAATCAAGCGTGCCGTGGAATGCGAAGGGAAATTTATCAGGCAATCTGGCGGCAAGGGTCAATACGGACATGTATGGCTCAGATTAGAGCCAAAAGAGTCGGGCACTGGTTATGAGTTTGTGAGTGAAGTGGTTGGTGGTGCTATTCCAAAGGAATATATTCCAGCCATCGATAAAGGTGTGCAAGAGCAAATGGAAAACGGCGTTTTAGCGGGATTTCCAGTTGTGGATGTAAAGGTTAGTTTATTCGATGGTTCATATCATGATGTCGATTCGAATGAAATGGCTTTCAAGATAGCAGGATCTATGTGCTTCAGGGATGGGGCTAAGACTGCAAATCCTGCGTTGCTTGAACCTATTATGAAAGTCGAGGTGGTAACCCCCGAAGATTATATGGGTGAGGTAGTGGGTGACATTAATCGGCGAAGAGGCGTCATTCATGGAATGGAAGATGTTCCTGCCGGGAAGGTAATAGAGTGCGAAGTCCCTCTTGCTGAAATGTTCGGTTATGCCACAGATCTTAGGTCGGCGACTCAGGGCAGAGCAACGTACAGTATGCAGTTTGAAAGATATAACGAAGCACCTGCAAATATTGCGGAAGCGATTATTAGAAAAGTATCTTAAATTTTTTACATATCAGGTATTGAATCATGGCTAAAGAAAAATTTGAAAGAAAGAAACCGCACGTAAACGTAGGCACTATTGGTCACGTTGACCATGGTAAAACCACATTGACAGCGGCATTAACAAAAGTCATGGCAGAGCTGCAGGGCGGCGAAGTGAAGGCTTTTGATCAAATCGACAATGCCCCGGAAGAGCGTGCTCGCGGTATCACCATTTCTACCTCGCATGTAGAGTATGAGTCGGCCAATCGCCATTATGCCCACGTTGACTGCCCGGGTCACGCTGACTACGTTAAAAACATGATTACCGGTGCTGCCCAAATGGATGGCGCGATTCTGGTTTGCTCGGCTGCGGATGGCCCTATGCCGCAAACACGTGAGCACATTCTGTTGTCACGCCAAGTCGGCGTGCCTTATATCGTCGTGTTTTTGAACAAAGCCGATATGGTTGATGACGCTGAGTTGATTGAGCTGGTTGAAATGGAAATTCGCGAGCTGCTGAACCAATATGAATTTCCTGGTGATGATACTCCGATTATCGTCGGTTCTGCGTTGAAAGCTTTAGAAGGCGAGCAAAGCGAAATTGGTGTACAATCCGTTGTTCGCTTGGTTGAGGCGTTGGATAGTTACATTCCTGAGCCAGAGCGTGCGATCGACGGCAAATTCTTGATGCCTATCGAAGACGTGTTCTCAATTTCAGGTCGTGGCACCGTAGTAACCGGTCGTGTTGAGCGGGGCATCATCAAAGTAGGCGAAGCAGTTGAAATCGTCGGCATCAAAGATACCGTTCAAACTACCTGCACAGGTGTGGAAATGTTCCGCAAACTGCTGGATCAAGGTCAAGCGGGAGATAACGTCGGTGTCCTGCTGCGTGGTACCAAAAGAGAAGATGTTGAACGTGGTCAAGTGTTGGCGCATGTTAACTCCATCAAGCCGCACGCTCACTTTAAAGCGGAGATTTACGTGTTGTCCAAAGAAGAGGGTGGTCGTCATACCCCGTTCTTCAACGGCTACCGCCCACAGTTCTACTTCAGAACGACCGACGTAACGGGTGCGGTTGATTTGCCAGAAGGTGTGGAAATGGTGATGCCTGGCGATAACATCGCCGTTACCGTAAAACTTATCTCACCGATTGCGATGGAAGACGGCTTACGTTTTGCAATTCGCGAAGGTGGTCGCACCGTGGGTGCGGGTGTTGTTGCTTCTATTGTCGAGTAATCAAGATGGCCAATCAAACTATCAGAATCCAATTAAAAGCGTTTGATCATAAATTGATTGATCAGTCAGCGGGTGAGATAGTAGAAACAGCGAAGAGAACCGGTGCCCAAGTAAAGGGGCCTATTCCTTTGCCTACTAGAAAAGAACGTTTTACTGTGTTGATTTCGCCGCATGTTAATAAAGATGCTCGTGATCAATATGAACTGAGAACTTACAAAAGGTTGCTTGATATCGTTGAGCCAACCGATAAGACTGTTGACGCCTTGATGAAGTTGGATCTGGCGGCTGGGGTCGATGTTCAAATTAAGCTTAAATAGCAGCAAGTAATAATTTAGAGGGATTGGCAGATGTCAATAGGTCTTATTGGTCGTAAATGTGGTATGACCAGAATATTTTGCGAAGATGGCTCTTCGGTACCTGTTACCGTACTTCATATTGACTCAAACAGGGTCATACAGGTAAAGAGCGTTGAAACTGATGGTTATCGCGCTATTCAGGTAGCGGCGGGTGATGTGAAGTCTTCAAAAGTCAACAAAGCAATGGCTGGGCATTACGCATCTGCCAATGTGACCGCTGGGCGTGGTTTGTGGGAGTTTAGGCTAAGCGATAGCGAGGCAGCTGAGTTTTCTGCAGGATCAGAGTTAAAAGTTAGTGTGTTTGAAGCTGGGCAGGTCGTCGATGTGTCCGGTACTAGCATTGGTAAAGGTTTTGCCGGTACAGTAAAACGCCATAATTTCAGAACGCAAGATGCAACGCACGGTAACTCTCGCTCTCATCGGGTTCCTGGTTCCAGCGGTATGAACCAAACTCCGGGCCGCGTATTCAAAGGTAAGAAAATGTGCGGGCACATGGGGGCGGTCAAAACTACAGTACAGAATTTGACTATCCATGCTGTAGATGCTGAGCGGAATCTGATTTTAGTCAGAGGCGCTGTGCCTGGTGCCAAGGGTGGTGATGTAGTTATCACGCCAGCAGTAAAAATGTTAAATAAAGGTTAATTTATGACTTTGCAAATACCTGCAATCAATAATCAAGATTCTGCACAGGCACTCGATGTCTCCGAGTTGGTATTCGGACAGGATTTTAACGAAACGCTGGTGCATCAGCTGGTAACCAAATATCTTTCAGCAGCAAGAGCAGGTACTAAAGGCCAAAAGAATCGTGCTGCGGTAAGTGGTGGTGGGGCTAAGCCGTTCCGCCAAAAAGGTACTGGTCGAGCGCGTGCCGGAACAACCAGAAGCCCGGTATGGCGCACGGGTGGTGTCACATTCGCAGCTCAACCAAGATCTTTTGATCAGAAGCTGAACAAAAAAATGTATAAAGTTGGTATTAGATCTATTTTTTCTGAGTTGTTGAGACAGGGTAGATTGGCAGTATGTAACGACATAACGCCGGCAACGCCAAAAACAAAGGACTTTTTGAGTAAGATAAAGGGTATCGATGCGAAAAGGTTGTTAGTGGTTGCGGACGATTTAAATGAGAATTTAATTCTGGCGGCGAGAAATATTCCTTATATAGCGGTAGTGACTCCAAGTAGCGTCGATCCAGTTTCTTTGGTTTCCGCTGATAAAGTAATTGCTACAGCAACAGCGCTGAAACAGATTGAGGAGCGTTTGGCATGAGTATTGAGCAAATTAAATTAGCAAGTGTTTTGTATGCGCCAATTGTGTCCGAGAAAAGTTCCAACGCTGCTGACCAAAGCAATCAGTTTGTATTCAAAGTAAAAAAGTCTGCGACAAAATTGCAGATTAAAAATGCAGTTGAATTGATGTTTGGTGTTGAAGTAGCTGCCGTTCGTGTTCTGAATGTTAAAGGAAAAATAAAGCGATTCGGACGTA
The DNA here is from genome assembly GCF_014850975.1 of Methylomonas fluvii. Taxonomy (GTDB): domain Bacteria; phylum Pseudomonadota; class Gammaproteobacteria; order Methylococcales; family Methylomonadaceae; genus Methylomonas; species Methylomonas fluvii. Next base: position 1,524,612 of record NZ_JACXST010000002.1, on the reverse strand, counting down.
CATTGGGTAAGCGATCTGACTGGAAAAAAGCTTATGTTAAGCTTAGCCCTGGTCATAACATTGAATTAGCGACAGCATAATACTTTAAGGCAAATAAGGAGCGGTAGAAGAGCATGGCTATTCTAAAATCAAAACCGACATCTCCGGGTTCTCGGTTTGTAGTGCGTGTACAAAATAATGATTTGCATAAGGGTAAGCCATTTGCACAACTACTAGACAAAAAGAGCAATACCGGCGGTCGTAACAACCTGGGTAGAATAACAACTCGCCATATTGGCGGTGGGCACAAAAAATTCTATCGGATAGTGGACTTTAAGCGCGATAAGACTGATATTCCCGCGTTGGTGGAGCGCATTGAATATGATCCGAATCGGACGGCGAATATAGCGTTGATTCTATTTAAAGATGGTGAGCGAAAATACATAATCGCCCCCAAAGGAATCGAAATTGGTCAGGAGATACTGAGCGCAGAAACAACCCCGGTTAAGCCTGGGAATTGTATGCCTCTGCGAAACATGCCTTTGGGTACCACAATTCATTGTATCGAGCTGAAGCCCGGAAAAGGCGCCCAGATTGCTAGAAGCGCGGGAACCTCGGTTCAATTGGTTGCTAAAGATGGTGCGTACGTAACCATTCGCCTCAGGTCTGGCGAGATGAGAAAGGTGCCGTCAGATTGCAAAGGTGTAGTTGGCGAAGTCTCCAACTCTGAGCACAATCTTATATCGTTAGGTAAGGCTGGTGCCAAAAGGTGGCGCGGGGTTAGGCCTACTGTTAGGGGCGTAGCGATGAACCCTGTAGATCACCCTCATGGTGGTGGTGAGGGCAGAACCTCGGGTGGTAGACACCCAGTGTCTCCTTGGGGAACGCCGACAAAAGGCTATAAAACTCGAAAAAACAAACGTACTGACAACATGATTGTCAGACGCCGTAAGCAAAAATAAGAGGTATTTGACGTGCCACGTTCAATTAAAAAAGGTCCATTTATAGATCATCACTTGCTTAAGAAAGTAGAAGAAGCAGTGAGGGCGAATAATAGGAAACCGATTAAAACCTGGTCTAGAAGGTCAATGATCAGCCCTGATATGCTGGGATTGACTATTGCCGTGCATAATGGCAAGCAGCATGTGCCAGTGCTGATTTCAGAAAATATGGTCGGGCATAAGCTGGGTGAGTTCTCGCCTACAAGGACTTACAAAGGCCATATAGCAGACAAGAAATCAAGATAAGGAGTGAATGTGGAAGTTTCGGCTAAATTAAGTAACGCTCCTCTTTCTGCGCAAAAAGCACGGCTTGTAGGGGATCAAATACGCGGGTTACCTGTTGAAAAAGCATTGAATTTGCTGAGTTTCAGCTCTAAGAAAGCTGCTGCGATAATCAAAAAAGTTCTAGAGTCGGCAATAGCTAACGCGGAACATAACGAAAGTGCTGATGTTGATGAATTAAGGGTTTCGACCGTATTCGTTAACGAAGGCAGAACGTTAAAGAGAGTTAGCGCAAGGGCAAAAGGGCGTGCGAATCACATCCTAAAAAGAACTTGTCATATAACAATTAAAGTAGCAGAGAAATAGAGGTAGCAAATGGGACAAAAGGTACATCCCACTGGGATTCGTCTCGGGATAGTAAAAGATTGGACTTCGAGATGGTATGCAAATAGCCAGAATTACCCTGTGTTTCTCTTGCAGGATCTGAAGGTTAGAGAATACATCAAACAAAAGTTAGCTCACGCATCTGTCAGCAGGGTACAAATAAATCGTCCTGCTAATAATGCCAATATTACTGTGCACACTGCCCGTCCTGGGATTGTGATAGGTAAAAAAGGTGAAGATATAGATGTGTTGAGGCAGAGTATATCTGCGATGATGGGGGTTCCCGTCCAATTAAATGTCGAAGAGATTCGTAAGCCAGAACTCGACGCGTATTTGGTGGCCGAAAGCATAGCTCAGCAGCTTGAAAAAAGGATCATGTACCGCCGTGCAATGAAGCGGGCTGTTACCAATACCATGCGTTTAGGTGCTGAGGGTATAAAGATCACCGTAGCAGGTAGATTGAACGGAGCTGAGATCGCTAGAACGGAATGGTATCGCGAGGGCCGTGTGCCGCTTCATACTTTGAGAGCGGATATTGATTACGGAACTGCTGAAGCCAAAACCACTTACGGAATTATCGGTATAAAGGTTTGGATATTTAAGGGTGAGGTGTTTGATATGGATGCTCATGCAGCGTCATTAAACGCCGACTCAAAAAAATAGTTGAAGGAGTATATAAGAGATGCTTCAGCCAAAAAGAACAAAATTTCGCAAACAACATACCGGTAGAAATAACGGTACTGCGTTGCGCGGTTCGTCAGTAAGCTTCGGCGAGTATGGTTTAAAGTCAATTAGCCGTGGTAGAATGACTGCCCGCCAAATTGAGGCAGCCAGAAGGGCTATTAGTCGTCACGTAAAGCGTGGTGGGAAAATCTGGATCAGAATTTTTCCGGATAAGCCTATTACTAAAAAACCATTAGAAGTTCGTATGGGTAAAGGTAAAGGTAGTGTAGAATACTGGGTTGCTCAGATCAAACCCGGCACAATGCTGTTTGAAATTGAGGGTGTTTCTGAGGAATTAGCAAGAGAAGCCTTTGAATTGGCCGCTGCTAAGCTGCCTGTGAAAACTACATTCTCTGCACGGACAATAATGTAATGAAAGCGAAAGATTTAAGAAGCAAAACAAAAGAAGAGTTGAATTCCAGTCTTTTGGAGTTGTCTCGCGAGCAATTCAATTTGAGAATGCAAAAGGGAACTGGGCAGCTTAGCAAGCCTAGTCAAGTTAAGCAGGTGAGGCGAGATATTGCTCGCATTAATACTATTCTAAGTGAAATGGTAAGAGTATAGATATGAGCGAAAATCTAGATACTGTACGTAGGGTAACTGGTCGGGTAGTTAGCAATAAAATGGATAAGACTGCTTCTGTTTTGGTTGAGCGCCTGGTAAAGCACCCTGTATACGGAAAGTATATAAAGCGATCTACCAAGCTTCTCGTTCACGACGAAAACAATATATGCCAAGAGGGGGACGTGGTCTCTATTGCCTCGTGTCGTCCTATTTCCAAGAATAAGGCGTTCAAACTGTTGGAAGTCTTAGAAGCTGCCAATAGATAATCAATAATTTTAGTTGGGATTTTAAAAATGATTCAGATGCAAACTAGCCTTGACGTCGCCGATAACAGTGGCGCAAAAAAGGTCATGTGTATCAAGGTCCTTGGAGGTTCGCACCGCCGCTACGCTGGCATCGGTGACATCATCAAGGTAAGCGTAAAAGACGCTATGCCGCGTACTAGGGTGAAAAAAGGCGACGTATATAATGCTTTGGTCGTGAGGACTCGTAAAGGTGTTCGTCGAGCTGATGGTTCTGTTATACGCTTTGACGGCAATGCCGCGGTAATTTTAAATAACCAACTACAACCAATTGGTACTCGTATCTTTGGGCCGGTTACTCGTGAATTAAGAGGCGATAAATTCATGAAGATTATCTCTCTAGCGCCAGAAGTATTGTAGAGGTCCAAAGATGCAAAAGATTAAACAAGGCGATGAAGTCATCGTAATAGTGGGAAAAGATAAAGGCAAGCTAGGGAAGGTTAGTAAAGTACTTGAAGACCATAAGCTATTAGTCGAAGGTATTAACTTAGTAAAGAAGCACCAAAGAGGTAATCCGAATCTGGGTGTTTCTGGTGGTATTGTTGATAAAAACATGCCAATTGACATTTCGAATGTTGCTTTATTTAATCCAAAAACGAAAAAAGGCGACAGAGTGGGTTTTAGAATTCTAGATGATGGAAAAAAAGTCAGATATTTTAAATCTACTAACGAAAACGTTGGTCTCTAAGGTAATAACGCTATGGCTAGACTACAAAGTAAATATAAATCCGAAATTGTTCCTGCAATGCAGCAGCAGTTTGGCTACAAAACAATAATGCAAGTGCCGAAGCTCACAAAAATAACACTGAATATGGGTGTTGGTGGGGCTATTGCAGATAAAAAAGTTCTGCAATCTGCTGTTTCTGATATGGAAAAAATATCAGGGCAAAAAGCAGTGATTACCTTGGCTAGAAAGTCAATCGCCGGATTTAAGATTCGCGACGACATGCCTATTGGTTGCAAAGTTACATTGCGCGCAGATAAAATGTATGAATTTCTGGATAGATTAATTACAATCTCTATACCTAGAATACGCGATTTTAGAGGCATGAGTTCTAAGAGCTTCGACGGTCGTGGTAACTATTCAATGGGAATTAAAGAGCAAATTATTTTCCCTGAAATAGATTACGACAAGATCGATGCGCTCCGTGGTATGGATATTTGTATCACAACAACTGCCAAAACAGATGAAGAAGGTTTGGCACTGTTGAAATTATTCAATTTTCCATTTAAAAGCTAGGGCGTATCGACATGGCAAAAAAATCAATGATTGCGCGCGAAGTAAAGCGTGAGGGCCTGATAAAAAAATATCAGGCAAAAAGAAACGAATTAAAGGAAATAATTAGATCTCCAAATGCGTCATTTGAAGACAAAGAGATCGCTCAAATTCAACTTCAAAAACTACCCAGAGACTCCAGTCAGTCTAGGTTGCGCAACAGATGCAATCTGACCGGGCGTCCGCATGGATACTACAGAAAATTTGGTCTTAGCAGAAATAAATTAAGGGAAGCCACCATGCGTGGTGATGTGCCCGGTTTATCAAAGGCTAGCTGGTAGTTCTGTTTAAGTTTTGGAGAATTGAAAAATGAGTATGACAGATCCAATAGCGGATATGCTAACCAGAATTAGAAATGGTCAATCTGCTGGCAAAAAAAGTGTAAAAATCCCTTCATCTAAGTTAAAGCTGGCTATAGCAAAGGTTTTGAAAGAAGAGGGATATATTGCCGATTTTAAAACTGAGGTTACCGGTTGCCATACAGAAATGACCGTTGAGTTGAAGTATTACAACGGGGTTCCTGTAATTGAGAGCGTTAAGCGAGTTAGCCGTCCAGGTCTTAGAATATACAAGTCTAAAGACGAGTTGCCCAAAGTGCTAGGTGGTTTAGGCATAGCTATAGTTTCAACCTCTAATGGTGTGATGACTGATCGCGCTGCGCGTGCTATAGGGCACGGCGGCGAAGTCATTTGCACTGTCTGCTAATTTAAGAGGTATATCATGTCTAGAGTAGCTAATGCGCCTATAACTTTGCCATCAGGCGTAGATGTAAAAGTTGACGGCAAGCAAATGATAGTTAACGGTAAACTGGGTCAACTTGCGTTTGATCTTTGTGATGCTGTTGATCTTGAAATCGAATCTAACGTAATCAGAGTCAAATGGGACGATAGTGTAAAAGGTGCTAAGGCCCATGCTGGTACTGCCAGAGCGTCAATTAACAATATGGTGAAAGGAGTCTCTGAGGGCTTCGTCAAAAAGATGTTGTTGGTTGGGGTTGGCTATAGAGCGCAGGTTAAAGATAATCTTTTAACCCTGTCCTTGGGGTATTCAAATCCTGTCGAATATTTAATTCCCGACGGTGTAACCGTTGAAGCGCCAACGCAAACAGAGTTGCATGTGAAGAGCAATGATAAGCAGAAAGTCGGCCAGGTCGCATCTGAGATCAGGGCTTTTCGTCCGCCCGAGCCTTACAAAGGGAAGGGTGTGAGAATAGCTGATGAATACGTGGCTAGAAAAGAAGCCAAAAAGAAATAGGTGAAGTGATGGATAAGAAGTCTTCAAGATTAAAAAGAGCGTTAAGACTACGCTGCAAAATCAAAAAGTTAAATGTAAATAGACTTACCATACATAGAACTTCCCAGCATATTTATGCACAGGTTCTTAGTGCTGATGGCACTGCTACTCTCGCGGCGGCGTCTACATTGCAAGCTGACGTAAAGGCGGGGCTCGGTAATACCAGTAATATTAAGGCCGCTACCGAGGTGGGGCGTATTGTTGCTGAAAGAGCGATTGCGGCTGGTGTAACTGAGGTCGCGTTTGATCGCTCTGGTTTTAAATATCATGGCCGCGTAAAGGCATTAGCCGACGCCGCACGTGAAGCTGGCTTGAAGTTTTAGGGGAATAGCATGGCAACAGCACCATCTCAAGGTAGTACAGACGGATTACAGGAAAAATTAGTTTCGGTAAGACGTGTAGCAAAGGTAGTTAAAGGCGGTCGGGTTTTTGGTTTCGCTGCGCTTACAGTCGTTGGTGATGGCGACGGACGTGTCGGTTACGGCGTGTCTAAAGCGAGGGAAGTGCCGGTAGCGATTCAGAAATCGCTTGAGCAAGCAAGAAAGAATATGCGCAAAGTGGCATTGAAAGAAGGCACGTTGCAATACTCAATTATGTCCAATACCGGTGCGGCCAAGGTTTACATGCAGCCGGCTTCAGAAGGTACTGGTATCATCGCCGGCGGTGCTATGCGTGCCGTATTCGAGGTTGTCGGTGTTCATAATGTGCTGGCTAAATGCATCGGCACGAGTAACCCTATCAATGTTGTGCGTGCCACAATTAACGGTTTGACCGCAATGCATGATGCTAAGAAAATCGCAGCAAAACGCGGTTTATCTGTTGATCAAATAACAGGGTAAAACGATATGAGTGGCAAAAAATTAAGCGTAATGATGACTAAAAGTAAAAATGGTCGCTTAAAGAGTCATCAGCAGTGTTTAAAAGGACTGGGTCTAAGCAGAATCCGGCAGGTCGTGGAAGTTATCGATACGCCTGAGAACCGCGGGATGATCAATAAAATCGCATATATGCTAAAGGTTGAGGAAGTTTAATGTATCTGAACACAATACAATCTGCATGCGGCGCCAGAAAAAAGGCGAAGCGCGTCGGGCGGGGTATAGGATCTACTGATGGTAAAACCTGCGGCAGAGGCCATAAGGGTCAAAAGGCCAGATCTGGAGGTTTCCATAAGGTCGGTTTTGAGGGTGGTCAGATGCCTTTGCAACGCAGGCTTCCCAAAGTCGGTTTTACTTCCAGAACTAAAAAATTTACCGCAGAGGTTCGTTTGGCTGAAATTGATGCGCTTCAGTCTGACGTTGTAGATATTCAATTATTGATTAGCGAAAACATCATCCCGGTATTTTCCAAAAAAGTTAAGGTAGTGAATACTGGATCTGTTACTCGGTCTTTGGTTTTAAAAGGGCTTGGTGTAACGGCTGGTGCAAAATTAACTATTGAAGCTGCTGGTGGCAAAGTCGAGGCTTAAGTGAGTGCTAAAGGAGTTGATGTTTCTGCAGGCACATTTCGGTTTGGTGAGCTCAAGTCAAGATTGTTGTTTGTTTTAGGCGCTTTTGTCGTATACAGAATTGGTGCGCATATTCCTGTTCCAGGGATAGATCCAAAGGCGTTATCGATAATGTTTGAACAGCAGTCTGGCTCGATCTTAAACATGTTTAACATGTTTTCGGGTGGGGCGTTGATGCGTTTGAGTCTTTTTGCGCTGGGCATAATGCCCTATATTTCGGCTTCTATCATTATGCAGCTTATGACTATCGTCATTCCTGCTATGGAGCAGCTGAAAAAAGAAGGTGAATCCGGGCGTAGAAAGATTTCTCAGTACACTCGTTACGGCACCGTTGTGTTGGCGATGTTCCAATCTATCGGTATTTCAGTAGCCTTGCAAAACCAAACAGCTGGTGGCCTAGCTGTTGTTATCCAGCCTGGCGTGAGTTTTGTGCTTATAACCACCATAACTTTGGTCACTGGCACAATTTTCTTAATGTGGCTCGGCGAGCAGGTTACAGAGAGGGGTATTGGTAACGGTATATCACTGATTATCTTCGCAGGTATCGTGTCGGGTTTGCCTTCCGCAATCGGTGGAACACTCGAGCTTGCTCGTACTGGTGAAATGAATGGTGCGTTTATTGTTGTGTTGTTTGCCTTGTCGATAGTTGTAACGGGTATTGTCGTTTTTGTTGAAAGAGGGCAAAGGCGGATAACCATTAATTATCCAAAAAGGCAGCAAGGTAATAAGGTCTATTCGGGGCAGAGTTCGTTTTTGCCGCTTAAGTTAAATATGGCAGGCGTCATTCCACCTATTTTTGCATCGAGTATTATATTGTTTCCTGCGACAATTGCGGGGTGGTTCGGGAATGTTGACGGCTTTTCTTGGCTCCAGGATATTTCGTCGGTGCTTTCTCCCGGTCAGCCTGTGTATGTTTTATGTTATGCGTTGGCTATCGTGTTCTTTTGTTTCTTTTATACTGCTCTGGTATTTAATTCAAAAGAAACCGCAGAAAACCTCAAGAAATCAGGCGCCTATTTGCCCGGGATTAGGCCGGGTGCTCACACTACCAGTTACATCGATAAGGTTATGACGCGGCTCACTTTGATAGGCGCGGTTTACATCACATTGATATGTTTGTTGCCTGAGTTTCTGATCGTCTATTGGAATGTGCCGTTTTCTTTTGGCGGCACCTCTTTGCTCATTATTGTAGTTGTTGTGATGGACTTTATTTCACAAATGCAGACGCATTTGATGTCACAGCAATACGAAGGCTTGATGAAAAAAGCCAATTTGAAAAAATCTTAAAATTTCCAGGAGTTTGCCGTGAAAGTACGAGCTTCAATAAAAGCCATATGCAAAAGTTGTAAAGTAATTAAAAGAAACGGTGTTGTGCGAGTTATCTGCAAAGATGGCAGGCACAAACAGCGTCAAGGCTAACTTGTTTTTGTGATTTATTTTGCAGGGTGATATAATCCCCTGTTTAACCTTATAGTACTGTTTTTGGAGTATTTGAATGGCTCGTATTGCCGGTATAAACGTGGCTGACCATAAGCATGCGGAGATAGCGTTGACTGCTATCTATGGAATTGGCAGGCAAACTGCTAGAAATATCTGCGATGAAGTTGGGGTTCAGCCAACCGTCAAGATTCGAGACCTTTCTGAGGATCAAGTTGAATCTATACGTAAGGTTATTTCTGCGATGACTGTTGAAGGTGATCTTCGCAGAGAAGTTTCGATGAATATAAAAAGATTAATGGATCTAGGTTGTTATCGTGGTATCAGGCATCGCCGTGGCTTGCCATTGAGAGGACAAAGAACCAGAACAAATGCTCGGACTCGCAAAGGGCCGCGCAAGTCAGTTACTAAATAAATACATCTAGATAGGCATTTTTGATGGCAACCCAGAATCGAGTTAAAAAGCGTATTAAGAAAGAAGTAGCGGACGGTATTGTTCACGTCCACGCTTCCTTTAACAATACAATCGTTACTATTACAGACAGAAAAGGTAACGCGTTATCTTGGGCTACATCTGGTGGATCCGGTTTTCGTGGCTCACGCAAAAGCACGCCTTTCGCAGCTCAAGTAGCCGCTGAGAAAGCTGGAGCGGTAGCTCAGGAATACGGCATGAAAAATCTGGATGTTATGATAAAGGGGCCAGGCCCTGGCAGGGAATCTGCTGTTCGCTCTTTGAACAGTATGGGGTTCAAAATTTCAAATATCGTGGACGTTACTCCCATACCTCATAATGGTTGTCGTCCACCCAAAAAACGTCGTGTTTAGGATAGTGGAGTAAATTTAATGGCAAGATATCTTGGTCCTGCTTGCAAGCTGAGTCGTAGGGAAGGTACTGATTTATTTTTGAAAAGCAGAGGCAAATCTCTGGAAAGCAAATGTAAATTAGAACAAAGACCTGGTCAACATGGTGCTAAGCGTACAAGGAATTCTGATTATGCTATGCAGCTCCGCGCCAAACAGCGCTTGCGTCGCATATACGGGGTGTTGGAAAAACAATTCCGGAACTATTACAAAGCCGCTGACCTACAAAAAGGCGCTACTGGTCAGAATTTGCTCGATTTTTTAGAGTCTCGCTTGGATAACGTCGTTTATCGGATGGGCTATGCTGCTACTCGTGCGGAAGCTAGGCAGTTGGTATCTCACAAAGCCATTTTGGTCAATGATAGGTTAATTAATATACCCTCATACCAAGTTGCTGCCGGCGACGTAATTAAGGTTAGAGAAAAAGCTAAGAGCCAACAACGTATTAAAGACTCGCTGGTTGTTACCGAACAGTACGGTTTTCCAGTTTGGGTTGAAGTGAATTCGAAAGAGATGAGTGGAACATTCAAGTCTGTGCCTGATCGCGTGGATTTAGGCTCTGACATCAACGAGCAGCTGGTTGTTGAGCTTTATTCTAAGTAATAAAATAAGTCCAGGATTTAAATTATGCAGAGTTCTATTGTTGGCCTACTGAAGCCTAGACTTGTCGAGGTGATTAACGAATCGGCCAACCACTCGAGAATCGTTATCGAGCCTCTGGAACGCGGCTTTGGGCATTCTTTAGGCAATGCTTTAAGGCGGGTCATGCTGTCGTCAATTCCAGGTTGCGCAGTTACAGAAATCTCTATCGAGGGTGTGTTGCATGAATTCACTACGATAGAAGGTGTTCAAGAGGATGTTATTGACATCATTCTTAACCTTAAAAAATTAGCTGTCGTTGTCCATTCAAAGGATGAAGTAACCCTCACCCTGTCCAAATCAGGTGTTGGTGTAGTAAGTGCTCGGGATATTGATCTACCTCACAATGTAGAGTTAGTAAATCCCGATCTGGTAATTGCAAACATCAATAATCAGGATTGTTCGCTCAATATCAAGATTAAGGTGGAGCGTGGTAGGGGCTACGTTCCTGCTAGTCTGAGGAAGGAAATGAATGATGATGCGCCTGTAGGCGTGTTAATGGTCGATGCGGCGTTCAGCCCGATCATAAAGGTCGCTTACCACGTAGAAAGCACCCGTGTCGAGCAGCGCACTAATCTGGATAGGCTCGTTATCGAACTGGAGACAAATGGTACAGTTGATCCTGAACAGGCAATCAAGTTGGCCGCTTCGATTCTTCATGACCAGTTATCCGTGTTCGTTGATTTTGAAAAAGTTAACGAACAAATACATGAAGAGGTGGCAATTGAAGAGGAGTCCTTCGACCCGGTGTTGTTGCGTCCTGTAGATGATTTGGAGTTGACGGTTCGTTCTGCCAACTGCCTAAAGGCAGAAAACATTTTCTATATCGGTGATCTGATTCAGCGGACTGAAGTAGAGTTGCTGAGAACACCGAATTTAGGTAAGAAGTCGTTAACGGAAATTAAAGATATTCTTGCAATTAAAGGTCTGTCATTGGGTATGCGGTTGGAAAACTGGCCACCTGAAAATCTGGCTGATCAATCGCAAGCTGGAATTTGAATATAAGGCATTTGAAAAATGAGACACCGTAAATCTGGAAGACAGTTAAATAAAAATAGTAGCCACAGAAAAGCGCTATTTAGCAACATGGCTTGCTCTTTGTTTAGACACGAGTTAATCAAGACTACGTTACCAAAAGCAAAAGAGTTACGCGTGATCGCTGAGCCTTTGATTACATTATCTAAAGTCGATTCTGTTGCGAAACGTCGCCAGGCGTTCTCTAAGTTGCGTGATAGAGATGTTGTAACGAAATTATTTAACGAGCTTGGTCCAAGATACCAATCCAGAAACGGTGGGTATTTAAGGATTATTAAGTGCGGATTTCGATCTGGTGATGACGCGCCTATGGCTTACGTTGAGTTAGTAGATAGGCCGGAGCCCATACAAACTGAAGAATAGGTGCCAGTAGGTATTTAAATCTTGAGTTCTTAGGCGGCAGAGTGGCTAGATAGCTTCTCTGCCGTTTTTTTTGTGCCATTCATTTTTACTTTAAATTCCTAGGGTATATTTCTTGTTCTGGTTATTGGGTTTGTTTTTGTTTTTGAAATCTCACCTGTTTCGCTGTGCGAGGTTTCTGACATTACCCTTGTTAATATGCGCCAACTTTCCAGTTTTTGTTGGAATGGCATTGTTGCATGTGCGGGGCTTGTAGAAGGTAACCGGTGGTAAATAAGCTCTGTTGTGAATATATAAGGTTGAACATGCTTTTGAAAGGTTTTTTCCGCAGTTAATCCGTTAAAAAATAAATGCGTAATATTTGGGTGGGTTAGGAAAAAGCCTGGAAAATCATTCGTAACAATACTGTTTTTGTCTATTTTCGTATCGAGACTGCTATTGTGTCGATGGCATGACTTGACGACATCCCATAGTGCGATGCGCGCTAATTTTATTGCTTCTATTCTCGCTGAGTATGAGCTACTTGGTTCAAGTTTCAGAAGCTCGGTTATGATTGGCCAAAAATGATTACGTGGATGGGCGTAATATTGATTAGCTTCCAGTGATGCTTTTCCAGGAATGCTGCCAAGAATCAAAACGGTCGCATCCGGTGAAGACTCCGCTGAGAAGCTGGTTATTCGGTTCATTCAGCCTGAATTTGATCGGGATTCATTGGGTGTTTTGCAAACTCGCTAACACTAGTTTTGTAAAATGCCCAATACGTCTAATACTCGGCAGCAATATGCGTGCTCATTGTCATGCATCAAAGATAGGCCGATTTGGTGGCCTTGGCTGACAGTGAGATGATGCATCAATAATATGGAAGAATATTGGGTTTCCATATAATCGATGCTAGCCTTTTGATGGCCCCACGCACCATAGTCACAATGAATAATTCCTGCTAATTGTTTGTTGGCGTAATCCTCAAACAGTTCTACGCATTCTTCTAGTGACGTTTTCCGTGAAAGAGTGGCTGTTAAATCAATGACTGAGACAATCGCTGTTGGCACTCTGTAGGACATGGCTTCCAGTTTGCCTTCGAGTCTCGGTAATACCAATGTAGTGGATTTACCTACGTTCGTGCTGGTTGGGATAATGGAAGACGCACACCCGCGGCCAAGTTGGGATGACGCGTGATAACCATCCAATACACGTTGATCTGAAAGTTGCGGATGGATAGTGATGGCTCGGGCGTAATTGATGCCAATGTGTTTATCCAGTACATGACAGATAGGAACCAGTGCATTACCCGTGCAAGTACTGGCCGAGATGACGTCATGGCGTAATGGATCGTATGCCGAATGATTTACTCCGAACACCACACTAATATCGCAACCGCTAACATTCCAAGTGCAAAGGATTTTTTTAGCGACTTCCTGTGTAATCAATGAGCGGAAATCATGGATCGTGGCGGTGCCCGTGGCGTCAAATAATACATCGAGATCAAATTGGCGCAATACACCGAAGCTGTCGTCATCCGGCGAGCTACGGCGCCGATCTACCTTCTGATAGCGAACTCTTTTGTCGTCTATGATTAAATCGTCGCCATCGCAATCTACATTAAACGGAGGGCGGCCATAGGTGCTGTCGTTTGCTAATAGGTAAGCAACGTGATCGATAGCCATTACGTCACAGACTACGCGTATATCGAATCTGCCGCCTTTTTCTTGCGCGAAATTTCCCCTTAGTACCCCGCGACCAATTCTGCCTAAACCGACGATCCCAATTTTAAGGCTCATTGTTGAAAATCTCCGCTTTGATAATCCTTTGCGTTGAAACGCCAATTGCCCCTGTGGATTGGGGCGGTCGCTGGTGTTGATTTATGGTCATGGCGTTGATTTTGTTTTTATGTGTCACGATAGGGAATAACTATGCTTGAAAAACTAGAGCAACAAGCCGTCCAAGTCAAGGCAAGGCAGAATATAACGGAGGACGCCACGTCTGTTTGGGTAGGCGCTGGAGATTTGGGGGTCTAAAGAGAGGGGATTGCTCTCATTGAGGTTCCTCTTCGGATGTAACAAATTTTTCTGATAAGCGTAACAACACGAACAAGGCACCCGTACCGCCAGCCTTCGGGGGGGCAGAGCAAAACGCCAGGACATCTTTATGTTGGCGTAGCCAAAGGTTTATATCATTTTTTAAAACTGGTTGATTGTCCGTAGAGTTGTAGCCCTTGCCGTGAATGATTTGTACGCAGCGATAACCGTCTTCAACGCAATAGTGTAAAAATCGCAATAATTGCTGTTGCGCATCGCGGCTGCTTAAGCCATGTAGATCGATATCGGCATCCAGGCCGTAATATCCCTTGCGAAGCTTTTTGATGACGCTTTTTTGCATGCCTGGCACTAGGAATGCGATCTTGTCTTCTTGGAACACGGTCTCCAAGCTACCCTCAACATCTTTTTGTAACGGATTAACTTGCTCGAGCGGCTTAAATGAGGGTATCGGCCGTGGTTTCTTATCAGGCTTAAGAATAACGGTATTGGTGTCTATGGTCTGGACTTTACCTATCGAGTTTCGAAACAAGAGGACATCGTCTGCGGAAGTGGTTTTTTTTGTCACGTAAGCTGCTGGTTTTGCGGTTTTTTTGCTACTATGCGGGAATTTTAAAGCGTTTCACGGCAGTATGCACATACTAATCAGCAACGACGACGGTTATTTAGCGCAAGGCATCAACACACTGGCTGAGGCTCTACGTCAATACGCGAACGTATCAGTAGTGGCGCCCGATAAAAACCGGAGTGCCGCAAGTAATTCTTTAACCCTGGATATGCCTTTGCGAGCCACTCAATGTGAAAACGGTTTTGTTAGGGTGGATGGTACGCCGACGGATTGCGTTCATCTGGCCATTACAGGATTGTTAGCGAACGAACCTGATATGGTATTCGCCGGTATCAATCATGGGGCCAATCTCGGCGATGATGTGCTTTACTCTGGCACCGTGGCGGCAGCTACCGAAGGGCGTTTTCTTGGGCTGCCTGCGGTGGCTATATCTTTGGCATCCAGCGATCCTAAACATTTCGATACGGCGGCACATGTGGCTGTGACATTAATGCAAAAAATCCTCGCTCATCCCTTGCCGGAAGACACTTTGTTAAACGTCAACGTGCCTGATTTGCCGATTGCTGAATTAAAAGGTTATCAATCTACCCGACTCGGACAGCGGCACAAAGCGGAAGCAGTAATACGTTCCCATGATCCGCGGGGCCAAGTTATTTACTGGGTGGGACCACCCGGTAGTGAACAAGACGCCGGGCCCGGTACCGATTTTGATGCGATAAGAAACGGGTACGTGTCCGTAACGCCGTTACAGCTGGATTTAACGCGTTATGACCGATTGGACGGATTAAGCAAGTGGCTGGCAATGGAGGCGCTCGTATGAGTAGACGCATCCAGGGTATAGGCATGACTTCTCGGCGGACCAGAGAGCGGATGATTTCGCGGTTGCGCGAGCAAGGTATCTATAACAGTAAAGTCCTGGCGGTAATGTCTGACACGCCGAGGCATATTTTTGTCGACGAAGCTTTGGAGAGTCGCGCTTATGAAGACACCGCCTTGCCTATCGGCCACAATCAAACTATATCGCAGCCGTATATTGTCGCCAAAATGACGGAATTGCTATTGGAAAAAGGTCCGCTGCAAAAGGTACTGGAAATCGGTACGGGTTGCGGGTACCAAACCGCAATATTGTCGAAGTTGGTAGAACAAGTTTATTCGGTGGAAAGAATTGCGCCGTTGATGAAAAAAGCCCGAGATACGCTTTGGGAGTTGGGTATCAAGACCGTGGGTTTTAAGCATAGCGATGGCGGTTGGGGTTGGCCGGAGCATGCGCCATATGATGGGATATTAGCTGCCGCCGCACCGGCGGAAATTCCAGAAGCCCTTCTTGAGCAAATGGCTGTGGGGGGGGTGATGGTGATTCCAGTCGGGTTGGAAGGGATGCAGGAATTGCATCGGGTAACCCGCACCGAGCATGGCTTTGAGGATGAAGTAATTGAGCGGGTCAGTTTTGTGCCGTTTTTATCAGGTGTCAGTCAATAAGTTTTAATCGTTTTATCGCGCCGGTTTTGTTATAGCCAATTGGCGTGTCCGGCGCGACAGTGATGATTTTGCTAGAAATTCAAATGCTGCTTACGTTTACTGGCAATAAAACCCAATAACGCAGAGCCGAATAACCAAACAGCGGAAGGAACCGGCACAGCGGTTACCGAAACTTGCCAGCCCACATCTTTCAACGCGGCTAGATCGAGTTGCGTAAACACCTTGCGCGTGCCGATGCGTAAAGTAGGGTCCATGGCAGCTTCTTGCTCAATCCCGTCTACCGTGCTTTTGGTGCCGTCTAACCAATGAACCTTATCACCCGCCAGTGGTACAGTCCCGCCATAAGCCGCCACTGCATTGGCACCGGTAAAGCCAGGGCCTGTTGCTTGATTATCCCAAGAATCCGAGCTGCCTAGACCTAATAAGTGACCTAACTCATGTAGTGCCACCGAATAAAAATCATTGCCGCTAAATGTCTCGGTGGTAGAAAGATCGGTGTCGAAATACCAGTTTGCCGAACTGCTGAAGGTCAATTGGCCGCCCCATGGTGCAAAATCAGTTGCTGACGGGCCGGTCGTATTTGATTGGCCACGTTGTGCTGCATTGGTCAAAAAATCTTGGGTGCCACTGACGTTGTAACCGCCATAGCCGCCGTAACCCAGGTTGCCAGATCCCATGGTTTGTCCGCCAACAAACACTGTGAGTGTGTCGGCTGCCACGCTAAAATTGCTCAGGGTGGTGCTGGCGCCGGTATCAGGACGTTGAAATACCGCGCTGAAATTATTGCTGCCGCCGGATGTAATCGCTGTCAAGCTGTCAGTTAAGATGCCTCCAAAAAAACCGCCTGCTGCATCCAGGATGTCTCGTCTATTTGCGTTGTTGCCGGAGAAAAAGCCGCCATCGTAGGTGTAGTCAAAGTTGATGACGACTGCCTCTGTTGATTGGCTGGCGGCCAGCAACACGACGCCAGCTAATGCGGATGGTTTAATAAGCATGAATTTAACTCGCTCAAGTTGGTTAATAATTGCTGCGGTGCCTGGTCTTGATTCCGACTCGACTACTTTACAGCGCTAGATTTTGTTCTCGGTGGGCGCATTCAGTAAGGCAATGCACTGATGTTTGCCGTAGGCGGAAAGTAACATCGCAAACATTAGGCGCGCAAGCATTTTATTCGAAACGCGTTGAAAGATTGTTCTTTGTGGAAATTCATTTCACTTGGCAACCACGGCTTGGATAGTGGTATCAGAAAAACGAGAGTGTTCGATCAGAAAGCCGACTAAAATAGGCGCTCGCGCGCGCTTGCTTGAATACTTGGCAGGCTGCCTAACATAATTAGAATAAACATACTAAGTACTTTTGAAAAACTACACTGCTACTTATTCGGTCGGAATCGATCTAGGCACCACCCATACAGTGGTCGCATGCTCCGACATAGGTGACCCTGCCAAAGCTATTCACCTGTTTGAAATTCCTCAGTTGATCGCGCCAGGAGAAGTGAGTGCCAAGCCGTTATTACCGTCAGTGCGTTACCATCCTGCGCCAGGCGAAATAACGGAGGAGGCCGGGTTTTTGACCCAGGAAAACGGCGCTGTGCTTGGTGAGGCGGCGCGCTTGCTGGGCGCGAAGTCGCAAGGTCGATTGGTTACCAGCGCTAAAAGCTGGTTGTCGCACACCTCAGTCGATCACAGCGCGGCTATTTTGCCTTGGGGCAGTGACGAATCGGTATTTAAAGTCTCGCCGCTGGAAGCCAGTGCTAGTTATTTGCGACATGTCTGCGCCGTTTGGGAGCACCGTTTTCCCAAAGCACCACTTGCGCTTCAGGAAGTAGTGATTACGGTGCCGGCGTCCTTTGACGAGTCCGCGCGCTCCTTAACATTGGAAGCGGCCAAGATGGCCGGCTTGAGCGGTGTCAGGTTGCTGGAAGAGCCGCAAGCAGTCTGTTACGACTGGCTGCGCCGGCATGCAGGTACCATCAAATCCAGTCTGGCCGATAGGCGCTTATTGCTGGTTTGCGATGTCGGCGGTGGTACTACCGATTTAACCTTGATCAAGATTGAGCAGGGGCCAGACGAACCTAAGCTGACGCGCATAGGTGTCGGCGACCACTTGATGTTGGGTGGTGACAATATTGACCTTGCTCTGGCGCATCTAGCGGAAAGCCGCTTGCGAACCGGCGATAAAAAACTTTCGACTGCCGATTTATCGCAATTGCTGGAGCAATGCCGGATCGCCAAGGAGTTGCTATTGGCTGACGATGCACCGGAGCATCTTGCTGTGACCTTGTTGGGTGGCGGCTCCAGGTTGATCGGCGGCACAAAAAGCACGTCGCTAAGCAAAGAAGAGGTTAAGCAAATTGCATTGGATGGTTTTTTACCTATGTCCGGCTTGCAAGACCTGCCGGATAGGAAGCGTAGCGGCGTAGTGGAGTTTGGCTTGCCCTATGCGGCGGAGCCGGCTATCAGTAAGCATATTGCGGCCTTTTTGCAAATGCATGCCCAGGCTGCGCAAATGGCTTTAAGAGGAACCGGTACAGAGCATCAAATTGTCCCCGACGCATTATTGCTGAACGGCGGCGTGTTTCGCAGTCCGGCCATGGTGCAACGATTAATCGATTTATTAGCCAGTTGGCGCGGCGGGCAACCCCCCGTATTACTGGATAACCGCCATCCGGAATTGGCAGTGGCTTACGGCGCGGTCAGTTATGCGGTGGCCCGCCGCGATAAGAAATTAAAAATCGGCGGTGGCGCGGCGCGTAGTTATTTTCTGCTGGTTGATGCCATGGTCAAAAGTGGTGATGCTAAGCAAGCCGGCCGTGGCGTTTGTATATTGCCGAAAGGCAGCGAGGAAGGTCATGAGATTCTGTTGAACGATAGGCAATTCGCTCTTAGGGTGGGACAGCCGGTACGTTTTCATTTGTTGTCCAGTAGCGGAGACGGTACTTACCAGCCCGGCGACATAGTCGAACTCGACGACGAACGTTTTCACAGCTTGCCGCCGCTGGCTGTGGCATTCGAAGGCCAGCAAAAAGCCGAAGTAGCGGTGCAATTGCTGGCAACTTATACGGAAGTCGGTACCTTGCAAATCCAGTGTGTGGCGGTGGACGATGCTAGCCAGCGATGGGACGTAGAGTTTCAGATTCGTAAAAAGGCCCAAATCATCGCCAACGCCGAATTGCCTAGCCAACTACCGCAAGCGCTGGAAAAAATTCAGGCCGTATTCGGCGCCAAATCCAAACAAGTCGATCCGCAGGCGGTAAAAACCTTGCGCGCCGACCTGGAAAGAACTCTTGCCGCACCGCGCGGGGACTGGCAAACCCCGTTGCTGCGCGAGTTGTTCACGGCCTTGTTGGAGGGCGGTAAATATCGGCGGCGGAGCGAACAGCACGAACGCCTCTGGTTGAGTTTGGCCGGGTTTTGTTTGCGGCCCGGCTTCGGTTATCCACTCGACGACTGGCGGGTAGAGCAGCTTTGGAAGCTATATCCAGAAGGATTACAGTTCGTCAACGAAAAGCAGAATTGGGCCGAGTGGTGGACTTTATGGCGGCGCGTTGCCGGTGGTCTGGGTGCGGATGCCCAGCAACGTATCTTCAATGACATCGCCAAATTCATCAACCCGGCATCCGCGCGCCAAGCGGGTGTTGCCAAACAACTCGCGACACGCGGTTACGACGATATGGTGCGGCTGGCGGCGGCTCTGGAGCGGTTAGCGATTGTCGATAAAATTCAATTGGGCGAATGGCTGCTAAAGCGTCTGGAAAAAGCCGGCGAGCCGGAGCAGAGTTGGTGGGCGGTCGGCCGTATCGGCGGGCGGATTCTGTTCCACGGCAACAATCATCAGGTCATTCCCGCGGCGACGGTCGAGAGCTGGTTGCAACAGCTATTGAAAGTTGATTGGAAAAAGCTAACCCAGGCCGGCTTTGCCGCCACCTTGCTGGCTAGACGATGCGATGATCGGGCCAGGGACATCGACGACAGCCTGCGCACGCAGGTGATCGACAAGCTCAAGCAAGCTAAATCGCCATCCTCCTGGATAGATATGGTTGCCGAATTCAGACAACTGGATGAGCAACAGGAAAAGCAAGTCTTCGGTGAGGCGTTACCTCCGGGCTTGAAACTAATCGTTTAATGCTAAGCTTTGTGATGCCGATATAACAATCAACAGCGGCAGGTTACCTGAACCGTATATTGGCATAGAAATCGCTTTATCCCGTTCTGTAGCGGTTTTTAACTCTGAAAGCATATTAAACGACAAAAACATGGCAGACAAATACGGCATAGACAGTCATAAACTGGTGTATCACCCGCAGCGGGTGGCGCAATGGTTGGATGGCAGGCATGACTGGCAACAAGCGAAAGCCGTGTACCCCATCTACATGGAGGTCTCGCCGGTAGGTGCTTGCAATCATCGCTGCACGTTTTGCGCGGTGGACTATATCGGCTACAAAGCGCAGCGGCTGGATGTCAAAATTTTGGCGGAGCGTTTGACGGAGATGGGCAAGCTTGGCGTGAAAAGCATCATGTATGCTGGCGAAGGCGAGCCAATGTTGCATAAGGAAATTAACGACATCGTCAAATGGACTTACGACGCAGGTATCGATGTGTCTTTCACTACCAACGGCACGTTGATGAATCAACGCTTTGTCGAGCAATCCTTAGCCTTGGTATCGTGGATCAAGGTGTCGCTGAATGCCGGCAGCGCCGAAAATTACGCTGCCATTCATCAAACCAAAGCGTCCGATTTCGATTTAGTACTCAACAATCTGCGCCGCGCGGTCGAGCATAAGAAAGCCGAGCAATTGTCCTGCACATTGGGTGCGCAAATTCTGTTGTTGCCGGAAAATCAGCACGAAGTAACTACCTTGGCAAGTATCTGCCGCGATATTGGTTTGGACTATCTGGTGGTCAAACCTTATTCCCAGCACTTGTTTAGCGAAACCCGCCGCTACGAAAGCTTGCGTTACGACAATCTGCTGGGCATGGCCGAGGAACTGGCCCAATTCAACGGCGATGGTTTTAACGTGGTGTTTCGCGAACAGACCATGAAAAACTACAGCCAATCGGAAACCCAACGCTATAAAACCTGCCACGCCACCCCGTATTTTTGGGGCTACATTATGGCTGACGGCGAAGTCTACGGGTGCAGCGCGTATTTGACCGATCAACGGTTTGCTTACGGCAACATCCATCAGCAGTCTTTCCAGGACATCTGGGAAGGCGAGAAACGCCGGGAGAACTGGCAGTACATCACCCAGGAATTGGATATCAGCCAATGCCGGAAAAATTGCCGGATGGAATCGGTGAATCAATATTTGGACAAACTCACGGCCAACCAGCCGGCCCATATCAACTTTATCTAGGACAGACGCATGAAAGTATTGGTTACCGGCGGCGCGGGATTCATCGGCAGTCATTTGAGCCGCGAGCTATGGCGGCAAGGTCATGAAGTCACCGTCATTGACAGTCTGGTTGGCGGTCGCAAAGAAACCATCGCCGATTTGCTGGGACAAGAGCGTTTCGAATTTCAGCACGCCGATATTCGCGACGCCCAAACCATCGCGCCACTATTCGCGGGTATCGACTGGGTATTTCATTTGGCCGGTCTGGCAGACATCGTGCCGTCCATCGAGCAACCGCGCGCTTATTACGAAACCAATGTCAGCGGCACATTCAATGTATTGGAAGCAGCGCGCGCTGCCGGCATTAAACGTTTTGTCTATGCGGCTTCTTCGTCCTGCTACGGCATCCCCGCACAATTTCCCACACCGGAAACGGCTGCGATTCAGCCGCAATATCCCTATGCCTTGACCAAATACCTGGGCGAGGAATTGGTGATGCATTGGGCGCAGTTGTATGGCCTGCCGGCTGTGTCGCTGCGCTTATTCAACGTCTATGGCCCGCACGCCCGTACTACCGGCGCTTACGGCGCGGTGTTCGGGGTGTTTCTGGCGCAAAAAATTAACGGCAAACCGTTTACCGTGGTCGGCGACGGCACGCAGACCCGCGACTTTACCTATGTCACCGATGTGGCCAATGCCTTTATCGCTGCTGCGGAATCGCAATTGCGCGGTGAGATTATGAATGTCGGTAGCGGCGGCACCTACAGCGTCAACCAACTGGTGGGATTGTTGGGCGGCCCTATCGAATACATCCCCAAACGCCCCGGCGAGCCTGATTGCACCTTTGCCGAGACCGGTAAAATCAAGGCAAAGCTCGGTTGGCAGCCCCAGGTGAGTTTCGAGCAAGGTGTTGCCAACATGCTGGCGCATATCGATTACTGGCAAAATGCGCCACTGTGGACCTCAGCTTCTATCGCTGACGCTACTGCGGGCTGGTTTAAGTACCTGGATAAATAGGGAGAAGCCAATGGCTATCGGACAAGCGGCAGCGGATTTTGCGACATTATTGAGCCACAGCGTATTTACCGACGCGCAGGGCCAAACCCTGGACGGCGAATCGGTGATTCAGCAATTGCTTGCCGAGTTTGCCAGGGTACGCGAACAACAGGCCAAGATCATGGTATTGGGTAACGGCGGCAGCGCGGCGATTGCCAGTCATGTGATTACCGACTTGCGTAATGTTGGTGGCTTGTGCGCCTTAACCTTGCACGAAGCTGCGCCCTTGACCTGTTTTACCAACGATTTCGGATATGAGCAGGCTTTTGCCAAACAAATCAGCGCGTTTGCCAACCCCGATGATTTATTGATCGCGATCAGCAGTTCCGGGCAATCTTTGAACATCGTCAACGCGGTATTGGCCGCCAATGCTAAAGGCTTACCGGTGATGACACTCAGCGGGTTTAAGGCCGAGAATCCGCTTCGTAAATTGGGGCGCTGGAATTGCTGGCTGGATAGCAGCCATTACGGCATGGTCGAGTTGGGGCATCTGTTCGTGTTGCACCATATTACCGATCATCTGCTCAGGAAATAAGCTCATGTCTACGGAAAAAATCGTTTCCATCGAACAACTGGCGCAACGCGCCGCCGAACTGAAAGCGCAAGGTAAAACCGTAGCCTTGTGCCACGGCACCTTCGATTTACTGCATATCGGCCATATCCGTCATTTGCAAAGCGGCGCGCGGCAGGCCGATGCGTTGTTGGTTAGTGTCACCGCCGACGAATACGTCAACAAGGGCCCCGGGCGGCCGGTGTTTAATCAATATTTGCGCGCCGAAAACATCGCGGCGTTGGCTTGCGTCGATAGCGTGGCAATCAATCATGCGATTACCGCGGTGGAAGTACTCGATCAGGTCAAGCCGGATTTGTATGTAAAGGGCAGCGATTACAAAAGCACCAGCGACGATCTGACCGGCAATATTCAGCATGAAAAAGACGCAGTGGAACGGCATGGCGGCAAGATTTACTTTACCGACGAATTGACGTCCAGCTCCACGCGCTTATTGAACGAGTATTTTGAGGTGTTCTCTCCGGAAATATCCGCGTATCTCGATCAATTCAAGGACACAGTCGGTGCCAATGAGATTATCGGCAAACTCAAAGGCTTGAGCGGTTTGAATGTGTTGGTGGTGGGCGAAGCGATAGTCGACGAATACCATTACACCTCTCCCTTGGGCCAGACCGGCAAAGGCAATGTGTTTTCAGTGAAATACAACGATTACGAACGCTTTGCCGGCGGCGCTATCGCGGTGGCGAATCACGTTGCGGAATTTGCTCATAACGTGACTTTGCTGTCCGGTCTAGGGGCTACCAAAAGCCACGAGGATTTTATTCGGACTAATCTGAACCCGGCCATTGATCCGGTGTTTTTCTTTAGCCAGGATAGACCGACGATTGTGAAACGACGCTATGTCGATGCCGACATCGCCAAGTTATTTGAAGTGTATTTTTATAACGATGCGCCGTTGCCGGAGGAAACCAACCGCAAGATCGTGGCTTGGCTGGATAAGCATTTACGCGATTACGATGTGGTGATCGTGCCGGATTTCGGTAACGGCTTTATCTCCAATCAAATGGTTGCGGCCTTGTCCAAAGGCGCTAAATATCTGGCGGTGAATGCGCAAGTTAACAGCGGCAATCGAGGGTACCACTTGATCACGCGGTATCCGAACGCGGATTTTTTGTCGTTGAACGAACCGGAATTACGGTTGGCGAGCCACGATAGAGGTGCTGCCATAGAGGAGTTAGCCGGCCAGTTGGCCGACAAGTTAAGCGCCCAGCACATCGCCATCACCCGCGGTACGAAAGGCGCGTTGATGCTGGACCAAACCAAAACGGCTTACAAGATTCCCGCTTTGTCTTCCAAAGTGGTGGATCGCATCGGTGCCGGCGACGCCTTCCTGTCAGTGGCTGGTTTGTGCTTGGGTGGCGGGTTGTCGCCGGAGCAAGCCTTGTTCGCCGGTAGCGCTGCTGCCGCGCTGGATGTACAGATTGTCTGTAACCGCGAGCCGGTGCGGGCAGTGGCCTTATTTAAATACATTACCACCTTGTTGAAATGACCGTCATCAGTCCTGCATCTGCAGATTTGAAGCAGCTGTATTATCAGATGCTGCGTATTCGCCGCGCCGAAGAGGCAATCGCCCGTCGCTATGCCGAACAGCAAATGCGTTGCCCCACTCACCTTTGCATCGGCGAGGAAGCCATTGCAGTCGGTGTTTGTGCACATTTGACGAATCAAGACAAGGTGTTCAGCAATCATCGCGGCCATGGCCATTATTTGGCTAAAGGCGGTGATTTGCCACGCCTGTTGGCGGAGTTGTACGGTTTTGCCGAAGGCTGCTGCGGTGGTCGGGGCGGCTCCATGCATCTGACCGATCTAGCTGCCGGTTTTATTGCCTCCACCCCTATCGTCGGCGGCACCGTGCCTTTGGCTGCCGGTTATGCCTGGGCCGAGCAGATGAAAAAATCCGGCGCCGCACAGGGATGTGCCAGTGTCGTGGTGATTTTCTTTGGCGATGGCTGCTTTGAAGAAGGTGTGATGCACGAAACGATGAATTTTGCGGTGCTGAAACAATTGCCGTTGCTGTTTATCTGCGAGAACAACCAATACTCGGTGATGACGCCGTTGGCCGAACGCCAACCCAAACGCGATATTTATAAAATAGCCGCTGCCCACGGCTTACACGCCATTAGCGGCGACGGTAATCGAGTTGATGAAGTGTATAGCTTGGCGCAAGCCGCCGTTAACAACGCCCGAAATGGCTTGGGGCCGCAGTTTTTGGAGTTGCACACGCATCGCTGGCCGGAGCATTGCGGGCCGAACGAAGACGACGATTTGGGCTATCGCAGCCCCGGTGAATTGGCTGAGTGGAAATTGCGCTGCCCGCTATTGCAAACCCGGCAGACCTTGCTTGAAGCGCAGTTGAGCGATGATGCCGAACTAACACAAATGGAAACCCGCTTGGCCGAGGAAATTGAACAAGCCTTTACCTGGGCTTTGCAAGGCACACGTCCGACTGTCGATAGCATGAGGCAACATCTGTATGCATGAAGTAGAGATGATGACTTATGGTGAGGCAATCCGCGAGGCTTTGGATGATGCTTTGGCCAAATATCCGGAAATGCTATTAATCGGCGAAGGCGTGCCGGACCCGAAGACCATCTTTGCCACAACTCAGGGTTTGCGCGAGAAGTACGGCGCCGAGCGGGTGTTGGACATGCCTTTGGCGGAAAACGGCATGACTGGTATTTGTATCGGCGCGGCTTTGGCCGGCATGCGGCCGGTGCTGGTACATCAGCGTATCGATTTTGCTTTGCTGTCGGTTGATCAACTAGTCAATAACGCCGCCAAGTGGCATTACATGTTCGATGGCCAACAAAAAGTACCCTTGGTGATCCGTGTCATCATCGGCCGCGGTTGGGGGCAGGGGCCGCAGCATTCGCAAAGTTTGCAAGGCATGTTTGCGCAAGTGCCGGGTTTAAAGGTAGTAATGCCGACCACGGCTGGCGATGCCTACCATTTCATGTCGGCGGCGATTGCCGATAACAATCCGGTGCTGTTTATCGAGCACCGCTGGCTGCATCACATCATGGGCGAGGTGGATAAACAGACGCCGTCGGCTGGCTTGGACGGTGCAGCGCTGCTGCGCGAAGGTCGGGATGTGACGCTGGCGGCGTTCTCGCATATGAGTATTGAAGCTTTGAAGACAGCGACCACACTGGCCGAGCACGGCATTGACGTCGAAGTATTGGATATGCGTTGCGTCAGCTCGTTGGATGTGCAGAGGGTTGCGGCCTCGTTGGCTAAAACCGGCGGTAATTTGGTCATAGCGGATTGCGCGCCGGAAATGGCGTCAATCGGTCATCAGTTGCTATCCAAGCTGGTGTTGGCCCATGGGCATTGTTTGCAACAAGCGCCGCGCTTGATTGCGTATCCCAACCATCCGGTACCGACCTCGCATTTTGTCGCCAACCACTATTATCCGGGAGCCGAACAGATCGTCTCCGCAGTGCTGGACATGTTGGACAGATCGGAATTAACAGAAGCGGTAATCGGGGCTTTGCAGTCCGATTTGCCTAAAGATCAGCCCGACCGCAGTTTTGTCGGCCCGTTTTAACGAATAACAAAGAGCATCAGACCATGTCTAAAATTGAACAAACCAATCGCTTCGGCAACAGCGCCGTAACCGATATACCCGACAACGTGCCCATGTTCAGCCAACCCGGACATAAACTGCGCACGTCCAACAACATCGTGGATCGCAGCGCGTTATCAACTGACTATCAGGTAATCGACACCAGCCAGTTGGCTAAATTGCCCGGACAGAAATTGCAGAGTATTTCGCATGATGACCAGGAAGGTATTATTCGTCTGGATGCGGGCAGTGAGCAGGAACAAAACGTGCCGAATCAGTTCACCGGCCCGAGTTTTCGCACCCAGCGCGAACGCTTCCGTTTCGACGGGCACAAAATGATGCACCATTTGGATAGGGTGCAGGCTTGGCAAAATGGCCAGCGCTTTGCGCCGGTGCATATCGATATGGGGCTGACCAAGTTTTGCAATACAGCCTGCCTGTATTGCTACGCGGTGGTACAGAACATGACCAAGGGCACCATGATAGGCCGGGATGCGTTGCTGAACTTTGTCCGCGACTGCGGCAAATTGGGCGTGCGTTCCTTGGGCTTTATCGGCGATGGCGAACCGACGCTCAACCCGACACTGTACGACGCCACCGTTTTGGCTGGCGAATTAGGCATCGATACCGCAATGGCCACCAACGGTTTATTGCTGGATATGGATCGTGCCCATGATTTGCTGAAAAACATGAGCTACATCCGCTTCAATCTATCCGCCGGCACTCCCGAAGGCTTCAGACGAGTACATCAATCCAAGGAAGTCAATTTTCACTTGTTGATCGACAAGATCCGCGAACTGGTGAAAATCAAAAAGGAGAACAACTACAAATGCACACTGGGTTTGCAGATGGTGTTGATCCCGGAATGCTTCGACGAAGTGTTGGCCGAAGCCCAGTTAGGTGCTGAATTGGGTGTAGATTATTTCGTGATCAAGCATTGCTCGGATTCCGAATACAAGGAAATCGGCATTGACTACGATGCCTATCTGAAAATCGGCGACGTCTTGAAACAGGCCGAGGCGCTGAGCAATGAAAACTATGTGGTCCAGGCCAAGTGGAACAAGATCAACGCCGCCGGCGAAACCAATCTATACAAAGACGGTTACAGAAAATACGACCAGTGTTTCGGTACGCCTTTTCTGCTGCAAATTTCCGGCAACGGCAAAATCTATCCTTGCGGACCGTTCTTTAACAAAGAGCGCTTTTACATAGGCGATTTGCATACCGACTCTTTTTACGATTTGGTCGCCACCAGTGAACGCTATTGGCAGGTACATAAAGACGTGGCCGAGTCGGTGGATGTGCATAAAGACTGTGCGATCGGCTGCCGGCAGGACTACGTGAACAAGTTTTTGTGGGATTTGAAAAATCCGCCGGAACACATCAACTTCATTTGACTGCGCTGGAACGCATGATGAATTCGGCGGTTAAGGACGTATTTTTTCTGAATATCGAGGATGCCTACATGGAGGCGTCCAAGCAACAGAGCATCGTCGATGAATCCGGCCGTGTGCGCCGGCAATATTGCTATTACGACGGGCTGTTGACCGATATTGTGTTACCGAATTTTATTCAGGTTCCTGCCGACAAGTTTGTCGAGTTTTTTTCGCACAACCAATTACCGATACCGCAACTGATCGCCATTTCTCAAGACGGCGCCGTACATTTCAACGACATGCCCGGCGATGTCATTGACGAAGTGATGCAGTACCGCAGTCAGTATCGCGTGCCGGATTATGTGCATTTCGATACCTATTTTATCGATCCGCTGCAGGCGTTAAACGTGGCCAAGCAGGCCAATCGAATTTCCTGTGGACATCCGACCATAGACGGTTTGCAGGTTTGCTATTACCGGGGCGAGTTACCCGCATCGGATTTGCCGAACCTGATACATCTGGAATTGCCGGATTACGAGGAATTTTTCATCCGCTCCCGTTTGCGTATTCCGGAAAATATCGATATTCCTGACGGCTTGGAAGAGGAGGTTAAGGCAGCTATCGGGCAGGATATTGCCACAGCCGGTGAATCGATCAAGCGCAAGCGTATGTGGCTAATCCAACAATTGCTGAACAAAGCCAAAGCCTTGCCACCGCGCAGGGTCGGCAATCGGCCGCCGCGGATATTTATTCCGACGAGTCGTTTGACCACCGTTATGCAATATAGCTCGCAAGGCTTAGCCAAGGCCTTTGCCGCTCTGGGTTGGGAGGTGCTGTTTTACATTCAGGATAACGACATGGAAGGCAGCAATATGGTCGATATGCTGGAACAGTATATCGATTTCGATCCGCATGCCTGCTTGTATGTCAATAGTTTGAACAACAGTTTCATGCACGACGATATTGTCAATATTGTCTGGTGGCAGGATTTGATGCCGCAATTGAAGGATTCGCAGCCGCTGAAATGGCGGGCCAGGGATTTCAATTTCTCGATTTCGCCGTTGTTTGATCGTTATCTAGAGCAACGCCAGGCTGCCTCGGTGCAACGCTTACATTTTGTGATAGACGATGTGGTGTTTCATGCCGGTAACAATCAGGCGCGAGCCGACAAGATTGTGTTCATCGGCAGTTCCTATCTGCCGGTGATCAATATCGAATATAGCCAACATCGGCAGGCTCTGGATAGCTTGATTTCGGCGATGGAATCCGGTGCTTGCTTTGACGAAGCGAGTGTGCAGAAAATTGCCGAGGCCAACGGGCTAAGTTATGAATTTGTGTTCTGGAAATTACTGCATTATGTGATCCGCGATTATTCGGTGAAGTGGCTATGCGCCGACCCCGGTCTGCCTGTGGAGGTTTACGGACGCTACTGGGACCAAGATGCCGCGGTAGCACCGTTTTATCGAGGCGAATTGCCGCACGGCGACGCGGTGGCGGAAGTTTACCGTTCCGCTCGTTATGCCCTGGTTTGCCATCCGTTCGAAATCAATTCGCAAAGGTTGGCTGAAGCGGCCGCCTGCGGCTGTATCCCTGTGGTTTACGATTGCCGGGATGTAGCCGAACCGCCGTATTGGGACGACTACTGCTTGTTCTTCAAGACGGCCGATCAGTTGCGGAACATTCTGCATAAGCGCTTGCAACCGGCCAAGGCACCGGAGGGTTTAGCGGCGCAATTTACCTATCGGGCCGCTGCGGAGCGCTTGATCGAGTTGAGCGACTTGCGTTTGTTCGCTAAAGTGGCTGCCCCTCCTGCACCGGAGCCTGTCGCCCTGTTGCCGGAACTGTTCGGCGATAAGTTGCATTTGCTTGCCAGCGCGGAATTAGGTTCGCAAACTTTTTTGGCACAGTTGCAAACCAATCTGGCCTGCCTGGCCCAGCATCGCCCGGCTTTGCACGAGGCCCTGTCGGCAGCTTGGTCGCAGCAGCCTATTACGATCTTCGTTGATCAGGCTATACGCGGTGAATATTGGCAGGTATCGGTAGCGCAGGCTGGCGGACAAGTCTATCGTCTGGATAACATCGCCTTGCTCGAACACAGACGCTTGATTGCCGAAAATGCGCAAACGCTGACCCGGGAAAATACCTGCTGTTATGCGCTGGTCGGTTTGGGTGCCGGTTACGAATTGTTGGCGGCGTTCCGCGCCACCGAGTCGCCGATCCCGGAAATGGCCGAATTTGAGGTGCCGGTGTATTTGATTGAATCCAAGCCGGCCGTATGGTTGTTAAATTTGCTGTTGCATGACCTTCAGCCGCTGCTGGCGGCCGGCCGTCTGCGTATTTTTTCCGACCTCGCAGCGGAGGCTGATTTAGTCGCCGAATTTTCGAAGTTCGAAGCAGCGCTGCCGGACATACTGTTCAATCCTGACACCGACGCCGCTATCAGCTCAGAGCGGGTTTATCAGCTGTCGGTCGAGGCAAAGCAGGCCCGTGCCGAACGGCATGCCGC
Source organism: Methylomonas fluvii (assembly GCF_014850975.1). Taxonomy (GTDB): domain Bacteria; phylum Pseudomonadota; class Gammaproteobacteria; order Methylococcales; family Methylomonadaceae; genus Methylomonas; species Methylomonas fluvii. The sequence continues at coordinate 1,494,543 of NZ_JACXST010000002.1, read as the reverse complement.
TAATTTGCGGCAAGTCGCTGACTACTATCAGAGCATCAGTATTGAACAGTGGCGGCAAAAATTCAGCGCGGAGAAAGCCGGCGATTTGCGGGTAATGGGTTTTATTTCGCGCTTTTCCAGCTTTTTGAAATACTGCATGCGCGACTGGTTGGACGGTTTTCAAAGATTGGGTGCGACGACGCTACTGTGTAGCGAAACTGAAAATTATTATCTAACCAACATCGAGCATCTGATTGACGAGATTAACCGCTTCAAACCGGACTTGATTTTAACCATAGACCATTTTCGGCATGAATTTGAAGGTATCCCCGAGTCTGTGCCTTTTGTAAATTGGATTCAGGATATGTTGCCGAACATTCGCTTCAATGAAATGGCGCCTGGTCCGTGCGATTTGAATTTTGTGTTTGCGCGGCGCTGGCTAAGTTTCAACACGCTGCCCTTGTACCGTGATTACCCGCTACAGTTTTTACCTTTGGGGTTCAATGACAGCCAATATTATCCGCTGCAGGAAGAGACCGTCGATTGCGACGTGTTGCTGGTCAGTCATTTGGAGGCGCCAGGCAAAACTTTACAACCCCTACGCGACCCTACTTTGGATATGAGCTTGCTTGAGCAAGAAGACGCTATGCTTCGAAGCGGTGCACTGAATTTGGCACAGTTGCGCGAGTTGTACGCCGTGCTCGAACGCCACTGTGCATTGATGACGATGACTGAATTTGAAGAGTTCTGCACGTTCCATCTGGGCGAAACCGCTGACGAATTTCGCAATCTCTATGCCGGTCATGGCTTGGCAGTGAGCGACCGAGTGATTGAGGTATTGCTGTGTACCAAAGGTAACCGTCTGCACTTTGATTATTTGAACCGGATGAAGACTTGGCCGATTCAACTACTGGCAAGCTCATGCCCAGAGCTGGAAATCCACGTATACGGCAAAAATTGGCAACATTATCCGGCTTATCGCCGATTTGCCAAGGGTGTGGCCGACAACGGTAAGTCGCTTAATAAGATCATGAGCAAAGCCAAGATCTGCCTCAACAGTAACCCGGGCGTGACCTTGCATATGCGGGCATTGGAAATCATGGCCAGCGGTTCGTTCATGTTGTCGCGGCGTATGGTATACGATGGTTCGCCGCTCGCCGACTTTTTTAGTGAAGAAGAAGTGGTGCTTTATGATGACGAAGCCGACTTCCTCGTCAAAATCGCGTATTTCCTGAATAATCCCGCTGAGCGGGCGAAATTTGCCGCCAAGGGCTTGCTGGCGCTACAAGCCAAATTGTCTTATCAAGCTATTGCCGGTCGCATATTAATGTCGGTCATTACTCGACTGGATAAAAAGGTGACTGCGTGAAAGTAAGGCATCTCTCAATTTTTTTGCCGCAAAATACCGCATTCTATCGTCGGATTTTTGGCTTTTTACGCGATGCGTTCAGCCAATTGGGCATAGAAGTCAGCGGACAATGTCAACAGTTGAATGAGTCCCAGATGGACGAGTGGTTGCGCGAACGACGGCCGGACGCTGTATTCGAAATGAACCGGGTGAAAGATGACATACCGGTACTACATGAATACAAAATCCCGCATATAACCTGGATCGTGGATTTTCAAGGTCGGACTGAGGCACAGATAAAGGGTAGCGACATTACCTATTTTTTTGATCCTGGTTGGGATTGCAATTACGCGACAGGCGGCTTACAGGATTGGTTGCCACCAGGAACCTGTACAGATACGTTTAAGCCTTTCAGTCGGTTTGCTGATGTCGAAGTTGAGTTCAATTTTGTCGGACATATTCCGTTGCCCTGGAGTCAAGAAGAGTTGAATAGGAAAGTCGTTGAAAATACCAATTTGGTATTCGGCGATTTATTGAGTCGGTATGCGGCATGTTTGGATAGAACCAAACATCGGGCAAAAACGCATGGAGATTTAAGGAATATTGTCGACGATATTGTCCAGGAAGTTGTTGCAAAAAAAGTAGAGTTGTCTGATAGCGTTTACTATGACTTATTGGAAAGAACCAAGCGCCTAAGAAATCGTACCGAATTATTGAGCTTTGCGTTAAAAAAAACCGACTCTATTGCTATTTATGGCTCCCAAAACTGGAAGCTATGGGATGCTTACGGAAAGTTTTATCGGTATTTTGTTGAGTGCGCGAATGAAATAAATACGCTTCATCAGAAGTCTTTGATAAATCTACACGATGGCCTCAGTTTTCATTTTAGGTCTATAGATTGCTTGGCGTCAGGTGGATTGTTATTGTGGTATGACAATTGTGATGTAAAAAAAAATAAAGAAATAATAACCAAGAAATATGACCGCGGATTGCACAATCATTTCGAAAACGGTAAACATTATTATGCATTTCGAAATGATACCTTTGACGAGGTATATTCCAGGATTATCAACAATAATTTTGCAAGAAAAAATGTGATTTCTGAGGTCGGAAAAATTATACGTTCCGAGCACACTTGGTTAAGTCGTGCCAATAAAATTATAAACGATCTTGCAATGGTCTAAAGGTTTAGTTTAATGAAAACCCTATTAATATCGCCAAGTTATTATCCGCAAGCAAACGCTTCTTATTTTCCACTCGGGCTTGCCTGTATTTCTGCGTATATTAAGACCCAGGGTCATTCCGTTGTTGGTTTAAATTTAAACCATATGCCTACGGAAGAAAGGGCTTGTGCTATAAAGAATACACTTGATAGCCATAATATTGACGTAATAGGCATAAGCGGTCTAACAGTAGCTTTTAATGAAATAGATAGATTAATGCAAGAAATACGGCGAATTAATCCACAAATTCCAATTGTATTAGGGGGCGGGATAACATCCGTAGAAGGAGAATTGATGATGAATACTCTTCGTCCAGACTTTGCGGTTGTCGGGGAGGGCGAGTTTATATTTTCTAGGTTGCTGGCTACGCTAGAAAAAGGTGAGGATGCGAGCAAAATTGCTGGTATCTGGTGTTGGGAGGGCGCTCTGCCTAAATATACAGGTGACGGGGAGTCGCCAAAAGACTTAGACGAATTGCCGTTACCCGATTTGGATTCTTTTGGAATCAGAGATCATATTCAACTTCAAGGTGAGCATGGACAGTATTCTTATCATTTAACTCGCCTTGATGTTGGGCGTTCCTTCCCCATTTCCGCTAGTCGATCATGTCCGTTTAAGTGCACCTTTTGTCATCATGCTGGCATGGGGACGTATAAAAAACGGGATATTGTTAGGGTCGTTGATCAGATTGAAGACTATATTAAAATCTACGGTATCAATGGTTTTTCCATATATGATGAATTGTTTTCGGCCAATAAGGCTCGAGTTGTTGAGTTTTGTCGCTTATTAAAGGAACGAAATATTCATATTAAATGGTTCTGCCAGCTAAGAATGGATCAGCTTGATTTGCCTATGCTACAAATGATGAGAGATACTGGCTGCAATTACATCTCGTTTGGTATAGAAAGCGGTAGCGATGTCGTTTTAGATAGTATGAAGAAAAAGATTACCAAGAAAATAATTTCCGATGCCGTAAAGATAGTTAGAGAAGCAAAAATTGGTATTCAGGGGAATTTTTTATTTGGTGATCCCGTTGAAACCGAAGAAACCATAAGAGAAAGTTTGCAGTTTCAAGATGATAATGAATTGTATTTTTGCGATTGGTCTGCTGTGATTCCCTACGCGGGTACGCCGATATATAATTTTTCGGTAGAAAAAGGTTTAATCCAGGATAGGGAAATATTTATGCGCAGTTTGTGTAATATTTCCGGATATCTTTATAGCAGTCAAGTCAATATGACGCAAATGTCAGACGATAATTATAAGTATTGGTACATATATCTGCGTGAATTAAATGATCAAAATCATAGAAAAAGATGTGCAACTATAATATCTGGCAAGATAATATCTCGATGGATGTCGGAGATTACGGTGGCTTGTCCTTGTTGTGGTTGCCATCAAAATATGACATTCCGATTTCCGTTCGAACAAGATAAAAACGGACCTATTTTAAAAGGGCCGGTGGGGATTCAAGGTATGAATATACTGTGTCCAGAGTGCGCTGAAAAAATGCATTTGAAAGCGAAAGACATTCCTCATATGAAAGTTGTTTATACGGAATTTCAAAACGAAATTGATTCAATAATGCGAAATAATGATAAGGCGATTTTTATGCCATCACTTGATCGTTTTGCAGCAACATTCTTGGAGGATATTAATATAGATGAAAGTTTAGTGGAAGACGTTTATGACACAAGAGAATTTAGAAGGGGTAGAAAGTTTTTGGGGAAGATGACGAAAATAATTGATCAAGAAAATGTCAATGATTTAAATAATAAAGTATTGGTTGTATTGCCTTGGATTGAGTATGAAAATGTAATTAATCTTTTGGGTGATAGCGATGTAAAGCCAAGTAAAATATTGTGCTGGAATAATTTATTTTTATAATAGGAATATTGTAAATTAAAAATAGGAGTATTCATTGGATAAGCATAATTCTTTTTTGGTTCCATATGTGGGGTTAAAACAAGAGTTTGAAAAACGTAAGAATGAGCTATTGGCGGCGTTTGTTAATGTTGGTGAGAGTGCTAGTTATATTTTAAGAGAAGACGTTAAGCATTTTGAGGTTGCAGTTACAAAACTACTCGGTGTGCGCCACGCAATTGCTGTGAATAGCGGTACCGATGCATTGTTTTTGGCATTGAAGGCATTAAACATTGGTCGTGGAGATGAGGTTATAACAGTAGCCCATACGTTTGTCGCGACTATTTCGGCGATAGTGCATTCTGGAGCCAAACCTATTCTTGTCGATATTGCTGACGATTTTAATATGTCTGTCGAATTGTTAAGGCAAGCGATAGGTCCTTCTACAAAGGCTATCATACCTGTGCATATGAATGGTCGTTGTTGCGATATGCGTTCCATTTTGGCGGTCGCGGAAGAGCACGACTTATCGGTCATTGAGGATGCAGCGCAGTCGATGGGTGCGCAAGTCGATGGGGTGTATGCGGGTAATTTTGGTGTTATCAATGCATTTAGCTTACATCCAATGAAGAATTTGCATTGTTATGGAGACGGTGGGTTTATAACGACCAATGATTCGAATTTGGCAGATCGATTGTTGCGAATGCGTAATCACGGCCAAAGCGAAAGTCGAGAGTTACTGGAATTTGGATTTAATTCGCGATTGGATAATCTACAGGCGGCGTTATTAAACGTAAACTTTAAGTATTTCCATGAGGATACGGAAAGGCGTCGAGCAATTGCTTTGCGTTACCATTCGAGATTATCCAATTGCGAGGCCTTGAAATTACCTCGGCCTCCGCAAAATGATGCTTACTTTGACGTATTCAGTTCCTATCCTATTCGGTGTGTGAACCGAGATAAATTGCGATCCCACTTATTCAATAAGGGTATTGAATGTTTTACGCATTGGGATAAGCCTTTACATAAAAATTCCAAGATTTGGTCAGAGAAACATGCTTTACCCATGACAGAAAGCGTTTCCCGAGAAGTTCTTTCTTTGCCTATGCATCCATTTCTTAGCGACGAGCAATGCGATTATGTAATTTCTGTGATCAGAGAGTTTTTTTAATGGCCGTAAAATATTTTATAACCGGTATAGCTGGATTCGTTGGTAGCGAATTGGCTTTGAGCTTGGCGGGGCTGGGGCACAAGGTCCTGGGTGTTGATCGCGCATTTCCTAATGCGGAAACGGCTGAAGAATTCTCCGAGTTGGGGATAGAGTATGTCAATCTCGACTTGTTAAATAAGGCCCAGTTGGAGCCGTTGTTAGCGAATGTCGATGTCATAATTCATGCGGCTGGTGTTTCCAGGGTCAGCGAGGCAAGGGCAAGGCCAATGGATTGTGTGAGTTCAACTATTTTGGCCACCACAAATCTGGTCGAAATCATATCCAATATTGCGCAAGGAACTGGAGCGAAAGTACCGTTGCTTATCTATCTCAGTACTCGCGAAGTATCTTTTTATGACCGCTTAGAAGAATCCCAAGTGTCGGTGGATCATATCTATGCTATTTCGAAAAAGGCTGCAGAGCAATTGCTGCTAGCATTTTCTAACAGTTTTAACATACCTCTTGCTATTTGCAGGTTATCCGATGTGTATGGCGGAAAGCGAGATCATGTCAATAAATTGTTGCCCACATTCATGAAAAGGGCAAAACAGAATAAGCTGGTTCGGGTTTTAGATAACGAAACACGTTTTCATTTTACGCACGTGCAAGATGTGATTATTTCAATATTGGAGATCTCGGAGCTATTGCAAATGCCGGGGTATATGCAAAGATGCTTCGAGCTTTGGTCGGAAGAATCATATACTGCGGAAGAATTGGCTGCTTTAGTGGTATCTAGTTTTAATTCAAACTCGAGGATAGATTATGCTGTGCCATCGGCCGTAGAAACTACAGAACAAATCAGCTTTAATTGTCGAGAATGGCAGTTTACGCCCAAGTTTAGCCTCAGGGAAGAGATAGGTAGGTTGTCGGAAAACTATTAACTAACCAATTTTTAAATAGTATTTAACAATAAGTAACGAATCTTTTTATGGTGGAGGGGTGGTGAAGATAAGGCATGTGTCAATTTTCATGCCAAGAAATACTCTTTGGTATCAGGGGGTGGCAAGGCAAATTGCGCGCGGCTTTAGAGCCTTTGATATTGAGGTATCATTTCATTGCGGTTTGTTGGACGAAGCTGATTTGTTGCAATGGATAAATAACTATAATCCACAATTGATATTTGAAATGAATAGGCCGAGAGGAGATATATCGTTCTTGCCAAGGCATATAGTGCATATTTGTTGGGTAGTCGATTTCAATGGGCGGCCAATTACAGATTTTAATGGGAGTGATATTACGTATCTGTTTGGGCCAAAATGGATAGAGAAATTTCCTTTCAATAGTTTTTATCGATGGTTTGGGCCGGGCGCTTGTGAGCAAGAATATTTTCCTGAGGCCTGTGAGTTTAAATACCAATCATCGTTTATTGGGCATATACCTAGGCCATGGTCCCCGGGTGAGTTGAGTCGAAATATTTCTTCTAACGATAAGCGGCTGCTATTTTCGGAGGTTTTGCCTGAGTTGGAGAAAAATTTTATAGAATTTAAATCTAGATTAAAAATTCCAGAAGATTACGTTGATATTCTTTACGATATTGCGGAAAATGTTTTCGGTTCTGAGGTTGTATTGGATAATGTGCTTAAATACGATTTGAGTGGTAGGTTAATCCGATTATTAAATAGGCAGCAATTGCTGGATAAGATTTTAGACATTACAAATTTAGCGATATTTGGGCCTGCAAATTGGTTAGAGTGGCCAAATTACAAGAATTGTTATCACAGGTTTTTGGAAACCAGTGAAGAAATGAGATGGGTGTATTGTCGATCAAGATTCAATTTTCACGAGAACGGTAATGGCATGCATTTTCGCGTAATGGATTGCATGGCGTCCGGCGGATTAATATTCATTCCTAAAGGCGAGTATGATGACAGAACTGGAGGAATAAAGAATTTCTTTATGTCCGATAAGCATTATGTCGAATTTGATATTGGCGATCTTGAGGATAAATATCAGTTTTATGTCAATAACCCCCGGCAAGCTCAAAAAATACGCTATTCTGCTGCAGTGATTATTCGAGAAAATCACACATGGACCCATCGAGTTAAATCGATATTAGATGATCTTATGTATTTGGGGTACAAGATTGGGTGACGAATACTCTGTTTTTTCCAGTTTTGTCGTAGGTTTTTTAATAATATATCGATTGGGCTAAAATCTAAAGGAAAAGGTTTTTGAAAAACATACATAGTAATTCACTAATCCATGAGTCTGTAAGTCATGTTTTTTATGTCTCGTCGCATGGTTCGGCTGACGATCATTGGTTTAACTGGTTTGCCAAGGCTCTCAATAGTCATCCCGATATTATGATTTACTTTGGGGAAAGTGTACGGCAGAAGTATTTGAACGAACGATCCAGAAAAGAAAGACCGGATTTGATCCAGTTTACCCGTTTTTTGGCTGATTTGGGGCGGGCATATTTAGCAATTGGAAATTGCTATTGTTATAGAGCCTATCAACTCGAACAATTATGGGACGTTTTTCAGCAGGATGTTTGTTTCGTCAATCTGGTTCGTCACCCCTACTGTTGGCTACATTTTTATGTTACTTGGCGCTGTGGCAATATGGGAATGCCCTTGGGTAACTCTGCTCCTCTGGATCACGAGTGGAGTGTAGTTAATCATGAGGTTTTGTCCGCTTTAAATCTGAAACCGTATACCCGCGAAGATGTTGATATTTGGTCGTCTTATCAGGGAATGCTCATTTTAAACCGGATGGTCTCAGATTTAAGGTCCGATGTGAGAAATTATTGTTTGGAAGATATAGTCAAAAGTCCTGATTTATTTAATAAGATTGTATCTTACTTGACTCATGGAAGGGTACAGTTCGATTCTGTTCTTATGGAGCTTGTTTATTCATGGGTCTATACCCCGTTTCGTGGAGGGCTGCCTAAACGAATATTGCCAAGAGAAGAATATGCTCTTTGGCCGGACTGGAAAAAGTATGCATTTAAAAAAATTGTTAATGAAGAAGCTATGCAAATGTTTGAAGGATATGGCTATATACTTTAGCAGGCTTTGGAGAGCAGGTGTATAAGCAGCCTTTTCCAATAGTATTACTCTCTGTTTTCAAATCAGGGACAGAGATGATGAAGCGAATAGTCGAGGATTTGACAGGGCTTTCTTCTATGGAGCCGGAGATCACGCCTGGTAAAGTTAATTATATGGATGCAAGTAAGTTGTTTTATCCCGATGGAGGTTTTTATGCTTGGCATTTGTTTCCAACAAAAGAGGTACAGGAAAGCCTAATGTTACATCAGGCTCGCCCCGTTTTTATAATGCGGAATATTTATGACCTTGCAGTGTCAATGTATTATCAATTTGCCAACAATATCGATGCTGATGTTGGTCGCGGTCGCAATGTAGATCATTATTTTAAAAGTATCAGTAAAAATGATGGTTTTAGCGGTATTATCGAGGGTATGCTAAAGCCGGATTTTGTGTGGAAGGGGGTGGGGCCCCATTTTCGGCAAATGGAATTAATGTTGGAATTTGCCGAGGTTTATCCTTGTTTTGTTACTAGTTACGAGGATATGACTAAGCGGAAACCTGAGGAAGTTCAAAGGCTTGCTAATTTTCTGCAAATCAACTTAGACGAAAAAACACTGGAAAAAATTGTTTTCAATAGTCGTTTTGATGTTATGAAAGCTCACGCGATTCGCCAAAATACCAGTTCGCATTTTCGAAAAGGGGTTTCTGGTAGTCACGTCGAAGAGTTGACTGTTGATCATATTCACAAGATCAGGAACGAACTCTGTTCCCACGCCCCAATGCTTCCCAGTCTATTGGAAGCAGCTAATCTTTCACATGTACTGGAAGTAAATTCTATTTTCAAAGCCAGTCACTAAGCGATGTATTAATTTGATAGAAGTAAAGCTTCGTGGTCAAATTACTGCGTCATAGTGGTAGATGTATTTTGCTTTTTCACCAAGTCTTGAGCTCTTCATATATTCTAAATGGCTAGAATTGCACTTTTTCTTCCAAATATAACACCTTTTTACATAACACTTTTTTTTTCTATAAAAAAAGCATTGGAAAGCCATGGTTTTCAAGTCATCGGATGGCCGGGCTTGTTAGCCGGTAATGAGTTAATAGAGTTTTGTAAAAGAGGAAGACCGGATATTGTTTTTGAAATGAACCGAACTAGGAGTGATATTCCAGAGTTTCCGAAAGACATAATACATATCGCATGGATAGTCGATAATCAGGGTAGGAAGATTAATACTTTTTCTGGCAGTGATATTATTTATCTGTTCTGGCAAAACTGGATGAAAGACTGCCAGGCTTCCGCTACAAAAATTATGGATTGGTTTCCCCCAGGAGTTGATAAGGATATTTATTATCCTGAGTCGTTAGATTTTATTTCGGATGTTTCCTTTGTAGGGCATCTTTCGTTTCCTTGGACTTCTAGAGAGCTTAAACGGGTTATTTACAAATCCAGTGATTTTGTCGTGACGTTTGCAGATGCCTTGCGACATTTAGAGGACGGTGTTTTGAAAGTTGATTTGACCGGGTTTAATGAGGATGACTATATTGCTGTTGCGTTGTCTTTTTTACCGGAATCACATAGACGGCAAATTAATCTAGATAATTGCGTTCAATACGATTTGGGTTGCAGGGCCGTTTTGCGAATGATGTTTAGGCGTAAATTACTAGATATGGCTGCTGCGTGTGATGTTTCCCTGAGATTTTATGGGCCTGGTGGATGGGGCAAATGGGACAAATATAGGCCGTATTATCAAACTACATTAACTGATCCCGATGACATTCGTCGGGTTTATGGCTCGTCTAGGATTAATCTCCATGAAGGTGTCGGTGTTCATTTTAGAACTTTGGATTGCATGGCATCAGGTGGGTTATTGTTTTATTTGGCAGGTCCTGACGATAAAATAACAGGTGGGATTCGGACTGTTTTTACACCTGGCATCCACTATGTTGAGGTTCAAGAGGCCAATTTTTCTGAAAAAGTAGCTTTTTATCTGGCCCATCCCGAAGAGCGATTGGAAATTTGCGATAAGGCTAGTTTGGAAGTATTGCAAAAACACACATGGAATCACCGCGTTCAGAAACTCGTAGATGATCTGAGCTTTTTTTAATGAAAGGAATAATTTGATGAAAGATCAAATTGGCTATTATAAGCAAGTTCAACCGTTCCAAAGAGAGGTTTCGGATTTGGACAGATTTATAAATTGTCGTAGTGCGTTGTATAAGCATCTAGGCATTGTTCCGAAGTTTCTTAATAAGCAATCTATTTTGGAATTTGGTCCCGGATTCGGTGAAAACGCTATTTTTCCGTTATTGCAGCGTCCTAATCACTATATGCTGGTTGATTCGAATGAGGTTTGCCTGGAAAAGACTAGGGGTCGGTTGATGGAATTTTGCTCTCCGGAAACTAAGTTAGAATTTCGGCTAAGTTCTATTGAGGCTTTTGAAAGCGCTGATTTTTTCGATGTGGTAATTTGTGAAAGCGTCATTCCTAGAGAGCCCAAGCCGGAGAAATTATTGGCAAAAGTGGCCAAGCGCGTCTCAGCGGGTGGTATTTTAATTATTACGTGCCAAGACGCAGTATCCACGTTTGCGGAATTACTGAGGCGATTAATAGCGTTATTAGTGGTTTCGCCGAGCGATTCGTTGGATACAAAGTTAGGTGTTCTAATACCTTTATTTGACTCGCATCTAAAAACCATTGACGGTATAAATAGGTCGTCGGCTGACTGGATATTGGATAATTTGTTACGACCGTGGGAAGAAGTTTCGTTTTCAATTTCGGATGCCATTGATGCATTGGAAGGGGAATTCGATATTCATGGAACATCACCACGATTCATTGACGATAGTCGATGGTATCGAACTATACGCAATAGTAATTCGGGGTTTAATGAAATTGGTCGTACGGCTTACATGGCCAATGTCCATAACTTAATCAACCATCGGGATTGGACGCCTGCGGTCCCCGTTCATATCAACAAATTGCTAATTAAATTATGTTCGAAAATTTTTCGGTTGATTCACCGCTTCGAATCTGAACGGGAACTGAGATTAGTTGAGTCCGTATTGGATAATTTGCAGCAGGTAATCGATTTAGCCGCAGGCTTTTCCCATGATACTGAATTGGCTTTACGCGACTATCATAATGTCTTGCGGAAATATTTAGATGTAGGCATCCTGGATGGTTTTGCCGAGTTTTCTTCACTTTTTGGTCGGGGCCAACAGCATGTTAGTTTTATCCGTCGGAATTAATTTAAGAGGTCATGCTATCAGGTCAGGAGTCCAATCAATATGAGGGATTCGCATAATGCCTGCTGATGAGTTGCGTTGGGAGTTGGAGGCGACACAATGGCTTAATAAATTGGAGAACCCGACAATTGCGACAATTCATTTACGACGCCGACATCGGGAAAAAATCGAATCAGCCGCGCGTGGTGCGGGTTTGTCGAATGTTACGATGGACTTTCTAACTTCGATATTAGCGGATCAAGCTCGTTGGGGATGGCATCGTATCGGTTCTTCGTTGGCGGAATATTCCGGAAATCCGTCTGGATTTAGTCACGCGCAACGATTCCCTGGAGTTACCCCGTTAGAAAAAGCCCAGTTTTGGAATAGTTGTCCGGATGCAAAACTTGCCGAAGCGTCGGTGGATAAGTTAATAGAGCAACTCGACCTCGCCGCAGGAGCGACGATTTTGGAGTTGGGGTCGGGGTTTGGTCGAGTTGCTACTCGTATGGCTGAGCATGGGTTTCAGGTTACTGGTGTTGAACCTGATCCGACATCTGTGGCTATGGCTAGTGAACTTGCCGTATTGAAGTCAGTAACTCCCAAGTTTGTGAGCCTCGACGCGTTGGAATATCTTGATACAACGGAGCATTCCTTCGATGCATTGGTGTCTGTTGGTTGTTTTTTCGCGGGAGCGGCCCTGCCTGCGAAGCCGGATGACGTGGTGACACTGTTTGATCGTATTGCTCGTGTAGTTCGGCCAGGCGGTAGAATCTTAATTGCTGATTGTTGGCAGTTCGATTGTTGTGTGAGAGGTTGGTTTGGTGGACAATCTGTAGACGATGTATTTGTTAGGCAATTTTGGGAAGAGGAGGAAAATCGAACCTTTTTGCTAAAAGAGTGGCGTTATATCCCTAGCGAACTTAAGTTTTACTTTCGAACTGTAAAACTTTCGCCGAGTTGTGAGCCTGAAGGGTTTTCTCACATGGATTGGATTTGGAGGGTTAAAGAGATTGAGGGGGCAATGAGTTTAGCTGGCTTGTCTTTAATTAATGTTTGGGGAACGCGAGACTGGGGGGCTACCGAGATATTTCCTGAGTTGACTGAAGGGAGTTGGGTGTCGCTGCTAGCTACGCGGCCCCGATGACCGCTATTTGTCTGGCATGGCGGACTATTCTAAATGAAAGCAAATGGTGTTGTGGACACAGTTTTTCAGACCTTGTTGATTGTTCCGGCGCGTAGCGGGTCTAAAGGTGTCGCCGACAAAAACATTAAGATACTCGTCGGTAAGCCATTGTTACAGTGGACTACCGATGCGATAGCGCGCGCGGGATTGGCCAATGTATTGCCATTATTGTCAACCGATAGCCCTGCTTATGGGGAGCTTGGGCTCAAGCTTGGGCTTACTGTGCCTTTTTTGCGGCCTGCAGACTGTGCCGGAGATACTGCTACTGCGTTGCAGGTGATCCAGCATGCTTTGCAATGGTTTTGTGGGGAACATGGTTATTTACCCCAGCAAACCATGTGGTTGCAACCCACTTCCCCATTTCGTTCCCCGACTATAATTCATCAAGCTATAGCCATTTTGAAGTCTGAAAGTGCCGATGCAGTGATTGGGTGTAAAGAAATTCACCGTAACTTAACCACCTTGTTTCGCTGTGATGAAGGATTTTTGTCGCCATTGGATAAAATCAAATCTACCCAGGCTGCTCGTCAGCAGAGCCAGCCATTGCTGACACCGAATGGAGCGATGTACTTATGCAAGACCGATTATTTGCTGGAACACAAATCGTTTTACCCGCCAAAAACGGTGCCACTGGTGATGAATGCGATCCAAAGTCTGGACATAGATACCGAAGAAGATTGGGCCATTGCTGAGGCGTACATTAAACAAGGACTGGTATGAATAAAGTTTTAGTCACCGGCGCGGACGGTTTTATCGGCTCGCATCTGGTGGAAATGTTGGTAGCGCGTGGCTTCCAGGTGCGGGCGCTGGCGCAGTACAACTCCTTCAATGACTGGGGTTGGCTGGAGGAGGCGGCCTGTAAAAATCAGATTGAGGTGATCTGCGGCGATGTCCGTGATCCGCAGTTTTGCCGGCTTGCGAGTCGTGACTGCGATACGGTGTTTCATCTGGCAGCGCTGATCGCGATTCCGTATTCTTATCAGGCGCCGGATAGCTATGTCGATACCAACATTCGCGGCACTTTAAATATTTGTCAGGCGGCGAGGGACAATGGTGTGAAACGTCTGATTCATACCTCCACCAGCGAGGTTTATGGCACAGCGCAATACGTGCCTATCGACGAAAAGCATCCGCTGCAACCGCAGTCGCCCTACAGTGCTTCGAAAATTGCCGCCGATGCGATGGCGATGAGTTTTTTCAATGCCTTTAATCTGCCTGTTACCATCGCCAGGCCCTTCAATACCTACGGCCCTCGGCAATCGGCACGGGCAGTGATTCCGACCATCATCACGCAGATTGCCACCGGTAAAAAACAGATTCAACTGGGCGACGTTTCGCCGACCCGGGATTTCAATTATGTGGAAGATACCTGCCGGGGTTTTATCGCCCTGGCCGAAGCGGAGCAAGCCATCGGCGAAACCGTGAATATCGGTTCTAACTTTGAAATTTCTGTCGGCGACACGCTAAACCTGATTAAAAACATCATGGCTAGCGATGTGGAGTTTTTGGTGGACGAGCAACGGCTGCGGCCGGAGAAGTCCGAAGTAAACCGCTTGTGGTGCGATAACAGCAAGATCAAGGCGTTGACCGGTTTTGCGCCGGAAGTGACTTTAGAGGAAGGTCTGTGCCGAACCGTGGCCTGGTTTACCGAGCCGGATAATCTGAAACGATACAAAGCGGATATTTACAATGTTTGACGGCTTTATCCGCTTGGTCCGGGAAATCTATCAAACCGAACAATTCATCCCCTTGCACGAACCGCGCTTTGCCGGCAACGAAAAGCAGTATTTGCTGGATGTGATCGACAGTACTTTCGTGTCCAGTGTCGGGCCTTATGTCAGCCAATTTGAAACCAAAATCGCTGAATACACGGGGGCCAAACACGCGATAGCGACCGTCAACGGCACCGCTGCGTTACATATTGCCCTGTTGCTGGCTGGCGTTCAGCCCGGCGAAGAAGTGATTACTCAAGCTGTGACTTTTGTCGCCACCTGCAATGCGATTCATTACTGCGGCGCAGAGCCGGTGTTTGTGGACGTTGATGCATCGACGCTGGGTTTGTCGCCGGCAGCTTTGGCTGGATTTTTAGAGCAATTTTGCGAGCACCGAGACGATGGCGTTTACAACAAAACCAGCGGTAAGCGCATTGCCGCCTGTCTGCCGATGCATACCTTCGGCCATCCCTGCGATCTGGCTGGGTTGATTCGCGTATGCGACGGCTATGGGATACCGTTGGTGGAAGACGCGGCGGAAGCGTTGGGTAGCCGGCTCAATGGCCGGCATTGCGGCACTTTCGGCAAACTTGGCGTGCTCAGCTTCAACGGCAACAAAATCATCACCACCGGCGGCGGCGGCATGATTTTGACCGACGACGCGGATCTGGCGCGCCGGGCTAAGCATTTGACGACCACGGCCAAACTGCCGCATGCCTGGAAATTCGAACACGACCAAGTTGGCTACAACTACCGAATGCCGAATTTGAATGCCGCCTTGGGCTTGGCGCAGCTTGAGCAACTGCCTGATTTTGTCGAGCGTAAACGCGCATTGGCGCGACGCTATCTTGATTGGGCGCAAGCCAGCGGCGCGCACTTCGTCGAAGAACCTGCCGGAACTCATGCCAATTACTGGCTCAACGCCTTGTTGCTCGATGACCTGACGCAGCGCGACACCTTTCTGGAATTTAGCAATACGCGCGGTGTGATGACTCGGCCGCTGTGGGAGCTGATGTCTGATTTGCCGATGTACAAACATTGTCAACGGGATGGCTTGCGGCAATCGCGCCAACTGGCTGAGCGGCTGGTCAACGTGCCCAGTAGCGTGGTTTCGTGATGAATGGCGTGCCGCGCAAAATTTGCGTTGTCACCGGTTCCAGAGCCGAATACGGTCTGCTGTATTGGCTACTGAAGGAAATTCAAGCGGACCCGGACCTGGACTTACAGTTGGTTGTGACCGGCATGCACTTGTCGCCGGAGTTCGGTTTGACCTGGCAGCAAATTGCCGCTGACGGCTTCACGATCAATCGCAAGGTGGAAATGCTGCTATCGTCGGATACGCCGGTGGGCATCAGCAAGGCCATGGGCTTGGGCTTGATCGGTTTCGCTGATGCCTTAGACGATTTACAACCGGACATCGTCGTTGTGCTGGGTGATCGCTTCGAAATATTCGCGGCGGCGCAGGCTGCAATGAACTTGCGCCTCCCCATCGCGCATATCCACGGCGGCGAACTGACCGAAGGCGCGGTGGATGATGCCATTCGTCATGCCATCACTAAAATGGCTCACCTGCATTTCACGTCAACTGAGATCTACCGGCAGCGGGTGATTCAACTCGGTGAGCAGCCGGATCGCGTGTTCAACGTTGGCGCACCGGGACTGGACAGCGTTTATAAGTTGCCATTGCTGGATAAATCTGAGCTTGAACAAGCGCTGGATTTCAAGTTTGGGACACGCAACCTGTTGGTGACTTTTCATCCGGTGACGTTGGAAGCGGCGACGGCGGCTGAGCAGTTTGCCCAGCTGCTGCGGGCTTTGGATGAGTTTGACGGTGTGCATATCATATTCACCCATGCCAACGCTGATGCCGACGGCAGGGTGATCGCCAGCATGATAGAGGATTATCGACAACGCCATTCCCGCCGAGTAGCCAGCTTTAAATCCATGGGTTCTCTGCGTTATTTGTCGACCCTGAAGTTGGTCGATGCTGTCGTCGGCAATTCGTCCAGTGGGATTATAGAAGCGCCGGCTTTTCATGTCGCCACCGTGAATATCGGTGATCGCCAGCGTGGAAGAATTTGTGCGGATAGCGTATTGCATTGCCAGCCGCAGGCCGATGCGATCCGGGCTGCCTTGCTCACGGTATTTTCCGGGGTGTTTACCGACACTTTGGCGCAGGTTGAAAATCCCTACGGTCGAGGTGGCGCATCGCTGAAGATCAAAGATTTACTGAAGCAGACGTCGATGAATGGGCTGCTTAAGAAGCGTTTTTTCGATTTAGAGGTGCTTGAATGAGTGTGTTCATCATTGCTGAAGCGGGTGTCAACCATAACGGCAGCTTGCAAACCGCGATGCAGTTGGTCGATGCCGCAGTCGCGGCGGGTGCCGACGCGGTGAAGTTTCAGACCTTTAAAGCCGAGAAATTGGTCACCCAGTCTGCCAGTAAGGCCGACTATCAAAAACACACGACAGGCGCCGCCGAAAGCCAATTGGATATGTTGCGCAAGCTGGAGTTGAAATACGAGTTTCATTTTCAGTTACGTGACTATTGCCAAAGCCTAGGTATCGAGTTTCTTTCGACCGCATTTGATTTCGATAGTCTGGCATTTTTGGTGGACGAACTTGGTCTATGCAAACTGAAAATTCCGTCGGGTGAGATTACCAACGGGCCTTTTTTACTGGCCCATGCCCAAACTGGCAAGGACATCATTGTCTCCACCGGCATGGCTACGCTAGGTGAGGTGGAAGCCGCGTTGGGGGTTTTGGCGTTTGGCTTGTTGGGTGGGGAGCAACCGTCTTTGGCGGCATTTCAGCAAGCCTATAGTTCGGAAACCGGGCAAGCGGTTTTACATGAAAAAGTCACCTTGCTGCATTGCACCAGCGAATACCCGACGCCGATGAAGGATGTGAATTTGCGGGCGATGGACGTGTTGCAGCAGGCTTTTTGCCTGCCGGTCGGTTATTCGGATCACACCGAAGGGCTGGTCGTGCCGATTGCCGCTGTGGCGCGGGGGGCAATATTGATAGAAAAACATTTCACCTTGGATCGCAGTCAAAAAGGTCCGGATCACCAAGTGTCACTGGAGCCCGCTGAATTAAAGCAAATGGTACGGGATATTCGCGCCGTCGAACAGGCGCTGGGCCGTCCCGGCAAGACGCCGCAAGCAGTGGAATTACAAAATCGCACGGTTGCGCGTAAAAGTTTGATGGCTGCGGCTGCTATAAACGCCGGCGACAAATTTAGCGCCGAAAATTTGACAAGCAAGCGGCCTGGAACCGGCCTGAGTCCGATGGAATATTGGCGATTGCTTGGCCAAGCCAGTCGTCGTGGTTATGACGTGGATGACTTGATCGAATGAGTAAGCCGGTCATTTTGCTGGGAAGCGGCGGACATGCGCGGGTGCTGCTCGACATGTTACGGCGGTTGGATATTGAAATACTGGGCATCACCGATCCTCACCGACTGCCCGGCGGCGAGCATTTCGGGGTCAGGGTGCTGGGCGATGACTCGGTAATACGCGCTTATGCAGCGGATGGTGTCGCGTTAGTCAATGGCATCGGCTCTCTGCCAGGCGATGCCGGTTTGCGCGCGAACTTGTATCAACGATGTGTGGTGCAAGGTTATCGGTTTCACACGGTGGTTGATCCTCGCGCGTTTGCGGCGGGCGATGTGCAACTGGCTGAGGGCGTGCAGGTCATGGCGGGTGTCATTATTCAGGCGGGCACAGAAATTGCTGAAAACTGCATAGTTAATAGCGGGGCGATTGTCGAGCACGATTGTCGCATTGGCCGCGATGTGCACATCGCGCCCGGTGCGGTGCTGAGTGGTGGGGTGGAATTGGGCGATAAGGTGCACATCGGCACTGGTGCCACCATCATTCAAGGCATACGTATCGGTTCCGGCAGTGTGGTTGGTGCGGGCAGCGTGGTGACGCGCGATGTCGGTTGCAAGCAGATTGTCTATCCGCCGCGTTCGCACATACAGGATTTGCAACAGGATTGATAAATGAAACAGCATTGGCAGCAGGTATTGATTCGTCCGGAAGCGACGTTGCGAGCGACCATCGAGGTGATTGATCGAGCCGCATTGCAGATTGCTTTGGTCGTGGACGACCAAGAAAAATTGCTGGGTGTGGTGACGGATGGTGATATTCGCCGGGCTTTGATCCGTGGGTTGTCTTTGGATCACCCGGTTTTTGAGGTGATGAATAAGCGGCCGAAAGTTGCCGCATTAAATGACAGCAAGACCCAGTTGATCGCCGTGATGGAAGGTCATCATCTCTACCAATTGCCGGTTGTCGATGAACAAGGCAGGGTGGTGCGGCTGGAGTCGCTGCAGGCGCTGTATAAGCAGCCGGCATTCCCCAATCCGGTGTTTTTGATGGCGGGTGGATTCGGTACGCGTTTGCGGCCCTATACGGACGAATGCCCCAAGCCGCTGTTAGAAATCGGCGGCAAGCCGATTCTGGAGACCATCATTGAGAATTTTGTTAAGTCAGGATTTAGACAATTTTATATAGCTGTGCATTACCGAGCGCAGCAAATCAAAGACTACTTTGGTGATGGCGGGCGTTGGGGAATTAAAATCGACTATATCGATGAGACCGAACCAATGGGCACTGCCGGTGCAATCGGTTTAATGCCGGACAATTTGCCGGATGTACCCTTGATTGTGATGAACGGCGATATTCTGACCCAGATCGACTTTTCCAGGCTGTTGGCGTATCACAACGAACAACAAGCGATTGCTACCTTGTGCGTACGCCAATACGAGTATCAAATTCCCTACGGTGTCGTGAGATTGGAGCAGCAGAGAGTCATCGGCATTGAAGAAAAGCCCGTGCAAAGCTGCTTGGCCAACGCGGGAATTTATGTGCTGGATCACAGTTTGATCAACAGCATCGCAAAGCAGAAAAAGCTGGATATGCCGACCTTATTCAATCAACAAGTGGCTGCAGGCGAGATAGTCTCTATGTTTCCGGTCAATGACTATTGGTTGGACATAGGGCGCGAAGCCGATTTTCTAAGAGCACAGGGCGAATTCGCCCAATATTTCTGAATTAGAGGGTTAAAGTTCTCCAAATCCGGGCCGATACATCATTCGAGTTTGAAACAAATCTTTTTAATTCAACACAACACAAAATCTTCGAAGCGCTGAACGTTCTCGAAATTTGGAGGGTAACATCATGGCAATGGTAATCAACACAAACGTCGGATCGTTGAACAGTCAACGTTTTTTGAATAAAACCAACGATTCACTGGCGACATCAATGGAGCGCTTGTCTTCTGGTTTGCGGATTAACTCTGCAAAAGACGACGCGGCAGGTTTAGCCATCAGCGATAAAATGACATCGCAAATTCGCGGTATGACCGTAGCAGTGAGAAACGCCAACGACGGTATTTCGATGGCGCAAACAGCTGAATCCGGTATGGGAGCTATTACCGATACGTTGCAACGTATGCGTGACCTTGCGGTTCAAGCGGCCAACAGGGCGGCGGTAAGTGGTTCCGACCGGGACAAACTGCAAACCGAATTTAAACAGCTGGGTCTTGAGATCAAAAGGATTATTCAGAACACCGAATTTAACGGTAAAAAAATCTTGAACGGCTCATTGGCGGGTGCTAACTTCCAAGTAGGTGCCAATACCACGACAGACAACCAAGTTTCTGTTACTGTTTCGAACTTGGAAAAAGTTAACAGTCTTAGTGCCTTGTTTGGCGCTGCGGGATATTCGATCGGTTCGGGTGCGGCTTCCGCCAAAGTTAGATCGGCAATTTCAGCTATTGATAGTGCGATCAAAAAGATCGATACTTTCAGGTCAACTTTGGGTGCTATTCAAAACAGGTTCACTACTACTGTAGCCAACCTGCAGTCTTCGATAGAAAACCAAAGCGCCGCTAGATCCCGTATCTTGGATACCGATTTTGCCACAGAGACATCCAATTTGAGCAAAACGCAAATATTGCAACAAGCCGGTACAGCGATGCTGGCTCAGGCTAATCAGTCCGGTCAATCCGTGTTGAGTTTGCTAAGGTAGTTTTGATAGGGGGTTACGGTCCGTAACCCCCCGTTTAATACGAAAAGCATAAGGTGAATGTCATGAACAGTGAGATTTCAAATGTATTAAAGCTATCTCCCGTGACTGTTGCTAAAGCTGATAAGCAAACGGATGAAAAATCATTTGCGGGAGCCAGGGTCGATGCTGAAAAGCGTAACCCTGGTATTTCCGCGTTGCAAAATGACTCGACTGTGTCCTCTGCAGTTTCGAACCAAGATCAGGACAAACAGAACGAAGTTAAGCCTTCTTTCGATTCGGTAAAAAAAGCGGCGGATAAGGGAAATTCGTTGCTTCAATCGGTTAACCGTAATCTCCAATTCAAAGTAGATGATTCAACCAAGGAGTTAGTGGTGAAAGTCGTTGATAGTGAAACCGGTGATGTCGTGCGGCAAATTCCGTCTGAAGAAATGCTGGCGTTTATCAGAAGAATGCAGGAGTTGGATGGCCAACAAGGCTCTATGATTCAGGATCGTGCTTAGTAAGTGAGTCGGATGAGGAGAGTGTCATGAGCATAGTTTCGTCGACGGGTATTGGTAGCGGTATCGATATTGGCACCCTGGTGACGCAATTGGTGACAGCTGAAGGTCAGCCGGCACTGAATGCGATACAGCGGCAACAAGACACAACGAATACGCGCTTGAGTGGGTTGGGGACCTTGAAAAGCGCGTTGTCCGATTTTCAGGCGGTCGTAAGTAAACTTAAAGATGCGAATCTGTTTAAAACGCATAAAGCCGCATCTGCCGACGAATCTATCCTAAAAGTCGTGGCGGGCGCAGGATCGGTAGCGGGGTCTTATGCCGTGGAAGTCACCCAGTTGGCAAAGGCGCAAAAATCTATTTCGGGTGAGTTTGCCAACTCAGCTGCCACCATTGGGACTGGGTCTTTGACTATCGCAACCACCGCAGGAGCTTCGTTCAACGTGACGGTCGCTTCGGGTAATAACACGTTGTTGGGGATTAGGGATGCTATCAACAACGCTTCCGGCAATACCTCCGTTACCGCAAGTATCGTTAACGTCGATAACTCGACTGGCACCGGTACGATTTCCAAGTTAGTCCTAACAGCCAAAAACTCAGGACTCGCCAACGCATTTACTGTGACAGGTAGCGATGACGATGGTAACAACGCCGATACGTCAGGATTGTCACAAATTTTTTCTTCTAATTTGAGTGCTCAGACAGCGGCTACCGACGCCATTATCAAAGTCGATGGTCAAACCGCGACGCGAAGCACCAATTCCATAACCGATGTCATTCAAGGTCTGACCCTAGATTTGAAATCTGCTCAAGTGGGTACCAAAGTAAACGTCGATGTTAGTTTGGACAATGAGGCTGTCAATAAAACGCTGACAAGTTTCGTAACTGCGTACAACAAGTTACATACCACTTCCAAAGATTTGGGCAAATATGGTGGAGGTACTGGCGGTAGCAGTTCCGGAAATGGTGCGTTAATCGGCGATGCTACCCTGCGTTACGTGACTTCTCAAGTCAGGCAGGATTCGGCAAATCCGGTTTCTTCAGCAACCGGCAGCTATAACTCGCTAGCCATGATCGGCATAAAAATAGATAAAGATGGCGTGATGTCATTGGATAGCACGCAGCTTAACACCGCATTGAGTGCCAGTTTACAATCTGTAAGTGACGTGTTTTCGTCGGCTGATGGCGTAGCGACTCGGCTTTATTCAAAATTGGATAACGTATTGCAATCAGGTGGGCCGTTGGATAGTCAGCAAACATCGCTGAAAAAACAATTGTCAGCCTTGGATAGCCGTAAAGCCGACGTGCAGGTGAGGCTGGATAATTTGCAAAAGACTTTGCAAAAGCAATTCACTGCCATGGACGTCAATGTAGGTAAATTTAAGTCAACCGGTTCTTTTCTAAGTAACTGGATCAGCAAATTGTAATGAAGAGGTTTTCCCATGTACGTTGATGCTCATAGAAAAGGCGCTAGACAATACGCTGAGGTTCATACCTCCAGCAATTTTGGCGAGGAATCTCCCCATCGGCTGATTCAAATGTTGATGGAAGGGTTTTTGGCTCGAATCAATTCTGCTAAAGGTGCAATTACTCACGGGGATATGGAAGCGAAAAGTATCTATATATCTAAAGCAATTGGCATAGTCGGTGGTCTGAACGAGGTGCTGGACTTAGAGCAGGGTGGCGAAATTGCTGTCAATCTCCGCCAATTGTACGATTACATCAACTTTCGGCTGTTACAGGCAAGCAGTGAAAACAGCGAAGACATACTAAATGAGGTAACTGTGTTGATGAAAGATGTTAAAGAAGCCTGGGATGCGATTGCCTGATGTCTCTCGATTTCCCGGATCCTAATTTCTTGGAGTGGCGACAGCAGTTACAAGGTTTTGCCGACAATATCCAAGAGTGCATACTAAAGGCGGAATGGGAGAATCTGGCTGATATATTGGATAAAAGGCAAGTTTGTTTAGAACAGTTTTTTGCGGGCGTAGCGTCCTTGCCAGAGCATAAAAAACTACTTATCAAGCAAGTAGCTCAGTTGATGCTTGAGCAGGATGCGGTTTTTATTTCTTATATCGAAGAGCAAAAGTCGCTCTCGGCCGCCCAGCAATCGGTCTTGGATCGCGGTCGCAAGGCAATGCAGGCTTATAATAGTTACTAAGCCATCTGATTCAGCCCCATCCTCGTTCTTTCCAGATCATTCCGTTACAACACGCTGTTCAGCGTATCGATATATCCCTTCAATTCTTGATTGTGGTCTTGGCGGCAATGAAATGCCGCTCCCCTTTGTCTTCTTCTTAGATCCTCATTTGCTGTCTGATTTCAGCTTACAGCTTTCCTCGTCGTTTTTTAAGCCTTTCGTGTCTTGAATTAACGATTCTCAAAATATGTAAAAAATCATGCATATTATTGATTTAATTCGATATTTTTTGCTTTTATTGAGGATGTTCGGCATGTGGTTGTTCTAGGTAACGGATTTCGGATGGGCGAGTCAAAAAAATGTCGTTCTAATTGTCTTAAGGCGGGTAAATTGGCGAAACGGCCTTTGATCTGGGGTGTTTCAGCCATGTTTGAAGATATTAATAGCATTTTATTTTTTTAATTATTGAATTTAAAAGGGATTTTTATATATTGGCATGAAAAGTGATTGATGTTTAGTGGCGGCAATAATGCCTATTCCATTTAGTATCAACCGGGAGAACGATCATGCCATCATCAATGGTCATCAATACAAACATCGCGTCACTGAATAGTCAGAAGTTTCTGACGCGGACTAACGATAGTCTGCAAATGTCTATGGAGCGCTTATCATCAGGTCTCAGAGTCAACAGTGCTAAAGACGATGCCGCCGGTTTGGCGATTGCCGACCGGATGACGTCGCAAATTCGCGGTATGACTGTTGCCATGCGGAATGCCAACGACGGTATCTCCATGGCGCAAACAGCGGAAGCTGGGATGGGTACAATAACTGAGACATTGCAACGGATGCGTGACTTGGCTGTGCAAGCCGCTAACAGGGCCGCTGTAAGTGGTAGTGACAGAGATAAACTACAGACTGAATTCAGGCAATTGGGGTCTGAAGTGAAAAGGATTATTCAAAATACCGAATTCAACGGGAAAAAAATCTTAAACGGCTCGTTAATAGGTGCGAATTTTCAAGTGGGTGCGAATACTGCAGCAGACAACCAAGTTTCTGTTACGGTTTCAGACTTGATAAAAGTTACAAGTCTAAGCGCACTTTTTGGTGCGGCTGGTTACTCTATTGGATCTGGAGCAGCTTCTGCTAAAGTACGGTCAGCAATATCTGCTATTGATACCGCCATAAAACGGATAGATACGTTCCGCTCGAATTTAGGTGCGATACAAAATCGATTTATGACCACTATCTCTAACTTACAGTCTTCCATTGAAAATCAAAGCTCGGCGCGTTCGCGGATTATGGATGCCGATTTCGCTGCCGAAACAGCAAATTTAAGCCGCAGTCAGATTCTGCAGCAGGCGGGTACAGCGATGTTGGCTCAGGCTAATCAAGTAACCCAAGGCGTATTGCAGCTATTGAAATAAAAGCAGCCGCAGTATTTAGTCTGAATTCACGGTGCATTTGAATATAGGAATGCTAAGCTGATGCGTAGCTAGCGAGATTCCGTAAACTTTAGTCAAGAAGTAGCAAATGGTTGATGAACTTGATCAGGTGAGACAATATGATTTAGGGCCAATACGCGTAAACAACTTTGGTGAAAAATATTTTTTCAACGTAAATAGAAACAGCTTCGATAAAGTTAGTGCTGAAGCGTTGTTTGATGCGAAGTTTGGTAAGGATCTGTTTGCTGAAGATACGCTTAATGTGGTTATCGGCACGGATTCCGGGTTACTGCCAAAATACTTGCAAACTAAGTTTTTACCTAAGGGTACGCGCTATATCTTCGTTGAACCGGAAGGCGTGTTACAGGGGTTAAAATGCAACCAATTGCTTGATGGATTGGATGAGAGAATTCTGTGTATCAGTTTGGAACAATGGCCGGAGGCTATTAAAAGTTTCAAAATAAACGATTATCTATATATCAACGCAGTACGATCCTACAACGCAATTTGTGCGCAAGACGATTATATAGAGGAGTATGCAGAGTTAAGTTGGCATGTCACGGAAGTACTGTCGCAACTGTATTGGCAAATTAGTGTCGAGCTGGGTAGCGAGGCGTTTATTGCCAGACAGATTATTAACTTAGCCGATAACCAAAGGCCGGCAAAATTGCTTGAAAAGGCCTTTGTCGATAAGACGGTGTTAATCTTGGCGGGTGGTCCCTCGCTTGACGAGGTTTTGCCATGGCTTAGATTGCATCGCAACGAAGTTGTGGTTTTTGCTGTTTCCAGAATTTCTCGCCAGTTATTACAAGCCAATGTCGAGCCGGATTTTGTGTTTTCGGTGGATCCGACTGATCTGAGCTTTGATATTAGCAAGGAAATGCTCGAGTTCAGCAGCAAGCCTATTTTTGTATATTCCTACCACACCGTCCCAACATTAGTTAATCAATGGCATGGCCTTGGGCTTTATCTTGGTCCGCGACTGCCTTGGCCGTCACCACTAAACGTAGCGAATATTGGCAGTGCTGGGCCCACCGTGACCAATACAGCGTTGAGCGTGGCCTATCATTTTGGCTTCAAAAGAATGGTGCTCGCCGGCGTAGACTTGTGCTTTACCAAGGAAGGCTTTACTCACGCCACCGGTAGCGACGAGCAACTGGCCGGGCCACGCTTTAATTTGACATCGTTGCAAGTAGAGACAAATGCCGGATTTATGGCGCCTACTAGTTGTGACTTTGCCCAAGCCATTCTCTCGCTGAATTTCCAGGCGAAACAGTTGTCGGGCATGGGATGTCGGATTTTCAATATTTCCGGCGGTTCTGCCAAGGTCGACAATATCGAGTATTCACCCATATCCGAAATCGAATTTGGGGATGGCTCCATTAATGTGGCTGAAATCGTAGTCGAGCGGGTTAGCGAATCCACCGAACATAGTAAATATCATAAACAAATTCTTGATGAATTGGGGCGTGCCCAATTTCAGATCAAAGGAATTGCCCGTCTGGCGGAGAATGCGCGCCGTGTCAATGACGAGATGTATAGTGCTGATGGAGTCATTGAAAACTATAAGGATAAAAAAAGACTGGATCAGATCGAGAAGAAGTTTAAGCGAGAACATAGGCATTACAGCAAGTTGGTGAAAAGCTTTGGTATCAGAAGTTTTATCAAGTTGACTAAGGCATTTAACGATGAAGCATGGAGTGCTGAAGAAGCCAAGCAACTTGGCAATGTTTTCTATGACGCCTATCAGGAAGGCGCGGCGAAATTGATGTGTTTGTTGGATGACGCTGTCGAAAGAGTTAAGGCTAGGCAGCAGGAATATGCGGATGTACCGAATTTTGGTTTGGTAATAGAGCAATATCAAAAAGACAGAAGTTTTGGGCGCGTAAGATTGTGGAAGACTGCTGCCGCTGAGGTGCCGTTAGATGTTCAGGCTCAATTTGCCGATTTTGAAAAACGCTTCTTAGATATTGTGCATGATAAAAATACTCGGCATTTTGCCAAGGCCAAAAGCCAGGGAAATCTTTCAAGTCTGAAGCAAAGGGCTGGCTTGTTATTCAAGCATAAAAAAATCGAAGAATTGAGTGATTTGCTGGTCAGTTTGAGTAAACATCAGGATCAGCAGGCGGTTGAGCCGTATCGCAATCTGATTACTGGCTACTTGGCCGAATTGCAACACGCATCGGCTCAGGCTCTGGATGCTTATCGACAAATTGTTGACGGTGGTGGTGTGTTGGTCGAGCAGGCCCTGATTAGAATTGCAGATATCGGTATCGATAGCGATGACGCTCATACCGCCAATTTAGCGTTACAGTGTTTGTCGCAATTGAATCCCTTCTACTTGCCCTTGTATGCGGAAATGCAAAGGCTGCATGGCGATGTGATGGTCGCGATAGACGCCTACAATAATTACATCGGCCAATTTCCCAGCGATACGTTGGCGCAAATAAAATTGGCTAACTTGTATACGGAGCAAGGAATCTATGATGCGGCTATCATGATGCTGGATTACATTTTGACTCAAAAACCTGGTCTTGAAGTTGCCGTGACCATGAAGGCTGCGTTGGTTTCCGCTGGATTTTAGCTGCGGATATGGTGTCTCGTAGTCTTGCGCTATGATTTTAAAGGGTCAAACTTTTTTCAATATCAATTCCAAAACCAATTTACTGCCGAAATAGGCTAGTAGTAATGAAGTAAAGCCTATGAGGGTCCACTGAATTGCGCTTTGTCCGCGCCAGCCATAGCGAATCCTGCCGAACAGTAGTGCGGAAAAAATTATCCAGGCCAGAATCGATAGTACGGTTTTATGAACCAAATGCTGCGCAAATAAATCCTCGACGAAAAAGAAGCCGGTGACCAAGGAGGCGGTCAAAAACAGTAATCCCGTTGCAATCATTTGAAATAACAGTGATTCCATCGCCTGTAAAGGTGGTAAAGCCAACATAAAGCGTTTGGGGTGGCGATGGCGTAATTGTTGATCTTGAACGGCCAATAAAATGGCTTGTAAGGCAGCGATATTTAATAGGCTGAATGCCAATATCGATGTCAGTATGTGAGTGCTCATCTGCCAATTGTGGTTCACAAGCAGGCGCGGCGTAGCTGGGTAATGAATATCTAAAGCCAGCATTGCTGCTGCGACAGGAAAAATCAACACGCCAAGTTTTGCCACTGGTTTGTCCAGCGAGGCAATTAACAGCAGAAGGCAAATAACCAAGCCTGCCAGCGATGCGGTACTGAAAAAACTAAAGTTGAATCCGTCATGGTGTTGTACATTCAAAACGGTGTAGGCGCTATGCAAGCCTGCGCCAAGCCAAGCTAGTTGCATGGATAGCCGGTGCTGTTTGGCGCCAAAGATTTCTTTAACGATCAATGTCGCGGCAATCGCATAGCTTAATATCGAAAATAGACCGACGGGTGTGGTGTACATGGCGATGGCAGGGGAATAATCAAAAGGTGTTGCGATACGGTTATGTTAAACTAAGCAGACCAATTGTTGTAATCCGTTTGTGTTGGCAGACATCCGCCGGAACCCTAGAAAAATAAAGACGCAGCTATGTTTGATAATTTATCTGATCGCCTCAGTGGCACACTAAAAAAAATTAAAGGCCAAGGTCGTCTGACCGAGAGCAATATCCAGGACACCATGCGCGAAGTAAGAATGGCTTTGCTGGAAGCCGATGTTGCTTTGCCGGTAGTGACCGATTTTATCGATCAAGTTACTCAGCGCGCGTTGGGTCAGGAAGTGCAAACCAGTTTGACGCCAGGCCAGGCAATGATCAAGGTGGTGCAGTCCGAACTGGTTAAAGTGATGGGTTCGGCTAACGAAGAGCTGAATCTGCGGACCAATCCGCCGGCAATCGTATTGATGGCAGGTCTTCAGGGGGCGGGTAAAACGACTACGGTGGCAAAATTAGGCCGCCATCTAAAAGAAAAGAAAAAGAAAAAAGTTGGGGTGGTGAGTGTCGACGTTTATCGTCCGGCAGCGATTAAACAATTGGAGACATTGGCTGCCGATGTTGGTTTAAAGTTTTTCGAAAGCGATGCCAGCGAAAATCCGGTCGACATTGTTAACAGAGCTATAGATGCGGCAAAGCGTCAATTTTTAGATGTGGTAATTGTCGATACCGCCGGGCGTTTGCATGTCGATGACGAGATGATGGCAGAGATCAAGGCTTTGCATGCCGCGATCAAGCCGATCGAGACCTTATTTGTGGTTGATAGCATGACGGGTCAAGATGCTGCGAACACTGCTAAGGCTTTTCATGATGCCTTGCCCTTGACCGGTGTAATTCTGACCAAGGCCGACGGCGACGCGCGTGGTGGAGCTGCGCTTTCCATTCGACATGTAACCGGTAAGCCGATTAAATTTATCGGTGTCGGCGAAAAAACCGATGCCTTAGAGCCTTTCTATCCCGATCGGTTGGCTTCGCGTATTCTCGGTATGGGCGACATGTTGTCGCTGATTGAGAATATCGAGCAAAATGTCGACAAGAAAAAGGCCGAACAATTAGCCAAAAAGCTGCAAAAAGGCAAAAGCTTCGATTTGAACGACCTCAAAGAGCAGCTTGAACAAATGCAGAATATGGGTGGACTTGGCGCTATGATGGATAAGCTGCCGGGTATGAGTGGCGTGCCCAAAGACATTAAGGATAAAGTCAACGACAAGGATTTGGCGCATCAGATTGCCGTAATCAACTCAATGACCAAGCAAGAACGGCGTTTTCCCGATCTAATTAAGGGTGGGCGTAAGCAACGTATCGCCGATGGTTGCGGCTTGGACTTGCAAGCTGTAAATCGTGTGTTGAAGCAGCATCAAATGATGGAAAAGATGATGAAAAAATTCAGCAAAGGTAATATCGCTAACATGATGCGCGGTTTGAAGAGCAATATGCGCGGCATGAGAATGTGATTGTCGTAATTTGTCCTTCACTTATTGTAAAAATCGCGTAGAATAGTTTGATTAAGTTTTTTGATTCAATGTTATTTAAGGTATCCAAATGGTAAGCATTCGTTTGTCCAGAGGCGGCGCTAAGAATCGTCCTTTCTATCATGTTGTTGTTACCGACAGCAGAAGCAGTCGCGATGGTCGTTACATTGAGCGCGTAGGTTTTTTCAATCCTTTAGCTCGCGGTGGTGAGCAAAGATTGGTATTGGATAGCGAGCGCGTCCAATACTGGAAATCCAATGGCGCGCAGCCGACTGATCGCGTCGCTAGATTGATTAAAGACGCCGATAAAGCAGCCGCTTAAGTTTAGTTTTGCCAGCAGGGGAGTTTTTGAACGTCGGCCAAGTGTCCGGCGTTTTTGGTGTAAAAGGATGGGTAAAAGTCTACTCTTTCACCGATCCCCGGGAAAATATATTGCAGTATTCGCCGTGGATTCTCCAGAAAAACAGCAGGCTACAAGAAGTTAAATTGCTTGGTGGTAGGCGTCAAGGCAACTTGGTTGTCGCAGAATTGCAAGGCATTAGCGATAGAGATAGTGCCGCTGAGTTGATGGGGGCGGATATTCTTATACGCAAGCAACAACTACCTAAAGCAGACGATGGCGAATATTACTGGGCCGATCTGATAGGGTTGGAAGTATGTAACCAACAAGGTTGCAAGCTAGGTAAGGTTGATCATCTGCTGGAGACCGGTGCTAATGACGTGCTGGTAGTAGTAGATGGCGAGGTAGAGCGCCTGATTCCGTTTTTGCAGCAGAGTACCATTTTAAAAATCGATCTTGACGATGGCATCATTATCGTCGATTGGGATCCCGACTTTTAACTCAAGGTATGCGTTTCGATGTTATCAGTCTCTTTCCTGACATGGTATCTGATGCTGCTGCTTACGGGGTAACCGGCAGAGCAATTGAGCGAGGCTTGGTTGATCTATCCGTTTGGAATCCTCGTGATTACACACACGATAAACATCGGACAGTGGATGACAGGCCTTATGGCGGCGGGCCGGGCATGGTAATGAAATGCCAACCTTTGCTCGACACGTTAGCTGCAGCCAAACAACATAATGCCTTGGCTAGCAGTAAGGTGATTTGCTTGAGTCCACAGGGGCGATTGCTTACTCAGGGGCTGTTGTTGGATGCAAGTTGCTGCGATCAATTGATTCTGGTATCCGGGCGTTATGAAGGTATAGACGAGCGATTTATCCAGCATGCTTGCGACGAGGAATGGTCGCTGGGGGATTACGTGATCAGTGGCGGCGAGTTGGCAGCCTTGATAGTAATCGACGCGGTTACCAGGTTAATTCCTGGTGTACTGGGCGACGAAGAATCTGCTAAACAAGATTCGCATTTTGATGGTTTGTTGGATTGCCCGCATTATACGCGGCCCGAGCGTAGCGATATTGGCGATGTGCCGGATGTGCTACTCGGTGGAAATCATGCCGACATCAAACGGTGGCGTATGAAGCAAGCGTTGGGACGGACTTGGATCAGGCGCCCGGATATGCTGGGAAAAGTAACATTAAGCGCAGAGCAGGACGCTTTGCTGAAAGAATTTAGAACTGAAGTTGTTTAATAGGGTGTGGTTATGAGTAAAATTATTGAAGAATTGGAAGCTGAACAGCTGAAAAAAGACGTACCGGAATTCGGACCTGGCGACACTGTCGTGGTGCAAGTTAGAGTAACTGAAGGCACTCGGGAAAGATTACAGGCTTTTGAAGGCATCGTGATTGCTAAACGTAATCGCGGTTTGAATTCAGCATTTACCGTCAGAAAAATTTCGCATGGCGTTGGTGTTGAGCGTGTTTTCCAAACCCACAGCCCATCGGTTGGCAGCATCGAAGTAAAACGTCGCGGTGACGTTCGCCGCGCTAAACTTTACTACCTGCGCGACTTGGCTGGTAAAGCCGCACGTATCAAAGAGAAACTTTCTTAATACGTTGCAATCTGGTTCGTTTATATCGAATCAGGTAATGAGAAAAGGCGGCCTGCTTAGCTGCCTTTTTTTTTGCCGAGAGCAAGAGATAAGTGATGCCTTTACATATCGTTTGGCAAACTGTTGCGGATGGTGAAGAGTCTCAGCTCGCCGTGCCAATACTCGATGCGGAATTAAGATTAACCATGGCTGGTGAAATCATTACGGATGCATCTTGGCACGTTGGGGGGGAGTTAACTAAGACTTTGTCACCGCAGGCTGTTCGCGTGCAAAGTTATCTGTTAAACCCGATGCAAAATGAACTGTATGTCCACTTGCTAAGTCAGGGTAGCGCATACGGTAAAGCGGTTTGGAGTGCGTTATTGGCTATTCCTGTCGGGCAAGTGGAAACATACTCGGGATTGGCGGAGAAGCTGGGTTCAGGACCTAGAGCAATAGCGGGGGCTTGCCGCAATAATCCTTATGCCGGAATTATCCCGTGTCATCGGGTGGTGGCAAAGCATGGTATCGGCGGTTTTATGGGGCAGGCTGACGGCGAGTTTGTCGCGCTTAAACACCGTTTACTTGAGTACGAGCGTGGTTTGGGATTGGCCGGCGAATGAATTCGGCGCAGACCATAGAGTCTTTCTTAAACGCATTGTGGCTGGAATTTGGATTAAGCGACAATACGCTATCGGCTTACGGTAGCGATCTAAAATTGTTTGCGAAGTGGCTGAAGGATAAGGATATAGCGACCGTTGACGACACGACGATCAAGAGCTTTTTGGCTCACCGACAGCAACAAGGTATAAGCAGCCGTTCGTCGGCCAGAATTGTGTCTTGTTTGCGGCGCTTTTACGGTTATTTGCTGCGCGAAGGTAAGATTAATATCGATCCTACCCAATTGATAGACGCGCCACAGCTTGGCCGCACGTTGCCTGATTCATTGTCAGAAACCGATGTCGAATTATTGTTAAATGCTCCGGAAGTTACCGACAAGTTGGGTTTCAGGGATAGAACGATGCTTGAAATGCTTTACGCCACAGGGCTGCGGGTGTCCGAGTTAGTCGAACTCAAGTTTAGCCAAATCAATTTCCGGCAAGGTTGTGTGCGCATCGTCGGCAAAGGCGATAAGGAGCGCCTGGTGCCGGTTGGTGAAGAAGCCATGGATTGGGCAGAACGTTATCTGAATACTGCCAGACAAGCAATCCTGGGAAATAGACAAAGCGACTATTTGTTTGTTACCAGCAGGGGCTCTTCTATGACCAGACAGGCTTTTTGGCACATTATCAAACGCTATGCCGCGCTGGCCGGCATCGAAAAACATTTGTCGCCGCATACGCTGCGTCATGCGTTTGCCACGCATTTGTTGAATCATGGTGCTGACCTCAGAGTCGTGCAGCTATTGCTCGGTCACTCGGATTTATCCACTACCCAAATTTATACGCATATTGCCCAGCAGCGCTTGAAAGCGTTACACACCCAACATCATCCAAGAGGCTAACCATGACTACATCGATTCATCCCACCGCTTTTATCGAAACCGGCGCCATACTTGGAGAAAATGTCAGCGTTGGGCCGTTTGCGGTGATAGAGGCGGGCGCGGTGATTGGCGCGAATAGTCTAATAGGTGCGCATGCCGTAGTGCATGCACACGTCAAAATGGGTAACGGTAATGTGCTACACCCGCACGCTGTACTGGGCGGTTTACCGCAGGATTTGGGTTTTGATGCCCAAACGGAGTCGTGGCTGGAGATTGGCGACGATAACGTATTTCGGGAAGGATTTACTGCGCACAGGGCTACAGTAGTTGGCAGCGCTACCAGGATCGGGTCAGGTTGCTATTTCATGAACAACAGCCACGTTGCCCATGATTGCTCGGTTGGTGACAAAACTATTTTTGCCAATAATGTGGCGATTGGTGGCCATGTAGAGGTGGGTCATAACGTGTTTATGGGCGGGGCGGTAGTCGTTCATCAATTTTGCCGGATCGGCGCTTACGCCATCGTGCAAGGCACTACTGGGATTAATATGGATGTAATCCCGTTTATGTTGATAGGTGGCCGGCCCGCGAAGCATTATCGGCTCAACATAGTGGGCTTACGGCGAGCCGGTATAGTAGGTGAGAATTACAAAGTGCTTTCCGCCGCGTTCAGATTGTTGAAAAATAAAAAAAGCCTTGAAGAATTGCAATCTACCGAAGAGCTGCAATACTTACGGCGTTGGCTGGCAGTCGATTCCAAGCGTGGATTACACGGATTTATCGATGTTACCAACTGAATTCAATAGTCAGGGGCAATGCCGTAGGAATCTAACAAATTAGTTCCGGAGGCTAAAGTTGCAAGCCATTCCGCTAACAGACAGCAAGATTTATCATGAAAATACAAGTAATCGATAACATCGGCCAAATCCAGCCACTGATGCTGATGGCGGAAGCGGATGTTGCTTTTTATTCGGATGAGATTCAGGCTCTTAATGCTGCCGAACAACTGCAACCCAATATCATTTTGCTGAATTTTGCGTTGCGCGGTAGCCAAACAGCGGACTATACCAACTTATTATTGGCTGCCTGTCCTACCAGTAATATCGTGATCATCGGCGATGACTTACATGAAGAGCAAATTCTGCACTGCATACTAGCGGGAGCCAAGGGTTATCAAAATAGCCTGTCTCTGGCGGCCTATATCAATAGAATGATCCATGCCGTGGCTGCGGGGGAGGCTTGGTTGAGCCGTAAGATCGTTGCTTACCTTCTGGACGCTATTCACCGAAATTATTCGGCGCAAGCAATTAGCTAAAAGTGTAAACCGGCCTCGAAATAAAAAGTTTGTCCGGCGACGGGCAGATTATAAGGATAACTGGACGTAGCCGGTTCCTTCCCATTGCTATCGAACAAGTTCCGAGCGGATGCAGTCAGATCCAGATAGCCCATCAGTTTTTTAGCGTTTAAAGTCAAATCGATTGTTTCATAATCTTTTAAAACTCTCGTATCTTCCGGGCTGCTAAGGCGGTGACCTATCCAGTTGATTTGGGTTTGAATCTGCCATTTCGGCATAAAATTCCAGGCGAGTGCGGTGTAAACATGATGTTCTGGGACGTTGCTAACTCGGGTGTGAGTAGATTCGTTGCGGGCAAATTGCCATGCATAGTTACCACGTAGATTCCAATCGGAGTGAAATTTCCAATCCCATTCAAACTCGCTGCCATAGCCGTCTTGGCCTGACGTGTTACGCTCGGTTAGCGTGCGTGCGCCAGAAATCGGGCCGCTAATCAAATCGCGGATCTCATAATGGTACAAATTCAACGCGGTTCTCAGATTCTTCGTCGGACGATAATCGAATGCCAGTTCGGTAGTTGAGATGGTTTCCGGGCTCAAAGTCGGGTTACCAAGGAAAAGCGGACTGTTTTGCTGATATTGTTCTACAAAGCTTGGTGCTCGGTAAGCCTGGCCGTAGAGCAATTTAGTAGTCAATTCAGAATTGATGTTCCAAACCAGCGCTGCGCGGGGGTTCAATGTGCCACCAAAGTCGGAATAGTGGTCAAAGCGCAAACCGGTGGTCAGGTGCCAGTCTTTGGCAAATTGCCATTCGTCTTGTATCGCCGCGGACCAGATGTCGCGATGATGGTCGTCAATAAATGTAAGAGGGGTCCCGGTTAAATCTTGTAAGCCGCCGGCAAGGTTGATGGCGGGAAATGCAGATAACCGGGTGCCGTTGATAACGCCTACGCCGTAATTGCGCGCTTCCTGAGTGTTCATCTCCTCATAGCGGAAGCCGGCGATCATGCGGATCAAATGATCGGAAAAACCTTTATAAATGCTAGTGAGTTCAAAACTGGGTACGGTGTTTTTAAAGCCGGCGACAAAGCGTAGCCCCTCCGGAAATAGCACCAAGCCCCTAGTCGATGCCAACTGCTCGGTGATATTACCGTCCGCGCCGATTGGTAATATTGCACCGGCTGGAAAACCGTATATATCGGCTGAGACGTCAGTATGCAGAAAGCTGGCGTGGGCTTGCAGTTCCCAGTTCTCTAACTCATCCTCGGTCGAGTAACGCACATCAGCCAGATAGTTGGAGCCATTCCCCCTGCCTTTATTATCCAGCGCGCCGAAGGTGCCGGAGCGAAAACCGTATCCGCCCTCGTTAAAAGCCCAAAACCCCAAATCCCAATGCTTGCGCTGTAAACTGAGATGGCCGTTCCAGCGTTCGTTTTGGGTTTGCATGGGGCCGGGAGCCAAGGATATATTGGTACCCAACGTTTGGTCGACTTGGGTTTGCGCGTCGGCAGCGATGATTCGATCCGGATCGACCCCGTTATGGCTATATTGCAGGCTACCCGCCACATCCCAGCCTTGCCATTTACCGCCGTATTGGCCCCAAGCGCTTTTAGTATCGGCATTGCCGCCGCGTGCGCCGATCGTGACACCATCAATATCGGCTGCCTTTTTGGTGACGATATTAATCACCCCGGCGAAGGCGTCGGCGCCGTAAAGCGCGGAGCCCGGCCCGCGAATCACCTCAACGCGTTGAATATTTTCGACGGGAATAATCATTCCCGCCATATGCGTGCCCTGATAAGGCACCGAGAAACGTGTGCCGTTAAGCATCAGCAACACCTCGGCATTGGTTTCGTTCCGCATGCCGCGCATCGTGTAACTATAGTCGTTAGTCACCGGTTGGATCGTAACATGCATGCCAGGTACGGTTTCCAGCACCTCGTGCAGATCGGTAGCGCCCATCGTGGCAATTTGCTCGGCGGTGATAACGGTGGTCACCGCTGCCGATTGCGATACCGATTTGGCGGTACCCGAGGCAATACTCACTGAAATATTGGCTAATTCCGCTGGCGATAAATCCAGAAAATCGTTGACGGTTTGTTCGGCATATACCTGTTGGCCAAGAAGGCTGAGGAGTAGAGAGTGTTTGAAAAGCCGTTTCTTAACTGTTTTCAACATAGTATTTCTCATAATTCCCGCAGGGGCACCGGTTTGGCAATACCGTAGCCTTGCGCATAATTCACACCCAAGGTTTGTAGGAGATCGAAAATTTTTTGGGTTTCTACAAATTCGGCGATGGTCTTTTTGCCCATCACATGGGCGACCTCGTTGATCGCTTTAACCATAGTCAAATCCACCCGATCATCCATTATGTCTTTCACGAATAGCCCGTCTATCTTTAAATAATCTACCGGTAGGTTCTTTAGGTAAGCAAAAGACGATAGGCCACTGCCAAAATCATCCAGGGAGAACGAGCAGCCCTTTTGGCGTAGCGAATCGATAAATTGCCGTGCATAGGAAAGATTGCTGATAGCCGCTGTTTCGGTGATTTCGAAGCAAATTTTATGGGTGGGTATCTGCCATTTGCGGAATTGCTGATCGATAAAGCCCAGCATGGCTTGGTCCGACAGCGACAAACCGGACAGATTGACCGAGCACATTTCCAGCCGTTCCAGGAAGCCGGGCGTCGTTGCCAAGTGCTGGAACAAACGGGAGATTACCCAACGGTCTAACGGCGAAGCCATATTGTAGCGCTCCGCGGCAGGTAAAAAGGCGCCAGGCGGAATCACCTTATCTTGATCGTCTCGGTAGCGGATTAAGGTTTCGAAATGCAGACCGCCACGATTGGCGGCTATCGGTACGATTAGTTGACCGAATAGCTGGAAGCGGTCTCGCTCGATTCCCTGGCGGATTTTTTCCACCCATTGCATTTCGCCTTGGCGCAGCGTGAGTTCTTCGTCGTCCGGACTGAATATATGTACCCGATTGCGGCCTTTTTCCTTGGCGGCATAACAGGCGGCATCGGCTTCTTTCAGTACATCCACGGCATTCCCGCAGGCGCGATTGATCGGGGCGATACCAATGCTGACCCCGATATTGAAACTACGGTTTTCCCAGGCAAATTGGAAGTCGCATACCGCATTGCGTAGCTTTTCGCCGGTGATGATGGCTTGTTCCAGAGAGCAATACGACATTAGGATGCCAAATTCGTCGCCGCCCAGTCTAGCCAATATGTCCATTCTGCGTACTTGTTGGCGCAGTACTTCGCCGAGCTGCCGTAGCAGCTCGTCGCCCGCCAGATGGCCGCAGGTATCATTGACGATTTTGAACTGATCCAGATCCAAATAACACAGAACGTGATGGCTATCGTTGGCTTGCGCCTCCAACACCAAGTTTTGAATATGGATGTCGAATTGGCGGCGGTTGACTAGGCCGGTTAATTCGTCGTGGCTGGCCTGATAGGCTATTTTCTCCGATAGGCGCCGGGTTTCGGTAATGTCTTCGCAAACCAACAACAAGTGAGAACGATTGTTTTCGTCCTTCACCAAGCGCGCGGTTTCCCTAGCCCAGATGATGTTGCCGTTGCGGCAGATGATGCGGCTTTCCAGCTTATGTACTTGTTCGGGATGATTACGGCAGATTTGGAAGAACTGGTTGCAGTTGCTGATATCTTCGGGATGGGCGAAGTTGAAAATAGAGCAGCCTTGCAGTTCCTCAACGCTCAAACCCAGCTGGCGGGCGCCGAAGCGGTTTACCGAGATGATTTGCCCCTGCATATCCAGGTTAAACACCATGGTAGGGTTGTTGTCGTACAAAGCCTGGAAATTATTTTTGACGCTAATCAAGGCTTTGTTTTGAATCTCGACGGTATCCAGCATACCGTTGAACGCATCGACCAAAATTCCCATTTCATCATTGCTGTGCTTGGCTGCACGCAAGGAATAGTCGTGTTCCTGACTGACTTTCTGCGCGGTTTTAGCTAGTTGCGCGATGGGTTTTGCCACCCGGTTTAGTAGGGGGGCGGTCAGCAAAAAGGTAATGGATAAAGCCACAAACAACACAATCAGCACCACACCGACAAATTGCAGTTCTCGCCAGAAGGCCGCACTGAGGTCGGAGGATAGAAAAATGCCGCCGACAATTTCGTCGTCCAGGCGCATGGGCTGATAAACATAAAGGTTGAGTTTATCGAAATAATTACGCAAGCCATGCGATACGATCGGGCAGGTGGCGGATTGCTTGTCCAGCGAGGTGAATAGCTGACCTCTTTTGGTGTAGACGCAAGCGCTGCGCAAATCGGGGAGGTTATTCAAGGACACCAGGTTTTCCTTGGCCAAATTGGCGTCGTCGAACATCACTGCGGCGACACTTCGGTTGGCGATCAGGCTGGCTACGGCGATTAAATCGCTTTGGGCCTTGCGTTTTACTTCGGTGACGTTCACCGTTACCAAAATCACCAAGGCCAACAGCATGGAAAATAGACTGGAGGTAATGGCGATGCTGAACAATTTGCCTTTGATGGATAGCCGCGAGAAGAATCTACTCATGCTCACCCCCCTCCACCAGTATGGCAACTTCGATGAGTTTGGCGCTGACGTTAAAACCGCTTTGCTTCAAAGCCTTGAGGTTAAGGTGCAGTTTGACTTTGCCGTCGTCCAGCGCAAAGCCGATCATGCCGCCGGATTCGGCAAAAAACGGCTCGCTGCTGACCGTCAGTGATTTTTTCAGCGAGCCGACTAGTAACACACCCGGTAACGCAAGGTCCGCCCGCTGTTCGGGATTGTCGAAATAGACGATATCGCAATCTTTCGCCTGTTTGGGCGCATCGAACTTGAACAAGCGAATGGGTTTTTCCTGAACGGTCTTGTTCTCCAACGGGCTCAGCAGACTCCCGAAGGGGTCGTGGCCGATGATGCAGATATTAAAGGTGGGGCTGGCTTTTTCCGGCCAAGTGATGAATTTGGTGAAGTTATAGAGATAGGCGGCCTTGACCTTATATTCCAGGTTCAGTTCGTCTGCCGGCGACGGCTGACTAACAAAGCAAAATAGGATTACCCACTTTACGAGCTCAAAAGCGCGCCGCAACGACAATGCGTCATCAGTGGAAAAGACGGAAACCAAGGTTATTCCCTACCGGATAAAATCATCAGGCAAGGATAGTTGAAAAATTATTGGTTGCTGAAAAATCCCCGCAAGGCCCGAATCATATAGGCATGGTCGAGTACGCCGGCACTTTCCCTCAGGCTGTGCATGGCCCACATGGGTGAGCCGACATCGACACTGCGGATACCTAATTTCGCCGACGTTATCGGGCCTATCGTGCTGCCGCAGGGCAGATTGCCGTGGTGCGCGTATTTTTGATAAGGCACTCCGGTTTGTTGGCAAATGTGGATGAAAGTCGCCTCTGAAATGCATTCGGAGGAATAACGATGGTTAACATTTACCTTGATGACCGGACCTTGGTTGACGATAATTTTGTGGCCGGGCTCGTAGGCGCCGGGAAAGTTGGGTTGATAGGCATGCGCCATATCCGCGCTAACCATAAAACTGTTAGCTAGCGAACGCCGGTAGTCGTCCGGGTTACTTCCGACCGCATTGGCGATGCGCTCAAGCACATCGGGCAGGAAACTGCCGGCCGCGCCTTTGCAGCTTTCGCTGCCGATTTCCTCGTGATCGAAAAACGCACAGACCAGCGTGCTATTGGTATCCAGTGTTTGCGCATCCAGCAAAGCCGTCAGTCCGGCATGGCAAGACGCCAGATTATCCAATTGGCTATCGGCATAAAACAATTGCCCGTCACCCCACAGAGTGCCTTTCTGGGTGTCGTAGGCATTGAGCTCCCAACTTAAAATTCGCTCGGCGTCAACGTTGCTCGCTTGCGCCAGCAATTGCCGAAACCGGTCGGCTGGTAATTGTTGCTCGACACTGGCCGAAAAAATTAGCGGCAACTCAGTTTGTTTTTTCAGCTTCAGGCCGTCTTCGTTGACGCCGCGGTTCATATGAATCGCCAGATTCGGCAGACGCAGCAGCGGTTCGGCGAAGCGCAGCAGTTGGCTGGCGATGTTGCCGTCGCTATCCAGATAGGCAATACGGCCGGCCAGACTCAGATCACGATCAGTAAACGTGGCGAGAATCGGGCCCCCGTATACTTCCACGGCCAGACGCAACAGCTGGTCCGAGTCGATCAGCGGCTGCGGTTTGACGCGCAGCCCCGGCGAATCGGTATGGGCGCCGAGTATTTTGAAGCCGGTTTCCGCCAAAGCTTGTTTGCCAATCACAAATGCGGCGATGGAGGAATCGTCTCTGATCACATAGTAGCGCCCGCCGCTAGCCAATGACCATGCGTCGCTTTCCTGGATGCGTTGGAACTGATATGCCTGCAAGCGTTCTTCTATGCTGGCAACTGCATGCCAAGGACTAGGGCTGGCGTCGATGAAGTCCAGCAAATCTTGCACTTGTTGCTGAGCGGGCATCATGATTTTTCCAGTGTCAACGCCACGGAATTGATGCAATAGCGCAGGCCGGTTGGTTGCGGGCCGTCTTCGAACACATGACCCAGATGGGCGCCGCAGGATTGGCAGGTTACCTCTACCCGGCGCATGCCATGGCTGTTATCGGGATGCTGATCCAGACTTTCCGAATTTAGCGGGTCCCAAAAGCTGGGCCAGCCGCAGCCGGAATGGAATTTATGCTCGGAGGTAAATAGGGCGTGGCCGCAGCAAACGCAGCGGTAGATACCGGCTTCGTCGCAGTCGGTATATTTGCCGGTAAACGGCGGCTCGGTGCCTTTTTCCCGGCAGACATGATATTGCTCGGGGGTTAGCTTCTCGCGCCAGGCTTGTTCGGTATCGTGTTTCTCGGTCATGGTGGTGTTCCGCAGGCTGGGGTTAGTGGGCATTGTACCCAGTCTACCTCGGCATCAAAAGCAATCAAAAGCCGGGAATATTTCAGTTGATTGCATCAGGATGTTCTAATATTCTTGAGCCGCACGGTTTTGAAGCTTATAACAACAGTATAAAAATAATAAATACGCAGAGTGTGTTCATCTAAACAGCAGCGAGGAGAAGGTCATGGCAAGAATTGTAGTGTTAGGTGCGGGGATCGGCGGCGTGCCGATGGCTTACGAAATGAAGGAAACAGTCGGTAATGCACATGAAGTCGTGGTGATTTCCGATTCGCCGACTTTCCACTTTGTGCCGTCCAACCCCTGGGTGCCGCCGAAATGGCGCAAACCCGAGGATTTGAAAATCGAGCTGGCGCCGGTGATGGCGAAAAAAGGCATCAATTTCATTCAAAAGGCCGCGATTAAAGTCGATCCGGCCAACAACAAAATTGATCTGGCGGATGGCTCCTCGGTTGAATACGACTATCTGATTATCGCGACCGGTCCGCGCCTGGCCTTCGATGAAGTACCGGGTTTGGGGCCGCACGGCGGGCATACCTCATCGGTCTGCCATGTCGATCACGCGGCATTGGCTGCCGAGGATTGGGCTAAATTCATGGCCGATCCCGGTCCGATTGTGGTTGGCGCGGTGCAGGGCGCGTCCTGTTTCGGCCCGGCTTACGAATATCTGATGATTCTGGAAACCGAGCTACGTAAACGCAAAATCCGCGACAAAGTGCCGATGACTTTTGTCACCTCGGAACCTTATATCGGTCACCTGGGGTTGGGCGGCGTCGGCGATACCAAAGGCTTGCTGGAAAGCGCGCTACGCGACAAGACCATTAAATGGATCACCAACGCCAAAGTGGACCGCATCGAAGCCGGCATGATGTATGTTACCGAAGTGGATGAAGACGGTAACGAAAAGAAAAAACATGAAGTGCCGTTTAAGCATTCGATGATGCTGCCGGCGTTTACCGGCGTGGATGCGGTGCGCCACTCCGGCGCGGAGGGTTTAACCAATCCGCGCGGTTTCGTCATTGTCGATCAACATCAGCGCAATCCCACCTACAAAAACATTTATTCGGTTGGGGTCTGCATCGCCTTGCCGCCGGTGGAAAAAACCCCGGTGCCGACCGGTACCCCCAAAACCGGCTACATGATCGAATCCATGGTGACGGCTACCGCGCATAACATTCGCGATGAATTGGCCGGCAAACAGCCGTCCGATATACCCAGTTTAAGCGCGTTGTGTCTGGCCGACTTGGGCGATACTGGAGTGGCGTTTTTGGCCGTGCCGCAAATTCCGCCGCGTAACACCACTTGGTCCAACCACGGCAAATGGGTGCATCTGGCAAAAATCGGTTTTGAGAAATACTTTATGCGCAAGATTAAAAACGGCATCAGCGAGCCGTTTTACGAACGTATGATCTTGAAATTCCTCGGCGTGGTGCGTTTGAAATAGGAGGCTATATGTCTATTGATCGTCTGGTAATGGCGTTTGCCGGCTCGTTCGTTCTGATCAGTCTGGCGCTGGCTCACTGGCATTCGCCGAATTGGCTGTGGTTTACCGCGTTTGTGGGCGCCAATCTTCTGCAGGCGTCGTTCAGCGGTTTTTGTCCGCTGGCGATTATTCTGAAAAAGCTTGGGGTTAAATCGGGCTGCGCGTTCTGATGGCCTAAGTCAAAGTGCCGGATCGTTGCCAGGCGGCGATTCGGCTGTTTTCTGTTCTGTGTGAGCGAACTTGATTCTCGCATAGGGCATAGCAGTCTATTTCAAATAGGCCGCCACTGTTCGCGATTCCCAACCCCCTTCCAGCAATTCACCTGGTGGATTGACCAGCCAATCCCAGCTGGCCAA
Source organism: Methylomonas fluvii (assembly GCF_014850975.1). Classification (GTDB taxonomy): domain Bacteria; phylum Pseudomonadota; class Gammaproteobacteria; order Methylococcales; family Methylomonadaceae; genus Methylomonas; species Methylomonas fluvii. Next base: position 1,451,322 of record NZ_JACXST010000002.1, on the reverse strand, counting down.
TTGATCGGCATTTTGAATATAGGCACTCAAAACGGGCCAGTAATCTGTTCGGTCAAGCAAGCCGGCGCGGCTATGGCGTTGATCTGCAATTTCCGTGATCAGACAAACCGGCGTTTGCCAGTTATCCAACGTGTTTAAATGGGCGAGCATCAAGGCCCGGCCGAAAGCTTCCAATTGCCGAGGCTCGTCGGCGGTATTTGCCAACCAGTCCAGCGGAAGCAAAGGCAATTGTGTCAGGCAATTGACCGACGCGACCCAACGCGGTTTGACCGCTAACTTGGGTGCTATGGGATTCTGCACCAACGCTGCTGGCGGTATTTGCCGATGCTGAGCCAGCCAGTCCACGATGCCGGTGGCGTCATGCGGATGACAAAACACCCGGTTTGGCCAATATTTGGCAAGGCGTCGGCTTGGGTAAGTAAAGGCGATGTCCAGCAACACTATCTGATCGAAATGCTGCAATAACTCGGGGATGGGTAGATCGTGTGCGCTACCGCCGCCGATAATCAGGGCAGTGCCACCCTTATCGCCTAGCAATTGTGCGGCACTCAGCAATGCCTGTTGAGTGGCTTGGATATGTGGGCGCCAGGCTTGGCGACAGCGGCGGTGCCGGACTTGCAAAGCGGCCATTTCCCGAGCGTAACCCAATAAGCGCGCTTCGCGGCTGGCGGTGCGCACGCCCAAATAATGCCAAAACTCTTCCAGCATTAGTCGTGTTGCGTTATAGGTGGTTTAACGGTTAGCGCAACCACTATTCGTCCAAGCGATGCCCACAATACTTGCAATGCGCCGCGTCGAAATCGTGGCTGGCGGCGCCGCAATTTCGGCAAGCGCGGTTATCCAGATTTTGGTTTTTGCGGGTGTTCAGTAATTCGGCGCTATAAATGCCGGTCGGCACCGCAATGATGCCGTAACCCATGATCATAATGGTCGAAGCGATCATTTGCCCTACCGGCGTTTTCGGCGCGATGTCGCCGTAACCGACCGTGGTGATAGTGACGATGGCCCAGTACACGGCTTTCGGGATGCTGGTAAAGCCGGCGGCCGGACCTTCCACCACATACATCAAAGTGCCGAATACCACTACCAGGGTCAGCACCGCGTATAAAAACACGGTGATTTTTCGCAGGCTATTCACCAAAGCCACCACCAGAATGTCGGCTTCTTCCAGATATTCGGAAAGCTTCAGTACCCGGAAAATCCGTAACAGCCGCAAAATCCGCAAAGTCAGCATATATTCCGAGCCGGGTAGCAGCAAGCCCAGGTAAGCCGGCAGTATCGATAACAAGTCAACAATCCCGAAAAAGCTGCGTGCATACAGCCAAGGGCGACGCACGCAAATCAAACGGAGCGCGTACTCCAACGTAAACAAACCGGTAAACAGCCATTCCGCCCAGAACACCGCCGTCGCGTAGCGTTGTTGAAAGTCGGCGACACTGTCCAGCATCACCACCAGGATGCTCAGCAAAATTGCCACGATCAAGGCGATATCGAAGCGCCGCCCGGCGGCGGTTTCTGAACCAAACACGATTTGGTTCAGCGCCTCGCGCCACGCGGACAGTGTCCTGCCTTGATTGTAGCGGTGCTGGCGTTTGGGCTTAGAGGTCATAGTTCTCGATGGTGAACGGTAGGGGAGTGCTGCTTGGCGAGCAAAGTATAAATCCGGTCCCGGCGGTCGGGCTAACTCAGACAATATTTTGTTTGGCGCCAGCGGTCGATTGTCGGGTTTGCTACAAATGAGCTTGGCTCAAAGCATAGAAAATTCAAGCGTTTATAAGTTGGCACAACCGTTGCAAAAGCATTAATAAAAACGTGAGGTTGTGTTATGAAATCGACCAAAGACATTGCGGAACTGCTGGACGAACCGGCTTGCGAGCATAACAAAAAGGAAAAGTCCGGCTGCGCCAAACCCAAACCCGGTTCGGCGGCGGGCGGATGTGCCTTCGATGGTGCACAGATTGCACTATTACCGATCGCCGACGTCGCTCACATTGTTCACGGTCCCATCGCCTGCGCTGGTAGCTCCTGGGACAACCGCGGTACCCGCTCTTCCGGTTCGGAGCTGTATCGGATTGGTATGACCACCGATTTGACCGAGCAAGACGTGGTGATGGGACGTAGCGAAAAGCGCCTGTTTCACGCCATCAAACAAGCCATCGAAACCTACAATCCGCCGGCGGTGTTTATTTATAACACTTGCGTGCCGGCCTTGGTCGGTGACGACATCAACGCCACTTGCAAATCCGCCGCCGAACGCTGGGGTGTGCCAGTGGTACCCATCGATTGCGCCGGCTTCTACGGCACCAAAAACCTGGGTAACCGCATCGCCGGCGACGCGATGGTCAATCACGTGATTGGCACCCGTGATCCCGACCCGTTGCCGCCCGGTACAGAACGGCCCGGTATCAAGGTGCACGACGTCAATCTGGTCGGGGAATACAACATCGCCGGTGAGTTCTGGCATGTGTTGCCGCTTCTGGACGAAATGGGTCTGCGGGTATTGTGCACCCTGTCCGGAGACGCCCGTTTCCGCGAAGTGCAAACCATGCACAAGGCCGAGGTCAACATGATGGTCTGCTCCAAAGCCATGGTCAACGTGGCCCGCAAGCTGCAACAAAGCTATGGTACGCCCTGGTTCGAAGGCAGTTTTTACGGCATTACCGATACCAGCCAGGCTTTGCGCGACTTCGCCCGAGTCATCAACGATCCTGATTTAATCGAACGCACCGAAGCCATCATCGCCCGCGAGGAAAATCGCATCCGCGAAGCACTAGCGCCCTGGAGAGAAAGGCTAAAAGGCAAACGGGTATTGTTGTTTACCGGCGGCGTGAAAAGCTGGTCGGTGATTTCGGCACTGCAGGATTTGGGGATGGTGGTCGTGGCCACCGGCACCAAGAAATCCACCGAGGAAGACAAAGCGCGGATTCGCGAATTAATGGGCGAAGACACGCTGATGATCGAAGACGGCAGCCCGAAAGCCTTGTTAAAAGTTGTCGCCGATTACAAAGCCGACATCCTGATCGCCGGCGGCCGGAATATGTATACCGCGTTGAAAGCGCGGATTCCGTTCCTGGACATCAACCAAGAGCGTGAATTCGGTTACGAAGGTTATCAAGGCATGTTGGAACTGGTCCGGCAGCTGGCCTTAACCCTGGAAAGCCCGGTTTGGGAAGCCGTGCGGGCGACACCACCCTGGCGGACTGGCGGGCTGAAAAAATCGGCCGCGGTGATCGAAAACGTAGGGTACGCACCGCGTACCGCTTCAGCAAACCCGGTACGCAATGCGTACCCTACTGCGGGGTAGCCATGGCCGACATCGTCAAACGCAACAAGGCCCTATCGGTCAATCCGCTAAAGGCCAGCCAACCTACCGGCGGTTCCCTGGCTTGCCTGGGTTTTGATCGGGCGATTCCGATGCTGCATGGCTCGCAAGGTTGCACCGCGTTTGCCAAGGTGTTCTTCGTGCGGCATTTTCGCGAGCCGATTCCGTTGCAAACCACCGCGATGGATCAAGCCAGCTCCGTGTTGGGTGCCGACGAAAATGTCATTGAAGGCATCAAAGCGATTGCCGAAAAATCCAACCCGGCCTTGATTGCGGTCCTGACCACCGGATTAGCGGAAACCCAAGGCTGCGACGTGCATCGTAACGTCCGTGAGTTTCGCGAGCGTTACCCAGAATACGCGCACGTGGCGTTGGTCGCGGTGAACACGCCCGATTTCACCGGTTGTGTGGAAACCGGCTATGCGGCGACCATTTACGAAATCGTCAAAGCCCTGGTGCCCGACGCGGAAACTGCTGGGACCAAGCCGGGCAATCGCCAGCGCCAGGTCAATTGTTTGGTTAGCCCCATGTTGACGCCCGGCGATCTGGAAGCGCTGCGCGATTTGATCGAACAGTTCAATTTACGCCCCGTGCTGGTGCCGGACTTGTCCGACTCTCTGGACGGCAGCCTAACCGACGACGACTTTTCGCCGGTGACCATCGGCGGTACGCCAGTGTCGGAGCTGGCGACTTTGGGTGAAGCGAAAGCCAGCTTGATAATCGGCTCCTCCTTACGCAAGTCCGGGGAGCTGTTGCAGGAAAAAACCGGCGTCCCCAGTTTCTATTTCGATCATCTTTACGGTCTCCAGGCTAACGACGCCTTGATTACTGCGCTAGCGGACATCAGCGAAGTGCCAGTGCCGCAAAAGATTGAACGGCAGCGCGCGCAATTGCAAGACGCCATGCTCGATACTCACTTCATGCTGGGCCAACTGCGGGTAGCGATTGCCGCCGATCCAGATCAACTCAATGCCCTGATTCATTTGGTACAAGGCATGGGTGCGGAAGTGGTCACAGCCATCTGTGCCGGCAATACCCCGGTGCTGGCAACGGCACCGGTGGACAGCATCAAAATCGGCGACCTGGAAGACTTGGAAATAATGGCTAAGGAACGCAAGGCGCAATTGCTGATCGGTAACTCGCATGCCGTGGCTAGCGCCGAACGCTTGGGGATACCAATCCTGCGCATCGGTTTTCCGTTGTACGACATCATCGGCGGTTATCAAAAAACCTGGATAGGCTATCGCGGCACTCGGCAAACCTTGTTTGATTTAGCCAATTTGGTGATCAACTTTGCCCACGAGGAGATCGAACCGTACTACTCGCCGTATGCGCAAAAACCCGAATCCGAACGTCAAGCGTGCTCGCCGTCATGTCATTAGCCCGCCGCATACACGTTTTGCATACCCACGAACAGAGGATGCCTATGGAAACCGCTATTAAAGTCGCATTTGCCACTACCGACATGGTGCACGTCGACCAGCATTTTGGCTCAGCCAAATCGTTTGCTGTCTACGCAGTGGATCCGGAGCAGTCCGAATTCATGGAAGCCGCGCAATTTGGCGAACTCGCGCAGGACGGTAACGAAGACAAGCTATCGGTGAAGATTCAATTGCTGGAAGGCTGCGCGGCCGTGTATTGCCTGGCCATTGGTGCCTCGGCAGTGAAACAAATCGTCGCGCAAGGCATTCAGCCGATCAAAGTCCACGAAGGCAGCACCGTCAAGGATCTGATCGCGGATTTACAGGCCGAAATGAAAGCCGGCCCATCCAGTTGGCTGGCCAAAGCTATCAACCTACACAAAGGCCCCAATCCGGAGCGGTTTAACGCGATGGAAGAAGAGGGGTGGGATGAATGATTTTGCCGCGGCTACTTAACGGCCAGATTTTTGTGTTGCTGACGCGACGACTGATTTTAATGTCGGTTCGCGGACCGACGACCGCGATACTTTTCTTTGCTTGTCCAAAGAAAAGTATCCAAAAGAAACGACACCCGAAATGCCGCTTTGATCCTGCGCGCCGAAGCGTTTATCGAGGGTCGGCAGAAGGGGCTTCCCTGCCCCTCCGCCGACGTGCGGCATCCTTGCCGCACCCCTTCGGGCAATTCTCGATAAACGCTACGGTGCTCGGCGCGGCATACGGGATTTAGCGCCTAGCGCGATTAAAAGTATTCAAATTGATCAAACACTAAATTAGGAGAACCACCATGGCCCAACCCGCATTAGTCGTCGAAGCAGGCGACCCGTTCATGAACTCGGAAATCGTCGTCGAGATGGTCAAACAATTGCGCGCACTCGATACCTACGACACTTACGAAGGCTGGTCGGAAGAAAAGATTATCGATCCTTTGGTGATGACCAAAGAACGTAAACGTGAGATTCCGATAATCGGCGACCCGGATGAAATTACCTTGGCGCGGGTCAAAGCCTATTACAACTCCATCGCTTCGTTGATCGAGAAGAAAGGCGGCTTGATGGCCGTGCCGGTCATCAACATCACCCACGAAGGTTTCGGCCGGGCTTTGGTACTGGTCGGTAAATTGATCGTGGTGGATAAAGTCTTGCGTGATGTGCACCGATTTGGATTTCCCAGTCTGGAAGATCTAGCATCCAAAACCGATGCAACGGTTGAGAAAGCGCTGGGTTTGATCACAACCTATAGAGAAGTAGCCGAAGCTTGAGGTGAATGATGAGCGACGAAGAACTGAAAGTATTGGAAAAAGACGTGAAGAAAGCCAAGCGCATTGCTAGCGAGGCTGCCTCGGTATTGCACGATTTGATCGAAGACAGATTGCCGGATGCCTATGGCGAGCTGATGGGCATTGCGCAAGCCACTTACGATGCGTGCAAAGCCTGGGATGATGCCAACAAGAAATTTTTGGCTGCCAGCAAAGAAACGGCTTAGGAGACGATCATGAGCGAATTTGTAACCGGCGTGACATTTGGCGGCACCGTCTGGACACCGTCCTATGTTACCGACATCAATCAGCGTACTTGTATCGGTTGCGGCCGTTGTTTCAAAGTTTGTCCGCGCGATGTGTTTGACTTGGTCGAAAAAGACGAAGCGTTGTCGGCCGAAGATTTTGGCGACGATTACGGCGACTTTGAGGATGATGACGATAACAGCATGGTGATGAGCTTGAAAAATGCTGCCGACTGCATTGGTTGCGAGGCGTGTTCCAAGGTGTGTCCTAAGGATTGTTTTACGCATGAGCATAAGGCGGCGGCTTGATTTTTTAGTTTTTAAGTTTCGGCTGATCGTAGGGTGGGCACGGTTTTTGTGCCCACGCGGATTTTAAACAATGTGTCGCTGGCGCGAGGGCTTTTTTAATGTCGGGTCTCGGCCCGACAGCCGAGGTACTTTCTTTTGTTTGGCCAAAAGAAAGTACCCAAAGAAAAAGCCACCCCGATGCCGCTTTGATCCTGCGCGCCGGAGCGTTTATCGAGGGTCGGCAGAAGGGGCTTCCCAGCCCCTCCGCCGACGCACCGCATCCCTGCGGTGCCCCTTCGGGCAATTCTCGATAAACGCTCCGGTGCTCGGCGCGGCATAGGGGGGGAACACCGTCTCTGTGTAGCTGGATTGGATTGCTGTTCTCGAATTGAAAGATTGTTTTCCAGGGGAAGGGTGTGGTCCCGTATTTCGACCCCGAGCATCGCAGTTTTTTGCGGGATTAGCCCGGAGGGGAGCGGCATGGATGCCGCTCGTTGCCGAAGGGGCAGGAAGCCCCTTTCGGCAACCCCGTTCAAAAGCGAGGAGCGCAGGGAATAAGCGGCATCAGGGCCGCCTTTTCTTTGGATACTTTCTTTTGGCGGAGCAAAAGAAAGTGTCTCGGTTGTCGGTCCGAGAACCGACATTCAAATATCCGTCGCGATAGCGACACCAATTTTTCATCTTAAAAAAGGAAAGCTATCATGCCTCGTCCCGATAAACACGTATTCGTCTGCACTCAAGCCCGTCCGCAAGGCCATCCGCGCGGCTCCTGTACCGCCAGCGGCTGTGCCGAGGTTATGAACGAGTTCATGAATCAAATTCAGGCCCGCAACCTGTTCGAGAAAATTGGTTTGACCAACACCGGTTGCATGGGCCCGTGCATGCTGGGGCCCAGCGTGTTGGTCTATCCGGAAGGAGTGATGTACGGCAAAGTCACCAAAGATGATGTCAAAACCATCATCGACCAGCATTTGTTGGGCGGTGAGCCGGTCGCCGCGTTGGTTGCACCTGCCGAGGTTTGGTAAACCATGGCTCAGCTCGGCTTTTTTGAAGAACGGGTTTTATTCAGTCCGGATGTGCCGGAAGAGGTAAATAGACTGTTGCAGATGGCGGTAGCGGCCAGTCATGCCGACAAGCCCTTGGCGGAAAAGTATTTCAGACAGGCGCAAGCCTTGGACGCCAATTGTCTGCAAACCTATTTTGCCTTGTATAAATTCTATTTTTACCAAGGCCGCCTGCTGGAAGCCGAGCTTGAAGTGATGGCTGCGCTAAACGAAGCGGCTCGGCAGGGCGGTTTTCCGGCCGACTATCGGCAACTGGGCCGGGAGCTGGCGCAGTGGGATATGTACGCCAGCGAAGTCGCGCTGTTTTATCTTTACAGCTTAAAAGCCTTGGCTTTTATTAAACTGCGGCGACAGTTGGACGCGGAAGCCCAGTCCATTCTGGTGTTGATGCGTGCATTAGATCCGGAAGACCGTTCCGGCGCCTCGGTGATTATGGATTTGGCGAATGCCGTGCTGGAGGATGCCGCATGAGTAGCGAACTGGTTGCCGAGCACGTCGCGGCAAGGCGGGTTTTCGGCGAGACAGTCTGCCAACGCATCACCGAGAATATCGTCAAGCTGGGCTTTCCGTTGCAAACCGAACTCAGTTTGCCGAAATACGATCACGCTGAATTCAGTTTAGTGACAGATCCCTTTACCCAAACCCAGGATCTGGTGGGTTATTGGTACAGCGCTGGTAAGCAGCGCATCGGCCAGATCAAATTTCATGGCGACGGCAGTTTTTATGCCGAATACGATGTTGTGCAGCCGCACCCGAGCAAAAAACAATGGTTCGTCGAGGCCATTAATGCCTGGGGGCAGCAAGACAACATCAAAACCGAAGCAAAATTGCTAGACATCCCGCAATAAGGGGGGCAATGGCTAACCCAAAACGCTTGTACGAACTGCTGCTGGACTATTGCAGCAGCGATGCCGTGGTGGACAATCTGATGATCGGTTTAGTCTGGACCGTGTGCCAAAGTCAGGGTCGGGCCACCGCCGGTTTGGCGATGAGTCCGGGGCAGAACACGCGCACCTTGCCGTGGTCCGGCACCTTGGTGGGCAAACCGGTGACGGATTTGGCCGCCTGGATTACCGAATGGGAACCGTATAAAGCCACGGTTGCCATGGCAGCCATCAATAGTTGCATCAACGCCCGGCCCTTGCCGGATTCGCTGGTGTTGGATAGCCACGACGAACACGCCAATCTGGCGGTGTTCGAGCATTTTTTGCCGCAGCTGAAAGGCAAAAACGTGGTGGTGATCGGCCGCTATCCGGGCATCGAACGCTATCAAGACAAAATGCATTTAACCATTTTGGAACGGCAGCCGTCCGCCGCCGATTTGCCGGATTCCGCGTGCGAATTTTTATTGCCGCAAGCCGACTGGGTGTTTTTGACCGCCAGCAGTATTCCGAATAAAACTTTTCCGCGCTTGGTGGAACTATCCAGTCATGCCAAGACTGTGCTGATGGGGCCTACCGTGCCTTGGCTGCCGCAGTTGCACGAGTTTGGCATCGATTATCTGGCCGGGGTGGAAATCGTCGATCAGGATGCCTTGTATCACACCGCCGCGCAAGGCGGGGGCGTGCGGATCTTTAACAACGGCTTGCGCTATCGTGTGGCGGAACTGGCCCCGCAAAGCAGTATTAGCTGGCTGAAACAGCAAATTGCCGATTGTTTTAATGAAAGAACCCAGCTTACCGAAGCGATGGAGCAATGGTATCGCGACGGCAATAAGGCGCGCTTCCCGCAGTACTCGCTGTTGGACCAAATCAACAGCCGGCTGTCGCGCTTGGATAGCAGCTTTAAATCGTTGTGGGACAATTGTGCACCTGGCTAAGCAATGAACAACGCAGTGCCGGAGGCGTTTAATAGCCACCGCTTATTATTGATGTACAAAGGCGATATCAGCGCCTTGACCTTGTTTGCCCAGCAGGCCGGCGGCAGCGTGTGCTTTCCGCAGTCCTTGCCGGCGCTGTCGGTTGCCTTCGATGAAGACGCGACGGTAACTGAAGGTAAAATCACCGTGCACCCGGCAACGCTGGTTAATGCCATCAATCGTCTGCTGGGGTTTGATAATGATTTGCTGTACGCCGAAGCGGGTTTTAAGGAATACGTCGATACCCCAAAAGGCACCGTCACGGTGTATATGGCGCGTTTCAAACTGCTGGACCCGCCGCACCGCTTGATGCAAGCCTTGGGTTGCCAGATGCGCACTTTGCCGGAGTTACGCGGTCGGCCGCCGGCCGAGATGGAATTGCTGCGCCGGGCTTACACCAAAATGATGGAGGGCTAACATGTTCGATATGATGGATTTTGGCATGGGCGAATTCACGGGCGATAACGGCTCACAGTCGCCTGCGCCCAACGGTCCGTATATCCCGGAAGCCAGCGAATGCATGCGCTGCGGAATGTGTGTCAGCAGCTGTCCGACCTTTCGTTTGTTCGAAATCGACGCCGAAACGCCCCGGCAACGCATCCGCACCATCAGTAAAGTATTGGTAGAGGATGTGCCGATTAGCGCGGAAGAACGCGAGCATCTGGACAACTGTTTGCAATGCCGGGCCTGCGAAACTGCCTGTCCCAGTAGGATGAGTTACGGCGCCTTGTTCGATCAGGCCCGAGCGAAATTGCAGGAAACGGCGACCCGCCCGTGGTTAGCCAAGCTGGCGATGTACTTTATCGAGCACAAACGCCGGCGGCGGATATTGTTACCCTTGCTTTCTTTGTATTTACGTTCGGGATTACGAAAACCGCTGAGAGCCAGCGGCTTGTTGCGCAAATTGAAATTGGCTACCGTCGAAAGTTTGCTGAACGAGCCGGCCTTGGGCAGTTTGGCCGGGATTTATCCGGTCGGCAGGCGGCAGCGTCAGCGCGGGCGAGTAGCCTTGTTTACCGGTTGCTTGGCCGAGCATTTCGACCGCGCCACCCAACGCGCCGCAATCAAACTACTCAATACCATAGGCTACGAAGTCGTGGTGCCGGAAGGCCAAGGCTGCTGCGGCGCGATTCATCAGCACAACGGCTGTTCCGCGCAAGCCTTGAAAGATAAAAATATCGAAGTGTTTTACCAGCTGGAAGTGGACGCGGTGATTTACGTGGCCAGCGGCTGCGGCGCAATGTTGAGCGAGTACGAAGGCGATAATAGCGAAACCGCCGGTTGGTTTGCCAAGCGCCTGCAGGACATCAACGAATTTTTATTGGCGCATTGGCCGGATAATTTGGAGCCGGCAGCGTCCAATATGAATGTGGCGGTACACGAGCCGTGCAGCCAGCGCAATGTGTTGAAAAATGGCCGTGCCGTTCACGAATTGCTGAGGAAAATCCCCGGTTTGAATATCGAAGCCCTGCCGGATAATCAACTCTGCTGCGGTGCCGGCGGTAGTTACATGCTCAGCCACCCAGACAACGCCCAACAACTGCGCAACGCCAAACGCCAGGCCATCGAAGGCTCCGGTGCCGATGTGGTGGTCAGTAGTAATTTCAGCTGCGCGTTTTACCTGAATGCCGAACGCGCCGAGACCGCCAGAAAGCTAGTGCATCCGATCCGCTTGTTGGCGGATAGGGTGTAGTTCTGCGATTGTCTTAAAGCCCGGAGTGATTCGGCCGGGCGCATTGATTTGGGCTATTTTTTTGAGTTCGATATTCGAGCTCGCGTCATTTCAGCCACCACAAACTCTTCTTCCTGAAGATAACAAACTCGCGTGAGACCGGCGGTTAAACCACGAGAACGTTCAGCATTTTCAGACTTGCCGCCGTTGTATACAAAAGATCGCCTTCAAGTGATTTTTACAAATATCGCCAGCCGATAAAAGTTGATTAAAAAGTTCAGTAGATTTACAGAGAATTTTGTGATAAAGATTGCAAAAAATTAATCAAGTCCGTCGCAAAGCGAGAATCGTTTTTTGCTGTTTACCTCGGCCGACATGTTCGTTTGGGGTCGTAAGTGTTAGCCCCACAGTCAATCGAGAATGGCCGCGTATTCAGCCCAGTAAGGCGAAATCAAGCGTACGGTTGCCCGGAGACTGTCAATTGTCGGCTGACAAACCTATCACCCTAGCGGCAATGTTAGAGCGTAGCGGACACTTGGTTATATGCCTAAAGCTGTTGATCTTCCCGGCGCTCGCCTGAATGGTGTTTATCTGCGGCTCAACCGCAGCGCGGACAAGCGCTTATCCCAAAATTAAGGTTTCGCAGTAGTTTTAATGTTTACGTAATCAAGGCACGAACGCATCAATAACTTTCAACACAAATGGAGGGATTATGAAAATCCGCCGACATCTTTGCTGGTTGTACGCTATAGACAGATCAGTTTTGCCGTTACTCATATTTAGCGCGTTGCTGCTGTTGGTTCCGGTGGCGCGCGCGGCCCAGCAAGATGGCGACGACAGGGCGACAGCGCCGCAAACTCCTAGAATATTATTCCGTAGCGCCCTGGGGCCAAGAACTTCGCCTTTCGATCCGCCTACGCAAGACGTCTTTTTTACGGATGGCGGTGCAGGGTTGGATACCGGTTGCACCTTCAATAACGACCCCGGGCACCCGCTGGTAATCAGTGTGGTCATAGACAAGTTTGTGGGTGATGTCGATGCAAACGGTTATCTGGTCAATCCGGCGCCGCTGGTTTCGGCCGGTATTATTCCCGCCACTGTCGACATTATCATGCCTGCATACGACATTGATGTTAATGGAACGCCGCCGCCGGAACGAGATGAAGCGTTGTTCAACGGACAAAGCCTGGGTTTTTTAACTGGCGACAACAACATTTGGAAGCTGAACAGCTTCAGCGTAGATATTCGTAAAATAAAGTTTCCTTCCCGTCCCGCCAGTGGCGGCAACGTGGTTCCGGTAATCAACAAAGTTCAAATCAATGTTGACACTTTGAGTAGCGGTCGTTGGTGCGCCGCTATCGACTGGGTTGCCTTGGTCATACCGGTGCGGCCTAAACTGGCGCTGGAGCTCAAGGTTATTGACGGCAACAAAATAAGGCAGAATGCCGGCTCTGCGACGATCGACACGATTTACCAGCAGGATTTCGATGCGGCCTGCAATGTGAGTACCCGCATAGGGCCGATTAACGAGTACCCCTTTTCCGGGCCCGCGACTTCAGGACTGTTTGGCTGGTTCAGCGGAGAATCGAAGCTCCGGGCCAAACTCAAAACCTGTCCCGAAAACAGCATCGATCCGCCGGAAATCAAAGCCGATTGGACCACCAGCGGCGGAGGGCCTGGCGGAACCACTACTTGGAACGGTTTCGAAGGCGATGTTACCGTTAAAATGCCGGGTAACGTTGGTAGTTATACCGTGGATTTCACCTATACCGTTAACGGCACACAGAGCCTTACCGCAAGCCGCAAATTGTTTGTCACCAAGGGGACGCCTTTAGGTATTGTCGACCCGCCCCGATTAACTTGGTACGAAAAAGCTACCGATTGGGCTTCGGGTCAATCCGGCGACGATGCCATCATCAAGGGTGTGCTGGACGGCTTATATAGCTTTGGCGGTGCTAATTGGCGATATGGATACTGCAATTTTGTGCCCGGAGCAATTGCCAGCCGGTATGGATGCATCAACGCCTTTGGTGTGCCTATCCCTGTTATTCCCAAATGTATGTGGGAAGAGCTGCTTGTGGATCCAATTACGTGCAACTACTCCGACTGCTATGTTTTTAGCGATGTATTGACCCATATGACTGCTACCCTTGGTGTGAGTGGATTGTCAGCTGTGCCACCGGTAACGGCGCCGGGTGACAATCACTTCATAACTAGCGGTTCACCTTCGCTTGACCCGGCATTTCGCGGTAGTGCCAAACCTCTCGGTGGCGGAGCGTTTGATCGCTACTATTTTTCGAGCCACAGCCTCGTCAAGCGCGGATGGTTTTTTCCAGACTACTACGATGCTACGTTTGATGGAGTCTACGGCAACAAAACTCAATTCATCGCATTCAACCTAACCGGCGCAACCGCAAACGATGCCGGGGGGAGAGAGTATTTTATTACGTCGGAAGGGGCCAGGGTCTACGACCTTTTCAGCAGCCACTATGACGGTTGGGGCGACTACGAATATACTCTGCCGGCTGCTCCCGCTCCGAGGCTGTTAGCACCGGTGGTCATGGCCATGGTGAGCACTGAGCTGCAACTTCCGGGTACGGCAAGTTTCCGAACGCTGGATAGCAATGGCGACGGCGTATATGAAGGCCTTGCCGCCGATATTGATGTGGAGGTATTGACCGCGGGTACTTACACCATAGTTGGACGGCTGGAAAAAAACCGCAATGTGGTGGCAAACCGGCCGGCTTACGAATCTCAGTTATCTAGTCGCGTTACCTTTGAAGCGAGCGCCACCGGTCGCCGCAAGGTCACTATTGTCTTTTCCGGGGAACTGATTTACCAGTCCGGGCAAGACGGCCCTTATGATCTGGTGTTGAGAGGTAACAACATCAATACTTCCCTGCAAACCCCGGCTTATGATCACCGTTCCTTCGGCGAGATACTGACCGCTATTACCGCAGTCAGCGATCGAGGTATTGATCAAAACAACGACGGCAAGCTGGAAGGGATTCGCGCCGATGTTGACGTGAGTGGTCGCACGGCCGGCAACTATCGTTTGCTAGGCGCATTGATCAAAAACGGTACAACTTTGGTCAACGCCAATGCCGACGTCTCCATCGTGGCAGGCCAACAGACTATATCCTTGACTATCCCCGGGTTGCCGCTCAAGCGCTCCGGGCAGGACGGTCCCTATGAAGGCGTTGTGTCGCTGATCGACAGCAACAGTCATACCGTTTCTGACTTCGACTTCGTCACAGCGGCCTATCCGGCCAGGAACTTCGCCTCGGTGATCGAGCCGGTCGGGGCTCAGTCCGATCAAGGTGTCGACAGCAATGGTAACGGGCTTTACGACACCCTCTCCGTCTCCTTTGGCGCGTCGTTCTCCCGTGGTGGTACCTTCCTGCTGACCGGTACGCTCGGTAATGCTGCCGGGACCAACACCGTGTTTAGCGAACAGTTGATCACGGTAACGCCCGGCGTCAGGCAAGTGACGCTCAACTTTGCAGGTCCGGATATTTACGGGCAGCGTATCGACGGACCTTACCGCATAGAGGTTTCACTTCGCGACCCGTCGAGTCAGGAAGTCATCGACCGGCTGGCGCTGCCGGAAGAAACCAAAGGATACCAATATACCGACTTCGATCCGACTCGAAATGTATCGGCGATTACCCTGACTGGTGCTTCGAACGACAACGGTGTTGATACGGATGGAAACGGCTTGTTTAATCAACTTCATGTCGGTGTCGCCGTCAAACTGATAAACAGCGGTACTTACGAATGGAGTGCTCGACTGGTTGATTCGCGCGGTACGGAGATCGGTTTCTATACGAGAAGGGCGTCCTTGAATGCCGGCAACAGCCAAATTGATTTTGTCTTCGACGGCACCCGAATCGGCAAGAATGGTAGAGACGGGCCTTATTTCGTGAAGAGCCTGTTGATGTACGGGACCAACACCAATCTGGTAGCCACCGATGTGGCCGCGACTTCGGCATATAAGGCCAGCGAGTTTGAAGGTTACGTAGCTAAAATGCCGGGCGATATCAACCTCGACGGTAAACTGGATCAGGCCGATGTGGCGTTGTTCCAGCAAAGTCTGGGCAGCGTAGTCGGGGATCCGAAGTACAATCCGGACGCGGACCTGGATGGCGACGGACGGGTTACGGTGAACGATCTGCGCATACTTCGCGATTTGATTAGGAAATCCAAACTATAACGCAATGTACGGAGCGGCCGGCGTCGTGGCCGCTTCATTTTGTTGATCGAACGAGCATAAACAAACCATGGGGTATTTCATGTCAAAAAAATCAATTCTTTGCGGAATTCTTTTTCTAAGCGGATGCGCATTTTTGCAAACCGCAAGTGCGGCCTTCATTAATTTGACGCCCTCCAGTACGACGGCATTACTCGGCGATACCGTACAGGTGGCAATTTCGGCGGATATTGATGCAACGGAAGCTATCATCGGATTCGGTTTCGACCTGTCTTTGAGTCCGGGCGGGGTATTTGATTTTATAGGGTTTACCCCGGGAGCTCAGTTCGCCGACGACCCGTTAAATCTGGCCCCATTCAGTGATAGCGACGGGATTCGCGGTGCGTCGAACGGCGATTTGTTCTCCGGACCCGGCATTTTCGGAAATGGCATCCTGCTCGGCACGATAGACCTCAAGGCAGTCGGTATCGGGACCGGGATTCTTGGCCTCTTGGCCGACGATCTGAATTTCTTTTTCACAGAAGGACTCATTCCGGAAGACCCAGGATTAGTCAATTTTCTGCCACCGGTTACCGACACAAGTATAAGCGTAAGCGCAAACGGCAATATTCCCGAACCGTCGTTGCTGGCGCTGATTGGCGTTGGGCTGGTGACGATGGCGTTCGCCGTATCGGCCCGGCGAAAGGGCAAGGCAAGCGGCTGAGAAATGTCTTGCGGGCAATAAGTGCCTATCGTCGATTACCTCGTTCCACAAGCGCTCCAGGATAAGTAAAAAGGTATATCACCCGCTACCGCTGAAAATCCTGGAAACCGAGCGAGAAGGTTTTAGTCCTCGATAACCGCTGCTCAGGACAGATTTTCTTCGATTGGCTAGGAAAATCTGCACGGCATCGGGACTCCCCGCGTCAAGTCAACAAGAGCCTATGTTTCGACCCCGTGTTGGGTCGGAACGAGGTGACGCGGACGAATCGCTACGACGAAGGCATAAGCTGTCGTGTAGTTTGTGCCAATTTTTTAGCGGGATGTCCGAAAAAGTCCCCTGGCAAAAATAGTGACTTTCCGGGCCGTGAGTCTGGAAAAATGCCAACAATCAGATGCAACCCCATTCCGGAATCTGACAACACTATCTTCAGAAAACTCCTTCATCCAAAGTTAAGTCGTTCCTAATACATTCTTAATTAAACCCTCAGGCTTTCTCTCATCTTGTCTCGGTAATCTACTACTCAAGCGAATGGGGATTATCAACCCGTTCGCATCAGGTTGGGTTTCCAGGGACGGTGACCCTTAGTCATTGGATAAAGACGATATAGGGGTTAAGCCATCATGCCACTCGGTTTGGGAAATATTTTCAACGGGCTTTTTAAACAGTACGGTCACACGGTGATTCTGTTGCTGCGCGTCATCGACGTCGCCATGTTGTTTGCTGCCGCTTGGGTGACGCATTATTTCTGGTTGCGCGAATATGTTATCGATCAGGATTATCGGATCGTCATTGCGCTGGGCATACTCGGCGCCATCATCTTCTTTGAAATCGGCCAGGTGTATCGGCCCTGGCGTAACGATGCGATGCGCGGCGAAATTGCCCGTATCGTCAGAGCCTGGATTTCGGCGTTAGTGGCGGTGGTGTCCATCGTCGCCTTAATCAGGCTGCATTTTTGGTTCGGTTCCAGTTATCGCTGGATTGCCTCCTGGGGCGTGCTGGGTTTGGCCTTTGTGTTGGTGGCTCGTGGCGTGCTGTCGCAAGTGCTGCGTTTCTTGCGGGCCCGCGGTTGGTCGCAAGGCCGTATCGTCATGGTCGGTTTGAATCAAATGGCGGTGGCGGTGGCGCGGCAGTTGAATCATTCCTCCTGGGCCGGCCTGCAAGTGGTCGGTTATGTAGACGATAGGGGCGATGATAGAAACGCGATTAACGATTTCGCACTGCCGCGTCTGGGTAAACTGGAAGACCTACCCGGCATCATCTCGGCTCAAGCGATTGATGAAGTCTGGGTAGCCTACCAAGGCGAATCGTTGACCGAACGCGCCCAATACCAACTGCGTCATCTGCCGGTCAGCATCCGTTTAGTGATCGACTGCTTCGCCTTCAAACAAAGCAAATTCCTGAGCTTGAACACCGTGGCCGGTATTCCGACTCTGGATTTCTCGGTATCGCCGTTGCATGGCATCAATCGTTACATCAAAGAAATCGAAGATCGACTTTTGGCTTTGATTTTATTACTGCTGATCAGCCCCTTGATGGTGTTCCTGGCAGTGGGCGTGAAGCTGAGTTCGCGCGGCCCGGTGTTTTATCGCCAGGAGCGGGTGGGCTGGAATAATCGCTCATTTACGATGTTGAAATTCCGTTCGATGCCAGTGGACGCAGAAGCGAAAACCGGCGCAGTCTGGGCCAAGCCCGGTGAAAATCGCGCCACGCCTTTCGGTGCCTTCCTACGCAAAACCAGTCTGGACGAACTGCCGCAATTGATCAACGTGTTGCGCGGAGATATGTCGCTGGTTGGCCCACGCCCCGAGCGTCCGGATTTCGTCGAAGTATTTAAAGAGCAAGTGCCTAACTACATGAAAAAACACATGGTGAAAGCCGGCATCACCGGTTGGGCACAAGTCAACGGCTGGCGCGGCGACACCGACCTCAACCGCCGCATCGAACACGATTTGTATTACATCCAGCATTGGTCGCTGTGGTTCGATCTGGAGATCGCCTTCCGCACCGTGCTGACCGGTTTTATCAATAAAAACGCCTACTAAGGACACGCTTACATGTTTAGATTGATTCCCATCATGCTGATCTTAACCTTGCCCGGTTGTTTCCTGGCGCCGGGCATGGATATGAATACCGATAATGGCCTGACCGAAATCGAGATGCCGATGAAAAAGGACGGGCAATTGGTCAAGGAGAAAGTCCGCATCGTGCCGATTACCGCCGATTTGATCATCGAACGCGAGGCGAACCGTCGCCAGGGTATTAATAATTTGCCGCCGGTGGACCCCAACAAAACCAGCTACCGCATCGGTCCGCAAGATAGATTGCAAATCACCGTGTGGGAGCATCCGGAACTGAACGATCCCGGCGGCGAGAAAATTGCGCCGGAAATGGCCGGTAAGGTGGTGGATGAGAATGGCGACCTGTATTACCCCTACGTTGGCAGTATCCATGTCGCCGGCAAAACGGTCACGGAAGCACGCGCCGACCTGACTCGCGAGCTGTCCAAATATTTCAAAAAGGTCAAACTCGACATCCGCGTGCTGTCCTTCCAGGCGCATCGAGTAGCGGTGGTGGGTGAAGTCGTGCGGCCCGGTGTGCAAACCATGAACGAAACGCCTTTGACGGTCGCGGAAGCGATCACCCGTGCCGGCGGCTCGACCAAGGATTCCGATTTTGCCAATGTGGCGTTGGCCCGCGACGGCAAACTCTACAAACTGGATGTGCAGTCTATGTACGAAAAAGGCCTGACCACCCAGAATTTGCTGTTGAAAGACGGCGATGTGTTGAATGTGGGCGATCAAAAGGACAGCAAGGTATTTGTGATGGGCGAGGCCAACCGCCAGCAAGCCATCCAAATCAACAAAGGCCGGATGAGTTTGTCGCAAGCCTTGGCCGAAGCCTCCGGGGTTGATTTCAATACCTCGCGGCCCGGCGATATTTACGTAATTCGCGCCGGCGACATGCAGCCGGAAATTTTCCAACTGGATGCCGAATCGCCCGATGCGATGATTCTGGCCGATCAATTTCCGCTGCAAGCGCACGATACATTATTTATCGGTACCGCAGGCGTCACGCAATGGTCGCGGGTGTTGAACCAAATCTTACCTGGCTCGTTTACCGCAATCATGTCGCAAGCCGCGATGATGGGGATGTAACAGATGATTTACTCACAAAACGAAGCCACGCCGGTCTTACAACCGCTGAACCAGGCGCGGATGCCAGAGCCTAGCGTCAGTATTCGCGACTACGTCGATTTGCTGATCGAAGGTCGGAAAACCATTTTTATCGCGCTGTGTTCGGTGTTGCTGGTCACCACCGTGTATCTGGTGCTGGCCCCCGTACCTACAAAGCCGATGCCTTGCTGCGGATCGATAAAAACAAGGCCTTGCTGTCCGCGACGCTACGCAGTGAGAACAACCAAGCGCCAGCGGAAGCAGAAAGCCCACGCGCGCAGCGCGAAGTGGAGATTTTGCGCTCGCGTTCGGTGCTGGGCAAAGTCGTGGATAACCTGAATTTGACCATCGAAACCGAGCCTTACTTTTTTCCATTAATTGGCGAAACCCTGGCACGCAAGCACGATGCGCATGACGGCATAGCCGATGCCTGGTGGGGCTTTAGTCGCTGGGCTTGGGGTGGCGAAAAGCTGAAAATCGCCGCGTTCAGCGTGCCAGACCGTTATCTGGAAAAAGAATTTACCTTGATCGCCTTGGAAGCCGGGCGTTTTCAACTGTTCGACCCGCGCGGCGACGAATTGCTGGCTGGTCAGGTCGGCGAAGTGTTGAGCGCCGAGATTGGCGAGAAAACCCCGGTGACGATTAAAGTTGAAACCCTGGAAGCGCATCCGGGTACGCATTTTGAATTAACCCGCCGCACCGCGCTGTCGGCCATCGAAACCTTGCAAAAAGCCTTCGCGGTCAAGGAAGTATCGAAAGACACCGATATTCTGAGCGTGGAATTGAAAGGCAGCGACCCGGAGCAACTGGCTAAGTCGGTGAACGATATTGCGGCGATTTACGTCAACGCCACCGTCAATTGGGAGTCGGCGGAGGCCTCGCAAAAACTGAGCTTTCTGGAAAGCCAGTTGCCTATCGTCAAGGAACGCCTGGAAAAAGCCGAGCAAGGTTTGAGTGCCTATCGTCAGCAACACGGCGCGGTGGATATTTCCGCCGAAGCCGAGATTCTGTTGAAACAGGCGTCGGATATGGAGACCCTGGGCATTCAGCTCAAGCAAAAATACGACGAACAAAGCCAGCGTTTGGAATCCGAGCATCCGGACATGATCTCCACCAATGCCCAGATTAAGCGAGTGAATAACAAGCTGGCGGCTTTGGAAAAACGCATCAAGGATTTACCGAAAACCCAGCAAAACATGGTGAGTCTGTCGCGCGATGTGCAGGTCAACACCGAGTTGTACACCTCGCTGCTGAACAGCGCGCAGGAACAACGCATCGCTGCCGCCGGCTCCTTGGGTAATTCGCGTATCGTCGATTTTGCGGTCACGCCGGAAAAACCTTACTGGCCCAAACCGAGCTTGTTGCTGGCGATAGCCAGCTTGCTGGGCTTGAGCTTGGGCTCGGCCTTGATTTTTCTCAGACATTCCTTGCAACGTCACGACAACTATCCGGCCTTGCTGGAATATCAAGTGGGCTTGCCCTTGTTTGCCGCGATTCCGCATAGCAAAAAGCAGCATAAATTAGGACGCTTGCTGGGCAAGGATAAAGACAACGGTATTCTGGTTTCTCAGGATCCGTTGGATATTTCCGTCGAGTCGCTGCGCGGTCTGCGCACCACGCTGGAAGCCACGTTGGCTCAGCACGAAAGCAAGGTAATCATGGTCAGCAGCCCGGCGCCGGGCATGGGCAAGTCCTTTGTTAGCTCTAACTTGGCCGCCTTGCTGGCCAGCATTAAGAAACGTGTGTTGGTGATCGACGCCGACATGCGCAACGGCCGTTTGCACGATACCTTTTCAATCGGCAAACAACCCGGTCTGTCCGATTTATTGTCCGGCCGGGCCACGCTGGGCGAAGTCATCGTCAGTCTGCCGGATGTGGGTATCGATTTGATCCCGCGCGGTAATATGGTGCTGAATCCGGCGGAATTGCTGGTGCTGGGCGAATTGTCGGAAACGCTGGAACAACTGAAAAGTTTTTACAACCACATCGTCATAGACTCGCCGCCGATTCTGGGCGCGACCGACGCGGCGATTCTGGGCAAGCATGCCGATGCTACCTTCCTGGTAGTGAAAGAAGGCCGCTATACCGCGCAAGAACTGGAAGTCAGTGCCCGCCGCTTCCAACAAGTCGGCATCAAACCTAACGGCTTCATTATCAACGATATGAAGGAAGGCTCGTCTTACTATCCCTACTACGGCTACGCCTATCAGCGCGCCGATCAGGAACCGAAGGATGAATCCAGCTGGAGCGATAAATACCACGCAGTGGGTGATTGGTTGGGTAAGCAGTTGGATAGGGAACTGTTGCCGGTTCCTGCCGAAAGCGACGAGCGGGTTTAAATAACGCCGATGAGAATCCGCCTGGAAAAAGACCTGCCGGTGCTGTTGATTGCGCTGGTTGGTGCATCAACGGTGGCCTCGCTGCCGCAGGTCGAATCGGCTTGGGCCGGTATCAAGGAAGTCTACGGCGAGCAGGAAATGGGTTTGCGGATTCTGCGCGAGGCGTTATTGGGCGTGCTGATCGTTTACGCCTGGCTGGAGCCGCGGTTGCGTAACGGGATTTTTACCAGCTCGGTATTGGCGTTTCTGGGCGTGATTTGCAGTTATGTGTTGTTTGAAGTGGGCTACGCCCTTTATCTGGATTTGCCGCTGGTCGTGCCGATGACCGGCTTGCGGGTGTTTGAATATCTGCCGGTAGCCTTGATCGGTTTCGTCACCAGTCGTTTGGGTGCCGGCGATTACGTGTTGTACAAATTCGCCAGCTACCTGCGCTATTACTTGGTGTTGCAAACCGGTCTCGCGTTGGCCCAGGCCCTGTGGGCGCCGCCGTTGTTCGGCGTGTCGATGTTGGGTGGCGGTCGGCCGTTCGGCACCTTTGTCAGTCCTAATTTATTCGGGGCGACGATGGCAACTTGCGCGTTGGTATTTGCCTTGGTGCCGGGCATGCGCCGTTGGTTAGCGTTGAGCGTATTTTTAGCGTTGTTGAGTGGCTCGCGTACCGCTTTTATCAGTTCCTTGCTAGTGGTGTTTTTTCAAGTATATGCCGCGCTGCGGCCACGTGATCGCTGGGCTTTAGTGATGCCCGCGCCAATTTTGGCGGTGGGCGCGTTGATTTTGGCTTCCAGCCCATTATTGAGCGGCCGCGACGATGCGGATCCCACCCAGGACGGCCGGATCGATTTGTGGCAGCGGGTGTTTACCAATCATGTGCACGACCCGATGGATGTGCTGTTTGGTTGGGGCTTGGGCCTGAGTTCCAATACCGTCAATCTGCTGTTCGGTGTCGAGTATTTTCCCGGCCAGTTCGATTCCGACAGCCTGTATTTATTCTTGTTGAACGGCTACGGTGTGATTGGCTTGCTGGCTTATCTGACATTTTTATGGATCACGACACGGATGTCTGTCCACCCAAACAAAGGCTTGGTGGCGATGTTCATCTTCGCTGCCGGCCTGACTTTTAATATGTGGGAGTATTTTCCGCAGAACGCCTTGTTAATGATGCTGTGGGGCATGGTACTGGGCTGCACGGCTAAAGCCGGAGCAATGGTTCAGCCCATGCCGGCCAGAACCGATTACTCCCCGCGTTTACCTTAGGAAATCGGCAATGTTCGCTGCATTGAAACAGAGCAAATTATTTGGCGATGCCTTTTGGGCCTTATTCGGTCAGGCGGCATCGGCTTTAGCCTTATTGCTGGGTACGCGCTTATTGACCGAACTGGTTAGCCCGGCGGTTTACGGCCAAGTGGCCTTGTTGAACGGCTTTGTCGCTTTGGGTGTGGCGGTGTTTTCCTATCCGTTTATCTGCGCCGGGATGCGTATCGTGCCGGAATGCGAAACCGCTGGCCAGCGTAGCGGCTTGCACGCTGCCGTCGCCGGTTTGACGCTGCAAGCCACTATGTTGGCGATTGGCTTGCTGGTGTTGGGTGGCTTTGCCTACGGCTATTTTTCCGAGGTCAGCAGCGTGTTGTTTTTGCTGACCGGCGTGTTGTTGGCAATGACGGTACAGCGGGAATTGGGCATACAGTTGGCGATAGGCGAGCGTAAACAGCGTCTGGCTAGTCTATGGCAAACTAGCGACAGCGTGTTGAGGCCGGCTTTGGCGATAGTGCTGGTCTGGTGGTGGGGCGGCAATCCGGAATGGGTGTTGCTGGGTTACATCCTGGCCAGCTTGCTATCCAATCTGGTTTGGATCGTGGTGCAGCGTCGCAATGCCGTGCGGACGCCGGCGACCACCAGTCAGTCGTTCCGCCGCGAAGTTTGGGTCTATGCCTTGCCCTTGATTCCGATGGAATTGATTTTCTGGATCAATGGTCTGGGCGATCGCTATGTAATCGGTTATTTGCTGACTGCTGCCGATGTAGGCTTGTATGCCGCGACGTACATGATCGTCAACGAGGCCTTTAACCGCAGCGCGATGGTGCTGCTGCGTACGTTTCAGCCAGCCTATTTTCAAGCTTTCTCCGCACAGCAATTGCAAAAGGCCTTTTCGATTTTATGGGTCTGGATAACCAGTGTCGCTGCCCTGGGTGCGCTCGGTTTGTTGCTGTTACTGCTGACTAAGGATTGGGTGGCTTCAGTGGTTTTGGCAAAATCCTATCACGCTGCGGTGGATTTAATGCCGGCCATGGCGCTGGGCTGTGCTTTGCATGCCTTGGGTACGGCGCTGGCGCAACCGCTGTTGGCGCACAAACATACCAAAACCTTGTTGAAAGGCCGTTTGTGCGGTGCCGTCGCGGCGGCGATTACTATTCCAGTGCTGGTCAGCCAATACGGCTTGCCTGGCGCGGCCTGGGCCAATCCGGTTTATTTCGGCATCGAAGCCGTGGTGTTGGCAATCTTGGCAAAACCTTGGCAAGCCGACCGACGCGCCAAGTCTGGAACGATTCAAACATTGAGACAAGAGCCGCTCACGGCGGATGCTTAAAAGTGACAACGGTGAACACGATGACATACGCAACAATGACAACAGAAATCTATGGCGAAGTGCTGCGCGCCTGCGTGGCTTGCGGCGCGGAAAAAATTGGTTTTTGGCGGGAAAAAGACTATCTGTATACCGATAGCGCCAGCAGAAAAGCCTTCCGGATTTACCGCTGTGCCTGCTGCGGCACCGGATTTTTGAATCAACCGCCGCATCGGCAATGGTTGCAAGCCATCTATCAATACTCCGGGCAGGCCTTGACGCAAGCGATTACGCTGGCCGAAGTGATGGATCGCGAGGCGGCGTTTCCTAACTGCATCGTGGATGCCAAGCGCATGGCGCTGCAAGCCGATCAGTTGAACAAATCCGGCAATCACCGGGCTTTGGACATTGGTTCCGGGTTTGGCTTTTATACCCGCGCCTTGCGCTTGTTGGGTTATCGCACCGTCAGCATCAATCCCGGTCAGTATGAAAACCGGGTGTTCCAGGATTTAAACGGCGACGAGCCCTTGCCCATCATGTTCGAGCAGTATCAGCCCGAGCAAGCCTTTGGTGTGGTGGTGATGTCGCAGGTGTTGGAGCACATACTCGAACCGGACCGCACTATTGCCAAAGTGGCCGATCTGCTGGACAGCGGTGGCGTGTTGGCCTGTGCGGTGCCTAACTATGCGTCGTTTTTGGTTAAACTGCTGGGTACCAAAGAGAACGCTTGCTTGTGGGTGCCGGAACACGTCAATTACTTTACCGAAAAAGGTCTGAAAAGTTTGTTGGAGCGGCACGGCTTGCGGGTGGTTAAAACCGAGCAAGTTACCCGGATTCAGTACAACGCGCTATCCAGGCGCTTGGGTCTAACCGGCAGCTTGGCCAAGCTGGCCGACACCCTGGTGAAGTACGCGCAGATACCGTTTGCTGCGTTAATGGACAGCTTGGGTTTGGGGATTTACCTGAACGTCTACGCGGTGAAGCGATAAGCCATGTTGACCGTCGTTATTCTGACCCAAAACGAGGAAGCCAATCTGCCGCGCTGTTTAGCCGGCATTCCCGCGCGCTATCCCATCGTGATTGTTGATTCTGGCAGTACTGATGGCACGCTGGCGATTGCCCAAGAACGGGGCTGCGCGATTCATCGTAATCCCTGGCCGGGTTTTGCCGAACAACGCAATTTTGCGATCCGGCAATGCGGCATAGACACCCCGTGGATCTTGTTCGTCGACGCTGACGAAATCTATCCGCAAGCCTTTTACGACTGGTTTGAAGCCAAATTATCCGAAACACACGGCATCGACGTGTTGATGGTGCCTTCGGTGCTGTATTTGCGCGGTAAGCGTTTGAACCATGCGCCCGGCTATCCCATTTATCACCCTAGACTGGTGCGCTGCGAAACTACCCGCTTTGTACGCAACCACACCGGGCATGGCGAAGCCGTGCTGGATAGCTGCCGCATCGGCTATTCCGATATTCCTTACGAGCATTATTTTTACCACGGTGAAATTATCGAGTGGATGCATAAGCACGTCGGTAAGGCCGCGCAAGAAGTGCAATTGCAACCCACCGCCGGCGCGGTGATGACCACGCGCGGCCGCTTAAGCGTATTACTGGGACGTTCATGGCTGCGAATACTAGCGAGGTTTTGTTATCACTATTTGTTACGTGGCGGTTTTTTGGACGGTGCGGCCGGGTTGGAATTTGCGCTGATGTTCACCTGGTATGAAGCCACGATTTATTTGCAAGCAAAAGCCGGTAACTGGGCAAGGAGTGCGGTATGAAAATTTCGTTGGTGTTGGCAACCTTGGGCAGGGACGCGGAAGTCTTGGATTTTTTGAAATCGCTGCTGTTTCAGACCTATAAAAACTTCGAGCTGATCGTTATCGATCAAAATCGCGACGGCAAGATCGACGCCATTTTGGACTCTTACCGAGCGTTGATGGACATCAAGCACATAAAAGTGCAATTCACCGGCAACGCCCGGGCCAGGGATTACGGTATCGGTTTGGCGCAAGGCCGCATTGTGGCCTTTCCGGACGACGATTGTGCCTATGACCAGGATGTGTTGGAAAAAGTGGTCGCGGAATTTAAGCGGCGCGCAGATATGGCTATTCTGGTGGCCGGTTCCTACGACTTTTCCGCGACCCGGTTCAGCATCGGCGTGAATAGCCACAAAGCCGGCTATTTCAACCGCTTTCGGATGATGGGGGTGGAGTTTACTCAGTTTTTTGATCTGCAAAGGGTCGACAGGCAGCAGTTTCATTTGGATCACGATTTTGGCATCGGTTCCAAATATTCCGGTGCCGAAGGTTTTGAGCTGCTGTACCGCTTGCTGCGCGCCGGCGGGAATGCGTTTTACACGCCCGAGATCAAGATTTTTCACGCCAACAAGGATCATTACAAGCTTGGCACGGCCAGGATGTTGATGTATTCCACCGGCATCGGCGCGTATATCCGTAAGTTTACCAATCAGCACGATGTGTTTATTTGGTACTACATAGCCCGCAAGATGTTTGTTGCGCCGGTGTTGAAAATGGCCTTGGCGCTGCTCACCTTCAATCCGCAAAAACTGGCGTATTCGTTTTATAACCTGGTCGGGATCTGGCGAGGGTTTTTGACCTACGGTAAATCGGAAAAATGTATTTAAAGACTGTTTCAGGAGAAATGAAATGGATGTAGGCATTGTCACAACGCATGTGCCACCGGCTAAAGGTTATGGTGGCGTATCGGTCACCTGTGGGGTTTTGACCAGAGCGTGGGCAGAACGTGGTTATCAGATGGCTTTGGTCGCTGCGGACGAGTCAATAGATGGGCGCTTGCGCGCTGCCGATGTCAATCTGGGTAAGCGTGTTGATGTCAGGCTTTATCGCTGTTACGGGTTCCGGCGTTGGGGCTTTGGTTTGGGCGCTATTCCGGCAATATTCAAATTATGCTGGCAAGCGCCGCAGGTCTATATCCATGGCATTGCTACGTGGCCTTCCACCTTGGCGGCACTGTTTTGCGTGGTGCTGCGCCGGCCATTCATGGTGGCGGTACACGGTGGTTTGATGCCGGAACACGTGGCGCTGATTCGTCGGCAGAAACCGCATAAATGGTTGTTTTATAAGTGGCTGACGTTTCCGACCTTGCGCCGGGCCATCGCGGTACATTGTACTAGCGATACCGAAGCGATGGGCGTATCCGACGTGTTGGGGAAGGACGCCAAGGTTTTATTGGTGCCGAATGGCATCGACAGTCGCGAGTTTCAAGTCGCCGGCTATCCGCAAGGCGAGGGCACCCAATTGTGTTTTCTGGGGCACGTGCAGCAAGAAAAAGGCATTAATGCGTTTATCCGGGCCTGGCTGCAAACCCGCCGACCGGCAGATCGTCTGGTCGTGGCTGGGCGTAGCGTGGATGGTGCGTATTTTGACGAGTTCCAGTATTTGCTGGCGCAAGCACAAGGAGCCATCAGTTACAAAGGCTATCTGCCGGTCGCAGAGGTGAAGCAATTGTTGGCCGAAAGTCACTTTCTGGTATTGCCATCAGGCTTGGAGGAAACCGGCGGCATGCGCGAGAACTTTGGTAATGTGGTTGCCGAGGCGATGGCAGCCGGCCGGCCGGTGCTGGTCGCGAAAGGCCTGGCCTGGGATCACTTGGCGGCGTATGGCGCCGGCTTGGTGTTCGAGCGCAACGAGGCTTCGGTCTGCGCCGTGCTGCGGCAAACGCAAGTGGTTAATCAAGCGACCTGGCAAGAAATGTCGCTGCGCAGCCGCGAATATGTCGAACAGCAGTTGGACCCTGTTAAACTGGGCGATAAAGTCTGGAACGTGTTGACTAAGGCGAGTCATCCCAGTCCGGCGCAATCCTTGATAGAGGGTTCTTCTTATGAATAAAGTGGGCTTGATTGTACCGACCCTAAATGCCGGTGAACTTTGGGAATCGTGGTTGCAGGCTTTTGCCGCGCAAACGGTGAAGCCGGATTATTTGCTGCTGATAGATTCCTCATCCGACGACCAGACGGTGGCTTTGGCGATTGAAGCGGGTTTTGAGGTGCAGGTGATAGCTAAGTCCGAGTTCAATCACGGCGGCACCCGGCAATTTGGCGTGAACCGGCTGGCGGATGCCGATATTCTGGTGTTTCTGACTCAGGACGCTTTGCTGGCGGCCCCCGATGCCATCGAAAGGTTACTGGCAGCGTTTACAGACGATAGCGTCGGCGCAGCTTATGGCCGGCAATTGCCGCACCGCAATGCCGGGCCAATCGGCGCGCATGCCCGTTTATTCAATTATCCGCCGCAAAGCCAGTTGCGCGGTTTGCAGGATAAGGCGCAATTCGGCATCAAGACAGCGTTTATTTCCAATTCGTTTGCCGCGTATCGGCGCAGTGCGTTGATGGGGGTTGGAGGGTTTCCACTCAATACCATCATGAACGAAGACACTTTTGTCGTCGGCAAGATGTTGCTAAACGGCTGGAAAGTGGCATATTGCGGTGATGCCGCCGTATTTCATTCCCACGATTATGGATTTGCCGACGAATTTAAGCGCTATTTCGACATCGGCGTGTTCCACGCCCATACACCTTGGTTGCAGCGAACTTTTGGCGGTGCTTCGGGCGAAGGCAGGCGTTTTGTCGTGTCAGAGTTGAAGTATCTAGCGAAAAATGCGCCTTGGCTGCTGTCGTCCGCCTGTTTGCGCACCGCTCTGAAATGGCTGGGCTATAAAATGGGCGGGGGAATGCACGCTAGAATGCCGCAGAGCTTGAACAGACGCTTGAGTTTGCATAAAGCTTATTGGGCGGGCGCTATTTCTGAAAATATCCTTAACGGCAGGTCGTAAATCGATAATTTCCTTACGTCGATTAAGCCAGTATTTCCGCGGAATAACGGCAAAACTGGTTCTAAAATTAATCCAATCTTCATCTTATCCTAATCTAAATTACAGTTTTTCTTCATCTTGACTCTGTAGATTCCTAACCAACATTGTGTTTTTCCGGTCAGAACCGGTTTTTTCTGTTCATTGTACGTAGGCGTTGCGCCGGTATGGTTCAGCAAAAATTCGGCAAAAACACACCGTTGGATGTGCGTAGAGGCCGACAGGGTCTTTCATCGATAGAGCGGGGATAACAGCAACATTTGTTATCAATTCTTTGAGTTTGAAGAGTAGTGCCCGGATGTTTAGGGAATTTGATTAATTACGTTATGGAGTTTCATCTTGATTTCTGAAAAGCATTCATTTGATAGTTGTTTTGAGGTTTTTTTAGCTGACACGCCTGAAAGCAAACGCATTCATTACAACCTCAGATACCAAGTTTATTGCGACGAAATGGGTTATGAGGACAAAGAAAACTTTCCGGAACAAATGGAGTTTGACGAATGGGACCGCCACTCCGTGCATTTCATGGTTCGGCACAGATACACCGGGCAATGGCTGGGCGCGTTACGATTGGTTTATCAGAACCAAGCCGTTTTCCCTTTCGAAGCCAAGTGCGTTCCCGACCAGCCTATAACGCCTCAGCAATACCAACAATCAATAGAAATATCCCGCCTCTGCGTATTGAGAGAAGCCAGACGCTTTGCCCCGAGGGCTTTGCCGCAACAGGAGCAAGACGCTGAACAAGTTGCTAAGGAGAACGGTAACATCCGTTATCTGCATACCATCAAAAATCAGACTCGCAGCATTATGTGGGGTTTGTATCGGGCGGCGGTTGTCTACTCGGCGCAGAACGATATTAAACAGTGGTACATATTGGTGACGCCGTCTTTGGCTTACGCGGTTAAGAAAGAGGGTTTCGAAATGCAACAGGTAGGCGGCGCTTGCGACCATCGCGGTCAGCGTATTCCTTATGCATTGGATGTTGAGCATATTCTTGCCAATCCTTTGTGGCAAAAAGACTATCAGTTGGATTATCGCAAATATTCAGAACTGCTTGAGCAATCGGTGGCTAAGCGGCAAAGAGCCTAGAATATCGGCCCGCGATCATGCCCGGTTTCAGATACTAAGCGGTTTTCAGAGCATATTTATCGCATCCAAAAAAGCCCAGCTTGCGCTGGCGACCCACTAAACTTGGGCGGCGCGGCTGCCAGATTGGAGTAAACCGCTAGTGTCGTTACTGATACCAAAACAGTACTATGTCATGCGGCAGTTGTCGTGCGATAGTGTCGGCGGTGTTTAAACCCTGCATAGGTTATTCCCGGAAACTTCCCTCTTCTGAAAGTCATTACGTCGCGGCTCGTCGTTAAGCCTTTATTCTCCCCGTTCCGCTAACGCCAGACCGATTAGGCTTGAGCTGTTTAACTAGCGCCAGCCGAAAAGAACCACACACCTCAAACCGAAAACTTGATGCCTCAGGGCAAGCCGAACCGGGAATCTACATAAGATACAGCCCGGACATAAACAATCCATGTTGAATTTACCAAGGCTGCCGGCCACCGTTGCAGACACTGTGCGGCCGTTTTTTGGTGGGCGTTTTTCTGTCTTATTCCAGCAGCTTACGGTAAAGTTGCAGAGTCAAACTGATATACTGGCTTTCGTCTGTCTCAGCTTAGCTATCTGCTGTTCCGGGTCGGAAACCTACGTCATTATTATAAAAACTATATTAGCCAGGATTATTTATGGAAGCTTATTTGCCCATGATTCAAAGCATACTGTCGGATTGGTATCGATTTACGCTGGAAAACCAGGAATATGCCGGTGCGTTAGCGCTTGCCGTGTGGTTGCTGACGGCGATGTTTTACAGTATCAGGATTTATTTTTTAAAAAAAACCAATGCCATCAATTTAAAAGCGCGCCTTGCCTTACAAGCTGATTTGGAAGCGGCGCAACAGCAGCAGCAAACCTTGCAAGAACAATTGACTGCCAATACCGAGCAGTTGGAGGCCGCCAAAGCTGTTGCCGATAACGAAGCGCAACGGGCTGCCGGTCTGGAAGAAAAACTGGTACAGGCAAATCGGCAGGTGATCGACAGCATCAAAACCTTGGCTACCAGTTTTGAATTGACCGAGCCGGCCTTGCCGGCAGCAAACGATCTGCAATCGGCCGATCTGTGGCCACGATATTTCGCGCTTACCGCGCAAATTACCGAACGCTTTAAAGCCGAACAACAAGGCAAAACCGAGCTGCAACTGGCGCTGTGGGCGGAAACCTCCAAAGTCGCTGAAAAAGATGCGCTATTGGGGCCGTTGCAATTACGTCTGGAATCGCAAACCGAACAGTTGAATAAACTGGAATTGGCGGTGGAAGAGCAAAAAATTCTGCGCGAGCGCGAACAAGCCAGCGCGGCAAAACTGCTGGCAGATGCCCAAGCAAAACATCAAGCCGAACTGGCGCGTTACGCCGACTCGGCCAAACATTCGGCGATTCCTGCGCCTGTTTACTCGCAGCCGGTATCTCAGCCGGAGCCCAAAGTGGTTATCAACGAAGCTCCCGCCGTTATCCAGCCGTCCCCGGCTATTGTTGCTGAGCCTGTTGTGGTTCAGGCGCCTGTCGAGCCGCCAAAGCCGGTCGAGCGCGAAGTTGCGCCGGTTGTGGACAAGCCCAAACCGGTGGTTGCCGAGCCGGCACCGGCAAAACAGTCATCCGTCGATAAATTGGCCGAGAAAAGCGGCGGTTTCGGCAAGTTCAAGCAAATGTTGAACAACACCATGCAGCAAATGGCCAAGTTGGATCAGAAACTGGGTACACAAACAGAAGTCGCTGCCGAGGCTATCCAGGAAGAACTGGAAGAAATCGCCGCGCCTGTCGTGGAGGCGGCCGCTGAACTTAAGGAAAATGTGGTGGAAATCGCTGAAACTGCTGCCGAAGCAATCAAAGAACCGGCGGCCGGCGTTGGCGGTAAGCTGAAAGGTTTGTTCGGTAAAAAATCGGCAGAGCCTGTCGTTGCGCCTGAACCGGTAGCAGCAGAACCCGAGCCGATTGCCGAAACAGTCGCCGCCGCAGCCGAACCCGCCAAACCTGCCGGGCTAAAAGGTTTGCTTAAAAAGTGGAAATAAATCCTCTTGTTTGTTCGTATAGCAACCGGGCGACCTTCTTCTCCCGGTTGCTTAAGCCGCGCCGACTCGGGTTTTTAATCCGCCGGACTTTATAATCGAAATAAGCAAGTGATGCCGAGAAGCCAAGAAGCTTGTATTGATTAACGACTGTCCGCCCCTGTAATCCTGCCAAGTTTGGTTTGTTCAAAATTCAGGAGAACACAACATTTAACAAGCAAAGCTCGCTTACTTTGAACTTCATGACTGGTGTCCAATAAGCTGTTCAGCATATCGGGACAGAACATGAGCAAAATTAATAAGAAATCCAGCTGCATTAGGTTGCTGATAAGCGCTTGCAAGCTTTTCTAACTCGTCATTGCTGGCTGAGCTTATAAAGTCGTAGTCGAAGACTCTTTTCAAAGCCTCTGCTCGACGGTCACGTAAAAACTTAATATCCAGTTTCAAAAGTCCAATCATGTAAGTAGCAGACTCATCGCTATTGTCGGTAGGATAGATAGCCCCATCTTGAGCCGAATATATGAATCGCTGTTCGCACCCGTCATCCAGGGGCGATATGATTTTGTCTTTGTCAAAATCTTTACCTTTGGAATGGCCGCAGTGCAAAGGGGTGCCGGGTTCGGTTTCGCGGATGCAGGACGCGTGAAGGTTACTGTAATCCATGGCAAGTTCTTGAAACCGTTCTTGAGGACGAAAGTGCTCAATATGACTGTCTGTCAATGCAATTGTTCGCCCGCAATAGCAGCATAGCCCACCCTGTTCGTTGAGTAAGGCATCATGCAGATTCCGCTTCTCTGGATTCTGCAAATTGCTATAACTCGGTTGCCATACGTCGTTTGCTTGGGCTTTCCAGTCAGAGAATGTTTGTGGCTCTATTGCCTTGACGATTCGTCTCATCGGCCAAGTACCTCTTTACGACGAAGAAGTGCTTGCGCCCCCGCCAGTTCAGGAATGCCAGGAGCGGTGGTTTTCAATGCATCGAGCTTTTCCTTGGCTGTAAGCAATGCACCACGTTCCAGTAATTCAAAAATCTCGGAAAGTAGCCTTTCCACATCCGGCGTTCTGGCGGTGGCGTCCATAATTTCCTCAAGCACTTGGCTGGACGTCAGTCCGTAGCTAACTTGGGGATGAGCGGTACCACTTGGGCGTAGTAGGATAATTTCCTCCGGTTTCAGCTCGCCGAGCACCTGAGGCGAGTGGCTCGCCACAATGAACTGAATCTTGGGGAAGGCGCGCTTCAGTCCAGAGGTCAGTATTCGCTGCCAACGTGGGTGGAGATGCATATCGAGTTCGTCAATTAACACCACTCCCGGCGTTTCATTAGTGACTTCGTGGCCCAGTTGCGGATTCAAAACGCACATTCGCCTCGCAATGTCGGCAACTAGGCCGATGACGGCGCGCTGACCGTCACTCAGGTTTTCAAAGGCTGTGGGTTCTCGCGGAGAATCGATAGTATTTGACCACTCCACAAGCAAACTCTTTTGTTTAAGGTCGTACTTTAAGCCTTTAGTCCCTTCGACGGCTAATGCTAAGGCTTGATTGACGAGGGCCAGCTCATCTGATCGTATATCGTCAAATGAAATCCCTGTTTCAGACGATGTCTGGAACCTCTCTAGGCATTTACCAATCACCCAGTACTGTAGGGCACTGGAGTCCAGTGACGCATCCCACCAACTTGTGTACCCATCCGTGCGAGCATTTCGAGCAGTAGCAGCCTGCATCTCATGGGGTTGGGGTTGGTTCCAATGCCGGTTGGCACGATAGAACGCGATGATGGGCAGGTTAAGTCTTGCCTGAACATTCTCGCTAGTTTGTCCTATAGCATACTGCTTAGTTTGCCAAATGAGCCCAGGGGATGGACCATTAATTTGAGTAGCGTCAACTTGACTGTTTTTTTGGACGGTCCAGCGGCATTTTGCTTCGAATGCATATCCCGTAGCAGTAATTTGGACGGGATATTGTGGTTCGAATCTATAGCTGCCTTGAATAACCTCTCCCTTCAATCGAACCACATTGGCATCGTCTAAGGCATGGTAGTTGCCGTTCATAAGTGATAAGTGTTGGCTAAATCCAGTCAGAACATCGCAGATTGCCTTAAGCAAGGATGTTTTACCGCTGCCATTCACACCAACGATGACGTTAAAGCCAGGTTTCAAATCAACTTGCAACAAGGCATGGCATCGGTAATTCACTAGATTAATTGACTCTATTCTCATGATTGCGTACTTCCTTAGCATTTTCGCGCCGTGATGTTCACTATTACGTTGCAAATCGACATCGAATTTTTACTGGATTCTGAACAAAATGGACGTTTGACATTTTTCAGATTGGATTGGGCGAAGCGATACCTAATTTATGAGTAAAGCTATTTTTCGTCCTGATTGTGGTGTTTGAAATTTTAATCTGCACGAAATATTGTTTCGCCTATTTCCTTTTTGGGTTGCTAATGGCAATCCGATTGTTTCTGAAGAACTTGTTCTCTTCTTGGCTACTCCATCGAAATACGTGGCGGACTTCAATCGGAATAGCCAATCCGTCTAAACTTCCGGCACAAAAAAGAACGGGCTGCCTTCGTGGCCGGCGTGCTGCAAGGGGGCGTATTGCGGCATTTGCTCGAAACCACCTTTTGCCGCCGAAGCCCGCACTTGATTGGCCACGTCCCGGAAAATGTCGTAGTCTTCGATGATGCGTTTGTTGCCGCGCAAGACTTTCAAAAACGCATTGGCAAATACCGAATGGTCGCCGCCGCCTTGGTCCATCACCGGTTTCACGCCGCCGGAAGTCAGCACGGTACGGGCTTTGCGGCTGTTCATGGCTTTTAACCAGCGTTCACGCTTGGCGTCGTCCATGCCCTCCGGCAGTTTGGCGACTGCCGAACCGGTCAATGCGCCGGAATAGCAGGAATCGGCTACCACCATAATGTGCTTGGCCGGCATGATGCTCAAAAATTCCGTGATGCTTTGGCTGGAAATCCAGTTGGCGCTATTGCCGGTTTCCGAATCGACCGGCAGCCAATAGGCGGTCTGACTTTTCTTGTCGATCTCGCCGTGGCCGGCATAATAAACCAGCAAATTATCCTGTTCGGTGAGTTTTTGATTCAGTTCGTTAAACGCCGACATGATCGTGTGGCGATTGGCATTGATCAGCAATTTGGTTTTAAAGCCGTAACGCTCGCGTAGCAAAAGCTCCAAGCTTTTCGCGTCGGCGATGGGGGTTTTCAAAGACGGATAAGCGCCGTACTCGTTATTGCCGATGATGATGGCGTAGAATTTGCCGAATTGAATGTCACCCGAGCGCTTGATTTCACTGCTATTGCTGCTGGGGAATACCTCCTCTGCCGAATTACCGGAAGCCAGCAGGCGCAGGCTTAAATCGCTGCTTTGATTGCGTTTGTCGGTAGCGACGATGCGCACCAAGGTTTCATCGCCTTTCAAGCTAACGTCGGTTTCAAAACGGCCGTTGGCATCGACTTTTATCGCTTTGTCATTCAACAGCAAGCGGCTCAGGCCGGTCGCCGCGTCGATTTTGCCGACGATGCGTTTGCTGCTTTCACCCAAGCCAAATTGAATGCTGGGAATACCCCGGGTGACGGTGACGGCGGGTTCCAGCAATTCGATATTCGGACCGTTGCCGGAGGCCACCACGTTGGATGCTTGTTGCTGTAACTTTTCTTTCAGTGCGGCAATTTCCTTGGCTTGCTGTTGCAAGGCCTGCTTGCGCAAATCTATCTGGTTTCTGTCCAGTTTGTCGGATGAGGTCAGCCAGCCGGTCAGTTCCGCCGATTGTTTTTGGTAGGTTTCGATTTTTTCGTTGAGCTTGTTTTCGATGTCGTTGGTTTTGCTTTCGACGGCTTTAGCGCTGGGGCTTTGCTGGCGCGCCGCTTCCAGTTCGCGTTTCATGCGTTGCCTTTCCTGGCTGAGAGACTGTGTCAAACTGCCCAATTTGGCTTGTTGGTCTTTTAATTGGTTTTCTTTTTCGTGCAACTGCTTTTCCAGCGATTCGATGTCGCTGGAGCCGCTAGGTGTAGTGGATTTTTGTTGTTGCAGTTTGTTACGCAAGGCTTCCAACTCGTCCTGAGCCTTGCGCAAACTTTCCTGTTGATCCATGGTTCGCTGGCGGGTGCTTTGCAGTTGCTCGCGCAGCTGTTCCGCTTCGCGGCGGGATTCGGCTACTTCGCTGCGCAAAGTGGCTAATTCTTCGCTATTGGCGATGGCTTGGGCATTGACGGCGGGCGCGAACTGGATGCCGGCGTCCTCCAGGCCGGCCGATTTGCGATACCAACGCAATGCAGTTTCCTTGTCTTCGGTAACGCCCAGACCTTTTTCATAGAGATGGCCCAAGTTCAATTGTGCTTGCGAGTTACCTTGATTGGCGGCTTTTTCGTACCACTGCGCGGCGGCTTTGTAGTCGGCTGGCGTACCCAGGCCTTTTTCGAAAATCTCGCCGACGTACAATTGAGCGGCGGCATCGCCTTCCTGGGCTTTGGGCAGCCAGATATTTAAGGCGCTGGCGTAGTTGGCGCGGTCGTAAGCGACATATTCGCCGCCACGTACTTCGCAATCGGCGGCGGTCGTGCGAATAGGGCGGCGGGCGCTGAGATAAGTCATTTGCGAACCTAGCTTGCGTACTTGTCCGGGCAGCAGGCAATCGACGACAAACAGTTTGCTGGTATCGGCCACGATATAGCCTTCGGTGGCTTTAGCCATTTCTTCCTGGCTGACATCGCGGGCGCAGGCGGACATTAAAATCCCGCTGATTGCCAATGCCAGCGTACGGTTCAATACTCTTTGTGTAGCCATGGGGTGCCGCCTTCGAATGAATGGTTTTATCCGGCAACCATAGCAGAAATCCGCTAGCCCGCAAATGGCTAGGGCAGGTGGTCCAGGCGTTTTAGCATCTGCGGCCAAATGGCTTGCCAGCCATTGCTGTGATCGGCGTCAACGATTTCGACGTGGCTGTTGGGGCGTTGCTGTAAGGCTTGTTGGAATAATGCCGGCGGAATGTTGTTATCGCGCTGGCCTAGCAGATGCCATTCCGCAATGCTGGGCTTAGCGGCGCGCTTAGCCGGATTTAGAGAGTCATGCAAACGCTGGTAGCCGTGATGATCGGCCCAAATATCGATGTCGTAATTCCCCGCCAGCGTGACCACCGCGACGGTTTGCGGCAAGCGCTCGGCTATCAATAGTGCCAACGTGCCGCCGCCGCTGTGGCCGATCAACACCACTTCGCTGTAACCGTTTAGTGCGCAGAACTCTGTTAATGCTTGGGTCATAGCCGCGACCACGCTTTCACTATAACGGGCGCCGGTCCACAAGTTTTGCGTGCAACCGGGGTCGCCGGCGTGGCCGTTGTAGCAAGGCCGTCCCAGGTACAACGCCGGCTTGGGGTCGGAAGACATTAATGACAGAACGGTAGCTGTGCGGGTAGTGGGGTCAGAGGCTGGAAATAGTCCACGTTCCCAAGGGCGGCCGTCACCTTCGAGGTAAACATGCAGGCGTTTGCCGTTGGATGGCGGCAGATGGGTAAACGATGTGAGTTTGAATCCGGCTGCTTCAATTTCCAAGGCCTGAAAGCCGAATGCCGTGGCTTGCTCATGCAGGCGCATCGCCGGTGTGCTGCAAGCTGCCAGGAAAAGCAGCAGACTCAGTTTAATCAGCAAATGTAGCCGCTTGACCGGCATGAGGTACAGGCGATTTGGAATAGACCACGCCGCTTGCGAGGCTGGCAGCGTGGTCGGTATGCGTGGTCGATCAGCAATCGACTTTTTGTTTATTGGATTGCTGGATTGTTTTAAAACGACAGCCGCAAGCCACTGGAAAAGGCGTGGTTTGAAACGTTTGCCCGGTCGATGATGGTGTTGTAGGCTACGAACGCAGACATGCCATCGGCAAATTGGCCGGCTACATTAAATCCCAGTTGCATGAAATCGCGGTCTGGATTGTCGGAGCGGATATTAAAGCCGGCATTGTTTTGCACGAAGCGCACGACGCTGACTTGGGCGTTATAGCTGGATTCATGTACCCATTCGGCATTGACTTGCGGCACGATCACGCCCCAAGGCAAGCTCCAAGCATACGAAGCCCTGGCGCCTGCTTTGGTCAGCATGGATTCTATGTTTTGTTTGCCGTAGCTGGTGCCGAAACTGGCGCCACCTGTTTCGCGGTAGCCGTCCACTTCGGTTTTGGCGTAGTCGAAACCGATATAAGGTCCGACCACTACCTTGTCGATGTGGTAGTTATAACCTGCGCCTAAGCTGGACGCATACTGCATGCCCGAGGTGCTGCCTTTTGCCGAGGTGTTGAAAAAGCTCATGGCCCGTTCGGATTCGTAATCGATGCCACCAACGCTGGCCAGCGCGTCGATATAGAAATCCTGAATATTCAAAGTGCTGTATAAGGAGCCGGTATAGGCTGCGGTATAGAGCTGACCGGCGCGGTTACTGAAATCGGCTTTGTTGTGAGCGTTATTAAATGCCACCCCTACAAAAAAATTATCGGTGAACGCATAATCCGCACCGACCGTGACGCCTTGATTGTCAAAGCTGTAACCCTGTTCGTTGGCAGTGCGGTTCCGGCTACCGAAACTGCCGTCGATATTGCCGTATAAGCCCAGGCGTTGAAATATTTCCGGCAGTTCATCACCGCTGCCGCCGCCGATTTTGGTGCCGCCCAGGTTAATGCCGCCGGCATTGCCGGCGCGCAAGGTGGCGATGCGATCCATCACGCTGCTGAAATTCGCACGGGACGTTGCAACCGTGGTGGCTGCAATCGTATTGATCTCTTCGGGAGTGATTTGATCGATAACATCGGCTTTGGCGGCCGCGCCCAGGCCGGCGATTCTGGCGCAGTCACTGATAACAGCGCTGCTGGTGGGTGAGGCGCATAAGCTGTTGATTGCCAGGGATGTGGCGCTGGCGTTAGAAGTGGATTCGATAATTTGCGATTGGGAAATGACTGCGCCACCGCTGCCGGCATAGCTAATCAATCTCGCACTGCCCGAGCCGGTGCCGGTGCCGGGAATGATCAGTCCGGAGTCGCCGACTATCAATAACACATTGCCCGTGTCACTGTTTATATTAGAACCCGCGATAGCGTCGGTTGACCCAAACGGGTAGTTTGCCAGCGCGACGGTATAACTGCCGGGACTCAAGGGGTAGTCGTTAATCAGCGAGTTAAAGTTTGGAGAAACCCCCGCCGCGCCACAGTCTACCTGGTTGCAGCCGTCGTCGTTCTGAGTGAGTACGGAGAGGCTGGTAAAATTACCGGTGCCGCTCAGCAGGAAAATATAGGGGTCCGTTGTGGGGCCGCTGGTGGCAATATCGACCAGCGTGGTTTGTGACAGCGAAAAGGGCAGATAGCCGACAGACCCCGCGCCGGAGCCGGTTAGATTGAATGTGCCGCTCGCAAATTCCACGCCTGCCGCGAGTGGCGATGCCAGCAGCAACGTCACTAACGAGCCTGCGGTTAGGGATTGCCGTTTGTTCAATCGTGCAACAGCGGTTTTAGAACAGAATAGTTCAAAAAAAAACAGTGATTTCATGGGCATTTATCCGAAATAATTTTTGCAACTTATTATAGATGCATGTTGATGTTTTCAATAGTAATTAAATTTTGTTTGGAGATTCGGCATCGACCAATCGAGCTTTTTCTTACTCAATAGTGGTCAGTAAATTTCTGATGGCCGTCAGGCCCGGGAAACAGCAAATGCGCTGGTGGCGCGAATTTGCCGGACCTGGACGGGATTTTTCCTGGCCGATGTTGGGGCTTGGAGGTTTTTAGACCGTAAAGGGCAATTGCAGCGACACGAACAAGCTCTTCGGCTAAAATCCTTACACTTTCCCTGACTGTCGTTTGCCATGTCCAGATTCGAGCTCGCATTGAAAGCCTTTCAGCAGGCTCAACTAGCCTATGAAGATTTATTGGGCGTGGCGGCCGCGTTAAGCGCGGAACCCGAACAGGTTTTAGATGCGGCCCGGCAATTCTTGGAAAACGAATATCGGAACGGAAAAATTGGCGCGGATGTTTATCGCGGTTTGCAAACGGCCATGCAAGACGAAACCCGGATTGTCGGCGACCAAACCCAAATGGCGCCTTCACGGGACTCCGCTGCAGACGATGCAACCAGCATAGTTTCCGCACCGGCTACGGCGACGACGATACTGCCGGTTTCACCCGCTACGCAACCACCGACACTGACGACCGAATCCTTGTTGCAAGGCTTGGACCCCTCGCAGCCGCGCGCCGAGCTGACAGTCGGAAGTACCTTGAAAGGTCGTTTTGTGCTCGAAGAATTGCTCGGAGTGGGCGGCATGGGGATGGTGTTTAAAGCCACCGACTTGCGCAAAGTAGAGGCCTCGGATAAAGAGCCTTTCGTCGCTTTAAAGGTATTAAACCAGGATTTTCAATTCAATCCGATGGCGTTGGTGGCTTTGCAGCGGGAGACCAAGCGCGCGCAAACCTTGTCTCATCCCAATATTATTAAAGTCTACGACTTTGATCGGGACGGCACGCACGTGTTTATGTCGATGGAGTACTTGCAAGGCAAGCCGCTCAGTCACTTGATCCGTGAGCATGTCGACAGCGGATTACCCTTCAAAAAAGCCTGGCCTATTATCAGTGCGATGGCAGAAGCCTTAGCGCATGCGCATAAAAAAAATATCGTTCACTCCGACTTTAAACCGGGGAATGTGTTTGTCGGGGACGACGGCGAAATCCGCGTCCTGGATTTCGGGATCGCTTGCGCCATCGGTCGCAGCGAAAAAGACGGCCACGACGCCACGATTTTTAATGCGCGGTCGCTGGGCGCGATGACCCCGGCCTATGCCAGTTTGGAACAGCTGCAAAATAGCGATCCCGATCCGCGCGACGATATTTATGCCTTGGCCTGCATCACTTACGAACTGTTGAGCGGCAAGCATCCGTTCGGCCGTTTATCCGCGGAAAAAGCCATGGAAGTCAATCTGCAGCCTAAACCCATCGCTCAGCTTAAGCGTCGGCAATGGAAAGGTCTACAAAGGGCTTTGGCCTTTAGACAGGAGGATCGCAGCGCCAGTATCGACGAATTTTTAACGGCTATCGGACCGCATTCGTCCGTCTATTACGGACTGTGGTCAACTGGCGTGTTGCTGGCTTGTTTGATCGGTTTGAACGTCTATTGGACCCTAAACGAAAAGCAAGCGGCTACCGAAGTGGTAAAGGTTGCTGTTGAACTCAATCCGGAGCAAAACCAAAAAATTAAGGATTTATTGGAGTTGGCGGATATTCATTTCGATGTCGGTTACCTCACGGCGCCCACCGGTAGCAACGCGTTTTGGGCCTATCAAGAGGTTTTAAAAATCGATCCATACAACAAAGCGGCAATAGACGGTATCAATAAAATTGCCGATACGCTGGAACAGCAGGCGTGGGAGTTTTACGAAAAGAACGACCGCTCGGAGGCCTTGAAAAAAGTGCAGGAAGGTTTGGAAGTCAACCCTGCGCACAAGGGCTTACAGAGTTTGCGAGATAAGCTCAGATTCAATTAGCGAATCGATTAACCTCAGATAATTCGCGGTTTGTAAGCTGATTTTTCGGTCATGCCTCATCCGCTGGCATGCTAAAATTTGGCGCATTATGACTTCCTATGCGTCGATTGCCAGTGGCTTCTCAATTATTCCCAGTATCCGATGATGCAACGCCCGCGCGACTGCGGGAAATTCCTTATAACTACACCTCGTTTTCCGATCGCGAAATAGTCATTCGCTTGCTCGGTGAAGACATGTGGTGGGTGCTTGAGTCGTTACGCGGTGAGAGGATTACCGGGCGCTCCGCGCGGATGTTGTATGAAGTGTTGGGCGACATTTGGGCGGTACAGCGCAACCCTTATCTCGAAGACGATTTGCTTGATAATGCCAAGCGGCGTCGCGCCTTGCTGCAAGCCTTGCGGCATCGTTTGGGGCAGATGGAGGGCCGGCAAACCGAACTGGAGAACCAGCACACCGGGCGGGCCGAGCGTGTAGCGCAATTGATCGCCGCCGCCCATCAGGCGGTCAATGAATTCGAAGCCCATTTCGAACGCACCGCGCAACTGCGCCGCAGCGTGTTGACGCTGTTATCGCAATACACCCGCAAAGACAATATCAGCTTCGATGGTTTCGCGCGGGTTAGTCACGTGACCGACGCCACCGACTGGCGGGTGGAGTATCCGTTCGTAGTGCTGTACCCAACCTCAGAAGACGAAGTCGGGCATTTGGTGCGGGGTTGCATCGAACTGGGCTTGACCATCATTCCTCGCGGCGGTGGCACGGGTTACACCGGTGGCGCGGTGCCGCTCAATGCTTATTCGGCGGTGATCAACACCGAAAAGCTGTTGGTGATGGGACCGGTAGAGCGGCATACTTTATTGCCTGGAGTGGATAGTTCGTATGCGACGATCCACACCGGCGCCGGCGTCGTTACTCGACGGGTGATGGAAGCCGCGGAACAGTCCGGTTTGGTGTTTGCCTGCGATCCAACGTCCGCGGACGCATCCTGCATCGGCGGCAATATTGCGATGAATGCTGGCGGCAAAAAGGCCGTGTTGTGGGGAACGGCGCTGGACAATTTGGCTTCCTGGCGGATGGTGACGCCGGACGGTAATTGGCTGGAGGTCGAGCGGCTGAATCACAATCTGGGCAAGATCCACGAACAAGATAAAGCCGCGTTTTTGCTGAAGCGCTTCGATGCCAGCGGCAAGCAATTGCTGGGCGAAGAAATCCTGGAAATTTCCGGCAGTTTTTTCCGCAAGACCGGTTTGGGCAAGGATGTCACCGACAAGTTTCTCGGTGGTCTGCCCGGTATTCAAAAAGAAGGCTGTGACGGCATCATCACCTCCGCACGCTGGATTCTGCACGAAATGCCGCCGGTTAGCCGCACGTTTTGCCTGGAGTTCTTCGGGCAGGTCCGCGAGGCGGTGCCTTCTATCGTCGAAATTCGCGATTACCTGGCTGATTTGCCGAAAGAGGGCGCTAGCCGAGTGATGCTGGCCGGTCTGGAGCATCTGGACGAGCGCTACGTTAAAGCCGTCGGTTATGCCACTAAAGCCAAACGCCACGGTCGGCCGAAAATGGTGCTGATCGGCGACATCGTCGGCGACGATGAAAACCAAGTCGCGATGGCGGCGTCCGAAGTAGTGCGCATATGTAATGCGCGCGGCGCCGAGGGCTTTATCGCCGTCAATCCGGAAACCCGCAAGAAATTCTGGTTGGATCGCGGTCGCACCGCGGCGATTGCCCGGCATACCAATGCCTTTAAAATCAACGAAGATGTGGTGATCCCGCTGCCGAGGATGGGCGATTATTGCGACGGCATCGAGCGCATCAACATCGAATTGTCACTGAACAATAAATTGCGCTTATGCCAAGCGTTGACCGAACTGTTGAGCGGCGATTTGCCATTGCGGGCCTACGAGGAGGGCGTGAATAAGTCCGAGTTGTTGGACGAGCGCCGGGCCTTGGCTCTGGATGCGGTAGGCACGGTAAAACAGC
The DNA here is from genome assembly GCF_014850975.1 of Methylomonas fluvii. Taxonomy (GTDB): domain Bacteria; phylum Pseudomonadota; class Gammaproteobacteria; order Methylococcales; family Methylomonadaceae; genus Methylomonas; species Methylomonas fluvii. Next base: position 1,407,742 of record NZ_JACXST010000002.1, on the reverse strand, counting down.
GCTGGCAATGGATTTACGACAATCTGGATTTGCCGTTGGCAGAAGCCGAAAAAGCCTTCGAATCGCGGGGTATCAAGATCGGCGAACTGAGCAATCGCGCCGCCGAGCCGATTTTGTTTCATCGCTTGCAGGATTACTCGTTACGGGTGTCGTGGAAGCAGGAGTTGCTGCCACGCTTGCGGGAAATTTTCGAAGGCGATAATTTCCGGCCCATCGTCGAGCGCATCGAGACTTTACATAAAGAAATTCTGCGCGGCCGAGTGTTCGTGGCTCTGCACATGCACGCCGGTGATGGCAATGTGCACACCAATCTGCCGGTCAACTCCGATCATTACGAAATGCTGCAAGAGGCCAATGCAGCCGTGGCGCGGATCATGGCTTTGGCACGCTCATTGGGAGGGGCTATTTCCGGCGAACATGGCATAGGCATTACCAAATACGAGTTCTTGACCGAGGATGAGTTGGCGGATTTTCATGCGTATAAAAACCGTATCGATCCGGAAGGCCGTTTCAACCGCGGCAAGTTGATGCCGGGTGCCGATTTGCGTTCGGCTTATACCACGTCATTTAGTTTGATGGGTTTTGAGTCGTTGATTATGCAGCAAAGCGACATCGGCGCGATTTCCGATTCGGTTAAGGATTGTCTGCGTTGCGGCAAATGCAAGCCGGTTTGCGCCACACACGTACCGCCGGCCAATTTGTTGTATTCACCGCGTAATAAAATCTTGGCGACTTCGCTATTGATCGAAGCGTTTTTATATGAAGAACAAACCCGGCGCGGGATTTCGATTACCCATTGGAAAGAGTTCGAAGACGTCGCCGACCATTGCACGGTGTGTCACAAATGCTTCAATCCGTGTCCGGTGGACATCGATTTCGGCGATGTGTCGATGAATATGCGCAATCTGCTGCGCAAGATGGGCAAGCAAAGTTTCAACCCGGCCAAAACCATGGCGATTGCTTTCTTGACTGCGTCCAACCCGAACACGGTCAAGGCGATGCGCACGGCGATGATCGACTGGACTTATAAAGCGCAGCGCATTGGCAATACATTGTTAAAGCCATGGAGTAAGGCGCAGATCGCCCAGCCGCCGGCCACGGTCGGCAAGCCGCCGGTGCGTGAGCAAGTGATTCATTTCATGAATCGGAAAATGCCTGGCGATTTACCGACCAAAACCGCGCGGGCGCTGCTGGACATCGAAGACGGCCAGATTGTGCCTATCATTCGCGACCATGCCAAAACCCGCACCGATTCCGAAGCCGTGTTTTATTTTCCGGGCTGCGGTTCCGAGCGCCTGTTCTCGCAAGTCGGATTGGCGACCCAGGCCATGTTGTACGAGATTGGTGTGCAAACCGTGTTGCCCCCTGGCTATTTGTGCTGCGGTTACCCGCAACGCGCCGGCGGGCAGTTTGATAAGGCGCAGAAAATTACCACTGACAACCGGGTGTTGTTCCACCGGGTGGCCAATACCTTGAATTATCTGGATATTAAGACCGTAGTGGTGAGTTGCGGTACTTGCCAGGATCAATTGCAGGATTACGAATTTGAGAAAATTTTTCCGGGTTGCCGCCTGATCGATATTCACGAATATCTGCTGGAAAAAGGCGTACGGCTGGAAGGAGTGAACGGGGCGCGTTATCTATATCACGACCCGTGTCATAGTCCGTTCAAGCAGCAAGACCCGATCAAAGTGGTCAATCAGTTGATTGGCGCGCCGGTCGCCAAATCCGAGCGCTGTTGCGGCGAGTCGGGTACTTTGGCGGTGGCGCGGCCGGATATTTCTACCCAGATTCGTTTTCGAAAGGCGGAAGAATTACAGAAAGACACGGCTAAATTACGGTCAGACGGTTACGACGGCGCGGTGAAGATGTTGACCTCCTGTCCGTCGTGCATGCAAGGCTTACAGCGGTTCGAAGACGAAGTCGAGCAAATGGAAGTCGATTACATCGTCGTGGAAATCGCCAAGCATGTGCTGGGTGAAAACTGGATGACAGGATATTTGGATCGGGTCAGTAAGGGCGGTATTGAGCGGGTTTTGGTGTGAGTTAGAATTGGTTAGCAGGCGATCTTTAGTCGGCTTTGGCATTTGTACGGCGTAAAAACTGGTTTTTACGCCCGTCCACAAGCTGTGGTTTACTTATCTTCAGACAATAAAAAAGCCGCGATAAATCACGGCTTTTTAAATTTGGAGCGGGAAACGAGACTCGAACTCGCGACCCCGACCTTGGCAAGGTCGTGCTCTACCAACTGAGCTATTCCCGCAAAATATAATAGTGGAGGCTGCGACCGGAATCGAACCGGTATATACGGCTTTGCAGGCCGCTGCATAACCATTTTGCTACGCAGCCTTTATAGGTGCAATAAAAAAGCCGCGATTTGCCGCGGCTTTTCAAATTTGGAGCGGGAAACGAGACTCGAACTCGCGACCCCGACCTTGGCAAGGTCGTGCTCTACCAACTGAGCTATTCCCGCTTGGCTTACTATCCTGCGTATTATAAAAAGATATTTTTTTGTGTCAACAGTTATTGCAGGTTTATTGCTGAAGTCCAGGCTTTTCGGCCTTGGCATTCGCCGGATTCCGTGATCTCAACTTCCGCCCACTGAACGTTTTTGTCTGTGGTATCCGCTTGAGCTTGAATCAGTTTCACTGCGGTGTTAAGCGGCATGTGTTTGCAAGCGCCGTCGCGATCATTTTCTTCGGTATCATCGTAAGCGGCCATGGAGCCGGGGACGGCGACTAATCTGACAGTTGCATTTGGATCGTAAGTGTTGGGGCTTTTCAATACGTAGTTTTGGCCTGGGACCATGGCTTTCGCTTGGTGAACCGGCAATTTGGCATCAGAACCGCCGCCCAAAAACATGGCTACCACGATCAGTGCTAACGCGCCGACACCGCCAAAAAATACTTTAGGATTGGATTCTTTCAGGGCCAACAGGTTAGCGACAATATTGCCGGCCGCATCTTTTGCTGCCGCAGCGGAATCACCGGCTGAACTTGTTTCCGGTTGCTTAGGCTCTTCAGCTTGATTTTGGGCTTCAGTCTCGTTGTTGTTTTCGTCAAGGCTCATGCGATGTTTCCTCTTAAGCTAGTTATTATTATGGTTAAGTGGCTAAAGTTACCACGCCGTTCGAACATTTCAAGCATTCATTTTTTTAGTCATTTGGTCGTATCTTAAGGGGAACTGTAGCAAAAATGAACAGGCTGGGATAAAAAAGCTAGTTGGATCGCTGGTTTGCTGGCTTTGCATGGGGTTGGCGGATGTGATTGTCGAGTTCGGCGTTACCAGTTTGAATCTGGATTCTTTGATAGTGGTTGTTGTGGTGGTGCTCGGGTCTGTGATGATAGGAGTCAGATCTTTTTGGTCCGATCATGAATGTGATTTTTACTTCGACTTGTTCTTTTTGGTGGCTATTTCGATGGTGTATTTTTTGACTAATCGGGATATGGCTAAGGTTGTGGAGACGGAAGAGTTCGTTGGGCTGGTTAATCCATCAATCTTGGAGGAAAACTGGTTTTCCGTTTTGCTCCAAACCAATCTGCGGTCCTATCTCGATACCCAAGTTTCACCTTTTGCTTCTTCAATGCTTTTTCTAAAAAGGCTCAAAATATATTGTTTGTAAGTGTCATTTTTCCAATCGACATCCATCGTTGATACCGCGTTTATCCACACATCCTTATTTGGCCTGTTGTAAAACCAATAGAATTCATTATCAAAAATCATGTTTTTAATCTTCTTTGGATAGATTTTTATTCGCTCAAGAATTTTGGCATCCTGTTCCGGAGAGTTATAAAAATACAAGGATATAATGCCGCCATAGCAAGTAAAATTTGCCAGGTTTTCATCTTTGGAAAGACAGGCTTTTTCAATAATATTTAGTGTTGTTTCTAGGGCATCAGAGGAATGAACGGATTGGAGTGTTTTTTTTCCTTCCATAACCTCGTTATAAGCTTTCAAACATTGCTTGTCATTATATTGAATGCATCTATTTAAGATGTCTAGTGTTTTAGGAAAGTCCAGGCCAAATTTGGCGAGATATATTTGCTCAAAGGATTTTGGTAAAATAAATTCAAGATTTTTTTGTTCACTATTTGCAGCGTCGCAGCTGAAACTAAAAATTAAAAACAGCACTAAAATGATAGTTCTGGAAAGGACTGTTATATGCATTACTTGTATTCCGTCCAGTCTGGATTACCGAGTGAAGTGGGGGTTTTTTCAATCCTTTCCATTATATTTGCTATGTTAGATGGAGTATCAACAACGCCAAAATCGATTTTATTTTTTGCCCCTGCGGTAGCCACGCCGAAAACTCCATTCCAGGTTTTTGCGAAGCCTTCGGTGTGGCATCCATAAAATTTTGAAACCTGCTTGGGTTTTTTGATGAACTTCTTAACTAGAACGCTCTTTTTTAAAATATCTGCTTTATATAGCATATCAGTAGCAAAAGCAGCCGCTTGACATGCCGAATTATGAGTAAGTGCTAGCATTAATCCATCCCCACTAGCATGTCCGCTATACCAAACCCGGCTAATAGAGTTATCGCTCAGTGATAGCAGATAATTCCAAAAGTCTTCTGGTTGGTTAATTCCTTTGTATTGAATGCTATAGGTTTTAGCAATAGTTTGAATTTTATTTATATAGCTGGTGCCGCCTGCTGCTATTAATTTATCTGTTGCCATTTTTCGGATGCTGTGTAGGTTATATCCGTCATCTTCCTTTTCTTCCGTTTTGGTGATAATTGAATCAGCTTCCCATCTTTTTTTATAAGGCGGCTCGTATAACACCCAATGAATCAATTCCTTGGGTTGTTTATTGTACAAGTTCTTCATCGCAGCCAACTGCAGTGGCACAATATAATTTGACCAACGCTGGTCATGAGCTTTATCACAACCCATAAATAGTCGTCCCTGAAAAAGCCGATATTTTCCGAACACCAGCATTCAGGCCGACAATAAAAACGGCGCGCTCAATGGCCGCGCCAAAATCCGACATGGCGGTCTCCAAAAATGAGGCAAAAAAATCCTCAACTGCCTGAGGATTATACGGATATTGTGGTCAGCACCGCATAAGATGGCATGCATGGCATCGCCCAGTTCGCCTTTCAGGTAATTGCGGCCCAGCAATCCGTCGTTTTTGAGGTGCCCGATGACGGGTTCGATGGCATTGCGGCGTTTGAGGGCGCGTTTGAGTCGCCGGGTGTTTATTCCTCTCTTTTGCCGGGCTTTGTAAATGGTCACGTTCGGGACCTCGACACCACGGTATCCTAAATCCACAAAAGCTTCTTTTGCGCGTGTACCGCTTAGAATCTCCGCCTGTTCCAGACACGATTCCAGGGTGTGTCCATCGTAGGGATTACCGGAAAAGCTGCGGGCGCCGAGCACAAAATTACTTTTGTTGGTGACGGTGATGCCCACTTTGACGCCGAATTCATACTTCTTGTGGACTTTGCCTTTGGAAATGCATTCGACTTCCGTGGCGTGGAAACTGTACAGCTTGTTTTTATCCTGGGGTTGTTGGTTCAAAATCCGTTGGGTTTTCTCTAGCGTCTCTTTAAAAGCCAATTTGACTGCATCGGATTGATCCGTCAATTGGCGCTCGATATCTCGGTAAACCCGACCCACCAAAGTTTTGAGCTGTTTGAGCATTTTGCGTTTGCGCTTCATTTGCTTGGCATGACTGTACCGGTTCGCCATCATCAGCAAATAGGGGGCTTTGCGGTTGTAGTTCTGCCGTAGTGTAATCTCATGCTGCTCAGCCAGACGTACCATGTGCTGGCGACAGCGTTCATACAATTTTCCATCGGTCGGATACGTGATGGCTTTCTCTTGCACCGTGCTATCAACCGTCACCGATTCAAAATCCTGTTTCTTCACGGTCTTGCTGGCTACGCCAGCCTGGATCGTCACCGATAACATCCACTCGCAACCTTCTTCTCCGATCCGTTTTCGCCAATAGGTCAGTGACGTGGGGTGGCAAGGTATCTGGTGTTGGAAATACTCTTCGCCACAAAAATATTGCCAATAGGGATTTTCAAGCCACTGTGCCACGACCGCTTCGTCCGAGCGTGCAAACGCATGTTTGAGGTAATGAAGCCCGGCAATAAGACGCGTTGGCAACGCCGGAGCGCCTTGGTTCTCGGTAAAAAATTCACCGAACGCATCATCCAGTACTTTCCAATCGATCAAATTTGCCAGTTGGTAAAGCTCATGCTTCGGATTCAACAGGTCGGCCAGTGGTGTGTTGAATAGATCGATTTGGCCGCTACTTTCTTGGGATTTTGGCTTCATTTTCGATAAAAATTTGCAAGAAATTAATATCTATTTTACTAATTTCTTGCAATTATTGCCCGTCTTTTTCTTCAATTATTTATTGTGTTTCAATGCTTTAGCCGTGAATTTGTGGCTTTTCAGGGGCGACTAAATAAACCTGGGCCGCCAATCAATATAACAAAGTTTTCCATTTTACTTTTCCAATATTATATAAGTGTTATTTTGTGCAGTATATGTAGTAATGATGCGGTTTCTGTGTGTCGCCCTAATCCAGGGTGATATACAAGGCGGGTTCAAGTCGCCTACTCAAATACGATTTGTTATTGAATCTCTTCCGGGTGGAAGCAGAAATATTCAAAGCGGGGCGTTTTTTACCTTAATTAATTCGAATCTAAAAATCGGGTATTTCCCTTTACGCGCCACGGAAACGCATTGAAAGCTTTTCTTGTCCTTGCCATCGTCGCTTAGCAGTACGACCTGGTTTTTATTCGCTGAAAATCTTGGAAACGGAGCGTCAGCGAAGTGAAGATTTTTAGTCCCCGATAGCCGTAGCGCCTTGCAGGTTTTCTCCGCTTCGCTGCGAAAACCTGCAAGGCGCTACGGCGTCAAGTCATGCGAGAGCCAATGTTTCGATCCCCTTGTTGGGTCGAAACGTGGTGACGCGGACGAATCGGGGTGCCGAAGGCATAAGCGGTCGCGTGATTTTTGCCGATTTTTTCCTGCTGGGAAGCTCGAAAAAATCTTTCGGCAAAAATAGCGACTCCCCGCATTCGGAAAAAAGAACGTGGCTTCGATATTCAGCTCTTCGGGATCGGCTGGATTTTGCGTCAGATGGTCGAACACGCTTAGCTTGTTGTCTTCGTCGTCCGCAACGATGAGGTAAGGGGCACTTAGGGCTATTGCGCTGGATACATTTGATCGGCCCTGGTAGGTTTTTATATTCATATCAGAATCGCTGGCGAAATTTTGATTTCAAGATAGGTGGTCGGCCGACGATGCCTGAATTAATCCGGCCCTAATGCTGTCGATGACGCGCAGCAGGTAGCCCAGTTGTCAAAATGGATTCCCGCTTTCGCGGGAATGACGAAGGCTTGCGGAGCTGCGCTGAACTAAGCTCAGGGTTTACTCGTCGGGGCTACCGATAAAACGATAGACCAAAGCGCCCAACACCCCGCCGATAATCGGTGCCAGCCAGAACAGCCAAAGTTGCGCCAAGGCCCAATCGCCGACATACACCGCCACGCCCAGGCTACGTGCGGGATTGACCGAGGTGTTGGTGACCGGAATGCTGATCAAGTGAATTAAGGTTAGTCCCAAGCCAATCGCGATAGGTGCCAGGCCGGCCGGGGCGCGGGCATCGGTGGCGCCGAGGATGATCAGTAAAAACATCATCGTCATCACCACTTCGGTAACCAGAGCGGATAGCAGGGAGTAACCGCCCGGCGAATGTTCGCCGTAACCGTTGGAGGCAAATCCCGCAGCCACATCAAAACCTGCCTTGCCGCTGGCGATTAAATACAGTACACCGCCGGCCGCAATCGCGCCGATGACTTGGGCGACAATGTAAGGCAGCAATTGATTGGCTGGAAACCGGCCGCCCATCCACAAGCCAACCGACACCGCCGGATTGAGATGGCAGCCGGAAATATGGCCGATGGCATAGGCCATGGTCAGTACCGTCAAACCGAACGCCAGCGAAACGCCGAGCAAGCCGATGCCCACATTCGGAAATGCGGCTGCTAATACCGCGCTTCCGCAGCCACCAAGAACCAACCAAAATGTCCCGAAGGACTCGGCTACATACTTTTTCATATGACTCTCCTGTGTTTTGTTATTGTTTTGCCCGTCATTGATCACCTATTGTTTTTGTTTAATAATCAATCGGCTAGCGCACTGTATTCTCTGTCTTTGTGTGATGTCAATCACAAAAAACGGCTAGGTTCTTGCTTGGTTCTTGCTATTTCCAGCTAGCTACCCGGTTGCGTGGAATGGTGCGAATTTTTATGCTGCTGTGAATTCCGAAAAATTAATCTGGCCAGGTCTTTTCAATATGGCTAAATTCCCTATTCGATGTGAGAATTAGGGCTTATCACCGCCCGACATTCTTCCCGGTTAACCCATGTCCGATATTTCCCAGCACGGCCACAGTACCAATTTGATCGGCATGGCGACGGCGTGTTTGGCCAGTCACCTATTTAATGAATACCCCAAACCCCTGCATATCGCCGGCACCCGTGAGTCAGCGCCCGGACTGTTTGAACAGTTGGCCGGACAATCCACATTGGCGGATTGCGGGCGGATATTTCAAGACTACATGTGCGTGGTATTCGGCTTCGAAACCGAGCAGCGTTTGCGCGACGATGCCGAGGGCCGGCGGCGTTACCGCAACAGTTATCTACGCCTGATTCAGGATTGGGGGCTGGATTCCAATAACGCTCAAGGTGCAGTACTGAAGGGGTGGGTGGAAAGCCGCTTTGGCCTGTTCCCCAATTACCATAAACAACAAATCAGCAGTTTCATGAGCAAGGACTGGCTAACTTACATCGAAGAAAAGATGAACAGCCGCTATCACAACAATTGCATCTATATGCAACTGGATTTGCTGTATGAATTTTGCCAATGGGTGATTGAGCGTTTTCAGGTGCCGGCCGCGACCCATAAAACCCTTTATCGCGGGGTCAATGCGTTGGACGATTGGAGCGTTACCGAGCAAGACAAACAGCACAAAATCGTCCGCTTCAATAGCATCGTGTCTTTTACCGACCGCCCTAGTATCGCCAGCGAATTTGGCGGGTATATATTAAAAGTTGAGGTGCCGATGGTGAAACTGGTGTTTTTTAGCGACTTACTGCCGCATCATGCTTTGCGTGGGGAAGGCGAATACTTAGTGATCGGCGGCGATTATCGAGTAAAGGTGCAGCGATGAACGAGCAGTTAATGAATAGGGCCTTGGGGACTTACTTGGGTTTTGCCTGCGGCGATGCATTGGGCGCGACGGTGGAATTCATGGCGCCGAAGCAAATTCAGAACCGTTACGGCGTGCATACCGAAATGATAGGTGGCGGCTGGCTGGGCTTGGAGCCAGGGCAAGTCACCGACGACACGCAAATGTCGCTGGCCTTGGGCCAAGCCATCATCGATCATCAAGGCTGGAACTTACGGGCCGTGGCCGACAATTTCCTGGCCTGGCTGGAAAGCGATCCGCCGGATGTGGGCAATACTTGCCGGCGCGGCATCCTGCGGTATCGTGACGAAGGTTTATTGGCGGGTTTGCCGCGTGAAGACGATGCCGGCAATGGTGCCTGCATGCGTAATTTGCCGGTGGTGCTGGCAACTTTGGACCGACCGGACGATTTAGAAGCTTGGAGCCTGGAGCAGAGTCATATCACCCACCACAATTCGCTGTCCGATGCCGCAACGTTAGCATTGGGACGGATGACCAATCTATTGATTCACGGGCAAGGCCTTGACGCCTGTCGGCTGGAAGCCGAACGATTGATTGACCAGCACAGCGAATTTGCCTACAACCCGTATCCGGGCAAAGCCTCGGGCTATATTGTCGATACTGTGCAGACGGTGTTGCATTATTTTTTCAACACCGACAGTTTTGAGTCTTACCTGATCGCTATCGTGAATCAGGGGGGGGATGCGGATACGACGGGAGCCTTGGCGGGGATGTTGGCCGGGGCGAAATACGGGTTGGAACAGATTCCGCAGCGTTGGCTCGATAGCTTGGATCGAAGTATCGATGTAAAGATTCAGGAGCAGACTTCGGCGTTGCTGGGGGTGGGGCTCGGTGAAGGTCAAATTCGGCAAGGCTGACTTCTTCGATAGATTGCTATCCGGGGTTGAGCGCCAGCCCATCTCGCTGCTGACTTCCTAGCGGTGTTGATAGAGACGGGCTGGCGGATTAATCCGTGGTCGATAAACTGAAATTTGTTATGGCTAAAACTCAATTGCAAGCGCTGCCGGGATTGTTGCTGGGATGATCCACGCCGGCGCAGCAGGTGCCGCCTGTTTTATCTCCGTCGTAATAGCCGTCGGCCGCCAAGCAGTCGCTGGCAAACTGGGCGCAACTTTCATTTTGACCGGCGCTACAGGTTGTAACGATAGGTTGCGGGTTATCGCCACCATCGGTTTTTTTAACAAGGTAGGTCCCGGAAAAGGGCGTCGTTCTGGTGGTCGGGCTTTTTGCCAGAATGCTAGTCTGGGCCGATGCGTTGGTAATAAATCCGGTAATAATCGCTGTGAATATAAATAAGTAGGAACGTGTTTTCATGATGGTCTCCCGATTTGATTGTTTGGCGGCAATCATTGTGGCTATCCGGAGCGTTAGTAAGTTAACTTTTACACCGCTAAGGTGAGAGATATTACCGTGAGGTTGGTGTATGGATTGTGTGCTGCTGCAGAACCGGATTTGTTCATGTCATGGGGGTTAAACCGCGACGCCAAAAAGCGTTCCGACTGCCGTGGTTAATCCCATCGCTAGGGCACCCAAAAAACTCACCCGAGCCCCTGCAACTAGCATGGAGGCACCGCCGGCACGGGCGGATAGGACGCCTAGCGATACCAACAGCGCCAAGGAGCCGCTCGCTACGGCCCAAATCAACAGCGCTGCCGGTGCCCAAAACACAATCGATAAAGGCAATATGGCGCCGATCGAAAAACTAGCTGCGGATGAAAACGCCGCCAACACCGGGCGCGCGGCAGAGGTGTCTGTGATGCCAAGTTCGTCGCGGCTGTGCGCGCCTAACGCGTCGTAGGCCATGAGCTGGCGGGCAACTTCGGCGGCCAGCGTTTCGTCCAGGCCGCGTTCGACGTAAATGGAGGTCATTTCCGCATGCTCGTGTTCCGGGTACGCAGCGAGTTCCCGACGCTCGCGCTCCAGGTCGGCGTGTTCGGTGTCGGCTTGCGAACACACCGATACATATTCGCCGGCAGCCATGGACATCGCGCCGGCAACCAAACCGGCAACACCGGCGATCAAGATATGTTTGCCATCCACGCCCGCTGCCGCGACGCCCAAAATCAGGCTGGCGGTGGAAACGATGCCGTCATTCGCGCCCAATACGGCGGCGCGGAGCCAGCCGATTCGGTGGTTTTTGTGTCGTTCGATATGCATGTGGCTTTTCGCTGCCCGAGAAAGTGAGGTGTTGTCGATAGTACCCTGATTTCCGGTCCACGCCGAGGATTGTTGTCGGCTCAGAATGGGCTGGTTGGGTGCGTTATTTCCAGATTCGTGGCAATCGGCCTAGAATAGCCGGCTAATCTCTATAGTTATTGGCCATCGATGAAAGATCAGTCGTTTACTTTCGAACAAATTCATATCGAAGTCGCCCGCAACGCGTCCGACGATTTCAACCTGTTTCACGACAAGCATAAATGGCTACAGGTTACCCACAATCCGTTCAAAGGTCCGATTGTGTTGGGTTTTCAGTTGAACACGCTGATCGAATACCAAATGCGCTTGTATAGGGAGGCGCATCACGAAGACCAGATTATTGCCGACAATCAGCTACGGTTCAGCAATTATCAGATCATCTTCGTCAATGCCTTGCGGCCGCGGCAGCCGATGACGCTGGATATTAAAAAAACCCTGATCGCAACAATACCCGAGCTGACTCTGACTAACCGCATCGCCATCAAATCGCAAGGTAAAACCATCTTGCTCGGGTATAAAAAAGAAACGAAACAGCCTTTGTTTTTAGCGGATACCGATTTAGACGGTCTACCGGATTTGAATGCGCTACCCGATAAAACCGTGGTGCCCGGCACCGAGTTTTTTCTGAAACGCAAGTGGATGAATAACGGCAACGTCAAGAATTTTCTGTCTGGTTCGTTTGCGGAACAGTCCGATTATTTCGACGAGTTATTGCAAGTGGCGCAGTATCCAGAAGTGTTTCCCTGTAGTTTGACGTCCGGCGCCTTGCTGGAGAAAGCGCAGTTGGAAAATCACGATTTCAAGCGCAATCCGATGGTGTACACCTCGCACGATATATCGGTTGATCGCGTGCATCTGGCAAAGCTGAAAAACAACGACAAGCTACATATTCTGGTCAAGCAATTGCCGGAGTCGCCGGACAAGACCTTGAATCACACCAGCATCATGTTGCGCACCTACGAATGCTTTGGGGTGTTGGAGAACAAGGCGGTTTTGTTCCGGATCAAACTGAATTTGGTGCCGTTGGAAGAAATTATTAAAAATTTGAGCGGGAAAACATAGCCGCAGGCCGCGAATCGCCTAGTCGCGGGCGAATGTTGTGAATTTTTTGGAACATAAAGTATAATCCGCGTTGTCGTTAGGCAAGGCCAGTGACGAGATTGCAAATTCAATTAATACAACACTAAAGATAAGGTAAGTGCTCGCAGTCAGGCATTTGCATTGTTCGAGGAAAAAAATATGAGTAATATCGAAGAACGAGTAAAAAAGATTGTCGCAGAACAATTAGGCGTAAAAGAAGAAATCGCGAACGATGCGTCTTTTGTTGACGATCTTGGTGCTGATTCTTTAGACACAGTTGAACTCGTCATGGCTCTGGAAGAAGAATTCGAATGCGAAATTCCAGACGAAGAAGCTGAAAAAATCACCACAGTCCAATTGGCTATCGATTACATCAACGCCAATCTGCAGTAAGTTGTTTCCAAAAGTTAGTGGGTGCTTGCCATCCACTAGCCGGTTTATCTCCCTTCTCTGGTTGTCTTCTTTTTTTACCGGTAGTTTACTGTGAGCACACGTCGAGTTGTTATAACGGGCTTAGGCGCCATTACGCCGTTAGCCAATAATGTTGCCGATACCTGGGATGGCATTGTCAACGGGAAGAGCGGCATTAGTCCGATCGATTCATTTGACATATCCCCTTTTGCAACGACGTTCGGCGGTGTCATCAGAAATTTCAATATCGGCGACTATATAGCCGAGAAAGATGCTAAACGCATGGACGGTTTCGTGCACTACGGCATCGCGGCGGGTTGCCAGGCGATTGAGGATTCCGGTTTTGAAGTCACCGAAGAAAATGCCGAACGGATCGGCGTAGCCATCGGCGCCGGCATCGGTGGTATCACCGGCATTGAAGAATGCTATGCCACCTACGTGGCGGGCGGGCCACGGCGGATCTCGCCGTTTTTTGTGCCGGGCAATATCATCAATATGATTTCCGGTAATCTGTCGATCAAATACGGTTTGAAAGGCCCCAACTTTGCCATCGTCACCGCCTGTTCCACGGGTACGCATAATATCGGCGACGCGGCAAGGCTGATCAAATACGGCGACGCCGATGTGATGGTGGCTGGTGGCGCAGAGCGTTGCACCACCTCGCCGACCGCGATGGGTGGATTTGCTTCGGCAAAAGCCTTGTCCCGTCGTAATGACAGCCCTACCACCGCTAGCCGGCCCTGGGATCGCGACCGTGACGGTTTCGTCCTCAGCGATGGCGCCGGCGTAGTGGTCCTGGAAGAATTGGAGCACGCCAAGGCGCGTGGGGCAAAAATTTACGCGGAACTCGTCGGTTATGGGATGAGCGGTGACGCTTACCACATCACCTCGCCGTCGGAAGGTGGCGAAGGCGCGGCGCGCTGCATGCGCAATGCGATGCGTGACGCCAAAGTTAATCCTGAAGACGTGCACTATATCAACGCCCACGGTACTTCGACGCCAGCGGGCGATATTGGCGAAACGCATGCGATGAAATTGGCGTTGGGCGATTGTGCTTATAAAGTGGCCGTCAGCTCCACCAAATCCATGATCGGCCATTTGCTGGGCGCTGCGGGCGGTATCGAAGCGGTATTGACCGCCTTGGCTATCCAACATCAAATAGCACCGCCGACCATCAATCTGGAAAACCCCGATCCCGAATGCGATCTGGATTACGTCCCGAATATCGCCAGAAACATGAACATCGATGTCGCAATATCCAACTCGTTTGGCTTTGGCGGCACCAATGGCTCTCTGGTTTTCAAACGTTACCAATAAGCGCTTCCGCTTCCGCAGTGTCGTCTGGCTATGTTTTTATTAAACGGCGAGCACAGGCACTGTGTCGATGTTTCTGATCGAGGTTTTCAATATGGCGACGGTCTGTTCGAGACTGTCGAAGTATTGCAGGGCAAACCGCTGTTTTTTGATCGCCACCTAATACGCTTAGCAGAGGGTTGTCGCCGGCTGCGCATCCCGATGCCGGATACTGCCTTGCTCGACAGGGAAGCCCGGCAATTATGCGAATCCAGCGAGCGGGCCGTGCTGAAGTTGATGGTCACGCGTGGCAGCGGCGGTCGCGGCTATCGGCAACCCGAGCAAATTGTCCCTACCAGGCTGTTCAGCCTGCATCCTTACCCCGATTATCCCCTTCAGTTCCAAACAGACGGCATCGCCGCGCGTTTTTGCGAACAGCGTTTGTCTTTGAATCCGAGCTTGGCCGGTATCAAACACATGAATCGACTCGAGCAGATTTTAGCCAGAGCGGAATGGCAAGATGATTCGATTCAAGAGGGTTTGATGTTGGATACTCAAGACAGAGTCGTAGAAGGCACGATGAGTAATCTATTCATCGTCAAGTCAGGCAGTTTATACACGCCGCCGCTAGGGCAATGCGGAGTTGCGGGTATTGTACGGCAGTTGGTGATGGAGTTCGCGCAGCGCATCAAGCTACCGTTGTTTGAGCAAGCAATCGATCAAACTGCCGTTTTGCACGCTGACGAGTTATTTGTCAGCAACTCGGTAATCGGTATCTGGCCGATTAAACGGCTGGAAGCGCAGGTTTTTAATGTCGGTGTCATCACTCGGCGTTTGCAAGACCTGCTCAACACAGCCCGCATGGCAGAGGTATAGCAGTGTTTAGAAGCATTATCGCATTTACATTATTGATGGTATTGGGTTTGGTGTCGATTTGGGCCGGCATGCACTATCAACTGATTCTCAAAAAGCCGGTGGTAATGACAGAAACTGTCATTGAAATTAAAAAAGGCGATACGCTGGAATCGGTGGTGAAAAATCTGCGTGCCCAGCAGGTGACCGTGAATCGCTTGTGGTTTCGGTTGTTTGCCTATCGGAAAAATCTCGATCATTTGTTGAAAGTGGGCGAGTATGTGTTGGCTAAAGGATCTACCGCCGCGGATATTCTGCAACAATTGACCGATGGTAAGACCCGCAAATATTCGATTACGTTTCCAGAGGGTTGGTCCTTCAAACAAATGTTCAATACCATCAAAAACAACCCCAACCTGCAACACACGCTGACCGATAATCAATTGGAAGACTTGATGGCGCAAATCGGCTCGGATAAGAATCATCCGGAGGGTTTGTTTTTTCCCGATACCTATTTCTTTGAAAAAAATACCTCGGATGTCGATTTACTGAAGCGTGCGCATGATCGGATGCAGGCGGTGTTGAACGAAGAATGGCAAAAACGCGATGACGGCGTACCCTTGGAAAATCCTTACGAGGCGTTGATTTTGGCGTCTATCGTCGAAAAAGAGACCGGCGCCGGCGAAGAGCGCAGAAAGATAGCCGGGGTATTTGCGCGGCGGTTAAAGAAGGGCATGTTGTTGCAAACCGACCCTACTGTCATCTATGGTATGGGTGACGATTACCATGGCGATATCCGACATAAAGATTTGCGGGAACCCACGCCCTACAACACCTATATCATCGAAGGCCTGCCGCCCACACCGATTGCGATGCCCGGTAAACAGGCGATTGTAGCCGCCTTGCATCCGGACCATAGCGATGCCTTGTTTTTTGTCGCCCGCGGCAATGGCCGCCATGCGTTTTCTTCGACCTTGGCGGAACACGAAAAATACGTCGATCAATATCAACGATGACACACGGTCGATTTATCACGCTGGAAGGTGGTGAAGGCGTCGGCAAATCCACCAATTTGCAATTTATCAAACAGTTTCTGGAAGAGCGGGGCATCCCGTTCGTGCTGACCCGCGAGCCGGGCGGTACCGGCATTGCCGAAAAGATTCGCGGGATTTTGTTGGAAAGGCAACAGGAAAGTTTGACCGAGCAAGCCGAGTTGTTGTTGGTGTTCGCCGCGCGCGCTCAACATATTCAACAAGTGATCTTGCCGGCTTTGCAGCAAGGGCAGTGGGTGGTGTGCGACCGTTTCACTGACGCTACTTATGCGTACCAGGGCGGTGGCCGCCATATGGATCTACAGACTATAGCCTGGCTGGAAAATACCGTGCAGGGCACGCTTAGACCGGATTTGACCTTTGTCTTCGATGCGCCGATAGAAATTGGCATGCAGCGCGCCAAGCACAGAGGCGAACTGGACCGCTTTGAAACCGAGCAGTTGGCGTTTTTCGACCGGGTCCGGCAAGCGTATTTACAACGTGCCGCGACGGATTTGCGTCGCTACAAGATTATCGATGCCAGCTTGCCTTTAAGCGAGGTGCAACAACAGTTGCGCCTTGAGTTGGCTGACTTGTGGGCCGATTGATGCGTACCCAAGTGCAGGTTTATCCCTGGCAACAGGATAATTGGCGACAGTTGCGTGGTTATATCGAACAGCAGCGCATCCCGCAAGCTTTGCTGTTTTCCGGCGCGGCTGGTCAAGGCAAGCGGCATTTGGCCGGATACTACGCTCGAACCCTGTTGTGCCATACACCGCGAACCGATGCGAGTGCATGCGGTCATTGCGTGGCTTGTAAATTGTTCGATGCACAAACCCATCCCGATTTTCTGACGATAGAACCCGACGAACCGGGCAAGGCCATCGGTATCGACAAAATCAGACAGTTAATCGTCAAGCTGGCTTTGAAACCGCAATACGACGATGCCTACCGCGTTGTGGTTATTCAGCCGGCCGACGCCTTGAACACGGCTTCGGCGAATGCGTTTTTGAAGTGTCTGGAAGAGCCGACCGAACGCACTTGTTTGTTGTTGATTAGCGAGCAACCGAGCCGCTTGCCGGCGACGATTCGCAGTCGTTGCCAGAAAATCGATTGCGTAACCCCCGCCCGCGAACTGGCAATGACTTGGTTGCGGCAGCAGCGTGTTGGAGAGCAGGCCGATCTGCTCTTAACACTGGCCCAAGGCTCTCCTCTATTGGCCAAGCAATACGCCGAGCTCAATATGATTCAGCTCCGGCGGCAGTATTTCGACGCTTGGTTGCAAGTGGCGCAAGGCAAGGAGAATCTGTTAACCGTCGCCGAGCTCTGGCAAAAGCAGGAAAAGGTTGATTTGGTCGTGGTGTTGCGCTGGATGGCAAGCTGGGTTGCTGACATTGTTAAATATGCTTATCGGGCGGAATCGCCGGTGCTTGCCAACCCTGATCTGAAAAATGCCTTGCAAGCCCTTGCCGAGCGGCTAGAATTGAAACGCCTCTATCGGTTTTACGATAATGTGCTTACCACCAAGTCGCAATTGAACACGCAACTTAATAAACAATTGATGGTCGAGCAGCTATTGATTAGCTGGTCGCAACTGAACAGACAATAAGCCCATGGCAGAATCAGCAGCACCCAGACAGGGTATCCTGTCCTTATCGATCAAGGATAAAAACGCACTGTATGCGGCGTACATGCCCTTCGTGAAAAATGGTGGCTTGTTCATTCCGACCAAACGCGAATACGAGATGGGTGAGGAAGTGTTCATGTTGCTGAATTTAATGGACGAAACCGAACGCTTGCCGATTGCCGGTAAAATTATCTGGAAAACGCCGTCTGGCGCGGAAGGCTATCGCGCCGCAGGTATTGGTGTGCAATTCAGCGATCAGGACGGCGGCGCCGCTCGCAATAAAATCGAAACCTATCTGGCCGATGCGTTGGAATCTGACCGTTCCACGCATACCATGTAAACTCTTTTGCGGGCGGACTTTGCCGCTTGTCTTTACTTTTCTAAATTCATGTTCATCGATTCCCACTGTCATCTTGATCGTATCGACTTGGCGCCCTACGCTAATGATTTCAATACCTTTGTGCAAGCGGCACGCGCGGCCCAGATCAGGCATATGCTGTGTATTGCCATCGATATGGAAGCCTATCCTGCCATGCTGGAGCAAGTCATGCCGTATTCGGACATCTCCTTGTCGGTGGGCGTGCATCCAAATGTTCATGATGGGCGTGAGCCCACGCTGGATGACTTGCTGCAGTTGGCCGATAACGAAAAGGTGATCGCCATTGGTGAGACGGGGCTGGACTATTTTCGCAGCGAAGGCGATTTGGAATGGCAGTTTCAACGGTTTCGCACCCATATCGCCGCCGCTAAGATACTCAACAAGCCTTTAATTATCCATACTCGCGAGGCTGGGCAAGATTCCTTGGATGTGTTGCGGCAAGAAGGCGCGGACCAAGTGGGTGGGATCATCCATTGCTTTACCGAGGATTGGGCTTATGCGGAAAAGGCGTTGGATTTGAATTTCTATATTTCTTTTTCCGGCATTGTGACCTTCAAGAATGCGGAAGCCATCAAGGATGTGGCGCGTAAAATTCCAGCCGACCGTTTTCTGATTGAAACCGACTCACCGTATCTGGCACCGGTCCCGTATCGCGGTAAACCGAACTATCCGACCTATGTCCGCTATGTGGCGGAACATATTGCGGATTTGCGCGGGACCTCTGTCGAAGCCATTGCCGAGCAATCAACCGAGAACTTTTATCGCCTGTTTGCCGGATCTTCGGCCGATAAGCTACGCCGGGCCAGCTAAAAAAAACGACCGGGTCCATGTTGCGATGGACCGGTCGTTCGGAGAGGTGGGGTATAACTCTCATTCCCCATAGGGGCGCATACAAGAGTTGCATGCAGTTTACTGAAGCGGCACGGTCCTGAAAATGTGGCATTTTGCCGCGTGGCAAATTGTCGCTGGCCTGGCGGTTAACATAATTCTTTGAAATGCCGTCATGACATCAATCTGCCTTTTATACCCTGGGTTATAGCAACGTTATTTTTCTCGCAATATGGATATGGAATTAGCTAGTTCGCTAGGAATCTTTCAACTCCAGCGCTTACCTTTTCGCAAAAATGAACTGCTGCGGGCTTGGGACGCTGCAGACGAATATCTACTAAATCACCTAGCTGCCGTAGGCGTTGCCGAGCATGCCAACATAGTCATCCTCAACGATAACTTCGGTGCGTTGGCAGTTTCGCTAAGCGCTTTCCGGCCAACCGCTATGTCCGATTCCTGGCTTTCGCAGCAAGCGACGCGTAACAATCTGGTATTGAATGGCATAGACCACGAGCGAGTGCGCTCGCTGGATAGCTTGTCGCTACCGGAAGCCGGCATTGATTATCTACTGATTAAAATTCCCAAAACCCTGGCGCTGCTGGAATATCAACTGCATGCGCTCAAGCCTTTGTTAAAAGCCGATTGCCAAGTGATAGCCACCGGCATGGTGAAGAGCTTGCCGCCCACTGCCTGGAAATTGCTGGACCGGTTGGTCGGACCGACGCAACCGGCTTTGGCGGTAAAAAAAGCCCGGCTGATTTTTGCCCGGGTGGACCCGAATCTGTCATTGCCTGTTAACCCTTATCCGACGCGCTATCCATTGGAGAACAGCGATCTTACGGTTTGTAATCATGCCAATGTGTTTTCCCGCGATAGCCTGGACATAGGCACTCGTTTTTTATTGGAGCATCTGCCGCAAAATCCCGAATATTACGATTTTATCGATTTGGGTTGCGGCAATGGGATAGTCGGCGTGATGCTTGCGAAGCAAAACCCGAACGCGCGAATGGGGTTTATCGACGAATCGTTTATGGCCATCGCCTCGGCCCGGGAAAATTTTGTGGCAGCCTTTGCCGATAGTCGGCAGGCCAATTTTTTAGTCGCCGACTGTTTAACTGACTATCCGGAGAACAGTGCAGACTGCATAGTCTGTAACCCGCCGTTCCATCAACAGCACACCATAGGCGATCATATTGCTTGGCAGATGTTTCGGCAGGCGCATAAGGTCTTGCGTAAGGGCGGTGAGTTACGGGTAATCGGTAATCGCCATTTGAACTATCATCTGGCACTGAAGAAATTATTCGGCAATTGCCGGCAAGTGGCGGCTAATGCCAAGTTTGTGATTTTCAGCAGCGTGAAGGTTTGAGCTATTCGATATTTTTATAATGTAAGGATGAAATCTGTTCGGAAACGATGCCGATCAGAAAGATAAATAAGGACGACAAAAACAGTACCGCGCTCATATTGGTAAATCGGTTTTCCGTAAAATAAGTGTAGCCGTAATAGCCGGCTCCCAAGCTAAATACTATGCTGCTGATGGGTAAAAACAACCGCATGGGGGAGAACAGCACGCCAATCCGCAAGATAATAATAAAAAATCGAAAACCGTCATGCATCAGCCGGATATGGCTCTTGCCGCTGCGTTTGCCGGCGTGGATAGGAATGTAGGCTACCGGGAAGCCGGAACGAAAAAACGCCATCGTGCTGGTGGTTGGATAAGAAAAACCGTTGGGTAATAGGTAAAGAAATTTGCGGAATTTGTTGGCCCTGGCCGCACGAAATCCGGAGGTAAGGTCTTCTATTTTGTGTCCGGTCATCATTGATGCCAGCTTATTGTAGAACTTATTCGCCACACGTCGGAACCAAGAAGCATGGCTACCGGCGTTTCGGGCGCCGACCACCATGTCGTAACCCTCGTTTAGCCTGGTCAGCAATGCCGGAATGTCGCCGGGGTCATGCTGGCCGTCGGCATCCATAAACACCAAAATATCGTTTTTTGCATGCCTGGCGCCGGTTTTAATAGCTGCGCCATTACCCATGCTGTAAGGATGATCAATCACCGTAACACCGGCCGCGCGAGCGATGGCGGCGGTATCGTCTGTCGAGCCATCGTTTATCAGCAGAATCTCCGCATCAGGGTACAGCAGATGTAACATCGGTAAAAATGACGGCAGATTTTTCGACTCGTTTTTCGCGGGGATAACGATGCTGATCGATGGGATGTTATTCATGAAAATCCAAAGCTTGGCAAGGAAACATGCCGAAATGTGGACAACAGTCTAGCAGAATTAAACAGTATCGACAGCTGGGGTAGATTTATCGAAACTGGTCTTTCAATAGGCGTAATTGCCTGAAAACCGCCGAGTCGGATTGATCCGCCATGCCGATATTATTGCGAATACCGAGGTCATGCGCTCTAAAAAAAGGGTTGGTTGCCAGCTCCATGCCGATAGTCGAGGGCAGGGTGGGGCGGTTTTGTTGGCGGAGCTCGGCGACTTGAGCGATCCGCTGCCGCAGCTGCGGATTGTCCGGATCAACCGACAACGCAAAACGGCCATTCGCGGCGGTGTATTCGTGGGCGCAGTAGATGCGGGTTTCGGCTGGCAATACTTGCAGTTTTTGTAGCGAATGCCACATCTGTTCGGCGCTGCCTTCGAACAATCGACCGCAACCCAGCGAAAACAAAGTATCGCCGCAAAACAAAGCCTGGCTATCGGCGCTGTAATAAACGATATGCCCTACGGTATGGCCGGGTGTATCGATGACCTGAAAGCACTGATTGCCGAGTTCTACTACATCCCCGTCGCCGAGCCGGATGTCAATACCGGGGATACGCGCCTGGTCCGCTGCCGCGCCGACAATTTTGCAGCCAGTTTGCTGCTTGAGTTGCAAATTGGCGCCTACGTGGTCGTTGTGGTGATGAGTGTTAAAAATGTAATCAAGTTGCCAGGATTTTTCGGCTAAAACATCAATAACCGCATCGGCAACGGCAGGGTCAATCACGGCGGTCAATCCGGAATCCGTGTCGTGTAATAGATAAATGTAATTGTCTTGTAAATCCGGTAATGGCAGGATTTCTAACATTTATCTATGCGCAATAGTTAGGGGCTGTTGCCGTTTTACATGGGCAACCATATAAAAGCGCAAGCCAAAGCGATGACGCTTTCAAAATTGCGTTTCAGTTTGTCATACCGCGTCGCGATGGCTCTGAAATGTTTCAGCCGCGCAAACACATTTTCAACTAGGTGGCGATACTTGTAGAGGCACCAATCCACAGCATCATTGCCAATGGTTGAATTCTGCTTTCTTGGTATGATTGGCTCAGCACCTTTCTCACGAATTTGAATCCGTAAGGGTTCGCTGTCATAGCCTTTGTCAGCAATCATATAGCTAAGGGAAGCTTCGCCACTAATTCGGGTGCTTCTTTACAATCGTGGACTTCGCCGCCCGTGACCGAGAAATGAATGGGCAGTCCGCAGGCATCCACGGCCATATGGATTTTGGTGGTGTTACCCGCTACCGATTTTCCGATCGCCGTTTCCCGTTCATGGGCTGCGCCGCTACTATGCTGATGTGCTTTCACAATACTGCCATCAATGAATGTCCACTCCAAATCCGGATCCACAACCAGCTCCTGAAAGATACCCATCAGTTTTTCTTGAAGCGACCAGGCATTGAATCGCTTATACACGGCATTCCACTTGCCAAATGTTGCCGGCAGATCTCGCCAAGGACAGCCGATTCGCATGCGATAAAAAATACCTTCTACCGTTTGCCGAAGCGTCGGCTTGTCGTAAATCCTCACGCTCAACAGGATGGCTTTGAATTTATTCCAGTATTCATCCGTAAACATTTGTCGCGGCATAGTTTGCTTGTCTTTTGATTGAAAAGCTCAATCAATCAGGCAGAGCAGCTCAATTTCAAGGTTATCGATCCAAAATGGCAACAGCCCCTAATCAATGCTTATTTTTTGGCAATGAAGACCATTTGGTGGCAATGGTAAGGATCGATTTTTTCAAAAACGGGCTGAATAAAGTTTGGCAGCGGATATAAACCAAAGCCATAGCCTGTGACTTGTGAGAAACCAATAGTGTTTAGATATTTCTTCAGGGTCAAGTAACTGAATACCACTAAATGGCGGTGAACAGGTGTATCGGACTCGGTATCCCAGCGGAGTTCATCTGCGCTGACCTTAAAAACCTCCTCAGATTTCATCAAAATATCCGAGTCGGGATGTGGGCCGCTAGATGGCATTTTTCCAGCAAGAATCAGGGCGGCGGTGAAATAGGTGCTGATGTTTGGGGTTAAAAGCACCAGTTTGCCCCCCGGCTTTAATGTTCTGTGCGTCTCTTTGAGAAAATGACAGCCATTTAGTAAATGTTCCAAAACAGACAGCGCAAACACACAACTGAACTGATCGTTTTCAAAAGGCAGCTTTTTATTCAAATCGCCCTGCTGCACATTAAGCTGCTTCAATTGGGCCGCATTGACGCTGTTAATGTCCCATTCGATACCGTGGTATTGAGCGGGCGTCAAACCTATTTCGGTAGCAAGGCGATCAAACCAGTAGCCGCTGTTGGCACCACAGTCAAGACATGCAGCGCCATTCTCTTTTAGCGCCGATACTATTTCCCTGGCCGCCAACGCATACGCTTCCGACATCGTGCGTTGGTACAAGGATTTGAAATAGCTTTGTAACATCTGGCTGTTTACGCACACACCGCCTGAATTTTCGCCAAGATACCCTTGGTATCCAGTCCACACAGCGTCAGCAATTCCTCGCGACTGCCTTGCTCCACAAAGCGATCCGGCAAGCCGATGTTCAACACCGGCATCAGAATGTTTTGTGCCTGCAGAAACTCGTTCACCGCACCGCCGGCACCGCCGGCAATCACGTTCTCTTCGACGGTGACGATCACATCATGGCTTTTCGCCATTTCCAGGATAAGTGCCTCATCCAGCGGTTTGACAAAGCGCATGTTCACCACCGTGGCGCCCAGCTGTTTGCCGACTTCCACGGATGGAGTCACCATACTGCCCCAGGCCAGAATCGCTAACCGGCTGCCTTGATGGCGGATTTCGCCCTTGCCGATAGGGAGCTCGGTCAAAGCCTTATCGACCGTGGCCCCGGGTCCTTTGCCGCGTGGATAACGTACCGAGGCCGGGCCATTGTGTTTGAAGCCGGTAGTCAGCATCTGCCGACATTCGTTCTCGTCGGCCGGCGCCATCACCAGCATATTCGGAATACAGCGCATATAACTGTAATCAAACGCCCCGGCATGGGTCGGACCGTCCGGTCCCACCAAGCCCGCTCTATCCAAGGCAAACAACACATCCAAATTCTGCAAAGCCACGTCGTGGATTAACTGATCGTAAGCCCGTTGCAAGAAGGTCGAATAAATCGCCACTACCGGCTTCGCGCCCTGACAGGCTTGACCGGCCGCCAAGGTCACCGCGTGCTGCTCGGCAATCGCCACATCGAAATAGCGTTTCGGAAACTGCTGGGAAAACGCCACCAAACCCGAACCCTCGCGCATTGCCGGGGTAATCCCCAACAGCCGCTCATCCTGCTTAGCCATATCGCACAGCCAAGTACCGAACACTTCTGTATAGGTCGGATGCGGCGACGGTGCGGCTTTGGGTAAATAATCCTTGCTCGGATCGAAGGCCGGCACCCCGTGATACGCCAGTGGATCTTTCTCGGCCGGTGCATACCCTTTACCTTTCTTGGTCACCACATGCAAAAACACCGGCCCGGACAAATCCTTCAACTTCTCTAAAGTCGAAACCAGCATCTCCACATCGTGGCCGTCGATCGGCCCGAAATAATTAAAGCCCAACTCCTCGAACAAAGTACCCGGCACAATCATGCCCTTCACATGCTCTTCCGTCTTCCGGGCCAACTCCCACACCGACGGCATGCTGGCTAAAGCCTTCTTACTTTCTTCCCGCACCGAGGAATAAAACTTACTCGACAACACCTTGGTCAGATAATTATTCATCGCCCCGACCGGCGGTGAAATCGACATATCGTTATCGTTCAAAATCACCAACAAATTAGCGTTCACATCGCCGGCATGATTCATCGCCTCATACGCCATGCCGCCGGTAATCGAACCGTCACCGATGATCGCCACCATCTTCTTATCTTCCCCGCGCAACTGCGAGGCAATCGCCATGCCCAGTGCCGCGCTGATCGACGTCGACGAATGGCCCACGCCAAACGCGTCATACGCACTCTCCGAGCGGCACGGAAACGCCGATACCCCGCCCAAAGTGCGAATGGTCGGCATCCGCTCTTTCCGGCCGGTCAAAATCTTATGCGGATAAGCCTGATGGCCCACGTCCCACACCAACTGATCCGAAGGCGTATCGAACACATAATGCAGCGCTACCGTCAGCTCCACCGTGCCCAGGCCAGCGGAGAAATGACCGCCCGAGATACTGACGGTATGGGTCAGATAGCGACGCAACTCATCGGCCAGCGGTTCGAGTTGTTCTGGCTTCAGGGCCCGAACGTCGGCGGGGGTCTGGATGGTGTCTAGTAACGGGAATTCGTTAGTCTGTTTCATGATCAGTACAGGGGTTCACGATAGAACATCAGGATGACGCCTATCTGGAATAAAGCGAACACTGAAATAAATCCGGCTACGTTTTTACCGGGCGAATCTAGTTTGAGTTCCAGCCAGCGGCCGCAAGCCAGGATCAGCGAGAATACGCCCATCATGGTATGGCCGACCTGAATCAAGAAGGCCGATTTCGCCTCAAAACCGACATGCGAATGCGCCAGCAACATCATGCCGCCGAACGCAGCCAATAACGGAAACATGTAGGGCATGAAGCCACTGTTGTTGTTGAGGCGGGCTCTGACTTCGATCAAGCCCAGCACAAATACCAGCAAGGTGGCGATGCGATGCTGCAGAATTTCGCCGTTGTTAAACGTACTTTCCCAGAAACCGATAGGACCGAGCGGCCAGCTTTCCGCGTCGCTACGGAAAAACAGGAATATACCCAAAGCCATAAAACCGACCGGCCAAAAGCGTGCCCAGCGATGGAAACGGTTGGAGAACGACAACATCGCAAAAAAGCTCATCGTCGTCAGGAAGATACCTGAGATATTGTGGTTGTAGTCCGACCAAGCGGTAGCTGCTTCCGATGGTACTTGGCCGACGATGGCCACCCGTCCGGCTTCACCGGCAATTAAGGCTTCATGAGTGGGCGATTCCCAGCGCGGTATACGCGGATGGAACATGTTCAACACTTCTTCGAAGCTGGCGGTCAGGTGCGGAATATCGACTGCGGGCGGTTGCGATGCCAAACTGGCGGCGGTGAACAGGATGGTCAGCAGAATCAGGGTTTCCGCTTCGATATAGTAGGGCACGCGCGCGGTCAGGGCATAAAGGCTGCGGCTGGTGAAATAGGTATTGACGGCTTGGCGATTCAACCAGGCAAAGCCCAGCGCCAGACCCAGCATGATAATTTTTACCAATAACAGATTGCCGTAACCCGCACCAATAAAGCCTTGGAAGGTGCGGATGTAATACCAAGCCAGCGGTGTGCCAGTAGCTAGTAAAACCACGACGGCGCTGATGCCCACTATCGAGAAACGTTTTAATAATAACGGCCAAACTTCGACAGCAATCAAATTGCGTTTTTTCAGACTCCACAAAGCCAGGATTTGAAAAATACCGCCCACCCAGGTGGCGGCGGCCATTTGATGAGTGACGGTCAGCGTCATTAACAGGCCGCGATCCTCTAGACGACTGGCGCCATGGACCAACCAGGCCGCGGAAATGACCAGCGGCACGATGATCGCAGTGGATAGTACCCAGAATTGTTTGGAGCGTGGATTGCTTTTTAACGCTTGTCGGATGAACACCGCCAAAATAAAAGCGCAGGTGGCACGCGCTAAACCGGCCTGGAACTGCACGGTTTGGAAAAACGCCGGAAACGGTGATTTGCCCAAGGTTACGGCCATCAGCCATATTTTCAGGCCAATTTTCGACAATTGGGTGATGACCAGGGCTTTGCTGCCGAAATGAATCAGGTTGACAGTTTTGGTCAATAAAGCCGTGTTATAGAGTGCCTCTTCATGCCAAGGGCGCAGCACGAACAGTCCCCACAGCAATCCACCGATAGTGATGGAATAAAAAGTGAGATCGACGCCGCCAATCAGTGAATCTAAATAGTTTGCAATGCCTTCCATGCTGGTTACTTAGTTGGTTTAACGAAAAAACGTAATAGGTCTTCGCTGAGATGACCGTCTGCGGCAAATATCTTCAATTTGATAGCATATTCCCCCGGCTCCAGGGCTGGCAGGTGCAGCAAGACTTGCCCGGGTTTTTCGCCCGGCGTGGCAGTGATGGTTTGCATTTTATCGCCGGCACTGACCAGGAATACTTCCGACAAATCCAATTCCACTTTGGAATTGAACGATAGCTCCACTTGGCTGGCTAAATTGACCGGCACGGGTTTGAGTTTTAAAGAATTATGCGTGACGACTGCGTGGCCGAAAGCGCTGTTACTGGCGATCAGTGCCAATGCGAACAAAGCAGGTTTGAAAAAATTCATATATGGCACCTTATTTTTTGTTTTTCAGGGCATGGCCGGCCAGGTTTTTACCCAGCGTCCAGATCGAGCCGGTGACGTTGTGCGTATCGGCAATGGTTTTTTCCACGGAATTGACAATCCAATCGCGGTCTTTTTGAGTCAGCGTCAGGGGCGGTAAAAATTTGACCACGTTCATGCCGTGGCCGGCCACTTGTGCCAGTACCCGGTGTTCCTTGAACAGTGGGATCAGGATCATCTGGCAGAACAGGCCTTTGTTGGCGGCTTCCAGCATGGCCCAGGCGGCTTTTAACCCCAAACTTTTCGGCGACTGGAATTCGATGGCGATCATTGAGCCTTTGCCGCGCGCTTCCTTCAGGAATTCGTATTTTGGCGCCATGGCGTTGATGGTAGCGATGATGTCTTCGCCGACCTTGGCACTGTTTTCGACCAGTTTTTCTTCGTGAACCACATGCAGGGCAGACAGGCCGGCAGCCATCGCCATATTGTTTTTCGAGAAGGTCGAACCGTGGACGACGGCTCTATCCATACGGTTGAACACGGTGTCCATGATATGGGTGGTCATGGCTACGCCGCCGACAGGGATGAAGCCGCCGGACAAGGCTTTGGCCATCAAAATCATGTCCGGTTTGACGCCCCAGTGCTCGATGGCCCAGAACTTGCCGGTGCGGCCTATGCCGGTCTGGATTTCGTCGGCCACGAACAAGGTGCCGTATTTTTTACATAAACGCTCGACTTCCGGCAGGTAGTTGTCGTTCGGAATGTTGACGCCTTTGCCTTGAATCGGTTCGACAATGAAGGCTGCCACATCTTTGCTGCTCAAGGCTTGTTCCAGTGCGGCCAAGTCATTGAACGGTACGGAAGTGCATTCCGGCAATAGGGGGCCAAAGCCTTCGCGGAAGATGTGCTCGCCGGTCAGCGATAATGAGCCCATCGTCAGGCCGTGATAGCCGTGGTCGCAATGGACGATGCGCGAGCGTTTGGTGGTGTAGCGGGCGAATTTGATCGCCGCCTCGACGGCTTCGGTGCCGGAGTTGCAGAAAAACATCTTTTCCAGATTGTCCGGGCAGGTAGCCAGAATTTCTTTGGCCAGCAGGCCGCTGAGCAAGGACACATCCATCTGTACCAGGCTGGGTAATTCCAGCGTCAGGGTTTCTTGCAGGGCTTTGATAATGGTCGGATGGTTGCGTCCCATCGCAAACACGCCGAAACCACTTAGCAAGTCCAGGTATTCGTTACCCTCTTCGTCGTAAAGATATTGGCCGATCGCTTTTTTATAGTTTCTGTCGTAACCGATAGTGCGTAAGACGCGCACCATCTGGTTGTTAAGATAATGCTCATGCAGGTCGAATTTCTCGTCGAAATGCTGAGTAAAAAGATCGGCAATGCTAAAAGACATGTAATACCTCGTAAGTGCTTGGTTTATTTCTGGATTACGCTATGTTCCCGCTGCTTAATCCTTCAATAATTCATGGTTTTGCTAAAAAACGATGATTTCGTTTAGTTGTTTGGCAATGATTTTCAAGGTTTTTTGAGCGGCATGAAAATGTAAGCCCAACTTGATCAGGCTGAGCGCTTCCCATGGGTGGGTTGCCAAAAAACGCAAGAGTTTGCTGGTTTCTACCTGCCCCTGGCCATTCAAGGCCTGAGTAACCGCTTGGGGTAGGCTCATGCTTACCGGATCGGCAATCGTACGAATTGCCAGACAAGGTAAGTTCGATTGCTCGGCAATTTTAGCCATGGCGCAGCTTTCCATGTCCAAGGCAATCGCACCGGTTTGCCGGTATAGTTTGTGCTTATCGCTACTGTTGCTGACGATATGGCTGCTTTCAGCCAACTTGCCATTGGAAATTGGAAACTGCTTATCCAGCAACTCATGTAGACGCTTACGCCAACGGGGATCGGTATCGAACACCTGTTGTTGCTCTGATAATAGCTGTTCGGCCAACATTAGATCGCCCGGTTTCAATTGCGGCGACAATGCGGCCGCACAGCCCCAACTGATCAGTTTTTTAGCGCCTTTGGCGATTAACAGGTGCGTAGCCCGTTCCGCGTTGACCGGTCCGGCGCCGGCAAATGCCAGGAGAATGTTGTCGGCGATTCTGACGCAATCACCCTGAACCAGCTTTAGACGGGTCAGGGTGGAGAGCTCTTCCGGTAAGGCAACAAGTATTCCTATGGTCACTGTTTGGCTAATTCGTTACGGTATCTAGCCAACGCCCATAATGGGAAGAACTTGTCATAGCCGTGATACTTCAAATAAAACACCTTTGGAAAGCCCGGTGCGGTAAAGCAGGGGTCATTCCAAACCCCGTCAGCTTGCTGGCTGCGCAGCAAGAAGTCGATGCCGGCTTTGACTTCCTGGCTGTGGACTTCGCCGGCGGCGATCAAGCCCAGCACCGCCCAAGCGGTTTGGAAGGCTGTGCTGAAATGGTAGCGGCCGCGAAATTTTTTATCGTCGTGATAACTCAAGTTGTCTTCGCCCCAGCCGCCGTCTTCGCGTTGGACGCTTTTCAGCCATGCCGCAGCTTTGGTGTACATCGGGTCGGTTTTCGGTACATCGGTTTGCTCCAGGCCCAGCAAGGCAGACCAAGTGCCGTAAATGTAATTGGTGCCCCAGCGGCCGAACCACGAACCGTCGGCTTCTTGATCACCGCGTATGTATTCGATAGTGCGTTTCAGGGCCGGCAAATATTCGTCGTGATCCTTCGCCACTCGGGCCATCAACATCGCACAGCGAGCGCTGACGTCGACAGTCGGTGGGTCGAGCAGGGCGCCGTGGTCGGCGAACGGGATTTCGTTCAAATAATAGTAGGTGTTATCGACATCGAACGCGCCGTAGCCGCCGTTTTGCGATTGCATACCGACGATCCAACGTGTCGCTCTGTGGATGGACTCGTCTAATTCAGGCAGATTGGAATCGGCCATCGCAAAACCCACTACAGCCGTGTCGTCGACATCCGGGTAATGCGGGTTGGCGAATTGAAACGCCCAGCCGCCACCGGCCAGATGGGGTCGGCGTACTCGCCAGTCGCCCGGTTCGTCGGATAATTGCACGCTTTTCAGCCAATCGTATGCTTTGCTAAGGCTAGGGGTATTTGCTGCCTTATCGGATTCCTGCAATGCCAGTGCGGCAAGCGCCGTATCCCAGACGGGTGATAAGCAAGGTTGGCAATAGGCATAATCGTCTTTGACCACCAGTAATTTGTCGATGGACTGGCGGGCGATCACGACATTAGGGTGGTCTTTTGGAAAACCCAGCAATAACATCGACTGATAGGCGTTAACCATGGCAGGGAAAATGCCGCCCAAACCATCTTCGCCATTCAGGCGTTCGGTAAACCAATCAACGGCTTTTTGAACGGCGTGTTCGCGCATGCGTTGTGGAATCAACGGCTCGGTAACACGGCCCAGTTTATCCAGGCCCAGGAAGAACTTATTCAGCAGAGTCCGTTCCGGAAAGTAATGTTTCTCTTCGTCCGGATGAACGACAAACAATTCCAGGACGTTGACCTTATGCGGATTTTTGGCTCTGGCCTTTAAGGTGCACATGATGAACAGCGGTACCATAACGGTGCGTGACCAATACGATACTTTGTCCAGATGAAACGGAAACCAGCTGGGCAGCAGCATAATTTCCACCGGAATATAGGGTACGCCGCGCCAGGGCAATTGTTCGAATATCGCCAGCGCGATACGTGTGAAGACGTTGGCGCGCGCTGCACCGCCTTGGCTGAGTATCCAGTCGCGCAGTTTGACCATATGCGGAGCATCTATGGGGTCGCCCGCCATTTTCAAAGCGTAATAGGTTTTTACACTACCGCTGATGTCGCCGGGGCCGCCGGTAAATAGCGGATAGCTGCCGTCTTCGGCTTGGCGGCTGCGCAGGTAAACGGCGATTTTGCGCTGCAATTCTTCGTCGATGTCGTCCAGGTAGTGCATCATCATGATGTATTCGGACGGGATAGTGCAGTCGGCTTCCAGCTCAAATACCCAATAACCTTCCGGGCTTTGCAAGCTGAGTAATTTGGCTTGGGCGCGTTCGATAGCGGCATTCAGTAAGCCAAGGCCGGCCGTTTTGCCGGTATTGGCATTGCTAATGTCTTGGCTGCTGGTATCTATATGGGCTTCAGTAAACATAGTTATTCCTTATTGTCCAGTGTGCGATATAGGTGAATAGTGCCAATCCGGCGATTTCAAATTACGGCTGGTCAGGTTAAACAGTAGGGATAGCAGCAGATTGCTGCGCACGGTCAACTTGGTCGCGACAATAGTGGCTTTCACACTATTACGGCTGATTTTGACCTGATTCGATTCGTTGAAATTAAGGTTTGCCTTGATTTTCTTCAAGGTCAGTACGGCCATGCCCAGCGCCCAAAGGCAAAAGTTGCGGATGCCGGTTTCGTGGCTGGGCAGGAGCTGAGTGTAAGTTAATGCATTTTGCAAGTGCCCGTGAGCTATAGCCACCAGGTGGCTCAGGCCTAGTCGGAAACGCTCGTCGTCGGTCGCCGGCGTCAGTTCGGCCAGATTGAAGCCGGTTTCGTTGAAAATGTCTTGCGGTAACCAGCAGACACCACGTTTGGCATCGTCCCAAATATCTTTCAGGATATTGGTCATTTGCAGGCCTTGACCAAAGGAGACTGAGAGTCTTAGTAGCTCCTCGCGATGCGCGGCGATTTCCGGCGAATAATGGCAGAACAACTTCGCCAGCATCTCACCGACGCAGCCGGCCACGTAGTAGCAGTAGTCGTCCATGTCTTTGAGGGTTTTCAAGCCGGCATGTAAATCCAGCGCTTGATAGACCGGCATGCCGTTCGCCATGGTTTCCACGCAACAAGTCAGGGCTTCGATTTGCGGAGCGTCCAGTGAGCGGGTTATGGCAATTACGCGAGGCACCAGTTGGATCAAGCTATGTTCGGCCGGAATGGTTTGCTCTGAAAGCAACGGGGCTAGCTCGGCGCTGAATACGTCTGCGTTATTGCCAGTGTTGACTATGTCTATAAAAGCGCTGCAAAAGTATTTTTTTTGTTCGGCGCTAAGGGATACTTCGTCTTCTATAGTGTCGACAATCCGGCATAGCAAATAAGCATTCGCCACAGCCGGATACAACTCTCCTGGCAGTTGCGGAATAGTTAGCGCAAACGTGCGCGACACGCCTTCAAGTAGGGTGGCTTGCAGTTCGGCGTCGGGTAGTTGTCTGAGCAACTCCGGATTGTTGATTAGTGTTTGAGATCCGTTCATCTTTATCAAGGCTAACTATTAGTTGCCCAAATGATAGACTGTTTGTTGGTGTTTTGCAAAGTGATGTTGCTTTATGGCAAATTTGTCGAAATGCTGCTGTCAAAAGCGACATATGAGTCCGAGCTTCTGGTCTTTGTTGTTGTTTTAGAAAAATAATTATGGTTTTTTGGCGGCTAGTCTTTCTTGTGGTTGTTAAGCGGCTTTGTGTGGCTTTCAGGAAATGTGCGCGTGTTCTTGTTGTTTTTTGCGTATTTTATCTGGAGTATGTTGTTGGAAAGTGGTATTCTGACCACATCTAATTGTGCGCCTTGAGCCTCATTGATGGTCTAAATAGGCCGCAGCGGGTGTCACTTCTAGGATGGTTATCGGTTTGCGGTTGTTGTTTTTTTGTAACAGCCGTGGTCGCTGGATGTCGTGATAGTTTTTGGAGAATAATGCTGTGAGTGTTCCTTTACGTCAGCAATTAGCTGTAGGTAGTTATCTGATCAAGCAAAAGATCAAAGGTGTAAAAAAATATCCTTTGGTTTTGATGCTGGAGCCCCTGTTCAGATGCAATTTAGCATGCGCGGGCTGCGGTAAAATCGATTATCCCGATGATATTCTCGACAAGCGGCTCTCTGTTGAGGAGTGTTTGGCTGCGGTTGATGAATGCGGCGCGCCGATGGTGTCCATTCCAGGCGGCGAACCCTTGATTCATAAAGAAATGCCGCAGATTGTGGCCGGTATCGTTGCTAGAAAGAAGTTTGTTTATCTGTGCACCAACGCCTTGCTGTTAAGAAAACGAATTAACGATTACACGCCGTCGCCTTATTTGACCTTTTCCGTGCATCTGGACGGTTTAAAAGATCGGCATGATGCTTCTGTTTGCCAGGAAGGGGTTTTCGACATCGCTGTCGAAGCGATCAAATTGGCCTTGGGTAAAGGTTTTAGGGTCACCGTTAACTGTACTTTGTTCCAAGGCGAAACCCCGGAAGAAGTGGCGGAGTTTTTGGATTATGCGATGGAGTTGGGCGTCGAAGGCGTCACTATTGCGCCGGGATTCAGCTACGAGCGCGCGCCTAAGCAGGACGTGTTCATTAAAGGCCTTGACGTTAAAAACCTGTTTCGCGGTATTTTCAAAATCGGCAAGACTCGCAAATGGAAATTGAACCATTCGTCGCTGTACTTGGATTATTTGGCCGGCAATCAGAATTACGACTGTACGCCATGGGGTAATCCAACGCGCAACGTATTTGGCTGGCAAAAACCTTGCTATTTGTTGGCTGACGAAGGTAATGCCAATTCTTTTCAAGAGTTGCTGGATGACACTCCTTGGGACAAATACGGCACGGTGAAAAACCCTAAATGTGCTAATTGCATGGCTCATTGTGGTTATGAAGCAACGGCGGTTGAGGATACCTTGGCTCATCCATTGAAAGCTTTGTGGGCGGCGGTGCGCGGTCCGAAAACTTCAGGTGAAATGGTTGCCGAAAAGCAGCCGGAGTTTGTTGCTTCTTTCAAAAAATCGGCAATTTCCGATATTCCGGTAAAAGTAGAGTCTTAAGACGAACCCAGGAAGTCATCCTCATTAACAGGTTTTTATAACG
Source organism: Methylomonas fluvii (assembly GCF_014850975.1). Classification (GTDB taxonomy): domain Bacteria; phylum Pseudomonadota; class Gammaproteobacteria; order Methylococcales; family Methylomonadaceae; genus Methylomonas; species Methylomonas fluvii. Next base: position 1,373,416 of record NZ_JACXST010000002.1, on the reverse strand, counting down.
ATTATGTTTAAAAAATTGTATTTCGGTCTTAGTTTGCTAGTGCTTGTCTGTCTGTCGTCCTTGGCTAATGCTGAAGAAATTTCAGCTCGCCAAGTTGTCGAAGAGTTTCAAAATCAGCTGCTGAGCGTAATGAAGGCCGGCAAAGAGCTTGGCTTTCAAGGGCGCTACGACAAGCTGGATGTGGCGGTAAAAAAGAGTCATGATCTGCCTAAAATCGCCAGAATTGTGGTAGGCAAGCAATGGGAAGAGTTAACAACGGAGCAGCAGAACAAGCTGGAAAGCGTTTTCAGCAAGCTCAGTGTGTCGGCGTATGCTCATAACTTTAAAGACTATTCGGGCGAATCATTTACCTTTGCTTCTGAAGAGGAGACTGGTAGGGGCGGCGTAGTGATTCATACCAACTTGCATATTCCCGGCGAAAAGGACGTCAAGTTCGATTATATGATGAAGAAAAAAGACGATGGCTGGCAAATTATCAATATAATAGCCGATGGCGTCAGTGATTTGGCATTGAAAAGATCGGATTACACTAGTGTATTAAGCCGTGATGGCTTTGATGCCTTGATCGTTAAAATCACTGAGAAAATTGAAAGTTACGCAAAGCAATAAGTTTGTTAGGAATCGTCAGTAATGTATAGCCCTCGTTATCAAGGCAGCAGCCAGGCATCCCTGTTCTGGGTGGTGTTATTTTCAAGCGCATTATCGGTAACCGGGTGTGCTACTACGGATAAGCATCCGGTTGATGCTAACAGAGCGTCTAAAGCTAAGTCAGACGCAGAAGATCCTTATGAGGGTTTCAATCGCTCCATGTATGGTTTTAACATGGGTCTGGACAAGCATTTGCTGAAGCCCATTGCTAATGGTTATAAGACTGTAACGCCCAATTTTATGCAAACTGGAGTCAGCAACTTTTTTACCAATCTTAAAGGTATCAATGTTGTTTTGAACGATGTTCTGCAAGGTAAATTTGAACAAGGTGCTTCCGATACCGGGCGTTTCTTGACCAATTCCACGGTTGGTTTGCTCGGTTTATTTGATGTGGCCAGCGACCTGGGATTGCAAAGCAATGTTGAAGATTTTGGGCAAACACTCGCGGTCTGGGGTGTTGATCAAGGCCCTTATTTGGTGTTGCCGGTTTTGGGTCCGACTACTGTGCGTGATGGCGCGGCAATTGTGGTCGATAAAGCCGCCAATCCAGGAACTTACGTGCCGGGTACCGGCATTGTGGAAGGGATTAACGATAGAGCCAATGCCGAAGGCGCGTTGAATTTTATCGACGAAGCAGCGTTGGATCCTTATGTGTTTACCCGTGAGTCATTTTTGCAATATCGCAAGAACTTGATTAATGACGGCAAGAGTAACTCGACTGACTATGATCTTGACATAGACGCGGATGTCGATGTCGGCGAAATTTCTTCAGCAAAGCCTAAAGAAACTAACGCGACGCAAAAACCAAAAGCTGATACGGCCAAAAAACTACCCGGTCACGTGCAAAATGGCATTGAGGTAGGTCCTGGTAGCATAAAGCCCAGTAGTGCTGCGTTCGATAGAATGTCCAAATCGTTCGATAATGCTGCTTTGGAATTTGAAAAAGCCTCGGACAAAATGGATCAAATGAGTAAAAAAAAAAGACCGCTTAAGCGCCGTTAAATTTGTTTGAAGAGACGCAGGGAGGCGTCTCTGTAGTATTTCTCAGTAATGCAGCAAGGAATGCACCTCATAGCTCCCCAGCTTTTCCCGTCCTTGTAAGAAGTCTAGTTCCACTACAAAAGCGCAGGCTACTACGGTAGCGCCGAGCTTTTCGACTAGTTCGCAACTCGCCTTGGCGGTGCCGCCGGTGGCCAATAAATCGTCGATTAACAATACTTTATCGTTACTGTCTACTGCGTCTATATGCACTTCCAGTTCCGCCGAGCCGTATTCCAGATCATAAGATACACTTTGCACATCGTAAGGCAATTTGCCCGGTTTTCTGAGCGGTATAAAGGGAATGCCCAGTTCCCAGGCCACCAGCGAACCGAAGATAAAGCCGCGCGCTTCCATACCGGCCACTGCGGTGATGTCGCGACCCAAAAACGGATGTAGCAGTTGGTGCACGGCCAAGCGTAGCGTTGCCGGGTCTTTGACCAGCGGCGTTATGTCTTTGAAAATGATGCCGGGTTTTGGGAAATCCGGAATGTCGCGAATCTTGTTTCTCAATCTATCCATTTCTATCCCCTAGGTTTACGCACACACCGCCTGAATTTTCGCCAAGATACCCTTGGTATCCAGTCCACACAGCGTCAGCAATTCCTCGCGACTGCCTTGCTCCACAAAGCGATCCGGCAAGCCGATGTTCAACACCGGCATCAGAATGTTTTGTGCCTGCAGAAACTCGTTCACCGCACCGCCGGCACCGCCGGCAATCACGTTCTCTTCGACGGTGACGATCACATCATGGCTTTTCGCCATTTCCAGGATAAGTGCCTCATCCAGCGGTTTGACAAAGCGCATGTTCACCACCGTGGCGCCCAGCTGTTTGCCGACTTCCACGGATGGAGTCACCATACTGCCCCAGGCCAGAATCGCTAACCGGCTGCCTTGATGGCGGATTTCGCCCTTGCCGATAGGGAGCTCGGTCAAAGCCTTATCGACCGTGGCCCCGGGTCCTTTGCCGCGTGGATAACGTACCGAGGCCGGGCCATTGTGTTTGAAGCCGGTAGTCAGCATCTGCCGACATTCGTTCTCGTCGGCCGGCGCCATCACCAGCATATTCGGAATACAGCGCATATAACTGTAATCAAACGCCCCGGCATGGGTCGGACCGTCCGGTCCCACCAAGCCCGCTCTATCCAAGGCAAACAACACATCCAAATTCTGCAAAGCCACGTCGTGGATTAACTGATCGTAAGCCCGTTGCAAGAAGGTCGAATAAATCGCCACTACCGGCTTCGCGCCCTGACAGGCTTGACCGGCCGCCAAGGTCACCGCGTGCTGCTCGGCAATCGCCACATCGAAATAGCGTTTCGGAAACTGCTGGGAAAACGCCACCAAACCCGAACCCTCGCGCATTGCCGGGGTAATCCCCAACAGCCGCTCATCCTGCTTAGCCATATCGCACAGCCAAGTACCGAACACTTCTGTATAGGTCGGATGCGGCGACGGTGCGGCTTTGGGTAAATAATCCTTGCTCGGATCGAAGGCCGGCACCCCGTGATACGCCAGTGGATCTTTCTCGGCCGGTGCATACCCTTTACCTTTCTTGGTCACCACATGCAAAAACACCGGCCCGGACAAATCCTTCAACTTCTCTAAAGTCGAAACCAGCATCTCCACATCGTGGCCGTCGATCGGCCCGAAATAATTAAAGCCCAACTCCTCGAACAAAGTACCCGGCACAATCATGCCCTTCACATGCTCTTCCGTCTTCCGGGCCAACTCCCACACCGACGGCATGCTGGCTAAAGCCTTCTTACTTTCTTCCCGCACCGAGGAATAAAACTTACTCGACAACACCTTGGTCAGATAATTATTCATCGCCCCGACCGGCGGTGAAATCGACATATCGTTATCGTTCAAAATCACCAACAAATTAGCGTTCACATCGCCGGCATGATTCATCGCCTCATACGCCATGCCGCCGGTAATCGAACCGTCACCGATGATCGCCACCATCTTCTTATCTTCCCCGCGCAACTGCGAGGCAATCGCCATGCCCAGTGCCGCGCTGATCGACGTCGACGAATGGCCCACGCCAAACGCGTCATACGCACTCTCCGAGCGGCACGGAAACGCCGATACCCCGCCCAAAGTGCGAATGGTCGGCATCCGCTCTTTCCGGCCGGTCAAAATCTTATGCGGATAAGCCTGATGGCCCACGTCCCACACCAACTGATCCGAAGGCGTATCGAACACATAATGCAGCGCTACCGTCAGCTCCACCGTGCCCAGGCCAGCGGAGAAATGACCGCCCGAGATACTGACGGTATGGGTCAGATAGCGACGCAACTCATCGGCCAGCGGTTCGAGTTGTTCTGGCTTCAGGGCCCGAACGTCGGCGGGGGTCTGGATGGTGTTGAGAAGCGGAAAGTCAGAGACTGTCATGTTTTAAAAAATTCCTTTATATGTTTGCGTCTCAATATTCCGCGCCAGCCAAGTAGATGCAAGCGGAAAACCGGCAGGATTGTGGCGCAAGAAGTATAAATCGTGCAGTTCGCTACGCTTAGTGCGTACGTTCGATGATATACAGCGACAAATCGCGCAACAAATCTGCTTCGTTACCAAAGCCGGCTAGGCTGGCGACGGCTTGTTCATGCAATTCCTGAGCTTTTTCCTTGGCTCCGGCCATTCCCAGCAACGCAGGGTAAGTCGGTTTGTCGTTATCGACATCTTTCCCCTGGGTTTTACCCAGCGTAGCGGTGTCGCTTTCCACATCCAGAATGTCGTCTTTGACTTGGAAGGACAGGCCTATGCATTTGGCATAATGATCCAGTTTTTTAGCCACATCCGCGTCGAGATCCGGTTTGGATAGCGAAGCCAGATTGACGCTGGCGCGTATTAAAGCGCCGGTCTTGTGAATATGCATGTTTTCCAGTTCCGGCAAAGTCAGTTTGCGGCCAACCGACCCCAGATCGATTGCTTGCCCGCCAACCATGCCTTGCGAACCGCTGGCACGGGTCAATGCCGCGATCATTTTTACCCGGGCTTCCGCACCGGCCTGAATGGCAGAGTCGTTGGCTAACACGTCAAAAGCTAATGCTTGCAAGGCATCGCCCGCCAAAATAGCGGTGGCCTCGTCGTATGCTTTGTGGCAAGTGGGTTTACCACGACGCAAATCGTCGTTATCCATAGCCGGCAAGTCGTCATGAATCAACGAATAGACGTGGATAAATTCCACTGCGCAAGCTTGGGCGTCCAGCAAGTCTTCGCTCAAGCCCAAGGCTTGGCCGGTGGCATAAGTCAGCAGTGGGCGGGTACGTTTGCCGCCGTCCAGCACGCTGTAGCGCATGGCTTGATGCAGGGTTTGCGGCAGAATGTTCTCGCCGGGTAGCCGGGCGTCCAACGCCCGTTCGACGCGGTTCTGGCAGGCGGTAAGATAGGCTTTTAAGTTACTCATCGGTGAATGGCTCCAAAGTTTGCTGGCCGTTTTTTTCTAATAAGATTTGGACTTTCTGCTCGGCGTCTTGCAGGGCTTGCTGGCAGGTGCGGGTTAATCTGATGCCGCGTTCGAAGGATTTTAAGGACTCTTCTAGAGAAATATCGCCGCGTTCCATTTGTTCGACCAATTTCTCCAGTTCTTCCATCGCTTCCTCAAATTGGGATGCGCTTTTACGTCTCGACATATTATAAAGTGGCTTGCGGTGCTCAAAAAATGACCAAGCATTATAGTATGAATTGCCCTGCCATTGAGTTTGGATTGCATCTGTTGTTTTCGATTTAGTGGCAGCAATTCGGTTCGCTCAGTTGTTCACTTGCAGTTACGGTGACATTTTTGGGGTTACCCGGGTTTACCTGGATTCCTAGGCTCCAGCTTCCCGATCCATTCACATGCTCCGAACCTGCACACTCAGCGTGGTTCATCAAAAATGTCACGTTGCAATTATCCCTATCCCGTTTCCGCCGGAACCGCTCTCCGCTTAGGCCATTATTCGATAGCTTTTACATCGTTCGGTACGAACGGTCCGCAAGCCAGACCAACTAACCTTTCGAGGTTTTACGATATTTCGTGCAAAAAACGATATGCCGTGGGCTATAGACTGTTTTGGCGGTTCTGGTTGTCGATGGCGGTTTAAAAATAATTGTTTTTATTCAATGATTTATTCTGTTGGTAATTGGGTTTTCGCAAATTGGCATTCCATTTGCTCATACGAGTCGAAGTTCATCGATTTTTACGACAGATTGTTTAAACATCGGATCGGTGGCTTTCTTCTAAACCAAATTATCGAACCGTTCGGCCGCCGTTTAAGCTCAACCGAATCAAACTTTTTGAGGATATGTCATGAAAACAACTAGCCGTTTTATCAGCGTTTTATTGGGTGTAGTCGTGGTCTCGTCAGCCAGTGGCGGCGCCGTTGAGAATGTCATGGAAAATTCCGCCCCATTGGTTTATTACGAATTCAGCGCCGGCGGGGTCACCACTTATTTCACCGATTGCAAAGGCATGGGGTCGCAGAACGAAGTGGAGCAAACCAGGGTTAGTGCGCGCGGAGAGAACCTTACAGTTAAGATACCCGGACGCTTATCGGCTAAAAATATTACTTGCAGCAAAGGCTTGAGTAAGTCGATGGATCTTTGGACTTGGCGACAACAGTTTGTCAGCGGTAGGTCGGGCCGGTCGCGGGTCGATGCGACGCTGATAGCCTATGACCAGTCGATGACTCCCATCGCGGAGTGGAGCTTCAATGGCTTGTGGCCGGCATCGATCGATTTCAACGAAACAACGCCCGGCAAAGAAACCATCGTGTTCGCCGCCGACCAAGTTCTACGTTTGCGCTGATCGAAGCAGGGGCTGGCGACAAACAGTTGGCTTGTGGTCAAAAATCGGTGGCGGCGCCCTGGAAAACGCCGTGGGTCGGGCTTTTCCAGCGCTTAGGTAATTTCAGATGGCGCTTGCGGAAGTTGAGGCATGGTGAGCCGGGTGATGAGGACCGGCTTTCCGGAGCCGCCCTGGTGCACGTTGCTGACATATAATGGTCAGCCGACACTCTCTTATTACCTTTTACTAGACATCATGACCCAAGAATATAACGCGGCCGCCATAGAAGTACTAAGCGGCCTGGACCCAGTACGTAAACGACCGGGCATGTACACCGACACCACTCGTCCCAACCATTTGGTACAGGAAGTGGTGGACAACAGCGTTGACGAGGCTTTGGCCGGCTACGCCGATACCATCAATGTGGTTTTGTATAAAGACGGCTCGGTGCGGGTGGATGATAACGGCCGGGGCATGCCGGTGGATATACATCCCGAGCAGGGCATTCCCGGCGTGGAAGTGATCCTGACCCAATTGCATGCCGGCGGTAAATTCTCCAACAAAAATTATCAATTTTCCGGCGGCCTGCACGGTGTCGGTGTGTCGGTAGTGAATGCCCTGTCGGAAAAACTGCTGGTGGAGATCAAGCGTGGCGGCGGCGTCTATCAAATGGCGTTTGCCGGCGGCGATAAGGTCAGCGAATTGCAACAGAGCGGTACGGTCGGGAAAAACAACACCGGCACCAGCGTGCATTTCTGGCCGGACGGTAAATATTTCGATTCCAATCGGGTGTCGGTCAGCAAGCTCAAACATGTGTTGCGGGCCAAGGCGGTACTGTGTCCGGGCTTGAAAATTACTTTAAATTCCGAACTCAGCGACGAACAATTCGAATGGTGCTATCAGAACGGCTTGCAGGAATATCTGCTGGATAGGGTCGGCGATGCCGAGATTTTTCCACAACCGCCGTTCATGGCCAACATGGCGGCCAGCAACGAAGCGGTGGAGTGGGGCATAGTTTGGACGCCGGACAGTTTGCCGGAAACCATCGCCGAGAGTTATGTGAACCTGGTGCCGACTGCCCAAGGCGGTACTCACGTCAATGGCTTGCGCGCTGGATTGACCGAAGCCATGCGCGAATTTCTGGATTTTCGCAACTTATTGCCGCGCGGGGTGAAAATCGCCCCGGAAGATGTCTGGGAAAGCTGCCATTTCGTATTGTCAGTAAAACTGGAAGACCCGCAATTTTCCGGGCAAACCAAGGAAAGACTGAGTTCGCGGGAATGCGTGACCTTTGTATCCGGTGTAGCCAAGGATACGTTCAGCCTGTGGCTGAATCAGCATCCGCAGGAAGGCGAAAAGATCGCCGAAATCATTTTGGCTAGCGCACAGAAGCGTCTTAGAGCAGGCAAAAAGATCGTCCGCAAAAAAATCACCAGTGGCCCGGCCTTGCCCGGCAAATTGGCCGATTGTTCCGGTCAGGATTTGAGCAGAACCGAACTGTTCCTGGTCGAGGGCGATTCGGCCGGTGGTTCGGCCAAGCAGGCGCGTGACCGAGAGTTTCAGGCCATCATGCCCTTGCGCGGCAAAATTCTGAACACCTGGGAAGTCGATTCGGGCGAGGTGATGGCCTCGCAGGAAGTCCACGACATCGCGGTGGCGCTGGGTATAGAGCCGGACAGCAACGACCTGCAAAACCTGCGTTACGGCAAGATATGCATCCTGGCCGATGCCGACTCGGACGGTAACCACATCGCCACCTTGATTTGCGCGCTGTTTTACCAGCATTTCAACGCGCTGGTCAGGGCAGGGCATGTATTCGTGGCAATGCCGCCGCTGTATCGTATCGACGTGGGCAAGAAGGTGTTTTACGCGCTGGACGAATCCGAGCGCTTGGGGGTGTTGGCGCGCATCGAAGCTGAAAAACTCACCGGCAAGATCAACATTCAGCGTTTTAAAGGTTTGGGCGAGATGAATCCCTCGCAATTGCGGGAAACCACTATGAATCCGGATACGCGTCGTTTGGTGCAGTTGACCATCGAAGAAAACGACGACACTCGCGAACAGATGGACTTATTGCTGGCGAAGAAGCGAGCGGGAGATAGGAAAAGTTGGCTGGAAGATAGAGGTAATCTCGCGCAGATATAAGTGTGAATTTTATGGAAAATTTATAAAAATTTAGGAAAACATTAGGGGCTGTTGCCATTTTGGATCGATAACCTTGAAATTGAGCTGCTCTGCCTGATTGATTGAGCTTTTCAATCAAAAGACAAGCAAACTATGCCGCGACAAATGTTTACGGATGAATACTGGAATAAATTCAAAGCCATCCTGTTGAGCGTGAGGATTTACGACAAGCCGACGCTTCGGCAAACGGTAGAAGGTATTTTTTATCGCATGCGAATCGGCTGTCCTTGGCGAGATCTGCCGGCAACATTTGGCAAGTGGAATGCCGTGTATAAGCGATTCAATGCCTGGTCGCTTCAAGAAAAACTGATGGGTATCTTTCAGGAGCTGGTTGTGGATCCGGATTTGGAGTGGACATTCATTGATGGCAGTATTGTGAAAGCACATCAGCATAGTAGCGGCGCAGCCCATGAACGGGAAACGGCGATCGGAAAATCGGTAGCGGGTAACACCACCAAAATCCATATGGCCGTGGATGCCTGCGGACTGCCCATTCATTTCTCGGTCACGGGCGGCGAAGTCCACGATTGTAAAGAAGCACCCGAATTAGTGGCGAAGCTTCCCTTAGCTATATGATTGCTGACAAAGGCTATGACAGCGAACCCTTACGGATTCAAATTCGTGAGAAAGGTGCTGAGCCAATCATACCAAGAAAGCAGAATTCAACCATTGGCAATGATGCTGTGGATTGGTGCCTCTACAAGTATCGCCACCTGGTTGAAAATGTGTTTGCGCGGCTGAAACATTTCAGAGCCATCGCGACGCGGTATGACAAACTGAAACGCAATTTTGAAAGCGTCATCGCTTTGGCTTGCGCTTTTATATGGTTGCCCATGTAAAACGGCAACAGCCCCTATAAGATTTTTATAAGAAGCCTATAAAAAGCGTATAGTTTGAGCATGGAAGCTCGGAATACGCATAAAAATGACAAATTCTGCCCGCAAGCTTAAAAGATCAGCTGTTAAGAACATCGTCCGATTTCCCGCCATCAAGGCAAATGGTGGCAAGACAATCCTCGTCGAATCCATTCTCGAATCGAAATACTGTCTGCATTTGGAATTTGATGAGAAATAGTCAAATCTGGTGTATAGGCAAATTGAATCAGGCGGCGATCTGCTGATTTTCTGCCGCTTTATCCGACTCAGTAATGACAGCAATGCCATCCTGAAATCGAATGCCGTTGATCACATCCGGTAGTTGTTTAAATCCGCGTATCTTGCGCCAACTTTTTTCGGCGGTCAGTGCCAACTGGAACACTAGGCCTAGCAGCGAATTCCGTGACACGCAGTTCTTGGTCCGCGTTGTCCGATGGCGAATGGTCGCAAAGCTCGATTCGATCGTATGCGCCTTTTAAGCCACGCCATTGATTTTCAAAACGAAGTGGAAGCAGTTTATTGTGCAGTTTTTGGTTCGACGAGTTGCCAGGGCAGCAGCGTCTCGAAGTCTTCGACGGTTTTGGCCAGAGGTAACTGCCGGAACAACGCCACCAGATAGGTGTAGGGGGCGATGCCGTTCGCTTTGCAGGTTTCAATAAGTGAGTAGAGATTCGCGCTGGCTTGAGCACCGGCCACCGTGTCGCAGAATAACCAGTTGCGGCGTCCCACCACAAACGGGCGTATGGCGTTTTCGCAGAGGTTGTTATCAATAGGCCAGTGACCGTTTTCAACAAAGCGGATTAGCTTCGGCCATTGCGACGGTAGATAATGCAAGGCTTTGCCCAGCAAACTGCCGGGCATGATCCCATGCAGATGCTGTATCAGCAAGCCTTCGATCTTGCCCAAAACCGGCTTGCTTAACTGTTGGCGCTGTTGTCGACGCTGTTCGGCGCTCAGGTCTTTCGCCCTGGCTTCAATGGCATACAGTTCACCGATTGCCGCAATAAACTCTGTCGCCAGTGATTCCGGTCCACGCGCGGCTTTGGGGATGGCCGCTTCCGCTTCGACAAAATAGCGGCGCGCATGCGCCCAGCAGCCGAGATGGATTATTCCTCGGGCTGTTGTGATGCCGTTATAGACCTCATAGCCGTCGCTCATCAGGACCGTACCGGGCTTAATGCCTTCATAGAGTGGTTGCGCATGACTTCCGCCACGACCGGGCGTGTAGCTGAACAGCCGAATTGGCGGCCCGGAACCGGTCATCTGTGCCCACAAATAACTTTTCGTTTGCGCCGCTCGCCCGGATTCCTTGAGCACTTGCACCACGGTTTCGTCGCCCAGGATCAGATCGGCTTCCAGCAGATGGTCGCGCAGCAGATTGATGATGGGCTGCACCGCCTGACCGACCCGCACCATGCTGGCGGCCAGCGTGGTGCGCGACAAATCGCCGCCAAAGCGGCTAAGCAAGGCGGCTTGCCGATACAATGGCAGACCATCTTGGTATTTGGCGGTGACGATCCAGGCCAAGGCCGTTTCGGTCAATAAACCTTTGGGAATGACGCGCGCCGGTGCCGGCGTCACCCGAATGCTGTTGTCGCAGCAGGGGCAGGCATATTTGATGCGCTGATGCTGAATCACCCGCACCTGTTGCGGCACGATGTCGAGTTGCTCGCTGATGTCCGCGCCGATTTCCACCAACGTATGGCCGTCATGCGCGCAGACGCGTTCGGCTTCCGGCAGTTCATGGCGCACAATCTCGCGCGGCAGAAGCGGATCGAGCGGCTTGCGGCCGCGTTTCTTGCGGCTGTGACAGGCCACCTCAACCGCTTCGGGCGTGCTTTCCTCAGCGATTGGCGCGGCGTTCGGCGCCAACGCTTCGGCTTCGTTCAGGAAGAGATCACGCTGAGCGGGATTGCTCCGCGCCTCGGATTTGGCGGCATACAGACGATGCAGAAAAGCATCCACGCGTTCTTTCAACAGATCACGCTCGACCGTCACCAAGCGCAATTGATTCGCCAGCCGCTGATGTTCAAGCACTAAGGCTTGCTTGTCCGTTAACAAGGCTTGATAGTCTTCGGTGGACAGCGTGATGGTGGTCGTCATGCCACTATTTTACGCGATTTAAGTCATTGTTTCAGCTGGTTTTTGTATAGATCCGCACCGGATGCGGCTGCATCGCAGCCAGGTCAATACCGGCTAACAACCCATGGAGTTGTTCTACCGTCAAGGTCACCACGGCCGCGTCTTTCGGCCAGCAGAATCGATCGGCTTCCAGTCGCTTGATCATCAGCCAGAAACCCGTACGGTCCCACAACAACAATTTGATCCGATCCCGACGCCGATTGCTGAATACATAGATGGCCGGCTCGAAGGGGTTCAAGCCCAATGCCTGCTCAACCAGCACAACCAAACCATTGATCGCCTTGCGACCGTCCACCGGCTCCCGGTGCAGGGGTAATCCCCCTGAAAAAGCAGCGTTTAAAAGTAGAATTTTCTCGTAACAGACGAAGGAAGTTTTACATGAAGACCTCACGATTTAGTGACAGCCAGATTCTGGCGATATTGAAGCAAGCGGAAGCCGGCACGCCCGTACCGGAGATCTGTCGTGAACACGGCGTTAGCTCTGCCACGTTTTACAAATGGCGCTCCAAATATGGCGGCATGGATGCGTCCCTGATGGCTCGCCTAAAAGAGTTGGAAGACGAAAACCGGCGGCTGAAGAAAATGTATGCCGAAGAACGGCTGAAGGCCGAAATCATCAAGGAAGCCCTGGAAAAAAAGGCCTAACGCCATCTTGCCTCCGCGAGATGGCGCAACCCCTGATTCAGGCCAAGCGGGCCAGTCTTCGGTTGGTGTGTGCGGCTTTAGGCATCAGCCCGAGCGGTTATCGCTATCGGTCAAAGCGCTCGACTGAAAACGCCGAAATTGCCGACTGGCTGCTACGCCTGACCGCCACGCACCGTACCTGGGGATTTGGATTATGTTTTTTATATTTGCGCAACGTGAAAGGCTTTCGTTGGAATCACAAACGGGTCTATCGGATTTACCGGGACCTGGCACTCAACCTGCGCATCAAGCCCAAGAAGCGCTTGGTACGGGAAACCCCGCAACCCTTGACGGTCCCGGATCACATCAATGCCGTGTGGTCGATGGATTTCATGCATGATCAACTGGCTGACGGGCGGGCTTTCCGTTTGCTCAACGTCATTGATGACTTTAATCGGGAAGGTTTAGGCATTGAAGTGGATTTCTCGTTACCGGCTGTGCGGGTCACCCGCACATTGGATCGCATCATCGAGTGGCGTGGAAAGCCTGACGCCATTCGCTGTGACAATGGACCGGAATATATCAGCGAGACTCTAAAAACCTGGGCCGAGCAACAGGGTATCCAGATTAACTATATCCAACCGGGCAAGCCGCAACAGAATGCCTACGTTGAACGTTACAACCGAACGGTGCGTTACGAATGGCTTGCCCAATACCTATTTGAATCGATCGGGCAGGTTCAAGATTTTGCGGCGCACTGGTTATGGATCTACAATCATGAACGGCCCAACATGGCTATTGGCGGCATCACTCCAAAACAAAAGTCGGCACTCGCCGCTTAACCTCTACTTTTAGACTCTGCTCAAAATGGGGGGATTACCCAGGTAGACTTTTAATCCCGCGTCGAAACGGAACATGGCAGCTCGGCCAACGTGTGCAAAATTAACGGCAGATCGCTCAATGCGACAGACGGCAGTTCAAGCCTGATGCCGTTGGGTAAGCTTACGTTTAGCGCTGGCTTAGCCGGCTGCTCCGCGCCCAGCGCTAAAACGGGCGCAAAAGTCGGCAACGCTAATGCGCCGTTCCGGACAGAGGCGCCTGGTTCTGGGTATAAGCCTATCCATTTACGCAGCAGATTGGCATTGATACCGTGTTCCAGCGCGACCTTGGCAACTGATAGTCCGCGTTGCAAACAGATTCGAACCAACTCCCGTTTGGCTTCCGGATCATAAAGACATCGGCCATCTCGCCCTTGTCCTGCAATCAATGGGCGCGATAAGCGGCGAGTAGTGTGCTCCTTCATAAGTGTCCACCTGATTATAAGTGGACACTATCTTCGCTCCTTTCGAGCAAGTGATATAGACGCTGTCTATAGATCGCTTACGAGCATTTTCGCGAGAACGTCGCCCCGTTGTTGAATGGCAAAGGCAAGGCGATGGTGGTGGTCGGCAGCCGCTTGGAAGCGGTGCGCTGGCGCTTGGCGATTGATAAATACATTAAAGAAAACGGCTACAAAATTGGCACACTGGTAGCCTTTTCCGGCGAAGTGAACGACCCACAATCCGGCGCAGACCCGTTCAGCGAAACCAGTAAAACCATGAACCCAAGCCTGAAAGGGCAAGACATCTGCGAGGCGTTCAACACCGACGACTATCAAATTCTTTTGGTCGCCAATAAGTTTCAGACCGGCTTCGACCAACCCTTGCTGTGCGGTATGTATGTGGACAAACGGCTGGCCGGTATTGCCGCCGTGCAGACGCTATCCCGCCTCAATCGTGCCCATCAGGGCAAAGACACCACCTATGTCGTGGACTTCGTCAACGATCCGGAAGACATTATTCTCGCCGCCTTTAAAACCTATTATGAAACCGCTGAACTCTCGAATGTGACTGACCCGCATTTGGTATTCGATTTACGCATGAAGCTAGATGCGGCCGGCTTTTATGACGAGTTTGAAGTCAACCGCGTGGTGGAGGTCGAGTTTAATCCCCATGCCAAGCAAAGCGAATTGGCTGGCGCACTGGAGTCGGTCGTGTCTCGGCTGTTGCTGCGTTACAAAGCGGCACAGGACAAGCTGAATAGTGCCAAGGCCAAGGACGACGGCAAAGCGGCGGCAGACGCGCAGAACGAACTGGACGCCCTCATGCTGTTCAAGCATGACATGTCCGCCTTCCAGCGGATGTATGCCTTCCTATCGCAAATCTTCGATTACGGCAACACCGCCATCGAAAAGCGCTTCATCTTTTACAGGCGCTTACTGCCGCTGCTGGAGTTTGGTCGGGAACGCGAAGGGATTGATTTATCCAAGGTCATCTTGACCCACCACAATCTGAAGCGCACCGGCAAACGTGATTTAGCGCTGGAAACGGGTGACTATAAAAAACTGGAACCCATGGCCCCCCCTGAGTCAGAATAGTTGTCGCCTCAAATTTCCATTCCTTTTGAAATTTGAGATGAACCATGAGCCGTTCCAAAAAGCAGTATTCTGATGCATTCAAAGACCAAGCGTTGGCGAAAGTCTACAGCCGGGGCAACCGATCCATTCAAACGGTTGCCGATGAATGAAACCTGAGCATACATACCCTAAAAACCTGGATGAGCCACACCTCCTCGACCGATCACCGTCCTGTCACAGCCAAGTCCGCCCAGTGGCCTCAAGATTGGCGGCCCGAAGAACGTTTGCTGGCCCTCCAGGAAAGCCATAGTTTGAGCGGTGAGGCGCTGAATGCCTGGTGTCGGCAACGCGGGCTATTTGCGCATCAACTCGTCCAGTGGCGAAGCGATTTTTGCGCTGCCGCTCGACCGCGTTCAGGTGGCGATGACAGTCTGATGCTGCGCGGCCTGAAAGCCGAGAATCAACGTCTGGAGCGCGAACTGAACCGTAAGGACAAAGCCCTGGCTGAAGCCGCTGCCTTGCTGATCCTGCAAATACCCACAGGGCACAAGAAAAGGTCCGGGCGCTGTTGGGGGGAGAGGTCGAATGACCTCTGTGCAACAGCGCCAAAATCTGATTGATGCTACTACCGAAGCGATAACCGCCGGTGCCCGCCAAGACCAAGCCTGTGCCGTACTGGGTCTGAGTTCGCGCACCTTGCAGCGCTGGCAAGTCGGTGAAACCCAGGCTGAAGATCGACGATCGCAGCGTCAATACTCACCGACGCACGCGCTAACGGAATCTGAGCGCGCCGAAGTCTTGGCGGTGGCCAATTCCGCTGAGTTTGCGGATTGTCCGCCGAGTCAGATTGTCCCACGCCTAGCCGACCAAGGTATTTATCTGGCGTCCGAATCGACGTTCTACCGCATCCTGAAAGCCGCCCAGCAACTGAAACACCGCCGCAGTGAACGCCCTAGTCAGTCGCGCACCAAGCCCAAGGCCTTGAGCGCCACCGCGCCCAATCAGCTTTACAGCTGGGATATTACCTATCTGCCGACGGCCATCAAAGGCCAGTTCTACTACCTCTACCTATTCCTCGATATTTTCAGTCGTCAGATCGTCGGATGGCAGGTGTTTGAAGAAGAAAGCAGCCACTATGCTAGTGAGCTGTTGCGGGATATTGTTGAGCGCCAACACCTACAACCTGGGCAAGTCACCCTACATTCCGATAACGGTAGCCCCATACCCACAGGGCACAAGTGAAAGGTGCCACCATGCTGGCCACACTGCAACAGCTCGGCGTCATGCCCTCGCTGAGTCGCCCGGCGGTGAGTAACGACAATCCGTTTTCGGAATCGCTGTTCAAAACCTTGAAATATCGGCCGCCATACCCGTTGAAACCGTTTGCTGATCTCACCCGCGCCCGGCAGTGGGTAGCTGACTTGGTACATTGGTATAACCACGAACACCGACATAGCGCCATTGGCTTTGTGACGCCGGCCCAACGCCATGCTGGATTGGACGAGGCGCTATTGAATCAACGCAAATCGCTCTATGAAGACGCCCGCCGCCAAAATCCGCGACGATGGTGCCAAAACACTCGGAATTGGAACAGAGTCCATACCGTGAAATTAAATCCCGATCATGCCGAACCCCAAAACAAAACCACCCAGGAGATTAATAACCAGGAGAAAATAGCTGCTTAAGATTTTCACCGTGAGGCGACAACTAGCTTGAAATTTTCCGGTCAGAGGCATGCGTTGTTCGCGCCGAGCAATCCGGTCAATCAATTCAGTGACGTGTGGTCGTTTGACGGCTTGGCCGTGTAAGTCATACCAAAGACGACCGGTGTTAAATTCCAAGGCGCCAATCACATTGACGCGCTGTCTGCACGAACTGGCATCGGCCACATGCGGTTTGCCTTTGGGCGCCCACGCTCTTTGCACATTGGGAATCGTGGAAAAACCGCTTTCGTCCAGATAGAACAGGCTCAATTGATCAGCGAGTGCGGCTGCTTGCAAGCGTTTCAGGTTGTCTTGCGTGGCATCGAAGTGTTCGGGGTCGCGTTTTTTTTCAGTGATAACCGGGTACGAGTAAACGACAAGCCGCGCTTTTTCAGATGGCGTGCCAAGGCATCGAGACTGAAGGTCACTGCATCGGGATGGATTTCTCGCAACTGCCGGTCGATTTCGGCCAAGGTACAGGGCGATTCGCGCGCAATGCGCTCGGCGGTGTCGAGCCATTCCGAGCGAAGTTTGATTGGGGCGCCGCCTTGGTGACCGCTTAACAGGCCGACTACACCTTGGTTCCGCCACGCCGAGAAATAGTCAAATCTGGTGTATAGGCAAATTGAATCAGGCGGCGATCTGCTGATTTTCTGCGGCTTTATCCGACTCAGTAATGACAGCAATGCCATCCTGAAATCGAATGCCGTTGATCACATCCGGTAGTTGTTTAAATCCGCGTATCTTGCGCCAACTTTTTTCGGCGGTCAGTGCCAACTGGAACACTAGGCCTAGCAGCGAATGCCGTGACACGCAGTTCTTGGTCCGCGTTGTCCGATGGCGAATGGTCGCAAAGCTCGATTCGATCGGATTGGTGGTGCGGATGTGTACCCAGTGTTCAGCGGGAAAATCGTAAAACGCCAGTAACGATTCACGGTCTTTTTCCAGAATATTGACCGCTTTGGGGTATTTGGCCTCAAAGTCACGCCGGAAGCTGTCAAAGGCTTTGCTGGCATGGTCTTTGGTTTCTGCCAGCCAGATATTTTTCAAGCCAGCCTTGGCTTTAGCCTGAATCGAATCCGGTAATGCAGCCAGCACATTCGCCGTTTTATGCACCCAGCAGCGTTGCGTCCGTGTCTGCGGCCAGGTTTCATTCACCGCCGCCCAGAAACCCAGAGCCCCATCGCCGGTGGCCAGTTTCGGCGCGTCCTGTAAACCGCGAGTCTGCAAATCTTGCAACACGCTCAGCCAGGATGCCTTGGATTCTCGATAGCCATCCGAGAGCGCCAAAAGCCGCTTTTCACCGTGCTCATTGACACCAATGATCACCAACAGACACAAGCGGTCATCTTCGCCGCGCAGGGTCGAATAAATACCGTCGGCCCACACATACACATAGCGCTGATTCGACAAATCCCGCCGATGCCAGGCTTGATAATCCTCGGCCCATTGCGCTTTCAAACGACTGACCACCGCTGGCGACAAGCCTTTCGCCTCTGTGCCCAGCAGGACCGACAAGGCGTCCTGCATGTCACCCGTCGATATACCGCGCAAATACAGCCAGGGCAATGCCGCTTCCACCCGCTTGGCCTTGCGAACATACGGCGGCACTAGCGACGAGTTGAACTTGACCCCGCCGCCAGAACGATCTCGAACCTTGGGGATTTTGACCGTCACGTTACCCACACCCGTCACGATTTCCCGCTCCGGCAAATAGCCATTACGCACCACCGTTTGTCGGCCCCGTAAATCGGTCACCTTGGCATATTCGCCCAGAAACGCTTGTAACTCCGCCTCAACGGCCTGTTGGATCAAGGCCTTAGCGCCCATCTTCAACAAATCTGTCAAAGGGTCGTTGAGCGCACTAGCGCTATCCCACTCTTTTGCATTATCTTTACTCATGGCGTCTCTCATTTTGCTGGTATTCGATCTCGACAATCTCATTTCAGCAGAGGGCGCCACCTTTCTTCAAGTCCGGCTGTACTCCAGATTTAGTTATAACTCCGCCACGCCTTGGCCCAGTTGTAAGGGGTAGGCAACGTGACACCGAGTATGTCGGCAACCACCGCGAACGCGTGGCCTTTGGCCAGCGCAAGCAAGCCCAACGCTCGGCGACGAAAGTCGGGGTACGGGTGATGCTCGGCTAACTCTTGGAGTGTCATGCATTCTGCTTCGCTCAATTCAAACGGTGGCAACATCGCTGGCTAAGGTAAGTTCTAAACGACATCAGCTTAACCTATGTTTTTAAATCGGTTATATGTTTTTACTTAGTTAAAGGCTTTAATCAAAACTTAATATTTTGTTAATAAAGGATTAAGTTGCCGGCTGTAGAATCTCGGCATACCCAATTTCTAATTCCAGTTTTTAGTCTTGAACAACCGATTTGTCCCGCAGATGCACGACCTCTCATAGAGGTGACGGGCGTTTCTGTCTTAGCAATGGATTGTGGCGCATTATATTGCGCGGTAGAGTTGGGAGTGATTGATGGTGGGTAGCGGGGCTTGCATTCAGTGGTTTATGCCGTTGAATAGGGATAAGTCTCGGGAGAAAGCCGGAGGGGTATGCGCCATTTAGCCTAGTTATTCAAGTGGTTGCCATGGCTTTGTAAAAAGCGCCGTTTCAGTAAAGTCGTTTGAATATATTAATTCATCTATTGAACTTGATCTCTGTTTCAGGGATTAACCATTTTGAGCTATTGCCCAGCGATCAACGAATATTCGGCAATAGCGGCTTACGAGAGTTAAAGACTCCTTGTAAGCGGACAGAACTCTGCTAAAGCTGATGTTGTTATGCAATATCGGCTTCGGAGTATAAGGTGGCTAAAGGATAGCCGTTTGTTAACGTAAGTGAAAATGGGGAACAATCCATGAAAATGCTTTTATCTTTAAAACTTTGGCTTGCTGTTTGCCTGTTTGCAGTTTCGACTGCAAGCTCTGCAGGCATCATTTGGGAAGCTACTGACGGCGATAGTAATTTTATCTCCTTCGGCTCTAGTGCATTCCCATTTACTTCAAGTGACACCTTCGGTATCTTTGCTGCTACCGCTGATCTGGCTGCTGATGCACCTGTGTACACTTTTAACGGTGTAGGTAGCTTTGCCTCTGCAAGCCCTTTTAAATTGGGCCTGTTGACAGCAAGCGGTTGGGTTAGCGAAGCCGGGAATTACGAGCTGAGCGCTCCTAATACCTTCTTGTTGTCCTTTGTAAAACCTGGCGTGATTACCAACAACTTAAGCTTTCTGTTTGGATTTGATCTGAAAGCAGCAGCTAATCAAAATCCTGTCACTAGCGTGCCTCTCCCTGCTTCTGTATGGTTTATGACAAGTGCGTTGATGGGCTTTCTGTACATAGGTCGTCGTAAACAGGTCGTTTAATCCCAAGCTATCATTGGGCTTTTAGGCCGGTTGGAGTCCAGTACTCCACCCGGTTTTTTTATGCCTATTGAATATTCCAGGCCGGTTTTTTTAGAAGTGTTTAAACAAAGCTGTGAGCGAATCCGGGAATAAATTCCATTACAGGAAAGCCGATTTGGCGAATTTCTAACGATACCTATTCTTTGTGCTCGCAAAATCAGAACGCTAATTTCCGAAAGCGTTCGAGACACGGATTTTTATAGCATTTATCTTCCTGCGGCAGGCCATAATAGGCGGTGTGCAGATTCTCTTGGGTAAATACTATGGCAAAAATACTAGTGATCGGTTGTGGTGATATTGGCTATCCGGTGGCTTTGCGCTTGCATCAGCTGGGACATCAGGTAACCGGGTTGAAGCGTAGCGCGCCGGCTAACTCGACCCCGTTTCCCATTTTTATTGCCGATATAAGATTGGCGTCGTCATTGGTTGCTTTACCAAGTAGCTTTGATGCGGTGATATTTATCGTAGCTCCCGATAGCCGACAGGCTGAGGAATATCAGGCGCTGTACGATGTCGGTTTGCGCAATTTGTTAGCGCATTTTGCGGCAGCTGAAACATCACCCTGTTGGTTGATGGTATCGTCAACCAGTGTTTACGAACAGAATAGTGGTGAATGGGTCGATGAAACCAGCGTCACTGAACCGGCTAGCGCCACGAGCCGCTGGCTGGCTGCGGCGGAGACACGCTTGTGGATTGCGAGTGATCGCAGTTGCGTCGTGCGTTTTTCCGGAATTTACGGGCCGGGTCGTGATTGGTTATTACGCCGAGCGGAGCGAGGGGAGAGCATCCAACAGCAACCGCCCAGTTATACCAACCGCATTCACTCGGAGGATTGTGTGGCTGTGTTGTTATTTTTACTGGAAAAACAACTCGCCGGTGTAGCCTTGGAGCCTTGCTATCTGGCGACTGACGACGAGCCGGCCCCGCTTTGGGAGGTGATGAATTGGTTGTCCCAGCAATTTGCTTGTCCTCCGCCCTCACCGTTGCTCGTAGCTCCAGACTCCCCGCAAAACAAACGCTGCCAAAACGCTAGGCTGAAGGCCTTGGGCTATCGTTTTTTGTACCCTAGTTATCGCGACGGTTATGCAACGGTGCGGCCTTTGCCAACCGCGGATGGGTAAGCTCAAGCAAGTTTATCGATGCTGGGTTTGCCGCTTGTTTGCCACGCCACGCTTTGCCGCAGTCAATGTTGTGGCGTGTTGTAAGAACGCTGGCCGACTTTTTTCGCCGCTCCTACTGTAGTCCTCTTCTAGCGCAGTCATGGCTTTGGCGGGCGTTATAAGCAGTGTGTCGGTCATGACCGAATAGGTTAATTCGAATAAGCGCTTCAAAGCAATTTGCCAGGTACTGTCTGTTAAGGCGTATAGCGCATCGCTAAATTGTAAAAAGCGGGTAAACGGTTGTTCGGCGACAATGAGCGGTAAGGTCGTGGCAAACCGGCCGGAGTTGCCGATTAAATCCCAAAAGCGGGCGAATCGGGTAATACGTTGTAAGTCAGTAAAGCTTATATCTCGGGTGCTGAGAATGGCATAGGGCGGCTGCGGGTCATAACGTAGCTGGTAGCCGTCATTGTGTCGATTGATTGGCGCACCGCGCAGACGTTTTAAAATCCCGACCTGAATTTCTTGGGGATTGAGCGCAAACAATTTATCGAAACTGGCGCCGAAGCCGGCAAGCGTGTCGCCAGGCAGGCCGGCGATTAGATCGGCATGAATATGGGCGTTGGAATACTGCCGGAGCCAGCTTAAATTGGCTTCGGTCTTTTGGTTGTCCTGTTTGCGGCTGATCAGATGTTGAATGGCTGGATCAAAGGTTTGTACACCCACTTCAAATTGCAGTACACCGGGCGGGAATTGGCTGATGGCCTGCTTCAGGCGCTCGGGTAAATTGTCCGGAATCACTTCAAAGTGCAAATATAAATCTTCGCTCAAGCGAGTCAAAAAGAACTCGAGTATGGCGACGCTGCTGTCTACTTTCAGATTGAAGGTGCGGTCAATGAACTTAAAGTGTCGCGCACCACGCCGGTATAGAATTTCCATTTCGCGCAAAAAGCCGTTTAGGTTGAATGGCTTGGCGGTGGTGTCCAGGGATGACAGGCAAAATTCGCATTTGAACGGACAGCCGCGCGATGCTTCCACGTAGATAATCCGTTGACGGATGTCGGTGTCGGTATAGTGTGGATATGGCGATGCCAAGCTGTCCAATGCGGCCATTTCGCCGGCCACGATTTTTTCGGTTGGTTTAAATCCTGACAACAACTGCCGGCATAATTGCGGGAAACTTATTTCGCCGTTGCCGGTGACGATATAGTCCGCCGATTCGGCAATGCTTGGTAAATCGGGCGGATGACTGACTTCCGGTCCGCCAAGTACGATGATAATGTCCGGTGCAACTTGTTTCAGGATGGCGATCACTGCGCTGATTTCCGCCACATTCCAGATGTAAACGCCAAAGCCGATAATCCGCGCTTGTTGTTGCAGTAGTTTTTCGACAATTTCGATTGGCCGCTGCTGGATGCCGAATTCTAATAAGGCAGTGTCTGTTTGCAACGTGCCCATGTTGGCGTACAGATAGCGTAAGCCAAAAGCAGTGTGAATGTATCGGGCGTTGAGGGTAGATATAACGATGCTGGGCATGTCTGATGTGGCGGATAGCGTCTAAATTGCGGTAATGCGCCAGCATAGCATCAATTTGGGTGTTGGAAGCTGCTCTCGGTTGGTCAGCAAATGCAGGCTACGCGCTAGTGCAAACTATTGTGGAAACTGGCTTTGCGCCGAAAATGCCGGGCAGTATCGGCTTGGCAGGGAAAATTATGTTGCCGAGTTCTGATTAGGCCGGTGATAGGTGGGGGATAAAACACTTGCGCTAAACGGCCTATGAAATAACTGAGCAGCTACCGATTTTTCCAAAAAGCGGGATCTAACAATTTAGAGAAATCGGCTGCTGCAATCGATGCTTATTTAAGTTCGTCAAGTAAAGCCTGTGCGGCTTGCTGTTGTTGTTTTGAGCCTTTGGACAATACATCCTCGGCTATCAATTTTGCCGCCTCGGTATCGCCCATGTCGATATAGGCTTTCGCCAAATCGATTTTGGTTTCGAATTCGTCCATATCGGTCAAATCGGAAACCCCCAACTCAAACTCGTCGTTGTCCGTGGTGCTGATGATTGGCGTGTCAAAGTCGAAGTTAAAATCGAACTCGCCGCCCGGTTGCGCCGATGTTTCCAAAACTTGGTCTGAAGATTGCGCTGATTTAGGGGTGATATTGTCAAAATCGGAAAAATCGAATGTTTCCAGTTTTAACTGCGATTCTAAATTCAGCTCCGGTTCGATGCTTAGGCTATCGTCAGTTTTCGCTTTGGGGGTGATGCTGTCGAAGTCGAAATTGAAACTGTCTGCGTCCGCTAACGCTTCTTTGCTGGTATCGGTCAGGTCTGACGTAGTCTTTTTTATATCATTGAAATCGTTAAAGTCGAACGACTCTATATCTGTGTGCGATATTTCGGCTTTTGCTGCATCTTCGGTGGTTTTATCCGCAGTTGCTTCCGGGGCAGCATTGTCGACATCGAAGTTAAAATCGAAACTCTCCAACGCATCCATCGAGCTAGGAGATAGTGTTTCCATCTCCTCTTTGTTGTCAGCAGTTTCGGATTCAGCATCCGCAGCAATTTCGGCAAAATTGGCAAAATCCAGAGATTCAAGTTCCAAAGCAGCCGAATCGGCTTGAGTTTTTTCCGAGTCAGTATCTAGTGCAAAGTCGAAGTCGAACGATTCTATGTCATCGTTGCTGGAAACTGCGTTACTTTCCGTGGTTTCGATAGTCTCCGCCGCAGATTTGGAAGCAGGTGGCTGATCGAAATCGATACTTTCGATACTTGCATCGGCTTGCTTGCTTTCAAGCGGTGATTTGGCGCTGCCGCCGAAACTTCCCAAATCAAAATCCAGTCCGTTGTCTTCCAGCGCCAAATCTTTATCGATATCCAGATCCGACAAATCGTCGTCGAGCAGCGCAAAGCTTTTATCCAAATCAATAATTTCCGTATCGGCCGCGGTCGAACTCGCTATGTCGACGCTAGTATCGCTTTTGCTGGTGGGGGCGGTGGTAGCGGCAAAACTGCCTCCAAACAAGGCTAAATCTGGGACGATTTCTTTAGCCATGTCCGTGACTTTTTTCCAGAATGGCTTATCTGCTTGTTTGCCGGCATCGGCCAGTTCTTGCGCATAACCGGCAAAGCCGTCTTTGTTTTCACTGGCGTAATAGATTTCCAGTAATTTCAGTTTGCATTCGTCGCGGTTAGGCTGTTCGCTTATTGCATGGCGGATCAGTTCTTCCGCTTGTTGGTAGCGGCCATAGGCCAGGTAAACGTCGGCTTCCGAGATCGGGTCAACTTCATTTTGGTCGGTGTCGAAGGCATCGAAATCGCTAGGAGTAAAGTCGCTGATAAACGAACTTTCGCCTACAGTGCCAACGTCGTAGTCATCGGTACTGCTGATGTCCATAATCGGCACGGAAAGGCTGCTCTCAGAATCGGGCAGCCGAATTTGGCTGGCCGATGCGAACATGCTTTCGGTGTTGGTGCGCTCGTCGATTTTACGTTTGCGCCATAGCAACCAGCCCAGCAAGCCCAAAATGCCAGTGCCTAAGGTGCCGGCAACCCAATAGTAAGCATCCGAGCCAAATAAGCCTTCGTCTTCTGCAACAACCGGCGGAGGTGGCGGTGGAGTAACTTTGGGTGCGGGTGGAACAACGGGCTTGGGGGCCGGTGGTGTCACGACGGCAGGCTCGGAAACCGATGGTTGCGGAGCCGGCGTTACTGCCGGTGTTTGGGGCTCGGGGCTGGCAACGGGGGGCTGAGGAGCCGGTTGCGCGGGCTGAGGGCTAGGCTCAGTCGTTGCTGGTTTGTTGTTTTGTAAAGTGGCTAGTTGCTGATCTTTTAAGGCCAGCAATTGCTGCATCATGCCGAGTTGTTGCTCTAGCTTTTCAATGCGAGCTTGTAACTCCAGGTCTTTCCCTTCGCTGGCTTGATCGGCAGCACTATTTAAAGCAGGATTAGCTGTCGCCGCCGAGTTTTGTTCGGTTTTTGTTGAACCCGTGCCGGCGGCCTTCGCTTCGGTAGGAGCTACCAATTCAAGCGCTTTCTTGGTTTCTGCTTGTGTAGCGTCCGGCTTGACCTGCTTATTGGTGGCTTTTCGCTCGTTTTGCGCTTGTCTTTGCGCCGGATTCATAATCGTATCCGGTTCAGGAATCTTTAAGGTGGTGCCTTCTTTCAGCGAATTGATATTGCCGTTGTTAAATGCGTCCGGATTGGCTTTGTACAAAGCGGTCAGCATTTTCTGGGTCGGAATGTTCTTTTCCTGACCTACTTGGGCGGCGATACTCCATAAAGTATCTGATTTTTGGATAGGACCGAATTCGCCGCTGGTGGGTGTTTCTGGGGTAATGTTGTCGGCAGGGGCGGCACGCACTGCTCGTTTTGGTGCGGTTCGAGTTCTCTTGATCGGGCGCTCTAGTGGTTCAATGGGCTCGGCACTGTAACCGCTGGTTTCCACGACAGGCGTTACCGGCTGGTTATAAGCGGTCGGCGGGTCGATGAGCAATGTGAATTCGCGCATCATACTGCCTTGCGGCCAAGTCACTTCCAACAGGAAATCCAGAAACGGCTCGGTTAAGGCTTCCCTTGAGGAGACTTTTACGATGATGGAGCCGTTTGCTTGTACAACCGGCTCCAGCTTGATCTTCGACAGAAAATAATTCCAAACCACGCCGGCTTGGTCAAATTTTTCTGGCGGGGCCAATTTAACCGAGACATCGGCCGGATTTTCGCCCGGCGCGACGCTGAGTCTGATTTCGGCATTGAGTTTTTGGTTTAGGGCAGAATGTAATTCAATTTCGCCGATACCTAAGGGTTGGGCACTGACTGGTGCCAGTAACGATACAACCGCTAAGGCTTTAGTTAAATTGCTCACATTGCTTTCCTTCACTTGTAATACCTCGGTACTTACTGACCCACTATAAAACACAGAGCTAAGCGTAGACTAGATGTAGCTTTTTACCAGCACTTCGGCTATTTGCACACTGTTAAGCGCAGCACCTTTTCTGACGTTATCACTAACTACCCATAGATCTATGCCGGTCGGATGGGAAATATCCTCGCGGATTCTGCCGACAAATACATCGTCGTTGCCCGACGATTCCGTCACCGCCGTCGGATAGCCGCCGTTCTCACGTTCGTCCAATAATGTTACGCCGGGAGCAGACGCCAACAGCTCGCGAACCTGCTCAGCAGAAATCTTGGTTTTAGTCTCAATATGCACGGCCTCGGAATGTCCAAAAAACACCGGCACCCGCACCGCTGTGGGATTGACCAGAATATCGGGGTCGCCCAGAATTTTTCGAGTTTCCCAGACCATTTTCATCTCTTCCTTGGTGTAGCCGTTATCCATGAAGACATCGATTTGCGGCAACACGTTGAAAGCAATTTGCTTTGGATACACGCTAGGCTCGACCGGTTTGGCATTCAACAAATTCGCGGTTTGCGTGGCCAATTCTTCAATCGCTTCCTTGCCAGTCCCGGAAACGGCTTGATAGGTAGCGACGTTGATGCGGCTGATACCTGCCGCATCGTAGATCGGCTTCAAGGCCACCAACATCTGGATGGTTGAGCAATTGGGGTTAGCGATAATGCCGCGATTTTTGTAATCGGCGACTTTTTCCGGATTGACTTCCGGCACCACCAGCGGAATGTCGTCGTCGTAGCGAAATTGCGAGGTATTGTCGATGACCACACAGCCGGCTGCGGCCGCTTTGGGCGCATATTCCGCAGACACTGACGCGCCGGGAGAAAACAAGCCGATCTGCACTTTCGAAAAATCAAAGGTCGCCAAATCTTCCACCACCAACGAGCCGCCTTTAAACGGGATACGTTTGCCGGCCGAGCGCTCACTGGCCAGGGCATACACTTTGCCGACCGGAAAGTTGCGTTCTTCCAAAATGGAAATCATGGTTTCGCCGACCGCGCCAGTGGCGCCGACGACTGCTACATCATAAGTTTTAGACATATTGCTTATCCTTTTAAGGCGTTAAGAACAGCATCGCCCATGCCGGAAGTGCTGACTTTGGTCATGCCTTCCGAATAAATGTCCGCGGTTCTGACTTTACTGTCCAATGCGCTGTTCACCGCGCGTTCGATACGCTCGGCGGCATCCGGCTGGTTAAAGGTGTAACGCAACATCATCGCCACCGACAAAATCGTCGCCAATGGATTGGCGATACCTTGCCCGGCGATGTCCGGCGCGGAACCGTGAATCGGTTCATACATGCCCTTGGCGTTGGCATCCAAGGAAGCCGACGGCAGCATGCCGATGGAGCCAGTCAGCATCGCCGCGATGTCGGACAAAATGTCGCCGAACATATTGCTGGTCACAATCACATCGAACTGCTTCGGCGCCCGTACCAGTTGCATCGCGGCGTTGTCGACGTACATATGGCTCAACTGTACATCGGGATAGTCCTTACCCACTTCGGTCATCACGCTACGCCACAGTTCGGTGACTTCCAACACATTGGCTTTATCCACCGAACACAGTTTTTTGTGGCGTTTTTGGGCAATTTTGAACGCGGAATGGGCGATACGACGGATTTCCGATTCACTGTAAATCTTGGTATTGATGCCGACTTTTTCGCCATTTTCCGCCACATGCACGCCGCGCGGTTGGCCGAAATAAATGCCGCCGGTCAATTCACGAACGATCATGAGGTCCAGACCCGACACTACTTCCGGTTTCAAAGTCGAAGCTTCGACCAGTTGTGGATATAAAATAGCCGGGCGTAGATTGGAGAACAGATTTAACTCGGAACGAATGCCCAATAAGCCACGCTCCGGTCGCACTGCATGTGCCAGAGGCTCCCACTTAGGGCCGCCGACAGCACCCAGCAGCACCGCATCAGCGTTTTTGCATAGATTCAATGTGGTTTGCGGCAGGGGAGTGCCGAAAGCGTCATAAGCCGCGCCGCCAATCAAGGCGTTCTCGAATACCAACCCCAGATTCATATCGGTATTTAGAAAGCTTAGTACTTTGATCGCTTCGGCGACAATTTCCGGTCCGATGCCGTCGCCGGCCAGGACTGCTATTTTTTTGGGCATTTTTTTACCTTTCAATGGAGCTTACGCGTCTTTGAACAACCACGGGGCGCGTTTGGCGCGCTCAGCTTCATAGGTTTTAATTTTGTCGGCGTGTTGCAGCGACAGGGCAATATCGTCCAAACCATTCATCAGACGGAAACGGCGGTTCTCATCCACACTAAATACGATGCTTTGACCGCTAGGTGTAGTGATGGTTTGCGCCTGCAAATCGATGGTTAACTGATAGCCATCGACGACTTCCTGGAACAACAAATCGACAGTTTCAGCTGGCAACACGATAGGCAAAATGCCGTTCTTGAAGCAGTTGTTAAAGAAAATATCGGCAAAGCTCGGCGCAATAATGGCCCGGAAACCGTAATCTTCCAGCGCCCAAGGCGCATGTTCACGCGAAGAACCGCAGCCAAAGTTTTCACGGGTCAACAGGATTTGTGCGCCTTGGTATTGGGCTTGGTTCAGCACGAAGTCTTTGTTCAAAGGCCGGTTAGTGCAATCCATTTCCGGCTCGCCTCTATCCAGATAGCGCCATTCGTCGAACAGATACGGGCCGAAACCCGCGCGACGGATCGATTTCAAAAATTGCTTGGGAATAATCGCATCGGTATCGATGTTGGCTCTGTCCAGCGGCGCAACCAACGCAGTCAAAGTAGTAAAAGCTTTCATGCAACGTCCTCCGCAACGTTAACAAAATGACCGGCAATCGCTGCTGCAGCGGCCATGGCCGGGCTGACTAAATGGGTGCGACCACCGTAGCCTTGTCGGCCTTCAAAATTACGATTAGAGGTCGACGCGCAATGCTCGCCCGCTTCCAGGCGGTCGGCGTTCATCGCCAGGCACATGGAGCAACCGGGATCACGCCATTCGAAATCGGCGGCAGTGAAGATTTTGTCCAGGCCTTCTGCTTCGGCTTGTTGTTTGATCAAGCCTGAGCCAGGCACGATCAAGACTTGTTTCACCGATGCGGCTTTTTTCCGGCCTTTGATTACAGCTGCGGCTGCACGCAAGTCTTCGATCCGTGAATTGGTGCAAGAACCGATAAAGACTTTGTCCAGTTTGATGTCGGTAATTTTTTGACCGGCTTGCAAGCCCATGTATTGCAACGCCCGCTCAATGCTTTGGCGTTTGACCGGATCGGCTTCTTGCGCTGGATCAGGCACATTGGCATCGACTGCCACCACCATCTCCGGTGAAGTGCCCCAGCTGACTTGCGGTTTGATGCCGGCGGCATCAATATTGATGACTTTGTCGAATAAATCACCGCTGTAGCTGTCGGAACGCAGGTTTTGCCAATAACGTACCGCCATGTTCCAATCGTCGCCTTTGGGCGCATAGGGACGGCCTTGGTAATAATCGATAGTAGTGTCGTCGACCGCGATCAAGCCGGCGCGAGCGCCCGCTTCGATGGCCATGTTGCAGACCGTCATCCGGCCTTCCATGGACAAAGACCAAATCGCGTCGCCACCGAATTCGATGGTGTAACCATTGCCGCCGGCGGTACCGATTTGGCCGATGATCGCCAACACGATGTCTTTGGCGGTAACGCCCGCACCGGTTTTGCCGTTGACTTTGATCAACATGTTTTTAGCTTTTTTCTGCACCAGGCATTGTGTTGCCAACGCATGCTCCACTTCCGAGGTGCCGATACCGAACGCCAAGGCCGCGGAAGCACCATGCGTAGAGGTATGCGAGTCGCCACAGACGATGGTCATGCCGGGCAAAGTGGCGCCTTGTTCGGGGCCGATCACGTGCACGATACCTTGGCGAATATCGGCCATATCGAATTCAGTAATGCCGAATTCTTTGCAGTTGTTTTCCAGTGTTTCCACTTGTAATTTTGAAACCGGATCAGCGATGCCTTTTTCGCGATCAGTGGTTGGCACGTTGTGGTCGGCCACCGCCAGATTACGGGCAATCCGCCAAGGTTGGCGGCCAGACAGGCGCAAGCCGTCGAAAGCTTGCGGCGAAGTCACTTCGTGCAGCAACTGCCGGTCGATGTAGATCAGGCAAGAGCCGTCGTCTTCGGTATGGACGACGTGGTCGTCCCAGAGTTTGTCGTATAAGGTTTTACCAGCCATTTGGGTTTCTCTACTGTAGGGTACGCATCGCGTACCGAAAGCTAAAAGGTACGCATTGCGTACCCTACTAATTTTTTATGCCAACACCGCGAACACTTTGTCGGTAATGTCTTGCACCGAGCCGACGCCGGCAATCGATGCGAATTTGGCCTTTTGATCGGCCGCCGAATAGAAACCGACCAGTGGTTTGGTTTGTTCGTGATAAACGCTCAGGCGTTTACGTACCGTGTCTTCTTGGTCGTCGTCGCGTTGAATTAACGGCTCGCCGGTTACATCGTCGATAC
Source organism: Methylomonas fluvii (assembly GCF_014850975.1). Lineage (GTDB taxonomy): Bacteria > Pseudomonadota > Gammaproteobacteria > Methylococcales > Methylomonadaceae > Methylomonas > Methylomonas fluvii. Next base: position 1,343,129 of record NZ_JACXST010000002.1, on the reverse strand, counting down.
CTTGCTGTTTCGGCGGATTGAAAACCACGTGGTAGCTACGGCCGGAAGCCGGATGCACACGGCGGCCGCTCATGCGTTTGATGATTTCCTCGTCGTCCACGGCGATTTCGATCACATGGTCCAGTTCCACGCCCATGTTAGCCAAGCCTTCAGCCTGAGCAATCGTGCGCGGGAAGCCGTCCAGTAAGAAGCCATTTTTACAATCGTCCTGAGCGATACGCTCTTTAATCAGCCCTAAAATGATCTCGTCGGACACCAGTCCACCGGCATCCATGACTTTTTTGGCTGCTATACCCAGCGGGGTGCCTTCGCGGACGGCGGCACGCAGCATGTCGCCGGTAGAAATTTGCGGAATCGCGAACTTCTCGGTGATGAACTGGGCTTGGGTGCCTTTACCCGAACCGGGACTGCCTAACAGGATAATGCGCATATCAATCACTCCAGTGTATGAATCAGGCTGGTTGCCTTGCTATATAAAGAGAGCCGGCTCAAGCGCATCAGTTCGTGAGCCTGGCGGAAAAATTCGGCATTTTATCGCACTTGCCCTATGAATGCCGTCAAATCTTGTCTAGTCGAGGGCTTAGGGAGTTGCGAATCTAGCTGGCGATGTTTGCTTGGCTGTGAGCGCTGAGCAGGGCGAACTCGGCGAGACTGATCGACTCCGCTCGCAGATTGGCATCGATTCCTAGGTCGACGATCTGTTGCTCAGTGATGAAGTTTTTCAGCGAATTGCGGATGGTTTTCCGGCGCTGCGAAAACGCGTGCGTCACCAATTGGCTAAAGCTTTTCAGATCAGGAATCTCAACCGGTGGCTGCGCATGCGGCGTCAGCCGAACAATGGCCGACATCACTTGCGGAATCGGATCGAAGCTTTCCGGCGGCACGTCGAACAGCAATTCGGTTTCGCAGTAATATTGCATCATCACGCTCAACCTGCCGTATTTCTTGCTGCCCGGCTCGGCGCAAATCCGCTCCACTACTTCTTTTTGCAGCATGAACAGCATGTCTTCCACGCAATCGGTGGTTTCCAATAGATGAAACATTAGCGGCGTGGAAATGTTGTAAGGCAGATTACCGATGATGCGCAGTTTCTCGCCGGCTTGTGCCAGCGCGGCAAAATCGAACTTCAAAGCATCGGCGCTATGCACGGTTAAGTTGCTGTGGCCGACAAACTGCTTTTGCAGACGACTGACTAAATCTCGATCCAGTTCAACGACATCGAGTTTAGCGCCGGACTCCAATAAAGGTTGGGTCAACGCACCCAGCCCGGGGCCGATCTCCACCCAATGTTCGCCAGTCTGCGGATGAGCACTGGCTAGAATGTTGTAAATAATGCTGTGATCGTGCAGAAAGTTCTGGCCGAAGCGTTTGCGGGCGGTGTGGGTCATGATGATAAGTTTTTTGTATTTAATCGGAATCCACTGGCTGTTGGTCTTCCCAGTATACGTTCAATGCGATTGGGGCGACTTCTCGCCAGCGGGGATATTGGTCCAAATCGCCAACTTGGTCGGTGTCCAGAATGGCTGAGGCTAGTGCCGCATACATTCGATAATCGGGTTCAGCTAAACGGCTTTGCGCGGTTGCCAATAGAGTATCGAAAGACCAGCTAACGTGCATAAAACCGGTTTGTAGCAAGGTCTTCAAGCGGCCCAATGCGGCCTGGTCGTCACGTTGCTGTAATCTGGCGATCAAGCCCAAATAAAGTGCTGCTTCGGCGCCGACTTGTTCGGCGTGGCCGGCGTTGAGTTGCCAGGCTTGCTTTGCCAATGTTTCGGCTTCTATCAGTTGATTTTGTATCAACTTGAAACAGGCGAAATTACCTGCGTTGTTGGCGTTTTTTGGGTCGAGTTCCAAGGCTTTACGGTACAGCCGTTCGGCTTCGTTGTAATCCTTGCGGATAGCCGCTATGAAAATTGCGAAATTGCCGGTGTTTTTAGCGCTATTCGGATCGAGTTCCAAGGCTTTACGGTACAGGCGTTCGGCCTCGTCGTAATTCTTGCGGACATCATCCATGAATACGGCGAAATTGCCGGTCAGTTCTACACTGTCGGGGAATTGCGCCAAGCCGTCGCGGTAAATCCTCTCACGTTCTTCAGGGTTTTGTGTCTGACGGGCTTTGAGTTCCCAATCCCACCAGCTGTTGAGCTGCTGGCGGGCAACGCTGTCTTGCATCGCTTGTTTGACGGCCAAGGTTTCCGGTGAGGTGTCGGTCGTGGAGTCATCCAGCCGTTTCTGAATCGCTTCCACTTGGTTTTGATAATGCTCGGCGCGCTCGTTGGCCCTTTGTCTAACCGCATCGGCCAAAAACTGGAACTTAAGTTTGTCGTTTAATTGCAACATGAATTCGTCGAAACCCAGTACTGGAACCAAAGCGCCGCGATGTTGCGAAACCAGTGAACGAATTCGCTCGTTGGGCAAACCGTCATCTTTGCGGTAGCACCAGAATATGCCGCCTGGGATAGTTTCTGGAGGCATGGCTTGCAAAAAATCCATCAGGCTGCCGTCGTTTCCGCCGTAGCCGAGCACGATGGGAGTGTGGTGGGAAAACAGGGCAGTCAAGGCCTTTTTCCAGCTTTCCGCCAAGTGGTTGACGCCGTCACTGTCGTTGATGGGCGCAAGCAGCAAGTCGCGATGGATTTTGGCGATCAGCGGTCGGCGCAGACGGGTGCGAACGAAGCCGGCCAACGATTCGTGGCCGCAAACCAAAGGGTAAGAACGGGTGTAAATAGATAAGGCATCGGCCACCAAATTGTCGAAGTTGGTGGTAATTACTACTTTATGTCGGGTTTGATCGAGGATGTTGGCCAACACCGAATAGCCGAAACTGGGTTCTTTGTCGGCCATTACAGTTTCCAGGTCGGCGTAGCCTTCGTCTGGGTCGCGGCGGAATCGACGTTCATAGATTTGCGGATAGAACTCAGCTTTGCGGGCATAATCGAAATCTTCGATCTGCAAATTGTAGGCTGTGGCCCAATCGGCAAGAGCGCTTTGTCCGTCGGCTCTTTGATGAAGTTCTTCAAGCCATTTTTGCACCAGTTCACCGCCGGCCGGAATCCTGGAGGCACGCGACGCTCCGGCGCCTAGGATAAAGGCGAACGAGCGGTCAGGCATTTGTTCGTGAATACGCATGAACTGCGCTAGAAATCCTTGGGTACTCCATTGTTCCGGTTCTTGAATGTTTTCGCTCACTGCTATTTTCCTTTATTCTTTTCCGTGCAGCATATCCAGCGCAGTTTGCAACGCAAACTGCAAGCTGCCGAGGTTGGCTTTGCCGGTGCCGGCCAGTTCCAATGCGGTGCCGTGGTCGACCGAGGTACGGACGATAGGTAAACCCAGGGTGATATTCACGGCTTGGCCGAAGCCTTTGTATTTCAATACCGGCAGGCCTTGGTCGTGATACATCGCTAACACAGCGTCGGCGGTTTCCAAGTATTTTGGGGTAAACAGGGTGTCGGCAGGTAGCGGGCCATACAGGTTGATACCTTCGCAACGCAGACTTTCCAGTGTTGGTTCGATGATGTCGATTTCTTCTCGCCCGAGATGGCCGCTTTCGCCTGCATGCGGATTGAGGCCGCAGACCAGGATTTTCGGTTGGGCTATCGCAAAGCGTTGCTTCAAATCACGGTCCAGCAACCGGATAACGGTCGCCAATGCATCCGGGGTGATGGCGGCGCTTACCTCCGACAACGGCAAATGCGTGGTCGCCAACGCGACGCGCAGGCCCGGTGTCGCCAACATCATGACCGGGGTGCCGCCGGTCAGTTCGGCGATAAACTCGGTGTGGCCGCTGAACGGAATCCCGGCGTCGTTGATCACGCCTTTGTGGACTGGGCCGGTCACCATTGCGGCAAATGCGCCGCTCATGCAGCCCAAGCTGGCTTGGCGGATGGTTTCCAGAACATAAGGGCTATTGTTTGGATTCAGGCGTCCGCAAACGGCTGGTTCGTTTAGGCTGATGGGCAGCACGGTTAGGGTGCCGGCTTGTTGTTTGTTAACAGCTTGATCGATGTCGAAAAGTTGAATTGCCAGTGGCAGACCCAGCTGCTCCGCCCTTTGTTGCAATAGTTCCGGATCGGCAATGGCAACGAGTTGACAAACCTGTTCCTGCTGCGCCAGTTGTATGCATAAATCCGGGCCAATGCCGGTCGGTTCGCCTGGCGTCAAGGCGATGCGAGGAATGGCCATATTAACTCCCAAATCTATTCGATAAAGCCAGCAGTATATGCCGGTCCGGGATCTGTTTAACGCCTATCTGAGCATTGCACTGATAGCTAGACAGGGTTGTGTTCCTGGCAAATTTGCTCGCTATCGTCTGTGCTGAGCTTTTCCTGGGTCAGTTGGCAGAAAAATCCGCCGTCTTTTTCGCTGAAATTGCGGCAGGTTTTGCATACACCAAATGATTGCGACTGATTCGCCTTTTGCAGCGCGGTAAGGGCTTGTTGGAACACATTGGCGTCTGACGGCGGCGAATCGCTGCTTTGCAGGATGGCCGTAGCCCCGTGGAATAAATCAGACGGTCGCGCCTGTTTAAGTATGGCCGCACCGTCCGGCAGCAGCTGTAAATGCACCACGCGCTTGTCGTTGGCATCCGGCGTTTTACCGATGTAGCCCTTCTTTTCCAGAATAATCAGTGATTGCGAAACGGTGCCGCGAGTCATTCCCAGATAATTGGCGACAGCCGCAGGGGTGTTGCTATATTTATTGCAGCGTGAAAGGTAATTGAGCACTTGGAAGTGTACCGGCTGCAAGCCCAGTTCCGTACATTTTTTCCGCTCTTCGGAGCGGATCAATGTGGTCATGCACTCAATAAGTTCGTAAATATCAGTTTGTTGCATAAATTGCATTCTCATCGTGACCCACTAGGTTGACAAGGCGATAGTTTAAGGAGTAAATTGATAGCGAATCGAAACTTTACTTTATAACATCGGCCTGGAGTCAACAAGCTGTTATTTTACCATGCTAAATCGGGTGTCTGTTCGTCCTGGTCTTTTATGGTTTAATGCACCAAGTTGGCTCTTTTTTTTAACTTGCGGGTGGCAGGAATTTTAAATGAAAAATACTCTAAAAATGCTGAATAAGTCCCTACTGGCGAGTTCCATCGCCATGCTGTTGTCATCCGGAGTGGCGATGGCAAAATCCGACGATTTCCATAAGCTCTACCAAGACAATTGTGCGAGCTGTCACGGTTCCGACCATGGCGGTTATTTGGCGCCAGCACTGAACTCGGCGACCTTGAAAGGCCGCAGCCCCACCGCATTGCGTACCATCGTGATGGCTGGTAGCTTCGACACCTTGATGCCTCCGTTCTACGGCAAGCTTGATGACGACCAAATTCGCGGCGTGATCAAACATCTGCAAGAAACGCCAAAACAACCCAACCCGGCTTGGACCATCGACGACATGAAAAAGTCGTTGAAAGTCTATGTCAAAGATGAAAGTACATTACCTGCCAAGCCAACTTTCCAAATCGACGATAAATTCGAAAACCTGATCGGTGTGGCGGCGCGCGGCAAATACGGCCGTGGCGAAGGTTCTAAAGCTATCTTTATTAATAGCTCCACCCATCAAAAAGTCGGCGAAGTACCGACCGGCACTGCCGCACATATTATCGATTTCAATCCGGCCAATCCGCGTTGGGCCTATGTAAAAACCGATACCGCCGAGATTTTTAAAGTTGATTTATATTCCATGCAAGCGGTGCGCAGCATCAAAACCGGCTGGAACGGCCCGGGCATGGGTGTATCGCGCGACGGGAAATACATCATGGCGGGTTCTTTCGTCCCACATAACGCCGTGATTCTGAATGCCGATACGTTGGAGCCACTAAAAACCTTCGAACTGGAAGGCACTGATCCGGACGGTAAACATGTTTCCTCCGACTCAGGCATGATCATTGGCACCCCTTATGCGGATATTTTCGCGATTGCATTGGAAAATGCCGGTCAGGTTTGGGTCATCGATTTAAACAAAGAAGGTTTTCCGGTTACCCGGATCGAGAACGTCGGCCGACATTTGCATGACGCCTTCCTGACTCACGGCGGCAAAAAATTGATGATCGCGTCTTACGACGACAGCATCGTCGCTGCCATCGATCTGGAAAAACGCGAAATCATCAAAAAATTGGAAGCCGGTTGCGTACCGCACGTCGGTGGCGGTTCTGCGGTTAAAGTGGATGGCCGTACTTTGGGCTTCGGCACCAACTTCGGCGATTGCGATAAAACCGTGGTCAGCGTTTGGGACCTGGACAAAATGGAAGTCGTCAAACAAGTACCGGTTTCCGGCGGCACCGAATCACCGGCTGCACATGCCAACGCACCTTATGTGGCGGTTGACATCATCAGCAAGGATAGACGCGCCCGTACTGTACAGTTGATCGACAAGAAAACCCTGGAAGTAGCTAGAACGCTGGATGTCGGCGGTCACGCTTACTTCCCTGAATACAGCGCCGACGGTAAATTCCTGTATATCAGCGCCGGTTACAACGGTGACGAAGTGGTGGTGTACGATTCCAACACCTTGCAAAAAGTCGCAACCGTGCCGATGGAAAGCCCGGCGGGCATCTTCTCGCGCGGCCGGGTTAAATACATGACCCGCGGCTTGTCGCCCGACGAAATGGAGCAATCAAAATGAAGATGACTCATTTTATCGTGTCGTTACTGGCGGGGGTGTTGGCCGCCGGTAGCGCGCAGGCTACCAGTTTGTATGTCGGTCAAGCCAAGGCTGGCGCGGTGTGTGCACAATGCCACGGCATCCGGATGCCCAGCGCCGATGCGCCGTTTCCTCCTTTGGGTGGACGTGATCCCGAGTATTTGAAAACCGCGATCAAACAATACCGCGACAAGACTCGGAAATCCGACATCATGAATGCGATCGCCGGTTCGCTGACCGATGCCGAAATCAACGACATCGCCACGTATTACGGCAGCGTCAAGCCCTAGGCAATGCGCTATTGTTGGCTGTTTATCGGCTTAATATCATCCTGTGTCTTTGCGGAGCAACCCAAGCCGCAAAGGCAGCAGGAGCTGTTAAATATGCTTAAGCACGATTGCGGTTCCTGTCACGGCCTGCCGCCGAAAGGCGGCTTGGGGCCATCGTTGATGCCGGATGCGTTGGCTGATAAAAGTGATGCTTTGTTGATCGATGCAATCCAGAATGGTCGAGCCGGTACGGCGATGCCGCCGTGGAAGAATTTTCTCAATATTGATGAAACTAACTGGCTAATTCAACGCCTACGGCAAAATTAGACTCGTTTAGCGTGCAAAAGGGTACTTTAAAACGTTGGATCGACGATAAGAGGTATGGTTTTATTACTCCCGACGATGGCGGTGATGATGTGTTTTTGCATATTTCGTCCTTGAAAGGTGCAACCCGAAGGCCGGTTGAAAGTGACATAGTTTATTTCGATGTAATCATCGATCTGACAGGTCAAAGAAGAGCCGTCGGCGTTACTATCGAAGGGATGAAAAGCGTATTCTCGGAACGGCGGCTCGTGAATTTGGCCCCGCTAGCTCCGCGAAAAAATGCGATTAAATCCCAACCTAATAAGACGAGTGCTTATAGGCATAGAAGTAGTAACTATCGATCAGTATTTGGTGCTGTTTTTATTGCCGTACTTGTCGTTGGTCTTGCGGTGAATAAATTTAAAAGTCGTGAGGCTCTACTTCTTGGCCGCCTCCGGCCACCGAGGTTAGCTATCGGGCACAAAAACAGCCTGAAATACAATTTTCTACGAAATTTACATGTGAAGGTAAAACGCGATGTACGCAAATGACTTCATGTGAAGAAGCTATGTTTTATTTGAATAATTGTCCTGGTAGCGTGACGGATGGTGATGATGACGGGCGGCCTTGCGAAGATCAATGGTGCGGGCATTATTAATTTCTCTTGGCGTCCATATGAACCGATTAATTCGTAAAATAATCATTGCTGTCTCGTTATTGTGGGTTTGCGAAGTCAGTGCCGAGTTGCGCCCCACCGGCGATCTCGGCGTAGTGATCGAGCGGGAGACCGGCAGCATCCAGATCGTCAACACCACGAAACCCGCGTCGCTGAGCCGTATCGAAGGCTTGGGCGATTTATCGCATGCTTCCGTCGTGTTCTCACGCGATCAGCGCTTCGCCTATGTGTTCGGCCGTGACGGTGGGTTGACCAAGATCGATTTACTCCAGGATAAAATCGACAAGCGCGTCATTCAGGCCGGCAATAGTATCGGCGGGGCGATTTCTCAAGACGGCAAATTAATCGCCGTATCGAACTATACGCCGGGCGGCGTAAAGATTTTTTCGGCGGATACGCTGGAGCAACTGGCCGAGATTCCGGCAGTTTATGGCGAAGACAATAAATTATCCAAAGTCGTCGGTTTGGTGGATGCGCCGGGCCAACGCTTCGTTTGCAGCCTGTTCGAAGGCAACGAAATTTGGTTGATTGACGCTAAAAATCCGCGTCAACCTGTGGTGAAAAAATTTAAAGACATCGGCAAACAACCTTACGACGCCTTACTGACACCGGATGGTCATTACTACGCCGCTGGGTTGTTTGGTGAAAAAGGTTTGGCTTTGCTGGATTTGTGGCAGCCGGAAAAAGGCGTCGAGCATATTCTGGAAGACTACGGCAAAGATGACGAACAAATGCCGGTTTATAAAATGCCGCACCTGGAAGGCTGGACCGTAGCCGGCGATTGGCTATTGGTGCCGGCTGTCGGCTTGCATGAAGTGTTGGTGATCGATACGCGCGAGTGGGAGCTGGTCAAACGCATTCCGGTGGCCGGGCAGCCGGTGTTTGTTACCTCGCGGCCGGATGGGCGGCAAGTCTGGGTGAATTTCGCCTTCCCGGATAATCAGACCGTGCAAGTGATCGATTTGAAAGATTTTAATGTGCTTAAAACGCTGCAACCCGGCAAGGCCGTGCTGCATATGGAATTCAGTCCGCGCGGCGAATCGGTGTGGCTGGCGGTGCGCGACGAGGATCGGATGATGGTTTACGACACCGAAACTTTTCAAGAGACGGCCCGTCTGCCGGCGCAAAAACCCAGCGGGATTTTCTTCACTGATCGCGCCAATCGCATAGGTTGGTAACATGCTAGCACCCTTGCACAAACGCTTGCTCAACGACTACCAACAGGATTTTCCGTTGAGTCCGACGCCCTACCGCGATATTGCCGAACAGCTTGGTGTCAGCGAGGATGAGGTGTTAAATGCGTTTCAAACATTATCCGAGCAGCAGATGATCAGCCGCATCGGTCCAGTTATCGCGCCCAATAGCATTGGTAATAGCGCGCTGGTGGCGATGGCGGTGCCGGAATTTGATTTGCCAAGGGTTGCCGAATTGGTCAGCGCTTATCCGGAAGTCAATCATAACTACGAACGCGAAAATCGTTTCAATTTATGGTTTGTGTTGATTGCCGATAGCGAAATCCATCTTAAAGCCGTTATTGCGGATATCGAGTCCCAAACCGGCTATCCCGCCATGTTGCTGCCAATGCTGGCCGACTATTTCATCAACCTGGGATTTGAGCTAAATCTGCATGATTGACGCTATCGACTATCAACTGATTGCCGCCGTGCAAACCGGTTTGCCGATTGCGGCGAGGCCTTATGCGGCAATAGCGGAGCAATTGGCGATAGCCGAGCAAGACGTGATAGAGCGTTTGGCCCGCTTGAAGACCCTGGGATTAATCAAGCGTTGGGGCGTAGTCGTCAAGCATCGTCAACTCGGCTACCGGGCTAATGCGATGATTGTGATGGATGTGCCAGACGACCGGGTGGCTCGGGTGGGGGCTTTGATCAGCCAACAGGCTTGTGTGAATCTGTGTTATCAACGCCCGCGCCAAGGCGAAATCTGGCCGTATAACCTGTATTGCATGATTCATGGCAAGACCCGAGACGTGGTGTTGGAACAATGGGCCGAACTGCGGCATGCCTGTAATCTATGCGAGTATCCATTCGAAGTATTGTTTAGCCGGCGTTGTTTTAAACAGCGTGGCGCTCTATATGCTCGCCCTATTGCCAATGGCGATGGGGCCGTTCCCTGTATTGCCGGAGAGAGCAGGGCTGAGGAGATTAAAAACAAACAGTCTTTTGGTATGCACGCCTAAACATGGACGCCATAGACAAAGCTATTATCAACCGCCTGCAACAAGGCTTCCCAATTTGCGCAGCACCCTATCAACGAGTTGCCGAGGAATTGGGGCTTGTTGAAGCAGAGTTGCTCTCAAGATTACAAACCATGCTGGCCGACGGCGTCCTGTCACGCTTTGGGCCTATGTATCATGCCGAACAAATGGGTGGGGCTCTGACTTTGGCAGCGCTGAAAGTACCCGGCGAACGTTTTGACGAAGTCACTGAAATCGTCAACAGCTTCCCTGAAGTGGCGCATAACTATGCCCGCAATCATTTATTAAATATGTGGTTTGTGCTGGCTACCGAACAACCCGAGCAAGTGGCGACGGTGATCGCGGAAATCGAGCGTCGAACTGGTCTGCGAGTCTTCAATATGCCAAAGATCAGCGAATACTATGTTGGTTTGCAATTGGAAGCCTAATGCCAATCGATGAGATAGACCGGAAAATTATCCAGGCCACCCAGGCCGGTTTGCCCTTGGTTAGCGAGCCGTACCAAGCTGTTGCCGAGCAACTGGGCTTGTCTGCTCAAACCGTGATGTTGCACCTGGCCGAAATGCAACAGACCGGGGTGGTCCGCCGCATTGCTGCGGTGCCCAATCATTACAAACTGGGTTACCGCTTTAACGGTATGACAGTGTGGGATGTCGAAGATGGCTATGTCGACGAACTGGGACAAAAAGTGGCTATGCTGCCGTTTGTCAGTCATTGCTATCAGCGCCCCCGGCACTTGCCTGAGTGGTCCTATAACCTGTTCGCCATGGTGCACGGCAAGACCGAACAGGATGCCAGCGAGCAAGTGGCTATCATTGCCGAACTATTGGGTGCGCAAGCACGCAGCCATGAGGTGTTGTACAGCACTAAAATTCTAAAAAAAACCGGTTTAAGAATCGGAGGATAAAGCATGTTCAGATTGAGCCAATATATGCGCGAACTGCTGCATCCAACCCCGCTGACGGCGCCGCGCAAACCCGCCGGGCCGGTAGTGATTTGGAACTTGATCCGCCGCTGCAATTTAACCTGCAAACACTGCTATACCACTTCCGCCGACATCAATTTCCCCGGCGAATTGAGCACTCCGGAAATTTACACGGTGATGGATGACCTGAAGGCGTTTAAAGTCCCTGTGTTGATTCTGTCCGGCGGCGAGCCGCTGCTGCATCCGGATATTTTTGCCATCTCGCAGCGCGCTCGCGACATGGGATTTTATGTGGCCTTGTCCAGTAATGGCACCTTAATCAATCCATCTAACATCAAGCAAATTGCCGCCATCGACTACCAATATATCGGCGTTAGCCTGGATGGTATTGGTCAGACCCATGACACGTTCCGCCAGAAGCAAGGTTCGTTCGAGGCATCGCTGGCCGGTATTCGTTTATGCCGTGAACACGACATTAAAGCCGGCGTCAGGTTCACGCTGACCCAAGATAATGCCCACGATTTCGAAGGTTTGTTGCAATTAATGGATGACGAAGACATCGACAAATTCTATCTGTCGCATTTGAATTACGGTGGCCGCGGCAACAAAAACCGTAAAGACGACGCCGAGTTTCAGTTGACCCGCGAGGTTATGGACAGTTTGTTCGAAAAGTCGTTAAGTTGGGAACAGCAAGGCTTACACCGCGAAGTGGTGACCGGCAACAACGATGCGGATGCCGTATATTTTCTACATTGGGTCAAGCGGCGCTTTCCTGAGCGCGCGGAGCACATCCGCACCAAGCTGAAGCAATGGGGCGGCAACGCCTCGGGCGTCAACGTAGCCAATATCGATAATCTCGGTAATGTCCATCCGGATACGTTCTGGTGGCATTACGGCTTGGGTAATGTGCGTAAACGACCTTTTTCCGAAATCTGGATGGATGTTAATGATCCGCTGATGACCGGATTGAAAACGTCGCCACGGCCGCTGAAAGGGCGCTGTGGTGAATGCCATTATCAAAGCATCTGCAACGGCAATACGCGTGTTCGCGCCCAGCAAATGACGGGCGATTTTTGGGCCGAGGATCCGGGCTGTTATCTGCTGGACGAAGAAATTTTTGCTTAGATGGGCTTGAGTTTCGTTAGGCTTGACCTTGGCGCATCAATGCGCACGGGATGCTCCACAGCAATTTAGCCGAAGCTTGATCCGAAAAATCGGCATCCAATCGAGTTAAAGAGGCTTTTTTGATAACAATGTTCTCGGGAGCCACGCCTAGTAGCCGGGAAATGGTAGTCGAAAAGTCCGGTTCGTGGCCGACCAGCCAAACGTCCTCCAGGCCCTGCTCTGCTAGTTTGCTAAGTTCGGTGATTATATTGGGGCTAGATGTGTCGATTGCCAACCAATTAACGGTTTGCGGGGCTGGACTGCCAGGCAGGCGCTGGTTGAGGATTCTTGCGGTCTGTTGGGCGCGTAACAGCGGACTGCAATAAATCGATCCCGGAATTAAGCCGTTGGCCAAACAAAATGCAGCGACGCGTTTTACCTGCTTTTCACCTTTATCGATTAAGGCTCTGTCCGCGTCGGGCGTCGATACGCCGCCAACTTCTGCGGTAGCGTGTCTGAGGAAGGTGATAAGCATGGTACGTCTCCTGGTCGGGCGAATCTTTAGGCTATCGACACATTTGGACTTTCGGCGAAGCAATAGGGGCTGTTGCCGTTTTACATGGGCAACCAAATGAAAGCGCAGGCCAAAGCGACGACACTTTCAAAATTGCGTTTCAATTTGTCATATCACGTTGCGATGGCTCTGAAATGTTTCAGTCGCGCAAATACATTTTCAACGAGGTGGCGATATTTGTAGAGACACCAGTCCATTTCGTCATTCCCGATGGTTGAGTTCTGTTTTCTAGGAATGCTAGGCACACTCCCTTTGTCTCGAATTTGAATACGTAAAGACTCACTGTCATAGCCTTTGTCAGCAATCATGTGGGTAGCCAAAGGGAGTTTAGCCACCAATTCCGGCGCTTCTTTACAGTCGTGCACCTCGCCCCCCGTCACCGAGAAATGAATGGGCAGCCCGCAAGCATCAACGACCATATGGATTTTGGTGGTGTTACCCGCGACGGATTTTCCGATGGCTGTTTCCTGCTCATGGGCCGCGCCACTACTATGTTGATGAGCCTTCACAATACTGCCGTCGATAAATGCCCATTCCAAATCCGGTTCCACCACCAGTCCCCGAAAGATACCCATCAACTTTTCCTGAAGCGACCAAGCGTTGAATCGTTTATACACGGCATTCCATTTGCCAAGCGTTATAGGTAAGTCTCGCCAGGGGCAGCCTACTCGCAAGCGATAAAAAATCCCCTCTACCGTTTGTCTTAGCGAAGGCTTGTCATAAATCCCCAGGCTCAACATGATGGCTTTGAATTTATTCCAGTATTCATCCGTAAACAACTGTCGTGGCATCGCTTGAGTATCGGTTGATTGAAAAACTCAAGCATTTGGGCAAATCAGTTCGTTTTCAAGGCTATCAGCCCAAAACGGCAACAGCCCCTAGAGTGAGTTGTAAAGTTCCAGCTAAATTTAGCGCAAATAATTGCGTAGTTGTTGCGTCTTTAGGGCTTTAACCGCTAGCCTGGGAAATATAGTTGATAATTCTTGACTGAATTACTGGGTATAGTCATAATCATCCAGTCTTTCAATTGCTTATAGAGTTTTATATGTCCGATCCTATTGTTTTTACCGACAGTGCCGCGCAAAAAGTAGCGGGTTTAATTCAGGAAGAGGGTAACGATAATCTTAAGCTCAGAGTCTATATCAGCGGTGGCGGCTGTTCCGGATTTCAGTATGGTTTTACCTTTGACGAAGAGGTGAATGACGACGATACGCAAATCCTCAAAGACGGTGTGACGGTACTGATCGATTCGATGAGTATTCAGTACCTTAGCGGTGCCGAAATCGATTACAAGGAGGACTTGTCTGGTGCGCAATTCGTGATTCGCAATCCAAATGCGACCACTACCTGCGGTTGCGGCTCGTCTTTCTCAGCTTAAGCCGTTTTTACCCGGATAAATCCCACCTAAAACCACGGGCGTAGCTGCGCCCGTGACGCTGCATAGATTTCCCGGCAAATTGTTCAGGGTTTGCCGTGCCAGCCAGGCAAAAGCAATCGCTTCGACATGGTCCGGGGCGATTCCCCATTCCGCTGTCGAAGTTACAGACATATCGAGACTTTTCCGTAATAGCTTCATCAATTGCCTGTTATGCGCTCCGCCGCCGCAAATCAAAGTTTGCAAGGTATTTGGCGCATATTGGCGAATGGCGTCGGCGATAGTATCGGCGCTGAATTGGCAGAGTGTGGCTTGAATATCCTCGGGCTCAAGGTTTGGAAATAAGCTGAGCTTCTGCTGTAACCATGCAGGCGAAAAATATTCCTTGCCAGTGCTTTTCGGCGGAGCTACTCGGAAATAATCGTCGTCCTTTAAAGTATCTAGAAGGGCAGTATGTGGGGTGCCCTTCGCTGCCCAGTCGCCGTTGCAGTCATAAGGCTGGTTGCAATGTTTTTGACACCATAAGTCCATTAAACCATTGCCGGGGCCGGTATCGAAGCCGATGACCGGTTTATCGTTTAACACCGTTATGTTGGCGATGCCGCCAATATTAACGATGACTCTGGCTTGTGCTGCATCGCTAAAAACCGCTTGATGAAAGGCTGGAACCAACGGGGCTCCTTGGCCGCCAACGGCAATGTCGCGGCGACGAAAATCGGCGACAGTGGTGAGGCCTGTGATTTCGGCGATGCGATTCGGGTCTCCGATTTGCAGAGAAAAGCCATTGCCGGTCTCCGGGGCGTGATAAACGGTTTGGCCGTGACTACCGACAGCTTTGATTGCGCTCGCTGGGATCTGAGCGTTACTTAATAAAGTCAGCGTGGTTTCGCCGAATAAACGACCGATCTGGCTATCTAGCGAGCCGTAATCTGTTAACAAAACAGGCTGATTCGCTTGACTAAGCTTGTGAATTTTTTGCCGGAGTTCGGCGGAAAAGGGTTGGTAATGGAATGCGACAAGTTGTATTTTGCCGTCGCTAAAATCTACAAGACCAGCATCGATACCATCGACGCTGGTCCCTGACATTAAGCCTATATAAAGCTCGGACACTTTATTGGTTTTGAGCAACCAATGCGTCGCCTTTGGCTTGTTTCAATTGCGCCAGAAATGGCTGGGTTTGTGCTTTGAATTTTGCCAGTAAAGCGTTATCCATAGGCATGGAGCGCGGTATTTTGGCGGTAACCGGGTTGACATGCGCGCCACCGATGCGGAATTCATAATGCAAATGCGGGCCGGTAGCTAAGCCGGTTTTGCCGACATAACCGATCACGTCGCCTTGCTTGATAGCGCTACCGAGTTTTTGACCGGATTTGAAACCGGACAGGTGGGCGTACAAGGTTGAGTATTTTTGGCCGTGTTCGATTTCCACTACATTGCCGTAGCCGTTTTTCACGCCGCGGAAGACGATTTTGCCGTCGCCGGTGGTTTTAACCGGTGTGCCGATGGCCGCGGAATAATCGACGCCTTTGTGAGCGCGGATGGTGTTCAGGATGGGATGCTTGCGGTGCAAATCAAAATGCGAGCTGATTTTGGCAAAATCCATCGGCGTTTGCAGGAAGGCTTTGCGCAGGCCGTTGCCTTCCGGGGTGTAATAGCCGGTGTTGCCTTGGTTGTCTTCAAACCGCACGGCGGTATAAGTTTTGCCTTGGTTGACGAATTCAACCGACAGGATTTCGCCTGTGTCGAATTCTTTGCCGTCCACAAACAGCTTTTCATAGACGACGGTAAATTGGTCGCCGTCTCTTAAGTTCAGTGCAAAGTCGATGTCCCAGGCAAAGATGTCAGCCAGTTTCAGGATTAGTTTTTCCGGCAGGCCTGCTTCCTTGCCGTCTTCGAACAGTGAGGAATCGATAGAGCCTTTGGAGCTGGCAATTTGGTAATCGACTTTTTTGCTTAACAATGCCACATCGAATTCGTCGTCATGCCGGGTGGCAATCAATGTTTCGAAAGGGTTTTTGCTGTAGGTAAGCTGTTCCAGTTCGCCTGACGCATTCAGGGTGGCAACAACATCCTGACCAGGTTCGACATCGGCAAACTGCTTGCCCGTGGCGTTGGCATGGATGATTTTATGCAAATCTTCTCGGCTAAGATTTAAGTCGGAGAAAATGCTGGAAAGGTTTTCGCCGGATTTAACGGTATGTTCCAGTTCTTCGGTAATATCGAGATGTTGTACTTCGGGTGGGGCAACGTATTTAGTGTATTGGTTGATCTTGGACGAGATCAGTCTGTCTTGCTCCAAGGTCTTTGCGTCTTCAAAACCTTTATGCGGTATCAATCCGTAACTTGCGCTGGCGGCAACAACGGTGCAGGTGCCTAAAAGCACCGACTTGAGTATTCTGTTCTTCACAGTAATCACACTTCATTGTTTGTCGAGCGTTTCATTGTAGGGAATTTTGGTGCATAAGGCCAACAAAAGGCCATTTTTTATCCTTCCGTACAATTGCATCACTTATAATGCGCGCCCAAAACTTAAGGCTATTTGGAGAATAAATTGTTGCAAGAAACCTTGGCTCAGTTGCGTTACGGCGCTGAAGAAATTTTGCTTGAATCTGACTTGGTCAAAAAGTTGGAGGAAAATCGGCCGCTAACAATCAAGGCCGGATTTGACCCGACAGCGCCCGATTTGCATCTGGGGCACACGGTGCTCATTAATAAGCTGAAGCAATTTCAGGATGCGGGGCATAACGTGCAATTTTTGATAGGCGATTTTACCGCGATGATCGGCGATCCGACTGGCAAAAACGTCACACGTAAGCCGTTGAGTCGTGAAGAAGTGGCGGAAAACGCGAAAACCTATCAGGCGCAGGTGTTTAAGATTCTTGATCCCGATAAAACCGAAGTGAAGTTCAATTCGGCATGGATGGGGGCGATGACCAGTGCCGAGTTAATCCAGTTGGCGGCAAGAAATACCGTGGCGAGAATGCTGGAGCGTGATGATTTCAGTAAGCGGTATAAGGGTGGGCAGCCGATTGCAATTCACGAATTCTTATACCCCTTAATTCAGGGATATGACTCAGTGGTCATGAAAGCAGATGTTGAGCTGGGTGGCACCGATCAGAAGTTTAATTTATTGATGGGCAGGCAATTGCAGGAAGGTTATGGGCAAAAACCTCAGGTGGTGTTGACTATGCCGATTTTGGAAGGGCTTGATGGCGTGCAGAAAATGTCCAAGTCACTTAATAACTACATAGGCATTGCGGACGCGCCCGACGATATGTTTGGCAAGGTCATGTCGATTTCCGACGAGCTCATGTGGCGTTATTTTAAGTTATTGAGCTTTAAGCCAATGACTGAAATAGAAGGTTGGCGGGCTGCGTGCGAGGGTGGCGAAAACCCAAGAAATTACAAAGTTGCGCTTGCACAGGAGATTGTTGGCAGATTTCATGGGCTGCAGGCTGCAAAAACGGCTCTGGAAAGTTTTGAGGCCCGGTTTCAGCGAGGGGCTTTGCCGGATGTTATCGAAGAGGTTCAAATAAAAGTCGATGAACAGGGTATGCCAATTGCTAATGTTTTGAAAAATGCTGGGTTAGTGGAAAGTACTTCTGAAGCACTACGTTTGATCAAACAAGGTGCAGTAAAGATTGATGGTGAAAAACTGGAGGATCCGAAAGCTTCAATTTCGGCGCCTGGCACGCATGTTTATCAAGTAGGGAAAAGAAAATTTGCGCGAATAGAAATAATTTCTTGACGCGAGGCTGGCGAGTGATTAGAATGAGCGGCTCTTCACTGCTCTGACTTTTAAATTTTAGCGGTGAAGTGGTCGGCTTGGTTTGGCGGGTTTGT
Organism: Methylomonas fluvii; assembly: GCF_014850975.1. Taxonomy (GTDB): domain Bacteria; phylum Pseudomonadota; class Gammaproteobacteria; order Methylococcales; family Methylomonadaceae; genus Methylomonas; species Methylomonas fluvii. The sequence goes on along the minus strand of NZ_JACXST010000002.1, from coordinate 1,325,197 downwards.
TTTTTGGGTTTCGGTTTTTGAAATGACTTAAAAATAAATTTGACAAACATTGAAAACGCTGTAGAATATGTCGGCTCAACAGGGCGAAATGCTCTAGCTCTTTAACAAACGAAATCGAAATAATTTGTGTGGGTATGTGTAGCGACTATGTGCTGTTTAAAAATAGTCGACACAGAAACCACGTCAATTCGCAAGAAAAGATGTTCTGTAGTCGAGCCAAGATTGGTTACTAATCTTATTTAGTAACAAGTTAAAATTAAACTGAAGAGTTTGATCATGGCTCAGATTGAACGCTGGCGGTATGCTTAACACATGCAAGTCGAACGGTAGCAGGCCTTCGGGCGCTGACGAGTGGCGGACGGGTGAGTAATGCATAGGAATCTGCCTATTAGTGGGGGACAACGTGGGGAAACTCACGCTAATACCGCATACGCCCTACGGGGGAAAGCTGGGGACCTTCGGGCCTGGCGCTAATAGATGAGCCTATGTTGGATTAGCTAGTTGGTAGGGTAAAGGCCTACCAAGGCGACGATCCATAGCTGGTCTGAGAGGATGATCAGCCACACTGGGACTGAGACACGGCCCAGACTCCTACGGGAGGCAGCAGTGGGGAATATTGGACAATGGGCGAAAGCCTGATCCAGCAATACCGCGTGTGTGAAGAAGGCCTGAGGGTTGTAAAGCACTTTCAATAGGAAGGAATACCTGCCGGTTAATACCCGGTAGACTGACATTACCTATACAAGAAGCACCGGCTAACTCCGTGCCAGCAGCCGCGGTAATACGGAGGGTGCAAGCGTTAATCGGAATTACTGGGCGTAAAGCGTGCGTAGGCGGTTGTTTAAGTCAGATGTGAAAGCCCTGGGCTTAACCTGGGAACTGCATTTGATACTGGGCAACTAGAGTTTAGTAGAGGGGAGTGGAATTTCAGGTGTAGCGGTGAAATGCGTAGAGATCTGAAGGAACACCAGTGGCGAAGGCGGCTCCCTGGACTAAAACTGACGCTGAGGTACGAAAGCGTGGGTAGCAAACAGGATTAGATACCCTGGTAGTCCACGCCGTAAACGATGTCAACTAACTGTTGGGTTCTTAAAGAACTTAGTAGTGGAGCTAACGTATTAAGTTGACCGCCTGGGGAGTACGGCCGCAAGGCTAAAACTCAAATGAATTGACGGGGGCCCGCACAAGCGGTGGAGCATGTGGTTTAATTCGATGCAACGCGAAGAACCTTACCTACCCTTGACATCCAGAGAATCTGTTAGAGATAGCGGAGTGCCTTCGGGAACTCTGAGACAGGTGCTGCATGGCTGTCGTCAGCTCGTGTTGTGAAATGTTGGGTTAAGTCCCGTAACGAGCGCAACCCTTATCCTTAGTTGCCAGCGGGTCATGCCGGGAACTCTAGGGAGACTGCCGGTGATAAACCGGAGGAAGGTGGGGACGACGTCAAGTCATCATGGCCCTTATGGGTAGGGCTACACACGTGCTACAATGGCCGGTACAGAGGGCTGCGAACTCGCGAGAGTAAGCGAATCCCAAAAAGCCGGTCCCAGTCCGGATCGCAGTCTGCAACTCGACTGCGTGAAGTCGGAATCGCTAGTAATCGCGGATCAGAATGCCGCGGTGAATACGTTCCCGGGCCTTGTACACACCGCCCGTCACACCATGGGAGTGGGTTGCAAAAGAAGTAGGTAGTTTAACCTTCGGGAGGGCGCTTACCACTTTGTGATTCATGACTGGGGTGAAGTCGTAACAAGGTAGCCCTAGGGGAACCTGGGGCTGGATCACCTCCTTACAAAGACGGCACACCGTTGCACGTACTCACAACAAATTATTTCGATTGAAAGACGCACCTGGGTCTGTAGCTCAGTTGGTTAGAGCGCACCCCTGATAAGGGTGAGGTCGGAGGTTCAACTCCTCCCAGACCCACCAACGCATAAAAGGCGAAAGCAATAAGGCGGAAAACGATCAAGCAACACTCCTGCTTAGATAGATAGGGTTGCGAATAGTTGGGTTTCTGCTTGAGTCTTGGTCTTTAGTCTGTTTTAGGGGCCATAGCTCAGCTGGGAGAGCGCCTGCCTTGCACGCAGGAGGTCGGGAGTTCGATCCTCCCTGGCTCCACCATCACGCTGAATGCTGAGGGTCAACCAGTTCGTCGCCAATAGATAGTCGATGTTAGAACATCAACGCTATGAGGTTTTATCTTCGTTAATAGATAAAGACTTTATAGCATTGGTATTCGTACCGATAGCTCTTTAACAATATGGAAATCTGTAACTATAGTAACGATCAGCAATGATCAAAACTAAAACGAGTTGCGGTTTGGATGAAGTCTGGCTCGAATGAGGCAGGTGGAATACAAGCAGCATGTCGTTCTCAAGCAGAAAAAATCAGCGAAAATGTCAGCTGACAGTATAACCAAAATACAGACGTATTCGGGTTATATGGTCAAGTGAATAAGCGCATACGGTGAATGCCTAGGCAGTAAGAGGCGATGAAGGACGTTGTAGCATGCGAAAAGCTTTGGGGAGCCTGCAAACCGGCTGTGATCCAGAGATGTCCGAATGGGGAAACCCGGCGTGCATAAGCACGTCATCTTTGAGTGAATACATAGCTCACTGAAGCGAACCCGGAGAACTGAAACATCTAAGTACCCGGAGGAAAAGAAATCAACCGAGATTCCCTAAGTAGTGGCGAGCGAACGGGGACTAGCCCTTAAGCTAGGATAAGGTTAGTGGAACGGTCTGGAAAGTCCGGCGATACAGGGTGATAGCCCCGTACACGAAAACCTTTTTCTAGTGAAATCGAGTAGGTCGGAGCACGTGAAACTTTGACTGAATATGGGGGGACCATCCTCCAAGGCTAAATACTCCTTACTGACCGATAGTGAACTAGTACCGTGAGGGAAAGGCGAAAAGAACCGCGGAGAGCGGAGTGAAATAGAACCTGAAACCGTATGCGTACAAGCAGTGGGAGCCCCTTCGTGGGGTGACTGCGTACCTTTTGTATAATGGGTCAGCGACTTACATTTTGTGGCAAGCTTAACCGAATAGGGGAGGCGTAGCGAAAGCGAGTCTTAATAGGGCGTTTAGTCGCAAGGTGTAGACCCGAAACCGGGCGATCTATCCATGACCAGGCTGAAGGTTGGGTAATACTAACTGGAGGGCCGAACCCACGTCTGTTGAAAAATACGGGGATGAGTTGTGGATCGGAGTGAAAGGCTAATCAAGCTCGGAGATAGCTGGTTCTCCTCGAAAGCTATTTAGGTAGCGCCTCGTGTATCACTGCTGGGGGTAGAGCACTGTTTCGGCTAGGGGGTCATCCCGACTTACCAACCCGATGCAAACTCCGAATACCAGCAAGTGCAAGCACGGGAGACACACGGCGGGTGATAAGGTCCGTCGTGAAAAGGGAAACAGCCCAGACCGTCAGCTAAGGTCCCCAAATCTATGCTCAGTGGGAAACGATGTGGAAAGGCACAGACAGCCAGGAGGTTGGCTTAGAAGCAGCCATCCTTTAAAGAAAGCGTAATAGCTCACTGGTCGAGTCGGTCTGCGCGGAAGATTTACCGGGGCTAAGCATAGTACCGAAGCTACGGATTTACGCGTTAAGCGTGAGTGGTAGAGGAGCGTTCCGTACGCCTGCGAAGGTTCATTGAGAAGTGGGCTGGAGGTATCGGAAGTGCGAATGCTGACATAAGTAACGATAAAGGGGGTGAAAAACCCCCTCGCCGAAAACCCAAGGTTTCCTGCGCAACGTTAATCGACGCAGGGTTAGTCGGCACCTAAGGCGAGGCTGAAAAGCGTAGTCGATGGAAAACAGGTTAATATTCCTGTACCAGTAGTAACTGCGATGGGGTGACGGAGAAGGCTATATCAGCTGTCGGTTGGAAGTGGCAGTTTAAGCAGGTAGGCATGCATCTTAGGCAAATCCGGGGTGCTCTATGCTGAGACGTGATGACGAGCGGTTCGAAAGAACAGCGAAGTGATAGATGCCCTGCTTCCAGGAAAAACCTCTAAGCTTCAGGTTACTAGTGGCCGTACCCCAAACCGACACAGGTGGGTGGGATGAAAATTCTAAGGCGCTTGAGAGAACCCAGGTGAAGGAACTAGGCAAAATGATACCGTAACTTCGGGAGAAGGTATGCCCTCATTACGTGAAGGTCCTCGCGACTGGAGCGGAAGGGGGTTGCAAAAAATCGGTGGCTGCGACTGTTTAGCAAAAACATAGCACTCTGCAAACACGAAAGTGGACGTATAGGGTGTGACGCCTGCCCGGTGCTGGAAGGTTAATTGATGGGGTTATCTTCGGAGAAGCTCTTGATCGAAGCCCCAGTAAACGGCGGCCGTAACTATAACGGTCCTAAGGTAGCGAAATTCCTTGTCGGGTAAGTTCCGACCTGCACGAATGGCGTAACGATGGCCACACTGTCTCCACCTGGGACTCAGTGAAATTGAAATCGCTGTGAAGATGCAGTGTACCCGCGGCTAGACGGAAAGACCCCGTGCACCTTTACTATAGCTTGACACTGGACTTTGAACCTACTTGTGTAGGATAGGTGGGAGGCTTTGAAGCGGGAACGCCAGTTCTCGTGGAGCCAACCTTGAAATACCACCCTGGTATGTTTGGAGTTCTAACCTCGACCCGTTATCCGGGTTAGGGACAGTGTCTGGTGGGTAGTTTGACTGGGGCGGTCTCCTCCTAAAGAGTAACGGAGGAGCACGAAGGTACCCTCAGCCTGGTCGGAAATCAGGCAATGAGTGCAAAGGCATAAGGGTGCTTGACTGCGAGACGGACAAGTCGAGCAGGTACGAAAGTAGGTCTTAGTGATCCGGTGGTTCTGTATGGAAGGGCCATCGCTCAACGGATAAAAGGTACGCCGGGGATAACAGGCTGATACCGCCCAAGAGTTCATATCGACGGCGGTGTTTGGCACCTCGATGTCGGCTCATCACATCCTGGGGCTGAAGCAGGTCCCAAGGGTATGGCTGTTCGCCATTTAAAGTGGTACGCGAGCTGGGTTCAGAACGTCGTGAGACAGTTCGGTCCCTATCTGCCGTGGGCGTTTGAGATTTGAGGGAAGCTGCTCCTAGTACGAGAGGACCGGAGTGGACGAACCTCTGGTGTTCCGGTTGTCATGCCAATGGCATTGCCGGGTAGCCACGTTCGGACAGGATAACCGCTGAAAGCATCTAAGCGGGAAGCCCCTCCCAAGATGAGATCTCACTGGGACTTTAAGTCCCCTGAAGGGCCGTCGGAGACTACGACGTTGATAGGCACGGTGTGGAAGCGCAGTAATGTGTGAAGCTAACGTGTACTAATTGCCCGTGAGGCTTGACCATATAACACCCAATGCGTTTGGGTGTCACTGACACGCTGATAAACGTAAGAAAACGACACACTCGATACAGATTTCCATGAAAAACAGGACCGGAAACAACCTAAGTTAATTGCGAACGCATGACCCAAAGGTATTTTCCTAAAAGCCAAAGGCTTATAACCTGTTTATGACGGCTGACTAAAACCAGCCAAACCAGTTTGCTTGGTGAACATAGCAAGCGTGAACCACCCGATCCCATCCCGAACTCGGAAGTGAAACCGCTTAGCGCCGATGATAGTGTGGCAGGTTGCCATGTGAAAGTAGGTCATCGCCAAGCTCTTAATACGAAAGCCCCGCTAGCAATAGCCGGGCTTTTTTTTTGACCCTCAATCACCCATACTGCAACACCCTTCTCTTTTGCGGGCAGGGTAGTCAAGACTTCCGAAGCTCAATAGCAAGGCAGTTTTTTATAATCGTGTCAGAAGTGTTTTTAAAGATGCTAAATCGAAGGGGCCGATTTTGTGCATAATGATCGCGCCTTGCCTATCTATTAAAAACATGGTTGGGGTCAACTGCACATCACCAAAAGCGTGTACAAGACTACTGTCTATATCAAGAGCCACTGGATAGGGAAGCTGTCTTTCTTTGGCTAACGCTTGCACGCGGCTAGGCGGGTCGTATGGCATTGCCACCGCAATGATTTGGGTGCCTTGCTGATGCAATGCGATCAAATTCGGAATTTCCTCTATACAGCTAGGGCAGTCGGTTGCCCAAAACGTTATCAATACGGGTTTACCTTTTAGTTCGGCGATTGCCAGCCGTTCGCCTGTCAATGTTGTAAAAACGGCGTTGGGGGCAAAGCTTTTAGTGTAAGTCAGCCACCAGGCGATTGCGCCAAGTAAACAGATCACCGATAGGACGCCAAGCGCCGCTTTTATTTTCATAAGCATAGATCCGGTATTTTGTCGGGAACGCGCATTACGGCGATTATAGCAAAGCTGCTAGAATGCCGGCCTTATCCAATAATCCAGTCACGGCGATGAAAAAGATACTAATTTCAGACAAGCTTGCGGAAGACGGCATTAATTTCTTGAATGCCCAGGAAGGCATACAGATACATATTCAAACCGGCTTGAGTGAAGACGAGTTATGCGAAATTATTCCGGAGTTCGATGCTTTATTGATCCGCAGCGACACACAGGTCACGGCTAAGGTTTTAAAAGCGGCGACTCGTCTGAAAGTAGTCGGGCGCGCCGGTATCGGGGTTGACAATGTCGACTTAAATGCAGCGACTGAGCAAGGGGTTATCGTAATGAATACGCCTGATGCCAATGCCACGACGACGGCGGAACTCGCTATTGCGCATATGTTTTCCCTGAGTCGCAATCTACCGTTTGCCAATCAATCGGTCAGAGACGGCAAATGGGAGCGCTCTAAGTTGATGGGCGCCGAAATTGCTCATAAAACACTAGCTGTGCTGGGTTTCGGCACGATAGGTCGAATAGTCGCGCAACGCGGCAACGGTTTGGGTATGCGTGTGATCGCTTATGACCCGTTTGTAGCACCGGATGTTTTTGCCAAGCATGGCGCGGAAATGGTCGATTTGGAGGCCCTGGTTAAGCAAGCTGACTATTTGACCCTGCATTGTCCTTTACTGGAAAAAACTAAAAATATTATTGGCCGTGATCAATTGGCCATGATGAAAAAATCTGCAAGGTTGATCAATTGTGCCCGTGGTGGTTTGGTTGACGAATCTGGATTATACGACGCATTGAAAGAAGGTCGGATTGCCGGTGCGGCGCTGGATGTTTATGAGCAAGAACCTCCCAAGGATTCGCCGCTGCTAACATTGGACAATGTGGTATTTACGCCCCATTTGGGTGCTTCGACCAAAGAAGCGCAAGTGGCGGTGAGTGTCGAAATTGCCCGTCAGGCGGTTAAATATTTGCAAACCGGTGAAGCTGTTAATGCTTTGAATCTCCCTAGGTTGTCGGCAGAAGAGCTATCCAAGGCTCAACCATTTATGAACCTTGCTAATATTCTCGGTAAGGTTTTAGTCGGATTGATCGATCAACCGATTCAAAAATTGGAAGTTGCGGTTTATGGAAAGGCTGCTGAGGTAAAAATTCGGCCGATTTCCGCAGAAGCGATGGTTGGTTTGTTGGGCGGGCAGCTTTCCACGCCGGTTAACCGCGTCAATGTCGAGAACATTGCCAAGCGCCAAGGTATAACGCTAATTGAGTCGCAGACCGAGGAATCGGAGGGCTATCAATCCCTAATCAAAATCACCGGACATTGCGCGGATAAATCGGTGTCCTTGGCGGGTACTTTGTTGGGTAATCAACATCCGCGCTTAGTCAGCATCAATCATTTCGAAATCGAAGTGGTGCCCGAAGGCGCGCTATTAATCACTCGCCACGATGATAAGCCGGGCGTGATCGCCGCGATTAGCTCTATTTTGGGCGTCGCCAATATCAATATCACCCGCATGCAGGTCAGCATTGCTGACGAGCATCAATTGGCGATGATGGTCATCAGTGTGTCAGATCCACTAAGTGAGCAAGTGCTGAAATCGGTCTGCGAAGTGCCGGCGGTACATACGGCGAGGCAAATTGCTTTATGAGTTATGACGTTATTTGTTTCGATTGCGATAGTACGCTAAGTCGGGTCGAGGGTATCGATGAATTGGCTAGGCGTAAGGGTTTATTCGAACAGGTTGCGGCGTTAACCGATGCGGCCATGAACGGCGAATTGGCCCTTGAGGATGTCTACGCGAATCGGCTGGATTTGATCAAACCTGACCAAGCCGCGATAGACTGGTTGGCCGATCTGTATATTGCCGAAATGGTAGATGGTGTTAGAGACACAATTAAAATCCTGCAAGCCAATAATAAGCTGATCCACATCATCAGCGGCGGCTTGCGACAGGCGATACTGCCTTTGGCGGAACAACTGGGGATACCCGAAGCACATGTGCACGCGGTCGATGTGTTGTTTGATGAAGACGGTAATTATCGGGATTTTGCCCGACATTCTCCCTTGGCAGTCAGCGGCGGCAAAGCGCGGATTTGCCGGCGACTGAGAATGCATCATTCGTCTTTAGTAATGATAGGCGACGGCAAGACCGATTTGGAAGCGAAATTGGCAGGCGCCTATATGATCGGTTTCGGTGGTGTCGTTCGCAGGCCGTTGGTGGAAGCGCAAGCGGATAGCTACGTCTCCGATGCTTCGTTAGCGGCAATATTGCCACTAGTGCTATAAGCAAGGGTCGATAAGCCGGCGGGACGATGGTAAAATTTCCAAATTTTTAGAAGATTCAGAGAGATAGAATGGCAGGGCATAGTAAATGGGCTAACATCAAGCATCGTAAAGGCGCGCAGGACGCAAAACGCGGCAAGATTTTTACCAAAATGATTCGCGAGATTACCGTGGCCGCAAAAGGATCGGGTGGTGGTGATCCCGCCAATAATCCGAGTTTGCGTACCGCTATCGATAAAGCGCTTGGTGCTAACATGAAGCGCGATACCATCGACAACACCATCAAGAAGGCCATCGGCGCGGTTGATGGCGTGGTTTACGAAGAAGTGCGTTACGAAGGTTATGGTCCTGGCGGCACGGCGGTGATGGTGAATTGCTTGACCGATAATCGCAATCGTACCGTCGCCGACGTCAGGCACGCGTTCTCCAAGGCTGGCGGCAACTTGGGCACCGACGGTTCGGTGGCTTATATGTTTCGCAAGGTTGGCATTATCAGCTACGCCAATGGCGTCGATGAAGACGCAGTGATGGAAGCCGCGATGGAGGCCGGCGCCGAGGATGTGGTCACCAACGACGATGGTTCTATCGACGTGTTTACCAGCCCTGAAGACTATATGACCGTCAAGGAAGCTATGCTTGCTGCCGGCTTCGAGCCGGAAAACGCCGAAGTGACGATGCACGCCGACGTCAAGACTGAGTTGGATAGCGAATCCGCTGAAAAAATGCTGAAGCTGATCGACCGCTTGGAAGACCTGGACGATGTGCAGGACGTTTACTCCAATGCAGACATCAGCGATGACATCATGACTGCGCTCGATGCCTAATCACACCGCAAAATTAATCGTATCAATAGACTATTGACCAGAATTTTAGGAATAGATCCAGGCTCGCGTATCACCGGATATGGTGTGGTGGAGTCGACATCGCGCGGTATTCGCTACGTAGCCAGTGGCTGCATTCGTATCAAATCCGACGAATTTCCCGAGCGCTTGAAGCAGATTTTCGATGGCGTTAGTCAGGTGATTGAGTTGTACCGTCCCGAGCAAATGGCCATCGAGCAAGTGTTTATGCACAAGAATGCCGATTCGGCCCTGAAGCTGGGGCAGGCGCGCGGCGCAGCAATTTGCGCCACCTTAAATCGAGATCTGCCGGTGTTCGAATATGCGGCTAGGCAAGTTAAACAGGCCTTGGTAGGCAAAGGCAGTGCCGATAAACTGCAAGTTCAGCATATGGTGAAAATTTTGTTGAGCATTCAAGGCGACATGCAGATCGATGCTAGCGATGCGTTGGCGATTGGCCTGTGTCATAGCCACTATCAGGAGACCGCGATGCGTTTGCAGAAGGCGATTTCATGATCGGTTTTTTATGCGGTAAATTGATTTACAAAGCTCCTCCGCAACTGTTGTTGGATGTCCACGGTGTCGGCTACGAAATTGAAGCGCCGATGAATACCTTTTACGACCTGCCTGCATTGGGTGAAGTAGTTAAGCTGCATACGCATCTCGTGGTTCGCGAGGATGCACATATCCTGTTCGGTTTTGCCACGGAAAGCGAACGCATGCTGTTCAGAACCCTGATCAAAGTCAATGGCGTCGGCCCCAAGCTGGCCTTGACTGTTCTGTCCGGGCAAAGCACCGAAGAATTCTATCGTTGCGTTCATGATAACGATGTAAAAGGTTTAGTGCGCTTGCCGGGCGTCGGCCAAAAAACAGCTGAACGCTTGATTATCGAAATGCGCGGTCGTTTGCCGGAACTAAACAAACTATCGGCAGCTAGTGATCGACCAAGTTCGCTTCCCGGTTCGGTAGCCAGTCCCAAGCAAGAAGCGATTAGCGCCTTGTGTGCCTTAGGTTATAAACCAACGGACGCGGCGCGGATGGTGCAGGCTGTTGCTACGGAAGATAAAAGCTGTGAGGACATTATTCGGCTGGCGCTGCGCGGTGCGGTTAAATGATCGAAAGCGACAGATTGGTTACTGCGCACGGTAATAATGAAGAAGAGCGAGTGGATAGAGCTATTCGCCCCAAGCGCTTGAAAGACTATGTCGGGCAAAAAGAACTCCGCGAACAAATGGAAATCTTTATCCAGGCGGCGGTTACGCGCTCTGAAGCGTTGGATCATGTATTGATCTTCGGTCCGCCCGGTTTGGGGAAAACCACGCTGGCCAACATCGTGGCTGCGGAAATGAATGTCAACATCCGTCAAACCTCGGGGCCGGTGCTGGATAAAGCCGGCGATTTGGCGGCTTTGCTGACCAATCTGCAAGCGCATGATGTGTTATTCATTGATGAAATCCATAGACTCAGCCCGGCGGTGGAAGAGGTGCTGTATCCGGCTATGGAAGACTACCAAATTGATATTATAATAGGCGAAGGTCCGGCAGCCCGCTCGATTAAGCTGGATTTGCCGCCATTTACGCTGATAGGCGCGACGACCCGAGCCGGTTTGTTGACATCGCCTTTACGCGACCGTTTCGGTATCGTCCAACGCCTTGAGTTTTACACCGTCGAGGAACTGGCCAGTATCGTCAGCCGCTCTGCGAAGCTGTTGAATATTGGCATGGATAGTGGCGGTGCCGACGAGATCGCTTGCCGTTCGCGAGGCACTCCGCGCATCGCCAACCGATTATTACGTAGGGTGCGCGATTTTGCCGAAGTCAAAGGCAATGGCACGGTGACTCGCGAGATTGCCAAACAAGCCTTGGATATGCTGAAAATCGATCAGCAAGGCTTTGATATGCTGGACCGGAAATTATTGACAGCCATGATAGAACATTTTCAAGGTGGTCCGGTTGGACTGGATACGCTAGCTGCGGTAATCAGTGAGGAACGTGGCACGGTTGAAGACGTGTTGGAACCTTACTTATTGCAACAAGGTTTTATCATGCGTACCCCCAGAGGGAGAGTGGTCACGCATAAGGCATACAGCCATTTTGGCCTGCCAGCGCCCAGGCAGCAAATCGGCAGCGATGACATCTTTGACATTTAATAATTCGTTAAGAGACGAATGAAAGAATTTAACTGGCCGGTACGCGTTTATTACGAAGATACCGATGCGGGTGGCGTAGTGTTTTACGCGAATTATTTGAAGTTTTTTGAACGGGCCAGAACCGAAATGCTGCGTAGTGTGGGTTTTGAGCAGGATAATCTTCTAGCCGAACAAAATCTGATTTTTGTAGTCCGTTCGGTGAAAGTCGACTATTTAAAACCCGCCCGCTTCAACGAACTGTTGGACGTTAGCGCAAAAGTTATTGAGTACAAAAAAACTAATTTTACCTTTGAGCAAGCGATCACCCGGCAACAAGATATTTTATGCACCGGTGAAATCCGGATTGCCTGCCTTGATGCGCAAAGCATGAAGCCCAAACTTATTCCCTCTGCTATTTTGGAACATTTAAACTAATGAATACCGATTTATCCATCCTGACGCTGGTCAAAGAAGCCAGTATCGTCGTGCAGTTTGTTATGTTCATTCTGTTGTCGGCATCGGTTGCGTCCTGGACCTTCATCTTTTCCAAACGTAAAGAATTGAAGCAGGCCATTGCCATCACCGACGATTTCGAAGAAGAGTTTTGGTCTGGCGTCGGTTTGGCCGAGTTGTATAAAAAAATGTCCAGCGATCGATTCGAGCCGGAAGGTATTGAGAAAATCTTTCTGGCCGGCTACCGCGAGTTCGCGCGGATGCGCCAGAAGGGCGATGTCGAACCTTCTGTCCAGGTTGAAAGTGCGCAAAGGGCGATGCGCATTGAGTTATCCCGCGAGTTGGATAGGCTAGACGAGACTTTGCCGTTCTTGGCGACAGTCGGTTCGACCAGTCCTTACATAGGCCTGTTTGGCACAGTCTGGGGCATCATGAATTCATTCCGCGCTTTGGGGGAAATTAAAAACGCCACCTTGGCGAATGTCGCGCCGGGTATTTCGGAAGCGTTAATAGCTACCGCGATCGGTTTGTTCGCGGCGATTCCAGCGGTAATTGCCTATAACCGTTTCTCTACCCGTTTGGATCGTTTGGCCGGTCGTTACGAGTTATTCGTCGACGAGTTCGTGGTATTACTGCAAAGACAGGCGCACAGCAAATGAATGTAGGCGGCAGCAATCGCAGATCGCGAAAAAAACGCGGGGTAATGGCCGAAATCAACGTCGTTCCTTATATTGACGTGACTTTTGTGCTGTTGATGATATTCATGATTACCGCGCCGCTGGTGCAAACCGGTGTCGATGTCGAGTTGCCGCAAGCCGAGGCCGAGTCGGTAGATCTACAAGACCAAGTGCCGGTGATCGTGTCGATCAAGAAGGACGGCAGCTTATATGTTGATATTGGCAACGGCGACGAAGAAGCCGATACGCCTGTCGATGTCGATACGGTTAAAACCAGAGTCGCGGCGGTATTCAGAAATAATCCCAAAGCCCAGCTCTACGTGCGTGGCGACCATGAAGTGGATTACGGCAGCATCGTCAAAGTGATGGTGGAACTGAAGAAAACCGGCGCCCCAAAAGTGGGCTTGATGACCGCGCCGCCGCCAGACAGCAAATAAACACCACCATGAAAAGTTTTAAACCTTCGCTCGCGCAGGCGATAGCGCTGCATATTCTGATTGTGTTGTTGTTCAGTTTCAGTTTTCTCACTGAGACTGAGGACGCGCAAATGTCGCCGCCCGCGGACATTATTGAAGCGACTGTATTGGACGGCGCGGAAATCGATGCGGAAGCCGAGCGCTTAAAGCAGAACGAAACAAACAAGCAACAAGCCGAGAAACAGCATCAAGAGCAACTGGAAAACGCCAGAAAAGCCGAAGAGCAGTTGTTGCAGCAAGCTAAAAAACAACGTGTGCTGGAAGAACAAAAAATTCAGGAAGCCGCCGAAAAGCGCAAGCAGGAAGCATTAGAAGAAAAGAAGATGCAGGAACAACTCGCTGCGAAGCGTAAGGAAGAGGAAAAAAAGTTAGAGGAGGCCAAGGAACGGCAAGCTCTCGAACAGAAAAAAGCCAAGGAAGCCGCGGAAAAGCAGAAACAGGCCGAACTGGACAAACAAAAGGAAGCAGCGGAAAAGCAGAAGCAAGCCGAACTGGACAAACAGAAGGAGTTGGCGGAAAAACAAAGGGAAGTAGAGAAACAGAAATTGCTGGAAAAGCAAAAACAACAGGAAATGGAGCGCGAAGCCAAGTTGAAGGAACAAAAACTGGCGGAAGCGGCGCGAGAGAAACAGCAGCAGGAAGCGGAAATCAAAAAGCTGGAGCAGGAAAAAAAGTTACAGGAACAAAAAGCCCTGGAACAGCAAAAGAAACTGCAGGAGCAAAAGAACGAAGAAGCCAAGCGTCAGGAACAAGCAAAGCAAGCGGAAGCCAAGGCAAAGGCGGAAAAGGAAAGGCAATTAGCTGACGAAAAAGCCAAGGCCGAGAAGGAGAAACAGGCTGCGCTTAATGCTGAAAAAGCCAAGCAAGCCGCTGAAGCCGAGGCCAGAGCCAAAGCGGAAAAAGATAAACAGCTCGCCGCCGAAAAAGCGGAGAAAGAACGCCAAGCCAAAATAGCCACGGAAAAAGCCGAAAAGGAACGCATGGCTGCCGAAGCGGAAGCCAAGGCTAAGGCTGAGAAAGAACGTCAGGCCAAGCTGGCAGCGGAAAAGGCAGAGAAGGCCGAGAAAGAAAGGCTCGCGACGGAAGCGGCGGCAAAAGCTAAAGCAGAACAAGAGCGCCAAGCTGCGATAGCGGCGGCTGAAAAAGCGGAAAAAGAGCGGCAGGTTGCGGAAGCTGCCGCGGCGGCTGCGGCAAAAGCAGCCTCGGATAAGCAGGCTGTCGATTCTGCCAAGCAGATGATTGCGCGCAAAGTAGAAGGCGCCTGGACGCGGCCGATCAACGCAACGCAAGGCTTGAGATGCACAATTCAGGTAAAATTGTTGGCTAGTGGTGATGTGATGGACGCTGTGGTAATTGGTAGTAGCGGTGATCCGATTTTTGACCGTTCGGCGGAGAATGCAGTGAGAAAAGCCTCGCCTTTGCCGGTACCGCAAGATAGAAAATTATTTGATCAGGAATTTAGAGTTTTTACCTTCGTGTTTAAACCGGAATAATCAGTAAAACGGAAACGAGAGAATGATGTTAATCACAAGAATGTTAGTCGGCGGCATTTTGGCTGGGATGTTTACAGTGGCGCAGGCGGTCGGTTTAACCATAGAAATTACCAAAGGTTCGCAAACTGCGGTCCCTATCGCCATCGTGCCGTTTGCTCAACAAGGCTCTATCGGCAATGTTAAATTGTCCGATGTGATCAGTTCTGATTTGGGCGGCAGCGGGTTTTTCAAAACCTTGTCCGAAGACGATATGCTGACCAAACCTAGCGAACCCGAGCGGGTTAATTTCAAGGATTGGCAGGTACTGGGCCAAGACTATATGGCGATAGGCCAAGTGGTTGGTAATGGCGGCAGTTACAACATCCAGTTTCATTTGTTCAATGTGCATAACGGCCAGTTGTTGATGGGTTACCGTCTGACTGCCGGCGCCAACGAATTGCGTCGCGCTGCGCACCACATCAGTGATCTGATTTACGAAAAACTGACCGGACGTAAGGGTGCGTTCAATACCCGGATTGCCTATGTCACCAGCGTGCGCCGCGGCAATGGCAAGCAGTTCATGCTGCAAGTGGCCGATGCCGATGGTTATAACCCCCGGACCATCGCCGAATCCCCGGAACCTATCATGGCGCCGGCTTGGTCACCTGACGGTAGTAAAATTGCTTACGTGTCGTTCCATACCAAGCGTTCGGAAATTTGGGTGCAAACGCTGGCCACCGGGCAACGCGAAAGCGTTTCCTCGTATCCCGGCATCAACGGCGCGCCGGCTTTTTCGCCGGACGGCAGCCGTCTGGCGATTACCTTGTCTAAAGATGGCAGTCCAGATGTCTATGTTTTGAATTTAGGCAGCCGGGCATTGACGCGCCTGACCAGCGGTTTGTCCATTGACACCGAGCCAACATGGTCTCCGGATGGCAGCTCTATCTTGTTTACGTCTGATCAAGGTGGCAAACCCCAGCTTTACCTGATGCCAGCCTCCGGTGGCAAGGCCAGTCGGGTGACATTTCAGGGCGACTATAACGCCAGAGGCCGTTTTTCCGCTGATGGCAGAAGCCTGGCGATGGTCACCAGCAGTGGCGGCGGTTATAAGATTGCAGTGATGGATATGGCTTCGCGCACCGTGAATGTGTTGACCGAAGGCAATCTTGACGAGTCACCTAGTTTTGCGCCCAATGGCAGCATGGTTTTATTTGCCGCTAATCGCGGCGGCCGGTCGGCCTTATCGGTGGTGTCCACCGATGGCGCGATGCAACAGAAATTGGCATTCGAGAGTGGCGAGGTCCGTGAACCGGCCTGGGCACCTTGATTGCAAGCGCGATAGCCCTCACACTATCGCTACCTGAGTTTTACTTAATATTTGGAGAAAATTGATGAGATTTAACAAAACCTATTTGGCTTTGGCCATGACTGCGATTTTGGTAACAACAGGCTGTAGCTCAACCGAAGAAGAAGGCTTGGCAGATTCTACCCAAGGTACGGATGCGTCTACCAGCGGTTACAATGATGGTTCTATGTCCGGCAGCCAATTTGGTTCAGGCAATGGCAGCAGCTTTGGCTCCGGTTCCGGCGCGAACCTGGGTCCTGAGTTCAGCGACCCTAACAATCCATTGTCTAAACAAGTGATTTATTTTGAATTGGATAGCAGCCAAGTCAAACAAGACTACGTCCCTGTTGTCGCGGCGCATGCTCGTTATTTGGCTTCGCACCCAAACCAGCATGTGATTCTATCCGGCCATGCTGACGAACGTGGTTCCAGTGAATACAACATCGCACTGGGCGAACAGCGGGCAAAGTCCGTGGAAAGAATGATGCGTTCGCAAGGCGTTACCGCCGGCCAATTGGAAGTGGTTAGCTACGGCGAGGAAAAGCCTGCTGTTTCCGGGCATGACGAATCCGCGTGGGGCCAAAATCGTCGTGTGGAAGTTGGCTATCAATGAGTAAGCGTGCGCTTCTGATACTGACTCTCGGCTTTGGTTTATCTGCCGAAGCTGGTGCTGCCCCTAACGGTGCGGGTTACCCGGCTGGGAATGCTTATGCACAGCCGGCCGCCACTGACAATGCTATTTTTGAGGTATTGGGCAGATTGGAGCAGTTACAGTCGGAAGTGCAACAATTGCGCGGCATGGTCGAGGAGCAATCCCAGACCATCGCCGACTTACAAAGAAAGCAAAGCAATATGTACTCCGATCTGGATGATCGGATGCAGGCGCTTACCGCAGGCGGGCAAACGCCGGCGGTTCAGCCATCTCCTGCAACCGTACCGGCGGACGCTGCTACGACTGGACAAGCGTCGGTTACAGCTGCTCAGCCCGCTACGCCAGCGGCCCCGGCTGCACCAATTCCGGCGCCAGTTGCAACTGCGACTCCTGCTCCGGCTGCTTCGCCCGTAGTGGACAATAAGCCGACCGCGACCGCGACACAAGGCAATGAAAAGGAAAGGTATCAATCGGCTTACGACACTTTACGCAATGGCCACAATGCCCAAGCCATAAAAATGTTTCAGGAGTTGCTGAAGGATTTTCCGGCCGGCGAGTTTGCCGACAATTCTCAGTATTGGTTGGCGGAAGCGTATAAGATCAACCGCGAATTCGATGCGGCGCGCGGCGCATTCAATAAGGTGGTTAGTCAATATCCCAATAGCTCGAAAGTCCCTGATGCCTTACTGAAACTGGGTTATATCGAATTCGATTTGCAAAACATCGCAAAAGCTCGCGATTATCTGACGCGGGTGACGACCAGCTATCCAGGCACCACTGCCGCGCATTTGGCGGAAAAAAAGCTGGCGCAAATGCCGCAATAAGTTGGCGTTGGGATGGAACAAACGCTACGTATTACCGAAATTTTTTATTCCCTACAGGGTGAGGCGAATACGGTGGGATTGCCCACCGTCTTTATTCGCTTGACCGGCTGTCCATTGCGCTGTTCCTATTGCGATACCGCCTATGCGTTTACTGGTGGCGAAAAACTCAGCATCGACGATATTTTCGAGCAAGTTGGGCGTTACAACACCCGCTATGTGACGGTAACCGGCGGCGAACCTTTAGCACAACCTGGCTGCAATCCTTTAATGGTTAGACTGCTCGATGCCGGTTACAAGGTTTCGCTGGAAACCAGCGGTGCTTTGGATGTGTCGATGGTTGACAGTCGGGTCAGTAAAGTCATGGATCTAAAAACACCGAGTTCCGGAGAGCTTGAGCGAAATCGATATGACAATATCCAGTATTTAACGTCCCACGATCAAGTCAAATTCGTGATTGCCGACGCCGCCGATTACCAATGGGCCAAGCAACAACTTGAGCGGTATCGCTTAGTGGAACATTGCCAAGTACTATTCTCGCCGGTGATGGATGTGATGTCGCCGACCGAACTAGCCGAGCGCATTTTGGCCGACCAACTGCAGGTTCGGTTTCAAATTCAATTACATAAATTTCTTTGGAACGACGCGCGTGGAAAATAGCAGCAGTTCCAGGCCGGCAATTATTTTATTGTCCGGTGGCCTGGATTCTATAACGGTCTTGGCACTTGCCAAGCAACAAGGGTTTACTTGCTACGCCCTGAGTTTCGATTACGGCCAGCGCCATAATGCCGAATTGGAAGCGTCGAGGAGGATTGCCAAGCACTATCAGGTTGCCGATCATAAAATTATCAACCTCGGCTTGAGCGCAATCGGCGGTTCCGCGTTGACAGACGCCCGGATCGATGTGCCGACTACGCCGCAAGCCGGCATTCCCGTGACTTATGTGCCGGCCAGAAATACTATATTTCTGGCATTTGCCTTGGGTTGGGCGGAAGTGGTGAACGCTCACGACGTATTCATCGGCGTTAACGCCGTCGATTATTCCGGTTACCCAGACTGCCGGCCGGAATTTATCAAAGCTTTTCAGGATATGGCCAACCTGGGCACCAAAGCGGGAGTGGAAGGCCATAAAATTCAAATTCACACACCGCTGATAGCACTCAGCAAAGCCGAGATTATCCAAAAAGGTTTAGAACTGGGCGTCAATTACGCGGATACGGTTTCCTGTTATTCCGCTGATATTAAAGGTAGAGCCTGCGGCGTGTGCGATGCCTGCAGATTGCGGGCGGCCGGTTTTCAAAATCTGGGTGTGGCTGATCCAACTCATTATCGACCTAAATAACCGGGGTTGACGCGCATTTATTAGAAACTCAAATAGCACGGGTATTTATTTGTCGGCTAAGCTATAAATAAATTTATCGTCGATCTGAGGGTCTTTCAGTATGCAAGTCAATCAAACCAAGTCCCAATTTGTCGCTGTGGCTTCCATAGCCGCCGAATTGAGTGCGGTGATGGAAGTGGCCAAGGAAATTTCTCTCGCCGCAGCCAATGCCAAAGCGATTGCTTTCAGGGCCGGAGAAAAGGCCAAGGGCTTCCAGCCCATCACCGACTTCATAAACGAATTGGCCAAGGATACGATCGAATTGGTCAATAACATCAACGAATATGCTTTCCACCTTTATCGCCTGACAGTCAATGAACAACGGATGACCGAAGCATGCAGGCGCTTCGAGAAAGTGGGGCAGTTGGCTGTCGGCGCTAGATATGCCGATTCTTTGGCCACCCCGTTGCAGGAAGTCAGGCTAAGAACGCAGATTTGTCATCGAGAGTTTATTATCCAGGTTTCGGAATTATTGATTAAGTTGGCTGATGTGATGCATCCGGCCAGAGCGGCCCGGGTGATTGCTGCCAACTCTCGCATCGAGGCTTCGCAAGCGGGAGAGTATCTGCAAAGTCTACAAGCGGTTGCCGAAAGCGTCGATAACGCCGCGCAAATAATCAACGATAAAGTACATAAATGCCGGAGTGCATTGACGATTATAAACGTCGCCGAATAGCGCACCCACCAAACCCAGTATGGCCAAGAGGTACAGTTAGTATGAGAATGACCAAAATTTATGAGGGCGCCTATCAATGGATAATGTTTGGCCGCGACGTACATAAGCCCGAGAAAATTATCGATACCAACCAATACATGGTGAGGACGGCTAATCGCTGCTTATTAATCGATCCCGGCGGCATAGAGCTGTTTGCGCCAATGCTGGCGGCGGTTTTACACCATGCGCCAGTCGAGGAAATTACTGATTTGTTCGCATCGCATCAAGATCCCGACATCATTTCGTCTTTGGGTTTATGGGATCAAGCGCTGCCTAACGCCAAACTGCATGCCGCAACGTTATGGGAAGGTTTTTTAAGGCATTTCGGCTGCGAAACTATCGAATATGTGCCGATTCCTGATCATGGCGGGGTCATCAATCTCGGTACTACCGAGTTGCAGATCGTGCCCGCGCACTACCTGCACGCCTCTGCCAATTTCCATATTTACGATCCACACGCCAAAATCCTGATGTCCGGCGATGTCGGTGCAGCCTTGGAAGCGCCGGGTACGCCGGTATTTGTGGACAACTTCGATATGCACGTCGAGAAAATGCGTTTCTTTCATCAGCGCTGGATGCCTTCTAATCAAGCTAAGCGGGCCTGGATTGATCGGGTCAGGAAGTTGGATATCGACATACTGGCGCCGCAACATGGTCGGATGTTTAAAGGCGATGATGTGAAGCGTTTTCTGGATTGGTTCGAGGCCCTGCAAGTGGGGATTGCCGTATAAAACAAGCATTTGCCGAAAATTGGGTTTATAATCCGGCCATTACGAGCCCCCGTCGCGAGACGGGGGTTTTTTGTTAGTGAGAGTAGTTGAGGTATCTCATCAAGCATGGCGCAAAAACTTTATATACAGACTAACGGCTGTCAAATGAACGAATACGATTCCGACAAGATGCGGGACGTATTGATGGCGTCGCATGGCATGGAATTGACCGATATTCCGGAACAAGCCGATGTGTTGTTACTAAACACTTGTTCGATCCGCGAAAAAGCTCAGGAAAAAGTGTTTTCCGCGGTCGGGCGCTGGAAAAAAATCAAAGATAAGCGTCCCGGTGTGATTATTGGTGTTGGTGGCTGCGTGGCCAGCCAGGAAGGCGCAGCGCTGCAAAAACGCGCGCCGTATGTAGACATCGTGTTTGGTCCGCAGACCTTGCACCGTTTACCCGAATTGTTGAACCAAGCGCGTAGTGCCGGTAAGCACGTGGTAGACATTTCTTTTCCCGAAATCGAAAAATTCGATAATTTACCGGAACCGCGTGCAGAAGGGCCCAAGGCCTATGTGTCCGTGATGGAAGGTTGCAGTAAGTACTGTACCTATTGTGTCGTGCCGTACACCCGCGGAGAAGAAGTCAGCCGGCCGCTTAACGATGTGATTGCCGAAATCGAAACGTTGGCTAGGCAAGGCGTGCGCGAGATCAATCTGCTCGGCCAAAACGTTAATGCTTATCGCGGCGCGATGGAAGATGGCGATGTGGCTAGTTTTGCGCTGTTGTTGCATTGTGTTGCCGCGGTCGATGGTATAGATCGTATTCGTTTCACCACATCGCATCCTTTAGAATTCACTGACGATATTATCGAGGCGTTTGCCGAGATTCCGCAGTTGGTCAATCACTTGCATTTGCCCGTGCAGAGCGGCAGCAACCGCATTTTGGCGGAAATGAAGCGTGGCCATAGGCGCGAAGATTATCTGGAAATCATGCGCAAGATGAAAGCGGTGCGGCCAGGCATTAGTTTGTCGTCGGATTTTATCGTTGGCTTTCCCGGCGAAACCGAAGAAGATTTTGAAGATACTATGGCCTTGATCGAGGAAGTCGGTTACGACCTGTCTTACAGTTTCATCTTCAGTGCCAGACCGGGTACGCCGGCAGCCAACTTTGCCGACGATGTCAGTATGGCAGTTAAGGAACAACGCCTGAAACGCTTGAAAGACCGTCTGAACGAAATGTTCATGGCTATTTCGGAATCGATGATCGGTAGCGTGCAGAGTGTGTTGGTGGAAGGCATCTCCAAGAAAAACCCTTTGCATCTCACTGGCCGGACCGAGAATAACCGCGCCGTCAATTTTGCCGGGCACCCGCGTTTAATCGGGCAGTTCGTCGATGTCTACATTGCCGAAGCCTTGCCGAATTCGTTACGCGGCCGTCTTGTAGAATCGTCCATCGAAAAAATTACGCAGACCCTCTAGTGTTGAACGCCAGCCATTTTTCGCAAGAAATCACCCTGTTACCCGCCGATGCGCAGCGATTGTCCAATTTTTGTGGGCAGTTGGATGCGCATATTCGCCAGATAGAGCAACGCTTGCAGGTGGAGATCGCCAATCGCAGCAATCATTTTAAGGTGACGGGCGTTGATGCAGCGGTCACGGCAGCTTGCGCGGTGATTCAGAAATTGTTCGAATTGACCGAGCGGGAAGAAATTACCCCGGAGCAAGTGCATTTGAGTTTGCAGGATGCCAGTATCGACCAGTTACTACAGGCTACGCCGAACGTGAAATTGGAGCCGGTGGCGATTAAAACCAAGCGCGGTGTGATCAAGGGACGCGGTTTTAATCAGCAGGACTATTTGCGCAAGATCATTTCGCACGACATTAATTTTGGTGTCGGCCCGGCCGGTACCGGTAAAACCTATCTGGCGGTGGCGTGTGCGGTTGATGCGTTGCAAAACGAGACCGTGCGGCGGATTATCCTGGTGCGGCCAGCAGTGGAAGCCGGCGAGAAATTGGGTTTCCTGCCGGGCGACATGGCGCAAAAAGTGGATCCTTATTTGCGGCCCTTGTACGATGCGCTTTACGATATGTTGGGCTTCGAACGCGTCGAAAAACTACTGGAAAAAAATGTCATCGAAGTGGCACCCTTAGCCTTCATGCGTGGTAGAACCTTGAACGACTCGTTTATTATTCTGGACGAGGCGCAAAACACGACGGTGGAACAGATCAAGATGTTTCTGACCCGGATCGGTTTTGGCTCCACCGCCGTCATTACCGGCGATGTCACGCAAATCGATTTACCGAACGAAAAAATGTCCGGTTTGAAACATGTGTTGAAAGTGCTGAAGGATGTGGAGGGTATCAGTTTTACCTTTTTCGGCGTGCGGGACGTGGTCCGGCATCCTTTGGTGCAGCGGATAGTCGCCGCTTACGAGCACTATGAAAAAGAGCACACGCCCTCGGCTTAGTGTATGAATTATATCGACATGCAAATTGCTACGTCGGCGCCTCACCCCGAATTGGGGCAGTTTCAGCAATGGGCGGATGCCGCCCTGGCAATTTTTGAAGATGGCGCGGACAGCGAACTGGTGATTCGTTTGGTCGATGCTGAGGAAATCTCAGAGCTGAATCAGCAGTACCGTCACAAGAGCGGACCTACCAATATCCTCAGTTTTCCCTTTGAAGCCCCGGCGGGGATGGACATGGACTTGCTGGGCGATTTGGTGATTTGTGCACCACTGATCGCACAGGAAGCATCACAGCAAAACAAATTGGCGGAACATCATTGGGCGCATATCACTATACACGGCGTATTGCATTTGCTAGGGTATGACCATATAGAGGATCAGGATGCCGAACAAATGGAAGCATTAGAGATTGAGATTTTGAGCAAATTAGGTATAGCAAACCCTTATATGGAGGATGGAAAGCAATGAGCGATGGTAACCCCCCGAGTAGTCAACCCCATAAGAGCTTGATCGAACGCATCGGTCATTTTCTGAGTGGGGAACCGCAAGATCAGGAAGACTTGCTGGAGATATTGAGAGAATCGCAAGAAAAACATCTTTTAGACTCCGACGCGTTGGCCATGATGGAAGGCGTGATGCATGTGGCGGAGATGCGGGTCAGAGACATCATGATTCCGCGTTCACAAATGGTGGTCGTGCCCAGGGATGCGGAACTGGAAACCATCTTTCCTTTAGTGGTCGAATTTGCCCATTCCCGTTTTCCGGTCATCGAAGAAGATCGTAGTAAGGTGGTCGGCGTTTTGCTTGCCAAAGACTTGCTGGCTCATGCTTTACGGGATAAAACCCTGAAAGTCGAAGATGTGATGCGGCCGGTGAACGTGGTGCCGGAAAGCAAGCGCTTAAACGTGTTACTAAAGGAATTTCGCACCGAGCGTAACCACATGGCCATCGTGGTCGACGAATACGGCAACGCCGCCGGCTTGGTGACGATTGAAGATGTCCTGGAGCAAATCGTCGGCAAGATCGAAGACGAACACGATGACGACGAAGTACAAGAATTTATTTCTCAGCGTAGCGAAAAAGAATTTATCGTCAGCGCGCTGACACCCATCGAAGAGTTTAACGATTATTTTTCCGCTGCGCTGGAAGACGACGAATACGATACGCTAGGCGGTTTGATTGTGCAGCGCCTTGAACATTTTCCGAAGAAAGGCGAGAAAGTGGAGCTGGACGATTTCTGTTTCGAGGTATTGCGGGCCGACAATCGGCGGGTGCATTTACTGAAATTGAAGATCAAATAAGTGTGTTCTGTGCGCTGGTGTCTGAGACATTAAGCATTAGCAGTTCCTCGAACGCATCGGCCGGCAGGGCTCTGGAGAATAAATAGCCCTGCCCGTAGTCGCACTCCGCTTCCAGCAGTAGTTGGCGTTGTTGTTCGGTTTCTATGCCTTCCGCGATGACTTTCATCCCCAACTTGTGCGCCATAACGATAATCGCTTCGCAGAGAATTTTGTCGCTGGAGTTCGGCGACAAATTGCCAACGAAAGACTGATCTATTTTCAGATAATCGATATCGAATTTCTTCAGATAAGCCAGCGACGAATAGCCGGTGCCGAAATCGTCCAGCGATACTTGAATGCCGGCGTCTCGAAAAGCCAGTAATTGATCTTTCACCACATTGCTGGCGTCCAGCAGCAATCCCTCGGTAATTTCCGCCACGATGCTTTGTCCCGGCAGCTCAAGTGTTTGCAAGTATTCCAGCCAAGTACCGTGGGACTGGTCGTCGTAAAACTGCACCGGCGATTTGTTGACGCTGATCTGAAAGTCCGGATGATAACGGGAGCGCCATTGTTTAACCTGGTTCGCCGCCTGTTTAAATACCCAAGCGCCGATTTCGGCAATCAGGCCTATATCTTCCGCAATATGTACAAATTCGCTGGGGCTGACCATGCCGCGTGTCGGGTGTTGCCAGCGGATCAGTGCTTCGGCTTTATGGATGGCGCCGGAGCCCAGTTCCACGACCGGCTGGTAATACACTTCAAACTGGTTGGCCTCCAACGCATGGCGCAAATCGTCGGCAATCAGCATGCGCGCTAGAGCGGCTTCCTGCATTGACGGCGTGAAATAACAATAGCGATTACGGCCCTGGTGTTTCGCGGCGTACATTGCCTGATCGGCATTTTTTATTAAGGTATCGATTCTCTCCGCGTCCTTCGGGTACAGGGTGATGCCGATACTGGCGGAGATATAGGCCACTTTGCTTTTCAGCTGGAAAGGTTCGGCCAATCTTTGCAGGATGTTTTTGACGACGCGTTCGGCATCCTCAGCATCATCAAGTTCGCCGAGGATGACGGTGAATTCGTCGCCACCCAATCGGGCGACAGTGTCAGAATCGCGTACGCAATGCAGCAGCCGTTGCGAGGCGTCTTTTAATAATAAATCGCCCATATCGTGACCCAGCGTATCGTTAACTTCCTTGAAACGGTCCAGATCAAGCAATATCAAAGCGACCTGTAAGCCGCTGCGATGGGCCTTTTTGATTTCTTGATCCAGTCTGTCGTGAAACATGCGGCGGTTGGGCAGGCCGGTGAGCGGATCGAAATTGGCTTGGGTCCAGATCAGTTCTTCGGACTGCTTCTTTTGGGTGATGTCGGAAAATAAAGCAACCCGTCGCTGCGGCATACCATCCGGGCTAAATATGGTATTGATGGTCAGTTGCTCAGCAAATATCTCGCCGTTCTTCCGGCGATTCCAAATTTCACCTTTCCAGTGACCGCTAGTGTTGATGGCTTGCCACATGGCTTGATAAAACTGTTCGCCCTGCCGCTCGGAGTTCAGGATGTTATGGTTTTTGCCGATGACTTCATCCAAGGTGTAACCCGTCAACGCGGTGAAAGCCGGATTGACGTTGATAATCATACCTTGTGCGTCGGTCACGGCCATCGCTTCGCTGCTGTTTTGATAGACTAACGAAGCCAATTGCAGTTCTTCATTACTGCGGCTACGGTCAATTGCAATGCCTGCCAAATGCGAGGCCTGTTCAATCATCTGAATATCGTCGGTTCCGGGCGCCGCGGGATGTTGCTGGTAAATGCCAAAAGTACCCAACAATTGGCCGGACGCGCCACGTATTGGTTCAGACCAGCAGGACCCTAAACCGGCCTCAGTCGCCAGTTCGGTAAACGGCGCCCAATAAGCATGGTTTTGAATATCTTCGACAATCACTCGCTGGCCGAAATACGCCGCAGTACCGCATGAGCCGACACCGGGGCCTACGTAAAGGCCGTCTACAGCAGAATTGTAGAAGTCGGGCAGATGCGGTGCAGAGCCTATGAACAAGCGATTACCTTCGCTATTTAATAGCAATATCGAACAAATTAAGTCCGGATTTTGGGTTTCCACACCCAATACCACCGCTTCCAGGATCTCCGGCAGCGCCGCGCCTTTGGATACTAATTCCAGCACATGGTTATGGGCGCGCTCACGATTGGCCGCTTGTTGGCGGTCAGTAATATCCATGGCAATGCCGATGATGCCGACCGTTTCTTTGTTGATGTCCTGCAATGGCGTGCGGGTTATTTGTATGGTGTGCCGTTTGCCATCGGCAAACTTTATTTGCTCGATGGATTGATGTGCTTGATTTACTTGCGCTAAACAGGCTTGATCGGCACTCAAAAAACGGGCCGCGATCTCCGCGTCGAACAGCTCGGCCAATGGTTCGTTGGCAATGAAACGGGCTTCCGGCAGGCCAAGAGCGTCACAAAAGGTATGATTTACAAACAAAAAGCGCTTATCAAGGTCGGCCAACCAAATGCCGACAGGGGCGTTGTCGAGAATGGCATGCAACTTAGCTTCGGAGGCATGTAACTCGGCAATTTGCGAGTTTAATTGCTCGGTCATCGACATGAAGCTATTGGCCAGGTAGCCGATTTCGTCGTTACGATGCGTTGGTAGCCCGATCAGCGGTGTGCCTAGCTTGAATTGACCGATGGCGGTGGTCATCGAATTGAGCGGTTTTGCCAGAACGCGTGCCAACATTAGCGAAATTGCACTTGCCAGCAGGCTGAACAACAAGGTTATTTCGATAACGCTCACCCCCAGCGCTTTACTTTCCTGTAAAACGTTTTTCAGTGGCGTATATAAACCCAGCATCGCGAAGCGTCCACGGCTTTCCGAGCCCAACGGCAGTTTGACGAAAGCGGCTAGTGAAGAAGCGGCCAAGCTTTGCGTATCGCTGGTCGCGAATACCGAATGCGCTTGTTTGCCAGCCAGAATCGCTTTTACGTTCGGGATGTCTTCCTGAATCAGGAAACTGCGGCCGCTCTCAAATCCAAAGGTTTTTGCCACGTCGGGGTGAATTAAGTAGTCCCCTCTGTCGTTGCTGAGCAGCAATTCAATATCGTCGGGAATATTGCCGCGTACTTGCTCGAACAGCCCTTGTAAATCGACATTGATGACGATCACTGCGATGGTGGCGTTGGCCGACTTGATGGGCATCGCTATCCGCAGTGTGGGTTTACCGAATCCCAGGTGAGTGCCTAATTCCTGATTTAAATTGATTTCGGAAACGTAATATTGCTCCGCCGCTAGCGGCACAGTTTCGAATACGTAAGGGAAATGGTTTTTCTCTTGCAACTGCGCGTCGGCAATCACTTTGAGGTTGTCTTGGTCTCTATCGACTCTTACCAATTCCTTGCCGTAATGTTGTGTGTCGATCAAACGGATTTGACTGTATTCGGGGTGGGCATTCAGCAGGCTGACAAAAATCTCCGCCAATTGATTTTTACGTATGCTCAACTTTGCGTTAGGTGCTGCCGAGACAATGTCGGCGCTGACCGGCAAATTGCTTAGAAACTTGACGCTGCTGGCGGTAGCTGCCAACGCATCGGCAAATCGGTTTCCCAAAGCTTGGGTGTCGTTGAGCAGCTTATCCTTGGCTGTTCCCAGCAGCATGACTCGGCTGCGGTCATAGACATAATAACCGGTCAGGCCTGTGGATAGCGTGCCCAGCAGTGCCAGCCAGAAACCCAGTTTTATGCCTATGCTGGAGCGCACTTAAAATGCCTCAGGCGCTTCGCCGGAAATGATTCTATCCCATAGCGTTTTGCGCGCCAGCGGATTGAGTATCGGTTCCAGCCAAATAATAGGTTGGTTTTGGGTGCTGTCGTTCTCCGGCGCTGTAATGGTGTTTGCCAAGCCGTATTGCTGGGTTAGCCGTTCGCTGACCGATTTTTCCAAGGTGTAATTAATCCATTTTTCTGCCAATTCGGGGTTCCGGCTATTTTGGGTGATGGCCCAGCAATCCAGCCAGGCCAGCGCGCCTTCGCGGGGAATCACATAGCCAATGTCGGCACCGGCTTCGCGCAGGGCTTTCAGTTGTTGGGTGCCGTAATTACCGAAAATCAAGGCTATGTCGTATTTGACAAAAAGCCTGGTCGCTTCCTCTGCGGTCGCGTAAAAGGTCAAAACATTACGGCGTAACTGGGCCAGTTCGCGAGCAGCCTGTTTTAGCTCGGGATCTGTCATTCGGAACGGATTGGAGAAACCTTTTAATAAGCCGACCATGGAGAAATTGTGATTACTGGCGTTAAAAGCCAGCACTCGGCCCCGATAGGCAGGGTCCCACATCGCCGACATGGATTGTGGGGCCGTGCTAATGAGTTTGCGGTTATAGATCAGCCCCATTTCCGAGTAGGTATAAGGGACAGCATACGTGTCGTTCCCACGAACCAGGCCGGGGATAGCTTGCAAATTTTGGAAACGCGGCAATTGCCGGGCATGATTGGGGATATTCGCCATGCTGATCGGCCTGCTCAGGCCTTGATCGATATAACGCTGCAATTCCGCCGTATTGACAGCAAACACGTCATAGTTGCCGCTAGTGATTTTCTGCCAAAGGTCGTCGTCGGACGTTACCAGGGTCAACTCTATCGCAACGTCGAACCGCCGCTGGAATGCCATAACCACTTCATTATCGGCGTAACCGTCCCAACTGAGCAAGCGCAGCGTTTCCTGGGCGGATACCCCTCCGGATGTTGTCAGGCATATGATCGTTAGAAAATATGTCAGAACGGTGGCGGAACATGTGGCAGTAATGCTCATAAGGCTGTCGGCATAAATTTGTCGGGCCATCATAACTAATTAGTATGCGCTTTCCGCCAATGTCGATATTGATATTATGTCGCCGCGCACAGATTTCGAAAATAATGCCGTGAGGCTGTCTGGTTGGATTGTCGTTTAAGACTGGTCCGGATTAGTCGGCTTGATCGACTTTAATCAGAATGCGTAAAGCATTTTGCCGGGTACTGTGGTTGAAACTGTTGAAGCCGTGATTGTCGGATTGTTCAGTGTCGGCGTTGCCGGCAAGTTCCACCCATTCGCCGAGATTGGTGCGTAAAGTGGTGTGTGCGGATTGGGTTTCGATATGGCCGTTGCGCTGAAAGCTATCCGACCAGGGTTCGATATCGAGAGTGACCTGGTTGCCGGCCAAGCGCGGCGTAACAACGAAGCCGGTACTGGCTTCAATCATCTGGGTATTGCTGCTTACCGCGGAGCCGTAACCATAGCCCGAGTCATATACGCTGTAATTTTGCACCGGCCGGACCTGTCCGGTTTTGATATGGGCTGCCTGACCTTCCAGGGTGCGTATTTGTTGATGTTGTTGCCGGTTTCGCAAGTCTTCGGTGTTGCCCATCATGCCCCGTATCCGAATCCTATTCGGCGTGGCGGCAATGGCCGCTTCCGCGTTCAATTCGGCTGCGGTTTTGCTACTGGTTTGTAAGACGCTGATGACTAAATTGCTGAGCCGAGCATCGAGTTTTTGAATGACGGCCCTGATTTCGCCGAGTTTGGCGGGATTGGTTTTCACGATCAGACTGGCACCGTTCTCGATGACGCGATCATCTGCATCCAGCAGCGGTGCCAGTAAAGCGTGTACGTCGGAGGCCGGACGGTTCATCAGGGGGATGACTTCTATCACCGATTCGTCGGCAACCGCGAGGCCGGCTATCAACATCAGGCCGGCCCAGCAGAGTCTAGATTTCATTGTAAAGTGCTAGATATTGATTCGCACTGTTTTGCCAGGAGAAATCCTTAAGCATGGCATTACGTTGAATTTTCTTCCAGACCGGTCGGTTGTGGAATAACACCAGGCTGCGTTTGATGGCTTCTATCAGTGCGGCCGCCGACGCATCGTTAAACGAGATGCCGCTGGCGCTGCCGTTGGCAATACTTTCCGGCAGTGCGTCGACTACAGTGTCCGCCAAACCGCCGGTTTTTCTGACGATAGGTATCGTGCCATAGCATTGGCTGTACATTTGATTTAAGCCGCAAGGTTCGAAGCGCGAAGGCATCAGGAAGATGTCTGCGCCGGCTTCGATTTGATGCGCCAAGCGTTCGTCGTAGCCAATGGTGATGGATACTTTTTCCGGATATAGGCGGGCAAATTCCTGCAGGCGGTATTCGATGCTTTTATCGCCGCTGCCCAGTAAGGCAAATTGCAAGGGTAGGGTGGTCATCTCCTGTAAACAGCTTAGTACTAGATCGATACCTTTTTGCTCGACCAGGCGGCCAATCAAGCCAAACAAAGGAGTTTCCGATTCCACCGGCAAGCCCAGTTGTTGTTGGAGCGCCGCTTTATTGATTTGCTTGTCTTTTAGCGTATCGACGCTGAAAGGCTTTGCAATATAGGCGTCGTTCGCCGGATTCCAGACCGACACATCAATGCCGTTCAAAATGCCGCGTAACTGGCTTTGTTTATGCGCCAACAGACCTTCCAAGCCGTAACCGAATTCAGGAGTTTGGATCTCCTGGGCATAAGTGGGACTCACCGTGGTAATACGGTCGGAATAGCTCAACCCGCCCTTGATAAAGGACAGCATGCCGTGGAATTCCAGGCCATCCGGGTGTAGTAATTGTCCTGGTAGATTTAACTGGGCGTAGGTGCTGCCGGGAAACAGCCCTTGGTAGGCCATATTGTGAATGGTAAAAATCGTCGCCGGCGGGTTGGGTTCCAATGACAGCAGTGCCGGCACCAAGCCGGTTTGCCAATCGTTGCAATGCACGATGTCGGCGTGCCAGTCTAAATAAGCCCGGTTGGTGGCCACTTCCACGATGATGCGGCAGAACAGTGCAAAGCGCTCACCGATGTTCGGCCAGGGTCGCCCGGCTTCATCGAGATACGGATTACCGGGAAAATTGAAGAACGGTGGGTAGTCAACCAGCCAGACGATGACATCGCTGTCCGGCAAGCGCGTTTCCAAAAGATTGACGTCGCAATTGTTGACCCGCACCGTGCATAGGTAGCGGCCGGGCTCACAGTTCTTGATGCCCTGGTAATTGGGCATGATGATACGCACGTCCTGGCCCAATTCGGCCAGGGCCAGAGGCAGGCTGCCGGCGACATCCGCCAGGCCGCCGGTCTTGATCAACGGATGGGTTTCGCTGCTCGCGAACAGAATTTTTTTCATGGCGATAAAACTACATTTTCAAAATGATGCCGGCCAGGGGCGGCAAGGTGACGGAAATGGAGTGGTCTTGGTTCATCCATGGTTGCGGTTCGGAGAGCACCGCGCCATTGCCGGTGTTGCTGCCGTCGTAATACTGCGAATCCGAGTTGAAGATTTCGTAGTAAGTGCCTGGATTGGGTACGCCGATCCGGTAACTTTCGCGTGGTACCGGGGTGAAGTTCAGGATCACGATCAAATCTTCATGCGCCGATTTGCGGCGATAACTAATGATAGATTGTTGATAGTCGTGGCAATCTATCCATTCAAATCCGTGATGGTCGAAGTCGTAACGGTGCAGGGCGGCATGGTTGGCATAGAGCTTATTCAAGTCTTTCACCAGGGTTTGCAGGCCTTTGTGATGCGCATAATCCAATACGTACCAATCCAGGGTGCGGTTGCAACTCCACTCGGTGCCTTGACCGAATTCGCAGCCCATGAACAACAATTTTTTGCCTGGATAGGTAAACATCATCGTATACAGCAGGCGCAAATTGGCAAAGCGCTGCCATTCATCGCCTGGCATCTTATTCAACATCGAGCCTTTGCCGTGCACCACTTCGTCGTGCGAAAACGGCAGTACAAAATTTTCGGTAAATGCGTAAAGCAGGCCGAAAGTCAGAGAATCATGGTGGTATGAGCGATGAATCGGTTGCTCCTGCATGTAATGCAGAATGTCGTGCATCCAGCCCATGTTCCACTTCATCGAGAAACCCAAGCCTCCGGTCCAGGTCGGGCGAGTGACTTGCGGCCAAGAAGTCGATTCCTCCGCCATGATCACCGTGCCGGGATGCTGCTCGTGGGTGACGGTATTCATCTGACGCAGGAAGTCGATGGCTTCCAGGTTTTCGTTGCCGCCGTACATGTTGGGAATCCAGTCGTTGGCGTCGCGGGAATAATCCAGATACAACATCGAGGCCACCGCATCAACCCGCAGGCCGTCCAGATGGAATTCCTCCAACCAGAAGAAAGCGCTGGACAGCAGGAAGTTTTTCACTTCGTTGCGGCTGTAGTTGTAAATCAAGGTGCCCCAATCGCGGTGCTCGCCCTTGCGCGGGTCTTCGTGTTCGTACAGCGGCGTGCCGTCGAAGCGGCCCAACGCGAAGCTGTCTTTTGGAAAGTGGGCGGGCACCCAATCCAAAATCACGCCGATGCCGTTTTGATGGCAATGATCGACGAAATAGCGGAAATCGTCAGGGGTGCCGTGACGACTGGTCGGCGCAAAATAACCAGTGGTTTGATAACCCCAGGAAATGTCCAGCGGATGCTCGGTGACCGGCAACAGCTCGATATGAGTAAAGCCCAATTCCTTGACGTAATCCACCAATTGCTCGGCCAGTTCCCGGTAATTCAGGAAATTGCCGCGATGGTCGCGCCGCCAGGAGCCTAGGTGTACCTCGTAAATCGACATCGGCTGATGCAGCCAATCGTGCTGCGGACGGTGATCCATCCAGCTGCCGTCTTGCCAGGTATAACTGTCTTCTGCTGTGACAATCGCGGCGGTTTGCGGACGGAATTCAAATTGCTGGCCGTAAGGGTCGGTTTTGACTAGCAGTTGGCCGGTGTGGCGATTCAGAATTTCAAACTTGTACAGGCAGCCGACGGTCAAGCCTGGAATGAAAATTTCCCAGATGCCGCTACTGCCCAGGCTGCGCATCGGATGGCAGCGGCCGTCCCAGCGATTGAAGTCGCCGATCACGCTGACCCGCTGTGCGTTCGGTGCCCAGACCGCAAAATGCACGCCGGGAATATCGGCTACGCTGTGTAGATGCGAGCCCAGCTTTTGATAGATATGCCAATGCCGGCCTTCGGCAAACAGATGCTGGTCGAATTCCGGCAGCACCGGGCCGAAGCAGTACGGATCGTAGTGTTGATGGTCATAGCCGTCCTTATCCGTCCAAAATAATGGGTAATGCTCAGGGATGGCTTCGTTGCCCGGATGGTATTCGAAAAAATCGGTGTCGGGAGTACGAGAGAATTCAGGGCCTTTTGGGCTGTTGATTCTTACGGTTTCCGCATAGGGCAAATACACTCTGATGACATTATCGCGGCCTTGTCCATGACGGCCTAGCAGGGCGAAAGGATCGTGATGCTTTGCTTCGGTGAGTTTTATTAGTTCTGAATCAAGCGTGTTGGTTTTGCTTGGCTTGTTCATTTTGCAATGCCTCAGTTATAGTTAGTTATCGGTTGGCAGGAATAGCAATTTTGGTAATGACCGACTTTTCAGCATCAAATCGCTTGAGTTTTTACTTTTCCGTGAAGAGTAACGATAATGGCTCTACGCGGCAAGTGGCAGGTAGAGAAATCTGTGAAATGTCGGTTGCAGCCGGTTTGGGGCGGTACAGTTTATTTAATTGAAAGAGGATACACATGTCAGTCGTCGATACACATCAAACGGAGAGACGGGTCAATGATTTAACCCGCAACACCATTGCGTTAATTCTGGCTGGCGGACGCGGATCGCGGCTGAAGGATATGACCGACTGGCGGGCCAAGCCGGCGGTGCCGTTTGGCGGTAAATTCCGTATCATCGACTTTCCTCTATCCAACTGTATCAACTCCGACATCCGCAAGATTGGTATCCTTACCCAGTATAAGGCGGATTCGCTAATTCGCCACATTCAACAAGGCTGGGGCTTTTTGCGCGGCGAGTTTGGTGAATATGTCGATTTGATGCCGGCGCAACAACGGCATGACGAACATTCCTGGTACCAAGGTACTGCTGACGCGATTTACCAAAACATCGACATCCTGCGGGCCCGCAATCCTGAGTTTGTATTGGTACTGGCCGGCGATCATATTTACAAGATGGACTATTCGGTGATGCTGGCCGATCATGTTGCCAACAAGGCCGATCTGACGATAGGCTGCATCGAAGTGTCGCTGGAAGACGCCAAAGCGTTTGGTGTGATGCACGTGGATGAAAATCGCCGGGTGAAGGCGTTTGTGGAAAAGCCTGAAAATCCGCCTGTGATGCCTGGCCGGGAAAACACCGCGCTGGCTTCCATGGGTATTTATATTTTCAATGCTGGCTTCTTGTTCGAACAACTGATCAAAGATGCCGATACCAAAGGCTCCAGCCGTGATTTTGGTAAGGACATCATTCCATCAGTGATCGAAAAATACCGGGTCAACGCCTATCCGTTCCTGGATTTACAAAGCGGCCAGCAAAGTTACTGGCGCGATGTGGGGACCATTGATGCCTATTGGGCGGCCAATATGGAATTGGTCGGCGTTAAACCCGATATGAATCTATACGACAATACTTGGCCGATCTGGACTTATCAAGCGCAAACCCCGCCGGCTAAATTCGTGTTCGACGACGACGATAGACGCGGTCAGGCGATTGACTCCATGGTCTCCGGCGGTTGCGTAATTTCCGGCGCCACGGTGCGCCACTCCCTGCTGTTTTCTATGGTGCGGGTCAATTCATACAGCTCCGTGCAGGATTCGGTGGTATTGCCCGAGGTGAATATCGGCCGACACTGTCGGATTACCAAAGCCATCATCGAAAAAGGTTGTCAGATACCGGAAGGTACCGTTATCGGCGAGGACAGGGCGGAAGACGAAAAGCGCTTTCACGTCAGCGAGGGCGGCGTGGTGTTGGTGACATCCGATATGCTCGGACAAAGACGGAACTATGTCCGATAAAAAGCTTAAGCTGGTGCTGTGCTGGCACATGCACCAGCCGGAGTACCGCGACATGCAGAGCGGCGAATTCAAGCTGCCGTGGACCTATTTGCATGTGATCAAGGATTATGTGGATATGGTCGCGCACCTGGAAGCCGTGCCGGGGGCCAAAGCGGTAGTGAATTTTGCGCCTATCCTACTGGAGCAGATCGAAGATTATTCCAATCAGGTCAGCGGCTATTTGCACGACAGAATTGCCATCAAGGACCCCTTGCTGGCGGCTTTGGTCGAACCGTCGGTTTCCGCCGATCCGGAGAAACGCTTAAAGTTGTTGCGGGATTGCCGGAAAGCCAACCGGGAGCGGCAGATAGAACGCTACCCGGCTTTTCGTAAGCTAATCGATATGGCCAACTGGTTTGAAGCTCACCAGGACTCAGTCAATTACCTGAATGCGCAATTTATTTCCGACATTTTGGTCTGGTATCACTTGGTCTGGATGGGCGAGACGGTCAAACTCAACGATAACCGTGTCAAACGCTTAATCGAAAAAGGCAACGGCTTTAGTCTGCATGATCGGATCGAGATTGTTGAAATTATCCGCGATCTGTTGTCGAAAGTTATCTACCGCTACAAAGCTTTGGCCAGAAAAGGCCGCATCGAATTGTCGGTGACGCCTTATGCGCATCCGATCATGCCGTTGATGCTTGAGATAGGCAGTGCTCGCGAGGCAATGCCTGGCGTAACCTTGCCGGGTATTAGTCATTACCCCGGCGGAGAAGAGCGCGTGCGTTGGCATTTGCAAAAAGGCTTGGCGACTTTTCGGCATTTTTTCGGTTTTGAACCGCAAGGTTGCTGGCCGTCCGAGGGCAGTATCAGTCAGCGTACCCTGGAAGTGTTAGCTGATTTTGGTTTCAAATGGGCGGCCAGTGGCGGTAATGTCTTGCATAACAGCATACGCGCCAGTGCGGTTGGCGAAGCGGTTGCTGTGCATCGCCCCTTTAAGTTGGGTGCCGCGGAGATCGCCTGTTTTTTCCGCGACGACGGCTTGTCGGATTTAATCGGATTTGAATATTCAAAATGGCATGCCGATGATGCGGTGGCCGATCTGATTCAGCACTTGGAAAATATCGCCGATTATGAGCCACAGACGCCCCTGGTTTCGATAATCATGGATGGCGAAAATGCCTGGGAATATTTTCCGGATAACGGGTATCATTTTCTTAGTGCGCTGTATAAGCGGCTTAGCGAACATCCGCGTATCGAATTAACCACTTTTTCTGACTATCTGGATAGCGCCGCTCCCCAATCCGGGGCCTTGCCGAAATTGGTGGCCGGTAGTTGGGTGTATGGTACGTTTTCGACCTGGATCGGCGATGCCGATAAGAACTGCGGCTGGGAGATGTTGGCTGATGTCAAAAACGCTTTCGACAAAGCGGTCGCCAACGGCAAACTCTCCGAGCAACAACTGGCTGCTGCCCAGGTGCAATTGGGCGTCTGCGAGGGGTCGGATTGGTTTTGGTGGTTCGGTGATTATAATCCCGGGGAAGCGGTCAGCGATTTTGAAAAACAGTATCGGCTTAATTTGAGCAATCTCTATCGTTTGCTGGGCGAAGAGCCGCCGCCCTATCTGGCCTTGTCGTTTACGCAAGGCAGCGGCAGCCCGGTGATGGGTGGCGCAATGCGGCGCGGAATTCAAATATAATAAAACGGAATAAACAACATGGGTGCTCTCTTGGATAAACGCCGCGCAGGTGTTTTGTTACATATAACATCGCTCCCGGGCCGTGGAGAGTGTGGTGATTTGGGTAAGGAAGCCTTCAATTTTGTCAATTTTCTGCACGATATAGGTGCCACTGTCTGGCAGACCTTGCCGCTGGGCATGACCCATGGCGACGGTTCACCTTATCAGTGCTTGTCGGCACATGCCGGCAATCCTGCCTTGATTAACATTCAATGGCTAGCCGATAAGGGTTGGCTGCAAACTACCGACCGTTGCGGCGATTGCCATACCAACGCCGAATACACCAAAAGTTGTCTGGTCACCAAAGCCTTTTACGGTTTTCAAAGTTTGGCTGATGCCGAGCAGCAACACGATTTTAAACAGTTTTGCGTGGAAAAGGCCGATTGGCTGGACGACTTTGCCTTGTTCATCGCTTTGCGTAATGTGTTTGGACATAAAAGCTGGAATCAATGGCCGGATGCGCTGAAGCAACGCGAGCCGGGCGCACTGAACGAATCGAAGCAGTTATTAAAGGCTGTGATCGAAACGATCAAATTCGAACAGTATGTGTTTTTCCGGCAATGGCACGAGTTGAAAGATTACGCCGCCAAGCATGGCGTACTGATGTTTGGCGACATTCCGATCTTTGTGTCGTACGACAGTGCCGACGTTTGGGCGAACCGGGCGGTCTTCAAACTTAACGATTTGGGTGAAATGGATGCCGTGGCCGGCGTGCCGCCCGATTATTTCTCCGAGAACGGTCAGCGTTGGGGGAACCCGCACTATGACTGGAAATATTTGCAGAAAACCGGTTTTAAATGGTGGTTGGATAGAATCAAATCCCAGTACGAAATGTTCGATATTTTGCGAATCGATCATTTTCGCGGCTTAGAGGCGGCATGGGAGATTCCGGCCAGTGAGCATACCGCCATCAACGGGTGTTGGGTTAAAGCGCCGGGTGCTGAGTTGCTGGCGGCTATTCAGGAGCAATTTGCCTCCCTGTCCTTGGTAGCAGAGGATCTTGGGATTATTACCGAAGAAGTAGAAGCTTTGCGCGACGATTTCGATTTGCCGGGGATGAAAATTTTGCAGTTTGCTTTCGGCGACGATAGTCGCAATCCTTATTTGCCCTGCAATTACCAAAAAAATAGCGTGGTCTACACCGGTACCCACGATAACGATACCACGCTGGGTTGGTTCGAAGGGCTTAATGATGGCGAGAAACAGCGTATATACGATTATCTTGGTTGGTCTAGCCTACCTATGCCCAGTGCTTTGATTCATGCTGCGTTCGGGTCTGTCGCCAATCTGGCGGTGATTCCGATGCAGGATATTCTCAAGCTCGGGTCACCTGACCGGATGAACACGCCAGGCACAACCGAAGGAAATTGGCGCTGGCGGTTCGATTGGTCGCAATTAACCGATGATAAAGCCGGACATTTTGCGCATCTGGTTAGATTGTTTGGACGTTAGACCTTAAAGGGCATTTCAATCGTCGTCTTTTTTGCCGGTGTCTGCGGGGGGCGGCAATACAGCGATGTCGTAACTTGCGATGATGGCTTGGATTTTATCCAGGTTTTTGTCGATCAAATCATTCAGTTGTTGCTTGCGTTTGTTGTCGCCTTGGCGCAGGCCCATGGCTATTGAAAAATCAAACTTTAAGCCCGGTGAAGATTGCATAGGTATAGCAATATAACTGCCTTTTGGGGCTTGCGATTGCACATATCCCGCCATAGGTCCCCAAAGTATCACCATGTCTATTTTTTTGGCGCGTAAGTCTTTTTCGATTTGCATGGCGGTGTTGTGTTCGCTGTCTCCGGTCATGCTTTGGTAGGGAATCCCTTGCTCCAGCAAGCCGTTTTTTTGCAGCCATTCGGTACCTGGACCGCGGTCGAACATTGCTATTTTCAGCTTTTCCTGCCTGTCCAGTGGGAGATTGGCTAGTTGTGCGCTGTCTTTAATATCGTCCCAGCCGCGGCCTTTGGCAATTAGTAGTACATAGGTCGAATGGAAGTAAGGTTTGCTGGTATCGGTAAGATCGTAGCCGGCTGGCACGCCCATTACTACATCGCATTTAAAGCCTTCGCCGTTATCGTTCTCGGCTTTCAATGTGTTGCGGATAAAGCCGATTCTTTCCGGTAGCCAAGTATATTCCAATTCCTGTCCTAACTGTTCGGCAAATAGGGCGGCGATTTTGTTTTCGTAGCCGGTCTGTTCTTTGGTCGAATAGGGCGGGTTTAACGGGTCGGCGCAAACCCGGAATTTATCTTGGGCATTCACGGAAATAGTGGCTACCGCCAAGGCCGCAGTTATTAACAGTCTTGAGGCGTTTGAGAACATTTTCATCGCAGTTTCCTTTTAGCTGGGGTCTATACGTAAAAAAGCCTTGGCCGATTACTCGGCCAAGGCTTGCTTTACTGAAATCTAACGGGTTAGATCTTAGTTAGGCAGAGCGAACACAGTCAGTGTACCACCCAACTTGGTGTAAGAGCTTAAGCTTCTGTAAGCACCTACCGCGCCCAAGCCTTCTGAGCTGGATGCGGAAGTACCGTCGTCGATACCGGCAGCGATACCGATACCAGCCCAACCGCCGATACCTGACAGAACGCCAACGTATTGTTTGCCTTCGAATTCCCAGGTATTGACGTTACCGATGATGCCAGATGGGGTTTTGAATTTGTACAATTCTTTACCGGTTTTAGCATCAACTGCTTTCAGGTAGCCTTCCAGGGTGCCGTAGAATACGACGCCGCCTGCAGTAGCAACCGAACCTGACCATACAGAGAACTGCTCTTTGTTAGACCAAGCGATTTTGCCGGTTTTAGCGTCATAAGCGGTGAACTGACCCAAGTTGGTGGTGCCGTCTTTTTTACCAGTCAGCACGTCAGCGCCGGCAGGCATCATAGACAGGGTTGCACCTACATAAGGTTGACCAGCGGTGTATGAAACTTCAAACGGTTCGTACTCCATGCACAAGTGGTTGCCTGAAATATAGAACAGGCCGGTTTGTGGAGAGTAAGAAACAGGTTGTTGGTTTTTAGAACCCAACGCCGCAGGGCAGGTGCCTACAGTGTTAACGTCTTCACCGTTATGCTCTGTAGAAAACTCAGGCACAACTTCAGGACGGCCTGATTTCAGGTCGACGTGAGAAGCCCAGTTAACCGATTTGTCGAATTTCTCAGCAACCAACAGTTCGCCGGTTTCGCGGTCCAGGGTATAACCGAAGCCGTTACGGTCGAAATGCACGATGGTTTTGTGCATTTTGCCTTTGACTTCTTGGTCAACCAGAACGGTTTCGTTGATACCGTCATAGTCCCATTCGTCGTGTGGAGTCATTTGGTAAACCCATTTGACTTCGCCGGTGTCGGCGTCACGCGCCCACAATGACATAGACCATTTGTTGTCGCCTGGACGTTGTACAGGGTTCCAAGTAGATGGGTTGCCTGAGCCGTAGTAAACCAGGTTCAGTTTAGGATCGTAAGAGTACCAACCCCAGGTGGTGCCGCCGCCGATTTTCCATTGGTCGCCTTTCCAGGTGCTAGTACCTGAATCAGCGCCAACAGGCGTGACTTTGCCATCTTGCCAGGTGGTAGATTTACCGGGTTTCAACAAGGTGTCTTTATCCGGACCCATGCTGTAGCCTTTCCAATCCAATTGGCCGGTACGGATGTTGTAAGCAGCCAAGAAGCCGCGAACACCAAACTCACCGCCGGAAATACCGGTAATGACTTTATCTTTAACAACGATAGGTGCGTTGGTGTTGGTCATACCCAATTTAGGGTCGCCGTTTTGTACGCTCCATACGCGTTTACCGGTTTTGGCATCCAGTGCAGTCAGTACGGTGTCTGATTGTTGCAGGAAGATTTTGCCGTCGCCGTAAGCCAGACCACGGTTAACGGTATCGCAGCACATCACTGGGATGGTTACGTCAGCGTCCATGGTAGGGGTGAATTCCCAGATGACAGCTTTAGTTTTTTGGTCGATCGCGTAAACGGTGTTTGGGAACGGAGTGTGGATGAACATAACGCCGTTAACAACCAAAGGGCCGCCTTCATGACCACGCAAAACACCTGTAGAAAAAGACCAAGCTGGTTGCAGGTTTTTAACGTTTTGAGCGTTGATTTGCGACAGTTTGCTGTAACGTGTGCCGGCGTAGTCGCCGCCCCATGTAGCCCAGTTGGCTGGGTCTTGTGTCAGTTTTTCAACATCGCTGTTAGCGGTAGAGACAGTTGGTGCAGCAAGTAAAGTAGCTACAGTCGAAGCAAGCAGCCAGTTTTTTACAGGCTTCTTCATATGTTTCCTCCTGGTAATCTGTTGATGAGACAGAGTACGGTTTTGTGTTGTTAAGACTAATATTAGTTTTAAAGCTCTGTTTGGATGACTGCCCTTTAGGGCTTGTTCGGCTATAACCGAGCGCAGAGGGAGAGCCACACCAAGCGCGTAAATTGAAGGATTTTTTCCTAAAAGTCAACCGGAAAAACTCTCTCGGGATGGCGGGGAAACAATAATCTCAAGTCTTATAATGCCTTAGGATTTCTCGGCGATTGGGCTATCTGGAAAAACAGACACCCAAGCCGCCCAAGCCGCAGTAACCGGACGGGTTTTTAGCCAGATACTGTTGATGATCTTCCTCGGCATAATAAAAAGTCGGGGCATTGCGAATTTCGGTGGTTATTGCTGGAAAGCCGGCGGCTGTTAATTTTGCTTGGTATTGTTGTTGGCTTGTCACGGCTGCTTGATATTGGTCGTCCTGGCAATAGATAACTGACCGGTATTGGGTGCCGACATCGTTGCCTTGCCGCATGCCTTGAGTGGGATTATGAGATTCCCAAAATACTGCCAGTAAATCTTTATAAGACACTACGCTCGGATCGAACACCACCAACACCACTTCGGCGTGGCCGGTCATGCCGGTGCAAATTTCCTGATAAGTCGGGTTGGGCGTAAAACCGCCGGCATAGCCCACGGCGGTGCTGAATACGCCAGCTTGTTGCCAGAATTTACGCTCGGCTCCCCAGAAACAACCCATGCCGAACACGGCCTGTCGCAGATGCGCGGGAAATGGCGGATGGATGGGGTGTCCGTTGACGGCGTGAAATTGGCCGCTGTCTATGGCTTGCTGGCGTCCGGGTAAGGCTTGGTCGGCGCTGGGCATGACGGTTTTTTTGAATAGAAAAGACATAAGTGCATCCCGAGGTCGAATGATGGGGGTGTGCGGATTATAATCCCCGCTCATTCAAGAGGATTCCACTAAATCATGAAACAACAAGATTGCTTACGCCGCTTTATTTTTGAGGAACACGGAGTTCGTGGCGAATGGGTGCGGCTGGAACAAAGTTGGCAGCAAGCCAAACAATATCAACATTTAGTCAACGATGCCGTCGATGCACAAATGGGACAGGCCTTGGCGGCGGTGGTGTTATTGTCGGCAACCATCAAGTTTAAAGGCGCGATGATCATGCAGATTCAGGGCGGCGGCGATTTGAAAGCCCTGGTGGCGCAATCCAGCAACGAACGGCAAATCAGAGGCTTGGTACGCAGTGAAGCCACTGTGGCCG
The DNA here is from genome assembly GCF_014850975.1 of Methylomonas fluvii. GTDB lineage: Bacteria > Pseudomonadota > Gammaproteobacteria > Methylococcales > Methylomonadaceae > Methylomonas > Methylomonas fluvii. Next base: position 1,283,070 of record NZ_JACXST010000002.1, on the reverse strand, counting down.
GTGCAAATTTGCAGGACATGATAGGTGAGGGCGGCCGGCTGGTATTGACCGTGGAATCGGAGAATGCCGAACCGTATCAAGGCATAGTCGGTGTGGAGGCGGAAACGCTGGCGGATGTGCTGAGAACCTATTTCACTCAGTCCGAGCAGCTCGATACCCGTTTTTGGCTGTTTGCCAATAAAACCCATGCGGCCGGCCTGTTCATCCAGGAGTTACCGAGCAGCAATCAGAATAAAGCTGACTGGGAACGCATCGAAATATTGGCGAATACCGTTACCTCCGACGAACTGTTGAGTCTGGATTGCGAGGACTTATTGCACCGTTTATTTCATCAAGAAAAGGTCAGAATTTACGATCTGGAGCCGGTGGAATTTAAATGCAATTGCTCACGGCAAAAAATCGGCGGCACTTTAGCGGCATTGGGGCGGTCTGAGTTGGAAGCAATTTTGCGGGAACGCGACGACATCGAAGTCGATTGCCAATTTTGCGGAGCGCAATACCACTTTGACAAGGTTGATGTGGAGAACCTGCTGACCAATCCGTCAGCCGAAACCGATAATCACTCGCCTACCCGGCACTGAGGGTGCTATGACTAAAATTAACCGCTTTTTTCGCCTGTCTCTGGCTTTTGTATTACTCAGCAGCATGACAGGTTGTTTGCACTGGTTGCACGCTTACCAGACTTATTTGCAAATGGATGAGTTTGATCGTTATTTTGCGGTGACATCTAAAGAAGATTTCACCGTGCATTTCAAGCAACCCAAACTGCTTAGTGAAGATTTCGTGTCGCTGGCCAAGCTGCACGCCAGCAGTGAAGAGCATACCGGCGACGGCAAACGCTGGCGCTATTGGTTTCGTAAGATCGACAAAGACAGCAAGCTGATTGCGCCGGAAATCAGTTTTTATCTGGATCTGGCCTTTAACAAGGAAGATAAAATCACTGACTGGACTTTCTCCAACCTATTCTTACAAATCGCTCCGCCGGAGTTTTTGGAGGCTTCATTTCGTTCGCTGGGCGGTGCGGAAATCAACGAAGAGAAAAAACAGTTAAGAGCGAAGGCTGATCAAATGGAAAAAATAGCCGCGCTGCTGCCCAAAAAAGCCACGGTGATTAAGCAATTGGGCGAGCCTCTGGAAATCACCGATGAAGAAAAACAGGAAGTGTATCTTTACCATTTTCGGCTGGATGCCAAGGATATAGAAGAAGGCTACGAGGACAGGGCTTTGAGCGAAGTCAGGTTGATGTTCGATAAAACTACCTCTGAATTGATCAAGATGTCTGGCCGCTTTGCCGGTTTGAAAATATCCATCAACTACAGGAATTTTCAGGAAGAAGACGATAAAAAAGTGGCGGGCTTGTGAGCTAGACGGCAGGCATAAAAAAGCCCACGTAAAGTGGGCTTCGTCCGGTATTATTTTTTATATTGATTGGACGCCTACCGTTGTACGGCAGGTTAATTTCTTGCGTTTATTGTTGTTCTTATACCGGATTAACGGTCGCCTATCCCCCCCCTCATTTAACGGTCATGATCCTTTCGAATCATCTGCGTTTCGCTGAAAGTGGGCGCATTCTATTGGATTAAAATACAGCTGTCCACAAAAAAGTGTGACAATTTGTCGCACACTGGATTTGTGGACATTCTGTCTGGTTTCTCTTTGGCGTGAGCGAATGTCCGAATCGTCTGATTATTGACGCTTTAAAGAGCTAACTACTTGTCCAGACAGCGGTTTTAACGAGTTGTGCCCGCCTTGACTAAGTGGGATCGCAAGGTAACTTCTCCCGAGTGGTGCTGGTGATGTTCACGTTTAGGTCGGGAGATAGCTAAATTTGACTTATTAGTGCCACTGCGAACAAATGACGGTATTTTTACTTTGCTGCCGGCTAAACCTCGAGCCGTTTGAATACCGTCCAGTATTGCCTGATAGGCTCTTGCCCGTCAGCGCTGGGTCCAGCCCGAAGCCGTTTCTACAAATTGTCCCGGTGCCGCTTGGCCTATGACTTTCTGCGCAGTCAGTCGGCCCACTTCCTCAGCTGGCACGCCGTTTTTAGTGCCTATGCGTTGATATTCCGCCAGGCGTTGGGCATTAATGCTGTCAACCAGTGCTTTTATCTCTGCGGATGCATCGGGCTTGACCATACCTAAGAAACCATTCAGTTGTTCACCGACCAAGCCAGCCGATTTTGCCTGAGCCAGATCGACGGCACTAACCGGCAGGGCGACCAGGCATAAGCCTAAAAACAGTGACGGTAAAATTGATAGCAAATTTTTGTTTTTCATTACGCGCTCCTTTAAAACAAGCCCTTCTGGCTGGAAAGCAATTCGTCTACGTCTTTTTCCACTTTCAAACGGATTTCATGCTCGATCTTGACGTTCATGTTGATTTCGATCGGTTTGTCCGGTGCTTCCAGCCTGACGGAGGGCGAACACCCCGTCAGGTAGATGCTGCCGCAGCATATGGCGGCGCTAGTTACAGCTTTCCAGTTCATTGAGTCCTCCGGTCCGCCGGCGGCGGTTTGGGTAATTGATCCCCGCTTGGGGGCTTCGGCGAATTTTCGGCATTTGTCGGTTTGGCGATGGCCTGTTCCAAAATGGTTCGTTCCAAATCGCCGGCTAAAATACCTTTTTGCAATAATTCAGGTAGTTGACCGCTGATATTCAGGTTAAACGCCAGCGGATGGCCGGACAATACTTCCGGGTTATTGCCTTCCAGGCGTAAGCCCAGGTGATAGTCGCCGTTTGGGCGATAATTTACCTTGGCTTGCAGATTCCGGTAAACTAGGTTTTTGAGAGCCTTAAAGGCGATATTCTGATTATCGGCCGGTCCGACATAGCGTAACACACCCGGCTGAGTGCCACTGATGCTGCCGTCTTGCACGTCTATGGCTCCCGCCGCTAGCTGCAACGGCAGTTCGCCGGCTATCTTGCCGGTCCCGGATATATTTGGGTAATGCAGGCTCATTAAGAGTTGCGCCAGATCGACATCGTGCAGTCCTAAGGTCAACAGTATCGGCGTTTGCGCCAACCTGATTTTGTCTGGTTTCAATTCCATCGTGCCGCCGAATAGTGCCAGCTTGGCTTGGCTTAGTGTCAGTTCCTGATCGAGATAGTTAGCCTTGATACTAAGATTGTGGGCTATTAAATCTTTACCCAATCCCAGTGTCGGCGCTTCGGCAGACAAGTCCACACTACGATTCGCCAACTCCGGTATGTTCAGTTCGATCTTAGCGTTCTCAACTTTTGCCGCACCGGCCGTCAAGGCCAAATCGGTAACGGTCAATTGTGCCGTTCCGGATGCATCTTGCTTACTTGGCTTGTGCAGTTGTAGGTTCCCTTGCATGGCACCGCCGGCAACCGTCCAGCTAGCGGTGATGGCTGGTAGCCAGGGTTTGATTAAATCGAACCCCTCGGCGGCGGCTATGTCCAGACGGCCGGTCGCATCGATAGCGTGCTTGTCCGACATCGACAGATCCACAGCAATTAAAGCCTGCTTATGCCGTGTCAGCGCGGCTTCAGCGTGCAGCGTGGCAAAGTTGTCGGCCGTTTTGGTGTTTATGCTTAACTGCGTAGCACTTAGCAAGGGGCTTAATTTCGATACATCGTATGCCTGGGTTTTTGCCCGCAAAGTTTGCGGTATCAGCAAGCTGCTGTTAAACCACTCGATAAGCCCGAGTGCGCCGGCATGCAGACTAATTTGCTTGGCAGGTCGATCCAATTGTTGGACTGCCAGTTCGAATATATTGCCACTCGGTAGCCGTTCGACGCGGAGTTTGGCTGCGCTGAAGCCGGGGTCGATATTCAGATGAAGCGCTTGCCGGGCATCCTGAAATGTTGCGTCTATGGCATCTGTCGGACCACGCTGAATGTCAGCTTGGCCGGAGAAACCGCTCAATCCCCAAGGCGTATCGATGTCAACTTCCAGTTTCGCGATGCTCAGTCGGTTCAGCGGTAAACTGATGAGAGTGTTTGCCGATGTCTGTGTTGCGGCCTGGTCGGTAGGGCGGTAGTTAAATTTGAGCGCGGCGTGGCCGATGCTGACGTTGTGGATTATTCGTTTTTCAATATCGTAATCGGTGGCGACTTCCTGCATCGCAACCTTTAAGTCGCCCGCGGGCGTGGCAATGTCGAAGCTGAATTCTGCCAGTTTGGCTTGTTTATAATCAAATGACAGTCCGGTCAGCGAGGGTGAACGGAGTGCGCTGTTTTTTAGTGCCTGTTGCAGTATCAGCTCAAGTAAAACCGCCCGTTGCCACCATACAGCCAGGCAAAACAATGTCATTGCCAGGAGCTTGACGGCGACTCGTCCAAGCCATGAACCGCGCTGTTTTAACGCATTTAAGGTGGGCTGCAAGGTCACGACTTACCTATCGGCAGCAGTGTCAACAGGCAGACGATAATGTTGAGCTCAGGATGATAGCGGCGCAAATCGATAACCCTCAGTCCAATAGTTCGATAAAGGCATCGACTTGCTCCGCTTCCGTCGCAAAACTGGTGACCAAACGCACCAATACTTCTTGGTCAGCCACCAGGCTCGGTTTCGCGCGCGGCGGATTCCAGGGGTAAAACACCGCGCCTTGTTGTTGCAAGCGATCAGCATGCGCTTGGTCTAACACAGCAAACACCTCATTGGCTTCGGCATGCCAGGCCAGTCGGGCGTGTTTTGAGTGGGCAATGCCGTTTTGCAAACGCGCTGCCATCGCGTTGGCGTGGCGGGCCAGATTTAGCCAAAGTCCGTCGTCTAAATAAGCCTCAAACTGGCAGGCGATAAACCGGCTTTTGGATACCAACTGCGCGGCGCGCTTGCGGATAAACGGTAAATCTTTGGCCTGCGCCGGATTCATAAATATCAGGGCTTCCGCGCACCAGCAGCCGTTTTTGGTCGCGCCGAAAGACATAATATCTACCCCTAGTTTCCAGCTCATTTCCGCAGGCGTTAACCCTAGCGAGACCAGCGCATTGGCAAAACGCGCGCCGTCCATATGCAGCGGTAAACCATAAGTTTGGGCAATTTCGGCAATCGCGGCAATCTCCTCGGGTTGATAAAGCGTGCCGATCTCGGTTGCCTGAGTGATGGAAATGGCCATCGGTTGCCCGGCATGCACAAAATTGGGAGGGAAACGTTCGATTTCCGCTTTTAGATTGTTGAGGTCGATTTTGCCGTTGTCGCCGTCCACCGGTGCTAAGCGTGCGCCATGGGTAAAAAACTCCGGTGCGCCGCATTCGTCTTCCAGCATGTGTGCTTCGCGGTGACAAAATGAAACACCGCCGGGACGATTGACTGCCGCCAGCGCCAGCGAATTGGCCGCCGTGCCGGTGCTGACGAAATAGACCGCGACTTCCCGTTCGAATAGCTCGTTAAACTGTTGTTCGATTTTGCGATCCAGAGCGCTGGCGCCATAGGGTGCCGAAAAGCCTGCGGAGGCAGCCAACAAACGTTGGGAAATGGCCGGATGAGCGCCGGCCCAATTATCGGATGCAAAATTCATGTTTCGTATCATGATGGTGATGTTTAATGTATGGGCTAGACGACAGTATGAACTATAACAACGATACCGCACTCCGACACGCGAGCCTGGCTTTCGTTCGGCGTATTCCCGGAAAATAGCAATCTTTTAGGCACTCTATACACATGCAAAATACCATTCGCGACCTCGTGCTTCAGGCGACCGGTGCCGAAGACGCGTTGCAAATCGAGACTATTCAAAGTTTGTGGAGCGGCTACGGCTATATTCTGCGCTACGGCTTAAGCGGCTGCGACAGGGCCAGCGTGATCGTCAAACACGTAAAATTATCGGCGCAAAGCCTACAGACGCCCGGTTCCAATGAAGATTTATCGCATCGGCGCAAAGTCCGCTCTTATCAGATTGAAGCGGCCTGGTACCAAAGCTGGGCAAAGCATTGCGATGCTGATTGCCGAGTACCGGCGTGTTTGGCTTTTGAAATGTTCGGCGAAGATATAGTCATGGTCTTGGAAGACCTGCATCCGGTGGGGTTTCCGCAACGCCGCTCTCGAGCCGGGGAACGGGAGATACGCACTTGTCTTAATTGGCTGGCCAATTTCCATGCCACGTTTCTTGGCGAAAAACCTAAGGGCTTGTGGCCCACCGGCACCTATTGGCATCTGCAAACCCGGCCCAACGAATGGGAGGCCTTGCAGGATATTGCCTTGAAAAATGCCGCGCCGGCGATAGATCAAAAACTGCGCGACACGCCTTATCAAACCTTTGTGCATGGCGATGCCAAATTGGCTAATTTTTGTTTTTCGGCGGACGGCAGCCGGGTCGCGGCGGTGGATTTTCAATACGTCGGTGGCGGCTGCGGAATCAAGGATGTCGCGTATTTTATCGATAGCTGTTTGGGCCAGGAAGAGTGTCAGCGCCGGGAGAGCGAATTGCTGGATATTTATTTTCAGGCTTTGCAACAAGCGTTGCGGCGTCAGCAAAAAACCGTCGATGCCGATGCCGTCGAACGCGATTGGCGGGCTCTTTATCCAGTAGCTTGGACCGATTTTCACCGTTTTTTGAAGGGTTGGAGCCCAGGCTATTGGTCGCCCAACAGCTATAGCGAACGGCTGGCGCGACAAGTCATCGCGCAGTTATAAAATTACCAGGAGAACCGATGCGTTTGTCGACGGACGATCTGTACTTACTTGGCCAATGTGCCATCTCTGCGGCGATGCAGGCCGGCCAATTGATTGTCAGGCATTCGCAAGATGCCGTTGCGGTTGATACCAAGGACGGCGGCAGCAGCTTGGCGGCTCAGGTCGTGACGGAAATCGATCATTGGAGCCAGGACAGCATTTTGCAAGCCTTGCGGCCGACCTGCGCCAGATATGATTTGGCCTTATTGTCCGAGGAAAGTCCCGACGATGGCGCACGTCTGCAACAGGATTATTTCTGGTGTATCGATCCTTTGGACGGTACCTTGCCGTTTATCGAAGGCGTGCCGGGTTATTCGGTGTCGATCGCTTTGGTGTCGCGAGCCGGACAAGCGCTGATTGGCGTCGTTTACGATCCCTTAACTCAGACGCTTTATCACGCGATTAAAAATCAAGGTGCCTTGCAAAACCAACACGCTTTTAAGCCGTCAACGCCTGCGCAAACGTTGACCTTCATCACCGATAAAAGTTTTGCTCAAGATCCTTTGTATCATGCTACGCAGGCCGCATTGCAGAACATAGCCGTTGAGTTGGGCTATGCCAACGCCAAGCTGCGTTTGCAAGGCGGCGCGGCCTTAAACGCCTGCCAAGCGCTGACCGAGGCGCCGGCGTGTTATTTCAAATTTCCTAAGCCGGATAAGGGCGGCGGCAGCGTGTGGGATTACGCCGCCACCACCTGTTTGTTCCAAGAAGCCGGCGCGCCGGTCAGCGATATACACGGCAAAGCGTTGGTATTAAATCCGGAAGGCTCGACCTTTATGAATCATTGCGGCGTGTTGTATGGTTCCGATCAGGCGGTCGTTGACCGGATGATTGGGCTTTATCGGCAATTGCGTCCGGAGTAATCGCCGCCGCTTCTAGTTTGGTTTTCAGCAGGGAAAGAAGTTCTGTAAGTGACGCTTGTAAAACCGATTTTTAGAGCGCGCATTTAGAAACTCGGCGAATAGCTGCTCAGGAACGTGGCAAAAATCCTGTGCTTGTTGGTCTTTGAACGACACCCGCAGTTTATGGGTTTGTTCGTCGTAGCCGATCACGTCTATAGTGCTGGATTTTACGGATTGCATTTGCATAGTAGCCTCCCGGTATTGCATGCTAAAACGGTGTCGATGAGGCATGGCTAACTACGAATAGTTCAATCGGTAATTTTACTGGCGGACCTGCTAGGATTGCAGCAAGCGGTAGCGCGCCCCTTATTTTTCAATCACTCGTTTGGAGACGTAACGATGCAAACTGTTTTAATCACCGGTGCCAATCGCGGCTTGGGTTTGGAGTTTTGCCGGCAATATGCCGCCGCCGATTACCAGGTCATCGCGGCCTGCCGTAATCCGGACCAGGCCGAGCAATTGGCGGCGCTTGCCAAACAATATCCGCATATTCAAATCGAGACGCTGGATGTGGCGGATTTCAGTCAAATCGATGCGTTGGCAAGCAAACTAGCCGACCGCAAAATCGATGTATTGCTGAATAATGCCGGTGTTTACGGCGATCAAGCCGGTCGCGGTTTCGGGCAACTGGATTACCAAACCTGGGCGAACGTGCTGGCAGTCAATGTAATGGCGCCGCTGAAATTGGCCGAAGCCTTCCTGCCGCAAGTGCAGCGCGGTGACAAACGCTTGATTGTGGCCTTGAGCAGCTTGATGGGCAGTATGACTGACAATACCAGTGGCGGCAGCATCCTGTACCGCTCTAGTAAGGCCGGTTTGAATGCGGCATTGAAAAGCCTGTCCATCGATTTGCGGTCTTCGTCCGTTGGCGTATTGATTCTGCATCCGGGTTGGGTCAGAACCGATATGGGCGGACCGAACGGCCTGATCGACGTTGAAGAAAGTGTATCGGGCATGCGTAAGGTGATTGCCAATTTCAGTTTGGCCGATAGCGGCAGCTTTGTTAAATATGATGGCTCGGCCTTACCTTGGTAAGCGTTTTGCCTTCTAAGTTTTCACGTCTTAAATAATTCAGTATGAGAACCGCTGCTTAAGTCTGCATAAGCGGTGCGTACATCCCCTCAAGCTAAGGCCTCATTAGCGATAAAAAATATCGAATCGAAACTTTATTGCTTGCATAAATATTTCGATTCGATATTATTTGTTCGGTGCCGATACGATCTTCTAATACATCGGTGGCTCAAGTGCGACACCTAAGAATCGCATCGTTTACATTGCAACGACACAAGAGGAGGGGTTTATGCAGACTCCCAACAAATTGCTGCTGGAAAACAAAGCCTGGTCAGAAGCCATGACCGGTAAACAGCCCGATTACTTCATCAATATAGCCAAGGAGCAACATCCGGAATTTTTATGGATAGGCTGTTCCGATAGCCGCGTGCCGGTCGATACCATAGTCCATGCTCAACCCGGCGAAATATTCGTGCATCGCAATATCGCCAATCAAGTCATCACCACCGATTTCAACGGTTTAAGCGTGCTGCAGTACGCGATTAACGCATTGAAAGTAAAGCATGTGATTGTCTGCGGCCATTACGGCTGCGGTGGTGTGGAAGCCGCCTTGCGCCAGCAACGCGGTGATCTGGCCATTGCCAACAAGTGGTTGACGCACATTAAGGAAGTGTATCGTTTGCACCAAGACGAACTGGACAATTTGCAGCCCGAACGCAAACTCAACAAATTGATCGAATGGAATGTCATCGAACAAGTGCAACGCTTGGCCCACACCTCTATCGTGCAATCGGCCTGGAAGTCGGGCCAAAAAGTCAGTTTGCGCGGCTGGGTATACGGTTTACACGACGGTTTGCTGAATGAATTGATACACATCGACGCCACCTCGCCGATTCACAACATCTACCAATACGCCCATTAAGGCTCCCAGTTATCCGCACGGAGACCGTCTATGAAAATGCAATTTAATGATTACCTGAAATATTTTCGTCAGGATTTCTCGGCCAGTATCGTGGTATTTCTGGTGGCCTTGCCCTTGTGTCTGGGGGTGGCGCTGGCGTCCGGCGCGCCCTTATTCGCCGGGGTTATCGCCGGCATGATCGGCGGTATCGTGGTGTCCTTGTGCAGCGGTTCGCAGCTCAGTGTCTCCGGCCCCGCGGCTGGCCTGACGGTTATCGTCTTCAACGCCATCGAAACCTTGGGCAATTACAAGGCTTTTTTGTTGAGCCTGATGTTTGCCGGGATTTTCCAAATGCTGTTTGGTTTCGTTCGCGCCGGGGCAATTGCCGCGTTTTTCCCTACCGCGGTGATCAAAGGTATGTTGGCGGCTATCGGCATGATCCTGATCATCAAGCAAACGCCGCATGCGACTGGTTACGATGAGGGCTACGCCGCTGACGAGAGTTATATGCCGGATACCGCGGGCTCCAGCTTCATTGAGTTTACCCACTCACTGCACGGCATTTCGCCCGGAGCGACCCTGGTGGCTGGCGTGGCCTTATTGATCCTGATTTTTTGGGAAAGCGCGTTCATCAAACAATTTAACGCCTTACGGATGATTCCTGGCCCGCTGTTGGCGGTGATTTGGGGAGTGTCCTTCAATGCCTGGGCCTTGGCTGCGGCACCTGAATGGTCTATCGGTGTCAAGTATCTGGTGTCTTTGCCGGAACTTGGCTCTACCAGCAATTTTGTAAACCAGTTGCGCTTGCCGGATTTCAGCTATCTCGGCAATCCCAAGATATATAGCATCGCGCTCACCCTGGCCATCATCGCCAGCCTGGAGACCCTGCTAAGCGTTGAGGCGGTAGACAAGCTCGATCCGCATAAACGGGTTTCACCGACCAATCGCGAATTGAAAGCACAGGGCTTGGGCAACCTGCTCAGCGGTTTGATGGGCGGCTTGCCGATCACGGCCGTGATTGTGCGCAGCTCCGCTAACATCAATGCCGGCGGCCAAACTCGGGTATCCAGTTTTTTCCACGGGGTACTTTTATTGATCAGCGTATTGTTTTTTGCCCATTTTCTGAACATGATCCCATTAGCCTGTCTGGCGGCAATCTTGCTGCAAACCGGTTATAAGCTGGCGAAGCCGGCCATGTTTGTGGAGTTTTACAAAAAAGGTTTGAATCAATTTGTGCCGTTTGCGATTACCGTGTTCGCGATTTTATTTACCGACTTGTTGGAAGGTATCGCGATCGGCATGGTATGCGGTATTTTTTTCGTATTGCGGGCCAACTTCCATGCGGCTATTACCTTAACCCAGCATGGGCCCAACTATTTGCTGAGGCTGCACAAGGACGTGTCTTTTTTAAATAAAGCCTTGCTTCGTAATTATCTAAGCAGTATCGCCGACGATAGCGAATTGATCATCGACGGCGGCAAAGCCCTGTTTATCGATCACGATATTCTGGAAACGCTAAGTGATTTCCTGCAGGCGGCACCGGATCGTAATATCCAAGTGGAATTACAAGGTTTGGCCTTGGAGTCTCGATTGCTTGAGCAGGAAGCCGTTTTCATGCCCCGCTTGGCTGCGGCGGGGCATTAGCGGGACACGTTCATAGGATCTGTGATATGCGGGCTTTGCATCAATCCAGCAAGATGCAAAGCCTTGCGCTCAGCGGATCCGATGCCTTACGAACTACTTTTTAATGACACGCTGTTTTCTTTGCGTGATGCCGGCAAGTCCCAGGGCTGAAGCAAATAGCCAGACGCTTGCTGGCAACGGGACCACGGACGCCCGTATGTGATAACTGTAACCCGCTTTTATGTTATCGACTGCCGCGAAGCCGTCCATGCTTATGGACTCATTGCTTAGGGTTCCGAACCAAGAAGTTGGGTTTGGATTGGGCATTGCCACACAGGAAGCGATAAGGCCCAGTGGGACAGGACAACTGAGAGATGCCGACTCCGACTGAAACGCTGTGTCGCTGGTCATAAGACTAAGAAAACTCGGGAAATAGAAGCTATGGATTGCGCCGTTCAGCGTGACGTTGGCGTTGGTAAATAATAGCTTGTCGGTAATTTCACCGCTTGCCGACGTTGTAGAAGGACTTGCCGTGCTTTGATAGCGTTCGACGTCAAACGACCCCGATATGCTGAACGGTCCTAAATTCTCACTTGGCTCCGAACCGTCTGCGCCGATTACGATAAAAGAGGGGATGTAGGTAGCAAAGCTTCCCGCTGAGTTAATAACGTAATGAGTCGTTGCAGTCTTGATGAAATCGGAGCCGGCAACCACGGTTGCTTGTGCCGAACTGATCGCCAGCATGCCGCCTAACAGAACGATACCGCGTGAAATAGCCAAGGATCTAAACATGAGTTTTCCTTAAATTGTTGAAATGACAGGCTTCCTAACCATGCGTTAGGCGGCGCCGATTCTATAGGCAACAGGTAATTTCAGTCAAACAAATAAGCTATGCGGCTAGGCGGTTTTGCCATTTCCTTAGTTGCCGATTACGTGTCATGTAAAGTCTTTTAAGTGCGTTTCCAAGAAATCGATAAACACCCGGGTCTTGGTCGGCATCAAACGCCGGCCGGGGAACACCAACCAAGCCGTGGTTTGCGGTAAACACCATTCCGGTAGTACGCGCACCAATTCCTGATTATGCAGGTAAGTGCTGGCGTAAGAATCAGGCGCGGCGACGATGCCTTGGTCCTGCATTGCCAGTTTGACCAATAATTCCGGCGAATTGGCTTTGATGCGTATCGGCGGCATGCCCAGCCATTGTTGTTCGCCCCTTGTCAAGCGCCAGGCCGGCGCTTCCCGATTGCCGGCCAGCAGGCTGAGGGCATCGTGTTCTAATAATTCCTCGGGGTGCGCCGGTGTGCCGCGTTTATGCAAATAAGCTTCAGACGCATACAGACCCCAGGTTTGCAGATTCAGACGCTTGGCCGTCAACGTCGCGTCATCGGGCAAGTCGCCCATCCGAATCGCCAGATCGAAACTCTCGCCGACTAAATCCACCCGTCGCGCTGATAAGTCGATTTCCAAGACAATGGCCGGGTAGCTGTCGCTGAATTGAGCCAGCAGTGGCGCCAAAAACAGATTGGCAAAGTCGTTGGGCATCGAGATGCGCAGTACGCCGCTGGGCTGAATTTGCCGATGCTGCGCCAAGGCCATCGCCGCTTCGATTTCCTCGCTGACCTGCCGGCCGTGTTGTAACAAGCGCAGTCCAAATTCGGTCAAATTCAGTTGCCGGGTGGTGCGTTGCAGCAAGCGCTCGCCCAGTTGTTTTTCCAAATTGCTGATGCGCCGCGACAAGGTTGACTTAGGCAAACCCAGCAATTCGCCGGCTTTGGAAAAACTGCCGGCATCGGCGATTTTGGCGAATAGCCACAGGTCGTTAGGTTCTATCTGCATGATTGTTCCTCCAGTGGAACAATGTTATCCATTTTCCGGTCTTATGCCCAATATTGTTCCGGCGTATAGTCAACCCAACTTCAACACCTTTGGGAGATCGACATGAACATTCTGCAAATCAATTCCAGTATCCGCGCCGAAAACGCTTATTCCAGCCGTCTGGCCGATAATTTGGTCGCCGGTTTACGTCGGCAAACGCCAGCTGCGCAATTGGTAGTGCGCGATTTGGCCAAAACTCCACACCCATTTTTGGATGAAACAGCCCTGATTGCATTGAGTACACCCGCCGAGCAACGCACTCCGGAGCAGGCGCAACGGGTGGCACTGGACGATGCCTTGATTGCCGAGATCCAGCACGCCGACATCGTGGTGTTGACTGCGCCGATGTATAACTTTGGGATTCCGGCGCAACTGAAAGCCTGGATAGACGCTATCGCTCGCGCCAAAGTGACGTTTCAATACACCGAAAACGGCCTGGAAGGCTTGCTGAAAAACAAACAGGTGTATGTGATTCAAACCGCCGGCGGTAAACACAGCGGTACCGAGACCGACAGCCAAAGCACGTATTTGCGCACCGTCTTGGGATTTTTAGGTATGACTGATGTCACTTTTATTTATGCGGAAGGTTTGGCGATGGGCGGCGACGCCGAGCAATTGGCCCTGCAAGCCGCCGCTACGCAAATCGCCGCGTTGGCGGCCTGACCGTTTACCTTAAATAGGAGAACAGCGATGAACACAGACACAGTAAAAAACGATGAAGTAACGCGGTCCCGCGTTATCGAGCAGTTGGTAGAGGGTCATGCCACGTCGGATGGCGCCGGCGTGAAGTTGACTCGCATGCTGGGTCAAGCCTTGCAGCAACGCCTCGATCCGTTCTTGATGCTGGATGCCTTCGGCAGCGATAAGCCCAACGATTACATCGCCGGCTTTCCCAATCATCCGCATCGTGGCTTCGAAACCCTGACTTATCTGATTACCGGGCGGATGCGGCATAGCGATAACGCCGGCCATCAAGGTTTACTGGAAACCGGCGGCATTCAATGGATGACGGCGGGGCGCGGGATTATTCATTCGGAAATGCCGGAGCAAAAAGACGGCATGCTGGAAGGTTTTCAATTGTGGATCAATCTGCCCGCTACCGAGAAAATGCAGCCGGCCGGTTATCAAGATGTGCAAAGCGAGCAGATTCCGGAATTGCTCACAGCCAATGGCGTCAAGGTGCGGGTGATTGTCGGCAGCAGCCATGGAGTGAGCGGTGCGATTCAACGGCCCGATACCGAACCGTTGTTTCTGGATGTGCAGTTGCCGGCTGGCGCCAGTTTCAGCCAGTCTCTAGCTGCTGGCCATAACGCCTTTTTCTATGTGTATCGCGGCGAGGTGGCAGTGGCAGATCGATCCGTTGCCGAGCAACGCATGGCGGTGCTGAGCAACGGCGCGGCGGCGGATGGGGTGATTTTGCAGGCCAAGCAAGGCAGTCGTTTGATCCTGGTGGCCGGCAAGCCCTTGCGAGAACCGATAGCGCAGCATGGGCCGTTTGTGATGAACACTCACGAGCAAATCGAACAAGCCATAGACGATTACCAAGCCGGTCGTTTTAACGTCGCGGCTTAGAAGATAAGTATATGGGAGTAGAGACGATGAATGCGGCCAAGCCCGACGACCAAAACTTGCCGAGGATGCCGGCCTTATTCATCGGCCACGGCAGCCCGTTGAATGCGCTTGAAGATAGCGAATATAGCCAGGCCTGGGCGGCACTGGGGCAAAATCTGCCCAGGCCCAAGGCCATTTTGTGTATCTCGGCCCATTGGCAAACCGATGGCACACGGGTTACTGCGATGCCGCAGCCAAAGACCATCCACGATTTTTACGGCTTTCCACAAGCCTTATTCGATTTTGTCTATCCTGCGCCGGGCAGCCCGGCGTTGGCGACGAGGATCAAGGTGCAGATGGCTGGGATTGAGTTGGATCAGGACTGGGGTTTGGATCATGGCAGTTGGTCGATTTTGTGCCATCTGTTTCGCAATGCAGACATCCCAGTTTTACAACTCAGTCTGGATACAAAAAAGTCGCCTGAGCAGCATTACCAACTGGGTAAAGCCTTACGCTGCTTGCGAGACGAGGGAGTGTTGATCGTCGGCAGCGGCAATATCGTGCACAACTTGCAAGCGGCGATTTGGCGGGATACTGCTCATGACTGGGCCGTCGCGTTTGCCGAACTTGTTAAACGCTTGATTGCCGCAGGCGATCACAGCGCCGTCGTCAAATACCGCGAGTTAAGCGATGCGGCTTTGGCCATCCCGACAGACGAACATTTTCTGCCGCTGCTGTACATCCTGGGTTTGCAAGAAGACGGCGAACAGGTCGGTTTTATCACGGACAAAACCACGCTGGGCGCGATTGCCATGTTGTCGGTCCAAATAGGCTAGCAGCCCTTATATAGACTTTGTGTTTGGCTTACTTCCCGCTGATCGTTGCATATTCGTTTGTGGTGGTCTGTTTCCGCATTCGGGCATAAAATCCGCTGATTAACCATTCTGTGCACCGCCTGAAATATGCCTAACGATCAAATTCGCCGTAAGTCATCTGAAAACTTTGCCGTACCTGGAAATTCACAGCGCGAATACGCTGTTGGCTGGCCAGATTATGAATTGCTGGATGCCGGTGACGGTAAGAAGCTGGAGCGCTGGGGGGAGGTGGTGACGATACGCCCGGAGATTCAAGCGCATTTCCAGCCGGGTTGGTCGTGGTCGGATTGGCAGGCGCGGGCAGATTGGGAATTTGCAGAGCTGTCGTCCACTCAAGGTACCTGGCAAAAGTTAAAGCCGCAGGCTAGCGAGCACTGGCAAATTGCTTATCAACAGTTGAAGTTCGGTTTGAAGCTCACCAAATTCAAACACCTGGGCTTGTTTCCGGAACAACAAGCCAACTGGCGCTTCATCGCCGAACGGGTGAAACCGGGCGACAAAATACTAAATCTGTTTGCCTACACCGGCGCGGCCTCCCTGGTGGCGAGGGCGAATGGCGCGCAAGTCGTGCATGTGGATTCAGTCAAGCAAATGCTGGATTGGACTAACGACAACATGACGCGTAGCGGCTTAACCGACGTCCAATGGATACTGGAAGATGCCTTGAAATTTGCCAAGCGCGAACTAAAGCGCGGCAACCGCTACCACGGCATCATCATGGACCCGCCGGCCTGGGGCTTGGGTGCCAAGGGCGAAAAATGGAAACTGGAAAATCAGCTGGCCGACTTGATCGAAACCGCGCGCGGCTTGATGAATCCCGGCGGGTTTCTAATCCTGAATACTTACTCGCCGAAAGTGGAATTGGAGGATTTAGCCAATACCGCCGCCCCATGCTTTGCTAAAAACCAAATCGAAATAAAACAGCTCTGGATGCAGAGCAAAACCGGCAAGGCCTTGTTTTACGGCAATTTGCTGCGGGCGACAGCTTAATCCGTGAATGGATTGAGGACCCGAATTCCTGTGCCGGCAAAGTCACCAACATTCCGGGTGACAACGGTAAGATCATAAATTAACGCCGTAGCAGCGATCAATTTATCCAAGGGGTGTTGAGGATTTGGTACGCGCATTTTCCCCCAAACCAGCGCAATCTCGGTGTCGATAGGCAAGACATGATGGCGATATTCCTGCATAAGCTGGTTTAGCCAGTTCTCGAGTAACTTGCCTTGGCTAAAATCGCCGCGGTGATAAATCAGATCCACGCCGCGCCGCAATTCACCGACGGTGACGATAGAAATATACAGCTTGTGGTCATTTTGGGCGACGCCGGCAAAGAACTGGTTAACGCCCGGATTTGTCTTGTTGCCTTTGCGGATTTCGCTAATCACATTCGTGTCAATCAAATACATCAGCCAAATCGCTCTCGGTATCAACACGCAGAAAGTCAGTATCCGAGCCGACATTGGGCATGTCGGCTAGCGCTTCCGTAAAAGATTTCCGTTGCGGCCCGGTCAAAACCTCCGCCAGGATGGCGCGATGTTCTGCTTCTGTGGAACGATGGTGGGCGGCAGCTCTGGCTTTCAAAGCCTTAACCAGTGTTTCATCAAGATTTCTAACAACAAGGCTGGGCATAGCTAACTCCAAGGGGTGGTGCTATCAATGCTAGCACGCGCTTTGGCGTAGCGGTAGTCTTTTAACTCTAACGTTGTTGGCCCGTAAAAAACGGTCGAGTCGCAAATACACTGTCGGCAAAACGCTTACCCTGCCACGACAAACTGCGTTTCAACACAAAATCGAAGCGAAACGGATGATATTCCTGTAGAGCCAGCAACGGTTCGACGGCATCGTCCGCTAGCAAGCCGGCCTCGGCAAAAGCCGACGGCGAGATCAACGGCAAAATGCCGGTCAACGGGTAATCTGAGCCATACAGTAGGCGGCTATGCCAGCTGGTTTCCGTCAGCAGGGTTTTGATCACGCCCATATCGCGGTTGCGCAACACAATCGCCGAAATGTCACCGTATAGCCGGTCCTGCCACTGTTTATCGGCCATCAGTTTGCTGAACAAATCAAAACTTCGCACTTCCCGACCGTCTTCGTCTACATCCTTGCCCAATGTCGCGCAATGGGCAATCACCACCCGGACGCCGGCATCGAGAGCCCGCCGCAAACGCAGCGGATTGCCGAATAAAGGTTGGTCGGCGCCATGCAATGCGTTCTCTTCGCCGCCGTGGGTAATGATCGGTATGTTCAATTGCGCAGCCGCTTTATAAAACCGGTCGCATTGCGGCGAAGCCGGGTCTATGCCCATTGCCGGCGGCAGCCATTTCACGGCGCGGGCACCGTTGGCGGCGGCTTGTTCCAGTACAGATACGCAATCGGGGCGATAAGGATGAATGCTGGCTACCCATTCAAAGCGCTGCGGATAGGCTTGTGCCAAACGCTGAGCATACTCATTGGGGACAAAAAATGCGGTATTCGCATGATCCGGGTCGCCGCTGGCGCCATGAGCACGGTCAAACGCATACAACATGGCCTTCGCTCCCTTGGGCATGGTGTCCATCAGGGCATGTAAACGTTTGACGAAGGCGGTGTCTTGGTCCGTGTCAGGGATGCACGCCGCATTGGCGTAAGCCCAATGTTGCAGGGTTTGCACCGGGTGCTTGAGCGGGGCGTGCATATCCGGCGTTTGCGTAATGCCGCTACCGCCGTCGCCGGAACCGATGATATGCGTGTGACAATCCCACCAATCGGCCGGATCGATGTCTTGCCAAGCGGCGGTTTCTAGGGCTGATGCCGGCGTCCCAGCCTGATCGAGACAGGGGTTAGTTAAGCGAAACAGTGCAGACGCCGGCATGCTGGCGGTGGCCAGACCGGTTGCGGCCAGTTTTAAAAAGCGGCGGCGGGCGCGACTTGTAGCAGGCACGCGATGGTTTGCTGTCATGGGGTGTTTTCTAGGTCGGATACTGTGGGGATAGGATCCGCAAAATTAAATTGCTTGTAAAGAGGCAAGGGCGGATTTCGATTGGGTTGGTGTTAGCGCGATGGCTTAGCAGATTGGGTGATTATTAACCCGGCTCTTAAGTTTCCTGGAAGGTGGGAGTCGTTAGACGGCTTAGGAATTCTGCATCGCCGCAGGGCTCCCGCCTTTGCGGGAGCGACGATGTGTAAAGCAGGGTGAAAAAATTTCTTAGAATTTAGAAACTAATTGCGCCCTCAAGGAAGAACGTTCTTTGTGGATAAGGATGGAACACATAAGCTGTTTTGTCCGTCAGGTTGTTGATACCGAATGAGATGCGGCTTTTCGCAGGTTTACCCAGCAAATCGTATTTGAAGCGGTAGCTGGTTTTAAAGTCCAGGAAGAAAAAGCCGTCCTGAGAGCCGAACACATTGTTCACATGGTCTTTGTTATCAATATCGTTGTAAGAGTCGCTGGTGTAGCGGCCGGCCATTGATGTATCCCACGCCTCGTTGATGTGGTAGGTTGCCAAGGCATTAAAGCGCCATTCGGGTAGGCGAATCCGTTCTTTGCCGGTGAGATTAAAGCGGGTAAGTGATCCATCCGCTTCTTGAAAGTTAATGTCCGGCCCGCCGTCTTCTACAATAGCGTTCATCCAGGTAGCGTTGAAATTAAGATCGAAGTCAGAGTCGAGCACCCGCGCTTGGTCGTATACCAGTTCCACTCCGGTAGTGCTGGTAGCGGGAATGTTTTGGAAGGCATTTTCTGTCAAGATGCCGGTGGCCCGTCTAACCTGCTGGATAGTGTTGCGGATGTCGTCGCGGAACACATTGACCCGCACGTAACCGTTATCCAGCCCGTATTCGATCATGAAGTTATGATGCCAGCCGTCCTCGGCCTTTAAATTCTCGTTCGCAGTGGTTATGCTCGTCGGCGACTGGAGGTTTTGATACAGCTCTGCGATGACCGGAAAGCGGTAGGCGCGACCAAACGAATAACGGAATTTCCAATTGGACGGCTCAAATCCCAAAGATGCTTTCGGGGAAATAGCATCGTCGCTACGATCTGACAATGCACGGTTAGAACCCACGCCACTGGACGCCAGCCACCACTCGTAACGTGCGCCCAATGTCAAATCCCAGTCTGGCGCAAAGTGATAGGCGAACTGACCGAACATCGCATTGGTAGTGACTTCACCTTGGTTACGCCGTCCTATGGTTTCTGAGCCTATCTGATCCGCGGAATAGCTGTTATAGGAGAACTGTTTGAAGTTCATGTTGTAGTTATCAAAGTGGTAACCGCCTAAAAATTCTAAGGGTTTCCAGCCTAAAAACTCTCGGGTGCTCAGTTTCAAATCGTAGTTTTTCCAATTGAAATCGTCAAATACTTGCAGTTGGCCGGTGTTTTGGTTGCGCGGATCGTCAGGATTAAAAAAAGCGGTTCTGCGCTCGTCTTTGATGACATCCAAGTAGCTGAAGGTGGTGTCTATATCCCAGGTATCGGTAATGGCCCCTTTAAGCTGCATACCGATTTGCATGGTTTGTCGTTCGTCATCGGACGGCCCGAAGCCGCTGTTTAACACGTTAAACGCTCTTCCTGCATAAACGGCGTCACGGGAGTTGGTATTGTTATCTCCGTAATAAGCGCTGCCGTTTGCAGTGGTCAGATAATTGCGCGGTTTTTCGGATTTGCGGGTACGTTCCTCGAACGAACCAGTAAATATCGCCTGCAAATCCGGGGTGATGTCGTAGCCTACTTTAAGTTTAACCAGATCGGTATTGACTAATTCGGGGCCTGTGTCGCCGTAGATGTAACTGGGCGTGCCGCGGGTGTCCAGCATCGGCACCGCGCCATTTACTGCGGTCGTTACGCCGGTAGGATTACGCAAACCGGTATTATCGATGAAGTAACTCATAGGTTGGCTTTCCGCTTCCAAGCGATTATAGGAAAGCAGCGCCGACCATTTATCCAGACGGTTGCCGTACGAGAAATATTGCCGATTGCCGTCAAAGGTGCCGCCATCCGCGCCAATATTCTCCCAAGGCTGCACAAAGTAGCTGGTTTCCGCGTAGTATTCTTCTTTCATTGGCATGTGGGTTTTAAGGTTCACTACCCCGCCGATGGAGTTACCGCTGTATTCCGCGGAAAAAGGACCGTAAACCACGTCAACCGCGTCGATTTCGTTTGGGCCCACCATCGACCAGCGCGGCGCACCGTTAAAAGAAGCCTGCAATTGATTGTGCAGCGGTAAGCCATCGGCATAGACCATGTTTCTGGCCGTCGAAAACATATCGGCACCGCGAATGCCCAATACACCGTTAGGATCGCCGATGTAGCGTTGGCGAATTTGTAAGCTGGGTTGGTATTTGACGGCTTCTTCTGTGGTTTGGGCGTTTTGCCGTTCAATTTCTGCGCGCGATAAGCGGGTTGTTGGCGAAGTGAAGTGCGAGTCTTTCGCCACTTCACCGGTTATAACCATTTCTTCCATCACCTCGTCTTTGGTGCTTCCGCCCGCGGTAGGCGTTTCCGACGACACTTGTTTTGATGCTGTTTGGCTATCGCTAGCAATAGCTTGGTCGGTTGGCTTGGAAGCTTCCGCATTTTTTGCCGCATGTTTCGTGGCGTCGCTAGTGTTTTTCTTCTGTGTTTCAGCGACGGCGAAATTGCTGGTGATGGCCAACAGAACAGCAGTAGACAATAAAGAACGCATCGGCAATCTATAAGGCGCTGATTTATCAAATGTTTCGGATTGATTTTTCACGTTTAATCTCGGTTGTAATTATTATTTCTGGATTATTGCTAAGTTTGTTTTAGCCTTCTGATCTACTCGATGTGAGCGATTTTCCGAGCTGGATCATGCTGATAGCTAACAGGTTTTCCGGATAAAAAATATTCCGAATTTCCGGCAAGATTGGTGCCAAGATTAAATGGCTTTGATTTTATTGATAAATAACTAATAGTTGTGGCTTATATTTAATAAACTGTGTTATTTGCCTGATTTTTTAGGTTTTTTTGGGCGATACGCCTCGTTATTCCAAGGTGCTATGTCTGAGACATAAACTTTTAAACAAGCGAGGTGTTTTAAAAAATGCCCGATAGTTCAATAATTTGATAGGCGTATTGGTTTGCACAAGATTGAGCGGCTTAAAAGATTAAGCCATTCGTTAAAGAAGCCGGCAGGTAAAAGCAAAGTAATAAACTATGTTAAATAACTACTTTTCCTAGATTGAACCTGGACCACAGCAACTTTATCGTTACCTCTGCCGTTTGGGCTTGAATGTCGTCTTGACTGGCGATAAGGTGCTTAGTTTTTTGATGCCAAATTCGAGCCCCGGCAGCTAATTTAATAAGGATACTATGAACAAAAGAACCATTCTGGTTGGTCTAGCTTTAAACCTCATTAGCGGTAGCGTGGTTTTGGCGGAACAGGCCGAAATAAAACCCTTCACTCCCGGCAGCTACCAACAGATTTTGGCGGCAAATGCCAACAAGTCGTTAATGCTGGCGATCTGGTCAGTGGATTGCCCATCTTGCCTGAAGGACATGGACACACTGGGTAAACTGCACGAAAAACATCCGGCTTTGAAAATCGTCATGTTAGCCACCGACGATGCGGAAGCCTTGCCGGAGATCAAACGGATTATCGACAGCCACAAACTCGGCGGACTGGAGAATTGGGCTTTCGCCTCCGATAACCCGGAAAAACTGCGTTACGAGATTGACCCGGCCTGGTATGGCGAATTGCCCAGAACCTATTTCTTCGATGCCGGCCACCAGCGGGTGGGTAAGAGCGGGGCGATGTCGCTGGAAGAATTCGAGGCGCAATTCAGCAAGTTGAAGATGTAATCGGCACCTCAAAATGTCACTGTAACCACATCAACGCAAAGGCAGGTATTAGCTCGTCTTTGTGGTTTGCCGGGAACCATACAGGTAATAAACCGCAATCCCCAGCATGTTCCAGATCAGAAAATACCGCTGCGTAGTGCTCGGCAGGCTGATAAACAGGTACAAGCAGCCGGCTATTGCCATGGGGCCGGTGACCCAGGCAAACGGTGCAGAAAACTTCCGAACCATTGCCGGCTGCCTGTGCCGTGTTAGCAGCATGCACGCCGACACCGTGATAAAGGCCAACAAGGTGCCTGCATTGGCCAGTGCGGCAATGTCCGCCAGCGGAAATACGCCGGCGATGATACTGACGATCACGGCGGTAAACACACTGGTGCGAACCGGCGTACCGCGTGGCGACACTTTGGCCAAGCCGCGCGGCAGCAAGCCGTCGCGGGCCATCGCAAAGAAAATCCGGCTTTGTCCGTAAAAAAACGCCAGCACTACCGTCGGCAAGGCGATCACCGCTGATGCCGCCAGCCAGCGTGCAGCGTTAGGTTTGCCCAACTCGCGCAAAATCAGCGCCAGGGGCTCCGGGCTGTCGGCGAAGCGCTGATAGTCCAAAGCGCCCAGTGCCGCCACCGCCACGGCCACGTAAATTGCCACGCAGATCAGCATCGAGCCGACGATACCCAGCGCCAAATCGCGGTCGGGGTTGCGGGTTTCTTCTGCCGCGGTGGCAATTGCATCGAAGCCATAGAAGGCAAAAAAGATGATCGCCGCCGCAGCCATCACCCCGCGTTCGACGCCTTCCGCGCCTTGGGTTTTAATGAAGCCAAACGGCATAAAAGGTTGGAAATGCTCGGCTTGGAACAGCGGCAACACCACCGCGATAAACACCAGTAATGCGGTGAGCTTGACCACCACTAACAAGGCATTGACGCTGGCGCTTTCCTTTGTGCCGACCAGCAAAAGCATGGTGACAACCAGGATGATGAAAATCGCCGGCAGGTTGATCAACCCGCCCAATTCCGGGCCTTGCATCCATTGCATGGGTACGTCCAATCCGTCGTGCAACAGCGGCGCCGCATAACCGGACCAGCCGACCGCCACCGCACTGACCACCAGCGAATACTCCAAAATCAAACTCCAACCCACCAACCAGGCCGCCCATTCGCCGATCACGATGTAGGCATAGGTGTAAGCGCCGCCGGCGGCCGGCATCAGCGTAGCCATCTCCGCATAAGCCAAGGCCGCGCAGGCACATATCGCCCCGGCAATCACAAACGCCATGATCACCCCCGGCCCGGCCTTGGCCGCGCCAACCCCGATCAAAGTCAAAATGCCGGTGCCGACAATCGCGCCCACCCCCAGTGCCATCAAGTGCAGCCAGCTTAAATTAGCCTGCAGTCTTTGTTCTGCCGGCAGGTTGTTAGCGGCTGACCAGGGTTTACGCTGGCGCCAATTGTTCATGTCGTGTCCCCATTGCGGCGCGCAAGCCGGTAAAATACCCAGTCAATTCGGTCTATCCCAATGGAACTCCACATGAAAATCATCTCCTGGAACGTCAACGGCATCCGCGCCGTGCAAGATAAAGGTTTTGCCGATACGCTCAGCCAACTCGATGCCGACTGCGTGTTGCTGCAAGAAACCAAAGCCCAAGACGAGCAAGTCAGCAAAGCTTTGGAAAATATACACGGCTATCACCTGTACTCCAACTCGGCGGAACGCAAGGGTTATTCCGGCGTGGCGATATTAAGCCGGCAGGAGCCAATTCAGTTAGTGCACGACATGGGCATCGCCGAACACGACCAGGAAGGCCGGGTCATCGTCGCCGAATTCGAAACGTTTTATTTGTTAAATGTCTACGTGCCCAACTCCGGCGACGGCCTGGCGCGGCTGGATTACCGGCAGACCTGGGATAAAGAATTTCTGGCCTACATGCAAAAACTGCAAAGCCAAAAGCCGCTGATTGCCTGCGGTGATTTTAACGTCGCCCATCAAGCCATCGACATCGCCCGCCCCAAAGCCAACTACAACAAGTCGGCTGGCTATACCCAGGTCGAGATCGACGGTTTCAGTAATTTCGTTGCTGCCGGCCTGATCGACAGCTTCCGCCATCTGCATCCCAATACCGTGGCCTACAGTTGGTGGAGCTACCGGGCCAATGCCCGCGAAAAAAACATCGGTTGGCGGATCGATTACGTGTTGACCAGCCAGACGCTGCTCGGGCAAATCAGCGATGCCTTCATTCTGCCGGACGTGTTCGGCTCGGATCATTGCCCGGTCGGCATCGAGCTGGCGCTTTGAGCGTTAGCGACCGCCAGCACCAGTTGGAGCAACATCGTCAGGCCTTGCTGGCCTGTAGCTCCTGTCCGGCCATGATCCGCCCGGTGGTCAGCGGTAAGTCGGTATTGTCGCCGGTGTTGCTGATCGGCCAAGCGCCCGGCGATAAAGAAGGGGTGCTGGGCGGGCCGTTTGCCTGGACGGCGGGTAAGACGCTGTTTAAGTGGTTTGCCCAGATCGGGCTAGATGAAGCCAGTTTTCGGGAGCGGGTGTACATGGCGGCGGTGTGTCGCTGCTTTCCCGGTAAAAATCCCAAAGGCGGCGACCGCGTACCCAATCCGCAGGAAATCCAACAATGTGCGGGGTGGCTGCAAGCGGAAGTCGAACTGTTGCAGCCCAAGTTGATCATCCCGGTCGGCAAATTGGCGATACAGCAAATGCTGGCGGTGGATAAACTCAGCGATGTTATCGGTGGCTTGCATCGTTTGAATTTTCACGGCCACGACACAGATGTCATCCCGCTGCCGCATCCCTCCGGTGCCTCCACCTGGCATCGGACCGAGCCGGGTGTCGGTTTGCTGCAAGCGGCATTGGCGGAGATTCAGGAGCATCCCGCTTGGCGGCAGATTTTGCTTGGTTGAGGTGGGGCGCAATACCTGCATTACGCTGTTGTTAGTGCGTAGTAGCTGAGAGGGAAAAGATGAATGAAGATTGGGAAGGCGAAGAATTGGTAGATATTGATGATCCGTGTCTACCGGATGCCCTTCGAAATCACGCTGCGCTGTTCGATAATCCCGGAAAAGTCGTTATCGTGGTGGGCGATGGTGAATATGCGCTTTATGCGGCTGACGGTGAATTTCTGGATGTATGTGTAATCGACTAACTTAGCCTATAGGATGTGCCGACGATAGGAGGCGCATCGATAGTGTAACAATTACGCCATGACAGAATACCGCCGATTTTACATACCCAACGCCATGTGGTTTTTCACCGTCAATCTTGAGGAGCGGAAAAACAATCAACTGCTGATTGATAAGATTGATGAATTGCGAAATGTCTTTCGCTATGTAAAACAACGCAAACCTTTTCATATTGATGCCATCGTCATCATGCCTGATCATTTGCATTGTATTTGGACATTGCCGCCCGATGACGGTGATTTCTCTGTCAGATGGAATATGTTGAAAGGACGGTTTTCCAGGTCAATTGACCATGGAGAACGAATTTCAAAAAGCCGTCAAAAACGCCGCGAACGAGGTATTTGGCAACGCCGGTTGTGGGCGCATTTGATCGAAGACCAGGATGATTACAATCGCCATGTCGATTATATTCATTGGAATCCGGTAAAGCACGGCCATGTAAAAAACGTAATCGATTGGCAATATTCAAGCTTCCACCGTTTTGTGAAACAGGGTGTTTATGAAGAAAATTGGGGGAAGAGCGAAGCGCTTGATATTAAAGGCATCGAGTAACTCGACAGATGCGCCTCCTGGCGTCGGCACATCCTATTTAGCGAAGGTTATCGCATTGAACCCCCGCGTTGTCATTATTCGCAACAGTCCAAAATAGGTTGTGCCGAGCCATGCGAGGCGCAACGGTCGCGATCGATGCGCCTAACGGCAGCATCCTATTTTCGCCGGGATTTAGCGCACGTTATCGTGTTAATTGAGAGGTAGGGTACGCATCGCGTACCTTTCAGTTTTTGGATATAACTCAAGTTCAAATAAGGTACGCGGTGCGTACCCTTGTATCTTACTTCTCGCCATGGTTAGCTACCTTGGCACTGAGACAGAAAGAGCTTGTGCGTACCCTTAAGGTTCGACCTTGGCATGTAGATTAAGCCTTCTGTCTCACTTCTGACGCCAACGAAGACACTGAACGGTAGCCAAGGGCAATGACCCTTGTATCTTACTTCTCGCCATGGTTAGCTACCTTGGCACTGAGACAGAAAGAGCTTGTGCGTACCCTTAAGGTTCGACCTTGGCATGTAGATTAAGCCTTCTGTCTCACTTCTGACGCCAACGAAGACACTGAACGGTAGCCAAGGGCAATGACCCTGCATGCACAAGGCAAGTGGGCTCAGTTGGTTTATTTTGTTTCTTCACACTGAGTTGCCTTATGTTTTTTATCGGTATCGATGTCTCTAAAGCCAAGCTCGACTGTAGTCTGTTGCTGGACACCTGCATCAATAAACGTCGCGCCAAATCCGTTGCCAATTCCAAAACGGGCTTCGACGATCTGCTGACTTGGTGCGCCAAACAACGCGTGTGTCCACAAGAATTGCATGCCATTCTCGAAGGCACGGGCGTTTACCACGAGCAGGCCGCCTTAGCCTTAGCGGATGCAGGGGTAACGGTGTCTATCGTGAACCCGGCACAGGTCAAGGATTTTGGCCGCAGCCTGGGTGTGCGCACCAAAACCGACGGCGTTGATAGCCTGGTGTTGGCCCGTTACGGCGCGTTGTTGAATCCCAAGCCTTGGACACCTCCAACCCCAGAAGCTCGCACGTTGCAAGCCCTGCTATCCCGCCGCGAAGCGATTGCCCAGGATTTGCAACGTGAGCGCAACCGCCTCGAAAAAGCCCAGGCCACCGATACCCCGGCACTGATTCACCAGTCCTTGCTCGACTCTATTACCTTCCTGGAAGCACAACTCGCTAAACTCCAGATCGACATCGACGACCATATCGATCAGTACCCTGAACTGAAAGCGGACCGGATGCTGTTAATCAGTATTCCCGGCGTCGGTCCCCAGGTTAGCAATCACTTGTTAGCGGTCATGCACAATCATCGCTTTCAATCCGCCGAACAACTGGCCGCTTACCTGGGGTTGGTGCCCGTGGAGCGACAGTCCGGTTCGTCGATTCAAGGGCGACCCAGACTATCCAAAGCCGGGCCGGCCCGTATGCGGGCCATCCTCTATATGGCTGCCGTAGTCGGCGTTCAATACAATCCGCACCTCAAAGCACTCTATTTGCGCTTGCAAGCACGCGGTAAATCAAAAATGTCGGCTCTCGGTGGCGCCATGCGCAAACTCGTGCATTTGTGCTTTGGCGTCTTGAAAACTCGTGAGCCTTACCGGGTCGATTACGCTCTCCACAGTTGACTTTTAAGACGGTATCTACATGGCTATTTTCGCCAGGATTTCGCGCACGTTATCGAGTTGGTTTGCCATTAAGGAATTTCAACCTAAAAGGAATGGCGTCATGGCCCTGCGGGTCAATAGGCGCGAGAAGCGCATCCCTAAGAGTGGGGCTAATCCCCAAATCAAACTTGCCATTTCCTTGGAATGTGAGTGAAAAATATTGATTGTCCGCTGTTAAATCCTCAAGTCGAACAATCGTTATGACCTTCCTTGCAGAACTTATGAATACCCAGTATCTGTAGTTGTTCGAGTTGATATGAGATTGAATGTACCCATCCCATTTGCCAAACCATTCGGAGATCTCTACGGTGTTGACTGAATTTGAAAAGCAACTGGTTGCATTGGTTACTGACGAATTTACAACTACGACATCATCACGGGCGAATGCCGATACATATGTCAGCGGTGATATGGTGTCCGGATACAGAAAGTAATTGGTGTCTTCCTGCCACACAACACCCTCGGAACACACCTGAAGGCCGAATATCAATCCACCGATGTTTTGTTGAATGAGGTTGTCGTGGACCCCGTATGTCTGGACGACAGCGCTCACGATTGGAAGCAGGCGCCTCTCTTCAATATTACCTCTGCACAGCAACGACAAAGCAGTCTTTGCGAAATCCGAATGGTAGGTTTGTAGACTGCCAATTTCGCCGATAGCAACTTCGCTAATGTCGCCAGGTTGAACTGAGTGCCAAAGCTTCAGGCTAGGCCCTTGCTCCCCATGTTCAGCGATGAGAAGAGAAACCGGTCTTTCCGAAGTGAACGGACCAACGCTGGCTGCAGCCGAGGTTAAGGCAATCTGAATACTGTCTCCGTATTCGCAGCGCTGCTTCAGGATTGAAAGCAAATCGGTGGCTATTGCCACATCGCCAGAGTACGTGGCAGCACGCTTATCGCTAAGCCTAACCAGCTTCAACAAAGATTCTTGGACGAATTCGCCTCTTACGCTGTCGTGTAATTCATCGAAGCTGGAACGTGCCGCATGCGGATGCGCAAATCCCGTGGCAGCGCTATCTGCGATCAGATAGACGGAACCGCCATATTTCCATCCTAGACAGTACGTCATGACTTAACCTCAAGCAACATAACTAGAATTAGCCATCATAAATGACGCAAAACATTGCATCAAACAGCGGTCTAATCCTTTTTTAAAAAAATCATGGTTTTTTCAATCTGTTATCAAAATTTAGCCGATCCTAATTCCCTGGATAAATCCGTCAAACACGGGATGCCAGTCTTTTCGACAACCGTATTATGCAGTGGCCTAACGGCAAAGTCATTCCCTCAAGACTTTTAAACCGTAACCCCCTTAGGGCAAAATAACCAGAGGGCATCGCGCCGCATTCCCATCTGGTTATGGCCCCGGCCCCACAGCCGACAAATCCGTATTCTGCTCACTCAACGCCCAACCACCCCCCAGCGCCTTATACATCTGCACTTGGGCGACCAGCACGTCCAATCTGGCTTGTACCCGGCTGTTTTCGGTGGTCAGGTAGCTGCTTTGCGTGTTAAGTAGGGCCTGGTAATCGACTGCGCCGAGCCGGTAGCGGTTTTGCGAGATGTCGTAGGCCAGTTTGGCTTGGGCGGCGGCGTGTTGCAGGGCTTGCAGGCGGCGGCTGGAATTGGCGTAGATGGTGGCCGCGTCTTCGACTTCCTTGAAGGCGGTCAATACGGTTTTCCGGTAGTTTTCCACCAATTCGGCATTCGTTGCCAGGGCGTTGCCCAGGGCGCCTTCCAGGCGGCCGCCCTGGAACAAAGGTTGGGTCAGGCCGGCCGCCAGACTGGCCGCGACGCCGGCCGGTTGCGGATTGGATAGCACGCTGCTCAGGCTGAGTTGCAGTTTGGGATAAAACGCCGCACGGGCCACGGCGATGTCGGCATTGGCGGCGATCAACTCCATCTCTAACTGGCCGATGTCGGGCCGACGTTGCAACAGCGAGGCCGGTTGCTCTGCGGCGATTGCCGGTACGCTTAGTGTGGCGAATTGCGCTGGCGCCAGCACTAGATGTTGCGGCGGATGGCCCAGCAAAATAGCCAGGGTGTTTGCCGCCAGGTTTTGCTGTTGCGTCAGTAAATCAAGGTTGGCGCGGGCGTTGGCTTGGGCGGTGCGTTGCTGCGCCACTTCCAGCTCGTAAGCGGCGCCGGCCCGCTGCCGGGCTTCGACGATGGTCAAAATCGCAGTAACCGTATCCAAAAAGTCGCTGGCGATTTGCCGCCGCTCCATAATGGCCAGCAAATTGAAGTAGGCCTGGCCGACATCGGCCATCACCACCAATTGTAAGGCATCGCGGGCGAACACCTGGCTGAGCAGCCGCGCGCTGCCGGCATCGCGCCGGGCTCGGTTGGCGCCCCACAAATCCACTTCGTAAGCAATGTCCAACTGACCGCTGGTTTTTTGGGTGTCGCTGGCGTTGTTGCGGGTGTCGGTAAAATCGCCGTTCAGGGTCGCGGCTGGCCACAGTCCGGCACCGGCGATGCGGGCCTGGGCGCGGGCTTGTTCGATCCGCTGGCGGGCGGCGTTCAAGTCGTTGTTATAGGCTAGCGCGTCGGCCATCAGCCGGTTTAACTGTTCGCTGGCAAACGCCTGCCACCATTGCGGATTGATGTTGGTGGTGTTGGCTTGTTCGGCCTCCCTCCATTGCGCAGGGGTTTCCACGACGGGGCGTTGGTATTCGGTCAGTAAATTGCAGCCGGCCGAGACGCTCAGCAAACTGGCTATTAACAAGCGAGCGGGATGATGCATCCTCATTCCGCCGCCAAGGCCACGACCGGGTCCAGATGAGCAGCTTTGCGGGCCGGTAAATAACCAAACAGCAAGCCGGTGCCGAAGGCGCAGGAGAAGGCCAATATCGCCGGTAGCGGCGAGAACAATACCGCCATGTCAAAATACTTCAGCACATAGCCGGCGGCAAAGCCCAGCAATACGCCCATCAGCCCGCCCAGGGTGCAGACCACGGCGGCCTCTGTATTAAATTGCAGCAAAATGTCGCGGCGGCGGGCGCCGGTGGCGATGCGGATACCAATCTCCCGGGTACGCTCAGTGACGCTGACCAGCATGATGTTCATCACGCCAATGCCGCCGACCAGCAAGGAAATGGCGGCGACGATGCCCAGCATCAGGGTAAAGGTATTTTGGGTTTCGGTGGCCGATTCGATGATGGAGGCCATGTTGCGGATGCGAAAATCCTCGGTCTGGTGGCGGGCGATCAACAAGTCGCTGATGGCTTGTTGAGTAGCGTCGATTTGGCTTAAATCGCGGACCTTGACGGCGATGCCGCCCAGATATTTCTGCCCAAACAGCCGAATCAAACCGGTGCTGATCGGCACGAACACACCATCGTCGCGGTCGCTTCCCGTCGCATCGGCGCCTTTGGGTGACATCACGCCGATCACTTCAAACGGAATATTGCCTATCATCACAAAGCGGCCGATAGGGTCTTCGCCTTCCACAAACAGCAGTTTGCGCACCGTTTCGCCCAGCACCATCACCGGCGCATAGCGGCGTTGGTCGCGTTCGTCGAAGAAGTCGCCGCTGCCGACCGGCCAGTCGCGCACCGAGGGCATGCTGGGCGCAACGCCTTGCACACTGGTTGAATAATCAATCGAACCATAACGCACCGTCAAACGGCTGTTGCGTTCCGGCGAGGCCGATTCGACATTGTCCAGCTCGGCAATGGCGTCGGCGTCGGCCAGCGTTAGCGTCGCCACGTCGCCGCCGCGAAAGCCGGTCAGGCCGGGGCGAATGGACAAGGTGTTGGTGCCCATCGCCCGCATCTGATCCAGCACTTTTTCCTGGCTGCCCTGGCCGACCGCCAGCATCGTCACCACCGCGGCGACGCCGATCACAATGCCCAGCAAGGTGAGGGCGGTACGAAATAAATTGGCGCGTAATGAACGCAGCGCGGTTTTGGCGGCTTCGCCCAGTTCGGCGAGCAACCCAGCCGCGCCGATGCCACGGTGCTGGGGCGGGGGCAATCGCTGTCCGCTTTGATTGGCGATGCCGTCGCTGACGATTTTGCCATCGGCGATGTGAATGACACGCTGGGCGTGGGCGGCGACTTTGTCGTCGTGGGTGATCAATAAAATGGTGCGGCCTTCCTGATGCAAGGCTTTCAATAAGGCCATCACTTCTGTGCCGCTTTGGCTGTCCAGAGCGCCGGTGGGTTCGTCGGCCAGGATGACCGGTGGATCGTTCATCAAGGCGCGGGCAATGGCAACCCGTTGCTGTTGGCCGCCGGACAGTTGCATGGGTTTATGGCCGCTACGCTCAGCCAAGCCCAACTTGCCTAGTAATTGCAAGGCGCGTTGCTGGCGCTCGGCTTTGGGCAGACCGGCGTACAAGGCCGGAATCTCCACATTTTCGGCGGCGGTCGCGGTATTCAACAGGTTGTAGCGTTGGAAAACAAAGCCAAAGCTTTCCCGGCGCAGCTCAGCCAGTTGGTCCGGGTCTAAATCTGCGACATTTTGCCCCAGCACTTGGTAGCTGCCGACATCGGCTTTGTCCAGGCAGCCGATCAGGTTCATTAATGTCGATTTGCCGGAACCGGACTGGCCGATGATGGCCACAAATTCGCCTGGCCAAATGCTCAGCGAGACGTCGTCCAGCGCGCGGACGATGGCGTCGCCGTTGGGGTAAAAGCGTTGAATATGCTCAAGTTGCAGCAGGGGTAGGACGCTCATAGTCTGGGTACTCCGGCGCCGGGGTAGCCTTGATTGTTTTTGCGGCTTTTGGCCTTATCGTCCATGCCGGCGTTGATTTGTAGTTTGTCGCCGACGGCCAGGCCATCCAGCACTTGGGCAAAACGGCGGGTTCTTAAACCAATTTGCACAACTTTGTCTTGCACGCCTCGTTCTGTAACGACTTTCACTTGATAAGCATGGCCGTTTCCTTGATCTTCCTTACGCTGACGTGGGCCCAATGTGTTCACAGGAATCAGCGGCACTTGCTCGGCCTTGCCCAGCACAAAAAACATCTGGGTGCTCATGCCGGTCATCAGTTGCCGGTCGCGGTTATCGACATCGACCAGCACGTTGTACAGCACCACGTTACTGATCACTTCCGGCGTCGGCAAAATCTGCCGCACCGTGCCTTGCCAACGCCGCTCGCCGGAGCCCAGCGTGGTGAAATACACCGGCATGTCGGAACGCAAGCGCATCACGTCGGCCTCCGCGACTTGAGCGCGCACTGTCATCGTATCCAGTTTGGCCAGTTGCAGAATGGTTGGGGTGGTTTGGTTGGCGTTCAAAGTCTGGCCTTCGCGGGCCTTTTGATCGACCATGGTGCCGTCCATCGAGGCGAAGATTTTGGTGAAACCCAGATTGGTTTTGTCACCGTTTAAAGTCGATTGCACTTGCTCGATCTGCGCTTGCAGCGACTCGGCGGTGGCTTTGGCGTTTTTTAAGGTGAACTCGCTGTTTTGAAAGTCCTGAACGCTGATACCTTTACTTTGCAGCAACTCGCGGTTGCGGTCGTATTGTTGCTGGGCAAACACCACTTGCGCTTGCTGGCCGGCCTGTTGCGCCTGCAAGTTTTTGATATTGGCCTCGTCGGCAGCAACGCGGGCCGCGTAAATGCGTGGGTCGATCTGCGCCAGCAATTCGCCGGCCTGGACGTTATCGCCGATCTTGACGTAAATCTTTTGCAACTGGCCGGTGACCTGGGCGCCGACATCCACGTATTCCTTGGGCTCCAGCTTGCCTTGGGCGGTGACGTTTTCTTCCAGATCGCCCAGCGTCACTTCTACCGTATCGGCTTTGGCTTGATCGGCGCGTTTCGGTTGCTTGGCAAAATACCAGCCGCCGACGGCGACCGCGATAGCAATTAAAAATAGGGCAAGCCAGCGCAGACGCCGGCGGTTTGGGGAGGAATCGAGCGATTGCGGCATGGCAATAATGTATGTCTACTTGAGGATGACGGATAGTTTCCCGACCGGCAGTAGTGGCGATGGCTTCGACAGCGGATAGCAGGATATGGCTTGGTGGGATGCCGGAACGCTAGCTCCAGCCGCCCGCCAAGTCTGCGGGGAGTTTATGCTTTGGTATCGGGCTTGGCAATACTGGGAAGGTAAAGCTTGGTAAAGATGGGGTATCGGATTTTGGTTGGTGTCGAGGGAGTAGGGAAGTAGACGCAGTCGAACGGTTACGGACTTTCACTACATCTGATTGAATGACTGCAATTAGGAACTATAACGGTCCCAGTTACTTCGTGAAGATCATTTTTTCGAAAGATATGATGTAATCATCTAATTCATTGTTAGCTCTGATGGAGAACTATGTACAACCTTTTAGTTAGTGGGAATGACACCGCCTGGGATTTGCCCGCCTACGAGTTCCCTAGAAGCAGGTTTCTTGAGTATACGGTTGAGAGCATGCGCGATGCTCATGGCGACCTATCAACAAAAGTGGTTGCTGATCTCAAATCATATCCCGCATTATTTCTTTACGAGCAATATGAGAAGACTGCGCTTGTTGGATATATAAGAGACATAAAAGAACGCGGGAATTCTATATATATCGAGTATGAATTTGATCAAGATATCGATCCTGTTCCAGGAGAAAGAATAAAGGAGCTTGCGAGTCAGCTGCAAATTGATGAGTTTCGGGGTGAGCAGTACAGGACTCATTGGGCATTAAAAAGGGTTGATCTACTTGGATTACTCAGCACTAATGGATTGGTGTCACCAGCTCTGGCTAACGAGGGTGCGCCTGTCGGTCGGCTGGAGGAAATGAAGTTCAAGGTTGCATTTTCGTTTCCAGGTGAACTGCGCGAATACGTTGAGCAAGTTTCAAATGCTATTAAGGCGACTCTTCCTCCAGGGTCGGTATTTTACGATAACGATTTTGTAGCTCAGCTTGCACGTCCCAACCTCGATACCTTGCTTCAGACCGTCTATCTGAAAAATTCGGACCTTATTGTTGTGTTTCTTTCAAAGGACTACGAGACGAAGATGTGGTGCGGCATAGAATGGCGAGCTGTGCGAAGTTTTATCAATAGCCGTAGCGATGAAACCGTCATGTTTTTTAGAGCGGATGATGCTTCTATCCCTGGAGTCTTTGCGCATGATGGGTACGTCGACATGGCAAGATTTCCCGCTGAGCAAAGTTCCCAATTTGTATTGGAACGTATACGACTACTCCGCAAGGAGAGCTAATCATGCACTTACCAGGCATTCAGAAATAAATCTCGTCCGACCGGTATTGGCCGAACTGAAACCAACACTTCCAACCCATTGGTTCGCTACGTACGTTTCCAACTCAACCAAAAAACGCCAACCTCGCCGCCTCGCGCTCGCCGCCGTCGAAAAAACGCAAAGCCCATTGATCGGTAGCGTCCAGAAAGCCGGCCTTGGGATCGGTTTTCTTTTGCTTGGCAGTCCAGCTGACATAGTCGCGAAAATAGTAATGATCGAACATACGCATGAACTCGCCCAAATAGACATCGGCGACAGCAGTATCGCCGATGATGAATAGCTGGTTTTCGTCGTTGTAACGGCAGGAATTGGTGCTGAAGTTGGCCGAGCCGGTGACGACCAAGGGCTTGTCGGAGAGCGGATCTACCAGCAGGATTTTGGTATGCACATGCACACCGGAATGATGTTTGGATTCGGCCAGCAGTCGGCCTTGCCATTGTTCCAAAATGGATTTTTCATCTATGGCGGCACTGGCTGCCAATTGGGTGTTGGGCGCGTCGTGCAAGGCTTTACCGACGACGTTGCGAGTGTTCAATAAGCCCAAGACGTGAGCCGGCGCTGCGGCCAGGGCCGCTTCCAGGTCGTCGTGCATGGCAAACGGCGCGGTAAAACAGATCAGGCGTTTGCTTGCCGTTACCCATTCCGCGCATGCGCTGACGGCTTCGGTGGATTTGCGCGGGCTTAGCACCAAATGCGAACCGGCCGCGGTCGTGGTCGGCGGTTGGGTTAAGCTCATCACCAGTTTCCGTGAGTCGGCGCCGGGCAAACTCGGATTTTTCCAGACGGCTTGATGCCAATCGAAATATTGTTTGGCGACTGCGGCATCGCTGATGACGTGGCCGACGTTGGATTGCCCGTAAATCGCGCCATCGGTGAAATTGGTCGAGCCGGTCCATACCGACAGCGGCTTGCCTTTACCGTTGCTCAGTACGATGAATTTGTTATGCGAGATATTCAAGCCGGCACCGGTGCGGGCTTTGCAGACGCTTTTTAAACCGTATTTTTTGATCTGCGGTAGCGCCTCCAGCGAGGGGCCGTCGCCTTTGGCGTCCAGCAAGCCGTCGTAAAGAATTTCCAATTTAACCTTGCGTAGCTTGGCGCGTTTTAAAGCCTCGAAAAACGCGTCTTTGGCAAATTCGTACAAAAATAAATGTAAGCCCTGTTTGGCTTTGGCTGCGTCGATATAGGCGATCAGCGCTTCTTCCAGCCCGCGCGACAGCCAGCGGCGGGCGTTTTCATCGACAATCTCGCCGGCCGGTAAATGTGGAAAGCGCGATGCAAACGCCTGGCTGGCGGCCGCGCTACGATTAAAATGCACAGCATGACCGTGGCTGCCGATGGCGGCGGGTTGTTCGCTATTGACTTGCACGGCAACCGAATCGAAAGTCTCTAATGCGCCCGGTTTGCCGGTCAGGGCATGAACGGTGTAGGTGTAACTGCGCCCCGGCTTGGCGGTGTAGTCACCCCAATGGAATTTTTGGATCGGGTGATGACGGCTGCTGACGCTGTAACCGTCGTCGCCGGGTAGATCGAAGCGCTTTAAGCCGCGCAGCCAAGTCACTTCGCCGCTTTCATGATCTTCACGGCGGATACCAAAGCCGCTTAAGCCGCTGCAATAGGCTTTTGGGCAGGTAAATGCCAACAGCACCACGTAGGTGCCGGCAATCGCTCTGACTTGCAAACCCTTGGGGCTGATATTGATCTCGCTACGCATGGCCGTCTCCGTTTAGATAGAGTGGATGACAAGTTTAGGTCTGTTAACCCTCGGTTGCGAGGCTGGCAAGCGTCAAGAAGTCGCTGTAAGCCAGCGCAGCTATTTAATATTCCGCACCAAAAAATCCTTTTGCCCGCAAGATTTCGCCGCACTTTTCACCACGTCGGCGCTGCAACTAGCGGTCGCGCCGTTCTTATCCAGACACACGAATATTTCCTTGAAAAACCGTCCGCCGCCGCTACAAAAGGGGGCGATGGCTTGCTCTTTCAGCCAGGGGTTGGCCTCGGTAAAGTCGCTTTTCAAACCGTCCGCTGTGGTTCGGAAAGGTTTTTGCGGCCGCTGATAGGCCTCCGGGATGGCGACTTTGCTTTTCAGTGCTTGCGATAATTGAAAATAGCCGGCTTGGGTCAGGCCGGAGCAGGTGCCGTGTTTTTCCCATTCGTGTTCGAATAGAAATTCGGACGGATAAAGCTCCGGAAACGCTTGGGCTTGGCTAGGCGCGTAGGCTTCCTTGGTGCAAAAGCTTGGATAGCCGACGCTGTATTGCGGCCATAGACCATGCAGCACCAAACCCAGTTTCTTGCCGCACTGTTCGCGGTCTTTGGGCTGTTCCTCGCAATAGGTGGGCGACCAGGATAAGGCCAGTACATAAGCGTCAAACTTGCCGGGTTTGCCGTTGGCGGCCAGGCCGGTCGAGAACGCTGCCAAACACAGCAGTAAGCAAATTTTCATAAATTGCTCCAGATGTTAGAGTTTAGGGCGATAAATTCGCTGTCTACATTTTTTAGGTCAAAATTCAGAGCATAAACTGCTGCCAAATCCGCTCCACTTCCTTGCGCAGTTCTTGAAACTCGTCGCCGTGCGCGGTGGCGCTCAGGCCTTGCAACACTTGATGATGGCCGTAATCGCGGTAGGCGCAATAGGCTTGTTTTAGCAAGGCGGCATCGGCTGGCGAGATAAAACCGTGCTGCTGCAGACCTTCCAGCAGGCGGACGTTGTCGGTGTAAGTCGCCAGACTGGGCTGCTGCGCGGTTTCGGCGAGTACGCCGAACTGGACGATAAACTCGATGTCGGCGATGCCGCCCTGGCTTTGTTTCAGATCGAATACCGACCGGTCTTTGGGGGCCAGGTTGTCGCGCATTTTTTCGCGCATCTCCCGCACTTGGGTTTTCAGTTCTTCGCGGTCTCGCGGTAAGGCTAAAATCCGGCCGCGAATCGCTTCGTAGCTGTGTTTTAAGTTTTCGTCGCCGGCCACGAAACGGCCGCGTACCAAGGCTTGGTGTTCCCAGGTCCAGGCTTCGTTTTTTAAATAGGCTTCGTAATGGTCTATGTGAGTGACCAGCAAACCGGAATCGCCGTTGGGCCGCAAGCGTAAGTCCGCTTCGTAGAGGATGCCGGACAGCATTTTGGTATCCAGAATGTGGCGGATTTTTTGGCCCAGGCGTAAATAAAACTGGCCGGAATTGATCGGTTTTTCGCCGTTGGTTTGCGCATCGCCGTCGGCGCAGGCGTATAAAAATACCAAATCCAGATCGGAGCCATAGCCCAGTTCGATGCCGCCGAATTTACCGAAGGCAATGATCGCAAAGTTTTGCGGATCGGGGCCGGTGCCGGGCGGGTGGCCATGCTTGCTGTCCAGCATATGCCAGGCGCATTGCAACACCTGCTCCAGAATGGCTTCGGCCGTCCAGGTCAGGTAATCGCTGACGATCATCACCGGTATCACGCCCATGATGTCGGCGGCGGCCACCCGCAACACGTTCAGATGCTTGAACTGGCGCAGCGCAATCATCAGTTGTTCGCTGTCCTGGGTATCGACGCGGGCCAGTTCGCGCTGCAAGTCCTCGCGCAAGGCCTGCTTTTGCAGCGGGTCGTACAGCGAACGGGTATCCAGCAATTCGTCGAACAAAATCGGATACAGCGACAGATATTCGCAAATCCACGGACTGGCTGCGGCCAGTTTGATCAGCTGATTCAGCGCGTCCGGATTTTCGGCCAGCAAGGCCAGATACACGTTGCGGCCGGCCACGGCTTCGAATAAATCCAGAATGCGCAGCAAGGTCGCATCGCTTTTTTCGCTGTTTGCCACTTGTTCTATCAGTTGCGGGATTAACCGGTCCAACACCCCGGCGCCCTTGCTGGTCATGCGTTTAATTGCATGGGATTCTTTAAAATCGACGAGGGCTTTTTGGGTGTTCAGCGGATCGGCAAAGCCATAGTCGGCTAGGGCTTCCAGCGCTAGTTCGTTATCGGCGGGGCTGGTCCAGATCAAGCGCGCGCTTTGTTGTTTGTTGTCCTGTTCGCTGAGCGAAAACACCTGCTCGAAAATGTCCTGCACCGATTCGCGCACCTGGTCCAGTTCGGCTTTGAACGCGCTCCAATCCTCAAAGTCCAGCGAATAGGCCAGAATTTGTTGCACCAGCGGATTAGCGGGGAGGTCGTGGGTTTGTTTGTCCTGGTATTGCTGGATGTGGTTTTCCACGCGCCGCAAAAACCGGTAGGCAAATTCTAAGCTCGCCACATCCTCGACCATCATCAACCCCAACTCCTCTAGCACGCTGAGGATGGTTTGGATTTCACGTTGCTGCAAGGCGATGTCCTGGCCGCCGCGGATTAATTGAAAGGCTTGGCCGATGAACTCTACCTCACGGATGCCGCCGGGGCCGAGTTTGACATTGTCGGCGCGGTCGCGGCGTTTCAGTTCCTGGGCAATTTGGAATTTTAACGAGCGCAGTTCCTCAAACGCGCCGTAATCCAGATAGCGGCGATACACAAACGGTTTGATTAACGCGGCCAGGTGTTTGCCGGTATTGAAGTCGCCGGCTACTTGCCGGGCCTTGATCATGGCATAGCGTTCCCATTCCCTGGCTTGGGTCAGGTAGTAATGCTCCATGCCGTCGAAATTCATGATCAACGGGCCGCTGTCGCCAAATGGCCGCAAGCGCACGTCGGTGCGGAACACAAAACCGTCCACCGTGATTTCGTCCAGCATTTTCACCAAGGAACGGCAGATGCGGGTGAAGAACTCGCCGTAACTGATTTCTTTTTTCTCGGTGAGGACGCCATCCTCGGCGTAAGCAAAAATCAAGTCGATGTCGGAGGAATAATTCAGCTCCCAGGCGCCGAGTTTGCCCATGCCCAGCACCACGATATTAAAGGGTGTGCCGTCGGCCAGCGTCGGTGTGCCCCAGCGCATGCACGCCTGCCGGTATAAAAAATCCAGCGCGGTTTGGATGCAGGTCTCGGCCAAGGCGGTTAAATCCGACAGCGTTTCGTCCAGATCGGACCAGCCGGCCAGGTCGCGCCAGGCGATTCTGATCATCTCCCGGCGGCGGAATATGCGTAATTGCCTGGCCAGGGCAGGTTCGCCGTCGGCATTGCCGCTCTGTTGCAATGCGGCGGCATAATCGGCGCGGCGCAGAGGGGCGAATAGATCGGTGGATGTCACCAGATCCGGAATCAGATCGGGATGGCGCAGCCAGCTTTCGCTGATAAATTGGCTGCAAACACAGACTTTTAGCACCGAGGCGGAAAATACGGCGTTGTCGAAAACGTGGCGTTGCTCCGGGCTAAGCTTTTCGTCGAGCTGCGTGCAAAAGTCGGAGGCCAAGGTCCGCAGTTCATCCGGCAACAATACCGTGTGCTGGGACAGCGAATCGAAAAGTGACATAGGCGGGATCCTGTCGGAAGAACGGAAGCAGCATGATACCTAAACTGCGAACGCTACCCTAGATGGCGGCTGAAAAAATATCCTTACAGGAATCGGGTAAACTTAAGCTAGGCCATGATGCGGCTGAGCGCTGCATCTTTCAGATTGATCGAATCGGAGCGCAACGCATGAAAACCCTGTATCTAGCCGCAATACTATTGATGTTGAGCGCTTGTAGCCAAAATAATCAGTATGCGAATTTGGAGGGTGGGCGCCGCCAAACCGGCCAGCCGGCCTTGCATGCGGTGCGGGACAAGCGCTTGCATGAATTGATGGACCGGATGAATAGCCTGATGCAGGAGCGGTTTATGACCGAACAGCAACTAGACGTGGAGCGCCGTAAATATTCACGGCAAATCGGCGAAGCAGCGCGGGATTTGGCGGCTACTGTCGAGATCATGATTGCCCGTATGCCCGGTTTGCAGTTAAACGCGGCCGAACAAACCACGTTTCTGGCCTTGGCCGGCAAGCTGCGCGAAGAGATGCGCCAATTGCAGCAGCTTGCCGAGCAAAATCATATAGACGCCATTCCGGATAGCTTGCATGAAATCAACACCACCTGTACCTCTTGTCATGCCTTATTCAGAAAACTGGGGAGCTAGAGGATGAGCAAATTTCTACAACTATGTCTCATGTTGCCGTGCTGTTGGATAGTCAATCCCGCGCAAGCTGCCGACGAAGACATCAAGGCTTTGCTGAAAGCCTTGAGTCAGCAAGTCACTCAATTGCAGAGTCAGGTTGAGCGTTCCAATTCCAGGATTGAACAGCTTGAGCAGGAGTTACAGCATGTCCGCGCCGAGCAAGTTGCCGCCGGCAAGGCTCCGGTCAGCAATACGGTGCAAGCGGCGGCGTCACCGACAACGGTAGCGACGGGGGGCACCGGCTCCGCTTCGGTGAGCGATAAAGCCAAAGAGAAACCGGTGGTGACGGTTGGCGATGTGAAAGGCACGTTTAAAATTCCCGGCACCGACACGTCGGTGGGTTTGGGCGGATTTGTGAAAATGGATACCTTGTTTAACAGCGTCAGCGCCGGGCGGGACAGGCTGGGCGATCAGCAGTTGGCGATGGCGCAAATCCCGGTGGGTGCGGCCGGTGAACGTGGGCAAATTACCTTTCACGGCAAAGAAAGCCGCTTGTGGTTCAAATCGTTTACGCCGACTAGTGACTGGGGCGACATCAACACCTATATCGAGTTTGACTTTTACGGTGATCCGGCAACCTACACTTACACGCCGCGTTTGCGCCACGCCTATGGCTCGATTGGTCATTTTCTGGCCGGACAAACCTGGACCACCTTTCTCAATGTATCCGCATTGCCGGATACTTTGGATGTGGGTGGCTCTGCTGGCGCTGTCAGCAGTCTGCGCGATCCTTTGGTGCGCTGGAGCGAGCCGTTTAATTGGCTGGATACGCCGATGGAGTGGCAAGTGGCATTGGAGGCGCCGCGCAGTCGTTTATGGGTCGATTCCGCGCTGGAGACTTCTTCCAGTAAAAGCGCTAATCCCAATCTGGATGCGGCTTATTACACGACGCCCAACGCCGATCGCTATCCAGACATGATAGCTAGGCTTAACCTAAATCCGGATTGGGGCAATGTGTCTTTGGCGGCAGTCGGCAGACAGTTGCGCTATACCAATGGCACGACCGGTTATCGACAAGCGGAGTGGGGTGGCGGGGTTAATTTGGCCGGACGGATAAGTACCTTCGGTTTGGATAATATGCGCTTTATGGCGCATTACGGCAAAGGTGACGGGCGCTACGTGTCTACCAATAACACCTTCGCCGACGCGGCGCTCGATCAACACGGCGCTATCGAGCTGGTCAATGCCTACGGCGGCATGTTGTCTTATCAGCATTGGTGGGATAAGCAATGGCGGTCGAATGTCACCTATGGTTTTGCGCAGGCGGATTACCCCAGTTACGCGAATACGGTGCTGAGCCGCCAAGTGCAGTCCGTGCATGCCAATTTGCTCTGGAGCCCGGTCAGCCAGGCCATGTTTGGTGTGGAATATACTTATGCGACGCGCGAATTGATAGATGGCCGGGATGGTGTGTTACAGCGGGTGCAGTTTTCAGCCAAATATAGTTTTTGAGCTTGGCGGCAACAAATTCCAATGGGCTGGGCGGAAGCCGATAGGCGTTCCGCCAACTGCTATTAGCGTTTGATTTTGAACACCCGGCCCTGATAGCGGACGATGATCCCGTCCTCCGCTATTTCCTTCAGTTCCAACTGGTCTTTGATGGTTTGGCCGGGTACGTATTTGATCATGTCTATCATCACGAAACGCTCCGCCGGTGTTGATGAATAGCTAAACACATTAATCGGCAGACTCGGCAACGATATTCGCACCTCCGGCGGCAAGTCTTGTAATGTGGGCAAGTTGTTCTGCGCTGGCTGGGTTTTGACGAGTTCCGGTTTTTTGGCCGCAGCTTCGCCGGCTTCCGCGTGTGATTGTAGAGCGATGCTGGAGCGTGGTTCAGGCTCAGTAATCGGCTTGCTGGCTGGCGCTGTTTCGGCGATTGCCGCTGGCATAGGCTTGACCGGTTGCGGCTGCGGCGCAACCGTCGGTTTAACCCGTTCTATTGCTTGTTTGGTATTGGATGCAAGTTTTTCAGCTGCCGGCGCTTGGTTGCGCGGCGGCTCAATTTTGGGCGCGGGAGACATCCTAGCCGGTGTCGGCGGGTTGCTGGCCGGAATCGGCGGGTTGGTTTTCGCCGGCAGTGGCGCGGGTTCTGCGATATTGGTGAGGGGCTGGGCTTTGTCTGCAGGTGTCTGCGGGGCGAT
Source organism: Methylomonas fluvii (assembly GCF_014850975.1). Lineage (GTDB taxonomy): Bacteria > Pseudomonadota > Gammaproteobacteria > Methylococcales > Methylomonadaceae > Methylomonas > Methylomonas fluvii. The sequence goes on along the minus strand of NZ_JACXST010000002.1, from coordinate 1,240,084 downwards.
GCCCAGAAAATAGACCAGAATCGCCAAATTCAACAGGACCAGCGCAACGATGATCTTGGTCAGGCCATGTCGTGCCGGCGTTTGCTCGATAGCGATGCGACTGGTCACCGTGTCGGGCTGCATGGCTTGGCGTTCTCGTTCGGATTTGCGCAATGCATTCAAGATGTAAGACATATCAACAAGCCTAGCGAGTGGTGATTGCCAAATGAGGCGCAGCAGAGCCGCCGCTTTGATTATCCAGATGGATCAGGGTGCGGGCGCCGGCTATGCCGTCGGGCGTTAGATGTTGCCGGTGTTGGAAAGCAAGCAACTCGGCTTTCAGCGTTTCATCGAACACTTGGGAGGTCATGTCGCCGGCTGGTTTGCCGGTGATTTTACCCAGCTGTTTACGCAGCCAAAGCACTGCTGCGGATTGCTGCGGCGGAGCTATTTCCGTGATCCCCGGATGCGGCGGCTGCCACAGCAGCAAATAATTGCCGTCCCAGAGGGTTAAAAGCTCCGCGAGCGGGATGTTGACGGTATCCTTCAAACGGATGATCGCCGAATCCTGGTCAATGCCTGTCAATAACACATAGCGTTTGCTTCCGGTCGGGCCGGAAAAAGCCAGAATCGCCGGCCGGTTTAAGGTCAGCAGTTCTTGCCAATTGCCCTTGCCGAATAAGCAATTCAAACCCAGAGCCGCTACCGTCGCACAATCCGCTGTTCGGCCTGGGGGTATGGAAAGATTCCATGTTTTCAGCGACTCGGTCACCGCTTCGGGAAAGCTGAGGCCGGCCTGATCCAACTGATCGGCAAAACTGACCGGCTTGGCGACGGGGATAGCCGGTATCGGCAGCACGGCTGGTTGGGTAACAGCCGGTTTGGCCGGTTCGACAACGGGCATCGGCGGAGACCAAATCTGCAGTCCCGCCCACGCGCCGACCGCCAAAATCGCGGCGGTTGCGCTATACCAGCGACGTTTGGTTTTTATCGACCCCAACACTTCCTGCGCCGCCCGACGAATGATCGCGGGGTTAATTTCCCGCGCATTGGTGGCGTAAGCGCCCAACAAGGCCCGGTCGCACAGAATGTTGATCAAGCGCGGCACGCCTTGCGAATACTGGTAAATCTTGCGGATGGCAGCAGGATTGAACAGGCGATGGTTGCCCTTGCAGACCCGCAAGCGATGGCGGATATAAGCCCGGGTTTCGTCCAATGACAAAGGGAGCAAATGATAGCGGGCGGTGATGCGCTGATTGAGTTGGCGCAAATCTTGGCGGCCCAGCAGCGCATTCAGTTCCGGCTGCCCGACCAAGATGATCTGTAACAGCTTGGCTTTGCTGGTTTCCAGATTGGTCAGCAGGCGAATTTGTTCCAACACATCCAAGCTAAGGTTCTGCGCTTCGTCGATCAACAACACCGTGCGCCGGCCTTGCGAGTAAGCGACCAGCAGGTATTGATTGATGGCGTCGATTAGCTGTTTCGCCGCGAAATCGGCATGGCTGATGCCCAATTCGTCGCAGATCGTCGCCAGTAATTCCTGTGCCGTTAATTTAGGGTTCAAAATTAAGGCAATATCCACATTGTCCGGCAATTGCTGCAGCAAGCAATGGCACAGCGTGGTCTTGCCGGTGCCCACCTCGCCCGTCAAAGCGACAAACCCTCCGCCCTGATTAATGCCATACAGCAAATGCGCCAAGCCTTCCTGATGCCGCTCGCTCATGAACATGAAATGCGGATCAGGCGAGATCGAGAAAGGCAATTCGCTGAAATTGAAGTATTGCTGGTACAAGGTTCTGGCGCTTCAAGAAAATGGTCGGACGATGCTAATTCAAACTGGGGGAAATTGCACTTAAAAGTCTGTGCAACTCCACTGGTAACTGTGATTGGCGATCGTAATTGGGGGGCGATTTGTAAAGCTTGGTCATAGGTGTCGCTAACGCGACGGTTGTTTTAATGTCGGGTCTCGGCCCGACAGCCGAGTAACTTTTCTTTGTTTGGCCAAAGAAAAGTCACCAAAAGAAACGCCACCCGGATGCCACTTGTTTCCTGCGCGCCGAAGCTTTTGGTGGGGGTTGGCGAAAGGGGCTTCCTGCCCCTTCGCCAACGTGCGGCATCCCTGCCGCACCCCTTCGGGCTATTCCCACCAAAAGCTCCGGTGCTCGGCGCGGCATACGGGGAAAAACCGTCGCGAGCTCAGTGCTTTGACGGTTCTTTTGGATTTAGATGAATGATGGTGTAGCTGCGAATAGCGAAGCGTATTCGGAGGAACGGGAGGTATTTGAAATGTCGTTTGGACCATTTTCGAGGCAGCACATGCCCAAAGTGATTAAGGCATTGCCAACATGCGTCCGAACAGTGAAGCATAATCGAGGGAATGGTTTTGTAAAACATGGGTCCGAATATGCTATCGCTATTCGGACCTAAAGAGGCCTACCGAAAATCGGGATGGTTTTCTCCCCGTATGCCGCGCCGAGCACCGGAGCTTTTGAACGGATCAGCCCGTAGGGGCGCCGCAGGGATGCGGCGCGTTGGCGAAGGGGCAGGAAGCCCCTTTCGGCAACCCCCGTTCAAAAGCGAGGAGCGCAGGAAACAAGCGGCATCCGGGTGTCTTTTCTTTTGGGTACTTTTCTTTGGACAAGCAAAGAAAAGTATCTCGGCTGTCGGGCCGAGACCCGACATTAAAATAAGCCGTCGCCTTAGCGACACAAAACACGAAAGCCTATTGATCGTGTGGGCACAAAAAACCGTGCCCACCGCGGCTTAAAGCTCGTCTAGGTGCCGGCCAATGAACTCCGCGGAGCTCGACCAGGCCTCTTTACTCTCGCCTGTCGTCGGGTCTCGATACCAAGCTTGGCCAACTACCAAAGACATGTTCCATTCCCACGAGACTTGCTTTCCCTTCGCGAAGTGGCTTTGCGAAGAGGGGTAGATTCGAAAGGTCTTTGAAACTCCACCGGCCGAGTGTGTTTCAAGCAGCACACCATGCACATTTGTGATCGGGGTCGTGAGGGCTTGATCTGAGAACACGGGAACGTTCGGATCATGAACAACGTTCACTTCGCGCGGCATAGCTTGAAGTGCACGAAGAATGGATATTCCAGAATCTATGGCGCGAAGGATGTCTTCATTCGTGCCTTCATTTTTGTGAATGAGGCGATTGCGGACATCCCAGAAGTGATGAAGTGAACTCGGCACGTGCGCTGCGAGGCCATAGGACTGATGAACCTCTGCGATTGCCTGCTGAATTGGCACGAATCTCCGTCCTCGCAAGTGTCCGGTTGTCGCGAGCACCTCGCGCGCTAGACGTTCAAGCTCAGCCGCGAGGCTAATCAGGGCAGCCTTTGGAGAAATCGCTGCCTCGCCAATGATCCTCTGCGCGATGTTCTGATCCTGGATACTTTCAGCCTCGGACTTAGGTGGCGGGCTTGGCTGCGGCAAAGCTGCGACTTCTACCTGTGCGTCCTGGGCAGCCTGCTGAAGCTTTTCAAGCGATTCGTTCAACTCGATTTCTTGGCCGAGTAGTTTTCCCTTCTTAAGGCGCGTAAGAAGATTTGCCAGCTGCTTCTTGAAGACGAAGAGCGTAGTAAAGGCGAAAACCGGCCAAAGTAAGGCGGCCAGAGCTTGAAGTAGTACGGCGAACTCTTGCATGTGTTTTGCGAGGCCTAACTAGTAATTAGATGTTTAACTGCATATCTATCATGAATCACATCTCGATCCAATAAGGCTATGTTACAAAAAGTGTATTTCCTTCTATCTATCCTCCTAGTTACTGTAAATAGCCGGTCGTATTCTGCTTCGCAGGAAAAACCAGCCACTCAACCCCCCAACAACGGCGACTGCATCACTATCGCCGCCGCAATCAACACCGCCGCACTGAGAATAGCCCGCAACGTGCGGGTATTGTTACGCTTCAGTTGCTTGCGTAGCTCCAGCATGTCTTTTTGCTGCTGCTGAAGTTGCTGTTGCATGTGCGCGGCGCTTTGCAGGGCTTGAAATACCAGGCCGGGGACTTCCGGGATTTGCTCGGTGATTTCCGGGAGTTTGGCGAATAACTCCTTGATTTTTTTACTGGGACCGATGCGCTCTTTGAACCAGTTTTCCAGGAAGGGTTTGGCGGTTTGCCACAAGTCCAGGTCGGGGTAAAGCTGGCGACCCAATCCTTCGATGTTGAGCAGGGTTTTTTGCAGCAACACCAGCTGAGGTTGCACCACCATGTCGAAGCGGCGGGCGGTTTGGAACAGTCTTAGCAGCAACAAGCCAAAGGAAATGTCTTTCAGCGGTTTTTCAAAAATCGGTTCGCAGACGCTGCGGATTGCCGCTTCGAATTCTTCGATCCGCGTCGTCGCCGGCACCCAGCCGGATTCGATGTGCATTTGCGCCACTTTCCGGTAGTCGTGGTTGAAGAAGGCCAGGAAGTTTTCGGCCAGATAACGCTGGTCGGAGCTGGACAGGCTGCCGACGATGCCAAAATCCACCGCTAGGTATTTGTCCGGCAATTGCACGAAAATATTGCCCGGATGCATGTCGGCATGGAAAAAATTGTCTCGGAATACTTGGGTGAAAAAGATTTCCACGCCGCGCTCGGCCAGCTTTTTGAAATCGGCATTGCCTTTGCGCAAGGCCTCGATGTCGCCGACCGGGATGCCGTAGATGCGTTCCATCACCAAGACTTTGCGGCGGGTCAGCGGCCAATGAATTTCCGGAATGTAGAGCATCTCGGAGTTCTTGAAATTGGCGCGGATGGCGCTGGCGTTGGAGGCTTCGCGTACCAGATCCAGCTCGTCGAGAATGGTCTTTTCGAATTCGGCGACGATTTCCATCGCCCGCAGCCGGCGGGCATCGCTCCAGAAGCGTTCCGCCAAGCGCGCCAGTTCGTATAGCAAGCCGACGTCCGAATGGATTTTGTCTTCGATGTCTGGACGCAAGACTTTAACGATGACTTTTTCGCCGCTGTTCAGCGTAGCGGTATGCACTTGCGCGACCGATGCCGAGGCCAGCGGTTGCGGATCGAATTCGGCAAAGGCTTCTTCTATCGATTGCCCCAGTTGCTGTTCGATGATCTTGCGCGCAGTTTCCGCGGAAAACGGCGGCACCTTATCTTGCAGTTTGACCAGCTCTTCGGCGATGTCTTCCGGCAGCAAATCCTTGCGGGTGGACAGGGTCTGGCCGAATTTGACGTAAATCGGTCCCAGGTCTTCCAGGGTTTTACGGATGCGCGCACCGCGCGGTTCGCGGGCTTTGCTGGTCCAGTAGTTTGGCGACAAGAAAGCGATATAGCGGATGGGGCGGAGTAGATGGGTTTTTAAAACAATTTCATCCAGGCCGTGGTACATCATCACCCAGTTGATGTGGATGAGGCGCATCAGAATTTTCGGGCGAATCACGGTGCAGGTCCTTGTTATTGAGGCGCGGATGTTGATTGGAGTGAGGCTTCCAGACGATCTAGGCGGGCATCGAGGCGGTCGCAGTCGCTGCGGCAGGTGTCGATGTCGCGGAAAAATAACTCGGCTTCCGATTTAGCCGGGAGCTCGCGAGTTTCTTCTTGCAGGAATTCTTCCAGGTTTAAGCGAAAGGTGGTCAAGGTGTGCTGCGTCCAGTCGCGGCTGCCGCGGAACAACTGGCCCAAGCGTTGGGCAAAGGCATCGCCGGTATAACGGGCGATTTTGCTTTCCAGATTGATGTCCAGTTTTTCAAACAGGCGTTGCAGGCGGCGCGCGACTTGGGTGTCGCCGTCGATACGAACTTCGCCTTTAAACAGCGAGCGCATCGGCGTGGCGCTTAAACCCATCAAGCCGAATGCCGACAACGAACCGCTGAGTGTGGCATCGACGCTGCCCGGATAACTCTCCAGAATTTGTATGCTTTGCGCAGTAGGGCAAAGATACAGGCTGCTGTCGAAGGACGTCACATGCAGGGCGATGACTTTGCCGGCCATGGGCGTTAGATATTGCTCGATGTGATCGTCTAGCGCCAAATAACGATTCAGCGCGGTTTCCAGCGCGGCGATAAATAAGGACTTAACGCTGCTCGACATCACTTGCCTGTACTTGCTGTTGTTGCAGAAACTCTTGCATGTCTTCGTTATTGACGCGTTGGTATAAATCGTTGACTGTCACGGTTAAGTCTATAGATTCCAGGGTGAGGCTGTCGCCGAGAAAATAATGCGCCGACGACCAATTCGCCGAGCGTTTGAATACTTCCACTTCGACATGATCTTGTTCGATCAATACGTACTCCTGCAAACTGGGCAAGGCTTTGTAAGCATTGAGCTTGACGGTCTTGTCGAGGCGGCGCGTGGCTTTGGAGAGTACTTCAACGATAATGCTCGGCTTTTCGGTGTAGTACTCGTCGCCGTTTTCATCGGCGCAGACCACCATCACATCGGGGTAAAAAAAATTCGCCGCAGCTTTGATTTTTAAATCGGACGAAAAGGTGGCGCAGGGACTGTCTTGTAAATGATTGCCAACTATCCGCGCAATATTGCTGACCAATAAATTGTGGTTACGGCTGGCGCCAGCCATCGCGTAAACTTCGCCATCGATCAATTCATGCTTGATGTCGCTGATCATCTCGCCGGCCAAATAGTCGGTTGCACTGATGTAATGCTGGGACTGTTTCAGAGCCATGGGCTATCCTCCGTTGTCAGATCGGCGAGCAGGATGCTTAAAACTTATAGCCCCGGTGTACCGCCACGATACCTTGGGTCATATTGAAATACTCGCAGCGTTCCAGGCCGGCGTTTTCCATCATGTGTTTCAGCTCATCCTGCTTGGGATGCATGCGGATGGACTCGGCCAGATAACGATAACTGTCTTCGTCCTTGGCTACGACGGCACCGATTTTTGGCAGTAGTTTGAAGGAGTAAAAGTCGTAGACTTTTTCGGTAATCGGGTCGATCGGGTGGGAAAACTCCAGGACGATGACGCGGCCACCGGGTTTTAATGCGCGGTACATGGAGCGTAAGGCGGCGTCTTTATCGGTGACGTTGCGCAAGCCAAAGCCGATGGTCACGCAATCGAAGGTGTTGTCGGCAAACGGCAGGCATTCGGCATTCACTTGGGCATAGCGGATGTTGCCGCTCAAACCATGGTCGATCAGCCGGTCGCGGCCAGTGCGCAGCATCGCTGCGTTGATGTCCGCCAGGACGACTTGGCCGGATTTACCGACGCGTTTTTCGTAGAGTTTGGTCAAGTCACCAGTACCGCCTGCCAAATCCAGCACGCTGTCGCCGGCGCGGACATTGGCTAGTTGCACCGCCACCCGTTTCCAGATGCGGTGGATACCCATCGACATCAGATCGTTCATGACATCGTATTGGCCGGCAACCGAGTCGAACACGCCGCGCACCAGGGCGACTTTTTCCTGTTTGGGAACCTGTTTGAAACCAAAGTGGGTAGTATTGTCGTTTGTCATGATGTTGTTTAATTATGGATGGGCGAGCGGCGGCTGAGGCCGGCGGCTTTCAGGGTTTCAAGATATTGCGACCAAAGCAACGGGAATTCCGAACCCAATTTATACAGTAAATCCCAGCTGTAAATGCCAGTGTCGTGGCCGTCGCTGAACACCAGTTTGATGGCGTAATTGCCCACGGGTTGGATGTCGGTAATCGTCACGTCTTCCTTGCCGATTTGCAGTGTTTCCTGGCCTGGGCCATGGCCAACCGCTTCCGCCGACTGGGTGAATACGCGCAGGTATTCGCTGGGTAATTCGTAAATGCTTTCGTCGTCGAAATGAATTTCCAGGATGGCCGAAACCTTATGCAGCTTGATTTCGGTCGGCACACGCTGAGTGGGAGTGATTTTGACGCGCATAATTATAAAATGTAGCGGCTAAGGTCTTCATCATCGGCCAATTCCATCAAGTGTGAGTCCACGTAAGCGGCGTCGATGGTAATGGATTTTTCGGTCAGGTCCGGCGCATTGAAGGAAATGTCTTCCAGCAGTTTTTCCAGAATGGTGTGTAATCGGCGCGCGCCGATGTTTTCGGTTTTTTCATTGACTTGCCAGCCCAACTCGGCGATGCGCTGAATGCCGTCGGCGGTAAATTGTACGTCTACACCTTCGGTTTTCAAGAGTGCCTGATATTGCTCAGTCAGCGACGCGTCCGGCTCGGTCAGAATCCGCACGAAGTCGTCCGCGCTCAACGCGTTCAACTCGACCCTGATCGGAAAGCGGCCCTGCAATTCCGGAATTAAATCCGACGGCTTGGTTAAATGAAACGCGCCGGATGCGATAAACAGAATATGATCGGTCTTGATCATGCCGTATTTAGTGGTGACGGTGCTGCCTTCCACCAGCGGCAATAAATCGCGTTGCACGCCTTCGCGGGACACTTCGCCGCCACCCATTTCCGCGCGTTTGCAGATTTTGTCGATCTCGTCCAGAAACACGATGCCATGTTGCTCAACCGCTTCCAGTGCGGCTTGCTTGATTTCTTCTTCGTTGACCAGTTTGCCGGCTTCTTCTTCCTGCAACTGTTTCAAGGCATCTTTAATTTTTAATTTGCGGGTTTTGGTGCGGCCACTGCCCAGGTTTTGAAACATGCCTTGCAACTGACTAGTCATTTCTTCCATGCCCGGCGGCGCCATGATTTCCACACCCACTGCCGGTGCAGCGACGTCGATTTGAATTTCCTTGTCGTTCAAATCGCCTTCGCGCAGTTTTTTACGCATTTTCTGCCGCGTGGATTCTTCGGAATCGGAGAGCATGCCGCCTTCGGCGCGTGGCAACAGAATGTCCAGAACCTTCTCTTCGGCGGCATCGGCGGCGCGGTTTTGCACCCGTTCCATGGCCGAGATGCGGGTGGTTTTCACGGCGCTATCGATCAAGTCGCGAATAATCGATTCCACGTCGCGGCCGACATAACCCACTTCGGTAAATTTGGTGGCTTCAATTTTAATAAACGGCGCGTTAGCGAGTCGGGCCAGACGGCGGGCGATTTCGGTTTTACCGACGCCGGTGGGGCCTATCATTAGGATATTTTTCGGGGTGATTTCATCGCGCAGTTCCGCGGCAACCTGGCTACGGCGCCAGCGGTTACGCAGGGCAATCGCGACGGAGCGTTTGGCGGCGGCTTGGCCGACGATGTGCTTGTCCAGTTCGCTGACGATTTCTCTCGGGGTCATTTGACTCATGGTTTTACTCTTGTGCCGGTTGGGGTTCGGCGTCTAATTCTTCAATGCGCAGATTGTGATTGGTATAAATGCAGATGTCTGCGGCAATACCCAGGGACTTTTCGACGATCTCGCGGGCGCTGAGTTCGGTGTTTTCCAGCAAGGCACGCGCGGCGCTTTGCGCAAAGGCACCGCCGGAGCCGATGGCGATAAAGTCGTATTCCGGTTCAATCACGTCGCCGGTGCCGGAAATGACCAGCGAGGTTTTGCTGTCGGCGATAATCAACAAAGCTTCCAACTTGCGCAGGGCGCGGTCGGTGCGCCAGTCTTTGGCCATTTCCACGGCGGCGCGGGTCAGGTTGCCGCGATGTTTTTCCAGCTTGCCTTCGAAGTGTTCGAACAAGGTAAACGCATCGGCGGTGGCGCCGGCGAATCCGGCAATCACTTTGTCGTGATACAGGCGTCTGACTTTACGGGCATTGCCCTTCATCACGGTGTTGCCCAGGGTGACTTGACCATCGCCGCCGATCACGACTTTGTCGCCGCGCCTGACGGAAAGAATGGTGGTGCCTCTGAAATTCGTCATGTCTGTGAATGAAAAAGGGAAAGGCGGCGATTTTACATGTTCTCGGCGGCGATAGGGTAGAAGTTTAAAACCGCAAGTTTGGAGGGTAAAAAGGGCAAAGATTGAACAAAGCAAGAAAACTGATTAAAGTTCAAAGTGCTGGTATTTTAAGGATGCGCCGCATTGACCGGCGTTTCCAACACTACAATAACAACAAGAGGGTAACTAGTCATGAAATTGTCAAATCGCTGGAGAGGTGCGTGCTTGCTGGGTGCTATGGTGTTTTCAACGGCGGCGCTGGCTTTATCGCCGGACGAAGAAGAGCGCTTGAAAGAGTGTAAAAGGCCGAAATTCCGGGATTTTTTGCCGGAGCAAAAAGCTGAGGTCGATGCGGGTGCGGAAATCTCTTTTCATATCTCCCACAATGCTGATCCTTTGACCGTGACCGCCGAAGCGCGCGGCGAAAAAATGAAAGTCAATGTGGTGGATAAAAAGACCTTTTACTTTGTGACCGCCAAATTGCCGTCATTGACGCCGGGTTTTGCCCGTGTCCATCTCACTGCTAAATCCGCAGAAAGCAAATTGGAGAGCGGTTGTTTGGGGCAGGATGGCTGGTTGCTGAAAATCAAAGGCGAGGAAGCTGCTAAACCGGCGGAACAGCCGGCGGCGGCTCAGTAGCGAATTTTATCTGTTTTGATCTGCCACAATTGGAACGGGCGATTGGCCGAGTCGAGCGAGAGTTGCTGCATGACGATCCGGCGTTGCTGGGCGGGTTTCTCGATTTCGGTATAAATAAAACCGTCGTCGAACCCGGCTTTAGCGGCGTCGAACCGGTCGCAAGCGAAGTAAACGGCTTGTAGTCTTGCCCAATAGATGGCGCCCAAGCACATCGGGCAAGGCTCGCAACTCGTGTAGAGGGTGCAATCGCTTAATTGAAAATCGCCTAGTTTTTGACAAGCCAGCCGAATCGCAACGATTTCGGCGTGAGCGGTCGGGTCAAGATCCGGCGTGACCCGATTCCCGCTAGCGGCAATAATTTCGCCATTTCTGGCCACCAGTGCCCCGAACGGCCCGCCGCCTTGGTCGATGTTGTCGTAGGCCAGTGCGATGGCTTGGTTCAGAAAGTCTTCGTGCATTACAAATCCAGCGGATTATCAGGATCGATGCCATCCATGAACGGCAAGCGGCGGTCTTCGTTGGTGATCTGATAAACCTTCCCCAGCCAGTTATTGAACACGGCTTTAGCGGAATCTCGCCAAGTGATGTCCAAGTGTGCAAAGATTTGTGGTTCCGGCATGGCTTGCAGTGGGCAGTTGCCGAGCTTGGCATCTTTCACGTGTTTTGCGTACTCGTTAAGTAACTGTTGCACTTCGCTATTGAAATAATGCTCTGGGTAGGGCGGATAGTCGTCGCGCTCGCCGTTGTAAAACCTAAGCACTTCGCGCTTGTATTCTTTAAGCAGGCTAATGTCGTCGTACTCCGGATGGCCCTGGAAGAACACAATGCGAAAACCGTCCGGACTAACGGCCAGATGCACGCCGGCGGATTCGCTGGCCACCAGGACTTTCAGTCCGTGTGTTTCCATGTCGCGCTGAAATACTTCGTTAAAACGCGAATGCGGCACATCGAAGCGGGTGTTGATTTCCGCCACCAGGGGATGCTGCCTATCGACCACTTTATGCGAAAACACGCCCCAACGTTTGGCCGGCAGGCGCGTGCGTTCCACGCCGTAACAATGCTGAATAAAGGCATGGGTGGCTAGGCAAGAACACAGTACCGAGGTGACGTTTTGCGTGGCCCATTCGAACACTTCGGTTAATGGCCGCCAAAAATCCTCATCTTGCAAATGGTCGTGGGTGACATTGGCGCCACTGATAATCAAGGCATCCAGGCCGTCTTGCTTGATTTGCTCGAAGGATTCGTAATATTGCTGAATATGCGCCAGGGCTTGCGGACTTCTTTCCAGGCCCTCAATCGTAAACGGATGCACGTGAAATTGGGCAATCTGATTGCAAGCACCGACCAAGCGGAAAAACTGGCGCTCCGTGGCTTCCAGCGCGGCGTCCGGCATGATATTCAACAGACCGATGTGCAGTTCTCGAATCGATTGGTGACTGGCGCGGTCCGGGCTGAGAATTTCTTCGCCTTCTTCAAGCAGGCGCTGAAAAGTGGGTAAAGCGGTATGGGCAACTAGCGGCATTACAAGAACGGTCTCAAGATTGCTGCCGGGCAATCGCCTCGGCAATCAGACGGATAAAGTCGTCTTCATTATTAACTTTAGCGGTTTCGTCGGCACTGATAGTGTAGCCGTAATGCGCAGCAATCGCTTCGTAGCGCGGCACTCTGGCTTTGAATAATTCTGGAAACACCCAGCTGACGAATTCGTCCGGTGGAATCTGGTCGGTCGAGCTGTAACCGCGCTCAGTCATGAATTGGTCCAGTTTTTCATCGACGAATTCAGGGCGGTAATACAAGGGTTTGGGATCTTTTTTGGCGCGGTCGATGATGGTCTGTTCCAAAGCCGGCGGAATTTTGATGTAAACAATCAGCGTGTGTTTGGCCAGGTTTTCCAGAACCTCCGGGCAATCCAGTTCGCAAACGCTACCGCCGGCGTCGTTGATGAAATGTTTGTAGCCGTAGATGTCTTCGGCTTTGTGGATAAAGTCCGGCACGTCGTTCATCGCCGCGATTTCGGCTTGATGATGCAGCGCCTGGCGGCGTTTGAATTCGGCTTGCGACAAGCCGCCTTTAGCCGGATCGCCGATTTTGCCCAGAAAGCTAGACACCGGTGCCAGGTTTTCCACGGTGATATTGCTGCAAATATAGATAGAGTCCGATTTGAGCAAATCGCGCAAAAACGGCACACCCATCGCTTGCTGTTTGATGTTATCCAGAATCGGTTCTTCTAGGTATTTGGTGCCGATGCGGTAATCGCCGGAATAATGAAACCATTTGTCCCTGGGTAACTTGGCCGAGAGGGTGGTTTTGCCGGCGCCGGACATGGCCAGCAGGGTGATACTCTTGGATTCCCAGTCCAGAAATTGTTGCGGGGTCATTCTCATAAATTATCTCAATCCAACAAATCGCTAATGTCCAAATCTTCCGCATCCGGGCGGGCATGTCTATCGGGGTCTGTGTAGCCCAGATCGTCGGCTTCCAACTCATCGAACGGCGCGCTCCAGTCTTCCGGGTCTTCAATGTAATCGATAGTGGAACCGTACCAGGATTCGTTGTCGTATTCGCCCAAATCGCCATTGGCGAACTGAACTTCCACCGATTCGTCGTTACCTTCAATCGCTACCACCTTGAAGGTGAGATTACTTTCCAGGTCTTTATACCAACGGCCAATGACCGGATCTGTAATAGTTGCCATAGTTGCATCCTCGCTATGTTGATGACTTATCAATGATAGCGAGTTTATAGAAGCTATGCGAGTGCATGCGGCAAAACTGTCGGGATTTTCGATTAGAATGGCAAATTTACACAGTCAGCGGCGGGAGCCATGAGCGAAGAAAGATTCATCGAATTGGAGATCAAACAAGCGTATCAGGAGGATTTGATTCAGGCTTTGAACCAAGTGGTGGCAGACCAGCAAAAGCAAATCGGCAAACTGGAAGAAACCTGTAAATTGCTGAACGACAAGATCAAAAGCCTGGCGCTGGATGATCGCCAGGCTGGTGCGGCCGACGAGCGGCCGCCCCATTACTGATTTTAACCTCAGGATCTGCGATGATTGACGCGGCGTACCGGTTTAGATGGGCTGTTGTTGGCCGCCAAGGCCTGTCTGGGCTGTGGCGATGCGCTGCAATCCAGATGTTTGGCGCGGAGCCGCCGGCAAAAATCCTGACTGTCGTCTTGCTGTAAGCCGGTCCATTGCGCGCGCCACGCCGTGCTGCCTTTGGTCTTGGTTTTGACGATGCCTACATGCCCGGTTTTAGCTAACGGGCCAAGAGCGTTACGTGCACGCTGCAGATTGACATCGGCGTCGATTTTTCTAGGGAAACTTCCCATGCTGACGGTCCAAACATTGCCGCGGCTTTGCGGTTTGGCTTGTGCCAATTGCGTGAGTTTTTCGCGGCGACTGTTGTATGGGGCGTTGATATGAATCGGTTCATATCGGCTGCTGCCGGAGTCGGCCCCCATTTGTTCCGCACTGCCGGCACAACGGTTGGACGACAATTGAAACGGTGGCGGCAGGGCGCTGTAATCCTTCAATTGCGAAATATGCTCGCCGAACAAGCCTTTTTCGCTATTGGCAAAGCCCATGTCCAACAGATTGCCCATTTGTTCGAAACGTTCACCGCTGCTGTGTGCGCCCAATAACACGCCGATCAAACGATGACCGTTGCGTTTGGCCGAGGCAATCAGGTTGTAGCCGGAGCCGCAGGTAAAACCGGTTTTCAGACCATCGGCATCCGGATAGCTTTTCAGAATGCGGTTGGTATTGGGCATTACCCGGCCTTTGTAGTTAAATTCCGTCGCCGAAAAATAATGATAATGTTGCGGGAAATCGCGAATCAACGCAGCAGATAACAAGGCTAGGTCGCGGGCGCTGCTGATTTGCCCGTCGTTGGGCAAGCCGCTGGCGTTTTCGAACGAGCTGTTGTACATGCCAAGCGTGCGCGCTTGCTGGGTCATCATCGCCGCAAAATTGCTTTCCGTACCGCCCAGCTTTTCCGCCAGAACGACCGCCGCGTCGTTAGCGGACCGGGTGGTGACCGCCATGATGGCTTGTTCCACCGTCAAACTTTGGCCAGTGCGCAAACCCAGCTTGGAAGGCGGTTGCGAGGCCGCGTGTTTTGACGCGAAAACGGTATCGGTCAGTCGCAGACGGCCATTTTCCAATGCCGACAGCGTTAAATAAATAGTCATGACTTTGGTCAATGACGCGGGATACCAGCGTTGAGTGGATTCGGTTTCGTGAACCACGCGGCCGGTGTCGGCGTCGATCACTATTGCCGCATATCTGGCGGCCGCAGGAGTGCTTTGCAACATTAGGCAAGCTAGAGAAAGTAACGCTAAACGGGTTTTGGGTAGGGTGCTCAAGTTATTACTTTGCTCCAGATAGTTGGCCTAAACATTTGACTATATTATTTAATCAGAATTATCGATTTCGAAAAAGACCCAATTAATGCGGGGATGATCGATTTTTATCTGTTTTTCCATTCCGTTAATTAATTCAACAGCTTCCCCCACGCTTAAATCCGCCAGCAGTTCGGCTTTAATAGCCAGCATCACTTGGCTGCCGTGGCTAATAGCCCAAATATTCAGGACGCGATTGACGCAGCCTTGCTTTTCCAGATAGCCGCGAACGGCATCGCGAATCCCTGCATCGGCCTCACCGAGCAGCAAGGAATGCACTTCCCGGCCGACTAAAACCGCTACGACGACCAATAAGGCGCCAATCAACATCGAGCCCACTGCGTCGTACATCGAATTACCGGTAAGCATAGTCAAGCCCAGCATCGCCGCTGCGATCACCAGACCAATCAGCGCGGCCAAGTCCTCGCCGATGACCACCATCAATTCGCTAGACTGAGTTTCTTTAAACCATTGCCACATGCTGCGTTCGCCACGTTCGTTTGCCATGGCCCCCAAGGCCGCGCGCAACGAAAAGCCTTCCAAAACCACGGCGATAGCCAGTATCGCCAAAGCCATACCGGCGTTTTCCACGGTGTGCGATTCGTGAAAACGCAACCAACCTTCGTGGATCGAGAACAAGCCGCCAACCGAGAATAGCGTAATCGCTACCATCATCGACCAGATATACGCTTCCCGGCCATAGCCCATAGGATGGTGCTGGGTTGCTGCCCGGGCCGAGCGTTTCATGCCGATAAACAGCAAGACCTGATTGCCGCAATCGGCAAAGGAATGAATGGCTTCCGCCAGCAGCGAGCCGGAACCGGTCCAGATTGCTGCGCCGGTTTTAATCAAAGCGATGCCCAGATTAGCGGCGAACGCATAGATGATGGCTGAGGCGGAATTACTGTGAGACATGGGTTATGGGCCAAATAAAATTAAGAATTAGGCTGCGATTATTTACGGCAGACAGTACCGAAACAGATCAGGCAATTATGCAGATTTTAGATGAGTCGAGCGGATTTGCTGCAAATACTTAGCCGTTGACAGACAACTGCGTCATTGACTGTCAACGGGGCAATAAAGAGCTTATCGATTCTGTAAGGCGGGCGGTAGCGGTGGGTTATTTGCCGATTGCTGGCGCCGAGGATGCTGTTGCCGGCCGCGGCGTTTTTGCAGCCAGCGTATGACGCCGGTGATGAACAGCAGCGGGCAGAGCAAGCCGGAAACCAAGACCAGCAATTGGCCGGTCAAGCCGAATGCTTCTCCGGTATGTAGTGGATGCAGCCAGTTGATGACGGTGTCCGAGCCGCCAAGTTCGTCGGGATTGCTGACCGCCAACACCTGGCCGGAATATTGATCGACCCAGACATTGGTTTTGGGAAAGCGCTGACTGGGCTCGCCAGCCTGGCGCAGATTGATGCGGTAGCTGCCATTAGCATCGTGCGGTGTCTCTATCCAACACAGACGTGCCTGCGGAAACCGGGCTTGGCCGACCGCGACGGCTTGATCCAGGCTGATGCGCGCCGGGTTGTTTTCGGTGATGGCCGATTTTGGCGTGGGCGATGCTTGCAAAGGCGAGAAATAGCCCAGTATCGGATTGACGTATTGCGGAATCTCCAAGGCTACCCCGGTTACCGCCAATACCATCATCACGATCAAGCTGTAGACGCCCGCCAGTTTATGTAAATCGTAATTCAGGCGTTCGCGGCTGGCGTGGCGCTTTAGGCTCAAGGCGCTCTTTAATTTGTGTAACGGCGGCCACCACAGGTAAACACCGCTGATCAAGGAAATCAGCAATAAACCGCCGACAATGGCCATCAAAATTTTGCCGGGATTGTCCAGTAGCAGCTTGTAATGCAAGTCGTATAACCAGGTCATCGCAAACTCGCCCCAGAAACGATTGGCGAGGACAGTGCCGGTATACGGATCGACCGACAGCATCAGCGGTGCAAAGCCGTGATGCTCGGTTTCTTGCGGCTTATAATAGCGGGCGGTGATGGCGCGTTGTGGATCGTCGGGAATTTCCAGCCGCCAGCCGCGTTGCCGCGTGGGCTCCGCGTGGCGCAAGGCTTGAAAAATATCCTCGTAGCTTTGCCGTTGGGCGCTGGATTCGGAAATGATCAGCTGTGGATTCAGCCACTCGTCCAGATCGATATAAAACACCAGCAGGCTGCCGGTCAGGCCGACCAGGGCGATGATCAAACCCAGCGACAGTCCGAGGTATAAATGTACGGCCAGCCAGAATTGGCGCCTAGCCTGTTTCTTGTTGGCCGTTGCTCTCATGTTTTACGCTAACTCAGTAGTCGAACTTGACGTTGACGGCGCCGTAGAAGGCAACGCCGTCGCCCGGCGAGAAGAACGGTTGGGCGGTGGCACCGAATGATTCGGAATACCAAACATATTCCCGGCGAACGTCGGTCAGGTTTTTAGCTTGAAATTGCAATTCCACTTCCTTGGTGACTTGATAGCCCAAATCGAGGTTAAGCAGGGCGTACTCACCGTATTGGCCGCGCTGGTTGGCTTGATCGACAAAGTAGTCGCCTTGGCCGCTGGTCCATAGCGAAGAACGCAGTTGCGGCAGGATTTGGTAGTCGATGCCGGCCGAAAACAAATAATTTGGCGTATTGACGACCTGATTACCCGAGACGTATTCCATCGTGCCAGCCGTCAAGGCCGGCGGATTGGTAACCTTGGCCTCCTGCAACGAGTACGCTGCCCAAACGCCGACTTTATCGGTGGGATAAACCTTGACTTCAATGTCGACACCTTGGCGCAGTGTGGGCCCGATCTGGCTCGACTCCACACTGGCCAGGTCGCGGCTAATTTCGTTGCTGGCTTTTTGCGACCAGTAGGCGACCCGGCCCTCGGCCCAATCCACCGGTTTCAACTTGACCCCAACCTCCCAACCGTCATTCAACGATGGGCCGATGTTCGCTTGGTTGCGGCCGATGAAGGTGGCTTGTCCCAGGCCGACCTGGAAGGTGCGGCCCCAGTTGCCGTAAAGGCTGTAGCCTTCGATCGGCGTAATCACCGCGCCGATTTTCGGTTGCGAAATCGTGCCATAGTCATTTAGAGGGTAGGAGCCGAACGATGCGTTCGGGCGATAGCTGAAAAAGCTGCCGTCGATGATGTCGGCGCGGTAACCCGGCGTTAGTTTCAACCATTTGAAGGGCTTGATGATCGCCTGGATGTAGCCGCCATAGTTCAGGAAGTCCCATTTCTCGTCGTTACGCAAACCGCCGCTGTTGCGAACGCGGCTAGTGGTTAGATAGCGCAGATATTTGTTTTCCTGTTGTTGAAAGTCGAAGCCGGTTTCCAGGGAAAAATCGTCCAGCCAACTGATGACCGGATGGTAGGTCAGCGAGGTCATCGCGCCGTACTGAATTTCGTCGCGGTCACGTTCTTGCTGTATCGCCCCTGGGCCATAGGACACGTAACGCTGGTCGTCGAACAACGTGCCGTAGACCTTGGACGACCAGAATAAGGTGGGGCTGAGGTTGACGTCCAAATGGGTGCTGACTTGACCAACCGTACGTTTGCCGCCGTCGGTGGCATTTCGGGCAAAGGTTTGGGTTTGATTGAGTAACTGTTCCTGGTAAGTCATATAGCCGGGTTCTTGGGCGCCGGCTTCGCTCCAGCGGGCGATCAGACCTATTTTGTATTTTTGGTCGTCCGGGGTGTAAAACCATTTGCCGGAAAAGCTGTTTTTATCGGTGTCGCTGTGGTCGCGGTAGCCGTCGCTGGCGCGATAGGATATTTGATAGTTTTGCGAGAGACCGTCTTTTTCGTAACCCAGCCCGGACTGGATGTCGTGGGTATTGAAACTGCCGTAACTGAGCCGGCCCTTGGCGTAGTTGCCGCCAGTGGTGGTGTTCATGCTGATGTTACCGGCAAAAGAGTGCAGGCCGTAGCGGGCGTCGTTGGTACCCCGCACCACTTCGATGGATTCGATGTCCAGCGGAAACAGCGAGTCGATGAAATAGGTGTCCCCGCTATTGGTGTTGCTGGGCACGCCGTCGATCAATAATTTGACCGCGTTAACCCGGCCTTCGCCGTTGAAACCGCGAAACGACATTTTGCCGGTCGTGATGCCTTGGCCGAATTGGGTCACCTGAACGCCGGGCATGCGGTGGAACAAATCGTAAGCCGTTAACACGTTTTGGTCGGCGATCTTATCGGCGTACATGATGTCCACTGAAGTGGCAATGTCCTTGCTGGTTAATTTCATGCTATCGGTTTGATCGCTCACTGTGACCGCGCCGAGCTCGAAAGTCGAATCGTCCCTAACGGCTTGTGCTTTTGGCGCGGGGACTTTTTTAACCGCAATGACGCCTTCGCCTACTTGCTCGTACTGTAAGCCATTCTGACTTAATACTTTTTCTAGCGCCTGTTGTACGGTGTATTGGCCCTTCAACGGCTGGGCTTGCAAGCCTTGCACCATCGAGTCGGCATAGATCAATTTGGTATTGGTGGACTTTGCCAAGTTCTCCAGCGTCGCTGCCAGCGGCTGCGCGGGAAGGTCTAGGCTTGCGCCGGTGCTGCCTGCCGCGCTTGCGTCGATTGAAGCAGCTAGGGCCAAAGCCAGTAGAGGCGCCTGTCGGCGCGGTTTTTTCGCGGGTGTGGTGTTAAGTTTGCAATCCATGATCGTCTCCTGTTAGTCGTGGGTGGCAATATTTTTTGACTCGCCATACCCCATTAACGAAGCAGACTGGTCAAACTGGACATGTTTGGGGAATATTTTTTTTACCCAAACGCGAACACCTGTTTGTTAGCGGCTGTAAAGCACGACGGATTGCTTTTGGCGTTGCACGCGGATAGGCAGGATTTTTTCCAGGGCCTGCAGAAACGGCTTGAGATCGGCGGTATTGAAACTGCCGCTCAGGGTTTGTTTGGCCAAAGCAGGATCGGCAAACGCAAAACGCACGGCGTGATAACGCTCCAGTTCCGCGACGACTTCGGTTAGCGGGGTATGGTCGAACAATAGGTGACCGTTGAGCCAAGCCGCCACTTGTTCGGTATTGGTTTTTTCGGGTTTTTGCCAGTGGCCGCCTGCATCTATTTTGCGGCTGAAGCCGGCGGGTAAATTTTCGCCAAACCAACTGCGACCTGCATTTAGGGCAACTTCGCCTTCCAGCACCGATACGGCGGTGCCGTGACTATCATGCCGCACGTTAAACACGGTGCCGATGTCTTTAATCTGTAGATTGCCGGTATGTACGGTAAAAGGGCGCCAGGCCTGATGGGCGACGTTGAACATGGCTTCGCCTTGCTGCAATTCGATCTCGCGGCGCCGCCAGGACAGACGTACACGTAGTTGTGTGCCGGTATTCAATTGCAGTTGGGAGCCGTCGGCCAGTTGCACGGTTTGCCGTTCGCCAATGCCTGTTTGGTAAACCCTGCTGGGCGCCTTGAAATCCAGCCATGCGCCGGTCAACATCGTGGCAAGCAGCAGGCTACCGGTTAACATTTTGCCGTTTCGCCAGGCTCGGGGCCTTGCGGAGCGCGCGGTATTCAAACCGGCGACCTCGGTGGCTTTTAGCTCGTCCAGGTTTCCCCAAAGGTTTGCGATGTCGTCGTAAGCGGTCTGATGCCCTGGATTTTGCAGAAGCCATTGCGCGAATGCTTGACGCCGCTGCTCATCGCAGTATTCAGACTGTAACTCCACAAACCAGGTTGCGGCTTGCTGAAGAATTTTTTGCTGTTGCGAAAGCTTGGGCGCCGTCATCTATTTGCCGGTTTAGTGCTGCGGATCGATTAGCATTTGATGGCAGTGCAACATGGCTTTGACCAATTGGCGTTGCACGGTTTTCTCGGAAATCCCCAGTTTTCCGGCGATTTGGGCATAAGTGAGTTCGTCGATCTTGCGCAGCAGCAAAATATGCCGGCATTGCCGCGGCAAACTGGCGATAGCCTGTAACAGGCGTTCGCATTGCTGGCTAAGAATGGCACAGTCTTCCGGTTGCATAAGCGGGCAAGTCAGCTCGTCGTTCAATCCTTGCGTCTTGGCACCGCTGCGTTGATGGTGGCGAATAAAGTCTATAGATAGTCGTTCGGCGGTACGAAACAGGTAGCCGGGCAGATTGTCGGTGTGTGTCAGACTGTCCTTGCCCAGCAAACGCAAATAAGTTTCCTGGCTCAGATCTTGCGCGGCATCGGGGCACTTTACCTTGTGCATCAAAAAATCGACGATGGCTTCTTTATGAGTCAGAAATAATTCGGCTATCTGATCGTGCTTTATGGCGATGACGGACAAGCGACAAGCTCCGGATTGTTGTGAACGGAAGACGGAAAATGCCGCAAGCTGTGTGCCAATAAACGCAGGCAACCGTCCAATCCAGATAATGCTTGGCTGTAAGGCTGCTGATGGGGAGCTGTAGGGGTAGGATTACATCTAAAACTATGTCATATAACACGGCCACCTGCGGCATATGACTTGGTTTTTCTACTCAAATCAGCTGCAATGGAAGCCATTCTTCGGCAGGAATCGAGGGAAAGTTGTCCTTGAGCATAACCGTATTCTCGGTCATGCTGCTGGCACTGTCCGTTACCGAGGTATCGACATGACGACATTCAGTTTTGCCAAGCCCGACAGCTTTATCTTCAAAAACCGGAAAATCGGTATCGTGGCGTTTCCCAATGCTCAGAGTTTGGATATTACCGGCCCGTTTGAAGTGTTTAGTTTTGCCAGCAGTACATTGCAAATGTTGGGTATTTGTGAGCAAAACATTTATACGTTGACGGTATTGGCGGCAACACCCGGACCGGTGACGACCATGTCCGGCTTACAAATCATTGCTGATCAGGCCTATGGCGATCCGGATAGCGAGTTCGATACCTTGATGATTGCCGGCGGCAACATCACCGGGGAGTTAGCCAACGTCAAATTGCTGGATTGGATCAAGGCCATGGAGCCCAGAGTCAATCGTCTGGCTTCGGTTTGTACCGGTGCGTTTTTGTTGGCCGAGTCAGGTTTGTTGGATGGCTGCAAGGCCACCACCCATTGGCATTATTGCCAGCAACTAGCCAGGAATTATCCGCAGGTGCAATTGGAGCCGGACCATATCTTCGTCAGGGACGGCAATATCTTCACGTCGGGCGGCATTACCTCGGGAATCGACCTGGCCTTGGCCATGCTGGAAGACGATTGGGGGCAGGAGTTGGCGCTCTATGTCGCGCGCTTTCTGGTGGTGTTTTTGAAGCGGCCCGGCGGTCAATCGCAATTTAGTCATTATTTAACCTGCGAGGCCAGTCGTCGTCCGGACCTGCGCGAGTTGCAAGCCTGGATCATCGCGCATATCAGGGATGATTTACAGGTGGAAATATTAGCCGAACGGATGGCAATGAGTTCGCGCAATTTCGCTCGGCTATTTCTGGCGGAAACCGGCATGACACCGGCCAAATTCGTGGAAATGGCGCGCATCGATCAAGCTCGGCATTTACTGGAAACCACGGACATAGCCGTGGAAACGATAGCCGACAAGGCCGGTTTTAAAGATCCCGAGCGGATGCGGCGGGCGTTTATTCGTCAGCTTGGCGTCAACCCGCAGAACTACCGACAGCGTTTTAGCAAAGCGATAGCCGGTTAATACCAAGCACCTAGTAGTTTGATGCTGTCGCCAAGGGCAGTCGCCTGAGGCTTGCCGATAATAAATAGAATAAGGGGATTAACATGCGTATTTTACTGATTTCAACCGCGTTCTCGGGGTTAACTCAGCGCTATTACACCGAACTGGAAGATGCCGGTTATACGGTGTCTGTGGAGCTCCATCTAGGCAATGAATCTAAGGTGTTAGAAGGGGTCAAGCTATTCAAGCCCGATTTGATCCTCTGCCCGTTTTTAACCCGGCGTATCCCCAAGGCAATTTACCAACATTATAAGTGTTTGATCGTGCATCCCGGTATCAAGGGGGATAGAGGTCCTTCGTCACTGGATTGGGCCATTCAGGCCGGGCTTAAAGAGTGGGGGGTAACCTTGCTGCAGGCCGACGATGAGATGGATGCCGGGGCGATTTGGGCTAGTAAAACCTTTTCGTTACGCGCTGGAACCAAAAGCAGTTTGTTCAACCGCGAAGTGACTATCGCCGCAGTCGAATGCTTGTGGGAGACGCTGAGCTACTTGGAAGCAATCGATTTCAAACCAGAACCGCTGGATTTCTCGCGTCCCGATGTGCAGGGGCAGTTGCGACCGCAAATGAAGCAGGCGGACCGGGCTATCAATTGGAAAAAACACAGCACCGAGCAGATTTTAAGACGGATACACGCGGCCGATGGCATGCCCGGGGTGCTGGATGAGATTTACGGGCAGGCCTTTTATTTGTTCAACGCTCATCGAGAGAACCAACTAAGTGGCAAACCCGGCGAGATCATTGCGATTGCCAATCAAGCCATATGCCGGGCGACGATAGACGGTGCGGTGTGGATTGGCCACTTGAAGGCCAAACTACCCAACGGGACTGGTATTAAACTGCCTGCGACGCTGGCGTTGCAAGACTTGTTGCCAAAACCGACAAACGGCTTGGGTGGTTTATTCGGCAAAGCCTTAAAGACTATTGATATCGATTACACCAAGCCTGGGCGACAGCTGCCTTGTCAGGAAGTTTGGTATCAACTTGATGGTGAAGCGGCTTATATCCATTTTGCCTTTCATAACGGAGGGATGAGTACGGCGCAATGCCAACTGCTCTTATCGGCGTATCGGCACGTCGCCACCTTGGATGTCAAAGTCATTGTGTTGATGGGCGGTGAAGATTGCTGGTCCAACGGCATACACCTCAATCATATCGAAGCCGCTGCCAATCCCGCCGAAGAATCTTGGCAAAACATCAACGCTATCGACGACCTGATTTACCAGATCATCACCACCATGGATAAATTGACCATAGCAGCCTTGGCTGGCGGCGCGGGAGCCGGCGGCGCGATATTGGCAATTGCGCCCGATAAGGTGTTGGCGAGGGATGGGGTGATTTATAATCCCCACTATAAAAACATGGGCGAGCTTTATGGCTCCGAATACTGGACTTACTTATTGCCCAAGCGTGTCGGACTGCCGATGGCGACGCAACTGACTGAAGAACGCTTGCCCATCAGCGCCAAGAAAGCCTGGCGGATCGGCTTGGTAGACAAGGTACTGGATCGGCAACACGTGATTTTTATCGCGCAAGTGAAACAGTCGGTTAAATCGTATCTCGCCGACCCGAGTGCATTGAAGCTATTGCTGGATGAAAAAGCCGAAAGACGTTGCGCCGACGAGGCCGCCAAGCCTCTGGCGGTTTACAGAAAATTCGAACTGACGCAAATGTACGCCAATTTTTACGGAAACGATCTTTATCATCAGGCGCGGCAAGGTTTCGTGTTCAAAAAATGTCCGAGCAAGACACCGGTTAATATTGCCAAACACAGGTTAGTGGCGCCGTTAAAGGCGCCACCGCCCGGCAGTTTGTTGCATTTTGCCTGGCAAGAAAGTTATGCCTTGGGCGACGAAAAAATCGACCATCAACATAAGGACTTTTTTGTCTTGGCGGAGAAGCTATTAGCGGCCGCGAATAAGCACGATATGAATGACGCACTAATTGATTTATATCAGCACGTCAAAGTCCATTTTGGGGAGGAAGAAGCCTTCATGAATCAGGTCGGGTTTCATCACTATAAAAGCCATGTGAAGGAACACAATCTGATGCTGGAAAAATTGTTGGAGATGGACAAAAAAATTCAACATGACGACTGGAATGCCGAGGAAGTGATGGGTTTCATCGATAAATGGACCCAGCACATTTTAAAATCCGATATGGCTTTTAATCAGCATTGGCAGGAAATGTATAAGTTTTGCGTTTGAATTGTTGACAGTCTCAGCGGGAAGCTAGCCGGCTTTGGCTATTTAGCCTAAGTCGGCGGCCGGTCTGGGGCATTCTGTCCCCTCTGCATCCACTTCAAAAGAGTATTAGTCCGGGCAATATTGCTGATATTTTCGTTCGGACTGAGTAAATCAATCCTATTTACCCGGCCCTTAAATACCGTTCGCCTTTATGCCCTTGAGGGTACTGTGCTTGTCGAAGGGCATGCCAGCCAGGGCTTCGACGAGCTCAGTCCGAACGGAATACTCGTGATAAATAGGGGCGGGTTAATAATTCCGGCAGTTCTGCCAAGGGTTCTGAACACCCTATATCCAAGCCTTTAGCCTTGAGCTGCTTAGGCAAGCAGTCCAAAGCTGATAATCAACGTCAAACACTCCAGAGCATCTTGGGAGTCTGACCTGCGCGAGATTGGAGATTGACAATCAATCGATTGATTGATATTTTGTAAATCAATCGATTGATTTTATTTTTATCCGTACTTTGCCGAGGCAGCATGGTCACACCCGAAAACTCCGAAACCGAAACTCACGACGCACGCAGCCGGCTGGTCATGGCAGCACTGCGGCTATTTGCCGAAAAAGGCTACAAGGCCGCCTCCACGCGGGAAATCTGCGAGGCGGCTGGCGCCAATATTTCGGCCATTCGCTACTACTTCGGCGATAAGGCCGGCCTATATCACGCCGCATTTTTCGAACCGATGGGCGACACGCCATGCGGCTCCGATGTCGCGGCCTATGCCGACTTACCGCTGCCCGAAGTGTTGGCCCGGTTTTTCAGCGAATTCCTGGAGCCGCTGAAAAAAGGCGAGGAACTGGGACTGGTGATGAAACTGCACTTCCGGGAGATGATCGAGCCGACCGGCGCCTGGCAGCAGGAAATCGATGCGGAAATCAAACCACAGCATGAATCCCTGGTGTTGCTGCTCAAGGAACATTTGGGATTGAACCGCATCGACGACGAGTTACATCGGCTGGTTTTCGCGATGATAGGCATGGCGGTGCATTTTTATGTGGGACAAGACGTCATCTCGATGATTTCCCCGCAAATTTTAAATTCCCCACAAAACATCGACGTGCTGGCCGAACGTCTGGCCGGTTACGCACTGGCCATGATCGAAGGTGAAGCCGCGCGGCGCGCTCGGGATGGCGACCATGAACAATAATATCTCGCGGCCGCTTGGCTTGAGTCTGATCCCCTTGCTGCTTTCGGCCTGCGGGTCCGGCGGTTTATTGACGACCGTCGGCCCGGACTATCAATCCGAACCGCTGCCCGCGCCGGCCGGTTGGCAAGCGCCGCAAGCGGATGCGGCCAAACGGCAACAGGCGCATCAAGGCGACCCCGCCGAGCTGATGCGCTGGTGGGAGCGTTTTCAGGACCCGGCTCTGACTCGCCTGTTAAGCGCTGCAGAACAGGTGAGCGCCTCGGTCGCCGATGCCCGAGCGCGCATCGAAGAAGCTAGAGCAAATCTCGTGGGCGCCGATGCGGCCATCCTGCCGAAACTGGATTCCGAGTTCGTCACCAAACGTTCCTCGTCTTCGTTTGGCGGCACGCCGTTCATCTGGAACCAATTCTCGGCCGGACTGCAATCCAGCTGGGAAATAGACTTGTTTGGCGGTTTGGCCCGGCAGCAGGAAGCGGCCCAAAGCCAGCTGGAATCGCGCAACGCCTCCTGGCACGACGCCAGGGTCGCGGTGGCGGTGGAAGTGGCCGATGCCTACCTGGCTTACCGCTATTGCGAAGCACAAGTGCAGCTATTGCGTACCGACAGCGATTCGCGCCGCGAATCGGCGCGGGTAGCGGCGGTTGCCGGCCAGAGCGGTTTCCGCTCACCGGGCGATGTAGCCTTGGCTACCGCCAGCGCCGCCGAAGGCAACAGAACCTTGCTGCAACAACAAGCCCAGTGCGAACGTTCGATCAAAAGCCTGGTGGCGATGACCGGCCTCGCGGAAGCCGACTTGCGGTCGTTATTGAACGGCTCGGCCGATCAGGTGGCGAAACTGCCCACTCCGCCAGCGTTCGAAATGGCGTCCTTACCGGCCAAGGTGTTATTGCAACGGCCCGATGTGGCCGCCGCCGAACGCGACCTCGCCGAGGCCAGCGCCAATATCGGCGTGCAACGGGCCAAACAATTTCCGAAATTGAGCCTGTCCGGCAACATCACCCCGACCCTGCAAAATATCAACGGCGCGGCGCTGATGCTGGCGCAGACTTGGGCGATAGGGCCGACGCTAAGCTTGCCGCTGTTCGACGCCGGCAAGCGCGCAGCCGACGTCGAAGTCGCCAAGGTGCAATACCAAGCAGCGGAAAGCCGTTTCCGCGCCAAGGTGCGCACGGCGGTCAAGGAAGTCGAAGACGCGCTGGTGCGTCTGGACAGCAGCCGCCAACGCTTGCCGCAAGGCCGCGAGGCGGTCAACGGCTACCGGGCAAACTTTCAGGCGCTGCAAACGCTCTACCAAAGCGGATTGGGTAATTTGCTCGACGTGGAAACGGCCCGCCGCAACGTGCTTGCCGCCGAACTGGCGCTCGAAGAACTGGAGCAGGAACAGGTCGGCGCCTGGATCGCGCTGTATCGCGCGGCCGGCGGAGGCTGGACGGATGCTGACGACTCGCCGAATCCGGATAGGGCGGCAGGCCCAGCCGAACATAGAACCATCGGCAACACGCATTTATTTCCGAATCTATACGACACACTTAACGGAGGAAACTCATGACCAAGGGAAAAATAGGCGCGCTATTCGCCGCCTTACTACTATTAATCGGCGTTGGCGTGGCGATCGGCCGCGTCAGCCAGCCCGCGCCATCGGCCGAAGCACCGGCCGCCAATCCGGCGCTCAGTGTTTCCGCGATTCGTCCGCAAATGCGTGATATTCCGCTCAGCCTCACGGCTAACGGTTCGATCGCGGCCTGGCAGGAAGCGGTGATCGGCGCCGAAATTGGCGATCTGCGTCTGAGCGCGGTTAATGTGCAAATCGGCGAAGCCGTTAAAAAAGGCCAGGTGTTGGCGACTTTTTCGGACGAAAGCGTATTGGCCGATGTCGCGCAAGCCCGCGGCGTCGTGGCCGAAGCCGAAGCCAATCTGGCCGAAGCGCGGCTTAACGCCGAGCGGGCGCGCAAAGTCTCGGTATCCGGCGCTTTGAGCGCGCAACAAGTGGACCAATACCTGACCGGCGCCAAAACCGCAGAGGCCAAACTGCAATCCGCCAAAGCCCAGTTGGATGCGCAATTACTACGCCTGAAATACACCAAAGTATTGGCCAGCGACGACGGCGTGATTTCCGCGCGCAGCGCCACCTTGGGCGCGGTCGCCACGAAAGGCCAGGAATTGTTTCGTTTGATTCGGCAAAACCGCCTGGAATGGCGCGGCGAGCTTACCGCCGTCGAAATGACGCAACTGAAACCGGGCAACAGGGTGAAGGTGGAAGTGCCGAATGTCGGCAGCATAGAGGGAAGTGTACGTTTCCTGGCGCCCACCCTGGATGTGCAAAACCGCAATGGCCTGGTTTATGTGGATTTACCCCATGCCGCGCAGAGCGGTTTGCGTGCCGGCATGTTCGCCCGCGGCGAATTTGATTTGGGCAGTTCCACGGCGCTAACGGTGCCGCAAGAGGCGCTGTCGCTGCGGGATGGCTTTAGCTATGTGTTTCTGTTGACCGAACAAACCGAAGACCGGGCCCGCGTTAAGCAGGTCAAAGTACAGTTGGGCCGCAGAAACGGCGACCAGCTGGAAATTTTAGCCGGCGTGGCCGCCGAAGACCGACTGGTGGCCGGCGGTGCCTCGTTTTTGGCCGACGGCGACAGCGTGCGGGTGGTCACACAATGAACGTCTCAGCCTGGTGTATCCGCAATCCCATTCCGGCGATGATGTTGTTCGTGCTGCTTAGTTTCGCCGGTTTGCTCAGCTTTAAATCAATGAAAATCCAGAACTTCCCCGATCTGGATCTGCCGACCATCACGGTCTCGACCTCGCTGCCCGGTGCTTCGCCGTCGCAACTGGAAACCGAGGTGGCACGGAAAATCGAAAATGCCATCGCCACTTTGCAGGGTTTGAAACATATCACCTCTAAAGTCCAAGATGGCAGCGCCACGATTACCGCCGAATTTCGCCTGGAAAAACCGGTGCAGGAAGCCTTGGGCGATGTGCGTTCAGCGGTGTCCAAAGTCCGCGCCGATTTGCCGGGCGACCTGCGCGATCCGGTCGTCACCAAACTGGATTTGGCCGGTTCGCCGATTTTGGCCTTAACCGTCAGCTCCGCGCAGCGCGATGAAGAAGCGCTGTCCTGGTTTGTCGAAGACACGGTAGCCAAACGCCTGTTGGCGGTCCGCGGCGTCGGAGCGGTCAATCGGGTGGGCGGCGTTAGCCGGGAAGTGACGATTGCGTTGGACCCGGTCAAGCTGCAAGCCTTGGGTGCGACAGCGGCAGACATTTCCCGGCAATTGCGGCAAATCCAGCGCGAGAGCGCCGGCGGTCGGATCGATTTGGGTAGCGGCGAGCAACCGGTGCGTACCTTGGCGAACGTGGCCTCGGTCGAGGAAATACGGCCCTTGCAGCTTTCACTGGCCGATGGTCGCCACATTCGGCTCGATCAAGTCGCCAAGGTGGATGACTCGGTAGCAGAACCACGCGCGCTGGCACTGCTGAACGGCAAACCGGTGGTGGGCTTTGAAGTGACTCGTAGCCGGGGCGCCAGCGAAGTCGAAGTCGGTGCCGGCGTACAAAAAGCCTTGGCCGAATTGCGTGTCGCCAATCCGGATATCGAATTCACCGAAGCGTTTAACTTTGTCACGCCGGTCGAAGAGGAGTTTCAGGGCTCGATGACCATGCTTTACGAAGGCGCCTTATTGGCGGTTTTAGTGGTTTGGCTGTTCCTGCGCGATTGGCGGGCTACCTTTATTTCCGCTGTCGCATTACCGCTGTCGGTCATTCCGGCCTTCCTGGGCATGGATTATTTGGGCTTTTCGCTAAATGTGATCACGCTGTTGGCCTTGTCCTTGGTGATCGGCATTCTGGTGGATGACGCCATCGTCGAAGTGGAAAACATCGTCCGCCACCTGCGGATGGGCAAAACGCCTTACCAAGCCGCGATGCAGGCTGCCGACGAAATCGGCTTGGCCGTGGTCGCGACCACGTTTGCGCTGGTCGCAGTGTTTTTGCCGACCGCCTTCATGAGCGGTGTGGCTGGGCGGTTTTTCAAACAATTCGGCTGGACGGCGGCGCTGGCGATAATGGCGTCGTTGGTGGTCGCCAGGATGCTGACGCCAATGATGGCGGCGTATATGCTAAAAGACCTCGACCATTCTGAGCCCAAGGAAGGTGCGGTGATGCGCACTTATATGAAGTTGGCGGGCTGGTGTCTGCATCATCGGCTGGCTACGATGGGCGGCGCGGCAGCGTTCTTTATCGGCTCGCTGTTTTTGATTCCGCTATTGCCGACCGGCTTTATCCCGGCGGACGATAATCCGCAAACCCAGGTATTCGTCGAGTTGCCGCCGGGTTCGAGTCTGGCGCAAACGCGCGCTTCCGCCGAAGCGGCCAGGCAATTGATTGCCAGCATCGACTACGTAAAAACGATTTACACCACCATCGGCAGCGGTTCGGCGGGTAGCGACCCGATGGCCGGCAACCAGGGTGCCGGCGAGGTACGCAAAGCCACGCTGACGATTACCTTGGCCAATCGCCAGGACCGCCCGGTGCGTAAACAAGCCATTGAACAAAATATCCGCCTGGCCCTGCAAAAACTGCCCGGCGTGCGTACCAAGGTGGGATTGGGCGCTTCCGGCGAAAAATATGTATTGGTATTGAGCGGCGACGATCTGCAAGCCTTGAGCGCCGCCGCCCGCAATCTGGAACGCGACCTCAGAACCATTCCCGGCCTGGGCAGCATCGCCTCCAGCGCGGCGCTGGTGCGGCCGGAAATAGCGGTAAGGCCGGACTTCGCCCGTGCCGCCGATCTGGGCGTGACCACCACCGCGCTCGCTGAAACCCTGCGCATTGCCACCTTGGGCGATTACGATTGGTCTTTGTCCAAGCTCAATTTGGCGCAACGCCAGGTGCCGATGGTCGTCAAACTGGCCGATAAAGGCCGGCAAGATTTGAGCGTGTTGGAACGCTTGGCTGTGCCGTCCGCCAAGCCCGGCATCGGCGCGGTGATGGTCGGCCAGGTGGCGAAACTGGAACTGTCCAGCGGACCGGCCGTGATCGATAGATACGACAGGTCGCGGAATATCAATTTCGAAATCGAATTGTCCGGTCAGCCGCTGGGTGACGTTGCTGCTGCGGTGGAAAATCTGGATAGCATTAAAAATCTGCCGGCCGGCGTCAAACGCATCAACATTGGCGATGCGGAAATGATGGGGGAACTGTTCGCCAGCTTTGGCTTGGCGATGTTGACCGGCGTGTTGTGCATCTTCATCGTGCTGGTGTTGCTGTTTAAAGACTTCCTGCAACCGATCACCATTTTGGCGGCGCTACCGCTGTCCTTCGGCGGCGGCTTCGTGGCGCTGCTGTTGACCGGCAAGGCCTTTTCGATGCCGTCTTTGATTGGTTTGGTGATGCTGATGGGGATAGCCACCAAAAACTCCATCCTGCTGGTTGATTACGCCATTATCGCTCGCCGCGAACAGGGTCTGAGCCGGGTGGATGCACTATTGGATGCGTGTCACAAACGGGCCAGGCCGATTGTGATGACCACGATTGCGATGGGTGCCGGTATGTTGCCGATTGCGATAGGCATGGGCAACGCCGATTCCTCGTTTCGCAGCCCGATGGCCGTCGCCGTAATCGGCGGTTTGGTTACCTCCACCTTGCTGAGTTTGTTGGTGATTCCGGTGGCTTACACCTATCTGGACGATTTCAAAAATCTGGGCATGGCAGTTTGGAAACGCTTTACCGGGCCCAAAGCAGCGGCTGTTGAGTCGTGAGGTTTGACGCAAGGCCGGACCAATGAGGCGGTGGTCAGGCAGATGAATTGGTTGTCGGGGTAGGGCTTCAGGTTCTATCCCAACGAGCCTGCCGGCTCTTAATCTGCTGCCGAAGTTAGTTGTAGGGTACGCACCGCGTAGCGTTAGAAGGTCATCATGGCAGAGAAAATCAGAAGGTACGCGGTGCGTACCCTACCGAACTTGAGCGGATCGGCGAGCGCGTTTTAAGAGATAGTATTAGCGGATTTTTGGGAACTGAGGCGCCGCGCCGCAATCGGCCGAAATCCATTCAGCAATTGATTTGGAGGTGTATTGCTCATCATTGCTGCTATGGGTGTCGAACGAGGTGCTAAAGTTTTCGACGAGTTGCGGCGATATGACCCGCATTTTCCACTTTGTGGTTTTTGCGTTTGGGCAGGTCAGTCGCCACTCCACTGCCGAGCTAGAAATCGTTAACAAATTGCCGGTGCAATTGAATAACATGTTTTGTTGGGAAGGTGCCGTCAAAGCGTTTCGGTCGATACAGGTGTATTTGGTTTTTCTGTCCTTAATGTTGTTGGTTTTCTCCGGTTTGATACTCCAGAGGCCGGATTTAATATTCGGCGGTTCGGCTTGAGTTTGCGATGCATACAAGGCTATGACTATCGCCAGACGAGGCATTATGGATGGCATTTTAGTGGATGTGTGATTGTAGCCGGCCGGCTTCGGCTTCTTGATCGTTGGTAAGTTGCCGGCTCTTAATCGGTCGTAAATTAATTGTACGCATCGCGTACCGTTGGAAAGTCATCATGGCGGCGAAAGCTAAAAGGTACGCGGTGCGTATCCTACTGGGCTGTATGTTGGAAATCCGTGATTCATAATGCCTAACGCCTCAATCAGCCGACGCTTTAGCGGTCGGCTGCATTGATTTGTTATGCTTACCCACCCATTCCTGGTGGCAAAATATCAAATTTCGGGATATCACTCGGAAATTGCGCCCAACTCGCAGCTTGAGAAGTATATATGAGCATTTTTGGCAGAACCCTACTGCCATTTTTTAAGCAAGATGCCGCAACGCTATAGAAATCGCCAGCTTCACAGAATGCGGCAATAGTCGTACCGCAACCGCCACAAAACAAATGCTCCATATTTTTACCTGAATTTCCTTTTCTAATAAATACTACGGGCTCACCCTTTAAGAGCTTCATATTATTCTTTGGATACCAGAGGCCAAACCACTTATCAGAGTTTGTCAGGCGTTGACAGGAAGGGCAATAACAAAACACGGAATTTATTGGATCGCCTTCACACTCAAATTCCAGCTCACCACAAGTACATTTTCCTAAAGTTTTATCCACTTTTAATCTCCGATATTTATTAGCATAGAAGCATAACGTTCAACGTAAGGGGCCTGCCGAAGGCAGGTCCCCTTGACGGAGGGGTTAGGCGTCACCGGCCACCGCTGGAGCCGATAAGCGTTGCTGCTAATTGCGCAAACTTGCATTTAGGTGGCGGCTCTAGCTGCTTTGAAGAACACTTTTTGTCTCGAAACAGTCCCAGCACACGAAGACGTAGATCATGCCGCAATCACCCAGGCAAACGTCATCTCCAAGGGAATCTAGCTGAGCGTAGAAGCTCATCTGGTTGCCGCAGGAGCAGTGCGGGACTTCCTCGTATTGAATCCAATCGGGCTCACCACCTATGCGGTGGCGTTTTCCGATTGGATCGCCAGCCCACTTAAAGCCAACTGATGCCCGAGCCTCCGGCGTTTCTGGTGTGGGTACGAGTGGAACTGGAGGAATGCGCATGTTTGACGCCTAACTAGTGATTAGATGGTTTCCGTATATATACCGAAGAATGATCTTCGAAACGTTAATCCATTGATCAGCATATGATTTTCCTTCTATATATCATCGTAAGTGAGTGGATAAGACTGGTAACCATCAGACTGCTGTCATTGAATCAGATTGAACGATAGACAAGAACGGGACGTAACCAGCCGATCAGCAACTCTCCATGCTGACCGACTGGTATACAGTTTCATAAATTATGAGCTTTAACAGGGCAGATTAGCCCTGCAAGACCAGCGTTCTTAGCCGCGAGTTTGCAAAATCGCTACCGCTGGTAACTCCTTACCTTCCAGGAACTCCAGGAAAGCGCCGCCACCGGTAGAGGTGTAAGACACTTTGTCGGCGATGCCGTATTTGTCTATCGCCGCTAATGTGTCACCGCCGCCGGCGATGGAGAAAGCCGGGCTTTCGGCGATTGCCAAGGATAGTGATTTGGTGCCTTCGCCGAATTGGTCGATTTCGAATACGCCAACCGGGCCGTTCCAGACGATGGTGCCGGCGGTTTTCAGAATCTCGGCGTATTGCTTGCTGGTTTCCGGTCCAATGTCCAGGATCAGGTCGTCGGCTTCCACGTCGGCGACGTTTTTCACTGTGGCCGCAGCGCTTTCGGAAAATTCTTTCGCGCAGACCACATCCACCGGTACCGGAATATCTGCGCCGCGTTCTTTTGCCGAAGCGATCAAGCGTTTGGCTTCAGGGATTAAATCCGCTTCGTACAAGGATTTACCGACCGGGTAACCGGCAGCGGCGATAAAGGTGTTGGCGATGCCACCGCCGACGATCAATTGATCGACTTTTGACGACAAGGACTCCAGCACGGTCAATTTGGTAGATACTTTGGAGCCGCCGACGATGGCAACTAACGGCCGGGCAGGGGTTTCCAGGGCTTTACCCAGTGCATCCAATTCAGCGGCTAACAGCGGACCGGCGCAAGCGACGGCGGCGTGTTCGGCTACCGCATGGGTCGAGGCTTCGGCACGGTGCGCGGTACCAAAGGCGTCCATCACAAAAATGTCGCACAGCGCGGCCATTTTTTGGCCCAGTTCGGCGCTGTTTTTCTTTTCGCCTTTATTGAAACGTACGTTCTCGCACAGCACTACTTCGCCGCGTTTGACTTCCACGCCTTCCAGCCAATCTTTCACCAAACGTACCGGTTGACCTAGCAACTGCGAAAAACGCTCTGCGACGGGTTTAAGGCTGGACGCTTCGTCGTATTCGCCTTCGGTGGGACGGCCCAAGTGGGACATCAAAATCACCGCCGCGCCGCCGGCCAATGCGGCTTCCACGGTAGGGACACTGGCCTGGATGCGCAAGTCGCTGGTGACTTTGCCGTCTTTCACAGGCACATTCAAGTCTTGGCGGATTAACACGCGTTTGCCGGCCAAATCCAGATCGACCATTCGTTTGATAGACATAAGTTCTCCTTTGGTTGAAATAGTGAAAACATTATAAAGTGTAACGCCGGCCGCAGCCTGAATTAAAAAATAACAGAATAGTCAGTCGCTTGGACTATATTTGCTATCCATTGCCTAAACTTTTACCGGCGGACTTATGTTCAAGTCGTTTATTTTTACGGTGTTCTGCGTGTTGGTATTAACTGTTGATTCCGCGCGTTGCCAACCCGTGCCTGCCGCTGCCGGCGCCGACGAAATTCAGGTGTTAATAGACGTATCCGGCAGCATGAAACAGAACGATCCGGACAATCTGCGCATCGAGGCCAGCCGCTTGCTGGTCAACTTGTTGCCGGACGGTGCCAAAGCGGCATTTTGGTTGTTCGCGGAAAAAACCGCGCCGCTGTCCGCCACCGATGCTGTCAATGCAGCCTGGAAACAGCAAGCCGGCAAAGCGACTGCCAATATCCATTCTCGTGGACTGTATACGCACATTGAGGACGCGATTCAGACAGCGCTGAGTCAAGGCTTTAAGGGCGGCGGCAAGAAACATCTGATTTTATTGACCGACGGTTTTGTGGACATTTCCAAGGACATCATGCAAAGCGCGGATTCCCGCGAGCGCATCCTCAGCGAGTGGATACCCAAGCTCCAGCAGCAAAACATCAACGTACAAACCGTGGC
The DNA here is from genome assembly GCF_014850975.1 of Methylomonas fluvii. Lineage (GTDB taxonomy): Bacteria > Pseudomonadota > Gammaproteobacteria > Methylococcales > Methylomonadaceae > Methylomonas > Methylomonas fluvii. The sequence continues at coordinate 1,204,670 of NZ_JACXST010000002.1, read as the reverse complement.
ATTGTCCGAGCAAGCCGATAAAGAATTGTTGGAAAAACTGGCCTTCGAGACCGGCGGCTGGGCGGAAACTGCGCAATCGGCCGAGCAATTGCAACGGGTGTTTTTGAAAATGGCCCAAAAAGCCGCGCCGAAAGAGACTTTGCCGCTGACCGATAATAAATTCCAGGTGGATAGCGGCATCCACGAGTTTTCGGTGTTGGTGTTCAAAAAACCGCATGCCGCGCCGACGCAGTTGGTTGCGCCGGACGGCAAAAGTATCAGTAAACAAAGCATGGTCGCCAATGTGTCCTGGCTTGAAAGCCAGGCTTACGACCTGATCACTGTCAAGCAACCGTTGATCGGCGAATGGCGTTTGGTGGCGGAAGTCGATCCGGACAACCAAGTTATGATCGTAACCGACTTGAAACTGCAACTTAGCGAGATACCTAGTTTTCTGGGCGAGAACGAAGCCTTGCCGATAAAAGCGCACTTTACCGACAAGGATAAGCTGATTACCCGCGCCGATTTCCTAGGCATGCTGACCCTGGAAGTGATCCAGGATCAGCAAACGCCGGCAAAAATGCAGACCGTGCTTGCAGAGCCCGGTTTTTACCAGCATCAGGTCGAGCATTTCAGTTTGGGCAAGCATTTGCTGAAAATTGTTGCCGACGGCAAAACCTTCAAGCGGGAAATTATTCATGAGATCGACGTCGTTGCCACGCCGATTAGCGTCGAGAAGCACGTCGATGCCGCTCAGCGCCAGATCAGCTTCAAACTGTTGCCGGATACCAAGCTGATCGATCCCGCCGGCTTGGTGGTCAATGCGGTGATTAACCAAACCGGGCATGAGCCGGAAACCCGCCCACTGATAAATAAAGACGGGGTTTGGTTGCTGGATTTGGCTGGTTTGCTGCCGCAGACCACCACGCATGTCAATTTCAATGTGATGGCTAAAGATCATGCCGGCAAGCCGCTGACGCCGGCGATCAAACCGCTGAGTATCGATGACAGTTGGTTCGTTCCTGCCGAGAAAGCAGAGGCTGCCGCACCGGCCGCAGAGCCTGATGCGCATCACGAATCAGCCGATCATGAAAACACCGATCATGAAACCGATGCCGAGCAACATGAGCAGGCTGACCATGAGCAGCATCCGCCGCCGGACGCCCCGCCAACCAATTGGTTATTGGTTGGCGGCATCCTGTTGGCCATTAATTTGATACTGGGTGTGGGTGGGTTTTTTACCTATCGTTACCTGAAAAAAAGCCAAGCGGACAAACATCAGCAGTTACTGGAGAGATTGTCATGAATCCATTCGATTCCGTGGTAGTGATATTTGCGGCGGAGGCGTTAGGGGTTTTGACGCTGTTGGTCATCGTGCTGTTTTTTATCTCGAGAAACCGGCGAGGGAGGGAGATGGCCGAAATTGATCATTTCATTACCGAGCTTGAAGAGCAGTCCATCGTCAAAAGTCGCTGGTTGGAGCAATTTCTGGAGGAAAACTGCGGGTTGGCTACAGCGGAGATCGAGCCATTGTTGCAAGAAGTCAACGCGTCCGAACGCGCTGTGTTTGAAGGGGTTATTCGCTTGTTTCTAAAACGCGAACTGGTGTTGCTGAGTGAGATCGAGCAACGTATCGGCCGGCTAACCGAGCCGTATCAGAATTTGCTGGCGAATCGCGGCACGATTGCGCCGCTTGCTGCGGTGCAGGATTCGCCGCAAGCGAATCAATTGGCCGGCTTGGAGCGGATTAACCAACAATTGGTGCGGCAACTGGATAACGCGATGAAAACCATAGACGAAATGTCCGCCGAATATACCCGAGTGTTTAGCGGCAATCAGACCGCCTTAGAGTTGGAAAACAGCAGTAAAAAGATGCTGCAAATTTTTCATGATGCCGAACGTGGTGTGCGCGAAAGCATTACGGAGTTGGGGAAATGATGCAATCTCTGCTGCTTATCGGCTTGGGAGAATTATCGTTGGTGTTGTTGACCGGCCTGATTGCAGTGCTGGTAGTTAATCGCCGGAATAAACGCCGACGGCTGGCCAGCATCGAAGAGTTGCTGGAAGACATTAAGGACCGGCAGGAACGGCGCGGCGACAGATTGGCCTTGGCCTTGGCCGATAAGTATCACTTAGGCGAACCAACCGCGCAGGCTGTCAGCGACAACCTGATTGCGGCGGAAAAGCAGTTTTTGTATGGGTTTATAGAGCAGCAAATGCAGCAGCAGACCGTAGCCGGTTTTTACGAAAACCTGTGCCGGTTACTGGATAGTTATCTGGAAGGTTTGCCCAAAGTGGCTGAAAAACCGGTTGCCGACGAGCCGGCTGCCAAGACCGAAGAACAATATGCCGACACCGATTCCGAGCAGTCAAAACCGGCTGACTCTGATGCAACCCCAGCCGAAGAGGCCCCACCACCACCGGATTGGGGGGATGTGTTTGATTGATGATTTTGGCAGCCTGTTGTCAGGGAGCACCATAGCGTACTCTGACAACAGGCTGTTCCATTAACTTGTCGGTATTTCCGTCGCCGGCTGGTCGAGCAACTTGATGCCGGTCAATTTGCTGAAAAAACTGGCGGACCGTTTGGCCATGCTATCGCCACCATCGATACCGGCTTGATGGGTGTTTTCAAACACCACAATGGAGTGCGGCTCGACGGTATACCAGGGTTTGCTCAGCGCTTTTTGCTCGGCAGGCTCGATAATATCTTTGGGCGATGTTTGTGCGGTATCCACGGCCAGACACCAGCTCTTGCCCTCAGCCTCTGGCAGTTGCATGTTATGTTTGCTGTCGGACATGTTCATTATCGCGTGCAGGTCGGGTTCATCTTTGCCTAATGCCGCCAGCGTAAAGGCCAGAATCCGCGTATTCGGGTCGTCCCAACGTGGCGGTTGATCTACTTCTAGGCCATGCCAGCTGATGTCGGCCATATCCTTATCTTCCATTTTTCGGCCGGTGAGGAAGTTTCGGCGCATCAAGGCCGGATGGCGTTTGCGCAAGCGGATCATCTGCTGCACAAAATGCAGCACGTCGGCATTTTCCTTGGCTTTATCCCAATTCAGCCAGCTTAATTCGTTATCCTGACAATAGCAGTTGTTGTTGCCTTGCTGGGTGTGCAGAAATTCGTCGCCAGCCAGCAACATCGGTACGCCATGGCTAAGCAGCAAAACCGTAAAGGCGTTTTTCACCTGTTGCCGCCGCAGTCTGCCTATGGCCGGGTTGGGGGTTGGGCCTTCCGCGCCGCAGTTGTTGCTGAGATTATTGCTGCAACCGTCTCGATTGTTTTCGCCGTTGGCGGTATTGTGTTTTTCGTTGTAGCTGAACAGATCTTTTAACGTAAAGCCGTCGTGGCAGGTGACAAAGTTAATGCCGCTGATCGGCAAGCGGTGCTGATGTTGATAGAGATCGCTACTGCCGCAAATCCGGGTTGCCACTTCGGCGATGATGCCGGTGTCGCCACGTAGGAAGCGGCGAATTACATCGCGGTAGCGGCCGTTCCATTCGCCCCAGCGGTAGCCGGGAAAGTTGCCGACTTGATACAGCCCCGAGGCATCCCAGGCCTCCGCAATCAGCTTGGTTTTGGCGAGTTGTTCGGATAGTTCTATGCCCCAGACCAGCGGCGGGTCTTGCAGTACGCTGCCGTCTTCGCCGCGCGCCAACGCGCTGGCCAGGTCGAATCTAAAGCCGTCGACATGCATTTCCCGCACCCAGTATTCCAGGCAGCTGATGATGAAGTTGGTCACCAGCGGGTGGTTGGCGTTCACGGTGTTGCCGCAGCCGGTATAGTCGTGAAATATGCGTTTGTCGTGCTTGTCGGTTAAATAAAAGCTGTTGCCGGTGATGCCTTTGAAGTTGATCACCGGACCGTCGGCGCCGGCTTCCGAGGTGTGATTGAACACCACGTCCATGATCACGCCGATGCCGGCCTTGTGCAAGGCTTTCACCAGATCGCGGAACTCGCGGATATGCGTGCCTTGTTCCGGCGTGACGCAATAACCGGGATGCGGGCTAAAGAAGCTGTGCGTACTGTAGCCCCAATAGTTTTTCAAGCCCAGATCCGCGGTATGCGGCGGCACGTCCTGTTCGTCGAAGGCCATGATAGGCAGCAGTTCGACATGGGTAATGCCCAGTTTCTTCAGATAAGGGATTTTTTCGATCAGGCCGATAAAGGTGCCGGGGTTTTTGACCTTGGCGGAGGTGTGGCGGGTAAAGCCGCCGACATGCAATTCGTAAATAATGGCTTTTTCGCTGCGAATGGCCAGCGGCGTGTCGCCTTCCCAGTCGTAACGGTCATCTACTACCACCGCGCGCATGGCGTGTTGGCTATTATCACCGGGCTTGCAGGCGGCGGCGCGGTTCCATAATTTGTCGCTGATCGCGCGCGCCCACGGGTCCAGCAATAATTTTTCGCAATCAAACCGCAAGCCCGATTCGCGGGTGTTGGCGGGGCCGTCGATGCGCCAGGCATACCAGGTGCCAACCGGCAGTGCTTCGACAAACACGTGCCAGGAGAAAAAAGTGTGGTTTTTCTCTTTCTGTAAGTGTATGACTTGTAAAGGCTTTAAGCTGTCTGACTCGGCAAATAACAGCAGTTCCACGTCCGTCGCATGGCGGCTGGAGATGGAGAAGTTGACGCCGCCCTCGCTAACCTTGGCGCCGTGAGGATAGGGACTCCCTGACTTTAAACTGTATGGTTTGTGCATGCCCTTTACCGAGAAACTGTGAATTAGTCCTGATTTTACTGCATATAGGGGCTGCGGGCCTACGCCTTGCGTAAATAATCGACAACGGTTAGAGTCTATAAAGCCCGGTCGCTGCGGCGATACGTCGCGGAATGTCCGCTACCCACAGGATAAAACCTAGTCACCCGACCCGTTAACATTGCCGATGGCCTTTTCCTCCTCACCGTCTCAAGTCTGCATGCCGCTCTCTGCGGAGGAAATGCGGGCTATCAGTCTGGAGATTAGCCGAGGCTTTGCCCCGCGCCGGTTTAAATCCGGCGCGGCGCGGTTGACGAGTACCGGCTTCTCGCCGCAAGAGTTGTTAAGCATTAGTCAGCAGATTAATCGCGAATTTGCCCCACGCCTGCAACGCGCTGCCACCAAAGCTGAAAGCGCCAAGCTGGTGGCGTTGCCGGTCGATCCGGAACATATCCATGTCTATTGGCAGCTGGATGAAGCGGACCAGGCGTCTCCACTGCTTGCCGAACCGCCAGTAGATGCCCAGTCTTTGACCTTGCGCGTTTACCGTCATCCTGCGCCGCCCGAAGCGGTCTCGTCGCCAGCGGAGTCTGCCAAAACCTGGTTCGATGTGCCAGTCGCCGCCGAACGCAGCCAACAGCAGATTACGCTGCCCAGCGGCGACACCTGCATCGCCGGGATTTACCAAGTGGCGATTGGCCGGCTCAATGCTCAGCAGGAATTCAATCCCTTGGCGTATTCGCAAGCTGCCGCAGTGGCGCCGCAAGTGTCGCCGCTGACGGAAAGACTGTCGCCAGCGATGGCGCAGTTTATAATGCTGCCATCTCAGGCGTCTTCGGCGCTTGCCGTAACCGCGTCCGGCCAACAAAACTAATTCCGCGATGAACAAAGGCTATCTCAGCATCGTTTTGCATGCCCATTTGCCCTATGTGCATCATCCCGAACACGACAGTTTTTTTGAAGAAAACTGGTTGTTCGAAGCCATTACCGAATGCTATTTGCCCTTGCTGGCGATGCTGGAACGCTTGCATGTCGATCAAGTGCCTTACCGGCTGACCTTATCCCTGTCGCCGACACTGATGACGATGTTGCGCGATCCGCTGCTGCAAAACCGCTATCTGCATTATCTGCAAGGCCGGCTGGAATTGGCGGAGCGGGAGTTGGAGCGCACGCGCCGGCTGCCGCAGTTCGAGCCGCTGGCGCAGATGTATATGCAGTGGTTTCAGGATGCCTTGCATCGCTACCAGCACCGCTACGAGTGCGATTTACTGACGGCGTTCCAACGCCATCACAGCGCTGGTGGTCTGGAGTTGATTACCACCGCAGCCACGCATGGCTTTTTACCCTTACTAAATGTCAGCCCGGTGTCGGTGCGCAATCAAATCGGCGTTGGCATTGCCAGCTTCAAGAGCCAATTCGGCTTTGCACCCAGTGGATTTTGGTTGCCGGAATGCGGCTACTATCCGGGTCTGGAACAGATGCTAAACGCCGAAGGCATCGATTATTTTTTCGTCGATAGCCACGCGATCATGGACGCCGACCAGTCGCCGCGCTATGGTGTGTATGCGCCGCTGGATTGCGGCAATGGTGCGGCGGCGTTCGGCCGCGATCCGGCATCGTCTCGGCAGGTGTGGAGCGCCGAGGAAGGCTATCCGGGTGATGGCGATTATCGTGAGTATTATCGCGACATCGGTTTTGATTTGCCTCTGGAATATATCGCGCCCTACATTCTGGACGGTGAAACCCGGATCAACACCGGCATTAAGTATTTCCGCATCACCGGCGCCAAGCAAACCAAGCAGGTTTACCAGCCGGAGCGGGCCAAGCTGAAGGCGCGCCGGCATGCCGAGGATTTTATCCTGCGCCGCCAGCAGCAAATCGATGCGTTGGCTGCGGAAATGCCGCAAGCACCGATTATCGTCGCGCCTTACGATGCTGAACTATTCGGACATTGGTGGTTCGAAGGACCTTTATGGCTGGAGCAAGTGCTACGCTTGGCGGCCAGCAGCGAAAACGGTGTCCAGACCGTTAGCTGCAGCGACTATTTGCAATTGCCTTTGCAACACGTGCAGGCTAGGCCTGCCGCTTCCAGTTGGGGCGAACACGGTTATTCCAGTTACTGGCTGAACGAAAGCAATGACTGGATTTATCCCCTGTTGCACAAGGCCGCCGCCGAAATGGAAAAGCTGGCCAACGATTTACGCGGTTTTACTGTGAGTGATTTACAGCAACGGGCTTTAAATCAAGCCGCCCGATCATTGTTGCTGGCGCAGTCTTCGGATTGGCCGTTTATCATGAAGGCCGGCACCACTATCGATTACGCGCGCAAACGCATCACCGACCATTTGGCCCGTTTTAATTACCTGCACGATGCGATTCGCAAAAACCGTATTGATGAACGCTATCTGACAGCGCTGGAGATCATGGACGATATTTTTCCGGACATCGATTTTCATCATTATGCCGCTTAGACAAAGGCCCGTTTCGGGTACTGCCTAACCCAACCTCCAGGGGGAGCTATGGATAACATCCAATTGTTGTATGTAGCCAATAATGTGACCGGCAAAGCCGCGGCTTGCCAGCAATCCTTGCTGTTTTTGATGCGCGTCGCGGACCTGGATTATGACAAGCAAGTGGATGTGCTCTGGGCCGGCGAAGATGGGGTTTGGCACTTTTTGCCGGCCTTGTTCAACCGCAAGGCAGAAGACGGTCAGGAGTATTGGCAGGCCGAAATTGTCTTTCCGCCGCAGCCACATGCCGACATTCCCGGTGATATTCGTTTTGCTTTGCGTCTGCAAGCAGCCGGCAGCGAATACTGGGACAACAACGAAGGTGGTGATTATTTTAGCGGTGCCGGCAGCGGCGCTAGATTGACCAGCGCCGCGGCCATGCTGCAATTGAGCCACGCCGAACAACTGCAGGAGGGGCAACATTCCGTGCCGGTTAAGCTGGCGGTGGACGCCGGGCTGGAAATAGACCATGTCACGATACATTGGACTATCGACAATTGGCGGCACAGTCATACCACCAGCTGCCGCCGCCAGGCGCAAAGAAAGTCCGCCAATAAGGCCGTCTACGCCGGCTTGCACCTCGCGCAAGTATGGAGCGGGCGGATCAGGGTAGGGGACGCGTTTCGGTTGCAATACAGCATCTGCTGTGAAAGTAAGCAGCAGCGGCTGTGGGATAACAATGCCGGGCAAAATTATGTTTTGAGCCGCACGCCGCTGCGGCTGTTGATTTTGAATCTGCATTGTTACCAAGAGGAAGACCAAGACCGGAAGTTTTGGCAAATTGCCAATGCCATCGACGAGTTGGGCGCGGATCTGGTTTGCCTGCAGGAAGTGGCCGAGTTTTGGAATGACGGGCGCGGCGATTGGCCGTCCAATTCCGCGAATATCATCAACCAGCGTTTGCCGAAACCGTTTCATCTGTACACGGATTGGTCGCACCTGGGTTTTGACAAATTCCGCGAGGGTGTGGCCATTCTCAGCCGCTATCCCTTTATGGAGCAAGAAGCCCGCTACGTATCCGATAGCCACGATGCTTACAGCATTCATTCGCGCAAAGTGGTGTCTGCCCGTATCAAGGTGCCTTATATTGGCACCCTGGATGTGTTTTCCGCGCATTTGAGCTGGTGGGAAGACGGCTTTCAGCAACAATTTCAACGGCTTTCCGCCTGGGCGAACGACAAACGCAGCGCCGAGGTGGATGCCACCTTGCTGTGCGGCGATTTCAATATTGCCGCCGGCTCGACCGGCTATCAGCTGGTGGTCAACGGCCACCAATACGAAGATCAATATCTGGCCGCCAACGCTCCGGTGTTGTTCGAACAGATTTTTCGGGTTAACGATGCTCATTGGCGGGATTATCTGGCCGACGATTATCGAATCGATTACATTTTCATGGACAGGAATAGCGGCTTGCGGGCCAGTTCGGCGCGAACCGTGTTCACCGAGCAGGATTACGGGCCGGTATCGGATCATTGCGGCTATCTGATGACCTTTGAGCCGCTATAGACTGAATTGCTAAGGCGATTTTACAATTAAAACAAAGCTTGTTTAATTAGGCAGCACCATATGCAAGTAGCAGAACATTACGCCAAACCGGTATTTGGCAAATTGGGCGGTTGTTTTCAACGCGGTAACGATTTCCGGGAAACCTTCGACGTTCGCTGGGGCAAGATAGACTTTCATATGTCGCACGGCATCGCCGCTAATTTGAAGGTGGTGCTGAAGGTCTATCGGGAGTCGATTTGCGAAACCTACATCGTCGACACCGATGCTTACGATGTGGAATGGGACAAGCACAAACGCTCGACGCGGGATTTTTACGTGATGCCGCACTCCGGGCAATTCGGCAAGATCAGCTGCATCAAGTTTTCGTTTATCGTGCATTTGGGCGAGCATTCCATTGCCTCGCGGCACGATTATATTTTCATGGACGGCGACCAGTTACGCGATAACCACCCGCAGCAACGCCATATTAACGAGCATTGGGCCACGCCCAACCATTTCCGCAGTTACGAGCTGGACCCCGGCCAGTTGCAAAGCGATGTGGATTGGTATAACCATCATTTCGATTCCTTGCAACTGACGCCCAAATTTACCAAGGGCCAGCAATTTCACCCCTATCACCCCAAGCGCTTTATTCACGATCATATCGATAAAGTCATCGCGGCCAAACACAGCCAACCGGACCGCTTATGCACCATTAAAGTCAGTGTGGATTGCATCGACGACGGCGATTTTATTAACCACTTGATTCACGCCAGCCAGCAGGGAGTGTGGGTGCAATGCATCGTCGATTGGCGGAAGATGACGCTAACCAATAGCCAGAATTATGCGCGCTTGAAGCGCTCAGGCATCGAACTGGTTGGCGTGTTTTGCACGCCCAAACACCACTTGATCGAAGTAGAGCCGGACATGCACACCAAATTTGTGATCTTCAACGACGAGGATTGCATCATCGGCTCGTTCAATATCACCTTTGATCGTTGGTGGGCCAATTGGGAATCGGGGATGAGTTTTCATTCCAAGGGCGTGTGCCGCTTGCTGGATAACATCTTCCAGAGTCAGCGCGGCGGCGTGATTCAAAAGTATGGCGTCGATCCGCTCAGCCCATTCAACTTGTTATATACCTTTGGCCGCCACACCATGGCCAATGGCAGGGTTTATCGGCCGCATCACGCCATATTGGCGGAAATTCATAGAGCGCGCCGTTCCTTAAAGCTGTGTTTGTTTTTAATCGGCGACTTGCTGGGCGATCATCACGACAGCGTCGTCAATGCCTTGATCCAGGCCCGTGACCGCGGTGTGGATGTGCAATTGCTGTTTAACGGTCATCTGGCGCGGCAAGGCAAAATCGGCGTCGAGCGCAGCATGGCCGACGAATTGGCCCGGCCGCTGTTGCCGGCCGTGCAACGTCTGCGTGATGCCGGGATACGCGTGGGTTTGGTCTACGGCCAGGACGACTTGCCGGTACCTTACTCACCCATCCACAGTAAATATTGCGTGATCGACGATTACATCGTCATCGACGGCAGCTTCAACTGGTACAACACCTCGGTTTTCTCCCACGACCTGATAGTCGTCGCCGCCAACCGCGACGTGGCGCAGCCGTATTTGTACGAGTTTGGACAGATTCAGCGCTTGTTCAGGGTGTTTTACTGACAAACATCTCGGGTGCGCGCCGACTCAGATCTTCCTGAATAACGTTTTCGGCCAAACGCTGTCTATCGTGGTGTATTTTTGAATGAACGATTAACGATTGACATGAGAGGCAGCGCCCGGCTTGCCGGGCGACGTCCTCTAGATGGAAGGGTTAGGCGCCATTCTCACCTCGCGTCGAAGTTGTCTGCCAGTTTGTAGAGCGCGGCAAGCCTATCGGACGGACTACCTTCCTCCCGGTCGATAGCGTGACGAACCAAGTAGTACTCACGCTCTGTCCGAATGCTGCCCCGCTTCAGCGCCTTGGATAAGCGCTCCTCGTCTTCGCGCAGGAACTCTGGATACTCCAACTCGATGGCACGTTCCAGGGCGACTGCTGCAGGCCCCACTTGCTTAGCACCAGGCGGGAACTCGCGGAGCTCGCGCAAGCCTTGTTCCAAGCCAGCGGCGATGACGGATTTCTTGACCATCTTGGCTGCCAGAAGTCCCAATACTTGGCGCTTGTACGACTCCCACACTTCAGCGCCAGCCTCGTTCAGTTCAGACTGCGATGCGTAATAGCGCTCGAAGACACCCATGAGCTTGTCGAAGCGTCCGAGTTTACGGCCTTGTTAGGGCTTGCCTGACGTAATTGGGTAAAAACGTGTAGCAATATTTTCCGCCTTATCTTCGACCATGACATCATGCACAAATTTCCGTTTAGAAACTAACCTTATACATTTAAGACCAGATTCATCATATGTATCCAGCTTCACAAGGTGTTCGTCACCAAAATCAATATATACAGGGCATTTTGCATCTAACCAGGTTTTTCTTGGCCTGACCCAATCGTATTGGTGGTAGCCGTTATAGGATTTTTTTACTTCCTCCTCAATATCATATATGCCATGAATCCAGCCGCCGCGTAATGTAGCTTTTGTAACAGATGGGGCATCTTCAAGTGCTTCAGATAGCCGAAAAAAAAGCCCTGCATTAGCTCCATTCATATGTCTTTTAGCTTTACTCCAAACCAAGTCCTGGGCTAATTCTGATTTTGGATTTGGCAGCATATGATAGATGTCAAAATTATCTTGAAACACAGTTCCATCAATTACCCAAACTAAGTTTTTGTAAAATTCTTCGCGGGAAATCCTCTCTGCATCCGTCATAGTGGAATGTTGAATTTCGATCACTATGCCTGTTGGGGTTTTAACATCCGCTCTGTGTATTTCTCCATCTTCTGCCACATCTGAAACCTCTCGACATTCTAATGGAAACTTGTTTTTCCATTCCCGGTGCCATGCGGTCTCATTCTCCCACCACGGATCACAATCTGTGATTCTGTGGTGAGCCCAGTGATGCATTATTCGTGGCCCACATTTGGCAATAGTCTCAGCACCACAGACAGGGCAGTTTCCTCTGCCTCCTGTAAATGCCTCTACTTTTTCGTTATTTACTAATGCCAATTGCATAGCTGCATGCTCAAACCTTCGGCTGCCCTAACGTAGAGCTAACCGGCGCTGCGCGGCTTTATCGCGCAGCGTCCAGCGACTGAAAGGAGCGAGGTTGAGCGCCATGTTAGCCGTGGACAGTCCAAGTACGTTGGTTAGGCTCAAAGGAAAGGAACGGAACATCTATTCCGTTTTCTGGAGTCAAGAGCGCCGGCCTTTCGATGGCGTGCGCCAACGATGCAATGAACCCTAGCACTGCCTCGTGTTCGTTTTTTCCGTGAATTTCGCGAGGGTCGATATCAAGCTCAATCTCTCCAGCGATGAAGAAATGACAATTTATTGAGACGCCAGATGTAGTAACCGTCAACATGTGGTGACCATCTCGATTGGCAAAGATTTCTTCAATGGATGGAAGGCTAGTTTCTTCTCCATCAAAGGCGTAGTGGTTTTTGCTGTTTCGGACGAATGCGAGAAATCTTTTCCAATGCGCCAACGTTGTACCAACGAAGTACACGTCACGAAGGGAGCCGTCTTGGCTCCACAGGTGCGGAACATCAGCGATTGATGGCAGAAGACTCATGACGGCTAACAAGGAATTAGATAGTTTCGGTATATCTACCGAAAAATGATCTTTGGCACGATAATTTATTGATCTGCATGTGATCTTCCTTTCTGTATCTCATTCGGCGGAGAAATAATGACCGGTAACGGCCAGACTGTTGCCATTGAATCAGATCGAGCCATAGTCCGCAACGGCTCGATAGAAACAGATTTAAAAAGCCCGGCCATTAATTCTACTTTGTCAGATTTAAGCAACGCCGTCATGCCCGCCGGGATGCGGGCATCCAGTGCCATGGATGGCAAGCTTCGATCCGTCCGTGGGGTCTGGATTTCGGCTATCCCTGCCGAAATGACGAGTACTACCGAGAATCCGACAAGGCAGAATTAATCACTCGTAAGCTCCGGCACATAGCCAATCGCTGCAGCGCCAAATGTGTGGTCAAGCTGGTGCGTTAAAGATAGGCAGCAGAAGATGAGATAAACCGGAAGGTTTCGCTATGCAAATCAGCCAAAAGCTCATAATATTGAGCGAAATTTTGAGCAAACTATTCAGGAGTCGTCATGAGTATTGCCGTGGCCGATATAGTGCCGTTTTCCGAGGCCAGGACCCAGTTATCCGCTTTGGTAAGCGAGGTGCAAACCGGTAAGGAAAAAATCATTACTAAAAACGGTGAAGGCGTAGCCGCGTTGATCGGCGCGGAACGTTTGGATCACTACCATCGCCTGGAGCGTGCGCATATCCACTTACTGTTACTGCATGAAATCGAACGCGGATTGGCTGATCTCGACGCAGGGCGCCACCAGGATGCCCGCGAAGCGTTAAAGCAAATCAAACAAGATCGGGCTAAATCCGTATCCACCTGACCCATGCAGGTACGTTTTACCGATAACTTTCTCGCCAATTTGCAAGACATAGAAGGCTATTGGCAAGTAAACAATTTTCCGCAGGCTTATGATCGGCTGCTTGATAGTTTGGGGGACTCCGTTATCCCTAATCTCGAGTGTTATCCGGAAATGGGTCGGTTATTTGCTCGCCATAATCCCGACTCGGTCGAAGCGCTGAGCGCGACAGGGCGAATCGCCGACCGCTATCCGGCGGTCCGCGAATATGTTTTAGAGGATTATTTGCTGTTGTACTTGCCGACTGACGCCGTGTATCTGCTCGCCATCAAACACCATCAACAACTCGGCTATGATTTGGCTGGCTTGTGGCTAAATCGTTAAATCTTTATCGCTATGGCTAAAAAATCAAAATCCGCCTACGTCTGCACCGAATGCGGCGCCGATTTTCCCGGCTGGTCCGGGCAGTGTAATCAATGTGGAGCTTGGAACAGCATCAAGGAAGTGAAGCTGGGTAGCGGCAAATCTGCGCGCGATAACTCCGGTTATGCCGGCAGTCGCAGCGAGGTTCGGTTGTTGTCCGAAGTTAATCTGGCCCAAGCCGAACGGATTTCCAGCGGTCTGGCCGAGTTCGACCGGGTGCTGGGTGGCGGCATCGTCACCGGCAGCGTGGTGCTGATCGGCGGCGCGCCGGGTGCGGGCAAGAGTACCATTCTGTTGCAAGCCATTGCTCATATCGCCCAGCAATTGCCGGTACTGTATGTGTCCGGCGAGGAATCGCTGCAACAAATTGCCGAGCGTGCGCACCGTCTGCAATTGAATACCGCCGGTATCAAAATGCTAGCGGAAACCTCGGTACAGCAGATTTGCCAAGTCTTGGACGAGGAGCAGCCCAAGGTGGTGATCATCGATTCGATCCAGGTGATGTACACCGCCGATTCGGATTCGGCGCCGGGTTCCGTGTCGCAGGTGCGCGAATCCGCCAGCTATCTGACCCAATACGCCAAACGCACCGGCGTGTCGTTTTTCATGGTCGGCCATGTCACCAAGGATCAATCGCTGGCCGGGCCTATGACCTTGAGCCATATCGTTGATGCGCAAGTGGTGTTGTCGTCCACGGACGATTCGCGATTTCGGGTGTTGCGCGCCGACAAGAACCGCTTTGGTAGTGTTGGCGAGCTGGGTTTTTTTGCGATGGAAAGCAGCGGCTTAAAGGAAGTGAAAAACCCGTCGGCGATGTTTTTGTCGCGCGCCGAAAAGCCGTCGCCGGGCAGCGTGGTCACGGTGTTGTGGGAAGGCACGAGGCCGTTGCTGGTGGAAATTCAGGCTCTAGTCACCGAAAGCCAGTACGGCAATCCGCGCCGGCTGGCGGTGGGTTTGGATCAAAACCGGCTAGCCATGTTGCTGGCGGTGTTGTCGCGCCACGGCGGGGTTTTTACCGGCAACGACGAGATTTACGCTAACGTGGTCGGCGGCATCAAGGTGTCCGAAACCAGTACCGACCTGGCAATCATGGTCGGTGTGGTGTCCAGCCTGCGCGACCGGATCATTCCTTACGATACGGTGTTCTTCGGCGAGGTGGGTTTAAACGGCGAGATTCGCCCGGTGGCTAATGGACACGCCCGCCTGAACGAAGCCGCCAAACACGGCTTCAAGCGAGCGATCATTCCTAAAAGCAATAAACCCAAGGACGCGCTGAAGAACTTGCAAATCCATGCGGTCAGCAATATTCAAGAAGCACTGGCGGTGCTGGCGGATTTATAATTGCTGCCCATAATCAATGCCAAACTTCGTCAGGGAACGATATGAAAAATACAGCAGCCGTCAACGCTAAATTTGGCCGTAACGATCGGTGCCCATGCGGCAGCGGCAAGAAATACAAAGCCTGTTGTTTAAAGCAAGCCGAAGCGGCATCGAGGCCGGTTAAACCCAGTGTGGACGATGCGTTAAAGCAAGCCTGGCAAGCAGTGGCCCGGCGCGATATGGCGGGTACGCTGCTGGGATTTCGGCAAGTCTTGGCGATCCAACCCGATCATGCGGAAGCGCTGGCCGGATTGGGGCAGGCTTTGTGTTGGCAGCAGCAGCGCCGGGAAGGCTTGGCCTATCTACAGCAGGCCGCTCGGCAACTGGAAATCGACGCTCAGCAAACCCGCAATATCCGCTTTATGCTGGAGCTGGCCGAGCAATTGCACCACTGGGGCGATCTGGATACCGCGCTTAAATTAACCGAATTGGCGGTCAAGCTGGAGCCCGAGAATCCTGCCGCGCTGAATAATCGCGCCTTGTATTTGACACGGGTTAATCGATTCGAAGAGGCTTTGCCTTTTGCCAGCAAGGTCTGCGAATTACGTCCGGACGATCCGGCCTGCAATAACATGCTGGCGGTGCTGGAAGCACATTTAAACCGTTTGCCTGCAGCCAAACAGCGCTTTCAGGCTGTGATAGCCGCCAATCGCAATATGCAGCAGACCGCACGTGCCTGGCAGGAGTTGGTAGGGGTGTTGGATAAGCTGGAAGAATATGAGGCATCGTTTGCGGCTTGCCAGCAAGCAAAGGCTTTGTATAAGCAATTACCTGAACTCAGCTCGCTTGACGCCGGACAGGTGTTTCGTGCGATTCAACGTAACAAGCAGGGCTTCGATCAGACTTTACTGCATCGATGGGCGCTAAGCGACTTTGCCGATCACTTGCCGGCGCCGACGTTTTTGCTGGGCTTTTTGCGTTCCGGCACGACGTTGACCGAGCAAGTGCTGGCGGCGCACCCCGATGTGTTTACCTCCGATGAAAATGATCTGATTCATGGTTTGATTCAAGAGCTGCAAAGGTTGAGTGGTGTTCGAGAAGACATTCCGGCCGCTCTCCGCCAGCTTGGTTTGGACGATGTCCGAAAGTTGCGCGCTTACTATTGGCGGCGGGTTGGTGAGGAATATGGCGCGGATGCCTTGAATAAATGCTTTATCGATAAAGTGGCGCTGAATAGTATCGATATTGGCCTGATTAGCTGCCTATTTCCGGAGGCCAGGATTATCTTTGCGCTGCGCGATCCGCGCGATGTGTGTCTGAGCTGTTTCCAGCAGGCGTTTAAGCCGTCTAGCGTCACAGTCAATTTACTGAGCTGGGAAGGTGTGGCCAAGCAATATGCGGCCGTAATGGACCTGTGGCTTTACATAAAGCCGATGATGCAGCCGCGTTATATGGAATTGCGTTACGAGGACACGGTCAACGATTTCGAAAACAGTTTTCGCCGGGTGTTTACCTTATTGGATTTGGAATGGGTGGCCGAAGTTAGCGCGTTTCATGAAAAGGCTAAGGGCCGTTACATTGCCACGCCGAGTTTTGCCGCTGTCGCGCAGCCGATTTATTCGCGCTCGGTGGCACGCTGGCAGCATTATGAACGTTTTTACGAACCGGTTTTGCCGATCTTGGCGCCGTATATCGATGCGTTCGGTTACGAATGAATGAAGCGAATGGGCAGGGTAGGTTAAGCTTTTTGATCAAGCAGGCTAGGTTCTAGCGGATGTAAAAGTGGAGCTTCCGTGCCCCCGGTCATCCTTGACCGAAACCGATCCAATTTCTTGCTGATTAACCCGGCCCTTGATCACGCTGGTAATTAAGGGCGCCGGGTTAAAAATCAGCTTTAAGTGGCATAGATACGTCTCAGACGTTTTCTGTAGTTTTGCGTTTGCCGAAACCGACTAAGCCCGCCATCGCGCTACCGAACAGCCAAACCGCGCCCGGCACGGGTACCGGCGACGCAGCGGCGGCGATGGTGGCGGTATAGGCCAGATTGGCGCCGCCTACCGTGCCGTCGTAACCGCCCAAAATCAGTGTGTAAGTACCGGCAGTCAGGAAGCGGGTCAGCGTTGCGGTGGCGGTGGTGCCTTGAGTGGCTGCGAAGGCCCAGGCGTTTGCGTCAACCAAAGCCAGTGTGGTGCCAAGTGGGCTGGCTCCCATCGCAAGCACAGCACCGTTGTTCAGGTAGCTTTGATGACGACTGCTGCTGCCCGCGGTATCCCAGCCGCTCCATAAACCAAAGGCCGGACGCAGATTGGAGCCATCAGACGATACGGTGATAGTCACTTCCGCGTCGGCATGCAATTCAAACAAACCGTAATCGGCGGTATGTCCCCAGTTAGTTGTGCCGTCTTTATAAGCTTTGGCGCCCATGCCTATGCCGTGGCCGCTGGCGGTTTGCGAGGTAGCTATGCCGCCGTCGTTGTGGATCATCGCGACCCAGGTGGCGGGCAAATTGCCGATATAGCCCGGATCGCCGGCCGACCATGGGCCAGTAGCGGAACCGTCCGGCGGCAAGGTATCGCCGGCAGCCAAATTGTAGGTTACGTGAGCGCTAGCCAAGCCGCTGACCGACATCAATGCGCCCATGGCGCCGGCTAATGCTAGTTTTTTAAAGGTTAAGTTTGCAGTCATTTTGGATCTCTATCTAATTAAATACATGAGCGTAAGCCTGTTGTTAAGCAGCGCTTGGTGAGGGGATTGCCGCTATGTGGCGGCAATTCCGCTGGGCAATTAAGCCGCTAGTTGTTGTTTGCGGCGGCCGAAACCGATCAAGCCGGCCATGGCGCTGCTAAACAGCCAGACTGCGCCTGGAACAGGCACTGCCGAAGTGGTAACCAGTACGTCATAGGTTACGCCATCGAGAGCGCCGCCACCGTGTGCGCCGACCACCAAGGTATAAAAGCCATTGGTGTGTAGTCCGGGTGTGCCTGTGGCATTCCACTCGGCTTGATCGAACACAAACGAGTAGAACAAGGTGTCGGAAGTGCTGTTCATGCTGGCTGTCCAGATAGCTTCGCCCAAGCTTGAGCCTTGCAGGCCCGTTTCGCCGATTGTGGCAGCCGCGTTACGGTCAGATGTGGAACTGCTGTCCACATTGCGATAGAGAGCCACGTCCAATAAGCCGTTAAACTGGCTGTAATCGGCGTCGTTTTTCACGGTAATGGTGGTTTTGATATTGCCCGCGCTGGCGCAGTTAGCGCTTGCTGTGTTTGCGCCGCAGCTAATATGAATCAAACCGTAATCCAGTCCCAGGCCGGTTGATGCCGAATTGCCTGCTACCGCTAAGTAAGGATGGTCGCCATTAGCTGGCAGATCGGCCATGATGGTGCCCCAGGTGGCGGCGTTGGTACCGCCGTTCTTGTCCGAGTAAGCTTTCCACAAGCTACCGATAGTATTGGTACCGAAACTAGGGTTTGAGTTAATAAGATTTGCTGTCAGTGCGCCATCGTTGTCTGTAGCGCTGGAGCCGGTATGCAACTCGCGTTTGGTGAAGCCGGCAGCGGTTGTATGCTGACCTGAGTACCACATATAGGGTAGGTTGCCTGCTACTTCTGTGGCTGTCTCAGCCGCGGTACCTGTGCCCGGAATTAAGGTGTTTGCGTTTAAGTCGCCGACTGTATAAACGTTGGTACCGTTAGCGATTCTGTTGGTGCCGTTGGAGTTTGCAGATACACCGTCTGTGCCGTTGATGCTGTTGGCGATGCCGAAGCCGATGGCGGAGTTACCGGAGGCTACTGTGCCCGCGCCGGTCAGGTTGTAGTAAGAGTGCGCGAACGCTTGGCTGGAAACACCCGCTAGGCCAGTTGTCAAAATAGCTGCTATAGCCGTTTTATGAAAGATCATGATCGTCCTCTTTTGTTATTGGAATTAAAGGTAACAGCGAAACTGACAAAACTTGACCAACAGCAGCGAGCCAAACTTTGCCCTCGCCCATGGCACGCATGGGGGCAATCCGGCCTTCTTTAAATCGTTTTTTTAAGAACCGTGATTTTCCGGCCCCGCCTCACGACGGGTGTGGCAATGCTTGCTTCCAGAGATTTACTGATTCCGCCGGCGGCAGACATGGCAGGGTTAGAGACCTACTAACCGCTTTTCGGAATGCAAACCACGAAGCAAGTGCACTAGTTAAAGCGAATAATGGGCCAACTTAATAAAATATATATATTTCATTATATTACTGCGTGTTTTGCCTGGGATGGCGTGAGTGAGCTGCGGGCGAAACTCAGCGAAATAGCTCAGGCGCTTGCTTTATATAACACAGTTCAATTTCTGTTAAATTATCCGGGTTTGGTGGTGAAGTTTGTTTTGGTGGATTTGCTCAGGAAGTTCTTTCTTTTCTAGTCGTTTATTGTTAGGTTGTTGCGCCACTAATTGGGTTGGCACGAGATTTTTCAGTGGAGAGATGTATGCAAAAAACCGATAAAACCCCGCTGTGGGTGTTCCTGGCTCTATCCAGTATAGAAACCCGCAAAGGCGCGTTACTGTTGATCTGGAGTAGTATTGTTTTTACCGTTTACTGTGTGCCTTGGCCGCTATATTTCGATGGCAACGGCTGGGTTGCCAAATTATTTTTAATCGACGATTGGGAATGGTTTGCGATGATGCTGCCCATGACGTTTTGGTATTGGCTGAGCATGAGATGGGTGGATAAAAACGGCGGTTGGCGTTTGGCTAGTGCGTGATATGCCGCACTATTTTTTGGGGGCATGATTCGTCAGACCGTGGCGCTTGCTCCGAAAAGATTAGCTCGTAGATTGTCGTTCGATCTTTTAAGCAGCTAGCTTAATTCCGTATTTGCCATGGCACGTAGCGGTTGGGGTGAAGGTTGCTATCAAAAATCGATTGAATACTCAGGCGGCTGCCATCCAGGTTTGGTCGGCTTTCCACCTTGTTAAGCAAGCGGCGGTCGTACATCGCTGCGATGCTTTCTTCAATTTAGTATTGTTTCTATGCTTTCACACATTCTGCCCAAAGCCGAAATATCCATTCGCGAAAACCTGCGTTGGTTATACATTCTTAGAAATTTGATGCTGTTTGCCGTTACGGTGGCGGTGTTTATTGCGGTTAACGGCTTGGGTATCAATTTGCCGCAAAATCAGTTGTGGCTGGCGATTTTTGCGATTTCCATACTTAATCTTTACACCTGGTTGCGGCTGAGAACGCCGGAAGAAGTTACCGAGCACGAGATTTTTTCGCAAATATGCATGGATGTGTTGGCGCTGGCCTATTTGCTTTATCTGACCGGCGGTGCGTCAAACCCGATCATTTGGGTATTTCTGCTGCCTTTGATTGTTACGGCCATTATGCTGCCACAGGCTTATGCCTGGAATATGGTGATCATTACGTCCTGCGTTTATACGGTACTGATTGCCTACAACGTACCGTTGCCGGCTGTCGAGCCGCATATGGCCCATCCGGCGATGACTGAGATGACGCCGGAAATGAGCCTGCAAATGCACTTGATGAACGACAGGCGTTATTTCAATCTGCATGTATTCGGCATGTGGTTTGGTTTTGTATTTAGCGCCGGCTTAGTCGCCTTTTTTGTGGTCGAACTGTCCAAGACCCTGAAAGAGCGGGAGCGCAATTTGGCGGATGCCCGCGAGAGTGCGCTACGCGACGAACGAGTTGTGTCCTTAGGTACCTTGGCGGCCAGCGCCGCGCATGATATGGGTACGCCGCTGGGGACAATTGCCATTTTGACGCATGAGATGGCGGAAGAGTTGTCGGAGCATCGTTATCCGGATATGCATCAGAAGCTGGTGATTGTTCAGCAGCAGATTGATCGCTGTAAGCAGGCCTTGTCGGTGATGTCGGCCTCCGCCGGCGAGATGAGGGCGGAATCCGGCAAGGTGATGCTGGTGAGCGAATATATCGATGAAGTATTAGGCCAGTGGCGCACGCATAAAGCGGCTACCCGGCTCAAGCTATTTATTTCGCCGAATGTGGATATGGAAGCGCGCGTGATTGCGGAACGTACTGTGACTCACTCCATCATTAATATCCTAAATAATGCTGCAGAGGCGTCGCCGGTCGATGCGGGCATTGAGTTTCATGTGGAGTGGGATGAAGAAACACTAAACTTGAAAATCCGGGATTTCGGTCCAGGCTTGCCCGCTGAATTTATCGAGTTTGCCGGGCATCAACCGGTCAAGAGCAATAAACAAGGCATGGGGGTCGGCTTGTTTTTGACTTATACCACTATCAAGCGGCTCGGCGGTAAAATACAGTTTAGTAATTTAGAGTCGGGCGGTGCTTGCGTTGAAATCAGTTTGCCGCTTTTAGCTAAGGAGAGTATGCATGAACCAATTACCTATGGATAAGCCCAATTTATTGCTGGTCGATGATGACGTCACCTTTTGTTCGGTGTTGAAGCCGGCACTGGAAAAGCGTAATTTTCAAGTGACTGTCGCCAATGATGTCGATACGGCAATGAAACTGGCGGAACAAACTGAGCCTGAATATGCGGTAATCGACTTGCGGATCGGTTTTGACTCCGGATTGGAAATGGTTAAGAAATTGATTTCTTTGGATGACAATACCCAAATCGTCATGCTGACCGGCTTTGCCAGTATTGCCACTGCGGTGGAGGCTATCAAATTGGGCGCGATTCATTATCTGACCAAGCCGGCGAATGCCGATGAGATTGTTAGTGCCTTATACAAAAACGAAGGCGATGCGTCAGTTGCCATCAGTGACAATCCGCTATCGGTAAAGCGCTTGGAGTGGGAACACTTGCAAAAGGTGCTGATGCAGCACGACGGTAACATCTCAGCCGCTGCCAGAGCATTGAATATGCACAGAAGAACCTTGCAAAGAAAGCTGGAAAAACGGCCGGTAAAAGAATAGGCGACCGGCACTATTTGGGGGCGGAAAGTATTATTTTTGTGTTTATTACAACTAATCGTTGCAAAACTAATATTTCTGAGTATAATGGGCGGCTCATTCAGGGGGTCGTTAGCTCAGCCGGTAGAGCACCGCACTTTTAATGCGATGGTCGTGCGTTCGAATCGCACACGACCCACCATCAAAATGTTATACAAATTAAGCAGTTAGCTTCTCATGGCGACTGCTTTTTTTGTGTCTGTCATTCCCCAAAATTACCCAGCGGGTAAATCATGATCCTAATCGCAACATGGTTACCCCTTCTACTGTCGTCAGTTTCTCAACAGCACTTACCAACTCACCTACTTCCGCAGGCGAATAATGGATGGTGATATCACCATCAATGTGATGCATTAATGCTTTCCGCGTTTCCAATGGCACACCCGCTAATCGCAAACGCCGAGCAAAGGTATGCCTGAGGTTGTGCGGACCCGATAACACATCATTCCCCACCGGAAGCTCAGCTCGAATCCAGGCCTTTTTCCAAGCGGTATTGTGCATGCGATCAATCGATCGACCCCGATAATCAAACACATGCGTATCGTGCTGACCTCGTCGACTCTCGACGACATTTCGTGCCACACTGTTAAGTGCTATCAAACACGGCGTTCCGTTTTTCGTGAACTTGCCAGGCACGACGAAAACAGAAGAATCGAGTTCGGGATATTCAACTTCCCACTCCCAACGTAATTGCACGACCACATGCTCCCGCGCACCGGTATGTACAGCAAACAGTGCCATTTCCGCTAGATGGGCTGGCAGCTCTTTAAAAAACCGCCGTTGCTCATCGATCGAAAGCGGATACGCCTTCGCTGCATCATTCCAATCCGGCATCCGCAGAAGTGGCGCTACTGGCAGCCACGGTTCGTTATCAAGATCACGCCACACCCTGGATGCCAAGGTCAGAATACGCCTGACGACGGCCAGTTCTCTAACCACCGTAGCGCTTTTAACACCTTGCTCACGACGATGATCGATATACACCTGAAGCGTCCCTTGATGAATTTGATTGAGGGTTAAATACCCAATCCAAGGATCAAGATTCGCCAAACAATCGGCGTCACGAGACAGACTGGGTTTCATTTCCTCTTTTAAATACTTCGTCGCCGCTTCTCGAAACGTCCTAAACTTTGGCGCTGACGCTTCCGTTTTGGCAGCAGCTATGGCCCGGTGGTATTCGACTTCTGCTTCGTGCCACGTGCTCGCTGTAAAGCGATGGCGAACTCTTCCGAGTCCGTCGATGCGCTTGTCAATCGAGGCTTTCCCTGTTTCTTTGTCCCAGTAAAGGCCTGGGAGACTGTCTCTTTTTGCCATGATGGTTTCTCCTTAACCCTCACGTTGCGGGTCTTATATTCATCTAAAGCGTTATCAAGGTCAACTCGTTCAAATCCGATTCCTTGATCTCCCATTTGAGTTTCCGGCACGTAGGGTCTAATCTCTCTTTCGAACACAGTTCTCCCCATGCCGCAGTAATACTGAGCTTCTGCCGGTCTTAAGATTCTTGGAGGAAAACCATACATTGTCGTATCCGTGTGCTGTCTAAATGTGTAATCATTGAGCCACATCGAACGATCAACATCCACCACTTGAGAATATGCAACCCTGAATCCATTGACAAACATCAAGAAGCATGATCTAGAGCGTGCAAAATTAGACTCAGAAGCGAATCTTATAAGGCAGTTCGAAAAATTCTTTTTGTTTGAGTTTTATTTGAGGTATTTAAAACGCGCTCGTAATCAAGAATTCACTCAACTACTGTTGTTAAAACAGTCAGTTGAACAGCGATTTATTGAGCTCAACATGGTTGAGAAGCTGGCGGCATACACTTTCAGCTTCGAGGAAGCACCAGAGTATAGGTATCCTTTAGAAATGGATATTGAAGCATTGACCGACTGGACTCTAGATGCCATTCAGTTTTCGTATTGCAAATTAGCTTTACTCAACTCGGACTTTTTATATATATCGCTATCAAAAGAAGACCTTGATGGATTATTAACTCCGTATAGAGAACTAAAAGACTCAATCAAACCTGATTTAAAAAATTTCCATTATAAATTTTCAGATTTGACGTCTCCCAACGAGATTTCAAAAGTACTAAATTGGTGGAAACTAAACTTAGATCCGGATTTTCGGCGCCAGAAAAAGCTTCTCGGGAAAATAGGTTTGACTTCCGCCGAATCGAGAGCCTCGCGCGATAATAAAGATATTCAATATAATTTGAGCCTATCATTCCCTGATTTTTTAGCTCCAGAAGTTATCCTTTACAAACAATCAAATTATGATATTTATAACTCAAATGAAGCCAAGGTAAGTATCAATGGGCAGCAACTAGCCAATTCAATCGTTTTGTCAATACAGGTTGACCAAGAAGCCGAAAATATCAATATTATTATGCGTGAATTTTTAAAGACGTTCTTTTATGAACAAAATAAATTTATTATGGACATAATCGACTTCGGAACCGGTCCGAGAAGTATATTTAAGGTACACAAAGAGTCCGTATCTTCATTTCTCCAGGCGTCAAGTTCTAATTACCACCTGATCAAAAAATACCAATCAGTGTCAAAATACCTTTCCGGACTGATGCTCTATGACGCGCATGTAAAAAAGAAAGAAGCGCAGCAACAGCCAAGCAAACCCAAGCTAAAGAAAAGCCGGCGAGAATCATTGAAAGACGACAAAAATAATAATCTTGACGAGGTAGCTAAGGAAGTTTTAGATACGTACTCGCAGATTAAGTTAACTATTGAGTCCCTGGTAAGTAATTATGACGACGTACGAAAACAGATTATGACAATCAATGAGACTCTCATAAAGACATTTCCTACTTATAAATCAAGATTTAAAAATTAATACAAACCCTTTAAAACCAACAGATCGTACTGATAAGTATTTCTAAAATACATTTATCTATTTCCTAAAGACCTCTAATTAATTCTGTTTTGCAAGACAATGCGATGCGCAAGTCATTGATTTAATTTACGCTGAATTTCGATGTTACGAGTTAATCATATACTCCCTAAATTTCCGACATTCCCCGCTTTTAAAAAATCCCAATCACATATACCTATCCTGAGCCTACCTAATCCGCACTAGACCACGTGTCCAAGCGCGGATAAACAGGCTTGCTGTTCAATCATCCTTCAGCGTGTGACGTCACGTCACGCGCTGGTCTTTTTCTGCCGGTGTTCCGTCCTGGGGGTGATTCTGTGCGCTAACGCGTACGGGTATCCATGGCGTCTGTCCGGTATTTTTATTAAGGAGTCTCAGTGATGAGTATGCAATGTCCTATCTGCCGTTCGCATCGGGTGGTGTCGTTGGATCACGCTAAAAAAATCGGTGGCGTCATCGGTACAGTGGGTGGTGCGGCCAGCGGTGTAGCCGGTGCCCTGTCGGGTGCGTCGGCAGGGGCCGAAGTGGGCATGACCGTGGGGGTCATGGCAGGTCCTGCAGGCGTGGCCATCGGCAGTGTTGCCGGTGCGATTTTTGGTGCCTTGATCGGTGCCGCTACCGGCGGTGTCACCGGCGCCAAGTTGGGCGAGGTGATCGATCAGCGGGTGCTGGATAACTATGTCTGCCAAGACTGCGGCCTGACGTTTGGTGACCGGTTGAGCTGAAGGTCGGTTGGTTTAGGGTTTTTAGGATGGTCTATCAACCATCCTGTTTTTGATTTCGTTTTCGTTTCTGTTTTTAATTGTGTGCATGATCCACTGATCATAGGAGTTATTGATGGCGCATCTTCTCGAACAAATGGCTTACGTTGGGGAACAACCCTGGCATGGCTTAGGTAATTTATTAGCCCCCAAACAACCGTTGGAGGTTTGGGCCAAGCAAGCCGGTATGGACTGGCAGATTGAGGCATCCCCGGTGCGATTTATGACCGATACCGTGGGGCATCTGGGCGCGATTCAGTCGTTTCCGGAACACAAGGTGTTGTACCGGTCCGATAGCAAAGCCGCCTTGTCGGTGGTCTCCCAGCGTTATCAAGTGGTGCAACCGCGCGAGGTATTGGAGTTTTATCGGGATTTAACCGAAGTCGCCGGTTATGAGCTGGAAACCGCTGGGGTGTTGAAAGGCGGCAAGAAGTTTTGGGCCTTGGCCAAGACCGGACAATCGGCGGCCTTGAAGGGTAATGATCGGGTGCATGGCTATCTGTTGTTAGCCACCTCCTGCGATGGGACGTTAGCCACTACCGCGACACCGACCACCATTCGGGTGGTGTGTAACAACACCCTGAGCATTGCCGTCAATGGCGCCACCCAAGCGATCAAAGTGCCGCACAGCACCAAGTTCGATGCACAAGCCGTGAAACAGCAATTGGGTGTGGCAGTGTCGCAATGGGATGCTTTCATGTACCGGATGCGCACCTTATCCGAGCGGAAAGTGAAATCGCATGAAGCGATGAACTACTTCCTGCGGGTATTGTGCGATGTACAACCGGCTAACGCCAAGGCAGAACCCGTGGCACTCAGCAATGAGCGGGCCTTGAACAAGGTACAAAGCCTGTATGACGGTCAAGGGCATGGCGCGGATTTGGAATCGGCCAAAGGCACGGCCTGGGGTTTACTCAATGCCGTGACCGAATACGTCGATCATGAAAAACGGGCCCGCAGTACGGAACACCGGATGGATTCGGCCTGGTTCGGGCAAGGGGCCACTATCAAGCAACGGGCCTTGGATGCGGCGTTGCAATTGGCGGCATAACGCGAACGCTACTGCCTACGTCCCATGCCGTTCGTCTGATCTGGCATTGCTTTAACACGACATCACACCCCATCCCGTGACAAAACGCCTGGTCGGTTTTCCGACTGGGCGTTTTTGTTTTGGGCGCAGGGTGAACAGGGATTATCGCTTTAGTTTTCGCGGGTAAGCAGCCGTTTTAGGGCTTTGCTGTGAACCCGCGTCACGCTTTTCAAGGTTTTTCCTTACTTCTTACTATTCATAGGAGGTCATCATGACCGAAGTGGCTTTACAAACCCCACCGGCACCCCGCAGCAAACCGGCCTTGCGGCTGGTCAACACCAAAAACCTACCGCGCGAAGACTGGCTGGACGTCAGAAAGCGCGGCATTGGCAGTTCCGATGCGGCGGCCGCCGTGGGGTTGAACCCTTATCAATCCCAGCTTGAACTGTGGCTGGAGAAGACCGGCCGCGATGGCAACTTACCGAAGATTGATCCGAATGACGAGGACAGTCCGACTTACTGGGGCAATCTGTTAGAGCCCATTGTAGCAGCGCATTACACCCGGCGTACCGGCAACAAAGTCAGACGCGTCAATGCGGTATTGCAACACCCGCATCCGAGTTTGTTGTGGATGCTGGCCAATGTCGACCGGGAAGTGGTCGGTAGCGATGCGGTGCAGATTCTGGAATGCAAAACCGCTGGCATCAACGGCGCCCGGTTATGGCGAGACGGGGTGCCGGAGTATGTGCAACTGCAAGTACAGCACCAGTTAGCCGTTACCGGCAAAACCACGGCGGATGTCGCGGTATTGCTGGGCGGTCAGGACCTGGAAATCCATCGGATTCAGCGTGACGAGGCCTTGATTGGCCGTTTGATTCAACTAGAACGGCAGTTTTGGCAGTACGTGGAAACCGATACCCCGCCACCGGTGGACGGTTCGGAGTCGGCGGAGTTGGCCTTGCGCTGTTTGTATCCGCAGGACTACGGCCAAACCGTCGATTTCAGTCAGGATGCAACCCTGTCCGCCACCTTTGCCGATCTGGTCAATGTCCGGCTCAGTTTGGCGGAACTGGAGCAAAAGGAAGCCCAGTTCAAACAAACCTTACTGCAAGCCATGGGCGAGGCCAGCAAGGCGGTGTTTGAGAGCGGCAGCGTCACCTGGAAGAAAGCCAAGGACAGTCAGGCCTTGGACAGCAAGCGCTTACTGCAGGATCAACCCGAATTGCTGCAGCAGTATGCCACTACGAAAACCGGCAGTCGGCGTTTTTTGATTCAGTAGCACCACTCCATTCACCCCCTTCAAATTGACCCGGCGCTTCGAAAGCGCCTGGTCTTCGTTCATGTTATTTCGTTTCAGGAGACTCTCATGTTGAAAGGCTTAGCCATTACCCCGCCGATATTGGGGCGGATTGCCATCGGTAAGGTGGTTGAAAAAGACGGTAAACGCTTACCGGTCAAAGACGACCAATTTACCATCACCAGTCAATTACAACAGCGGGACGGCTGGATTCTGCATCCCGTCGATGAGGTCTTGCGTAAAGCCCAGGGCGGCAAGATTCGCAGTATTCCGATTCGGTTGTTGTTCAATGAGCCGGATTTAAACTTTCGGGCCGAATACAGTTTGTTCGACCGTGCCAACGGGCGACCGTTATGTGTCGGTGATGGCGAGCGCTGTAAGCGGCGTGGGCGCGATGGCTTGGACAGCTTGCCTTGTCCAGCACCCGAAGCTTGTCCGTTAGCCGCGAACGGCGCCTGCAAGCCCTACGGGCGTTTAAATGTGCTGATCGGCGATGACGATCCCTTGGGTAGTTTTATCTTTCGTACCACGGGTTTCAACAGCATCCGTACCTTGGCGGCACGCTTGGAATATTTTAAAGCCGTGTCCGGTAACCGCTTGTCGTGTTTGCCGTTGGAACTGAAGCTGCGCGGTAAGTCCACTCGGCAAAGTCACGGTTCGGCGATCTTTTATGTGGATATCACCTTACGTGGGCATCAAAGCATCGAGGAGGCCTTAAGTGAAGCGAAACGCCTGGATGACGAACGCCAGGCAGCGGGTTTCGATCAAGCGGCATTGGATCAGGCGGCACGCGTGGGTTTTAGAAATGGCGCGTTTGAAGATAACGAGGACGATGGCTCGGCGGTGGTGGAGGAGTTTTTTCCGGGTGTCGATACGGACGGCAGGGTGAGCGAGACCAGCACCCAATCCGCTTCTGCAGCGCATGGCAGGAATGCAGCGACCGGAGCGGCAGAGACGGAAACAGCCACTGAGGCGGTAAAAGTGAACGCTGGCGCGAAAGCGGCAGACGTTATCCGACCTGAAATGACGACCGATGCGTTGAACGCGAAACTGGCGGCGAAAGCCCAGCAGTTATCAGCGGTTTGAGGCTATGCGGATAACCCTTCTGGAGAACACCGCCCCGGAAGGGACCGTTTTCTTCTTGATTTGATGTTGTTTTGACAGGAGAACACCCATGTTATACCAGCGAGGCCATAATCGGCGTTATCAGGTGGCCGATGACGAGGCAATACTGTTCCAAGCGTTGCAAATCTACCAACGCCGTTTCAGCCGAGGCGAAGCCTTGACCAGTCCGGATAAAGCCAAGGACTGTATCCAAATCAAACTCACCCCGTTCGAACACGAGGTGTTTATGGCGGTGTTTCTGGATAATCAGCACAAAGTCATTGCCTGCGAGGAATTATTCCGGGGTACCATTGATGGTGCCAGCGTCTATCCGCGCGAGGTGGTGAAGACGGCGTTACGGCATAATGCCGCAGCCCTGATTTTTGCCCATAACCATCCGTCCGGTATCAGCGAGCCCAGTCAGGCGGATCGGACGATTACCGAGAAGCTGAAAACGGCTTTAGCCTTAATCGATATCCGGGTACTCGATCACTTCGTGGTCGGGGAAACGGTGTATTCCTTTGCCGAGCATGGATTGTTGTGATGAGCGGTGGGTGTTTGGGTCACTTAAAACTGTTCCTGACCATAGCCAGCGGGCTAGCTAGCCGGAACTCACTAACTAAACAAACCTGATGCCGTCAATACGCCCCGTTTTTGCCCTTGATGGGGCTCCAAACGGGGTGTTTTTTCTTTAGTTAGTTTGTTGTCGGACGATTGCATTTTGATTGTCGGTGACCGTGGCTGAATGCTGATCTTTAATTTCCGGATTTGTTGTTCAAACAGATGGAGCCATTTTTATAGGTTCCTGCATCGCTTCGCTATTTTTTGAGCCAGCCGAACAGGGAATTAATTAACGCTACACCACTTTCCCTTTGCTTGGCAGTAATTCTCGCTTTCAGGATTTCATCAATGCGTCGAGAGGCTAAAGCCTTCAAGGTATCAATCTTCTTGCTGATTTCGTCATCAGAAGCGTTCATTCAACACCTCGTAGCTATAAAAACTTTGCTGAAGGATGCGTTCTTTGAGCTTATAGTTATCTTTTTCCTGCCGGCCTGTCAGGTCGTAGATTCGCACAAAAAACCGACAGTTATGCTCTTTGCTCCAATTTAAGAGGGCTTCAGTCTGTTTCGAAAAGGTGCTTTGGGAAATATCAGTATCAAAGGATATTTGCTGAAGAGGCAACTGTGCTTGCTCTTCTTGGCGATGAGGTAGTTTGCGGTCACGGATCACATAGCCATTCGATTTAAGTGCCACATCGAATATGTAATCGGGTTTACCATTGGGCGCCACCCAGCATGGCGGGTATTCGGTTCCGCGCCCACCTAGCCTTTGCGTCAAATTGAGTATTTGACCTTTTAAGGTCTCGTTTTCCTTTTCAAGAACACGCTTTTGGCTGACTAAATCCGTCGAATTATTCAAAGCAGAGAGCGCGGATTTAACGTCTTTGGGGTCAATAGGGGGATTTTGATTTTTAGCGAACTCTTTGATTTCTTTGCCAAGGATTACATCTTGGGCAATTTCATTCGGGGTGATTTGAGGCGATTCTTTAGCCCGTTCCAAAAGCGCTTTCAATTCTTTATAACTTTCAAGTTCAGCTTGAAGTTTTTCTAACTCACGTTTAATGACATCCAATTCTTTTGAGTTTTGGATGGCCATCCTGATTTCTTTGAATTGTTCATCAATGGTTTGAGCATTAGGGAAAGCGCGACGGATTTCTTGAATAAGCAGAGCAGAGCTAACAGCATTTTCTCCAGCAACTTGGGCGAGTGCCTTGAGGCGTTCCTCCTTAGAAACGATAGTTGCCCCAAGTGCCATTAAAATCGCAAACAGAATCAAAATCATAATTTCGGCCATCGTGAACCCGAGAACGAGTCCACGACGGTAGGAGCGATCCTGTCGTGAATTGGAGTGTTGCATCAGTAATCAATCTTTTGGGCTTGTCTGGACACTGTCTCTGATTGGAGACGTGCAGATATTTCGTCAATGATTTCATTTAATCCAGCGTGAACTTGAATGGTTGATTTCCGCGACTTCTCAAGCTCTTTATCTAATTCATCAGAATGTTTTCGAACCGTTTCGAGGATGGTTTCCGCTGAACTCGCCATTTCTTGAATAGCGCGTATTTCCTGCCCTTTAAGGTCATTAATTGATTGTTCAATATTATTTTTGGCTTCAGACCCCTTTTGAGAAATAAGCACTATCGCCGCATCAACCTCGGCTTGCCATGAAGCAATCAGGGATGACATGACTGTCGAAGTCCCTCCCAATGATTGTTTAACTTCATGGAGGGCATTAACATGTTCTTGCGTAAGTTTTTGGGCTTCTGCGACGGTCTGTGAGATGGACGATAAAATACTGTTCCCAATATCCGCAGACTTATTCAGCGTCACCATGTTTTCCTGTGCTTGCACAGCGACCGCGTTCAACGCCGATACGTTTTGCTCAAGCAGGCTAGAGCTCGCTACTGCGTTTTCTATCGCTGTTGTTAATCTGGCAAGCACTTTGCCATCACCACTAGCCCTTTTATTAATCGCCTCGCCCGCTTCTTTGATAGCCTCCATGGCGGGAGCAATTTTTGTTGTAATTAAATCGGTCGGAGCTTCAATGTTTTCGACCCGTTTTAACAAGGATTCGATAGCCACCACCATACCACTAGACGTAATGTTGAGTTGCTCTGTGTTCTGTACAAAACCGTCAAGGGTTTTGTTCATGCGGCTCCCGAGCATTTCGGCTACTTCACCGAACTTGGTGGCACTTTGGCTCATGGCATCGGAAGCCTCTTGCGAAACGGCTTGCAAGCCCTCTGCTATAGATTGTTTCGTCGCACGACCAAAATGATTCATGTCCAGCGTGATTTGATCGAGTTCGGTTCGCAGACGTGTTGCTGCATTCGCCAATTCTATTCGTGCTTCCGCTTCAACATCTACAATGTCATGGCGCATTTGATTGAAAATAATGCGAAACATTAACCCTACAATCGTTGTCGCGAGGGCTATTCCAAAACTGTTAATGATGGGGTCAATGCTGGTTGTCGCAGGAGATTGCTCGGTTGAAGACGTGAAATTGTAGAGTGCGTAAGAAAGGCTGACGAGGGTATAAAGAAACCCTAAATAGTAAAGGTTATCGCCCGATTGATCTTCACTAAGTCTACGTTCTCTAACCTTGAAAAGTATCGCAGCGTAGACACACATTAACGCAACTGGAAATGCGGTTACATAAATCTGAGGTATTTGAAAATACTTGAGTCCGACTATACCGGCTGTCCCAATACCAAACACGAGACCAAATAGGTATTTGTCGTAAAAACTCCGCACAGGTTTCATCCGTGGCGTGTGCATTTTATCGGTCATTTTGGCACCCATTGCTTTCAACTAAGACACAAAAATAAGCGTTTTGAGCGCCTTGCTCTGCAAATATCCTCTGCCAAAGCTCAACGAGTTTTGAGCGGCTCAGCGCGTTATCTCGCGCAAGCATCCAAACGCTAATATCTATATCGCGTAAATCACTTTTCACACGATTAAACGATTTATTTTGGATGATGCTCTCGATAGCCGGCGTTCCTCGATAGAGAGAGGCATTCGATGTGTGTTGCATAAGGTCGGAAACGATAATGATTTTTTTAGGTTTATCCCGATCTATCGGCGCAGATAAACTGGTCAGAACCACCGACTGAATGCTTTCCAGAATAGGGGATTCCTTTTCAGGAGATGCATTAAGAAGCTGCGTTATTTCACGCTCAAGGGGTTGCCCGAAACCATCCTGCCATGTTTGTTCAACATGGCGTGGGTTGCCCACAAGCTCGCTGATTTCTGCCCCATGCCCTGGATTACAGAGAGAAACAACCGGCTTCAGAAGACTTGTTTGAGTGTCGTGAATAAAGTAAAGATCCAGCCGTCCATGTAAGGATATGGAGTCACTCAAGCTCTGAAAGGCAGATAAAAAAGCCTGCTTTTGCTGAATGGACAAGCTATCCGTGGCATCAATCAATAAGGCAGTGACACTTGTCGCCCCAGATTTCGGGCATAAGGTGCTTTTCTCGATTTCAGGCATATTTTTTTTCGAATAGACAAAAGCCCCGCCAATTCCAATAATAATCAGCGCGGCGACTATGAGCATGATAATACCCCAATAGTCTTCCTTCTCAACCCGTGCGTCTTTGCGATTACGAGGATTATTGCGTCTCGACATGGTTCGTTTCTTTTTGGTAAAGGATTGTGCTGATCTGCTCGATTTTATTTATTGCGCGGTCAAACTCATCCATAACATCGCTAATCGCTGCTTGTATGGTTGTGCTGGCCTCAATCATTACTTCATTCAGACGCTCATCGGAAAGAGATAATGGGGGAAGGACGGGGGAATGTTTTCGTTCGAGCCGCCAAGCATGATCAAAGTGTTTAGGTGGCTTGGTGTTCCTTGATTCTCGGTTTCGTGCTCGATAAAAGGTGATGAGTTCACGGCCACAGCTTTCAAGGTAGTTTTGGTGGGTGTCAAAATTAATCAGCAAATTGGTTCTATTTGCAATAATTGAATCATGTTCTTGCCTACGTTTAATAAGGTCTTCTTTGAGTTGAGCTAAACCAATAGAAGCACCATCGCGGGTGTCTTTTAAATCTTCTAACAAACTAGCCTTTTTATCAGCATAGGTTTCATAAGCTCTACGACGAAGCCTATCCCAATGGCCATATTTTGGATAAGGGTCGTCCATTCCAAGCCCATCAAACAATGCGATGAGAGCAAAGAAACAGCCAACGCCAACCATGATCCATGATTTAAAGTCGGTGATATTGAACGGACTTGCCATGAAAGATGACATAGCGGTGATAGCGGCCTTATCTGACATTTCAATAGCGAGTGCATCACGATAGTGGGCAACGAGGAGATTAAATCCAAAGTTTCCTAAACAGAAAATCAGGATTATTGCGCCCCAAAACAGCTTTAGGCCAAAATGTTTGTGGAAAATAAATGGCACCGCTTTTCGGCCTAAAAACAAAGCTATGCCGATATTGACGAGAGAAATAACGAAGGCTTCTCCCACACCACCCAAAAGACCGAACTCGTTACCAACAGCTAGAAAAAGTGCGTTAAATAAACATTCAGCTACAAATATGATAGCTATCACGCCCAGATGGAAAACTTTTGAACGGGGATAGTGAGCGGGGCGGGTCAGGCCATGTTCTAACTTGAAGTTTTTTAGTTGGTTTGCGTGTTTATCTACATCATCTCGGGCAATTTCAAGGTCATCCTGTCCCTGATGAATCTGAGCCTTAAAGTCACCGATTGCTTCTTTGGCGGCAAGAGTGACCTGTGTTAGCCGCGCTTCAATGTTCAGGTTTGCCAATCTCTGATTATAAGTTGTCAGATGGTCACTAAACTCGTTCAGGCATATGCCTCTTTCGGCTTCGATGGTATTAATGATTTCACTTTCGACGTCGTCGAAATCTTCGCTCCCTGAACTTGGCAACTGTTTACTGCCATTTTCCTTTGCTCGTTCATCTAGCCGGAGTTCTTTTTTAAGTTTATTGATGTCTAATCGCTGAAATTGGCCGATCCCAGAGAGATGTATCTGCTCCGATGATACAAGGAGATCTTTGATTTTATCGAGCGTCTTCATTCTAGTATCAATGCTTCCGTATCATTCGCCGAAACTGCGCGTTTCCCCAACGTATTTACAACACAAAGATTCAATTATCGCCGATTTATTGGATTTAGACTAACTGATTGAGTATGTCTCATTTTCACCTCACCGGCACAAACTCGCACACGGCACCCCGTCATGGTTGCCGTCGAGACTGGAGAGGCCGCAGCTGTTGAGGTAGAAGCGGGCTTCTTCGCAACTGGTCATCTGCCGGCAGGTTTGTTTCGTGGCGCAAGTAAAGCCTTGGGCATTGGCTTGGGGTGTTTTTATCGTTGGTATGGTTGGGTGTCGCCATTCCCAAGGCGGGATGCGCTCAGATTCCGGTAATTTCCATAACCCGCGTTTGGCCTGTTGTGCGTCGGTTTGCAGCGGGAGGAGTGACGGGTCTTTGAGGTATTTCAGGTAAACCCACGCCGCCCCGCGCTCAATCATTTGCGCATTCACGTCTTGATTATCCGCAAACACTCGTCCCACCAGTCGGCCGTAACGGTCGGTATCCTGAACCGTCACCATTACCGCTTTCCCAAAGATTAAGCTGGAAAGCTCCTGCTTGGCTTTCTTGCCATAAGACTGTCCGTATTCCGGCGCGTCAATCTCGGCCAGTCGCACTTTGGTTTGTTGATTGCCCGCATCTAACAGCGTGAAAGTGTCGCCATCATGCACCCCCACCACACGGCCTTGGTGTTGCTCGGCCAGCGCCGGCACAGATAGAAACAGATTCAAGAATAGGACAACAAGAGCGGGACGCATGGGCACTTCCGTGTGAGTTTAAGGATTTGTTGTTTTACAGCTTTACGACTTTGTGTATTGAAATCTATCCACAAAGTCAATCTGAATCAGGACACATGCCTTTTGTAGCTTCTCAATCCCAGAGATTTAAAGCGAGTACTACTCACTCTAGTGCCAATGCCGTTAAGTTAAGCCTCACCGATACTGTCGCCTGGGCTTGGGGCTGACACGGTTTTTCGGCCTAGGTGTCTTTCGGTCGGGTCGTTTGCGTTCCAGGGTTCGGGCATAGAGAGCAATCAGTTCCAAAACGTGATCGTGCGGCACGCGTTGGATCAGCCAGCCGAATAATCGATTCTTCAAGGAATGGAGGATATAGGTGATATTGGGGAAATAGCGCGCGGCCTTTTCGTCCGGCAGCAGAGCGTAAGCCTCGCGAGCCAAGGCTTCGGCGAGATTAGCGGTGAAAATTTTGGCATGGATATCCTGACGAATTGATTCGGGCAATTCGCCGGTGAATTGTTCCAGGTAGAGCCGATGTTTGAGCACTTTGAAGGCTTCTTCAATAGCCCAGCGGGCGTGGTACAGCTCGCCGAACGCCTGGAGGGGGAAAGCTTGGCTGTCGATCAGCGAAGTGGCCAACACTTCGATATGACCAGTCGATAGCACGACTTTGATCAGTCGTAGCGTCAAGGTTTTGTCGATCAAATTCATGCCGGCAGCCTGCGCCTGGCGACGGGCATGGGCGGAAACCGGTAGCGTCACCACGGTTTCCGATAGCGCTGAGCGCAAAAAGTCTTCGACGACGGGCCATTGGTTACCGTCCATGCGAGCCAGAAACGGCAAGCCGCGCTGTTGTAACAGGGTGAACAGCCAGATCGCGGGAAAACCGCGATCCATGATCAATAGATCGTCGCCGCTGAGATGCGGCAGCAGTGATGCCAGCAAAGCCCGTTCGGCGTCATCGAAGCGACCGACCACTGCTTTGATCATCAGCTTCGACGTGGTGGCAAACAGTCCCAGCGCACGAGCCAGCACATAAGGTTGGCTGGCGCTGTCGGTTTGAACGCCGAATTCGTCTTGATTTTCTTGCCAGGGCGGCAAGCGTAAAGTCGTCGAATCGGTGGCGACCAGGCGTAAGCCTTGCCAGCGCGGTTCGGGTAGCAGTTCATTCAGCAAGCCGATCAGGCTGTCGTTGAGGGCTTCAAAGGCGGTGGCCTTGAGTTTTTGACGGGCTTGCGAGACGGCGCTTTTCGTCACGGTACGGAGCGCTCCGCCATCCAGTGTGGCGAACAAGTCGTCCAACAGGGTTTGCAAGCTGCCTTTGAACGAGCAGAGCAGGAATGAAACCAGCACGGGAAAGGTAAGAACGCGTTGCCGGGTAAAAGCTTTGTCGTGGGCCCGATGCGCGGCGATGAAGTCGGGCGCGTGGAGAAGCTTTGAAAGATGGGCAAGAATGCTGGCATGGATACTGCTAAGTCTGATTCACTAATTTATCCTTATTTTTCAGTTAGTTGTGGCAAATATTATAACATAAAATCCTTAACTTAACGGCATTGACTCTAGTGCTCCGTACCCGCTTCAGGTTTGGACACCTAATTTTAACTCATCTCGCCCAACTCAACCGGGCAATTTACAGTCTGCTTTGAAGTCCTGCAGTTTGCAGAATCTGTATTTAGTTTGAGTGACCGCTCTTATAGAAACTCGACCGTCAAAAAGGGTCGTGATACGACCGTCCACTCTTCAAATTCATCGCCGGAAAGCCGTCATTAAATTACGTTACCTGAAAGCGGTCAATCGTCACAGTGGCAAAACGACCCAGAAGAGTCATTCGTCATTTATATTCAAATTGCAGCTTTCCCACGGAAAGCAGTCATCTATTTTAACGAATCAACAGACATCACCTGCCATAAGATGTATTTAGGTGTATGAAAAGGAATTCGACAAGGATCCTTTTTGTATTAGCGGTTTTGACAAAAATATCCTCATCGGTTTCTATTTGATCGCCTTGTGATTTGGCCTCTATTTTCGGCAATGTGAAATTTTTCCGAACAGAAATTGTAAATAAATCTGCATAGTTGTAGTATTTGACAATATACAACTTGCACTGTAACAAATTTGATGATAACAATCTGCTTGTTGTGCTGAAAGGTTATGTCTAGTTGCATCGAGAAAATTCACGATATCGGATCAGCACTGTTATTGGTTGCGACTCGGTTTATTTCTTTAAGGGATATTATTATCCCAAGAGTAAATATCATCTCAAAATTGATAAAGAGGGAGTTAGGTCATGAATGAGGTCAATTTGAATAGACGCCGAATTCTTTTAACGACATTCGGTATACCTGCACTTGCGATGGTCGCTTGCTCAAGCGAAGTAGTTCGTGGTGAAAAAGGTTCACCGAACTATGAAGATATAAAAAAGGTTAACGAAATAATAAATTCGCTACAGTCCTCAAGCGGTGAGAATTTAGGGGAGCTTTATGATAATCAAATTTATCCAGAAGCTTTTCGTTTAGCTCAGGCTGCAATAAACTCTCTAAATAATGTTGATTGGAAGCGATTGTTCATTCAGCTTTATATAGCCTGCAAAAACCTTAACGACGAAGGTTTGTACGACCTCCTAACCAATATACAGGAAGCGGAGCAAAGTCAAGTGACAAGTAGATCTTTGACTCCGACCATTACACCTTTGGAGGTATCAATCAATAGTTTGTTACCCCCGGAGCTAAGAGATGAATATCATGTTTTGGAGTACGACGAATACTTGAGTCGAGCATTTGACCCAGGTCCGCCAATACCGGTGGACGGTTGCAGCATTGTATTTGCTGCAAGTCAGGAACGTGCCAGTCACAAAAACCATCCAATTCGATTTGGTACGCTTTTTATTAAGAAATTAAACGGTAGTTGGGTGCATTATCAGGCAAATACAGGAGGGAGCGCACCTTCGTTTAAACGGCGGGGAGGTCCTTTACCCCCTGGCAGATATAACGTCAATCACTATCGACCAGACAGGCATGACGTCCCTGCAATGATGGTCGAAGGTGTATCCTATTCTTTTGATGTTCTTCCCGAAACGGATACCAATGTATATGGACGGAGTTTGTTTCGGATTCATCCCGATGGCCGAGCACCGGGAACGCTCGGCTGCATCGGGATCGCTGAAAGAAGTTTAACTAAACAACAAGAATGTGAAAACATCCTTAGAGAAATTGTCCTTCAGCACAGAAACGTGAAACTAGCGATGACAAATTATTCTATTGCTTCTGAGATTCTTAGATAGTCGTATCGATTAAGTAAATCAAGACTTATTTATTTTCGGAACTAGGATAATTCTAATGCACTCTTCTAAGCAGTTCTATTCTAGGTTGAAAGGTTTTTTATTTCTAAACCTAATTTTAATTCCCCTGGCTAACTGCCAATCAGTATCTTCCCCCTCCTCAAAACAGTCCGTTATACTAAATACCAACCCTGAGAAAACTCAAGATAAGGCGATAGTCAACCCATTGAAAGATAATAGAATATGTGAAAACCCGCGTGATCTCGACACTCAGAACAGGGCTATAAATGGAATTTTTGTAAATTCTATAAAACAATGGCCTGGATTTGTTGCTCTGCGACTAAGTTATTCAGGAAGCACAGTAGGAAGTTATTTCTGTGGTGGTACTTTGGTTTCTCCAACGGCGGTCCTTACGGCAGCACATTGCTTATGGGAGTTGGGAAAACGTCAAGCTGAGATAGTTAATGATTTCGTGAAGTATGACGATTCCGGCGTTCTTCAAGTGGTATATGGAACATATGATCTGACGACCATTGGAAGTGAAGAGGGCGTCAGGGTCCGTGAATTTAAGTTGCATGATGATTACCACGGAAATCCAAGAAAAGATGGACATGACATAGCTATACTTTATTTAGAAAAGAGCTTGGATGAACCAGTATCTCGTCTGTCACAAAGTGTGTCCCTCGACCCTATAGATCCACCTGGAGATCTTCTTTTAGCCGCCGGATTTGGTGTTTTGCATCCTGATCCCAACGCAAATCAATTTCGTGCTAAAGAAGGTTTTTTGGCATCAGCCGGTTCGGCTCGACTCATGGAGGTTGAATTGCCGACTGTATCAGAATCTGAATGTAAAGAAAGATACCCTCAAGATGCGGTAGGACAAGGCCAGATTTGTGCCGGGTATAGTCTAACAGATAGGATGGATATGGAGCCGCAAGATACCTGTTACGGCGACAGTGGTGGGCCTTTGATCCGGCTGGATCGTTTTGGATGTGGCTACCAAGTGGGTATTACTAGTTGGGGGATAGATGTGCTAGTAGGGAAGACTGGGGTGTATATACCCGAGTTTCATCTTTTGCACCTTGGATCAGACAGTCCATTGATGACTTGCCAATAAGTGATGGAATTTTACCCAAATCCACGGACCGGATCAACCGTGCACTAGCAGCCGGCGCGTACTCGGAAATTAAACGCTACTTAAATCCGAACGATAAAAAAGTATCAGTTTCTTTGACTGAAGGAAAACAGCTGAAAATAGGGTCGACGGTTACCGTTCAAATACGCAGCAAGATCAAAGGCAACTTGGTTGTTTTAGATATCAACTCAGATGGAGATGTAGTACAACTGTTTCCAAATGTTTTCAGCGGTCCCAAGGCAGTTATTTCCAGAAAAGTAGTTGAAATTCCGGGGGAAAATTATGGGTTTAAGATTCGGGTAAAAAAACCCTTAGGAGAATCTAGAGTGCTGGCAATTGTCGGTCCACCATCATTTAACACTGCTGCATTTATCGCTGAGCCAGGGACAACGAGAGGGTTGGCCGTCGAAGAATCACCGCCGAGTTATTTTCTTGCACACATCGTCTCACAGATAAAGTCCGAGTTATCCAATAAGGGGTTGGGGATAAAGCCCTCAACCGATTGGGCTATGGGAGAGTTTGGTTATGTCGTCACCGAATGATCATGAGCTGCTTGGCGTCCATTCAAGAATACGATACCGCTCCCCATGGATTCGAGTGTTGAATTTGCGTATCTTACTTTCTATGCTGCTTGTGTTCTCATGCTTCAGCTCATTAGCACAAGTGTGTGGCAAAAAAGATACTTTAGACGATAAGAATCTTATTGGACTTCAGGTCGATTTCGATACATCCAAGGAGATACGAGCAGGAGAGACATTTAGCATTTCATGGCAGAATTCCATTGATCTTACTGATGCTGCGACTTATCTGGTGGTGGCCTTGCCAGAAGAGGTCAGAATAGAAGGTAGCGGAGTCCATGGCCTAACACCACAAGCACGAGCACCACATGGCATTACGTTTGGACATGGACGCCTCCGGGCAATCGTACCCATTAATAAAAACGGATCAATCGCAATCCGTTTTTTCCAGAGTGGTCCAGCGAGCATTGCTACGGCCTTAATCCGCATTGGAACATGTGGAGAAAATATAATGTGGAGCAAAGAAAACCGAATCGAGGTTGGTCTCGGACGCGGTCATATCCACGTACAGGATCCATTTGCGATAGATGACGGAAGTAAGACAGTTATTTCAAATAACGGAAAATTTGTTCTTCGTTCAAGACGGGGCCGCTTTCAGGTTTTCGACGTCGAAACAGACCTGCTCCTAGTTGATCAGCAGGGACATAACCCAAATTTTTCCCCAACATCTCGTTTTGTAGCTGCGGATGTTGGAGTCCCTGATGGGTATCACCTCGTTATTTATGACCTTTTGAGCAGAACTCAAGTTGCGCGCCTGGAAGGGCCGGTACTTGCTTGGGCGGAAGAGGACAGTATAGTTATCAGTCTTCACAATCAGAGGGCCGAGATAGTAGCCATACAAAGCCTGATAGATACACTGGATACTCGGTTAGTGCGCCCACTAGCACCATCTAGTCGACTCGGCAATGAAGAGTTACTGGTAAATAAAGAAAGGGATCCAGAGATATCGGATCATAAAATAGGTTGTCGAACGGCAGAGCAGATTTCTCCAGAATCCGAATTAATATGTAAGGAATTATGTAATGGCTGCGGTTCAGCCTGGGATCAGTACCAAATTTTTATCGCCATGGACGATTTGAGCGTTGATGTTTTTGAGTTTGAGGATAGATTGAGGAATTTCGATGAGTTTTTTTACGGTGCTTTTGATTCATCAAAAGGACCACGTAAGTTGCTTTCTACTTCGAAGGCTAGAGTAAAAATAAACTCAACTGATTTGATAGAGCGGGTTCGGCTTAGTCACATTGAAACAAAGCAGCAACAAGAGTTTTTGGTCACGCACCAAGCCCAGGCGCGTACTTTGCCTAAAACTACAACAGTCAACAAGGGTCAACTTCGGGGCGACTGGCGTGGATTGGAGGTGGTCGCGGGGGAAGAAAATCAATATAACCAGAATGACCGCCGACTTATGGATTTTTTCGAAGATCGTGGCGTCTCCTTTCACAGTACTCAGAAACTAACATCATTAGTGACTTCAGAGGGCCGTCTCTCAGAGTCTCCTGAAAAGTTGCGAAAGGAAGTCATATTATCGACGCCGGATGTTACTAACCAAGT
Organism: Methylomonas fluvii; assembly: GCF_014850975.1. GTDB lineage: Bacteria > Pseudomonadota > Gammaproteobacteria > Methylococcales > Methylomonadaceae > Methylomonas > Methylomonas fluvii. The sequence goes on along the minus strand of NZ_JACXST010000002.1, from coordinate 1,162,820 downwards.
TACTGCAAGCAAAGGATGCGGTGGGAGCCCAAGTTGGGAGTTGGTGGGTGAACATAATGATGATAACAATCCATTTTTTCGAATAGGTTGTGCCGCCGATTATTGGCGCTGGACAAATAGTGGCACTTCTTTTCACTTAGCTGCATTTGTAAACGGATGGGGCACCAATCATGGTAACGATTTCCTTCGCCTGAGACTCATTCGTAACGATAGAGCACCCGGAAATCAATATGTCGACCTAAGTCAAGCCTTCATTGATGATAGCGAAGATAGTGATGGAGATTCTTTGATTCCTTACCGTGTCGGCGAACAAGCTAATGTCTCCGTCGCCGATTTAATACCAGTAGTTAGAATGTATCAAAAAAAACTCGACAAATCCCTTGGAACAAGGCCAGAGTATGTCGGAATAACCAAAGTATTTTTTGATGAGGCGCGTCAATATCTGGTGCTCCTTTCAATACCAAAATCACGGCTAGTTATCTATGACTTGAGGAGCGACAAGCGAATAATCATGTTCAGCGACATACAGCGCGCGGAGCTTGCAGAACATATTTTTCTAAGCAAAACCAATGACCAGTTGGTTCAGCTAAACCGCGATGGCACTTTATTTGTCTACAGCATAAGTGATGGTCGCCAGATACTTTCGGGGCTGATCGTCGATGACGAGGTAATCGTATGGAATGACGAGGGGTATTTTTCTGCGACAGGTGAAGGAGCTAATTTAGTTCAAATCCATTTTGACGGAGATAGAGCATTTCATAATCTCCAACAATATGAAAAAGTCCTCAGTAGACCTGGCTTAGTGGGTGAAGTCTTACGGGGAGACTTACGCCAGAATGTTGTTATTTCTTCACCTCCAACGATTGAGCTAAAAGTCTACGATAACAAACCCAATGAAACGAAAGTGCAAGTGACAGTGAAAAGTAGCAATCTACTGAAATCGATAGAACTCTTTGTCGACGGGCGACTACTGAAAACGATTCCTGTTGATACAAAAAACGTCACTGTAGATAGTGAATTAACGGAAGCGACAGGAGCTCACTGGATTACCGCGAGGGCAGTCGATATCAATGGGTTGACCAGTCGCCCGATTTCGTCCCGGGTGTCATCAGTCATTACAATGCCTGGTATATTATATGCTTTGAACGTTGGCGTTGATCACACAGCTGAAGCGGATCTTTTGCTACCATTGAAACAAGCAGCAAATGACGCAAATAAGCTGACTTCCACCCTTAATAATTATGGTGAACGTTATTACCAGCGCCGCGTTGCAAATGCCCTCACTGATAGTGACGGCATGAAAGTCACTGCAAACTTAGTCGAGCAGACATTGGCAGACCTGGTTTCGCAAGTTCAGATAGATGACACTCTTGTATTTTCTTACTCAGGCCACGGCTTGAAAGTTGCGGATAAAGATTATTACCTATCGACCAATGACACCAGATTAAACGAAATACAAAATACAGCACTCTCCTGGCAAAAAATCGCGGAAATTCTCTCTAATTCGAAAGGGCGAGTCGTGGTATTCATTGATGCATGCCAGGCTGGTGGAAGCGGAGATTTATACCGATTAAGGAACGATGACTTGGTGGATAGCCTGCTCACCAACAATAATTCAGCAATTTTAGTTTTCGCTGCTTCAAAAGGCTGGCAACCTAGTAAGGAGGACAAAGATACTGGAGGCTATTTTACCTCTTCTTTGGTTCGTGCACTTGAGGATTATCCGGCAACAGATAACGACAATAACGGATTTATTGAGGTTAGTGAGTTATATCGAAAATTAAAGGGAGATGTAGTAGCTCGAAGCCTTGGTACACAGACTCCATGGTTGATCCGTAGCGGTTTGATTGGAGAATTCGCGCTGTTTTGAGTTGGTAGACAGCTATATTTTCTTGTTCCAAAGTAATAATTGAATGGCCGCTTTCAAGGGTTGACCAGCCCTTGACTGGAAACCATTCTCTGTCTCCTAATGGCCGAGGCTGTGTAAAAACGTAAAAATGAAATGCAAAAATAAAAATTAGCACCACTTGACTGGTAATTTCTTTGATTTATGGGTCTAATTTTTCCACACAGTTGTTAATAGGTAGAAATAAGTCGATTGAGTTTTCCACCGCCTTTTGATTTTTTGCGTTTTTACACAGCCTCGGCCGGATTGAGCCGAAGGCGACATAAGGTTGCTTGCCAAAAAGCCGCCATTCGCTGAACCTAATGGATGAAAAATTTCGCCAGCCTCGTTGCGGGCTCCTTCATAGGTGTCCACCTGGTTATAGGTGGACACTATCTTCAACTCTTTCAGTCAAACGTATGACCGCAGTCAAAGGGGCTCTTAAAATCTTAATCGGAAAATGAGTCACTGGCTAAGGTGCTCGATTTGGCGCAGTGCGTTGTTGGCACTGGTGTAATCATAATCGATAGCGGTAACTATGCCCTGATTTTCTAACAGCAGCGTTGGAAAACCTTTTACATTCAGCGTTTGGGTAAATTCAATGTCCCGCATGAGCGCTTGATTGACGACAGCACTTGTCATGTTGGCTTCAAAGCGTTCACGATCTAATCCAATATCCGATGCCAGAGCAAACAGTGTGCTCATATCGGCCGGATTCTTGGCGTGTAGATAATAAGCCTGCTGGATCGCCAAGATCATAGCCTCCTCTTTAACCGAATCTTGTTCACGTGCTGCGATGACGGCACGACACGCCGCATACGTCGATCGGCGTGGTATGCAGGTCGTCCAAAAGTCGAAATTAAAAGCTGTGCCGGGTACGGGTTGCTGAATCTTCTGCCAAATGCCTTTTAACTTCGCTTGCATCTCGGTCGGCATGGGTTGATCCGTGTCGGGGGCCAATCCTCCGAGTATGCGTTTGACAACCACATTGTCTGGAAGCCTCGTCACCACCTCTTGCCATATTGGCCTGAATGCCCAACACCAGCTACACATCGGATCATGAAAATAATAAAGATTCATGGACATATTTGGATAAAGTTATTAATAATCAGCGCTTTATATTGTTTTTATCAAATTAATAGCTACTAACTTTGTATATTATATGGAGAGAATATCTTTCCATGAATTAGTTACTTATTTAAATAAGACGTAACTCATGTGTTTCATTTATTAATTAATTGTTGGAGTATACTATGTCTAGTAATAACACAAATGATAAATTCGCAAGATTAAGAGCGATTGCCGGCGGTAACAATGGAGGCTCAGACGATAATGTCAGGTACTGGAACTTTGAAAGAGACGGAAATTTGTTGGGCATTATTAATAGCTTCCATAGCTTTGAACACCCCCAGTACGGCGAGCAACACGTGGTGACTGTGAAACTCGCTGATACGGGTGAAAGCGCTTCGGCTTTTCTGAATGGTTGGTTACAGGAAGGCATGAAACGTAAACAGGCTGAAGTGGGCGATGCCGTCCTGATTAGGTTTTTCGGCAAGCAATCCGGTGAACGTTTTAATCGCTATCAACTGGAGATTGAGAAAGCCAATCCTGGCTACCCATCTGGATTCGAAGCGATGAATTTTTAAACACGAGTAGCGTACTGGCATAGACCAGTACGCTACTTTTATTATCTCATCCTCTTTCCTATGCTTGAGTTCTCGCTAACGCAAAATTCAGGAGGCCCTCACACTATGCCCGACTATAGCCTAGCTTACTGCCATGATTTTTACGCACCCAACCCTGTTCGAATAATATCGAATCAAGGGTATCTCTAAAACGCTTTCTACGAGACTGTGTCGTCTGGGGTATTGTTTCTGGAATAATTTCACTAATCGTAATCACGACCCACTCTTGATTGTTATCCCAGTTGAACGATGGATGTTCGCGCCCGTTTAAGATAGCATCAGCAATCTCCGTGGCTTTTGCTCTGACATCCATTCTAGGTGCCGTTTTTGTAAGCTGTCGACGTCCGACCTTCACGACTTGAGCAGTGCCTTCATCTACATCAATTTCCCAGTGGTGAACATCGGCTCTGCTAGACCCATTGACTGTAGCGCCATGACGCTCCAATTCAAAATGCAATTTCGGCTGTATCCAGCGTAAATTTTCTGCGCGATAAATCTTATCCGACCGCGTATTTTGCTCATCCCCCCCATTTAGGTGTGGCCAACATTCTTGCAGTAGCTCAAGAACTTTAGGGCGGGAATCATCAGAAATCTTTCGTTTATTAGTAGGCAGGTCTTTTAAAAAGTTGCTCAAAGCCTGAACTGATTGATGGATAGTTTTCATATTGACTGCCTGAGTGACTGTAAAATCCGTTGGCTATTTCCAGAGCAACATCGGCTTATTGACAGAATGGAGGTATGGTAATTTCGACACGTTTTCACATCCCTTCATTATTAGCCTTAACGCTCACTTCAAAATCATCGCACAGTTTTTCCACCAAATCTTCGGTTTCCTTGAAAAAATAATCGCCCACCGTCTTCTTTCGTAAGGCTCTGAAGCGCCGGTATAGCTTGGCAAAATCGCTGTATATCTCATCTTCCGATACCTGGGATTTAATCTTGACCATCAGCCGTTTGCCTTCATCTTCCTGGCGGACAAAATCGAATAGCTCCTGAATCTTGCCTGCAAAGTCTTTAATCAAGCCGCCGACAATCGCTTCCTGTTCGTTGCGGGCTTCGATGATCTTCAAAATATCGAACTGGTAGCTGCCGCCAGATTCGGTGCCTTCCGCCACTTTGGTCGGCTTTTTTTTCTTCGCCTCGGTTTCCTGGGTTTCCACTTCAATGATGCCGATCTGATTGTCGAAATAGACCTCGATTGGGTCTTTGACATCATCCGTTCGGTGCATCTGGTTGTACAAGGTATTGAATAGCCGCCAGAAGCGCAAAAAGGACGGCACGCTGAATTTCAGTTCCAGTTCGATTACGTATTCAATTCGGTTCAGGATCGTAAAATACTGGGCCGTTTTCGCCTTGGTATCCGCCGTTCGCTTGGGATTGGCATCGATGAATTTTTCGATACTGTTTTCAAGATCCAGATAGTTTTCCGGATCGTCCCGCTTGTTGGCATCCTTGAAAATCGCCATGAAGACATCGAAAAACTTCTGATACACCTCGGATTTTTTCAGCTCGGTAAACAGGATTTCCAGAACCCGTTTATCGCTGAAGGGGTCGAAATCGCTGACCACCACATCGGAAAAATGCTCGAAGGCATCTTTTATATTCTGCACATTTACATTCTCGTAAGAGAAATCGATGATCTTGCAGTCGTTTTTGTACTTGGTGGTACGGTTGACGCGAGAAATGGTTTGAATGGCACTGATGCCGCGAATCTCCTTATCCAGAAACAAGGTATGCAGCCGGCGTTCATCGAAACCAGTTTGCAGCTTGGCGACCACGATGATCAAGCCATTTTTTCTCAACGAAAATTGCTCCAACACCTTTTCTTCCGACAAGCCGCCATTCAAGCCCTTGGCGCTTTGCTCATCCTGATTATCGGAATAGACGATATAAATCGGCGCGTCCGCGTACTTCTGATATTTAGGCTCCTTGACTCGTTCATTAAAATGCTTGGCCACTTCCTGTTTATAGGCAATCGCCGCTTTGATGGAATGCACGGCCAGCATGGCTTTACCGGTGCCGCGTATCTGCCGGTACACGTCCTTGACCAGCATATCGGCCACGTATTCAGCAATGGCGTCGATGCGTTCGCGGTTTTCATAAATCTGTTTCTTTTGCGCGTCCTTGTAGGTCTTGGCTTCCAAGCCTTCCAGCTCGTTTTTGGGCACGTCGAACAACATCTTCGAGGCCACCGGTACGATATTTTTCAGCGGATTCAGAATAAAACCATCCTCGATGGCTTCTTTCATGGTGTACGAATCAAACGGCACCCATAACTTTTCACTTTCGGCGTAGCCGCTATATTCGCCAAACCGGGCCAGCGTATGATCGTCCGGCGTAGCGGTGAAACCGATAATCAGATTCTTTTTATCGCGTTTTGCCTGATAAGCCCGGTCCTGATCGAACGCAGATTGCAATTCATCGAAGATATTCACCATGTCCTCGTGCATCTCGCCGCTATTGGAGCGATGGATTTCATCGATCAGAAACACGATCCGTAGCGTGGCCAGTTTATCCAATACCTCTTTATCCAGCATGTCGCGGGCAGCACCAAACTTTTGCAGATTGACGATTACAATCCGCATATCCGATTTCAAGGCCTCCTGAAAGGTTTTCTTGTTATGCGCCTCGATATACATCCGGTTGTCGATGTTCATATTCAACATCAACGAATCGATCTGGCTGCGCAACTGCAAGCGATCCACCACAATCATGATCTTGTCGTAGACATACTCGCCATGGCGGCGCATGTCCTTCAGCTGCAGCGCCGTCCAGCCGATGATATTGGACTTGCCAAAGCCGGCGGCGTATTGCATCAGCAGAGAATAGACGTTTTTGTTGTTGGCGTAGGCTTTACGCTTGTCGATCAGCTCTTGACGTCTGACGGGCGAGACATGGGCCAGTTGCTTTTCCAGCAAGGCGATAAAGTAATCATCTTCGCCTTCATGCTCCAGAAACTCATCGATTTTGGCGATGATTTTATCGGTGCCGAATTTCTGTTTCGGTCGGGGCGAAATCAGCTGGCCTTTCTCGTCTTTAAGCTGCTTGACGCCTTTGACGACGTAAACATCGCGCTCGATGAAGTTGTAATACAGAATTTCCTTCTCGATGAACGGCTTGCCGTAATGGGCGGTAAACAGTTCCTTGAATTTGTCCTTTTTGTCGGCATCGGGATTGGCCAAGGGATACGGCTTGAACACCTTCATCACCCGTTTTTCATAGTCATCGCGATCAAACTTGCCTTGGCGGCAGGTTTCCAGAATATCCTCGAAAAAGTCCGAGATAGTGCGAATCACGTAGGTATCTTTAATATCGGTGGTACTGATGTGAATGGCTTTTTCAAACACTTTCAAAAAATCCCTGCGGACGGCTTCCTTATCCTTCTCGCTGAGCATGGCGTTGGCATCGACATGGGTGTAATAGGCTTTCACCGCCTCGAAATAGTCCTTGATCACCTTGCCACGGCCATTCTTGCTGGCGTTCTGGTTGGTGTAATTGGATTTCAGCTCGCTATAGCCCAGATAAATGCCGTTGACGAAGAAGGCCAAATCCGGCCGGAACGAATAGATCAGCTGATCCTGATAGCGGTATTTGTAGGGCAATTCCTGTACCACCGAAAAAATGTTCTGCTCGAACAAGGCGTTGTCATGTATCACGCTGTCGCCGGTGTAGAACAAGTGCAGTTTGATGCCCTGCAAAGCCACGGATTTATTGGCATTCAGGAACAAGGCTTTGTTACGGCTGCTGCCGCAGCGTTCCTGGATCAGTTCGATCAAATCGGTTAACAGCTGTTTTTGGTTGCCACCGTATTTTTTCAGCAAGGCCTCATAGGGCTTTTGGTTCAGTTCGGTTTCGGCAATAAAGGCTTGCAGGTCTTCTTCGATAATCAGCGACTGTGTGACGGTGTTGGCTTTGACTTCCCGGTAACCCAGGCCATCGCGCAGAAAAGGCACTAAAAATCGGTCTTGCAGGTGTAATTCATTCATCGTCGGTTATCCATTCCGCTTTGATTTGGGCGATCACCTCATCCAACAAACTCGGGCGAATATGCAAGCTGGATTGAGCCGGAATGGCGGCCAATAACGCTAACACCTCGGCAGGGCTGCGATGTTGTTTGCGCACGGCCCGGATCAGCAAACCCAAGGTGCCGTGGGCGTTGATATTGAGGTTTTTGGCGGCCAAACGGGCGGCGGTGTCATCCGTCAGCAGCAGCGTAATGTGCTGTTGCAAACACAAGGCCAGCGCTTCGCGTTCTCCCTGATGCAAGGTATATAAAGCCGCGACGGCGTTCACTTGCGCCGAGGCCGACAGCATCGATTGCCTAAGCAGCTTTACGGCGGGATGTGATAAAGCCTGCGGCCGGTGTTGTTGCACTTCCCGCCAAACCGCATCGGGAACAATCACGGCGGCGAAATCGCCGATCACATCCAGGGCGGCCAATTCATCCAGATGGATCAACGGTCCGGCGTCGGCGACAACCAGAGCGGCTTTAGTCATCCCCATGCAAGCCCCATTGCACATCGTCCTGGATGAGGGCTTCGGTCAAGGCTTCCTGATGGGATTCCAGATAACGCCGCAGGGCATCATTGACAATTTCCTGAAAACTGCCGGCCCACCCCTGATGTACCAGAGTTTGCGCCTGTTGGAACAGTTGATCAGGTATTTCGGCTTGTACGGTTTGGCTCATAGTCAGGTCCTCCTAAAGAATGCAGATTTTACCGGTCACGACATCGTTAATCAGGGTTTTACGCAGTGCTTTCAGGTTGTCGATTTGGGTATTGATGGTTTCGACAATCGCGTCGATTTGTGCGGTTTTTTGGTCGAGATAATCGGCGATGGCTTTTTGCTCATCATAAGAGGGATAAGCAAATTCAATCGCTTTCATCACTGAATATCGTGTTGTCCACAAATCATCGACAATACCACGACCTACTCGATAAAACTCTTCAATAAAACGATAGCTTCTAAATAAATGATGAAGATATTTACCAAAAAATGCCCTTCTTGGGGCTAAAACAATATTGATAACTGATACAGAACCGTCATAAATAGAAATACCGGAAGCTCCTCTACGATCTGAACGGCTATTTATAACGTAATCTCCAACCGCGACCCTTTTGCGATTGTCGTTATTATCAGTTTTTGCGACTGACTCCATTTGCGGAACAATCCCCCCCATTGAAACAGAAAGTGGTGGGTAATCGGTGTCGCTGACCTTCTCGCTTCTTTCCTCGAAAGCCGTTCCAATGCGTTGTAAATCCCAATGCGTCGGAATCTCCCCAATCCACTCAATCCCGCTGTCTTTCAGGGGAACGGTTATATCCAGTCCGCGCGTGACGGTTTCGTTAATCAGGGCTTGCTTTAGTTCGCCATAGCGCTTGGCCTTTTGGGAAAGCAGGTCGATTTGTTGGTCGATTTGCGCGGTTTTTTCATCGAGATAATCGACTATAGATTTTTGTTCGGGTAGGGAAGGAGTAATTGATATTAACTTAGAAACATTGAAAATAGAAATTCTAGGTAGACTTGCCCCCTTAACATAAATCCTTGCCTGAAAGCGCATAACTACAGACGACAATAAATAACTAATATAAACTGAATTAGTTATGTTTAAATCTGGGCGAATAATAATAAAAGAAGATCCCACGACGAAGTTTTTATCTTTGTGTATTACTGCTGTTTCAGATATTGTCCCATCCTTACTATATAAAACGTCATATTTCCGTGGCTGGCACCCATTGCGAACCAATTTTTCGTAATCATCGCTGGATGTAAATAAACAATTATCGAAATCTAATTTTCCATTGTTCAGATTTACTACAGTTAAAAATGGGTAATCATTCGATGATAAGTCTGGCGATGTATGGGCACCATCTGTTATTTTTCTGCAAATACGTTTTAGGTGGTTCTGTTTCCAATGCTTTGGAATCTCACCCAACCACTCAACCCCACTATCCCGATAAGCGTCATAGCGCTTGGAAACCTGCTGGATCATAGTACCAACCCTTCTTCCAAAGCCTTGATTTGCTCATCCAACTTAGCGATGTCGGCCAGAATATCGCCGACCGGCCGCAGTTTTTCAGGCTTATAAAACACCTTATTAAAGTTGATTTCCACGCCGACCACGTTTTCCAGAGTCTCAAACGGCTTGCTGATGTATTTGGCCATGAAGGCGGCAATCGCCTGTTGGTTTTCGGCCTCGTGTTTATGAAACGGAATAATCTCGTAATCTTTCTGCGTGTCCGGGGTGAGTTCGACCGTGATTTCGATCCGTTCCGGCTGGCTGCGGCTAGCGTTTTTTAGACTGGCTTTGACCACGATCTTACCGCAGCCCAGTTCTTCCATTTGGCCGTTTTCGGTTTTAAGCAGAGTTTCTTTGTCGTTATCAAAGCGGTATTGGGCTTTTGCGGTGGTGACGACCACAGGCTCTTCCTTGTAATCCAACCCGGCGACGAACGGTTTGATGTCGTTTTCAAAATAGTCGGCCAGGGAGACAAATTGCCCTGCATCGAAGCTGGTGATGTCAAAGTCGGTGAGGGTGCGTTCGCCATTGTCCAGTTTGATCGGCTTTAGTTTCAGGCTTTTTTTGCCGTCTGCCAGTTGCGCTTCAAAGCTTTTGCCGTTGCTATCGATATTTGTGAGCAGGATGGCCTGTTTGTTGAAGTAGAAATACTCCTTGTCGAAGACGCGGGCATAGTCATTGTCTACAAACGCCGCCAATGTTTCCACGATCTCCAGGCGGCTTTGTTCATCCACTTCCTTGCGCTTGGAGCCTTTGCTTTTCTTCAGCGGTTTGAATTTCTCGCTGGCGTTGATCAGCATGACTTTATCCTTGCGGGCGGCGTCCTTGTTTTTATTAAGTACCCACAGATAGGTATAAATGCCGGTGTTGAAAAACTCATCGGTCGGCAGCTGAATGATGGCTTCGACCACATCGGTATCGAGCATCCATTTACGGATATTGCTTTCAGCGGAACCGGCATCGCCGGAAAACAAGGTCGAGCCGTTGTGAACCACTACACCCATGCCGGTGGCATCGAGCTTGGCGATCAGGTGCTGCATGAACAGCAATTGGCCGTCGGAGATGGACGGGATGAATTTGAAGCGGTCGGTTTTGTCGTTGAGAATGTCTTTTTGATAGCCTTTCCAGCTGACGCCATAGGGCGGATTGGCGACCACCACGTCGAATTCTTCGTTATAGAATTTGTCATCGGTCAGCGTGTTGCCGTGCTCGATTTTGGAATCGATCCGAAACCGGCTTTCGATCTTGGCCAAAGCGTAAAGCGCATCGTTCCAGTCCTGGCCGAAGGTCTGGGTCAGGCGCTGGACCTTCTCGCTGATCCGGTCTTCCAAGCCAAACAGCATGTTGCCGCCGCCGCAGCTGCAGTCGTATAGCTTTAACAGTTTTTCGGATGGCTGAATCTTGGAAGCGATAATCTCGGCAATCAACGCAATCACGTCATCGGGTGTGTATTGCTCCCCGGCGGTTTCGGCGGAAATGTCCGCCCATTTACGCTTGATGTGTTCTTCCAGCGTGGTGATTTCGGAGTTGTTGAAGGGTTTGAGATCGATCTCGCTCCATTCCTTGGTGTAGCCCAGCAGTACTTTTTTGGCTTTGAGTTTGGTAATGACGCCTTTGATGTCCAGAAATTTCTCGCCTTCGGTCGCATCCACGCCCAGCAAGTCTTTGGTTTCGCCGTCGAAGCCGTGCAAATAAGCGTCAAAATCAATATCGAAGGATTTGTCGTTGGCGCAAATATCTTTCAGGGTTTTATGGCGCTCGAAGATATAGACATTGTAGCCCTGGCCCTTGTCGCGAATCATGCCAATGAAATCGTCCTGATCCATCCCCGCCAAGGTGTCTGCGCCGTATTCGGCTTTCATATCGTCCAACATGCGAAACAGCCGGCTTTCGATCATGACCAGGGCAAAGAACGGCATCATGAACGACGGCCACTCCGATTCCTTGATACCACAGCCTCTTAAAAGATCGGCGGTTGCCCAGATTTTGGATTCGTATTGCAGGATGTTTTGATTATCGGCCATGGTTCCTAAGTAGATCGTATCCGTTGGTTTGTACAGTCAGGGTGTCGGCTAAATGTACAGGGTTTTTGTGGGTTGCGTGTTGTGGCTTTTGAAGAAAAAATCCGCCGATCTATATAGTAGTTGAACTCTTGACGCTGAAATGTTCCAGATCAACACCCATTAACTTGGGAATAATGGCGAATCCGCTGATTTAGCGCAAGGCGAAATAATGGACGGCTGTGGCGCTGGAGAAATCGTTACATTGGTTAAATAGGCATGTCCCGCCTCAGGCGACAAATTAGTCTCCTGCGTTGATGCCGTCATGCCCAAATTTATAGTCAATCACATCAATAACTTGCCTATCTTCCGTGCCATCGGATTTTTGAGGGGCGGGAAGTCGTATCACTTTGGCCCAGATCGTGTAAAAACACAAAAATGGGGTGTTTGAGCAAGAATATGGAATTTAGTTGGGTTTTAAAGCCATTGTGGGTTGCTGGGGGATCTTCCATTCTGGGAATAGTGGAATCGACTTTTGCCGAAAGGGGACTCTGTAAAGCCCTATTGGCCGATTGGCTTCACACAACCGTACTCTGAAATAGCCATTAACCGACTATTGCTGATTCACTAGGACGACACCATGCCATCTTGGCTTTGATACCGTCAATCAGCGCTGTAAGACCTATGATATTGATCACTCGCTTCAAATTATAGGCCAGCACATGCAAGCTCATTTCGGTGCGAACGTGCGCCAAGGTTTTCATCAAAAAATGAGTGGCGCCCATCCAGGCTTTGAGCGTACCGAAAGGATGTTCGACAGTCTGCCGGCGAATTCTCATGCTGTCAGGTGCTAAGTCCAAGCGGGATTGCATGGCATCAAGAATGTCTTCATGCTCCCAACGCTTGACGCGCCGTTGTGGGCTGGGCGTACATTGCTCCTTGAGCGCACAGCTTTGACAGGCCGAACTCCAGTAGCAATGTAATTTCAAACCCTTCTCAATCGTGGCAAATCGCCAAATCAAAGCCTCTCCAACTGGGCAGCGGTATTCGTTTTTCTCGGCATCAAAAATGAAATCCGCTTTGCCAAAACGGCCATCGGCTGTGGCGATTGATGTCACGGTCTTGGGCACAATCGCGGTAATGCCGGCTTCGAGGCAGGCGAGGATTTCTTCGCTTTTGAAATAACCGCGATCGGCGATGACGGTTAAATCGTCAACCCCCATGGCACAGCGGGCTTTTTTCGCCATGTTTGAAAGCTGGCTGCGATCAACACCCTCGTTGATCACCTCGTGTTCCACAATCAAATGATGTTCAGTATCTACGGCGGTTTGCACGTTATAACCCACGATGCCCGTCCCCCGCGTTTTCATGGAACGGGCATCAGGGTCGGTCAGGGAAATCTGTTTATCGGCTGTCTGATTTAGCTGAACCTCGATGTCTTTCAGGGCTTTCATCTGCGCTTTTAAGGCGGCAATTTTCTCTTGCAAACGCTCGGTTTTCGGCTGTGCTACAGCGGGTTCTTGACGATCGGCGGTATCCAGCTGCGTTAAATAACGATTGATACTGGATTCGATCTCGTCCATCCGCCGTTGCAATTTGGCGCTGGTGAAGTTGCGATCACGGTTATTGACGGCTTTGAACTTGCTGCCGTCTATAGCCACCAAAGCTTCCGAAAATAATCCCAGTTGCTGGCAAAGCATGACGAATTGGCGACAGACGTTGCGGATGGCCTTACCGTTCTCTTGACGGAACGTGGCGATGGTTTTGAAATCCGGCATCAAGCGCCCGGTTAACCACATCAACTCGATATTACGCTGGGTTTCTTTTTCCAAACGACGGCTGGATTGGATGCGATTGAGGTAGCCGTAGATGTAAATCTTCAATAAAACGGCTGGGTGATAGGCGGGTCTGCCGGTAACAGCCGGTTGAACACCCTCGAAACCCAGTTGACCCAGGTCCAGTTCGTCGACAAAGACATCAACGACACGAACCGGATTGGTCTCGACCACATAGTCATCCAGACTTTCCGGTAGCAAGGTAATTTGAGTACGGCATTCACCTTTAATGAATCGATTCATCGGCTGGCTCCAATCAATAAACCCTAAGCCAAATTATACCAAAACTGGCGTTTTGACACAGTCTGGGCCAAATGCGAATCGACAATAGTGATCGCGCGATTTTGCAAAGCGGCTTAAACTGCACGTTATCTTGTTTCATTCGCTCAGGAGTCTTCAAATGTCATTATCCATGTATGCCATTACGGTTTTACCCATGGCTCATAGCTTGACGCAGTTACAACAGATTTTGGAAAAGGCGGCTGCCTACGCGGAAGCCAAGAAGATCGAACCGTCGGTCTTGGTCAATGCCAGGTTGTTTCCTGACATGTACCCGTTGAAACGCCAAGTGCAGATTGCTAGCGACGTTGCCAAGGGTGCTGTTTCCAGGCTAGCAGGACAAGAGCCGCCGAAATTTGAAGACAATGAAAATTCGTTTCCTGATTTGATCGAGCGAATTGATAAAACACTGGCGCATATCAATTCGTTTAACGCCAATCAAATCGATGGCACCGAGGGCAACACTATTTTGCTACCCCGGCATGATCGCACATCAAGTTTTACCGGCTTGGCCTATGTGACGGATTTTGTGCTACCGAATGTTTATTTTCACGTTACTACTACCTACGCCATTCTGCGACATAACGGGCTGGAAATCGGTAAGAAGGATTATCTGGGTGACGTGGGGTGAAAGTGGGTTGATTTGAAAGCGGGCATTCGCTTTGTTTGATTGACCGTGACATTTCGACCCAAACCCGTCATTCATGTTTCTCCAAACCGGACAGTCCCTAAGATACAGATTCTGCGAATTGTAAATCCACAAAACAGACATTCAAAGCGTGGATACCCCAAATAATAGCCATCTAGTGGATCGTTTCATTAAAAAGATTACAATTAGATAATTGCCAATATTTTCCTAAAGCAATGTTTTAAAATACAATAAAAGCACCGAAAAATTTGCAATTGCTTTCTTGAAACGCACTACTAGCAGGCTGAAATGCTCAACAGACTTGGCGTGAATTTAATTAACTAATGTTCAAGCGCTACCTGGTCGCTGCACACGTTGACTTGGCGGATTTTTTCGGACTATTCCTCTTGCAAAGTTACTGGACTAGGTGTCTTTATTCCAGGAATCGATTTACCAACGAAAATTTTGACAAAACTATTTGCATACCTTTTGTCAATCGTCTAGCATTGATCTACATCAAAGTTTTTGAAGTTATTGTTGGATTTATTCGCAATTTTTTAAGTTCAGATAAAAAGCCGATTCAACTAAACCTGTTTTGAATCGGTTCTAAACCATGCTCGAACCATAACGTTATCAAGGCAGGGATTCCTATTTAGTTTGGCAGTATCGGCTTGTTGATAGTCATAGATTTTTTATGACCTCATAATTAAAGCCGTCAGGTTGTTCAAATAATCATAAATGCTGGTCCGCCATGGACAGCAAATAGGAGCGGCCATGAAATCATATCTATTCCATCATAACGGGGTGAGCGCATCAGTTGAGACGCAGCCCAAACCAGCCTCTTTTCGAGCGCCAATCTTAACGTTGTGTTGTTTTATCAGTTATCTGCTTGTTGGATGCGGGGACAACCAAATACAGGATCCTACCCAACAACCCAAGCCTGATGTCGCCGCCCATGACTCTTTGCCGGATGTGTGCAATCCAAATAACAAAAATAACGTTACAGCTGAAGTCGTGGCGTTAGAACAAATAATCACCTTCAATCGTTTCGGTGCATTCAATCCGGCAGGTATGGTCTATGCCCTGCGTCAGGACGTGGTTTATGACGATCCGTCGACTTCGATAGAAGAGCAATTACCTTTGCCTGAAGCGGCAAAGCTGGATGATCCGGCATTTGCCAAAAGTATCGCCGGCAGGGTCAGTTTGAGAAGCAATAAACGCCCCAGGCCATTGGTGTTGCGGGTCAATGAGGGTAACTGCTTGCAGGTCAAGTTTTGGAACCTGCTGGCACCATTACCGGAAAACCACTCTACCTTCGTGCGGGCCGATTTTCCCAGGGATAAAAATTTTGAGCCCGGCAAGGAGCATTACGCCGGCGGCGGTGTGCAGCGACATTCGGTTCAGGTCACAGAATCAGGCGATAGCAAGGCTACCGATATATCCACTCCGCCACGCGATCCCAAGTTGCCAAATAGCTTTCCCTTCCCCCGGGAAGAGGAGCCGGATTATCCAACCACCCGCGCGGCATCGATACATGTTAACGGTTTGGACTATGTGGCGATTCGTCCTGAAATCTGCAAAAAGCTAGACGAGAATTCGTCAACCTCGACAGTCAGCGAACAGGACAAAGCCATCTTAAAAGCGTCCTGTAAAGGTGCAGGAAAAAATATGGGATCCGACGGCGCCAATGTTGGCAATAACCCTAATTCGCTGGTCGAACCTGGCCAGCACACCACCTATGTTTGGTTCGCGCGGCAAGAAGGCGGATACTTCATGTATTCAGCGGGAGCGCTTGCGGGTGGCGAGGGTGACGGCGGGCAACTGGGTCTTGGATTGTTCGGTTCGATCAACGTCGAACCCAAAGGCAGTGTCTGGTATCGTTCCCAGGTGACTCACGACGAATTGGTGGCGGCTGCGGGTGGCGACAGTGACTACTCGCACATCGATTACCCGAGACTGGCGATTGTCAAAGATGGGGTGATTCAGCATTCCGATCTTAACGCGGTGATTTATCAAACCGACAAGACTAGCGAGACGCCGGAAGTCTGCAGTTTACGTTCCCCCGGTTCCAGCTGCGGAATGTCGTTCAGAGAATTTACCACCATATTTCACGACGAAAATAAGGTGTTTCAAGCGTTTGCTGAACTGTCCGACGAAAGTAATCCGATTAGCCGTATCGCCGACGGTATGGCAATCAATTACGGTGCCTCCGGCGTGGGTTCTGCGGTGCTGGCGAATCTGAAAAAAATCGGTCCTGGCAAGGATTGTCCGGAATGCAAGCTTGAGGAATTCTTTTTAAGCTCATGGGTTAACGGTGATCCGGCGATGATAGTGCGCCGCGATCAGGATGGACACAGCGTAGAAGCGTTGTATGCGGACGACCCGTCCAACGTGCATCATTCCTATCTTGGCGACCCGGTGCGTTTCCGCAATATTCACGCGGGCCCCAAGGAAACCCACGTGTTTCATTTGCATGCTCACCAATGGTTACAGGATAAGAACGATCCAAACGCCAATTATCTGGACTCGCAAACCATTTCGCCGGGTTCGTCCTACACCTACGACATTCAATATGGCGGCGGCGGTAACCGCAATTTGACGGTCGGGGACGCCATCTTTCATTGCCATCTGTACCCACATTTTGCCGCCGGCATGTGGGAATTATGGCGCAACCACGATGTATTCGAAGACGGTAAACCGGGTTATTTTGATCCAAAACAATCCGTTTCAGCGAAGAACGATCCCAGGATGCGCAATTTGCCGGATAACGAGCTTAAAGAGAACGGTTCGCCTAATCCGGCAATCGTACCGATTCCCGGATTCGCTTTGGCACCATTACCGACCGCTGATTTGCGCGGCTATCCGTTTTTTATCGCCGGCGAAGTCGGGCATAGGCCGCCGCAGCCGCCGATGGACATGGCCGTCAACGATAATGCGTCCGGTGCCGATGAAAAATGGTTGGATGGCGGATTGCCTCGGCATGTCATTCTCGAAGGCAGCAATAAACAAATCGATCTGAATGATCCGAATGAGGTGAAGCGGTTGATCGAGAGCCACGGCGATAAGAATGAAAACAAATCCGCTCGTTATGTTGCCCATCGGGTCTGGAAACTCAATAGTGACCCCAACAATCTAGGTCTGGATAAGGAGGTCGAGACCGCCACATTAAGAATACTGCCTCAGTGCGGCACCAAAGAAGAAATTCTGGCTATGGCTTTTCATGCCGGCTGGGAGAAGAAAACTATTTTAGGTTTAAAAAGCGATCAGCAGCCGGCCAACATGCCGCATGGAGTGTGGCAGGCTTGTCAGGACGAATTCAAACAGGTTCTGGCCAATCTATCGGATGACTCCTTGCAATGGACTTTGAAATCCGAGCCGACGCAATGGCCGGTCAAACGTTTGATTCATAACGATGGCGAAGACCCTAAAAGTCCGCTGACGCCTATGAACCCGCTGTGGAATGGCTTGGGCTATCAGAGCACCAAAGAATCGGACCCTGTTGACCAAACAGCCAATCCAGCGTTCGATTCAGGAAAGCATTTTAGGGTGAACGGCCTGCCGCCGGCTCAAGGCGCTCCCTTTGCCGATCCTTGTCCATCGCAGTATTTCGGCAAGTCAACGGATGCCAATAGCGCTGTTGAGGTAAATCGTAGTCATCCCCGTATTTACAAGTCCGCTTATATTCAATTCGATATGACGGTCAATAAGTATGGCTGGCACGATCCGCAAGCGCGGATGCCGGTGCTGGAGCAGGATGCGGCCAAAACTCTTGATGGTACCCGGCTGGCGGAACCTTTGTTTTTCAGAGCCAATTCCGGTGACTGTATCCAGTTTCAGGCGACCAATCTGATTCCCAGCGTACTTAATCTGGATGACTTTCAGGTCTATACCCCGACCGATACCATCGGTCAGCACATTCACTTGGTGAAATTCGATGTGACTTCATCAGACGGTTCCGCCAATGGCTGGAACTATGAGGACGGAACATTTTCCCCCGATGAAGTGCGCGAACGCATCGATGCTAGTCATAAAGGCAAGGTTGTTTATTCGAACGATGATCAACCGCACCCGGCGCTTACCGCAAAAACCCATCCAATGTTTAAGGCTGGTGGCAGCATGGAGAGTAAAGCCGCTTTGGGTACTTGTGCGACAGGTAGCGAGCAAAAAGACCATCCCTGGTGCGGTGCACAGACCACGGTGCAACGTTGGTGGGCCGATCCGGTATTGAACGACAAATGGGACGACAGAACCATGCGCGCCGTGTTTACCCACGATCATTACGGCCCTAGCTCGCATCAGCAACACGGTTTTTACGCCGCATTGGTGGTGGAGCCTAAAGACAGTGTCTGGGCGAAACTCAATTCCGCGCCCGATGCAATCGATAGTCAACAAGGGTGTAACGATCAAACCCTTGGCGGCGCGCTGAAAAACGGTGCATGTCGTAGCGACGGCGGGCCAACCAGTTACGCAGCTAACATCGTCTATCCAAAGGATTATCCGCTAGAACAACTGAAGAAAAACAAACAAAACGTCCGGCGCGAGTACAACCTGGCCTTCGCCGATTTTGCGATTCTCTACAACGCGGATTTGCGTCCGGTCAACCCGCCTAGTCGGCAAGCCGATTTGATGTTGCCGCACGTGGTGCGCGATGGCTTGAAACCCAAACCGGAGGGTATTTCCGCAGAAGATCCGGGCACAAGGCTATTGAATTATCGTAATGAACCCATTCCATTGCGGGTTGGCGGGGAAGATGCCGATAGTTTGGAATATCGCCAGAAAACTGGCGCGCAAGGTGATATGGCCAACATATTCAGCTCATTGACTCATCGTGATTCGACTGCTGATCCCGGTAACCAGCAAGCCTGGACACAGACTGCCGACCAGCATGCAGCACAGCGGCTGAAAAAACTGTTGGCCAATGTGCCGAATGAAATTGATGACCAGGTTGAATTAAAAGCCATCATCAAGCGCGGCGAAGAAAGAAGACGGCAATTTGTCAAAAATTTGTATCTGCAGGAACCTTGGCGTGATTCGAAGGGGGGAGATCCCTCTACGCCAGTGCTGGCCGCCTACGAAGGCGATCCATTGCAACTGCATTTGATACAAGGCGCACAGGAAGAGCAGCACGTATTTTCAATGCAGGGCATGAAATGGCTGGCTGAACCGCATGCGCCGAATTCAGGGTATATGAATGGCCAACAGTTGGGTATATCCGAGCATTTTGAATTCGATACGTTGGTGAGCGTGCCGAGGGCGAGCGTCAGTGATTACTGGTTGGGCTCGCCTGCGGTGGAAAATCTCTGGGATGGGATGTGGGGGATGCTCAGAGCCCACGGTCCGGTTGGCGCAATGGGCAGTCCGGCCAAAATTGACGGTTTGGCCCGCCTGCCTGACACTGTGGTTACTACACCACCACTGGTTAGTGGTGATGGGGAGCGCCTGCCTTGTCCGAGTAGCGATGCTGCAGCGAAAAAGAACATGTACCTAACGGCGTGGCGTGTTTCGCAAATCAAGAATCTGTTCTATAACAATCGGCCGACGTTTGCGATTGACGATCCTAATGCGATCGCCTTTTTTGAAGTTCCGGAGTCTGTCGTCGTTGATTCAAGTGGCGGTAAGACAGCCTGGAATAATGGCCAGAAAATCCTCGATTATTTGAAACAAAAATATGTCACTGATAACCAGCCCATAGAGCCTTTGGTGCTCAGAGCCAATGCCGGCGATTGCGTCGATATACAGTTCAAAAATTATTTGCCTAAAATTGTCGAAAACATGGACGGCAAGCATGTGGCCGCTGGCAGCGAGAGTTATAACCTGATGCCGCCGATCGTGAACGGTTTCAACTTTAACCAGCTGCAGATGTCCAGTCGAATCGGTTTGGTGCCCCAACTGGTGGCGGAAAACATGCCGCTTAGCGAAGGTTCCAATGTAGGCCTAAATCCAAGGCAAACAGATTCTCCGATGGCACAAGGTTGCCAAATAGCGGGTGACGAGCCATTCAAGGAATGCGACAAAGATAGTAGCGAGTTGGTGAGTCTTTATCGGTGGTACATGGGGGACCAAAAAGTACTGAGCAAGTCCGAGAGAGAGGCGTTGCCGTGTGGACAGGCTTGTATCGATCAGGAAATCAAGGATGCCACTAAACCGGATGGCGAACAAGTTACCGGCTATATCCGCTATACACCCATGGAGTTTGGTGCGGTTTCCATTCGCAGTTTTGGCGATGTCATCAAGCACAGTTCGCATGGCTTGGTCGGTGCGCTGGTCGTTGAGCCTCTCAATGCGACATACTCATCAAGCGCCAATACCGTGGCCGATATTTCGACACCGTCTGGCGAAAAATTCAAAGAATTCGTGTTGGTGGTGCAAGATGATCTGAGTTTACGCCAGCATCATCAGCCGATGCCAAATCATCGCATGGCGGATGATGCCGAAGACACTGGTCAGAAAGGCTTTAATTACCGAACCGAGCCCCTTTGGGCCAGAAATGGCTTGGGCACTTCTGGTGCTGATTTCAATGTGCTGAATGCGGTGGACTACACCAATACTTTGAGTTCGCTGCACAGCAATCCTGGTTGCCAGGGACCTTGTGGCGACCCCCAGACGCCAGTGTTTTCAGCAAAGGCGGGCGAGTCGGTGCGATTCAGGATCGTCCATCCAGGTGGCCATTCCCGACAACATGCATTCGTTCTGTACGGACATAATTGGGATTATCAACCCTGGATAAATGCTTCGACCCGGCTTTTTGAACGGGACGACAGTACGCCGGAATCGGAGAAACCCAAAACGATGCGCCTGGGTGCCATTGGCGGAATTGGTCCAACTCGGCATGTCAATATTCTTACCCGGGCAGGCGGGGAGTTTGCGACGCCGGGTGATTATTTATTCAGAGTACAGGAGCAGTTTCAATTTCAGGGCGGAATGTGGGGCATATTTCGGGTGAAACCGAAATAGTCGTAGCCGATATTTACTTTGCAAGGTGATCGCCATGAAATTTATAAAAACACAACGAAACGACTTGCCTGGCCAGGACTTTGAATGGCAAGTAATTCCCGGCAAGTTAATTCCGGCCGATAAAGAAAACGTATTTGATGAAGTTGCTGTAACCATTGCCGGTGGCATTGAATTGCGTGGCAGCCGTTGTTCCATTGAACGAGCGCTGGTCAATTTCACAGCCGATGAGAAGTTGATCAAATCCAACTGGATGCCGACATCAGGAGCGTTCATCCAGGGTATTCGCCTTGAGTTTCATACCGTACCAGGGCAAAGGATATTGGGAGTGGGGGTGCAATATGCCGTGGATAGTAATGTCAACGGTTGTGAGTTTGTTGCGCTACTTCGTATATCGGATGTTGATGGCAAGCGCTATGACGACCAGAACAGTGGGCAAACCATCAATGCAATGGACAACAATGCGGTATTTCTCGGAGCCCTCGCAGAGAGCGAGCAATCGATAGAGATTGCGCGATTCGATGTCTTGCCGAAAAACAATTCGAACATCGAAGGCTTCTATATCAACAGTTTAAGACTGTTGGTTGGCTGATTTCTGGGCTTGGGGATAACGGCTATGCGATTGATCCGGCTCTGTGTTGTGATTGGGCTTTTAAATGGTGTGAGTTTGGCAAATGCTGCCAGTACATCCGTTGGCCCGGATCAACTCCAGTTCAGTTTGAACACGGTGAGCTCGGATTATGCTAAAAATTCCACATCATTGACACTCAATCAGCCGTTGATTCTGTCTGTCAAACAACAGGGGCAGGCAGTAACAGGCTTGCGCCCCAAAGTCTGGTTGTCTCTACGCCGATCCGAGCAGGTCGCGACGGAAACCAGTTGCGAAGCAAAAGTGCGTAATTTCGCCAGCGGCCAGTTAGCCACTCGTGCCGATGTTGATTTAAACAGTTATTTTGTCGTGACTTTGAATCAGGATAAAACGGTCACTTTTCTGAATCCATTGGTGTCATGGTCCAGCGGCAAATTGGCCGGCGTGGTGCAATTACCGGCTCAGGGGCTGGATTGGGCATTGACGCAAGATGGCACGTTATACGTAACCATGCCAGACGCTTCGCAAGTGGCGGTGATCGACACCAAGGCTCGTCGTTTGGTCACAAACATCGCCACCGGGCAAGGCAGCAAACCAGCCAGAATTCGGTTGGCGCCCGATCAGCAATCGCTCTGGGTGGGGCTAGATGGTTCACCCAAATTGACGGTGATCGACAGGGCTGGCAAATCCGGCGTCACGTTTATCGAAGCGGGCGCAGGATTACACCAAATCGGCTTAAGCTCGGATAGCCGGTATGTTGCCGTCACCAATACCGAGGCCAACACTGTATCACTATTCGACACCAAGACCTTGAAAAAGCTGGCTGATATTCCGGTACCCGGTACGCCGTTGAAACCGGTGTGGGTTGCCAAGGCCGAGCGTTTTTATGTGGCAGCAATCAATGACGGTTCGTTGAGCGTGATCGATCCGGTCCAACTAAAAGTGGAGACGCAAATCGACGTCGGCCGCGGGGTAACCGAGTTGGCCACCGATCCTGGTGGGCGGTATGTTTGGGTCGTTAATCAATTGCAAAACAAGGCTTTCGTGGTCGATGCCGCTGACAATCGGAAAGTGGCTTACGCCAATTTACCGGCAGAGCCGGATCAATTGGCTTTCAGCGCCGACTACGTTTATTTTCGCGGCTTAGCCTCGGAGAAATTCGCACTGATCAATCATAACCAGTTGAAACAGATTTCCTCTCTGGCTGATCAGTCGGATAGTCAGTTGCTTGAACTGTCAGTCACCCTGGTACAGGCCGGGGAGAAAGCGCCTGCGGTTTTACCGGAAGCGATCGGTGTCTCCGCGATGATGGCGCCCTTGCCAGATCAAAACGGCATGATGATCGCCAGCGCAGCCGATAAGAGTTTGTATTACTACGCCGAAGGCATGATGGTCGTCATGGGATCGCTGGACAATTCTCGGCGAGCGCCAAGGGGTTTGTTACTGTTAGATAACAGTTTGCATGAAACCTCGCCAGGAGAGTTCTCCGCTCCCGTATCGGTGCGGGAACCAGGCAATTATGATGTTGCTGTGATGCTGGATCAGCCGCGAATTGTGCATTGTTTTACCGCCAAGTTTTCGGGCGAGCAGCCAGCTAATCCTCCTTCTGAATTGCAGACTGTCAAGCCTGTGCTGCTACCTCAGTCCGACATGCCGCAACCCAATGTCGAGACGGTATTGACTGTTCAGTTCAACGATGCCGCATCCGGAAAACCGGTGTCAGGGATTCGCGATGCACGTTTACTGGCATTTGAACTGCCCAATTGGAAAAGATGGGTGTGGTTGCAAGAAGTGTCGGAGGGCATTTATCAGGCATCAGTTACCTTTCCGCATGTTGGAAATTTTAATGTTTTGGTGGAAGCTCGTTCGAAGAATCTGGAGTCAAACAATCAGGCATTGCAAACGGTTAAGGTGGCTCAGCCCACTATTGGCAAGGAACTTCTGACACAACAATAACGATTACAAACCATTTATTAGAGGTTGGAGGATGTCATGAACAGATTTGTCTCGCTAAATTTGCTTGCCGCAACGTTGGTTGGCTTTGCCGGAGCGACCAGTGCAGCTGATCCGGTGCCCACCACTTCGTTCAATCTCATCGGCTACATTCAGCAATTTCGCATGTGCGTTGCCAGCGATGGGCCATGGTGCGCCGATCCGAATGATCCTAGGGCGGGAGCGATCATGAAAGTTAACGGTATTACGGTGATTGTTCCCAAAAACAGTTATGTGGTGATGCCCGGATCGTATTTGAAGCCTAAGGATATTTTCGACAAAAAATTGCCGGTGGCTGGGGTCGGACAAAGCGGTTTGGCGCTGGAAGATACGCCGCCGCCAGCCTATCCCTACACGGCCGATCTGATCGGCAATATTGTTGACGGGGAATATCGGGCCGGATTGGTCAATATCATGCAATTGCCGTTGCAGACCGCATCCGGTTTTATCAAGGATATAACCGCGGATGGCGAAATGCTGATTGGTCCGGCATTAAATAACCCTGCCGTGTCAATGAGAGTAAGGCTCAACGACCCGGACATCGGTACCGGTACAGGACGCTACGGTAAGGCACAATCCGCGGACGAAAGATTCCGGGCCGATCAGGGCAATCCCACGGTTCATGCTGCGACCGGCTACCCGCTTTGCGTTCCTAAGCCGGCAACTCCGGAGTGTCCGGCTTCTAATCGACCCAATGGCGCGGATGGTAAGCCCTTACACCGATTTACGGTCGGAACCACGGCCGCTTTGAACGATGCCCCGGCATGTGGTTCTGCTTGTAACGCCAATAAAATGGTGCCCCTCGCTGTCGACGATTACGTGACCTATACGGGGATTCTCGTCAAAGAACCTACTGCAAGCGACCCAAACGCCAGCTATATCTCGGCGTCCGCTCTGGAGGCGGATTTGGGAATATTTACCGAAAAGGGCAAGAATCCTGCCTACGTGTTTATCGAGGAGGCATTATTGGGTAGCGGAGGCTCTGCATTTCCTGGGCTTGATCAGGAGACCGGGCCAGGCAAAGTTGTACCAGGTCAAAATCTGGTCACTCGTTTTCGCATCGTCGGTTTCACCACCGATCCCAGCCGAAATGTTGATGTGTTTGCGCTGGATGCAAAAATGCCAATTGAAAAGGGCAAGTTTACCGAACGCTTGCTGTCCAGTGTAAGGCCGGAACCTGTGGCGCCGATGGGACGTTTTCGTATTACGGTTGATCAGCAAGTTTTCATGCCACCCACCCGGGAAATTCGTGCGCGGATACAAGGCATCCTCGGATCCTCGGTCTTACCACCTGCTGAACCGGCTAAAGCAGCCAATGGCCTGATTTACGGCGAATACACAGCGCCCGTCGCCGAATATATTTTCCCGGAGGGACGCGTGTTTGGCGCTAAAAAGCCATTGCCTGGCGCTATTCCTGCCAATTTCGAAGATCTGTGCTTCTTATCACGCGGCTGGTGGCCGGAGGATGAAGATAAACCCTTGCAAGCGTTGGAACCTTGGCCGGAATCTGGGCATGACCGACTCAGCAGCAGTTTTTGTAATTAACACAAGATTGTCGTGAAGAGATTTAAAGCCATTGGGTGCGGGTTATGGCTGCTAATGCTGGCTGCGAGTTCAGCGGCTGAACCATGGCTTTTCCCTGAGCAAAGTTTGATCAATAAAACTGTGCTTGATCAGGGCGGTGCCGAGACATTGTTTTATGAGCATTTGATTCAAGACAAAACCGTTGCGATCAATTTTGTATTTACTCGTTGTACTGCCATTTGCCCTATATCCGGTGCCATTTTTCGCCAGGTTCAACAACAATTGGCTGGCCGTAAGGTTCAACTCATCAGCATCAGCGTCGATCCAGCGTTCGATAGCGTCGAGCAATTGCAGCAGTTCAGCCAAAAGTTCGGCGCCGCCGCGAACTGGCGCTTTGTAACCGGTGAACGAGCGGTGATTGTCGAAATATTGAAAAGTCTTGGGGTTTATACCGTGGACAAGAATCAACACAGCAATATGGTGATTGTCGGCGACGATGCCACGGCACGCTGGATTCGATTATATGGCCTGCCTCAGGCTCGACAGATTGTCGCCGCCATTGACCAGGTTTCTAGTGCTGCTCGAAGATAATAGACAACAAGGCGGATTGGGCCTGTTTGGCTTGATATTGTTTTCGTTACTGACAGGGATAGCCAATTGTGTTCATGCGCAAGAAAAGTTGACATCTTCCGAATTACAGGGACGTCAACTCTATCGCCGAGGCGATCCGCTCGTTGTGGTTGAAGTTGGAGACACCAAAACCCAATTGGATGGAACGCTGTTTCCCTGTGCCAACTGCCACGGCCTTAGAGGCGAGGGTAAACGCGAAGCAGGCATCAGCGTACCAGCCATTAGCGCCCCCGATCTATTTGCCGATTCGGCAGTACGTCGTCGCTATGACCTCAAAAGTCTGAAGCAGGCGATCATCCGGGGACTCTACCCAAACCATCGACCGCTGAGTCGCGCCATGCCCCGATATGCTTTCACAGAACAGCAACTGACTCGGTTGATGGCGTATTTGCAACGCTTGGGAACCGATGTGGATTGGGACCCAGGCATCGACAGAGCCGAGATACGTTTGGGCACGTTACTACCTTTGACCGGCGCCCTGGCTGAAACTGGGAAGCTATTGAAAGCTACCCTAGAGAGCTGCATCGCCGATTTGAATGATCGCGGCGCTATTTACGGGCGCAAATTAACTTTGACGGCGCTAGATTCCGGCGCGAATGCCGAAGAAACGTTGTTAGCTCTCCAAAATTCGCTGCTTGAAAACAAAGTATTTGCCCTGGTTTCCGCCTACATTCCGGTCGTGACAGCGGATATGTATCGCCTGATTGAACAAGAGAATCTACCTGTAATTTCGCCGTTGTCTTTCTCGCCGAACGAAGATTCGCCGTTGACGGCTACATTTTTCAATTTCTTGCCATCTTATTACGATCAGTCACGGGCTCTTATTGAATATTGGATTGGACATGTTGCTCCAAAAGCGGATGCCGAAATTTCAAAACTGGCTATCGTAGTCAGTGATGATTTGCAGAATCGAAAGCTGTTGCCGAAGATTCTGACCTATTTAAAGCGTTATCCTCAGATTGAGTTAACGCAATCGATTGCATTACATCCGAATCAAAAGGAATCGGTCGACGATCTATCCACCTTAGCCAATGTGCAAATCGATGCGGTTTTATTTTTGGGCAATGCACAAGAATTCAAACACCTAAGTCCTTTGTTGGCAGATATGAAAAATCAGCCGGTTTTATTAAGTTTGCTTGAGTTGTTGGGAGGGAATGTGCTGGACTCTCCGGATTTCTCCGTAAACAAAGCGTTGTTAGCGACTCCTTTTGCATTCTCAAAAGCCAGATTGGATGTCTTCCGATCCAAGCTGAGCAGTCAGGGCGTTGAGTTGCTGAATCCCGGATTGCAAAATGTTGCCTGCAAAGCTGTAGAGTTCGTTCATGCAGGCTTGAAACAAGCTGGCAAGCAGGTGAGCCGAAGCTCTTTTATCGATGTGCTTAAGCATGGAAATAGCCTTAATATGGATTTTATGCCCGCTTTAGAGTTTAGCAAGTACAGTCCCTACGGCATGAAAGGGGGTTATGTTCTGAATATAGATAATAAAATAGGCTACAGCCATCGGAGTGAATGGGTCACCGTCCGATAAATTAATGACGTGGAAACCGCAGATGGGCCTAGTGACGCGGTCATAAAGTCGATTTGCTTGCAGAAAAGCGGCCATTCGCCGAACTTAGGGATGGAAAATTTCGCCAGCATCCTCAGCGGCCGGTTTTGGCCGATTGGAGCGTCATCATTACGTTTAGCAAACGTCAGCTTAAGTTCGCCCACCTAATTAATACAAGATCATCGACTTTCAGATTTTAACTTGCAGGTGATGTAACCCAATGTATCAGATGCATAGAGCCAATACGGGGGCATTTGGCGACATCGTCATTCGCGATGGCATTGGCATTGGGATTTTGGTTCATTACGGCGCAGAGCTCTCATCTATGATTGTAAGACGCACACCGATGGATGCCGCCAATGCCTCCATTTTCTCGATAACCTGATCCCGCCGTGCAACTTGCAGTGTCTGCGGATGATTACTCCTGGACCAAAGAGGAAGTGCAACGGCTGATGTTATATTGGCAACTGTTTCACGGTGCTGTCGTCGCGATAGAAAATAGGTTTGGTAACACCAGTTGGATTGTGCTTTGCGAGGTTCGGGTTTGGTAGCAATCGATTGTGTCATTGAAATCAAATAAAACGATGAATCTCGCCTTTGATGGGTACGAGATCCGCAATTTTCAATAGCTTAATGGATAGCTTGATCCGGCTTTGAATTAGCGGCGTCATAGAGTACGTCAATCAATTGCACTGTAGTAAAGATCATCGTTTTGGCTAACCGAACCGCATCGGTCGAGCGACAAGGTTGTTGATCGATAGCAGCATGTAAAAAATTCACCAGATCCGTTTGCCGGTCTTGATCAATGGCATCGGCCGGCGTCTTGGCAGCCAGTTTCATTTCTTGATCTAGGTGTTCTGCGCGTTCTTCAAACCAACGATTGCCGACGATCCGCTGATCAGGAACTTTGCCGAACGCGTGTTCGTAAACCGCGATGACATCAAAGCATAGATCCATGAACAGATGCGCCATGGCTTGATCTAAATCGACCATCGTCGAAGGAAACACACTGAACAGGGTTTGTGCAAACGCCGGTTGCCGGGTTTGGAAACGTTCAATGATGGCACGACCGGCCTGTTCATCTTGGTTTCTAGCGTATTGCAGGGCGGCAAAGAGCGGTTGGTCTGAGAGTGCTTGCATGATGATTGGAAGCTTAAAACGGATTATGAAAACATCACCCGCTTAGCGATGCAAGCCATGGCAAACAATTCAAATGGGCTAACGCCCAATTACACTTCGCTTTGGCTGATTGGTTTTCCATCGATCTTTATGCACAGCTTCTGTGGATAAGACTGTGACCAAGCCGTGACCAAGGCCGTATTTTTGTTGTGGCACAAGGACTTGGTTCAGATTGGCCAAATTTTTGTCAATGGATTTAATGAATAGGCTTAGACCGTTTGCTTGCCCGGATAAAACGATGACATAATTCATGCACTTCATGAAAATGAACGTCTATTTGAACTCAATGCATAGATCGCAGTTCGGGACTTCGCCAAGCTTCCAACACAAAGTCGGCCATTTCGCTGACGAGCAAGCGAATCAGCTGAAAACCGGCGACCAGTAAAATGGCCGTAGAAAACAGCACCGTTAAAACGACGAATAAAAATTTCACCTAAACTGGTCACTGTTCTGAGTCGTCATCCTTGGTTACGGTGGTCAGTCAAGAAAATACTGATCGACTTGTTCAATAAATTAGCTATAGATCCGGCACTATGAAGTTTTGACTTTTTCCAAGCTAACAACGCCAGAGGCGGCGTATATTCTGACTTTTAGTCATAGCAGTAGCAAACATATTAAAACTTCAAGATGCCGTGGCTTCTAAAATAGGATAAGTTAATCTCCTTTTATGTCTTCTGCATTTCCAAGTTTATATTCAATCAGTTGAATAATTTGCCTATCTTCTGTGCCATCGGGCTTTCGGGAAGCAGTTTCTGATTTCACGCTACGACGGATTTCTGGAACATACCATGACGTGTCGGAACCAAAAGTGGTTTCACCTTTAGCAAGGTCAACCAGTTCTGATTTTGTGATCAGTTTGATAGCATTGAAGGTGCCGGCTGGAACGGTCACTCTTTCCCTGCCCAAAACCTCCGATGACAGCGTGTGTTTGCGTTGTGCGCCGGTTTTTATATCGGTTTCAATACTGGTTTGTTGCCATTTTTTCCCGGTCGACAAAGGAAAGTCGTAATACTTCAATGCGGGTGCGTAATCCAGTCCACTACCATCCGGATTTCTTGACCGAACTAAGTTCCATTCCGGCGTGTAATCCAATACTCTCACAGTGCCTTTTTTACTGGATAGGCTTTTCGACTCCACCACCATTTTTGTCGCGTCCGAATACACCACTTTACGTTCGGTTTTTATCCCTGGTTTGTTATCAGCCAGATTGATCACTTCGGTAATATAGGTATCGCCCACGACATGGCCAGGTACCGGTATTTGATCTGCGGAAGTGCTCGAATTTTCAGGAATTGGTCTACTGGTATTGATATTAGACGTTGCTGCGTGTGAGTCAATCGTAGTGTGTGGGGTAGGATTATTCAGTTGATAACGGTTGCCGTCGAAGCTATATTTTTTTTCAACCACCGATTTTTTGCCTTCATCATCGAAATTTAATACTACCGTGGCTTCTGCATAATTCTGTTCGGGATTGCTATTGTTCAGATTTAAATGCAGGTCGCTAATGGTTTCGCTCTCATCCAGCGATTCCAGTATCTGATTCCAGCCAACGGCTTTCAATGTGTAAATACTCATATAAGCCGAGATGACGCCTTGATGCATATCGGTGAGCTTGGCCGAAATGGCATGAGTATTTTTGCCGAGATTGATCCAACTTAGCTCAGGCGGCGCCCCGTATACACCCATGATGTCTAAATAACGGTTATCGGATTCAATGCGCCATTTATCGCCGACGCGAACGAAGACAATAGCACCCAACAACGGACCGCAGGGATGGCAATCGTTACTGCCATCGGTTAGTTGAGTCTGCGTGAATATGATGTGTTTCGTGTCTTTGCCCTCCGTGTATTCTTCAGAAAACACGATTTGTACAACACCATCCTTGCCGGAAAACTCGGAAGCTGACTGGTTTAAGCCGGCAGGTGGATTGATAGTGGTCCAATAAGCACCTTTCAATTCAGGATGGTAAGGACCATAAACTAATTCCAAAGCTTTTATGTCATCAAACGTCCCCACAATGACACGACTTTCCTCTGCTTTCTCGCATGCTTTGTTGACGAGTGCAGATAACGCCGGTTGCTCTCGGTAAGCATTAAACGAGGAATCGGCTGGATAATCGGCGTCCCTGACGCCGTCTTTTGTAAATTTTGTACCGGCTAAGCCTTTATAAGTATCGCGACAGTTGGTGACCGCATCCTGAATCGCGTAACTACCGCTATCCAGTACCCGCAGCTGTTTGAAGGTTACGTTACCGTTGGCATCCCGCTTCACCGAATCCATATCGACAAATAAGTGCGATGTTTCCCTATCTGTACCGATCTGCACAAAGCCAGGATACTGATCGGACTTGGGTTGGTCCGATTGACTGCATGCCGCCAATAACAACACCAGCGAGGTGTAGGCAAACTTTTTCATGTGCTTATTCCCCATCCTGACGGGTATTGCGTTCAATGGCCAGTAAAACCAGAATCAAACTGAACAAGGCAATAATGACAATAGCACTACCGATGGCGCCGGAATACCATAGCCAGGCTTCTTTCTGAGCCGCCGCCGAGAGTTGTTCCGCCGCTAATTTTTCTTTCTTTAGCTCATGATAGGTATTGATTGCATCAAAAGGGGCAAGATGCTCTTTTTCAGCCTGAGTAACTGCTGCCGCCATTTCATCTAAAAAGACTTGTTGCTGATCAGAAGGAACAGTGTTGAGCCAGCCAATCAGAATCTCCATATTATTAGGCTCACTGAAATGCTTTTGCAGGATAAAGGGTAATTTCAAACCCAAAGGCAAATGTTTAGCTTGCGGTTTTGAAGGGGCTTGAGGGGTAGGCGCGGCATTTTCAACCGGCAAGGACGGTTTTAAAATATCAATGACATCCTGCGGCGTTACTTGACTGGATTGATTACCTGCCTGATTCAGCAACACTAACACGCCACCGATCAATAAACCTGCCAGCGTAGTGAAGATAAAAAACATCGCAAAGGCACGGGTTAAACCAAATAGAAATTTGCGTTCGAATTTAGCTAGAATTGTCATTTAATTTCATCCCCTGTGCATCGTAATCATTAAAGCCGATGCTGACAAAGATAGCTGTTATTTCGAGTTTTTGATTTATTCGAGGTGAAGAATCCAAAGCGAACTGTGTTTGACAGCAAAAATCAAACGTACCGGAATCAAGACGGCCACGTCCCGTATGAGATACTAACCCTCTAGTCATCGTTCACTCATGATTTTTTTTGACACGCGATTGGCGTTATAGATAATCGTTTTAAACGCATCACTTTGTATTTCTTGTCTGATTTGATTCACACAGAGATGCATGTTGGTTATTAATGCGTATATGACTGGATAATCAGAATCAAGCTGCAATAAACCGTGTTGTTCGATACTTTCCATAAGATTAGTAGTTATAACGGTTCTAACGAACAGGTTAATCTTGGTATTGAATCAGGCTTTGTTGCATAAACCCAATAAGAGCCAAATTTCCCCTACCCCAAATCCGCAAGACGGATTTAGGGCATGGCCACAGTCATCGGCGTCCCCAGTTGGGTAAACCGATTGAGTAATGCCACTCGAATTTGTAATTCGGCAACTTGGCTGTTGAAGAGCCTAGCATTAACGCGTTCACCCAACAATTTGAAGCAGCGCATCTTCGTTTCGACCAGGCTGCGTCGATGATAGCCGCTCCATGTCTTCCAAATTGCTCGCCCCAATTGCTGTATGGCCCGCAAGATTTCGTTTCGAGCCTTGGCGCCTGCGGTGTTTTCCTTCCAGGGCTTACCGTTTTTGCGCACAGGGATAATGGCCTCGGCGTTCCGTTCGGAAATTGCGGCATGAGCCTTCTTGGTGTTGTACGCGCCGTCACCGCTGACAGACTCTATGCGTTCATCGGCGGGAATTTGATTCAGTAGCGCCGGCAGGATTTGGGCATCCCCCTCGCGATTGGAAGTCACCTCAATCGCTCGGATTTCTAGGGTTTCGGCATCGACACCCAAATGAACCTTGCGCCATTGACGACGATACTCGGCGCCGTGCTTCTTGGTTTTCCATTCGCCTTCGCCCAGCATTTTTACGCCGGTGCTATCGACGAGCAAATGCAATCCTTTCGGATTAGGGCGATAGGAAATGCAGACCTGTAAGCGTTGCTGGCGGCGACATAACGTCGAGTAATCCGGTGTCGACCAATCGAGTCCCGATAGTTTCAACAGACTCGCTACCATTCCACTGGCTTGACGCAACGCCAATCCGAACAGGTTTTTGATCATCAGGCAGAACTGAATAGCGGCATCGGAAAACTTATCTGCCCGACCTTGCTTGCCACTGCCAGGTGCTAACCACTCCATCTCCTTATCAATCCACAGTAATAGCGAGCCGCGTTGTTTCAAGGATCGGTTGTAGTCTCGCCAGTTCGTGGTTCGGTATTTGTGCGGTTGTGGCTTTGGCATCCGGTCGATTAGTCAGTCAATTTGACCATAACATGGGGATAACATTGGGTTTATGCAACAAAGCCATTGAATCATGCAATGGAAACAGTTTCAGCTATGGATACAAATAGCCTCTCAGAGCGCCATAGAGACCGTTTAATAACGACTTAGGGTTGGTTGATACAAACCCCTTGCCTTGATCGATAACGGCGTATAGCGGGCATTATTGGGATCGATATGCGATCTTTAAGTAACTGTTTTTTATTAACTATTCAATTGTTCAAAAATAACGCAATCAATCACACAATCATCACAATCACTGTTTTCAATGTGTTTTATTTAAAGAGCATTTTTAAATGACTAAGAGGAAGTACCGTTGACACGCCTATATAAGCAAATGCCAACGGTACCGATGATCAAATCACCACATTACGCAGTTCTAGGTCTGCCATTGATAACGGTTCTAGGAGGTAATATCTCGCCACGGCCAAAGGTTCGACCGTTATCCGGTGTCAGAATCCGCACGTAGTGATCAACTTTAATCAAATATGCAGCTGCTTTTTTAAGATAGTGGACTTTTTCAGCATCACTGAAATGAATCATACCGATACCAAGTTGACTGTAGCCTTTCTTTTTTTCGTTGCAGTTCCAGTAAGTACCAGACGATTTGGTCAAGGATTTCCAATATTCACCGATTTGCCAAGCAAGATAAACATCATCTCTGACCTTAGAACCATCAAAAAACAGGAAGATGTGGTAATGGAAACCTCTTTCTGATCCATATTCCAGCGACCAGATATAACCCACCATGGCATCAAACAGGCTGTTCATCTTGGCGTTGTTTAACAGATGTTTGAAGTCATTTTTAGCTTGCCAATAGCGTGTCGAGATATCGTCGTAACGTTGGATGGCATGACCTTTGTGATAGTGTAAGTCCAACCGAATCACTTGCAAGCGTGAGTAATGCTCGAACAAGGAATCGATGTAACGGATCATGCCGTCATGATTCTTCTTCGCTGAACGATGGGCGTTATAGATCAATTTTTTAAACTCGACACTCCCTGCCATTCCAAGTATGTTATTAACACTCGTTTTCATACGTGTGATAAGGTCTAACATCAGTTCGTAGTCGATACCGACCTGATACAGATCGTTTTGTTTTTTTAGTGATCGATGCCGTTCAATGGCAGCGGGTAGATCACAGTCAAGTACAGTGTTGACGAAAACGCTTACGTAGGGATGGAAGCCATGTATCGGGAATTGATTCAATACCACGAACAAACACTGTTGAACAGTTTGTTCGATATAGATCGCAAGTTCTGTAGGCATCACTTGTAGTATCCCATTGCCTTGATCGATGACGATGTAGAGCGGATCGTCAGGGTGATTGATGATGGTTTCAGTGAGTTGTCCTAATTGTATGAGCTTGTTGCTTAATGAGTTCATGACAAAACCTCTTGGTTTGATTGATTTAGTTATGAACTTGCAGTTTCGATTCATCTTTCAAAAATCAATATTGATCTAAACGAACACAGAGTGTTCTGTTTGATGTATTAATTGTATGGAGAAATGCTAGAGATCAGACTTAGGGAGTATCGACATGTCAGATAGTAAAGCCTCTGTTTAAGAATAACAGTCTGAAGTCTGAGCCTGAGCTAAGCCTGGGTATAAGCCTAAAGCCTGAGCTAAGCCTGAGTCTGTGGAGAGGTGTATTAATAACATATAATACAAAAGTACCCAGACTGAAAAAACCCTAGCAATCATGAATAACAAAAATTAATTTACACTTGAGTCCAAGTAAAATTTAAATCTGTTTTTTATATCTAGTTGGTGCAAGTTCATATGATATGCATTACGATAAGTTTTAACCTGTCATCAGTAGACACGCCCATTAATCTATGGGCGTACGGTAGAAAACAAAAGAGCATAAGACAGCGAATAAGAACTTGTTATATGAGCCGAAAAACAATAAATCTACATACTCTCTAAAAACACCTGCTAATGTTGCTAAATTAGCGGAATTAGCAGCCGAATACAGAGCCACCCATTCGAAATGGGCATGCAGAAAGGCAATCTAAGCCCGTCTACTGAGCGCTGGTAATCGAGCCATTGTTAGTTTGAGAACCGTCCGTGATGCTTCTATCACGGCGTGCATCGGTCGTCTAAGTTGTCGCAACTTGCGACACTTCCGGAGTGGTCGCTGCGTAAGCCATGGATAAAACGTAGAATCTGGCTCCGCTGATCCTCGTCAAATACATCAACACCCAGCTCAATGGCCCAGTACTTACCAGTTTGTTTTACCCGGCCAATCTCACTACCATTTTCATCCAGTAAATAATTTTCAGTAGAAGCCTGATTTACCCCACAGACTTCCTTGAGTTTGTTTTTAACGTAAGCAGTGATTTTGGTTTGTTGAAGCTTTCCATCTTTCAGTAAATTCCACGCAGTCTCTAATGATGAGCGAACGGTATCGGAATTTGTATAATGAGCTAGCATCTTTTTAATCTGCTCTGCCGAAGAGCGTGACAGTAGCTTAGGATTCGTATCCAAATCATTCAAAATGAAATCAGGTAGACTATCGAAAGCCAAATAGCGGTACATATCGGTTCGATTTATACCAATCATTGCGGCGAGGTCTTTTTTATTAGGGAACCTCTCCTCAATGCTTCGAATTTTCTTACCGATATCATAGTCAGTCAAATCTTCCCGCACTATATTTTCAGCTAGAGCCAAAATGGCGATGTTTTGATTGTCAACTGTTCTGACTATTGCTGGAATTTTTTGCTCTTTCATCTCAATAAAAGCACGCAATCGTCGCTCGCCTGCAATGAGTTGATAACGATCACCCAATTTTTGAACAATAATGGGTTGAAGCAGGCCATTTTCCTGGATTGACTGTGCAAGACGGTCTAATGTTTCTTCGGGAAAATGGGTACGTGGTTGCTCAGGATTCGGATCGATCAGATTCACATCGATCAAGCGATGGCGCTCCTTGAGAGCAATCTGAGCATCAAAATTTGAAAGGATTTCTTTAGCGTCTACGTTTAGCATGTTTTTTTTGGGGGGATAATGAAGGTTGACTGCAAAGTGCTGGCAACTCCGCCAAAGGAAGCGGAATTACCAGCTCCACGGTCAGGGTGGCTAGGTAGCCCAATATTAACCTGTGGGACTCTCCGGCAATGACCAGATTGAACGCCCATCTCCCTTCTGCTTGGTAGCTTTGATCTTCAAATTCGATTTAGCAAGCTTCAATGTCCCTTTCGTTATATTGGCTAGCAATGCAAGCTCTTCGATTTCGAACAAAGGTTTCTGTCCATTCTTGAGGGTGGTTAGCAAAAACTCCTCTGCCAAGTCTGTTTTGTTTTTGACGGGTTTAGGTCGCTCAGCCTCTTGGAGAATTTCTTCTGCGGAACCAAATCTTTCAGCCGTGAAGACAATCTTAACCGATGGTATCGTTGTATTTTGATCGCCAATGCCAGTTAAGTTAGGAATATCGACTTCGCTTACACAATACTCGAAGCCACGGTCAGTTTTACCCAGGTTGTTTTTGACTTGAACCAGAACATGCGTCCCCCGGCTCTCAGTGGGGCCACTTTTGATCTTACCAGTCAAGAGAATACTACGTGGAACTTCTCTCACGGGGGCTGCTCCGGCAATTCTAGCGTTAGGATCCTTACCAATCGGATTTTTGACGGTGTGAGCGATTACCAAGATGCTACAATCTAGATCATGTGCAAATTTCGCTACGCTCTCTAAGCCTTGACGTGCTTTGGCATTATTCGCATGATCACCTTCAATGGCAATTTGAAATGGATCGAGGATGATCAGCTCAACATTATCTTCGAAATGATAATTAAGTCCTCTAAGACGGTTCTGATCACGCTCGTTCGCAAGAGAAAATGGTGACTCGCCATTTTTGCCTTCCTTTGCATTGATACAAGAGACACGAGTCAGATCTGCTCCTGCGGCTGTTAATCGGATTGCTAGGGTTCCTATGTCATCTTCATTGCTTACCAAAATAACGCGGCCCCGCTTGTTACATTTAATGTTCGGATGTAAAAGCGCGGCACCTTGAGAGACGGCTGCCGCTATAGCGCAAGCTATTGTACTTTTGCTGGTACCTGGCGGTCCGACTAGCGCAGTCAAATGTCCTTTTGGTATCAATCCTTCGAGTAGCCAAGAGGTTGGCTCTAAAGTCACATCTGAAAAAGTTCGCCGATTTAATTTGCTGGCTTCTTGAGCTAAAGCTGCATTACGTCTACTTGCGATTTGTTTGGGGTCAAACCATCTGTTATGTCGCCCACCTGGAACATCACTTGAGTAAGAGGGGTTGGAATCATCCCCCTCATAGTCTACGTTACCGAACAGAAATTTATTAACATTAGCCATTTTCAAAAACTCCAGATTTAAAATAAAAATAACGCCAAATAATTGTCTAGAAGCGACTCTAGACAATGATGCTTGGGTAAAATCTGGGTAATTTGGATACGCAAAGATATGCACAAATATACAAAGCAACGTGAAGGCTATTTGTTTTAGTTAAATTAAATCAATGCGTTATAAATAGATATAGCACTTTTAATGCGATGGTCGTGCGTTCGAATCGCACACGACCCACCACTGAATGTTTTAAGCTAATCAATAGCTTATCAACTGGATTGCCGTCGAGTTGAAGCAACATAACCGCAGTAAGGCGCAAATTTAGGCGCACTCTGCATTATTTGCTCCAATGAGGTGGCGTAATGAACCAGCAAAATCTATCCCTTCAAAGCTCACAAAACGATGTTTTGTCCGAGCAACCTTCTCAAGAGTCTCAAAAGTCCAAAGAAATTTCCGCGATTTATCACGTCGAATATTTTTGCGTGGCCGATTACGAAAGCAAGTATCACAGCCCGCTATTTGCCACCAAGGCGCAAAACGATGTTGTGCTACAACATGTCCGCTTAGCCTTTCCGAACGCCCACGGCGAACAACGAAAATCATATTTCAGATCCAAACATGAAGCTGGTCGGCAAGAGCTATTAGCCGAAATTGTTGGTGTTGGCTCGGAAAGTGACTATGTGATCGAGCAAATACGCCTTTGTTGCCTGCGAACGGCTTCTAGCCAAGGTGAACTAATCGGCGAGGGGGTGTAATGGCCTACATCAGACCTTTGCCAAATGGTAACTTCCGAGCAGATGTCCGCTTAAAAGGCATCGTCAAAAACAAAACCTTCCCAACGGAAAGTCTCGCGCAAGCCTGGGCCGATAACATCGAGAAAGGCATCAAGACTATTTTGAACCTGGATCAGGCGCAATTAATGGCCCTTTCAGAGGATGAAATTTGCGCCTTGGGTGGCGAGGATATTTTCAAGCAGTTGGGTATCGATCTGTTTGCAATCCGCCATCAGGCTAAACTGGAAGCCATCAACGCCCTATCCAAAAAAGAACTGTTACAGCTTACCGTGCAAGAAATCGAGCGTATGGGCGGCGCCGAGCTATTCATCAAGGCCGGCAAACGCATCCGGTACAAGACCTTACGTGAAGTCTGCGATGAATATCTGTCTCGCTGGAACAAGAAGGATTACAAAGGCCAGATGCAACGGATCGATTACTGGTGCCAATACTTCGGCGACCGCATCATGACCGACATCGATATTTTCGACATTCGCGAACACATCGACGACTTGATCGACGAGGGCCAGCGCGCCACGACCATCAATCGCAAGAAGGCGGTCTTGTCCAGCGTATACAAATTTGCCCTGAGCCGCGGATATGTCGATGAAAATCTCGTTCGCAGTGTGGTGGTCGACGATGACACCAAGCGGCGGGACCGGGTGTTAAGCGAGGCCGAACGTAAGCGGTTACTGAAAGCCTGCCGGGAATCGCATTGGGATAAGCTGTATTTGTTGGTCGTGATGGCCATGACGACCGGTGCCCGCAAAGGCGAGTTGATGAACTTGCGCTGGAGCGATGTTAACTTCAAGGACAGCAGTGCCTTTCTGGGTGACACCAAGAACGGTACCAGTCGGGAGCTGTATTTAGCGCCGGTCGTCATGACCGAGCTGAAGCGCCATCAGGAAGTCGGTACCGGATTGATCTTTCCGTCGGTCGAGCTTCCCGAGCAGCCGATGGATTTTCGCAAGGCCTGGCGAAATGTGCTGAAAGCCGCCAATATTGCCGACCGGGACATCCATAATCCGGACGGCAGCGTCAAGCTGGAGAAATTTACCTTTCATTGCCTACGGCATGGCTTCTGCTCGGCGCTATCCGACTCCGGCAAGGAGATCAATCAAATAGCCAAGCTGGCCGGCCACAAAAGCATCCAAACCACCATGCGCTATATCCATCAGGGGCGCGACCAAAAGCGGCAGATCGTCAACGAGCTGGCGCAAGCGTTCAACCTGTAATCCTATAGAGCCAACCTTACCCGACGACGGGGACAGGCGGCGTTGTTAGCCGCTTGGTTGGCTTTTTTAATGGATTAATAGAACAACAATATAAAGCAATGCTTTACGTTTAGCAGGTCTTGTCTTTACAATTAATTTAAAATTACTTTACGTTTAATCGTTATGAGCACCGACCTTCGTCATTCCATCCTAGTCGCCATCGCCGAAGACGGCACCAATGTAGCCGCCCGTCTCGCAAATCAACACGGCGTTTCCCGCCAAGCCGCCAGTGCTTGGCTGACAAAACTGAAAAAAGAAGGTGTCATCACCTCATCCGGCGTGGGCCGTGGCGTGCGTTACCAATTGGCAACGGTGGCGCAAGTGCAGCGCGTCTACCCCCGAGCCGGATTGCGCGAAGATATTGTCTGGGCAGAATCCATTTCGCCGTTACTAAGCGATTTGCCCGGCAATGTCCGCGACATCTGGCATTACGCCGTCACCGAGATGGTGAACAATGCCATCGACCATTCCGGCTCCGAAAACGTCGCCGTGGAATTGGTTCGCGATGCCCTCAACACCACCATTTACATCGCCGACGAAGGGGAAGGTATCTTTCTGAAAATTCAGCGGGCGATGAATTTGTACGATCCGCGCGAGGCGATCCTAGAACTGGCCAAGGGCAAGCTGACCACCGACCCTGCCAATCATACTGGCGAAGGCATTTTCTTTTCGTCCAAGGTGATGGATGCTTTCGACATTCGCTCCGGTCTTTTGCATTTCATGCACGACGAATGGGGCGCCGATATTCTGCTGGAACGTCCCGCCAATGCGCCGGGCACCTTGGTATTGATGCGCCTGGCCAACGATAGCCCGCGCATCTTGCAAGACGTCTTCGATCAGTTTGCCGCGCCGGAGGAGTATACCTTCGCCAAGACCATTGTGCCGGTTCGGCTGGCTCAGCATGAAGGCGAAAAGCTGGTTTCCCGGTCGCAAGCAAAGCGTTTGACCATGCGCTTCGAGCGCTTTCAGACCGTAGTATTGGATTTTGCCGGCGTCGA
Source organism: Methylomonas fluvii (assembly GCF_014850975.1). GTDB lineage: Bacteria > Pseudomonadota > Gammaproteobacteria > Methylococcales > Methylomonadaceae > Methylomonas > Methylomonas fluvii. The sequence goes on along the minus strand of NZ_JACXST010000002.1, from coordinate 1,122,234 downwards.
GGAAATCGGCCAAGCGTTTGCCGACGAAGTCTTCCGAGTGTTCGGCAACGCTCATCCCAACACTCAGTTGCTGCCGATCAATTTAACCTTAGCCGTGGAAAACATGGTCAAGCGGGCATTGTCGGCGAAATGAGCACATTTAACAGGAAACGAATATGACAACGTTCAATCCCCCACACCCCGGCAGCATTTTGAAAGAGGATGTGTTACCCGAGCTGGGTATCGGCGTCACCGAAGCCGCCGCGCAGCTTGGCGTCTCCCGCGTCGCATTATCGCGCGTCGTCAATGGCCGGGCGGCGATCAGCGCCGATATGGCAATCCGGCTCGAAGCCTGGCTGAACGGACCGACCGCCGATACCTGGGTACGCATGCAGGCCGAATACGATTTGTGGCAGGCCCGACAAAAGCCCAAGCCTAACGTCACGCCGATTGATCGGCCGCGCGCGGCATAACGATTATCCGAATTAACCAGCCTATCCCGACGGGGAGAAAAGCGGCGTCATTAACCGCCTGGCTGGTTATCCAATTTAATGATTTGCACTTGAATGGAGTGGGAAATGGCTATCAAAAACCTAAAAGAAATACTTAGAGTTGGGGAAAAATATGGTCTTCTTAAAACCATAGGTTTGGACTATCAGTATAGAGAAGTAAAGAAAAATTTTGAAGCTCATGGGATTACTGGATTGGAATACATATTAAGAAGTGATGATGTTTTGAGCAAAGACACGCGCGATTTTATTGCTGACGTTATAGTTGGAATAATTAAAAGACCTAAAGGACGATATTCTGATAAAGAACGAGATTTCAATATAGCGTTATCAATAGATAGTCACCTAACTGAAGGAAATAACCTAACATCGCATAAAGATAAACCTGGCGCGGCTCAAATTGTCGCAGAGAGATATGGAATCGAAGAAGATGCTGCGGTAATCCCCCCTGAAAAAAGCAGCGTTTAAAAGTAGAATTTTCTCGTAACAGACGAAGGAAGTTTTACATGAAGACCTCACGATTTAGTGACAGCCAGATTCTGGCGATATTGAAGCAAGCGGAAGCCGGCACGCCCGTACCGGAGATCTGTCGTGAACACGGCGTTAGCTCTGCCACGTTTTACAAATGGCGCTCCAAATATGGCGGCATGGATGCGTCCCTGATGGTTCGCCTAAAAGAGTTGGAAGACGAAAACCGGCGGCTGAAGAAAATGTATGCCGAAGAACGGCTGAAGGCCGACATCATCAAGGAAGCCCTGGAAAAAAAGGCCTAACGCCATCTTGCCTCCGCGAGATGGCGCAACCCCTGATTCAGGCCAAGCGGGCCAGTCTTCGGTTGGTGTGTGCGGCTTTAGGCATGCTACACCTCCCACATCCATGCAGTCGTATCGCGGAAACATGACCTACGATATTTTACATACCCAATGACAGAATTTAGTTTACCCGAATGGCCTTATGCCTACGGCGGCCCGTCCGGTTCCGGCGACATTAAAACCGAGCCTGAGGATTTCGTCGTTGAAGAAATCCTGTCTTTCCAGCCTGAGGGCTGCGGTGAGCATGTATTCCTGAATATCGAAAAAATCGGCGAAAACACCGAGTTTGTCGCGCGGCAGTTGGCCCGCTATGCGGGCGTCCGCCAACGTGATGTCAGCTACGCCGGGCTGAAGGATAGACATGGCCGTACCCGGCAATGGTTTAGCGTGTGGCTGCCGGGTAAGGACGATCCTGATTGGTCTGGCATTGAAACCGAGCGTTTGAAGATTTTGCAAACGGTGCGTCATGCCCGGAAACTGAAGCGTGGGGTATTGGCCGGCAACCGCTTTACTTTGCTGATCCGCAATTGGACGGGCGACCAGGCTCTCGCCGAAAAGCAGCTGCAACAGATTAAAGTCCAAGGTTTTCCCAATTACTTCGGCCCGCAGCGTTTCGGGCATCATGGTCAAAATATCCAGCGCGCGCTGACCATGTTTGCCGGCGCCAAGGTCAAGCGCGAACAACGTTCCATTTATTTATCCGCGGCGAGGTCGTATTTGTTCAATATGATTTTGGCGCAACGTGTCGAGCAAGCCAATTGGCATCGCGCGTTAAATGGCGATGTGTTCAAACTGGCGGGCAACAATAGTTGTTTTACCGACGATAGCAACGACAATAGTCTGTCAGTGCGTGTCGAGCAGGGTGATATTCATCCCACGGGGATCCTGTGGGGTCGTGGCGGCACGATTGCCAAGGCCGCGGCCGGCGCTATAGAAAATGCGGTGATTGCCGCTAACGCGTCGATAGCGGACGGCTTGATTGCGTTTGAGCTGGAAGCAGATCGCCGGGCCTTGCGCGCTTTGCCGCAAGATATGGCGTGGCAGTGGTTGGATAATCAACTCAAATTGAGCTTTAATTTGCCCGCCGGTAGCTATGCCACCGCCTTGTTACGGGAAATTATTGGCGGCGCACCTGGTGCCAGTGATTGAATTTGCTTTGATAAAAATGCTTTTTAAGTTGTAATGGCAGCGCTTTATAATACTTAAGTACAGTAGCGCGCCTTAGCGTTATACAAACCATAACTTCTATTCACATCCTTCATGCCTGAAAGCGGCCAGATAACCGGACCAGCAGATTCCACGTTTGACGATCCTTTATTGTTGGCTTTGCTATCGGTCTGCAAGTTGTTGCATATTTCGCAAACCGCAACGGCCTTGGTGGCTGGACTGCCTTTAGTCGACAATAAATTAACGCCGGCCTTATTTGTGCGCGCCGCTGAACGTGCCGGTTTGAGCAGTCGCTTGTTGCGCAGGCCTTTGCAGAAAATTTCCAATTTAGTGCTACCGGCAGTGCTGTTGCTTAAAGATGGCAACGCCTGCGTGTTGCTCGCCAAGAGCGCAGAAAACTATACCGTGGTGTTACCGGAAACCGAGAGCAGCGAGAAGACCGTCAGCTTTGCGGAACTGCAAGCCAGTTACAGCGGTTCGGCTTTTTTTGTGCAATTACAGCATCGTTTTGACGGCAGAACGGCGGAATCAGCCGTGCCCAAGGTCAAACATTGGTTTTGGGACGTCTTGTATAAATCCTGGCCGATTTATGCGGAAGTGTTGGCGGCCTCGGTATTAATCAATCTGTTCGCTTTGGCGGCGCCCTTATTTTTCATGAACGTTTATGATCGCGTGGTACCGAATCACGCGCTGGAAACCTTGTGGGTACTGACGGTAGGTGTGCTGATTGTATTTGGCTTCGAGTTGGCGATGAAGCTGCTGCGAAGTTATTTTATCGATGCGGCCGGCAAGCGCGCGGATATTATTTTGTCGGCGAATATTTTCGAAAAACTGATGAATATTCGCATGGAAGCCAGGCCGCCATCGGTGGGCGCATTTGCCAACAACCTGAGCGAATTCGAATCGTTTCGCGAGTTTTTGACCTCGGCTACGCTAGTAACATTGATCGATTTGCCGTTTTTGTTTTTGTTTTTACTGATTATTTATAGCGTCGGCGGCAATTTGGCTTTGATTCCGTTAGCGATTTTACCGCTGGCCATGTTGATTGGCATCGCCTTGCAGGCGCCGTTGAAAAACACGATCAATGCCATGTTCAAATTCGGCGGCGAGAAAAATGCCACGCTGGTGGAAGCCCTGTCCAATCTGGAAACTATTAAAACGGCCGGTGCGGAAGGGCAATTGCAGCGGCGCTGGGAACAGAATGTCGGCGAAATTGCCCGGCTGGGTTTAAAGTCGCGGTTTTATGCCGGCTTGACCGTCAATTTGACCGCTTTTCTTCAGCAATTGGCATCGGTATTGGTGGTGGTGGCCGGCGTCTACCAGATTACTGATGGCGATTTGACGACCGGCGGCTTGGTGGCTTGCACGATGTTGACCTCGCGGGCCTTGGCTCCCGTCGGGCAGGTTGCCGCACTATTGACGCGTTACCATCAGGCTGTGACGGCCTTGGGATCGTTTAACCGCATGATGGCTCTGCCGGTTGAGCGCGAGAGCGGCAAGGACTATTTGCATAGGCCGGATTTCAAGGGCGAGATAGAGTTCAAGCATGTCCGTTTTAGCTATCCGCAGCAACCGGTCAAGGCTCTGGATGGCATATCCTTTAAGATCAAGGCTGGCGAACGCGTGGGATTTATCGGCCGCATTGGTTCCGGCAAAAGTACGCTGGAAAAATTGATGCTGGGTTTATATCAGGCGCAAGAGGGTTCGATATTAATAGATGGCACGGATATTCGCCAAATCGATCCTTCCGATTTACGCCGGCAAATCGGCTATGTGCCGCAAGATATTGCCTTAATGTTTGGCAGTGTGAAGGACAATATTGTCTTGGGTTCACGCTACGCCGATGACGCTGCGGTGTTAAAGGCGGCGGCGATTGCCGGTGTGGATCAATTCGTCAGTAAACATCCTGCGGGTTTTGATTTGCAAGTGGGAGAACGCGGTGCGTCCTTGTCCGGTGGTCAGCGGCAAAGTATTGCGCTGGCCAGAGCTTTGTTGTTGTCGCCGTCGATTTTTATTATGGACGAGCCGACTAATGCGATGGACAACAGTAGCGAAGAGGCGTTTAAACAGCGGTTTGCTGCGCAATTGGGCGAACAGACTCTGATATTGGTCACGCACCGCATGTCGCTGCTCAGCTTGGTGGACCGGCTGATTGTGATGGACGGCGGACATATGGTCGCTGACGGCCCCAAGGGCCATGTGCTGGAAGCCTTGCGCCAAGGACAGATCAAGGTGGCTATCTAATATGTTGAAAAAAATAGCCGAGTGGCGCGCCGAGCATCGCTATCGAGCCGAAGATCAGCGCTTTTTAAGTGATGTCAACGCTGCCAATCTTTACGAATTACCCTTGCAAAGCCATTTGATCCTGTGGTCATCGGCGGCATTTGTGGCGGTGGCTTTGGTTTGGGCCGGGTTTGCCAGTTTGGACGAAGTCACGCGTGGTGATGGCAAGACCATACCGTCCAGTCAGGTCCAGGTGGTGCAGAATCTGGAGGGCGGTATCGTTTCGGAAATATTGGTTCAAGAAGGCCAGTTGGTGGACAAGGATCAGGTGTTGCTACAACTCGATCAAGTCCGTTTTGCTTCTTCGTTTAAAGAAGCCAAGTTAAAGTATTACGAGTTATTGGCGAATACCGCCCGCTTGAATGCCGAAATCAACGGTACCCCCTTGGCTATTCCGGAGGAGGTTTTGAAAAACGCTCCGCAAATTGCCGAGAATGTCAGGCAATTGCTGGTTTCAAAGCAGAACGAAATAAGGTCGAATAGCGATATTTTTGCCGAGCAGGTGCGGCAGAAAGAACAGGAAATTATTGAAATTCAATCAAAAAGCGACCAGTTGGCGCGTAGCTACAAATTATTGCAAGACGAAGTGAAGATGTCCGAACCGCTGGTAGCCGACGGAGCGATGTCGCAAGTTGAATTACTCCGTTTGCAGCGCGCGGCCAATGACTTGAAAGGCGATTTGAATTCCGCGAATCTAGCGATGCCGCGTCTACGTTCGTCATTGGACGAAGCGCGTAACAAATTGGCGGAGATCAAGATTCGCTATAAAACCGAAGCGCTGAAAGAGTTGAACGAAGTGAAGGCGGAGCTGGATCGCACATCCGAATCTGCGGTGGCTTTGGAAGATAGAGTTAGCCGTACCAGAGTGCTGTCGCCGGTAAAAGGCACGGTAAAGCGTATCAAAGTGGCTACGGTGGGCGGCGTCATTCAACCGGGGATGGATTTGCTGGAAATCGTGCCGCTGGAAGATCAGTTGCTGATCGAAGCGAAAATACGGCCGGCGGACATTGCTTTTCTTCGCCCTGGGCAGAAAGCTGTGGTAAAACTAAGTGCTTATGATTTTTCGATCTACGGCGGCCTGGAGGCCTCTTTGGAACATATCAGCGCCGACAGCATTCCCGGCGAGAAGAAAGATGAGGACAATTACTACTTAATTCGTTTACGTACCGCTAAGAACTACCTGGAAAAGGGCGGCGAACGTTTGGAAATTATTGCCGGGATGACCGCGGAAGTTGATATTTTGACCGGAAAAAAAACAGTGCTTGATTACCTCTTGAAGCCGATATTGAAAGCCAGGGATAGGGCTTTAAGAGAACGATAACTCATAACAACGATTACATTTGTGGCTAACATACTGATTTATTCCAATAATCCTCAGCTGACGGCGCAGTGGACTCATGCGCTGATCGCGGAATATAACGTTAGTATGCTGCACAGTATCCGCAGCGAATATACGGCCGATGCAGTGATTTTCGATGCAAAAAAACTGGATGACGATGCCAGTTTGTTAACGGTTTTTGCCAACAAAAAAGTCCGGTTCCTGGTGATGGGCTGCGATTGGCCGGAACATAAGCAGATCGAGGTGCTGATTAACGGTGCCGCCGGCTATTGCGAACAATCCGAAGCGTCGGAGCTTTTAACTCGTGCGGTAGCTTGTATTTTGGCGGGCGATATTTGGATTCGTCGAGCTTTGGTGCCCAAGGTCATTGGGGTGTTGACCAGCACCAGGCGCACACAACTCACGCCTAGTACCGTCGATACCGAATTAAAGCTAAAGCAACTGGCTAGTTTATCCGCGCGCGAAGTGGAAGTGGCGGACATGATACGGCAGGGCGAAAGTAATAAGCGTATTGCTTTTGCGATGAATATTTCCGAGCGGACTGTAAAAGCACATTTATCGTCGATTTTTAGGAAATTGAATGTCGACGACCGATTGAGATTAGCTCTATTGTTAAAAGAAATCGATCAATATCAGAGAGGAATGTTATGAGAGTCAGCAGGAGTTTGAGTTTAGGAATAGTCATGCATTTGGCCTGTGTATCAAGCAGTCAGGCGTTGAGTTTGCAAGAATCTATTCAGAAAGTGTTGGATGAAAATCCCCAAGTTCAAGCTGCCAAATCAGAGCGCCGCGCGGTTGAAGAGGAAATCGGCCAAGCCAAAGCCGGTTATTTTCCAACTGTCGATGTCACAGCCGGCATCGGCTGGGAAGAATCGAATAACCCTACCACCCGCGGCCGCGGTGACGGATCGGTTTTTTATCATAGGGAGGAAGGGGCGATTCTGGCCAGACAAATGTTGTTTGATGGTCTAGCTACTCCGAATGAAGTGGAAAGGCAAGAAGCTCGCACCGATTCAAGAGCCTACACCGTATTTGGCCGTTCGGAAATTACCGCGCTTGACGGTGTTGAAGCTTATATTAAAGTGTTGCGGCGTCAGGAGTTGTTGAATCTGGCTAAGGAAAATTTGCAACGCCATCAAGGTACCAACGATCAAATCAAACTGCGTAGCGAACGCGGCGTGGGTAAACGGGCGGACGTCGATCAGTCAATGGGCCGGGTAGCCTTGGCGGAAAAGAACGTGTTGTCCGAAATCGGTAATTTGAAAGATGCCGAGACCAGTTTCTTGCGGGTCATCGGCATACTGCCGGAAGGGATTCAGCCGATTCAATCCCCTGAAACTGCATTGCCTCAGTCGCTGGATCAAGCTATAGAGGAAGCGTTGGCCGACCATCCGATTCTGAAATCGGCCAATTCGGATATCGATTCGGCATTTGCGCAACATGCTACGGCTATGGCGCCTTATTTTCCGCGTTTTGATATTGAGACCGGCGTCAGTCATAACTACAACCTGGACGGCATCCGCGGCACCAACTCCGATATGACGGCAATGTTACGCATGCGCTATAACATTTTTAACGGGGGTAAGGACGTAGCCCGCCGTGAGCAAACCGCGCAGTTAATCAATCAGGCCAAGGATATTCGTGATAATACCCACAGGCAGGTGGTTGAAAGCATGCGTTTGTCTTGGGTCGCTCATCAAACCGTGAAAAGCCAGCTGGAGTTTTTTAAGCAACACGTCGATTCCAGCGAAAAAACCATCAGCGCTTATCAGCAGCAATTCAATATCGGTCAACGGACCTTATTGGACTTGTTGGATACCTTCAACGAGGCCTATATCGCCAAAAGTTCGTATATCAACGCCAAATACGATGAGCTGTTTTCGCAATTTCGAATTTTAGCGAGCAAAGGCCAGCTGAATAAATATTTGGGTACGACTTTGCCTGCAGAGGTTCAGCCCCTTAGCTCCGCCGATTAAACTGTTCGCGCGTTAAGAAAAGGACTTGCGACTAGACTTCCCCAAATAGGATCTATTTGGGGAAAGCTGAGATTTTAGCTTGAACGTTTATTTCAGTAGTTTGCAGCTGAGTGTCAAGCCAACTAGAGATTATTTGGCAATACGCAATACAGCTTCCGACACTATCTCCATCAACTCTTTACCACCTTGTTGCACATATTCGACAATGGCTTTACGCATGCGCGGTTCCCAAAAGTTGCGGATATGTTGTTCAACGCCCTTAATGGCCAATTCCCGGTCGGGTTCGGATTTGAAAAAAGCGCCAATGTTGTTGGCCATTTTAATGAGGTTATGGTTATCCATGTTTTATGCGGCTGATTCTTGGTAATGTTGTAAACGATGAGGGTGAGTGTAGATCATGTGATTTTCGTGGCGGGCGAAGCCAACCAGGGTCAGTCCGCATTCTTCCGCCAATTGAATTGCTAACGCGGTAGGTGCCGAGATGGCGGCCAGTAAGGTGATGCCGACGCTAGCTGCTTTTTGTACCATTTCGTAACTGGCGCGACTGGTCACTAGTAGCCAGCCCTTTTCAAAATCGCAGTTGGCCTTGGCCAATGAGCCTATTAGTTTATCCAGCGCATTATGACGGCCGACATCTTCCCTCACTGTAACGATGCCGCGTTCCGGGTGCAGCCAAGCTGCCGCATGGACCGCACCGGTCAATAAATTCAGAGATTGTTTTTGCGCCATATCGGCAAAACCGCTGCTTAATAGTCCTGCGTTCAGCGCTAAACCTTGACCCACATGATGTGGCCGCCGAATGGCTTGCTCCAGCGTGGTAGCTCCGCATAAACCGCAACCGGTTCGGCCGGTCATGTTTTTTCCCTTGCCGTGCAGCTTCTCAAAGCGTTCTTCAGGGATCGTCATCCTAACTTCCACACCTTTGGAACGTTGTACGACGCGTATCGCTTGCAATTCCGAGGTATGCCCGATGATCTCTTCGGTCAGGCTGAAACCCAAGGCAAAATCTTCCAGATTGAGGGGGGTCGTCAGCATCACCACGTGCGGAATGGTGTTGTACACCAACACCACGGGCACTTCTTCAGCGACATAATCCTCTTTCGCGGTGTGAACTGGGCCGCGCCAGCTATCGAACGTACCGGTTCGATAGCTGGTCCAGCCTAGTTCGCTTGAGACTGCATCCATAAGGCGGTTGCTGCTTACTCGTTGACCGCGATGCGGTTTTCCAGTAGAGCCAACTGATTGTCGGAAAAGTCTTGGTATTCCTGTTGCCATGCCGAAGTTTGTGCCACTTTGGCGACATGTACAGCGGTGACTTTGTATTCCGGACAGTTGGTTGCCCAGTCCGAGTTATCAGTGGTGATGACGTTAGCGCCTGAATGCGGGAAATGGAACGTGGTGTAAACCACGCCGGGTTGCATGCGATCAGTAATCAAGGCGCGCAACACGGTTTCTCCGGAACGGCTTTTCACGCCGCACCAGTCGCCATCGCTAATACCCAGTACTTCAGCATCGTGCGGATGCAATTCCAGGCGGTCTTCCTCGTGCCAGGCGACGTTTTCCGTGCGGCGCGTTTGGGCGCCGACGTTGTACTGAGACAAGATCCGACCGGTTGTCAGGATCAACGGATATTTGCTGCTGGTACGCTCTTCGGTTGCAACGTATTCGGTGAGCATGAAACGACCTTTGCCGCGCACGAACTGTTCGGCGTGCATGATAGGCGTGCCATCCGGTGTTTCTTCATTGCAAGGCCACTGAATGCTGCCCATTTCGTCGATTTTTTCGTAACTGACGCCGGCAAATTGTGGCGTCAGCGCCGCGATTTCGTCCATGATTTCCGAAGGATGGCTGTAATTCATTGGATAACCCAATGCATTCGACAAATCCTGGGTCACTTCCCAGTCTTCCTTGCCACCCAGCGGGGTCATCACTTTACGAACCGGCGAGATCCGGCGCTCAGCATTGGTGAAGGTGCCGTTCTTTTCCAGGAACGATGAGCCTGGTAAAAATACGTGAGCAAATTTAGCGGTTTCGTTCAGGAAAATGTCTTGTACGACCAAACATTCCAATTCACGCAGTGCGTGATGTACATGGGTGATGTCAGGGTCGGATTGAGCGATGTCTTCGCCTTGTACGTACAAGCCTTTGAAACTGCCGTCGATAGCGGCGGCAAACATATTCGGGATACGTAAGCCGGGTTCTGAGGACAGCGCCACGTTCCAGGCGGATTCAAACTGAACGCGAGTTTGCGAGTCGGAAACATGGCGGTAGCCGACGAACTCGTGCGGGAACGAACCCATATCGCAAGAGCCTTGGACATTGTTTTGTCCGCGTAACGGATTTACACCAACTCCATCGCGGCCAATATTGCCGGTGGCCATTGCCAGATTAGCGATACCGATGACGGTTGTTGAGCCTTGGCTATGTTCGGTCACACCCAAGCCGTAATAAATCGCGCCATTGCCGCCCGTTGCGTACAAGCGAGCCGCTGCACGCATGGTTTCGGCGGGTACGCCGGTTAATTCGGCGACGGCTTCAGGTGAATGTTGGGGCAGGGCAACAAAGGTTTTCCATTTAGTGAACGATTCAACATCACAACGCTCCAGCGCGAATTTCTCATCCGCCAAGCCTTCGGTGACGATGACGTGAGCCAATGCGGTGACAACCGCAACATTGGTGCCGGGGCGCAGTTTAAGATGGTAGTCGGCTTTCACATGCGGGCTATTGCTCACCAAATCGATACTGCGCGGATCAACTACGATCAGTTTCGCGCCTTGGCGTAAGCGGCGTTTCATCATTGAACCGAACACCGGATGGCCGTCAGTCGGGTTTGCGCCGATGACCATAATCACATCGGACTGCATGACCGAGTCAAAGGTTTGGGTGCCGGATGATTCACCGAAGGTGCTTTTCAAGCCATAGCCGGTCGGCGAATGGCAAACGCGGGCGCAGGTATCGACATTGTTGTTACCGAAGCCGGCGCGGATTAATTTTTGCACCAGATAGGTTTCTTCGTTGGTGCAGCGCGATGAGGTAATGCCACCGATTGAGTCTTTGCCGTATTTGGCTTGAATACCTTTCAATTTGTTGGCGGCAAAACTGATCGCTTCTTCCCAGCTTACTTCGCGCCACGGATCGGCAATGTTTTCCCGGACCATAGGAGTAGTGATGCGGTCTTTGTGCGTGGCATAACCGAACGCGAAACGGCCTTTGACGCAAGAGTGTCCATGATTGGCTTGGCCGTTTTTGTCCGGCACCATGCGCACCAGTTGTTCGCCTTTCATTTCGGCTTTGAATGAGCAACCGACTCCGCAGTAAGCGCAGGTGGTGATGGTGCTGTGTTCCGGTACCCCACTATCGATTACCGATTTTTCCATTAACGTTGCGGTCGGGCAAGCTTGTACGCAGGCGCCGCAGGATACGCATTCAGATTCCATGAACGGCTGATTTTGTCCAGGAGAGACTTTGGAGTCGAAGCCGCGGCCGTCGATAGTTAGGGCGAAAGTGCCCTGCACTTCTTCGCAAGCGCGCACGCAACGCGAGCAAACGATACATTTCGACGGATCAAAGCTGAAATACGGATTGCTGGTGTCTTTTTCGGAATCCAGATGATTCTCGCCATCGAAACCGTAACGCACTTCACGCAAGCCGACCTGGCCGACGGTATCCTGCAATTCGCAATCGCCGTTGGCGGCGCAGGTTAAACAGTCCAAAGGATGATCAGAGATATACAGCTCGGCAATGCCGCGTCTGATGCTGGCCAACTTATCGTTCTGGGTACAGACCTTCATGCCGTCCGCGACCGGGGTAGTGCAGGAAGCAGGATAGCCGCGCGCGCCTTCGACTTGTACCAGGCACATCCGACAAGAGCCGAACGGATCGAGGCTATCGGTCGCGCAGAGTTTGGGGATGCTGATCCCCGCTTCGGCGGCGGCGCGCATCACGGAACTGCCGGCGTTGACAGTGACCTTATGGCCGTCGATTTCCAGAGTGACTTGATTTGCAGACGAACTCGCGGGAGTTCCGTAATCTATTTCGTTATTGGCAGACATATTTATCTCCTGGTAATCGATCAGGCTTTGGCGGTGAGGCCAAAGTCTTCAGGGAAATGATTCAGCGCGCTCAACACCGGGAAAGGTGTCATGCCGCCCATCGCACACAAAGATCCGTAAGTCATGGTGTCACACAAGTCGCGCAACAACACGGTGTTTTTCTCCTTTTGCGCACCGTCGACGATGCGGTCTATCACTTCGACGCCGCGTGTCGATCCGATCCGGCAAGGTGTGCATTTGCCGCAGGATTCTTCCACGCAAAATTCCATCGCGTAGCGCGCCATATCCGCCATATTGACGGTGTCGTCATGCACGACGATGCCGCCATGGCCCAATACCGCCGATATGGCCGCGAAGGCTTCATAATCGAGCGGGGTATCGAATTGGCCTTCATGTAAGTAAGCGCCCAATGGGCCGCCGACCTGCACCGCGCGTATCGGTCGACCGCTAGCGGAGCCGCCGCCGTAGTCGTAAAGCAGTTCACGCAGTGTCATGCCGAAAGCGACCTCAAACAGACCGGGGTGCTTGATATTTCCAGCAAGTTGTAGAGGCAGGGTGCCGCGTGAACGCCCCATGCCGTAGTTTTTATAATATTCGCCGCCTTTGTCCAGGATCACCGGAATCGAGGCCAACGAAATGACATTGTTGACGATGGTGGGTTTGCCGAACAGGCCAACGATAGCGGGAAGTGGCGGCTTAAAACGGACCAATCCGCGTTTACCTTCCAAGCTTTCCAATAAGGAGGTTTCTTCGCCGCAAATATAGGCACCGGCGCCGCTTCGTACTTCCAGGTGGAAGGTTTTACCGCTGTTTTGGATGTTTTCGCCCAAATAACCGTTTTTGTACGCCGCTTCGATGGCTTGATTAAGGGCGATCTTGGCGTGTGGGTATTCGACGCGCAGATAGATATAACCTTGAGTAGCTCCAACGGCGAGGCCAGCGATTGTCATGCCTTCGATCAAAACGAAGGGGTCGCCTTCCATGATCATCCTGTCGGAGAATGTGCCGGAGTCGCCTTCGTCAGCGTTACAGACAATGTATTTTTGGTCCGCAGGGGCGTTTAACACCGTGTTCCATTTTATGCCTGTCGGAAACGCGGCGCCGCCACGACCACGCAGGCCCGAGTCAGTGACCTGCTTGACGATCTCGGTGGCTTGCAAAGCCAGCGCGTTTTTCAGGCCACGGTACCCATCGTGAGCCAAATAGTCTTCGATGTTGACCGGGTCTGTTAAGCCGACACGGGCGAAGGTAAGACGATTTTGATTTTTGAAATAAGCTATTTCTTCAATGTTGCCTAAATAAAGCGGATTTTGCTTGCCATCCAGTAGGCCTGCGTCGAGTAAAGATGCCACATCTTCTACTTGTACAGGGCCATAGGCAACTCTGCCTTGGCTGGTTTCGACTTCCACTAGGGGTTCCAGCCAAAACAATCCGCGAGAGCCATTGCGGACGATTTCGGCTGATAGGCCTTTGCTGGCAGCTTGTTGTTCCAAGGCCGTGGCAACTTGTTCAGCACCCAGGGACAGTGCGGTGGAATCACGGGAAATGAATACGCGTGTCATTATTTGGCACCTTTATAAGTGGCTAGCAAGCGATCAAATTTTTCAGTTGTGACGCGACCAATCACCTCGTCGTCTATCGTGATTGATGGCGAACAAGCGCAGTTACCCAAACAATAAACAGGTTCCAATGAAAAAATTCCGTCGGCTGTTGTTTCGTGAAAATCGATGCCAAGCTGTTGTTTAGCATGGGCTTCCAATGCTTTACCGTTCATGGCTTGGCATGATTCGGCCCGGCAAATCCTTATCGTGTGATCTCCGGGCGGTGTCTCCCGGAAGTAATGATAAAAACTAATAACCCCGTGGACTTCCGCTTGGGAAAGATTGAGCGATTTGGCAATGTCTACTACGGCGGCCGGCGGGATGTAGCCCAGCGTGTCCTGAATACCATGCAGAATGGGCAGCAGATTACCCGGCATCGCTTGATGAGTGTCCAGTATTTCCAAGACGGTGGGTTTTTGGGTTTGATAGTCTTGCATCATTGGCTCTGTAATAAATGACGAAAAGGTTATCGTCCTATTTAATCATGAACAAACCTGGATTTGCAATTCGGGTTCGTGCCTCAATCCCGCGTATTTCCTAAGCAAAGCAAGGTAATTGCATCTTCGGACTCTGATTAGTTTGGGAAGTTCGAGTGGAAAAAATGTGATGGTGGATGCTTTACTTTTAAATGATAATTGTTATCATTAATGTGCATATGATTTAAGAGAGGGTGTTATGTACGTATGTGTGTGTAAAGCGGTCACCGATAGGCAGGTTACGCAGGCAATTAGTCAAGGTGTATGTAATCGCAGGCAGCTGATGCAGTGCACGGGTGCAGGCGGTGTATGTGGAAAATGCACAGCCAGTATTAAAGCTTTGCTGGATGAAAATACGCAGAATCGGAAGATGCACGCCCAAGCTCAAGTCCAAGCGGCATAGTTATTTAGTTATCCGACCTTATAGCAATATAAGAAATTAAGACTTATGCTGCAAAAAGACAGGGCGGTTGGACCGCCCTGTTTTGTATGCGTTATTTAGCTGTAGCCGCAGGTTCGGTGGGTTTTACGTCTGGGTTTGGCGCGGCGCTGGCTGGTTCGGCCGGAGTGACCTCCGCAGCAGGTGCTGGTGCAGCCTGATCAGCTGGCGCTGCTGGTTGAGCCTCTTCTTGCTTTGGCGGTGTCGGCGGCAGCAAGACTTCAACTTTGGCGTTTTTACGCAAGTTTTCGATCATGGCTTGCGCTTTTTGGCGCTGTAACATTGGACGAATTTGTTCTTTGACTGAATCAAATGGTGGTGGTGTCAAAGCTCTGGACTCTTCGCGCAGAATCACGTGCCAGCCAAATTGGGTTTGAACCGGTGTTTTGCTGAATTTGCCGTTCTCCAGTGCAACTACTGCTTCAGAGAATGGCGGGACCATACGGTCGGCGGTAAACCAACCTAAATCGCCACCTTCGGAGCCCATCGGATCAATAGAGTGCTTTTTAGCCAGCGCGGTAAAATCGCCACCTTTTTCGAGTTCCGCGATCAGCTTTTTTGCTTCGTCTTCGGTTTTAACCAAAATGTGACGTGCTTTGTATTCGCTGCCCATATTAGCCATTTTCGAGTCATATTCCGCTTTGATTTCTTCGTCGGTGACCGGGTTGGCTTTCAGGTAATCTTGTAACGCTGCTTGCGACAGCAAGGAGTTTCTCACGGTTGCCATGCGTTCGATTACTTCCGGCGATTTATCCAGTTGTTTTTGCACTGCTTGTTGAATCAGCAATTCGCGTTGAATCAGTTCTTCCAATAGCTGTTCTTTTGGGAATGTTTGGCCTTGGCTGCGTTCTGCAATTTCTTTTTCCAAGGTTTCCAAAGTTTTCTTGCTGATATAGGTGCCGTTAACCGAAGCAACCGCGTCCTCTTTGCTGACAGTCGGTGCTGCTGGTGCGGCAGCTTCCTTGGCTTTTTCTTCGAAGCAACCGGGTAACAATACGCTACTGGCTAGTATCAGGGGAATAAGTTTCAGTTTCATCTTAAGAATTTCCTTTAGCTGTTTTCAGAGGGGGTTAAGGCGTTAATGCCCAGGGCATGGATTTCATCCTTCATCATGTCGCCCAAAGCTTGATAAACCATCTGATGTCTTTGCACCAGTGATTTACCTTCAAATTGAGTGGATATGAGAGTGACATGGAAATGACCGCCGCCTTTGTTGCCGGCGTGACCGGCGTGCGCGGCGCTATGGTCGATGATTTCGATTAATTCTGGCTTAAAAGCTTCTTCCAGCTTCTGTCTGATATGGTCGGCTGTCATTGGGGAAATACTTGTTTGAATGGTTTAACGGTAACACGAGCATACACGCCCGCGGAGATATAAGGATCGGCATCGGCCCAGTCTTGAGCATCCTGCTGACTGGCAAACTCGGCAACAATCAGGCTGCCGCTAAATCCGGCATCGCCGGGGTTTTCACTATCTATCGCAGGATGCGGTCCCGCCAATACCAAGCGGCCTTGGTTTTGTAATACGGTTAATCGTTGCAGATGCTGGGGACGGGCGGCCAAGCGATTACTCAGGCTGCCCACGACATCTTCGGCCATGATGGCATATAACATTATTCTTTAGCCTCTGGTGCGGGAATAAACTTATACAAGAACACTATTTGTACGGCAATAAAAATAAGCATCAGGCCGGGAACACCGAAAGTTTTAAAACTGACCCAGTCGTCGGTGCTGTAGTTCGCCATTACGTACAAATTTAAACAGCCGACTCCGATAAAAAACATGGACCAGCTCATGTTAAGGCGTTTCCAGATGCGATCAGGCAATTCCAGGTTTGCGCCCATCATGCGTTCTATGAAAGTCTTTTTGCCAACGAATTGGCTGACTAAAAATGCACCGCCGAATAGCCACTCAATAATGGTCAATTTCCATTTAATAAACTGTTCGTCTTGTAAATAAAGCGTCGCACCACCCATGACCAAAATCAGTCCCAGCGTAATCCACCGCATGGTTTCCACTTTTCGATATAGCAGCCAATAGCTGATGACCTGCACAACTGTGGCGGCGATTACGACGGCAGTGGCAATGTAAATGTCGTACAGTTTATAAGCGACAAAAAATAGAACGATTGGGAAAAACTCTAAAAGCGGTTTCATGATTGACGTTGAAAGATGGGAGGGAGGTTAGACGTAAAGATCGATACCGGAAATCATCTCGGCAACCCGGTTTTGAGCGGGTTGATTGCGGTTTTCTGTGTAGGCGTTCAATGCTTTCAAGGTGCGCGAATTACTTGGCTGGTCGTTATTGCTTACCGTCAACCCGTTGTCCGCCAAAGCGGCCTTGATTTGAGCGGTTGACGAGGTTTTAGGTAAATCAGGACTCTGCCGAGGTATCCCGGTCTCGTCGCTATTAGGCTTCTGTTTTTGTTCAAGATTATTATCGGGCCGTACGGCTCTCGGCTGGTTGTAGCCGACCGGATAAAAAGCCAAGGATGAACTGTGTATTGTGTTCACAAAGCGCGATTAGAGCCCAAGTATCAATTAGTTCATTGTAGAATCTTTGGCTGCAATTGTACATGAGCCTAACGGCTTTGCTGCTAAAATGCCGGTTTTAAAGGAGGATTTCATGATTCAGTCCAATAACGTCGAGCTGGAAGCTGCTGCTTTCAGACAATTGCTGGCCCATTTGCAACAGCATACCGAAGTGCAAAATATCGAACTGATGGTGCTCGCCGATTTCTGCCGGAATTGCCTGGCTAAATGGTATGCAGCTGCGGCAGCCGAGCGCGAAATTGACATCAATTACGAGCAAGCGCGCGAGATTGTCTACGGTATGCCCTACAGCGAATGGAAAGACAAATATCAACGCGAGGCCACTCCTGAGCAACTGGCAGCGTATGACGCAAAACAAAAATTGAAAGCACAATCTTGATCATGACAGTCGAAAAACGCTTCGATGCGATGTTCTCCAGCGTGATTGGCCAAGAATATCAAATGTTAAATTTGATCTGCCCATTTGCGACGGAAATGAGTCGCTTAGTCGGTGAAATTGTTGGCACCTACTGTGAGAAGCAGGGCACCCCGCAGACAGTGGTTGAGCTCGGGGGCGGCACGGGTATCACCACCCTGGCGATCCTGTCTGCTGCGGATAACCTAAATATATTGAGTAACGATAACGAACCCACCATGCAAAACCAGGCGAAACAGAGTTTGCGGGACTGGGTTGCCGCAGGCAGATTGCGTTTTTCCGGTGAGGATGCGCTGACGGCGTTGCAGGGATTAGCGAGTGACAGCGTCGATATTTTGGCGTCGGCATACACTTTGCATAATTTCCATAGCGATTACCGGCGGCAAGTGTTGGCAGAAATATATCGGGTATTAAAGCCGGGTGGAAAATTCGTCAATGGCGACCGTTATGCCTTGGATGATATTAGCGCGCATACCCGCAGCATACAGCGAGAAGTCGGCGGCTACTTTAAGGTGTTGACCGATATCAACCGGTTGGATTTACTCGAACATTGGATAGTCCATCTGTTTAACGACGAGTCGGAAAATCACGTGATGCGCGAATCCGTCGCGTTGGCGCAGATGGCTGAGGTGGGTTTTCGGGACATCGAATTGCAGCAACGCATGGAGGTCAATGCCTTGGTCACTGCGCTTAAATGATATTTTGTGCTGCTCTGCGAATCAGGATTTGCTGAACTATGTGCAGCTTAAACGAGAAAAAACATGGCTGAATCGACTGCTAGTAAAAATAAAAAAACCTTGGATGCGTTTGCCGACGATCTGGATGCCATGCTCAATATTGGTGATCCCTCCGAACAACAGGTTGGCACGATAGATGATGACGAAGCGATTGACCGTTTGCTGGTGGGCGACGAGACATTCGAGCCAGAAGCACAACAGGAAATCGACGAGTTTGCGGATATCGATGAATTGCTGAGTGCGAATGAACCCAAGGTTGCATCGAGTTTAGCAGATGATATTGATGAGTTTGGCGACGATTTGGAGGTTGATTTAGGTATTAATCCCCGACTCGAGCAGCAAGTAGTTGACGACGAGCTTGCCGACATCGTCGATGTCGAAAATCAGCAGGCCCCTTTAGAATTGTCGGTTGATGATGTGTTTGAAGAAGTCGCAGAGTTAGAGCGAGTCGGTCAAATCGATGATTTTGCGGAGGATGCTCCGGTGGCCGTGGTGGGTTTGCCGGACACCACGGTGGACGACCTGGAAAATATGGCCGAAATAGACGAGTTTTCCGATGACGCTGACTTAGCAGGCGGTAATGCCGATTTTCTAATTGCGGATTTCGATATTTCGGCTGATGACGAATATGCACCAGCGGCAACGCCAATTGTCGACGAGTTCGCCGATTTGGAAGAACCCGATAACAGCGTCCAACCAAGCGCGCCGGAAACGGAGCCAGATTTGGATTCGATATTGGCGGCAGCGGTCAGTGAGCAAGACAGCGAGGAAGAATTAGTCGTTGTCCAGAGTAACGAGGCGGAAACAGCGCCGATTGCCCTTGCGGTCGAGCAAGTTCAAGCAAACCCGGTGCCGCCGGTACAAGTCATCGATCATAGTAGCGAAATTGCTGCTTTGAATCGGAATATCGTCGACCTTAAGAAGCATCAGCAGCAGATTCGCCACGATCTAACCGAGGCGGCGGGTAAAAATGAGCTGCTGGGTTGTCTGGATAGTCTGGAAAGCGTGCAGACCGAACAAAAGAAAACCAAGCGGGCATTGGAGGCCTTGGCGGCGAAAAAGCCGGTAGCTGCCTATGTGGCGAATGGCATAGCGGCGGCGGCGCTGCTGATTGGCACTGGGTTAGGCATTCAAGGCATGATTGCCAAGTCGCAAGTCGGCGAGTTGGTGACTATTATCGGGAAATTGCAGGAACAAGTGAATGCTGCGCCTACCAGCGATGCCGCGGACAAGGAAATGTTGCGCAAACAGTTGGATGAATTGACGGTCAGCAATGGTGTGATGGCAACTCAGATCGCGGAATTAAGTAAGGCTGGGCATACTGATCCGGGTGCGGCAAAAGCCAACGGCGATCAGGCCAAGCCTTCTACGGAAATCAGCAGCCAGATCATGCAAATCGGCGCAACCATAGAAGCCTTGCAAAACAAGGTTAGCGCCTTGGAAAAAGGTCGAGCGCAAGCTGCCGCGCCGGCCTCTAAGCCGGAAAAGAAAAAGCCGGAACCGGTCGAGGAAAATTGGGCGGTCAATTTAATTGCGTTTAAACAGGATTGGTACGCCAAGAGCAAAGCCCAAGAGTTCGCGGGCAAGGGTGTGCCGGCCAAGGTAGTCAAAACCGAATCCAAGGGCGAAAACTGGTATCGCTTATTTGTGGATGGTTTTAAAACCCAGTACGAAGCGGCGGCTTACGCGGCGAAAATCAAGAAAACCCTTAATCTCGATTCGGTTTGGGTTACTCGCAATAAAGAATAACCATGGATAATCAGAAACTGGTAGTTGCAGTATCGTCCAGGGCCTTATTCAATCTGGATGAATCGCATGCGATTTTCGAAACCCAGGGCAAGGAAGCCTTTTGCCGTTATCAGGTTGAGCACGAAAACGAAATTCTGTCGCCGGGTTTCGGCTTTTCCTTGGTGAAGAAATTTCTGGATATCAACAAAGCTTTTCCCGGAGCGCCACTGGTGGAGATTATCCTGTTGTCGCAAAATAGCGCGGATACCGGTTTGCGCATCTTCAATTCGATTAATCATTACGACTTGGCGATTAGTCGCGCGGCGTTTACCAGCGGCGTCTCGCCTTACGAATATATCCCGGCGTTCGGCGCGCATTTGTTTCTATCCGCCAATGGCGAGGATGTCAGAAAAGCGTTGGCTGCCGGCTATGCCGCCGCGACCATCGTCTCCGGCGCGGTAGCCAATCCGTCTCCGCAATTGCGGATTGCGTTTGATGGTGACGCGGTGTTGTTTTCCGACGAATCCGAGCGGATTTATCAACAACACGGTTTGGCCGCTTTTGCCGCCAACGAGCGTAACGAAGCCCATAAGCCTTTATCCGACGGGCCCTTGAAAGAGTTTTTAACTGCTTTGCACCGGATCCAAACCCATTTCGATCAAGATTTGTCGCCGATTCGCACCGCACTGGTCACCGCACGGGCGGCGCCTGCTCACGAGCGGGTCGTTAGAACCTTGCGGGCTTGGGGAATCAGGATAGATGAAGCCTTGTTTTTAGGCGGTATGCCCAAGGGGGCGTTTTTAAAAGCGTTTGGGGCTGATATTTTCTTCGATGATCAAAAAGGCCATTGCGATTCCGCGGAGTCCCATCAAATCGCAGCAGCCCACGTCCCGCATGGTGTCACAAATCAACACCGGCCTTGAAGCGCACTAACCAGGGGGTGCTTTCCACACAAGCTTTCAAATACAAGGTGTTGCCGTACAATAGTTTGATTTTACTGCCTACGGTGTATTTGCCGTTGGCTAATAACACTTCAGGTTGAGCGGTTTCCATTCCGATGACTATCGCTTTTTGGCTGTTGCTGTCACCGGCGTTTTCGATGTCGTGGATGGTAATGTTGCCGATAATGGGTTCCAGCAAAATTAGCGTCACATCTTCATAGAGAGTTTGCTGGCGAACTATTACCAGTTTGGCGGGTTGCTGCTCCCGGCAAAGTAAGCCAATATCGCCGGTTGAGCAATTGGGTGCGGGGCTTTCCGCCACCAGGAATTGCTTGCTGACGTTGCGTAACAGACTCAGATTAGTGCCGTGTTCGGGGAAGCTGATAATGCTGGCATTGAGCGGTTTGTAGAAACTTTTTTCATGTTCCAACGGCACTAGAGACATATCGCGGGCCAGAGATCTGCCTCGCGATAACTGCGAGCTCAGGTTCATGATTTTCGATAATTTTTCTTCACCTTGTAGATGGGCGCTGACCGCAACGAAGCCCTCGAGTAAGTGTGCCGGCATCGGCGGGCCGATCGCCACCGATGCGAAAATATTGCTGTATCCCGTCAAGTGCAAGGCCAGTTTGGTTTGCATATTTGAATTCAGTTCGGTCTCGATTTCGCCAAGTTGCAAGGCATGGCCGAGGCCTAGGCAGTTGATGTATACCGAGCCGCGCGGCAATGTGCTGTTAGTACGCGGTATCGGGCTTGGTTCGCTGCCCAGATTCCAAATAAAACCGCAATCCGGATTGGGAGTTTTGCTGATCTCCAGGCGATCCTGATGCCGATTGGCCAACTGAAATAATTGACTGATTTCAGTTGTTGAGTATTGGTTGGGTTTGCTGAGTGCAAACAATACATTGCGTTTTATGACTGCTTCAATGGTGCTTTGTAACTTGAATTCCTGAGGTTTGGACGAGACCGGTTTTTTTAACAGTTGCAGTTCGCCGGCTATGGTGTAAAGCAGACCGCTCTTTTTCCACAAGGTTGTGGACGGCATTTCGTAAAACAGCGCCGTGCTGCGCAGACAATACCCCACGAGCTGCAAGGCATAAAATATCGCTTGTTGGGTCAGCGATGTATCGAGTTGTTTGGTCTCGACCGTGCGGCAAAAAGCCAGGCTCAAATGTCTGAGTAGCTGGATGGCTAGTTTCGCAATTTTCAGCGCTTTGGTGTTGGTGGCTATATCGGTTTCGGAACGCGCCGCGTTGGTCAAGCCATTGGATAAATGCAATGTCAGCGGGGTTAAGTTTACGAGTATCGGCAACACGTTTGCGGCTGTGCCGTTACTGCGAGTCAGTTGTTTAAGGACCAGATTCAACTGATTTGCAGCGTTCGCCGCCGGCAGCGCGCTTAATGAATTAATCCATGCGCCTAGGGACTCCGTTGACAGCTCAAAAGGCAGTGATGCGTTATCGGTCATGTACTTGCGAGTTAAGTTGTGTTGAAAACATAAGCTCAGTTTAGTTCAGATTGACGGCTATAGGCAGCTGCCAATTTTACGAAACCCCGGCAGCTGCATAAAATGCCGATTCCATCGAATAACCACAGCAGAGTAATGAAGCGAATATTGAATTGTAAATGGGAACTTGCCGCACCCGTTTTTGGAGCATTGCTCACCATGGCCTTTGCGCCATACGATTATGCTTACGCCGCAATCGGCGCGTTAGCTTTTATTTACTGGGTTTGGCAGCGGCAGGCGCCGAACAGGGCTGCTCTTACTGGTTATTTGTTCGGTTTGGGCTTGTTCGGTTCGGGGATTTGGTGGACGTATATCAGTATTCATGATTTCGGCGGCGGCGACCCGTATAGCTCGATTGCGCTGACGGCTTTGCTGGTAGCGGTTTGGGCTTTATTTCCGGCCTTAACCGGCTGGTTTATTGCCAAAGCCTCAATCTGTTCCGGGGTCTGGCTACGTATCATGGCTGCCGCTATTGCGTGGGTAGCCGTCGAGTACTTTCGCGGTTATTGGTTGTTGAACGGTTTTCCCTGGCTGCAAATTGCTTACAGTCAATTATCTACGCCGTTGGCCGGTTACGCCCCACTGGCCGGAGTTTATGGGGTCGGGTTTTTGTTGGCTGCATCGGCTTTTTCCTTAGTCGAGTTATTGCGCGGCAAATTACCGCCTTTGCCGGGGCTGCTGGTTTTAGAGGTAATTTGGGCTGGCGGTGGCTATTTGCAAACGGTGGCGTGGACTCAAGCCACAGGCGCGCCGATCAAGGTCACCTTGGTGCAAGGCAATATTGGCCAGGATCAGAAGTGGCAGAAAAATCAGAAACTCAACACACTCAGGCTATATCAGGAACTTACCGAACAGCATTGGGATTCTGATGTAATCATCTGGCCGGAAACCTCGATTCCGGCCTTTCTGTCGCAAGTCAAAGAGTTCTACATCGATCCGCTACAAACTGCCGCGCAAGCGCATGGGGTTGACTTGGTGGTTGGGCTACCCAGCAGTGGGCAGGGCAAAGAGTATTACAACAGCGTTATGACCTTAGGCGACAAACAAGCCCTGTATCACAAAAATCACTTACTGCCGTTTGGCGAATATCTGCCGCTTCAGCCTTTATCGGGCTGGGTATTGGATAAATTGCAAATACCGCTGGGCGATTTCGCGGCCGGTGGCGACCGGCAAACGTTGTTGACGGCGGGCGGTCATGCGTTTGTCACTACTATCTGTTATGAAGATGCCTTCGGTGAATTGGTTGCCAGGCAAGTTGCGGATGCAGCTTATATCGTCAATATGACTAACGACGCTTGGTTCGGCGATTCCTCGCAGCCGCATCAACACATGCAAATGGCGCAAATGCGGGCGCTGGAAACCGGCCGCTACTTGGTGAGAGCGACTAATACCGGTGTGACCGGTTTTGTTGGTCCGGATGGCGTGTTACGTAAGCAAGCGCCTTTGTTTAGCACCACTACTTTAACCGACTATATAGTGCCGATGCGTGGTCTTACGCCTTACGTCATCTTGGGTGACAAAGGCTTTTTCGGGGTGTTGGCGGTATTGCTGCTGGTGACATATGTCCGGCATCGCCGGTTCGGTGTCAGTATTTCTAAGCAAGGCGTTGAAGCCGTTTAGAAATGTGGCGCTTGATTTAGAAAACATCCCTCATCAAAAGCACTTATGATCCCCAAGCACTGTAAATCCGTAATTCTGATAAGCACACTGATCTTGGCGGTCGGAACATCCCTGGCTGAACCGGTTTGGGAAACGCCGGCGTTCTGGTTGGAATCTGGGCAAAACCGCATCAAGGCGGCTGAGCAACTTAAAGCCAATCAAGGATTCGCCAAAAACGTGATTCTATTCGTTGGTGATGGTATGGGCATCTCGACCATTACCGCCGCGCGCATTTTGGAAGGGCAGCGCAAACCGGGTAATCGTGGCGGTGAGGAGAATTCATTGAGTTTCGAAACCGCGCCTTATGTGGCGCTATCGAAAACTTATAGCGCCAATCAACAAACCGCCGATTCAGCGCCGACCATGTCGGCCATTATTACCGGTGTGAAAACCAATGATGGCGAATTGTCGGTAGGCATGCAGGTGGCTCGCCAGGAAAAAAGTGCAGAGGTTATCAATACCTACAAGGTGAAAACCTTGCTGGAGCAAGCCGAGGAAAAAGGCCTATCGACTGGCGTGGTCTCTACTGCCCGAGTTACACATGCCACGCCGGCTGCTTGTTACGCCCACACCT
Organism: Methylomonas fluvii; assembly: GCF_014850975.1. GTDB lineage: Bacteria > Pseudomonadota > Gammaproteobacteria > Methylococcales > Methylomonadaceae > Methylomonas > Methylomonas fluvii. The sequence goes on along the minus strand of NZ_JACXST010000002.1, from coordinate 1,097,489 downwards.
CTGAACGCGATTGGGAGTCAGATACGCAAGTTCCCGCGGGCGCCACCGTGCGCGATATTGCTAAACAATTACTGGATTTCGAATACGGCAATGGCCTGGAAGTGGTGTTGGGTGGCGGGCGCAACATGTTTTTGCCCGAAACGACGCCGGATCCGGAAGATAGTGATAAGTTTGGTAGCCGCAAAGACGGTGTTGATTTGACCCTGCGTTGGTTAACCCAATATCCGAAAGCCGCCTATGTCTATAACAAAGCCGGCTTCGACGCGATAGACTCTAAGCAAACCGAGCATTTGCTGGGACTCTTCGAGCGTTCGCATATGGAATATGAGCATGATCGGCTTGGCGATAAGGGTGGGGAGCCGTCTTTGACCGAGATGACCGAAAAAGCCATAGATATATTGTCGAAAAATAAAAAAGGCTATGTGCTGATGGTGGAGGCGGGCCGTATCGATCATGCCCATCACGCCGGTAATGCCTATAGAGCCTTGACAGAAACAATCGAGCTATCCAATGCGGTACGCAAGGCGCTGGAAAAAACCAATCCTCAGGATACGTTAATCATCGTTACCGCCGACCATAGCCATACCTTTACTATCGTCGGCTATCCACAGCGCGGCAATCCTATTATGGGCTTGGTCAAACAAACCGGCGAGAACGGTTTTGCCAAAGACAGCAACGGTCTGCCATACGCGACGCTGGGATATGCCAATGGGCCGGGCTATCGAGGCCAAAACGGCCGCCCGGATCTAAGCGTTGTAGATACCTCGCATCCCGATTTTCTGCAGGAAGCCGCCGTCCCGCTAGGCAGCGAAACGCACGGCGCCGAAGATGTGGCCATTTTCGCGTTCGGTCCCAAGGCGCATTTATTTCATGGAGTACAAGAGCAAAGTTACATCTATCAAGTGATGGCGCATGCGTTGAGGTTTAAAGCCGGTCGGTAAAATCTCGCCAATCATGAGGACAGGATTTTCAGCGCACAGATAAGGCATTAAGACCGTGTACTTGTATTAAGCGTACGAGTCAAACTATACCGGCAAATTTAGAAATTCATGGCAAATTAGCGCGTGGCCGGATTTGCTTGGGCCACTAATAATGCAATCTTAATTCACACATAATCTAGATTTAAGGAAGCCTGATTAAAGTAACGACACACAAATCTAGCTTAGACGGTTATAAGGAAAAAATTATGGACAATATAAAAGCGATACCAATAGCTAACCATACCGACGGCAATTATTGCGACCACTCTACCTTGACGATGGAATTTGCCTACGGGTCGCCAACCGGGAGTTTTATCTGTATGGAATGCGGGAGACTGTTAACTAAATCGACCGCCCGACAGGCGGCGTTTGTCCCAAATAGCGTGCCAATAAAAACCACGCCGCCTTTAAGATTACCCGTATTTATAGTTTAGATACGTGTACGAGAAAACTACGGCCACAAAAAAGCCGGATATTGCTCCCGGCTCTGCTTGTCTAGTTGACAATTTAATGCGTTTTTGAAACCTAAGTATGTCCGTCTGACTGAATTAAATAAAATTATCTTCCGATCTCAACGTCACACCATGCCTCAATGGCGAATTCCGCCAATTCTTTGATTATTCCAAGTATGAATAACGCAAGACCATAAGTAAGTCCGGCGAGTATCAGCAGTGCAAGTATTTTCATAAGACCTCCCAAAAGCTATCGGCTGACTCGATTCTGCCAGCTTTTTGCTAAAACTCAACAGCGTTTTGGCCGCTCTCGTAGATGGCGTGCTTCCGAAAAATGGGACAAAATCATCCAAAACAAACTCTTGGTTCACTTTCTTAAAGTCAATTAAATTTTACAAATCTATTCATTTGAACTGCCATAGCTTGGTGGTGTCCCTACGCTTGTGCAACCAAACAATCTGTTCATCAGCCCAGCAGATTAGCCTTTGGCATTGGCGCATCAAGGTATGCGACAAAGATAAGCGATCTTTTCCGTTACTGACCAAAAATGTCAGGTGTCTGTCACTTATGGCAATACTGCGCTGACAAAAAATAGTCTTATCTACGCAGATCGTTCGAAGAGGCGAAGCTCATTCCTTGTTCAGGAAATGGTGCGTTATTTGCTTCGTATCTTTTGCCAAATGTTAGCGGCATACATTCCGGTACGACTGGTTACTCTTCTGAGCCGTGTTTGTAAGCTAACGAATTCAATTGCTTGTGGGGATTGAATAAGTATTTTGCCTCTATAGACAAGCTTCAGATTAAGGAATTACGATGAAAACTAAATTCGGTAAATCCAACTCGCTTAAAACCCGTAATGCTGGTTTTCAAGCAAACCCAATATATCTTTACGAAATTGACCTAAGAGTCCAAACAGCAAATTGGTTGAAGCAAGAGACTCAGCAATTGCAAAATAGATTGAGAAAATATCCGGTTGTATAACTTGGTAAACGCCCGATGTACGGCCCTTATCGGGTCAGTTACCGATTCTAAGGAATACTGTTGGCGGGATAATTTAGGCCGACAGTGAAACTATATAACCCGGCTAGAGCATGGGCACCAGATCCAACTCAAACATAATTGCGTCCTCGCGACCGTTTTTTGCAGGATAATAATTCCTACGGGTGCCGATTTCGCGAAAACCAGTTTTTCGATACAAATTGATGGCCCCAGGATTGCTGGGGCGCGCCTCGAGGAATATTTTTTCAGCGCGAGGCCGGGCGTATTCGATTAAGTGTTCCAACATTTTGCGGCCGGCTCCCTGGCGTTGAAAGACAGGATTGACGCTGATGTTCATAATGTGGGCTTCGCCAGCAGCTACATTGATGATGCAGTAACCTACGATGTTGTCATCTGGCGCCTCGCAAACCCAACTGGTGTAAGTCATGGTGCGGAAACAATCTTTAAATATCCCTTCCGACCAAGGAAATTCGTAATTTAACTCTTCTATCTTCAAGACGCTGGTTAAATCGGCGTGATCCATTTTACGCATCCGCATTAAGTCTTTGCTATCTACCGAATCGGGAAACACCTTAGCGTAAAACTCGCGGTCCGCATCGTAAATCACTGCATCTTTCAGTTTGTGTAACAGTTTCCACATGGTTTTATTTTTCTAGTTTTTGATAGACCGACAAAGCAAACTGCAAGTCGCTCCAGGCTTTAGCCTTTTCCAGTAACGAGCGCAATAGGTAAGCCGGGTGGTGAATGACAATCAGCGGAATATCATTTAATTGGTGCTGAACGCCGCGTAATTTTGCCAGAGGTTGTTGGGTGGTAAGCAAGCTTTGTGCGGCAATCCTGCCTACCGCCAAAATTATCTTCGGTTGTATCAATTCGATTTGCTGCTGTAGAAAGCGATTGCAGGCGGCGACTTCTTCGGCTTGCGGATCACGGTTATTCGGCGGCCGGCACTTCAATATATTGGCTATATAGGCTTCTTCCCGCTTTAAACCTATTGCCCGCAACATTTCGGTTAACAACTGACCGGCTTTGCCGACGAACGGTTCGCCTTGTAAATCTTCATTCTGCCCAGGCGCTTCACCAATCAACATCCAGCTTGCTTGTTTATTACCGACACCGAATACGGTTTGGGTGCGGGTTTGACAGAGCGAGCAGGCTTGGCACAAAGAAACCTCGTGTTGCAGGTCTCTCCATATTTGATCGTTGGCGTGTGATGATGGCGACGAAGCAGAACGTCGCGGAAGTTCGATATCAACGGTTTCGATGACGCTTGATGCCGTTTGCTCGGAAGGCTCAACTTCGTGGGCTGTAACAGAGGCAGCCGATACTACGTTTTCGATTGGACTTTGAGAATGAACGGCCGCTTGCGGAACAGCGATGGATAGACGCCTGGGTGCCCAGACGTCAATGCCCATCGCCTCCAAATACTGCAAACGGGTCGTTTTATCCATATCGGCTCAAAAATCAGACATCGCCTTTTTGCGGATGCTGACGTTGGTCGGGCGTTTGCAGTTTGTTAACCGCGTTAATGTAAGCCTTGGCCGAGGCGATAACGATGTCAGTGTCGGCTCCGGAGCCATTAACGATACGGCCGGCATTTTCCAGTCTGACTGTTACTTCACCTTGAGCATCCGTGCCGGTAGTGATGTTGTTAACAGAGTACAGCGCCAAAGTCGCGCCGGTTTTTACCAGGCTTTCTATGGCCTTCAAGCTGGCGTCCACTGCGCCGCCGCCTTGCCCGCTGCCGGTGACCTCCTTGCCGTCGACGCGTATCGTCACGGTCGCGTTAGGGACTTCACCGGTTTCGGAACAGACTTTTAACGCCACCAATTTGATATGTTCGTCTTCCGCTTCGAAGCCTTGCTCGGAAATTAAGGCTTGTAAGTCTTCGTCGAAAATATCGTGCTTTTTGTCGGCCAATTGTTTGAAGCGAAAAAACGCATCGTTCAAATCGGCTTCGCCGGCAAAGTCCACACCCAGCTCCGCCATGCGGGTTTTGAAGGCGTTGCGGCCGGAATGTTTGCCGAGCACCATTCGGTTGGTGGTCCAGCCTACATCTTCGGCTCGCATGATTTCGTAAGTCTCGCGGTTTTTCAATACGCCGTCTTGATGAATGCCGGATTCGTGGGCAAAGGCGTTCGCGCCGACGATGGCCTTGTTAGGTTGCACCGGAAAGCCGGTAATGGATGACACGAGCTTTGAGCAAGTGACTATCTCGCGCGCGTCCAAGCCGGTATCGCAAGTAAAGAAGTCTTGCCGCGTACGTACCGCCATCACCACTTCTTCCAAAGAAGCATTGCCGGCGCGTTCGCCCAAACCGTTAATGGTGCATTCCACCTGCCGAGCGCCGTTCATTACCGCGGACAAGGAATTGGCAACCGCCAAGCCCAAATCGTTATGGCAATGTACCGAGAAGATCGCCTTGTCCGAATTGGGTATGCGTTTGATCAAATTGGCGATAGTCGCGCCGAACTGCTGGGGCATGCTATAGCCGACCGTATCCGGGATATTAAGTGTCGTCGCTCCGGCATCGATTACCGCTTCGAGGATACGGCACAAGAAATCTTCTTCCGAACGGCCGGCATCTTCCGGGGAGAATTCGACGTTATCGGTATACTGGCGAGCGCGCTTTACCGCCCGAACCGCGTATTCGATTACCTGATCCGGCTGCATATTCAACTTCTTTTGCATATGGATCGGTGAAGTCGCGATAAAGGTATGGATGCGCGAGCTGTTCGCGCCTTTCAAGGCGTCGCCGGCTCTGTCGATGTCTTTGTCCAGCGCCCGCGCCAAACCGCAAACTGTGCTGTCTTTGATCGCATCCGCCACTGCTTGCACCGCTTCGAAATCGCCTTGGCTGGCGGCAGGGAACCCTGCTTCGATCACATCAACTTTCATCCGCTCCAGTGCCCGGGCAATACGGACTTTTTCATCGCGGGTCATCGAGGCGCCGGGGCTTTGCTCGCCATCGCGCAAAGTGGTGTCGAATATAATTAATTTATCTTTCATGAGAACTCCGTTCATGAAATGTTCGGCGCTAAGGCCGAGAAACAGAAAAGGGTTGTATTGTTTAAATGAGGATAGAGTGCGCCCCTCAGGGCAGCAATCTTAAAGACAGGCCGAACAACCGTCTGCCAATGGCTGGCATGAAAACTAAGTAACTATGAAATTCGTTTTTCTGATTGTTCATGGTTAGAAACTATACTTGATTGCCGACTGAGGCTCAAGTTTGCGATGCTGTGGCAGTAAGCTAGTTTACCTTTTGTTTCGATCCGGGATCTAAGCGGGTTATCGTTGTTCTTTAGAAAATAAACTCAATCCGCAGCTATAAAGAGCGTGCGCTAAAAACTTAATCTGCAGAAAGTGAATGCCGTATTGGAAACTAGCCAACATGGTTTTGACCGCTAGAAAGCCCTGGTTTTGATTGATGTATTCCCAGCTCAAATCTTGAGCAGATTGGATGTAGTTTAGCCTGATCAGTTTAGCTAGATCAGGTCTGACATTCCGCTTAATCAGTTGTTTTTTTATTTCCAGATTGGATAAGGAGTGATCCATCCGGCGGCGAGGCTGAGATGAGTATCCCTGGCCGGCGCTGCGTTGCAGGTACAAGCCTTCCGTCACTAATCCGCATCGGCCATTCAGTGCCGCGCGCAAAGCCCAATCGCAATCCCAAAGTAGGCAATCTTCCTGATATAAGCCGATTTGCATAACCTGTTCCCTGGTTGCCACTGGTCGTTGAAACGCCATAGGTACCCTTTTTAGCAAAGCTTTGAATAGGCGGTTTGCTTCAAATTCCAGCAGGGTTTCCGTAACTTGTGTTCCAGCCAGATCTGCCAATATTTTGTTCATGGCGTCAGTGTAGGATTCGTGCGTCCATTTTGAATTTGGACCAAACCAGGCGACGCTCATGAACAGCGTGTTAATTTCTGGGTGGTTTTGTAAAGTTGAAACAGCTTTTTCTAAATAAGTCGGCGCGTAAAGATCGTCGTCGTCCAGAAACGCAATATATTTGCCACAAGCGGCTTTGATGCCGGTGTTTTTTGCTGCTGCTCCCCCCAAAGAGCTTGGGTGCCGCAAAACTTTAACCGTCGTTCCAAATTTTTCCTGGAGCTGAGCGGGGCTTACCGGAGGGGTCGAGCAATCGTCAACGACAATGATCTCCCAATCCGCCAAGGTTTGATTGGCTACGCTGCTTATGGCTTCGTCCAAAAGATCGGGGCGGTTGTGGGTGGGTATGATAACGGTAACTAAGCAGCTCATGGCGTCGATTGGGCCGATTAAATTATAAAAGGTTTAACGGAGATATTGTGCTGCATAAGATGAATCAAATAAATGCTGGTAGTTCGGCTATTGTATCTTTAAGTTGATGATGGTGTCGCTTATTATGTTTAAGTAGTATCGTGCAGTGCGAATAAGATAAATAGGTTGTTGGAGCTGATCGGAATGCAGCGGTGCTTTGTTCGGGAAATTAAAACAGATAGGCATTAAAATAAATTAAACGGTTTTTTGAGGAAGCTTATTTTTGAGTAATTTTTAACAATAGTGCAGGCTTCTCGGAAGTTTATGTGCTGTTTTTTTGAAAGATATTCATTCATTAGTATGGATTCCTTAGCGGTAGAGTATGCTGCACCCTGCGGTCTCATGCTGTGTTGCACAGGGGTCGCATCGATAATCCCCATGGTTTTTCCCGATGCAATCACCTTTATTGGCCAAACAAGGTCATATCCCCAGCCCATTGGGCTTTCAAGATCAAACGGTAGTAATTCATTTACAATGGATTTATCCATGCTAAATAGCGGGCCAATTTCAACAAAATGTGTTTCGCGGGCATTCAGCCAAGGCCTGGAAACAACAAATGTATTATCAGCTGTACTGGTTCTCGTGCGGGCGGGTTGAGCCAAGCAAAAGTTTAAATGCTGTTGCCATCCTATAAAAGCATCGAGAAAGTTATCGTCAACAAAAATGTCGTCATCGGTAAAGACAATATAATCGTATTTGCTTATGTCAATTTCTTCTAGAAGTTCATTTAATATCGTAAATTTTGGTTTAAGCTCAAATAACTGCTTAACCAATACGTGGCTGGCATAGTTTTTATTTTCCGTTTCGTTGGATTTTGGAGAGTTTTTAGGATTCAATGATACCCAGATTTGATCAACGTCACATGCTATTGATTCATTAAACGCATTTATCAGGTGATTAAACGTGTTTTCTCTGTATTCTAAATATATTCCTAAAATTAGTACCTTGGGTTTATTTTTTGGGGGGTGTTGTATTTTTAGTGGCTTGTGATGAGTAGGGTACCGCATCAATAGCTGAGAAATTTTAATTTTTAAATAACCTTTAATTTCATTTAAATAGTTCACGAATAATTCCTTGGGCCGTCAGCTAGTTGCGAAATGCTATTCTTAAGGAGGTTGGCCGCACTCAGTTCCCAATTGGAGCAAGGAAGCTTATATTCTCATTGAATAAGATCTGCTGCGTTGTTTTGGATAGTCAGCATTTCGCATTATTTCGCCATTGCTGAATGGCAATTTTAAAATATTTTTCGCCTATGAATATCCCAATAAAAGCGTTTCAGACGCATGAAATAATGGGGGTAGAACAGAAATGTTTTGCAGCGGATTAACGGAGCAGAAATAAGCGTAAGCCAGTCTTCTAAGGCTTCAGGCCATAATAGTCCCAAACTTCTGACACCGCCTGGCGGCATCTCGATGCCTCGCTCGCGCTTAAATTCCTGCCAAATCTCTATGCCTTTATTGACGGGCTCAACTTGATCTATTTTTCGCGGTTTTTGTTCAAGCCATTCGTCCGGGTTTACGCAAGGTATCGAATCAATTACCGCCACTCCGGTTTCGCGCTCTTCATCGGTCAGAAGGTGTAAATACCACCAATCAGTTCCGAAGGCTATTAAGCCCGGGTCGTAAGTTGCCATAAAGCGATCCAGAATAGGCTTCGAGAACAATGGCACGCAGTTTTCCACGAAATTGGTAAGCCTCGCAAACCTGAAATGGTTTGCTTTTGTGACTTCATGGCTTATTTTGCCGACGCTCAAAAAACCAGGTTGTAGCAAGACGAGTTTGTAGCGTTCTAAAATGCGGAATAACTGGCTAATTTGGTTGGCGCTTAATTCTATATCGTCGTCAAGTACGAATATTGCCCGATAGGGGGTGAGTAACTCTCCCCAGCGGTTATATATATCATGTAGATTTGGGTATTTGCCGCCTTTTCGCTCGTTGTAAAAATCAGCAACGCTCCGGTGATAATCGCTTTCGCCTTCGTATTGAGTAACCCATAAGTCGAAATTTTTTTTGCCCGTGACCCATTTTTTTATATTGGATCGGTGACCTGCTGAGGTGTAAACCAGATAGGGTGACGACGTAACACCAATTTTTGGTGAGTTTCTATCATCTGATGCCATTGAAACCGCCTCTAATATTTCGTAATGCCACGTTATGAACTTTTTCGTTTTGGGTTGCGTTTCAGTTTGATGGCGTTAGTTTTCTCGGTAGCCACTGATGTCCTGCGGCAATGATAAGATAAAAATCCAATTGACAGGGTTAGCACGGTTTGCCGAGCCACATTGTTTTTCAGTTGCGTAATAGAAAATTCTTATTTCTGGTTATTCATCTTTCGATTGGTGTCAATAAGTAAATCGACAATGAGTATAGCTAGTTTCTAAGCGGATTCAAAAGCCCGGTTTCTGTCGTTTTGGGGCGCATGTCGAAACGCCAAAATCTCCGAGCAACATGCCATAAATGAGTCGATCAACTCTTGTTGTTGCTGTCGATAATACTGCTCTATTGCGGTCGGTATCTGATATTGAAAAAATAGCTCAAGGGTTTGCAACATGACCACAGAGTTTTGAATGTCACCCATGCGAGTTAACTGGCTTTTCAGCAGGCTTGAGTCCGGTTCAGCTAGGGTGGAATCAAGGCATTGCGTTGCCAAAAGCGTGTAGCGCAATTTCTTAACAGCGATGCGCAGATGATGAATGCTGGCAGGAATGGTGGGGTCCAGTGCTTCATAACGATTTATTACTAGCCCATAAATACCGTCAATAGCGCTTGGCAGGGTCTGTTTGAAATCGATGTCGGCGATGTATTTGCCGGCTTTTTTCAACTTGCGCCGCAACTTGGGTTGATACAGGCTGGCAATAAAGGAACGGTTTTCCAGCAGCAAACGCTGTTCGCAGTGATGCATGTGGGCTAAAAAAGGCTCTAGCTCGGGAAGTCTAGGCAGGGTCTTGGCCGCCTCGAACAGCATGACTTGCGTGTCTCGTAATTCGTCGAAACCGTCGAGCTGCTTTTTCAGAGCTTTGCGAATGCTTAGTAATGAGGGTTGTGGCCCCAGGGCATGCAGTAATTCTATCAACGCCAACAAGCGCCGGGTGTTGACGCGTAATTCGTGGACGTTATCTTCGCTGGCGGTTTGGCGGCAGGCTTTCAAGCGTTTGCGATATTGGCGCCAGTGTATTTCCAAGGCGTCGAGCAACAGTTTGCCGCCGGTATTTCGCATCCGTTAACTTTTACGACTTTGCAGCTTACGTTTGCGCAAAACCAAGGTAACTATAGGGCCGGATATGGCATAGCCGACCGATAGCAGGAACAGCATTCGCTGTGGTTGCGCCATTATGAAGCTGATAACCAGCATCGCGATAATGGCAACGATGAATGGCACTTTGTTTTTAAAGTCGATTTCCTTGAAACTGGAATAACGGAAGTTGCTGACCATCAGCAAACCGGTAGTGATGGTGGTCAGCAATACCAGATACTTGATGTTTTCCACGTCATAACCGTTTTCCACACAGAACCATAAACCGCCGGCCAAAATTGCCGCGGCTGCCGGGCTGGGTAGGCCTTGAAAATAGCGTTTGTCGGCCACTTCCACTTGCGTGTTGAAACGCGCCAAACGTAACGCTCCACCGGCCATATGCACAAATGCGGCGAACAAGCCTGCTTGGCCCATGGTGGACAGGGTCCACAAATACATGACAATAGCTGGAGCGACGCCAAACGAAACCATATCGGACAAGCTGTCGTACTGCACGCCAAACTCGCTCTGCGTGTTGGTTAATCGAGCAACGCGGCCGTCCAGGCCATCCAGAACCATCGCAATGAACATGGCAATCGCCGCGGTTTCGAAGCGGCCGTTAATCGCCGAGGTGATTGCATAAAACCCGGCAAACATGGCGCCCGTGGTGAACAGATTGGGCAGTAAGTAAATGCCACGATGACGCGTAAGCGGCTGCTTCTTGATCATAATGTGTCTACAAAGGTTGAAAAGTTGGCGGCATTGTACATGCTGAATATGACAGATGCTTAACTAATATGGTCGGTTGCGTGGGTATGAGAGATGGCTTGTGATTATTGAGATTGTAGCCCGTATGCCGCGCAGCAAAATACGCGGTGATGCATTGTCACGATTGATAACTTTTGATTTTCAACCTGGATTTTCGCTGCGCTTCATCTAGGCTACGCTGGCTGTCAGGTTCACTGAAAGGTTAGGCCAATTTCTGGGGCGGGAAGTCTTCATATGACTTTGGAAAATAGCCCCAGATTCGTGCGACATCCCCCTTTACCTCATAATCAAAGCCGATGCTGGAAAGTTTTGAAGCAATCTCAGTGCTGTGATCAATAATCATGGGCGGCATTAAATGCCCCATGAATTCATGCTGATGCAGCCCAATATCAAACCACTCTACGCCAACAAATGGAAATGGCAGATGGTAATGCCACTCGGAATCCCATTCGGAGATATGACCGTTTATCCACTTGCTCCTATACGAAGGCCGCCAGCCCGACTTTTGCCGAAAGTAATCGATTAGTTCATTCCACTTTGTGTCATTGGCAAGTGCGCCAAAATACTTGTATTTAGCTTGGAGAATGATCTTGTCTCGGTCAGAACACAAGTGGTGTTGCTGCGGCGTCTGGAAGTTCGCGCATCGAATTGGCCTACCGTAATGTTAATCGGCGCGGCGCTGTTTGCCGCGTCCGGTGGAATGAAGTGCTATATGCATGCTAACCAAATAATTAACTGCCACGGCTGCTGTTCATTTTCATTTGCTTCAAAACTTCCACAAAACCAAAGCCTGTGGCACGCTGTCCTGCAAGCCTTTAATGCCGTATTTGTTATGCCAATACTGGTATTCGAGGCCAATATACAGATGGTCGCTATCACCCCATAAGTCGCCGATGTCCAATCTAAGTTGCGGCTGTGCCAGGGCTTGGCGGGCGGCGGAGTGGTTATGGCCGATGAAGTCGGCGAAGCCTTCGAAGCTCCATTTTGTGCCGGCGATTTCGAACGGCAGTTTCCACACCGGGGTAATCTGCCAGGAAGTGCCGATATCGGCGGTTTCGGTGACGCGCTGCCGTAAAAAGTCGACGTTGAAATAGTCGAAGCCCGGTAGGTCAAAATCAACGGTCACGCCATAAAGCCAGGCGCGAAAGCCGCTGCGCGAGCTGTTCATGTTTTCCCCGAGGTTGACGCCGGCGGTTACGCCGAAATCTTTGAAAATGCCGTAAGCCAAGTCAAGGCCGCTGATTTTACCGAGGCTGAAGGTGCTATAGGCTTCGCCGTAGAGATTGGTTTGTGCGGCTTGGCCGGATTCGGTAAACAGAGTGTCCATAAAGAAGAAGTTGCGGCCGTAAGCCCAGCCGTGGGCGTGGGTGACGGTGATAATGGACTGGCTGACGTCGTTGGAGTTGAACGGTTGCTGGTAGTTGCCGCCGTGCAGATATTGGATCTCGCTGTTATGCCATTGCATGAAATCAGCGGGGCAGGGCTGGGCCAAGATTGCGGAGATGATACCGAGATAAAAAGAGTTGAAGCAAGAATGATCGGACATTTGGCAAAATCCAGCGGGCAAAAAAAAGCCCATCGTGTAGATGGGCTTTAATCCTAGCCGATAAGCTTAGTTTTTGCTTTTATCGACGATTTGGTTGGCCTTGATCCAAGGCATCATGCCCCGCAACTTGGCACCAACGACTTCGATAGGATGCTCTGCATTCAGGCGGCGTCTGGCAGTCATCTCTGGGTAGCCGGTTTGGCCTTCCAGAATGAATTGCTTGGCGTATTTACCTTGTTGAATGTCTTCCAGGGCTTGTTTCATCGCCCAACGGCTTTCTTCGTTGATCACTTTCGGGCCGGTGACGTATTCGCCGTACTCGGCATTGTTGGAGATCGAGTAGTTCATGTTGGCAATGCCGCCTTCGTACATCAAATCCACAATCAGTTTCAATTCGTGCAGGCACTCAAAGTAAGCCATTTCAGGTGGATAGCCCGCTTCGGTCAAGGTTTCGAAACCGGCTTTTACCAGTTCCACCGCGCCGCCACACAATACTGCTTGTTCGCCGAACAAATCGGTTTCGGTTTCGTCGCGGAACGTAGTTTCGATGATGCCGGAACGGCCACCACCAATTGCGGATGCGTATGACAAGCAGATGGCTTTAGCCATGCCGGACGCGTCTTGGTGAATCGCGATCAAGTCAGGAATGCCACCGCCTTTAACAAACTCAGAACGCACGGTGTGACCAGGTGCTTTCGGCGCAATCATGATCACGTCCAGGTCTTTGCGGGGCACGACTTGGTTGTACAGAATCGCAAAACCGTGAGCGAAAGCCAAAGCGGCGCCTTGTTTGATATTAGGTTCGATTTCTTCTTTGTACAGTTTGGATTGGAATTCGTCCGGGGTCAGAATCATCACCACGTCGGCGCCGGCGATGGCTTCCGGTACGTCTTTTACTGTCAAGCCACTGGCTTGGGCTTTAGCGACGGATGCCGAATTGGCGCGCAAGCCGACAACGACGTCAACGCCTGAGTCTTTCAGGTTGTTGGCGTGTGCGTGGCCTTGTGAGCCGTAGCCGATGATCGCTACTTTTTTGCTTCTGATAACAGAAAGGTCGGCGTCTTTATCGTAATAAACTTGCATAGGTTTTCTCGTTGCTGGGTAAATAATAAATGTTACAGGTGTAAGCCTTTCTCGCCACGGGAGATGCCGGTCGGACCGGAGCGCACCACTTCAATGATGCTGCCTTCTTCAAAACCGTGGATAAACGCATCCAGTTTGCTGGATTGGCCGGTCATTTCCACCACGTAGCTGTTGGCGGTGACGTCGATAATTTTGCCGCGGAAAATGTCCACCATACGCTTTACCTCTTCGCGGGTATCGTGGCTGGTTTTAATTTTTACCAGCATCAACTCGCGCTCGATATGCGCGGATTCCGCCAAGTCGATCAATTTCACCACGTCAATCAACTTGTTCAGTTGTTTGGTGATTTGCTCGATGATCTCGTCGCTACCGCTGGTGACCAAGGTCATCCGCGACAGGCTGGAATCTTCGGTGGGCGCCACAGTCAACGATTCGATGTTGTAGCCGCGTGCGGAAAACAAGCCCGCAACGCGCGACAAAGCACCGGATTCGTTTTCAATCAGGATTGAAATGATGTGTCTCATTTATGACAACTCCCTGTCTACCGGAGTGCCGGGCGCGACGCGCAATTTCATGTCGTGATGGCCTTTGCCTGCTTCTATCATGGGGTAAACGTTTTCGGTGCGATCAGTGATGAAATCCAGGAATACGGTTCTATCCTTCAACGCGAAGGCTTCTTCCAGAGCGCCACGCACGTCTTCGGGCTTCTCGATCAACATGCCGACGTGACCGTAAGCCTCTGCCAATTTAACGAAGTCGGGGATAGTATCCATGTATGACTGCGAATACCGGCTTTGATAAGAGAACTCCTGCCATTGTCTCACCATACCCATGTAGCGGTTGTTCAGGTTGATGATTTTCACCGGCGCGTTGTATTGCAGGGCAGTAGATAGCTCTTGGATACACATCTGGATGCTGGCTTCGCCGGTAATACAGGCGACATTGGCTTCCGGAAACGCCAGTTTCACGCCGATCGCGGCAGGTAAGCCAAAGCCCATCGTGCCCAAACCGCCGGAGTTGATCCAACGCCGAGGCTTGTCGAAGTGGTAGTACTGCGCGGCATACATTTGGTGCTGACCGACGTCGGAGGTGACAAAAGCTTCGCCGCCAGTAACTTGATACAACTGCTCCACGACATATTGCGGCTTGATGACGCTGCTGGTGCGGTCATAATCCAGGCAATGCACATCCCGCCAACTGCCTATCAATTGCCACCAGGATTCAAGTGCTGATTTGGACGGCTTAGTTTTGCTGTCTTTGATCAGTTCTATCATCTGCTCCAAGACCGGTTTGACTTCGCCGACAATCGGCACGTCGACTTTAACGGTTTTGGAAATCGAGGCCGGATCAACGTCGATATGGATGATCTTGGCGTACGGGCAAAACTCAGCCAGTTTGCCGGTGACCCGGTCGTCAAAGCGCGCGCCGACCGCGAGGATCACATCGCTTTCGTGCATCGCCATGTTAGCTTCGTAAGTACCGTGCATACCCAACATGCCGACGAACTGTTTGTCGGTAGCCGGATAACCGCCCAAACCCATCAGGGTGTTGGTGATCGGATAACCCAGTAATTGGGTCAATTCGGTCAGTTCTTTATGGGCTTCACCGAGAATCACACCGCCGCCGGAATAAATCATCGGCCGCTGCGCGGTCAGCAACATATCTACCGCGCGTTTGATCTGGCCCTTGTGGCCGCTTACCACCGGGTTATAAGAACGCATGCTGATCTTTTTCGGGTACTTATAAGGTACCTTAATGTTCGGATCGGTCATGTCCTTAGGCACGTCGACCAATACCGGGCCAGGTCGGCCGGTGGTTGCGACGTAAAAAGCCTTCTTCATGGTTTCGGCCAAATCGTTGACATCCTTGACCAAGAAGTTGTGCTTAACGCAGGGCCGGGTAATACCCACCGTATCGACTTCCTGGAACGCGTCGCTGCCTATGACTGGCGAGGGCACTTGGCCCGAGATAATCACCATCGGAATCGAATCCATATACGCGGTGGCAATGCCGGTGACAGCATTCGTTGCGCCTGGCCCCGAGGTAACCAGCACCACGCCGGGTTTGCCGGTGGCGCGCGCATAAGCGTCAGCCGCGTGGGCCGCCGCTTGTTCGTGGCGGACCAGGATATGTTTCACTTCGTCTTGATGGAAAATGGCATCATAGATGTGCAAAACAGAGCCACCCGGATAGCCAAATACAAATTCGACACCTTCATCTTTAAGACATTGGACAAGAATATGTCCGCCACTGAGTTCCAATTTTACGTCCTCAAAAAACTAATCGATCGGGGAAATGCAGATTTTACAAAAAAGGTTGGATAAGCTACTGTTTTTGACCGTGTTCGTCAAGGAAAACCAAGGGTTTCACTTGGGTTTTCTTGCCTACAGATTGGTTTTCCCGCTAGAAATTCGGTCAAATTTATAAATTGCCGCAGCGGGACAGCTGTATTGTTTAAGAGTTTACGCCACGGCAACGAGTGGCGAGCACATAAAGGATATTCAAACTGGATTACCGTACTCTCGATTTGCTCAAACAAAATCATCCGGCGTGGCGGCTTCTTAATTCACCGCACGCGCCATTGGTTGCCGGCTTCTTGAACCGGGTGTTTGTCGTCCCAAACCAGCGCTTGATCGCCCAGGCTGATCTTGCCGAGGCCTTGGAAGACGAATTATTCGGCCTGCGAGAGCAATTCGGTAACGACATCTTTCCGAAATCGGCGCTGGACTACCTCAACGATTGGGCCGGCAACGACAAAGGCTGGCTGCGCAAATTTTACCGCCAAGGCTCGGACGAACCCTATTTCGACCTGACCCCGGCTACCGAAAAAGCCATCGCCTGGCTGGGCAGCCTGACCGAACGCGCCTTCGTCGGCACCGAGTCGCGCTTATTAACCTTGTTCGAACTGCTCAAACAAATCAGCGCAGGCAGCGAAACCAATCCCGAGACCCGCATCGCCGAACTGCGCAAGCGTCGCACCGACATCGACGCCGAAATCGCCAGAGTCGAAGCCGGCGAACTGGCCGTGCTGGACGACACCGCCTTGAAAGACCGCTTTCTGCAATTTACCGCGCTAGCCCGCGAACTGCTCGGCGACTTTCGTGAAGTCGAACATAACTTTCGCGGTCTGGACCGGCGCGTGCGCGAGCGCATCGCCTTGTGGGAAGGCGGCAAGGGCGAATTGCTGCAAGACATCATGGGCGAACGCGACGCCATCGCCGATTCCGACCAAGGCCGCAGCTTCCGTGCATTCTGGGATTTTCTGATGTCCAGCCGCCGCCAGGAGGAGTTGTCGGCCTTGCTGGAAAAAGTGCTGGCCTTGCAGCCGGTGGCCGAACTGCGCCCCGAAGCCCGCCTGCGCCGCGTGCATTACGACTGGCTGGAAGCCGGCGAACACACCCAGCGCACCGTCGCCGAACTCAGCCGGCAACTGCGCCGCTTCCTCGACGACCAGGCCTGGCTGGAAAACCGCCGCATCATGGAAATCTTGCACGGCATCGAAGCCAAGGCCGTGGCTCTGCGCGACAACCAGCCGGCCGGCGAAGTGATGACTATCGCCGAAGCCGCTGCCGACATCGAACTGCCGATGGAGCGGCCGCTACATACGCCGACCGTCAAGCCGCGCATCGCCAGCCTGATCCCGGAAACCGGCGACGACGACCTGGACGCCACCGCGCTATTCTCGCAAATCGTCATCGACAAGACCCAACTGGCCCGCCACATCCGCCACGCCCTGCAAGACAAACCGCAAATCACTCTGGCTGAACTCTGCCGCAGCCGCCCGCTGCAACACGGCTTGGCGGAACTCGTCGCCTATCTACAACTCGGCGGCGACAGCTTCAAGACCACCGTCGACGAAACCACCGAAGACATCATCGCCTGGCAAACAGCCGACGGCGAAGGGCAGGAAGTGAGCAAACAGGCGCGCTTGCCGAGGGTGATTTTTGTCAGGTGACGCGAGCGGCGCAAGATGTTCTCATCGAACACGAGGGGCGAAAATCTTTCCAAAATTTAGGCATATGCTAGGATAGGTGTTGCATATATGCTGGCAATTAGAGTGGTTGTAGACACAAATGTCTTGGTTGCCGGCTTGAGCGGCGGTAAAGGACCAAATCGAGGAGTTCTTCGCCGCTACCTCCAAGGCGATTTGCAGTCATCTAGTCCGCTTCGAACTCTCCGCAGGCATGCTGAAACTAGTCGGCGAACTCTGTACGATGGTTTGGCGGAAGCGGAACTCTGTCACTAGCTGGAAAACCATCCCGGTAGGTTCGATGTCATTGTTTCCGCCGATACCTTCCTCTATTTTGGTCAACTCGAATTATTGCTTAGAGCCGCCGCGATGAAACCGGTGGGTGTTCGGCATTTAACTTGGAGCAGGCTGTCGATGATGCTCCGGCTTGCTTCGTGCGGCTTGACGTGTTTGGGCGTTATGCTCACTGCAAGGGCTATGTTCTGCACGCGCTAGCTTGGCCGGCTTGAATAGTAACAGCCGCGGTGAGGAAGCCTTCCGCAAAGAAGCCGGCGCATCGGCACCTGGATTGCTGGTTTTGGCGGTAAAACGCTGATTAAGGTCTGTGGTAGCGTGGTTGCGTGTAAATCTAAATTTAGCTGGAATGGGGTGGCCGGCGCCCATCAAGGCAGGCAATCTAAATACAAGATCGATAGTTCACCCATTAACTCGCAAGGAGAAATAATGAAGCGAAGAAGTACGAAAGAAAACCTTCTGAAGGCATCTGTGGGAGACGGCGCAGCCAACGACCCCAAGGACGTCCTAATCGTCGAATATCTATTCAATATCTGCAACAGCGTCATTCGCCGGCCGTTTCCGGAAGCCGGGCGTTGTTCCACTGATTTGATCATGGAAATTCGGCGCTTTCAGAGCAACGAACTTAGATATCCTCATGCCGACGGGCGCGTCGACCCGGCGGGTAGAACTCTCCACGCCCTGGTCGAAAAGGCGCGGCCGCTACGACCTAAACGTACCGATCTGAACAAATCTTCGCGCCCCTATCTGGCCGGTGGTTCTTGGTGCGGTCCCAGTGGTGAAGTCGCCGGATTATTGGAATTCTTGGAATTTAAAAGGCCGCCTGCCAGCCAGCAAACGCAAGAGCCCGGTACAGCGCACCGGGCGGTTGTTGATAGCTATTTGTCCTTGCGGGAGCGCGCTGCGGCCGGCAAGCTTCACCGTCTCAAAGCGGCCGTCAATAGTGGCGGCTCATTTTCCAAGTTGGCCGATGCGGATTTTCAGGCCGCGTTGGCGGCTCTGGGTAACGGCATTACCCTGGCCATGGTCAAGGCCTTTGCCGAAGTAGAGTCGGGCGGGAAAAGCGGATTTGGCCCCGCCGGCCTACCGGTCGTTGCCTTCGAAGGGCATTGGTTTAGGAAATTGACGAATAAGAAATACGACCAAACGCATCCCATGCTGTCTTACAAATATGTCAAGAAAGCGGGGCCGGAGTGGCAAGCCAATAATAAGGATCAGGAAACGGCCTGGAAAACCCTCAACGACGCCATCGCCTTGGATTCCGACGCCGCGTTGCAGGCTTGTTCGTGGGGTATGTTTCAAGTAATGGGCTTCAACTTCAAAGATTGCGGCTTTAGCAAAGTCGAGGACTTTGTCGCATCCATGAAAGCGGGCGAACGCGGTCAACTCGATGCTTTCGTTGGCTGGTGCAAGGCCAAACCTGCTCGCTTACAAGCCCTCAAAGACAAGAAATTCGCCACCATTGCGACCTTATACAACGGAGATGATTATGGAAATTATGATGTTTTGCTTGAACAAGCCTACAAGCGCCACGGGGGAAGCTGATCATGTTTAATCGTTTTGGTTTCATCATGGCAATATTGATGGCGACCGATGTCGGAGCCGTCGAAACCAACCAATTTCACTCGGGTGTTTATGAGCAACTCCGCTTGGCGGTGGCGCCGGACGGGAAAATTACTGGTTACTATCGTGAAGAGCAAGGGGAAGGCGTGAGCAAAACCTGTAGCTTTTATCTGCGTGGGCAATCAAATGGAGATTCCGCCTCGCTGACGACATGGAATGTCGATAGCTTTCCTGGCGAACTTCGTATCCAGGCAGCCGGAGTCAATTTGAAGGTGGAGCACGGTAACGAACATCCAGGATGCGGAATGCTGTTGCCACCGGCCATCGAACAAGGCCTGAATTACGATAAGGTGACTGAAACCGAATGGACTGAGTTGAGGGTCATATCGAGTCCCAAGACTTACTTCCATTCCAAACCCAAGGCTGATGCCAAACTCAAGTCTTATTTGGTGAAAGGGGATGTTGTTGGCGTGGTGGGTGCCGAGGGAGACTGGCTGCAGGTTGAGTACCCAGGGACACAGAAAATGATCCGCGGCTGGATCAGTAACAGTGATTTAGCCATATTTAAGTCAGGTCAATAGTCGTAGGCAAAGTTCCTATCTACGAGACGGGTTTTGCTATCCCGCCTTAAACATTTAAATATGGCCAAAGCAGCCATACCTGTTTATAGCCGGTTGAAAAACCCGTCTGAAGATTCATGAGGCTCAGTTTGTTAAGTTCGTAGAATTCCGCTTTTCCAGTTGGCAATGGATAGTAGCATCGAGTCAAAAAGCAGATTATCTTGTAGGCTATAGTTTTGCCCTAAAATACGCCCAATTCAGCGCCTGCTCAATCAAGACGAGATAAACATGACGGAAACCGACTTAGAGATAGCGCCGCAATACGACCTGTCGGCCTTAGTCATTCCGTTATTGAAGGGCGTGATCTACCAGGAAACCGATGGCGGCCTTTGGAATGCCTTGTTAAATCTGCAAGCCAGGGTGCGGGATTACGTGGCGGTGTTGGCTTTGGAATTGGTGCTGGACGAGGCCGAGGGTTATGCGTTTTTGCGTTCGCGCCAGATCGACGCGGAGGAAGACGACGCGGCGCCCAAGTTGCCGCGTTTGATCGCGCGGCGGCCGTTGTCGTTTCCGGTCAGCTTGCTGTTGGCGCTGCTGCGCAAGCGTTTGGCTGAGTTCGACCGCGGCGGCGGCGAGACTCGGTTGGTCTTGTCGCGCGAGGACATCGTCGAGTTGATCCGGGTGTTTTTGCCGCAACGCAGCAATGAGGCGCGGCTGATCGACCAGATCGAAACCCATATCAAAAAGGTGGTCGAGTTGGGCTTTTTGCGCAAGCTCAAGACCAGCGCTAATCAAGCTGCCAGTTACGAGGTTAGGCGGATACTCAAGGCTTTTGTCGATGCGCAGTGGCTGTCGGAGTTTGATGCCCGGTTGGCCGAATACCACGCGCAATGGCTTGGCGGCGGGGAAGGCAGAGAGTGATTCTGCGTGGATTGATCCCCATCGCGCTTTCTCGCCGGGAGAATGCCATTAAGTTTATCGTTGTTTATCCCCCTCTTTTTCAAAGAGGGGTTAGGGGAGATTTTCCGAATAAATCCCCCTCGATCCCCCTTTTGCAAAGGGGGAAGCACCTTAAGCTAAATGGCATTCGGGCTGCGGGGGAGGACGTCCATTCCGTTTTACAACGTCTCGACCAAAATTCCGCCGCGCCATGACCGCCACTAACGACTTGCAATTTTCCCTGGACTTCGTCGACGACGACGCCTTGTCCGGCTTTCGCTTGCAACGCCTGGAAGTCTACAACTGGGGTACCTTCGACGGCCGGGTTTGGGTCTTGCATTTGTATGGCCGCAACGCGCTGTTGACCGGCGACATCGGTTCCGGCAAATCGACGCTGGTCGATGCGGTGACCACTTTATTAGTGCCGGCCCACCGCATCGCTTACAACAAGGCTGCCGGCGCCGATGCCAAGGAGCGCAGTCTGCGTTCCTATGTGTTGGGTCATTACAAATCCGAGCGCAACGAAGTCAGCGGCAGTGCCAAGCCGGTGGCCTTGCGCGGCGACAACAGTTATTCGGTGATCTTGGGTGTGTTCCACAACGCCGGCTACGACCAGACCGTGACCTTGGCGCAGGTGTTCTGGATCAGCGACCGCCAGGGCCAGCCGGCGCGGCTGTTCGTGGGCGCCGAACGCGATTTCAGCATCTCCCGCGATTTTTCCGACTTCGGCAGCGACATCGGCCAATTGCGCAAGAAGCTGCGCGGCCTGGGCGCCGAGTTGCACGACAGCTTTCCGCCCTACGGCGCCTGGTTTCGCCGCCGCTTCGGCATCGACAACGAGCAAGCGCTGGAATTGTTCCATCAAACCGTATCGATGAAATCGGTCGGCAATCTGACTGACTTCGTGCGCAGCCACATGCTGGAACCTTCCGAAGTCGCGCCGCGCATCACCGCGCTGATCAACCATTTCGACGACCTGAACCGCGCCCACGACGCGGTTTTGAAGGCCAAGTGGCAGATGAGCCTGTTGACGCCGCTGGTCGCCGATTGCCAGCGCCACACCCAACTCAACGAACAAACCGAATCCCTGCGCGCCTGCCGCGAAGCCTTGCGGCCGTTTTTTGCCGGCCTGAAGCGCGGCTTGCTGGAAAAATGGCTGGCCGGCTTGGACGAGGAATTGGTCAAACAGAGCGCCCAACTGGAGCGGCTCAACCAGCGCAAGCGGCAACAGCAACTCGACGAGCGCGAATTGCAGCGCAATATTGCCGCCAACGGCGGCGACCGTATCGCGCAATTGGGCCTGGAAATCGAGCGTTTGCAGGACGAGCTTGCGCGCCGCCGCGATAAGTCCGGCCGTTACGAACAGTTGCTGCAAAGCCTGGATTTGCCGGCACCGGCAGACGCCGAAGCCTTTTTGGCGCAGCAAATGCGTTTCGCCGAACTGCGGGACAATGCGTCCGCGCGCGAAGCCGATCTGCAAAACCAGGCCAACGAAATCGGCGTGGCCTTCGCCCAAGGCCGTAGTGAGCACCAGGACTTGCAAAACGAGCTGGCCAGCCTGAAGGCGCGGCGCAGCAACATCGAAGATACGCAAATCAAAATGCGCCAGGCGCTGTGCCGGGCGCTGAATCTGGCCGAGGACGAGATGCCGTTCGCCGGCGAATTGATCCAGGTGCGCGACGAAGACAAGGATTGGGAAGGCGCCGCCGAACGGCTGCTGCGCAATTTCGGTTTGTCGCTGCTGGTGCCGGATGCGCATTACGCGGCGGTGGCCGATTGGGTGGAGCAAACCCATTTGCGCGGCCGCCTGGTCTACTTCCGCGTGCGGCCCGGCCAGCGCGCTGAGCCGCCGGTGCTACACCGCGATTCGTTGGCGCGCAAATTGGCGATCAAACCCGATTCGGCGTTTTACGATTGGTTGGAACGGGAGATCGGCCACCGCTTCGATGTGGCCTGCTGCGCGACCCAGGAGCAATTCCGCCGCGAGCAAAAAGCCATCACCCGCGCCGGCCAAATCAAGGCGCCCGGCGAGCGCCACGAAAAAGACGACCGCCACCGCCTCGACGACCGCAGCCGCTATGTATTGGGTTGGAGCAATGCCGCCAAGATCGCCGCGTTGGAGAACAAGGCCAAGCTGCTGGAAAAGCAGCTAGCCGATTTAGCCGGCCGTCTGGCCGACATCGCCAAAGCGCAAACCACGGTCAAGGCGCAATTGGAAACCTTGACCAAGCTGGGCGAATACCGCGATTTCCGCGAACTGGATTGGCAACCTCTGGCCGCCGACATCGCCGCGCTGGACGAAGAACGCCGGCAGTTACAGGCGGCTTCCGATTTATTGCAGCAGCTAGGCGCGCAACTGGCGGTGGTGGAAGCCGCGTTGTTGGAAACCGAGCGCGCATTAGGTGACAAGATCAAGGAAAGCGGCGCCACCGAACAACGCAAGCAGGCCGCCGAGGCGCTGTTGGCGCAAACCGCCGACATCTTGAGCGAAGCCGGCGATGCGCACGCCGCACAATATCCAGCTTTGGAAGCGCTGCGCGGTGAGGTGCTGGCCGAGCGGCAAGTCACGGTGGAATCCTGCGACAACCGCGAGCGCGAGATGCGCGATTGGTTGCAGACCAAAATCGAAAACGAGACCAAACGGCTCAATTATTTGCGCGACAAGATCATCGACGCGATGCGCGGCTATTGCGCGGCCTTCCCGTTGGAAACCCAGGAAGTCGATGTCGGCATCGCCGCAGCGCACGAATATCAAACCATGCTGCAAAGCTTGCAGGCCGACGACTTGCCGCGCTTCGAGGCCCGTTTCAAGGAATTGCTCAACGAAAACACCATTCGCGAGGTCGCCAATTTCCAGTCGCAACTGGCCCGCGAGCGGGAAACCATCAAGGAGCGCATCGCGCTGATCAACGAATCTTTGACCCAGATCGACTACAACACCAACCGCTTCATCGTGCTGGAAGCGCAACCGACGCCGGACGCCGACGTGCGCGATTTTCAAAGCGAGTTGCGCGCTTGCACCGAGGGCGCGCTGACCGGCTCCGACGACGAGCAGTATTCGGAAAACAAGTTTCTGGAAGTTAAAAAAATCATTGAGCGCTTTCGCGGCCGCGAAGGTCAGGCCGAGCAGGATAGGCGCTGGACCGCCAAGGTTACCGACGTGCGCAACTGGTTCAATTTCGGCGCCAGTGAGCGCTGGCGGGAAGATGGTAGCGAGCACGAGTACTATTCCGACTCAGGCGGCAAATCCGGCGGCCAAAAGGAGAAACTGGCTTACACGATCCTGGCCGCCAGCCTGGCTTATCAATTCGGTTTGGAATGGGGCGCGGTGCGTTCGCGCTCGTTCCGCTTTGTGGTGATCGACGAGGCCTTCGGCCGCGGCTCGGACGAATCGGCGCAATACGGTTTGCGGCTGTTCGAAAAACTCAGTCTGCAACTGCTGATCGTCACGCCGCTGCAGAAAATCCATATCATCGAGCCTTACGTCGCGGCGGTCGGCTTCGTGCATAACGAGGAAGGACGGGCGTCCAAACTGCGCAATCTGAGTATCGAAGAGTACCGCGCCGAACGCGCGGCGCGCGGCGGATGAGCAAGCCGGTCTGGATCTTGCCGGCCGAGTTGCGCGCCGAACTGGACAAACGCTGGCAACGCGGCCAAATCCTGACGGAAAGCCTGGCGCCGAGCGGCTTGTTTCCGCTACGTATTCCGTTAAAGCCACCCAGCCCGGCGCAACTGGCCGCCGATTTTGCCGCCGCGCAGGCTTGGGTGGAACATTGGCTGGCCGTTGAGGCCAAGCATTTTGCCGTCGAATGGCGGGACATCAATCATCGGCTGTCGGGGCGTAACCGCTTGCCGGCGGCGGTGGTTTTCGACCAGCCGGACGACGCGGCGGCGTATTTGAAAAAAGCCAAGGAATTGGCGGTTTTCGGGCAGTTGGCGGCATCGCTGGTTGACGATTTCGCCGCGCTGCGATCTTGGTTAGTGAAATACCCGTTACGCGCCTTGGAGCACGCCGACGAATGGCAAAAATTGTTGAGCGTGGCCGGCTGTGTCGTCGAACATCCCAGGCCGGGCATTTATCTACGCCAAATCAGCCTTCCAGGCATCGACAGCAAATTTATCGAGAGCCGTAAGAAGTTGCTCGGCGAATGGCTGGACTTGCTGCTGCCGGCCGTAGCGATCGATACCTCGCAAACCGGCGTCGCCGGCTTCGAGGCGCGCTACGGCTTTTTGGCCAAGCCGGCGACGATTCGCTTTCGCTTGCTGGATAGCCGACTGCGGATTGCCGGCTTGAGCGACTTGACGGTGACCGCCAGCGAATTCGCGACTTTGAATTTGCCTGTACGGTGGGTATTCGTCACCGAAAACGACATCAACGGTCTGGCGTTTCCGCCGTTTGCCGATAGCATGGTGATCTTCGGCCGAGGCTACGGTTTCGATGCGTTGGCGCAAGCCGAATGGTTGAAGGACAAGGAAATTCATTATTGGGGCGACATCGATACCCACGGTTTCGCTATCCTCAGCCAGTTCCGCCAGCATTTTCCGCAAGCCCAATCCTTGCTGATGGACGAGGCCACTTTAATCGCCCATCGCTCGCAATGGGTCGAAGAAGCTAGCCCGATTAACGCCGAATTGGCATTTTTAACTGCGGAGGAGGCGGCTCTATACGACGTGTTGCGGGATCATCGCTATGGTCGCGGGGTGCGCCTGGAACAGGAGTATGTCAGCTTTGCGTTACTGTCGGAACGGCTGGCGGCGCTGGGTTTGGCGGCTGGCGGCGAGGACGCGTAGCGGTGAGTGCGTATTTTGTGGATGTTTGGCAAGGCCGGCTGAGCGTATCTGCCGACACATTAGCGCGATTGGCGTCGCGATTATCGGACGACGAAATGCTGAAGGCGCAAGCGTTCAAGCTTCCAACTTTACATGATCGCTACATTGCCGCGCGCGGCATGTTGAGAGAAACGGTGGCCGGCTATTTGGCGGCCGATCCGGCGACGTTAAAATTCGTGTCCGGCCCCTACGGCAAGCCGGCGTTGCTTGATGAGCCTTTACAATTCAATATCTCGCATACCGCTGATTCATTGTTAATTGCCGTCGCTAATTTCGCTGACATTGGAATCGATGTGGAGACGGTTAAGCTACGGCGCAATTTTGAAAATTTGGCGCAGCGTTGCTTTTCCGAGCGGGAGTATCAAGGTTGGTGCGAACTGCCGGTGGAGTTGCAGGCGGACGCATTTTATCGGTTGTGGACCAAGAAAGAGGCCTTTGTCAAAGCAGTTGGTCGGGGGATTGCTTTGGGCTTAGAGCAATGCGAATTTGCATTGGAGGCGGGTGGGCAGTTGCGAACTATTCCCGACGAGTACGGTTCGGCCAATGCGTGGTTGGTTCACGAATTGGATGTTGATGCTGCTGTTAATCCGGTCCTTAGCTTTCCGCGTTCCGGCGGTGGCGTGAGTTTGGCTCCTGAATTAGAGTCCGGATTTGGCGGTAATGACTGCTCTGAAGTATTGCAGAACCGAGTCCGCAACAACTGTGCGGCACTGGTTACGCCTGCCCGGTGCTACGCTTTACGGCGGTTGCTGCTGCAAGCCGATTGAGGCTCAGTAAGTCCCAAGCGGCCGCAGAGATCGAAATCCCTGTGGTTTGTGCCGTTTATGTTGTTGCATTTGCCGGATATGTTGGCTTTATAACAAATATCCCTTCCTGTTATTAACGCGCTCCGCTGAATAATTTTTTTTGTTGAGCCACACAGGGCGCCGGATTGCTCGCTAAAAGCGGTTTGCCGGCATTGTTGCTGTCAATCAGTATCTTGGAACGAGATTTGCTGAGTAGACTAAAAACGGGTTACTTAGTGAGGTTGATATGACTGTACACATTGCATCCATGATGCCGGACCGCGCGCTTGACGAGAGTGTAATCGCCAAAGCTATTACGAAAATTGCCGTTGACTTGGCAAGTTTTCGCGAGGAGCCGATACAAAAGCGGGCGCCGATTCTGGACTTAATATTTTTATTACCCAGCCACCAGGAGAGGGCTGATTTCGAGGGCTTGCGTTTGCATTCGTTCGATAAAATCTCGCAGACTTTGCGGATAGAATGCGCCGTACCGGAAAAAATGGTGGCATCCACGCACGCTGAGCGCTTTGTTGTCGCGGTGATAATGGACACCATCGACGCCGCAGCCGAATTCTTCACCGAGCAGCGCATATTGTTTGATGCGGCTGGGCATTTGGCGTTGGCTGAGGCGCTGGTGGTACGCGAACAATATGCGATCAATTAATAGATAACTGAGTTTATCGAAGGACACGCCGGCTTGGGCTTCGACGAGGTAAGCCTAAACGGAATATCCATGATAAATGGGGTCGGGTTAATAGTGGTTGGTTTACGCCGGGTCGGCCAAGTCCAGCAAGCTAACCACATTCAGTTTGATCGCTAACCGTGTCAACTCGATGTCGCTGTTCACTCCCAGCTTGTTTTTGATCAGGTAATGGCAGTTGCCGACGGTTTTCCGGCTGATGTTCAGCGTATTGGCAATGTCGTCTTGCGTGTTGGCTTCGACCAGTAGGCGCAGAATTTCGAATTCTCTGGCTGTTAAACTATTCAGTGCTATTGAATCACTGCCGAGTTTTTCCAAAGCCAACGCTTGGGCGATGTCGGTGCTGAGAATGTGTTTGCCAAGATAGACGTGCCGTATCGCCTGCAACAGCAAATCCGGTGTGCTGCTTTTGGTGATATACCCCAAAGCGCCAGCGCGGCAGGCTTGGCGGGCAAAGCTGGGATTTTGATGCATGCTGAAAACCAGTATCCTGGCTTTGTGATCGCGTTGTTTGAGGCGGCCTATCAATTCCAGGCCACTTGAGCCGGGCAGGGTTAAATCGGTCACGACCACATCGGGTTGGCATTCCTTGTAAAGGCAATAGGCGTCTGTGCCGTTCGCGGCTTCAGCAATGACCTTTAAGTCTGCTTGTTTGCTGATCAGCGAGCGGTAGCCCTCCCGGACTATTGCGTGATCGTCTACCAGCAGAATATTGATAGTGGTTTGCTTAATCATTGGGCGCTCTCCGGCTGCGCCGTTGGCAAGCGGGCTTCGATTATCAGGCCATGCGGCTTGGCTATGCTTAAATGGAATTTGCCGTTTAAGGCAAGGATGCGTTCGCGCATGCCCAGCAAGCCTATGCCATCGCCTGACACAAACGGCAAAGTGATGGCGTTGCCGTTGTCTTGTATGGTGATCGATGTCTCGGTGCCGTTGATTGTCAGCGTAATATCAGCTAGGCTGGCATAGGCATGTTTGGCGATATTGCTGACGGCCTCCTGCGTGATGCGAAACAGACTGATTGCCAGCGGTTCCGTCAACGTTCTGCAATCGCC
Organism: Methylomonas fluvii; assembly: GCF_014850975.1. Taxonomy (GTDB): domain Bacteria; phylum Pseudomonadota; class Gammaproteobacteria; order Methylococcales; family Methylomonadaceae; genus Methylomonas; species Methylomonas fluvii. Next base: position 1,069,435 of record NZ_JACXST010000002.1, on the reverse strand, counting down.
GATGATGTATAGGCTAAAATGGGTCTTGCCCAGACGGTTCCAGCTTGCTATCAGGGCGCGCAGACTGGCGTCCAGGCCTAATTCTTCCAGCTCCGCCGGTCGTAAGCGAGTTAATAAGTTCCGCACGCTTTGTTGCATCGCTTGGGTAAAGCGGGATATTTGCTCAGCCTCTGTGACTAGCTCGGGGCAATTTCGCTGCGCCGTTTGAGCGATGACTGTCGAGACGGCGTGGATTGCCGCCAAACATTGGCCTAATTCGTCGTGAAGTTCCCGTGCCAAGTAGCGGCGTTCCTCTTCCTGCAAGTTCATCAACATCACAGCCAGTTTTTGCCGTTCCGCTAAGAGTTGTTGCTGATTGTCGGCGAGTTGGTTGATTGCCGCCGCAGTGTGCCGCCATTCCACTAAGTCGAAGACGGGTAGCCGGAACGCCAATTCGCCTGAGCTAAGCCGGTTTAATCCTGCCACAATAGTCTGAGCCGGAAGTAAGGCCCGGCTGACGGCCAAGTAAACCAGCAGGCAAACCGCTGTGATCGTTACCGCTGACAACGCCAGTAAATCCCGGACATTATCCCAAGCGCGGTTTATCGACAACTCTGCGCTAACCGAAACGGTTAATACGCCGTAAGCCTGGCCGTTGTAAGTTATCGGCCGCTGCCAGTTGAACTGCGGTCCAAAAATTCGTCGGTATAGTTCGGCAAAATCCTCAGGATAGTGATGGGTGGACAAGTCGATGCCTTTGCAGTAGTTACGCATGGTTTCGCTGTCATTAGCCAGATAGCTGGCGCAAATCCCCGGCTCGCTAGCCGTCTGTTTCCATAAGTCAAAGTCCGGGAAGGGGTTGGCCGGTTTTTCACCGGCGCTGGCTTTCAATAACTGCAACTCCAGTTGTTTGCCCAGCGCGGCTAAGGTGTTTTGCGCTTGCGCTGCTGATTGGTGGGCGCTGCGATGCAGCACATAAGTCAGCGTCGCGAGTAAACACAGTAAGGCTACCCCCGTAATGCGGGTTAACAAATACAGTTTTAGATTCATGATCGATTCGTGGTGCGCTGAGAACCGGTGGATGTTGTTGAAAAGGCATTTTAGGTAGTTGAGTGGGTGCTGAACAGCTTGATAGCGAGATGCGGGCAATTTGCCCGAGTTTGCAGGGTGAATTTCGGCTTACCGAAGGCGGTTGCTTGCTTAAGCTGAGATCATCTAGATCGGCTTAATTGGGAGGCCTAAGATGCTTAAAACAGTCACTGTCAGAATAATCATGGCTATGCCGCCTGAAGCGGTATGGTCTGCGATAGCCGGTATTGGTGGTTTGGAGCGATGGTTTCCATCGAGTCGTTATCTGGGTTCGGAGGCGTCAAGCTTGGCGGCGGAGGCATTATGAATATTGTCAGCTTGATTAAATGCGTGTCGTTGGTTGTGGGTATGTCCTCCGCAGCGGTCAACGCCGCACCGCGGATAGCGGTTTTGGATTTTGAATTGAACGACATAACGTCGTTGCCGAACACGCCGGAGGAAATAACCCGCACTTCAAGCATGGCGCCGTTGCTGATGGAAGCCCTAGGTCGGTCGGGAGCTTATCAAATCGTAGTAGTCGATGCGGATAGTCAGAAAGCCGCAAACAGCGGCTTTGGCTACTTGTTTCGCTTTCACGATTTGGCAGCGGACTTGGGGCGGCAACGGCGCGCGGATTGGGTGCTGGTTAGTCAGCATAGCAAACCGAGCTTTTTATTCTCGTATCTGTGGGTATATTTGATCGACGTGAACAAGCGAGTGGCGGTAGCGCGTTATGACATCGAGTTGAAGGGAAGTCATCAGAAAGTCACCCAGCATGCTATCGATACCTTGGCCGGAAAGGTCGGGGCTACGCTTGCGGTGTATAGCGTTAATTAGTTTTGCCGTTGCAACAGGCACAAAAAAGCCGCTGAGTAGCGGCTTTTCTTTGTTCCCAATAAGAAACGTTTAACGTTTTGAGTATTGAGGACGCTTTCTGGCTTTGTGCAAGCCGACTTTTTTACGTTCAACTTCACGAGCATCGCGGGTGACGTAACCGGCTTTTCTCAATGATGGTCTCAAGGCTTCGTCGAAAACCATCAATGCACGGGTCAGACCGTGGCGAATTGCGCCAGCTTGGCCTGAAGGGCCGCCGCCGGTAACGATGATGTTGATGTCGAAATCACCGGTTTTACCCAACAACTCCAGCGGTTGTCTGGCAATCATTTCGTCGGTTTTGCGCCCGAAATATTGTTCAACAGGGAGTTTGTTGATGGTGAATTTTCCTGAACCGACTGTGGCGTAGACGCGAGCGATTGCGCTTTTGCGACGACCTGTTCCGTAGTATTGAGCTGCCATAAACTATCTACCTGCTTAGAATTCTAAAACTTTAGGTTGCTGAGATTGATGATTATGCTCAGAACCTGCGTAAACTTTCAATTTTTTGAACATGGCACGACCCAATGGATTTTTGGGCAGCATGCCTTGTACGGCGGTGGTGATGATTCTGTCCGGGAAAGTTTGTCTTAACTTGCCCAAAGAAGCTGACTTCATATTACCGACATAACCGGTATGGCGGTAGTACATTTTGTCTTTTTCTTTGTTGCCGGTAACGCCGATTTTTTCGGCGTTGATGACGATGATGTAATCGCCGGTGTCAACGTGTGGTGTGAATTCGGGTTTGTGTTTTCCGCGAAGACGTCGTGCAATTTCAGTAGCAAGGCGACCTAATGTCTTTCCTTCTGCATCAATCACGTACCAATCGCGCTTAACTTCTGCGGGCTTTGCACTAAATGTTTTCATCTTTGCTTTTTAGTCTAATGAGGCTATAAAAACCGTGAATTGTACTTAATAGGGCCGTTAACTTCAAGTCCAATTAAAGCTTAATTTTCAGGGAATGGAGTTTTCGGTACAAATGCGTACGTTCCATGCCGATAGCCGAAGCCAGTTTGGCGACGCTGCCGCCGGTTTTTTCAAAATGATATTCCAGGTAAGATTTTTCGAAATGGTCGCGGGCTTCCTTCAGCGGCAAATTGAAAAACTCCGGTACATTCAAGCCCAATTTGGGTTGTTCGGCGATCGAACCCAGCGCGGTTTTGACTTCGTCCAGCTCAATGTCGTCGCCGGCACCGAGTATCATCAGACGCTGCACCAGATTACGCAGTTCGCGCACATTACCCGGCCAGCTGTAATTACGCAAATAATTTTGCGCCGCCATCGAGAAACGCCGGAACGGCAGCTTTTCCTGGGTGACGAAATGATCGACATAAAAATTCAACAGGCTGGGTACGTCTTCACTGTGTTCGCGTAGCGGCGGAATCTCCAGCGTCACGACGTTCAGCAAATAGTAAAGATCCTGACGAAAGCGGCCGCTGTTGACTTCTTCTTCCAAAGACATCCGAGTGGAAGCGACGACACGCACGTCGACGCGCACCGCCTGACTGCCGCCAACCCGCAGGAACGAGCTGGATTCCAGCGCGCTGAGCAAGCGAGTTTGAGTTTCCGGGTCCATGCCGCCGATTTCGCCCAGAAATAGCGTGCCGCGATGGGCTTGTTCCAACAAGCCGCGATATACCCGGCCGTTGTCTTCCCGCCCAAAAAACTCCACCGCCGAGTTTTCCGGGGAGATACTGCCGACCGACACGTCGACAAAGGAGCCGTCGCGCCGCGAACTGTTATTGTGCAAATAGCGGGCGAACATTTCTTTACCGACCCCCGCTTCGCCGACGAATAACACTCTGGCGTCGTGCTGAGCCAGACGCTTTATCTTATCCTTGGTGCGTTCCACCACCGCGCTTTTGCCGACCGGGTCCACGCCTATCATCAGCTGTTGTTTCAAGCCGGCGTTTTCGCGTTGTAAGGAACTGGTCTCCAATGCGCGTTCGACGATTAACAGTAATTTAGCCAGTGACAGGGGTTTTTCCAAAAAGTCGTAGGCGCCAAGCCGAGTCGCTTCCACGGCGGATTCCACCGAGGCATGTCCGGACATCATAACCACCGGACATAGCGCGTCATCTTCGCTGACCCATTCCCGCAGTAGCGTGATACCGTCGCTGTCCGGCATCCAGATGTCCAGCAGGATCAGATTAGGCGGGCGCTGATTTTTCAAGGCTTTGGCTTCCGTGGCGTTTTCCGCCATGGCGACATCGTAGCCTTCATCTTCGAGAATTTCCGACACCAACTGACGAATGTCCTGCTCGTCATCGACCACCAAAATATACGGTGCTTGCTTATTCATTTAAAGTTCCCAAATTCAAAAACCGGCAGCTGGAGTAAAAACCCCGCGCCGCCATTATAAGACGTATCCACCCAAATCACCCCGCCGTGTTCTTCCACGATCTTTTTGACAATGGCCAAGCCCAGGCCGGTGCCTTTGGCCTTGCTGGTCACATAGGGATCGAAAATGGTTTCAAGCTGTTCCGCGTTCAAGCCGTTGCCGTTATCGTAGATGCCCAATTCGACATAATCGGTGTTGTTGCGGCTGACTTTGGCGATTTTGATCTCGATGCGGCAGGGCGTCGAGGTCGCTTCTTGGGCGTTTTTGATCAGGTTGTGCAGTACTTGGCGCAGGCTGACCGGATCCGCTTCGACCAGCACCCGGTCGCTTGCAAACTTAGTGCTGAAAACGATGCCGGATGGCAGGTATAAGGCCACGACTTCCTGAATCAGATCAACCAGATTGATTTTTTCCACTTGCTTCTTGGACGGGCGGGCGTATTCGGAAAAATCGTCCACCATCCGCTTCATCGCTTCCACCTGTTGGACGATGGTGCGGGTGCCGCGTTGCAGAAATTCGGCGGAACCATCCTGTAATTCCTTGGAGAGCTTGTGCTGTAAACGTTCGGCCGATAGCTGGATCGGCGTCAACGGGTTTTTGATTTCATGCGCCAGACGCCGCGCCACTTCGCCCCAGGCCGCGTTTTTCTGTGCCTGAATCAGGTCGGTGACATCATCGAATACCACCACCGCGCCGGTGCGGGCGCCGTGCTGTGAGAACAGCGGCGTACCCCGGCACAACAGTTCTTGACGGCCGTTGGGGCCAAGAAACACGATGCGTTGCTCCCAAATATCGTCGGCTTTTTCCAGCAGGCTTTGGATCGCATTGAGTACATCGGCCAGTTCGCTGTGCAGGGTCGCCAAAGTCGGTAAAGTCTCGCCGACGAAATGGCTGACCGGGATATGTAAAATCCGGTAGGCGGCCTGGTTGGCGGTACGGATGTAGAATGCGGCGTCGAAACTGATCACCCCGGCCGTGAGATTGGCCAGGATGGTTTCCAGATAGGCGCGCTGATTTTCCACTTCCAGGCCGGCAGCACGGGTTTCGTCGCGGGAACGGGCGATACGCCGGGTCATCTGGTTGAAGGATTCAACCAGGAACCCCAGATCGTCCTGATTCATGACCGGTAGCTGTTGTTGATAATCGCCATCGGCGACCGCTTGCGTACCTTTTACCAGCTCTTTTACCGGCGCAACTATATTGCGGATGCTGATAAACGCTACCCAAATAGCTGCGAGCAGGCTGAGCAGCAACACCAACAACAGGATCAACGAGAAGCTAGTTTTCAGCGAGTCACGCAGGAAATTCATTTCCTGGTAACGGATGAAGGCAAACTCAATCGAGTCGGCCAAGTCGGTTACCCGCACCGGAATCGGAAACAAGGCTTGCAAAAAGCGGCTTTGATCCGCTTCGATAGCCACGATGATACGCACCAGCATTTCATCGTTATCGCCGGGATCGAAAGCAAAATATTCCTTATTTTGCCGCAGTTGCAGCCAGATTTGTTCGTCGGGGAGATGCGGCAAAATATCGCTGGGGTTGACGCTGCTGGAGGCTAATACCCGGCCTTGGTTAGAAAATACCGCAATCTCCAATGCCCCGGAATCCGCCCACAGCGAGCCGACTTCCATTGCGATCAACGCTTCCGATTTGTCGCGGAGTTGATCGGCCATTTGTTTGGTTTGCTTGATATGCCAGGTCATGCGTTGATTCAGCGAAGATTGGCTCAACTCCAACGCATCGTCCATAGCCCGGTCTATTTCCACGTTAAACCAGCTGTCTATGCCTTGATGCAGAAATTGCACTGAGAAATAAAACACGATGGCCGCCGGCGCCAAAGCCAGCAAGACGAACAAGGACACCATGCGCGTGGTCAGTCGAGAGCCGGCCTCCTTTTTCTTTAATTCCCGTACCAGCGAATAGGCGTTGAACGCGACCAAACCCAGCAGAATGACCGATCCCAGCGTGTTGATGACCAACAGCCAGGAATACATTTCGCCGAGTTCCGATGATCCTTGGGTGGCGCTGCTCATCAATTGCAGCGATAACAATACGAAGCCGAACAGCAGAACAATGGTGGCGCTAGCCGGTAATTTTATTTTTGAATGGGCCATGTGTACCAGGCGCTAGAAAGAAACCACTGGTTGTCCAGATAGGCGACCGGACGCAGCGGTATTGGCAACTGCTCGCGGTTGAATTGAGTTTTTACCGCCAGCAGGTAAGGTGTGCCGGTTGTCACGCGTTCGGCGGGGATTGGCGTGCTGTCATGCACGGCTGCCATGAAATTCATTGCCGCGCTCAAGGTTAAAAACATTTCGCTACGGTCGAACGGGGTTTGCACTACATATTGATTCAGCAAGGCATGGAATTGCAGGCTGTAAGTCAGTTTGTGTTTATGGATTATCGTATCCCACAGTACGCCGGGTTGGCGCAGTTCTATTGAGACGTCCCAGGTCAACCGCACACCTTTGTGTAGCGCTTCCTTAGCAGTCGGACTGAGCCGGTAATCGATATGAGCCTGCACGTCATAACCGTCATCGATATGTTCCAAATCGGCATATTCGATGCGCGCGGCATATTCGCCGGCTTCCGCCTTGCCTGGCGCAATGTGCAGGCAGAGCATCAATGCCGCGTACCTAAGGGGCTTTGTAAAGCTTGGCATAATAAAAGCCGTCCATTTGCCGGTCACCGGTGATGATTTGCCGGCCATGCGGACGGGACATGCCCCAGTGCGCGCCGATATGAATTTCACTGGCGTTGCTGTGCCGGGCAAGGAATGCGGCGATTTGCGCCTCGTTTTCCTGCTTCAATACCGAGCAGGTGGCGTACAGCAAAATACCGCCAGGTTTCAGTAGCTGCCAAGCGTTATCAAGAATCTTGGCTTGCAGTGTTTGCAGGGCGGCAATATCGTCGGCGCGGCGCAGTAATTTGATGTCGGGATGGCGGCGGATTACGCCGAAGCCGGAGCAGGGGGCGTCCAATAGTATCCGTTCGAATTGCCGGTCGCCAGCCCATGCGGCAGATTGAGCGGCATCGGCGGCTAAGGTCTCGGCGTGTAAGTTTAAGCGCTGTAAATTGTCTGTCACCCGTTGCAGGCGGTGTTGATCAACATCGATCGCCAACAGACCGGCCACGGCGGGTTGGCGCTCCAAAATAGCGGCGGTCTTGCCGCCTGGTGCTGCGCATAAATCCAGTACCTGATGGCCGGGCTGCGCATCGAGCAGCTCTGCGGCCAGTTGCGCGGCAGTGTCCTGCACCGAAACTCGGCCTTGGCTAAAGGCGGGCAATTGCTCTACGGCCAAGGCTTGGTCCAGCCGTATCGCGGTCTCGCAACAATCTACCGGCTGCGCGGCGATGCCTTGCGCAGTGAGTTCGTCCAGATAGGTCACTCGGCTAACTTGCAGCAGATTGACGCGTAAAGCCATCGGCGGCGCTTGGTCGTTGGCATGCAGGATTTTTTCGTAATGTTCCGGCCAGTCTTGCTTGAGCAAATCCACTATCCAGTTCGGATGGTTATAGTGGGCTTGGGTGTCCCCACTACAGGCTTGTTGCAGGGTTTCGGCCTCGCGTAAATATTGTCGGAGTATCGCGTTAACTAAAGACTTTGCCCAAGGTTTGTGGCTGGTGGCGGCGACCGTTTCAGACACGGCGGCGTGCGATTTAACCCGCATGTGTTGCAGTTGATAGAGGCCGATCAGCAGCAAGGCTTTAATGTCGCCATCCTTTTGCTTGAGCGGCTTGCTGAGCAAGTGGCCCAGCATAAAGTCCAATGCGTAGTAATGGCGGATGACGCCGTAGCACAAGGCTTGGACGAAAGCCCGGTCTTTACTGTCCTTAAGTTTGGGAAGCCCGTATTCCAGGGCGGCGGTCAGCGATTGGCCGTCGTTGAGAACGTGGGCGAGGATCTGTGCCGAGCAGCCGCGCAGATTCATGAGCCAAGAATAACGCGGTCGGAGGGGTGGGCATTCATAAAGTCCTTGCCGGCTATGCGTTTACCGCCGGGGAGTTGTACTTCAAGCAGGCGTAATACGCCGTCGCCGGTGGCTATGTCCAGCGCGTGTTCCGCGCAACTGACGGTGCCGGGGGCTTGCTCGGCGGTTTTATCGAGTACCTGGCTGCGCCAGACGCGCAACACTTGGCCTTGATATAGGGTCTGCGCTACAGGCCAGGCATTCAGGCCGCGTACTTGACGATCCAGCTCTATGGCGGAATTTTGCCAGTCCAATGTCGATTCCTGTTTTTCCAGTTTGTGGGCGTAAGTGACTAGGGCTTCGTCTTGCGGTTCTGCCGTCAAAGAGCCGTCGGCGATTTGGTCTACCACTTTAATCAGCCCTTCGGCGCCCATTTGCGCCAATTGATCGTGCAGGCTACTGGAGGTGGCGTCGGCGCTGATCGGGCATTCGGCTTTGTACAGCATGTCGCCGGCATCGAGTTTTTTTACCACGTTCATGATGGTGATGCCGGTTTTAGCGTCGCCCGCCATCACGGCCCGGTGAATCGGCGCCGCGCCGCGCCAGCGCGGCAGCAGCGAACCGTGCACATTGATGCAACCTTGTTTAGGTATGTCCAAAACCGCTTGCGGCAGAATCAGGCCATAGGCCACGACCACCATTAGATCGGCATCCAGTGCCGCTAATTGCGCGATAGATTCGGGGCTTTTGAAATTTTCCGGCTGATAGACCGGGATGTCCGCAGCTAAAGCCAGTTCTTTGACCGGGCTGGCGGTGAGCTTGCGGCCACGGCCGGCCGGCCGGTCGGGCTGGGTATAGACCCCGCAGACTTGATGCGGCGAATCCAGCAAGGCCTGCAAGGTGGGAACCGCAAAATCCGGCGTACCGGCGAACACGATTTTCATGGGATGTCCTGTTTAGCCCTGCGACTTGTGAATTTTATCCAGCTTCGCTTTGATGCGGTTGCGCTTGAACGCCGAGAGATAATCGACGAACAGCTTGCCTTCCAGATGATCCATTTCATGCTGAATGCAGACTGCCAGCAAGTCACGCGCTTCCAGTTCAAAGCTTTCACCGTTGCGGTTTAACGCCTTGACTTTGATATGTTCGGCGCGGCTGACTTTTTCGAAAAAGCCCGGTACGGACAGGCAGCCTTCCTCGGATTCCTCGACGCCGTCGCGCTCGATGATTTGCGGGTTGATCAGGCAGATCGGTTCGTCCTTGTTCTCGCTGACGTCCATCACGATTACCCGTTTATGTACGTTAACTTGGGTGGCGGCCAAACCTACGCCCTTGGCGGCATACATGGTTTCGATCATGTTATCGACCAAGGTTTTGATGCCGTCATCGACTGTGTCTACCTTGGCGGCGACCGTGCGCAGCCGTTTATCGGGAAACTCCAGAATTGTAAGAATACTCACCCATCACTCCACTTGCGAACTGTAATAGTGGGATTTTATCCGAAATTGCCTTGGGTTTGAATGTGAAGACTAAATAGGGCCGGGTTTAGTCTGGAACGGCTCGTGCTGGCATAATGCCCGAATTAATCTAAACTGTGCGGCAAATCGATGGTTGATTTTTATGCATGTGTTTCAAGTTGGGCTAAGTGGGATGCACAAAGTATTGACGCTTGCCGATCTTGTGTTTAGACGCTTCGTCTGGCGGATTTTGAACGGTTTTATAAGCTCTGGCAGGATAAATTATGTTTTTTCGCGCGATACTGGGAATATTGATACCACTGGTTTTTGCCGCAGTGGCGTGGGCCGACGAGCTGAAAATAAACCCCAATCATCCCGATCAGTACACGGTTGTTAAAGGCGATACCTTGTGGGACATTTCCGGGAAGTTTTTACAGCACCCCTGGGAATGGCCGCAGCTATGGCATAGCAATCCGCAAATCAAGGATCCGCATTGGATCTACCCGGGCGACACCTTGTATTTTTCCTACGTGAACGGTGTGCCGCGTTTGAGTTTCTCACCGGATGGTAATGACGAAAAACTGTTGCCGCGAGTGCGCGAGTCGGAGATTGATCAAGCTATTAAAATGATTCCCAGCGATGCCATCGTGCAATTCTTGAATTCGCCGAAAGTCGTCACAGCGGATGAGTTGCAGCACGCGCCTTATGTAATAGGGTTTGTTGGTGAACATTTGATTGCCGGGGCAGGAGACGGCATTTACGTTCGGGCCATCGAAAATCCGCCAGGCTTGGGGTATACCATTTACCGGGCGGGTAAGGCCTATGTCAGTCCGGTGACCAAGGAAATTTTGGGCTACGAGGCGCAATATATCGCCGATACCACGCTTCAAGAACCGGGTGATCCAGCCACCTTGCTGATTAATAAATCCGATATGGAAATTCAACGTGGCGACCGCTTGATGCCTACTTCTGAGGGTGAGTTAGCCTTAAATTATTTTCCAAGACCGCCTAAACATCAGGTGGTGGGCAGCATCATTCAGGTGAAGGGTGGTGTGTCGCAGATCGGTCAACACGATGTAGTGGTTATCGATAAAGGTACTGCCGACGGTTTGGAAGTGGGGCATACCTTGGATGTGTATCGCAAAGGGCATGTCATCGTGGACAGGTATCAATCCCAGGAAGCTGTGGCGGTGAAAATGCCGGATGAACTGGCAGGTGTGTTGATGGTGTTTCGGCCGTTCGAGCGGGTCAGTTATGCATTAGTGATGCAGGCAACCGCTGCGATGCACACGCTGGATAGAGTGCAAACGCCCTAATGGCTTATCTGCCATTAGCTTGCTTTAAATGGTTTTGGATAGTTTTTTAAGCTGTTTTGGCATCAGCACTTAATCCACAAATCAAGTACTGGCTGGCGATGCTGCGCAGTCCCGGCGTTGGCGGTCAGGCAATTCAGCGCTTGCTGGCGCATCTGGAACCCGAACAAATATTCTCGGCGTCGCGAGCCACTTTAAGTGGCTTGGGCTTCAGCGAAAAGCTGATAGACGCCTTGCAAAAGCCGGACTGGGAAAAGGTCGAAGACGACATCCGCTGGTTGGATCAAGCCGGGAATCATGCATTTACCTTGGACGATGCCGACTATCCGGCGCAACTGCGAGAAATCGCAAATGCTCCCCCGATCTTGTTTGTCAAAGGCAATCCGGCCTTGTTGCTTGAGCCACAGTTGGCGATGGTGGGCAGCCGCAATCCTTCACCGGTTGGCGTCAGCACTGCGATTCAATTTGCCGAGGCCCTGGCCGAAGCGGGCTTTACCGTGACCAGCGGCTTGGCTTTGGGGATCGATGCGGCCAGTCACCATGGCGCGTTAAACGTAAACGGAAGAACCATAGCCGTGGCCGGCACGGGTTTGGACCGGGTCTATCCGGCTTGCCATAAACAATTGGCTACGCAAATTGTTGAACATGGGGCGTTGGTGTCGGAGTTTCCGCCGGGTACCAACGCCAAAGCCAATCATTTTCCCCGACGCAACCGAATCATTAGCGGATTGTGCGTCGGCTTGTTGGTGGTCGAGGCGGCTCAGCAAAGCGGGTCCTTGATTACCGCGCGTTTGGCGCTTGAGCAAAATCGGGAAGTTTTTGCGATTCCCGGTTCTATTCATAACCCTTTGGCGCGCGGTTGCAATGCATTAATTCGCCAGGGCGCCAAATTAGTCGAAACCGCACAAGATATTTTTGAGGAATTAGGTCATTATAATCAAAGGCATATGCGAGCTGAGTCAGAATTGCCGCAGACTTCGCTTGACCTGGAGCAGCAAAATCTATTGAAATTGATTCCGTACAGTCCCACAACGGTCGATACTCTGGTGCAAGATAGCGGTTGGTCCGCGGAAGAAGTTTCCTCGACGCTGTTGGTGCTGGAGTTACAAGGCTACATTGCCGCGCTTGCCGGTGGTGGCTACCTCCGAGTCAAATAAAGGTTCTAATGAAAGAAGATATTTTCGATGTGCTCATTTATCTGTTTGAGAATTATCTGGATGGCGACAGCGACAACTATCCGGATACGGCCGTGATTGCCAGCGAGTTGCTGGATGCGGGTTTTCAGCAGCCTGATGTCAATAAGGCGTTCGACTGGCTGGAGTCTTTGGCCGAAATTGAGAGCATCACACCGGCGGTTTCCTCTTCGTTCCGCATTTTTAGCGGTCAGGAAATCTCCGTGTTCGACATGGAGTGCCGGAATTTCTTGATGTATCTTGAGCACAGCGGCATCTTGACGCCCATTAATCGCGAGATAGCGATTGATCGGGCAATGGCCTTGAAAGACGAAAATATTACGCTGGATAAATTGAAATGGATTGTATTGATGGTGTTATTAAGTCAACCCGGCGATAGCGCCGCTTTCTCCCGAATGGAAGACATAGTTTACGATTTGATACCTACCTCTTTACATTGATTTTTCTACGGACAGCATGAGCAAAAGTTTAGTCATTGTAGAGTCACCGGCAAAATGTAAAACCATAGAAAAGTATCTGGGTAAGGACTTCCAGGTGCTGGCCTCTTACGGCCATGTCCGCGATTTGATTCCTAAAGAGGGAGCGGTCGATCCGGAAAACGGTTTTGCGATGAAATACCAGGTGATTGATCGCAACCAACGCCATCTGCAAGAGATAGGCAAAGCTATAAAAAATGCCGACACACTTTATCTGGCGACTGACCCTGATCGCGAAGGCGAGGCGATTTCCTGGCATGTGTTCGAGCATCTGAAAGAAAAAAAGCTGTTAAAAGACAAGGAAGTGTTGCGGGTGGTGTTTCATGAAATCACCAAGAAAGCCGTCACCGAGGCTATCGCCCATCCCACTGAGTTATCGAATAACCTTGTCAATGCTCAACAGGCGCGGCGTGCTTTAGACTATTTGGTCGGTTTTAATTTATCGCCGTTGCTGTGGAAGAAAATCCGCCGTGGCTTGTCCGCTGGCCGCGTGCAAAGTCCTGCGTTGCGGATGATCGTCGAACGCGAAATGGAAATCGAGGCGTTCAAGACCCGTGAATACTGGTCGCATACCGCCGAAGCCAGTGCCCAAGGGCTGCCGTTTAAAGCCAAATTAACGCATTTCAACGGTGAAAAGCTGAATCAATTCAGTTTTACCAACGAAGCGCAAGCGACTGAAGTTAAGCAAAATTTATTGGACGCCGCCGACGGTCAGCTGATCGTCGCCAAGCTGGAGAAGAAACAACGCAGTAAAAATCCGGCGCCACCGTTCATCACTTCGACTTTGCAGCAGGAAGCGGCACGCAAGCTGGGTTTTACCACTAAGCGCACGATGATGGTGGCGCAACAGCTATACGAGGGTATCGATCTGGGCGGCGAAACCGTCGGTTTGATTTCCTATATGCGTACCGACTCGGTCAATCTGGCCGAAGAAGCCTTGGCTGATATTCGCGCGCTGATCGCCGAAAAGTACGGTGCCGACGATGTGCCTAAAGAGCCGCGCCGTTTCAAAACCAAGTCCAAAAACGCTCAGGAAGCCCACGAAGCGATCCGGCCGACGTCTGTACAGCGTTTGCCCGAGCAGGTCAAAAACCGGCTCAGCGCCGAGCAGTTCAAGCTGTATGACTTGATCTGGAAGCGCACCGTCGCTTGTCAGATGATTCATGCCACGTTAAATCAGGTGGCGGTCGATCTGAATTGCGGCAGCGATAAAAACGTATTTCGCGCCACCGGTTCCACGGTCACCAATCCCGGCTTCATGAAGGTGTATCTGGAAGGCGTGGACGACAGCAAGGAAGCCGCTGATGATCAGGATAGTTTATTGCCGCCGATGGAAGAAGGGCGGCCGGTGGTGTTGAACGAGATCGCTGCCACCCAGCATTTTACCGAGCCGCCACCACGTTATAGCGAGGCGAGCCTGGTAAAAGCCTTGGAAGAACATGGTATTGGTCGCCCCTCTACCTACGCGACGATTATCTCGACCTTGCAAAACCGCGAATATGTCACGATCGACAACAAGCGGTTTTATCCAACCGATGTGGGGCGTATCGTTAACAAGTTCTTGACCGAGCATTTCACTAAATACGTCGATTACAGCTTTACTGCCAACCTGGAAGACGATCTGGATGCCGTGTCGCGCGGCGAGAAGGATTGGATTCCATTGATGAACGACTTCTGGCGGCCGTTTACGCAGTTGATTAACGAGAAAGAAGAAAGCGTACAGCGAAAGGATGTGACGCAGGAAAGCATAGATGAACAGTGCCCCGAGTGCAGTAGTCCGCTGTCGATTCGTTTGGGGCGGAATGGCCGCTTTATCGGTTGTACCAATTATCCGACCTGTTCCTATACGCGTAATTTAGGTGACGACAATGTCGGCGCAACGTCCGCTGAACCGGAAGTGGTGGAAGGGCGGGTGTGTCCGAAGTGCGAGTCGACGCTGGTTATAAAGACTGGCAAATATGGCAAATTTGTCGGTTGCAGCGCCTATCCGAAGTGCAAGCACATCGAACCCTTGGAAAAGCCTTCCGATACCGGGGTTGAATGTCCGCAGTGCAAGAATGGGGCTATCCTAAAGCGCAAGGCGCGCAGCGGGAAGATTTTTTATTCTTGCTCGGAATATCCAAAATGCGATTATGCTTTGTGGGATGCACCGATCAAGGAAAGTTGCCCTGATTGTAATTGGCCGATTTTGACCTTGAAAACCACCAAGCGCCGTGGCACCGAAAAAGTCTGTCCGCAGAAAGAGTGCAAATACGCAACACCTTATGAGGGTGATCCGGACGACGCAAACGGGCCGGCTTGAGCCTAGGGTAGTGATACTGTTTGTCCGAGCTGGATGGTGTGTTTGTCGATAAAGCCGGCTGGCAGTTCCAGTATGTATCTGGCGGCTACTTTGGAATCATAGATCCGGCACGGATCTTTGGCGCAGGGCTGTAAATCTTTTAACAGCCCTACAATCCGGCCGTCTCCTGCTAGAAACACCACATCCAATGCCAGTAAGGTGTTTTTCATCCACACTGCGCGATGGGTTTGATCCGGATAGACAAACAGCATGCCCTGGTCTTCGGCAAGTGTATGCCGAAACATCAGTCCGTGCTCGCGTTCGCTTTCGTTAGCGGCGATAGCCGCGTAGACGATACGTTGTTGAGTTAGAAATGTGATTGGGTGGTTGAACTCGGTAAACGCGTTTGCTGAAGCCCCCGCGCTGCTGAGTGTCACAATAAAAGCTATGCCGAAAATGGTACAGGAAAGATAAGAGCGCATGCGCGATGTCAGTAATATAAGGTTGTCTTTAAAGATGCGGCTGATTATAATGCCGCGTTCAATTATTTAGCGAGCGTGGCGAAATTGGTAGACGCGCTGGATTTAGGTTCCAGTGGTAACCCCGTGGGAGTTCGAGTCTCCCCGCTCGCACCATATCCTGCGTTATTCGTAACGATACGACCTTAAGTTCCCCAGATCTAAACATCGCCGGCCGGTCTCCCAAAATATAAAACCGTATTTTTAATTTTTTGAGGTAATGCAATGCAAGTTTCTGTCGAGAAGACATCAGAGTTAAGCCGAAAAATGACTGTTAGCATTCCTGATGCCGTGGTTCAGGAGAAAATGGAAACTCGCTTTAAAAAACTCGCGCGCGAAGTCAAAGTGGACGGATTTCGTCCGGGTAAAGTACCTGCGAGCATGGTAAAAAAATTGTACGCCGATAGAGTGAGAAACGAAGTAACCGGTGACTTGATTCAATCGACTTATTTTGAAGCATTGCAGCAACAGGATTTAAATCCCGCCGGTCATCCGCATATCCACCCCACAGAAAAAACCGAAGGTTTTGAATACATCGCCGAGTTCGAAGTTTATCCGGAGATCGTTCTGGACGGTGTTAGCGAATTAAAAGTAGATCGTCCTTCCGCAGCTGTGGAGGAGGCCGATGTCGATAATATGATCGAAAAGCTGTGTCAGCAAAAGAAAACTTGGAACACTGTTGAGCGCGGATCGCAGGATGCCGATAGGGTGACCATTCATTTCTCCGGCATGGCGGATGGCGAGAATTTTACCGACGGTAAGGTAGAAAACTACCAGGTGGAAATCGGCGGCAAACAAATGATTCCTGGTTTTGAAGATGAATTGAAGGGTTTGGTTGCCGGTGCAAGCAAAACCTTTTCTGTGACATTCCCAGAGCAATACAACAGCGAAAAATTAGCAGGCAAAGTTGCCGAATTTGAGATCGAGTTGATTAAAGTCGAAGAGCCGGTTTTACCAGTCGTCGATGCGGAATTTATCAAGGCTTACGGTGTTGAAGACGGCGATGCGGCAAGTTTCCGTACCGATGTTCGCGCCAATATGGAAAGAGAGCTGAACCAAGGTCTAAAAAACAAGTTAAAAAATGCGGTGATGGATGCGTTATACGAAAACATTGTTATAGCGATGCCTAACGCATTGATCGATCAAGAAATTCAAGCGTTGATGAAGCCTTACGCCGAACGCGCGAAAAACATGCGTTTGAAGCTGGAAGACCTGAATTTGCCAAGGGATGCTTTTGAAGGTCAGGCCAAGCGCCGAGTGGCCTTGGGCTTGATTCTGGGTGAAATCATTCAAAAAAATGAAATCAAGGTCGATGCCGATAAAGTGCGTGCGGTAATTGATGACATGGCGAAGAGTTATGAGCGCCCCGAAGACGTTGTGAACTGGTATTATGCCGACAAGGCCCGTCTAAATGATGTGCAGCAGATGGTCTTAGAGGACCAAGCTGTTGCATGGATTGTCAGTCAGGCTAAAATCACCGACGTAACAGTTGGTTTTGATGATGTCATGGAAAAACAGTAACGAATGAGGGCTAAACGTGTTTAACCAAAATGTGATGAGCGAAATGATGGCGCCGCAAGCGGCGGGCGGTCTAGTGCCTATAGTGGTTGAACAAACAGCCCGTGGGGAAAGATCCTTCGATATTTATTCCCGTTTGCTGAAAGAGCGGGTCATTTTTCTGGTAGGCCAAGTCGAAGATTACTCGGCTAATCTGGTGGTGGCGCAATTGCTGTTCCTGGAATCTGAAAATCCGGATAAGGATATACATTTGTATATCAACTCTCCCGGGGGTTCGGTGACAGCAGGGATGTCGATTTACGACACGATGCAATTTATCAAGCCGGATGTCAGCACCATGTGTATCGGCCAGGCCGCCAGTATGGGGGCTCTTTTATTGGCGGGTGGTGCTCAGGGTAAGCGCTATTGTTTGCCTCATTCCAGGGTGATGATTCATCAACCTTTGGGTGGTTTTCAAGGCCAAGCATCGGATTTTGATATTCATGCCCGAGAGATTTTGGCTATTCGCGAACGATTGAATAAAATTCTGGCTCATCATACCGGGCAACCGTTGGAAAAAATTCAGCAAGATACGGATCGAGATAATTTTCTGAGTTCTCAGCAAGCGGTTGATTACGGTTTGATCGACAAAGTATTGACTAGTCGTACTGCCTGATAAGTGTCGCGTCGCTTCGTCAAGAGTGCGACGTGATTTGAATGTTGGTTTTTGATATATTTCATCGCCATGACGAGGTAATGTATCACGGTGGAGTCTGTCTATGAGTAGAGACAAGAAAGGTAAAGACGATGAAAAACTTCTTTACTGTTCTTTTTGCGGTAAAAGTCAAAATGAAGTCAGGAAACTGATTGCAGGTCCATCCGTTTATGTTTGTGACGAATGTGTGGAATTGTGCAACGACATCATCAGAGATGAGTTGCTGGAAGATGAAATGTCCGTGGCCGGCGGTGCGCTGCCTAAGCCGAAGGAAATCAAGCAAGAATTGGATGGTTATGTCATCGGTCAGGAAAATGCCAAAAAAATTCTGGCTGTGGCTGTTTACAACCATTACAAGCGCTTGCGCAGCAACAGCAAAAAGAACGAAGTCGAGCTGGCGAAAAGCAATATCTTGCTGATCGGGCCTACCGGTTCCGGTAAAACCTTGTTAGCCGAAACCTTGGCCAGATTGCTGGATGTGCCTTTCACGATAGCAGACGCCACCACACTGACCGAGGCCGGTTATGTCGGTGAAGATGTTGAAAACATCATTTTAAAGATTCTGCAAAAATGCGATTACGACGTGGAAAAAGCGGAGACCGGGATCGTTTACATCGACGAAATCGATAAAATCTCCCGTAAATCCGATAATCCGTCGATTACGCGGGATGTGTCCGGAGAAGGTGTGCAGCAGGCCTTGCTGAAGCTTATCGAAGGTACTGTCGCTTCCGTCCCGCCGCAAGGCGGTCGCAAGCATCCGCAGCAAGACTTTCTGCAGGTGAATACCGCCAACATTTTATTTATTGTCGGGGGGGCGTTTGCCGGATTGGATAAGGTTATTAAGCACCGTACCGAAAAAGGCGGTATCGGTTTCTCCGCCGAAGTAAAAACCAAAGACGACAAACGTAACGTCGGCGAGATTTTTGCCGATGTACGTTCCGAGGATTTGATCAAATATGGTTTGATTCCGGAGTTTGTTGGTCGTCTGCCGGTTATTGCCACTTTGGACGAGTTGGATGAAGCCGCGTTGATTCAAATTCTGACACAGCCTAAAAACGCTTTGATCAAGCAGTACAAGCATTTGTTTGAAATGGAAGGTGCGGAGCTAGAGTTTAGAGATGATTCGTTAGCCGCGATTGCCCGCAAATCGATGGAGCGAAAAACCGGTGCCCGAGGTTTGCGCACAATAGTTGAGAACGTGTTGTTGGATACGATGTACGAACTGCCTTCCAACGACAAAATATCGAAAGTTGTCATCGACGAGAACGTCATTTTGGGTAATTCGGAGCCAATTTTGGTTTACGAAGCAGAGCAAAAGCTGGTGGCTTCGGACGCTTCTTAGCTTTGGGGCTTTGAGCTTTCCTAGCGTTCTCGCGAAGAAATAATCAAATTCAAGGGGGCTTTTTCAATAAAGCCCCCTTTTTTTTGCCTGAAATTAAAGATACTTGTTTTCTGGGAGTTCATCCTCATATAGGATGACATCCAATGTTTTGAGCTGCTCAAGGGAGCAAATGAAATGACCGAGTTAAAAACCAAAGATGAATTAATTCCTGTCTTGCCGTTACGGGACGTGGTGGTCTATCCGCATATGGTGATTCCATTGTTTGTCGGTAGAGGTATGTCGATTGATGCCCTTGATGCTGCCATAAAGCAAGACAAACAAGTCTTGCTGATCGCCCAGAAACAGGCCGATGTCGATGAGCCGGGTTTTGATGACTTATACAGAGTCGGTACCTTGGCCAACATCCTGCAACTATTGAAATTGCCGGACGGTACGGTGAAAGTATTGGTTGAAGGCAGTCAGCGCTGCTCCGTTACAAAATACCAAGATGTGGACAATTATTGTGCGGCCAGCGTGGTCGAGTTGAGCGACGAATTAAATATTTCCGAACAGGAAGCGGAAGTTTTGCAGCGGACCGCGATTAATTCGTTCGATCAATATGTGAAATTGAATAATAAAATTCCGCCTGAAGTATTGAACTCCCTGGCCGGCATTGACGACCCCAGCCGCTTGGCCGACACCATGGCGGCACATATGGCTTTAAAAGTTGAAGAAAAACAGCTGATGCTGGAAATGGTCGATGTCGCCAAACGTCTGGAAAATTTGATGACCTTGATGGAAGGTGAAGTCGATATTCTGGAGATGGAAAAGAAAATTCGTGGCCGCGTTAAAAAGCAGATGGAAAAGAATCAGCGCGAATACTATTTGAATGAGCAAATGAAGGCTATTCAAAAAGAGCTGGGCGAGATGGACGAAGCCAGCAACGAGATCGAAGAACTGGAAAGAAAGATTGCTGCTGCCGGTATGTCCGCAGAAGCCAAAACCAAAGCTACGGCCGAGCTGAATAAACTGAAAATGATGTCGCCGATGTCCGCGGAAGCCACAGTGGTGCGCAATTACATCGATTGGATGGTCAATGTGCCTTGGAAAAAGAAAACCAAGGTTAGGCACGATTTGAAAGTCGCCGAAGAGGTGTTGGAAGCCGAACATTACGGCCTGGATAAAGTAAAAGAGCGGATACTCGAATATCTCGCCGTGCAGCAACGTGTTAAGGCGTTGAAAGGGCCTATTCTGTGTTTGGTCGGTCCTCCGGGGGTCGGTAAAACCTCACTTGGCCAGTCGATTGCGCGGGCCACCAACCGTAAATATGTGCGGATGGCATTGGGCGGGGTTAGAGATGAAGCGGAAATTCGCGGGCACAGGCGTACCTACATTGGTTCGATGCCCGGTAAAATCTTGCAAAATCTTTCGAAAATCAAAACCCGTAACCCCATGTTCTTGCTGGACGAGATCGACAAAATGGCGGCGGATTTTCGCGGTGATCCCGCTTCTGCGCTGTTGGAAGTGTTGGATCCGGAGCAAAACCATACTTTCTCCGATCATTATCTGGAAGTCGATTTCGATTTGTCCGATGTGATGTTTGTGGCAACCGCGAATACGATGAATATCCCGGCTGCTTTGATGGATAGAATGGAAATAATCCGTCTGGCCGGTTATACCGAGGATGAAAAAATCAATATCGCCATGCGCTTTTTGATTCCGAAGCAGATCAAAAACAACGGTCTGGCTGAGTCGGAAATTTCTATCTCCGAAGCAGCGGTCAAGGATATTGTCAGGTACTACACGCGGGAAGCCGGTGTGCGCGGACTGGAGCGGGAAATTTCGAAAATTTGCCGGAAAGTCGTGAAAGACCTGTTGTTGAAATCCCGCAAAAGTAGAACCTCGGTTACCGAAAAAACACTTGATAAATATCTGGGAGTGCGGCGGTTTAGCTATGGCATGGCCGAAGACAGCGATCAAATTGGTCAAGTGACCGGTTTGGCATGGACTGAAGTCGGCGGTGAGTTGCTAACGATTGAAACTGCGGTGATGCCGGGTAAGGGCAAGCAGCTAACGACCGGTAAGCTCGGTGATGTGATGAAGGAGTCGATTGAAGCGGCGGTCACGGTAGTCAGGAGTCGCGCCAACATCTTGGGAATCGACAGCGATGTGTTCCAGAAAAATGATATTCACATTCACGTTCCGGAAGGCGCAACCCCAAAAGACGGGCCTAGCGCCGGTATTGGTATGTGTACCGCCATTATTTCCGCTCTGACCAAAATTCCAGTGCGTGCTGATGTGGCGATGACCGGAGAGATTACCCTGCGTGGTGAAGTGCTACCGATTGGCGGGCTGAAAGAGAAATTGTTGGCGGCGCATCGCGGCGGCATTGCGACCGTGGTGATTCCGGCGGAAAACGAAAAGGACCTCGCCGAAATCCCGGAAAATATCAAACGTAATTTGGCGATTAAGTGTGTCCGTTGGATAGATGAAGTGTTGGAGTTAGCTCTACAGCATATGCCCACCCCCATTGCTGCAATCCCGGTGGCTGAAATAACTGAAACTGCTGCCAGCAAGGCAGAGGTAAAAAAGCCGGGTGTTGTTGCCCATTAAAAGTCGAGTCGGGTCGGCGGAAACCATCAGTGTCGTGGCTTCCGCGGACTTCTGTGCTTGACATCGCTTGCAGGCGATTGATATAAATGTCGGCCTCTCGCACCAGGAGAGGCTGTAAATCGGGTTGGTGGAAAACCGGTTAGCGGGCAAATCCAAACATTTGTTTGCTGAGCATAATTAATACAACGACATCCTAAGGGGAAATAAATGAATAAATCGGAACTTATCGATGCAATCGCCAGTGCGTCCCAGTTAACTAAAGCTGATGCAGGTCGTGCTTTAGATGGTTTTATCAAAGCAGTAGAAGATGCTTTGAAACAAGGCGATTCCGTTGCCTTGGTTGGCTTCGGCACATTCGATGTTAAAGAAAGAGCAGAGCGTAAAGGCCGCAATCCGCAAACCGGTGAAGAGATCACCATTAAAGCCGCGAAAATTCCTTCATTTAAAGCTGGCAAATCTTTAAAAGATGCTGTAAACTAGCCGCTCTTTAGTCGGGTGCTTAGCTCAGCTGGGAGAGCATCGCCCTTACAAGGCGAGGGTCGGGGGTTCGAACCCCTCAGCACCCACCAGACTTTGGAGCGGTAGTTCAGTTGGTTAGAATACCGGCCTGTCACGCCGGGGGTCGCGGGTTCGAGCCCCGTCCGCTCCGCCAAAACAGAAACCTCGGGCCGTATGGTCCGAGGTTTTTTTTTGCCTGTTAATTTTATGGCCTGAAGCATTCGGGTTTAATACTGTTTAAGGACAGCGTTTATGCTTTTAGAGATTAGAGAAAAGGTGCACGGTCTGTTTGCATCAATCATATTGATTTTGATTTGTGTGCTTTTCGGATTGTGGGGCATCCAAAACTACCTTGGCGGCGGGAAAGAAGCCCCGGTGGTGTCTGTGGGAGACAAGGAGTTTTTTCAGCGCGATGTCAGTCAGGCCTATCAGCAATATGCGCAAAATCTGGCAGGGATGAAGTTCGACGAAGAGACGATAAAAAAACAGGCTTTGCAAAAGCTGGTTCGCGACGAGGTATTGTTGCAATACGTTCAAGATCAAAACCTGTTGGTTAGCGATGAGACGGCCAGGGACTTCATTCAAACTCTCGAGTATTTTCAAAAAGACGGAAAGTTCGATAAGACGCAATACCAAACCATGCTCGGTTCGCAAGGTATGTCTTCCGCCGAGTTCGTCAATCGCATCAAAAAAGCCTTGGTGATGGAGCAGTTCCAACGAGCCCTGGTGGATAGCAGCTTTGTGACGCCGGCGGAAATTAACAACTTCTTTAAAATCCAGAACCAAACCCGCGATGTGGAATATTTGACCGTGCCGTTAACGGCTGTCAGTCAACAGCCCGGCGAAGAGGAAATTACCGCTTATTATCAGCAGCACCAGGACGCGTATCAGACTCCCGAGCAGGTGGCTATCGAATACGTGGAATTATCATTGGATAAGTTGGCCGCAGATATTAGCCCCACCGAAGAGCAGTTAAAAGCCTATTACGAAGAACAAAAAGTCCAATTCACTACGAAAGAGCGCAGAAAAATCAGCCATATTTTGTTCGCGTTCAGCAAGGATAAAACGGCTGACGAACTTGCGTTGCAAAAAGCGCTGAAGGCGAAACAAGATCTTAAAAGCAAGGATTTTGCCGCCCTGGCAGCTGAAGTGTCGGATGATAAACTGACCGCGAAAAATGGTGGCGACCTGGGTTTATTCAATGTCGGCGTGATGGAGAAAGCCTTTGAAGATGCTGCAAGCAGCTTAAAATTGGGCGAAGTATCTGAGCCCGTCAAATCGGCTTTTGGTTATCATTTAATTAAAGTGACCGAATTAATACCCGGCGACGTAAAGCCTTACGAAGCGGTAAAAGCCGAAGTCAGCAAGGCTTATCAAAAAGCCCAGGCCGAAGCCAAATTTAACACTTTGGCCGAGAAAGTGGCCGAAGTTAGTTACGAAAATCCCGATAGTTTGGCAGCCGTTGCGCAACTGTTGGGTGGAGCGACCAGCAAGACCGAAGCGTTTACTCGCGCGGCGGGTGAAGGTATCGCTGCCGACGAAAAAGTTCGGGCGGCGGCGTTCTCCGAAGATGTGTTAAAAGGCAGCAACAGCGAACCGCTGGAAATTGGCGGCGACAAAGTCGTGGTGTTGCGCATGTTATCGCATCAACCTGCCGCCAGCAGGGAACTCAAGGATGTTAAGGCGCAGGTCATTGCCGCGATTCAGCAAGATAAAGCAAAACAGCAGGCCGTCGCTACTGCCGATAAAGTGAAGCAAGAATTGGCGGGCGGTAAAACGCTTGCTCAAATCGCCGAAGCACTGCATTTGCAAACCAAAAAAATCAATGGCTTGACTCGTACTGCCAGCGATTTGCCGGCGGCGGTCACTCAAGAGATTTTTAGAACCGCCAAACCGAAGGCAGGTCAGCCTAGCGTGGCAGTAATCGACGAAGCCAAGGGCGGTAAATTGGTGGTTAGCGTCAACAGTGTACACGAGGGCGTTATGTCGGATAGTGACAAGAGCAAGCAGGCCTTGATTGCCAAAAACATCTCTGCCGCCTTCGGCAAGGCGCAGATGGAAGCTGTATTGAATGCGTTGCAGACTAAAGCCGAGATCGTTATCAATACGCAAAAACAGTAAACCGTTAGGTGGACCTGCAAAAAGGGAGCTTAGCGCTCCCTTTTTTTTGCTTGTCTAAGCGGTTAGCTGCTTATCAGCGGTGATGCTGTTGCGGATTATGGGCAAAGTCTTGAGACATCCCGCCACAACCGTTAGCCAGTGCGTTAACAGCTCTAGCAGCGTCCAACCCACATTGGCTTTTAGGCACACGTTTATTAACATAGTCGCGGATAGCCGAATAGGGTGATTTTTCGCTTCGGATACAATCGATATTATTTTCCTGTTCAGCCATATCATGGGATAAACTTTAAAATTTGTAACAAACATCGCTGCGAAAGCGACACTCGTCTTAATTTTTAATAGCTTGATTTAAGGATCAACATGATTATCAAACCTCGCGTACGCGGTTTTATGTGCGTCACCACCCATCCGGTCGGCTGCGAAGCCAATGTCAATCAGCAAATCGACTATGTCAAAAGCTTTGGTGCAATTAGCAACGGCCCGAAAAATGTCCTGATTTTAGGCGCTTCCACCGGTTACGGCCTGGCATCGAGGATTGTCTCGGCTTTTGGTTCCGGTGCGAAAACCTTGGGTGTGTTTTTTGAGCGCGAGGGTACGGCCGATAAGCCGGGTACTCCGGGTTGGTACAATTCCGCGGCGTTCCATAAATTTGCCGAAGCCGAAGGCCTCTACGCCAAAAGCATCAACGGGGATGCGTTTTCCGACGAGATCAAACAAAAAACCATTGATGTCATTAAGCAAGACATGGGCAAAGTCGATCTGGTTATATACAGCTTGGCCGCGCCGCGCCGCACGCATCCAAAAACCGGTGTCACGCATAATTCTACCTTGAAACCGATAGGTAAAGATTTGGTACAAAACGGTATTGATACTGACAAAGAAGTCATTAAATCCTTTACCTTGCCGGCCGCTACGCCGGAAGAAATTGAAAATACCGTGGCCGTTATGGGCGGAGAAGACTGGCAAATGTGGATCGATGCGCTGGCCGACGCCGACGTCTTGGCGGAAGGCGCCAAAACCACCGCATACACTTATCTGGGCGAAAAAATCACCTGGGATATTTATTGGGACGGCACCATTGGTGCGGCCAAAAAAGACTTGGATAAACGCGTCATCGATATTCGCAATAAATTAGCGACTCTAGGCGGGGACGCGCGCGTATCAGTGCTCAAAGCCGTAGTCACTCAAGCCAGCGCGGCAATTCCGGTTATGCCTTTGTATCTGGCCTTGCTATTCAAAACCATGAAGGCCGAGGGTACTCACGAAGGTTGCATCGAGCAGGTAAATGGCTTGTTCCGCGATAGTCTGTACGGTGCCACTCCTATCCTGGACGATACCGGTCGCCTGCGCGCCGATTTAAAAGAGTTGCAGCCGCAAGTGCAAGATAAAGTCAACGCTTTGTGGGAACAAATCAACAACGACAATATCAACGAATTGAGCGATTTTGCCGGTTACAAACACGAATTTCTAAAGTTGTTTGGTTTCGAGGTGGACGGCGTGGATTACGATGCCGACGTCAATCCCGAGGCACCAATCACCAATTTGCTATAAAGATGTACCCCGGTGGCTAGCGCGGCGGCGACCCACTGGGTTAAAAAGTAAGGACACCTGACGTTTTTGCAAAGGCGGCGTTATCGATAAGCCCCAGAAGCGATTCAGATGGCTCTGGCCATCAAGCAAAAGCGTCGCTGAAGTTTCTGTTTAATTTCTGCGAAACACTGGACAAATGCAAACACCATCCACTACCCGAGACTGGATTCTCTATTCGCTGCTCAGTTTGACCATTGTGCTGATCGTGTTGGCGATGTATCAAATCGACCGGCAATGGCTGAAATTGAGCGAGATGCAAACCGCGCTGTCGGAGCAAGCCAAGGATATGCGCGAACTGCGAAGCGCCATCGCCTCTGGCGCAATTGCCGCAAACGCCCCAGCAAATTCGACTTCAAGCGGCGAAGTGGCTCAAGCGTTTCAACGCGCTTATGCCGCCAGTCGCCAGCCGGATTACGCCCAGGGCGACTGGAGCGTCGAAGCGTTCGGCACCAACCTCAAGACCATCACGCCGCTGGTGTCCAGCGATGCCTACGCCTCCAACGTACAAAGCTATGTGCTGGAGAGCCTGATCACCCGCAACCCCGATACTTTGGAATGGGAGGGCCTGGTCGCCAAAGATTGGACCATCAGCGAAGACGGGTTGGTGATTACTTTCCGGATGCGCGAAGACGTCAGTTTCTCCGACGGCCAACCGCTGACCGCCGATGATGTGGTATTCAGTTTCAATTTCATTATGACCGACGCGATTCAAGCGCCTCGGGAACGGGCGTATTTGGAAAAAATCGCCAGCGTCAAAGCCAACGGCAAATACGAAGTGGTGTTTACCTTCAAAGAGCCGTATTTCGAAGCCTTGTCGCTGGCCGGTGGCATCGGCATCCTGCCCAAGCATTTTTACGAGCCTTATTTAAAAGAGCCGCAAAAATTCAATGAATCCAAAGGTCTGTTATTAGGCAGCGGTCCTTATCGATTAAACGATCCGAAAAACTGGACGCCGGACAAAGGCAACATCGAGCTGGTGCGTAACGAGCGTTACTGGGGTGACGTGCAACCGTCTTACCATCGGATTCTGTGGAAAATCATTCAAAACGATAGCGCCCGCTTAACTACCTTTCGCAATGGCGATATCGACTCTTACTCAGCGCGGCCAGTCGAATACCAGGAGCTGAAAAAAGACCCGCAAATTCAGGCCAAGAGCCAAAATTTCGAATACATGCCGCCAGTGGTTGGGTACAGTTGGATAGGCTGGAATCAGGAACGCGGCGGCAAGCCGACTCGCTTCGCCGACAAGCGGGTGCGGCAAGCCATGACTTATCTGACCGATGTCAGTCGGGTGATAAAAGATGTGATGTTGGATTACGCCGAGCCTGCGGTGAGTCCGTTCAGTAAAACCAGCAAGCAGCATGATGTGGCTTTGCAGCCCTATCAAGCCGATTTGGAAAAAGCCAAAGCCTTGCTGAAAGAAGCCGGTTACCAGGATAAAAATGGCGACGGCGTTTTAGAAGACAAGGCCGGCGCGCCCTTTGAATTTAAACTGACCTACTTTCAAGCCAACGAGGACACCAAACGCCTGGTGTTGCTGTTGAAAGACTTGTACGCCCGCGCTGGCGTCAAACTGATTCCAACTCCTCAGGAATGGCCGGTGATGTTGGAGAATCTGGATAAAAAAGATTTCGACGCCATTACCCTGGGTTGGACCAGCGGTATCGAAACCGATTTGTATCAGATATTTCATAGTTCTCAGGCGGTGAGTAAGGGCGATAATTTTATCGGGTACAAGAACCCGGCTTTGGATAAGCTCATCGACGATGCCCGCCGCACTGTCGATGAAAGCAAACGCATGCCGCTGTGGCAGCAAGCCGAGCACATTCTCTACGAAGACCAGCCCTATACCTTCTTGATGCGCCGTAAGAGCCTGTTGTTCGTCGACAAGCGCATTCATAACTTGCAAATGACCAAACTGGGTTTGAACTTCGGCTCCCTGCCGCTAGAAAACTACGTGCCGCTGGCGCAGCAAAAATACACCCAATAGGCCAAGGATCCGTCGATGTTGACCTATCTGCTGCGGCGTTTGCTGCTGATGATCCCCACCTTGCTGGGTATCACCGTGTTGGTGTTCAGCGTCATGGCCATGTCGCCGGGCGGCATCAGCGCCCAGACTTTAATCGGCGGCATGGACATGAAGCCGCAGGAAAAACAGGCCTTGCTGGACTATTACAACAAACGCTACGGCCTGGACCAGCCAGCCCCGGTGCAATATCTGCGCTGGCTGAATAATGTCTCGCCGATTGGTTTCGTCACCGATGCTGAAGGCCAGCACGGTGAATTTTCCTTCAGCAAGGGCATGGATCTGGGCACCAGTTTTCAATACGGCCGGCCCGTTTCGGATATTCTGGCCGAGCGCATCCCGATTACCTTGCTACTCAATCTGGTAACACTGCCGTTTACCTACATCATCGCCATCATGGTCGGCATGAAAGCCGCCACCCAGCGCGGTAGCGCTTTCGATGTCGGCGCCGGTATGTCGATGTTGGCCTTGTGGTCGATTCCGACCATGTTGGCCGGCGTTTTGTTGCTGGGTTTTTTTGCCAACGTCCAATATTTTCAATGGTTCCCCACCGCCGGCATCAGCAGTCGGGAGGCGCAGGACATGCCGTTCCTGCCGCATTGGGAAGAGAGCGGATTTATCCGAGGTTTCTTGTTGGATAGAATCTGGCATCTGATCTTGCCGGTGATCTGCTTGTCCTACGGCGGCTTTGCGGCATTAACCAAACTGACCCGCACCTCCATTTTGGAAAACCTGCACGCCGATTACGCCCGCACCGCCCGCGCCAAGGGCTTGGCCGAAAACGACGTGTTGTGGAAACACGTATTCCGCAATAGTTTATTGCCCTTGATTACCGTCTCGGCCGGTTTGTTACCCAGTTTGCTGGCCGGCTCCTTGATCGTCGAGAATATCTTCAGTATCAACGGCATGGGCCAGTTGGCGGTGGAAGCGGTGAAAGGCCGCGACCGCGAGTTGGTGTTGTCGATTACCTGGATCAGCGGCTTTCTGACCCTGATCGGCTATCTGATTGCCGATTTCTGTTACACCCTGGCCGATCCGCGGGTGAGTTATGACTAAGCCCGTGATCAGCCGCGAATCTTTTTCTGCGCGCATCTGGCGCAAAACCCTGGCCGGCGTTGGCGTCAAGCTGGGCTTGGCTTGGGTCGCCTTGTTAGTGTTTTGCGCGGTGTTTGCGCCGTTTCTCGCCAACTCCATGCCCTTGCTGATGAGCAAAGGCGGGGCTATTTCCGCGCCGGTATTGCAATATTTGTCCGTGGAAGACGCCTGGATCTTGGCCAGCTTTTTCATTGCTCTGGCGGTTTACCGGCTAAACATCGACGGCGGTAAACAGGTTTTGTTGTTTTTGCTGGGTAGTGCGTTAGCCGCGCTGTTGGTCAACAGCTTCGTCAAACCGCCGGTGTTGGTGATCTACGACGACTTCCGCGGCCCCGCTTATATGCAAGTGGATTGGAAGCTCATGCCGCCGATACCGTATGCGCCGGTCGATTATCTGCGGGATTTGGGCAGCAAAGGCCTGGAAGCGCCGTTCGCCACAGAAGGCCATACCCATCTGATGGGCACCGAAGAGAACGGTGCCGACGTGTTAAGCCGGATGATCCACGCCTGCCGGATTTCCTTGAGCATCGGTCTGATAGCTTCTGGCATCGCCTTGGCCATCGGTATCGTCGTCGGCGGCTTGATGGGCTATTTCTCCGGCGTCGTCGACATGCTGGGCATGCGGCTGGTGGAAATCTTCGAAGATATTCCGACGTTGTTTTTACTGCTGACCTTCGTGGCCTTCTTCGGCCGTAGCTTGTACATGATGATGGTGATCATCGGCGTGACCGGCTGGTCTGGCTACGCACGTTATGTGCGCCAGGAGTTTTTGAAACTGCGCAAACAGGATTACGTGCAAGCAGCGGTAGCTAGCGGTTTGCCTCTCACCTCTATCTTATTTAGGCACATGCTGCCAAACGGCGTCGCACCCTTACTGGTAGCCGTTAGTTTCGGGGTGGCCGGGGCGATTCTATCCGAAGCGACACTAAGCTTTCTCGGTTTGGGTGTGGTCGATGCGCCATCCTGGGGGGCGATGCTGGATCAGGCTGTTAAATCCTCGACCTTTAACTGGTGGATGGCGGTGTTTCCCGGCGGCTCGATCTTTATGACGGTGTTTGCCTACAACCTGATCGGCGAAGCGTTTCGTGATGCCATCGATCCGCGCTTGTCCGACAAGGCTGGGGTCAAATCATGAGCCAGCCCTTGTTGGAAGTCCGCAACCTGCGCACTTATCTGAGGTCCGGCGGCGGTGAAGTCAAAGCGGTGGACGACATCAGTTTCAGCATTCCCAAAGGCCAAACCTTTTGCTTGGTCGGCGAGTCGGGCAGCGGCAAATCGGTCAGCGCTTTGTCGGTGATCCGTTTATTGCCGGATGGGGTAGCTTCGCACCCCAGCGGCGAGATTTTGTTGAACGGCCAGGATTTGTTAACCCTGGACGATCCGGGCATCCGCGCGGTGCGCGGCTTAAAAATCGCGATGATATTTCAGGAGCCGATGACCTCCTTGAACCCGGTGATGAGCATCGGCGAGCAAATCACCGAAGCCCTGCAATTGCACCATCCCGATATGGACGATGCGGAAGCCACCGAGCGTACTATCAAGGCATTGGAACAAGTGCAAATTCCCAATGCTGCCAGCCGCTTTCGTGACTATCCGCATCAACTCTCCGGCGGTCAACGGCAACGGGTGATGATCGCCATGGCCCTGGCTTGCGAGCCGCAATTGCTGATCGCCGACGAACCGACCACGGCCCTGGATGTTACGGTGCAAGCCGAGATTCTGCGCCTGATGCGCAAGCTTCAGGACGACACCGGTATGAGCATGTTGTTCATCACCCACGATTTTGGTGTGGTGGCGCAGATGGCGCATTGGGTGGGGGTGATGCAGCAAGGCAAATTGGTGGAAGTTGGTGCCTGCCAAACCGTGTTGCGCACGCCGCAGCATCCCTATACCCAACAATTGCTGGCCGCCGTGCCGGAGAATCTGGCTAAGCCGGGCAGGGCGGCAGTTGGTGCCAATCCTTCAGTTCCGGAAGTCGTCGATCTGCCGCCGGCGTTGGCGGATGACGAGAACCTGAGCGATAGTGATAGGCGCTTATTGTCGGTTTTGAATCGTGTTGGTTTGCGGCGGCAGGCCAGCCAAAATGCCGCCCAGGGTGAAGCGGAAGTCGATAACTTAATCCAAATCCGCGATTTGAAAGTCTGGTTTCCCATCAAGAAGGGGGTATTCCGGCAAACAGTCGATTACGTCAAAGCCGTGGACGAGGTATCGCTGGATATTCCGCGCGGCGAAATCGTCGCCTTGGTCGGCGAGTCCGGCTGCGGCAAGACCACGTTGGGGCGAGCGGTATTGCAACTGGAACTGCCGACTGCCGGCAGCATCCGCATCGACGGTCAAGAACTCACCGGCTTGTCCGCCCGAGAACTGCGGCCGCTGCGCCGCAAGATGCAGATCGCCTTTCAAGACCCGCAATCCTCGCTCAATCCGCGTTTGCTAGTGGAAACCACGCTGACCGAACCGATGAAGGTGCATGGCATCGGTGCCAGTCATGAACAGCGCATCGAACTGGCCGGGCAACTGCTGGAAGACATGCAACTCAGTCGCGAATCACTTTGGCGCTACCCGCACGAATTTTCCGGCGGCCAGCGGCAACGGATCGGCTTGGCGCGGGCTTTGGCCTTGAATCCGGAGTTTGTGGTGTGCGACGAAATTACCAGTGCGCTGGACGTGTCGGTGCAGGCGGAAATTCTGCAATTGCTGCTGGATATTCGTCGGCGGCGGAATCTAACCTTGTTGTTTATTACGCATAACATTGGGGTGGTGGAGTATTTGAGTGATCGGACTGTGGTGATGTATAAGGGGACGATTGTGGAGGAAGGTTTGACTGCGAAAGTTTGTGGGGCGCCGGAGCATCCGTATACTCAGAAGTTGTTGTCGGCGGTGCCGAGGTTAGTGGTGTAGGGAGATTGTTGGGATGATATTCAGAAGCTTTTTATTCCCTGTTAGGATTTGCGAGCAATAAAATTATGAGTAATATATTTCCTACCTATTTACGCTCAAGTAACACAGGGGATATAGGGGTGAATTTGGTATCCAAAGTTGTAAATGACGATATGAAGTTCATATTCAAGCGAAATAATGGGGAATATGATTTTGGAATAGATGCATACATTGAGATTGTTACTGAAAATGGATCTGTCACGGGTCAGGTTATTGCGGCCCAAATAAAATGCGGAGAATCGTTTTTCAAGACAAAGACCAAAACCGGATTTACTTTTTATGGAGAAAACAAGCATCTAAATTATTACTGCAACGCACCTTTTCCAGTAATCATAATAATCTGTGACCCAGAAAGCAGGGAATGCTACTGGGATCAATTTTTAATAGAAAAAACAGAAAAGACTGATAAAAACTGGAAAATTAATATTCCTAGACGAAACAAATTTTCGTCTCATAGTAAGGATGCACTCTTAGAGCTTGTTGGTGATCCGGTTGATTTTTTAGGCAAAGCAAGTGAGCACTGGGAAATGATTAAAGCTCTAAAGGTGGCCGATTACGTTCATTACTCGGTATCACGGAAAGATATTGAGTCGCTCAATGTAAAGCCATTGGCGGAGTTTATTAAACGTATTCTTTCTAATGATGAGCTATCAATCCGCCTTCAAGGTAAGATAGTTGTTTCTGTAGAAGGATATTTCTTCGATAAAAGGGAGTTATGGGAAATCAGAGAAGTTAGGAGATGGGCGAAAAAAGCTGAACCAAAAATAAAATATTGGTTCTTTTTTTGTGCAAATCCAGAAAATAACACAACTCTTACGTGGCTTCTAACTTGCTTAACTAATGTCATTAGCGTAGAAGTTGATAAAACAAATAAAAACAAATTAAAAATTGAGTACGAAACAAAACCGCTTGCCGAAATCATAATGCTCAATTTTCTCCATCTCAATGAACTTACAGAAAAGTACGATCTTCCCATTGAGGAGAATCAAAGGATTAGTAACGATTCTGTGCTTGCATTAGGGTTCAGCCTGGAAGATGCAGCTCAGCCCGCGTAGGTACGATTAGCGATAGCGTAATCGTACGCATGTTTTGGAATATGCCACGGCTTATTTTAATGTCGGGTCTCGGCCCGACAGCCGAGATACTTTTCTTTGCTTGTCCAAAGAAAAGTATCCAAAAGAAAAGACACCCGGATGCCGCTTATTCCCTGCGCTCCTCGCTTTTGAACGGGGTTGCCGAAAGGGGCTTCCTGCCCCTTCGGCAACGCGCCGCATCCCTGCGGCGCCCCTAAAGGGCTGATCCGTTCAAAAGCTCCGGTGCTCGGCGCGGCATACGGGAGCAAAACTGTTCCAAACCCAAAGGCCTGAAAGCGCAATTCGTAGGGCGTCAATAGGCGTAGCCGTATTGCGCCGTATTTTGGCCTTAAATCATTTCCGGTTTTAGTCTGCAACCCGGCATTGCTCCGGTTTCCCGTCTTTGAAGGACGGCGAGATGCTGATCGGTTCGGTCAAACCTTTCATCAGCAGTAGGTAAGCTTGCTGGTCGATACACACCTTATTCAGTTTCCAGGTCCGGATCTGGCCTTGAAGGTCGATGTGTTCGATACTGATCTGCTCCAGTGGCAGGGAGCGGGCTTCCGGAGGCTTGGCGTGGCTAAACTGGGTGATGGCGACCAGTAGTGTACTAAAAACCAATTTTCTCATGGTTGTAATCCGGGGTAAGTTTAAGAACGAGGCCGTAAGGCGCAATTCGTAGGACGTCAATAGGCGTAGCCGTATTGCGCCGTATGTTGGCATTAAATCATGTGGCCCATTACGCCATTGTAAACGCGCCCTATAAAACGTCGTAAATTGCCGAATACGGAAGCCGGATACATCGAGTTGGCCTACGGGGATGCCGCCGGATTTGCGCCACAACCGCCGAATCATTCTGCTTGGGCGAAAAGCGGTGATGTTCATACAGTGAGCGCCACGCACGCGCAGTGGATGGATGTCATAAGTCATTTACTTTCATCCGACCGGGCCATGCTGATTAAACTGTGGCATTAAGTGAATATTTCTGGTTCTTTGGTTTTCTGGTGGCCTTGATCGAAGGTTTTAACAAGCCCTTGGTGGCGATTTTGGATAACGCATCGATTCACAACGCCAAGAAAACAAAAGCGTATTGGGATTTGTTGGTCGTCCTACAGCCCAGAGCTAAACCGGAATGAATTACTATGATATAAAATCAAATATGAATGCCTGCCTTGCAAAATATTTACTCCCGATGAGCGTTGAAAACGCTATAGATGAAATTGGACATGGGTTTGGCTAAAAATACATGTTAACTTTTTGTAAGGTGCTTATTTAAGAATGGATAATCGGTATCGAAAAACTATTGTTTCTCATCACTCTCTGAGAGGGGTTGCTGCGGTATTGGTTGTGTTTTTTCATATTAGGGAAATATCTTACGATAAAGGTGTGGCTCTTGATTCGGTAACGTCTTTTTTTAGTATGGGGTACTTATGGGTAGATTTCTTTTTTATTTTGAGCGGGTATATTATTTCGTATGTATACGCTTCATTGTTTTTGTATGATTATAAGAGTAGTTTGATTAAATCTTTTTACGTTGCACGCTTTTCTAGAGTTTATCCTCTTCATCTTTTTACACTTATTTTATACCTTTTTTTAGAGTTCTCTTTTTACTTTTATCGGCGTGAAGTGGTTGGTATGCCTGGTGTAAGTTTTGAAAGCTTAATTGCGAGTTTGCTTTTAATTCAGGGCTGGAGCTTATCTGATTTGACCTTGGCACCCTTGAACAGTCCTGCCTGGAGTATTAGTACGGAGATGGCTTGCTATTTAGTGTTTCCTTTTATAATAAAATGGCTACGGTTCAATATATTTTTTGTTGGCATGATAGTTGTTGGTTTATCTATCGCGTTGTATTTAATATATTATGGTGAGAAAGACGGTTTTGTTGTTATTCGTTGTTTTGCAGGCTTTATGTTGGGTATTTTTATTTTTATAGTATATAAGGAAATGCCGGTTACTGACTATGGGGTTGCTACGAGCTTGCAGTTAATAGGCGGGAGTGGCGTATTGTTTGCGATGCATTTTAGCTTGAGCCACTCGGTGGTTATTGTTTCCTTTGGCTTGTTATTGTATTCAACAGCGAGTGATTGTGGCTTCCTAGCGAAACTGTTAAATACACGAATATTTGTACTTCTTGGTACGCTGTCTTATTCGATTTACCTCAATCATTGGATTATTTATAAGGCATACTTGTTTTATGGTGTTTATGTTTTTGGCGCGCTGTCAAGTAACTATAGTCCTATGAATGTTTCAATATTAAAGTATTTTTCTTTGATGTTCATAATATTCGTGCTCTCATTTATAACCTATCGTTATATTGAAATTCCAGCTCAAAAGTACCTTAAAAGGAAGCTTCAATAAAGCCGAGGGTGGACACAGTTTTTGTACCTACGCGGTTTGATTGTTTGAGCGCCAGATGTCGGACTTTGGTGGCTTGGTTGTTCGAATTCGTTGGCGGGAAACCCTACTTGGTTATCCAGGCTTTCTGCTAAAAGCGTCGAGCCTTTTTCTCCACGGATCTCCAAAATAACTCAGCCATTCTCGCCGCGAGCTCGTTCATTGGTGTAATTTTGTGCAATCGTTGAGTTCCGAGCGTGAGCGATTGGCAACTTTTGTAGAACGATGAGGTTCTTCGTTTAAACCGCCGAGCTTTTTTCTCGATCATTCTCGCCGGGAGCTCGTTGATTGGCGTAATTTTGTACAATCGTTGAGTTCCGAGCGAGAACGATCCACAAAATTTATCGAATGCTGCGATTCATGAGGAGAATCATCGGCTTTGACTCGTCAATTGAACCATCCTGGTGCAAAACAGCCGGATTTTGGTTGTGTCTGGTGCAAATTTACCGGCTCTAAGTCGGCTGATAACTCTCTAAATCCAGGAAAATCAAGGAATAGGCTATTTGGCATCAACTTTGCAACACTTAGCTTGTGTTGTTACTCCTACCTGTTCTCATGTGTGGACGTGGCGCTCTACTTGGTCGAAGTTCTTTGGACAGGCAGAGCGCATTTTTTTTGCCCGAGATAAATCCCTCGCGTATCAGCCAGCCAACATCTGTTCCGCTTAAAACTTACATTTAAGATGATATTTCTGTACCCGGTAGCGCAGAGTTTCGCGGGTGGTGCCCAGCATGCGGGCCGCGCCGGTGACGTTGGCGTCGTTGCGGTTCAGGGCTTCCTGAATGATGAATTTTTCCATTTCGTGCAGGCTGATGCTGCCGTCCAGCGGGATGAATACGCCTTCCTGATTGACTTTGGCGTTGTGCGTGGCGGTCGTCGCTTGCGGGGCTTGTAACTGCAACCATTCCACCGGCAAATTATGATCGTTGGACAGCAATACGCACCTCTCCAGTACATTGTGCAATTCACGGATATTGCCGGGCCAATCGTAGCTTTTCAGCATCTGCCAGGCTTGCTCCGGAATGTGGCTGACCGCCTTGGCCGATTTGCGATTGCATTCGCCGATAAATTGCGGCACCAATTGATCCAAATCCTGCTTATGTTCGCGCAGGGCCGGCATGCGGATATTGATCACGTTTAAACGATGGTACAAATCGCGGCGGAATAAGCCTTCAGCTACTTTTTCCACCAAGTCCAGGTTGGTGGCGGCGATGATTTGCACGTCAATGCTGATCTCGGCTTCGCCGCCGACCCGGCGGATGCGTAGATCTTCCACGGCTTTTAACAGCTTGCTTTGCAAGTCCAGGTCCATTTCGCCGATTTCGTCCAGAAACAGCGTGCCGGTGTGCGCCTGCTCAAACAGGCCGCGATGGCGTTTTTTCGCGCCGGTAAAGGCGCCGGCTTCGTAACCGAATAATTCGGCTTCCAATAATTCGCGGGGCAGGGCGGCGCAGTTGATTTCCACCAGCGGTGCAGCGGCGCGGCTGCCGGAATAGTGCAGAATCCGGGCGATCATGCCTTTGCCGGTGCCGGTTTCACCGCTGACGATCAGGCTGGAGAACGGCACGTTGGCGATTTGTTTCAGCATGGCCCGCAACTGGTTCATAGCCGGGCTGGAGCCGATCAAGCTGTCGATGCTGTATTGATGGTTTTGCGATGCGGTTTGTTGTTCCAGGCGGCGTTGCGCCCGGGCGCTGCGGGCTGCGCCTTCCACTAACAGATTCAACCGGTCCAGCGAACAAGGTTTTTCGATAAAGTCGTAAGCCCCCAGGCGCACCGCGCGCACCGAATCCGCAACGCTGCCGTAGCCAGTCAGAAACACCCATTCGCTGCTGCCGATTTCCGGTTTGAGTTTTTCCAGCAAATCCAGGGCGTTCCCGTCCGGCAGGTTCATGTCCGATAACACCACCAGCGGGTCCAGCGCTTGTCCGCTGAGAAACTGTTCGGCTTGTTGCAGGGAGTGGGCAATGCTGACTTCCCAGCCACCCTTGCTAAAGTAACGCGCCAATTCGGAGGCTAACAGGGCTTCATCTTCGATAATTAACAGGGTATTGGTCATCATGGTTATGGCTGGTTTGCGAGTTACGGCATTGTATGCGACTGACGGGTATTCGCCGGCGCATTGCTGGAATTTGTTCGGGGGTGTCGTTTCAAGTCAAAGGTAAGCTCAGGCTTGCTCGGCCGTGGCCGGCGGCATCGTTGTCGAGTTTGAGTTGGCCGCTCAAGTCTTTGGCGAAGCGTTGCACCATCACCAGCCCTAAGCCGCTGCCTTTTTCCTTCAAGCTGACAAACGGACGAATGCCTTGCCGCAAAAAGGCCTCATCGAAGCCGTCGCCGCTATCAATCACCGTCACCGAGAGGTGTTGGGCATCTTGGGCAATATGTACCTCTACGCTACCGTTGCGGTTGCCGATGGCTTGCACAGCGTTTTGCAACAAATTTAACAGTGCTTGGCGGAATTCGATTTCCGGCAGCATCAAGGAACTGTCGGCTTTTCCCTGCACCGTAAATTGGATTTTATCGGTGGCTTGGTATTTGAATAGCGTGATCAAGTCGTTGACCACTGCATTCACATCGGTAGGCTGGGCAATTTTATTGCCATGGCGCGCCGAGCTCAGCAGGTCATTCAGGTGGTTGGTCAAGCGTTGCACTTCGCTATGTAATAGACCGATACGTTGGCGCAGGTCCGGGGCGATGGCTTCGGACAACAAATTTTCCAGCGCAAATTGAATAATCGCCAGCGGATTGCGCAATTCGTGGGCGGTGCTGGCGGCCATTTCGGTCAAGGCTGCCAAGCGCTCTGCTTTAGCCAGGCGCTGGCTTTGTTCGAGTAAAGCGTGACTGGTCTGCCGCACTTGCTGCTCCAGGCGATTGGTGTAATGCAGATGCTCCTGTTCCAGTTCGATCAAGTGCTCGACCAAGTGATTGTAGCGGTCGAACAAGTCGCGCAAAATTGGATCGGCCGTTTCGCGGGTGATCGGCTGCTTAACGCCTTCCGCCAGGCCGGACAATAAATCGCGTAGCGCATCCAGCGGCTCCAATACATTGTTGCGAAAAAAATAATGGCCTATCCAAAACAGCAGCAGCGGCAAAATGACCGCAAGTTGCAGTTCCAACTGGCTGTCGTCCTCAACGCCGATCAGCATTTTCTCTTCTTCGTTGGTTTGCCGATCCAGGACTTGCCGGATCATATTCACGGAATCGATCAGCGCCTGCGGGTCGCCGTTGCTGGCGGCGGCGAATTTGGCTTGCAAGGTGTTCAAATCTACCGAGATCGTGAAGTCAGTGCCGTTGTTGTGGGCTTGCAGCAAATCCAGCAGGCGGTCTTGTATGTCATTAAGGTGTTCGGCGGACAGGTCAGGATTGCTGCGATGCAAGGCCAGTTGCGATTGCAGCTCCAGCAATTCGAAGATTGTTTCTTCCAGGTGGTGGCCTTTGCCGATGTCGGTTTCTATGGTCTGGATGCGTTGATGATTGCGCCAGGTCAGGCGGCCAATGGCCAGCAGTTCGCCTATCACCAATATGCTCATCACGATCGTGACGAAAATGACCGGACGTAGCAAAAGTTTTAGCATATTCGAGATCTCAGGTTGTTGACGGCCAAGCGTAGCGCCAGTTTGCGGGCAGGTCCGTTCAAATTTTACGCCGACTCAAGGGATGATTATCAAATGTCTTGCGTACCTGCCGCCAATGCGCCAAAACCTGTTCGATACGATTACCGTCGTTGGGCTTCAGTAGCGTAAAGCACTCGCTGCTGCGCACGAAGGCCGATAAAAAGTCGCCCATGATGCGTTGTTGGGTTTTGTATTCGGCCAGCGCAGCCCGCTTTAAGTTGATTTGCGCAGGCGATAGATTGACGCAAGCCCGGCTATGGCCGCGCAGCGGCAAATCAGCGGGCAATACCAGCGGTTGATCGCTCCAGTCCTGTGGAATGCCCCAATTGGAGCCGGTCGGCCAGCCGGCTTGCCAGTGAATCAGATAGGCCAGTAATTTGGGTTGTGGGTGCGGAGTGGGGCCTTCCAATAGCCACTGATGGACGGCCAGTAAGGTAAACATGCCCAGACCGGCATGGTCAGAATCGTTTTCCATCACATCCGGGAAGGCGATAATTGTCGGATTGGTATCGCGCAGAATGGCTACCAGCTCGTTGAGCAGGTCATGGCCGTCTTGGGCCAGTCCCCGGTCTTCGGCTTCCCGGTAGGGGACGTGGTCAAAGCCGGTATATTCGGATCGCATCGGCTGATTACGCCGCCAATGCGAGATCAACGCCGAATAGATGCTGCCATCCGAGAATCCGAGTAAATCCAGATGGATAAAGCCATTGCCGAGTAGCTGGGCTGCGCGCCGCGACTCTTCCAGCCGCTTTTCGCCAAAGTCCAGATAATCCGCTGCCGACGGGTTGCGTTTACCGCTGTCCAGCATCACCGCGCCGACGTAAGCATCGCCGGCGGTGACGACTGTGCTGCGCACCGTGCCGCCTTGAGCGAGAACCTGTTGGCTGAGTCCGGCAGCGCTTAAACTTTCGTCGTCGGGATGCGGCGCCAGCACCAGCAAGCGTTCGCCCTCGGCAATTGCCAAAGATTGTTCCGCGACGCTAATGTCCGGAGTAAGCATTAACAGCAGACAAATGCTTAGATGCTTTAAAGAGGCTTGCATGGGAACTCCTGAATTTTTGCCTAGAACTCAAAATGCGCTCTGACGCCATACACATCAACCGGTCCGCGATCCGCGTTGTAGGCGGGATTGGCGATGTGTTGATAATCCAGGGTCATCCAGGCCGAAGGCAGCAGGCGCAGTTTGTAATAAATATCCACCACTTGTTCGGGCCGGTAACGCAGATTGCCGTCGCCGATAAAACCGTCCACCCCGCCCAGGCGTAAATACGCGACATGCCCGGCGGAAATCCAGCTGCTTGCATACCCGATACCGAGTGCGTCGTAATGCCGGCCCCAACTGTCGCCGCCGATTAAGGTGCCGAACGATAGTGAGCGATCCGCGGAGGTCTAGGAATACACTTCGGTTTTACCATCACTATACATCCCGCGTAAAAACACCCCGACGCCGTCGATTACCTGTTGTTCCAGATTAATGCCTATGCCGGTTTTGATGTTGGCTTTGCGTACCCAGCACAGATCCGGGGCGTTGCTGTTCTCAGAGTCGTAATTGAAGCTTGTGCAATTGGCGGCGTTTTGCGCGGGATTGGCTTGGTAGGCAGCGATGGCATCGTCCCAACGACCCATCCGTTCCCGGTTCCGGTAGGCCAATAGCCTGACCGCACCCGGCTGTTTAAATAGGCTGTGGCGATGCTCGATTTCCATTTGATCGCCGTAATATTTAAACAGCCGAAAATCCAACGGCAAGTCGTTGGGGTTTTGCGGCGTGGCGAAGCGGCCGAGGCGGAAGGTCCAGTCGTCGAAATAATATTCGGCCGCCAGACCGACGCTGTAGCCCCGGGCGTCGGCGGCAAAATCGTATGCGGCATTGGTTAGAAAGGCCATGTTCAGAAACTGCTGGCGCAAGTCGGCGGCGTAGCTGTTTTTATCGAAAATATCCAGGACACTAAGGTTGCCGCCGGTGATCACCAAGCGCCGACTGTCGGCGCTGCCTGCCAATTGCAGCGGGCCGGAGCTGACCGCATGGCTGTCGCCGCCCAGATTAAAGGTCTGCTTTAAGTAGAAACGCGATTTATACCAAGTGGCGCTGACCGAACCGGACTTTTGCAACTCAAAGTTTTGGATGCTGCCGCCCAGACCTTTTAAATCCGATAAGGGCAGTTCGGAAATCATTTCCGGGGCCAGATAGATTTCGCCACCTTGCCAGGCCTTTAGGCCAAAGTAAGCGGTGACAGTGCCGGTGAAACTGCGCTCGGCATTGGGCAGCAACGAGTGAGGAGTGCCATTCAGATTGGTGTATTGAGCAGGGAAGGCCGGTTTCCAGCTGGAAATGTAGGTAGCTTGGCCGTAGGCATTCCAGCGTTCCTCGGCCATATCGTGCCAGTCATGATCCGCCAGCAACTGCATAAACGAAAAATTTCCGTCTTCGGCAGCAGACTGTGATTCCTCGGCTTCCGCGTTGGCAAAACTAAGCGTTAGTGCCAGCAGTGTGCCGTAGAAAAATGCCGAGAGAGATTGCTGGCTCATGGGGTTCAGCCCAAATCCTTATCCCGTTCGCCGCTGCTGACCCGGCCACCTTCTTGCGCGTCGAGGATATACACCTTGCCGTCGCCATGGTGCCCGCTATGGGCCGTGCGCAGGATAGTCTCGAAAATAATCTCCACCAAGTCGTCGGGTGCGAAGATCTCCAGGCGTTTTTTCAAGAGAAACGGCTTGTAATCTTGGCTGTGCTCAGTGCGCTCGCGACCGAAACCTTCGCAATCCATGATCGACATCCCCGGAAAACCCGGTATTTCCAGTAATGCCATCGTGATCTGGCTGAGCTTGTGCGGCTGCACGTAGGCGCGAATTTCTTTCATAGTAGTCCCCTAAAGCTCGTCAGGTTCGGCAAAATAGCGGTATAGCGCGGGTAGCAGGGTTAAGGTCAAAATCGTAGCGGTGATCAAGCCGCCGATAATGACGATGGCAAACGGTTTGGCGGTTTCCGAACCCACGCTGGTGGACAGCGCGGCCGGAAACAAGCCCAGCATCGCCATCAAGGCGGTCATCACCACCGGCCGTAAGCGGCTTACGGAGCCGTTGACGATGGCATCATGCAGTTTCTGGCCGTCCCGACGCAATTTGTTCAATTGCGAGACCAAAATCACACCGTTCTGTACCGCAATCCCAAATAAGGCAATAAAGCCGACCGCGGCCGATACGCTCAAGTTAATGCCGGTTGCTAATAAAATCAGTAAGCCGCCTATCATCGCGAACGGCACGTTCATCACGATCAGCAAGGCATTTTTAACTGACATGAACGCCCAAAACAACAATACAAAAATTAAGCCTAAGCTGATCGGCACGATGATGGCCAGACGCTTCATCGCCCGTTGCTGGTTTTCGAACTGGCCGCTCCAGACGATGTGATAGCCGGGCGGCAAATCGACTTGCGCAGCGACTTTTTGTTGGGCCTCGGCCACGAAGCTGCCTTGATCGCGGTCAATTAGGTTACATTTGATGGCAATTCGCCGCATATTGTCTTCGCGGCTGATACGGGACGCACCTTGGTTGATTTTGATGGTGGCCAGCTCGGAGAGCGGAATGCGTTGGCCGGTTGGGGTTTGCACCGTCAAACTTTCCAGATTGGCCACCGAATTGCGGGCGCTGTCCTCGTAACGCAAGGTGATGTCGAACCGGCGTTCGCCTTCCAAAAACTGCGACGCCGCCTTGCCGCCCATGCCGATTTCCATCACCCGCTCCACATCGGCGACATTGATGCCGTAACGCGATACCTTAGCGCGGTCGATGTCCACGATCACTTGCGCCAAGCCGGCCTGCTGCTCGGCCGCGACATCCGTGGCGCCTTGAATGCCGGCCAGGATATGCGTGACTTGATCGGCTCTGTCTTGCAAGGTTTGTAAATCGCTGCCGAAGATTTTGATGGCAATCTCGCCTTTCACGCCGGAAATGGCCTCTTCGACATTGTCCTGAATTACCTGGGAGAAATTGGTGAGAATCCCGGGGAAAATTGCCAGTGCCTTGTCCATGGCTTGTACCAGATCGTCTTTACGCTGATAGCGCCAGGTATCCTTGGGCTTCAGATCGATCAGCACTTCCAGGTTGTTAAAGCCTTTGGGGTCGGTGCCGTCTTCCGGGCGGCCCAATTGGGTGATGATGGTTTTGGCTTCCGGAAATGCTTCCAGGGTTTCGCGCACTTGCCGTTCCAGTTGTTTGGCGGTGGTGAGCGA
This sequence comes from Methylomonas fluvii, assembly GCF_014850975.1. Taxonomy (GTDB): domain Bacteria; phylum Pseudomonadota; class Gammaproteobacteria; order Methylococcales; family Methylomonadaceae; genus Methylomonas; species Methylomonas fluvii. The sequence goes on along the minus strand of NZ_JACXST010000002.1, from coordinate 1,026,299 downwards.
TACCGGCGTCGGCAGGGTAATGGTCAGCCAGATATTGCCTTCATCGAGTTTGGGCATAAACTCGGTGCCGATTAGTTTTACAGACATGAAGCTCAGCACCAGCGCGGTGATCGCGCTAATAAATACCGCCCGCCCATGCCGTAACACCCACTCCAGCACTTGACGGTAACGATGTTCCATCGCATGTACCAGCGGATTGTGTTGCTCGGCCAACTTAGGGCCCAGGAGATAGGTCAGCATCGCCGGCATAAAAGTCAGGCTGAACAGCATGGATGCCACCAGTGCAAAGCTCAGGGTATAGGCCATTGGCGAGAATATTTTGGCTTCCACGCGCTGGAACGTGAAAATCGGCAAGAAGGCGATAATGATAATGGCCTTGGAAAACAGGATGGGCCGGCCCATTTCGGTGGCGGTGGTGAGTAGCGATTGCCGCAGGTGGCGAATGTCGGCATTGCGTTGCAAATCCAGCGTGACTTGCACCATCACGGCTTCCACCAATACCACTGCGCCGTCAACGATGATCCCGAAGTCGATGGCGCCCAAGGAAATCAGGTTAGCAGAAATGCCGCCCAGATCCACCAAAATGAACGCGAACAGCAAGGAGAGCGGGATAATCAGCGTCACCAGCAGCGCCGCGACAAAGCGCCGTAAAAATACCAGCAGGATAATCAGGATCAACACCGCGCCTTCGATCATATTATGTTCGACGGTATGGATGGTGTGGCCCACCAGCTCGGTCCTGTCGTAGAACGGCGTGATTTTTACCCCCGGCGGTAAACCAAACTCGTTGAGTTCCTTGATTTTCTGTTTCACGCCATCCAGCACGTTGACCGCATCGCGGCCTTTGATCAACAACACAATGCCTTCCACCACATCGTCGCGCTGATTCATACCCACCATGCCGTTACGCGGTTGCGGTCCGACGCTGATCTCGGCCACGTCTTTGATACGTACCGGTACGCCGTCGTTGGTAGTGACGACGATTTCGCCGATTTCTTCCGCGGACTTTAACAAGCCGGTGCCGCGCACGACCAAGGCTTCGTCGCCGTGCTCGATATAGCCGCCGCCGGTATTAGTGTTGTTGGCGGCAATCGCCTGAAACACCTGGTTCAGGTCGATGCGATAATTTTTTAAGCGATCCGGCTTGGCGGCAACTTTATATTCTTTCACCCCGCCGCCGAAACCGACCACGTCGGCGACGCCTTGGACCGAGCGCAAGCGCGGTTCTATGACCCAATCCTGCAAGGCCCGTTGCTCTATCAAGGGCAGATTTTTGGCATCGATTACGTAACGCAATATTTCGCCGACGCCAGTGGATAGCGGACCTAGTTGCGGTTTGGCTTCGTCGGGAATATCGGCATATTGCAGGCGCTCCAGCACTTGCTGGCGTGAGAAATAATCCTCGGCCTTATCGTCGAAAGTTAGAGTCACCACCGACAGGCCGAAGATGGATACCGAACGCATATTCAGCAAATGCGGCAAGCCGTTCATTTCCCGTTCGATCGGCAATGAAATCTGTTTTTCCACTTCCTCCGGTGCTTGGCCGGGAAATTGGGTGACCACTTGCACAAAGACGTTTTGCACGTCAGGAAAGGCCTGCACCGGCAGATTTTCGAAGGCGATGATGCCGGAAACGGCAATCGCCAGCGTGGCGCCGATGACCATCAGTCGTTGTTGCAAACAAAACGCGATAAGGCGCTCGATCATGTCAGTGTCCTGGTTAAGGCGTTAGGGCTGGTGGGTGCTTTCGGTTTCGACTTCTTCTTCCGCGCGCAGCATTAGCGCACCTTCTGTCACCAACTGCTCGTTGGCATCCAGTCCTTGCGTGACGACCGCTCGGTCTTTCAAACGCAATCCGATGTCGACCCGGCGCTGGCGGTAGCGGTTGTCATCCAGGGCAATGAACACATAATCGGCGTCGCCTTCGGTAAATACTGCGGTCAATGGAATCACGAAAGCCTTGTCGTCCGTAGTGCTTTCCACGTTGATGGTGGCGTACATCCCCGGCATTAAGCGGCCATCCGAATTGTCTAATTTGCATCTGACTTGCACGGTGCGGGTGGTTTCGTCCAGCACTTGACCGATGTACTGCACCGTCGCCGGAAAGGTCTCGCCGGGGTAGGCGGGTACCGACACGGCGACTTGCTGCCCCAGTTTGATTTTGCCGATGTTGACTTCAAACACCTCCATCAGCACGGTCAAATGTTTGAGATCGGAAACCACAAACAAGGGGGGTCCAAATCCGGCCGTACTTCCATGCCCGGATTGACGTTGCGTTCCACGACGATACCGGGCAGTGTCGCCCGCAGCGCGAAGCGGCCGTCGGCTTGGCGAGCGGACAAGTGCAAGTTTTTCAAGCGGTCGGTAGCGCGTTGCAGGTCGCTGCGGGCGCTGCTCAAATCGCTCTGCGCCTGTTCCAGTTCTTTGCGGGAAATGGCTTTGCCGGCGTACAGTTCCTGTTGCCGATTGAAAGCATGGCTGGCGAGCGTGACTGCTGCTTGTGCCTTGGCGAAATCGGCTTCCGCGTCGGCGACATCCGGGCTGTCGAGTTCCAATAAAGTCGAACCAGTCTGCACCGGCGAGCCCAGTGCAATCGGCGCGGTGACAACACGACCGGCGACGGGTGAGCTGATGCGCGAAGTCATGCTTTCGTCGTACACGATTTTGCCGGCCAAAGGTTCCAGCAAAGGATGTTGCGACAAGGTCAAGTGCGCGGTTTTAACATAGGCTTTTTTCGGCGAGTCCGGCGCCAGGACCACTTCGCCGACGGGTGTGGGTGGTTTGGGCGGAGCAGGTTTAGGGTCGGTGGCGTCCGAACAACCCGATAATAGAATAGCGGCCAGCGCACAACAGCAGACCAGCGAATTTTGGGTGAAAGGTGGTATGGAAGTATTCATGTCGGTTATTCGTTCGAGCCTGCTATGGTAATTGAGTAGGTGTCTGCGCCTTGTTGGCGGTATTGTCGTTACCGACTTCCTCGCCCAGGGCTTTAGCCAGATCGTAATAGGCATTGGCGCGGTTGATCATGGCCTGGCTGTAATCGTGCATCACATTTTTATAACTGCGTTGCGCTTCGATAAAATCCAGCACGCTGGTAGCGCCCTTGCTGTAGGCTAATTCGGCGCTGTTCCGTACCGCCAACGCGTCATCGAGCAAACCGCTGTGAAAACGCTGTACGATTTTGTCCGCGCTATTCCAGACGGCCAAGGCATTAGCGACATCGTTACGAATGCTCAGCTCGGTTTGTTCGACTGCCAGTTGGTTTTGGTTTAAAGCCACCGCCGCCTTGTCCGATTGGCCTTGATATTGATCGAACACCGGCACCGGCACGCTGACGCCGACAAAAAACGAATTGAGTGCGTTATTGCTGGGGTCGCGGGCGTAGCCAGCATTGACGGTGACATCCGGGTATTTCAGGCGCCTGGCCAATTCCAGTTCTTTCTCGGCTTGAGCAGCCCGCTGTTTGTCGGCCAATAAATCCGGTCGCTGTTGCAAAGCTTTGTTCATCAGCTCGTCTTTGGACAGATTTTGGCCGATGTCTTTAATGTCCGGCCATTGCTCCTTGGCTTCGAAATGCAGACCGTCGCTCGGCCAGCGCAAGATCACTGCCAAAGCGGCTTGGGCCTGTTCTACGGCTGTTTGCGCGGTATCCAGATCCGATTGGGCGCGCATTGCTTCCATTTTGACCCGCAGAAAATCGGATTCGGCTATATCGCCGCTGTTCATCCGCAGTTGGTTGGCTTTGGCAATGGTTTGGTAATGATCGACTATTTCCTGCGCCAACCAGCGGTTCTTTTGCGCCAGCAGCAGGTCGTAATAGGCGTCTTCGACCATGTTGGAGAAGATACGCACCGCATCGCGGAAGTCGCTTTCCGCCGCCTGGGTGGCGAAACCACTGCTTTGGATGCGCAGGCCGCGTTTGCCGGCTACTTCAATTAGTTGGCTGAAGGAAAAATATTCGGCAGGGCCGCAGGAGACGTTGACATCGTGATTGCAGCCTGTGGCATTGGAGCCCATATTGGGCCGGTTGCTGATTTCGGAAATCTGCACGCCCAGGGTCGGATTGGGTATCGCTGCGGCAATCACCGCATCGGCACGGGATTGGTCGATATTGTATTGCGCGGCAATCAAATCCAGGTTGCGCCGGTAAAACAGCGTCAGCGCCTCATCCAGGGATATGGGGACATTTTGGGCGTGGACCTGGAAAGTCAGCATAGCACCCAGTAAGCCGAATGCCGCGCTATGGATGAAACGTTTGGTTTGCATGGTCGATCCCGGAGTTGTGCAATTGATCGTGCTTGGTAAGCACTCAAAGCAAGTAGTCTGCCAAAGCCAATGTGAGATCGAGAGGCCGGGAAATTCGGCTTATTTCAACCTTATTTGCCGGTGGGAATTAGGATGCTAGCGGTTCTATTGATTGGAACTGGTTTATATAAACCAATTTATGTCGGTGCGTGGCCGAAAAAGTTCTAAGTCTGTTATGCCTTCGCGGTCGGGCGGCACGTTAGCCGAAGCTGCGGATTGCCGGCAAGCAGGGGATGCCGAAATGTTGCTGATACACCGTTGCAAGATTTTTATCAGCCCTATTTAGCGTTCCTGCTGTTTGGAGGCCGACGCGGCTCAGCCCGAAAGGCCAGGGTGATAGCGTTTTGTCGAAATGGCCATCGCTAGCGACTGGTCTTGGTGATCCCCAATTTTTGCATGCGGTAACGCAGGGTACTCGGTTTTAAATTGAGGCGTTGCGCGGCGCCATTGGGGCCTTCAATGACCCAGCGGGTTTGTTCCAGGACGCTGAGGATATGCTCTTTGGCTACGCTATCCAGGCTGGTGTCTTCGGCTGCCGCGCTTTTTACGCCGGCGTCGGCCGCCGCGGGCAACTGCTCTGGGCCGATGTCCAATATCGGCGTATCGGTCAGAATCACGGCCCGTTCAATGATATTTTCCAGCTCGCGGATATTGCCCGGCCAGCGATAGTTCTGCAAACGTTGCATCGATTGGGCGCTGACCCCGGTGATTTTTTTACCGATTTTCGGCGCGAATTTGCCGACCAAAAAATTTACCAACAGCGGAATATCTTCCAGCCGTTCGCGTAGCGGCGGTGTCCGCAGTGGAAACACATTCAGCCGATAAAACAGGTCTTCGCGAAAATTCTTTTCCGCCACTTCCGTCAGCAAATCCCGATTCGTCGCGGTAATCACCCGCACATCCATCTTGATGGGTATTTGCCCGCCCACCCGTTCGAATTCCCGTTCCTGAATCACCCGCAATAATTTGACCTGCACATCCAGCGGAATTTCGCCGACTTCATCCAGGAACAGCGTGCCACCTTCAGCCAATTCGAAGCGGCCGATACGTTTGTTGATAGCGCCGGTAAATGCGCCTTTTTCGTGACCGAATAATTCGCTTTCAATCAAGCTGGAAGGCAATGCTGCGCAATTGACTTTAATCAAGGGCCGGTTTTTCCGGGGACTGGCGGCGTGAATGGCGCGGGCGATCAGTTCTTTACCGGTACCCGATTCGCCTTGGATCAATACCGAGGCGTCAGTCTGCGCCACGCGTTGGACTTGGTGTAACAAGGATTGCAGCGCCGGACTGCGGCCTATGATGTCGTCAAAATTATGCGTCGATTTAATTTCTTCCTGTAAATACAGGTTTTGCGCTTGCAGTCTGGCCTGTTCCCGTTCCATCAACACCCGTTCGGTAATGTCGATAAACATGGTGCGCATGTATTGACGGCTCGGGTCGAGTTTGGACCACCACTGTATCCAAATCGGCTGATCGTTATCCCTGCGGCGCAATTCCAGAACGACGCCATCACTATTCGTACCGTCTTCGATGGACTTGAGTGCCAGCTGTAATCGCTGTTGGGCTTCCAAAGTATCGGGTATGAATGAGCTGCCAACCAGGCCCGGCACCTGTTCCGGGGTAATGCCCAGGATGCGCATGGCGGCCTGGTTGGCAGCCAGAAAACGGGTATCGGTATCCTCATGCACATAAGCAATCGGCGCTTCATCGAATAAATCCTTATAGCGCTGTTCGCTTTGCTTTCGCAGCTCTTCGATGCGAATCCGATTAAGCTCCGCCGCCGCCCTGGCCGCGAAAATCTTGAACGTATAGAGCAATCTCGGTTCTTCGGGCATCGCCCGCTCATCATATATCGCCAAATGCCCGAGGATATGACCGTCGGCATCTTGTAGCGGTACGCCAAGATAACTCTCTACGCCTTCTTCTTTGGGAAATATCTTTGAAAGGTCCGACGGGTAATGACACAGCTTGCCGGCCAATACGTCCACACAGGGCGTCCCCGCCAGTTCCCACTCTTGGTTGTCGATAAATTCGCCTTGCGTCCAATAAGCCAAGGACCTTATCCGGGTTTTATCAACGGTGAATTCGGCAATGAAGCCGTTCGCCACATTGGTGGCAATGCACAGATTCCGCACCAGAGACCGTAAGAAGTCTTCGCCGGTGGTTTGCACGGTACCTTCCACCAACGCCCGCAGTATGGTCAGTTCCGACGAATCGACAGTTTGCATGAGTGAAGTGGCCCGGTTGCTTGCGTAAAGCAGCATTCTAACCAGCGGCCGCCACAACACCAAGCCGCAACTATTCGCGGCAGCCACAACTATTGGTGGATTTTGGGCGGGCGCGATGCGGCTTGAATTTGCTTGATAATTTATAAGAGTTTGTTTTTATTTAAATATTTTATTTGAAAGCGTTTTGGCATGCCGTTTGCCATTAGTTAAGCGTCTGCCGGCAAATCGGTGGGCTCCACTAAATTAATTAACGACTAGGAAAAAACTGATGAAAAACGTAAACACTGTTGTATCGACCGCTTTGGCCTCTCTGATTGCTTTAGGGGCGTCAGGCTTGCCATCGGCAGCCTTTGCCGCCGACAAAAAAGACATGGAGAAATGTTACGGCGTAGCCAAAGCCGGCAAGAACGACTGTAAAACACTCTCCAATGCCTGTGCCGGACACTCCACTGCCGACAATCAAAAAGACGCGTTTATCGCCGTGCCTGCCGGTACTTGCGAGAGGATCGTCGGCGGCAGTATGGAAGCGCCGGCGGACATGAAATAACGGCACAGATGCCGGTTACTGGGCCGCGCGAACCATTAAAGTGCGTAGTCATGCCGGCAGTGATTGCCGGCATCCCGCTCACAAGGTTCTGCGGCGTATAGACAACACCGTTTCACCATTAAATCGAGTAAGACATGACTCTCACTAAGCAACACGCTAGACATGCAACAGTGAGCTCGGCGATTCCGGCGCGAGCCGGAATCGGACTTCGCTCGCAACATCATTGGGATGCCTTAAACAACCCCGTTAGGCCTGGATGGTTGGAAGTCCATAGCGAAAACTACTTCAGCAACGGCGGTATTCCGTTACGCGACTTGGAAGCCATCCGAGCCGATTATCCGATTAGTTTGCATGGGGTCGGCATGTCGTTGGGTTCCGTCGACCCGTTGAATTGGCAACACTTGCGGCAACTGCGCGATCTGATTCAGCGGATCGAACCGGGACTGGTGTCCGAGCATTTAAGCTGGAGTGCCTTCGGCGGCAGGTACTTGAACGATCTGTTGCCGTTACCGTATACCGACGAAACACTGGCCCATGTCGCTGCGCGCATCTCGCAGGTGCAGGATTACCTGCGCAGGCCGCTGTTGATCGAGAATCCTTCCAGCTATCTGGAATACGGCTTTTCCAGCTATTCGGAAAGCGAATTTCTCAACGAACTTGCCCGGCGTTGCGGCTGCGGGATTTTGTTAGACGTGAATAACCTTTACGTGTCTTGCGTAAACCATGGTTGGCAGGCGCTGGCGTATTTAAACGACATAGCCGCAGACAAAGTTGGCGAAATTCATCTGGCAGGGCATACCGTCAATCAATTCGGCGGGCAGAGCATTCTGATCGACACGCACAATGCGCCGGTCTGCGAAGCGGTCTGGCAACTCTATCAAACAGCCATACAACGTTTCGGTTGCCGTCCAACCTTGATCGAATGGGATGCCGATCTGCCGCCCTGGTCGGTATTAGTGGCGGAAGCCGCGACTGCCGATTGTTATATGGAGCAGGCTTATGCACAGGCTGCGTGAGTTACAGCGGGATTTTTCCAGCTATGTGTTGCAAGAATCCCAACAGGTGCCGGCGGGCGTCAAGTCGATAGGCCTGAGTGCCGAGCAACGGCTGGCTATTTATCGAAATAATACCCGGCTTGGTTTAACAGCCGCATTGCGCGACAGCTATCCGGTCGTAAACCGTCTGGTCGGCGATAGCTTTTTTGCCGGGCTGGCCGCTGCTTACATCAAAAGCTATCCGCCACAATCGGCGTGTCTATCGGCATACGGCGCGCATTTTTCCGAGCTGATAAGCGGGTTTGCCGCGGCGCAAGGTTTGGTTTATTTAGCCGATGTCGCCAAGTTGGAGTGGCTGTGGCACGAAGCCTATCACGCTGCCGATGCGCCGATACTGTCCGCGGCAGCGTTAGCGCAGATCGATCCCGCTGCCTACGGCCGATTGGTTTTCAGACTGCATCCCAGCGCACGCTTCATCGCCTCGGACTATCCGATAGCCCGGATCTGGGCCAGTAACCAGGCCGATGACGCAGGCCGGGAATACATCGATTTGCGTATCGGTGCTTGCCGCTTACTGCTGTACCGTCCGGGTCGGCACGTCGAAATCGATTATCTGGATCAGGCGGAATATCAATTTCTACAGCTGTTGGCCGTTGGCACTGCGCTAAGTGAAGCCGTCGAGACCTTACTTACCGATCACCCCGATGCAAACCTGCCTATCCTGTTGCAACGCTGCTTGCTTAAAGGCCTGTTAACCGATTTTTATCTTGCGGATGCCTAACCCATGCATACACACATGATTGCCAAATTATTAGCGCCGTTTTATCAGCCGCAAGGCTGGGGCAGCCGCTGCGGTCTGTTACTGGGCAGTTTAACCCCGTGGAGCAGTTTGCTGCTGCGCTGCTGGGTTGCTTATGCGTTCTGGATTTCCGGTCTGCTGAAAATCCAAAGCTGGGACAGCACCTTATATCTCTTCGAAAACGAATACGCCGTGCCGCTATTGCCTGCCGACTTGGCAGCAGTGCTGGCGACCGCAATCGAGCTTATCGGTCCAGTCTTACTGGCACTGGGTCTTTGCGGGCGCGTTGCGGCAGTATTGCTGTTTTTACTCAATATCGTCGCGGTGATTTCTTACCCTGATTTGGGCGGCGCCGGCATTGAGCAACATAAAGAATGGGGCGTCATGTTGTTAGTTTGTTGCTTGCAGGGGCCGGGCAAACTGTCGCTCGATGCCTGGATAAGCCGCTACTTTTTCCCGGTGAATGTCGGCGCAATCAGGTCGGCGCTAAAACGGGAGAACGCATGAACATTCTGAACGGCGAAGCGCCGCTATCGGGGCAAACAGCATTGGTGATTCGCGGCGACTGCGGCATCGGCGCCGTGGTGGCGGAAGCGTTTGCTGCCGCCGGTGCCAAGGTGTTGATCAATTATTGGCACGAAAGCGCGGCAGCGGACCGCATTGCTCAGCGGATTCGGGCCAAACAGGGACAAGCCATGATATTTCAGGCGGATCTTAGCCGGGAAAGCCAGGTCAACAGTATGTTTGATGTACTTGCCGCCTATTGGGGCCGCTTGAATGTGCTGGTGACGAATACCGACCTGGAGATTGCTGTGCCGACTGGTGGTATAGATCGGGAGCAATGGCGGGAAATTTTGCGGCAAAACCTGGTCGGGCAGCTTTTATGCGTCAGACAGGCGCTGCGCGAGTTTTCACTAGGCGGTGCGCAAGCCGCTACAGCAGTCGCACCGACCCACATTATCTGCGTATCCACTTTGTTGGGCGGATCAGGCTGCAGCGAGCAAATCTACTATGCAGTCGGCAAGGTCGATACGGCCGGATTATGCAATGCTTGGGTTTCTGCGCATGACCAAGAAAATGCGGACAGCCCTGTTGGTTTACTGACGGCGAAACGCTTGATTGACACTTGGAACGGCCAGCCAGTACCAGGATTGGCGCCGGACTCCGTAGCGCTGGTATCGCCCGATCAGGACCGAATAGCAGAAACCGCCGTCGACTTGGCTACGCGCGCAGATTAATTCGGCTGGCGAATCACCCTTATTATTAGAGCAGAGGCTCATTGAAATGAAACCCTACAAACCACCCGCTATCCCTTCCTCGGAAATCACGCCGCAAGCCCTGTTCCAGGCACGGCGAAAATTTATGCAAACGGCAGGCGGTGCCGCGCTGGCGGCGGTTTGGCCGCAGGCACTATGGGCGATGGATAATTTGGGCGAGCTTGGAAAATCTAAATACAGCGCGGCGGATGAACTCACGCCACGGCGGGATGTTACCCAATACAACAACTTTTATGAGTTCGGCACCAGTAAAGATCAGCCCGCCATCAATGCCGGCACCCTGCAAACCCGGCCCTGGACCATCACGGTAGAAGGCGAAGTGAAAAAAGCCCAGGTGTTTGATATTGACAAGTTATTGAAAATGGCGGCGTTGGAAGAACGGGTTTATCGCCTGCGCTGCGTGGAAGCCTGGTCGATGGTGGTGCCGTGGGTTGGTTATTCGCTGGCGGAATTGCTCAAGCGGGTGGAACCGACCGGCAATGCCAAGTTTGTCGAATTTGTCAGCCTACACGATCCGGCCCAAATGCCGGGACAAAAAGCCGCGGTGCTGGATTGGCCCTATCGCGAGGGCTTGCGGATGGACGAAGCCATGCATCCCTTGACTTTGTTGACCTTTGGCTTGTATGGGGAGGTGTTGCCCAAGCAAAACGGCGCGCCGGTCCGCATCGTGACGCCCTGGAAATACGGGTTTAAAAGTGCCAAATCCATCGTCAAAATCCGGCTGGTTGAACAGCAGCCCTTGACCAGTTGGATGAAAGCCGGGCCCGGCGAATACGGCTTTTATGCCAACGTCAATCCCGAGGTCGATCATCCGCGCTGGAGCCAGGCCAAGGAGCGGCGCATCGGCGAGTTTCTGAAACGCAAAACCCTGATGTTCAACGGCTACACCGACGAAGTCGCGGCACTGTACGCCGGCATGGACTTGCAGCGGAATTTTTAAGCCATGACGATCAAAAATCTCGACAACCGTGGGCTGGTCCGGGTGAAAGCGGCTGTATTTCTGACGGCTTTGCTGCCGTTCGCCAAATTGGCCGTAGCCGCTTATGCGGATGAGTTGGGTGCCAATCCCATTGAAAAAATGACCCACGTTACCGGGTTTTGGGCTTTGAGTTTTTTGCTGATTACTTTAACAATCACCCCGCTGCGGCGTCTATCGGGTTGCTTATGGCTGATGCGCTTGCGGCGCATGTTGGGCGTATTTGCATTCTTTTATGCTGCTTTGCACTTTGCGACCTATTTGGTTTTGGATCAATTTTTCGATTGGCCGGCAATCGCTAAAGACATCCTGAAACGGCCCTACATCACCATCGGCTTTAGCGCATTTGTAGTGCTGATTCCGCTGGCATTGACTTCAAATGACGCCATTATCCGCCGCCTGGGCGGCAAACGCTGGCGGGCATTACATCGCTTAACCTATCCCTGCGCGATTGCCGGCGTGGTGCATTTCGGCTGGTTGGTAAAAAAAGATCTAACCAGACCCATAATGTTTGCGCTTGTATTGGCTTTGCTGCTGGGTATGCGTGTGGCTTACCGCTTAGCCGGTAACCGCACCGCACATCAAAAGGCTGTTTAGTCGGCGCTGTGAGTATATTCCTCGCGAAATCGGCCATCGGTTGCGACCTAATGACGCCGGTATTGAGTGACAGTTATTGGAGGTTAGAAGCGTTGGGATGGGGCATTTCCATTCTTAGGTCAGCATCTAGGCTGTGACTGCAATTCTGTGCTAAGCGGACGTCCGGAATTTTAATAGTTGTTACACAATTATCCCGTTTGCTTGGGTAGCCAAAACTCCAAAATACTTTGTCCGAAGTTTGTGATGTTTACGCATACTCGGACATGTCCCTACGCCCTCGAATTGGCTAAAAGCACGCGTTGATTTGAAACCAGTTGCAGGCCGTCTTAACGTAGTTTTGATGGCGATGTGGCTTTGTTGCATAAATCGACTGCCGACCCCATGTTGGGGGTGAATTTATTGACCCACAACTGGAATGTCCAAGCCGCAACCGAAGAAATATCGAACCACGAACTGGCGTGACTATAATCAATCTCTGAAGCAACGTGGCGCGATGCTGTTGTGGATTGATAAAAAGATGGATTGGTTATCCCCTGGTAGCGGTAAGCGAGGTCGATCTGAGAAGTTTTCTGATGCCGCCATCCAGTTTTGCTTGATGGTTAAGAATCTATTCGGAGTGGCATTACGACAAGCCAGTGGCATGGTGGCCAGTTTGTTGAAGCTGTCGGGACTGGATTGGCCCACGCCTGATTACACGACACTCTGCCGTCGCCAACAGCATCTGCAAGTCTGTATTTCCTATCGTCCCAACCTGAATGGCTTACATCTGTTGGTGGACAGTACGGGCGTGAAAATGCTGGGCTAAGGCGAATGGAAAACTAAGAAGCATGGCGCCGAGTACCGTCGGCAATGGCGCAAGGTTCATTTGGGTATTGATGCTGAAACCTTGGAAATTCGGGCGATTGAAGTGACATCGAATCGTGTCGGTGACGCGCAGGTGTTGCCCGATATGCTGAATCAGATAACTCGCGACGAACGCATCGATTCAGTCAGCGGTGACGGCGCATATGACACCAAGAACGCGCACACCTCAATCGTTGAGCGCGATGCCGAGGCGATTATTCCCGTCCGCAAGAACGGTAAACCCTGGAAAGAAATACGCCAGGGGCTCAAGTCCGAAATGAAACGCTACGTGCCACGCAACGGTTAGGCAGAGCCATCTGGAAGAAATGGAGTGGTTATCATCGTCGCAGCCTGGTGGAAACCAAAATGCGTTGCTTCAAACTACTGGGCGAACGGGTCAATGCGCGTATCTTTACTAGCCAAGTCGCCGAACTTCAAATCCGTGCGGCGCTATTAAATCGGTTTACCCAGTTGGGAACGCCGATCACCGTGGTCATGCCCTAAATCCGTCTGGCAGACTGGGGTAGGGGTAATTTACCTTTGCCTCGATTTATGCAACAACGCCGGTGTTTTTTAAGAAATATGGTGACTATAAGCTTACGTGACGATAGAAAATCCGTTTCGCCAATTCTGCAGTCAGGATGTAAAGCAATACGATCAAACCTAGCCAGCCGCAAATAGCCGGAGCCAGGGGCTGAAAGCCAATAAACGGCGCCAAGGGCGTATAAGGCAGTGCCATAGTCAGCGCGACGATGGTGGCGGTGGTGATGATCAAATACTTGCCCGGACGATTGCTGAACAAGCTGTTTTGGCTGCGTACCACGAACACGATCAGCGCAGCGGAAATCACCGATTCGCTAAACCAGCCGGTGCGAAATTGCTCGACCGGCACCTGCAGCCACAACAACAGGCCGAAGGTCAGATAATCGAACACCGAGCTGATAATGCCGAAGGTAATCATAAATTTACGGATAAAGGCTATATCCCAACGGTGCGGCTTGCCGAGCATTTCCGGATCGACGTTGTCCGACGCGATGGTCATTTCCGGAAAATCGGTCAGTAGATTGGTCAGCAAGATTTGTTTGGGGAGTAACGGCAGAAAGGGCAAGAACAGCGACGCGCCGGCCATGCTGAACATATTGCCGAAGTTGGCGCTGGTAGCCATGAACACATACTTAAGGGTATTGGCAAAGGTCGTGCGGCCTTCGCGAATCCCTGCCAGCAAGACCCGCAGATTTTTTTCCAGCAGTACGATTTGCGCGGTTTGCTTGGCGACATCGGCGGCGCTGTCCACCGAAATGCCTACATCCGCGGCGTGCAATGCCGAGACATCGTTAATGCCGTCGCCCATGTAACCGACCACGAAGCCGGCTTTCTTTAAAGCAACGATGATGCGCTCTTTCTGATTGGGTTCGATTTCGGCGAACAGATTCACCTGGGCGACTCGATTGATCAAGGCTCTTTCACTCATGCCGGCCAGATCGGTTCCGGTCAGAATGGCCGGAGACTCTAAGCCCAACTGAACTGCCACGGTTTCTGCCACTAAACGGTTATCGCCGGTGATGATTTTTAAGGTCACGCCTTGTTCGCGTAACAAGGCGATGGTTTCCGCGCAATCGGCTTTTGGCGGGTCGAAGAAGGTTAAAAAGCCCAGGAAGCGCAAGTCGGTTTCGTCATCCTTAGCAAATTTGGTTTTACCAGGCATGGGTTTGTAAGCGACGCCCAGGGTTCTGAAGCCCTGATGGCTATAGTCCCGGTAGCGTTGCTGAATGGCATCCGCAGCGGTCATGATCGGCTGCAGCTCGCCGTCGGCGTTTTCCACCGTGTCGCAAATTTCCAGGATATTGTTCAACGCGCCTTTGCAGATCATCAAGGTTTCGCCTTGATCTAGCACCAGCATACTTAGCCGCTTGCGATGAAAGTCGTAAGGGATTTCGTCGAGCTTGCCGTTCTCGGCGACAGCAAAAGTTTTGAACTGGCGGATGGCCTGATCGATAGGGTTGTTGAAGCCGGTTTCGAATATGGAATTAAGGTAAGCGTAGCGTGCCACCTTGTCGCTGGTCTGGCCGCCAATATCCAGCGTGTCTTTCAGTTGCACCGTGCCCTCGGTCAGCGTGCCAGTTTTGTCGGAACACAACACGTTCATGCTGCCGAAATTTTCGATAGCAGCCAGTTGTTTGACGATGACTTTTTGTTCGGCCATGCGTTTGGCGCCGTGCGCGAGATTGATGCTGATCACCGCCGGTAACAGCTGCGGCGTCAAGCCCACCGCCAGGGCCAGCGCGAACAGAAACGAGTCCATGATCGGTTTGTCCAGATAGACGTTGACCGCAAAGATCATGATGACCAGGATCAATGTGACTTCCATCAGTAGATAACCGAAGCGGCGCACGCCGTGTTCGAATTCGGTTTCCGGCGCTTTTAGTTTGATGCGTTCGGAGAGTTTGCCAAATTCGCTGCCGGAACCGGTCGCGACCGCCAGGGCCGTGGCGCTGCCGCTTTGTACGTGCGAGCCCATCCACAGGCAGTTTTGGCGCTGGTTGAGGCCTGTGTTGATCGGCAGGTCGGTGACGTATTTCTCCGCGGGGTAGCTTTCGCCGGTGAGAATGGCTTCGTCGACGAACAGGTTGTCGGAACTTAGCAGCCGGCAGTCGGCTGGAATCACGTCGCCGGCCTTTAACTGAACGATGTCACCGGGGACGATTTGTTCCGCGGGCAATTCTTGGAAAGTGCCGTCGCGCAATACGGCGACCCGGATTTGCACCATCGCCAGTAAGTTGCTGACGGCGTCGGCGGCGCCTTTTTCCTGCCAAAAGCCCAGCAGCGCGCTCATCAGAATGATGCTCAGGATGATGGCCGCGTCGAGTTTGTCGTGCAGGTAAAAGGACAGGCCGGTGGCAAACAGCAGGATCAGAATAATCGAGCTTTTGAATTGCCCGAAAAATAAGCTGATAGTGCTGGGCGGTTTGTGATTTTGTAAACGGTTATCGCCATAGCGTTTCAGACGCGAAGCCGCTTCCGGCTGGGTTAGGCCGCGTTCATCGGTTTGCAACTGTTGGAATAATTCCGAAATCGGATTATGCCAAAACGGTTTTGCGGGTTTTGGTATGACTTTGCTGGGCATCTGCGACCTTGACAATCGTTTTAGTGGGGATCGTGTTTAACGTCTGCCGCTTAAAAGTTAACAAACACCGACGCCATGCCCAAATGTCGCATCGTCGCCGCACTGTGATTGGCGTTATCGAGATATTGGTTCATGTAACCCAATTCGGTTCTGACATTTTTGTTGAAGCTCCAACCGAAACCGGCAAACGCGCGGTTTTGATCAAATCCGGACTTGCCGCCAAACGTGGTGGAATTGACCCGGTAAAAGGCTTCGTCCCAAGCAATCAAGCTCAAGCGCGGTTCGAACTCGAGGGGATGCATGAATTTGATCATCTGCCGGGGACGTTCGCGTAGTTGGCTGCCGTTTAAAAAGTTGGTTTCCCACATGGTGCGGAAGGTAAAAGTGCCTATTTCCGTGGGCAATACATACCTAAACGCCGGCCAAATATCCTGTTGCGCGACATAAGATTTACCGATGTTTTGAGTCGGTAGCCAAGTGTAACCGGCCCAGATAGTGGCGCGGTCGCTCAAGGAATAACCGGCCGCCGTGCGCACCATGCCTTGATACCAATGGCCCCAATCGCCATCGAAGCGCGATTGGCCTTCGAGCCAGACCCGGCCGTTTTTCAGGCTGGGATCGATAAAACCCATGCTGCCTTCGGCTACGGCTTGCAACCAAGCGCCGGAGTCCTCTACCAATTCATCGGCGTTTACAGAAGCCGAAATGGCCAGCAGCGAGCATGCGCAGCATGAATAAAAGAATGTTCGCGATAGTGTGGGCATGACGATTCTCCAAAATTTAAGCAAAAGCTCCTGTATCTCCCGGTTTTATCGGGAGAGGAATGGGCTTTTGGCGAGGTTGTTAAAGTGTGGTGCAGACGGCTGGGCCGTCACGCGACTGTTGTTGCCGTCGCGTGAGCCTAAGCCGGGTCAGAGTGCAATTTTTCGACGCGCCGCGAGATGATGGTCGGAGTAGCTTTCGTGATCGTCCAAGCCGACAATTTGGCAGCGGCCGCCGGCTTGGTTGTAATCTTCGGCAAAGTGGTGGATGAATTCCATGACCGTATGGTCGATCAAATTGGCTTCGGTCAAATCAAAAAATACGGTTTTGCGAGCCGGAAAGTCAGCCAGCAAGCTTTTCAGCGTAATAAAGTTAGAAAACACTGCCGCGCCGGATACTTCGATATGGTGCGTATCGGCGTCGGTTTGATGCACATGAAAAGCCATCGAAAAGGCGTTGCGTAGCTTGAGGCCACGGCTGACATGAATCGCCAGTTCAACGGCGATGCCGATCGCCACGCCAACCAGCAAATCGGTCGCCAACACACCGAGAATCGTGATGACGAAGACGGCGAAATTATCCACACCCACGGCTAGGGTTTTTGCAAATTCTTTGGGTGAGGCCAAGCGAAAACCGGTGAACACTAACAGTGCGGCCAGAGCCGACAACGGGATTTCGTGAATCAGTTTGGGAAACAGCGCGACGAAAATCAGCAGGAATAAACCATGAAAGAAGTTGGCCCAGCCGGTTTTCGCGCCGTTATTGATGTTGGCGGAGCTACGGACAATCTCGGCAATCATCGGTAAACCGCCGCACATGCCGGCAATCACATTGCCGATACCGACTGCGGTTAAATCGCGATTCAGGTTGGAACTGCGCTTATACGGGTCGAGTTTGTCTACGGCCGATGCGCTTAACAAACTTTCCAGGCTACCGACCAGCCAGATGGTCAATACCGCCAGCCAGAATTCGCCGGTGGCGATCTTGCCAAAGTCGGGCAAATAGAAACCCGCTAGAAAATGTTCGGGCACTGCGACCAAAAATGACGGGCCGACGCTGAATTCATGGTGCGGCAGAATCGCGGCATCCGGCAAAAACAGGTATTGGTGGATATGGTCCAAATCAAAATACTGACCCAAGGCCAAGCCCAGCAATACCACCAGCAGCGGGGCGGGAATCATTTTTAAAGTAGGGTGTTTGATCACCGACCAGAGTATCAACAGCAACAAGCCGAGCAAGCCGATCAGCGAGACTTCCGGATTCATGTCCATCAGCGAGTGTGGGATTTCGGCGATGGTCCCCAACAGGCTCTTCGCTTCCGGTTTAACCCCCAGCAAGGTATGAATTTGCTTAGCCATGATGATGATGCCGATGGCGGCCAGCATGCCGTGTACCACGGATGAGGGGAAAAAGGCGCTGAGTTTGCCGGCCTTGAACACGCCCAGCAGCACTTGCAACACGCTGGCGATGACGATGGCGGCCAGTGTGTAACGGTAGCCGGCCATCGCATCGCCTTGGCCCAGCGCTTGTACGGCATCGACGATCACCACGATTAAACCTGCCGCCGGGCCGTTGATAGTGACATACGAGCCATTGATTCGGGAAACCACCACGCCGCCGATAATCGCGGTGATGATGCCGGACATGGGCGGAAAGCCCGACGCCATGGCGATACCCAGGCACAAAGGCAGGGCAATCAAAAACACTAAAAACCCGGATAGCAGATCGCTACGCCAGTTTTCGATTAAACCGGGGAGCCCGGTTTTAGGCAAGGTGGCCGAAAAGGATGTGGTCATGGTTTTTCTCAAGAAGCCTAGGAAAACCAAAGTGCAGCGAGAAACATGCCAATTTTTCACGAACTGCGTCAGTGCAGATATATCAAGGGTTGTGGACGTGGTTGCCCGGAAAATGGTTGTTGATTTGATGGGTTGGTCTGGTTGATTCGTCAGCTTCAACCAAACGGGTGGTTTATTTGCACCGAGGTGGCTTGGCTTGGGGTTTAAGTAATAGTCGGGAAGCGTTGGTATGCCGGTGTTTAGGGATTTGGCACGCACTATGCAAAGTGAAGCATAAGAGGCTGTTGGCCTCAATTTCTGTTTGACTAGCGAGGTTTAAGTTACAGATGTCTGCTTCCGCCCATCACAATGTTCACAAGGCTGCGTTCGATCTCAATGCGGCTATCGACCACATCGCCCATTGGCTGCCCAGCCAGGGGCCTATCAAGGATTTTATTCATCACAACACCTTGCACGCCGTGCAGGACTATCCGTTTCACGAGGGTGTGGCGGTGGCGGCTCAAGTGTATGGCGCGAAAAGCTATTTGCCTTTGGCCGATTACCTGAAACGCTATCACGAAGGCCGGATCAGCGATCAGGCGCTGGAATGGGCGATTGCGCAGGCCAATTGCAGCGTCTATCAAGAACAGTCATTGCGGTCGTCTTTGTTTGAGCCGGATGATCATAGCCATTATCCGCCACAGTCGTTGGCTAACCACGGTATCCGTATTGCTTGGCTCAATCACCTGGAAATCGACTTGAACGGGATGGTGCATCCGGTGATGTTCAGATTGTTAAGCAATTTTCTTGATCAGGGCATCAGCCGTTGGGCCATGCCCAAACCGGACGAGCGTTTTTGGGATTGCGTGTTACGTTTGGTGCAAAACAGCCTTTTACCTCTGTATCCGTTTCATCAGCCGGTGGTGCGGCAAATGCTGGACGCCGGGCCGGACCAGGTGATTTTGAACTGTTTAGGCAAAATTGTTGGCGATGAAAGCTTATACGGCCAATATCTCTTGGAAGTATTGCTGGCGCATCCCGGTTGGTCCGGGATGGTGCGGATTATCGAAACCCAGCCCAACGTGTTGCTAGCGCCACGGGCTATTTCGCTGAAAGAATTGTTAGCGGTGGAACTGGCTTGCGAGTTGGCGTTTATCGATAAAAAACACGGGCATCGATTTTTACAGATCGCCCAGCTACCGAATTTACACGCTATTCCTTTACTGGAGCGCGATGCGACCCAGCCCCAGGTGCCGTTGAAAATGCGGGTGTGGCACGAGGCAATGGAGTGGTCGCTGCATTCTGAATTACTAATAGCCTTGCACCAGCAAGCGCCCATTAATCCGTCAGCGGAGCATGCGCCCAAAGTGCAGGCGCTATTTTGCATTGACGATAGAGAGTGTTCGCTGCGGCGCTATTTGGAAGAAATGGATCCGGGTATCGAAACCTTCGGCGCACCGGGATTTTTTGGTATCGATTTTCTCTACCAAGGCTTGGACGATGTGTATCCGGTGGCGCAGTGTCCGGTGGTGATTAAACCCAAACATCTGATATTGGAATCGACCGATACGCCGCAGCCTGACAAATCCGATAAGGGCGAATCGCTGTCGACTATGCATTTTGGCGCGCATTCCATGCTGCGCGGGTGGCTGTACACGCAAACGCTGGGGCTGGCATATGCGTTGCGCTTGGGCTGGAGCGTATTGCGCCCCGGCGGCCAATTACCGGGCATCCAAAGCTTGAGCGAAGTGGAAGCGCACAGTCATTTGCATCTGCTGCGCGAGAGCGAGGAACTCAACGAAGACGGCTATCTGTTGGGTTTTTCGTTGCCGGAAATGGCTGATCGGGTAGGGGGGCTACTGCGTAATATTGGTCTAACCAAGCAGTTTGCGCCGTTAATCGTGGTGGTGGCGCATGGTTCCAGCAGCGTCAACAATCCGCATTTCGCTGCTTATGATTGCGGTGCTTGCTCCGGTAAGCCCGGTGCGCCGAATGCGCGGGCTTTTGCCTGGATGGCGAATCATCCGCAGGTTCGCGATATTTTGCGTGAGCGGGGGATAGACATTCCTGCCGGTACGCATTTTGTGCCGGCCTTACACAACACTAGCCGTGACGAGATCAGTTATTTCGATCAACAGGAACTGGATAAAACCGCGCGCCAGCAACTGCACAATTTTCAGCATAGCATGCAACATGCCTTGCAGCGCAATGCGCGCGAACGCTGCCGTTGGTTTGAGTTGGGGCCAAAATCGCATAACAACGCAGAAGCGCATAATCATGTGGTGGCGCGGGCCTCGTCGATTTTCGAGCCGCGTCCTGAACTGAACCACTCCAATAATCTGTATTGCGTGGTGGGGCGGCGCGACTTGACCCGGCATTTATTCTTGGACCGGCGGGCGTTTTTGCAATCCTACGATCCCAACAGCGATAGCGACGGTTCGATTTTGGTCAAGGTGTTGTCGGCGGTGATTCCGGTATGCGGCGGTATCAATCTGGAGTACCTGTTTTCGCGCATCGACAATTCGGTCTACGGCGCCGGCACCAAGCTGCCGCACAACGTGATCGGTCTGTTGGGCGTGGCCAACGGCGTGGAAGGCGATTTACGCACCGGCTTGCCGTCGCAAATGGTGGAGGTGCACGAGCCGGCGCGCTTGTTAATGGTAGTGGAGCAAACGACCGCGATTGCCGATCAGGCCATTGCTATGTTGGGCGGCTGGCGGGAATGGCTGGATAACGAGTGGATACGTTTGGTGGCTTGCGATCCGGTGAGCCGCGCCCTGTATTTGTACAGCAGCGATGGTTGGAAGGTGGCTGAACCCGCGGCTGGCAGACCGTTGCCGACTGCCAGCCACTCGGAAAAAATTATTGTCGGACAAAACCGGACGATTCCGGTTCACCAATTGGAAAGGAGACAGGCGTGAGTGCTTTATTATTGGCGTGTGTGTTATTGCCATTGCTTGGATTTTTGCTGATTTTTTTCAGCCCGGACAACGAACATCGAATTGCCGCGATCAGCCTGTGGATGACCCGAATCAAAGGGGTGGCTGTGCTAGGTTTACTGGCGGCATGGGCCGCCCATGGCTTTGCCAACTTTGAATATCAATGGCTGGTGCTGTATCAACACGACGATTATCAATTCCCCTTGCTGTTTTTTCTGGATAGGGTCGGCGCCGTGTATTTGTTTGTGGTGTGGGCGGTGTTCTCGGCCATTGTCAAATATTGCCGGGTTTATTTGCACCGGGAAGCGGGCTACAAACGCTTTTTCCAAGCTATTTTCGGGTTTGCGTTTGGGTTAAACCTGATAGTGCTGTCCGGCAGTATCGACATGCTGTTTGCCGGTTGGGAGATCGTCGGTATATCCTCATTTTTGCTGATTGCCTTTTATCGGCATCGGCCACAGCCGGTACGCAATGCTTTACGCGCCTACACCATTTACCGCTTTTGCGATGTCGGTTTGCTGGTCGGGACCTGGATGAGCCATCTGCTGTTTCACGAAAGTCAGCATTTTAGCCAGTTGTTGACTATGTTCGATCCCAACAATATTCCGCCCGCCGGCTATGCCTCCTTGTCGATTTTATCCTGGCTGATCATTTTGGCTGCTTCCGGTAAATCGGCGCAGTTTCCGTTTAGCTTCTGGCTGCCTAGGGCCATGGAAGGGCCGACGCCGTCCAGCGCGATTTTTTATGGCGCGCTATCGATTCATCTGGGCGTGTTTCTGTTATTGCGGACCATGCCGATCTGGAGTTATCACTACCTGCCGCGTTTGATTGTCCTAAGCATCGGTGTGTTGACGGTGTTTGTCGCCACGCTGGCCGAAAAGACCCAATCCAATATCAAAGGTCAAGTGGCTTACGCCTCTATCGCGCAAGTAGGGATTATGTTCGTCGAGTTGGCATTGGGCCTGGAAGATTTGGTGTTGCTGCACTTTACCGGTAATGCCTTTTTGCGTTGCTATCAGTTGTTGGTGTCGCCATCCATCGTGGCACATTTACTGCGCGTGGAAGGCAATGTCGATAGCGATTTTTATATCAAAAACAATGATCAAATGACGTTTTTGCCAACCTCGATTCGCGATTCCTTGCCTGACGTATTGCAAAACACCTTGTATGTGTTTGCCCTGCAGGAAGGGCTGTTGGAGCTGTTGGTGAAGAAGATTTTGTGGGAACCTCTGAAAAACGTGGGTCGGCAACTGAACGGGGTGAGCCTGTGGATCAAAATTTTGGCGGGCCTAGCGCTGTTGGCGATTATCGCCATCGCTGCATCCGGCGTCAGCAGCGTGGCCAGAATTTATTTGTCGATGCCGATTTCGCTGGCGATGGCGGTCGTGTCTTTGAGCGCGTTCAGCAACAAACGCAGCCCGTTCCAGGTTTGGCATAGCGTGGCCTTGAGCAGTATTTTGGCTGGCGTGGCGGTGTGGTTGATGGTGCCTGCCGCTTGGTACGATGTCGCGTTGTTTTTCAGCGGCATCATCCCCTCATGGGCTTTGGGTATTGTTGCGCTTAGCGTTTTGTTGAGACATTACCATTTCGCCGACGAACCTTTTGTGTTTCGCGCCTTCGCCGAAACCCAGCCCGGTTGGTCTTTAATGTTGTTTCTGAGCTTCCTGGGCTTGGTCGGCTTTCCGATCACGCCGGCATTCTTGGGCGAGGATTTGCTGCTGTCGCATGCCAGCAGTCAGCATCCCTGGTTCGCCGCGCCGATTACCGTATCGTTTGTGATCAACGGCATTGCCATCGCCAGAGTGTATTTAAGGCTTTGCATGGGGCGGCCGGTGGAACTGAGAGGGGCGGTTTGAGGTTTGTTGGTGCTCAAAATCAATGAGGTTGGATCTACGAGAGCGGCTAAAAACGGACCATCGCGCTTCGGCTTTAGTGACCGCAGTGGAATGGATAGCCGCTTGAGGTTGTTATGAGATTGTACTACCAGGGCGGGTTTTTGTAGCCTCGATGGAATCGAGGGTGTCGGCCTTCGAACCCACGATTCCATCGAGGCTACTTGCTGCCGTGTTATGCCGTTGTCGCACAGGCGTCGTCAATCGATATTGGCAATCCGTCGGCGACTGGCGAGAACTCTGGGCTAAATAGGTAGTTAAGCCCCTTGTCAGCATGGCCAAATGCCCACAGGAACAACTCCACGCCAAGTGAAGATGGTTGACAGACAATGCCTCCTTCTGATGCGGCGGGATAAATCTTCACAATGTGTTCTTTTTCTCCATACCGCCATTGCCCTTCCAACAGATTGTCGCCATGCAAGCCAAAAAAAATATGACTAAAAAGTGAATTTAGCTGATGTAGCTCGGACTCAGAGAAATCCATTGCGGAAAGATAACCCGAGTAGGGAATGAAGATTTGCATCTTTGGCCTACCTTCCATGTTCAGTAGAAGTCCGGAATCCGCAAACAATTTGCGAACTGTTGAATAGACCAAGTAGTGTGTTCGGAGCTGATATGTCGAAAGGTTATCTACAACTTTTGCTATGCGTGCGCCCCGGTCATCTCGACCGCGTTCGGTTCTTGAGGAGGCAAGAATCCCCCCAAGATATTCGACCGCTAAGGAGTCATTGGAAAACGAACCCTCATCAAGGACGGCCTTTAGAACCTTTGGAGGTACTTCGCCAGGCGTGTCGAGCTTTTCCCCAAGCTTTGCTTCGGCCTTTTGAAAGATTTGGCCAATGGTCTGGGCACGTTTTTGTGTGTAGTCTCGAAGCCCTTGACCTAAGTAATCGGCGGTCGGACCAAGCAGCTTTTGAATTCCGTCCTTGCCTAAATACGCAGCAACGGCACCAAGCCCAACAGCAGTGAGCGGTTCAGGCATGTATTACCTCCAAGGCATAACTATTGATTATCAGGCAAATATGCCCAGATAAGTTGATATTAACCGCCTTTTCAGGCACTTTTGAAAAGTGGGCATGTTGCCTCGATAACTTGCTATTAGCCGGTATATCAAGCAATCTTGCCTACGTATTGATGCGCAACTGACTTTATCAGGTAGGTGTTTTATGTCAAGCCCGTGCCGTTTGGCGATGCGCATGGAGAACTTAACTTTGAAATGTGCGACTACGCAAGCTATAACAGTATCTACATTTTGAATGGCAGCGTATTTGCCTTTTCCTGTCGCCGCAAAGTTAATTTTATCCGTCAGAAACAGGTTGAAATTCAACACTCAACGCACTGTAAAAATCCCATAATGCCCAGCTCCCATTCGTCTCAACCATCCTGTTGTAGCACAAAACGGTAGTCGGAATAGATCAAGACATGCACGCCAATTCCAGCCGTTCATTCAACCTAAGTTTTTTGTCCAGGCCCTTATTTCCGGGTCAGCAAGAAGAGTAAAACCACGTTGCTCAGAAAGAACAGCGCTGTCGCGCATTTCCAAAACAACAGTGGATTACGTTCTATAAGCGGAATCTTGTCTTCCGTTTTCAGAAATTGCGGGTTGGGGGTGGATAGGTCGTGCAGGAACTCGGACAATTCGTCGTAGCGGGATCGTGGCGAAACGGCCGTGGCCTTTTTCAAGGCGCCGTCTATCCAGATCGGCACCATTTCGTTGCGGCGGATGCTGGGGATGTAAACCAGGCACTCGAGATTGTGGCGGTTGGGTTTTTCCGGCATGTTGGCGAATGGCAAACTGCCGTTGAGCATTTCGTAACAGATGACGCCTAAGGAGAACAAATCCGACTTCACCGTGCCGGATTGCCCCAGGTGATACTCCGGCGCGGTGTAGTTCAGCGTGCCGAGAATGTTCTCGGTCTGATGCCGGTCGAGCGGGGTGATCTCGGCGATGCCGGCGATTTTTACCGAACCAAAGTCGATGATCTTAACGCTGCCTTGCTCGGTGATCATGATGTTTTCCGGCTTCAAATCCTGATGCAGCATTTCCATCCGATGAAAAGCGCGCAGCCCTTTGGCGATTTGTTCGATCAGGGCGCGAACCCGCTTGATCTCCGGCTTGGGGTTCTGACTGATCCATTCTCTTAAGGTTTGCCCTTCGATAAATTCGGTTACGTAGTAAAGACAGCTTTTGGCGCGGTCGGATTCGAGCACCGTCAAGACGTTGGGATGGTTGATGCGTTTGCCGGCCCATTCTTCGTGCAAAAAATGCTCGATATAATGGGTGTCGTCGTTATACAGCACCGATGGCGTCTTCAAAATCACCCAGCGCGTATGCAGCGTATCGAAGGCTTGGTAAATTTGCGTGCGCTTGCTGGCATGCAATTCCGCTTCGACCCGGTAGCCATCCAGCAGCATGCCGGGTGCCAGCAGAGGTGGAAAGGGCAAATGTCCATAGTGGCGCAATATTTCGTCTTCGCGCAGCTGCGGCAAGTCGTCGATGCGAACCAGTTGGCAGGTCACATTGTCGTCACTCCCGTTAGCCAAGGCGGTTGTTACCAAGGTTTCGGCAAGAGTTTGCAGATCGGAATCTTGCGAGAGCAGCGCTTTTAGTTGGTGCTCGCTAATAAAATCGTGGAGCCCGTCTGTGGTCATTAAGAACAAGTCGTTTTTTTCGATGGTCAGCGATTTGTAATCCACCTCCAAATGCGGTTCGATACCCATCGCCCGATTCAGATAGCTTTTGTCGTTGGACACCCAAAGTCTGTGGTCGCGCGTGAGTTGTTCCAGCCCATGTTGTCGCCATAAATAAATCCGCGAATCGCCGACGTGCAGAATATGGGCGGTGTTGGACTTAAGCACCAGTACGCTGAGTGTGCTCACCATGCCTTTAACCGAGGCATAGCGGATTTGCCCTTGGCTGTGCAGCCAGGAGTTGGTAGCCGACAGGATTTTTTGTCCGGCTTTGGCGACCGACCAGGAATCAGGCGTGCTGTAGTAATCCTCCAGAAACGCGGTGATACAGCAATGGCTGGCTTCCTTGCCGGCTTCACTGCCGCTCATGCCGTCCGCAATGCCCGCCACGATGCCTTTTAGGGTGAGTTGCGGTTCCTCAGGGACGACCGCCCCCCAGCAATCTTCGTTTTCGGGTTTCACACCTTTGTCGCTGTGCGAACCAAGCTTGACTGATAAGGTTTTGCCCATAATCTGCGGATAACGGATGTTGCGTGGCTCAGCAGGCGCGGTAATGGCGCAATTCCGCCAAGCGCTGTTCCAGTTTAGTCATCAGCAAAGCTTGGTGATGACGTAGTAACACTGAGTCGCTGGGGCGCGGGGGCAGGGTGGCTTCGATTTCGTGGTGGACCAGGGAAATGACATGCCGTCTCAGAACGGCATCTTCCGGCAAAAAAAGGTGGCTTTGGGACTGGACGAAGTGGTGTTCTCCGCCGGATGTCTGGCAAGCGCAACGCCAGCAAACGATTAAAGTCAGGGCTAAGACGGCTAATAATGCTTCGATCATCGGTATTCCTCTAAATAACTAAATATTAAAAATTGCTACAACAATACTTCGGCAGACGCCAGAAGGGATGCTCTTTTGGTTAAACCACTTCGATCATGGCTACGGTGCCGTCTTCCATCACTTCGGCCATGTGGCCGGCGGGTTCCTCGATAAATTGCACTGCCAGTGCGACAACCACAGCGGTACCGGCGATGGTGAGAAAAAAGGCTTCCGGTGTGACGAAAGACAAGACCGTCAGAAAGGTGACCCCGCCCACATTGCCGTAAGCGCCGACCATGCCGGCGATTTGCCCGGTCATGCGGCGTTTGATCAATGGCACCATCGCGTACACTGCACCGCATCCCGCTTGCACGAAAAATGAACACAAAAAGGTCACGGCAAACGCCAGGGCAATCGGCCATGCCGAATTGATTTGCGACATGGCGGCATAGCCTAGTGCGCAACCGATCACGCAAACACTCAGCGACAATTTGCGCCCGTACTTATCGCTCAGCCAGCCGCCGCCAGGCCGGGCGACTAGATTCATGAACGCGAAGCTGGATGCCAACAGGCCTGCTTGCACTGGGGTGATGCCGGTCTGTTTGAAGGTTTCGTGGAAAAACAGCGGCAGCATGGAGACGACTGCGAGTTCTGAGCCAAAGGTCACCAGGTATGCCAGATCCAGAATGGCGACTTGCTTAAACTTGTATTGGTGTATCGGCTCAATAGGTTGGGTGAGATGTTCCTGATTAACGTGCACGATTTTGTACAAGTTGTAGAGAAACAATAGCCAGATCCCGATGTAAAGGCCGATGGTGGCATCACCGGATAACAGCTTCATGCCGGTTGGCGACAGTTTCCAGGTCAGCAAACTTAACGCTGCATACAAGGGAATGGTCATCAGGATGTAGAAAAACAGATCCCAGATGCTGGTGACTTCCATGGCGCCGGCTTTCTTGGGTTTGAAATACGTCGAACCTTTGGGCGTATCGCTGACGCTGAAAAAATAAATCACCGAATAGAGCAAAGCCACGATGCCGGTGCAGGCAATCGCATAACGCCAGCCGTTTTCGCCACCAATTGCCAAGGCCAAGGACGGTAAGGCGATGGCGGCAGCGGCTGAGCCGAAATTGCCCCAGCCGCCGTAGATGCCTTCGGCAACACCCAGTTGTCTGGCCGGGAACCATTCGCCGACCATACGGATTCCGATGACAAAGCCGGCGCCGACGAAACCCATTAAAAATCTCGCCAGGGCCAATTGTTGAAAGTCATCGGCGGTGGCGAACATGAAGCAGGGAATGCTGCCGATTGCCAATAAGCTTGAGTAGGTGCGTTTGGGGCCAAATTTATCCACCAAAATCCCAATCGCAATCCGCGACGGGATGGTCAACGCCACGTTTAATATCAAGATGGTTTTAATTTCGGCTTGGCTGAGTTTAAGGCTCTCGGCAATCGCCAACATGAGCGGTGCATGGTTGAACCACACCACAAAGCTAATAAAAAACGCCAGCCAGCTCATGTGCAAAATCTGCATTTTGCCGGTAAAGCTAAAAAGATTGAGTTTGCTCGAGGACATAACTTACCTTTGAAAAGTGGAGGACAAAATGAATTTCGATTGCGGTGTTGAGCGCCGGAAATTCGTATCAAGTAGCTTGCATGCACAAGCTATTGCTCCCCTTGAAAGGGCTTATTTACTCATGAAGTGTGGGTGTCCTGAAACGAGCGAAGGCAAGGCACAACAGACGAGTAAATCGCTTAGCTGAAGTTGAATCAGCCTATTTCCAACGTCGTTGTTGAAGGGGGCAGAAGGTGCAGCGTTGCACGGGCCATATGATAGCACCCATTATGTGAAAGTATTCAATCCCGCTGTTTGCCGGGAATGCAGAATGAGCCGCCGAAGCGGTTTCAGGCCGCTTCGGCGGATGTCTGTGAGTCGCGGGTGGCTGACGTTCAATCATCTTAGCAAGCCGGCCCTTTTTACCAAGGGTGTTCCGTTCGTCCTGAGCGCGACGAAGCCCTGGCGGGTGCGCCCTTCGATGAACTATTAAGGCGAACGGTATTTAGGGCCGGGTTAATAGAGCCACATGCGCCTTGCGATTAGTAGACGGGATCAGACTTTTTTCACAAATTCGGATTTCAACTTCATCGCGCCGATGCCGTCGATTTTGCAGTCTATATCGTGGTCGCCGTCCACCAGGCGAATGTTTTTAACGCGGGTGCCGACTTTGACAACGAGTGAAGATCCTTTCACTTTCAAGTCTTTAATCACGGTGACGGTGTCGCCGTCTTGCAGCAGGTTGCCGTTGGCGTCCTTGACTACTTTCGTCTCCTCTTCGCTGTCACCAGCGGCATCGGCTGACCATTCGTGGGCGCAATCCGGGCAAATATTCATGGTGCCGTCGTTGTAGGTGTATTCGGAGCCGCATTTTGGGCAGTTAGGTAAATCGTTCATGGTTGTTCCGTTGTTTTAATAAGCTGCGAGACAGCAGGTTTAATGTAAAAAATCCAGATTAGCCACATCCCTTAAATCACAAACTCCATCATGCCTGCCGGGATAAGAGCATCGACAGGCAGTGATCACTATTTTCGAGCTATTCCGACTTACGAAAGGTGGGTTTATAAAGCAAGCGGCTGTAACGAGTTCGCTGCGCGGTCTAGCGGCTGCCATTTTCTGGAATGACGAATCCTGGGGATTTAAGCTAAAGCGACGAGTATCCGGACGTTCAGTCCGGTGTTGGAACCCGCTGGCTTTGTGTTGCCGAATATGTACTTTGCTCAATATCGGGATTCGACGACAAATCATAACCCGGCTTTAGGGATTATTGGTATCTCGCGTCGATTTAGTGTTTGGAAGCCGGATGCGGGCTATGTTGCTTTTTTGCGGAACCCTAACTCATCGAAACGCGACTGGCCGACCAGCCAGAAGGTGACGGCGCGGAGAATGATAACGCTAAAAACCCATCTGTTTGGCCGATTGCCGAAAGCCTTGATATGTCGGTGTTTTAAGGTTGCGACAAATCGTCGCACTTTTTCTGGACAAAGCGATTTAAGTGCACTAGAATGCGCCCACCTTGACTTAGGTCAATACGAGCCGAAAAGCTTCGTATCTTTTGGGGGAGGGAATGCGACCGTGTAACGGTACAACAATAATAAAAGCGCAAGCTATTAACCTGCTATCACAGATATCAGGCGTCCAAAAAACATAAAAATAACACCGGACGAAGCCCACTTAATCGTGGGCTTTTTTATGCGCAAATTACCATAAACCTGTTTGTTATTCAGATGGCCGAAAAATCAGATTCGCTTCCACAAGATATTATGGAGGCAGAGCGTTTCATTGATGAACTAATGAACGACACCAAGCACCCGGTTCACAACCATGCTCATCCTTTGCACAAGGAATCGGTTAAAGCATTAGATGAGTTGATGCAGAGTCTGGATGCAATGCGCCACGAGTGGTTGTCTAAGGGATAGTCCAGAAAAAGGCACGAATTTGTTTATTCTGACGTCGTAGCTGTTCGTGTGCTTTTCTTTACGGATAGCAAATATATCTTTATTTTTTCTCAAAAACGGATATAATCGTCGGTTCGAGTATGTTGCAGTAACAAAGCGCATTAATAGTGTAGGGAGATAGTATGCTTATCTTGACTCGTAGAGTAGGAGAGACCTTGATGATTGGTGACGATGTGACTGTTACAGTTCTCGGGGTAAAAGGAAATCAAGTTAGAATTGGTGTAAACGCACCAAAAGATATATCTGTTCATAGGGAAGAAATCTACGAGAGAATTAAGAAAGAGCAGTCTGAAGCAGGGAGTACGGAAGGCTGAATAAGTTATAGGAGAGATGGCCGAGAGGCCGAAGGCGCTCCCCTGCTAAGGGAGTATGTGCCAAAAGCGCATCGAGGGTTCGAATCCCTCTCTCTCCGCCACTAAATTAAAGTTTGACAAAGAATAGCAAAAATAAGACAATAAGCGGCTCAGATAAGCGCCCGTAGCTCAGCTGGATAGAGTACACGGCTACGAACCGTGCGGTCGGGAGTTCGAATCTCTCCGGGCGCGCCATTTGAGTAAATTACCGAAATTAATCCCCTGTAGCTCAGTCGGTAGAGCGGGTGACTGTTAATCACTAGGTCGGCGGTTCGAGCCCGTCCGGGGGAGCCAAATAAATCAAGGGCTTAGACAGAAATGTCTAAGCCCTTTTTTATTGCGTGGTCACTTTTATGGTCACTTTGTTTTTCACTCAAATCCTAAAAAAATTTCGTGTTTGATCGAAAAATATACGGCACCAAACGACAAATAAGGTTTGAATGCAGTTGTAAAGCATCAAAGTGTTCCGACATCTTCTTTTTTTACCCTCCTTTCATAAAATTCTTTAATTTGGCTTGCAAGCCACATTTGTGGATTTCGAATTACCGGTGGAGGAACCTCACCTGCCTTCCTCATTCGCCAAAATTGGGTCCGAGTCACGCCCAATTTTTCAACCATGTCGTTAATTTTCAGGAATTCCTTTTCTTTTGCCGTCGAATTTTGCTCGGATTCAATATTCACTGGATAACCTGATTACAAATAGTTGTTACATACGCCACATCGTTCAACCAGGTCTTCTCTTGCATTCAACAGTACCCAAGCACGACAATGTGGACATATTGAGACCTGCACTTTTTTATCCTTAATGTCCTCAGACACAACCCACGC
This sequence comes from Methylomonas fluvii, assembly GCF_014850975.1. Lineage (GTDB taxonomy): Bacteria > Pseudomonadota > Gammaproteobacteria > Methylococcales > Methylomonadaceae > Methylomonas > Methylomonas fluvii. The sequence goes on along the minus strand of NZ_JACXST010000002.1, from coordinate 995,050 downwards.
CGCTGAAAAATCAAGGTTTCCGAATGGGTAGGAATGTTTATAGGCATCAAAGGCGGTTATCACTGCTTGAATTTGATCATCGGCCAACTTACTCGCGGCCACCCGATAGCAAACCGCAAACAGCGTAACGTCTTTATATTTGCGTCTACTTCCAGTCAACCCGCGTGTTGAAAACTTGATTGAACCTGGGGTAGGAGAACGACCATGCAATTGTCGATAGGTTTGCCTTAATGGCTTGATGGGAATGCCGGTCACTTGATGCACGATTTTCACCCTGGCATGGCGTTTCAGCAATTCAATGGCTAACGTTTGCTGTTGATATTTTTTCAGCATAGACCACCCTCTCAGCATATAGAACCGGTTAAACCGAGCATGGCCTCCACTATCGGCGGTTGTTCCTTATTTATGTTCATCAGGAACTGACTGGAAAACCGAGGAGTGAAGCAAAGCCAATTGGAGCGAGCGATGAACTGAATGTCCTCCAAGGACAAATGACCGAGTGCTGTTCGCATGGTGTCATCCGTTATCCCCAGCACTAACTCTGTCAATACTGGATTTTCCCGCGCGATTTCTCTGGCCTTGATCAACCAAGTTTGATTCATCGTGTAAATCTCTTCGTCGCACCCTTGGTGATTGATCGATGAAAGTTTATCGAAATAGTCGTCCAAGCTTTTGAATGCAGATTGCATTTGGATTTTATTTGTGTCACTCAAGTTAATGACTATAAGTTTCGATTTCAAATAATCGGCGCCAAACTCAGTAATCAAAGGAAAAAATAATTCCTGAAAGAATCCCTGGGTAATTGTCTTGACGTCCTTAAAATCAATGGTCAATATCTGCTGATTGGCAAAGCACTCGCGTGCGAGCCGAGCCAGATTTTTGCCATGAACGGGCTGAGGTATTTGGGATTCAGTGGCTGTAATGACAGCAATATGCATGCGACTTCTCCTTAGTAGCGTATGGATGGTCTCCAGGCTGAGTGATGTAATCAAATCGGTTTTTTGGACTTTGCAGAAACCCAGCGTCGTCGTCCCGAACGATCAGTCCAAACAGTGCAGATTGGGCACTGGCTAAAGGTTGCATTAGGGTGAATCATGCTGAGAAAGCGTGCTCTGCAACATGCGCAAACAGTGAATATCAAATCGCCGGCCAAGAGCATGCTGATTAAAGACCATGCTCTGTTTATGTCTAACGAGAACTGTTTTGCTCCAAGAGATATTCCTTTAGGCTCGATGAATATGTTTGATACGATGTTTTTATAAATGCTATAGGCGTCAACCAATACCTGTGCTGAAGATTGCTGAATTGATAATCGACGCCGAATATCATCGAGAATGCCTAAAAATAGCGACGCGTGAATATTACGGCAGGTGGACTGAATAACCCATTGGTGATCATGAGGAAGCATGCCTTGTTTGGGTGGGCATCCTTTTACTGATTTATACAAGTCGATACTCTGCTGCCGAGACAATCGACAAAGTTGACTCACAATAGGAGGGCGAGCGCCAAGCTGGATCAATTGCTCAGCTAAAACCAAGTGGTTGGCAAAATTCGATGCCTTTTTAAATCGCACTGTTTTCATCGGTCCACTCCGGCATGAAGGGTTGAAGTAAATCCACGTAGGTGCTCATGGAGACGCCACTTGGAACGAAGACCGGCAACAGTTGAATAACCGCTCGGCTACTTTCAGCTTGATCTCGAAGGTGTTCCAGTGTCATGTCCGCCAGTTTTTCTATACGGTTTTTATCCAAGCCAAATCGCCATGCTGTTTCTGCCGGGTTGCTACGGGCGCATTCCCGGGCTAGCATGAGATATTCGAAATTTAACCGGGCAAGATCTTCATCCAGTGTTGACATAGACGCCTCTTAGTTGATTAATGGCTGTTGTCGATATGCTAGGAGGTCAAAGCACAAATGTCCCGTTCGCAAGGTGACCTGTTTTGGGTCACAAACCTCTGGAAGCCTTGATGGCACTTTATTGCAGCAGTTAATGATTAATGGTCGTAACGTTCTTTTTTCCGAACTGGACCGCCAGATCAATGCGGAAACGTAAAACGAGTACATGAATCCATTGAATGATTCCGAAACTCTTATACTCTCGTTCCGGCTTCCAGCGTTGCTTGCTGTTGCTGAAGGTGCTTTTTCTGGTACACCAATAAAATTCAGATAGTTAAAAATCATTTCGGTATTACCCAAAGCTTGAATTGTTATGGAGGACATTGTTATGAATCGACAAAGCGCAAACCAGACTGCAACTACCGGTTACCTGGTTTGGGGTGGTTTATGCGCGAGGTAATTCAATGCTTGATCGATTGGTTGAATAGCGAGCCAAGCGATGAAAAAGGCCACCGCATATTGCGTGCGTTAGCCCAGGAATCGTTAAAGAAGGCGGATTTCGATGAGTCGAAACGACGGTTCACAGCCGAAGAAATCGTCGCTGCCGTTGGAGACTCGATAGGAAGTACGGATCCGAAAAAGTGGATTGATTGGCCGGGTTTCTTGAAAAAATATTGCGAAACTCGCGAGGGGCAAATTATAGAGTTTGCTCGTAAACGCGGGCTACCGCATTACCCGAAACCGGAACGAAAAAGTACAAAGGGCGGTCCGGGAAAACTCACCACGTTTTATATCAAAGCCGAGCGGGTACCAGAAGTCATGGAAGATGATAGCGCTATCGATAAGGATTGGGTAGACAACAGCATCGCAGCCGAGTTGAAAGCCAACTATCAGATGACTGAATTGGGTGAGGTACAACCTAGTTGGATAGTGAGGTGGTTGTTTCGGAACGGACAAATCGAATTGCGTCGGTGGCATGTATGGGTTGTATTAGGTTGGTTGCTGACAATTGGCGGACTCGCTGTGTTAATTGCCTATGGTGGATGGCTATCGTTATCGGCACCCAGGTCCGTGACAACGCGCGATTTGACATTATTGATAAGTGTTTTTGTCATTCCTTATGGTGCTTGGGTAACTGTCATCAAGCCTTGGATATTGTTGTTCGATGATCGAATTGTTTTGGCACATGAATTGTTCATAAAAATTCATGTGCAATCAGCTCAGTTTGAGTTGCTTCGTGACGGGGATTTACGAGTGGTGCGGTTGGTTCGGTATTCAGCGGCATGCCCAATTTGTGGCGCCACCGTTTATCTTGAAAAAGGCGAACCGGATTATCGGCGAAGGTTGGTGGGGCGGTGTTATGAAAGCCCTCGAGAGCATGTGTTTAGTTTCGATCGAATCACGCGTTGCGGGCGACTACTGGTTGATCGTTAATTTTTATGAAAGTGCAACAACGACCCCAAGGCGAGTGCGCCAGGATAAGCTGGCAAAGGATAGGAGGTGAAAGTCCTCTACGAGATAAGGTCTAGCCCACCGTCTCGGCCCCGAGTGATGCGCGGGTACTCGTGAGGGTAAACGTGAAGCGTTCACAGGGGAGACCACAGGCTGGGTATTGAGCTGCGAAATGGGTCTAACTTCGAGGTGCCGATCCCGTTCGCTAATGAGAAGGCAATATTGGTTCATGCGTTTTGGCCAGCATGAGTCCAAACCTCGCGCAGTCGTAGACCCCATGCATGTGGAGAAGTCCTTTGTACGGAACCTGGGAGGTCTCATCTGTGCTCGATAGGCATGTCGAGCCGGTTTATTAAGGTAGAAACTGAACGATAAATATGCACGCAGATGAGAAGTCGGACAAAGCCGTAGTACCGATGAAGCAATCGAACAAAGAGGGTTTACCCTTGGCGGAGGTTGTGGAGGGAAGGGCTTTGCCCAAGAGGAACACCGGTCAGGCAACCGCAGTCCGGACACAGAGCCGGGGCACTGCGTCGAATGGATTGGCTGGTGTGCGCCAAGCGGCGCGACAAAAGAAGGATGTACAGTTCACCGCCTTACTGCATCACATTACTATTGAGCTCCTGGAGCAGAGTTATTTTGCGTTAAAGCGAAACTCGGCACCCGGACTCGATGGTGTGACGTGGCACACCTATGGCGACAATCTCCTTGAGAAGTTAACGGCATTACATGGCCTGATACACCAAGGCAGCTATCGAGCCCAACCCGCCAGACGGACGATGATCCCGAAAGCGGACGGCACAGAGCGGCCACTGAGTATCTTGTGCCTGGAAGACAAAATAGTCCAACAGGCCATAGTCTACGTGCTGGAAGCCATCTATGAAGAGAGTTTCATGGGCTTTTCCTATGGATTTCGACCGGGGCGCGGCCAACATGATGCGCTGGATGCCCTCAGTGCCGGGATTTACAGAAAGAAGGTGAACTGGGTGTTGGACGCTGATATCCAGAAGTTCTTTGATGCCATGAACCATGACTGGCTGCTGCGATTTCTTCAACACCGAATCGCGGATAAACGTTTGCTGCGTCTCATCGCCAAATGGCTAAAAATTGGCGTCATGAACGGCTCCCATAGGGAGGCTAGTGTTCAGGGTGCCCCGCAAGGGGCAGTGGTTTCGCCGATCTTGGCAAATATCTACCTGCACTACGTTTTCGATCTATGGAGTCAGCAATGGCGACGACAAAAAGCTCAGGGTGACATGATTATTATCCGTTACGCGGATGATACGGTGCTCGGTTTTGAATACGAGCAGGAGGCAAAACGCTTCTTGCAGGACATGCAGGAACGTTTGCAAGCGTTTGGTTTGACTTTGCACCCCGACAAAACACAGCTGATCCGTTTTGGAAGGCATGCAATTAGCGACAGGAAGCGGCTGGGCGAAAGGAAGCCGGAGACTTTTGACTTTCTGGGCTTTACGCATTTCTGTACGCAGTCCAAGAAAAACGGAGCCTTTGTGATCGGGCGCCAAACCATCAAGAAGCGCATGCGAGCAACATTGCATGCGATCAAAAGCGAGCTGCGAAAGCGCTGGCATGATCCGCTGCCAAAAACCGGCGAGTGGATTCAGAAAGTTCTGCAAGGACATATGAATTACTTTTCCGTGTCAGGCAATGATTCCAGTATCTGGCTGTTCTTCAATGAAGTTCGCCGCCTATGGTTGCACCGTATTAGAAGGCGTAGCCAAAAGGGTTTTATGAGCTGGGACCGTTTTGTCCGCATTACGTCGCGTTTCTTCCCCAGGGTTCGATTATTACATCCCCATCCTTGTTACCGCTTTGACGTTCGTACTCAAGGGAGGAGCCCAGTGCGTTAGTAGCGCACGCTGGGACCTGCGCGGGGGGTGCCGGGCAACCGGTATTCCTACCGCGACCATTCGGCATTCAACTAACCGATCGTCTGGTTACGGGCTCATAGCAAACATCCAATCAATTCGGTAATTCTAAAAGCCAAGCCATAAAGGAATTCTTTTGCTTGGTTTTGAAAGGGTTTGTGAATTATCGTAAATCTGTGACAAACCATCATGCGGCAATCGGTCACATTTTCAGTTTGGCTTGGAATAGGTAGCCTAGGAGACGTTGCTTGTATGCGAAGCAATGCAGTGACTTCCCTTTATCCGGCTTCATGCCGGATTTTTTTCGTCATTCATGGGCTACCAAACCCTATACTGGAGGTGATGGATGTCAAGATTTAATCCTCTTTGTTGCATTACCAAATTTGAATAAACGAAAGACCATTATCTGTGGAATTGACGATCATCAACCCTAAGCCCAGCGAGGACCTTATGAATAAATCCGAACTCATTGACGCTATTGCCAGCCATGCGAACCTCAGTAAAGCCGATGCCGGGCGGGGCTTGGATGGCATCCTCAGTGCCATTCAAAATACCTTGAAAAACGGCGATTCGGTATCGTTAGTGGGGTTTGGCAATTTCGAAGTCAAGGAACGTGCCGAGCGTCAGGGCCGCAACCCGCAAACCGGCGCTGAACTGACCATTGCTTCGGCAAAACTACCTGGGTTTAAAGCTGGGAAAGTGCTGAAAGAAGCGGTGAATGCCTGAAATCGTTGCAGACGATACGCCCTGTGATCTATGCGGTTTACCGGTAAAGGTTGCGGGGTTTGAGCTTAAAACCGCAGAAGGGCAAAAGATTTTTTGTTGTTTAGGCTGTAAAACCCTCTACACCCTCATACGCGGCAGCGGTCAGAACGAAGAAGCCGGTCCATCTAATATTTCAAATAATTCTGACCAAAAATAAGTCTACGTCTGTGCACAACAGCGATTTTACGAATTTGGGGTAAAACAAGCGGTCGTGTCATCAGTCGCTATATTGCGATCAGAATTCATATTTGAATCCCGCCTGCACCAGGCGAGGTGCGCCGGGTTGAATGCCGCGCACGCGGTCTACGATGTAGGTGTTGTCCAGCATGTTTTTCATCGACACGAACAAGGTCAAGTCCTTGTGAATCTTGTACGACGTGGCGAAGTTAACCACCACGTAATCGTTGATTTTGCCGAACTGCCCGGATTTGATTAAGGCATCGCGATTACCCCCAGTCACGGTCGGCATATCGTTAGCGCTATCAAGGTTCATAAAATCGGAGAACTGTTCGCTGACGAATACCGCTTCCAAATGTGCATCAAAACCCGATTGGTTTGAATACCCGAGTGTAGCGGTCAACAGGCTTTCCGGCGCATAGGGCGCGCGTTTGCCTGCCGCCGAACCGAACACGTTGCCGCCCGGACAAAATCCAGTGTAGCTTGCACTCTGACTGGACGCAGTCTGGCCGCTATCGGGCAAACAATGGAACGGCGACGTAGTTTCGGCAGTCGGCAGCCAGGTATAGGCAATTTGCGCGTAGGGATTATGCGACCAATTGAATACGTCGCCGAGATCGGTCCGCGCCATCAGCTCGATGCCTTCGTATAACGCTTGGCCCTGTGCCACCGGCGTATCCGCACCACCGACTGTACCCAATACCGTCAGTGTATCGAAATTGTTGTGGAAGTAAGTCAATTCGGTTTTGACGCCACGTGTCGGTCTGGCCCTGATACCGAATTCGGCATTCCAACTGATTTCCGGCCCGACTTCCACTGATGCACCGTTGCTATTGTTGACGCTGTCCTCGACTCTCGGCGGCGCGAAGCCGCGATGAATGCCGAAGAATAAAGTAGCTTCCTCAATGGGACTGAACGTCATAGCGAATGACGGCAGGATTTCCGTCATGCTGCTTTGGCCTTGCGCGCCGTTCAATAAATTCTTGCGTTCGTAACCAACCGACTCCACTCGCACACCGGGCGTAAACGTCCAATCGCTCCAGACAAATTTGTTTTGCACGAAACCAGAGTAAGCATCCGCGAAACGCTCATTGTTTTCTAATACAGTACCGCTACGAGCGGTGGGCGTACTCCCTCTAATTTGCTGCCGGTATTGATTCTCGAAGTGCGCACGAAAACCGGCATCCAAATGGCTTTCGATCCCGAACAAATCGTGTTTGGCGTGTAATGTCGGCGCGATACCCCAGGTTTCGTAATTACGCTTGCGGCCGATGTCATAATTACAGGTATCCATATCGACCGGAATGCCGTTCTGCCGGTTTTGCACATACGTTGCTCCGCATTGGTTTTCGGTCGGAAACTGGTTCTGCTGCCGCCACCAGTTGCGTTCGTAGGCCGACCAGTAAAAACTGGTTTCCAGCGTTACGTCGTTATTGAAGCTATGTTCGTAGGTTGCAGAGGTGGACCAGCGGTCGTTAATGAAGCTGGCATTCTTGTCCGGATTGTAACGAGCGCCCAGATTGCGATATTCGGCATCCGTCATGCCGAAGGTCGCTCCTTGTTCGTCCTGGTGGTAGAAGTCGCCGCGCAGGGTCAAGCGGTTACGGGCATCGAAATCGACGATGCTTTTCAGGTTGGCGTCGTCCACCACGGCAAAGGTATTGTCGCGGTTTTCCATGCCTTCCTTGTGAACGTAATCGACCACTCCGCCTACAGCGTCCAGGCCTTGGACATTCTTGGTCATGCCGCCGTAGCGAGCGTGGCCGTTCAAATAATCCCGGTTGCCGCCGGTAAAGCTGACGAAACCGCCGGGCGTAGTCGGCACTTTGGGTGTCAAGTAATTGATTGCGCCGTTGATGGTTTGCGGGCCGAATTGGGTCAAGTCGGCACCTTTGTAGATTTCGATGCCATCGTAGCGCTCCACCGGCGGATGGTAGTAAATGTCATTGTCGCCGTAGGGCGCAAAGTTGAACGGAATACCGTCTTCCAGAAACAACACTTTCGTGGAACGGAAAGGATTTTGGCCTCGGAAGGCAATATTGGGCCGCAGACCAAATCCTTCCTCATCGCGGACGTAAACGCCCGGTACCTTACGCAACGCTTCATTGACGGTAAATACCTGATCACGTTCCAAGGTTTGCTTATCAATCACCGAAGTCGAACCGGAAAATGTCGCGGCTTTTTCAACGCTTTCCACTACCTCAACGGCTGACAGAGCTTCTACGCTATTGTCAGCTTGGTTGATATGCTGATCAGGTTCAATGGCTGCCACGCTTTGGTTCATTAAACTCAGCAGCAAAGCGGGCAGAAATCCAGGTTGTTTATGCATTTGATTCGCTTCAATTTGAAATTGGGAATACCTGCATTCCCATTGCCTGACAAGCCGATAGGGAACGCGCCGGTCCTTAATGTAACGAACTCGACTGAATCGAAGCTGAAAATCCCTGAGGATGAACTCAGTGGCTATTGGCGTATAGGCAAGCTTACCGTCGCCAGAAAACCGCCTAAGGTTTTACTGCGTCCAAATTGCAAAGAGCCGTGGTAAGTGTCGACGATGTCCAAGACGATACCCAAGCCGAGGCCATGCCCTTGAACCGATTCGTCTAAGCGTTGGCCGCGTTGGGTTAGGTGCGTCAAATCCTCGGTGAGGCAGCCGGGGCCATCATCGGCGACACGGATAACCGCTAAGTCAGACAGCGTGATTTCAACATCAATCCGCTTGTTCGCCCATTTGCAGGCGTTATCCAGCAGATTGCCCAGTATCTCCATCATGTCTTCGCGATCAAAATGGATGAGATAGTTTGGTACGGTGACTTGAATATCCAAAGGCTTATCGGCGTAAATAGTGCGCAAGGTCTTTTTTAGCGCAATGACTTCCTGACGCGGGTTAAACGCGGCTGAAGCCTGTTGGTCGCCCGCTATTCGAGCGCGTTTCAGTTCACGTTCAATATAGCGCTGGATGGTTTCGGCTTGCGTGTTAACTTGCAATCGTAGATCGATGCGGGTATCGAATAGTGGATCTTCTGTTGTTCTGAGTAGGAGAGTCATCGGCGATTTTAGTGCATGGGCCAGATTGCCCATCGCCGTTCGAGACTGTTGCAGCCGCCGTGCCAGCACTTCCAGTAGATGATTGATCTCTTGCACCAGTGGTTGGATTTCCTCCGGCACATCCGACTCGATTTTTTGCCTAGTGCCGCTGGTAACCTGTTCCAATTCGCTACCAACCGCATTCAGCGGTCGCAGTGAACGTTGGATGTCCCAGCGCAGCAAACCGATTGCGCTGAACAAAATCAGCAAGGTTAGGCCGAAATAAGCCGCCCGAATCGAGGTAATGTCATGATCAACCGCCGACAGGTCTTCGGCAATACTGATGTTAACTCTATGCCCGAATCTGACGGCTCCCAGGCCCAATACCAGTAACGGGCTTTGATTTGGACCGGTTAGGTGGTAAAGCCTGGACTGATCCGGGGCAACCGGTTCAACAGCTAGAGGGAAGTCCAATAAAGACGGCGAGGGGTAGGCCCTGGTATCCACTTTGACCAAATAGTAATGGCCGGACAGCCGGCGGTCGTAAACCGAACTGATGTGAAAATTATTGAAGGTGACCTGGTCGTTATCGCTATAGGCTAATGTTTCCAACAGCGAGTAGCCGTCATCGGCCAAACGGTTGGCCATTTGCTTTTCGGCTGCGGTGCGGATGATCCAGTCCGCGGCAATCCAGTGTGCGATGAATATCACGCACAGCACCGCCATCAGGCCGCGGCCCAGGCGTTTACGCAGAGACATCATGATTTGAGCCCGAAGAAATAACCTTGGCTGCGGCGGGTATGAATCAAATCGTTTCCAACAATTTTGCGTAGGCGCTTAACGTATACTTCAAGGACGTTGCTATCGGGTTCAGTAGATTCGCTGTAGACGTGTTCGCCTAGTTGCGTCTTACTCAGCACCTTGCCAGCGTTCAGCATAAAGTAACGCAACAGGCGGAACTCAATCGCGGTCAACTCTTGGATATTGCTGCCATCCACCGTGACGGTTTGCTCATCTTCATCAAGCTCGATGCCATAAACTCTTAACTTGGCTTGATTCAGGTTGTGTACCCGTTTCAAGACAGCCTGTAGTCTGGCGAGCAATTCCTGGGGATGGAAAGGTTTGCAGAGGTAATCATCGGCACCGGCTTTGAAACCATCGACTTTCTCAAACCAGGCATCGCGTGCAGTGATCACAATAACGGGAGTATGATTGTCTGCTTGACGCCATTGCCTTAGAACCTCAAGTCCGGACATCCTCGGCAGACCTAAATCAAGTATCACGGCGTCGTAGTGTTCAGTCGCTCCTAGAAATTCACCTAATTCGCCATCATGTGTAGTCTCCACCACGTAGCCGGCATTCCCTAAATCCATCTTTAATGACAAGGATAAATTTAAATCGTCTTCAATGACCAGCAGTCTCATTAAATTTAACTTTGTTTATATTATTGAGACCCATAATAGGCTCTCAAAAACTTTTAATAACTAAAAATATATTTATTAGTAACGTTTTTGGATAACCATACATCAACTAAACAGCTCATGGCTGTGCAGACAAATACAGCCATAAAACCACGCTCATGGCTGCATATAGGCACCTTAATTTCTATTATTGGAATTTTGGCAAATTTGCAAAACTTTCTCTGGCGCTTTTTAACTCTTGTTCCGCCCCTGCAAAATCAGATTTTTTTGTCAACTCTCTTGCTTTTTTCAATTTGATAACAGCTTTATCACGCTCGAACTCGAATTTATAATTTGCACTCAATTCACTAGCACTCTCGGAAATATCTTTGATCAGGGTTGCTGTCTTGTCAGCATTTGCAGCAGGAAATGAATCCAGAGCTGCCTGGATTTTTGCATCAATATCTTTCAAAACTGCAGCGTTATCTACCTTTGCTTCCTTTGCAAAGGAAGTTCCGGACAGGCCCAGCATCGAAAAAAACAGGATGAAAGTGATAAAAATTTTCTTTAGCGACATAATTTAACTCTTTGTTAATTGATGTATTCGTTGGTTAATATTTCTGATGTTGTAATTATTGACTTTAGATTTTTGTGAACTCCTTTGAATTGAGTGATTTTGTATGAATTAATATTATTAATATGTAAGCTATATTCCTAGGTGTCTAAAACTCTTACCTATGAAACGAACCGCCAAAAACATGCGTATCATCTTCTGGGACTAACCGATCAATCAACGATCTTATGCCTATGCCTACTAGGATCAATGTCGCTGTTGCCAACGCAAAACCAACTGTATAGCTGAAGGCATCGGCATCAAGCCAAATATCGTAGGCATGTACATAGCCGTGAAATAATGCAAAATTAGCAACAAGAGGCATTGCTATAAGCGACGAAACCTTGTGACCGGAAATAATAGTCAAGCCTAGTAATAAAGCGGAAAAATGCATTACATTCTCAGCGTATACAATTTCAACAGGAATCAGAGTTAACACGCCACCAATCAGCATTAAAGTTACAAAAAATAAAAACATGAGACAAATTGCTTTCTTACTCACCTTGGATACTAATAATCCGACCGCCAACATAGTAAAAATATGATCTGAACTGGTGATTGGATGAATGAAACCACTAAGAAAACCTATCGATTCACTTGCCCAATGCATAGGATGAGCCGTTGCCACAATGGGTTGCGCCAATGCCAAACCCGCCAAACTAAATTTTTGAAAATATCTTGCCTTGCTTTTCATCGCTATATCCTCACTATGTTTCTGAAACTCACTGAAAGAATTGACGTTACATCGCGTGCATTTTGTAATCGACGCTTGGATAGCCCTTTTTATCTTTAGAATCGACGGCAGAGCGATCTTGTTCGGTACGTTGTTCAATCTGCTTGGCAATCATTTGATCCCAATTATCATAGCCGGCAACCTCGACCACACCTGCCGCCTTACTCTTGGTAAAACTCGCCTTTCCAAGCTCGATAATATCGAGTGAGGTTTTGTTATTAATAGTTTTGAGAAACTCAGCATCGTCTTTTATTTGATTGCGTAGCCCCCAGTAAGCCACTTCAAATTCGACGCGCTGATTAGCCGGCAGGTGTTCTTTGATGAAAGCCACCGATTTATGAGCGGTTTTCATAGTCTTGCCATTGATTTGGTTTGTGTTGCCACAAGCATTGAGCATGACGCAAATCAATACAGCTAAAAATCCGGATGAAATTTTCATGTTTAAAACCTGCCTATGGATAAAACCATTGTTTTCCATTCCACTAATCAATCCGATATTCGATCTTTCACTCGATAATTAAAACGACTGATTGGCAAAAGGATTAAAGCTTGGCTGGATCACCTTGTTGAATCCAAAATCCGTTGCCTGATGGCAGGCGTTGCAAGATGCTGTTAAGTGATCGTAACGCTCGGAAAATGCCTGCGTATTTTTGTCTTTGATGGCTTGTTCCAGTTCGGCCAGCGGTTGGTCCATATATCGAGCAATCAACTCTGGAATCGGTTGTTTGATGTCTTTGTGGGTGGGGTGGAATTTACTTGCATCTTCAAAGCCTTCATGCAATTCATCTATTTCATACGCAGCCAATTCCCAATTTTGCGCACGTCCAGCAAACCACAGCTTCGCATGACGTACTGCGCTTTGAGCCATGATTTCACCCAAGCCTGGTGTGAACTGAGTCAGTTCAGATACAGGTGGATGATGGCTGGCACAGGCTGTCAAAAGAACGGCCGCAGCAAAGGTTTGGCTGATCCGAATAAATGGAAATTTCATACTGAATCCCTTGGATGGAAAGATATATTGGTTAGGTTATGACTCAATAGATTGCCTATTGAGCAAACGAGGTATGAAGAAAGCAGCGGCGGCAACAATGACACCAAAGATGGCAATCAAGATCATCAGCCCGTGATTTCCACCAGACTGTTCTGTAACCAATGCTACGGTCAGTGGGATGTGTAAGGCGCTAACGTCAAGCGGCGTATGCAAATCGGTGTCGTCTACACTGATAACGGCCTGATATTTCCCCGCGTTTTTAAAATTGACTGTCAAAGACAGCACGCCCTGTTTCACGACGGACATGGGCAATTCGGCAATGGTCTGCCCGTCTTCGCGCAGAATCTTTAATGCCACCGGCTTTTTGCGCACATCCAAATCAAGCAAATCAATGGAAATTTGAGTTTTACCTATGTTTGGCAGATCGTTACATTCCGCCGCCGGCAGATTTTTAGGATCTATTGTCTGGTTTGCGCCTAACTGATACGCAGCGAAATTGACCACATAGTAATCATTGGTGTGCATACAACCGTACATGTCGTAACTGCCCCCCACACCTTTACGACTAGCGCCCAAAGGTACAGAGGCATGGCACTGAGCGATGGCAACGAACAGCACGACGAACGCCAGTAAAATCTGAACGGTTTTCACGGATTCACCTCAGTGGAGACCGGTCTATCGGTAACGGAAAACTTCGACACACCGCTGACAATCAAGCCGTCTTCGGTAATCACGCGATAACGCACCGCGTAAGCGCCGGGTGTTAAGGGCTTGGTTGTTGCTGTCAGGCGGTGGCGTTCGCCCAACACCAAACGGCTATCGCTGTTGTCGACCCGATTACCCTTGTTGTCTACCACCACCAACGATGGAGAGCGTCCACTGACATTGCCGCTAAACCACAATTTGATGTTGCCGTCGAAATTAGTAAGCGCGGCATTGTTTTTTGGCTCGGATTTAATGAGTATGCCCTCCGCATAACTAAGCGAACTAGTGATCAACAGCGAAAGTGCGGTCAAGGATTGAAATATTCGCTTATTCATAGACTACTAACGAGCTCCGACTAAATCCGCAATGAACAACACGATGGGATCTGCCAATGGGTGGAAAAAGCCAAGCGTGATGATTAGCAAACCGATCACAAAAATTCTGGTCCAGGCTTGCAAGGGAAAATCCTGTTTGCGCCATAACAGATGAAAAATTAGCCAGCTGACTAGCCAGACACCTAGAGCCAATGTCTCTTTACCCGAATACGAGCCGATGCTTCCAGTTGGGCCGCTGCCTGTAGAGCCCGGTATCCAGTGACCGTACGAGTGCACAACGTTGTCTAGTTCTTTGGTCAATCTGGAAATATGGTGACTGACCATCAGTGTTAAAAATGCCAGCAACAGCGGCAAGCTGGCGGCCACTACTGGTCCGGAATGCAGTTTTTGATCATCGGTTTCATTGATCATCGGGGATTTTCCTTTTAAACAAAGCGCAACTTAGCCAACACCAAACCCGCCACGAAACCTAGTATCAAGAAGCTCCATGAAATCAAGATGGTGATGCCAACAAAACGTGTAATATCACGCCGATGCTGGATGGGCATGCCGTAGTAGTAGAGGGTGAAAGTAGCAGTCAGCATCAATGGAAAGGGGAACAAAGAAACGAATTCCTTGAATTCCATCAGTACGTTATGAAATGTCGGTACATGGGCCAGTATCCAATCGCGCGGTCCTTCTTGGCCGCGATAGCGCATATAAATCCAGTTACCGCTGATCGCGCCGGCCAAATTCAGCAACGTCGCCCCAAGCACCCAGAGTCGTAAAGATTCCAGCCTGACATGCATGCCTTTAATCAAGGGTATGGAGCGATGGGTAAGATAGGTACCAATGATGATGGCCAGAATAGCGCTGACACCATGGATACCTGCTTTCATACTGTAATCAGTCGGATAGAAAAAATTGGCAGCAGGCAAAAGCAGCAATAAGGTTAAGGCCACTGCCACTTGGGTGCGGATAACGATTTTGCTGAAATGATCGTGAATATATTCCCCGGTGTGCATAGCATTCTCAAAAAACAAAATTGAAATCAAAAACAAACACCTCTGTGCTTGTAACCCCACCCGAGTGCTTTACAGCATTGAGTTATAATTTTTAATCCACTATCAAAAAACAAAAGAATGGAGCCATGCCTTGGAACGTTTTACTATCTCTCTCAGTGACGAATTAGCCACGGATTTCGATCAGTGGATTGAAGCTCGCGGTTATAGCAATCGTTCCGAAGCCATTCGTGATCTACTCCGAAAAGAAATCTCAACAAAAAGCGCGGATCAAGACCAGACCATCTACAGCGTTGCTACCTTTTCATTTGTTTACAACCATCATGAACGTAATCTGGCCGAACGCGTCACTACCCTTCAGCATGAAGTGCATGATTTGGTTGTCTCATCAACGCATGTCCATCTGGATCACGATGATTGTTTAGAAACCCTATTTCTACGGGGCTTAACGCAACAAATCCGTAATTTTGCTCAGAAGCTATCCGTTGAAACAGGCATTAGGCATAGCTCTCTAAATCTAATTCCTGTGAAGGTCGCCGCACTTCATTTCGCTCATCATGCTCATTTTCATCCGCACAGCTAGCCACTAATATTGTTTTACTGAATTTCACTCTGGCTACGTAAGGACATCCGACACCATCAGTATGAAATATTTTATTTATTTTCATACAAAGCAAGGTTTGATGTCTAGCTCAATTTTCAGGCTTAAATTAGGATAGCCATGCTCGAAAGAAGCCTGAGCCTCAAGGATAGGCCACTGGCACTAGTTAGCGAGAGCGATGTTGCTCCTTGTCTGCATCGCGCGACCGGCAAGGAAAGGTATGATTTATTATAATAATTGTAAGAACTGCAAGGTTTGCTTTTGCGGACTTCAGGCTTTTTGAGGTAAGCATGGGAGGAGAAAATATAACCCTTGCTAGCGAGGTGGGATGTGAATTCAAATCCATGTATTTACGGAAGGGTACGAACATAGAGGTCAGCTTCGTACCCAAAACCAGTGGCTGGTAAATGATGTGATGGGTATCTCTACCGCGACAATTGGCCGTATCCTGACCGCCACGAGTTAGTCTCCCCGGAATTCAGAACAATGCTTAGCTTCTGATTTTGGGGAGACGTGGTTTTATATCATTTTATGCAGTCGTATCGACGCCGCCTTCATGGTTACCAATGGCGAATCCATTGCTCAACTTCGTTTATACATACGGTTGCCTTGGATACCAACGAATAGTCTCGGCGCCAATACCTTTTCACAACAAGCCATGCTCTGCGAAGGAATACACGGTCTCGCCGACGATGAAGTGATCAAGTACGCGAACGTCAATCAAGGCCAAGGCTTCTTTAAGTTTTGCTGTAATTACGCGGTCCGCCTGACTGGGCTCGCTAATCCCGGATGGGTGGTTATGGGCCATGATTAGCGCCGCAGCATTATAGTGCAACGAGGCCTTGACCACTTCGCGCGGATACACGCTAGCGCCATCAATCGTCCCCCGGAATAATTCATCGCAAGCGATGACGCGGTGTTGATTGTCCAAGAACAGACACACAAATACTTCGTGCTCATACGGCGCCAATTTTAACTTGATACAGTCCTTCGCCTTGTCCGGACTGGTCAAGGCTTCGCCTCTACTAAAAGTGCGGTTGTAGATCTGAATGGCCTCTAAGATGACATCCTGATCATCGGCCATACGGTAACGATTATTGGTTCCTCGAATGTATAACATGGGCTTTCTCCCGTAATCATAAAATTTGGAGAAAGCAGCCCCTTGCGGAGTGGACTTTCTCCGGAAGGGTTGTAAGAATATTCAAAGCATCGTCAGCGATGTCTGCAGGCGTTGACCGTCGGCAGAACACATTTCGCTAAAGACGCTTGAGCTGACGCCAGTACTGCGTCAGGTGTTTTGGAATGCGTGCTTGTTAAATGGTCGTTCGCCAGAAAACCAGCCAAAAGCCACGGGCTAACACAGCCGCGACCATCGGCCCGATTGGGTTTCGACTACATTTCCGCAACGGTGACGACATCGCCACTATTGCCAAGCACGATTTGAAAGGTCCTGGAAAACAGCGCCGGACAACTACCAAATTTCGGCAGCAGTCGTTGCAATGCATCCGCGGGTTTATCCGCCGTATTGGCCACCACGAAGTTCTGAAAATCCCATTCATCGGCTTCCTTGGCGGATTCCATGAACGTATCCCATTCGTCGTAGTACGACGATGCCTGGCAAACCACTAATCCGGATGCCCCCCGAGTGGGTACGATGAAGCAGTCCTGATCCTCGTCATAGACGGCATCGTGATCGATGTCGACAGACTCGCCATTAAGGGTTAACCGATATTTTTCACAAAATACCGCCGGACCACTCACCCGTTGCCCTTCAAAAAAAGCGCGGTGCGTTTCGTTGACGATGTCTAAGGTGATGGCCGGCCCGTTCAAATCGACCAAGTATGTAAACAGCCAATGCCTAGCATCCAACCCCGGCCGAAATACCCGATAATCGCGGTGCCAGGCGAACATCCAGCGCAGCGCACCGACCTCATCGAGATCATCCAAGTCGGCAACTTTGACAAGGCCTTTTTCCACATCGCTTCGGCTGACCGGTTGCGAATCCACAGCCAAATTAACGTTGCTGCAACCTTCCTTGATCGGATAATCCTGAATGATCGCCAATACCTGTTTGGGCAATAACGGCAAGTCATTCAGTAAATCCAGGCAGCGGTATGTTTTCAGGGTGTCATAGCCCTGTACAAAGTCCTCCGCCGATAGCTGGTTCTTGATCACGTCCAGTCGTTGCCTGGCTTCCCCTTGCAGAACGTGCTTAACCTCAGCAATCACCTGTGCTTCATCGATCAATTTATCCCGGTCGGGCAACCGAGCGAAAAACCGGCTTGAATCCAAGTGGATGACATGACCGGGGTCTCGTTCGTGGTGACTGTGATAGATCGGTAAACCTTGCAGATACAGATGAAAATACTCCGACTGTCGCAACCAGTCTTCGCCCTGGGACAAGCCATACAAGTAAAGATCGCCCAGTTCGGTCTTGATGAACGGTAATGTTGATGTGATCGCTCGCGGCCGATCCAGGCTGACACCGTTAAAGCGCACTTCAATCGGAAATCCCCGCGCCAAGCGACGCAACTGGGATTCGATCTGATCCGCTTCCGGTTTGAACTGGGTCAACGTCAAACGCGTGATGCCTTGCCAGTCCGCGGGTTCGATCACAATCGGTTGGAAGGCCAAAAGCTCAGCCGTATCCACCGAAAAGCGACCGCCTTTGCTGTCGACGCTGATGGCATCGCAGGCAAAAATGGCTGACAAAAATCCAAGTCCAAACGGATGTTCCCGTTCGATGACCTCAACATCCCAGCCGGACTCTGCTACGGTGAGTAACGTTTTCAAACAGGCGATGCCGCAGCCATCGTCACACACCGTCAAGGTTCGAGCATCTTCCGAATACTCGAAGCTGATGAACCTGGCGCCGGCGCGGCGGGCATTTTGCATCAGTTCGCCCAGTACCGTGGTGGACTGGGTAAAGCTGAAGCGTAAGTTGTTAATCAATTTTTCGGGGTTTACCGATAATTGTGTGGTTTTCATGTGAGTTCCTCAAATAAAAAGCCCCGAGGAAACGACACAGTCCAACCCCGACGGGGAGAACGGATCATCTCCCCGAGGCGGGTGATACTGGCTAGGCCAGTGGTTAAGTTAAAGACCTGTATAACACCGGATTACGATGCCAAAGCCAGGTCTGTAGAAGAGGGTAATGAGCCCGTCCATTCCAGCAAGCTGGATTGTTCGTTTTCCAATACCGCATCGGGATCGATGCCCCGGCTGGCAAGTACCGTGCTCATCGCCTGGGCTAACAGACGATGACCTTTTTCCCGTTCCGACTCGCCGCCGTGCTTGATCGCCCAAAAGGGATCGAAATGGACATGCCGGCTACTGCGTGGACACTTCTTGTTCACTTCGGTGTGAAACGCCCGATCTAAGTTCTCTGCCTGTTCGAACTGCTGCCAGAAACCTTGTCCGGCTTGGCTTTCCACCGGCGGCAACCAGCGGCGCTGGCGACCGACCCAACGGTTCATCCGGTCGATCAAGGTTTTGCTTTTCGGAAAAAAGTGGATGGTGCCAACGCCCGGATAATAGCGAACGTCAAAATAACTGCCGCCGATCCGTTTTCCAACCCGAAGCGCGTGAAAATGCTGCCGAAACACCGACACCAAACTCACGTCCGCTTCGGTCTTGCCATCGAGCAAGGCAAACACCTTGTCGAAATCCGCTAACAGACGTTCTGACTCCCAGTTCAGGCTATTGTGATAGGACTCGACTTTGTGCCCTGGCAGAACGAACCGAGTGGTTTTGATCCGCATGCCCAGCGTGCGGTGTTTGTCATTGCTTTTCCAGCCCATGTAAAACACTGCGTTATCGCTGTAATAGCGGGTGATCAGATCAAACACATCGCACACCATGCTCAGTTGAATTTCACCTTGCTGATCGATGATGCCTTGCAGAAAGCCATAGATATTCGGCACGGTAAATTCCAAGGACTTCACCGCTTCAAAATCCGACTCCAAGCGTTTCTGCGCCGTCGATGACAAGCGTGAAGTCACCTGCGTAGAGCGTAAAATGCTGGCCCAGGCCCGATTCTTCAGATCGTGATAGCGTTTGAACAGCATCCGCTTCACCGCATCCGATGACGAGTCGTCTTCACTGCTGATACCGCCACCGCTTAGTTCGCCGAGGGTTTTGCCCAGCATGGTCCGATAACGGCTGGCACGGGCTTCACTGACCACGGCCTGTCGCGCTGCTTCGACTGCGGCGTTGAACATCAATACCGCGTTATCGATGAAGGCATTCGGCAAGGCCAACTCATGGGGCAGTTGAAACTCGCCCGCTAAATCGTCGGCCTCCCGACGATCCTGGCGCAAATCGTCCAGAATACTGCCGAGGATGTCCTGTTCGAACGTCGAAGTTTTTTTCAACCAGACCAGGGCCACGTCGACCGGCGTTTTGCGTTCGGCATCCTCGCCGGCGAACATTTCTTGCAGAAACTCGACCTCGCCGTGCTGCTCGATCAACCTTAATAACAACTGGCGTTCTTTCGAAAACGGATTGCGCACAGTTTCGGCATTGAGAATGG
Organism: Methylomonas fluvii; assembly: GCF_014850975.1. Classification (GTDB taxonomy): domain Bacteria; phylum Pseudomonadota; class Gammaproteobacteria; order Methylococcales; family Methylomonadaceae; genus Methylomonas; species Methylomonas fluvii. Next base: position 974,995 of record NZ_JACXST010000002.1, on the reverse strand, counting down.
CGACGATTTCACCGTCAAACAAGATCTCCCAAGCCTTCAACACGTGTTTGGCGCCGTCGGAAAACGGCGGATTCATGATGATGTGCGAATAGACACTGCCGCTTTGAAACTGCAGAAAATCCATCCCCACCACAGCAAAGCCTTCATCGCGCAGAGCCGCGTGTTTGCGGATATCGATTTCAATGCAATCGATCGGCAAACGTTTACCGTACTGGTGGGGTCCTGGACGAAGCAAATGTCCTTCGCCTGCTGAAGGCTCCAATACCCGCGCGAATTGCTGGTTCTTGAACATAGCCCAAGCTTTACGGCTCAGTGCTTCTGGCGTGGGGTAATATTGATAAGGGTCTGTCATGGTATTCTCCAAAAAAGCCCCTGACGACCGATTCAACCCTGGCGGGATAGAATCATCCCGCAGGGGTAGTGTGAAAAACTCGGCTTAACCGAGTGTCAACAATGAAAACGGCGCGTCAGATCAACGCAAACCGCTTACCTTGAATGAAGTCCTGATACTGCCGGGCTTCGGTTTTTGCTTTGAATCGGGCATGCACGCTGCCGTCGATCCAGATTTCCCAAGGCAAGCGGTTAAGCTCGCCTCTGACCAGATCTACCTCGCCAACGCGAAATTCATCGTGTTGGTAGAGCACATGGCGCGGACTATCGATGCGAACGATGCAGTGGTCCAGCAAGGCCGGACCGCCGATATCGCCGGGTTCGATTAGCAATGGGACTTTGATGGATCCCATTGAGCGACCGACCCAGCCGATGACATCGTGTTCATCGAGCCACGATTGACCGGTAGCTGGATCGCCGTAATACAGCCGGATTTTGCGTCGGCTATGGCGAAGCTGTTCCAACAACTCGACCACCGGTTCCGGTGTGTCGGCGTGATAACAGGTGCCGGATGGCAAACGCTGGTACTGGATGCAATGACCCGTGCCGAACGTGTGTTCAAAGACTTGATTCATGATGTTGTCCTCAAAAAACACGGAAACATCACAATTCCCCAGCGGGAATAGGACATTCCCGTTTTGGTGGAAAAAAATGAGCGCCGCATCGAATGACTTGGCTAACTCAGGCTTTTACGAATTACGCGTCTGAACAACGCGCGCTATTTGTTTAGGATTTGATTTCGAGCGCTGTTTTTCCCAAGGCTTGTAATGCCAGCGGGATTAACTGATCCAAGTCGTCCCAATCGATACTGCCGCCGTTGGTTTCACCTTGGGGATAGGCTTCAACCAATCTGCGGCAAACCCGCATGGCCGCTTGTTCCTGCTTCAATTGTCGTACCGAATAATCCGGTTCCGGCAGTTGTTCAACGGCCACGCATTCCCATACCAAGCTTTCATCGCCCGACTCAAGGTATTCATCCGACAATAACGGTATGGCGGCGGTGTCATCCCAAATGGTGGCGTCATTGAATGCCTGTTCGGCAATCTGTTGTGCCGATTCGGGACACTCCGCGGTGATGCCTACCGACACGCGATGGACATAGTCGATCTCGTAGGACACTACGAAACGTCGATTCATGCCTTCTGGCGTGGCATTGGCTAAGGCTGGTTCTTGGACTGGCGAGTCGGTTTCCGCCGATTCACCCTCGATCAATGCGCTTTCATAAGGCTCGATCTCCTTGTTACAGTCCGGGCAGCGATCATTACAGCCGCAATCCCATACATCCTCCCATTCGCTTTTGCAGTAAGGGCAGCGGTAATGATTCAAATACCGTACACCTTCAATTTCAGAATGCGAATGGCTAACGCCATTTACTAATGTTGATGACATGGTCATTTCCTCCAAAAAATCGCAGGAACGACCACCCGGCAGGATGAGGTTCCTGCAGGGTTAAAAACGCTGAAAATGCCTAAAACTGGCTTATGCAGCGGGGTTGAATTCACGTAAAAATCGGTATATGGTGGCTAAAACTCATTAAAAAACAGAGAAAAAGCCATGATTGACGATATTTTGCGCATTTTTGACTTCCTCAGTCCGAAGCGGACAGAGGAGCTGATTCCAACGAAAAAACCGATGGCTATTCCTGTCGACGAACCACTAAAAGTCGTTCGACATTGCCAACAAATTTTCCAAAAATTGGATGTTTTGGAAGCCGACGTGCTCAATCGGGTTGACGATCCTGAACAAGCCTGGCCGTTTCTAAACAAAATTCGCCAAATACGTCGGGAAACCCAGAACGACCTGTTGTCGTTATTGCCCGAAGGTAGCTGGGTGTTTGCTGATGAATCCAAGCAACGCGTGATTCCGGTTCGCAGCATCAATACTGGAACCGGAATCACGCTACGTGTATTCAATGGCGGGCTTGCTGATTAGCCGGTGCGTTGGCATTTCCTTTCAGCGCTTCCCTCAATTGAAATACCTGTTGGGCAGTCTTAGCGGACTTGTCGTCCACCAGGGCTGAATCGCCCACTTTTTTAGACCGCCGACGGGGTTTAGCCTCGGTTTCCGCCGAGACGATAGTCGGTTTGATTTTCAATAAATCCCGCTCTAGTTTGGCGATTTCAATATCCGCCTCGTAGAGTTTGATCGTTTTCTGTTTGGCTTGATATTGGAGTTCCAAGCGATCCAGCTCGCGATTCGTTTCACGATTGCGACTATGAATTTCCTGACGCACCGAATCTGACATCGCCAACCAATCCACTTCATGACGGATTTGGGGCAAGATCACCGGTAATCGGTTTCGGGCTAGGCGCTTTGCACGATAGCTGTGAACCGTTTGAGACGCATGTTTCAATACGCTCAGCAGTTGCAACGCCGTTGCCCATATGACCCGCAAGGCGAGGATGAACAGCGCCAAAATAATGATGCCGAAAATAAAGTTCATTGAAGTTCTCCTTTATAAAATTTAAGAAAACACTTCGAATGAACAGCACCCGGCCGGGCGATGGTCGCCCGAAGCGGGATTAGGATTTGCAGAGGGTCGTACCACTGCGATTTACATCGGGCTTAACGCACCCGACACGATCACGGATTAACGTGCTCGCCGTCTAAAGACGGAACGCCGACCGAAGTCGGATTCAGCATTCTTTGAAAAGAACGCATGAAATGTCTGTTTGTCGAATGGGCTCCAGGAAGTGAGTGCATTCGACAAACTGCGTTTGCAATCAGCGACCCATAGCCACAATCGCTTAGGTTATGACCTAAGGATTGGGCTACGGATAATTGACTGGCCGAGATTTAAGCCGCCAACAACACCGCTTTCGAGAGTTCGAACAATTGTGCTCTCAGCTCTGATAGATCGTTAATGGTGATGGCAATCGGGAATAGATGACTGACATCCAGTCCCAAACCAATGCCCACCGTTTCGATACCGCTATCCCGGCAGCGCTGCAAAATATCCAGCGTGCTCAGCGTATCGTTGGGTTGACCATCGGTCATGACCATCAGCACCTTGCGCGGTTCTCGACAACGCAATAGCGACGCAGCACCAAACCAAATCGCTTCGGTCATCGGCGTACTGCCGGTGGCTGCCAGCGAGAAGGCACCGGTGCGGACATTCACCCGTTGACCATGCTCAAGCAATCTGAACACCGAATCGTCTTGATGACCTGGAAACGCAGTGACGCCAGGATTAACCCCCGGAATACCTTCAAAGGCCAACGCCAGCGCCAAAGTGGCTTCCAACGCAATCGGCATTCGCGATCCAACGGACTGGCCTTGGCTATCGTTGACCTGATATCCCATACTTTCGGATTTATCCAGTAACAGATGAATCGCCGTATTGGGTGCTGCTTTGACCTGCTTACGCTGAAACAACTTGGTTTCACCGAGCGGCAGGCGGTGTAAGCGCTTGCCATCTATCCGCCGACCACGACAGGCGCGTTGCGAGCGGTTGAGAGTTTGCGATTGCACCAAGCCTTGCAAAGCGGCGCGGATTTTTCCTGATTCGCTTTGCACCTTGCGCAGCAAAAACGCACCGGCTCGCTCGTCCATAGGCGGCTCGTTGCCGCTCGGCATCAACAGTTCCGATACGTTTTCTGCGGCCAACGATAACGATGATTTCAGGGATTCGAACAGATCCTGGTCAATGTCAATGTCGCCAGCCGATAAGAGGGTTTGCAAGACGCCTACAGGATCGGCAATCACCGTGCTCTCTTCGTCATCACCTTGCGGGTCGGATGAAGAATTTTCTGCCTGCGCACTGGGTTCATCGTCAGGATTTTCCGGATTGGAATCATCGTTACCACCGGATTCTGAAGACTGTTCGTCGTCATTATCGGCAGGTAAACGTTGATCGTGTTCCATATCATCCTCGGAATCCGAGCCGTTTGAACCGTCCGAATCTGCTGATACAGCGGCCTGATCGGTATCATACGGTTCAGGCCGTGTGTCCTCATCTGCCGCTGGCTGCGCCTGATTACGCTGCCGTTGTTGCTCGAACTCCTGCTCGATCATCGTCAGGATACGGTCGGTCAAGTGCAGACAATCGCTTTCTGACTGCAAACCCTGCGGCACTTCGGACAACAAGCCTTTCATTCGCGTTACGGCACCTTTCGGAAATTTCGCTTTCAGTGCCACTTCCGTTTGCGCGACCAACGGTAGTAAGGCCGTTTGACCCAGTACCCTGGCCCTTAAACTCTTCAAAACAAAGCTGTACAAAATATTGGCCGGATGATCGTCGATACGAGTGGCCACAAAGTCGCCTTTGGCAATCATTTTTTCGATCACCGTGCCTATCGTCAGCCGCGTACCTGGAAAGTCTTTCGCCAGTTCATGCTCAATGCGGACATCTTCGATGGCACCGCATAAGCGCCGGCGTAATACCGAACTGCCATAGCGCAGCGAAAAATCCGAATAACGAATATGCGCCGCTTCATGAGCCAAAAGGCCCCAGGCGTAATCCTGGTAATCAGGGTCATCACCCTCATAGGCCGGGAGCTGAATCGACTTACCATCGGTATAGGCTTGATCGCCACCGACGCTGACCTTAATGCCAAAGCGATTGCCTATGGCCGCCGCAACTATGGGGAACGCGTTGTGTAAGGTTCTATTTTTCATGGTGTGCTCCAAAATTCAGGGCAAACCACGGCCCCAAAGGGACATCAATTTGCCCCAGTGGGTGAATAGTTAAATGGCGTCAGATCATTCAGAACCAGTAGTCCTGGTCAGAATGCTCCGCAGCATCCTCATCATCATCGCCATCAGCAGTGACTGCTACCAAATCGGATTGATCATCCGGTTTGATGTCTTCATCAGAATCATTAGTAGCAGCATCGGCTTGGCTTTTATCTAGCAAGACCCCAAGCGCCCAGTCCTCCGATACCGATTCAGGTTCGATTTCATCGTCAAAGATGCCGTCAAACAGATCGGTAAAATCGGGGCTGTCTGAAACGATTTCAGCGATGACGGGTGTTGCTACTGCTGGTAGCTCTGGCTCCGCATGTTCGATGACTTCTTCAGTCTCATCAACAACGGGCAGTTGAGTCGCCAACAAGCCTTCACCGTGCCGCCGGGTTTTATCCGGATCGGACAACAGCATCGCCGTGGCCAGAATCTCCTGCAAAACGCTGCCTTCAATGGCGCCTTTGGTGGGAATTCTCGCCAATAGATCGTCAATGGTGCTGACGACTGGTGCGACCCGATGATCCAGAAAGCCCAAACCATCGAGTTTATCCCGCATGCGGCGGATCGGCCGTAACGCATTACGCGTTACTTGCTCTTTGCCCAGCAAAGATTGCTCGATGAGTTGATTGGCTTCTACGGAAATTTCGTAGAACATCTGCTCACTGAGCGAACCGATTTTGCTTTCCAGTCGCGCGACATCCGCCGGCGGCAAACTATCGGGCAAACCAACACTGACCACCAGAAAATCAAACGACAAGCGCGTCGAGACAAACTCCACCGAATCCACCGCTTGCTCGATGATGCCGGCAAACTCCGGATGGCGAACCACCCAGTCAGTCACCGCCGCATCGTAACCGGCAATAAACTCGGTTTTAGCCGCTGCAAAATCCAGCGCGATACGCTCGAGTTCCGCAGTAATACTGGCCGCGGATTCAACCGGCACGGCAAAACCACCGAGAAAGCGGGTGCCGACGCGCAAACAAATGCGTTCGGCTTCCTTCTTCAGGCGGTTAAACACCGTCAGCTTATCGGGATCGAGCAAACGTTTGGATCCTAAGCTGGCTAAGTCCTCCGGCGGCAATTTGCTACCATCGGCCAGCACCAGGTCTTCTTTTTTCAGTTTCTTGCGGGCGCCGTAGATATTGGCTTCGACTTTCACCAAGACCACGCGATCTAATATCACTTGTGTTTCATGCGACATGGGAACCTCCTAAAGAAAAGAGGCACACCCATCCCGCTGGGGCAGATGTGCCCCTTTCGGGATAAATGAAAAATAACAATACGCTTAAAACCAGCAGTCGTCCGTGTCGGACATGGCCGCAGCTAGATTTATACGGGGTTTAAGTAGGCCTAAAACTTCGGCGGTTTCGCGAATACTGTCCAGATCTGTGCCGAAAAATGCCAGCACGTCCTGTTCAGCTTTCAGATCGACCGAGAGGTCTCGGGCGGTTTCGGTGGCAATATCAATGTCCACACCTTTGAAGCCTTTTGCTTTCAGCGCCAGTAAAAACAGCCAAGGCAAAACACCGTGCACTTGTTTAATCTGACCGCTCAGTTCAAAGGCTTCAGCATTAAGCGTCGCATCAATCAGTTGTTGCCAGCCATTCCACTCCTGATCAGGCGTAGCATGACTATCCGACAAGGCTTGAATAGCGCCGATCAGTCGCCTGACCTCGATACCCAAGTCCACTCGGACAGCCTGTTTTGCCCGACATTCGATGGTCCAATACAGCGCCTCTACCGGTGGTGTTGGCATTGGCTCAGGATCTCGGATTTGTGGTTGGGTTGCCGGCAAAGTCTTACCAGGAAACGTCACATTGCCGTTCACATCAATATCAACTTCGCCGACCAACACATAGCCTTTGGCCTGCTTTTGTCGTTCGATGTCGAGCTGCTTAACGCCGTATCGGTTGCTAACGCCCGGCAAACTATCTGCCGTTTTCCCCCAACGAGTGGTGATCGAACCATCCGAATTACTCCTGACTGCCCAGTCTTTGGAACTGCCGTCACTGTTACGATGACGATAGAGATTCCAGGCGGCCATGATCACACCTGCCAGTCATCGCCAAACACGTCCTTGGCGATGCGATGAATCGCTTCGCGTTCGGCGGGTTCAGCCCGAAAGGTCAATGCCCGATCCAGCGAATAGGCCAAGGCATTGGGCGCACTTTTGAAAGTGGCCACCAATGACGCCCAACGCACTAAACCGCGTGTCGATAAGGTCACCGATAACATGCCGCCGCCATCCGCACCGCCGATAAACACCTTGCGAATCTGGTTGGCCACTTTGATCATGCTTTCGCGTACCGTTTCCGGCATGCTCGGCACCACATCGGCCAATAGTTTCATTTCGTCTTCGGGTTCGGGGTAACCGACTTCCATCAGCCGAAATCGATCCAGAAACGCCAAGTTCTGACGTAACACGCCTTGGTACAAGCCCGATTGATCGCCGCTACCTGCACTATTGCCGGTGGCGACCAAACGAAATTTGGGGTGCGGTGTGATCACATCGCCGGTCTGCGGAATCGTCAACGGCTTGCCTTCGACGATTTCATTCAGACCGATCAGTTCTGCCGGGTCGATGGCATCAATTTCGTTGATCAATAGCACATGACCCAGGCGAACCGCCAGGGTTAATGGACCATCGATCCACTTCATCGCACCGCCGTCGACCAGCATGTACTGACCCAACAGATCGTTGAGTTCCAGCCGACCATGGCCGGTGACCGAATGCACGCCCCAATTAAGGCGCGCCGCGACTTGCTCCAACAACGAGGTTTTACCGGAACCGGTCGGCCCGGTCAGGTATAAGCCGTCGCCATTGTGGGCACCTAAAAACGCCAATACATCTCGCAAGTGATCCTTGCGAAACACATAGGTTTTTTGCGCCGGTACATAAGCATTTTTGCCTGGGACAAAGCCTTCCACTTTCATGGACGCCGGGGCTGCAATGCCGAAGGTATCGGCAATCGAATATTGTTGATACATGATGCGCTCCTTGAGGTAAAGCCTCAAATGACAAGGGGCACACCGCCCCGAGGGGTAATGAGCCCCAACGGGTGATTTAAACCCTGGCAAACCAGGGTGGATAAAAAGTTAACGCAACTGCATCACGCAGTACATCGCCCATTCGGCGCGGGCCAACAGCTCCCGATCCATCAAACGGACAATACGCTGAATGTCGCTTCTCAAACCGGGGTCCGAGATTTGACGATGCATCTCCAGCAGCAAACGCTTTTTGGCCTGAATGTCGTTGCTGTGGGCAACGTTCAACCAGCCATGCAATGTTTTCCAAAAGTCGTGATTCATAATGACCTCCTTCAATCAAAAAAAGGGGTCACCGAATCCCGCAAAGGTGATGAACCCCAACGGGACAAACAAAAACACCAGGCTTGACGCACCTGGCACACGAGGCAAACGCTCATGCCGCTTAATAACGGAACGCCGGTCGAAACCGGATTCGGGATTCCACGAAGGGAATGCCTGAACGATGCGGGTTTTGGGTTGGACTTTTTTGAAAATCCAGCCTAAAACCGACACGCCGGCACCGAATGTATGTTCCTGTCCATCAAGCGACACCCTGCAACCGCCAGGGTTACAGGATGTCGTGAAACGAACCATCAAACTCAAAACCAAAAGTCCACGCCAGCCAGGTCTTTCAAGGCTTGGGCATCGAACGGGACTTCGGCGTGCTTACCGTCGTCGTCCCGGCAGGTCACACGGACTCGCGTGGCAGACGGTTTTCGATAGACTTCCAGCGCCGAAGCCTGAACATCCGGTTGCAAGGTTTGAAGTGCCGCCTTGTAATCGATGGCACCCTGGCTTTGAAAACGGCTGATCCGCAACCCGGAATGCTCTGCGGCCACGTAATCGCCCATCAACGCCACCAAGGTGTCTTCAATGCGCGACTGCTCCTCATCCAACTGGCTGAGTTGGCTTTTGAGGTCCAAAATGGTCAACGCCCGTTGCCGATACGTCGCCGCCAGTTGTTGCCATTGCCGTTCCGACTCGCCGTACGGCAAGTACAAATCACGCTCGGGATCCTTGATCGGCTCCTTTTTGGATTTGACCGCCGACCAGAAGTCCATCGCGGCAGCGACCAGTTCAGTGAGAAAGGTCTCATCGCGCTGAATTTCGAACTCGATGTCCTGGCCTTGGTGGTAGAAGAATAGAAAACCGCGTTGCGCTTCGGAAACCAGCAGTTGTTGCTGGACTTGGCACCAATACAGTTGATAGGTCTGGGATGCTTCCCGATTCAACACCACATCCAAAAACGTGGTCTCGTGCGGGCATTTGATTTCCGCGGGCTCATTCGCGTCGGACAAACCGTCGAACGAGGCGCGCATCAAGGGATACTGTTCCGACACGCCGCACAGCGGCAACAACATCAGATCGTGTTTGTCCTCGAAGCGTTGCAAAGCCTCGGGCTCTTGCTGGATGCCGGCGCGGATCAACGGGTTGTTGTCCAGACTGGCTTCCAGCACCAGGCCGATTTTCTCGGCCCAGAGCCGCCACAGGGTTTTATACGGCGAGCGGTTCATGACAATGGCCGCTTCGCTGGCACTGACGCCTTGTGAACGCCATTGCCGCCAGGCGGCTGAACGTTGCGAAACGTCGATGACCTTCATCGCGAAAATCCGGTCAACTGCACTTGGCAACCGAAGCGCACCGACTCGATACCGAGCTTGTGCAACTGGGTCTGGCAACGCCGGGCCCAATGGCCATCGCCGAACAGCAACAGCAGTTCGTCTTGCGCCGGCAGACACACACCGCCAAAACTCTCGGCCAGCGTTGTCAGTTCCGGTTGGCTCAAGGGCTGCGGGTTCGGTTCGTTGGCCTGGGGTCGCCACAGGCGTTCCAGAAAACCACGACCGTGACGGCGTAACACCGTTGGTGAATCGTAACGTTGCCAGTCGGTATGACAGGGCACGCGGTTTAATGATTGATCGTTTGTGTTCATGACCTCTCCTGATAAATGAAGAGCGCCATGTCCTACCCCGTGGGCGAATCATGACGCCCTCGTGGGTGGTTAAAGAATTTAGGATTGCAGCGTTTCTACGCCGCGTGCCCCAGGGTTTGACGGGCCTGATTCATCGCCATGTCTTTCGCGGACAAGGGTGGCATGCCAGTGTTTTCGGTTTGTTCCAGGGCTTGTGTTGCCTTGGGTTCAACTTGCGATACCTTGTCCAACTCGGCCAACGCAAAGGTCAGGTCGATGCCTTTGAACTTCTGGTGGGCATAGTCGTAGGCTGCTTTCCAGGCACCTGCCGCCTTGGTACGACGTACCAATTCCGCTACGGCCTTTTGCACCTTGGGATGGATTTGCGACAAGTTGATCACCTGAGACGTGTGCTCGGGTGATTCGGGAAACCGATCGTCTGCATCGCCATCCCACACAGTCGCTTCGCCATCAATTACGGTAGCGTCGACGATGTCGTCGAGCGTTTTGCCATCCATCTCCTCGGCGGCATAACCGCATTCCTCCGGAAAGGCTGAACGCAAGGATGCCGCTTTACCGCATTTGGCCAATTGCCCCTTGGGGCGTTTGATCCACATCGCGGTCGGCACTTGCGAGTTTTTACCACCGGCGGTGCTGTAGGCTTCCAGCCAGTACACTTCCTCAGTAAAGGCGCAACGTTTTCCCGCAACGATCCGATACACGGTGACGGCTACCCATTCGGGAAAAGTCACGGTGACACTGGATTCCTGCCATTGCTCGTTGTCGTCTTTGTAGCGACCGGTAAAGGTCTTGGTGACATCAGGACCCCAGACGGGCCTATCCATGCCGGCCCAAACACCGGTTCTGGACGCGGTAGTCTGGATTTCCATGATGGACGGCCAGACAGTTTCGACATTGCGGCCTAAAGCGGCACTCCACATCGGCACGATATGCACCGGCTTTTTGAAGATGTCGAGCTTGCGGGCCTTGCAATAATCCAGGGCCATCAGAATGGCTTCCGGGGTTTTCGCCGTGGGAAAAGTGACTTCGGTTAGTACTTTCCAGGACTGCTCCGACAGGCCGTAGCTTTGTTGCGCCGTGACCGGCATCGGCAGGTCGCGGGTTTTGGGTAAGGTGTTGCGGTTATTTTGGCTCATGGTGGGTATCCTTCAATAAAAAAGGGAACGCCATCGCCCGCCGGGGAATGGAGTTCCCCAGGGGGTTGAAATACCGAAACCTGAAAAGGGTCGGCGGTGTAACCGTTAAACCAATGAACGCCTATAATCGGCGCGCCGGGGTTTAATGGATGGGCATATCGCTGTATTCGTCATCCCAATCGTTGTCCTCGGGTGCCGCTGGCGATGATGACGAACCGTTGGCGGCTGCCGATGCGTTTGGGCGATCCAGCATCTGCAATTCAAAGGCGGCGATTTCGGTACGGTACCGCTTGTTATTTGCTTGGCCCCATTGCTGGGTACGCAAACGGCCTTCGATGTAGATCTGGCTACCTTTGTGCAAATACTGCTCGGCGGTATCGGCGAGTTTTTTGAAAAACACCACCCGATGCCATTCCGTCCGCTCCTGTTTGCCGTTTTTAGGATCGTTCCAGACTTCACTGGTTGCCAAACGGACAGCGACGACTTTGCCGCCGTTATTGGGCATAAAGCGAATATCCGGATCGGCGCCGAGCCGGCCCAGCAAGATGACTTTGTTCACGCCGCGATTGGCCATGATGACATTCCTCCTGTCGGCCGCGCCCGACTCAACGAAAACAATACCCAGCGGCGCGGCGATGGGCATACCGGCCGTCGAACCCCGGCTGGGAATCGAGACGCCCGGCAGGGTTAGACAATAAAAAATACACATCAGGCTTGACGCACCTGACACGCCGATGGAAATCCACCGTCGCCGTTTAAAAACGGAACGCCGACCGAGGTCGGATCAAGGTGATCATGAAAGACCAGCCGAGAAAGTCTGGGAAGAAGCGAAAGGCCGATGGCCGACCGATTCCGTTGGCGGGTATTGAAGCAGAGATTTTTTGAAGTGTTCTTGCAGCTGATGACGAATTCGCCGTCGTCTGCGGAAAGGCTTTAAAGAATTTGACATACGATCATGAACCATTCGTCCACATCAGGAAACGGTCATGTCCGAAACAGCTTCACAGCCAAAATCAGCCTTGCGTCGCGCCATCAGTCGGCCGATATTTGAGCGTACGTTTAGCATCAACAGCGAACAAGCCATTCGGGTCATTCGTGATAGCTATCACCGACTGATGGTGTCCTTGTATGCGATTGACGTGATCCTGCGCATCATCGGCCGGGAAGAAACCGTTGATGAAATAGAAAGCATCGTCGGCCAGATGATTGCCGAGTGCGCGGAGCAACTGCAGCAGGAAAAGATGCGGCTGGAAAAACTCAAAGCTGACAATGGCATCACCGAAACGCCTACCTATACCCACCCTCGGGAATTTGTGGCGAAAATCGCTTCGCCGCAGATTGCGCAATTCGTCGAGTTGATTCGTTTACTGGACCAATTGATGATCGTAATGGACACCTTGTGGCTATGCCAGGTCATCTCCAACAAGCATTGCATTGAGGCCCGTTATCAGTGGCAGCAGCGGTTGCAGAGGCTAGCGAATAAAATTGTGACGATGGAAAGACGCGCGCATCAGGCAGCGTATGAACAGGGACATGGAGAGGAAGTGCGACTGGCCCGGCAGGAATCAGGGTTGTTGGATGAGGCAGCGAAGCTTACCGAGGGTGAGGATTCAGTGGTCGATGAGATCGACTCGGATAAGGCGGGTGGGCAATGACAATTAGTTCGGATGAAATATACTTGAGCGTTTCACTATCCGAAAAGGAGGCTTGGGATTTAGCGCAATTTCTAAAGCGAACTGGATTTGCTGATTATCGCAGTCAGGCAGTCGATGATGAGGAGGCCTATCGCATGATGGTTGTTGCGGAAAAGCTCAAAAGTAACTTGGCGGTAATTGGCTATAGCCCACGCTAGCAAGCCATATCCGTAATTCCTTTGTTGTTAGAGTTTCGACCAATACAGTACTATCAGTGCTTTATTTTTATTCTCGAGATCAAGGATGTCCCAAGCAAAGCTGGCTTTCGATTATTCAATTAAGGATGCTGAGGAGCTTCTAGCTCATTTCGACGCAATCAACACCAACCCGCCACCGGCAAACGCTGAGGTTTTAAAACGAGCAGGTCTGGTGATGGCGCTTACTGCCTGGGAAACCTACGTCGAAGATCGCATAACCGAAGCGATGAATATTCGTTTGGGAGCTGTGGCAGGCAGCTATGTCGGCGACTTCATACACAAAAAGCTCCATCAAGACCTCAAGCAATTCCATAATCCTAGCTCAGACAAAACCAAACGACTTTTCCTAGAGTATGTCGGCATCGATGTAACCTTGGGTTGGACGTGGGCCAATACCGATCCTGAGCGAGCTCGAAAGTCCCTGAATGACTGGATCTCTAAAAGAGGTGATGCCGTCCATCGGTCGAAACCCATTAACAACGGCTCACCGCAAGCGCATTTGATACGACGTGACGAACTCGAAAAAGTCATTCGTTTCATCAAGGAATTAGTCAAAGCTACGGATGCTTATTTGGATACGAATCTTTAATCGCTACCTAATTAACGTTTTGCTCTTAATTATTAGGGCAACTCACCCTTTGTGCTATAAACTCCAAAATATAGAAAGATAATCCCGTTCTCTATTTGTTCGGCAGACATAGAGGGCGATGTGACCAGTAACGGTCAATCTATTTTGGAGAATGCCGATGTCACAAACCGCCCAACAAGGTGGAGCGTCCGTGCATGCGCGCGGGCAAATTCCCTCCACCGATCTCAGTTCGCTCATTCATTTTTTGGTGAAAGTCTTTCCGCCGTCTGGTGAAGATTCCGCTCACCCACTCGGTTGGTCTGTTTTAAAGTTTGATCCTGAAAAACACCGATTCAGCATTAATACATACGGAATACTTCGGCGGCTTCTTGCTCTAAAAGAATTTCGTGAGGCATTCCGCCAAACACCCGATAGTGGATTTCTGCGTGATTTAGTTAATCCACCTAAAAACTTTACTGCGAAACTCGGCGGCCGGATTTTTCATGACAATATCACTGGTCTCTCTCAGGCCACCACAAAATTAAAACGCCTGATAGTTGATGATATTGTCAAGCTCGAACTTTCGGCCGATAGCCTGTTGATTAAAAACCCCGAGATGGCATTCGAGGCATTATCCAAACTAACTGGGATTAAAGATTTTCTTAAAGAACTGCCGGCACAAATAGTAGCAATGGAATTTGCTAAAACTGACCGGTCAGCACAAGATCGCGAAAAAGATGTTGCACGTGTGATCTCTGCCCAGGAAGAAATTCAAGCTGAAGATTGGCTGGATCGCATGGCATCCAGCATTTCAAATGCCCATGCTTATCGAGACGACGAGTTTGATAGTGTTCAACAAGAAAAATTAATTGAAACGCTTCGGCAGGACTTTGATAAACAAGATAGCCAAGTGACTCGATTCTTGAATTTCCTTGAGGACGAAGCGTTGTCTCGCGTGCGATTGCGAGTCAGCTTCGCGATTATGGATAGTTTGGCTGCCCAAAAATCAAAATCAGAGCATGCCAATGATCGGCGATTTGTTGATTATATTCATAGGGTCAATCAGCTATTCGAGCATTACGGAACTCCAGAATCGCCCCATTCACTGCACTTTGATCTTACACGTACATTTGGGTTGACTGCGGAATTTTCCATTGCAGACGAACTGATTAAAGCGTTGTTCTACAACTGCCTGCCAGTTTGGGCAGAGTGGAATACTCAACTATTTGAGTCGCGTCGGGTCGATCCACAATCACGTGGCGTTTCTGTTTTTCGTGAAGTGAGTTATCGGTTTCGCGTGAACGGTAAAGATCCGCGTAGTGAGATGGAGCCGGCTTTTGATGCCAGGCTAAATCGCCTGCGTGACATTCTAATTGATGACTCCGGTAATGAAATATCGCCGTTTGTATTGCGCAGAAATCTTTGCGAGCTTGTCGTTTTATGGCTGGTTTTGAATCCCACCATTCAATCATCCGACCTGATAACGGAAGCCCAGCAACTGTCTATTCAATTGAGAGAGCAAGGCCAATCGGCAATTGTTGCGATGCTGGATGATTTAAGCCTATGGAGTCCCAACGTCAAGGAATTGAGCAAAACACTGGTTGCCCTGTTACGTACCAAATCTAATAATGTCATTGCTCACGCGCAGCGATCAGTTGATGATTTATATTTGGTCGTTCAGCAGACCCTGGTGGACTGGTCTTCCATAGAGCGATCCAAGGGTAGAGTACGCGATCCGTTAATCAAGCCAGCATCAGGCCAACCCGAAAATATCGAGTGGTTCAGACATATTCAAATTGCTCGAAAACCGGATGAAGTGCCCGATGCCTTATTTTCGGTTCGTGTTCGGACGGAGTTAAACGAAAGGACTCTGGCCGAAAGGGGCGATGAAAATAGTATTTTTCAAATTCACAGGGAGCTACCCCGTCAACTGTTGAATATTACCTGGAGACCGTTTCGGGTTGATGAAAATCAAAATCCTATAACTAAGCAGTCTCGAGTCAAGATTGAGCCCCAGTGGCTCATGCCCGCGGGGATCGACATTTGGTACGATCCCGAGCGTTTGAAATACCGCAACCATCCAAAATATTCCGAAGAAGACAGTCGGCAGTATCGTGCCGCCGCGGCTACAGCAATGACTGTTCTGATTTATGTGGTGCTTCAGGTATTGAGTGAAAAACTGGTGTCCCAGGCCGAAAAACGGATGCCTGCGCTGATGATTCGTTTTCAACAGCAGGGTAAAACTGCGGCCAAGGATGAGGGAGATCATTGGATATATGCCATTTCACAAGCCGTCGAATCCGCATTGATGCGCGATCTTCCCGTGCGAATGCAAGGTTTCGTGGCGGATGGGTTAAATCATCATTACAAAGCCAGAGGGGCGGCTTTTGCATTATCGGCCGCATTTCCCCTGATTGTTGCAACCAACCGCATACCGTCGGTTAATAAGATTGCTGCATTGGTTTATAGCACTCGACCTTGCGACGATCACCCGCAAACCAATGATACCGATGGCTTTATATTTCGAGCAAAAACTTATCTTGCGGAAGCCGTTAGTGAAGTATCAATCGGTTATCGCTTGTCTTTTGACCGCATGCAAACCCATGTTGTAGAAACACGCGATTCATTTAAAAGTCCAAAACTCATCGTTGAAGAAGTCTCCAGGCTACAAGCCCAGGGTTATGAGCACATAATTCTGGTGTCGAGCCATTTCGGTAATCGGCGTATCAATCGTTCGGCACAGCGGCATTCACCACATACTCAAACGGCATTTCTTGACGAGGTAGCTAGTAAGTTCCCCCATGTTAGTCTGTACATGCTGCGGCGAGACGTCTTTCCTGCCACCCGACTTCGCACACGTAGTAAAGCCGAATCGGCGTTTGAGGCTGTGCGCATTTCGGACCACGACGAATTTGCCTTTGATCAAGGCGATGGCGTGCTCAAGCAACTTATCCCGGTTTATACCTTTGCAACCTTGGCAATTGTTGGCAATGACGATGCCGCTAGGCCGCAATCAGGCTTTTGCACCTATTTTTGGGACGCCGATTATCAGGTGAAAAACAGCGAGTGGAGGGAACGGGTTCGTTCAAATCTGCTAGGGTCTGGCAATAGCGTCCGTGATTGTCTATTGGCGGTTCTACGAGGATTGCATTTTCTCGAAGCTGAAAAGCAACCTGAAGGCGGCGTCTTTAAACCGGTATTGGATCCCTTTGGCTGGGTGCAACCATCTTCTAGTGGTGCAGCAGGGGAAATTGAAGTCCAGCCTTCTAGCCGACGTAAAGGCAACGTTTTGCTGTCATTACCGGCATTGTTGTCTCATGTTACAGAAAGCCTTCATAGTGGGTGATGGCCTTGCTTGATCCTATCCAACGACATTCTCTGTGGGGCCAGACATTCGAAATTGCCGTCAAAAGAGGTGTGCTGACAGCTTTAATGGCGAGTGCCGTTCAGGATCTGGATAGTATTGATTTGACACCCTGGAAGGCATTGGATGCGGCTGATGTGTATGCCGCGCTGGCCAATGAACTTCGAGAAGTCGATCAAAACCTGAAATTCAGAACCCGTGAATCCGCGCGGCATCTTTTCGAGTTGGGAATGGGACTGGGCCAAACCGCCATGCGCGAATATTTGCGAAAATTAAAGCCTGACGCTGAGGATTACCGCATCAAAGCGTTGTGGTGTCCGTTACAACTGCCTCGGTTACAGGGCGACTTCGATGCCGAAAGAGAAGAAGCTTTGCTGGCATGGGCTGCTGCCTTTGGACAAGAGCGGATTGAATCTGCTTTGGCGAATAAAGGCTTTCCAGCCAGAGCTGATTTCTTGCTATGGTTGGAGCCAAGTTACGATTCCTTGGGCCGCGAATTTCTGTGTCTGGAGTTTTCGCTAAACGGTTTGCCTGAAACGGCTGACTACAGCAAACCCGATGCCCACTTGGAAGAACTCCGGCGTTTTGCATGGTTCATGGATACTCGCAGCGTATTTTCCAGAGTATGTGCTGAAGTTTCCGGGGAAGAATTTGTGCTGTCTCCCGACATCAAAAATCACTTACCTGCATTTACCGGCCGCGACAAGCCCCTGTACAAATTATGTCAAGCAGCTTCCTACCTACACACCACTATGCGATGGCTGAAGAGCCAAGGGCTTGATGACAAGCCTTGTAATGCTCGTGCACTTTCCATCACCCAAAATGGCTTTGAAAGTTTGGCTGCCAGATTCTTTTCCAGGCATGAAGTCGATCCCAGAGTTTCCCTGCTAGAAAGTCTGGGTCGGGCCTATCGCGACACCGAAAAAGTGCCGGATTGCGATGAAGATGCGTTGAACGATCATATCAGACATGCGTTTGACAAAATTCGTAAGGCTTTACCCAAGGCAATCAGCAAGCAGTTTGTCGACATGCGCGAACTGCCAGAACCCGGCAAAAGCCTGGCATTTAATTTTTCTGAAGACGTCGAGGAGTTTTTGAATCCTATGGCTACCATGCCCTGGCAAGAGGCCTTGTCTTGGGTAGATTCAGATTCGAGCATAGCCGATTTCCTCAAAGCCAATCCTCAAACTTCAATTTCCGAAACCCTTGCAGAGCGAGTCAAATACGGCCAATCTGTGCCATTACGTGATTTACACTCAGCAGCCGTCGTTGCCGGCATGCGATCGTCAGTATTAGGTCAAATGACTGTGTTGGGTCTTGAAGGCAATCCGGGTATCGGAAAAACCACTGCCGTTGTCAGTTTCCTTAAGGAATCCAGCGAAGGCTTTTTGTTTCTCTACGTGAGTCCCAGGGTTATTATCAATGACGATGTCACCGAAAATCTGGCAAGGGATAAAGCTACCAATCAATCCAGCGGCATTCTGACGGTTACCACTAACTCAAAACTCATCGGTGCTGCCAAGGCCTGGTATGAAAAACAAGTGCAGGATGGCACGGTAGCCAAGCGAATGGTCGATAGTGCTGTAGTAGCCGACGGGGTTGAAAATCTTAAACACCCAGACAACAGTACTCTGATTCTTTCGCCTGCCACAAAAGAGGCGCTGGAATTGACCCATATTGGTTCTAGTAATCGGAAACGAGCTGAAACCGAACGACAGGACAGAATGGAAGATGATAAACGGCCGGGCGTCTTAAAGGTGTTGTCTCTTGCCACTCGCAACCTTCTGGCTGAAAACCCCGATATCAATCGCGTTGTGCTGACAGCGGCTATCCAGGGTTACCGGGAATTGGGCGGTGATAAGAGTACTTTGTCCGCCCTGGATTATCTATTTAAAAATCCGACTAACAAACAGGCTGGAAAGCTGGAGCGACGGGAGTTTGCGCAGCGTATCCAAACCATTGTGGTCATGGTCGATGAATTGACCGGTGACGGGGCGGGCGCACCGTTTATTCATACTGTCGCCCGTTGGTTGGATCAGCAGTTCATTCGGCCTTTTGATCAAGAGCCGTTGTTTCGCGTGATTCTGATTGTATCCGATGCTTCTTTGGGTAATGAGATAGTCCTTGATCGTTATCTCAATAGTGGCAAACGCACCCCGGATAAAGTCCTTGTTTCCAAAAGTGCAGGGAAAAGACCATTTCGATTGTCCGCCATGCCGGTCAGGATTGGTGGAAAACGCCTGCCGGTTCTGCACATCATGACGAACAGCTACCCGGCAACCAAGTTGTCCATCGATTATCGTGTTAGGCTGGATTTGATCAAGCCAGGTGAATTATTCGACGGAAGAATACAAACCGTGCGGCAGGCCATTGCCGAGCAACAAGGTGAAGCGATTATCGGTAATGTCATCCAGGAAATTAGGCGGGCGCTGGATTCAGGCGCAGACCAGGTTATTTTTTTCGCGCAGGACAAGGCCTTTCTACGTTCGGTCCAAACACTGTTAGTCACCAGTGAGGATGGTGAGCCTTTATTGAATGCTTCGCAGGTGGCGATTTTGGATTCGAGTGTGATCGCCGCCAAACGCAAGGCTCTGATTGCAGATGATAGGCGGGATACCGTAAAAGTATTTTTGATGACCTCGAGTGGCGCTCGCGGAGTCTCTTTTCCGAAAACCGATTGGATCATCGCAATGATTCCCCGCTTTGGCATTGAAGCAGCGTTGATGGAAGTGGCTCAGTTGATTTATCGGGGCCGTGGAAAATACTACACGTCGGATGACGGCGTGCTCTGCGATGACGGAGATTGGAAGGATCGCCGCTTAGTCATGCTCCTGCAAGATTTTCTGCCACAGGATGAGGTTCCGGAGCCTCGACAATGGCTAAGGCTGGTCAGCGATCTCTTGACCTATCTGGTCATGCTTCGATCGACTATTTATACCCGCATTATCGGTGATGCAGGCCTGGATAAACAGAATCTTGCCATGGTTCCGGTGGGCGGCATTGGTAGCGAAGAAATGCTGTCACTAATGAGTACACATGTTAGAGCGTTTTTGAGAGAAGCAGACGTTTTTTTGAGGGATTACTCGGCGGATGTGAATCGGCGTGGTTTGGTCGCCAATGCCCAAAGAAATACGCAACACTTGTTTTCGAAGTTTTCGTTGGACGCGACAGCGCGATCTAAAGACTTTAAAAGCGTTGTTCGACTGGAGGATATTCAGAAATTTTCCAGACGTGCGAGTGCTGACAATGCACCTTTATTGATTTCGCCGAATGACGATCCCGATTGTTTGCTGCCAGATCATCTCTATTGTATCGGTCCCTTTTGGCTGGAGCATTGGGAAAGCCTTGAGAAACAAGAGCGGTTTAACGTTGAAGGTTGGTCAACCGATGTCGGTCATCAAAGCGAAAAGTTATTTGGAGAACTGAGCCATATTTATAAGGATGAAACTTTGCCTTTTAAATTGAGACATTCCGCTGAAGAACTATTTCGCATACTGGCACGCAAAAAAGACGAGGCAACACGCGAATTTTCAACGGTCAAAGCGCTTCAATCATCTTCAACTTGGGTTGTTGTGCCATTGGATTACCCAAGATTCTGGAAAAAAGATGCCAGTGGCAGACTTCCTTCGCTTGGCGATGATGAAATCGCTTGGAGGGATTCGCTTGGTGCCTGCATACCCACCACCGCTGAAATATTGCCCGTCATTCCACGCTATGCGGATATCCCTTATGCTGCGGTGATTGGTGAGCAAGATCCGGCAAGACTGGAGCTGATTTTTGATGATAGATACTTAGCAGCATCCAATGAGCTCAATTTGTTAAACACTATCTTGCTTGCAGAGTGATGCCAATTACAAAAGATATGTAAAAGCGGATGAATTTTAGCCAATAAGCCTTAAATAGTATTTTATTGCTATCTATACATGACAATAATATCAGTCAAATGCTAAGATTTCTTCATGAGAGTCTCAAAAGAAGAACTAATTGCCGTACTGGCCCAATTCAATCCCTGGTGGCGAGGTGAGCCAATTGCGGACTTACCGGATTGGCAGCGGGCTGCTTCGCGCGAGTTAAACCGCTGGATTAATCATCCACCGGTCCATCGCGCCATTCTGCTGTCCGGCGCTCGCCAGGTCGGCAAGACGACACTTTTACAACAACAAATCGACGCTTTATTAAAGCAAGGTATCCCAGCAGCCAACATCCTTTACGCCACTTTTGACCATCCGGTGCTCAAACTGGCGGGCATCGAAGCCGTGTTGGAAGCGTGGCGCGAGCGCGAGCCGCGCGTCGATGGGCCTGAATACCTATTTCTCGACGAAGCCCAGTTTATTCGTGATTGGGGGACTTGGGTAAAACACCAGATCGATTTCAATAAACAGCGCCGCATCGTCTTTACCGGTTCCGCCATGCCCTTGGTAGAAGCCGACCAGGAGTCCGGCGTCGGTCGCTGGCATACCATTCGGCTGACCACACTATCGTTCTACGAGTACCTGCAAATCAAACAAGTGCAACTGCCACCGTTGCCCCCTTTAAAAAGCTTGACCGAGCTGTTCGACTGGACGCCGCCACAATTTTACCGGGCGCAGGAAATCGCCGTGCCCTATGTCGGCCATTTTCACGAGTATCTGATTCGCGGCGGCTTCCCGCAAACAGCCCAAGTGGAAAGCATCACCCAGGCTCAGCGCTTGCTGCGTGAAGACATTATCGATAAGGCGCTCAAGCGCGATATGACCGCGCTGTTTGGTGTGCGCCGGATTCTCGATCTTGAACACACCTTTCTGTATTTGTGCATGCACGACGGCGGTTTGCTGAATATCACAGACTTATCCAGCAATCTGGAAGTCAAACGTCCCACCGCCCAGCATTTCATCGAACTCCTGGAAGCCTGCCACCTGATTTATCGCCTGCCGCCGTTCGGTTATGGCAAAGACGTACTCAAGGGGCGCTTCAAAATTTACCTGGCCGATGCCGCGATCGCGCCCGCTGTTTTGCTGAAGGGCAAAAGCATCATCGACGATCCCGCAGCCTTGGGCGTGGCGACCGAAACGGCAGTGTTTAAACATCTGTTCGCGCGCTATTATTCCCAGAATGTGCGTTTTACCTACTGGCACGGCAAACAAGACCGCGAGGTCGATTTAGTCGCAGAAATCGGCGGCCAATTGATCCCCTTCGAAGTGAAATACCGCGCCCAACACACCGGCGCGCGTGAATTGAAAGGTTTGATCGAACTGTGCGAGCAAAAGAAAATTGCCCGCGGCTACGTTGTCACCAAGTCGCTCGATGACTTTGGTTTGATGACCGGTCTGCCGCAAACTGGCGATACTGCCAGCCAGATCATGCGTCTGCCAGCACCGTTGCTGTGCTACTGGATGGGCGCATCGGAATTGAATCAACCCGAATATAACGATTAAGCCGGACAAACGGCGATAGGAAACCATGGACCAAAGCCAACTCAAATGGATTGCAGACTTCATCTGGAACATCGCCGATGACCGTCTGCGCGACGTGTATGTGCGCGGCAAATACCGCGATGTGATTCTGCCGTTCACCGTGTTGCGTCGCCTTGATGCCGTGCTGGAATCCAGCAAAGACGCGGTGTTGGAACGTAAAAAGTTCCTCGATCAACATGGCGTTGTCGATCAGGAAGGCGCCTTACGCATGGCCGCCGGCCAGGCTTTTTACAACACCTCGGAATTTACCCTGTCGCGTCTGGCAGCCAGTAGCCAAGGCCAAAGATTGCGCGATAACTTCATCGATTATCTCGATGGCTTCTCCCACAACGTCCAGGAAATCCTGGCCAAATTCAAATTCCGCGATCAGATTCAGACCCTGGTCGATGCCAATGTCCTGGGCTACCTGATCGAAGATTTTCTTAATCCCGATGTGAATCTGTCGCCGCAACCGGTGCTGGATGGCGACGGCCGCATCAAACTGCCGGGGCTGGACAACCACGGCATGGGCACGGCATTCGAGGAATTGATCCGCCGATTCAACGAAGACAACAACGAAGAAGCCGGCGAACACTGGACACCCCGCGACGTGGTTAAACTGATGGCCAAGTTGCTGTTCGTGCCGATTGCCGACCGGATCGAATCCGGCACCTATACCTTGTATGACGGCGCTTGCGGCACCGGCGGCATGCTGACCGTGGCCGAGGAAACGCTGCTGGAACTGGCCGCCAGTCATGGCAAGGAAGTTTCGATTCATTTGTTCGGGCAAGAGATCAACCCGGAAACCTACGCCATCTGCAAAGCCGATTTGCTGCTAAAGGGCGAAGGCGAAGAAGCCGAAAACATCGTCGGCGGCGCGGATAAATCCACTTTGTCGGCCGACCAGTTTCCGGCGCGCGAATTCGACTTCATGTTGTCCAATCCGCCGTACGGCAAAAGCTGGAAAACCGACCTGGAACGCATGGGCGGCAAAGCCGGTTTTAATGACCCGCGCTTCATGGTTACCCACAACGGCGACCCGGAATACAAACTCATCACACGTTCCAGCGACGGCCAGCTGATGTTCCTGGTCAACAAACTGCAGAAGATGAAGCACAACACCCCGCTGGGTAGCCGCATCGCCTTGGTGCATAACGGTTCGGCGCTGTTCACCGGCGACGCCGGCCAGGGCGAAAGCAACATCCGCCGCTGGGCCATCGAAAACGACTGGCTGGAAGCCATCATCGCCTTGCCGTTGAATATCTTTTACAACACCGGCATCGCCACCTACATTTGGGTGCTCACCAACCGCAAGGCCGAATACCGCAAGGGCAAAGTGCAACTAATCGACGCCAGCCAATGGTTCCAGCCCTTGCGCCGGAACATGGGCAAGAAAAACTGCGCCCTTGGTGAAGCCGACATCGAACGCATTCTGGAGCATTACCTGCAATCGCCACCAGCCGATGACGATGCGCCAAAGATAACGCCGGAATCCAAGTGGTTTAATAATGCCGATTTCGGCTATTGGAAAATCACCGTCGAACGGCCGTTACGCCTGAAGAGCCAGCTCAAACGCAGCGCCATCGAAACCCTGCGCTTTGCCTCCGGTGATGAAGCCTTGCGTAGCGAGATTTACAGTCGCTGGGGCGATGCGCTGTACGATCAATTCGCCAAACTACGGCCTGAGATTGAGGCCTGGCTGAAAGGCGACGATAGCGACGAAGATGCGGAGGACGGCGATGAGGAAGACAGCAAACCCGCCAAGAAATCAGTGCCGGACAAATCCGTCGGGAACGGATTTGGATCGCATGGCGACCCCGAAGGGGGACGATACAGGAACGTATCGTCTCAAAAGCGCAAAAAACTGCTCGACCCAGCCACTTGGCTGCGCGACAAAGCCCTGGTCGAACTGGCCAGTTTGGCACAACAGGAACTCGGCGAAGACATCTTTGACGATCACAACCAGTTCCGCGCTCGTTTCGATGCGGCCATGAAACAGCTCGACAAGAAACCCAGTGCTTCCGATAAAAAAATCATCTACAAAGCCGTGAGCTGGCGTGACGAAACCGCGCCGCCAGTGATCGCCAAACGCACCAAACTCAAAGCCAATGACTTCTTCGAACCCGGCTACGACGGAGCCTATCTGGAGCAAGACGGCAAAGACCGCTACATGCTGGAATACGAAGCCGACAGCGATTTGCGCGACACCGAACAAGTGCCGCTGACCGAACCCGGCGGCATCGAAGCGTTTTTTGTCCGCGAAGTGCTGCCGCATGCGCCCGACGCCTGGATTGCGATGGACGCCACCAAAATCGGCTATGAAATCTCGTTTGCCCGATATTTCTACCGGCCCGCGCCGCTCAGGACGCTGGAGCAAATCCGCGCCGACATTCTGGCCCTGGAACAGCAGACCGAGGGCTTGTTGCATAAAATCGTGGGGGCGGCATGAACGGTTTTGTCTACGCACTGAGTAGACAATTGACTTATAGCCCTTGCAAAGCTGCGGGAGTTGCGTAATGGATACGGTTCGATATCCGTCTTATCGAGACTCCGGCTTGCCTTGGGTGCCTGAAATTCCGGAAGGTTGGCAGGTGCTTCGCAATGGCCGACTGTTTGCCCATCGGGTGCAAACTGGCTTTCCGGACTTGCCGATTTTGGAAGTGTCATTGCGTACCGGTGTGCGCGTGCGCGACATGGAGAACTTGAAGCGCAAGCAGGTGATGAGCCAGAAGGAAAAGTACAAACGCGCGGCCAAGGGCGACATTGCCTATAACATGATGCGGATGTGGCAAGGCGCGCTTGGCGCGGCGCCGGTTGATGGCCTGGTCAGCCCGGCTTATGTGGTGGCCAGTCCGTTTCCGGAAGCCAATAGTGCTTATTTCAGTTACCTGTTCCGCACGGCAGCCTATATGCGCGAGGTGAACAAGTTTTCGCGCGGCATCGTCTCGGATCGTAACCGGCTGTATTGGGACGAATTCAAGCAAATGCCGTCGCTGTTGCCGCCGCGAGCAGAGCAAGATCAAATCGTCGCCTATCTGCGGGTGCAAGATGCTCATATTGCCCGTTTCATCAAGGCTAAGCGTGAGTTGATTAACTTGCTCAATGAGCAAAAGCTGCGCATCATCGACCACGCCGTAACGCGCGGGCTTGATGCTTCGGTCGCGTTGAAGCCCTCCGGTATCGAGTGGCTCGGGGATGTGCCCGAGCATTGGCAGGTCAACCGTTTAAAGACTTTATGCGCTATGAAGAGTGGAGATGGAATTACAAGCTTTTCAATAGATGAAACTGGTGAATATCCTGTATACGGAGGTAATGGAATTCGAGGCTATACCTCTGGATTTACTCATGATGGTGAGTTTATCCTGATTGGGCGTCAAGGTGCATTATGTGGAAATGTACACCACGTTTCTGGTCGGTTTTGGCCATCTGAGCACGCTGTTGTGGTCACGGTTCGACCACAACATGACATCCAATGGCTAAGAAAATTATTGTCGGCCATGAATCTAAATCAATATTCTATTTCTGCGGCTCAGCCCGGTCTATCGGTTGAGAGGCTACTGAACTTATATGCTCCGGTTCCTCCATTAGATGAGCAAGGTTATATTGCTAACACTATTGAACTTGAAACACAGGACATAGAAATCGCAATAAGTAGGACTAATCATGAAATATCTCTTATCCTCGAATACCGCGACCGTCTGATTGCCGATGTCGTCACCGGCCAAATCGACGTGCGCGACTGGCTGCCCGGCCCGGATGACGAGGTAGCCGATGAGGCTTTAGCGGCACTGGGCGGCGACGAAGACATCGAAGCCGATGGGGAGGACGAGGATGGCGAAGAATAAACCCGCCGCACCCAAACCGGCCGACACCTTACTGCTGGAGTTGCGCGGCCTGATCGACTCTGCCCGCCAGCACGTCGCGCAGACCGCCAATGCCACGCTGACGATGCTGTATTGGTATGTGGGTAAACGCATCCGTAGTGAAGTGCTGCGCGATGGCCGTGCGGAGTACGGCGAGGAGATTTTGCCGACACTGTCGGCAAAATTGGTGCAGGACTACGGCCAAGGTTTCAGTGCGCGTAATCTGGCGCGTATGATCCGGTTTGCCGAGGTATTCCCCGACGAAACCATTGTGTCGCCGCTGGCGACACAATTGAGCTGGAGCCATTTCATTGAAATCCTGCCGCTCAAGCAGCCACTGGAACGCGAGTATTACGCCGAGCTGTGCCGCGTGGAGCGCTGGAGCGTGCGAACCCTGCGCGAGCGCATCGCCAGCCAGTTGTACCTGCGCACGGCCATCGCCAAGCAGCCGGAAGCTGTGGTGAAGGCGGAAATCAGCCACCTGCGCGCGGGTGGGCAGATGACGCCCGAACTGGTGTTCCGCGACCCGTACATGCTGGACTTTCTGGGCCTGCCGCACGACTATAGCGAACGCGACCTGGAAAATGCCATCTTGCGCGAAATGGAGCGCTTCCTGCTGGAACTGGGCGTGGGCTTCACTTTCGTGGCGCGGCAAAAGCGCATCAGCGTCGGTGCGGACGATTTCTACCTCGACCTGCTGTTCTACCACCGCCATCTGAAACGGCTGGTCGCGGTGGAACTGAAGCTGGAGAAGTTCCAGCCCGCGCACAAGGGCCAGATGGAGTTGTACCTGCGCTGGCTGAACCAGCACGACCGCGCCGTGGGCGAGGAGGCGCCCATCGGGCTGATTCTGTGCGCTACCAAGGATGCGGAGCAGGTCAAGCTGATGGATATGGATGCTTCCAATATCCGCGTGGCCGAATATCTGGCACACATCCCGGATATGAAAGTTTTGCAGGCACAGCTGCACCGCGCCGTGGAACTGGCGCGCGAACGAGCCGCACAGGTCACTTTGCCGCTACCGGCGGCCATTGCCGAGACAGCGAATCAAGCGCCCAAGCCCCGGAACAAGAAAAAGGGAGACAACGCATGAAGCCCACCGACACCAGCGAAAAGGGCCTGGAAGCCCTGATCGTTAAACATCTCACCGGTCAACCGACACTGGACGTTGCCGCCGGTAACGCGGTTCAATCCAGTGTGGGTTCCTACGGCATTGGCGGTTATCAGCCAGGTCAGCCGCACGATTACAACCGCGACGTGGCGCTGGATGTCGTCAAATTATTAGCCTTTTTGCAGGCGACTCAGCCCGAAAAAGTTGAAACTTTGGAACTGGCTCGGGAGGGCATCAAACGCAGCCAGTTTCTGCATCGCATCCAGGGCGAGATTGCCAAACGCGGCGTGGTGGATGTGTTGCGCAAGGGCGTCAGCCACGGCCCGGCGCATGTCGATTTGTATAAATTCCTGCCGACGCCGGGTAATGCCAGTTCGGCGGAAAATTTCGCCAAAAACCTGTTCAGCGTCACCCGCCAACTGCGCTACAGCAACGACGAAGCCGCGCGTTCGCTGGATATGGCGATTTTCATCAACGGCCTGCCGGTGGCGACCTTTGAATTGAAAAACTCGCTGACCAAACAAACCGTCGCCGACGCCATCACCCAATACCAAACCGACCGCGACCCGCGCGAGTTGCTGTTTCAAATGGGCCGCTGCATCGTGCATTTTGCGGTGGACGACAGCGAGGTGGCGTTTTGCACGCATCTAACCGGCAAGACCTCGTGGTTTTTGCCCTTTAATCAGGGCTGGAACAGCGGCGCCGGCAATCCGCCCAATCCGGACGGTCTGAAAACCGATTACCTGTGGAAACAGGTGCTGGCCAAGGAATCGCTGGCTAACATCATCGAAAACTTCGCCCAGATCGTCGAGGAGGAAGACGAGCGCAGCAAGAAAAAACGCAAACAGGTGTTCCCGCGCTTCCATCAACTGCGCACGGTGCGGGCCTTGTTGCGCCGCTGCGGAACCGAAGGCGTGGGCCGCCGTTACCTGATTCAGCATTCGGCCGGCAGTGGCAAGAGCAACACCATAGCCTGGTTGGCGCATCAGCTGGTGGAGTTGAAGCAAGCCAACGATGCCAATAGCGCCCAGTTCGATTCGGTGATTGTTATCACCGACCGCCGCGCCCTGGATACGCAAATTGCCAAGACCATCAAGGGCTATGACCATGTCGCCTCGATCTTTGGCCATTCCGATAGCGCCGAGGAATTACGCGGCTTTCTGCGCAAGGGCAAGAAAATCATCGTCACCACGGTGCAGAAATTTCCGTTTATTCTGGATGAACTGGACGATCTGGGTTCCCGCCGCTTTGCGTTGCTGATCGACGAGGCGCATTCCAGCCAGGGCGGCAAGACCACCGCCAAAATGCACATTGCCTTGTCCGCCGCGCCCGGTGACGACGAGGACGACGAAGAGTCGGTCGAGGACGCGGTGAACAAGCTGATCGAGTCGTGCAAGATGCTGGCCAACGCCAGTTACTTTGCCTTTACCGCAACGCCGAAGAATAAAACCCTGGAGCTGTTCGGCGAGCGCTACCAGGAAGGCGACGAGGTACATTTCCGTTCGCCGCCGGAATTGACTTACACCACCAAGCAGGCGATTCAGGAAGGCTTCATCCTGGATGTCATCAAAAATTACACGCCGGTGGACAGCTTTTACCGCGTCGCCAAGACCGTGGAAGACGATCCGGATTTTGACAAGGTCAAGGCGCTGAAGAAAATCCGCCATTACGTCGAATCGCACGACAAAGCCATTCGCCGCAAGGCTGAAATCATGATCGACCATTTTACGGCGCAGGTGATCGGCAAACGCAAGATCGGCGGCCAGGCGAGGGCGATGGTGGTCTGCAACGGCATCGCGCGGGCCATCGATTATCATCGCGAGATCGGCGATTACTTGCGGGAAATCAAGAGTCCGTATAAGGCCATCGTGGCGTTTTCCGGCGAGCATGAGGTGGGCGGCAAGAATGTGACCGAAGCTGACATGAATGGTTTTCCCAGTAAGGACATTCCGGCCAAGCTGAAGCAGGATCCGTATCGGATTTTGATTGTCGCCAACAAATTCGTCACCGGCTTCGACGAGCCATTGCTGCATACCATGTATGTCGATAAAGCACTGGCTGGGGTGCAGGCCGTGCAGACTTTGTCACGACTGAATCGCGCCCATCCGCAAAAACACGATACCTTTGTGCTGGACTTTGCCGACAACGCCGAAGCGGTACAGGCGGCGTTTCAGGAATATTACCGCGCCACGGTGCAAGTCGGCGAAACCGACCCGAACAAACTGCATGACCTGAAAAACGATCTGGACGGCCATCAAGTGTATGCCTGGCAGCAGGTGGAAGACTTGGTGGCGCTGTACATCAAAGGTGCGGAACGCGACAAGTTGGACCCGATTCTGGATGTTTGCGTCGAAGCGTACAAACAGCAATTGGATGAAAATGCCCAAGTCGAGTTTAAAGGCAAAGCCAAGGCCTTCGTACGCAGCTATGGATTCCTGGGAGCTATATTGACCTATGGTCATCCGGCTTGGGAAAAACTGGCGATCTTCCTGAATTTCCTGATTCCAAAGATGCCTGCGCCTAAGGAAGAAGATCTTTCCAAGGGCGTGCTCGACGCCATCGACATGGACAGCTATCGGCCGGAAGTGAAAGCCGCGTTGAGCATGGGCATGGAAGATGAGGATGGCAGTGTAGAGCCGGCACCGACCAGTGCTGGCGGCGGAGGCAAGATTACCGAAATCGACAAGCTATCCAACATCATCAAAGCCTTTAACGACTTGTTCGGCAATATCGAATGGAAGGATGGCGACAAGATTCGCAAGGTGATTGCCGAGGAAATTCCGAATCGGGTTTCTCAGGATAAGGCTTATCAAAATGCCGTGCAGCACTCCGACAAACAGAATGCACGCCTAGAGCATGACAAGGCACTAAACCGAGTCATTCTTGAGTTGCTGGCCGATCACACCGAACTGTTCAAACAGTTTAGCGATAATCCAAACTTTAAGCGGTGGCTGACCGATACTGTTTTTGATACGACTTATCAGCCTGGATTGATACCGCCCAATGTGCCGCCACAGTCTGGTGCTGGGTTGTGAAGCGTTGCAATCGTCAGGGATCGGTTTTACTTCGATAAAATTCGCCAGACAGTGTCGGGCAAATTCGCAGACGTGTCTGCGAAATTAAGACAATAGTGGCTTTTTGGCAGACTTACACAATATCCCGTTAATGGAATTTATATTCGTTGGAGCATAGAAATGATTATTCAGGAAGCAATCGTCCATCGGTTTGATAAGGATAGACACAAACCGTCGGTAGCCAAAATGCGGGATGAGGTCTTGCCAAACGAAGATAATTTACAAAATTTGGTGGGTGGGATTCGTGATGTTTTTAATCGAACTATGACTCGTGGCTATGGGGCCTTTAAAAGTGAGGATGTTGCTTACCCCTTTTCAGATTTGCTCGACAAATACCTGACAGACCAACAAGGACTTGGGGTATACACTCTGGGACTGAAAACCTGCTATCAGAAAGCTATCGACGGTGCGTCTCTCGCCACTGGGGGCTATTTGTTTTTTGCTCGTTACCAGGAAAATGGGCAGGATTTCATGTTTGTTGTATCGCTCAAATTAAAGGCTGGTACAGGCATCGACGACACCACGCTAACAATCAATAAAACGGTCAATTTCGATATTGATCACCTTCACGAAGCGGCCAGAATTAATCTGACAGCATGGAAGGCCGGAAACGATCGATACGTGACCTTTATTAAAAAGCGGCGTAGTGGTGAAGATAGTAAAAGTGCTACAGATTATTTTCGGGATTTTCTTGGTGTCACGGTAAAGTGGACCCCATTGTCCAGACAAATTATCGATATTATGTAGCAATCGCACAAAGCCATATAAATCAACATGTTGAGGTGTAGCATGTTGAAAAAAATAAATATACATCAGAAAATCGCCATTTTCTATTTTTTAATAAGCCTGCCTGTAATTGGAATACTATTCGGAGAAGAATTTAATCCAGCTATACGCGATAAAATGATAGCATTCATATGCTGCTTTGCTGCCACAATTATTGTGGCACCAATTTTTTTAAGGTTTGAGCTTATAAAGCGCAACTTTAACTGGATGGATGCGTTAACAACAGCGCAGAAAGAAGTGATACTCAATTTTAAAATTGTGAAATATCATAAAAGTCAACGCACATCCGCCGACATTAGCGGGATTAAACCGTACATAATCAGAATAGGGGGTGCGGCTTGATATTGAGCTTTGTGGGATTAACGCCTATTATGTTAAACACTAACTTATCTATTCTATGTAGCGCTCTTTCAATTTACTTATTTGGAGTACTTTTATCTATTACCGCTACTGTAGTAATGTTTTCGTTAAATAAATAAAAGTCGACTCTGCACAGACTTTTTTGAGGCATCAATAGCTACTGCGCGAATCAAGATAATGTATTAACCCATGTCCACCTGTGATAATTGCTAGGCCGATCAGCGCCTGAATCCAGCCAGTCGCATACCAAGCATAATTTATACTTCCATTAAAACTAAAATTTCGAAAATCCTGGCTGGACCAATAATCAAATGCCGGAAGCCAGCAAAGTAAAAAGCTTACAATACTAGCTGGCAAAATTGAAACGAATCTAAATCCGAAATCATTTATAAAATAAATTACTACACCCAATAATGCTAGCCACATAATAATTCTTGTAAAAACATCCATGCCTGTTGCGAAATCGAGCCCGACTATTTTAGAAAACAAAGCGCCGATTCCCAGCAGAGTCGCCAAAAGTATAAAGGCTAACAATTTAAGTACATCATTATTTATATTGCTCATGCTTTCTGTAACCCCATAATAGTATTGAATTCTTACAGCCTAATGTTTTCAATCTTCATAGCCTTCATACACTGCATAAAAAAAGCAAAGCTGAATGCGCCACGATTAATTTTATTGGCAATCCCCTTATAGCTTTCTTCAACGCCGATTTCGCCCAGGCGGCGTATCAATTCCTCATACCCAATTCCTGCGCGAGCGAGTTCGGATTTAAGAATGTTGGTAGCCCTTTGGCTCCATTCTTCATGCATGGCATCCCCCTAATGTCAATTCCAATGAATAGTCTACATATACATGGATAATTCTACAAATAAATCTTGCGTATTTCCACATATAGGATACAATATCCACATATTCGTAGATATTTGGAGTTCTACCATGTCTCAACACTTCCTGCTTTCAGCCAAAGCTCGCACCCTGTCGGTCCGCCAAGTTTTCGCCATGACCGACGACCAAGCCTTTTCACTGTTCCGGGAACTGCGCTGGGGAGATGGCGATGAAACCGGTTGTCCGATGTGTGCCAGTTTAGCGAAGCATTACTTCATCAGAAGTCGTCGCCAATGGCGCTGTAGAGATTGCAACCATACTTTTTCAGTGACTTCAGGTACGATCTTCGCTTTTCATAAGTTACCTCTGAAAGTTTATTTGGGCGCAATAGCTATCTATTCCAATGCCGTGAAAGGGATTTCTGCGTTGCAGCTCTCTCGTGATCTTGGTGTTCAATACAAAACCGCTTTCGTATTAGCGCATAAGATAAGAGAATCACTGATGGAACAACGTAACGGTGAAGCACTGGCGGGAGAAATTCACATGGACGGCGCTTATGTCAATGGCTATATCCGCCCCAAAAATAAGAAAGAAGACCGCATAGATCGGCGTTTGGCCGAAAACCAACGCCCGGATAAGCGTTGTGTGTTCGTAATGCGCCAACGAGCGGAAACGATAGATAATGAAATCAAAGGGGCTGACAAGACACTGACGTTTGTCATCAAATCCGAGAATCAGG
The DNA here is from genome assembly GCF_014850975.1 of Methylomonas fluvii. GTDB lineage: Bacteria > Pseudomonadota > Gammaproteobacteria > Methylococcales > Methylomonadaceae > Methylomonas > Methylomonas fluvii. The sequence goes on along the minus strand of NZ_JACXST010000002.1, from coordinate 941,810 downwards.
CCGACGTAAGCAAGCTGGCTACAGAGTTTTTAAAAAAGGGATCAATGATCTGCGCCGATGAATCCAACGCCTATGATGTGCTCCACGCTAAATTTGACACCCGTCGCGTGAATCATGCCCTGGAGTATCGTAGTGATGCAGGCATCACCAACAACTTGGCCGAATCCTATTTCTCACGGTTCCGCCGGATGCAGTACGGCCAAACACATAAGTTCGGCAACCTGTATCTGGCGAATTATGCCAATGAAGCCGCTTATCGGGAAGATACCCGGCGTTTGCCCAATGGTGACATCTTTATGGATATTACAAAAAAATGCGCTCAGACTCGCGTAAATCGTGATTGGTGCGGTTACTGGCAAGGCAACAAGCGCCAGGCTGAACGACTGGCTTCTTAGGTCTTTTATTGTAGATAGCAGTCCTAGTATTAACATGACGCAAAGAGCCTTCTATTTGCACACTCGCAGCCGTGTAAGTTGCACGGCCTCTGCGTTACATTATGCGAAATCGCGTCAAAACACATGAGTATGGGAAGCGGCAAAAAGTTGCCGCTTATTATTGGTGCTAGCCTAGAATGGCGGCAAGCCGATGCCAAAAAGCCATCAGAACGCCATAAAGTAGTCAAAATGCGTTGGCATAAATCATGCTTTTTAATTAAAAACTGATCTTGACTGTTTGAATTTCAGGTTTAATAAGGAGATAGAGCATGTTTATAAACACAACATCGAATACGTACCCGACCTACGGCACTTCATCCATTGCCCGCAATTATCAATCTAACTCAGCCAACAATATCACCGCTGACAACGCTGTTAGTGCTGGTGATAACGTGCAAATCAGTGGCTCCGCTTATAAGGCATTAAACGACTCAAAAGCCACAACATCAGATGGCGTGAAGCTCATTTTTGATCGAGTAAATAGCGATCCTGAGTTCGCAAAGGAGATGGCTAACGTATATACGTACTCTAGAGATTTTGAGCTTGTAGATTTGAATGATTTGCCTAGCCTAAGCGACACATCAGCCATGTCCGCATATACTCAGCAAGTCAAGAACTTTGAAAATGAAGCAGATAAAATTAGAGACCAGCGAATTCAGATTTATACAGAGATGAAGGGCAGTGGGGCTAGTGACTCAGATATATTTAACAAGATTATGCAGTTTAATAAAAGTCTGCCGGAAGATTACCAAGCAAAAACTGGCCTTGATAAATATAGCAAATATTTAAAATCGGCATGATGACTCCAAAGACCGCCTAAATATTTAAAAATATAGAGGCGGTCATATTTTGCTTAATATTGGTAGTTCACAATGACCTGATCGACTTGGCCATAAGCGGGCGGAGATACAGAACCAGAACCAGCAACGCCGAACGCATAAATCATTTTCTTGTTCGCAGGAAGTCCATTGAAGCTTGAAGTAGAGCCACTTCCAGTACTAGTTACATTTATACATGCACTTGTTGTATTGTGGCACAGGTAGACTATCAAGCCAGTCGGATAACGGGATAGTCCCCAAGACCAAACAACGGACGTAATGGTAGCTGTAGCAGGAATACTACCAACTGGATTCAGTTGCAGATAGTAATAGATTATAATGTCGGGCCTCCGGCGCTATTCGCCCAAGCGCCGCCGCTGGCAAGTGGGACAATGCCTAAACTTTCAACAGGATCAGATGGTGTTCCCATTGGAGCTGACATAATTTCTGATGCCGGTATAAGCTGAACAGTGGCTGTCACAGACCCTGTCTGAGCCAGTGCAGACTGCATTAGCGCCATCAAGCTTATACTGAGAAGAATTTTCCTGCCGATTGATTTGGTAACCATACCATTACACTCCTAAAAAATAACTCCAAAATGTACTTCAGTTTATGGACAATAGATTTTGTCCGCAGAAGAGTATAGCCGATAGACTAACGTTGATGATGAGTCAATTTGTCGCAGAATCAGCCTAATCGTAATGTTAAATTATGATGAGTATAAGGTTAGATGATTTGCCATGTGCGCGATGCGCCATTAGGAACGGCTTGTACAATCAGTCCTTTATTTTCTAGGCGTTTTAGTACATTTAGGGCGCTTTTTTGGAACTGATCTATCATGTCCGCACTCAATTCCAACCCTTTTTGTCGTAGAATATTTTCTACGACCTGTCGACTAGTCAATGCGCCGCCGCTCTCTCGCAGAACATCCAAAACTATCCGGTGACTTTCCCCATGTTTGAAATATTGATTGCGCTTCCGGTGTTCCTTGACGCGGACTGTGCGCAGGTCGAACTCAGGAGCAAACAATTTGATGGTAGCGTCAATGTGGTTAAGATTACCAGTGATCCGGCTAATCTCCGCTTGATAGTGCTGAACCAATCCTGCCAGTTCGGAACGCTTGGTGAGAAGACCGGAAATAACGTGGGAATCTGCCATGTGGCACCTGTTTTTTAAGTTAAGAAACAGGTGTTATGTTAGAAGCTTATGCGAGGAATTGCTTTGTGCGGATGCTACATAATACCGCAAATTATTGCTCAGTTTAAGATAGAGCCCAGTTCACACTCCAGCTGAATGGCGCTGTCCCAATTCTTCTACACAAGAGCTGACGCATCCGTCGCCTCGTTAAATTTATCCACAATTTTGGCGCCGCCCCCCGTCGCCGTTCGATATACCATCTCTGGCGTTTTATAATCCAACGATTGATGCAACCGCTCCTCGTTGTAAAACATGAAGTAGCGAGTCAAGCCCAGCAACAAGTCTTGTAGGCTGGCATGTTGTTTCAAATACACCTCTTCGTATTTCACCGTTCGCCATAGCCGCTCGACAAAGATATTGTCCAGGGCCCGGCCTCGTCCATCCATGCTGATCGTGATGTCGTGCTCGATCAATACACCGGTGAAAGCGTCGCTGGTAAATTGTGATCCCTGATCACTATTGAAGATCTCGGGCGTGCCGTGGGCCTTGATGGCTTGTTCCAAACAGTCCACGCAAAACCCGGCATCCATCGTGTTCGATAATCGCCATGACAACACCCTGCGACTGTACCAGTCGATGATCGCCACCAGATAGACAAAGCCGCGTGGTAACCGAATATAGGTGATGTCGGTACTCCACACCTGGTTGGGCCGGATGATGTCGACGCCTCTCAACAGGTACGGATAAAGCTTGTGTTGCGGATGCGGCTTGCTGGTATTGGGGCCGGGCGCCATGCCTGCCAATCCGAGGGTTCGCATCAAGCGCTGAACCCGCTTGCGATTAACCACATGTCCGCAGCTACGCAGATATTCCGTCATCCGCCGAGAGCCATAAAAAGGGTGCCGCGTATATTCCTCATCGAGCAGACGCAACAACAGGCCTTCATCCTCGTCAACGGCTTTCAGTAATCGCATTTTTTGCGCGTACACCACAGAACGCGTGACGTTGAGCAATTGACATTGTGTGGATAACGCTAGCTCGTCATCGGCTGCTACCCAGGTTTGACGCCGCTCTACAGGCTGATCCCAGACTTTTTTTTAAGCCAGTCCAGTTCCATATTCAACTGCCCGATCTTCGCATACAATCGGTCCGGATCATTCTGCACATTAACCGGTTTCGGCCCGCGCTTGCCTTCAAACAGACTGCCCGCATGATCCAGCAATTCCTTTTTCCATTGACTGACCTGGGTGGGATGCACGCCGTGCTCTTGGGCAATTTCATTGATCGTCTTCGTCCCTCTCACTGCTTCCAAAGCAACCTTGGCTTTTTGGTCCCCGGTAAATATCTTCCGTTTGCTTTCGCTCATGTCCTGCCTACTATTTCTCGCCAGGGCTTAGCTTAAACTACTGTCCGGTTTTTGGGGTCCACTTTACGGAATTAACCGAATCGGCAGAGCAAACCAAGCTTTTACTCCAGGTAGTCAGGGACTATTGTGAAGAAAAGCAATTTGATGTCGACAAAGCGCGAGAAATGCGCCAAAGAGTTCATGCCTACTGTGTCGAATGTACCAAGGAAAAGAAAGGCATTAGTCTGGATGCATTGTCTATGCGTCTTGACGATCAACAGCCTGCTAGCTTCTCTGAATTTGTCACGAGTAAAGATTATCCGCTTGGAGATGGCTTTGAGCCGAATAGTCGAATCTACCGCGGTTTGCGCCGCCATCGGATTAAGGATTCAAAGTTGACATTGGATTTCGAAGAGTCGATTCTAGGCTCACGTGTCATCTATGATGACCTTACCGAAACACTGATTATCAAAGACTTGCCTTTGGAATTTAAACAACGCTTGAAACCAACATCAACTGAAAGCGATGACCCAACTTGATTTGGTTGTAAGACTATGCCGAGAATTGACGGCTCCCTTTGTGGAGGACGCGTTACTTCATGGTTACATCGATAGTCTTACGGCCGAAACACTTACAGTTCTGAGGAAATTAGATGCTGACGGCCATTACATGCTGCCAACAGCGTTTGATGAACAGCGAGCGCTTGGTCAGCCATTTAAAGTTAGAGACGTTGCGATTCCACGTTTACCCGAGATGTTTTTTGCGAGTACTTGGGATGAGTTTTTACAACATCATAACTTTCGTTTTGCTAAACCGAGGTCATATTTTGTCATAGAAACAAATTTCTATTCTGCCGACGCTACTCAGGATCAATTTGCCGATCGATATTCCCAAGTTGTCGATTTAATAAAATTACTGGAAGAGATAGCCGATGTTTCTCAGCCTAGTGCAGGTCGTCTTGCGTTAGTTTTCATGGTCAAGGAGAAATTCGAGTTAACTATCGACTATGGGGCTGCCGACCTTAGAGCGCTTTCTGAGTTAAACAGCTTGCGTAACGAATTTATCGTTGACGATGCTTATACAGAGCAGCGTAAAAGCATTCTCAAGTCTGCGCTGATGGAAATGCTAAAAAATGTACCCGGCGATGAGAGATTTAAGCATCTACTTTCCGTGTTTGACGAACTCAAACGGCGGGCTCGCGATAATTATCAACTTTATGTTGCCGGGTTTTCTTTTGAGAAAGTGCGAGAGGAAGTTCAGGAAAACCGCTTGGAATACACCTTAAAATTGAACAAGGTGTTTGCGGAGATTCAAAATCAGCTATTAGCCGTCCCTGCGGCGCTGTTGTTAGTTGGGTCTCAGATGGACGAGAAAGCGGGAGATTCTTTAAAAAACTGGGCTCTTTGGTTTGGAGCCTTAATATTCACGGGCTTCATGAATATGCTTTTAAGAAATCAGCGTCATAGCTTGAAAGCGATTAATGATGAAATAAGTGAGTTGAAAGAAAAATTGACCGTTGAACATGCCGCGTTAGCTACCAAATTGATGCCAATGTATGGCGAACTCGACAAACGCTATAAACAACAGAAAAATGCCTTGTTATTTGTGGAAGTTTTGATAGCGGGAGTTTTGCTCTTTTGCACTTTTTTGTTTGGTCGATACTGCAAATTTTGGTAAAAAAATTCCAATCAAATTAATGGCAGAACAAATCTATTTTTATACCCCTTAGGAAATTATTCAATGAACAAATCCGACCTCATCGACGCCATCGCCAGCCACTCCAACCTGACCAAAGCCGACGCCAGTCGCGCATTGGATGGCATTACTCAATCCATTCAAGCCGCGTTGAAATCCGGTGATTCCGTGGCTTTGGTAGGCTTTGGTACCTTTGAAGTAAAAGAACGTGCCGAACGCGCTGGACGCAATCCACAAACAGGCGAAGCCATTACGATTGCTGCCGCCAAATTGCCATCCTTCAAAGCCGGCAAAGGCCTGAAAGACACGGTTCAGTAAATTTTAGGCCGCATCATTGCGGCCCCATACCCCAGCCTTCCAGTTCCGACTGCCGTTTGACCGTGGGTACATCCAAATCGGTCATCCGGCCTTGAGTACGGGTTAAGGTGTCTTGGCGGCCGCTGGAGGCTGCGCCGTATTTCTGCGGATTGAGTCGGCTGCCTGTGCCGGTGAGTTGATCCAGATTCAGCATGGCTGCGGCATTGGCGGCGGTCGGCAAATGCCCCGTCTGCGCCAGGATCGCCAACCATTCGTCCAGATAGACTTGGGTCCAGTCCACCCGGTCCAGGTCCGCGACTTTGATGCCGGTACAACTGGGACTTTCCGGCGTGCCAAAATCCATGCCCAACTGCGGTTTGATTTGTTCGTTGAGAATGCGCGCTAGCGGCGAGTTGTAGCAGCAGTAACTTTCCTTGCGCACCCAACACACGCCAGCTACCTTGCTCTCGCAATAGGTGCCGAGGTCCGTGCAGACTTTCAGTTGTTTCTTGGCTGCGAGTTCGTACTCCGGTTCTTCGCAGGAATAGACGATCTGGATAATCATGATGATGATCATCACCACGGTGTAGGCCGTCATCAGCGTACTGAGCAGTTCGCCGGCGACCGCGGCACCGCCGCCCAACTCGACGCCACCCGATTCCGCCGCCGGGGTTAAATTGCCCGCCGAATCGAAGGCAGCCTGGCCGCCAGCGCTGAACAAGGCATTGCCGGCCGCTTCGCCAAAGGTCTGGCCGATCCATTCCGCCACCGATTTCATCAATTCGCCTTTGAGAGAATCGAGCAAGCCTTGCGACGCAATATCGCTGGTACTGAGCATGTCGGTACCAACCAAGTCATTCACCGTCGAGGCAAAATCCGCCTGAAAACTGTTCCAGGCATCGCCGGCTAAAGTAAACGGAGTTCGCATGGTTTCCCAAGCGCCCCGAATCGCCGAGGTACTGTCCATAGCCATGACTGCGCTGTCCATCTGACTGGTAGCGATCAGCAAATCAATGTAGCGGCCTAGCCCCATCGCACCCGAAGGTGTTTCGCAGCAATCCACCAGACTGAGAGCGCCGCCGACCATTTTGCAACTGGCGGGTTTACCCTGGAATACCTGACAGGTGGTCGGATCCTTCTGCTGCAGATCGGCGTTGGCGTAGTCGCAATGCAAGTCCATCGCCATTTGCTGAGCGCTGTTGAGTAAGGCGACCGCCTTGCTGAAATCCTGACTCTGGGTGCGATTCACGGTAATGCAATCTTCGCCCATGCAGCGAATCGGCCCGGCGCATTGCTGTTGGGAATTGCTTTGAATGCCGGGAATGCCCACCGTTTGCCCGCAGTCATAAGTATCGACGCTGTCCCAGCAGGTGCCGGAGGCGAGTACACTGGTGCATTGGCTTTTGATGAACGAGCAGCCTTGCGTCTCCAAAGTCGAACAACTATTCGTGGGCGTACCATTGGCCGGAGGCTCCAAGCAATGGGTGCCGGCGGTGTCGGTCCAACATTGGCCATACTGATTCAAATCGCAGTGTCCAGAGGACTGGATATTCATACAGGTATTGCGAATCCCGGTCGAACTGGCCACCGGGGCTTGTGCCAAATCCGTGCCGCAAACCATCACCTGCGAAGTTGGATCGACGTAACAACCCGAAGCATTGGCAGGATCGCTAGTACAACTCAATTGGCTGCCGGCCTGACAAATGCCGTCAGTAATCGCATTGGCTAAGTTTTGGCAATTCGGGCCACTCCAACTCCATTGATCCTGGGTGATCAGTTTCGACAAATCGTAGCGAAGTCGAATCCTGGAATAACCTTCACCATTACCACCAACCATGGTTTCCTGTTTGAAGACTTTGTTGCCCGTACTGTTGAAGGCATAGGTGACGTCGCGATTGGGATGGTCGACCCAGCTATTGCTGAGCTCACATGAGCCACCCCAGCCGGTGGAACCGGTATAGATCAGATTCCCGCCGTAATAGACGCGGGCATGATCATCGAATTCGACGTCTTCCAGCGTGGCGCTGATGATGGCTTCAGGATGCAGGACGTTGTATGTGACTTCCCAGTTGAATATGCCGCAACCGGCTGACCAATAGTTATCGCCAACGCGGCCCACATACAAATCCATGCAGCCAGATCCACAGCTGGACATGCCTCCGTTTCCGGAGACAAAGCTGAGCAATGTTTCGACGTTAACTTGATGGGTGGCGGTACAACTTTGCGGTACCGTCGGTTGGCGCAGACACAATTGATAGTCGGGGATACGGACCGAATGGCTGGTCTCGGTTTGCGTGGTCACGGTGGTACAGTCCGAAAACGACTGCGCCCAGGGCGTGAAATTAGCAAACACCTGATCACCGGCAGTCCAGACTGCATCGTTGTGTAAATCCGGATGCGACTGGTGGGCGTTGTCAATCAGGGTGCGATAGGCTTCGCCGGTGAAGCTGGTTTCGCCGTTCAAGGCGGTCTGCGCGTTCAACCCCGCTGCCAGTGTGCCGGGGTTGTTGCCATAGAGATCGGCAAAGTCCTGGGTCGTGGTTGTAGCACTGTTGGTATCCGGAAACAAGGTGCCAATCGATATGGCACTTTCCTGAGCAGTCCCCGGATTCAAGGTCAGCGTGCCATTGCTGGTATCCAGCGGAAAAGCAAAACCATCGAGGACTTGCTGACCGAGTTGTTGGCCATCACGCCCGGCCGCCTGAATCGCATCGGCCCAGGACACACCAAACGGTGTCCAAGCCATCGTCACGCACAACACGGCAGACAGACTTTGATTTATTACTGAATGAGAGTTAAATGCTTGTTTCATAATGACTAATATCCTGAGCAGCAGTCAACCCACCTCCACAGCAGGTAGAGATGGTCTTCACCCGGCCCAGGATAGGTGCGCCCCACACCCCATTTAAACGTCGTCTCGCCAATGACGTGATTGGATTCGGTTTCCGCGACCGGATAAAACATCGATAGCCGGTATTGCGATTTGGGGATAAAGGGGTAGATATAGCCGCCGCACAAAGCATCGTTGCCGGAGGTTTTCCAGGCCAGCCCGCGTCGATGCAAGGAGGCCGTGGCGCGCGTTGCCAACAAGCTGGTAATCCTGGGATCGGTCCCGTAACTGGTCGGCGAAATCCCGGATAAGGGATACATATGACCCCAGGCGCCGGCACACCAGAACAAGGCTTCCAAGGGATTGCCGGTGGCGGCCGCTGCGGCATCGGCGACACAAGCGGAAATGGCCACCGGATTGGCGAACAACGCCGTTTCCGGGCTGGTGAAGAACGCTAGCAAATCGTTATTCCAGGTCGGATCCAGTTCCGAGACATACAGCAAATCGAAATCCCGATAGCCATCACTGTTGCAGCGACCATCCCAGAACAGATCCAGCAAAATGGTCAACGGAAACGCGAAATAGTGGTAATTGAAAAACGACATCTCGCTGGCATCGAAGTCGGCTTTGCCGGTGGTGGCGATCAGACGCACGTTCGAGGCACTGAATTTATGGCCTCCCAAAGCCGGCGAGCACCAGGGATTGCGGACAATCTCGATCAGCCTCGCCGGATTCCAAAGCCCCATGGTCATGCCCAGTTCCGGAATACCCATCGGATCGGTACAGAAACAGAACTTCTCATCAGTCGCGATGCTCGGTACGTTGCCACCGCCCAGCGAAGCTCCTGCCGCCCGAATCGGAAACAAACAGCTCCAGCAAATATCGGTGACCAACTTGCCGGACCACAGCTCGGCGTCGGAGCACAACGGATCGACGCTATTGGTTGTGGTGTCGGCATAAAGCGGGGTTGCCAGTGTTATCAAGCCTCCCAAAACCCAAGGGAAAACGAATCGTTTCATGACCGCTCTCCCGATGAAACAGGCAGTTTTCGTTCATGAACAATCAGACGGTTGCCGACTTGTTCGACAATCGCCGGTACCTGCTGTAATTGAAAACGACTTCGCACATCCGGAGTCAGTAAATACACCGGTGCCTGAAGCGCAGTTTCCAAACGCTGCAAGTTGTCCCAACCATCCTGACGCGACAGAGACGTGGCCAAATACATCATGTGGGCCTTTTTGTCCTGGCAGGATTGATGCTGAATCAGCTCAACTTGTGCTGGCACCGTGGCATCGAATACCATCAGGCATAAGCCAAACGGCATCTTGTCCAACGGATTGACAGTTTGTCCGGCTCGGATGATCAGCTGACCGTTGGGCGCTGCTAGATCGCGCGGTGCGGTAATGGTCAGATCCACGGACCGATCGTGATCCTCCTGAGCAATAGGTAAGTCTTCAAATTTTTGCTGTTCCCAGAACCGAGCGATAGCCTGTCGCTGCTTTTGTTTCCAGTCGATGGCGGCCATCCGGCGTTTGAGTTCTTCCAGCAAGTCGATTTCGGCAATCTCGCCGATATCGCCCAAGGTTCCCAAATCACCCTGCTTGCCGGCTTTGAGTTGCTCGTCCAGCCAGGACAAACTACTGACGCCATGAACGTGTAAACGGGATTTCCCATCCTGTTCGACGATAATGTCAGGCACCGACGTCACCGACCAGCGCTGAAAACGGGTGGGATCGATGATGATGTTGGGCAGTGGATCGATGCCTTTCAGCAAACGTTTGAGGTCAGCCATCAAAGCCGGCAGTTTTTGGCCGGGTTTAGGGCCACGAAACACCAGTAACACATCATCTCGGCCGGCCGCTTCTTCAAAGATGCCTTTCAGCGCCGTATCGCCGAGTGAAAACGAGACAAACAGCAGTGTGACTGGTTTGTTCGAAGGATTTGTCGGGTGGACGTTTTCCGATCCCGTCGATAGCGCCTCTGCTTGGATCGCCTGCGAAGCTTCCAAGACTTGTCGCGCCTGGTGTTTCATGTCCTGTTGATCAGTCTGACCGTTCAACCACTCAGGTCGAGGCTGGCCTTCCAAGGCTTGCAAGATGGCCTGAGAACGATCTAGCCAGGCTTCTTCAGCCTGAACCGTATGCACACTGAACCAGCAGAGAAAACAAACCGCCGATTGACGCCAAGGACGCTGTAACCGATCAAAACAACGCATAGGCCCGTCCAATCACTTGATGGTCGTAGACATAGCCCCAGTAACGCGAATCGAAGCTTTTGTCGGTTTGCCCGGTTACCCAATAGGCGGCGGGTGGGATCGTTTCATGGCGGTTAAAACGGGTAGCCGGCTTCTTGAGTTTCTCTGTCAAGGGTAGCCCGTCGATAACTGGTTCACCGTTTATAGTGGTGTGCTGCGGATCGACGTGAATGGTGTCGCCGGTTACCCCGGCGGCGATTTTGACGATAATCTGGCCATCCTTAAAAAATGGTGCCATGCGCTCGGCGCGAAACGCAATTAAATCGCCACGCCAGATGTCTTTCTTGTGGGTGTCGATCAGGTATACCCATTTATCCGGCAAGCAGCGATCAACCTGGTCGTCGCCGCCAATCAGAAATCGTTGACCGAGGTAACGCTCCACGGTTAATACGAGCAACAAAATCGGTATCGCCTTCAGCAGGAAGACACCTAAACGAGGACGAGCGACACGGGGCGAGGATGGCGTCTGGAACCGTGGATTATTCATCGGTTTAGCGTCCGACTTGTCGAACATAGACATCCTCCGGTGCGGCCACCACCGCTGTTGAATCGATCACCAGATAGCCTGCGTCACTGAGCTTTTTGGCTTGACCCTGCCAGTCATCGACGATCTTGGCCATCTGCTCCTGACTGGCATTGGGCGGTATCGATTGAATCAATTTGGCTCTGTCGAACACGAATACCGGCGTCACCAAATTCAAGCGTTCTAAGGGCTGTTGTAATTGCTGTTGCGCAGCCAACCAGCCACCGAGACATCCCAGACAGACAGCGATTAAAACAGTGCTGAGCCATTGTGATTTAGCGTCCATGATTCAACTCCCGTGTTTTAGACTGGCGACTGTCGATGAGTTGTTGAATGGCATCGCCCAGACTCAAACCTTGCCGGCGCAATTGCTTCAAGGCGTTGACGTCTTCGGGTTTGGTGGAGAACAGAATGCGTTTAAACGGGTCGACGATCAGTCGGCCGATGCCGGAGCCCATTTCAGTGATGAAGAAGATTTCCGAATAGGCGCCAGGTAAGGTGTGCACAGTCTTTAACAGTTCGTAGCCGCCATCCGACAACGGCAAGCGACGATCCTGCTTCATGCCCTCGATGACTTCGGCTTTTTGACCGAGCAAGTACATATTGGCGGAGTTCTCAACGATGGCTCGCCCTGCGGCATTGCGGTACAAGTCGTTCACCGATTGGGTGATGGTGACTGCAGCACCGCCGTATTTCCGAAACCGGCGGTAGCCGTGCTCCATGAACTTGGCCACATCGCCTTCGGTGAGCAAATCCCAGGCTTCGTCGATGATGACGATCTTGGGGCGGTTGCGTTCGCCCAGATACATTTCCTGCTGGATTTGGTAGATCAGTTGCAGCAACACCACCTGCTGCAGATGTTTGCGGCCTTTGAGTTCTTCCAGTTCCAGCACGGTAAAGTCATTGGTGAATTTGGCGTTGTTGCGGCCATTGAAGTAGCGACCGTATTCGCCTTTCGTGGTAAACGGAAACAACTGCTCGCCGACATCCTTCAAGCGTTGATCTGTTTCGGCGCAGAGTTGCCGGGCGATGTCGTCGACGGACATGGCCTGAGCCTTTTCGGTCCACAGTTGCTTCAATATCCGCTTGAGACCGGCTGTTTGAAAGTCGGTCAACTTCTCGGTGGGCGCCGCCATCTGACTGACCAATCCGGCTAACATGTCGGCTTCTTCCTCGAAGTTTTGCACGATTTCAAACGGGTTCATACAGATGCCGGAGCCGTGGGTGAATTTGACGAAATCGCCTTCCAGCACTTCGCAGAGGTTTTCGTAAGAGCGGCCGACATCAATCGCCCAGATTTGCGCGCCTTCGGTCAGGTAGCTGACGATGATCTCGTTGGTCAGGAAGGATTTGCCTTTACCGGATTCGGCGGCGATACACAGGTTGTAGTTGCCGGTGGTATCGAACAACGACACAGCCATGTGTTCGCCGTTACGGGAGACGAAATTCAAGGTCGGCGTTCCGGTGCCGGCCCAATCGCCGAACAGAGGCAATAATGGAATGGCATGGCGCGTGGCCAAGGTGCAATAGCGTTTTAAATCGGCTATCGCCGAACGCTCAGGGCCAAATGGCAAACAATTCAGGAAAAACGGCATGCAGAAATACTTGTCTTCCAAGAGTTGAAAACCCAGCTCCCGAAAATAGACGCGGGCATTGGAGACGGCCGCCGCTTCGTCCTGTTCATCGCAGAACAACAGCACGCCAAAATAACTGCGAATTGGCCGATCACCGTCACGGTAGGCGTCAAACAGCACATCAAAGTTATGTTTGCGTTGCACCAATACCGGTAAGAATCGGGCTATCGGCGTATTGACCTGATTGGTGATGAATTGCCGCACACCTTCCTGGTGGGTACGGGTCGATTCAGCGTCCGGGTAATGCAGGGTCAAACTGAGCAAGGTGTTTTGACGAATGCCGCGGGTGCCGGACAAAATGTCGCCCAGATAACTCTTGGCGCTGCCGAAGTAAAAATGATCGGGCGTGCGTTTGGCGGATAAGGTCTTAACGCGTTTTTGTCCTAGCCAAATGCCTTTTTCGTCGGTCCGAATCGCATTGTCGAAATCCAGCAATTGATCCCGTATCAATTGGGTAGGATCGCACTCGGGTACCACCCGGTCTTTCCAGCCGGCATCGGGCTGCCAGTTGAGTAGTGTGTTCAGGATGCGCACATATTGATCGGCCCCCAATATCTCTGGATACAAGCCAATGGTCGATAACGACTGTTGCGTAGCGAGTTGCAATTCAGTTGCTCGGCGGATGTCACTTTCACTGGGCCGGGGATGCGCCATGGGCAATTTCACGGTCACGAAAATGTGACTGCGACGCAAGCGAGCCCCCGAGATCGATTCCGGCGGTTTGGTGGTGCCTTGTCGCAGAAACTCGATACTGGCTTGAGTCATGGTTTTATAGGTTGGCTTTTGCTGTTTCAAGCGCCGGGTCTGCATGATTGCCAGCGATTCTTCGATGTCAGGCGAAGTCCAAAGGCTCACCTGCAACAAGGTGTCAGTCGGCCAGTCCTGGTTTAGCAACACGTTGACGCGCGCGGAAACGCTGGCATCGGCGCCGGTCAGCGGTCGGCACAGAAAGCCAAAGCCAATGCTGCTATCAGCCATCAGAAACAGATGATGGTCATATTCATAAGCCAGTACCGTGAATAACTGATCGGCACGTTGGCGTTGCGCGGTGGTCATGGGGTCTGATCCTCGAAATACAGGTGTTGCATGGCTTCGGTTTGATGCTCGGCACGCAGGCGAATCGTAAAGGGATGTCGACAAACGCGAACCGCACGCTTTTCGCGTTTCAACTGCCGGGCTCTAGCCGGATGACAGGGGTTGATCGGCTGACCATTGGCGGCTTGGACCTTGACGGTCCGCTTATCCTTCGCCAATGTGCAAGGGCGGCGGTTGCCCGCCGCGTTCTCGGTATCAATAGTTGAACCGGTCATCGTTATTCCAGGCCTAAATCGTGGCCGTCACGATGTTGGTGATAATGGTCGGTGCCGCAAACAGGCCGACCCCGCTGGCAATTCCCAGCACGAAGCCCATGATGCTGCCACGCACGACACCGGCGACCAGGCCGACGATGACGAACACGATGGCGATGATGCGGCCGAGCAAGCCTTCAACCCAGCCGGTCAGCAAGGTCCAGACGTTGTTGAACTCGGTACCGCCAGCACCGGCCATGGCGTCGGATGCCATCAACATAAAAAATAGCGATGCCAGGGTCACCAGTACCCCGGTTCGATGCGATGTTTTCATCAAAGATGTCCTCATAAAAGTTAAAGGACGGTTGCCCGTCGAATCTCGGACGTTCAGTCCGGCAGGTTTTAAGCGGTTGCCCGCTCACTCTCGCAGGGGGTGTGGTACCTGCGGTGAAATGGGATCAAGGATCAGGGCAATTTATTGCCTAATCGATTCACTGGACTCTCGTCATCAGGGGTATCGACGCTGGATCGTTTCTCCGGTGGGCGTTGCTCGACTTGTAAAGGAATCAACGACGAACTGGCTGTCGAAGCCGCCTTGCCGATCATCCAACGCCGGGGTTCCAGTTCGGTGTAGACGTAGTTGGACACCATCAAATCGCCCTCGGCATCTTCCCAAGGCGCGATCCAGATGCGCATCACCTGGGATGGCGTCCGAATCGGCGTGGGATCTTCGATCTTGGGCACGGGTTGCTGTATCGGTGGTGCGAGTGCCGGTTTTGACATTGGCTCTGATTCCTGGCTGGTTTCGGGAGGCGCTTCCTTTATCGCCGTATTGGTCACCTGGTAGGCCTGCGTCGTCGACAGACAGCTGGGTTCGTCCGGCATGCCTTTACAGCCGTAGTCGGTGGCGCAGCCGGTGGTGATGGCGATCAGCAGTACACTGAGGCTATAAATAGAAAACTGATGAAAGCGGGTCATGGCTTTTTCTCCGTGGCGTTTGTGTTTTGTGCGTTTGTATCGGGCGTTGTTGCCAGACTGGGCGACGGTTTCGGTTTATCGGCCAACCAATCGGCTAACACCTCGGGTGCGCCACTGTGAGTGCGGCCGTCAGGAGCAATCAGAAATGGCACACCCTTCAAATCGAATAACTTGGCGGTGACCACGGCTTTTTGCAGCGGCTCTTTGTTGCACTGAACCGGTGGTTCGGTCGGCAAGCCCGCGTAATCCTGTTTCAACAGTCGGTCGCGCACGGTGTCTTTGGCTTTTGTCTCGTTGGTTTCCAACTGACACGCCAGTTGCACGACGATGTTTTGCGATTCAGGGCCGAGGATGGGGACCATCACCAGTTTGAAGGTGTATTGGTCTTGCAAGGCTTGCAGGTCTTTCATGACCTTGCCGCAATATGGGCAACGCGGATCGATGAATACCAACACCTGGCCTTTGCCGTGGCCAACCGTCACGGCGCCGAGATCGTCAGCCTTGAGTTTCATCCGCGATAGATCGATGCGGTTGGCGATTTTGTCGATATCGGCCAATTCCTTGATCTCCTGTTGGGTCCAGATGTCCATCAATTTGCCGCCGTAAAAGGCAAAACGACCATTGCTGGAAATAAACACGGTTTGATCGCCGGTTTTGACCATCTTCAGGCCCGAGATCGGCAAGTCTTGCATGCCGTCGATTTTGATCGACAGCAAGCCGGCGGCAATGTCCGAGACCGGCTGCTTTTGCGGATTGGCGGCCAGGGCGATGGATGTACCGAGTAGCGTGGCTATCAATAGAGAAATTTGGCGTGGCGTCATAACGACCTTTGGGTTTGGGTTAACGAATCAGCTCGGTGACTTCAGCTTCAGCGCCGTGCCTTTTTGCACGATGAAGTTGACCTGGCGAGTCGCATCGACTTCGATGACCGGGTAAATCTCTTCGGCCATGTCCATGTAAAAATGCGACAGGCGTTCCATGGCGTAACCGGCGCCTTTCAGGGCACCGCCTTCCATCGACTGCGAGGAAAACGCGCTTTGAAACGGTGTAGTACCGGAAAGCGCCCCCAGACCGCCGGTCATCAGCATCGGAATCTGGTTGCGACCGAAGGCATCGGAAAAGCCGCGTAAAAAGCCCGCCATCATGGATTGGGCGAGTAGCGCGCCTTGTTTGGAAACGACGCGGCCACGCACCCCGTTTTTGCCGTCTTCGCCAGTGGCATAGGCATTCATGGGTACTTCGATCACGCCACCGTCCTGACGGACACAGGAAAAAGTCTCGCCGCGAAAGTAAGCGCGCTCAGCACTCAAATCGCCAAAGCCGGCTGCCAGCAGAAAGCACTCCCGCACATCGGCGTGGAAGCGATTGGGCAAGATGGCTTCTTTTTTGATCCTGAACAGCACCGGCATGGGTTCTTTCTTGGCTTTTTTGCCGGTCGGGGCATCGAGGCCATTCAACAACACGCCGGTCAAAATACTGCCTGCGGGGATGAAGACATCGCTGCTGGCGTGATCACGGTTCGAGCGGCCTCGACCCTCGCTAGGGGCTGCGTCTTTGTCTTTACCATTGGACTGCTCAGTGCTTTCCTGGATGACGCGAATTTGCATCGCCGCCGGCGCTTGGTTATTGGCTCGTGCTCCTGAGACGCCGGTATTGCTAGCAGTCGGTGCGGGAATAGCGGCTTGCTCGAACACGCGGTTGAGATCGTCTTGCCCGTTGTCGAACGGCGGATTGCTCGGGCGGCGGTATGACGGTCTTCCCGGTGCCGTTGGCTCCACAGCAGGTTGATTGGCGTCGCCAGGGTTGCCAGCCACTGCCGTTGTAGACGCTTTGTTCTTCAACGTCTCAACTTCACCGGTGACCGCTTGAAGCTTGGCTTCATAGGCTTCCCGCTCAGCGGTGGTCCATTGTTTGAAACGCGTTTCGTCGGATTGCTGTTCGCGCCGTTGCTGTTCTTCGATTGAGGCTAGTCGGCGGGCTTGTTCGTCGTTTTTCTGCAGCAGATCGCGCAATTGCGCAGAAATGCCGTCGATACCGAGCGAGCGAGGATCGCTATCGGTCAGGATGTGTTGGATGGTGGCCTGTTTACTCAGCGGCTTGCTGACTTCCGGGGTGACGGTGGCCAGCGCGATGATGACGGCCAATACCACTGTACCGATGCTGCCGACAGCTAAATTACGTTTGGCGGTCGGACTCAAGCGTGTCCACCAAGTATCGACGCTGGCCATTACTGTTGACCTCCGTTCAGTAACGAAGGCCGCAAACTGGATGACGCCTCAGGCGATTGTCGGACCACGACATACAATTCGGTCGCTTCCTGTGGCTTCAATACCACGTTGGGCCAGACCGAAACGGCGAGCACGTCCTGTTGCGTCGTCGAGCAACTGCGTTCGTCGAACTCGAGCATCTCGCTGCCGGTATTCTTGGCAAGCCCCACCAAAATCAATCGATCCTGGCTTTCCAGAACTTGGCCGGTTTTGATCTGCACGCGGTCTTGCAGGCAGCGAATCTGTTCCTGGGACTTGGGTTCGCGTAGTGAATATCCGGCCGGGGTCTTTTGCAAACCCAAATCCCGAAACAGTGCTTTCAGTTGGCTGATGTAAGCTTGTTCCTGTTGGCTCGAGGTTCGATTTGCCGTATCGGCGCGCTGCCATTGGTTCAACAACTGGTAACTGTCCTTGTCCAGATCGAGGTGGATTTCCCGCGCCGGAATGCGTTTGGGGATCAGGGTAAGAGACAAGGCAATGTCCTGGTTGTCGCCGGGCGTGATGTATAACGTGACCGGCGTTTCGTCGGCGGTGGCGACATAAACGATTTTGCCTTTGGTACTGGTAGTCGCCTGACTGGTGGTCGTGACCACCGGATGTTCGAACGGTGTGACCAGGCGATTCAAGTGGCCGACGGCAATTGGCATCAGTTCGTTGATACCGGGTTTGACGGCAATGTGCTGTGGACCGATGGAAGTGGCTAACACTGCGTTTGACGCCGCCGCTTGTTGTTTTGCGGCTTTCAAGACACTGGCATCAACTGGTGGCAACTCGATACCTAAGTCGAGCTGCGACGGAACAACGGTCTTTGATGGCGATACGGATGAATCTTCGGCTACTGTGGTGACCGGTGGTAACACAGTCACCGGTAAATCATCGCTGGCCCAAGCACCGTTGGCGAGCGAAAGTAATAACCAGGGGTGCATCAATCGTTTCATGGTTGAGCCTCATTAGGTTGGCCTTGGGTGGCTTTCAAACGGGCCAGGGTTCTGGGGGAATCCGGATACACGTCGATGTATTCCAGGCGGGGCCGATAGTTTTTGATGGCGATGATGAATTCGTAGGTACGGGGTTTAACGTCCGACTTGGAACTGGGGCCTTGGCTTTTCAGTTCGCCGCTGACAAAGACTTTGTTGGTCTCGGCTTCGTAATCGACGTGACGCGGAGTGAAACTGATCGCGACCCGGTCCATTTTGATGGCCTTGATTTGATCGCTCATGGCATCCAGGACACTGCGGTAAATATCCGGCGCCAATAGCGGCTCGACTGCGGTTTTCAAAAAGTCGGCATTGGCCGGCGTAGTGTTGCCGAGCAATTCGGCCAGGAACAAGCCCCAGGACTCCTTGAACTCACTGGATGCTTGGCTGCGGGTGACTTCGACTTCCTGCGTCAAGGTCGGTGGCACCAGAATGATGCTGCGTTCGGTGCGCCAGGCGGCCAGCGAAGTAATCACGCAAATCACCAGCAAGCCAATAATGATGACGCGGCTAAACCGATTCTCAGTCTCGTGCCCGTCCCAGGTTTGCAGAAATTCCGACCATCTCATGGCAGGAACCGGCGAATGTAGGGATTGGGGATGGTCTGAGCGCGACTCGGCAACAGGCCTAGCCAATACAACGCATGCAAGGTGTAGCCGTCAGGCCGGTTGTCGCGGAAACGCCGGTAAAACTTGACTGCGATGAATCCCAGTACTAAGCCAGGAATGAACTGATCGATCAACATGCCGGTAAGCATGCTGACCATGAAGGGTACGATCTCGTCCGCACTCCACAATAAAATGTGGATCGGATCGTCAATCGACTGGGGAATGGCAACGGGTTCCATAATGACCTCCGGTTGGGATGGTCATTATTGTGAAGGGATATTTGAAGAGAGTTTTTGCAGCTGACGACGAATTTGCGCTCAGCTGCAGCGCTTGGCCGAATACCAATTGACTTCAAAGGGGTTTGGGGCTGTTGCTGGGCCAACATTTTGGTGGGGAAATTATTTCCATTAGTCGTCTTCTTTATACATAAGTGGCCTTGATCGTTTGGGTTTGCTTTGTTATTCGGCTCAAGACGCTATCGTCAAAACGTTCAAGTTCTATCAGGAATGAATAAAGGCAGTGCGCAGATATATGAGTTGCCTGCAGTTGAAAATTAGAGATGGCAAGTTAAAGACGACATTTCATGCAGCATCGTGTTGGATAGGATGGAGGGTATGTGTTAAACGAACGACGTGATTTAGAAAATTCCACCGATGATGCTCTAGTGCTTGAAGGAGCCACTTCTCTGACGGATGTGTTGCAACAACGCGCAGAGTGCAACCCTCACCGGATCGCGTATACATTCTTGGATTATGGGGTATTGGGCGAGCATCCGCTGACCTACGACGAACTCAATTCAAAAGCCAGGCAATTGGCAGCTGCGTTGCAACAGAAGGATATGCAAGGTGAAAGAGCATTATTACTCTATCCACCCGGCCTGGATTACATCGTAGCCTTTTTTGCTTGCCTTTATGCGGGGGCGATTGCTGTTCCGGCCTATCCGCCGAGTAATAATCGGCATATGCCCAGGCTACAGGCCATTCTTGTTGACAGCAAAGCCAAAATAATTCTTACCACCCGGCAAGTTGCCAACAATATTCGTCACTTCCCCGGCGCCACGGGTGATTTGTTAGACAAGCATTGGGTGCAAACTGATGTGGTCGAACACAGTGTCGATGCAAGCTCATGGCAGTCCCCTATCTTACAAGCCAAGGATTTGGCCTTTCTACAATACACATCGGGCTCTACCGGTGATGCAAAAGGGGTGATGATTAGCCACGGTAACCTGATGGCTAATCAACAGTTAATCAAACGCCGATTTGGCCACGACGAACGCTCGACCGTGGTTGGTTGGCTACCGCTATATCACGATATGGGCCTGATCGGCAATGTCATGCAGCCATTGTATTGCGGGGCTAGCGCCGTTTTGATGTCCCCGATGGCCTTTTTGGAAAAACCTCTACGCTGGTTGCAAGCCATTAGCGATTACCGTGCGCATACCAGTGGCGGTCCTAACTTTGCTTACGATTTGTGCGTCCAAAAAATCAGTCGCGATGAGTTGATGGGGATTGATCTCAGCAGTTGGCAACTGGCATTCAATGGCGCCGAACCTATCAATCCGCTGACCCTGCAGCGATTCAGCGACGCATTTAAGGCATGTGGATTTCAGCGGCGAGCATTCTATCCCTGTTATGGCCTGGCCGAAGCAACGCTCTTGGCGACTGGCGGTGCTAAACAATCCCTTCCAAGGATTGCAGCATTTGATAAGGCTGCTTTGGAGCACCGTATAGTCGATTCAGTAGATGGCAATCAATTAAATGCCAGAAGCCTTGTAGGATGCGGAACCATCGATATTCATGATGGACAAGACTTACGTATTGTCGATCCTGATAACGCGACTTGTTGCCAGAATGGTCGAATCGGAGAAATCTGGCTGAGCGGTCCCAGTATCGCCCAGGGCTATTGGCAGAACCCTGAAGTTAGCGGAAAAGCATTTGTTAACGATGCCCATGGCCAATCCTGGTTACGCACTGGTGACTTGGGATTTATCGACGGCGGAGAATTGTTCGTTTCTGGGCGGTTAAAAGACTTAATCATTATTCGTGGCCGTAATTATTATCCGCACGATCTTGAGTATGCTGTCGAAGCAGCAACCGATGCGTTGAATCCTGCCTCAACAGTCGCGTTTTCGGTTGATGAAGGCGATGGCGAACAGTTGATTGTATTAGCCGAATTAAAGCGCAATCGCGTCAGACAAGAAGATTATCGAAGCGAATTCTCTGCCATCCGTACCCGATTAACCGAAGAATGCGGTATCCAGGCCGACCAGATTTTGTTTCTAAAGCCCGGCACTATTTTAAAAACCAGTAGCGGAAAACTTCGGCGAAATGCTTGCCGTGAGCTTTTTATTCAGCAGGGGTTTGAATTTATCGCCATAGACAACTTGCAAGTGTCGAGCGAGATATCACAGTCTTTAGTGAATGTTGATCCGGGGGCGAACGAACACCGCTTATTGCGCCAAGCTTTACTCACGATGGATAGCGGCAATGCCGCCGATTTATTGGCAGAACATCTTTCACTGAAAGCCGCAGCGTTATCCGGATTGGCTGCTGGCACTGTCGAATCAACCCATACACTATCGCAACTGGGTTTGGATTCGTTGAAAGCCGTGGAAATGAAATATTTCATCGATGACTTGCTGGGCATCGATCTACCCATCATTGACTTACTCGGTAGCTCAACCTTATCTGCTTGTGCTGTAACCGCGCTGAGTCTGGCCAAACTTGCCGCCAACGCGCCTGTTTCTATTGCCAGCGCCGACATAGATAGGGCTTTGAACTCCGTGATGTCTTACAACCAGCAGGCATTGTGGACCCAAGCGCAATTAGCATCGGGCAAAGCCTTGCACCACATACTCATTGCATTGCAAATCAGGGGCAAATTAAACCGCGAAGCTCTGGGTCGCGCACTGATTGAATTACATCAGCGACATTCGCAATTACGTGTTGGGTTTAAGCTGGGCACCGATCAACATCCGGTTTGTCTACCTCTTGACCAACTAGAGCCATGGCTGGAGCAGGTTGATTGTTGCGATCACTCGCAGCAAATGAAGAATCTGCAACTTTTTGTCAACAAGCCGTTTGACCTAGAGCATGGGCCGCTACTGAGATGCGGGGTATTCAGTTGTGATGATGCCAATCCTGTTCTGGCATTTTGTGCGCATCATTTGATCGTCGATTTTCGTTCTCTGCAAGTATTGCTGACGGAGTTACAAACACTCTATTTAGCTCAAAGCGCCGGTCAGACATCTCTATTGTCATCCTCTACTTCGGTTTACTCGGATTATGTCGCATGGCAACGGAATTATCTGGACAGCACTGCCGCAGAACAAGACTTGAACTATTGGCGGCAGCAGCTGGCTGCTGAGTTACCAAGGTTGGAGCTGCCAGGTGAACGTTCATCAGCCGGTGCCGATTCATACCAAAGCGCCGCGGAAACGCTACATATTTCGACTGAAACGTTGAATAAACTTAAGCGCTTGGCCGCCACCCATCACACCACGCTGTATACGCTGTTATTGAGTATCTTTAAGACCCTGCTGTACCGCTACAGCGGTCAAACCGATCTGATCGTCGGCAGTCCAACCTTAGGACGACCCAGACGTGAATTTGCCGATTTAGTCGGTTATTTTGTCAATCCAGTCGCATTGCGTAGTCGACCTCATGGCGAACAGCCATTCTGCGATTACTTGGCTCATGTCAATACCACTGTGTTGGAAGCGCTCGAACATCAGCATTATCCCTATGCTTTGTTGGTGGAGAAAGTATTGCATCGCACAGCCAACGATATAGCGCCATTTCGGACTTGGTTTGTGTTGCAGTCCGCAGATGATCCATTGGCGGCGGCGCTGGCCTTGGGACAATCGGGTATTGCCGGCCAGTGGAGCGATATTACGGTTGAAACGGTTGCCTTGCCGGAAAGATCGGAAGAGTTCGATTTGGCCCTGCTGTGCGCGGAAGTCCGTGAGGGTTTGACCGCAGTGATCAGCTATCGTTGTGACGTCGTAAGCCAATTGTCGGTACTGCGTATGCTGGGACATTTTCAATGTCTGCTGAACGGTATATTGGCGGAACCCAACACCCGTTTGAGTCAATTACCGTTTTTGACTGTACCGGAAAAACAGCAGCTGGCTGCCTGGAATACCACAACGACTTATTATCCGGAGCACCGGAGTATCGTTGATCTATTTGAAGCGGTTGTAGATAACCAGCCCCAGACAACGGCGTTGATATATGGCGAGCAGCGGCTTTCTTATGCTGAATTAAATGAGCGATCTAACCGGCTGGCGCATTATCTGATCGCACAGAGTGCCGGTCCGGAGCGTCGCATCGCGTTAAGTATGCCCCGTGGTTCTGCCTTATTGATTGGCATGTTGGCCATCTTGAAAGCAGGTGCGGTGTATGTTCCTGTTGACCCAAGCTATCCTCAAGAACGACAAACGTATTTGTTTCAGGATGCCGGGGTCGATTGGCTGTTGACCGTGATGTCCTTGGCACCGGCTCTGGATTGCGGTCACTTGGTGAAAATCTGCGTCGACGAACCGCATTGGTTCGGTGCATACAGTGCGACTAACCCATCAGTTAAGCGATTTCCAACATCCGCTGCCTACCTGATTTACACCTCCGGTTCGACCGGCCAACCCAAAGGAGTGGTGGTCAGCCATGCCAATTTGTTGCATTCAACATTGGCGAGAAGCACTTACTATCGCGAACCGCTTGATTGTTACCTGCTATTACCGTCGTTTGCATTCGATAGCTCGGTGGCTGGCATTTTCTGGAGCCTAAGCCAGGGAGCCTCTCTGTGTTTGCCTGACGACAACCTGCTGAAAGAGCCGCTGGGATTGGGGGCCTTGATTGAGCGCAACCAGGTCACACACCTTTTAACCTTGCCATCGTTATATCAGCTCTTGCTGGAACATGTTCCCAGCGTCGCTTTGCAAAGCCTACGTACCATTATTGTCGCCGGCGAAGCCTGTCCAGGTGTTTTGGCTGAACTGCATCACGCGCGTTTACCGACCATCGGGTTATTCAATGAATATGGCCCGACCGAAGCCACCGTTTGGTGCAGTGTTTATCGCGTTCAACCAACTGATTGTGATGCAACGCTACCGATCGGCACCCCTATTACTAATATGCGTATCCACATCGTTGATGCAGCGATGCATCCCGTTGCGATCGGTGTGGCAGGTGAATTACTGGTTGGTGGTGATGGTATTAGCCGCGGGTATATTGGCCAGCCTGGTTTGACGGCTGAGCGCTTTGTACCGGATCCGTTCGCGCACAACGGCGGGCGCTTATACCGAACTGGCGATCGGGTGAGATATCGTGCGGACGGCAATATCGAGTTTTTAGGGCGTTTCGATCAGCAAGTCAAAATCAGAGGCTATCGCATTGAACTCGGCGAAATCGAAGCGTGCTTACTTCGACATCAGGCCGTGTCTAGTGCTGCAGTCATCGTTCGAGAAGATACACCAGGTATGAAGCGGCTAGTCGCCTATTGGAGTGGTGAGGCCGCTATTCAAGATGCACTGAAATCTTTGGTTAGGGATAGATTGCCGGACTACATGCAGCCATCGACCTGGGTATGGCTTGAATCCATGCCGTTGAATGCCAATGGCAAGCTGGATCGCAAAGCGCTGCCAATGCCGGAAATTCGGACCGACGATCAATACGCCTTTGTGGCGCCGCGCGATGAGGCCGAGGAAGCTGTGGCGTCTATTTGGTGTGAAGTGTTGGGTATTGACCGCTTGAGCATTCACGACGACTTTTTCGAACTGGGAGGACATTCACTCGCCGGCGTGCAAGTGATGGCAAAGATACAGGACATGTTTGCAATCGATCTACCCGTCAACGTGTTGTTCGAGGCAACGACGCTAGCCAAATTCGTTGATCGCATGGCTGAATGTCAGAGTGAGGAATGATGACGAATTGCATAGGCTTTTGGGGCGAATTGGTTCGTTTCCCATGGCTTGATAACAAATTAATGAATAGGAAACGGAAACCATGAACGACAGAGCCCTATACCGACTTGCCGATTCCACTGCAGTAGAAGCTCTGGTTGATCACTGGGTTGCCTGGCCGCACACTTTTTCGCCGGTCCCCTACAGCTTGCATATGCTGAATTATCAGAAGAAAAATCTGACCTCGTACCTGCAAAATCCGGAAATTCATCTTAAATCCAGCGCTAATCCAAAACTGCTGGGTGGGCCTTTTGTCAACGTACCGATCGACAGGGTCGCTGATATTGCGAAAATGTTGGACCGTATGGGTGGTGAGCATGCGGAAAGCCTGCAAATGGCCGAAGATCTCATCGCATTTCAGAATTTGCTGGATCGAGAGGCTATCGGGCAAAGTCTGGAAGTTTATTACCCTCTATTGCCTAAGTCCTTACGCGGTTACGTCGAATTACTCTATGACTATAACAACCGCCCTATTGTCCGCTGTATCGAGAGCCTGTTTTACAAAAGCCGGCATTATAAAAAGCACTTGCAATCGTTACGGCTTTTTACCCAAACCCACGACAGAGCCCGTGCGTATTACATGAGTACGCCACGCCTGCCCGATGACGATAGCGTATCTTGGCAGATTCCGTTTGCCGAGTCGGCTGTCGATGAATTATTCAAACTGGATAGTCAGCCTCAATCCTTGGGCTATATCCGGGAGGTTCTGGGTTTGGATGCTTGCGACGAAGATAAACTGATCCGTTTATTGACCGAGCAATCGGCTCGCAGTGCCGAATCCTGGCAAGGACAAGGTGCGCGCGTCCGATACCTTGGTCATGCCGGCGTTTTAATCGAAACCGCTGGTATTGCCGTGCTGGTTGATCCCTTCATTGCTGTAAAACCCAGTCAGGGTGGAATAGACCGTTATAGTTTTCAGGATTTGCCGGCACATATCGACTACGTGCTAATTACACATGTTCATCACGACCATTATGTCTTCGAAACCCTATTGCGGTTACGGCATAAAATTGGTTGCCTGGTTGTACCTAAAAGCTCGGGCATTTTTTATGCCGATATCTCGATGAAACTGCTGGCTAGGGAGTTAGGCTTTCAGCAGGTCGTTGAAGTTGATCCGTTAGACAGCATCTCGTTTACCGGTGGTGAGATCGTCGCTGTACCTTTCCTGGGCGAACACAATGATTTGCCTTTTGCTAAAAGCGCCTATTTAGTTCGTGTCGGGAATCGAAAATTATTATTTGCTGCCGATTCGAACTGCCTCGATAAGCACATGTACCAGAATCTATGTGCTGAATACGGGCCTATCGACACTGTGTTTTTAGGCATGGAATGCATTGGCGCACCGCTCTCCTGGGTTTACGGCGCTTTATTACCTAAGCTGCCGGATCACAAGCACTGTCAGGCCAGACGCTCCAACGGTAGCAATGCCGAAGGCGCATTGCAGTTACTGGATGCCGTCGGCGCCTGTCGGGTCTACGTCTACGCCATTGGTCGCGAGCCGTGGCTGCAATATTTTATGGCGCTGGAGCCTGAAGATGACGATGCCTATATTCGCGAAATCAACAAAATGTTAGCGGTTTGTCATGAGCTTGGCTTTAGCGATGCCCGGCGTTTGTACGGGCGAGACGAAATTTTTATGTAAGAGATATCCAACCGATAAGCAAAGAAAGTGCAATAAATCAATGAGGAAAAAAAATGATAAACAACCGTCCTAATTAGCAATGAATCCAAGACCAGATAAATGATTCCACGAAACTATTCGGCATCCTATAAAAGCTGATTTATTGCCAGGTCATAACCAATTCAAATCATTCTCTATTAAGGAAACGATCTATGAACAAACCACAACTGATTGAAGCGACTGAGGCCGGTGACATTAAACGAGTACAAGCCTTGATTAAAAATGGCGAAGACTTGGAACAAAAAGACGATTATGGCTGGACAGCATTAAATTGGGCTGCGGGCCGCGGCGACACAGAAATAGTGAAGCTATTACTCGAAGCAGGAGCCAATCCAATCAATAGCGGTCGTGATCTGAGGACACCTTATCAAATTGCCTTGGCTGCTGCACGAGTAGAAACCGCAACTTTACTGCAAAAAGCAGAACAAGAAAGCGAAATTGATTCAGAAAAACCTGCAAGGCCCTTTTGCAAGGCCTATCCCGTCAACGCATTCTGTGAATTTCCAGAGTGGCAGATTAAACAATCATTGTCTGACGACGCAGTGGTCTACTTGCACCAGGATTTTAGCGTTACTGCATCAATGTGGCCGAATGAGAATGTAGTGTTTGATTCAGACTCAGATGATTGGCGAGATTACTGTCGAAACCGGTTGGGGTTTCATGTACCAACAGACTTAGAACTGGCCGCTGACTATGCGTCAAGATGTCAGAAAGCCTAATCGTGGCAGCAAGTCAAAAGCCAATCTTGTTGGGAGCCCGCTCAGTATAACCTTAACAGTTGTTAGGCGAGGGTTTGTCCGTCCCGAAGAAACCGTTAAGAACGCAGTCGGACATACTTTTGCTGCTCCATTTAACGCTGCTGCTGTTGATAACCTGGATGGATATAGCTGTATTTAAGGCTATGTACCACTTCACTATGGAAAAATCATGATCAAGACTAAAGAATCGGAAAAACAACAGTCAGCCAATCACACACAACTGATAACCAGACTCAACAAAACCAATATTCCGGCTAAAAGCGCTATTACAAAACGTAATAAGGATCAACCAGTTCCCTTGTCGTATTCGCAGGAACGCTTGTGGATCATGTCGCAGCTGGAGCCGGACAATCCGGTTTACAACGTTGCCGGAGCCGTGCAATACGACGGTTTGCTGAATGTGCAAGCTTTGCAACATAGTCTGGACGAAGTGCTCAGGCGCCACGAAATTTTACGCAGCCTGTTTGTCGCCGAGGGTCAGCAAGTCTTGCCTGACAGCCGGATGCCACTGTCGTGTCTGGATTTCACAGGCTTTAGCCACGATAGTGCGATGGAATTATTTCAGCAACGCGCCGACGATTTTATCCATCAACCGTTTCTACTTACCTGCCAGCTGCCGTTACGGGCGCTGCTGGTAGTATTGAGCGAGCAGCGGCATATTCTATTGCTAGCACTACATCACATCGTTTCCGATCGCTGGTCGGTCGGTGTGTTGATGCAAGAGGTTGCCGCGCTGTACGCTGCATACGGCCACGGCAAGCCGTCGTCCTTGCCGGAATTGCCAATCCAATACGGAGACTTTTGCGTATGGCAACGCCAGCAGCAGGAAAATTGGGCCAGGCATTTGGAATATTGGCGGCAGAAATTGACCGGCGCGCCACCGCTTCTGGAGTTGCCTACGGACCGGCCACGGTCGCCGCGCTCCAGCTACTGCGGCAATATATACAGGTTTGAACTTTCCGCGGAGTTAAGTGGTGCGGTCAAGGAACTGGGTAAACAATACCATGCCACACTTTTCATGGTCATGGCCGCCGCCTTCAATACGCTACTGTATCGCTATACAGGCAATAAGGATCTGTGTATTGGTTATCCGGTGGCTGGACGCAATCAAACTCAAACCGCGGCTTTAATCGGTTTTTTTGTAAATACGCTGGTGCTACGCTGCCAGCTGGAACCGAATATGCCGTTCTCCGAACTGCTGTTGCAACTGCGTGAACAGGCCTTGCAGGATCAAAGCCACCAGGAACTTTCCTTCGGTCAAGTGCTGGATGCGCTAAATCCGGTTCGTAATGCCGGCCATACGCCATTGTTTCAGGTGATGCTGACAGTGCTGAATGTGCCGATGCCTGATTTCCGGATGCAGGATTTGTCGGTCGTGCCGTTGGCAATGAATAACCGTATGGCCCAATTCGACCTGACTTTACTTATCAATGAATGTGACGGCAAGCTGTTCGGAAACTTCGAATACAGCACCGATTTATTCGACGCTACAACCATCGACAGAATGTCTGGACATTTGCAAATGCTGCTGGCGGGCATAGTCAGCAGCCCCGAATTACCGCTGAAACAATTACCGCTACTGACTGAAGCGGAAACCAGGCTGTTGCTTGACGAATGGAGTGGTGTGGCGCGCTCGGCGTGCTCTACGGCGGATAAACTTTTAATTCACCAGCTTTTTGAAGCGCAGGCGCAAATGACGCCGGATAAAACAGCGCTGGTTTTCGCAGGTCAAAGTATCGGTTACGGCGAACTTAACAGTCGCGCGGAATTATGGGCCAAACAATTACTGGATTTGGGAATCGGCCCGGAATGCCGGGTTGGCGTCTGTGCCGAGCGTTCCATAGAGCTGATTGTCGGATTGCTGGCCGTGCTCAAGGCCAGCGCCGCTTACGTCCCATTGGATCCCAGTTATCCCGAAGAACGCTTGGAATATATGATGGACGATGCCGGTATCGAATTATTGCTGACGCAAAGCGCGTTGGCCGACAAGTTTCAGCATCGCGCGATCAAGATACTTTGCTTGGATGAAGATTCGGCTGAAGGCAAAACAACGCACACGTCGTATTGCCCCATTTCACTAGGCAATACCGCCTATATCATTTATACCTCCGGTTCCACCGGAAAGCCTAAAGGCGTAGCGGTCAGCCATCGCAATTTGCTGAACTCGACATTGGTCAGGGCTGATTATTACCGCGAGCCGCTAGAGTGCTTTCTACTGCTGTCCTCGTTTGCATTCGACAGCTCGGTTGCCGGGATATTTTGGACCTTAAGCCAAGGTGGATGCCTGTGTCTGCCGCAACAGGAAGAGTTAACCGATGCCGCAGCCTTGACCGGACTGGTTAAGCAACACCGGGTTAGTCATCTGCTGGCCCTCCCTTCATTTTACACAGCTATTATCAATGACAGGAATCTTGCCCAATTAAAAACCCTACGAGCGGTTATCGTTGCCGGAGAGGCTTGTTCGGTCGTCATCGCCGTGGAACATCACCGCAAGCTGCCCGATGTTTCTTTTTACAACGAATACGGCCCTACGGAAGGCACTGTTTGGAGCAGCGTTTATCGCAGCAAAAAAACTGATTCCGGGGTCACGCTGCCGATAGGCCGGGCCATTGATAATGTGCGGATTTATATTCTTGATCGGCAATGCCAACCGGTGCCGATAGGTGTTAACGGCGAATTGTGCATAGGCGGGGCCGGTTTGGCGCAAGGCTATGTGAATCAAGCTGCGCTGACTGCGGAAAAATTTATTCCCAATCCGTTCAGTTCAAATGGCGAGCGGCTCTACAAAACCGGCGATCTGACGCGCTTTAGCGCCGATGGCGAAATTGAATGTCTGGGCCGCATAGACAACCAAGTCAAAATTCGCGGCTATCGGATCGAGTTGGGCGAAATCGAAGAGCGCTTGCAACAGCATCCCGCCATTAAGGATGCCGCCGTTCTGGTAAGAGACGAAGCATCCGGCAGTAAAAGACTGGTTGCTTATTTGGTTGGGCAGCCATCGACCGCTGTACCTGAACCACCTGTTTTGCAGGCTTATCTTAAACAAATGCTGCCGGATTATATGCTGCCGTCGAACTATATAGGATTGGATGAATTGCCGTTAATGCCTAATGGGAAACGGGATCGATTGGCGCTGTTGAATATCAGGGAACCGGCTTTGCAATCCCAAAAATTGAAACTAGCATCAAATTCGATTGAGGCGGCGCTGGCCGATATTTGGCGGGAAGTGCTGGGTCTCGAAACGGTTAGCGTAGACACGGATTTTTTTGAGCAAGGCGGTCATTCGTTGGCGGCCATTCAGGTTCTGTCCCGTATTCAATGCGCTTTCAATGTAGATGTTCCGACAGAGATGTTATTTGAATCGTCGACTATCGAATTGCTGGCTGCCGATATAGCCCAGCTGCAAATTCAGCAGCAAGATAGCCGTTCTTTGGACGAGTTACTGCATGAACTCGATCAGCTTTCAGACGAAGAAGCCGGTCATTTGCTTACGATACTGTAGGAACTGACCATGCCAGCGATATACCCGCGATGATGGTAGCCGTCGCGGGCATGGCTCTCTCCTACTTACTAAAGAACAGGATTTTTTAAACATGCCCAGTCACACCGCCCGAATCGCCGATCTTTCCAAAGAAAAACAAGCGTTGCTGTTAAAACGCATCAAGGACAGATCGGTTTTTGTTAACCAGACCATCAGTAAACGAGCGAATTTCTCGCTGTGCCCGTTATCGTTTGCACAAGAAAGGCTATGGTTTTTAGCGCAAATGGAACCGGATAGCCCTTTTTACAACATAGCCGGGCTGGTGCAATTGCAAGGCAACCTGAACATATCGATATTGGAACAAGCGTTGAATGAAGTCGTTCGTCGGCATGAAGCGTTAAGAACTTCGTTTGTGACAATCGAAAACGAAGTTCGGCAAGCCGTAGAGGTAAATAGCGCAATAACCATTAACCATATAGATTTAACCGGGATGGACGAATTGCAACAGAAAAGCATCGTCAAAACCCTTGAAGTGCAGGAAGCGCATCGTGTTTTCGATCTTAAGCAGCCGCCGCTGTTAAGAACTACTTTGCTAAAACTGGACGGCGAACGTTATGCATTATTGATGACCTTGCATCATATCGTTGCTGACGAATGGTCGCTAAGGTTGCTTATCAAGGAGATTGGGGCGTATTACCAGACCTTTAAAAGCGGCAATCCGTCATCCGAACCGGAGTTGATGATTCAATATGCAGATTTTGCCGACTGGCAACGTAATCGCCTGCAAGGTGAGCTATACGCCAAACAAATCGCTTATTGGCGGCAATACCTGGAGAATGCGCCTAGAGCGTTGGAGTTGCCGACCGACCGGCCCAGACCGTTGGTAATGTCATATCACGGTGCGAGCCATGAGTTCGAGTTGAATGACGAAACAACCGCAGCATTGATCCGATTAAGCCGTCAAGCCGATACGACTTTGTTTGTGGTGATGATGGCGACATTCATTATTTTATTGTCGCGTTATTCCGGCCAGAGCACTATCTGTGTCGGTTATCCAATTGCCAATCGCAACCGTCGGGATATCGAAAGCCTGATCGGGTTTTTCGTCAATACTCTGGTGCTGAAAAGCGATTTATCCGGTAATCCGACCTTTATCGAATTGCTAAATAATGTCAGAAAAAATAGCCTGGATGCACAAAACAACCAAGATTTGCCATTCGAGCGATTAGTCGAAGAATTGAAACTGGAACGAGAGCCAAACCGGACTCCTTTGTTCCAGGCGATGCTGGTTTACCAGAATGCGCCAATGGATACGCTAAGTGTTT
The DNA here is from genome assembly GCF_014850975.1 of Methylomonas fluvii. Classification (GTDB taxonomy): domain Bacteria; phylum Pseudomonadota; class Gammaproteobacteria; order Methylococcales; family Methylomonadaceae; genus Methylomonas; species Methylomonas fluvii. The sequence continues at coordinate 909,520 of NZ_JACXST010000002.1, read as the reverse complement.
CGGAATTGAAGCTTAATATAGTCGATGCGGAAATGAATTCCGCCAAGTTCGATTTGACTTTGAGTATATCTAAATTAGAGAAAAATATACGTTGTACTTTTAAATATAGTACAGAATTATTCGTCGAATCGACTATATATAGAATGGCCAATAATCTAAAAAAGTTATTGGAAAGTGTACTCGATTGTCCAGATACTCCAATTTCTGATTTGCCTCTGCTGACAGCTGATGAAAATCGATTAATATTGGAAGACTGGAACCAAACCAGGATTATATTTGAAGAAAAAAAATGCATTTTTCAATTGTTCGAAGAACAGGTTGAAAAAACTCCAAACGCTATCGCAGTTATTTTTGAAGACCGCTCTTTAACCTATAAAGAACTCAATATTAGGGCTAATCAGGTAGCCCATTATTTGCGTTCAAAAGGCGTAGGAGCAGAGATGCTTGTGGGTCTTTGCGTTGACCGTTCGTTGGAAATGATTATTGGGTTGTTGGGTATTTTAAAAGCGGGCGGAGCTTATGTTCCCATAGATCCATACTTTCCTTCGAAACGTTTAGAATTTTTATTAAATGAAACTAAGGTATCTATTCTTTTAACTCAAGAAGAAATTCTTTCAAAGTTCACAGGCTGGAAAGGCGATGCTATCTGCTTGGATAATTATTCGTTATTTTATAACATAAACTGGATAGATAATTTAAACGCTAAGAATTATATTGGTAGCTTGGTGTATGTTATTTTTACTTCTGGGTCGACTGGCAAACCTAAAGGCGTGTCAATAACTAATCATGGTTTAGTAAATTACGTTTTCTCAATGATAAGAAAAATTGGCGTAAAACCAGGGTTACGTTTTGCGATTGTTTCGACCATAAGTGCTGATTTAGGCAATACTTCAATATTTATTTCATTATTATCAGGAGGGTGTCTTAATGTCCTAAGTTATGAAAATGTAATGGATAGTAGTAAGTTTTATCAGTCCCTATCAGACACAAAGATTGATATTATTAAAATGGTTCCAACTCATTTAAATTCTTTACTAGATGGATCGAATAAAATAAATATGCAGATTGGCGATTGCCTTGTTGTGGGTGGTGAAACTATGTCCGTCGGGCTGTCTGAAAAGATTATCAATGATATTGGATGCTGTAAACTAATAAATCATTATGGTCCAACTGAAGCCACTATCGGTTCGTTGACGCTTGATGTAAATGAATATATTGATAATTATACTATAATCCATTCAATACCTATTGGCAGACCTATTGACAATGTGTATGTATATGTTCTAGATAAACGGTTATTACCTGTTCCAATAGGAGTTATAGGGGAACTTTATATTGGTGGTTTTGGATTGGCGCGTGGTTATATAAATAGGCCCGATTTAACAGCCGATAAGTTTGTTCCTAATCCATTCAAATGTGATGGTAGCCGTTTATATAGAACCGGTGACTGGGTTCGTTATCGACCTGATGGGAATATAGAGTTCTTGGGTCGATTTGATGATCAATTAAAAATCCGTGGATTCAGAATCGAATTAGAAGAAATAAGAATGCACCTGTTAAGGCATCATAAGGTTGTAGATTCCGTAGTAGTAGCTAAAGAAGATATGACTGGAGATAGGCGGCTTGTAGGCTATTTAGTTACTATAGAAAAAGATGATTTTAATATTGCTGATTTGATGGAGTTCATGAGAGCTGAGTTGCCTGACTATATGTGTCCAAGTTCGTATGTTTTTCTTGAAAGATTACCATTAACAGCAAATGGAAAGCTTGATCGGGAAGCTTTACCAGTCCCCGATTTTTGTAATCAATTTACAAAAGGATACATTGCGCCTTTGTCAGAAACCGAAAAGGCTTTGGTAAGAATATTTGAGGAAGTTCTGAAAGTTAATAAGATAAGCGTGGAAGATAGTTTTTTTGACTTAGGAGGGCATTCTTTATTAGCGACTCAGTTGATGTCAAAGATATGTAATTATTTTAATATAGATTTTCCGCTAAAAACTATATTTGAAGTTAAGTCGGTCAGAAAAATGGCTGAAGAAATTGATTTGGCTGCATGGATTCTGGATAACAATAACAAATCAGGGACAGCTAGCAATATTCAATATAAGGAAATTAAACTATGAGTGCCGCTGACTTGCTGAAGAAACTGAAAGATTTGGATATTTATATTTATCTGGACGATGGGTATTTAAAATGTAAGGCACCTGAAAGTGTATTGAGTTCAGAGATAATAGATCAACTTCGCTATAGAAAGAATGAGTTAATTGAATTGTTAGCTAATGAGAGAAAGGTTGACAATTCACATCTAGCTCCAGTAAGTCGGACAGGTTTAATTCCGCTATCTTACGCTCAGCAACGATTATGGTTTCTTAATCAACTAGAGCCGGATAGCTCTTTTTACAACATACCAATAACGTTGAAACTGGCGGGTAATTTAAATACCATTGCTTTGGAACAAAGCTTTAATGAAATAATTCGTCGACATGAAGTATTACGAACTAGTTTTGTGACAGAGAATGAGCAAGTACATCAGTTAATTTCAGACAAATCTGCATTTTCTGTTGCCTATGTTAATTTGGCCGAATTACCAAGTATTACACGTCAAACAGCAATGGATAATTTGATTGTTAAGGAAAAGCTGAGGGTTTTTGACTTAACAGAAGCGCCTTTAGCACGGGCTACAATACTAAATCTATCTCGAGATACAAGTAAAAAAGAAGCTATTTTGCTTATTGTGTTACATCATATTATTTCTGATGGATGGTCTTCCGGAGTTTTAATTCGTGAATTCGTTGCACTTTATGGTGCATTCCATCAGGGAGGCATGGCTTCTTTACCGGAATTATCTATTCAATATGCGGATTTTGCCTATTGGCAACAGAAATGGTTGACAGGAAACAATCTGAAAAAACAAATTGATTATTGGCGTAAAAAATTAGAAGGCGCCTCAAACATTATTGAATTACCTACAGATCGACCTAGACCTGCAGTAATGCGATATTGTGGTAGAAGCTTTTGTTTTTCAATACCTAAATTATTGGTTAGAAATATCCAGATATTATGCAGGACACATGGCGTTACTTTATACGTTTATTTAGTGGCTGCATTTAACGTGTTATTATTCCGTCACAGCCATCAAACAGATTTGTGTGTTGGAACACCGGCGGCCAACCGGAATCGAATTGAAATTCAAGGTTTGATAGGCTTCTTTGTGAACACCCTTGTTATTCGTTCGGATTTGTCAAACAATCCTCGATTCAGCGCCTTGCTTGCCCAAGTTAAGCATACCGTACTCAATGCTCAAAGTTATCAGGATTTACCTTTTGATAAATTGATTGAGGTTTTGAATCCTCAACGAAACACAAGTTACAATTTACTTTTTCAGGTAATGTTTGTTTTACAAAACAAAGCGCAGTATCTTTTAAAACTACCAGATTTAAATATAAGTTCTGTAGAAAATGAAAGTGCTACTTCAAAATTTGATTTGACATTAAATATTGAAGAAGATGAATCAGAAGTGTTAAATGGAACTTTTGAATATAATACTGACTTATATGATTCAACTACTATTGCTCGATTTGCAGAACACTATCTGACCTTATTGCAAGGCATTGTTGATACTCCCGAAAGTCGCTTATCCGAATTGCCCCTGCTTACGCAGAGGGAAAGTCAACAAATCCTGATCGACTGGAATGCAACTGAAGTCGATTATCCTGCAAACCGATATATCCAACACCTCTTCGAAGCCCAGGCGGAAAAACTACCGAATGCGGTTGCTGTGGTGTTCGAAGGGCAATCACTAACCTATGCCGAACTGAATAGCAAAGCCAACCAACTAGCTCATTATCTGGGCGCTCATGGCATTGGGCCGGATGTGTTGGTAAGCATTTGCCTTGAGCGTTCGCTAGAGATGGTGATTGGTTTGTTGGGCATACTCAAAGCCGGTGGAGCTTATGTGCCGCTTGACCCCGGCTATCCGCAAGAGCGATTAGATTTCATGTTGCGCGATGTTGGCGCGGCAGTTGTGCTGACCCAAACAGCCTGCCGAGAGAAACTCAAGGCCTCTAGCGCGACTGTGCTGTGTTTGGATGGTGATTGGGACATGATAGCTAAAGTTAAGGACAATAACCCCGACATCCAACTCATGCCTGAAAACCTGGCCTATTGCATCTACACTTCCGGTTCCACCGGACAACCAAAAGCTGCCTGCATAACGCATCAAGGCATCCTCAACCGACTGCAGTGGATGCAGGAACAATATCGGCTGAATGGCCGTGACTGCGTATTGCAAAAGACTCCGTACAGCTTTGATGTGTCGGTCTGGGAATTTTTCTGGCCGCTGATGACGGGAGCGCAACTAGTTGTCGCCAAGCCTGACGAGCACAAGGACAACGGGGTATTGGTCGATACCATCATCAGAGAGCAAATCACCACGATCCATTTCGTGCCGTCGATGCTGCAAGCCTTTATCGACACTCCGGGCGTAGAATCCTGCACGTCGTTAAAACGCGTTATTTGCAGCGGTGAAGCTTTACCGGCCGATTTGGTGGTGCGCTTCCAGAATAAATTGCCGACAGAATTACATAACCTTTACGGCCCCACCGAAGCTTCGGTAGATGTCAGTTATTGGGCCTGTTTGCCGGACTGCCCTGAAACCGCGATTCCGATAGGCCGCCCGATAGCCAACATTAGGCTTTATATTCTGGATCGGCAGCTTAATCCGGTGCCGCTCGGAACCCCGGGCGAGTTGCATATCGCCGGTATCGGTTTGGGGCGCGGTTATCTCAACCGTCCCGAACTGACAGCGGAAAAATTTATCCTCAGTCCGTTCGGACCAGAGGGTAGCCGGCTGTACAAAACCGGCGATTTGGCGCGTTACCGGATTGATGGCAATATCGATTATCTAGGACGTATCGACTATCAGGTCAAAATTAGGGGGTTCAGGATCGAATTAGGCGAGATCGAGGCCAGGCTGCTGAAACACCCTAACATCAAAGAAGCCGCTGTCCTTGCCCGTGAAGACACGCCTGGCGACAAACGACTTGTGGCTTATCTAGTTGTTGTCAACAAGGAGGCGGCCGACGTCGAACAGCTAAAACACCACCTTCAGGAAACTTTGCCGGACTATATGCTTCCCGGCGCTTTTGTCTTGCTGGATAGTATGCCGCTCAGCGCCAATGGCAAGCTGGATCGTAAGCGCTTACGGCAGCCGGACAACACCGTGACGAATGCTAAACAGTATGTCGCGCCGCGAAGCACCACACAGGAAATTTTGTCCGGAATCTGGGCGGATGTGCTGGGTGTCGAAAACGTCGGCGTCGAGGATAACTTTTTTGAATTGGGTGGGCATTCCCTGTTGGCGACCCAATTGGTATCCCGGATTTGTATGCGATTCGAGATCCAGTTGCAGTTAAAGGCCCTGTTTGATACGGCCAGTCTTGCCCAGTTGGCTGCCAAAGTCGACCTGCTGGTTTGGGCCAAAGATCAGCAAAAAGCTGCAGAAAGCAGTGCCGAAATCGAGCTTGAGGACATTGAGCTATGATGTTGGAGCAATTGCTCGCGACGCTACGCGATTTGCATGTGCATCTTTATGTCGAACAAGGTAACTTAAAATGCAAAGCGCCGAAACATGTGCTGAGCGAAGAAATTAAATCCCAGCTCAAATCCAGGAAAGCGGAGTTAATCGAAGCGCTTTCCCAAGCCGGGCAAGAATCCGTATCGATAATGCCCGGCCGCCGCATGGAACCGCTACCGCTATCTTACGCCCAGCACCGCTTATGGTTTTTGGACCGGTTGGAGCCGGACAGTTCTCTGTATAACATGCCGTATGCGTTCAGTTTGACCGGGTCTTTGAATGAAGCGGCGTTGGCGCAAAGTTTTAATGAGATCGTGCGGCGGCATGAAAATTTGCGCACCGTTTTCGTTAATGACATTGTACCGGCACAAGCTGTTTCACCGGAAAGCGCGCTTTCTGTCGCCGATGTCGATTTAAAGGGTTTGCCTGAACCGCTATGCCGGACAGTAGCGGCCGATCTTTCCCGGCAGGAGGCGGCAAAGCCTTTTTGTCTGGAGTCCGGGCCTTTGTTTCGGATAACGCTGCTCGCCTTGTCCGGCACTGGCGGGAGACAGGAAAAAATATTGTTGGTTACTTTTCACCATATCGTTTTCGACGGTTGGTCGGCGGCGATATTGATGCGCGAATTCGTAACGCTTTATCAAGCATTTAGCAGCGGTGAATGCTCGCCGTTAGCGGTGTTGCAGGTTCAATACGCCGATTTTGCCTGCTGGCAGCGACGAAAGCTTTCCGGAAATGTGTTGCAGCAACATATCGATTATTGGCGAAATAAATTGGATGGCGCGCCCGGCTTGCTGGAGTTGCCAACCGACCGACCAAGGCCTGCGGTGATGAATCATTGTGGAGCCTTGCATCGCTTTGAAATTCCGGCGGCTCTGGCGGAGCAAGTCCATCAATTAAGCCGTCGATACGATGCGACTTTATTCATGCTATTACTGACGGCGTTCAAAATCTTGCTATTCCGCTATACCCGTATACAGGATATTTGCGTCGGCGTACCGATTGCCAATCGCAATCGCTTGGAAATAGAAGGTTTGATCGGTTTCTTCGTCAATACTTTGATATTGCGTTCCGATCTGTCAGGCAATCCGCAATTCGATGAGTTGTTGGCTCAAGTTAGAAATACTGTTTTAGATGCTCAAAATCATCAGGATTTGCCGTTCGAACAGTTGGTTGAAGTACTGCATCCCGAACGTAATTTGAGTTACAGCCCTTTGTTCCAGGTTATGTTCGTTTTGCAAAATCAAACGGGGCAGATACTGAAATTGCCGGATTTGGCAATCGATGCTATCGACGATGAAAACAAGGTGTCTAAATTCGATTTAACTTTACATATTCGCGAAGACACTGGGGCACTTTGCACTAGTCTGGAATACAACACCAACCTATTTGACTCAGCTACGATAGCGCGGCTGGCACAGCAGTATGTCATGTTGCTTCAAGGTATTGCCGATGCTCCGCAAAGCCGTCTTTACCAATTGCCACTGCTGACTTTGACGGAACGCAAGCAAATCCTGTTCGATTGGAATGCCACGCAAGCTGCTTATCCAGCGAATAGCTGCCTGCACCAGCTGTTTGAAATGCAAGCCCAAAAAGCGCCGTGCGCCGATGCGCTGGCGTTTGCAGGATTGACTTTAAGCTATGCAGAACTCAACGGGAAAGCCAATCAAGTGGCTCATTATCTGCGCTCAATAAGCGTCGGGCCCGATGTGGCAGTGGGTCTTTGTGTCGCTCGCTCGCCAGAAATGGCGGTCGGCATGTTGGGCATCATCAAGGCCGGTGGGGCTTATGTACCTATCGATCCACAGTATCCGGAACAGCGAATCGCCTACATGCTTAACGATGCCCGGATTGACGTGCTGCTGACCCAGCAAGCGCTGGCAGAGGCATTGCCGCACAACGCGAAATACAAGATTTGCCTGGATAGCGATTGGCGAACGATTTCGCAATGGCCGGACGTTAATCCGGAGCCGTGCAATCATCCGCTCAATCTTGCTTATATCATTTATACCTCAGGTTCTACGGGGTTGCCCAAAGGTGTGATGGTCTCGCATCGCAATGCCGTGCATTCGACGACAGCGCGCGTTGACTGTTATCGGGAGCCGGTGGACGCCTATTTATTGTTATCGTCGTTTGCGTTCGACAGTTCGGTGGCCGGGTTGTTCTGGACGCTGGGGCAGGGCGGTTGCCTATGCTTGCCGACGGATGACGCCGCCAAAGATCCGGCGGTGCTGGCCGATATCATCGCCAAGCGGCGGGTATCGCATCTCTTGGCTCTGCCGTCTTTTTACGCGTTGTTGCTGAAACAAGAACGAACTAAGCTGCAAACTTTGAAAACAGTGATCGTTGCCGGAGAGACGTGTTCAACCGAGGTCGTCAAGCGACATTATGCGATATTGCCGGACGTACCTCTATACAATGAATACGGCCCTACCGAAGGCTCGGTTTGGAGCAGCGTTTACTTGGCTGATCGGGACGATTTGAACAGGTCGTTATCGATAGGCCGACCTATCGATAACGTACGGATTTATATCCTGGACCGCAGCAGCACCCCAGTTCCGGTCGGTGTGCCGGGCGAACTGTATATAGGCGGCGAAGGCATGGTGCGAGGTTATTGGCGGCGCCCTGAACTGACAGCGGAAAAGTTCATCCCCGATCTGTTCCTGAATGACGGTGGCAGGCTGTATAAAACCGGAGACCTGGCGCGTTACCGCCCGGACGGCAATATCGAGTTTTCGGGCCGTATCGACGACCAAGTGAAAATACGCGGCTTCAGGATCGAGTTGGGAGAAATCGAGGCAAGGCTTTTAGAACATCCCGATGTCGATGAGGCTGTTGTTTTGGTCAGAGAAAACTCGCCCGACAACAAGCTGTTGATCGCTTATGTTGTCGGTGGCGATCAGCTTACGGCGGAAGCGCTACTGGAGACTCTTAAAGCCTCATTGCCAGGCTATATGGCGCCGGGAGCCGTAATATTTTTGGCGCGGATGCCGTTGACCGCAAACGGCAAAATCGACCGCAAGGCGTTGCCGGCTCCCGATATGACTAATACTCTAAGCAGCCGCTATGTGGAGCCGGAGACCCGGACCGAAAAAGCCGTGGCGGCGATTTGGTGCGGAATACTCGGTATTGGGCGAGCCGGAAGATATGACGATTTTTTCAGGCTGGGTGGGCACTCTTTGCTGGCGGCGCAGTTGTCGGTTGCAGTGCGAAAACAATTCAATATTCAATTGCCGCTGAAAAGCTTTTTCGAGATGACGACTGTCGCAGCGCAAGCGCGGTTAATCGATACTGGTGAAAGCGAGGCCGCCAAAATCGATTTTGAAGCCGAAGCAGAACTTGATCCTGCCATTATTCCTTTACCGTTCGCACCTATCAATGTAGTGGCAGCTCAAACGCTGTTTTTGACCGGCGCGACCGGTTTTTTGGGTGCGTTTTTGCTGGCTGAGTTACTTGAGCAAACGGATGCCAAAATCTATTGCTTGGTCAGGGCGGTTGATGAGCAACAAGCTTTAACCCGATTGCAACGCCAAATCGTCCATTACGAACTGCAAGACGGTATCGATTGGCGCCGGGTTGTTGCGGTGTGCGGGGACTTAGCGGAGCCTCGATTTGGCCTATCCGAACTGCGGTACCAAGAAATTGCCGAGCAGGTCGAAGTCATTTATCACAACGGCGCACTGGTTAACTTTATTCAACCTTATCAGGCGTTAAAGGCCGCCAATGTTTTGGGTACAGAAGCTGCGTTGCGTCTTGCTTGTTATCGCAAAGCTAAAGCGCTTCATTATGTTTCGACTTTGTCGGTGTTTAACGAAGTATCCACCAATCCGCAAGACCATCGGGAACGCGATGAACCGATGCTCTGTACAGCTTTAGCCAATGGCTATGCCCAGAGTAAATGGGTTGCGGAAAAACTGCTTAGATCAGCCGCGAGGAGGGGCTTTCAGGTGACGGTTTACCGGCCCGCTACCGTTGCCGGTGACAGCCGTAGCGGTAATTGGAATACTGAGGATTTTCTGTGCCGGGTGATCAAGGCTTGCATACAAATGGGTTGCGCGCCTGCCGAACGCGTCCGCATGGATATGGCGCCGGTCGACTATATAAGCCGGTCTATTGTCGCGTTATCATTACAGCCGGATTCTGCTGGCGCATATTTTCATTTAAATCATCCTACCCCGCCTTATTCCGATGAATTAATCGACAGCTTTAACCGATTAGGTTATCGCCTGGATCGTATGCCTTATCGAGACTGGGTGAAAAAAGTCTTTGAGATTGCCGAAGCGGGCAAGCTAACGGACTTTGCTTTGTTGCCGTTGCTGTCGCTGTTTTCCGATCAAAGTCAGGATGATGGTACGGAATCATTGGAAGAAAACAGCGTTCGTTACGATTGCCGCGAGACACAAAGCTTCTTGTCGAAGATAGGGATCGAGTGTGTCTTGTTGGACAGCGAGTTATTGACGCGTTATCAAGCTTATTTTAAACGGAGCGGCTTTATTTCTGAGCCGGAGCATTACCACAAGAAATGACTTTTCAGGTGGGTTGGATAAGTTTGTTTGTGTGCTGTCTGTAAGCATTGGATTTAAAGTGGAGCCCTGCAGCTGCTTCGATCGGTGGCGACAGGTCGCTATAAACTGTAATGGTCAATAAAAACCGGACACCTGTTTTGGCAGCGTTTCTATAAAATCCCCTATCGAATTCGAGAGGGGACTGATAGCTCACAATGTTGAGTGTGACCGGCGGTCGTTATAAAAGCCAAATAATCGATCACGCTCAGTTTTGCCGCGATTTGGGTTTTGAGTTTTTCGTAGTTGAGTTGCTCATGCTTCAAACTGCGAATAATTCGTTCGGTCGGCGAATTGTCCCAGCAATCCCCCTACCCGTAGTTTACCGGTCGCCATATGCGTTAGACAATGACATTCTCCTGCCAAGTGTCTCCGCCCCGGCTCAGCTTGCGACCGTACTTCCAATACCGTGTCGACAGTGAGTGGGGAAAATACGTCAAGCAATCGTCTTCTTAGCTGAGAAGAGTATCGTTTAATGCTATTTTTCAAATATCTCCCCCAGTTCTATTAATACAGCCTCGTTAAGTTTTTAAAATCAGTTCGTCCTTGTTAGCTATATAAACCGGTACGAAGGGTTCAAAAATTAACTTGTCGAATTAATAGTCTAGAAACTGGACATTCAATATCAATTATTAAGAGGGACAGCATGCGTTATATACGGAACCACAACTATCTCTATTTGGGTAAGTTAGTAAGATGTGACCAACCGCATGCCTTAAAAACGGTCGCGTTGCTGTGCGCATTAGCAAATTCACCAGTGTTTGCAGATAGCGCCAGCAACGGTGAAATCTACGAATTCAACATTTCTGCCGGCGACATATCCACGGCACTGAATAACTTGGCTGAAACTGCCAATGTGGAGCTCAGCTATCCGGCTGCGATAGCAAGCGATGTTAAATCGAATGGTTTGAAAGGCAGCTATACAGCGGAACAAGCGTTGCAACAATTATTGAAAGGAAGTGGGTTGAGCTATCGTGTGGCTGGGGGGAATTCGATTACGGTGGAAAAAGTGCCCACTTTAAAGGAGAGAGATGCTACGGCTATGCCGGCGGTACATGTGGTCGGCAAGGCGGTTTATGATTCAACAGATCCGTATAACTCAGATTATCGTTTGCCCAACGCTTCTACAGCAACTAAGACCGATACGCCGATTATGGAAACGCCGTTCTCGGTACAGGTAGTGACCAAACAAGTATTGCAAGACCAACAAGTGACACGTATCGACAAAGCGGTGCAAAACGTAAGCGGGGTAACGCTTGGAGCAATTAATCAAGGCGCGACAGATGGTTACCAAATCCGAGGTTTCCAAAATAATATTACTTATCGGGATGGAGTTTTAATTCCTACCATTGTCGGCGGTAGCGCCGGAACTAAGCGAGACACTACCAATATAGAGCGAGTGGAAGTTCTCAAAGGGCCGGGGTCTATATTGTTTGGTCGAGCAGAGCCGGGGGGATTGTTAATATTGTCACTAAACAGCCGCTTACAACTCCCTATTATGCCCTACAGCAACAGTTTGGGTCATATGATTTCTACCGAACCACCTTGGATGCGACTGCACCAATTACAAAGGATGACACTCTGCTCTATAGACTTAACGTGTCCTATGAAAACGCAGGCTCTTTCCGAGATTTTATAGAAGGGGAGCGGGTTTTTGTCGCCCCAGTTCTCAAGTGGAATATTAGTCCGAGAACCCAAGCGACCCTAGAGCTTGAATATCAACACTACAACGATAAACCTGATCCAGGTATCACTCGGATAGGTGATCGTCCTGCGAATGTTCCATTGGACAGAGCGTTACATGAGTCACTAAACAATAAGAATGTCGGCGATAGAGTGCTAGTTGGATTCAATTGGTCACATGAGTTCAATGACAACTGGAAGCTAACTCATAGATTTACATCTGAATTCATGGAAAAAGAAAGCAAAACGTTAAACTTTGGTGCAGCCGGAGCTAATGGTTTGCTTACTCGCAATTTCAACAATGCAACACCTAGCTCACAACGATATTTTACTTCGCTTAATTTGATTGGGAATATTTCAACCGGTGTACTTAAGCATAAGCTATTGTGGGGCTACGATTATTTTGTTATCGATGACCAGATAACGAATAGATATGGTGGATCGGTTTCGGGATTTAATATTTTCAACCCGGTTTATTTAACAACATCCCCTGCTTTAACGAAACGGGATGATCAAGGATATACCCAGTCCTGGCACGGGTTGTATTTTCAAGACCAAATTGAGCTTCCTTACCATTTCCATGCACTTGGTGGACTTCGTTACGACAATGCCGAAGGGATAAACAATATTCTTGGACGCGTCACCGAATCAGTTGATCATATTAGTCCTCGTGGTGGTTTATTATGGCAGCCAGTCAATTGGCTTTCACTTTATGGAAGCTATACCGAAAACTTTGGTGGCACCAATAGTTTATTTAATACTGATGGAACTTCTCTCCCACCAGAAAGTGCTCAACAATGGGAAACAGGTTTTAAAACCGAATTTTGGGATGGGAGGTTAAGAACGACAGTATCTTATTTCGAATTAACTAAACAGAATCTTTTTACTGCAATTCCAGGAGACCCAAATGGAAATGGCCGTGCGATTGGCGAAGCTATAAGTAAGGGGATAGAGTTTGATACTACGGGAGAAATCATTCCCGGTTGGAATGTTATCGCAACTTACGCTTACACACCTTTTGCAAAAATAACTAAAGATGTTGATCCTACAGGGGGAATTGGTAACCAGGGAAATAGATTGTTTTTAGCCCCAAAACATTCCGGAAGCTTTTGGAGTACTTACGAATTTCAAACCAGTGCTTTGCGAGGACTTAAGTTCGGTGCGGGAGCCATCGCGCAGGGTCAAAAAGAGGGCAACGCAGGAAATACTTATGAGTTGCCTGGCTTTGTTACAGCAAACCTAATGGCAAGCTACCAAATGAAAGTTGGGAATACAAAACTAACGACCCAATTCAATGTTGATAACTTGCTGGATAAAAACTACTACGCAGGCACTAATAGTGGAAGTTTTATCACCATCGGAACCCCCGAACTTTTATGGGATCGGTTCGAGTGGAGTTTTAACCAACCAATTTCTAATACAGTCAGGCCTTAAATAGCCTGAAAATTTTCAGGCTTAATCTGTGAATTTAGTTAAATGACTGCAATGGATATGGCACGCAAAAATCGCCGCAAACTATGGCTAAAACTACATTTGTATCTTGGCCTATTTGCGGGGGCGATCTTCGTCATTATCGGCTTAACTGGGAGTTTGTTGGCATTTGAACTTCCATTAGACGAGTGGCTTAATTCTAACCTTATGACCGTTTCCGTTAAAACCGGGCATGAAAGTTACCAGCCAATCGATAAGATTGTCGTATCGGGTATTAGTGCTTTGCCGAGCATTGGTAAAGCGATAAGCCTTGATTTCCCGCGACACGACGGACTTGCGTTTGCTCTGTGGTTTGAACAGCCATCACCCAATGCGAGCTATCTGGAAAGACATCAAATTTTTATCAATCCCTATACGGCAGAAGTAACAGGGCAGCGTTTATTAATCGATTTTGAACGGATATGGCGCGATCCGTTTAAGGATTTTATTTTGCGCTTACATTATTCATTGGGCCTGGCGAAAGCAGGGATGAATATCGTGGGCTTTATAGGCTTGGGTTTATTATTTTCTGTATTGACAGGTTTGATTTTGTGGTGGCCCACTCCCGGTAAACTTAGAAACGCACTGACAATCAAGAAAAACTCGAGCATTGAACGATTAAATTTCGATTTGCATAAGACTTTTGGTTTTTATAGCGTAATTGTTCTTCTTTTTTTGATTTTATCGGGAGTGTATTTAATTTTTCCGGAATACGGTCGTAGGTTAATTAACGTCTTTTCCCCCGTCTCTCAGCCATGGCCCATTTTTCTTAGTGTTATACCAAATCATAATAAAGAGCCGATTAGATTTTCTCAGGTTATGGCTGTTACTGATACTCAATGTCCAGATGGGGAGTACCGACGGATTGATTTTCCGCAAAACGAGCAAGATGTTTATCTTGTGCATAAGCGGGAACTTGACGATCCTAACCAAAAACATTCTTATCGCCGCCTTTGGATAGATCAATATAGTGGAAAAATCGTTCATGTTCAGGATAGAAATACGCAAAGCGTGGGCGATATTTTAGTTAAATGGCTTTATCCATTACACACTGGCGAGGCTTTTGGAGTTACGGGGCAAGTCATCATTTTAATATCAGGACTAGTTCCATTATCCCTTTATGTCACTGGTGTTATCAGGTGGTATCAGAAGAGTCAAAGGAACAAGCCCGCTAGGTAATGATAATTCACAATGTTAGTTTTTAGTTTAAAAAACAATGGGTTACTATGCAATGGGAGGCGTTGATGGCTGCAATTATATTTTTTGTTCACCCCATAGCAGGATCTGTAAATGCAAGTTTAAGAACAGCTAGAGAATTAAAATTACTAGGACATGATATTTATTTCTTGGGATTAAGTCGCTGTAAGAAATTTGTACCGATCAACGACTTTAACTTTATACCTTTATTTGAGAGCTGGTTTCCTGGGGAAGACAAAATCAAAGAGGAAGAATCATTTGTTTTTTGGCGAAAAATAGGTCAGCGTAGAAAAAATATAAAACATATTGAGATGTTCCTTGATGCTCTTATCGCAGGCGAGGATAAAGAGTTTTATGATGTTGTTCGCCAGATAAACCCAAAAATAATGGTGGTGGTTGCTACACATTATGACTCTTTTATTTGGGCATTACTTGCATATACGACCGGCATAAATACAATTTATTTGCACGATACATTATGCGGTACTCAGTCAACACGGGTACCGCCAATTACCACAGGCATTATTCCTGGAGAGTCAATTATTGAGCAATTCAAAATAATTCTTTCATGGAAAAAATATTTATTTAATAGGCTTGCAAAGGATGTTATTTACTCATCAGTTTTGAAGTCACAACTAAGTGTTAAAACAGGCCTAGTAAAGCTTTGTAAACATTATAAATATCCACTTAAATTGATTGATATATCTACAGACATGCTTGCACCAAAATTAAAGCTGCCCGAATTAGTACTATGCCCAAAAGAATTCGATTTTTATGACGTAGAGCGAGTTGGGCGCTATTATGTTGGAGCATCTATTGATTTGCATCGTAAACAACCGTCTTTTTCTTGGGAAAAGGTTGATACAGGTAAACCTCTAATTTACTGTGCACTAGGGTCGTTAAACTTTCTCAGCAAGCAAGAACGAATAGGTTTCTTTCAGATAATCCTTGATACAGCAAAGCAACATCAGGAATGGAGTTGGATTGTGGCTGTGGGAGATCAGTTAGATGATAAGAGTTTCATTGATATTTCGGACAATGTTGTTTTGGTCAAAACTGCACCGCAGTTGAACGTGTTAAAAAAAACGGCAATCATGATTAATCATGGCGGCACAAATACTATTAAGGAATGTATTTTGTTTGGCGTTCCGATGATAGTTTTTCCTTTAGCTTTCGACCATTATGGGAATGCCGCAAGGGTTGCATATCAGGGGTTGGGTTTAAAGGGAAATATGAGTAAGTTAACTAGTTCAAAATTAACTTTTATGATTATG
This sequence comes from Methylomonas fluvii, assembly GCF_014850975.1. GTDB lineage: Bacteria > Pseudomonadota > Gammaproteobacteria > Methylococcales > Methylomonadaceae > Methylomonas > Methylomonas fluvii. The sequence goes on along the minus strand of NZ_JACXST010000002.1, from coordinate 893,759 downwards.
CAAATACAAAAAAACCCATATTACAGAATGCAAATAAAAATTATGCAAAAAAAATTCGAAGAAGCTGATAGATTAAATGCAGGAAGTAGTATTATCAATACATTCTGTTTTTAAATTATAGACTACATTTTTCTTTAGTTTGTAAGGCAGTTGATTGATCGGCTCCAAAGATCAATATTAATCGATTGATGTTTTGTATTACGGCGAGAATATTTGAATATATTATTATACCGGGCCGGTAAGCAAATGACTTAGGAAGTTATGATCTAATAATTTGGCATTAATAACTCTTCTGCTAATGTTGTAACGCCTATTTATCCCAGCCTTTCTTTTTGGCTATTTAAAATAAAAACTTAAATTGTCTGAATTTGAAAGTAATATTGACTATACAATTTAATTGTAATTTTACATGGCCAACATCGTTTTTTGCTATCCACCGATAGTGAGTACTATTAACTCGAGCTTGCTATTGGCCCGGAATCTGAGAGATAAAGGTCATATCATCAGTTATCTTGGCATTGCAGATTGCAAACCTACTATATATGAAAATGGGTTTAAATTTGTTTCAGTTTATGAGCAATGGTTTCCTAGCGGCTGGTTTGATAAAGTCTTTTTAAAAGCGACATCTCAGGATTTTAATCTTGAATCTGCAAAAGAACTTACCAGTCATTTTCATAATTTCATCAATTATCTCGTTGCGGGGGGGCGAGGGAGCTTGAAATGACTGTGCGGGAAATAAATCCTGATATAGTTTTAATATCCACCTCGGGAGTTGATTCAATCATATGGGCGCTGATGTTTCACAAAATGAAACTTAAGTCAATTTATTCTTTTAGTGTTCTGGGAGGGAGGGTTAATTATATAACACCTCCTGTCCAATGTGACTTATCTCCAAGCCAATCACTTTGGTCGCCAATCAAAATAATTTTTTCATGGCTAATATATAGAGTCAAACGGATTCAACACGAAGCCTATTTGACTCGTAATGGTTTAAATATATTACCACCAAGCCAAATAAAAAAAATCGCTAAATATTGTAGTTATTCGTACACTGATATTTGTTTTTGGACTGATATGCCTAACCCTCAACTGAAGCTGCCGGAGTTAGTTCTTTGTCCTCCTAGTTTTGAGTATCCTATCTCTAAAAAAGAAGGAAGATATTATGTAGAAGCCTCAATTGATTTACATAGAGAACAATCGCATTTTCCTTGGAATAGAGTTGCTGAGTCGCAACCTATAGTGTATGTGGCGCTTGGCACTCTCCCTCTACTGGCAAAAAACGATTATGAAAGATTTTTTCGCACAGTTATAGAAGTGTCAAATAATTGGCCAACATGGAATTGGATACTATCAATCGGCAACAATTTTGATACAAAATATTTTAATAACGCCGCCTCCAATGTAATTATTGTTAACCATGCGCCACAATTAGAAATATTAAAAAATCATCATTAATGATTACCCATGGTGGACCTAACTCTATTAAGGAGTGTATATTTTTTGGTGTTCCAATGATAGTTTTTCCTTTATGGTTTGATCAGCCAGGCAATGTAGCAAGAGTAACTTATCACGGCTTAGGCCTAAAAGGTGACTTTAAGACAATCAATGGTAATAAACTCCGGGAACTCATAACCGAAGTAACCACTAATACTAAATATATCGAACAAGTACGTTTGATGCAAAAATCCTTCATAAAAACTGAAGAAGAGATGCCGAGTATTAAGTTAATAGAGGAATTTATAGATCAATAAAATATTTCAGAATTATTGGGATTACTTGGCAAGTATATGCTTTCTATTTCTGAGCTAGAACCCAAAAAAAACAGCAGTTTTATATATTACTCATGGAGGTCTAATGCTTATTCTAGGTTTAAATGGTGGCGCCGATTCAGTATTTGATTCGAGCTTTGGGCTTTCTAAAAATGCATACCATGATACAGCATCGGTACTAATTCAAGACGGATCTGTTATTGTTGGTATTGAAGAAGAGAGATTAAATCGTATAAAGCATACCAATAAAGCTTGGGTATTATCTGTACGGTTTTGCTTAGAGGAAGCAAATAAAAGCCTAACAGATATTGATTATATTGTTGTCTATTTTAATCAGGATGTTTTGAACAGAATATTAAAGCAAGAGCAACTAAATAATCCATTATTGATTGAGATAGGAAACCCTCATAAACTTTTCGAGCATTTATTTTTCGTGAGTTTGAGTTTTGCTTAAAAGAAAATCAGCTTGTGTTTGTAGATCACCACACTACGCATGCTGCCACTGCTTATTATATGTCAGGATTCAGTGATAGCCTAGTGTTGACCATAGACGGACTCGGAGATGAGGTGGCAACTAATGTCATTGACGTTAGAAATAAAAGATTTGATTATTTATTGAGTAAGCCGGCGAGTGATTCATTAGGACTTCTATACTGGGAAGTTATACGATTTCTTGGTTATAGCCACTTTGATGAATATAAGGTCATGGGCTTGTCTCCTTATGGGGCCAGCGAGACTTACAAAGAGGAATTTCAGCGATTATATACTTTGTTGCCTAGTGGCGACTATTCGCTGCATAGAGAAAGAATACCAGAACTGTTTAATATACTTACTCCTCGTAGTAAAGATACACCATTTACCCAAATTCACATGGATATAGCGGCGGCATTACAAGATGCGCTGGAGGCTATTGTTTTTCATGTGCTTGGTCATTATCAAAAATTGACCGGCCACACCCGCTTGGTAATTAGTGGTGGCGTCGGTCAAAACAGTAGCATGAACGGAAAGATTCTTTATTCGGGCTTATTCGAAGAAGTTTTTGTACCTTCGTTTGCCGGCGATTCAGGTTGTGCCTATGGAGCGGCCGCGTTTGTCGCACACCAGTTGCAACCCAATCTACCCTATAAAAAAGCCACTCATGCGTATTGGGGAACACTGATTGACGATATCGAGGTGGCAGATATTCTTACCCCGTGGCAAGGGTTTGTATCGATTGAAAAAATGGAGCAACGTTCGGAACAGGTGTCGAATTTGATTATCGACGGCGCGGTAATCGGATGGGTGCAAGGTCGCTCGGAGTTTGGCCCAAGAGCATTAGGTAACCGTAGTATTATCGCGGACCCCGGGTCGCGTCGCATAAAGAAACTATCAATGCGATGATCAAAATGCGAGAAAGCTACCGGCCGTTTGCACCATCGGTATTGGCGGAGCGGGTGCGCGATTTCTTCGAAGTGCCGGGCAAGCAGGAAGATTTTCCGTTTATGTCGTTCGTGTTAAATGTCAAGCCGGAGTGGAGGGAGCAATTGCAGGCAATTACCCATGTCGACGGTACGGCCAGATTGCAAACGGTGAGCCGGGAGAATAATCCCCGCTATTGGGAGTTGATTGAAACCTTCGGTCGTAAAACCGGGGTTCCTATACTGTTGAATACGTCGTTCAACAACAACGCCGAGCCGATAGTCGATAGTATCGACGACGCCGTGGTGTGTTATCTAACATCCGGTTTGGATTACTTGGTGGTTGGAGACCATCTGGTAACTAAAAGAAGATGGGGTAATAGCGAATTAGCCGACTTGTTTGTGTCGCTGCCGAAAGCAGCCGTACTTAATCGCGAAGATAAGTACATTAGCAATACCGAGCGCGGGTTTAGTTATTTTTTGGTTTGGAACTACGATGCTGCTCGGCGTCATGTGTTGTCGGAGCCTTGGTACCGCCTGTTGCGGGCGGCGGATGGAAAACAAACTTTGGCGCAACTGATGTCCAGCTTGAGTTTTTCTAACGAGCATCGGAGTCTGGTATTCGAAGAGTTGCCGGATTTGTGGTCGGATCGGTTAATTATCCTGAATCCACGGGCGATTGGTTAAGGGGCGGTCGCCGTTACTCACAGGGATGTGAGATTCTTGCTAAATTGCCTCTTTAGAGGCGCCGGCACCGTAAGCAAAAATAAGTGGACGTTTAGAAAAAGGGCACCTCCATATGCCCTTTTTTCTTTATTCCAGCCCCGCCTCTCGCATATGCTGCCGCAGGCTCAGCGGACGCATATCTGTCCAGACCTCTTTGATATAGTCCAAGCATTCTTGTTTAGGTCCTTTGGGGCCAATGGCTCGCCAACCACCGGGAATCTCTTTATAGTCTGGCCAGATAGAGTATTGTTCTTCATCATTTACAACAACCTGATAAATCGTTGTATCTTCTTCGTCCCAAGTCATTTCGTTCTCCGTGGTTCACAGTATAAAAGAAGTGAAGTAGTTTGCTTCACAAGTTAAATTCTTCAATCAGGAGGACGATCTGAATCCTCTTTGTCCTCAGTCGTTGCTAAAATCGGACTGATGAATTTTAAATTGTTTGCGGCAATGCAATAGCGCCCGAGCTAAAAGTTTTTCGACTGCACTATCAGTAATATTCATCTCAATGGCAATCTCGGCATAGGTCATGCCATAAACACGATTCAAAATAAATGCCTCTCTGGCACGATCGGGAAGTTCGTCAACGATATTGGAAAAAATCGATAGTTTTTCATTGATGATTGCCAAGTGCTCTGTTGAAGGTAGTTCGTCACAAAAAGCTTGCGTTGGGTCTGTGTTGTTTAGATGTTTCTCAATGACTTTACGGTGTTTGATATGGTCATAAGCTAAGTTTTTAGCTGTTTGAAATAGGAAGCCCCGTGGGTGTTCGATAATCTGCTTACGAGCTTCCCTGGAAAATATAATAAAACATTCTTGAACAAGTTCTGCGGCGATATCCGGACAATCAACAATACGTGATAAATGAAGTTGTAGCTCCGATTGATGGTCGATGTACACAGTTTCAAAGTTCATGCTCAAGTTCCTATTGGTTGTTTTGCCGACTTAGTCAACTGCATTGACATGGGGCGCAAAGGGTTATATGGCTCGATTGTTAGGCTAAGCGTATGTGAATTTCATAATTTTCCAGGGTTAACAGCAGCAATCTTTTAAGCGGAAGCTTTGCATCAAAATTAAAACAATAATCTGTTGATCACAGCAATAATTAGGCCTATCGTTAATGCTAATGCGTATCAATAAGTTGCGTTTATTTGCTTGGCAAGTTTGGCGTGCGGATAAGTGTAATGCCCGATTAATATGTGTCATATAACACAGCTTAGTTATTACCATTAACTTGCTTCTCTAGGTTTAACCCAGATAGGCCGTATTCAATTTTCAGTGCTAATAAAAGCTTTGGACCCTAAGAGTGAGTGGGTTATTACGGCTATTAAGTAGCGCCGCCGTGCATAGCATAGATTGCTTGATTTGATATCTTTTGAGGGTATTGCGTAGTATGCTGAATTCAAAAGCCATATTGTTAACAGGGGGGGCTGATCAACGAATATGGCTGGGGTTTTTTTACGTTCGCGGCGTCTTCTATATGGTATGGATGTGAAAATCCAATCCAATCATGGGAACAAGTTCTTATTATTCAACTTGGTTACTGTAATCATGGCGGAATGATCGAAACCTACCGTCTTCTATAAACTGAGCATTTATTTTAGGCAATGCAAAACTGCTTGGCAGTTCGTCGTGTTCAATATGAGTAGGTGTTTTGGTAACAATTACGCTCTGTCAACTGGTTTAACTATATAACGGAGTCACTATGCTGCTTTTTTTATGGCGCTCTTCATGGATCACTATTGCTGGTGTGTTACTGACAGGTGTTATCAGCGGCCTGAGTAACGCTGCATTAATTGCGTTTATCAATACCAGTTTAGTTAGCCAAATAAACATAGCACATGCAATTTGGTGGTTCTCCGGATTAGCATTTACGGTATTGGTCAGTCGAACGGTATCGCATTATTTGTTGAATCAATTCAGCACGCAGTTGGTCCGGGATCTACGACTCCGCATTAGCCGGTTAATTTTGAATGCGCCATACCCAAATTTGCAAAAAATGGGTAAATCGGCCTTACTTAGCCATCTGACTGAGGATGTTAGCGCTATAGCAAGCGCCAGCGAGCTTTTTCCTGTGCTCTGTATTAATTTTGCCATTCTCATTGGCTGCATGGCTTATTTAAGTTGGTTGTCTTGGCAATTAGCTTTGGTTCTTGCTGGCATCATATTATTTGGCGTGACGACGTTTAACTTCTTAAAAGATATACCCATCAGGTCCGTTCGAACCGCACGCGATGAATATGATGTGCTCAGCCGCGGGTTCACTGCCTTGACGGAAGGGGTTCGTGAATTAAAACTTCATCGCCTTAGAAGCGAAGCATTTGTGACCCAATCGCTTTCCAGTAGTGCTGAAGCTTACCGGCAACATTCATTTCGCGCGACGGTCGCCTACCTGTGGATAAACCAATGGGTTCAATTTCTTTATTATCTGACCATTGGGGCGATTTTATACGCCTTTCCAATTTGGCAAACCCTGACTCAAGAAATCATCAGCGGCTATGTTTTAGTTTTTTTATTCATGATGTCGCCTCTTACTATTGTGACGAGTAGCTTACCTGCTTTTAGTCGAGCGAAAGTTTCGTTAGATAGCGTCCTGAAGTTAGAAGAAAAACTGGTTGAACAAAGCCCTGCTGAACGTCTGTCCAAATTAGCAGTACAGAAAAGCTTTACGTCGTTGACCCTTACCGGTGTTACCCATAGCTTTCATCGTGAAAAGGAAAACCGGAATTTCACATTAGGCCCAATAGACCTTGAATTTCATCCGGGGGAGTTGGTCTTTCTCGTGGGTGGCAATGGCAGCGGCAAAACGACATTAGCAATGTTGTTGATCGGTCTTTATCATCCTGAGCGCGGCACGATTTCCTGGAACGACTGCCCTGTTGATGCGTGCAATCGCGATGCGTATATGCAAAATTTTTCAGTGATTTTTTCAGATTTTTATCTATTTGACGAGTTGTACGGTGTTGATGTGGAACAGCATAGAGACGCCTTGGAGAACTATATACAGCGTTTACACCTTAGTCATAAGGTGGAGATTATCAATGGCCGGTTTTCTTCAGTAAGTCTTTCCCAAGGGCAACGAAAACGTCTGGCATTGCTGGTGGCTTATTTGGAGGATCGGCCTTTTTACGTGTTTGACGAATGGGCCGCCGATCAAGATCCTGAGTTTAAACACTTGTTCTACACCGAGCTGTTGCCTGCACTAAAAACCCGCGGCAAAACGGTTTTGGCGATTACCCACGATGAAAAGTATTTCTATTTGGCTGATCGATGTATCAAGCTCGATGAAGGCAATATTGCTGCGATTGAATACCCCCAGGGGTTCCCCGAACACGCAACAGCAAGCGCTGACTGGCTGCGTTCGGCTCAAACTGAAACGTCAATTTCATGATGCGGGTGAGCGACCATGGCTAAACCTAAAAAATGGCTGGGTGTTGGGCTTGGCTCAATTGGACTATTAGTTGTTGCTGCAAGTGGCTTTGGTTATCGCTGGTGGTTGCAATCACTGCCTGCGCTGGACGGCGAATTCAAATTGGCCAAGTTGTCTTCATCAGTCACTGTTGACACGGATGCTTACGGTATTCCGCTTATCAGCGCTAGTAATCGACTCGATGCGGCGCGCGCGCTAGGTTATGTCACAGCTCGTGATCGTTTGTTTCAAATGGATTTGATGCGCCGCAAGAGCGCTGGACGATTAGCTGAGATATTTGGCGAAATGGCTATCAAGAGCGACTTGCTATCAAGAACCTATGGTTTCAATGTCAGAGTTCAGCAAATTTTATCTAAGCAGCCTGCAGTTCATCGTCAGTATTTAGAGGCGTATGCGGATGGCATCAACAGCTATCTGCAGCAAAACCCTGCTCTTCCCTTTGAGTTTAAAGTGTTGGGTTACCAGCCTGAGCCGTGGCGGGCCGAAGATTGCTTACTGGTTGTGTTAGGGATGTTTGAAAACTTGACCGCTTGGGCTGAGCATAGCGAACGGACGCTTAGTATTATGGATCAGACCTTACCACCTGATGTCATGGCATTCTTGACACCGGATAGTGACCGGTTCACAGACGACTTGATGGGATACACCAAATCCCTCAGGCCGCCGCAAAGTATTCCCGTGCCTGCCATGCAAACACTGCTGGCAGGACAGTCACCTAGTTTGGAAAGCTTAGCTAAGGCTCCCGATGAAACGCTAGCAGGCTCCAATGCCTGGGCAGTTAGTGGCAGCAAAACAAGCGATGGTCGCGCGATACTGGCAAATGATATGCATTTGGGGATTAGTGTCCCGAACATTTGGTATCGCGTTGAGCTTCAATATCCCGAGGTACGGGCGGTCGGCCTAAATTTGCCTGGCACTCCCTTTCTTGTTTCAGGTAGTAACCAGCATGTGGCTTGGGGAGTAACCAACCTCAGCGGAGACTTTTTGGATTTGGTCAAACTTGAAATCAATCCTGACAACGCCGGGCAATACCGAGTTGGCGATCATTGGCAAGACTTCCAAGAACGGCATGAAACGATACAGATCAAAAGCTCAGAGCCCAAAGCATTAACGATTAGAGAAACGCAATGGGGGCCGGTCGCGGCGCAACCGTTATTGGGGCAGCCGGTTGCCATTCATTGGGTGGCTTTGGATACGGATGCGGTTAATATCGGTATTGCTGATTTGGAAGGAAGCAAATCCTTGAATGAGTCGTTAGCTATTGCTAAACGCGCCGGCGGACCGCAATTGAACGTTTTATTGGCAGATGAGTATGGGCACATTGCCTGGACATTGACAGGTAAGATTCCTCGCCGATTGGGCGGCGATGGGGCAATCAGTCATTCGTGGGCCGATGGTAAAACAGGATGGCAAGGCTACATTCAACCCAATGAAATGCCGCAATCCGTTGATCCCACCGAAGGTTTTTTAGTGTCGGCCAATGATCGGCGATTCGCTGCAGACTTTCCATTCGTCATTGGTCATCAATTTGTTAATGGCTACCGAGCGTACCGTATCACTCAACAAATCAAGCAAGCGACAGCCCATAGCGAATGGTCGTTGTTCAATCTTCAGCAAGATACCCAAACTGAATTTTATGACTATTACCAGCAATTAGCATTGAAAGCATTGTCGCCAGACGTTTTAGCGCAAAAGCCGGAGTTAATCGCGTTAAGAGATTATTTGATAAGTTGGAACGGTAGAGCTGATATTGCAAGTTTGGGATTACCGATATTGGTGGAATTCCGCAAGCAATTGATTGATTCGGTGTTTACGCCTTTTCTAAATGCAAGCAAGCAAGCCGACAAAAATTTTGTTTATAACTGGAATTATGTCGACACACCGTTGCAAGCATTGTTAACGGAAAACCCGACGCAATTATTGCCGGAAGCTGGGCGTCATAAGACTTGGGATCAATTTATCCTGGCGCAACTGGAGGTTAGCGCGTCAACGGTAATGTCTCGTCATCCTGATGTCAGCTTGACTGATCTTACCTGGGGTAAGCAAAACATCGTCGGCCACGCCCACCCGTTCTCCAGGGCGTTGCCTTTGCTTTCCTTTGCATTAGATATGCCACGTCAACCGTTAGCTGGATGCGGCGGATTCTGCGTGCGGGTAACTGGCCCAGATTTTGGGGCTAGCGAGCGCTTGGTGGCATCCCCCGGTCACTTATCTGAAGGCATTTTACATATGCCTGGCGGACAATCCGGGCATCCGCTATCTGGCTATTACAAGGATCAGCAATCTTTTTGGGTAGAAGGCTTACCAATGCCCTTGGTGACTGGCAAACCCCAACATAAACTGGTGTTAAAACCGGAATAACCTGGCAGAAGACGATATAACTGAATCAATGAAATTAGAATTCGTTAAAATGATAAACCGTTTTTTAACTCACTATCTGTAGAATATTTTGGACTCCGATCTGAACGACAATATAGACGAGCAGGCCGTGGCATGGTTTATCCGTTTGCGCGCCGATAACGTAAATACCGAGGATAGGACATCTTTCGAACATTGGCTTAATCTAGCGGCTGAGCACCGTGACGCCTTTAATGAAGTATGCGCCATGTGGGGCGATACGGATCTGTTAAAAAGCCTAAGCATCAGCGCTAAAGTACATGGCATTGCCCCCAAGCACTCTAAAAAGCGTTATATCAACACCAGAATGCCATTGGCTCTTGCCGCGTGCTTGGTACTGGCAGTGTCGCTTAGTGGTCAAATGCGGATTTTATTCAAAGCGGATTATTCGTCGGCCATAGGGGAGCGTAAAACTGTTCTATTAGAGGATGGCTCCACGGCCATGCTTAACACAGACAGCGCGATCGCCGTCAATATGAAAGACGGCAAACGATCTGTTGAGTTATTTAAGGGGGAGGTTTTTTTTGATGTTAAACCTGACCCCAGTCGCCCATTTTTAGTCCATGCGGATCATTCAACGACGCGCGTATTGGGCACTCGATTTTTTGTCAATCATCGGAAAGAGCGTGACGAGATCAAAGTACTCTCCGGTCGTGTCGAAGTCTCTGACAATCAAATTTGGAAAGATCCTGTTGTTTTAGGCGAGGATGAAATGGTAGCCGTTTACGACACCAAGATCGGTCAACCTAAAAAATTGGATTCAAAACTGGCTACTTCTTGGATTAACGGATTTTTGGCGTACGAAAATGAAACCTTGGAGTCGGTTATTGATGCTATCAATCGGTATCATCCAGGAATGGTTTTCTTTAGAGATGATTCATTGCGGCAACTAAAAGTGAATGGTCGCCTAAGTATTAGAGACTCACACGATATGCTAAAAGTATTGCAAAGTACCATGGATATTAAAATGACTTATGTAACCGACTGGGTAGTTATTGTGGGTTAAGCCATTATCTTTTTGATTTCACTATCGACTCCACTAACTTTAGTCATTTTGTCGATGACCGTTTTAAGGCTTTAGGTAAGGCTGGGATGGGAGACAAAATGCCCATTTTTTGCAAGTGATTGAATATGTGGTCTAAACATTCCTCAATACTCATCTGATCGGTATCAACCACTATCTCCGGGTTTTCTGGTGGCTCGTAGGGGGATGAAATACCGGTGAAGTGTGCTATTTCACCGAGTCTTGCCTTTCGATAGAGTCCTTTGACGTCTCGCTGCTCGCAGACCTTCAAATCGCAGTTGCAGTAAATTTCTATAAAATCGCCATCCGCTACGGTATGCCGAGCGAGCTCTCTTTCCAATCTGAAAGGTGATATAAACGCCGTTAGGGTGATATTTCCTGCATCAAGCATTAACTTGGCCACCTCCGCAATGCGGCGGATATTCTCTCGTCTATCAGCGTCTTCAAAGCCTAAATCTTTCGAAAGACCGTGGCGGATGTTATCACCATCCAATACAAACGTACGGCAACTTCGCTGATGCAACTGAGCCTCTACAGCGTGTGCCAGGCTTGACTTCCCTGCTCCAGACAACCCAGTGAACCACAAAATGACCGACCGATGCCCCGTTCAGGGCTTCCCGGTGAGATCGTGATATTTGAGAATGATGCCAGACAATGTTTTTGCCATATTCCATGCGCATGAATCCAATCAATAATAATGTGAGTAATGATGTAAGCCGCTAAGACTTTACTTTATAAGGGAGACGATTATTGCCCTTAAGTTACTCAGCGTTGAATTCCTATGGTCAGTAGGCGGTATTTTCATGACTAAATCGTCTTCTCATTAATACTGATTGCAGCTTATTTGAACGATAAAGATTTTGGAGTTTTTATGAAGATCCGCCCATTATGGGTGCTTGTTCATCGCTATACCGGTTTAGCGATGACCATTTTCTTAGTCGTTGTAGGATTGACCGGCAGTTTACTGGCGTTTTACAAGGAGCTGGATGGCGCGTTCAATCCCCAGTTTTATGTTGCAGCTAATGGCCGTGCGCCTATAGCTTTTGATACTCTCATTGATAACGCTGATAAATGCATTGAGCCGCAGGCTAGTGTGCAATCCTTATGGATGAGTGCCTCTGCCGTACAATTTTCGGTATCACCGCATCAAAATGAGCAAACCGGTCAATTGTTTGAGTTGAATTACGATCAATTGATTCTCGATCCTTACACTGGATCGGAACTGGGGCGGCGGCGTTGGGGAGTCATTTCTGAAGGCATGACCAATCTCATGCCTTTTCTCTATAAGCTGCACTTCAACCTGGCATTGGATGATGTCGGGATGTGGATTTTAGGTATCACCGCCTTGATCTGGACCATCGACTGTTTTGTTGGTTTTTACTTAACTTTACCGGCTAAGGTGTTTGTCGCTCAAGACAATAAGTCCAGTGCCTCGTCGTTTTGGCAACGCTGGCGTCGTGCTTGGCTGATCAAATGGCGTGGCTCGTCTTTTCGAATCAATTACGATTTGCACCGCGCTGGCGGACTGTGGCTATGGTTGGCTTTATTAGTATTTGCCTGGTCGAGCGTCTATATGAACCTGGGTGATACTGTTTATCAAAAGGTCATGCAATCAGTTAGTGATTATCACCAACCCTGGACTGAAATTGAAGATTTACCGGAACCCTTAGTTCATCCTGCAATCGATTTACGCGCGGCTTATCGCATGGCTCATCAGGCCATGAGCCATGCTGCTGTCGAACACGGATTCCAAATCGAAGCACCTGTGGCCATTTGGTTTAATCAAGCCAAAGGGTTCTACGTCTATTGCGTACGCAGCAGTCTTGATATTCAGGATCATGAAGGTCAAACGCGAGTGGTGATTGACGCCAATAACGGACAACAAAAAATGTTGCTGCTCCCCACCGGTCAATATAACGGCAATACCATCACTTCCTGGTTAATGGCCTTGCATATGGCTAATGTTTTTGGTCTGCCGTATAGACTGTTTGTTTGTGTATTGGGCTTGGTCATTGTGATGTTATCGGTAACAGGCGTCGTCATCTGGTCAAAGAAACGCCGTTAATGTCCATACCACGATTACCCACACAAAAATCGAGCCCGCAGTCTTGGGTGTCAATCATCGACTACGCAAAGTGCACTGCGAAAAAAAGCCACGCATCAAGGTTAGCGATGTTTCCCCTGTTGGCGTTTATTGTGCTGCCCGCTTGCCATTCGATTCCAGAGCGCGACCCGAACACGTTGGATATTGCTTTGCCAGCGCAATGGCAAAGTCCGGCACTGCCCAGGGACCAATCAGTTACCGATTGGCTGACCACCTTCAACGACCACACGTTAACCTCTTTGATAGAGGATGGTTTAATCCATAATTTTGATTTGCAAGCCGCCGCCGCGCGGGTCGATGCCGCCAAGGAACAAGCCACAATTGCCGGCGCTGGACGTTTGCCGCAACTGTATTTCACACCGGGCTATCAACGTGGCAAAGATGCTTTGAGCAGTGAGTCCGGCCAGCTTTTGGCTTTGTTCAATTTAAGTTGGGAGCTGGATGTATGGGGCCGTATCAAAGCGTCCCAACAAGCCGCGCTGGAAGAAGCAGTGGCGGTGAGCGAAGACTATCAGGCCGCGCGTTTGTCGTTAGCGGCAGGGCTTGCTCAGGTGTACTTTCAATGGCTAGAGGCTCGATTGCAGGCCCAAGTGGCGGCGCAGTCTGTCAAAGACCGCAGCGTGATTGTCGAGTTGGTGCGTGGTCGCTTCAATAAAGGCTTGACCCGTGGTCTGGATTTACGGCTGGCATTGACTGACTTGGCGAATGCAGAAGCACAATCAGCCCAGATGCACAATGATGTGCAATTGCTGCATAAGCAGTTGCAGACCTTGCTGGGGCGTTATCCTAGTTTTGATGTTACGACGGTTGACTATCCGGCGAATGAGTTTGCCCCTACCAAAGCGCAGCATTTGCCAGAGCCGCCTGTAACCCTGGCCGCCGGTTTACCGTCCGAACTGCTCAACCGCCGGCCGGACGTGGTGGCAGCCTTTAAGCGCTTACAAGCTGCCGATCAACGCTTGGCCAGCAGCGAGAAGGCTTTGCTGCCGCGCGTCACTTTAACTGCCATCGGTGGCACCAGCAGCCCGGCCCTGACCGAAATCATCGATCCCCGTGCCGCCGCTTGGAATCTAGCGGCTGGCTTGGCACAACCCTTGTTCACCGGCGATCGTTTACAAGCCGATATTCGCCTCAAACAAGCCAACGTCGAAGACGCGTATAACCAGTACCAAAGCGTAGCCTTGAAAGCCTTCCGCGAAGTGGAACAGACCTTGGCCGCCGAAAGCCACTTGCGTGAACAGGAGCAAGCCTTGCGCGAAGCCGTTTCACAAACCGAAGCCAGCCGCAAACTGGCGGTGTATTCCTACCGGCAAGGTCTGATCGAGATTTTGACTTTGCTGGACAGTTATCGCAGTACGCTGAATGCGCAAAGCGCCCATCTGGCGGTGCAGCGGCAATTGCTCACCAACCGGATTAGTCTGTATCTAGCGTTGGGCGGTGCGGTATGAAGTGGTCGGCTGCGTCACTCAAAATCGTGTTACCGGTCGCCGTGTTGCTGACCACTGCCGCTGCCAGTTGGGCGGTATTTGCCTTGCGTCCCAAGACTGAATCTCAAGCGACTGTTGCGACCATTCCCGAAGTCAGCGTAATGCGCGTTGAGCCGCAAACCCTGCGCCTGAATGTGGTGTCGCAAGGTGTCGTCACGCCGCGCGAGGAAATCGATCTGGTCAGCGAAGTGGCGGGCAAAGTGGTGCAGATGCATCCGGCGTTGGTCGCGGGTGGCTTCTTCACAGCCGGTGAGTTACTGCTCACCATCGATCCTCGCGATTACGACTACGCCATTACCGCAGCCCAAGCCCGCGTTGCCGAAGCTAAGCGGGTGTTGATCGCCGAACAGGCACAAGTGGCACAAGCCCACAGCGAATGGCAGGCCCTGGGCGAAGGCGACGCCAGCGAACTGGCCTTGCGCAAACCGCAATTGGCCGAAGCCCACGCCAAACTGCTAGCCGCGCAAGCCGATCTAGCGAAAGCCCAACTCAATCGCAGCCGCTGTGAGCTACACGCACCGTTTGCCGGGCGCATTCTGACTAAACAGGCTGGCGTTGGCCAGTTTTTAGCATCGGGTGCGGTAGTGGCGCGGATTTACGCTAGCGATAAAGCCGAAGTACGTTTACCGATCAGCAGTGACCAACTGGGGTTTTTGAATTTGCCCTTAGCCTTGCCGCAGCGTGATGCCAGTCTATGGCCTAAGGTGACCTTGACTGCCGAATTGAGTGGCAGCCAGCACCAATGGCTGGGCCAGATTGTCCGCAGCGAAGCGGCCGTGTCCGAAGACAGTGGCCAATGGTACCTAGTTGCACAGGTCAACCAACCTTTTCAAGCCATCGCCAATCGACCGCCGTTGGTAAAAGGCCTGTTTGTACATGCCGAGATTGAAGGCGCCGAACGCGCCGGTGTTTATCGCTTGCCGCGCAATGCCATTAGTCCGACGCAGACCGTCAAATTGGTCAATATCGAGCAAAAGCTGGAGATTCGTCCTGTGGAGATCGTCCGCAGCGAAACCAATGCGGTGGTGATTCAAGCCGGTTTAAATCCGGGTGATCGGGTGATTGTTTCTGAATTGCCCATTGCCATTGCCGGCACAACGCTCAAGGTGCTGAATGACTAAACGCCTGCGCTCCGGAAATTTACTGGCTTGGTTTGCCGCCAATCCTGTTGCCGCCAACTTGCTGATGCTTTTAATCATGAGTGGCGGCTTAATGGGCATTGCCGATGTGGATAAGGAAGTGTTTCCGCGCTTTAGTCCGCATCAGATTGTGGTCAACACCCAATACCCTGGCGCCGGTACCGCAGAAGTTGAAGAATCGGTATGTGTGCCCATTGAAGAAGCGATTCACGATATTCCCGGTGTCAAGCATTTGCACAGCGAGATTCGCGGCGATTACTGCAAGATTGACGTCGAGATATTGCCCGAGGTATCGCGCGAACAAGTCATGGCCAGTGTGCAAAGTAAGGTGCAAGCCATCCCTAAATTACCCAAGCAACTGGAAAAAATTCAGGTGCTGCCGGGCAATCGCACTGAGGACGACGGTGTGATTTGGGTGGCTTTGCACGGCAACACCGACGCCTTCACCCTGCAAAGCTTCGGTGAGCACATTCAGCAGCAATTGGCGGCAATTCCCGGCGTCAGCAAAGCCCGCAATTATGGGGAAATGGCTTATGAGCTGGCGATTGAAATCTCACCCGACAAACTGCGCCAATACCAGATGACGCTGGATGAAGTCGCGCAAGCGGTGCGCAAGGCCTCAGTGGATTTACCCGGCGGTTTGATCAAGAACCCCAATGGCGAGTTGCTGTTACGGGTCAATCAACGGGCTAAAGATGCCGATGCGGTCGGTGCGTTAATCATCAAAACTTTACCGGACGGTAATCGCGTCCGGCTCAATCAAATCGCCAACATTAAGGACGGCTTGGAAGAACGCTTGTCCGAGTGGCATCACAACGGCGAAATCGCCCAAGGTTGGGAAGTGCATACCACCCAGGATAGCGTGGCCGTGGCGCGGCAAGTGAAAGCGACCGTTGAACGGCTTCGCCAACAACTCCCCGCTGGTCTGCGACTGATTACCTGGTGGGATGATTCACAAGCCTACGATGAACGCATCGATACCCTATTGGAAGACGGTCTGAGTGGCTTCTTGCTAGTGTGTTTGGTGTTGTCGCTGTTCTTGCGGGTACGGGTGGCACTCTGGGCGGGGGTGGGGATTTTTACCTCGGTGTTGGGAGCGTTCTGGCTGATGCCTGCTTTGGATGTGTCGCTGAATATGCTGTCCCTGTTCGGCTTTCTGCTGGCGATGGGCATTCTGGTGGATGACGCCATCATCATTGGTGAAAGCGTCCATCAACGTCAATGCCAAAATCCGGAGCCAGGAAAAAAACCACGTTCCCCTCTACAAGCCACCATCCAAGGCGTGCAAGACGTGGCCTTGCCGGTAACTCTGTCGGTATTAATTGTTCTGGTGGCCTTTCTGCCCGGCTTGTTCCTGCCCGGCTGGGGCGGACAAATGATGAAGCCGATTTGTCTGGTGATGATTTTGACCTTGGTATTTTCCTTGGTCGAGGCCTTGCTGATTCTGCCATCGCATCTGGTTAGTGATGTGGAGTCAACAGTTAATCCCAGTCGCCTGCAACGCATCCGCCAACGCTTGAACCACCGACTGGATCGTTTTGTCGAGCAGGTCTACCGCCCGTTTCTGGAATCCGCCATCGCTTGGCGCTATTTAACGGCGTCTTTGTTTTTGGGGCTGATCGTGTTTTGTGCGGCACTGGTCGCCAGCGATACGGTTCGGCAATCGATCAATCCCGACGTGACCAAGGATAGCTTCTGGGTATCCATGCAGTTGCCGCAAAGTGCGCCGTATAGCGAAGCCAAAGCCTTAGCGACCAAAGTGGAACAGGCCTTATTCAGTTTGCGTGATGAGTTGGATGGGCTACAGCAGAACAACCTACCAACAAGTCCCACGGTCAAAGCCGCTCACGCCGATGAAAACAGTGTCATCGTCGGCGTCGAAACCATCATCTGGGAACACGGTGCCGGGATTTGGCTGGAGTTCTCGCCGGTAGGCCGGCAACGCATCAAAGTCGAAGACTTTATCCGCCAATGGCGTGAGCGCATCGGCGACATTGGCCGCGGCAAGGTGGATTTTATCTACAAGGAAGGTGATGTGCCGTATGACATCGAATTGCTGCTAGGTGCCACCGATTCTGAGCTGCTGCCCACTGCCGCCGCACACCTCAAACAACAATTGCAAGTGCTACCCGGCGTTTACGATGTGGTCGATTCCAGCGAACCCGGCAAACCGGAAATCAAACTCAGCCTCAAACCCAATGCCGAACGCTTGGGGCTGCGCCTGGAACAACTGGCCGAGCAAGTCCATCACGGCTATTACGGCGATGAAGTGCATCGGTTTTTGCGTGGCCGCAGCGAAGTCAAAGTCATGGTGCGTTATCCATTGGGTCAACGGCAATCGTTGGAAACCCTGAAACAGCAACCCATCCGCTTGCCGAATGGGTCGACTGCGCCACTGGGTGAATTAGCGGATATTCAACTGGCGCCGGGTTATTCTCGTTTGGTGCGGGAGGATCGGCAACGGGTGCTTAAAGTTCAAGCCCGCGTTAATCCGGCGTTGGCCGATGCCAATGCCTTGTATGCGCAACTGGAAACAAACCAGATACCGGCTTTGCAGCAAGCCTTGCCCGGCCTGACCGTCCAAATCGGTCAACAACGTCAGGAACAGGAAGCCATACTGGCAGCCTTTGCCAAAAACACCTTGATTGCCTTGCTGGTGATTTATGCGCTCATCGCCGTGCCGTTTAAATCGTATTCAAAACCCTTGATCTTTTTGTTGGCTGCGCCGGTGGCGTGGTGCGGGGCGGTGTTGGCGCATTGGGCATTTGGCTTGCCGCTGTCGATGGAATCCTTGGTCGGCATGATCGCTGCCAGCGGGGTCGTCGTCAATGACAGCTTGGTGTTACTAGATTACATCCGCCAGCATGGCGAGGACGACCAACCGCTTGAACACCTGATCATCGATGCTTGTAGCTCACGATTTCGGGCCATCCTGCTGGCATTTCTGACAAACTTTGCCGGCTTCCTGCCGACGCTGCTGGAAACCAGCCCGCAAGCACAGTTCCTGATTCCGATGACCTTGTCGCTGTCAGCCGGTTTGCTGATCGGCATGACGGCCAGCCTGATTTTGACGCCGGTCTGTTACGCGATTATCGCCCGTCGCGATCCCCAGCAACATGCCAGGAATATCACTGATTCCAGTCCGTCGCTTGCTCAGCCAGCGGAGTGTCATGCCCAATATCCTAAAAAGTACTAAGGAAGGAGACGTTGCATGTTAAGTAAATCCCGCAAAAAATCCAGACTCGATCCGCCGATGGTGGTACCCGCTGAACAAGCCGCGAATGTGTTTCCGTCCGCGCGTTATTTCCAGATTCATTTTGAGTATCTGCAAGAGCAGCTTCAGCTGATTTTGCGTAACCAGGAGGTGTTGCAACAGCAGATCCTGCAACTGGAAAATCAGCTATCGCGATCAACTCAAGATATTCGTCTGAATAGTAAAACCTTGAGTCCGCTTGATCGCCTCACCGCCAATCGTAACGCTACCAAGGACTCTGACACACCCAATCTAAATCTGACGGGGGGACGGTGACGTTGGCACTGTGGCATTCGATCACGCAAACGGCGGGGCTGGCTACTACCCAGCGTTCGTTTATCCAAACGGCGCAAGGCTTACCGGACCCGCAGCCGTTTTTGCTGTCGGCGCCGATACCCGGCAACCGCTATCGGCGTTCGGCGGCCGTGACCTCAGCCGTGCTGGTTGCGGCCTTACTCCACGCCGGTTTGCTGTTCTGGTATGTCAGCCGTCCGGCACCGCTGCCGTTTACGGCGGCAGCACCGTTGCCGATGATTTCCATGGAACTGTCGGCCCCGCCGTCGCCGGTCGCCAATCAACCGATTGCGCCGCCGCAACCACCGAAACCCATAACTCCGCCCAAGCTGGATAAGCCCAAGGTCAAACCCAAGCCTAAGCCCAAACCGTCGGAACGGCTGGTCAAGCAGGTGGAAGAGCGCAAATCCGTGGAACCGGAACCGGTTGCACCGGCGATGCCCGCTGCGGCTGCGCCGCCAACCTTAAACAACAACGCCTTGGCAGCACCACGCAATGATACCTATGTGCCCGCCGACAGCAATGCCGCGTATCTGAATAACCCCAAACCGGAATACCCCATGGTAGCCCGGCAACGCCATTGGCAAGGCACGGTGCTTCTGCGGGTCTATGTCGGAGCGGATGGCAAAGCCCTGCAAGTCAACAT
This sequence comes from Methylomonas fluvii, assembly GCF_014850975.1. Taxonomy (GTDB): domain Bacteria; phylum Pseudomonadota; class Gammaproteobacteria; order Methylococcales; family Methylomonadaceae; genus Methylomonas; species Methylomonas fluvii. The sequence goes on along the minus strand of NZ_JACXST010000002.1, from coordinate 874,093 downwards.
TCAGCGTTCCAGCAATTACGACACGCTGGATGAGTCCGCGTTGGATGCAGTAAAGCAATGGCGCTTTGTACCGGCCAAGCGTGGCGATACGGCAGAACCCTGCTGGGTAACCGTACCGATTACCTTTGAACTGGATTGAACAGCTCCCCCAAGAGGGTTTGCAACCCCCAGGCTATGGAGGGCGGACAACTTGGACGTAGATAGGCCTGGATTAAGAATGATCCTGGTACCACAAGGATGACGGAGCAAGCCACGATTTTAAAAACCTAAAACAATAACGAGAACCTTATGGACCACCTGTTTAGCTTTTCCGAAACCGCCATCGTCGATGGCACCCTGTGTATGCTGGGTTGCTTTTCACTCGTCACCTGGAGCGTAATTTTGCTTAAGGCCGGTGAAATCGCTTGGCACCGTTACCGTAACCATAAGTTGTTGCAACGTTTGAGTGGTGCCGTGTCTTTGGAAGCCATGGATGCGATCGACAACCACCCAGAAAACCCCTTAGCGATTCAGGCCGGACGAGTGTTGACCGTCGGTCGTCTGACTTACGCCCGCGCCCAAAGCCTGCCGCATGACCGCCAAACCCAACACGCTGCTTGGCACGAACTGATCGAGCGCGCCTTGCGTCAGCAATTGCAAAAAGAGAAAGCCTTGCTGGATTCTGGCTTGGGCTGGTTAGCCAGTATTGGCAGTACCTCGCCGTTTATCGGTTTGTTCGGCACCGTCTGGGGCATCATGCACGCCCTGAAAGACATCGGCGCCCAAGGCACGGCTAGCCTGGAAGTGGTGGCCGGTCCCATCGGTGAAGCCTTGATCGCTACCGCGCTGGGCATTGCCGTCGCCATTCCGGCGGTGATTGCTTACAACTTCTTCCTGCGCCAAAACCGCCAAGTCCTAGCCAGCCTGGAGCATATCGCTACCGACTTTTTGCGCAGTTGTATCGAAAACGACTTAAGTCAACAACCACAACCTCAGGAGGTCTGATCATGTCCATGCAATTTCCCAGCGAAGATGAAGGCGGCGAAATGAGTGAAATCAACGTCACGCCGTTAGTGGATGTGATGTTGGTACTGCTGGTGGTGTTTATCGTCACCGCGCCTTTACTGACGCAAGTGATCAAAGTCAAACTGCCCAAAACCGAACAGACCGAGCCGACGCCGGACAAACACGTCGCCATTCTGGCCGTCACTGCCAGTGGTGAAGCCTTGCTGGACGACAAGGCTGTGCCATTAACCAGTCTGGAAACCGAACTGAAAACCTTGCAAGAACGCGACCCCGACATCAGCGTGCAATTACAAGCCGACAAAGCCGCAGTGTTTGAGTCGGTGGCCAAGGTAATGGCTAGTGCGCAACGTTCGGGAGTCAGTAAGTTGTCGTTTGTGACAATAGAGTAATAGCAGTGGTATTTATTCAGAGTAACTTAAATAAGAGTGACTATTCATGTCGGCTTTTAATGCTGCTAGACGCTGAATAGTAACCGACTATTTTAGTCTAAATTCTTTTCTGTGTATTGGCGAGCAACACGTTGACGGCATAGGCCACAATAAAAACGCCCACTGGCACGGCTTGCGGCGGAATCGGAAATGGTAGGGTCAAGCTGACCAGCAGCAGATACAGCGCACCCAGAATCAGGTAAAGGCTGTAGCGATGCGCCATGGGGCTGGGGTAATCGAAATTGGTCTGGCTGATTTTGCGCCGCACCAGTCCGTCGACGACAAACGGCAGCAAGGCAGCCGCCAGGTAAGGTAACCAGATGCAGGCCGTGGTCAGGCGCTTGATCATTTGAAAGATCGTGTCCCACAGCACGTTGAGCCGGCTTTCGATAAAGGGAAACAAATCGTGGCGCCCCACATCCTCGAAGCCTTTGGACATCTGCCGTTCGCGCTCGGTGGGGATGAAGTAGCGGAATACACTGTCGCGGATGCCGGTAGTTACGAACAGGCGATCAAACCAGCGTTGTGCGGTGTGGCTGATCTGAGATTCTTTATCGGCGCCAAAATAGCCAATCATCATCCGGTCTTCGGCGCGCTGCAGCTCGCGCGTCCATCGGTCGGACACGAAACTGGCCACCAGGATCACTTCCAGCAGCCACAGCATCAGGCTGAACAACAGATTACGCGTCATGAGCCGGCACCTTGGCGATCCCGCTGGCGATCCAGTTCCGACCGTAGGATCGGCAATCGGCCTTTGACGATCCGGCCGCCGGATAACTTGGCGATGTAATGTAAGTCAGGCAGTTGTCCAAGTAACTGGGGTGCAAATAAATCACCTTCTTCTTCCATCAGGCGTTCACCGACATTGCCGGAGAACACCGTGGGATTGGTCGCACTGGTGGCCACACCTTGGGTGCGCATAATGTATTTCAAACGGGTTTTTGGCAGGTTGTCGGTGATGTACTGCTGGGTCTCGCTGTCCATGATCCTCAGTGCGATCAGGTTGTTGACGTTGCCCAGCACTTGCCGGGCTTTGTCCTGAGACCCGGTACGGGCGGCAAAATCGGCAAAGGTTTGCGTGGCGATGAACAAGCGAATCTTGGCGCCGCGGCCTTTGTTCAAGACCTGAATGAAGGGATCGTTGATGACTTCGGCCGCCTCGTCGACGAACACATTCACCGGTCGCTCCGAGACACCGTAGTTGTAGCGATCGCCGGCTACGGCCGCCAAATCGGCCAACAGAATCGAGCCAATCGCACTGCCCACCATGCCATCCGATAATGAGTCCAGGCCGATATAAGCGACCTGGGCCTTTTCGATGATGTGGCCGGTATTGGTGATCGGCCGCAGATCATCCACGTCGTGCGGGTTGGGCGACAGCAAAGGCCCCAAGGAGCCCGAGGTCAGCATGTTCATGATCGGAATCAAGGAGGCGACCATCTTGCTGAAATGCGCCCGGTCATGTTCGAACAAGGACAACAAGCCTTCCAAATCCAAATTGGGCAGTTGATACTGCACGACCTCCCGGTAAAACCGCACCAAGCCAACCGCTTTGGAATCGATGTCCTTGGCATTCTTCAGGTAAGGCCGCGCCTCTTGCCGCCAATGGCCCAGGTTATTATCGAAATAGCGTTCCAGGGCTTGAATCACCAACGTCGAAGGGCCGCCTTCCAGATAACGGCGAAGCTTAACCAGGGTAGGGCGCTCCTCGATCACCATCAAGCCTTGGATGACGTTGTCCAGTGATTTTTGGCCAAAGGCTTTGAACGGATCGTTACTGCTTTCGCTGGGCGAAATGGCGCTGATGCGGCTGGCGATTTCCGAAGGCCGATTGAAGTTATGTAAAGGATCCAGGCGCACGCTGTCTTCCGGAAACGCCGGGTGGAAATACACGAAACGATCCGGACGCTTGGCCAAGGCGCAGGCCCGTTTGGCGCAGGCCATCAGATCCTTATCACCTTTGGGATCGATGATGATCACCGCCTCGCCACGCAAGACGGCTTGGGTGACCAACACGTCAAAGGCGCGGGTTTTGCCGGCGCCGGTGGTACCGACCAAAAGCGTATGGCCGGCGGTATGCTGCAAAGGCTGACGAATGTCGCTTTCGGACACTTCCAAGCCGTGAATCCAGGCCGAACCCATACGTTGATGATCGCTGGGAATCAGCGTCGAGACATCGCGTTTCAAAATCTCATAGGCCAATTGCGCATGCTTTTGTACCCAATCGAATCCCCAGCCGAACCACAAGGACTCGGGGTCGCGCTTCACCATGGTTACAAGCTTTTCGGCATCCAGGTATTGGAATCGAAACTGACGCAACCGGCGTTTGCGGTACCAGAGACTCAATGCCGGAGATAACCGCCAACACGTCATGACCCCGCACGCCGTCATCAACCAGTCGAAGGGTTCGCGCGGCAAGCCCGACCAGCGACTGGTCAAATACGCCAAACCGGCACCGCCTAGCCAGCCCGAGATGGCATAGACTTCGAAGATGGGGCGCCAGGGAAACTGGTAGTCGTAATCGGATTTCATGGGCGTAACCGAACCTGAATGCCTTCCATGGCACTGACCGATCGACAATCTGGATGGTTGGCAATATCCAGCATCAGGCGAGTGCGCTTGATCGTAGGATGTTGCGTTAGAAATTGTTCCAGCGCGGTATTGGACACCGTGTGCCAGTGACCGTCTGGCGATGATTCATCGGACGGAATGTTTTGTTGCCGCACATGCGTGATCAGCAAATCGATCGTTCCGGGTTTTGCCGGTGGGGTTGTTACGGGATCACTTGTCTTATCAGGCTCGGAATTGACCGAACTGTCTGACGCGTTGCCGCTTATGGATTTTTGATTGCCGGTCGATTTTGATTTGGGCTGGACAGGCTTGGGCTTCTGAGGCGCCGCGTCTTGGGGCTGAGAAGACCTAACTTGATCCACGGTCTTGTTAGGATTGCTGTTTGAAGATTGCGCGGATGGCGGTGTCAGCTTGGCTTTGCCTTGGAATTTCAATAATGCCTTCAAAGCCAAACTCGGTTCCAATGCCAGCAGTACGCCGCGGAACGATTGGATGGTTTGTACCTTGCGCATTGGGGATAGGACGTCGGTCACCAGCCAACCTCTGTCCTCCAGGGTTTTGATGAACTGGGGCGGATCGACGGCGAGTTTTTCAGCCGTCGCCGGAAACGGCAGCAAGTATTTGTCTTGGACTTCCAATAGATCGCTGCCTAACTGCCATTGGCCTTGATTGAGCATTGAGGCGACATCCATTAACCATTGGCCGGCATCGCCGTGGTTTTCCAGCCAGCATTTGGCGCTGTCGACCGGATTAGAGACGCTTTTCGTATCCGTCGTGGCGAGATCGGGTTTTGCCGCTGAATCAGATTTTTCTGTGATGGGCGTTTTGGCTGGCGTTTTGTTTTTCGGTTGTTTTGTCTGACACAACGAAGAGGCGTCATCGGTTGATTTGGATTGCGACAGTCCTTGATCGGGATCTGATGGCAAGGAATTCAAAATGCCTGGCGCCGATTCGAGGATCGGTAGCTCGAGTTCAGCGCTCGTGTCATGAGCAGGTTCTATCTGGGGTTCTTCTGGCTCAACTGGCTTCGGATTATCTGTGCGTTGGGATTGCTTCAGAGCCGCGACACTCTTGGTTTTTGCTGGTTTGCTGATTTGTTGTACCGGATTGGTAACGGGTTCGGTTTTTACGATGGTCGCATCCGATTCGTTGATTTCGAGCGCTGCAACCACGGGCGGCGACTCGCCGCTGAAAATCAGTTCTGCGGATTTCAGGCGCAACAGATACAGCGTATTTTCCAAGCCTTCAGGCTGCATCTGCCAATAACGGTATTGCCGGCCATCCGGCCAGGACTTAGGGATTGCCAAGCCGCGTTCGATCAGAATGTCCGCCAAGGTGTCTTCGTCACGCGGAATGCCGGGAACTTTGTCCTTGGCCAGCAATGTGACGATATCTTGCGCACCGGCACGCCAGACGATATGCAGGCCATCCTCAAAACGCCATAGCCGAGCGCCTTTTTCGTTGACGGTCCATTGTCCGGACTTGACCAATCGGCGCATGGCGTCGAACAAGTACTTTTCCACCGGCATGCCCAAGGCCGAGTCGATGTTTTGATAATGCGCTTTTAAATCCCGTTCCACACTTTTGCAGTCGGCGGTTATCACCAGTGCGTAAACTTTGGAGCCGCGGTCCAAACCGTTAATGGTTTCCAGCATGGCCTGCATGATGTCGGGGCCAGACTCCAGAATGAATGTGCGGGCTTCGCGGGTCAGGACGCGCTCGATCACCAAGGCCGAAAACTGTTCGTGGCGTTTATGGCGGTTATCCCGCCAGCGCAGAAAGTATCGGTCGATCTCATTTCGCAAAGCCCAGTCGGTGATGTTTTCATCGCAAGGGTTCCATGTATGTTGCCCCTGTGCGTCGACCACGGCGATATCGGCGACCGGTTTGCCGATGTCATGCAACAGCCCGGCAAAACAGACCGCCAGACGCCAGCGTAATTCTTGTGCTTTTCGTTCCTTGGGTGATGCTGATGTGGCAAACAAACTGCCTTGAGAAGCCAAAGTGGCCCAATGGGCGACTTCCAATCCGTGCCGAAATAAGCCACCGGCGCCGCGATGATGATGCGACTCCGACGCCGGCAACAAGTGGCTGTAGGCGGCATAACGGCGTATGACCGGCGCGGCTATGGTTTGATAAAGACTATCCGGCATGGCAAGCGCCTGTTCAATGGCCGCAATCAATTCCGTTTGACTGGACAGGATGCGTTCCACAGGCGCAGCCGGCAGACCCTTCATGAAGGGCGGATAACGCGGCACGTCCTCATCAATCGTTGTCGCAACCGGACCTATAGGCGCGGACTCGACTCCAAACAGACGTTGGCCGATGCGGGTAATGAGCGTCGAAGGCGTATTTTCCATAACGCCGCATCTTGCCGGGAATTTTTCAATCGTTGCTTGCAGCTGACGACGAATTCGACGTCAGCTGCAAGCAGGCTTCGCAAAAGAGTGTTTAGTGTAACGAGCTCCCTTTAATTACCCCTGGAGCTCTCATGAAATCCAAATCGCTCGCAATCCATTGTCTTGTGTCCGTACTGTGCGGCACGGCCTGTACTTCGCTGAATCGGCCTGATGCCGCCGTGAGCGAGACCGTCATCGAATCGATTGTGCCGATTCAACCCGAACAACCCTGGCGCCTGGATAATGCTTGGCAGACAGAAGGATTGGGCGGTTCGGTAGTACGGTCTGCATCGATTGAACACGTTGTCAGGCAAGTCGATCAGCCGCTTGGCATTTACGTGGCAAGCGACGACTCATCGGATCGCGTTCTCGATGTCAGCGCGTCGCACATTCCCGATCGCCAGGATGACGATACACTGGTCATTGAACGTGCTTGGCGAAAATATTGCCATCATCAGCTCGATATGACATCGGAGGAGCAGGCGTTAGTCAAAACCATGCCAATTCCGCACAACGTTTTGAGTCATGGTTGTCATCCAGGCAGCTTGAAGAAGTGAGGTGGTCGTCATGGACAGAAATACCACCAACCATTCGCTCGATAATCTCACCGAACGTTTTCAATCTCTGACGGAGCGGAAAAAGGCCAAATTGCGGGTCGTCGAACCCTTGACCACCTTGCCCAATTGGCCGTCGGCAATTCGCGGTACGCCCAATGCCTGTTTGCGGAGTGCGTTGTTCGCCGGCATCCAGGGTAAGGAACGCATTGCCTACAAAAAACGAACACTGTTGGCCGCGGTTGATGGCATTGAGGTGCGTTACCTCGGCATACAGCTCAATCAATCGGACCTTGATGTCTGGATGCAGATCGTGCACTTGTCCCGGCAACAATTACCGGGATTTAGCGTGACCTTCAGCGCCCATGCCCTGTTGACGGCATTGGGGCGCGGAAGCGGCAAAAGCCAACATGAATGGTTGAAAGAATCGATGGCGCGCTTGGGCGGCGCCTTTGTCGAAATCACCTTTCACGGCCGGGATGCCTTCGGTGAAAAAGGCTTCTTGCGTTATTACCGTGATGAACGGACGCAGCGCTACGTAGTGGAATTGACCGAATCTATGCTGCGCCTGTTTGAGGAGGGCTACACCTATATCGAATTCGAGCAGCGGCAGAAATTGCGCAAACAGCCCTTGGCATTATGGTTACACGGTTTCCTGTCGTCCCATGCGGCCCCGTTTCCGATGAAAATTGCCACCATTCACCGACTGAGCGGCAGTGGCTCGAAAACCCTGCGCGATTTCAAATATCGGTTGGGAAAAGCGTTGGAGGCCTTGGTGAGTATTGGTACTTTGGCTAGCTTTGAATTCGCCGATGATATCGTGAAGATCAAACGCCAGCCGACGCCCAGTCAACAGCGTTTTCTGGACGACCAGCAGCACTAAAAAAGCACGGCATTAGACCGACGCTATTTTGGGTCGGTCGAAGCCTCTCGATACGGCATTAGGCCGACGCGGATACGGCATTAGACCGACGGAGGCACGGCATTCGGCCGACAACGTAACGGCATTAGACCGACGGGCACGGCATTAGACCGACAAAAAGCACGGCATTAGGCCGACGTTTGACACGGCATTAGACCGACGCTTCGAGTAAATTGTAAAATCGCTGCAGGCTATGCTATTCGTGGGCTGTGGCGATTTTCTTGTACAGAAATTTGAGGGTGCTAATCTATATATAATCTTTATTTAATCTATATATAGGGACTGGTGATAGCAAGTGTCAGATCTCATAATTTCTGAAAAAAATCTCATAATTTATGAAATGACTATGGCTAAGTGATTGGATCATTGAAGATGTTGATTTCCTGAATTTGGGCGAGTGATACTGTCCGCGAAAGTCGGTACCCGACCATAAGCAGATTTTCGTCCGCAGAGTTTTTGCACACGGAAAGCTGTCGTTCTAGTAGCAAGCCAACTGTCTATAATATATGCTTTCAGTCATACAGCCGCTGGCATACACCCGGAGGTACCGAGATACTCAAAACTGAATTCCCAAATAATAAGAGGGTAAACCGTGGCACGAATACGCCGACTCGAAATCCAAAACTTTCGCTCGATTCAGTTTCTTGATTGGATTCCATCGGCAGGGATCAATTGCCTCATTGGACCAGGCGATAGCGGAAAGTCAAGCATCCTCGACGCGATTGACCTCTGCTTAGGGGCGCGACGAAGTGCTCCCTTCGGTGATACTGACTTCCATAGGTTAAATGTTGGCCAGCCAATTGTTATTGCTGTGACGTTGGGTGCATTGCCGAACACCATGTTGAATCTCGAAGGTTACGGCGAGTTCTTGCGTGGTTATGACGCCGCAACTGGGCTGGTTGAAGAAGAGCCCCGCGCCGGTATTGAAATCGTGTTGACGTTGCGCTTAACTGTGATGAGCGACCTTGAGCCAGTTTGGTCTTTGTATTCAAGGCGTGCGGAGCAGCAGGGACTAGAACGTAACCTCGCCTGGAAGGATCGGACCGCTATTGCACCTTCGCGTATCGGTAGCTTTGCGAACACGAATCTCTCGTGGACTCGCGGCTCGGTGCTGAATCGCCTCACCAACGACAGTGTCAATCTTGGGGCAGAGCTGGCCAATGCAGCGAGGGATGCACGGGCCAGCTTTGGGAATCAGACCGGCACGCAGTTCGCCGAGACACTTCGAGTAGTCACTGAGACAGCCACTTGCCTCGGTGTGCCTGTCGGAACTTCTGCCCAGGCCCTGTTAGACGCGCACTCGGTTTCTATTGGCGATGGGGCTATTGCTCTTCACAACGACGTAGGTGTTCCTCTGCGATTACTGGGAACTGGTTCCGCACGTCTGCTCATCTCTGGATTGCAACGCATGGCAGCGGAAACTGCAACCATTGCGTTGGTCGACGAAATCGAGTTCGGCCTAGAGCCCCATCGCCTTACTAGGCTTCTGGACTCGCTCGGTGCGAAGGATGCTGCACTCCCGCTGCAAGTCTTCATGACGAGCCACTCTCCGGTTGCAATCCGAGAACTTTCTGGCAATCAGGTATTTGTCGTCCGGACTAAGACGGACCGGCACGATATTTGCCAAGTCGGTGTGTCTGATGACGTTCAAAGTACCCTTCGTGCGGACCCAGAGGCATTTCTCGCCAAGTCAGTAATCGTGTGTGAAGGGGCCAGTGAGGTTGGTCTAGCGAGGGGATTGGGCCAGTACTGGGTCGGCCTAGGGGCAACATCGTTCTTTGCATTAGGCGGAGCCTATGTAGATGTCGGAGGCAGTAACCCCAACAGATGCTACGTTCGTGGGGCGGCGCTCCTACGGCTTGGCTACCGGGTACTTGTGCTTGTAGACGCGGATAAGGAGCCAACCCCAGAGGTCGCAGAGGCCTTCCATACAGCAGGTGGCCAATCACTCACTTGGCGTGCAGGACGCGCACTCGAAGATGAACTCTTTTGCAGTCTGGGCGACGATGCAATCGACGCACTACTGAGAAAGGCATCCGAGGTTGTGGGACGAGACTTGGTCTCAGAGCACATTACTTCTAAATCGAATGGGCGGCGTACGTTGGATGCTGTCGAAAACGAGAGTCTGTTGGAAGGGTATACGGATGAAACCAAAGCGCTACTTGGAATGGCTTCTAAGATTCGAGGTAGTGGATGGTTCAAGTCCGTTTCCACTTATCAGGAAGTCGCAAGGGACATCGTCGGGCCTCACCTGGCTACGGCTGAGGCCGGGTTTCAGGACATCGTTGAACAGCTTCGCAGTTGGACACATGCCGCCTGAACTCAACCTGTTAGTCCTTGATAGGGGGTCCGTGACAGCACCGGCTGGTTGCGGTAAGACTCAGCTTATCGCGGACACGCTTGGCCTTCATAATGGCCCAAAGCCCATCCTCATTCTCACACACACCAATGCGGGTGCTGCCGCTTTGCGAGCACGCCTTCAACGAAATCGCGTTCGAAGTTCGTCTTACCGTGTCGCGACCCTAGACGGATTTGCGATGCGACTCATCGGGACGTTTCCGCTACGGAGCGGACACAACCCGCGAATCCTGGAGATCAACGACGCGCGGAACGACTATCCCGCCATACGAACAGCCACCTCACAACTTTTGCACGCTGGACACATTAGTGACGTGTTGCGAGCAACCTACTCTCAAGTGATTGTTGACGAGTACCAAGACTGCAACTTGATTCAGCATGCCATTGTCGATGCGCTCGCGATGGTGTTGCCAACAGTGGTACTCGGCGACCCCATGCAGGCTATCTTCGGGTTTTCAGGAAACCAACTCGTCGAATGGCAGACTCATGTCGAAGCTCAGTTTCCTGCCGCTGGTGCACTTGGAATACCTTGGCGCTGGCGGAATGCCGGCACTGAGCCACTCGGCCGCTGGCTCTTGAAGACGAGGGCCCAACTGCAAGGTGGACAAGGCGTCGACCTACGAGGTGCGCCTGGCGAGGTTCAATGGGTGCAAATGAATGCCGCGAACGCAGCCCAGCAGAGACGCGCGGCAGCACAGACCCGTACTGCGGACCAAGAAGAGACAGTACTGATCATTGGAGATGCCCGCAATCCGAGAGGCAGACATCAGTTCACTAGCCAGACTCCTGGAGCCACGTCAGTCGAGGCCGTAGACCTTAGCGACCTAGTGAGCTTTGCTCGCCGCTTCAACATCACCAGAGCCGACGCACTCGGCCAGCTTGTCAACTTTGCGGCGGAGATCATGACACAGGTTGGTGCGGCGAACCTGTTGGCTCGAGTTGAAACTATTCGACAAGGGCGAGCACGCACGCCGCCGACACTTGCCGAAGTAGCGGCTGTAGATTTTGCCACTGCTCCAAGCATAAGTGCGGCACTGCACCTAATCCAGCAGTTGGAGGACCAAGCGCATGCCCGCGTATTTCGCCCTGAGATGCTGCACTGTTTCAGGTCCGCAATGCATACCGCTGCTTCTAGTGGTGTCACATTTCTAGATGGGGTGCTTCAGGCTCGCGAGCGAAATCGCCACTTTGGGCGGCCGGTGTCGCGTCGCGCGGTGGGCAGCACGTTACTCCTGAAAGGGCTCGAGGCAGATGTTGCAATCATCCTCTATCCAGAACTAATGAACGCAACGAACCTCTACGTCGCACTCACCCGAGGTGCTCGCCGGCTGATAGTGTGTTCAACTACCGCTGTAATTAATCCATTGGCTTAATCACGGCATACAACAAGTCATCTTACTTCCCAGGATCAACCAAGTAGCATCGCTAAATCACTCCTTTTCATAGAGTTGTCCAATACTGCCTGATGAGATTGATAGCAACCTTAAATTCTGGCTTCGACGCCAACATCAGTAGCGGACACTCGGTTATGAATGCTAACCGGCGTAGAACATTTTCCAGAAATCGGCACTATGAAAAATCTTGTAAGTCATTGTAATACAATAACTCTCTCAGTCGACTGGAAAAAATTGGATCATTTTCAGCAAAAAAATGGAAAAATTTCGAAGCCGTTTTGCATTACTGTGGCCCGAATACCAAATAGCGAGACACATTTTAACGTCCCTGAGATCAAATATGACGAATTATGATCCGGCCATATTATTTACATTGGCATACCTGCAGCTACTCGAACGGCATCTTAAGGTCACATGGAATGACGCAGGCATACCTATCTGCCTACTCGACTGGATTACTGATGAATCAATAGCCAACCTACGTACTGACTTGGCAGAACTGATGACAGGCGAGCTGGAATGCGGTGCGCGTAAAGCAGTGGCTGAATATGGTGTAGACCATGTACAAACTGTCGGATTTGGTTTGGCTCCTGATTTTGACCAGTTCATCAAACTCGGTCTCGTTTACGGCGACCGAGTGGTGTTATGGGATGTGATTTACAGCCGAATCATGGCAGGCAAGCAGTACAAAAGCCGCAAGAGCTTGATAGCACAGATTGCTTGCGAATTACTGATGCTGAAGGCCGTGGTCGAACGTGGCAGCGTTGTACTGTTGGCACATCCGATTGCTTGGAGTTTGATTGCGGCGGAAGTCGACGACGAGCTACGCGCAAATGGGCCTATACCCACTGCTAGTTTTGGTCTTTCGATGGCTTTTGCAGCAATCGAAGAAGGTCTAGTGCTCCATCCCTATACATTGTTGTCGGACAGCTCTAGTCCACAACTAGCCATGGCAGTTGAAGAGGCTGATCACGAGCTCTTCTCGCGCGAGAACTTTAGATTCCAGCAGTGCCTCACCGTCCTGTTACAGGATGAGCGTGTGGCATATCTCGAGAATGTACCCATAGAGGCGTATCTCGACGTGTTATCGGAGCATGGCACGCTTCGCCGGGCAATCAGGCATCTCTTCTTGCCTGCATTAGGAGGCCTTTCGTCACAGCAAGCGAGTCAGGAAATTCGCGCGCTCATAGATGACTTGTTTGAGCTCTTTGGCAAGCGTAATTCTGCACTGACTGATTATGTCGCCGACGGAGTAGATGCCACCGCGGCGTTCGTTCTAGCATCTGCATCAGTAGTTCTCGTGGGCCAACCATTACTATCAGCCTTGGCAGCACTGGGCGCACCTGCTGTAGCCCTAAGTACTGCAGTGCGCAAATGGGTGGGAAAGCCAACAAAAAATGTGATCATTCAGGCGTTTCGCGCCTTAGAGGAATCTGCAACGCGTAGTCAGATATATGACCCTGCCGACATCGGACATCGAATAGCAGTATTGAAGGAGGACTTGGCTTGTCTGAACGATTATTATAGGCAGTTCATCAGTTACCACTGGACAGAGGATCGCCATTTTTTTCTCGAGAGCCTCTCCCCAGAGATCGCCAAGGAGGTTTTAGGCTTGCTACGGCCCGAAGATATTTCAAGCATCGTCAATATGCGTCAATTTCAACACGCCTACATTGGTGATTATCTGGCCTATATCTCGGATCTAGACGAGGCTATCTACTGGGAACACCTAACTAGATCATTCGATTCCCCTGAGGGCTTTTTGGTCTACGATGACGACGCAAATATCCAGTCTATGGAGCAATTGGATGTTCCCCTACAACTTTGGCGAAGTCTATTAAACAGCCTGTTCACTGTCTACTCAGATGAAATGAAATCAGGCATCTATAACTATCCACTGGAGCGCTTTCCTAACGTTGTACATTTTCAAACCATGTTCGCCACCAACAAGGATGAGAAACGTTCAGTGCTGCTGGATCTGGCGAGCAACCTATGCGTGGCCGATCAACAGGCTCTGAAGATCTTCTTGAATAAAGCTTTCGACGGAGAGCTCCCAGCCTGGTTCACGTAAAGCGACCCTAGTTTTCATTTGACTGCGCCGTAAGGTGTTCTGATTGACTGGTGCAACCCTTAGAAGTAATTCGAACACCACTTTAGCACTGCAGAGATTGGTGCAACCATGAAATTGATCAATTACCGAGGAAAAAAATGACGAAGCATCTTGATGAACTGTTGCTCGAAGGGATTCAAACTTGGGCGAGTATCGGGCAAGACCATGTCTTGTTGTTCCGGCGCGAACAGTTGTCGGCAGCACTCAAGTTTGTCGAGTCAACGCAAGAGGCCAAGTACATCGAGAACGAACTTCGTCGAAACTTCAAAGATCCCAATTGGGCGGGAAATGCAGCGGTCAAAGAAAATGTTTTTCAATTACTAGGAGAGGCGCAGTTCTGGCTACTTGCCTCTGAAAAGGGTGTGCCCCTAGAGCGAATTCCTGATGGATCGAGCAAAGGCAAAACGCCAGACTTTCGACTGAAGAGCGAGAACCCGCAGGCACCGTGTTTCGAAGTGAAAACATTCTCGGTCGTTGGTGGAACTGAAGCCATTAAACAGATGGACGAGGACAGATTCGAAGGTGCGCTAAATATTCACCAGCTGGTTGCAAGCGGCAAGAAGGTGGCAATGGGCGGCCAAATCATTTCGCCGCATGGGAACGTACCGCAGAGCAAGGTGCAGACCACGATGTGTCTTAACCTCATCAAGAAGGTCGAGAACAACATTAAGGAAGATCAGTACACCACTGCGCCCACATTCTTGGTAGCCAATCTTTTGCTCATTGACTCATACTACACAGGTAACATGGAGTTGCGCCCACTCGTTACATCCTGGCCGCAGGATTACTCTGAGCACACAGGCGTCCTATGGACAGTGGGGTTTGGTCAACTTGATCAAGAGATTCGAGGCGAGCCTCACTTTGAGGGGGACACGAACATCGAAGGGGTGCTCGACAGGCAGGGAGTTTTGGTCAATCCGCAGTTCGACTCAGTGGCTGGCGTACTGTACATACTGCATCCTTTGAAAGAGGCGCCTCGGCTCTATGGACTTTGGAAGGGCGCTAGATTCGAAGAGTGGCGCCAGACTATGCCGGAACTGTATGGGATCTTGGGAAAGCTTGTCGGCAGTAACTGGAATGACGAGAAAGACTCGAACGGCGTCAACCTAACCCGTCCCTAGCCGAGACTTGCTAATCAACATTAGCATTAATTGTGAGATTTCATCGGGTTTTTACCTTTTGTTATGAGATTTTTTACGAAAACAGAAATCTCATAATTAATGTAACTCATTGAAAACAATAGAAGCCGATATTTCATGAATTATGAGATCCGACAGCAAGGATTTCTTTTTTGAAACGAATGCTAGTGAGGAGTTTGTCACTGGGCTTATTTGGAACGCCCTTGGTCGTCTTGTGACGACCCCAAGGCGACATTCAGAGATGTTAGTTTCAAACGTATTGAATGGGCAAATTTGATGAAAAGCGGACGCTCAAGGTTGTTTTTCTTCGGTTGCTGACGTTGACCGACCAAGTTACATTCAGTCAATTAGCATTGTCCTTTAATAGCGAAGCCCCAGCATTTTCAAATTTTGCCATGCAAAGGGAAATTATTAAGCTGAATTTTTAATGCCCCAGGGCGAAAGGTGTATGTGCAAATTTAATTTAACTATGTCATTTAATACAGTAAATTGCATCAAATCACTCACTTTTCTCGAAAACACGATCCATTGACTCAGCCACCAAAGCAATGCTT
Source organism: Methylomonas fluvii (assembly GCF_014850975.1). Lineage (GTDB taxonomy): Bacteria > Pseudomonadota > Gammaproteobacteria > Methylococcales > Methylomonadaceae > Methylomonas > Methylomonas fluvii. The sequence goes on along the minus strand of NZ_JACXST010000002.1, from coordinate 858,659 downwards.
CATTAACATAAATTTTCGCATCATATGTTTTTGCTTAAAAAACACCTAACAAATAAGACTCAAGATACGCAGATTCACGAATAGGCGCAAAAATTGCTTGATTAAAATATTTAATTAATTTTTGTTTAGGTCATGTATGGTATGACATCAAAAGGATTATCGGACAATCTCTTCATCAGCCAGTTATATACCGAACACCATGATTGGCTTTTAAAATGGATAGAGCGCAAAGTCTCCTGCCGCTTGCAGGCGGAAGACCATGCGCACGATACCTTTTTACGTGTTATTACCTCAGACCCACCCACTGATCTTCGTGAGCCTCGGGCATTTTTGGTTATCGTAGCCAAACGCTTGCTGCTCAACCACTGGCGACATTCAGCCATCGAACAAGCCTATCTGGAAAGCCTTGGCGCCTATTCTGAAGCTGTAACGCCTTCGCTTGAAGAAAATGCCATTATTCTGACAACCTTACAGGAAATCGACGACCTGCTGCGACAACTACCGGAAAAGGTGCGCAAAGCCTTTTTGATGGTGCAACTAGATGGACTTACCCATGTTGAAATTGCTCAAAAACTGGGTGTCAGCGACCGTATGGTAAAAAAATATGTCGCCCGTGCCATGCTGCACTGTTTGAGCGCGAATCTTTAAGTTGAAATGCCAAAAAATCACTCCTTGACCATTGATCCTCGCATACTGGCGCAAGCCGCCGATTGGTTTGCGGTGTTAAGTTCCGGTAATGTCCAGCTCACTGAAACCGCAAAATGGCAAGCTTGGCTTAAAGCCCATCCCGATCATCGTGCCGCTTGGGAAAGAGTTGAGTTTTTTACCGGTAAATTCAGTGCGCTTCCAGCACAGTCGGCATCAGCAGTACTGAATGCGCCCGATCTATATCGGCGACGGATGCTGGTCACATTGTCAGGATTAGCCATCGTTGGATTCTCCGGCTGGCAAGTGACGCATGGTCAGTATTGGCAAGACTGGACAGCCGATTATCGAGCGGATTTCGGCGCAAGCAAAACCATCACCTTAGCCGATGGCTCGACCGTCATATTAGATAGCGATAGCGCTTTGAATGTCGAATTCACAACCGAACTACGCCGTTTACAGCTGGTTTCGGGTGAAATTTATATCGAAACGGCGCCAGATAGCCTGGGTAGGCATCGGCCATTTGTCGTCGATACGCATCATGGCCGAGTACGTGCTCTGGGAACACGTTTTAGCATTGCTCAAGAAGCCAATACCTGCGAAGTCACTGTGTTCGCCGATGCGGTTGAAATTCAGCCGGCTGGCTCATACAGCGCCAAACAAATATTGCGTGCTGGACAACAAGCGCGTTTCAATCACGACCAGGTCGAACCGATGCAGCACAACTCGCTGGACCGTCCTGCCTGGACTCAAGGCATGATCGTCGCAGACAGCATGCCGCTTAGCGAATTTCTGCTGCAATTAAACCGATACCGCCGTGGCTACGTCAGCTGCGCTCCTGAAATAGCCAATTTACGAATCGTCGGTTCCTTTCCGCTCAACGATACCAACAAAATTCTCGCATCCCTGCAAACCACTTTGCCGGTTAAATTATCCAGTCCACTTCCATTCTGGACAAAAGTCCTGCCGCGTTAATACCCTATCCTTAGCGACTTAAAGTCGGCCATCTGACTCGACTTTCAACTTTTTCGCACTCAACTACCAGGCTCAAAATCAATTCCACCAGTCGTCGGCTGACGCTCAGCGCCATTCCTTTGTCTAATTTCTTTGAAAAAATACCTATTTAATACATAGACTTATGATTTTGTGAAAATTTTTTTCAAAAAAAGTTCCCTTTTTGGGTTTTCAAGTTTCATAGGAAGTGAGAACAACACTTTATAAAAGGAGAAACCCCGATGTCTAAAATGAGTCACCCTCGCGATCCTGGCTTACAACCATCGAAATTGCATCAAGCTGTAAAAGGAATTCTGTTAGCTTCGGCACTGACTGTTTCCGTCAGCGGTCATGCAGATAGTATCGATACAGCAGACAAAAGAAGCTATCACATCAACAGCGGTTCACTGAGCCATGCATTAAGCCAGTTTGCAGCCAATGCTGGAATTTTGTTGTCCGCCGATGCCACATTGACCGATGGAAAAACCAGCAAAGGCTTAGAGGGCGAATATACCGTCGAAGAAGGATTTCAGAAATTACTGTCGGGCACAGGATTGGCTCATACCTTCACCGACGAAAAGACAGTAACTTTGAAAGTTGCTGAGACAGGAAGCGATGCGGCATCGACTTTGCCGGCGGTGAAAGTGTTGGGTAAGACGATTTATGATTCTAACGATCCTTACAACAAGGATTATACCTTACGTAATGCCACCACTGGCACCAAGACCGATACGCCGATTTTTGATACACCCGTGACTGTGCAAGTCGTATCGAAAGCGGTCATAAACGATCAGCAGGCGATAGGGTTAGGGGATGTACTGCAAAATGTCAGCGGTGTATCTAAAGGCTGGGGTTTTGGCGCTGCTGCTAATGAATCTCTCCAAATCCGGGGTTTTTCCAACAATTCAATATATCGGGACGGCGTTTTGACACCAAACAACATCAATATGTCACTGGCCAATGCTGAGCGGGTCGAAGTATTGAAAGGCCCGGCCGGTATGCTGTTTGGCCGCACCCAGCCGGGCGGTTTGGTGAATATCGTTACAAAGCGTCCTCAAAAAGAATCGTACTATTCCTTGCAACAGCAATTCGGCTCCTACGACACCTACCGCACATTGGCCGATGCGACCGGCGCCGTTAATCAGGATGGTTCATTAATGTATCGGTTGAATTACGAGCATCTGGATAGTAACTCGTTCAGAGATTATGTATACGATAACAAAGATTTTATTGCCCCATCACTGACTTGGCTGATTAGTAAAGACACTCAGCTCGACTTGGATTTTATGTATCAAAACCGGAGAAGCATTAACGACTCCGGTATTCCTTACGATCTTCAACTTTCCGGGGCAATTCCGGGAAAAATCCCCCTCAATTTTTTCAGGAACGAACCCACCGATTACGCAAATTCGGAGTTTTACCAGGGCGACGCCACTTTGACCCACCAGTTTAATGAAGACTGGAAGATCCGAGGCAAGTTCTCAATCATCAGAAATAACAATGCAACTGCGCAAACCGCCGCCAACGCTAACACGAATCTTTTGGGCGATATAGGTAGAGGATTTTTAAAAACCAATGACGACTTTGAAAGTGAATATGGTACGGTTGATTTGACCGGCCATTTTTCAACCTTGGCATTGAATCATACCTTGCTTATCGGAACGGATTATTATCGATCCAATAATGCCGGCAGCAGCAGTCCATATCGAACCAATGTTCCGACTATCAATGTATTTAATCCTGTCTATGGTTTCAGCAACTTTCTGAACGACCCGCTTGGCCCTGTTACCAACAATAAAAATGAATGGTACGGTATTTATGTGCAGGATCAGATTGAGCTTTGGGATAAATGGCAATTGTTATTCGGCAGCCGTTTCGATCATGCCGAATTTGGAACAGCTAACCCTACGTCCAGTAGAACAAAACAGGTGGATGAATTCAGCCCCAGGGCTGGCCTGATGTATCATCCGGTGTCCTGGCTGGGTATCTATGCCGATTATGTGAAAACCTTTAATGCTGTCAACCAAGGTACGACAATTTCAGGTGACTTACCCGATCCGGAAAAATCCGAGGAATATGAAGCCGGTTTGAAAGGCGAATGGCTGGACGGTAAATTTTCGGCCAATCTTGCGTTCTATCAGTTGACCAAAGGTAATGTTCAGACACCTTTGCCAGCACCCTTTACCAATAGAGTTGCCGTGACCGGAGAACAGCGTAGCCGCGGCATCGAATTGGATTTGCGCGGACAACTGACCGACGCCTGGAATCTGATAGCCACCTATGCTTATACCGATGCCGAAGTCACCAAGGATTCGGGTGCATTTGACACTACTCTCGGTTCTAGCGGTCCTGGTAACAAAGGCCATCGTTTAGCCAATGTGCCTAGAAATTCCGGCAGTCTTTGGTCAACTTATGACTTCTCGGGATTGGGGGCGCAAGGTTTTAGTGCCGGCGCAGGCGTTTTTCTAGCCAGCGAACGCGCCGGAAATATCGATAACAGCTTCAATATGCCGGGTTATGCGCGCGTCGATACGCTATTGAAATATCAACAAAAAGTCGGTCCATCCAATGTAACCTTGCAATTTAATATACAGAACCTGCTGGATAAGGAATACATTGCTTCCAGTAACGGTGGTTTCGCGTTCATCCATCAAACCATGCCCGGCGTACCACGTACGTATATGGGATCGGTGAGGGTCGAATTTTAAGCTGTCAGCCGGACTGAGCTTGCAACCTTTTTCCATTAGAAAATTTGAATATGCTGGACGAGAATATCCCGTTCAGCATGTTGGATTTCTACCGTAACGTTCATGAAGGCAGAGCAATCGCCCCGGCCAATAAAAGTCAACGCTGTTTTGTTGTTAGGGTCTCAAGCGGTTGACGCGTGACTTTCAGAGTAATCATGATTTCAAAATCCAATCACAATTTCTTACCCGGCATTAAAACCCGCCGTAAGCTCTGGCTGAAGGTGCATCTTTATATCGGCTTGTTCGCCGGCGTGGTATTTGTGTTGAGTGGCTTGGCGGGTAGTCTGGCGGTATTCAAGCCGGAAATCGATGCCATGCTCAATCCGACTCTTATGAAACTGCACAGCGATGCCGGGCAAACAACTTATCGGCCTTTGGAGGCAATTGCGACGGCAGCCAAGTCAGTTATTCCTAGGCAGGGCAAACCCTATGCTTTTGTATTTCCAAGTCAACCGAATGAAGCGTTTGCTGTTACCTACAGCCTACCTGCACAGGCGCCGGGACAAACCGAATGGCATCAGGTATCCGTGAATCCCTACAATGCCAACGTCCTCGGGCAACGTCTGATGTTCGATACAGGCGATCCCTGGCGAGGCAGTTTGATGAGTTTTTTTGTGCGTTTTCATTACACACTGGCTTTAGGTGAAGTGGGGCGCACGTTTGTCGGCATTGTCGCGCTTTTTTTACTGTTCTCATTATTGACCGGCCTGATTCTCTGGTGGCCGAGTCCAGGGAAACTTAGACAGGCATTAACCATCAAACGTAAGGCCAGTGCCGAACGTTTCAATTTTGATCTACATAAAACGTTTGGCTTCTATTTTTCTATTCCGCTGATAGTCATACTGTTTTCCGGCCTTTATTTGGTGTTTCCCATTCATGTGGCTGGATTGGTTGAACTATTTTCGCCAATAAAGCCCGACACAGCGAAAGTAATTTCGGAACCCGGCGAGAAACTATCGCCTATTGGCTTGGATCAAGTCGCCGCTATCACGGATAAGTATTTTCCGGATGGTGAATACAAAATGATTATTTTCCCGCAAGACCTGCACGGTTTCTATCGTGTTGTTAAGCGGGCGCCGCAGGAGATTAACCGGACGCGCTCGAGACGAATGCTGTGGCTCGATCAATACAGCGGCAAGATAATGCTGGAACGTGATCCGGTAAACGATGCAGCGGGAGATGTTTTTTTGCAGTGGCTTTACCCTTTGCATAACGGTGAAGCGTTCGGAGTCATCGGACGTTCCATAATCGCAATTACCGGATTGGTACCATTGCTGCTTTATGTCACCGGTGCTATCCGCTGGTTGCAAAAACGGAAGGTAAAGGTGGAACGCAGTGCTAAACATAATAATGCAGCTCGTCAATTCAAATGAGAAACCATCCTTTTTCCCCTCTGCACCATGGATGCACGGGTGCGCGCATCGTTGACGGCTAATGAACTTCAGACTGTCGTGGCAATTCCTCCAAGTGAAATGCGGGTCTATCTCACTCCGAATGGCCGGAAGTTGCCTGACATATTGTCGCTCATTGAACCATCGTTACGTCAGGTCATAGGCCCTTCGGAGGTATCAATTTACGGACAATCCAGCGGCGGTCCGCAAGGCGCACCGATCAAGGCGAAGCTGACCGGTTCTGATTTTCTCAGCTTGAGATTGGCTGCGGAAGATTTGCAAGCCGCCACCGGATGGGTGTTGATAGGCGACAACGTGACACCAGCTCGCCGCAACCGATCTCGTAGTATCCATAATAAAAATCAGGGAGAACACGCATGCGCAAACCCAATAAAAAAACTCAGCTTGAACCTCCGATGAGGGGCTCTGCCGAACAGGCCGCCGAGGTGTTTCCTGCAGTACGTTATTTCCAAATTCATTTCGAGTTTTTGGGGGAGCAATTGCAATTGATTCTTCGTAACCAGGAAACACTGCAGCAGCAAATGCAGCAACTTGAAAGTCGTCTGTCGCGCTCAGGCCAGGGTATCCGCATCGATACGCGAGCTATGAGTCCGATGGAACGCCTGACGGCTGGTCATAGTGCATCTCAGGACAGTGAAACGCCCAATCTTAATCTGTCGGGTGGACGGTGAAGTTGGGTATGTGGCATTCGATTACTCAAACCGCCAATGTGCGAACGTTTATGCAAACGGCACAAGGTTTACCGGATGTTTTTCAAGGTTCTCGTGTGCAGTCGAGAGCAATCGTCATGCAGCTGATTTACCGAAAAACTAAAAACCTGCGGGCGGTGCAATTACTGCTCGGATATAGCAAACTGGAAAATACCGTTAGATATTTGGGGATCGAAGTAGATGATGCTTTGGAAATTTCTGAGCAGATTGATGCTTGACGGCCAAAAACATGAATGGCCGCTTTAGAGCGATGCCAAAAAAATTTTCGGCTTCATGGGAATGACCGCTTGTGGCCGATACTGTGAGTTCGTCTTATTCGATAGCTGACGTTTAATCAAGGTGCAAACCGAAGGAGCAAATCTGTTAAGGGTTGTCCGACGCCTGCCCACCAAGGTTTGTGGTCACAGGTTTATCATCAAATGATGAGAAGGCATCCGACAACCCTTAACAATCGGGGAACATGATGCTCTCTGGTTTATCGGGGCAAAGATTGTCATTTAGCCATCTCAACCCATGAATTTGTCATTGGCATCGAGTACCTTGCAATAACGCTGCACCGCATCGCGAATTTTTCCCAATCGATCGAGCTGTTGCCGGATATGGGCAAACTCGGTTTCCAGTTCTTCGACTAAATCCGTCTCCCAGGCGGGTTCGCCCTTCAGCAGGTTGCCGAGCGGATAACGATAGCCACGGCCTTTCTTAACGTACTGCGCAATTGGCTTGGTTTGACCGTTTTGCCGCAACGTGGCCATGCGATACCACTCAATGCTGAATGCGCGTTGGTTTTCTCGGCAGCGGATGCGGACGCCGATTCGGCCCGATTCGCTTTTGCTGTGTTTCTGGCGCTGGCTTTTCATTTGGCGCCAATAATCATCGACCAATACTTTGGCTTGCGCCTGGAGATGATCGCACCGGGTTTCGATCCAATGCAGCAGGTGTTGTTCAGTAAGATTGAGCTGACTGTTGACAGGTTGTTCGCTGGACATGAATTTTCCTATTACTTAACTGTAGGGATAGGCATGAACAATGCCTAACGGGATTTTCTGTTCATTGCGAGCCATGGAAAGCGCCTTAGTGCATAGGTTTTGCACCTTAAATGCCTACCGAAGTAGGCATATCACTGTCATTTTCTGAATGGTTCATTTAGGCATTGCCTTGGCAAAACGGCGTGACTCATGCCTACCTAGGAAATAACTTCGGTTTTCAGGCCGATTACCGTTGCCATGTTTCCCTACTAGCGTAGGCAAATCGAAAGTCGATTTCCTATTAGTATTTGCGGGCCATCGCCCGTTCGCAATAACGCCGGCATTTTAGGCAACCGATATGGGATGCCGATTGCAGTTGACGCCGAATTTGCGATCGTCTGCCGTTACGGTCACGTTCTGCGATCGCTTTTCGAGCCATCTTGCAGCTGATGGCGTTTTCGTCGTCAGCTGCAAAAGTCGCTGGGAAGATCTGACGGACAATGGCGCGATGAACCGAAATGCCATTTCTTTACCGATCATCTTGAGCTTGTGTCTCAGAGCCTCTCTGGCGATGGGTAAGGACGACACGTCCGAAGTTTCCTATTTCGCCGACAAACAGCGCGGCTGGTTTTGGTATGAGGTGTTGCCTGAGCCGGTTAAAAATGCCCAACCCGAAATTCAAGACGATCAGCAAAAGCCCAAACCTGACATCAAACCGCCCAGCGTCGTTCAGGCTGAAATTGAAACCCAAAATCAAGCACCGACTTCTGCAGAACCCCAACCGCTATCCTCGGCCTGGTTGAAGCAAAACCTTGAGCATTACCTGAACCAGGCCATTGACGATCCGAGTCTCGAGAATGTGGCCGCGTTTTATTACCTGCAACGGGTGATGATGGACAAAGCAGAGCGCTTTACCAATGCCGCCCGCTACGTGGTGATGTCAGATCCGCAACTCGATGAAACCGTGCGCCGTCCGGTGGCTACCTATGCGGCCAATGAAGCCAATCATCAGGCCAGCGTGGTGGCCGAACGAGCCTTGAAAGCGATTGCTGCTCAAGCCGGCATTTTGTTTTTCTTTCGTTCCGATTGTCCTTATTGCCATGTGCAAGCGCCGATTCTGGCCATGCTGGAAAACGCCTACGGTTTCAAAATCTATCCGGTATCGCTGGATGGTTCGCCGATGCCGAATGGCTTTTTCAGTCAGTTCAAACGGGATAACGGTCAGGCTGCGATGTTGGGTGTCGAGCAAACCCCGGCGCTGTTCCTGATGAAACCGCCCAAGCAAATTGTGCCGTTGGCGCAAGGCGCGTTGTCGTTGGAAGAAGTCACCGGACGGATTTTGCTGGCCGCCAAGGAAGCCGGTTGGATCGATGCCTCGCAATACCAAACCACTCAGGGCATCCGTAACACACCGATGTTGTTACCGGCCGCCGGTAGCATCAGCCCTGCGGTCACTCAAGATCCACTGTCACTGATCCAGGCATTGCAACGCAGTGCGCAAAGGGGGAACACGCCATGACGTCGTTTACGTTTCGATTACGCTATCGTCAGATCGTAGTGTTGATTCTGTTGGTTGAGAGTGCCGTTCCAGCCTATGCCGACCTGCAACAGGAAATGGACAGCATGTTCGGTACCATGACCAACTTCACGGCCCCAACCGCGCACTTGGGACAGCGCCGCGGCGTGATTACCGGCGGCAGTTTGGTGGCGCGCAATGGCATCACCAACACCAATCTGGTGTCGTTTGTGCCGCCGTCGTTCAGTGCCGGCTGCGGGGGTATCGATTTGTTCGCCGGCAGTTTCAGTTTCATCAACTTTAACCAGTTTGTGCAATTGATGCGCAACGTGGCCGGCAATGCGGCGGGTTATGCATTTCAGTTGGCCGTGGGTGCCATGTGTCCCTGGTGTGCGTCGGTGATGACCGACCTGCAAAAGAAAATCCAGGAAATGAACCAGATGTTCAGCAACTCCTGTCGTTTGGCGCAGGGCCTGGTCAATGACACGGTCAAAGCCTTCGATCTGCAAAGCAAAACCAATCTGTCCAATGCCTCGTTTACCCAAGGCATTTCGGATGTGTTTTCCAGTTGGACCAATACCAGTACCTTGGGCGATCCGTTACAGCAGATCAAACAGAATGACCCGACGGATATGACCAAGATCATCCAGGGCAATTTAGTCTGGCGGGCCTTGGTCAATCAGAATGCCGGCGGCTGGTTCCGTTTCGGCGGCAATAGCCTTTTGGAAGCGGCGATGAGTATTTCCGGTACGGTGATCGTCGATGCCCCGCAAGCCGCGCCCGACGGCAAAGGCGAGAACAATGCCATCAGCGCGCCGCCGCCGGTGTTGCGGATCAAGGATTTGATGCACGGCAACGACGCTGGTAACAGCTATCAAACCGTCAGGATGTACACCTGCAGTGATGGCCATGATGCCGATCAGTGTCTGAAACCCATTGTCCAGAACGTCAATCTGGTCGGCTTGAAGCAGCGGGTGATGGAGATTCTGCTTGGGTCTGCCAATACCGGCAATGGCTTGATCTACAAATTCTCCACCAACAGCGGCCAGATCACCGACAGCGAAAAAGCCTTCATGCAAACCGTACCAGATGCCATCGGCGGTATGATCCATAACTTGGCACGGGAAGACGCCGGCATTGCCAAACTGTGGGCTGAAGAAGCGGCGCCGGTGATTGCCCTGGAACTGGCGCAGCTAATCGTCAACGATTTACTGAATGCCGTACAAACCGCGGCGCACATGAACGACCATGCGTACGCTAAGTTGCTGATGGATGCCTTGAAGGATGCCCGAGAGCAGATTCAAGACGAGTACGTCACCATCGCCGGCCGTTATGGCAATCCGCAAACCCTGATGGCGTTCTATCAGCAATTGATGAATACCGTGAAGCCCAAACATTACGGCACCGTGGCGCAATTACCGGCTTCTGGTACAGCTTGGCCGACACCTTAGTCCATCTCATTTATCTGAAGGCCATCTCCTATGTTTGAAATCTTTTCCGTAGGCGATTCCGCCTATCTGCAAGCCGTACTGAATGCCGTGGCGATGATTTCCGGTACCGGCGATTACCGCACCGCCGCTGCCGTGGGTGGTTTGATTGGTGTGATCATCGTCATGCTTAGAGCCTTGTTGCAATGGGACGGTCGCGGCATTCGTTATCAGGATTTATTGTTGGCGTATGTTTTGTGGCTGATGTTGTATGCGCCGTCGGTGCGGGTGTCGATTGAGGATGCCTATACGGGCAGCGTGGTGGTGGTCGACAACGTACCGATTGGACCGGCGGTGGTCGGTAGCGTCATGTCGAACATGGGCTATCGCACCACACGCTTGTTCGAACAAGGCTTTGGCACACCGTCGATGACCGGCAATGGCTTTGCCGACAGTTTGCAGACTTTGACGGCAGTGCGGAAGAATCTGTTGTCGCGGGTGAATTTAGGCGCGGCCAATGTGCCGAATGTTGGCAGCGATATGGAAACCTCATTTGCTAATTACGTGCGCGAATGCACCTTAACAGGTGTCGATCTAAACCAGAAATCAGTAGATGCCATTTTGCGTGATGCCGATCCGTTGAATGCGATAAGGTTTGATTCCGACATCTACATGACCCAAATCTATGTCGGCGGCCAACCGCAAACCAAAACCTGCACGGATGCCTGGGCGGATTTGAGCGTGGTGGCCACCGGTAATTTCGCGACGGCGCTGGAAGGGTTGTTGCAACCGACTTTGGGTGTGCCGGCGGCAGCCGACACGGTGCCGAAAATCCAGGATGCGTTTGATGCACTGGCGGGTCCCGGCGTGGTCGATGCCGCCGATTACATGCTGATGTCGGCCATCATGCCGATGTTCGAGAAAGGCGTGATCGGCCGGCATGAAGACGGATTGCACTGGAACAAAGCGGCCATGGTCGAGCAAGCCATTCAGCAACGCAATACCCAGTGGGCGGCCGAACAAACCCTGTTTGCCAAGATCGTCCGGCCCATGATGGCGTTTATCGAAGGTTTGAGTTATGCCATCGCACCGATCATGGCGTTTGTGGTGATGCTGGGCAATGTCGGTATCCGGATGAATATCGGCTACTTCTTGATGCTGCTGTGGATCCAATTGTGGATGCCGATTCTGGCAGTAATCAATTTGTTCATCCAGATGTCGGCCGCAGGCAAAATGGCTGCACTGACCACGGCCACCTACAACCTGCCGTCGATGATGGGCATTTACCAGCTGGACATGGAGTTGCAGCAATGGCTGTCGATCGGCGGCATGCTGGCGGCATCCACGCCGGCGATCACTTTGATGCTGATCTACCGAGGCGCGGTGACAGCGACTCATTTCCTGGGACGAATGGACGGCGGCGATTATGTAAACGAAAAAATCGCCACGCCGGATATGATCAGCCCAGCGCCGGTATTGAATGCCCAAGCGCAGCATCAATACAGTCCGTTGTCTGCGGTCACGCAAACCGGCGTCGACAAAGTGCTGCCGACCTTTACCGCAGGCAAAGACATGAGTGCTGCGGTATCGTCGGCTTATAGCGCTTCTGAACAAGCCACCAGTAACTTCATGCACAGCGTGTCGTCGACGGCTTCGAAGTCAGCCAGCATCACCAGCGATGCATTTGACAGCCGTTCGCTGGGTAATCAAATTGCCAGCAGTTCCAGTTATACCGATGCTTATAACCGTCAGTTCGGTGAAGCCTTTGCCAAGAAACATGCCGATACCGGGATTTCCGCCGATCAGTTCTCGGCGTTGGTGGCCGGCAGTGCCAACGCCGGCGCCAAACTCGGTAACGACCAACTCAGCGGCGCAATTTCTGGCCGCTTGCAAAACGACTTCAAAGTCAGTCAGGACAAGTCTGACGCCATTGCCGCCGACATCAGTCAAACCGTCAACGACAGTCAGGGCTATCAAGCGGGGTTGGCGAAAAGCCTGGCACTGGATGCGCAAACCGGAACCCGGAATGTGGCATCCATGGGCTTGCAACATCAATCATTGTCTTCGCTGCAACACAGCGCAACCGATGCGGTATCGGCCAGTGAATCCTATCAACAAACTCTATCGGCTCAACAACGATTCGGAATTCAAGCCAGTTTCGGCGCGGCGGAAACGGGATACAAAATCGCGCATGATCTTGGCTTGATGGAACGTCTGGATCGCACGCTGGATCAATACGGCTTGCGCGGCGATACGCAGCGGTTGGCCTCGCAATGGAAAGCGGCGAGTTGGATTAGCGATGCCGATCAAGCCTATGCCGCCGCCGGGATGTCGTTATTGACCGGTTTTTCGTCACCCAGTTACCGCACGCTGGATGATCAACAATCGCACCAGGCGCAAATATCGGGTTATCAACTGCTCGGTGATGCATTTAATGCGCCACAAGCTGATCAAAGCTGGAATGCCAGCCAGAACGAATCCCTGAAGTCCAATGCACCGGAAACAGGCAAGGTTCGGGCATCAGTCGAACAGGCTCAGCTTAAAGACCCACGCGTTGAAACCGAATCGCTAAATCAACGAGCACAAATACAGATTCACTCTGCAGCGGGGAGAATTGCCGGCGGTGAAGCAAGTATCGAAGCGCAACATGATCGCAATCTGGCAGAGCGTGAACAAAATTCAAGTGAAGGGTTTGGGCAATTGGCGAATGTCAAAGCAGCTCACTTTAGGCAATCAATTGCCGCAACTGCCAATGACATGCCTTCTGCCGCAGAGTTGTCTTACAACTACATTGGTGGTGGGGTCTACAGTACTGCTAAAAATCTTGAAGCAATGGGTGCTGCTGGGCAGGAGTACTTGAAGCAATTCAATAATAGTTATGATGAAGCGCGGTCAAGAGGCGCTGAAAAATGGGATGCTTTTAAACACGCAGCATCCCAGTCCTATCCTGGATTTGCTCAAGCTACGCAAGCCTGGGCTGATCAAAGAGTCAATGAAGTTGCCGACAAGCTGACATCGAGTCAACAAGCTTATTATCGCGCTGCTATGTTTGAAGCCTTTGATGGGATCGCTGTGAGTAGTGAAAACACTGGTGGATTGGGAGAGGCGAAGCAGCGGATGATAAATGAAGAAGGTGAAAATGATGGCAATAATATCGCTAACTTATTGAGAAGTGCTGCTGGGCAAAACAGACAGGATCTGATTGACCAGATAGGACAATATAATCGAGCCCGTGGGCTGATCAATTATTGAAACGTGGATTTTACTGTTTTTTTCCGAGCTAGGATAAAGGCAGCAACAAAACCACGAGCAATAATCATAAAGAAAAATAGAGCGACATAGCCAGCTACCGATGGATACTCATGGGTAATAAACATCGAAACTAGTACCAATATCGCCCAATAATAATTACTTCGATGAAAAAACTTGGCCGCCGTACGCTCAATTCCCTGAAATACTAATTCAGCCAATGTCATGGCAAGAAAGAACGCAGTCCCAAATGCTGCAAACAAACTGACGTTATCTGAGAGGTTTCCCCAGTCAGCAACAAACCATAGCGCTACAAGACATATCGTTATGGTTACCAGTTTTTGAAGAACTGAAAAGGAAAGAACATCTGAGTATCTGGATTGGATAAATCGTGTAAAACCTGATGGGAACGATGCAAAAGTGCTTCCGCAAAATGGGCAAATCGATTTTGTTGGTTGTCCGTAATAGGTAATGACGCGCGGCACCATGATCCGGTGGCATTCAGGACAATCCACCGTTGCATGATGGCCATTAAACATCGAGTGATTTGACCGGGTTTGAATCGACTGGCTGGGTCGTTTGAACCGATCTGAGAGTGATGACTGTGTCGGCATAGTGTTCTCCATGCTTAAAACGCTTTGATAATCCTACCGCGAATGAACTAACACTCCAAGTCGGTTTTAAATCAAAGCCATTTTCATAAGGCAAAGAAAATTAGCCTGCATATCGATTCGATTACTCGCCGACACTCGCCAGAATTTTGTTGATTACCGTAGCCGAAATTCGAAAATCCGAACGGTGCAGGACTTCAAAAGCGGCTCGAGCCGACACAATCAAACCTCGTTTCTTGGCTAAGCCAATGACGGCGGCCGTACCGACGACCTGCAGTTGATATTCTTTGGCCACAGCCCGGCCGGCACGTTCGTCCATGATCAGCAAATAGTTTTCGGGTGACGATAGTGCGATGTTGATGCAATCCGTTTCACCAGCGTCCAGATCAATGTCTAAACAAGGTGTAATGGATTCATGCCATACCGTTAACCAACCTGAATCGAATGCGTGAGCCAGCGATTGTTCACCAGGTGCCGATTTGCCGGGTAAAACTTCTTGTTTAACCGATTCGGGTACGAAAACCTGGCCAAATAACTGGGGCAGCCAGATTAAACCCTCCACCAACGCCAGTCCGATCAATGGACTGGCATCGACAATCACTCTTTGACCATCAGCGTTCAGGCTTGGTTTAGCCACTGGTCCAGGGTATCCAAATCGTCCTCAACTTCGTCGGCCGTTTGATCGATGACGGGAATGCCCAGACGCGAGACGTGTGTAATAAAACTGGCCAAAGGGATGTCGGCCAGTTTGGCGGATCGGGCAAGTGACAAGTTACCGTCTTTAAAAAGGGCAGTTGCCAAGGCTTTACGCACACCCGGCATACCAATGATTTTGGCGGATTTGAGGCCAACCATCACGGCATCCGGTTCGTTTCTATTCATGACCAGAACCATATCCTCGTGAGCCATACGCAACGCTTCGCTAGGGTTGTTCTTTAGACCGCTGACATTCACTGTTTTCATAGCCTGATTTCATAGGAAGATTGAATGGGTGGATTATAGTCCTCTGAATTGAAATGGGTGCATAAAGTTATCTCCCTGGATGATGAGCTGCCCGGATAATGAATCGCCCCCAATGCGGCCACGACAACGCTGTTTTTAGGATCAATTCTTAGGTAATCATTCTGGTCTTAGGGATTTGGTTTAGCACGCACATTTGACAGATCTGCGGGTATTTGCAGCCATGAATGATTAGATAGGGCGTATGGCAGGTCGTACAGTAAGGCAATTCGGCAAGTCCGTCTCTCAGTGCTTCGGTGATAATCCAGGCTTCATCGAAATTTGCTGGCCGTATGCGGCCAAACGGTCGGCGTTCTTGAATATGGCTTGGATAGAATGCACAAAAAGTATCCCAGGCAAACACTAGGGCGTTTAGGTCCATTTCGGCGGAGATAGCACTTGAGCAAGCGCTTCGATAGATTGATGCAAATAGCGCCATGTAAAGAAACGACTCACGTGACTGTGGCATTGCTAGGATGCTAGGGACTAGGCCAGCGACCGGACTTTCTCCGTGTAGGGAAAAGTAGAGATTACATAAGTCTTTCTGTCGAAGGGTTTTGATGACCCGGCCGGCAAATTTTGTGCGTAATCTTCGTTTCAGCAATTGATAAGCCCAATACTGATCTTTAAGCCGAGTAGCAAATGGGCAATGGTTGCTCATGACTCAGGTGGGTGGGCAGACAAGAGCATCAGAAGGTCGATGGTTCGTGCGTCGAGTGCATTGGGATCTTCATTTTTTTCGACGTTTAGAAATTTGCTCCATTTATGAGGATTGAAACGGGGGACAAAGGTCAGGCAATCACTTCTAGCCAAGCTTTTTAATTGTGCGAGTGGCATCTTTCGGAGTAACGAAACCGCTTCGGTCGTTAAGCCTAAGCAGAACATGGCTTTCTGTTCGCTGCCGGAAAAAATTAAGGATTGAGCGACAATGAGGTAGTCGAGATTGAGTTTGTAGAGATTCTCATCCATTCTGCAATCCTCGATTGGCTAAAGAATTGCGCGAATTTGATTTGCCAGGGCAATAACTTTCCGTCCGTACTGGATGGCTGCCGGCTCATTTTTCCAACTGAAATATCGGCCTATGCCATGTGCAAGATTGCCAGGCACTGATTGGATGGCCTCGGAGAGTACACTTGCACCGATTTCGAGATTGGTGCTTGGTATCAAGAGTTGCTCTGGTTTCGCAACACGGTGGCCATGCCACCGAAGATTGACTTGCATCATGCCAACGTCGATATTGCGTTTACCTTGATCCATCAATTGATTGAGCAATGCTTCGGCTTCCTGCTGGCTGCCAGGAATATAGGCGTTGCCAGCGTTATTGATGGCCCAGGGCGAGGGTATGACTTTATTCTGGTCATCGTTTTTTCGCGATTCGGTGAGCGCAACGGCATAGAGAATGTAGGGGTCAATGCCATGTCTCCGAGCAACTTGGCCCCACAGCGTGTTCCGTAATGTGGTTTTTGAACCAGGAGACTGTTGGTTGCTGCTGTTTATTTGAATGGCTCCATTAGCCATTGATTCCATGGGTTGGCTGATGATGCAAAAGCCGACAATCATGCCAATCCGAAAATGCTTAACAACATTTTGAAATGGAAACTGAAGCTTAAGATTTTTTGAAGGAATATTGCACATCGCAAGCTCGCCGTAATGGTCTTGATGCGAGTTTACGACGTTGCCAAAAATTCTATACGCTCGAAAAACCGCTCTTTTCGTGGTTTTTCGCTGGTCCTCTGAATTTGGCCTTGCTTGATCTTGCGGTCGGTACGGAGCGTGATGACTGGAGCGGACTGAAGTTGGATTAAGTTTAAATGTGCAACCAGGATGTTTTTATGGCGCGATTTTTGGTTTAATGACATATTAAATGGCGCATTAAAACTAATCGCGACACCAAAAATCAAATCATGCCAAAAATAGTGCCATCAGAAGAGCTGGAACGAATCGAAAAGCTGATTGCTCAATATCCCGAAGGTATTGGCGCGAAAGACATTGCGCAATGGCTAGATTTCGAAATTAAGGGCCGCACTTTACAACGTCGATTGGCCACATTGGTGGCAGAGCGTCGCATTGTTAGCGAAGGTGATGGACGAGCACTGAAGTATAAAGTCGTAAAGCCTGGTACGGGTATCGCCACAGTTGATGGTGTGGATGACTCAAACCGGCAGGCGTTGACGAAGTTTACATTCCCATTTCGCTTGAAGGCGAAGAGATCAAGTTCTTTATTCGTCAACCACGAACTCAAAGGCCTCCCTAAAGTGGACCCCATTGTCCAGACAAATTATGACTGAGTTTAAGATAGAGCCCTGTTCACACTCCAGCTGAATGGCGCTGTCCCAATACTTCTACACAAGAGCTGACGCTTCCATCGCCTCGTTAAATTTATCCACAATCTTGGCGCCACCGCCCGCAGCCGTCCGATACACCACTTCTGGCGTTTCGTAACCCAACGATTGATGCAGCCGCTCTTCGTTGTAAAACATGAAGTAGCGAGTCAAGCCCATCAACAATTCCTGCAGGCTACCGTGCTGTTTCAAATACACCTCTTCGTATTTCACCGTTCGCCATAGCCGTTCGACAAAAATATTGTCCAGGGCCCGGCCTCGTCCGTCCATGCTGATCGTGACGCCGTGCTCGATCAGTACGCCGGTGAAAGCGTCACTGGTGAATTGCGATCCCTGATCACTATTGAATATCTCTGGCGTTCCGTAGGCCTTGATGGCTTCTGCCAAACAGTCCACGCAAAACCCGGCATCCATGGTATTCGACAATCGCCATGACAGCACCTTGCGGCTGTACCAGTCGATGATCGCCACTAGATAGACAAAGCCGCGAGGCAACCGAATATAGGTGATGTCGGTACTCCACACCTGATTGGGGCGGATGATGTCGACGCCCCTCAACAGGTACGGATAAATCTTGTGCTGCGGATGTGGCTTGCTGGTATTGGGGCCGGGAACCATCCCCGCCAATCCGAGGGTTTGCATCAAGCGCTGAACCCGCTTGCGATTCACCACCTGTCCGCAGCCACAAAGGTACTTCGTCATCCGCCGAGAACCATAAAAAGGGTGCCGCGTATATTCCTCATCAAGTAAGCGCAGCAACAGACATTCATCTTCATCTACGGCTTTCAGCAAACGATTTTTCTGCTCGTACACCACAGAACGCGTGACCTTGAGCAACTGGCATTGCGTGGATAACGCTAGCTCGTCAGCGGGTGCTATCCAGGTCCGACGCTCTTCTACAGGCTGATCCCAGACTTTTTTTTAAGCCAGTCCAGTTCCATATTCAGTTGCCCGATCTTCGCATACAATCGGTCCGGATCATTCTGCGCATTGACCGGTTTCGGCCCGCGCTTACCTTCAAACAGGCTGCCCGCATTATCCAGCAATTCTTTTTTCCATTGACTGACCTGGGTGGGATGCACGCCGTGCTCTTGGGCAATTTCATTGATCGTCTTCGTGCCTCTAACCGCTTCCAAGGCAACCTTGGCTTTTTGGGCCCCGGTAAATATCTTCCGTTTGCTTTCGCTCATTTCCTGCCTATTATTTTCCGTCAGGGCATAGCTTAAACTACTGTCCGGATTTCGGGGTCCACTTTACCCGTCAGCTACCAACCGGATTTCCTGGGGCAGTACTATCCAAACCACACCTATTACTTATCAGCTGGTTTACGCGAACAATTACATACCTTGGGCAGGTCGCCGTCTGAGCAAACCCCGGCAGGAACGTTTGCCCGTGACATTCTGAATCGCCTGCTCATCGACCTTTCTTGGGCTTCTTCCCGCTTGGAAGACAATACCTACAGTCGACTGGATACTGAACGCTTGATTGAGTTCGGTCAGGCGGCTGAAGGCAAGGATGTCATGGAAACCCAGATGATCCTCAATCATAAGTCGGCCATTGAATATTTGGTACGCGATACCGAGCATGCCGGTGTTACGGCCGAAACCATCGTTGCCTTACATGCTTTTTTATCGGATGGTTTGTTGGCGGACCCAATGAGTTGTGGTCGCCTGCGTAATCGGGCGGTCGATATCGGCGGCAGTGTTTATTTGCCGATTGCGATGCCGCAGCGGATTGAGGAATTGTTCGGGATTGTCATAAGCATGGCGGCGGAAATTGCCGATCCATTTGAACAATCGTTTTTCCTGATGGTGCATTTGCCCTATTTGCAGCCTTTCGAAGATGTCAACAAACGGGTTTCGCGGTTGGCAGCCAATATTCCGCTGATTCAACACAATCTCTGTCCTCTGTCCTTTATCGACGTGCCGCAACAGGCTTATGTGGATGCAGTCCTCGGCGTCTACGAGCTGAATCGAATTGAATTGTTAAGAGATGTCTATATCTGGGCGTACGAGCGTTCCTGTCAGCAATACGTCGCCGTGCAACAGCAGCTCGTGCCGCCGGACATCGTTAGATTACGTTACCGAAACGAACTGGCCGAGGTTATAAGAGCCATTGTCCGGGATGGACTGGCGACAGATGCAGCATCAATCTTGGCAGGCATTCCAAATTCTGTGTCCCAGGAAGACAAGCAGAAATTCATTATTTTGATACAAAACGAACTCAAAACGTTACATGCAGGAAATGCTATCCGTTTTGGCTTGCGTCCTCTGGAGTTTTCGGTATGGCAGGAAAAAAGAATAAAATTCATTGATTGAATTAAATCAAAAAATAATTAATGGCTAATTTATTGTCGATCTAATAAAAATCAACTGAACGTATTTTTATGAGTATTCAACTCGATTAAGTGATTTTCCCATTTTAATAAAGCGCTTCGTTTTTCTTGTAGATAATCATATCTATCATAATGTTTTGAGCTTACGTCATTTAGAGCATGATTTTGTATCCTATCTCTAATGCTTTTTTCTATGCCAATTTCTCCCATACGAGTTTTTACTGTTCTTCTTAAATCTCTCGGTGTAAAAGTATCTATGCTGTTTATTCGAGTTATTGCGTGCGCCAAAGATGTTTTGTGTATCGGTTTTTCTTCATTATATCGGCTTGGAAAAAGATAGTCAGAGTTTCCAGAATATGGCCATAATTCATTAAGTAATTTTTTAGCCAACGGAGTAATAGGCAATATCAGCCAGCGTTCGTTTTTCACGCGTTCTGGCGGGGCACTCCAAATCATGGCTTCAAAATCAAACTCATGTTTCATTGCGCCGCAGAGCTCCCAAGAACGGCAGCCATATAGGAGTAGTAGTTTTGTAGCTAGATGGAATTGCTCATGAAGGCATGTTTCGTTCCAAAGGACTTTAATTTCGGCAAATGATAAGGCTCTTTCTCCTGCAACTTCGGCACTGGTATCCTTTGGAATTGCATCAACCGGGTTGGCTTGTATTTGAAAGGTAAAATCATTTGATAGGTTTTTGGGGTCGTTATCATGATAAACCCCTAATTCAAAAGCTCTTCTTAAGTAAGACCGAATCCGATTAGCCTGAACATTCGAGCCTCGCGAAATAATGGTGTAAAGTATTTTCCTTATATGGGCTGGAGTTACGTCTTTAGCTTGTAAGTCCAAAATGTCTTTACAGTTGTAATGAAGATCGGCCTCGACTTTTTCAAAAGTTCGCTTTCCTGAATCAACCATGTGCTTGATGTAGTAATCAAACAAATCAGCTACGCTGCCAAGTCTCAGCTCAATGCGGGATTGTGGGTCAACTCCGCGATCGATCTCCCGTCTCAGTTCACGACACTTATCTCTTGCCTCAGATAGACTAATCGATGGATACCGGCCCAGGCTTGCGAATTTTTGTTTACCATCTGGACCTGCATACTGAATAAAAAAGGTTACGCTTCCAGCTGGCGTCACTTTGACGCCAAAGCCTTTATCGGGCCCTTTTTCATAAAGTCTATATGCCGACGGTTTTGCCTTAAGTCCTTTGATCGATTTGTCAGTAAACATAATTTCGTGGTCACTTTGTGGTCACTTGAATTCCGCAACATAAGGTCACAGAATGAAACAACCATGAACGGAAGATGTGATAAAGTTCAATATAATCGGGCATTTAGGAATATTCTGCAACCTGCAGAAATACATGGAAACATGGTCTTTAGCGACTGTTAATCACTAGGTCGGCGGTTCGAGCCCGTCCGGGGGAGCCAAATAAATCAAGGGCTTGCAGCGATACAGGCCCTTTTTTTTGCCTGTTCGGGACACTGGCGGGACACTTAAAAATAAAAAGCCACAACAAACCGCAAAACAAAAGGCCGAATTTCTACTTAAGAACGCGCCTACCTAGCACCAGCTAAAACCGCTAAATTCACCTGAAACAAACCACTTGCAGACCGGTTAAAAGTCGCCAAACTGACCACTTTTTATTTGTAATTGTCCCAATAGTGTCCCTTTAATTTATTCATTGTTTTTAACATTTTGTTTAAATTGGATTTATATATAGGGACGGGTGATTATCTATCATATGTTTCTGTTTTTTGCGTGTTGTTGTAGTATTTCACCGAAGCAAAAAAAACGGGCCTGGAAGTGCTGCCAACACCGCCAGACCCTAACCACCACTTAACAGAACGGGTTAAGCAATGGCTACCGCAAATTATACCGCCATTGCCCCAAGGGGGGGTTATATGGCAACCATCGAAACACGCACCACTGACACCGGCGATAAATCCTATCGCGTTAAAGTCCGGTTGAAAGGTTACCCGGCGCAATCTGCAACCTTTGAGCGACTGACCGATGCCAAGAAATGGGCGGCGGCTACTGAATCAGCAATTAGGGAAGGACGCCACTTCAAAACAGCCGAAGCCAAAAAGCATACCTTGGCCGAAATGGTTGAAAGATACGTTAAGGACGTATTGCCTACCAAGCCCAAGCAGGCCGACAAGCAAAAACAACAGCTTGAATGGTGGAAAGACAAAATCGGCGCTTACACTCTATCCGACATAACCCCGGCCATGATTGTGCAGTATCGGGACGAACTGGCCAGCGGCGAAACCTACCGAGGAACTCCACGAAGCCCGGCCACGGTTGTTCGATACATGGCGGCCCTGTCCCATGCTTTCACTATTGCTGTGAATGAATGGCAATGGCTTGAAGACTCACCAATGCGGAACGTTAAAAAGCCGAAAGAGTCACGCGGGCGGGTTCGCTTTTTGGATGACAACGAGCGCCAGCGGTTTTTGACTGCTTGCCAGCAATCAAGCAACGAATGGCTTTATCTGTGTGTCATTTTGGCGCTGTCTACTGGTATGCGCCAAGGTGAATTGATGGGCCTAAAATGGCAGGACGTGAACCTAAAGGACGGCTTCATTATTCTTCATGAAACCAAAAACGGCGAACGGCGGCGGGTTCCTCTAGCCGGTCATGGTCTGGAACTGTTACGGGAACATGCCAAGATTAGGCGCCTCGATACAGATTTGCTATTCCCTGGCACCATTCACGCCGACAAGCCGATAGACCTTAGAAAACCCTTCGAAAATGCCTTAAAAACCGCAGAAATTAATGACTTTCATTGGCATGACCTAAGACACTGCACCGCGTCTTACTTAGCCATGAACGGCGCTAGTTTGGCCGAGATTGCCGTAGTCTTAGGGCATAAAACCCTAGCCATGGTGAAGCGGTACGCTCACTTATCAGACGGCCATGTAAGCAATGTGGTTGCCAGTATGAACGCCAAGATTTTCGGGGGCATGTGATGGGTGACATTAAATGGAATGACTGGCTATCCCGTGAGCAAATTACCCTTGATGATTGCTTGCTGTTGGCAATGGGCGAAAATCCAAACACCGCCGATATAAATACGAAATGGTGGCAAGATTTAAGCGGGGATGAATACCGGGAGCGACAAACGGAAGCCGTGCAATGGTTTGAAAGCAACGAGCTAAAAGCCAGAAAGATAAATAATAACGGTTCGGTTGAGTATAAGAATATTGCCCCGCTTAATTTTTTCAGCCTAGCAAGGTCTAATAATTTGGCCTTACCAGAATCTTTACATGATTATTTAGACAATCAGGACAAATTGAAATGCGTTACATGGTGTGGAGAAATACACCCCCCCTGAGTCAGAATAGTTGTCGCCTCAAATTTCCATTCCTTTTGAAATTTGAGATGAACCATGAGCCGTTCCAAAAAGCAGTATTCTGATGCATTCAAAGACCAAGCGTTGGCGAAAGTCTACAGCCGGGGCAACCGATCCATTCAAACGGTTGCCGATGAATGAAACCTGAGCATACATACCCTAAAAACCTGGATGAGCCACACCTCCTCGACCGATCACCGTCCTGTCACAGCCAAGTCCGCCCAGCGGCCTCAAGATTGGCGGCCCGAAGAACGTTTGCTGGCCCTCCAGGAAAGCCATAGTTTGAGCGGCGAGGCGCTGAATGCCTGGTGCCGGGAGCGTGGCGTATTTACCCATCAACTGGCGCAGTGGAAAAGCGAGTTTTGCGCCTCAGCCAGGTTGCGTCCTGATCGCGAAGAAAGCCAGAATCTGCGTAGCCTCAAGGCCGAGAACCAGCGTCTGGCACGCGAACTCCAGCGTAAGGAGAAAGCACTAGCCGAAGCCGCTGCCTTGTTGATCCTGCAAATACCCACAGGGCACAAGAAAAGGTGCGGGCGCTGTTGGGTGGGCGCGGTCGAATGACCTCCCTTCCGCAGCGCCAGCAGCTGGTCGACTCAGTCGCCGAAGCCACGGCGGCCGGTGCTCGCCAGGACCAAGCCTGTGCCGTACTGGGCCTGAGCCCGCGCACCTTGCAACGTTGGCAGGCCGGGGAAACATTGACGGAAGACCGCCGGCCGCAACGGCACTATACGCCGTCGCATGCCTTGAGCGATGCGGAGCGGAGTCACCTCTTGGTCGTCGCGAATTCGGCTGAGTTTGCCGATTTACCGCCCAGCCAAATCGTGCCGCGCCTGGCCGACCAAGGGATTTATCTGGCGTCCGAATCGACCTTCTACCGCATTCTGAAAGCCGCAAGGCAACTGAAGCACCGCCGTAGCGAGCGCCCCAGCCAGCCCCGTACCCAGCCCAAGGCGCTGACGGCCACCGCGCCGAATCAGCTCTATAGCGGGGATATCACCTATCTGCCGGCGGCGGTCAAAGGCCGGTTCTACTATCTCTACCTGTTCCTGGATATTTTCAGTCGGCAGGTCGTGGGTTGGCAGGTGTTCGAGGCAGAAAGCGGCCAATTGGCCAGCGAGCTGTTACGGGACATCTATCAGCGCGAAGACCTGCGGCCCCAACAGGTCGTCCTGCATTCGGATAATGGCGGCCCAATGAAAGGCGCCACGATGCTGGCCACCCTGCAACGGCTCGGCATCATGCCGTCCTTTAGCAGACCGGCGGTCAGCAACGACAACCCCTATTCGGAATCGTTGTTCAAAACCTTGAAATACCGTCCGCCATACCCGTTGCAACCGTTTGCCGACTTAACGTCCGCCCGGCACTGGGTGGCTGATCTCGTGCAGTGGTATTTATGACCTTCAGGTTACAACCACGAACACCGCCACAGCGCCATCGGCTTCGTGACCCCGGCGCAACGCCATGCCGGCTTGGACCAGGCCCTGCTTGCTCAACGCCAGGCGTTGTACGAACAAGCCAAGGCTCAAACCCCCCGGCGCTGGAGCCGACAGACCCGCCGCTGGAACCGCGTCCATACTGTGTATCTCAATCCCGATCGGGCCGATACGCAACACACGTCCAACACCACAATCCAGGAGGCCGCCAGCTAGGGCAATATAGCCGCATGAGTTTTTGCATTGAGGCGACAACTAGCTTGAAATTTTCCGCTGATGGTGGAACACTTCGGCAAGTTTCGTTCATTGATGCCCGGCCTTGCCTTGATATTCCATTGCATCGACATTGCCGACGGTAAAGCAAGCGGCAACGTATCGGCAGCAGCGGCACGGCTGGCGGTTGATTGGTGCAAATATCTGGAAAGCCACGCAAGGCGGATTTATGCCATGGCTGAGAGTCCAGAGCATGAAGCAGCGGTAAGATTGGCCGACAAGATAAAAGCAAAGGCTTTGCCTAGTCCGTTTACCTGCAAGGCGGTCTATGACAAGGGCTGGCACGGACTGAAAGACCGGCACGAAGTCGACGCGGCCTGCAATATCCTGATTGATGAAAACTGGCTGAACATGGAGCGCAAACCGGCAACCGGAAGCCTTGTAAATGCTGGGGTTGAGTCCTATGGGTTGTCTGAAAAAACAACAATAGCGTCACACGAGAGCCCGCTTACGGTGGGCTTTTGCATACGCCATGCTCTGCATAAAAGTTGAACTCGCTTTTTGTCACATTGATGTCATAACCTATTTGTAAGCTAAAGCTTCAAATAAATAAAAACATGAGTCAGGAAAAATGAGCGAATTTTTCAATAAGAAGCCGATGGAGCTTTTGGAGATTGAACAAGTGGTTAACGAATTGATGGAAGACCTGAGCCACCCGCTGAATAACAAAAGACATCCTTACCATCGAGATTGTGTTCAAGCGTTTAATGATTTGATGGCACATGCGGACACTATTCGCCAGCACTGGGCTTCTCATTAGAACGATCTGAGAGCTCGACGGTCATCGACCATGCTCACACCGGAAGTAAAATGCCCGGTTTGGGAGTGGCTGGCGCGTAGAATATAGGATTATGCTAATGTTTGTTGTAGATCAAATAGTCCTTTATTTTAGAGACTATAGTGGCTACGTCTTCACAGCAATAGGATCAGAAATACGATGACGGCAGAGCTACAACTTAAACGTTACCATGTCTTTTTTGAAGATCTTTCGCACCCTGGATTCGGTTGCCATCGCGATGAATCCGGGGTGGTAATGATCACGCTGCATCGATTACGCTTATCTATTTACGGTCGGACATTCAACCGCCGTTGGAAATAATCTTATATAGCGCACTGCACAGCCTCTGACACATCACGTAGAGGCCATGGCGTGTTGCAGTTCTTAATACGGGGTTCAGTTGATGGTTTTGACCGGCTTACCCATCCAAACTTTCCCGGTAGTAGTCATTGGCATTTTGGCCTGAATCGATTTTGTTGTGGGCCGACATGCCATCCTAATCAGTCCGGTATGAACAGATTTAGTTTGGCTGATGATTACCGGCATCTGTTCGTCTAATTTTCAACGTTGACTATAATTTCCAGCGATTCCAGTTCTAATTGAAATGGTTTCAGGATGTTTGGGGGCTTCAAGCAATTGCGGCTGTTATGGCGGTGGGGTGAATCTTTATTGGGAAGGCAAAATCATGGTGAAGCGCTTAACGGGGTATTTATGTGTTGTGTTTTTTACCGGCTGTGCAACGCTTAGCCAACAAGACTGCAAGCGGGGCGACTGGTTTGGTTTAGGGGTTCAAGACGGTCGTTCTGGAGAGACCAGTGAGCGGCTAAGTGATCATCGAAAAGCATGCGCCGAATACGGTGTTGCGGTGAATGATTCGCAGTATTTTGCTGGCCGCGAACAGGGTATAAGAGAATACTGTCGGATCGATAATGCTTTTGAAGAGGGTTTGCAAGGACATGATTACCGCCATGTTTGCCCGCCATCGATTGACGGTGTATTCAGCCGTTACCATTCAGCGGCTTACGCTGTGCATAAAGATCGCGCCGAACTGGATAGGATAGATAACGAACTTTCCAGCAAAGAAATCAGCTTGGGGGATAACAAGTTAAACGACAAAGACCGGGCCAGAATTCGTAACGATATAAGTCAGTTGCGGCGTAACAGAGACCGGGCTCGGGATGATCTTTACTACCACGAACGGCAACTCAACGACTTTCGCCATGAGTCTCAGTCTTATCGCTGAGTCGCTACTTGGGATTCGGGACGATGCGTTGCAAGTATCCGGATCAAGCGCAGATAACTCGTTATCAAAACGCTGTATCTGTTATGCAAGCCAGGCATTCATCATTTTTGAATTAACTCTGCCTTTAAGTTACCTGGCAGCGTGTTTTCCTGTTGGCCCTAACTTAACTCATTCTCTCGGTTCGGGTTTGCCGCTACTCAGTCTTTCCTGCTTATCTTTCTCGAACTCATGTTTCACGAAAAACAAGCCTCCCATCAAGCCCAACAGCATTACGACTTCCAGTATTTCTCTCATCATTTCAGCCACCTTTCATTTAGGAAAACGCCTTGTTACTTCTATGGGGTGACTAATGATTTTTTGGCTGGGCTACAAGAATAGGTTTCTACGACATTAGTTTCCCTCGTCCGACAGATTACCCGGAGAATTTGCATAGTCAATGATGAAGCTGATGGTCAAATTAGCGGTTTACTGCAACAGTGGCAATAAACTCACCATACCCCAGGCTATGCCGCCGGCGGCGGGAATCGTCAGAACCCAGGCCCACACAATCCGTTCGATCACGGAAAGTTTCAGGGTATAGGGATTTTTGGCAAAACCGACACCCATGATCGCCGTGGAGATACTATGCGTGGTGGAAACCGGCATGCCGAAATGTGCGGCGGCCAATAGAATGGTTGCGGAGCTGGTTTCCGCCGCGAAGCCGTTTATCGGATGCAGCTTGACCATTTTGTGGCCAAGGGTCTTGATAATGCGCCAGCCGCCTACCGACGTGCCGAGCGCCATGATCAAAGCACAGCTAAAAACGATCCAGGTGTCGATGTCCTTTTCGCCGCCATCCGGACGCAGGAATTCCGCCCAACCCGGTAACTGATCCAGCGTGCCGGCGTTGTTCGCGGTAAAAATCGCTAATGCAATGATACCCATGGTTTTTTGCGCATCGTTGCTGCCGTGGGCAAAGCCCATATAACCGGCGGATACCAATTGTGCCTTTCCGAACAAAGCATTGATCCATTTCGGCCGCGAAATTTGCCCCAACAGGCCTCCGGCACTATTCATGCCGCTGATGATCGCCATCAGCAAACCCATGATCAAAATGCCCAAGGTAAAGCCGGCAATCGGCGAACTGATCATCGGAATCACCACTTTCCACAGCAGGCCTTTGTTTTCGGTCCACACTAATGCGGTTTTCGACCATATCAACACATCGGGATTGTTGTGCCCCGCGGCCAGGGCTGCGCCGCATAAGCCGCCAATCAAGGCGTGGCTGGAAGAAGAGGGCAAGCCCAAGGCCCAGGTGATCAGATTCCAGATAATCGCGCCGGTCAGTGCGCAAATCAACACTTCAGAGGTAATCGTCACCATGCCGGTATCGACCAGCCCTGAGGAAATGGTTTTAGCCACGGCCGTGCCGGATAAGGCGCCGACCAGATTGGTCACGGCAGCCAGGATCACCGCTTGGGTGGGGGTTAATACTTTGGTGGCAACTACCGTGGCAATCGAGTTGGCGGTGTCGTGGAAACCGTTGACGAACTCGAATATCAGTGCCGCCAGAATGACCAGCAAAAGCAATGTCAGCATGACGGAGCCACTAAGAATTTTTTAATACGATGTGGTAAACCACGTTGCCGGCATCGCGACAGCGGTCAATGGCTTTTTCCAGGATCTCGAACAAATTGGTTTTCACCAGATAGCGGATCGGATCGGTTTCGTTGGCGTAGACGTCGCGATACAGCTCAAGTATCTGTTCGTCGGCTTCCGCTTCAATCGTTTGCAGTTGATCGTTGAGTTTTTTGACTTCGTCCAAATCCATGCCTTTGCGCAGCTGACCAACCATTTGTTCCAAAACTTGGCAGGCTTGTTCCAGCATGACAGCGCGGCTGTTGAAATCGACATCGCCGATCCGCTCCGATGCCAGCGTATAACGCTCGGCAAATTTTTCGACGACTTTGGGGATCTTGTACAGCGCGCCGTTTAGGGCTTCGATATCTTCGCGATCCAGGACGGTCACGAAGGTATTGACCAATTCCTCGCTGATTTGGCCGAATAAATTCTTTTCCCGGCGCCGCGCCTGTTTAAATTTTTCTAATGTCTGTTGGGTGGTGGGTGTGCTTAGCAGTTCTATCAAGGCCTTGGCCGAGGCGTGTGCCGATTCTGCACTAGCTTCAAGCAAGCCATAAAATTTATCGCCTTTGCCAAAGATGGTTTGTAGAGAGAACATGGTGTACCTTAATTGTGACGGTTTTGTTGCATATTGTATAACAGCGTGGCGGCAAGTGCAGAAACTGTCGGCAATTTACCGACCGCATGCGCAGCGGATGTGATCCGGCGCTACACTGCCAAACGCGGGTTAATCGGGTTTTTGCAAAATGTCCTTAACCGCGCGTATTGCCGATAGGCTGGCGCCGTTGGAGTGGCTGTCCTCGGTAAAATCTCCGGCAAAATAGACGCGGCCCTGCGGTTTTCTTAACGACTCAGACAGACTATCGAAGCGCGACCGGCCGACTGGCCAAGACGCTATCGCGCGCGGATGGTAACGGTAAAAACTCATCCGTTTGACCGATTGCCGGAAACCCGGCCACTGTTTGTCAAACGCCGCCAGCAAAGCTTCCTGAATCTGGTCCGGATCGCTCATCCGCGAGTTAAACCGCTCCGCGTCCGCACCGCTGACCAATAAATTCAACAGCGCATCGGCGCCGGATTTTGATCCGCCCTCATAAATAACCCCCAGCGGACTGTCGGTCATAATCGGCAATATACTCTCGCCGTCGCGGGTCCAGAAGCTGCTGGCGGCTTTATCCACCGTGACGTGCGCGGTAAAGTAGGCGCCGGCCGATTGCGTTTGGATAGCCTGTTTTCGCTCGGCGCTCAACGGCGGAATGAACTGAATGTCCTGGAGCCGGAACAATGGAATGGCAGTGATCACGTATTTGGCGCGGAATATCTTTTGCCGCAAACTGCCTTGGTCGGACGTAAGTACTTCCACATCCTTGTCGGTGGAAGTGATGTGGGTGACCTGTTGGTTCAGCGAGATGCGGTCCCGGCCGATAAAATTAGCCAGCGCCCGCACGGCGCGTTGATTGCCGCCAACCACATGACGGGGCGCCAAACCATCGCCGGAAAAATAATGCCATTCGGCAATGCCGTCCAGCGCGCTGATTTTTCGCCAGGAGGTGGCGTATTCCGGTTCGGTTTCGATGCGCACCAATTCTTGGGCCTTGGGCGACAGGCCGCTGGTGCTTTCGATCCAGTCGGCGAAGGAAATCTCTTGCAGCGCCAGCATAGCCTCGGGCAAAGGCCGCAAATCCAATTGCCGGTAAAGCTCGGCCATTTTTGCGTCCCAGCGTGTATAGGCTTGCAATTCGTCGGTATCCAGCACCGATGCCAGAAACTCCGCATTGGTATTTTGCGTAAACGGATACAGCTTGCCCTGGTAATAAAAACTGGAAAAACTGCTGTAAGCCGTTTCCATCGGCACATGCAAATCCCGGAAAATCTCGATAGCCGGGTTATTTTCCCAAAACTCTTCCAAACCCACTTCGGCATGCGTGCCGTCCGGGTAAGTAGCGGTGCGGATGCGGCCGCCAACACGCGGACTCATTTCCAAAATCACGGCGCTTTTACCGGCTTTCTTTAAATGATAGGCGGCGCTCAAACCCGATAGGCCGGCGCCGACGATCAACACATCGGCGGTAAGCGGTTCGGCGGCTAAGGTAGCGGAGCGCAGGCTCAGCGACAGCGCCAAAACACTAAAATAGAGGGCACGGTTGAGTTGCTTGAGGGATAGGCTAGTCATCTGTGTTGTCTCGACGTGTTTATGGATTGCCAGCCGGTTCTCCATTCGGATCGGCAGCGAATTCTCGCTAGGGTACGAGCCAAATATTGCAGGCAAATGACTCGATCATAACTGCAGGTCTGCCACCGGCTATGTCACATAATAGTCACAAACTTGTCGTATTCTCGGGTTTTACCCGTTCGTAAGCTGCCTGACTGATGAATTATTCCGCAACCGCACAAGGCAAAAGCGTTCATTTTCGCGATTTGCGTACCTTGCTGGCCAAGGCTACGCCGCGCCGGGCAGCGGATGAGTTGGCCGGTTTGGCGGCGGATTCCGAAGTCGAGCGTGCTGTTGCTCAGCAAGTTTTGGCCGATGTGCCCTTGCGGCAGTTTATCGAAGAGCCTTTGATTGCGCCGGAACAGGATGAGGTCTCGCGCTTGATTCTGGAACGGCACGATGCGCAAGCGTTTGCGCCGATTGCGAATTTAAGCGTGGGCGAGTTTCGCGATTGGCTGTTAACCGAGCAGAGTGATGTGGCGGCAATCTCGGCCGGGCTGATGCCGGAAATGGTGGCCGCGGTCAGCAAAATTATGCGCAACCAGGATTTGATCGCCGTGGCGCGCCGTTGCCGCGTTGTTACTCGCTTTCGCAGCACCATCGGCTTGCCGGGCCGCTTGGCCACTCGTCTGCAACCCAATCATCCAACCGACGATCCGCGCGGTATCGCCGCCAGTATTCTGGATGGTTTGCTCTACGGCAGCGGCGATGCGGTGATCGGCATCAATCCCGCCACCGATAATCTGCACAACGTCCACACCTTGTTGAATTTGCTGGACGAGATCATTGCTCAATACCAAATTCCCACCCAGTCTTGCGTACTGGCCCACGTGACCACAAGCATGGAGCTGATGCAGCGCGGTGCGCCGGTGGATTTGCTGTTTCAATCCATCGCCGGCACCGAAGCGGCCAATCGCAGTTTCGGTATCGACCTGGCAATGCTCCGCGAAGCCAAGGCCATGGCGGAAAACTTGGGCCGTGCGAGTGCCGGCCAGCAGTTGATGTATTTCGAAACCGGGCAGGGCAGTGCTTTATCCGCCAACGCGCATCACGGTATCGATGCGCAAACCTGTGAAGCGCGGGCTTATGCGGTCGCCAAGGAGTTCGATCCTTTGCTGGTCAACACCGTGGTCGGCTTCATCGGCCCGGAATATTTATACGATGGCAAACAAATCATCCGCGCCGGTTTGGAGGATCATTTTTGCGGCAAGCTACTGGGTGTGCCGATGGGCTGCGATATTTGTTACACCAACCATGCCGAGGCCGATCAGAACGATATGGATACCCTGCTGACGCTGTTGGGCGTGGCCGGCTGCAACTTCATCATGGGCATACCCGGAGCCGACGATGTGATGCTGGCGTATCAAAGTACCTCGTTTCACGATGCGCTGTATCTGCGGCAAGTATTGGGCTTGCGGCCGGCACCGGAATTCGAGGCCTGGTTGCAGCGTATGGGCATATTCGATGGTCAAAACCGCTTGGCCGCGGCGCGTAACGCCACGCCATTGCTGACTAACTTTCACGGCCTTCCGAGCGCTTAAAAATGAACGATCCGTGGATTACCTTACGGCAATTTACCCAGGCCAGAATTGCGCAAGGCCGGGTAGGGTGTAGCTTACCGACCAAGGCACTACTGGATTTTCAACTCGCGCATGCCAGCGCTCGCGATGCGGTACAACAAGTCTGGGATGTGAAGATCTTTGCTGGGGAAGTGGAAAAGCTGGGGTTGGAATCGCTGATTCTGACGACCCCCGTAAGCAGTCGGCCCCAGTATTTACAGCGTCCCGATCTTGGTCGTTGTTTGACAAAATCCAGTCATGAAATACTTGAAGCGCGGGCATCCCAGGCTATCGACGTGGCTTTGATTGTCAGCAACGGCCTGTCCTCGACCGCTGTGGACGATCACGGTTTGGCATTACTGCAAACGGTGGTTGCCGGATATGCCGAGCGCGGATTGCGGATAGGGCCGATTTGTCTGGTAGCTAACGCTCGAGTAGCCTTGGCGGATGAAATTGGCGCATTACTGAACGCGCGGCTGGCTGTGATTATCGTTGGCGAGCGGCCCGGCCTCAGTGCCGCCGATAGTTTGGGGATGTATTTAACCTACGCCCCCAAGCCAGGCAATACCGACGCCGAACGCAACTGCATCTCCAATATTCGCCCGCCGGCGGGTCTATCTTATAACGCGGCCGCAGCCAAGCTGGCTTACTTGAGTGAACAGGCCTTGCAACGCGGCTTGTCAGGCGTGGCCCTTAAGGATGATATGCCGGCACAGTGGTTTACCGAGATTGGCGGCGCGGCGTTGTTAAAGAAACTCTGAATCGGTTCATTACGCCAAGGCAAAAGCGGCTCGGCAAGCTCTCGGCAACGGGTCCCGCATCCTTGCGGTCGACACGATGTGCCATTTTCTGTTCGAATCGGCGGAAGATTTTTTGGCCGCTTTCATGCCGCATGCCCCCGAATTACACCGATTTAGAACCGGTGATTCAGCTCAACGACGTGTTGATTTCGTCGCAATACGCTTGGCCGCTATTGCATTTAGAGCGGGCCGGCTAGAAAGCGTCCAAAAACACCGGCGCTTTGCCGAACTCGGTTTTATATTCGCCGTTAGGCACGTACCAACCGGAGCCTTGAGACCCGCCATGCCAGGACACGCGCTTGCCGTCCGTCGCCCATTTATCGAGCTTCTCGCCGCTTTTGGTCAGGTAGTCGGATGCGTAACAAACTGTATTTAGCCAAGGGTCGATGATTAGCCAGGATTGGGCGATCTTGCGGCTGGTGAAATCGGCTGTAGACGCATACTTACGTGCTGTATCCGGGATCGCTTCCTGCGAAACCAAGCAAAAAGCGTGGTCGCCTTTGCCGTAAACGATGCCGATATAGAGTAAGTCGCGCTTGATATTGTAGATTTTCTTAGCGTAGTAAGCGCTCAAGGCTGCCATCTCTCCGCAGTTGCCCGAGCGGTCCGCAATAGTCATCTTCACCAATTTCTCGGCCAACTCCAAGTGTGACGTAGCGCCGTTGAGCCTGTGTTTGGCAGACTCGTCGGCTTCCAGCCATCGGGTCATGCCTTTAGCGCTCATATTCGCCAAAACGGCAGAACCGGCAAGATCCACGTCGTATAGCTTATTACTGGATTTATGGCCTTTTTTAAAGAACTCTCTGACTAGAACCTTGATTTTCTCGCCTTCTTCCACCAGCATGGTTGTACCCTCTAGAGTTTGATTTTTGGCAATTGTAAGCGCCTCGCTCTCCGCTGTCCCGGAGGGCAAACGGGCGGGCCTCACGCCCGGTATTGCGTTATCGGCGGTGTCTCGTAAGTATAGTTGAAACCCGAATGGCGTATGGGAATCCCTAAAAATCCACGATTAAACAGATTCGGAGCGTACCTTGTAAGGACGAGCTGTACCCATTGCGTTTGAAGCAGTTTAACGATTCGAAACAGCCGTTTTTTATGTGTTTGGCGATAACAAATGGACTGATTGCCATAGAGCCGCTGCTGGCGGTTACAAGCTTCGATGTCTATAAGTTAAGCGTTGGAGCTGTTCATTCCCCGCTTTGCAACAGAGGGGAGCTAGCGAGACGGCCTTTGTTTCAGAAACTCGGCTATAAATCGACAAGCCGCAATTAAAT
Source organism: Methylomonas fluvii (assembly GCF_014850975.1). Taxonomy (GTDB): domain Bacteria; phylum Pseudomonadota; class Gammaproteobacteria; order Methylococcales; family Methylomonadaceae; genus Methylomonas; species Methylomonas fluvii. Next base: position 824,161 of record NZ_JACXST010000002.1, on the reverse strand, counting down.
TGGCCGAGCAGCGTTCGCTTAACCCGCTGCCGAGTTCGAATGCTTCGGCTTGAATGCTTAATAAATAGCAGTGTGGCAGCGCTTGTTTGCCGAGGGTGTCATAGACCGACAACAGCGCGGCCGGGCTCAGCGCATGGCTGCTATAACTGTGGTCCTGGGTTGGGGTTAATGGGGTAAAGGCAAAGCTGTCGGGACAATTGACCGCAGCATCGACAAACACCACTAACTCGCGATCTTGCAAATCCAACGCGTGTTCGATTTGTAATTGAAAGTCACTGAGCAGTTCGATATGGCTCAGGTCCAGATGCTCGGCCAGATAATCTAATAGCAAAGGGCCAACTGCGTCGTCGCCACGGCTGGGATTGCCGTAACCGAACACCAGGATGGGTTTAGTCATTCGCTGCCGTGAATAAATTCGCCGCTGCTGTGCCGAACCAGTTTATCCACCAACTTGCCGTCCACGTCGACCAGTTCCAACTGCAAGGGCATTTTGCCAACCGCATGCGTGGCGCAGGACAGGCAAGGGTCGTAGGCACGAATCGCCACTTCCAGATTATTCAGCAAGGGTTCGGTCAGCTCCCGGCCGGACAAATATTCCGCCGCGACTTGCCGCACCGACTCGTTCATCGCCGTATTGTTGCTGGTGGTGGAAACGATCAGATTGGCTTTGGTGACAATGTCGTTTTCGTCAATTTGATAATGATGAAACAGCGTGCCGCGCGGGGCTTCGATCACACCTATGCCTTCGTAGCGTTTTTCGCCTTTCGCGACCAAGTCGTGACTCAGCAAGTCCGGGTCATCCAGCAAGATTTGGATGCTTTCCGCACAATGCAGTAATTCGATCATCCGCGTCCAGTGAAAGGCCAACGTGCTGTGTACCATGGCTGCGCCGCCGTGTTGCTTGAATTCGACGCGCGCGGCTTCCGCCAGTGGCGTGTCGATGAAATCGCAATTGTTGACCCGCGCCAACGGCCCCACCCGATACCAGCCATCGGCTTTGCCCAGCGCAGTCAGGTAGGGGAATTTCATATAGGTCCAGGAACGGACTTCTTCGCGGATCAACTCCGGATAATCGCAGTAATCGTAGTGGTCGACCAGGGTTTCGCCTTGCGGGTTTTTCACCCTAATCCCGCCGTGATAAAGCTCCAACGCACCGTCAGGTTTGGTCAAACTCAGGTAGTTGCTGCGGATGGTGGCAAAGTCGTCGTAATAGGGCAGGTTGGAGGTGTGGACTTTTGTGACCAGTTGCAAAGCGCCTTGCGCCCAACTCACGATTTGGCCGATGTCTTGTTTCAGATAATCGCGCTCGTCTTTGCTCAGCGCTTTGTTCATGCCGCCGGGAATTGCGCCGGTACCGTGAATGCGCTTGCCGCAGACCATGCGGATAACTTCCTGGCCGTATTTGCGCAGTTTCACGCCTTGCAGGCCAATATCCGGATAATCCGCCAACACCGCGACGATGTTGCGTTTGCCGATCTCGCTTTCAAACCCAAACAGCAAATCCGGGCTGGACAGGTGGAAAAAATGCAAGGCATGTGATTGCAAGACCTGGCCGAAATGCAGCAATCGCCGTAATTTATCCGCTGCTGGCGGTAGGTTGGCCGGATCAACGCCGACTAACTGGTCGATGGCTTTGGCGGCGGCCAGATGGTGACTGACCGGGCAGATGCCGCACAAACGCTGCACCATCACCGGCAGTTCCCAATACGGGCGGCCCTGAATAAATTTTTCGAAGCCGCGAAACTCGACGATGTGCAGGCGGGCTTGCTGGACCTGATTGTTTTCGTCGAGTAGCAGCGTGACTTTGCCGTGGCCTTCCACGCGGGACACCGGATCGACCGCGACCCGTTTTAGCTTGCCGGCCTCGACTAATGCCGGATCGGCGGTTTCAAGATATTCGTACACGGGGTTCCTCCGTTAGTCGTAATGGACTAACTCGTAAGGTAAAGTCGGGTCGCGGCCTTCGATCAATGCGTTGAGGTAGTGCCAAAACACATCGGCGGATGGTGGACAGCCGGGCATAAAATAATCGATCTTGACGATCTCGTGGACAGGTCGCACCTTGTCTAGTAGCAACGGCAATTCCGGATCGCTGGGGATTTGTGGGTTGTCCACGCCGATGCCGTCCTGATAGGCTTCCAGCAGGCAATCTTCCAGCTTGAAAAAGTTGCGCAGCGCCGGTAGGCCGCCGTTGATGGCGCAAGCACCTACGGCGATCAGAATTTTACAGTTAGCGCGAAACTCGCGCAGCACATGCACGTTTTCGGAGTTGCAAACCCCGCCTTCGATCAGACCAATATCACACGGGCCGCAGTGTTCGATGTCGGTGAGAGGCGAACGGTCGAATTCGACGATGTCGGCCAGTTTCAGCAAGCGCTCGTCTATATCCAGAAACGACATATGGCAACCGAAGCAGCCGGCCAGCGAAGTGGTGGCGATTTTGATCTTAGCGGCCATGTTTGATGTCCGGCGCGGGCGGCATGGTCGCCGCGTAGTGGGAGTCCGGGCCTCCGTTCTGCTGAGGCGCATCCGTCAGCTTGGTCGGGTCGCAGCTTGGGTAGCCGCTTGCCTCGCCCGCCCTGATAACTGCTTTTTCGCAGGCGACTTCGCTGATGGGATGCCCGTCGTAGATGCGTTCGCCAATCGGCGCTAGGTAGGCGCTGCGTTTGACCAGAATCGCCCCGGTCGGGCAGACATGGGCGGCCTCGTCGTTGACACTAATCTCGCTGTCTTTCAGTTTGCCGCTGGGTGAGTTGATGACCAGGCGTTTGTGGATGCCGCGTCCGGCGATGCCGAACACTTCCTTGCCGTCTTTTTCCTTGCTGGCGCGCACGCACAGATTGCAGAAAATGCAGCGGTCGTGGTCGATCAATATATCCGGGTGCGAGGCGTCCATTTCCCGTTGGGCATAAAAATGCGGGTAGTGGTTATCCAGCATGTTCTGGTGATAGGCCACGGCCTGTAACTGACAATTACCGGATTTTTCGCAGGACGGGCAGAAATGGTTGCCTTCCACGAACAGCATCTGGGTGATGCGCTGGCGGTCATGTTGCAGGTCTGGGCTGTTGCTGATGACGGTCTGGCCGTCGGCAGCCGGCATGGTGCAGGCGGTATTGGTCCGGCCATTGACTTTGACCGTACACAGTTTGCAACTGCCGTACGGGGCGTAACCTAGCCGGTGGCACAGATAAGGAATGTACACGCCGGCAGTGCGCGCCGCCTCGATAATGGTTTGGCCGTCGCTGAACGGCACGGCGATGCCGTCGATGCAAAGAGTGCCGCTCATGTCAGTTCTCCACTTGCGATAAATGCGCCGCGTCGTCGTCGCGCTGCGCCATACGGCGAGCCACGGCCAGGGTAGCGTCCAAATCAAACCCCGGGGTAAAATTACTCTGCTTTAATTGCTTAAGATACAGCTCCGGATGGCTGGCCAGGGTGCTTAAAATCGGATTGGCGGCTGAATCGCCCAGGCCGCAATGGCTGTTGTTTTTGACGACCAGGCATATCTCGTTGAGTTCTTCCAGATCGACTGCGGCGCCGTTACCTTCGATAATTTTCCGCAGCTGATTTTTCAACAGCGTGGTGCCGACCCGGCAAGGCGTACAAAAGCCGCAACTTTCATGGGCGAAGAAATCGGTAAAGTTTTGCACTATGTCGAAAATACTGCGGCTATTGTTGAACACCATAAACGAACCGGCGGTGGACAGGTCTTCGAAGGCTATGCGGCGTTGCAGTTCCCGATTGGAAATAAAAGTGCCGGAAGGGCCGCCCACTTGCACACCCAGCACGTCGTCCGCGCCGCAGTCCCGCAAAATCTCTTCAATTGACGTGCCGAATGGGTATTCGTAAATGCCAGGCCGCGCGCAGTCGCCGCTGATGCTGAGCAGTTTGCTGCCGGTCGATTGCGCAGTACCGACTTCCGCAAACCATGGCCCGCCTTGAACGGCGATGTGGGTGGCAGCAAAAAAAGTCTCGACGTTGTCCACCACGGTGGGTTTGCGTTGATAGCCGCAGATCACCGAATTGGGCGGCTTAACCCGAGGTATGCCGGGCTTGCCTTCCAAGGACTCGATTTGCGCAGAGGCTTCGCCGCAGATGTAGGCACCGGCACCCATGCGGATTTCGATGTCAAAATCAAAGCCGCTGTGACCGAGAATATTGCGCCCTAGCAATCCGCTGTCGCGGCGGCGTTTCAACACGCGCTGCAACTGCTCGTAGAGGAACAAGTATTCCGCGCGCAGATACAGCAAGCCCTGAACCGAACCAATAATCGCCGCGCACAAGGTCATGCCTTCAAAGACTTGGTCGGCATACAGGTCGAGCAGCATCCGGTCTTTAAACGTACCGGGTTCGCCCTCGTCGGCGTTGCAAATCACGTAGTGCGGCGTGGTAGTTTGTTGAGCGCAAGTCCGCCATTTCAACGCGGTTTTAAAGCCGGCACCGCCGCGGCCGCGCAAATTGGAACTGTCCACTTCCGCCAGGGTTTCCGTTAGGCCGCGCGCGAACGTCGCCGTTATCGCCGCGCCGTTTTCGAATGGTTGGTTGAGCAACAGGCCGGGTTTGCGGATCGGCTCTTCCACCGCAAAGAACTCCGGCGGCCAATCGCTTAACGGCGCTTGTTGTTCGATCAGTTTGGCGATGACATCGATTCTGGCATGGTCCAGACGGGTCAACGCATAGCCATTCACCAAGCCGGCTGGGCCTTGGTCGCACATGCCGGTGCAGGAGGTATTATTCAAACTGACCAGGCCGTCCGCGCGGACTTCACCCACTTTGACGCGCAACTTTTCTGCCAGGTAATTCAGCAGTTTTTCCTTGCCCAGCATTCGGTCGGTAATCGAGTCGCTGATATGAATGTCGTAACGGCCCTGCGGCGTCAGGTGCAGGAAACTGTAGAATTCCGCGACGGCAATAATCTGGGTGCGGGGAATATGCAAAGCAGCGGCCAATTGTTCGATAGCCGCCTGGGGAATATGCAGATACTGCGCCTGCACCGCGCGGAGGATTGGCAGCAGCCGTTCGGGTTTATAGTCCGCCTCTGCTAATACGGACTCTATGAAGCTGTTCATCGTCGAATTGCTGGGCCGTTGGGTTGCATCGCCGTGTCTCATGCCTGCTGAAAAATCATGAGTCACTCTCAAAGTTATGACCAAATTGGCGTGAGATTTTTCAAAGTGTCCGCTGGCAGTTTACCCGGAAAATCGCCACTGCAACATTGTTTGTCCGAGTGGTTTGGCTCCCGTCTGCGCAGCGCAACCGCCTGTCCTAGCTCCCAATGCTTAGCGGTGAAAGTCCACCGCTAGCGCAAGATGCCGGTGAGACGGAGGAACTGTCGATTTGCCGTCATCTACGCCGCAATACTAAACAAATTCGCGGGTAGTGGACAGCAAAATCTTGCCGCTTAAAACGTCGCTAGTGAGTTCAAGGGCTGGCGTCGCCGGCAAGGCATGGATTTTTCACCGGGTTCGCGGATACAGTCGTGTTTGCGATACTGATAACACAGCACGCAACGGTTCAGGCGGCGCTGGTAACGGCAGTAGGCGCTGGACAGCAGGCGTTCCAGGCGCGCCCACGCGCCGGGGTTGAGCGGCATTAATCGGAGCTGACTAGCATGTAATGCGGCGTAAAGTTGGCGGGCTTGATTAATTAAAATGTCGTTGTCCATCGTCATCACCTGACTTACACACTGAACGATTTGCAATCACCGGTTTGGCGTGCACCGTGGCACACGCCGGGAACCATTATTCCGCTTGTTTGTGGAGCGCGTGTTGATTTTCGTCAACACAGATAGATATTGTTAGTGGCGGCGACGGCGGCTAAATGGTTTCAACCGTGTCGGCCTGCCGACATTGTTCGATGACGCGTGCGCTCAAAACCGGGTCTTGCAAGACGATATCCACCATGGCTGCCACCACCACGCGGGTTTTTAAGCCGTTAAAGCGGGAAAAATTTTTCAGTTGGTCGTAGGTGGGTTCTTCCACCGCAATTTTCTTTCTATCGTTTTTCGATTTATCGGCAGCCATGAGCGTGTTCCTTGGTAAGGTTAAGGTTGGTTAAACGAGTCGTTGGGTAAACGAAGTTCAATTTTAAATCAGTTCGCGCTTGCGGAAATACAAAGCCACATTGACCAGGGCGATCATCACCGGTACTTCGATCAAGGGCCCAATCACTGCGGCAAAAGCCGCGCCACTGTTAATGCCGAATACGGCCACCGCCACCGCAATCGCCAATTCAAAATTATTGCTGGCGGCGGTAAATGCCAATGTGGTGGTTTTGCCGTAACCGGCGCCGATGGCTCTGCCCATTAAAAAGCTGAGCAAAAACATCACCACAAAATAAATCAATAGCGGTATCGCAATCCGCACCACATCCATTGGCAATTGCACGATTAAATCGCCTTTCAGCGAGAACATCACCACTATGGTAAACAGCAGCGCGATTAAGGTCAGTGGGCTGATCCTCGGGACGAAAGTTTGCTGATACCAATCCTTGCCCTTGGCTTTGACCAACAGAAAGCGCGTGCTAAAACCGGCCAGAAACGGGATGCCCAGATAGATAAAAACGCTTTTGGCGATTTCGCCGATGGTGATGGCAACCAGACTGCCTTGCATGCCGAATAAGGGAGGCAGCACGGTGATGAACAACCAGGCATAGACGCTGTAAAATAACACCTGGAACACGCTGTTAAATGCCACCAAGCCCGCTGTGTAGTCGTTGTCGCCTTCTGCCAATTCGTTCCAGACGATGACCATCGCGATGCAGCGCGCCAGGCCGATCAAAATCAGGCCCACCATGTAGTCGGGATAATCGCGCAGACACACGATAGCCAGCACGAACATTAACGCCGGGCCGAGCAACCAGTTTTGCAGCAAGGACACGGCCAATATCCGCCAGTTGCGAAACACGTCGCCAAGTTCTTCGTAACGGACTTTGGCTAGCGGTGGATACATCATCACGATCAAGCCGATGGCTATCGGGATATTGGTGGTGCCGACCGACACCGCTGCGTTGAAATCGGAGACTTCCGTGGGAAATAGAAAGCCGATGCCGACGCCAAGCGCCATGGCGATAAAAATCCATAAGGTCAGAAAACGGTCGAGAAAGGATAAGCGGGCGTTGGGGCAATGCGGGGTGCTCATTTAAATCTCCAAGTCAGCTATTTATTGTGCAGCGTTATCGGCTGCCGGTGGTTTGCAGCAACTGCTGGCGGGTTCAAGTTGCAACACTTGATCCTCGCCAAATAAGGGAATGGTTCGCAAGGAGTGGAAGGCTTCCCAAGCGATGCCTTGCGGATCGACAGTCCAGTATTTATCGGACTGGGCGTAGCAGCAGTTGGCTTGCTTTTGCGCCGCGACCGGCAGCTCGGCGGCAGCCAGGTTTTCCTGGACTGCTTCCAATTCCTCACCGGATTCGACTTGTATGCCCAAATGATCCAACCCTGGCTGGCGGCCCCGGCTGGAAATCGCGAAATTGACGCGCGGATCGTCCAGCAACCACTTGGCGTAATCGGCTTCGCGTACGCTCGGTGCACTTTGAAACAGCGCACTGTAAAAGTCGATATTTTTCGTCAGATCATCGACGGCTAGATGGATATGCAGGCGTTTCATCGCGGTTACTCCGAGTGAAAGTGGGTAAAGGTGTGCTGTTTTGTGAGTGTCGTTTACTCGTGTTTATTGGCTATGGCCGCCGGCTAGTGCTAGCAAGCGTTCGACGCCGGTCGGCTCGTCCTGCAGCAAAGGTACCAGTGCATAGCGGCGGGCATAACGATTGGCAACGGCAGCGATTTCCGGCCATTCATTGGCGGCGCGTTGCTGCAATAGCGCTGAATGCACGGCGCTTGCGGCCACGCTATTATTGATCACCCACGCCCAGGGTTCGATGCCGGCCCGGCGTAAATCGTCTTGCAAATGGGCTGCTTCCAACACTGGCGTGGTTTCCGCTAAAGTGACGATCAGCACCTTGGTTTGACGCGGGTCCTGCAACTGCATCATCGGCGTGGTGAAATGCTGATTGGAACCGCCCATCTGCCGCGCCACCTCGCGGTGGTAAGCGCCGGTAGCGTCCAAGAGCAGCAAGGTATGCCCGGTCGGGGCGGTGTCCATCACCACGAATTTCTTGCCGGCCTCGCGGATGATGCGGGAAAAGGCTTGGAACACGGCAATTTCTTCGGTACACGGCGAGCGCAGGTCTTCTTCCAGCAAAGCGCGGCCTTGTTCATCCAGATTGGCGCCTTTTGTAGCCAGCACATGTTGGCGGTAGCGTTCGGTTTCCGCATGCGGATCGATTTTGCTGACTTTCAGGTCAGGCAAAGCGCCGTTTAGCGTGTCCGTTAAATTGGCGGCTGGGTCGGAGGTGGTGAGATGCACTGGCAAACCGCGTCGCGCCAGATCCACCGCCAACGCGGCGGCCAGGGTGGTTTTGCCAACGCCGCCTTTACCCATCAGCATCACCAAGCCATGACCATCGGCGGCAATCTCGTCCACTAGTTTCGAGAGATTGGCTGCGGGTATGGCCGGCATCACGTCATTGTCAGCTGTCGAGAGCGGCGCGGATTTGCTCAGCAATTGCCTAAGAGCCATCAGTCCAACCAGATTGAAGGGCTTTAATTCAATGCGATCCGTCGGTAAGCCGCTCAGCGCCGCCGGTATATCGGTTAAGGCGTTTTGCTCGCGCCGGTAGATCGCGCTGGCCAGCTGGTCTTGCGCGGTTTCGCTTTCCGGCAAGATGCCGTTGACAACCAAATATTGTTGCGACAAGCCGATGGCGTTTAACTCCTCGTGGGTGCGGGCCACTTCGCGCAAGGTCGATGATTGGGCGCGGGCAACCAGGATCAACCGGCTGCGCTGCGGATCTGCTAGTGCGTCGACAGCAGCTTTATATTGGCTGCGCTGTTTTTCCAAACCAGCCAAGGGTCCCAGGCAAGAGGCGTCGCCTTTGCCTTGTTCCAGAAAACCGCTCCAGGCGCCGGGCAGTTGCAACAGGCGGATGGTGTGGCCGGTCGGCGCGGTGTCGAACACGATATGGTCGTAGCCGACGGTCAAATCAGAGTCGATTAATAGTGCGGTGAATTCGTCGAATGCCGCGATTTCCGTGGTACAAGCACCGGACAATTGTTCTTCTATGCCTTTAACGATGCTGTCCGGCAACACGCCGCGCACCGGGCCGACGATGCGGTCGCGATAGGCTTGCGCCGCTGCTTGCGGATCGATTTCCAAAGCCGCCAGGCCGGATACGGCCGGAATGGCAGTGATCTGATTGCCGATGTCGATACCAAATACTTGGCCGACATTCGAGGCCGGATCGGTACTCACCAACAACACCTGTCGGCCGGCATCCGCCAATTGCACGGCCGAGGCGCAAGCGATAGAAGTCTTGCCCACGCCACCTTTGCCGGTAAAAAATAGAAAGCGCGGCGCTTGGTCGAGGAATTTGCGGTTGCTGTTCATAGCGCTATCAGTACAAGTTAACAACAGCTGCTTCCGCTGCAACAGCCCGACGCGGCTTGCTCTTCCGCTACCTTAATCGCTGCCCAACGCGCCAATTCGGCTCGATTGGGATAACGACCAGCCAATGCGACCTCACCATCGACCAGGATCAAGGGCAGGGCTTCGGCGCCGGAACGTTCCAGAAAGGCTTTTACCTGCGGGTTTTCGGCAAACGCCAGCGGAGTTTGGGCTAGGTTAAAGCGCTCAATGTCGGCACCGTTTTGCTTGGCCCAATCGACATCGGCTGCAAACCCCACCAACTGCTGATCAACTTCCACACCGCAAACGCCGGTGCTGCAACACAAAGCAGGGTCAAACACCTGAATAGTAGTCATGAGGTAACTCCTTAATTATTAAGGCAACAACGTGCCGATGCGATCCAGTTCGGCTTTTAGACGCTCGGGATCGTTTTTTAATTGGTCCAACGGTAAAGCAAAAAACTGCTCGATGCGATGGCGCAGAATCCGATAAGCCGTCATGAAGGCCGCATCGATTTCCTCGTCGGTACCCTCAACATGCGCCGGGTCTTCAACGCCCCAATGGCTGCGCATGACCGGGCCGAGATAGGCCGGGCAGGTTTCGTTGGCGGCATTGCCGCACACGCTGAGGACGATGTCCGGCGTCACCGGCAGGTCATTCCAGGACTTGCTGTAATAACCTTCGGTGGATATGCCTTCTCTGGTCAGCAAAGCCAAGGAGCGCGGGTGGATTTTGCCGGTGGGCTTGCTGCCGGCGCTCAGGCCTCGCCAGCCTGCCGGTGCCAAATGATTGAAAGTGGCTTCGCCAAGGACGGAACGGCAGGAATTGCCGGTACACAGAAATAATACGTTCATGAGGGAGTGTCGGTCGGGTTTGAGGGTAAAGAATCGGGATTGCCGGAACAGGCGGAAAGCGACAAGCAGGCATTGCCGTTGCAACAGTTCTCGGTCAGGAAGCCCAGCAGTTCGTTCATCACCGCAAAGTGGGCGGTATAAATCACGAAGCGGCTTTCGTTGCGCGAGCTCACCAAGTTGGCGTAAGTCAGTTCTTTTAAATGGAACGACAGGGACGAGGGGGCAATCCCGGTCGCTTCACTGATTTTGCCGGCGGCCAACCCTTCCGGGCCAGCTTGCACCAGCGCGCGGTAAATTGCCAGACGGGATTCTTGGGCCAACGCGGCCAGTGCGATAACAGCAGTTTTATTTTCCATATTTCAACAATAATTGAAATATGGAATCGAGTCAATGCTTGGGGCTTTGGCAATTCATACAAGCGTAACGCTACTGTCATAAAGGCTATCTACTATGCGCGAAATTACATTTTCGCCATGTTGGCTGTGATGCAGTCGGCAAATCTTTACCTTCAATAGCAATCAACTCGAGTCTCCGGAGCATGTTTATGAAACACACCGCAATCGCCGCCGCCATCGCGGCTGTGCTGGCTTCTACCAATGTCAGCGCGGCCGCGGATTTCCAATGGGCGCATCAATGGACGTTTAACCATACAGCCGCCAATGGCTCCAGTGCCATGGGTTCGGAAATCGTCTCTTTCGATGCAGTCAACAACCGCTTATGGGTTGCGGGAACCGATGCCAATCAGGCCAATATTGGCCAAGGTGGCGTCGATGTGCTGGATATGAACGGCAATTTGCTGCAAAGCATTTCCACGAGCGCGCTCGGCGGGATCAACAGCGTGGCGGTGAAAAACGGCCAAGCGGCCATTGCTTTGACAGCGCCCACTAAAACCGATGCGGGTTTGGTGCGTTTCTACAATGCCGCCAATTACACATTGCAACAAAGTGTTACCGTGGGCGCCAACCCTGACGCAGTGACTTACACGCCCGATGGTAGCCGCTTGCTGGTGGCTAACGAAGGCGAACCCAGCAGCTATTTGCTGGGGCCAAGCGGCGATCCGGAAGGCTCGGTCAGTATTATCAACACCAACACCTTTGCCGTCCAAACGGCCGGATTTTCTACTTTCAATGGTGCGGCGGCGGCTTTGAAAGCCAGCGGCGTGCGTCTGACCGGCCCAAACGCCAGCGTCGCGCAAGATCTGGAGCCGGAATACATTGCGGTTAGCCAGGACGGCAGCAAAGCTTTTGCGACGCTGCAAGAGGCCAATTCGGTTGCGGTCATCGACATCGCCAGCGCCACAGTCACCGACATTAAAGCCCTGGGTTTGAAGGATCACAATTTAGCCGGCAACGGTCTGGATGTCTCGGATCGCGACGGTGCCGGCACTGCAGCGTTGAAAGGCAACATCCAGAATTGGAATGTGATGGGTATGTACATGCCCGACGGCATCGCCAGCTTTAGCAAAGACGGCAATCAATATTACGTGACCGCTAACGAAGGCGACTCTCGCGAAGATTGGCCGGGTGGTTCGGAAGAAGTGCGGGTGGGCGCAGCAACTATCGATCCTGCGTTAAATGCCACCATGACAGCCTTGCATGGCCCTGATTGGGCCACGAACAATGACAAGCTGAATCGACTGACGGTCTCCAGGAGCGGCGATTTGGACAACGACGGCGACTTGGACCAATTGCAAGTCTTCGGCGCGCGCTCGTTCTCGATTTTGGATGCCAATGGCACGATGGTGTTCGATTCCGGCGACAAACTGGAACAAACCATCAAAGCGCTGATCGCGGCGAACCCCGGTAATGCTGCTTACGAGGCCTTGTGGGACGATGGCCGTAGCGATAACAAAGGTCCTGAGCCGGAAACTGCGGTGGTAGGTAAAGTGGACGGCCGTGACTTGTTGTTCTTGGGTTTGGAGCGTTCTAATGCAGTGATGGTCTGGGATTTGACCGACCTGAACAGTCCGAAGTTTTTGGACATGTTGTTCACCGGCGGCGACATCGGTCCCGAGGGGCTGAGTTTCTTCAGCAATGCCCAAGGCAGTTATCTGGCGGTGGCCAACGAGGTAAGCGAAACCACATCGCTGTACAAAGTATCGGCCGTGCCGGTGCCGGGCGCGGTTTGGCTGTTCGGCTCCGCGCTGGTGGGCTTTATGGGGATGAAACGCGGCCGTAAACAATAATATCCGCAGTGATTAACCCGGCCCTATTTAACGCGGGTACACCGTTCGGGCTGAGCCCTTCGGTATTTAAGGGCCGGGTTAATACGCCAGCTTAGCCGAGCTATATCGGCTAACCCGGTTTTTCGCGTTTTATCCCGTAATGCGCTTGTCATATTCAATCGCTAATGTTGCCGCTCCATAAACCGCTCTCGGGGCAACACATGAAAAAAACACATCCACAAAAACTGGCGGCAGTCGCTGTCGGCGCCTTCGGTTTTACCTTGTCGGTCGCCGCAGTCGCCCACGACCATGCCGACCGCGATCATCACGATTCTCATAAACCTGCGCAAACCAGCCAAGTACCGACATCGGGCGTTGAATGGTTCAAAGCCGGTGAAGCTGCGGTGTTGGTCAACAAAAGAGATGTGGAACAACTGCGCAAAGCCAAAAACGTCATTTTGTTCGTCGGCGACGGCATGGGCGTATCTACTGTCACCGCCGCGCGGATTTTGGAAGGCCAAATGGCTGGACGCGACGGCGAATTCAACCGTTTGGGTTTTGAAAAATTCAACAATATCGCTCATTCGGTTACTGCCAGCGCCAACCAACAAACCTCGGATTCCGCACCTACTGCTACTGCCATGGTCGCCGGTATCAAAGCCAATGACGGCGCTATTTCCGTCGAGCAAGGTATTTTGCGTACCGAAAAAAGCGCGGAAGTCACTGCGGCACACAGCGTTAAAACTATCCTGGAGCGCGCCGAAGAACGCGGCATGTCGACGGGCGTCGTCACAACCGCCCGTTTTACCCACGCTACGCCAGCTGTGAATTACGCCCACATTGCTGACCGCGATTGGGAAGCCGACAGCAACCTGCCTGCCGGCGCTACCGTGAAGGACATCGCTCGCCAGCTGCTGGAATTTCCTTACGGCGACGGCCTGGAAGTGGCATTGGGCGGCGGCCGCAGCTACTTCATGCCTAATAACGTTGCCGACCCTGAATACCCAACCCAAAAAGGCCGCCGCGCCGATGGTCGCGACCTGACTTTGGAGTGGACATCTCAATACAATAATTCCGACTATGTCTGGAACAAAGCCCAGTTCGACGCGGTAAATACAGCGTCTACCGATCATTTATTGGGCTTGTTCGAGCGTTCGCACATGCGCTATGAAGCCGACCGCGCACAAGACGCCGCCGGCGAACCGTCCTTGACCGAGATGACCGAAAAAGCCATCAAAATTCTGGAAAAAAACCGCAAAGGTTATTATCTGATGGTGGAAGCCGGCCGGATCGACCACGCGCACCATGCCGGCAATGCCTACCGGGCGCTAACCGATACCGTGGCGCTGTCGGATGCAGTGAAAAAAGCCAAACAACTGACCCGCGACGAAGATACTTTGATATTGGTTACTGCCGATCATAGCCATGTCTTCACTATTGCCGGCTATCCGTCACGCGGCAATCCTATCCTGGGTAAAACTGCGGTAGACGGCGTTGTTACTAAAGATTCTTTAGGTTTGCCTTACACCACCTTGACCTATGCCAACGGCCCGGGCTGGACCGGCGGCTTGCAACGCAAGGAATTTAATCCTGCCAACGAAGGCACCGTGGCTGCTGCTTATGCAGGCAGCAAATTGCGTCCTGATTTGACAGCGGTCGATACCGCCAATCCTAACTACATGCAGGAAGCCACTGTACCGATGAGCGCGGAAACCCACGCCGGCGAAGACGTAGCGATCTATGCCGACGGCCCTGGCGCTTACTTGGTACGCGGTACGCTGGAACAAAATGTGATTTATCATGTAATGGCTGATGCGCTAGGCATGCGTAAATAGTCCGGGAGCCTTTTCCCGAAAGCGAATCAGGGACGCTGGCCGTCCCTGATTTTTTTTGAATACCGTAATGTGCAGGTTCCATGTTCAACAACCATTTCAAATTTTTACCCAAACTGCTTGCTCTCAGCTTATTAATCGTTTTGGCGGCTTGCAGCCATGCGCCGGCCAAGCATGCCGCTAACATCATCGATTTATCTTCGGCAAACTTGCCCGCCGTGGCCGCCGAGTTTGTCACCACCCGCAGCGGCGCAGAGCACGAACACGAAGAGCACCAGGCATTGCCCGCCGAGGTGAGCTGGCGCTTCTGGCGCGATAGCCGGCAGATCACAATAGAACGGCCGCAACTAGGCTTGGGTGAGCTTTGGCAGCGTGACGGCCAGGAACTGATTCACCGTAAGCTCTATCATCAAGACCAGCGGGCAATCGAATTTCAGGCCGGCGATCTTCGGATGCTGGACATCACGCCGTCCTGGCAAAAACTGGCGTTGCTGTTGGATAGCCAGTTGCTTGATAAACTGACTGCCGAAGAAATCGAATGGACCGATGGCTTCCCGACCCGCGAATATAGCGGTAAAGTCGCGGAGACCGAATGGCATGTGGTGATGCGCCTGGACGTCGCGTTACCGGCCTTGATCGAACGGCAACAGGGCGAATTTTCCGAGCGCACCGAACTGTTGCAGGCGTATTCTTTAAATGCCGCGCCCTGGCAACCGACGTCCATTGACGGCTACGACGTGATCGATTTCGCCGATTTGGGCGACAAGGAATCTGACCCGTTCGTGATCAAGGTGCAAGCGCAAATGGGGCATGAGCATCATCATTAAGCACGTCCTTAAAACTCCTGGGTTCGTCATTCCCGCGGAGGCGGGAATCCAGTATAGCTGCTAGGCACCCGCCTGCGCGGGAGCGACGATATTTGGGGGCCGAATTAATAATCGAGTATCGATGCTGTTTTCTGCTTGACTGAACAGGCAAAAAAAAGCCCGCTGTATCGCGTACCAGCGGGCCCGAGTACCACTACAGAGCTTACAACTAATCCCTAAAACTTAAGGTGCCGGCAAAATCCGGTTTTGCGAGCCAGGGGCTACTGTACCGTTGACGGTGAAGTAGTTTTCCAGCGCATCCAGATCCAAGGCACCGCCCAGACGATTAGTGCCTTGCGTCAACACATAATATTGATCGCCGCCGTCGGCCATGAAGTTATTTACCGTAACCCGATAGCTGGCGGCGGGATCGACTACCACACCATTGATCGTGATACTGGTTGGATCGACGTTATCGCACGGTGTGCCTTTTTCGCGCCATGCGTAGCTAAAGCCGCTGGAGACTTGCATGATGCGGTTGAACGCTTGGCCAGCCGCCGGTGCGCTGGCTGGATAACCGACTGTGCAACCGGTGAATTGTTGCTCCAGCAAGGTGTGGATCTGCGCGCCGGTCAAGGTCAAGGTCACCAAAGTATTGCCAAAGGGTTGCACGGTGAAGGCTTCCGCATAGGTAACCCTGCCGTCGCCTTCGGCTGCAGTGCTGGAGGGGAAGGTCAAATCGGCGCGGATGCCGCCGGGGTTCATGAATGACACCACCGCTTCGCCGAAACCTGGGTTTTGGGTGGCCAGCAATTGCGCATCGGCAATCACGTCACCCAGCGCCGATTCGCCGGCCGTGGTCGCGGTTCGGGTAATCGCCGCGCTGATGCTACCTATCACTCGGTTAGCGATGGGGGTGGACAGGGCTTTGTAATTGTCAACGATAGTTTTAATCGCCGTGTTCGGGGTGATGGCTGTGTTGCTCCGATCAACCACAATGTTTTCGGCGCTGACGCTGCTGACTTCACCGTTAACGGTGCTGATGGCGACATCAATATCAGTCAAGACTCGGCCTTGCGAATTGGCGCTGGTCACCGAAATCAAGCGGCCGGCTTTGTTGGCGATTTGGCAGTTATAGGCTTGGTGTGTGTGGCCGGAAATCACCAAATCCACTTCGTCGTCCAATTGGTTGACGATGGTTTTAATCGGCGAGCCATCCAAGCCGCCGTCGCAGTTATTGATGGTCGAAGCACTTTGCGTGACTGGTATCGTGCCGCCTTGATGAATCAATACCACCACCGCTTCGACGCCGCGCGCCCGCAATTTGGGGATCAAGGCATTCACTGTCGCCGCCTCGTCTTTAAACGCCAGGCCGGCCACGCCGGTAGGGGTGACGATGGTGGGGGTTTCTTTTAAGGTCATGCCGATAAAGCCGACCCGCACGCCGCCGATGACTTTGATCGCGTATTGCGGAAACAAGGTTTTCCCGGTAGCGGTTTCGACTACGTTCGCGGCCAGGAATTTGAAATCCGCGCCTTCAAAAGGCACCGGCGTGCCGACTGACGCACCTTGGCAGGAGTTCGGATCGGTGGGGTGGCAGCCGCCGTTTTGCATGCGTTTCAGCTCGTCCTTGCCTTCATCGAATTCGTGATTACCGACCGCGTTGAATTCCAAGCCCAGGCGGTTCATGGTTTCGATGGTCGGTTCGTCATGAAACAGCGCGGACACCAGCGGAGTGGCGCCGATGATGTCGCCAGCCGAGACTACTACCGTGCTGGGGTTTTGGTTTTTCAATTCGTTAATATAGCCGGCCATCCAGTCCACGCCGCCGACCGGAATATTCGTAGATGCCGCGCTGCTGGGCGTTTGCCGGAATGTGCCGGGAGATTCCAGTTGGCCGTGAAAGTCGTTGAACGCGACGATTTTAATGGTAGTGGTGGGAATGCTGGTCACGGCATGAGCTGCACCCAGTGTGCCCAAACCCAAGGCAATGCCGATGGCAAGTTTGTTTAATTTCATTGGTTTAACCCTTATTTAGTGGATTGGCGGCGGCGAGAGACCAAGCCCAGCAGGCCGGCGCCGGCTGCATACAGGCCTGCGGCGGCAGGCAGAGGTACGGCGGTAAAAGTTTGTAATCGGATGGCACCGACAGTGGCGTTAAGCGGGGTTCCGTCGTTATCCAGAGCCGATTGGACTAGTAAGCCGGTGATGCTGTAAGTTCCGGGGTCGAGTTTAAATATGCCCCGGCTGTAGCTGAAATCGTTGAAGGCAGCATCAAAATTGGTACCCAAATTGTTCGGGTAGCTGTTGGTTGGCATGGACATGTTCCTAACCCAAATATCCGATGATGAAGACCCATATGGCGTTTTATTGTTAAACGGGATGCCGTTACTGATTACCAGGAATTGATCGCCAGCATAGCCGCCATCCACTACTTGCAATATGGCGGTTTGCGTTAAAGAAAAGTCAAAACTCAAGGCATCATTGTTGAGATCTATCCAATCCAAACCACCCGAGTTAGAGACTGAGTTGTCGACGTCAAACGCATGCCAAGCACCGTCGGCATTGAGGGTAACCGCCTCGGCTTGTGCGCAAATTGCCGACAGTAAGGCCATGGCAAGAACAGATTGTTTAATCATTTAGAGTGCTCCGATAAAGACAGCGCGGGCGTTTTTGTTATAGGCCGCTGGCTGCTCGTTCATATGGGGTTGAGAAATTTCCATCGCTATGGGTAAAGCAAGTACAGCCTAAAGAAATTTTGTGATGAACTTGTGATTGCTAGATGAAGATTTCGTGAAATGTAATACACGAGTGTTGCGGGTTTTATCCGGGCAGTGACTTTGGCTTGGGAGACTAGAATGCAAGCGATGAAATTCGAGGAATCGGGTATTTCGGGATGTGGTTAGTCCGGCTTGGTTTTCGACTGTTTGAGCTCAGAGCCCGGCTGCTGGACAAAATAAATCCAGTGATGAGGTTCTGAGCTTGGCTGATTGAGTTCTGAAGCGGAACGGCCAAGAAAATTTCTTGAATGACCAAGCTGCGAGCTCGAACAACCGAGATATTTTCTCGATCATTGGACAAAATAACTCCAATAGTCTGGCTCTGAGATTGGCTGTAAGAGGTATGAATTCCGATGGCGTATTTTTTCGCTGAGCGATGCAGTGTCGCTAGCGCGACGGGTGTTTTAAATGTCGGTTCTCGGACCGACGGCCGAGATACTTTCTTTTGCTCCGCCAAAAGAAAGTATCCAAAGAAAAGGCGGCCCGGATGCCGCTTTGATCCTGCGCTCCTCGGGTTTGAACGGGGTTGCCTGAAGGGGCTTCCCAGCCCCTGCATGCAACGCGCCGCATCCCTGCGGCGCCCCTACGGGCTGATCCGTTCAAACCCTCCGGTGCTCGGCGCGGCATACGGGAGAAAACCCCGCCGCGAAGTTTGAAATCCAGCTAATATTTACGCAGTTTTGTAGGGCGCATTAGCGATAGCGTAATGCGCCGAATGCTTTAAGGCCATCATGAGGCGCAATACGGCTACGCCTATTGACGCCCTACGAATTGCACCTTACGGCCTTACGAATTGCAACTTATGGTCTTGGGATTTTTCTTGGGGGGTTGATATTAATCTTGAAAATTTAAATAAAGAAGTGCAACGAAAACTCGGAAGAAACGTTTTACTTTTTCAACAAATTGAATATATTTTGAAATATATTTTGATATATAGTGATTTGTCAGTTTGGAATAGCGGTGATGGATTAAAGAGCAACTTAGAAGAGCAAAAACAACGCTTTTCTAAGCTTAGTTTAGGTCAAATTGCAAAACAATTCATTGATAGCACTTTTTCACTTGAAAGTGACTCAGGCGAAGAAGAAGCTGAGCTGAATTATTATAGGGTTTTTGCACGAATCAGAAACAGTCCATTTGTTTGCGATATTGATTTTTTTAATGAAAGGAAGAATGAATTGGCTGCTTTGATTGATGAGCGAAATGAATTGATTCACCACTTTCTGCCGAAGTGGAACTGGGAAGACTATGCAAGTTTATCCAAGGCGGAAATATACTTGGATCAGCAGCGAGAAAGAGTTTTTCCCGAGTATGAACTTCTAAAGTCAGTGGTTGAATCTTTTCACTCTTCCAGAGAGGAATTAGTTGAATATATTCGATCTGATGAGTTTACAAGGGTATTAGAGCTTGATTATTTACGGAATAGCCAGCATGTTGCACGTTTATTCGAATTTGCAACTATAAATAATCGAGAGGATGGATGGGCCATGTTAAGTAGTCGTCCCTGAAAAAGCCGATATTTTCCGAACACCAGCATTCAGGCCGACAATAAAAACGGCGCGCTCAATGGCCGCGCCAAAATCCGACATGGCGGTCTCCAAAAATGAGGCAAAAAAATCCTCAACTGCCTGAGGATCATACGGATATTGTGGCCAGCACCGCATAAGATGGCATGCATGGCATCGCCCAGTTCGCCTTTCAGGTAATTGCGGCCCAGCAATCCGTCGTTTTTGAGGTGCCCGATGACGGGTTCGATGGCATTGCGGCGTTTGAGGGCGCGTTTGAGTCGCCGGGTGTTTATTCCTCTCTTTTGCCGGGCTTTGTAAATGGTCACGTTCGGGACCTCGACACCACGGTATCCTAAATCCACAAAAGCTTCTTTTGCGCGTGTACCGCTTAGAATCTCCGCCTGTTCCAGACACGATTCCAGGGTGTGTCCATCGTAGGGATTACCGGAAAAGCTGCGGGCGCCGAGCACAAAATTACTTTTGTTGGTGACGGTGATGCCCACTTTGACGCCGAATTCATACTTCTTGTGGACTTTGCCTTTGGAAATGCATTCGACTTCCGTGGCGTGGAAACTGTACAGCTTGTTTTTATCCTGGGGTTGTTGGTTCAAAATCCGTTGGGTTTTCTCTAGCGTCTCTTTAAAAGCCAATTTGACTGCATCGGATTGATCCGTCAATTGGCGCTCGATATCTCGGTAAACCCGACCCACCAAAGTTTTGAGCTGTTTGAGCATTTTGCGTTTGCGCTTCATTTGCTTGGCATGACTGTACCGGTTCGCCATCATCAGCAAATAGGGGGCTTTGCGGTTGTAGTTCTGCCGTAGTGTAATCTCATGCTGCTCAGCCAGACGTACCATGTGCTGGCGACAGCGTTCATACAATTTTCCATCGGTCGGATACGTGATGGCTTTCTCTTGCACCGTGCTATCAACCGTCACCGATTCAAAATCCTGTTTCTTCACGGTCTTGCTGGCTACGCCAGCCTGGATCGTCACCGATAACATCCACTCGCAACCTTCTTCTCCGATCCGTTTTCGCCAATAGGTCAGTGACGTGGGGTGGCAAGGTATCTGGTGTTGGAAATACTCTTCGCCACAAAAATATTGCCAATAGGGATTTTCAAGCCACTGTGCCACGACCGCTTCGTCCGAGCGTGCAAACGCATGTTTGAGGTAATGAAGCCCGGCAATAAGACGCGTTGGCAACGCCGGAGCGCCTTGGTTCTCGGTAAAAAATTCACCGAACGCATCATCCAGTACTTTCCAATCGATCAAATTTGCCAGTTGGTAAAGCTCATGCTTCGGATTCAACAGGTCGGCCAGTGGTGTGTTGAATAGATCGATTTGGCCGCTACTTTCTTGGGATTTTGGCTTCATTTTCGATAAAAATTTGCAAGAAATTAATATCTATTTTACTAATTTCTTGCAATTATTGCCCGTCTTTTTCTTCAATTATTTATTGTGTTTCAATGCTTTAGCCGTGAATTTGTGGCTTTTCAGGGGCGACTAAGTAGCGCAGGAACTTATCTTCGTGAAAATATTTCTGGGGATCTTCTGGTGAGTGAGTTAGCTAGTTTAAAGGAAAAGTACAACTGTAAAACGCTCAAGGAAATTGCTCAAAGGTCTGAATATTTTGATATACGAGAAGAACCAACTGAAAAAGGTGGAAATCGCATTATTTATAGAATTAGGCCGGTAATCCCCCCTGAAAAAAGCAGCGTTTAAAAGTAGAATTTTCTCGTAACAGACGAAGGAAGTTTTACATGAAGACCTCACGATTTAGTGACAGCCAGATTCTGGCGATATTGAAGCAAGCGGAAGCCGGCACGCCCGTACCGGAGATCTGTCGTGAACACGGCGTTAGCTCTGCCACGTTTTACAAATGGCGCTCCAAATATGGCGGCATGGATGCGTCCCTGATGGCTCGCCTAAAAGAGTTGGAAGACGAAAACCGGCGGCTGAAGAAAATGTATGCCGAAGAACGGCTGAAGGCCGAAATCATCAAGGAAGCCCTGGAAAAAAAGGCCTAACGCCATCTTGCCTCCGCGAGATGGCGCAACCCCTGATTCAGGCCAAGCGGGCCAGTCTTCGGTTGGTGTGTGCGGCTTTAGGCATCAGCCCGAGCGGTTATCGCTATCGGTCAAAGCGCTCGACTGAAAACGCCGAAATTGCCGACTGGCTGCTACGCCTGACCGCCACGCACCGTACCTGGGGATTTGGATTATGTTTTTTATATTTGCGCAACGTGAAAGGCTTTCGTTGGAATCACAAACGGGTCTATCGGATTTACCGGGACCTGGAACTCAACCTGCGCATCAAGCCCAAGAAGCGCTTGGTACGGGAAACCCCGCAACCCTTGACGGTCCCGGATCACATCAATGCCGTGTGGTCGATGGATTTCATGCATGATCAACTGGCTGACGGGCGGGCTTTCCGTTTGCTCAACGTCATTGATGACTTTAATCGGGAAGGTTTAGGCATTGAAGTGGATTTCTCGTTACCGGCTCTGCGGGTCACCCGAACGTTGGATCGCATCATCGAGTGGCGGGGAAAGCCTGACGCCATTCGCTGTGACAATGGACCGGAATATATCAGCGAGACTCTAAAAACCTGGGCCGAGCAACAGGGTATCCAGATCAACTATATCCAACCGGGCAACCCGCAACAGAATGCCTACGTTGAACGTTACAACCGAACGGTGCGTTACGAATGGCTTGCCCAATACCTATTTGAATCGATCGGGCAGGTTCAAGATTTTGCGGCGCACTGGTTATGGATCTACAATCATGAACGGCCCAACATGGCTATTGGCGGCATCACTCCAAAACAAAAGTCGGCACTCGCCGCTTAACCTCTACTTTTAGACTCTGCTCAAAATGGGGGGATTACCGGCCTGATTTGGAGTTTGATGATTAATGGTTATAGTCTGGTAGGATGGGCACGGTTTTTGTGCCCACGCGGCATTAATCATATACAGCTCACTTTGGGCAGAAAGAGTTGTCCGCCCTAGTATTTTTATTTTTCATTAGATTTCGGGAGTGGTTTTCTCCCCCCATTAAAAAGCAGGGTGAACGCGATAAATATTTTTTTGAATGACACGTGTGTTCTCGAAATGAATGGTAAACGTGTGGGTAAAACAAAATTTCCTGATTTGAGATAAAACGCTGCTAAGCGGTCCACTCCTTCGGTTTTGAATCCGCCGTCTTTAAGATTAATCAATTTGACTGGAAGCACTGCGTGCGGCTTTGGCAAGTGCGGTATTTTCTGGAAAACACGCAACCGCCCAGCTATTTCCAGCGGGCGGGAAGACGGGCGGAAAACCTAAAAATCCGGGGCTTGGTCTTGCAGCGTAAAAATGATCGGCACCAATACCGTGCTGGCGACATTGATTTCCGCGCGTTTGGCCGGCACGAAGCGCCATTGCCGGACGGCTTCGACCGCCGATTCGTCCAGCGCTTCGTGGTCACAGCTTTGTTCGACGGCAACGCCCACTACCTGGCCTTCCTCGCTGACTTCCACGCGCAAAACCACTTTGCCCTGCCAGCCCCGGCTGCGGGCGATACTGGGATACTCCGGCTTGGGGTTGTGTTGGTAAGCGGCATTCAGATACGCCTCGGTAAACGTCGGACTTGGATTTTCGGCGGTTACTTTCTCGGCAATCGCCGGGCGAGTGGCATCGTCAACCGGCTGCGGCTGTTGATCGAAGACTTGTTCCTGCACCGAAAAGTCGGACGGCGGTGCCTGCGGCGTCACTTTTTTCAACCGGGGTTTGAGTTGCGGCTTTTTAGGTTTGGGTTGAACAACGCTGGGTGGCGGTGGTTGGGTTTGCTCAAGGGTTGGCTTGCTGGCCGGAACCGTGATCGTCGACACTTCCATTTTAAGCGGACTGGCTTTTGCCTCCGGCAGGTCGGGGCACAAGAAGCAGCTGACCCCGGCCAAGTGCAGCAACATAACGGTAACCAACATCAAAAATAGCACGGAGATGTTGACCGAACGTTCTTTGTTGCGGGTTGGTTTTAGCAACACGGCGCGGCCGGCTTCGACGCCGACGGATGCATCAAGAAAAGATGCTGCCGGATTTTGAGCAATAACAAGTCCGATTCGATTCGCTCTAATAAATGGCACGGGTTTTTAGGATTGGCGGTTAAACATGCGGCGGCGTCCCTGAGCTGGCGTCATTCTTCCAAATAGGCCCTATTTATCACGGGTATTTCGTTCGTCCTCAGTTCGTCGAAGCCCAGGCGGGTGAGGGCTTCGATAAACTCAATATCCTCGGCGAGTAGTATTTAAGGGCCGGGTTAATAAATTCGCCAAGTTAACAATTAATTGTGACAAAAGCCTTGCTGTAGCGGCGGCTCCTTAATACTGTCCGGCCGATTCTGCTTTCGCATCAAGAATGCAAGATCACCAACCACGGCCCCAATGCGGTCTGACGCAGCGCCAAAGATTTTTGCAAGGCATCCAGCATGGCCAGGCCGTCGGTCGGAAATACCCCGCTAACCCGTAATTGCTTGACATTCTCACCCTTTAGTATGATTTTGGCTTTGGAATAGCGGTTTAACTCTGCCACCACGTCGGCCAGCGCCTGATCGTGAAAAATCAGTTTGCCGCGTTTCCAGGCATTTAACTGGTTGAGATTGGCCGATGCCGGCTTATCCAAACCACCACCAGCGGAATACGTCAATTGCTGGCCTTCCTCCACCCGTATCGGGGCAACATCGGCTTGACCGGTCAAGCGCACGGCTACCGCATGCTCCGTGACATTGACTTCGACTTTATCGGCGGCAGGGCGCGCCACATCAAACACCGTCCCCAAAGCCCGCACCGCTGCATCGCCAGCTTCCACTTCGAAGGGCCGATTAACATTGCTAGCAACCTTGAACTCGGCCTGGCCTCTAAGCAATACGACGCGCCGTTTTTCCGCCGACCAGTCTATGTCCAACGCGGTATCGGTATTCAGCAACACGCTGCTGCCGTCGGCCAATTGAATCTGCTTTTGTTCGCCAACGGCGGTTGCGTAATCGCTGAGCAACCAATCGTGTAGCCTATCCCGGCCAAGCAACAATCCTAAAACCAGCGACGCGGCTATCGCCAAACCGGCTCGCCGCGGCAGGCGCGGAACGGCATGAGTTTGCTTTGGCTGGGAATTGGCGGGCGGCGCGGTTTTAACGGCTTGCGCGACGGAACCCCACAGTGCTTCGGCCTCGGCGTAGGCTTGACGGTTGGCGTCGTCTTGACGATACCAAGCCTGGAATTGGCGGCGCGCGGCGTCTGTAACCGACCCGGAACGCATCAGCACCAGCCAGTCTATCGCCTGGTCAGCCAAGCTTTCGTTGGAATTGTCGGGGTCGGTGTTCATCAAGGCCGCTGAAACGAGGAAGTAATGGGCAAACGATAAAACAATGCCGCCGGAAAATAAACCGCGGGCCAATTCAACTCTGCTCGCGACGGTCACGGCAATGCTTCAAGGTTTTGGCAATGCGTTTAGCAATCGCCCGTTCCGACACCCCCAAACATTCGCCAATTTGCGCGTAAGTCAGGCCTTCGATGGCGCTTAAGTAAAACGCCGCCCGGCACTCTTCCGGCAATTCATTCAGAGCCGTATTGACCGTGTCCAGATCCTGCCAGACCATTAATTGTTTTTCGGAGTCCGGGTCATTGCTGGCAACTGCCTCCAGCAATTCGGCCGGCACATCCTGGCTTGGTGCATAGCGGGCGCGCACCGATTCCTTGCGAATATGATCGACCACCAAATTGCCGGCGATAAAAAACGCCAACGCCCGCCTATCCTGAGTCGGGGCACGCTGCTCAGAGAACAATAGCCGCAAAAAGGTTTCCTGGGCCAAATCCTTGGCGGTATCGGGGCAATGCAGGCGGCGCAGAAAAAAACCGATTAAATCGTCCCGGTTTTCCCTAAAGAAATGATCCAGCGTGTCCGAAACAGCATTCATCAGTAGTTTTTGAAAGAGATATAAGGGCGTTATCTACCAAGACGTTTGACGAAGCAAAATCGGCGCCAATGGCGTTTATGCCGTATCAATTTAGGCACACTGCCGGACAAAAACGGCCGCGATAGGCGCTATTTATGCGGCTTGAGCGTCTTCCAAAACCCAGCATTTGACCGCCGCCGGGATGCGTCAAATGCCTGTTTGGGCCTGCATCAGCACCAATGGAGCTGTGTGAAATGCCTTATAAGTCGTGATATGACGCACTGCAAGCAGGCCAATATTGCTCTGCCCAATGGACTGAAGGCCGCCACTCGCTATTTTTCAAAGCATCCGGGGCATAAGAGGATGCGGAGCGCATTTATTCGGAAAATCTTCCCGGCCATATTTATCACTGTTATTCCGTTTGTGGTGATCTCGTCGAAGCCCTGGTTGGCGTGCCCTTCGGCAATACCGGCGATATTTTGAAAAATTTTCAAAGCAGTGTTCATGATTTCTTCCCTGAAACGTTGTGAAGAGTAACGCCGGCTATCGGCGCCGCCATTCACGCAATCAGGAGATTTTATGAGGACACCCGCATTCGCGCCCCTAAGCGCGCCATTTGCCATCACGGCGCTGGCGCTGAGCATTGCCAGTCACACTGCCTATGCCGAGCCCATGCAACAGGAAGCACGAACTTATGCCATAGCCGCCGGCGGTTTGACCGAAGCCCTGACGGCTTTCGCCGATCAGGCCAATCTAAAACTGGTATTCAACGCCGAATTGACGCGCGGCCTGAGCGCGCCGGCCTTGCATGAGACGGTCACCGTCGAACAAGGGCTGAACAAATTGCTGAAGGACAGCGGGCTGGGTTATCGCTTGGTGGGCAACGGTACGGCGATTATTGAAGCCAAACCGGCGACCAATAACAACGAGCCACAGTCGGCGGCTACGATGCCGGCGGTAACGGTGCTGGGTAAGGCGGCTTATGACGCGAACGATCCGTATAACAAGGACTATGCGCTGCGCGATTCCGCGACGGCTACCAAAACCGATACGCCGTTGATGGAAACGCCGGTAAATATTCAAATCGTGCCGAAAGCAGTATTGAGCGATCAGCAGGCCGTCACCATCGATACCGCGTTGAAAAATGTCAGCGGCGTCACCGCCAGCGCGGGCTCCGGCGGCCTGTCGGACGACCTGTACCTACGCGGCTTTCGCAGTTCGGCGATCTTTCGGAACGGCTTTCGTTACGACTCCGAGTTCAGTTCTTGGGGCAAGCGGCAGATGGCCAATGTGGAACGGGTTGAAGTAGTGAAAGGCCCGGCTTCCATTCTTTACGGGCGGATGGAGCCGGGCGGGATGGTCAATGTGGTGACCAAGCAGCCGCTGAATACCCCTTATTACGCCCTGCAGCAGCAGTTCGGTTCGTTCGATTTTTACCGCACCACAATCGATGCCACCGGTCCGTTGACGGACGACGATACCTTGTTGTACCGGATGAATGCCTCTTACGAAAATAGCGGGTCGTATCGGGAATTGGTCGATAGCGAACGCATCTTTCTGGCGCCGGTGCTGAAATGGAACATCAGCGCTCGAACGCAAATTACCTTCGAGATGGAATACAAACACGACAATCTGGTCAACGACACCATGGTTTGGCCATACGTCGACGGCCGCTTCATCGACATGCCGCGCGGGCGCAATTTAATGGAAAAGACCCCGGAGAATCACGACGACATTTTGTTGGGCTTCAATTGGTCGCATCAATTCAACGACGATTGGAGCATTAGCCATCGCTTCGCCACCGAACGCAGGGATACCCCGAACAGCGTAGCGATGCTGGGAGACGGACTGACGGGTAGCCAGCTAAATCGAATAGTGGTCGCCAATCCGGCCGACATCAATACTTATTACACCACGCTGGACGTAACCGGCCATTTCAATACTTTTGGGTTAAAGCACACACTGTTGGTCGGCGGCGACTATTACAACAACCGTTCGACCGGCCAATATTATTACGGCGATCCCGCTGCCGGCATCGACATCTATAATCCTATCCACACCGGCTACAGCTTTCCGACCGGATTTGACCGCTACGACACCGACACCGACTTCTACGGCTTGTACGCCCAGGATCAAATCCAACTGCCTTACGGGATTCGCGTGATGGGCGGTTTACGTTACCAGGTAGTCGATCAAGCCGACAAAGTCGCGCAATCCAAGCTTTCCGCCGACGCCGTGACGCCTCGCGTAGGGGTATTGTGGCAAGCGCAAGACTGGTTGAGCCTTTACGGCAATTATGTCGAAAATTTCGGCGCCACCAATGGTCTGGGCCAGGGCGGCAAGCCGCTGCCGCCCGAGAGCGCGCAGCAATGGGAATTGGGCGCCAAGAGCGAGTTTTTCGATGGCCGGCTGAGCGCCACGCTGGCCTATTTCGATTTGACCAAACAAAACGTCGCCACCACCGATCCCAACAATCCGTTGTTTTCCATCGCGGTTGGCGAGGTGCGTAGCCGTGGACCGGAGCTGGACATCAAGGGCGAAATCCTGCCGGGCTGGAATATGATTGCCACCTACGCCAACCTGGACACCCGCGTTACCAAAGACAACGACGGCCGAGAAGGTCGGCGGATGTTCGCGATCCCCCGAAACGTCGGCACGTTTTGGAATACTTACGACTTTCAACAGGATGCGTTGAAAGGTTTTAAAGTCGGCGGCGGCATCACTATGCGCGATGGCTCCACCAATGTGCCGAATACCTATAACGTGCCTGGGTTTGTCACGGTTGATTTAATGGCGGCCTACAATCTGAAAGTCAGCAAATCCAAAATCACCTTCCAGCTGAATGTGAACAACCTACTGGACAAAAATTATCTGCAAGACGTGATTCCAGGCCTGGGGCCGAACTCACGGGTCAATATCGGTACACCGAGAACGCTGCTGGGATCGGTAAAGGTGGAGTTTTAAGCCGGGAGGTAGCAAATATTTGGGCTCGTTCCCTCGCAACGCGCGGAACCCCAAAAACAAAAGAACGTTCCGATCCTGCGGGCATAAACCTATACCGATAGTCGGTGGGCAGAAAAGCGTTGCCCTGCCTACGTTTTTTTGATTTTTCATCAGATTTCGGGAGTGGTTTTCTCCCGTTATTCCGCCCCGAGAACCTCAGCTCTTGTGCCCTGTGGGTATTTGGCGAGAATAGCCCGGTAGGGGAGCGGCAGGGGTGCCGCGCGTTTTCGGAGGGCCAGGGATGGCCCTTCCGAAAACCCTCGACAAAAGCGACAAATTTGCCGGGAGCAAATTTGAACAGCCGATAGGCTGGCCCGCAGGGCGAAAACCAGGGATGGTTTTCGTAGCGAAATTATCGCGGTTGTCGGTCCGCGAACCGACATTAAAAAACCGTCGCGTTAGCGACACAAAGTTTTTAGGTTACAGCAAAATTAGCAGCGCTTCCGAATTCCCCCCAACCCCACCAACAACCCACTCACAAACAGCAAAAAAGAGGGCGGTAACGGCACAGCAGTAATGTTGAAGCCGACGCTGGTATTAATTGCCAACGGCCCTTGATTTAAAAAGATCAAACCTTGGTTGAGATCATGCAAATCGCTGGTAATCGCGATATTCAAGTCACCTGTCGCGACTGCCTGAAAATGCAAAACCGCCAGAGAAATCCAGGAGCCCACGTCATTTGCACTCAAGCCGGGAAAGGCCAGGCCGGCAGCGGCCAAATTCACGCCATCCTGTGTTGAAACGTCGGTGAATAACGGGTTAATGCTGCTACCCAAGAATTGCGCCGCTCCAGTGCCGCCTAATAGCGTGTTGAAACCAAAGCCCAACACCAGTTCGTCCGGGCTGGCGTTAGCCAAAGGCGCGAGAGCCAGCACTTCAATATCAAAATGATCGCCAATATGGGTAACTCCTGAGGTCTGCGGCAGCGCCAAAAAAGTGGGTTCGTTAGGCAGCACGGTGGCTAGGGATAGGATTGATCCGGTATTTATGACGGGTTGAGTAGCGTTGAGCTGAATATTACCCTCCGGCAAAATAACGATGTCACCCCCTCGAAGCGGTGGGCGTGTCGTTATATCTATAGGTGGTTTCGTTGTAGATACCGTCCCTGCGGTTAAATCCTGATTTTGTTGGTTTGCCTCAACCTGAATATTGCCGCCCGGTAAAATAACGATGTCACCTGTTTGCAATGGTGGGCGCGCAGTATTTTCTCTTGGGGGCCTGACTATCGAGACCGTCCCTGTGGTTAAGTCCTGACTCTCCGGTATCGAAATACCGCTCGCTTGATTCACACCTGACCAGAACAAACTAACCAGCAATAGGCAATGACGCCATGTCATATTTTTCATAAAACCTTCTTTAACAAATAAAAAGTAATCGGCAACGTTCGCGGCCGTTACGGCTTGCTGATCGCTGTGTAGTTATTGAAATAGCCGTACCAAGTCCGGTAGTCCGCCATGCTGACACAGCCGGTCACGTCATAATCCGCTTCGCGGTTAAAACCCACTTTGCCGCTGCATTTACCGATTTGCGCCTTAATCAAATTGGCATCGCCGGCATCCACATCGCCGTCGTTATCCAAATCACCCGGCACGAACAACTTGATCAACAACGGGTCGTGATCCGATGAACGATAGGCATCGGCCGCGTAGAAGCTGCTTACTTGATTGGCTGATTTGAACTCGGTGTTGTAATCCAGAGAGCGTGGTTCGTCGGCGTTGATATGCCATTCAGCGGCACTTTTAACTTGCGGTGCCAGCGCGGCGTTAGCCAGGCCGTGGTCCAGATAGCCGGCTGCGCCGTCGAACACATAGCTGTACGCGGCCTGATTGCCGACGAAGATCTCCAGCAGGTTTTGATAGCCGGCGTTTTTCAAGGCAGTGATCGGGTCTTCCTGGGCATAGCTGTTCAGGTCGCCGATGATCAGGGCATTGTTGGCGCCGTTGTGGGTCGGATCGCCAGCCAACCAGGTGGCCAAGGCTTGCGCAGCATTGGTGCGGGTTTGGTTGCAATTGCCCTGGCCGTCGCCGGTGTCGGGATCATTCACATCGTCGCAAGCCGAGCCTTTGGATTTAAGATGGTTGACGGCCACGGTCAGCAACTTGTTGGAGGCTTTATCCAAAAAGGTTTGGGCCAGGGCTGGGCGGTTTTTGGTATCGATAAACTGCGGATTGACTGAGGAGTCCAATATCGCCACCGCGCCGACCGGCGTAGTTTTAGCCGGTTTGTAGATGATGCCCACGGCGATCTCGTCGGTGCCGACTTTGCTCAAGCCCGGATTGATGTAGGCATAAGCGCCGGCGCCGGCCAGTTGGTTCAAACCATTCACCAGATCCGCAATCGCGCTGCTGCTGCCGTAACCGTCGTTTTCGATTTCCATCAAGCCCACTACATCGGCATTTAAGGCGTGGATGGCCGGAATGATTTTGCCGCGCTGACGATTGAATTCGACCAGGGTATTAGCGCCGCGAGCCGTGGGGAAGCCACCGCCGACACCGTTACCGTTGAAGTAATTCAGCACGTTGAAGCTCGCGACTTTCAGAGACCCTATGCTTGATAAGGTGGGAGCCGGGCCGCGGCTGTTGTCGGCGACAAAGGTCAATGGCTGGGTCGGTTGCAGGCGATAGACGCCAAAATCGTAAGCCAATACACCGGTAGCGCCAACTACCGAGTCGCCGCTACGCAATGGCGTGGCCGCGCTGAGGCCGGACGGTTGCGGATAAATCACCGGATCCGGATTTTGTACGTTGATACCGTCGTCTACCAACAATTGGTTAGCCAAGTTTTGCGCGGCAACATCGATAGCGGCCTGGCCAGGCGTGGCTACTTGCGTGGGTGTGAATAAGCGGCCGCCGGACGACAGCAAGAATTCGCCGAAACGACCCAGGTTGAAGTTTTCGGTGACCGTCAGGGTTTGCGGCAGACTAATCAGCATGCCTTCCCAGTGTTCAGGATCGTTATTGGCGTTGTCGAAGGGCAGATTAACTTCAACGGCGGCTGGCAAGGCATTTCCAGAGGAACAGACATCGACCGAGCTGACACTTTCCAGGCGAGTCATAAAGAAGGTTTCGGTAACGGTGCCGACGATGTGCACTTTGTCGCCGACATTAACCGGTAAGCTGGACGAGACGAACAAGCCTTCGGACGTGGCCGGATTGGTGTCGGCGCCATCGACTTGCTGC
The DNA here is from genome assembly GCF_014850975.1 of Methylomonas fluvii. GTDB lineage: Bacteria > Pseudomonadota > Gammaproteobacteria > Methylococcales > Methylomonadaceae > Methylomonas > Methylomonas fluvii. The sequence goes on along the minus strand of NZ_JACXST010000002.1, from coordinate 792,645 downwards.
ACGAAAAAGCCGTTCAAGTTGCCGCTGCCTTGGAAGTCGGCGCTGACCACCGCTTCAACGTGTTGCACGCTGCCGCTCAACGGACTGACGCCGCTACTGCCTTGGATGGCACTGATTAGGGTTGCCGCTTGGCCGCATTGGGAAACGGGCGGTGGCGGTGGGGTGACGCCGCCGAAGTTTTGGCCGCTGTTGACCGCGCCAAATGAATTTGTGGCTGGGGCGTTCCAGGTAAAGTTTTCGTAGCTGTTGCCGGTGCCTTTCAGTTGCAGGGATTGGCCGACGGGAGTCGAATTGGTTTCGGATACACCAATGTCCACACTAGTCATGCCATTAGCCGGACCAACCACCGCTGTAAAAGGTGAGGGTTCGTAACTTAAAAACTGCACCACTGTGCTGCCGTTGACCAAGGCAATGCCGTCCGGCGCACCGTTTTGAATGCCGTCTGTCGGATAGCTGAAACTCAGGGTGCCGAATCCGGTGCCGGTTTGATCGGCAATCACGCCGCTTAAGGCTTTGCTGTTATAGCTGGCGCCACCGTTACCGTTGTAAAGTACCAACGACCAGCCGTTGAGGTCAGTGCCGGCCGGGCCGGCGATTTCGATGGCCTCGCCGCTATCGGTGCCGGCATTGTCGTAGTGAATTTCGTTGATAAACACCGGCGTGGCTGCCTGGGCGTTGCCGAAGAAACTGAGGGCGCTCACTGCGGCCAGCAGCGGGTAGCTGCGGATATGCTTTGCGATCATGGTCGGATGGTCTCTGTGCTTGAAAATCAGTAAGCAGGCTTTTATGAGCCTGAGCTGACTCGCAGAAAGACGCACTCATCGGCTTAAGGGGGAAAGACGACGAGCGCGTCATTGGGTAACTTCCCAAAATTCTGCAAGCCCGCTCACATTTTCCGGGATTACGCTTGGAGGAGGGTTAAGATACCGTGACGGTTTGGCGAAGTTTTTGTGACATGTAATACAAAGCCCAGCGGGCCAGTTCCGGCAAGGGTTGGGCAGTTAGCCAGGATGCGGCATTTGTCCTTCGTGCTGCTGCGTCAATTGCGGCGTTTCCTGAGCCAGCCAGCGGATCAATTCCAGTCTGCCGTCTTGATGTTCGACAATTGCGGTGCAGCTTTCCACGAAATCGCCGGTATTGACGTATAAGAAGCCTGCTATTTCCTTGATTTCCGCGTGATGAATATGCCCGCAAATCACGCCGTCCAGGTTTTCGTTTTTCAGGGTGCGGACCATGCTTTCTTCGTAGTCGGAGATAAACTGCACCGCATTTTTAACCTTGAATTTAACGAATGCTGCCAAGGAAAAATGCGATTGTCGGCCAATTAATTTACGGAACATCCGCAAAAATCGGTTTATTTCGATCAGCCAGTCGTAGCCCACACTGCCGATTTTGGCCAACCACTTGTGATGCTTGGCGATGGTGTCGTATTCGTCACCGTGGACGATCAGGAAACGTTTGCCTTGGGCCGTGGTATGAATATCCGAGTTTTTGACGACGATGTCGCCGAACACGTAATCGTCGTAGTCGCGGACGTTTTCGTCGTGGTTGCCGGGGACGTAGATAATTTGCGTGCCGTGTCTGGCTTTACGCAGGATTTTTTGGATGATGGTGTTGTGATCGCGCGGCCAGTACATTTTTTTGGACAAGGCCCAAAAGTCGATGATGTCGCCGACCAGATAGAGTTTTTCGCTATCGTTATGTTTTAAAAAATCCAGCAGGGCATCGGCCTGGCATTGGGTCGAGCCAATGTGCAGGTCGGAAATCCAGATGGTGCGATAGAAAGAGGTATTCATAAGCAAACGCCAAATATTGGTATCGGACGAGAGCTATTCTTGTCTGCATTTATGACAGCAGCATGACAGAGCCGGCTTGTCGCTTCTTTGCCGAGAAATGCAGGCCACGGATTCTTTTTTGGCGTTTTGTGCAGACTGTAGATTGTGGTTCTTATAAATATCTTGTTTAAAAACAATGGCTAACGCGCCAGGTTTTGTGTGTCTGCCGGGTTGTGTCACATTCCTGTAATCTGCTTGTTCTAAGGTTTGCTTATTACCGAGACCCTGGCCAAACAAGCAAGAGAACCGCCGATGACGAATCAAACAGACACTCCCAATAATGTGCATACCTTGCATGCGTATGACACCGATTTAGGGCATATGCACAGTTTGTTGCTGGATATGACGGACCTTTTGGTTTACCAATTGGAACAGGCGATGCAGGCGCTGGACTACGGCGATGCCGAACTGGCGCAAAAAGTCGTATCAAGGCATAAAAAGGTCAAGCACTTCGAAAGCAAGATTGACGGCGAGGTTTTGAACATCATTGCCCGGCATAGTCCGGTGGCAAATGATCTACGCTATGTGTTGGCAACGTCGAAAATCGCCGTGGAGCTGGAAAAAACCGGTGTCGAGATTGTTGAGTTCGCCAAACTGGTTACGGTGTTGTTCGACCCTAACACCAGTGACCCTAATCAAAAGCTGTTGGCCGACATCGTGAAAATTGGCGGTTTAATCAAGCTGATTTTGGATAAGCTGATGGTGGTTTTCGAAAGTCGGGATTCCAAGCAGGCATACGCCTTGTTGCAATGCGACAGGGATTGCGAGTCGGAGTTACAGGACGGTATCAAGCACCAATTGACTTTGGTATTGCACGACGCCCGAATGATTCGCAGAGCCCTGGATGTGATGCAAATGATGAAAGCCTTGGAGCGTTGCGGCGAGCACTGCCGGAACATTGCCGAGCACGCCATTTTCATGTTGGACGGCATTGATGTGCGGCATGGCGGTCTGGTGATGCAGAGTACGCTTGCCGGTTAAGCCATGGTACGCGCGGGCGCTTCTTTGGTATTTGCTGTCATCTGAAATCAAAAAAGCCGGCATTGCCGGCTTTTTAATGTGGGTAAATGCTAAACCGTTATTTGTGGATTTCCAAATGCAAGGCCCGGTATTCTTCGGTCAATTTGTGGGTTGGCGCATAGTGAATCAAAGGCTGGGCGTCGCTGTGCGATTCGCGGACTTTCACCGAGGTGGAAATCTTGGTTTCCAGCACAGGCAAACCTTCGGCGATTAATTCATCAACCAGTTGCCGGGGCAGGTTGGCTTGTTTTTGATATTGATTGACGATGACGCCTTCTACTTCCAATCTGTCGTTATGATCGGCTTTGACTTCAGCGATGGCTCTCATCAGTGTGTACAAGGCCTCGCGGGCGAAGGTGTCGCAGTCGAACGGAATCAGGCATTTTTCGGCGGCGATCAGCGCTGACAGGCTGTAAAAATTCAGGATGGGCGGGGTGTCGATATAGATTTGCTCGAAGCCTTCCAGTTTTTCCAGTGCCTCTTTTAATTTGTAGATTTTATGCCGCGATTCCAACCGGCTTTGCAAACCTTCCAGATCGCTATGAGATGGCAACACGAAAAGGTTAGGGAAGGGGGTTTCATGAATTAAGCCGTCCAGACCTTCCTTCCCGCCGCCGAACAGGCCTAGGCCTAGACTGTCTTTGAAAAAATGGGCAATGGTCTTGTCTGAATCGGCAACCTTATTGCCCAACAAATATTGGGTGGAGTTGCCTTGCACATCGAGATCGATCACCAGGGTTTTTTTACCCTCCACGGCGCTGATGGCTGCCAGGTTGCAGGTAATGGTAGATTTACCCACGCCGCCTTTCTGATTGAAAATCACCCTGCGCATAATCGCCCTCGATTCTTAAAAAATAAAAGCCCGCATTATAAGGTTAAAGCCTGCAATATCAAACGCGTGAGAAACTGTCGCCCTTGCATTCCGGGCAGGCCGGTATCACGCTGGTGGATTTGAAGGCGATTTGTTTGCCGCAGGCATCGCAGACAAAAGTGCCGGGGCCGGCTACTTCACCGCTTTTATAAGGATGGTAGAGCTTGGCTTCCATTTCCAGCGCTGCCAGCTTGACCTTGGTTTTGTCGGCGATGTCCATGAAGGCGTCCAAGGCAAAGTTCTCGATTAAATCGATGTCAAACTTCAACCATTCGGACAACGAATTGCTGTCGTTTTGTTGCGACGGCGCGGTGGCGACGTGTTCGACGTCGCGCATCACATAGTCGGCGATTTTATTGATTTCTTCTTGAGTGTGGCCGCCCAGCGCGCTGGTTTTTTCCTTGGCTATTTCCAATGCGTCGGCGACGGTGTGTAACGTGTCGTCCAGTGCCTCGTAAAGATGGCCCATCAGATCGTCATACGCTTTGATCAGTTTGTTTTCGCCCATGGCTGCTCCTTGTGTTGTTTTAATTTTCACGCTTTAGCTTTAAGCGTCTCTAAGGTATTCTAGCGCCTTTTTACAGCAAAAGACGAATAGGATGGAAGAGCATTACAAGCCGTCGGAAATAGAGCAAAAAGTACAGGCCGACTGGGAAAAATCCGGGGTGTTTACCGCTTCTGAAGACACCGGCAAAGAAAAATACTATTGCCTGTCGATGTTTCCGTATCCCAGCGGCAAGCTGCACATGGGCCACGTCCGTAACTATACGATAGGCGACGTGATCAGCCGTTTTCAAAGGATGCAGGGTAAACATGTGTTGCAACCGATGGGTTGGGATGCGTTTGGTTTGCCCGCGGAAAATGCGGCGATGCAAAACAAGGTGCATCCGGCCGACTGGACCTATTCGAATATCGATTACATGCGCGACCAGCTAAAACGCTTGGGTTTTGGTTACGACTGGAGCCGCGAACTGGCGACCTGCGATCCGAGCTATTACCGTTGGGAACAATGGTTTTTCATCCGCTTGCTGGAAAAAGGCCTAGTTTATAAAAAAACCGCGCCGGTCAACTGGTGCCCGCACGACCAAACCGTGCTGGCTAACGAGCAAGTCATCGACGGTTGCTGCTGGCGCTGCGATACCCAGGTTGAGAAAAAAGAAATTTCGCAGTGGTTTTTAAAAATCACCGCTTATGCGGACGAATTGCTGACCTCGCTGGATAAACTCCCCGGCTGGCCGGAACAGGTCAGAACCATGCAGGCCAATTGGATAGGCCGTTCCGAAGGCGTTGAGATGGATTTTGCCGTCGATGGTTTCGAGTCGTCGATCCGCATCTATACCACCCGTCCCGATACCGTGATCGGCGTGACCTACGTTGCGGTCGCCGCCGAACATCCGTTGGCTTTGAAAGCGGCTGAAAATAACGCCGACATCGCCGCCTTCATCGAATCCTGCAAGCAGATGGAAACTTCCGAAGCGGCGATGGAAACCATGGAAAAACGCGGTATTGCTTCCGGTTTCCACGCCATTCATCCTTTGACCGGGGAATCCGTACCGGTATGGATCGCCAACTTCGTGTTGATGAGTTATGGCACGGGCGCAGTCATGTCCGTGCCTGCACACGATCAGCGCGATTACGAATTCGCTAAGCGATATGGTATTGCCATCAAGGAAGTGATTGCCGCTGCGGATGGCTCTGACGACAGCGTTGCCGAAAAAGCCTTTACCGATAAAGGTGTGTTGAAAAACTCCGGCGAATTTGATGGCCTAAATTTCAAACAAGCCTTCGATGCAATTGCTGCCAAACTGGCCGGTATGGGCAAAGGCGAGCGCAAAACCAATTTCCGTCTGCGCGACTGGGGCGTATCCCGTCAGCGTTACTGGGGCGCGCCGATTCCGGTGATTTACTGCGACGATTGCGGCACGGTGCCGGTGCCTGACGAGCAATTGCCGGTCACATTGCCGCGCGACGTGGTGCTGGACGGCTCGCAATCGCCGTTGGCCGCGCATCCGAACTTTCCGCATACCGATTGTCCAAAATGTGGCAAGCCGGCCCGCCGCGAGACTGATACCTTCGACACCTTTATGGAATCGTCCTGGTATTTCGCGCGTTACGCCAGCCAGGATTGCGACACCGCGATGCTGGACCAGCGCGCCAATTATTGGCTGCCGGTCGATCATTACATCGGCGGCATCGAACATGCGATTTTACATTTGCTGTATGCGCGTTTTTTCACCAAATTGTTGCGCGATGAAGGTTTGGTGGTCTGCGATGAGCCGTTCAAAAACTTGCTGACGCAAGGCATGGTGATCGCCGAGACTTTCTATCAAATTGACGATCACGGCCACAAACGCTATTTCAATCTGACCCAAATCGATGTCGAACGAGATGCCAAAGGCAAAATCATTGGCGCCAAATTGCTGGAAGATGGTTCGCCGGTCATCGTCGGCGCCGTGGAAAAAATGTCGAAGTCCAAGAACAACGGCGTCGATCCACAAGTGTTGATCGACAAATACGGTGCCGACACCGTGCGTTTGTACACCATGTTTACGTCGCCGCCGGACCAGTCGCTGGAATGGAATGACGCCGGTGTGGAAGGCGCTTTCCGCTTCCTGAAACGCCTCTGGCGGCAAGTCTATTTGCATGTCGAAGCCGGTTTGCCGGATCAAGCGCTAGACAAGGCGGCCTTGAGCGACGATCAAAAAGTATTGCGTCGCCAATTGCATCAGGCTTTGCAAAAAGTCAGCGACGACATGGCCCGCCGCCATACTTTCAATACTGCGATTGCCGCCAACATGGAGTTGGTCAACGCGTTGAATAAATTCGAAGATAACAGCGCGAATGGCAGGGCAACTCGTCAGGAAGTGCTGGACGCCATCGTCTTGATGTTGGCGCCGATTATTCCGCATGCGGCTCAAGAGCTGTGGAATCAGTTGGGACATGACAATGACATCGTGCTTGCCGCTTGGCCCGCGATTGATGAATCGGCGTTACAACAGGATGCCATCGAGATGGTCGTGCAAGTCAACGGTAAACTGCGGGGTAAATTATCCGTTGCGGCGACGGGGTCCAAGGAGCAAGTCGAAGCCTTGGCCTTGGCCGACGAAAATGTGCAGCGTTATCTGGAAGGTAAGCCGGTGAAAAAGCTGATTGTCGTGCCGCAGAAACTGGTGAATATTGTTGTTTAAACGCTGGGTTTTCGAGAAGCAGAGGATGAATCACTTGAGCCGGATGGTTTTGTTTGGAACTTTGGCGCTGCTGCTTGGCTGTGGATACCATCTGCGCGGTTCGATAGAGATGCCCGAAGTGCTGAAAAACGTGTATGTGTTTGGTGCTTCCGTGCCCTTACAGGGTGAACTGCAAGCCATCATGAAAGCCTCGAAAGGCAAAATAGTGGGTTCTCCCAATGATGCCGGCGTGGTGGTCAAGGTGCTTAGGGAAGACATGCGTAACCGGGTGCTGACCATCGGTTCAACCGGTAAGTCCAGCGAGTCCGAGCTGGAATATTATCTGCGCTTTCAATTTTTCGACAGCAAGGAGAATGCCCTGATGGACGAACAACTAATCGAAATTTCCCGGGAGTTTTTCAACGATCAAACTGCGGTGCTGGCGAAAGGCAACGAAGAACAATTGATTCGCAACGAAATCTATAAACAAGTGGCGCGGATGATATTGGCTAGAGCCAGGATAGCCGTCGATACGCAGAAAAAATAGGTATGCGTTTAAAGCTTGACCAGTTGACGGCTGCCTTGCAAAAAGAGCTAGCGCCGGTTTATTTGGTAAGCGGTGACGAGCCTTTACAGCTTGGCGAAGCGGCCGACGACATCCGGCGCGCGGCTCGTACTGCAGGCTATGCAACCCGTGAAGTGATTGCTATCGATAACGGCAACGAGTGGCCGCAATTGACGCTCGAAGCCGAATCCCTTTCTATCTTTTCCGACAAAAAACTCATCGATTTACGCTTGCCTTCCGGCAAACCGGGTTTGGAAGGCAGTAAAGCCCTAAGCGCGTATTGTCAGCGTCCGCCCGAAGATACCGTATTGCTGATCACGTCCGGCAAGCTGGATAGTGCCGCCCAGAAATCGCAATGGTTTCAGGCCTTGGATAAAATTGCGACAGTCATCCTGGTCTGGCCGTTACAAGGGCCGGAGTTGTTGCACTGGCTGCAGCGCCGCGCGGAACGGAAGGGCATGCATTTGGAGGCGGATGCGCTAAAAAGCCTGGCCGTGCGAGTTGAGGGCAATTTGCTGGCCGCGGCTCAGGAGCTTGAAAAACTGTATATCTTGCACGGGGCTAACCGTATCAACAAAGCCATGGTTGAGGGCGATGTGGCTGACAGCGCCAGGTTTGACGTTTTTAAGTTGATGGATGCTTTGTTATCTGGCAAGGTGAATCGATCCATTAAAATTCTTGCCGGGCTCAAAGCGGAGGGCGTCGCAGCGCCGGTGGTGTTGTGGGCTATCAGCCGCGAAGCCCGAACCTTGGTCAGTATCAAAACGGAATTGAAACGCGGTGGTAACCCAGAAGTTCTCTACAAAAAATATCAGATATGGGACAAGCGCAAGCAGTTGGTGCATGAGGCCTTGCAGAGGTTGAAGAGCAAGGAGCTACAGGGTATTTTGCAAGCCAGTGCCAATGTAGATTGCCAAATCAAAGGCCAGATGGCCGGAGACGAATGGGAAGGCTTGTTTAGGATTTGTTTGTTGTTTTCGAAAGGCTCAGGTATCCAGGCAGTCAAATATTAAGTCTACCGCCCAAAAGAAATTTGAGCGGCAGCTTTAAGGTGAAATTGAATGCCTTAACCAGCGACTTTTTTACGTTTGCCGGTACTGATTAAACCAAGCAAACCGGTACCAAATAACCATACGGCGGCTGGCACGGGTACCGCTGTCAGTTGCATGTAACCGTCGGAAACGAATTTTTGTCCGTCTGCATGTCCCTGAACGCTGTTAAAGTTAACACTTTGCAATCCTTTAGTGGTAATGGAAAAGAATGCGTCTGCACCGCCGATTGTATTTGGACTATACACAGCCTGGTCGGAACCCGATGCAGCACCAGCAAAATTCAGGGTTAGTTCTTGGCCTCCAGTACCTTTGAACAAACTGCCGTTTCCTGAGTTTATACTTCCCCAAAGAATTCGTTGTGAGTTAACGTCAGAAAAACCGGTGTCGCTGATGAAGCTGTGATCAGGAGTAGTGTCAAAATACAGTGCTACGTCGCCTGTCATGTTATCCACCGACTGGGTATTACCGTCGATGCTGTTGGAATAGTTACCAAAAAAATGAGCAACCGCAGTCAATTCATACGTTGATCCAAGGCTACCGTTTGAGACGCCGACGAAGCCTAGGTCGTGCGACCTCACATAGGATTGATACCAGCCCTCTACTGTTCCAGAGGTGGCACTATCGGGCGTAAATTTTATCATAGCAGCGCCAGGGGCAAAATCGTAGCTGTCAAACTGTCCAATTGCGGGCCCTTCATCACCGGTAGCGCCTGGTGCTAACTTATAATCTGCAGTACCAATCCATTGTGTACTCGCCATCGCAGCAGGGGCGGCAATAACCAGTCCTGCCGTTAAAATTGCATTACGCTTGAGATGCTTCATTAAAGTTTTACCGCTCATTGCTGTACCTCATAAAAATTAGATTGTATCCCCACTAAAGTGCGGTTATAGCCGATTTTGTGATCCAACACAAATTACAGTTCTATTACTGAAACTCCCGGAATAGACTTTTAGTGTAGTCGCAATGGAGAGCACACATCGTCTGAACCAGAGCTTATTTCAAGCGTGAGTGGAATGTTCAAAAAATAGCATCCTGCTTCTACAGGATTTTCTGGAAAATGCTCGCCAGAAGTCGTGGGGAGATTGATAACCGAAAGTTTTCAGTAAAATCAGTTTGTTGTAAAAAGCAAATGATCGACGATACACTGAATCGTTGGAATCTCTACACCGGGTGTTCTGGGCCAATTAATGATTTCCCAAGGTGTCGGTGGCGACTTGGTCTTGGCGATTGCTGGTATTGTTGTTAAATCGGCCCTTAATAGCATCCCTAGGGGCGGAATGACGAAGCCAGGAAATTTGGCGGTGCTACAAAACACCAACGCAACCGCAGCCTTTTTGTTTGAAAAACTATCCGTTGATCGTCTTAGAATCCGTCACAATAGCCCGGATCATTTTTTCCCACGCACAGCAAAACCCTTATCCCACAGGAAACCCTTGATGCCCGCTTGGTACGCAGATAATTCCCAATCGATAGGCCGAACGCCTTTGGTGCGGATCAATCATATTAGCCAAGGATTGAACGCGACCTTGCTGGTGAAAATTGAAGGCCGTAATCCGTCCTATTCGGTGAAATGCCGGGTCGGTGCGGCGATGGTCTGGGCTGCGGAGCGTCAAGGCCTATTGACGCCGGGCAAGACTTTACTGGAAGCTACCAGCGGCAATTCCGGTATTGCGTTGGCTGCGGTGGCCGCCGCGCGTGGTATCCCTATCACATTGACGATGCCGGACAACATGAGCCAGGAGCGCCGCACCTTGTTATTGGCGTATGGCGCGAAGCTGCGGCTGACCGATGGCGCGCTCGGCATGCGCGCGGCGGTGGAGCAGGCCGAGGCGATTGCCGCAGCCGACCCTGAGCATTATCTATTGCTGGAACAGTTTAAAAACCCGGCCAATCCGGCGATACATGAACAAACCACCGGTCCGGAAATTTGGCGCGATAGCGGCGGCCAGGTCGATATTTTCGTAGCCGGCGTCGGCACCGGCGGCACGATTACCGGTGTGTCGCGCTACCTGAAAAAGCATTGCGGCAGGCCGGTGCTCAGTGTCGCGGTCGAGCCGGCGGGCAGCCCCGTATTAAGCCAGACTCGCTCCGGGTTGCCGTTGCAAGCCGCGCCGCATGGCATTCAAGGTATAGGCGCCGGCTTTGTGCCGCAGAATTTGGATTTGTCGTTGATTGACCTGATCGAGCCGGTAGAAGACGCTGAAGCCATCGCCTATACCCGACGCCTCGCCAAGGAGGAAGGGATTATGGCCGGTATTTCCAGTGGTGCGGCGCTTGCGGTTGCGGTGCGGCTGGCCAAGCGTCAGGAACACGCGGGTAAAGTCATCGTGGCTGTGCTGCCGGATTCCGGCGAGCGCTATTTGAGTTCGTCGTTGTTTGGTGACTAACGAGAGCCGGCAGTCAGTGTGGACAAGCGAATCGCTGAAAGTGGCTGGGCTGGTTTACTTAAATTGGGCGTTAAAGCTAGTAAATCTGGTTTGGTGTTCCGGTTTCTGCTTCAATAGCCGATTTTTGGCAAGAATGACGCATGAATTATTTGACGATTTTATCCGCGCTGGCTGGGGGAGCCATGATTGGGATGGCTGCCGCTTTGCTGTTGTTTACCCATAAGCATACCGCCGGGATTTCGGGCATCGCCGCAGGCATGTTACCGCCCTGGAGCGAGAGCAGTGTCTGGCGCGGCTGGTTTCTGGCCGGACTGCTGGCGAGTGGGCCTCTTTATCGCTTAAGCGGTGCAGACATTGCGTTAGATCTGGCAGCCTCGCCTGGTTTGCTGGCAATTGCCGGCCTGCTGGTGGGTTACGGCACCCGGCTGGGTGGCGGCTGCACCAGTGGGCATGGCGTTTGCGGTATCGCCCGTTTGTCCGTGCGATCCATCGTCGCGACGTTGACTTTCATGCTGACAGCCGGCATTACGGTATTTATCGTTCGACACCTGCTCTAAACCGGAAATTCTCGATGAAAAATACCGTTTATTTATTTGCCTACGGGCTGTTGTTCGGGCTAGGCTTGATCGTGGCAGGCATGAGCAATCCGGCCAAAGTACTGGCGTTTCTGGATGTGACTGGAGAGTGGGACCCCAGTTTGGCCTTGGTGATGGCCAGTGCCTTATTGACGCTGGGACTGGCGCGCTATTTGATGCATCGCAATAACGATACGGCTGATCGCGAGCAAGAACCTTCGGCTATCGTGCCGGCCGGCGTCGATGCCAAACTAATGAGCGGTGCGGCGATATTTGGCGTCGGTTGGGGCTTATCCGGTTTTTGTCCGGGGCCGGCTTTATTGGGATTGAGTGCCGGAGTATTGGGGAATTATGCGTTTGTTGCGGCGATGTTTGTTGGGTTTTGGTTGTTTCGCTTGTTGCATCAACGCTAGGTAAGTGGCGGTCTGATGGGGGTATAAGACGCTAGCGAATGGGTAAAGTGGTAAATGTGATGCACTCGGTTTTGGCAAGCATGGTACACACCGCTTTTTGGTTTTACGCGGCCATGTGCCCGTTAAATGCCTTTGCGATTGATGGGTTTACGCAGGTGAGGGTGGCGATGGCAGGTTCCGATCAGCCTGGGGCGTTCTGCGAGGACTTTAAACTTTCCACACCGCAAGCCAAAAGCGTTTTGCGCAAAGCCAGACCGATAACTTCGGAGGAATATCTGGAGGGCTATCTCTATCTACCTTGTTATGTGAAAGGAACTGCTAATTTTCACGGACGCCCCAGTCAATGGAAGATCCGCGCCGGCGGTAATATTTCCGTCACCCAAAATGATGGGGCGGAATTTTATTTGGGGTGCAAATCCTGCGCGAAAAGTTTTGGCACAGGCCGTTAGGGTCTTCAGTAAACTGCGGCGTTTAATTGTTAGCCTAAGCCGATAATATGGATGCCAATTTCGCGGCCGTTGGGTCCACCGGCCAATCGGCCGCATCAACCGAATCCAATGGCAAATTGCGGATTTCAGCCTGCCACTTGCGGATAAACTTGCCGTCCGGATCATACAGCCGGGTTTGTTTTTCCAGATCAAAATGCCGCTGGCCGCGCGGATCAGCGCCCACCCCGGCTAGATATTGCCAATTCCCCCAATTGCTGGCCACATCGTAGTCCAGCAACTGTTGTTCAAAATAAGCTGCGCCGAAGCGCCAATCCACCGCCAGTTCGTTGACCAAACAGCTGGCGACGATTTGCCGGCCGCGATTGGACATATAACCTGTGGCGTTCAGTTGCTTCATGCAAGCGTTTACTAATGGATAGGGCGTGTAACCGTGACACCATTTTTGAAAGCGTTCCGGATAAAAGCAGGTTAAAGGTTTGCGTGCTTTAATGCCTCGAAACCCAAACAGTCGCTTGCCGTGCTGGTGGGCATACCATTGAAAATACTCCCGCCAGAGCAATTCAAAATACAGCCAATAGGTGGATTCATTGGCGCCATTCTCTGCTTCGTAGCGGCGTAAACTGGAATAGATTTTTCGTACCGACAGATTGCCGTGAGCCAGCCAAGGCGAAAACTTGGTTGAGTTTTCCCAACCGTCCAGTTTGTTACGCAGGTCTTTATAACGGCTGGGGTAACTGCTGCGGAAATACGCTTTAAGCTGTTTTTTACCGGCAGTCTCGCCGCCATGAAACGCCAACTCCGCATCGAGTGCGGAAATGGCCGGCAAATACACCGGAAAATTCAATAACCAATCCGATTTGGGTTCAGGGCTGGGGGGCAGCGCATCGGGCGGCAGCAAAGGATGATCGACCCGCAACTGCTCGACGTTATCCTTGAATGGCGTGAAGGACTTCGGTAATTGGGTAAAAGGCAATTCGTGCAGATTGAACAGGGTTTGCGTGTCGGATTCGACAAAACGCAAGCCCGGCAAATGCTTTTGCAGCGCCAGCCATTGTTGCCGCTCCTGAAAACCAGCATGGCGGCTGCGATAAATCACCGATACGCCATGCTTGGCGACTAGCCCACCGATGGCCGCAAGCGGTATTTCGTAACAAACCAGCAGATGTTGTCCGACTTGCTGAAGATTTCTATCCAGATCCTGTAAGGCTTCTTTCAAAAACCGCCAACGCTGCGCCGACAAATTAGCCATCCCGTATGGGTTGGGCGCCAACCAGGCTGGGTCCAGACAATAGACGCAAAGCAACTGATCCACGACCGCGCTGGCTTGTTGAAGGTTGGGGTTGTCATGCACCCGCAAATCATTACCAAACCAGTAAAGCCCTATTCTGCGCATTGCCGTCTCGTCCTGATAAAAAATGCCGGCGTGCCGCCGGCGAGAGCTGAGGTTTACAACACTATTTAGCTGATAACAAGGCGCTGATCTTAGAATCCAGCTGTTCCGGCGTCACATCGCTGGGGAAGGCCGCCACGCTGTTGCCGCTATGATCAATCAAATATTTGTGAAAATTCCATGCCGGCGCCTGACCGGTGGCTTTAATCAATTTTTGGAAGAAACCGTTCGCTGCCGCGCCTTTCACCTGGCTTTTTTCCAGCATGGGGAACGTGACGCCGTAGTTGATATAACAGACGTTGGCAGTTTTTTCCGCTTCGGCGAACTCCTGATTAAAATCATTGGACGGAAAGCCAACTACCACCAAACCCTGATCCTTATATTTTTGATATAAGGCTTCTAGGCCCTTGAATTGAGGGGTGTAGCCGCAGTTACTGGCGGTATTGACGGCCAGAATGACCTTGCCTTGAAACGACTGGCAAAAATCGATTTGCTCGCTGGAACGGAGTTTGGTCATTTTGTAATTCAGCAACGTAGAGCACTGATCCGCAGCCGCGACAGACATAGAAGAAGCCAACAAGCTGGCAATTAAAAACGCGGTTTTCATCATTGTTCCTCCTGATTGTTTGACATTCAGCTTACCAGCACTGGCTAAAAGTCAAACGGGGGCGGGCGTTGCAGATGCTCAATACATTTTGGGGCGGTACGCATCACTCGCCCGTTATCAACAATCGTCACTCCCGCGTGGGCGGGAGATTATAAACCCGGCCTTATTTAACGCAGGTACACCGTTCGGGCTGAGCCTGTCGAAGCCTGATGTGGCGCTTCCTTCGAATTTCAGGACGAACGGTATTTAAAGGCCGGGTTTATGTTGCCGTTCAAAATATGCTTTAGGATTTCAAACGAGTTTGGGTTTAAGGGAATGCCTGTCACTGGAAACTTGAACGCCGACCAACGCTATCAATGCACACGCAACATGCCTTGCTTGACAATAAAATCCGCGACCGCCTCCAAACCATTACCGGTTTTGATGTTGGTAAACACAAACGGCCGCTCGCCGCGCATTTTCTTCGCGTCGCGGTCCATCACCTCCAGCGAAGCGCCGACGTAAGGCGCCAAATCAATTTTATTGATCACCAGCAAATCCGAACGGGTGATGCCGGGGCCGCCTTTGCGCGGAATCTTGTCACCGGCGGATACGTCGATGACGTAGATGGTCAGGTCAGCCAATTCCGGACTGAAAGTGGCACTGAGGTTGTCGCCGCCGCTTTCCACCATCACGAAATCCAGCTCAGGCCAGCGTTCGATCAAATCGTCAACCGCGGCCAGATTCATCGAGGCATCCTCGCGGATGGCGGTATGCGGACAACCGCCGGTTTCCACGCCCAGGATGCGCTCTTCCGGCAGCGCCTGGCTGCGGATCAAAAACTGCTGATCCTCGCGGGTGTAAATATCGTTGGTGACCACGCCGATTTCGTAATCGTCGCGCATTTTCTTGCACAAGGCATCTACTAACGCGGTTTTGCCGGAGCCGACCGGGCCGCCGATGCCTACTCGTAATACTTGTTTGTCGCTCATGTTTTCATCCAAGGTAGCCCGGATGCCATCCGGGGGGAAGGTTGCTCAAACCTCGCGCTGCTTGCGCTGCGTCGAGGCCAGGTTATCGTTATCTCAGGATCGGAACAGCCGCGAATACTGCATCTCATGCCGGCTGCTGGCCAGTGCCAAGCCGAAACAACTGCCGCCGATGTCATCGTCCGTCATTCGCAAAGCCCGATCAACCAAAGCCGGCAATTCGCCGGCCAGATTTTTTAATAGCCGTTGCCCGGCCACTTGCCCCAACGGGACCAATTTCACCGCGCACAACACCTGATTTTCCAGCCAGCCCCACAAATAACCGGTGACGGCGTCGGTTTTACCAATTTGCCAGCGGGCAGCGGCCAGGGCAAATAAGGTGGCCAGTGTGGCATCTTGCCGTTTTTGCCAAGCCTCGGCCTCCGATAATTCCAGATTTACCAGCAAGCGCGCCAATGCCTGGCCGGTTTGTTTATCCTCTGAGCGCAGTTCCGCTGTTTCCCGGCAGGCTGTCAGGGTTTGGCTCCAATGGTCTACCGCAGCCATATCGTTCGCGCGCCAGGCCTCGTAAAGCCGGGCCAGAATCGGCGCATCGACCAAGCCTAAACCGTTTTGCAGCAAGCCGCGCAGCCAGTCGGCGGTTTGTTCGGCATCGGTAATCCAACCGTCGTCTACCGCCCTCTCCAGCCCTTGCGAATAACTGTACATGCCAATCGGCAGGCCGGGGCTGACCAATTGCAACAGCCTTAACAGCGATAAATCAGTGACCATGGCTATGATACGCGCCGCTTTCCGGTTCGAAGGGCAGGGTGTGATGTTCAACCGTCAACCCTAAGCCCACCAGCATTTGGTCCAGCACATGATCGGCCAGATAGCGCAGTTCGTCCGGGAGGATTTGTAGGGCAATATGTCGGTTGCCCAGGTGGTAGCAGGCACGGGCGAACAACAGTGGATCACTGCATTTCACCACGGACAAGGATTCCGGTGCCGCGTCGATGCGCACTTTGAAGCCTTGGCCGTTGGTGAGAATTGCGCCATGTCTCAGGGTTTGGCCCCTGGGTAAAAATACGCCGACTTGGATGCCGCCCTGCGTGGTGGCCGGTTGTCGGGATTTTTGCCGCGCCTCGAAGGGGAGGGTGAGGGTGTCGTCGGGGGTTTCTTCGGTTGTGCTGGTTTCAGTGAGTTTTAGCATTTTGTATTTTGTGTAGGTTGGGTTAGCGAAGCGTAACCCAACACGTCGGCTTTTAGATTATTTGATGTCTTTTGGTTTTGTTTCAGGCTGGTTCCCAAGCTCCAGCTTGGGAACGATGTCTCGAAAGCTCTAGCTTTCGTTTAATAAAGTGTCGTTGCCGCGACGGGTTATTTGGACGTCGGGTCTCGGCCCGACAGCCGAGTGACTTTTCTTTGTTTGGCCAAAGAAAAGTCACCAAAAGAAAGGCCACCCGGAATTCCGCCTTACTCCTGCGCGTCTCGCTTTTGCCGAGGGTTTTCGGAAGGGGCTTCCTGCCCCTCCGAAAACGAGCGGCATCCCTGCCGCTCCCCTACGGGCTGATCTCGCCAAAAGCTGCGATGCTCGGGGCGGAATAACGGGAGAAAACCCTCCCAAAATTTAAATGACAATCCAAAAACTAACGTGGACGTTTCTTGTGTCCATGAAGGAAAACTCAGTAGGTCCGATTAGCGTAATCGGACGTATGTTCCGCAACTGCTTTCAATTAAAAGAGTTACCTAACCAATCTTCCCTGCAAATGAATACCTATCAAAAATTGGTCATACGTGTTTCCTGAAATATTACATTCGTCCGATTACGCTACGCTAATCGAACCTACGCGGGCTCCGTGTTTAACCGAAACTTTCCACTCATAGCATGGGGAATTATTTGAGCTTTATTATCGATGCTTGATTTTTTAATCTGTCATATATGATTTTTTCATACAATCCCTCCGAAAAGGCTATAGGGTTTGATTGAGTAACTGTGCCGGAAATGTCTTCCATAAACAGAAGTGCCTGAACACTTTGACCCCAATAAGTATTTATTAATTTTTGATCTTCCTCCGGCAAGCGAGATATTTCATCTGATTCAAAGTTTGCAATCTTGGTGCCGTGTTCTGCGATTTCCGATGTTTTTTCGTAGTCCTTTAGCTTCAGTTTTAAATCGACGTAATTTCCTTCTCCAATGTAAACTCTTAGTAAAGCTGGGCGTTTAATAGACGTAGTCGATCTACCAGAGTTAAGTAAGATCGCAGATAATTTAAAGTAGGAATTTTTTTCGGCTAAATTTCCAGCAAGTAACTCAATTTTTCTCTCTGCTAACGGTATTCCTCCTTGTAATTCGCCATATTGTTTTTCTGCGTCCTTAAGCTTTTGAGTGTATGCATCGTGAAATCCATTAATTATTGTGGAGAAGTAATTTTTATTTTCGCCTATTGCTTTCTTCTTCTCGTAAAACTCTTCTACATTAACCTCAATCTCTTGCTCTAACGGTCTGTTTAATCTACTAATTTCTCTGATTGTTATTGATTCAGGGCTTATTAAGTCGATGCCTTGAATCTCCTTTCGAAAAGATTCAATTTTTTCCGGCAGTCTATTTAAATCAGCTTTTGCGTACGATAATAAATCCTTTAGTTCGTCTGGCAATAATCTATCTTTTTTTGCTGTTATTGATTCATCGCCAATTCTTTTTCCAAGTAATCTAATTATATTTCTTGAATCGCTACCAGCTCTATAAGGTGTTAGTAATTTTAATTCTGCCTGATCATTTAAAATTATCCCGGCGTCACTGGATATTTCCCGGTTAATGGAGTTAATTTCAATGCTCAAATTTGATCTTTCAACCCAGTATATTTGCCAAAT
This sequence comes from Methylomonas fluvii, assembly GCF_014850975.1. GTDB lineage: Bacteria > Pseudomonadota > Gammaproteobacteria > Methylococcales > Methylomonadaceae > Methylomonas > Methylomonas fluvii. The sequence goes on along the minus strand of NZ_JACXST010000002.1, from coordinate 774,493 downwards.
TGGAATGGTTATACCTACAATAACGCCTGATAATATTCCTGCTATAGCAATCCAATGGTCTTTAGACCACTGCTTGAGTTCACCGCCAAGACTACTGGATTCTGACATATTACCTCCAAAAAAATATCGCTATAAAACTAAAGAATTTTAGCCCGTAGGCTAAGTTTACGCTGTCGTTCCAACCCCAGACAAATCACCTTTGCTACACGCAATAACCGTTGGTGTGAAGTATTCCCGTTATTCCGCCCCGAGCATCGCAGCTTTTGGCGAGATCAGCCCGCAGGGGAGCTGCAGGGATGCCGCTCGTTTTCGGAGGGCCAGGGATGGCCCTTCCGAAAACCCTCGCCAAAAGCGAGAAGCGCAGGATTAAGGCGGAATGTCGGGTGGCTTTTTCTTTGGATACTTTCTTTTGGCCACGCACAAATTCGTCTGGAACGAATTTGAACAGCCGATAGGCTGGCCCGCAGGGCGAAAACCACGGATGGTTTTCGTAGCGAAAGTATCTCGGCCGTCGGGCCGAGACCCGACTTCAAACAAACCCGTCGCGACAGCGACACAAAATCCCAAAACCCAGCAAAGCTATATCCACATAAAACTGTGAAAAACCTCACACTTCTCCAGCCAGAAAGTTAACAGAGAAAACCCTTCAGTTTCCCTAAATTATCACCGTCCCCGCTAATTACGCCGCCAGTAAAACCACAGCGTAAATGCCTAAGGACACGCTGCCCTTGAATTTTCAGGTAGGCCAATTTTTTACCCCAGAAGCAAGTACAGCGTTAACTCATCCAATCTCGTGTTTAATTTACAAAAGGTGAAGGTCATGAAAACTATCAAAAATCTGTTTCTAATGCTGTCTGTCATTGCTGCTTCAATGTTTGGCGCCGGTGCCGCCAACGCGGCGACTTGTTCCGCCGGCTGGGTGAATGTCACCGGTGTTTACGAATATAACGTTAACGGTACGACATATGGCTATATCTACACCGTACCGGAGCACAGTGTGTTACCGACCTATACCAATTATTTCGTCACCTATAATCAAAACGCCTTGAGCCAGGCCAAACTGGCGATGCAAAACCATCAAACCTACTATTTGTACGGTGACTCAGGCACTGCTGCCTGCCCAACCTCCGGCTCTTATCGCTACTTGGGTACTTTATCCTACCTGTACGAGTATTAATCGCTGCAGCCGATCATGCGGAATCTTTGGTCTGATTCATCCGGCCGGGATTCCGCTTTGTACCAACTCAACCTAGGTCAAGATCATGAATAAACTTGTCTCAATACTGGGTGTGGCTAGCGTTTTTGCGAGTGGATATTTTACCGGTCAGCAATTTTCCGGTCGCGGCGATAACCATCCAACTGCGCTGCCGGCGAATACCGCTTCAGTTTCCGCGCCTGTTATCGCGGTCGGCGCGAACAGAAAGCTCGATATTCCGCGGACAAACGTCCCAATCTCTAAGGAAATTCGGTTGCCCCCCCATGAGCAGCAAGGGCAGGCGCTCGCCAATAGCTTGTCGCCCGAGGATGAGGCGGCGCGTAGCGAAGCCAATGCCGAGTTGATTGCGTCGATGCGAGCCAACCACTTACCGGAAGAGCAGGTCGCTCAATTGGAACAGACTCTGAAAGATCAAGAGTCCGCCCCGGCCGTTCAGCCTGAAGAACCGGTATCCGAACGGACCAACGCGGAATTGAGCGCCGAGCTACGCGAAAGCCTAAAGCAATCCGGTGCTCCACCCGAAATCATCAATGCCATGGCTCAGCCACTCGAAGCCGGCGCAACCACCACGGACGAACCGGTTCTACCGCACAAAAACAATATCCCCGGTTCCTAGTTTTAACGGATGGCAAATGCCGCCATCACTTCCGCTGCATACAGTTTGTTTTCGGCAGGGCCAAGGATGGCTCTACCGAAAACCCTGACCCTTCTCAAAATAAAAAATACCGCTGCGCCATCGGCAACACCACCGCCGGCTCGCACGTCAACAACACTCCATCCGCCTTGACCTTATAAGTCTGCGGACAAACCTCCATCACCGGCTGGTAGTCGTTCAACTTCATATCCGCCTTACCAATGTTCCGAGTATTGCGAACCACCCCGACCCGTTTTTGCAAGCCCAATTGTCCGGCCACACCAGTTGACACCGCCGCTTGCGGCAGGAAAATCATCGAGGTGTTGGCGGCGGTGCGGCCGAAGCTGCCGAACATCGGCCGGTAATGCACCGGTTGCGGGGTGGGGATGGAGGCGTTGGCGTCGCCCATCGGCGCGGCGGCGATTAGGCCGCCTTTTAGGATCAAACTGGGTTTGACGCCAAAAAACGCCGGTTGCCACAACACCAGGTCAGCCAGTTTGCCGGCTTCGATGGAACCCACTTCATGGCTGATGCCGTGGCTGATGGCCGGGTTGATGGTGTATTTGGCGATGTAGCGTTTGATGCGCTGGTTGTCGCTGCTGGCAGGGTCGCCGGCCAACGCGCCGCGTTGAGTCTTCATTTTGTGCGCGGTCTGCCAAGTGCGGATCACCACTTCGCCGACCCGGCCCATGGCCTGCGAATCCGAAGAAATCATCGAAAACGCGCCTAAGTCATGCAGGATGTCTTCGGCAGCAATGGTTTCGCGGCGGATGCGCGATTCGGCAAAGGCCACGTCTTCCGGGATGCTCGGGTCAAGATGATGGCAGACCATCAACATGTCCAAATGCTCGTCGACGGTGTTGATCGTATAAGGCCGGGTGGGGTTGGTTGACGACGGCAGCACGTTGCTCAAACCGCAAGCCTTGATGATGTCCGGGGCGTGGCCGCCGCCGGCACCTTCGGTGTGGTACGTATGGATGGTGCGGCCCTTGAAGGCAGCGAAGGTGTCTTCGACAAAGCCCGACTCGTTCAAGGTGTCGGTGTGGATCGCCACTTGCACGTCGTATTTCTCCGCGACGCTTAGACAGCAATCAATCGATGCTGGCGTGGTGCCCCAGTCTTCGTGCAGTTTCAGGCCCATTACCCCGGCTTGGACTTGTTCTTCCAACGCGTCGGGCAAACTGGCGTTGCCCTTGCCGAGCAAGCCAAAGTTCATCGGCAAGCCGTCCAGCGCTTTCAACATCTGCTGGATATGCCACGGCCCCGGCGTGCAGGTGGTGGCGTTGGTACCGGTGGCCGGGCCGGTGCCGCCGCCTATCATGGTGGTGACGCCGGAGCACAGCGCTTCCTCGATCTGTTGCGGGCAGATGAAATGGATGTGGGCGTCGATGCCGCCGGCGGTCAGGATCTGGCCTTCGCCGGCGATGACTTCGGTGCCGGGGCCGACGATGATGTCCACGCCGGCTTGCACGTCCGGATTGCCGGCCTTGCCGATCTTGAAAATGCGGCCGTCTTTGACGCCGACATCGGCTTTAACGATGCCCCAATAATCGATGATCAAGGCGTTGGTAATCACCAAATCCACCGCGTGTTCGCTACCCAGCTGGCTTTGGCCCATGCCGTCGCGGATCACCTTGCCGCCGCCGAATTTCACCTCGTCGCCGTACACGGTGTAATCGGCTTCCACTTGCAGGATCAAATCGGTGTCGGCCAACCGCAAGCGGTCGCCGGTGGTGGGGCCGAACATGTCGGCGTAGGCGTGTCGGCTGATTTTGCTCATGCGTGTTTCTCCAGTGCGCCCATCACTTCGCCTCTAAAGCCGTAGACCTTGCGGGTGCCGGCGAAAGCCACCAACTGCACCTCGCGCTGCTGGCCGGGCTCGAAGCGCACTGCCGTGCCGGCCGGGATGTCCAAGCGATAACCCAGGGCCAGGCTGCGGTCGAAATGCAAGGCCGGGTTGGTTTCGTAAAAATGGTAATGCGAGCCGACTTGAATCGGCCGGTCGCCGCTATTGGCGACCAGGACTTTGACCGTGGCGCGGCCGGCGTTGAGTTCGATGTCGCCGTCGCCGTCGGCGGGGAAGATTTCTCCGGGGATCATGTGGGGCTCCTTTTAAATTTTTTTTCCGCATGGGCACGAACCATCGTGTCCACCCTAGCTGTTGAGTTTACTGGGCTTTCTGGCGGATTTTCGTAGGCTGGGCACAGGCTTTTTGTGCCCACGGGTACATCAAACGATGGGCTCATGTACCGTTACCAATTTAGTGCCATCGGGAAACGTTGCCTCGACCTGTACCTCGGTCAACATATCGGCGATGCCGTCCATCACATCGTCGATGCTTAATAGCGTTCGGCCATACGCCATCAACTCGGCAACGGTCTGGCCGTCGCGCGCGCCCTCCATGATGGCGGCGGAGATATACGCCACCGCTTCCGGGTAGTTGAGTTTCAAGCCTCTGGCTTTGCGGCGCTCGGCGAGGAGGGCGGCAGTGAAGAGGAGGAGTTTGTCTTTTTCTCTGGGTGTTAGTTGCATGGCGGTGCTTTTTGTTTGTTCGTGTTTGGCTTAGTTTGTTTGTGTCGCTAGCGCGACGGCTTTTTTAAATGTCGGTTCGCGGACCGACAACCGCGATACTTTCTTTTGCGTGGCCAAAAGAAAGTATCTAAAGAAAAGGCCACCCCATGCCGCTTTGATCCTGCGCTCCGAAGGATTTGAACGGGGTTTTCGGAAGGGCTATCCATAGCCCTCCGAAAACGCGATGCATCCCTGCATCGCCCCTGCGGGCTGATCCGTCCAAACCCTTCGGTGCTCGGCGCGGCAAAAGGGGCAAACCGTCCCGGAATAAAAGTCGACAAATTAAGCTCGGTAGGTCCAATTATGTTTCGCTAATTAGATTTGCGCAGCCGTGTTACTTGACTAATTCCTCTAGCCTATCTACGGCCTTATTTACCTGTTGATGTACGGAGCTAAAAGTTAATTCTATTTCATTCAAGCTTGAGGATACTAAAGATTGTATAAACTCATCTTTATTAACAGATGCCTGAAGTCCAGCCTCTTTTAGCCAGGGAATAAGAGGGTTGAGAGATTTTTTATATGATTCCATGGATGATTTTAACGATTCAATATATTCTTTGGCTCTGCCTTTTCGTTCATGAATGTATTTTTCATCAATTTGATTTATATCATTTAATAGGCTTTCTACATCTTTGGAAAATTCTATTATTTTGTCTGCTTGTCCCTGAGCTTCTTTAACAAGTTTTTCTATCCAATCGCCAACATAGCTACCTAAGAGCTCATGCTGGAGCCTTTCCGCTATTTCCTTTTCGCCTATCTCATGAATGATTATGTCTCTTTCGAGTGTTGACAGACGGTTTAAATATTTCCTTGAATAGCTCTTTATGGTCAAAATAGTTATTCCAAATAATATAAGTGAGGCATCTAAAGCTGCGGAATAAATTTGCCCATTTAGTTTGTTTCCGTATATTTCCTTGGCGGTGTAATAAATATTGACAAAGAATAAGCTCCACAATAATGTGTTTGCAAATAAAGTAAAAATCGTAAACCATGCAGAGTTGAAAGGCACGATTGTTGCTGGAGGCGATATATTTAATTCTTTATACTTAATGCTATTAATAGCAGAGCCCAGGAATATAAGGATAAGCAGGAGAAGTAAAGTCCAGTAATTGATTTGCCTGTGGATTTCCCCTAGGCCATCATTAATGTCGATATTTTGAGAAATATTCGCACAGTAAAGTGGTAATCCTATATTGGCAAAACCGATTATTTTCAGCTGGGTCGAAACAGACTCGCCTCTTTCTATTCGATAGTCAAATATTCATTTTCTATGCTTTTTTACATCAGATGATAAAACAATAAAGCCAGACAGTATTAATAAATGTATTTGGCTAAAAGCATAATAAAAATTCAGCTTCATTTGTTCTGTATCAGAAATCTGAGAAATTATCCCAATTAACTGAAAAACTAAATAAATTATTCCTGCCATAACGGCCCAGTAAGTTATACCTGCTTTAGTATCTCTGTCGCTCTGTCTAGCATATAAAATCCTGATATATTCAATAAGTTCTGTTCGCTTATTATTCATTTTTTAGTCCGTTGGCGCGTAAATATGTAGAATAAAGGAGGCGCACAGTTCCATGATCGGAGCGTCACCTGATTCGATAGCATCCTACAACAGACCATTCATGTTAGCTTACAAAATTCTCTGCTGACTTTTCTTTTCGGGATGGGTTAATCCCCTGATGCCGCGCCGAGCACCGGAGGGTTTGGACGGATCAGCCCGCAGGGGAGCGGCAGGGATGCCGCTCGTTTTCGGAGGGCTAGGGATAGCCCTTCCGAAAACCCCGTTCAAACCCTTCGGAGCGCAGGAAACAAGCAGCATGGGGTGGCCTTTTCTTTGGATACTTTCTTTTGGCCAAGCAAAAGAAAGTATCTCGGCTGTCGGGCCGAGACCCGACATCAAAAACAACCGTCGCGGCAGCGACACCATATTCCCTCACCCCAACCCTTTCCCAAAAGGGAGAGGGAGCTAAAAGGCTTACGGAAAGAATTTATATATTTCCTTCCTATGCATCACTGTTGCCAAAACCACCAAATCATCCTTAACAACCAACCCCACCCGATAATCACCAAACCGTACTTTATAAAAACCATCATACCCCTGCATTTTCTCGATTTTCCCCAATTCAAAAATGCTATTGGCTTTTATTAAATCCTCAAATACAAATTGCTCAATTTTCGGTCGCACCGTAACCGGCAACTCGGCCAATTGTTTTAAAAACCTCTTACGATATTCAACCTGCATCAGGCCTTATCCAGGCCCGCGTAATACTTTTTGGCCTCTTCGACACTCAAAGTCTCGCTATCATCAGCGCTTATCAACTGCACCAAGGCATAATTTTCCAAAACATTTTCAATCTTTTCGAAAGTATGGATATCCAGTTGCACGGCGACTCTTTGGCTGTCTTCATTAACAATATATTGCCTTTTAAATTCCATAACGGTCTCCCAGGAAATGTCAGTGGTCACGATACCCATCCACTAGAGAAAAATCAAACCGTCTTATGTCGCCCAAATCCTAGGCGCACAAACCTCTTTACCAACCACATCCCCCCTGACCAATCCCCAAACCCGCTCAAAAAACCCCTTCAACAAATCCGCCCGCCTATCCAATCCCCGACAAATCAACAAGCCCTCAATCAAGGTTACCCCGCGATTCGGTTCCTCGCCTATCAATGCCTGCACCGCAGCCAGCTGCAAAGCCGTAGCGGGATAAGCAAACAGCGTCCCGCACGCCGAATGTCCAAACAAACCCCAGCGGGCTTGGAAGGCGGCTGCATCCAGGCGCAAGCGTTCCAGGTACAGCAAACGCCCGGCACGACTGATGCGCCAGTTCAGGTTGGCAGAGCCATTTTCAAAGCCTTCACCGGCGGCGGGGCGGCCTAAGGCTAATAATTCCCAGCCGATAAAACGGCCGCGCTCGGCCAGATCGATATTCATACTGGAATTTAAGCGGGCGCCTTGGTAAACAATGGTTTCCTGAGGCAGCCATTCCAGACTGGCGTTGTCGGCGACTGTCAGGTTGACGGTTTGCTGGGCTTTGCCGCCGCCACTGCGATAAAACTTGCCGGCGGCGGGCGTGGTGATCAGAGCATGTGCGCTAGGTTCGGCGCTGGCGTTGATGGTCAAGCGGTCGCCGGCCACTACGCCACCGGGTGGATGCAGCAGGTAGACGTGGCAGACTTCGCCTTCCGGATAAAATGGGCGCTGCACGGTGAGCGGGCCGCGATGCTGGCGCTTGACCAAGGCGGTTTTGTCGCCGCGTTGGCTAAAGCCCAGCGTTAATTCGGCTTCCCACGCCGCGGTATCGGTTGAGACAGTGGGATGGGCTGCAGCGGCGCAGTTGGCTGGCATGGTTTAGTGGGGTTACAAGTTTTTGGTCTTAGGCGCGATTGCCGATTTTTCCGACAGGTGCGAATGCTGCGCTTTGTGCGCGTCGCGCTGGCGGATAAGGTGCAATATAACCGGGCCGAACACGAATCCCAAAATTAAAACGCTGATTAGTAGAGTCGGTAGATCCGGTACTTCAAAAAAGGGATGCAGGGCGGCGCGGGTCAATTGCAACAGGTTGCCGCCTTCCAGCATCGCTTCGTAACTGCTATGTGCCTCGCTGCGCATTGACCACACCAACAACAAAGCACCCGCCGCCAGCATAAATTGTTCGGATTTCATCTTCGTTTCTCCCTGATCCTGCGTTGAATTAACACGGTGGGCTAAGCCCGTTTTGAAAAATCTCCTCTAGCCCCGCTTTTGCAAAGCGGGGAATTTTCAGACTGTGAGGTAACGTTTGACCATATCGTCGGCCAACTCATTCATTGCCCCCACGGCTACATGCCGGCCCCGGTCCATGATGCAAAACTGATTGGCCACTTTGCGGGCGAACGGCAGTTTTTGTTCCACCAACAACACGGTTACGCCCAGTTCTTTGTGGATGCGGTCGATGGCTTGATGGATTTCGCCGGTTTCCGGTTTGGGGCTTGGCGTGGTGACTCCGCGCGATTTGTTCAAGCGGATAATCACGTCGCCAATTTCACTGACGATGTTGGGCTGGATGCCTTCGGTGGGTTCGTCCAGGATCAATAAACGTGGATTCAAAACCAAGGCCCGACCAATCGCCAATTGCTGTTGCTGGCCGCCGGACAAGTCGCCGCCGCGGCGTTTCAGCATTTGTTTCAGCACCGGAAAGATTTCGAAAATGCTGTCTGGGACTTTCTTTATGCCGTGTTTGTTAGCGGCGCGCAGGCCGGTTTTCAGGTTTTCTTCCACGGTCAGCAATGGAAAGATTTCCCGGCCCTGCGGAACGTAACCGATGCCCAACTCGGCGCGGGATTCGGCTTTGGCTTTGGCCAGTTCCACGCCGTCGAATTGGATGCTGCCGTCGGCCACCGGCAGCAGGCCCATGATGGCTTTAAGTAACGTGGTTTTACCGACGCCGTTACGGCCCATCAGACAGACGCACGCGCCTTGTGGCACGCTCAAATCCAGGTCCCACAGGGTGTGGCTGGCGCCGTAGTATTGTTGCAGTGCGCTAATGTTTAACATCATCCCCCCAGGTAAACTTGTATCACGCGAGTATCGTTTTGCACCTCGTCCATCGTGCCTTCGGTGAGCACCGAGCCTTCGTGCAGCACGGTAACTTTGCGGGCGATGCTGCGCACAAACTCCATGTCATGCTCGACGACAACGATGGAATGCTGGCCTTGCAAAGACAGCAGCAACTCGGCGGTGCGTTCAACTTCCTGATGGGTCATGCCGGCGATAGGTTCGTCGACCAGCATCACTTTCGGGTCCTGCATCAGCAGCATACCGATTTCCAGCCATTGTTTCTGGCCGTGCGACAGCGCGCCGGCCAACTGGCGTTGTTGGCCGGACAAGGCGATGGTTTCCAGCACGTCCTGGATGCGGTCGCGCTGTTCGTTGTTTAAACGGTGAAACAAGGTCGGCCAGGTGCGTTTGTCGGTTTTCAAGGCCAATTCCAGATTCTCGAACACGGTCAAAGCATCGAACACGCTAGGCTTTTGAAACTTGCGGCAAATTCCGGCCTGGGCGATGGCTGGTTCGTCCAGTTCCAGCAAGTCGATGGTCTGGCCGAAGAATACCGAACCGCTGTCGGGCTTGGTTTTGCCGGTGATGACGTCCATCAACGTGGTTTTGCCGGCGCCGTTGGGGCCGATCAGGCAGCGCAGTTCGCCGTCGTCGATGTACAGCGACAGATGGTTCAGCGCCCGGAAGCCGTCGAAGCTGACGCTGACGTCTTCCATGTACAAAATCGGGCCGTGGCGGGCGTCGACTTCGCCGTCCAGCGGCAGGCTGGCGCCGCCTTCGGTGGTAGTTGCAGCCGAGATCATCATGCCGGTTGTCCTCCGGTAGCGTTAAGAGTAGGTTTAGGTTTGGCGCGGCGGCGCAGTAATCCGACGATGCCGTCGGGCATTAACAAGGTCACCAGAATGAAGGCGCCGCCCAGGCAAAACAGCCAAGCGTCCGGCATCAAGCCGGTCAAGACGGTTTTGGCGTAATTCACCAGCACCGCGCCGATAATGGCGCCGTACAAGGTGCCGCGGCCACCGACCGCGACCCAGATGACGATTTCCAAAGAGTTGAGCGGCGAAAATTCGCTGGGGTTGATGATGCCGACTTGCGGCACGTACAACGCCCCGGCCAGACCGGCCAGCATCGCCGCGAATACGAACACCCACAGCTTGAACAATTCCACCCGGTAGCCCAGGAAGCGCACCCGCGATTCCTGATCGCGAATCGCCGTGACGACGCGGCCCAGTTTGCTATTCACAATCCAGCGGCACAGCAGCAAGGCGCCGATCAGGCTGAGGCCGGTCATCATTAATAAGACGGAGCGGACGGCTTCGGATTGAATGTTGAAGCCCAGGATGTCTTTGAAATCGGTCAGGCCGTTATTGCCGCCGAAACCCATTTCGTTGCGGAAAAAGGCCAGCAACAAGGCGTAAGTCAGCGCTTGGGTGATGATGGACAAGTACACGCCGGTGACCCGCGAACGGAAGGCCAGCCAACCGAACACAAAGGCCAGCAAGCCCGGCGCCAGTAGTACCATCAGCATCGCAAAGCCGAAATTCTCGAAGCCGTACCAATACCAGGGTAGCTCGGTCCAGTTCAGGAACACCATGAAGTCGGGCAGCTCGGCGTTGCCGTACACGCCTCGCGTGCCGATCTGCCGCATCAGATACATGCCCATGGCATAGCCGCCCAAGGCGAAGAACGCGCCTTGGCCAAGGACCAGAATGCCGGCGTAGCCCCAGACCATGTCCAGCGACAGGCCGAGCAGGGCGAAGGTTAGGTATTTGCCGATGAGGGACACGCTATAAGCCGAGAAATGCAACGCGGAGTCTTCGGGGAAGATTAGGTTGCAGAGGGGGATTAATAGGGTAACGCTTGCTAGGGCGAGTAGCACGGTGGTGTAGGTTTTGTCTTTAGTCAGATCTTGTAGTTTCATGTGACTGCCTGGTTTGGTGTCGCTGTCGCGACGATTTTTTTAATGCCGGTTCGCGGACCGGCAGCCGCGATACTTTTCTTTGCTCCGCCAAAGAAAAGTATCCAAAAGAAAGGCGGCCCGGATGCCGCTTTGATCCTGCGCGCCGAAGTTTTTGAATGGGGTTGACGGAAGGGGCTTCCTGCCCCTCCGTCAACGCGATGCATCCTTGCATCGCCCCTGCGGGCTATTCCATTCAAAAACTCCGGTGCTCGGCGCGGCATACGGGGTTAAAACCATCCGCCGCCCAAAATTGCGTAGGGTGGGCAACTTTGCCCACCGTTGGCGGTTGGTTCCGCGTGGGCACGATTAAGTGCCCACCCTACGACTTTCCGAATTTACGCCGGCTTACGACCCATTTTGTGTTCGAATGAGTTCACGAGCTTTTTCTATAACGGGGTCCGCAGCACGAGAATTTACAATAAGCTCAAGAGCGCGTTTTCCTAAATTCGCTCTAATTATTGCTCTCGCATGGGACACTCTTGAATTGCATGATTTATCGGTGTAGTTGGTATTCTTTATTAGGATTTCCGCAGCTTCAGAATGAGAATATTTTTGGAGATTAAAAAATATGTCATAAAACTCTACAAAACATGCCTTTCCAACAGAGTTCAAATTCCGTTCCAATTGATCTTTGTCCATGTTTAAAGCGCCTCATCTAGTTTCAGGTTCCATAACGATACATCAATTACGGTAGAGGACTATCCCCTCTGCCGCGCCGAGCACCGGAGGGTTTGAACGGAATAGCCCGTTAGGGGCGTCGCATGGATGCGGCGCGTTGCATGCAGGGGCTGGGAAGCCCCTTCAGGCAACCCCGTTCAAACCCGAGGAGCGCAGGGATTAAGCGGCGGTGGGGCGGCCTTTTCTTTGGTTACTTTCTTTTGGCCAAGCAAAAGAAAGTATCTCGGCTGTCGGGCCGAGACCCGACTTCAAATAAACCCCCGTCGCGGCAGCGACACAACAAAAACAAAAGCCGTTAAATAATTCAAAAGCCTTCGTGTTGGGTTACGGCTGACGCCTAACCCAACCTACATTTTTTGGAATTACGATTCCGCTGCCCGCCCTTTCTGCGGAAACAATCCTCTCGGCTTCTTCTGAATAAACAAAATAATGAACACCAACACTAAAATCTTCGCCAACACCGCCCCCGCATAAGGCTCCAACACCTTATTGGCAATACCCAACGAAAATCCGGCCACCAGTGTTCCGAACAAGTTGCCGACCCCACCAAACACCACCACCATGAACGAATCGACGATGTAGGCTTGGCCCAAGTTCGGTCCAACGTTGGTGATCTGACTCAAGGCTACCCCGGCCACGCCGGCAATCCCGGAACCTAAACCAAAGGTCATCGCATCGACCCGCGCGGTGGGGATGCCCATCGCTCTAGCCATGCCGCGATTTTGCGCGACGGCTCTTACTTCCAGGCCAAGCTTGGTGCGTTTCAAAATTTGCAGCAGGGCAGTAAACACCAGCAGGCAGAAGATCAGGATGTAAAACCGGTTCCAGGTCAGCGATAAAAAATCGTTGATTTGCCAAGAGCCACTCATCCATTCCGGCGTGGAAACGCTGCGATTCAGCGGCGAAAAGATCGAGCGCACGGCTTGTTGCAGGAATAAACTGACGCCGAAGGTGGCTAACAAAGTTTCCAGCGGCCGGCCGTAAAGGAAGCGGATGATGCCGCGCTCGATGGCGATGCCTACCAAGGCGGCGACCAAAAACGCCATCGGGATGGACAAGATCAACGCCGTGCCCAAATAATTCGGCATGATTTGTTGCATCACATAAGTGGTGTAAGCGCCCAGCATCATCAGTTCGCCGTGGGCCATGTTGATGACGCCCATCACCCCAAAGGTAATTGCCAAACCAATCGCGGACAACACCAGCACCGCGCCTAGACTTAAACCGAAGAACACGGTTTCAAGGGCTGCGTAGGCTTGCATACGGTCGCGGATTTTAATTAGGGCCGCTTCGGCTAGGTTGCGCACGTCACTGTCGGCTTCCAGGAAATTGCCATCACCGTCTTTCTCAATCAACGCTTGCAGTTTGTTGACCACGTCCTGACTGTCCAGATCCTTTAACGCGGCGATAGCGGCGATGCGTTGGTCTTTTTCCGGGCTGTTGATGTCCTGCAATAACAGCATTTTGTTGATGGCGGTTTTGATCTCGGCATCGGTTTCGCTGGCCAGATGATCGCGTAGCAAAATCACCGCTTTGTCGTCTATGTCGTTGGCCAATGCTTGTACCGCGATTAGGCGCAGCACCGGATCGGTATCGTTTAACTGCAATTGCGCGATGGTTTTACGCAGCACGCCGCGTAGTTTGTTGTTCAAGCTGATTTTGCCTACCGCGCCGCGCTCGACTTCTGCTAATACCGCGCCGCTGAGCGGATCACTGAGTTGGTAACCGGTGGCGTTTTCCTGCGCAAACACCAATTTGCCTTCGGCTTTGAAGTCGAACAGTTTGCCGTCTTGCAGGGTTTGCAGCAGTTTCAGGTTATTGCTGTCGCTGCCCAGGGTTTCGATGGCTTGCTCTCGCTCGGCCATGCTGCCGGTGCGTAGTTGCTCCAACGCACTGCCGGCGTCTTGGGCCAGGGCGGGTTGCGCGGCGAGAAATATCATCGCCAGCAAGCAGCCGGCAAGTTTTGGAAGCCGTTTAAAAACGCCGCCGGCTCTAATTCCGGCCTGAGTAGAAGTGGTAGTCATCATGCTCAAGCAGTTGTCCTTGGGGAACGGTTGGCCGGGCGCGAACCGGGCGGCGTTTTTAAACGGGTTCTAAAACGGAGTGTGTGCATCGTCTGTCCTCTTTTGGGGTGCGAGACCCGCGGCATCCTGCCGAGAGCCTCGCGGGTAACATCCGCTGTTAATAGTTCTGTCCTGAACACTTTTTGGTTTTAGTGTTGTAGTTGCCGCAACTGATCGGTGCGGTCCAGTCGGCAATGATCGGTTTGCTGTCAGGCAGGAAGTCAGACCAAGCGTCGCCATCGACCAGTTTGTTGGTCTGCCAGACGGTGACGAACTGACCGTCGTCTTGAATTTCGCCAATCAACACCGGTTTGCTGATGTGGTGGTTAGGCAGCATTTTTGACATACCGCCGGTCAGGTTGGGGTACTCGACGCCGATGATGGCTTTTTGTACCGCATCAGGGTCGGTGGTGCCGGCTTTCTCGACCGCTTTCACCCACATGTTGAAACCGATGTAATGCGCTTCCATCGGGTCGTTGGTGACGCGTTTCGGGTTTTTGATGTAGTCCTTCCATTGTTGAATAAAGGCCGCGTTTTTGGTGGTATCCACGCTCATGAAGTAGTTCCAGGCCGCCAAGTGACCCACCAGTGGTTTGGTGTCCATACCGGAGAGTTCTTCTTCACCCACTGAGAAAGCGATAACCGGAATTTTTTCCGCGGAGATGCCTTGGTTGCCCAATTCTTTATAGAAGGGGATGTTGGCGTCGCCGTTGATGGTGGAAACCACTGCGGTTTTCTTGCCGGTAGAGCCGAATTTTTTAATGTCGGCGACGATGCTTTGCCAGTCAGAATGACCGAATGGGGTGTAGTTGATCATGATGTCCGCCGGTTTAACCCCTTTGGATTTCAGATACGCTTCCAGGATTTTGTTGGTGGTGCGCGGATAGACGTAGTCGGTACCGGCCAACACCCAGCGTTGCACTTTCAGGTCGTTCATCAGGTAATCGACCGCTGGAATCGCTTGCTGATTTGGCGCCGCGCCGGTGTAGAACACGTTTTTAGACGACTCTTCACCTTCGTATTGCACCGGGTAGAACAGGATGCTGTTCAGCTCCTCGATAACCGGCAATACCGATTTCCGGGAAACCGAAGTCCAGCAGCCGAAGATGGACGCCACTTTGTCTTTGGTGATCAGCTCGCGAGCTTTTTCCGCAAACAGCGGCCAGTTGGAAGCCGGGTCGACGACCACCGCTTCCAGCTTCTTGCCCAGCAAGCCGCCTTTTTTGTTTTGCTCGTCGATCAGCATCAGCATGGTGTCTTTTAGCGTGGTTTCGCTGATCGCCATGGTGCCGGACAGGGAGTGCAGCACGCCGACTTTGATGGTGTCTTCGGCGTTGGCTGCCTGACCACCGAGCAACAGCGAAGACAGCGCCGCCCCCAGTGCCAGTTTGCGGAATGTGTTACGCAGTAATTTCATCTTGATCGTCCTCTGTTATTAGTATTTTAGATTTGCCATTGGAAACCGACCATGACTTGGCTGGCGTTCTCGCCGGCATCGGTCGATTTGAAGTTGGTGGCTAGACCTTTGGTCAGCAAGTCTCCGTATTGGTACGCCGCAAAAATTTTCGCGTTGTGGCCGTCGATGACGTAGTTAACACCGCCCTCATAGACTTCGCGACCGCTACTGGTGCTCGGCATCACATTGACGTAACGCAGGTAGGGCTGGAACTGGCCTATGCCGACTTTTTGCGGAAACAGATACATGCCGCTGACGTCGTAGGCATTACCTTCAAACATGCCAAAAACGCCCGGAGCAAAAGGGGTGGCCGCATCGCGCTCTACCTGGCCAAAGCCGTTAGATAGACCATAGTTTTTGTACTCACCGTTAAAGGTCACCACGCCGCCGTTGGGCAATACTTTTTCCATCAATACGTCAGCAGTCGTGCCACGGAAGTTAGCGGGGCTCGCTGTGGTGCCTGCACCGTCTTCCTGATATTGATTGGCGATACCGACGGTCAGGATGTCGCCGCCTTTGCCGTGATAGGTACCAGAGGTGTAATAGCCAGGGTTTTTCTCTACGTCCCAAAAGTTATAGGAGACGCGTTGTGCGTACAAAATGTTGTCGTCGACGTTGGCGCCGCCTCTAAGACCGCGGAAGAAACCGACAGAATATTGCAAGCGACCGTCCAGTACCGCACCCCAAAACGTCGCACCGTCGTCACGACCGATGGAGCCGGCGGAGCTGCCGTTGTTTTGGATGGTCAGGTTGTAATCAGAGGGTTGGAAAGGGGTGCCGGCAGAGAAAATGTTGTAGACCGCGCTGTAAAACGGACCGTTCAACTCCCGGCGTTCGGCTGGCACTAACATACGACCTACCCACAAATTGGCGTAAGGGGTGATCTCGAATTTTCCGATCGCGTCCAATACGTGGATTTGGCCACCGCTATTGCAGGTAGGGCACTCAGTGTTGAATTCTATTTTTAAATATTTATGAATTTGCCCATTCAAATACAAACGAATGTTGTCCAGGTTGAAAGAGTTGTTCCATTTGTCGCCGGTGGCGCCGGCGTTGCCTTCCTGAGCCCGGAAACTGGAACGTAAACCCGCACCGACGCTGACCCATTTGGTATCGTCGATTTTAAAGGTGGCCCCTGCCTGGCTCTCCGCCCCATAGCCGATAGCGAGTGCAGCAACAGCGGAAGTTAGGAAGAGTCGCGTATTGAGCGAGCTTGCAGGATGTTCAATATAAGCTTTCATGTAAAGTCCCCTAGTCTAAAAGCAAATTCAGTAAGCATGCCCTGGCGAGCGATGCGGCAATATCTAGCGAGGACGATTGTTAAATTTGTGGCGGTTTTCAACAATCCGTCAGATGACTCATCAGTCATTTGACGTATACGGGCGTTACTGACGGATTTCAGATGGGTAAGCTATTGATAATAAATAAGCTATGTTGGGGTGTCGGCGGTGCGCAAGTCGATGCGCTGTAATCGGCGATACCACAATTAACCAAGCGCGGTTGCAGTGAGGGCAAAAAATGGCTTAGTTAGTGGCGTACGTGCGCTGGCGAGGAGGGGGCGCACGTGGTTTCAACCTCAACGCCATAGCAAGAGAAGCGAGGCGTGTTTTGATAGCTTTGGGTTGGCAAAGCTATCAGCGGCAGGCGAGGGGAAAAGGGAGATGGAGGCTGGCTTTGATGTTTAAACTGAGAGATAGCTTTTGATTTTCGCCGCGTCGACGTCGTCCCGTTTGTCTTCGTGAATAAAGTTGCCTTTGTCGATAACGATGATACGGTCGGCCACCTCCATGGTAAAGCTCAGCACTTGCTCGGAGACGATGATGGTGATTTCGCGCATTTTGCGGATTTCATTCAACACATTGGCAATGTCTTTGATGATGGAGGGTTGAATACCTTCGGTGGGTTCATCCAGCAACAATACTTTGGGATTGGTGACCAGTGCCCGGGCAATCGCCAGTTGCTGCTGCTGACCACCGGACAGATTGCCGCCTTTGCGTTTGCGCATATCGTATAACACCGGAAATAGGGCGTAGATGTCTTCCGGGATCTCCCGAAATTTGGAGTTTTCCAAGCCGGTTTCGATATTTTCTTGCACGGTCATCGTCGAGAAAATCATCCGGCCCTGCGGGACGTAGGCTAGGCCTTTGGCAACGCGTTGGTAAGTGTCCACACCATTCAGGTTTTCGCCATCCACGGTCGCTTTGGCCGCTTTACTGGGCAGTATGCCCATCAAGGATTTAAATAAGGTGGTTTTACCCATGCCGTTACGGCCCATGATGGCCAGGGTTTCGTTTTTGGCCGCGGTAAAGCTTAAGCCATGTATCACTTGGCTTTGCCCGTAACTGACTTGCAGATCCGAAATTTCAAACATTGTCTAATTCCTCTTGTTTTTGCTCACTGCGCAAATGGATTGAGCTAATGGCCCAAATAGACCTCTATGACTTTTTCGTCGGCCTGTACTTTCTCCATCGGACCTTCGGCTAAGATTTTGCCTTGATGCAGCACGGTGACTTTATGGGCGATCTTTTTCACGAATTCCATATCGTGTTCAATCACCAGCACCGAGCGGTTTTTGCAAATTCGATTTAACAAATCGGCGGTCTGGTCGCGTTCCTTGGCGCTCATGCCGGCCACCGGTTCGTCCAGCATCAGCAATTCCGGGTCTTGCATCAACAGCATGCCGATTTCCAACCATTGCTTTTGACCATGGCTGAGCAGGGCGGCTTCCATTTGTAATTGCTCGGTCAATAGCACTTCGGCGGCGATTTTATGCACTTGTTCGATGACTTCCGGGGTGCGCTTGAAGGTCAAACTGCCCCACACCGATCTCCCCACCGGATAGGACACTTCCAGGTTTTGATAAACCGTCAGGTTTTCGTAAATGGACGGGGTTTGAAACTTTCTGCCCACGCCGGCACGGACGATTTCGTGCTCCGGTAACTTGGTCAGTTCCTTGTTTTTGAACTTGATGGACCCGGAGGTGGATTTGGTTTTGCCGCAGATCAGATCCAACACGGTGGTTTTGCCGGCACCGTTGGGGCCGATCACCACCCGCAGTTCATTGTTGTCGATATACATATTCAAGGCATCGACGGCTTTGAAACCATCGAAGGAAACCGTCAGGTCTTCAATGGCGAGGACGAAGTCAGTAGAGCTCATGGTTTTTCTCCCACCAATTCGTCGGTCACCGAAGCTGATTTATTGAATTTGATCATCAGTTTGCTGAGTTTGCCGGTCAGGTTAAATTTGGTTGCATACTTCTCGTAAACGCCGGCCAAACCATCCGGGAAGAACATTACCACGGCGATGAACAAGCCGCCCATCAAGAACAGCCACAATTCCGGGTAGGTTTCCGAAAACATGGTTTTACCGAAGTTGACCAACAGGGTGCCATACACTGCACCGATCAAGGACATCCGCCCGCCGACCGCTGCGAAAATCACCATTTCGATCGACGGGACGATGCCCACAAAACTGGGCGACATAAAGCCGATTTGCAGGGTGAACATGGCGCCACCAATCGCCGAGATCATCGCGGCAATGCAGAAGATGAAAATTTTGAAATTGGAGACGTCGTAACCGGAAAAGCGCACCCGCTCTTCTTTGTCACGCATCGCCAGCAACAGCATGCCGAACTTGGAGGTGAGAATGTAACGGGCCAACAGCATGCAGGCGATCAACAGGCCGGCGTTGGCAAAATAGAGAATATATTTGGCGCTATCGGTTCTGATGTCCCATCCCAGCATGGTTTTCAGGTCGGTGATGCCGTTAACCCCGCCGGTATAACCTTGCTGGCCGACGATCAGAATGCTCAAGATCAGGGCGATGGCCTGGGTGATGATGGCAAAGTACACGCCGCCCACGCGGCGTTTGAACATCGCAAAACCGATAATGAAGGCCAGCAGAGTCGGCACGATCAACACCAATAAAATCGTCAAGGTCAGGCTTTTAAACGGTTCCCAGAACCAGGGCAGGGCGGTGAGCTGATTCCAGTCCATGAAGTCGGGGATGCCGGGGGTAGTTTGGATTTTGGTGCTGATGGGATCGGAGGCTTCCAGCTTTAAAAACATGGCCATGCAATAGCCTCCCAAGCCAAAAAACATGCCTTGGCCGAGGCTTAAAATGCCGCCGTTACCCCATAGTAAAACCAAGCTGATGGCGACAAAGGCGTAAGTGACGTATTTGCCAATCAAGCCCAGTCGGAACAAATCCAGCCATAAGGGGAAGACGACAAACAGCAACAGAGACAATATCGCTAGCCCAATTGCCCCTTGTTTGCCGCCGAATAATTTCTCTGATAGTACCTTCATGATATTTCCCTCTATTTACGTACTTTGGATGCAAACAAGCCTTCCGGACGCATCATCAAGATGATGACGATGGTCATCAAGGTCGCCACTTTGCCCATCGAGCTGGTCATGAAAAATTGCAGGATCGATTGCGCCTGAGCGATGCCAAACGCAGAAGCGATGGTGCCCATCAGGCTGGCTGCGCCGCCGAAAACCACCACCATGAAACTGTCGACGATGTATAAAGAGCCGGTTGTCGGTCCGGTCGAAGCGATGGTGGTAAATGCTGCGCCTGCCACGCCGGCAATGCCGCAACCCAAAGCAAAAGTCAGCCTATCCACTTTTTTGGTGTTGATGCCCACCGCACCGGCCATTACCCGGTTTTGCATGGTGGCCCGGACGCGCAGACCCCAGCGTGAGCGGTACATAAACAGGTAGACGCCGACGGTGACGATCAAGGCCAGGCCCATGACGAACACGCCGTTAATCGGAATGTCGATATCCTCGGTGGGTTTGAAGGAGCCCAACAGCCATTCCGGCAATTCGGCGCTGACTTCCTTGGCACCAAAGGTGGAGCGAAAAATCTGTTGCATCACCAGACTTAAGCCCCATGTCGCCAACAGCGTATCCAAGGGCCTTTTATAGAGATGGCGTATCAATAAAAACTCTATGAAATAACCAATAAAAAAGGCGAGGATAAAGGCTGCGACGATAGCAAATACAAAATAGGAGTTGACGATGTCGTAGGACACCGCAATTTTTGACAGGAATACGGTTGTGTAGGCCCCAACTGCCATGAATTCGCCGTGGGCCATATTGATAACACCCATCTGCCCGAAAATAATGGCCAGGCCCAAGGCCATTAACAGCAAGACGCTAAACAGGCTTAATCCAGAAAAGCCTTGCATCACCACGATGTTGCCCACTTCCTCCATCGAATATCCAAACATAAGGCCTCCGGCTAACTTACTTTCATTAAACACACACTCATTTGAAACACCGTGGCAACGGCAGAGTTGCCACGGTTTTGCTGACTAGCGCTTATTGGTAACCTTTAGGGAATGGATCGGGAGCGATCAAGTCGGATTCGTAAACCACATCGGCTTGACCGTCTTTACGCCATTGACCGATCCGCAGCTTGCTGTGCAAATGGTGGTTAGGATCGACTTTGACGTAACCTTCCGGTGCTGTGGTTAATTCATAACCGGGTAATGCTACGACCGCTTTATCAACATCAAAGCTGCCGGCGCGCTCTACCGCAGCCTTCCATAGCCAAGGTCCCAGGTAAGCCGCTTGGGTGACATCACCAATGACGGCGTTGTCGCCATAAGCTTTCTTGAAGTCAGCTACAAACTTTTCGTTGTTAGGATTTTTCAGGGATTGGAAGTATTTCATCGCTGAATAAAAGCCTTCCAAGTTCTCACCGCCGATACCTAGGACTTCGTCCTCGGTCACGGAGATGGTCAGCATGTTTTGCTTTTTGGCGTTCAGACCAGCAGCGTTCAATTGCTTGAACCAAGCCACGTTACTGCCGCCTACCACCGCTGCGTAAATTACATCCGGTTTTTTCAGTTTGATTTTGTTGATTACCGAACCGAATTGAGTGTCGCCCAAGGCGATGTATTCCTCACCCACCACGGTGCCGCCCAAATGTTGCTCGATGTGTTTCCGGGCAATTTTCATGGAAGTCCGCGGCCAGATGTAATCCGAACCAATCAGATAAAAGGTTTTGGCTTTTTTCTCTTTGGCGATCCAATCCAAACCCGCGAGAATTTGTTGGGTGGCTTCCTGGCCGGTGTAAAACACGTTTTTGGATTGCTCCAAGCCTTCATAGAAAGTAGGGTAGAACAGCAGACCGTTATCTTTTTCAAACACCGGTAACGCCGCCTTCCTTGACGCCGAGGTCCAGCAGCCGAATACGGTGGCTACTTTGTCGTTTTCCAGCAGCTTTTTGGATTTTTCCGCGAAGGTGGGCCAGTCGCTGGCGCCGTCTTCCTGGATGACCTCGATTTTTCTGCCCAAAACGCCGCCCATCTCATTGATTTGGGCAATCGCCAGCTTTTCCGCCTGAATGGAGCCGGTTTCACTGATGGCCATGGTGCCAGTGGCGGAATGCAAAATTCCCACCTTAACCGTGGTGTCGTCGACTGCCAGACCGGTGGTATTGACCGTGGCAGTAGGGAAGTCTGCCGCCACGGCACTATTGATGCCGATGGGTAAACCCAGTGCCAGCGATACGGCGACTAAGGCCGTGGTCTTTTTCATAAATTGTCGTCTATCGGAATTACTCATTTAGTTTCTCCAGATTGATAAATCAAACTCTCCGGATTTGCCGAATACACAAATCCATTTACCGCGTTACACACTTTTAATTCGCTAATTCTCCAAACTTGAAGCCGCTAATGTCCCAGCATCCAAGGTCTCGCCGTTTTCTTGGTTTGCATCTGGAAGCCATTTGCTTGGCCTTGGTCAGCTTTTTTAGCAGCCTTCGCCTGCTCATTGTTTGGCTTACAGGTATGAGTGCCGCTGCAGCCGCAACTGGAGCGGCGTACCGATTTGGGTTCGTGCGCCGATCGTTCGTTGGTTTCGTGAGCCTGGCGTTGCAATTTGCCCAATAAGGCAAAATGCGGCGCGGAAATCACTCGCTCACTGACTGCTCCACACTGCGCGCAAAGGGCTGGACTAGCGGATTCACTCATCTTCCGGATTGCGGTAAACGGGCCGCAATCGTGACACTGATACTCGTACAAAGGCATGGCCAAACTCCTGATCGATTGCCGAATTAACTGGTGAACGCCATGTCGGTGGGGCCTGTGATGATTTTGGTCGGCCCATCGGCATTCGGTTTCAGGTCAAAGTCGAAGATTTCGGTCGGCAGCCATAAAGTTGCGCAGGCATTGGGGATGTCGACGATGCCGCTTATGTGGCCTTCCACAGGTGCGGTACCGAGAATCGACAAGGCTTGAGCGCCGCTGTAACCGAATTTTTTCAGATATTCGATGGCGTTTAGGCAGGCTTGACGGTAAGCCACATGCACGTCCAGGTAATGCTGCTTGCCTTGTTCGTCGACCGAAATCCCTTCGAAAATTAGGTAATCGCGATACGCCGGTGACAGCGGGCTGGGTTGGAAGATCGGGTTTTTGATGCCGTATTTTTGGACGCCTTCTTTAATCAAGCTGACTTTGATGTCCAGATAGCCGGCCATTTCGATAGCGCCGCAGAAGGTGATTTCGCCGTCGCCTTGCGAGAAATGCAAGTCGCCCATCGACAGACCGCCATCTTTGACGTAAACCGGGAAAAATACTTTAGAGCCCTTGGTGAGGTTTTTAATGTCGCAGTTGCCGCCATGGTCGCGCGGTGGCACGGTTCTAGCGCCTTCCGCAGCGGCGGCGGCCGCGGCTTCGCCGGTTAAACGGCCCATCACTGCCGATTGCGGGTTGGGGGGAGCGCCAATGCCGGAACCCGGTCCGGATCGGTGGCAATCAGTGCGGCTTCGCGCGCATTCCAGTTTTCCAGCAATTCGCGGGACGGTAAGCAGCCGATCAAACCCGGATGCATGATGCCGGCGAATTTGACATTGGGAATGTGCCGGGAGGTGGTGTAGATGCCGTGAAAATCCCATATGGATTTGCGCGCATCCGGGTAATGATCGGTCAGAAAGCCGCCGCCGTTTTCCTTGGCGAACAGGCCGTTGAAGCCCCATTGATAGTCGTCCAGGGTGCCGACATCAAGAATTTCCACGACCATTAAGTCGCCCGGCTCGGCGCCTTCCACACCTATCGGCCCACTTAAATAATGAACCTGGGTCAAATCCACATCGCGGACGTCGTTGGCGCTGTCGTTATTGCCGATCTGGCCGCCGGTCCAGTCCATGCATTCCACCCGAAATTCGTCGCCGGGTTTAACCATGGCGACCATCGGCAAGTCCGGATGCCAGCGGTTGTGGATCAGACCATCCTGTTCCCAGGGCTTTTTGTCTAAATCTAACTTAATTAACGTTTTCATGCGGCCTCCTCAACGGTGAATTTCAATGACAAGAAATTAATGCTGCGGTTAAAGCCCTTGCGATAACACCATTCATATAAAATCCCCTTGTTGTGCGTAATCTCGATGGAAATAAAGGCAGTCTTTTGTCAGGCTTGTTAGCAGTTCTGCCGGGATTCATTGTTAAATTCGCCGGCCGTTCCCACAATTCGTCAAATGACTCATCAGTCATTTGACGTATGGCAGGCCAAGCAGGGCTTACGTAGAGTGAACTTGAACCGTTAGGAGATAATTGTGAGTAGGTATGAGCTGTCGTTGAAACATGTCCGCATTGGACTTTGCTTATTGTCCTGGTGTTTGCTGGGTCCGGCAGTGGCGCAGCCGGGTGTGGAAGTGATCGACCGGGCGTCGATCACCGGGATTGTGCTGGACGTGGCTGATGAGAACCTCGGCCAATTTGGTTTTAAACTGGCGCCAAGCTTGATTGCCGAGCGTGTCGGTAAGAATCTTGCGGAGTGGCACTATCCGGTCAAAGCTAGCCGTGTCGATAGCTCGCACACCCTAGAGATCAGGTTGGGCAAAGCGTCCACTGGCGATACCCCGGTGGGTTTTTCCTGGAGTAGTGGTGATTCTGACCCGCGCGGTTTGGGGTTTCAAAAAGCCCGGGTGTTGCCGATCAGTTGCCACTTAAAAAAAATTGGCAGTGATACGGCGAGTATCGAAAACAAGGCGACCGTCAGCGCTCATCAGCTCATCGATGAACCCAACCAAACCAAAGTCACTGACAAAGTGGTCGATCATGTCAGTACCGTGTGTTTTGATCTGTTGGGTGAACTGAAACTGCCGGCCACCGGGCACCTTATGGATACCCATACCTTCAAGCCGAGTTGGATGCCCGATGTGCAAGTGGAAGTGAAGCAGGTGCCGGCCCTGGTCAAGCCTGAGGGTTCTTCGACCACGCGGATCGAGGAGTCCACCGTGGAGACCAAGAAGCAGCTGATTATTCACAATCAGGGATCACCCGTGATACTTGAATTTGGTTACGAGCGGAAGTGATGGGCAAGGCTATGGCCGTCGCTCATGGCGAGCTTGGTTAACGATGCGGGAATGTCGGCTTGCCAGCTATTTCGGACATGTCGCTAGCGCGGTGCTTTGGCTGATGGGCGGTTTGCCGCCGACCTATCACTAAGCGCTAGCGGCGGATAGACTTAGACAATGAAAACCACCCATCAAAGCATTACCAAAATTCGCCGTGAGTACAACGGCCTGGTTGCTAACGAGACCCTGGAAGACTATGCCCTGCGCTTTGCGCCGCGCCGGTTTCGGAAATGGTCGGAATTTGAAGTGGCCAATACCGCTTTTGGCTCCACGTCTTTTTTGGTACTCGAAGCCATCGGAGGCTTCCTCTCCATCAATTACGGTTTTACCAACGCTTTTTGGGCGATCATCATTGTAGCTGTCGTCATATTTGTAGTTAGCCTGCCCATTGGCTATTACGCCGCTCGCTACCACATTGATATCGATCTGTTGACTCGGGCGGCCGGTTTTGGCTATATCGGGTCCACGGTAACCTCGCTGATTTACGCGTCCTATACCTTTACCCTGTTTGCCTTGGAAGCCTCGATCATGTCCTTGGCGATCGAGCTTTACTTCAATGTGCCGCTGGAGATTGCCTATGTGATAAGTGCGGTGGTGGTGATTCCATTGGTGACCTTTGGTATTACCACCATCAGTCGGATGCAATTGTGGACGCAACCCGTATGGTTACTATTGCTGATATCGCCGTACGTCGCTGTCGCGATGCGTGAGCCGGAGGCGTTGGAGACTTTAGGCGCTTATTTCTGGATTGCCGGCAGTGGCCAAGGTTTCGATTGGTTATTGTTTGGCACCGCCGCAACGGTAGCGTTTTCCATGGTGGCGCAGATCGGTGAACAAGTCGACTTTCTGCGCTTCATGCCCCAAAAGCATCGGGGTAATAAAACCCGTTGGTGGCTGGCCATGTTGGCGGCCGGTCCGGGCTGGATCGTGTTTGGCGCCTTAAGGCAGCTGCTGGGCGCGTTGTTGGCACATTTGGCAATTCGGCACGGGGTAAGCCCAGAGCACGCGCACGAGCCCACCCAGATGTATCTGGTGGCATATAACGAATTGTTTGGCGACCCGAAATGGGCGCTGGCGGCCACCACTTTATTTGTGATTGTCAGCCAAATTAAAATCAACGTGACCAATGCCTATGCCGGCTCCCTGGCTTGGTCCAACTTTTTTTCCAGATTAACCCATAGTCATCCCGGTCGCGTGGTCTGGTTGTTTTTCAATGTGTTGATTGCGCTGTTGTTGATGGAATTCGGCGTATTCGGTGCGCTTGAAAAAGTCTTGGGTTTGTTCTCGCACATGTCGATTGCCTGGATCAGTTCCATTGCCGCAGAATTAATGATCAATAAGCCCTTTGGCTTGAGCCCCAAAGTGGTGGAGTTCAAACGTGCTTATCTCGCGGACTTAAACCCGGTGGGCATCATTTCCACCTTCTGCGCGTCGTTGGTGTCGATTTTGGCCTACGCCGGATTGTTCGGTGTCTATGCGCAGGCATTTTCTGCCTTTATTGCTTTGGGAGTGGCGTTTGTGCTGGCGCCGACCATTGCTTATTTATCCGGCGGCAAACATTATTTAGCGCGGAATCGGGAAGAAAATAATCGCAAATCGTATAACAAATGTTCGATTTGCGAGAACGAGTTTGAGTACGAAGACATTGCCTATTGCCCCGCTTACTCGGGTAGTATTTGCTCCTTGTGTTGCACGCTGGATGCGCGCTGCCTCGATGGCTGCAAGGTGGGCTTCCGCTTTGAAGACTATTTGGAAAAATTGGCGAAATGTTGCTTGCCGGGCGCGATGAGCCTGGACGCCCGTCTGCGTTTGCTGCGCTTTACCTTGATGTTTTTGTTTTTATCGGTGCTGAGCGGTATTTTTATCAGCATTATTTATTATCAGGATTTACTCAGTGTGCAGGGGGACGCCGGGGCGTTTCAGCTATTACTGAATAATTTTCTGAAGATCTATGCTTCATTGCTGGTGTTTATCGGGCTTTGCACCTGGTGGTTAATTCTGAACGCAGAAAGCCGACGGGTGGCGCATGAGGAGACTGCCAAACAAACGCAGCTTCTGCTGACGGAAATCGAAGAGCACAAACATACCGATAGCAAACTGCAGCGCGCGATGAAAATGGCCGATACCGCCAATCAAGCCAAGAGTCGGTTCTTGAGTAATATGAGCCACGAGATACGCTCGCCGCTGAATAGCATCATCGGTTATGCGCATATTTTACATCAAGACCCGAGTATTCCCGCGCACCGCCAGCAAGCCGTGGAAACCTTGAAGCGCAGTGGTGAGCATTTGTGCGCATTGATTGAAGATATATTGGATATTGCCCGGATCGAAGCTCGAAAGTTCGAGCTGAAATACCAGCCCATCCATTTTCCGGATTTCATCGAGCATCTGGTACACACCTACAAATTGCAGGCCGAAGACAAGGGCCTGAATTTTGTGTGTCAGATTTCGCATACACTGCCGCAGCGCATTCGTGGCGACGAAAAGCGGGTAGGGCAGATCTTAATCAACTTACTGAGTAACGCTGTGAAATTTACCTCGACCGGAGAAATTGTCTTGCGGATCGGCTACAGCGGTGGTGTGGCAAATTTTCAGGTCAGCGACACCGGTAGCGGTATCGACGAAGAGCAGTTGCAGGATATTTTTCAGCCTTTCACCCGCTTGCATAATCCTACCGGCAATGCGGTGGCAGGTAGCGGCTTGGGATTGACGATCAGCAAGATTCTCACCGAGGTCATGGGTGGAGAATTGACAGTGAAAAGTCAAATTGGCCAGGGTTCCACCTTTACCGTGCGTTTGTTGCTGCCCAGTTTGGGGGCGGAAGCAGAAACGGATCCGAAAGCCGCCATTATTGGCTATCAGGGGGGGCGCCGGAAAATATTGGTGGTAGATGACCAACGAGATCATCGTGAGTTATTGTTATCGATGCTGGAGCCTTTAGGCTTTTATCTGAGTGAAGCCTGTTCCGGGGAAGAGTGTTTGCTCAAGGTGCCGGAAAATCCGCCCGACATCATTTTGTTGGATATTTCCATGATCGGGATTAGTGGTATCGAAACCGCGATGCAGTTACGCGAACAGAAATGGGCCATGCCGATCTTGGTGCTAAGCGCCAATGCCTACCCTAGTGATCGATTGGCGGCTTTGAATGCCGGTTGTAACGACTTTTTATCCAAACCGATTCAAGTCGCGCAGTTGATGAAGAAGCTGAAGCTATACCTGGCACTGACCTGGTTATACCAAAATGAAGTGGCGCCAGCAGCGCCGCAAATAAGTGCTGAGCCTTTGCAAGTGCCGCCGCCGGAATTGCTAACGGCTTGCGTGGAGTGTGTCAGGATTGGCGATTTATTGGGCTTGAAAAAGGTATTGGAACAACTCGCCGAGACCGAACCGAGTTACAGCGCCTTTTTTGCGAAGTTGACGGCCTTGGCCAGCCAATTCCGCATCGGTGAGATCAGAAAGCTGTTAAATATGCAGAAACAGGAGGTGTCTCGATGATGGAAGCATCTGCCATAAACGGTACGGTATTGATTGTCGATGACACGCCAGGCAATTTGGCTTTGTTGTCCGATACCTTGTCTGAGGCCAACTATCGGGTGCTAGTGGCGACCGATGGTTGTTCGGCAATAGAGCAGATTCAATATATCAAGCCGGATATTATTCTGCTGGATGTGATGATGCCCGGTATTGATGGTTTTGAAACCTGCAACCGCTTAAAAGCCGATCCCGATACCGCGCCGATCCCGGTCCTGTTCATGACCGGTTTAAGCGAGTTGGAGAACTTGCTGAGAGGCTTCGGTGAAGGGGCGCTGGATTACATCGTCAAGCCGATTCGGCCAGCCGAAGTGTTAGCGCGTATCGAGGTACATTTAACCCAAACCCGAAATTTGCGGCGTGCCCAGAGTTTACTGGATCATCATGAGTTCGCGGCTTTGGCCACTGATGTCTCCGGGCGTATCGTCTGGCTGACGCCGGCTGCTAGTGAGTGGCTGGCGGATTTCGCCGAACTACAGGGCTTGGCGCACTTAGCCGATACGGTCTTGCCGGAAACACTCAACGGCTGGTTTCAACGGTGGCTGCGGCAAACAGAGCGCACGACCCCAGAGCCGGAAGCGGAAGCACATCGGCTGGCCCCTGGATTTGTATTGAGAGTCAGCCCGTCTCAAAATCCGGATGAATATCTGCTGTTATTGCAGCGAGAAGATGCGCAATGGACGCCGGAAACCTTGCGGGACAAACTCAAGCTGACTTTTCGTGAGGCCGAGATTTTGATGTGGATTGCCCGCGGTAAAACCAATAAAGAGATCGGCATCATCCTGACCACCAGCCCCAGAACCGTGAACAAACATCTGGAGCATATTTTTGAAAAGCTGGGCGTTTCGACGCGGGCGGCGGCAGTGGCTATGGTGTTGCAGCGGGGGTGATCAAGTAATAAAAAAGGCCGGTAACTCTAATGGTTGCCGGCCTTTTTTGTTTAAAGCAATCTGCCAGGCTTTAAGGCATATACATGCCGCCATTGACATGCAAGGTTTCGCCGGTGATGTAAGAGGCTTGCTCGGATGCCAGGAAAGACACAGCGTGGGCGATTTCTTCCGGTTGGCCCAGGCGGCCTAAGGCAATCGAACCCAGCAGTGCATTCTTGATGTCTTCCGACAGTTCCTTGGTCATGTCGGTATCGATAAAGCCGGGCGATACTGTATTGACGGTAATGCCGCGTGAACCCACTTCTTTGGCCATGGATTTGGCAAAGCCGATCATGCCGGCTTTGGCCGCCGCATAGTTGGTTTGGCCGGCGTTACCGGTCGAGCCGACTACGGAAGAGATATTGATGATGCGGCCGTAACGGACTTTCATCATGCCGCGCAACACGGCTTTGCTCATTCTAAAAATTGAGGTCAGGTTGGTGGTGATGATGTCGTTCCATTCCTCGTCTTTCATCCGCATCAACAGATTGTCGCGGGTGATGCCGGCGTTGTTGACCAATACTGCTGGGGTGCCGTAAGCGTCGCCGGTGGTTTTGATAAAGCTGTCGATGTCGGCGGAATCGGCGACGTTTAATTTGTAGCCTTTGCCGTTGTCGCCCAGATAAGCGGAGATCGCGTCGGCGCCGCTATCGGAGGTGGCAGTGCCGACTACAAAAAAGCCGTCTGCGACTAATTTTTCGGCTATGGCCCGGCCTATGCCGCGGCTGGCGCCGGTAACGATGGCGAGTTTTTTATCCACGGAGTTGCTCCACAACATTGTTGATGGTTTCGAGGTCGTAAATTGTGTAATGCGCTGCATCCGGCGCTATGCGTTTGTTTAAACCGACTAATACTTTGCCGGGTCCGCATTCAACAAAGGCGGTAACGCCTTGTTCGTGCATGAATTTGACGCTTTCCACCCAACGGACCGGTTTGAACAATTGTTCTTTTAGCGCGTAGCGAATCACTTCGGGTGAGCCGTGCGATTTGACGTCGGCGTTGTGGATTAGCGTGCTATTGGGCATCTCGACGTTAAGGTCTTGCAGTATGTCGTTTAGCTTGTCGGAGGCCGCTTCCATCAAGGCACAGTGGGAAGGCACGCTAACCGGTAACTTTAATGCCCGTTTGGCACCCAGCGCTTTCAAGGCTTCCATCGCTCTTTCCACTGCGGCGGTTTCGCCAGCAATTACGACTTGGCCTGGGGCGTTGAAATTGGCAGCGGCGACGATTTCGCCATTGGCGACTTCGGCGCAGGTGTTAACGACTTGATGATCTTCCAGGCCCAGAATTGCCGCCATCGCGCCTTTTCCAGCCGGTACCGCTTCTTGCATCAGGCGGCCACGCTCGGCGACCAGACGAATGGCGTCTTCATAACCCAGCGCACCGGAACAGACCAGGGCGGTGTATTCACCCAAGCTATGGCCGGCCATCCAGGCGGGCTTGATATCGGTCTTTTCGCACCAGGCCCGCCATACCGCGACGCCGGCAGCTAACATCGCCGGCTGGGTGTTATGGGTTTGGTTCAAATCGGTGTCCGGGCCGTTGGCGACCATATTCCACAAATCGAATCCCAGCACGTCGGAAGCTTGTTCGAAAGTTTGCTTGACCAGGGGATTGGCGGCGGCCAGCGTGCCCAGCATGCCGACGGCTTGCGAGCCTTGTCCGGGAAATACGAATGCCAGATTGTAACTTTGTTCTATCGTCGTCATGTTTAGTACCTGATTAATGCGGAACCCCAGGTAAAACCGGCTCCAAAAGCTTCCATTAATACGGTTTGTCCGCGTTGAATGCGGCCGTCGCGCACACCTTCGTTAAACGCCAATAACACGGAGGCGGAGGAGGTGTTGCCTTGGTTTTCCAGGGTCAGAATCACTTGATCCATGGACATGCCCAGCTTCTTGGCGGTGGCGGCGATGATGCGCGTATTGGCCTGATGCGGCACCAGCCAATCGATGTCGCTTTGCTGTAAGCCGTTGGCCTCCAGGGTTTCATCGACAATCCGGCCCAGCGTATTGACCGCGACTTTGAACACTTCGTTGCCGCGCATGCTGATGTAAGCGGGTTCGTTTTGTTTGGCGACTGCCGCTACCTGCGGGTTGGGGCAATACAATAAATCTTCGTAGCCGCCATCCGAGTGGATATGCGTGGACAAGATGCCCGGCTTATCGTTGGAGGTTAACAAAATCGCGCCGGCACCGTCGCCGAACAGGATGCAGGTGCCGCGGTCGGTCCAATCGACGATGCGTGAGCAAATTTCCGTGCCTACCACTAACACGTTTTTGGCAAAACCGGTTTTCAAGTATTGATCGGCAATGCTGAGCCCGTAAACCGAGCCGGAACAGGCTGCTTGGATGTCGAAGCCGACGCATTGCTTGATACCCAGACGTTCCTGCAACAGGCAGGCGGTGCTGGGATAGACGCGATCCGGCGTGCCGGTGGCGACGATGATCATGTCGATATCGTCTGCTGCAATTCCGGCCGCCTCAATGGCTTGTCTGGCGGCGATTTCCGCCATGCTGGAAGCGGTTTCGTCGGGTCCGGCTATGCGGCGGCTTTTGATGCCGGTTCTTTCGTAGATCCAACTGTCGGATGTGTCCACCGTGGCGGATATATCTTCATTGGTGCGTATGGTTTCGGGCAGATAGCCGCCCGTACCGATAACATGTGTCCAGCGTGTCATTCATCAACCTTTTGGGCCAGCGCGAGTTCTAGTTTTTCGCTGATTTTACGAATAACGCCCTGTGCGACTTCGACTTCCGCCAGATGAATGGCGGTTTCGAAAGCCAGAGCGTCTGCGCCGCCGTGACTTTTGATCACCAAGCCGCGCAGGCCGATGAAACTGGCGCCGTTATACAGGCGCGGGTCTATGCTGTCTTTGAAGCGTTTCAGAACAGGATAAGCGATCAATCCGGCTAATTTGGTCAGCCAGTTTTGCGAAAAACTGTCTTTCAGTTTGCTGCCTATCATTTTTGCCGCGCCTTCGATAGATTTTAGGGCGATGTTGCCGACGAAACCGTCGGAGACGATTAAATCGACTTTGACGCTGCCGGCGTTGATCGAATTGCCTTCCACGTAACCGATGTAATTCAGTCCGGAACTTTCCAGCAATTTAGCGGCGGCTTTGACTTGTTCGTTGCCTTTCATGTCTTCTTCGCCGATGTTCAACAAACCGATACGCGGGCGTTCGATTTTTTCCACGGCCTTGACCACCTCTTCGCCCATCACGGCAAATTGGTAGAGTTGTTCGGCGCTGGAATCGACATTGGCGCCTAAATCGAGCATGTGGGTGTGGCCGAAAGTAGACGGCAATGTGGAAATAATCGCTGGGCGTTCGATGCCGGGAATCATTTTCAGCACGAAACGGGCTGTTGCCATCAGCGCTCCGGTGTTACCGGCGCTGACGCAGGCGTCGGCCTTGCCTTCCTGGACCAGGTTAATCGCCACGCGCATGGAAGAATCTTTTTTGTTCTTCAAGGCTTTTTGCGGCGCTTCGTCCATTTCGACCACTTGCGAGGCGTGTTGAATACTGATCCGACCTTTGAACTCGACCAGTGCTTGGGATAGCAGGTTGCCAAGAACCGCTTCATCGCCGACCATGATCAGATTTAAGTCCGGATTTTTTCGTAAACAGGCCAGTGAGGCAGGCACGGTAACTTGAGGACCGAAATCCCCGCCCATGGCATCAATTGAGAGAGTTGAGCTCACGCTTAGGACTAACTCCAGAAGTTGAAAGGAGCCAACAGCTGTCAAGCGACGCGTTGGCTTACCCAGAGACTATCAATAAATCAAATATTACTGCCCGTCGTGCTGACGATTGCGCGGGAAAACGCGATGCTTGCGGCCCGTCTTGGATTGAGGGCTGCTCGACTCGCCTTGCGAATGAGCTGCGAGTCGGCCAATGGCAGTTTAAAGCGATTAATCTTCGTCGTTGCCGGCAATGATTTGACGGCCTTTGAAGAAACCGTCCGGCGTCATGTGATGACGCAGATGGGTTTCGCCGGTCAACGGATCCTGAGACAGGGTTTTACCGACTAATGCATCGTGTGAACGACGTTGACCGCGTCTGGAACGCGATACTTTGCTCTTTTGTACTGCCATTTCAATCTCCAGTTTTTTTAAGTTTTGCTAAAACAGAAAAAGGGTTGTTAGCCTTAGTCTGACTATCTATTGCGCTGTAATCGGCATCTTCCGAACGGTTGTGCGCGAGACAATCGTGTTCATGCCGAGGGTAGTCGGGCAATGCCAGCAGGATTTCGTCTTCGATCACCGCGTTTAATGATAGGGTGTCGCCGTCCAGCAATAGCGGTTCGCAATCGTCCAGTTGCTTTGCTTCTTGTAGCGAAGAGACAACAGCCAATTTAAAATCGATATTCAGCGGCCAGGTCAGTGCTTGCAAACAAGACTGACATGCCAATTCCACAACACCCTCGATATGGCCGGCAACGACAATGCGTTTACCTTCCTTACCAAATTCGATCTTGGCGCTAACGCTGCCACCATGATCGATCACGCTACCAGACAAGCGCTCGAGCGCAGCGATTTTTATATCCCCGGAAAACGCGCCGCGTCTTTCGGCGAACAATAAGGGATCGATAAGGTCGGGAAACTTGTCTGACATAACTGTACAATGATACAGATAACTAACTGTTGCGTCAAACGCACACCGACTCAAACCACTACCTAGCCGATGACCGCCATAGTCCTTGCCTCGAGTTCGAAATATCGCCGCCAGTTGTTGGAAAAACTGGGTCTTGTTTTTCTAAGTTGCAGCAGCGACGTCGATGAGAGCCCGCAATCGGGAGAATCGCCCGACGCCTTAGTACACAGATTATCGCTGGCGAAGGCTGAAGAAGTCGGCAAAACATACCCTAATCATTTAATCATCGGTTCCGATCAGGTTGCCGTGCTGGACCAAGGGATATTGGGAAAACCCGGCGGACGCGACGCGGTAATTCAACAACTTGCCAAGCAATCCGGCCGGACGGTGCAATTTTATACGGGAGTTTGCGTTTTTAATAGCGCAACGGGCCTGTACCTGAGTGATATGGATGTGTGTAGTGTGTATTTCAAAACGCTGAACACGCCGCAGATTGAAAAATATATTGATTTGGATCGGCCCTTCGATTGTGCCGGCAGCTTCAAATCCGAGGGCTTGGGTATCGCGCTATTTAGTAAAATTGTCGGCGAAGATCCTAATGCTTTGGTGGGTTTGCCCTTGATAAAATTGGTGGCCTTGCTCGAAAAGTTTGGGGTCAATATTATCTGATTTGGTGCGAGTTAAGATGGCTAAAATTACTCACCAATACCGTTTAGTGAAATTTTTTGTTCGGTCCGAGTAATTCAAACATCTGCAAAAATTCCTCTTCTACCTGCTCCATCAACGAGACGATTTGCTCTCTTGTTAGACGCACGAGTGTTAACGATTGATTAGAAAATGCCGCAACGGCTATTTCCACACCGTCGGGTTGCTGGCCGCTATCGACCAAGCGCGCCGCCATATGCAGCAAATGAGCGTCCAGTTTGTGTATTTGGGCATCGGCAGGGCTCAGATAACAGCCTATGGTTTCGTAAAGGGATTCCGGTAAGCCCCAGGTTTTGAGTAATTCCCCGCCGACCTCTGCGTGAGTGAAACCAATCAATTCTTGTTCGAAGCCGGCTAACAATAAGCGGTTGTGGTCTGCGGCAAGCAATACTCTTAGATATTGCTCAGGCATTTTTTGACTGAGTAATAGCGAGCCTATGTCATGCAATAGACCCGCCAGAAACAGTCTTTCGGTATGCAGTACGGCGCTGGCTTTAGCTAGCATCCGGGCAATTACCGCGCAATGTATGCTACGCATCCAAAACGAGGTCATGTCGATCAGTTCGTCGGGAATTTTCCCGAAGCGATCAACGACCGTGGTTGCCAATACCAGATTACTCAAGTCGTCGATGCCTATCACGGTAACGGCCCGGGAAATCGTGTCGATTTTGGCTTGAAAACCGTAGAAAGGGCTATTCACTACCCGCAGCAACCTTGCGCTCAGAGCCGGATCCTTGGCGATAACCTTGCCGATGTCCGCCAGCGAATACCGTGAATCGCGGATCATCTCGCTGAGTTGAAAATAAATATCGGGCAGGGAAAACAGTTCGGTAGAGCCGGCAATCAATTGCTTGATAGCGGAGGCTTTCAATTAACTCTTCCGATACAGCGCCATCACGTGCTGCACATAATTACGGGTTTCGGGGTAGGGCGGCACGCTGTTATTGTATTTCATCACCGCTCCTTCGCCGGCGTTGTAACCGGCTACCGCCAAGGTCAGATTGGAGTTGAACATGGCTAGCAAGTCTTTCAAATAGCGGGTGCCGCCATCGACATTTTGTTCGGCATCGCGCCGGTCGGTGACGCCGTAACGCCGCGCGGTATCGGGCATTAACTGCATCAAGCCCACCGCCCCGGCCGATGATACGGCATTGGGGTTATAGGCCGATTCGGCTTGAATTACTGCGTGCAGCAGTTTGGGGTCCATTTGATGTTTGGCTGCTGCTTTGGCGACTAGATCATTGAATTTGAGCTTGTTGCCGGACATGAACTTCAGGTCGTGTTTATAAGTACGCGGCCGGGTACGGATGATCAAGCGGTAATCGAAGCCTTTTTTCGGTTCGTCGGTGTAATACACCCGACCGCTAGGATCGGTGTATTTGAAAATGTCTGCCCCCGCATCGGTGATTAGCGCTATCGATAGTGTGGCAATCAACAGGGGTTTCATCGCGTCACCTTTTACCGATTGGACTCATTCAGTCACGCGAATTAGGCTGGCAGCCTGGACCGCTTTGACTCGAGCATCGCTGACGTTGCTGGCTGTAGCCAGTGCGACACCCATACGCCTCGTTACAAATGCTTCCGGTTTGCCGAACAGGCGAATGTCGGTGTCGGAGACCGCCAATGCTTGTGCCAAGCCTGCATAGCTCACGGCTTTGGCGTCTATGCCGCCTAAAATCACTGCGCTGGCGGCGGTTTTATCCAATGAGGTATTGACCGGCAGTCCAAGAATGGCCCTAGCATGTAAGTCAAATTCGCTTTGCCGCTGGCTGGCCATAGTGACCATACCGGTATCGTGCGGTCTGGGGCTGACTTCGCTAAACCAGACTTGATCGCCAGCGATGAATAATTCCACGCCAAACAAACCCAATCCGCCTAGTGCGGTCGTCACTTTGTCGGCGATTTGCTGAGATAACGCAACGGCCTTGCTGCTCATCGTCTGTGGTTGCCAGCTTTCCCGATAGTCGCCGTTCTCCTGGCGATGACCGATGGGTTCGCAGAAATAAGTTTTTACTTGGCCGTCGCTGTCCAGGGCGCGCACGGTGAGCAAGGTGATTTCAAAATCAAAATCGATCTTCGCTTCGACGATCACCTTACCCGTATCGGCGCGGCCGCCGGCCTTGGCGTAATCCCAGGCGGCTTGCAGTTGATCGGCGTTTTGTACCATCGACTGGCCTTTGCCCGACGACGACATGGTCGGTTTGATAAAGCAGGGGTAGCCTATCCCGCCATCTACTGCGGCTTTTAGTTGCTCGAAGGTTTCGGCAAAAGCGTATTTTGAGGTGGGAAGGCCGAGTTCAGCGGCTGCCAGTTCGCGGATACCTTCACGATTCATAGTCAATTGAATCGCCCTGGCGTTAGGGACGACAGTGGTTTTACCTTGCGCTTCAATCTCTGCCAACGCCTCAGTGGCAATCGCTTCGATTTCGGGGATGATGTAATGCGGCTGTTCGCGGGCAATCAGGGTTTTTACCGCGGTTGCGTCGGTCATATCAATAACGTGGCTGCGATGCGCCAATTGCATCGCCGGCGCTCCGGCATAGCGATCGACGGCAATCACTTCCACGCCATAGCGTTGCAGCGAAATGGCAATTTCTTTGCCTAATTCGCCGCTACCCAACAATAAAGCTTTGGTGGCGCTGCCGCTGTCAGGGGTGCCGATTTTCATGATTTTGCTAAATAGTTATCGATGTCTTGTTTGGAGAAGCCAATTTTCTTCGCGACCCGGTCGGCGTGGCTGACTCTGGAAATGCCGGCGATTAATTTAAAAGTCGGCAAGTCCTCGGCAAATTCCACTTGTTTAGGCACGGCGATTTTTCGTTTCACGAATTCATCCACCAATTGATGGTTGTGGGTAATCAAAATAGTACTGTTGCCTTTTCGGTAAAAACCGTCCAATACGTCGATAGACGACTGCATCTTCTCTTCAAAAGTAGTGCCTTCCGCCATTTCGTCAAGCACCACCAAGCTTTTTGCACTGCTGGCCAAGAAAATATCGCGGGTACGTTTCAGTTCCGTACCGAAACGGCCTTCGCCGTCATCGAGATGGCTGATTTCTGGGCATTGATAGAAAATGTGGTCCGCCACGCTTAAATTGGCAGCCTGGGCCGGTACGAAGCAGCCGATCTGCGCCAACAATTGAATTTGCGTGATGGTTTTGCAAAATGCGGTTTTGCCGCCGCTGTTCGGGCCGGTCACGCACACCAGACGTTCTTCGTTCATGCTGAAATCGTTACCGACATAGGTGGGGTTTTTCTGGCCCAATACCGGGTTTTTTGCGGCGACTAATTTGATGTTATGCCGTTCGCTGGCGTTCAGTTCCGGCAACACCATCTCGCTGCCGAAGTCTTCTGCGTATTTAATAAAAGCCAATAACTCATCCAACTGTCCGAGGCCGTCCAGCATGTCGCCGAGCGCCTGGGAGTTTTTATAGATGTTACGCAGGGGTAAGATGCAGTTGTCTCTATCGTAGCCGCCGATGACCGGAATATAAGCCAAGGCCAAGGGCAGGAAAAACACCGAGGCCACCGACAAGCCGTCGCGCGTGACCTGGAACATATCGGTCGGGAAAATCTGCATCAAGCCCCAGATGGCGGCGATCAGTAGAGCGATCAACATCGGTTTGAACAGGGTGGGACGGAAAATCGTCGCCGGCGAGAAGGAATTTTTGCGCTTTTCCTTGCTTTGCAGGCCTTTTTCGCTGTTGTAAACCGGGCCGACCATCAGCGAGTATTCGTTGCTATGCGAAAAATTGCCGATTTTCTCGAACACGCTTTGCAGATAAAGGCTTTGCGGCTTGCCGGAATTGTAGATGGCGCCGACCAAATTCAAAACCACGCGGACGCCGCGCACATACTGCTTGTAGCCGTAGCCTTCGATTTGATTATCCTCGCGAGCGGTGCCGAAACCGCCGAGAAACTCGCCGAACAATAGCAAGTAAAGCCGGTTTTCCGCCGCGGCGGCATTGGCGATAATGTTTTCCACATTGGCGCGGACATCGGGATTGTCTTGAATTTCCCGCACTGCGGCTTGTTTGGCGGCTATCGCCTCCAGATTATCCAAGGGTTGGCTTAGCGAACGATACAGCACCGATTTGCCGGCGGTGGTGCTGGCGTAGTTGACGTAATCGAACAATTCGTCCACTTCTATGGTGTTAAACGCGCCTTGATCAATCACGCCTTCACCGGTAGGCAAGGGTTGGCTTGAGCGCACTGTCGGCCATTCGTCGTTCCAGCTTTGTAAGATGTTTTGTTGCATATTACCCCCGGTTTTTAGTAGCCGCGCTTTATTTAGTGCACGGTTTTGATTAAATCAAGCATCACCTCGACATGAGCGTCGCTGTCGTTTAAACACGGAATATAGCGATACGTCTCGCCGCCCGCTTCCAGAAATATCTCCTGGTTAGCGATGGCGATCTCTTCCAGCGTTTCCAGACAGTCTACCGAAAATCCCGGACAAATCACGTCCACGTGTTTGATGCCTTGTTGCGGCAATTCCTGCAACACTTCCACGCAATAAGGCTTCAACCACTCGGCCTTGCCGAAGCGCGATTGAAACACCAGTTTCCATTGTTGGTCGTTTAGCCCCAATTGCTCAGCAAGCAGGCGGCCGGTGGTTTGGCATTGGTAGAAATACGGATCGCCCCATTCGGTCAGCTTGGCCGGCAAGCCGTGAAATGACAACAACAGCAATTCCGCTTGGCCGTTGGCTTGCCAATGTTGTCGCACCGATTGCGCCAGGGCTTCGATGTAACTGGGGTGTGCATGAAAGTCGCTGATGAAGTGCAGGCCGGGCATGTGCCGCCAACTGACAAATTCCTCGGCCACCACGTCGAAAATCGAGGCGGTCGTGGTGGATGAGTACTGCGGGTACAGTGGCAGGATGACGATGTCGTGGACGCCTTGTTTCTGAAAGTTTTGCAGTTTTTCCCGCAAAGCCGGCTTGCCGTAGCGCATCGCGCAATCGATGACTAAATGGGTGCCGTCTACACCCGTAAAACCTTGCAATTTGGAGGTCAGCTTTTCGGTGAATACGATCAAGGGCGAGCCTTGCTCGGTCCAGATCGATTGATAGGCATGTGCCGATTTTTTGGGGCGAAACGGCAGCACGAACAGATTCAGAATCAGCCACCACAAGGGTCTGGGCAGATTGACCACCCGCGGGTCGCCGAGAAATTCGCGCAAAAAACGGCGTACATCACCGGTTTTGGGAGAGGCGGGCGAGCCCAGATTGACCAGTAATACCCCGGTCTTTTTTGCGCCGGTTTCGGTCATGATTATTTACGGTTGATCAAGTTTAAAAATTCGGAGCGGGTACTGATTTCCTCCCTGAAGATGCCCAGCATGACCGATGTGGTCATTACCGAGTTTTGTTTTTCCACGCCGCGCATCATCATGCACAAATGCTTGGCTTCGATGACCACGGCTACGCCGCGGGCGTCGATGGCAGTTTCCACTGCCTTGGCGATTTGCCGAGTCAGTTGTTCTTGAATTTGCAGGCGGCGACCGTACATATCAACGATACGGGCCAGTTTGGACAAACCCAAGACTTTACCTTTAGGCAGATAACCGATGTGGCATTTGCCAATGAAGGGCAGGAGATGATGCTCGCATAAGGAGTAAAGCTCGATGTCTTTTACAATCACCATGTCTTCGGTGTCGGCTTCAAATATCGCGCCGTTCAATACCTCTTCCAGGGTTTTTTCGTAACCGTTATTCAGGAATTTGAAGGCTTTAGCGGCACGTTTGGGCGTGTCCCGCAAACCTTCCCGATTCACATCTTCGCCTATTGCTTGAATGATTTTGGAGAAATATTCTTCCATTGCCGCCCTCGAGTAAAAAAATGTCGTGAGTATACAGCATCAAACTGTAAATTCTAAGGCGTCCAAAACCACCTGGCTACCGGCGCCAAAACGGGTGGCGT
Source organism: Methylomonas fluvii (assembly GCF_014850975.1). Lineage (GTDB taxonomy): Bacteria > Pseudomonadota > Gammaproteobacteria > Methylococcales > Methylomonadaceae > Methylomonas > Methylomonas fluvii. Next base: position 734,312 of record NZ_JACXST010000002.1, on the reverse strand, counting down.
TTTCGCTGAGATGGCGGCGCCAGGCCCGCGCGCCATCGACACCATGAAACAGCCCCAGCATGTGTCGGGTGATGCAATGCAGTCTCACGCCTTGCTGTAATTGCTGCTCTATGTAAGGCAACAGGGCTAATACCGTTTCTTGCCGCGACGGAATGGCATGCTCGTCGTTAAACAAGCGCCGGTCTACCTCCGCTAATAAATACGGGTTGTGATAAACCTCCCGGCCTAGCATGACGCCATCGACATGCTTCAATAGTTCCTGCGAGCTCTCTAAGGATTCGATACCGCCGTTGATGACAATATTGAGCATCGGAAAATCGTGCTTCAATTGCAACACCACGTCATAACGTAGCGGCGGCACGTCGCGATTTTGCTTGGGTGACAGCCCGGATAGCCAGGCTTTGCGGGCATGCACGATAAAGGTGTCGCAACCGGCTGCCGCCAAAGGCTGTATGAACTGTGTCAGCTCTGCGTAAGAATCGCGATCATCGATACCAATCCGCGATTTCACCGTCACCGGCATCGATACTGCCTGGCGCATGGCTGCCACGCATTCGGCTACCAGTTCGGGTTCTGCCATCAAACAGGCACCGAAGCGGCCATTCTGCACGCGGTCACTGGGACAGCCGACGTTTAAATTGATCTCGTCATAACCATAATCGGCGGCAATTTTTGCGCATTCCGCTAAATCCGCTGGATTGCTGCCGCCTAGTTGTAATGCCAGTGGGTGTTCCTCTGAGCTGAACTGTAAATGCCGGTCACGGTTGCCATGCAAGATGGCGCCGGTGGTGACCATTTCCGTATATAGCAAGGCATGACGAGATAAGGTACGGTGGAAATACCGACAGTGTCGGTCAGTCCAATCCAGCATGGGGGCTACGGAGAATCTGTAGGCTAGGTGTTTGTCGGCGTGGGCATGGTCGCGGTCAGCGGTCATTGGTGATTCTGGTAGTTGGGAAGCAGGATTTAAATTTGGTGGCTTTATTATACTGCGCCGGGGTGAATAAAAACGGCAGTAGGAAATCAGCCTGAGATGAAGGCTGAAAGAGCGAGACTATAAGGTAGGAAAATATCAGTCTGCTTTATCGGCGTAGATTTTGTTGACCAGTTCTTCAAACCAGCGCGGCCTGAAAATCACTACGTACAAATGGGGCCGACGCTAAACAGCATGAAAAGGATAAACACGATCGCACATTTGATTCTGGTCACGCTTGTCGGATGCATATTGGCCCGATGCTATTAGATAAAGCTAAAAGCTAACACCTTACCTCTAAATGCTGCTGTTCAGAGAAAAAATCCTCGGTGGCGTTTTGATATAGCCTCGTCGAGTTGCTTGGGATTCGGGATGGCATTTGGATTGTCCGCGCGGACGATTCACTACTACACAGATTGCCGATATACGCTCATTTGTATTGTTTGCTAGCTTTGTTTTCGGCCAAACTGCCAACGCATTTACTGTAAGTTTGCTTGGTATGAAACTGATGGAGCGAATTACTAACCGGCTGGACCAAAGCGCGAGTGCCGGGTTTTAGAGGACGAGAGGCAAGCGCGCTAATCGTTTCCATGCTGCCTATGCATTGCTTGTGTTTTGGCATGGTTGCGGCGGGGGCGTTTTGAGTGGCCAGAAATACGCCGATTATGATCAGCACGAAGCTTATGCCGCAACGCTTCAGTTCGCGTATACAAGTTTTCAGGATGTCTTCGGAATTCATAATTTGTCTCCTTATGTAGGGGTTATAAAAACTTAGTGAGCTGACCTTTTTGATGCGCATGTTTTAGACATTCGCGCCAATCGGTTCGCTGTGGTCAGCTAAGGTTCTGAATAACGACGCTATTTCGCGACCCGGTTGAACGTGGCCTAAAACCTAGCGGATAGTTATCGGCAGTCTTTTATTGTGGCGCGGCCAGCTTTATAACAAGGCCATGCTTAAACCAATCTGAAGTGAATTTTTGCCACGCGATTTTTTGCCTGTATCTCTTGGTGAATTTCCAGTGCTTCACTACGCATCTGGGCGCAAAATGCACAGAGGCCTTCGTGGGCGGCGTATGATTTTTCATGGGCTGACAATAAGTCGCCGCACCTTTTGCAACGAGTAATCTGCTGGAGTGTTTTCATGATGATCGCCTCGTAATCGGAATGTGTGAAAATAATGCGCTATGGGTTTGTTGGGTATTCGGCTCTTCGTCATTGCAGAGCTACGCTATACAGCGCAAATCCAATGCCACTAAAAAACTGCGTACGCCTTAATTATTCTAAGTAATTGTTTATGCGTTATTTTATGGGCTGGCAATGCTGGAAAACAGTGAAAAAATGCACAAGAAATTGTTGATTTCAGCACTAAATATCGTATCGCTTACGAAATGTCGTACAAGGTGTCTGGGCCAGTCGACGATCCGGGGGCGTTAGAACCTTTTGCAGGTTTAAAAGTGGGTATCAATTTTTGGGTTAATGGCTGTCTTTAATGCGGTATCTCCAGCACTGGCGCGACGATTTGAAATCTGCGGCTTAATAAGCTGGTTTTATACAATCTAGCCCAGTCTTAAACGCTGCTGCTCAGGCGTTTTACCGTCGGTTAGTTTTTGACGAAATATCGTCAACCATTTAATAAACTGTGATACATTTCGCTTTAAACGTATCGGGAGAATATTCCCAATTAACTAGGTAGTATGAGTGTCCTACCGATGAAATGCTTGAGAGTCCGCATGCGGCAACGATACTATCCGGCCATATTCAAAACGCTAAACGCTGCTATCGTTTCCGGTGTCTGCGCAGTTGCCACCCTAGTGCCTGTCAGTTCCGTTGCCGAAGGGCATATGGGACATATGTCCAGTCATGGTGGCACAGGTCTGCCGGGCGATTTGTTATTGTTTCCGGCTGTGACCGGCATCGAGCGTTTCGATCAAGAGCCGCGCAAAAAACTCAGTACCGGTGACGTTATCCCCGAGATTAACGTGTTTTACACCACCGACTATCAGCGCTTTCGCTTTCTCGGCGAATGGCTGGTCAGCACCAAAACCCATAACCTGGAACGCTTCCAATTAGGCATGCATGTCGGCGACGAAGCCACGCTCTGGTTGGGGCGCTTTCATAACCCGATCGGTTATTGGAACATGCAGTTCCACCACGGCGCGTTTCTGCAAACCACTATTACCCGTCCCGGTATTATGGCTTTCGAGACGGCCGGCGGCGTAATCCCCAATCATTTGACCGGTTTCTTATGGGAAGGCGTCCACGAATTGGGCGAAGGTGGACTGTATTACACTGTCGGAGCGGGTGCGGGTCCGCAAATCAACAAAGGCTTGGAAGCTTTCAATTTGATCGAGCCGGGCGGATCCCGCCGGCCCGGTGTGTCGTTTCGGCTGGGCTACCAACCTATCAGTTACGGGGTTGACGAATTCGGGATTTCCGGGGCCTACAATCAAATTCACTCCGACGAACTGGCCGTTAAAAACGTTAATCAGTTTGTCGCCAGTGCTTATGCCGCTAAGCAGATACAATCGCTGAGGCTATTAAGCGAAATTGTCTATGTGAACAATACGCTGGAGAGTCCGTTGGGTGGTAAAACCCACGACGATTTTCTCAACGCTTACGGACAAGTGGAGTGGGATCTCAACCCGGCCTGGACTGTGGTTGGGCGCGTAGAAGGCACTTTTGGCGGTAGGGACGATCCCTACCTGGCGATGTTTCCTAAATATGTCGAGGACAGGTTTCTCGGTGGCATACGCTACAAACTCAACCATACGAATGCCCTAAAGCTAGAAGCCTCCCGCGATCATTTGCGCGACGATCATTTCGGGCAAGTGATGTTTCAATGGAGCGCAGTGTTCCCATGAAACTGCTGCGCGGTCTTTGTATCGTTGGTTTGCTATTGCTGCTTGGGGCGCAGAGTCTATGGGCTATCACGCGCCATTCTCTGGTATTGGCCACCAGCGCCAATTCGTCGATGCCGGCTTTAACCGTGCAAGAAGCCAGAAAATTGTTCTTGGGCGTACCGTTGGAGAAGGGCGGCGAACACCCAGTACCTTTATTGAATATCAGCGATCCGCTAATTTTCGAAGTATTTCTGCAAAAAGTGGCCTTCATGTCGGCTAATGCCTATGAAAGCCAAACCATATCGGTAGTTTTCCGCCTCGGCGGTAAGCGTCCGGAGAGTTTTAACGATCTGAAGAGCCTAGTCGATACGCTGCAACAGAATCCGGGTACGGTGACCTATTTGTGGGAAGATCAAGTCCGGGCCAATCAAGGCCTTAAAGCGGTTAATGTGTTATGGCAGGGAGCCCTGGAATGAGTCGATTTTTTCATAGTTTTAACGGCCGAATGATTCTGGCTGTCGTCGGCATTCATTTACTGCTGGTGCCGGTGTTGTTGTTCGGCATTTATCGGGTGATTAAACCCAGTTTGGAAGCGCAGTTTGTCAATTACGTCCGCTCCGATGCCTTGCTGTTCAGTAACCTGGTTACACCGCGGTTGCAGCATAGCAAGGCCGGCGAATTGCAAGGTTTGTTAGGCGAGTTTCTGTTGAATGGTCGTTTGGCCTTTGCGGAAATCGCCACCGAGCGTGGCAATATTCGCGCCGACATCGAACTGAACGCCCAGCAGCAATTTCAGGAAGATTTTTTCTTCGGCGAGCACGACGACGATATTTATTTTCTGGCCGTACCGATTCTGAATCCGGAAGACGGCTCGCTGGCGATGTTAAGGCTGGGTTACGACGAGCGGCAGATTCAACGCGACATCGCGACCATCTACCAGCGTAGCGCCTATTTTGTCGCGGTTTACATGGGCTTGACGCTGTTGGTGGTGGGGTTGTTTGGGCGCAAACTGGTTATGCCGCTGGAGCGCTTGCGCGATGAAGCCGAACAAATCGCTGCTGGTAATCACACCGGCCAATTTAATTCCGGTACCAAGATTACCGAAGTGGCGGCGTTGGCCGAGCATCTGGAAAAAATGCGCCAAGCCTTGCTTTCCGCCCGCGATGCGGCATTGCAGGCCGCCGGTGCCAAGAGCGAGTTTCTGGCCAACATGAGCCACGAGATCCGCACGCCGATGAACGGCATCATCGGCATGATAGGCTTGGCCTTGCGCACCGAACTTACCCCGCAGCAGCGCGAGTTTTTGGGGATGGCGAACAGTTCGGCGGATGCTTTGCTGCGTATCGTCAATGACATTCTGGATTTCTCCAAGATTGAGGCGCGTAAGCTCGAACTCGATCATGCACCGTTTAAAGTCCGCGAAAGCCTCGGCGACACCTTAAAACTGCTGGCTGGTCATGCCCACGAAAAAGACCTGGAGCTAATGCTGCGTATCGATCCGGCAACCCCGGACGACTTGCTTGGCGATGTTGGCCGCTTGAATCAGGTTATTATCAATTTGGTCGGCAATGCCATCAAATTTACCCAACACGGCGAAATCGTGGTGCAAGTGAAACCGGAATCAGTCGATGAAAACAAGGTTTGTTTGCAGATTGCGGTCAGCGACACCGGTATGGGTATTTCCCCGGATAAACAACAGCTTATTTTCGAAGCCTTCGCGCAGATAGACGCTTCCTCCACGCGCAAATTCGGCGGCACCGGCCTGGGTTTATCGATTTCTTCGCGCCTGGTCGAGTTGATGGGCGGGCATTTATCGTTGGAAAGCGAAGAACATAAAGGCAGCACTTTTTTCTTTACCGCCGTGTTTGACCGGCACACTAAAAGTGAGCTGGATGCGCCTTTTCAACCCCTGATAGACGTCAAAAACCTGCCGGTGTTGATTGTGGACGACAACGCTATCAATTTACGCGTGTTCTCGGAAATCTTGAATCATTGGGGCATGCGGCCCACCACGGTGGATAGTGGCGAGGCGGCTATCACCGCATTGCGGAATATGGCGGAAACCGGGGAAGCCTACGCTTTGATTTTACTGGATGCGATGATGCCGATCATGGACGGCTTTATGGTGGCGCAAGCCATCAGAGAGGATCAACGCTTCGAGCCGGTAACCATTATGATGTTGTCGTCAGCCGACCGTCCTGATGATTGTGAACGTTGCCACGATTTGGGCATCAATTTGTATGTGCGTAAACCGGTCAAACATTCGGAATTGTGGAATGCCATTCAATCGGCGTTGGGTAAATCCGCCAAAGCTGCAGAAGCCGCGCTGACAGTATTGGCCGAGCCGCCGCGTAAATTAAGAATTTTGTTGGCGGAAGATAATCCGGTTAACCAATACATGGCGGTGGTGTTGCTGGAAGAGCGCGGTCATACCGTCAAGGTGGCCAACAACGGCCAGGAGGTGCTGGATATATTGGCTACGGATATTTTGTTCGATCTGATCTTAATGGACGTGCAGATGCCGGTAATGGATGGTTTTCAGGCTACTGAAGCGATTCGGGCCGGCGAACGCGAGACTGGTAAACATATGCGGATTATCGCGATGACCGCACATGCGCTGAAAGGTGATAGGGAGCGTTGTTTAGCCGTTGGTATGGACGATTACATCGCCAAACCCGTGCAGGAGCAGGATTTGTTGGCAATGGTGGAGTGTTGGAACATGGCAGGAACGGAGCAAGCGGATAACCACAGCATGGCCTCGGCTCTATTGGCCGAGCCGGCGCTGGATTGGCAACAAGCCTTAAGCCGGGTACGCGGTAGACAGCAGATGTTGTGCAAAATGATGACCTTATTTCAGGAACAGTCAGCGCCGCTGCTGAATGACATGGCCGATGCGATACAGCGGCAGGATGCCGATTTATTACGGTTATCCGCGCATACGCTAAAAAGCTCGGCTAACAGCATCGGCGCCTTCCCGTTTGGCAAGATAGCCCAGCAGCTAGAGACGATGGGCCACGAGGCTGCCTTTACTGATGCGGCCGCCAGTTACGAGTTATTGCAACAAGCCAGCATCCGGCTAGAGCCGGCTATTCAGGAATATTTGCACGAGTTTCAGGAATGATGTTGCTGCCGATGTTTGGGATAGGTTAAGTTAAGGAGATAGGCATGACTCATAAGCGCCAGCGCGAAAAACCGTTAATCTTGATGCTGGACGACAATCCGGTCAACTTGGAAGAGTTGGCAGGCTTGGTCGATGAAGCCGGCTTTGACGTGTTGCGCGCGGAAACGGGAGAAATTGCCTTGGTCCAAGCCGTGGCCCAATTGCCCGACCTGATTCTGCTGGATGTCCTCATGCCGGGCATGGACGGTTTTACCGTCTGCCAGACCTTGAAAACCATTCCGACGACGCGCGATATTCCGGTGTTATTCATGACGGCCTTGGCGGATACCGCCGATAAATTAAAAGGTTTTCAAGTCGGGGCGGTGGATTACATCACCAAGCCGTTTCAATACGAAGAAGTGCTGGCCCGCGTGCAAACCCATCTGACGCTGCAAAAGCTGAAGCTGGAGTTGCAAGAAAAAGAGCAGCGCCTGTCGCGGATTTTCGAAAACGCGATGGATGCCATTCTGACGCTGGACGAAGCCGGGCGGATTACCTTATTCAACGCGGCGGCGGAACAGATGTTTCGCTGTAAAGCCGCCGACAGCATTGGCCGGGCAGTGGATCGATTTTTGTCGCCCGAGCTTTACAAGACCTTAACCAATTTTCGTAACGGCGTGCCGGCCGACCAGGCCATCTGGGTTTCTGAAGGCATGAGTGCGGTACGCGCGGATGAGAGCACTTTCCCGATTGAAGCCACCATTTCCCGCGTGGAAGCTGTCGGGCAGAAGCTTTACATCCTGATTTTGCGCGACATCAATGAACGTAAAGCCCGGCAACAGGCGGAAGCGGAATGCAACACCTTGCGCGGCATCAATCTTTATCTACAAGAAGAGGTCTTGGCCAGCCGCGATGGCGAGGAACTGATCGGCAACTCCCCGGCATTGCATCAAGCCATGGATTTGGTCAGGCAGGTAGCCAATACCGACGCGACAGTATTGATCACCGGCGAGACCGGTACCGGCAAGGAATTGATCGCCCGAGCGATTCACAATCTCAGTGCCCGCAAAGACAAGACTCTGGTGAAATTGAATTGCGCGACGATCCCGGAAAATCTGGCCGAGAGCGAGTTGTTCGGTCACGAAAAAGGCTCGTTTACCGGGGCGATTGCCCGCAAGCTGGGGCGTTTTGAACTGGCTAACGGCGGCACCTTATTTCTGGATGAAATCGGCGAATTACCGTTGGAGATGCAGGCCAAATTATTGCGGGTGCTACAGGAGGGCGAATTCGAACGGGTGGGCGGCACGCAAACGCTGACTTGCGACGTGCGGGTCATCGCCGCTACCCACCGGGATTTGGCGCAGTTTTCGCAGCAGGGTAAATTTCGGGCCGACTTGTATTACCGCTTGAATGTTTTCCCCATCAATTTGCCGCCGCTGCGCGAGCGCAAGGAAGACGTGCCGTTTTTGGTGAAACATTTCATTGATAAGTACGCAGCCAAATTCGGCAAGAAAATCCAGTCTATTCCGGAACGGATGATGGCCGATCTACAAAGTTATTTCTGGCCCGGTAATATTCGCGAGTTGCAACATATCATCGAACGAGCAGTGATTTTAACCAAGGGCAGTCAACTGGCCGCCGTCGATTGCGTGAATGTGATGGGTGCCGGCGCGCCTACCGCTGCGCCTATCGTCACGCTGGACGAAGCCGAGCGCGCGCATATCCTGAAAGCGTTGGAAGCGACGTCCTGGCGAATCGCCGGTAATCAGGGAGCGGCGAAGATTTTGGGGGTGCCATCCACGACTTTGCGGTCGCGGATGGAAAAGCTGGGGATTAGTAAACCGGCCTGATGGCGGCTAGTTTTCAAACACATCCACGCCTTTCGGCGCTTTGAAATTAAACAAGGCGTCGTCCAACTTGGGATTGAGCTGGATGTTGGAAAAATAAATTCGGGTTAATTGTCCGAAATTGTCGCTCAGTTCCATACCGCCTAATTGGTTGCCGTTCAGGCCGATCAAAATGTACTTAAACCCGCTTTCTTCATTCTTGGGCGATAGTTTCACCCAGTTCATGCCATCGTCTTCCTTGCCTTGTTCCTGCAGGATGAATTTTTCCTCTATATCCACTTCGCCGGTCAACAACAGGGCCGGAGTGGAACCTAGCGAGTCGTCCAACTGTTTGACCGTCACTTGCTCCAGGTCGGCATCGTAAAACCAGACTTTGCCGGCATTGGACACAATCTCTTGCACAAAGGGCTTTTGGTAATTCCAGCGAAATTTGCCGGGTCGGCTCAGATAAAATTTGCCGAGGCTGTTTTGCGCGGGCCGGCCGCTTTTATCGAAGCTGGTTTGCTTGAAATCCGCGGTCAAGGATGAGCTGCTGGCTAAAAAGCTTTTCAATCGGGCAATCGGCGCATCGTCGGCCCAGGCTGACGGGGTGGTGGCGATCAGGAAAATCAGAGCAAAAATGTGTTTAAGCAACATAGTTAAAAAGGGTTCAGGTTATTAAGCCAGCTTTCGCCGGATTCCGGGCTTGCTCCGCAGTCGGCAAATTGGCTGGGTCCGGAGCCATCCACGAACGGCATCAATTTAGCGCCGGGGCAGCCTTCATTGCTAAGCAAACCGCTGGCAGCATCTATCCAGGTCATCTGTACATTATCGGGTGGTACCAGGCTGACCGGCTTCTTCGACACTTGCCGCATCAGCTCGGACCAGATTTGCAAGGCGCCGGTTCCACCGGTCAAACCGGTTGGTTTATTGTCGTCGCGGCCCACCCAGACCACGGATAGAAAATCGCCGCTAAAACCGGCAAACCAGCTGTCGCGTAATTGGTTGGTGGTGCCGGTTTTGCCGACTAATGCCATGTTTTGCGGTAGATAGTTATACGCAGAATGGCCGGTGCCGGCGTACATCACTTCCTGCAAAATGGTGTTGGTGATAAAGGTGGCGGCCGGGTCAACCGCTTGCCGCACGGTAAACGGATAGCTTTGCAGGGCCTTGCCGTCGGCGGCATTGACCGCGCGGATGGAGCGTAGCGGTGTGGCAAAACCATCACCGGCCAGGGTTTGATACAGCTGAGTGACTTCCAACGGCGTTAAAGGTTGCGCGCCCAACAGGAAGGAGGGGAATAAATCCACCGGCCGGCTGACACCCATGCTTTTTAAGGTGTTGGCGACTTTGGCCAGGCCGATGTCCATGCCAATCCGCACCGTCGCCATATTGTAGGAGTGGGCCAGGGCGCTATGCAGCGGCACGACGCCGTGTTCCTGATTGTCGTAGTTGTCCGGCGACCAGGTTTTGCCTCTTTCGGCTGGAATTTCCAGGCGGGTATCGCTGATCGGTGTGGCGATGGTGTAGCGGTCCGGGTATTCCAGTGCGGTCAAATAAACGACCGGTTTAATCAGCGAACCGATCGGCCGCACCGCGTCCAAAGCGCGATTGAAGCCGGTGTCCTCGGCGTCGCGGCCGCCGGCGAGGGCGACAATTTCACCACTGTCACGGCGGGTAACAATGGCGGCGGTTTCCAAATCGTTACTTTTCGGACTTTTCTCCAGGTGTTTCAGCTTGCTGGCGATAGATTTTTCTAGTGTGTCCTGGATGCGGGTATCCAAGGTCGTAACGATGCGCAAGCCTTCCGAGGTCAGATCGTCTTCTTTATATTCCTGTTTCAGTTGGCGTTTCACCAGATCGATAAAGCCCGGATAGCGGTTGGCGGAGCGATGAATCACCGTGGCCACCCCTAACGGTTGTTTTTTGGCTTCGCTCAGCTGTTGGGCGTCGATAAAACCTTCCGTATGCATCGCATCCAGCACGATGTTGCGGCGCTCTAAAGTGTGTTCAGGATTGCGGCGTGGGTCATATTCGGACGGCCCGCGTACCAAGGCCACCAGCGTGGCGACTTGATGCAGATTCAGAGTTTTTAACGATTGCCCAAAATAAAATTCGCTGGCCAAACCAAAGCCATGTACGGCGCTGGCACCGTCTTGGCCCAGGAAGATTTCGTTGAGATAGGCTTCCAGAATTTCATCCTTGCTATACCGATATTCCAAAATAAAGGACATCAAGGCTTCTTTAAGCTTGCGGCGTAGCGTGCGTTTGGGATTCAGGAAAAAGTTTTTCACCAACTGCTGGGTGATTGTGCTGCCGCCTTGCACCATGCCGCCGGCTTTCACGTTGGACCACATGGCACGGACTATGCCTTTGGGTGAGATGCCGAAATGGTTGTAAAAGTCTTTGTCTTCGGTAGACAGCAGACCTTGCACCAGGGTTTGCGGCGCTTCGTCGAGCTTGATCAGAATCCGGTCTTCTTTGCGGGTGGGGTAAAAGCTGCCGATTTGCACTGGGTCCATGCGGACGATGGCCAAGCTCTCGCCGGTGCCGGCGTCGGTAATGCCGGCGATGCCGCCGCTCGTGAAACTCACGCTGATTTTGCGGCTTTCCTGAGGCGTATTGCCAAAATTGAAGGCGCGGGTGCGGATATTGATTTGGCCGCCCTTGATGTAATAGGAGCCTTCGCCGGCCAGTTGATTATCTTGGCGGTAATGCAGTTCCAGCAGCAAGTCTTCCAGATTTTTGCTGGAGATTTCGTAGCCGGCGTAAAGCTCGACAGGGCTGGCATAGACGCGGGCCGGAATGGACCAACGCTTACCCTCGAATTGCTGGCGTACCGTGTAATCTAGGTAGCTGACATACACCGCCAATACGAAAGCGCCGATTAGCAGCAGCGAAGCAAGCGAGCGTTTCAGCCACGATGCCTGGCGTTGCGATTTTCTGCGTCTAACGTTGGATTTTCTGCTTCTGGGTCGTCTAGGCATTAAGTCGGTATCTGATCTCGCCAGCGGCAGTTAGCGGCGGCTGTGTGAATGGGGCAAAAATGGCGCCTGCTGGTTCGGCGCAGTTCATTTAACTGGTTATTATCTAATAAAATGCGTACTTCCGCACAGATTGCTGGCGTTATTGAGGAGGGTAGGCGAGTGTTGATACTGAAACTGTTTCCGGAATGCTTGGCCCAGCTACCGTTGACACTGATGCGTTTCGGTTTGCTGCTGGGGTTTGCGCTGGCAACAATGCCGGCGGTCGGCGCGGTCGAAAACCGGATCGACATCGAAGCCTTTGTTCGTAACGGTTGTCCGCATTGCCAACAAGCCGAACAATTTTTGGCGGCGCTGCAAGGCGAGCAACCGGGTTTAAGGATCATTATTCGCAACATCTCTGCAGAGCCAGCCGCCTTGGAGCGATTGCAGCAGATTACCGAATCCCGGCAAGCCGGGCCAATCAGATTGCCAACATTTCTGGTGCGTGGCGAATACATCGTCGGTTATTCCGAAGAAGCCGGTAGTAGCGGTTTGATTAGGAATGCCTTGCTTGCCGGTACGCAGCCGACTGAAGCCTCCGATGCGGAGGCTGGGAGCTGCGAAGTGCAGGTCAGCGAGTCCTGCGATGTGCCGGTTAGCCAGCCAGCCGCACCCGAACCAGAGGTGTTTGCCGTGAATTTGTTCGGCAGGCGCATCGGTCTTGACGAGGTCGGTTTGCCGGCTTTTACGCTAGCCATGGGCTTGCTGGATGGCTTCAATCCCTGTTCGATGTGGGTGTTGATTCTGATGATTTCGATGCTGGTGCCCATGAATAATCGCCCCCGGATGTTGGCGGTGGCCGGCACGTTTGTTGTCGTCGAAGGGATGGCTTACTTCGTGTTTATGGCCGCCTGGTTGAATCTGTTTTTATTGATAGGCTTATCGCGAGCTTCGGAATTGGCTATCGCCGGCATTGCCGTGTTGGCCGGCGCGATCAATCTGAAAGATTTTTGGGCGTTTGGCCGGGGTATTTCCCTGTCGATTCCTGCTGCCGCCAAACCTAGTATCTACAACCGGATTCGGCGCATCCTGCAAGCCGACAATCTGGCGGGGGCGATGTTGGGGGCCGTGGTGCTGGCTCTGCTGGTTCAGATCGTCGAATTGTTGTGTACCTCCGGATTCCCGGCCCTTTACACACGCATACTCACCTTGCGGGAATTAAGCGGTTGGGACTATTACGGTTATTTAATGTTGTACAATCTGGCTTATATGCTGGATGACGTCGTTGTGCTGGGTGTGGGAGTCGTGACCCTGAGTCAGCGTCGTTTGCAGGAAAAAGAAGGTCGTTGGCTGAAATTGCTCAGCGGCTTGGCAATGGTAAGTTTAGGGTTGTATTTAATATTGCGTGGTTTAGGCGAGTAGATGCCAAGTTGGCGTGGGCTGCTGATTAACATCGGTTTCCTTTATCACTACACGTGCGATAAAACCAAAACGAGATAGGAGAATTCGTGATTGATAACAAGCGCAGGCATCCGCGCCTGAAGCACCGTGCCAAAATCAGGATGACGGTGCCGGCATCGTCTGAACCTGTTGTGGTAGACATGCGGGATTTTTCCGAGACGGGATTGTTTTTACTGTGTGCTAATGAATTAATCCCGCCGATTGGCGCGCTAGTGGAAGTGCAAACCACCGAATTCGACGATGCGCCGGTACAAACCGCGATTGTGGTGAGGGTAGAGCCGGACGTAGGCTTTGGTCTGGAGTTTGCGCCGCGTTGATCAGGCTGTCAGGTCTAGCAGTTCGCCGTTACGGCTGGGTTGTTTTTGCGAATTTAACAATTCTCCGCGAGCTTTATTAGCCATCGCCGCAGCCTTGGCGGCGATGCTTTGATCCGGGCCTGAGGGACTGGCCGGCGCTAATGCAGCACGGCGGATAGTGTCGGCTTTACGCAGAGTCGCTTCCGGGTCACCGGCAACCTCCGAGACATCGATATTCACTTCACCGCCGGTGGCATAACGTTGGCCATCCGGCCCCGTCACAAAAGTAAAACGCGCACCACTGACAGCGATACCGCCGGCGGCACTTAAATGAGCTTGTTCGTGAGCCCGAACTTCCTGGTCGCGGGCTTTAAGCTCGGCAATTTGGCTCAGCTGTTCAGGACTGTATTGGCCGGATTGGGCGCTTGCGCTTTTCGCGGTTTGGGTGATGGGTTCGACAGATGCTTGTTCGCCGGTCGCGGCTAGACTGCGGCCTGTCAGCCGATATAGCGAAGTTTGATTGGAAGAGGCGGTGACCAGCATGTTGGGCCTCAAACGGATTCTGTTAACTGAGTCTAAGAATACACCTTGACTTCATATGAGTTCAAGTAATCAAAGCATATTTAGCCTGAGTTTTCGCGGTAGGGGCGGCTATCGCAGTCTGGCTTATTAAATCCCTTGTACTCGCCATTGCCACGGCTGCGGGGATCCCGCTTGTTAATGCCACTCGGCTCCGGCTTGCGATGGGAAAGACGCTTCTAAATTGTCAGAAGTTCCGGCTAAATGTTCAAACTTGCCAGTTTCTGCAAAGCCCATTGTGTATGCTCGCGCACCATCTCCGACTCATCACTCAATCTGCCGGCCAATGCCGTCTTAGCTGCGTCAGTTGCTCCGCCATTGCCCAGCGCGACGGCGATATTGCGTAGCCAACGCTGATGACCGATGCGGCGAATCGCCGAACCTTCGGTTTTTTGCAGAAACTCGGTTTCGGTCCAGGCAAACAATTCAAGCAAAGTTGCCTGGTCCAAGCGATGGCGGGGTTTGAAATCGCTTTCCGCGCTAAGTTTGGCGAAGCGATTCCACGGGCACACCAATTGGCAATCGTCGCAACCGTAAATTCGATTACCCAGCAAGGGCCGTAATGCTACTGGAATACTGCCATGCAACTCGATAGTTAAGTAAGAGACGCAACGGCGGGCATCGACCTGATAAGGGCCGACGATGGCTTGCGTCGGGCAAATGTCCAGACAAGCTTGGCATTGTCCGCAGTGGTTGCTGACGGGCTGATCGCTAGGTAAGGCTAGGTCGGTATAAATTTCCCCAAGAAAAAACCAAGAACCGGCCCGGCGATTGATCAGATTGCTGTGCTTGCCTATCCAGCCCAAGCCGGCTTTCTCGGCGATAGCTTTTTCCAACACCGGTGCGCTGTCGACAAACGCCCGATAGCCGAACGGACCAATTTCTTCGGAGATTTTGTCCGCCAGTTTTTGCAAACGATTGCGCAGCAGTTTGTGGTAATCGCGCCCCAAGGCATACCGCGATACGAAGGCGGCGGCCGGGTCGTCTAATAATTGTTTGCTGATTGCCGACGGTTCCGGCAAATAATCCATTCGCGCCGAGATAATACTGCGTGTGCCTTCCTGCAATAATCCCGGCCGGCTGCGTTTTAAACCGTGTGCGGCCATGTATTGCATTTCGCCGTTAAATCCCTTGTCCAACCAGCCATACAGATGCTGTTCGGCATCGCTTAAATCCGTGTCGCTGATGCCTATCTGCTGAAAGCCCAATTCCTCGCCCCAGTGCTTGATGCGTTGGGCAAGTGCGTTAAGATCTTCGGTTGGGGTTAAAGGAGTGTGCAATTTACGGAACCTTGGGAAATAGTAGGGGAAATTGTCGTGGCCTAGTAATGAATGGCTCCCGAATAGCTTGATAAGCTAACGCTATCAACCATGAAGATCAACCGTTCCGCTGTTCAAGTCACTGGTAAGAAATCCCTGCCAGTCACGACGGATTGCCTAGAAAAGCAAAGCGGGGCGTTTTATTATCGACAGAAAAAGCGTGGCGACATCCTTACAAGCAAAACTTGGACGACCGATTATGACAATTCCCCTGTATCCGGCTCATACCAGCGGCAGATCGACCATGGTGAAGCATACGCTATTGCTGTGCCTGGCTATGTGGTTGCCGCATCACCCAGTGCTTGCCGATAACAAATTGCCTATCGGCGAGTTCAGCCAAAACCGCCTGGACGGTTGGGAGCATAAAAGCTTCAAAGGCGAAACCCAATACCGATTGCAAGCAATCGACGGCGCGACAGCGTTGGTAGCCGATAGCCACGCCGCCGGTTCCGGCCTATTCAAAGAGCAACGCATCGATCTAAACCAAACCCCGATCCTGAACTGGTCGTGGCGCATCGGCAATCGTTTATCCGGCTTGAACGAGCAAAGCAAGGCTGGCGATGATTACGCGGCGAGGGTGTATGTGGTGGTCAAAGGCGGGCTGGCGTTTTGGCAAACTAAGGCCGTTAATTATGTCTGGGTAGGCAACAGCAAACGGGATAGCGTCTGGCCGAATGCTTTTGCCGGCGATCATGCGATGATGATGGCTTTACGCGACCGGGAAGCACCGATGAATGTCTGGGAACATGAAAAAAGAAATGTCCGGGCCGACTTCAAGCAACTATTCGGTGAAGATATTCGCAGCATCGATGCCGTCGCCATCATGACCGATACCGACAACAGTGGCGGCCACGTTTCCGCCGTGTATGGCGACATCTGGTTTTCCAAGGATTAAGTATGCACGACACCAAACCATTACTGGCCAACAGCGATTTTCCGGCCATTTTTCGCAAGCCGTTGGAGATTTTGCAAATCAATCTGGGCTATCGGTGCAACTTGAGCTGCGTGCATTGCCATGTCAACGCCGGCCCCAAACGCACTGAAATGATGAGTCGGGAGACTATCGATGACATTTTGGCACTGGCCGACGCCGCCAACATTCACACGCTGGATCTGACCGGCGGCGCGCCGGAAATGCATGCCGATTTTCGTTATTTGGTGCGAGCAGCTCGGGATCGTGGCATCGAAGTGATCGACCGTTGCAATCTGACCATTCTGGAAGAACCTGAATACGCCGATCTCGCGGCGTTTCTGGCCGCGCAGCAGGTGAACATCGTCGCCTCCCTGCCGTGTTATCTGGAAGAAAATGTCGACAAACAACGCGGCAAGGGCGTGTTCAAGGATAGTCTGGCGGCCTTACAGCACTTGAATAGGTTGGGTTATGGCCAGCAGGACAGCGGACTGGAATTGAATTTGGTGTTCAACCCGCAAGAGGCGGTGTTGCCGCCCGATCAACATAATCTGGAACGGGCTTATAAACAGCACTTGCAGCAACATTACGGTATTGTCTTCAACCGCCTGTTTGCCATCGCCAATATGCCGATTCAGCGCTTCGGCAGCACCTTGGTAAGTCACGGCTGTTTCGAAGCTTATCTGACATTACTGAAGGACAGTTTCCGTGCGGACAACCTTGAAAACCTGATGTGCTTGAATACCCTCAGCATCGACTGGCAAGGCTATGTCTATGATTGCGATTTCAATCAGATGCTGGATTTGCCATTGGGCGCCGCAGCCAAACCGAAAACGCATATCAGCGAGTTGCGACTGGATCAACTGCAAGGCGCCCCCATCAC
Source organism: Methylomonas fluvii (assembly GCF_014850975.1). GTDB lineage: Bacteria > Pseudomonadota > Gammaproteobacteria > Methylococcales > Methylomonadaceae > Methylomonas > Methylomonas fluvii. The sequence continues at coordinate 717,159 of NZ_JACXST010000002.1, read as the reverse complement.
CACCGCCGCCCATTGTTACGGTTGTACGGCCGGCCAAGGCAGCAGTTGTGGCGGGGCTTTAGGGTAATCCAAGGGTATGCCCACCCGCGCATGAAACCGTCAAGACTCATCTTACTGCTGATAATGGCGGGATTGATTGGGCTGTTTTTCAGCTTTGATCTCGAGCATGAGCTGAGTCTGAACAACCTAAAATTACAGCAAGCGGTTATAGCGGAGTATCGCAACAACAATCCGCTATCAGCGCTTGCCCTGTATGCTTTGCTGTACATCGCGGTTACTGCGTTGTCATTACCTGGGGCGACGATATTGACGCTGGCCGGCGGCGCGGTGTTCGGTTTGCTCTGGGGGACGCTGATCGTCTCGTTTGCTTCCAGCATTGGTGCAACGCTGGCATTTCTGGCCGCGCGGTTTCTATTTCGCGACTGGGTCAAATTCCACTTCGGCCCCCGTTTGCAGGCCATCGAAGACGGCGTGAGACGCGACGGTGCTTTCTATCTATTTACCTTGCGTTTGGTGCCATTGTTCCCGTTCTTCATGATAAATCTGGCAATGGGTTTGACGCCCATCAAGACCAGGACGTTTTACTGGGTCAGCCAGCTAGGCATGTTGGCCGGCACTTTGGTGTACGTCAATGCCGGCACCCAGTTGGCGAAAATCGACTCCCTATCCGCTATTCTCTCTCCGGCTCTGTTGGGTTCGTTCGCCTTGCTCGGCGTATTTCCATTAGCGGCAAAGAAAATGCTCGAAGTCATTCAACAGCGCAAAGTCTACGCGCGTTGGAGCAAACCGGCGCGTTTCGACAACAACCTGATCGTCATCGGCGCTGGTGCCGGCGGTTTGGTGTCGGCCTATATCGCCGCGGCCGTTAAGGCAAAAGTGACGCTGATCGAAAAGCATAAAATGGGCGGCGACTGCCTGAACACCGGTTGCGTGCCGTCCAAGGCACTGATTCGCTCCGCCAGGTTGTTGTCGCATATCAAGCGCGCCAAGGAATTCGGCATCGCCAAAGCCGAAGCCGAGTTTGATTTCGCCGAAGTGATGGAGCGAGTACAACAGGTGATCAAAACCGTAGCGCCGCACGATTCCGTGGAACGTTATACCGCGCTGGGCGTGGATGTGATCGAAGGCTCGGCCAGAATCGTCTCGCCCTGGGCGGTGGAAGTCAGCACAGCCGACGGCGTTAAAACCCTCACCAGCCGCGCCATTGTCATCGCCGCTGGCGCTAGGCCTTTCGTGCCGCCGATTCCCGGACTGGAAAACATCGATTATCTAACCTCGGATAACGTCTGGGACTTGCGCGAATTGCCCAAGCGCCGGCTGGTGCTGGGCGGCGGGCCGATAGGCTGCGAACTGGCGCAAACCTTTAATCGCCTGGGTAGTCAGGTCACGCAGGTGGAAATGGCTCCGCGCATCATGCTAAGGGAGGATCCGGCGGTATCTGAGATTGTCCAGGCCCGTTTCCAGTCGGAAGGCGTGGATGTGCGAACCAATCACACCACCAAGGAATTCATCGTCGAAAACGGCGAACACATTCTGCTGGCTGAACATGACGGCCAGACGGTCAGGATTGCCTTTGATAAGGTCCTGGTGGCGCTTGGCCGCGCGGCCAATGTGCAAGGTTACGGCGTGGAAGAACTGGGCATCACGCTATCGCCGCGCCTTACCTTGGCTACCAATCCATTCCAGCAAACCAATTATTCCAACATCTATGCGGTTGGCGACGTGGCCGGGCCTTACCAGTTTACCCACACCGCGGCGCATCAAGCTTGGTATGCGGCGGTGAATGCGCTGTTTGCCCCCTTCAAAAAGTTTCGTACCGACTATTCAGTGATTCCCTGGTCGACCTTTACCGATCCGGAAGTGGCCCGCGTGGGTTTGAACGAACAGGAAGCACAAGTTCAGAATATCGCGTATGAAGTCTCTACCTATGGTATCGATGACCTGGATAGGGCAATAGCCGACGGCGAAGCACACGGTTTCGTCAAAGTGCTGACCGTGCCCGGCAAGGACAAAATCCTCGGCGTCACCATCGTTGGTGAACATGCCGGCGACTTACTGGCTGAATTTGTGTTGGCGATGAAACACGGTATCGGCTTGAATAAAATCCTGGGCACTATTCATATCTATCCCACCCTGGCGGAAGCCAATAAATATGTGGCGGGCGTCTGGAAACGCAATCACGCTCCCCAAGGCCTGCTGGAATGGCTGGGCCGCTATCACGCCTGGCGGCGCAGGGTTTAAGTCATGCCAACGCTCTATCCCGACAGCGTGCTGCTGATTTTTTGCAAAGCACCGATTCCCGGCCAAGTCAAAACCCGGCTACAACCGGCCTTAAGTGCGGAACAGGCTGCCGCAGCACACCGGCAATTAACTTACATGACCCTGGACCGTGCCTTCCAGCAGCCTTTGTGTGAGGTTGAACTGCATTGCGCGCCAGACGCCGGCCATAGCTTTTTTCAGGATTGTGCGTGGCGTTATCCGTTGACGCTCAAAGGGCAATCCGGCGCCGACTTGGGTGAACGCATGCACCACGCCTTTGCTGATGCGTTAAGCAGATACCGCCACGCCTTGCTGATGGGGTGCGATTGCCCCAGTCTGTCGAGTGACGATCTGCTTCGCGCATTAGCGGTGTTACGCGAAGGCCACGATGCGGTTATCGCGCCGGCCGACGACGGCGGTTATGTGCTGATCGGCTTAAACAAAACGCAACCGGGACTGTTCAGTGACATGAGCTGGGGCCATGATGAGGTCATGGCCGCCACTCGCAGCCGGGCAAATGAAATGGGTTTGAACCTTTACGAACTGGACAGCCAATGGGATGTGGATACTTACTCCGATTGGCTGCGCTATTCGGCTAACCAAGAATAACGGGCGGCTCCCCGCTTGAGTCGCATCATTTCCAAGCGGGATTTGTCGGAATTTAGGTATAGGCTGCAAACCGACTGGGCCGATGATTGCGAGAACAGTTCAAAGACTATCCGCTCGCCGTCAATGTCGTGTAGCAAAACCGACAATTGAACATCTGCTGAGCTGTGTCTTGCTGATTTTTAACGACTTTTTATTGGCATAACGCTTGCTTTGGGATTAATAGCCTCTGCCGGTCGCGCTCTGGTTTCTCTATAGTCGGGAAGCTGAAACTTGGTCGGCGATGAACGTCAACTGTTAACTTCCGGGACAGAATATGCCAGCCACTTTTCAACTTAAAACCAACGACGACAATCAATATTCCTTTTCGTTTGTGAACAGTAAGGGCGAGCTGATTCTGATCAGCGGCGATTACGACAACAAAGAAGAAGCTCTGCAGGGCATTAAAGAAGTGCGAACCGGCTCCTTAATGAGCAACCAGATTGCCGCCAGCAAGGTTTCTGAAGGCGATACTTTTTTTGTGATCAAAGATGCAGCCGGCGCCATTATTGTCAAAAGCGTTTTATTCAACTCGAACATGGTATTCGACAATGCGCTGCACACGGTTAAAGACAATGCCTGCGTTGCCGAAATCGTCGATCTGACGCTGTAAACGTGAGCTGAAAGCGCGGCTTTATTTTTTCAAATAGCGAAATTAGGTAAAGACAATATGGGTGTCGAGCTAAAAATTGTTCGAGAGTTGGCCACGGTGTGTGTTACTGCAAGCGAACTGGTGGCGATTGAAAATCTGCTTAAAGGCGAACTGACCAAGCCGACATTCATTCAGCAATTCGACAAAATGGCAAACTCGATCAAGGAGTGTTACGGCGTAAGCACCGCGAGTCTACAGACTTGGCTGGCGATGACCACCGAAACCGAGTTTTGCGAAAAATTCGATGCCGCCTATGCCCACCACAAAGCCACTTACCTGAGTATTACCAACCGGCCACGGGTGGCATCGGAGCGGGCATACCTTGATTACATGCTGCTCCGGGAATTTAAAGAAACCCAAACCGCTTATCCGCTGCTAAAACTGACCTTTGCACGCCTGGATGAGTTTATCGACAAATGGATAACCAACGATGCCTGGCTGGCGATGTCCATCGAGAATTTGGTAAAAATGCTGTATCGGTTTCTGACCGAGGTCTCTGAGCTTAAGCAAAAAGACCCCAGCGATGCATTTACGCTTTATCAAACGCTGATGGTCTCGCTACGCCCGTATTGCACCTTGCTTGAAAGTAACTGGAAAGTCCTGGAAGAACCGATTGCGGAAGCAACGGTATAAAGCTATTTCAGAAACGCTGTAGCGCGCTACTATCGGGCCAACAGCTTGCTTATGGTCCGCAGATTTAGGCCCATCGCCACGGTCTCGGCTACAAATGCCGGCCAGGCCTGCCAGATGTAATCGTTGCTTATCCATGCAAGACTGGAAGCCAACAGCGCAACGCGCATGTGACGATTGTTCAGGTAAAACAAAGCCAGTGTGGTGTTGATCACCGCAAAGGCCGGCAATAAAGAAACCGGGCCTTGCCAAGAGCATGCCGTAAGTCCGCTAAACAAAGCCACGAAGCTCGCTGCCGCCCAGTGCTTGTGCATACCTGTCTCCAACCGGCCGGACAGCATGGTGCGCAGGGCGGTGCTGGCCATGGTCAAGCCTGCGGTCCAGGCATCCAGCAACAGGTATTGAGCGGCCCACAGCACGGCCCCGGCCGCGGACCAACGCCGAAACGCCACGCCATCCGGCAGACAATAAGCCCGCCATTCCAACAGAATGCCAATCCCGCCTATCAGGTAGGCGAGATGCAGCAGATTCAAATCCAGTAGCAATTGCTAAGCCATGCTGCTGAGCTTTGTAAGCGGGGAAATTCGATTAATGCGTTGCCGTTGCCCCGGCATATTTGAAAGGCAGATACGCGGCTTTCCAGAGATTGGCTTTAACGTAAGCTTCCAGATCGATACCCACTAAATCCTGCCGCGTCGCGGAGCCATCTTCCAGCGCTTTAGCCAATACCCGTTTAGCCACAAATAAACTGACTTGTTTCAGATCGCCCACCGGAGGAAAAATCAGGTCGGTAGTCGAATATTTCTCCGCGATGTAGTCGGCCAAAGCATAGGCAGACTCCAAAACCATCGCGTCGCTAATCCGGCTGCACTCGCCTAGCACCGCGGCAAAGCCCAAGCCCGGAAAAATAAAGGCATTATTGCCCTGCCCAATAGGATAACGCCGGCCTTGATATTCTACGTCGGCGAATGGGCTGCCGGTCGCGAGCATAGCTGTGCCATGCGTCCACACCAAGATGTCTTCCGGCGTGGCTTCGCAATTGGCGGTGGGGTTGGATAAAGGGAAAATAATCGGCTGAGCGTGGTTTGCCGCCATGGTTTTGATCACAGTCTCGGTGAACAAACCCGGCACACCGGTTAGCCCGAGCAATACCGTCGGCTTGGCGTGAGTGACCACCTCCAGCAGATTGGGCACTCTATCATCCGGAATATCCCAGTCGTGGTAACTTTCCTGAGTATGCGATAGCGGCAATTTGTAGGCCTCGGTAGTGGCTTCTTTGACCACCAGACCATGCGCGTCGACCACGAAAATCCGCTGCAGAATTTGCTCCATGGTTAAACCTTCGCGCAGCATGCCTTTTTTAATGGTACTGGCCACGCCGAATCCACCGGCACCGGCGCCCACCACCACTACGGTTTGTTCTGCGAGGGTTTCGCCTTTCTTATGGCAAGCCGAGAGCAGACCGGCCAAGGCCATCGCTCCCGTACCCTGGATGTCGTCGTTAAAACAGGGCAGCAGGTCTTTGTATTTGGCCAACAAATCGAAGGCGATGTTTTTCGCAAAATCTTCCCATTGGATAATGGCTTTGGGCCAGACTTTTTGTACCGCGTTAACAAATTTATCGACCAATTCGAAATAAGGCTGGTCGTGTAAACGCTTGCTATGCGCGCCCAGATAGAACGGATCGTCCAGCAATTCGGCGCGGTTGGTGCCCACATCCAGATTGACCGGCAAGGTTTGAAACGGGCACATGCCGCCGCCAACGGTATACAGCCCCAGTTTGCCAATGCAAATCGCCAAACCGCCCATACCTTGGTCGCCGATACCCAAAATCGACGAAGAATCGGTCACGACAATCATACGAATATCGTTCAACGGGTAGTTTTGTAAAATCGTTTCGGCCCGATCGATGTTGGCTGCCGACAAAGTCAAACCGCGCGTGCTGGTAAAGTTAGAGCTGAATTGTTGCACCGCCAAGCCTATGGTCGGGGTGTAGACAACAGGCACCATTTCCTCCAGATGCTGCGCCAACAGCGCATAAAACAGCACCTCGTTACGGTCCTGCAGAGCCCTGAGAAATTGATACTTGGAAATATCGTTCGCTTGTTTTTGATAATTGACGTACAAGCGGTCGAGTTGCTGTTCCATATCCGTGACTTGTGGCGGCAGCATGCCATCCAAGCCCAGTTCTATACGTTCCTGCACACTAAACGCCGTGCCTTTATTGGTGGCCGGTAGCCTGAGTAAGGTCACGCCCCGAATCGAAACTTCTACATATTTATTACCGTCGGCATCTAGCCGGTAGTCGAAATAATCGCTTAGCGTTGTCATTAAGTTTCCTTGAAAATATTTAATCGAAATCCGGGAGCTAACCAGGAGCTCGAATAGCACAAACGATGGCGCGTGTTCCCTTTATAACAGCCTAACCGGCGATGCGGTAGCCGAAAACATGCTGAATGGGCACTTTTTTTGTCGCTTACAGTTGCCGTGTTTCAAGGCGGTGCAATTAGTGAGTGTTTACCGTAAAAATGCCCCAGATTGGCGCTTGTGAGATGATGTTCAGCAGGCTTTGCAAAGAAACTTAACAAGACTTCCCACGTGAATCAAAAAAACCTGTTTGGTCATCCTATCGGCTTATTCGTGCTGTTTTTCACTGAAATGTGGGAGCGCTTTTCTTATTACGGCATGCGCGCCCTGCTGGTGTTGTATATGACCCAACATTTAATTCAAGCCGCGCAAACCGATACCTTGGTATTCGGATTTGCGCCGCTTCAGACTGGTTTGCAAGGATTGTTCGGGCCTTTGTCCACGCAAGCTCTGGCTTCGCAGATTTATGGTTTATATACCGGTCTGGTGTACTTCACCCCATTGTTCGGCGGCATTTTGGCCGACCGGGTGTTGGGGCCGCGCAAATGTGTGATAGTGGGCAGCGTGTTGATGGCTGTCGGCCATTTTTTGATGGCTGCCGAAGCGTTTTTCTTGTTGGCGCTGCTGTTCTTGATTTTGGGAAATGGCTGTTTCAAGCCCAATATTTCGGCTCAAGTGGGCAGTTTATATCCGTCTGGCGATCAGCGCCGCGACGGCGCGTTTACGATTTTTTATATGGGCATCAACCTGGGTGCGTTTTTCTCGCCTTTAATCTGCGGCACCTTGGGCCAGCGCTACGGTTGGCATTATGGCTTTGGCGCCGCCGGCGTCGGGATGTTGCTGGGTTTGCTGGTCTATCTGTTTGGGCTGAAATATCTGGGCGCGGATCAATTTGTTAAACCGGCTGCTCACGTCATCAAGCCTGAACCGTTGACCCTCAAGGAATGGCAGGCACTAGGCGGATTAATGGCTTTAGCCGTGCTGAATATTTTGTTCTGGGCAGTTTACGAGCAACAAGGCAACACGCTGCAACTGTTCGCCGAGCACAACACCGATTGGCATATCCTCGGTTGGGCAATGCCTTCCACCTGGTTTCAATCGCTGAATCCGGCCTTTATATTCTTGTTGGTGCCGTTAATCGACCGCATATCCCGCTACCGCGCGAGCCAGGGCCGGCAAAGTTCCAGTGTGGGTAAAATGGCATTTGGCTCGATCTTGTTGGGCGCATCGTTTTTGGTACTGATTTTCGCGATCAGCGGTGTGCAATCCAGCGAAAAAATCAGCTTTCTGTGGCTGGCCTTGTGTACTTTGATCTACACGCTCGGCGAACTTTATCTGTCGCCAGTTGGCTTGTCGCTGGTTAGTAAAGTCTCACCACCGCGCTTGGTGGGGATGATGATGGGCATGTGGTTTCTGTCGACGTTTTTTGGCAATTATTTATCCGGCTACATCGGCAGTTTTTACGAGCAAATGCCCAAGCAGAATTTCTTTCTGCTGTTGGCCGTGATGGGAGGCGCTACCGGCTTAGCTATATGGGCGTTCAAACCGCTATTAAAAAGGGCGGTCGGGTCGGATTAACCATCATGTATCAGTGTTGGCTGCACATTTCCCTGTGACAGCTTTGGGGGTTGGCTGCGTTTAGTCGATAACTGGCAATTTTTTGATTCTTTTCAGGTTCTTTATCCAACCGGTTTTGCCGCTGTCGGTATAACGATGCGCTGCTGTATTGCGGCAACTTGAACCCATCATCAAATGGGCAACTATCACCTGTCGTTCGCTCAATTGACGAGATCAGTCCATCTCAGCAACAGGCGCTGTCAGCCTTGGCTGATTCGCTGCCGGGTCCTGGCGAGCAGTCGAATAAGCCGAAATGCCGGGTTTTGTCGCCCAATATTTGGAAATGCTCGCCATAACGGCTGCCTGCCAGCATATCGGCGGTGTTTCCGCAGACTCTTAACGGCCGACCGGTTTCGAAATGATGGTGGTCATCCAAATCAAAACTGTGCGGGTGTTGTTCTATAGTGCCCAAGTAAGTCGCGACTTGGCCGAAGTCCTCGCAACGGTCTTCCAAGGGCATTTTAAAGGCGCGCACCGTCACCGAATCGAACTTGACCATGCCGATTTTGGCGAACACGTCCGGGTCGTCGATGCTGATGGGGTTTTGCTTGGCCTTGCGGACATCTGGGCAGCCTAAGTCCTGCAATATGCGCCGGAAGTCTTCCCAATACAAAGCGCCGCCCAGGCATTCGCCCAATAGCACCGGGTCCTGGCGCAGTGCGAACGGGATGCGGCGGTCGGCAAACACATCGGAAAAATACAGTTCGCCGCCGGGTTTCAATACCCGGAATATTTCCGCCAGCACGCTGGGTTTTTCCGGCGATAGGTTGATCACGCAGTTGGAGACCACGACGTCGATACTGTTGTCGGCAATTCCCACAGTGTGCAGGTTTTCGATGTGACCGTGCAAAAACTCAACATTGGCAAATCCAAAGCGCTCGGCATGCCAGTCGCGATGACGCACGGCCACTTCCAATTGTTCGGGGGTCATATCCACGCCGATTACCCGTCCCTTCGCGCCGACCAGTTTCGAGAGCAGATAGCAGTCACGGCCGGTGCCGCAGCCCAAATCCAGCACAGTTTTACCTGTCAATGCGGGCGGTAAAGGTGATCCGCAGCCGTAAAACCGTTCCAACACTTCGGGATGCAGGCTGGCCAGCAAGGCTTTTAAATAGCTTGGCATCGTGTCGATGCTGCAACAGGCGCTGGTTTTCAGATCGTTGCTGGATTGCAAAACCTGACCATAGTAATGGCGGACCGATTCGCTGATTTCGATACTGGTAGTCATGAAAAGCCTCGTGTTTTTATTATTGAAGATAAGTGCTCAGGGCGTATGAAATGGCAGCGGCACAGATAGCCCCAGGATAAGGCAATCGACGCAATCACTCCACTATCGGCCTTGCCGCCGCCAAGTCGATACCGAATTTGTTTGTGTGTCCGGGAAATTGGCGGTGCCGCTGCTGAATAGAATACGGGAGAGCATGGGAAATTTCCTCCGCTGAAAATCTTGGAAACGGAGCGTCAGCGAAGTGAAGATTTTTAGTCCCCGATAGCCGTAGCGCCGGGCGGGTTTTCGCAGCGAAGCGGAGAAAACCTGCAAGGCATCGCGACACGGCGTTAAGTCATGCGAGAGCCGATGTTTCGACCCCTTGTTGGGTCGGAACGAGGTGACGCGGACGAATCGGGGCGCCGAAGGCATAAGCGGTCGCGTAATTTTTGCCGATTTTTTCCTGCTGGGAAGCTCGAAAAAATCTTTCGGCAAAAATAGCGACTCCCCGGAATCGAATCGGTTATATGCTCTAAGTCGTAAGGGTTGGGTTAAACCTTACAACAATATTCCACAATAGATAAATCAGTGCTTGGTTCTGATGATAAGCGCAATGCCGTTAAATTCAGCTTAGGGCATGCCTTATAAAGCCCCATCGATCCGCTTTTTAAAAGGGGAAGAGACTAAACTTGATTTTGTTGATGATGACGCCCCTGTGAGGCTTATTCTGCAAAGGCGCTGCTTGACAAATAACCATAGAATCTGAGCTCAAGCGGCATATCCTTGACAAATAGGGCAGGGTTAATAAATAGTCAAACCCCAAGCCATGAATAAATGGCCGAGACTAGATGATAGCAGTAAAGTCTGGCGCAACTGGATATTGCCGGTACAGCTCAATTCCTGAGCAAGCAGTAACAGAGCGGAGAGCGAGGTTTTCATTGCACCCGTTCAAAATGACCGGCATTGCGTGATTTTTATCCCGTTTGCCCGGACTGCGCTTGGTGTAGTGCCACGAAGTCGGACATTGCCAGTCTAGCAATAACGTTGGCATCGTTGTCCAGTATGTCGTACAGCACCCCGGTGCTGCGGATGCTGAACAACAGGATGACGTCAATGTCGCCGCCGCCTTCCCGGTGCGGTACCTCGCTGGCTGGGCTGAGGGTGTAGCTGCCGACCGGCTTGATCTCTTTCAAGATACCGTCGGCGTGGTAGATTCTATGTTCACCTTGGATGACGAAAATGTGGTTTGGCGCTTTGTGCCGGTGCAGCACTATTTGTTGGCCGGCGGCAAATTTGAACAAGACGTCGATAATGTTGGCGTCGGTGTCGATGTTTAGAATGAAATAGTGTAAATGCTCGAATCCCTCGAGGGTTTGCCAATTGATACGGCGGTCGTCGAAAAGATATGTGTTCATGGTGATGTTTTTCTATTTGATAGTGGTTGGGCGTGCAACTGATACACAGGCTGATGTTTGGGCTCCGAGTATCGCGGACAGATGCAGTGTAGGTGAGGTGGCGGTTTGGGTAAGCTGGTATTTGCCCGAAAATGGCGGGCAAATTGCCCGCGCTTATATGGCAGCCGAACCGAGTGGTCGACATCAAAGGCGGGCAGTTGGCCAATGATGCTGACCAGGCACGGTAGGCAATAACTGCATAGGGTTTGGTTGCCAGCCGCTGTTTGTTGTAGGATTCAAGTATGAACCGGCCCGCCGTTTACGGCAGGCTCCTAAAACAAAGGCGTCCAAAAGCGTGGCGCAACTCAACTCTATCGTAAATTATGAAACAGCCGGAAATGAGCATCGATGCTCGCAAGCAGGAATTAGCCCACTATTTGGATAAACAACCCTATATGACGGAGTTGGACGGCATAAGCTTGAAAATTGCTAAAAATGTGTTTCCGTCCGATTTTGGATTGACCAGCTCTTTTTTTGGGAATTTTATTCTGCAACAGCCGCCCGCTGAAATGGCTTTGGATATGGGCTGCGGCAGCGGCTACTTCGCATTTTTGTTAAAAAAAATAGGCTGCGAAAGTGTAATGGGTGTGGACTTTAATCGGGATGCGGTGCATTGCACCTTGGAGAACACGCGCTTGAATCCTGACTTGGCGCCTATCGATTTTCTGCACAGCGATTTATTTGCCGATGTGCCGCACACCCTGTTCGACCTGATCGTTTTTAATTTCAATTATTATCCGTCCGACGGTACCTTCGGGCTGAACGAAGACGGTGGGCGCGATATATTGAAACGGTTTTTCCATCAAGTGAAAGACTACATCACCGAGCACACGCGGATTTATATTCCCTACTCGGAATTTGTCGGCGAGGAACACGATCCGAAAAACATCGGCCCAGAGTTCGGTTTTTCGGTTACCGTGGAAGAAAGCACCGTTAATCATGCCGGCGCGCATCACATTTATAAGGTCATGAAAGCGTAATTTTTGTGGCATCTGTCATGTCATTTTCGATGGCACGGGTCCTGCATTTAGCGATAACGGTTTGCTAGGTGCTTTTAGGAATTCTCTTAACGTCTTTTTAACTAATGGTGGAGTAATGATTGTCGCTAGCTGGAACATCGAAAAAAACGGGCAGGGCTCGGCCATAGAGAAGCAGGCTTTGGTTTCAAGTTTTATCGACAATATGCTCAAACCTGCCATAGTGGATGTGCTTTTTATATGCGAGGTACACGGGGCTCGTGAAGATGCTTATGTTAATTTCCTCGATAAAGTATACAACCAGACCGATTGGCCTAGTTATTGTGTACAGTGCTTACACGGTGGGCATAGCAATAGCTATGTTGTGGCGATTCGCCGTAAACCTGGCCTGGACTTTGGTTTTCAGGGGGATTTTCTAGGCCTGAACCGAGGGTTGTTTTCGGTCCACGCGCATGCATTCGCTCACTATAACGGTTACCTTCATTTTGGTCACTTCAAGTCCGGTCAAACCGGATTGACAAAGTATCAATTGAAATCAGCCGCAAGTATGCAGGATGCAACCTGGGCGATCACCGGGGATTTGAATTGGGAAATCGGTAACCACGCGAATTTGGACATTCAGGGATCTCATTCGCACGATGTCTGGCAGGGGCAAGGTACGCATAAAGCCAATAGCGGATTGGTTAACACCTTAGACTGGGTTTTGGCCAGCAATTTGGTGCGGATTGAGCCGATTCCGCTCGATCCGAGAGTTTATGATATGGAGGCGCCCGATCATCGTCCGTTGCTCTTCAATATAACCTCTGCTGACCAGCTTATCTTCTAAGGTGCCGGTATCCAAAATATGCGGCTTGTGGATTCGAGATGGATAGTTCCTGTTCTCGGCGTTGAACATCTTGTGGTCTATTTTTTCGGTGATTCTATGTCGGTGGGGCTAAATGATGGGGCTCCGCGCCGCCTGGCTGCTTGTCTAGCGGCCTTTTGCTCGCGGATGGCGGCCAGTTCCAGCATTTCCGCTTCTATCATCTCGGGAGTTTCCAGGGTAATTTGGCCCAAAGTACCGGCGCGCAATTCATTCATCAATAGCTTGGCGGCTTTGTCCAGTTCGACGATGCCGCCGCTACGCAAACAGCCGCGTTTGGCGCCGATGGCTTTTAACAAAGCAAGCGATTCTTCGGGCAACGATTCCAAACGATAACGTTGGACGAGCCGGTCCGGGTAGGCTTTACCAAGGTAGCCCAGTGCATACAGGGCAATGTCGTCGTGTTGGAAGGCGGTGTCTTTGATTGCGCCGGTCACTGCCAACCGGTAGCCGCTGTGACGGTTTTCGACGTTCGGCCACAGCACGCCGGGCGTGTCGGAAAGGACGATATTATTGCCTAGATTGATTTTTTGCTGCTGCTTGGTAACTGCAGGTTCGTTGCCGGTCTTGGCGATAGTACGGCCGGCCAGCACATTGATAATGGTGGATTTGCCCACGTTAGGGATGCCCACGATCATGGTGCGGATGACCTTGTTGGCGGCGGTTTTCTCCGGCAGCATCTTCGCGCACAAGTCGATAATCTGTTTGATCTTGTCCGGTTGTTGGGTAGTGACGGCCAGGGTTTTGACGGCCTGTTCCCGTTCCAGATAGGCTTGCCAGGTTTTAGTCAGTTCCGGATCGGCCAAATCGGTTTTGCTGAGGACGCGGATGGTGGGTTTGTCGCCGCGCAGGCTCGCCAGCATCGGGTTTTGACTGCTGTAAGGAATGCGGGCGTCGAGTATTTCAATCAGCAAATCGATGTCGGGCAAGGCGTGCTTGATTTCCTTGCTGGCCTTGTGCATGTGGCCGGGATACCATTGAATTTGCATGGGTTGTGCTGCGGTGAGTGGAAAAAATAGAATTGTACCTTTTATCGGGCCGGCGCTATTGATTACTGGTTTGCTTTTAGGGCTTGTAGGTGCCGGATGGTAAGCGCCCTTCAACAGGGGCAGCGCCCTGATATGTTTAAGGCGGGATTTCTGCGCGCCGTAGCGCGCCGCGGCGGTAGACGTAGAGGGCCGGTTGTTGCTACAATCCAGCCTATTTTTGGTGTTTTTGGCACATCTCGACGCAAGTCTTTCACACTCATCCCGGAGAAAACTCTATGGCAATTAAAGTTGCAATTAACGGTTATGGTCGTATTGGTCGCAATGTCATGCGCGCTTTGTACGAATCAGGTCGCACCAACGAGATCCAAGTCGTCGCTATTAACGATTTGGGCGATTCCAAAACCAACGCACACTTGACCAAATACGACACTGTACATGGTAAATTTCCATTTGATGTGTCTGTAGACGGCGATTACATCGTGATCAATGGCGATAAAATTCGCGTATTTGCTGAAAGAGATCCCGCTAAACTGCCTTGGGCTGAGTTGGGCATTGATGTGGTTCACGAGTGCACCGGCTTCTTCACCAGCAAAGCCAAAGCGTCCGCGCATATCTCTGCTGGTGCGAAAAAAGTCATTATCTCTGCGCCTGGCGGCAATGATGTCGATGCCACGATTGTTTACGGTGTTAACCACCAAACCTTGAAAGCGTCCGACACCGTTATCTCCAATGCTTCTTGCACCACCAACTGCTTGGCGCCGCTGGTTAAACCTTTGATGGACAGCATCGGTGTCGATCACGGTTTGATGACTACCATTCACTCGTACACCAACGACCAAGTGTTGACCGACGTGTACCACAGCGACTTGCATCGTGCTCGTTCTGCCACGCAATCCATGATCCCCACCAAAACCGGTGCTGCTGCCGCAGTAGGTTTGGTATTGCCTGAAATGAAAGGCAAGCTGGACGGCTTTGCAATGCGTGTTCCGACCATCAACGTGTCTGTCGTGGATTTGTGCTTCCAAGCCTCACGCAACACCACCAAAGAAGAAATCGACAGCGTTCTGCGCGAAGCGGCTGCCGGCCCATTGAAAGGTATTTTGGCCATCAACGACGAACCTTTGGTGTCCATGGACTTTAACCACAACCCTCATTCTTCTATTTACGAAGCAGGTCTGACCAAAGTTACCGGCGGCAATTTCGTGAAAGTCTTGTCCTGGTATGACAACGAGTGGGGTTTCTCAAACCGTATGCTCGATACCACGGTTGCTTTGTTTAACGCTAAATAAGGGTTTACATGCTGTTACGAAGAACGAAAATCCTGGCTACGCTGGGACCTGCTACGGACAAGCCCGGTGTACTTGAAGAGTTGTTCGAGGCTGGAATCGACGTTGTCAGGCTTAATTTCTCGCACGGTTCGGCGCAGGATCATATCGATCGCGCCAACCGCGTTCGCGAATTAAGCAAGAAAACCGGCCGCAGGGTCGGTATTCTGGCTGATTTGCAAGGTCCGAAAATCCGTATCGAACGCTTCAAAGACAACAAAGTCTGGCTGGAAGAAGGACAGGATTTTGCTTTGGATATCAATCTGGGCAAACTGGACGGCGATAATACCCAAGTGGGTATCAGCTACGAACCTTTGGCTCGCGAAGTTAAACCCGGTACCCGTTTGTTGCTGGACGATGGCCGGGTAGTGCTGGATGTAGTCGATGTTATCGATAACACCCGCGTCAACACGAAAGTGGTGGTGGGCGGCGATTTGTCCAACAACAAAGGTATCAACTTGTTGGGTGGCGGTTTGTCTGCGGCGGCTTTGACCGACAAGGACAAAGAAGACATCAAAACTATCGCGGTGATTCAAGCCGATTACGTGGCAATTTCTTTCCCACGCACTGCAGCTGACATGCATGAAGCTCGTGAGCTGTTGCAAGCAGCCGGTTCCTACGCCGGCTTGGTTGCCAAGGTAGAACGTGCGGAAGCGATGGAAGTCATCGACGAAATCATCTTGGCCTCCGACGCGATCATGGTCGCCCGTGGCGACTTGGGTGTGGAAATCGGCGACGCCAATCTGCCTGCCGCGCAAAAACTGCTGATCAGCCGTTCGCGCGAGCTGAACCGGGCCGTGATTACCGCGACGCAGATGATGGAATCGATGATCGAAAATCCGATCCCGACTCGTGCGGAAGTATTCGACGTGGCCAACGCCATCGTTGACGGTACCGATGCGATCATGTTGTCGGCCGAAACCGCTTCAGGCAAGCATCCGGTGAAAACCGTGCAAGCCATGGTGCGTATCTGTCTGGAAACGGAAAAGCAACCGAGCGTGACCAAATCCATGCACCGGATGACCGACAAGTTCGAACGGATGGACGAAGCGGTTGCGATGTCTGCGATGTACATGGCCAACCATACCAAAATCGCCGGTATAGCCTCGTTGACCGAGTCTGGCTCCACGCCGCTATGGATGTCACGGATTAGCTCTGATATTCCTATCTATGCCTTCAGCAGCCAGGAGCGTACCTTGGGTCGCGTGACTCTCTACAAAGGTGTATTCCCCATTCCGTTCGCCAAGGAAAAGATGGAGTCACCTAGTGTCACTGAATCCCTGATTCAGGCCTTGAAAGCGCGGGGTGTGGTAAAAGCGGGCGATGCGCTGATTCGCACCAAAGGCGACTTGACCGGCGCCAGTGGCGGTACAAACTCCATGAAAGTTATCACAGTCACCGACTAATTTTTTAGTCGGCTTGCCCTGTTTCGCGGCGTTCGGTTTATCCGCACGCCGCGTTTTCAACATATTTTAAGCAGCATCCAGTTTGGCGTAAGCCAGCATCAGCCATTTGATGCCCGCATTGCGGAAATTGATTTGTACCCGCTCTTGTTCGCCTTCGCCTTCCATTTGTAGCACTACGCCTTCGCCGAATTTTTCGTGCCTGACAGGCTGGCCCAGTTTGTAAGTACCCTTGCTGCCCAAACCTTTGGCCTGCGGTACGCTATTAGTAGCCGGTCTGCTGACATTGGCGCGTAACCTGATTTCCTGAATCGATTCCGGCGGCAGTTCCCGCAAAAACCGCGACGCGCGCGGATAACTGTCTTTACCATATAGGCGCCGGGATTCGGCGTGGGTTAGATATAGCTGTTGCATGGCTCGGGTGATACCCACGTAACACAGGCGGCGTTCTTCCTGTAAGCGGCCCGCATCGTCCAACGCTTGTTGCGAGGGAAACAGGCCTTCCTCCAAACCCACTAGAAACACCAGTTTAAATTCCAAACCCTTGGCCGAATGCAGCGTCATCAACTGTACGCAATCTTCATCGACTTCGCCTTGCATTTCGCCGGCTTCCAAAGCGGCGTGTGCTAAGAACATGTCCAGCTCACCCAGGTTTTCGGCGTTTTCGCTGTCGTAATCAAATAGTCTGGCGGCGTTGACCAACTCCTCCAGGTTTTCCACTCTGGCTTCGCCTTTGTCTTGCTTTTCTTTTTTATACAGCTCGATCAAGCCGCTGGTCTCTACGACTTGTTTGACCGTTTCATGCAAGCTCAAATCTTTAGTCGTTTCGCCGAGCGCGATAATCAGGTTTAAAAAGCCGCGTAGGGCATTGCTGGCGCGGGCAGGTAGTTGATTGCTTTCCAGCATTGCCAGGGCCGCTTGCCACAGTGATAGCTGTTGTTCGCGGGCCAGAATACGCATGTCATCCAGGGTTTTGGCCCCAATGCCGCGCGTCGGTGTGTTGACGACTCGTTCAAACGAAGGGTCGTCGTGCGGGTTGGTGGACAGTCGTAAATAGGCGAGGGCGTTTTTGATTTCCATGCGCTCAAAAAAGCGCAGGCCGCCATATACCCGGTAGGGTGTGGCGGTGGTCATCAAGCGTTCTTCAAACTGCCGCGATTGGGCGTTGGAGCGATACAAAATCGCCGTCTCGCTGCGTAAGCCGCCGTCTTTCACCCATTGCCGGATTTTCTCGACCACGAAATAGGCTTCGTCTTGCTCGTTAAATGCGGAATACAAGGAAATGGCCTGGCCTTCGCCGGCAGCTGTCCACAATTCCTTGCCCATCCGATTGTCGTTATTGGCAATCAGGGTGTTGGCAGCTTTCAGAATGTGGCCGGTGGAACGGTAGTTTTGCTCCAGACGCACGATGCCGTGCTCGGGATAGTGCTTTTGGAAATTGAAAATATTCTCGATTTTGGCGCCGCGCCAGCCGTAGATCGATTGATCATCGTCGCCGACCACGAATAAATTGTTATTGCCTTCGGTAAGCAGGCGCAGCCAAGCGTATTGAATGGTGTTGGTATCCTGAAATTCATCGACATGGACTTGTTGGAAACGTTGCCGGTAAAAGGCCAGTAAGTCGTCGTTATCGCGCAGCAGTTCATGAGCCCTAAGTAACAATTCGGCAAAATCCACCAAGCCGGAGCGTTGGCACACGTCTTCATATGCTAGGTAAACTTCCTTCATCTGCCGGTTATAAAAATCGCCGCTGTCCTGCATATGCTTGGCGCGGATGCCTTCGTCTTTTTGCGCATTGATAAACCATTGCGCCTGCTTGGGCGGCCACTTGCTGTCATCCAGATTCAGGTTTTTCATTAGGCGCTTGATGATGCGCAACTGATCGTCGCTATCCATCACCTGAAAGGTGTCGGGCAGCTTGGCTTGTTTGGCGTGTTGTCGCAGTAGGCGGTGCGCCAAGCCGTGGAAGGTGCCTATCCACATCGCGCGGGCCGGAGTTTCCAGTAGCTCTTCGATGCGGTTGCGCATTTCGTTGGCGGCTTTGTTGGTAAAGGTCACCGCCAGGATGTTGTAGGGCGAAATGTGGTTGACTTGAATATGCCAGGCGATGCGATGGACCAGTACCCGGGTTTTGCCGCTACCGGCGCCGGCCAGCACCAGCATGGCTTGCATGGGGGCGGAAACGGCCAGACGTTGGTCGTCGTTTAGCGAGGTGATGATAGAAGAGACGTCCATTTTTTATAACTTGCAGATTTTGAGGAGCTGTGTATATTTGCTTGCCTTTAAAGGAAAGCCGTGCGTCGGGACTAATAACTACAACACAGAGAGGATTGGAAATGAGCTTCGATTATAAACGTTTGATCAAATTTGAGCACAACATCGGTGAGAAAGATAAGAAAGTTCGCATGGTTTCTGGCGTGGTGCTGCTGAGCGTATCGCTGTTTACCGCCAGCATCCTGATGTTGTTGGTTGGCTTGGTCTTGGTTGCGACCAGTTATTCCGGCTGGTGCCCGGTATATTCCGGTATGGAAAAAAATACTTTGGGTGCCGATGCAGGTTCCACCGGTCAATAAGCGCTAGTGACCAGCTCCGAATCCGCGCCTTTGGCGCGGATTCGGATTCAAGAAAAGCTTATTAATCTTGTTTGTTGTACTCGCCTTCGATAATGGTTTGCGAGTTTCGTGCCTGTTTAAACACAGAGCCCACCTGAGTTTGCAGCAAATGGTGCTCGATAATGTACTGAGCAATCTTTCTGCGTAAGGTCGGAATCAGACAAGCGAAACCCAACAGGTCGGTAAAAAATCCCGGCGTCAATAACAACGCTCCACCTACCAGCAATATCGGGCCCTCGATCATTTCATACGCCGGAATTTCCCCTTGTGCCAACCCGGACTGAAAGCGCTGCCAGGTGGCGAAACCTTGCCGACGTAGTAGCCAAGCGCCTAGTACAGCAGTAAAAACCACTAGCAAAATAGTGGGAAAGGCGCCGATCAAGCCACCGACTTGCAGTAGCACGTATATTTCCACAAACGGCACGATCAAAAAAGCGATAAACAGAATTTGCATGGTTTTCATGGTGAGTCCGGTTGCGGTAAAAAGCCGCTAATACTAAGAGCATCTTGGTGCAAATTCCAGGATAATATCGCGATGTATCAATTGATTCTTTGTACCTGCCCGGACCTAGAGGTTGCTGACAAACTGGCCGGCACTCTGATAACCCAAAAATTAGCAGCCTGCGTGAACATCCTGCCGGGTGTGCGCTCAGTCTACGAATGGCAAGGTGAAATTGAAACCGCTCAGGAACATTTGCTGCTCATCAAAAGTCATCAAGACCGCTATGCGGCCATTGAAGCGACGCTGAAAAGCCTACACCCTTACCAACTCCCGGAAATTATTGCGGTCGCGATAGAATGCGGCTCGCTGGATTATTTGAAATGGATAGACTCATGCCTTGGCATCGACTGATTTTATTATGTTTATTCGCTGTTTTTGGGCGCACTGCGGCGGCGCTGGACAGTCAGGATTTTTTGCCCCCGGAGCAGGCGTTCAAATTAACTGCCACGGCTGAAACCACCGATAAAGTTGAACTGCACTGGCAGATAGTCGAAGGCTATCACCTGTATCGGGATAAGACCAAGTTCCAGTCGCAAACCGAAGCGATTCAGTTGGGTCAGGCAAGTATGCCGGAAGGCGTTACCGAGCATGACCCGAGTCTGGGTGACGTGGTGGTGTATCGCAATACCTTGGATGTCGTGTTGCCGCTGATTAATCAAGGTCGTGAAACCCAATTAAAGCTGCTGGTTAAATACCAAGGTTGTGCGGATGTCGGAGTTTGTTATCCGCCGCAAAAAGTGCTGCTGGATGTGGCGCTCCCTGCAGCTCCGCAAGCTGCAAACAGTGGGGCGCTTAACCAGTTTGTCAAAGGTCTAAAGGGCTTGTCGCCCGGTTTGTTTTCCGAAGAGTTATTGCCGGCGGAACAAGCTTTTCAGTTTTTCGCAACTTTGAAGGATCCGCATACTTTGCAAGCAACTTGGCAAATTGCCGAGGGCTATTACCTTTATAAGGATAAGTTGTCGGTTAAAGCGGAGGGCTCTAGCCAGACGCGGCTGACGCCGTTGCAGCTTCCGGAAGGGGCTGCTTACCACGACGCTGAGTTTGGTCAGGTGCAAATCTACCGAAACCAGATCAGCGTCGATATACCGCTGTTACGAGATAGCAAGGCCGCCGAAACCATTGAGTTGCTGGCAAAGTTTCAAGGTTGCGCTGACCGCGGCGTTTGCTATCCGCCCATGCAATCTAAGGTGAGCCTTGACTTGCCGCTCACTGATGCTTTGCCGCAAGCCAAGCCGGTCGGGGTTGCCGGGTTATCGGAGCAGGACAAAATCGTCAATGCTTTGCGGCATGATAGCTTGGCGCTGACTTTATTCAGCTTCTTCGGATTCGGCTTGTTGCTGGCCTTTACCCCGTGCGTGTTTCCGATGATTCCGATTTTATCCGGCATCATCGTCGGTCATGGTGATCAAATCGGTACGCGTAAGGCCTTTTTGCTGTCTTTGAGTTATGTGTTCGCTTCAGCGTTGATGTATACGCTGTTCGGTATCTTGGCGGCTTTGTTCGGCAGCAATCTGCAGGCGACTTTTCAAGAGCCTTGGGTAATCGCCGTGTTTTCAGGGTTATTCGTACTGTTATCGCTGTCGATGTTCGGTTTTTACCATTTGGAGCTGCCTAAATCGCTGCAATCGGCCTTGCATCACTCCAGCGATAAACATCGCGATGGTTCTTATCTTGGCGCCGGGATCATGGGGGCGCTGTCGTCGCTGATCGTCGGGCCTTGCGTGGCGGCTCCGCTGGCAGCGGCGTTGATTTACATCGGTCAAACCGGCGATGTGGTGTTGGGCGGTTTGGCATTGTTCATGATGGGATTGGGTATGGGCGCACCGTTATTACTGCTGGGTGCATCAGCTGGAAAACTGCTGCCCAAGGCCGGTGAGTGGCTCAATGCCACCAAAGCCGTATTCGGCGTGGCGATGCTGGCCGTAGCGGTGTGGATGCTATCGCGGATTTTGCCGGCTGCGGTGACCATGTTTTTGTGGGCTTTGCTGTTGGTTATTCCGGCCATATTTCTGGGGGCAATCGATTCTTTGCCGGAAGCGGCTTCCGGTTGGCGTAAACTGTGGAAAGGTTTGGGCATTATCATGCTTGTATTCGGCATTCTCCAGTTGATCGGCTTGAGCGCCGGAAATGGCAATCCCCTGCAGCCCCTGCAAGGTGTGGGTTTCAATGCGCAAGCGCAGGAATCGGTTCAGGGGCTTAGTTTTCAGCGGGTGGCATCGGTAGCGGAATTGGATCAGCGGATTCAGCAGGCCTCCGCCAGCGGTAAATCAGTGATGCTGGATTTCTACGCTGACTGGTGTATTTCCTGTAAAGAGATGGAGGCTTACACCTTCACCGATCCGCAGGTTAAGCGACAATTGGCTGATTTCGTGCTGCTCCAGGCTGACGTGACCGATAACAATGAGGCGGATAAAGCCTTGTTAAAGCGCTTCGAGCTAGTTGGGCCGCCGGGCATCATATTTTTCGGTGCCGATGGTCGTGAACAGGTGGCGCAGCGCGTGATCGGCTACCAGGATGCCGCTACTTTTTTAAGAACCTTGCAACAACTATGAATAAAAAAATCATACTGATAGTCGCCGCTATTGCCTTTATTGCGCTGGCGGCCGGTCTGTTTGCCAGACAATATTTCGCAGTCCCCGAAGCCGGTAAATCGACTCCGCAAATCAATTTCAGTCTGCCTGATTTGGCGGATACGCCGCAATCGGTCACGCAATGGCAAGGCAAAATATTGATTATCAACTTCTGGGCAACCTGGTGTCCGCCCTGTTTGAAGGAAATTCCCGAGTTCATCAAGCTGCAGGACGAGTATAAAGACAAAGGCGTGCAATTTGTCGGTATAGCCATTGAAGATAAGCAACCGGTAGAAGACTACCTTAAGCGTATCAAGATCAATTATCCGGTGTTGATTGGCGGCGAAGGTGCAACGATGCTGGCTCAGCAGCTGGGCAATGTCATCAATACCGTGCCGTTCACGGTGATCATTAATCAACAAGGGCAAATTGTGCATCATCAATTAGGCGAATTGACCCGAGAAAAAGTGTTGGAAGTGATTGCGCCGTTGTTGACGGCAAAATGACTGAAAAATCGCTAAAACGCGGGCTAATGAAGTGAAAAGCGGTTTATCTGGACAAAAACCTACAAATTAGGCAGAATTCCTATTTATTTAGTATTTTTGTTCAGCACCGGCAATGGCAAACCTCACTGTTCTCAATGGACCCAATTTAAATCTGTTAGGTGTTCGAGAACCAGGATTGTACGGCAGTAAAACATTGCAGAGCATACAGCAGGCAATGGAGCAATTGGCTGAAGCCCTTGGGCATCAATTGAATTTTCTGCAAAGTAATGCCGAGCACGAAATTATTGAACACATACATCAAGCGTATCGGCAGGGTGTTGATTTTATCATTATCAATCCTGCTGCATTTACTCATACCAGCGTGGCGATTCGCGATGCCTTGCTGGCAACCAAGATTGCATTCATAGAAGTACATTTATCGAACGTGCATGCCCGTGAGCCTTTCAGGAAGCATTCCTATTTTTCGGATATTGCCGTTGGCGTTATCTGCGGATTGGGGGCGAACGGTTACGAATTGGCTTTGCAAGCCGCTCATCAGATATTACTAGAGAGAACTCAGAACAATGGATATTAGAAAAATAAAAAAACTGATTGATCTTATCGAGGAATCCGATATTGCTGAAATAGAGATTCGCGAAGGCGAAGAATCAGTGAAAATCAGCCGTTATTCAGCGGCACCTATACAGTATGCTGCCCCGTTGGCTTCGGCCCCGGTAGCGGTTGCCGCGGCTCCCGCCGCGGTGGCGCCGGCTGAAGAGAAAGTCAGCGGACATGTGGTGAAATCGCCTATGGTTGGGACTTTTTATCGCTCTGCATCGCCTGGTTCAGCGGCATTTGTCGAGATTGGGCAGTCGGTTAGCAATGGTCAAACCTTGTGCATTATCGAAGCGATGAAGATTTTGAATCAGATCGAAGCGGATAAAAGCGGCAAAATCAAACAAATTCTGGTTGAAAACGGCCATCCGGTCGAATATGGCCAACCTTTGTTCATCATCGAATAACGGACAAAGGGGCTGGACTAATGTTTGAGAAAATTGTTATCGCCAATCGCGGCGAGATTGCTTTGCGCATTTTGCGAGCATGTCGCGAATTGGGCATTAAAACCGTGGCCGTGTATTCCGAAGCGGATCGCGACTTAAAACACGTAAGACTGGCTGATGAAGCGGTCTGTATCGGTCCCGCGGCATCCGCCGGCAGCTATTTGAATATCCCGGCGATTATCAGCGCCGCCGAAGTGACGGATGCCGAAGCCATCCATCCCGGTTACGGTTTTTTATCCGAGAATGCTGATTTTTCTGAGAAAGTGAGTCAAAGCGGCTTTGTCTTTATTGGTCCAAGGCCTGATACCATTCGGATGATGGGTGACAAGATCGCCGCAAAAAAAGCCATGCAGGCTGCGGGTATCCCTTGCGTGCCGGGTAACGGTGATCCTTTGGGGGAAGACGAAGAAACCAATCTGAAAATGGCGCGGGAAATTGGTTATCCTGTGATTATTAAGGCTGCCGGGGGGGGTGGCGGTCGCGGCATGCGCACCGTACATACAGAAAGCGCGTTGCTGAATGCGATTGCGATGACCAAGGCCGAAGCCGGTACCGCGTTTGGCAATAGCACCGTCTACATGGAAAAGTTTCTGGAAGATCCGCGCCATATCGAGTTTCAGGTGTTGGCAGACTCGCACGGCAATGCGATACATTTGGGTGAACGCGATTGTTCCATGCAGCGCCGCCATCAAAAGGTTGTGGAAGAAGCGCCCGCTCCAGGCATTACCGAAGAGCAACGCAAACAGATGGGCGAGCGTTGCGCGTTGGCTTGTCAGGAAATTGGTTATCTAGGTGCCGGTACTTTCGAGTTTCTTTATGAGAAGGGCCAGTTTTATTTCATCGAAATGAATACGCGGGTGCAGGTCGAGCATCCGGTCACCGAGATGATTACCGGTTTCGATATTGTGAAGGAACAACTGCGTATCGCTGCCGGCGAGCCTTTGTCGATCACGCAAGAGCAGGTGAAGTTTACCGGTCATGCCATCGAATGCCGTTTGAATGCGGAAGATCCGAAAACCTTTATGCCCAGCCCTGGTGTAATCGATCAATTCCATATGCCGGGTGGCCCTGGTATCCGTTGCGAGACGCATATCTATAATGGCTATAAAGTGCCGCCGTATTACGATTCCATGATTGGCAAGCTGATTGCTCACGGTGACGATAGAGCCAGCGCGATTGCCCGGATGAAGACCGCGCTGAGTGAAATGGTGATAGACGGCATCAAAACCAACATCCCTTTGCAACAAAGCATTATGGCAGACGCGGCGTTCGCCCAAGGTGGGCAAAATATCCATTATCTCGAAAAGAAATTGGGTATCCATTAATTCGGCATGGGCGAGAAGATGACGAAAATGGCGTTTCCTTTCCACGCTAAACGCTTTATATAACTATGGCCTGGCATCAGCTTTCCGTTATCACCGACGAAACCACTGCTCCCGACGTATCGGAGTTTTTCAGCGAATTGGGCGCGGTTTCGGTGACTTACAGCGATGCCGATGATGAGCCGGTTTACGAACCGGCGATTGATCAAACCAAAATCTGGACTCGTACTCGGGTCACGGCTTTGTTCGAGCTCGATACCGATCCGGATATTGTTCGCAACTTGCTGTTCAATCAATTTATCGGTCAGCCCTTGCAGGAATGGGTGGCCGAGGTTTTGCAAGATCAGGCCTGGGAGCGGGCGTGGATGGAGCATTTCCAGGCGATGAAGTTTGCCAATCGTTTGTGGATTTGCCCCAGCGGCCAGGAACAGCACGAGCCGGGCACGGTTTGCATGACTTTGGATCCCGGCTTGGCATTCGGCACGGGAACCCATCCGACGACTGCATTATGTTTGGAGTGGTTGGCCGGTAACGATATTAAGGATAAAGTGTTAATCGACTACGGTTGTGGATCAGGGATTCTTGCCGTCGCAGCGTTGTTACTTGGTGCCAAGCGGGCGCATGCGGTGGATATTGATCCGCAGGCGTTGACCGCCAGTCAATACAACGCCGAAAAAAATCAGGTTCAGCAACGGATCGATTATTATCTGCCCGAACAGTTTTCCGCGTTTGCAGCTGATTTGGTACTTGCCAATATTCTAGCTAAACCGCTGATTGAGCTAGCCGCAACGATTGGTGCATTGGTCAGGCCGGGCGGGCAGTTGATTTTGTCCGGCATTTTGAACGAACAAGCCGAGTCTGTAGCGGCAGCTTATCGAGAGCAGGGGTTTGTTGTGGCGCCGCCAGTCAGTCAGGAAGACTGGTGTCGATTGGATGCCTATAAACCCGACTGAATAGATGTTTAGCCGGTGTCCGGATTGCGCTGAGCAGCACGAAGTTACCGTGGAGCATTTGCGGCAATCGCGAGGCTTATTAGATTGTTCGGTTTGCGGTAAATCTTTCGATGCGCTGCGATACCTTAGTGAAGATAAAGATGCGCTACTGAATGACAGCTTGCCGTATCCGGACCACCAAACTTTAGACCAGCGGCCGCAGACTCGGCGGGTTTGGTTTGCCGCCACCAGCTTAGTGGCATTGTTATTGGTGGCACAAATACTGTATTTCGAGGGCTATCGTTTAACTTTGCAGCCTCAGCTCAGGGCGAGTTTAGATAAAGTTTGTGCGACATTATCTTGCCAGTTACCGCCATATAAAAATCTTGAGGAATTGAGCGTTTCCCATAGCGATTTGCGAGTCAGAAGCGATAGCAGTTATTTATTTAGCGCCGCACTTAGCAATCAGGCGCCTTTTGCGCAAGCGGCGCCCGATTTCAAGCTAAGCGTCTTGAATTTTAATGGACAGGCAATTGCGGAACGGGTGTTTAGTTCTGCGGAGTACCTTCTAAAACCAACAATACTAGCACCAGAGCAAACGGTCGAAATCCGCTTGTCTGTTGTGGCGCCTGCTGCACCCATTGGCGGTTATACCTTTACCTTACTTTAGGGCAATATGAGCTACCCCGAACTGTTCCTGAAAAAAAACGAAGACAAACGCCTGCGGCAAGGGCATTTGTGGGTGTTCAGCAACGAGGTCGATAACCAGCGCAGCCCGTTGGAGCAGTTTGCTGCCGGCGACTTAGTCCTTGTTCACGATTCTAGCGGTAAAGCTTTGGGGATAGCGTATCTGAATCCTCATGCACTCATTTGCGCGCGCTTGTTGACGCGTAAAACCAATATCAAAATCAATGAAAGTTTTTTTAAAGCGCGCTTGGCCCAAGCTTTAGGGTTGCGCGAGCGTTTGTTCGATAAGCCCTATTATCGCTTGGTATTTGGCGAAAGCGATGGTCTACCGGGCTTGGTGATTGATCGCTTCGGTGCTGTGCTTTCCGTGCAAATTACCACTGCCGGAATGGAGCGGTATAAGGATGTGCTGGTCAAGGTTCTACTTGAGTTGCTGGAGCCAACGGCTATTCTGCTAAAAAACGACAATAGTCAGCGGCAGTTGGAGAGCCTTTCCTTGGAGCCTGAGTTGGTTTACGGCGAGTTGCCTGAGCAATTGCTGATTGAAGAAAACAACGTGCGTTTTCTCGTAAATGTGGCCGAGGGCCAAAAAACCGGTTGGTTTTACGATCATCGCAATAGTAGGGCGCAGTTTGCTCAAGCTTGCCATGGCTTAAAGGTGCTGGATTTATTCAGCTATGCCGGTGCTTGGGGTATTCCTGCCGCATTGGCGGGCGCTGCGGAGGTGTGTTGTGTGGATAGCTCTGAGAGCGCGTTGGCTTTAGCTTCAGCTAGTGCCGAATTGAATCAGGTGCGGGGCAAAATGCAATTCGTACGCAGTGACGTGTTCGAGTTTTTGAAGCAAGCCCGTGAACAGCAACAACATTACGATGCGATCATCCTGGATCCGCCGGCGCTGATTAAACGTAAAAAAGATTTCAAAGCAGGGTACGAAGCCTATCGGCGCTTGAATCATTTGGCGCTACAGGTTTTGTCGAATAATGGTATTTTGGTCTCGGCATCATGCTCCCATCATTTGAGTAAAGATAATCTGCATGAAATACTGCGTTCTTCGGCGCGGCACATTGACCGGCACTTGGTGTTTTTCGGTTCCGGTAGTCAAGGTCCTGATCATCCGATTCATCCGGCCTTGCCCGAGACCGATTATTTGAAAACCTTTTTTTGTGCAGTATCCAGCCGGCTATAGTCAATCATGGTGGATTCCAAGCCTCAATGCGGTCTGTGCGGTCAGCGGGTGTTGATTCCCGGTTTTGAGCTCAATACTTTGCTGGGCGAAAAAAAATTCTGCTGCGAAGGTTGTCGCAGCATTTTTCAACTGCTCCATAGCGAGCAAATAATAATAACGACTCCAGAGGAGAAATAAACATGAAAGCCTGCGAATCTTGTGCAGACCGCGTCAATATCGGTTGCCATCATAAACAGATGCCGGTTATAGCCAGAGCCATCGGTTTGCTGTTTATCTATTTGCCGATTTTGACCTTGCCGTTTGTGATTACCAGCGCTTATTTGACTTATTTCAGCCTGAAATTGGTCGGTGCGGAAAATGTTAAAAAATGGGGTGATTTTTTACCGGCCAGGGCGAGCCATCGGTATGATTTAAAAAATCAGATTACTATGGACGGGTCATTCAAATTCAGCATGGCGCAATCGAAATTATTCTGGATTTTGAATTGCACTTGGTATTGTCCGGTCAGTGTGGGCTTATTCGAATGGCATGCTTACTTGGTGAAAGTGGTGGAAAACTGGTGGTGTCCATTTACCCATGATCGTAAAAACAGCTATACCGACGGTGCTATCGATCAATCTTTTTGGCATATTTATCCTGAAGAAAAAGCTAAATTGCATGAAGAAGACAAAACAAACCCAATTTTCACAGCTGATCCCGAAGCTTAAAAGTGTTATTTGTCTGTCATGATGTGTCACTTCGCTTTAATAAAGCTCGGGGATAATGGTTGGATTTACCGGTCGGCGCGATTGCAATTGCTCGGGTTAGGTTAGTAAGTAGGACTAAATTTCCATACCGCACTAACAAATAGTGCCGGTATGGGAGAAATTTAAACATCAATTCTTATTTTCGACACGGAATGAATACAGAGAATACGAAACCGGCCATTGTTTGGTCATTATGGGGTGCGGCTTTATTGCTGCTGTGCGTGGTGTTCAGAGATAGCCTTATCGAAATGGCGACGACATGGACGAACGTCGAGGAATACAGTCACGGGTTTTTTATACCTATCATCACTATTTACCTGCTTTGGGTACGGCGCGGCGAGCTAGTCTTGGTTCAAGTATTTAAAGCGTCGCTGCCCGGTATCACAATTATCTGCTTAGGATTGATTCTTTTTATTCTGGGCGGATTGGCAACCATAAAAACCATGGAGCAGTATGCGTTTCTGGTGGTGTTGACGGGGATGTTTGCCAGTGCTTTCGGGCTGCGCGGGTTGCGGGTTGGGGCTATCCCCCTGTTGTTTTTAGTCTTCATGGTGCCGTTTCCTTCTTTCATACTGAATAACCTGTCGTCAAAGCTGCAATTGATTTCTTCCTGGTTGGGTGTGGAATTTATACGCGCTTGCGACATCATGGTTTACCTGGAAGGGAATGTTATCGATCTAGGCAGTTATAAGTTGCAAGTGGTCGATGCTTGTAGCGGATTGCGTTATTTGTTTCCTTTGGCCAGTCTGGCTTTCCTATGCGCTTATTTGTTTAAAGGCCCATTCTGGCAGAAATTGCTGATTTTTCTGTCTTCGATGCCCCTGACTATTTTTATGAACAGTTTTAGGATAGGCGTCATCGGGGTCCTGGTCGATAACTGGGGTACTGAGATGGCTGAAGGCTTCCTGCATGATTTTGAAGGCTGGGCGGTGTTTTTACTTTGCATGCTGCTGCTATTTATTGAAATGTGGGTTTTTAGTCGAATTAGCGGTAGGAAACTGGCAATGGGCGAACTGGTGCAGATTCCGGAAGAATGGAGCCACACGGCGCGTCGAGATATTGCCGCGATATTGAACAAATCGGTTTTCGCGGTGTTGCTATTGCTTTGTATAGGTGCAGGCGCTTCAGAGGTCTTTAAGGGGCGAGAAGACATTATTCCGACGCGAAAAGCGTTTTTAACATTTCCGACGACGTTGGGAAGTTGGCAAGGACGCAATGACTATTTAACCCAGTTTTATCTAAACGAGTTGAAATTGACGGACTATGTTATTGTCAATTTCGTTCAACCTGAAACTCGGAACAGCGTTAATTTTTACAGCGCGTATTACCAGTCGCAACGTAAGGGCGCCGTAGTGCATTCGCCGCGCAGTTGTATTCCTGGGGATGGTTGGCAGATAAGTAGTTTCGAGCAGCGCGAGTTCACAGATTTGCAACTGGGCGGGCAGGCATTGCAGGTAAATCGGGCCATTATCCAAAAAGGCGAAAGTAGGCAATTAGTGTATTTTTGGTTTCAACAGCGCGGACGGATGATAACTAATGAATATATGGTCAAATGGTATTTATTTTATGATGCCATCACTATGAATCGCACCGACGGGGCCTTGATTCGCTTGGTGACTCCTGTGGATAAGGTGGAAGATATTGCCGTTGCCGACAATCGCCTTCATCTATTTTTAAAAGATTTATTGCCTGAGTTACCCGCCTATTTGCCGGGTAAGGTCATTGAGCCTGTTTAGTCGGCTATACCAGGCTAATGAATCAAGACGTGGGCTTAATTGCCTAGCGATTTTAAGACTGTTTTACGTCGATTTGACTCAAAAGAAAAGGAGCTGTAAATGAGTAGAAAAAAAGCATTGATCACTGGCATAACCGGGCAAGACGGATCCTATCTTGCCGAGTTTTTGTTGGAAAAAGGCTATGAAGTACATGGCATCAAACGGCGTTCGTCATTATTTAATACCGAACGCGTTGATCATATCTATCAAGACCCGCATATCAAAGATCCGAAATTTTTTCTTCATTACGGCGATTTGACGGATAGTTCGAACCTCACCCGTATCCTTAGCGAAATTCGTCCGGATGAAGTCTACAACTTGGGCGCGATGAGTCATGTCGCTGTATCATTTGAGTCTCCTGAATACACGGCCGATGTAGACGGTATGGGGACATTACGGCTGTTGGAAGCTATTCGTTTCCTCGGGATGGAGAAAACTACGCGTTTTTACCAGGCATCCACTTCTGAGTTGTATGGGCTGGTCCAAGAAATTCCGCAGAAAGAAACCACACCGTTTTATCCCCGTTCGCCTTATGCGGTAGCCAAACTCTACGCCTATTGGATCACTGTCAATTATCGTGAAGCTTACGGTATGTATGCGTGTAACGGTATTTTGTTCAACCACGAATCGCCGCGCCGAGGCGAAACTTTCGTGACGCGTAAAATTACTCGCGGCCTCAGTAACATCGCAATTGGTCTGGATAAGTGTCTATATATGGGCAATATGGATTCTCTTCGAGACTGGGGGCATGCTAAGGACTATGTGCGGATGCAATGGATGATGTTGCAGCAAGAACAGCCCGAGGATTTTGTGATAGCCACTGGCGTGCAGTATTCGGTAAGACAATTTATCGAAATGTCGGCTAAAGAATTGGGTGTGACTATTCGTTGGGAAGGTGCGGGCGTTGACGAAAAAGGTTATGTCGATGCTATTGCCGGAGACAAAGCACCTGGTATGGCGGTTGGTCAAAACATCGTCGCTATCGATCCGCGCTATTTTAGACCGGCCGAAGTGGAAACGCTGTTGGGTGATCCTACTAATGCCAAGAACAAATTAGGTTGGGTGCCGCAAATTACCTTGCAGGAAATGGTATCCGAAATGGTGGCTTATGATCTTGAGCAAGCGCAAAAACATGCTCTGCTGAAAGAACAAGGTTATAACGTGGCGGTTAGTCGGGAGTAACAGCATGTTAGATAAGAAAGGTAAGATTTATCTGGCGGGCCACAGAGGTATGGTCGGCTCAGCAATTTATCGGCAATTGACTGGGGCGGGTTATCAAAACATTGTAGTGCGTACGCATGCTGAATTGGATTTGACCGATCAAGCGGCTGTGCGGGACTTTATGCAACAAGAGCGCCCGAATCAGGTGATTCTGGCTGCGGCCAAGGTTGGCGGTATTCATGCAAACAACGAATATCCGGCTGAGTTTATCTATCAAAATCTGATGATGGAAGCCAATGTGGTCCATCAGGCTTGGCGGGTTGGATGTAAGCAACTGCTATTTTTGGGCAGTTCTTGTATTTATCCAAAATTCGCTGAGCAGCCTATGCGAGAAAGCGCGCTGTTGACCGGGGTATTGGAGTCGACCAATGAACCCTACGCAATTTCTAAGATTGCTGGGATTAAGTTATGCGAATCCTATAATAGGCAGTACGGCGTAGATTATCGGTCGGTGATGCCGACCAATTTGTATGGTGAAAACGATAATTTTCACTTGCAAAATAGCCATGTTATCCCGGCATTAATTAGAAAGTTTCATGATGCCAAGGTTAGTAATTCTCCGACTGTCAGCGTGTGGGGAACAGGTAAGGCTATGCGCGAATTTTTGCACGTCGAGGATATGGCGGCTGCTTGTCTGCACGTGATGGCCTTGGACAAAGAGCAATATCAATCCTGCACTGAACCCATGTTGTCGCATTTAAATGTTGGGACTGGTGAAGATGTAACGGTGCGTGAATTGGCTGAAACCATCCAAGATATCGTTGGTTATCAAGGGCAAATTAGCTGGGACAGTACCAAGCCGGATGGTACTCCGCGAAAATTGATGGATGTCTCAAAGCTTAAATCTTTGGGTTGGCAACCAAAGGTACCTCTGAAAAAAGGTCTGGAGCTTACTTATCGTTGGTTTATAGAGCATCAAGGCCAGTTTAAGGTGGAATAGTGTTGTCCAAATCCCAGCGTCTGGCGCGCATGTTTATCAAGTAGGCAAACGGAAATTTGCCCGGATAGAATTAATGCTTGACTCAATCTGAATGGGATGTATAATGAGCGGCTCTTCACTGCTCCGGTCTTTAAGTTTTAGCGGTGAAGCGGTCGGCTTAGTTCGGTGGGTTTGAGGTGGTTGATTGGCGGGTTTGTTTTTTGGGTTTCGGTTTTTGAAATGACTTAAAAATAAATTTGACAAACATTGAAAACGCTGTAGAATATGTCGGCTCAACAGGGCGAAATGCTCTAGCTCTTTAACAAACGAAATCGAAATAATTTGTGTGGGTATGTGTAGCGACTATGTGCTGTTTAAAAATAGTCGACACAGAAACCACGTCAATTCGCAAGAAAAGATGTTCTGTAGTCGAGCCAAGATTGGTTACTAATCTTATTTAGTAACAAGTTAAAATTAAACTGAAGAGTTTGATCATGGCTCAGATTGAACGCTGGCGGTATGCTTAACACATGCAAGTCGAACGGTAGCAGGCCTTCGGGCGCTGACGAGTGGCGGACGGGTGAGTAATGCATAGGAATCTGCCTATTAGTGGGGGACAACGTGGGGAAACTCACGCTAATACCGCATACGCCCTACGGGGGAAAGCTGGGGACCTTCGGGCCTGGCGCTAATAGATGAGCCTATGTTGGATTAGCTAGTTGGTAGGGTAAAGGCCTACCAAGGCGACGATCCATAGCTGGTCTGAGAGGATGATCAGCCACACTGGGACTGAGACACGGCCCAGACTCCTACGGGAGGCAGCAGTGGGGAATATTGGACAATGGGCGAAAGCCTGATCCAGCAATACCGCGTGTGTGAAGAAGGCCTGAGGGTTGTAAAGCACTTTCAATAGGAAGGAATACCTGCCGGTTAATACCCGGTAGACTGACATTACCTATACAAGAAGCACCGGCTAACTCCGTGCCAGCAGCCGCGGTAATACGGAGGGTGCAAGCGTTAATCGGAATTACTGGGCGTAAAGCGTGCGTAGGCGGTTGTTTAAGTCAGATGTGAAAGCCCTGGGCTTAACCTGGGAACTGCATTTGATACTGGGCAACTAGAGTTTAGTAGAGGGGAGTGGAATTTCAGGTGTAGCGGTGAAATGCGTAGAGATCTGAAGGAACACCAGTGGCGAAGGCGGCTCCCTGGACTAAAACTGACGCTGAGGTACGAAAGCGTGGGTAGCAAACAGGATTAGATACCCTGGTAGTCCACGCCGTAAACGATGTCAACTAACTGTTGGGTTCTTAAAGAACTTAGTAGTGGAGCTAACGTATTAAGTTGACCGCCTGGGGAGTACGGCCGCAAGGCTAAAACTCAAATGAATTGACGGGGGCCCGCACAAGCGGTGGAGCATGTGGTTTAATTCGATGCAACGCGAAGAACCTTACCTACCCTTGACATCCAGAGAATCTGTTAGAGATAGCGGAGTGCCTTCGGGAACTCTGAGACAGGTGCTGCATGGCTGTCGTCAGCTCGTGTTGTGAAATGTTGGGTTAAGTCCCGTAACGAGCGCAACCCTTATCCTTAGTTGCCAGCGGGTCATGCCGGGAACTCTAGGGAGACTGCCGGTGATAAACCGGAGGAAGGTGGGGACGACGTCAAGTCATCATGGCCCTTATGGGTAGGGCTACACACGTGCTACAATGGCCGGTACAGAGGGCTGCGAACTCGCGAGAGTAAGCGAATCCCAAAAAGCCGGTCCCAGTCCGGATCGCAGTCTGCAACTCGACTGCGTGAAGTCGGAATCGCTAGTAATCGCGGATCAGAATGCCGCGGTGAATACGTTCCCGGGCCTTGTACACACCGCCCGTCACACCATGGGAGTGGGTTGCAAAAGAAGTAGGTAGTTTAACCTTCGGGAGGGCGCTTACCACTTTGTGATTCATGACTGGGGTGAAGTCGTAACAAGGTAGCCCTAGGGGAACCTGGGGCTGGATCACCTCCTTACAAAGACGGCACACCGTTGCACGTACTCACAACAAATTATTTCGATTGAAAGACGCACCTGGGTCTGTAGCTCAGTTGGTTAGAGCGCACCCCTGATAAGGGTGAGGTCGGAGGTTCAACTCCTCCCAGACCCACCAACGCATAAAAGGCGAAAGCAATAAGGCGGAAAACGATCAAGCAACACTCCTGCTTAGATAGATAGGGTTGCGAATAGTTGGGTTTCTGCTTGAGTCTTGGTCTTTAGTCTGTTTTAGGGGCCATAGCTCAGCTGGGAGAGCGCCTGCCTTGCACGCAGGAGGTCGGGAGTTCGATCCTCCCTGGCTCCACCATCACGCTGAATGCTGAGGGTCAACCAGTTCGTCGCCAATAGATAGTCGATGTTAGAACATCAACGCTATGAGGTTTTATCTTCGTTAATAGATAAAGACTTTATAGCATTGGTATTCGTACCGATAGCTCTTTAACAATATGGAAATCTGTAACTATAGTAACGATCAGCAATGATCAAAACTAAAACGAGTTGCGGTTTGGATGAAGTCTGGCTCGAATGAGGCAGGTGGAATACAAGCAGCATGTCGTTCTCAAGCAGAAAAAATCAGCGAAAATGTCAGCTGACAGTATAACCAAAATACAGACGTATTCGGGTTATATGGTCAAGTGAATAAGCGCATACGGTGAATGCCTAGGCAGTAAGAGGCGATGAAGGACGTTGTAGCATGCGAAAAGCTTTGGGGAGCCTGCAAACCGGCTGTGATCCAGAGATGTCCGAATGGGGAAACCCGGCGTGCATAAGCACGTCATCTTTGAGTGAATACATAGCTCACTGAAGCGAACCCGGAGAACTGAAACATCTAAGTACCCGGAGGAAAAGAAATCAACCGAGATTCCCTAAGTAGTGGCGAGCGAACGGGGACTAGCCCTTAAGCTAGGATAAGGTTAGTGGAACGGTCTGGAAAGTCCGGCGATACAGGGTGATAGCCCCGTACACGAAAACCTTTTTCTAGTGAAATCGAGTAGGTCGGAGCACGTGAAACTTTGACTGAATATGGGGGGACCATCCTCCAAGGCTAAATACTCCTTACTGACCGATAGTGAACTAGTACCGTGAGGGAAAGGCGAAAAGAACCGCGGAGAGCGGAGTGAAATAGAACCTGAAACCGTATGCGTACAAGCAGTGGGAGCCCCTTCGTGGGGTGACTGCGTACCTTTTGTATAATGGGTCAGCGACTTACATTTTGTGGCAAGCTTAACCGAATAGGGGAGGCGTAGCGAAAGCGAGTCTTAATAGGGCGTTTAGTCGCAAGGTGTAGACCCGAAACCGGGCGATCTATCCATGACCAGGCTGAAGGTTGGGTAATACTAACTGGAGGGCCGAACCCACGTCTGTTGAAAAATACGGGGATGAGTTGTGGATCGGAGTGAAAGGCTAATCAAGCTCGGAGATAGCTGGTTCTCCTCGAAAGCTATTTAGGTAGCGCCTCGTGTATCACTGCTGGGGTAGAGCACTGTTTCGGCTAGGGGGTCATCCCGACTTACCAACCCGATGCAAACTCCGAATACCAGCAAGTGCAAGCACGGGAGACACACGGCGGGTGATAAGGTCCGTCGTGAAAAGGGAAACAGCCCAGACCGTCAGCTAAGGTCCCCAAATCTATGCTCAGTGGGAAACGATGTGGAAAGGCACAGACAGCCAGGAGGTTGGCTTAGAAGCAGCCATCCTTTAAAGAAAGCGTAATAGCTCACTGGTCGAGTCGGTCTGCGCGGAAGATTTACCGGGGCTAAGCATAGTACCGAAGCTACGGATTTACGCGTTAAGCGTGAGTGGTAGAGGAGCGTTCCGTACGCCTGCGAAGGTTCATTGAGAAGTGGGCTGGAGGTATCGGAAGTGCGAATGCTGACATAAGTAACGATAAAGGGGGTGAAAAACCCCCTCGCCGAAAACCCAAGGTTTCCTGCGCAACGTTAATCGACGCAGGGTTAGTCGGCACCTAAGGCGAGGCTGAAAAGCGTAGTCGATGGAAAACAGGTTAATATTCCTGTACCAGTAGTAACTGCGATGGGGTGACGGAGAAGGCTATATCAGCTGTCGGTTGGAAGTGGCAGTTTAAGCAGGTAGGCATGCATCTTAGGCAAATCCGGGGTGCTCTATGCTGAGACGTGATGACGAGCGGTTCGAAAGAACAGCGAAGTGATAGATGCCCTGCTTCCAGGAAAAACCTCTAAGCTTAAGGTTACTAGTGGCCGTACCCCAAACCGACACAGGTGGGTGGGATGAAAATTCTAAGGCGCTTGAGAGAACCCAGGTGAAGGAACTAGGCAAAATGATACCGTAACTTCGGGAGAAGGTATGCCCTCATTACGTGAAGGTCCTCGCGACTGGAGCGGAAGGGGGTTGCAAAAAATCGGTGGCTGCGACTGTTTAGCAAAAACATAGCACTCTGCAAACACGAAAGTGGACGTATAGGGTGTGACGCCTGCCCGGTGCTGGAAGGTTAATTGATGGGGTTATCTTCGGAGAAGCTCTTGATCGAAGCCCCAGTAAACGGCGGCCGTAACTATAACGGTCCTAAGGTAGCGAAATTCCTTGTCGGGTAAGTTCCGACCTGCACGAATGGCGTAACGATGGCCACACTGTCTCCACCTGGGACTCAGTGAAATTGAAATCGCTGTGAAGATGCAGTGTACCCGCGGCTAGACGGAAAGACCCCGTGCACCTTTACTATAGCTTGACACTGGACTTTGAACCTACTTGTGTAGGATAGGTGGGAGGCTTTGAAGCGGGAACGCCAGTTCTCGTGGAGCCAACCTTGAAATACCACCCTGGTATGTTTGGAGTTCTAACCTCGACCCGTTATCCGGGTTAGGGACAGTGTCTGGTGGGTAGTTTGACTGGGGCGGTCTCCTCCTAAAGAGTAACGGAGGAGCACGAAGGTACCCTCAGCCTGGTCGGAAATCAGGCAATGAGTGCAAAGGCATAAGGGTGCTTGACTGCGAGACGGACAAGTCGAGCAGGTACGAAAGTAGGTCTTAGTGATCCGGTGGTTCTGTATGGAAGGGCCATCGCTCAACGGATAAAAGGTACGCCGGGGATAACAGGCTGATACCGCCCAAGAGTTCATATCGACGGCGGTGTTTGGCACCTCGATGTCGGCTCATCACATCCTGGGGCTGAAGCAGGTCCCAAGGGTATGGCTGTTCGCCATTTAAAGTGGTACGCGAGCTGGGTTCAGAACGTCGTGAGACAGTTCGGTCCCTATCTGCCGTGGGCGTTTGAGATTTGAGGGAAGCTGCTCCTAGTACGAGAGGACCGGAGTGGACGAACCTCTGGTGTTCCGGTTGTCATGCCAATGGCATTGCCGGGTAGCCACGTTCGGACAGGATAACCGCTGAAAGCATCTAAGCGGGAAGCCCCTCCCAAGATGAGATCTCACTGGGACTTTAAGTCCCCTGAAGGGCCGTCGGAGACTACGACGTTGATAGGCACGGTGTGGAAGCGCAGTAATGTGTGAAGCTAACGTGTACTAATTGCCCGTGAGGCTTGACCATATAACACCCAATGCGTTTGGGTGTCACTGACACGCTGATAAACGTAAGAAAACGACACACTCGATACAGATTTCCATGAAAAACAGGACCGGAAACAACCTAAGTTAATTGCGAACGCATGACCCAAAGGTATTTTCCTAAAAGCCAAAGGCTTATAACCTGTTTATGACGGCTGACTAAAACCAGCCAAACCAGTTTGCTTGGTGAACATAGCAAGCGTGAACCACCCGATCCCATCCCGAACTCGGAAGTGAAACCGCTTAGCGCCGATGATAGTGTGGCAGGTTGCCATGTGAAAGTAGGTCATCGCCAAGCTCTTAATACGAAAGCCCCGCTAGCAATAGCCGGGCTTTTTTTTTGACCCCAAATCATCCATATACCAACACCCTTCTCTTTTGCGAATGGGGTTGTTAGAATCCCCTCACACAATGTTTAGCGAGAAAACGCATGAGTGCAATAGACAGAATCCAAGCCCAATTAGCCAGTCATCCCGTGGTCTTATACATGAAAGGCACCCCGGATTTTCCCCAGTGTGGATTTTCCAGCCGGGTGGTGCAAGTTTTGCAAGCCTGCAACGCGGATTATGCCCACGTCAATATCTTCGAAGATCCTGAAGTGCGCGAAGCCTTAAAAGAATACTCGCACTGGCCCACTTATCCCCAGCTGTATATCAACGGCGAATTAGTCGGCGGCTGCGACATCGTTATCGATCTATTCAATAAAGGTGAGCTCATTAATTTGCTGGCTAATATTGACGCCAAATCTTAGTTTAAAGAACATCCCAGATTCAGCCCGTAGCGACAATATTCTTCTGCCGTTTCTTAAGAGTATGTTTGAATCTAATGTGTTCTAAGTCGCTAATTGGGTAAATTTATGTCGCTTCGTACTCGCTTAATTTTTTCCATCGGTTGATAATCAGACAAAATAATTCGGCGGTTTGTTCGGCGTCGTAAAGTGCAGAATGTGCTTTTTCGTTATCCCAGATAATCCCGGCAGCTTGAGCAATTTTTGCTAAAACCGTTTGGCCGTACATGAGCCCTCCGAGTGTGGCGGTATCGAAACTACTGAATGGATGAAAAGGGCTTCTTTTGTAGTTGGTTCGTTCAATAGCGGCGTTTAAAAAATTGATATCGAAAGCTGGGTTGTGACCAACCAAAATGGCTCGCTTGCATTCGTTACGTTTTACAGCGGCTTTGATAGGGGTAAACAGCTTGGTAAGTGCATCCTTCTCTTCTATAGCCATGCGGAAAGGATGGTATGGATCGATACCGGTAAATTTGAGCGCTGCGTCATCTAGTTCGGAGTTTTTGAAAGGAATGATGTTGCAGTGATGTTTTTCGGTGACATGCAACCAACCATCAGTGTCTGGTTCGACTATTACGGCGGCGATTTCCAAAAGTGGGTTTTTTTTCGAATTAAAACCGGCTGTCTCTATATCGACAATAACAGGAAGGTAACCTCTGAAACGGTTGCCTAACGGATTTAGGTTTATTTCCATTGAGTTTGATTGGCTAAAAAAGTCGGTTGGGCGTTATGTTACGTGAGTTTTGGATAGGTATAAACAATATTCAATTGGTGAGGTGAAGTTATGCAAGATCGGAAAAAAGGTTGGGTTATCTTAGGGTTACTGACTGTATTAAGCGGTTGCGCCACAACCCGCGGTGTCGATCCTAAAGATCCTTGGGAGGGCTGGAATAGAGGCGTGCAATCATTTAATGACGGCGTGGATGATTATGTCATGAAACCGGTTGCCAAAGGCTACGATTGGGTTATGCCCGATTTTGCGGACCAAGCCGTTACTAATTTTTTCAGCAATGTCGATGACATAGGTGTTTGTACCAACGATGTTTTGCAAGGAAAACTCCTGCAATCGGGTCAGGACGGCGCGCGTTTCTTGGTGAACACCACCATTGGTGTTGCCGGTCTTATAGATGTTGGGACGATGATCGATTTGCCGAAGCATAATGAAGACTTTGATCAAACTTTAGGCTATTGGGGAATACCTACCGGTCCTTACTTGGTCCTGCCGTTTTTCGGACCCAGTTCGCCACGTGGCGTGTTCGGGTTGGTTGGTGATGCCGCGATGAATCCGTTTACTTATGCCGGCATCTATATAAATCCAAATTGGATTGGTGCGGCGGTTTCGATTGGCCCTGGTGCATTGAAAGTCATCGATGCCCGTTCAGATCTGCTAGGCATGGAAAAAGTCGCTACTGAAGCGGCACTGGATCGTTACGAATTTTTCAAAAATGCCTATCTTTCCAGACGTAATTACCTGGTTCACGATGGTAAGGTTCCAGATGAAGATGTGTTGAAATTCGACGACATGCAGGGCGGTGGGCGTGGACCGCTCGATCCGAATCCGTATTGATTTAACAGTACCGCTCTTATGTAAAAAGGCCGTAAAGCAAACAGCTTTGCGGCTTTTTTATG
This sequence comes from Methylomonas fluvii, assembly GCF_014850975.1. GTDB lineage: Bacteria > Pseudomonadota > Gammaproteobacteria > Methylococcales > Methylomonadaceae > Methylomonas > Methylomonas fluvii. The sequence goes on along the minus strand of NZ_JACXST010000002.1, from coordinate 676,765 downwards.
GCTTCAAGTCAAGCGGGCGAGCACGAAATCCGTTTTCGCTTCTATCAGTACTCCCGCCACTATCCTATTTTCCAGAATGAGGCCGGGTGCCACATCGCAGGCTACCCTTAGATAGTTCGGTGTGTAGCCGAAATGGCGTATCGAGCCATCTTTCTGAGCTTCTTTTTGTCCTTCCCATAAAATATTGGTCTGCTCGCCGATGTTTTCGGCAATGAACTTATGCTTCATTGTGTCGGCTAATTCATGCAATTGCTTGCTTCGCTGTTTCTTTGTGTTCTGATCGACTTGATCCGGCAAGCCCGCAGCTTTGGTGCCCTCACGAGGCGAGTAGCTAAAAATGTGAATATGGCCAAAACCCAGGCTTTTGATGTAATCAAAACTTTCCTGCCATTCCAATTCGGTTTCGCCCGGAAAGCCGACGATAATGTCGGTGGTGATGTTGAAATGCGGAATCGTTGCTCGGGCCAGTTTAACGATCTGGCCGAACTCCTCCGTTTTACAGCGTCTGGCCATGCGCCGTAGCACGCTGTCGCTACCACTTTGTAATGGCAGATGTAGGTGAGGCATTAGCCTTGGATTTTTGAACAGTTCGAAAAAACCGTCCGGCAGTTCCCAAGGTTCCAATGAGCCCATGCGCAGGCGTGGAATCTGGGTTTTATCCAAAATTTTGGTGATCAATTCGACCAGATTACTATTGATATCGCTGCCGTAACCGCCCAGATGCACGCCGGTGATGATGACTTCCTGGATACCTTGAGCGTGCAACGCGTTGATCTCGTCAATGACCGTTTGAATGGGCCGGCTGCTTTCCTCCCCGCGGGCGACGGTGACGATACAAAAGGTGCAGCGGTAACGGCAGCCGTCCTGAACCTTGACGAAAGCACGCTGGCGGCCACGGCTGAATAACGACACTTCACCCGGTTCGGTCGACATCGCCGGCATGCTGTTCAGATTCAATTCGGCCAGGGTTTTTTCGACCAATTGGTTTTTATCCTGGTTGCCGACGATCAAATCCACACCCATCAATTGCGCGGCTTCTTCCTCATTCAGCGTCGCATAACAGCCGCTGACCACCAGCTTGGCTTGCGGATTGTCGCGGTGGATGCGGCGTATCATTTGCTTGGATTTTTTCACCGCGTCTTGGGTGACCGCGCAGGAATTGATGACCACCAATTGTGCGTCGCTCAAGTTGCGGGTGATGTCGTGGCCCTTGGCCTGAAAGGCTTGCGCCCAGGTTTCCAGTTCTGCTTCGTTGAGGCGGCAGCCCAGGGTTTTTAAATGTATTTGCATGTTATCGAAAAACGTAAAATCGAAGGTCTAGGGTGCATTCGCGAAGCAATGCACCGGCAACTTGAAAAATTAACCAAAAAACCAATAAGTCACCAAAATCGCGGAAACTATCCCGCCGAGGTCGGCGACGATGCCGCAGGCGGCGGCATGGCGTATCTGCTTGATGTTCACCGCGCCGAAATACACCGCCAACACATAAAAAGTTGTCTCGGTACTGCCTTGCACCACCGACGCCAGTCGGCCGGCGAACGAGTCGGCGCCGTGGGTCTGCATGGTGTCTATCATCATCGCCCGCGCGCCGCTACCGCTGAACGGCTTCATCAGCGCCGTAGGCAGGCCGTCGATGAAACGGTTGTCGATGCTGGCAACATTGACCAATAGCCGCACGCCATCGGTGATCAATTCCAGCGCGCCGCTGGCCCGGAATACACCAAACGCCACCAGCATCGCCACCAGATAAGGGATGATGGTGATCGCGGTCTGAAAGCCGTGCTTGGCGCCTTCGACGAACAACTCGTAAGCATTCAGTTGCTTGTATGCCGCAGCGGCAATGAAGGAAATCACCAGACTGAATAATATGACATGGCTAACCAAAGCCGATTGTTTCAGCATCTCGGCCTGATCCAATCCTGCGAAATAAGCCAGTATGCCGCCGACCAACACGGTAATGCCGCCCAGATAACTCAACACCACCTTGTCCAGCAGATTGATTTTCTGCGCCGCCGCGACGGCCAGCAAGCCGATCAGCGTCGACATGTAGGTCGCGATCAGAATCGGAATGAACACGTCGGTGGGGTTGGCGGCGCCGAGCTGAGCCCGGTAAGCGAAAATCGTCACCGGAAACAGCGTCACCGACGAAGTATTGATCACCAAAAACAAAATCTGCGCATCGCTGGCCCTCTCTGGGTGGGGATTCAAGGTCTGCATTTCCTGCATGGCCTTGATGCCCATCGGCGTCGCGGCATTGTCCAAACCCAACATATTGGCGGCGATGTTCATCACCATCGCACCGAGCGCCGGATGATCCCTGGGGATCTCCGGCATCAAGCGGCTGAACAATGGATTGAGCGCCTTGGTCAACAAATCGATGAAGCCGCTATGCTCGCCGATTTTCATGATCCCCAGCCACAAGGCCAGCACGCCGCTCAAGCCCAGCGAGATCTCGAATGCAGTCTTGGACAGGCTGAACATCGCATTCATCAATTCGGAAAACACCTGGGTATCGCCCAACACCAACAGCTTGAAAGCGGCGGTGGCGAAAGCGCTCAGGAAGAAGAATATCCAGATGAAGTTCAGCAACAAACCTGTCCTGGTGCTTAACCGATTTTTTTGGCTAAATCAGCTGCGTAACCGGTGTAGCTGTGCGGCGTCAATTTCAGCAATTCGGCCTTGGCATCGGCCGGAATTTCCAGTTTCTCGACGAAGGCGCGCATGCCGTCGCCGGTGACGCGATTGCCTCGGGTCAGCTCCTTCAATTTCTCGTAAGGCTTTTCGATGCCGTAGCGGCGCATCACGGTTTGAATCGGTTCTGCCAACACTTCCCAGTTTTGATCCAAATCCTGGTCGAGCAAGGCCGGGTTGATTTCCAGTTTGGAAATGCCTTTCAAGGACGATTGAATGGCGATGCTGGTGTGGGCGATGCCGACGCCGATGTTGCGCAACACGGTGGAGTCGGTCAGGTCGCGCTGCCAGCGCGAGACCGGCAATTTATCGGCCAAAAAGCCGAAAATGGCGTTCGCCAATCCAAGGTTGCCTTCGGAGTTTTCGAAATCTATCGGGTTGACCTTGTGCGGCATGGTCGAGGAGCCGACTTCGCCGGCGACGGTTTTTTGCTTGAAATAACCAAGCGAGATGTAGCCCCAGACGTCACGGTCGAAATCCAGCAGGATGGTGTTGAAGCGCGACAGGGCGTGGAAAAACTCGGCCATGTAATCGTGCGGTTCGATCTGGATAGTGTAAGGGTTGAATGTAAGGTCCAAAGATTCAACGAAGTTTTGTGCGAAAGCAGCCCAATCGACATCTGGATAGGCGACGCTGTGCGCGTTGTAATTGCCGACTGCGCCGTTGATTTTGCCTAGCAATTCGACCTTGGCAAGTTGTTGGCGCTGACGCCTCATGCGGGCGACGACGTTGGCGAATTCCTTGCCCACTGTGGTCGGTGTCGCCGATTGGCCGTGAGTTCTGGACAACATAGGCTGATCGGCGCTAGCCAGCGCCAGTTGCTTTATGGCTGCAATGGTGGCGTTGATTTCGGCCAGGATCAGATCGCGACCTTCCTTCAGCATCAATGCGTAAGACAGGTTGTTGATGTCTTCCGAGGTGCAGGCGAAGTGAATGAATTCGCTGACGGCATGCAGTTCGGTATTGTCCTTGATCTTTTCTTTCAAGAAATACTCTACTGCCTTGACGTCATGGTTGGTGGTTTTCTCGATGTCTTTGACGGCCTGGGCGTCAGCTTCGGAAAAATTGCTGACGATTTTATCTAGCGCGGCGGTCGCGTCGGCGGACAAGGCCGGCACTTCGGCGATTTTGGCTTCAGCGGCCAGGGCTTGCAGCCAGCGCACTTCCACTTCGACCCGGTAACGGATCAGGCCGTATTCGCTGAAGATGGGGCGCAAGGCGTCGACTTTGCTGGCATAGCGGCCGTCTATTGGGGAGATGGAGGTGAGTGTCATAATTGAATTAACCTAAAATAATATTTATTTGAATGTATGAGTCAGCCAAGCTTCAAAGTCCGATGCTTTGCTGCGGTCTAAAATATTCTTATATAAAGCGCCTGCTAGCGAAGAGCCCGGTTTTTCTTGCCAAGCGCGCCATGTAAATACTTTTGCTTTTGATGTGTGCAACTGAGTATTAAATAGTTTGACTGGCAGCTTATTTATGGATTTATCAGCATGTTGTAGAAGCGAAGCTTGAGTAGTATCCGTAATTAGGCTTTCGACGAAACTTTCGAGCATGTCATTGTTTTTATGGTCTGGCATGATCCATAAGCCAATATTAGGTAATCCGTCTGAGTGGTTAAAAATGTCACCTTTCTGAAGTTTTGGTTTGGTGGGGATTTTGTAGCCGACTTCTGCTAGTTTTTCCGTTACTTTTTTGTAACGCTCATGAAAACCACCCGAATTCTCAGGCGGATAGTCGGCATCTAAAATAATTCCAAGTTTCTCGGTGTCGCCATTTTTTAGTTGACTCAGAAGTAGCGGAAGGTTACTGATTAAGTTAGACCAGCCATCTCCTGAATTCTCGTTAAGCGCTTTAGGTGGAAAAATATCAATTTTATTTTCCCCAATAACTAAGTTGCAGAAAGCATTAAAAAAATCTTGGTCGTCTTTGCCTTCTACTAATAGTTTCCAACTACTCATTAGCGAACCTCAAGAGCGGAGGCAGTAACTGTTTTTAGTGCTTCTTCATCATAAACAGTGGCAATAACTTTTCCATTGTCGCTGATAAGTTTACTTCTGGATACTTTTAGCAAAACGCCTTCTTCGGGGCTTTCAACTGCTGCTTTAGTAAAACTCTCGATACAATCCCAGCTATGAGTTGTTGCAAAGACTTGAATTTTTAGCTCTTTGGCTAGTTGAAAAATGATACGCCAGACTTCTTCTTGAACGCTGTAGTGGAGGCCGTTTTCAAATTCGTCAATCAGTAGAATTCCATCCCTTGCCGGGAATATAGAAAGTATAAGTTGTAATAACCTGGATATACCATCACCCATGCTGTTTAGAGGGATGCGCGTATCAGAGCCTTGTTGTGTTACTACGGGTATTCGATCATTTTTTTGTCGTGAAGCTCGTTCAATGTTTTTAATAAAAACTAATCTTTCAATAGATGGATCAATAACTTTTAATGTCTGTAAAAGTACTTGTTCTTCTGATTTTGCGGCAATTTTATCCCATAATTCGGCAAGTTTCTCTGAGGATAAAAGTCTGGTAGGTACAAAGCTTGAATTTGGTGTCTCGGGAGGAAATAATCCCCATAGTGGTGGAGAAAATCCAATTCTTTGGCTATTTGCTGTTAAATTAAATAAGGTGTTACGAGCTTCACCAATAGTTATGCTTAGCGCAGGGATAAGTTCAGTATCTGATTGTTCTAGGAAACTTGAAAGTTCTGATTGATGTATAGGGATTCTTTTTCTGGATTTGCTTATCTCGTTACCATCATTGTCAAATTTTGTTTCTTCTTCCTGATAATAAAAAACATGCTCAAGCCGAATTAAATTATTTTCATCTGAAGAAATAGATATAAAAGAATTTTCTTTCTCTGGAAACTCTCGGTTATAAAATAGATTTTTTAAGCCATACCAATTACTTTGATTCTGATTGTCTGTCTCATGGTCAAAGGTAACTGATTCGTCATGGTTTATTAAAATTTCACGCAGAAACTCCCTGTCAGCTTTTTCTGTGTAAATTCGAATGGCCTCTAAAATTGAGCTTTTGCCACTATTGTTTTTTCCGACAATCAAATTCACGCGGCCAAGTTTTGGGATTTCCAAATCCTCTAACATGCGGAAATTTTTAATGCGTAGATTGGTTAGCATTGTTGATCCTTATGTTTCGTTGTACTTAGTCTCAATAATCCCACCACCCAAACAAACCTCCCCGAAATAAAACACTACCGACTGCCCGGGTGTTATGGCGCGTTGGGCTTGGTCGAAGCAGACTTTGACGCGGTTACCGTCGTTGATCGGTTCGACTATGCATTCCTGGTCAGGCTGGCGGTAGCGGGTCTTGGCTGCGCAACGAATGGTTTCAGTCAAAGGCTGGCTGCCGCACCAGTCAAGTTGGCCGGCTTCAAGGGTATTGTGCAGCATTAAGGGATGGTCGTGGCCTTGGCCGACGATTAGTACATTGTTCTCCAGGTCTTTCTCTAGTACGAACCAAGGTTCGTCCGGCGCATCCTTGACGCCGCCTATGCCGAGGCCCTGGCGCTGGCCGAGCGTGTAATACATCAAGCCATGATGCTTGCCGATATATTGCCCTTCCGGGGTGCGCATTTCACCAGGTTGGTGCGGCAAGTAGCGTTGCAGAAATTCCTTGAATTTGCGTTCGCCGATGAAGCAGATGCCGGTGCTATCTTTCTTCCGGCTGTTGGCAAAACCGGCTCTGTCGGCCATCGCACGGATTTCCGGCTTGTGCAGGTGGCCGATTGGAAACAGGGTGCGAGACAGGGCTTTCTGTCCCATCGCGTAGAGAAAATAGCTTTGCTCTTTGTTGGGATCCAGGCCTTTTAATAGCTGGAATTCGCCTTCTTGTTCGCGAACGCGGGCATAATGGCCGGTAGCAATATATTCGGCGCCCAAATCTTCGATGGCGTAATCCAAAAACGCTTTGAATTTGACGTGTTTGTTACAAAGTATGTCGGGATTGGGGGTACGGCCGGCCTTAAACTCCGACAAAAACACTTCAAATACCTCGTCCCAATATTCGGCGGCGAAGTTGACAGTCTTAAGCTCTATGCCGAGCTTGTCGCAAACCTGCTGTGCGTCGGCTAAGTCTTGCATTGCCGTGCAATACTCGGTGCCGTCGTCTTCCTCCCAGTTTTTCATGAACAAGCCGGTGACTTTATGGCCTTGTTCTTGCAAGGCTAGAGCGGTAACGGAAGAATCGACGCCGCCGGACATGCCGACGATGATGTGTTTGCTCATTCTAAATCGATAAAAGACTGTAAGATGCTAAGCGGGTAGCGGTGACCTTTCAGGTATTCGTCCACAGTGGTCAATACCAAAGGGCTGCGTAATTGCTGGCGTTTTGCGTAAATTTCATTGCGGCTTAGCCAGTGAGTGTCGATAATGCCGTCATCGAGAGCTTGTTCTGGATTGTGGTTGTTGACTGTGCCGGAAAAACAGAAGCGAACAAAGCTGGGCATATGCGGATTTCTGCGCCATAACTGCGTGGCGATTAACGCCTCCGGTTCAAATTGCCAAGCTGTTTCCTCCCAAACTTCGCGTTTGACGGCACTGATTAAATCTTCACCTTCTTCCAAATGACCGGCGGGCTGATTGAACGCAAGGCCTCGTGCCGTTGTCTCCTCAACCAGCAGAAAGCGCCCGTCTTTTTCGATCACGGCGGCGACGGTGACGTGAGGTTTCCAAACCATGATGTTGATAGAAAACGGTAAAAGGCGCGTATTTTACTAGAAATGTTTTTTATATGCGTAAAGATTGAAATTTAATGTTTAAGACGCTATTTTTAAGACCACAATGATTCACAGCACCAAAGATTATGTCAGATTTTGAACCCTTGAAAGATAGTGACGGTAGCACCGCGCTGCAAGAAGCCAAACCGCAGCTAAAAAGACCGCCGCTATATAAGGTTATGTTGCTTAATGACGACTTTACGCCGATGGATTTTGTCGTCGAAATATTGACTGATTTTTTTAACATGAGCCAAGAGAAAGCAACGCAGGTGATGTTGCAAGTGCATACGCAGGGTGTCGGCGTTTGTGGTACCTACACCAAAGACGTGGCTGAAACCAAAGTACATATTGTTAATGAATATTCCCGCGAGCATCATCACCCGCTGATGTGCACGATGGAAGAGGCGTGAGGGGTAACCATGCTAAGTAAAGAACTTGAAGTGACATTGAATGCTGCTTTTACCGGAGCTCATGCCAAAAGACACGAATTCATCACGGTCGAGCATTTGTTGCTCGCCTTGTTGGACAACGTTACGACCATACCGATTTTGATCGCTTGCGGCTGCAATGTTAATGCATTGCGGGCCGAACTAACCCGGTTTATAGACGAAACCATTTCCTTGATTCCGGAAGGCATACAGCGCGAAACGCAACCCACTTTGGGTTTTCAGCGCGTTTTACAGCGTGCGGTGTTTCATGTGCAGGCTTCCGATAAAAAAGAAGTCACCGGCGCGAATTTATTTGTCGCCTTGTTTAGTGAACAGGATTCGCACGCGGTTTATCTGTTGAACAAGCAAGATATTACTCGTCTGGATGTCGTGAATTATCTGGCGCACGGGGTTTCCAAAATCGAGCAGTTCAGAAAAGAAAATAACGAAGAACCCGAATCCGAGCGCGGCAGCAATGAAGCTTTGTCCAGCCCTTTGGAAAAATACGCAACCAACTTGAACGAAGAAGCCCTGAAAGGCAACATCGACCCTTTAATTGGCCGCGAGCTGGAAGTCGAAAGAACGATTCAGGTGCTTTGCCGTCGCCGCAAAAATAATCCGCTATTGGTTGGGGAGGCGGGTGTCGGTAAAACCGCTATAGCCGAAGGTTTGGCGAAAAGAATTGTTGAAGAACAAGTGCCGGATATTTTGTTGAATAGCGTCATTTATTCCTTGGATATGGGCGCGCTGGTGGCAGGTACCAAGTATCGCGGCGACTTTGAAAAACGGCTGAAGGCTTTAATTAGTCAGCTTAAAAAAGAACCCGACTCGATTTTATTCATCGACGAAATTCATACCATTATCGGCGCAGGTTCTGCGTCCGGTGGCGTGATGGATGCATCCAACTTGATTAAACCGGTATTGGCGTCCGGACAATTGCGTTGCATTGGGTCCACTACGTATCAAGAATATCGGGGTATTTTCGAAAAAGACCATGCTCTAGCGCGGCGTTTCCAGAAGATCGATGTGGTCGAGCCGTCGATCGAAGATACAGTGCTGATTCTGAAAGGACTGAAATCGCGCTTTGAAGAACATCATGGCTTGAAATATACGCAAGAAGCATTGCGTCTGGCGGTTGAATTATCGGCACGCTATATCACCGACAGGCATTTGCCTGACAAGGCCATTGATGTGATCGACGAAGCCGGGGCCAGGCAGCGGTTATTTGCCGGTATCGAGCGTAAAGACCTGATCGATACTGCCGAGATTGAAGAAATTGTCGCCAAAATTGCCAGGGTGCCGGCGCAATCGGTTTCGGCCAACGATATTGACAAGCTGTCCAGCTTGGAAAAAAATCTGAAAATGCTGGTATTTGGTCAAGACGAGGCTATTTCAGAGCTGGCGTCGGCTATCAAACTATCGCGAGCGGGTTTGCGCGATACCACTAAAACGATCGGTTCGTTCCTGTTTGCCGGCCCTACCGGTGTCGGTAAAACCGAAGTGACTCGGCAGCTTGCTAAAGTATTGGGCATAGAGTTGATTCGCTTCGATATGTCCGAGTACATGGAGCGGCATACCGTATCACGCTTGATCGGCGCGCCTCCTGGTTATGTTGGGTTCGACCAAGGCGGTTTATTAACTGAAGCCGTGACCAAGCATCCGCATGCCGTGTTGCTGCTGGACGAGTTGGAAAAAGCACATCCGGATGTGTTCAACCTGTTGTTGCAGGTGATGGATCACGGCACTCTGACCGACAACAACGGCCGTAAAGCCGATTTTAGAAACATCATCCTGATTATGACCACCAACGCCGGTGCCGAGGAAAGCAGCCGGGCGTCTATAGGTTTCACCCAGCAAAATCATGCTTCCGATAGTATGAAAGTGATCGAACGCGGTTTTTCGCCGGAATTCAGGAATCGGCTGGATGCGATCGTCCAATTCAAGCCGCTGGATATGGCGGTGGTCGGTAGTGTTGTTGACAAATTTATTTTCGAGCTTGAAGCCGTGCTGGCGGATAAAAACGTCACGCTGACTTTGGAGCCAGCAGCGCGAGCCTGGCTGGCGGAACACGGCTGCGATCCGAAAATGGGCGCACGGCCAATGGCGCGATTGATTCAAGAGAAGGTCAAAAAGCCGCTGGCAGAAGATTTATTGTTCGGTCGTTTAGCGAATGGCGGTCATGTGCGAGTGCATGTCGAGAATGATGCGTTGGCTTTTGCCATCGAGAGCAAACAACTAATCGTTTCGGAATTGAATCAAGTCGTATAAAGCGAGGGAAGCAATCGCTTTCCCGAAAGACGGGCTAGCGATTGCGGAAGGTAATGCGGCCTTTGGTCAAGTCGTAAGGTGTCATTTCTACGCGGACTTTATCGCCAGTCAGGATGCGGATATAGTGTTTGCGCATTTTGCCGGAGATGTGGGCGGTAACGATGTGACCGTTTTCCAGTTCGACGCGAAACATAGTGTTGGGCAGGGTGTCGATGACCTTACCATCCATTTCAATCTGATCTTCTTTTGCCATAGTTAAAACTCTAAATTTAAAACCGCTATGTTAGCATGAATACTCTGCCGAGCCGCTAAAAAAGTCTTGTCAATAGCTGAACTAACTCTGATAAAGGGCGGGTTCAGACTTTCCTCCGCACTTCGATAATATTCGGTAAATGGCTTATGCGTGTCAGCACCAGGCTAAGCTGCTCGGTATTTTCGATTTGAATAGTCATATTCAAAATGGCTGATAAATCGTCGTGAGTCTTCAACGAAGCGTTGCTGATATGCACTTTTCCTGCAGCCAGAACCTGAGAAACGTCATTCAACAAATTTTGCGCGTTAAAGGCATGAATTAAAATCGGTACGCTGTGATGTACGGTTTGCTGGCCGCTCCAATCGGCTTTCAACAATTGCAATTGTTGGTCGGGGGATAAATGCCGAATATTTTCGCAATCGCGGCGGTGAATAGTGATACCGCGTTTATGCGAGATAAATCCGATAATCTCGTCGCCTTTTACCGGCGAGCAACAATGTGCAAGCGTGGTCACCACATTATCAATGTCATCGATAGTAATCGCCGATTGCGTCGAGGATTTGCTGGGCACCAACTTAATCGGCGTAGGCTCCAATTCCGGAATTTTCAGCGCGCCGGCCAGTTGCCGGTTGTTGATATCGCCGTGACCCAGCGCTTCGTAAAAGTGTTCTATATCCGCGAATTTAAAATGTCTTAAAAGTTCGTTGATATCAACTGATTTCAAACCCAGTCGCTTGCTTTCCTTTTCCAACAGCAATTTGCCGGCGGCGATGTTTTCGGCCTGCTGCTGTTGCTTGAACCAACTTTTTACCTTGCTGATGGCTCGCGGGGTTTTTAAGTAACCGAGGTTGGGATTGAGCCAATTGTGATTGGGCTGACCATTCTTGACGGTGATAATTTCCACCTGCTCTCCAGAGCACAGTTTGTAAGTCAAGGGCTTGATCTGGCCGTTAACCTTGGCGCCACGGCAGCTATGGCCAACTTCGGTATGAATCGCATAAGCAAAATCCAGCGGCGTAGCGCCCTTGACCAAGTCGATCAATTTGCCGGCCGGTGTGAGCACGAATACTCGGTCCGAGAACAGCTCGGTATGAAAGTTTTCCAACAAGCTGTCGGCGTTATCCTTGTCTTCCAGCAGTTGCCGGAGCGAGGCGATGTTTTTTTCGGTCGCGGCATTGAACTTGCTGCCTTCCTTATAGCGCCAGTGGGCGGCCACACCCAGCTCGGCGAAGTCATGCATGGCTTTAGTACGGATTTGAATTTCGATACGGTTGCCGTCTTCATCCAAAACCACGGTATGCAGGGATTGATAGCCGTTTTCCTTGGGGTTGGCGATGTAATCGTCGAATTCGCGCGGAATATGTTGCCAGTGGCTGTGCGCCAAGCCCAGTACCATGTAGCAGGCCGATAAACTGTCCACCACCACTCGCACTGCCAATAAGTCGTAGAGTTCGTTTATCGCTAGTTGCTTGCGGTGCATCTTGTTCCAGATGCTGTAGATGTGCTTGGGCCTACCGTAGACCTTGGCCTGTATGCCTTCCTGCTTTAAACGGTCTTGAAGTGCCGCTAAAAACCGCTCAATAAAGGCTTGGCGTTGTTCGCGATTGACGGCCAATGATTCGGTGACAAAGCGGTAATGCTCAGGATTGGCATAACGAAACGCCAGGTCTTCCAATTCCCATTTGAATTGATTGATACCCAGGCGATTGGCGAGTGGCGCATAAATATCCAGAGTTTCCCTGGCAATAAAGCGGCGGATATTGTCTTGCTCGTGCTGTAGTCCGCGCAGCCGTTGGATGCGGAAAGCCAATTTAATTAGCACCGCCCGCACGTCGTGGGTCATTGCCAGCAGCATGCGCCGCAAGATCTCGGCTTGATTGGGCTGGTTTGCCATCTCGGTACTGTAAATGCTGACATTATTCAGCCAGCTCACGTCCTTAACCAAGTCGGCGACCATCGGCCCGAATTGCTCGCGTATTGCCGAGTCGCTGAGTTTGCCGGCAACGCGTGAATCGCTGAGCAGCGCCGCCAGAATGGTTTCCAGGTCGATATGCACACTCATTAAAATTGCCGCGACATCGACGCCTTTGGGGCGGAGAGTTTTGTTGCATTCCAGCGAAAGTTGCTCGACCAGCTTCAGCGCTTGGCCTATCTGTAAGCTATCTGCGTCTGAAAAGCCGGGAAACAGTTTGGTGACGGAAGAATTATTTTGAGTCATACCGATATTGTAAGACTAGCGAGGTGGGGCGGAAAATAGTGGAATTGCCGACGTCGTTACGGCGATTGCTACCGGGTGTCGGCAAAGGTAGTCGGCTTAGGGATAAGAAAAGCACTGATCAGAATAGCCGGAATTTATTAACCGGGCCCCCAATATCATCGCTCCCGCGTGGGCGGGAGACCAGTTTTCACGTTCGATTCCCGGTTGTGCGGGAATAACGGAACCCGGGGATTTAAGAGCCCGGTTAATGGGCCGGAAGGTCTAGGTTTCCGGAATAACATGCGTAGAGAGCGAATCTTTAATAGGCATCTTTATCCGTGATTTTGCCTTTGTCGTTGACCGCCACTTTCCATTTGCTGCCGCCCACCTCAATAAACAATTCATATTCTTCGCCCACGCCGTTCGGATTAATCACCAATTCCGCCTTATGCAGCTTATAACCAGGGAAGTTATCGGCCAGCACTTTAGTCACATCAGGCGATATTTCCAGGCCGTTTGCCAGCAGGATTTCGTTCGCAAACAACGCGCCGTCGGTTCTAAATAGCTCATGCTTCAGTTCGTCTTCCGCATCTTTAAAGCTGACTTCCAGCAGCTGTTGGCCAAAGTGGGTTTCCTGAGTTGCTTTCAGGTCCTGCGCTTGCGGGTGTCGTTTCAAGATATTGGCCCTGACTTTATCCGGGACTGCCACGCTAGCGGAATCTTGGGCTTGCGCGGTTGATAAGCTGCTGTAAAAGGCGGTAGCGGCAAGTAAGGAAAGTAATAAAGTACGCATGTGATCTCCTGCTGTGTTGGGTGTCCCAATGACTTAAATCGCTGGGGATAGTTTCATCGTTGTTTTTGCGGCATTAGCAAAAGGTGGACGTTGGAAAATTCATTCAAAACCAGAACCTGCTCCCTCTGATGGCTTGAAGCATTCTTGGCGCTTAACCGTGGTCGATTATGCGATAAAAATAAATATCGCCGGTAGGATTTTTCCGCGAACTTGGCATAGATCAATAATTGCATATCGATTATTCTAAAAGCCGTTTGATGCCATTGAGTCGCTGGGAAGCCGATTTGGCTTGTCAGAAGCTTCCGCAGCACCGGTCTAGCGCCATGGATCGTGCCCACTTTGCCTTTTTCTTAATTACCTATGCCGAAGCAATATCGCCGTTTTCGAGATATTTCCACCAGTGAGAAAATATTAAATACCGTATTCCTGTTGACCATAGGTCTCGGCTATCTGATGGCCCTGGTGAATTTGTATTACACCCATCAAGGCCGTGACGGTAAGCGTGGCTTGTCTATCGACGATATCGTTATTATGTACCATGGTTCGACCACGCAATCGCGGCTGGGTGCGGCGATCAACGGCATCATGGAGCCGAATCTGAAATACAAAAGCGATAAGGAAGTTATTTTGAAATGGATTCAGGATGGCGCGGAGCAACCCGCTTACGAGCAACAGATCGCGCCGATTTTGAACCGCGATTGCATCCACTGTCATAACCCCGCAGCCAACCCGAGCCTGCCCAATTTGACCCACTATGCAGGTGTGGCCGAAGTCGCGCATAAAGGCGGGGCGTCAACGCCGGCACTGGTCAGGGTGTCGCATATTCATTTATTCGGCATCGCCTTCATCCTGTTTTTTATTGGCAAGATATTTTTGCTTTGCGATATGAATATCTACGTCAAACGTGTGGCGCTGGTGATTCCGTTTTTTGCGATGCTATTGGACGTAGTGTCATGGTTTGTCACCAAACATATTTCCGAATTTGCCTATGTGGTGGTGCTCAGCGGTGCGTTGATGGGCCTGTCGATGGGCGTACAAATATTAATGAGTGTTTATCAAATGTGGTTTTACCAAAAGGACTGATATTTTGACTGTTTCTCCCGTTTCATCCCTGACGACAAACCCGCGCAGTTGTCCGGCGATGTTGATCAGCGCCCCGGCTTCCGGGCAAGGCAAAACCACCGTCACCGCCGCGCTGGCTTACTACCATAGACAACAAGGCCGCCGGGTTCGGGCATTCAAGACCGGCCCGGATTTCATCGATCCACAAATATTGGCTTACGCCAGCGGGCAGCCCGTTTATCAACTGGATTTATGGATGATGGGCGAAGCCCATTGCCGAGAATTGCTGTACCGCGCCGCCGCCGAAGCCGATCTGATCTTGATCGAAGGTGTGATGGGCTTGTTCGACGGCGACAGCAGCAGCGCTGATTTGGCCCAAGCCTTGGCCGTGCCGGTGGCGGCGGTGATCGACGCCCAGGGCATGGCGCAAACCTTTGCTGCAGTCGCATTTGGTTTGGCGAACTATAGGCCGGATTTGGCGTTCGCGGGCGTGATTGCCAATAAAGTCGGTAGTGCCGGGCATGCGAAACTGTTGCAGGAGGCTTTGCCGGCCGACATGCCTTTACTGGCGGTCATGAGTCGTGACGAGGCAGTCGGCTTGCCTTCGCGGCATTTGGGCTTGCTGCAGGCCGATGAAATCGGCGATCTGGATGCCCGGTTGGCGCGGGCCGCGGAATTATTGAATAGCTTTACGCCCTGTGTTTTACCCGAGCCAGTCGCCTTTGCCGCCGTTTCGGCCCATCCTCTGCCGCGCTTGTTGCAGGGTAAACGCATCGCGGTGGCGAGCGACGCGGCATTTTCGTTTATTTATCAAGCCAATCTGGATTGCCTGCAAGCGATGGGTGCCGAACTGTTGTTCTTCTCGCCGTTGGCCGATAGTGCCTTGCCGGAGACCGATAGCGTCTATTTGCCGGGCGGTTATCCGGAATTGCATTTACAAGCGCTGGCCGATAACTTGGCTATGAAGCAGGCTTTAACCGCCCATCATCAAGCCGGCAAAGCGATCTATGCCGAATGTGGCGGCTTCTTGTATTTGCTGGATAGTCTGGCGGACAAAGACGGTCAGCGAGCAGCGATGGTAGGCTTGTTACCCGGCAGTGCAGTCATGCAAACTCGGCTAGCCAATCTTGGCATGCACAGTTTGCAATTGGAGCGCGGCGAGATTCGCGGTCACAGTTTTCATTTTTCCAAGCTGGAAACCACGCTGGAGCCGATTGCGGTTTCCTCGCCGCAACGCAGCTTTGGTCATGGGGAGGGCTTTTTCCGCAACGGCTCCTTACAAGCCTCCTATCTGCACTTGTATTTTCCTTTCAACCCGCAACTTGCTGCTGGTTTTTTCTAGGCTTTGCAGAACGATTAAAACTGTTTCACAGCCAGGGTCTATGGGATAATGTGCCGCTTTCACCGGCCAGACAACAGCAGGTACTCAAATGGACGAAAACAAAAAAAAGGCGCTGGGCGCCGCGTTGATGCAGATCGAAAAGCAATTCGGCAAGGGCTCCGTGATGCGGATGGGCGATGTCGCCGCCAGCCGCGACATCGAAGTCGTATCAACCGGCTCGCTGTCCTTGGATATTGCGCTGGGTGTCGGCGGTTTGCCGCGCGGCCGGATTGTCGAAATTTACGGGCCTGAGTCGTCCGGTAAAACCACCTTGACGTTGCAAACCATCGCCCAGATGCAGAAACTGGGCGGCACGGCGGCATTCGTCGATGCCGAACACGCGCTGGATCCGATCTATGCGCAAAAAATCGGTGTCAATATCGACGATTTGTTGGTGTCGCAGCCGGATACCGGCGAACAAGCCCTGGAAATCACCGACATGCTGGTGCGTTCCGGCGCGGTCGACATCGTGGTGGTCGATTCGGTGGCGGCCTTGACCCCAAAAGCCGAAATCGAAGGCGACATGGGAGACTCGCATATGGGCTTGCAAGCCCGATTGATGTCGCAAGCCTTGCGTAAACTCACTGCCAACATCAAACGTTCCAATACCTTGGTGATTTTTATCAACCAGTTGCGGATGAAAATTGGCGTGATGTTCGGCAACCCGGAAACCACCACTGGCGGTAATGCACTGAAGTTTTACGCCTCGGTACGTCTGGATATTCGCCGCATCGGTTCGATCAAGAAAGGCGACGAGGTGATCGGCAACGAGACCCGCGTTAAAGTGGTCAAAAACAAAGTGGCGCCGCCGTTCAAGCAAGCCGATTTCGAAATCCTCTATGGCGAAGGCGTGTCCTTCTTCGGCGAGTTGGTCGACTTGGGCGTGGAATTCGGCTTCGTCCAAAAATCCGGTTCCTGGTATGCCTACAATAACGAGAAAATCGGCCAGGGCAAGGATAACGCTAAGCAGTTTTTACGCGATAACCCGGAGAAAGCCGCCGAATTGGAAAAAGCGATTCGTGAGAAAGCCTTTGCCAAGTTAGCCAGCGCGCCGGCCGCAGTCAGTGAAGACGACGACGCCGAGTTTGTCGACGGCGATTGAGCGCCGGCAACAGATCGAAGCGGTCTGCCTGAGGTTGTTGGCCCGGCGCGAACATAGCCGCCGAGAGTTGCTGGATAAATTGGCCTTGCGCGGTTTTGACCGCGACGAAGTTGAACCGGTTATCGATCAGATAGCCGAGCAGAACTGGCAAAACGATGCACGCTATGCCGAAGCCTATGTTCGACAACGTATCCAGAATGGCTATGGTCTGATGCGAATTCGCTATGAACTGCAACAGCGCGGTATCAACGACGCCGATCTGGATGCGCAAGCCGAGGAGCAAGGCGGCTGGCAAAATGTGCTGCTGGATGTGTATTCGCGTAAATACGACGACGAAAAATCGCTGACCCAAAACGAATGGCTAAAGCGCAGCCGTTTTTTACAGCAACGCGGTTTCAGCGGCGAGATGATCAAGCGCTTGTTTGCGGAATTGAAAATAAAATTGGCTAGAGCTGATGCCAATAAGCATGCAAAGTAAACTAAGTTGGCATCTGGCGGATCCAATCGTGCATTCCGCGGTCCGCCTCGGTTTCCTGCTAGGCCTTTCGGGAGCGAATTTATGAAAGTTACACTGCCGCTAAAAGAAATGTCGGTTGCCGAGAAAATTGGCATGATGGAAGAGCTATGGAACGATTTATCCACTCGAGCAGCTGACTATTCATCACCTGATTGGCATGGTCATTTGTTGGTGGAAAGAAAGCGCCTGGCGGAGTCGGGTGAGATTGGTTTTACCGATTGGGAAGCAGCAAAGCGGGAAATTCAAGATAGGATTCGATGAAAATTCGAATTTTTGACAGCGCGAAATTTGATTTGCTGGATGGCTTTGAGTTTTACGAGCGGCAACAAGAGGGCGTCGGCCGTTATTTTTTGGACTCTCTTTATGCGGATATTGATTCGCTGACCCTTTATGCCGGCATTCATCCCCAAAAGTTTGCTGACTTTCATCGGCTGTTGGCAAGAAGCTTTCCGTATGCGATTTATTACACTGTCGATGATGAATTTGTTTCTGTTTATGCCGTGATGGATTGTCGGCAAGACCCTATAAATATTAAAGCTCGTTTGGAAAATGAGCGAATTAGGCGATGGGGTGATTGACTCTAATAGCTTTGAGATTCTCGGAGCCCATAGGATGTGCTGAACGAAGTGAAGCGCATCGATCGCGATTGATGCACCTCTGGCATCGGCACATCCTACAAACAATTTGTTAAAACAAAAACATTGAAGTAACCACAATGAAAAAAATGACTAGCGCCGAATTGCGGGCCGCCTTTTTGGAATTCTTTCGCCAACACGGCCACGCCGTGCGTCCCTCCAGTTCGCTGGTGCCGGGTAACGATCCGACCTTGTTGTTTACCAACGCCGGGATGGTGCAATTCAAAGACGTATTCTTGGGGCGGGAAAAGCTCGACTTCACCCGCGCCGCCACCAGCCAACGCTGCGTGCGAGCCGGCGGCAAGCATAATGATTTGGAAAACGTCGGTTATACAGCGCGCCATCACACCTTCTTCGAGATGCTCGGTAATTTCAGCTTCGGCGATTATTTCAAGCGTGATGCCATCCACTTTGCCTGGGATTTTCTGACCAAGGAATTGGGCATTCCCAAGGAAAGACTATGGGTAACGGTGTTTGACGAAGATTCCGAAGCCGAAGCGATCTGGCTGGAAGACGTCAAGCACGATCCGAACCGTTTCTCGCGGATTGGCGCCAAAGACAATTTCTGGTCGATGGGCGATGTTGGCCCATGTGGTCCCTGCACCGAGATTTTCTACGATCACGGCGAACACGTGGCCGGCGGCCCTCCCGGCAGCCCGGACGAAGACGGCGACCGTTACATCGAAATCTGGAATTTGGTGTTCATGCAATACGACCGCGACAAGGACGGCAACCTGACGCCGCTGCCGGCGCCATCGGTCGATACCGGCATGGGCTTGGAGCGGATTTCGGCGGTGATGCAGGGCGTGCATAGCAACTACGAAATCGACCTGTTCCAAAACCTGTTAAAAGTGGCGGCGCAATTGGCCGGTACCAGCGACTTGAGCAACAGCTCGTTGCGGGTCATCGCCGATCACATTCGTTCCTGCGCCTTCATGGTGGCCGATGGCGTGTTGCCGTCGAATGAAGGTCGTGGTTACGTGTTGCGCCGAATTATCCGCCGGGCGATTCGTCACGGTTACCGCTTAGGTATTCAGGATACCTTCTTCTATAAACTGGTCGCGCCGCTAGTGGCGGAAATGGGCGAGGCTTATCCAGAACTGGCGAATGCCCAGGAACAAGTCGAGCGGATACTGAAAAAAGAAGAAGAGCGCTTTGCGGAAACCCTCGAACAGGGCATGAAAATTTTGGAAGCCTGCGTCGCCAAAATGGACGGCCATGTCATCCCCGGCGATGTGGTGTTTTTGTTGTACGACACCTACGGCTTCCCGGTGGATTTGACCGCCGACTTCGCCCGCGAACATAAGCTCAGCGTCGATCACGCTGGTTTCGAAGTGGAAATGGCTGCGCAGCGTGACCGGGCTCGCGCCGGCGGTACGTTTGCCGCTGATTACGATCAAGACATCAAACACGACAGCAACACCGAATTTACCGGTTATTTTCATCTGGACGGTTCTGTGCAGATTCTGGGCTTATTCAAACAAGGCCAGCCGGTTGATGCGTTGGAAGCCGGTGACGAAGGCGTGGTGATTCTGGATCAAACCCCATTCTATGCCGAGTCGGGCGGTCAAGTCGGTGATACCGGCCGAATCGAATGCGGTGACGCGGTGTTCGAGGTTCACGATACCCAAAAGCAGGGCGGTAAATTGTTCCTGCACAAAGGTAAAGTGTTGCGCGGTACGCTCAGCGAAGGCCAGGCTTGCGAAGTCAGCGTTGACGCTGAAATCCGCAAAGCCACCGAACGCAATCACTCGACGACGCATTTATTGCACGCCGCGCTGCGGGCGACCTTGGGCGAGCATGTTCAGCAAAAAGGTTCGCAGGTCAATTCCGAACGCTTGCGTTTCGACTTTTCGCATTTCGAACCGATGACGCCAGCGGAAATTGCTACCGTCGAACGCTTGGTCAACGAACAGATTCGTTTAAACAACGCGGTTGCCGCCGAAATCATGGCCAAGGACGATGCGGTGAAAGCCGGGGCGATGGCCTTGTTTGGCGAGAAATACGGCGATGAAGTGCGGGTATTGACGATGGGTGAATTTTCCACCGAGCTTTGCGGAGGCACCCACGTGCAACGTACCGGTGACATTGGTTTGTTTAAAATTGTCGGCGAAACCGGGGTTGCGGCCGGCGTCAGACGTCTGGAAGCGGTGACTGGTCAAGGCGCGCTGGATTGGATCGACCAGCGCGAAAAAGCCTTGCTCAGCATCGCCGGCTTGCTGAAAGCCGCACCGGACAAAGCCGCCGACAAAGTCCATCAGTTGATGGAAAAAACCCGCGGCCTGGAAAAGGAACTGGAAAAACTCAAAGCCAAATTGGCTAGCTCGGCCGGCGACGAGATGACCAGCCAGGCGGTCGATGTCAACGGCGTGAAAGTGCTGGCCGTGAAACTGGACGATGTCGATCCGAAAGCCTTGCGCGATTTGGCCGATCAACTGAAAAACAAACTGGGCAGTGCAGCTTTGGTCTTGGCGGCGGTCAGAGGTGAAAAAGTCAGTCTGATCGCCAGTGTGTCCAAGGATGCAATGGACAAGGTCAAAGCCGGCGAACTAGTCAATTTCGTCGCCACTCAAGTCGGTGGCAAAGGCGGCGGTAGGCCGGACATGGCGCAGGCTGGCGGTAACGATCCTGCCGGATTGCCGGCGGCGTTGGCGGCGGTGCCGGAGTGGGTGAGGGCTAAATTAGGCTAGTTGGTCATTACCCGCCGTTGAATTTGGTGGTGGTGTGTCGCTGACGCGACGGTTAATTTAATGTCGGTTCTCGGACCGACAACCGAGATACTTTTCTTTGCTTGTCCAAAGAAAAGTATCCAAAAAAAAGACACCCGGATGCCGCTTTTTTCCTGCGCTCCTCGCTTTTGGCGGGGGTTGCCGAAAGGGGCTTCCTGCCCCTTCGGCAACGTGCGGCATTCCTGCCGCACCCCTTCGGGCTGTTCCCGCCAAAAGCTCCGGTGCTCGGTGCGGCATACGGGACAAAACTAGCCACAATTTAGGTTGGAGTAGCGATACAGTAACCAAATATTTCGGAGCAGCAGTAGTTTGGTTATGGCTAATATCTAATCCAACCGATAAGACTAATTTTGAGTATTCGTCGAACTGTCAGTATCAACAAAAATAATTTGGAAGGGAAAATCTAGTGGCGTCTTTATTTTTAAATCGATTGAGTTCAGAAGACAGGCAAGTATTAGAAATTAAACTGCATCGCATCCAAGGAGGGAATTGCTTTATTTGTGAGCAGGCAATCGATTTGCAAGTACACAAAGGAGCGGTAGATATTGACCATGTTGTTCCTTTGAAACTTGGTGGTAAAGACGATGAAGATAATTTTGCTTTAGCTCACGCAAGTTGCAATAGAAGTAAACAAGCTTCTAACCTCAAAGTTGCGAGAGTGCTTCAACGTTTCGCGCGATTAAAAGAAGCTTTGGAGCCAGAAAATCGTAGCCCAAACCTTGGCGATATTCTTAAACAGGTTGGGGGAGGATGTCATGAGCTGGGTTTCAACCTAGCTGATGGGGGCTTTACCTACAGTCTGAGTGAATTAGGAAATAATACCCTCTTCAACGTGCCAGTGTATGAAGATGAGATGAGTGGTTTTCGGTATTTCTTCGCCAGAATCCCAATTGAATATCTTGCACATGACAACCATATCAATCCACGGTCAATTGGTCCTAACATCTCAAAACTTATAGAAGAGTTTTATCAGAAGCGTCCGCAATTACATGTGCCATTGGGTTGGATTCGGTCAGATGACAACAAATGTGCAATCCACATCTTTGATGGTCAACATAAGGCCGCTGCTCAAATCATGCTGGGTGCACGATATTTACCCGTTCGAGTATTCATCGACCCTGATCCAGACACGCTGATTACGACGAACACCAACGCGGGAACAACTCTCAAGCAAGTAGCATTTGATAAATCAGTACAAAGACATCTTGGTAGTTCGCTATATCACGACCGCATAGCCCGTTTTCAAAAGGAAACGGGGCGTAGTGAAGATGATCTTGGATTTTCGGAACGGGACCTAGTGAATCACTTCAAAGGACAGTCTAGGGAAATTAAACGCTATATCCTTGATGCGTTGCGGGATGGTGTAATTTCTGATCCAGATAATAAGCTACGAGATTACATCGATTTTGGCGGTCGAGGAAAAGAGCGTCCACTGTCATACAGTACCATCGAGAAGACCTTTTACTCGTTCTTCGTTTATCAGGAAGTATTAGAGACACCTATAAATTTTCATCTTGAAGAAGGTTCCAATCCACGACAACTGGAGCGAGAGCAAATACTCAGATTGATGAATCTCGCAGCTGAGGAAGTTTACGTTGATAAATTTGATCCAGAGATTGGTACAGATAAAATCGAAAACCGATTGCAAAATGGTGAATCATTTAACCATGATCATTTGCGTGCTTTTCGAATGAGCAAGGAGGAGATCGTATATAACTGGTTGCAATATTCTGGTCAGATTGCTAGACAGTATTTTATTATGCAAGATCGTCCCGATCCGCAAGGACGACTTTTTCAATATCCGTTTCCAGAGCAGGTTTGGGAAAATATGCGCAAGTTTCTACAGAACTTGGCTTCCCTTCCGCTTTGGGTGAATAGTGATCTTTCCGCTACAGTATTTGGTGGAAAACAAAACAATAGTTTCTGGAAGACCGTTTTTGAGACTGGCAGAACGCCGCAAGGCATGGAAGTGCTAGTAAGGCCACTCAACTTGATTGAGATGATCAAATAAACAAACGTAAATTGCATTCATTTTAGATCTTGAGTTTTGGGATGGTTTATATACCGTATGCTGCCCCGAGCACCGGAGCTTTTGGCGGGATTAGCCCGCAGGGGCGATGCAGGGATGCATCGCGTTGACGAAGGGGCAGGAAGCCCCCTTTCGGCAACCCCCGGCAAAAGCGAGGAGCGCAGGAAATAAGCGGCATCCGGGTGTCTTTTCTTTTGGATACTTTTCTTTGGACAAGCAAAGAAAAGTATCTCGGTTGTCGGTCCGAGAACCGACGTTAAAATAATCCGTCGCGATAGCGACACACTTATGTCGATCATCAACACAGATGGTTGAAACCGATGAACATTGCCGAACAAATTTACGAAACCGTCAAAACCTTGCCCGAACAAATCGCCTGCGAGGTATTGAATTTTGCGCAAAGTTTGAAAGCCAAACAAGCCGCCGAACATCGCTTGCGTCGGGAAAATGCGTTGTCTACGTTGGCTAATATCGCGGCCGTTATAAAGCTGAAAAATTCCAGCGTGAAGATCGTTTTGGTCATTAAATAACTAATTTTTTGCAAAATCATGTCAACATCAATAAATTTCCCTGTAATTGCAAAATAAAGGAAACAAGCAGAATGGCCACGATCACATTCGATACTCATGTTTTTGTCAAGAAACTGAAAGCTGTCGGTTTTACCGAAGAGCAAGCGGAGGTTTTCGCCGCCGAACAAGCTCGATTGATCGAAGATCAATTGGCTACCAAACACGATTTGCTTGAACTCGAAACCAATTTGCGTCGTGAAATCAAGCAATCTGAATTGCTGCTCCAAGCCAAAATGTCAGAAAGTAAAGCCGAGATGGTCCGCTGGGTTGTCGGTGTCGGAATGTTGCAAATTACATTGATAACAGCGTTGCTGTTACGGTTGTTGCCGGGGTAAAGCGAATAAGTCTACCTCGTCTGCCGGTGAGAGAGCCGCAGTAAAATAATCCATCTACTCGTCCTTGCGCTCTTCCTTGGGGGAGGGGTTGGGGTCATTAAAAAGCCAAAAGGTCAATAACAACATGGCATTGTACGTCTATAAATTTGGCGGCACTTCCGTTGGTACGGTCGAACGTATCAAGGCGGTCGCCGAGAAAGTGAAAAAAGCCCGCGATGCGGGCGATCAGATTGTGGTGGTGGTGTCCGCGATGAGCGGCGAAACCAATCGCCTCGTAGCCTTGGCAAAAGAGTTGCAGCCGCAGCCGACCGACCGGGAACTGGACGTGTTGCTGTCCACCGGCGAGCAAGTCACTATCGCTTTGCTGTCGATGGCCTTGCATCAGAGCGGTTGCGAGGCGCGCTCCTATACCGGCGCCCAAGTGCGGATACTCACCGATAGCGCACATACCAAGGCGCGGATACGGGAGATCGACGAAGCCAATATGCGTGCTGATTTGGATGCTGGTCGAGTCGTCGTTGTAGCCGGATTCCAGGGCGTGGACGAGCACGGCAATATCACGACGCTGGGTCGGGGTGGTTCGGATACCACCGGTGTGGCATTAGCGGCGGCCTTGAAGGCCGACGAATGCCATATCTATACCGACGTTGATGGCGTGTATACCACCGACCCGCGCGTGGTGCCAAAAGCCCGCCGCCTGGACCGCATTACTTTTGAAGAAATGCTGGAAATGGCCAGCCTGGGTTCCAAAGTCTTGCAAATCCGCTCGGTCGAGTTCGCCGGTAAATACAATGTCAAATTGCGCGTATTGTCTTCGTTCATGGAAGGCAACGGCACCCTAATTACCTACGAGGAATCAGAAATGGAAAGAGCGTTAATTTCAGGCATCGCGTTTAACCGGGATGAGGCCAAGTTGACCTTGACCGGCGTGCCTGATCTGCCGGGCGTGGCGTCGAAAATTCTGGGGCCGATTGCCGCCGAGAATATCGAAGTGGACATGATCGTGCAGAACATCTCCGCGCATGGCACCACGGATTTTACCTTTACCGTTAACCGCAACGACTTCGCCCGCGCGCAGAAAGTGTTGGAAGGTTTGCGCGCCGACCTGGGCGGCAATACCACGGTGATCGGCGATAACAGTATCGTCAAAGTGTCGATCGTCGGCGTCGGTATGCGTTCGCACGCGGGTATCGCCAGCACCATGTTTAAGGTATTGGCCGACGAAGGGATCAATATCCAGATGATCTCGACATCCGAAATCAAAATTTCTGTGGTGGTTGATGAGAAGTACCTGGAATTGGCGGTGCGTGCGTTACACAAAGCGTTTGGTCTGGATCAGGAGTAGTTCCGACAGGCTGGTGTTTGCTCGTTGCGAGCGCTAGGCAGTCAATAAATCCCCAGCTTTCTGTATCGTATTCAGATACAAGGCTGGGGATTTTTTTTGAATGTCCTTTGCAAAAACTGTGTTAAATAACTTAAAAATAACGAGGCATTTCCCTTGTTTTTTCTGATTTTTTATAAGGTATTTGCTTTTAGTCAATATAATCAAACGATTATATTTTGGCATTCTTTATGCTCTTTACCTCCGGTGGATTTTAAATTTATTCTGCGTGAGGTATCTTAATGGCTCAAGAATTAATTGTTGTAAATCAAGAAGTCGTGGCACAGCAAATCAATACTGCCGGCTTGATGCTGGGGGCGGGTTTGGCGGTGGCGTCAATGATCTTGGTACCTGCCTTGGCGATGCGTCTTGGTTTGAGCGCGAGTTTGACTGGCGCCCTGAGAATTGCGTTGATGAAGGCATCCAGCCGAGCGGCGCACGGCAAACGATGATCGCAGACGCTACCTCAGCGGATGTATTGATTTGTCAGCTTCAGAGTGATCGATCATTTCCTACTTGCGCTGGCCTTGTCAGCGTGTGATTTTGTTTTCGCTCGTGCCGTGTTTACCAAGGTTATTTAGGCGCTATAATCCGCACATGTGCACAGGTAATAAGTGAGTTCGTGTAACAATGGATGATAATAAGAAAAGCTGCGATCTTTGCGGGCTAGCCGTTGAAGTGGAAGGGTTTAGATTAAAAACCCTGCAAGGCGACAAGCGCTTTTGCTGCGAGGGCTGCAAGGGAATCTATCAAATGTTGCACGAGGCACAGGTTTTACCTGAAGACGCCGACGATTCAACCCAGCCCCAGTCTTAACCAGCAACGAGGACGCATATGGCACATGTTCACAACCCAAAGAAGAGCTCCAACGATTCATCCATGACTAAGCAGGTGGTGGCTGGTACACTAGCCACTGCAACTGTAAACACTGGAGGAAAATTGATGACTAAATTAGCGAAACACCCTCTATTGGTGTTCGGTGCAGGCATGGTGGCGGGCTATTTTGTATACAAATACCGAAAGGAAATTATTTCCAGCGCCACAAAAACGATTGATGCCGGCAAGGATTTTGTGTTGCATCAAAAAGAAAACCTCGAAGACATCGTTGCCGAAGCGAAAGAAGGCAATTAATCCCGTTCGATTCTTGGACATTTGGCTGTAACTTGAAACGGGTGGTCGTTGCAATGGCAGGACCGCCCGTTTTACTTTTCTCTGTTGACTATGGCTATCCAAAAAGAATTTGTACTACGTTACCGCCATGACGGTCATGTGCGTTTTCAGGTGCCTGCGCAAGCTTGTCAACCGACGGCGGCGAACTTAATCAGCACCAAGCTTGCTGCAATTAGCGGCGTGCAATCGGTGCAGCTTTATCGTGGGCAGGGCAAATTGTCTATCAGATACGATGAGGCTGTCTGTGGGTTTAGCAGTGTGGCGGCACAGTTGTTTCAAATTCTTGCGGAATTGGAGCAGCACGGTTATTTCGACAGTAAGCCGCTAGCGGAGAAGGCTAAAAAATCTGTTCTCGGCATTAAAAAGCGCTTGAAAGGCACCCGGATTGGCGGCTGGTTCAGTGATAAATATCAAGCTGGCAAGGAAACGGTACAGGCGGCCAAAATTATCGGCAAAGTCAGTACCAAAGGCCCGAAAGCCCTGTTTAAAGATCCCGAAAAAGCCACGATAGATTTCTTGAACGATGTGCTGGTCTTGTATTTGATAAAAACCCACTGGACCCGCATCACGCAAGAGTGGTTAGTCAAACCCATTGTGCATCGTTACGAGTGGATGGCGGTGTTTTATATGTTTTTCTTATTAGTGCGTTCGCGCCGGCCCAAGTAGAGATTGTCAACGCCCATCCTATGATTTCCATAGGATGGGCTCGCTAGCCCATCAAATCCTCAGTCGCCCATGGAAACCGATACTCTAAACTACGTGCATTTTTCCGTTCGACATCAGCTAAAAAATCGGATCAGGATAATTACGCCGGTGTTGCTTAACGACCCCGAGCGCGGCTATATCCTGGAAATCCTGCTGAAAAAGCGCCCGGAAATTAAAAGTGCACGCTCGGTGTTTGAAATTGGTTCGGTAGTCATAGAATTCGATTCTAATCGTTTGCCGGCAAAAAACTTGCTGATCATGTTGGACGCGGTGTTGGGTAATATCGCGTTAAAGCAGACTGAGTTAAAAAAAGACAAGAAAAAAGCCTTCGACGGGTCGTTGCAAGAAGTTGATTTGGCCGTACAAGGCATGAGTTGCGCATCCTGCGCGCTGTTGATCGAAATGGTGTTAAACCGCGACGAACGGGTTAAAAAAGCCGGCGTCAATTTTGCCACCGAAACCGTTACGGTGCAGGGCCAGATCAGCAAGGCGGAGGTGATCGATAAAATCGAAAAGCTGGGATACAGCGCGATGCCCATCGACACGCTGTCGCAGCGGAAGAAGCTTATCGAAAAGGAGTTGCAACGAATTGACGTAGCCCGGCGTCGATTTGTATGGGCAGGGCTGTTAACCACACCCGTGGTGACGATAGCCATGATGATGGGCGGCCGAACCTGGATGCATTGGTTGCAGTTTGCGCTGACCACGCAAGTCGTATTCGGCACCGGTAGCCAGTTTTTCAGCAAGGCGTATCGCCTGGCCAAACAACGCGCGGCCAACATGGATAGCTTGATCGCGCTGGGCGTGGGTTCCGCTTACGGCTACAGCATTCCGTCTCTATTCAGGCGGCGCGGCCATGTCTATTTTGAAGCAGCCGCAGCCATCATTACTTTTGTGCTGTTGGGGCGTTATCTGGAGGAAAGGGCCAGAGGCAAGGCCGGTGAAGCGATTCGCAAGTTGGTCGATCTGCAACCGCAAGTCGCGACCTTGTTGATGAGCGACGGCAGCGAGCGCAGCGTTGATGTAGACGAAATCAAGATCGACGATGTGATGCTGGTCAGGCCGGGTGAAAAAATTCCGACCGACGGCCTGGTGATTGTCGGTCTTTCCACCGTCGATGAAGCAATGATCACTGGCGAAAGCATGCCGGTGGTGAAAAGTGTCGGCCACGCCGTCATCGGCGGTTGTGTCAACGGCAACGGCGTATTGCATATCAAGGCCACGGCGATAGGCATGGATACTGTGTTGGCGGGCATCGTGCATATGGTCGATCAAGCTCAGGCTGCCAAGCTGCCGATTCAAAAACAGGTGGATAAAATCTCGGCAGTGTTCGTGCCGGCGGTGATGGCGATTTCCGGTGCAACGCTGGTAGGGTGGCTGCTGGCTGGCGCCCCATTTGCGTTTGCTTTCGGCAATGCCATCACCGTTTTGTTGATTGCTTGTCCTTGCGCCTTGGGTCTGGCGACGCCGGCGGCAATCATGGTCGGCACCGGTCAGGCGGCTAAGCAGGGTGTATATATCCGCAACGGCGAAAGTCTGGAAATAGCCAGTAAACTGAACGCGATAGTCTTCGATAAGACTGGCACGATCACCGAGGGTAAACCCCGAGTGAGCAAGGTCTATAAATTATCCCGTCTGGCTGAAAGCAAGTTAGTTATGTTGGCGGCATCCGCCGAAAACAACTCCGAGCATTTTCTCGGCAAAGCCGTGGTGGCCTATGCCCGCGACGCTGGTGTCGAGTTACAGGATTGCGCTTATTTTTATAGCGAAACTGGCCATGGTATTCGCGCCGAGGTGGACGGTTATAAATTATTGCTGGGCAATCGGGCTTGGCTGGAAAATCAGCAAGTTGATGTAAGCCGCCTAGTGGAGCAAGCCGACAATTTTGCTGATCAAGGGCAAACCCCGGTTTACATGGCGATCAACGGCAAGGAAGCGGCCATATTCGCGATTGCCGATAATCCGCGCCCGGAAGCTGCAGCCGCTATTGCGCGGCTGCACGACTTGGGTATTAAAACCATGATGGTCACTGGCGACACTGAAAGAACCGCGTATCGCATCGCGGATACAGTCGGCATAGCCGATGTGGTCGCTAACGCCAAGCCCGAGCAAAAGTTGCAAATCATTCGTCAGTTGCAGGACGAAGGACACAATGTCGGCATGATAGGGGATGGTATCAATGATGCGCCGGCGCTGGCCGCGGCCAATGTCGGCTTTGCAGTAGGCAGCGGCACGGACATTGCCATCGAATCAGCCGATCTGACGCTGGTGCAGGGTGATATTGGTAAAGTCACCGATACGATCGAACTTAGCGCATTTACCATCCGGGTTATTAAACAAAATCTATTCTGGGCGTTCGGTTACAACACCATAGCGGTTCCGGTGGCGGCGTTGGGTAAACTCAATCCGATGATTGCGTCCGCGGCGATGGCCTTGAGCTCGGTGTCTGTCATCGTCAATTCACTTCGATTGAACAAATAAATGGAACACAATATGGAAGGTATGGATCATGCCATGCACGGCATGACCGAAATGGCTGCGGCCACGGGATTTGATTACTCCCTGGCGTTCGTTGCCGGATTCTTGGGCAGCGGTCACTGCCTGGGGATGTGTGGGGCGCTAGTATCCGGTTACTTCATGCGGGCTGGGAAAAGCCGCAGTTATCTACCTTATATTGCCTATCAAGCCGCTCGAATTTCCGTGTATACGATGATCGGCGTATTGGCTGCTTCTTTGGGCGTGGTGCTGGTATCCAGCGGTTTGTTCGGCAAGATCCAAAGTATCCTGCAAATGTTGATGGGCGCAGTCGTCATTGTCCTGGCGCTGGGCGTATTGGGCTGGATACCTTGGCAAGGCTCGATACGCTTGATTCCGATGCAAATGTTACGCAAAGGCTATGCTGCGGCGAATCAAAAAGGGCCGTTGCTAGGTTCGGTTATCGCTGGCCTTTTGAATGGGTTGATGCCCTGTATGTTGACGTTTGCCATGGCTGTGAAAGCCACCACGGCTGCTACGTTGCTTGAGGGTGGGGCGTTAATGTTGGCATTTGGCGCAGGGACTTTACCGATGATGCTGTTTATCAGCGTCGCCTTCGGCAAAATGAGTGTGAAATTACGCGGTTTAATGTTGAAAGCGGCGGCGTTCATCATGCTGTTGATGGGAGCCAATACCATTAACAACGGTTTGAGTTTTTACAAAGATCAAAACTTCAACCACAGTCATTTTCTGGTGTTTGTGCAGGATAAACTTGATGAACTAATCGTTTTTCTGCACGAAACTTTCAATTACATTGGCAGCATGCTGAGCAGTATTCAAGGAGTGTGATTGCAATTCGGCGAGCTGACCGAACTTAGTGCTGGAAAAGTTCGAAATTACAGGTATAATGCACCAATGAATTGCTGGTGTAGCTCAGTTGGTAGAGCAGCTGATTTGTAATCAGCCGGTCGCGGGTTCGAGTCCCATCGCCAGCTCCATATATATCAAAGGCTTAGGTGTTTTTCACCTAGGCCTTTTTTATTTTGAGTCACCATAGAGTCACCACGCGAAATAGAAAAGGGTGGTAACAGATAGGCGGCTTTTTTCACGATTCTACTCTGCCGCATCTCAATTGCGGTGTCCCTGGAGCCGTATCTTCGGCTATTCCTAAGCAACTTTCGGCTTCCTGGCGGTCGATCTGAGTCAAAGGGTAGAGCGTTGAATAGCTGGCACCCGATATTTCCAGCCGCCCCGGTGTCGACGCCAACAGGCATTACGCAAATCAAAATTCACACCGTTGACGAAAGTCTCCGTATCGGAAACTCACCACGATCCAGCCGAACCGAGCCGATATACTGGCTTTGCGTTAGGTTGGCGAGCCTAGTGCAGCCGGCCCCGCGTACAAATATGTTGGAGTCGGCATCTTGTTAGCTCATGAAATTGCAAGGATGCATCGAGCCGGCGGTCTTTGGGTGAGGCCGCCGGCTTTTTTATGGCTGATGAATTTTTGATGGCACAATTTTCTCAAGTTGGTAACTGGCTAAACCGGAAGGACTCGTTCCCCGGTCATTGGAAGTAGTTGCAAGAAAAGGCTGCGATTCGTCGTGGCCTTTGCTTTTTGCGGCCGATTGTATCGATTGGGCATTTGGGCTATATTCAAGCCGTCGGCAACCCCAGCTTTGGCTGCTGGGTTCGATGTCGGCGTAAGCAAAGGATGCGATTATTATTCGTGTCCTTTGCTTTTTGCGCGATATTTCATTATCGACGCGGCCTAGATTCAATCTAGGGTTGCCGCACTCGCAAATAGATCTATGCTTCACCACTGTAAACCTCCTGCATCCCAGCGTCATCAAGACCGATAGCGTAGGCTTCGCGCCAAACATCGACGTGATACGCCTTAACCGTGCCATAGTTCGCATCGAACACGTCAATAGGCTCCATACCCATTTCGATACCCGCTGACTTGAGCAATCGCCAGTTGAATTTTTGGCCGTGGTGGATCATCTGCATGCGTTTGATAGTGCAGTATGCTTTTGACCGATCCAATTCGACAGATAGCTTGTTGACCAGTTTAACGGCTTGACTTGCCGTGTTCATTGATGTAGCTTCGCGGCGTGAGCCGATTTCAGCCTTTGTGGCTATGGCGTGGTTACGTTCTTGTTCCAGGTGC
Source organism: Methylomonas fluvii (assembly GCF_014850975.1). GTDB lineage: Bacteria > Pseudomonadota > Gammaproteobacteria > Methylococcales > Methylomonadaceae > Methylomonas > Methylomonas fluvii. The sequence goes on along the minus strand of NZ_JACXST010000002.1, from coordinate 645,141 downwards.
TCGATGTGCTCAAGCAATGCTACCTGTTCTCTCGCAAGTTCAAGTCGCGTTTTGGGCTTTGCGGCTGCTGCCGCTGTGGCTTGCAGCTCGCAATCAATGAAATATTGACGAACTTCTTTACCCTTTGCGTTTCTTTCTACCATCGCTATTTCTTTAGCCATGTCCAAGGCGATATGGTAATCAGTGACTTTGCGCCTTCCGCCAAAGGCAGTGTCGTCGTTGATAAAATTATCAATAACGACAAAATCAATAGCTTGAGTGAATCCGTACTGCTCGATCCTGTCCTTGATCCAGTTCGAAAACTCCTGCTTGCTTTCGACGAATACCCATAAATCACGAGCATTACAGGTCTGAATTGTTACACCAGCCAATTCCCGCGAATTGATTGCTATTAATTCACTCATTGCACACCCCCAGCAGCAACCACAGCATCACGCTCAGCTATCTTCGCGTCTAGCCAAGCCTGCACCTCGGTATCAATCCAGGCGTCCGCCTTTCCAACTTTTATCGGGCTTGGGAACCCATCGGTTTCAATCAGCACCTTCAGCATGTTGGAACACACGCCAGCCATTTGCGCCGTTTGAGCGCGCTTCATCGCTTTTTTCATTTCAACTATCCGAATCAATTAATGTAGAACTGATTCTATTTGCTGAAAATTAGCGTTTTTGCCCGCTTTTCCGAATTGAATATCTGGCGCTCGCCACAATGGTGAGTTGAATACAATCAATGCCTTGCCATGAACCCACCCTTCAAGACCAAAGGCGGATTTACGCCTTCGCGTTCAGATGTGAAAGGGGTACGAATTAAAATCGGACCCTTTCAATGTCGCAAGGTGGTGGCGAGTTGAATACAATCAACGGTTCGCGTTTGAAACGCGCCCCTTGGAGCCGGCAATAGCAATCCTAAATCGGGCGAACGCAAATTTGCCGGCGTCTACATGATGTTGGCAATTCCTACGCCATCAAAACGGACATGGTTGCGCATGGTCATAATGACCATACGCAGTTTTCAAAAAAACCTAGCAAATTTGCGGGCGGGCGAGTTGCCCTAGAATTTCAGGGCACCAATCAAGCCCTTGTTTTGACTCAACACCGGGAATTCCCGATATTGGGCTGGTAATTGTATCAATGCGGGATGATACAAAACCGCTCAAGGCCAGTAAATTCGCGGAGCGAGCGGTATTGATGAGCTTGCAAATCGGAACTCCTGGTTCCGTTTTGGCAGGTGATGAGGAACGAAACCTTATCCCTCCAATACTACCGATTTTGTTCCTTGGCCTTAGCCAACTGCGCCTGAAAATAGGCGTCGTAGTTCCAGCCTGGTCGAGGCGGCGGCGGTGTGCGGGGCTTTGGCATGGTCATCATGGCGATATTTCGAGTTTCAAAGCTGATAGTTTATGCCTTGGATTTGGGAGTTACCGCGGCAATGTTCCTGATGTGGACAAACCACCGATTCAGGTTGAAACCTGATGGGTGAATGTGTACACGACGCCCCAATCCACACAAGCAGGGGGTGAATGCTCCTGTTCGGTCATCCCCAGTCTTTCGCCAAACTGAAAAATAATTTCCTGAAGGTCCGTCTTTGGTAGGTTACGAGTCGTTCGCGCTGCAAAGTTTGGGGCGCACCAACCTAGCTGTGACGATGCTTATCATGCTGGATATGGCAGCGGACGTGTCCTGCCTTATTCCTGCTCAAACCCGATCGGGACGAAAAGGGATGGGGATGCTTATTAAGTGGTTTGTGTTGTATCCCCATCCCTTCCATTTTGTCGAACACAGATGCCGTTTCGTCCGGCATTTTGCTTTAGTGCAATAAAGACTACTTCATGCCTGTTAGTGTGGTGTAACTCGAGATCAGGTTGCGATAGTCGGGAATGTGATTGGAGAATAGCGCACCCAATCCTTCGATGTCGTTACGCCAGTCGCGATGCAGTTCGCAGGCGGCGCCGAACCAGGTCATCAACTGAGCACCCGCCGCCGACATCCGATCCCAAGCCGCATGCCGGGTGATTTCGTTGAAGGTGCCTGAGGCATCGGTTACCACAAACACTTCGAACCCCTCTGCCAATGCCGATAGCACCGGGAAGGCCACGCAAACCTCGGTCACCACGCCGGCAATGATCAACTGCTTCTTGCCCGTCGCCTTGACGGCCTTGACGAAATCTTCGTTATCCCAGGCATTGATCTGGCCAGGGCGAGCGATATATGGCGCATCGGGGAAGATTTCTTTCAGCTCGGGCACTAGCGGCCCATTCGGTCCTGATTCGAAACTGGTGGTCATGATCGTGGGTAGATTGAAATACTTGGCGGAATTGGCCAGCGCTAGGACATTGTTCTTGAATTTGTCTGGGTCGATGTCACGCACCAGAGACAGCAAGCCTGCCTGATGGTCTACTAACAGTACGGCGGTGTTATTTTTGTCGAGACGGACATAAGGTGTAGTCATGGTATTGCTCCTTAACGGTTGATTAGGTGCCCGGGCACTGGTTGAGACGCTCAGCCACCCTGAGGTGGTTGAACGGTATCTTTTACATTTGGCCGAAATGGCCGCTGTTGAAATCGTCTATGGCTTGCATGATTTCTTGTTGACGGTTCATCACCAACGGACCCTGACCGACAACGGGCTCGTTTATCGCTTCGTCGCTCAACAGTAACACGACGGCATCGGTGTTGCCTCAATGGCGAACTTTTGCCCTGACTGGCCCAGCACCACCAATTGCGCCTCTCGTGCGGTCGCTTTGCCGTTTACCCGCACGTTTCCGCGCAGGACCGCTACTAATGCCACACTCCATCCTTCCGGCAACGCCAGTTCAGTCATGCCGGCCCGGGACCGATAACGCTACGCGCTGCAAGCCTTTCGATGCTGCGTTTTACATGGCTCAGATTTGAACCATCTTTCATCATGGTGGAAATTTCCATCATCTTTCGACGGTAGGGTAGGCACAAAAAAGCCGGGGGGTTCCCGGCTCTTGATTCTGGGGTGCTTAGCTTAGGCCCGCGTCCAGCGCATGAATATATAAAGACCAGTCACCACCTCGAACGCTGCCAAGCTTAGCCGCCTAATGATTTTAGGTTGCGTATGGCTATATCGCCTCATGATAGCCGCGCGAATCCTGAAAACGATCATGCAAAGCTTAAATCGTATATACCAGTTCATTTCACACATCCTTTGCCCGGCTGGCCCGCCCCAACAGTGGCAGAATCATTGACTGCCGCTGCGGCCCGGTATTTCTTCAACTCGGCGTCGATTCCCGCGGCTTGTTCGGCAGTGATTCTGGCAAAGTCGATTAGCTTCGCCAATATGGCAACTTCCGGGTAGGCCTCAGCGGGATTGGCGGCATAAGTCGGTTTTTCCTCGGCCTAGTGCCTCTCCAACTGGTCATACTCGCCGTTTTGATGCGCCTCGGTGATCGCCTGAATATCCATCATTTCACGATTGGCCGCGCACAGGGCGTGGTACAGATCCAGATCGGTTTCGGGGTCGTTTATTAGGTGCTGCAATACCATCTCAAGTACACCGCTCGCGCGCTCGGCAGCTTGCATAATCACATCAATCACGGTTTCACCGGTACGGATCTGTCTTACAATGGTCAGGGTGCTCATAGTGCTAACCTCTTACGACCGCGTTTCTTTTCCGGCTCAACTGCATTGACGGTCATGTTGTACTCTTCGAGTAACCATTTATCTATCACTGCGATTGGCCATACATGTTTTGGTATTTTGCTAGAATGCGGTGGAACCTTCCCGTCTTTTATCATTTGATCAAGAGTTCTCAAGCTGACTGAAATTGCAGCTGCGAATTCTTCTCGATCTAGCGCTAATTTGTTGTTATTCATGTTGTACCTCCCATCTCGCGCTTCGTTGAACTGTCTTGGGGTTCGTCCCGCAATATGGCGTCCGTAGCCGCTTTGATTTCTCTAATCTCACGTTCCACCGCCCATAACGAATAAACGATTGCTTCTCCATACGCGGGAGCGGAACAGGCATCGATTAACAGCTCCACAACGGCGTGGGCGCGTTGCGCTGACTCAAAAACACTGTCCAGCCTTGGGGTTGCTGTATTTGCACTCATGCTGCACCGCCTTTAGCACTGTCGCGAAGGAATAGGCCGGCTTTGACTTTGGCGTCTGCCAGCGATTCAGCCTCGAATTCGACCAGCATTGCCTTGGTGGCATTGTCGTACAATCGGTATAGGTTGCCGGCGGCTTGCAGGTGGTTGTCTGCCCAGCGCTCAACCTCGGTGAATTCTTGCGGTTTATCGGTGGTGCGGTTGTCTTTGGGCCAGATAAACAGCTCTAAGGTGCGGAACCCGCTATTCATCTCATTCTGCACAACAAACAACGAGTTACGGACGTTCTCGTCTGAAATATCTTCGACGTAACTTTCTAAGATCAGTGTAAGGACAGCCTGTGCGCGCTGAATATCGCAAAAAGCATTGAAAGCGGCGGCAAAGGCGGTGGCTTCTCGGGCGGTTTCGCCCTCGTTGAAAAATTTGGTGGTCATAGCGGCATTCCTCGAAAAGATGAAAACCGCCGCCGATGTTTTCCACAACACGGGCGACGGGATTGAGTGGGGTGGAAATACCGCATCGAGGCGCGGCCAGCCTTTCGGCCGCCCATACAATCCCGCCATAAAAGAGGCATAGCAAAGCCATGCAAAAATGACGCGCATAAAAAAACCACTAAGGTCAGTGGCGTTTTTTACGCCTCGATAAACGGGTTTCCACGCCCGGCGCCGAATGTGTCGGCACGGTTAAAGCTTAGGCTGGGTATTGGTGTGGTGTCAAGGAATTTTTTTACCAAATAAGTGAATGAGGATATTGCCTAGAGACTTTCGGTAGGTAATGATATAGCTACTCTATTTACTTTTATTCCTATTTTTTCAATCACAAGAGATAAATCAAATGACGGATACAAAAGATTCAGAAACACAGGATCTATTAACGAGCTTAACTCTTTCGAGATTACATGAGTTATCAAAGCAAATGACACTAGACACAACAAATCCGTTTGAATTTAAAGAGACTCTAAAAGTTGTAACTAAAGCCTTGGTATTGGCTTTAGACCGTAACGAAATTACATTTAGTAATGACGAAACGGCCCATTACTTTTATTCTCTTCTGACTATCCTAATAGATCATTCAATCGATGGTAGGTTTAAAGATATGTTCCAAAACGCTACAATTAATTGATTTATTTCGATTAATAGATATTTCTTTGGTTGAGTTTATTTTCTGACGTAATGGTCTTTGATTGGTCGGTTATCTCCCCAGCATCTGTGGAAAACCCTGTGACAAAGCCGTGACAACTTAACCTAAGTAGCCGCCAGGCAACAAGGAAGGTCAAATTGACTGAAATTTGGTCAGCACTCAATAACGAGATATTGCGAACGCCGCGCACGGTTTACGAGGCCGTTAACCGGCTTTTGCTCATCATGAACGATACCGAGCGCCGGGCAGTTGCCAGCGCGGAGGAAGACGAACTGGTCGGGTTCCACTTTTGCCTCGGCGTAGCGATCCGGAATGCGTTTGGGCTACACAACCCCGGCAGTGAATTGGCGGCGGCTTGCGGCACCGACATTCATCCGGATGATGCAAGTGGCGTTATTATCCGGGCGCTTTGGGAACGGCTGCAGGATGGCGAAGGGAAATAGCCATATTGCCACTAACTTAGCTCGCTTGCGTGCGGATGCCGAATGGTTACGGGAGCACCCCGGAATCTACCCAATGGAGCGTTGGCTAAGACTGCCACTCGCATTAAGCAAGGCCGGGCAATTTGACGAAGCGATCAATGAATTTCACCGGCTTCTGGATGAAGTTGAAGAGCGCGTCAAGAATGAGGCTCCCCGTCAAAGCCCGGCTATCCGGCAAAAGTTTGCGCACCTGAATTATTTCCAGATATACGACCAAATGAGCTCGGCTTGTAAGCGCCAGAAATTGGTTAATCAAGCGCAGCAATACGCAGCACTGGCCGAACAACACTACCAGGTGTTTATGGATATGTCGGTGGAGTCCGGTCACTATAAATCGAGACACTAGCACCCGACCACTACGGATGCTTAACCTTCAGCTGGAATGAATATCCCCCAGTTGGTGGTTGCCGGCCCGGCGCGTCTTCACCAGACTGAAAGATAGGGTGCTTAATACCGATGTACCGAAAAAACTGGCGCGCCGCTACACGCGCCATGATGGTGACGTTCACCGCTGCGAACATCTTAGCCATTGCTGGGGGCAATTAAGCCGATCACCGAGCTATACCACTTATTTTGCTTGATCGGTGTTCCGTTACCATGTTTTTTGCCGGTGTCGAGCACTTCGGCATACTTGGCGCCCGCTGCGGTTAAATCCCAGATCTTTTTATTCTTGGCACATTGTAAGTGCTGTTGTAACCCGGCATCCTCAAGCAGTTTGTTGACCTTTTGGGCTGACAACCCGAGCTGTTTGCCGATGTCGGTAGAGGTAAGCAGAACTTCCTTGGTGTCGGCAATTAGCTCGGTCGCGCCAAGGTTACTCAAAACATCCACACCGGTGGTCTTCGCGGTTGCCCGGTTTGCAGACAGGATAGCTTGGTTGCCATCGAAGATAAGCTTTGCAACGCTCAAATTGGATGTGAACACCTCGTTTGCTGCGATGTAGTCTCGCGGCGAAGCCGGAGGCGCTAATGCTGAACCGTCTTGAGCTGTTTTAGCGTTCACGCCAATAGAAATCAATTTACTGACCTCGTCATCGAGATGGTGAGTCAGCGCTACCTGAGCGGTGGCGTTTATCAGCATGATTGGCTTGCCATAACTGGCTTTAAAAACTGGTCCAAAATCAGGACCAGCTTCGGATTCTTTGGTTAATTCGACAATATCGCGACGAACCACATAGTCCGGATATGTTTCAATGTTACGAATCAGTCTGTTGAAATGCTGAAGCTGTGAGTACTTTCCTCCCACCGATTTATTCGCTTGATACTGCTGGTGGAAGTATTGTGAAGTGAAATAAATCTGTCCCGCGTAATGGACCGGCTGGAACAGAGGATTTTCATTGATTAACGCACTCATTCTGCACCAGCCTCGGCATTGGCCGCATCGCGCTCAATAGCCTTTTGATCGATCCAGCCGTCAATCTCAGACTCGATCCAACCAATCGAGCGACCATCACCCAACCTTATTGGTGCCGGAAACGCGCCGGATTTAACCATTCGCTTCAGGGATGATTCCCCGAGTTTGGTTTTTCCCAGCACTTCCGGCTGTTTCAATATTCTCTTCGACATAAGCTACTCCGCAATTTGTATTAGGAGTGCTCATACTATGCGTGGGGAATATCGGTTTTTGCCCGGTTTTCCGATCTTGAACCCGCCGGAAGGCTTCTGAACCCTAATATGTTCAATTGGGATTTTGGCCCGATCAGATTTATTTAGTGACGTGTGTTGGCAATAAAAAGTATTGAATCCTTAAAGCCAACAGTTGTAGAATTTTCGCGTGGGTAGACCGAAGCGGATACCTATTGTGCCAGTTCGAGAGTTCGACTGGTTCCCCATGGGTGCTCATTTGAGCGACAGGGGGCAACCTTTTGTTAACTCGGAGACTCCCATGGCACAACGTCGCAAATCACTTATAAAACCCCGCTCAATCGCTTTTTCCCGTCAATCAGGCCACTGTCTTTATTGTGGTCAACCGATGTGGACCAGCAGCGTCGAAGAATTCGCCGCGAAACACAAAATAACGTCTGCTCAAGCGAAGCTACTTCAATGCACCGGAGAGCATTTAAAGGCTCACCATGAAGGTGGCAAGGCCGATCAGAGTAATATCGTTGCCGCGTGTTTGTATTGCAACCAAGGACGGCATAAACGGAAAGACCCGCCGGAGCCAGAGCAATATAAGCGGCTGGTTTATCAAAGATTAAGCAAGGGAGGGTGGCATCAACTAAGGATAAATTAAACGTTTCTGACATGGCTTCTGGTATTGCTCGCTATTGGTCGTGCAATACCTGAGTCCGTGACAATCAGACCTTACCAAGTCGGTGCTATTCCGGGGTGGTGAACTGGTGCTAACGACCCAAAACGGCCTGTCACGCTTCTCCAAACCGGCCACTCAGCCAAAGCCAGATTTTGCAAACTGGAGGACTACAAAGCAGCCGTTGGTGACCTCACACAATCGGCCTAATTTGCGTCGAAAATTGACCCACGTTTAATCACTATCCTGTTTATTTTAAGCAGGAGGACGCAGCTCGCGCGTCAGCAACAGGCCAGCAGGCACACCTACATTCCCTTGCAGTTTGCCCCCCGGCGAAGCCTTTCAATTTGATTGGAGTGAAGAGTGGGCCGTTATTGGTGAGGAGCGTGCGAAACTGCAAATTGCCCATTTCAAACTGATCTAACTTGTGATTTTTTAAAAACCCATCCGCAGACTTTTCAATACTTCTGCCACTTCGGGTTTTGCGGCCGATGAGGGTGGGAATATAGCGCAGATTGTGCGACGAATTTCCGGATCTGACAGATAACGAACTCGAATCTTATCTGCATTTTTGGTAATGGTGAATTCCGGCATTAGCGCAACACCGATGCCGGCGCGTACCATACTCAGTATCCACTCTTCGCTATTACTTCTATAGGCAGCATAAAGGTTGACCTGCCGACCCTGACACACACTCCTCAGTGTTTCACGCAATTCACAGTTCAGGCGATCCAAGTAAGGTTCAGTTTGTATGATTGCTAAATCAATGTGTTGCATTTGATTGAAACGGTGTTTGTCGTTGAAGGCAACGACATAGCGTTCTTCGTAAAGCTTTAAAGACTGGTAATGCCCTGCCGGTAAGGATGTTGGTGCGCTGATAACTAAATCCAAGCCATCTTCATCAAGTTGATTCAATAGATTGCATTCACTGTCGACGACTAATTCCAGTTCTACATGTGGGCGTTCTTGCTGAAAGTCAGCGAAGAATGGACTTAAATGGTGTGCGGCAATTGTCGTCATCACTCCGATGCGAAGTGGAACAGTATTTAAGCGGCTGAAACGCACAGCCTCTGCTTTGACGGCTTGCGTCTTGCGCACTATTTCGCGTATCGAAGGTTCGATCAAACGTCCTAAAGCCGTCAACCGACATCCGCTACGGTCTCGGCTAAATAGCTCACCGCCAAGTTCATCTTCCAATTTCTTAATTGCTTGCGTCAGCGAGGGTTGGGCCACATAGGTTGCTTGTGCAGCGCGAGTGAACGAACCGTTATCGCAGACGGCCAGAAAATAGCGAATTTGTTGCATTTCCATAGTTTGCTCCTTTTCACATAGGAAAAACCTATTATTCTATAGAAAATATGTATTTTACAGTTGCCATAACTCATTATTTAATATAGTCACCCAGTCACATAAATATTCAAAATTCCTATGAAATCCGCAAAATTAATCGTAATGTACCCTACGCCAACAGATTTAAAAACGTTTGAACGTCGATATGCTGATGAGCATGTGCCGATGGCTGTGGAAAAGCTGGTCGGCAAAACACGATTTGTCGCCTCATTGATTCTTTCCAATGCAGACAAATCCGCAGCGCATTTTCATCGGATTGCCGAGGTTTATTTTCCATCACTCGCTGAATTAAAGGCTTGTCTGAATTCACCAGGCGGTCAAGAAACAGCTCAGCATGCCGTTGAGATTTCTAGCGGTGGTGAGCCGTTGTTTCTGATCTCCGAGGTGGAAACCTTTGATTTCTAAACCGACCATCGGATTTAACATAATCACAGAGGGAGCAAATCAATGTCTAACTCTATCAACAGACTAAAGAAGATGGTTCATAAGCGCATTAGGTGGCTGCGTTTGCTGCCTGTTGTCTTTTGGATCGGATTAATGCCGACTATTGCCCAAGCGCATCGCGGTGCGCCTGACGAGGCCGATACTTGCGTTACGAGGGTTGGTTTTGAACGAGTCCATTTCACGGCCTATACCCCCACTCTGTCAGGGGATCGGGAATATTGCAGCATCATTCCCGAGATCGGCCCAACTAATTTGGTGTTCGACTACGAAGGTAAAAGTCTGCGCAATGTCAGCGTGGAATTCGAAATCACCAAAGAACCTGAAGGGCAAAGGGTTTTTTATCAGCAGCCGAAAAAAGTTAAAAACGGCACTTTCGATAGTTTGGTCGATTTTAGTCAGTATGGTGCTGGTAATTATTTGGCTCACATTGCTATTGTCGACAAGGATAAGCGTCTTGATACTCATATTCCGTTCTCTGTTGGCCTAGAATCGGTTCCGGGAAAAAGCTATATGCTGCAGATTGTGATGATCGGAAGCTTGCTGTTGCTGGCTTATATATTACTGAAGTTAGCGAATAAGGAAGCACTCAATCACTCACCTGAGGCATGATCGAATGGTACAGGCGAGTCAAACGAACTTAGGGGGAATATTATTATGAATATGACTCAATTAAGGGTTTATCTTTTAAGAATTAATTCTTGGCAGAAAGTGCTATTCGGGTTACCGATATTAATTATGGTTGTCATGCTTTTGATGGATCATAGTGGCGACTCGGTAGAATTGGGGCAAGCCGTGTATCGGCCTGAGATGCTGCAACGTCTTTGCAAAGCCGATCAACTCAGTGGAGACGCTGGAGAGACTTATGGCGAAGAAACCGAAAACGGCATCAAATACAATGTCCGCGCACCAGCCAATTATGATGCATCCGTTGCCCACCCACTATTACTGGTATTTTCTCCGGCGGGATCGAATCGGGCTAAAACCGAAAAAACAACAGGGTTCACTTTTCCTGCGACCCAAGCCGGTTTCATCGTGGCCTATGCGGATCATCCGGAATTATCGCCCAGCACTACCGTAGAATTAGGCACCATTCCCAGTTTAATGGCTAAAAAATGGTGTATTGATGAAAAACAAGTCTATGTTACCGGACATTCCGATGGAGGAACTTCGGCGATGGCATTAGCATTTATGACTGGCACAGGACACATCCCACGTGCCATTGCGCCGAGCGCAGCCGGGGTTGCGTATGATGATTTACGCGACCGCAGATGCCCTGAACCCTTGCCGGTTATGGTTATGCACAGCAGCAAGGATCGCCTGTTTCCTGGTTATGGTCAGCAAGCGGTGGGTTGGTGGGCGGCTTGCAATAAATGTGATCCTATTCCGGATAAAATCGCAAATGGTTGCTCCTCTTATTCAGGGTGTGCCGGGGGCGTAAAAACGTTGTACTGTGAAGGTGATCAAATCCATTCACATTGGCCCGAGCGTACTCAGGATATCATCGAGTTTTTTGTGTCAGCGTCTCAAGTTAGCCCACGGGAGGCAAAGTGAAATGGGCTCTATATGAGTCGTAGTGGGAATAAAGGTAAACCTAAAAGCAAACGGATGACCCGGATTCCATCTCGGGTCTGCCCCTTTTAGCGGCTGAATAGTTGGCTGGCAACCGACTCGGCTCGCATTGAGAGCTGGCGGCCTAAAACGGCTGAACAACGGATTGGCTCCAGGTGATGGGGCATTGATAATGTCAATTTGCTAGCCGAATACCGGACAGCCGATTGGGTTACATGATGCCTTAATTATTAAAATTGGATAGCTACTCCGAGCGGCGGGTTTTGGCCGGTAGTTCGCATTCCTAATGACCAGAAATCCGGCTGTAACGATTCAGAAACTTTGCAATCGGCGGGAAGAGCAGACAGCAAAAAGCCGCGGCGGTGCGCGGCCTTCAACAATGTCACCAGTTGTGACTTAACGCCACTCGCCCGTTACCGGGTCTTCGATGAATAGATTAAGGACCGCTGGCTCATCTCGATCAAAGCGACCGGATTCAACGTAGTCGAAGGCCATGTCAACGGTATAATCGCCCTCCCAGCTTTCAATCCAGTGACATTCCTTGTCGTCTGAGCCTTCGGGCGGCAGTACCAAAAAACGATCTGTCGCGTTCGCATGCCAAGCCATCCAGTAACCATTGCTAGTTTTGGCGTAAGTAGCGGAACCGAGCCACCTTGATAGCTCCTTGTCACCGTTTGCCATCTGCATCGCGATACGTGGGCGGTAGCCCTTGAAAACCATTGCCATGACATCAAACACCGCGTAATGATTGAAATGATAAAAGGCCAGGATTGTTAGCGAGCGGTCAAGAACTGCTCGAACCTGCTAAATCAGATTAAGAAACCGGCTAACCCGCTACCGTGGTCAAGAGCCACGGACGAATTAGCCGGTAAACGTCTTTTTTGGGATACTGCGCACTCACATCCCGCTGATTCTGGCATACAGCCTGCCTTGCAATCCGAGCACCATGAAGCCAGTGGTGAAGGAAAGAGCGCCTAGCAGAACTCCAATTTACCATAATCCAGGGACATATCAACACACGAGGCGCCATGAACTGGTCGATTGCTGATTCTGCTTTACGTTTATCAACTCCGGGATTTACGTTTTTAGGCTGCGAAGAGCAGCTCGGTCAAAGCATCATCACTCCACATCCGCAAACATCGCCTCGGCCGCAGCCTTGGCGCTCTCAACCGCCGAAGTAACGCCGCTGCCGGCATTCTCCGACACCATGTAAACCGCGTCCTCCAGAAATGCAAACGACTTGGCGTCGAATATGTCGGGCGACTTGATTCCGTTCTTGCGCATCACTTCCTTTTTCTCCATCACGTACCGAAGTCCACCGGCCTCGGCAAAGTGGTAAGGCAACCTGGCGCCCTGTAGCAGTATCTTCTCTTTCAACTTTCGGTCGACGTTCATCCGGAACGATACCCGGCCCGCCTTGATGGCGTCTCGCATACGGACCATGGCGCAAGCCCGCTGGTTATAAAACCGGTCCTGGTATTCCTTCTTGAAGCAAGGCTTGCCCCAGTTAACCTTCACCACCGGCACACCCATCAACTCGATCAGCTTATTCACCGTCGCGCCCACGCCGCCGTTATCGACCATCAGCGTAGCGTTCGACATCTTACCGACCAGATTGGCAAGATCCCCAGCAAAAATGATTTCGTTCTTGCTGTTGGTGCAGTATGGGATTTCAATGTATTCGACTCGGCGCGCGTCCGGGCCAAAGTCAGCATACCCAATGACCTTGGCAATAATGGCGACCGACTCGTCGCGGTATTCGCCTAAGCCAACGTCTGACAACACCATTAATCCATAGGCTTCATCGTCGCGGATAATCTGCCCGCGGTCGAACGCTCTCTCCAGTTCAACCCGAGTAAGCAGGTTGCTGCCAGAATCCTCGGCGAACAGGCCCAGTACCCGAATGCGATACTCAATTGACTCTCGCCCGCCCGTTTCGTCTGCACGATCCTTGAGCCATTGCAATGTGACAAATGGCGACCGCTCGGAACGGAAGCGTAAGGCAGTCCACGATCCACCATTTTCCCGCGATAGGTTGTGGTGCGACTCATAAAACCGGCCGGCATTGCGCACGCCCTGAGACGCCATCAACGTGCGGTTTCCAGGCTGGGTTTGAGTACCATCAATAACGTCGAAGTGGTCGTCCGATACGCCGGCCGCCTCGTCAATGATGATCAGCTGCCAGTAGCGGTGCTTGCCGGCCACGCCAATGGCTTGACCTTGCTGCATGGCGACTTGGGTAATAAACCACTGATCTTCAAAGCCCTTGACCGCTACTCGAGTTTTGGTAATCTCGTAGTAGTCGTTTATCCAGCCATATGGCCCGTTGGCGATGGCGAGATAAACGTCGTTCATCTCCTTCCAAACACCGTCCGCAACCTGATTGATTCTTGGCGCGCCGATGTAGGTGTTCGAGCCAATTTCGACCTTTCCCTCATACACCGCGACCGGGTGGCACAGAAGGTGCCATAAGGCTATCCGTCCGAATGCCGCCGTCTTGCCGGTCGAGGTGCCGGACACCACCGACACCTTGGCATTGGGTGGGGAAATAGCGTAAAGCAGGTCCTCCTGGTCGAACGATGGCGACATGCCGCAAACACTGACCGCAAATCTAAGCGGGTCGGCGTGGAAGCGTTCAACAAATTCGAGGTATCGGGGATCTTGGAAGATCGAAGCCTTCGCCATAAGCCTGGTTACTCTGCTTCGGGCCTTGCCTCACGTTCAGCCAATACCGCTTTTTGGCGTTCGTGTGCGGCCGCCATTTTGGTGACAAACTGGGTTTCGATCATGTCCAGCGTTTCTTTATCCAGCTTCAGTGAACCGTTGACCTCGACCTTGTCGCGCCATTTATCGGGCTGACGGTTTTTCAGCCAGAATATTGCCGCTGTTGTATCCGGTGGGAAATGCTTCGTAACATCGGTCAAGATGACTTGGCCATCTGCAATGTTGACTTTGGTTTCAGGGCAGCTGTAGCCGGTCGCGCGCTGGAACAACGAATTGGCGACTTGCGCATCTGCCAGCGTTTTGCCTCGCTTGAGGGAATCCGCAAACTCCGGCGCCTGCTTTTTCCAGGCGTTGATTGTCTTCTCGCTCACGCCGAAAAATCCGGCTAGTTGCGCATCGGTGGCGCCCAGGAGGCAATAGTTGTACGCCTAGTCGATGAATTCCGGTTTGAATGCGGTAGGCCGGCCGCCCGCGTTTTTTTTGGTATTTGGCATGGGGTTACCCTTTAGGGGCTGAAGAAACTACGTTTTGTATTGGGTTGATGAATGATAACCCGCCAATTTCCGCCCAATTGCGAGGACTTCCGAATGGGTTTCTTCGACGACTCTGAGCAGTTTGGCGCCCAGTTTCAGTTCGTCGAACTCCGGATTGATTTCGCGGAAGCGGTTGACGATTCGCTTGATTTCCCCAAATCGGTTAAATGCGACCGTGGCTGCCTGTTCGACAATCGTCAGCTGCTCAAACAGATCCCGGATAGCGTTGCTCTCGTCCGTGGAGACCTTTTCAAGCGCTCGCCTAATCTGCTGCTCTTGGGCAATCACCGGGTCGCGCTGCCAGTCGGACGACAGACCGAACAAATAATCAAGACTGACCTGATATACGATTGCGGCCTTGTATGGCAGGAAAGCCGGAATTGTCTCCGGGTCGCTGGCATGTTCGATCTTGCTGAGCTTGGAAGAATTGGCGTAACCAAGTAATTCGGCGGCTTCCAGTCCGGTCAACCCGCACATTTCGCGGGCTATGGTCATGCGCTGACCAAATGTTTTAACAATGTCTGCTTTTTCTTGGAATTGGAATCGGTCGCTCGCCGGTTGCATGGTTTTCCCGCATTTTTAGGATGAAGGGAAATTGAAACACGCGGGAAAGCTGGTTTTAGTGAAAGTTTCCGAGTTGATATACGCTAGGTTTATTTGCAGCTGACGCAGGCCAACTCGCGCCAGTCGGTGGTGTAGCGCTGTGAAATACGGTCGGAACTGGGTTTCTATGTCTGATCAATTTGGATGGTGGTACGGCAATGTACCCTTGGAACTGTCCTACATCATCGACCCGATCATCGAGCGGGACAAGGCAATTTTGGACGATGTTCGCGGGATGTTTAAGACGGTAGGGTTTAAGGAATCCGACTAGAATTGACGTTGGAGGTTGGCACGCTTATCGTGCCAACCCTTAATTGCCAGCATATTTTTGATCCAGCGTAGTTTTGATTAGCGTTTATACTTAGCCCCGATTTTTTACATGGAGCAACGGTAATCCCCCCTGAAAAAAGCAGCGTTTAAAAGTAGAATTTTCTCGTAACAGACGAAGGAAGTTTTACATGAAGACCTCACGATTTAGTGACAGCCAGATTCTGGCGATATTGAAGCAAGCGGAAGCCGGCACGCCCGTACCGGAGATCTGTCGTGAACACGGCGTTAGCTCTGCCACGTTTTACAAATGGCGCTCCAAATATGGCGGCATGGATGCGTCCCTGATGGCTCGCCTAAAAGAGTTGGAAGACGAAAACCGGCGGCTGAAGAAAATGTATGCCGAAGAACGGCTGAAGGCCGAAATCATCAAGGAAGCCCTGGAAAAAAAGGCCTAACGCCATCTTGCCTCCGCGAGATGGCGCAACCCCTGATTCAGGCCAAGCGGGCCAGTCTTCGGTTGGTGTGTGCGGCTTTAGGCATCAGCCCGAGCGGTTATCGCTATCGGTCAAAGCGCTCGACTGAAAACGCCGAAATTGCCGACTGGCTGCTACGCCTGACCGCCACGCACCGTACCTGGGGATTTGGATTATGTTTTTTATATTTGCGCAACGTGAAAGGCTTTCGTTGGAATCACAAACGGGTCTATCGGATTTACCGGGACCTGGCACTCAACCTGCGCATCAAGCCCAAGAAGCGCTTGGTACGGGAAACCCCGCAACCCTTGACGGTCCCGGATCACATCAATGCCGTGTGGTCGATGGATTTCATGCATGATCAACTGGCTGACGGGCGGGCTTTCCGTTTGCTCAACGTCATTGATGACTTTAATCGGGAAGGTTTAGGCATTGAAGTGGATTTCTCGTTACCGGCTGTGCGGGTCACCCGCACATTGGATCGCATCATCGAGTGGCGTGGAAAGCCTGACGCCATTCGCTGTGACAATGGACCGGAATATATCAGCGAGATTCTAAAAACCTGGGCCGAGCAACAGGGTATCCAGATTAACTATATCCAACCGGGCAAGCCGCAACAGAATGCCTACGTTGAACGTTACAACCGAACGGTGCGTTACGAATGGCTTGCCCAATACCTATTTGAATTCAAAATGGGGGGATTACCCCGGGAGCGTGGCGTATTTACCCATCAACTGGCGCAGTGGCAAAGCGAGTTTTGCGCCTCAGCCAGTATGCGTCCTGATCGCGAAGAAAGCCAGAATCTGCGTAGCCTCAAGGCCGAGAACCAGCGTCTGGCACGCGAACTCCAGCGTAAGGAGAAAGCATTGGCCGAAGCCGCTGCCTTGTTGATCCTGCAAATACCCACAGGGCACAAGAAAAGGTGCGGGCGCTGTTGGGGGGCGAGGTCGAATGACCTCCCTTCCGCAGCGCCAGCAACTGATCGACTCGGTCACCGAGGCCACGGCGGCCGGTGCTCGCCAAGATCAAGCCTGTGCCGTACTGGGCCTGAGCCCGCGCACCTTGCAACGTTGGCAGGCCGGTGAAACATTGACGGAAGACCGCCGGCCGCAACGGCACGATACGCCGTCGCATGCCTTGAACGATGCCGAGCGGAGTCACCTCTTGGCCGTCGCGAATTCGGCTGAGTTTGCCGATCTGCCGCCCAGCCAGATTGTCCCGCGCCTGGCCGACCAAGGCATTTATCTGGCGTCAGAATCGACCTTCTACCGCATTCTGAAAGCCGCAAGGCAACTAAAGCAGTTCTGTATTCCGGAAATATTTGATGATGTGCCGTTCTGCACATGCCAACTCGCGGAGGTTTAGAGGTGGTGCCGAAAAATTGAACAACCGGTTAAGTGAAAAACCCTGCTACTTTTGAACGTCCGCGAGGACAAAGCAATGGAGCAGAAGATGTCCAAAAAACCGAGAAGAAAACATTCACCGGCCTTCAAGGCCAAAGTGGCCCTGGCGGCCTTGGCTGGGGATAAAACCCTGGCCCAATTGACCCAGGAATTCGAGGTTCATCAAAATTAGATTGTCGATTGGAAGAAACAGCTGAGCGAGCGGGCTGCCGAGGTGTTTGGGAAGTCCACGGAGCCAGAGTCGCCGCCGGTCGATCTGCAAGCCCTACATGCGAAAATCGGCCAACTGACGTTGGAAAACGATTTTTTACTTGTGCCCTGCGGGGTAGAGGGCGCGCTCAACAAGGCGGGATTGCTGAGCGCAAAGCGATGATCGACCGTCAAGCCAAGTTACCGATTGGTCGGCAGGCCACGCTATTGGGCATCAGTCGCGGCAGTGTGTACTACCTGCCTAAGCCGGTTTCGGAACGCGATTTGGACATCATGCGCCGACTCGACGAGCTGCACCTGAAACACCCGTTCATGGGGGCACGCCAGTTACGGGATCAGCTGAATCTGCGAGGCGTCCAGGTCGGCCACAAGCAGGTGAAAACCTTGATGAAGACAATGGGCATCGAAGCGGTGTACTGCAAGCCCAATACCAGTAAGAAGATGCCAGGTCACGAAATCCATCCCTACTTACTGCGCGGCATGACCATCAACCGTGCCAATCAAGTCTGGGCCCTGGATACGACCTACATTCCGCTGGCCAAAGGCTTCGCGTATTTAACGGCCGTCATCGACTGGGCCACTCGCAAAGTCTTGGCTGCCAAGGTCGCGATTACCCTGGAAGCCTGCCATGCGGTGGACGTGCTGGAACAGACTTTCAAGCACTACGGCAGGCCGGACATCGTCAATACCGACCAAGGCAGCCAGTTTACCGCCAAGGCGTTTGTCGATACCGTGAAAGGCCAGGGCTGCCTGCTCAGTATGGATGGTCGGGGCGCTTGGCGGGATAATGTGTTTGTCGAGCGGCTATGGCGATCGGTCAAATACGAGCGGGTTTACCTGCATGCTTACGATTCCGTCGGCCAAGCCCGCGTTTCAATCCTGGATTATTTCGAGTGGTATAACCACGAGCGACCACATTCCAGTTTGAAACGAAAAACGCCGCATCAAGCGTATAACGATGGCTTGCAAACCCTCAAGTTGGCCGCCTAAACCATGGCAGGGATTTCACTTTAAATCGCCGATTTCCTGTTCAAACCAATGGGACCACTTCTGTTTCTTGGGCAAAACAGAGAAAATAAGTAGTTTTCGTCAGTTCGGATTTGTTACGCCAAACTTTTGTTAGGGACATGACTGCGAATATCCGCTCTTGAGCGTCTTGTAGCCTAATGGCCATGCTGAGTCCGTGGTGGGCACGGCTTTTGTCGCTAGGCATCGCGGGAATTTGGTATCTGCTAGGGGCTGTTGCCGTTTTACATGGGCAACCATATAAAAGCGCAAGCCAAAGCGATGACGCTTTCAAAATTGCGTTTCAGTTTGTCATACCGCGTCGCGATGGCTCTGAAATGTTTCAGCCGCGCAAACACATTTTCAACTAGGTGGCGATACTTGTAGAGGCACCAATCCACAGCATCATTGCCAATGGTTGAATTCTGCTTTCTTGGTATGATTGGCTCAGCACCTTTCTCACGAATTTGAATCCGTAAGGGTTCGCTGTCATAGCCTTTGTCAGCAATCATATAGCTAAGGGAAGCTTCGCCACTAATTCGGGTGCTTCTTTACAATCGTGGACTTCGCCGCCCGTGACCGAGAAATGAATGGGCAGTCCGCAGGCATCCACGGCCATATGGATTTTGGTGGTGTTACCCGCTACCGATTTTCCGATCGCCGTTTCCCGTTCATGGGCTGCGCCGCTACTATGCTGATGTGCTTTCACAATACTGCCATCAATGAATGTCCACTCCAAATCCGGATCCACAACCAGCTCCTGAAAGATACCCATCAGTTTTTCTTGAAGCGACCAGGCATTGAATCGCTTATACACGGCATTCCACTTGCCAAATGTTGCCGGCAGATCTCGCCAAGGACAGCCGATTCGCATGCGATAAAAAATACCTTCTACCGTTTGCCGAAGCGTCGGCTTGTCGTAAATCCTCACGCTCAACAGGATGGCTTTGAATTTATTCCAGTATTCATCCGTAAACATTTGTCGCGGCATAGTTTGCTTGTCTTTTGATTGAAAAGCTCAATCAATCAGGCAGAGCAGCTCAATTTCAAGGTTATCGATCCAAAATGGCAACAGCCCCTAGGTTGAAGAGCAGGAGTGGCTGCCAGGGAGAGTAGACAAGGTAATTTTAGTCGCACCAGAATGGGTACTAGCGGCGTATTACATGTCATGAAAACTTAACAGAACTGCAACTTTAATTTCTTGAGCGCTGGTTAACATTCTTTCTGCAAATTCTGTGAGGCAGATTTTTGCGCAAGACCAAAAACAATTAACCGACTTTGCTTTAGGAATGACTTTTTTATGAAAGCTTTTAAATTAACTCTGATTGCCGCAGCTGTTACCGCTGTCGTTTCACCTTTGACTGCGCAAGCGGCTTCTACCGAATTCGACAATTTTACGCCAATGACAGGCAATACGATTCCTGTTAACCCTGGTTCAGCAACACCTTATAAATTGTCTTCGCCCAATTTTACTCAACAAACCATCGCCGACCGTAAGACCCAAAACACCTTGGTGCCAGGTTCTAACTCAGGTAGCTGGGACATGATAGCCGCCAACGAAACCGGTCCTGACGCCGGCCGCTATTTGTTCATGCCGTTCGAAACCGGTTCCGCGGGCGTCCAACGTATCGATCTCTGGAATAATAACTACAACTCGCGCACGACCACTATCGTGGCGCTAGGTACACAAGGTTTTGTTTCCGGCGATGCTTCTTTGTGGACACCATGGGGCGGTTATTTGACGGCTGAAGAGTCTTGGGGTGCAAGCAGCAGCAAAGGCCGTTTGTTTGAAGTGACCAATGCCACCACTGCGGCGGCGAATGGCGGTACATTTATCCAACGTTCCATTCTGCCGCGCGTTTCTCACGAAGGTTTGGCGTTCGACAAAAACAACAACTTGTATTTTGTTGACGAATTGAACGGTGGGTCTGTATACAAATACGTATCGGCCAATCCATTTGCAACTAGCGGCGACAGCTTTTTTGCCGCTGGGCAAACATTTGCTTTAAAAGTGGGTGCAGGAGCCCAGTTTGAAGGTACTACCGGCCCTGCTATCACCGGCGCATCAACATGGGAAGCTATTACCGATGTCAACGGTGGTGTTTTAGCCGGCATTTCCGCGCAGCTTGGCGACGGCACTATCGACGGCCGCGTCAGCGCCGATAATGCCGCCGTAAAAGGTACAGGCTTTAATCGCCCTGAAGACATGGAAATTCAAAATTTGGACAACGGTAACCAATTTTTGTACTTCACTACTACTGATTCAGACACCGACGGCAACCAAGGCACCGGCCGCAGCCGCGTTTATTCTATTGACCTGGGCACTAGCGAAGTCAAACTGTTTGCCGACAGCAACACTATCGATTTGGCGACTGGTTTGGCGGCAGGCGGCGAATTCAAAAATGCCGATAACTTGGCTATTGATGCCGAAGGCAATATTTACATCATTGAAGATCAAGATGGTGGTGTGGAAGATGTATGGTTTGCCAAGGATGCAGATCGTGACGGGGTTGCCGAGTCCATCGCCAAATGGATCAGTTTGACTACTCAAGGTGCTGAAAGCACCGGTTTGTATTTCGACAAATTCAATCCAAACAAAGCGTATATCAACGTGCAGCATCCAGCTGATGGCATTGATCGCACTATTGAGTTGACCGCTGCGCCAGTACCGGTACCTGGCGCGGTGTGGTTGTTCGGTTCAGCAATTGCCGGCATGATCGGTCTGCGTCGCCGTAAAGCCTGATTGCTTAGGGGGACAGGGATTGTTCCCAAATTGATTGATCAAAAGCCCGGCTTCATGTCGGGCTTTTTTGTGATGGGCAGTCTTCCGGGCCACATAAGCAGTCCGGAAATGTCTTCTTGACCACCAATAATTAAGAGAATCCAAACATGAACAAAAAAATGATGATGGCTAGCGCGCTAGTGGCTCTATCTGTAAGCGCCGGCGCGGAAGCGGCTGTAATTACGCAATGGAATTTCAACTCGAATCCTGCTGATGCTGCCACCGGTACCGGCACAGGCGCCCCTAGCATCGGTAGCGGCTCGGCTTCGCTGGTAGGAGGCACCACAGCAACTTTTGCTAGCGGCGATGCGAGTGGCGGTTCATCCGACCCGGCGATAGGCGATGACAGTGGTTGGAATACCACCAGTTACGCCGCTCAAGGTGCCGGCAATAAAACCCGCGGTACGCGGTATCTGGTTAGCACTGTGGGTTTCAATAACATTCAGGTTAGTTACGACTTACGCCACAGCAATACGTCTTCTAAATATGAGCAAGTGCAATACACTACGGACGGTAGTACCTGGACTGATTTTGCCTTGTTTAGCGGCGCAACAGGCGATACTTGGTTCAACGGCCGTTCAGTCGATTTAAGCAGTATCGCAGGGGTAGCCAACAATGCGAATTTCGGCTTTCGTGTCTTAGCGGCATTCGCGCCTTCAACAAGTGCATACGCGGCATCTTCTCCAACTGGTACTTATGGCTCTACCGGCACTTGGCGTTTTGATATGGTAACGGTATCAGGCGCTGCGGTAGCGGCTGTGCCAGTCCCTGGCGCGGTTTGGTTGTTCGGTTCCGGATTGTTAGGTTTTTTGGGTGTTCGTCGCAAAGCTTAATTTATCAGCGGATCTAAGGAAGCTCTGAACCAGTTGATTCCGATCTTGGATAAGCAAACTCACCAAGAATGGAATCAACAACATACCTCTCTTTTTATGCTCTAGTGGGGGCTGCGTTTGTCGCAGAACTTAATCACCGTAGTTCAATATCTTAGTAATTTCTTTGGGAATGGCGACATGAGGTGGCTTGCTTTAAAGCAGTTGGCAACTGACTGATCAGGAAATGACTTTATTGGTGTTGACTTGATCGTTGGTGAAACGGGAGAATTTTTAACGCCATGCCTGTGGATTCAGACATGGCGGAGGATTTTCAGAGTCAGGAGTAGATTACGTGTGGTTTGCCGTCGCCGGCGATTATGTCGCCGATGCTGAAGGCAGTTTCGCCTTGCTGTGCCAAGATTTCCAGCGTAGCGGCTTCGTCTTCTGCGGCGACGCAGACAATCATGCCGATGCCGCAGTTGAAGGTGACCAGCATGTCCGCTAGTTCCACGTTACCTTGTTGTTGTAGCCAAACGAAAATCTCCGGCAATTGCCAGGCGGAAAGCTGGACACTGGCATTCAGGCCGTTGGGCAGCACGCGCGGCAGGTTTTCGGTAATGCCGCCGCCGGTGATATGGGCCATTGCGTGTACCGGCACGGTTTTCAGGAGTTCCAGTAAGGGCTTGACGTAAATACGGGTTGGAGTCAGCAAAGTTTTGCCGAGTGGTTTGCCGTTGACATCATCAGACCAAGCCAAGCCGCTGCGCGCGACGATTTTCCGAATCAGCGAATAACCGTTGGAATGCGGGCCGGACGAGGCGAGGGCGATCAGTTTGTCGCCGGCTTTGACCTGGCTGCCGTCGATGATGCGGTCTTTTTCGACGATGCCGACGCAAAAGCCGGCCAAGTCGTAATCGCCATCGGCATACATGCCGGGCATTTCCGCCGTTTCACCACCAACCAACGCCGCGCCGGATTGCTCGCAACCTTTGCCTATGCCTTCGATGACGCTGGCGGCAGTATCGACTTCCAGTTTACCGGTGGCGAAATAATCCAGGAAAAACAGCGGTTCAGCGCCCTGGACGATGATGTCGTTCACACACATGGCCACCAGATCTATTCCGACGCTATTGTGGATGTTTAAATCCAAAGCCAATTTCAATTTGGTGCCGACGCCGTCGGTGCCGGAGACCAGCACCGGCTGTTTATAGCGATCCAGCGGTAATTCGAACAGTGAACCGAAGCCGCCTAAACCGGCCATGACGCCCGCATTACGGGTTTTGGCCGCGATGGGTTTGATGCGTTCGACTAAAGCGTTGCCGGCTTCAATATCGACGCCCGCGCTTTTATAATTCAGGCGGTCTTGTTGTTGTTCGCTCAATGTCAGTCTCTCGTTAAAGTTAAGGTTGAAACGACCGATATTGTACTATAGTTCCCATTAATGCACTGTCAGGGTAGGCTTGTGGTCAAGGTTTTTATGAAGGGTAAATCGGGTTTTTTTAGCCTGTGTTTGTGGGGGTTGTTGTGCAATTGCCCAATAGCGGAGGCTGTCGAAGTAAAAGGTTTGTATGAGATTGAACTGATCGCCAACAGCCAATCCGCGGAGGATAGGACGCAAGCAATCAAGCAGGCCATGTATGCCGTTCTCAGTCGGGTCTTGGTGTCAGAGGATATTTCCAAAATTCCGGTAGTGCAGCAGGCTTTGTCCAGTGCGCAGAACTACGTCAAGCAATCGCAATTTTCCTTGATTTCCGCCGATGAACTGCCTGATACCGACGCGCGCTTGCTTAGAGTGCAGTTTGATGAAGATCAATTGATGGAAGTCATGCGCAAAAGCCAAGTGGGTATCTGGAGTGAAATTCGGCCGGAAACCCTGGTGTGGCTGGTTGTCGATGACGAAGAGGGGCGGCGGTTTTACAACGCTGACAGCATGCCTGAGTTGGAAAGTGCATTGGCGTTTGCGTCGAAAATTAAGGGCGTACCGATGATATTTCCGATGCTGGATTTGGAAGAACAGCAAAAAATCTCACTAAGTGAAGTGCTGGGAGCTGATTCACGCAATTTATTGGCCGTGTCGGCCCGCTATGAGGTGACGTCGGTGATGGCGGGTCGCATTGCTAAGAAGGGTGATTGCTGGCAGGGCGAATGGGCGTTTTATTTCGATGGCAAGATCAAGCAATGGAGCGGTGCTTGTTTGCCTTTGAAAGCGGCAATGGTTGCCGGCGTGCAAGGCGCCTACGATGTGCTGTCCAATTATTACGGTGTTAAACCGGAGGCCTCAGCCGCCCACTAGGCTGTAGATGCCGTAAGCGCCGCCGTAAGTGGTTAAAAAATAAAATAAAGACACCACTAGACTGGCCGGGGTATTCACTTGCAATACATCCTTAAAGATCCGCGCGACGATTGCCATGTCCCATAGAAAAAACAAAGCCAGGGTTGCATAGCTGGGCGTATCTTCCGCTACGGTCACCCAAAACACGATAGGAATCAGAAAGATCGCGACGACATTTTCACAAAACAAAATAGCCGACGCGACTTGTATGAAGGTGTTAAAGGTTCCGTTCAGCAGTAACACCAGTGCGATAAAGCCCAGGGTTAGCAAGGTCTCCAGCAATACTTCAAAGACCGAATCAATGTCATCCGACATGTTGAATTGAATAAAAAACACGGCGATAAAATAAAAAATCGCATTGTTTTTAAAAAAGCGCGTCGATCTGGGCAGGTCCAAGACCGAGACATTGAACCAGCACAGCGGGAAATAATGTCTGAAGATTTCCATCACGATGCCCGCTACTTAATCAGTTTTCCTCAGAGTCGGCATAAGAATACGCGTCGTATTGACTGCGATATTCCGGTTGCTGACTGTGGCTGAACTGGTCGTTCAATGCTTGTACCAGATCTTTGGTTTGCTCGATAAGACCGTTCAGTTTTTTGCGGTTTTTCTTGTTTTTACCGACTGGGTCGGTGATGGGCATTATAATCCGCCAGAAACTCAGGCTTTTTTCAAACAAACCCGCCAAATCTTCACTGAGATTCAATTGTTTCTGCCGTTTGTGCAAGTGTTTGATCAGAAATTTGGCGTGCACGCGGCTGACGACTATATGTAGTGGTGTCAATAAGGCAATCAGTGCAGCGAGGATGGCTGGGCCGATAATCGGGTCGATCAGTAGTTCGAGTATCCCTACCGCAATTTCCGCAAATAACATCAGCATCGCGATAAAGCCCAGCACAATGAGGGTGGAGGCGTTGCATCTGTCCTTCCAGATGGTTAACGCTTCTTCCACTTCCTGGAAAATGGTGTCGTCAATGGCGCGGATGCTGTTTTCCAGCGTGCCGAGTATGCGGTACGAGCGATCATTGCTAATGTTGTTGAAGCGCTGATCGAACAGCGAGGTATCGCCCGATTGCGATAATACAATAAACTGGCCGGTGTGGATGCCCAGTTCGGCCAGTCGGCGTTGCCAGGACGCGGCGATTTCCTGGCTTTTCAGCGCATCGATAGTTATTTCCGAATGATCGATGACGAAGATAAATTTATTGGCATCCTGCTGAGCAACGATCTCTGCCAGGGTGTCCTTGATTAAATCGGCATCGGCTTCAAACAAGTCGTTAAATACCAATACCAGATCGGAGATGCCTATCACGTATTTCCGCAGTAGGCCGGAGACTGGATTTTCCGCCGCCGGATTTAATACGGGCGTGTCGATCAACAGCTTGTTTTTTAATTTGCCGCTATTGACGGTGACCAGTTCCAGATAACCGTTCAGTTTGCTGCCTTCGCCGTTGGCGACCAAGTCGATTTGACGGCTGATTTGATAGAAAGGTAAGCGGTGGTCGGCGTCCAGTGCGGTGCCGGGCAGGGTAGCGGTATTGGTTTGCGGCGTATATTGCAGTACGGTGAATTTATGGCGGGCGGTGTGCAGTTGTACGCCGAGGTAACGATTAACAAAGTCTGATTTGGCGGGCGAGTAACCGCCCAAGGTGCTGACAATTGGCCACCAACTGCTTTTGCGCGCGGTGGTCTCGTCGTCATCGATCAACCCCAGTTCAAACTCGATTTCATCCAGGTCCTGGAATATCTTGGCGGTTTTTTGCAAAACCGGATCGTTCGCCGCGAACTGTCGTTCAAGATTGCTCAGGTGTTTACTTACCGTTTTATCCGCCATTAGATATAAACCTTCTTTGCTTGTTATTGAGGTTAATCAGACGGCGGGAGTATACACCGATGGCATTTAAACGGATAAAAAAACCTGCCGGTTTTTGCCCGCCAAGATGCTCTCGCAAACGGCTGTCGCAGCTACCGAGCTGCGCGGGAAATGGCGGCTTTCCGGCCGCGCTTATTCTCTAATATCCAGCTCCTTGATTTTGCGGGTCAAGGTATTACGGCCATAGCCCAGCAATAGTGCCGCTTCGTGTTTGCGGCCGTGTGTATGATTCAAAGCCGCCTCGATCAACAGGGTTTCCAAGGTGGGGATAGCCTGTTTGGCGATGTCCACTTTGCCGGTCGTTAATTGTTGCTTGACCCAGTTTTTAAACTGGCTTTCCCAATCTCCCGGTGTCGTTTCGCCGGATGCGGAATCGCCGGTATTGTGGGTCAGTTCCGGCGGTAAATCTTCCAGATGAATTTCCCGGCCCGAGGCCATCACCGTCAGCCAGCGGCAGATATTCTCCAATTGCCGCACGTTGCCGGGCCACCTCAAGCCGCTTAAAAATGCCTCGGTTTCCGGTTTTAACAGTTTGATTTCGGTATTCAGCTCCTTCGCGCTTTGATACAGATAATGCCGCATCAACAAGCCTATATCCTGCCGGCGTTCGCGTAAGGGCGGGATATGAATCCGAATCACGTTCAGGCGGTGAAACAAATCTTCCCGAAACCGGCCTTGCGCCACCAACGCTTCCAGATCCTGGTGGGTGGCGGCAATGATGCGTACGTTGACTCGCACTGAGGTATGCGCGCCGACCGGATAAAACTCGTTGTCTGCCAGCACCCGCAGTAAGCGGGTTTGTAATTCGGCGGGCATGTCGCCGATTTCATCCAGAAACAGCGTACCGTTGTTGGCTTGTTCGAAACGGCCGATTCGCCTGGCTTGAGCGCCGGTAAATGCGCCTTTTTCGTGGCCGAACAGTTCCGATTCCATCAAGTCTTTGGGGATGGCCGCCATATTCAAGGCAATGAACGGCTGGTCCGCGCGCGGACTGTGACGATGCAGGGCCTTGGCGACCAGTTCCTTACCGGTCCCCGATTCGCCATTTATCAATACGGTAATGTGCGAGCGCGCCAGACGGCCTATCGCCCGAAACACTTCCTGCATGGCCGGCGCTTCACCGATGATTTCCGGAGTTTCCTCTACGGTAGGCGGTGCTTGCACCATATCGCTTTGCCGCTGTTTGCTGTGCGCGCAGGCACGTTGCACGGTTTCGACCACTTCGGTGACGTCAAAGGGTTTGGGCAGGTATTCGAACGCACCGCCGTGAAACGCCGACACTGCGCTTTCCAGATCGGAATGCGCGGTCATGACAATTACCGGTAAATCCGGATAACTGTTTTGAATATTGCGCAGTAACTCGAAGCCGTCCATGCCCGGCATGCGAATATCGGTGATCAGCACTTGTGGTAGTCCGCCGGGCAGCGATTTCAGCAACTCGTTGGCGCTGGCGAAGCTTTGCGTATGCACGCCGGCTTTTTGCAAGGCTTTTTCAAGTACCCAGCGGATGGATTTGTCATCATCGACAATCCAGACCTTGTCAGGTATTTGCATGATTCGTCTCCAAAGGTAGGTAGATGGAAAATACGGTATTGCCCGGCTCGCTTTCGCATTCAATCAAGCCGTTATGCTGGTTGATCAATGATTGGGCAATCGACAGGCCAAGTCCGGTACCCTCGGCTCGGCCGGTGATCATCGGATAAAAAATCTGTCCCATCAGCTCGGGTTTGATGCCCGGACCGTTATCGATAATGTCGATTTTCACGGTCAGCTTGTAGCGTTTGCGGCCTATGGTCATATGCCGTTGCACCCGGGTTTTTATCGTAATCACACCGTGGTTTTGCACGGCTTGCACGGCATTGCGGACGATATTGAGTATGGCTTGGATCAGCTGGTTTTTGTCGGCGAAAATCTCCGGGATGCTGGGGTCGTAATTGGTATGCAGCATAATGCCATGGGCGGCCTCCACCGTAACTAAATGCCGGACCCGTTCCAGTACTTCGTGGATGTTAAGCTGGCTTTTATGTGCAGGTTTGTTGGGGCCGAGCATTTTGTCCATCAGATCCTGCAAGCGGTCGGATTCGGCGATAATGATTTGCGTATATTCCTTTAACTCCGGATCTTGCAATTCCAGGTCCAGCAATTGTGCCGCGCCGCGCAAACCACCTAGCGGGTTCTTGATTTCATGCGCCAGGCCGCGCACCAGCATGCGGCTGGTGTTTTGCTGGGCCAGCAATTGTTCTTCTTTGGTAATGCGTAAATGCCGGTCTACCTGTTGCAGTTCGATCAGGATTTCGCTTAATTTCCCATCTTCGAGCAAGGGCGTAGCGCTGAGGTTAACCGTAATCGATTGGCTGAGCCGCTCTAGGATTAATTCTCTATCGACCAGCGGCTCGAGCAAATACAAACGCGGTAATAAATCGTTAAATAGGGTGTTGTGCGCGGTTTTGAAAAGCTTGTGCGCGGTCTGGCCGAGCAAATGCTTGGCGCTGTCGGCAAGCAGCATCTCGCCGGCGGGATTGATATAGGTCAGGCGCAAGTCCTTGTCGAATAGCAGGATTGCTTCGTTTAAATGATCCAGTATCTTTTTGTGCACGGGTTAATTTAAGTTTTAAGAGTTGTAGTGAACAAGCAATTTGTACGCCAATCGTGAAATTGCCTTATTGCTTCATTTGCCTGATAAAAAACAGCTCTAATGCACAATATTAGTGCGTTCGCCCAAGTTTGTGGTTAATGTTGGTGCAATGGTGAGTGCGGAGCGGGATTTTTATCGCTATCCTGGCTTTAAGCCTTGTACCTAGGAATACGATCAATATCGATTAAGGCGGCTAAAATGTTTGGGAACCCTATCAGCAGCTCGGATACGCGGTGATGCGGCATATGATTGCACAATATTGGTGCATATAGAATTGAATTGAGTCAAGCGAAGTTCCGAGGTGATAGTGATCCATTCAAGCCGTTTGCATCGAGTATGCTGGCTGCTGTTTCCGCGGGATGAGGGCGCCATGGGTTGAGGGGCTGGCGAATAAACCGGTTGGCGCTCTTAGGCGATGAGATTTTTTCATAGGGTAATTCTCTGGCAGTGACACACTTTGATCTGAATTGGTGCGCCTGTCAGCATGGGTAACCAGTCTGGTGCGTTAATCGAACAGCTGTTTCGCTAATTCGGTGCGTTTGTCGATTTGCGGCTAGTCAGCGTAATCAACGATCAATGGCGCGTGGTCGCTGAAGCGTTGCTCTTTAAAAATGCTGGTTGACTGTGCGCGACTGGCGATGCCCGGCGTAGCAACTTGATAATCGATACGCCAACCGACATTTTTGGCCCAAGCCTGACCACGGTTGCTCCACCAAGTGTAGCATGCATCGGTAGCGTCCGGATGTAGGCGGCGATAAACATCTACCCAGCCCAACGCATCATATACTTGGGTCATCCAGGCCCGTTCCGCTGGCAAAAACCCGGAGTTTTTCTGGTTACCGCGCCAGTTTTTCAAATCGGCTTCCTTATGGGCGATATTCCAGTCGCCGCAAATCACTACTTCCCGGCCACTGGCTTTCAGTTCGGCAAGACGCGGATAGAAGCGTTCCATTACGCTGTATTTGACAGTTTGTCGCTCCTCGCTACTGGAGCCGGAAGGCAGATACAGGGAAATGACCGATAGATTACCGACTTGCACTTCCAGATAGCGGCCCTCACTATCGATGTCGGTATGCCCCAAGCCTGCTATTACCTTATCTGCAGGCTGTTTGCTGTAGATGCCTACGCCGCTGTAACCCTTCTTTTGGGCATAATGAAAATAGCCGTGCAGGCCTTTCGGTGCCAGCATCCCGGCTGTCATATCGCCGGCCTGGGCTTTCAGTTCCTGTAAGCAGACGAAGTCCGGGGTTTGGGTGTCCAACCATTCGTAGAACCCTTTGCGGGCTGCGGAACGAATGCCGTTTAGATTGGCAGAAATGATGCGGAGCATGAATAGTGGTTGGGCTTTAAGGGCTAAGTCAGCAATGGTGCTGCAGTTTAACAGTTCCAAGCGCCACCGCCCCAATCGCAATTACGCTCGCTTGGCCGATACTCCGCGCGTCTGCCGGGAAAAAGGCTTTAGCCCTTACTCAACAATTGCCGAGCGCGTGCGTCCGCGCCGGAAGGCAGCTGGTTTGGGCCGGATTTGATCCAAGCGACGATGTCCTGCCAGGCGGTGGGGGCTTGCAGATCGCGGAGCAGCATGTGGTAACCATTTTGGTAAATGGCCACGGTTTTTTCCGCGGTATCGTTAGTCAGCATTTGCTGTAAGAAAGCGTAGGTCGGTTCTTTGGGGATGACTTCATCTTTCTCGCCGTACAGCATCAAGGTATGAGCCCTTAGCGAGTTTGCACTATCGAACGCCGCATCCATCAAGTTAGTTAAGCCGTAGACCGTTTCTACGCGGGTGGCCTTGATCACCATCGGATCGCGGCCCATCGCCCGCAACATATCAATATTATCCGACGGCATGATCTCCAGTCCGCTGCCGGTCAAGGTCAACCAGGGCATGCTGTGCGCCAGCGTCCATAACAAGCTGGTTTGATACCAAGGCATGGTCGATCTGGCCCACAGCGCCGGCGCCGCGAGGATGATGCCGGCGACATCCGGCATATCTTTCTGTTGCACGGCCGTAATCACAATGGCGCCGCCCATGCTTTCGCCCAGCAGGTAAAGCGGTTTGTTTGGGTAACGCTGTTTCAGCAGTTGGGTTAATTGTTTTAAATCTTGTGCGTAAGCGTCACTGCCGGCCCACAAACCGCGCTTTGGCGCCGCGCCGAAACCGCGTTGGTCATAAGCAAAACAAGCGATGCCGAGTTTGCTGAAATAATTGCCCGGCGCATCGAAAAAGTGGCTGTAATCATTAAAGCCGTGTAGCGCAATGATCACGGCATGGGGTTCGGCCTCGGGCAGCCAACGCCTGAGCGGTAGCGTCGCCCCGTCTTCGGTTAGAAACGTATTGTCGCCCAACTGCGCGCTATTGGTCTTGGCGCCGGGCGGATAGCTCATCGGCATACAGCCGTTCAGCGTGAGCAGCACCAGCAAGCCGGCCAACTTGCCGGCGTGTGGCATGCGTTGTCGATAGGGTCTGCGAGTGTTCAGTATTTTTAAAACAAGATTGTTCATCGCTAACACATGATTTCAGTATTGAATGTTCCGAAATATCCCCGCGTAGGATGCACAAAGCGGGGAATTGTTCCAGTCAAACTTATCTTAGCTGACGCAGGTTGCCAATTTTGTGACAATTCAGGAATGACTAATTTCCTGTTATCGAACTATTCCTCGTCCCATAAAATGGGAAACGCTTTACGCACCCGCTCGATGGCGTCTGGATCGACATTTTTGCCGCGCAAGGTCAATACCAAGGCATAAATATCCTGGGTGCTGACCTTAAACGTGCGTTTGGGATCGGTTTTTACGGAGCTGGACAAGCGCTTGATTGTGGTGGGAAAGGGCAGGGGTTTGGCGACTGCTTGCACGGGCCGCGACAGCTCACTTTCGATGATCTGTTTTTCGTTGCCGGGCGGTGCATTCAAGGCTTTGCGCAGGATGTCGCGCGCCCTGGCCCAGGATAATTCTCCACCCGCCAGTTTTTCGCGCATGGCTTCCGTCGTCAGCGGCGCGTAACGAATGATGTCGTCGATCCAGCTGACGCTTTTGTCGAAGAATTCGGCGATGCGCTCCTTGGACCAGTTGGCATTGTTCAAGTAAATCACCGTTTGGAAATAATCGGTGATGCGGGTGTCGACGCGGTCAGAATTCAGTTTTAGATTCAAGGCCTTGATTTCATCCGGATCGCCGGTGACGATTCTGACATCCACTCTGTCGAAATAGCCCGGATTGGCGCGGCGAATGCCCTGAATGGCCTCCATACGATGAAAGCCACCGACCAGATAATATTCGCGGTTGTTGCGCTCCCATACCACTAACGGTTCGAACAAGCCGTTGACCACGATGTCTTTTTCCAGATGCGCGACCTTGGCCCGATCCAGTTCTCTGTGGTTGGTGAGCGTGTGATGAAATTCGATTTGATCAATAGGTAAATATTCGTAGCGTTTGGTGGCGAGCATATTGGTTTCTCTGGGTGGTAGGAAACTGGAAGGCGGGATAATCAGCGTTATCGCCGATGAGGAAAAAAATAGTAACGCCGACTAGACGATAATTTCAATGTATTTCTAAGCATTGGGCTTGCTGTGTCTAGCCTACAACTTATTTTCGCAACAACCAAGGATTGCCGCCGATGGCGGTAAGGTTGGTGGTGACGGCTTGTTCGTTGGCGAAGCGTTGCAAGTAGTGGGGGCCGCCGGCTTTAGGACCCGTACCGGATAAACCCATGCCGCCGAAGGGCTGCACGCCGACTACCGCGCCTATCATGTTGCGGTTGATGTAAATGTTACCGACGCGCGCGTGTTGCTGGATGTAACGCATATTGGCGTTGATGCGGCTGTGAATGCCCAGCGTCAAGCCATAGCCGCTGGCATTGATGGCCTCGACCACTTTTGCCAGCTCCTTGGCTGGGTAACGGACAATATGCAGAATGGGGCCGAACACTTCGTGGTCAAGGAAGGATAGGGCCGGTATTTCCGCTATCGTGAGTGGAAAAAAGCAGCCGTCTGCCAGGTCGGCAGGCAAGGGCAGTTGATACAACAATTTGGCGTCGTGTTTAAGTTTTTCGATGTGGTTCAGTAACTTGGCTAACGCCTGTTGATCGATGATAGGGCCTAAGTCTGTGGCTATATCCAGCGGCGAGCCAAGCCGTAGCAAGCCCATCGCACCGATCAAACGAGCGATGACGCTGTCGGCGATAGCCTCCGGTAGAAACAATACCCGCAATGCCGAGCAGCGTTGCCCAGCGCTATTAAATGCCGATAGCATTGCGTCCGCGACCAGTTGTTCCTGATGCGCCGAGCTGTCTGCGATCATGACGTTTTGACCGCCGGTTTCGGCAATCAAGCTGGCAATGGCGCCCTGGCGATTTGCCAGTTGCCGATTGATCAGCTGTGCGGTGGCGCCGGAGCCGGTAAACGCCACACCGGCAACGCGCTCGTCGCTCAACAAGTGCCGACCAATCTCGGCGCCGTCGCCGGGTAAAAACTGCAATACATTGTCCGGTACACCGGCGCTATGCAACAGGCGCAAACAGGCCATGGCCGTTAATGATGTTTGTAGCGCCGGTTTGGCGATCACTGTATTGCCGGCCACCAGTGCGGCGGCGATTTGGCCGATGAAGATGGCAATCGGAAAATTCCATGGGCTGATGCAGACAAACACCCCGCGCCCAAAATGAAACAATTGGTTGTCTTCACCGGTTGGACCCGGTAAGCGCAGTGGTTGCGCAAATTGTTCGACTGCGCAGGTCGCGTAATACCGGCATAGATCGACTGCTTCCCGTACTTCCGCCAGCGCGTCGCGCATCGTTCGGCCGCCTTCGCGAATGCACAGCACCACCAATTCCAGGCGCTGCTGTTCCAATAAATCCGCCGCTTTTTGCAGATACCTGGCGCGAGTTGCGACCGGGCATAAACGCCAGTCATCGAACGCGCGCGTGGCTTGTTGCAAGGCTTGTTCTATGTCATTTTCGGAACTGAACACGACCTCGCCAACAAGGCTGAGCTGGTCGTGCGGGCTATAAACCAGATGCGGTTTGCCACGAATTTGTTGACCAGCAATCAATGGTGCGGCTTGCCAAGTCTGGTCCGTCATGGCAGCCAATGCCTTTTGCAACTGCTGTAATTTCTCGGGATCGCTTAAATTCAGCCCCTGCGAGTTCTTACGTTGCGCGCCGAATAAGTCAGCGGGAACCGCAAGCGGTTTAGTCTCAACTTCGTTTAACTGGACCAATGGATCGGCGGATAGCATGGCAGCGCCAATCGCCGGATTTTCGATTTGATTGATAAACGAGGTATTCGCACCGTTCTCCAGTAAGCGCCGGACCAGATACGGCAGCAAATCCCGGTAATTGCCGACCGGCGCATAGACGCGGCAGTTGATCGAGCGCTGATTCAATAACTCGGCATACAAATCGCTCCCCATCCCATGCAGGCGCTGGAACTCAAATCCCGGATGGTCTTTGCCAAATTCGCAAATGGCCGCCACGCTGTGGGCGTTGTGCGTGGCAAATTGCGGATAAAAAGCCTGCTGGCGCGACAGAATCAGCTTCGCGCAAGTCAGATATGACAAGTCGGTGGCGGCTTTACGGGTGAACACCGGGTAGTCGTCCCAGCCATTTTCCTGGGCGCGTTTGATCTCGCTATCCCAGTAAGCGCCTTTCACCAAACGGACGGGAATCAGGCGTTGCTGCGATTCGGCCAAAGCTGCTAGCCAATCGATCACCGCTAAAGTGCGTTTTTGATAAGCCTGCACGGCCAGACCAAAGCCCGGCCAGCCGGCCAGCGCCGGGTCGTTAAATACAGTCGCAAAAATATCCAAAGACATATCCAGCCGTTCGGCTTCTTCCGCATCGACAGTCACGGAAATATTCGCCGCGCGGGCCAGCTTAACCAAAGCTAACAGCTTGTCGCTGATGGCCGGCACCGCATAACGCTGCTGTAATGGCTCGTAACGTGGATATAGTGCCGATAGCTTGATGGAAATACCGGGGTTGTCTAATAACTCGGCGTTCGCTGATTCGGCCAGCGTTTCAATGGCATGCCGATAGGCAGCGAAATAGCGTTCCGCATCGTCTTGGGTCAAGGCCGCTTCGCCGAGCATATCGAAGGAATAGCGGTAGGCCGGATTGCTGCCGGCGTGTTCGATAGCTGCCGTTATATTTTCTGCAATGACGAAATGTTCGGCCATTTGCCGCATGGCTTGCTTGATCGCCGCGCGGATCAGCGGCTCTCCCAGCCGGCTTAATACGCCTTCGAAAACCCGTTGTTGAACCAACGCTTCCATTTTGCCGCTGATCCATAAACCGCCGCTAGCCAGATTGACTGGCAGCGAATCACTGTGCAGCCAGTGGCTATACCAGTCGGCATCGGCCAGTTTGTCGCGCAAGAACAGGTTTTGGGTGTCGCTGTCCGGTATGCGCAGCAAGGCTTCGGCGATACTCATCAAGACGATGCCTTCGTCGCTGTTCAGGCTGTATTCGTGTAAGAAGGCGTCGAAAAGGCCCGGCTGTTTATGCTTGGCGCGTACTGCTTCGATCATCGCCTGCGAACAGGCGCCGATGGTTTGTCTATCGTAATCTCGCAACCTGGCGATTAGGCCGGAGATGGCTTGCGGTTCAGCTTGGGTAAATGCTTGATTGATGCGCTGGCGCAGTTCGGCTAAACGGTTGGCGTTGCTCATGGCTATCACCTGTTGGACTGACACCCATAAGCATACCGCTATCCGGAAAAACCGGCTGGCTTGTTGGAGCGGGTTTGCTCTGCTACTGTTGATGGTAAAGCGTTGAACACGCGAGGAGACTATATGCCAGGCAGAATTGATTTTACGATGGGTTTTAATGCCGGAAAAACGGCCAAGGCCGGCGGCGGCAGTGGCTACCGAGTTTATGCTTTCGGCAATTTTTCCGGTGCCGCCGTGCCTTGGGAGCAAAGCAAAATCCGCAAAATCGATGTCGATAACTTTGAGCAAGTGCAGGCGCAAGTCACACCCACACTGGAAGTCAGCTCGGGTATCACGCTGCAATTTCCGGCGTTGGAGGATTTTCATCCCGACGCCTGGATAAGAAAAATCAAACTGCTGGCCGATTTGCGGACTTTAAAATCCGAACTGGGCAATCCCAATACTGCCGCGCAGGCAGCGGCGAAAATTCAGGCCTTTTTTCCTGGAGTAGCCGCCAGCCAGGCAGCAGCGCCTGTGGCGGAAACGGAAAGCCAGGACGATATGTTGGAACGTCTGCTGGGGAAAAAACCGGAAGGCGCGGTTGCTGCCGACGATTCTTTGGCTAGTTTGTTGAAGCAGATTGTGGAGCCGCATGTCGCCAAAGACGCCAACCCGCAGCATCGGGCGTTAATCGATGTGATCGACGCCGCCACCGCGCAGTTTGTGAAAGCCTTGTTGCATCGGCAGGATTTTCAAGCGTTGGAAGCTTTGTGGCGGGCGACGTATGAATTGGCGCATGAAGAAGCCGCCGACGCGCAACAGCTCTATTTGCTGGATATTAGCCAAGCCCAGTTGCTGGTGGAGTTGGAAAAGGGCGGCGAGAGCGTGGTCCAGCGTTTGCAACAACATATTCAAACCGGTGACGGCGAGCAGGATGTGTTGTTCGTTGCCGATTATCTGTTTGCCGATAACTCTGACGATAAGGCCTTGCTCGGGTATTGTGCGGATTTAGCCGCCCAATGCGGGGCGGGTTTTCTGGCGGGTGCGGGGAACGGTTTGGTGGTTGAGGCATTGCAGAATGCGCCGGATTGGTTGGCATATCGCCAGCAGATCCAAGCCGACAGCGTGATCTTGACCTATCCGCGCGTGCTGATGCGTTTGCCTTATGGCAGCAAACGCGATCCACTGGACACGTTTGCCTTTGAAGAGTGCGCCGAGATTCCTCAGACCGACGAGCTGTTGTGGGGCAATCCTGCCTTTTTAGCGGCCAGAGTATTGTTGCGAGCTGCTCAGGATGACGCCACTGCGGAGCAGTTCTTTTTTGCCGATGTACCGGCGTTTAGCTACGAGTTGGACGGCGAGCAGATATTGCAGCCGGCTACCCAAGTGGTGTTGAACGAAGCGCAGGCGAATAATCTGTTGGCGCAAAACATCATGCCGGTCATCGGCTATCGGCAGCGCCAAGGCCTGCGCTTGTTGGGTTTAGACACCTTGAGTTGATGGGGCCGGACTTAGCTGCGCCTGCATTTTTTCCCGGTCCAGTTCGCCTTCGGAGTGCGACACCACTATCGTCGCTACCGCATTGCCGACGATGTTGGTCAAGGCGCGCGCTTCCGACATAAAGCGGTCTATGCCCAGGATCAGCGAAAGCGCCGCGACCGGTACCGCCGGCACTACCGCCAAGGTTGCCGCCAACGTGATAAAGCCGGCGCCGGTGACGCCCGAAGCACCTTTGCTGGTCAGCATCGCTACCAATAGTAAGGTCAATTGCTGCGTCAGGCTTAAATCGACGTTCAAGGCCTGGGCGACAAACAGCGCGGCCATGGTCAGATAAATATTGGTGCCGTCCAGATTGAACGAATAGCCGGACGGTATCACCAAACCCACTACCGAACGCGAGCAGCCCAGTTTTTCCAGCTTATTCATCAACGGCACCAGCGCCGATTCCGACGACGAGGTACCCAACACCAGTAACATTTCTTCCTTGATATAGCGCAGCAGGCGGAAAATATTGAAGCCGGTTAACGCAGCGATACTGCCCAGGATCAACACGATGAACAAGCCGCAGGTCAGATAAAAACTACCCATCAATGCCGCCAGCGGTTTCAATGCGGCCACGCCGTATTTACCGATGGTAAACGCCATCGCCGCGCCGGCTCCGAACGGCGCCAGCTTCATGATGACATTCATCATCGCGAAAAAGATGTGCGAGCATTCCTCGATAAACACATATACCGATCTGCCGGCGCTACCCATTTGTTGCAAGGCAAAACCAAACAACACCGCCACCAATAACACTTGCAGCAAATCGCCGGAGCCGGTGAAGGCGTCGGTAAAGGTTTTGGGGATGATGTGCAGCAAAAAGTCGGCGGTGCTTTGCTGGCTGGCGTGTTTCACATAACCGGAGACGGCTTGAGTGTCCAGCGTGGCCGGATCGACATTAAAGCCTTGGCCGGGCTTTAGCACGTTGGCGACCAACACGCCCAGCGCCAGTGCGAAGGTCGAGACAATTTCAAAATACAGCAAGGCTTTGACGCCAACCCGCCCGGCTTTTTTCATATCGTCGGCGCCGGCGATGCCCAGCACGATAGTGCAAAACACCACCGGGCCGATCAGCATTTTGATCAGGTTGATGAATCCGTCGCCTATGGGTTTGAGCGTCACGGCATGTTCAGCGTCCAGATAACCGAACAGGCCGCCGGCAACGATAGCCATTAGAACCCATAGATAAAGCCGGGCGGAGGGGCTGCCTGCTTGTGACAATAGTGGTTTGCTGAGGTTTTCCGAGTTCATGGTTTAGCGCGTGGCTCTAAGGATGTAGCGCGGGTGTTGAGTGCACTATCGGTTAAAAGCTGCGCACAAGGCAAGGATAAGTTACGAGGCCAACAGCCCGTCTTACGATAGCAGCGAACCGCTCGCCGCTAACTTAAACCACAAGGCTATGGTGGGCTCAAATAGCGTAGGGGCTAGCGGATTTTTTCGACTTGGACAAAGTAGCTGTTAGCGCCTTCCGGTTATTTTTCTTCCTTCTTGTCAAACACGCCGCTGAAACTAAAGCCAATGTCGATTTTGCCGATTTCCTCAATCACTTTCTGGCTCAACTCAGCCACCGGCTTATCGGAAAACACCGCATAGCGCATCAGGTTTTCCGTGTAGGTTTGCTTGTCTTTGTATTGGCTGTAAAACGCAAACATCAACGCCGCGACGCCGGTCACCGTGGTTTGCACGATCGCGGACTTATACCATTCGCGCTCGCCCAGCCGGTCTTTCAACAGCACCCCTAGCGATGGCCACAAAAACACCGCCACCGCCGAAATCAGCGACAGCCAGAAAAACACTTTGTTTAAAATCGCATAACTTCTGGCTTTAACGTACAAATCGTAAATCAACACCAGCTTGCGTTCTTCGTCTACAGTTGTAGGCTTTGCCGTGCCCGTTGAATCCGTCTTACAGACGGCGGTTTTGGCGTAATCCATCAACAATTTCGCGCTGGTTTGATTGGGGTTGAGGATGCCCACCACATCTTTCTCGCAGGATTCCGATGCGCAGCCGCTCAGCGCAAGCAGTGCCATGATGATTAATAGAAATTGGCGCATGGTTTTGCTCCGTGTCGGTTTATTGGGCAATTGTGACATAAGAGGTGTGATGGATTGTCCGTAAAATTACCTCCGACGAGGTTGGGTAAAGCATTTTCCGGAAGCCTTGTTCTGCGGAGGGGCGGAGCTTATGACGATCAAACAAAAACCGATCCAAATTCAACAATTGCTCTGGTTTTGCCAATGTCCGCAAATTGATGATACGCCAAGGTTGGGTTTGCAGAAGTAGGCTGGGTTGAATGATAATGAAACCCAGCTTTACAGCTGAGAAGTTTTCTAAACCAAAGAGCAGTTTGAATGTAAAGGAACTTCATTATTTCAAGCCATTGCTGGGTTTCGCGTTGCTCTACCCAGCCTACAGTATTAGCCGCAAAATTCTCCTAAAGCATAAAAATATGCAAGTTTTGATTAATGCCAACGGTTGTGATCAGCAAACATTGGCTATAAGTGACTGCCTTCGGGATCCGTTTAATGAAATTAGTAAATATCTTTCCCAAGAATATGGTGGTGACATTGAACATCTTTGGATCGACTTCGAGCTAATTGCCTGTCATGCAGACCTTCGACCGCCGTATCCTTTCAGGTATCAAAAGAGGGTTTCTGGATATTCAAAACTCACGGGTTTTGACTTGCCTGACAGTTTCAACGTTGGGCACTATAGCGTCCGCCCTGATTTTGTTGTTTTACTTGAAGTACCGGATGTGGTTACCTACGCATTACAAGTTATCTTTGAGTCGACAGCCATATTAAATGTCAAGCAAAAGAAACTTGGCGGATTTAATGTGCAAAAATTTAGAATAGATTTTTTTGATAGGTGTAAGGCGCTTGGCTATAACTTGAATGACAAAACCTTTGGAGTTGGTTGAACCCTCCTCGCTTTGGTTCGAATTGGCTATGCAATGGTTTGGCGTTATGCTTTACAAACTTGCTTGGCCGGCTTCGGACTTAAAGAGGTTTGAAAAATTACAAGCTAACTAAATCTTTGGAATTCGTCATGTTAAACATCGAAATCGATAAGCCTGAGCTGGAAGCCAGCTTGCAGCAGTTGTTTGGCAATAATCAGCAGTCCATTGCCAGTGCCTTCGCCGAGTTTGGGCAGCAGCGCAAGATCAAGCAGGACATCGGTGTGTCGATTACTCAATTGGCTGCCGGCGAGGGCCTGTCGTTGCAACAGGTGATGAAGGACATTCGCCGGAAATATGAGTGAGTACCGCATTGTCTTTTCGCCGCGCGCCGGACAGCGCTTGGCGGAAATAGCTCGGTAGTGTACGCACCGCGTACCTTCGGGCTTTTGCCACCATGATGGCTCCAATGGTACGCGGTGCGTACCCTATATATGGCTCAGTTTCCGGAGTCGGGTACGCCGATGCCGGAGTTTGGCGAAAACATTCGCGGGGTGGTCTATCAACAATACAGCTTTGTTTACCGTTTAAACGGCGATGCCATCGAGATATTAACCGTGTACCGCGAAAATCAACCATGAACGCGGAATTGATTTTTCGAAACGGCCGAGAGTTTGATTTAAGTTAGTTTTGCCGACAGGTACCGGGGCAATCCAGCTAACCAATTTCGGCAAGATCCGCGACAAAAATCCTATCGACTTTCCCAAGGTCACCCCATGCAAACACCCTCAAACAAACTCTATTGCACCGCCCAAATCCGCGAAGCCGAGCGATACGCGATCGACGAGTTGGGAATTCCTGGCCGGGAATTGATGCGGCGGGCCGGATATGCGCTGTTCGAGCAGATAAGACGGTGCTGGCCGGAACAACAAGCAGTCACGGTGTTTTGCGGCGGCGGTAATAACGGCGGCGATGGTTATGAAGTGGCGACGCTGGCCTTGCAGGCTAATTATCAGGTAACCGTTTATGCCTTGACCGATCCGCATGGGTTGCCGGGCGATGCGCTTGCTGCGTATCAAGATTTTTTAAAGGCCGGTGGCAGTGTCAGCGGTTTCGAAGCCGGGCAATCCAAGTTGCAAGGGGTGATCGTCGATGCCTTGTTCGGAATTGGTTTGAGTCGGGAAGTCGGGCAAGATTTCGCGTTAGCCATCTCGGCGATTAATGCTGCATATGGCCCGGTGCTTGCCGTGGATGTGCCGTCCGGCTTACACGCCTACACCGGCTCGGTATTGGGCTGCGCGGTCAAGGCAGATGTGACGGTGACTTTTATCGGTTTGAAGTGCGGCTTGTTTACCGGCGAAGCGTCGGAGTATTGCGGTGAGATTATTTGCAACACCTTGGATATCGACGCCGCAGTGTTGGCGGCAATGCCGCCGTTCGCCGAATTGTTGGATAAGTTAGCGTTGCCGCGTCGTCCACGGACGGCGCATAAAGGCGATTTTGGTCACGTGTTGTTGATCGGCGGTAATCTGGGTTATACCGGGGCGATTCGTTTGGCCGGCGAGGCGGCCTTGCGTTCCGGGGCCGGTCTGGTTAGTATCGCCACCCGCGCCGCGCATAGCGGGCTGATCAATATTGGCCGGCCGGAGTTAATGTGCCACGGCCTGGAATGCGGCGAAGCGCTACATGCCTTGTTGGAGAAGGCCAGCGTCATCGTCATCGGGCCTGGTCTGGGGCAGGACGATTGGGCCAGGGAGATGTTCGGCGCGGCGCTGGCCATTGACAAGCAGTGCGTGATCGATGCCGACGCCTTGAATCTGTTGTCCTTGCAACCCAAGCGGCGCGCGAATTGGATATTAACGCCACACCCCGGCGAAGCCGCGCGCTTGCTGGGCTGTAGCGCCGGGCAAATCTCCGCTGACCGCTTTGCCGCGTTGACGGATTTGCACAGTCAGTACGGCGGCACCTGTCTATTAAAAGGCGCCGGTACCTTGATTACCGGCGGCGAAACGATCTATGTCGGCACCACCGGCAACCCCGGCATGGCTAGCGGCGGCATGGGTGACGTGTTGTCGGGCTTGATTGGCAGTTTGCTGGCGCAGGGGTTGAGTCTGGAAGATGCCACCCGGCTTGGCGTCTATGTGCATGGCGAAGCAGCGGATAGCTTGGCTGCGGAATTTGGCGAGCGCGGCTTGCTGGCCGGCGATTTGCCGGAGCGAATCAGGAAGTTATTGAATTAATGAACATCACACTGGAAACCCCCGAAGATACCGAAGCGCTGGGCGCCGCGCTCTGGCAAGCCCTGCCGGCAAAATGTCTGCTGTTTTTGTACGGCGATTTGGGTGCCGGCAAGACGACGCTGGTGCGCGGCTTGTTGCGTGCCGCCGGCCATCAAGGCGCGGTGAAAAGCCCTACTTACACCTTGGTCGAGGAATACGAAGTCGATGGCCGGCGCTTGTTTCATTTTGATTTGTATCGACTGAAGGATCCGGAAGAACTGGAATGGATGGGCATGGACGATTATCTCAACCAAAACGCATTGTGCTGCATCGAATGGCCGCAAATGGGCGCGGGATTTTTGCCTACGGCCGATCTGGAAGTAAGGTTGAATTATTTTCAACAGCAACGTACCGCTGAAATCAATGTGTTAGCAAAAAATCGGCTTGGCGATATAAAACTAAACTGGAAAAACAATAACCTACTGCTATAATTTCAACGAAGTTGTCACTAGTGGAAATGTGGGGTATGCAGCAGATGTCTAAAACTTTCTGGATATGGGGATTGTTATTACCCACGTTTTCGGTGCTCGCGGCTCAGACTGAACTGGGTCCTATCAGTTATTCATCCACCAATCAACTGTTGGTCAATTTACCGAGCACGGTCAAGCATCATGCCTTTGTGTTGAAAAGTCCCAATCGTCTGGTTATGGATTTTAGCGATGCCAAAATGGCGCAGGATTTGATTCAACCGGTTGCGGATCATCCGTTGTTTGGTTTTGCCCGCAGTGCAATGCGTAACAACAAAGATTTGCGTATCGTCGTCGAATTGAAATCTGATGCGGACGCCAAAGTCGCGATGGTTGGTAAGAATTTGCAAATCGATTTGGCGGCAAAAGAGCAGCCAGTGACGCCGCCTTTAGCGGCTAAGCCAGCTGAAAGAGCGTTCACTCCAGTCACGGCGGTTAAAACAGAAAAACCGACAGCCACATCAGAGGCCGCTGTTGCCGAAAAAGCCGATAAATCTACCAAGAAATCCGAGGCCACTGCCAAGCCTGTCGCGGTTAAATCAGTCGCCAAAGCCAAAGGCCGTCACATCATTGTGGCCATCGACGCTGGTCACGGCGGTAAAGATATTGGTGCGCAGGGCGCGAACGGCACACAGGAAAAAGACGTGGTGTTTGCGATTGCCAAGAGCCTGCAAGGCATGGTCAACAGTCAGCCGGGCATGAAAGCGGTGATGATTCGCGATGGTGACTATTTTGTGAAATTAAACGAACGCCGCCGCATTGCCCGCGCGGCCAAGGCCGATTTGTTTGTGTCGATTCATGCCGACGCGTTTAGCGATAGCCAGGCGCATGGTGCGTCGGTTTATACGTTGGCCAATAAGGGCGCGTCCAGTGCTGGCGCCACGTGGTTGGCTAATAGTGAAAACGCGGTGGATGGCGGTGCCGCTGAGGACCGCGATGACACCTTGACCTCGGTGTTGATGGATTTATCCAACAAAGCGGCGAAAGAAGCCAGTCAGAATGTCGGCAACAAGGTGTTAAAAAGTGTTAAAAATGTCGGCCATTTACACAGAAGCGCGGTACAAAAAGCCGGGTTTGTGGTGTTAAAGTCGGCGGAAATTCCGTCGATTCTGGTGGAAACTGCTTTCATTTCCAATCCGGAAGAAGAGCGCCGTTTAAACACCAAGGCTTATCAAAACAAGATGGCATCAGCCGTATTTAGCGGCATTGTCGGCCACTTTAAACAATATGCGCCGGCCGATACGATGATGGCGCAGTTGAATCGTTCCGGCAAATCTAAAGCCGTGCAATTGGCGGCAGTGGATCTGGATGACAAAGAACCGGTGGCTAAAGCGAAGCCAGAGCAAAAACCGGTGTTGGCTGCTAGAGAGCCGGATGCCGCTCCAGCCACAATCGCGAGTAATAGTGCCGGTACGCATCATGTGATTAATCGCGGCGAAACCCTGTCCGGCATTGCCCAGCAATACGGCATAAGCATGCGGGCCTTGCGGATGGCCAATGCGA
This sequence comes from Methylomonas fluvii, assembly GCF_014850975.1. GTDB lineage: Bacteria > Pseudomonadota > Gammaproteobacteria > Methylococcales > Methylomonadaceae > Methylomonas > Methylomonas fluvii. The sequence goes on along the minus strand of NZ_JACXST010000002.1, from coordinate 600,851 downwards.
TGAATGACGGTAATGTGCGCGTTGGTCAGGTGTTGCAGATTCCACATGACAGCTGATTAAACTATCTTAAAGCGGGGCGAATCATTTCGCCCCGTTTCATTTCCATCCGCTAAAATACGCGCTTTTGTTTGAGCGCGGCCAATGCGGATTCATGCTTTACCTACCCAATTAGTCAATCAAATCGCCGCCGGCGAGGTGGTCGAGCGGCCGGCGTCCGTGGTCAAGGAACTGGTCGAAAATTGTTTCGATGCTGGAGCCACCCAGATACAAATTGATGTGGAGCATGGCGGCACCCGGCAAATCCGAATCCGCGATAACGGTTGCGGCATCGTCAAAGACGATTTGGCGTTGGCTTTATCCCGGCATGCCACCAGCAAGATTGCCTCGTTGGATGATTTGGAGCATGTGATCAGCATGGGCTTTCGCGGCGAAGCCTTGCCCAGCATCAGTTCGGTGGCGCGATTGACTTTGATCTCCCGTAGTGCCGATGCCGAATGCGCTTGGCAAGTCAGCGCCGACGGCACCGAGCAAAATTTCGATCCGCAACCCGATCCGCATCCGCCTGGTACCACGGTGGATGTCCGCGACCTGTTCTACAACACCCCGGCGCGGCGTAAATTTTTAAAAGCCGAGAAGACCGAGTTTTCTCACATCGAAAACCTCATTCAAAGATTGGCCTTGGCGCGTTTTGATGTGGGTTTTCTGTTGAATCACAATCAACGCGAAGTGCTGAATCTCAAACCCGCGGCGACGCAGGCTGCCCAGGAAAAACGTATCGCCGCGATTTGCGGCTCGGCCTTTGTCGAGAATTGCGTGACGATCGATTTTGCCGCATCCGGTTTGCATTTACACGGTTGGGTCGGCTTACCGACCTTTTCCCGCAGCCAGCAGGATATGCAGTTTTTCTACGTCAACGGTCGCTTGATCAAAGATCGCTTGGTGGCCCATGCGGTGAAGCAGGCCTATCAGGATGTGCTTTACCACGGCCGGCATCCGGTGTTTGTGTTGTACCTGGAGCTCGACCCCGCGCTGGTTGACGTCAACGCGCATCCGACCAAATTGGAAGTACGTTTTCGGGAAGGACGGATGGTGCATGATTTTCTGTTTCAGGCCTTGCATCGCAGTTTGGCCGATCAACGGCCCGGCGCGGCTGTGGTGGCGCAGCAAATCGAAACTGTAGGCGAAGTTTCGGCGGCGCAAACGCCACTGCGGACGCCCTTGAATCAACAAACCTCTTTACCGCTGACGATGCCGGAGTCGGGTGTGGATAGCATGCCGCGACGATCTTCACCTGAAGCATTCGGCGCTTATCGCTACCCGTCCGAACGAGCCAATATGTCGGATGTGGCCGAGCAAATTAAAGTCTACGGCAAGCTGTATCCGCAGACCGAGCACGTCAGCTCAACCCAGCCGGTCGGCGAGTCGGCGATACCGCCGCTGGGTTTTGCCTTGGCGCACATCCACAATATTTACATTCTGGCGGAAACGGCCAACGGCATTATTTTGGTGGATGCCCACGCCGCCCATGAGCGGGTGACGTATGAACGGCTGAAACAGCATTACCACCAGCGAGCGATAGTCTCCCAGCCCTTACTGTTGCCGATCAAGTTGCAAGTTACCGCCGCCGAGGCCGATCTGGCGGAGCAAGAGCACGAGTTTTTTATGAATCTGGGTTTTGAAATCAACCGTTCCGGCCCGGAAACGGTGGTGCTCAGAGCCACGCCGGCTCTGCTGGCAAAAGCCGATGTCGATCAGTTGGTGCGCGACATTCTGGCCGATCTGGCCACTCACGGCGTCAGCCATAAAGCCCAGGAAAGTATCAATGCGATTTTGGCGACCATGGCTTGTCACAGTTCGGTGCGGGCCAAGCGCAAACTCAGCATCGAAGAAATGAACGCTTTGCTGCGCGACATGGAGCAAACCGAGCGCATCGGCCAGTGTAACCACGGCCGACCGACCTGGGTGGCGCTAAGCCATCAGGATTTGGACCGGTTTTTCATGCGTGGGCAATAAATGAGCGAGTTGCAAAAACCGTTGGCAATCCTGTTGATGGGGCCGACTGCATCCGGCAAAACCGCGCTGGGCGCGGCGCTGGCGCACGCCTTGGACACCGAAATCATTAGCGTCGATTCGGCCTTGGTTTATAAAAGCATGGACATAGGCACCGCCAAACCGACCCTGGCCGAGCGCGGTGGCGTGCCGCATCATTTAATCGACATTCTCGATCCCCGTGAGAGTTTTTCCACCGGCCAGTTCCGTGACCGCGCATTGGCGTTGATGACTGATATTACTGAACGTGGCAAGTTGCCGATTTTGGTGGGAGGGACGATGTTGTACTTCAGCGCCTTGACCCAAGGTTTGGCGCAATTGCCGGCCGCTGATCCGGAAATTCGTCAGCGATTGGACGAGGAATTGCAAACCTTGGGAAAGGACGCCTTACATGCCCGTCTGGCGCAAGTCGACCCGCAAGCCGCGGCGCGGATCCATGTCAACGACCCACAACGTATTCAAAGGGCGCTGGAGGTCTTTGAAATCAGCGGCCGGCCGTTATCCAGTTTCTTCGACGCCGACCAGCATGTCGAGCAGCCGTATCGGTTTATCAAATTGATTATTGCGCCTGAGCAGCGTAGTACCTTGCACGACAAGATAGCCGAGCGCTTCGATCTGATGTTGAAACAAGGTTTTCTCGACGAAGTGCAGGCTTTATGGCAACGCGGCGATCTGGACGAGAGCATGCCATCGATACGCTGCGTCGGGTATCGGCAGGCTTGGTCCTATCTAAGCGGCGAATACGACCTGGCAACCATGCGGGACAAAGCCATTATCGCGACTCGTCAGTTGGCCAAACGCCAATTTACCTGGCTACGCAAGGAGCAGGATGCCCATCATTTAATTACCGGTTCTAAAGACCTAGTCGGCCAAGCCCTGGCCTATTGCCGTGCCTATGAATAAAGCCGAACAACGCCAAACCGCCTACGCAGCGCGTCATGCGCAGGCTGATAAGGATGCGATCAGCGCCGACATTTGCCGGCGTGTCGTCGAGCAAGCCTGGTATCAAGCCGCCAAGACAGTGATGTGGTATTTGCATTGCCGTTCAGAGGTGCGGACGCTGCCTACCGTAGCCGCAGAACTAAATTCGGGTAAGCGCATTGTTGTGCCTTATTGTACGGTCGATACTACGGGCCATAAGCAACTGGGTTTGTGGCAGTTGGAATCACTCGACGAATTGCAAGCGGGCATGTGGAATATTCTCGAACCGCCGCGCGCACGTTGGCTGGAGCCGGCAAAACAAGTGCGTGTCGATGAACTGGATGTCGTCATCGTGCCCGGTGTGGCTTTTGACAAGCAAGGCGGGCGCTTGGGCAACGGCGCCGGTTATTACGACAGGCTACTGCAAAAAGTGCGGCCCAACGCGGTGTTAGCGGCGATTTGTTATAAAGCCCAACTTTTGCCGCAGGTGGCGATGGATACACACGATGTGTTCATGGACTATGTGCTTACCGAGCGCGCGATTTATTCGGGCAACAGGCATGTTCGACGATGAATTGGCTCGAGTTAAAGCAACAAATTCCCACCAGCCCCGCCTTGGTGTTGGACGAAGCGCAAATTCTTGCCAATCTAAAACGGCTGCAAGCGCTGAAGCAGGCAAGCGGCTGCAAGATTTTGTATTCGATGAAGGCCTTGCCTCTGGCGGCATTGCTGACGTTGATAAAAGATCAAGTCGACGGCTTTTCGGTCAGTTCCTTGTTCGAGGCACGCTTGGCGAGCGAAGTGTTGGCAGAGGCGGACGGTAGCATCCATTTGACCACGCCGGGCTTGCGCCCCGACGAGTTCGCAGAGTTGAGCCGGCTTTGTAGTCATATCAGTTTCAATTCCTTGCCGCAGCATCAGCGGCTAAAGGCGTCTGTCAGCGATTATTCGCAAGGTTTGCGAGTTAATCCCAAGCTGTCTTTTGCCGATGATCAACGCTATGACCCTTGCCGGCCGCATTCCAAACTGGGGGTCGATATCGAACTGCTACGGGATGGTTTGCCGGCCAATGTGGAAGGACTACATTTTCACACGGTGTTTGCCTGCCGGGACTTTAGACCCTTGCAACAGACGCTGGAAAAGCTGCGGCCTATTCTAAAACGCAACCGGCTTAAATGGCTGAATGTGGGCGGCGGCTATTTGTATCACGCCATCGCCGAACAGCAGGATCTTGCCGAATTGATCCGGGATGTACGAGCCGAATTTGGCGTCGATGTGTATGTGGAGCCGGGTAAGGGGCTGGTCGGTAATGCCGGTTATTTGTTGACCACCGTGCTGGATCGGTTTGTCAGTGACGGCAAGCAGGTGTTGATCTTGGACACCTCGGTGAATCACCACCCGGAAGTGTTCGAATATCAGATCAAACCGCGTTTGCTGGAAGAAGCCGGTGGCGGTGAACAGTCGGCAATTTTGGCCGGCTCGACCTGTCTGGCCGGCGATGTGTTCGGCGAATATCGGTTTAGGCGGATTCCGGAGGTTGGCGAGCGTTTAGTATTTGCCGATGTGGGGGCGTATTCGCTGATCAAGGCTAACCGGTTTAACGGTTATCAGCTGCCGGATGTTTACAGCGTCAATCCGGCCCGCTGGCTGCTGCAAAAGCGTGATAGTTATGCCGATTATCGCCGGCAATGGGCGAATAGCGGCGACTAGCGTTTAGTAGCGGGTTTTACGTTTAAGGGTGGGCGTGCGGCGGCGCTTGCTCTTGGTCCAGGCCGCTCATTAATGCTTCCATCTTCTGAATACTGGCATCGCAGCCTTCGATGCTGGCTTGTACCTTGGCTTTAAAGCGTAAGCCCATGTGTTCGCCATCGCTTTCCCGTTCCGCATATTCGTTCAACAGCTGACAGGCATCGTGCATAGTTTGTTCGGCATTTTCGAAGGCCTCGTTATCCGGCAATTGTTCGGCTTCACTGAGCATCATCAGTCGGCTTAATACTGTGCTCTGGTGGCGGAATACCGATTCGGCGTAGTCGGCAAAGCTGTCGTGCTGGCTATTGGCCGGCACGCTGGCGCAACCGATTGCGCCGCCTACCATCAGTGTAAACAGAGTCAGAAACTTCAAACGCGGTAAAACGATCGGCATCGTGTTTAAGCCTTTTGCGCAGTAAAAATGCAATATTCGGTGAGTTTTTCGGTAAACAACTGATGTTGGGCCAGGCCGACCAAATAGTTGGCGGTTTGTGCCTTGGAACGCAGCCCCAGCCATTGACTGATGGTTTGTACCGGTTTTAAGCGCTTGGCGACTTTGTACATATGTTCGACGGAGGCCTGGGTTTGTGTGGTGATGTCGTGGCAAATAATCGTTTGAAAATCTTGCTGTTCCAACAAGCCGGTAAATTCGTCGCGCGCGCACAGATTCGGCACGGCCCAGCCGTTCAAGCAGGTCACCACTGCCTGCCACTGCTGTTGGTTAAATTGCCGCTGCAACACAAAGCCGTCGCAAACCACAATCCGACCGCCTGGACGCAACACCCGCCAGGCTTCGCGCAAAAAGTCGCCTTTTTTAAGCGCATGGCAAGAGCTTTCCAAAGCCCAAACCACATCAAACGAGGCGTCGGGGAAGGGCGTGGCGCAAAAATCCGCGACTTCGAAATTGACTAATTCTGCAACGCCGTGGCGCTGGGCGTACTGACGGGCATAGTTGGCTTGCTTGGCGCTGATGGTGATGCCGGTTACCCGATTGCCGTGCTGTTTCGCCATCCAGATCGTACTGCCGCCGATGCCGCAGCCGGCGTCCAGGACTTTGTCGCTGGCCTGAATCCCGGCCTTTTCATAGAGCACCTGATTTTTGTTCAGCAAGGCTTGATGCTGATCGTAAGGCTTGGCCTCGTCCCAATAGCCGTAATGCAAGGCCAGATTGTCGCGGTTGCACCAAGCCACCAGATAATCGTTGTAGCAGTCATCGTAGTGTTTGGCGGCGTCGGCGTGCAGTTCGGTGCTGGATAATTCGGCGTTATCGCGCAGGCTTTGGTCGCGGTAATCTTGATTGGGTTCTAGGTTGTACATCGTAGCGGGAATCGAGGAACGGGACGACTGAGCGTAAGGCAAGGTAAACGGCCGGATTAGTTGGGTTGCCGGCCATTATAATTCAGATCGGCGATTCGCTTCATGCTAGCCGACAGATTGTTGAGTTGCGGGTGATTGATTTCCAGCAGCACAAATATTTTTTTTATTGCTAAGTCTTTGATTTGCGCAGGTTCCATGCCAAAGCGGATCTTGAACAAGCGCCGCTGTTTACCGACCGGTAGCGACGCCAGAATTTCGCTTAAACGCTGATCGATCAATTGTCGAGCCAAGGCCAACTCCGGACTCATGTTTTCGTCTTTCGCTTGAAAACTGGGTTGAGCAGGCGCGGGAGCCGGCTGATTTGCCGTGGCTGCGCGCTGCCTCATCTCCTGCAAACGTGAACTTTTGCCCGGATTGATCAGCAAGGAATCCGCTGGACGGTTGGGTAATTTATCCATGATGTTTGTTGTGGTGCGAATGTGCGGGATCGTGAATCAAGTTGCAGATGACTACCGAAGCGCAGACGCCGCCGAATGCAGCCGGCAAATAGGAAATCGTGCCGTAAGCGGACTTTTTATAATTGCTGCCGTCGGTAAACATCAACGAATCTTTATTCACCACTTCTGGCGAAAACACTACCTTCACGCCCCGGCTGATGCCATGTTTGCGTAAACGCGTGCGAATGAATTGCGCAAACGGGCAGTTGTAGGTTTTGGAGATGTCCACGACCTTGAGATGGGTCGGGTCCATCTTGCCGCCGGCGCCCATGGAGCTGACGATTTTCATGTTGCGGGCCTTGGCGGCGCGTATCAGCGTGATTTTTGGTGTCAGGCTGTCGATCGCATCGACCACATAGTCGTAATGCTGACTTAATAGCTCGTCGGCAGTATCGGGCGTGATGAATTCGTGTTTGATAGTTAGTTTTAAGTCGGGGTTAATCGCCAGCAAGCGCTCACCCATGATGTCGGCTTTGGATTGGCCGTGGGTGGTGGCCAGCGCCGGCAACTGTCGGTTGCGATTGCTCGGGTCCACCACGTCGCCATCGACGATGGTCATTTCGCCGACTCCGGCCCGACAGATAAATTCGGCTGCAAACGAGCCCACGCCGCCCATGCCCACTACCAAGACATGGGATTGTTGGAGCTTGTCCAGTTTGGGCTTGCCGATCAGTAGTTCGGTGCGGGAAAGCCAGCTTAAATCAGTCATGCAGAAATACTCGTTTGAAATTGCTCAGGATTTGTTGGCGCAAGGTCGCGATGTCCAAACCCAGCATTTTAGCTGCAGCGGCGTATATTGCGTCAATGGATACGTTTGCAGTGTCGGTTTCCAGGAACAAGCGATCGGCTGGCGTGCGGCTGAGCGCTTTGCCGGCGTGGCAGCGGGGATCTAACAACGCGGCGCCAAAGGATAGATAAAACCCGTGTCTAGTTAATTGGTCCGCAAGTGCGGGTTTGCCGTTAAAGCCGTGAATGATCCAGGGTATCTTGGTGTTTAGTGTGGATTTTTTAATCTGGATCAGCTCGTTAAAGGCGCGCACGCAATGAATGATCAACGGTTTACCCAGTTGGTTGGCGAGCTTGATTTGGCTCATGAATGCGGGGATTTGCGTGGTCAATGGTGTGGCAATAGCTTTGTCCAGTCCGCATTCGCCAATTGCCAATAGGTGTGGATCCTGGCTTGCTGCGCTGATTTTCCATAAAGCTGTTTCGGCGTCTTCTTTATCGAGATGCCAGGGATGTAAACCCAAGCTGTAAAAACCGTTGTGTGTTGCCGTGACGTCGAAATCCTGGGTGGCGATGCTGATCATTTCAATGGCCTGATGGCTGCCGGTTTGGTGGCAATGGATGTCAATGTAGGTATCGGCCAAGCTCAGCGTGTCGTTAGCTGTTTCAATAATCACTGAATTACCACCTTATACTCGATAAAAATTAACACCCTTAAAAAACCGTTATCGCACGGTATAATGCTATTTTATTTCTTCAGCAGAAAAACAATGGCGCAATATATTTTCTCGATGAACCGGGTCGGCAAGATCGTACCGCCCAAAAAGTACATCCTTAAAGACATTTCTTTATCGTTTTTTCCGGGCGCCAAAATTGGTGTGCTCGGTTTAAACGGCTCCGGTAAATCGACGTTGCTGCGCATCATGGCTGGCATCGACAAGGAAATTGAAGGCGAAGCGATTCCGCTGAAAGGCACCAAGATCGGCTATCTGCCGCAAGAACCGCAACTGGATCCGAATAAAACCGTACGCGGCAATATCGAAGAAGCGGTTGCGGAAATCAAAGACGTGCTGGCCCGATTGGACGCAGTTTACGCCGCTTATGCGGATGCCGACGCCGATTTCGACGCGCTGGCCGCCGAACAGGCCAAGCTGGAAGACATTATCAATGCTTGTGACGGGCATAATCTGGATCGCACGCTGGAAGTGGCTGCCGATGCGTTGCGCCTGCCGGACTGGGATGCCGATGTCACCAAATTGTCCGGTGGTGAAAAGCGCCGGGTAGCGCTGTGCCGGTTGTTGCTGTCCAAGCCTGATATGTTGTTGCTGGACGAGCCCACCAACCATTTGGATGCCGAATCGGTGGCTTGGTTGGAGCGTTTCCTCCATGACTATCCGGGCACCGTCGTCGCGGTCACCCATGATAGGTATTTCCTCGATAACGTGGCTGGCTGGATTTTGGAGCTGGATAGAGGTATGGGGATTCCATGGGAAGGCAATTATTCCTCTTGGCTGGAACAAAAGGAAAAACGCCTGGAGTTGGAGGAGAAACAGGAGTCTTCTCGGCAGAAAGCCATGAAAGCCGAACTGGAGTGGGTGCGATCCAATCAAAAAGGCCGGCACGCCAAGAGCAAGGCGCGTCTGGCGCGCTTTGAAGAGTTGTCGTCGGTCGAAACGCAGAAACGTAACGAGACCCAGGAAATTTATATTCCACCCGGTCCACGTCTGGGCGATGTGGTGATCGACGTTGAGAACATCAGCAAGGGTTTTGGCGACAGGTTGTTGATCAATAACTTGAGTTTCAAGTTGCCGCCGGGCGGTATCGTCGGCATCATCGGCCCGAACGGTGCCGGTAAAACCACCTTGTTCCGGATGATGGCGGGATTTGAAAAACCGGATGCCGGCGACATCAAATTCGGTCAAACCGTGCAGATGGCCTATGTCGATCAGATGCGCGACGACATGGACAACAATAAAACGGTTTGGGAAGAAATCTCCGACGGTTTGGACATGATTACTGTCGGCAAATATGAAACGCCGTCGCGCGCATATATCGGCCGTTTCAACTTCAAGGGCGGGGATCAGCAAAAACGCATTGGCGAATTGTCCGGCGGCGAGCGGAATCGCGTGCATTTGGCCAAGTTGTTGAAAAGCGGCGGCAACGTGTTGCTGCTCGACGAACCGACCAACGATTTGGACGTGGAAACTTTGCGAGCCCTGGAAGAAGCCTTGTTGGCTTTCCCAGGTTGCGCGGTGGTCATTTCGCATGATCGCTGGTTTCTGGATCGTATCGCTACGCATATGCTGGCATTTGAAGGTGATAGCGAAGTCGTTTGGTTTGAAGGTAATTATGCCGACTACGAAGCCGATCGGCATCGTCGCTTGGGTACCGATGCGGATAACCCGCATCGCCTCAAATATAAAAAAATCGGCTAAGCTGAACTTAAGCAGCCGTTGTTATTTTCGCAACGGCTTTGCTAATAAAGATTCGATTGAACTTGAAATAGCGGCGAGCAGTCCCAAAGTCACTAACAGTTTTTTATTGATCCGCAGCCCGCGTGTTGAAATTGGTGGGTGTAGCGGGTAATGTATTAATAGCGCACCGAACAATAATAAGGAGAAATAGGATGTCGAAAGCACAAAACTTGCAGGACAACTTTTTGAATGCCCTCAGAAAAGAACACACTCCCGTGTCGATTTTTTTGGTTAACGGTATCAAACTGCAAGGCCGCGTCGATTCTTTCGACCAATACGTGGTGATGCTGAAAAACACTGTGAATCAAATGGTTTACAAGCATGCCATATCCACTATCGTTCCTGGCAAAAATGTCACGATGCACCGTGATCCCGACGTTAGCGATGAAAGCTAAGAGGTTATTTTTTGTTTGAACGTCCCGATGCGGGTGAACGAGCCATTCTCGTTCACCTCAATTTGCAAGCTGGCCAAGAAGACCTCGACGAGCTGAAAGAACTAACCAAATCCGCAGGCGCCCAACCCACTCATGTAGTCACCGGTAGCCGGTATCGGCCTGATCCCAAATATTTCGTTGGCACGGGTAAGGTTGAAGAAATCAGGTCGGCGATCATCGAACATGAAGCCAATATCGTTATCGTCAATCATCCGCTAACACCCAGCCAAGAACGCAATCTGGAGAAAGCGCTGGAAGTCAGGGTAGTGGATCGCAACGGTCTGATTCTGGATATTTTTGCGCAGCGGGCGCAAACCTTCGAAGGTAAATTACAGGTCGAACTCGCGCAGCTTAAACATTTGTCGACTCGATTGATTCGCGGCTGGACGCACTTGGAACGGCAGAAAGGCGGTATCGGTTTGCGTGGTCCTGGCGAAACCCAGTTGGAAACCGATAGACGATTGTTGGCGGTACGTATCAAGCAGATTCAACAGCGCCTGGGTAAGGTTGAAAAGCAGCGTCATCAAGGCCGAAGTAAGCGTAAAAAGGCTGAAATCCCCACCGTGTCTTTGGTGGGTTACACCAACGCCGGCAAGTCGACTCTGTTCAATACTCTAACCGGTGCCGGTATTTACGCCGCCGATCAACTATTTGCTACCTTGGATCCGACTTTGCGGCAATTGTCGTTGAGTAATGGCGGCGAAATCATTTTGGCGGATACCGTGGGCTTTATTCGGCATTTACCGCATGAATTGGTGGCGGCATTCAAATCTACGTTGCAGGAAGCCAGCGAGGCGGATTTGTTGTTGCATGTGATCGATGCGGCCGCCGAAGATCGCGAAGACACGATCTATCAGGTAAACCAAGTCTTGAGCGACATTGACGCCGCTAAAATCCCCCAGTTGATGGTGTTCAACAAAATCGATTTGCTGGAGGATGTGGCGCCGCATATTGATTACGATGCTGACGGTAAGCCTTTCAGCGTCTGGATTTCCGCGCAAAACGGGGTAGGCTGTGATTTGTTGCAACATGCGTTGTCCGAGTTATTCGCGAGTAGCAAGGTGATTCGAAAATGCTATTTGCCAGCCAGCCAAGCCGGATTAAAAGCAAAGTTATTCACTTTTGTGAAAATAATCGACGAGGTCAATAACGATAGCGGCGATTGCGAATTGACGATAGAAATCGATAAAAAGCATTTGGGCTTGTTGAGGGGGATTGACGTTCATGAGCAGGTTTAATCGGCCGTTCGCTGGAACAATCACCTAGTTATTTGCTCGGAAATGGTTAAGTTACGATAGAATGGCGACTTTTCGGATAGACAAGCCAGTGCTTCGATTCATCGAACAGGCGGTCATTACGAAATGCAGCTTTAGAGTTTTCAAATCCAATTTTTGGAGTGTTTGGTATGTCTTGGAATGAACCCGGCGGTGGTAAAAAAGACCCCTGGAGTGGTCGTAATGATAAGAATGATCCACCCGATTTGGACGAGGTAATTCGTTCTCTACAGGACAAACTGGGCGGTATTTTCGGTGGAGGCTCTAAGGGCGGCATCGGCAATGGCCCGTCAATGAAAGGTGTCGGTTTGCTGGCTGCCGGCGCAATCGTTCTATGGGGTTTGAGCGGGTTCTATACAGTCGACGAAGGTACGCGAGGGGTGGTTACTCGCTTTGGCGCCTACGTCAACACGACACAGCCGGGTCTGAACTGGCATATTCCGTCGCCTGTAGAGCAAGTGGCGGTCATCAATGTCGAGCAGCAACGCTTTATAGAAGTGGGTTACCGTTCCGGTGGCGGGCAGGGTATGGGTTCAGTGCCTAAGGAAGCGATGATGCTGACGAAAGACGAAAATATCGTCGACGTCCGTTTAGCAGTCCAATACCAAGTCAAGGATGCCAAGGACTATGCGTTTAACGTACTAGATCCCGCCTCAACGCTGAAACAAGTCACCGAAAGCGTCCAGCGTGGCGTGATCGGCCGCAGTGATATGGACTTTGTGCTGACCGAAGGCCGTAGCGACATTGTTTTGGCAGTTAAGTCAGAAATTCAAGCGGTCATGGATGCTTACAAAACCGGTATATTGATTACCAGTGTCAATTTGCAAGATGCCCAGCCGCCCGAACAAGTGCAAGGTTCTTTCGAAGATGCCATCAAGGCGCGGGAAGACAAGCAGCGCTTGATCAACGAAGCCGAGGCGTATTCCAATGACGTGGTGCCTAAAGCCCGCGGTGCGGCTTCACGTATCGTGCAGGAATCCGAGGGTTATAAAGAGAAAGTGATTGCCCGCGCAAACGGTGATGTCAGCCGCTTCTCGCAATTGCTGGCCGAATACAAAAAAGCACCGGCGGTAACCAAGCAGCGGATGTATATCGAAGCGATGGAATTGGTCCTGGGCCGTTCCAATAACGTGCTGGTGGATGTGAAAGGTGGTAATAACATTATGTATCTGCCGTTGGAGAAGTTGGCGAATAAGGCAGTTGAGGATGCAGCGCCGGCACCGGTAGTCAGCCACGAACCGGTTTCTTTAACGTCCCAACCTGTGAAAGAAATTAAAACCGATGTGCGCGCGTCAAGCCGTGAACGCGATGTGAGAGGACGCTAAGATGGGAAATAAGATTTTAGTCGCCGTTGGCGCAGTAGTCATCTTGCTCTCGATGTCGGTATTTACCGTGGCCGAGACCGAGCGGGTAATTAAGTTTCAATTGGGCGAGATTGTCGGTGCAGATTTCCAACCTGGCATGCATTTCAAACTGCCGTTTATCAATAATGTTAAAAAGTTCGACGCGCGTATTCTGACTATGGATTCCACGCCTGAGCGCTTTTTAACAGCGGAAAAGAAAAACGTTATCGTTGATTCGTTTGTGAAATGGCGGATAGGCGATGTTAAAACCTTTTACACCACGGTTGCTGGTGATGTGAATCAGGCCAACATTCGTCTCGATCAAATCATCAAAGATTCCGCGCGTAGCGAATTCAGTAAACGCGAGATCAAACAATTGGTATCCACAGATCGCAGTGCGATTCGCGATGCGCTGATTACCAATGTGTCGCCGCATGCCGCGAAACTGGGCATTACCATTGTCGATGTACAAGTCAAGCGTATCGACTTGCCTGCCGAAGTGAGTACCTCGGTTTATCAAAGAATGGAAGCCGAACGAGCGCGGGTTGCTCGTGAGTTTCGTTCGCAAGGCTCCGAAGCCGCCGAGCGGATTCGCGCTGATGCAGACAAGCAGCGCGAGATCATTTTGGCGAATGCTTACCGTGACTCTGAAGTGATGCGCGGCGAAGGGGATGCCAAAGCCGCTGATATTTTCGCTAAAGCCTACAGCGAGGACAGCGATTTCTTTGCTTTCTATCGCAGCTTGATCGCTTATAAGGAAAGTCTGGGCAAATCCGGTAATATTATGGTTTTGGAACCCAACTCCGACTTCTTCAAATATTTCAAGAATCAGAAGTAAACCCCATTTGAAATTATGTGTAGTCAAACGCCCCGCTATGCGGGGCGTTTGCTGTGTTTGAGACAGACAAAATGCAAAAAAAAGACACCTGGCTATTGCCGGAAGGAATTAGCGAAGTATTGCCGGAACAGGCCGCGCATCTCGAGAAGTTGCGTAGAAAGCTACTGGATACTTTTGCCTGCTGGGGTTACCAGTTGGTCATTCCGCCGTTTGTGGACTTTCTCCACTCCTTGCTGATCGGTTCAGGACATGACCTGGATTTACAGACGTTTAAGCTGACCGATCAATTGAGTGGCGAAATGTTGGGGGTGCGCGCGGATATGACGCCGCAAGTGGCGAGAATCGATGCTCATCACTTCCAGCACGACGGTCCGACTCGCTTATGCTATGCCGGTACCGTGTTGCACACATTGGGCGATCCCTTGGAAAAAAGCCGCAGCCCGATGCAAATTGGTGCTGAACTATACGGGCATGCAGGCCTGGAAAGCGATTACGAAGTCATCCAGTTGATGCTGGAAATGTTGGCGATTAGCGGTTTGCAAAACGTGCATTTGGATTTAGGGCATGTGGCTATCTACCGAGCTTTGGCTGAACATGCCGGTCTTGATCCGCAGCAGGAAGCTGAATTGTTCGATGTTCTGCAACGTAAGGCCAGAACCGAACTGGCGGAAATGCTTGCCGAGTTTAATATAGACACGCGCTATAAAGACGTCTTCAATGCTTTGCCTAAACTGAATGGCGGCAGGGATGTACTTGATAAAGCCAAAGCCTTGTTAACCGGAGTTGCCGGTGCCGATGAGATTGCCGGCGCCTTGGCAGATTTGCAGGGCATAGCCGATAAATTACGGCGGGATTTTCCGGCGTTGACGGTGAGTTTCGATTTAGCCGAGTTACGGGGTTATCACTATCATACCGGCATGGTATTCGCGGCTTTTGTGCCTGCTTTGGGCAAAGAAATTGCCCGCGGTGGTCGTTACGATAATATCGGTGAAGTATTCGGCCGAGCGCGGGCCGCTACCGGTTTTAGTGCAGACTTAAAAGTATTGGCTGATATGTATAAAGCCGATGACGAGGCTGCGCAGGTGGTGTTTGCACCCTTTGCGGAAGATGCTGATTTGCGGGAAGCTGTTAGAGATTTGCGCGCGCAAGGCGTGGCAGTGATTCAACATCTGCCGGAACAACAGGGTGGCGCTGAACAGCAGGGCTGCAATGCTATTTTAGAAAAACACAATCAACAGTGGGTCGTTAGATCACTAAGCTGTCGTTAAACCACTAGTTTAAGGTTAGATAATATGGGAAAGAATGTTGTTGTTATCGGCACGCAATGGGGCGATGAAGGTAAAGGTAAGCTGGTCGATCTTTTAACCGAACAAGCTGCTGCGGTGGTGCGCTTTCAAGGCGGCCACAATGCTGGTCACACCTTGGTGATTAACGGCGAAAAAACCGTGTTGCATCTGATTCCGTCTGGTGTTTTGCGGGAAGGCGTGCAATGCATGATAGGCAATGGTGTTGTGTTGTGTCCGGAAGCGTTGTTGAAGGAAATCGAGATTCTGGAAAAATCCGGCGTACCGGTCCGACATAGGTTGCAGATCAGCGAAGCCTGCGCATTGATTTTACCGATACACGTCGCTATCGATCAGGCCCGTGAAAAGGCTAGAGGCAGCAAGGCCATCGGCACGACTGGCCGCGGCATTGGCCCTGCTTATGAAGATAAGGTCGCCAGACGCGGCTTGCGAGCCGGCGATTTGCGCAATAGCGAGGAATTTGCATCGCGCTTAAAAGAGTTGGTCGAATACCACAACTTCATGTTGATTAATTATTATCATGCCGAGCCGGTCAATTATGACGAAGTACTGGCGAATACCTTGCGCTTGGGCGAGATCATAAAGCCGATGCTGACCGATGTTGGTGAGGCTATCTACAGCTATCAAAACCAAGGTGAGAACGTGCTTTTCGAGGGCGCGCAGGGCGCGCTGCTGGATATAGACCATGGTACTTATCCCTATGTCACTTCATCCAATACCACTGCTGGCGGTGCGGCTACCGGCACCGGAGTGGGACCTTTGGCGCTGGATTATGTATTGGGCATCACCAAAGCTTATTCCACCCGCGTCGGTAACGGCCCGTTCCCCACTGAGTTGCTGGATCATTACGGCGAGCATCTAGGCGTGAAAGGCCACGAGTTTGGCGCTACTACGGGTCGTAAACGCCGTTGCGGCTGGTTCGACGCGGTATCGATGCGTAAATCGGCTCAATTAAATAGCTTGAGCGGTATCTGCCTGACCAAGCTCGATGTGCTGGACGGCCTGGATAAAATTGGTATCTGCACCGCTTACAAAATCAACGGCGAAATTACGGAAACCGCCCCGCTGGGTGCTGATCAATATGCGGCGTGTGAAGCAGTGATTGAGGAAATGCCAGGTTGGACAGGTACGACTGCTGGCGTCACTGATTTTGCGGAATTGCCGGAAAATGCCAAAGCCTATATTGCTAGGTTGGAACAACTGGTCGGCGTAAAAGTCACGATCTTGTCTACAGGCCCAGATAGGAACGAAACCATAGTCTTGGAAAATCCGTTCCAGGCTTAATGCTCAAGCAATAAACCTGCGTTTAAGACGCTGAATATATTCAGCGTCTTTACAGTTTTAATCGTTCAGGAAATACACCACCGCTGTTTCGGTTTATGCTGGGGTCAATCTCTAGCAACAACTCTGTTCCGGTCGGTAATCCAGTCGCTCCATGAGCCGGCGTAAAGTTTCGAACCATTTAGTCCTGCAATTTCCATCGCTAACAGGTTGTGGCAGGCGGTCACACCCGATCCGCACATGTGTACTACTTGCTCGGCTGGAGAAGGGGCTACTAGCGCGCTAAAT
Organism: Methylomonas fluvii; assembly: GCF_014850975.1. Lineage (GTDB taxonomy): Bacteria > Pseudomonadota > Gammaproteobacteria > Methylococcales > Methylomonadaceae > Methylomonas > Methylomonas fluvii. The sequence goes on along the minus strand of NZ_JACXST010000002.1, from coordinate 584,356 downwards.
TGCTGGTGTAATTGAGCGGCGGGTAAAAATACTCCCGATTTGTCCAGATTGGTTTGCAAGGGCCTATTCAGCGCTTTGGGTACATGGCCGGCTACAGGGTCTATAGGCTCTTGTCGGCCGCGGAAGCGTTCAGGTGTTCTGGCATCTATCAAGGTGATTTTTCGTGTCGCCAAACCGCTTGCCACTTGATCGGCGTCCAGCCATTGTTTGTTGTCCAGATAGACGCGGAATTGGCTGGCGGTAATTTTCGGAAGCACTGTAGTGATTGGAAAATCTTGCTTTTGCCAACGTGCAAATCCGCCATCCAACACAGCGACCTGAGTATGGCCCATGGTGCGTAGCAGCCACCACATTCGGCCAGCAAACGCGCCGCCGGCATCGTCATACACTACGAGTTGGCTACGATTGTTAACGCCCCAGTCGCCCAGTTTTTTGCCTAATAATGTAAAGTCCGGTAACGGATGGCGACCGGTGTAGGATCGCACAGGCGAAGACAAATCCTGGTTTAAATCAGCATAGCGCGCGCCGGGGATATGGCCTTGTCGATAGGATTTATAACCGGCTGTCACATCGGCGAGCGAGAAACGGCAGTCGAATATTCGCCAATCCGGATTGTCCAAATTAGCAGCTAGAGTGTCTGTGGAAACCTGCGTGGTGTAGGGCATGTTTATACCTCCAAAATAATTTTACCGATATGTTGGCTGCTTTCCATACGCTCGTGGGCTTGCGAGGCCCTAGCTAGTGGAAAAACCGAATCGATGATGGGTTTGATTTGGCCGGATTCCAGTAGTGGCCAAACTTTTGCAAAAAGTTGTTGGGCTATTTTAGCTTTGAAATCATCGTTGCGGGGACGCAAAGTCGTGCCGGCGATGGTCAGACGTTTCATCAGCACGGATGCCAGATTGATTTCGCTCTTGCCGCCGTTTTGGATGGCAATCTGTTGGAGTCGGCCATCGATAGCCAGGCATTTCAAGTTACGGGGCAAGTAGTCGCCGCCGATCATGTCTAAAACGACATTAACGCCTTTGCCGTCTGTCTGATGCATAACGGCTTCTACAAAGTCCTGCTGCCGGTAATTTATCGACAGGTCCGCGCCGAGCTCTCGACAAAACTGGCATTTGTCATCGCTGCCTGCCGTTACAATCACCTGGCTAGCGAAGGCTTTGCCGAGTTGAATTGTGCTGGTGCCGATGCCGCTGGTCCCACCATGAACTAATAAACTTTCGCCGGCTTGCAGTTTCGCGCGATCAAATATATTGCTCCACACCGTAAAAAAAGTTTCCGGCAGCGCGGCGGCCTGAATAAAGCTTAAGCCTTGCGGTATCGGCAGGCAGCAACAGGCACTTGCCAGGCAGTATTCCGCATAACCGCCGCCGGTCAGCAATGCGCAAACCGGGTCGCCAATATTGAGGTGTTTTACTTGGCTACCGAGTTCGGCGATAGTGCCCGCTACTTCCAGGCCTAGAACTGAGGATGCGCCGGGTGGCGGGGGATACAGACCTTTGCGCTGCATCAGGTCTGGGCGGTTTACCCCGGCTGCGGCCACTTTTATCAATACTTGATGTGGGGCGGGTAAGGGTAGAGCTTGATCGGCGACGATTAAATCGGTCAACTCAGCGGAGCGATAAATCTCGATGGCGCGCATGGTGTTAAGCTTTGCGGGGAGAGTGGCGTATTATATGCGCCGCATTGGACTAACAGTATTTTTTCAACGAGAGCATTCATGATACGTGCAGGTATTGTCGGCGGCACCGGGTACACCGGCGTCGAATTGTTAAGAATTTTGCTATTGCATCCCCAGGTCGAAGTGAGTGTGGTAACTTCTCGCGCGGATGCCGGGCTGCGAGTGGATCAGTTGTATCCAAGTCTTAGAGGCTACTGCGATGTGATATTTAGTCTGCCTGAGTTGGACAATTTAAAAGACTGCGATGTGGTGTTTTTCGCGACGCCAAACGGCACCGCTATGTTAATGGCTGAAGCGCTGTTGGAACTTGGTGTCAAAGTCATCGATTTGTCTGCCGATTTTCGGATTAAGGACCGGCAGGAATGGGAAAAGTGGTACGGCATGCAGCACGCCAGCCCGGATCTCATCGCCGAAGCGGTCTACGGTTTGCCGGAAGTTAATCGGGAACAGATCAAACAGGCGCGCTTGATCGCATGCCCAGGATGCTATCCCACTGCCGTGCAATTGGGGTTTTTGCCGTTATTGGAGGTCGGAGCGATTGATGAGCAGCATTTGATCGCCGATGTGAAATCCGGTGTCAGCGGCGCGGGGCGCAAGGCGGAAATATCGTCGTTGATGAGTGAGGCAGGTGAGAGTTTTAAGGCTTATGCAGTCGCCGGGCACAGACATTTGCCGGAAATCAGGCAGGGTTTACAAAATGTCGCCAGGCAGGCGGTTGGTTTAACTTTCGTGCCGCATCTGACGCCGATGATACGCGGCATTCACGCCACGCTGTATGCACGTTTAAATCGGAAGTTGGATTTGCAGAGTTTGTTTGAAGAGAAGTATCGCGAAGAAAGATTTGTCGATGTGTTGCCAAGCGGCAGTCATGCCGACACTCGCAATGTGCGCGGCAGTAATCGCTGTCAAATTGCAGTGTATCAACCGCAAGGCGGCGATACGGTAGTGATTTTGTCTGTGATTGATAACTTGGTGAAAGGCGCGTCGGGGCAGGCGGTGCAAAATATGAATCTGATGTTCGGGTTGCCCGAGTATCAGTCTTTAGAAGCGGTCGCTTTGTATCCTTAATATCTATTAAAAAACGTGGCGCATAAAAAAACCGTCTTCCAGTTTGCTCTGGAAGACGGTTTTTTGTTGAGAGCTTCGGTGTGCTTATGCTGCCAAGGCTTGGCTTTTGCGATTCATTCTCCAGCCCAACATGCCGCCAGCCAGTAACAACAAGCTGGTTGGCTCTGGAACGCTGCCTGCGCCACCGCCACCGCCTGGCGTTCCTGATGTGCCTTCAAGCTGGGTGAGCTTGAAGTAGTCGTTGCTGTTAGTCAGCTGGTTTGAGGGATCGCCTTTGCCTGAACCCCAACTGCTGCTGTAGGCACTAATCAACCAAAGACTTGAAGATAGGCTGTTTGGGTTGATGTCTTCAGCCACGTCGCCGACGGTATTGTAGCTACCTACGAATTCCCAGCTGTTGCTAAGAAGACCGGAAATACTTTTTCCGGAAATATCCGCTGCGCCAGTAAGCGCACCGGTAGCAGGTACTGCGCCGGTGTACCTGAGAACCGATATATCTGAATCGTAGCCTGTGGTATCCGGCCAGCCGACAGTGAGTTTGTCTAAAATAGTGCTGCCATCAAACCGAAATAGTACGGCTTCGATCCTGCCGTTGTTATCAACTGCATGGTCTGGATAGCTATTTGTCGTCTCCGAGCCGCTTAATACACCCAGGCCGTTAGCACTACCGTACCAAGCCAGGGTGGCTGCCGAAAAAGTTGAAGTACTTGTAGTCCCGACTGAGTATGCACCCATACTCTGAACACCCGCCGGTGTCACTGAACTAGTACCGTTTATAGTCCATATCGTGGCGTTAACCGACCATGGGGACAGCAGCAGAGCTGCTATAGCCAAGAGTTTTGGGGTCATAATGTCCTCGCATTTTTTTTAAATATTACCTTCCGCTATTATCTTCGCCGGTCTTAAAATAACCATTGTACTATTGGTCATGAACGAAGTTTTACGGTCTGTCTATATGTAAGCACTTATTGGGCCATGATAAAAATTATTATTCGAATACAATGCTTTAATTGCTTATGGATGAATAAATAAGGTCGGCGATTACGCATGGTGTAAAAAATTACGACATATTTTGAAAAATCGACTACTTGCTCAGCTTTTCAAGCAGTGCTTTGGCTTGTTCGCGGCCATTGAAAATAGCTTCGCCTTTTAGCGCTTCTTGCAATTCTTGCTTAGCCTCTTCCTGGCGTTGCAACTGATTGAGGGCAACAGCGATATGGTAGCGTATCTCAGGGTCTTGCGAGAGTAGTGAGTGTGCGTTTCGTAAGTAATGAAGCCCCTGCTCTGTTTGTCCCGTGTTAACGAGAATCCAGCCCAAGGTGTCGTTCGTTGCCGGCTGGTCAGGGGCCAATTTATGGGCCTGTTCGGCAATGGACAAGGCTTTGTTGCTGCCGTTATTGAGATACACATAAGCAAGGTTGTTCAGAAATTGCGGTTCGTTGGGGAATTGTTTCAATAGCTCGACGTAGTACTTTTCCGCCTCTTTAAACTTTCCGCTTTTCAGTAATTCGTTCGCAAAGGCAGCCATCGGTAGCTGGTCTTGAGGATGCTTTTTGACCCACTGATCCAGTAAATTGTAAGCTTTGTCCGGCTGATCGATTTTTTTCAAGTTTTCATAAAGCAGCATCAATGACGCTGTATCCGGCTCCAGCTCGAAAGCGGCTTGGTAATGGCTGTTGGCCAAACTAAGGTTTTTGTCATGATCGGCAATGTTTCCCAATAGTCGGTGGGGAAAGGCGCGTTTGGGATATTGTTTTAACAGGCTTTCTGCGCGGCTCAATGCAAATACCGGTTTCCCATGGAGCAGCTCCATTTCCACCAAGGCAATTTGCGAAGGTATATGATTTTCGTCAACCAAAACTGCTTTTTTCAAGGTCTTTATGGCTTCAAAATAATCGCCTGCATCTATTTGATAACGAGCAGCTTTGTAAAGTTGTTTGACATTAAATCGGGCTTGGTCCGCCATGCGGATAAATACACCTAAGGCTTTGTCCTTATTGTTATTAGCCAAGTAACTTCGAGCCAGGGCGTCCATAACCTGCGGGTTGTTCTTGTCGATCACTTCCGCTGCTTGTGCGGCGGCATTAGCCTCAGCAGCTTTGCCCATCTTCAGGTTCAGCTCAACCAAAGCCAAAAGTGTCGGTAATGACTTTTGATCAGCCATCTTCGCTTTTGCCAGCCAGTCATTGGCTATCTCATAGCGTCCGGCACTTTGCTCGACTTTGGCCAACTCGATAAGAATATCGATGTCGCCCGGATGATTCTGCTGCAAGGTTTGCAGGCGCTGTCTGGCTTGATCAAGTTTGTTCTCGCCGACGTCCAGTTTACTTAGGTTGATTTGCGCGTCGAGAAAATTGGGGTTCAGTTCAATCGCCTTCTCGAAACTTTGCCGGGCCAGCTTATATTGCCCGGTATTGACTTGAGCAGTCCCCAGTAAATTTAGTAGTGTAAAGTTTTTCGACGCTTTTTCATGCAGGGCTTGTGCGGTTTTTAACGCTTTTTCCGGTTCACCACGGCTCATGTAAAGTGCCACGAGAGGAATGCCGGCCTTGACCGCATCCGGATTTTTTTTGAATGCCACTTCAAGGTCTTGAACTGCTGCCTGTTCCTGGCCCATTGCTAATCGGTTAAGGCCTATTTCGGTTTGCAGGCTACCGCTGTCATTGCCTAACGCAGCGGCTTTTCCAAACATATTATTGGCCATATCGTGTTTGCCGGCCTGCATGAAAGCGCTTCCCAATAAAAATGCCAGACGCTGATCCTGAGGATTGCGGATTTGCATAGGGCGGAGCAGATCGATAGCTTGTTCGGGTTCGTTTTTTTCTAAAAGTATGGTGGCCAGCAATTTATACGTGCCCGATTGTTCCGGGTATTGCTTAACATATAGACGCAAATATTCTGCTGCCAAGTCGAATCGTTGCAGGCTGTAGTTAACTAAGCCAGATAGCATTAAAGTCGGACCATGCGCCGATAAATATTCCGGTTTGATGCCGGTGATGATGTCTGCCGCCACTTCCAATTCTTTGGTCGCCGCTTCTTTCTGGTTATTGCGCTCGAGTAAAACCGCATGTAGATAGGCTGCTTTCGGTTCGAAGGGGTAAGCCCGGCGTACATATTCCAAATCTTGCCGTGCCCGCTCGTCTTGCTTCAAATCCATTAAAAGGCCCGCTCTGGCAAGTCGTGTGTCTACGTGATCGGGGTTTAACTCAATCGCCTTGTCGTAAAATTTTAAAGCTTCATCCAGTTCCATGTTGGCATGCTTGATCGAGCCTTTTGTATACCAAACGCCGGCATCGCTGGCTTGCATTTGTATGGCTTTCTCGGCAGCTTGATCGGCGCCTTTAATGTCACCACGCTTTAACAGGGCATTCGCGCGCCCGATTGCGGCATTCACCTGGTTGGGAGCAATTTGCAAGGCAATGTCGAATTCATTCAGCGCTTCGCTGATTAAATTGAGTTGCAGATATGCGTTACCGCGGTAAACATGCAAAACCGGACGCAAACCGCTATTGAACTGCGCCGGATCGATTTCCTTCAGCAAGTCGTTGTAACGGATTTGGTAGGTATATAGCTTGGCCAGGTTTTCCACTATTAAAGATGGGTCCGCGCCTAATTGTTTGGCTAAGCCGAGCTGAACTTCTGCTTCCGTCAACGATTTCTGTTGCAAGTAAATTTCGCCAAGCAGCATGTGAGCCGAAACATATCTTTCGTTTTGTTGCAGCGCATTCTTTAACTGGATGATCGCTTCGGCGTTGTTTTGATTTCTGTAGGACTGTAACGCCTCTTCGTAAAACTTGCCGGCCTGGATGTCATCGGCAAAGCTTATCTGTACGGGGTTGAGCGCCAGAATCAGCAGCAGTTTATTTAACGGGAAATTGGATTTAATCGGATTTTTGCGCATAACGAAGATGGGGTTGCTCAAGTATGCACATAGCATAGTCGCAAAGCCAACTCGCCACCAGTCCGGAACTAACAGCAGGCTTCTTGTCGTCAAAAACTTGACAAGGCTTTGTTAAGCATCTGTTTCTAAATATAAATTTAAGTGGTCTAAATTTTGCTTTTAGCGTCTGGACAATCAATTAGGCGACTAAATATGGGTACTTTAGAGTTGCATCAACAACAAAAAACCGAGCGTTTGACCGATGCCTTTCGGATATTCAACGAACTTTCGGAAAATCTGGCGCATTCCTATCAGGGTTTGGAAGGGCAAGTGACCAAGCTTAACCGCGAATTGCAGGCCGCGCGCAGCGAACGGCTGAATACGCTGATCGAGAAGGAAAAGCTCGCCAGCCGCTTACAACAGATTTTGGCGGCCTTGCCAGCGGCGGTGGTGGTGCTGAATGCGCACGGCATGATTGTCGATTGCAATGTCCATTCCGTGGATTTTTTAGGCGAGCCCTTGCTGGGCCACTTATGGTCGAGTGTGGCTGCGTGCAGTCTGCAACCGGTTTTCGAATCGCCGCATGAACGCCAACTCAGAGATGGCCGCAAAGTGAATATCACCCACAGCTCGTTGGGTAACGATGCCGAACAAATTATTCTGTTATCGGATGTCAGCGAATTGCGCTCTTTGCAAGACACGTTAGCCCAGCATAAGCAGCTAAGCGCGATGGGCGAAATGGTGGCAGGGCTGGCGCATCAGGTGCGCACGCCGCTGGCGACCGCGATTTTGTATGCGTCGCAAATGAGCAAACCCGCGATAAGTGACGAAAAGCGCCAACAGTTCTCCGAGAAAATTTTAGAGCGTCTGCATCACCTGGAGCGCCAAGTGAACGACATGCTGATCTTTGCCAAACAGGGTCGAATGGCCATGCAAAGTTTTTCATTACGGCGGCTGCTGGCGCATCTTGCCGAAGCGGCCGATAGTTTTGCGGGCGAATTTAGCATCGAAAACCGCATCAGCACCGATGAGTTGCTTGGCAATGAAGATGCGCTGCGAGGGGCTCTGCTGAACTTAATCAATAACGCGGCCGAGGCGGGGGGGCGCAAAATTGCATTAACGGTCCGGCGCAACGATTTAGGCTGTATCGACATAACGGTGACGGATGATGGGCCTGGTATAGCCCAAGCCCAGCAAACTAAATTATTCGAACCGTTCTACACCACCAAATCCAATGGCACCGGCCTGGGGTTGGCGGTGGTGGACAGTGTGGCACGGGCCCATGGCGGCAGTGTCATATGTCGTTCGACGCCGGGATTGGGGACGAGTTTTAGTTTGAGTCTGCCTTGTGTCAGTCAATACACCCTCGGCTTATCCGTCGGTCATGCCAAAATGGAGCAAAATGATGAAACAGTATGATGTACTTATCGTCGAAGACGACATGGCTTTATGCGAGGCCTTATGCGATACCCTGGAAATCGAAGGCTATCGGGTTGTCTCCGCTAAAAACGGTATCGAGGCTTTGAGCCAATTAGCAAAATACCCGGTCAGGCTAGTGGTCAGCGACGTGCAAATGCCGGTGATGGACGGTTTTCAGCTGTTGCAGAATATTCAGCAAAAATTCGAACAGTTGCCGGTTTTGCTCATGACGGCATACGGCACTATACCCAAGGCAGTGGAAGCTATGCAGTCCGGTGCAGCCGACTATCTGATCAAGCCGTTCGAAGCCGGGATGTTGGTCGATAAGGTGGCGTCGTTGATTACGCTGCAAGCGCCGGTGATTAACGAAAGGGTAGTGGCTGACGAGAGTATGAAAAAGCTTTATGCATTGGCCAGCAAAGTCGCCAAAACCGACGTGACCATGTTGCTGGAAGGCGAGAGCGGTACCGGTAAGGAAGTGCTGGCCCGTTATGTTCATAGGAACTCGCATTATCATGCCGGCCCGTTCGAAGCCATTAATTGCGCGGCGATTCCGGAAAACATGCTGGAAGCGATGTTGTTCGGTTATGAAAAAGGCGCATTTACCGGCGCGATTCAATCAGCGCCCGGCAAATTCGAACTGGCGCAAGGCGGCACCTTATTGCTGGACGAGATTTCTGAGATGGATATTTCGCTGCAAGCCAAATTGCTAAGGGTGTTGCAGGAAAAAGAGGTCGAACGCTTAGGTAGCCATCGCAAAATCGCGCTGAACGTCAGAATTTTGGCGACTACCAATCGCAAATTAAAAGAGTATGTGCAGGATGGCCGGTTTCGCGAAGATCTATATTTTCGCTTGAGCGTATTTCCGCTCAAAATTCCGCCGCTCCGGGAGCGGCCGGGCGATATTTTGCCGCTGGCGCTGGAGTTGTTGCACAAACATAGTCCGTCTGGGAAAGCGGTTGGCGGCTTTGACGAGGCGGCCATGATCAAGTTGTCTGAATACAGTTGGCCGGGTAATGTCAGAGAGTTGGAAAACGTGGTACAGCGGGCGCTGATCCTGCAAAGCCGGCATCAAATCGGCGCCGACGACCTAATTTTTGAGGAAGATATGTTGATTTTGCCGAGTTTGCCCGCTGCTGTGCAAAGTCTTGCCGTAGAATCGCGGCAAACCGACGGCGAGACTAGCCCTTTCGAGCTCGGCAGCTTGGGCGACGGCGTGCGTTCGGCTGAGGAAAAAATCATTTTGCAAATGTTACGCGACGTCAGCGGCAGCCGGAAAACCACAGCCGCCAAGCTGGGTATCAGTCCGCGCACTCTGCGTTACAAAATTGCGCGGATGAAAGAGGCGGGAGTGATGGTACCAGGTTGAATCTTGGCTTGAAAAATGCTTATGCTAAGCAAGGCAACCTAAAAGAGTCATTATCATGTCAGATATGAATGTTAACCAAGTGCTCGCCCAGATGCGGGCAATGTCCATAGAGGCCGGTGCCAAGCCACAGCCTAGCGACACGTCCGGCGATTTTGCCGCCATGTTGAAGCAATCCATCGACGCCGTGAATAATACCCAGCAAAACGCTAGCGGCCTGGCTAAATCCTTTGAGATGGGTCAGAGTGACGTCAGTTTGGCGGAAGTGATGATTGCCTCGCAAAAAGCCAGCGTTTCTTTTCAGGCCATGCTCCAGGTGCGTAATAAACTGGTGGATGCTTATAAGGACGTGATGGGCATGTCAATGTAGGCAGCGGAAGATAAGCCATGAGCGAACTAGACAGAAATCTACCGATGGAGGCCCATACCCAATCAAGTATGGCAAACGCCGACAAAATGCACCCTGCTTTGAAAAGCCTGAGCAAAATGCCGATGGTGCGCCAGCTGGGTCTGATGCTGGGCTTGGCGCTCAGCGTGGCAATAGGCGTGGCGGTGGTGTTGTGGTCGCAGGCCCCATCTTACGATTTACTGTTTTCCGGCGTGGCCGAAAAAGATTCCGCGGAAATTCTCGATGCATTGACCAAGTTAAATGTCGATTACAAGGTCGAAACCGGCTCCGGCGCGATCATGGTGCCAGCCGATAATATCCGGGAGCTGAAATTAAAATTGGCCGCGCAAGGCTTGCCGCGCAGCGCCAGCCTGGGCTACGAACTGCTGGATAAAGATAACGGCTTCGGCGCCAGCAAAAATGTCGAGCAAATGCGCTTTCAGCGTGCACTGGAAGGCGAAATCGCCCTGACTATTCAAACTATTCAAAACGTCAAATCCGCGAAAGTGCTGTTGGCTATTCCGGTGCAATCTGTATTTGTCCGCGAACGCAAAAAACCCAGCGCTTCAGTAGTCGTCGAGCTGTATCAAGGCCGCACCCTGGAAAAAGAACAAATTGAATCCATTGTGCATTTGGTCGCTTCCAGCGTGCCATTGATGGAAGCCAGCCAGGTGACCGTTGTCGATCAGAAAGGCCGCTTGTTGAACAGCAAGGAGGGCGGCGAAGATATGTCCTTGTCCAGCAAGCAGTTTGAATACAAAAAAAATATAGAAGAGCATCTGCGTGGCCGGATCGAAAACATCCTGACACCACTGGTAGGTGGTGACGGCATGCGGGCGCAAATTTCCGCGGACGTTGATTTTACCGTCACCGAAAAAACGCAAGAAATGTTTAACCCGGATTTGCCTGCCCTGCGTAGCGAGCAAACTCAGGAAGAAAATAACTCCTTATCCAAAGTGCAAGGTGTGCCCGGCGCTTTATCCAATCAGCCCCCACCCACCGGTACCGCGCCGGAAGTCGCTAGCGGCCAGGAAAAACAAGCTGCCGCAGAATCCGGTTCCGGCTCTTCAAATAAAACGGCGACGCGCAATTACGAACTGGATAAAACCATTACTCATACTAGACTCGCCACGGGTGCCTTAAGACGCTTGTCGGTGGCGGTAGTGGTGGACGATAAAAAAGTGGTGCAAGCCGACGGTAAAGCGACCCTAGTGGCTTACTCGCAAGAAGATCTGAATCAACTTCGCGACTTGGTCAAACAGGCGGTGGGTTATGATAATAGCCGCGGCGATCAGGTAACGGTCACCAATGTCGCGTTCAGATTGCCCGACGCGCTAGAAGAAGTCCCTTCCGAACCCATCTGGCAACAGCCCTGGTTTGCCAGCGCGCTGAAACAGTTGGCTGCGGTAGCTGTGGTGGTGTTGCTGATCATGGGGGTATTGCGTCCAGGTCTGCGCACCTTGGTGGCCAAAGAAGAACAGTTAGAAGCGCTTGAGCAAGCCAAAGCAATCGCGGAAGCTACGGGTGGTGTGGTGCGTTTCGACGAGACTGGCAAGCCGGTGGCTGTGGCGGTGTCGGTCGATGAAGAAACCGGCGAAGTGCGCACCATCACCACTGGCGTGGAAGATTTGTTGTTACTCGAAGCGCCGCAAAGCTATGAAAAACGTTTGGAATATGTCCAAAAACTGATCGACGAAGATCCTAAATTGGTTGCGCAAGTGATAAAAACCTGGTTGAAAGACGATGGCTGAGCAAGAGAAATTAACGCATGCGCAACGGGCTTCGCTGCTGTTATTGGCAGTGGGGCAGGATAGAGCAGCCTCGGTATTGCGGCATATGGGACCGAAAGAAGTGCAATTGATCGGTTCGAATATGGCGCAGCTCGGGCCGATTAGTTCGGGCATGGTTGATGAGGTATTGGAAGAATTCATCATCGAAATCAAAAACGAAACGGGTCTGGGTCTGGACTCCGACGAATACATCCGCAATATGCTGACTAACGCGCTGGGCGCGGATAAAGCCGGCAGCATCATCGATCGGATTCTGTTGGGTGCCAACAGCAAGGGTATCGAACAGTTGAAGTGGATGGATACCCGCTCGATCGCCGATTTGATTCGTCTGGAACATCCGCAAATCATCTCCATTATTTTGTCATTGCTGGATGCCGATCAGGCCGCTGACGTACTGACCTTGTTGCCGCAAAACATGCGTTCGGATATTTTGATGCGCATCGCCACCCTGGAAGGCGTGCAACCCGCGGCTTTGCGTGAGCTGGACGACATCATGGAGAAACAGCTGACCGGCAGCGACGGCGTGAAATCTTCGCAAATTGGTGGTATCGACGCGGCAGCCAACATCCTCAACTTCATCGAAAGCGGCGTAAGCGATCCGATGATGCAAGACATCAACGAAGCCAACGCCGACCTGGGACAACGCATCCAAGATAAAATGTTTGTATTCGGCGACTTGATCAACGTCGATGATCGCGGTATCCAAACGCTGTTGCGCGAAGTATCCACCGATCAGCTACTGTTGGCTCTGCGCGGCGTGGAAACCGGTTTACGCGATAAAGTGTTTGCCAATATGTCCAGACGCGCGGCGGAAATGTTGCGTGACGACTTGGAAGCAGCACCGCCTGCGCGCTTAAGCGAAGTCGAGGCCGCGCAAAAAGATATTCTGGCGATAGCCAAACGCTTGTCCGATGCGGGTGAAATAGCTTTGGGCGGCGGTGGCGGTGGCGATGAGTTCGTCTAAGAGCAATAAGTTTTCCGAGGCCGAACTTCAGGCCCTGGACCGGTGGACCAATCTACAGGATTTCAGTACGCCGCGCTCCGAAGCGGTCGAATTGGAAGAGGTCACCGAGGTTCTGACCGCCGAGCAGATTGAAGAAATTCAGAAGCAGGCCTACGCAGAAGCCTTCGAACAAGGTAAGCAGCAAGGGTATGCGGACGGGCAAAAGGAAGGCTTTGAAGCCGGGCGTAAACAAGGCTATGAAGAAAGCGTGCATTTGCTGCAAAAGCAGGCGGCCGAGTTCACCAGTTTGCTGGAAGCGCTCAGCGAACCCTTCAAGCAACTCGACGAGTCGGTCGAGCAGGAGTTGGTGAAATTAACCATTGCCATTGCCAGTCAATTGATTCGCCGGGAGTTGAAGTTAGAACCCGGCGAAATCGTCGGCGTAGTCAGGGAGGCGATCAATGCCTTGCCGCTGGCATCTCAGAAAGTCACCGTCAATTTACATCCCGAAGATGCAGCTTTGGTGCGCACTGCGCTGAAACTCGATGAAAACATGCCACCCTGGCGCTTGCAGGAAAATCCTTTGTTGAGCCGTGGCGGCTGCACCGTCGAAACCGAAGTGTCCAGAATCGACGCCAGCGTCGAAAGCCGGGTGGCTGCAGTGATTGCCACTGTATTGGGCGGCGAGCGCCGCGAGGATTTTGGGCGATGATCCCCAGTGTTGATCGTTCCGATTTGTGGTTGGAGCGCTTGCAGCCATATCGGGAAAGATTGGTTGCGGACCCGCTGGAGTTGGTGGTTGAAGGTAAATTGTCGCGGATGGTGGGTTTAACCTTGGAAGCGGAAGGTTGTCGGGCGGCAATCGGTTCATTGTGTCAAGTGATTACCAAATCCGGCAAGATTATTACGGCTGAGGTCGTCGGTTTTGGCGGATCCCGCTTGTTTTTGATGCCGACCGGCGATACGCACGGCCTGGAACCGGGCTGTCGTGTCATTCCCATGGGCAAGAACAGTCTGGCCAACGTCGGTTTTGGTCTATTGGGCCGGGTGCTCGACGGTGCCGGCAAGCCCTTGGATAGTAAGGGGCCGCTGGATACCGATGCCAAGGTCTCGTTATCCGGCGTCACCATCAATCCGCTCAGTCGCAAACCGATCCGCGAGGCCCTGGACGTTGGTGTGCGGGCGATCAATGCGATTCTCAGTGTCGGCCGCGGGCAGCGTATGGGTTTGTTTGCCGGTACTGGTGTGGGCAAGAGCGTGTTGCTGGGGATGATGACCAAGTTTACCAATGCCGACGTAGTCGTGGTGGGACTGGTTGGCGAGCGGGGCAGGGAGGTCAACGAATTTGTACTGAAGATCCTCGGTGAAGAAGGTTTGCGTCGAGCCGTAGTCGTCGCGTCGCCGGCTGACGATTCGCCATTGATGCGGGTGCATGGCGCCTTGCTGGCGACCAGTATCGCCGAGTATTTTCGTGATCAGGGCCTGGATGTGTTGTTGCTGATGGACTCTTTGACCCGATATGCCCAGGCGTACCGGGAAATCGCCTTGGCGATAGACGAGCCGCCGGCGACCAAGGGCTATCCGCCCTCGGTGTTTGCGAAATTGCCGCAATTGGTGGAGCGCGCCGGTAACGGCGATGAAGGCGGCGGTTCGATTACCGCGTTTTATACGGTATTGGCGGAAGGCGACGACACCAACGATCCGATCGCCGACGCGGCGCGGGGTGTTTTGGACGGCCATGTAGTGCTGTCCCGCTCCTTGGCCGAATCGGGACACTACCCGGCAATCGATATCGAAGCCTCGATCAGCCGGGTGATGCCGGATATTATCGAACCGGAACATCTGCAAATGGCGCGGGATTTGCGGCGTTTGTATTCCATCTATCAACAGAACAAGGATTTGATCAGCGTTGGTGCTTATCGGCCGGGAGCCGATCCGCGCATTGACAAAGCGATAGAAAAAAATCCGGCGATCATGGATTTTCTGCAACAAAGCATGGACGAATCGGTGGACTTGAGCCGGAGTCTGAGCGAGTTGGCGCAATTGTTGGCGAGCTGATGAAAAAATCGCAGCGACTGAAAGTTATTATCGACTTACATGCGCGTCAGGAACATGACGCTTTGCAGGCTTTGGGTATCTGTCAGCAAAAACTCCAAGAGCAGCAGGCCCAGCTGGAAAATTTACAAAGTTACCGTTTGGATTATTTAGGTAAGTTCGCCGTTAGGCAGCAGGCGGGGATCAACATCAGTCAGTTGATGGAATTCAGGGCTTTTGCCGATAAGCTCGATCAGGCTATCGAAAGCCAGCAGCAGACGGTAAGCAACCATGAACGCGAGGTGCAGCGGGCCCGTAAGCGCTGGGAAGAGGCGCATCAACGTACCAAAAGTTTGCAAAAAGTCAGTGAACTGGCTTTGGTCGAAGAAATGAAAATCGAACAAAAGCGCGAACAGGCCGAGCAAGACGACCGGGCGGCGCGATCAGGACGCAAGGATGGCACGGGAAGTGCTTGATTAAATAAAAATGTCAGGAGAAATGCCATGAATATCCAAGGTTTAAATCCGCTGTCTCTATTAGCCTCTACCGATGGCGTTGGTGCTGCGACGACAGGTCTATTGGGCGAAGGTGGCGGTGCCGGTGTGTTTTCGGCGACGCTGCTGGAGCAGCTGGCACAATTGCAAAACAGTTTATTGAGTAAAGGGGCGGCCGGTGACGCCGGCTTGGCGAATTTACAGCAGCTGGGCGGATTGGGGGCGGATGCTCTGAACAGTCAAAGCTTGCAGGATTTTACCGCTCTGTTCGGCAAGAGTTTGCCGACGGCAACCAAACTGGATCAGGATATTAATCTCGACGATACCATGCAAGCCTTAGCGGATGTCTTGCAATACTTGCAAGGCTTGGAGGCGACCGGTGCCGCACCGCAAGCTCCGGCCTTACCGGTTACAGCGGCCAAGCAAGAGAATCTTGCCGATATAGTGGCGGAAAATACCGAGGCCGCAAATGATGAGCAGGCGGTGAATGCTGCGATGTTTGCAGGGACGCAAGCTCAGCCCTTGCCGGTCGCAGATAGCGTGAGTGTTGTTAACGACACATTGAAATCCGCAGTAGCAACCAGCGAGGCGATGTCTGCGATCAAAAACAGTCCGGAGCTTTTGGGTATGGATGCCAAAAAAGAGGCGTTGACGACATTAAGCGGCGCGGATGAAGGGCGGAAGGCCATGGCAGCGGAGAGCGGTTTTGCCAAAACGCTTGCCGCCGAAGACGGCACGTCCCGGCAATTTGCGCAAGACAGCGCAGCTGATACTTTTCAAACCGAGCAGCGCGATGTGCCGAAGCAGCAAATTGGCGGTAGCGAGGCTGATGTGG
The DNA here is from genome assembly GCF_014850975.1 of Methylomonas fluvii. Lineage (GTDB taxonomy): Bacteria > Pseudomonadota > Gammaproteobacteria > Methylococcales > Methylomonadaceae > Methylomonas > Methylomonas fluvii. The sequence continues at coordinate 568,455 of NZ_JACXST010000002.1, read as the reverse complement.
GGTTGTCGAGAATGACGGCCGACATCAATCAACTGAATAAATCGGTAAATAGCGTCGGGCAAACGGCAGCGCCGACGATAGAAAAACATTTGACTCATCCTGAATGGAACACCGAGCTGGGCGAGAAATTGTTGTGGATGCATAAACAAGCGGTGCCTTCCGCGGAAATTCGGCTGAATCCCGAACATCTCGGTCCTATTTCCATCAAGATCGATGTCAATCAAGACCAAGCCAATGTGGTCTTCACTGCCCAGCACGCGGCGGTCAGGGACGCCATCGAGGCGGCAATCCCCAAGTTGCGGGAAATGTTGGGCGGGCAAAACTTGAACTTGGCGGATGTTAACGTTTCCCAGCAACAATCAGAACAAAGACCGGGGCGCGAGTCCTTTCAAATGGCCGGCGAGCAGAATCGCGGCGGCAATAGTCAAGGCCAAGGCCATGCCGATAGTGCGGCAACCGATGCCTCCAACACTATTCTCGACGAAATTGAAGCAGGCCGCGCAATCGCCAGTAATGGCTTATTGAGTCTGTTTGCCTAGTCAACTTTGGGCGCTGTTGAAAAATTGCTTTGCAAAAACAGCGCCTATTTCTATAATGCCCAGCTTTTTGGGGAATTTATCCCCACCCCTTGCCTCACTGTTCAGACGGATGGGAGGCTTTTAAACCCGTAAGGAGAAATCATGCGACATTATGAAATTGTCTTCTTAGTCCACCCTGACCAAAGTGCTCAGGTGCCGGCTATGATAGAACGTTATAAATCCACCGTTGAAGAAGCCGCAGGCAAAATTCACCGTTTGGAAGATTGGGGCCGTAGACATTTGGCCTACCCTATCAAAAAAATTCATAAAGCACATTACGTGTTGATGAATATCGAATGCGACCAAGCCACTCTTGAAGAACTGGAAAGCGGTTTTCGTTTCAACGACGCTATTTTGCGCAGCCAAACCCTGGCGCAAAAAGCGGCCGTAACCGAGCCTTCTGCGATTGCTGTCAGCGGTAACGACGGTCAAAAAGCCGGTAACCGCGTTAAGGAAGAAGTCGAAGAAGAAACCGAAGAAGCTGAAGTAGAAGTCGTCGAGACTGAAGTCGTAGCGGATTCCGAATAATCAACATAGAACCAAGAGAATTGTGATGGCACGTAATAACATTAGACGCAAAAAAGGTTGCCGTTTTAGCGGCGAAGACGCGATCAAAATCGATTATAAAGATTTGGACTTATTGAGCGAGTACGTTACCGAAACCGGCAAAATCATTCCTAGCCGCATTACCGGTACCAGCGCGAAATATCAAAGACAGTTGACTTCTGCGATTAAACAAGCGCGGTTCCTGGCTTTGCTGCCGTTCTGCGACGCACACAAGTGATTTAGCACGAGGGGAGTAGCGCGTGCAATTTCTGGCCACTTTCATTATGAAAGGACGGATGCAGGCCATGACGGTTGCATCCAGCTTGGCCTTGCTATCGCTGCTGTTTCCTCCTGTCAGTATCGTAAGTTCAGCCGCTGTCTCATTGGTAACATTGAGGCGCGGGGCTAGCGAAGGCTTGTATGTGCTGATTTGCTCATGCCTGGCTGCCGCCGTATTAAGCACCTTATTGATCGGCAATTACCAGTACGCATTGCTTTACGGTCTGGCCTTTTGGCTGCCGGTTTGGCTGATTTCGATAGTGCTGCGCGAAGGCCGTTATCTGACGCTGGCAATTGAAATTGCCGTATTGCTGGGTGTTGCGGTGGTGCTGGGTATTTATACGATTCAGGAGCAGCCGGTACAGCTTTGGCGCGAAGTGTTGAGCTTTATGCTGCAGCCCATGCTTGACGGTAAAACCGATGTGCCGCTGGAGCAAATTAAGCAGTCTGCGGAATTGTTGGCGCATTTCATGTCTGGGGTTGCCGCGGCAGGCAGCGTTTACGGCTTGCTGTTCGGTTTGTTTTTGGCCAGATGGTGGCAAGCAGCGCTATACAATCCGGGCGGTTTCAGGGCCGAGTTTTTGGCCTTGAAAGGGCATGTGCACCTGACATTAGTGACCTTGCTGGTGGCAGGCATAGCAATGTTGACTTCCGGCAAAACCGCGGAACTGTGCTGGAACGTGCTACTGGTGCTGCTGGTGACCTACACGATGATAGGCACCGCAGTATTGCACGCGGCGTTCTCGGTGATGAAGGGTAGTCGTTTCATGGTGCCTTTTTTATACGTGACGTTGATGTTGATCCCGCATGTGATGCTGGTGATTGTACTGTGCGGGCTTACCGATACCTGGCTGGACTTACGAAATAAACTAAAACCAAATGGGGCGTAAGCTCCCGATTTTTCGACAATCAAGTCGATCTAAGAGGTAAAAAACGATGGAAGTCATTCTTCTGGAAAAAACGGCGAACCTGGGTAACCTGGGCGATAAAGTAACCATCAAAGCGGGTTACGGCAGAAACTATTTGATTCCTCAAGGCAAAGCAGTTCCTGCTACGCCTAAAAAAATCAGAGAGTTTGAAGAGCGTCGCGCCGAGTTGGAAAAACAAGCCGCTGAAAAGTTGGCTGCTGCCACCGCTCGTGGCGAAGCCCTTAGCAAATTGAATGTGTCCATCGCCCATAAAACCGGCGACGAAGGCCGTTTGTTCGGTTCGGTTGGTACGCAAAACATTGCCGATGCCATCACTGCTGCCGGCATTAAAGTCGAGAAACACGAAATACGTATGCCTAACGGCGTCATCCGTAACATCGGCGAATACGACATTGCTATCAATCTGCATACCGACGTCGTTATCATGCTGCCGGTAAAAGTGGTAGCCGAGTAAAGTCCGTGATCATCGTAACCGGTGGCGCCGGCTTCATCGGCAGCAATCTGGTATTGGGCCTGAATACCCGCGGTTATGATGATATTTTAGTAGTCGACCATTTAAGCAACGGTATCAAATACCGGAACTTGGTCGACTGCAAGATAGCGGATTATCTGGACAGAAGCACCTTTTTGGAACGACTGCAACAAGGTGCTTTCCAAGCAGAAACGATAGAAGCCATTTTTCACCAGGGCGCCTGCTCCAGCACGACTGAGTGGGACGGCCGTTACATGATGGACAACAATTATGAATACAGCAAAACGCTGTTTCATTATTGCCAAAGCCATAAAATCCCGTTCATTTACGCTTCCAGCGCCGCGACCTACGGTGCCGATTTAACCTTTAAGGAAGAATTGGCTTACGAAGGTCCGCTGAATGTCTACGGTTATTCCAAGTTTCAGTTCGACCAATATTTGCGCAGACAGCAAAATCTGACCGCGCAAGTGGTAGGTTTACGCTATTTCAATGTCTACGGTCCGCGCGAAGCCCACAAAGGCAGCATGGCCAGTGTGGCCTTTCATTTGAACAATCAGATCAAAGACTCCGACGAATTACGCTTATTCGAAGGTTGCGACGGCTATGGCAACGGCGAGCAGCGCCGCGATTTTGTTTATGTCGGCGATGTGGTGGCTATTAACCTTTGGTTTCTTGATAACCCCCAAGCATCCGGCATCTATAACTGCGGTACCGGGCGTAGCCAAACCTTTAATGACGTGGCGAATGCGGTGATCAAATTTCACCAGCGGGGCCATATCAAATATATTCCCTTCCCCGAGCACCTGAAAGGCTGCTACCAAAGCTTTACCGAAGCCAATTTGGACAAATTACGCGCCGCTGGCTGCAAGCACTCGTTCCAAACCGTCGAGCAAGGTGTACAACTTTATATGGAATGGTTGAACGGCTAGTCAGGTCAATTTCTATCATCGATCACGATGATTTTTGTAAGTAAATTCCGATATATTTCCATTTTTTCTACAGCATAGTCTGGAACCCGGTTGTAGAATATTTTTCTATTTCGTCAACAGTAACTGCCGAGAACGCAGATGAGTCGCCCCACGGCAATTCGCATTGCCCACTCCTGTTTATCTGACCCCCAGCGGGCGGTCGAAGAGCTTGCTTTAGGTTTGCTGCACACCGATACCACCTTGGTCATTTTCTTTTGTTCGAATAGATATGACCGAACTGTGCTGGCTTCCGAAGTAAGACGTTGCTTTCAAGGTATCCAAGTGCTTGGCTGCACGACCGCCGGAGAAATAGGTGGTGCAGGACTGAGTCAACAAAGCCTGGTAGGTGTCGGTTTTTCCACGCCGGATTTTATGGCGACCAGTGGACTAATCCCAAATTTGCAACAGTTTCGCATCGCGGAAGGGCATACGCTTGCCAGCGACCTATTGTATGGCTTGCAAGATAGGGTTACGCATCTTAACGCCGAAAATTGCTTCGGTTTTTTGTTGATCGACGGCTTATCGGTACGCGAAGAGCAGGTCACCCATGCGATACAAGACGCGTTAGGTAATATCGCCATGATTGGCGGCTCGGCGGCCGACGACTTGCTGTTCCATAAAACATACGTCTATTACGATGGTGACTTTCATACGGACAGTGCCTTGTTGTTGCTGGTGCATACCTCGTTGCCGTTCAAAATATTCAAAGCGCAACATTTTGAACCGACCGCGGAAAGATTGGTGGTCACCCTCGCCGATGCCAGACGCCGCGTCGTATATGAAATCAACGGCCTACCAGCGGCGCCGGAATACGCCAGGCTCATTGGAGTTTCGACAGACGCATTAAGCCCTGCGCACTTCGCCGCGGCGCCGGTCGTGGTATCTATCGATGGAAACTATTATGTGCGGGCGATTCGTAGTGCTAACCAAGATCAAAGCCTGACTTTTTACTGTGCGATTGAGGAAGGCTTGGTATTGAGAGTGGCGCAGGGGGTTGATCCTATCGAAAGTCTACAACAGGTTTTTGCCGAAGTTCGGGACGAGATAGGCCAGCCTCAGGTTGTTGTCGCTTGCGATTGTATCCTTAGAAAGCTTGAGCTGGTGCAGCGCGGGTTGACGGCCCAAGCAGAGAAAATACTGAGTGATAACAAGGTGATAGGTTTCAATACTTATGGCGAACAGTTTCGCGGCGTGCATGTAAATCAAACCTTCGCCGCGGTTGCCATCGGCGCAGTTGATAGGTGTGGTGAGGATGATTGATACAGATACACTCGATATAGAGAGCGAATTAAGGGCGGAAATCGTTCGCCTGAATAAGGTTGTGGAAGCCTTAATGAATCGAGTAGAGCATAGTTCCACTCAACACTATTCGGATTTTGATCAGTTTCAAACCACCATCATGCTGGAGAATTTGGTGCGGGCGCGGACAAAAGAACTGGATGCGGCGTTGCGGGAGAACGAGAAAATCAATCGGGCGCTGCAGGAAGCCGAGGAGAAGTTTCACCGGGTGCTGGATCAGTCCTTGGTTGGTATCACCATGATTATCGATGGCCGTTTCCATTATGTGAACCCCAAGTTCGCGGAAATCTTCGATTACCCGGTCGATCACCTCATGACGATGGACATGATGGAACTCGTCAGCGATGCCGATCAGCCTCTCGTGCGTGAAGCGATGCAGAAAGCGCTGAACCAAGAGCTTAGCAAAATTAATTTTATCGCCAACGCCTTACATAGGAATGGCCAAATGATCACGGTGGAGGTATCGGTGAGTCCGGCCATAGATATTGGTGGCAAACCGGCATTGATAGCCGTATTGGCGGATATTAGCGAGCGCTTGCGTTCCGAACGCCAAGTTAAAGCCCTGCACGAGCAGCTCCAATACCAGGCGATTCATGATCCGTTGACAGGACTGTATAACCGCTTGTTCCTTAACGAAAATTTGGAACGTGAATTGCGTTTGGCTGAGCGGCAAGGCTATGAGGTGAGCGTGGTGATGAGCGATCTGGATCATTTTAAAATGATCAATGATTGTTATGGACACCAGGCCGGTGATGCTGTTCTGAAAGCTTTTGCCGACATCCTGAAGCGCCATGCTCGCGCCAGCGATTTGGATTGCCGCTATGGCGGGGAAGAATTCTTTCTGGTATTGCCGGATACCTCGTTACAAACAGCGACTGAACGTGCCGAATCGATACGTTTGGCGTTGCTTGCGCAGCCCATTGCGGTTGACGACATCAGTGTTCATGTCACCGCATCATTTGGCGTAGCTACCTATCCGACAAACGGTCTATCTTCAGTGGCCTTGATCGGAGCGGCGGATAAAGCGCTCTATCTAGCCAAGGACGCCGGTCGCAATCAGGTCGTCGCAGCTGCCCAGCCCTCGCTTTAGGCGTATTGGAAAGCCTGACTCGAGCGGTAGATGCCGATGTGGTGACAGATTCGGCTCAACGCGTTCAGCAAGCGTGCGATTTGGTGTGCCCGGCACATTGCCCGCTGATTTACATAAACAAATTCTCGATACGTCGCACGGGTCGGAACCAAACCTAGAATGACATTGCCAATAGGGGCTTTGCCGCAATCTGCTGTGGCATATCACTTATTTTCTCCACCAGTGATTTCCGATATTCGCCGGCGAAAAAGCTTAATAGCCTGATTTCTATTTGCTTGTGCGATTGGGCGCGTATCGTGCTGGTAACATCCGGACAAACACGCAGCGATGGCATATGTCCGACCAAGTATTTTCCGCAAAACCTTCCGACAGCAGCGCGCAAGCCGAACTCAGCGCCGAACAGTTTGCGGCATTCATCGATAAACATCGCGATGAACTCAGTCGTTTTATCGTGCGTAAACTGGGGTCGGAGGACCTGTCCGCAGACATACTGCAAGATGCTTATTTACGGCTAAGCCGCCAGCAAACTCAGGAAACTATCGAAAATCCGCGGGCTTTCGTGTTTCGGGTTGTCGGCAATCTGGTGATCGACTACCAGCGGCTTAGCGCCAATCGGCTCAAGCAGGATGTCGACGACGACACCTTCAACGCCATTCCCGAACAGTCCCCAGGCCCCGAGCAGCGTTATCAGCAGAACCAGCGCTTGCAAGCCATTCATCAGGCCTTGGCGGAATTGCCCGAAGACTGCCGCCTGGCTTTTTATTGGAACCGGGTCGAAGGTCTTAGTCATACCGAAGTCGCGGCCCGCCTGCGTATTTCGGACAGCATGGTCGCCAAGCATCTGGCGCGAGCCATGCGGCATTGCCGGGACAGGCTCAAACAACATTGAGGCACATGCCGGCCGGCCGGAAAATATCAGCAAGAACCGCCGCGTCATCCGTCATAATAGTTTCAACCGTCCAAACCTTATGCCGATGAGTAACGCACCCGTTTCCGAAATCACCACCTTGTCCGATCAGGCTATTGATTGGGTGATACGGCTGCGCGCCGGAAACGCCAGCGAGCAGGAGCGGCGCGCGGCCGCCGAATGGCAAAATCGCAGCCCCTCGCACCGTCGCGCCTTTGCCGAAGCCGAACAACTATGGCTGGACATGGGCGATGTCTGGTCGGTAACGGATCTGCCGATACCGGCGCAAGCCATGGGCCGCCGATTTAGCCGGCCCCTCTGGCGCGGCTTGGCAGCGGCGGCTGTGGCTTTGGCGCTGGTTTTGCCGTTTTCCGGCCTTGGCGACCGCTGGTTCAGCGACCATTACACCGCTGTCGGCGAACAAAAAACCGTGACGTTGGCTGACGGCAGCCAGGTGCTGTTGAATACCGATACCGCATTGACGGTTGCCTATTCGGATACCGGCCGCAAACTGACATTGAAACACGGCCAGGCCTTATTCAAGGTCGCCGCCGACCGCAATCGGCCGTTTGAAGTGGCCACCGATACCGCGGTGGTCAAAGCGCTGGGGACGGTTTTTGAGGTGCTGCAGCAAGACCACGCCGCCCGCATCACGGTGCAGGAACACGCGGTTGGCGTCAAAGGTCTGTACGCCTCGGATTACCCGCCCGACGCTCGCATTCAAGAAGGCCAGCAAGCGGTTTACACTGCCGCCAACGGCTTGCAAGCCGCAGTGGCGGCCGATCCGCAGCAAAGCGCCGCCTGGCAGCGCGGTAAACTGGTCTTTAAAAATCAAGCCCTGGCCGAGGTGGTTGCGGAACTGGACCGCTATTTCCCTGGAAAGACAGTCATCAGCGACGCCAAACTGGCGGCGCTAAGGGTCAGCGGCGTTTTTCCGCTGGCGGACCGCGCCGCCACGCTGGCGATGCTGCAACAAATCCTCTCGGTAAAAATCAGTCAAATCACGCCGTGGTTGACCGTGCTGCACGGTTAGCGCAAAAAAAATTCCACCGCCATTACAAGATTTTTCCAGCCGTCCGTCTTAACCGGTACGCGGCAATGGTGCCGCCGCCACGTTAAGGACTACAGATGAAAAAATCACTCAATACCGGCAGCGTCCACCCCGGCCAGGCCCGTATGTTTAAACCCAGGCCTATTGCCGCATTATTCCTGCTAGGCACTGTCAGCCTGACTGCGATGGCCGGCGACGCTGCGCAAGCCTTCAACATCCCGGCGCAAGCCCTGGACAGCGCCTTGACCGAACTCGCCTACCAGACCAACCTGCGCCTGCTCTATCCGGCGGAACTGGTCGGCAAACTCCGCTCCAGCCCAGTGTCCGGCCAATACACCCCGGAGCAGGCCATGCAGCGGATGTTGCAGGATTCCGGCTTGACTGTGCGAAAAACGGCGAACGATACGTTTACGGTTGAGCAAGCGGCGGCTGTCGAGCCGCGCACGGCGGCGACGATGCCGGCGGTGACGGTGATGGGGAAGGCGGTTTATGATTCGACTGATCCTTATAACCCGGATTACAGTTTGCCCAATGCAACCACGGCCACTAAAACCGATACGCCGATTATGGAAACGCCGTATTCGATACAGGTCGTGCCAAAACAGGTTTTGGAAGACACGCAAGCTGTCCGCCCGGGCGATGCGCTCAATTATGTCAGCGGTATCTATCAAGGCACTGCAAATTCCGGTGATTGGCTGGACTGGTCGAGACGACGAGGTTTTGATAATTACCCCGCAGGCGATTATCGCAATGGAGCGGCATTTCCGTTGGCCAGTGCCTGGGGAGGACGGGATTTGGCCAATGTGGAACGCGTCGAAGCTCTGAAAGGGCCGGCATCATTGCTTTATGGTCTGACTGCGCCTGGTGGCGTGGTCAATTACGTCACCAAACAACCGTTGGCAACGCCGTATTATTCCTTGCAACAACAATTCGGTTCTTACGACTTCTATCGTACCACCGTGGACGCCACCGGGCCGATTACCGACGACAAATCGTTACTGTACCGTATTAACCTGGCTTATAAGGATGCCAACTCGTTTCGTGACATGGTAAGCAGTGACCGTATTTTTATCGCACCGACGGTTACTTGGATCATTAGCCCTAAAACCCAGGTGAATTTTGAATTGGAATACGATTACGGTCATGTGGTATTTGACCGGGGCATACCTGCAATTGGCAATCGGCCAGCCGATGTACCACGCAGTCGATTTTTAGGTGAAGCAGACCCGCAAAGTACGTTCGAACGGGTTCTGGTGGGAATGAATTGGTCTCATGCCTTTAACGACAATTGGACGCTGAGCCATCGTTTTACTGCGGTCTACAATGGTATAGAGACTTACGCAGCTAATCCGACAGGGTTAAATGCTGACAATAGAATGTTAAATATATTCGGCGTGGTCGGACATCGTCCGCCGGGAGATGATGCCAGCTATTTTAATGCGATCAATTTGACGGGGCATTTCGATACATGGGGATTACAACATACGTTACTATTAGGCGGGGACTATTTTCGTACCTTTAGGCAAGGTACCGAGCAATATTATTTCAATGCCACAGATATTTATAATCCTACCTATCTTGGAGCTAATGCCATCCAAGGTCAAATAGCCAATGCCCCCGTTGTTAATAGCTCAGCATTGGAGCAATGGTTCGGGCTTTATCTCCAAGATCAAATCAAATTGCCATTTAACTTTTCTATGCTGGCGGGTTTTCGCTATGACGGTGCGGAAAATGAATATGTCGATCTTGTCAGTGGGACGGTTACTGAAAATCCCATGCAGGATAGCTTGACACCTCGCGGCGGCTTGGTCTGGCAACCTATTCCTGAATTTAGTGTGTACGGCAGTTACACTGAAAACTTTGTTGGTGTTCAATCCGGTAGATCAATTGGCGGTTCGTTATTACGCCCTGAAACTGCACAGCAGTGGGAGTTTGGAGCCAAGACAGAACTCTTCGACAAAAAATTGATGGCTACGTTGGCTTGGTTCGATCTGACCAAGCAAAATATGGCAATTTATCAGCCACCGACTTTTATCGACGCAAGAGCGATAGGAGAGGCTAAAACAGCTGGCCTGGAATTCGATATTAAGGGCGAAATTCTGCCTGGATGGAACATGATCGGTGCTTATGCTTATACACCCGATGCGAAAGTTATTAAAGGTTATCCGGGCGAAAATGGTCAACGCTTGCCAGGAGTTCCCAAACATGGAGGCAGTTTGTTTACCACTTACGAGCTACAAGCCGGTACATTGCGAGGCTTGAAGTTCGGTGGTGGAGTACTGGTTCGCGGCTCCCAAACTACTGAAACAAGTAACACTGACGTCGTACTGCCAGGCTATGTGACGGTAAATCTATTGACCAGTTATTCTTGGAAAGTTGGCGGCAGTAAAGTGACCACGCAGTTGAATGTCAACAACCTGCTCGACAAGGAATATTTTCCCAGCGCGGCTTTCAGCCGTAACGCTATCGAAGTCGGCACACCGAGGACATTTATGGGATCAGTAAGAGTGGAGTATTAGTCTTTCTGGTTCCCAACCTCTAGGTTGGGAACCTTGGCCTTGGAAGCTCCAGCTTCCTAACTCTACAGGAAGCAACAGCTTCCAAGTGTTTGATTTCCAAGCGAGAGCTTGGGAACAAGAGGGGCTAGGGAAATAAAGAGCTTTGTGCTCATTCCCTCACGCTGTGTGGAAATTCCAAACTCCGCCGCGCTGCGGCACGAAATTACCGTACCCGCACGATTAAGTTTTAGTTCCTAAGCGCAACAGATTGGCTTCCGGCCCGATGGTTTAAAACCCGTTTCAAACCCTGCCCGAAACCCTAGTCCTTAAGTTAACGGCATTGGGAGCTAACCCCGACCTTAACAATTAACCCGCTTTAAAATTCAGCCAAAGCCTTGCGTGCCGCGATTACACCCGCCCCAGGCGACAGCTCCAGACCCTTGCCGATTACTGCCAACGGCGTATGCTTATAAGGATAAGCATAACTACAGCCAAGGAGCGCAACATGTCCACGCACAATCAATACATCCGCTGGTTTGCAGAACTTACCATCAATGATATTCCGCTGGTCGGCGGTAAAAATGCCTCGCTCGGCGAGATGTATCGCGAGTTGGCCGCGGAGGGCGTGATTGTCCCCAATGGTTTTGCGATTACCGCCGAAGCTTATCGTTATATGCTCGATCAGGCCGACGCTTGGCCGCGTTTGCACGCCTTACTCGACGACGTCGATGCCGACGATGTTGCAGGCTTGGCGCACCGTGCGCAACAGGCGCGTGACTTGGTGTATGCAGCCCCCTTGCCGGCCGATTTGCAGCAGCAAATTCTGGATGCTTTCGGGCAATTACAGCAGCAATATCAAGACGATGTAACCGTCGCGGTGCGCAGCTCCGCCACCGCCGAGGATTTGCCGACCGCCAGCTTTGCCGGCCAGCAAGATACTTATCTGAATATTCGCGGCGGCCAAGCCTTGCTGGATGCTTGCAAGCGTTGTTTTGCCAGTCTATTTACCGACCGGGCGATTCATTACCGGCTGGATCAGGGCTTCGATCATTTCAAAATCGGTTTGTCGATAGGCGTAATGAAAATGGTGCGCTCTGATTTGGCGGCCAGCGGCGTGATGTTTTCGCTGGATACCGAGTCGGGCTTCAGCGATGCCGTGTTTATCACCGGGGCTTATGGCTTGGGTGAAAACGTGGTGCAAGGCGCGGTCGATCCGGACGAATTTTATGTGCATAAACCCACGTTCGCGCAAGGCTATCGCGCGGTATTACGGCGCACGCTGGGCGCAAAAAAAATCAAGATGATCTATAGCGATGGCCGCACCCGCGAACCGATTCGCAACGTCGCCACCTCAAATCAGGAGCGCCGGCAATTTTGTATCGACGATGCGGAAGTGCTGCAATTGGCCGATTACGCCTTAAAAATCGAGCGCCACTACGGCCGGCCTATGGATATGGAGTGGGCCAAGGACGGTTTGGACGGCAAGTTGTATATCGTGCAGGCCCGTCCGGAAACCGTGGCCTCACAAAAGCTGGGTAACGTGTTGGAACAATACCAGCTTAAACAAGCAGGCGAAGTCATCGTCAAAGGCCATGCCGTGGGCAGCAAGATTGCGGTCGGGCAGGCGCGGGTGATAGACAACGTCGCCAAGCTCGGTAGTTTCAAGCCCGGCGAAGTCTTGGTGGCCGACATGACGACGCCGGATTGGGAGCCGGTGATGAAAACCGCCGCCGCCATCGTCACCAATCGCGGCGGGCGCACTTGCCACGCAGCCATCATTGCCCGCGAACTGGGTGTGCCGGCCGTGATAGGTTGTGAGAACGCGACGGCTGCGATAGCGAGCGGCAGTCTGGTGACGGTGTCGTGCGCGGAAGGCGATGTCGGCAAGGTCTATGCTGGCCGGCTGGATTTTGACGTGACGCAGACGGATTTGTCGCAACTGCAGCGGCCAAAAACCAAGATCATGCTCAATCTGGGTACTCCGGAGTTGGCGTTTAAACTCAGCTTCCTGCCCAGCGACGGCGTCGGCCTGGCGCGGATGGAATTCATCATCACCGAATATATCAAGGCCCATCCGATGGCTTTGATTCACCCGGAAAAAGTCGCAGACGCCGGCGAACTGGAGCAACTTAAGCAGTTGACCGAAGGCTATACCCGGCCGGAAGAGTTCTTTATTCAACGCCTGGCGGAAGGCGTTGGCACGATCGGCGCGGCGTTTTATCCGAAGCCGGTGGTGGTGCGAATGTCGGATTTCAAAACCAACGAATATGCCACCTTGTTGGGAGGACGTTGGTTCGAGCGTGACGAGGCTAATCCGATGATCGGTTTTCGCGGCGCTTCCCGATATGTGCACCCGGCTTATGCCGAGGGGTTTGCCCTGGAATGCGCGGCAATGAAACGGGTGCGTGAGCAGATGGGCTTGAAAAACGTAGTGTTGATGATCCCATTTTGTCGGCGGATAGACGAAGCCGAGCGAGTATTGGCTTACATGGCGGAGCAGGGTTTAAGACGTGGTGATGATGGCCTGGAAATTTACGTGATGTGCGAGATACCGAATAACGTCATCCTGATCGACGAGTTCGCTAAATTGTTCGACGGCTTTTCGATCGGCTCCAACGACTTGACCCAATTGACGCTGGGTGTGGACCGCGATTCGGAAATCGTCGCCAATGATTTCGACGAGAGGGATGCCGGCGTGAAGACCATGATTCGCCTGGCGGTCGAAGGCGCCCGCCGCAACGGCCGCCATTCCGGTCTTTGCGGTCAAGCGCCGTCCGATTACCCGGAAATGGCTGAATATTTAGTCGAAATCGGCATTGATTCGATGAGTTTGAACCCGGATACGGTGTTGCAGACTACCCAGCGTCTGCTGGATGTGGAGCGTAGGTTAAGACGATAGCTACTCTGGGTTTTGATTGGCTGTGTGACTTGTGGCTGATTTTTTCAATACAGCATGACACCTAAATCGGTCTTGCTCTCGAACTTTGGACCGAAAGAATTGCTCGAGTAAGGGGAAAATCTAAATTATGTTATTTCACCTGTTTTTTGTGAGCTAAATCACGGACTTTGATTAAGGGTTGAGAATAAGTAAACTCTAATTGTTTGTAATTAATACGTTTTATAGGTGGCATAAGGATTGCGTTATGGAAGCAGGCGCCTGTCAGTTATGGCTTACAAAATTGTTAAGTCCTGGGCTCAAGGTGCTTTCTCCCCATAACTTAAGATTTAAGGTAAAAACGTATGATCAAAACAAAATTGGCCAAAGCTGTTTCCATGGCGGTCGCTGGCGTCGCGCTTTCAGCAGGCGCATCTACCGCGTCGGCGCATGTCATGTACAACACCTTTACAACAACGGCGGCCAGTGCAACCGATGGTTGGAATTACACGTTTGACGGTCCCGATGTCGATACAATTGCTACCGGCCCTGAAAGCGGCGGCTACCAAGGTACTCAAGTGCCTTGGCTTGGTACAGCAGGTGGTGCGTTGCCGTTCGGATATACCGGTCGCGCGCATTTGAACTGGGCTGCCGCGATTCACGGACCAGGAACCTTGGAAGTGTCGGCCGCCGACGCACTGGCTGATTATGGCGTGGCAGCGGAAATTGATACCGGCGCCGGTGCTTGGAAAGATAATGGTCTCGATGCTAATGGCGTACCTACCGCAACAGGCCCTACCGGTTGGAAACACCAAATTGACATGGGTTTGATTAAATCCGACATCTCTACTGTATTGAGGTTGAACCTGACCTCGCTGGGCACAATTAACGGTAATTTTGGCGTTACCGTGTTTAAAGGTATGGATACTACCAACTCGGTAGCTTACAGCCACCACGGTAGTTGGAATAACACCGGCAAGCCGGAAAATACCAGCAACCCTTTCTACAACACAGGCGTTGGTTCCGGCATGGAGTACCTGACTCATGACGCTAGCGTCGATGCAGTGAATTATCTTGAGTTTTTCGCAGAGGCAGGCCAAGTTTATACCATTGCGCTGGGCGGTAACGGCGTCGGCAGATGGAATGCAAACGTCTCCGGCTATGAGTTATCAATCGCCGCTGTGCCAGTTCCTGGCGCCGTTTGGTTATTCGGCAGCGCGATGGTCGGTATGATCGGTTTTGGCAGTCGCCGTAAATCTGCCGTCGCGGCGTAAGGGTGAAAGCATGCTGCAAGTCTGACGGTTTGTAGCGCAGGGAAATGTGGTTTTAGGATTAATCAGGAAGATTCGCCAGGGATGGCGTCTTTTTACGGGGCTGCTAAGGATGTGGTCGACCGTTCTCGTCATAGACTCGCCGCTATTGTGTGTCGAGTTCTAATCACAGTTGGTAGTTAAATTTTAGATTTACCCTTTGATATACTCCCTGGTATTTTTGAGGGTGTGCCAATGTCCAATGACGCAATGCTGGCTTTAAAACGCTTTGTTTCGCAGCTGGCTTACAGGTTTTAAAAGCGGATGCGTCATCTCTATACTCTGCTTTTCGGTTTAATTTTACCTACCGTTTTGTTCCGGCTTTACTGGCGCGGCATCAAAGCGCCGGCGTACCGGCAGCGTTGGCGCGAACGCTTAGGAATCTATTCTGCTTCGTCAAAGCGCGATGTCATCTGGTTGCACGCCGTGTCGGTGGGCGAAGCGGAAGCGGCTTTTCCGTTGCTTAAGCTATTACAGGCTGAATATCCGGAAATACCGGTTTTGGTCACCACTACCACTCCTACCGGTTCGGCGCGAGTTCAAGCTGTGCTGGCTGACCAAGTCGAACATGTCTATCTGCCTTACGATTTGCCATTTATAGTCGAGCGCTTTCTTAAGCATTTTCGGCCAAGGCTGGCGGTGATCATGGAAAAAGAGATCTGGCCGAATTTGTTTGCCGCCTGTGCAATACAGGCGATTCCACTATTTGTGATAAATGCGCGATTGTCCGAGCGATCTGCGCGTTCTTATCGAAAAATCCCGCGGTTGGTTAAACCTGCGCTGGCTTGTGTGCAGACGCTTGCAGTGCAAACTGAGGAAGATCGTTCGAGGTTTATCGAGATTGGCGCTGAATCGGCGCAAGTACAGGTCCTCGGGAATATCAAGTTTGATGTAACGATAGATGCGGCTACGGTCGCGGCTGGGCAGCTATTGAAACAACAATTATTTGCCCGGCGCTGGGTTTGGATCATAGCCAGCACTCATCAGGGCGAAGAAGAGATATTTCTGGCGCTTTACCCGGTTCTTAAAGCATCGATACCCGAATTGCTGTTGTTGATAGTGCCACGCCATCCCGAGCGCTTTCAAGCAGTTAAAAAGCTCTGCGAACAGCAGGGTTTGGCGGTGGCGATGCGTAGCGAGCAACAGCAGCATCATGAGCAAACCGACGTTTATATCGCTGACAGCATGGGCGAGTTAAAAATGTTGTACGCCGCAGCAGATCTGGCTTTTGTCGGCGGTAGTCTGGTGCCGGTCGGAGGGCACAATGTATTGGAACCGGCCGCCATTGGCGTGCCAGTGTTATTTGGCTCGGAAATGTTTAATTTTCAGGAAATTGCCGAGCGCATTTTAGCCTTGGAAGGGGCGATGCAGTGCCGTGATAGCCAAAGCCTAACCGATGCTGTGTTGCGTCTCTATCGCGATGTAGCGTTTAGAAATAGATTGATCGATAACGGCAGGTCGTTTGTACAAAATAACCAAGGCGCTACAAAACGGGTGGTGGGTTTGTTGGCGCAGTACCTGTAAGTTTTACGTGTGGATTAGGGCGGTTAGCGGGCAATTCGTTGAGGTTTTCCGTTATAATTCGCCCGTTTTTTAATTTGTAAAAGGTGTGAAGCGCATTATGTCCGATATTAAAAAAGTGGTGTTGGCCTATTCCGGTGGTTTGGATACCTCGGTTATTTTGAAATGGCTGCAAGATGTCTACGACTGCGAAGTGGTGACATTTACCGCCGACATCGGCCAGGGTGAAGAACTGGAACCGGCCAGGGCAAAAGCTACGGCAGCAGGCATCAAGGAAATTTATATCGACGATTTGCGTGAAGAGTTTGCCCGCGATTTCGTATTTCCGATGTTCCGCGCCAATACTATTTACGAAGGCGAATATTTGCTGGGTACTTCGATTGCCCGCCCCTTGATTGCCAAACGCTTGATCGAAATTGCTAATGAAACCGGCGCAGACGCGGTCTCTCACGGCGCGACCGGCAAGGGCAACGACCAAGTGCGCTTTGAGTTGGGCGCTTATGCTTTGCGTCCGGATATTAAAATCATCGCCCCTTGGCGGGAATGGGATTTGAATTCCCGGCAAAAACTGCTGGATTATGCCGAACAGCATAGCATTTCCGTGGAAATGAAAAAGGGTAAAACCTCGCCTTATTCCATGGATGCCAACTCGCTGCATATTTCTTACGAAGGCCGGATTTTGGAAAATCCCTGGACTGAACCTGAAGAAGATATGTGGCGCTGGACCGTATCGCCGGAAAATGCCCCGGATCAAGCCACCTACGTCGAGCTGACGTATCAGAATGGCGATATCGTCGCCATCGACGATGTGCCGCACACGCCGCATCAGGTGATGGAAAAATTGAACAAAGTTGCCGGTGCCAATGGCGTTGGACGTCTGGATATCGTCGAGAACCGCTATGTCGGTATGAAGTCCAGAGGCTGCTATGAAACGCCTGCTGGCACTGTGATGTTGAAAGCGCACCGAGCCATCGAATCGCTGACATTGGACCGTGAAGTGGCGCATTTGAAAGATGAGTTGATGCCGCGTTATGCGTCCTTGATTTACAACGGTTACTGGTGGAGTCCGGAGCGGGCGCTGTTGCAAACCATGATTGATGCCTCGCAGGTCAACGTCAACGGTAAGGTACGGGTCAAACTGTATAAAGGCAATGTGGTCGTAGTCGGTCGGGCCTCGGAAACCAATAGTTTGTTCGATGAAAATATCGCGACTTTTGAAGAAGATGGCGGCGCTTACAACCAAAAAGATGCCGAAGGTTTTATCAAACTGAACGCCCTGAGAATGCGGATTGCCGCAAAAAAAGGCCGCTAGTTGCGGTTTGTATAAAACAGGACATTTTTGATTTAGCTTGTATAATGCGCCGATGTATTTCCGTTGGGTATGGGGTGCCGTTTAGGCAGCGCATGCCCAAGGTAATATCTATAAAGCTTCCCGATTAGCAACACTAAAAGAATAATGAGCGATATGCCTGAGATTAATCTGGATGATGTCAATACCGATAAGCATGAGATAGTCTATCTGCGCGCCCATCAGCATCAGGCGCTGATGAAGGCTAATCGCTTTTTGTTAATGCTGGTTCTGGCGTTGATGGCGGCGGTTTTTTTGTTGGGTTTTGTATTACTGCCTAAACAAAATCTGTTGACCGAAATACAAAAGCACCAGCCTATTTCGACAGCATACGCGACGCAGAATCCTGCGCTATCCGCCGAAATCAGCGCCTTGAAAGGCCAGTTGTTCGGCTTGTTAAGCGGGTCTATCGACAGCAAACTAAGAGCCCTGGAAGAGAATATCAAAAAGGGTAGCGTGGCCGATTCCCTGGAGACTATTCAGGATTTGAAGGGCGATGTGAAGATACTAACGACCTATTCTGTCGATTCGCCGGCTAAGGTTGAAGGTGCGGCTGTCAACCAGATTCTGATCAAAGAGCTGAATGACATTAAGGATTTGGTCTATTTGACCTTTGTGTCTTGCGGTTTAATGATAGCAGCGATTGCCGGTGTTTGGCTGCGCAACCGTTACCGGTTGACCCATCAACCTAGCCAACAGGCCTATCTCGGCAAACAAGACTAATACGGCGTATTCTTGACGACATAAAAAAGCCGCTATCCGAAAGGGTAGCGGCTTTTTCTTTGCCCCGAAAGGCTACGATTATTTTTTCAAATATTCGTAAACTGCATCGATAGCTTGGTCTTCGGTGTAACCTGCTTTTTTCACAGGACCGACTTCCATGATAGCTGCAACAGCTTTAGGCATACCGTTTTTGCCTTCTTTCAGAACTTTAGCGAACTGGTCTTTAGGCAGTTTACCGGCGCTGATCAAAGCCGATAATTGTGGGTTGGAAGCGATGTCATGGCAAGCGCCGCAGCCACGACCGAAAGCACGCTCATAAATTTTCGCGCCGATTTCTTCCGCTTCGTTAGCTGCAACTTGTCCGCTGATAGCGATCAAAGCTGCGCCTACTAATAAACCGAATGATTTTTTCATATGATTCTCTCGTTGTGTTTAAAAAAAAGAACTGCATATTGTTATTTTGCATAGGCAGTTCATTGGGAAATTAAGCGGGTAAAGGATAGGGAACTTTAGCGAAAAATTCAATCGATTTTCTCTGTGGTTCGCGCCTTTACCGGGTTTGCGGGCTGATTTTTCCAAGTAAAACTTAACATCGTCTGAAATAGGGAAAAATTCATGTGCGCTTAGTTTTGGCTGGGTTGAAACCATTCCAGCTGTTTGCGTAGACGTACTACCGTGCCCACTATGATCAAGGTCGGTGGTTTAATGTCCGCGTTTTCGACGCGTTTAGGCATGTCGCCCAAGGTGCCGGTAATCACCCGTTGATGGCGAGTGGTGCCTTGCTGAATTAACGCAATTGGTTGATCAACCGGGCAGCCATGTTCGATCAGCGATTGGCAGATCGTCTCCAATCCCACCAGGCCCATATAAATTACGACGGTTTGGTTAGGAGAGGCTAACTGGCTCCAGTTGAGGTTGATGTTGCCGTCCTTCAAATGCCCGGTGACGAAGGTACAGGACTGCGCATGATCGCGATGAGTCAGCGGTATGCCGGCGTAGCTAGCGCAGCCGGCGGCAGCGGTAATGCCTGGTACGACTTGAAACTGAATGCCTTGCTGCATCAGGGTTTCGATTTCTTCCCCGCCACGGCCGAAAATAAACGGATCGCCGCCTTTCAGGCGTGCGACGCGCTTGCCCGACAAAGCCAGATTCGCCAGCAACTCGTTGATCGATTCCTGCGGCAGGCTGTGATTGCTGCGTTGTTTGCCGACGTAGATTTTTTCGGCGTCGCGGCGCACCATCTCCAATATCTCCTCGGAAACCAGGCGATCATAAACGATCACATCCGCTTGCTGCATCAAGCGTAGGGCTCGGAAAGTGAGTAAATCGGGATCGCCGGGGCCGGCGCCGATCAAATACACTTCGCCACGATTTTGTGTCTGCTCAGCCGCATCGAGTTTGGCTTGCAATTCTATTGCAGCTTGCTCGCGGCGGCCGGAAAACACCAACTCGGCGATATGGCCTTGCAAGGCGTCTTCCCAAAATACCCGGCGGCGGTTCGGTTCTTTGAGTCGTTCCTTAACCAATGCCCGAAAATCCTCGGCAAACTGTGCCAGCAGCCCGAACGCGCCGGGAATGGTACTTTCCACCTTGGAACGCAGTAAACGCGCCAGTACCGGTGACACGCCGCCGGAAGACACGGCTACGATCAATGGCGAGCGATCAACAATCGCCGGAAAGATAAAACTGCACAAATCGGGATTATCGACCACATTCACTGGAATATTTTGCGCTGTAGCAGCCTGAGCGACCGCTTCGTTGATCGTGCGCTGGTTGGTGGCGGATATGACCACGCGCATGCCCTTCACATCATCCGCTGCAAAGGCTTTTTCTTGGATAAGTACGCGATTATCTCGGCCCATTTCCGCGACGCTAGCGCCAATTTCCAGAGCCACCACGGTAATTCTCGCCCCGGTTTTTGCCAAGAGTTCGATTTTACGCGAGGCGATTTCGCCGGCGCCGACAACCAGGCATGGCTGGTCTTTTAGTTTCAAGAAAAGCGGGAAGTAATCCATGGTGCTTGATTTTCGTGGTCTGGGGTTGGTGTTATTATAAGGGTTGTCTAAAGAACAGTTGAGTGAACACCACTATGATCGAATTTGATTTGGAAGTCGATGCCAGCGGATTGCAATGTCCGTTACCGTTGCTGCGTTTGAAAAAGGCGATTATGGAAGTGGAAAGCGGTAGGGTAGTCAAAGTGATTGCTACCGATCCGGCGGCTCATCTGGACTTTGGTGTCTATATCGATCAGGCGGGTCATATTCCGCTGAAGATATTCAAGGAAGCCGATAAACAAGTGTTCTTTATACAGAAAAAATAGAAGCGATTCAATATTATAAAGGTTCAAAATAACCTGCTTTTGAACCTTATCCTCAGCGTTTATTTCCTCAAGCTAATAATCGGCCAGTTTGCTTTTTGAGCAACTTCCCTTAGTTTTTCGTCAGGATCGACGGCAACCGGTTTATCCACCAAGCTTAATAGCGGCAAATCGTTATGCGAATCGCTGTAGAACCAACTGCCTGCCAGCGTTTCCGTGGAATTTGCCAGCCAGTCGTTTAGCTGCGCGACTTTTCCTTGCTGAAAGCAGGGCGTACCGTTGAATTTACCGGTGTAGCGACCATCGATAAATTCCGGTGTGGTGGCCAGTAGGTTGTCGATACCATAGAGTTTTACGATCGGTTCGGTGACGAAGCGATTGGTGGCGGTGATCACCAGCAAGGTGTCACCGGCTGCGCGATGCTTTTCTACCAATGCCTGGGCCGCCTCCAGCATGATCGGCTCGATCAGCGTTTCGACGAATTCAGCGCGCCAGCGATACAGTTGTTCGGCGTCGTATTGGGCTAGTGGCGCCAGTGAAAAATGCAAAAACTCGACAATATCCAGAGTGCCGTGTTTGTAATCCTCGTAAAATTTTTTATTGGCTTGTTCATACTGGTCTTTGTCGACAATGCCACGGTCGACTAAAAATTGGCCCCATAAAAAATCGCTATCATCGGCGATCAGCGTGTTATCCAGATCAAAAATCGCTAAGCTCACGGCAAATCCGTCGTCATAAAGAAAAAAGTAGCGGCCTGTGGCGTCCGCCGGTTATTTGTGGAACAATTGCGCCATTCATTTTAATGGCCGTGCCGTTGTTAATTTTAACATCCAGGCATTAGCAACAGGGCGGCAAATAATACAGGTTTTTACATGATAGACTCGAAAGGATACCGGCCTAATGTCGGCATTATCCTTTGCAATGACGAGGGTCGTGTGTTTTGGGCAAAGCGCAAGGGCGCTAATTCTTGGCAGTTTCCGCAGGGCGGAATCGATGGCGACGAGGATCCGGAAACCGCGATGTATCGGGAGTTGTGGGAGGAAACCGGCTTGTGCGCGGAACATGTGCAACTGCTGGGACGCACCCGTTATTGGTTGCGTTATAAATTGCCGGATCGGTATATTCGCAAAAACTCCACGCCGTTATGCATCGGTCAGAAACAGATTTGGTTTATTTTGCGTTTAATGACCGATGAGTCGAATGTCAGGTTCGATTGCGGGCACAAACAGGAGTTCGATAACTGGAAGTGGGTGGAATACTGGTACCCGCTGAAAGACGTGGTCTACTTCAAGCGCCGGGTGTACCGCAAAGCGATGGACGAACTAGGGGCTTTGCTGATTGCCAACGATGTGGGTGTCAACGCCGAGAGTTATTTATCAGGAAGATTGGCGTTTGGTTAGTAACTGTGCTGGTTGGTTTGTAAGTCGTTCATGTTGATGGGCAAGCGATAGCACCTGGAACGCAAGTCACCGTCATCGCCCAATTCGAAGACCCTGTATCCTGGTGCTAGCGTGTCCAGTTCAAACTCGGTAGCAAACGGCTTGAACTGAAAACAGCTGGCCGGCGTAGCGAATATCGCTATTTGTTTATGATTAGTTTGCATTTCTTGATGCAAATGTCCGCAAGTGATGGCCTTAACCTGCGGAAATTGTTCCGCTATTGCCAGCAATGCCTCGCCATTCTCAATTTGCATCGTATCCATCCAACTGCTCCCGCTGGCAACACAATGATGATGTACCGCCAGCAGGGCAGGCATGTCATGTGCGCTTAGCGTTTGCTGTAAAAATGCCAGTTCTTCCGGTGATAAAAACCCAGCGGGGCTTCCGGGTTTTTGGCTGTTTAGGGCAATAATCTGCCAATTCTTTAGCAGCACATGGTTACGGCAACTGACGAGACCTTCATTCAGCTCAATTGCCATCAGTTCCAGGTCGTCATGGTTGCCGGGCAAACACAGGCAAGGTGTTTGATAAGTTTGCAGATGCCGGCAAATTCGCCGGTAGCTGTCAGCGCTAGGGTCTTGGCCCAAATCGCCGGTCAATAAAATCAGATCGAATGGGCCGAGAGTGGCATGCGCGTGGGCTAGGGTTTGCTGGAAATACTGTTCGGTATCTATACCAAGCATCCTGTCGCCGGCATGCGGCAATATATGTAGGTCGGTTATTTGCAAGACTTTTAAAGCGCGCATTGGTCAGCGCAGACAGGGATAGTAGGCTTGGCTGTTAGGGTGAACCTCACTCAAGTCTTCGTTTTTACCAATCCAGCGGTAATTAGAGTGCTGTTGTGCCGGTAGCTGATTAATATCCAGATCCAACTGCAATTGATAGCCTAAAACCACGTAATGGGTAGTGATGCCCGGCTGTTTGGCAAAATTAGTCTCATACAAATGGGTGAAGGCGCCCAGTAAATCAGCGTTTTCGATGTTGTAGGCAGTGCCTAATTCGGTTTCTGTGATTCTTTGAAACGCGGCTGCCAATGTTTCTGATTTATAAATTCTGCCGCCTGGCACGAACCAATAGCCGGCCGCCGGTTCATTCATGCGCAAGCCCATCAATATTTCATCCCTGCTGGAGCGCACAATCAAGTCAATAGCGACTAGAGGGGTGTTTTTTACGACTGTAAGAAAGTCCTGCTTATCAAGCATCCGAAATCCTGAAGGCTGAGTAAATGGAGAATGGGATTAGACGTCTTTATACAATACCTTGGCATTGCGCTGATAGTTGTAAGCGCTTTTCATCGGTTCGGGCAAATCGTCGATTTCGCAGGGCGCAAAACCGCGCTCGACAAACCAATGCACGGTTTGCGTGGAACGTACGAACAAACGGCGAATAGTTTCGGATTTGGCTTTGTTGCTTAGATAGTCCAATAAGCTATTACCACGCGCGCCTTTTTGATAGTCGGCATGCACAGCCAGACAAGCAATCTCTGCGCTGTTGCCGTCGGCCATCACATGAAAAGCCGTGCAACCGATGATCAAGCCATCACGCTCGATGACTATATAGTCGCCAATTTCCATCTCCAGCTTTTCCCGCGAACGCTTGACCAGGATACCTTGCTGCTCCAAAGGTTTGATCAGCTCCATAATGCCGCCGATGTCGTCCAATGTCGCCGCGCGTATGGTTTCGAACGCGTTGGAGCTGATCAACGTACCGATACCGTCGCGGGTAAATAGTTCAAGAAGCAGGGCGCCATCCACATGCCGATTGATCAAGTGCGCGCGCTGTACGCCTTTTTCGCAGCTTTGCATCGCGGCGCGTAATGAACGGGCGACTTCATCCGGGACCGTTGGCGTCTCTTGCAATAGTGATGATACTTGAGCCGTGGTGAGCTGTTGGATGGGGTGATTATCGCCAGGCGATACGCAATTTTGTTCGGTCAACAAAATCAACTTTTCGGCTTGCAAGGCGATGGCTACTTCGGTTGCCACTTCCTCGGCCGACAGATTAAAGATTTCGCCGCTGGGCGAATAACCGATAGGTGAAATCAATACCACATTGTGTTGATCCAGTTGCTGATGAATGGCTTGTGCATCGATACGCCGGACCTTGCCGGTGTGGCTATAGTCGATGCCATCCAGTACGCCCAAGGGTTTGGCGGTGACGAAATTGCCGGACGCCACACGAATCTTGGCGCCGGCCATCGGCGAGCCGGAAACGCCCATAGACAATAACGCTTCGATTTCCACCCGCACTAAACCTGCGGCTTGTTTGACGTATTGCAGCGTGGTGGTATCGGTAATCCGCAAATGGTGATGAAACTGCGGCGTGTTGCCGTGAACGTTCACCTGTTCGTCGATTTGCGGACGAATGCCGTGCACCAGCACCAGCCTGACACCCAGACTCCTCAACAAGGCGAAATCGTGAATCAGATTATCGAAATCCGGCTCTGTTACCGCATTGCCGCCAAAAAAGAGCACAAACGTACGGTTGCGGTGGGCGTGGATGTAGGGCGAAGAATTTCTGAACCAATTAACGAAAGTTGATTGATGTTCCATGGTGTGTTTACAAATCGGTTGCGGGTTTGCTGGCTGCTTAGTTTAACTTTGCCGGCGGTAAAACCCAATCAGGGCGGGTTATTTGGTTTTTTTCCAACGGCTGGCCACATAATCCAGCGCTTCTTGAATGTTGAGGTCCCGAGTGCCACCGCCGGTTCGTACGAAGAATTTGGGTGCGTTGCTCTGAGTCAGAAATACGGGCCGATGTGAGGGGGAAACAATAACCCGGCAGACATCGCGGTCGGTCAGCTTATGAAACAGCACGTGTATCAGCGGACATAAATCGGCGCCCAGATGGGTGGAGACTGCTGTCATCAAAGTTTGCTCGAAACCGTCGTGGTCAGGCTTTTTCAGCGTTTGGAAATCCGATTCCAGGCCGAGGACTTCACCATTGTCGGCCACGCCGATCAGCAAGGTGCCGCCAACCGGACTATTAAAGAAACCCGCCAGGGTTTTCATAATCACGCCTTCCAGGGCCTTATTGACGCGTTGCTCCTGAATATCCCAGCGCAGCGACGATTTAAACTCCAGCAACGGTCCTTCGCCTTGGCGGATGATGGTCGGCAAATCCTTTTCCAGCTCGGTTTTCAATGCGTCCAGATCCACCAGTCGTTTATGCAAAATCTGATAAAAGCCTAGTGATAGCAAGCCCAGTAGCGCGCCAATTTCGGCGTAAAACAGGATCAGGTTATTCTGATTAATTTGGCCGGTCATCACCTCTTTAAACTGACTCAAAACGAATTCGACCGAGGAAAGCGGGTCGGCGTTGCGCTCGCGCGAACTGATGTAGTCGTAACTGGGCGCCAATAAAAATATTCCCATTCCAGCACCTATCCAGCCGGCTACGAAATAGATTTTCAGCTTTTGTTTCCAGATGTAGAGCAGTTGGAGAAGGAAGCGTTTCATCAGCGATTTGGATTAAGGCGAAGTTGGGGCGGTAATGGATCAATTACACAGTTGAGCCGGTTTGATCACTTCAGCCGCAATCTGTACCAAAAATTATGCACTGGCCCCTTGTGGGGTACGGCGCTGAAAATTTTGGCGAAGTTTGTCAGGCGTTAACCGGAATTGTGAGGCGGCTTTCAGACATTTTGGAAGCAGCAGATGACCACGTGTTCGTTGATATCCAAAGTTAAAGACTTGATGGCGTTTTAACAGCCTAAACCATCAAGCCTTTATAGGGCATCGTCGACTTACTGATCTTCGAGCCTGGACAAATCCCGCACCGCACCCTTGTCGGCGGATGTGGCAAAAAAGGCATACGCTTTCAGCGCCACTGACACTTTGCGGGGACGCAGCTTGGCCGGTTTCCAGCCCAATTTGTCCTGCTCGGTGCGGCGTTGGGCCAGTTCTTCGTCGCTGAGCAAGACGTTGATCGTGCGATTGGGAATATCGATACGAATGCGGTCGCCATTTTTCACTAAACCAATCGCGCCGCCTGCCGCCGCTTCCGGCGAACAGTGACCAATCGATAAGCCGGAGGTGCCGCCGGAAAAACGGCCGTCGGTCAATAGCGCGCAAGCTTTGCCTAAGCCTTTGGATTTGATATAGCTGGTTGGGTAGAGCATTTCCTGCATGCCGGGCCCGCCTTTGGGGCCTTCGTAACGCACCACCACCACATCGCCCGCTTTGACTTTGTTGTTGAGGATGTTCTCCACCGCTTCGTCTTGCGATTCGACCACATGGGCGTTGCCTTCAAATACCAGTAGGCTGTCATCGACGCCGGCTGTTTTGATCACGCAGCCATCCAAAGCAATATTGCCATGTAATACCGCTAACCCGCCTTCTTGGCTGAAGGCATGGTCAATCGAGCGGATACAGCCTTCGGCACGATCGGTGTCCAGGCTGGGCCAACGGGTGTTCTGACTGAATGCTACCTGAGTCGGAATGCCGGCGGGGCCAGCCATATAAAATGTTTTTACGGCATCGCTGGGGGTGGCAGTGATGTCCCATTGCGCCAGGGCATCGCCGAGAGTTTTGGCGTGCACGGTCGGTACATCGGTGTGCAAGCGGCCAGCCCGGTTAAGTTCGGCCAGAATTGCCATGATGCCGCCGGCGCGATGCACGTCTTCGATATGATATTTGTTGGTGTTGGGCGCGACCTTGCACAATTGCGGCACTACTCTGGACATGCGGTCAATATCCGCCATGGTGAAATCGATGCCGGCTTCTTGAGCAATCGCCAATAGATGCAAGATGGTGTTGGTGGAGCCGCCCATGGCGATGTCCAGCGCAATCGCATTTTCAAAGGCTTTAAAACCGACCGCACGCGGCAGCACCGATGCGTCATTTTGCTCGTAATATTGTTTAGCGAGCTCGACGATACGGCGACCGGCTTGTTTGAACAATTGTTCGCGGTCGGCATGGGTGGCTAATACGGTGCCGTTGCCCGGCAGCGACAGGCCGAGGGCTTCGGTTAGACAGTTCATCGAATTGGCGGTGAACATGCCGGAGCAGGAGCCGCAGGTCGGGCAGGCCGAGCGTTCGACAGCCGCCAGATCGGTATCCGATACGTTGCTGTCTGCGGCCATGACCATCGCGTCGACCAAGTCCAGCCTCTTGATGTCAGCGCTTTCGGCCAACCGTACTTTACCGGCTTCCATCGGGCCGCCGGAAACAAAAATCACCGGGATATTGATGCGCATGGCCGCCATCAACATGCCTGGGGTGATTTTGTCGCAATTGGAAATGCAGACTATGGCATCAGCGCAATGCGCATTGACCATGTACTCGACGCTGTCGGCAATCAAATCCCGGCTGGGCAGGCTATACAGCATGCCGTCGTGCCCCATGGCAATGCCGTCGTCAACGGCGATGGTGTTGAATTCCTTGGCAACGCCGCCGGCCAGTTCAATCTCGCGCGCTACCAATTGACCAAGATCTTTTAAGTGTACGTGGCCCGGCACGAACTGGGTGAAGGAATTAGCTACAGCGATAATCGGTTTATTGAAATCGCCGTCTTTCATGCCGGTGGCGCGCCACAACGCGCGCGCTCCCGCCATGTTGCGGCCCTGAGTGGTAGTATGAGAACGGTATGCAGGCATGATGATTCCAACTGAAAGCAAAAGCGGCGCTCAAACTGCCGCGGGAAGGGGCGTCATTTACCGCAGACTGGTACTGCGGATAAATAGTTTAAAAATTAAAAACTGTCCCAGCCGCTGGAGCGGCGGCGCCAGCTGAGTTTGGGCAGAATAAAGCCCAGCAATACACCGAATAAAGCCAAGCCGCCGCCGTACAAAAACCAATCCTGGTTACTGCTGTCGGTCAATGCCTGATTTTCGCGTTTCAATTGCTGTAGTTCGCGCTCGACGGAGATGACGCGTTCCTGCAATTGGTCGCGCTGTTGCTTGAGTTGTATCGCATTGGCGGCGGTTTGCTGAAGTTCGCTGAGGTCTGCGCTGAGCTTATCGCGTTCTTTGCCAATTTCCTGGCTGTTGGCTTGTCCGGCTTTAAGTTGTTTATTTTCTTCCTGCAGCGCTTCGAGTTTTTTGCTGGCGGCTTCCAGCTGATTGCGGGCGCTGGGTTCGCCTGTCAAGTAGCGGCTGAGAATGAAGCCCTCCGCGCCGTTGCTGGTTTGTATATAGGTGTAGCCGTTTTCGGTACTTTCTTGCAATACGCTGACCGGAATGCCGTTTTCCAACATTTTGACGATCTTGGTGCGCTCGCTTTCGCCGCTGCGTAGTGGCACCTCGACTTTGTCGGTGACGTAGGCGGTCCTTGCCATGGCAAGCGGGCTAATCAGCAGACAGGCAAACATGTAGGCAAAAGTTTTTTTCACAGTATCACTCTTCGTTCGGCGTAAAGAAAGCGGCGATTCTAGCGAAATTATCGGCAGATGAGAAATTCCAGCAGCGCTTTCTGAGCGTGCAGGCGATTCTCGGCTTCCGGAAATATCACGCTTTGTGGGCCGTCGATAACCTCAGCCGTCACTTCTTCGCCGCGATGAGCCGGCAGACAATGCATGAACAGCGCATCGGCTTTGGCGGCAGCCATGGTTTTGGCGTTGACCTGAAAATCCTTAAATACGAATTCGCGTTTTTTCTGTTCCTCTTCCTGGCCCATGCTGGCCCAGACATCGGTCACCACCAAATCGGCTTGCTGTGCGGCTTGCTCCGGCGTATTGAAAAACGCCACTCTATGTCCGGCGGCATCGACGATACTTTGCTGCGGACGGTAATCGACAGGGCAGGCGATGTTCAATTTAAAATCGAATTGGCGAGCCGCATTGATATAGGAATGACACATATTATTGCCGTCGCCGATCCAGGCTACGGTTTTGCCGGCGATGTCGCCGCGCAATTCGAAATAGGTTTGCATATCAGCTAACAGTTGGCACGGGTGCAGCAAATCGGTCAGGCCATTGATAACCGGTACCCGCGAGTGCTGGGCAAAGGTGGTGACCGTTTCGTGATTGTTGGTGCGCAGCATAATGCAGTCCACCATGCTGGAAATCACCTTGGCGCTGTCTTCCAGGGGTTCGCCGCGACCGAGTTGCGTGTCGCGAGGGGATAGAAACAGCGCACTGCCGCCGAATTGAGCCATGCCGGCTTCGAAGGAGATACGGGTGCGGGTCGAGGATTTTTCGAAAATCATCGCCAGCACTTTGCCTTTCAAAGGCTGATAGTTCGGATCGCGATGGGTTTTGAGTTGAATCGCCCTTTGGATCAGGGTGTGTAATTCGGCGCTGGACAAATCCAGCAGACTGATGAAGTGTCTGGGTTGCATGGTTATTGTCTGCTAAATTCCTGAATGAGCGCTGTCAAAGTTTCTGTCAGCGTTGTTATTTGTGCGTCGTCGATGATCAGCGGTGGCAACAAACGGATGGTGCTGTCGGCGGTGACGTTAATCAACAAGCCTTGTGCCAAGGCTTTGCTGACTAACTCGCCGCAAGGCCGGTCTAATTCGATGCCTATCATCAAGCCCTTGTGGCGAATATCGACGATGTGCGGGTTGTTAGCCAGTGCGTTTTTGAAGCGTTGGCAAATTTGCTCGCCTTTTGATTGCGCATCGGTGATCAAGGTGCTGCTTGATAAAGTTTCTAGTACCGCTAAGGCCGCGCTGCACGCCAGTGGATTGCCGCCAAATGTCGAGCCGTGATTGCCGGCTTGTAACACGTCCGCCGCTTTGCCTCGTGCCAGACACGCGCCAATTGGCACGCCGTTTCCCAAGGCTTTAGCCATCGTACATACATCTGGCAGAATGCCATTATGTTGAAAAGCCAGAAAGCGCCCGGTACGGCCGGTGCCGGTTTGAATTTCGTCCAGCATCATCAGCAGATTGTGCCGGTCGCATAGAGCGCGAATTTGATTTAAGTAATCCGCGGCCGGAATATTCACCCCACCTTCGCCTTGCACCGGTTCGACCAAGATTGCGACGATGTTTTTATCGGCGGCGAGAGCTGCTTCGATAGCCGGAATATCGTTGTACGGCACATGAGTAAATCCGGCCAGCAGCGGCGCAAAGCCTTGCTTGATCTTGGTGTTGCCGGTGGCGCTCAGCGTGCCCATAGTCCGGCCATGGAAGCTTTTTTCCATGGTCAGCACCACCGGATTGTCTATGCCTTGTTGATGCCCGTATTTGCGAGCGATTTTTATCGCCGCTTCGTTGGCTTCGGCGCCGGAATTGCCGAAAAACACATTATCCATGCCGCTCAATTCGATCAATTTATCCGCGAGTTGCGACTGGAGTTCCACGCCGTAGAGATTGGAGGTATGCAGCAAGGTTTTGCTTTGCCGGCACAGTGCTTCGTGCACGGCCGGATGGGCGTGGCCGAGGTTGCACACGGCAATGCCGGCGACTGAGTCAAGATAGCGACGGCCATCGGTATCCCACAGCCACGCGCCTTCGCCGCGTGCAAAAGTGACCGACTGGCGGGCATAGGTAGGCATGATGTGACTGGTCATTGTGCTAAGACTCTGAAAGTGTTTTGAAAAACGCTATTCGCTCGAAAAAAGCGCGCGATTATATTTTTTTCATCTCATATAAGCAATAAATAGTTTTTCCGGAAAATCCGGTAGTTTGCTCGACTTGTAACCCCTATCGGAGCGGCTTAGAGGAAATTTTCGCGTGTCGGGGCGTTTGTTATAAATCTGTAACATTGATGCTTTAAATTCTCGCAAATTAAGCTGTTTCGACCGGTTTGAGATTGCCGGCGATTACTCACAAAGGACTTGCGTTGAACGACAACGAACATCTTTTAGACGATAAAAAGCACATCGTTTCGATCCGGTTGAACAATTCCGACCGGATTGCCGTACGTGCCATGGCCGCTCGGCTGTTTGTGCGTGAGTCGGAATTGTACCGGTTTGCGGTCTACCATTTGCTAAATCGTTTACACAAACTGCATGAAGACACGTGCGTCGGCAGCGATTTATTACCGTTATTCATCGAGTTTAAAGATGAGCTCAACACGCATTTAGGCTTAAAAAAGCATCAGCTATTCAAGATTTTTAATGGCAAGAACCCCGATCCGGAAAAATTCGTATCAATGGCCGATATTGAGCTGTTGCTATTGCCGCAGCATGCGGTGCGTCAGCGCTTGCAACAAATGAATGAGGCCGCCGGGCAGCGTCGAGCCGATACCAACGCCTGGCTTTTGGAATATTTGAAGGATAAATATCACTTCAGCGTGTATGACGCGGATGTGGAGTTGCCGTTTCTGGATTCGCTAGCGCTGGAAAATAGATAAATCGTCAGCCATTTCAATTATCTCGGTCGTCATCGGTTCAGCTGAAGCTGAGAGCTTGCAACGTATTTCTCTAGCGTCGTGTCCCTGAGAATGCGTATAGCTGGACAGTGCTAGGGCGTTTTAGCTATGCTCAGCAGACTTACTGTTTTGTTGCGCGGAGGCTGCATGTCATTGACCCCATCTTTGTTTCCGGAATTAATTCAAGCACTGATTGATACCATCGATGCGCATGCCGAGGAAGTAACCGAACTGGATCAAGCGATAGGTGACGGCGATCATGTGTTTAATTTACAGCGTGGTTTGCAGGCCTTGCGCGAGCATGCCAGCGAGATTGCGCCACTCGACTGGGTGGCGGCCTGGCAGAAAATCGGCATGACGGTGATGGCTGCTGTCGGCGGTGCTTCCGGCTCTTTGTATGCGACCTTGTTTATCGCGCTGGCAAAGAACAGTAAAGATAAAGTCATTGATTTATCCGGCTTCTCTGAAATATTCCAACAGGCGGTGGAAGCCGTGAAGCAGCGCGGCAAGGCCGATGTCGGCGAAAAGACCATGTTGGATGTGCTGGTGCCGGTGGCTTTGGCTTTGCGAGATGAGGCGGCTGCCGGTACAGGACTGGGGGAGATACTGGATCGGCTTTGCGCTGTGGCGGCCGAAGGTGTGGAAGCCACGCGCGAAATGTTGGCTACCAAGGGTCGCGCTTCGTTTTTAGGCGAGCGCAGCAAGGGCCATATCGATGCCGGTGCCAAGACTGCGCAGTTGATGATCGCGGCGATTGCCGAGGTGTTGAAAAACGCTCAGGTTCAACCCGCTTAGCTTGTTGCCTGCTTCAACAACCCCAGCGCAACGCAGCGGTATTAACTGGTGCATCCCAAAAACCCAGCATTTCCTCGTCCAGTAGCGTCAGCGTTAGCGAACAACCGGCCATATCCAGTGATGTGGTGAAGTTGCCGACCAAAGAGCGCTGGACGATCACGCCGCGTTTGCTGAAATATTGCCAGGCCAATTCGTAAATCAAATGTAGTTCTATCAATGGTGTTGCGCCGAAGCCGTTCACATGCAGCAGCACGGCTTGGCCGGCGGCGGGTTGCAATTCATCGAAAATATGTCCGGCTAATTGGTCGACAATCTCGCTGGCGCTCACCAGTTTCACCGTTTCGCGGCCGCGTTCGCCGTGGATGCCGACACCCAACTCGATTTCGTCGTCGGCAATAGCAAAAGTTGGATGGCCCAAGGCCGGCACCGTGCAGCTGCTTAAGGCGACGCCCATCGACGCGGTGGCTTGATTGACGCGCTCGCCCAGCGCCTTGCAGGTGGCTAAGTCAGCGCCGGATTCGGCGGCGGCGCCGACGATTTTCTCGACGATGGCGGTGCCGGCCACGCCTCTACGGCCGATGCTGTGGGTTTTGGGTAAGGAGATGTCGTCGTCAATCAAAACGCTGGCGTTGGGGAGGTCCAGCATCTCGGCGGCCATTTCAAAATTCATCACATCGCCGGCATAATTTTTAACGATAAACAGAACGCCAGTGCCGCCATCCACGGCTTGCGCCGCTGCCAGCATCTGGTCTGGTGTTGGCGAGGTAAATACTTGGCCGGGGCAGGCGGCATCGAGCATGCCGACGCCGACGAAACCACTGTGCAAAGGCTCATGACCGGAGCCGCCGCCAGAAATCAGCGCGACCTTGCCGGTTTTGCGTACGTTTCGGTATACGAATCTTGGTTCCGGATTGAATTGCACGATGTCGGCATGGGCTTTGGCAAAGCCCTGCAGGCTGGTTTGTAATAAGGTGTCCGGGCTGTCGATAAATTTTTTCATGATTCGCCTCCGCTGTTAGGGTGTGGAATGAGCTTAGAGTTTACTGTTGCGCAAGCTTTCGGTGATGTCGCGTATGTCTGGCACAATCCAGGTTGGACCGAAATCGGCTGCGGCGACATCTTGTTCGGTGGATACGCCGCTGAGTACCATCAGGCTGCGGATACCGGTGCGCACTGCGCCGAGAATGTCGGTGTCCAGCCGGTCGCCGATGGCGACAGTATAGGCGGGCTCGACATTCAGCAGGCTCAATGCTTGTCGGTAAATGATAGGCTCCGGTTTGCCGATAATCATCGGCTTAATGCCGGTGGAAGCGGTCAAGCCCGCCAAAATGGCGCCGTTGCCGTGCGTTTCGCCGCGTTCGGTCGGTAGCGAAAGGTCGCCGTTGGTGCCGATGAAGTGCGCGCCGGCTCGCAGATTCAGAGTGGCGGTGGCTAGTTTGTCCCAGCTTAATTCTTTGTCCATGCCGCAAACAACCAGATGCGCGCGCTGGTCTGGCTCGGTCTCGTAAAGTCCGGTAAGTTTAAAGCCTAAATCCAGCAGCGGTTGCCTGGCTCCGATGCCGCCAATCACAAATACCCGAGTAGTTTGTGGATCGTAGCGTTCAGACAAATACAGCGCGGTGGCCATCCCCGACGTCAGTATCTCATTCAAGGCTACTGTCACGCCCATTTTTGCCAGCTTGTCGACGTATTGTTCTGCTGTCAGGCTGGCGTTATTGGTAGCCAGGATGAAAGGTAGTTCTAAATCGCGCAAGGTCTGAAAAAACTCAACAAGTCCGGCTTGAGCGCGGTCGCCGTGCCAAAGTACGCCATCCATGTCTATGATTAGGGCGCGGATGTCGGTGAAAGCTTGCATAAACGGTCTCGGTTGCTTGGGTTGTTTAAATGGGGTTTGTGTCTGCAAAGTCTGATATTTAGCGCTAAAAATGTCAGGAATTTGCGGTGCGCAAGAATTGCATACATCACCGCTTGCTGTCCAGTTAGCCGGGAATAGCGGTATTTTCCTTGACTAATTGTTTGTAACCTAGTTTAATGCGCGGCTCTTGACGCCCAGGTAGCTCAGTCGGTAGAGCAGAGGACTGAAAATCCTCGTGTCGACAGTTCGATTCTGTCCCTGGGCACCATTCATTCTGGTTTTAGGTTAAGACGCTGCCCAGGTAGCTCAGTCGGTAGAGCAGAGGACTGAAAATCCTCGTGTCGACAGTTCGATTCTGTCCCTGGGCACCACCTAAACACAAATATTCTCCTCGCAATAGCGTTTGATCGGCTGAAGCCTCTCAAATCCATGATTTCCCTCGTTTCAGTTAGCAAGCAGCTGGCGTAGCGCCTCAATTCAATGCTATTTCTTTTTGAGATTTTGCCGGCGCGCGAGCTTGCAGGCTTCGTCTCCAATGTCAACCTTGTAAATTTCGGTGCGAACACAATTCTGTCGAGAGTGCAGGTTTCAGTATTTGGCCAAGTTCATT
Organism: Methylomonas fluvii; assembly: GCF_014850975.1. Taxonomy (GTDB): domain Bacteria; phylum Pseudomonadota; class Gammaproteobacteria; order Methylococcales; family Methylomonadaceae; genus Methylomonas; species Methylomonas fluvii. Next base: position 533,787 of record NZ_JACXST010000002.1, on the reverse strand, counting down.
ATACGGTGGCGTGTAATGCCGATTTACATCCTTGAAAGATATGGTTATAATTCGGTCTTTAATTTTTCGCCGCAGTTTTTGAGGCGGTAAATTATTTCCTGACAAGCGTGGTTTTTTTGAGATTATCGTCTCGATAAACGAGTGTATTACCCTTAATGCTGTTTCAGGCGTGGTTTTGCTAAGAAAGCCCCTATAAGGGGTTTTTTCTTTTGTGGGCTTTCGAAAACGCGAAGCCTACGGGTTTTGGTTGTTTATGGAAGAGCCTGAGGCTCTTTTTTTTTGGGTTTGAAAAGGCGAGGCGTTAATGAAACAGGCTCCTGAACATTTGGTGGATTTGATCGAGCCAATTGTGGAAGGTCTTGGCTATGAGTGTGTGGGGATAGAGTACAACCCGCATCCGACACACGGCATGTTGCGCATTTATATCGACAGCGAAAACGGTATTTTGCTGGAAGATTGCACCAAGGTCAGTCATCAGCTCAGCGGAGCTTTGGATGTCGAAGATCCGATTCAAGGCGAATATCAGTTGGAAGTTTCTTCGCCTGGTGCGGATCGGCCGTTTTTCAAGCTCAGCCAATTTCAACGTTTTTTGGGGAGCACTGTACTGGTGAGTTTATTTAAACCCATCGATAAACGCCGCAAAATTACCGGGCAGATTAAGGCCGTCGAAGGCGAGACTGTTCTGTTGCAGGATGGCGAACAATTATTAAACATCCCGTTTCAGGCAATGAGCAAGGCACGCTTGGTGCCGGATTACTTACTCACTAAAGGAGGTCGCAGTGGCAAATAAAGAGATTTTATTAGTAGCAGACGTTTTTGCTAACGAAAAGGAAATAGACAAGGAAATTATCTTTCAGGCCATTGAGTCCGCTTTGGAAGCGGCGACCGTCAAGCGTTACGAAAACCCGATTAAGGCCAGAGTAGCCATTGATCGCCATACCGGCGATTATTCGACCTATCGTCGATGGCTGGTGGTTGATGCCAATCCGGAAATCAATGGTGATGTCGAGCATCCTGGCTGGCAGGTGTTGCTGGAAGTTGCGCAATTCGACAATCCCAATATTCAAGTTGGTGATTATGTGGAAGAAGAAATCGAATCGGTCGATTTTTGCCGGATTGCCGCGCAAACCGCCAAGCAAGTCATCATTCAGAAAGTTCGCGAAGCCGAGCGCAAGAAAATTGTCGAAGCCTATCAAGATCGCGTCGGCGAGTTGGTCACCGGCGTCGTCAAGCGCTTGGAAAAAGGCAGTGTTTACCTGGATTTGGGTGGTCATGTCGAAGCCTATATTGCCCGGGAAGATATGATCCCGAAAGAGCCGGTCAGAATGGGTGACAGGGTGCGCGGTTATTTGAAAGCGGTGCGCTCCGAGCCGCGCGGTCCGCAATTGTTTGTCAGCCGCACCGCGCCTGAATTATTGATCGCACTGTTTCGTTTGGAAGTGCCGGAAGTCGGTGAAGGTTTGATCGACATTTTGGCGGCGGCTCGCGATCCCGGTTCCCGCGCGAAAATTGCCGTCAGAGCCAACGACCCGCGCCTGGACCCCATTGGTGCCTGTGTCGGTATGCGCGGCTCCCGAGTACAAGCTATCTCGAATGAATTGGCGGGCGAGCGGGTCGATATTATTTTATGGAACGGCAACGACGCGCAATTCGTGATTAATGCAATGTCGCCGGCGGAAATTCAATCGATTGTGGTCGATGAAGATAAGCACAGCATGGACGTGGCCGTTGCCACCGACAGTTTGTCGCAAGCTATCGGTCGCGGTGGTCAAAACGTGCGCTTGGCGACCGAATTGACAGGTTGGGAGCTAAATATTCAAGACGCCGCGCAGGTAGATAAAAACCACGACGAAGCAGCAGCCAAATCCAAGCAGCAGTTCATGGAGTTGCTGGATGTCGATGAAGAAATCGCCAGCATTTTGGTTGATGTGGGATTAAATAATATCGAGGAAATTGCGTACATTCCCGTCGACGAAATGTTGGAAATCGAAGGCTTCGACGAAGAGTTGGTGGAAGCTTTGCGCACTCGCGCCAAGGATGCTTTGTTGATCAGTGCTATCGCATCCGAAGAAAAAATTGAAACCGCCGTGCCTAGCGAGGAATTGTTGGCGATGGAAGGCATGGACGAAGAGTTGGCGCACCAAATGGCGGCCAAGGGTATTGTGACCTTGGACGACTTGGCGGAGCAGGCGATAGACGACATTATCGAATTTACCGGCATGACCGAGGAGCGTGCTGGTAAACTAATCATGAAAGCCCGCGAATCTTGGTTCGCAGAGGATAAGGGCTGAGGCAGGAGGATATTATGAGCGATAAAACAGTACAGGAATTGGCAGAGGTTGTTGGCATCCCCTTGGAACGTTTTTTAGAACAATTGAAGGAAGCCGGCTTGACCGCCAGCGCGCCCGACGATGTGATAAACGATGAAGAGAAAGTCAAATTACTCGCGCACTTGCGCAAGCGCCACGGCAAGTCGGACGCCGATCAGGAAGCCGCCGCCCCCAAACGCATTACCTTGAAACGCAGTACCAAAACTGAGTTAAGACAATCCTCACCGCCGGGTACAGCTGTGAAAACCGTCAGTGTCGAGGTGCGCAAGCAAAAGACATATATCAAACGCAGCGATGCCTCCTCTGTAAACGACGAGCTAAGACAGGCCGAATTAGCCAAACAAGCTTTGGAAGAACAGAGACGGCAACAAGCTATCGAAGAAGAAAAGCGTAAGCACTTGCATGAGCAGAAGGCTGCTCAATCTGTACAGGAAGAGCAAGTAGTCAGTGCGGAAATTGCTCAGCCGGTTGAGGTGTCCGTGCCGGCTGTGACGGCAACCGCAGAACCGATTGCGGCAGAGCAGCAGGTGACTGAGGAGTTGCCGGTTGTTGCCGAAGCGCAGACTGAGCTGGTTGCTAAGGCTGAAGCACCCGCCCCGATTGCGGCGCCGGAGCTGACCGAAGAGCAGCGTCTGGAAAAAGAAAAGAAAGAAAGGTTGGAAGCTGCGGTGCAAAGAACCGCGGAAAAAGTCAAACAAAAAGCCGAAGCCAAGCAGCAGCAAACCACGCTGCATAAGAAAAAGGCCGAATTCAAGCCCACTCGCGGCCCGACTACCGATGGCGATATCGGTGGTGGCGGGGATGCCGCGCGTCGCGGCGGCAAAGGCAAAAAAGGCAAGGCACCATCGCGTCGGGAAAAACCGGAGTTCGAACCGGATCTTAATCAAGGTCGACATAAGTTCGAAAAGCCGCTGGCGCCGACTGTGTATGACGTCACCATTCCGGAAACCATCGTGGTTTCGGATTTGGCTGCAAAAATGAACATCAAGGCTGCCGAAGTCATCAAGCATTTGATGAAGCTGGGCATCATGTCCACGATCAATCAAACCATCGACCAGGAAACGGCGGTGATTTTGGTTGAAGAGATGGGCCACAAAGCCATCATGCAGAGCGAGGATGACTTCGAACAGGAAATGCTGGCCGAAGTGCAAGGTGACAGCGATGAACGTAAAGTTCAGCTGAGAGCACCTATCGTTACCATCATGGGCCACGTCGACCACGGTAAAACCTCTTTGTTGGATTACATCCGCAAAACTCGTGTGGCTGCCGGCGAAGCGGGCGGGATTACTCAGCACATTGGTGCGTATCAGGTCAAAACCGACCACGGTGCGGTCACATTCCTGGATACGCCAGGCCATGCCGCGTTTACCGCGATGCGGGCTCGTGGTGCGGAAGTAACCGACATCGTGATCGTGGTGGTGGCTGCTGACGACGGTGTGATGCCGCAAACCAGGGAAGCCATCGATCATGCGCGCGCCGCGAATGTGCCCATCATCGTGGCCTTGAACAAAATCGACAAGCCGGAAGCTAATCCCGATCGCGTCATGCAGGAACTGGCTACGCTGAATGTAGTGCCGGAAGAGTGGGGCGGCGATGTGCAATTCCTGAAGGTATCTGCGAAAGTGGGTACCGGTATCGACGAATTGATCGAGGCTTTGATTGTCCAGGCGGAAGTGCTGGAATTGAAAGCGCCGGTGGATGGTATTGCTTCCGGTATTTGTATTGAATCACGTCTGGATAGAGGCCGTGGTGCGGTCGCCACCATCTTGATTCAAAAAGGTACGCTGAGCAAAGGCGAGTTCGTCCTTTGCGGCCACGAATATGGCCGGATAAGGGCGATGTTCGACGAAAATGCGCACGCTATTAAGTCGGCTGGGCCTAGTATGCCGGTGGAAATTCTCGGCTTGTCCGGTACCCCGGACGCGGGTGATGAATTCCTGGTGGTTCAGAATGAACGGGTTGCTAGAGAGCTTGCCGCTCACCGGGAAGATCGTAAGCGTTCCACCCGTCACGCAGCACAGCATGCGTCAAAATTGGACGATGTGTTCTCGCGGATGTCCGCCGGCGAAACTTCCACACTTAACGTCGTTATCAAAACCGACGTGCAAGGCAGTTTGGAAGCCTTGCGTGAGTCGTTGGTCGGTTTGTCCACCGAAGAAGTACAAGTTAAATGCATCTACGGTGGTGTCGGTGGTATTAACGAAGGCGACGCCAACCTGGCTTTGGCATCCAGCGCGATTTTGATCGGTTTCAACGTGCGTGCCGATGCGGTAGCGCGGAAATTGATTGAAGAAAAAGACATCGATCTGCATTACTACAGCATCATCTACGAAGCGATCGACGAGGTGAAACGCGCGATCAGCGGTATGTTGGCGCCGGAGATTCAGGAAAAAATCGTCGGTCTGGCCGAGGTGCGGGACGTATTCCGTTCGCCGAAGTTCGGTGCGGTGGCCGGTTGTATGGTTATCGACGGCTTCGTCAAACGCAATCTGCCGATTCGCGTATTGCGCAACAACGTGGTGATTTACGAAGGCCAGCTGGAATCCTTGCGCCGCTTCAAAGACGATGTCAATGAAGTGAAAATGGGCATGGAATGCGGTATCGGTGTGAAAAACTACAACGATGTACAAAACGGTGATCAGATCGAAGTGTTTGAACGTATCGAAGTCAGACGGGAAATCTAATGGCAAGAGAGTTCGGCCGCAGTCAGCGGGTTGCATCGGAAATGCAGAAAGAGTTGGCGTCGATATTACAACGTGATGTCGATGACAGCCGCTTGGGTTTTGTCACGATTAACGACGTCGAATTGTCCAAGGATTTGGCGGTTGCCAAGATATTCGTGACAGTGTTGGATGCCCAGGATGATGCCGCTAAGCGCGCGAATGTGAAGGTGTTGAACGAAATCTCGCCGTTTATCCGGCATGAGCTGGCCAGGCGCATGCGTTTGCGGCATATCTCGGAGTTGCATTTTTACTATGACCACTCCTTCGACACCGGGATGCGCGTCGCCGAGTTACTGGGTGATTTGCATCACGAAGAAGTTAAGGATGCTGGTGCTGCGCCGGAAGCTGGGGCCGATAAACCACAACAGGACGATTGATGGCAAAACGTAAGTCCGGGCGCGATGTGCATGGCATCGTGCTGCTCGATAAACGTTTAGGTGCGTCGTCCAATCAGGCCTTGCAGGAAGTCAGACGATTATTCAATGCCAACAAGGCTGGGCATACCGGGGCGCTGGATCCCCTGGCGACCGGTTTGTTGCCATTATGCTTCGGCGAGGCGACCAAGGTATCGGCCTTAATGCTGGATGACGATAAGCGTTATCAAGTAACGATACAGTTAGGCGTAATGACCGATACCGGCGATAGCGAAGGTAAAATCGTCGCTGAAATGCCGGTGCCGGCACTGGATGGCGCGCGCTTACAAGCTTGTTTGCAACACTTTACTGGCCCGATTGAGCAGGTGCCGCCGATGTATTCGGCGCTCAAGCATCAAGGCAAGAAGCTTTACGAATTGGCCAGGGAAGGTAAAACCGTAGATCGGCAGCCCAGGGCGATCACTATTTATGAATTGCAGCTGTTAAATTTCGATGCCGAATTAGGGCAATTGAAACTGGATGTATTTTGCTCCAAGGGTACTTATATCCGTTCGCTGGCCGAAGATATTGGTCAGTGGCTGGGGACTTGCGGTACGGTAACCGCGCTACGCAGAACCAAGGCGGGCATGTTCGATTTTGATCAGGCTCATACCTTGCAGCAGTTGCAGGCCATGGACGTTGCAGAATTGCAGACTACCTTGATCGCGCTAGATGTACCCCTGAAAGCCATCCCGGAGGTATCTTTGTCCGCTGAACAGGCAGAAAAAATCAAGCTGGGGCAGCGCATAGCCTTTAACGGCGGTATGGCCGGACAGGTCAGAATATACTCGCCGCAGGCCTTTTTGGGGTTGGGGGAAATCCTATTGGATGGTAAACTAGCGCCGAAAAAACTATTTCTTTTGGAAGATCAAGCAACTTGATTTTTCAGGAAAAAACCGCAAAGTATCTACACCCTATTGTGGAAACAGCGGCTACACGGTCATCACACGGTGACCTTTATTCAATCAAAATTAATCGATAGGGATTAAGAATGTCATTAACCGCAGAACAAAAGAAAGCCATCGTTGAAGAATATCGTTTGTCAGACACCGATACCGGTTCAACCGAAGTCCAAGTGGCCTTGTTGACCGCCAACATTAATCAACTGACTCCGCATTTTGCTACGCACAAAAAAGACAATCACTCGCGCCGCGGCTTGCTGCGCATGGTAAACCAACGCCGTAAACTGTTGGATTACTTGAAAAACACCGAGGTTGCGCGTTACCGCTCATTGATTGAGCGTTTGGGCATCCGTAAGTAGCACCAAAACTGGAAACGGCGCATCGGGCGCCGTTTCTGCTTTAAGGCACATTTCAGCATAACCTTTAAACAAAGGAACCTTATAGTGAATCCTATCAGGAAAGAATTTCAGTACGGCGATCGTCTCGTCACCTTATCCACCGGTGAAATTGCCCGTCAAGCCAATGGCGCGGTGATGATCGATGTCGAAGGCACCTCGCTGCTGGTGACGGTTGTGGGTAAAAAAGAAGCTAGCGGCGGCGATTTTTTTCCGCTTACCGTTAACTACCAGGAAAAAGCATTTGCGGCCGGTAAAATCCCCGGCGGATTTTTCAAACGTGAAGGCCGTCCTAGCGAAACAGAAACCCTGATTTCCCGCCTGATCGACAGACCGATTCGTCCGCTGTTTCCGGAAGGTTTCACTAACGAAGTACAGATTATTGCTACTGTCGTGTCGCTGAATCCTGACGTGGATACCGAAATTCCAGCGCTATTGGGTGCCTCTGCTGCTTTGGCAGTATCCGGTTTGCCTTTTAACGGCCCGTTGGGCGCGGCTTGCGTCGGTTATAAAGACGGCGCTTATTTACTGAACCCAGACAAACCCTCACTGAAAGAATCGCAATTGCAATTGGTGGTTGCCGGTACTCAGCATGCGGTATTAATGGTTGAATCGGAAGCCGATTTGTTGTCCGAAGAAGTGATGCTAGGCGCGGTATTGTTCGGTCACGAACAAATGCAAGTAGCGATCAACGCGATAAACGATTTTGCCGCTGCGGTTGGCACGCCTGCTGTGACCTGGACACCAGCTGAAACCAACACAGCATTAAAAGCAGCAGTGGCTGCCGAAGCCGAGCAAAGCATCAAAGCGGCTTACCAGATTGCGGAAAAACTGGTCAGACAAGACACACTGAGTGCAATCAGAAGCGCGGTAGTTGAAAAACTGACAGTTGATGGTCTGTATAACGAAAAAGACATCCGTAACGTCATCGAACACCTAGAATATGACGTGGTGCGCGGCGCGATTCTGAACGACCGCAAACGTATTGACGGTCGCGATTTGACCACGGTCAGACCTATCATGGTTAGAACCGGTGTGCTGCCTAGAACCCACGGTTCGGCATTGTTCACTCGTGGTGAAACCCAAGCCTTGGTTGTCGCGACTCTGGGTACCGAACGCGATGCGCAAATCATCGACGCATTATCGGGCGAATATAAAGACCCGTTTATGCTGCATTACAACTTCCCTCCTTACAGCGTGGGTGAAACCGGTTTCGTCGGCTCGCCAAAACGTCGGGAAATCGGTCACGGCCGTTTAGCAAAACGCGGTGTGGCGGCAGTATTGCCTAACATGGCGGAGTTTCCTTACGTGATTCGCGTGGTTTCGGAAATCACCGAATCCAACGGCTCCAGTTCAATGGCTTCAGTCTGCGGTAGCAGTTTGGCCTTGATGGATGCCGGTGTGCCGATCAAAGCCCCTGTGGCCGGGATTGCCATGGGTCTGATCAAAGAAGGCGATAAATTTGCAGTACTGTCCGACATCCTGGGTGATGAAGATCATTTGGGTGACATGGACTTTAAAGTAGCTGGTTCCGAAAATGGCGTCACAGCGCTGCAAATGGACATCAAAATCGACGGTATCACTGCCGAAATTATGAAAGTCGCTTTGGAACAAGCTAAACAAGGCCGTCTGCACATTTTGGGCGAGATGAACAAAGCCTTGTCCAGCACCCGTTCTGAAATGTCCGACTTCGCGCCGCGCATCATTACCTTTAAAATCGATCCGGCTAAAATCCGCGAAGTTATCGGCAAAGGCGGGGTTACCATCCGTGCTATTACCGAGCAAACCGGCGCCAGCATTGATTTGACCGACGACGGCGTGGTGAATGTTGCCTCTGTCGATAGAGCCGCCGGCGAAGAAGCTCGACGCATGATCGAAGAGATTACCGCTGAAGTCGAAGTAGGCAAAGTCTACGAAGGCAAAGTGGTGCGCTTGATGGACTTCGGCGCGTTCGTGACCATTCTGCCGGGCAAAGACGGTTTGGTGCATATTTCGCAAATCTCCGACGAGCGTGTGGAAAAAGTTAGCGACAAACTGTCGGAAGGCGATGTCGTCAAAGTCAAAGTGCTGGAAATCGACCGTCAAGGCCGCGTGCGCTTGAGCATGAAAGAAGTCGATAGCGAATAAATTCGGTTCGACTCCGCAACGAAAAGGGCCGCAAGGCCCTTTTTTTGTGGCTGAAATTCGGAATCTTATGTCGCCGCGATTGTGATGCTTTTGAATCTTAATTTCTGGGGACTTTGAATGTCTGTTGACTTTTTAGGCGGGGCTTAGCAGTATTGACCCCTAAGCATCCTGTTAAAACGGTTGAGCAACATTGGTCTTTTGCGAATCAGTGCTCACGGTTTAATTCTATTCGGAGGTTTCAAAGCGCTATGAGCACTGCCAAATTCGACACGATTGGACAATACCTCCTCAAACGCCTATATCAGGCTGGCGTAAAAGACATCTTTGGTGTGCCTGGTGACTACGTGCTGGGATTTTATGATCTGATGATAAAAAGTCAGGTGCGGCATATCGGCACCACTCGGGAGGATTCCGCAGCCTTCGCGGCCGACGGCTACGCGCGTTGCGTAGGTATGGGCGCGCTGGCAGTGACATACGGCGTCGGCGCCTTAAACACAGTCAATGCGATTGCCGGTGCTTACGCGGAATCGTCCCCGGTGGTACTTATCAGCGGGGCACCCGGCGTCAGCGAGCAAAAAGACGATCCGTTAATTCACCATCGTTTTGGGCCATTTACATTCCAGCGGGAAATTTTTGAACGCATTAGCTGTGCGTCAGTGGTGCTAAACGACCCGGTAATCGCCTTTCGGCAAATCGACCATGCCATCGAAGCCGCGCGCCGCTGTTGTAAACCGGTGTACATTGAGCTTCCCCGTGATTTGGTGATGGCGGAAGGCTATCCCATGCCGACCGAGACGGTGGAAAGATTTACCAGTGACCAAGCGGCTTTATCCGAAGCGATTGCGGAAACCATGGCGCTGTTAGCACACGCCAAGTCGCCTATGATCGTCGCGGGCGTTGAATTACATAGACGCGGGCTGCAAGCGGCTTTGGCCGAGTTTGTCGAACGTACCGGCTTGCCCGTAGTAGCCACGCTAACCGGTAAATCGGTGATGTCCGAACGGCATCCGGCGTATCTGGGGATTTACGAAGGCGCGATGAGTTCTGAGGCTGTGCGCGACAGAGTCGAAAAGTCCGATTTACTGTTGATGTTGGGCGTGACATTGAATGAAATCGATACCGGCATCTACACGGCAAAACTGAACTCACATTCGACCATCCGCGCGGCCTTGAATGAGGTGGTGATCAGTGCGCATCGTTACCCTGGCATCGCCTTGGAAGATTTTCTCGGGGCTTTAGCCGGCTCGGTTAATAAATCCGCCACAAGTTACGTATCCATTCCGGAACCGCCCAAAAACTATGCTTTTCCGGAATCCGACCGGCCAATCACAACTGCCAGATTGGTCGAGCGGCTGAATAGTGCGTTAAGTAACGACATGATCGTGGTGTGCGATGTCGGTGATTGTCTGTTTGCAGCTATCGATTTACGCGTACACGAGCAAAGTGAATTTTTGGCTTCGGCTTTTTACACCACGATGGGTTTTGCTGTGCCGGCTGCGTTAGGTGCGCAAATCGCGCGTCCGGATCGCCGAGCATTGATTTTAGCTGGCGATGGGGCGTTTCAAATGACTGGTACCGAGCTGTCGACTCATGCCCGCCTGGGTTTGAATCCCATTGTGGTGGTATTTAACAACGATGGTTACAGTACGGAGCGTTGTATTCTCGAGGGCCCATTCAACGATATTAATCCATGGCGCTTCGATCGCTTAGGAGAGCTCTTCGGGCCCTTAGCCGGCTACGATGCGAGAACGGAAGCTGAATTTGAAGAGGCTCTGTTCAATGCCCTGAATAACCAAAGTATGCCCAGTATCATCAATGTCCATCTGGCAGCCAACGATTCGTCGGAAGCGATGAAGCGTCTTGCCGAGCATTTGCAGTCGAAGATCAAAAGGGAGGTTTGAAGCTAGGTTTGTGTTCTTTGTCATCCGTTCCGTCGGGTAGGCAATAGAATCGGCTTCCCGAGTCGAATTTTCAGCAGAGTGGATCTAAACTGATTCACTCACTTACTACTCATCCATCGCGCTATGCAAATTGCCAACTGTTATCTCGAGCCAGCCAGCTACGCCGTTGATTTTGAGGATATACGTTATGTGCGGCATTTGGTGTTCGTCGTCGAACAGCAAATACCGTTAGAGGTAGAGTTCGACGAACTTGATGCGGATTGCCATCATTTTCTGGTGCGGGATGCGGATTATCGGCCAATTGCTACGTGTCGACTTTCGCCGGAGGGCAAGGTTGGACGAATGGCGGTTCTGCGCGAATGGCGTTGTCAAGGCGTCGGCGAGTCTTTATTGCGTGCAGCAATCGACAAAGCCCGTAACTTGGGGCTAACCAACGTTACCGCCAACGCGCAACTTAGTGCATTGGGGTTCTACCAAAAATTCGGTTTTGCCGCGGAAGGCGAAGTGTTTGCTAAAGCCGGCATTCCGCACCAGGCTATGCGGCTTATATTGCAGCCGCCTGAGCAAACGGTGCGATCAGTACCTCAGACCCGAGAAGTTTCTGTTGACGCTGTCCGGCTGGAGACAGTCGAATCGACCTTAATCGCTACCCGGCAATTGGTGATGGCGGCTCGTCGGCAGATTTATATCTACAGCCGGGATCTGGATTTTGCTTTATATGGACAAAAAGACCTTGTCGAGGCTCTGAAACAATTTGCTCTCAGCAATCGTAACGCCAGTGTGCAGATCATTGTCCAGGATCCAACCAGCCTGCGTAATCAGGTTCATCCTGTCGTGGAATTGGCTCAGCGCTTGCCGTCATATTTTCTGATTCGTGTGCCCGATGAAACCGAAGATTTGCAATATGCGTCTGCTTTTGTCGTCAACGATAGCGACGGCTATTTATTTCGTTTGCTGGGTAATCGCTACGAAGGGCTTTGGAGTCCTAATTTGCCGGCGCGTCACCGGCCGTTGCGCGAAGAGTTTGAGCGGGTCTGGCAGCGTTCAAGCGCATGCGCGGAATTTAGGGCCTTGAGTTTGTAATTTTTTGCTTTTCCTCTCGCGCGCATAAAAAACCCGCCTTACGGCGGGTTTTTGCGCTGAATCAATTGACTTGACCAGGTTTGCTGACTATTTCACAGTATGTTGGGCTTTACCATCCACTTCCAACTGCACCCGGCGGTTATTGGCGCGGCCTTCTTCGGTTTCGTTGGTATCGATAGGTCTATCCCAGCTGTAACCGTGTGAAGTGATATTGGGAGAGTGGCTGCCTTTGGTCAGGTATTTCTTAACCGCCAATGCCCGGCGCTCCGACAAGTCCAGGTTGTGTTTGTACGAACCGGTATTGCTGGTATGGCCTTGAACTTCAAACGCCATGTCAGGATACTGTTTGATGCGGTCAACGACTTTATCCAGTTTTGGGAAGTACTGCGGTTTGATAATATCTTTGTCGTTATCGAATTTCACATCGACAATCCAGCAACCATAGATACTGACTTCAACACCCGGTAGTGTCGTTGGGCACTTATCGACGCAATTGTTCACGCCGTCTTTGTCGTCATCCATTTTTGAACAATCGAGTTTAGCCGGCATCGGTGCTGGAGGCGGAGTCGGCTCGGCTTTAGCGACCACAGTGGCTTTAGGTTTTTCGCCGAACGGGATCACGAAACCCAGGTTAACCGTCATGTCGTGAAACTCTTCAGTACCAGGTTGTAACTTGGCGTTGAAGTTGTTGTTGTAACGATAGCGGACGTCGCTGCGAATCAGGAAGTTATCGTGCAGTTCATAGGTAAAACCCGCACCCGCTTCGCCGATGAAGCCTGCGCCGCTGTCGCCATTGTGCGTAGTGTTTATACCGCCCACACCGATTACTGCATAAGGCGAGAATTTATCCCTAAACAAATAATACTGCGCATCGACAGTACCGCCGGTCAAATCCCAGTTGCCATTGGTTTTGGCGCCTTCCAGATTTTGGTATAAGCCTCTGATTTCGATGTTCAGATGTTCGTTGATGATCTTACCCAAGCCCAGGCCGCCACCCCAACCGCTATGTGCATTACGATCACCGCCCGGTTGTACGAAAGTGCCGAAGGGCGCGGCGTACCATCTATCGTCAAGGAACTCGTCGGCTTGTGCCGTCGACACGGAACCGAGCGTCGCCATCGTGGCGATTGCCAGTAAACTTTTCTTCAACATAAAGACTCCTTTGTTATTTGTAAAAATAGATAATTGGTTGCTTTTGAGAGGGACTAATAAAGCCATGGTTAGAAAAATTAGGCTTTAAAAATCAAAGAGAATTGCAGATTCTGCTCAGCATGTTGTAAAAATACCACAATTTTATCAATTAGCAAACGTTTAGGTTTATCCGGTGCCGGTATTTGCGGTATTCCGGTCCAGATGTTTCCAGACTTGGTTAATTTGGATTTGAAAGTCCGGACTCGGACTGCTTACGGTCAAGCCGTCGCTTGTTCTCTCCAGAGAAGGTCATTCCGGCGAAGACGGAAGTAAGGATGTTTTACAGACTAATTAATAAGCAAAGCGAGCGACGCAAGAAATCTTGGGCTCAGGTAAAATTCCGCTAATTTGAGTGTTTATCGTTTTATGACTTATTCATCCTATTTCAAGCAAGACTGCCGGGCATGCCCGCGCCTAAGCGAATTTCTCGGCGAGGTGCGGGCTAAGTATCCCGATTATCATGCCTTACCGGTGGCGCCGTTCGGCGATCCGGAAGCGCGCTTGCTAGTCGTTGGCTTAGCGCCGGGTATGCATGGCGCGAACGCCACCGGCAGACCGTTTACCGGTGACTATGCAGGCTTGTTGCTGTATCAGGCTTTGTATGATTTCGGTTACAGCAATCAATTGGCATCGACAAATTTGGCCGATGGTTTGCAGCTTAGCAATTGCCGGATTACCAATGCCGTGAAATGTTTGCCGCCGCAAAACAAACCTACCGGCGATGAAATTAAACAATGCAATCCTTATCTGACTGCGGAAATTAAAACCCTACCGAAACATTCGGTGATATTGGCCTTGGGCAATATCGCCCATCAGGCAGTATTGCGTGCTTATGGTTTAAAGAGTAGTGCGGCTAAATTCGCTCATCATGTCAGCTTTCAATTGCCGGACGGTAACACGCTGGTCAGTTCTTACCATTGCAGTCGCTATAACGTGCAGACCAAGCGCCTGAGCATGGAGATGCTGGCGGCGGTGTTTGTAACCATTCAAAATTTGCTGGCTGCCCGTGACTGAAACTCATCCGGGCGAATTCGACGCCAAAGCCTTTTTGAAGACGCTAACCCAGCGTCCCGGCATTTACAAGATGTTGGACGAGAAAGGCGAGATTATTTACATCGGCAAAGCCAAGAATCTGAAAAATCGGGTTTCCAGTTATTTCAGAACTCAAAATGCCTCGCCCAAACAGCAGGCGATGGTGGCCAAGGTTGCCGGGATAGAAGTAACCGTTACCCACACGGAGGGCGAAGCCTTATTGCTGGAAAGCCAGCAGATCAAACGCCACAAGCCGCGCTACAACATCAGTTTGCGCGACGATAAATCCTATCCCTATGTGTTCATCTCCAGTTTCCACGATTTTCCGCAACTGACCTTTCATCGCGGCGCCAAGAAGCGGCGGGGCAAGTATTTCGGGCCGTATCCCAGCGCCAGTGCGGTGAAAGAAACCTTGAAGTTATTACAAAAAATTTTCCCCGTGCGGCAATGTGAAGATTCCTATTACAGTGCCCGCTCTCGGCCTTGTCTGCAACATCAGATTGAGCGCTGCACCGCGCCGTGTGTTGGGCTGGTCAGTAAGGATATCTATGCCGCCGATGTGGAGAATACCATTTTGTTTTTGGAGGGGCAGGGTGGCTTACTAATCGATCGCTTGGTAGCGAAGATGGAAGCTGCGGCCGCGCAATTGGAATTTGAGCAAGCCGCCGCCTATCGCGACCAAATCGCCCGCTTGCGGGCGGTGTTGGAAAAGCATTGTGTGGAAGGCGAAAAAGGCGATGTGGATATTGTCGCTTGCGCGGCTAAAAACGGCGCGGCTTGCGTACAGGTATTTTTTATCCGCAACGGCCAGCATTTGGGCAACCGGCAGTTTTTTCCGAAAGTGGGCGATGAAAATCAGCCCGAGGAAATCTTGCAGGCTTTCATCGCCCAATATTATTTGGACAAAACCGTACCTCACGAATTGATCGTCAGCCATGCCTTGCCGGAATCGGCTTTGGTGGCCGAGGTATTGACCGAACAGGCCAAACATTCGGTAGCGATTGCCAATAATGTGCGCGGCGAACGGATGAAGTGGTTGCAAATGGCTATCACCAATGCCCGCAGTGCGCTTAGCGCTAGGCTGGCTGATCGACAGGGTTTGCAAGGGCGCTTTATCAGTTTGCAGCAAGAATTGGACTGCGACATCACCCCCAGTCGCCTGGAGTGTTTTGATATTAGTCATACCCAAGGCGAACAGACTGTGGCGTCTTGTGTGGTGTTTGATAGAGAAGGGCCGGTGAAATCCGAGTATCGACGCTTTAATATCGATGGCATTGCTGGCGGCGATGACTATGCGGCGATTCATCAGGCGGTTTTTAGACGCTTCAGTCGCTTGAAGAATGGTGAGCATCCGGCGCCGGACATCCTTTTAATAGACGGCGGCAAAGGCCAAGTCGCGGAGGCCGAAAAGGCTTTGGCTGAATTGGAGATAAACGATGTTATGATAGTCGGCGTCGCCAAAGGGCCTGATCGCAAAGCCGGAATGGAGAAAATCATTCTGGTCGGCAATCGGCAACCTTTGGATGTGACACCAGGTGCTTCCGCCTTGCTATTGATTCAACAGATTCGCGATGAAGCGCATCGTTTCGCGATAACCGGACACAGGCAGCGACGCGGCAAGGTTAACAAGCAATCGGTACTGGAAGATATTGCCGGACTGGGGCCGAAAAGACGACAGGTTTTGCTGAAACAGTTTGGCGGGTTACAGGGTGTGTCCAGCGCGGGTGTGGATGCTTTAGCCAGTATAGATGGCATTAGCCGACAATTAGCGCAGCGAATTTACGATACATTTCACCATCAAGATGGCCATTAGATTTACCATTCCGACCTACTTAACCCTGTTACGGATCGCCCTCATTCCTTTGTTGGCCGTTGTGTTTTATTTGCCTTGGCAGTATTCCAACCTGGCATGCACGGCGATATTTTTGGTTGCCGGCTTCACCGATTGGCTGGACGGTTATCTTGCCAGAAAAATGAATATGCAAACTGCATTCGGCGCCTTCCTGGATCCGGTGGCTGATAAATTGATGGTGGCGTTTGTACTGGTATTGGTGGTGCAGGCTCAAGGCAATCCTTATCTTGCAGTACCTGCGGCTATCATTATCGGTAGGGAAATTGCGATTGCGTCGCTGAGAGAATGGATGGCCGAAATCGGCCAGCGAGCCAAGGTCAAGGTTTCGCAATTGGGAAAATGGAAAACCACGGCGCAAATGACGGCAGTTAGTTTGTTGCTTTATCGGGATGATTTATTAGGCCTGCCTATCAATACCATGGGTTACTGGTTGTTATACTTGTCGGCGATTTTAACCTTATGGTCTATGGTTAATTATCTGGTCGCGGCGTTCTCCACCATCAACGAATAATAAAAGCAGTATCGATACTGCCACAACAGAGAGTAAACAGCAGGTAAAGCTGTATATAAGAGCATGGAACAAGAATTAGAATTAGAAAATACACCGAATAAAACGATTAGTCAGGATGAAGTGTTGCAGGCCGCTTTAAAGCTGTTTGCCAAGAAGGGATATTTCAATACCTCATTAACCGATATAAAAGATGCGGCTGGTATAACAACCAGTACCGGCATTAGTCAGTATTTCAAAACCAAGCAAGCCATCGCGCAAGCCTTGTACGAAAATATTCTGGATAGTCTGAGCATATCGATTGATGATATTCGCCGCCGGAATCGTAAAGCTGCCGAACAATTGCGGGAAATAGTCGATTTACTCTTCAAATTAACCGATGACGCCCCGGAAATCGTCGAGTTTTTGTTATTTGTAAAGAGCGAAGAGTTTTTGGCTCAACCTAAGCCCCTGCTGGAAACGCCCGCATTTATTAAAATAAAACGGATTTTTCAGAACGGCGTCAAAGACGGCGAGATGAAGGCACTGGATCCGTTATTGGCCTACACTTATTTCTTCGGCATTATCAATCATACCTTGGCGATGGTGTTGAGCGGCAACTTGCCGAAAACGGCGGAAAGCTATCAGGCACAAGCCTGGCTGACGGCATGGGGCTGTATAGTCAAAAAGTAATTCAAGTCATTAAAACTCAGAGCGGGGCGGAGGAGGATTTACTAGATGTTAGATAACATTAAAATCGGTATGATTGGGCTTGGTTACGTGGGGTTGCCGCTAGCCGTCGAGTTTGGACGAAAATATCAAACCGTAGGTTTCGATATTAACCAGCATCGGATTCAGGAATTACGCGCAGGTCGAGACCATACCCTGGAAGTTAGTGAAGAAGAACTCGCCGGCGCCAAATTGCTGACTTACAGCGCTGATTTACAAGATATAGCCGATTGTTCGGTTTATATAGTCACAGTCCCCACGCCAATCAACGAACATAAACAACCTGATTTGACGCCGCTGCAAAAAGCCAGCGATTTGTTGGGTAAGGTGATAAAGTCCGGCGACATCGTCATTTACGAATCCACTGTTTACCCTGGTGCAACCGAAGAGGTTTGCGTACCGATTCTGGAGAAAGTATCGGGTTTGACTTTTAATCGGGATTTTTATGTCGGTTATAGTCCTGAGCGCATTAATCCCGGCGATAAACAACACCGCGTAACCAATATTCTGAAGGTTACCTCGGGCTCTACGCCTGAAATAGCCGAAAAAGTAGATGCTTTGTATAAAAGCATCATCGCTGCGGGCACACACAAAGCCAGCAGCATCAAAGTCGCCGAGGCTGCTAAAGTCATTGAAAATACTCAGCGCGATGTCAACATCGCTTTGATCAACGAATTGGCATTGATCTTCAACAAACTCGGAATAGATACTGAAGAGGTTTTGTTGGCTGCAGGGACCAAATGGAATTTCCTGCCGTTTCGCCCTGGGTTGGTCGGTGGACACTGTATCGGAGTGGATCCTTACTACTTAACCCATAAAGCTCAAGCTATCGGCTATAACCCGGAAGTGATACTTTCTGGCCGTCGAATCAACGATGGCATGGGGGTATACGTCGTGTCGCAATTAGTAAAGTTGATGCTGAAGAAGCGTGTGCATGTCCAGGAAGCTAATGTCCTGATCATGGGCTTGACCTTTAAAGAAAACTGTCCGGACATTCGTAACACTCGGGTGGTGGACATCATTGCCGAATTGAAGACTTATGGCGTCAATGTCGAGGTTTACGATCCCTGGGTTAATGCCGAGGAAGCGAAACACGAATACGCTATAACGCCGGTAGTGAAACCGGTTGCGGGAAAATACGACGCGATTATTCTGGCTGTGGCCCATGATGAGTTCAGAAAAATGGCGATTTCAGACATCAGAGCTTTAGGTACGCCGCAAGCTATTGTATATGATCTGAAATACTTGTTTCCCACGGATCAAACAGACGCAAGGCTTTAAGAATGAAGATTATGGTGACCGGCACTGCCGGTTTTATAGGCAATCATTTGGCGCTGAGATTATTGGAGCGTGGTGACGAAGTCATTGGTGTCGATAATCTCAACGACTATTACGATGTTAACCTGAAATTGAGTCGCTTGGATCGGATCAAGGATTTTGCCGGCTATACCGATGTCAGATTGGATATTGCCGATAGAGACGGCATGGAGGCTTTATTTAAAAAGCATCAGCCGCAAAAAGTGGTTAATCTGGCTGCTCAGGCTGGTGTGCGTTATTCAATCGAGAATCCGCATGCCTACATCGATAGCAATATCGTTGGTTTTATCAATATATTGGAAGGCTGTCGGCATAATCAGGTGGAGCACTTGGTGTATGCCTCCAGCAGTTCGGTTTACGGCGCGAACGAATCCATGCCGTTTTCCGTGCATGACAATGTCGATCATCCCTTGAGCTTGTATGCGGCGTCAAAAAAAGCCAATGAGCTGATGGCGCACACCTACAGCAACTTGTATAAATTGCCTACCACAGGTTTGCGCTTTTTTACCGTATATGGGCCGTGGGGCCGACCAGACATGGCGTTGTTTTTATTTACCAAAGCTATTTTGAATGGCGAGAAAATCAATGTATTTAATTACGGTAAGCACCGCCGCGACTTTACTTACATAGACGATATTGTTGAGGGCGTGATTCGGACCATGGATCATAACGCTTCGCCGAATCCGGACTGGAGTGGAGAAAAACCCGATCCAGGCACCAGTAGAGCACCTTGGCGGGTTTATAACATTGGTAACCAGAATCCGGTAGAACTGCTGTCTTATATCGAAACCTTGGAACGTTTTCTCGGTAAAACTGCCGAGAAAAATTTATTGCCGTTGCAGCCTGGTGATGTCCCGGATACGTTTGCCGATGTAGAGGCCTTGGTGGCGGATGTTGGTTATAAACCAAACACGACTATTGAGCAGGGGATTGAACAGTTTGTTGCTTGGTATCTTGATTACTATCAGTGAATAATTTTTGATACCCCGATTGCACAGTTTTAAAATGTGCAACAGCTTTGTATTTTAATTAGCAGATTCAAATAAAGTGTCACTTTGAATATGGCTATCCAATAGCTTTTTAAGCTCCAAAAATATATCGGGATGAGAGTCTATCACATCCCGATATGGGTCTTTTTCTAAGTTGTATAGCTGATACACAGGCTTTGTATAAGTCGCTATATATATTAGTTTCCACTTTTCATTCTGTATAGAGCGGCTTTTCGCGCGGATAACCGTGGGATAATGTTTTTCGTTGACTACCAGCGTGCCGGATTTTTTATCAGGAATATCCAGTAATTCAACAATATTGGGATATAAGATTTGTTCAGGATGTAAGCCAGGTATTTTTCCTAGCCAAATCCCTGTTTCTTGAAAAGCAAAAAGCTCTGGTGATGTCTGTGTTTTTACATAAGGAATCAAATTAATACCGTCGAGCGTTGTTGGAATAGGTATATTCAACAAATCTAACAAAGTTGGCATTACGTCAATAGAGCGGGTAGTCGGCTTAAAGT
The DNA here is from genome assembly GCF_014850975.1 of Methylomonas fluvii. Lineage (GTDB taxonomy): Bacteria > Pseudomonadota > Gammaproteobacteria > Methylococcales > Methylomonadaceae > Methylomonas > Methylomonas fluvii. The sequence continues at coordinate 513,792 of NZ_JACXST010000002.1, read as the reverse complement.
TTACGCCACTAGGCACTCCTGGGCCTTTCATCACCAATGGAATTCTGCCGCTGGGGTCGTTTCCTACCAAGGTATTGCCCTGGCCCCAGCATCCGGTTTCAAAAAAATCCGCACCATGATCGCTATATATGATTACGATGGTATTATTGGATAAATCCGACTTTTCAATATAATCTATTATTTTCCCCACTTCATCGTCGAACTGTTTGACGCAGCTGTCATATAAATTAATAATTTGCGGGATGTCGAAAAACTCCGAGGTTTTTTCCTGTTTTTTGATAATTTCTTCCGCCGAGGCGAGTCTGGTCATAATAAACCGTGACTCACCTTTATAGTCTTTTGGAGTAAATAAGTTGTAATAGGGATACTCCGAATTGAATGGGACGTGAGTGGCCGAAGTGAACAAATTAATAAAAAAGGGCTGCGAGTTTTTCGCCGAACGGGCAATTAATTGGCGGCATTCGCGGCTCAAGCTTTTTATCAAGGGCACGCCGGCCAGATAATAGAACTCGGGTAAGAAGCGTTTTCCTAATGCGTTATTGGTGAATAGCGATAATACGTTTCGGATTAAAGACGGGCCTTGCCTTAGTAGCAGTTTGATATTCCATTGATCTTCAGCGACCGAGATTTCCTTGAAGTTAAAACTTAATTTTGCGAAATCGGCTCCGCACCAATCGGAGATGCATGCAGTCAAGTAACCATGTTCGTTCAATATATCGATTAAAGACGGTTGCGGTAATTTACAGTCTGCCAGGGATGGATAATTATCGCGAATTTTATGGTTATGCGGCCATAATCCGGTAAATAGGGATGCAATACTTGGTGCGGTTCTGGCGACAGGGGTTATGCATTTATAGAGTCGTAAGCCGTTCGCGCTTAATTTATCAATGTTGGGGGTAAGGTTCCTATGATAGTTGCTGCCGCCAAGTCTGTCATGGCGCAATGTATCGGAACCTATCATAATCACATTGGGTTTTGTTTGAGGCGATGCTTTAGCGATAGCTGGTTCGTTAACTATCGTTGCGTAATAGATGTAAGCATATAAACCAGCCAAGGCTAGTATATATAGCACTAGCGGCGTATTATTTTCTTGGATAGCGAAAAACAGAGCGATTGCCGATGTTATAGACAGTAATAAAATTAATGAAAACTTTATGCTACTTATTATTTTGGGAGATAATATCTTCCATATAACAAACAATCTGGAAAATCTATACTGGAAAGATAATTGAATGGTGCCCGGTGTATACAGGAGCTGGTGTAAAAAAAAGTAGGTAGTAATTAACGTGGTTGATATTAAGCAGTAGGTTAAACCTGTGATGAAATTAAATTCCATCAATGCAGTAAGCTTTGATATTGAATAAGCTGCAATAGAGCCTGGCAAGGATGTCAGAAAAAATATGACAAATAACCAAGCGGCTAACCTGGTTAGGGCGAAAACCACATAATACCCAAACTTTTTTTCTATTTCTTTTTGGATGCCGGGTCCGGTACGAGAATAGTTGTGTAAGGTAAGTATGATTAATGTAATAGTAAAAAGCAGTGCGGCAGCAGATGAGCAGTAGAGGGACACCAGTATTTTTTCCATCTCTATTTTATTCGATTGGATAAGTATGATTGGTGGCTAAATTATTATATTTCGATTTTTTTTGTACTGCTGTTCATTTATGCGTGCTTTTTCCGAAAACTCTTGCAGTGCGAATTTTTTAATTAACATCGATATAAATACTAAATGATAAATCAAATCCCAGTAGGATAAGCCGAGGAAAGCGGTGCCAACCATATAGCAAATGATCGAGGTTCTGACCATTAGGCTGTAGTGGCGCACCCATTCCATGCCTTCTACTTGTTTCGCTTGTCTTGATAAACGGGTTAAGCCAAAGACACTACCCAGTATCAGCGAAATCCATAATCCGAATGCTATAAAGCCATGTTCAGCAAGCATTTCTACGTAAGAACTGTGCCAATCCCGCATCGTGACATGAATCCAGCCATCGAATCCCGCGCCGGTAAACGGGTGGCTCAGCGCATGATTCCAGCCATCTGTCCATGCCTCTATTCGTGACATGGCGGAAAGGTCTTCCTCGTAAGTTTCCATGGTGTGCATACGTCCAAACCATTCTTCAGGCAAATAGGGTATTACAAAAAATGTACCGCCAATTACTAGAGGGATCATCAAGTATTTACGTTTGCTGTTTGAAATCAGTGTAAACGTTAGAGCGATCATGGTAAGTAATGCGCCTCTAGACCATGATGATAATGAAGCGGCATAAATGATAGGAATGGATAGCAATATTCCTTTTTTAAGCCAACTCTTCTGTACTTCTTTTTCCCATACTAGTAGCAATGGCACGGCAATCAACATCGCAACGGCAAATAAATTGTTGTCCTCGAATTGCGTATTGGGGGGTCCGTATACGCGGTGACCAAAGCCGGTTAAGATAGCAAATATACCACCTTTAACTGCAACAATGCCTATAGAGGCACCTATGGTGGAAATTAAATAATAGAGTTTTTCTCTGGTATTGATGAGTACCCATGTGAAATAGAATGGCACAAATACTTTAGAGACGAACAAAAATTTTTCCCAGGCAATATCCTGTAAAGGCGATTGGGTTGTGGTAAATATAAAATAGAACCAAAGTGTTATAAAAACGGAAATTCGCCAATCTTTAGGGATGGGCTGTTTATCTTTGGTGTTGAACGTGCTGACAACAACTACCAAAAATAACACATAGTATACCGGTAGCGAACGTACTGCACCCCAGGCATAGGCATGCGGATTCAAGTAACTGAATATTGCTAACGATAGCACCCCCCACCATGGTTTTTTTATTGCGGCAACTATGCAGCATATCAGAAAAATAAGAACAACTATGTCGCGCACGGAGTTTAATTTAGTAGGTTTTAATGCACTTAACTAAGCTTTTAATGGTCAGCTTAATTTAATTATTTATTAATAGTTTGTTTTTCCAGCGTGAAAAACAGCCACATATTTGCCCGAGAGAATAACTGACATTCATTGCCTGGCGCAGGCTATGTTTTGCGGTGAACGCCAACCCAAGCCATTGCCAAGTTTGGCGGACAATTTGCGAGATTAAGAATGGCGGTATGCCCAAGTAGGTGCGATGATAGACCGGAAAGTCATTAATCGCTCCGCGATAGCCGGCCAGAAAATGAACATCTAAAAAGTAGCGCCGCCGGAGTCGCCATGGTTCCACGGCGTGAAGTATGGCCATGTCCGGGCGGTAACGTATTCGGCGCTTTTGCTGCAGGAGCACATTAAACATCATCACGTCTTCGCCTCCTCCTATGGTTTTACCTTTGCGGTCATACCTGCGATCAAAGCGCAATGCCGGATCGTTTCGGAATATCGCCATGTCATATGCGATGTTGCCGGCCCACACCGGTGTAGTGTTGTCTTCTATCCAGAAAGCTTGTTTGCCGTGATCCAGCGCGCCTAGAAATCCCAGCAATTCGTCATCAAGCCATTCTGGACGCTTATGGTCTGTAAAGTCTATATCGATTCGTCCGCCAACACATTCTGCGCCTTCGCTAAGATATGCGTGTGCAACCGTTTCCAACAGTCCGCATAAAGGTAGTTCATCGTCGTCGATAAACACCAGAATGTCTGAATTGATTGCCTCTTGTATGGCTCTGTTGCGCGCTGCGACTATGCCTTGGTTGGGCTCATGCACCCAGCGGAGCGTCGGGCCGGGTAGTTGCTGAAGTTGTTTCAATACCTCGCTTGTCGTGTCGCTACTGTTATTATCTACAGCAAGAATTTCAAATGGAATCGGACAAGATTGCGCGCGCATGGCAAAGACCAGATTCTCTAGCCTTTCCGCGCGGTTGTAAGTGCAAAAAGCGAATGTGAGCTTTTTAGAGGCTTTTTCCAGGCTCATTTTCGATATCTAAATGCAGAGAGTGGTAAAGAGTTGCCGGGCAGAGTCATGTTCTTAGGCTTCTGGGTTTTTGGGCTCGGCGTAAAGGTTCTGAATTCTGGTGGGGACGAATTTCTGGGCTGTTTATCGCTGTTGATTCATTGCGACGCTAAAATCTGCATTGGTATTTGCAATCAACTCGTATGACGCAGTTTATCCCAAACACGGTTCGCATAGTAGCGAGTCATTTTTTTCCACGATACATCGTTGTCCGCAAAGTTTAATTTGCGGGCTAGTGTGCTGGCGCTGTCGCCGGAGAATATGGCAATACGTCTAACCAGGTAAGGGTTGGGTTCGCTATCGAACCAGCCGGGACGGGTGGTGCAAGCCATGCTATAGCCTGTCTGTTCGGCTATGGTGATTGAATCAGAGTTGAATCTGCCAAAGGGATAAGCCAGGCTGCTTACTTGGGTTGACAATAAATCTTCAAGAACAGCTTTGGCTTTTGAAAGTTCGAATTGTTGTTGGTCTGTGCTGAGTACCGATAGGTCTGGATGAGAGCAGGTGTGCGAGGCAATTTCCATTCCGGCTGCATGCATTTCAAGCAGGCGTTCCGCCGTTAGCATCCGTGTCTGAGTGGATGGTTTGCCTAGCCAATGCGCATGGCCGCCGATGCAATCGGTGGCGATAAACCATGTGGCCTTCATCCCAAGTGCCATCAGAGGCAAAAAAGCCCCCGGATAGTTGTCTTCGTAGCCATCATCAAAAGTAATGACCACACTTTTTTCAGGTAGCGATTTGGTATTTTGCAAGTCTTTGAACAAAACCGTTGTCCAACCTTCTTGCTGTAGATACCGCAAATGCTTCGCAAACAAGTCCGCGCTTATCGAGTAATGCGACTCGGGTTGAGCGTCGGGCGTACCGTGATACATCAAAACAATAGGGCTGCGAGTTTGGGACATGGCTTTTATCAAATGGCGTATGTTTCGTTCTTTAAAAGAAGTGTATTGCAAAAAACCAAGATTTTCAGGGAAAAGTTGTCGCAAGCTGTTTTTCCGCGATGCTAAGCCAGATAGCGCAGTGCGCGAAAACTCAAAAAAGTGATGTTCACGCGAAAGTAAGATTTTTAATAACCAAGCTATTTACTAAGGATTTAAATAAGACTAAAATAGTCCTAAATGTAAAAGGAGTGCGATGTTAAGGTTAAGCAAGCTAACAGACTATGCCACGGTGATCTTGAGCTATATGGCCAGGGACAGGAGTCGGGTGCATGGTGCTTTAGAAATTGCCGAAGCCACGGGTATCGCCCAGCCGACAGTGAGCAAGATCTTGAAAATTTTGCTCAAAGCTGGGGTGTTGGTGTCCATGCGTGGTGCTAAAGGCGGTTATGCGTTAGCTAAAGACCCAAATAGGATCAGTGTGGCCACGGTGATTTCCGCTCTCGAAGGCCCGATAGCGCTGACCGAATGCACCGTTTCACACAAAAGTTGCGATCAAGCCAGCGGCTGTCGGATACAAGGCAATTGGCACTTGATCAACCAAAAAATTGCCAACGCGCTCGAGTCGGTAACCTTGGCTGATTTGATTTTGCCGTTTAAGCCGCCGGAAGAAGTCTCGATTCCGGTGAACCAGTTGTTTCGCTAATTATTGAAAAGATTATGTCTACCAGCGCCCAAGAAATTGAACATCTGATCAGCCAGGAATACAAGCAAGGCTTTGTGACCGAGCTGGAAGTCGATACGTTTCCGCCCGGCTTGGACGAAGACGTGATTCGCCGGCTGTCCAAAGTCAAAAACGAGCCGGAATTCATGTTGGAATACCGGCTCAAAGCCTTTCGGCATTGGCAAACCATGCCGTCGCCGGACTGGGCGCAACTCAAGATCGATCCTATCGATTATCAAGCCATTAGCTATTACTCGGCCCCTAAGTCGAAAAAAGCCGGCCCGAAAAGTTTGGACGAAGTCGATCCGGAATTATTGGATACCTATAAAAAATTGGGCATTCCGCTGGACGAGCAGGAGCGGCTGGCAGGTATTGCGGTCGATGCGGTATTCGATAGCGTGTCGGTTGCTACCACTTTTAAAGGCAAGCTCAAGGATGCCGGCGTGATTTTCTGTCCGATTTCCGAAGCTTTGCAAGAACACCCTGAATTAGTGAAGCAATACCTCGGTAGCGTAGTGCCGACCGGCGACAACTTCTTCGCCGCGCTGAATGCCGCGGTATTTACCGACGGTTCCTTCGTCTACATCCCCAAAGGTGTGCGCTGCCCGATGGAGTTGTCGACGTATTTCAGAATCAACGCCGCCAACACCGGCCAGTTCGAACGGACTTTGATCATCGCCGATGAAGGCTCGCATGTGTCCTATCTGGAAGGCTGCACCGCACCGATGCGCGACGAAAACCAGTTGCATGCTGCGGTAGTGGAGCTGGTGGCGCTGGACAATGCGCAAATCAAATATTCCACCGTGCAGAACTGGTATCCGGGCGACAAAGACGGCAAAGGCGGTATTTATAACTTCGTGACCAAGCGCGCGGAATGCCGCGGGCACAACTCCAAAGTATCCTGGACCCAAGTCGAAACCGGCTCGGCCATCACCTGGAAATACCCCAGTTGCGTGTTGTTGGGCAATGACTCGGTCGGCGAATTTTATTCGGTGGCTTTGACCAACAACCTGCAACAAGCCGACACCGGCACCAAAATGATTCATATCGGCAAAAATACCCGCAGCACTATCGTGTCGAAAGGAATCTCCGCCGGCCGGGCGCAGAACACCTATCGTGGTTTAGTGAAAGTGGCCAAATCCGCTGAAAACGCTCGTAACCACACCCAGTGCGATTCACTCTTGGTGGGCGATAAATGCGGTGCGCATACCTTTCCTTATGTGGAAGTGAAACAGCCGACCGCGCAGATTGAACATGAGGCGACCACCTCTAAAATCAGCGAAGACCAATTGTTCTTCTGCCAGCAGCGCGGCTTGTCTGCGGAAGATGCGGTGTCGATGATAGTGAATGGCTTTTGTAAGGAAGTGTTTAAGGAATTGCCGATGGAGTTTGCGGTAGAGGCGCAGGCGTTGTTGGGGATTAGTTTGGAAGGGGCGGTTGGGTAATGGGCAAATACGATAAGCTGCTGTATAAGATTCTCGGCGGCAGATCGGATGGCAATATCACCTTTGCGGAACTCGTGCAATTATTGCAGCGAATGGATTTTGATTTGAGAATTCGCGGCGATCATCATATTTTTACTCGGCAAGACATCTCGGAAATTTTAAATTTGCAACCTGTAGGTTCAAAGGCAAAACCTTATCAAATCAAACAGGTACGGCAGGTTATCGTCAAATATCAATTAGGGCAAATCGATGAATAAATACGAAATGATTCTTTATTGGAGCGAGCCGGATCAAGCCTATCTGGTGGAAGTGCCGGAGCTGTCTGGTTGTATGGCGGATGGCAAGAGTTACCAAGAGGCTGTAAAAAATGCCGAGGTGGTGATTCAGGAGTGGATCGATACGGCTTTGGAGCTTGGTAGAGTGATTCCTGAACCCAAGGGGCGGTTGCTGTATGCGTAATTATTGGTTTTTGTAGGTTGCGGGGTTAGACGCTCCAGCGTCTTTAGGGGTTGTGTCGCTGTCGCGACGGGTTGTTTTAAAGTCGGGTCTCGGCCCGACAGCCGAGATACTTTCTTTTGCTTGGCCAAAAGAAAGTATCCAAAGAAAAGGCCACCCGGAATTCCGCCTTAATCCTGCGCGTCTTGCTTTTGGCGAGGGTTTTCGGAAGGGCCATCCCTGGCCCTCCGAAAACGAGCGGCATCCCTGCCGCTCCCCTGCGGGCCGATCTCGCCAAAAACTGCGATGCTCAGGGCGGAATAACGGGAATAACCCCCGCCGTGGATTTAAAGTGATTGGATGTTTTTTGATGTGGAAAGAATTTGTAGGATGTGCCGAAGAAAGGAGGCGCATCGTTCGCGACAGATGCGCTTCACCCTGTTCAGCACATCCTACAAGCTTTGTATTAATGGTTTAAAGTTTTGGATAAATAGTGGTTATTTCAAAGAGAACGAAATTGTCTTTTTGTCAGTTACTTGATCTTATTGGAAGGGATCAAATATCTATTTTACTAGAAAAGCATGATGTCTTTGCTGAATATATAAACCTAGAAAATATTAAAGGAGCTTTACTTGGTGTAGCTGATGACAAAATATCTTGCTTAATCTCTGAGGTTGTGATTACAAAAAAGGCGCTCAGAGATAGAAAAACGTCTACAGCTACAGCATTTGATGAAAGATGGGAAGATTTTGAAAGCTGTTTAATGCTTGATGGCTATCGAGTTGAGCGTAATAGAATAATTAAAATTGAACCGTTTATCGAGTCAAGCGAGCCGATAGAGGATGATTTAGCTAAAGAATTGCGTAGAACAAATTTACCATCCTCCGAGGAAATTATAGATCTTATAAAAAGGTCGGCAGAAGAGTTCAGAAAACCAGCGCCTGATTATTATAATGGGTGTTTGACTTATTCGCGCGTTGCCCTTGAAACGTTATGTAAAGAGCTTGCGATTCAAAGAGGTCTTATCGTTAGTGATAATGATACAAAGGTATGGGGGAACTCGATACGTTTTTTGAAAGAATATGCTTTTTTTGATAAAAAAGAAGAGGACGCCATTACTTCTATTTATACCTTTATCAGTCCGGGTGCACATAAGCCTTTGGGTTTTACGGATAAGGAGTTCGCTCGCTTTGGAATGAATTTAGCTATTTCTGTTAGTTATTACGCAGCTAAAAAATTCAATGGCTAGGAGTTTTATAGCCAGCAGCGTAGGTTCGATTAGCGAAGTGTAATCGGAAGAATGAATTTGAATAAAGGATTTGTTTTTCTGTTTTGGAAATAATTTTTTAGGTATTTAATTAATAGCTCCAATTTTAAACATACTTCCGATTACGCTTCGCTAATCGAACCTACCTTGTTCGATTTATAGCTTTAACTTTCGGGATGGTTTTCTTCCCGTATGCCGCGCCGAGCACCGGAGCTTTTGAGCGGAATAGCCCGTAGGGGCGATGCATGGATGCATCGCGTTGCCGAAGGGGCAGGAAGCCCCTTTCGGCAACCCCGTTCAAAAGCTTCGGAGCGCAGGATCAAAGCGGCATCCGGGGGTCTTTTCTTTTGGATACTTTTCTTTGGACAAGCAAAGAAAAGTATCTCGGCTGTCGGGCCGAGACCCGACTTTAAATAAGCTTCGCGTTAGCGAAACCTATTTATTAACGAATTTAAAAGCGTGGTTTAAAAACTAGCTTGCGCTGACGCTGGAGCGTCGACAACTGCATTCCCACGCCGGAGCGTGGGAACGATAAGGTTCGGAATTATTTAAAAAACTTAGGTGACCAAACGTATGCTCAGCATCAAAAATCTCCACGTATCCATCAACGACAAACCCATATTAAAAGGCCTAACTCTGGACATAAACCCAGGCGAAGTCCACGCCATCATGGGCCCCAACGGCGCCGGCAAGAGTACCTTATCGCATGTGTTGTCCGGCAAGGCCGGGTATACCGTCACCGAAGGCAGCGTGACTTACCAAGGCAAAGACTTGCTGGAATTGGCCCCGGAAATCCGCGCTCGCGAAGGCGTGTTTCTGGCCTTTCAATATCCGGTGGAAATTCCCGGCGTCAGCAATATCTACCTTTTAAAAGCCGCGTTGAATGCGATGCGCAAGCATCACGGCCTACCTGAAGTGGATGCGATGGATTTTCTGACCATCGTCAAAAGCAAGGTCAAACTGTTGCAAATGGACGAAAAGTTTTTGTACCGCGCGGTTAACGAAGGCTTTTCCGGTGGCGAAAAGAAACGTAATGAAATCTTGCAAGCGGCCATATTGGAGCCCAAATTGTGCATTTTGGACGAGACCGATTCTGGCCTGGACATCGATGCCTTGCGTATAGTCTCCGAAGGCGTCAACTCCTTGCGCAATGCTGAGCGCTCGTTCCTGATGATTACCCATTACCAACGGCTGTTGGATTACATCAAACCCGATGTGGTGCATGTATTGGCGGACGGCAAAATCGTCAAATCCGGTGGCCCGGAACTGGCGCTGGAATTGGAAGAGCGCGGCTACAGCTGGCTGGAAGGGCAAGCGGCATGAGTGGCGCGGCATATTTGACATCGTATCCCGAGTTGGCGGCGAGTCTGCCGGGATTTGATTTGCCTTGGTTGCAAGGTTTCAGAAATCAGGCCTTGCAGACTTTCGCGGTCAACGGTTTTCCCGGCAATCGTGAGGAAGAATGGCGCTATACCAATCTGTCTGCGCTGAATAAAACCGTGTTTGTACCCAGTGCCAACCAGCTTGTCGATGAAGATTGGTTGAACCGCTATCGTTTGGACGATGCTGCCAGTGTGGTGTTGGTTAATGGCCAATTTTCCGCATCCTTGTCGCGACTGCAAGACCTGGCTGGCAAAGTGTCTGTGTCGAGTCTGAAACAAGCTTTGCAAGATAATCCGGCATGGCTGGAAAGCCGCTTGGGTCAGGCTGTGACTAGCGCCGAACACAATTTGGTGGCGTTCAATAACGCCTGGTTTACCGACGGCGTGGTGATTGACGTGGCGGCCAAGCAGCAGTTGGATCGGCCATTGCAGATTCTGCATTTGGTGACCCAAGCCGATGCGCTGGCGGCAACCCGTAATTTGTTTGTCCTGAATGAGCAGGCGGAAGCAGAAATTATCGAAACCTATGTCGGTAGCGTCGATAGCTATTTCACCGCCTCGGTTAACGAGTGCTTGCTGGCTGGCAATGCCGCGTTGACGCTGTATAAAGTGCAACTCGAAGCTGAAAAAGCCCAACATTTTGGCGGTACTTACGTGAAACAGGCGCGGGATAGCCGTTTTATGCATCATAATTTTGCGCTGGGCAGTGGCTTGGCGCGCAGCGATATTCATAGCGATCTGGATACCGCCGCGGAATGTTCCTTGAACGGTTTGTTTGTGGCCGGCAAGCGCCAGCATATCGATAACCACACTCGCATTAACCATCTAAAACCGCACGGCATTAGCCGCGAATTTTATAAAGGCGTGTTGGATAACAAGGCGCGCGGGGTGTTTCAAGGTCGGGTGATCGTCGCCGAGGATGCGCAGCGTACCGATTCGGAAATGAACAACCGCAACCTGCTGTTATCGGCGGATGCCGAAGTGGACACCAAACCGCAGTTGGAGATTTATGCCGACGATGTGAAATGTTCGCACGGCGTGACGGTAGGGCAGTTGGAAGAAAAGTCGGTGTTTTATCTGCAATCGCGCGGCATTGATGAAGCCACGGCGAGAAACATTCTGACGTTTGCGTTTGCCAATGAGATGGTGGATAAGGTCGAGAACGCCGAATTGAAAGCCTTGCTGCTGAAAGAGTTATTAGAGCGGTTTCCGGCGATCAGTTTATAAGATAGCCGCGACCGAGACCTGAAGCGCCGGTAACGCCAATAGATCGATGCTATCGGCTTTTGTCAGTACCGATTTATCCAGATAGTCGCCGTCTTGCGGTTGCCGATACACTTCCAGGCACTGGTCGATCAGGTTGACGATCCAGTATTCGGTAATGCCGTGGGTGGCATACAGCCGCAGTTTTTGAGTGCGGTCGAAGCGCAGCGTGCTGTCGGAGACTTCTACCAGTAGCAAGACGTCGGCAGCGCTAGGGTGGCGGGTGGTGTAGTCGGCGGTATCCGCTTTGGCTAACACTAAATCAGGTTCCGGTTCGGATAAGTCGCCCAATTGAATGGGGCTTTGTATGCGAACCGATACGCCGTCATCCAGTAACCGGATGAAATAGCGAGTTAAACGACTGACGTGACTGGCATGATTAAACCCTATCGGTGACATAGTGAGAATTTCTCCTTCGATGAGTTCCAAGCGGCTTTCGGGCGGAAAAATTCCGGCCTCGCCCATGCGATGCCACTCGGCAATGTCCGTGAGGTGTTTCTGCGGAAAGACGGCAACCATAGTTTTATCCAATTAACGAATCGACTTACTCGATTCTAATGTTTAGTACAGACCAAATCAATTAAACCAAATAGTTAGCGATGAGCACATTTCCAATCGAACAAATCCGCGCCGATTTCCCCATTCTCGGCGAAACCATCCGTAACAAGCCCTTGGTTTATTTGGATAACGCCGCCAGTTGCCAGAAGCCGCAAGCGGTCATCGACAGCATCGTGCACACCTATAGCCATGAATACGCCAACATCCATCGCGGCGTGCACACCTTAAGCGTTCGCGCCACGGATAAGTTTGAAGGGGCGCGGGAAAAGGTCAGGGCGTTCATCAATGCCGCCAGCACGAAGGAAATCATCTTCGTGCGCGGTGCCACCGAGGCGATCAATCTGGTCGCGCAAAGCTACGGCAAATCGCAACTCAAAGCCGGCGATGAAATTGTCATCAGCGCGATGGAGCATCACGCCAATATCGTGCCTTGGCAAATGCTTTGCCAGCAGATCGGCGCGTTTCTAAGAGTTGCTCCGATGAATCAGCAAGGGGAGTTGTTGTTTGACGAGTTTGAACAATTGTTGAACGCCAAAACCAAGCTAGTGGCGATCACTCAAATGTCCAATGCGCTGGGTACGATCAATCCGGTAGAGCAGATTATTGCCGCGGCCCATGCCAAAAACATTCCGGTGTTATTGGATGGTGCCCAGGCGATTCCGCATATGGCGGTGGATGTACAAGCCTTGGATTGCGATTTTTACGTGTTTTCCGGCCACAAGATTTACGGACCGTCCGGCACTGGTGTGCTTTACGGCAAGCAGGCTTTGCTGGAAGCCATGCCGCCCTACCAGGGCGGTGGCGATATGATTCGGCAGGTGACCTTCGAAAAAACCGAGTACGCCGGTCTGCCGCATAAGTTCGAAGCCGGCACGCCGGCCATCGCCGAAATTATCGGTTTGGGTGCGGCTATCGATTACGTCACCGCGATTGGTATGGATAAAATCGCCGCCTATGAAGCTGAATTACTGGATTACGCGACGCAGCAAGCCGAGCAGATCAAGAGTCTCAATATCATCGGTCAGGCGGCCCACAAGGGCGGCATCCTGTCGTTCACGCTAGACCGGATTCACCCACACGACATAGGCACCATGCTGGACAGTTTGGGCATCGCCATCCGCGCCGGTCACCATTGCGCGATGCCGGTGATGGATTTTTACGGCGTACCCGCCACGGCGCGGGCCTCGTTTGCCATGTACAATACCCGCCAAGAAATCGATGTGTTGATGCAAGGCATCAAGTCCCTAATAGAGGTGTTCGGCTAATGTTTGAAGATTTACGCGATCTATACCAAGAGGTCATATTCGACCACAACCGCAATCCGCGCAATTTTCGGGTGATGGATAATGCCAATCGCCAAGTGGAAGGTTTCAATCCTTTGTGCGGCGATAGGCTGACGCTGTTTTTGAAAATCGACGATCACGTGATCAGCGATGCCAGTTTCCAAGGCTCCGGCTGCGCGATTTCCACGGCCTCAGTGTCCTTGATGACTGAAATCGTCAAGGGTAAAACCGAGGACGAAGCGGAAGCCTTGTTCAAGCAATTCCACGAAATGACCACCGGCAAAACCGAGGAAATCAATCTGGAAGCCATCGGTAAACTGGCGGTGTTGGCCGGCGTGCGCGAATATCCTGCCAGGGTGAAATGCGCGACTTTGGCTTGGCATACCTTGGATGCCGCTTTGAAAAACGAAGCTCAGTCGATTTCCACCGAGTAAGCTATCCCGAGTGACGAGTTTGTCCGAACAGGGGGCGGTAGTTTATGCCGATGACTCGGTGTTGTCCGCTAGTCGGGCACTAGCCGAGCGTTTGGGTTGGCCCATCTGGGCTTTGCAAAATCCGCCGACTGAAGTCCCGCAAACGTTCTTCCTTTGTTATCGGGATGGTTGTCTGAAGTTATTGGATAAACAAACCCTGAAAAAAGGCGGTTTGGCGGTCGATGTCGATCCGCGCCCCGGCGAGCAGCATTCCTACCCAGCCCCTAAAAAAGACTTGTTGGCGCAGGCCATCGGCAAGAAAACCAAAAGCGTCATCGATGCTACCACGGGCTGGGCTCAAGATAGTTTGGCCTTGTTTCGTATGGGGTACGAGGTGAGCTGTATTGAGCGCTCGCCGGTGATGGCCGAGCTGATTGCCGATGGTTTTCAGCGCTTGGCACAGAAGGATTGGGTGCTAAACCGGCAGTTGCAAACCCCAAAGTTAATGCTGGGAAATGCCATCGAATTACTAGCAGGTTTATCGGATAAGCCGGATTGTATTTACCTGGACCCGATGTTTCCAGCCAAGCGCAAGCAAACGGCAGCAACGCGTAAATCCATGGCCATACTGCGCGATATTTTGGGTGATGACCTGGATAGGGCCGATTTGTTCGAGGCGGCCTGGCAGGCGACCGGCAAGCGGGTGGTCGTTAAAAGTCCCGATTATGCGGAGCCGCTGGGCGGCAAGCCTAGCGAAACTTATCAGGGCAAATTGCTCCGATACGACGTATATCTAAAATAAATGGGCAGACGCAGCCCAAGCGAAACGAGGCAAGCATGAGTGATTGGATTGATGTGGTAGCCGAAGCGGCGCTGGCAAACGGTGAGCATGTCGTGGTCGATGTCGATGGCACCGATGTGGCGATTTTTAAAATCGACGATCAATGTTACGCGATCGAAGATGTCTGCACCCACGATGGTGCTGAAATCGCCAGTGGCGAGCTGGACGGCGATGAAATCATCTGTCCACGCCACGGCGCCCGGTTTTGCGTGAAAACCGGCGCGGTAAAATGCGCGCCGGCCTATGAAGATGTGACCACCTTTGCGGTGCGGATAGTGGACGGCAGGATACAAGTCGAGAATCCGAACTAAAACGGCGCTAGGCAAAAGATAAACGGCGAAAAAAACCAGTCGGCGTTAGAATTCCCGCTCTTTCCCGATTCAACGGTAACCACTCCCGCATCATCATGGAACACTTCATCTGGAATATAGACCCTATTCTCGTCGACTTCGGCTTCTTGAAAATCCGTTGGTATGGCTTGATGTTCGCATCCGGCTTCGTCGGCAGTTTTTTGACCATGCAATGGATTTATCAGCGCGAAGGCAAAAATATCGAAGAGTTGGATACCTTGCTTTGGTACATGGTAATAGCCACCATCTCCGGTGCGCGCCTGGGTCATACCATGCTCTACGATCCTGCTTATTATTTGTCTCACCCCCTGAAAATCCTGGCAGTCTGGGAGGGCGGGTTGGCCAGCCACGGCGCGACGCTGGGTATCATTTTGGCCCTGTACCTATATCGGCGTAAATACGGCGACGGGTATTTTTGGTTATTGGATCGCGTCAGTATTCCCACAGCCCTGGCCGGCGCGCTGATTCGCATCGGTAATTTTTTCAACTCGGAGATTTTGGGGATTCCGTCAGAACAACCCTGGGCGGTGGTGTTTGCGCGGATCGATCCGCTGCCGCGCCATCCGGTACAGCTTTACGAAGCGGCGTGTTATCTGCTGATTTATGGGATTTCGCTGGCGATTTATAAAAAACACGCGGATAAACCCGGTTTTGTGTTTGGCTGTTTCATCAGCATGCTGTTCAGCGTGCGGTTTGTCCTGGAATACTTTAAAACCGAGCAAGCCATGTACGACACCGGGGTGATGTTCACCACCGGCCAGTTACTCAGTGTACCGTTTGTGCTGGCCGGCATTGGTTGTATCGTTTGGGCTATGAAAAACCATCAGCCCAAGCCTGTCGCTTAATCGTTTATAATCCCCGACTTTCAATCGCCGGGGCCGCCCGGCGTATGCTGCCCCGTTGGGGTATCCGTTTCGGTTTTGAGAGTTCATGCAAGAAATTAATCCCATTAAATACAAGATAGCCGACCTGCGTGAGCGTAGCGCCGGTCTGAAAAGCTATCTGGATTTCGATACAAAAAGTGAGCGTTTGGTGGAAGTGCTGCGCGAGCTGGAAGATCCGGCGATCTGGAACAAACCGGAACAAGCGCAAGCCATGGGCAAGGAACGGGCGATGCTGGAAGGCATCGTCAACACTATCCTAGAACTGGAACAAGGTCTGTCTGACGCTGAAGAATTGCTGTTGATGGCGGTGGAAGAAAACGACGAGGACACCGTCGATACCGTGGCCGCCGATCTTGAAGAGTACGAAAAGAAAGTCGCGGCGTTGGAATTTCAACGCATGTTCGCCGGGGAAATGGACCCGAATAATGCGTTTTTGGATATTCAGGCGGGTTCCGGTGGCACGGAGGCGCAGGATTGGGCATCCATGATCGAACGTATGTATTTGCGTTGGGGCGAGGCCAAAGGCTTTAAAACTGAGTTAATCGAGGAATCACCTGGCGATGTGGCCGGCATCAAGAGCGCGACCATCAAATTTGAAGGCCCGTATGCGTTTGGCTGGTTGCGTACCGAAACCGGGGTGCATCGTCTGGTGCGCAAATCGCCGTTCGATTCCGGCAACCGCCGGCATACTTCGTTTGCTTCGGTGTTTGTTTCACCGGAAATCGATGATGACATTGAAGTGGACATCAATCCAGCGGATTTGCGTATCGACGTTTACCGCGCCAGTGGTGCCGGTGGTCAGCACGTCAACCGAACCGAATCAGCGGTGCGGATTACCCATGGCCCTAGCGGTATTGTGACCCAATGCCAAAGCGACAGATCGCAGCATAAAAACAAAGACACGGCGATGAAGCAGCTGAAAGCCAAACTCTACGAGATGGAAATGCTGAAACGTAGCGAAGGCTTGCAGGCGATTGAAGACTCCAAATCGGACATCGGCTGGGGCAGCCAGATTCGTTCTTATGTCTTGGATCAATCTCGTATCAAGGACCTACGTACCAACGTCGAAACCGGCAATACCCAGGCGGTATTGGATGGGGCGCTGGATCAGTTTATTGAGGCTAGTTTGAAGAGTGGGTTGTAAGTTTGATAATCATTAGTTACGTCGTCGCCAAAGCATGATTGGTGAGTTTGAATGACACAAAATAACAACGAATTTTCATCTTTATCTGATCATGAGCTCGTGGATGCGTATGGGCATTCTGGAGACCCTTGGGTTCATGAAATGATTAGAGCAGAAGAGCGTCGGCGCGTGGCCGAGCGTGCTTTAGCTCAAGCGACAAAATCGCAATCGCTTCTTTGGTGATAGCATTTGCAAGCCTAATTGTTGCGATTATCGCATTACTTAAAACTGATTGACGCACACTGGGCATTCAAAGGGAAACGCTCCCGCTTTACTTCAAGCTCTGAATTTACTGTTGGAGGGACTATGAAAGGTTTTTCACGGATTACGTTTGACGCTACGGTGATGGGCGGAAAACCCTGTCTGCGAGGACTAAGGGTGACAGCGGGAATGCTCGTTGGTTTGGTAGCCAGTGGCTATTCGACCGAACAGATACTGGAGTTGTACCCGTATTTGGAAGCCGATGATGTTACGGAAGCCCTTCGTTTCGCCGCGTGGAGGGCCGAGGAGATTGAGTTACCATTGAATGCCGCGTGAAAATATTATTGGACATGAATTTATCCCCTGCTTGGACAGGTGTGCTAAACCAAGCCGGGTTCGATGCCGTACACTGGTCCACAGTCGGCCCTGCGGATGCTCCAGACGTCCAGTTATTTAAATGGGCCAGGGAAAATGAAGCCGTGGTATTTACCCACGATTTGGATTTTGGCGCGCTGTTAGCGTTGACCGGTGTGGAAGCACCGAGCGTGTTTCAAATTCGTACCCAAAATATTTCACCACAAGTGCTCGGACCGAGAGCTATTGAATTGTTGCACCGCTTCAAAACGGAGCTTGATAATGGTGCTTTGATCGTTGCCGACGAATTGCGCGAAAGAGTAAGGTTGTTGCCCTTAAGTCGCTAAATTTAAGCCTAATTTATCTCTATTAATAATTTTTGAAAATGTCAGAACTCGAACACGACGAACAAGAACAGATCAAACAACGCCGCGAAAAACTTAACGCTCTGCGCGAAGAAGGTATCGCATTCCCGACCGATTTTCGGCGCAACGTGGTGGCCGGTGAATTGTTGGCCGAATATGGCGATAAATCTGAAGAGGAATTATTAGCCGAACCGGTACGAGTGAAGATTGCCGGACGGATGATGACGCGTCGCATCATGGGCAAGGCCAGTTTCTGCCATTTGCAGGACATGTCCGGACAGATTCAGGTCTATGTGGCCCGCGATAATTTGCCGGAAGGCGTATACAACGACCAGTTTAAAAAATGGGACATCGGCGACATCGTTGGTGCCGAGGGTACTTTGTTTAAAACCAAGGTGGGTGAACTGAGCGTCAGGCTTGACGATATTCGTTTGCTGACCAAAGCCTTACGGCCGCTACCGGAAAAATTTCATGGTATCGCCGATCAAGAGATCAAATACCGTCAGCGTTATCTGGATTTGATCATGAGTGACGAGACGCGCAAGACTTTTCTGATGCGCTCGAAAATCGTCAATTACATCCGCGAATTTTTGATCGCCCGCGACTTCTTGGAAGTGGAAACGCCGATGATGCAAGTCATCCCCGGCGGCGCCACCGCCCGGCCGTTTACCACCTTCCACAATGCGCTGGATATGGAGCTTTATCTGCGTATCGCGCCGGAGCTGTATCTGAAGCGATTGGTAGTGGGGGGCTTCGAGCGGGTGTTCGAGATCAATCGTAATTTTCGTAACGAAGGCTTGTCGACCCGCCACAACCCCGAATTCACGATGATGGAGTTCTACCAAGCTTACGCCGAATACGGCGACTTGATGGATTTGACCGAGGCCTTGCTAAAAGGTATTGCTGAAGATGTGGTTGGCAACAGCATCATTGAATATCAGGGTGATCAATACGATTTCGGCAAGCCTTTTGCCAGGATGACGGTGTTGGAATCCATTCTTCATTTCAATCCGGAATTAACCCTGGCTGACCTGACGACTCGCGAAGCTGCCGTGAAAGTCGCCGAGAATTTAAAGATTCCGGTTAAAGACAGTTATGGCTTGGGCAAGGTACAGATCGAGATTTTTGAAAAAACTGTCGAACATCGCTTGATGAACCCGACTTTTATTACCGCTTATCCGGTGGAAGTGTCGCCGTTGGCGCGTCGCAACGACAATGATTCGCACGTGACTGACCGTTTCGAGTTTTTCGTCGGCGGCCGTGAGATTGCCAATGGCTTTACCGAGTTGAACGACGCCGAGGATCAGGCTGAGCGCTTTCAGAAGCAAGTCGAGGAAAAAGAGGCTGGCGACAACGAAGCGATGCATTTCGATGCCGACTACATTACTGCACTGGAACACGGCATGCCGCCCACGGCGGGTGAGGGCATCGGGATCGACCGTTTGGTGATGCTGTTTACCAACTCGCCTAGCATTCGCGACGTGCTGTTGTTCCCGCACATGCGTCCCAAAAACTGATGTCACAATCAGACGACTATGTCGTGTTATCGCTATAGGATCTAAGAGAAAATTATGAGCGTTGAAGCCAAAGAATTTAAAAATGCCCTTAAATTATGGGCCAGCGGTGTGACGGTGGTGACAACCCAAGGGCGCGATAATCAGCCCAGAGGGATGACCGCCACGGCGTTTAGTAGCGTGTCAGTGGAGCCGCCGCAAATATTGGTTTGCCTCAACCAAGCGACCGATACTGGTGCTGCTTTGTTGGAAAGCCGCCGCTTTGCGGTGAATATTTTGAATAATGCACAAGAGGACGTTTCCAATCAATTTGCCGGCAGTACCACCCAAGAACAGCGCTTTGCTAGTATCGCCTGGCAAGTCGGTGAGAATGGGGCGCCGATTTTGAGCGAAGCCTTGGCGGCGCTGGAGTGTCGGGTAGTGCAACAGGTGCAGGCCGGTAGCCACTGGGTGATTATTGGTGAAGTGGATAACGTAGTTTGTCGGGAAGGTGATCCATTGCTGTATTACCATTCTGCCTATCGAACGGTTGCTACACAAGGCTGAAGATTTTCTGTCGCTTGTTATGTCTATACGCTCCGACAATTGTTGTATTTGCGACAAATGCCGCATGAACTGTAGGTGAATAGCTGTTGTTTTTGGCGATACCTTTTTTTGTAATACCTTGAACTACAAACAAAATAACGGTTTTTGAAAAAATGGCCGTTATTTTGCTTAGGTAACTTTGAGTTTTATCCAACCTTCAGAGTTATCACGGAGTTATCAATGTCAATTAAGGTCATCAAAGAATTTTCTGAAAAAGCCAAAGGCGATGAGGGGCTGAAAGAAAAGCTGAAAGCCTGCGTCAAAATCAAGGAAATGCTGTTATTGGCTAAGGAAAGCGGGTTTGAAATCGAAGAAGACGAACTGTATCCACCCAACGAACCACAATTCGTTGAAGAGCAGCTTTCAGAAAAACTCGCAAAAGCTCTGCTAAGAGTTTAACGACTGAGTGCCATCCTGCCGCCCGGCGGGATGGCAGCCCAATTATCGGTATGGTGTAAAACGACCGGTAAATTCTAAAAACGACTCGACAACGGTAAACTACGCGTTTGCGGCTATCGAGGAGTTTTCAAACATGTTCAATGCTATCAACGCTCCCCAACTGATGGGGATACTCAATGTCACTCCTGATAGTTTTTCCGATGGCGGTAAGTTTACCGGCGTGGCTGCAGCGATAGCACAAGCTGAAAAAATGATCGCTGAAGGTGCCGATATTATTGATGTCGGCGGTGAGTCGACTCGGCCAGGCTCGGATCCCGTCACGGCGGATGAACAAATTCGCCGAGTGGTGCCGGTGATTAGCGCAATCCGTGCGAGCCATCCCCACGTTCAAATCAGTATAGATACCACCTTAAGCCAGGTTGCTTCAGCGGCGGTGGCGGCGGGGGCGAGTATCATCAACGATGTCTCTGCCGGGCAGAGCGACCCTAGAATGTTGGCTTTTGCGGCGACAGCCCAAGTTCCCATCATCCTGATGCATATGCAGGGCACGCCTAAAACTATGCAAGACCGGCCGCATTACGACGATGTACTGGCTGATGTGCTGGCCGCTTTGCAACAACGTATTGCCGAAGCGTTAGCGGCAGGCGTGTTGGCGGAAAATATCGCGATAGACCCCGGCATTGGTTTTGGCAAAGGTAAACAAGACAATATTGATCTTTTAGCGCATTTATCCTGCTTCGTCGACTTGGGTTATCCCGTGTTATTGGGAACCAGCCGCAAGCGTTTTATGGGTAGTATCTGCAATGTAAACGAACCCTCCGAATTGGTAACCGCAACAGCCGTGACCACGGCACTGGGGGTGATGGCGGGTGTAAAAATGTTTCGGGTACATGATGTCAAAGCCAACCGGCAGGCTGCCGATGTGGCGTGGGCCATCAAGCAGGTGCAGTGACCGAACTCCATCCGCGGCTACAGGTATTGCAGGCGAAATTGGCTGCATCGCCGCTGACCAGGATTAACGACCCGGAATTAGCAGGCCGGCAGTTGGAATTGTGGATCAAACGCGACGACTTGCTGCATCCGATTATCTCGGGCAATAAATGGCGCAAACTTAAATATATCCTCAATCATGCCTTATGCGCTGGCGCCGATTGCATAGTCAGCATGGGCGGGGCCTATTCCAATCATCTCCATGCCTTGGCTTTTAGCGGTAAAGCTTTGGGGTTGAAAACCATAGGCTATATTCGCGGTGAGAGGCCCCCGCAACTCAACGCGACGCTGCATGACCTGCTTGACTGGGGCATGGAGCTGCGCTTTGTGTCGCGTAACGACTATCGGCAATTGCGCGACTATAAAGCACATGACAGCTTGCCTGGTCTTCAGGCTGGTCAATACTGGTTGCCGGAAGGCGGCGCCACGGACTTGGCTTTGCAAGGCGTTGCCGAACTGGTCGATGAAATCGAAATCGATTTCGACATAGTGGCCGTAGCCTGCGGTACCGGTACCACTCTGGCAGGTTTGCTGGCCTCGCCGCTAACTCAACAGGCTATCGGCGTGGCCGCGCTGAAGGGTGGCGACTTTCTAATCGACGATGTCGAGCAATTGCTGAATAAACAGGGAATAACCAGTCATGCGGACCGGCGAATTCTAGTGGATTACCATTTCGGCGGTTTCGCCAAAACGACACCGGCTTTGTTGGCGTTTATGCAGGATTTTCAGCAGCGGCACGGTATCGAGCTGGAGCCGATTTACACCGGGAAGCTGTTGTTCGCGCTCTGCGATTTAATCCGGAAGAGATATTTCCCGGCTGGGCAGCGGATAGTGGCAATCCATACCGGTGGTTTGCAAGGCAAGCGCAACTAGCATTCCTGGCGGTTTTACCGGTTAAAAATCAAATAGATATTGAGTCATTACGCAAAATGGTGATAATAGCCACGGCCTAAAAAATAATAAAAAGGTGGCACCGTGGTTGCACAGATCATTTCATTCCCCGAGCAAAAAAGTAGCAATAAACTGGCGGTGTCTTTCCGCTTTTTACTGAGTTTGTACGCCATTGTGCCGCTGTGTTTATTGGTGCTTTGGCTAGACAAATTCGGCTTTAATTTCGCGCTACGCGATATGCTGCCGAGTAGCCCGACCCATTTTTTGTTGTTTCAAATTTTGTTCGGTACCCCGCATATCATCGCCAGCAATCTTCTGTTGGCCAGCCACCATGACTATCTGCAAGCCTTTAAAAGCAAATTAATCGCCATGACTTTGTTCATCATGGTTTTTTTCGGCATCGGCAGTTTGTTTATTCCTTACCGGGCGCTATACATCATTACCGCGTGCTGGACGGTATATCATGTTTTAAAGCAACAGCAGGGCATCGCCAAGGCGGTGTGTCGATTGCCGAGTTGGGCGTTTTATCTGCAATTGTGGCTCAGCGTTAGTGCCGGGATTTTTATTTATATGGGGATATTTCTAAAAAATAGCCTGGAGCCGGAGCAAGCGGCGTTAGTGTTGCAGGTTGCTAGCGTGCTGACGGCAGGTTTGTTGATTAGTACCTTGGTATGCCAACGCCATGTACCCAGTCGGTTTGGGCTGTATTTTCTGTGGGCCAATACTCTGCTGGTCGCCAGCAGTTGGTATGTTTACAGCCAGCAGTATTATTTTCTGGCGATCTTGATGCCGCGCTTGGTGCACGATATTACCGCGTATAGTTTTTACGTGACTCACGACGTGAACCGTCATGGCGAACAGCCGCAAAATAACTTGTTCCGGGCGGCAACGGCGATTCGATTACCAGTTTGGTTGGTATTGCCGCTGTTGTCGTTTGTTTTGACTTATCTGTTACAGGCCTATGGCGACGATCTGGTCAATTTATTGCTGCAAACCTTGTTTTCCACGCAAATTTATAAAGCCGTCACTTTGGGTTTTCTTGGTTATTTGGCCCTGATGCATTATTACACTGAGGCGTTCGTCTGGGCGGCCGGCTCGCCGCTAAGGCGTTATATTCGCTTTAGCGGCGTTTAGGCCTAATGCGGCAGCGTGTAACCCACTTTAATGGTGACCTGCCAATGCGCAACCTTGCCATTCTCGATATGGCCGCGGGTTTCCACCACTTCAAACCAACGCATATTCTGGATGGTTTCGCCGGCTTTGGCGACGGCGTTTTCGATGGCTTGTTGAATACCTAGGCTGGATGAGCCGGTCAGTTCGACTTTTTGATAGACATGTTCTGGCATGAGGTTTACTCCCGTTGATGGTTGAATAGGGCTTGGTAGGCGCGCGCAGCCGATTCCGGTTCATGGTCAAATACGCCACCTATCACCGCCAATAAGTCTGCGCCAGCAGCCAATAGCTGTCCACCGTTTTCCGGCAGAATGCCGCCGATGGCGACTATGGGCACGTTTATCGATTGTTTGGCGCGTTGCAGGCTGATAATTTCGGCGGCTGCGGCCAACGGTTTCGAACCGGAAGGGAAAAAACGGCCGAATGCTACGTAATCCGCGCCGGCCGCGGCCATGGCCTGCGCTTTTTTCACATCGTTATAACACGATACGCCGATGATGGCGTCCGCACCTAACAGGCGCCGCGCTGCAGCGATTTCGCCATCGTCGCGACCTAGATGCACACCGTCAGCACCAACTGTCAACGCCAGTTCGACGCTATCGTTAATCAACAGTGGAGCATCGTAGGCGTGGCAGACGTCCAATAAAAGGTTCGCTAATTGCGGTGCATCCAGCGGATCTTTGTCTCGATATTGAATTACGGTTGCACCGCCGCGCAAAGCCGCTTCTACGTCTTTTACCACTTGGGTAATAGTTTTGTTTTCGGGTTGGGTGATGGCGTACAAGCCTTGGCGCGGAAATTTCATGCTTCTACCCAAAATAGCCGGTCCGGATTGTATTGGCCTTGTCCGGGGCGGTAGGCGGCGGCCAGCGATTGCCAGGTAAACTCCTGAGCTTCACTGACAGCAGTAAATACATCAAGACCTTGAGCCAGCAGCGCGGCGCTAGCGCTGGCCAGCGTGCAGCCCGAGCCATGATAGCTGTGCGGCAAGCGTTCCCAGTTAAATGTTTCATGTAAATTGTCGGGCATGTACAAACGGTTATGCACTAGCTCGGAGCTTTCGTGGGTGCCGGTGATCAGCACGTATTCGGCGCCTTTGCTTTGCAACAATCGGCCGCAGTCGCCTAGATCGCTTTGCCTCGAAAGGCGGCGGGCTTCTTCGCTATTGGGGGTTAATAGGGTGGTCAGCGGCAGCAGTTGCTCGACGATCACGTCAATTAATTGCTGGCCGGCCAATGCGGTGCCGCCGCCGGCTGCCAGTACCGGGTCCAGTACTACCGGAATAGCCGGATGTTGCCGCAAAATTTGCGCAATCGCTTCGGCCACGTCGGCATCGCCGATCAGGCCGATTTTGAAAGCGGAGACTTTAAAATCCGCCAACAGAGTTTGTGCCTGGCTGAGAATGTCTGCGGGCTGTTGCGGAATCAACTTGTTGACGTTGCGGCTGTCCTGTTCGGTTAACGCAGTAATCACACTAGCCGCATGGCATTGGTGGCTGACGATGGCTTCGATGTCGGCTTGCACACCTGCGCCGCCGCTAGGATCGTGGCCGGAAAAACACAGTACCACTGGGCGATTGCGGCTCATGTGTCTGCTCCTTCCAGTAATTTAAGAAATTCCTGCTCGGTAATCACGCTGACGCCTTTCTCGCGAGCGGCATTGGTTTTATTGGCGCCGACATTGTCGCCGGCTACCAGATAGTCAGTCTTCGCCGATACCGAGCTACCGACTTTAGCACCTTTGCCCTTGGCGAGTTTGCTCAAGTCGTCGCGACTGCCACTGTGCAGGGTGCCGGTGAATACCAAAGTTTTGCCGGCCAGCGGATGAGCATTGTCAGTGGTTTGGTTTTGCGTCGAGGTGAGATTAAAACCCAGTGACATCAGGCTGTCGAAAAGGGGTTTGATTTTCGCAAAGCCTTCCGTGATCACCGCTGCTGTTTTTTCCGCAAAACCTTCGATAGCGACGATCTCGGCTTCGCTGAGATTAAAAATCTCCGCCAAGGTGTAATGCGCCAACAGCCGTTCGCAGTTGCCCAAACCCATTCGAAAAACGCCGAACGCAGAGAGAAAACGCCAGTCTTCGATGGCTTCGTTGCGGCTGCGCACTAATTGATCGACCAGGTTTTGCGATTGCTTGGGTCCGAAGCCCATGTTTTCGAATTGTTCGGCGCTTAAGGCGTAAATCTGGTCAACGCGGCGGATGCCATATTCGTAAAGCTTTTTGATCGTCGCTGCCCCAAAGCCGTCGTTGTTTTTCAGCACCCGGAAGAAATGCTCCATGCTGTTGCTGATTTGCGCCGGGCATTCCAGGTTGTTGGGGCAGATCAAATAGTCGTTATCCCATATCAAGTCGTGGCCGCAGCTGGGACAGGCACTGGGCACTTGCGGCTCGGCCGGACGCAGCACTTCCTCGATTTTGGGGATCACTTCCCCGGAGCGGGCTAGGCGGATCAAGGCGCCCGGACCAATGCCCTTATCCAGCACCATTTTGTAATGATGGGCGGTGGCTCTGGACAGCAGGGCGCCACTGAGTCGCACCGGCTCCAGTTCGGCAACCGGGGTGATGCGGCCCGAACGCGAGGTTTGCGGGGTAACGCCGATGACGGTGACTTCGGCGGTTTCCAGGTTTTCCTTGTAAGCCAGTTGCCAGCGGTGGTGGTGGCGGGTGGCGCCCATTGCTTGCTTGAGCTGATCGTCGACGATTTCCAGAATCACGCCGTCCACGTCGTAATCCAGTTTATGCCAGATGTCTTTGACGATGGTGTCGAAGTTATTGATCAGGTCCTGCCAGACGCCTGTCCAGGTCGGCAATATCGCAAATGGATAAAACACCGCGGCATGGTCGGCAATAGCGCGTTCGGCGTGCTCGTCCAGCTCCTTTTCCTTGATCACACTGGCTTGGAAGTTACGGGCGTTGTCGAAAAAGTCGGCCAGATTGGAGTCGAAATAACTGCGGCTGACCACGATCTCGCCGGCGCCCAGGCCGCGCGGGCCTTGATTGGCGACTTGCAAGCCGCGCTCGAATACGCGGGTAATGTCGGTGCCCTTGCGGCCATCGCCGCGGGTATACAGCATTTGGCCGTCGTCATAGGCGGCGTAGCCATCCAATTTGGGCGTGACTTTAAAAATCAGTTTGGCAAAGTTTTTGTCGAGATCGCCAGCGACTTTTTCGATGCGTCCAGCCCAGCGCTCCACTTCTTCGCGGCTATACGCTTTGTCGGTGGACAGCATCACGGTCGGCAGATCGACGGTTTTGCCGGCGAAAGCGGGTTCCGGCTCGACTGTGTGCAGCAGTGGATGCTCGGGCTGACGTTTTTTCAGTTCAGCCAGATAAACGAAGTCGTAATCGGCATCGCTGATGATCGGTTCGCCGCCGCGATACAAAGTATTGGCAATCTCCAGGAACGTCACTAATTCAGTGTCCGTGACGGTATGCAGCAAATCCGCGCGTGCGCACAATTCGCAAAAGCGTTTCTCACCAAGATCGTTCGGATCTAGGGTGGTCTGTAAAAGAATAGCTTTTTGACTGTCGGTAAGCATGCCGGGGATAGATGTGTCGGGTAGGGCGGCGATTATAGAGGATAATATCGCAAAAAAAAGGCGGGAGAGAGAACTCGCCCGCCGAAGCATCTATCTTTCAAGAGGATCATGTCAACGGTAGGAAATCGCGTGACATGGGCTTAATATAAAGTTTTATAGGGAATAAGCGTTGATCTAGGTCAATATTTGGCGGGTTATTGAATAGCCTGTTCTTCAGCCGTATTGGTGGCGGGGTGGCAGGTTTTACACAAGCCATGAATTTCAATGGTTTTACGCTGCGGTACGAAGCCGGCATCGCCAAGTTCTTTGGATAACGCGTTGAGTACCGAGGGCGCGGCGCGTTCCTGAACCGTATGGCACGCGGTGCAGATTAACAGTAGTTGATCGTGTTGGGTGCCGGAGCAGTGGCAGCCGACGAACGCATTTAAACTCTCCACCCGATGAATCAGGCCTTGTTCCAACAGAAAATCCAAGGCCCGGTAGACTGTCGAAGGTTTTGCGGCATCGTTTACCGGCCTGATTTGATCCAGCAAGTCGTAGGCTTTAACGGCCTTATGGCTGTTCCAGATCAGTTCCAAAATCTTATGGCGGATGGGGGTCAGTTGCACGCCGCGTGTTAAGCAAAGTTGTTCGGCTACACTTATCGCCCTGTGGATGCATACGTTATGGTCATGCTCTGGTGCCGGAAAAGTTGCTTGGTCGGTCATTTTACAAAGGGTGATTAGGTTCATTCATTTTGTGGATGCGGTAAGTTATAGTGCCAGCATAAACAACCCATTTCAAATCGGATTATCAAATAGAGTTTGTGTGTTTTTAAGGCGCGCGGTTAAGCGCCATAGTATGGTTGTTTGGCGGTTTCTCGGCGGACTTTTGCGAAGCGGCTATAAGTAATTTTGAGGCAATAAATGAGAAGGATTACATTCCTGGTTTATGCAGTGCTATGGATTTTGTTGATTAGCCTGAACCTTTACCAGCAAGTCACGGATACCAAACAGTACGCGCAAAAAATTGCCACGCGGCAGGCAGAGATGTTTTTCGATCATATCGTCTTGATCAGAAAATGGAATGCGTTGCACGGCGGCGTTTACGTACCTATCACCGAGGCTACTCAGCCCAATCCTTACCTGGAAGTTCCACATCGCGATGTAGAGACCACCGATGGCAAGCGCCTGACTTTGATTAACCCAGCCTATATGACTCGGCAGCTCTCGGAAATGGGCGGCGAATCGGGTATTGCCTTTCATATTACCGGTTTTAATCCGCTTCGCCCGGAAAATCGGCCGGACCAATGGGAGTCAGAGGCATTGTTGGCGTTCCAGCAAGGTCAAAAAAGCGTAAGCAGTATCGGTACTATCAACGGGCAATCTTTTTATCGTTACATGGCGCCGCTGCATGTCGATCAGAGTTGCCTGGTTTGCCATCAGCGGCAAGGCTACAAAGACGGCGATATTCGCGGCGGTATTAGTGTCAGTATTCCCAGCGCCAGTATCGATGCTTTTGTGAGCGAGCGCCTGGAGCATTTGATGATCACTCATGCAATCGTGGCAGTTATCGGTTTGATCGTATTGCTGTTGTCTTATTTGGCGCAAGCCAGACTGAGCCAGCGCCTGGATAAAGCCAAAAGCCGCATGCAACTGGCGTATCTGGATTCGTTGACCCTGTTACCGAATCGTCGTTACTACGATGCCTTTGTAAAAAGGGAATGGAAGCGGGCCTTGCGGCATAAATACCCTATCTCGATGATCATGATAGACATCGATTTCTTTAAGCTATACAACGACAATCTTGGACATATCGAGGGCGATCATTGCTTACGGCAAGTGGCTAAAACCTTGAAGCGTTTCTTTAGACGGCCGGGCGATTTGATTGCACGTTACGGCGGCGAAGAGTTTTGCGTGGTAGCGGCCTGTGATACCGACCAAATCATGGTATTGGCCGAAATTCTGCGTAAAGCCGTCGAGAATATGCGGTTGCCGCATCCGGCTTCCAAAATTTCCGAATTTGTGACGATCAGTCTTGGTGTTGCCAGTATCGTTCCGAGTGACGACCTGTCTTTCGAAAGTCTGCTGCACGCGGCGGATCAGGCGCTATACGATGCCAAGGCCTCCGGTAGAAACCGGGTTGGCAAACGCCGGGTTTGAAATGATGGCAAGGGCCAGTGTTTGATCGGCCCTTGCCATGTGTCTAGTTACGAATGTTTTTCCAATAGTTTGGCATGAGCCGCTGCCAAGCGAGCCACGGGAATGCGCGGCGCCGAACACGATACATAGTTCAAGCCTAAGTCATGAACGAATTTAATCGAACGCGGATGCCCGCCGTGCTCGCCGCAAATGCCAATTTTCAAGTCCGGGCGTTGCTGACGTCCGAGTTCCACGGCCATTTTCATCAATTTGCCCAAACCTTCGACATCCAGTGTTTCGAACGGGTTGTCTTCCAGCAATCCTGATTCTTCGTACAGCGGCAGGAATTTGTTTTCGGCGTCCTCGCGGGAGAAGGAGAAAGTGGCTTGGGTTAAATCGTTGGTGCCGAATGAAAAGAAAGCAGCAGTCGCGGCCAGACGGTCGGCACGGGTGCAAGCTCTTACCGTTTCGATCATTGTGCCGAACTTGAAGTTGAGCTTGAGCTTGTATTGCGCTTCCACTTCCGCTTGAATTTCGTCCACGTAAGTCTTAACGGTTTTCAGCTCCTGCGCGGTGATCACTTGCGGCACCATGATTTCCGGTTCGACCGAAATCCGCTGTTTGACGCATAATGCCGCTGCTTCCAGAATCGAGCGGATCTGCATTTTGTAGATTTCCGGATAGCTCATGCCTAAACGAACGCCACGATGACCCAGCATCGGATTGACTTCGTAAAGCTCCAGCACTTTATCCAGCATCATCTGTTTTTTGCTGATCGCTTCCAAAATTACGTCTTCGTTCAACATGTTGAACGGTGCCGGCATTTCCGCCGGATGTGCCAGGGTATCCAGTGTGACGCGTTGGCCTTTGACGATGGTCAGGTAGTGTTTCAGCGCATCCAGCTCGTCGATCAATTGATGCTCGTTAGGCAAAAACTCGTGCATAGGTGGATCCAGCAAGCGCACGGTCACCGGGTGCGGCGACATGGCTTCGAACAACTGTTGGAAGTCGTCGCGTTGAATCGGGAACAGTTTGGCTAAAGCGGCTTCGCGTTCTTCGGTGTTGTGCGCCAGAATCATGTCTACCACCAAGGGCAAACGGTCTGCAGCATTAAACATGCGTTCGGTACGGCATAGGCCTATGCCTTTGGCGCCGTAGCTGACTGCCAGTCTCGCGGTTTCCGGCGTATCGACATTGGCATGTACACGTAGGCGGGCAATGCTGTCGGCCCAGCCCAGCAAGGTTTTTAATTCCTCAGAAAAGGACGGCGGAATGGTCGGAATCCGGCCCAAATAGATATTGCCGTTGCTGCCGTCTATCGTAATCAGGTCGCCTTCCTTGATGTGGATGTCGCCGACGATAGCCAAGCGGGCGCGTACATCGACTTTAATGTCTTCCGCGCCAGCCACGCAGGCTTTGCCCATACCGCGTGCCACCACGGCCGCGTGCGAGGTTTTGCCGCCCCGGCTGGTCAAGACGCCTTGTGCGGCGAAAAAGCCGTGGATGTCTTCCGGTTTGGTTTCTTCGCGCAGCAAAATCAAGTCTTGGCCGGTTTTACCCAGTCGAACGGCGGTATCTGCATCGAAGACGCAATGGCCGCAAGCGGCGCCAGGCGAAGCCGGCAGGCCTTGGGCAATGGCTTTGACTTCGTGATTGGGGGCCAATTGCGGATGCAGCAATTGTTCCAACATATCCGGATTGATCCGGAGCAGCGCTTGTTCTTTGCTGATCAGGCCTTCCGCTACCATGTCGATGGAGGTTTTCACCATCGCGGTCGCGTTCATTTTGCCGTTTCGGGTTTGCAAGCAATACAGAATGCCACGCTCTATGGTGTACTCGTAATCCTGCACTTCGTGATAATGCGCTTCCAGTTTATTGCGCAGTTCTACGAGTTGCCGATATTGCTCCGGCATTTCCTTCGCCATTTCGTGAACCGGTTTGGGGGTACGAATACCGGCGACCACGTCTTCGCCTTGCGCGTTGACCAGGTATTCGCCGTACATCTCGTTGACACCGGTGCCAGGATTACGGGTGAAACCGACGCCAGTTGCGCAGTCGTCGCCCATATTGCCGAATACCATCGTGACGATATTGACGGCAGTGCCGTTGGCAATATCGGGAGTGATGTGAAACTCGCGGCGGTAATCCACCGCACGTTTTCCCAACCAGGAATTGAAGACCGCACGAATGGCAATTTCCAATTGTTGGTAAACGTCTTCCGGAAACGGCCGGCCGGTTTCTTCATGGACTACGGTCAGGAACAGTTCGCTGATTTCCTGGAGTTGGTCGGCGGTCAACGCCACATCGGCTTTGATGCCGGCCGCACGCTTGACATTGTTGAAATGCACGTCGAATTTTTCGTCGTCGATACCCAACGCCACCTTGCCGAATAATTGGATGAAACGCCGATAGGCGTCGTAAGCAAAGCGCGGGTCATCGGTCATTTCGATTAAACCGGCCAGGGTTTGCTTGTTCAAGCCCAAGTTCAGAATGGTGTCCATCATGCCCGGCATCGAGATGGCCGAGCCGGAACGTACCGAAACCAGTAGCGGGTCGTTGGCGCCGCCAAATGACTTACCGCTCAGTTGCTCGATTTCGGCGATTTGCTGACGAACTTCGTCCATCAGATCGACGGGTAACTGTTTGTTTTCCAGGTAAGTCAGACAGGTTTGGGTGGTGATGACAAAGCCCGGCGGTACGTTAAAGCCCATTTGCGTCATTTCGCAGAGGTTTGCGCCTTTGCCGCCCAGTAATGCCTTGTTTTTGCCGTCGCCCGTATTGAATGAATAGCTGTATTTTGGAGTCATTATGGCCTTGTCGAAGTGTTGATGTTAGATGATGGCTGCGGGAAACGCCTTGGGTACCTTGTTGGCGTCTCGTGATGCCGGGTATTGCGGTTAGAATACCCCACTTTTTACCTATTTTTTCGAGTCATTACAAGTTACGCGCCATGGATAAATTTGATGTCATCATCGTCGGAGCCGGCGCGTCTGGCTTAATGTGCGCCATCGAAGCCGCCAAACGCGGCCGGCGGGTGAAAATAGTGGAACATGCCAATAAGCCGGGCAAAAAGATTCTGATGTCCGGTGGCGGCCGTTGTAATTTCACCAACTACAGCATAGCGCCGGAAAATTACATTTCCAATAACCCGCATTTTTGCAAGTCGGCGCTTAGCCGCTTCACGCAGTGGGATTTTTTGAGCTTTATTCAGCGTCACCAAATAGCGTTTCACGAACGTCTGCACGGGCAATTGTTTTGCGACAATAGTGCCAAGGATATTCTGGATGCGCTGTTAAAAGAATGCGGCCAAGTTGGCGTGACGCTGGCGTTAAATTGTCGGGTGGAGCGATTGGAGAAACTTAGCGACGGCGATTTTTTACTGCACACCAGCAACGGTGTTATGTCTGCATCGGCCTTGGTCATTGCCAGCGGCGGCTTATCGATACCGAAAATGGGCGCCACGCCGTTTGGTTATAAAGTCGCGGAACAATTCGGCATCAAAGTTTGGCCTACGCGCGCCGGATTGGTGCCGTTGACTCTGCAGCCGGAGGACTCACAGCGCTTTACCCCGCTGACCGGTATTGCGGTACCTTGCAGAGTAAGCAATCAACAGCAGTCGTTTACAGAAAATATTTTATTCACCCATCGTGGTCTAAGCGGGCCGGCTATCCTGCAAATTTCCTCGTATTGGCATCCCGGCGAAGCTCTGCATGTGGACCTACTGCCGGATATGGACCTGGCGGAGACATTGAAAGAAAAACGGCGCCAAGGCAGCAAGCTAAAAATCCAAAATCTACTGGCTGACTACTTACCCAAACGCTTGTTGCAAGCTCTATTGGACGAGCGGCAGTTGGATACAACCGTTGCCAATTGCGCCGACAAAGATCTGAACGCGATCGCGGAAAATCTACATAACTGGACCATCAAACCGAATGCCACCGAAGGCTATCGCACCGCCGAAGTAACCGTCGGCGGCGTGGATTGCGATGCGATTTCTTCGAAAACCATGCAGAGTTTGCAAGTGCCGGGGCTGTATTTTGTTGGGGAAGTGTTGGATGTAACCGGTTGGCTAGGGGATATAACTTTCAATGGGCTTGGTCTTCCGGGTGGTGTGCGGGACAGTATGTTTGAGTAATGGGTAGTGGCTTAAGCTTGGCCGGGTTCATGCCATAAGCGTTTGGCCTATTCACATTGCCTGTGTGATAATCGGTTTCAACTGCTAAGCTTCTGCTAACAGAAAACTGAGGAAACCATGTCAAACGATACTTTACTGGTCAGGCACAACGCCACCGGAAAAGAAGTTGAATATCCGTTGTTGAAGGGGTCTTTGGGTGCAGATACTGTCGATATTCGCTCTTTAAACAAAGATCTTGGGTGTTTTACTTACGATCCGGGCTTCATTGCCACGGCTGCTTGCAAAAGCAAAATCACATACATTGATGGCGATAACGGGATTTTGTTGTATCGCGGTTATCCCATCGAGCAATTAGCCGAAAACTGCGAATTTACTGAAGTTGCCTATTTGCTGATGAACGGCGAACTGCCCAATGCCGTGCAGTTGCGTGACTTTAACGAGGAAATCAGCGATAGGGCCATCATCCATGAAGCTTTACGCAAATTCTTTGACGGTTTTCATTACGATGCCCACCCCATGGCGATGCTGGTGGGGGTGGTGGGGTCCTTGTCGGCGTTCTATCATAGTGATCTGAACATCAAAGACCCTGCCAGCCGCATGATCTGTGCGACTCGGCTGATAGGCAAGATGCCCACCATAGCAGCCGCGTCTTACCGGCATTCCATCGGTCGGCCTTTTGTTTACCCTCGCATGGATCTGAGTTATTGCGAGAACTTCCTGAACATGATGTTCTCCCGTTCCTCGCAAAACTATATCGATCAAGAACATTACATCGATCCCAATCTGGTCCAAGCACTGAATCTGTTGTTTATTCTGCATGCCGACCACGAGCAAAACGCCAGTACCTCTACGGTACGCATGGCGGGCAGTACCGGCGCTAATCCTTATGCCTGCGTGGCAGCCGGCATAGCGGCGTTGTGGGGACCGGCTCACGGCGGTGCCAACGAAGCGGTTTTGAATATGTTGGCGCAAATCGGTAGCGTCGAAAACGTACCCAAATATATCGCTAAAGCCAAGGATCACGACGACCCGTTCCGCTTGATGGGCTTTGGGCATCGGGTTTATAAAAACTTCGATCCGCGCGCCACCATCATCCGCAAAACCTGCTACGAGGTGTTGAGCAGAACCAACACCAACGATCCGCTGTTTGAACTGGCCTTGGCCTTGGAAGAATATGCGTTGAAAGACGAATATTTCATCGAGAAAAAACTCTACCCCAATGTCGATTTCTATTCTGGCATTATCTATAAAGCGTTGCACATCCCCGTCGAAATGTTCACCGTGATGTTTGCAATAGCCCGAACCGCCGGCTGGATTTCACATTGGCTGGAGATGATGGAGGAGCCGGGTACGCCGATCAGCAGGCCGAGACAGTTATACGTCGGGCCGCCGCGGCGTGACTATACAGCTGTGAATAATCGCTAAATTATGCAGAAAATCGACATGAAGTCGGCACAAACTAATACGCAAGAACCGCCTGAGAACGCTAAGACAGAATCTGCGAAGACGCCGTCTGCGGAGCAAGATCCTGCCATTCCGACAGAAATTAATGGCCCGAAAGGGCCGGAGCCTACTCGCTTTGGCGATTGGGAGCGCAAAGGCCGTTGCGTCGATTTTTAATAACAAATTTTTTTTCAACTTTAAATACAGGGTAAATCATGTCAGCAAACAGACCACTTTCGCCCCATCTGCAAGTCTATCGATTGCCCTTAACCGGCTTGGTGTCAATCACCCACCGCATGACCGGGGTGTTCCTTTCCATGGGCCTAGTGTTGTTCGTTTATTTGCTGTTCGCCATTGCCGCTGGTGAAGGTGCGTATGGCGCTATGCAGGCCTTTATGTCGTACTGGTTGTTTAAGCTGGTGTATTGGGGCTTTATTTACGCGCTATTTTTTCATCTGGTGCATGGCATTCGGCATCTGATTTGGGATTTTTGCAAGACATTCGAGCGGATGGCCTTGGATAAGTATGCGGTTTACGAGCTGATCGCTTCCGCATCGTTGACATTGATTACCTTCGTGGTTTCTTAAAAGAGGGCTGGATATGGATTACAAAGCAACATTGGAAAAAGCTGCTGATTTTTTCTCGGTACACAGCGGCTCCGGTCATTTTTGGTACCAACGCGTCACTGCCGTGGCTCTGGTGCCGTTGTCGATCTGGTTGATTGTGTTACTGAATAAAGCCTTGACCGCGCCGTATGCGGATACAGTCGAGTGGTTATCTTCCCCGCTAAATACCTTGGCGATTATCGCCTGGACCGTGGCCGTGGTTTACCACGCTGCTTTGGGAGTGCAGGTGGTGATTGAAGACTATGTGTCTACTATCCCGGTCAGACACTTGGCGATACGCGCCACTAATCTGATTTTTTTAGTTTTGGGTGTCGCGGCATTACTCGCGATTATCATCATTTTTTTCGCAAGGTAACTCATGGCCTCAGCATATAACATCATCGAACACCAACATGACGTCGTGGTGGTTGGCGCCGGCGGAGCCGGCTTGCGGGCTACTTTCGGCATGGTGGAAAAAGGTCTAAAAACCGCTTGTATCAGTAAAGTATTTCCTACCCGCAGCCATACCGTGGCGGCGCAAGGCGGTATTAGTGCGGCACTGGGTAATATGGGTGAGGATGACTGGCGTTTTCACATGTACGACACGGTGAAAGGTTCAGACTGGCTGGGCGATCAGGATGCCATCGAATACATGTGCCGGGAAGCGATTCCGGCCATCATCGAGCTGGAACACTATGGCGTGCCATTTTCGAGGACTGCCGAAGGTAAAATTTACCAGCGGGCTTTCGGCGGCATGTCTACGCATTACGGCAAAGGCCAGGCGCAGAGAACCTGTGCGGCTGCTGACGTGACCGGTCATGCCATTTTACATACCTTGTATCAACAGGCTTTGAAGCACAATGCTGAGTTCTTCGTCGAGTACATCGCGCTGGATTTGATCATGGAAGAGGGTGAGTGCCGTGGTGTCTTGGCTTGGTGTTTGGATGACGGTTCCATTCATCTGTTTCGCGGCCATCAAACAGTAATGGCAACCGGTGGCTACGGTCGTACCTTTTTATCGTGCACCTCGGCGCACACGGTTACCGGCGACGGCAACGGTATGGTCTTGAGAGCCGGTTTGCCTTTACAAGACATGGAGTTCGTGCAATTCCACCCAACCGGTATTTATGGTTCCGGCTGTTTGATGACCGAAGGCGCGCGCGGTGAGGGGGGGTATTTGACCAACTCCGAAGGTGAGCATTTCATGGCCCGATACGCGCCGCATGCTAAAGATTTAGCGTCTCGCGACGTAGTTAGTCGGGCGATTACGGTTGAGATTAACGAAGGACGCGGGATAGGTCCTAAGAAAGACCACGTGCATTTGCATTTGGAGCATCTTGATCCGGCTATCATCCATGAACGCTTGCCCGGCATCACCGAAACCGCAAGGATTTTTGCCGGTGTCGATGCGACCAAACAACCTATTCCGGTTTTGCCGACCGTGCATTACAACATGGGTGGCATTCCGACCAATTACAAGGCCGAAGTCGTCACACTGAAAGACGGTAATCCCGATTATGTGGTTCCTGGCTTGATGGCCATCGGCGAAACGGCCTGCGTTTCGGTGCATGGCGCTAATCGTTTAGGTTCCAACTCCTTGTTGGATTTAGTGGTATTTGGTCGGGCGGCGGCGATTCGTTGCACAGAGCTGATCAAGCCTGGTATGCCGCATAAGCAGTTGGCAAAAGACGCTACGGATCAAGCGTTATCTCGTTTCGATAAAATCCGCCATGCCAACGGCAGCCGTAAAACGGCGGAAATTCGCATGGATATGCAAACGACCATGCAGTCTAAGGCGGCGGTATTCAGAACTGAGGCCACGCTAAACGAAGGTATCAAGGCTATAGGCGAAATTGCCGCATCGTTTGACGATGTCAAAGTGGGTGATAAATCGCTGATCTGGAATACTGATTTAGTTGAAACTCTGGAACTGGATAATTTGCTTGGCCAAGCGCAAGTTACGATTACTGCCGCCGGTAATCGTCAAGAAAGTCGCGGTGGTCATGCGCGCGAGGACTTCCCGAAACGCGATGACAAGAATTGGATGAAGCACACTCTGACCTGGCGGGAAGGCAACAAAGTCAAAATCGATTACCGCCCCGTCCACCTGTATACGCTCACCGACGAAGTCGAAGTCGTTGCGCCTAAAGAGAGGGTTTACTAATGGTTGAATTTACACTGCCCAAAAACTCGGTGATTAAAAAGGGTAAAACTTTTAAAGCCGATGGCGCTACCAACATTCGCAATTTTGAAGTTTATCGTTGGGATCCGGATTCCGGGGAAAATCCGCGCATCGATACCTATGAGATCGATATGGACCAATGCGGACCGATGGTGCTGGATGCGATTCTCAAAATTAAAAATGAAATCGACAGCAGTCTGACGTTTCGCCGCTCCTGTCGCGAAGGCGTCTGCGGCTCATGTGCGATGAACATCAACGGTAAAAATACCTTGGCGTGCACCAAAGCGATTAGCGACTACAAAGGCACCGTGAAAATATTCCCGTTGCCGCATATGTCCGTGGTCAAGGATTTGGTCGCGGATATGACGCATTTCTTCGAACAATATACGTCGATAAAACCCTGGTTAATCAACGAATCAGAGGCGCCTGCCGAAACCGAACGCCTGCAAAGTAGGGAAGATCGTGCAAAACTCGACGGTCTTTACGAATGCGTGCTCTGCGCATGTTGTTCAACCAGTTGTCCGAGCTATTGGTGGAACAGCGACAAATATCTCGGACCGGCGATCCTGTTACAAGCCTACCGTTGGTTAGCCGACAGCCGCGATGAAAACGATAAAGAACGTTTGGACGAGCTCGATGAATCGTTTAAATTGTATCGTTGTCACACCATCATGAACTGCACGGATACTTGTCCTAAAGGACTTAACCCCGCCAAGGCGATTGCCGAAATCAAGAAGCTCTTGGTAGAACGCGACCATCTGTGAACGAAAACATCAATAAACTGCGCTGGCGTTGCCGGCGCGGTACCCTTGAGCTTGATTTGATGCTGATCAGGTACTTGGAAAATCGTTACCTCTCCGCCGACACTACGGAACAACAGACGTTTTTGCAAATGTTGGAACTTGAAGACACGGAACTGATGCGATACTTGATGGGTGAACAATTGCCGAGCGAACAGAGTATGAAAAGCCTGGTCTTGGTAATCAGAGCTTTGCCGGTTTAAGTTTTGCTAAAATTTGGCTGCAAAATCGATGCTTCTCACAATACAAACTGATCTAACGTATTAAAAAACTTCAAATAAACTCTCCTTTACGAATCTGGCGGCTGATAAAGCCCCAAGATTGTTCAAAAGTCATTTAAATACTATTCGGAATGAAAAAGAGCGACTTCAATTACCAGTTGCCGGAGCAACTTATTGCCCAGTATCCGCTGCCGGAACGGAGCGCCAGTCGATTGCTGCATCTGGATAGACAAAGTGCGGCAATTGCAGACTGTCAGTTTGCCGATTTTGTCGACATGATAAGTAGCAACGATTTATTGGTTTTTAACAATACCAAGGTCATGCCTGCTCGCTTGTTCGCGCATAAGTCAAGCGGCGGTAAAGTCGAAATCTTGATTGAGCGTATCGAGGATGCCCATACAGCGCTTGCTCATGTTAAAGCAAGTAAGTCGCCAAAGACCGATGCCTTGTTGACCTTGGAGAATGGCGCGGTATGCAGGGTTATGGGTAGACATAACGATTTATTCAGGTTGCGGTTTGAAACGGAAGCCGGCGTGTTGGCGCTATTGGATGAAGTGGGGCATATTCCGCTGCCGCCCTATATTAGCCGTGTTGACGAAGCGAGTGATTTGGATCGTTATCAAACGGTATTTGCCGAGCAACTGGGGGCCGTGGCGGCACCTACAGCCGGGTTACATTTCGATCAGCTAACCATGGATCGCTTAGAAAAAAAAGGAGTCGCGCTTAATTTCGTGACTTTGCATGTCGGCAGCGGCACATTTCGCCCTGTACGCGTCGAAAACTTATCCGAGCACGTGATGCATAAGGAATCTTATAGCATCTCGCAAGATTGTGTAGATGCAGTTAATCAGGCAAGGGCCAGGGGAGGCAGAGTTGTGGCTATAGGTACCACAGCGGTAAGAGCGTTGGAGTCAGCATCACGTAGTGGTGTGTTGCAGGCTGGATTCGGCGATACCGATTTATTTATTACGCCGGGTTATTCGTTCAAATCTGTAGATGCGCTGCTGACCAACTTTCATTTGCCGGAGTCGACTTTATTAATGTTGGTTTCGGCGTTTGCCGGCTATGAAGCGGTAATGAATGCTTATCGGCATGCTATTGAGCAAAGGTATAGGTTTTTTAGCTATGGGGATGCGATGTTAATGATCTAGTTATCGAAACGCGGTATTAACAATTAGTCCCAAGTGGCTTCATTCGTATCCAAAAAGTCTCCATCATTATTTCTATCCCAGCGCCTTACTCCAGTATTCGTCAATTCGAGTATGCCGTTTCCAGTCTGAGCTCCGGTCGGTGTGGCACTTAGGGTGTAGCTACTAGAGCTGGCCGCACTGATTGTTACAGTGTAAAAGCCAGCAGTTCCCGTTGGAATTGTGTAGATCGACGGTGTGCCGGTATCGCCGGTAGCTGTTCCACAGCCAGTTGCTGCAGTACCAGTGCTTGATGCGTCACAATAGCTGTTTGTCTCAGTAAAGCGGCGTTCCATAGCATTTGATAATCCAAGCAAAACTGCTTTTACATCGGTTCTGCGCGATTTTCGCATGCTGTCTTGATAGCTTGGTAAAGCTACTGCAGCCAGAATACCCACGATGGCTACCGCGATCATTAGCTCAACAAGTGTAACTCCAGTTTGTGTTTGTTTCATAGTCGGTTTCCTGCAAAGCCTTAATTAAGTTATTTGGGTGTTTTTATTTACCCCATAGATATTTAATTGGTAATGCTTATTCATCGAAAAAGCTCGCGCCAACTTGAGCGATTCAAAGTACTGCTTGCGCCGGAGCCGCTAGTACCAAAGTTAATGAGTGTACTGGCTAAAGCTCCTGATGTTTTCGCTGACACGCCAACACCGATATTGCTGGTGGTTAATTGATTTTGAATCAAGGTTGTGCCACCTACAACAGCGCCAATTTGAAAACCACCTACTTCAATATCGCTGCTATCGATTGTGCCGCTAGCGTTAGTGTCGAATATTCTGTGTGTAGTGACTTTTCCTCCGGTTAAATAATCCAATGACATCAGCCATCCTGTTCCACCAGAGTCGCAGACCGCTGTCGAAGGTATTAACGTGTTGAAAAAAATAACGTTATTAATTAATTTTGGGATTCCAGTCCCACGTTCTCCAGTACTGGGTAAGTCTATGTACCAGCCCATGTGCGTTGGAGTACAGACTCCTGAACAATTTGCCGCACTGCCGCCGGTGCTGGGGCGCCAGTTGATTGAGTTGGTGCTTGGTACTCGAAAGGTTCCCGCCGTAGTTGTTGAACTGCTGGTTATTGTTTGCTGTAGTAAATCAGTTGTTCGGGTGCCTATCGTTGTCGTACCGTTGTTTCTATCCCATATGCCATAGAAGGTCTGTGTCGAGTTGCTAGTGTTATCAGAAGTTTCCAAATACTTGCCGGTACCAAACATGACAAGCTGTCCGCCACGATGCGAGGTTACTTCAGGAGGCCAAAAGATCGGTTGAGTTTGGCTGCTACTGTTCATAGCGCTGAATAGTGGAGTGCAGGTGCTTGGCGTTGCGTTGGCGCAGGATGCACTGGAAAAAGCTATTTTCCAAGTTGAAGTGTTGCTGGTCACCGTGTTGTCACTGCTGTTGGGGCCAATAAGGAACTTCCACATGTTGCCTTTGATATCGCCAGCGTACACAGTGTCGGCGTATCCATCGAAGTCTGTATCGACTGGCACTGGTGTTGAAAGCCCATTATCTGCGGCGGTAGGGCTATCGGCAATGATTTTGACGAAATCAGTTGTACCCCAACTACCATCAATGCCGTCTGTAATAAACAACACGTATAAAACTGCCTTGCCCGCGCTGCTGTTATAACCATTTCCTAAAATAGTCGCCCATTTGCCGTTTGCCAGTTTAACGATTTGCTTTGCTTGATTAGTGCTAAGGCTGGTAGGTGGAGTATTAAAAGTGTAACCCATGTCGTTATCATCGAATTCCCAAAGCAAAGTGTTTGCCGGTGCGGTTTCGGCTTCGCTGAAACTGCTTGGATCGGATATATCGAGCGCGTAATAACCCTTGCCCCCAGCACCCAAGCCACCGATTAGAACTGTCCGCCAATCGGGGGTAGAAGTTGTGCCAACGTCCGCATCTGCGGTCATTGGTGATCCATCGACGAAATATCGGTGATCAGATCGGTAATTCGTTGCGGTCAGTCTACTCAAATTAGGGTATACAGCTGATGGAATGTAAGCTAATAATTCTTTACCGGATGTGGCGGTTGGAACACCTGCCGTCACACTACTAAAATCTAAGGATGCGTCAAACGCATGTAACATGCCGTCATTTGCACCTACGTAAACCATGGGTTTACGGTTTAATTTGCTAGTTCTAAATGCACTATAGCCTGGGTGGAGGATATCTGAATAGCCTGCTGCCGGCGGTCCTACGTACCAGGGGTTAGAATTAATAAAATCTCCTAATTTACTGGTATCGCGCGGGCGAAACTTGCTGATTGAAGAGGTAGATGCGCAGGTCAAAGTACCAGTTTCTCCCTCGTTGGTAGCATCGCCACGCAAATAATCCACCCGCTCAAGGCCGCAATTATCAACTGTAATGCCAGTGTAGTTTTTGTCGAGGTAATTTTGCTCGGTTCCTACAGTTGTCGAGGGTCCGGTAAGATTAGCATAAGTAAACGCGACACCATCACTTGCGCCTTTGGTGATAATAGTTCTTCCAGTAAAAGGGTCTTGAGAGTTGATAATTGTTCCTGCATCCCATTCGGCGGTAGTACTAAGCGTACCACTGGTATTGATCCGGTAAGACAATAATTGCCCGCTCCAATCTGCACTGGAAAATTTGGCTTGGAATACTCTACTTTCGATCTGTAGGCTGGTGGAGTTGGTCGCAACAGATGCGGCTGACGCGTCCGGTTGAGAGGCTCTGTCAAAAACAGTTGCCAAAGAGTTGTAAAGCGTAGCTGGATTTCGCACATCGAAGAAATTATCTGGCTCACCATCAGGAGTCAAAGCCTGAGTGATATTATTATGCAAGTCCCAAGAACTTAGCGGCGCTCCATATTTTGCCGAATACCAGAGAGGGTTTTTTAGTAAACCAGCCGCTGGGGTACTTGTATGTGTGTAAATTGTAGCTTTTGGGCAGCCACAATTACTGCCACTAGGACAGCCTGTGGCAGTGACAATTCCGCTAGGAAGTTTCGTTGTGTCAAATGGCGCTGGGCATGTTGACCAAGTTAAATATGCAGTAGCAGGACGAGAAGAGAATGGTGTGGTAAGTAGGCTAAAAAAATTGGCGTTTGCCCCAGTCCCTGTAGAGGGGTCGCAGGTTGCGGTTCCTGGTATTTTAATGGGGAAAGTGGTTCCATCAGTACTTGACCCTGAAATGGTGTAACCCAGTTCCATGCCGGAACCAGTCGCAGACTGAGCCAAGGATACGGTGACTTTAATTTGGTTAGAGGGGACTGTTGGTGAACAAGCGCTACCTACACAGTATTGTATGCGTCCTATAGTATCCATGTCGTAGTCGCTACCTGCAGAACCATCTTCCCAGGACACAAGGAAACTGGCAGCGGTCGGGGAATAATTCTCTACGCGTAAATCGGTCATACTGCAGGTAGTTGAACCGTTGGATCGGCAAGCAGGGACCAAGTTGATTTTGCCAGAATCAACGGAAATTTCGAAGCTTGGCAAGTTTTCGGCTAAACCGACTGTATAGGTGCCTATTGGTTGCCGAGCTACCCAGTCAGAATTAATTCCCGTCCATCGGTTAGTTCTATTGGTAGCATATCCCGGACGGAGATCAAGGGAACGGTTGGATCTGGCAAGGCCGGTTATTAG
The DNA here is from genome assembly GCF_014850975.1 of Methylomonas fluvii. GTDB lineage: Bacteria > Pseudomonadota > Gammaproteobacteria > Methylococcales > Methylomonadaceae > Methylomonas > Methylomonas fluvii. The sequence goes on along the minus strand of NZ_JACXST010000002.1, from coordinate 470,625 downwards.
GTATCCCCCCCTCATATGTGGCAATTCCGGACAAATCCCACTGGCCGATGACAAGTTGGGTAAAGTTTTGGCTGTACACAAATAGTCCAGAGAAGTTGGCGATGAAGCACTTCCTTTGTAGCCTATCAGAAATTGTGCCGTGCCATCGACCCCTTCGTCTGTGCCGACTGCGTTGGTCAGATTGGCAGGATCCAGTCCTGAAATGTCGGTGGTAATTGTGGCGTTATCCAGAGACGTCAAACCCGTAGATAGCACAATAACGTTAGACAAAGCGCACCATTCAGTTGACGGTAATGGATCAGAGCTAGCATCCCATGTGGCTTGCCCAAGTCCCGCAATCACTGCTGTGGACGAACTATCATCGGTAGCATATGCTGTGGAAGCTGATGTTTTGCCAGCAAAATATCGTAGAGCTTCGTGATACATCTCAGACAACGGGTTGCCCCAGTCAACGCAAGTACCGTTAGTGCCTGAGAGTAAGCCACCTGTTGAGCTGCCTGCGTTACATGCAAACGGAGCGCTGTTGTTGTATCCACTAGAGCATACTTGAGTGCTCGTGATTGATCCGGCAGTAGGCGTTTTGTAGCCCGCAATATGAATACGGTTGAGCGTATCGACAATGCCGTTATCAGCAGCATCTTGATTTATGAACTGACCCGTGCAAACGTCAATTTCATCCTCAGAATTGTTATCACCGCATACCGCGCTGCTAGTCAAAGAAGTATTGGCGTTATTCGTCAATAGTCTAATATTTTTCCGCAATACCCCACCTGAAGTATTTTTTTTGTAACTTCCTGTTATTAGGCCAAAACGGGTTCTGCGTTCCGCATCTACGTCGCCATATTTTTGAAGTAGACCTGTGGGCTTAACAGATTCTACCGGTGTGCTAGCGCGCGTAAAATATGACTTACATTGATCCTCTAACATGCCCGGAACACAAACCGCAACACGCGCTGTTAAGTCGCTAGAGCCAGTCAATCTATGAGTTGCGGTGCTGGGGCGAGGTGAAGGTTCGACTGTTTGTTCTTTCCATTGACACTGCAAAATCTCCGTCATTGCCCACTGCGGCCAACCGCCGGCGGCAACTTTTATTAATGGAGCTGGAGAGGTGCCTACACCGTTTATGGTATTTATAGAACCAGTTTGAACACCAGCCGCCATGTCGGTTACATTACATAGAGTAATCCCTGAGTCCGAAGAATATGGGGTATATAGATTCACTGCGGTTCCATTGCCGGTTGTGCCATTTGGGGCGTAGACCTTAGCAAATGCGTGTACATCGGGTGGCAGGAAGGCTCTTTCAAGTACTGTGCTGCCTAATGATGTTCCGGTATTATCGGTGGATCGAAAACCGCCATATAATACTTTACGGACCACGTCTAATCGTGTCATGGTGGCCCAGTTTAGAAAGTTGCCACTCCAGGTACTTCCGTTGCACTGATGCGTGCCAGTAATTACGGTTGTTGTTGGTTCAAACCGGTTATTTACGGTTATATATGTGTAACATTTATTGGCATCGAAATAGCCGTAGTATGAAACTGAGTCGTTATAACTAGTGTCAAGCAATCCATCGTTATTTAGATCTGTATAGTCGGTATATGCCTTTTTCGATAATTCGTGGTCTCTGGATAGCAGCAGCATAACCCTAGGCTCTGTGGACGCAATGAACAGAGGACTCTGGGCGAGCGTCAATGCCCTGCCTGCTGTCGGTAAATTGCTTAATAACAGAATAAGCAGAATGCGTATTATGTTCATGGTTGCCTCTTGGGATTAAACATATTCATGATTGCCTATATATCGCTTGTAACCATACGACCGTTGTTGCGAGTACTCCTTGAGCCCGAACGGTGATACGGTAGTAAGTATCCGTGCCGCTCGGTAAACCTTCGATAATATAGCGAGGTTGAGCTGATAGATTAGATATGGCTGTGGCATGGGTAATTTGACCGTACGCTACACTGGGCGCTGCTGTCATACTGATAGTTGTCCAGATGTCGGTAGAGTACGCAGTGCCTCCGTTATAACAAAGCCCATCGTCTCCAGTACTTGCAGTAGATCCACCACAGCCAACTGAAAATCCGGTATATCCAATCAAGTTACGAGAATGTGTTATATCCCTTTCAGCATCGCGAAGGGCAGACTCAGCTGCCTGAAAAGCAATGCTCCGATCTCGAGTATTACCGGCCATTTTTTCTTCCATGGAAGTGGTTTGCATGCCTGTAACTCCAATTAGAGTTAACAGAAGTAGCATGATTAAACTGACTACCAATACGGCACCGGATTGACGCGATATTCTTTTTTGCTTTACAGATAGCTTGCTATATGTGTTTTTTGCCAATGAGGTTGATAGTGTCTTCATCGCATGCGCTATTTAGGGTAATCTGTTTCGTACGGCAATCGTTGAACTGAAAACTCGCCTGATTTTTAGATCAGACGGGGTTGTAGTGGCGCCATTGTAAGTGTAAGGTGTTGATTGCGAGGTTAGGTTATCCTCAATTGTTGCAGCCAATAAACTTATCCGTATGCTCACGACTTGAGCCATGTTAAGGCCTGTAGTTCCGGCTGCGACGTAGTAATCTGGGGAATTGTCGCTGTTGGTATCAGCGCCGTATAGGATTTGCATATTCTCAATCCCTTCAACCAAAGGATTGTTTAAGCCGTTTGTGTCCTGCTGTAGAACACCATTATTGATTTTGTAAGTAATGGTAGACGTGGCGTGGGTGTAAAAGGCGTCAGTGCTCAAGACTGCATCGCCGCAGGTTCCAGTTGGTGTTTGCACGAATGCGCCTTTCAGCGTTAATGTGTCAGTGCCATCGTCAATGTTGTCACCATTTGTTGCGTTATTATTGGTTCCAGCAATATCTATATCAGGACTGGTTGGATTGCGGCAGCCCCAAAAACCGGCCATACGGATATCATGAGCAAGAAACTCCAGGGCAAATCGACCGTTTTCTTGGAGCCTGGACATGCTTTCTTGCATTCGATAGCTTTGCCTACTGCCTATAAAGATTTGTATGATGCCCGTAAGTAAAAATGCGCCGATTAGCAAAGCGATCATGATCTCTATTAAGGTCATACCTCGCTGAGGTTTGATGGTTTTCATAAGCGGAAAGTCGTCTGAAAGTTTGGGTCGCTGCTGTTTACGCTACCGTCGCGGTTATCGTCCCAGTTAATAGCAATTGTGTAGACGCCGCTGTTGACGCTGATGGTACCCGCTCCCCCTGGAAGGGTTGTCGTCACGTTACCATTCCATTCATACAAATCGTTTTGAGCCATATCGGCAGCTGTACAGGTAGTGCTAACAGCCAAGCAATCTGACTGGGCAGTCGCGCTTGTTGGCAGTACGGACGTGTAGGTGTTTAAGCCCGCTATATTGGTACGTACTCTGTCAGCTAAGTCATAGGCTAGTTCCGTGGCCTGACTGCGATTGTAGGCGCTCACATTATTTCTCAACGAAGTAGCTTGTAAGCCAGCCATGCCAAGTAAGCCAAGTGCTAATACCAATATTGCTATTAATACTTCTATAAGCGTGAATCCGTGGCTTTTGATCATAAGTTAAAACCCCGATGTGCAAGAACTAATTTCAGTACCATCTTCTTTTTCTGGAATGCCGTCCTGGTCTTGATCTGGAGCAATTCGTGCCCTACCTGTACCTTTGACGATAATTAGTTTAGCTTTGGAAATAGTGCTGCTTTCACATAATGCAAAGCTACCGCCTCCTGAGTTGCTGATAAAGCCGTTGGGTGTAAATCGAATGAAATTGGCAAAATTATTATTCCCCCTCAGAGACAAATTAGTATGTAATCCGGGAAAAGATCTAATCAATAGATCGCCAGTCTCGTAATTGCCATCGTTGTCGGCATCGGTAAACACATCCCAACCATTTTCCCAGTTAGCCCCCCCCCAATTGGCTGTGTCGCCCAAGTGAGTAAAGGAATTATCATCAACTTTGCGCACAGTCACAGATTGGCTACGCTTTACGGACTCACTACGCGCCAAGTTGAGAGCCGTTACAAGCTCATTCGTCGATGTGCTGAGTCGATTGCTGCTGATAATCGAAGTAAAGCTTGGTATTGCCACGCCCAATAAAACTCCCGCAATTGTGATGGTAACCATCAATTCTATTAAGGTGAAACCATCTAGATAATCGGAAGGTACAGTCTTCATAAGCTCATTTCGAATTGGGTTGCTGGTTTGAATTTACATTCAAATCAGATGGCTGCATCAACCTCAAAAAACTGTAAATATGAAATCATGGATTTTGGGGAGGAGCCATTGAAGTATCGGAATCGCATTTGAAGATAGCACAGGATTCAACAAAGTTATGCGAGTTAAACCACAATCGCAATGTGAGTGTTTACAGATTTTCGCCAAAATGGCGATCCCTGCAACGAGGCGTCTTAGATTTTTAAAATGAGTGTTTTTCGGCAAGATCAGCTTTCTCTAACTACAATCTTAGCTGAGCTTAGCTACAATCTGAGCAATGTAAAATTCTAATCAGTTGAACTGATAATCGCAGTTTGTACTGATTTAACAGTTTTAAATTATGTTCGATAAATTTTTGAGGAGAAAATTGTGGCAACAATTCTTGCTGTAGACGATTCCGCATCAATGAGGCAGATGGTGGCGTTTACCTTAAAGGGCGCGGGTTATAACGTGGTAGAAGCCGTTGATGGAGCGGACGCTTTAAACAAAGCTAAAGCGCAAGCTTTCGATTGCGTGGTTACCGATGTCAATATGCCAAACAAGGACGGAATTGAATTAATTAGAGACTTACGCGCTTTGCCGAACTACAAGTTTACGCCAATGTTGATGCTGACCACTGAGGCGGGAACGGACAAAAAGCAGCAGGGCAAAGATGCCGGTGCAACGGGCTGGATAGTCAAACCATTCAATCCAGACCAGCTCTTGAAAACGATCAAAAAAGTGATGGGCTAAATATCCGCATTTTCAGAGACATCAGCACCGGGTAATTCTATGTCAATCGATATGGCGCAATTTCATCAGGTTTTTTTCGAAGAAAGTTTCGAAGGACTTGACGCGATGGAATCGGGATTGCTCAATCTTGATTTGGGGGATGTTAACGTCGAAGACATCAACACAATTTTCCGCGCGGCGCATTCAATAAAAGGCGGTAGCGGAACTTTCGGTTTTACTGCTGTTTCCGACTTTACCCATGTCATGGAGACCTTGCTCGATGAAATGCGCGACGGCCGTAGAAAAATCACCCAACCGGCGGTTGATGTGTTACTGGGGTCAGTCGATTGCCTGAGAGATATGCTGCAATCGATACAAAACGGCAGCGAAGTGGATCAGTCTGATGTCGCTGAGCATAAATTAGCCTTGGATAACGAGCTAAATAATGCAGTGCCGAGTTCCCCGACTGGGAGACACGCTCCGGAAGCTTCAGCGCCAAAAAGTGCTGCGGTTTTGCCCGCTGAAGAAGCTGAACAAATCGCCGGCTGGGTAATAGCCTTCAGTCCGCATTTACATTTGTTGAAGACCGGTAACGAACCGGTACGGATGTTCAGGGAGTTGGCAGCCCTGGGCCAGTTGACGACAACCGTGGATTTACAAGGTGTACCCGATCTTGACGATTTGGATCCGGAAGAGTGTCATTTGTCCTGGAAATTGCGTGTTTTGGGCGATATTCCGGAGGCGGAAATTGACGAGATTTTCGACTGGGTCGAGGACGATTGCGATTTGGCTAAACAACCGATCTACAAAACGTCCACTTCTTCTGCACAAACCCAGGTCTCAGCAGACATCGCTATAAAGCCCGTTACAAACATTGTTCCTAGAGAAATAAGCTCTGAGTTTGCAAGTACCTCAGAATCTGAGTCCAATGCGCCGGAGCGTAAAAGCGGTAAAAAAGAGGAAGTAAAAGCCGCTCCCAAAGGTTCAAGTTCCATTCGCGTGGATACCAGCAAAATCGATACCTTGATTAATATGGTAGGGGAGTTGGTCATCACCCAATCCATGCTCAGTTTATTAGGCGAACATTTCGAATTGAATAAACTTGATCAATTGAAAAACGGACTTTCTCAGCTTGAGCGGCATACCCGAGAACTGCAGGAAAGCGTGATGAACATTCGTATGCTGCCTATCAGTTTCGTGTTCAGCCGTTTCCCACGGCTGGCGCATGATATCAGCAGCAAACTAGGTAAAAAAATCGAACTTAAATTGGTGGGTGAACACACCGAAGTGGATAAGACAGTCGTCGAACTGCTCAGTGATCCCTTGGTTCATTTAGTCAGAAACAGCTTGGACCATGGCATTGAAATGCCCAATGTCAGGCTCGCGGCCGGCAAACCCGAAACGGGTACGGTTACCCTTGAAGCTTATCATCGCGGCGGCAATATCGTGATTGAAGTCACTGATGATGGTAAAGGCCTCGACAAAGATAAATTAAGGGCCAAAGCAATTGAAAAAGGTTTGATCGATCCCGAGGCAATCTTAAGCGATAAGCAAACATACGAGCTGATTTTTATGCCGGGGTTTTCTACCGCAGAAAAACTTACCGATATTTCCGGTCGCGGTGTGGGGATGGATGTGGTCCGACGTAATATCCAGGCCTTGGGCGGCAACATAGAAATTCTTTCCGAGTTGGGCAAAGGGTCCACCATTTCCATTCATCTTCCGCTTACTCTGGCTATTCTGGATGGTCAGTCGATTGCGGTTGGCGATGAAACCTACATATTACCCTTGGGTTCTATTATCGAGTCACTTCACGTCAAGGAAGACAGGCTCAATAGAGTGGCGGGCAAAGGGGAAACTTTCCTGTTGCGCGGCCAATATTTACCGATTATCAGGATGCATCAAATTTTTAACGTGCCTACCGCGAAAACCACCAAGCTAACCGAAGGTTTAATTGTGGTTGTCGAAGGGCAAGGTTTGCGTTGCGGCTTGTTCGTGGATGATCTGCTTGGTCAGCAGCAAGTAGTAATTAAGTCGCTCGAGGCGAATTATCGGCGGATTGAAGGGGTATCTGGCGCAACTATTCTGGGCGATGGTTCGGTGGCCCTGATTCTTGATATCCCCGGTCTCGTGCGTTTAGCTAACCAATAAACCTAATCTAAAGCGTGTCATGTCGGAAATAATCGAACTCAGCATTACAGACCAGCAAGATGCAAAACGGTTGGATACTAGTTTGCAGTTTTTAAGCTTTACCTTGGGCCAGGAAGAATATGGGGTAGATATTCTGCGAGTTCAGGAAATTCGCAGTTGGGAGCCGGTATCGCGAATTCCCAATGTGCCGGCTTATGAAAAAGGTGTGGTCAATCTGCGCGGTGCGATTGTGCCTATCATTGATTTACGCGAACGATTTCAACTGGGACACAGTGATTACTCGCCCTTAACGGTAGTTGTGGTTTTGCAAGCGCGTATGGCCGATAAAACCAGGATCATCGGGGTTGTGGTGGATTCTGTTTCAGATGTTGTCGATGTCAATAAAAAAAGTATCCAAAGCGCGCCGAATTTTGGTGCAAAAGTCAGTACTGAATTTATCAATGGCCTGGTTTCAGTAAACGGCCGAATGGTGATGCTGTTGGATGTAGATAAATTATTAAAACTTGATGGCCTGGATGGTGAAGATGAAAGTTGAAAAAAGAGCTGTTTATGGCTGGGTTGTAACGGAGGATATGCAATGAAACTCAATCACCCTGTGACCGATCGCGAAGTCTTAATGAAGCCAGGCACCATTTTGGTCACGCGCACCAATTTGAAAGGCATTATTACTTATGCAAACGACGCTTTTATCGAAATCAGCGGCTTTAGCAAGGATGAACTTGTGGGGGCGAATCATAATATGGTTCGTCATCCTGACATGCCGCCAGCGGCATTTGAAGATTTATGGAATTGTTTGAAGGCTGGACGCCCTTGGACCGCACCCGTCAAAAATAGGACCAAGACCGGAGATTATTATTGGGTGGAAGCAAATGTAACACCGGTGTTCAAGAATGGCAAAGTACACGAATACCTGTCGGTTCGTTACGCGCCATCCCGGGAGCAAATTCAGCAAGCAGAATCTTTGTATGAAAAACTAAATGCCAATAAAGCCACAATACGGCCGACGGGAATTAATGCGCTCATCAAGAAATTACTGGAATTGGGCTTGTGGAAAAAAGTTGGGATTATCTACCTGATCTTTTTGTTGCCGACGATCAATTCCATTTACGACCATTACATGGAACAAAAATACCCGGAGATGTTCCTGTTTTTGGGCTTGGCGGGATTTGCCTCAATATTGGGATATTCGGTGATTCGTAGTGTCGTAAATGCATTAGAGAAGTCTATTAGGATTTCCTATCGGATGGCGGACGAGCAATTCCGGAATACTATAGATTTGGATCGTGGTGATGAGATCGGCGATTTCTATCGGGCCTTATACGGCATGCAAGTTAAGTTGAATTCCGATTTGGCGTATTCCAAACAAGTAGCATCGGAGGCGATGCGCATCAAACAGGCTCTCGACAATGTGCAGTCTTGTGTCATGGTGGCTAACAACGATTTAGACATCATATACATGAACAAGACAGTGGCCGATATGTTCCAAAATGCGGAAGCAGACATTCGCAAGCAATTGCCTGATTTCAATGCTAGCAAGCTGATGGGCGCCAACATCGATCAATTCCATAAAAAACCAGCTCACCAACGCGGCCTGTTGGCAAACCTATCCAGCACGTTTAGTTCGGCCTTAGTGATTGGCGACAGACACATGAATATCGTTGCCAATCCGGTTAAGAACGACGAAAACGAGCGTATCGGTATCGTGGTCGAGTGGTTGGATAGAACGCATGAAGTAAAAATCGAGCAGGAAATTGCCAGCATAGTGGAAGCTGTTAAAGTCGGTGAATTGTCCAGCCGGATCGAGATGGCCGATAAGCAAGGCTTTTTTGAAACGCTCAGCGAAGGCATCAACGAACTGACCGATGTGATCGAAAATGTATTCAGAGATGTTGGCAGTACCATGCAAAGTATGGCCGCTGGAGATTTGACCAATCGAATCACCAGTGATTACCAAGGTGTTTATTTAAACTGCAAGAACGACATTAATACCACCATCGATAAGCTGAACGAGATTTTCGGCCAGGTTAGCGAGTCTGCTCATTTTATTAACAACTCGTCTCAAGAAATAGCCAGCGGTAATAACAATCTATCGCAACGCGCCGAACAACAGGCTGCGAATTTGCAGCAAACTGCCGCCAGCATGGAAGAGTTGACTAGTACTGTAAAAAATAATGCCGATAACGCTCAGCAAGCTAACACAGTGGCCAATAACGCCAAAGAGTTGGCTGAAAAAGGTGGGAATGTCGTCAAGGCGGCGGTTTCCGCCATGCAGGAAATCAACGAGAGCAGTAATAAAATCGCTGACATCATTAGCGTGATTGATGAAATTGCCTTCCAAACCAATTTGTTGGCTTTGAATGCGTCAGTGGAAGCAGCCAGAGCTGGCGAGCAAGGTAGAGGCTTTTCCGTGGTTGCCACAGAGGTGAGAAATCTGGCACAACGCAGTGCCACCGCGGCTAGGGAGAGTAAAGAGCTGATTCAAACCAGTGTGCAAAAAGTCAGAGCAGGCACCGAGTTTGTGAACGAAACCGGTAAAGCTCTGAACGAAATTGTGGCAGGCGTGCAGAAGGTGGGTGAAATCGTCGCCCAGATTGCCGACGCAAGTGTTGAGCAATCTGCGGGTATAGGGCAGGTGAATCAGGCCGTTGCGCAAATGGACGAAATTACCCAACAAAACGCGGCTTTAGCCGAAGAAGCATCTGCCGCCAGTGTTTCAATGAGCGACTTGTCGACGAATATGGTCGAGATGTTGGCGTTTTTCAAAACAGAAAAAAAATCCGGGCAGCAAAAAGTTGTTCATCATGCCGATAGTTCTAGCGTTGTTCGTGCAGAGGCCAATAGAGCGACATTATCGCAACCGATTCGTCAGCCGAGTAGTTTTAAACAAACCTCACAAGCTGACGACGAATGGCAGGATTTTTAGCGGAGTTGCTTGATTGACCAAACCATTAGATAGGGAATAGCCGCCATGACAGCCGATTTAGAATCCAATCAGCACGTTGAGCAATTTTTGACTTTCGAGTTGGAAGGCGAAGCATATGGCATCGAAATTTTGAAAGTCCAAGAAATCAGAGGCTGGGAGCCCATCAGAAAAATTCCCAATACGCCTGATTTTGTTAAAGGCGCGTTGAATTTACGCGGTTCCATCGTGCCGATTGTCGATCTGCGCGAACGCTTTCAGATGCAAAAAGTTGAATATACGCCGGTGACGGTCGTTATTGTGATGAGTGTCAATACTGCTTCTGGTACTTCGGTGATGGGCATCGTCGCTGATGCAGTATCCGATGTGTTGGATATTAAGCTGTCCGATATAAAAGAAGCGCCGAATTTGGGGTCGAGAATCAATACTCAATATATGCGCGGAATGTTCGTCGGCAAGAAAAATATGGTGATGTTATTGGATGTCGATAAGCTTTTAAATCCGGAAGAGTTTGTCGATATTGCCGGGCTTGCTGCTATTGCCGAGGGTAAATGAGCGCGAGGATTGTAGCGGTCCTTAACCAGAAAGGCGGGGTAGGAAAAACCACCACTTCGGTCAATTTGACCCACGCTCTAGCTAAACTCGGTAAGAAAATTACAGTGATAGACTTTGATCCTCAGAGTCATTTGGCCGTTTCACTAGGTTCGGTAGATCCGCAAAAAAGTGGGATTGATAAGGTTTTGTTGGAAGGGGTAAGTCTCGCGGAGCAATCAATTCCGGTTAGAAAGAATCTGAATTTGGTGGTTGCCGGTCCTAGATTGCAGGAAATTGAGCAATTGACGGATGGTGGAGCCAGACGTGGTGATCTGCTTCGCAGAGCTTTGCTTGACGGCAATCGCGATGAAGATTTTATCTTTATCGATTGCCCCCCTTCTTCCGGTGTATTGGTAGCCAATGCCTTGTTTGCCGCCGACGAAATATTGGTGCCGATGACCAGTGATTATTTGGCATTACAAGGGCTGTCGCATTTGGTGGGAACCATTAAGAAATTTGAAAGCGCTTTGAAAAGGCCCTACAAATTTTCTCTGGTCATGTCCAGGTATATACCGACCAGACGTATTTCAAAGGAGGTGTTGAGTGTCATACAAAAATACTTCCCTGGGCAAATTTTGGCGACGGCCATTCGGGAAACGGCTTTACTCGCAGAGTGCCCTAGTTTTGGTAAAACCATTTTTGAATATCGCCCCGGCTGCCGTTCTGCACGAGATTTTATGGCACTTGCTGAAGACTTTTTACAAGGGAGGATGATGTAATGGCGGAACAAGATGAAGATAGTTTGATCGGTTATGACCCTCTGGCCTGGATGCATCGATCAGATTTCAATCAAGACTCACGAAAAGCCGAAGTTGGCGAATCGGAAGTGGACAGTTCGACAGAGCTTGCGAGCTCGACAGAAACAGCGTCAAACCTTGAGATAGACTTGGATCAAGCGCCGGCCGACGCCTCTGAGCCATACGCCTCTCAAGGTGAAAGAGCGGTTTTGGTGTTGGAGCCAGTACTGAATATTCAAAATGTGTCGGTTCTCCACCAACACCTGATGCAGATGCTCAGCAATTTTGAGGCTATCGATATCGACGCTTCCGGCGTGACGATGATAGATACGGCCAATTTGCAACTGTTATTGATTTTAAAGCAAACCGCAATTGGCTTGCAGAAATCCATTTCTATCGACTTTCCTTCCGATAAATTTATTGAAGCATCGGAATTATTGGGGATTGCCGAAATGCTGGAAGTTGATCAAGCTGCATCCGGCTTCTTTTGATGGGGTACGACCCGAATATACAAAATGAAAGAAAAAACGCGCGAGTTTGAATATACCCAAGCAGATTTTGATGTTCTAAGGAAAATATCCAACCAATATTCCGGGATATTGGTGCCGGACGATAAATTCGACATGTTTTATTCGAGATTGTCGAAACGGGTCCGCATGCTGGGATTCACCACCTTCAAACAGTATTGTCAGTATCTGAAAGACAACCCTGATACAGAATTTACTGAGTTTATCAACGCGGTTACTACTAACCTTACTTCTTTTTTTCGCGAAAATCACCACTTTGAATATTTAAGCAAGACGGTTGTGCCGGGGTTGCTTAAAAAACATGCCGGGACTAAACAGATTAAAGTTTGGTCCGCAGGTTGCTCGACAGGTGAGGAGCCTTATTCTTTGGCGATGACTTTGAAGGAAAGCGTCCCGGCTGATTGGAACATCAGTATTCTGGCTACCGATCTTGATACGAATGTTTTGGCTACCGCCGCAGCCGGTATTTACATGGCTGATCGCGTGACAGGAATAGCCGAGCAACGCCTTAAGCGCTGGTTTCAAAAAGGTATGGGTGGACAAGCGAATAAGGTACGCGTTAAACCGGAATTGAAAGAATTGATAGAGTTTAAACAATTGAATTTGATGCAGGAGTGGCCCTTGAAAGGGTATTTTGATTTTATTTTTTGCCGAAATGTTTTGATCTATTTTGATCGGGAAACCAAGGCGATGTTAGCGAATCGTTACTGCGGCTTATTGGAAGAGGGCTCATATTTGTTCATTGGACATTCAGAGTCCTTGCATCAACTCGATACCGGATTCAGTTTGATAGGTAACACCATCTACAGGAAGTCGAGTAAGTGAGTCATAAGCCGTATGTGGAAAGACCTCTTATCGCCGGCTTCGAAAATGTTAATCGGTATTGGGATCAAGAAAATCAAATAGTGGCGGCAAAATTGATGCCCGGTGACTACTACGTCACCAAACAGGATGAAATGATTACGACTGTGCTGGGTTCTTGCGTGGCAGCCTGTATAAGGGATGTGGTGACCGGCGTGGGGGGTATGAATCATTTCATGTTGCCGGAGACTAGTAAAAGTCGCTTGAACGACAGAGACGAAGCCGTCGTTGGCAATGCCTCACGCTATGGCAATTACGCGATGGAACATTTGATAAACGCTATTTTGCAAAATGGCGGTAAGCGCAAAAACTTGGAAGTTAAGTTGTTCGGCGGTGGCAAAATCATCGCTACCCTCGGTGATGTGGGGGCTAGAAACATTCAATTCGTTTTGGACTATGTGGATACTGAAGCGTTGAATCTGGTTTCTCATGATTTGGGCGATATTTACCCGCGTAAGGTGAATTTCTTTCCGCATACCGGACGGGTCAGAATGAAAAAAATTAAAGATTTACACAACCAAACTATCTTCCTGCGCGAGAAGCAATATAGTTCCAGTATCAAGGACGCACCGGTTGAAGGTAGCGTAGAGCTATTTTAGGAAACCAGGATGACAAAAATTAAGCTATTGATTGTTGACGACTCGGCATTAATTCGCCAAATGCTGACACAAATTTTTAATGAGGCAGGCGATATTGAAGTAGTCGGCACGGCCAGTGATCCGATTATTGCCAGGGAAAAAATAAAGGCGTTGAATCCCGACGTATTAACACTGGATGTAGAAATGCCGCGTATGGATGGGCTGACATTTTTACGTAATTTGATGCGCTTACGGCCGATGCCGGTGGTCATGATTTCAACGTTGACCGAAAAAGGTGCCGAAGTGACTCTCGACGCGTTGGCGCTCGGTGCGGTTGATTTTGTGGCAAAACCAAAAATCGATGTCTCTCATGGCTTACGAGCCTATGCCGATGAGATTATTGGTAAAATCAGGATGGCCGCTCAGGCAAAAGTCAAAGCCTTGGAAACCAATCGGGTTAATGTTCCAGTCCTTAGTTCAGTGAATGAAAATGCAACCGGTACGATGAAAAAGCATTTCAAAACGACTCATAAAATTGTGGCGTTGGGTTCTTCAACGGGCGGCACCGAAGCGGTCAAGGAACTGGTTAAAAGCTTGCCCAGAACGGCACCGGCGATTGTCATTACTCAACATTTACCACTCGCCTTCAGTGCTTCGTTTGCCAAACATGTAAACGAGGCCTCGGAGATGACTGCTTGCGTGGCTAGCGATGGGCAGCTGATATTGCCCGGAAATATCTATATAGCGCCAGGTGATCAACATCTCATGGTTGTGAGAGATGGCGCTCGTTACGCGTGCCGCCTGGATGATGGTCCACCTGTCAACAGACATAAGCCCTCCGTGGATGTCCTGTTTCGATCAGTTGCCGAGAATGTGGGTAGCAATGCTGTTGGGGTTATGTTGACGGGTATGGGGGCGGATGGTGCCAGAGCTATGCTTGAGATGCGCGAGGCCGGAGCCGTCAATATAGTGCAGGATGAAGCATCCAGTATCGTTTGGGGCATGCCCGGCGAAGCTTACAAACTGGGGGCCGCGCATCATGTGTTATCCTTGGGGAAAATAGCGGAAAAAATCCTGGCCCTGGTAGATTGAAAATATGTTGCAGTTCCTAAAAGACAACGCGCTCCTGGTTTTATTCACGCTGGTAGTTTTGTTATTGCCGTTGTTTTCGTCCAATGCGCTGGTTTATTGGCTAGCCCCCCCATCGCAACGATATTGTGGATGGTCAAAGCATTTCGTGTTCAACGTGCGCAAGTGTCAGCCTCGACAAACAGCAAGGATCTAAGTGACGCGGAATTGGTGCGCGCGATTGATGACTATTTGTTACATTTGAAAGATTGTATCGACCAAGAAGCCTCCTATTTTCGCGCGGAATTGGAACAGCTTAAATCCATGCTTGCTGATGCGGTGACTACGATGTCCAACAGCTTCAATAGTTTGGCTAGTCTGACGTCCGGGCAGTCATCGATAGTATATTCGTTGGTAGCTGATCTGGAAGGAAGTACTGACAAAGGGCGTAGTACTCTCAATTTCACGAGTTTTGCTCAGGAAACCGATGATGTCCTGCAGTTTTTTATCGACCATATTCTGCAAATCAGTAAGCAGAGCATGGAAATGGTCGCGGTCATCAATGACGTTGGGGGCCATATGGCTCATGTCGAGAAACTATTGGGCGACGTGCAGAAGATTGCCGATCAAACCAATTTGTTGGCGCTGAATGCCGCCATAGAAGCCGCCAGGGCGGGAGAAGCGGGTCGAGGCTTTGCGGTGGTTGCGGGAGAGGTGAGGAATCTTTCAAAAAACTCCGATAAGTTCAGCGAAGAAATTAAGCGCGTGGTGAAGGCCTCCAAGGATAATATCCGCGAAGCGCAAACCATGATTGAAGTAATGGCCTCCAAAGACATGAACGTGGCGATTAGTTCCAAGGCCAGTATCGACAAGATGATGGATGATATCGCCATCATTAATGCCAATATCTCCAGCAATGTTGGCGAAATTTCCCAATTGACCAATAAAATCGAATTCAATGTGGGTAATGCGGTGAGAGGCCTGCAATTTGAGGATATGGCCCGGCAATTGATCGAATACTTGCAATTCAATTTACAGCATTTCGGTTCGCTATCCGACGAGGTAAGTATAGGTTTGGGGGTATTCAAAACCGGTAGTGATGCTAATTGGCGCGACCAATTACGGCAAGGCTCGGATCGCTTGAAAATCATGAAGCAGCAGTGGCAAGTAAGAAAGTCGCATATTGTTTCGCAATCTTCCATGGAGGAAGGTGATGTGGATCTGTTTTAGTCTAAAGGTAAGAGATGACATGATAATTCGTGAGGTTAAAAAATATGGGTATTGATGCACGCGTTGATGCGGGAGTGTTGTCGATTAAAATAAGCGGCCGGTTCGATTTCGGTGTACACAATGAGTTTCGCGAAGCCACCAAGCTTGTTGAAAGCGGCGTGAAGTTGATAGAAGTCGATTTGATCGGTACAGAATACTTAGATAGCTCAGCCCTTGGTATGCTGTTAGTTCTGCGAGATAAGATGGCTGGCGATAAGTCGGCAATACGGATTAAAAATTCGCGTACCGAAGTAAAAAAAATTTTGGAAATCGCTAATTTTGATAAATTATTTACACTGTCCTGAGCAATCCCGCTTTTTTATATAACCTAATGGCGCGATCAAACCGGCAACGGTTTGCCTAGCCGCCAACACTCCATGAACCAGCAGACTGACTTTTCCAGTTCCGATTTCATTAGAAATTTTTTCCAGCGATTTCTACCCAATTCCCAAGTTGTTTCCCTAGCCATAGTTTTGCTGGGCGGCTTTTTATTGATATACGGCTTGCTGGATTTGCTGATGCCGGTTTTTGTGGCGATTGTGTTGGCGTATCTACTGGAAGGGCTGGTGGTTAAAGCCGAACAGCGCCAACTCGGTCGTTTGATTTCGGTGCATCTCGTATTCTTTGCGTTTATGGCTGTACTGGGGTTTGTGTTGTTCGTGCTGGTGCCGATAGTGTCCGAGCAAACCGTGCAACTGGTGCAACACATACCGGAGATTGTCTCCAGCACCCAAGCCGAGATCATGCGCTTCCCTGAACGCCACCCGGAACTGATTTCGGAAGTC
Source organism: Methylomonas fluvii (assembly GCF_014850975.1). Classification (GTDB taxonomy): domain Bacteria; phylum Pseudomonadota; class Gammaproteobacteria; order Methylococcales; family Methylomonadaceae; genus Methylomonas; species Methylomonas fluvii. Next base: position 454,218 of record NZ_JACXST010000002.1, on the reverse strand, counting down.
CGGATTCGCGAAATCATGTTTTCCATTCAACAAGACTTGCTCAAGTATGGTCAAGATTTGATCTCCGGCTCTGCCCAATCGTTTGTCGGATTGGTTGCGGTGATCATTTACTTGTTTTTGGTGCCGTTGATGGTGTTTTTCTTTCTGAAAGATAAACAGGTTTTATTGGGCTGGTTTGTGCAGTTTCTGCCAAGAGATACCAGCCTTAGTCTGCGAGTGTGGCATGAAGTCGATAGGCAAATAGCCAATTACGTTAGGGGCAAATTTCTTGAAGTGTTTATCCTGTGGGCGATCAGTTACATAGTCTTCTGGTTGTTGGGTTTGAATTATGCGATGTTGCTTGCGGTACTGATGGGCTTGTCTGTGGTGATTCCTTATGTTGGCGCGACATTAGTCACTTTTCCGGTATTGGCGGTGGCTTATGTGCAGTGGGGCGTTGGTGGCAATGATCACTTTATGTACGTATTTATCGCCTATTCGGTGATTCAGGCATTGGATGGCGTCATATTGGTGCCGCTGCTGTTTTCTGAAGCAGTGAATTTGCATCCTATTGCAATTATTGTTGCCATCCTGTTTTTTGGCGGCTTGTGGGGGTTTTGGGGGGTGTTTTTTGCGATACCCTTGGCCACGCTGGTTAAAGCGGTGTTGATGGCGTGGCCAAAGGCTGAAATCAGTCAATCATTGGTTTGATGGCTTTACAAATTATCGGATGCAAAATCCGCCAGGCGCGAACGCTCGCCACGCCGCAAAGTAATGTGGGCGCTATTCGGCCAAGATTTGAAACGATCAACCACATAGGTCAAACCCGAACTGGTGGCGGTTAGATACGGTGTATCGATTTGTGCCAGATTGCCGATACAGATGATCTTAGTGCCGGGCCCCGCGCGGGTAATCAAGGTTTTCATCTGTTTGGGCGTCAAGTTTTGTGCCTCGTCGATAATCAGGTAGCGGTTTAGAAAAGTCCGTCCGCGCATAAAGTTCAGTGAACGAATTTTTACCCGGTTCATCATGACGTTTTGCGACGCGCCTTGTTCCCATTCGGTCGTACCGGAGCGGCTGCCCAGCAATTCCAGGTTGTCCATCAACGCTCCCATCCACGGCGCCATTTTTTCTTCCTCCGTGCCGGGTAAGAAACCGATGTCTTCGCCAACCGGCATGGTCTCCCGCGTCATGATAATTTCCAGATAAGCTTTGCTTTCCAGTGTCAAAGACAGGCCGGCTGCCAGTGCCAGCAAGGTTTTGCCGGTGCCGGCCGAGCCTATTAGCGTCACAAAGTCCACGTTCGGGTCGAGTAGGGCATTCAACGCAAAATTTTGCTCGCGGTTTTTGGCGGAAATTCCCCAGATGCTATTGTGCTTGGTACGGTAATCGCGGGCCAATTGCAACACCGCCGTGTCGCCTTCGCGGCTTTTTACAATAGCTTCGAAATTATCTTCGCCTTCCATATACAGATATTGGTTGGGATACCATTCGGCAACCAGCGGACCATTTACGCGGTAGTATGTGTGGTCGTTTTCCTGCCACGATTCCATCTTGCCGCCGTGTTCCTCCCAGAAGTCGCTGTCCAGCGGCATCGTGCCGGTGTAGAGCAGGTCTATATCTTCAATGGTTTGATCGTTATGGTAATCCTCGGCACTGATCTGTAGCGCGGCTGCTTTGATGCGCATATTGATGTCTTTGGAGACCAGGATTACCTTCACATCCGGGTATTCCTTACCCAAGGCCAATACGATACTCAAGATGGAATTATCGGCAATCTGCCCGGGTAGGTCGGCGGGGAGTAGGTGCGACAATTGCCGGGTTTGAAAGTACAGACGGCCGTCGAATTCTCGCTCGCCGTTCCGAGCATAATCGATGCGCGACAGCGGTAAGCCGGCGTTGATGGTTTGTTGATCGGCATCGCGGATTAATTCGTCCAAAAATCGGCTAACTTGGCGGACGTTGCGCGATACATCGGATAAGCCTTTTTTGGCGTGATCCAATTCCTCCAGCACCACCATCGGAATGAAAACATTGTGTTCTTGAAAGCGAAAAATGGACGTTGGGTCGTGCATCAGCACGTTGGTGTCCAACACGAACAATTTTTTGCCGGCGGATTGAATATTCATATTATCCTTGTAAAAAGCGTGGAAAGGCGGTTTCAATGCAAACCCGGTGCTGCGCTAAAGGTATTTCTACTCTATCTGTAGAGTTATCGTCAACCGAGCTATCGCTTGGCCTGTGCCCGATAAGCGCTGCTACCCTATGCAAAAGAGTAGTGCGATTTCACCGTCAATTCCGGCTTTTTTTAAAAATACTGGCGTCAATAATCGACTACTCTTCAGTTTCTCTATACTTAAGCCGTCGTCATTGCTTTTGTATAGTCGGTTACAATAGAGCGCATATGTCGCGACAACTTAATTTGTATCGGTATTTTTAGGATAGTTATTTATGACATTTTCACCATCAAACCAGCCAGACTTGGGTTGGAGCCAGATTAGGGAAACCATCAAACTGTTGACCGTTTCGGTTGCTCAGGTTGAAGGCAGTATGAAAGCCGGCGACGAGTCGGTCTCAGCCTTGGCCGACTCTTTTACCGGTATGGTTGAAGATATGAAAAATATTCATCAATTACTGAGCAGTTTTCAGCAGAGCGGGAGCCGCGACCAGGCTCTTACGCATTGCGTGGCGACCCAGGATAAAATCTATTCGGCGATTGTGGCGTTCCAGTTTTATGATCGCCTGCAGCAATGCCTGCAACACGTGTCCAACAATCTAAAAGGCTTGTCGGACATCATCGATACCCCGCAGAGGTTATATAATCCTGCCGAATGGTATAAGTTTCAGGAAAGCATTCGCAACCAGTACACTATGGAATCTGAAAAAGTCATGTTTGATGCTATCCATCAGGGCAAAAGCGTCGATGAAGCGCTAGCCTTGTTTCAGCAAGCAAATCGGCAAAGCGACGACGATGAAATCGAACTGTTTTAATTTTTACTTGGCTACTCAAATCGTAAATGAAAAAAAAATCTCTGTTAATTTTGTGCCCTCTGTTACTGATATTAACGGCGTGTAGTAATCCCGGCTCAGAACCGCCGGTGGCCGGCAGCGTACCGGCCAAAAAAGCCCCGTCTAAAAAATCGGCGGCAAACAAAGCACCCGCAACCACGGCTAAAAAACCGGTGTCTACTCCCGATACTGCCACCTATCCCATCGAAAGTGTCAGCAATAACTTTAAAGATGAACCGAATCTGCCGACCTTTCGCGCCGAGCCCTTGATGCCGCCGGCCGATATTCCGCCACCTGCGCCAGCCAGTTCGGCTCTGTCGGCACCGGCTCCCGCGGCGGTGGCTACAGCAACTGCGCCGGCACCGAGGTTTGTCATAGAAGACGCACGTATCCCCAGTGGCACACCTCCGGCGGTGGTAGCTTTAATTAGCGAGTCCGACCGCAGCCGCAATAGCGGAGATCTTGATGCAGCAGTGGTAGTCATGGAACGGGCGCTACGCATCGATTCGCGCAACCCCACGCTGACGTATAAATTGGCGCAGCTCAGAATCAAACAGAACAAACCGCAACTCGCGGAAGAATTGGCCGGCAAGGCGGCGCTGCTGGCGGGTGGTGATCTGGATCTGAAACGCAAAAGCTGGTTGCTGATCGCCGAAGCCCGGCAAATGCAGCAAAACTCCCAAGGGGCCAGAGAAGCTAAAGCCAAGGCGGATAGCTTTTTCGGTCGCTAGTGGCTGAGGGTTCTACGACGGCGCTTGCCGGCGCCGCTAGCAAATTGGCCGATGTTTTTGGCGACGGCGGTGCCTTAGCCGAGGTTATTAGCGGTTATTCGCCGCGTGCCGCGCAGATCGAGATGGCCGAAAAAATCGCCTACGCCATCGAGTCGCAGCAAAACCTGATTGCCGAGGCCGGCACCGGTACCGGCAAGACCTTTGCCTATCTGATTCCGGCCATACTGTCCGGCAAAAAAGTCATCGTCTCCACCGGCACCAAAAATCTGCAAGACCAGCTATTCAACAAGGATTTGCCGGTAATCCGCAAAGCCTTGAGCAGACGGCCGTTCAAAGCCAGCTTGTTAAAAGGCCGCGCCAACTACCTTTGCACTTACCGTTTGGAGCAGGCCTTGAATTCCGCATTCGGCTACAGCCAGGAAGACGCGGCGGCGTTGGCGCAGATCAAGGCTTGGTCGAAGCGCACCAAGGCCGGCGATGTCTCGGAAGTCGCCGACGTACACGATGGCGATCCGGTCTGGTTTCACGCCACCTCCACCACCGACAACTGCCTGGGGCAAAACTGCCCCGATTACGCCGATTGCTTTCTGACCAAAGCCCGCAAGCAGGCGCAGGAAGCCGAGATCGTGGTGGTCAATCATCATCTGCTGTGCGCCGATTGGTCGATCCGCGAAACCGGCTTCGGCGAACTGTTGCCGGATGCCGAGGTGGTTATCATCGACGAAGCGCATCAACTGGCCGACACTGCGTCCAATTTTTTGGGCGTGACGATTAGCGGCAAACAATTGGTCGATCTGGCCGAAGACAGCCTAGCCGAGTATTTTACCGACGCCAAGGATATGCCTGACCTGCGCACCGCCTGCGAGGACCTGCAGCACGAAGTCAAGGATTTGCGCTTGGCGTTTGGTCTGGAATTGCGCCGCGGCGATTGGCAAGACATCGAAACCAATCCGAAAATTGCCGGTGCACTGGAATCCTTGCAAAAGCAATTGGCGCGCTTAACCGATCAACTGGAACGCGCCTCGGTGCGCAGCAAGGGTTTGGAATCATGCTTCGATAGGGCCGAAGCGCTGGACGCGCAACTGGAAACGCTGATCAACGATAAGGACGGGCAGTGGATCAAATGGTACGAGACTTATAGCAAGTCTTTCACGCTCAGTCGCACGCCGCTGGATATTGCCAAGGAATTTCGCGGTTTCATGGCCCGGCATAAAGCTACCTGGATTTTCACTTCCGCGACCCTGAGCGTGGCCAACAATTTCGTGCATTTTTCCAAGAATTTGGGCTTGAGTAGCGCGCTCAGCCAGAGTTGGGAGAGTCCGTTTGATTACCCAAACCAGGCCCTGTTCTACCATCCCAAAGGCCTGCCGCAGCCCAGTGACCCGGACTTTACCGATAAGATTGTCGAGTTCGCCTTGCCGGTGCTGGAAGCCAGCCGGGGCAGGGCGTTCTTCCTGTTTACCAGTCATCGAGCCTTGCAGCGCGCCGCGCAATTGCTGGAAGGTAAGCTCGATCATCCGATATTGGTACAAGGTACTCGCTCAAAAGGCGTGTTGCTGGATCAGTTCAAGGAACTGGGCAACGCGGTATTGTTGGCGACGGCCAGCTTCTGGGAGGGCGTGGACGTGCGCGGCGACGCCTTGTCCTGCGTCATCATCGACAAACTGCCGTTTGCCTCGCCCGGCGATCCAGTGTTGAAGGCGCGGATGAATGCAATGGAAAAACAGGGCCGCAACCCGTTTTTCGAGCATCAGCTACCCAGCGCCATCATCATGTTGCGCCAGGGTGTGGGCCGGTTGATTCGCGACGTCAACGACCGCGGTGTGCTAATGGTCTGCGACCCCAGGTTATTAAAGCGTTCATACGGCCAGATGTTTCTAGATAGCGTGCCGGCGATGAAGCGCAGCCGCGAGATAGCCGACGTGCGGCAGTTTTTTGCAAGCGAGGAAAGTAGTTGAAATTATTGGCAGTAGAAACCTCCACCGACGCTTGTTCGGCGGCCTTGTTTGTCGATGGCGAGATCGCCGAAAAATTTGCCGTCGCTCCGCGCGAGCACACCAAGCTGATTTTGCCGATGATCGATCAATTAATGGCCGACGCCCAGCTTAAACCGCAACAACTGGACGCCATCGGTTTGAGTCGCGGACCCGGTTCGTTTACCGGCGTCAGAATAGCCGGCGGCGTGGTGCAGGGCATTGCCTATGGTGCGGACTTGCCGGTGGTGCCGGTTTCGACGTTGGCGGCCATCGCCCAAGATTTTTTTAATCGTCGCGCCGATGCCGAGTTGAGTTTTACCGCAATGGACGCAAGGATGGATGAAATTTTTTGGGGTGTGTATCAACGTAACGAATTAGGCTTGGCGGAGTTGATCGGCGCGGAAGCCGTGACGCCAGCCAGCGAAGTGATCTTTCCCGATCTTGCCGGCTTTGGCGTAGGCTCCGGCTGGGGCGTTTATGCGGAGCAGTTGGGCCAGCGTTTAGCCGAGCGGGTGCTGGGTGTCGAGGTTGAGGTTTGGCCGCATGCCGCGTGTATTGCTCAGTTGGGCGCTTATGGATTTGCTAGCGGTTTGGCTGTGCCGGTCGAGCAGGCCATGCCGGTTTATCTGCGTGATAAAGTCGCGAAAAAACAATCGGAAAGACAGCAAGATTTGCGCCGCTAACCCGCTACTAAAACTGCCTCGCGACGTTTTTAATCTCTTCTAAGGTACAATGTCGTTTTACCCAAGCCGATATTTCTAGCCAATGGCGCAATATTTCGAAATTCATCCGAAGAACCCGCAGCCGCGTTTGATTCAACAAGCGGTCAATATCCTGCGCGAAGGCGGTGTAATAGCCTACCCCACGGAAGCTTCCTACGCGCTGGGTTGCCAGATCGGCGATAAGGCGGCGATGGATCAAATTCGCAGCCTTCGCCGGCTGGACGATAATCATAACTTCACGCTGTTGTGCACCGACTTGTCGCAGGTTTCCAACTTTACCAAAATGGGTAACGAAGCTCATCGCTTGATCAAAAAACTGACGCCCGGTCCATTTACGTTTTTGCTGGATGCCACGCGCGAAGTGCCGCGCCGTTTACAACATCCGAAAAAGAAAACCATAGGCGTCAGAATCACCGACCATCCGGTGGCGCAAGCCTTGGTCGAGCAGCTGGGCGAACCATTATTGACCTCCACGTTGATGATGCCCGGTGATGACGAGCCTTTGGCCGATCCTTACGAAATCAGAAAGCGGCTGGAAAAAGAGTTGGCCCTGGTGATAGACGTGGGCGTGATCGAATATCAACCCACGACCGTCATCGCTTGCGGCGACAAGTCGATTGACATTGTTCGGCAAGGTATCGGTATTGCGCCGATGTTGGAGTAAAAGCCATGATGGACGAATTAACTCTGATACAAAGGATCGTGGTGTGGATTCTGCCGGTGATTTTTGCGATCACCGGTCACGAGGTGGCACACGGTTGGGTCGCGAAGAAATTGGGCGATAACACCGCTGCCGATCAAGGCCGCTTAACGCTGAATCCTCTCAAACATATCGATGTGCTGGGTACGCTGATTATCCCCGGTTTGTTATTGCTTACCTTTACTGGCTTCGTGTTCGGTTGGGCCAAGCCGGTGCCGGTCGATCCGCGCGCGTTTAAAAAGCCGCGCCAAGCGATGGCGATTGTGGCGGTAGCCGGCCCCCTTTCCAATCTATTGATGGCGATGGCCTGGGCTTTGCTGGCTAGAATCGGTGTGATGTTGGAAATCGAATATATCTCCTTCCCGTTAATTTACAGCGGTGTCGCCGGCATCAGCATCAATTTGGTTTTGGCTTTGATCAATCTTTTGCCGATTCCGCCGTTGGACGGCAGCCGGATTTTGTCCGGGGTGCTATCGGATTATTGGGCCTGGCAATACAATCGTTTGGAACGGTTTGGTTTTATTTTTTTGTTGATATTACTCGCTACCGACGTGTTGCAATATTTGCTGGCTTATCCGATGTACTACGCCCAACAATTATTTTTTAGTTTGGCGGGCATGTAGTTTTGAACGAAGTAGCATTACCGGTTGAAGCCGCGCTGCCGCCTCTGGCGTTGGTGCAAGGCCAGCCTTATCAGGATTTACCGGAAGACCTTTATATTCCCCCGGATGCGTTGGAAGTATTTTTGGACGCGTTCGAAGGGCCGCTGGATTTGCTGTTGTATTTGATTCGCCGGCAGAATCTGGATATTCTCGACATCCCCATCGCCCAGATTACCCGGCAATATATTGCCTATATCGACATGATGGAAAATCTGCGTCTGGAGCTGGCCGCAGAATATCTGGTAATGGCCGCATTGCTGGCGGAGATCAAATCGCGGATGTTGTTGCCTAGACAGCCGGAAAGCGAGGAAGAAGAGGAAGACCCGCGAGCGTTTTTGATCCGCAAGTTGCAGGAATACGAAGCGATCAAAAAAGTGGCGGAAGAAATCGACCAGCTGCCGCGAAACGAGCGCGACACCTTTGAATTTGGCGTTGACACTTCGACCGTGGATGTACAGCAAATTTTGCCGGATGTGCAACTCAAGGAACTGCTGCTGGCCTTCCAGGACATACTGAAGCGCGCCGAGAGGCTTACCCACCATCAAATAACCAAAGAACCCCTATCAGTCCGTGAACGAATGGCAGCCATTTTGGAAAAACTTAACGGAGCAAATCAGCTCCCTTTCGCAGCGTGTTTTACCCGAAGTGAAGGAAAAAACGGAGTGGTTGTCGCGTTTCTTGCCATCCTTGAACTCTCCAAGGAACGCATCATCGACATCTTCCAGTCCGAACCCTACGCCGGCATCCACGTCAGAATCCGCGTCGATAGCGGCACCGGGGACTGATCCGCAGCTAGCCGAAACCGTCGTTGATGATGTTATTCCCACGGCCAAACCCAGAGCGCCCCGCAAGCCTCGCATCAAGCCCGAGCCGGTTACGATATTCGTGCCGGTCAAGCGTCGAGCCGTGCGTTTGCCGGCTAACTGGTCCAGCGAGCCGCGCGTCGCGGTTGTTCACATCCAAGAACCAAGCAAGCCGGTGGTTTTGCCAACGTCCCCTAGGCACGCGGTGCGCTTGCAGTCGGGTTGGCAGAGTAGCTGGCAACTGCCCATGCCGGAGGCTGCGGCCGTTAGCGAGTCTAGGCGCGCAAGCCGCTTACCGCGGCGTTGGGCCGAGATTATTCGCGCCAGTACTTACCAACCCATCGTGGTCGAACGCCACCGTCTACTGCCTGAAATAACTAAAGAGTGCGACATGAACACCAAGCGCATCGTGGAAGCCATTTTGTTTGCCGCTAATCGGCCGATGACGATCAGGCAGATTCAGGAAACCTTTCCGGAGTTGGAACAACCCGATACCTTGTCGGTACAAATGGCCCTGGATGAAATCGCCCGCGACTACGCTGACCGACCCATCGGCCTGCGGCAATTGGCCAGCGGCTACCGGTTTCAGGTGCGCGAGGGCCTCTCGCCTTATGTCACCCGCTTATTCGAGGAAAAGCCGGCCCGTTATTCGCGCGCGCTTTTAGAAACCTTGGCGATTATCGCCTACCGCCAGCCGGTGACGCGCGGCGAAATCGAGGATATTCGCGGTGTCAGCGTCAGCAGTTCCATCATTCAAACCCTGTTGGAACGGGAGTGGATTCGCGTCATCGCCCATAAGGAAGTACCGGGCCGGCCGGCTTTATTCGGCACCACCAAGCAATTTCTGGATTATTTCAATTTAACCTCATTGAGCGAATTACCGACGCTGGAAGAAATCGTCAATTTCGATTTCGGCAACTCGCCTCAACCGCAACCCGAGCAGGACCACAGTGAAAGACCGCAAACCGCCGAGATCGAACAACCCGTCAGCCCCGCAGGACAAACGGAGCCAGAAACCGCAGCCGCGGAAACCGAGTTCGACCCACAAGCCGAAGCCGGCCTCGGCACCGAAAAGCTTACCCTCCACTAAAGCCGCGCCAGCCGGCGGCGAGCGCATCCAGAAACTACTGGCGCGGGCCGGCGTCGGCTCGCGTCGGGAAATCGAGCGCTGGATAGAAGAGGGCAAGCTCACCGTCAACGGCAACCCGGTGCAACCGGGTTACCACTTAAAGCCGGACGACCATCTGCAAATCAATGGCCGGGTCGTGAAATGGGAAAAATACGCTGAGCAACCGACCAGGGTGCTGGTGTACCACAAACCGGTAGGCGAGTTGGTTACCCGCCGCGACCCGGAAGGCCGCCCGGTGATCTTCACCCAACTACCGCGCCTGCAAGTCGGCCGCTGGATAGCGGTTGGCCGTCTGGACATCAATACCTCCGGTATGATTTTAGTTACCAATAACGGCGAATTGGCCAACCGCTTGATGCACCCGTCCCAGGAGGTCGAGCGCGAATATGCGGTGCGGATATTGGGCGAAGTCGACGATGCGATGCTGGCGCGCCTGAAACAAGGCGTGGAACTGGACGACGGCCCCGCGCATTTCGAAGACGTCAGCTTCTACGCCGGCGAAGGTGCCAATAAATGGTTTTATGCCACGGTGAAGCAAGGGCGGAATCGTTTGGTGCGGCGTTTATGGGAATCGCAGGGGGTTAAAGTCAGCCGCTTGATCCGGGTTCGCTACGGCGATGTTACCTTGCCGGAGCGGGTTAGGGCGCATTCGTTTTATGAATTGGAGGCTAAGGAATTGGCGGCTTTGATGGAGTTTGTGGGGTTGTAGTCGCGTTGAACTAATCGATGCTGCAATCGGAAGCCGTGTCCGCTGCGACGCGATGATCTTAATAGTTCAGTGGAGTTTTGAGGTCGGATTCTCTTCGGTCAGCGTTGCGATCACCCCATTAATGATTTGGTTGATTCGAGTCTTTTCTTGTTCTGGAAGATTTTGTAGCGGAGGACACGTCAGGGTCATGGTGAATACGCTTCGCTTTGTGCCAATAGTGAAGTGAAAAACCTGAAGCAGTTGGTCGCGTACTTGTTTTATTAAAGGCGGGACGGGAATTATCGCCTTGCCGTCGGCAGAGTAGTTGACCGTCATCCCTTGCTTTTCCGCAGATTGTTTGACCAGATATACTCCAAATTCTTCGGGATATTCCGGACCATCTGAGTGGACTCTCGAAATTTCAAGCCTACAGATGTAATCCTCGCCAAAGGTTGCCTCGATCTGGTCGGCGGGCGTTTTAGAAATACGCACGTAGTGCGGGAGCACCACAGATACCGATTCTTGTTGGAATTTGACCTTTACGGTTGCCGGCCTATCAGGCCTGCCGAACAAGAGTTCGTCGGTATCGCTTAGGAAGTATTTGACGTTTTCGGGACTTGTGCTGACAAGTCCTGCACGCAAACTACGTTGAAAATCCAAAATTTGAGCCGCCGATCTCATAGCGGCCAATGCTCGTCTTTGCACGCTGTTCTCGGTATTGGCTAAGGTTTCGTCATGGTTGTTCTTGATGTTTCTTAGAATTTCTGCCACGAATTGGCAGTAGGCTTGGTATGGTTCGTCGCTAGCCGAATAAATTGCGGCAAAGATACCGGTTTTTTGCTTTCGTTCCGCGTGGCTCGTTGGTAGAAACACTAAATTGTCCAGCGAATTGAGATCCCAAATGAATGGTCCTCCTGGAAAAATCAGTGAAGCGGTACGGATATATCTTAGAAATTCGGCAATATCCTTTGTAGTAGCGACCTCGTGCGGGATTAGGTAATGCAATTTGCCGGACACCCATAAGTCCGGATCCCAAGACCAAGCAAGCGGGTTATTTTCTGCTTGGATATTCGGAAGTGCCGCTCTTAATATCTTTTTGAGTTCTTCTAAGTCGGTTGGTGTGAGATTGACCGCTGGATAGTTAGTTTCCGTCTCAATTGTCGTAACTTTTTTCTTAAAAAAATTCTTCAACATTTTTCTGCTCTAAATGGCTTGAGATTATGCTTACACGGCATTGAATTGCTGATGGGAGCTCGGTCGGCACTTGCAAAACGATTACCAGCAAAGTTGCTGCAAAGGTTGCTCGCAACTCACTATAGTTGGTAGTTTTTGAAAGTCAAAAACAATGCCACTCTATTCCGAAGAATAAAGTGTCTTGTTTTTCGGTCGATGCGCATGTCCTCACGCGATTGGCGGATTACGTAAACAATGTTTCGCTATCGCGAGGTTTATTTTGAATGCCGGTTCTCGCACCGGCGGGCGAGATACTTTCTTTCGCTCCGCCAAAAGAAAGTATCCAAAGAAAAGGCGGCCCGGATGCCGTTTAACTCCTGCGTTCCTCGCTTTTGCTAGGGGTTGCCGAAGGGGCTTCCTGCCCCTTCGGCAACGTGCGGCATCCATGCCGCACCCCTACGGGCTATTCCTATCAAAAGCTGCGGTACTCGGCGCGGCATACGGGACAAACCGTCCGCAAATTTATATTGCGTAGGCTGGGTAGGAGCGATAGCGGAAACCCAGCTTAAAGGTCTCTAACCTAACGAAGAACGGCATTTTTGGGGTAGTGCATTAAGCGCGGATCAAGACAGGAAGGATTTCAACTTGTCCGTGAAACTGTGCCAGCCTTCTTCCAGTTTTGCGGCGGATTCTTTCCAGCCACTTTCAAAACTTTCTTTAACATCGTCCCAGGTTTCGTCGGCGACGGCAGCGATTTCTTCGGCTTTAGCCTTGGCTTGGTCCAATTTTGGCTCTAGCTCGGCGATTGCCGCGCGGACATCATCCAGCGCCTCGTGGGATTCGTCTAGGGCTTTTTGCTTTAGCTCTTCCAATTTCACTTGCTGTTCGTCAATCGAAGTATTAATTTTCGCTAGCAGTTCATCTTTGGTCATGGCACAGTCCTCCCGCGCGGGGATTGGTTGATTGAGTGTGCAGTCTAACAAACTTGTGTTACCGGTTGTCGGATTTGCTAAGGTTATGAAATTAAAGATTAGTTGATGCTTAGCAGCTAAGCATAAGCGTTGTTCCTGTAAGTACCTGATTGAAAAGCACCCCGGCGCAAAGATTTGGGTTCGTGGGCCAATAAGGGCGGTTTTTGTTCCCAAACCGATTTCACTGGCTACTCGGATTAGTGCCCCTTTGTCCGGCTTGGTAAAACACCCTTTGAAACAATTGGCTAGTCTTTGGAAATCAGGATGGCTTACCATGGGCCGATTTTCGATGTTTGTTCCAATTCCAGCAGGTTTTTATACCGGGGCGGTTAGAAAAATGGCAATTTGGCGGATGATCTCAACCCTAAAGTTTACCTTTCTGGCAGCTGTTTTTCTGGTTTCCGGGTGTGCCAATCATGCCGATTTGGCGGAGGCTCCCGGCGAAAGCCTGGTTGTCCAATCCGTGCCGGATTTGAATTATCAGGCAACGCGTGATTACTATCACGAGCTGATCTCCGGCGCGATACCCAGCATCGCCGAATTGACCCTGTTTACCAATCAATTGCCCAAGGGCGGCGATCTTCACCACCATTATTCGGGTGCGCTGTATGCCGAGACTTATCTGGATTGGGTGGATAAAAGCCGTTTTTGTATTTGCTTGGACAATGCCTGCCAAGGCGGCACCAAAGCGGAGCCGGATTCGGTGGCTAAATACGAGGTGGTCAAGCATTGGAAGTCAGGCACGTGTGTCAGCGCGGGCGAACTGCGGACCCAAAAAAAATATTCGGCTTTCTACCGCGATCTGCTGAAGCGCTGGTCGGATAAAGATTTTGCCAACCACTTTCACGAACAATCCCCGCCGGACCAACAGTTTTTCGACACATTCGGTTTCTTTGGTTCGGTGTCGGACTATTCCTATCAAGCAGGTTTGCAGGCGCTTAAGGAACGGGCTATAGCCGAAAACGTGTTGTATTTGGAAACCATGCTGAAAAGCGCGCCGGCCATCGATAACCCGGCGCTGGCAAAGACACTCAATGCCCTAAACGCCGACAGCACCGATCTGGAAATGGAAGCGGCCTTTCAGGCTTATTTCGATTTTCTGGCAAGCGACCCGGCAGCCAAGGCCGCCGTCGAGGAGTATGCCGTCTCCCATGCACAAGCGGCCGCCGGTATCAACGATGGCAACTTTACGCTGCGCTTTCAGACCTATGTCTCGCGCAACAGTGCTCCGGCCAAGGTGTTTTCCGGTTTGTATGCCGCTTTCGCCGCCACCAAGCATTCGGCTTTAATTGTTGGCGTTAATTTGGTGGGACCGGAAAACGGCTATATCGCGATGCGCGACTATAGCTTGCATATGAAAATGCTACGTTTTTTGCGGCAGCACTTTCCCGAAACCAAGCTGTCCCTGCATGCCGGTGAGTTGGTGTTGGGTATGGTGCCGCCGGAAGGCTTGAAGAGCCATATCAACGAAGCGCTAAACATTGCTGGCGCGCGGCGCATCGGCCACGCGGTGGACATTGTGCATGAAGCCGATGCCTACCCATTGTTGGAACAGATGAAAACCGGCGACGTGGCGGTCGAGATCAATCTGACCAGCAATGCGTTTATTTTGGGGGTGGAATACGAGGCTCATCCCTTGCTGTTATATCGGCGCTATCACGTGCCTTATGTGATTTCCACCGATGACGCCGGGGTGTCGCGCAACAATTTAAGCAACGAATATCTGTTGTTTACCAGTCGTTACAAACCTTCTTACGAGGAATTGAAGGCCGTGGTTTACAACAGTATCGATTACGCTTTTTTGCATGACCAGGAAAAGGCGGAGGCGCTACGGGAATTGGATAAACGTTTTGCCGCTTTCGAAGCACGAATAGCCAAACAGCTTGAACTTGAAGAATAGCCCTGAGCCGCGCAACGGGGGGAAGGTCCTGGGAGTTGCTCAAGATTTCAATGAAAATCCCTGGATTTAGTTTCCAAATCGCCTATCCAACTGCTCCAATCCTCCAGCTTGCCGGCCACCAGATGCAGTACACCGTCTTCCTGCTGAATGGTGCCGGTCACCGATAACAGGCGAGCTTTCAGCAAGGGTTTACGTTGAGCGAGGGCAGTGGCGGGCCAGACTACCAGATTGACCTGTCCGGTTTCGTCTTCCAGGGTGACAAAAGTCACGCCGGCGGCGGTCATCGGCCGTTGCCGGCAGATCACCAGACCGGCGACTTGAGCGATGCTGCCGTTACGGCGTTGCCATAAAGAGGCGGCAGTGGTGACGCCGCGGCGGCGCAAGCGCTCGCGCAGCAGACCCAGCGGGTGTTCGCGCAGGCTGAGCCGGGTGCTGGCGTAATCGGCCAATACCTCCTGGCCCGGCTTGGGCGCTTTTAGTAGCGGCGTGGCTTCGGCAATCTCCGCTACGCCAAATACCGGCGTGGCGATTTCCACACCGCCAGCGGCCCAAAAGGCCCGATGCCGGTTACCGGCCAGGGTTTTTAACGCATCGGCCGCCGCTAGGTGTTCCAAATCTTGCCGATCCAGACCGGCGCGCGCGGCCAGATCGGTGACACTGGTAAACGGTTTAGCGCTGCGGGGTTGGACAATCTTGCTTGCTGCGATTGCCGATAAACCTTTGACCTGATTAAAACCCAAACGTAAGGCGGGCGCGGCGTATGCGGGAAATTCCAGTGAGCACTCTACCTGGCTGGTTTGCACATCTACCGGCCTGACCTCCACACCATGCCGCCGCGCATCCTGCACCAGTTGCGACGGCCCGTAAAAGCCCATCGGCTGGCTGTTCAGCAAGGCGCAGCAAAACGCCGCCGGATGATGGCGTTTCAACCAGGCCGACACATAAGCCAGCAAGGCGAAGCTGGCGGAATGCGATTCCGGAAAGCCGTAATCGCCAAAGCCCTTGATCTGTTGAAATATCCGCTGGGCGAATTCAGCGCTGTAACCGCGTGCCCGCATGCCGTCCAGCAATTTGCGCTCGAAAGGTTCCAGACCGCCTTTACGCTTCCAGGCCGCCATCGCTCGCCGTAGTTGATCGGCTTCGTCGGCAGTGAAACCGGCGGCGACCATCGCTAGTTGCATGACTTGCTCCTGAAAAATAGGGATGCCCAGCGTGCGTTCTAAAACGGCTTTAACTTCCGGGCTAGGGTACTCCACGGGCTCCAAGCCTTTGCGCCGGGCCAGGTAAGGATGCACCATTTCGCCCTGAATCGGCCCCGGACGGACGATGGCGATTTCGATGACCAGATCGTAATAATTGGCCGGCTTCAGGCGTGGCAACATGGTCATTTGTGCACGCGACTCGACTTGAAACACGCCGATGCTGTCGGCTTGTTGCAGCATCGCGTAAACCGCGGGGTCTTCGGCGGGAATGTCGGCCAGGGTCCAGGCCCGGCCGGTATATTGGCCGAGATATTCCAGCGCTTTACGTATCGCGCTGAGCATGCCCAATGCCAGTACGTCCACCTTCAACAGGCCCATCGCTTCCAGATCGTCCTTTTCCCATTGGATCACGGTGCGATCGGCCATCGCGGCATTTTCCACTGGCACTAATCGGGATAAATCATCGCGGGCGATCACGAAGCCGCCGACGTGTTGCGAGAGATGGCGCGGAAAGCCTTTGATTTGCTGAACCAGTAAGGCCAGACGTTGCACGATGGGGCTGTCCGGATCGAAACCGCATGCTTTTAAAGATTCCGGCATCAATTGATAGCCGTCCCATCTATCCACGCTATCGGCCAGGCGTTCTACTTGTGCCGGGTTCAGTCCCAAGGCTTTACCGACGTCGCGCACCGCGCTGCGGGTGCGGTAGGTAATCACCGTGGCAGCCAGCGCGGCGCGATGCCGGCCGTATTTTTGGTAGATATATTGAATCACTTGCTCGCGGCGTTCGTGTTCAAAATCGACATCAATGTCCGGCGGTTCGTTACGCTCGCGAGACAAGAAGCGTTCGAACAACAGATTCATCCGGCCCGGATCGACTTCTGTGATGCCTAAACAAAAGCACACCGCCGAATTGGCCGCCGAACCACGGCCTTGGCAGAGGATGCCTTGTGCGCGGGCATATCTGACGATGTCGTGTACGGTCAGGAAATACGGCTCGTAAGCCAGCTCGGCAATCAGCGCTAACTCGTGCTCGATTTGTTCACGAACTTTTGCCGGCTCGCCAAGCGGCCAGCGGTTTTGTATGCCGGTTTCGGTCAAATGCCGCAGCCAGGAAGTGGGCGTATACCCATCCGGCACCAGTTCTTGCGGATATTCGTAGCGCAATTCGTCCAGCGAAAATTGGCAGCGTTCGGCAATGATTAACGATTGTTGCAACCATGCCGCTGGATAAAGCTCGGCTAGCCGGGGCAGGGGGTGTAGATGCCGTTCACCGTTGGCGAACAAGGCGTAGCCCAGTTGCGATAAAGGCTGGCTTAGGCGAATCGCGGTGAGCGTGTCCTGTAAGGCGCGGCGCGAGCGATGGTGCATATGCACGTCGTTGCAGGCGACAATTGGAATATCGAGTTGCCGGGCTACGGCTGTCGCTTGTTGGCAATGGATTTCGTCGCGGCCGGATAGAAATAGGCCGATTCCCAGCCATAGATCGTTGGCAAACAGCTGTTGCAACCATCGGCCGTCATCTGTCTGGAATTGATCGTTGGCTAACCAGATGGCCAGACAGCCTTGCGGAAAGTGTTCGGTTAAATCGGATCGGGTTAGCCGATAGCGGCCTTTTTCGGCTTGGCGGCGGGCCAGGGTGATTAGCGCGGACAGGTTGCCGTAGCTACTTCTGTCGGTCGCCAGCAAGACCAGTTTCAGGCCGTCGTCCAAGACAAACTCGCTGCCGATGATGAGCTTGATATTGTGTTTCTTGGCTGCCAGATGCGCGCGTACCACGCCGGCCAGCGAGCATTCGTCGGTCAGCGCTAGCGCCTGGTAACCCAGCCGGGCGGCTTCCTCGACCAGTTCTTCCGGATGCGAGGCACCGCGCAGGAAGCTAAAGTTGGACAGGCAGTGTAATTCCGCAAAGCCGAGGTTTGGCGTGAGGGCCTCATCCGAACAGGCCATGTAGAAACCACTGGTGTCTGGCGTTTAAATCGCGATACACCCACAGCTTGCGACCGCGTTGATCTTGGGCGCTGTGATAGTCGCGGCGGATCGGCTGGTCGTCCCACCAGCCGGACTCGATGCGTTCCGCCGACGATAGCAGGCTAAGGCCGTTTAGCCGCACCGGTTCGGGATTAGCCAGCAGCCACAAAGGCCGTGGCGCTAAATCGGGATTGGCGGTCAGCCAGTTTGGCTGGTCGATCATGGCACGTTCCGGGCGGTGGTCGGCTTGCGTACCGGGAAATTTCAAGGCTTTATGGCCCAGTCTGGCCTGTAACTGATCCAAAACGGCTTGCCATTCGGCGTTACTGTCCGGCTTCTCGTGGTCGTGGAATAGGCTGAAGCGTTCCGGCTGAAACGGCACTATGGCTGCGCTGAGAAGGCCGATAGCCAGCACCGGGGCCGGCAACGGCGAGCGTTCCAGTTTTTCGGACAGCAAACCGCACCAGTGTTTGGGATCGCGGTTACCGGCGCGAAAATCCAATGCCAAACACGTGGCCGGGCGGCCGTGATGCTGCAGTTCCAGCGTGATGCCTAATGTAGTGGCATCGCGGGTTTTTAGAAACGCGGCAAATTCGCCGGCCAGTTGTTCGATGGCCGGGAAAAAATGTTCGATGCGTTCCAGCTCGATAGGCATTTCTCGACTGGCCTGGAAGCACGGCGGACTATGGAATGCCTGTAATATTTGAGTCTGCTGGCCGGCGAGTCTGTCCAGTTGTTGCAATAACCCGGCACCATAGCGCTTGGCTAAACCGTCGCGCGGCAGTCGCCACAGATCGGTGAGTTGGCGAATGCCGGTGCGCAATAGCCGATGTAAGAGTCTATCGTCCAACGCCAGAGCGGCGATGGGCAGCGGGCCCAGTGCCGAGCACAAGGCCTGGGGGGCGGTGATGGTGGTTTCCAGGCTGAGTCTTGCCAGCAAGTTGCTGGCGGTGGGGGTCGGGCTAATGGCAATGAGTGGACGATGCCTGGTGGTTTGCCATGCCGTTCTTAGCTTATCTTGTAAGCGCTCTATACCGCCGAACAGGGTTAGACAGGAGCGAATTTCCAGCAGCAGGCAGTCCGGCTGATCCAAACTGACCCAGGGGCTGAAATCCAGGGCAATTTCGGCGAGTTGTTGTAATACCTGGCGTTCGGCGAATGGGTCGCGGTTATGAATGCTCACGCCGGGACACAGGGCTAAAGCGGCGGCGGGTGTCATGCCTGACTCGACGCCGGCTTGCCGGGCCGGCGCCGAGACCGTATGCAGGCGAGTCTGGCCTTTGTACGGCATCGCACTGGCGACGGCCTGACCTAAATCCAGATGTAGTGCGGTCAAAGTCAAGTCAGGAAAATACGCGCATAGCCAAAGTTGCTTATCGGCTGCGTTGGGTTTGACGCCAAGTGCGGCCGGCTTCTGCGGCGTTGGCGATAATGCTCTGGCAGTGGCGGCCATGCCGGTCTTATAGTGCCAAGGTTAAGGAGGCGCGTTGCAAGCTGCCGCGCGCCTTTAAAATGTGCAAGGCCAGACCGGTTTTTGCGGGTCTGACTTCCAGGCGCAATGCCGTGTAACCGCTGCCGCTGCGCTGTTTTGGAAATAGCACTGCCAGCGCCGAGCCGGCTTCTGCGGCCAGTTGTAAGCGGCGGATTTGATGGTCGCTGAGCCGGCGAGGCCAGGCCAAGGCCATACCGCAGCGGCCGCTGCGCAGCAGTTTTTCCAGACTCCAGGGAATGTCCGCTTCTTGCCGGCAATCCGCTACCAGAACATAGCTTGCATCAATGCCTGCCTGTAATAAGGCGGGTGCATAGACTTGCTGCGGCGGCGCGATCCAGGCTATCCAGCGCTTGCTTTGAGACAGGGAGGCCATAGCCGGCAGCAACAGGCTTAGTTCGCCGATGCCCAAGGGCGATAGAATTTCCAGTACACCGCCCAGCGGCCAGCCGCCACCGGGCAGCAAGGCATCCAACTCCGCAAAACCGCTGGCAATTGTTCGCCAGTTTTGATTTTGCGAATGCAATCCGCGCCAAATCCCGGTCTGGGCGCGTAACAGCTGATCCAGGGAAGTTGCATTCATAGCCCGCTGCGAATCACGCCGACCACCACGCCTTCGATTACCAATTGCTCGCGCTGTAAATCGACTTCAATGATGGCGAAATCCGGATTAGCCGGTTCCAGAAAAGCTTTGACACCTTCCAGGCGTAGCCGTTTTACCGTAGCCTCATCGTGAATTCGCGCCACGACGATCTGGCCGTTGCGGGCTTCCGGCGTGCGTTGCACGGCTAATAAGTCGCCGTCCAAAATGCCTGCATCGCGCATGCTCATGCCTTGCACTCGCAGCAGATAATCGGCGCGGTGATCGAACAACTCCGGTCCCAGCCGGCAATAACCCTCGATATGTTCTTCGGCCAGAATCGGCTGACCCGCCGCCACTCGGCCAACCAGGGGCAGGCCTTGCTCGGGACTGGGTGTCGCTTTCAGCAAGCGGATGCCGCGCGAAGCGGCAGGCACCAGTTCGATCGCGCCCTTGCGCGCCAGAGCCTGCAAATGGCCGCGAATACTATTGGTGGAGCGCACACCAAAGGCAGCGGCGATTTCGGCGATGGTCGGCGGAAAGCCATCCTGTAATAGGCTACGCTCGATAAAGGTCAGGATGTCTTGTTGGCGGTCGGTGAGTGGTTTCATGCTGTCTTTATGGTTACTGCTTTTATAAGCAGTATAGTGCGCTTGATGGGATTAGCGCAACTATCCGGCAGCTATAAAAACTGCCGCTTGCACGCTAGCGGCTTTGAGCGGTTAGGCGGGTTTTATGTGTTCAAACTTAGGCTGGGCAAGCGATTGCCCGGAGCAAACACTTGCCAGACGCGCAGGTAAAGAGGAGTTATGGCAAGGGCTGTTAATTACTAGCGGGCGGAACGGTTAAACAAGATAAAGCTTCAGCAAGCTGGTGCATGCAAGCTTCAATCCGGTTCCAGCACCCGAAACAGCATTTCCTTCACGGTTTGCGGGTCGAAGGGTTTGTCGCAAATCGCCGAGACGCCGGCTTTATGGACATTGCTGAGGCGGGTTTCGTTTTCTTCGCTGGTGACCATCAAGATCGGCACGATGGAATTGCCCAAATCCTGGCGTATGGTTTTGATCAATTGCTGACCGTCCATCACCGGCATATTGTAGTCGGTGACGATCAGCTCGAACGCGTTCTGATCCCGGCTGAATATGTCCACGCCTTCCTTACCGTCATGGGCTTGGGTGATTTTGACGATACCCATATTGTTCAACACCCGGCTGATATGCTTGCGGGCCAGCGGACTGTCGTCAACCACCAATACCCGCACATTTTCGATGTCGTAATGTTCCAGGCTGATTTCTTGCGGATCGATGAACTCGATGGTCGCCCGTAAGGCGTTTTTTAAATCGTCATGCGCAAACGGCTTGGGCAAAATAGCCACTACGCCGGCTTGGCGGATGGTGTCGAGTACCGCGAAACTCGATTCGCTGGAAATCAGCATGAAGGGGACATGACTCAGGGCTTCGTCACCGCGCAGATGCTCGACCAGTTCGGTAGCCATCATATCCGGCAGATATAGGCTGCTGATAATCAAATCCGGGCGGTGATTATGCAAGCTTTCCAGCGCCGCCGCGGCATTGGACACCCCTTCGATTTTGGCAATGCCTTCGTCGCGTAAATGCTGCATGATGACTTTTAATTGCGTGGTCGAAGGTTCAATCAGCAAAATCGATAAGTCGGCAATATCTATGGCGTGCATAAGCGTGTGGCCTGGTTAATGTTGATCGAAGTTGCATCCTGCAGGCGCCGGCTGGAAAAAAAATCCCCAAGGGTAGCCGGCGAGATTAAAATTGCGCGTTGGTTTGCCGGTAAACCGGCAACATTTCACGCTTCAGGATAGACCTAAACCACCATGATTCAAGAAACCCTCGTCACCACCGTCAATCTGCAAGGCGATACGCACATCGCGCCGATGGGGGTGCATGTTGAACAAGATCAATACATTATCTTGCCGTTTCGGCCCTCGACCACACTGGATAATCTGCTGGCAACCGAAACCGCCGTCATCAATTATTGCGACGATGTGCGGATTTTTGCCGGTTGCCTGACCGGCCGTCGAGATTGGCCCTTATTGCCGGCCCAGCAAATCGCGGGGTATTATTTGGCCGACACTTTGGCGCATACCGAACTGAAATTGGTTCGAATCGAAAACGACGACACTCGGCCGAAATTGTTTTGCCGGGCCGTGCATAAGGTCAACCACAAACCATTTCAAGGCTTTAATCGGGCGCAATATTCAGTGCTGGAAGCGGCGATTTTGATCAGCCGGCTGGATAGATTGCCCTGGGAGAAAATTCAAGCCGAGCTGGATTATTTGCGCATCGGCCTGGATAAAACCGCCGGTGAGCGGGAGCGTCAGGCTTGGGATTGGTTGATGGCGGCAATTGAACAACATCGCCGGGGAGCGCAAGTATGACCGCGATGCTGGCAAGCGTGAATAGTTTGGCGGAAGCGCTGTTGGTCGAAGCCGCCGCCGTCGATATTATCGATTTAAAACAACCGGCTCGCGGTGCTTTGGGTGCTTTGGATGTAGCCGAGGTTGCCGAGATTGTCCGCCAGTTGCAACCGGGTAGCTGCGTTAGTGCCACTATCGGCGATTTACCGATGCAGCCGGAATTGGTCCTGCCGGCCGTGCAAGCCATGGCGGCTACCGGGGTGAATTACGTGAAAATCGGGTTTTTTCCCGGCGGCGACTGGCAGGCCTGCCTTGATGGTTTACAGGCGATTGCCACGCGGGGCGTGGCCCTGGTGGCGGTATTGTTTGCCGATACGCGCCCGGATTTTGCGATGATTGATGCTTTAGCCCAGGCCGGTTTTCGCGGCGTGATGCTGGATACCGCCAATAAACAACTCGGTTCATTGACGCGGTTGATGACGCTGGACGAATTGCAACTTTTTGTCGATACAGTCGCTAGCCTGGGGTTGCTGAGTGGCTTGGCCGGTTCCTTGCGCGTCGACGATGTCCCGGGTTTAGTGCAGTTAGGTCCGGATTATTTGGGCTTTCGCGGAGCCTTATGCCGGGAGCATTCCCGCACCGCGCAACTGGACGTTGGGCAAATCGACAAACTTAGGCAACATTGGCGAGCTTTAGCGTATTGAATGAGCCCGCTGATGAATTTACAGTACCCATAGCAGCATCGACAAAACATAACAATAACACTAGCCGCCAACAGACTTAAGTCTACATAATGTTGGCAGACCGGCAAACAGCAAGGGAACACTGTGGAGCAATATAGCGAACAAAACCAGGCCAGGCCTCTGCTTTGGACGGTGCTACTACTTTTACTTGCGCAGTTGCTTAGCTTGTATTTTCCGCTAGCAGACCACTTATGGCCGTTCGTCAGCCACACCTTGGGCGTGCATACCTTGATGGAAGGTTTTTCCATCGTGATTTCTGCATTGGTTTTCGCGGTGGGTTGGAGCGTTTATCAAAAGGAAAACTCCGCCGGATTCCTGATGCTGGCCTGCTGCTTCTTGGGGGTGGCGGTCCTCGATTTAATGCATACCCTGTCTTTCAGCGGCATGCCGGCTTTTATCACCGAGAGCGATCCGGAAAAAGCCATCGCTTTTTGGCTAATGGCCCGTGGGGTTGCAGCGATAGGTCTGGTGATGGGATGGTTGCTGCCAAACCGGCCAATAACACCGGTATCGCGTGCGTTGATGCTGAGCGGTGTGCTGGTCTATATTGTCCTCAGTTGCTGGCTGGTGTTTTTCCATCAAGATTGGTTGCCGCGCACCTTTAATGCAGTTGATGGTTTAACGCCTTTTAAAAAATCCTGCGAATATGTATTGGCCGGCGTCTATGCTGCCAGCGCCATCGCCTATTTACTCCAAACCCGCCGTCAACATACCTACGATCCCGCCGGTTTGGCTGCGGCTGCTGCGATCATGGCCATGAGCGAGTTGTTCGCGACCTTTTATGCCAGCGTCACCGATTTGTATATTTTGCTCGGGCATGCCTATAAGTTGATCGCCTATGGGTTGATTTACCGTTCGGTTTTCCTCAACAGCATCCAACTGCCTTACCAGCGGCTCTATCAAGCGCATCAGGCGCTGTCCGTTAGTGAGGCCAAATTTCACGCCATTATCGAAGAGTCGCCGATTGCCTATGCTTTGCATGATAGCCAAGGCAATATTAATTATTTGAACTCGGCTTTCGTGAAAACCTTCGGTTATGCGCTAAGCGATATTCCGACTTTGGCGGAATGGTGGTGGCATGCCCATCCCGACGCTGAATATCGGCAGCAGGTCATCGCTAATTGGCATACTTATCAGCGTGTTCCCCAGTCCGCTACCGAGTCCAGCCAAACCGCGGAATTGAAAGTCTGTTGCAAGGATGGCAGGTGCCGGATGGTGTTGGTCGACATCGTCTTATTAGGCGATAGCTTGGCAGGCAATCAATTGCTGATTTTGCGCGATATTTCCGAACGCTTGGAAGCGATGCACAAACTGGCCGATTCGGTAAACATGCTGCAAACCGTCATCAACACCATCCCCAGCCGCGTATTCTGGAAAGACCTGAATTACCGTTATCTGGGCGCCAACTTAGCCTTCAGTAAAGATGCCGGGCTAGAGAGCCCCGCCGAATTGATCGGTAAATCCGATGAGCAATTGGTTTGGCGAGATCTAGCGCACTTATATCGAGCAGACGATAAGCAGGTACTCGAGAGTAATACAGCAAAATTGAATTACGAAGAAACGCTAATGGGTCCGGCAGGTAAAACCATGCATTTGAGAACCTCAAGAGTGCCCTTACGTAATTTGCAGCAACAGACCATTGGCGTGTTGGGGGTGTACGAGGACATCACCGCGCGGAAAAGCGCCGAAGAGGAAATGCAACTGGCGGCCTTGGTGTATTTGAACAGTAGCGAAGCGATGATGGTTACCGATGCCACGGGTACTATCATCACAGTCAACCCGGCATTTACTACGGTAACCGGTTATTTGGCGGACGAAGTGATAGGCCGGGCCTTTGTCGGTACCACCGCAGAGCCGCATGATCAGGCTTTCTATAAAACCGTCTTGCGGGTGATCAATACCCACGGACAGTGGGCAGGCGAAATCAGCGGCCGCCGTAAGAACGGCGAGGATTGCATCCAGTGGGTCACCATCAACTCCATTCTGAATGAGAGCGGCGGTGTGCACAGGCGGGTGGCCTTGATCGCGGATATTACCGAACGCAAAAAATCCGAGGAATTGATTTGGCGGCAAGCCAATTTCGATCCGCTGACCGGTTTGCCGAATCGCAATATGTTTTTAGACCGGCTCAATCAGGAAATCAAAAAGGCTTTTCGGCATGGTCGGCATGTGGCATTGATGTTTCTGGACTTGGACCGCTTCAAGGACGTCAATGACAGCATGGGCCACTTCATGGGTGACATCTTGTTGAAGGAAGCGGCGCGGCGCATCAGCGGCTGCGTGCGCGATTGCGACAGCATCGCCAGGTTGGGCGGCGATGAATTCACCGTGATTCTCGGCGAATTGGATCAAGTGGATGGCGTCAACCGGATCGCCCGGAATATCTTGCAGGGCTTGGCGGAACCGTTTCGTTTGGGCAATGAGACCGCCTATATCTCAGGGAGTATAGGGATTGCCCTGTATCCGGACGATGCGTTGGACACCGATTCCTTATTAAAAAATGCCGATCAGGCGATGTACGCCGCCAAAAATCAGGGCCGCGACCGCTACCAATATTTCACTGCCTTGATGCAGCAGAACGCCCAACTGCGCATGCGGCTAGCCAACGATTTGCACGGCGCGCTGGCCCGTCAGCAGTTTTTACTGCATTACCAACCCATCATCGAATTTGCCAGCGGCACCATCGCCAAAGCCGAAGCCCTGCTGCGTTGGCTGCATCCGACGCTGGGCATGGTCAGCCCGGCCGAATTTATACCCGTCGCCGAAGATACCGGGGTTATCGTTGATATTGGAGATTGGGTTTTTGACACTGCCGCGCGCCAGGCTAAGCAGTGGCGGCAAACCTATCATCCGGATTTCCAGATCAGCGTCAACAAATCGCCGGTGCAGTTCCGCCGGCAAGCCATGGAAGCCAATCAATGGCTTGCCTTATTGCAAGAGCTGGATTTGCCGGGCCAGAGCGTGATCGTCGAAATAACCGAAGGCTTGATATTGGATGCCAGCAACAGTACGCGCGAGCAACTGTCGGCGTTTCGCGATGGCGGGATGCAGGTGGCTTTGGACGATTTCGGCACCGGGTATTCGTCCCTGGCGTATTTGAAGAAATTCGACATCGATTACATCAAGATAGACCAGGCGTTTGTCCGGAGTCTGGTGGCCGGCTCCAGCGATATGGCCTTATGCGAAGCCATCGTCGTGATGGCGCACAAATTGGGCATTAAGGTCGTCGCCGAAGGCATAGAGACCCAGGAACAATACGATCTATTAAACCGAATGGGCTGTGATTACGGACAAGGCTATTTAATTTCCAAACCGGTCCCGGCCGACCAATTCGAACAGTTGCTCGATAAGGCCTTTGCCCAAGCGCCGTCCGGCGATGAGCGATATTAGTCACAATACTGGAATTAATACCCGGCCTTTAACTATCGTAGCCCCGCTCTTGAGGGAATCACCCACCCGGAAAATTTAAGGGCCTTGGTTGATCGGCATGCTTTAGCCGCGTGGCAGCGTCGCCAGCCTGATAAAATGCGCGTCATGAATACAACCTTGATGCAAATGACCGTGCTGATGCTGTGCGGTGCCGGTTGGCGAGTATTAACCCCTAACCGTTTGACGGCGGACCAGACCCGGTTGGTATTGACCAGTGTGGTGTACTATTTTTTTATGCCGGTTATGGTGCTGGAGGTGCTGTGGCGGGCCGATATTGGTTGGCAATCGCTACAGTACTCCGCGTTGGGTTTTATCAGCATCTTGTTGTCGATTTTGGCGACTTGGCTGCTTGCTAAGCTGTTTAGATTTAAAAACCCGCAAACCGGGGCGGTGATTTTGGCGGCGGCTTTTCCAAACGTCACCTATCTGGGCTTGCCGGTGTTGGAGCAGATTTTCGGCGACTGGACCCGGTCTTTGGTCATCCAAATTGATTTGTTTGCCGAAGCGCCCCTAGTGTATACCCTGGGCATCATGCTGGCCCGCCATTACGGCGCTAGCGGCGAACCCAAACCAAAATCGGTGTTGGCATTTTTCAATGCGCCGCCGTTCTGGGCCGCGTTTGTCGCGGTCGTGTTAAACCTCAATCAGGTGCCGATCCCGTTCTGGGTGGCCGGCTTACTGCAAAAATGTTCTGGAGCGGTCGCACCGTTGATGATTTTTTCG
Organism: Methylomonas fluvii; assembly: GCF_014850975.1. Classification (GTDB taxonomy): domain Bacteria; phylum Pseudomonadota; class Gammaproteobacteria; order Methylococcales; family Methylomonadaceae; genus Methylomonas; species Methylomonas fluvii. The sequence goes on along the minus strand of NZ_JACXST010000002.1, from coordinate 427,249 downwards.
TTAGGTCTGGCGCTTAGCTGGCGGGATATACGCCTGCCCAACTTACCGTTCATCGCCCCTACTGCATTAGTTAAACTAGGGTTGATGCCGCTGATTGCCTTGTGGCTGGCAAACCTGCTCAATTTGACTGGTCAGCCCAGGGCGGCGGCCGTGATGGATATAGCCATGCCGAGTATGGTGATGGGCATCGTCCTGTGCGACCGCTATAAACTGGATAGCGGCTTATATGCAATGGCCGTGACGGTGACGACGGCTTTGAGTTTAGTGAGCTTACCGCTCTGGTATCGGGTGTTATGAAACAGATTGCCGAAATATTCTCGCAAGGCGAGGAAATTGTCTGCGGGCAAACCGTGGACAGCAACGCCGCCTGGCTCTCCCAGCAATTGGTTGAGTTGGGCTTTACGCTGAAACGCCACACCGCCGTGGGCGATGACGTGGACGATTTGGTGGCATTGTTCACGGAAATCGCCGAGCGCGCCGATTGCTGTATTTGCACTGGCGGTTTAGGGCCGACTATCGACGACTTAACCGCCGAAGCAGTTAGTATCGCCAGCGGTCAGCCTTTACGATTCGACGATCAGGCCTTTGCCGACATTCAACAGTATTACGCCCGCCGCAATCGCGTCATGCCGCCTGCAAATCGCAAGCAAGCCATGCTGCCGCAGTCGGCAATACGTATCGACAACGCTTACGGCACCGCGCCGGGTTTTGCTTTGCGATTCAAACGCTGCTGGTTCGTGTGTTTGCCGGGTGTGCCGTCGGAAATGAAGAATATGTTTACCTCGCTAGTCAGGCCGCAATTGTTGCAGGGTTTTGAGCTGCAGCCGGCGTGTTTGGTTAGCTTGCGCAGCATAGGCATAGGCGAATCGGCGATTCAGCAATGCTTGGCGGATTTTGATGTGCCCGCGGGTGTGCAACTGGGGTTTCGTGCAGCGCCCGATGAGGTGCAGACCAAACTATTGTTTGCCAGCAGTTTTCCCGAGCAAGAAAAACGTGATTGCGTGGCCGCCGTGGCTGACAGAATCGGCGATTACGTGTTTGCCAACGATGGCCTGGACGAAGCGCAGGGCGATCTGCTGGACGTCGTGAGCAAAGCCATGAGCCGGAAATCCTATTCGCTAGCCTTGCTGGAAACCGCCAGTCAGGGCCAGTTAGCCGCCAAATGCTTGGGGTGCGACTGGCTGAGGCGCGTTGAAATCAATCTGGATTGGGGACGCAACACCGGCGCAGGCGAAGTCGGAGGCGGTGATTTACTGCCCATCGCCAAAATTTGGGCTGAACAACTGAAAGCCCGCGAGCAAACCGATTTTGCCTTAATCCAGCTTTTTAGCGGCAGCGCCGAAGATTACCGGGATAAAGATAAAGCCATAGTCCTTTACAATGCCCTAGCCACGCCCAGCGGCGTGGTCTCGACCCAGCTTAGTGCCTATGGCGCCCTTAAAACCAAACAAAACCAGGCGGCTTTATTCGCGCTGGACTTACTCAGACGTTACCTACAAAACAAATGCCTTTAATCCGTTTAACCAATGTTTCCATCGCCTTCGGCACCCACGCGCTGCTCGATAACGCCGCCTTTCAACTCGACGCTGGCGAGCGGGTCGGCCTGCTGGGCCGCAATGGCGAGGGCAAATCCACATTAATGAAAATCATCGCCGGCGATATTCATGCCGATCATGGCGAAATTTGGAAACAGCCGGAACTGCGCCTGGCTTGGCTGGAGCAATCGCCCAATCTGGACGAAAACGACACGATCTACGAAGCCGTCGCTGGTGGACTTGGCGAATTGGGCCGGGTAATCGCCCGTTACCATGAATTGTTGAGCCATATGGACGGCAGCGAGCAATCCCTGCAAGCCTTGGGCGATGTGCAACATAAGCTGGAAGCCGACAATGGCTGGGAATTTCAAACCCGGGTCGAAGCGGTATTGAGCAAACTGCAATTGCCGGCAGACGTGCTGGTCGGCAGCCTGTCCGGCGGCTGGAAGCGCCGAGTCGCACTAGCGCGCGCTTTGGTGATCGAGCCGGAAGTGTTGTTGCTGGACGAGCCGACCAACCATTTGGATTTCGAAAGCATCGCCTGGTTGGAAGAACAAATTCTGGCCTTCCAGGGCGCGGTGATGTTTGTCACCCATGACCGGGCATTTTTACAAAAACTGGCGACGCGGATTATCGATCTGGATCGCGGCCAATTGACTTCCTGGGCCGGTAATTATCAGGATTACCTAGCGCGCAAGGCGGCGGCTTTGGAAGACGAAGCCAATCAAAACGCCGAGTTCGACAAAAAACTGGCCAAGGAAGAAGTCTGGATCCGGCAAGGCGTCAAGGCCAGGCGGACCCGTAACGAAGGACGAGTCAGAGCCTTAAAAAAATTGCGCGCCGAGCGCTCGGAACGCCGCAATACCCAAGGCACCGCCAAACTCAGTTTGAATAAAGGCGAAGCCTCCGGCAAAAAAGTCGTCGAAGCCATCGATGTCAATTTTCAATATCAGGACAAACCCATCATCAAGGACTTTTCGCTACGCATCGAACGCGGCGACAAGATCGGTTTAATCGGCAACAACGGCGCCGGCAAATCCACCTTGTTGAAGTTGTTGCTCGGCCAATTGCAACCGACCACCGGCAGCATCGAGCTGGGCACCAATCTGCAAATCGCCTATTTCGACCAATTGCGCGAACAGCTCGACCCGGAAATCTCGGTGGCCGACAGCGTACTGGACGGCGGCGAGTTTGTCGATACGCCGGATGGCAAGCGCCATGTGATGTCGTATCTGGCCGACTTTTTATTCGCGCCGGCCCGGGCCCGCTCGCCGGTGAAAAGCCTGTCCGGCGGCGAGAAAAATCGCCTGCTGCTGGCGCGCTTGTTCACCAAAACTGCCAACCTGATCGTGATGGACGAACCGACCAATGACCTGGATTTGGAAACCCTGGAAATTTTGGAAGAAAAACTGGTTGATTACCAAGGCACGCTGTTATTAGTCAGCCATGACCGGGCGTTTCTGGATAACGTCGTCACCAGCGTACTGGTGTTTGAAGGCGAGGGCAGGGTGGAAGAATACATCGGCGGTTACGCCGACTGGTTTGCCCTGATGGAGCAGAATAAAAAAGCCGAAGCGGTAAAAATTGCTGAGCAAGCGGTTAAAAAGGAAAAGCCCAAAACCAGCCCGGCCAAAAAGCTGAGCTTTAAAGAGCAGCGGGAATTGGAACAACTGCCGGCGCTGATCGAACAACTGGAAACATTGCAAACCCAGCTGACTGCGGAAATGAACGAGGCCAATTTTTATAAGCAAAGTCCGGAGGCGGTGGCCGCCAAGCTGGCGCAATTGCAGACCGCCGAGGCCGATCTAAGCCAGGCCTATCAGCGTTGGGATGAATTGGAAGCCCTGCAGGGTTGAGCGGGTTGCTGCTTAGAGCAACAGTTCAATATTCAGCAGCGCCACCAGCGTATTGGGGTGGCCTTGTAAAAATTTGATAATCTCCATGCGAGCAACGTCTGCGGGAATGTTTCGGGCTTGCATGGCCTGCAACATCTTCTCAAAAGCCAGACGCTGCTGCAGGCCGTTCTGGTTTTGGTCGCGCCGACAACCGAATTCATCCATCAGCGTAGAGCCGCAGCGGCAGTTTCTGAATACTTCCACTAGAATTAAGCCGTCGTCCTCGATGGCCGACCGTAACGATGAACGACCATGGGGCATGTCTTGGGTTTCGATAAAAAACTGCTCGGCCGAGATATACACGTAACCGCAACTGCGACAGGTTTTCGGAAACGTTGAATCCAGCAAGGCTTGTAAACCGTCGAAATCTTGAATATCCATACCAATAAACCTGAGTTTTGAAATAACCGACAGCGTAAATGCATTGTGCCATAATGCCAATGGTCGGTAATCAGACTTGACCCTCCTGAGAATGGATCGCGGATGAGTATTTTAACGTGGAACGACCAACTGCTGGTCGGCATAGACAGTGTGGATAATCAGCATCGGCATCTGGTCGCGCTGATTAATCGCCTGGATGAACTAAACGCCTTGGGCGCAGACCTGCAAACCGTGCTGGAAACCGTCAAGCAGTTGGTCGAGTACACCGTCGAGCACTTCCAACACGAAGAGCAACTGATGATGGAGGCAGGCTTCAATCCGCGGATGCAGGACCAGCATTGCCAGCAACATCAAGAATTTATCGATAAAATGCAGCAAGTGCATGTCGAGGCGCAATCCGATGTTTCGGTCATTTCCAAGGATTTGTTGGATTTTTTGGTGGATTGGCTTTGCCACCATATTTTAAAAACCGACAAGTTGATGGCGATCAGCCTTAATCAGGGCATCGACGCCGAGCAAGTCAGTATCGATAAGGATGAACATGTCGATATTTTGCACAGCAATTTGTATTCGGCTTTGCGGGAAAGCGAAGAGCGTTTCAAGGAACTTGCCGACCATCTGCCGGCCCTGATCTGGATCACCAACGCCAAAAACCTACCGATTTTTTGCAATCGTTTCTGGTTTAAAACCTTTCACATCGAACGCGGTTTCGTCGATCGCCGACAATGGCTGAACACGATACACCCGGACGATAGAGACAAGGTGGTGCAGACCTATCAGCAAGCCGCGCAGGAATTGACCAAGTTCAAGATTCAGTACCGGCTGTGTACGGCGGATGCCAAGGAAATCTGGATTCTGGAAACCGCCGTGCCCAGGATGCGCAAGAACGGTAAATTTGCCGGCTTGATGGGCTGCGGGATGGACATCAGCACGCAAAAGCAGGCGGAAACCGTTTTGCTGAAACTGAACCAACAACTGGAAGAACGGGTTCGCGAGCGCACCCAAGCGCTGACAGAGGCGAATCAGACGCTGCAGATGGAAAAAAACCAGCAAACCCTGCTCAATCAGAAACTCCAGGAAACCCAGGCCCATCTGGTGCAATCGGAAAAAATGGCCTCGATCGGCCAATTGGCCGCCGGGGTGGCGCACGAGATCAATAATCCGCTCGGCTATATTTATTCCAACCTGAACAGCCTTAAACAATACATCCAAGAACTCACCAAGGCCGCCGAATTGGCTGAGCGTCTGGCCGGGCAATTGGCGGATAACCACCCAGACGTGCAAGCGTTTAAACAGTTTAAAAATGCGGTCGATCTGGATTTTCTGAAAGATGACGCCGCCGATCTGGTGGAAGAGTCGATGGAAGGCGCGACTCGCGCGAAGAAAATCGTCCAGGATTTACGCGATTTTTCCCGGATCGATAAGCAGGGCCGGGAAATGTTTGATTTGGAAGCCGGTATTGATGCGACCTTGAATATCGTCAACAACGAACTGAAATACAAGGCCGAAGTGGTGAAGGAATACGGCGGTATCAAACCTTTCGAATGCGTCGGCGCTCAGCTCAATCAGGTATTCATGAATCTATTGGTCAACGCCGCGCAAGCCATTGAAGATTTCGGCAAAATCACGGTGCGTACCGGTTATCAGGATGCCGATTGGGTTTGGGTGGACGTGGAGGATACCGGCCAAGGTATGAGCGAGGCGACCCGAATGCGGATATTCGATCCATTTTTTACCACCAAGCCGGTCGGTAAAGGCACCGGCCTGGGCTTGTCGCTATCGTACAAAATCATCCAGGACCATCATGGTCGTATCGAGATAGATTCGGAAATAGGCCGCGGGACGCGCTTCCGGATTTATTTGCCGACCCGTACCCCTGCCAGTTAACGATTATCGCAGCCGCGCCATGACCGAATTTTCCCCAGACCCCCAAACCGTTGCCAATTTGTTATTCGTCGATGACGAGCCCAATGTCTTAAAGGCCCTGCGACGCTTGTTTCGCGGCGCGGAATATCAAGTCTATATGGCGGAGGGCGGAGCCGACGGCCTGGAAATTTTGGCGCAACACCCTATCGATCTGATTATCTCCGACATGCGGATGCCGCAGATGGATGGCGCCGAGTTTCTCACCAGAGCGGCCGAACGCTGGCCGAATATCGTGCGAATTTTACTGACCGGCTATGCCGACATTGAATCGACCATCGCCGCCGTCAACAAAGGCAAGATCTACAGTTATTGCAGCAAGCCTTGGGAAGACAACGAGCTGAAAATTCTGGTGAACAACGCGCTGGAACAAAAGCGCTTGCGCGACGAACGTCGGCAGCTGTTCGATATTATCAACCGGCAAAATCAGGAGCTGAAAGAGCTAAATGCCGGCTTGGAAGACAAGGTCGAAAAGCGCACCGAGCAGCTGAGAAAGTCCTTGCAGATGATCGATCAAGCCCACGATGCCTTGAAAAGACAGTATGCCGACTCGGTTAAGGTGTTCGCCAAAACTATCGAAATGCGGCCGGGTATCAAAAGCGGTCATGCCAAATATGTGGCGGAAAATGCCCGGGAAGTTGGACGGCGGCTGGGCATGGATGCCGCCGAGCTGAAGGATTTGGTTTATGCCGGCCTGTTGCTGCAAATCGGCAAAATGAGCTTACCGGACAGTTTGCTGACCCAGGCTTTGTTAAGCATGAATAGCCTGCAACGCAAACGCTATCTAAACCACGCTTTGGAAGGGCAAACGCTATTAAAAGGATTGGAACCCTTGCATAACGCCGCCGAACTCATCGCCGCCCAATACGAACATTTCGACGGTTCTGGGCAGCCTTTGGGTTGGGCTGGCGCGGAGATACCCTTGGGGGCCAGGATATTGACCCTGGTGCGCGACTATATCAATTATCTGGACGGCTCTATCACCGGCACCGCGATGACGACCGAGCAAGTGAAAGTGCGGTTGCTGAGCAAAAAAGCCAAGGACTACGACCCACTGGTAGTCGATACCTTTCTGGCGCTGCTCGCCGAATCGGAAACCGTCGATGAACGGCCGATTATCGAAATTTCCTGGACCCAGTTGCAAGCAGGCATGGAAGCTGCCGAGATTATTTGTAACGACGTCTTGTATTTAAAGAATCAGATTCTCAACGAAAAAAACGTCGAAGACATTCTTGAACTCAGGAAGCAAAAGAAAAATCTGATTTTGCGGGTGAGAATGGGCAGTGAGCGACAACGCGGTTGAATAAGCCGGAACGGCGGAAACCATTTTAGATAGGTAGGTAACTATGAGCAAAAAGCACCCACCCAAAGCCGACAAGCAAGGTTATAAAGACACTTTACAGCTACTGCAGGTGGAGCTGGTGAAGTTGCAGAATCACATCATCAAGCATGGTGACAAAATTCTGATCATCCTGGAAGGCCGCGACGCCGGCGGCAAAGACGGCACTATCAAGCGCATCATTCAACATCTTAGTCCTCGGGAAATCCGGGTGGTGGCACTGGGCAAACCGTCCGACCGCGACCTCAGCACCTGGTATTTCCAACGCTATACCCACCATTTGCCGGCCGCCCAGGAAATGGTGTTGTTCAACCGCAGTTGGTATAACCGGGCCGGTGTGGAGCGGGTGATGGGCTTTTGCAACGATGACGAATACCACGAGTTCATCGAAACCGTCTCGCATTACGAACAGCTGCTGGTGCGCTCCGGCATCAAGCTGCTGAAATACTATCTGGACATCAGCAAAGCCGAACAAAAAGAACGCTTAAAACAACGCCAAAAAGATCCGCTGAAACAATGGAAAATCAGCCCCATCGACAAGGAAGCACAGAAACACTGGCAGCAATACAGTGAAGCCCGCAACATCATGTTCGCCAGAACCCACCATTTATCCGCGCCCTGGACGGTCGTTAGATCCGACGATAAACAAGCCGCACGGATCAATATCATCAAGGATTTATTGTTTCGTTTGGATTACAAAGGCAAGGACGAATCGCTGGTCTTGCCGGATGCGAATATCGTGTTTAATTACGAAGAAAGCTATTTGCACAATGGCATGATTGCGCCGTGAGGATTCGGCAGGAAAGAAGTTGGGTGGTGGGTAAATACCTGTATACACCAGTCTGAATAGACAGTTGATCAAGCCATATTCAAATGTGGTGGGCAACGCTTTTCTGCCCACCATTTCACGTGATTGCTTTAATTCCGCGTGGGCACAAAGATTGTGTCCATCCTACCTGACTTTAAAAATGGGAAACATTACATGTCATCAATTGTCGGGCATGCTTTGATCAGTTCAGCCATTTTTGCCAGAAAGCACGAAATTAAATCTGGCGGCGCTGCTTTTATGTGTATATTTTTTATCGGACTGGGTATAAGTCCAGATATGGATTACTTGGTTTATTGGGTATTTGACTATCAAATAGAGCCAAGAGTAACGCATTCAATATTATTTTGTTTCGTCATTGGTTTGATTGCCTCATGTGCCAAGAAATTTTTATTAAAAAATACTTTTATCTCGGTTCCTCATGGATTGTTTTATATGGCTAGCTTTTCTCACTTGATATTGGATTTACTGGTGGGCGTTCATCCTATGCCGCTGTTTTGGCCAATAAATTCGAGTTTAATAAAGTTACCTTTTGGAATTTTGCCAAGCGCGGGGCATATCGATATAAAAAACATTTATCTTTGGCGCAATATCCTCATTGAGTTAGTGATTTTAATGCCTGTTTCTATGTTAATTTCTTGTAATTTAAAAACAATGTTGTTTCAAAGATATAAAGCGATGCGTTATGTGTTTTATATTACCCTGGTTGTCGGTATGTTCGTTGGGTTTGGTCTTAAACGATAAACACAAGTTATTCATATATTTTGAACCCGATAAGGTGCGCTAATAGCCCGCGCAGGGCGTATTAGCTTAAGCGCATGCGCCGAATGATTTATGACCAACATACGGCGCAATACTGCTACGCCTATTCACGCCTTACGGCCTTAATTCTGCTTGGACAAAAAAATCGTGTTCATCCTTACTTAGTCGCCCCTGAAAAGCCACAAATTCACGGCTAAAGCATTGAAACACAATAAATAATTGAAGAAAAAGACGGGCAATAATTGCAAGAAATTAGTAAAATAGATATTAATTTCTTGCAAATTTTTATCGAAAATGAAGCCAAAATCCCAAGAAAGTAGCGGCCAAATCGATCTATTCAACACACCACTGGCCGACCTGTTGAATCCGAAGCATGAGCTTTACCAACTGGCAAATTTGATCGATTGGAAAGTACTGGATGATGCGTTCGGTGAATTTTTTACCGAGAACCAAGGCGCTCCGGCGTTGCCAACGCGTCTTATTGCCGGGCTTCATTACCTCAAACATGCGTTTGCACGCTCGGACGAAGCGGTCGTGGCACAGTGGCTTGAAAATCCCTATTGGCAATATTTTTGTGGCGAAGAGTATTTCCAACACCAGATACCTTGCCACCCCACGTCACTGACCTATTGGCGAAAACGGATCGGAGAAGAAGGTTGCGAGTGGATGTTATCGGTGACGATCCAGGCTGGCGTAGCCAGCAAGACCGTGAAGAAACAGGATTTTGAATCGGTGACGGTTGATAGCACGGTGCAAGAGAAAGCCATCACGTATCCGACCGATGGAAAATTGTATGAACGCTGTCGCCAGCACATGGTACGTCTGGCTGAGCAGCATGAGATTACACTACGGCAGAACTACAACCGCAAAGCCCCCTATTTGCTGATGATGGCGAACCGGTACAGTCATGCCAAGCAAATGAAGCGCAAACGCAAAATGCTCAAACAGCTCAAAACTTTGGTGGGTCGGGTTTACCGAGATATCGAGCGCCAATTGACGGATCAATCCGATGCAGTCAAATTGGCTTTTAAAGAGACGCTAGAGAAAACCCAACGGATTTTGAACCAACAACCCCAGGATAAAAACAAGCTGTACAGTTTCCACGCCACGGAAGTCGAATGCATTTCCAAAGGCAAAGTCCACAAGAAGTATGAATTCGGCGTCAAAGTGGGCATCACCGTCACCAACAAAAGTAATTTTGTGCTCGGCGCCCGCAGCTTTTCCGGTAATCCCTACGATGGACACACCCTGGAATCGTGTCTGGAACAGGCGGAGATTCTAAGCGGTACACGCGCAAAAGAAGCTTTTGTGGATTTAGGATACCGTGGTGTCGAGGTCCCGAACGTGACCATTTACAAAGCCCGGCAAAAGAGAGGAATAAACACCCGGCGACTCAAACGCGCCCTCAAACGCCGCAATGCCATCGAACCCGTCATCGGGCACCTCAAAAACGACGGATTGCTGGGCCGCAATTACCTGAAAGGCGAACTGGGCGATGCCATGCATGCCATCTTATGCGGTGCTGGCCACAATATCCGTATGATCCTCAGGCAGTTGAGGATTTTTTTGCCTCATTTTTGGAGACCGCCATGTCGGATTTTGGCGCGGCCATTGAGCGCGCCGTTTTTATTGTCGGCCTGAATGCTGGTGTTCGGAAAATATCGGCTTTTTCAGGGACGACTACCGACGTTAGGATGCGCATCGATCGAGTAGCCAAAAGTCATGACCGAATATCGACGTTTTTATATACCCAAAGCCTTGTGGTTTTTCACCGTCAATCTTGCGGAACGCAAGAACAATCGATTATTGATTGAGAAAATTGACGTATTAAGCCAAGCCTTTCGGTATGTAAAAATCCGAAAACCATTTTATATTAATGCCGTGGTGATCATGCCCGATCATTTGCATTGCATTTGGACGTTGCCGCCAGATGATGGCGATTATTCAATGCGATGAAATTTATTGAAAGGGTGTTTTTCCAGAAAAATATCAACCGGTGAAGGTGTTTCAAAAAGTCGTGGCAAAAAAGAGCGAGGAAAAAATTTTAAACATATTAAGTTTTTAGGTTAGCGCCCAAAACCATATTTCTTTGCAGTTAAAGTAACAGTGAGAATTGCATAGCTGGATATTATTGCTTGTTTCAATCAGATCAATGTGCCCGCCATCATATCCGGTGATTTTCCAAAAAAATATGAGTCCTCGTTTATTTGTAAGTAACGTTTTAGCTTTTGCCGGATCAATAATTTCTGGTCTGCCGAAAATGTGCGCTAACATTAACTGATCCGCTAATAACTTTGCCCCTGGTTCAATCTTTTTGCCTTTTAAATATCCTGCTTTTACCGATAATCGTCCCGTGAAGGAAACGCCAGAGTGAAGAAGTGCAATACTCATTCGAGTGGCGCAAGTGTTAGCATAACCAGCATTCTGGGCTAATAAGTCATTTAGCTTGTGGCCAATTTCCGCATACACATCTGCGGCAGATTTATAGTTTGTACTGCTAGGTTCAGATGAGTAATGATTGCTTTTAAGTGTCTGAAATGTTGGCTTCATGGCTTTTCTCTACAAGGAAATGATTTTTTCAGTGATTCTTCAATTATCTCGGATGCACGACGTTCCAATTGAGTTGGCTCAAGTTTTTTCATATATTCAAATATAAATTCATTTAATGTGGCAGTTTTTAGCGTCTTGAAGCCACACCACACCTTACCTTCCGTGGCGTCTAAAACGCCAAGCAAATAAAGCCTAGCCGCTTTTCGAGTATTGCTATCTGAGCTTACAAACTCATCAAGAAATATCTTTGCCTGCAAATTTATGCTGTCTTCGTTTATTTTAGGGTTATTACCATTCGCATATGCGCATTCACATAGGACGATTGTACTCATGATAAGTGCGCAGCTGATTTTTGTTAGTTTGGTTAAAAATTTCATCATAAAATTTCAATAATTTTGATTATGTCTGACACACAAAGCGAAGGCATGCTAAACATTAAGCGCCTCACTTAGGCGGTAATTTGACTATGTCAAGCACAAGCAACTCTGAGTTGCTGAAAGATATTTGCCGCATTATGTAGCCGAAGCATTATTGGGCAGGGCGGATTATTCAATCCGCCCGAAAGTTTTTTCCGCTTAAAAAATCGGTTTCAAAATTTCAGACGGGGTTTACAAAACCGGTCCCGCCAAAGATCGTAAGGCGCAATAACCAACGAGCATTACGCCGATTTGATAAACCTGCCACTGATATTAAACGAATAGATTACCAGTCCGCGTAGATTTAAGGCCAACATGCGGCGCAATACGGCTAAGCCTATTGACACGCTACATTTCCAATATTAGACGGGATCGGAGCAACAGCCGATAAGCGCCGCCGCTCCGGTGGTTTGCAAAGAAAGGTTTACTTGGCCGGTTCCGCTGGTTTGGCTGGAGCTGCTGCCGGAGCAGGCGCATCAACTTTAGCTGGCGCCGCTTTTTCCTCCACCTGGGCCGCTTGTTCCGGTTCTTGCTTGGGTCCGATATAGCCTTTATGCCAGGCATAGGCCGCGCCACCCAGCAAGATCAGTAAAAACAAGTAGCTTTTCCAATGGCTTTGCTTTTCGCCGAACGGATCGACCATTTGCATTTCCGCGTCTTTCGGTAATTTGGCGACGCCGGTTAACAAGCGGCCGAAGGGGATGTTGATAAAGGCTTTGGCATTCACCGCCCAGCCGCAGGCATCCAATACCGGTGCCAGATTGCGTTGGCGCAGTTTCAAATAAGCGATGAACATGGACGGGCCGGAAATCGCTAGCATCACGCCGATGATGGCCAGCGGCATTTGCCACCAGACTAGGCCCATGAAGCTGCTTATCACGGCAGCCAGCGCGGTGCCGATCGCGCCAATTGCCAAACCGATGGCAGCGAAAATCCCGGCGAATTTGCCAACGTCGAACGGCGCCGGCGGTTCCTTGCCTTGTCCGGCATTGGCACCGGCATCGGAAATGCCTTTAAAAGTATTTTCGTGCGCCGCTTTGTCGCGGGCCGACGCGCTTTTCTCCAATTGCTCGTTAATCATCCGCGCGACGCGTTTATAAGGTGCCCAGAATGCTTGTTTGATGCTGATCGGATTTTCGATGATTTTGACGATGGTTGCGTCCCAATCCACGCCGTTGCGGTCGTAAAACACGCCGTTGCGGCCGACGCGCAAATTGTCGCTGTCGCCGCCGGTAACGGCGGCGGCAATGGTCAGCGTTTCGTTGCTGCCTTGCCGGCGGCAGACGCAATAGGCCAGAAAGATTTTGCTCAGTTCCGCCAGTTTACTGTGGCCGTCCACATCGTCCACTTTCACGCACAATTGGCAGCTTCTGCCGTCAAGGTACAAGGTACCGGCCTGGAAAATAGCGTGCGGTTCCGGGCTGTAAAAATCGCGAAACGACACGAAGTTGTTTAATAAGGTGTAAAGATCGCGGTAGTAATGCAGCAAGCGTACGACCGAATCGATGGCTGTGGCTTGCGGTTCCAACGCTAGATCCTGTTCGACTAAGCCGGTCAATTTGGCTTGGGCATCGCTTTGCAGCAGCGTTTTGATGCGCTCCAGCCCCAAGCTTTCGACGGCATTGGCAGGCTTTTTCTGCAACCAAGCTTGGTAATCGGCGAATTGGCCGATCACGCTTTGCCATTGTGCGTCGGACAAGCTATCCAAAGCGCCCAGCAGCGGTGTCAGCACCTGAGTTTTTAGCTGATCTATCGCAGCCCGCCAAGCCGGATTCAAGCCGGCATTTAACGGCAAGTTAGCGCCGGCGGCGATAGCGGCCAGCGGCAATTTAGCCAGTTCTTCGTTGCCTGCGGACAGGTCGATGTCGGCCAGTTGCTCGTAGCGGCTGTCGGCTGGGTTCAACAACTCGGTCGCGCCGGTGTCGAATTCCGCCAATTGGCAGCGGGTAAAAAAGTCGTCGATTTTGGGTTTTACTTGCGCCAGCAAGGCCGCCGCCGCTTCGGTATCGGCGATTTGATTGCGTATCCGCAAAGCTTCGGCGTCGCTCTGTTGCCACCAATCGAAGTATGCGGCGGCGTCTTTAAAAAATTGTTCGATTTTTTCCAGATTAATGCCCGGCTCGCCGCAGCGATCCTCAACTTCGCCCAAGCAAGCGATGATGTCGGTGATGGCTTGCTGGCCGGCCTCGTCGCCGGCGGCTTTAACTGGAATGATGCCGTCGCCGTTGAATTGGGTGTTGGCGAAGACCTTGGTCATGTCGGCCAGATCGTCGGTAGTGATTTCGGTCGCATCCGCCTTGCCCAGATTTTTTAAAATCTCAATCGCGGAAGCCAGTAGTTGTTGCCCTTCAGGGTCCTGGTCGTTAATCGCCGCCAGCGGCAGGGTGGTGTTTTGTTGAATCAAATCGGCCGGGTTTTTCAGCACTTTACTCACCCAACGCACCGCTTCGATGACTTCGTTGGCTCTGATGCGGCCGTCGTTATCGGTATCCAGCAGCGCCAGGGTTTGGTTGTCGAAGAATAAGCCGTGGGTCGGACAACTCAGCGCCGCCCATAATTTCTGATCCAGTTCCGGCAGTCCGATTAAATCGCTACCGCGTTTCAATTCAACCTGATCGAAACCGCCGAGTCGGGCAAACCGCCATTTTTCGGCAACATTACGGCTGGATGTGGGCGTCATTGTGTGTCTCCTGTGTTGAGTGGTTTTTGTTATGCTTATCACGGAATTTCGCTAGTTTTACAGGCTTGGGTCGCGTGACGCAACTTGCTTTATCGGGTTGCAGGCGGGGCAGGAGACTTGCAATAACTCGCCGCTGTGTCTGTGCCTTAAAGGCCGGGCGCGGCCGTCCAATTGGTTCATGTCTTGGTACAGCCGGTTTTCGTGATTGATCACTTCGCGTTCGTGCTCGAAAGGATACAGGGTCTGGGCCATGCCGCCGCCGTCGATAAAATGCTGGCTGTCCAGCAACATCAATTTGGCATGCAGCAACTCATGCAATAAGGCGTCGGCGGGCGAGATGCTACAGGCGGGTGTACTATCGCAGCCCGGATCGTTCAGCAATTGCGCACCCAAGCGGGTATCGAAATAAATCGTCACGCTATCCACGCCAAATTCGTTGCCAAAAGCCTGAGTTTGCCAGGTATTTTGCCGGTATTTGAGTGTCAGCTTTTGGCCGCGCAGTTCGCTGAGCAAATTCACTGCTTGCGGGTAGTGTGAAAAATAATCGGCCATCACCGCCAAGTCTGCGGCGATATTAGCGGGATCGGCGGACTCGGCCTGATAGATAGCGCTGAGGAAATGGGATATTTCCGTTTTCGCCAACGGATCGCTGTTCAGCGTGGCCTGCTTTTGGCTGTATGCGGTCATCACTTCCGCCGCGCTGGGCGGTTTACGCAGGCGCAAGCGTATCGTCGCGGCGCCGTCCTCATCGACCGACAGCTTGGCCTGCATAGGGTTGACCGGCTCGGCCAGTTGGCTGGCGGCTGCTTGCACGGCATTGACCGGCTGCAAATCGCTGGCGGTTACCATGCGCGAAGAGCCCATCATGCCTATGCAAAAACTCAACACCAGGCTGACTTCACGGCGGCGGTTATGCAAGATAGCGCTATCGTCTCGCTGCCGGCTGTCTTCTTTTAGAGAGATACCGTAGCGCCGGGCGATTGCTGCCAACTCGGCATAAGCCGCAGCGGCATCGCGGCTCAGGCCGGCTTGACACACCAAGGCCGGTTTGCCACCGATTAAGCAGGGATGCAGGAAGTTGCGGTCCAGCGGCTGTTGCAAATACCAGCGATTTAAATCGCTGGCTAATTTATCGATTCCCTCGATGCGGCTCGCTGCGCTGCCAAAGGCCTGTGCCAGGGTTGATAATCCATTCATGCTTAGTTGATGTGGGTGGGTTCAGTTTTTCGGCCGACTTTATCAGCGCTTGATGGCTGTCGGCAAGTCAGCCGTTGGCGCGTATGGGGCGCTATCGGCCTAGTCGGCTTTGTCATAAAACAGTCATGTTTTCCCAGCATAATCCTAGCATGATGAAATTTGCGGGATTTTCAAGATTTGCTTTCGATTGCAAAGCAGCGGCGCGTGGATTAGGCGGCGGCGCTTCTCTGCAATGGCTTGCCACAGCGCTGGCTACGGTTTATTTACTTGCGGTGTTGTATGCCAATCTGACTGATGCGTTGGCGGATGTAGGGCAGATGCCGGCAGAGTCAGCAGCGCCCATCTCAACCGAAACGGCCACACAAAATCCGCCGATGGATTTGTCGGAAATTGGTACTTGGCATTTGTTTGGACAAAGCCCGAATAGCGAATTGGATAACGACGCCGTGATGCAGACGCAATCGCAACTCAAACTGCTGGGCATCATGTTTTTATCCAAGAATCCGGAAAATGCCAGCGGCATCATTCAAACAGACGACGGGCAGCAAAAGAAATATAAATTAGGCGAAGAACTGCCCGGCGGCGCGGTGTTGCAGTCTGTCGAAGCTGACCGGGTGTTGCTGAAGCGTGGCGAACGCCGGGAATCCTTGTTATTAAAAAAAGATAGCGTCCGCGTACCAACCGCCACCGAATAATCCCTCCCTTGTAAACTGCAAATGAAAACACGCTTGTTGATCGGCTTGCTGCTGGCCATGTTCTGCCCGATGGTACTGGCGGAAAAAGACGAATTTTCCCTGAATCTGAAAGATGTCGATATTCGCGCCCTGATCGAAACGGTGGCCGATGTCACCGGTAAAAACTTTATTATCGATCCGCGCATTACCGGCAATATCTCGGTGGTAACTTCCACGCCGATGAAATCTGCCCAGGTTTACGATGTATTCCTGTCCATATTAAAGGTACATGGCTACTCGGCGATTCCGAACGGCAATGTGGTGAAGATTATTCCCAATGTCACCGCCAAGCAGGACGGCGAGGAAAGCGAGTTGCGCGGCAATTCGCAGAACGGCGACGAGCAACTGACCCGGGTGTTACAGGTACATCACGTCGATGCGGCGCAGCTGGTGCAGACTTTGTTACCGTTGATGCCGCAATATGCCTTTATCGGCGCGGTCCCGGAAAGTAACACCGTCATCCTGTCCGACACCGCCGCGAATGTTAAGCGCTTGGCGGCGATGATCAAGCAAATCGATAAAAGCGATTTACAAAACATTGAAATCATCAATCTACGGCATGCCAACGCCGCGGATTTGATTCAGCCGCTGAATACGCTGATGACCAGCAATAATGCCGGTAAAACCACCGCCGTTCCGCCGCCGATGGTGGCCGACGAACGCTCCAATTCCATTATTCTGGGTGGCGACCCGGAGATGCGCTTGCAGATGCGCGCCCTGATCGCCAACCTGGATACGCCGATCGAAAAAGCCGGCAATACCGAAGTGATTTATATGCGTTATGCGGTAGCCAAGGAATTGGTGGAAACGCTGACCGGGGTGGGATCTTTGAAGGATGAAAAAGCCGATCAAGCCAAAACCAAAGCTACCACCGCCAAGGACTTTGATATTCGGGCTGACGAAGCCGCCAATGCGCTGATAATCACCGCGCCGCACGATTTAATGCTGACCTTGAAATCAGTGGTCCGGCAATTGGATGTGCGCCGCGCGCAAGTGCATATCGAAGCGATTATTGCTGAAGTCAGCTACGACAAATCACAGAATATCGGCGTCGAATGGCAAACCAAGGACGATGGCAGCGTGTTTGCGGCCAGCAGAAAAGGTGAAGGCAATTCCTTGAATCTGTCGCAATTCATTACCTCCGCCGGCAAGGGCTTAAGCATCGGTTATCTGGCCGGCAGCGAACTAAAAGCCTTGCTCACCGCCTTTGCCAGCGATACCGACGTCAACGTGTTATCCACGCCGTCGCTGGTGACGATGGATAACGAAGAAGCCAGCATGATAGTCGGCCGCAACATCCCGCTAACCACCGGCCAATACACGCCGTCGGTCGGCGGCAGCCTGAGCACGCCGTTTCAAACCATCCAGCGCGAAGACATCGGTATCAAGCTCAAAGTGTTGCCGCAGATCAACGAAGGCAATGCGGTTAAATTGAAAGTGGCGCAAGAGGTCTCCAGCGTGGTGCAAGGCACTACCGGGGCGGATTTGCAGACCAATAAGCGCAAGATCGAAACTAGCGTATTGGTCGATGACGGCAAGGTGCTGGTATTGGGTGGCTTGATCGAAGACGACATCACCGAAACCGTAGATAAAGTGCCGCTGTTGGGTGATATTCCTTATCTGGGCTACTTGTTTCAAACCAATTCGACGACCATCACCAAGAAGAATCTGATGGTGTTTTTGCGGCCGCAAATCATCCGGGATGCGGGTAAATCCAGCGGCTTAACCCACGACAAATACAACTATATTCGCGACAAGCAGCAAGAGTTTAACGAAGACGGCGTGCTGTTGATGCCGGAGCAGAAACAGCCTCTGCTGGATAACTTAGCGGACGACAATGCGGCCGCGCAAGATAACGGCGAGGCCAGTGGCAATGGCCAGCGCTGAACCAACAGCGCCAACCGACATCAGGCTGCCGTCATACGGTTTTGCCAAGCGCCACGGCGTGCTGGTTGCGGAATATTCGGCGCAGCAGGCGCGTATCGTTTACCAGCCCAAAGCCACGGTAACGGCGTTGTTGGAAATCCGCCGCTTTGTGGACCGGCCGGCTAGTTACGAAGCGGTCGGTGTGGAAGAATTCGAGCGTCTGTTGCAAGCAGTTTACGAACACAAAACCGGCCATGCCCAGCAAATGGTGGCCGATATGCAGGACAATCTGGATTTGTCTGAGATGGCCCAGCATCTGCCAAAGCCGGAAGACTTGCTGGAAAGCGAGGACGAAGCGCCCATCATCCGCTTGATCAATGCGCTGCTGACCGAGGCCATCAAGGAAAACGCCTCCGACATTCATATCGAATCCTACGAAAAACGCATGGTGGTGCGGTTTCGGGTGGACGGCACTTTACGGGAGATTATCGAACCGCAACGCGAATTTGCGCCTATGGTGATTTCTCGGCTGAAAGTCATGGCCAAGCTGGACATCGCCGAGAAGCGCTTGCCGCAGGATGGCCGCATTTCCTTAAATATCGGCGGCCGAACTGTGGACGTGCGGGTATCGACTTTGCCTTCCGGCCATGGCGAGCGGGTGGTGCTACGTTTGCTGGACAAACAGGCCAACCAATTGAGCTTGAAGCAAGTTGGCATGTCGGATTACGAGCTGAACAGCATTCAGCAGATGATAGCCCGGCCGCACGGCATCATTCTGGTGACCGGGCCAACCGGCTCGGGCAAAACCACCAGCTTGTATGCGGTGGTCAATCAGTTGAATCAACGCAGCCGCAATATTCTCACCGTCGAAGACCCTATCGAATATTACCTGGATGGCGTCGGCCAAACCCAAGTCAATGCCAAGGTGGATATGACCTTCGCCAAAGGCTTGCGGGCGATTTTAAGGCAGGACCCGGACATTGTGATGGTCGGCGAAATTCGTGATCGCGAAACCGCCGAAATCGCGGTACAAGCCAGCTTGACCGGCCATTTAGTGCTATCGACTTTGCATACCAATACCGCCGTGGGTGCCATCACCCGGTTGCGCGATATGGGCATAGAACCGTTCTTGTTGGCGTCCAGTCTGGTTGGGGTGATCGCCCAGCGCTTGTTGCGCAAATTGTGCCCGCATTGCAAAACACCAGAGCAAGTGCCGGCGCGGGATTTAGCCAAGCTGGGTTATAGCGGCGATGCCGAGCAATGGGTGACGGTGTATCAAGCCCAAGGTTGTCCGCAATGCCATAACCACGGTTACAAAGGCCGAGCCGGGATCTTTGAAATGATCATGCTGGATAGCGCGATGCAACAGCTGATACATGACGGCGCCGGCGATTTGGAATTGGAACGGTATGCGCGACTTAGCTCGCGCAGCATCCAACAAAGCGCGCTGGAAAAAGTCCTGAACGGCGATACCAGCATCGACGAAGCCATCCGCATCACCTTAAAAGATTAAAAATCGGCCATGGCGGTATTCGAATATCAAGCGCTGAACGGCAAGGGCAAGTCGGTTAAAGGTACGCTTGAGAGCGACACGATAAAAACGGCACGTCAGCAATTAAAAGCCAACGACTTCACCCTGCTGGACATTCAGGAAGTTCATAAAAAAGAACGCAGCGGCCAGTCGCCATTATTGGCGCAAAACATCGGCATGCGCGCGCTGGCGCATATCACCCGGCAATTGGCGGCTTTGCTGAAGTCCGGGTTGGCGATAGACGAAGCGCTTGGCATCATTGCCCGGCAATTGGAATCCAATCGCGCCAGGCGGATTTTATTGGCGATCAGAAGCCGGATTCTGGAAGGACAAAGCCTAGCCGTGGCCTGTCAGGCATTTCCCAGTACCTTTCCGCCCTTGTACCGCGCCACCATCGAAGCCGGCGAGTCCTCGGGTAAGTTGGATCAGGTATTGGAAAAACTCGCCGACTATCTCAGCGACAAAGGTCAGCTGCATCGTAAGTTACAAATGGCGATGATTTATCCGGTGCTTCTGTCGTCGGTATCGATATTGGTGGTGATTGGCCTGTTGGCTTACGTGGTGCCGGAAATCACCGGTGTGTTCGACAAAATGGGCCACGAGTTGCCGGCTATTACCCAAGCGCTGATTACTTGCAGCGATTTTTTACAGAGCAATGGTTTGCTGCTGCTGGCTATTGGTGTGGCTTTATCCGTGGCCGCCAAGCTGATTTTGCGCAGGGAGCGGGCGCGCATGCTGTTTCACCGTTGGTTGCTGACCATGCCGATTACCGCTAGGTTCTCCAAAGGCTTAAACACGGCCCGTTTTACCCGCACGTTGGCAATTTTGACCAATAGCGGCGTAGAGTTGCTGGAAGCTTTGAAAATCTCCAGCCAGGTGTTGGCGAACGAAGCGATGCGGCAGGCGGTGGCGCATACTGCGATTCAGGTTCGCGAAGGCCAGAGCCTGAACAAAGCGCTGGAAGCCAGCGGTTTCTTCCCGCCGGTGACGATACATTTGGTAGCCAGCGGCGAGGCCAGCGGTCAATTGCCGCGCATGCTGGAAAGCGCCGCCGACGACCAGGAACGCGATATTCAGGCGCTCACAGAGTTGACTATGGGTTTATTCGAACCGGCCTTGATTTTGTTCATGGGTCTGGTGGTGCTAACCATCGTGCTGGCGATTCTGTTACCGATATTTGAAATGAACCAGCTGATTAGATAGCGGTTTTGTCATACGCCTGTCACGTTGGCTTTCTAATCTTCTCCCCGTTGTCCCGCACGCCGGGACGTGTTTAAACCAATCCGACTTTAAACCGTTATGAGCAATAAAAAACAGCAAGGCTTTACCCTGATTGAAGTGATGATCGTGGTGGTGATTTTGGGTATTTTGGCGTCCATCGTCGTCCCGAAAATCATGGGTAGACCGGACGAGGCCCGCGCTACGCGCACCTTGCAAGACATCAGAGCTATCAGCGCCGCGCTGGATTTGTACAGACTGGATAACTTCAGCTATCCCAGCACCGATCAGGGTCTGGAAGCTTTAGTGCATAAACCCGCCAATCTGCCGGCCGGGGCGCATTGGAAGCAGGGCGGTTATCTGGATCAGTTGCCGGTCGACGCTTGGGGCAAAGCGTATTTTTATATGCAGCCCGGCGCGCACGGCGAATTTGATTTGTATTCCTTCGGTGCGGACGGCGTGGAAGGCGGCAGCGAAGCTGGCGCGGACATCACCAATTGGGCGCAAAAATAAGGTCGTATCCCAGCTTGAACGCACGCGGTTTTACGCTGATAGAACTGTTAATCGCTATGGTTTTAATCGGTGTGATGAGCAGCATGGCGATGCTGGCAATGGGCAATGCCGATCATAGTCAGCAGCAACAACTGGAAATCCAGCGCCTGGAAAAGCTGCTGGCGCTGGCCGAGCAGGAAGCCATGATACGCGGCGAAACTATTGGCCTGGAGTTGGTCGGTCAAGGGTATAGGTTTCTGTCGCCGAACCAAGGCAAGTGGCAGCCGGAGACCGGCGACGCGCTATTCAGGCAGCGGGATTTGCCGGCCGGTATGCGCTTGGCTTTAAGCATGGACGAAAAGCCGGTGTATTTGCCTAACCGTTTTGGCGGCCAAGTACATCCTGAACCGCAGATTGTCTTCACCCCGGACGGGGCCTCCGCGGTGTTCCAAATTGCTTTGGATTTAGCCAAAAGCGATCTCCGGTTTTGGCTGAGTAATACGGCGGAAGAGGGCTTAGCGGTGTCCAGCGTCGCCATTAAGCCATGAAATATTCCGGCAACTCTGGCTTTACTCTGTTGGAAGTGCTGATTGCGCTGGCCCTGTTAGCCATCCTGATGGCCGGCTTGATCAAAATTACCGCCGACAATACCAAGAACCTTTGGTATCTGGAAAACAAAACCATAGCGGCGACGATAGCCGCCAATCGTGCGGTGCAATTGCGCCTGGATACCGAAAAACCGGAGAACCTGGACGGGTGGGAAACCATGGCCGGACGGCGCTGGTATTGGCAGGCCAAGCGCGGCATGACGCCGAGTCTCGGCGGCACGGTCTGGGATTACCGGATTGAGGTGTTCCTGGAAGGCGACAAGTCGCCTTACGCCGGTCTGCTTAGTTATGTTTCGGCCGGCCATGAACAATAGCGCCAGTCGCGGTTTTACCTTGCTGGAAATCCTGATCGCGATGGCCGTGTTTGCCATCATGGCGGCGATGGCTTACGCCGGCTTGAGTGCGGTATTGGATGCCAGGGCCGGCACCGAAAAACGCTCGGACAGCATTGCCGCGTTGCAGCAAACGATGTACTTGCTGAACGAAGATTTGGCCCAGGCTTTGCCGCGCTCTGTACGGGACGAATTCGGCAGCGAGCAGCCGGCGTTTTCCGGTGGCAATGGCGAGGATTTGCTGACCTTGACCCGCAGCGTGCCGGAATGGTCGGCGTTGGCGATGCGCAGCCAATTGCAACGTATCAGTTATCGCCTGGAAAATGGCAGCTTGTACCGGCAAGTCTGGACCGTGTTGGATCGTACTCAGCAAACGCAGTTTCGCCGGAAAAAGCTATTGAACGTTGCGGCGCTTGAATTGCGGTTTTATGGCAGCGAATGGATGACGCATTGGCCGGCGGAAGGCACCGGCTTACCCAAAGCGGTGGAAGCGAATTTTAACTTGGCTGGCCTGGGCGACATGCGCCGGCTGTTTCTGGTGCGGGAATGAAGTCGCTAGAATGGGTGCAGCACGGCATAGCGTTGATCACGGTGATGCTGATACTGGCCATCGCCACTGTCGCGGTCGTGTCCATGTCCAGTGCGCGGCAGATGGATATTCGCCGCACCGAAAATCAACTGCGCAGCATGCAAGCCTGGGAATATGCCTATGGCCTGGAAAGCTGGGCGATTGGCCGGTTGGCGGCTGATGCCAGGGCGGGTGATGTCGATGGTGTGGATGACGCCTGGTCCAAACCGCTGGCAACGACAGTGGTGACCGGTGGCACGATGCAAGCACAGATTGAGGATTTGCAAGGCCGGCTCAATCTGAACAACTTATTGGTCGAGGGTAAAGTGTCCGCGCCGGATGTGAAACGCCTGGAACGCTTACTGGCGGTGCTGAAACTGAAAACCGAACTGGTCCAGGCAATCACGGATTGGGTCGATGCGGATATGGACGCTATCTATCCGCACGGTGCGGAAGACGACTCCTATACCCGATCCAAGCCGGGCTACCGCGCCGCGAACCGGCAATTTGCCGATGTCAGCGAGTTATTGCTGGTGCAAGGCATGACGCGCGAGATTTATTCGAAATTATTGCCGTATGTGTATGTGGTGGACGGCTACGCGCCGCTGAATGTTAATACCGCTAGCGCTACCGTGCTGCGCTGTTTGGCCGACGACATCAGCGCCGATCAGGCGGCATCCATCTTCAGAGCCAGAGGCAAGCCTTTCGCCAAAGTCGCCGAGTTTTTAAAGGACGACGCGGTTGTCGATGCCGGCATCGGTAAATACGGCTTGGGTGTCAGTTCGCAAAACTTTTTATTACAAGGGCAAATCGATATGGGCAAAACCCATTTGCAGTTTCAGTCGCAATTGCAACGCGACAGTGGCGGTGCGCAAGTCTTGAAGCGGCAGCGCCAGGGCTTGGTACATGGCTGAAAAACTGCTGGTTAGATTCAGCGCCGAATCGGCCGATAAACTGGAATGGTTAAATCTTGCCGAGCCGGATAGTCAGCCGGCATCCGGCACGATGGCCGAGTTAGCGGCGGCTGCGGAGGGTAAGTCCGTGCTGCTGTTATTGCCGGCTGCCTCGGTGTTGTTATTGGAAATCGAGCTGGCGGTAAAAAACACGGCGCAACTGAAAAAAGCCTTGCCGTTTGCCTTGGAAGACCTGTTGGCCGAGGACGTGGAAAATTATCATCTGGTTTGGCTAAAACAGGACCGGGATAAGCTCGCCGTCGCGGCGATTACCCATGAAACATTATCTGCGTGGCTTACGCCGTTTCGGGAAGCTGGTTTGTTGCTGGATGGCGCATATCCCGAAACCTTATGCTTGCCGTATCAGCCCGGACAAGCCACTTTGTTGCTCGACGGCAGCAACGCTATTTTGCGCAGCGCTGCCTTTTTGGGTGGGGGGGTGGATGCGCTGTTTCTGCTGCCACTGCTGGAAAAAGCCCGTGCCGAAGGTGCTGATTTTCAGACTTTACTGATATGCAAAGCCAGCGAAGACAGCAAGCTACCGGATGGTTTGGCTGGTACCGGTTTGGAAACAATTATCCAAGCACCTTTGTCATTCATGGCGAGCGCCGTTGAGTCGTTGCCGGCTGAGCTGAATGTGTTGAGCGGTGCCTATGCCGTTAGTAGCCAAAAGGTAGGTCGCTGGCAGCAATGGCTGCCGGCAGCCATTTTTCTGGGTGTGGCCTTGGCGGTGCAGAGCTACGCCTTATTGCACACCTACTGGCAACAGCAAGCCGAGCTGAGCGAGTTGGAGGCTAAAACCCAAGCACTGTTCAAACAAAGCTTTCCCGAGGTGAAGCGCATCGTCAATGTTAAAGCCCAAGCCGAGCAACAATTGGCGCAGCTGAGAAAGCAACACGACGTCGTCGGTAGTGGCTTTATGCGCTTGCTTTACCGTTCCGGCTTGGTATTGAAAGACACGCCGGCCGTGCATTTGCAAAAACTCAATTTCCTGAACGGTGGTTTGCAGCTACATGTAGTTGCCGACGACATCGGCCAGCTGGAGCAATTTAAACAGCAGTTGCAAAGCAGCATGCAGGTGAAACTTCAATCCGCCGATAGCGGCGCGAACGGTGTGGAGGCGCAACTTGAGATTCGCGAAAAATGACTTAATCCAACGCTTTGCCGAACTATCGCCCAGAGAGCGAGTGCTGGGGTTGGGTGGTTTGTTGGTCGTGCTGGTTTATGGTGCGTACCTGCTGTTTTACCAACCGCTGGCGGAGCAGAGCCGCTTGCTGACGCTAAAAATTCAGGCGCAAAGGCAAATCTATAGCTATTTACAGCAAGTTGGCAACGAAGCGACGGTCCTGCGGCAGCAAGCGACGGTTGATGCTCCGGCTTTAGATGGCAGTAAGCAATCGCCGCTGGCGCTAGTCGATTTCAGTAGCCAGCAGCTAGAGATAAAAGCGGCGATTAAGCATCTGTCGCCGGAAGGCGAGGACAAAGTCAGCGTCTGGCTGGAGCATTTGCCTTTCGATAAGCTGATGTACTGGCTGGCGATTCTGGAAACCAAACACCGTTTGCAGGTGCTGCAAATTGACGTGGAAAAACCGGCAGATGCTGACGGTATCGTTAACGCCAAAGTCTTGTTGGGCGTTGTTTAACAGGTTGGCAATTATTTGACCTGCCTTTAAGTGCACGCATAGTTCAAAGCTTGCCTGCCATGGCGCTGGATGCCTGCATCTAATTGTTGGATTAACTCAATAGTCAGCAAGGCTCTGCCGATCAGAGCTCACGACAATTTATACCCAGAAGCCTCGCCCGCCAACAGAGTCTTAAATTTCATAGCCCCCTCGTCGAGCATCCGCTGAATATCCGTGTTAGCGGCCGGTTTTGTAATACAGATGTATTACATGTCACGTGAATTTAACAATGCTGTAACCGAAACGCCGCTATTGCTCTGGAATAATTCGCGCCAAGTTGAGGGTTTGAGGAACGGCCGTTCAACAAAGATTCGGGAGCAACTAGGGAACACGGACGGCACGGACAAGGAGCGGCGAAGGAAGAGGATAGGGAGGAGGCTAGACGGAACATGGTAGCGGGGGCAATAAAGCGGCGCTGTCAGGATGTTAGATGGTGTCGAGTGCAATCTAAAGCGTGTAAAAGCCAAACTCGTTGTGAAGCGGGGACGGAAAGTCACGGGTCTTGCAGGTCAAGACGGCTGGGCTGTCACCTTATGTCATTAATCGAAATTTAAACATGAGGTTTTAAAAATGAAATTGTCTAAAAAATTGTTGGCAGTTGCAGTATTGGCAGCGGCCGCTTCAGGCGCCGCGGAAGCGCGTATCCAAGCTATCGGCGATGCGACAGCAGACGGTAGTGAGTTTTTGTTTAACGTGGTTAACTACACAGCACAAAACTCTTACACGCTGGATTTGGGCATCACTGTTGAACAATTTTTGGCTAACCCCAGCCAACCATTGTCATTCACGCTGAGCGACAACAACTTCCAATCGTTCGCTGCTGCTTACACTGCAGGCAATAACGTTGCTTGGGGCGTTTCGGGTGGACATGGATTACTGAACGACCCTTCAGATACTGCTAAGTATGGTTTCTATACAACTTCAGTAGTTCCTGCACCTGCTGCTTTCGATACCAACGCAGCAGACATTAGCAACACCATGAGTAAATGGAATGATTTGGTCAGCTATATCCAAACTCAAGATGCTAATGCCAACAACCTGAGCACCTTCAAAACAGTCGGCCAACAAGGCTACACTGCTGTTTACGGTAATGATTTGCAAACCGCATTGCCATTCACAGGTCAAGGCCAATTGGGCACGGCTTTGGCCTTTGTTCATGAAAAAGTCAATGATGGCGACTTCGACACCGGCGAATTAGTCACTTTTCCAGGTACATGGAATTTTGCAATTAACGGCAATGTCGGTTCATTGACCTACACAGCTGCGCCTGCTGCTGTGCCGCTGCCTGCCGCAGTTTGGATGTTCGGCGCCGGTTTGATGGGTGTACTGCGCGCCACTCGCCGTAAATCGCTGGCGGTTTAATTCCGCAAGCGGCTTGAGCCGGCCGGATTCTGTTTCGTTGGTTCCCCCTTCATGAACGGGTCGGCTCAAACTTTAAATTCAATCAATTGAGAGATATACAATGAAAAAGCAATTATTGTCTGCTGCTATCGCAGTGGCTTCTCTGGCAGGTTTTTCGCAAGGTGCATCCGCACATGCGCCAAGCGTCACGCCGGATATCGAAATCTTCATGTCCGGCGCTAGCGCGCAAGACAAAGCCCTGGCGGCATTGTTCGTTAATTTGTGCGACGCTGGTACTTTGGATGTATTTAAAGACAACGGTACAGCGGGTTCCGAAGGTAAAAACCATAGTGCTTATTTCTGCACACTGAACTCTACTAACGTGCCCGGCCTGACCGTCAACGGTTCTGCGGCAACCACGGCTAAAGTCCTGTTCCACAAACGTTCTGCCGGCGGTTCTGCGCAAGGCGTTAACCCGCTGATCGACGGCGTGGCGATTGCGGCTATGCGTATCGACAACGGTAACTGCACCCAACAAGGCGCGACCAACACCTGGTTTTGCAACGCCAGCGGCGCTAACCTGACCAACGTGCTGTCCGATGCCGGTATTTCCGATGTCGAGCCAAAATTGTTCGTCGGTCCTAACAAACCTTCAAACGCCTCTGCGGTTGATCCAGTTGCTGCTGACGCCGCGCTGAACGTGGTGCCTGCGGCGGCCTTGGTATTTGGTGTGCCCGTTTCCGATAACTTGTATGTGGCTTTGCAAAGAGCGCAAAACCTGCTGGCCGGTTTTGGCGGCAGCTGCGCACCGGGCGATTACACCGAAGCCTGTATGCCGAGCTTGAGCAAACAACAAGTCGCTGAATTGATTTCCGGTCAAATCAAAAGATGGTCCGAGTTTAAAGTAAACGGCACGGCCTTAACCAGCTTGACTGCCGGTTTGACTTACACCGATTCCGACGGCACTGTCAGAAACGTTACGCCTAACGATACTAAAGTGCACTTTTGCAAACGTATCGACGGTTCCGGTACCGGCGCACAACAATACGTCAAATTCCTGAACAACCCCTGCAGTTCTGCCGGTTTGTCACCTGATTGGACGGGTTCTAATTTAGCGGGTCCTGTTAAGCATGAAGTTAGCGGTTCCGGTGATATGGAATTGTGCCTGGAAGACTTTGCTGACGGCGAAGCTGTGTCCAAACAAATCACCACGACTAACCCAGACGTGTTCAACACTGCGGTTAACACTGCCGGTAACAGAGGCTGGGCCATCGGTCACCAAAGCTTGGAAAACAACGCCACGCACGCCAAGCATTACCGCTTTATTAAAGTTGACGGTGTAGCACCGACTCTGGAACAAGCCTTCAGAGGAAAATACCTGGATTGGGTTGAGCAAACTTTCCAATGGCGTAAAGGTATCAGCGCCGATAAATCCACTGTTATCGCTAAAATCGCTGCGGATGCGGCTTCACCAACCATTCTGGCTACCGAGTTGAACATTGGTTTCGTTCACCCATTCGGTCAATCAGGTTATCTGGCTATCGGTAACGGCAACAACTTTACCGACACATTGAACATCAATGCGCCGGTTATGCCTTACTCGCATGCTGCCTCAGGTTCTTTGAGCAACTGCCAAGTGCCGGTTATCAAATCATCTACCAACACCAGCAAACCGATGTAATCAGCATGTAACAAACCTTTAGTGTAATAGCTGGAGGTTCGCGCAAGGATGCGCATTCGATACAAACAGCCTTCGCTTGCGGAGGCTGTCTTTTTTTGCGATGGGTGAAATGAAACAACATTTGTTTTTAGGCTCGGTCCGTTTCGGTCTCGCGGCGATGTTATTAACAGCCAGCACGCTTGGCCAGGCGGAAGAAGCTGGCAATCAATTCGATTTACTGGAGCTGCGTATGAAGGGCAGCACCTTATTGGACCGAAAACTGGTTGAACGCACTGTTTACCGGTTTTTGGGCCCGAAAAAAACCATCGATACCGTGGAAGAAGCGCGTAGCGCACTGGAAGAACTGTATCGCAGTAAAGGTTATCAAACCGTCTCTGTGGATATTCCCGAACAGAACGTGGTCGGCGGCGTCGTGTATTTACAAGTGACGGAAGGTAAGGTGTCGCGCTTGCGGGTCACCGATTCCCGTTATTTCTCGTTGGGTGCCATTAAAGCCAAAGTACCCGAGCTGGCAGAGGGTAATGTTCCTAATCTACAAAAAATGCAGGAGCAATTGACCACTTTGGCCGGCGAAAGCCAGGACCGGACGGTGGTGCCGGTGCTGCGCGCCGGTGAAACGCCGGGCACGCTGGAAGTGGATCTCAAAGTGAAAGACGAACTGCCTTTGCACGGCAAGGTGGAAGTGAATTCCCACAATACGCAAAACACCAGCCGCTTACGGACCTTGGTATCGCTGCGTTACGACAATCTCTGGCAAAAATTTCACAGCGCTTCGTTTATGTATCAAACCTCGCCGGAAAATCCAGACGAAGTGGAGGTTTTGGTGGGCAGTTATGTGCTGCCGGTCATTGATGACGATAAGCGCCTGGCCTTATATGCGGTCAGTTCGTCTTCAACGTCGCAAATTGCCAGCGCCGGCGCGTTATCGGTGATTGGTACTGGTGATATTTACGGCGCGCGTTTTGTGTCGCCGCTGAAGACCCTAAATAATTACACGCACACAGCGACGCTGGGCGTCGATTACAAAGACTTTAAGGAAGATTTGAATTTATTAGGTTCGGATACCTTAAAAACCCCTATCAGTTATTTGCCGTTCATGGCCCAGTACAGCGGCAATTTCCGCGATGCCGAGTCTTTGCTGTCGTTCAATGTGGGCGTCAATTTTGCGATACGCGGCTTGGGCAGCGATGAACAGCAGTTTGCCGACAAGCGCTTTTTAGCCCGATCCAACTTTATCTATCTGAGCGGTGGCATGGACTACCGGCATAACTTGCCATGGGGTATGGAAGTAGCTGCGCGCATGTCCGGACAGATCACCGATTCGCCGTTGATCAGTAACGAGCAGTTTTCGATGGGCGGCTATCAAACTGTGCGCGGTTATTTGGAAACCAATGCGCTGTCGGATGACGGTGTGACCGCCTCGCTGGAATGGTATAGCCCCCGCTTGGTACCGGACGAATGGGATGAGTTCGACAAAATGCGGGCGCTGGTGTTTGTCGATGCCGGGAAAGGCTGGATTGTCGATGCCTTGCCGGGTAACGCCAACGAAATGGCACTGGCCAGCACCGGGGTGGGTTTACGTTTCGATATGTTCAAGCATGTGCAAGGCGAGTTTGATTTCGGTATTCCGTTACTGGATCAAGGCACTGTCAGGCGCGGCGAGAATAGAGTGGACTTTAGGATTGCTACGCAATTTTAGGCGTTGGTGAGCTGAGATTCCCCGGATTTTCCCGTCCATCCTTCGCCAGGCTCAGGACGAACGGGAAAATCCCGCTCAGCCGCAATCGCTAAGTGATTTGTAACTTGTTATACCCGGTGGCACAAAACGGGTAGCGGTGAGCGAGCCGCTCGCTTTCGAGGTGGAAGAGTCTTTCCCGATGGGGATGCCGTAGCCGTGCTAGTTAAGTTTGCTGATCAGCGTTGGTGGTGAGCTTGTCGAACCATGAATGGCTGGTGGCATTCGCATCAAATTGACTAGTGATTTTCCGGTTATTCGATTCGGGATATTAGTTATTTAATAATTAATATTACACATTTATTAAAAATACGCTGCTATGTAATAAATTTGTAATATTTTATATTGCCTTGATACTACTTTCGTACAGTTATTATGCGACGGTTTTAAATTAGTATTTATTCAGCATTTTATGCTTATTAAGGTAGTTAAAAATTATTTTTATAATTTTTACCATTTTATTTAAATATTGCTAAACCCGTTGCGAAGCGGGGGCGGAAAGCCGCGGGTCTTGTCAATCAAGACAGCCGGGTTGCCAACCGATTTTTCCGCGGTTGTTTCTTGGATTGGCACAGGCGAATTATGACTAATAGACAACAGCACCAGCATGGCGACGCGGTATTTTTCAGATTAAATCCTATTGCGGCTTGCGTAAAGTCGGCAGTCGCGGGCAGTATGCTGATCGCTTTCGTCTCGCCGGTCTGCGCCGAATTACCGGTGCCCAGCGCGGTTTGGGCCAGTATGGGCGGCGCCAGTCGTTCCGTCATCGGCAATAATATGACCATTAATCAGGAGACCGACCGGGTTATTCTGAATTGGGATAAATTCAACGTCAGTGCCGACAGTTCCGTCGAGTTCAAACAGCCTAGCGCCAGTGCCATCGCGCTAAATAAAATCGTTGATCCCAGCAAAAATCCCAGCCAAATTTTGGGTTCGGTGACCGCCAATGGTCAGATATATCTGGTCAATAAAAACGGTTTCGTGTTCGGCAAGGATTCCGTGGTCAATGCCCGCGGGTTGGTGGCTTCGACGATGGATGTCAGTTTCGAAAAAACCTTTGATAAAGAAACCATCGGCACTGTCTCCAAGGATGGTCGCGCCGCTTTTGTAGGTTCCGGCGATTATTATCAAAAAAATACCGACGGCAGTTTTAAGCTGGATGCCGAGGGCCAAAAAGTTCCCATCGAAATCAAAGTGGAAAGCGGGGCGCGGATTAAGTCCAGCGAAGGCGGCCGCATTCTGGTGATTGCCCCGAGCATCATGAACAAAGGCGATGTGGAGTCCCCTGGCGGTCAGGTGATCATGGCGGCAGCAACCGACAAGGTGTACTTGCAGGAAGCCCCCACCGCCGATGATAGAACCAACAACGATGTGCGCGGCTTGCTGGTGGAAGTCGAAACCGGCGGCAAGGTGGAAAACTTGGGTAACATCGCCGCCAATCGCGGCAATGTCACTCTGATGGGTTTTGCCGTCAAACAAAGCGGCAAGGTGTCGGCAACGACTTCCACCAACGTCAACGGCACTATCCGCCTGTTGGCTAGGGAAGGATATACGACCAAAACCGAAGGCGGCGAGACAGTAATAGCCGCAAAAGCCACCACCCGCACGACAGATAAAGGCGATGGTTTGGGGCGTTCCGCGCAGGTGATTTTGGGTGAAGGCAGCACCACCGAGATTCTGCCGGAGGTGGAATACATTGAGGAAACGCAAACCCTGGAATCGGGCGAAACCGTCAAGGTATTGGTGGAAAAAACCGCCGTATCCGGCCAGGCGCAGCCGCAGTCTCGCGTCGAGATTATGGCCGATAAAGTGCATTTGCAAGCCGGTTCGGAAATCAACGCGCCCTCAGGCAAGGTAGCCATTACCGCGACCAAGTCACCGTTAAATCCGGTTGCCGACAACAGCCCCAAAAACGATAGCCGCATCCTGATTGATTCCGGCGCGAAAATCGACGTATCCGGCACCGACAAAGTCGTTCGTACTATGGAAAGCAATGTCCTGGAAGTCGAGTTGCGTAACTTCGAATTGAAAGATGCACCGCTGCAAAAAACCGGCATATTAAAAGGTAAGACCGTCCTGGTGGACATCCGCGAAGGCACGCCGTTAACCGATATTGCGCCCACCGTGGCGGGTATCGGCCGCACGGTTGCCGAACGGATGGCGAAAGGCGGCGAGATAGAGCTGAACTCCGAAGGCGATGTCATCCTGGAAAAAGGTGCGGTTTTGGACTTTTCCGGTGGCGAGATTACGTATCTGGATGGCTTTATTACCACCAGTAAACTGCTAGCCAATGGCCGCTTGGTGGATATTAGCGAAGCCGATCCTTTGGTGCCATACGAGGCTATTTACGGTGAGGTGGTCAAAAAATACCAAAAATGGGGTATCACCAAAGTTTGGAAAATCGACGGTCCGTTTACGCTGGCGCGATTCGAGCCGGGTTATGTGGAAGGCCAGGACGCCGGTAGCCTGATGATTAGAGCCAACAGCGCCATTTTAGACGGTGAACTATTAGGCAAAACCACCAACGGCAGGCGGCAACGGACGCTGGCCGAGCAGGCCAAGGGCAGCCGTCTGACGGTCGATACCGCGTTTACCCTGAGTAATGCGCAGGCATTGATTTTCTCCGCCGGTGTGCAAAACAGCATCAATGTGGATATCGACGAGGCTCTGCCGGTCGGCAATGACGGCTTGGCTATGGCCTTGGCCGTGGATGCCAACAAGCTGATTGACGGCGGCGTGCATACTGCGGTGTTTAAAACCAACGCCAAAATCAGTATTGCCGATAATGCGACCTTGCGCTTGGTGGCCGGCGGTAATCTGACTTTGCAAGGCGGCGCGGTTGATGTGCGCGGCAATATCGTCGGTGCCGGTGCCACGGTAAAACTGGAAACCGCCGAAACCAACGTGCCGGGGCTGCAAGGTGAGATTAATCTGGCTTCCGGCGCCACGATAGATTTGCGCGGGGAATGGGTGAACGATTTCGCCCAGCCGGCAAATTTGGATGGCAAGACGGTGGCGATAGACGGCGGTAGCTTTATTGCCAAGGCCATGGGTAATGGCGGCGGCGTGAATTTGCGCGCCGGCAGCTTGATCGACATCAGCGCCGGGGCTTGGTTGCACGAAGACCGCAGGCTGGAGGCCGGTATTGCACAAACAAGCAAGAAGGTTGGCAATGAAGAGCAGGAAGGCGGCATTGTGCTGGTCGCCGAACCTGCCATAGACAACGCCGGAGCCAACGTGTTGCTGGAAGGCGTCATGCACGCTTATGCCATGCAGCAAGGCGGTGGTTTTACCGTCAAAGCCAACGCGGTAGCCATTCGCCGAGAAGAGACGCCAAGCAGAGGCGATGGCGGCGTACAGCCTTTGCAAATTGCCACTGCGTTTTTCGGCGAAGGCGGTTTTGCCGAGTTCGATATAGGCGCAAACCTGAACGGATTGACGGTGGAAGACGGCGCCATTATTCAGTTGCGCCAACAGAACAGAGTATTGAACAACACCTATCTGCAACAGGCTAATGCCGACGGTATCGAAACGTTCTCTGATTTGACGACTTTGTTGCCGGAATTGCGTTCACCCAGCAAACTGACGCTACGAGCCGATCATGCTGCCGGGATTAATGCCAACAGCAATTTGCTGGTGGCGGCTACCGCGACGATTAACGCCGACGATTTAAGCAGCGTTAAGCTGGAATCTGATTCGTCCCTGGTTATGGACGGTCGAATCGTCGCGCCGGGTGGTACCGTGACCCTGAAACTCATTCCCGATCAAAGCGACGTAGACCCGCAATACCGCCAGGATCAAGGTATTTGGCTAGGAAGAACTGCCGGCATCGACGTATCGGGTGGTAGCCAAATTACCGTGGACGGCATGGGCCGGCGTATCGGCAGGGTCTTCGACGGCGGCAAGGTAATCGTTGATGCACAGCGCGGCTTTTTTGCTTCCCAGGCCGGCTCCTTGATTAATGTTTCCGGTAGCCAGGCCACGCTGGATTTGCCGGTTAATAATTCTGCCTCGATAGGCGCGGGTTTTGCGGCTACTTTAGTGGGTTCGCACGCCGGCAGCATCAATATTACCGCTGCCGAGGGTGCGTTTCTGGACGGCGATATGCAGGCCTTGGGGGGCGATGCGCCCGGCACCTCGGGCGGTAAACTGTCGGTGTTTCTGAACGTCGATAATCGCCGCGACTCGGACATCGAAAACTCGATCTTTTCGCGCGCACCGCGTATTTTGAAAATCTCTCAGGAACGGAATGTACCGTTTTCCGCCGTTTTTTCTAAACCTGGTGATTCTTTACCCAGGAAAGATTCGCCCGGCGACCGGTTGACCGGTTTTGGTTATCTGGCCGCTGAGCAGCTTAGCGAAGGTGGTTTTAGCTCGCTGGATCTGGCCGTGTCCGGCGAAAAAGGCGAAATACGCTTTACAGGCGATGTCGATCTAAAACTGAATAACGCTATCGCGCTGGACGCGGTCAATTTCGGTTGGGAGCGGAACACCGCTGCCGATACAGGTAAGGTGCAAATCAGCGCCACCTCTGTGACCTTGGGTTCGGACACCTATCGAGCGCCGGTATTAAAAGCCACCAACGGCGCTGGCCGGCTAGCGGTCAAGGCCGATTTGATCGATTTGGTCGGCGGCTCGGTAACGACCGGTTTTAATACGGTCGATCTCGCCGCAGACGGCGATATTCGCCTGAAAGGCATACGGATCGACAGTAAGGAACTGGATTTTGTCGGCGAATTTAAAACCTTTTCCAAGCTTAATCTCACTGCGGCGCAGGTTTACCCTACCTCCTTGACCGAATTTACCCTGGCGGTCGCCGGCGATCCGAACGGCACGCTGACTTTCAACAAAAGCGGTAAGGCTGCACCGGTGTTGTCCGCCTTGGGCAGTTTGACTGTGCAGGCACCGAATATCGTCCAAAACGGCGTACTGGCCGCACCCTTGGGCGAGATTGTTTTGGATGCGACAAAATCGGTGACCTTCGGCGCCGAGAGCGTGACTTCGGTTTCGGCCAAAGGGCAAATCATTCCTTTGGGCGTGACGCAGGGCGGCATGGAATGGCTGTTGCCTTTGGCCGGCACCGGCAACAACCTGAACGTGGTCAACCCTGATCTGAAACCGGCTGAAACGGATAAAAAGCGGGTGTTTGAAAGCCCCGAGAAAAAAATAACCGTTAAAGCCGCGCAAATCCTTCGGGAAGACGGTGCTTTGGTGGATTTATCCGGCGGCGGCGATTTATTGGGCTTCGAATTTATTCCCGGTGACGGTGGCTCGGTAGATGTTCTTGATACGGATCAACGCTTTGCGGTAGTGCCGGGTATGTCCGGTTATTCGCCGTTCGACCCCAAATCGTTTCCCGAATCCGGCCTGAAAACTGGCGACAGTATTTATATCGGGGCTGGTAGCGGCCTTGCTGCCGGTTACTATGCACTGTTGCCGGCTCGTTACGCGCTATTGCCGAATGCCTACTTGGTGTCACCGGTCGCCGGCAGCGCCAATGCAATTCCCGGAGCCAGCAGAACCCGGGTGGATGGTGCGTCTATCGTCAGTGGCTACCGGAGCGTTACCGGAACCGACATCCGCGACCAATATTGGTCGGAGTTTGTCGTCGAAGCCGGCAGCATTGCCAAAACCCGCAGCGAATACAACATCAGCTCGGCCAACCAGTTTTTCGCGGATAGGGCGGTAAACAAAGAACTGGCGATTCCGCGGTTGCCGCAAGACGCCGGACAACTGGTCTTGAACGCCAAAACCCGTCTGGAGTTACCTACCGTGGTTGCCGATGTGGTTGAGGGCGGGCGGGGCGGTTTGGTAGACATCGTGGCGGATAAATTGGCTTTGGGCGTTACTGCCGCCACCGACGATGTCGAGTTGTTGGTGAGCGATCTGGATAAGTTTAGAGTGGATAGCTTGTTGCTGGGTGCGGTGAGAAGCTTTGACGCGACGACCGGCCACACCAAACTGGATGTCATTGCCAAATCAGTGACGCTAGCCCAAAACACGACCTTGAAAGCGCCGGAGGCCTTGCTGGCTGCCAGCGAAAAGGTCACGCTTGAACGGGGGGCCAAAATCGAAGCCAGCGGCGTGGTCGCCGATACCGACAGCGAAACTGTGCTGGAGCTGAGCGGCGACGGTGCGTTACTGCGCGCGTCGGCAGGTAAACAGGCAACGATCAACCGTACCGGCACCAACGGCTTGAAAGGCGATTTGACTATAAATGCCGGTGCGGTCATTTCGGCCGGCGCGGGTTCTGTGGCGCTGGATTCGACTCGGCTAACCAAAATGGCCGGCGAACTGAACTTGGTCGGCGGTTCTTTATATTTGGGTGCGGAAACCATCAATCTGGGTGAGACCGCCGGCGTAACGAACGGCTTGTCGCTGGATAACAATCAGCTGGCGCACTTGGCGGTTGGCGATCTGGCATTAAGCAGCCGGGGTATGGTCAATTTGTACGGAGAGTTGTTGCAAACCGATGCGCTGGGTCAGCCATTTCAATTTGGTAATCTACGCATTGATGCCTTGGGTCTGGCCGGTAAAGCTAATGCCGGGAAAACCCTGTCTTTGAATGCAAAAACCCTGAGTATTGCCAACAGCAAATTGAAGGGTAGTGTATTGCCGGGCGACGGCAGCGGGGTGTTGAACGTCAATGTGCAAGAGCTGCTGCTGGACCAAGGTAAATTCCAGCTGTCCGGTTTTAGCGCAGTTAATGTGAATGCCGGTGAGCGCATGATGGGCAAGGGCGACAGCACCTTGACCGCATTGGCCGACTTAAGTGTCAGCACGCCATACGTCAGTGCTGAGAACGGCGCCAAAACCATCATTAACGCCAGTGGGCATAATTTGTTACTCACGGGTGGTAGCCAGACGCTCACCGCCGGCACCCAGGGTATCGCCGCGCAATTGCTGTTGGAAGCCGATAGCATCGGTTTGAATA
Organism: Methylomonas fluvii; assembly: GCF_014850975.1. Classification (GTDB taxonomy): domain Bacteria; phylum Pseudomonadota; class Gammaproteobacteria; order Methylococcales; family Methylomonadaceae; genus Methylomonas; species Methylomonas fluvii. The sequence continues at coordinate 390,070 of NZ_JACXST010000002.1, read as the reverse complement.
CCGCATTGTTGTATCAAACCGGTAACGTGTTCATGAACGCTTTGCAGGGCAATCTGAGCTTGGGCGGGAATGCATTGATTGACGTATCCGGCGCAGTTGCTTATGCGGGCTTAAGCAAGCCGCTGAATCTGTCCGGCGGCAAAATCAGTCTGAGTTCTCAGCATGGCAATGTCAGCGCCGAAGCGGGCAGCAAGCTGCTGTTAAACGCCAGTAACGCCGAGATGCTGGCCGGATTATTATCCGCGCAAGCCGGCACCGGCCAGGTGCAATTCAACGGTTTTATCGATGCTCATGGCATCGGTAAGGAAAACGGTGGCCGAATCGCCATCGATACCGGCAGTTTGAGCGCGGGCGGCTTTAGTGCTTTGAATACGGTGTTTACCGCCGCCGGTTTTAGCGGCGCTGTCGAACTGAGAACCCGCAGCGGCGATATCGTCGTTGATGCCGGGCAAACCGTGAATACTAATGCGATCAACCTGAGCGCCGACACCGGCAGTATCAGCATTGCCGGCACCTTGGATGCTGCGGGGGCGAATGGCGGTTCGGTGACATTGGCGGCGGAAGATCTGCTGACGCTGAATAGCTCGGCGCTGATTCTGGCGAACGCGCAAGCGGCGAACGGCAACGGCGGCAAGGTGAGTTTGTCGTCTATCGATGCATCCGCTGATGGCGCCGGCATTGACATCCAGCCCGGCGCGCGCATCAACGTCGCAGCGGCTGGAGCCGGCGCGGCGGGCGACGTGTATTTACGTGCCGACCGCGAGGATACCGACAGCGACGGTTTGGCGGATATTAACGTCAAGACCATTGCCGCAGGCACTATCGTTGGCGATAGCGACGTCACCGTTGAAGGCGCGCACATTTATAACAACAGCCGTATCGCCGCCGCCGAACAACTGGCGATGCATAACGATAATCTGGCTTATATGGCCGATTTGGCGGCGGCCAATATGGCTAACAGCCGCTTTGGTGCTGGTTTTACCATCATCCCCGGTGTGGAAGTTCGCAGCAGCGGCAATTTGACCATCGCCGAAACCTGGGATTTGGGGAAACTCGACAGCGGAGAAGCCTGGCGCTATGGCGCGAATAACGATTTAGTGGGGGTGTTAACGCTTAGAGCCCGAGGCAATTTGTTGATTAATGCGAATTTGAGTGACGGTTTTTCCACCGGCGTTTTGAATTCCGCCAATTTTGGACCAATCAACGTCAGCGATTATTTGCAAACCGGAGCTTCGTGGAGTTACCAACTGATCGGCGGCGCTGATCTGAACTCGGCGAACGCGATGACAGTAATGGCCTCCGCCAGTTTGTTGAGCAATGCAGGCAGTGGTGACGTCAGTTTAGCCAACGATGTCAGCGTTAGGACCGGTACCGGCGATATTGATATTCGCGCGGCGCGTGACCTGGTGTACGGTAATCAAAACTCGGCGATCTACACGGCGGGCCGGGCGGATGTGGATGATGCCAAACGCTGGGGTAGCGGTGGACCGGATTTGGCCGCGCTGTTCTACGCAGAATATCCCTTGGACGGCGGCGATATCAGCATTCAGGTGGGGCGCGATATAGACGCCAAACCGAGCACGCAATTGCTCAGCGATGCGTTGGTGCGCACCGGCGATTGGTCTAATAGTAATCAGCACAGCACGGAATTTAACTCGGAACGCCCTACAGCTTGGGGCGTTGCCTTGGGTGTCAGCGATTCCAGCGGCTTTTCTCGTCAGCATCAGCAAAGCGTTACAGCCTTCGGCGGCGGTAATGTCCGCATCAGTGCGGGGGGAAATGTCGAAGACTTGTCGGTGATGATACCCACCACCGGTAAACAGGTCGGCGAGAGGGATGCGCCGGTGGCGGACGCTACTATCATCACGTTCAAAACCAATGTGGTGGAAGTGAATGGCGGCGGAAATTTGCAATTGCAGGCAGGTGGCGACATAGCCGGCGGCGTGTTCTACGTGGACGGCGGTGCGGCGGACATTTATGCGCAAGGCTCTCTGAAAGCCGGTACCAACAAGGGTTTGAATCCGATATTGGCCTTGGGCGATGCGCAGTTTAATATCCGTGCCGGCAAGGCCATCGCGCTGGAAGCGATTGTCGATCCGATGTTCGTGACCTTGCCGGATTCGGTCGATTTGATCAATGGCTCATCGAATCGGTTTTTCCGCTACAGTCCTGATAGTAATGTGACATTGACCACGCTATCCGGCGACATCAACCTGGAAAACGACATCGCCAGTTTGAAGAAGGCCACCAATACCCAAATTTCCGAGGGATTTTTGGTTTATCCTGCCGGCCTGCACGCTTACGCACTGAATGGCAATATTGCGGTAGACAAGAGTTTTACCTTGTATCCTTCGGCGCAGGGTGGCTTGGAATTATTCGCGGCTGAAAATTTAACCGGTAAGGGCAATCCACGGATTATTCTGAGCGATGCGGAACCCGCGGCATTACCGAGCGCGGCATTGCCCTTCGTCGGCACTTCCTTAACCGACTTGGACAATGTGCTGAAGGTTCTGGATATTCAGCAGCCGCAATCGCCTACCGCGATTCATGCCAGCACACCGCTGCACGTTAATGATCCGAATCCGGTGTTGATCAGCACTGGCACCGGCAACATCGGCCGTATCGACGACGACATCGTATTCGTATTAGCCAAGCCGGCCGAGGTCAGCGCCGGTAAGGATATTGTCCGCGCCACGTTCAACATTCAACATAACAACGCAGACGCGGTCAGTATCTTTAATGCCGGCCGGGATATTCGTTACACGATTAATATTCACCCCGATACCGGTAATATTATCGAAGCGGATCAAGGCATAGACGTAGCCGGTCCCGGACAATTAACCGCGCTGGCGGGCCGGGATGTGAATCTGGGATCGTCCATCGGTATTACTTCTTCGGGTGATCAATCCAACGCCGCTTTGGCCGATGACGGCGCGAATATCACCGTGATTGCCGGATTGGCCGGCGGTGCGCTGAACAGCAATGGTTTTGCCGAAGGGTTTATGGCCAATTCCGGTAAATACGCTCTGGAACATCAGCGCTTCCTGAATCTGTTCGTACAGGAAATGCGCAGCATCACCGGCGACTCGTCGTTAAGCGCCGATGCGGCCAAACTGGCATTTAGCGGTCTATCCACGGTGGATAAGGCGCGGCTGGACAGCAAGCTGTTAAGCGTCGTGCAATCCGTGTTTTTGCAGGAAGTCAAAGCCAATGCAAGCACGCTGGCCAAAGCCACCACCAAACAGGCGCAGGATCTAGCCGAGCTAAAATTGCTGGCTACCATCGAATCGCTGTTCCCTGGCACCACTTTATTGGCGGGTAACAGTGATTACACCGTTGATGCCGCCAACGGGATATTGGTCAACGCCGATACCAGCGCCAGTAATATCTTGAATAGTTTGAATGCCGCATTACAGCAAAAGATCGAGACAGAGTTGGCGCGGCAGGGCAAAACCTTTGCCAGCGCCAGCGACCGGGAGAAAGACGACGCCCGTGAGTTGGTCAGACCCAAGCTAGGCAACATATCGCTGTTTTTAAGTTCGATACAAACTAAGGACGGCGGCGACGCCAATCTGTTTACCCCCAACGGCGGCATTACCGTCGGCTTGGCGACCGCCGATATTGGTTTGGCAAAGGAAGACGATGAGTTGGGCGTGATCGTAAAAAAACAGGGCCAGGCCAATCTGCTGGCCCGCAACGACATCGATGTGAACATCCAGCGCGTGGTGACATTGGGTAACGGCGATATTACTGGCGGTTCTACCGAGGGTGATGTCGATGCCGGCCGGAGCGCGCAAACCGCGTTGGCGGCTCCGCCGCTTAAAGTCAGTTACGACGCGGCGGGGATGCCGGTACTGGAAGTATCGCCGGTGTTGCAGGGCGGCGGTATCCGAACGGTGGGAGCAGGCGACGTGTTGTTGTTCGCGCCGCGCGGCATCATTGATGCTGGCGAGGCCGGTATTAGAGGCAATAACATCACGCTGGCGGCAACCGCCATTGTGGGCGCGGATAATATTGATGTTGGTGGCTCTGCCGTGGGCGTACCGGTGGCTGCGACCGGCAGCATCGCCGCCGGTTTGACCGGCGTCAGCAACGTGGCGGCGGCAGTCGGTAAGTCACTGGATAGCACCGGCAACGTTGGCAATGAAGCAGCCGAAAAGCTGGCCAAGGCAGCGGCCAATGTGCTGGGTATCTTGAGCGTGGATATTTTGGGTTTTGGTGAAGATAGTCCTAATTCTACTTTGTCAGATTCTCAAGGATGCTCGTCATCTCGTCGGGATTGCCGGAGCCGTTAGACCGCGTAGCGAATCCAGACCTCATGGATGTATCGAAGCTTGCCGTCCATGTTATTGGATGCCCGATTCCAGGCGGGCATGACGGCATTTGCTTAAATCTGACAAAGTAGAACTAAGCACACGTCTATCAATGTCGCGGTTTTGAATCTGCTTGGCTGCTTAGAGATAAAGCGGCCAAGCATTTTTTTTGCGAATTTTTCGATAGCTTTCGCCTCGTCATAATCATGTAAAAAACCCTTGTGATAATTGCCGTATAAATTTTGATCTGAGAGTAAGCATGAGACGAATCGGTTTTTTAGTGATCACCCTGTTGATGATGCCAGGCCTGGCACAAGCCTGGTGGAACGACGACTGGGGTTATAGAAAAAAAATAACCATAGATGCCCAGCAATTGCAGCAGGGCGGCGTGACGCCGGTAGCGGAAGGCTTGGTGCTGGTGCGTCTGCATACCGGCAATTTCAGCTTCTTCGCCGATTTGGGTGAAAACGGCAAAGATCTGCGCTTCATGGCCGGCGACGATAAAACCCCGCTGAAGTTCTATATCGAAAAGATCGATACGGTCAACGAGATGGCGCTGATTTGGGTGAAGTTGCCTAAAGACATTGCAAGTGCTGATGAGCCGATGTTCTGGATGTATTACGGCAATCCCAAGGCTGTGGATGCTCAGGAATCTGCGGGGATATTCGATGTGGCACAGGCGGTTGCTTATCACTTCGAGGCTGGTCCGGTGAAAGACGCTACGGCCTACGCCAATCAACCGGCCACCGCTACTCAAACGGTTTTGGAAGGCGGGGCCATTGGCGAAGCGGGTGGTTTTAACGGCAGTCAATCGATACGCATCACGGCAACGCCTGCGATTCAAATGGCTGTCGAATTCGGCTGGACCGTTTCGACATGGGTAAAAATCGATCAGGCGCAAACTGACGGGGTGATATTTGCGCGCGATGGGCTGATTTTATCTGTTAGAGGTCAAACCCCGGTTTTGGAGGTTAATCGCAAGCAGTTGGTCAGTTCCGCCGATCTGAATTTGGCTACTTGGCAGTATTTGTCGGTCGCCGGTAATAAGGACGGTTTTACCTTGTATGTGGATGGTAAACCGGTTGGTATCTTACCGGCCAGCGTGCCGTCGCTGTTGGGTGATATGAGTATCGGCGCGGCGGTGGATGGTTCGCGCGGCTTGGTCGGCGCGATCGACGAATTCGGCATCGCCAAGGTCGCTCGCGATCAAAATTACCTGCAATTCGCCGCGCTGATGCAGGGCCAGTCGTCGGCATTGTTGAACTACGGCGAAGACAGCACGCCAGACAGCGAAGAGGGTGGTGAGTCTTATTTGATGTCGACGCTGGATAACGTCACCGTGGACGGCTGGGTCATCATCGGGATTCTGGGGGTGATGTTTGTCATCAGTACGCTGGTGATCGTCAGCAAGGCGATTGTGTTGAATCGCACGCTTAGTGAAAACAAAAAATTCGAAGAGGCTTTCAGCCAACTTGGCGCCAAAAATATTACCAATCTGGATCACCAGGACGAAGAAGACCAAGCGGATTACGACGAATCGCCTTTACTGCTGTCCTTGACCGGCAATCATGCGGCTTTTGCGGGTTCTTCCATTTACCGTATCTACCACGTCGGCGTGCAAGAAATGAACAAACGTCTGGCCAAAAGCGTGGGCGCTGAAGCGGCCGACCAGGGCTTGTCCGCCCAGGCTTTGAATGCGGTAAAGGCCTCGATGGATGGCGTGTTGGTCCGGGAACTGCAAAAACTTAATTCGCAAATGGTGTTATTGACTATCGCGATTTCCGGTGGGCCGTTCCTGGGGCTGCTCGGCACCGTGGTCGGGGTGATGATCACCTTTGCGGCGATTGCCGCCAGCGGCGAGGTCAACGTTAATGCCATCGCACCGGGTATCGCTGCGGCTTTGGCGGCGACCGTTGCCGGCTTGGGCGTGGCGATTCCGGCGCTGTTTGCGTACAACTATTTGGGCAGCATGATCAAGGCCGTGACCGCCGACATGCACGTGTTCGTTGACGAATTCGTCGCCAAACTGGCCGAGCAACACAGCTAATCAAACATGCGTAGGGTACGCAATGCGTACCTTGCCAAAGTCTGCCGGTACGCGCTGCGTACCCTACGAAAACCCGAGAAGATTCAATGAAAGTTCAAGAAGAAAACGCAGCGTACGACGAAATCAACGTCACGCCGATGCTGGATTTGGCTTATGTGTTGCTGGTGGTGTTTATTTTGATGACCACGGCGGCCGTGCAAGGCGTGCAGGTCAATCTGCCCAAGGCTAGTAATACGCCCAGTCTGGCTAAGCCGCAAACCAAAGCCATTACCGTGACGGCGGACGGCACCCTGTTTTTGGATACCTTTCCGGTGACAATGGAACAACTGGAGTCGACGCTGATGCAATACAAGGCCGCCAATCCGGAATTGCCGGTGGTGGTTAAGGGGGACGCCACGGTCCAATACCAAAGCGTCGTCGATATTTTGGCTTTGCTTGGCAAACTGGAAATCACCCAGGTCGGTCTGGTTACCCAAAATCTGACCAAATAAAGCCTTGCGACATGTCAAACAAGAAACATTGGCGGGTTTATATTCCGATGGTCATCGCTGCCGTAATCGCCGCTATCGCGATTTTTTACGTCGTTAAAATCATTATGGAGTTCGTCGACAAAAAGCCGACGAAAAGCGAGAAAAAAATTCAGCCGGTGACCTTATTTAAACCGCCGCCCCCTCCGCCGCCACCGCCGAAAGTAGAAAAGCCGCCCGAGCCGGAGATCAAGGAAAAAATCAAGGAACCCGATCCGGAACCCGAGCCTGAGCCGGAACCCGAGCCAGAACAGGCGCCGCCGCGCGATCTTGGCCTGGATGCCGAGGGCACGGCCGGATCGGACGGTTTTGGTCTGGCGGCCCGCAAGGGTGGGACCGGGCTGTTCGGCGGTGGGACCGGTAACCCGTTTGCCTGGTATGGCGGTTTGGTCAAGAACGGCATTCTGAACATTCTCAGCAGCCACGAAGAATTGCGCCGCAAGGGCTATACCGCCATCGTCAAGGTCTGGCTGAAAGCCGACGGTTCGGTAGAGCGCATCGAACTGGCCAAGGGCAGTAACGATGCTGACATCGACGAATTGCTGGGTCGCTTGCTGAACAAGTTCGACCGGGTGGCCGAAGCGCCGCCACCGGGTATGCAGCAACCTATCAAGTTAAAAATTTCATCACGTATTTAAGTATCCACAGGTAAAACAATGGCGAATAAGAAACAGCTGATGGCCCTGGCGCTATCAGGGCTGATCGGCACCGTGCAGGCCGGAGAAAAGGAAGAGTTGCTGAAACTGCGCAATACCACCACTAATTTGATCAAGCAATTGGTCAAGCAAGGCGTGATTACCGACAAGGCTGCCAACGAGATGATCAAGCAAGCCGAAGTCGAAGCCGGCCAGCAAGTGGCCGAAGCCAAGGCAGCCGGTGTCAAGGAAGCGGTGCCGGCCGATGAAGTGCGGGTGGCTTATGTGCCTGATTTCGTCAAAGACGAAATTCGTCAGCAGGTCCGCAGTGAGCTGCGCGAAGAAGTAGTCGGCGATGTGATGCAAAAAGCTAAGAATGAGCAATGGGGCATGCCGAATGCGCTGCCGGAGTGGACCAAGCGGTTCAAGCTGTCTGGCGATATTCGTTTACGTTCCCAGCATGAGATGATGGCCAAGGAAAACATCGCCAATTCTTATATCGACTGGCAGGCGGTTAACGAAAGAGGTGGGCTTAACGCGGCGGGTGTGGATCAATTCTTGAATACCACTACCGACAGACAGCATTTTCGCGAGCGATTGCGCTTGGGCATTGATGCGGCGATTACCGATGGTATGAAAGCCGGTGTACGTTTGGCAACGGGTAATCAACGTGATCCGGTATCCACCAACCAGTCTTTAGGATTTACCGGGCAAAAATACGATTTCACCGTGGATCGGGCTTACCTGCAATACGATGCGCTCGACGATAATAAATTTAAATGGCTGACCTTGTCGGGCGGGCGGATCAAGAATCCGTGGTACACCGGCGGTGGCGAGTTTACCGGCGGTAGCGAATTGGTATGGGATACGGATTTATCTTTCGAAGGTTTTGCCGGGACCGTGCGCCACCGTTTGGGCGGGTCCGACAGCTTGATGGCTAACGACGATCACACGCATTCCGTTTTTGCGACAGCCGGGGCGTTTCCATTACAAGAATCAGCGCTGAGCAGCGATAAATGGTTGTTCGGCGGTCAAGTTGGCGTGGATTGGGGCTTTGTCAATCAAGACAATTTAAAGGCAGCGTTGGCTTATTTCGATTACGTCAACGTCGAAGCTAAGCAAAATACCAGCGTTTTAGGTACTTGCGATCTCAATACGCGCGGCAACACCGCTTCGCGGCCCGAATTCATGCAGGGCGGCAATACCTTGGCGTCGATTTGCCGAGAAGGTACCGGCGCTTTGGCCTCCAATCCGGGCATGGTCGGTTTGGCGTCTGATTACAATATCGTCAACGCCAATGTTTCCTATGAAATGACCCTATTTGCTCCTTATCATCTGCGCCTAAGCGGTGACTACGCTAAAAACGTCGGCTTTAATAAAGCCGCGGTCAGCCGGATGCTGAACGGCACTGTGGTTGAGGGTAAAACCAACGCCTGGCAGTTTAGGGCGGATTTCGGTTGGCCAAGAGCCGAAGTGGCCGGCCATTGGAATGTGTTTGCTGCATATAAGTACGTGGAGCGCGATGCAGTATTGGATGCATTCACCGATTCTGACTTCCACCTCGGCGGTACCAACAGTAAAGGCTGGTTCATCGGCGGTAACTATGGCTTGATGAAAAATGTCTGGTTGACCGGCCGCTGGTTAAGTGCGGACATCATCACCGGACCTCCTCTTGGTATCGATGTGTTGCAGATCGACGTCAATACGCAATTCTAGGTAGGTTGTCGATGAATACATTTCCCAAAGTGGCCGTATTGTTTGTGCTTATCAGCAGCGGCTGGTCCGCCAGTCAGGCCGCGCCGCGTGAGGCCGCCAAGAACGACGGCGCCGTGTTAAAGCTGCAAGCCATGGTCAAAAGCCTGACGGCTGAACGCGATGCGACAAAGGCCGAATCTGCCAAATTGACTGAGGAGTTGCAGGAGCTTGAACAGTTGAAAAAAGCCCATTCGGCAGCGGTGGCGGCCAAGGAGCAAATCAGCAGTGAGTTGTCGGCGCAGCGAAACTCCAACGGCGAAGTGCGCGAGCGTTTGGAGAAAACCAATGCCAGACTCTCAGACGTGATGGAAAAGCATAAGGAAGTGAGTCAGGCTAAAGCCGATTTGCAAGCGCAATTAACGGCATTAATTGCCAAGCAGCAAGCAACCGAGCAGCAATTGGGGGTTTGCGATACTCATAATGTGAAGCTTTACGAGGCCGCGAAGGAATTGCTGGCACGCTACGAAAACAAAGGCGCACTGGCCAGTGTGTTCCAGAATGAAGCCTTGCTGCAATTCAACAGCGTCGAGATGGAAGCTATCGTCCAGGAATATGAGGACAAGTTGAACGCCGGTAAATATCAAAAACAATCTGCTGCGGATAGCGGCACAGCGCCGGCTGGCGTCCAATAGTTTCTGTACTCAGGTGCGGCAACATGCCGCACCTCGACCCTCGCCGATTTACCGAAAGCCTTAAGGCTTGGTCGCGTAAATAAGTTAAAATCCTAAAAAGCGGCGCTCCATCATGGCGGCTAAATAATCAAACGCACGAATTATCGAGAGACTAATGACAACGAAACAAAATTTTTTAAAAAATCTAGGCATTGTTGTGTTATCGACCGGCTTGGTGGCCTGTAACGGCGCCGATGAACGGAAAGCGAAATACATGGAAGAAGGCAAACAGCTATATCAAGCGGGTGATTATGACAAAGCATTGCTTGCCTATAAAAATGTGCTGCAAATCGATCCTAAGGATTGGGAAACTCACTTCCAGATTGCGGAAGCGCTGAGTAAGCAGGGCAAAATCGAAAATGCCTTTAAGGAATACAGCACCGTGGTTGCCGGCAATGAAAACCACGTGATGGCTCGGGTGCGGGTTGGTCAGTTGTTATTGTTGAATCGAGCGGTAGATGATGCGGAAAAAATGGTCGGCGAAGCGCTGGCTAAGGAACCGGATAATGTCGAGGCTTTGGTATTGTTCGCCGGCGTCCAAGCAGCCAAAAATAACAGCGACGGCGCGATTATGACGGTGGAGCGCGCTTTGAAAAACAGTCCGGACGATGTGCCGGCGACGTTGATGATGGCCTCGATTAAAACGCGTTTGGATAAAGTAGGCGAAGCGATTGCTTTATTGAAGCAAACTATCGAAAAGAAGCCGGATAATGTTGCGTTGCGCAGCATGCTGGCTGGTCTGTACGCTAAAAACAATCAGATCGCCGATTCAGAGGCCATGCTGGTGGAAATTGTCAAACTGGAGCCGCAGCAATTACAGCATTACCGTACGTTAGCTTTGTTCCAGGTCGGTACCAAACAAGTCGATAAAGCCGAAGCGACTCTACGCGATGCGGTCAGTAAATTGCCGGACAACGATACCGCCAAAACTTATTTGGTCGACTTCCTGTTGGAAAAGCGCAGTCCGGAAGTGGCCATTGCCGAGCTGTTGCCGATGATAGAGCAAAAGCCGCAAGCGTATGAGTTGAAATTCAAACTGGCTAATATCCAGCTTTCCAAAAAGGAAATCGATAAGGCCGAAGCGACTATGAAAGAAGTCGTCGATCAGGATAAATTGGGACCCAGCGGCATCACCGCACGAAATAAATTAGCGGCCTTGTTCGCAATGACCAAGCGCGGTGACGAGGCTAAAGCCTTGATCAAGGAAGTGTTGGATAACAATCCGCGCGATGCCGAGGCTTTGACGCTACGTGGCCAGTTTGCCTTGGGTGAAAACAAAATTCCCGACGCAATTGCCGATTTTCGCTCGGTATTGGTTGATCAACCCAATAACGTCGGCGTATTGAAAATGCTGGCCGCGGCTCATCTTCGCAATAGCGAGGAAGAACTGGCTAGAGAAAACATGGAAAAAGTGGTTGCGATCGCGCCGGGTGATGAGACCGCCAGGTTGGATCTGGTCAGCTTGCATATGAAAGCTGGGCACCAAGATCAAGCCAAGCAGCAGCTTGAGGCGCTGATGAAAGCCAATCCGAAAAGTCTGAAAGGCTTGGAAGCGTTGTTTAAAACGGAGTTGTCGCAAAAACATTGGGATAAAGCCCAAGAGATTGCCAAGCAGGTGCAGCAGTTATCCGATAAGGACGCCACCGGCTTTTACATGTCCGGCTTGGGCTATCAGGCGGAAGGCAAGCTGGAAGCCAGCACAGAAGCGTTTCAACAGGCCTTGGCACGTAAGCCGGATGCGATTGAGCCTTTGACCGAGATGGTCAAAAGCTATTTGGTATTGAAGCAGTCGGATAAGGCGATCAGCAAATTGCAGCAAGTCATTAAACAGCAGCCGGATCATTTCATTGCTTACAATTTGCTGGGCGGTGCTTATTTGAACGAACAGAAATTTGCCGAAGCAAAAACAGCTTACACAAAGGCTTTGAATATCAAACCTGAGTGGTATAGCCCTTATCGGAACTTGGCCTTGATCGAGTTGGCACAAAAAAACCAAGCCGAAGCCATCAATATCTACCAAAAAGGGATTGAGAAAACTAAAGGTGCATTGGAGCTGGTCGACGACTTGGCGCGATTGTATCATCGCAACGGCCAGCATGAGCAGGTGTTGGCGCTTTACGAAGAGTCTTACAAACAGCATCCGGATTCGGTGGTCGCGGTCAATAATCTGGCCAGTTACTTGTCGGATTTTTCAGCCAGTCCAGATAGTTTGGAACGTGCAGCCAAATTGGCCGAGCCTTTATTGCAGACCAATAATCCTAATATGATGGATACGGTTGCTTGGGTTGCCTATAAACAAAACAATTACGATAAGGCTAAAGAGATATTGTTGAAAGTGATTGAACGCGATCCGCAATCGCCGATCAGCAATTATCATTTGGGTATGGTGTATTTCAAGCAAAACGATCCGGTTAAAGCCCGCGAATATTTGCAAAAAGCGGTCGATAAAAAAGTGGAATTCGATGGCTTGAGTGAAGCGAAGGACGTTTTGAGTAAACTCTGATAGGAAATGTAGGCACGTGGCTACCGCAGGTAGCCACGTCAAACCGGCTTAAACGCCGGTATAGCCGATTTTAATGTCGGTGGCTTTATTGAATACTGTCCCCAGTACGTTGGTGTCTTTTAACAAAGAGGCCGCGTGCTTCAATTGATCCGTCTTGGTATGCCCCTCGTCGATCACCAACAACACGCAATCCACATAAGGCGAAAAACCCAGCGTATCGTCGTGCGACAAAATCGGCGGCATATCGAAAATAATGATACGCGATGGGTAACGGCTTTTCAGTTCGTTAACTAGTCGTACCATTTTCGGTGAGCGCAACATCTCAGTTGAGTTGAATAAAGGTTTGCCGGCCGGCAGCACTACCAGACGCTCGATGCCCGGATTAATCAGCATGGAGCTTAATTCGGTGTCGTTCAACAAATAATCGCTAAGACCCGCGCCCGGCTGAATGCCGAACAATTGATTAATGCTGGGATTTTGGAAATTGGCATCCACCAGCAAGGCAGTGCGGTCAAGTTCCATCGCCATGCTGATGGCTAAATTCGCGGCTGTTAAGCTATTGCCGGTCCCGTCGCTGGGGCTGGTGATAGCCATGGTCTTCCATTCCATCGCATCCATTTGCTGCAAGCAGCGGGTGCGCAGCATGCGGTAGGATTCCAGCCATTTTCCAGGTAACGCCGCGGAAATAATCCGGTTTTGCTTCAGTAAGTTTTGATCCGGACTATGCACCCGAGTTTGGGTGTAAGCGATGCTGACTTTGTCGCCGGGTTGAGTGGCCAATCCGGCTGCGGCTGGATTGCTTTTTTCCACGAGGTTTTCAATGGGGTTCATGAATTTTCCCTTAAATGATTAATTGCCCACGACACGTAGTAATTTGTACCAAAATACATCTAGCGGCATGACGATAAAATGAAATGCAACGATAGCCAGAATGCCGGCTATTGCCATGCCTATCAACAACATCCGTCGTTCGTTCCTATGAGCTTGATGTTCCTTCTGGCTTTCAAAATAAGGTATCGACGCCAAAGGTTCCACACCCAGAATCGCCGCGACCGCTTTTGGGCTATTAACGGTCGAATCCAGCATTTCGGTCAACGCGACCGCGCCCAAACCGCTCGCCAAAGCCAACACCATGCCCAATACCATAATCGCAATTCGATTCGGGCTAACCGGCTCTAACGGTTCTTGTGGAGGGTCGATTAAGGTAAAACGCTCGCCTTTTCTTTCCATTTCCAATTGCTGCGAGATTTGCGCTTCCATTTCTCGCGCGCTCACTTCCCGGTAGCGCAGATTGGTATTGTCCAGATCCTGGATCAAATCCATGTATTCTTTTTCAACCAATGGCGATTGGCGTAGGCTGGAGCGTAACTCTTCCATTTTGCTCTGTACACGGCCACGAGTGAAATTCAACGATTCGATTTCTGTATTCACGGAAGCCAACTGCGATTTCAAGGTGATATAGGCTGGGTTATCCGGTTGAATGCTGGCGTTGCTGTAGTCGCTTTGTTTCGCGGTAGCCAGGCTCTGTTGCAAGGCACTGATTTGTTTTTGCAGTTTCACCACGTCCGGGTGTTTGTCGGAATACTGTTTCAACAACAAGGCCAGTTCTGCTTTTCTGTCGGTTAGTTCGCCGTTCATCGCATTTAGATCGGTGTTGGAGCCGATTTCTTTTTGTAATGAGTCGATTTCCCGTTTGATTTTAATTACATCCGGATGGTTGGCAGAATGGTTAGATAACACCGATGGATATTGCGATTGCAGTTCCTTCAAACGGTCTTTCATGTCGAACACCCGATTGCCCACGGCGTTGGTAGCCATGGTGTTGGGATCGATTTGCGCCAATTCACCTTCAAGATAATAACGCCTATCTTGCAGTGTCCGTTCTTGGCTATCCAATTGCAATAACTGATTGCTCAAGGAGGTCAGTTCTTGCTGGTTCATGGCACTGATTTGCGGCAGTTGGTTCAGGTTCTTTTCCTTGAACGTAGCCAGGTTTTGTTGAATTTCCTGGATTTTGGCTTTCAGGCGTTTGGATTCCTCACTCAAAAACAATGCCGCATTTTCCGCAGATTCGGTGCGCGATTTGATGTTTTCTTTCAGGAACAAGGAAGTCAATTCGTTAGCGACTTTTTGCGCAAGCTCTGGCGATTTATCATCAAATGTTAGCGTAAAGGCAATGGTAGCTTGTTGGGCGGGGCCGCTTTTGTTATTGGCGACGTCGGCACTGATGGTCTCGACTTTGATGCTTTTACGCATTTTTTCCAGAATGACTTCTTCCGGTTTTTTTTGCCGTTCTTCGGCGTAGAGATCGTATTTCTTGATAATCTCGGTCAAATTCGGTCGGGTCATGATCCGTTGGCTGATCATCTGAATCCGTTGGTCCGCGAAGGTGGTGACTGTCGAATGCACCAGTTCGGCGGGGATTTCTTGGGCTTCGATCAAAATAGTGGAACTAGAGCGGTAAACTGCCGGTAACAGTACTGCCAAAACGATGCTGATCAGCGCGATGATTAGAAACGGAATAACTAAAAACCTTCTACGTCGTTTGATGATTTTTAGATAGTCCTTGATGTCGATGGCTTGATTTTCCACGCTATTTCACCTGACGATTGATTTGAGGTTGATAAGAGAATTGTAGTTGTACGCTATCGCCGGTGATGGTCTGGTTGATGGACTCAAGCACCTGCTGGCGATAGCTATAAGACAGATTCAAATTGATTTCCGGCGTCCAGTGCCACTGAACATTGGGAGACAGGGTAATGAAAGTACGGTTATTGCTTCTGGTGGTATCGTTGCTAAATGTGGATATCGATTCAGATAACAAGTAATTGGCGTTGATGCCGGTAGACAAGCGTTCGGTGAGATTGTAACGGCCTCGAGCTGAAAATGTGGTTGACGTTTGCTGGTTGCCAGTACTTGCAGGGCTGAGCTGTTGTCCGGCACTTAAGCTAAAGTCCCCCAGTCGCTTTTACGGGCCAGACTTGCCGAAAACACGTTTCCCACGGTGTTTTTAGATAGTGAGGACTGTTGAGAAAGTGGGAACGGAATTGTGGTGTCTCTGAAATAAGTGAATTGCGTACTGTCAGTTGTTGTGTCGCGGATACCCGCTGATAGAGCTAACTGGGTTTGCTCGTTAAACAGGTATTGCAGGCCGGCTTGATAGGTAATAGTTGTCGACTTTTGGCTAAAACCAGATGTCACGGGGAAACCAAACGCAGTTCCCGGTCTTTGGTTAGCCGATTCATATTCAGTGTAAGCCCCTGTCAGGTTAAACGACAAACGTTCGGTGTAGGCATGACTGGCCGTTGCCGAATATTGCTGGAAACTATAATCCGAGTAATTGAAGATGTTTGTCAGGTTTTGTGCTCTGTTAAATGTCACATCCTGGTAGCTATAGCCCAATTGAAGGGAGCTTTTTTCGCTCAGGTTGTAAGTGACAGTTGGAGATACTGATTTGGTGTTGCGTGGGACGAGAAGCTGCACACCACCTGCTTCATTTATCTGAGTAGGGTCTATTGTGGTTGGATCCAATTGGGTGTTGATCGAGGATTCTTCCGCGTAGCTTGCCGCAAGATCGGTTTTGAAATGTTCGCCCTGGTATTTATGGCTAAGATTGACCAGTTTTTCGGAAAAATCCAACGCCGAATCGCTACTGTAAATTAATTCGTTCCATCTGAATCGAGTATTCAACTCATTGTCGTCCGCAAGATAGCCGAACATCACACCAGGAGAAATGGTGCTGATAAAATTGCTATGCTTTGGATGAAGCTGCATGCGTACATTATCGTCAAAGCGTTCCTTAAAGCTGAACTCTGGTTTGAACAACAAATCCAGCGCATAGCCATCGGTGCTGAATAAAACCAACGCAGGTAGCAAAAAATCCGTTTTTATCTTCATAGATAGTGCTTCTATCTAATTCCGCTTAGGGTACGGTAACCGTATCTCCCGGTTCCAGCAGGATGTTTTGTTCCAGATCTTCGCCATCTATCACATCGCTATAGTCGAAAGGAAACACTTTAACTTGATCGCCGGTGCGGCGAATAATGCTGATCGAACCTTCCTTGGCAAACACGGTCAGGCCGCCGGCCAGGCTTAGCGCTTGCAGCACATCCAGGCGTCTGCCGGAAAACACTTGTCCGGGTTTGTTGACTTTACCGATCACGAAAATGGAGTTGCCTTGGTTGTTGAGTAATTTAACCGAAATCGATGGGTCGGATATGTAATCGGCCAGCCTGCTGGTCAAATTATCTTTCAGCTCGGTAATGGTTTTGCCGGCGGCGCCGACGGTACCTATCAAAGGGAAAATAATAGTGCCGTCAGGGGAAATCAGGATTTGCAATTGTTGTAGACCTTCTTCTTTCCAGACCGTGATTTCCAGTGCGTCACCCGGCGATAGTTGATAAGCCGCATAATTGGTCTGCTCGATAGTCACCGTAGGTGCCGGGCTGATTGTAGTAGCGTTAATGGGTTCTGTTGGCGGTGCGGGCGGGATCTGGGTTTCCGGTTCTGCCAGGGCAGTGGTAGAGCAAAGCAGACAAAACGAGAAAAGAGTAATTATCTGTTTCAAAATGTATTCCTTTATGATGTTATTGAGGTTGCAATCCGCACTTTCCGAGCCAAACGCCAAAGCAGGGCCGGATTTTAATAACGGAATATAACAAGAATAAGACGATCCCAAACGCAGTCTTGGGTAAGAAACACCCAGACATTTCATGAGATTATAACCGGGAATGAGTGTGTTTTGTTCGAATCAAACAGTAAATTAACCAAAAATTAATAAAACTTTGGGAGTAAGGCGGTGATAGTGAACGATTTTTTACAACGTGTTAAGTCCGGGCAAGCGGTCGAATTTCAGGAAGCCATTGCGCTTATTGCCGAGCACTATCACTACCAACCCACCGAGTTTAGTAACGGCTTGCAACAGCCTCTGGTGAACGAACCGGGCCGTAACGAGGGTTCCTGCAAGATTTTTGCATTCGCCAAATTGCATCAACTGACTGTCGAACAAACTCTGGCGCTATTCGGTGATTACTATCGCCAAGATGTATTGGGTAACCCGTCCGGCGACGATCATCAAAATATCAGACACTTTATGCGTGATGGTTGGGAAGGCATTGTTTTTAAAAGCGAGGCCTTGCAAGCCAAATAATTGCGGTGAAAATCGATGTACTGCTGATCGGTCAGGGCTTGGCTGGTAGTTTATTGGCTTGGGAGTTATGGCAACGGCAATTACGCGTCGTGGTGGTAGATGATGGTGCTGAAAACGCCTCGCAAGTCGCGGCCGGTTTAATCAATCCGGTTACCGGTCAGCGCTTGGTAAAGCAGGTGGATGTGGAAAATCTGCTGCCGGCCGCGATGCATGCTTATCGGCAGCTTGAGAGGCAGTTTGGACAAGCCTTTTATCAGCAAATGCCGATGTTGAAAATTCTGCGCACCGCCAAAGAGCTTGAAATTGCCGAACGCCGCTTGAGCCGATCGGATTATCGCGACTATTTGTCGGGATTGACGTCCGTCCCCAAGGGAATTAACGCGCCTTACGGTGTGTTACAACAAGGTCAGACCGGCTATTTGCGGACCGAGGCTCTGCTGAATCGGTTGCGTGATTTTTTACGGAACAAGCACTGTTATCGGCGACACACTCTGCAATACGAAGAAATTAATCTCGAGCCGGTACTGCGATGGCAGGAAGTTTATCCTCGGCATATCGTTTTCTGCGAAGGTTATCAGGCGCTTACCAATCCATGGTTCAAGTATTTACCGTTTCAATTGGCAAAAGGTGAAATACTGGGTTGCGAAAGTAGGCAAGATATTCCACAACAGATTTTGAATTACGGTCATTGGCTGATTCCAGTGGAGTCCGGGCGCTTTAAGACCGGTGCGACTTTCGAAACAGATCTAGTAGATCATGTGCCGACCGAAGCAGCGAAAACCGCTTTATTGGCGAGCTTGCGTGCGGTCTGCCCGCAACATCAAACCCTTGATGTTTATCAACATCGGGCAGGAATCCGGCCGGCCACACTCGATAAACAGCCGTTTATCGGCACGCATCTTAAATATCCGCAACTGCATATATTCAATGGCTTTGGCGCCAAGGGCAGCTTGGCGATTCCCTGGTACGCTGCCCGATTTGCCGATTACTTGCAACAGCACGCCGGCTTGCCGCTCGGTTGCGACATACGCCGCTATGACAAAACCTATATCCCTGCTTGAAATTGCCCACAATGTCGTCGGTTCTTACCTTGAGCCGGGCGACGTGGCGCTCGACGCGACACTGGGTAACGGCCACGATACCGTGTTTCTGGCGCAGAGCGTCGGGGCGAGCGGTCATGTGTTTGGATTCGATATTCAGCGGCAAGCGCTGATCAACAGTTTTCGGCGATTACTCCAGCATGATTTACAGCGCCGAGTGACGTTAAGCCTGGCCAGTCATGCCGATATGTTGTCGCATGTGCCCGAGCAATGGCATGGGCGGGTGAGGGCGGTGATGTTCAATCTGGGTTATTTACCCGGCGCCGACAAAACCGTGATTACCCAAATCGATTCGACGTTGGCCGCCTTAAATACTTCGTCTGGCTTGTTGGCGCCGCGCGCCGTGATGACGGTGTTGGCGTATCCCGGTCACGATGGTGGTGATCTGGAAACCCAGCAGTTGGCGGCATGGTGTAGGCAGTTGGATGGAAGTCGTTTTACTACGGAAGTTGTTCTTAGCAGTCACGACAAGCCCAGTGCGCCGCGGCTTTTTGTTATTCGCAAACAACCGATCTGCTATGATTGCGCTCCTTTTTTTACTAGCAATAGATGTGCATCATGTCAGAATTCAATAACGTCACCATTGTCAAACAGGCCAATGTCTATTTCGATGGCAAAGTGAATAGCCGCACCATTAAGTTTGCCGACGGCTCTTCAAAAACCTTGGGTTTTATGCAGCCTGGCGAATATACCTTTAACACGGCCGATCCTGAATTGATGGAAATACTGGCGGGCGAACTGCAAGTGTTGTTGCCTGGCAGCGATGCCTGGCAAACCGTGAAAGGCGGCGAATCTTTTAATGTGCCTGGCAATGCCGCCTTCACCATGAAGGTAAGTGTTGCCAGCGATTACTGCTGTTCTTTTTTGAAGTAAGCGCCGGATGGAAAAGGTAGCGATTTTTGTCGATGTGCAGAATATTTACTACACCACCCGGCAACGCTACCAGAAACATTTCAATTACAGCGCGTTTTGGCAGCAGGCAACCGCAGGTAAACAGGTTGTCGCTGCTATTGCTTACGCCACTGATCGCGGCGATAGCAAACAACAGGGTTTTCAACAAATCCTGAAAAATATTGGTTTTACCGTGAAACTAAAACCCTATATCCAGCGCCGTGACGGCACGAGCAAGGGCGATTGGGATGTGGGGATTACGCTGGATGTGATTGATTACGCTGCGCAGGCTGACCGAATTATTCTATTGTCCGGGGACGGCGATTTCGAGTTGTTATTGCAAAAGGTGCGCAACGATTTTGGTACTGCCAGCGATGTTTATGGCATTCATAGTTTAACCGCGCCGGCCTTGATTCAAGCCGCCGACAATTTTATTGCCATTGCCGGCGCATTATTGCTGTAAGACGTTTGGGCGTTTTACCTATTTTTTATCGGCGTCTTCTTCTACCAATTCTTTGCCTTTCTCTGCGGAACTGGCGGCTTCTTTGGGTTCGGTAGCGTTTTGATTGTTTCTGCGAGCAAAGGTATCGGGTTCGTCGCTACCGAATAAACCGCTGATTTTTTCCCACATCGAGCGTTCCAGGTCGCGTTTTGGTACGTCGACGCTGGTTTCCGTGGATTCCTTGGCAACCGGCATCGAGCTGGGTCTGAAGTCGCCTTGCACGCCCATCAAATTGTCACCATTGAAAAATAAAGACACCCGTTTTTGCACTCGGTCTTCGCCGCCCGGTTGCTCAGAGTATAAATAGTCCCAGCGCTTTTCATGAAAAGCATCGGACAACATAGGCGAACCCATGATATACAAGACTTGACGCTTGGTCATATTAGGCCGCAATTGGTTAATCATGCTTTGATCGATGATATTGCCTTGCTCAATATCCAGGGTATAAACGCCAGGCAAGTTAGTAAGGATGGTGCTGCAAGCGCTAATCGATAAACTGGTGACGGCCGCTAGCAAAAAAGTCGATTTTTTCATGAGAAGAGAATGGAGTCTGACGACAAACGATGGGCCATTATCCCATAATTCTGTCAGCGGCTTGGCG
This sequence comes from Methylomonas fluvii, assembly GCF_014850975.1. Taxonomy (GTDB): domain Bacteria; phylum Pseudomonadota; class Gammaproteobacteria; order Methylococcales; family Methylomonadaceae; genus Methylomonas; species Methylomonas fluvii. The sequence continues at coordinate 369,376 of NZ_JACXST010000002.1, read as the reverse complement.
CAAAAAACGATACAATGTTGCGGATTATCGGTTTAAAGGAGGGGGCTTGTGGAAACTCAGGATTTGCGTAATGCGGGCTTAAAGGTGACCTTGCCCAGAATCAAAATTCTGGAGATTCTGGAAAAACAACAGGACGATAGGCATTTGTCGGCTGAGAAGGTCTACAAAATTCTGTTGGCGGAAGGCGAGGAAATTGGCCTGGCGACGGTTTACCGAGTGTTGACCCAATTCGAAGCTGCCGGCTTGGTTAACCGTCATCATTTCGAGGGCGGCAACTCGATATTCGAATTAAACAGCGGCGGCCATCATGATCACGTCGTCTGCATGAAGTGTGGAAAAGTCGATGAATTTACCGATGAAGTCATAGAAAAACGCCAATCGGAAATTGCCCTAAGACTGGGCTACACGCTGACCGATCACAGCCTTTACCTTTACGGTTATTGCGCCGCTTGTAAACCCTCAAAACCCTAAGCATGTTTAAACCTCTCATCCTGTATATCGGGTTGCGCTATACCCGTGCTAAAAAACGCACTCAATTTATCTCGTTCATCACCTTAACATCCGTGCTTGGTATTGCCCTAGGTGTCACGGCCTTAATTACCGTGCTGTCGGTAATGAACGGTTTCGAAGCCGAATTGCGCGAACGCATCCTGGGTATGACCGCGCACAGCACTATAACCGGCCGCTTCGGGCAGCTGGATGATTGGCAGGCTTTAGAGCAACGTACTCGCAGCATGCCGCATGTCGAAGGTGCCGCGCCGTTTATCCATGGTCAAGTGATGGTGAATGCAGACCGCCAAGTCAGCGGCACTTTGCTGCAAGGTGTGTTGCCGGAATACGAAGCCAAAGTGTCGGAAGTTGCCAACAAAATGATGTTCGGTAGTTTGAAGGATTTAGTCCCCGGCGAGTTCGGTATTGTCCTGGGCGCGGAGTTGGCCAGTTACCTGGGTGTAATGATGGGTGACAAAGTCACCGTGATAACGCCGCAAATTAACTCCACGCCGGCCGGGATTCTGCCGCGCATGAAACGCTTTACCGTGGTTGGGGTATTCAAAGTCGGTATGTACGAATACGACCGCAACATGGCTTTGATGCATCTCGATGATGCCGGCAAATTGTTCCGCCTGGAGCAAGCCGTATCGGGTTTGCGTCTAAAACTGGATGATTTGTTCAACGCCCCGCGCATCACTCAAGGCTTGGCCGATACGCTGGGCGATGAGTTTAGGGTCAGCGACTGGACCAAGGCCCACAGCAACTTCTTCCGCGCCGTGCAAACCGAAAAGCGGGCGATGTTTATCATCTTACTGCTGATCGTCGCGGTGGCGGCGTTCAACATCGTTTCGACGCTGGTCATGGTCGTCACCGACAAGCGCGGCGACATAGCCATTCTGAAAACCCAGGGCTTATCCAATGGTTCGGTGATGGGTATTTTCATTGTTTTGGGTTGCATCATCGGCAGCATAGGTACCTTATTGGGAACCGTCGGCGGCGTGTTACTGGCTCTGAATGTGGAAACCATCGTGCCGGCCATCGAAAAAGCCTTTGGTGTGCAATTCATGGCTGCCGACGTGTATTACATCAGCGAAGTACCGTCAAAACTGATCTGGACCGATGTGTATTGGATAGCCTGCGTGGCGTTTTTATTGTCCTTGCTGGCGACGCTGTATCCAGCTTGGCAGGCGGCACGCATCAATCCGGCCGAGGTGCTGCGTTATGAATAATGCCATCGTATTGCAGTGCCAGCAGTTAACCAAACGCTACGAACAGGGCGATTTGAATGTCGAAGTGTTACGCGGCGTCGATCTGGCGATTCATGCCGGCCAGCGAGTCGCCATCATGGGTGCTTCCGGCTCCGGCAAAAGCACCTTGCTGCATCTGTTAGGCGGTCTGGAAAAACCCAGCTCCGGCTCAGTGATGCTGGATGGCGCAGATTTGAACAAGATTAGCGCCGGCAAACTTAGCCAGCTACGCAATCGCTCACTGGGGTTCATCTACCAGTTCCATCATCTGTTGGGCGAATTCACCATTCTGGAAAATGTGGCGATGCCGCTGTTGATTGGTAAGCAATCGATCAAACAGGCACAGCAACAGGCGGCCGAGTTGCTGAAGCGGGTCGGGTTGGGGCATAGAATGCTGCATAAACCCGGCGAACTTTCCGGCGGGGAAAGACAACGTGCCGCCGTGGCGCGCGCCTTGATCAACAAGCCTAAATGCGTTCTGGCCGACGAACCGACCGGTAATCTCGACAGCAAAACCGCTGAGCAGATTTATCAGCTGATGCTGGAATTGAATCAGGAATTACAGGTGAGTTTTTTGGTGGTGACGCATGATCCGGAATTGGCGGGACGGATGGATCATGTGCTTTATATGGAAGATGGGTTGATTGTGCCGGAAAGGATTCACCACATTTAAATAGTCTTATAACTTTTGCCTGCAAATTATGATGCTGAAGCAAAAGCTAAATGTAGGTTGGGTTTACCCACAGGACATAAAAGCGTAGCGTAACCCAAAAAAATCAAAATCTTGGGTTGATTCAGATTAGTCTTGACCTACCGATTTGGTGTCGCTATCGCGACAGATTGTTCTAAAGTCGGGTCTCGGCCCGACGGCCGAGATACTTTCTTTTGCTTGGCCAAAAGAAAGTATCCAAAGAAAAGGCCACCCGGATGCCGCTTATTCCCTGCGCTCCTCGCTTTTGACGAGGGTCGGCGGAAGGGGCTTCCTGCCCCTCCGCCGACGTGCGGCATCCCTGCCGCACCCCTTCGGGCTATTCTCGCCAAAAGCTTCGGTGCTCGGCGCGGCATACGGGAGAAAACCGTCCCGGCACTGAAAGGTAGTTAGTGAACAAATGATGTAGCCTTGATGGAGTGAAACGAAATCGAGGTTTTGATGGCTTCGATTTCCCGAATTCCGCTGCGCTTCGTCCAGGCTACTTATCAGTTGTTCAGGGTGTCCTCCGTTCTTAATTTATCCGCGATGCATTTTGAAAGCTATGGGGGAGGCAATAGAAATTTCTTTGCGGCTTCAAGTGCAAATTCTCTACCCTCTCTAGAGGTGGACACTGCTTTAATAAAGCTGAGAATTTTGTTGCTTGCTTTGCGATACCACGCGCCCTTAGGCATATCTGTTAAATCAGATTTAAGTTTTTCTAATTCTGAAGTTGCTTCAGATAGCCTTCGCTCCAGAACTTCGGTTTTTTCAATGTTTCCAGCTAGTTTATTCGTCAAGCCGTCAATCTTTTCGCGGAGTATGTCTGCCTCTTCTCGGGTGAAGTGGACATGCTCGTCCAAAACATGTTCATACAATCGATCAGCAATAATTCTTCGAAATTCTTCGAACTCGTCCACTACGGGGTTACTGTTGCGGTATTCATCTTCAATTCTTTGAGTCCACTCTGTTACGGCAAAAATGCATTCGCCAATTTCGTCTCTGAATTGAGTGTCTTCGGTGAGAAAATACTCCCCCGGGCTTGCCAGTGTTTTGAGTTTTTGCCCGAGTTTTGTGACTGAGAATTGGAATTCAGGTTTCGGTATAAATGTGATGACTATTTCTATTTCATCTTCATCAGGATAAATGACCTTATAGTTCGCTGCCGTAAAGTAACTTTCCTCTAGAGCTTCTACGAAGCGTTGCTTGGTGACTGTGCGAAGGGTAGACATTTGCTTACTAAATAGATGGCCGATAAGGCTGTTAGTCTAAGGTGAGCATCATTTTTAATGCCTACCTGATATTTTAATATTTAAGAATTTTTAGTTCCGATTAGCTCAGCGTAATCGGACTTATGTTTAAACTAAATCTCTCGGTCCCTGCGAATATGCTTCCCTATTCGGAAATACATGGCTAAATTTGAAACGCCCAGCCAAAACATAACATTCAGCGACGGTTTTGGTTCCCGTATGCCGCGCCGAGCACCGGAGCTTTTGAATAGATCAGCCCGTTAGGGGCGATGCAGGGATGCATCGCGTTGCCGAAGGGGCAGGAAGCCCCTTTCGGCAACCCCGTTCAAAAGCGAGGAGCGCAGGGAATAAGCGGCATCCGGGCCGCCTTTTCTTTGGATACTTTCTTTTGGCGGAGCAAAAGAAAGTATCTCGGCTGTCGGGCCGAGACCCGACTTCAAAAACACCCATCGCGATAGCGACACAATATCTAGCTTAAGCTATTGCACAGCAGTCTATCCGTTCCAGCTAAATCCTATCCCGCTGAATAAACCGGAAACCTAGCACACAACAAATGCACCTTCTCCCTAACCGCATCAATCACGCTCTCGTCCTCAAGGTTATCCATCACATCGCACATCCATTCCGCCACTTGGCGAACTTCGTCTTCCTTGAAGCCGCGCGAAGTAGGTGCTGGCGTGCCCACCCGGATGCCGCTGGTGACGAACGGTGATTGCGGGTCGTTCGGCACGGCGTTTTTGTTGACGGTGATATGGGCCCGGCCCAAGGCGGCGTCGGCGGCTTTGCCGGTGATGCCTTTGGGAATTAAGGACACCAGCATCAAGTGGTTGTCGGTGCCGCCGGAAACCACATCAAAGCCGCGTTTGATAAACACTTCGGCCATGGCCCGGGCGTTTTTCACCACTTGTTGTTGGTAGGTTTTAAATTCCGGGGTCAGGGCTTCTTTAAAAGCGACGGCTTTGGCGGCGATCACGTGCATCAACGGCCCGCCTTGAATGCCGGGGAAGATGTTGGAATTGATCTTTTTCTCCAGATCCGGATTGCTTTTGCACAAAATCAAGCCGCCGCGTGGGCCGCGCAGGGATTTGTGGGTGGTGCTGGTGACTACGTCGGCAATCGGCACCGGATTGGGGTATATGCCTGCCGCGACCAGGCCGGCGACATGGGCCATGTCCACGACAAAATAAGCGCCGACTTTATCGGCGATGTCGCGGAAGCGTTGCCAGTCCCAAATGCGCGAGTAAGCAGAGAAGCCGGCAATGATCAGTTTGGGTTTGTGTTCCAGGGCCAGCGCTTCGACTTGTTCGTAATCGATTTCGCCGGTGTCTTTGTTCAAGCCGTACTGGATGGCGTTGTAGATTTTGCCGGAGAAATTGGGTTTGGCGCCGTGAGTCAAGTGGCCGCCGTCGGCCAGGCTCAAGCCCAGGATGGTGTCGCCGGGTTGAATTAGGGACATGAACACTGCCATATTGGCTTGCGAACCGGAGTGGGCCTGGACGTTGGCGTAATCGGCGCCGAACAATTCTTTGGCGCGGTCAATCGCCAATTGCTCGACGATGTCGACGTATTCGCAGCCGCCGTAATAACGTTTTTCCGGATAGCCTTCGGCGTATTTGTTGGTCAGCACCGTGCCCTGGGCTTCCAGAACCCGGGGGCTGGCATAGTTTTCCGAGGCTATCAGTTCGATATGGTCTTCCTGGCGTTGGCGTTCTTGTTCCATCGCTTGAAACAGTTCGTCATCAAAACCTTTGATGGTCATCGATTCGCTAAACATGGGGTCTCCTAAAGTGAGTTCGGGTTATTCGTGGGGATGCAGTAACAGTATTTGCAAATCGGCGACATTGGTGCCGGTTGCGCCGCTGAGCAGTAAATCGTTCGCCGCTTGCAAGGCAGGGTATGAGTCATTATCGTCTAGCAGGGCCGCCGGGTCGAGTCCGGCGGCGCGGATACGTGGCAACGTTTGGCTATCGATGATGCCTCCGGCGGCATCGGTAGGGCCGTCGCGGCCGTCGGTGCCGGCGCTAAGAAAAGTCCACGCGCCATTCAGGCCGAATTTTTCGGCAGCCAGCGCGAAGGCAAGAGCCATTTCCTGATTGCGGCCGCCTTTGCCATTGCCCTTTAGCGTAACGGTGGTTTCTCCGCCGGCGATAACGGCTGTCGGTCGCGTCATGTCTGCTGTTACGGTTAGCGCATGCAGCGTCAGTTGCTCGGCAACCAAGCGCGCTTCGCCGCACAACTGTTTGCTGTAAAGCTGGGTTTCGTAGCCCAATTGGCGTGCTTGATCAATTGCAGCGTCAACGCTAATGGCATTGCTGCCGACCAAGCTGTGGCTTGTCTTTTTGAAGAGTGGGTCACTGCCTTTAGGCGTTTCGATTTGCAAGCCTTGAGCGCCTTGTTGTAAATGGTTTTGCACGCTGGATGGTATTTTTTGCCAGATGCCGAACGATTCCAACACAGCGACGGCGTCTACGAAAGTGGTGTCGTCGGGGACGGTGGGACCACTGGCGATGGCGCTTAAATCGTTATCCAGTACGTCGGATAAAATCAGTGCGTGCAAATCGGCGGGTGCGGCAAGCCTGGCTAAGCCGCCGCCTTTGAGTTGAGACAGATGTTTACGGACGCAATTGATCTGGTTGATGGTTGCGCCGGAGGCTAGCAGTAGACGGGTGGTGGCGATTTTATCCGCCAGATTGATGCCGGGGACGGGATAGGGCAGCAATGCCGAGCCGCCGCCGGAAATCAACACCAAAACCAACTCGCCGGGATTAGTGTCGCTCAGGCGGCTGGCGATGGTCTTTGCCGCGTGCAAACCGGCCGCGTCCGGCAGCGGATGGCCGGCGCCGAATACATGGCAGTTTTCGACGACATCAATGTTGTCGTAATTGGTCACGACAATGCCTTTAGCCGCAAGCCAGGCCTCGGGAATTATCGTTTGTGCCGCATCGGCCATTGCGCAAGCTGCTTTGCCGAAAGATATTAAATGAATGCGCCGCCAGTCGCCGCTGCGGTAGCCGGTTTGTTCCGAACCAATATGCAGCAGTTCGCTATCGGCTCTGAGAAAACGCTTTACGGCAAGATACGGATCAGCCGCCGCGACGCCGGTGCGAAAAATGGCGGCTGCGTGTTCACGATAACTTGGCTGGACTGCGGACATATCGATCCGGCAGGGCCTTAAGCCATGGCTTTAGCGAGTGCGAAGATGATTTCCGCGTCGAACACTTGCTTGTTGCTTTCAAATAGCTTGGTGATACAGGCGCGGTGTAAGGCTAGTTTTAGCGCGCCGAAGCCGATGGCGCCCCAGACGATTTTGCCGTGCCGCTGTTCGCCGCGATCCAGTACATCGGTGCCGCCAATGCCGACAGGCGGTGTGGCGTTGGCGTCCGCCAACAATTGCAGATTTGGATTGTTTTGCCAATGTTCCGGCTTTAACAATTGGACACCGGCAGCACCGGTCGCTAACACGATGTTGGCGTCTTGGATGGCGGCGGCGCGACTGTCGTAATCGGCGGCTTCTACGGGTGTCAGATCTACGCCGAAACGCTCCTTCATCGCGAAGCAGGCTTTTTCCGCGTTAAATATGTGTCGGGAAGTGATACTGACTTGCGCGCCTTCCAGTGCCATCATCGCCGCCGCGCGTTGACCGACCGGGCCTGTACCCGCTAATACCACTGCTTTCTTGCCGGCCAGGCTAGCGCTGCTGCCCAGTTTGGCAACGGCGGCGGCGGCTGTGGTATTGCTGCCATTACTGTCCAACATTACCGAGACTTGGAAACCGGGAAAAAAATGCTTTTGCACTGCTATCAGTAAACGCTGGCCAGCTTCGATATTGCTGCCACCGATAAAAATCGCAGTATTTTTTTTGTCCTTGGGGGCGCGAGTGAAGATCGTGCCGTCAACCAAGCCACCGACGATATCGGGGGTAATGTTGCCGTAACCAATGACATGGTCCGCGCCGCCGTCGTAAGCGACTACGGTATCGAAAGTCGAGGGATGAGTGTCGGTGTCGAACTGGAATAACAATTTTTTCATTAAGCTACCTGATATGAATAATGGTGGCCTGGTGGGATAAGGTTAGCCGGCGGCATTATACAGAATAATATTTACCTCGCCGCAGAATCCAAGCCTGTTTTGGCAAGCTGGAATTAGTGATTGTTTGCTTAAAAACTTTATGTCATATTGGAAAAGCCTGCCGTTGGGTCGGGTGTGGAAGAATCCATTCATTAAAGAGGAACGCAGATGAAAACGCCCGTCGATATTGCTGTAACAGGTGCAGCTGGTCAGATTAGTTATTCCTTGTTATTTCATTTGGCGTCTGGCGAATTGCTAGGGCTGGATCAGCCTATCGTATTGCGTCTGTTGGAAATTCCACCCGCTATGAAGCAGTTACAAGGCGTGGTGATGGAGTTGAACGATTGCGCGTTTCCGTTGATCAACAAAATTATCATCACCGATGATCCGAAAGTGGCATTCGATAACGTCGATTATGCATTTTTGGTGGGGGCAAAGCCGCGCGGACCGGGGATGTTGCGCAGCGATTTATTATTGGATAACGCGCAGATTTTTATCACTCAAGGTCGGGCGCTGAATGAGGTAGCCAACCGGAATGTCAAGGTGTTAGTGACCGGCAACCCGGCCAACACCAACGCTCTAATCGCTATTCATAACGCACCGGATTTAGCGCCGGAGTGTTTTACGGCCATGACCATGCTCGATCATAAACGTGCGATAAGTCAGGTGGCCGAGAAATGCGGGGTGCTGAGCAGAGACGTGAAAAACGTGGCGGTTTGGGGTAACCATTCCTGCACTCAATATCCTGATTTACATCATGCCAAAGTCAAGGGCATGGATGTATTGTCATTGGTTGAGCAATCCTGGTTTGTTGATGAATTTATCCCCACTGTGCAGTACCGAGGTACGGAAATTATCAAGGTACGCGGCCAGTCCAGTGCGGCGTCTGCAGCGCATGCGGCGATTGAGCATATGCGGGTTTGGGCCTTCGGCACCGATCAAGGAGACTGGGTGAGTATGGCGGTCGCATCCGACGGTAGCTATGGTGTTGAGGAAGGATTGGTTTATTCCTTCCCGGTGACGGTGGTGGATGGGCAGATCGGCATCGTTAAGGGCTTGGATCTTAACGAGTTCAGCTTGGCAAGATTGCGTCAAAACGAAGTAGAGTTAAAAGAAGAACGACAAGCCATTAAACATCTACTTTAATTGTCCGAGTGCGGGAGCTCAGAGGCTATTCAGCGCGGCTGGGCTTATCGGACATCACTATCGCGATATAGCGTAATAACTACCGCGCCATTATTTGTTCTGATGTTTTCTTGAATTTGCGTCGCGGGTTTCTCGGTTTGCCGATTCGTAAGGCGCCGCCATCCGTGGCAGCTTGTTAACGACTGGTAAAAAGCACTCTATCCCTCATCCAACGATAGGGAGCTTTAGCGCGTCCTTAAAATCTTGAATTGGTCGGGGGCTTTAGTTGATACCCCGGAAATTGATTGGGTGGGACAGGCAACAAAATAGTGCTTTATTATTTATACAAAGCAATAGATGTGCCAATTGTAAATTCCCATTCAACGGGGTGTGCACGGGGGTATGAGTAATGCCAAAGTACCGGTTTTGAGGCTTATGCCGCAAGAACAAGGGATATGCCGTATTTTTGGACACATTGAATTTGTGCCGCATCGGTAAGGGAATAAGCTCAGCGTGTTGTTGAGTCTGCAACGGCTAACGAACCTCCAGAATTGCCGTGTACGTCTATCCACAAGTACGGCAATGCCAACTGTTCCAGCCAGCTTGGGCCTTGTTCTTCCTTGAGCATGGCGATGGTTGACGCGCTGCCGGCCACTACGCAGAATTCGCCGATGACGCTGACAGATGCCAGGTGCCGAACCGGCCAGCCTGTTTTCGGATTGAGGATGTGTCCGTAGCGCTGGCCGTTGACGATAATGCAGCGCTCATAGTCCCCGCTGCTGGCGACGGCGCCGCTATGTAGTGCCAAAGTACTGGCTAATGTCTGTTTTTGACGGGGATGATGGATGCCGACATGCCAGGCGGCGCCGTCCGGCCGTGGGCCTATCAATTTGATGTCGCCGCCCAAATTGATAAAGCCGTGGCGAGCGCCGGCATTCCATGCAATAACCGCAGCCCGGTCTACGGCATACTCTTTGACGATGCCGCCAAAATCCAGCTCCATGCCGGCTAGTGGAAACTCCAATAGCGGCGCCTGCCAGCGTAGCTTGTGCCATCCAACTTTTTTCAATAATGTTTTAATAAGTTGTTCATCCGGCAACTGGCCGGATTCAAAACGCCATGCCTGCCGTAAAATTCCGGACGTGATGTCGAAAAGGCCGTCGCTTTGTTGGTAACAGGTTGCAGCATAATTCAGTAATCCAGCCGTTTCCTCATCCACGGTAATGCGGCCGCCTTTGGCTGCGACTTGATTGATGCTTGAGAGCAGGCTGTCGGGTTTATACCGGGAATACAATCCCTCCAAGCGTTGCACGTCGGCTGTTACTATATCGGCAATACGCTTGGCCTGTTTATGCTCCCTGGCAATCAATTGGATTTCGCATTGGGTACCCATAGCCTGGAATGGGAAGCGAAATAAGGATGTTGGACTCAAGATTAATCTTTGTCGGCTTGAAAGTGATAAGCGGCGGCTAATCGGATTTTATCGCCGTATTTTTTTTATTAGAGCCAAGTAAAGCGTTAGTGGCAGTAAGCTGGGTAGAATATATTTTAAGTCGTTCATGCCAAAATATCCCAAACCCAAGGTTTTTCTAAATAAATGATGTGCGCTCGGTAAATCGTTTTTCCAATAAAACTCATAAGCTCTTTGCAATAACTGGCCTTTTGTCAAAAGATTGGTTTTAGCTTTACCCAGCGTTAGCGATATTACCGGAAAGTCTCTCAGCAAGCCTTTTTGCACGCCCCAATGATTTAGTATCGCCCTAAGTCGGTTGCTGGAAATTTGTTCGCCTTGTTGATGGTGATAATAAGCCAATACTTCAGGAGCGCGGACAATATTGGCGAACATTGCAATCCTGATCCACATATCGAAATCTTCAGCAGTTAGCCAGTGTTCGTTAAAACCTCCAACTTGATCGATGGCCAATTTTCGCGTCAACGCCGCGTGAATTGGCCAAGGGCAACTGCGCAACAAAACGGCAAACTTATCGTTTCCTTCATAATCAGGCGGAATATAAGGTTGGCATTGTTCGGCGCTCAGACCAATATTTTGCCAGCCGCAGTATGCGAGTACGCAATCCGGTTTTTCTTCAAGTATATGATGAAGCTTTGCCAGAAACTCAGGGTGCCAACTGTCGTCGGAGTCCAGAAAGGCGATAAATTTTCCTGATGCGGCTTTCAATCCCCGATTTCGGGCGGGACCGGGGCCTTTATTCTGTTGGGAAATAATTTTTATATTTTGATACAGCGTTGTTATTACCTGCAAAACCTCTAGCGAGTTATCCGTGGAGCCGTCGTCGACCACTATCAATTCGAAATTTTTGAAAGTTTGTTGATACAGATTGGCGATGGTTTTGCCAATGATATGTGCCGAGTTATAGCAAGGCATAATCACGGAAATGAGTGGTTTAGCTTGAGATATATCAGTAGTTTGTCGCATGCTGAATTCGCCTGAATCAGGCCGTTGATTGTGCGAAATTTATTTTAAATGAAATTGTGGCTATTAGAGTTTTTATTGGATTATTGCCTTTAACTGTTGGCGCCATTCCCAGAGAATGCCTTTTATACGTTGATTTAAGGTTTGTTGTTCAAAGCCTAGCAAACGCATATGAGCGTTGTTAATTTGCCCCAATAATCCCGATAGCAGATCAAGTTCTTGATCCGAGATTGCCGCCGGGCCGTAGGCCAACGCAGCGTTGGCGATGCTCAGAAATTGCTTAGCGTATTCGTGGCTGGAAAATTTTTCAGCCACGGAGATGCGGGCGTTGGCGGTGAGTTTTTGAGCGAATTTTGGGGTGTCCAGCAGATGCAAAATGGCCGTGGCGGCGGAACGTTCATCCCCCGGCTCTACTAAAATGCCGTCGTGTTCGTTAACGATGCACTCGCGTAGTCCAGAACACGCCATCGCTACCGGTGGCGTACCCAAAGCCATCGCCTCCAGCGCCGCAATACCCTGGCCTTCAAAAATTGCCGTGGAGAGAAATATAGTGCTTTGCGCCAGTAGGGCGGAAATGTCATCTCGAGGTCCGAGTATAAATAACTTGTTGTTTAATTGGCCACGCTCTAATTCGTCTTCCAACAGGCGGACCGCTTCCGGTTCCTGTTTTGGGCCGGCGATAAGGAAATAACAATCGGATTTAAGCGTAACGACCTTGGCGGCTACTCTGGCAAAGGCAGCAAAGTCCTTTTGCGCAGAGATGCGGCCCACACCGATTACCAATTTTGCGTCTGCCGGAAGGCCCAATTCGGCGCGAATATCAGTTGAAGATGACTTCGCAGAACTATCCAATTCTTCTATATCGATGCCGTTGTAGAGAGTATTTATTCTGTCTGGCGGCAAATGTTCCGATAGCGATTTAGCAACGTCGTCTGATACGCCGATGATGCGGCTGCTCAATTGACTTAAAAGGTGAATATAGCCGCCGGCGCCAATGCTGGTTTCATAGCGGGACAAATCTTCCGCAAACGGTGCATGAATATGCCAAATGGCTGGTACTCTTTGACGCGCGGCGGCAATACCGGCATGCAGTAAATGACCGGTGTTAATATGAATAATGTCCGGGATTTCCTGGCGTATCACCGTAATTAAACTGTCTAATTGTGCGAAAGAATCTCCGTAAAACTTAAATTGCGCCCGCTCTGTTCGGCTTAAGCAGCAGGAATATGGGATCAGCGAGTAACGAATCGCATGAGACTGCAAGTATTCAGTGACATTACCCACTTTCGGCACCGCCGCGATAGGTTCAACGCCTAGTTTTTTTAAAGCGACCATCAAGGTGCAGGTGGTTTTATCAACCCCGTTTTTTAAATCACTATTATGGAAAATATGTAGAGTTTTCATTTTTTGTGCGGAGCAAACAAACGAAGGGCTATGGCCTGATAAACACAATAAAATAAAGCCAAAGCTGCATTTAGATAATCCTTCTTCCGCCAGAGCGCGAGTAAATAAGTTTTCTTGTTGTGTGCCAGTAAATATCTAAATAATGGTATCCTGATCGCTAAATTGACGCGATTGAGGTAGAAGCTTTCCAGTACCGATATATTGCCTGGGTATACAAGTAAATTGTTGTTGAGCCAAGCTGTTGAAAGGGTTTGAGCATAATACGCAATTTCAGATTTTGACAAGTTGTCATGGTATGCAAGATCAGGAAAATTTGTCATGCCATAATCCAGATACCAATCGCCAATAGTTTGTTGAAATAAAGGTAATGGGTTGGCATTTAAAATTATTCCAGGTATAAAATAGCTAACAGCTCCATCAATAATGTTAAATTCGTTTCTAATTGCCAAATATCTACCCAAGTATCGCCCTGTTGCCACACCCAGCTCTGCTAAATTGCCTTTTAAGTTGTCTAATAAAGAGCGATGATGAATAAAGTGACTAGACTGGACACGATTATTTCCAAGTAGAGTGCTACGTGTCCAAACTGGATGAAATTGATTGTCTAGAGCCGGCTGACCTTTTTCATCACATGCTTCGCTAAAGTAGCGAGTATCCAGCATAAATGAAATAGATGTTTTGTGCTGGATGTGATGTGCAAGGAGTTTCAATATTACATCGATATTGAATCTAAAGTGGTCTTCCAAATATGCAAAATAAGCACCTTTAGCTTTATGCAATGCCGTGTGCCACGCAAGGCCGTTTTCATCGAAGATACAATCATGAGTGGCAAGTAACGGGATAAAAGGTTTCAGACTAAGTTCTGGTTTGACCGAAACTACAATAATTTCTATCGAAAACTTGGCTTGAGCCTTCAAGGCGAAGGCTTGTTGCAGACGTTGATTGAAATCTTCGCTAGCTTGGTCATAAGTGACGAATAAACTTACCGCTGTCTGATTGCTGGGGATAATCGCCAGTATAGTGGCGTTCAGGGTTGGGTCTAGGTTGTCGATGCCGCGGTAAGCATTGAGTAGTGCCGCCCACCAAGGCTTGTCGTTGGCGAGCAGTTGTTCGCGCAAAGTTTCGCAATAGAGCTCCGGCTTTTCCAGCCAAAAGACCAGCGCCTTGTTAAGACGGTCTCCCGACGTATCGTCTGGCAGATTCAGCCAGGTGCGATACAACAAGGACGGCCCGCGCGCGGGTAATAGTTGCTTGATTCGTTCGTCTTGCCATGTGCCGGTTGGAAAAGAACAAACAACCGTTTTTGCAGTGTCCGCTGCTTGCCGAGGATTATTTAACAGCAGTCGGTTAAATCCCGCATCGCGAACCTCCGCTACTGAGGCACCCTGTGCACGCGCTTTGTGGTGTGTAGTACTGGCTGGATTTAAGCGCCAGATGAACAGAATTTCCGGCAGATTGGCGAAGCGGGATCCGGCCAATTGCATGCGCATAAATACGTCGTAGTCGGGTACCAGACAACTGCGGTCTAAGGAGTATCCGCCCACTTTTTCCAATGCGCGTCGTCTAATCATCGTGGTCGGGTGATGCAGCGAAAAAAATGCGTACATCAACACCGAAATTCTCTCCGAATCAATAGGATGCGTATCGATACCAATATCTCGACCGTCGGCGTGCAACATTCGCCATTGGCTGCCTACCGCGTCGATGTCCCGATGCTGATCGAGAAACTGTTTTTGCAAAACCAGACGTTTGGGGAGGGAAATATCGTCGGAGTCCATAATGGCGATATATTCGCCTTGGCTTTCGGTAATGCCTCTTTGGGTTGCTGCGCCTATGCCGGCATTGACTTGAGTGATGAGTTTGATACGCGAATCTTGTTGGGCGAGTTTTCTCAAAATCTCCGGGCTGCCATCGGTGCTCCCGTCATCGACAATCACCAATTCAAAGTCCGTGAAGGATTGCGACAGAATACTCTGAATGGCTTCAGCTAAATACCGTTCGGTATTGTAAACGGCCATTATGACGCTGATGGATGGCGGCACCATTTAGTTTGGCCTAATATGCATGGTTGGTTTTTATGATCTTACATGCCCACCAAGTATTTTATAAATATACTTGGTGAGGCGGTATACATTGGTGTTTTGCAGCCGCTCAAAAAAACCTTCTAATTCAATAAGTCTAGAATTGTGAGCTTCGAGCTTTAAGTTAAGCTCAGCATTTTGTGCAATGAGATGAAAGCAGAGCTCCAAAGCCGGGCCGGATTTTTGCCGATCATTATTCTTTTTCAGTAATTCAGAATATAAAGCTATAAAATTATCGATAAAGCATTCCCAGGAAAAGTTTTCTTCAACTATTTTTCTGCCGGAAATCTTTAAGTTAGTGGAGAGTTCAGGGTTTTCAATAATTATCAGAGCCTTTTGCGCGATAGTTTCATAATCTCCTATATCGACCAAAAAACCGTATTCACCGTCAACAATCACATCCTCAGAACCTCCACAACGTGTTGACACGGTGGGGCAGCGTGCTGCAAGGGCCTCAAGGCAGACGCCGGCAAGTCCCTCGAATATCGATGTGATGAGTATCACGCTGAATTGCGGCAACAGCGCAGGAACATCCTCTCTTTCGCCCAGGAAATGGAAATGGCTTGGATTCCTAGAACTGCTTATTTCGTCCTCGACTAGTTTTTTTAGAGTTTTATCATCTGGGGGGCCAATGATTACAAAATGCGCTTTCGGATTCTTTTCGGAAATAATTTTGGCCGCGCGCACAAATGTTAAAGGGTCTTTCTGATCGCATATCCTGCCAACGAAGCCGACTATCGGTTCATTGCTATTAAGTTTCAATAAATTGCGTAAGTCTGATTCGCCGCTGTGCCATAAGGTTTTCTGATCAAACTCGTCTATCTTGATTGCGTTCAAAATGACACGCGAGGAAATTTGGTGATCTCCTTCAAAAAATTTCAACGTGCGGCTGCTTACCCCTACCAAAGTATCGCTGAGAGCGGCGTAAAGCGCTTTAATCGATTGATCGGATAAGTCATAAGCCCTTAGCAGCGTAGGAGTGGTATCGATATCGAAGTTACTATGCACATGCCAGATATGCGGAATATTGGCCATTTTTGCCGCTAAAGCGCCGTCGAAGGGATAGACAGTATTGGTATGAACTATATCGATTGTTTCGTCTTTAATGATCTGCAATACCGCTTGCGCTCGTTCGATAGTGCCTGCAAGGTATAGATTGATGCCGGTATTGTTTGAGCCAGGGAATAAAATGCTGGGGACAATATGGGTTTTTATGCCGATAGCATTTAAACGGGTCACTAGCTCCCCGTCTTCGGGCAATACCACGATGGATTCGATACCTCTGTCTCGGTAGGAGTCCGAGATTTGTAATAACAGCCGCTCGACGCCACCCATCACGGTAGCACCGTGTTGTACGAAGAGAATTTTTTTGGGTTTGTACGGCGTAATCATTTTGGGGGCGGTCGAATCACGAAAAGTGTCGGAGTATGATCAAGTTAAATTTATTTAATATTGTTTAGCCGCCAACCAAAATGTCGGTTGTAACTGAACTTTGCAAACATTATTATCCTTTTAATGAAGTCTAGTTTTTTTGGTGTAATTAGCGGGATAGAGTCTATTATCTCTGTGATTCTTTTGGTGGTTGCATCTTCGGAATATCTGTCTTTAATGAAGTTATATCCATTGATTGATAGCTTTTCGTAAAGCGCTTCATCGCTACTAATTTTTAAGACAAGTTCGGCAAATTGATTTGGAGTTTCTGCGACTAGAATATTTTCATTATTCGATAGCCCGAACCCTTCGGCACCTATTTGGGTGGTCACTACAGGTATGCCGTAACTCAATGCCTCACCTATTTTACCCTTCATCCCTCCGCCAAAGCGTAGTGGGGCAATAGATATGTGAGCGTTACGGTAATGCTCTTCCAGATCTTCAATAAATCCACGAATAAAAATATTTTCAGATTGTAGCTGTAGAACCGATTCTGGTGGATTGGGTCCGACTACCTCCAGTTGGAAATTAGGATTGACTTCTAATATTTTTGGAAAAATCTCGTTGCAGAAATAATGAATGGCATCAATATTCGGTTCGTGTTTGAAAGCACCAACAAACAATAATTTGGTATAAGGTGGAGTGCGCGAGAACCGTTCAGGAATCTTATGGATATTAGGAAGAATACAGGTTTTTATATTGGAAATATCTTTTTTAAGCAGTAAATCATCATCAATTGTTACTGTGATAGTCATGTCAGATCTAGCATAGGCTGAAAGTTCTTCATTTTTTATAGTTTCAGCGTATTTAAAATCAGCAGGGTCTTTGGTTAAGTTGGCCTTAGAGAAGAATCGATTATAAGTAATGTCAACTGAATCAACTAAAATACGGGCCTTCGGTTGAAAAAATCTAACAAAGTCAATATAGCGATTAACGTAATGAAAATATTCAAAAATAACAATGTCGAATTTTTCGATTCTAAGAGTTGTTAATACATCTGTAGTACCGAGACGAATGTTAAGGTTCTTGAGTATATTTAGATAGCCTTGAACTGCTTCTTCTCCAATTTCTTCAACTTGTTCGTTTAAATTAAATGGACAGATGGTAATTTGATGCGACTTGGATAAAATTTTTAGAAAAGTATAAAAACGAAGATCGGCGGATGCTCGGTCGGGCATTGGCAACCACATGCTGATTATTTGAATATTCATATTCTATTATAACAGGCTTTTTTGGTGATTTTAATCTCTAAAGGATGGGTTTTAATATTGGGAAGGAATTTAGCTGTAAGGGAATCCCAAGTAAAATGTTTTAGAGGCTAAAATTTTAGGCTCTGGTGCATAGGGAATTCGATAATTTGTTGTGGTTTTTAACTTGGGCATATTTATTTAGTAAGATTTTATTGATATTTAAACTTATTTAAAATTTCGGTTTTAATTAAATAAATCTATTTCTTTAGCCAAGGCGGAATAAACTCACTCCAATACTGGTCTTCATTTCTTGCTATACGTTTTATGATTGGTCTAAGGATTTTGATTATTGGATTATTAACAATAATCTGATAATTTTTGTCATACCAGGAGTATTTGTTAACTAAATCAATTAGTTGTTTTTCTACATATTTTCTGCCACCGTGCTGGATAATGACCATGGAGCAGTCTAAAAACATTAGCTTTTCAAAGGCTGTGGTTTTGGCGTTTGGATGGCTTAATGCTTCGGAGAGTAGCTCGTTGACACTCTTGAATATGACTCCGTTTTTTGCCATCCTAAGCCATAAATCAACATCCAAAGCTATATGAACTGATTCGTCAATTGGCCCTGACTGATACCAAGCTGTACGCGAAAAAGCACTTGACGGTTGAAGGAAATCCCCATCGTTCAGCCATCCGTACAAACTAGTTAGGTTTATTTCGGCATTCGGTCTGGCATAATAGATTTCTTTGCCTTGCAAATCAACGATTCTTCCTTCACCGACCACAATGCCGATATCTGGGTTTTCTTGAAACGCACTAGCGAAGCGATGAAGAGCTCCAGGTAAATATATGTCGTCGGAGTTTAACCAAGTTAGTATTTCACCTGTGGCTATAGCCATTCCTTTGTTAATGGCGTGGCTCTGGCCGCGGTCAGGTTCGCTGACCCAATAATGCAAGCTGTTTTCATATTTCTTAATAACTTCAACTGTGTTATCAGAGCTTCCGCCATCAACTATGATAAATTCCAAATTTGGATAGCTTTGAGACAAAACCGAAGTTATGGTTTTTTCAATAAATCCCCCTTGATTAAAGGAAGGAGTTATAACTGAGATTTTTGGCCAATACTCTGTGTTTTGGGTCATTGTAAGTTTGCTATGCAATTTTAGATGCTTCTAGGTTGAGACTGATTACGTATTCTTTATCACTGATCGTAATCGTCTTAGATGCCCAGTCGTTGAAATTGTGATGTTCTACTTTGTTGGGGTCCCAGGGTAAAATATTACAAAATCCATTTAATTGCAGCGTTTTTTCCAAATGAGATTTATTGTATACTTCAAAATGGAAGTTCTCTGGGTAATCTTGTCCGCCCATCAGAGGAGGTGAAATCAACTGTATATCATTATTTGTATCTTGATATATGGCAACTATACAGTCGAAATCTGGTACAGATAGTCTTAACTTTCCGTTAGGTTTTAATATCCTGTACATTTCTTTTAGTACTGTTGCTACATGATACCTCGGTACATGTTCTAAAATGTGACACATGTAAATAAGATCAGCAGTGTCGGAGGGAATCATCCATAATCTGGAAATATTGTGCGTAACTATGTGAACGTGCTTGTCTTTTCGTGCGTCTATATTAATAAATTCAGGTGAATTAATATCGCCACATCCGATGTGGAAAAGAATCTTTCCATCTTTAGACTTTGGATAATTCTTTTCTTTTATCTTCCACAATATGGCTCTAAGTTTTATTGCTAGTTCAAGGCTAAAGCTCATGATTGAGTGCTTGAGCTTTTCTATTCTCCAATACATTGGGTATCTCCAAGATTATGAAATAAATTCCAATTCCCATTTAAATGAATAAAGCCTTCTGACATACTTTGAGTGCGCTCTTCTGTGGTATTTTTTACTTGAAATGGTAGTATGTTTTCTTGATAAAAAATATTCCTCGCTATCTTTCCAGCCTGCACCCCTACACGAATTGAAAAAACTCCGGGTAGAAAAGGGAAGTTAGGGATCCTTATAGATAGCGTATAATTTCCTGGAGATAGAATTTGATCCTTGTATTTTTCTTCAGTGATTTCAGTAGCAAGATAAAGGAAATCAGTAGTGTGAATTCCAAATCCAAAATTAGGATGCTCTAAAATATTATTGATTTTAAATTTTAAATTGAAAGTAACGTCTTCATTGTAAGCTATTTTGTCAACAATGTTGCCTTGTTGGTTGGTTAATTCTACCGAAATTAACTCTATTTCTCCTGACTGTTCCTTTCGTGAGCTTATATTACCTCCCCCGCTCTGTGTTTTTATTTTATCGTCACTTTGAGTATAAAATAGTCCGCACACTTTCGAAGGATTTCCGTCAGACAATATTTTTCCGTGGTCCATTAAAATGACTCGTTTGCAAATTCTCTCGATTTGCCGAATGTTGTGGCTAACAAGTAAAACTGTTTTTCCTTGATGAACAATCATACTTTCCATTTTATCGAAACACTTCCTTTGAAAGGCTAGATCGCCAACAGCTAGAACTTCGTCGATTATCAAAATATCAGCATCTAGACTAGTAGCGATGGAAAATCCAAGTTTTACTGTCATTCCTGAGCTGTAACGTTTAACTGGTGTGTCTATAAATTGCTCCAGTTCAGAAAAACTTATAATGTCATCTAGCTTTTTCTGAATTATTTTTTTGGGGATGCCTAAAATTGCGCCATTTAAAAAAATATTTTCGCGCCCGGTTAATTCAGGGTTTACTCCAGCCCCTACTTCAATCAGGGGGGCAATGCTGCCTCTTACCGCAACGCTACCTTTCGTCGGCTTGCTGATATTGGCCAAGTGCTTGAGCAGAGTGCTTTTACCTGCGCCGTTATGGCCGATGATACCGACCACTTCGCCTTCGTTGATGTGAAAATTGACATCGTCAAGTGCTTTGAAGCGCTCGCGCTCGTGGACCGGTTGGAAGGCGAGGCGTCTCATGGTATTTAAAGCGGTTTCCTTCAGACTGGTGAGGTGACCGAGTTGATATTCCTTGGTGAGGTGGTTGACTTCTATGATGGCCATATATGTTAATTAATGATGTAATTTTGAAGTTTTTTGCCGAATATTATATGACATCGGCAAACCAACTTTCCGCGCGCTTAAAAAACCAATAGCTGAACGGCAGTATTACCAAAATCAAAATTAACCCCGGATAAATTACATTTAAATCGGGCTCGGTTGCTCGAATTAAAACACTTTGAAATCCATCTATAATGCCCACTAAAGGATTAAGGGTGTATAAGAAATATAAATCGTTAGACCACGCGCCGGCTGCTTGTTCGATAACTAATTTCTTTTGCACCAAGCTCAACGGATAGATGACTGGGGAACCATACATCAATAAAGATAATGCTATTGGTATTGCCTGAGCTATATCGCGGTAGTATACATTCATCGCTGCGCCAAAGAAGCTGATTGTTAATGCGGCTATCATGGTGTACAGCACGAAAACAGGTATCCAGACTGCATGCAGAGTGGGCATGACATGATAATAAATCATCATGGCAGCTAAAATAGCAAAGCTGATAACTAATTCCACTAGTTTGGTAACCATCGCGGTTAACGGAAACACTTCACGCGGGAAATATATTTTTTTGATCAAATTGGCATTAGAAGTCACGCTATTGACGCCTTCAGAAACCGATTCCTGAAAAAATACCCAAGGTATTAGTGCTGCAAACGTAATAAGCGGATAAGGTAAGCCACCGGTTTCTATGCCCACAAAACCTTTAACCAAGGTAAATACCAGCATTAGCATAATAGGCTTTAATACGGCCCATAAAATTCCGAGGTATGCTTGTTTATAGCGGATAACGATGTTTTTCCAAGTGAGTGCGGCTATCAGCTCTCTGTAGGTGTATAAGTTTTTGGCGATTCGTAACATGGGTATTTATTTTAACTGAATAATCCAATCGATAGCGGTTAAGCTTTTAATTAGAGATGGGGATTATTTGAAATTCTTCATGCGTTTAAGCAAGATTTTCGAGTTAGGGTTGTGTTCCAAGCCTTTTTCTAAAATGCTTTTAGCTTCTGCTTTCATATTTTTTCTTTGATACAAACTACTCAAGGCGGCATAAGGAAAAGAGTTGTTTTTATCAAGCGAAATACTCTTTAAGTTGGCAGCAATTGCTTCATCGATTTCGCCCATGAATTGGTAGGCTTGACCGACATCGTAAAATATTTTTGGCATTAACTTAAAAGTAGGCGAGGCGTGATCCGGTACATATAGAAGATCTCCCACTGCCGTGCGGTATTTATACTGTTTTTCAGCCTCGTCATGGGTTCTGAAGGCCAAATTCATGGTGTGTAAGCCTGCGCAATAGTGGTGGATATGAATGAAGTCGTCGCCGAGTTTTCGGTTCCAGCTTTGGTAGTCAGGCGATTTTTGATCGGATGCGCGCGCCTTGCAGTAGGGTGGTAGGAAAGCGTAATCGGCGTCGGTTTTCGGGTAGTCGGCTGCCACATTCCGGATACAGGCAATAAATAGCAATGTAAGTAATCTGACTTTTTTCTGGGGCATGAATTTGCTTGAATACTGTTTTATAAAAACTTTTGATATATGGACTGTATCGCTTCTGTGTGCTGCCGGACGTCGAAGGTTGCTAATGCTTTGGACCGGGCGTTATTGGCTAACAGATTCATCAACTCGCTGGATCGGTAAAACTTAAGGATAGACGCTGCCAAACTTTCCGCATCACCGCTGTTAAATAACAGCCCGGTTTGATTATCTTCAACCATTTCCGCGCCACCGCCATGGTTTGGTACGATTAAAGGCCGGCCTAACGCCATCGCTTCGATGACGACCGTACCTAACGGTTCGGGGCTAGTGGATGCTGAGACCACAATATCGAGAGCTTTGTAGGCTTCTATCATGTCGCTGACGTGGCCGATAAAGTTGACGGTATCTGATAATGATTCCCGTCTCACACGTTCTCTAAGCTCTCGTTCGTAAGGGATGCAATCGTCCGGCGTTCCACCAACAATCAGCATTTTTAAATGTGGTATTTGGTCTTGCAGTATTTTAGCTGCATCGATAAATAGTTGCTGCCCTTTCCAAGGAATAAGTAAGCCCACTAAACCTACGATAAAGACATTTTCCGGTAAATCGAATCGTTGTTTGAATAAGGAGTCGCTTGCTTGGTTGTTCAGCTTATCCAAAGCGATGCCATCATAGACCACGCTAATTTTATCTTCCGGTACGGCTAATTTTTCACGCATGCTGTTGGCAACCCAATGGGAGACGGACACAAAATGATCGGGTAGAGAATAAGCCCAGCGCGCTGAATGCGGTCCGTCAGGGTTGCCACGGACATGGCAAATACTGGGGATACGCAAAATCTTGGCTACCAAGAGTGCGGCTCTGTTACAAAGCGGCTCGTTATTGGCATGGATCAGGTCGGCTTTGAACCGCCATGCAGTCCAAAGCAAGTCGAGAAAAAACGGTAAAAAATTAAATAAGTCATCGCTTCTGGCTATTAACTGGTTAACGCAAAACCTAAGTAGTGGCAGTTTGTTTAACCATTGTGCCGATTCGGCTTTTGCACGCCATGCCACGATGTCTATATGGCGGTCCGGGATGTGTTTCCATAAGGCTTCATCGGCAATCTCCTGATATTGCGGACCGTTGCGTCCTGTAACAACTAGAGGTAGAAAGCGATCCCGATCAAGATTTCTGACTAAATGCCTCAAACAGATAATGGCGCCACCATAACCAATTCCGTTTTCGACATAGATGATTCTTTTTGGGAGGTTATTGGTCGGCATGGAATCAGAATTTGGCAATATCAGCGTAGAAAGCGTTAAGGAATATTCTCATATACTCAGGATTTTGCGAATTTTTGTTTAGTGACACGTAGCGCATTAATTAAGCTGGCTGGCATGGTACTGAAAATCAGATAGAGTAGATTGTTAAGTGTGAAATTCTGGGAGAGGCTTCTTTTAAATGCCTCTCTGGCTTTGGCATTATTGCCGCCGCTAAAATACCAGTAGCCAAGCGTCCATTGCGCCTCCGCCACCAGACTATTCGGCGAAATGCCTTGAGCAATTAGTTGGGGCGAGGCAAAGTTCCGAATAGACTCCGTGACCTTGGTCAAGTCTATTAACATACCTTCGCCGGCTTGCGTGGCATTGTTGCCGTGCTGACGGCGCAACATCAAAATGTCGGGAAGGCACGTTACTGCGTGAAAGGTGGCAATTTTTGCCCACAATTCCAAGTCCTCTCCATAACGAATCTCGGTATTGAACATGCCTGCTTCAAGCAAGGTTTGGCGCTTCACCAAAACGGTACCTGTCGGTATAAAATTTTTTTTCGCTAACGCGGCAAGGGCGTTGGGAACTGGTTTTCCGGCCAGCTGTTGGAAATATTCCAACATTTGATGTTTGGCTAAAACCGATTGGGTTAGCAGTTGGTCGTCGTTGTCGATTTCCGTCATGTCGCCGGCTATCAGGTGGAGTTCCGGATTACTTTGCAATGCTTGGATTTGCTTGGTGGTTTTGTCCACAGTCCATTGATCATCGGCATCCAGAAATGCAATCCAATCACCACTTGCTAATTCTATGCCCTTATTGCGCGCGGCGGACGGGCCTTGATTGGATTGTTTGTGATAGATGACAGTATGGGCAAACTCCTTAACGACTTGTTCGGTGTTGTCCGTTGAGCCATCATCCACCACGATGATTTCGTCAACTTTGCGGCTTTGCGCCTGAATGCTTTCGATGGCGGCACGAATGAATTTCGCGCTGTTATACGCTGGAATGACGGCGCTGATTTTCATTTTGGGCTAATCAAAGTTTTCGATACTTTAGAATGGTTATGAACTGGTTTTGCAGATCAACCACGCCGGTACAATTAATCCGGTGCAATAACCGATCAGCGCTAATTTTCTATGCCTATAGTATAAACGGTATAGAAATGCACCGGTTTTACGGTAAGTAGCCGCTAACCTAATGGATGGCCATTGACGCTGATTGAAACGATTAACGATATTGTCGGTTTTGTTTTGCAGGAATTCGCCAAGTTCCGGGGACGCCAAGAAGCGAACATTCGGCAAATTTGCCCTGATTTGCCCTAAAAGATAGTCTAATCCACGTATAGCCTGTTGGCATTCTTCCTCCGAGCGCGTGTAATTGTAGCGATGCGTAGAAATAGTCACAGGCAGGGCTTGGCGACAAGCCATTTCAGCTTCTGCAAACGCGCTAGCCGGTGTGTTTTTACCGTCAACAGGTTCGTACATCACGTTGCGAACGAGGTACAGTTGTGCAAAGCGATTGGTATTGCCGGCCCGAATCAGCGGAGGATCCTGAAAATAATGTCCGGTTTCATCGCGTCCGGTACAGCGGTAGCCGGCGGTTTGAATGGCGATGATATTTTGCTGTTGCCAACTTTGTTCAATCTCATCGTTCCATAAATAGCAAGGGGCGACTGTGCTGAGGCTGGGATAGCCGAACATGCTGGTAAAACATTGCATTGCATTTGCGACCAGTGAATTGGCCTCCGCAGCGTCCATGGCCTGGGTAGGTAAATTGCGTCCGTCTACATAGTGGCCTTGTAGCGGTGAATCCAGTTTTTCCCAGTCCCACCAATCCTTGCTTGCACGGGCGGTCGCGAGGCGGGGGTCTTGCCGCTGACATAATTCGGCGAAAGCCTTGCCGTTCAGGTGTTCCATACCATGTAGTTGCGGCACTAAAGTGTCTTGTTGTATGCCTTGTTGCAAGGCTTCAAAAATGGCAGGGAAGTCTTTGTCCAGCATGCGTCTGTGATACTGGCCCGTGGATTCGATCTTTGCTAAATCTGGAACGGCCAAGACCATATCGGCGGTAAGTATTGCAGAGCGGTTCACAGAGTCTTTGTGTTGAGCCAGCATGGAGAGAAGCTGTGTTAATCGTGCTGCGTGGAAGTCGCCACCTGGACCCCAGTCGTCGCTTTCGATTAAAACCGGCGTATCGGCAAAATAGGGCTCACGCCAGGTAGCGATAAATAGGGGTTTTTTCCACAGCCATAAACCGGTAAGGCAGGCCAGCCAGAAACCTAAAAAAAACAGAACTACCATAGATTTTGTTTAATAATTAAAAAGCCTGAATATTGTGTCGACCAACGGACTGAACTTTTATCGTAGCAGAGATTAGTGAACTAGCTGAAAAACACAGCACAAACTTTAGACGTGGTCGATATATCAGCAGGCCTATGATAGCAGCGGGAAATAGCCATTCGCTAAACTTTGGAATGAGTCTAGGCTCAATAACAGACAGACGACACGGGCGTCCGTAGTTGAGTAACCATAACAAAACTCTAAATAGCAGAGGAAATAGAATGTTAAAAGCTTTAAGACTGCCTGATCACTGGCGTAAACCGCTGCTGGGCGTCGTGTTGGTTACACTGGTTTCAGTAGCGGCTTTTTTCGAGACTTGGGCAGCAATTGTCGCTATTTGGTCTCGGTCGGACACATTTACGCACGGTTTTTTAGTGGCTCCGGTTAGTCTTTGGTTGATTTGGTCGCGCCGGGAACACTATCGAGATTTACGGCCGGCTTTTAGCGTATTAGGTTTGCTGTTTATTATCGTTAGCGGATTTGGCTGGTTAATTGCCGATTTGGTGCATGTGGCGGTGATTCAGCAATGGGCCGTGGTTGGAGTTTTGGTCGGTGGTTTTTGGGCCGCGCTTGGCAGCCATGTCATCGCGCAAATGTTATTTCCGATAGTGTTTTTATTTTTGATGGTGCCATTCGGGGAAGCGTTTATTCCGCCTTTAATGGAATACACCGCCACCTTTGTCGTTACGCTGATACGGCTGACGGGAATGAGTGTTTACCGGGAAGGCTTGTTTTTTACGCTCACTTCGGGAAATTGGTCGGTGGTAGAGGGATGCAGTGGTTTACGTTATTTGATTTCATCGTTAACACTGGGTTCGGTATATGCGTATCTAAATTACAGCAGCTATAAGAAGCGGACCATCTTCATTACGCTCTCCTTCTTGGTCCCGATACTAGCTAACGGTCTGCGCGCCTATTTGATTGTGATGATAGGCCATTTCAGTAACATGAAACTGGCTGCGGGAGTCGATCACATCGTTTACGGCTGGGTGTTTTTTGGGATGGTCATGTTTGCGTTGTTTTATTTTGGCTCTTTTTGGCACGATAAGGATGCAGGGGCGGCGGCATCGACCCCAGATTTGGCTGGCGACTCCAACCTTGCTGATGCTGCAACGATTTACAAACATTATTGGCCGGCCTTAACGATAACCGCTTTATGTGTTTTCATTTGGCCCTTTGTGTCACATGGCTTATCTGCACTACAGGCCGCCCACGTGGAGGTACCCGAGCGCTTTAGCCGGCCGTCTTTGCCTGATTGGCAGCCGGTTGCAGCGCCTGATTGGGGTTGGGAGCCTAATTTTAAGGGCGTGGTGGCGGATGCCAAAGTTTATTTAAGCGATGGTCAAACGATAGTCGGTATGTATTTTGCCAATTTTGGCGATGAAACCCAAGGCGGTGAATTGGTCAATTCGCAAAATTATCTGGTGCCGCAAAAACATCCGATATGGCGGATGCTGCATGACGACGTCATTGCCATGCAGTGGGCAGCCGATAAAAGCGGCGATATTGAAGAAGCGGTATTAAACAGTAAGCATCGGAGCTTGTTAGTTGAGCGTTGGTACCGGGTTGGTGACAAGAATACCGCCAATGCCTATCTGGCTAAATGGTGGCAATTGCTGAAACGATTGTCTGGTGACGCATCCGCTGAATTGCTTGTCGTGTTGTATACCGAAGCCCCGGCTGGAGATTACGATTTGGCCCGGCAAAAATTGAAACAGCTTGCGGTAGCTTGTTGTCATTAAAAGGCTGCGCCGAGCTTATTGTGACAATTCAATGAAAACGAACAGGTAAATTTTCGGCTTAAGTTGCCTGATCCAAGGCTTGACCCCAGCAGTTACCTAAGTGTTAGACTAGACCAACCCATTTTCATTCAGCCCGTAAGGAAAACGACATTATGATCCCGGTAGTATTATCAGGTGGTTCAGGAACTCGGCTATGGCCTTTATCTCGTGGTCAGTACCCAAAGCAGTTTTTACCCTTGGTGTCCGGAGACACCATGCTTCAGGAAACCATTTTAAGGCTTGATGGCGTCGCCGGCTTACAAGCGCCCATTGCGGTTTGTAACGAAGACCATCGATTTATGCTCGCAGAGCAAATGCGGGAAATCGGCATCAAACCTGCCGCTATTATTTTGGAGCCTGTCGGCAAAAATACCGCGCCGGCCGTAGCGATGGCAGCATTGAGCGCACGCTCCGAGGACGATGTGTTGTTGATTTTGCCGGCTGACCATGTGGTCGGTAATCGCCCCGCTTTTCATCGTGCGGTGGTTCAAGCTGAACTGTTGGCGAAACAGGATCTTTTGGTGACGTTTGGCATCGTCGCGACCGAGCCGGAAACCGGCTATGGTTACATCAAGCGCGGCGATACCCGCCATGGTGAAGCTTATAAAGTTGCCGCATTTGTTGAAAAGCCCGATTTGCAAACCGCGCAGCGCTATCTGGAAAGTGGCGAATATTTCTGGAACAGCGGCATGTTCGCTTTTAAAGCGGGTTGTTTTTTGCGGGAGCTGGAAAAATTCAACCCGGAAATGCTGGAAGTTTGTAGAGAGGCGTTGCGGGCAGCAAAACCGGATCTGGATTTTGTGCGTTTGGATAAACAGATTTTTTCGACTTGCCCATCAGATTCCATCGATTATGCGGTGATGGAAAAAACCGATAAAGCCGTGGTGATTCCGTTGGATGCGGAATGGAACGACGTCGGTTCCTGGTCTGCGCTTTGGGATGTGACCGACAAAGACGCTGCGGGCAATGCCATCAAAGGTGATGTGTTGACGGTAGATACGTGCAATTCCTATATTCACTCGGCTAATAAGCTGGTAGCGGTGATCGGTGTCGATAATTTGGTGGTGGTGGAAACCGACGATGCGGTCATGATCGCCGCTAAGGATAGGGTGCAAGACGTTAAGGAAGTAGTCGATCAACTAAAAAAATTGAAACGCAGTGAAGCCAGCGTGCATCGTAAAGTATACAGGCCTTGGGGACATTACGATTTGGTCGATGCCGGTGAACGCCATCAAACCAAGCGTATTGTTGTGAAGCCTGGTGCGAAATTATCGGTACAAAAGCATCATCACCGTGCTGAACATTGGGTAGTTGTCAAAGGTACTGCCTGGGTGGATAAAAACGGTGAGAAAATTTTAGTCACCGAGAACGAATCGATTTATATCCCTTTGGGCGTTATTCACAGTTTGGAAAATCCTGGGGTGATTCCATTGGAAATGGTGGAAGTCCAATCCGGCAGCTATTTAGGCGAAGACGATATCGTTCGTTACGAAGACCAATACGGTCGTATCTAACATTCACTACAAGTATGCAGTTTGGCGACGGTTTATCGTGTAAATCATTTGCAGGACAGTAATTCTCGGCCATTTCTAACAAATGGTTTGCATAAATCTGACGTTTGATGTGTCATCACAATTAAGTGTTTTTGTCTAAATTTACTGAAGTTCGCCGTTCGATCAAGAGTGGCGACGGATTTTTTGTCAGCGTTTTGGTTTAAAGTTAGCCGTTTTATACCCGCCGAATAAAAAATTCGGTGCTTGCTTTATTCCGGAGTTGCTCTTGTCGCTACAAACAATCAACGATTTGTTGAAAAAACATAAGCTTGTCGAAGGCATGCTGAATAACCAGCCCATGCCGCGCCGCAAGTTAATCACTGCTTTGGTACAAAAGCAGCATATGGTGGAACTGCGTAGTCTGTTGGCGCGGCTGTCTGCTATCGAAATAGGGCAAATTTTGCATGCTTTGGACCTGGAAGATGCGAGCTTGGTATGGCAGCAGGTCGAGGAATCCAGGCAGGACGATGTACTTTGGGAATTGTCCGATACCTTACGCGAAGCATTGGTAGGTGATCGAGAACCGCATTGTGGTGTGGGGCAAATGAGTGCATTCGAGTTGCTTGAAGGTCGCCTTGCCAAAGTGGCGATCACCTGCCGCCACGATTTGTACGCCATCAAGCCGATCTGGATCGATTTGTTGGCACCAAGCAAAGCGCAAAGGTTGCTTATTGGGCAACATTACGGCCTGGAGTTACCTGACCCGCTGGACTTGACCGATTTGGAAGCTAGCGCCCGCTTCTACGTCGAGGATCAGCACGAAATTCATATACATTCGGATTTTTTACTGGATCGCGAAGGCAAATCGCGCAGTGTACCTGTCGCGTTCATACTGCGCGGCGACATGTTGTTTTCGGTACGTAGCGAAGAATTGCCGGTGTTTCGTTTACAGCGTTTACGGGCGCGCACGCAGCCAGGCTTTGTCTCCGATTGTAAAGATATGTTGCTGGATTTATACGGTGCCGAAGCCGAGTATTCTGCGGATGCGCTGGAGAATATTTACGAGCAGTTGGAAATTGTCAGCAAAAAAGTTTTGAGCCAGGATATTAGCGACGAAGAAGCGGCGGATATTTTGACCGATATTGCCGAAGAGGAGGATTTAAATGGCCGAATCCGCCGGAATATGCTGGATACTCAGCGCGCCGTGTCGTTTTTGATTCGCCGCAAACTGCTGAATACCACGCAGTTGGAAGATGCGCAGCAAATTTTGCGCGATATAGAATCACTGAATAGCCATACAGCGTTTTTGTTCGACAAGATCAACTTCCTGATGGATGCCACCGTCGGTTTTATCAATATTAATCAAAATAAAGTGATTAAAATTTTCTCGGTAGCTTCGGTGGCAATGTTGCCGCCCACCTTGATTGCCAGTATTTACGGTATGAACTTTGAGAATATGCCGGAATTGCAGTGGATGCTTGGCTATCCTTTTGCACTCGGATTGATGACTGTCTCGGTATTATTGCCGTTTATTTTCTTTAAAAGGAAGGGATGGTTGAGGTAAGCTGATTTACCACCTTTGACCTGTTTAAAGCCCAAATTCAGCCTGCGACAATATGTCACATTTAAATTTGAAATTTTCGCCACTATGATTAACCTAACTTTTTCGTTCGGTTTGATAGTTTAAAGTTGCGTTATATTTCTTCCTATTGCTTCCAAGGCGGTTATTAAAAATAACTGCCTTTTTTTTGCCTAAAATAAATTTTGGTCAGCGTTTGGGATTGAATTTAATCAGCTTGATCGCGTTTTCATCGCGCTTAATTATTTCAATGATATGCCCATGCAACTTCACGCTGGTGCCCGGTTCAGGAATGGTCTCCATGTACTCGATTACCAAGCCATTCAAGGTTTTCGGGCCTTCGGTGGGCAAATCCCAATGCGTGATGCGATTGAGTTCGCGGATGGTTACGCCAGCATCTACCAGATAGCTACCGTCTTTTTGCATTTTTATATCCGGTTCTTCCGAGACCAGTTCACCGACGATTTCCTGTAATAAATCATCCAGCGTCACTAAGCCCTGCACATCGCCATATTCGTCCACCACCAAGCCGATACGGAGTTTTTCGGCTTTAAATATTTGCATTTGCTTGTGAATCGAGGTGCTGGCCGGAATGAAAAAAGGCTTGGACAGGCTATTGGTGATATTGTGTTTATCGAAATCAGGGTCGCTAATTTGCGCCAAAATCGTACGTAAATGTAGAAAACCTATCACCCGGTCTATATTTTTTTTGTATACGGGCAGGCGAGTATGCGGGCTATTTTGTAGTTGTTCGATAATGTCTTCGACCGATTCTTCCAGATCGATACCGACAATTTCATTGCGATGGGTCATGATGTCGGTAACGCTGGCGGATTCCAAATCTAAAATACTCAACAGCATGTTTTGATAGCGCGTCGGCAAATGATTGGCATCCGAAACGATACTTTTTAACTCGTCTTTATTCAGCGATTCGATAGCCGTATTATTCGTACTTTTAATGCCGAACGGCCACAATAACAGGCTGGATATAGCATTAATCACCCATACCAAGGGATAAAATATCTTTAATAACGGAATGTAAATCCAGGAGGACAGTAACGCCAGCAACTCCGGTTTGAGGGCGCCCAGGGTTTTTGGGGTTACTTCGGAAAATACCAGCATGCCGAAAGTCAGCAGACCGATAGCCGGGGCTATGGCGTTATCTCCGCTGACGCGGATGGCAATCAAGGTTGTTAGTGACGATGCCAGGATATTGACAAAATTGTTGCCCAGCAGGATCAGGCCCAGCAAACGGTCCGGCCTTTTTAGGAGTTGATGGGCTTTAATCGCGCCCTTATGATTTTTTTTCACCAAATGCTGCAATCGATAACGGTTCAGCGTCATCAAGGCGGTTTCAGAGCCGGAAAAAAAAGCTGAAATAATCAGTAGGGCTGCCAGTATACCGAACAGTATACTCAAGGATATGTCGTTCAAGGCAACAGGGCTCTTGGCTGTTAAACATCAAGCTAGTTTCTATGTTGTGGAAAATTTGTCAAGCCGCAAAATTGGATTGCTGATTAGCCAATCGATGTAAACAACATGAACTAAACTATCCAATAGCTTGAAATGGGGCCATTTTGACAATAATCGGATTCGATGCTTAACTTAAAATCAGCAACCCTCTTCCGCCTTAAAACAACGTAGTTTGCAGAGATTATACGCATGGCTTTGCCAGAAATTTTGCTCATTGATGACAACACCCACCGCAGTCAGCAAGTGGAAGGCATACTCCAGTTTTTGGAATATCGGGTGGAGGCGGTTGCCAGTAGCGATTTTGAAGTGGCGTTTAGAGAGCATGGTAGTTTCGATGCGGTATTTGTCGGCTGTGGTGGAGACAAGCAAGCCAGCTTGATCAAAACGGTCACCGAAAGCGTTGGCGATATTCCTGTGGTTTTACTCGTGGACGCAGGTGGGCCGCAAGTGGTTAGTGCCATTCAGCAAATGGTCAACAAAACCTTGGAGTGGCCGACTGTCTACCCGCTATTGATTCAATTATTGGACAGTTTGCCGCAGCCCGCTCAAGCCAGTAAGAAATCCCCACCGGATAAGGGCTTGGCGGGTAAAAGCAAAGCCATACAAAAAACTCGTGCTCAAATCGATCAAGTTGCCAAATCCGACGCTACAGTGCTTATACTGGGCGAATCCGGCACAGGCAAGGAAGTGGTGGCGCAAGCGCTACATCGTGCCTCTGCGCGGCGAGACAGGCCTTTCGTGCCGGTCAATTGCGGCGCTATTCCCGGTGAATTGCTGGAAAGCGAATTGTTCGGCCACGAGAAGGGTGCATTTACCGGCGCTTTGACTTCGCGGCAAGGTCGTTTCGAAATGGCGGAAGGCGGTACGCTGTTTTTGGATGAAATCGGCGACATGCCGATGCCGATGCAGGTTAAGTTGTTAAGAGTACTGCAGGAACGCACTTTCGAGCGCGTCGGTAGCAATAAAACCATCCATTGCGATGTGCGGATTATTGCCGCGACGCATCGCCACCTGGAACAAGAAATCGCCGAAAAGCGCTTTCGAGAGGATTTGTTTTACCGTCTGAACGTGTTTCCGATCGAAGTGCCTGCCTTGCGGGAAAGAGCCGAGGATATTCCTTATCTAATCAACGATTTGGTTGCCCGCATGGAAGCCGCCAACCGCGGTACCGTTAGTTTATTACCTCGCGCAATCGCCACCTTGATGCAGCACAGTTGGCCCGGTAACGTGCGAGAGCTGTCAAATTTGATCGAGCGTTTAGCTATCATTAGTCCGGATGCTAGTGTTGATGTCAGTGATTTACCGGAGAAATTTCAGGGCTATGAAGTGCCGGAAGGCGTGCAGGTTGCATTGCCGGAGCAAGATATTCACATCGTGCGGCCGGCTGAGCGGGAGGCGCTGGCGATGCCGACACCCGGTGCAGTCGCGACCGTACACTTACCCGAACAAGGTATCGATCTTAAGGAATATCTGACCGATCTCGAGAACGAATTGATACGGCAGGCTCTTGAAGAATGCAATGGTGTGGTTGCTCATGCCGCCAAACTGCTAAATATGCGCAGAACCACTCTTGTGGAAAAACTGCGCAAAACCGATACGGCTTAGACCGCACACTGCCTTCCCATGAATACACTCGATGCTGAATTGTCGTCAGCCGTCCTGATACCGGAAATTGTCGCCAATATTGCCGGTATTCGTCAATTGCGCCGCGATATACATGCACATCCGGAATTGTGCTTCGAAGAGATTCGTACCGCGGATTTGGTCGCGGCAAAATTGAGCGAATGGGGGATTTCCGTTCATCGCGGCTTGGGTAAAACCGGTGTAGTCGGGATTATCAAAGCAGGGAGTTCGGATAAGGCTATCGGCTTGCGCGCCGACATGGACGCCTTGCCGATGCATGAACAAAACAGCTTTGCACATGCCTCGCGGTACCCAGGCAAAATGCACGGCTGCGGGCATGACGGCCATACCGCTATGCTGTTGGCTGCGGCGCAATATCTGGCAACCCTCCATCATTTTGACGGGACCGTCTATCTAATATTCCAACCGGCGGAAGAGGGCGGTGGCGGCGCCGATGAGATGATCAAGGACGGCCTGTTGAAATTGTTTCCGATGCAAGCCGTTTACGGCATGCACAATTGGCCGGAGTTGCCGGCCGGACAGTTTGCCGTTAGTCCCGGACCGGTGATGGCATCCTTGAATACTTTTCGCATCGTGATTCGGGGCAAAGGCTGTCATGCAGCATTGCCGCACTTGGGGTTGGATCCTCTGCCGGTAGCTGCGCAAATGATTATGGCGTTTCAAACCATCTTGACCCGCAACGCCAATCCCTTGGATAACGGTTTGATTTCAGTCACAATGGTGCATGCCGGCGAGGCAACCAATATTATTGCCGATACCTGCGAATTGGCCGGTACGGTGCGTACATTCACCAATCAAATGCTGGATTTGATCGAAACCCGTATGCGGGAAGTAGCCCGTCATACTTGTCTGGCACATGGGATGGAATGTGATTTTGAATTTAAACGTAGCTATCCGCCGACGGTTAATCACCGTGAGGCAGTCGAAACGTCGCGTAGCGTCATGGCCTCTATTGTTGGCGACCGGCATGTTTTGGAGCAAAAAGCCACGATGGGCGCAGAAGATTTTGCGTTTATGCTGCAAAAGTTACCCGGCAGCTACTGCTTCATCGGCAACGGCTCCGGTGATCATCGTAGTGTTGGGCATGGGGCCGGTCCGTGTACCCTGCATAACACCAGTTACGATTTTAATGATGATATTTTGACCCTGGGCGCGACCTATTGGGTGAGATTGGTAGAAACTTGTCTGCCAGCTTAAATAATGCCTGCCAAACGACTGTGACGGGGTGGAGTGAAAATGCCGGTTCTGTGACAACTCTGGCAGTTTTTGCGACAAAATTGCCATGTCAGTACACAGTTTTTCAACTGTAGCTCATGGAAAAAGCGGTTCCCTTTAAAGCATCAACCCAGGGAAAGAATCAGTCTGGATTTCTTTTGTTTTAGAGAAAGCAGGATTTTGCGGTACTTGGACGGATTCCCGTTTGCGTTCAGACGAATGAAGCTTAATCGTTGAGCGATTTGGCGTGGATCATGCTGCTTGGTTGTTGGGTTTAACCAGCAAATTAGGTGGATGTCATGAAAACCTCAAGCAACGAAATCACACAACTCAGCAACACACGCACTTTATTCGTTGAAACGCTGAGTCAGCAATTTATCGCGCTAACCGGCTGCGGAGTTTATGTCTATCTCAACCCGGTCGATATCAACGGTTTATTCAACCAATACTTAAGCGACACGCTGTCGATTAATACTTTCGCCAGACAGTGTGTTAAGAACGTATTGGAATAATCCGGTAATTCAATTAAGAAAATCGGCGAGGAAGCAGGGTACCTTATCGATTCCCTGTTTCCTGAGGCTCAGTTTCGGGCAAAGGCGACTTGATAACCGCTGAGAAAATCGCAGCGTTCCAGGCTTTCCGCAATCGCCGGAATCGATATTTTATGATTACCGGTTGCAATAAAAACCAGATGCCATTCTTCGTGTTTATTGTTGCTGATAACGCTAATCGAGCCTTCGGCCAATCGATACCCCAAGGCATTTGCCAAATCGTTAATCTCGGTTTGATTCGGTCGATAGCCGGTTTGAAAACGCAAAATGACCGACACTGCATGACGGGAAGGCAAGGCAGATTCGATTCGCCCGCCCCAGATCATCGTCGCCGACGCAATTAAAGCCAACACAATGGCCGCAAAATAAAACCCGGCGCCGCATAAAATACCGATGGCCGAAGATGCCCAAATCGATGCGGCGGTCGTCAAGCCGCTGATGTTCAGACCTTCCTTCATGATTACGCCGGCACCCAAGAAACCGATACCCGTCACGATGCCTTGAATAACCCGAGTGGGGTCTGCGGTAGTGGTGAGTGGCAATAAGCCGCCAAACCAGAACTGCGGGTAACCGACGATAACCGTTACCGCCGCGGAAGCCATACACACCAGACCATAGGTGCGCATGCCGGCGGCTCGGCCGTGGTAGGAACGTTCGTAGCCCACCACCATGCCCAAAAACAGAGCGCCGACGATATTCATCAGAATCACCACGCTGGCTTCCAATTGGGCAAGCGACCAAAACGAGATCAGCCGATCCGGCGAGATTGGATTCATGTTTATCGTCCGGTTTTTTGGCAGATAAGGGCTACAGGTTTGGGCCTAAGGCACCGTTTCCACTTCAACATTGATTTCAACAGGTTTTTGATAATAGATGCCCGATAGTTTTCGTTTGAATTCGTCGGTGATATCCCGAGCATCCTGGCGGCTTTTCATCACGCGCGGGGTAAGCAGTACCACCAGCTCGGTTTTGTCCTTGTTACGCGTCGTACCGCCGAAAAGCGGCCCGATTAAGGGTATCTCGTGCAGCAGCGGCACGCCGTCACGCAAATAATCGTTGTTTTCCTTGATCAAACCGCCCAAAACAATGGTTTCACCGCTTTGTACCGCAACGCTGCTTTCAATTTCCCTTTTTTGAATGGTCGGGGAGTCGATGGTGTCGCTGGTCGTGGTTTTGATAGCCTGGTTAACGCTTTGCAATATGTCCATCAGCACCAATCCACCGGCGTTAACTCGGGGTCTAACCGACAAATTCACACCGGTATCGATCATTTGGATCGAACTGGTTTGCACGATACCGTTATTGGTGTTTGTGCTGCTCAAATTGCTGGAAACCGAGGAACGTATCGGCACCGAGTCGCCGACTTTTATCGTGGCTTCCTGGTTGTTCAACACCATCAGCGAAGGGGATGAGATGACATTGACGTTATTATTGACAGCACTGGCATTTAGTACGGCCTGAATGTCCTTAGAGCCGCTAGAAAAAGCGTAGGAGAAGCCACTTGTGCCAAATGCCTTCATGGCATCTTTAGCAACATTTGTGAGACTCAAGCCTTGTGCCGAGCCTCCTGCTGAATCGTTATTTCCTCCGTTATTGTGGCTAAAGTACCATTGCAAACCGTACTTTAAATCGTCTTTCAGCGTAACTTCCACAATCGTGGCATCGATCATCACTTGTAAAGGCAGCACATCCAGTTGTTTTAATACGCGCTCGATTACCGCGTATTCCTGGGCGGTCGCGACGATAATCAAAGCGTTATTGCCTTCGTCGGCGATGATTTTCACATTCGGCATGTCGTTGTTATTGCTGCCGCCCGAACTGCCGCTTAAGCTGCCGCCGAGTGCGCCGCTGCTGCTTTTATCTTTGGTTCGGTCGCTGAGCGTTCTATCGCTCATCGAATCCTGCTGCCGGTTGGCGCCGCCTGAACTGCTGCTGGATGAACTGTCCGACTTTTTATTGGTGGCCGATAATGATTTGCGGCCGGACGCGATAGAAGCCTTGCTGGATTTTCCGGAATTGCCGCTACCGAAAATATTGCTTAAAGTTTCGGCCAAATCGGTGGCGCTGACATGTTGCGCCCGGTACACATTCACGCCGCCGGCTGCTGCTGTGTTAATGCGATCCAGCCTAAATACCCAGTTTTCAATGTCCTTCAGATAACCGGCTTGATGGGTGACGGCTAATACCGCGTTAAGCCTTTCTATTTCGATAAACCGGAAAAAGCTGGCTTCGTCGTCTTTGGATTTTTTGGTGTTGAAGATTTGCTCCAGCTCTTCAATGATTTTGCCGGCGCTGACGTTAGCCGGTGTAAACAAAGCAAAGGAGCGGCCTTTTAAAATATCGACATCAAAGGTATTGACCACATCCAACGCCCTGGAGATTTCCGCGCCGGAACCGGCGACCAATATCAGATTACGGTTCGGATCGACATGCAGCAACGATTTTTCCGGCAATAACGGTTTCAATATCTCGGCCAGTTCCGAGGCCGCGACATTTTTGACCGGAATCACCCGCACCTGATAACCATTGGGCATTTTGGCGCCGGACAGCGAGCTGATGGAACTGCTGTACAAGGCTTCGTTGGACGGTTTAATCAGATACATGCCGCCTTGTTCGGTCAGGGCGGCATTATTCAAGCTCAGCAGCATATCCAGGGTTGGAATCAGCTCGTCCTTGCTTAAAGGTTTGGAGGTTTGCAAAGTAACTTTGCCCACCACTTGTGGACTGATGGTGTAGTTCCGGCCGAGAATATCGCTGAGTATTACTTTCGCGACTTCGCCCAGATCGGCGTCATCGAAATTCAAACTGTATTCGCCCTTACCGCTGCTTTTGCCGCCGCCTTGGTGGCTGGCTTGCGGGACGATGCTCGCATCGCCGCTAGGGTACATTTCGACCTTGGTGATTCTATTTTCGGCGTTTTTATTGGCGTCGTTAGCCAGTTCCGGAATCAACAAGGTGTCTGCTTGAGCTGGTTTGTTATCGGCAATAGCCAGTTTTTCATGCAATTGCGGGCCGATAAATTCACAGCCGGTCATGGACAGCGCCAACGCCAACATTGGGGAAATGTTGATTTTTTTAGTTGTCATTGATGTTCTCGGGATTTTCATTAGGTACTGGTTCTATAGGTTTGGCAACGGCGTTGGGGTGCTGCGGTCTGGGCGGTACGGCTGGCTTGCCGGGTACCGGAGGCTTAACTTGCGCACGCGGTTTTCTCAATACGACCGATTTTTCCTGGCCGCCTTGCTGAAGCAGCACATGGTCGGCTTGTATTTGCTTGAGCAGCCAGCCGGATATGCTTTGTTCTTCGGTTATTTTTAAAAACTTTTTGGCTTCGTTGCGCTTTCTAAACAAGGCGGTCGGCTTGTTATTTTTATCGTAAACGCCGATTAACTCCCAATCGTCGATTTGCCCGGAATCTTGAGTTTGCAAATTATCGGTCGGATTGGTTTCGGCGACAGGCTTTCGGCCTTCGACAAACAAAGGTCTGTCGACAATATCGCTGTAGGTTTCCGCAGAGCCGCTATTATCGGCGATATTAGGCAGTTGCTCAGCCGAGGATTCGGTTTGCGGGCGCCGCTCAAGCAGCGTTTGCAATTGCTTTAAGGTAAATTGACTATAAGTCCATTCTACTGCCAACAGCAGGCTCAAGGCGCCGCAACCCAGTAATTGCCATCTGATCAGCTTCTGATTCATGAGGCTTTGGCTCGCATAAAGCTGATCACTTCAAAACTGACATTCAACTGAGAACTGGGGTCCATTTTATTGGTGCTGCGGTTACGCGCGCCGCGTACCGGCGAAATGTCCAATTGATCGACCAGCAGCAAGGGCATATTGGTATCCAGACTATGCAACACCGCG
The DNA here is from genome assembly GCF_014850975.1 of Methylomonas fluvii. Taxonomy (GTDB): domain Bacteria; phylum Pseudomonadota; class Gammaproteobacteria; order Methylococcales; family Methylomonadaceae; genus Methylomonas; species Methylomonas fluvii. Next base: position 330,244 of record NZ_JACXST010000002.1, on the reverse strand, counting down.
CGCAATGCTTCGATGCTGCCGCTCATGCGTACTTTTACGGCGATGCGCACAAAATCCTCTTCGGCCTTGCCCGGCAAACCTTGCGTGCTGGTCAGTTGGCCGCCGGCTTCCGTTACCGCGGTTTTGACGATGTTTTGCAGCTCCGCCGACGCCAGGGCTTCGGTGTCGCTGTCGCTCAGATAACCTTGTTGCTGGTATTGCTGATTCAATGATTCCAGGTTTTGTGCAACGCTGTCGCGGCGGGCGACAATGGCTTGTTGGCGTTGCAAACGAAACAGCAGGTCGTTTTTTTGCTCACGGTAATCCAACCAGCTGCTGAATAAAGGCAGCAGCACCAAAAATATCACGGTAAACAACACCAATCCCAGCAAAGCCAGCGCCAGCCAGCGCTGATAGCGTACTTCATTCATTGCTTGGACTCTCCATTTGCCTCAGGCTCAGCTGGGGTGGGGTCGCTGGTGGTCGTCGCCTCGGCATCCTGAGCAGGCTCGGCCGGTGGCGGGCTGACATCCATACTAATTTGAAAGCGCTCTCGGCCGGTCGATTTATCCTGGGTTAAGGGCGAGACGAAACTGACATTGCTGAAATATCCGGAACTTTCCAACAAACCGATCAAGGAAGACGCGGCCGGCGATTGACCCTGGATTTGCAGACGTTTGTCCGCAAATTGAAAATGCGTCAACCAGCTGTCATCTTTTAATAAGGTGCTGAGTTCATTCAATACCGCAACCAGAGCGGGAGACTGGGTTTTAATGTCTATCAAACGTTGGGTTTGCTGGCGTAAGGCATCGATTTCATGCTGTTGTTCTTCTATTACGCGAGTTTCTTTTTCCAGGGTTTTGATGTGATTTTTCAATACATCGACGGCTTGGCCTTCCTGCCATGCCGGCCAGATCAATACTGCCAGAAACAACAGCAACAGTAAGCTATTCAGCAGCCAGTGCATGGCTTGAGCCAAGGCGTTGCCGCGTGGCCGGTAGCGTTCCGGGAGTAAATTGTAGGCGGGCGCATCGGCAGGGCAGACGGTGCTGGCATGGCAAAAATCCACCCGCACCGGTTGTATCCCCAAAGCCTGTAGTTTGATCAGTTGCTCGTCCAGTACGGTTTTGGGTGTAAATACCAGTAATACTTCAATTTGACCATGCTCTGTTTTGCCGAGCGGTATGGCGGCAAAATAGACTTGCTCGGCCTTGAACGGCGTATAACGGTCTAATTCAAACCCGACAACTTGCTGCAGATTCTCTTGCGCCGCAGCGGGCAAATAGACGATTTTTTTTAGCGCCTGTGTAGGGTCCAGACGTAAGATACATTCGGCTTTTTCAAAGTCCGGATGTTGGGCCTTCAAGGATTGATAACTATCCGCGAGGTTGCTGTCCAGTCGCCATGCCATCGGAGTTGGCTGTTCGGCCTCGCGGTAAAAACTGATTTGAAAATCCGCGTCGGCCGCGCTAACTACGAGTGCGCCACTCCGGTCTGTCAGCAAGGATCTGAGACGATTCGGTACCAAAAACGCCAATTCTCGCCCCCACCACTGGAAGAAACGTTTCAGATCGAAATCAATGCTGGTTTGTAAATTCATATTGAACGGTAATGAGCTGGGATTCCTTGGCCGAGTCGAATAAGGCCAATACTTGCTGACCTTGTTTCCAATCCAGGATTTGGTAGGGCGCTTGGCTGGGGTCTTGGTTCTGGATTCTTACCACTGCTTCGATAGCGGCCGTCGCCTGATCATCCAGCAGGGTTTGCACCATAATAGTATACGTTTGCTCTTCATCCGCCAATGCCGGGTCGGTCTGATCGCCCGTGTTATCGTCCGCCGCAGCCGATTCAGACAAGCGTTTGTCCAAGTATACATCATGAATATTCTGTTCCTTCAGGTTGTCACCCACCATTTGCAGGAGCTCCGGCGGTGCCAGCCGCAAGTTTAATTCCGCTTGTCCGGAGTAGATGGTAATCCAGGGTTGCAGCTGCTCGAAAATATCGGCGTTGAATCCCAGCACTAATTGCAATTCTTCCAGGGATTGAAAAGGTTGATTGCTGGGCTGGTAAGCCAGCCCGGCCTGCCGATATTGTTTTTTTTCGGCGCCTTGCGGACGCGGATCATCGTCGGCGTCCCGCCAATCCAGCAGGGCATCCAACAAATTCTGCTTTAGCTTTTCGTCGTCGCTTACCGAACTAAGCAAGGCCTTTAGTAAAGGTTCCTCGGCGGCGTTGATATCGACTTTGCCGGATTCGGCGATAATTCGGATCCGAATTTCGCTATCGTTGCCCGGTATCCGATAGATGCTGCCATCCGCGTGCCAACGCTGGTCGGGATCGGCCTGTTGCAGCATGAATTGGGCAATGTTTAAACCGGTTTCCGCCAGTGCTTGGGCTTGGGCGTTGTTTTTCAACGCGGCGGCGACGCTGCTTTCCCGGCGCATACTTAGCGCAAAACTGCCGGCCATCAGGCTCAGCAGCGTCAAAATCCAAATGACGATCACCAGCGCCAGGCCGCGTTGCCGATGGACTGCCTGCGCACGGAGCATGCTATTCATTCGCAATGCCGGGCTGCTGGTTTTGCTCGCCAAGCAAGGCTTCCGCATTCGGCTGGCCGTTGATTTTTAATGCAAATATCATGTCCGGCCAAAAACTGTCGTCGTTTAGCGCGATGCTGACTTTTACCAGTTTGGGTAACTGGCCGGTGGCTTGTCCTTGCCATTCGTCCAGCCAAGCACCATTACCGTCAACGCTGTCAGCCGATGCGCCAAAGTAACTGATTTTGAAATGCCGTAAACTTTCCAACAACACGACCGGTTCGGCGTCGGCGGGTATCGATTCGGTTTGCCGGTAAGGGGTTAATGCGACTTTCAGGGTCGACGGCTGCTGTGGGTCCAGGCCGACATGAAACACCTGCAAGCCCTTGCGTGCCGATGCGGCCGGTAGCGCAGAGACAAAGCTGATGCTCTGCGGCAAGCCTTCGAAAGCCAGTTTCGGCAGTTCTTGCGATCCTAGTTGTTGAGCGTTTTGTGCTTGATTTTCCTGGATGATAGGGAAGGGTTTGGTATTGCTTAAATGTCGTTTGAAGAACTGGTAAACCACGGCCTTTTTATTCACTTCGCTGATTTTAGCTTCGCCGCTGTTCCAGCTTTCCGCGGCTATCCGTAAACTGGCGAATAGCAAGACCACCATGATCCCTAGCAGGCTGATGGCAATCAACATTTCGATCAGCGTAAATCCTTTTACCGATGAACGATGCAACACTAGCCCGGACCTGGTTGTTGTAGTTTTAAGGTATGCAATTCCACAGCACGCGGTTGTTCATCCTCACCCCACGCCACCACTACCCGTACCGACATCAGCACCGGCGCCGGCTTTTGTTGATCGGGCTCCGTATCTCTCAGACTGGCTCGGGATTGCACTGGCGTCGCCGGACTGACCGTGATTTGCCAGTCGTATTTATCGCCTTCCGTGCCCTGGCTTTCGCCGGCTGTCAGCTCTGTCTCCACGCCGGTACGGGCCATCAGCGATTCGGCAATTTGCACCGCGATAGTGTATTCCTCAGAAATAACCGCATTGTTGACGCCAGTGCCGAAGATGCGCAGCAGTACCGTCAACGCTATCGCCATGATGGAAAAGGCGACCAGTATTTCCAGCAGGGAAAAGCCTTTATGCCGCTGCATCGGAAATACTGACCTGGCCGGTAATCCAGTTGACATCGATGCGGCGCAATTGATTGCCCCATTCCAGCGTGATCCGGCCGCCGGTCGACGAGCCGTCGCCGAAGAACCGAATATGGCCTTGTTCGCCCTCGCTAAACTCTTCCTCCGCGACCACTAGCGACACGTCAATCTCTTCGGCAAACGGGTAAGTTTTGTCGCGGTTACTGATGCTGTAACTATTGTCTTGCAGGTCGATGGCCACGCTAACCGGTTTTTGCGTCATCAGGGCCTGGCCGCGGGCGTAACGCAGGGCCGAGGCCATATCCCTGGCGACGGCTTGCAGCTTGGTGCTGCGGTTGCCGGAGCCGATATTGCTGCCGACCACCGCAAAAGCCAGCACGCTGATCAGCAATACGATGATCAACTCGATCAGCGTAAAGCCTTGCATGCGGTGGCGGGCGGGCAGGGCAATCATTTATTCCCAGCTGTTGATGTCCTGGTCTTCGCCTTCGCCGCCTTCTTTTTCATCGGCGCCATAGCTGAACAAATCGAACTTACCGTGCTGGCCGGGGAAGACGTAGTGATAATCCTGATTCCAAGGGTCTTGCGGGATTTTGTCCTTACGCAGGTAAGGGCCGTTCCAGCGCTTGGTGTCGGCCGGTCTTTCCACTAAAGCCGTCAAGCCTTGTTGGCTGGTGGGGTAGCGGCCTTCGTCGAGCTTATACATGTCCAGCGATGCCGCCAGATCCTCGATTTGTACTCTGGCGGCCTTGGTTTTGGATGCACCCATATGTTTCATCACCTGCGGGCCGACAATTCCGGCCAGCATGGCGATAATGCCTAACACCACCAACAGTTCCAGCAAGGTAAAACCGCCGTGGCGGCGTAACATGTGTTTCATTTGCAAAACTCCTTCTATAAAAATGGATGGTACCGGCGAATTTATTCGCCCATGCGCCTAGGCCGCCAGATCGTTCACGCTCAAAATAGCCAGTAAGATGGAAACGATGATGCCGCCTATCATCAAGCCCAGCGAAATGATCAAGGCGGGCTCCAACAACGCCAGCATGCGCTGGATGGTGGTCTTTAGCTGCTTGTCGTAAATGGTGGCTACCCGCATCAGCATTTCCTCCAGCTTGCCGGTTTCCTCGCCCATTTTAATCATTTGCACGGCTAGTTTGGGAAACAGGTTTTGCTGAGCCAATGCGTCCGACATCGTCCGGCCTTGTTTGAGCTGGGCTTCGGCATGTTCCAATAGATCTGCTAAAACCATGTTGCCGACGGTTTCCCGGACGATGCCCAGCGATTTTAAAATCGACACGCCGTTGCCCAGTAAAGTACCGAAAGTGCGGCTGAAATTGGCAATTTCCATGGTCAGGATGATGTCGCCGAACAACGGAAACTTCAGTAGCCGGCCGTCCCAGGCTTTCTTGCCGGCCGGATTGGCCAACTGCGATTTTAGGGTTTGCACGCTGCCAAGAATGACAATCAGCAGCACCCACCAGTAACTTTGCAGAAACTCGGCCAGGCCGATTACGATTTGAGTTGGTACCGGCAAGGCTTGGCCGGCGCTGTCGAACATTTCCTTAAACTGCGGGACCACGAAAGTCAGCATCACGAACAGCGACGCCAATGACATGACCAACAAAATTGCCGGATAAATCAGCGCGGTGCTGACCGTATCTTTCAGTTCTTGCGAACGTTCCATATACTCGGATAATCGCAGCAACACGCCGCCCAGATTGCCGCCCATTTCGCCGGCGCGGATCATATTCAGATAAAACTTGGAAAACACTCCGCTCTGGCTTTCCAACGCATCAGCCAGTGCCTTGCCGGCTTTGACCTTTTCCAGTACCTCGCCTACCAGTTTATTCAGTTTCGGATTTTCCTCGGTCAACTGCATCAGAATGGTTAACGACCGATCCAGCGGCAAACCCGATTCCAGCAAGGTCGCCAATTCGCCGGTCAGCATACCGATTTCTTTTTGCGACAGTTTGACGGTAGCAGACTTTAGTTTGAACCCGAGAAAGGTCTTATCTTTCGCCAACTCAATGCGGATGGGAATCAAGCCCTGGTTTTGCAACTCCAGCAGCAAGGCCTGCTCGTCGGCTGCATTACGCACACCGTCTTCGGCGACACCCTGACTGTTGACGGCTTTGTAGGAGAATAAAGGCATGTATTTGGTTAGTTTGCTTTTTTTGCTGGGTTTGCGCTTCGGTAGTGGGCAATGTTTTTGTAATGCCAATACATAGACAATCGGTAACCGTTGTGTGGCGTGAATATGTCTATCGCATTGCATGTCAATCACGCAGATTTGGCTTGGCGTGGCTCAATTCCGCCGGCAAAACATGGTCGCCACTATAAAGTAGTTACGGGCGTATCTCAAAACTCCATGCGTATCCCGACATTAAAGGCGTGGCGGGAAACGTATTGCTGGCCAAAGGTGGTGTCGTATTGCACGAACGCCGAACCGCCAAAGGGCAGTTGGGCGGATAAACCGGCACGTAGATTGATGTAATCCTTATCGACGCTAAAACTGTTGGTGGTAAAGGCATTGTTAGGTGAATCGACGAAGCGGGTGGTAATCAAGGAGTTTTTATTGAACCACTGATGCTCCCATTCGACATTCACTTGCGAAACCAGCACGCCCACCGGCGTGCTCAGTGCGTGCGAGATCATCGCGCCAATACTGCTGCTCAACGACTCGTTGTCCAGCTCGCCGACAATCATGTTCATACCTAAACCGGCACCTTGTTCTTTACGGCCGTTGACAAAGTTGTAACCGTATTCCGTGCGGCCTCTAAGGCCAAACGTCCATTCTTTTACCGCTATGTCATAACCGCTGCTGAGGCTGGTACGATTTTGCCAGCCATCGGTTTGGCTGGATGCCGTTTCATTGATCGCTGTGCCGTTGGCATCGTTATAAAGCGTGACACGTTTGGAATCGTATTGGTTATAAGTCAGGTTGTTGACTAGGTCGACGTACCAGTTATCGGTCAGGTTTAACGAGCCGAAGGCTGATAAGGTGTACCCGTCTATGCTTTGGCTGCCGCCCTGTTGGGAAATCAGTGCAGTGCTGCTGCCGTAGCCGGCAGACAAACCCAAGAGTAGCCGTTTGCTCAAGCGATAGTCGGCACCGGCAGTGACAGCCGACATCGTGGACGCATAACCGCGTTGAGCTAGCGTCGCGGTTCTATCAGCCCATTCGAATTGGCCGTTAATGAATAAGCCCAAATTGCTGAAGCCGGAGATAAGATCGGTGCCGTCGTTGTCGTTATCCGTGCTCAAGGAAATACTGACCGAGGAGGGGGCGTTGGATGAGGATTGACCGTCTTTTTCCGGCGTTGAAGCCTGAATGCTGATACCGTTAGAACTGGGCGCGCTGGCTGAACTGGTGGGCGCACTGGGTGCACTACTAGGCGTGTTTATGCTGCTTGACGCATTCGGTGCGCTGATACTGTTGGCTGAGCTGGGTAGGCTGACATTGCCCGAAGCGCTGCCGATAGCCATTGAACTACTTACCGGTGTGTTGAACGTGGGGGACGACTTGAAACTGGAAGGAGAACCGGCGCCGACGCTTGCGGATCTCTGGGTGATGAGTCGCTGAGTGATGTTGCCGGTTTGTAGTTTGGCTATTTGGTTCGACACGGTTTGTTCCGCCGCGATTTGGCCAGGGCTGATTTGCCGCAACGCGCTGATGAATTGATCTACTTTGCTGGCGTCGGCGGTACCGTTTGCTAAAAAGGGCTTCAAGCCGTTCAACAGATTCTGCAGATTGCTCGGAGTCGTGGCACTGCAGTCTATTTGTTGTAAGGCACTGGCCAGGGACTGCACGTCGGCGGGGACCAGATTGGGCAATCTGGGCACCATGGTCAGCAAAAACTGCTTTTCCTGTTTGGAAAATATAAACATATCGCTGGAGCCTTCCGGACAGGTAATGCTCTGGTTAAAATTTCCGGTGATGCTGCCGCTGGTGGTTTGCAACAGCACAGACTGCGAAAAGGCCTGTTGCGGCGAGAAGTTAGGCTGGCTGGCCAAGCGTTGTAAGTTAAGCTTTGCGCCTTGAATATCGATACTGCGCGCGGTAATCGAATCAGTCACCAATTGCCCGTTTACCCCGCCCAATTCCAAATTCAAGTTGCTGGATTGGCGGAAGATCAAATCGGCCGATGTGGCATTGATAGCCGCTATCCCTTGCCCATTGGCACCCGGTCCCGGCGAGAAACTGTTGTTTATGTCTACAGTGCCGGCGTAAGAACCGCTGCCGGATACCGGGCCGTTCAAGGTTAGGTGCGAACCGGCGATGCCGACCGTGCCATTGTTGATGACCGGACCGCTGATGTTGCCGTTGCCGCCGAAGCTGCCGGCTTGTATCTCGGTCAAAGCCTGGCTCCAAACGCCGTCCACCTGGGTAGTGCCGGCGGTTTGCCGGTAAGTGCCCGCGCCGGTAAAGGTCGCGTTGCTGGTTACGCGCACATTGCCCGAATTGATGACGGTCGATTGATTGTTGAGGATGAAATTGCCGTTCAGCAATAAATCGCTGGCAGAGCCTCCCGAGCCGCTGATAATCAAACTGCCGGGGCCCAGCATCTGACCCCCGGAAAGCACGGCCGATTGTACTCTTAATTCGCCCGGGCCCGATAATATGCCGCCAGTCTGCACGTAACGGCTGACCTCCGTGCTGGTGTGCTGCAAATTGACGGTGCCGTTGTTTATGGTAAAGGTGCTGCCCAGATTGAGCAGCTTGTTCGCCGCGGACGAAAAATTGACGGTGCCGCCGGATACCGTGGTGGAATTGCTTACCGAATAATCGCCGGCGATAGTGGTTGTTCCGCCGCTGAACAACGCATCGGTGGCCGATAGCGCAACGCCGGCGTTGACTAGATTGGTCCCACCGCTAAAGGTGATATTAGCCGTGCCGAGACTGGTGCCCGCATTGAATTGGTGGGTGCCTGCGCCGAATTGCAAGGTACCGTTACCGGTGAAATTGCCGGAGTGGGTATTGCTGCCGGTAAAATTCAATACGCCGGCATCTACCAGCGTGTTACCGGTGTAGCTGTTAGTGCCGCTCAAGGTCACCGTACCCGAAGTGGTTTTGTTCAAACCCACACTGCCACCCAAATTGGCGCTGACCGTGCCGGATTGAAGATCGAACGCACTGTTCGAGGTCAAGGTGCCTGTGCCGGTAATCGAACCGGACGTTAATTGCACCCCGGCGACGGTGTCGTTATGGCTGCCCAGATCCAAAGTACCGCTGTTAACGATCAAGCTGGAGGAGTTGGTTAGCACGTCACTGGCACCCAAGGCCAGCGTGCCGGCGCTGACTTGGGTGTTGCCGGTGTAGGTATTGGTCCCGCTGAGCGTCACGGTGCCGGCAGTAGTTTTGGTCAAGCCCACGCTGCCGCCCAGCGCGGCACTGATCGTGCCGGCTTGCATATCAAAGTCGCTGGTTGACGTTAACGTGCCGGTGCCGGTAATCGAACCCGACAGTAATTGCACGCCGGTCACCGTGTCGTTATTACTGCCCAGAGCAAATGTGCCGCCGTTGACGATCAGGCTGGAGGCATTGGCGAGCACATCGCTGGCTCCCAAGGCCAACGTGCCGGCGTTGACTTGGGTGTTGCCGGTATAGGTATTCGTCCCGCTTAGCGTCACGGTACCGGCAGTAGTTTTGGTCAAGCCCACGCTGCCGCCCAGCGCGGCACTGACCGTACCGGCTCGCACATCAAACGTGCTGGTTGAGGTCAGGGTGCCGGTGCCGGTAATCGAACCCGACAGTAATTGCACGCCGGTCACCGTGTCGTTATTACTGCCCAGATCGAAGATGCCGCCGTTGACGATCAGATTGGAGGCATTGGCGAGCACATCGCTGGCTCCCAAGGCCAACGTGCCGACATTGACTTGCGTGTTGCCGGTGTAAGTATTGCTGCCGCTCAGTGTTACGGTGCCAGCGCTGGTTTTGTTCAAACCCACGCTGCCACCTAAGTTGGCGCTGACCGTGCCGGCTTGCATATCAAAGTCGCTGGTTGACGTTAACGTGCCGGTGCCGGTAATCGAACCCGACAGTAATTGCACGCCGGTCACCGTGTCGTTATTACTGCCCAGATCGAAGGTCCCGCCGTTAACGATCAAGCTGGACGTATTGGCGAGCACATCGCTGGCTCCCAAGGCTAAGGTGCCGGCGCTGACTTGCGTGTTGCCGGTGTAAGTATTGCTGCCGCTCAGTGTCACGGTGCCAGCGGTGGTTTTGGTCAAGCCCACACTGCCGCCCAGCGCGGCACTGACCGTGCCTGCTTGCACATCAAACGTGCTGGTCGAGGTCAGGGTGCCGGTGCCGGTAATAGACCCGGACAACAATTGCACGCCTGCCACTGTGTCGTTATGGGGGCCCAGAGCAAAGGTGCCGCCGTTGACGACCAGGCTGGAGGCATTGGCGAGCACATCGCTGGCACCCAAAGCCAACGTGCCGGCGTTGACTTGCGTGTTGCCGGTGTAAGAGTTCGCGCCGCTTAGCGTCACGGTGCCGGCGCTGATTTTGCTCAACCCGATGTTGTTGCCGCCCAGCGCGGTACTGACCGTGCCTGATTGCACATCAAACGTGCTGGTAGACGTTAACGTGCCGGTGCCGGTGATAGACCCGGACAACAATTGCACGCCGGTCACCGTGTCGTTATTACTACCCAGATCGAAGATGCCGCCGTTGACGACCAGGCTGGAGGCATTGGCGAGCACATCGCTGGCACCCAAAGCCAACGTGCCGGCGTTGACTTGCGTGTTGCCGGTGTAAGAGTTCGCGCCGCTTAGCGTCACGGTGCCGGCGCTGATTTTGCTCAACCCGATGTTGTTGCCGCCCAAATTGGCACTGACCGTGCCGGCTTGCACATCAAACGTGCTGGTCGAGGTCAGGGTGCCGGTGCCGGTAATCGAACCCGACAGTAATTGCACGCCGGTCACCGTGTCGTTATTACTGCCCAGATCGAAGATGCCGCCGTTGACGATCAGGCTGGAGGCATTGGCGAGCACGTCACTGGCTCCCAAGGCTAAGGTGCCGGTGCTGACTTGGGTGTTGCCTGTGTAAGTATTGCTCCCGCTCAGTGTCACGGTGCCGGCAGTAGTTTTGGTCAAGCCCACACTGCCGCCCAGCGCGGCACTGACCGTACCGGATTGCACATCAAACGTGCTGGTCGAGGTCAAGGTGCCGGTGCCGGTAATCGAGCCGGACGTTAATTGCACCCCATCTACTGTGTCGTTATGGCTGCCCAGATCGAAAGTGCCGCCGTTAACGATCAAGCTGGAGGTATTGGCGAGCACGTCACTGGCACCCAAGGCCAACGTGCCGGCGTTGACTTGCGTGTTGCCGGTGTAAGAGTTCGCGCCGCTCAGTGTCATGGTGCCGGCGGTGGTTTTATTCAAGCCTACACTGCCACCTAAGTTGGCGCTGACCGTGCCGGATTGCACATCAAACGTGCTGGTCGAGGTTAGGGTGCCGGTGCCGGTAATCGAACCGGACAATAATTGCACGCCGGTCACCGTGTCGTTATTACTGCCCAGATCGAAGATGCCGCCGTTGACGACCAGGCTGGAGGCATTGGCGAGCACATCGCTGGCTCCCAAGGCTAAGGTGCCGGCGTTGACTTGCGTGTTGCCGGTGTAAGTATTGGTCCCGCTCAGGGTGACGGTGCCGGCAGTAGTTTTGCTCAAGCCCACACTGCCGCCCAGCGCGGCGCTGACCGTACCGGCTTGCATATCAAAGTCGTTGTTTGAGGTTAATGTGCCGGCACCGCTCAAAGTCGAGCCGGCATGCGCCAAACTGAAATTTGCCACAGTGGGTGAAATATCAAGAGCCACATTTTGGCCGACATTGATAACCGCATCATCGGCGGCTCCTGGGCTTGCTGCACATGACCAGTTAGCGGGCGTAGACCAAATATCATCCCCACCTTGCCAGTTACAAACGGCAGCGTCGGCGGTTGAAAAAAATCCGAACAGCAGTGCCGAGATGGCGCAAGAGGCACCAACGCTGCGCGAACGTCGTTTGGCTATCGGTGGATTATTTGCAGACTCGGCTGGCGCTTGGTACATCTTGAATCCATGATGTTGATTAAAAAGTGGGTTTTAGTCATATTCCACTTGACGCTATTTGTTATGCGGTATGTTGGCTTCGTTATTCAAAGCCTTTCTAGGTTCAGATCAAAGAAAGTCTGTTGTCGAGCGTCGATTAAACGGCTCACGCTTCGGTCGTTACCCTTAATACTTCCTCCAATGTCGTAATGCCTTGCAAGGCTTTGCCGACGCCGTCTTCATACATGGTTTGCATGCCTTCCTGAATGGCGGTTTGTTGGATCACGAAGGCTTCTTCGTGTTTCATGATTTGCTTGCGGATGGTGTCGGTCATCGTCAAAAACTCGATGATTGCCAGCCGGCCTTTATAGCCTATGCCGTTGCAGGCGGGGCAGCCGGCCGGTTTGTGCAGCAGGATTTCGCCGCTTGGTTGCCACTGCCGCAGTTTCATTTCTTCGATCAGCGTTTCCGAGGCCGGAAGGGCTTGTTTGCAATGCGGACAGAGGCGGCGCACCAGGCGCTGGGCCAAGATGCCGTTGATGGTCGAGCTAAGTAGGTATTCTTCCAGGCCCATGTCCTGCAAACGGGTAACACCAGCGGCGGCATCGTTGGTGTGCAGGGTGGACAGCACCAAATGGCCGGTCAGCGCCGATTGTACGGCGATTTTCGCGGTTTCCAGGTCGCGCATCTCGCCGATCATGATCACATCCGGATCTTGGCGAACGATGGAACGCAGGGCGGAGGCGAAAGTCAGGCCGATTTGCGGCTTGGCCTGAATTTGGTTGATACCTTCCAGTTGGTATTCCACCGGATCTTCGACGGTGATGATTTTGCGTTCCGAGGTGTTCAGGGTTTTTAGCGCCGCATACAACGAAGTGGATTTACCGCTACCGGTTGGGCCGGTGATCAACAAAATGCCATGCGGTTGCGCCAATACTTCCATGAAGCGTTCGGCTTGTTTGCCGACGAAGCCCAGGGTTTCAAAATCCAGCACCGCGTTTTCCTTGTCCAACAAACGGATCACCACGCTTTCGCCGTGCAGGGTCGGGATGGTGGAAACCCGCAAATCCAGCTCCTTGCCGATCATTTGCAACTTGATCCGGCCGTCCTGCGGCAGGCGGCGCTCGGCGATGTTGAGCTTGGCCATGATCTTGATCCGCGACAGCACGGCGGCGGTGGAGGCTACCGGCGGCGAGTCGATGTCTTGCAACACACCGTCGATACGCAGGCGCACTTTCAGACTTTGTTCGAAGGGCTCGATATGCACGTCCGAGGCGCGGCTTTCCACGGCTTTTTGCAGAATGAAGTTCACCATTTTGATGATGGGCGCTTCGCTGGCCAAGTCTTTTAAGTGTTCCAGGTCTTCGCTGCCTTCTTCCTCGACATTGAGGTTGTCCATCAGCTTGTCCATTTGCGACTTGCCTTCGCCGTATTGCAATTCCAAAGCGGCGTCTATTTCCGAAAGCTGGCCGATTTGCAATTTAATGGGTTTGCCGGTGGCGAGTTGCAGCGCTTGCGTCACATATTCATCTTCCGGGTCCATCACCGCGACTTGGATCTGTTCGTCGTCCGCCGCCAGACCCACGGCATGGTATTGCTTTAAAAAACGCTGCGAAACGCTATCAGGTAGCGGCGTTTGCGGCGGATAGTGCTCGGGCGTCACGCGGGGAATGCCGCTGGCTTCGGCGAAACTGACGGCGATGTCACTGTCCGAACACAAACCCAGTTTGATCAGCAGCTGCGGCACGGAGTCGTCCAATGCCGATTTTTGCATACGGCGGACTTTACCCAAATCGCTGTCGGAGAGTTTGCCCTTGCTCTTTAACAAGCTGAGAAAGGCGGCGTATTTTTCGGATTTTTCGACGGTTTCCATGTTCACTGTATCAGCCTAAACGTGCAGAACTCCGCCGCATTGTAGCGATTTTCCACACAGTCCGGCAGTAATTGTTTATAGCGTAGTGACTCTTGTGCCGCGTTAGAAACGGAATAAAGAACTGACCGAACAGTTTCTTGTTTTTGGGATAGCGAGTGTCAGGGGTTTTGACTCGCTTGGGTTCCCGCTTTTTTGTAGTTTCCGGCAGTCGGCCTATTTGAGCCATTGAGTATGCTCAGACCAATGGCATCAAACCGGCTGTATTCCGACAATAATTTGGTTTGTTTCAAAATCCAGATACAGGGTACGCTCGCGCACCGATAGAGGGTCATTATGGTAGCGACTAGCACAAGTGACGCGATGTGTACCCAACCAGACTGCACAATATTTTCAAGGGGCTATGATCGATTCGGCTGTCACGACTGGTTTCCCGCCGCAATCGCTACAACCCGGGTGCTATCATGGATCCCCTCGATAAACATTTAAAACCTTTCCAATGATTGCAATTCTTGAAGCCAGTCGCGCGGGTTTATTGTCCAGGGCGCATTGGCTGAATAACCTGTTGGCCGGCGTGATTGTCGGCGTAGTGGCGCTGCCTCTGGCCATGGCCTTTGCGATAGCCTCTGGCGCCAAACCCGAGCAGGGGCTATACACGGCCATCGTGGCCGGTGGGCTGACATCCTTGTTTGGCGGCAGCCGCGTGCAGATCGCAGGGCCAACCGGCGCCTTTATCGTGATTCTAGCCGGCATTACCGGCAAATACGGCATCGGCGGCTTGCAAATAGCCTCCTTGATGGCCGGCATCATATTATTACTGATGGGGCTCACCAAGTTGGGCGGTGTCATCAAATATATACCCGATCCGGTCATCGTCGGCTTTACCAGCGGTATCGGCGTCATCATTTTTGAGGGGCAATGGAAAGACTTTTTTGGCTTGAGCCCCGCAGCCGGTGCCGAGCAATTTCATGAAAAATTTTGGTCGTTGGCGCAGGCTTTTCCTGGGCTGCACGTTGAAACCACCTTGCTAGGCGGCTTGACCTTGGCGGTGTTGCTGATTTCCGGCCGGATTCTGAAACGCATTCCCGCCCCGCTGGTCGCCATGCTGATTGCCACCTGCGCGCAGTGGCAATGGCAATGGGATGGCGTGGCGACAATAGGTAGCGCCTTTGGCGGCATTCCGCAGCAGTTGCCGCAATTCCAGTTGCCGGCAATCTCGGTATCGGAGGTGCTGCAATTAATCGGCCCGGCTTTTACGATTGCCTTGCTGGGCGCGATTGAGTCGCTGCTATCCGCCGTGGTCGCCGACAGCATGGCCGGCACCAAACATGACGCCAATCAGGAATTGATCGGTCAAGGGATTGCGAACATATGCTCTCCATTGTTCGGCGGTTTTGCCTCTACCGGGGCGATTGCCCGCACGGCGACCAATGTGCGCAATGGTGGCAACAGTCCACTGGCGGGGATTGTGCATACTTTGACCTTGATCGGCATCGTCATGTTGCTGGCCCCTTATGCGTCGTTGATTCCGCTGAGCGCGTTGGCCGCCATTTTGTTTGTCGTAGCCTACAACATGAGTGAGTTGCACCGTTTCGGCCACATGCTCAGAACCGCGCCGAAGTCGGATGTGGCGGTGCTGCTGATTACCTTTTTGCTCACCGTGTTCAGCGATTTGGTCATCGCCGTCAATATCGGCGTGATGCTAGCGGCGCTGTTATTCATGAAACGCATGTCGGAAGCCGTGGGCATAGAGCAGCAAGCGCATGACGCCGTCATGGAAGAACTCGATGATGCGGATTTTACGCTGCCAGCCAATACCGTGGTTTTTGCCATGGAAGGGCCTTTCTTTTTTGGCGCGGCGGCACGATTGGAATCCGCGCTGGAAGTGATTCACGGCCATACCGAAATTCTGGTCTTGCGCCTGGAAAAAGTGCCTTTCATCGACGCAACCGGCCTGCAATCGCTGTGGGATTTGCTGGATAATTGCAAACGGCACAAAACCCGACTAATCCTGTGCGGCGCAAGACCGAATGTCTTCGAAAAACTCCGCCGAGCAGGGCTGGTCGGTCAAGTCGGCAAGCCAAATGTGGTGGACCGAATACAACAGATCGCTATGGATATAATTAAAAAATAACTTCCCTGCTTATCCACCCAGAGGAGGCTGTCGTAAAAAGTAAATCCGCGCCTTCTCTCACTGGAAAAGTTTGGGATGGGGGGCATATACCGTCACTTCTTCAGATTCATCGCTGGAAAGCTGTCTCTGAATTCTGTAACCCGTAACCCGTAACCCGTAACCCGAAATCGGTCAATCGTCACTGAGTCCAACATACACTAGGTAGAGCATGTAGAGGCGGAAATATGCGAAGAATCAAAGCCATAACCTTTGTGCCCTGGGTGTTGGGCTTGTGCAGCGCTTGCAGTGCGGATTGGCCGCAGCGGCTTGGTTATCATGCGTTGCAGAATGCCGGACAATTGCAGTGCCAAAAAGCCATGGCCAACGATTGTGAACGGAGGCAAAGTTTCGACGCCTATCAGCGCGAGCGGGAGCAACTGCAGTAGCGGCTAAATACTGTTCAACAACGACAATTCCGCCGGATGCGGCAGCATGTAATAGGAGTTGTCAATAAAGTCATCCGGCTCTCTACGGAAGTGATGGCGGAGTAGGGTGAGCGGCACGATCAGCGGCAATAAACCGATGCGATAATTTTCGATGGTTTCCACCAATTCTTGTTTGTCGTCGCTGTCCAGCTTGTGCTTTAAATAACCCTGGATGTGTTGCAAGACGTTGACATGGTTGCCGCGGGTGGCGACGATTTTCAGGCAGGTCATCAAGGCGCCGATATAGGCAGCGGCGGTGTTTTCAATGTCTGCGTTAGTGACACCGGCAATAATCCGCCCCAGCTCGCGGGCCTGGTTTTGTTCGTGGCTCATTGCGATCAATTTATGCCGGCTGTGAAAGGTAATCAAACCATGCGCGGTCAAACCTTGTTCGCATAAATCCTGCCAGCGGCGCATCACAAACACGCGCTGGATAAAGTTTTCCCGCAGGCCGGGATCACCCAGCCGGCCTTCTTCTTCCACCGGTAGACTAGGGAAAGTGCGCTGTAAATAGTCGGCAAAAATGCCCGTGCCTTGCCGCGTGGGGATGTCGTTTTTATAGATCTTGACGCGGGTCATGCCGCAGCTGGGGGAATCTTTTTTCAGAATATACCCGCATAAGCCGCCCAGCCAATCGTGTTGCCGGGCAGAGGCCTGTTCCAAGCGTTCCGTCACGTCGAAACTATGATCCTTCACGCCGACGCAACGAATGCCGTCCGGCGTTTCCCGTAACTGTACGCAGGGGCGGGGGATGCCCAAACCGGCTTCGACTTCCGGACAGAATGCTCTAAATTCGAAGTATTGACCCAGCGTGCGTTCGATGTAGCTGTGATATTTATGCGCGCCGTCGTAGCGTACTTCTTGGCCTAACAAACAGGCACTGATGCCCACCGAAATTTTCTGCATGTTTAATCCTGTTATTGCTTGGGGTGTTGGTCAAAAATCAGTTTGTCAGTGGCAAAACCCAGGCTTTTGGCTTGTTGAATCAGATCTTGTTGGATGCTCGGTTCCAGCTCCGGGCTACGGGCCAGTATCCATAAATAATCGCGATCCGGGCCGGCGATCATCACATAGCGGTAAGCGTTTTTATCCAGAGCGATGATGTTATACGCCCCGTAAAACGGCCCAAAGAAGGAGACTTTCAGGCGACCGATGTCCGGTTTGTCGATAAAGTAAGCTTTGCCTTCGGCGATTTTTCGTTGGCCTTGCTCGGCGTCGTAGCCGCTGTTTAACACTTTGACGCCGCCGTCATCGCGCAGGCTGTATTCGGCGCTGATGTCGGTCAGGCCACGTTCGAAGCTGTGATCGAGGCGGGCGATTTCGTACCAGGTGCCCAAATAGCGTTCCAATTCGAAGCCGTCTATCACTTTGATGCCTTCCGGGATACCGGTGCAGGCGCATAGCAAGCTTAATAAGAGTATGGGTAGATAACGCATGGTTTACTCCTCTGTAGCCGTGGTATTGCCCAGGGCTTTGAATTGGGCTTTGATCAGCTGGCTTTGCGCGCCGTGGTCAACTCTTGGCCGAGGGTAGTCGCCGGATTGTGGATGCTTTTCCCATTTGTGGATGACTTCTGTCGGGAAGCGTTGCAACTCCGGAATCCAAGTTTTGATATACACACATTGTGGATCGAATTTTTTCTGCTGCAGCCAGGGATTGAAGATCCGGAAATACGGTTGCGCATCGCAGCCGGTGGAAGCAGCCCATTGCCAGTTGCCGTTGTTGACGCAAGGGTCGTAATCCAGCAAGCGTTGCGCGAAGTAGCGTTCGCCCCAGCGCCAAGATACGTGTAAATCCTTCACCAAAAACGAGGCGACGATCATCCGCAAGCGGTTATGCATCCAGCCGGTCTGGTTCAATTCGCGCATGGCCGCGTCCACAATCGGAAAGCCGGTTTGGCCGTTGGCCCAGGCCCAAAAGTCGTCCTGGCCGTTGCGCCAGAGCAAGCCGTCGTAACGTCTATCAAAGGCGTGACCGAATACATGCGGGAAATGAAAGCCGATATGGGTGAAAAAATCCCGCCAATACAGTTGTCGGAGCAGGGGGTGGTCGGGATCGAGTTCGGCTTGGATGCTGTAAAAAATCTCGCGTACCGAGCAACAGCCGAATTTTGAATAGGCCGACAGTTGGCTGGTGGCGGCCATGGCCGGAAAATCGCGGACCGCAAGGTAGTTTTTGCAGCTGCCGATAATGGCTAATCGGGCCAACGCCGCTTGTCGGCCACCGGGCAACGCGTTTTGGTGGGGCTGTTGCAGTTGCTGTAGCAGCTCCGGTTTGTGGCCGGCATAGGCTGTTGCCGATAGTTTACCGGGTGCCAAGCGCTGCGGAGCCGATACCGGCTGGAGCCGGGCTTGCCGATGAAACGCGGTGAATACTTGGTAAGGCTTGCCGTTGCTTCTTAAACCTTGCTCCGGTTCGGTCAGCAGCAAATCGGCTTGGCTGTGAAAAGCCAGATGCAGTGTTTCGCATTGTTCGCGCAGTTCGTTGTCCCGTTGCCGGCTGAATGGACTGTAGTCGCGATTGACAAATACCGCTTCGATGCCTAGATCCTGCTTCAATGGCGCGAGGAGGTGCGCCGGCTGGTCGTTGAAAATATAGAGCAGGGCGCCTTGCTGTTGCAGTTGTTGCTGCAAATCACTCAGCGACTCCAACATGAATTGCAAGCCCGGCGTGCTTTGGTAAGGATGCGTTTGGATTTGCCTGGGATCGAAGATAAAGCAGGCGATGACTTGCCGGGAATCGTTTAGCGCGGCGTTGAGAGCCGTGTTATCGTCCAGGCGTAAATCGCGGCGGAAAATGAACAGTGAGGTTTTGTAGCGTTTTTTCGCCATTGGCTCAGCAGTCGCCCCAATGAATAATCATTTGTTGGCAATTAAACAGGATATTGGGGTAATACTGATAAATCACCCAGCGCAGCAGCAAATCGAAATACGCCGCTACCGTCATCATGCGCGCCACTGCGGCCCAAATTCTGCTGGCGCCTTTGTCGGAGCAGCGCCACACGGCGCCGGTCCAGTAAATCAGGGGCATCGCCATGATAATGTGGATGGTCACCCAGCTGGCGACGGTGAAGTTGCCTTCGTTAATTCGGTAGTCGATGAAAAATAATACGGCGTTGTACAGGATAAAAAACGGATAGAACGCGTCTTTTAAGCGCAGATAACCCAGCCAGCTCCATTGTAGGTAAAAATACAGCGTCGCCGGCGTACGTTCTTCCCATTCCTGGGCGGGGGAGGGTGTCAGATAAAATACCAAGCAGCCCAATGCCAGCGCCACCAACAGCGCTTCGTACCAGGTGACGAAAGAGGTAAAGGCAAATAGCAAGGAAAGACTGTCGATCAACATAAAGATGCCCGGTTTTAAATCTAGGGTTTATGCAAAATATCGCGCAATGCGGTATCCAGCTGTGAATATTTAAAGGCAAAGCCCTGGGCCAGTAAGCGCTCCGGCAACACGCGTTGGCTGCCCAAGACCAGAGCCGCCATTTCGCCCAGCAATAATTTAAGGGCTGCTTCCGGCATCGGCATTAGCTGCGGCCGCTTAAGTACGCTGGCCAGGCTGGCGCTGAATTGTTGGTTGCTGACCGGTTCTGGGGCTGTGGCGTTGTATGGGCCGCGCATTGCCGGTTGTTCTATCATCGCTTCGACAATAGCCAGCCAGTCATGCAGATGAATCCAGGACATCCATTGCTTGCCATTCCCCATGCGGCCGCCTAATCCCAAACGAAACGGCAACAACATGCGTTTCAGTATGCCACCATTATCACCCAGCACCAAGCCGGTGCGTATCAGGCAGACCCGGCTGCCGAATTTTTCCGCTTCTAAGGCTGCCGATTCCCAATCGGCGCACAAATATTGGGAGAAATCGGCAATGCTCGCGCTATTTTCAGTGAGGAACTTATCGCCTTGATCGCCGTAGATGCCGATAGCCGAACCGCTTACCAGCACCGGGGCGGGCTGCGTGGAGGAGGCGATCCAGGCTACCAGCTGTTCGGTCAGTTTAATCCGGCTATCGCGCAGCAACTGCTTGCGCACTTCAGTCCAGCGTTGGTCGAAAATGCCAGCACCCGCCAGATTGACCACCGCTTTGAACGTGCCGGCATCCGGCAAATCAGCCACGGTGCTGATCGCTTGCACGCTGTTGCCGAAACTAGCGGCGACTTTTTCGCGGCTACGACTGAGGATCGTCACCGCATAGCCTTTTTGTATAAGCAGTTCGGTCAGCGCACTGCCCAGGAAGCCGGTGCCGCCGCTGATTAAAATCGAGTTTGTATTCATAAGTTTTGCTCCGGAAACTACAGAGATCCAACTCCACCCGCTTATTGGGAGTGCAGGGTTAATCGGCTTCGGTATCGGTGGAAGTGCGGCCTTTTGGGATCATCATTTGGCTTAACTGCTTGTTTTTAATCCAGATTACTGCGCGAAAACCCAGCAGCATAAATATCAGGAGCAAATAGAATAAAGGCTCGGCTAGGTTACCTTTAAGCTGCCAGAAATAATGAATCATTGCCGCACCGGCTGCTATGTAAATAAATCGATGCAGTTTTTTCCAGCTCTTGCCCAAGAGTTTTTTGGACGCTTTGGAGGAGGTAATCCCCAATGAAAAAACAATCATATAGGCAATTAATCCAAACCAGATATACGAGCTTTCGAGAATATCGATACCTATCATTCGCCAGGCAAAAACTTGGTCTACCGCTAAATAAACCAGGATGTGCAGGCTGGCGTAAAAAAAAGCGAATAAACCGAATAGTTGCCGATACTCGGTCATGCCTCGCCATTTTGTGACGGTTTGCACGGGAGTAATGGCTAAGGTTATCCATAGAAATCGCAAGGCCCAATCGCCTAAACGAATATGCAAGGCCTGCATTTGATTTGGGCCCAGATTGTCGAAGGCAATATCGAACACTATCCAAAGCAGCGGGATAATAGAAACCGCGATGGTTAAAGGCCGCAAATTATTCATTTGCATAATCATTAGAAAAAATGCCTCAAATCCATGTCATGATACAGGTGAGCCACCTGTTCCCCGTAACCATTAAATAATTCGGTTTGCCGGCGCGGGGTAAAGAAGCCGCTGCCCAATAGTCGCTCGCTATTTTGGCTCCAACGCGGATGCGGTACGTCCGGATTGACGTTGGCGTAAAAGCCGTATTCATTGGGGGCAAATTTGTTCCAACTGCTAATTGGCGGTCTTTTCAGCAGTTCTATTTTGACGACGGCCTTGATGCTTTTAAAACCGTATTTCCAAGGCACCACCAAACGTAGCGGCGCGCCGTTTTGCTTAGGCAAAATGTCGCCGTACATACCCACAGCCAGTATCGTCAAGGGATGCATGGCTTCGTCGATACGCAAGCCCTCAATATAGGGCCAGTCCAGCATAGCCTTAGTATGTTGCTTGGGCATAGTGTCCGGTTGTTGAACCGATGTGAGTTTCACGAACTTGGCGTTCGATAGAGGTTTTGCGGTTTTCAGCAAATCGCCCAGCGAAAAGCCCACCCAGGGCACCACCATGGACCAGGCTTCGACGCACCGGAAACGATAGATGTACTCCTGTAGCGTGTGCCGGCTCAGAATATCTTCCAACTGGTAGGTGCCGGGTTTTTCTACTTCACCGCCGATCTCCACGGACCAGGGATCTATGCGCAGGCTTTGGGCCAGACTGGCCGGGTCTTCTTTGTTGAAGGCAAATTCGTAGTAGTTATTGTAATTTTTTGCGGCTGCCGCCGGAGTCACCGTTAACTCAGGCGCCGAGAACGGGCTCTTGGATACCGCGCTCCAAATTGGTTTTGAGTCGTCAGCCCAGCCGCTGCGGATGCTGGTGCCGGTCAGCATCATCGCCGCCATCGCTTTGATGAGGGTACGGCGTTGCTGAAAAACCAGGGGATCGGTAATTTCACTGCCGGGGATATTTTTTATTGTTTTTATAATCATGGCTTGATTACCGGTAACTTATAGAAGAAGTCCCACTATTTTTTGCCTTTCGGAATCCAGCCCATCAATTGGCGGATTTTACGTTCGGTAATAAATGCCAGAGAAAACAATTGAATAAAATTCTCGGCTTCAATCAAGTCCAATCCTATATTAGCGGGTACCAGTTCCTTGCGGGTACCAAACATCCGATCCCAAATCGCCAAAACTATGCCGTAATTGCTGTCATGTTCCGAGCGCAAAGTGGAATGGTGAGTACGGTGCAGGGAAGGGGTGATAATTATTTGAGAAATTGCAGCTTCCTTGGGTACGCGGATGTTTCCATGATGAAAAAAGATGAAAAATAACTCGATAATTTCGATGGAAAGCACTAGGTAAGCATCCACCCCGATTACCACCACGAATATACATTTGTAAATTATTTCAAGAAATAAATCGAAAACATGAAACCTAAAACCGGTGGAAACGTTAAAGCATTTATCGCTATGGTGGATTTTATGAAATCGCCATAAATATTCGGACTGATGACTGGCGTAATGCCACAGGTAAATGGCTAAATCGAAAAATGCAAATGCCAGAACCCATTTAAGCGGACCGTTACTCAGACCGCTTAATAAGCCGTAACTGGCGAATTGTTGGGCTACCAGAAATAAGGATGAGGCTCTAAGTGCGGTTAAAATTAAATTGTTGACCAAGAAAGCCGTAGTATTGGTAACAAACGACTCTTTATAGGTTTTGGCCGGGAATGGACGATAAGGTTTGGTTTTCTCTATGACCAGCAACAACACGAAAGCGAGTATCGCTAAGCCGAATAAGGCTTCGTTAAAAAACAGACTACTGTCGCCCGGGCTATTTGCAGTGGTATTCATGGAAGTCCCCAATAATTTGTCGTAAGGATTGTTAATTCCCTTGAATAGCGTTTAGCAAAGTTGTCAATTCCTTTATTTCGTTGTTGGCGTTTATTTGTTCTGTAATATCGTATTGCACGCCCAAATAATAAATGACTCGATTTTTCTTATCCAATAAGGGGGTTATTTTCAAATGATTGTGGAATAACGTGCCGTCTTTTTTATAATTTCTTAAGGTGACTTCCACAGTTTCGTGGTTTTTCATAGCCTCAACAATTTTAAAACGCGCTTCTTGCTCTCTGTCTTCGCCTTGTAAAAACCGGCAGTTGTGGCCGATTATCTCGTCATGGCTGTAACCGGTTAAGCGTTCGAATGCCTTGTTGGCGTAGATAATCGGCGCATCTTCAATGTCAGGGTCGGCTAGCGTCACGCCGTTTACGCATTCGTCCAAAATAGCGGAAAGTACTTGCGGAATCAGTCCGCTATCTTTTTCAACAATAAAAGCCATGGTTAAACTCCGGGTTTTATAATAATTATGAGTTTTTATATGCTAGTTGCATTCAACTAATATTAAATTCCTGATGTTTTCGACGGTGTTTTCCGCACCGTCTTCGATCGCGCAACGAATTAATTTTTCAAAAGGCCGCATAAATACCTCCAACTCCAAAAACTCAAAGCGAAACGTCAAGCGGGTAGGTCGGCGATCTTCTTGAATGGCTTCAAGCAGATAGCTGTGCTTATAAGGCTGAGTCAATCCTTGAAAGATCAGCTTGGATTTGGGTTGATATTCAGTAATTTCAAAAACAGACTCTATTTCGCCGTTGTTGTCGTTACGAATTTGCTTGGCCTTGGCGCCGATGAATACTTCCTTGCCATCGAGAGGTTCAAAATCGACTATTTCCACAGCCCATTTCGGATAGTTCTCAAAAAAATTTTCACCAACATACTGAAAAACATCGTCAACAGGTTTGTCTATATCGATGCAGGCCTCGCCGGCAATGGGCTTATGTGAGTCAAACGGAAATTTGATGTGCATTTGATGTTTCCCCCCTCGCGGAGCTTTCTGCTCAGCGTTGTTATTATTTTTCTGGACACCTAAAGCCGATAAAACCTTATTTAAATCTAGACAATTAAATTGCTGTCAGGCGGTTCGGCTTTTTGTGTATTGACTCAGTATACCTCGATGGTGTCGATTTAGAGATGGTCGTATAGCTAAACAGTGGATTACAATGAGTTTTAAAAAATATCAATTTGCTTTAACACCTGTGCGAAGCAAAGTCCATAATAGTAGAGATAAATACTTTAGTGTCTAATTCTAGACCACTTTGTTACGGAAAATTACCAATCCCTAGTTTTGCTGGTGGCGCATGGCCGCGCAGCCGCCATAAAGCAGGTGCGATAATCCCGAATAAATAAATAATTGCCGGTAGTTTTCGTCGATTTCAATTTGATTAATCGAGCAGTAAAACTCCAGCGAACCGATTAATAACAGCAGAAAAACTCCTAACGCGGCCAATGCTTCAGGGCTGTTGCTTAATTTATAAAAGCTGTACGCTGCGATTTGAATTAAGCACAAATAAAACATCATTAACCGCATATTGTTTGCCAATGGACCGTACAGATCGCTGCTATCTTCAAAAAACAGGGTATTGCCGAATATGGTGGCTGCACCGCTGATCAATAATAAAATCACTGCTGCATTAAAATTAATCTGCAACAACAATTGCAGGAAATTCATGGTTTTTGTGGTTATCGATTGAGTATGCATATTGCTACCTCTGAAAAAAAGATACCCTCCAAGAGTACAGCGTTTGGAGGGTACATAGAGGAGGACTTTTAGGACGCCAATATTTGTCCTTGATCCAGGTGACCGCCGGTTTCTTCGTTTATTGAGTCTTCAATCTCTTCAAACGATTTTGGTTCTTCTACTTCGGGTTCCGGTGGTGCAAGTTTTTTGCCTTGTAGTAATTCATCGATCTGAAATTTATCGATGGTTTCCCAATCCATTAAGGCTTGAGCCATGTTGTGTAACACTTCGATGTTTTCTTTCAGGATGGTTTCGGCGCGGTTGTAGTTCGCGTCGATGACTGCCCGTACTTCTTCATCTATGGTTTGGGCCATCTTTTCGGACATTGGTTTAGACTGCGGGCCCATATAGCCGCCTTCGCTGTCGCCGTAATCCATGGGGCCTAAACGATCCGACAAGCCCCACTTGGTGACCATGTTTCTAGCCAATTGCGTGGCTCGCATGATGTCGTTGGAAGCGCCGGTGGTAACCTTGTTTTTACCGTAAATCAAGGCTTCCGCTACCCGGCCGCCGAACAAGCTGGCGATCTGGCTTTCCAGCTTATCCTTGGAGGCACTGTATTGGTCGCGCTCGGGTAAAAACATGGTGATACCCAACGCGCCACCGCGCGGCATGATGCTGACTTTGTAGACCGGATCATGCTCAGGCACGTTGCGACCGACAATGGCGTGACCGGCTTCATGATAAGCAGTCATCAACAAATCTTCTTTGGTCATGACCATGGTGCGTTTTTCCACACCCATGATCATTTTGTCGCGAGCTTTATCCAAGTCGTTCATCGTGACTATGCGCTTTTTGTTACGAGCAGCGAACAAAGCGCCTTCGTTGATCAGATTAGCCAACTCCGCACCGGAAAATCCGGGTGTGCCGCGGGCCAGATCGTTGATGTTGACGTCTTCGGCCAGCGGGACTTTGGCACCATGCACTCTCAAAATTTGCTCGCGGCCCTTGATGTCCGGCAAACCCACTTGAACTTGCCGGTCGAAACGGCCCGGTCTCAACAAAGCCTTATCCAGTACATCAGCGCGGTTGGTAGCGGCGATGACGATAATGCCTTCGTTGCCGCTGAAACCGTCCATCTCCACCAGCAATTGGTTGAGGGTTTGTTCGCGTTCGTCGTTACCGCCGCCGATACCGCTGCCGCCACGTTGCCGGCCAACTGCGTCGATCTCGTCGATGAATATGATACATGGTGCGCGCTTTTTGGCTTGTTCAAACATGTCTCTGACCCTGGAGGCACCGACACCGACGAACATTTCCACGAAATCCGAACCCGAGATGGAGAAGAACGGTACGCCTGCTTCTCCGGCAATCGCTCTGGCTAACAAGGTTTTACCAGTACCGGGAGGTCCAACCATCAACACGCCGCGCGGAATCTTGCCGCCTAAAGCTTCGTATTTGCCCGGTTCTCTCAGGAAGTCGACCATTTCCACGACGTCTTCCTTGGCTTCTTCCACGCCGGCCACGTCGGTGAATCGCACCTTGATTTGGTCTTCAGCCATTAACTTGGCGCGGCTTTTACCGAAACCCATCTGACCGTCGCGGCCGCCCATCGCTGCCTGCTTGCGCATGAAATATACCAGCACCATGATGAGCAGCAGGGTAGGCGCCCAAGAGATGAGAATATTCATCAAAGTGGAGGGTTGTTGGGGCTTCTCGACTTTAATTTTCACGCCGTATTCCAGCAACTCGTCAATCATTCTGGAGTCGTTGGGGTTATAGGTGGCAAAGCGCGTGCCGTTTTGACGCTGACCGTCGACGTAGTTGCCGTCAATCACCACTTCCGTAACCACTTTATTACGCACGTCTTCGATAAAGTCGGAGTACGAGATTTCATAATGCGGATCGTATTGCGGCATGTTGCGGTTCATCACCGCCGACACCACCAACCCCGCTACGATCAGGATGGATAGAAAAATAAACATTTTTTTCATGATAGCTGTCTCCTAACTTACTTTTCGCTGGAGAAGTATTTGAAAAAGTCTGAGTTTGGTTTTAACACCAAAGTATCCTGAGTTTTTTCAAATGACGTTTGATATGCCTGCAAGCTGCGGTAGAACGCATAAAACTCGGGGTTTTTACCGTAGCTTTTTGCGTAAATTTCCGCTGATTGCGCATCACCGCGACCGCGAATGCTTTCCGCATCGCGCTGGGCATTGGCAACTATCACGTGTTTTTGCTTATCGGCTTCCGCGCTGATTTGCTCGGCACTTTCGGCCCCTTGCGAACGGAATTCTCTGGCGACCCGCTCCCGTTCGGCCCGCATGCGTTGATACACCGAGCTGCTGACCTCAGGCGGCAAATCGATGCGTTTAACGCGGATGTCGATTAATTCGATACCGAATTTTTCGGCAGTGGGTGCCAATTTGGCCAGCAAGGTTTGTCTTAGTTCGTTGCGGTCTTCGGAGATCAATTGCTTGATGGTCCGCACACCAAACTCGCTACGCATCGCGTCTTTCATGATTTGGTCCAGGCGCAGATTGGCTTGAAACTCGTCGCCGCCGACCGTGGTGTAAAAAAGACCCACATCACCTATCCGCCATTTGACGAATGAGTCAACAATAACGTTCTTCTTCTCGGAGGTAAGAAAACGCTCGGATTTGGCATCCAAGGTCAGCACACGCGCATCAAATGTGCTGACATTATTGATGATAGGGGTCTTGAAATGTAGCCCGGGAGTGTAATCGGATGTCACCATCTCTCCGAGACGAAACAGAATGGCTTTTTCGTTTTCTTTGACGTAAAAAACCGACATATAGGCCAGTACACACAGGGTCAAACCGGCCGGAATTAAAACTTGGGTGGTTTTGCTGCTCATGGTTTGCTCCTGCTAGGACGTAATTCGTTGCCGGTTGATTTGCGAACGCCGTTTTTGTCGCCGTTGTGCGGTTCAGCACTAATTTCCGGTTCCGTATGGCTGGCGGCGGGTTGCGCATGTTGAGTCATTGTTTGCGGCAAGGGCATATACATCATCGGGCTGGATTGATCTTCGTTCAGCATGATTTTATTGGTGCTGCTGTACAGTTTTTCTTTGGCTTCCAGGTACAAACGCTTACGGGTGATGGCTGGGCTTTTTTCGTATTCCACCAGCAATTGATCGAAACGCTCGGTTTCACCTTTGGCTTTGGCTACTTTCTCGGCTTCGTAAGCTTCCGCTTCTTGAATAATCCGGGATGCCGCGCCGCGTGCTTTAGGAATCACTTCGTTGCTGTAGGCTTCGGCTTCGTTAATCAAACGTTGCTTGTCTTCTCTGGCCCGAATCGCATCTTCGAATGCGCCTTGCACTTCTTCGGGCGGTTGTGCATCCTGCAAGTTGACACTGGCAATGCTGATGCCGGCTTTGTAACCATCCATCGCTTCCTGAATTTGTTCTTTAATCTCCGCGACGATTTGGCTGCGGCCTTCGGTTAACACGAAGTCCATATTGTTGCGGCCGATTACCGCCCGCTCGACACTTTCAGTCAGTTGTTTCAACGTGTTTTCGTTGTTTTTGACGTTAAACAGGTAGTCGCGAGCGTTGTTAATTTGATACTGCACTGCCAGACGCACGGTAATAATGTTTTCGTCGGCGGTCAGCATCAGCGATTCCTGTGGAATAACAGACGATTTGTTAACCCGGCTGGAGTCGGTGTAGCCGACTTCGATGAAGCGTTGTTGTTCTACGTTGACATTGGCGACGCTTTCGATAGGCGCCGGGATATGCCAGTGTGGGCCGGGTAGGGTGGTTTCCGAATAGGCGCCGAAGCGGCTTACCACGCCTCGATTACCTTGGTCCACGATATAAACCCCGCTGGCCAGCCAGACGACGGTCAACGTGCCACCCACGGCGGCGGCGATGTTGGTTAACGAAAACATACTTTTATGATCGTTGAAGAAGTCGCCCGCTTTGGTAGAGACGTGCTTCCACTGCTTATCCAATTCCAACTTCCAGTCGGACTGCGGCGTTTGCTTACTGGTGTTTTGTTTTTCTGATGACATAATCACTCCTCTTGTAGTGTTAGCCTGACCTGGGTCAATGATTGTTATTGTTAGCCGTCCTTGGGTTCGAGAAATAGCATAAGGTCAAAGCCAAATTGTTGTTTCAGTTTTTTTAAAGCTTCATTTTGAATTTGCCTGACTCTCTCCCGAGTAACATGCAGCTGATCCGCTACTGCCTGCAAGGTCATTTCCGTGTGATCGCGCAGACCGAAACGCATGGTTAAGATCGCCGCCTGTTTTTCCGGTAGCGAAGCAACTGCTTTGTCGACATATTGAGCCAGATCCTGATCAATTAGTTCATCGAGTGGCAGACTGAATTGATGCTGCTGCATTTTTGCCATCAATTCCAGGTTATCGTCATCATCGCCTATAGACGCATCCAAAGAATGGGTGGCCTGATAGTAGCTGCTGATGGTTTTAATCTCTTGCTCGGATAAATCGCAAGCCAGTTTTAATTCGGCGATGCTCGGCCAGCGCTCATATCTAAGGTAGCAACTGCGCATAGCTTCGAATACGGTGGCGGCTTTTTCGGCCAAAGCCACCGGCAAACGCACAATTTTTTCTTGTTTGACTATCAGACGGGATATAGCCTGCCTGATCCAATAAATAGCGTAAGTGGAAAAGCAGATGCCGCGATCCGGATCGAATCTGTCTACTGCTTTAATGAGCCCGACCAGGCCTTCTTGCATCAAATCTTCAAAGCTAAGGTTACTGGTTTTGTACTTGTGGGCCACGAACGCCACCAAGCCTGTGTTAGCGGAGATCATTTCCTGGCGCAAGCTTCTCAATTCCCGTTTGGCTTTGCCCAAGCGTTTTTTGAAATCGGCGCCATCTTCGGTGTCCACAGTCAATATGCTGTCTGCTTGTGCCGCACTGTCCATCAAAAATACCGGTAACAAGTGCAGGCTGTACAACAAGCGATTGACTGAGCGGGCTATCAGGGATTGTTGTGCAAACTCCGACCCCATAAGTTGTACAACATTCTCAGCTTGTACAACTTTGTCCTGTCCGTTATTCTCACCATCAAGGCCTGCGGTATTTCTATATACCGCCTGGCTGTTGACTAGTAATTGCAGCAGCCTTTTGTAGTCGTCTGAGTTCTTGGCGACGATCAAATCCGAGCTATCGACTCCGGAGTTGAGGTCGTTCAAGAACCTGTTAATTATCAATATGTTGGTTTGTTTATTTTCCAGTAACAACCCTAACAAAGTCTGCCTGGCCTGTTCAACTTGAACGGCAAGTGAGTTAGGTTGGGATTCTGTTATCGAATCCATCTCGCTATCAATTGGCAATGCGGCTAAGTTGGACATAATCAATTCACTTGGTTATTTAAGTTGTTGGCAAATAACTTACTAGAATGTAGAATGTTTGTCAAAGTATTTTCTATACAAAAGTTGAACAATGTACTCAATTAAAGCGATTACCTCCTTAACCGGATTAACAGCGGAAACACTAAGAGCCTGGGAACGTCGCTACGCCTGCATCATGCCGGCGCGGAACAGCACGGGTCGGCGTTTCTATTCGCAACAGGATTTGGAAAAATTGACGCTATTGGTCAATCTGACCCGAAAGGGCCATCCCATCGGCAAGCTGGCGACCCTGGACAACCAGCAACTACAAGACTTTCAGAAGCAAGTCAGCGTACAACCGGCGAAAGAACAGTCCCCGCTATTGGCGCAGATCATCGATTCGTTGAAACAATACAGAATCGAACGCTGCGAACAGTTGTTGAAGAAGGCTCTGATTGCTGCCGAGCCGTTGGACTACGCCAGAGACATTTTGTTGCCTGCCTTGCAAACAGTGGGAGAGCTTTGGCATGACGGAAAGTTGAACATCGCCCAGGAACACATGTTTTCCAGCTGTATCAAGCGGATTGTGTTGAGCATGGTGAACAATTTGCACCACCACTCGAAAAACAATCCGGGCATGCTGTTCGCCACGCCGAGCGGCGACCCGCATGAGTTTGGCATTTTGGTGAGCTGTCTGATTGCCGCTAACCAGGGATACAACTGTTACTACTTAGGTGCCGATCTGCCAGCCAAAGATATTATCGAGGCTTGCCAGCATTTAAAGCCGGACGTCATAGTCATGGGCTTGGTCAAGACTCCGCCGGAGCAATTAACTCTCGACGAATTGCAGCTAATCATAGATTCGGTCAGCAGTGAGCCCACCCAGGTATGGTTGGGCGGCAGCGGCGCTTATTTTTATTACACGCAATTGCAAAATGATTTAAGCAACTGCGAGTTGATTACCGATATTGATCATTTCAACGCCAAGGCCCAGCAACAGCAGTTGTCCAACTGAATGACAGGTTAAACTCAGACAGCGGACTCGCGAGGCTGCTTACCGATCTTCGCTTGCGCCTTAGTATCTGAGCTTTTCGGCTGCGATCAGGAGAGCCCTGTCGAAGGACATGCCAAATCAGGCTTCGACAGACGCAGCCCGAACGGTGTACCCGTTTTAAACAAGGCCGGTTTAATAGCTTAAGGACTTTTTCGCTTCCGGCATATGCCGGAATGACAAATTTTCAACTGTCCTCCATAATCAAGCAACGGCAAGTTTGCCCAAATTTTCTGTCAGGTGCTTTCGCCAATTCAAATCATGAACGAGATTACTTACGACATCGATAGTTTATTGATCGCCTGTGTGTTGCTGGGATCCATGGCGCTGACTATAGAACTCGGTTATCGCTTGGGTTTACGGATTAAACCTAAGGTGGATGATAATTTCAAAGCCCATGTCAATTCGATCTCCGGATCTTTACTCGGCATTCTGGCATTGCTGCTGGGGTTTACGTTCTCCTTGTCCTTACAGCGTTACGATAGTCGTAGCGAGGCGGTGGTCGACGAAGCCAATGCCATTGGTACAGCTTATTTGCGCGCCCAATTATTGCCGAAGTCGGTCGGTGCAGAAGTCAGTAGTCTGATACGTGACTACGTGGATTTGCGGGTAAGAACCGGCACTGTCGATCTAACCCAGCGTGGGCAGAGGGAAACGCTGATCGCCGAGGCCGGACGCATGCAAGCGAAGCTTTGGGATTACGCCCGGCAAGCGAATGAACTTGCACCCAGTCCGGTGACCACCGGTTTGTTTATCCCCGCCTTGAACGATTTGATCGATAATTTTGGCAAACGCGATGCCGAGGTGAAGCGGCATGTACCCGAGTTGGTGCTGGGCTTGTTGTACATCACCTTTGTCATGAGCGGCGCGCTGGTGGGTTATACCAACGGTCTGGCCGGGCACCGCACATCGTTCGTCACTTACATCATGGTCTGGCTGATTGTGGTCATGGTGTTCATTATTCTGGATTTGGACCGACCCTATCGAGGCGTAATCCGGGTGAGCCAGCAGAGCATGATCGACTTGCAAACCGCTGTTCACGCCACTGACAAGATCGACAATCTGCGTTGACCTGGCAGATAGGGCTCCCGGGTAAGGCGCGCTTGATCTAGGCTCGTTGTTTGAGCCAATACAGCGCATATATCCCGGCAATCAAGGAATATATGCTCAATTCGGTTTTCAGGTTGTCAAACTGCTCGGAGGTTTTGGTATGCAGCACGGGCAAGGTATTGGCGAGAATTCCGTTTTCTGAAAATGACTGCGGCTGAGCGTTAACGCCATTCGCACTAAGTAAATTCAACATCAAAATGCCGGTTATTATAATTATTTTGCGCATCGCTGACTCCCCTGGATAAATATTGTATCGATATAGTATCGATACAATATTTATTGTGCAAATAGTTTTTATGAGGGTGGTGCGAGAACAAGCTTAGACTGTTTCTGGCTTGCCCAATCCTCCAAAATAGCCAAGCTGCCGAACATTTGGCCCTGGGTTTAGGAATATGGTTAACGACGGCTGCAAAGCAAAAATCGCGGTAACAAGTTTGATGCTTTCGGTGGTGTTTGCCGCCAATCTGCCGGCAAAAGAGCGCGCCGATGCTGGTCAGCATAAAAAGCCGGTGCGCAATATGCCGGACATCGATGTTACCGATGTCGGGACTATCGATATAGAACAAGAGACTAATATCTTCGGCTCGGCAGCCGTTGCTAATCTGTCGGCAAATTACGGTTTGGCATCCGGTTGGGACTTGGGCTTGAGTTTGCTGAACGGGCAATTTGCGTCCACTGCCGCGTCTTCAGTGTCATTTCAGCCTGACGTGATGCTGAACGTGGAAAAACATTGGCTGGCGCACGATATGCAAATCATCGCCGGTACCCAGAGCGGTCTTGGCTTGTTGACGCAAGCTACCGTATTTATGAGTTTTTCCTACCTGGAATATCAGCGACATTTGCCGAACTGGGACACGGATCTGGATACAGGTCTGTATTACGCCAATGCGGCTTTGGCGGGCTTTCAGAGCGTGGGTCTGCATGTGAATATGGAAGCGCCGTTGTTCGACAAGTGGCGGATCAATGGCGATTACTTATCCGGCAGCAATGCTTTGGGGGCGGCGACGGTCAAATTGCTTTATCCCGTCGTCGGCGACTGGCGATTGGGGTTGGGCGTTCAGCGGCCCAATGTCTATGCCGGCGATCATTGGGTGGGATTGGTGGGTATTTATTGGCATTAAACAAATATTGCCTGCAATTGCTGGGATGCAATTCTCCTTAATCGGTATCTTCCACCCACGAACTCTGCAAATAAAGCGCCTCAACCTTTTGCCGTGCCCACGGTGTTTTACGCAAAAACTTCAGACTGGAGTTAATGCTGGGGTCTTTGGCAAAGCAGTTGATGTCGATGCGGCTGGCCAATTCTGCCCAGCCATATTTTTCTACCAAACGGGTCAGCAGGTTTTCCAGCGTGATGCCATGCAATGGATCTTGCTTGCCGGGTTTAGTCATCGGCAGCTTCGCCAACGTTGGTTTCGGCCTTTTTCACGCGAATCCGGTTGCCGTTTATTTCCAAACCATTCAGGGTTTTGATGGCGGCCTTGGCTTCGCCGGCTTTGGGCATCTCTACAAATCCAAAGCCTTTCGAGCTATGGGTGTCTTTGTCCATCACCAGCGAACAAGACTGCACGCTGCCGTGTTCCGCGAACATGGCCCGCAATTCGGCTTCGGTGGTGGTGCGGGGAAGATTGCGTATCAGTAATTTCATAGGTTTACTTGTTTATGCTAAAGGCCCGCAACTATACAACTTATCGGATTAGGCTTTTTTGCTAAATACGCGCTGTGCGGCAATTGCTTGAGGTTTTGTCGCTTACGCGACAATAAATCGCTTAGTCAACGCGTGGCGATAGGGCTTATTTGCGCGTAAACCCAACAATTCGCCGAATTTGGTGGGCTCGCGAAGGCCGATTAGCGTGGTGCGATTATTGCTGCAAAGTGGTTTTCCATTACCGGATCGGTACTATGCGCTACGAACCCTACCAAGAAGAATATGATGCGGCTCAATCCATGAGCGATGAAGATCTGTTGGAATATTTTATGTATCGTATCGTAGAAATGGACGAAGTCTGGGGCTTGAAGGAAAGCCGGCAATGGATCTTGCGGGTGGTGGACGGTCACGAAACCTTGCCGGTCTGGCCGTACCGGCGTTATGCCGACGAGGCAGCGGTCGGCGAATGGGAAAATATGATAGGTGTGGCGGAAACGCTGGATTTTTTCATGTATCAAATCTTGAACAAGCTGACCGCACAGGGTGTATTAGTAGAAATCATGCCCCGAAAAGCGGCGGCTGGCTGTCTGATCAGTCCGCAACGCTTGTTTAATTTTCTGGAAGGTATGCGCGATTCGCGCGACTTTGTGCTGGACGATTAAGGCCGTAATCCCCCCGTTGGCGCTCAGAAGTATCGATTCTTTTAAAAATGTTAGAGTAAACACCTGTTAACCGGATTTTAGGGGTGTTATGCGCTATTGGGTATTTTCCCACCCTATCAATCCCGCCCTTAAAGCAATCGTAGGACATCATGAGCGCAGGAAGTTTAAGGGGCGGGTCGATAGATATGCTATTGCATGGCTGATGCTGGCAAATTTGCTGCCCAGCCTGACGCAGGCCGATGTTTATCGTTTGTCGGTTTCGGAAAAGTCGATCAATCTAATCGGCGAAACTCAGCAGGCCGTGCTGGCGGATGCCGCTTTGCCAGCGCCCACCTTGCATTGGCGGGAAGGCGAGGACGTGACCTTAGAAGTCACGAATCTACTCAAAGAATCCACTTCAATTCACTGGCACGGCATCATTCTGCCTTACCAAATGGACGGCGTGCCGGGCATCAGTTTCGACGGCATTGAACCCGGCCAGACCTTTACCTACCGGTTTAAAGTCAAGCAAAGCGGCACCTACTGGTATCACGGCCATTCCGGCATGCAGGAGCAACAGGGTTTGTTCGGTGCGCTGATCATCGCCCCGCAACAGGAGCAGCAAACGGTAGATCGCGATTATGTGGTGATGCTGTCCGACTGGCCGCGTGCCGATCCGCAGCGGACCATGGCCCGCTTAAAAAAACAAAGCGACTATTACAATTTTCAACAACGCACAGTGGGTGATTTCTTCGCCGATATTCAACGCTTGGGTTTTTGGGAAACCATAGCTGATCGGCTGGCCTGGGGCGAAATGCGTATGGAGCCTACCGATCTGGCCGATGTGACCGGCGCCAATTACCGGTTTTTGATCAACGGCAAAACTGCGGAAGCGAAACCGCACTATCTGTTCAAGCCTGGCGAAACAGTGCGTTTGCGCTTTATCAACGCATCGGCAATGACGCATTTTGATGTGCGTCTGCCGGGTCTAAAAATGACGGTGATTGCCGCGGACGGTCAGCCGGTTGAGCCGGTAGATGTAGAGGAATTCCGCATTGCCGTGGCGGAAACTTATGACGTCTTGGTTCAGCCGCAAACCGAGCAGGCTTACAGCATTTTTGCCGAAGCGATGGATCGCAGCGGTTATGTCAGCGCGACGTTGACACCGCGCGCGGACCTGCATGCCGAATTGCCTGCATTGCGGCCCATGACTTTGTTGACCTTGGCGGATATGGGAGGCGAGCATGCCGGCCATTCTGCTCATCAAGCACCGGATGAACCAGCGGTTACTGCGGAAGTTGACCACTCGCACGCAGAACGCGCGCTTGCACCAGACTCCACCATGGTAGAGCACAGCGGCCATCAGCATGCCACTGCCGATGCCCCTCCGAATCCGCATGCCGGCCATGTAATGCCAGTGGCGGATGCCAGCGATACCGCCAAACCGTTGAGCTATAGCCAGTTAATCGCCGTGCAACCAAACCATGCGCTAATGGGGCCGCCGGACCGAGAAATCAAACTCAGGCTAACCGGCAATATGCAGCGCTATATCTGGTCGTTCGACGACACTAAATTTGCCGATGCAGAGCCGATTCGAGTCAAATTTGGCGAGCGAATTCGTTTTACTTATATAAACGAAACCATGATGAATCATCCCATCCATATCCACGGTCTGTGGCAGTACCTGGACAATGGGAATGGCATGTACAACCCGAAAAAACATGTGATCAACGTCAAGCCCGGTCAGACGGTCAGCGTCGATGTGCCGGCAGATGCGGAAGGCGAGTGGGCCTTTCATTGTCATTTGCTGTATCACATGGATACCGGCATGTTTCGTAAATTAATCGTAGAAAAGGCGAAACATGAGCATCAGTAAGGCCTGGTTCTCCACGATGACCCGTAAGTACTCCATGGTCGTCATTCCCGCGAAAGCGGGAATCCAGTGTGACGACTGGGCTTGCTTCTGCACGGGAACGATGACTTCTAAGGTCTCGCTTGATAGACATATAAATGTTTGGTTCTGTCTGCTGCTGGCGCTGTATTGTTCTGCCGCTACCGCGCACGATAGTTCGATGATTTTTAATCATTTCAAGGCCGACAGACTGGAGTACGAAGGTAATCAAGACTTGCATCTATTCAAATGGGATGTGCAAAACTGGACCGGTACCGACGAAAATAAACTGTGGTTGAAATCGGAAGGCGACTATTCCGCCGATCAAAACATCTTTGGCCGCGCCGATTTGCAAGTGCTGTATAGCCGAAATATTGATACGTTTTGGGACTTTCAAATCGGTGCGCGGCGAGCGATAGAACCGGAACGCACCTTTGATGCAGTGATAGGCTTTCAAGGGCTGGCGCCGTATTTTATTGAAGTGGACAGTGCGATGTTCATTAACGAGAAAGGCAACGTGCTGGGGCGTTTGACGCTGGGTTACGAAATGCTCTTGACCCAGCGCCTGATTCTGCAACCGCGGGTGGAAGTAAATGTAGCGGCTGAAGATATAAAAAATCGCGGCGTTAAAGCCGGAATAACCGAATTTGAAGCCGGCTTTCGCTTGCGTTACGAAATCGAACGCGAATTTGCGCCTTACGTGGGTATGGACTATGTCGAGGAAGAATCACTCCGCGAACACCAACACAGTTTGCGCGGTGTCGTGGGGGTGCGGGTATGGTATTGAGGCGTTGCGGACCTGCGTACAATCGGAAAATAATACCCAATTTTTCAAGCCTATAGGGATAGGTAAAATGTCGGCATTGCCAGGAGAAATTTTGAAAAAATCTTTTTACGACTTAAATTATTCTGATTTAGAAGCAGTTATAAAGCAGAATAATTTAAATCAATCGGTAGCAGGCATTCTATTTAATTGGCATTATAAGAAAAAAGAAAGCATTCAATGTCGCGATAATATTTCAAAATCCTCATTGGCGTTTTTTGAAAAACATTTCGATTTTTCCTTGCCGGAAATCGATACCGTGCAAGAGTCGTCAAAAGATCGAACAGTAAAGTTTCTATTTAAGCTAAAAGACAAGCACAAAGTCGAAACTGTCCTTATTCCGTTTAACAATAAATATTCTATTTGTCTGTCATCGCAGGTTGGCTGCGCAATGAATTGCTCTTTTTGTTTTACCGGAGAACAAGGGCTTAAACGGAATTTGACTACCAGTGAAATGGTTGGGCAGTTTCTGCAGGCTTGGCGTTGGTTGGCAAGCAACAGGCCAGGAGAAGAACGGATTTTAAATATTGTTTTCATGGGACAAGGCGAACCTTTACATAACTTTGACGGCGTTAAAAAAGCCTGTGAAATTTTTTTATCGCAACGTGGTACGTCAATTGGCGTACAAAAAATTACGGTGTCAACGGCAGGTTATATTCCCGGACTGAAAAGATGGCTCCAGGAAGTTCCTGGAGTGAATCTGGCCTTATCGTTGCATTCACCGTTCACTGAAAAACGGAATGAACTTATTCCGATTAATAAAAAATATCCGCTAGCTGAAGTATTAACCTATATTGACGCCATACCTTTGCAAAAGAAACAATTTATTACTTATGAGTATATTCTGATAAAAGGCTTAAACGATACTGCGGATGATGCTAAAAAATTGGGCGCGTTACTGGCAGGCAAAAGAGCCTATATAAACCTAATTCCATTTAATGCTTTCCCTGGCTCACGTTACGAGAGTCCTGATCTGAATGAAGTCGAAAACTTTAAAGCAATTTTAGATACCTTTAGAATCCCGACTTTAATAAGAGGCACTAAAGGCGACGACGTATTGGCCGCGTGTGGACAACTCAATTCTAAAAACTCAGCCAATTCACTGTAGGCCGAATTTATTCGACCTACATAGGCTTTAGATAAAAAATACCTAAAACCTGCATTCAAGCAATAAACCATCGTGAACTATTTCGTCAGGACGGCAATATGACAATGGTGCGGACCAGCCATACACACCCGCTGCAGATTGCAGAGGTGCGTGCGCACTCGTCGCTTGGACGCCATCGCCACCTGGGGAGCAAAGCTGGTGTTGACACTAGTCGAACCCGCGGAGCTCAAAGCCCTAAAAGTGCCGCAGCTCGGGCATGAAATCCGCCAAGTCATTCTTGACAGCGGCGGTACCCATGCGCTGGCCGACAAAATGATTGCACACAAAGCCGATATGGCTGGGCGCTAGTCTGTTTGAGTGCAAGAGCTAATGGATTGGTTACGAGCAGCACAAACCCGCCGGCCGCGGTCACTATCCAATTTTTCAATAGGCGAGACACTGTACCGACAGTCTAAAATTAACAGCAGTTACTGGCGATTTTGTGTCAGCAAATCCCCGGCAATATCCCCCAACGTCTTCAGCGCTTTTTCTACCCTGTCGTTCCAAGGCACGGCGCAACTCAAGCGGATGAAGTTGCTGTATTTCTTTTGCGTGGCCGAGAACAAGGGGCCGGGGGCGATAATAATATTTTCCTGGCTGGCCCGGCGGTGCAGTGCCATAGCATCGACCCCGGTCGGTAATTCCACCCACAAGGCAAAGCCGCCCTCCGGTTGAGTGACGCGGGTGCCTTCCGGGAACAACAGGCTGACAGCCTTCACGGTCAATGCAACATTGCGGGCATAGTCCTGACGCACATGCCGCAGATAGCGGTCGTAACCGCCTTGCTCCAACATCTGCGCGACGATCAGCTGATTCAGGGTCGGCACGGCCTGGTGTTTCATGTATTTCAAGTTTTCCACCTGCGCCATATAGCGTCCCGGTACCAGCCAGCCCACCCGCAAGCCCGGCGATAACGTCTTGGCGAAGGAGTTGCAATACAACACCTGACCGTTTCGGCTCCAGGCTTTGCAGACCGAAGGCCGCCGCAAGCCAAAGCCCAAGTCGCCGTAAACATCATCCTCGACCAGAGGAATCTGATGTCGTTCCAGCAAGGCCACCAAGGCTTGCTTGCGCTCGTCGCTCATGCACGAACCCAGCGGGTTGTTGTAATTGGAAACAAGCAAACAGGCTTTGATCGGCCATTGCTCGATGGCCATTTGCAAGGCATCCAACGACAAACCGTCGCGCGGGTGCGTGGGAATCTCCAGCGCTTCCATGCCGCAGGATTCGATGACTTGCAATAAGCCGTAAAAGGTCGGCGATTCGATGGCAATCAAATCGCCGGGTTCGCAAATAGCCATTAACGCTAACCTGACCGCTTCGCGCGCGCCGTGGGTAACCACAATATCGTCCGGGCTGTCGGCGCATTGCAGTTCCACCATGCGCTTGGCGATTTGCCGGCGCAGTTCCTGATTGCCCAATAGTTCGTCGGCGTCAAAACAGCGTTTGCCAAAGCTGCGCGCCACCTTGCCGGTGGCTTGTTGCAGCGCATGAGTGGGTAAGAAATCGGCGTGCGGTACCGACGAACCCAGGTTGATCTGGTACGGGTCTTTGGCGGCGCGGAGGATTTGCCGGGTCAGCGACTGGCCGGTGACTTTGGCTGGCGTGACCGGCGCATCGGAAATGTTTGGCTCCACAATCGCCTGCCGGCGAAAGCTGCTGACATAGTAGCCGGAACGCAAGCGGGCCTGAATCCTGCCGCTGTCCTCCAACAGACGATAGGCTTCCAGTGCGGTTGAGATACTGACATTCAATTGCTGACTCAGCTTCCTGACACCGGGCAGTTTTTCGCCTGGCTTGTAAACACCCTGCTCGATATGCGCAATCACCGTATCCGCGACGGTTTCGTATAAGTGTTTCATGCATTTATCCAGGTCAATCGATGCGTCTGCGCCGAGCATTCGCTGGTTTTGGTTGGATCAAGAACCGCCATTATAGAGTGAAGCCTATGCTCGTCTTGCAACACCGATTAACGATTACACCTCAGCCACGGCCTTAGCCGCCAATTTACGCTGAATCACATCCGCCAAATACTCGGCATCGTCGGCAATCCCCAGAAACCGTCCGGACCCCCAGGTATGCAGCCAGGGCAGACCGATAAAATACAGCCCCTCCACGTTGCTGACACCGCGATCATATTGCGGGAAGCCGCGGCCATCGAAGGCGGACAGTTCTATCCAACGGTAGTTCGGTCTAAAACCGATTGCCCAGATAATGCTGGTGATGTTTTCGGCATCCGCATCAATGCGGGTAGGATCGAACTCGGGTTCCCATACTTTGCGGAACGGCGGTTCGACCGGTGCAGCTATATTATTTTCGACGATATAGCGGTCGATGTCGTTGCGGATATTGACGTAGATGTCGTCGGCATCGTCCAGGTTTTTGGTCAAATCGGGTAAAAACTCCAATTGGCTGCCGTCGATGTTGGCCATGCTGCCGTAAAGTTTCACGCCTTCCAAGGCAAACTGGCGCAAGTCGATTTCATGGCCGCCGCTACGCCCGGTCAGGTAATGATTGGTCTTGTGCTTGGCTTCGTCGCCCAAGGGATGGCGGTCGATGGTCAATTGATAAAAGCCCAGATCAAACAACCATTCCGTGGTTTCGCGGCCGCGATACATGCGCGGCGAACGCGGGGCGCTACCGACGGCCAGATGCACCTTGCGGCCGGCCAGATGCAAGTCTTCCATTAACTGCACGCCGGATTGGCCAGTGCCGACCACCAGCACTTCGCCTGCCGGCAGTTGATCCGGATTGCGGTAATTGACCGAATGAATCTGGGTGATGTGCTTGGGCAAGCTGTGTGCATAGTCCGGCACGATAGGAACATCGTATCCGCCGGTTGCTACCACGACATGGTTGGCCGAAAACTCGCCGGCTGAGGTGCTGACATGCAGCTTGCCTTGCTCGCCACGCCAGACCCGATTCACCGCGACACCTTCCATAATCGGTGGATTCACTTTTTTGGCGAATGCCTCGATATAGTCGACGATTTCGTCTTTCAGCATAAAGCCTTGCGGATCGTCGCCCTGATAGGGAAAGTCCGGCAGTTGGCATTGCCAGTTTGGGGTGACCAAACAAAAACTGTCCCAGCGGTCGTTGCGCCAGGAATGGCCGATGCGGTTTTTTTCGAAGATGATATGGCTGATGCCTTGCTTTTGCAGATGGTAACTGACGGACAAACCGGCCTGGCCGCCACCGACGATAATCGTGTCATAGTGCAGGCGGGTGTTTTCTGATTTTTCTTTCATGTCGTCCTCGTCTATTTGAGTGGGGGGTGTTGGCTTATTCTATGAATTCGATGACACTGACCTGGGGGCTGTCGCTTTCCAAAAATTGGCTGGCCTTGGCTTCGATTTCCGCCAGTTGGCTCATCGCGCTGGAACAGGTGTAGCCGTATTTTTGCCGCACTCGCTCGCTGGCTATTTCCAACGCTTCGCGGCTGTGCTTGACGAATTCCGGCAAGGGATAACTTTGTCCGGGTTGGAAATAATCCTTAATGACCAGTGACGGCGAATAACACAGGCTCTCGGTTTGGTCCGGCCAGCGGACGCGGAAGCGCATTTCAGGCATAGTGGGTTCCTTTGGCGTTGATGAATGAACGGTAAATTTCAAGATGGGTATGGGCCGACTGCGCCCAGGAAAATTGCTCTCTTAAACGCTTAGCAATAGCTGGCAAGCTATCCGTGGGGAAATCATCGACGGCCGTCAGCATCGCGTTTGCGATCGCTGCGCTGTCTTCCGGGTCGGTCCAGATGCAGTCCTGATCTTGCAAATAATCGGTAAACGGCGGCCGTAGCGAAACGATGGCCGGCGTGCCGGAGATAATGGCCTCCAGCACCACCAGGCCAAAACCTTCGGTCAATGATGGAAACACCAGTGCGTCAGCCAGACGGAACAAACTCGGCATGTCGGCATCGGGCAATGGGCCGGTGATTATCAATGGTTGGCCGTGGCCATCCTGAATACCGCTCTCGGCGACGGCGGTATTGAAGTGTTGACGATATGCGTGATGATTTAACAAGCTTGCGCCGCCGACGATGATCAACTGCGCATTGGGGCGGTGCTGCAAAACTTGGCGGAATGCGGCGAAGATGCGCAAAGTGTTTTTGCGCGCCTCGATGCCGCCGACCGCCAGGAAGATCGGCCCGCCACGCGTCAAACCCAGCGACTGGCGCAGGGTTTCGTCATGGGCTTGCGGCGTGGGCGAATAGCGCTGAGTATCGACGCCGTTATTGACTTGGGTGGCGGCAATCCGATGCTGCTTGTGCAATTTGTCCCGCCAATCAAGGCTGACGCACAAGACTCGTTGGGCGGCCAGGAACGAGCGATTTTGCCAATTCGCCAATGAAGCGTCGTCGAAACTATCCAGATGATGCACGGTGCGGACAAAGCCATCGATGATGCCGCGTTCGCTAAGTTCGGCCATCGCGCAACCGCTGATGGCATCTTGGGCGTGGTGAATATCGAATGCTTCAGTATCGGGCTGGTTGAAGTAATCGATATAAGCCTGAATGCGTTGACCGACAGCGTCGACCAATTCGCTGCTCAATCTGGGTAGCGGTATCAGCG
Source organism: Methylomonas fluvii (assembly GCF_014850975.1). Taxonomy (GTDB): domain Bacteria; phylum Pseudomonadota; class Gammaproteobacteria; order Methylococcales; family Methylomonadaceae; genus Methylomonas; species Methylomonas fluvii. The sequence goes on along the minus strand of NZ_JACXST010000002.1, from coordinate 287,342 downwards.
TTGTCTGGCTGCGCGCGTCGCGAAAGAAATTTTTGCCCGGTTCCGCTGCGGCGATCAAGGTCACGTCGTGTCCCAAATCCTGCAAAGCCTCCGCCAATTGCATCGCATGCACCATGCCGCCGCGTGGGTTGACGGAATGGGTCAGCATGGCAATTCGTAATCTATGCATCGCTAATCCTGCCGGTTTGGGCCGCAGCCGATCAGGGCTTCGCTATTTAAATCCCAGAGCAGTTGTTCTTCGGCGCCTGCTTTAAGCCGCAGCCGGCCGCTGTCGTCCGTTTTGCCGATGGCTGCGCAACCAATGTCGCGCCGGCTAAACAGTTCAATCACCGCTTCGCTATTAATCTCATCCACGCTCAGCACGAAGCCGTAGCTGGGAAAGCAGCGCAACCACCTTGCCAAATCGATGTCGGCTGGACGCGGTATGGCGTTAATGTCGATCACGCCCCCTAAACCGGAGCATTCCAGCAGCATCAATAAGGTGCCGATTACTCCGGCATTGCTGATGTCTTTGGCCGACGCGCATAGGCCGGTTTCCGCCAGTGTCGGCAGGACTTCCAAATCCTGGCGCAAGCGTTCGGGTGGTGCGCCAGTGCTGGCGTCCCACCATAAATAAGGTTCACGGAAGTGGCCGCGTAAATCGATGGCTGCCAGCAGTTGTTGTCGCGGTTTGGCGGCAAAACTGCTCAATAGTTTTTGCGCCTTCCCCAGGATGGCGACCGATAATTGCGGGCGATCGTTGCGCAGATTGCTGTGGCCGCCAACCACCGGCACACCGTAGACTTGCGCGGCAGTCGCCATGCCTTCCAGAATCGGTTTGGCTTGATGTTCACCGTCGCTCCAGATCGCATCGACCACGGCGATAGGCCGACCACCCATTGCATAAATGTCGCTGACGTTGACCATCACCCCGCAATAGCCGGCAAACCAGGGCTGGCTGGCGACGAAGTGATTCAGGTAGCCTTCACAGGCCAACAACAGATAGCCGTCGGCATCGGCTATCGCCGCGCAATCGTCGCCGATCGGTACATCGTTCCCACGCTGCGCGTGGGAATGCAGACTGAACCGCTCTGCGGTTCGGGACGCTGGAGCGTCCAGAGCGGGGTTCCCACGGAGACCGTGGGAACAATGAATCTTCTCAGCGGAATGCGGCGATAAGTATTTCATCACCTGGGCAATATCCCGCTTATGCGCCAATCCCAAACCTTGGCGGATGTCGAGAGTCAAATCGGCCAGCCAGGTCATGCGGCAACCCGATTCGTGGTAACAAAACCGATAGCTCCATCGGCATAAGGCGGATACCAAGCCAGGTCCGCTTGCATCAGATAATGCGGCCGGCCATGTACCGAAATTTCCTGCAACGATTTCCAGTGCAGCCGGCGAAACAGCAATTGGTTGCGGCTTTGCACCTGCGCCAGAAAGCGGGTGCAACCCTGAGCGTGCGCTGAAGTGACGGCTAGCTTGATTAGCGCCGCGCCGAGACTGCCTTGTTTGCGATAGTCTTGCTCCACCGCCAATCTCGAGCCCCACCAAATGCCGGGTTGTTCCTGATGAATCCGCACGGTGCCGACAACCCTATCCGGCAGGCCGGCAACGCAGGCGATAGCCACGATGGGGGTGGCGATGTTGTCGATGTCGTCCAGGTCGTTGCCGGCGAAGATTCCTTGTTCTTCACAGAACACGGCTTGGCGCAGCGCCCGCATCTGTTTGCGTTCCCAATCCTCGGTGACGAATTTGATCAGGTAAGCGTTGGCAAAAAACGGTTTAAAGTCGTTGCTCCACATCTCACACCTCATAACTGGCCAGTGCCGAACAGGCGGCGCATTTGGCGCAGCCGGCTTTCATGTCTTGGGATAGCAGATTTGCCTGCTTCAGCATCGCACCCAAAGGCGGCAGGATTTGCGCCATGAAGGCCGGTGTCGGCGCCGGATGGTTTTGCAACGGTGTGCCGGTAATGGGTACGAACGGCACGACAAAGGGGTAAACGCCTTTCGCTATCAACTGCTCGGAGACCGACAGAATCGCTTCCGGCGTATCGCCTAAACCTGCCAGGATATAAGTACTCACCTGGCCGCGACCGAACACCGCCACCGCAGCGTCGAAGGCAGCCATGTAACGTTCCAGCGGCACGCCGGCTTTGCCGGGCATGATGCGGGCGCGTACTGCCGGCATGACCGCTTCCAAGTGCATGCCCAAACTGTCTATGCCGGCGGCTTTCATGCGCTCAAACCAGAGGTCGTCATCCGGCGGCTCGCATTGGCCTTGAATCGGCAGATCGACAGCCGCTTTGACGGATGCAGCGCTTTCGCACAACAGTGCCGCGCCTCTGTCGGTCAGATTCGGCGTGCCAGTGGTCATGACCATGTGTTTGACCTGATCCAGTTCCACCGCCGCTTTCGCGACCTCGGCCAGTTGTGCGGGCGTTTTACGCAAGATGGTTTTGCCCGCCGCCAGCGACTGACCGATGGCGCAGAACTGGCAGGAGGTTTTGCGCTTGCCGTAACGGATACACGATTGCAGCAGCGTGGTCGCCAGCACATCCCTTGAATGCAGCGTGGCAATCTGCGAATACGGAATGCCGTCGGCCGTCTGCAAATCATAAAAGCGTGGTTGGCGTGGGAATTGAACCTGGCTAACCACAGCGCCATCGCGACGAATCTCGCTGATGCCGTGTGCGTTCGGCCGACTGGCGACGAACGGCGATTCGCAAGCCGAAACCGTGGCAATCGGTATCATCACTGTGCGGCCGGCCACGTTAACGGCTTTGTGATCGGAAGGTCCGGCGCCGCCGCGGCGTCCTGAGATGCCTATTTCGCTGCCTTCCAGGCGTAAGCCTAAGGATTGCAGATCGGCGATCAGCTCCGCCACACCGGTTTTAGTATGTGTTGCCAGCGTCATTGCAGTCGCTCTCCTGGATGGGTTGAGTTGAAACGGCTGGCAGGTCGCTGAACATCGGTACCGCCGGCCTGTCGGCTATGCGCAAACTGAGCAGTTCCGGCCGGGCGTAATGGCCGACCGAATCCATCATCCGTTTACGTTTGGTGATTAAATTCATATCCAGATCGGCGATCAGGATGCCTTCGCCTTCCCGTAACGGTTCGACGACATGTTGACCTTCCGGCGAAATGATGGCAGTACAGCAACCACCGCGCAGAGCCTTTTGCAGGCCAGGGTCGGTGGTCACCGAGTCAATTTGCTCGTCACTAAGCCAGCCGGTGGCATTGATGACGAAGCAACCGGATTCCAGCGCATGGTGGCGGATTGTCACTTCAATTTGTTCGGCAAAGATCGGCCCAACCAAAGAGCCGGGAAACTGACTGCAATGGATTTGTTCGTGCTGGGCCATCAACGCATAGCGGGCCAGCGGGTTGTAATGTTCCCAGCAGGCCAGCGCACCGATACGGCCGATGCCGGTTTCCACGACCTTTAAGCCCGAAGCATCGCCCTGACCCCATATCATGCGTTCGTGATAGGTCGGGGTGATCTTCCGGCGTTTCAGCGCCAGCCGGCCAGTTTCGTCGAAAATCAGTTGGGTGTTATATAAGCTGCCGTGGTCGCGCTCATTAACCCCCAACACCACCACAATGCCGTGCGCCTTGGCTTGCGCCGCGACAGCCTCGGTAATCGGTCCCGGCACCGTCGGCGCGTAATCGTAAAGCTTCAAATGCTCGCGGCCCTGGCTGACCGGCGGCAGCACGAAGGAAAAATAGGGGTAATACGGCACGAAGGTTTCCGGAAACACCACGATTTGCGCACCTTTCGCGGCGGCGTCGCTGATGGCCTGGCACACCTTGTCGCCGGTGGCGGTGGCGGATTCGAACACCGGCGCAATTTGCACGGCGGCGGCTCTGACGATAGTGGACGTGATCAAAACGCAATCTCCTGCTGCGAGTCAAAAAAAGCCCGAACCTGGATTCGGGCGAGTGCTGATGGCTGGAGGATTTACAGCGTCCAAGTGTCCAAGATAAAAGCATTGTCGCGCTGATGGATCAATACAATATCTAACACATCCAATGGGCTGATCGGGCGAATGCCCGGCAATAGGCTCGGTTCGCCATGGCCGTACAAAGCTTGCAGTGCAAAGCGGCAGGCATAGACTTTGCCGCCTTCCTCGATGAATTTGGCAATCTGATTGGCGTAGTTTTGATGGCCGGGAAATGATTCGTCACCCAGGCGCGGAAAACCGCGTTGCAAACCCAATGTCACCCCAGGACCGTACAGCAGGATGGAGGTTTCGAAGCCTTTGCGTTGCAATCGGGTTGCTTGCAACAAATTGACAAAGCCGATTGATCCTTCGAAGGCGACGGTATGGAATTTGACCAAGGCTTTCTGGCCGGGCTCGGCTTTGACGTCTTCAAATACTTTTTCTTCGAAATCGACAAAACAATCGCCTTTTTGATGGGCCGGTGCGGTGACTGCGGGCATGAAACTCTCCTGGATATTAGTAAAAAATGCCCTGCATCGGTGGGATGGATACAGGGACGTATTTCTGGCCGCCAGCGTTGCCTGGTCGACGGTGAATACTTTACTAACGAAGGAAAAAGCCAAACAGATTCAGTTTATGGCCTAATTTTTAAGTACAGAATTAGCTAAAAGCAATCTGTATGGCTTGAAAAAGCGCACAACTGTTATGGTTACATTTCACCAACTCATTGTTAATCCGGCCCTTAAATACCGTTCGGGCTGAGCCTGTCGAAGGACGCGCCACATCAGGCTTCGACAGGCTCAGCCCGAACGGTGAACCAGTGTTAAACAGGGCCGGGTTAATAAATTTGCCGAGCCGAGCCAATCAACGCAGATCATATTTTGTAGATCACAAACACCGGATCGTCGTGTCTACTTGGGGATGTCGCCAGGGTCAGCGGCGCGAAGCATGTTCTGTGCAAACCTCAGTTGGCTGCCGGCTGAAGCGGCGGATTGCCGGTTCTTTTAGCGGTAAACTCAACAGGTACATGTGGCGAATAACCGCCTTCGGTTTGCATCACAAATTTAATCTCATCGCCGATAAGTTTGCCTTGATAACGATGAATGGTCTCTTGTACCGGGCCTGAACCGAGCGATTCCGGGGTTTTGGTAATAAAACGCAAGATATCTCCGGCAATCTCGCCTTCCAAAATGCCGTTTGGGCTGCCGGTAAATGTAGCACTGCCATACAACTGCCTATCGCTGCCGGCGAAATCGAATCGCTCTTGATAATGGGCATTGGGCCAGTCATAGCTGACTTGGGCTTGCCATAATCCGCTGATTGCCGGTCGCTGCTCCGCGCCGCTGAACAGATCCAGCAGGTTGCGGGTGGCGTTGGTAAACGTCGAAAGGCCAATAACCAGCGTGCTGACCGCAAGCAACAATGACAGCACCGGGTTGTTTCTAATCCGGGTATTGATTTTATCCAGGCGGGTTCTTGAGTCGTTCATGGTTTTAGTATCCGCAGTATTTTGGCGTTTCAGTAGAAGGGGATTACCCAGCGAGGTTAAGCGTGCCGCTACAGAATAAGCGTTTTGGCTGAAGTTTTCTAACGATTAAGCCGATCAGGCTTTGCCAGCGCTCATAAGGGATGGATAGCTCCGGCCAGCGCGGAAGCGCCGGTACTCATCGGACGGTTTATTAACCCGGCCCTTTTGTCACGGGTACTCCGTTCGCGCTGGGTTCGTCGAAGCCCAGGCTGGTGCGCCCGTCGATAAACTCAATACCCTTCAGGTCGGTATTTAGGGGCCGGGTTAATAATGAATAGCCAGCTTGCGCTTCGCACGTCGCCAGCCGATGACGATGCCGCTTGCGCTAATCAACAAGCCGCCGGTGCTGAACACTATCAACAAAACATCCCAGACTGGCCGATTGTTCAGTAAATGCAGCCAGTCCCAACTGTGTAAAAAAGCAAATAGCCAGCGGCTGACGCGCCTACCGGCATCGAGTTTACTGAAGTTACCGGTGTAAGGATCGAGATGCAGCCAGGTGCTGTCTGCGTCGGCGAATTCCAAACGCAGGATAGGCAAGCGTTTGTCGATGTGCCCGGTCATGGTATGCGTGGCGCGGCTGTAGTAGTAAAAGTCGTATTCGTTTAACACGCTTTGCCTGGCAATTTTATTCGGAGCCATGAGCCGTTCGGCTGCGGTTTGCAGTGCCGACCAGTCGAATGTCTCGAAAACCCGGCTATCAGTCTGCGCCGTCTGAATACGGCTGTGGCCCTGGCTATCAAAAGCAATGTAATAGCCTTGGCCGTTCAATACGCGCCATTCGATTTCCCGTGGCTGAAACCCGGTATTTTGAAAACGCGCCAAGGCCTCCGCTACAGACAAGGGGAAATACTGCGGCGAAATGTCTCCGCCCATGTAGGCCTGGAGCTTGGGTTTGGCGGCGGTGGAGTCGAATATTTTCCACGGATTCATCGAAAATAAGCCGCTGAGTATCCAAGTGAAGGCGATTACGCCAAAGCCCAATCCCAGCAGGTGATGCCAGCGCATCCAGGCCTCGCGGTATGGGGTTTTTGTGCCATGTTTGTAAAGGCCCTGAAAACGCCAGCGCAGTATGCCGACGATTAAGCCAAGCAAACTTAATACCGAACCGGCCAGAGCGGTGTAAATGACAATGTCCGCCGCGTAACGATCCAATGCGCCGCCGCGAAACGGGTACAACCAATGAATCCAGGCGCCCAGCCAGTTCCAGGTGCGTTCGTGGCGATTGGCATCGCGCACCACTTCGCCGGTAGTGTTGGAAATATAAAGCAGCGTGGCTTGCTCGTCGGCCATTTGCACGCGGTGCAGCGGCCGATGTTCGTCCAGCGCTTTGGAATGCGTCCAGGCATCTTCGTCGATGCGATCCAGATAATAGCCGTCAGCCGTCGCCAGAAAGCTGTCGGCTGACGCCAAGGCCTGGGCAGGCGTCACCTGATCGATACGGTTCCCGGTTTCGGCATCCACGGCGATTGGTGTTTTGCCGTAAATAAATACATAACGCGGCGCGCCGGCTACGCTGGTCAAGCGAATGCTATCCGGGCTTTTGACTTGGCCGCCGGCTGCCAAGGCTTGCGCCAGGCTGACCCGGCAACGCTCAGCCGCCAAGCCAGGCAAGGCGCTCAGCTTTTCCTGTGGCGTCAGTTTGGGGTAGCCGACATACATCATCACGACGCCGGACACGAACCACATAGCCATGAACAGGCATAACACTATACCGAGCCAGCGATGGCTCAGGTATAGATAGCGCTTGAGCCCGTTGAGCATTAAAAGTCTACTTTCAATTCCATCATGAAAGTACGCGGCGCCGCGACAAAGAATAACGGGGCGCTACCGCCGCTACCCCACTCGACGTATTGCTCGTCGGACAGGTTTTTAACCCGCGCTGTAACCGTGGCTTTTGGATTAAATTTCCAGGACAGTTGGGTATCGAAGACCGCATAGGCTGGGGTTTTGACTAGGTTGGCGGGGTCTACATAGCGGTCGCCCACGTAACGCGAGCCGAAATTCCATTGCCAGTCCGGATCAAAGTCCCAGGTCAGCCAGGCGTTTGCCACCCATTTTGCCACGTTGGCTGGTCGGTTACCCTTTCTGGATACTATCGTGCCCGCCACTGTTTGTAGGAATTTGTCGTATTGAGCATCTACATAAGCCATGTTGCCTTGTACGCTCCATTGATCGGTGAGTTGCACGCCGATATTGGCTTCGACACCGCCGGAGGATTGTGCGCCGATGGGCAATTGCCGGTTGCGGTTTTCCGGGTCGGTCATCGACAGGTTTTTACGTTCGATGTAATAACCGGCCAATGTCGCCGAGCCTTTGCCATCCCAAAAATCGAATTTGGTGCCCACTTCGGCTTGACGGCCTGTGGTCAGGTCGAAGTCCCGCAGTGCATCAAACGTGCCTGTAGTCAAAATACCGGATGGCGGATCGGCCGCCGTGCTGTATTGCGCGTACACATTAAAAGTGGAGGTAATGTCGTACATCAACGCGGCTCGCCAAGTGACCGCGGTCCAGCGGCGGCCGAAAGCGGCGGGGTTGGTGGCGGTTGGTGGCACAAACGAAGTACGCAGATTTTTTGCATCCAGGCGAATATCGTCTACCCGCACGCCGGTGATCAGATTCAAATCCGGAACCAGGGTCAGCCGGTTTTCGGCATAGCCCGCGACGGTATACAGCTCGTTGCGGGCGTTGGAGATTGGCCCGGTAGCCAGAGGGTTGTCGTAGTAAGTGCCGGTGCTGAAATTATAAGGATTGACGACACTGACCGTGGTGGCCCCATTTTCCATGCTTGGCGCGCGCGTCTGCTTGTTGTAGGCAATATCGACGCCGGCGGATATCTTGGACGGCAGACTAAACCAATTACTGCTATGGACGATTTCGAAGCGGTTACCAACCAAGGCTTGGTCGTGATTGACCGCGAAAGACTGGTTGCGGGTGATCAAGGAATTAGTGTTGTTCCAGTCGTAACCTTCTACGTTTAAGTATTGTCGATCAGCCTTGTAATAATAAAAGGTGTTTTTGAATTGGGTATTATCGGAAAGTTGATAATCGACAATATCGCGTAACCAAAACACCTGCTGATCAAATACCGAACCCGTGGCGTTATAGTTTTTAAAGCGGGTTTTTGGGTCTATCTGGCCTTCCTGGGGCCCTAAACCAGCGGTACCCCAGGGGACGATTCTACCGTTGACCACCGGATTCAGTACCGGGGTACCCCAGTAAGAATCGCGGTCTTCCATTTGGTGTTCAAAAGCGATTGTATGCGAGAGCTTGGAAGTAATGTCGCTTAACAAGGAAAACGACATCACGCCGGAATCGGCTTCCGTGTTGTCGATGTAGCCCTCGGAACCCAAATAGCTGATGTCGGCTTGCAGCCAGTTATCGGTATTGCCTAGCTGGCCGTTGAAACCGTAGGACGCACGGCGATTCAAGTACTCACCCAGCGAGACCAATCCGTGATGTTCATCCGGGCCGCGGTGGGCGATTTTGCTGACGTAGTTGACCGAGCCGCCTACTGCGCCTTGGCCGTATAAAAATGTGGACGGTCCGCCCAATACCTCAACCCTATCGGTGAGCCAACTGTCGATGGGGCGTGCGGCAACGACATCGTATTGCACGGTAATGCCGTTAAACAGCTGCGTGATTTGCGCGCCGGTAAAGCCGCGCATCGATACAGAACCGGCCGAGCCGGGTTGCGACGATACCAGTATGCCTGGGGCTTTTTCCAAAGCTTCCTGAGTAGTTTGTGCGCCGCGTTTTTCGAAAGTTGCCCGGTCAATGATGGTGATCGAAGCCGGTGTCTCGCGAGGCGTCAGGCCCAAGCGGCTACCGGTAGCGGCTTCGGTATCCAGTTGCGGTTTTTGGTTGGGTGGATTAAATGGAGCTGTTCCCGCTACGGTGACCGTATCCAGTGTAGTGGCGGTGTCGCTGGTTTGGCTTTGGCTAGTGGTTCTGGCCGTTTTGGTTTTGCTGTTGGTTTCGCTGGTTTTTAGATCCTCGGTTGGCGACGGCTCGGCGGCGTGTGCGATGCCGTGCAGCGAAAACAGCAAGGCGGCGACGCCTGCTAGTTGGCCGGTTTGGGCAACTGGAAAATCCTGTAACTTGGTTTTTTTCATTGTTTTTATCAGGTATTTAGAAGTTAGAAGGCTTTTCGGTGACAGCAATTAGTGTGCCGGGAACGGAAGTCCCAACACGGCGGGGGTTGCGGACTATAAGGTGCGAGTTTTTTAATTAATCTATGTTAGTTAAATGGGCCGGTTCGCGGTATATGGCTGGTTTCGCCGGCTTGGCGCTGATCAGGTCAGTAAGGATCGGCATGCGCCTCAGCGGATATTGGACTTAAAGCCTGCCGGCCGGCAATGCTAAAATGTTGATCAGGCCGGCGCTGCGGTAAAACGCCACTATCGAAAATTTAGCTAAATATATGGATTCAAGCATGTCGGGATTTTTTTCCAAACAACATAGCGTCGCGCAGCCCGGATATAGCCGTTGGTTGGTGCCGCCGGCGGCTTTATCGGTGCATCTGTGCATCGGCCAAGCCTATGCGTTCAGTGTGTTCAACGATCCATTAACTCGGGTGATAGGCGTCGGTAGCTCCGCGCCGGAGGATTGGAAGCTGACGACGCTGGGCTGGATTTTCAGCCTGGCGATTGTGTTTTTAGGTTTGTCGGCGGCGTTCGGCGGCAAATGGCTGGAAAAAGTCGGGCCGAGGTTGACGATGTTCGTCGCGGCTTGCTGTTTTGGCGGCGGTTTTTTGATCTCGGCCTTGGGTGTACACCTGCACGAAATCTGGCTGATTTATCTGGGTTACGGGGTGATTGGCGGTATCGGTTTGGGTTTGGGCTATGTATCGCCGGTATCGACGTTGATCAAATGGTTTCCGGATCGGCGCGGTATGGCGACCGGTATGGCTATCATGGGTTTTGGCGGCGGGGCGATGATAGGCGCACCCTTATCGGTGTTGCTGATGGACCAGTTCAAATCGGCCGAATCGGTTGGCGTAGTGCAAACATTTTTGGTGATGGGCGGCTTGTATTTTTGTTCGATGATGATAGGCGCCTTGACCATCCGCATCCCGCCGCCTGATTGGCAGCCTGCGGGATGGACGCCGCCGCTGGTGCAAAACAAAATGATCACCGATAAGCATGTACATATCGACCAAGCTTTAAAAACACCGCAATTTTATTTGCTGTGGCTGGTGTTGTGCTTGAATGTGACGGCCGGCATCGGTGTTTTGGGGCAAGCCTCCGTGATGATACAAGAGATGTTTAAAGGCTCGGTAACCCCGGCCTCGGCGGCCGGTTTCGTGGGCTTGTTGAGTTTGTTCAATATGGGCGGGCGGTTTTTCTGGTCGTCGGCGTCGGATTATCTGGGGCGTAAAAATACTTATTTTATTTTCTTCGTCGTTGGGGCAGGTTTGTACGCGACCATTCCAAGCATGGGCATGGCCGGCAATATGGCGCTGTTCGTGTTGCTGTACGCTTTGATCATGAGTATGTACGGCGGCGGGTTTTCGACGATTCCGGCGTATCTCGCGGACATTTTCGGCACCCGTTTTGTCGGCGGCATCCATGGCCGATTGCTGACCGCCTGGTCAACCGCCGGCGTGTTGGGGCCGGTATTGGTGAATTACATCCGCGAATATCAAATAGGCCAGGGCGTGGCTAAGGCCGATGCCTACAACGTGACCATGTACATCATGGCCGGACTCTTGGTAGTGGGCTTTATTGCCAATCTATCGATCCGGCCGGTGCACGAGAAACATCATATGAAACACGGCGATTTCGATGAGCTGGACGGTATTTATCCGGCTGACGAAGCCGAACATTAAGCAAGGCAGGGCACTTTTTATGAATAACTCCGCATCGAGTAAATCTTCCAGCCCCTGGCTGTTGGCGGTCTTCTGGCTTTATGTGCTGATCCCGCTCAGTTGGGGCGTGTGGTCTACGTTGAAAAAGGCTTTGGCTTTGTTCGGCTAAAGTTTAATCGGGCTGTTTGGCGATAAATTCGTAGGCGCCCACATCAAGCGGTCCTTGTTGTCGGCGTTTTTCGCTGCCGCGCGGATGACGGTAGACAAATTGCGGATTAAGCAGTAAGCCGTTGGCGGCGAATCCGGGGGCGACGCCTTGATCGATTGCCTGCGCATCGGGTTTCAGGCGGTAATCGTAACTTGCTGGATTATTTAACACGTTGGTCGTGGCCTTTAGGTCGTGGTTTTCCAGGTTGGGACCAATCATTGCGGTGGCTTGGCCTATCAACAGATTGTTGATCAACATCGCGGTGGCAATACTGTGATTATGCAGAAACGAGCCGCCGGGGTGATCGTTGACGAAAGTGTTGTGCACCAGATATAGCTGTTGATTCGGCTGGGTTTGGTTGTGTTCGGCGGCAAACGCCAGCATCGCGGCATTTTCGGTGTTGGCGCCTTGATGAAACAGATTGCCAATCAAGTAGCCGGCACCGCCATCCGGTAAATCCACCAAATAGCTGGAGCCGTTACGCTCGTCGGTGATGCGATTGTAAAGAATATAGTTTTCCCGGGCTCGCGATTTGACGTTATGGCCGGTGCTGGCATCGTGCACATAAGAATTTTGCAGGGTAAAACGGCGGATATTGCCAATGTAGATGTTATGGCCGAGTTTACCGTAGCGCGGATAATCGACGGTGTTGTCGTTAAACTCCGAGTTTTCGATCAGGATGTCGCTGTCGGGGTTAACGCCGGTCAAGATACCCATCTGGTTATGATGAAAATGGCAGTTTCTCAGCGTCAGATGAGTACCTTCGAAGCGGATGCCGGCACCGTTTAGAGCCGGCGCGGTGGCCCCCGAAAGTTCGATATTTTCAACGACCGTGTCGTTGCCTTTTAGCACCCAGATTGCTTTGCCTTCTGCTGACTTGCCGAGCGCATCCAGGTGGGCGCCGCCTGCCAGTCCGCGGATGGTCAGCCGCTTTTGCGGCCAACTAGCGACGTCGCCCTGATATAGCCCGGCATCAATGCTGATGACATCGCCGTCTTTGGCCAGACTTGCAGCAGCGCTAGGCAGTTTAAGCGCGCGCTGCGGGCCGACTTGCCATTCGGTGCCCTGCGCTGGAAAGGCCAGCAGCCAACTCACCACACTTATCAAACCCCACGAAAATATCAAGCGATGCATCCTGACTCCTGGTGTGGGCACCTGTAAAATTCACTAATCCCAAGCGCTATATTCTGTCCGGTCGAGTAGCGCCTTACAAATGCGTCGGACTGAACTTGCAATATTTAAAGTAATACTTGGCCCAGATGAGAGTATTATCCTGTCATCAGGCATATTTGCCAGACCTACGACTTGATTATAAGAATAGCTAGACGCTACTGGAGGAACTATGGCTTCACTTGATATGCAAGGGGCTTACGATTTGAGCAATGCCAAAATCAACGAATTAATCACCGAAAGCGCTGAGGGCAATTACGCCTTGGGCATTATTAATCAAAAAACCAATAAATTTGTCGTCAAATACGTCGGTCGTTCGGAAACCGACCTAAACGCCCGCTTGAAGCAACATGTCGGCAGGTATCCCAAATTTAAGTTTAGCTATGCCGCGTCGCCCAAGGCCGCATTCGAAAAAGTCTGCCAAAACTATCATGATTTCGGCGGCTCGAAAAAACTGCTGAATCACGTGCACCCGACGCGGCCAGCGGATGTCGATTGGCAATGCCCTTGCTGCAACGCCTTCGCGTGAATTTTTGAGCCAAGTAGTTCCAAGCCGCGGCTAGTAGGTTGCGGAGTGGTTGAAAAAGGCAAAACAGGCTTTTAAGCTCTGCGCGGTTTCCGGCGGCATGAATTCGTTGAATTTAACCCCGTAGTGGTGCTCGCCATCGATAGGCTTGTACCACACTATGCTGCACACCAGTTCCAGCGGTAGTTGCGATTCATATTGCTGAATATTGTCGTACGGAATGCGCAGCTGAATGGCAATCGAGCTGTTCAGCGGGCAGGGCAGTTCTAAAGGCAGACGCAAACAGGCGCCGGACATGCTGAAATCAGCGGTGACGCCGTCGAGAACCAAGTCAGCGATTTCGATATGGGCCAGCAAGTAATGGCTGCTGCGCGGAAATTTGCGATTCTCGTTGGCGGCGGGTGTCGCTGTCCACTGCGCATCGAAGCTGAAGTGTTCCAGCATAGTGCGCATTTTTTCGGTCACCACGTAAAGATCATCACTGATGGTTCGAGTGATGTGCACTTTGGATTCGTTCTGGCCCAGTGCGTCGAATAACGCTTCCACCCGCGTCTGCAATTGGTTGACGTTATCAAGTTGATATTTGGACACCTGGGAGATTTGTTGCGCCGTACCCGCATTTTCTGCTATCTGACCCACAATCTCGTTGATGACTATGCTGGTGGTTTCGGCTTTTTCCATACCTTGTTTGGTGGTCTGGATGATCGAGCCCATCGCCAGGGTATTTTCTTCGATGATTTTGGTTAATTCGCCAATTATGCTGGCGATTTCGGCGGTCGCGCTGGAGGCGTTTTGCGCCAGTTTCCGCACTTCATCGGCTACCACCGCAAAACCCCTGCCGTATTCGCCGGCTCTGGCGGCTTCGATGGCAGCGTTTAAGGCCAGTAGATTGGTTTGCTCGGTGATGTTGCGGATGGTGGTGGTAATATCCTGAATTTGCCGATTGGCTTGGCGAAGCGCCACGGTTTTAGCTTCCGCGTTTTCCACTTCCTTCACAACCCGGCGCATTTCGTCAAGATTTTCGTTGACGGCGACGATGCCTTTTTGTGCCGTGTTTTGCGTTTCCTGGGTGCGGTGGCGAATCTCAACGGAAAAGCGTTCGACTTCTTCGGTGGTGGTACGTAATTGTTCGGTAGCGGTTTTTACTTCGGAAGATCTCGCCTGTTCCGAGCGGTTGGCATTGGAAATACCGCCGGAAATATTGGATATTTGGTAGGAAGACTGACCGATTTGCTTGCTAACCGCGTTGATCTCGCGCATATGGCTGGTTAGTTCCTGGCCCATGAGCTTCATAGTTGCCAATAGGCTGTTGGTATCGTTTTTCTCTGTGGTGACTTTGATGTCTAATTGGCCCTTGGCGATACTGCCGGCAATTTTCGACGCATAGCTGGGTTCGCCACCCAACACGCGAAATAATTTTCGCGTCAGCCAGATATTGGCGGACACGATCAATAGCAAAGCTAGGCCGGCAACCGTGGCGCTGACCGTAAACATTTGGCTTTGCATCTGATTTTGCTGCTGCGAGGCGGCGTTGGCTTGTTGTTCCAAGGTGCCGGCAAGCTGATTGAGTTTGTTGGCCAGAATTTCCGAAGCCGCGTCGAAGCCATTTTCCGGCGCTTTCATGATCAGGTTGCCGGCTTCACGGCCTTGCTGAAAATAAGCGTTGGCCATGCGTTCGCCGGTGGCATAAAGCTCAGTCACGGCGTTATCGGCGTCTTTAATTGCCGGTTTCATGTCCGGCATCATCGCCAGTAAACTCGTCAGTTCCGCGTGAGCGGCGTTTTTTTCCGCCAGGGCGTCGCTGTAATCGTCTTCGCCTACCGCTGACGCATCGGTGAGAAATTGCTGGATTTGTACGACGTGATAGCGAACATTTTTAAACGCCAGCGTCGCGTTTATCAGACGCTGTTTTTCGGCTTCCGCTGTTTCCAGTTTGCTATGGCTAAGCCAAACAAACAGATTGCCAACTATCAGCAGTAAAGCCACCGTGGCGGTCAGTATGGTCAGCAGTTTGCGTAAGGAAAAATCCTGGGGTCCAGAATGATTACTAAGGAGATCAAGCATAAGCAGTATCCATTTTCAGCAGAAACGTCAATGTGCGGTTTCACAAGTTTAGACTGATACGCGCGTTGCATAGTCATTTTGCAACTTACAAAGCCGGCCGTTGAATGTCGTCGTACCCGCACGGCCGGGAACGCAAATCCCAACGGCCTGGCAGAAAATTCCTACATTCCTGAAAATGGCCGTTACAAGGAGTTGGCGGGTGGGGGGATTGAGCATTAATCTGTTAGCCCGGAATGGGTGGCCGACGCCGAAATCATCAGGTATTTCGGTCGCGGCTGCTTTGGAATAATAAAGCTAGCTAGTGTGGGGAATTTTTATAATAATCGCATAGGGCAGAAGTCGCCTGGCCCCTGAACCGGTCAGTCCCGTGGCTGCCCAAGCGTAGAATAAAAAATAATAACAGGAGGTACACCATGCTAGCCAAAATAGCTGTAGTCGATTACATGTCGACCAAAATCGTTACCGTTACCCCCGATACAGAAATTTCTCAGGCAGTTAAGATTTTGCTGGACCACAAAGTGACTAGCGTGCCGGTTGTAGACCAAGATGGTAAGTTGGTGGGGATATTTTCCGAAAAAGACGGCATGAAGGTGTTTGTCGAATCCGCTTACAACCAAAGCATGGCTGGAAAAGTGGGGGAGTTCATGAGCAAAGACCCGCAGTTTGTGAGTGCCGATGCCAGTCTGGTGGATGTCGCCAGCAAATTTCAGGAATCGCCAACCAGGAGTTTCCCGGTTTTTCAAAATGATCAGTTTGTCGGCATGATTAGCCGCGTTGATGTGTTAAGAGCGTTGTTAGCCATTCGCTAGATGTTTTAGTTCAAGAGTAGACCGCCATCCCCTGGGGTGGTTGTCTGCCTCTTGTCCTGTCTTACTGCCGCACGCCTGCCGACACATAGGTGCCCATGATGGTATCGGTGCAGGTTGCGGTAATCTTCGCGCCGTTCGGCGTTACCGTGCCGGAACAATTGCCTTTCGATACCCAGCCGTTTTGGAACTGTGCGGTGGAATCGTAAGTCAGGATTTGCCCGATCAGATTGCCACTTCTCGATAAAAATGTCCGGCCGCCTGAGGTGGCACAGTTCAGAATTTAGCGCAGATTTAAGCGATTCGGCAATCTAAAAGATGCGCTTATCGGCTACGGAATAAAATGGGGGGGAGCTGGCTGGATATAGCCGCGTGAAGGCGAGCGGTATTGGACTTTTCGAGAGGGCGATGTGATCGGGCCTAACTGCGGATGATGTAGTGACCGCAGTTGGCCCAATCGGATCTGAAATTACAGATTACTTATCGCATTTATGCGCGGAGCCGCAGCAATCGGCCATGTCGCCGCCGTGTTTTTTGCAATGATCCGCACTGCAATCATGGGCTGCGCCGCCTTGATGATGGGCGCAATGGTGGCTGCTGCAATTGGCGGCAGCGGCGGCTTCGTGATGGGCGCAATGCTCGGCACCACATTGGTGGGCGCTGGCATTGGCATCTTGTGCGCAATGTTGGGCGCAGACTTTGTCTTTAGCACCTGGGTGGTCGGCGCAATGTTTCGCGCAATCGTGTTCGGCTGCGGCTTTGTCGGCACAATGTTTCAGGCAGGCTTTGCCTTTTTTACCTTTGTGTTTGGCGCAATGCTCGACGCAGTTATGTGCTGCGGCATAGGCTTTGTGTTTAGCGCAATGTTCCGGAGACATGGCGGGTGCCGCTGGCGCGGGGGCTGCAGTTTCAGCCGGTGCAGCGGTTACAGGCGTCACTACCGCAGGCTCAGCAGTTGCTTCGACCGGTTTTGCGGATTCGCAGCCTGTCAGGGTCAGCAAAGCCGGCAAGGTTAAGGCGATTAGCAAATGTTGAATTTTCATAGGTATTTCTCTGTGGGTGATAAAGGAGGCGCAATTGTAGGGTTAAGATGCACGTTAGGCAAATAAAATTGTGTTATTTAACACAGAATAATTTAATGGCGAGCGCACAGGTTTAACAGTTTTTGCCAAGCCGTTCCTTAATTTTCTCAGGTTCGTCGCGCCCGCGAAGACTTGAGCCGTTGAACGTTACGGCGAATCTAGTCTAGCTGCTGGGCTTGCGCCTTTGCGGGAGCGATAATGTTCGAGGGGCGGGTTGCTAATTCGACTGTGTGATCGGTGAGGCAGTGATTCAAATATCCACAAGGTATGCAGATTACTTTTCCAGACAACGTAAGGTAAAAGTCACCGGGCCGTCGTTGATTAACGCTACCTTCATATCGGCGCCGAATTCGCCGAACTGGCTGGTCGGGTAGATCTCCAGCGCGCGCTTTTGCAGATACGCGAATAATTCCTGGCCCATTGCCGGCGGCGCGGCAGAGGCAAAACTGGGTCGGTTGCCGGTATCGGTGTTGGCCGCCAAGGTAAATTGCGGCACCAGCAACAGGCCGCCTTGAATATCGCGCAGACTCAAATTCATTTTGTCGTCTGCATCCGCAAAGATGCGGTAATTCAAAATCCGCTCCAGCAAGCGGTCAGCTTGCTTGGGGGTGTCGGCTTTCTCGACAGCCACCAGCGCCATAATCCCGGTGCCGATCACGCCGATGTCGTTGCCGTTGACCGTGACTTTGGCTTGGGTCACACGCTGGATAATGCTGATCATGATTTGTCCTTGAGATGATGAATATAGTCGCCGCTTAAGATCCGCTGCAAACCGGTCGCCGGACGGTTGTATAGATAGGTCCAAGCAAAAACGCTTTGTCCGTCGGGCAGGTTTACTAAAAGTTGGCGGCGGATGTATTCATGTGGCTGCGGAAAATCCGCAGTGCATTCTTCGTAAATATCCAATACCGACAACGTTCGTTCCGGCGCGCGAAGTAAGTACAGTTCGCCTTTGATCTGCGTTGTGCAGCTGGTGACAGCGCCTGGATAGCTGTCGATTTCATACAAATTGCCGTGCATAAACGCATGGCCCATGTACTCGCAATCGTCCAGGAATGGGTGTTGAGTTTGATCGTCCGGGTGTCTGCACAGCGTACCGTAGACAAACAGGTATTGCGCGTGCTTCATGAATAGATCTGATCGACCAATGCCTTGAACCAGCGTGGGCGGAAGGCGACGATATAAAGCAGCGTCAAACCCATCAGCGGAAAGGGGCCGATTTCGACAATGGTCAGCAGCAGAATGATCACGAACCATTTGAACCGAGTAAAGGTGGCGTGCGTATTCATTTTAATAACGGATCGCGGTAATGTAATACCGCGTTTCCTGCTCGGCATGGCGGATTGTCACTTCGTCGTCCAGCATCTTCTTCAATAAGGCTGTCGCCAAAGGCGAGTCCAGACTGATCAATCCGCCCGTGGTATCGATTTCGTCGGCACCGACGATGCGATAAGTGATTTCCTCACCGTCAATGGTTTCTAAAGTCACCCAGGCGCCGAAAAATACTTGATTGCGATTAGCCGGCTTCTCAGACACCACGGTCAAGGACGGCAAGCGCTTTTGCAGATAATGAATGCGCCTGTCGATTTCCCGCAATTCTTTCTTGCGGTAGATGTACTCAGCGTTCTCCGACCGATCTCCTTCCGCAGCGGCGGCTGACAATGCGATGGTGACATCTTTACGCCGTTCCCAGAGCTGTTTCAACTCGGCTTCCAGGGTCCGATAGCCTTCGGCGGTGATGTACGGTGAAGATTTAGGGCGGGGCGGTCGCCAGCGTGACATGTTTTTTCGGGGAAAAGGTTATATGATGTCGGCTTTTTTTCATCCAGCGAAGATGCATATGCAAATCACAGATAAAACGGCTGTTTCCATTCATTATACCTTAACCAACCAAGACGGGGAGCAGCTGGATAGCTCCAGAGGTGAGGAACCCTTGTTGTATTTGCATGGCGCGGGCAACATTATTGCGGGTTTGGAAGCGGCTTTACTCGGCAAGCAAGCCGGTGACAAATTCAACGTCACTATAGCCGCCGATCAAGCCTACGGCGAAGTCTCCGAAGAAATGATTCAAGTCGTTTCCAAGAAAATGTTCGACGGGATGGATATTGAAATTGGTATGCAATTTCACGCCGATGTCAGCCACGGCCCGGGCATTATTACCATCGTCGAGATCGACGGCGACGATGTCACCATCGACGGCAACCATCCTTTAGCCGGCGAAGATTTGACGTTTGACGTGGAAGTGATGGATGTCAGACCTGCCACAGCCGACGAAGTGGCTCACGGTCATATCCACGGTTCAGGCTGCCATCACTAGTAATCTTTCCCTAGCCGCAAACCGGTAAGCGATAAACGCGCTGCTTTTATCGCTTACATTCACTCTCTACCGTTGTTACTGAGCACTCGCGCTAAGGCCCAAATCCACTCTGCTATGCCCCAGCAAGGTGCCGGTAGCAAACGCCAGGTCTATCATCGACGCTTGATAATCACCGATGGCGCGTACTTCGCGTAATTGCGCTTCACCGAGCCGGGTCAGGGTTTCCAATACCTCGGTCATCGTCCGCAAGCCTTCTTTAAATTGTTTCAGTTCGGCGTCGTAATTCAAACCGGCCAGCACCACGTTCTGCCGGGTGGCTAAAATCCGCTGCCAGTTCTGGCTCATTTGATCCAGCGAGTCGTAGATTTCCCGGCGTACGCTCAATTCCCTAAGTTGTTGCGTGGTCAGGCGTTGCATGCGCTCTTGCACGGCCCGATCCAGACGCGCGCGGCGTAGCTCGTTGCTGAGGGGGATTTCCATGCGCACGCCCACCGACCAATCTGAATAATTGCCGCTCAAGGTCTGATCAAAAGCGCCACCGTAGGATGACGTATCGCGGCCCAGTGCGGCGTAGTTGTAATCCAGCATGAACATCGGCAGGGTTTGATTGCTGAGGTAGTCGATTTTGGTTAAGTCTGCGGCCAGTTTCAATTCCAGCTCCAGCAATTCCAAGCGGCCGTCCAGCGCGCGTTGCGCCAGTTGCTCGCGGTCCAGATTAAACTCCAGCAGGGTCGGTGAGGTCTCGGGAATCAGCAGCGTTTGCGAATCCAGGTCCAGGCCGGGCGCGTTTAATAACAACTTCAACTGGCGCTGGCGAGTTTTTAAGCTGGTTTCGGCGATGATCAAAGACTCCAGGCGTTCGGCCACGCCGATTTCCGCCCGGTTGATTTCGATGCTGGCGGTCAAGCCTTCTGCCACGCGCTTCCTGACCATACTCAGATTGTTGGAGGCGTTTTCGTACTGCTGGCGGCGCACGTCCAATTCGCCCCAAGCCACATACAGGCTCCAATACGCCCGCTCGACCATCGCCAACACCCGAATCGCCTGCAAGCGGGTTTTGACGTCGACGGCTTGTTGTTCGTAACGGGCGATGCGGATGCCTGCCACGTTATTGGAAATCCCGGCATCGCGCAGTAACGGCTGGCTGATGGAAAACCGCAGCGCGTTTTGATACTGGTCCGAAGCGACGCCGCGAAACTGCCGTTTGCCGTCGAACGGTGAACTGAGCGTTACTTTGGCGCCAGTACGCAACGGAATCACGATCCCGGCCTCCATATCCAGCACTTCAGTTTCCTGCGGCACGGCGGTGAGTTTGTCGATTTCATTTTTCAGCGGCGAACTGGGGTCAACCGGCGTAAAACTCACGACATCCAGATTTTGCGCCGGCGTGTTTTTCTTGCCGTATTTGGCTTTGGCAAAGATCAAATCATCGAACTTGGCTTCTTCCTCGCTGACCGCAGTGGCGGCAATTTTCGGGTCGGCCTGGGCAATTTTTAAATCCAGATTGTTTTCCAAAGCCATGCTGCGCACCGCCGCGATGGACAACTGCTTGCTCGCTTCCGGTGCTGCCTTGGGTAATTCCGGCTTGGTCGCGCTGGGCGGTGGCAGAATAGTCGCCGACTTGGGCCGGCCTTCCTTAAACTTGGGCAAGGCCTGTTCGACGGTCTGCGGCGGCAGCTGCGAGATGGCCGGCAACGGCAAACCCTCATCAGGTTTCAGGCGTTCTTCCACGCGCTTAACCAGTTTCCGGTCGGGGCTGGTGTCGAGATATTGGCCGCAACTGACCAGCAAAGGTATCAGCAAGATTGCGCCGATACGCCGCCGGCAGGCTTGCAAGTGTTTGGCCGTAGCCCCTGATGGGTGTTGATGGGATGCAAAACGATTCATAAGCGCTTATTTCAGTTTTTGCCTGACCAAATCGGTCGCCGGCGCTTCCATAGTCATTTGCGGCGGAAAGGCATTCAGTTGCCGCCACAGTTCGTAAGCCATCGTTACCCGGTTCAACAACACCCAGCCTTTTACTCTGACGCCTTGGCGGGCGAAGCGTTCTGTCGGCCAGGGGCGGTCGTTGGGATCGGGCACGATCAGCACCCGGAATTTACCCTTGCCGTCGTCGGTAGAATCCACGAAGGCGACCAAGCCGCCGAAGGTGCCGACGGCGACTTCCGGCCAGCCGGCGAATTGCAAGGCCGGCCAGCCCTCGAATTGCAAACGCGCATGCCGGCCTGGGGTGATCAATACGGCATCGTTGCCGTCTACCCACAGTTCCACGGCTTTTACATCCATATCCGGCACCAATACCAGCAACGGGTCGCCTTGTCTGACAATATCGCTCTGCGGATTGGCCAGCAGCCTGAGGATGCTGCTGTCGCGCGGCGCTCTGATTTGTTGGGATTGTTGGCGGGAAACGTCCACTTCGCTCTTTAACAGGCTGCTGCGGCTGTCTTCCAGTTCGCTTTGAGTTTTGTTGGCAGAGGCCGTCGCCGAGTCGATACGCGCCTGGGCATCGGCGCGAATTCGGCCGATTTCCGCTTCGGCGGCGCGTTGTTCGGCCAGCGCGCCTTCCAGACTGGCTTGCGCGCTGTTCAGACTGCGTTGCGCGACGATGCCGTCGCGTTGCGCCACCTCGTAATCGCGCTGCGAGACCAAGCCGTCGCCTATCAAGCGTTGCAGCCGCTGGGTTTGCACGCTGGCCGTTTCCAGCGTGGCACGGGCGGAGGCAATGGCTTCACTGGCGGAGCGCGCGCGTTGCCGAGCCACATCCAGCCGGTATTGCGCGGTAGCTACTTGTAAATCGCGGGTCGCAATCAAATTGTCGATTTGCAGGCGATACGCCCGCAGTTCGTCTTCCTTGGCCGCCAATTTCGCCGCGGCTGCCGCGCGTTGTTGTTGCAAGCGTTCCAGCAATTCCGGATCGACATCGGTGATTTCCATCAGCAAATCGCCGGCCTTCACTTTGGCGCCTTCTTTAGCATGCCAACTGACGATGCGGCCGGAAACCGGCGCATCCAAATTCTGTTGGCGTTCCAGTGGTGCAAAGGCGGAGACCCGGCCGATACCGTTGATGTTTTGTTGCCACGGTGTCAGTAGCAGGGCTGGAGGGGTCAACAGAAATAGCCAGACGCAAGCCCGCGCTAGACTGCTGACCAGGCGAGGGGTATGGGCCGCCGATAGCGCGGACAGCCTAATCTGTAAATCAGTCATGGGCGGCTCCCGGCAAAGTGATCTCGCGCCCGCAAAGTGCGGCCAATTCTTTCGATCCGGTGAGCAACAATAGCGTCCAGGGCACGTCAGCGGCAAATAATGCGGATGCCAACTGCTGCTGTAATCCGCTATCCAAGCCATCGAGTATGCCATCCACGATCAACAAGGCGGGCCGGGCGATGATGGCTCTAGCCAGCATGACTTGTATGGCTTGGCTATGGGCAAGCGGGGAGCCGCCGGGACTCATGACGGTATCCAAATCCAAGTCGGTTAAGCCGACTTTGGCCAAGGCCCGCTGGACATCGGCAACGCTCAGGTTCGCATCGCCAAGCCTGACATTTTCCAGCAGGCTATCGTGAAAAATCTCCAGTCGGCTGACTACTGCGATGTTCTGCCGCAAGGTACTCAGGCGCAATTCATCCAGTGCCTGGCCGTTGATTTGTATTTGGCCGGCTTGTGCTTGCCGCGTCCCGCTGATTAGCGAGACCAACGCGGTTTTACCGCTACCGGGGCCGCCGAAAATCGCGACTTTTTCGCCGGGTTGAATTTGCAGCGCAAAATCCGAGAACAATGGCCGCTGTGCGCCGAAGCCGAATTTTAAGCCGCTGACTGTCAGCGACGCCGGGCCGTTAAATTCTGCGTCCACTTCTGCTGACTCTTCCAAGGGCAAATCCAGTAAATGACCGATTTTGTCCGTGCCGGCCATCAAGTCGTAAAAGCCCTCCAGATGTTTGCCGAATTTGATCAAGGCTAGCAAAGCTGACGAGACGATCAGTTCCGCCGCCACCAATTGCCCCAAGGTTAAATGGCCGTCTATGACCAAGTAGCCGCCGATAGCCAACAAGGCCGTGCTAGCGATGGCATACAGCGCTACTGAGGCGATGACTTGGCCCAGCAGCACGCGGTAATGCTGGCGTTTGGCGGTTAAATAGTCCAGCGACAGACGGTCGGTACGGTTGGCGGCCATCAGCGCACCGTTACCGAATTTAAAAGTTTGAATATTCCCGGCAACGCTTTCCAGCCAGGCGACCAAGGCATATTTGCTGATCGATTCCTGAATCGCTGTGGTGACCGCGCCGCGGCCCAACAAAAATACGATGGCAGTGATAGACAACAGCAACACCACATCGAAGGCCAGCAGGAAGGGGTGATAGAAAGCCAGCATGATTAAGCCGACGCAGGTTTGCACCACGGTGCTCAAACCGTCCAAGAGCAGCGCAGAGCCGGCTTTCTGCAAGGTCAATACATCGAAAAAGCGATTGACCAGTTCCGCGCCGTTTTGACTATCGTAGGCATCGCTGCGCACCCTGGGCAAGCGATAGGCCAGGTCGGCGGCCAGGCGCACGAAAATCCGCCGCTGCACGATTTCAACCAGATAAGATTCCAGCACATAGACCGCGCCGCCGAAGCTTAGAAAGAAAAACAGGATGGTCGCCAATACGATTAAAGGCTGGCCCATGCCGCCCATCGCCACGGTATTGACCAGTGCTTGCACCGCCACCGGCGAAGCCAGCGCCAGCAATCCGGAGCCCAAAGCCAAGCCCAACAATAACCAGAGATCGTGGCGATCAGCGCGTAACAGCTCCAGCAAGCGGCTAAATGGCGGCATGTGCGCATGATGGTCTTGACTGACGGCATTCTCCAGCGGCGCCTGGGCTTGTACTAACAGCCACTCGCTGATGCCGGCGTCGCTTCGGCCCAGTAGTGCGGCGATGTCAGCCGGTTTGACGTGGCGCTCTTCGATAACTTCGCCTTGGGCAAGGGCCACTCTGACTTTGCCGCCGCGAAATCCGCACAACACCAGCCAGCCGCAGCCATCGGAGAGGCTGGTTAGCAGCGGCGTGTGCGGGGAAGAGGCGTTGGCGGCCGCAATGGGCGTAAGCAGTGCACACTCCATATTCAAACCCAAATGGTCACCGATGCTGCTCAGCGCTGCCTGGCTGTCGTCGCCGGCTGACTCCAGCAAACGCTCCCGGATTCCTTGGACTTGACTGGGGATTTCCAGCAGGTCGAATAAGAATCCCAGCAAGGTTTGCGTTGACTGTTTTCTATGCGGGTGTTCCTTGTTTCCAGCAGTGGTGCTCATACGTAACGAAATCCTATCGGTTTAAACGAATAACAGCATGGTCTTGCCGAGTATGCTCAGCAAAAGCGTCAGCTTAAGGGTTGCAAGTAATTTGGCCGGGCCGGCTTTTTCACACCAGTTCTGCCAAGCAGTTTCGCATGCTCGCACGATCACGAGATAAGCTTTATATGACAAGCGCCAAACCATAGTACCGAGCACAGTCAGACCGGTCCAAAATACAATGAACTCGGCTTGGCGCGGCGTTACCCCAAACACATGTTCCAAAAAATGCTCGAACAACATCTCGACCACCTCAATGGCCAGGTGCAGAATGTGCCATAGAAAGGGTAGCAAGGTGTCGCCAAATTTATACAAAAAAATCAGGGTCAAGATTGCCATAGCAGGCTTGTTTTCAAACAGCCAGCGCCCGGTGTTGATGATGATTACTCTAAACCAGTGTGCCAATGCGTAGGCGTATTGCATGGTTCTCCTCCCTTTTAGAGTCTGCCGAAAAGCCCTTTCCCCTTTTCAGGGGGCGCGTCCTTCGACCCGTTCAGGACGGCCGGTATTTCAGGGCCGGGCTAATAACATCAACCGGTATTGCGCATACCTGCAGCAATTGCATTGATACTGCGCAACAAAGGCTTCATCCACGGGCTGTCCACTGGATTCTCGGTATTCATTTCCCGCAGTCGCCGGATCAAAAATACTTGCAGGTAGTTTAGCGGCCCCAGATAAGCATCGCGGCGTTGCAAGGACGCGGCCAAAGCCGGGTTTTCCGCCAGCAAATGGTCGGCGTTGGCTATCTCAAGTATCCACTCCACGCAGCGCTGATGCTCGCCGGCTATCAGGTTGTAAACACGTTTGCCGGTTTCCGGATCGTTGCACAATTGCGCGTATTCGCGGGCGATGTTCATGTCCGACTTGCTCAGCGCCATTTGCGCGTTACTGAGCAGGTTGCGGAAAAATGGCCAGTCACGATACATTCTGCGCAACGTTTCCAGGCGTTCAGGTTTGCCGGCGCACCAGCTGGCCAAACTGAAACCGATGCCGTACCAAGCCGGAAACGTCTGCCGCGATTGCGCCCAGGCGAACACCCAGGCGATTGCCCGCACCGAGTTTTTCGAGCGATCCAGTTTCTTGCGGTGCGAAGGCCGGGAACCGATATTCAAGCCGCCGATTTCGCCGACTGGGCTGGCTTCATAGAAATAATCCAAAAAGCCGGGCGTGCGTTCGGTCAGGTCGCGATAACTTTGCTCGCCGATCCGCGCCAATTCGTCCATGACTGCCAGATCTTCCGAATGATCCGCCGGTACGGCTTGCACCAGGCTGACGCTGGCTTTCAGTAAGCCGGTAACGCCCATGGTCAATTCGTAGACCGCGGTTTCCATGTTGTTATACCGATAAAATAGCACTTCGCCTTGCTCGGTAAATTTGATCTGGCCGCGCACGGTGTCGGGTGGCTGGGCCAGAATCGCTTCGTGCGTTGGGCCGCCGCCGCGACCGACGGTGCCACCGCGGCCATGGAATAAGCGGCATTTCAAACCATAACGCTCGCTGATCGCAATAATTTGCCGTTGCGCGCGCGACAAGCCCCAGGCCGACGCCAGGATGCCGCCGTCCTTGCAGGAATCCGAATAACCCAGCATGATTTCCTGCCGGTCGTCACTGACGCGCAATAGCTCCCGATAGCAATCGGTATCGAACAATTGCGTCAGCACGTCGGCAATGCGGTTTAAATCGTCGATGGTTTCGAACAAGGGGCTGACGCCGATATGACAATGCCAATGTCCGCCAATTTTGCCGACTAGGCCGGCCTGAGCGGCCAGTAGCAAGACTTCCAAGACATGGCTTGCGGAATGGGTCATCGAAATTACATATTTACCAAAGCAATTCGGGCCTATTTCCCGACGCATTTTCGCCATCACCGTAAACAACTCCAGCGTTTCGCGGTTAGCTGGCGTCAGCGCGGTGGCATCGAACATCAAGCCACCCGGTGCGGCAATAGCCTCGGCTAATAAGGCGATACGTTGCGCTTCGTCTAGTGCCAGGTAGTCGATGTTCAATGCGGCCGCCAAGATTTCTGCGACTGCTTCACTGTGGCGAGTCGATTCTTGCCGGACATCGAGTTGCATCAAGTGAAAGTCGAACACGTCGGCCAAGCGGATCAGATCGGCTAATTCCAGCTCGGCGATATTGGCGTCGCCGTGGCTGCGCAAAGACGCATCGATCAATCGAAGGTCTTGTAAAAACTCGGCGACGCTGGCATACGCAAGGCGATTGGCTTGTTCCGCTTGGCCCTGTAACTGTTGTTGTACGCGCTGCAAGGTGGATTGCATGCGATATTTCATTAATATCAGTTTGTGCCGGTAAGGTTCCTGCAAATAGGGTTTTTCCAAGTCCGCGACTGCCGCACCCAGCATGGCGCGGTCGGCGTGCAGGCTGTCGATAAATTCCGGAGTCAAGTCACAAAGTCCATAAGAATGCGACAACTGGCCGCGCAATTGATCCAGGCGGGCGAGATATTCCTGCATGATGGTTTGCGCCTGCATGCGCAAAGCCAGCTCGGTAGTTTCCGGCTTCACATTCGGATTGCCGTCGCGGTCTCCGCCTATCCAGGAACCAAAACGCAGGAAGCTGGGGATGCGGATTTGGCTAGCCACGTCGGCGCCGAACACATCGCTAAGCGCCCGTTGTAAGTTCCGATAAACCAAGGTGGTAGCCTGAAATAGTGACAGTGAAAAATAAAACAAACCGGCGTCGATTTCGTCGGCCACGCCCAGTTTACGGGCGCGCACTTCGTCGGTTTTTAACAGCAATTGAATCTGTGCTTGTAGTTTGTCCAAGGCCTCGCTGCGTTGTTGGCTACGTAAGCGCGGATCGTCCAAGGCCTCCTGGCTAAGGAATACATTGCGCAAAGCGCTCTTTACCGTGCGGCGTTTGGCTTCAGTGGGATGAGCGGTCATCACCGGCAAATACAGCATTTCGTCCAGTAACACCTGCAATTTATCGGCACTGACGCCGCTGTCGCGTAATTTGATCAGCGTGTCATGAAACGAGCCGGGCCAATAGCGGCCGGTCTGGTTTTGTCGGCGTAAAGTTAGGTTATGCGATTCTTCGGCGATATTGAGCAGGCTGAAATAGCCGTTAAACACCCGCACCACTTCACCGATTTCTTCCGCATCCAGGCCTTCCAGAATCT
This sequence comes from Methylomonas fluvii, assembly GCF_014850975.1. Taxonomy (GTDB): domain Bacteria; phylum Pseudomonadota; class Gammaproteobacteria; order Methylococcales; family Methylomonadaceae; genus Methylomonas; species Methylomonas fluvii. The sequence goes on along the minus strand of NZ_JACXST010000002.1, from coordinate 259,436 downwards.
CCATAAACTGGCGGCGGCGATTGGCGCTGCCCTCTCGGATCAAGCTGGCAAACTTGCGTTGTAACTGTGCAACGGCGGTCGCTACTTCCGGTTTGGCTTGGGCGGTGAGCACTTTAGTCAAGATCGAACCGAGCAGGCGTATCGAACTGCGTAATTCTTTGTCGTCGCCGTGAGCATCCGATAAGCGATCACTGAGGATTTGGCTGGCGCTGAGGTTATCCAATTCAAACGCTGACTTGTCGTACTCCGCTAATGCGGATCCGGTACTTGGAGCGTTGTCTTCGCTGTGCAGTGCTTTTAGCTTTTGCATGTGCAGTTCTCAGGGTGGGTTAGGGTTACCTGATAGCCTAACGCAGCATTTTGATATTGTTAAATAGAATGTTTAGAATTAATGCATCGTAAATTCCTATACATTGAGTGCTATGGAACGTATCAACTACCAACATTTGTTTTATTTCTGGAATGTCGCGCGTGAAGAAAGCATCACTCGCGCTTGCGAGAAACTGCATTTGGCGCAACCGACCATCAGCGGTCAACTAGCGGTGCTGGAAAAGCAAATTGGCGAAAAACTATTTTATAAACAAGGCCGTAAACTGGTGCTCACCGACACCGGGCGGGTGGTATTTAATTACGCGGAAGAAATCTTCTCGCTGGGCAGAGAACTCAGTAACACCTTGAAAGGCCGACCGACCGGCAGGGCTCTGCGTCTGGTGGTGGGCGTGGCGGATGCGTTACCGAAAATGGTGGTTTACCGCTTGCTGGCGCCGGCGTTCCGATTACCGGAGTCGGTGCAGATTCTGTGTTACGAGGACAAAACCGAGCGACTTTTGAGTGAGATGGTGATGCAAGGGATGGATATAGTCTTGTCCGATGCGCCGCTGACGCCAACCAGTGGCGCCAAAGCATTTAACCATCTGCTGGGCGAATGCGGTGTTACCGTGTTCGGCACGCCGGCTTTGGCCGCGACCTATAGGCAAAATTTCCCGCGCTGCTTGAGCGGCGCACCGTTCCTGCTGCCCACCGCCAACACTTCGCTGCGGCGTTCGCTGGATCAATGGTTCGACGCCGAAAGCATTAGCCCGGCTATCCGGGCTGAAATTGAAGACAGTGCGTTAATTAAAACTTTTGGCGGCGGCGGGGTGGGATTGTTTGTCGCGCCGAGTAATGTCGAAGCGGAAATTCAAAGCCAATATGGCGTGCAAGCCATCGGCCGTATCGACTCGGTGCATGAGCGTTTTTACGCTATCACCATGCGCCGTAAACTCAAGCATCCGGCCGTGACCGCGATTTTGGAGAATGCGCGGGGTAAGTTGTTTCCGGAATGACAATCCTGAGATTGGTTTATCCGGCATGTCGCCGCTGTTCTTAAAATATAAGACAGCATCCTCAGGTCTGGATAAACTATTCCGGGTGCTTGATGGGCGCGTGCCGCCGACATTACCGAATTTGTCACCGGCTATCTTGTGCCGATTTTTACCGATAACTGCGAGTGCCTTGCTATCGTTGGCCGGACTTTTGCCGTGTGGCTGGCAGGTTGATACAACGATTGCGTGGGCATCGATCAAACCTTAAATCAGTCTCTTGAAAACAAAATTAGCTTTTTTAATTCTTTCCTTATTTGTGGTGTTGGAGTCCGGCGTGAGTGCAGAAGAAACAAACGACAATGTTGAAGCGCAGGTCCAGGCCTTATTGGCGCAAATGAGCCTGGAAGAAAAAGTCGGGCAGATGACGCAGATCGACTTCAGCGTGGTTTCGGTCGTGAATGGCGAGGTAGCCGACAATCCCATCGATCAGGCCAAACTCGAAGACGCCATCTTAAACCGGCATATCGGTTCAATACTGAACACGCCCACGACGCCGAATAATCAAACTCAGCCCATCGAAAAATGGCGGCGCATGACTCAAGCGATACGTGAGGTGGCGGCAAAAAGCCGGCTGAAAATTCCGGTGCTGTACGGTATCGACGCGATTCATGGTGCTACTTATACCGAAAACGCAGTGCTGTTTCCGCAAGCCATCAGCATGGCGGCGACGTTTAATCATGATTTAGCTTTCAAGGAAGGCGAAGTGACCGCGCGGGAAGTCAAGGCGTCGGGTTTGGACTGGAATTTCATGCCGGTGATGGACATCGGCCGGCAACCGTTGTGGCCGCGCTTGTGGGAAACTTACGGCGAGGACGTGCATTTGGCGGTGACGATGGGCAGCGCTTATATCCAAGGGCATCAAGGCGACAATTTTGCGGACGCCGACAAAGCCCCGACTTGTTTGAAGCATTATGTTGGCTACAGCTATCCTTTAAACGGCAAGGACCGCACCCCGGCCTGGATAGGGGAACGAGCCTTGCGTGAATATTTTCTGCCGAGCTTCGAAGCGGGCGTGAAAGCCGGATCGCCGACCGTAATGATCAACTCCTCGGAAGTGGACGGCATTCCCGGCCACGTCAATCATCATTATCTGAACACCATTTTGCGCGGCGAAATGGGCTTTAAGGGCTTCACCGTCTCCGATTGGGCGGACATCAGCCGTTTATATACCCGTGACAAACTGGCGGCTTCGCCGCGCGAAGCAGTAAAAATGGCAGTGATGGCCGGCGTGGACATGAGCATGGTGCCGTTCGATTACTCGTTTTACGACTTGTTGCTGGATTTAGCCAAAACCGGCGAAGTGCCGATGACCCGCATCGACGAAGCGGTGTCGCGTATTTTGCGGGTGAAATATCAAAGCGGTTTGTTTGACAGACACGAACCGGCGCTGGCGGCAAAAGGTAACTTTGTCACTGAAGACGCTGTGGCCGCGAATCAGCAAGCGGCGCGGGAAGCCATCATTCTGGCGAAAAATGATCAGCATATTTTGCCCTTGAGTAAGCAGGCCAGCATCCTAGTCACCGGGCCGACCGCGAACTTATTGAGCGTAATGAACGGCGGTTGGACTATCACGTGGCAGGGCGCCGCCGAGCATTTGTACCCCAAAGACAAGCCCACCTTGCTGCAAGCCATTCAGCAAAAAACCAGCGGTAAGGTCACGTATGTTGGCGGTAAAAATTTTAGCGATGAAATCAATATCGAGCAGGCGGTAACGCAAGCCCGGCAGCACGATGTGGTGATTTTGGCGCTGGGCGAAAAAACCTATACCGAAACCGAAGGCAATATCGAATCCCTGCATTTGGACCCGGTGCAGTTGCAATTGGCCAGAGCGATATTTGAAATCGGCAAGCCGGTGGTTTTAGTCGTGTTCGGCGGGCGGCCGCGCATTATTACCGAGATTGCCAACAAGGCGCAGGCGGTGGTGTTGGGCTTTCTGCCGGGCATGGAAGGCGGGGCGGCGATGGCCGATATTTTGTTCGGCGACACCAATCCCAGCGGTAAGCTGCCGATTTCCTATCCGCGCGATGTTAACGATATTGTGATGTACGATCACAAGCCGATAGAGGCGTTTGAGAGCAATCAGTATCGGCCTTTGTATCCGTTTGGACACGGTTTAAGCTACACCACTTTCCAGACCAGCGGCCTGCAACTGAGCCAAGACAAGATTGGGATGGGCGAGAATATCGACGTGACCGTTAAGCTGAAAAACACCGGCGCGCTGACTGGTAAGGAAACCGTCATGGTGTATTTACACGATGTTGCAGCCTCGGTATCAAGGCCGGTAAAACAGCTAAAGGCGTTTAAAAAAGTCGAGTTAAAACCCGGCGCGGAGCAGACTTTGCAATTTAGCTTAACGCCGCAGGATATGTCTTTCATCGGCGTGGATATGCGGCGTATCGTCGAGCCGGGCGAGTTTGAGGTGATGGTCGGAAACGAAGTTGCGCGTTTCCAGGTCGTTAAACCCTAAATCGATTTGCAGGATTAGCTTATGCCGGATCAACAACACCTGGGTAGACAGTCTAATGCGGGCTCGTTAGCTATTCTGACTTCGCTGTTTTTTATTTGGGGCTTTATCACCTGTCTTAACGACATTCTGATTCCGCATTTGAAGGCGGTGTTCACGCTGAGCTATACCCAGGCGATGCTGATTCAGTTTTGTTTCTTCACTGCGTATTTTTTGATGTCGGTGCCCAGCGGCTATCTGGTGGAAAAAATCGATTACAAAGGCGGCATCATCGTCGGTTTGGCGATTGCCGGTGGCGGCTGTTTATTGTTTTATCCGGCTGCCGGTCTACATTCCTATCCCTTGTTTTTGGGGGCGTTTTTTGTGCTGGCGTCCGGGATAACCTTGCTACAGGTTTCTGCCAATCCTTACGTGACGGTGTTGGGCGATCCGCACACTGCGTCGAGTCGCTTGACCTTGACCCAGGCTTTCAATTCTTTGGGGACCACGTTGGCGCCGTATTTTGGTGCCTTGTTTATTTTGTCGAATGCGGTGAAAAGCGTTGATGAGATAAAACTGCTCGATGCCGATCAACTCACGGCGTATCAAGCGGCGGAAGCGGCGGCGGTGCAGAATCCGTATCTCTTTCTTGCGGCAGTATTGTTTTTCATGGCGGCAGTGTTTGCGATGTTGAAGTTGCCTAAGATTAACCAGCAAGCCGAGGCAACTGGCCCTAATGCAGAGGATGGCAGCGCCTGGCACTACTCCCATCTGGTGTTGGGTGCGGTGGCTATTTTTGTATACGTCGGCGGCGAAGTGTCTATCGGCAGCTTTCTGGTCAACTTCCTCGGCGAGCCGGATATTGCCGGTTTGGCGGAACAAGAGGCCGGCAAATACGTGTCGTTTTATTGGGGCGGGGCGATGGTCGGCCGGTTTATTGGTTCGGCGGTGATGCAAAAAATCCATCCCGGCAAGGTGCTGGCGTTTAATGCCTTGGCGGCAGCGGCTTTGGTATTGGCAACGATGTTGGGTAGCGGCACACTGGCAATGATAACGATACTGGCAGTGGGATTGTGCAATTCCATCATGTTTCCCACCATCTTTTCGCTGGCTTTGACCGGCTTGGGCCGGCATACCGGCCAAGGCTCCGGCATATTGTGCGCCGCCATTGTCGGCGGGGCTATTTTACCGTTGCTGCAAGGGGCGTTTGCGGATCATATCGGTATACAGCAAGCCTTTTTTATCCCTGTTCTTTGCTACTTGTATATCGCTTATTACGGCTACCGCTGTCGCCGGTTGTAGATAAAACCGGCCTTTAACCTTTCAAGAATTTTGCCCGGTTCGGCGATTGAATGATCAAGTTAGGGATGGCCGATAACGGGAGTTCACCGTCGGTGCCGCCCAGTTTCACCGCTTCTTTGGGCATGCCGTAAACCACGCAGCTGGCTTCGTCTTGGGCGATGCACAGCGCGCCGGTATCGTGCAATTCCTTCATGCCGTGGGCGCCGTCATCGCCCATGCCGGTCATGATGATGCCTAGTACGTTTTTGCCGGCAGCTTGCGCGGCCGAGCGAAATAGTACATCCACCGATGGCCGATGGCGGCTGACTAACGGGCCGTCCTTGATTTCCACCCGGTATTGGGCGCCGCTGCGGCGCAACAGCATGTGTTTGCCACCCGGAGCAATCAAAGCCAGGCCGGGAATGACCCGGTCGTTTTGCTCGGCTTCCTTGACGGTGATCTGGCAGAGGCTGTCCAGTCGTTTGGCAAACGCTGCGGTAAATGCCTCGGGCATGTGCTGCACGATGACGATACCCGGTGTGGTGCGGGGTAATCGCGTCAATACGTATTCCAGAGCCTGGGTGCCGCCGGTTGACGTGCCGATGGCGACGACGCGGTCGGTGGTTTCCGTCATCGAGATCAGGCTGGTAGGGGAAATGACGGCGTCCGCAGTTAATTTCGGGCTGCCATCCAAAGGTTTGCCGGTTGGGGCTGCCGATTTTCGCATTCTGGCATGCGCAGCGCCTTTAATGGCATCCGCCAGCAGTGTTTTCGAATCTTGCAGAAAGCCTTTCAGGTTGACGGTAGGTTTGGTGATGATGTCAACGGCGCCGGCACTCATGGCCTGCATAGTGACTTCCGCGCCCTTGGCCGTGAGCGTCGAACAGATCACCACTGGCGTGGGATGTTCGTGCATCAGCTTCTTCAGGAACGTGATGCCGTCCATGCGCGGCATTTCGATGTCCAGGATGATGACATCCGGCCAGTCTTTTTCCATGCGGGTTAAGGCAAAGATGGGGTCCGGCGCAGCACCGATCACTTTGACGCCAGGCAGGCTATCGAGCAATCCGGTTAATACCTGCCGGACCACGGCGGAGTCGTCGACAATGAATACTTTTGTGTCTGTCATAGTGTCTTTGGGGTTGCCTGTTAATGGTCTTGGATGGTTTACCAGAATTCGGCACTGCTTCTGGATTTTTCATGTTCGTCGATATTTTTCTTCCAGTAGCGGCGCTCTTCGTTTTCAAGAGACAGTTGCTGATTGTGGTCGATTTTTTTGATAAACACCGAATAATCAGTACCGACGAAATGCACGTTTCTGCCGATATTGCCGCCTAGACAGGCACTAAGCATAGGAATGTTTTCTTTTTTTAAAAACTCTTTGATGAATAAAACATTCACTTCGCCCACGGTTTCCTTGCGGTTTTTGTCCTCTCGCAGTTTTAACACGTTGCCGCCACCGAAGCATTTGGCTTGTAGATTGAGCCGGTTGGCGCCGAGTTTCATCATCTCGTTGATCAGCAATTCCATCGCATAAATGCCGTAACGGCCCTCGTCGGATTCGATGATAGGCATGTTGTTGGAGTAGGAACGATAAGCCAGCAAAAAATGATTCATGCCAAATACCCGATTGGTCGGGTCGTATAGGCAGGCAGCTACGCAAGAGCCTAGCAGCGTAGAAATGACTTCCGGCTGGCGGGAGGCATAGAACTCGCCCGGGTCGATGACGATACGCTGGGTATCTCGGAAGGGCAGGATTTTCATGGTTTCCGGTATATGGAAGGTTTGAGCATTTGTAACTGTTCGGTGACCCGGTGCAGGCTTTCCGAATGACTGATGATGAAATGCCCGCCAGGCTTCAGGGCGCCAATCAGTCGTTCGACAACCTGCTTTTTGGTGTCTTGGTCGAAATAGATTAGAACGTTCCGCAGAAAAATCACTTCGAATCTACCCAATGCCGGTGGCAGTGAACTCATCAAATTGACCTGATCAAATTTGACTCGGCTGCGCAGTTTGTTGTCCACGCGAAAAAAACCTTCCTGGCTACGCACACCGCGCAAACAGTATTTTTCCAATAGGCGTTTATCCATGTGGTCCAGCCTATCCAGTGGATAGACGCCATGGCGGGCAACTTCCAGCACTCGCGTGCTCAAATCGGAACCGAAAATCTCCCAATTGCGCGTGCCTAGGTTCTCCGCTAAAACCATTGCCAAAGTATAGGCTTCTTCTCCTGTCGAACTAGCCGCGCTCCAAACCCTGAAGTGCTCGCCGCGCCAGGGTTTAAGAATGTGCTGTTGAAAAAATTCGAAGTGCTTTGGCTCCCGAAAAAAATACGTTTCATTGGTGGTCAGAATGTTGACCAGCGTTTGAAATTCATGGGGGTAATCGGGACTGATAGCCAGTTGGTAGTATTCGCCGTAATGCTCTAGCTGATAGTAGTCGAGCCTTTTGGCTAGCCGGCTGGCTACCATGACTTTCTTTTCCGGCGTCAGAGCGATGCCGGCATGGTCGTAAATCAGACGTCTGAAGCGTTCGAATTCTTCGGTCGTGATAGGGGCAATGCTAATAGAATTTTCTCCGTTAGTAAGGATTTGCCAGGTAATTATGTCAGCAATTAATTACATGAATTGCTGAGGACTTAACATTAACGAAAAACCTAAGATGGTACTGGGTTGAATGCAACTCTAAAACTCTCTACTATCCTTAGCATACCCAAAACCCAAACGGAATTCCCATGCTTCGAAAACCTTATCCTGTAGCCAAAAGCCCCGGTCCACTTGGTTTTTATGCTTTGACTGTTGGGCTGGGAGTGATAGGTGGATTATTGGCTTGCGTGCAAACCGGTTTCAGTTTGATCAGCATGGGTGCCACCGCCGCGCTTGGTTTTGCCGGTGTCCTGATTGGGTCTACTTTGTACAACAAACAGCAAGCCGTGCTGAATGAGGCCAATAAAGCTTGGCGTGGCGACGAAGACTTAAAGCTGCAAGATCTTGAAGCATATGCCATCGAGCTGGAGCGGTTGTTTCTGCAAGTAGTGCCCATTCTGCTCAGACAAGTACAAACATCCAGAACGCATACCGAGCAAGAAATCACCGTGCTGACCAGCCGTTTCGCCGCTATGGTCAATCAATTGGAGAGGCTGATTTCCGGCGGCGCGCAGAGCCGTCAGGGCCGTAGTGTCGACGTGTTGTTCGGCGAAACCCGGGATGCCTTGACTGCGGTTTTAAAAGTTTTAAGTCAAATTCAAGACGTTGAGCACGCGGTAGTCGACGAGGTTCGTAAACTGTCCGCGCATACCGGTCAACTGGACACCATGGCGCAGGAAGTGCGTAAGGTCGCCGAACAAATCAATTTATTGGCGCTGAATGCGGCTATCGAAGCCGCCCGCGCCGGCGAAAACGGCCGCGGTTTTGCGGTTGTGGCCGACGAAGTCCGAAAACTGGCCGGATTCTCCTCATCTACCGGTGAAAAGATCAGCCACGCGATTGCCGATATCAACAAAGCCATGGCCTCGACGTTGAAAATGTCCGAAGCATCAGGCTCTTCCGACGACAAAGCGATCCGCGATGCCGAACACGCCATCCGCACCGCTTTGGACGATTTACGGGTGGCTTTGGATATGTTCAGAAACGATGCGGACCAGCTGCGCGGTAATAGCGCGCAAATTCGCGACGAGATTTTCTCGGTGTTGACGGCGTTCCAGTTCCAGGATCGGGTCAGCCAAATGCTTTCGCATGTCGAACATAATCTAAACAGCTTGCAAACTGCGGTAGACGCCACACGTAACAGCGGTGAACGCCAAGCGAATAGCCTCGATGTCGGTGCTACCTTGTCGAGAATGGAGCTTAGTTACACGATGCCGGAAGAATTATTGAATCACTCTTCCGGAACGGCAGTGAGTCACCAAAGCACTTCCGCCAACGATGAGATTACATTTTTCTAAATTTAATGAAGGATTGACTAATGGCTAAAACCATCATGATTGTTGATGACTCGGCATCCATTCGACAGGTTGTCGGCATTGCCCTTAAAGGCGCTGGCTACGATGTGATCGAAGCCAGCGACGGCAGGGATGCGCTGAGTAAATTAACCGGACAAAAAATCAATCTGATCATTACCGATGTGAATATGCCGAATATGGACGGCATAACCTTTGTTACGGAAGCCAAAAAACTACCGGCTTACAAATTCACCCCGATGATGATGCTGACTACCGAAGCCGCCGACGATAAAAAACAGGCTGGCAAGGCGGCGGGCGCGAAAGCCTGGCTGACCAAACCATTTCAAGCCCCCACTTTACTCGACGCGGTGTCCAAATTGGTGTTGCCTTAAAAACAACTCCGTTGCACAAGGGGAGAAAACCTTGGCTATCCACCTGAAACAACAAAAAAAGGGTGTCACCCATCTAGCCATTCAGGGTGAATTGACCATCTACTCGGTGCTGGACATAAACAAGCACTATCTCAGTATCTAAGCTCGGCTAAAGACGTGCAAATCGATCTTGCCAATGTCACCGAAATCGATAGTGCCGGTTTGCAACTCCTGATGTTTCTGAAGCAGGAAGCCGTCAGCCGCGAGATCGGCTTTAGTCTTACTCAGCACAGCGAGGCGGTAGTTGAAGTGCTGGAACTGCTCAACCTGAGTAAGCATTTCGGCGACCCTATCGTAATCTCCGCAGACTGGAAATCATCATGAGCGAATTAGATGCGGCTTTAACGGTTTTCGCCCAAGAGGCTGAAGAGTTGTTAACGGATATGGAAGACGCTTTGTTGTCTCTGGAGAGCAAACCGGACGATAGCGAAACCATCAATAGTTTATTCCGGGCCATGCACACCATCAAAGGCTCTTCCGGATTGTTTGGTTTTAACGCCATTGTCGGTTTTACCCATGAAGCGGAGTCGGTCCTGGATAAAGTGCGTAACGGCGAACGCGGTATCGACGCGGAATTGATTTCTGTCTTATTGAATAGTAAGGATCACACCGCTAAATTGATCGAACATTGTTTGACGCAGAAAGACGCTGCATTACCGGCAAGTTTGGCGGCGGACGGAGAGCGTTTGATCCGGCAATTGACCGGACGGCAAACTACCGACATGCAGCAGAGCGACGATAGCGCCCAGCTGGAAATTGAAGGTGGCGGTGAAATATCGGTGGACGATAACTGGCTAATTTCATTAGAGTTTCAGAAAGACGCCTTCAGAAACGGCATGGATCCCTTGTCGTTTATTCGCTATCTGCGCACCTTGGGTGAGATCAAACAAATTCTTACCGTAGCCTCGGAAATGCCGGCCGGTGACGATATGGACCCGGAAAGCTGCTATTTGCATTTCAAAATTGCTTTTCAGAGCGACGCGAATAAACAGACGATAGAGGCGGTATTTGATTTTGCCTCGGACGATTGCGATATCAAAATTTTGCCGCCCAATTCCAAACTAGAGGAATATGTAAATCTGTTGAATGCCCAGGATGACAATCATGTTAATCGCTTGGGCGATATGCTGGTGCAGGTTGGGGCGCTGACTCAGAATGATGTCAATCATGCCTTGCAAAGTCAGCAGGCCAATATTGATTCCGAACAGGCTGTCCCCGGTAAACCCTTGGGAGAGATACTGGTCGAGCAACACGTTGTACAGCAGCCCTTAGTCGATCAAGCGCTGAAAAAACAAGAACAGACCAAACAAAAACTGGCAAGCGAAGCCAATTACATCCGGGTAGATGCCACGAAATTAGGCCATTTGATCAATTTGGTCGGTGAGCTGGTGATTTCCAGTGCGGCGATGACTTTGATTGTTGAGAAGCATGGCCTCAGCGATGCCGGCGATGTGGCCGCCAGCATGAATGCCTTGGTCAGCAGTATCCGCGATACCGCATTGGAATTGCGCATGGTACAAATCGGCGAAACCTTTTCCCGGTTTAAGCGCGTCGTGCGCGATGTTAGTAAGGAGCTGAATAAAGACATCGAACTTTATATCAGCGGCGGCGAGACGGAATTGGATAAAACGGTCGTCGAAAAAATCAACGATCCATTGACCCACCTGATCCGCAACGCCCTTGATCATGGCATCGAAAGTCCCGCGCAGAGGCTTGCCGCCGGCAAACCGGCGCAAGGTACCGTGCAACTCAATGCCTATCATGAATCCGGGCATATCGTCATTCAAATCGCCGATGACGGCGTCGGTTTGAATAGCGAAAAAATACTCAACAAAGCGTTGGCCAACGGCCTGATTAAACCCGATCACGATTTGTCCCAACAAGAAATTTATAATCTCATATTTGCTGCCGGCCTTAGTACCAAGGATCAAGCCACCAATTTATCCGGGCGCGGTGTCGGTATGGATGTGGTGAAAAAAAATATCGAAGCCTTACGCGGTTCCGTCGAGATAGACAGCATAGAAGGCGAGGGCACCACCATTTCCATACGCTTGCCGCTGACCTTGGCGATTATCGACGGCTTTATGGTCGGCACCGGCCATGACCGCTACATCATCCCGCTGAGTATGGTAGACGAATGCATCGAGATGAACGCTAACGAATGTGAGATAGACGACATACAGCATTACATCAATCTGCGCGGTCAGGTCTTGCCATATTTACGTTTAGGCGATTATTTCCATAATCAGATTGCCGATTCCAACAGAAAGCGCGAAAGCGTCGTGGTGGTTAAATCCGGGCAGACCAAAGCCGGTTTTGTCGTCGACGAGTTGCATGGCGAGCACCAAACCGTGATCAAGCCATTGGGTAAAGTGTTCGAAAGATTGAACGGGATCACCGGTGCCACCGTGTTGGGCGACGGCAATGTCGCACTCATTCTGGATGTACAAGGTTTAATTCAAGCGGCCATCAAAAATAAAAGCCGACCGGCACCATTCTTAACGTCGCAGCGAATTCAGTAAGTTAACGATTTCTCACAGTTACAAATTCCTATTAGAGGGAACAGCAAATGAATATTAACGACCTAAAAATAAAAACAAAAATCCTGACGGGGGCGATGCTGCTCGTGGCTATTACGATAGGTTTTGGCTTATTGTCCAAGATATATATTGGCGAAGTCGCCGGCGCATTGTTCGGTATTACCGACAACAACGGCAAATCGGTGGAATATGCCACTGGCGTGGAAAGAATGGCTCTGCAAACTATCATGGCGCAGAGGGCCTATCGTATTTCCAATAAAGACGAAGATGCTCAAAAAGTCGAAGACAGCATGAAAACTTTGTTTGAGTATCTCGATAAGGTCGATCAGGTAGCCAAGAAATATAACAATACCGAGTTATTGACTCAGTCTAAAACCGCCCGGGAAGGCACACTGAAATTTGGTGAAAAATTCAGAGCTGTGGTGGTATCGGTTAAGGAAAATAAAGCGGCTGTGGAAGAAATGGTAAAAGAAGGTAATTCAGTCGCTAAAGCTGCGGATGATTTTTTGGATAGGCAAGTGCGTTTGTATCAGGAGGCCATGAAAAAAGGCACTAATGCACAAGAGTTGGATCCATACGTTCAGCGTTATATTGGCGCCGCCAATATTTATATCAAAGCGATGGAAATCATGCGCGCGGAAAAAGAGGAAGTGAATTACAAAGACCGTATCGCGTGGAAAAAGATGCAAGTTTTAATGCCCGAACTGATGAAGGCTTATGATGATTTACAAAAAATCGTTAATTCCGAAGAAGCCTTGCGTCTGATTGAGACTGCGCGTGCGAGTACCCTTGATTATCAGCAAGCCGCGCAAAACTGGATTGATAACGACGACAAGCTGAATATAGTCCGAAAAGAAATGCTGGAATTGGGCGATAACGTCATTAAACAAGCGCAAAGTGCGGAAGAAGCGGGTTATGCCCAATTAGGGGTGGCAAGGGCACAAGCAGACGAATTAGTCGATGAGGCCAATAAAATCATTATCGGTACCATTATTGCCGCATTGGTTTTGGGCGTTATCATCGCCATGTTCCTGGCCAACTTGATTACCGTACCGATTATCGTCGGCGTCAAATTTGCCCAATCCTTGTCCGAAGGTGATTTGACCGCGAAGCTGGAAGTGAATGGTAAAGATGAAATCGGGCAACTTGCCCAGGCTTTGCGCGATATGCGCGATAAGCTGAGCCAAGTGGTTTCGCAAGTGCGTTCTAATTCCGACACGCTGGCCAGTGCTTCGCAAGAAGTCAGTGCTACTGCCCAGTCCATGAGTCAGATGGCCACCGAGCAGGCGGCTAGCGTCGAAGAAACCACTTCGTCGATTGAACAGCTTAATTCATCAGTACAACAAAACACCGAAAATGCCCATGTCACCGAACAAATGGCGACTAAGTCGGCAGGCGAAGCCCGTGACGGCGGCGAGGCCGTGAACGAGACTGTTCTGGCTATGAAGAATATCGCCAAAAAAATTGGTCTGATCGAGGATATAGCTTACAAAACCAATTTGCTGTCGTTAAACGCGGCGATTGAAGCAGCCTCTGCGGGCGAACACGGCAAGGGCTTTGCCGTGGTGGCCGCCGAAGTCAGAAAACTGGCGGAAAGCAGCCGCGTCACGGCGGAAGAAATCAACGAACTTGCCACCAACAGCGTAGCGATAGCCGAAAAAGCCGGCACCTTGATTGCTGCCGTAGTACCCAATATTGTGAAAACAGCCGATTTGGTGCAGGAGATTAATGCGGCGTCCATGGAGCAATCCAGTGGCATTAATCAAATTAACGAAGCGATGCGTCAGTTGGATAAAGCGACTCAGCAAAATGCCGCCAGCGCCGAGGAATTAGCCGCTACGTCCGAGGAATTAAACGGACAGGCCACCCAGCTGCAGCATGCAGTGGCGTTTTTCAAACTGGATGGCAACAGTAATAGGTCGCAATCTTTTGGTAAAACACCTCCGGCCGCTAAGCACCAGTCTCGCGGCGGGGCGGCACAAAACTATGTAAAAAAACCCGTGGCGGTGAATAGCCTTGCCGACAACTCCTTGGATTTTAACGACCAAGATTTTGAGCGCTTTTAGTCTCTGGAGAGCAGACCATGAGTAATCTGATTCGGAGAGAAACCGGCCACGCCGTGGCGGTTCAGGAGCAGGTAGGCCAATACCTGACTTTTTTAGTGGGGACGGAAAGTTTTGCCGTCAGCATTCTGGATGTGAAGGAAATTATCGAGATTGCCAACGTGACGCGGGTGCCATTGACGCCCGACTATATTCACGGGGTGATCAATTTGCGCGGCAGTGTGGTGCCGGTAATCGATTTATCGGCACGATTAAGCCGGCATTGCTCGGAAGTCAGCAAACGCAGTTGTATTGTGTTGGTGGCGGTTGAAACGGGCGAGGGTTCGCAACTGATCGGCATGTTGGTGGATGAAGTCCGGGAAATTTTGGAAATTCCGCCCGCCAATATCCAGCCGGCGCCGGATTTCGGTACCGATATTCGCACCGATTTTATTCAAGCCATGGCCCGTGTCGACGACGTATTTATTATACTTTTGGCGATTAGCCGGGTACTGTCGTTGGACGAGCTATCGCTACTAAGCGATTTGGCGCAATCTCAAGACCATCTGCTCGCAAATGCGGACTAGGTTTTGAACTGGGAGCTATCCTGGAAGAATTTTTAGGTATTCTCCCAGCAGCTTATCTTCTTCAAGGATATGTACCAACACCCATTGCCTGACAAATTTTTTATGTCGGCAGGCTGCCAGCGCTTGTGGTAAATGGTTTGGGAAATGTCGTTCAATCTGTCAAGCATTTGGTTGTGCGTTGCGACATGTTGGGTATAACCCGGATAGCCATGGTGTTTCATTAAATGTTCTTCTGCTTCGAAGTGCTCACGGATGTGCTGATAAAACAGTGCAAATAAATACGTCACTGCAATGCCAATAAATCCCGCCGGACAAACCTTAGTTATCCTGGTTTAACGCCAAGCGCTCGGCGAGGCGGCGCAATTGCTCAATGTTCAGCGCTATATCAAACTGCTCGTCCAACAAGTCATTTAATTGCGCCTGGCTTTCAATTGAATGGCTGATTTTCTCATCCGCGCGGTATCTTGAAAAATGGGTATTGAACAATTGCACCCAGCCTTCGGCGGTATTCCGGCAGATCAGTAGGTTTTGCGACAACAGTGATTGATCCCATGTCGTGCACACCAGGTTGGCCGCATCCAGATCGCAACGTTGTACTTTGGCGCGGTCGAAACTATACAAGGCAAACCATTCGCCGTCCTGTAGCCGTTCCAGCACCGTTTCTCCGGATTCCTCTTCCTGGCGCAACCGGAACTGGTTGTGCTCCTGGTTTTGCACCTCCCCAGTATTCAGGCGCAGTGGCCGATAGTGGCTGGGCCCGCCGAAGCCGGCATCCACCAGCCAGAATTCGGCTTCAGTCTCTACGATAAACGCCAAATGCAGGCGCGGTCCACCTTCGTTGCGGCCCATCCGCACTCTAGCCATAATCGGCTGATAGTCAAATCCCAAGGCATCCAGCGCCTGTCCAAATAATCCGTTCAATTCAAAACAATAGCCGCCGCGTCGATTGGCGACGATCTTTTCCATCAACGCCGCCGTTTCCAACTCGGGCAGCAAACCTAATAGCGGATTGATGTTTTCGAATGGAATAGCGCCGAGTTGCGCCTGTTGCAATTGGCTGAGGCCGGCGAGGGTGGTCTCCGGTTTGGCTATGCCGATGCGGTTTAGGTAAGCGTTAAAATCAAAACTCATGGGGTAAACTTGTAGAGTAAAAAAGCGGTTAAACGGAAACGAATCGTGCGCCAGCAGGATCCTGCAGGTGACAACGATAACAAATTCTTGCAATCGGTTTCAAACCGCCAGCTCGACGATTCGCGCCTCGATTGCTGTGTCCCTGATGATAAGTTCGGCAACGGCTACTGGCAATTTAAACCGGCGCGGTCCGGTGCTGCCGGGGTTGAGATACAGCACGCCATCGCGTTCTTGAATCGAGGGTTTATGCGAATGACCGGAAATGACGACGCGAATTCCAGGCGCGACCGGATCGATGGGCAGCTCGGCCAGATCGTGAATCACGTAAATTGAAAGTTGTCCGACCATAACGCGCGCACTGATCGGCAATTCATCAGCCCAAGCGCCTTTATCGTTGTTACCACGTACCGCCGTAACCGGTGCCAACTCGTTCAGCCGCTGCAGCACCTCCTGTTTGCCGATGTCGCCGGCGTGGATAATCCGCTGGCAGCCCTTTAACGCCGCCAGCGCCTCAGGGCGGAGCAAGCCGTGGGTGTCGGAGATGATACCGATGCGGTAGGGCATAGTAGGCTGATTTAAGGAGGCTGTGTTGTAAGGCGCCACCGGAGGTTGAGCCCATGCAAAACATCATTGAGTTTTGAATCCGCCATGTTAAAGACGGATTTTTCAATGGGTGTCTGTGGATAGTGCCTTTTTTAATTCCCTAGCTTATGTTGTTAGGGTAACGATCCGGTATTTTCTGAATTATCCAGTTTAGACTGGGGGAATTTCAGTATGTTTTTGTCGAATAACTCAATACCTTTTATGTTTGTACTTGGTAAGCGCAGTCGAGTTATTTTTTTTAAGGATTTTAATGGGGTTATATCAGTGATTTGTGTTTCACTTAAATCTAATCTAGTTAGATTAACAAATTCTACAAGTGGGGTTATATCTGTTATTCTCGCTGAGTTTATGCTTAATTCATCTAGGTTCCTCAATGGTGACCACTGGTCGAACTCTTTTTGCGAAAGAATATAAACATCAAGGCTTCTGAGTGCCGATAATTCAGCCAGTGAAGCCCAGTGGGAAACTCCAGCATTAAGTAATAGTAATTGCGATAGTTTTTTGCAAACTCCAAGAGGAGAAAAGCTGTCGATTGGTACTGAAAGTAAGGATAAAGATTCTAGTTTATTTAGTTTTCCGAGCGGTGAAAAATCAGTTATTGATTGATTTTTAATTGTCAGGCTTGTCAGCTGTTTAAGCTTTTCCAAGCTGCAAATGTCAAGTTCTGGACAGTTTGATAGGTATAGATAATATAGCGACTTTAATGCCTTTAATGGTGATAAGTCTTTAATGGGAAGCTGATCTAAAACTAAAAAATTTAAACTAGTATAATTCTTCAATTCGGTTAGGTCTGAAATGGCGACCTTTTTTAGCTTAAGCCTTTCTAATGTCCGAGAATTTATATGTGACCAATCGCAGTTTGAGTCCGAATTGGAAAGATCGATTGATGTGAATTCAAAATTAATCAGAGGTGACAAGTCGCCAACCGCTTCTCCACTTAATTCTAAATAGTTAACTTGCGACTGTCGTACTTGGTGAATAAATATGTTCTTCGAGTCGAAACGGTCCGACCATAGCACATCACACAGAGCATGATAATTGTCATTATCTCTAAAAAAGTATATCGGTTTAGTCAGATAGAAAGTCCATAAACTATTTAGCGCCCTCTGACGAACTTGAAAACCCAATCGTACCGCACTATCCATTACGATTTTGGCACAGAGCAGTTTAGCAACCAGTACCTGTTCGTTTAGCTCGGGACTTGATCTCGAGGTAATTGCTTCGTTGCTGATACTTGGGAACAACAGCTGCAAATATTTATCCGCCAAGCGGCTATGTTCGATTTGCTCAAAAAATAAAGCCCAGCACTCATGCCAACGCGGTAGCTGGGTGGTTTCCTGGCGCAATGCCAAGCAATCACTATCAACTTGTGAATCTTGTTTCAAGGCGTAGGCGGCAAAATATTCCAGAAAACTTAAATGAGTAAATCCGTATTGTTCGACACCTTGTTCATTGAAACCGCGCGGTATGAACAAGCCGCTCCGCTCGGCAAGATAGCGGAGGACGAAATCGATTTCTTCGGGTATTTGCGATGCGGGCATGCCTCGGCTTTGTAACTCCTCCTTAAGTAGAGTTTCAATGTCCGGTTTTTCGATCAACAAGGCCTGATCGTCTTCACCTCGCTTATCCTGTAATTGCAAAGCCAGTTTACCTAGCCATTCCGACAAATCCAGATAGTCGTAATTGAATTCCCGGCCCAAAAATTTAAGTCCTCTGGCTCTATCCAAACCGGTTAAATAGGTTTCGGCTATGCGTTGGTAAAGCTCGGCACGGCCATCCGGCAAACGACCACGGCGGGAATGAATGAAGCAAATCATGTTTAGCAATACCGGTATCCGAGCCAAGCGCCCCAATCCGTCATTGGTTTCTATCCGCTTTTGTAGATCATTTATCCTCTGGGGTAAGGCGTGGTCAGCGCTGAGATATTGCCGATACCAGTTTTCGATGAACAGGCGAGTTTGCGGTAAATCGAAAGGGGCCAAATAAAAAACCGGTAATTCGAAAAAATGCGTATTTCGAACATGAATAGTTTTGGCGAAATATTGTGGTATTGTCTCCGGGATTGCTTTTTCAGTTAACTCCAATGCTTTTAGAAGCATATCTGCCTCTGTCGCATCTAGTTGAATTTTTGTGTTTTGTATTTCAATTGCACTATCAATATAAGCAGGGATATACCGCGTAACTTTCTGACCAAACCATTCCAACTGATCAAAGCCCAACAAGCGGGATGTCATCATAAACACGCAACGGGGGAAGCGGTTTATGCCGTCCAATACCGCCTTACCCAGATATGTTCTGGATTTTTCTTCCGTGACTTCGTCCAAGCCGTCGATTAATATAAAAGCCTGTCCGCTTTCGAAAAGCTGGCTGATTAATGCCGTTTGCTCTCGCAACGGCGCCGCAAGGTGATCGAGGTGCTTATTCAAAAACACCTGCCAAAGGGTGTCCCAATCGCGAACTTGACTTAATGGCAAGTCTCGCAATACCAACAAAAATGGCACTCGATCGCCAAGCTGCATTTTTGTGAGGTTTTCACCACTGTAACTAAACGCCAGCATCAACCAGCTAAGCAGAGTGGATTTGCCCGCACCAGGGTCGCCAAGCAGAAACATCCTAGGATTTTGTTTGAGAACCTCTACTGCGTCCAGCCAATGTTGGTTTTGGCTTTGCATTTCAAGGTTAATCAGTTGTTCCGGATCATAGTGGCGCTCGCCCAGATGTGGCGGCACAAACAGGTTACGCAAGTAGGCAGGTGCGGTTTTAGTGTCTGGACGGTCTTCATCATCCAGCGCCAAGCCGAAGTTATTGGCGACCATGAACTGCCGCTGCAGTTTTTGAAAATAGCTCAGTAAGGCATGGTTATTCTTTATATCGATAAATGCGTCGGTATCCGGCTTTTGAGCAGGCGCTAGGGTTTGGGATGTTGGAAGCAGCATGACTATAGATTGAGAAATGGCTTGATTTCGGCTTCGATAACAGTGCCCAAATCGATAAGTAATCGATGCAGACGAAACACATGGCTATCGCTGGGATTGACCGGCAAATCCGCTGTACCGTTAAAGGATGGAACGAGGCTGCGCATTGGTTCGAAAATAGGATCGGGTGTAGCTAATGGTGGTGGTGGGTTATTGGCGTATCCAATCAGGGTACTGATGTATGTCGGGTTTTGTGCCAGTTGCTCATTTAAGCTTCGATGAAAGGTGTAAATAATCGCGGTAACTGTTAAAAGCCCGTATTCGACTTTTAAGCCTTTGGATATTAACGCGTTCGGCGTTGTAGTCGAAACCATGGCTGGCAACATCGGTAGTTTTCTGAATACGGTTGCCAATCGATTCGCCAGAGCTTTGATCTTACGAGGATTGGCTGGCAGACAATCGTAATTGTCCAGGATTCGTTTCAACTCGTCCAGATGCGTTCTTTGTTGTTTGGGAGTGCAGGATAAATCCAGGTTTTTAAGCAGATCGTATAGATAGGCCGACTTTTGCTGCTTATCCGGTATAGGTAGATGGTAAATATCCTGACAAATCTTTTCCAAATACTCTCTCGCATGATGATCGCCATCGTTGGAGCCGTCTTTTAAATTTAAGGCTTTGCGTAGTGAGTTTTCTATCTGGCGTTGATCCATGCCGAATATGACGACGCAGTTCCGTAGGTTTAAATAGACCTTGATGCCTTCCAGCAGCTTCAATGCTGTATCTGGCATACAGCGGTCAAGGTCGTCGATGAAAATCACTAGCTTGCGATCAGGATTATTCTTATCTTTACCCAACGCTTGATCGATAGCTTCTTCCAATAATTGACTTAGATGCTGGCTAGCAAGTTTGTTGTGGTAATTGTCTTTTTCCCATTGTGCTGCTATCTCGGGGATTTTGCTTAGGGCGGGACTCATCACGCCACCGCTGGCTGCCTTCAACGTTTCATCGAATGCGCCCAAAATTCCAGTCAGGGTTATGGTGCTCAACTTTTCGGCATTGTTTCGGAATTTATTCCAAGCTCCGAGTTTTGTGCGAATTTCATGTAATAAAGCAACAATTGGTAGCGCTTCGTTCTGGTGTCGCCAAGCTTCGAACCATATTGGAGTCATTCCCGGCTTTGAAGGTTTATTTGTGTCGTTAGGTAAGACGCCAGTTAGCTCCTTATGTAATTGAAGTAAGGC
Organism: Methylomonas fluvii; assembly: GCF_014850975.1. GTDB lineage: Bacteria > Pseudomonadota > Gammaproteobacteria > Methylococcales > Methylomonadaceae > Methylomonas > Methylomonas fluvii. The sequence goes on along the minus strand of NZ_JACXST010000002.1, from coordinate 238,918 downwards.
ACTGGTTTTACCACTGCCCCAGTAACCGTTTATCGCAATGCCCTTTGGCGCATCGCAGGTTTTGATCACGTCCGCGATTTGCCGAATAAATTCGCCTTGACCAAACGCATCGATATGAATAGGGGCATCGTTATGGCTAAGTTTTGACATCTCGCAAAATTCTCTGAGTTTGGCAACAGGAGTATAGCATCGGCTCTTTTACCTGAGATTTGTGTTTGTGTTGGGATAACCTTCCGACTAGAGTGTCATATTCCGTTATTAGTTGTGTCCTGGTCATTGAAAGGAGACAAGAGAGTTTTCTTCATTCCAACGCGCTACGTTGGAATGCTTGGTTTGCCCCTGATGCGGCATCATCTTCTACCGCAACGCAGTGCTTTTCCTGTTACCAGGCATAGATTGCTCACAGGAGTGTATTCATTCATTTCGGCTCACATCCATCCAGCCCCCCCTGCCAAACCACCATCCATTCCTCCAAAACCGCATACTGCTTGCCGGTGACGATGGCTTGCACGATCACGTCGTTGAGGTCCAGGTAGTCGTGCACCAGCACGTTGCGGAAACCGAGGATTTTCATCAATTCGGCATGCTGATCGGCCGGTAAATCACCGTGGCTTTTCAATTCGTCCAACGCTTCCCGCGATTGGCTGACTGTCAGTTGGTATTTTTGCTGGACGAAATAACGCGCCATGCCGATGAAAGCTTCGATATAGACTTGCAGTGCACGCTGAATCGCCAGTAGGTCACGTTCGGTCCAGGTATGCGGATTTTCTTGACCGTATTCGTTTAGGATGCGCAGCATTTTGCGGCGGTGGCGCATCAGCGCCTGTTCATAAGCAATATCTCTCATAATCTTTTTCCCATTTCGACCAGATGCTTTGCTCAATGCGTCTGACGTGCGCTACATTGCGGTCGTACCATTTGACAGCCGATTGCAAGATGCCGACTTGCAGCAAGACCGGCGCGGTTTCCAGATCGACGATACTGATTTGATTGTAGCGTCTTAACTCGCGTTCGACTTCGGCTTCCAGCATTTGCGGACGCACCGCGCGTTCCAGCGGATCGGTCTGGAAATCGCTGAAAATCACCGCGATGTCCCAGTCGCTGTCGGGTCGCGCGGTATTCTTGGCGCGGGAGCCATATAGATAAATCGCATCGACTGTGGCATGCGCCAAAATCGCTTGAGTTATTTCCGCTTGCAGTTCATTCATGTTGTCAGCGGTGATTCACGAAAAAAATGCTGCCGATAGCGCCCGGTATGCGAAGCCTTAGGCTTCGACGTGCGTTTTGCCATCAACATGACGCCGCTGCCGCTTTCCGGGCCCAATCGGCTATCCCGTCGGCAGTCCAAATCGTATCCGGATTATGTTCGATGATGATCACGGTGTTATTCGGCGACTAAAAGGAATTAATTTACCCAATTTTCAACCCACAAGCCCGGCACTCTAAGAAAATCCCGTTCGTTGTTGGTTACCAAAATCCAGTCTTGTGATCGCGCCTGAGCGGCCAGCCATAAGTCGTTATTGCCGATTGGTTGGCCGATTTTCTGGAGCTCGGCGCGAATCTGTCCGTAATGGTCGCCGGCTGGTTCGGGTAACTCGCAGACTGGAATCAGGCCGGTCAATTCGGCTAGGGCTGCAATGGCAATCGCGCGCTCGCGTGCCTGGCTTTTCTCAGCGCCAAAGCGCAATTCGCCCAAGGTGATCACCGACATGGCCAGTTCGCTGGCCGAGTGGCGAGCGAAACGCTCGCGCACGGCGGGCGGACGATGTTTGGCGATGTAGATGCAGATGTTGGTGTCCAGCAGATAGCGCACTGGCATCAAAATGCCTCGCGTTCCTGCGGCGGGCTGTCTTCCCTGCCTTCGGCCATGAAGTCTTCCGGCAACGTACTGAGTGCGTCGAATATGGCGGTGGCGTTGATTGGGGTTTCTCGTAACACGATTTCGTCGCCGCGGCGGAATATTTCCACACGGTCGGCGTTAAAACGAAATTCCTTGGGTAAGCGCACAGCTTGGCTGTTGCCGGATTGAAAAATACGGGCGTAGGTCATGGTCTTACTCCGTAAAATGTAAATACTGTCAGTATATACTTGTTGGTCTGGAGGAATCCAGAAACGAGAAGAGTTGCCTACTCTTGGCAGTTATCCAAGCTCCTGCTTGGATACCAATCCAGGAAGCTAGCGCTTCCCGAATTATTTGAGAAAGCTGGAGTTTTCAAGGCTTAGTGACCAAGCAGGAGTTTGGTCACCAGAGAAGCGCGGCGGGCAGGTTAGTTATCAATAATCGTCAGGCAGTCGCGCTACCAATTCGTCCCAACCAATCACAATCTCCGGCAGAATGCCGACTTGGGTTTCACCTTCCAATGGATAAAGCTCGGGCTTACCGTATTCGCCGTTTTGCAGGCGATAGATGGTCAGCATGCGGTCGATGGGGTGGACCAACCAATATTCGCGGACGCCGGCGCGCTGATAGAGGTCGCGCTTTTTGATCTGATCGTGGCTGGCGGTAGACGGCGACAATACTTCCACTACCCAATCCGGCGCGCCGCGTACGCCGCGTTTGTCCAGTTTGTTAGCGTCGCAGACTACCAGCACATCGGGTTGTACGACGCTGTCGATCAGCTCGTCTGCCTCGTCGCGTTTGGGCAGGCGCACGTCCACAGGGGCGATGAAGGCGCGGCAGGGTTTGCCGCGCAAAACGTTGGCTGCTTGACGGTAGATTTCCCCGGCCACATCCTGGTGCGGCAAGTCCGGCGCTGGCGACATTAAAAATGCATCGCCGTCGATCAATTCGTAGCGTAAGTCGTCCGGCCATTGCAAATAATCGCCGTAAGTGTGTTGTTGCCGGTCTTTTAAAGCTAACCCCATCATAGTTCTCCTGCTATTTCTCCGTCATTCAAGCATCCTAATAAGTCCGCCGATTGTCGGCAAGCGGCGCTATTCAAAAAAACGCTTCAGATAAGTCCCAGTATGCGAGCTCTTATGCTTGGCAATCTGTTTGGGCGTGCCTTCCGCCACCAGCAGGCCGCCGCCGCTGCCGCCTTCCGGGCCCATGTCCACAATCCAGTCGGCGGTTTTGATCACGTCCAGATTGTGCTCGATGATGATCACGGTATTGCCGTGGTCGCGCAAGGTGTGCAGCACGGTTAGCAATTGTTTAATGTCGTGGAAATGCAGGCCGGTGGTGGGTTCATCCAGAATATACAGCGTGGTGCCAGTATCGCGTTTTGATAGTTCTTTCGCCAGCTTGACGCGTTGCGCCTCGCCGCCGGATAACGTCACGGCGTTTTGGCCCAGCGTGATATAGCTTAAACCGACGTCGATCAAGGTTTGCAGCTTGCGGGCCAGGCTGGGAATGGCGGAGAAGAATTGGGTGGCGTCTTCCACAGTCATTTCCAGTACTTCGTGGATGGTCTTGCCTTTGTAGCGGATTTCCAAAGTCTCACGGTTATAGCGCTTGCCGTGGCAAATGTCGCAGGGTACGAAAATGTCCGGCAGGAAGTGCATTTCCACCTTGATCACGCCGTCGCCGGCGCAGGCTTCGCAGCGGCCGCCTTTGACGTTGAAACTGAAGCGGCCCGGCGTGTAACCGCGCGAACGGGCCTCCGGCGTGGCGGAGAACAGCTCGCGCACCGGTGTGAAGATGCCGGTATAGGTGGCCGGATTGGAGCGAGGGGTGCGGCCGATGGGGCTTTGGTCGATGTCCACCACTTTGTCGAAGTGTTCCAAACCTTCAATGGCTTCGCACGGCGCCGGGATGCAACTGGCGCCGTTAATCAACCGGGCAGCGTGACTGTATAAAGTGTCGTTGATCAGCGTCGATTTGCCGGAACCCGAAACACCGGTGACGCAAGTCATCAGACCCACCGGGAAGCTGACATCGACGCTTTGCAGATTGTTGCCGCTAGCTTTGCGGATAGTGACTTGTTTGCTGGGGTCGCGCGGCGTGGTTTTTTTGGGGATGTCTATACTCAAGCCGCCGGACAAATACTGGCCGGTCAAGGAGTTGGGATCGGCCAGAATATGCGCCGGCGTGCCTTGCGAGACGATTTGGCCGCCATGCACGCCGGCGCCTGGGCCAATGTCGACCACATGGTCGGCGGCGCGGATTGCGTCTTCGTCGTGCTCGACCACGATGACCGTGTTGCCCAAGTCGCGCAACCGATACAGGGTGTTCAGCAAGCGCTCGTTGTCGCGCTGATGCAAACCTATCGACGGTTCGTCCAGCACATACATCACGCCGACCAGGCCGGCGCCGATCTGGCTGGCCAGGCGGATGCGTTGCGCTTCGCCGCCGGACAGAGTGTCGGCGCTACGGTCTAGGGTCAGATAATCCAAACCGACGTTAACCAAAAACTCCAGCCTTTCTTGAATTTCCTTGTTGATTTTGGCGGCGATTTCGCCACGGTGCCCGGGAATACTCAAGCCCTGAAAAAAGCCCAAGGTTTGTTTAATTGGTAAGCGGGTGACGTGATGCAAAGGTTGTTCATCGACAAACACGTTGCGGGCACCGATATTCAGCCGGGCACCGTCGCATACCGAGCAAGTCTGTTGCGCGAGGTATTTCGACAATTCATCGCGGACCATTTGCGAATCGCTCTCGTGGTAACGGCGTTGCATATTGGGAATGATGCCTTCGAAGGCGTGGCGGCTGGTTTTGGGCTTGCCGTTGCCCATCTGAAAGGTAAAGCTGATTTTTTCCTCGCCGCTGCCGTACAAAATTGCTCCCTGTACATCTTTAGGGATATGCGAGAACGGCGCTTCTGGATCGAATTTGTAATGCTCGGCCAAGGCGCAAATAATCTGATAGTAATAGGCATTGCGCCGGTCCCACCCGCGCACCGCGCCGCCGGCCAAGCTGATCTCCGGGTTGTGCACCACCAGTTGCGGATCGAAATGCTGGCGCACGCCCAGGCCGTCACAGCTGGGGCAGGCGCCTTTCGGGTTGTTGAAGGAAAAGATGCGCGGTTCCAGTTCGCTGAGGCTATAGCCGCAATGCGGGCAGGCGTAACGCTCTGAAAACAGTAATTGTTGATCGCTTTCCATCGACGCAGCAATCGCCAAGCCTTCGGATAAGCGCAGCGCGGTTTCGAAGGATTCGGCCAAGCGCAGTTGGATGTCGTCGCGGATTTTAAAACGGTCGACGATGACTTCGATGGTGTGTTTTTTCTTTAAATCCAGGGCAGGGGGCTCGTCCAGCTCGTAGACTTCGCCGTCGATGCGTGCGCGCAAAAAACCCTGGGCTTTCAAATCTTCCAGTAGCAACACATGCTCGCCTTTGCGATCGTTGATCACCGGCGCTAACAGCATCCAGCGCTCGCCTTCCGGTTGCGCCAGAACCTGGTCGACCATTTGGCTGACGGTTTGCGCCTCTAGCGACACGCCATGCTCCGGACAACGCGGAATCCCGACCCGCGCGTACAACAAGCGAAGATAATCATAAATTTCGGTAATCGTGCCGACCGTGGAACGTGGGTTGTGCGAGGTAGATTTTTGCTCGATGGAAATCGCCGGCGACAGGCCTTCGATATGATCGACGTCCGGCTTTTCCATCATCGATAAAAACTGTCGGGCGTAAGCCGACAAGGATTCGACGTAGCGGCGCTGGCCTTCCGCGTAAATCGTGTCGAACGCCAGCGACGACTTGCCGGAGCCGGACAGGCCGGTGATGACGATGAGCTTGTCACGCGGCAAGTCCAGATCGATGTTTTTTAAATTATGAGTGCGGGCGCCGCGTATGCTGATGGTGTCCACTGTTGTGCATTCCTGGGGATTTTTAACAACCGATTACTATACGGCTAAGGCAGCCATTGGGCAAAGAGCATTGGCTAAATCGCTATTACCGTGCTGGAGCGCCACGCCCATAAACTGGTACTATAGCTACCTTTAACGATGCAAGGCAAAGGGGAGTTTGGTTTGACACAGGTTCAGGATATTACCAGTCCGATGACGGCCATGGAGAAGCGGGCTACCGTATCGCTGGCCAGTATCTATGCGCTCAGAATGCTGGGTTTGTTCATGCTGCTGCCGGTTTTGTCGCTGTTTACCGAGCAAATGCCTGGCTCGACGCCCAAGCTGGTGGGTTTGACGATGGGTATCTACGGCCTGACCCAGGCTATCCTGCAAATTCCGTTCGGTTTGTTATCGGACCGGTTCAGCCGCAAGACCGTGATTGTGATCGGACTGATTTTATTCGTGGCCGGCAGCGTCTGGGCGGCGCTGGCGACCGATATTTATGGCGTGCTGATCGGCCGCGCGCTGCAAGGCTGCGGGGCTATTTCCGCCGCGGTCATGGCCTTGCTGGCCGACTTGACCCAGGAAGTACACCGCACCAAAGCCATGGCGACCATCGGTGCCAGCATTGGTGTTTCCTTTGGTGTGGCGATTACGCTGGGACCTGTCATTGCCCATCATTTCGGCATTGCCGGCATTTTCTGGATGATTGCCCTGCTGGCGGCTCTGGCCATTTTGGTGATTCTGTTCGTCGTGCCTAACCCGGAAAAAATTACCACCCACCGCGATGCGGAGTACATTCCGTCTGAGTTGGGCTCGGTCATCAAGAATGCCGATTTGTTGCGCCTGAACTACGGTATTTTTGCCTTGCATTTAATCCTGATGGCCAGTTTTGTCGTGGTGCCGCTACTGATGCGCGACGCCGGCTTGCAAGGCGGCAGTCACTGGATGGTGTATCTGCCGGTGTTGGTAACTTCCATGGCTATGATTATCCCCTTCGTGATCATTGCCGAGAAAAAGCGGCAGATGAAGAAAGTGTTTATCGGCGCGATTGCCACCTTGGTGATCGCCAACATCGGCTTTGTGCTGCTGCACGGCGAGTTGATCGGTTTGATCGCTTGCTTGTGGATCTTTTTCTGCGGGTTCAATCTGCTGGAAGCCACCTTGCCGTCTCTGATTTCCAAAACCGCACCCGGCGACTTAAAAGGTACAGCCATGGGCATATATTCTAGCGCCCAATTCCTCGGCGCGTTTTTAGGTGGTGGCGCCGGCGGCTGGTTGTACGGGGAATACGGCGCTGCGGCGGTATTTATGTTTTCGGCGGGGATTGCCGCCAGCTGGATCGTCATCGCGCTGTTCATGTCACCGCCGCGCTATTGGGCCAATTTGCTGTTGCCATTGCAGGCGGTCATACCCGAACGCGGAGCGGAATTTTCCAAGGCATTGTTGGCGATTAACGGCATCGAGGAAGTACGCCTGCATTTTGAAGAAAACGCCGCGTATTTGAAAGTCGATAACCAGCAGCTCGACAAAAACCAATTAGGTCTTTTTTTGAAGCAGTGGCAGTAAGCCGCTGTTACTCGCAATTTTTACACGGAGAACACCATGCTGAATAAAGTTATGCTGATCGGCCGCCTAGGCGCCGATCCGGAAGTCCGCTATATGCCGAGCGGCGATGCTATTACCACGATACGTTTGGCCACCGACAGACGCTGGAAAGATAGGCAAACCGGAGAGCGCAAGCAAGAAACCGAATGGCATCGGGTAGTGTTTTTCAGCGGTTTGGCAAAAATCGCCGGAGAGTACTTAAAAAAAGGCAGCCAATGTTATGTAGAAGGCCGTATTCGCACGCAAAAATGGCAAGGTCAGGACGGTCAGGATAGATACACCACTGAAATTGTCGCCGACAACATGCATATGCTGGACAGCAAAAGCGGCGGCACTGCCAGCTACTCGGACAGCAACACGCCGCCGGCCAGCAGTTATGACAATCGCTCGTCCGGGCCTTCAGGGCCACAAGCTGCGCCGGCTTCGTATGACGATTTCGACGACGATATTCCGTTTTAACGGACACCTGATAAGAAGCAAAAAGCCCCTGCTCAGGGGCTTTTTTTATAGCGCGCAAAATCTATTTGTTCTGCGCCGTCTGAAACGCCTACTTTGCATATCATCCGCTGTCTATAGATACTTAAACCCCCCGATATTTGCCGAAACACACTGATCTGGTAAGCTAGCATTTTAGAGGACTACACCTAAAGCACGGGGGCATATGCTTTTCGGTTCGCACAACATTTCCATAGAGGATGACGAAACGTGCCGGGTGGTACTTGCGGAGCAGCGTTGGCAAGACAGCGGGTCTAAAGCTGCGACTGTCAGCGATTCAGTACGTTCGTTAGTTGCTTTTAGACTGGCAGTTACGCACCTGAATTGCCGCGGCATCGCTAATAAAGTGGCGGCCGGCTTTGTTTGCATCGATAACTTTTGCATTTTTATGCAGTCCGCAACCGCTGAATGTTGCTGGGTTTATCGCGGTGATTAAGGACAGGCTGACTAAATTCTTCGATAAGCTCAGGGTTAACCAGGAGCGAAATCGGCATGTTGAGCGTTTTCGGCAGATCCGCTTTCAGCAAATTCCCATCCACTTGACTTCAGTTCTGTCAGTGGCGACACCTATTGCCGCCGGTTTACTGCAATGGTCGCTATGGTCCGCGCTGTCGCCACTGACCTGGATATTGTTTTACCCGGCGGTATTTTTAAGTGCCTACTTGGGAGGGTTGCTTAGCGGCCTGCTTGCTACCGCAATCGCCGTTTCAATGGGTATCTATATTTTTGTTCCGCCTGTGGGAAGTTTTAACCTTGCGGAGGTGCGTTATTACTATTCCACGGCTATTTTTGCCTTGATGGGGCTGTCGTTTAATCTGGCTTTCGAACAATTGCGCCGTTCCAAAACCGAGTTACAGCGCATTGCCAGCGTGGAATCGGATGTTAATCACCGGCGTTTGCACCAAGCGCTGCGCGCTGCCAACGCCGGAATCTGGGAGTGGAATTTACAGACCAACGAAAATCAATGGGATGAAGGTCTATGGCGCTTGTACGGCTTGGAACCGTTTTCCTGCCAAGCGTGCTACGACGTCTGGCTGTCTACTGTGCATCCGGCTGATCGCGCTATGGTGCAAGCGGCGATTCATCAAGCGGTACAGCAAAATATCGAGTTGAACGTGGAGTGGCGGCTTGCCACACAAGTTAACGGCCGGGACCGCTGGCTAATGTCGCGTGACCAGCCAGAATTGGACCAGCAAGGCCAGCCGATACTGTATCGAGGTATCGTGGTAGACATCACCGCACGCAAGCTGACGGAAAAGGCTCTACAGACCAGCGAGAAACAGTTTCGCTTGTTGGCGGAATCTATGCCGCAAATTGTCTGGATTACCCGGGCTGACGGTTGGCATGTGTATTTCAATCGGCAATGGGTCGAATATACCGGACTGAGTTTGGCGCAAAGTGTCGGCGAGGGTTGGACTATTCCCTTGCATCCGGATGACAAACCACAGGCCGTGCAGGCCTGGAAAAATGCCGTGGATGAACTGGCGACGTATTCGCAGGAATGCCGCTTACGCCGCTCTGACGGTGTTTACCGCTGGTGGTTGATTCGCGGCGTGCCGGTGTTTGCCGACAACGGCCGTATCGATAAATGGTTTGGTACTTGCACGGACATTCACGATCTGAAACAAGCCGAGCTGGATTTACGTACATCCGAAGCGCGTTGGCAGTTTGCGCTGGAGGGCAGCAATCAGGGGGTTTGGGATTGGAATATCGCGGAAAGCAAAGTGTTTTTCTCCCATTGCTGGAAGTCGATGCTGGGTTATGCCGAGGAGGATGTGGGAGACAGTTTGCACGATTGGTCGGATCGAGTGCATCCGGATGACTTGCCTGGGGCTTTGGCGGCAATACAACGCCATTTTCGCCAGGAAACGCCGCATTACCAATACGAGCACAGGTTGCGGGACCGGCGTGGCGAGTACCGTTGGACCTTGGCCAGAGGCGTCGTGGTGAGTCGCGATGCGGACGGTCAGCCTTTGCGCATGATAGGTATCCAAAGCGACATCAGCGAAAGCCGAAAAATCGAACACGATCTGAGAGAAAAAGAACGGCTGCTGGCAGATTCCCAGGCCGTGGCTCATATTGGTTCATGGGTCCGCTACCTACCTGGCGGCCAAGCGATGTGGAGCGAGGAAACCTTTAGAGTGTTTGGCCTATCACCCGACACTGATCAAGCCTTATCCATGGAGCAGCTATTTGATACGGTGCATCCCGATGACCGTGCCGCCAGGCTCGCCTGGCATCAGGACTGTTTGGCGGGTAACAGCGGTAACGGTTTGGAATACCGTATTTGCACCCCGCAAGGACAGCAGCGTTGGGTGTTGTCCAAAGCCAAACTGGAAACCACGGCCGATGGGCAACCCTGGCGCTTGATTGGGACCGTACAAGACATCACCGAAGCCAAGCTCACGGCCGCCGAAAAGCAGCGTTGGATCGATGCTTTCCGCTATTGCGGGCACGGCATAGCCATAGGCAACCCCGAGACCGGCCGGCTGGTAACCTGCAATCCGGCGTTTGCCGAGATGCTGGGTTACGACAACGCCGATCAGTTTGAAGGTCAACTCATTCTGTCCCTGTATGCGCCTGAACACGTTGAGTTTGCTAGACGCCGTCTGCATGAAGCCGACCAATTCGGCAAAATACGTTACGAATCGGTTTATCGGCGCAAGGACGGTTCTGAATTTGATGTGGCGGTGGATTTGGTCAGCGTAAAAAATGCCGAGCAAAAGGTGATGTACCGGGCGGCCACGGTACAGGACATCAGCGTGCGGAAAAAGCAGGAGATGGAATTACTGCAATATAGGGATCATTTGCAAAATCTGGTCGAACAACGCACGGAACAGCTCAACCAAGCCTTGCAACGTGCAGAGCATTTGACGCAGGTAAAAAGCAGTTTTGTGGCGAATATGAGCCACGAAATCCGCACGCCGATGAATGCGGTGCTGGGGTTTTGTTATTTGCTGGAACAACACGCGCTGAACGAAGAAGAACGCAGTTTGGTGAGGAAAATCCGCGATGCCGGGCGTTCCCTGTTAGCGATCATCAACGATATTCTGGATTTTTCCAAAATCGAGGTAGGACGTCTGGAGATCGAAAACCTGCCGTTCCGGCTCAGCGATATGTTCGATCACCTTGCGGCATTGATGGCGGCGGCAGCCGACCACAAAAACCTGGAATTGATCATCATCCCGCCGGCCAGTATCGATGCTCTGATGGGGGATGGCCTGCGCATTCAACAAGTCTTGATTAACTTAATCGGCAACGCGATTAAATTTACCGAACGCGGCGAAGTTGTGTTGCGCGTCACTGTCGATGACTGGCAAAACGGCGACACGGTGGCGGTGCGCTTTGCAGTGCGCGATACCGGTATCGGTATTGCCGAACCGCAGTTGGACGATGTGTTTGCGGCCTTTACCCAGGCAGACAATACGATCAGCCGCCGCTTTGGCGGCTCCGGCCTAGGCTTGGCAATTTGTCGCCAGCTGGTGAATTTGATGGGAGGCGAGTTGCGGGTAAACAGCGTGGCCGGCCAAGGCAGCGAATTTTGGTTTGTCCTGCGGTTGCAGCGGCATCTTGACGGCAATCCGGTGCAGTCTCTCCCGCATTTGCACCATTTGAAATTGCTGGTGGTCGATGATTGTGAGACCACGCGCGAAGCCGTCAATACCTCGGCACGAAGTCTTGATTGGAATGCCAACGCCGTCGCCTCGGGTGATGCGGCAATCGTCGAACTGCTAGCCAGTTTGGAGCGTGCCGAGCCTTATGACGCGCTGTTGCTGGATTGGCCCATGCCGGGAGTCGACGGCATGAGCGCAGCCGAAGCTATTCGCGCTTCGCTGGCGGCGGTTAATCCTGATCAGCCGCGCATAGCGATTATCCTGATGATCAGCTCGTCTTATTCCCGGGAACTGCTGGCGGCTGATGCCGACATGAAGCATGTCGAGGGGATATTGAGCAAACCGGTAACACCTTCGGCATTGTATAACGCCGTCGCGGCGGTATTGTCGAAATCCCCGCCGCTGTTAGGCTTGCCCGATAAGTCGTCCAATTCGGCAGGCGCGCGTCTGCAAGGTTTGCGGATATTGGTGGTGGACGATAGCGACATCAATCGCGAAGTGGCCAGGCGCATTTTGGAGTCTGAGGGCGCGCAAGTCAGCCTGGCGAGCGACGGCCAAGACGCCGTGGATTGGTTGTTTAAACATCCTGGCGCCGCGGATTTGGTATTGATGGATGTGCAAATGCCGCGCATGGACGGTTATGCCGCCACTCGGCGGATACGCGAAAATCCGGCCTGGTCTGATTTACCCATCCTGGCACTCACGGCCGGCGCATTTAAAAATTTGCAGGATGCAGCGCTGGAAGCGGGTATGAACGATTTTATCGCCAAGCCCTTCAACGTACCGCAAATGCTGGAGTTGATCAGGCGTTGGACAGGAAGCAAATCGCTGCTCGGACTTACGGGGCTGGCATCCGGCGATTCGTGTGACGAGGTAATTTTCAGCGACCAATCCGCCCCACTCATTGTGCCGACAAATCCAGGCCAAGGCGATTTGCCGGGAATCGATGTTAACGCCGGCCTAAAAATGTGGCACAAGCGCGATCTGTACCAGGCCTATCTGGTACGCTTTGTCGAGCAGTATCGCACAGCCGGACGGGACATTAGTGTCGCTGCCGAGCAAGGGCAGCTTGCCGGGCTTGCGGCTCTGACGCACAAGTTAAAAGGCGCGGCTTACGGTTTGGCCCTGACTGAGGTAGCCCAACGTAGCGCCGAACTGGAAACGGCCTTGCATCACAGTGAGCCGCTGGCTGGGGCCGCCGCAGCGCTGCAACAGGCGCTTGACGTGGTGATTATCAGCATCGGTAACTTAAGCGCACACACCATGTCACCGCTTGACCATAGTGTGCAACGCGAGGCGCCTGATAGTATCAAACCCTTGTTAAGCGAATTATTAACGGCGCTGGATGAAGATAACCCTGGTCATGCCGAGCGCCTATTGCTGACATTGGAGGGTTTGGTAGATGCCGATTTATTGGCGCCGCTCGCGACACAAATTCGTGACTATAATTTTCGGCAAGCTGAAAGCTTAGTTCTGGCGTTAATAAACCAGCTCGAAATACCAAAACAGTAAGATACCCATGCCTAATAATCCGATTTTGATCGTGGATGACGAACCCGCGAATTTGGCGATACTCCGCGAAATTCTGGAGCCTACCTATCGTTTGGTATTTGCGCGTAACGGTCAGGAAACCTTGCTGGCGGTTGCCAAACACCGGCCAAGTTTAATTTTGTTGGACATTCAGATGCCGGATATGAACGGCTACCAAGTTTGTCGGGCTTTGAAAGCCGATCCAGCCACCGAAACCATCCCGGTCATATTCGTCACGGCTTTATCGGACTTGGGCGATGAAGAGCAAGGGTTTGCGGTGGGCTGTGTGGATTACTTGAGTAAGCCGGTAGTACCCAGTCTGGTGCGCGCGCGGGTAAAAACCCATTTATCGCTGGTAAGGGCAACGCAGTTGGAAAAAAGCCACCGCGATGCCATCTATATGTTGGGCGAAGCCGGGCACTATAACGACAACGATACCGGGGTACATATTTGGCGGATGGCCGCTTATGCTAAAGCCTTGGCCTTAAATGTCGGTTGGACGTGTGCCGATGCCGAATTGCTGGAGTTTGCCGCGACGATGCATGATACGGGCAAAATCGGCGTGCCTGATGCGGTACTGAGTAAACCGGGGGCGCTGAATGAAGACGAATGGCGCATCATGCGCCGGCATTGCCAGATTGGTTACGATATTCTGTCGAAAAGCGATGCACCGATTTTTAAACTGGCGGCCGAAGTGGCCTTGTCGCATCACGAAAAATGGGATGGCACTGGCTACCCCAATGGGCTGGCAAACCTAAATATTCCCGAATCGGTGCGTATCGTCGGGGTGGCCGATGTGTTCGACGCGCTGACCATGCGCCGGCCTTATAAAGAAGCTTGGCCGGTCGATAAGGCGGTCGCGACTATCCGCGACGGTGCCGGGCAGCATTTCGATCCGGCGATGGTGGCCTGTTTTCTGGATATTCAACCGCAAATTTTGCAAATCAAGGCCGACTGGGAAATTCGCGAATTGGCGAAAACTTGATAGGTACTGATAAGCTTTTTGCTGCCGACATGCATCTTTTTAAGATGCAAGGCTATTCAGTCAGAGCAGTTGCTTCCGGCTATTTTTAGGAAAAATACTTCTCTGTCGGCTATTGCCATGCGTCGGCGTTCTGCGCATACTTGCGGCTAAGTATTATTAGTATCAACAGGGATGAAAACTTCAAAAATCCTACCGCCAGCCATCAATAGTGCACCAAGCTGCGCCATCAGCGCGATTCGTCAGGCAAAGACCTTGGAAATTGCCTTATCTGGAGACTGGGTGCTGGATGCGCAATTACCCGCTTTGGAACCCATACTCGCGCAGATTGAAACCCAGGCTATCGAAAAAATCGTCGTCTCTACGGCAGCGCTTGGCCGTTGGGACAGTATGTTGGTGACTGAATTAATTAAGCTAATTGATTACGCCGAGCAAAAACAGGTGGCCGTGGATAAAACCACCTTGCCGGCATCGATTCAAGGTTTGCTGACATTGGTTTCCGCCGTGCCGGAGCGCGTTGACGCGCACCGCGACCAAACTCGGACTTCCTGGGCTCGGGCTTTGACGGTCAGCACCGGCAAAGCCATTCAGCATGGTAGGGAGATGTTGATTTTTGTCGGCGAAATGATCATTAGCACTTTTGCCACCATTCGGGGTCAAGCTCACTTTCGCCGCCAGGATTTATGGCTGTATATTCAAGAGTGCGGGCCATCGGCGCTGCCTATCGTCACGTTGATCAGCTTGTTGGTGGGTTTGATTCTGGCCTTCGTCGGCGCGGTGCAGTTGTCTTTGTTCGGCGCGCAAATTTACATCGCCAACCTGGTTAGTCTGGGCATGACTCGGGAAATGGGCGGTTTGATGACCGCGATTATTATGTCAGGCCGCACCGGTGCCGCGTATGCCGCGCAGATCGGCACGATGCATGTCAACAGCGAAATCGATGCCTTAAAAACCATGAACCTGGACCCGATGGCGTTTCTGGTATTGCCGCGCATGTTGGCCTTGATCATCATCATGCCGCTTTTATGTCTTTATGCCGATTTGATGGGCATCATCGGCGGCGGCTTTGTGACGGTGAATTTTTTTGATGTGTCGCTGACCGAATATCTGGACCGCACCGCCCATGCCGTGAAGATGAAGGATTTTATAATCGGCTTCGTGAAGTGCTCGGTGTTTGGCATTTTGATTGCGCTATCGGGTTGCATGCGCGGCATGCAATGCGGCCGCAGCGCCTCGGCGGTCGGCGATGCCGGCACGTCGGCGGTGGTAACCGCCATCGTGTTTATCGTCGTTGCCGACTCGGTCATGACCATCATCTGCAACCGGCTGGGGATTTAACGATGGCCGAGGCCTGCATCACAGTCAAAGATCTGACTATGACTTATGGCGATTTTGTGATTCAGCGTGATCTGAATTTCACGATCAATCGCGGCGACGTGTTTATCATCATGGGTGGTAACGGCTGCGGTAAAACCACCTTGCTGCGGCATATGATAGGCTTGAAATCGCCGGCCAAAGGCGACGTTTGTTATGGCGAGCAGGGGCTGTGGCAAGCCAATCCCAAAGCTCGCCAGCAGATTCTGGCGCGTACCGGGGTGTTGTTTCAAAGCGGTGCTTTGCTCAGCTCGATGACCTTAGCCGAAAACGTCGCGCTGCCGATTACCGAAGCCACCCAGTTGCCACCGAAAAAGGTACGGGAGATTGTCTCGTATAAACTGGCGCTGGTCGGCTTGGCCGGATTTGAAGATTATTATCCCTCCGAACTCAGCGGTGGCATGCAAAAGCGCGCTGGTCTGGCACGGGCGATGGCCCTGGACCCGGAGATTCTGTTCTTCGACGAGCCGTCCGCCGGCTTGGACCCGATCACTGCCAAATTGCTGGACGATTTGATTCTGAGCCTGAGCAGCGCTTTGTCGGCCACCATCGTCGTGGTCACCCACGATTTGGACAGTATTTTCGCGATTGGCAACAACTCGGTATTTCTGGATGCCGAAACCCGTACCAATATCGACGGTGGTGCCCCGCAAAAACTGCTGCACGAATCCAAACACCCCAACGTGATTCGATTTTTAAATCGCGGCGATCAAACCGAGCAAAATAGCAATCATCGACACATGAGGAGTCAGGCGTGAGCAAACAAGCCAATCCACTCGCCATCGGCGCGTTTTTGGTCGGCGCGTTGATCCTGCTGACGGCGGGCGTGATGATCTTTGGCGGCAGCGATTTTTTTAAGGATAAAAAACGCTTCGTGATTTTTTTCGACTCGGCGTTGAATGGTTTGAATGTCGGCGCACCGGTTAAATTGCAAGGCGTGCAGATCGGCAATGTCAACGAAATTTCGCTAGTGATGGATACCGCGACCGGTCGGATTTTCAAGCCGGTGGTGATCGAAATCGATCCAGCCTTGTTGCAAGACTTGTCGGTACAACAATCCAGCGGCCACAGTAAAAAACAGCGTATGCAGGACGCGCAACGGCTGATAGATGCCGGTTTGAAGGGGCGGTTAGAGACGCAGAGTTTGCTGACCGGCTTGTTATATGTCGATCTCAATTTTTATAGCGATAAACCGGTCAACCTGATTAAGCTGGATTACAAAAACCTGCCGGAACTGCCCAGCGTGCCGACCACCGTTGACGAAATCCGCAATACCGCCGATGAAATTCTCAATCGCGCGCGTCAACTGCCGGTCGAGGAGATGATGAAGAATTTGGCGGATACGCTCAGCGAAATGCGTAGCTTGCTGCAATCAGATGACACCAAGAAATCGCTGGCTGCTTTAGCCAAATCCTTGCAGGAAACTCAGCGTTTGATGGCGACGTTAAACAATCAGATCGAACCGTTGATGAGCAACGCCAATGGTGCTTTAAGCGATACCCGCACCACCTTGCACGATTTCAACCAGGAATTGTTGCCGGTGTTGAAAGCCGCCGAACAGAGTCTGAACGCCGCTACCAAGATGATGGAAGGTTCGCAAAATGCCCTTAATGCTGTCGAAACCTTGGCCGCGCCGGATGCGCAACTCGGGCAAGCTTTGGTGGAAATGCGTAATGCCGCACGTTCGCTTAAGGATTTGACCGAGTCCTTAGAGCGGCGGCCAGAGTCCTTGCTATACGGCAAATAGATTGGGTTGTTAACAGGTTTAACCGGATGAATATGAAACACGTCATTTATTTACCGATGCTACTTTCAGCGCTGCTGTTGGCCGCTTGCAGCAGTCAGCCGATACAGTTTTATATGCTCAGCGCCGAAACCGGCGGGCCGTCGACTGCCCTGTTACCGGCCGATACGGTGTTGGGATTGGGCCCGATTCATTTGCCGGCGTATTTAGATAGGCCGCAGTTAATCACGGCGTTGAGCGAGCATCAGTATGAATTGGACGACCAACATCGCTGGGCCGAACGTCTGGATGACAATATTGCTCGGGTTTTGCGGCTTTCTTTAGCCAAGCAACTGGGAATAGAACAAGTGGTTCGCTATCCATGGGCACCGCGTCAGGCTATCGATTACCAAATCAGCTTCGATATTCTCGAGTTACATCAAACCGCCAGCGGCCAAAGCCGCTTCTCCGTGCAATGGCAGTTGAAGAAAGCCGAACAAGTTATGCTTGGCAAACGCTTCGAATGCAGCGAAGCGGCAGGTAAGGGCGCCGAAGCCAGTGTCGCTGCGCAAAGTCGCTGCTTGACGCGCTTTAGTATGGAATTGGCGAATGAAATAGCCGGACTGGGCTCAATGCATGGCCGTTGAGCGGCTAAGACGTTCTGATCGTTCTGCTGGAGCGCCAATGAGTAAGGGAAGTATTTTAGATGTCTCTGCTACGGCTTATTTACTTTCCAACACAACGATTCCATTCCATGCCAACGGCGGCATTTCACTGTAGTGCAAAGTTTTTTGCAGATAAAAGCGGCTGGGTCCGTCGTTGGCGTCGAGAGCGAGTGCCGCTTGGAATAAGTGAGCAGCCTCCGGCCACAGGCCTTCCTGGAATACGGCTAAACCGTCGGCAAATACAGCGTGCATTGGGTTCTGTGGGTTATCGCTGCTATGTTTTACCCCGACGATTTCCACTAAACTCAGCGGCTCCGCACGGCCAACGACGCGAAACGTACCCACCGGACGGGAGACGATGCCGTCCAAATGAGCGGCGATGCTGTGCGATGCCAGAATCCGCGTACCTAAATACTTGTTCACCCCCTGAATCCGCGACGCAATGTTGACCGTATCACCGATAGCCCGGTAATGGCTGGAGGTGCCGGCATCCAGGCTGCCAAGGGTTAGTTCGCCTTCATGCAAACCGATGCGGGTGGCGAGTGGCGCCAAATTGGAGGATGAATTAAACGATTCCACTGCCGTGGCCATTTCCAACGCCGCTAAGCAGGCAGCGTGGCGTTGCTTGTTGGCCGGCGCATCGAACCACACCGCCATCATTGCGTCGCCGGTGACGTCGGCGATCACACCGTCATGCGACACTACTGGACGGCCTAATACTTGGTAATAGGTATTCAATAGCGCCCACATTTCCCGCGGCGAATGTTCGGCGGCGATGCTGGTATAGCCTTCGATGTCGGTGGCCAGACATAAACCGGACACATCTTTTTCAGTTCCAGCGATACCGGCTTCCGTCCATTGCCCCGGCGCCGCCGGCAGTATCCCCACCCATTGCGGAAACACTCTACTGACGAATTCAAGTATGCGCCCGCGTTCGAGCATTAAATCGTAGCGCGACCAAGCCAAGCTCAGTAGCCAGGACAGCGGCAATTGCATCAACAACGGCCCGGCGAGCGGCAACCACCAATGGCGCTGAGCGAACAAGCTCACAGCCGAGCCGGCGTAAGCCAAAGTAAACAGCAGGCTGAGAACGATGCCCGGCCAACCGGGAAAACCGACCAGCAACAGGGCGATAAGCAAGCCCAATAGGCATGAAATCAACCAACCCGCCACGGGGATTTCGATAAAATTATCTTCCAACAAATTGGCGAATTGCGTGGCCATGATTTCCACACCGGCCATTTTGCCGGTGCGCGAGTCGGAATAAGGCGTTTGAAAGAAGTCGGATTTACCCGGCGAAAACTGGCGATTAGCGCGGCCCACGAATATCACTTTGCCTTGTAAGTCTTCAACCTTGCCTTCATAAACATCGGCGTAGGACTCCATCCTCAGCGTGCGCGGCGGGCCGTAATAATTCAGGTAGCGGCTGTCGCCTGCGCAGATCAATTGCTTGCTGGGTTTGTCCGGTTTAGATGCGTTTGCACACGCCCGGCGCTGCTCGGTCAACCATGCCGACAAGGGTTGGTTGACCGGATAATCGCTGCTTGCCGGTTGGTAATAAAACCAGGCCAAAACCGGCAGGCTGGGAGCTTCGGCGAGGGCATCGTAAAAAGTCCAGGACTCGCGAATGCTGGCATTTTCCGAGTCGTTGATAAGATAAAACGGCGCGCGATCCAACGCCGCCTGAGCAATCGCCGGCGTTGGCGCCAGTTTGCGCATGACGACCAACTGCTCGGATAAAGTTGTCGCTGGTTCGCCTTCGCGGGAAATAGCGGGCATTTTATTGTGGTCCGAGCATTCTTCCCGCCCATAAAAATCCTCGACACCCCGGCGAAATTTTTGCACACATTCATTGATCAAGACCTTGCCGGCCGCGCGCATTGCATTAGCTAGCGTAGGGTCTACGCTGGGGTTAGCGGCGATAAATTGTAGATCGAACACGATCAAACCCGCGCCTTGGTGGTGCAATTGGTCAAGCAGTTTTGCATGAAACTCTCGCCAGCGGGTCAAGTCTTGACCCACGCCCAAGCGAGTCTCGGACGCTTCGTCCATTGCGACAATTACCACTTGTTCGGGTGTTGTTTGCGGGCCGCGGATTCTGAATAAGGTGTCTAAGCCCAGTTCGCTTTCCGTATTGAAAGCTAAATCTACCAGCGTGCTAAGCAAAAAACCCAGAACGGTAATAACAGCTATGCGTAACGGACGGGCCATAAGCAGTTTGCCAGTCGTGAGATAGGGGGATCAATCTGAGTTTGGTGGGACGCATACGCGAGCCCACCAATATTCACTACATGAGTTGAGCATGTTGCTATATTGGATTATCAATCTGTGTGTTTCCTAATATAGAAAATATATTTTATGTATCCAATAAGTTTCAAATGCTAACTTCAACATTTTGGGGTAGTAATTATTAAATGTTAATTTATTTTATTCAAACGCAGCGTCGATTTGTTCTTGTGTATAACATGTTTCGTATTGCTGACCATTTAGAAAAAAGGTATTACAGAATGAACCTTCGAATACGGCTTTCACCGAGACGAAGAATTTTGCCCTAACTTCTTTATTATTCTTTACGATTACACCATCGATAGGTTTATCAATTTTTAACGCATTTAACACTGCTTCGTCGACGTTGCCTATGCGGGTATCGCATGTTTGGCCTCCGGCTTTATCAGCTGTGGATTGAATGCACGGCTTAACTTCTTTACCGGTTAGCGAATCTACTACAAGAAATTGATTAGTTTTAAAATTGATACCTTCAGCCAGTATGGCTGTTTGTTTGAGGAGAGTAGGAACTGATGAGTTTTGTTTGACCGGTTTCGGTGGAGTGTTTGTTTCGGTTTTTTTGTCGCAGGCAATGATTAAAGTACTCATTAATAGAAAAGTGGCCGCTTGCATTTTTTTCATTATATTTCTCCTATTTTTAAAAAAACCTGATCGAAATTAGCCGGCAAGTTAATAAAATAAACTCAATTTGACGAACAATTGTCGTTCAGGGATAAAAGGGCTAAGTTGGGGGCCGCTGGCGTCGAATACGCTTTGATAAACAAAGTTGTTGTCGAACAGATTACGGCCTTCCAACGCTAGCGTGCCCAATCTATTGGGAAGACGATAGCCCAGCATGGCATCGAAAACCCAGAAACTCTCACTGTCACCTGTAAATCTGGGCGCATTGGCGGGAAGGCCGGCTAAAAGTCTACTGGATGTGGCATGCTGATCTACAAAAGTGCCGGATAACTTGGCAAATAGCCCGGAGTTATGAAACAGGTTGATGGACAAAGGCACCTGATGCGAGGCGACACTACGCGGGTTCGACGGGTCTAGGCTATTTGTAAATTCGCGTTTGAATTTTTCGAAGCGATATTCGCTTTTTAAGGTTAGCCAATCACTTGGTGACCAGTAAAGATAAGCTAAATGTGCCGCTTCATTTCGGGTAAATAGAGATGTGCTATTGGGTACCGTAGCAGCAACCGATTGTTGGCTATCTCGCCAGCTAACTTCGCCACCAATAAACAGATTTTGCATAGGCTTGTAATCTATTCCGGCTGCATATTGCCAGCTGGAGGCGCCGTTACTTTCGTCATAAAACTGAGTGAAGCCGGCGATCTGGGTAGGCTCTATGGTTTGATTATTTGCTAATGGTCTTTTGAGGCTACGAAATGCTGAAGCCCGGAGTGTCAGATTGTGGGTTGGATTCCAAATAACACCAAATTTTGGGTTTAATTGATACTTTTTTAATGCGGGGTCTTCATATGAATCGTAACTAAGACCCACCGTGGTAGCTAAGTTGCTCGATATATTATATTTCAGGTAACTATAAATATTGAAATATTCGGTTTGACGTTCACCAATCGTTGAGTACGTAAAGAGCGGGCTGCTGATGAGATTAAAAGGTGGAAGCTGACGGCGTGTCAGGCTACTTAGTAGTGTGTCATCATCCGCACTAATATAACCGGCACCGCTGGTTATATCGAATTTTTCAGAATTAAATATATATTGGAATTCGCTTTGGTAGCTTTTGACTTCTGATTCATTGTATGTGAACTGATTTAAAGGAATAGGCCTACCAAAACTGAGAACATTGAATTGCGCAAGGTCATTGATACTATTTTTGCGGCTGGTATAAAAAGATGAAAATAGTATGTCTTGGTGGTTGTCGATTCGGTAATGTCCACCAACTCGCACGCTGTCCTGTTCTATTGCTTGTCGCTGGTTTAAAGCTTGCGTGTCATTCAACCGAAAAGGCGTATCCCCACTCCGCACATCCTCGGTCTTTAATTCAACCTGAACATTCAAATCTTCGGTAATGGCATATTGGGCAA
The DNA here is from genome assembly GCF_014850975.1 of Methylomonas fluvii. Classification (GTDB taxonomy): domain Bacteria; phylum Pseudomonadota; class Gammaproteobacteria; order Methylococcales; family Methylomonadaceae; genus Methylomonas; species Methylomonas fluvii. Next base: position 216,875 of record NZ_JACXST010000002.1, on the reverse strand, counting down.
ACGCATCGTAAATGTCCTGTTTATAGTCGTCGTTTTGGCGAAAGCCGTCGGTTTGGTAATGAAATTGCCCAAAACTCATCGACAGCTTGTCGTAGACGCCGGAGACTATGGCGTTATCGGTAAGGGTATTGCGGCTACCGTAGGCGCCGTTCAAAACCATATGTGCGCCGTTGCCGGTGTACAAGGAGTCGTATTCGTTGACCGATAAGCTGCCTGGTCCGGTGCTGTTCAAAATGCCTATATTTTCGCCGGTCAGTTGCGGTTGTACCGGGGTAATATTGATCGGTTGCAGCAATTGGGCCTGTAACAGTTCGCTGGCGCGGGCGACGCGGTAGCGCGGTTGACCGACGTAAGCATCGGACAAAAAGCGGTGAGCGGAGGGATCGGTAGCATCGTGGCCCAGAGATTTCCAGGCTTCCTTCAACGCTACCCGGCCAAAGCCCAAGTCGTTATAGATACGTGCCAAGTTGGCTGTGCGGGCGGCGGCGTCTTCGTCTAACAGCAGTTTCGAGCGGTATACACCACGGTTTTCGTTCAACTCTATAGCCTGTTGCATGTCGCGCTGTGCTTCGACTGGACGATTCAAGGCTTGCTTGCGCAGTGCATCGTAAAAATACGGCGTCGGGTCTTTTGGGTCGTGTTGCTTTGCCAAATCGAATTGATCGCCGGCCAACGCGGGGCGTTTTTCTTCGTAATAGGCTTTGCCCAGATAGCTGCGTAACAAGGAATTGTTTGGGTCGAGAATAGCGGCAATTTCCAGGTCGCGGCGGCCGGCTTCCAGATCGCCGCTGCGGATTTTTGCCAAACCTAAGCCCAGGCGCGGTAAAGGCGCGGTAGAGTCTAACTGAATGGCGGATTCGAAATGCCGCATGGCTTGGGCAGTATCCACTCGAAACAGATGCGAAAAGCCCTGTACGGTTTGCGTTCTTTCCAGATTCGGGTCGAGCATAAAGGCTTTAGTCGCCGATTGTGCGCTTTCTTCACGCAAGCCCAGCGCCAACTGTAGTTCGGACAGCCGCGCCCAAGTCATCGCATCGTTAGGCGCTAGCTGACTGGCACGCTGTGCCGTTACCAAGGCTTTTTCCAGTTCGAATCCAGCTTGTTGGCTATACGATAATGCCGAATAAGCAGTAGCCGATTGCGGATTTGCCGTCACTGCACGCTCGGCCAGATTCAGCGCGTCAGCTTTGCGATTTTGGGTCAGTGCCAGAATACTCTCCAACGCTAAAGCCTCTGCATCATTTGGGTTGCCGGAGCGTAGGGCTTGAATATCCTGCATCGCCAGTTGGCTTTGTCCGGCTGTGAGCCTGATTGCTGCACGGGTTTTCAAAAACTCTGGCGACTGTTCAGTCGGTGGCGTCCGCTCCAAAGTGCTTAACGCCAAATCGACCCGGCCTTGCCGATAATTCTGAATCGCGGCACGCAGAGCCGGGGCTATCGGCGCGTCCGGCTCGGCATAGGCTGATAGCGGCGGGTAATATAAGGCCCAATTCACTGCATCGGCGGGCTTAAGATCGATTTGCGCGCGCGGGGCTTGGCCCAACAAGGTTTGACCCGCTTCGCCGGCCTTTAGGTGAATATCGCCGTAGGTATTGAAAAAGCGCACCGCACCTTCGTAGACCCATAATTCGGCGCTAGCATCATCGGCGCGTAGCGCAAATTCGGTGCCTTCCGGACCGGCGTTGGCGATGGGGGTGGTGATTTGTAACTGTTTGGGGGTGCGGCTGATGAAATGCACAAAGCCTTTCAACAAATCGACCAATGTGGCTTGATTGGGGGCGATGCCGTTTAAGGTCAAGACGGTGCCTTCGGCCAAACGCAGCGTGATGCCGTTGGGTAGTAACAAGGATGCGCGGCTGTAAGCTTCGACTCGAACCCTGCTGCCTTCACAAAGAGTTTGCTCCAACTGTGCCGGTTGCCATTGCCCTTTCACGCCGGCGTCGTAATACAAGCTGCCTTGCAGCGAAACCAGTCTGGCGGCTTTTTCCACACTACAGCTTGTCGCGGTCGCATCGGTTTCCGCCAAACACATTGGCGTAAATAAAACCATGAAGCAAATCACAAGGCAGCGCATTTTATCTCCGGAAGATGTTTTTTTCGGATGATAAAGTCTGAAACCCTAACTGATCAAGGTAATAATTAACTTTGCCCTGGATTTTTCTATTTTTGTCAATTGGCCCAATGTGCAGTTGCGATAGTGCGTTGTCGATAATCGCTATACGCAGCTCACCATGCGGCCGGTGGGGTGGTTTCGATTCTGAGGGTTTTTTCGTCGACGCTGATGTAACCGCCTTTGGTTAGTTCTTTCATCACTTTGTTAATCATTTCCCGAGACGAACCCACCATTGTCGCCAACTCTTGCTGAGTCGGGCGGTTATGAATCACGTAGACGTCGCCTTCCTTTTCCGCCATGTCTTGCAGCGCTTTAATGGTACGTTCGTAAACATTCGACAAGGCCATTTGTTTGACTTTTTCGGTCAGGAATCTGACTTTTTCCGACAATACTTTAAGTAAGGCAATCGCCGCATCGGGGTGTAGTTTCAACCAGTGGATGAAATCGGCTTTGGCGATGACGGCGCACACGGTTTTTTCCTGGGCTTCCACAGCGGCGGACCGGGGTTCGTCGCTTAGCAAGGCCAATTCGCCGAAATAAGAGCCGGCTTCCTGAATCAACAAGGTGACTTCCTTGTCTTTGTCGTTGCTGCTGAACACCCGCACCTTGCCGGACAAAATAATATAAAGCGAACTGGTCTGGTCGCCCTCGGCGATGATCATGGCCTTTTTCGGAAATTTAATGACCTTGGCTCTTGATGCCAAAGCTTCCAAAGCCTCCTCGGGCAGATCGGCGAGAAAGGGGATGTGGTTCAGACTGGCGATGACTTCTGCTTGCATGATGAGGCTATAACCGCTTGGTTTAGTAGAGTGCCGCTTTCGATAACGGTCTGGTTTGTATGTAACGCCTAGCTTACTAAGTTTGCGTCATGATAGTGAAGTATTTCACAGATTACCGGCCAATTAAATCACAGACATACCACTTTTACGGCGATAGTGGGAATAGAGCTCAGCGCATTGGCGGGCTTCAACTTTGCAAAAGCCATCCTGCCAAGCGCCTGCCGTTTATACCAAGCGTTTGCCAGTACGCAGTAAGGCCTCGAATGCCGATGCCGGTAATGGCTTGCTGAAGTAATAGCCTTGTATTTCGTCACAGTGGTGTTCGCGCAGGAACTGGCAGTGTGGTTCGGTTTCCACGCCTTCGGCGATCACCTTGAACGCCAGATTGTGCGCGAGTGCAATCACCGCCAACACAATAGTGGCATCTTCCGGATCGGTGAGCATATCGCGCACGAAAGATTGGTCAATTTTCAGGGTATCTACCCGAAATCGTTTCAAATAGCTGAGGCTGGAATAACCAGTACCGAAATCGTCGATGGACAGCTTCACGCCAGCGGTCCGGAGTTGGCTAAAAGTGGCGATGACCTTCTCGACATCCTGAGCGATCAAACTCTCGGTCAGTTCCAGTTCGAGTTGAGAGGCCGGCAGGCCGGTGTCTTCGAGCGTATTCATCACCCAGCTGATCACATCCTGTTGTAGAAACTGGCGCGCGGATATGTTCACCGCCACACAGATCGGCGGCAAACCGGCGTCTGTCCAGGCTTTTGCCTGAGCGCAAGCCGCGCGCAACACCCAATCGCCTATGGGTACGATAAGCCCGGAGTCCTCGGCGATGGGAATGAACTGGGTGGGGGACACCGCACCCATCTCGGGGTGTTGCCAGCGCAATAAGGCTTCGCAGCCGGAAATTTGCCCGTTTTTCAGGTTGACCTTGGGCTGGTAGGCCAGCTGAAACTGTCCCAATGCCAACGCTTCCCGCAAGCGAGTCTCTATATTGACACGGCGCAGGGTTTCCTCGCTCATCTCGCGGGTGAAGAATTGACAGGTGTTGCGGCCTAGGTCCTTGGCGCGGTACATCGCCACGTCAGCGTTGTCGATCAGCGCCTCGGCGGTTTCACCGTCCTGCGGGAACACGCTGACGCCAATGCTCACGGACAAATGGATATTACGCCCCTGAACCAGGAGTGGACAATCAAGATGCTGGACAACTTTTTGGGCGAGAAAATAGGCATCGCTGTCTTTATTTAGATCAGTCAGCAAAATTAGAAACTCGTCACCGCCCAGGCGAGATACGGTATCGCCGTCCCTGACTAGGCTGCCTAGCCGCTCGGCGGCGACCCTCAGCACCGCATCGCCAAAGGGATGGCCGTAGCCGTCGTTGACTACTTTGAAGCGATCCAGATCCAGATATAACAGTGCCAACTGGTTGCCGGCGCGGCGCGCGTGGGCGATGGCTTGGGCAATGCGGTCTTGAATCAGGTCGCGGTTGGGCAGGCCGGTGAGGCCATCGTAGGTGGCTAGATAGCGAATCTGCAGTTCGGCCTGTTTGCGCGCGGTGATGTCCTGGATGGCACCTATCATCCGCACGCCGCGCCCGGTGTCGTCACAGAGCAATTGGCCGCGATCAAACAAGTCGGCATAGCTGCCGTCCTTGCGCCGAAAACGGTATTCCTCGGACCAGGTGTTCTCGCTGTCGGCTACGGTGGCTTGAAGATGTGCAACCACGCGGTCGCGGTCGTCGGGGTGAATGCGGCTAGCCCAAAAATCGAATGAAGGCAAAGTCTCGTCGGTGGTGTAGCCGAACACAATTTGAAAGTTCTCGCTCCACCAGAGGTTGTTGCTGGCGAAGTCCCAGTCCCACACGACATCGCCGGTCGCGCGGGTTGCGGCGTGGAAGCGGGCCAAGCTTTCCCGCAATGCGGCATCCGCGCGTTTTCGTTCCGAGATGTCGTTTAGAAACAGCGTGCGGACTTCCAATCCGTTGCGTTTAAAAGCCGCCACCCGCAATTCCGCGTCGAACACGCCTTGGGCGCCGACAAATTGAAACGCGCCGGAATCGGTGGTGCTGAGAATCTCGGCCCAATCGGCGCGGCCGTCGGGTGCAAGCACGGTATCGGTGATGGTCTTACCAAGAATGTATTCACGCGCCAGGCCAAACAAACGTTCAGCGGCCGCGTTCCATTCTATAACGGTCAGTTGGTGATCCAGGCTAAAGATTGCGGTGTGGCTGGAGTCGAAAATAGCGCCTTTTAAGGCCAGAGAAGCGGCTTGTTGTTCTTTGGCTTCCAGCAGTTGTTTAACGGCCACGGCCATGTGGTCGAGGGCTTCACCCAGAATTTGGGTTTCCCGGAATTCGTTGGTGGCGAAAGTGGCCGCCGCCGGGGCTTCCAGCTCGGTATGGCCGATGCCGGCGACCCGGCGTTCCAGCACCGCCAGCGGTTTGCCAAAGCGCCTGGCCATGCGCATCGAGACCAGCACCAGTCCTGCGGTAATTGCCACGCCCATACCGCCCACCTGATATAGCTGGCGGCGCAGCATGTCCTCGATATAAGACACTTTTCGCGAGGTTATGACCAACCAAGACATGCCGCCTTTCAGCGGCATGCGGCGGGCGGCAACCCAGCGTTGCTCGCCTTCCAATAGCATGCGGTCTAGGAATAATTCGCCGGTGAAATTCAGCAAAGGGTTCAACTCGGCGGGCAAGGGCAGTGGTGCCCGGCCTACTTGCTGCGGATCGCCGATTAGACGTGGGGCGGCTCCCAGCTCTAGGACATGAAACCGGGAGTGATATTCCGTACCTATGGCGCGTAGAAAGCTATTCAATGCCGGGATGTCGAAGTCGGCATCCAGAACGCCGATCAAACGACCGCCGGCATCTTTCAGCACTTTGCCGTAGCTGAAACCCCACAAAGGCTCATTGCCCGTGAAAGGTGCCGCCCAGCGGTAAGCCGGAACCCAGGTGTCGCCGCTAGGGCTGCGTAAAGCGGCTGCGTAGAACGCGTCGCTGCGGGGATCGTAGTGTTGGTTGTACAGCTGTTGATGGAGCACGAATCCCTGCTCGGTCAATATGAACTTTCGCGCCAGCGGGCCTTCCGTGCGGTCACCCGGGAATAGCCAAAGTAAAATCTCGCCATTTGCAGTCCGTTCCAACGCGCCGTATTCGCCTGAAGCCGCCAGGGAGATGCCCAGATAGCTTAATTCCGGGCGTTGTTCGAACGCAGCCAGTGAATATTCCAGTGTCGATTGTAAAGTGGCGCCCGTTACCTCCGGGGCAATCGCGGCACGTTCAGCGGATTCGGCTGTCATCTCCGCCGCGCGAATCAAAGTCTGCAGGCGCTCGCTCGCGCGGTCCAGGGTTTCTTTCACTTCCCGCCGGGTGGTTTCTTCAGTGCTGGTGACGCTTTGCCAAGTCATGCCTATTAAAAGGGCCAGACCAAGCAACATCACCAAACCCACGATATTGGAAATTAAAACTCGGGTAAATGAGGGAGCAACTGCCTCGGATAACATTGTTTGTTCCGCGGGTGAAGGCGTGTTTTTCATGGTTGTTTGGTCAATGGCTATAACTATGAAGTGATCTTGTTAGCGTATCTTGGGCAGTATGCTGCGCAGCATTTAAATAAGCAAAAGCGGCCCGGATAGTGCAGCCGGAATTAAGCACGGACTGCCGGTGTTCCCGGCTGCGCGCCACCGGCCCGTATGCCGAAGTCTGCTTCGCTTACACTGCTAAGCCGGAATCGTGTCGAGTTTGGGCAATTGCTCAAACGGCAGCTTCTGAGCAATTTGGCTATGGAAAGTCGCCGAATTCTATAAATGCCGTCATTTGTATCAAAGATATTGCCATTCAAATCGTCCCAATTTATCCCTGCTGCCTCGCTCGGGTTGAACTCATCGAAGCCTTAGGCGGTTTGACCCTTCGATAGACTCATTACCCTCAAGGCATTAAGGCCAACGGTATTTAAGGGCCGCGATACTAATTGTAGATGCTGAAGGCGATCTTTAAATTTAGCCGGTGAAAAAGTTTCGCAAACTACGCATCCAGCCAAGTTCCGCTTTTAGCGTAGCCGCCATAGCGGCCCAAATACCCGTCGAATGAAAAACTACCCCGATTCGCAGTGGAATTTGTCACAGCTTTCCAGGGTGGCGAACACCTAAAGTATCAATACCCGCTCAAGTTCACAAACCGGTAGATGGGGATGTGGTTCGGCAAGCAATGCTGCCGGTATCGCAGTCGTTGGGCCAGCTATATGCCGGCCTCATAACTTTATTAAAAGGAGAAAGACAATGTCTCAAAAATCCAAATTAGATCAAGGTCTAAAGGTTTTGCAACCTGAAGAAATCAGCCAAGTGTCCGGCGGTTTAGTCGATGTCGGAACTGATTTAAGCCAGTTTCCCCGTAAATTCTGGCCGGTAATCAATCCAGGGGCGTTTGTGATTAAAGCCACTGCTGGATTGGTTGTTCGCTAAATCATTTCTCTTAAGTCATCTTTTATTTTTTGGAGAGCTGTTATGTCAAATAAAACTACTCGAATTTCTGCTGATGAAATATCCGCCTTTGCTGCGCAAGGCATCGAACGCGCTCTGCAAGCTCGCGAAGCTGCAGGCGTGGAATTGAATCAGGAACAGTTGGATCAAGTCAGTGGCGGATTAAGCGTTGTGCTTAGCAAAGGCATTATCGCCGGCGGCCCATGGTTTGATCAGTTTAAGGGCTTGAACACCGGCATTATCAACCCAACTGCAGGCGGACTGGCTAGCGGTATACAAGGAGCAACCCTGCTGGGTTGATAGGGCCATGACCTCGGAAAACCCAGTGTTATGCCCCAGCGCGCAGCCGGAATGGGAAGGAGCCCAAGTCATCGGCGTAATGACCGGCACCGCGGATAAGCCTGAAATGGCTTATCTGCATGCCCCGCAACCGGTGACCGAGCAATTGCTCGAACTGGCCGGCCCTGTCAGTCCGGCGGAAGTATTTCGTTTTTCCGCACCGTGCGCTTGCAGTGGATGCGGGCATTACGCGGAGGCGGAATCCAAATGCCGGCTGGCTGAAAAAGTTGTGCGCTTTACGCCGACAGTCACCGAGCAATTGCCGGTGTGCGCCATTCGTGCCGAGTGTCGTTGGTGGCTACAGGAAGGCCGCTCGGCGTGTTTTAGATGTCCGCAAGTGGTGACCAATAACCTCAAGCCGACCGAAGACATGCGGCGAGCAGCCGACTACGGCGTTCTCTGAGGGTTTTGGTCGCAATGTCAAAAAGGGTGAGAAGGAAACGGCGCTATGAAACATGAGTTATTTCGACAACAAGCCTTGGACTTTAAAAAAGACAAGCCCTTAGGGGAGGTTATTCACGTGGAATCCTTGTCGTTTGCCTTTCTCACCGCTTTAGCCGTAAGCAGTGCCTTGGTCCTGATGGCTTTTGCTTTTTGGGGCGAGTACACCCGTAAAGCCCATGTGAACGGTTATTTGTCGCCGAGCATGGGATTAATCAAAGTGTATGCGCCGCAGGCCGGCACATTGATTGAAAAACACGTACGCGAGGGGCAAGCGGTTAAAGCCGGCGATACGCTGTTCGTGTTATCCACCGAGAGTAGTTCGCGGGAAACCCCGCAAGCCCAGGCGGCGGCGATAGAACAACTGAAACAACGCCGGGAAAGTCTGGAGACTGAACTCGTCAAACAAGAACAAATTGATCAGATTCAATATCGTTCCGTGTTGGATAGACTGCATGGCATGCAGCGCGAGTTGCAACAAGTGAATACTGAGATAGACACTCAGCAACAGCGCCTGGCCGGTGCCGCCGCGACCTCGCAGCGCTATCAACAACTATTGACCACGAAATTTGTATCGGCGGTGCAAGCCCAGCAAAAACAAGACGAATGGCTGGATCATCAAGCCAAATTGCAAGCCTTGCAACGGGTGCAAATGACTTTGCAACGCGACATCCGCTCTGCCGAGCTGGAAGCGGACAGTAGCCAGATGAAATTTAAAAACCAGCGCGCGGCTATCGAACGCAATATCTCGACATTGGCGCAAAACATTACCGAATCCGAATCGCGCCGCAATATTGTAATCACCGCGCCGCACGACGGCACCGTCACTACGATCTTGGCGGAGCAGGGGCAAAACGCTACGACTGCCAATCCCTTGCTATCCATCCTGCCGCAAGGCGCCAAGTTACAAGCGCAATTATTGGTGCCGTCCAGCGCGGTGGGCTTTGTCGAGCAGGGGCAGACGGTGTCGGTGCGGTACCAAGCTTTTCCCTATCAACGCTTCGGTAGTCATCAAGGCCGTATCGTTGAAATTGCCAAAACCTTGATCACCCCTAAAGAAGCCGATTTGCCGGTGACGTTGCAAGAGCCGGTGTACCGAGTCACGGTAGAGATTGATAAACAAGCAGTGCAAGCCTATCGCCAGGATATTCCGTTGCAATCCGGCATGCTGCTGGATGCCGATATTTGGCTGGATCATCGCCGCCTGATCGAATGGGTGTTCGATCCTCTTTACAGCATTCTAGGACGGGTTTAACCATGACTATGCAACACATCCTCGATTTCTCCGGCCGCAGAAAAACCCCGCTGATTCTGCAAACCGAAGCGGCAGAATGCGGTCTGGCCTGCCTGGCAATGGTGGCTAATTTTCATGGGCACCGGGTGGATCTGGCCAGTTTGCGGCAGAAGTTTTCCCTGTCCTTGAAAGGCTCGACCTTGAATCATTTGATCCAGATCGCCAACCAACTGCATCTGGGCTCGCGGCCGGTGCGGGTGGATTTGAACGAACTCAGCAAACTTAGCTTGCCAGCGATCTTGCATTGGGATTTCAATCATTTTGTGGTGTTGACCCAGGTCAAACGCGGTGTGGCGACAATACTCGATCCGGCCAAAGGTACCGTGCATCTACCCTATACCGAGGTCTCCAAACATTTCACCGGCATTGCCTTGGAGTTGCAGCCCACGCAAGCCTTTACCGCCAAAACCGAACGTCAACAAATCAAACTATCCCGCCTCATCGGCCGATTGAATGGTGCCTCCAGCGCTACCTTGCAAATCATTTTATTGGCTGCAACCATAGAAGTGTTTGCAATCGTAGCGCCTTTTTTTATGCAACTGGTGGTGGATAACGCGGTGGTTGCTAGGGATACCAATCTATTGACGGTGCTGGGTTTAGGTTTTTTATTATTGGCCTTGATTCAGATCGGTATTACCGCGCTGCGTTCCTGGGTGGTGCTGGTGCTAAGCACGTCGGTGAATTTGCAGATGATGAGCAATCTGTTCGGGCATTTGCTGCAGTTGCCGATGAATTTTTTCGAGAAACGTCATCTGGGCGATATTGTCTCCCGCTTCGAATCGTTGAATGTGATTCAACGCACCCTGACCACCAGCTTTCTGGAAGCCATCATCGACGGTGTGATGGCGTTGGTTACCCTGGGCATGATGCTGGTATATAGTTGGAAGCTGGCGGCCATCGTCAGCCTGGCCGCACTGCTTTACGGCCTGTTGCGTCTGGTATCGTTCGGGCCGTTGCGGGCCGCCAGCGAAGAACAGATTCTGCGCGCCGCCAAGCAGCAAACCAATCTGCTGGAAACGGTGCGCGGCATGCAAAGCGTGAAATTATTCAATCGGCAATTGCAACGCCGGCACGGTTATCAAAACCTGATGGTCGATCATTTCAACGCCGGCATTCGTGTGCAAAAGCTCAATCTCATTTACCGGGCATTGAACAGCTTGTTGTTTGGCGTGGAAAATATCGCGGTGATCTGGTTGGGCGCCTTGTTTATTCTGGACGGCGGCTTTTCGGTGGGGATGCTGTTTGCCTTTATGTCCTTTAAAGACCAGTTCACCCATAGGGTAGGTAGCGTCATCGAAAAAGGCATCGAATTCAAAATGCTGGGCCTGCACACTGAACGGGTCGCCGATATAGCACTGGCGGAACCCGAAGATGACCATGTTAGTGGCGCCCGTCACGAGCAACTGGCGGCATCGATCCAAATCCGCAATCTAGATTTCAGTTACGCGCCGTCCGAGCCGCCGGTACTAAAAAATCTGAACCTGGATTTTGCCGAAGGCGAGTCGGTGGCGGTCATCGGCCCTTCCGGTTACGGCAAAACCACGCTGGCCAAATTAATCTTGGGATTGTTGCAGCCCAGTGCCGGCGAAATTCTGATCGGCGGTGTACGTTTAAACCGTATCGACAGTCACGATTACCGCAATATGGTGGCGGCGGTCATGCAGGAAGATCAATTGTTCGCCGGCTCGATTGCCGACAATATCTGCTTCTTCGATCCGGAGCCGGATCAAGCCTGGATCGAAACCTGCGCGCAACTGGCCGCGGTGCATCAGGATGTGATGAGCATGCCCATGGGCTACAACACGCTGATAGGCGACATGGGCACGGTGTTGTCCGGCGGTCAGAAACAACGGGTGTTGCTGGCCCGCGCCTTATACAAGCGCCCCAAAATTTTAGTGCTGGACGAAGCCACCAGCCACTTGGACGTGGCCCGTGAAAAACTGGTGAACGGTGCGGTGCAGCAACTAAAATTGACCCGCATCATTATCGCCCATCGCCCGGAAACCATTGCCTCGGTGGATAGGGTGATTGACTTACAAGCTATAGAGGCAGAGGCGCTTGCCGGCCCGTGTTATGCATCGCAGGCGGCTTAGATGTTGCTGAGCAGTAAATGCTCTATGTTGCCGGATTCGTTATAAAATCGTCGAAAATTTTTTAAACATTTTACGACTGGATTTTATGAATAACGCCATTGAAACACACGCATCCAACGATATTTTTTCCGAAGCTTTCTTATTGGGTAATTTAGGCGCACCGTTTATTTTGGGAATGGCGGTGGGCTATTTCGCTAAAAAAATGCTGCGCACGGCCTTGTTTGTAGGCGGGGCAATAGTGTCGATTTTGTTTGTTGCTGAGTATTACGACCTTATCAATATCAACAATATGGCGTTGGAAAGTGCGGCTAACTCGGCCGCGGAGGCTGCTAAAGAATCCGGCAGTTTCTTGCTGGATAGGCTGGCGGTGTTTACCAGTCGGGGTGTTAGTGGTGCAGGCGGTTTTTTTGTGGGATTTAAACTCGGGTAAATCGGTTATTGCTTACCCGGCTGCGGGTTGATCATGTGGCGCAGTCAGCAGCGTGTTTTGCCTAGGCACCTAGTGCCCACTTTTTTCGTGGGCACTAGGTGTGTTGTGAATATGACTTCAGACTATTTGCCATCAACAAGGCAGGTTTATACAATTCCAGCCGCTAATTTCGGCCAGGAAAAATACCTTGAGTGGCTACACAGTAAGTGATACCCAAAGCAGGTGAACGGTTATCAAACGGCTGGCTGTTTCCCGCAGGGCTAATGCTAGTGGTTGGCGTACCCGTAAACTTTATGATGTTTGCCTTTAGGGAAGCGTTGGGAGCGTCGCTTGAATAGACGTTATCTCTCGATGTCGAGGCCGCTAATACATTGCCGGAGGGAGTGCTCTTATTGCCGGCTGTACCTACTGCGTCCATCGTAGCGAAAACGTTACTTAAAAAAGTTTGCGCGCCATGGCTGTGTGAAGGCATTTGGTCTAGTCTTAGGGTTACAAAGTCTAAGCCGATTTGTTCGCCGACCGATATTGGCGATAGCCCCGCACCTTGCCCGGCCCCGATTGGCGAACGGCCGCGCAGATCCGGTAACATAAATGTGGTTTGCCCGTTGCCGCCATACTGCGTTCCCAATAATGAAAACAGGGCTGTATTTTGCGCAATGCTCAGGGTCTGTCCGGCGGCTTCCAGATAACCGCGAGGGCAAAAGTTAAAGCTAAATGTGCAAATCTCGCCGAGAAAGGGGTCGGAACCGCAAGCGGAGGCTGATACCGGTAAGCCGGTGATAGCGATCATGGCCAGTTTCAAGAGTGGTTTATTGAATGATTTTGACATGTTGAGTACCTTTAAATTGAATTGAATTAAAATTAATTGAAAGCGTAGTTACGGCGTTTGCTGGTAAGGACTGAGATCAAGCCGATAGCCAGCAACCACAGGGTTTCCGGCTCCGGCACTGTGTTATTGGTTTGCTTGGTGACCGAATCGACGGTAATCAGGCTGGAAGCGTTTATTGAAAATCTGCCGGATTCCGCGCCGCCAGAAATGAACAGATCGGGGTTGCTATCGCCAAAGCTGATCAAATCGCCCGGGTTTAACAGAAACGACAGCAGCAGAGTACCGACGTCAGATAGCGCGCCGCCTTTACCGGTAGCTATATTCGTATTCGGATCGCTGGGTATGCGTTTTTCGTTGCCCAAAATGGTATCCGAGATGATTTTAGAAAATGCCAGTTCGGTGCCGTCCGTTTTGTAAAAAGCGATCAGCGATTGTGCAAATTCTCCGTTATCATTCGCCGGCAGTGTGTCGGTTGCTTCAACTTGATGACTATATTGGAATTGCAGGTTCACTACAAAGCTATCCACGGCCGATTTGTTTTCAATCGAAAAGGTTAAGTCTCCGAACAGAGGGCTGATGCTTGAGGGCTCGGCGCCGCCAGCGCCTCTAGCGCTTAAATTGATACCAAAACCGTCGCCGATTTGGCTTAAGGTGCCTGACAAGGGGTCAGGACCCGTGACCGTGGAACCCACTAGCGTGGTGGTGGAAGTAGAGCCGGCGATAATGCTGGTCAGCGAGCCTGTCTGGATGGCGTTTATAGGATCAGCGGGGGAACTGAGGCTATCAAACTCGGCGGAACCGCGAATTACAATATTGCTGTCAAAAGCCGCAGCCGATACCGATCCGGAATGTGCGCCGAGCAGTAATGTAATAGCCAATGCGACATTACAAAGCCGGATACCGTGGTTTGCGGGTAGGGTCTTAAAATCGCTACCGAAGCTCTTTTTAAATTTAATTGATTCCATCTTGATACCTCTATATTTGATTAGATTTGGCGATTTATTAATGGGCATTTTTTGCTAAAAAAATTTATATTAATGACCTGTTGCGTAAAAAATTCAGGCGTCTAGTAACTATTTAAAAGCAGTCAATTAAAATAATTTCTGATTCTGCTAAATGCTCTTTTCTAAATGTCTATATAAATTCAATTAACTTGTTTCTGTTTTATTCAAAAAAATTGTATTACGGGAATTAATAGCCAATTCTTATGCCAGTTATTAATTTCATGCGGTAAAATAATTTATCTATATGTTTTTTATGATGTTTTATGGTGATGCCTGACTGGGGGATTCAGCATGCATGAGTGATATGGAAGCGTTTTGGCACGATATGTCGCATGAAGTACGAAATATCGTTTTTATGTCGGGGCGGGGTTTGACTTGTGAGTTCGCTCGATAGAGCTGGTATTTGAAAGTAGGCTTTTTAGTTTAGAAATACCAATTACAAATAAGTATGTCAGGCTAGTGTAAAACTTCAAAAGCCTCTGTTAGCGAGGCAAACAGCTTCAACAAACAGGTAAACAAAGCATCCAAATGGGGAGCATCCAAATGCGCGGACACCACGATTGACGGCGTGATTGCCGAACCGACAATCGCTGGGTGAGGAGTAATTAAAGTGCGGTATTTTCTAAGTTGAGGATAGTGGAGGCCGCGGTTCGCCGATTTCGTCGATCAGCACGGCTTGGCCGACTGACAAGTTGCCGGGTTTGTCGTGCAAGGCGTTTTGCCCAAAATAGATTTTGTTTTGCCATTTACGCAGACGATTCAGCGTCGTCAACGGTTCTTTGCCGGTTTCGGCGCTCAGTGGGTCTATGGTGGGCACCGAACAGCGCGAACAGGGTTTGGGCAATCTAAAACCAATATCGTTGATGCTAAGCCGTCGCCAAGTGTCTTCGGCGTAGCTGTCGCAATCGCTGACGACTAGATTAGGCCGAAAGCGAATCATGTCAATAGCCAACGGCATGGCTTGGTTGAGGGCGTTTAAGGAATTCTCCGACACGATCAAGAATGGAAAGCCGTCGGAAAAAGAGGTTTGGTCGCTTTCCAACGCATAGTTAGGGTCGACTTTGCGAATATCGTCATCGCTTTGATATACCAGCCGGCACTCGGTTTGTAAAAAATCGCTCAGCCAGGCATCGGCTGCAGCGCCGCAGGTTTTGGCGGCACAAACGTCGTGCCAGACTACTACTTCAATGTCGTCGCCGTCTTCCGATTGCAAAGGCAGTGTTAGATCCGCTTGATTGGGAGCCGACAAAATCAACTGTTGATCGTCAATGCGGGTTTTAATCAAAGCCATTTTGGGTAAACGGCGCTGGCTGAGAAACTGTCTATCGCCGTCTATCAGCATCCATTTTCTGTCGAACAGCAAGCCTTTGTGGTCCACCGGCCAGTGTTCTACGCGAATGCCGGCCAGCGATTTGACCGGGTATATATAAATTTCACAGAGTATCGGCATATTATTTTGCTGTTAGCTGAATAGCAGATCGGTTTGGGTATGCAGTAAATGCTCTGCCAAATGTTTTTCAATGTTGTCGAACTTGATGCCGTAACGGCCGTTTTCCCGGTCGCAATGCACAACAACTGCGGGAATATCGAAACGTGTGCCGTCGGCGAACAATAAATACAGGAATATCCGCTGATTCTTGCCGAGTTTTTTCTCGCTGAATATCGCCGCGCCGCGGCTACTCACATCGCGCAACACGACCGGAAACAAGCGCGGAAACCAGATACTTTTGACTTTGACAGCGGCACGGATGTCGTTGCGTCGATAGCGAACCGCACTGCGCTTGTTAGACCATGAGCTATCAATCGTGACCTCTTGATCGAGAAAATCTAAAGAGAAATCTGGCTCAGACATGGCAAACGCGGCGAATGTAAAGGTGGCTAAGTATTGATGTTAAACCGTTAAAATTCAATAGAGCTGGACGATTATTGATCAAGCCCGGCCGAACCGAATCCGTTAAAATGACGCTTTTGCATCGTTTCGCACCGGATTATGAGAAAAATTGCGACTACTTCATTTTGTATTTGCTGGCTTGTCGCGCTGCTAATCAGCGGCGCAATTGCCGCGCCTGCCAAGAAAGCCGTACCGGCCAAACCGCAGATCACCAAGCCGGCCGAGCCTGTCAAGCAGATAGTCAAAATCGGCTATTTCAGTCAGGAAAGAGCCGCCCCGGCTGCCTTATCCAATCTTGATCCGTTTATCCAGAACAAAGGCCAGATCGGTGCCGAACTGGCCATTGCTGATAACAATACCACCGGGCAATTTACCGGCCAGCACTACGAGTTAAAGAACGTTGTGGTGCCGGTGGGCGGCGATTTGCAGCAGGCCTTCAATCAATTAGGCGACGATGTCGGTTTGGTGGTGTTGAACGTGCAGTCTGACCAATTAAACAAACTCGCCGACTTGCCGGCCGCGAAAAACAAATTATTGTTCGATGCTGCCACGAGCGACGACGAGTTGCGCAACACGGATTGCCGCCATCAGGTTCTGCACCTATTACCCAGCCGGGCCATGCGTGCCGATGCGCTGGCGCAATACATGCTGAAAAAGCGCTGGCAAAACTGGTTTTTGGTGATAGGCCCGACGCCGGAAGACAAGTTATACGCAGCGGCCATTAAACGCGCGGCCAAGAAGTTTGGTATCAAACTGGTCGCGGAGAAAGCCTGGACCAACGCTTACGATGCCCGCCGCACAGCGCAATCCGACGTGCCGGTTTTTACGCAAGTGGACGATTACGATGTGTTGGTTGTGGCGGATGAGCAAGGCTTGTTTGGCGAATATATGGATTACCGGACCTGGAAGCCGCGGCCGGTGATTGGTACCCAGGGTTTGATCGCCACCGCCTGGCACAGAACCCATGAGCAATGGGGCGCGGTGCAATTACAAAATCGCTTCAAGGACACCGCCGGCCGCTGGATGGAAGAGGAAGATTATGCGGCCTATCTGGCTGTGCGGGCGATAGGCGAGGCCAGCGTCCGCAGTAAATCGAATCAAACCCAAGCCATCAGGGATTATGTGTTCTCCGAAGCGTTTGCACTGCAGGGATACAAAGGCGTCCCCTTGTCGTTTCGTCCCTGGGACGGTCAATTGCGGCAACCGGTATTATTGGCCGCACCGCGTTCTTTGGTTAGCGTGGCGCCGGTCGAAGGATTTTTGCATCCAAAGACCGAGCTGGATACCCTGGGGTACGACCAGCCGGAAACGGCTTGTAAATAAGCCGGTGTTGAACCAAATTTCAGAGGGTTGGGCATGAGCGATAAACGGCGCATGGAGATTAGTCAGTCTGCGATCACGGGCATTCTGGGTGTAGAAGAAGCGGGGCCGCAAAAAAAAGGCCCGGCGCATAAACCGTTCAAGATTCAAAGCCGCTATCAACCGGCCGGCGATCAGCCCACCGCCATCGCGGAACTGGTGGAAGGCATCAACGACGGCGAATTGCATCAAACCTTGCTGGGCGTGACCGGCTCGGGCAAGACCTTTACTGTTGCTAATGTGATCCAACAAACCCAGCGGCCGGCGATGATCATGGCGCCCAACAAAACCTTGGCGGCGCAGCTGTACGGCGAGATGAAGGAGTTTTTCCCGGAAAACAGCGTCGAGTATTTCGTTTCATATTACGACTATTACCAGCCCGAGGCCTATATCCCGGCCTCCGATACCTTCATCGATAAGGATGCTTCGCTAAACGAACATATCGAACAAATGCGGCTGTCGGCGACCAAAGCCTTGCTGGAGCGCCGAGATACCATCGTCGTTGCCACCGTCTCGGCGATTTACGGCTTGGGTGAGCCGGAATCTTACTTCCAGATGGTTTTGCACCTGGTGCGCGGCGATATGATCAAGCAACGCGATATATTGCGGCGCTTGGCGGAAATGCAATACACCCGCAACGACACCGAACTGCGGCGGGCGACGTATCGGGTGCGCGGCGAGGTGATCGACGTATTTCCGGCGGAATCGGAAGAACAGGCTTTGCGGATTGAGTTGTTCGACGACGAAATCGAGCGGCTGTCGATGTTCGACCCGCTGACCGGCGAAGTCACCCAACGTCTGGCCCGCTTTACGCTCTATCCAAAAAGCCATTACGTCACGCCGCGCGACCAATTGCTTAGTGCGGTGGAAAAAATCAAAATTGAATTGGCCGAACGCCTGGAGCAATTGCGCGACAACCATAAACTGGTGGAGGCCCAGCGTCTGGAACAGCGCACGCTGTTCGACATCGAAATGATTATGGAAGTGGGCTACTGCTCCGGTATCGAAAATTACTCCCGGCATCTGTCCAATCGCGCTGACGGCGAATCACCGCCGACCATGTTCGATTATCTGCCCAACGATGCGCTGGTGATCATCGACGAAAGCCATGTCACCGTGCCGCAGATTGGCGCTATGTATAAAGGCGACCGCTCACGCAAGGAAACTTTGGTGGAGTATGGCTTTCGCTTGCCCTCAGCCTTGGACAACCGGCCGCTCAGATTCGAGGAATTCGAACAAATCTGCGGTCAGCGCATTTATGTGTCCGCCACGCCCAGCACTTACGAGAAAGAACATTCCGGCGCGGTGGTGGAGCAGGTAGTGCGCCCGACCGGCTTAGTCGATCCCCTTGTCGAAGTGCGCCCGGCGACCAGTCAGGTCGATGATCTGTTATCGGAAATCACTAAACGCACTGCCGTGCAGGAGCGGGTGTTGGTCACCACTTTGACCAAGCGCATGTCGGAGGATTTGACCGATTATTTGATGGAACACGGCGTCAAGGTGCGTTATCTGCATTCGGACATCGAAACCGTGGAGCGGGTGGAAATTATCCGCGACTTACGCTTAGGGGTGTTCGACGTGCTGGTCGGCATCAACTTGCTAAGAGAAGGCTTGGATATACCGGAAGTATCGCTGGTAGCGATTCTGGATGCCGATAAAGAAGGTTTCCTGCGCTCGTTGGTGTCTTTGGTGCAAACCATAGGCCGGGCGGCGCGCAATGCCAACGGCAAGGCGATACTGTACGGCGATAAAATCACCCGCTCGATGCAACTGGCTATTGAAGAAACCGAACGCCGCCGCACTAAGCAGATAGCCTTCAATACAGAACACAATATCCAACCCAAAACCATTTTCAAATCGGTGACGGACATTCTGGAATTGGCGATTCCCGGTTCCGGCGGTTCGATTACCAATGCCAGGGCAAAAGTCGCCGAGCCGGCCGGGAATTACAAGGCGATGACACCGAAACAGGCTGCGAAGGCGTTAAAACAACTGGAAGAAAAAATGTACCAGCATGCTAAGAACCTGGAGTTTGAAGATGCGGCGCGGATCAGGGATCAGATCAAATTGTTGCAGGCGGAGATGGTTATTTGACGGGCTTGAGTTTGTAATTAACGCTTTGGCTAACTATATTTAGTGAATTTTGTCGAGGCCCACAGCTTGTAAAGCTTGGTCGGCAGCAGCTAAACGACGATAGCGAATTCATGAAACAGACGCTGGGAAAAAGATGATACCCGCCAAAAACATACTGAACGAAAATGTTCGCGTGCTGAAAAGCGAGGTATCTAAAACCACTTATCAAGGTGTGGCTATCGCGATTGCCAGCATTCTCAGTGCGCTGTTGGCTTTGAGTTATTACTACGTCGGTGAAATCTCCTTAAACGGCATCATTAAAGCCCAAACCGAAAACTACGGTCTGTGGATGCTTGAAGCGCTACCGTTCATTTTCGGATTTTGGGGCCAATATTCCAGCTCGATCATCGCTTATCAAGCCGGGGCGATGATTTTGGATCAGACCCAGGAATTGCGTTCTCGCGCCGAATCATTAGAAAAACAAGTCAGTTATTCCACCACTCACGATTCGGTAACGGACTTGCCGAACCGAGTATTGTTCTACGACCGGGTGGAACAAGCGATTTTAGCCGCCGGCAATCAAAACAAAATGCTGTCTATTTTACTGGTGGAAGTGGCTAATTTTAAGGAAGTCTACGACACCCTGGGTCGTAACAGCAGTGACTTGATTTTGAAACAGATCGCCACGCGGTTGCAAAGCGTGGTGTTGGGCACCGATAGTGTTGCCCGCATCGACGGCAATATTTTCAGCGTGTTGTTGTCGGCGGTGGATAGCGAAACGGCCGGCCTGACATTGGCGAAAAATATCCAGGCGGCTTTGGATCCGGCCTTTAAAGTCGAGCGTCTGAGTCTAGTAATCCACAGCAATATCGGCATCGTCAATTTTCCCGAGCATGGCGACGATGTGGATACATTGGTGCAAAAAGCCGGTGTGGCATTGTTCGTTGCCGGCCCGTCGCACGAAGGTTACACCACTTACGCGCCGTCTTACGACGATCACAGTCCGCGCCGCCTGACCTTGATGAGCGAGCTACGTCAGGCTATCGAAAAAGAGCAATTACATATTTATTACCAGCCCAAAGTGTCGGTGCAAACCGGGCAAGTGTATGGCGCGGAGGCTTTGGTGCGTTGGCAGCATCCCAAGCACGGTTTTATCTCACCTGACGAGTTTATTCCGATGGCGGAAAGAACCCGGGTAATCAAGCATCTGACCGCCTGGGTGCTGAAACAATCATTCAGACACTGCGCGGAATGGCGCAAGCGCGGCTGGGAATTGATTATTTCAGTTAATCTGTCCGCCAAGGATTTACACGATCCGGAACTGCCGGATGTGATGGCCGGTGTGGCGGCGGCTGCAAATATCAAACCCGGCTGGATGATGCTGGAGATTACCGAGAGCTCTATCATGACCGATCCGGAACGGGCGATGGAAGTGATTCAGCGCCTGAATGAAATGGGCTACAAATTGTCGATTGACGACTTTGGCACCGGTTATTCGTCACTGGCTTATTTAAAACGCATGCCGTTAACGGAATTAAAAATCGATAAATCGTTTGTCGTCGATTTGTTGCACAGCGAAAACGATGCGGTTATTGTCAAAGCCACCATCAATTTGGCGCACAACTTGGGGCTGCAGGTGACTGCCGAAGGTGTGGAAACTCAGGAAATCATGGACAAACTCAGCACTTACCAGTGCGACTTGGCGCAGGGTTACTTGTTCAGTAAGCCGATGCCGTTCGCGGATTTTGGTGCGTGGGTCGAAGCCCATCGTTAAAGCAAAACTATGCATATTCAGGAGCCCCAATAATGTCAACGGCCTGGGCGGGTGGTACCGACGCCATTCTGGAAAGAATGGACAAGATGACTGAGCTTTTCGTCGCCGAGACGCGCAAAGCTATCTACATCGGCGAATCTGCCAGCCATTGCCAGGAATGCGGCGAACCGATTCCGGAAGCGCGGCGTCAGGCAATTGCCTGTAAATATTGTTTGTCCTGTCAAACCGAGCTGGAAAAAGGCTGAAGCAGCTTATTTTTACTGAACGCGTTTAAACGGCAGGTAATTCGCCGCGTCTTGTTTGTAATGCGCAATCGCCTGCTTTTCCCGGGCTACAAATTGCGCAACGGCCTTGGCAAAGCCGGCATCCTGCAGCCAATGCGCAGAGTAGGTGGTGACCGGCTCGAAGCCGCGGGAGATTTTATGTTCGCCTTGCGCGCCGGAATCAAAACGCGCCAAGCCGTGTTCTATACAGTAATCCAAGCCCTGATAGTAGCAGGCTTCGAAATGCAGCGCGTTGTACTCCGCTTCGCATCCCCAATATCGGCCGTATAGGGTATCTGCACCGATAAAACTCAAGGCCGCGCCGACATACGTACCGTCTTTAATTGCCAGAACCAGCAACAACTGCTCAGGCATGGTTTGCGCAATTTGTTTGAAAAACGCCAGGTTGAGATAAGGTTCGGAACTGCGTTTTAAATAGGTCATTGCGTAAAAGCGGAAAAATATCTGCCATTGGGTGTCGGTAACCGCCTGCCCAGAAACACGCAACATTTCAATACCTTGTTCTGCTATCCGGCGCCGTTCGCGCTTGATCATCTTGCGTTTGTCGGCGCTTAGCGTTTGTAAAAAGTCCGTAAAAGTTGAGTGGCCACGATTAAACCACTGAAACTGCACGCCCTCGCGGACGCTTAAACCTAAAGATTTCAGCAGCTCAAGTTGGGAAGGCTCGGGAAATAAACAATGCCAGGAAGAAATGCCGTGTCGTTCGGCAAGTTGTTGGATAAAGCGGAATAACAAGGTAGAGATTGCCGTTTGGTCTGCATCCGGTGCGAATAGCAGTCGCTGTCCCTGACAGGGCGTAAACGGGATGGCGCTGATTAATTTCGGGTAATAGGCCAAGCCATGCTGCTGATAAGCTTGAGCCCATTGCTGATCGAACACATACTCGCCCCAGGAATGGGTTTTCAAATAAAGCGGCAATGCCGCCAATAATTTCTCGTTGTCGAAAACCAATAAATGCGCGGTTTCCCAGCCGGTCTGCGGGCAAACGGCGGCGCTTTGTTCCAGTGCGGCTAAAAACTCGTGGCGTAGAAATGGGTAGTCCGGTCCGCACAGCCGATTCCACTCGGCGGCATCGATTTGCGCCATGCTGGCGATTTGTTTTACTTCCATTTTTAATCTTAGTAGAGTTAAAGAATCAAAATACCATCAAACCATGACCCATGACGACACAGAAGCCGTGTTCTCAAGCTTGCGAGAACAACAAGGAACCGATTTTACAGATTCTCAAAACGGTCTTTGACCAACCGATGACAGTGTGGGAAATCGGCAGCGGCACCGGCCAGCACGCCTGCCATTTTGCCGGGAATCTGCCGCATCTGACCTGGCAGCCTACCGATAGGCCGGAAAATCTGCCGGGGATCGATTTATGGCGGGACGAGGCGCAACTGGTTAATCTACTCCCGCCGCTCAGTTTGGATGTGGTCGATTCGCAATGGCCTTGTGCACGGGTCGAGGCGGTATTTACCGCGAATACCTTGCACATCATGAGCAGCGACGAAGTAGGGCTGCTATTCGAGCGGCTGGCGATGCATTTGAGTGCCGAAGCGACGATGTGTATCTACGGCCCGTTCAATTATGCCGGTGCATATACCAGCGAGAGCAATGCCCGTTTCGACCTATGGCTGAAAGAACGGGATGCGCGCAGCGGTATCAAGGATTTCGAGGCGATCATGGCCTTGGCCGAAACCATCGGTTTGGCCTTAGAGGCCGACCACGCCATGCCTGCCAATAACCGGCTATTGGTGTTGCGGAAGCGGGCATAAGGACGCTTGGTGTGGGGCAAATGCTTGCGTGTTATGCTGCTGCCACTATTAAAATTTTTCTATTCACGGAGTGGACGATGCAATACATAGTAACGGTTTTTCTTCTAATCGCGACATTGATGTTGCCTGGTTGCGGTTACAACACCTTTCAAACGCAAGACGAACAAATCAACGCCGGTTGGGCGGAAGTGCTGAATCAATATCAACGTCGCGCGGATTTGGTGCCGAATCTGGTGAACACGGTGAAAGGCTACGCCGGACATGAAAAGGACGTATTGGAAGCGGTGACGGCTTCGCGCGCCAAAGTGGGCAGCATGCAAGTGACGCCTGAATTGGTGAACGACGAACAGGCTTTTGCCAAGTTTCAAGCGGCGCAGGGCGAATTGAGTTCAGCCTTGTCGCGCTTGATGGTGGTGTCGGAAAATTATCCGCAGCTGAAGGCCGATGCCAATTTTCGCGATCTGCAAGCGCAATTGGAAGGTACCGAAAACCGCATCACCGTGGCGCGCAATCGTTATATCGCTGCGATCAAGGAGTACAACATCACCGTGCGCTCGTTCCCCAGCAATCTGACTGCGATGCTGTTCGGCTATAAAACCAAGCCTTCGTTTACGGTCGAAAACGAAAAAGCCATTTCGACTGCGCCGGTGGTTGATTTTGGTAAATAAGATGTGGAAGACGGCCGGGTTTTCAGGGTTTTCAGGGTTTTCAGGGTTTTGGGGCGCCGTTTTTCTGGCGACTTGTCTGTTTGCGACGGCCTTAAATGCCGAGCAAGTAGTGCCTAATCTTGAACAACGTGTCACCGATCTGACCGCCACCTTATCCGCACAGCAAAGAACCAAGCTGGAACAACGCTTACAGGCTTTTGAGCAACAAAAAGGCAGCCAGATTGCGGTGTTGATCGTTGCCAGCACCCAGCCGGAAGACATTGCGCAATATGCTATTCGCGTGGTCGAACAATGGCGCCTGGGCCGCAAGGGCGTCGATGACGGCATACTGATATTGCTGGCTAAGGACGACCGCGTCACGCGTATCGAAGTGGGTTACGGCTTAGAGGGCGTGGTGCCGGACGTATTGGCCAAGCGGATTATTGACGACATCATGATTCCGTATTTTCGACAGGGCGACTACGCGGCAGGAATAAATGCCGGCGTCGATAGCCTGATTGGAATATTCGATGGTGTGCCACTGCCTGCCCCTCAAGCATCGTTTGTCGACGGCCGAGTGCAACGCTTACTGCCGCTCTTGGTGTTTCTGGCAGTGGCCGGTGCTTGGATTTTACGGACTCTGTTTGGAAGCTTTCTCGGCGGGATAATCAATGGGAGTGTGGTCGGCATTATCGCTTGGCTATTGAACGCAGGTTGGCTGGTTGTATTTCTTGCGGCATTTTTTGCATTTATGGTGTCGCTCAGCAATGGCAGGCGCGCTTTTCGAGGCCGGCAAAACGATAATTTTTACGACGATAACGACTTTGGCGGCGGGTCGGGTGGCGGATTCTCCGGCGGAGGCGGCGGTTTTGGGGGCGGCGGTGCGTCGGGGAGATGGTAGGCTATGCAAGTGATTAGATTTCTAAAGCATATTGTCAGCGGTCCCTGGCGTGTGCGTCTGGCGTTTCCCCTGCGCAGTTTGCAAGCTATCGAAGCAGCAATCACTGAAAGCGAAGCATTGCACTTGGGCGAAATCCGTTTTGTCGTGGAAAGTGCATTAGAGATAGGCGAGTTATTGCAAGGTGTGACGCCGAGACAACGTGCGCTTGAGGTATTTTCGCAATGCCGAATTTGGGATACCGAGCATAACTCCGGCGTGCTGATTTATTTGTTGCTCGCAGACCGTGATGTAGAGATTATCGCTGATCGCGCTATACATGCCAGAGTCGGCGAAGCGGTTTGGGCAGGGGTTTGCAAACAGATGGAAGCGCAGTTTAGGGCAGGTTGATTCGAATTAGGCGTGTGAGGGGATTGCCCAAATCACTACGCAATTGCAACAGCATTTTCCGGCATTAAATAAAGAGAATCCCAACGAAATATCTAATGCGCCGTTAGTTCTTTAAGGAGAAATAGTCAAATCTGGTGTATAGGCAAATTGAATCAGGCGGCGATCTGCTGATTTTCTGCCGCTTTATCCGACTCAGTAATGACGGCAATGCCATCCTGAAACCGAATGCCGTTGATCACATCCGGTAGTTGTTTAAATCCGCGTATCTTGCGCCAACTTTTTTCGGCGGTCAGTGCCAACTGGAACACCAGGCCTAGCAGCGAATTCCGTGACACGCAGTTCTTGGTCCGCGTTGTCCGATGGCGAATGGTCGCAAAGCTCGATTCGATCGGATTGGTGGTGCGGATGTGTACCCAGTGTTCAGCGGGAAAATCGTAAAACGCCAGTAACGATTCACGGTCTTTTTCCAGAATATTGACCGCTTTGGGGTATTTGGCCTCAAAGTCACGCCGGAAGCTGTCAAAGGCTTTGCTGGCATGGTCTTTGGTTTCTGCCAGCCAGATATTTTTCAAGCCAGCCTTGGCTTTAGCCTGAATCGAATCCGGTAATGCAGCCAGCACATTCGCCGTTTTATGCACCCAGCAGCGTTGCGTCCGTGTCTGCGGCCAGGTTTCATTCACCGCCGCCCAGAAACCCAGAGCCCCATCGCCGGTGGCCAGTTTCGGCGCGTCCTGTAAACCGCGAGTCTGCAAATCTTGCAACACGCTCAGCCAGGATGCCTTGGATTCTCGATAGCCATCCGAGAGCGCCAAAAGCCGCTTTTCACCGTGCTCATTGACACCAATGATCACCAACAGACACAAGCGGTCATCTTCGCCGCGCAGGGTCGAATAAATACCGTCGGCCCACACATACACATAGCGCTGATTCGACAAATCCCGCCGATGCTAGGCTTGATAATCCTCGGCCCATTGCGCTTTCAAACGACTGACCACCGCTGGCGACAAGCCTTTCGCCTCTGTGCCCAGCAGGACCGACAAGGCGTCCTGCATGTCACCCGTCGATATACCGCGCAAATACAGCCAGGGCAATGCCGCTTCCACCCGCTTGGCCTTGCGAACATACGGCGGCACTAGCGACGAGTTGAACTTGACCCCGCCGCCAGAACGATCTCGAACCTTGGGGATTTTGACCGTCACGTTACCCACACCCGTCACGATTTCCCGCTCCGGCAAATAGCCATTACGCACCACCGTTTGTCGGCCCCGTAAATCGGTCACCTTGGCATATTCGCCCAGAAACGCTTGTAACTCCGCCTCAACGGCCTGTTGGATCAAGGCCTTAGCGCCCATCTTCAACAAATCTGTCAAAGGGTCGTTGAGCGCACTAGCGCTATCCCACTCTTTTGCATTATCTTTACTCATGGCGTCTCTCATTTTGCTGGTATTCGATCTCGACAATCTCATTTCAGCAGAGGGCGCCACCTTTCTTCAAGTCCGGCTGTACTCCAGATTTAGTTATAACTCTTCTTTAAGCCATTTTTTGCAGCGATTGTCTGTTGTTTTTTAAGTGTCTTTCTCTTGAATTTCTTGTGGTCTAACACCATATTGGCATAGAACCCTTCAGGTTTTTACATGCAACAAAGAGGAGAATCGACATGAGTAACTTAAGCCCATTTGTTAGTCGCGGTCTGTTTGACGAACTGTTTCGCGATGTTAACCCAGGTTATTACATTAAGCCGCTGCACGGCGACGGTTTGCCGGCGCAAATCAAAGTGGATGTAAAGGAAAATCCATCGGAGTTTATCGTCCAAGCCGAAATTCCGGGCGCGGGTAAAGAGAATATCCATGTGGATATCGACGGCAACGTGGTATCCATCCGCGCGCAAATCAGCCAGCTGGATACCGAAAACAAAGACGATAAATTGCTGCGCAGCGAGCGTTATTTTGGTGAAGTGTCGCGTAGCTTTCAACTATCCGCCGAGATTGACGAGGAAGCCAGCAAAGCCCGCTATGAGAATGGCATATTGACGCTGAATCTAGCGAAAAAGCTGAAAAAAAGCGGGCAACGGATGACTATCGATTAAGCGCTGCTAAGGGCCAGCCGATCCCTAAGATATTAATCGCCCGGAGTCTGTGGAAAGGTAGTGCAAGTCTGGCTTTCAACGGGCTCCGGGCGAACGCAACATCTGTTCGGGGCCGGTTTAATAGTTAGCGACCCAGTCGGATTAGATGCTGTATATCAATGATCAAACGTCGATAGACCACTTGTGCCAAGCCCAAACCAGCAAGATAGTAAAAAACCCGAAAACGCCTAAAAACACGCAGATTAGGTGCAGGAAGCCCACCGGTAAAAAATCCAATAGTTCGTTGTTACTGCTGAATGGTGCAAACGGCTGCATGTCCGCATGCATGTATCTTGAAGACAAGCCGAACTGATCGCGCCGGTTCACAAGGTTAAATCAAACACGATTTTCAAGTAATTTAGCCCGCCTTCGGTAGTTGTTGCTTGGTATAGGTTTTAGTGTAGGTTTAAGTTGAAATGTCAATAATCCCCTTGAAAAACAATATACATGCGCTCCTGCATCATCGGCGTGTGTTGCAGTTTCTCGTCTTGTTTGGTGCCTTGTGTTTTCTGGTTATTCATTTTTTAAATATTTGATATATAAATAATATTTTTTCTTTTTATTAAAACATTATCGACACTTATAAAAATTTATCTGCACTTTAGCGGGTAGTGTAGGTTTTAGTATGGGTTTATTTAGGTTATACGCGCGCCATCATTCGTTAAAAAAACTATACCAAATGCAATTCGACGCTCGCACCGCAAAAGCTTTGCGACCGGGGCGGGATATGGCTTTTCCCAGGAATACGTTTGTCTGCGAAGGTTAGAACCTGATTTATCGCTATAGAAGCTTTGTTGATGGATGCTTTCGGCAGGTATCGATTGGTCATTGGCTGGCTGTTTCGTTTCTATTGGCTATTGTCGCCTGGGAGGCTTTGAAAAACTAGCGTGATTCTGGCAAGGATTCAGTATTAGAAGCCAAGCAGCGAAATTAGAGGCAAAAGCCTTAACGTTAAAACAAGAGGCGGCAAATTCTGAAAACGCTTATTCAGTACGCGTGCTGTGCGATGAATATTTAGCCGGACATGTTTGCCGTCATAGAGCGCCAAAAGGCTCAGCTGAAATTACAAGGATGTTTAACACTATGCTGGGGGATATGGCGGACTTGCCATCCACTGCAATAACCCGAGCAATGGCTTTTGATTTGATTCAAAAGTACGCTGCAATATCGCCTGTGCAGGCTGGAAAATTACGATGTGAGCTAGGCGCTGCGAGGTTATGCAATGGATGTCGGCAGACTGCCCGAGTGGCGCTTAATTTTGGCGTCTGCAGCAAGATTTATGAGCGCAAACAGCCCATTTACCAATCCATGCCTATAGCTAGTCGCCCCTGAAAAGCCACAAATTCACGGCTAAAGCATTGAAACACAATAAATAATTGAAGAAAAAGACGGGCAATAATTGCAAGAAATTAGTAAAATAGATATTAATTTCTTGCAAATTTTTATCGAAAATGAAGCCAAAATCCCAAGAAAGTAGCGGCCAAATCGATCTATTCAACACACCACTGGCCGACCTGTTGAATCCGAAGCATGAGCTTTACCAACTGGCAAATTTGATCGATTGGAAAGTACTGGATGATGCGTTCGGTGAATTTTTTACCGAGAACCAAGGCGCTCCGGCGTTGCCAACGCGTCTTATTGCCGGGCTTCATTACCTCAAACATGCGTTTGCACGCTCGGACGAAGCGGTCGTGGCACAGTGGCTTGAAAATCCCTATTGGCAATATTTTTGTGGCGAAGAGTATTTCCAACACCAGATACCTTGCCACCCCACGTCACTGACCTATTGGCGAAAACGGATCGGAGAAGAAGGTTGCGAGTGGATGTTATCGGTGACGATCCAGGCTGGCGTAGCCAGCAAGACCGTGAAGAAACAGGATTTTGAATCGGTGACGGTTGATAGCACGGTGCAAGAGAAAGCCATCACGTATCCGACCGATGGAAAATTGTATGAACGCTGTCGCCAGCACATGGTACGTCTGGCTGAGCAGCATGAGATTACACTACGGCAGAACTACAACCGCAAAGCCCCCTATTTGCTGATGATGGCGAACCGGTACAGTCATGCCAAGCAAATGAAGCGCAAACGCAAAATGCTCAAACAGCTCAAAACTTTGGTGGGTCGGGTTTACCGAGATATCGAGCGCCAATTGACGGATCAATCCGATGCAGTCAAATTGGCTTTTAAAGAGACGCTAGAGAAAACCCAACGGATTTTGAACCAACAACCCCAGGATAAAAACAAGCTGTACAGTTTCCACGCCACGGAAGTCGAATGCATTTCCAAAGGCAAAGTCCACAAGAAGTATGAATTCGGCGTCAAAGTGGGCATCACCGTCACCAACAAAAGTAATTTTGTGCTCGGCGCCCGCAGCTTTTCCGGTAATCCCTACGATGGACACACCCTGGAATCGTGTCTGGAACAGGCGGAGATTCTAAGCGGTACACGCGCAAAAGAAGCTTTTGTGGATTTAGGATACCGTGGTGTCGAGGTCCCGAACGTGACCATTTACAAAGCCCGGCAAAAGAGAGGAATAAACACCCGGCGACTCAAACGCGCCCTCAAACGCCGCAATGCCATCGAACCCGTCATCGGGCACCTCAAAAACGACGGATTGCTGGGCCGCAATTACCTGAAAGGCGAACTGGGCGATGCCATGCATGCCATCTTATGCGGTGCTGGCCACAATATCCGTATGATCCTCAGGCAGTTGAGGATTTTTTTGCCTCATTTTTGGAGACCGCCATGTCGGATTTTGGCGCGGCCATTGAGCGCGCCGTTTTTATTGTCGGCCTGAATGCTGGTGTTCGGAAAATATCGGCTTTTTCAGGGACGACTAAGTAATCGGTTGCTCTGCTGCTGGGGATTCGGTTTCCGCTAGCCGGTACACGTAAATCGTTGCACCTATCACAGCCGCTTGGCCCATCACTAAATTGACGATAGGCAGCGTCAAGCCCAAGCCAGTCAAACCACCAAAGCTTAATACTCCCCAACGGGTTTGCTGCATGAATTGTTTTTGCTCAGGAAACGGCAGGCCGCGTTCTTCCAGCGGGTAGGCTAAAAATTCCATGGCGATGCCCCAGGCGGCAAATACCGCCCATATGAAGGGTGCGATCAAATTGACCACCGGAATTAAAAACAGCAGCAGCACGGGCAGTACCCGCAACAACAGATATCCGACCCTGCGCAATTCCCCGAAAAACACCTTATCCCAAGGTAAATCGGCTTTGACGACACTGCCGCCGCTGATCAGTTGCAGCGTCTTCGCCGCTAACTGGCTGTAATACGGCGCGGCGATCAGATTGGCAAACAGGGTGAAGGTGAAGAAGCCGATCACCAAAAAGCTGATAAAAAACAGTGGCCATAAAATCCAGTTCAGCCAGGACAACCAGTCCGGGATAAAGGAATGAATCAAAGCCGATACCGAATGGTAGCCCAGCACGAAGGCGCCGGTGTACAACACCATATTGATGAACAAGGGTATCAACAGGTATTTGCGCAGTTCGGGGTGGGTGAGCATTTTCACGCCCTGCCACAAGCAGTTCAGCGCAAAGACAGGGTTATTGCCGCGCGGTAAATTTAACATGGTGCCAAACTCCTTACCCCGTGCAGGCCGGGATCGATAACTACGCCGCGTTCGGTGACGATGGCGCTAATCAGGGCGGCTGGGGTGACGTCGAATACCGGGTTCCAGGCGTTCACCAACGAGCCTTCCTCTAAGTAACAATCTGGAAGCAATTCTTTGGGATTGCGTTGTTCTATTTCAATGCTTTCGCCATTTTCCATACTGAAATCGAAGGTGGAAGAGGGCGCAGCGACCATCATTTTTACCCCGTGCTGTTTAGCCAACACCGCCAGCGAATACGTGCCGATCTTGTTGGCGACGTCGCCATTGGCGGCGATCCGGTCGGCGCCGACGATGATCCAGTCGATTTTGCCGGATTTCATCAGCCAGGCCGCTGCCGAATCGGCGATCAGCGTGGCAGGGATGCCGTCTTGCGCCAGCTCCCAAACGGTCAGACGAGCGCCTTGCAGCCAAGGCCGGGTTTCGTCGGCGTAGACGTTTTGCAATTGGCCGCGCTTGTGTAAGCTGCGAATCACCCCCAGCGCGGTGCCGTAACCGCCGGTGGCCAGCGCGCCGGCGTTGCAGTGGGTCAACACCGCCTTGGCGTTGCCGATCACATCGGCGCCGCGTTCGCCCATGGCGTGATTAGCGGCGATGTCTTCGGCGTGAATTTGCTCGGCCAATTGACTCAGCGCCGCGATGGGTTCTGGTGGATTTTGCGCTAACAGATTGCGCATCTTATCCAGAGCCCAGAACAGATTGACCGCCGTCGGCCGGGATGCGGCGAGTTGTTGAATGTCTTCGGCGACGGCAGCTTGCCAATCGGCTTGCGGATAATGCCGCATCGCCGATAGCACTACGCCGTAAGCAGCGGCGATGCCGATGGCCGGGGCGCCGCGTACCCGCATCGAGGCAATGGCCTCGGTAACGCCGGCGGCGTCGCTGTATTCGTCGTAGGCGATGGTTTCTGGCAGCAAGCGTTGATCCAGCACTTTTAAACTATGTCCGCTCCATTGCAACGCTTGCACGGAAAGTTTTTGGGTTGTAGTCATGATGATGTCGTCTAAATCTAAAGAATAAAGTTTTGAGGAGGCACTGAAATGCTCGGCAATTGATACTTCTCCGAATGCGCTTGGGGTAAAAGCGTGGCCAATTTGCGTTGAAAAGGCAAATCAGATGCGGCGGCAGTCCGGTATACGGGAGCTATTTTAAGGTGTTTTTGCGCTTACTGCCGGGGGATATTTACTTCCCGTTGGCTGCGAATCCGTGCCAACACGATGGCGGGGCGCAGGGTTTTTGCGTAGGCGAGACAGCACCGTGTAACCGTCCATTTCCGGCATCATGACGTCCAGTAAAATCAAATCGGGATGTGGATCGGCGTTGGCTAAGGCCAGCGCGCGCGGACCATTGATGGCAACACGCACGTTACAGTAGGGCTTAAGGAGATCGCCAAGGGTCGTGATATTTTCCGGCGTGTCGTCCACAATCAGGATAGTCGCAGGTGCGACAGTTTGGTTGCTGCTCATAAAGATCTGGCCGTCCATAGGTTGCTGATGAATAGCCTGGGCCACAACAAGTTTCTCCGCAGGCGAGCAAGCCGGCTTACGAGGTATAATTGCCGCTTTGCATATCGGGAGAACCCATGCTGGTCGACCTTCTCATTCAAGCCCGTTGGATTATACCGGTTGAGCCGGCCTCCGCAATCCATGAGCATGCCAGTCTTGTGATAGATGACGGCAGAATTGTCGATTTGTTACCGATCGAGCAGGCTATGTCAAAGTACCAAGCGCGACAGGTCGAAGTGTTGGACCGGCATGCGCTGATTCCGGGTTTGATTAACTGCCATACCCATGCCGCGATGTCATTGCTGCGCGGAATTGCCGACGATCTGCATCTAATGGACTGGCTGCAAAATCATATCTGGCCGGCTGAGCAAAAATGGGTCAGCGAGACGTTTGTCAGGGATGGTACCGATCTGGCGATTGCCGAAATGCTGCGTTGTGGCACGACCTGTTTCAATGATATGTATTTTTTCCCGGAAATTGTCGCGCAACAAGCCGTACAGCACGGCATTCGTGCCAATATTGGTTTGATCGTGTTCGATTTTCCGACCGTCTGGGCGGAAAACGCGGACGCCTATCTGACCAAGGGTTTGGCGCTGCATGAGCAACTCCGGCATGAAACCTTGATCAGCACCTCGTTTGCGCCGCATGCGCCATACACCGTGTCGGACGGACCGTTACGTAATGTCATCACCTATGCCGACGAGATGAATCTGACCGTGCACATGCACCTGCACGAAACCGCGCACGAAGTCGACGAGCAAAAAGCCAAAAGCGGCCAAACGCCGCTACAACGTTTGCATGAATTGGGTTTGCTGACGCCGTCGTTCATCGCGGTGCATATGACGCAACTATCTAGTGAAGACATCCTGTTTTACGCGCAGACCGGCGGTCACATCGTGCATTGCCCGGAATCCAATTTGAAATTGGCTAGCGGCTTTTGTCCGGTGGCAGAGTGTCTGGCGGCAGGCATCAATGTGGCCTTGGGCACCGACGGTGCGGCCAGCAATAACGATCTGGATATGCTGTCGGAAATGCGCACCGCCGCCTTGCTGGGTAAGGGCGTAGCGGGTGATGCCAGCGCGGTATCGGCGACGACAGCGCTTGAAATGGCGACCATTAACGGCGCCAAGGCCTTGGGTTTGGACGCCGAAATCGGTTCACTCGTTATCGGCAAAGCGGCCGACGTGGTGGCTATAGATCTGAGCG
The DNA here is from genome assembly GCF_014850975.1 of Methylomonas fluvii. Taxonomy (GTDB): domain Bacteria; phylum Pseudomonadota; class Gammaproteobacteria; order Methylococcales; family Methylomonadaceae; genus Methylomonas; species Methylomonas fluvii. The sequence goes on along the minus strand of NZ_JACXST010000002.1, from coordinate 183,527 downwards.
AGCTGGAAACTCAACCCTTGTTCAATCCGCTGGCGCAGATCGTCTATGCCGCCGGCCGGCATCAGGTGACTGATGTCTGGGTTAACGGCAAACAATTACTGCGTAAGCGCGAATTGACTTCGTTTGATGTTCCGGCTTTGCGACAAAAAATCACACTTTGGCAAGAACGCTTGCAAGAACATCCAGCGAATTAACAGCTTTTTTGGAAGTCGCCGAGAGGCCTTGTTAAAGGCCATTTAAGCCGTGGTACTGAATTCAAAATCAGGGTCGGAAGTTGGCGCATGACGAATAACCTAGTAATACAGTAAACTATAGCCCTATGAACAGGTTGGCATTATGACAGCGACAGAAAACGTACATCCCCATGAAATTCATAAGTTCGGCTCGCAAGCCGAGCGTTGGTGGGATCCAAACGGCGAGTTTAAAACCTTGCATGACGTCAATCCTTTGCGCTTGCAGTTTATTCAGCAATACGCTGATTTGCCTGGGAAGCGGGTGGTGGATGTCGGTTGCGGCGGTGGGATTCTTACCGAAGGTTTGGCAAAAGCTGGTGCGGATGCTTTGGGTGTGGATTTAAGTGAAGACTTGCTGGATATTGCCGATTTGCATGGCTTGGAAACCGGTGTGAATGCGAGTTACCGGAAAATCAGTGCAGAACAACTCGCCGATGAACAACCGGCCGGCTTCGACCATGTCACCTGTATGGAAATGCTGGAACACGTACCAGACCCCGCATCCGTCATCGCCGCTTGCGCAACGCTGGTTAAGCCGGGCGGCATGGTGTTTTTCTCGACTTTGAACCGGGTCCCCAAAGCCTGGTTGCTGGCAATCGTCGCCGCCGAGCATGTGCTGAAAATGGTACCCAAAGGCACACACGAGTACAAAACCTTTATCAAACCTTCCGAATTGGGGCAGATGGCCAGAAGCGTAGGGCTTGAGTTACAAGGCATGGTCGGTATTGAATACAGCCCATTCAGCAAGCGTTTTAGTTTGGGTAAAGACATCGGCGTCAATTACATCGCTGCGTTTCAGCGTCCTGAGTAAGGCGGCATGAGCGGATTTAAACTGGATTGCGTATTGTTCGATCTGGACGGTACTTTGGTCGATACCGCGCCCGATCTGATCGCCTGTTTGAATAAGACGCTGCTGGCCCATGGTTTTCCGGAAGCGCCGACAGAGTCAGTGCGGCCCTTCATTTCCCATGGCGCCATGCCGATGATCAAGCATTGCGTGAGCGTGGACGAGAGTCTGGCGCAGCGGATGCTGGCTTTTATGCTGGACAGCTACGAGCAGAATATCGCCGAACACAGCCGCTTCTTTCAAGGTATAGCCGAAAGCCTGACGGCGATCGAACAACTGGGCTTGAAATGGGGTGTGGTGACCAACAAGAGATCCCGTTTTACCGTGCCGTTGATGGACGCGATGCAGCTTACGGAACGGGCCGCCTGCATTATCAGCGGTGATACCACCGCCAATAGCAAGCCGCATCCCGAACCGATGTTGGCCGGGTGTCGGCAGGCCAGCGTGGCGCCGGAAAATTGCGTGTATATCGGCGACGCGATACACGACATTACCGCCGGCAAGCGCGCGAATATGAAAACTCTGGCGGCCTTGTACGGCTATTTGCAAAGCGACGACCAACCCTACACCTGGGGTGCCGACGCGCTGATCGAACAGCCGCCACAATTGATGGAATGGATACACGCTAATTTATGTCATTAAGCAATAAGGTTTTACTCATCACCGGTGCCGGCGGCGGTCTGGGCGGCACGGCGGCGCTGGCTTTAGCCGGCCAGGGCGCGCAAATCATTTTGCTGGATAAAAGCATTCCCAAGCTGGAAAAAATCTACGATGCGATCGTGGCTGCCGGCGGTCCGGAACCGGTGATGTACCCCTTTGATTTGGCCGGCGCCAGTGAAGCGCAATACGAAGAAATGGCCGAGGCAATCGAACAACGCTATGGTGCTTTGCATGGCGTATTGCATGGGGCGGTGGAATTCAGCGCCTACAGCCCCATCGCCAACTACAAAACCAAGGATTGGGGACATGCCTTAAACGTCAACCTCAGTGCGCCTTTCCTGCTGTGCCGGGTGTTGTTGCCTTTGCTGCAACGCAGCGAGCATGCTTCCATCGTGTTTATCTCCGATTCCTCGGCGCGTAAAGTCCAGGCCTATTCCGGTGCCTACGGCGTAGCGAAAATTGCGCTGGAAGGCTTAGCAGGTATTCTGGCCGCGGAACTGGAAGCAGCAGGAAAAATCCGTGTTAATACTTTGGTACCGGGACCGGTGGATTCACCGTTGCGGAAGAAAGCTTTCCCAGCCGAAGATAAAACCAGACTGCCGAGCATGAGCAGTCTGGACCCGCTGTATGTTTACCTATTTAGCGACGCCAGTATCGGCAAGACCGGTCAAATTATTGACGCCCAAACTTTTAAACCTTAAGAAACTTATGGCAGACAGAGAAGTTGTATTTTTAACCCGCGACGTCAACATCGTCACTATTCCGGACGGTAACCACGGCACCTTGAGTAAAGGCCAGGAAGTCACGATACACCAGGCTTTGGGCAGCAATTACACCGTGGTGACCGATTACGGCCATATGGTGCGGATTGCCGGTATCGATGCCGATGCCTTGGGCAAGGAAACCCAACATCTGCATACCTTGGTCTCGGAAACCGACAGCAAAGCCGTCGAAAAGAATTGCTGGGAAGTGATGAAAACCGTCTACGACCCGGAAATTCCGGTCAATATCGTCGATTTGGGTTTGGTTTACCATTGCAGCGCCAAGCCCAACGCCGATGGCGGTAACAATGTGCATATTCAGATGACCTTGACTGCGCCCGGATGCGGTATGGGTCCGGTGATCCAAAGCGATGTCGAGAAATGCATCCGCGCCTTGCCCGGCGTCAGTTCGGTTGATGTCGAAGTGGTGTTAGACCCGCCCTGGTCGCGGGAAATGATGTCAGAAGTCGCGCAAGTGCAGTTGGGTTTGTTTTAAAAGTCGGCAAAGGTAGTTGGCGGCAGCTAAGCGGCGGAAAATTGCCGCTTGCTGAGATATTTTGCAATTGTTTGTTGTTAAGTTATTGTATTTTATCGTATTAAAATAATTGGCACGCTCTTGGCTTTATTCTCCTTGAAGTTTGATTCAAGACTCGGGGAACCGTCATGAGAGATAAAGCAGCCGATTTAGCGATAGTCAGTAACAAAACCTTTGAAGCGTCCACCGCTGTCAATTTGCATCACTACGATATCAGTAGTGCCTTGCAGACTTCATTGGAATTCAACGAGCTGATCAGTATTTTCTGCAATAAAATTCAAAACACTATTCCGCACAACGGCGTTGAATACATCAACGAAGAGTTTGATTTGGAGTTCAAACGCGGCGTGATGGCCCGTCATTCTTGCAATTATGCCTTGAAAGTCGAAGAGCAGCAGCTGGGCGAGTTGAAACTAACCCGCAGCAATCGCTTCAGCAAAGATGAGCTGAAAATGCTGGAAAGCCTGTTGTGCTGCCTGATTTACCCACTAAGAAATGCCACCTTGTTCCAACAAGCATTGAAAATGGCGTTTACCGATCCATTAACCAAAACCAACAACCGCACGGCGTTTAACGACTGTTTGCTGCGCGAAATCAAACGTGCGCATCGCAACTCGCAGCATTTGTCGGTGATTTTTGTGGATGTCGATCACTTCAAGCATATCAACGACGATTACGGGCATGCTTGCGGCGACTTGGCTCTGTCCTCATTGGCCGGCTGGTTGAAAGATATGGTGCGGGGCAGTGATGCGGTGTTTCGTTACGGCGGCGAGGAGTTTGTGATCTTGCTGAGCGATACCGACATCGACGGTGCGATGGTCATAGGCGAACGCATCCGCGCAGATATTGAATCGCATACCTTGGCCTATGGCATGGATGTGTTGAATCTGACCGCCAGTTTGGGCGTTGCTGCCTTAAAAGGTAGCGATAGCCCGGAATCCTTGATCAAACGTGCCGACGCTGCGATGTATCAAGCAAAACAACGCGGTAGAAACCGGGTAGAAGTGGGATATTGATTCGGCTTTCGCACTGCGGCCATCAGACGGCGATATTCGCTTAACCCACTTTAAATCGATACCCCACGCCCGACTCAGTCAGCAGGTATTTCGGCTGAGTCGGATCGCTTTCCAGCTTTTGCCGCAATTGGCTCATGTAAATCCGCAAATAATGCGGATTTTCCTGATACGACGGCCCCCAAACTTCCTTCAAAATTTGCTGATGCGTCAAAACTTTGCCGGCATGCTTAATCAGCACGCAGAGCAAGCGGTATTGAATCGGCGTCAGATGAATTTCATTGCCATCAACGCTGACTACCCGGTTGCGTAAGTCCACTTTCAGTGCATCGACGATAAACACTTCGTCTTGTGTATGCTCCGCAGGCCGGCTGGCATGCCGCAAGGCTACCCGGATACGCGCCAACAGTTCGCCAAATCCAAACGGCTTGGTTAGATAATCGTCCGCGCCGGCGTCCAAGGCGTCGATTTTTTGCTGTTCGTTACTGCGAGCCGACAGCACGATGATAGGCATGGCCGACCAGCCGCGCACGCTCTTGATCACCTCGACGCCATCCATATCCGGCAAGCCTAAATCCAGAATCAGCAAATCCGGTTTACGCACGCCGGCTTCAATCAGGCCTTGTTTGCCGGTCTCCGCTTCGAATACCGCAAAATTGTGCGTTGCCAGACTGGTACGCAAAAAGCGCCGTATCGGCGGATCGTCTTCGATCACGACAATGACGGGATGCGTTTTAGCCATGGCCCAAATCCAGTGGGGTTGCGTTCATTCCTCCGGCTCCATAAGGGGCGGCGATTCGTCGTTGGGTAGCGTTAAGGTAAATATGGCCCCGCCACTGGGCTTATTGCTGGCACGAATCCGGCCGCCATGCACTTCAACAATGGCCCGGCAAATCGCCAGCCCCAAGCCGACGCCGCTTTGTGCCGATTCATGGCGGGCTTGGTAAAATTTTTCGAACAATTTATCCTCCAGACCTTTGGGAATACCGGGGCCGTGATCGGCGACCGATATTTCCATGGTATTGCCGACGTTTTGGGCAAACACTTCAAGTTCGGAGCCTGCAGCGGTATAGCGCACGGCGTTCTCCAATAAATTGATCAGCACTTGCTCGATCATCACCGCATCGACAAACACCAGCGGAATCCCGGGCGGCAAGCTGACGCTGACCTTTCGTCGGGCCAGGTGTTTTTGCAAACGCGTCAGCACGGTGCCGATGATTTCTTCGACAGGATGCCACTGTTTGTTTAATTCCACCACACCGGCGTCGAGTCTGGCCATGTCCAGAATGTTGTTCACCAAATTGGCCATGCGTTCGGCTTCATCATAGATGGCACGGCCGAGTTCCAGCCGATGCTGGGCCTGTAAATGGCCGTCGTCCTCAACCAAGGCGCTGGCCGAGCCGATAATCGTCGATAACGGGGTGCGTAAATCGTGAGAAATCGCGCTGAGTAAGGAGTTGCGCAATCGTTCGGCCTCAATTTGCAATTGCGTCGACTTGGCCTGTTCGGCAAAGCGTAAACGGGCGACGGCTTGGCCGATCTGCCGCAAAAAGGTTTCCAGCAATTTTTGTTGTTCCGGCAAAAACACCCGGCGTAAATTGACCGGTAACAGCGCCAAAACGCCGATGGCTTTGTCTTCGTCTTGAATTGGGAAATAAATCGCCGCGCTGCCAGGTAAGGTATGGGTGCCGTGTCCGGCCATTTCGTTGTGATCGTAGACCCACTGCGCCACGCTCAAATCGGCGCCGCGCAATGATTGAGGCAGGCTGTGTTGTTTGGGATAGATCAAACGTCCGGCCGGGTTGGCAAATAAAATGACATTGCGGCTGCTGAATTCGGCGTATAAATGTTTAACGGCGGTCGCGACGATTTGCCGTTCGCTTTGCGCCACCGCCAGCTCCTTACTCATCGCGTATAAGGCCGCGGCGCGGCGTTCGCGATGCGCGGCAACCTTGGCTTGCGCGCGGACATTGACCATCAGATTGCTGATGACAATAGCCACCACCAGCATGGCCAGTAAAGTGATCAAATACTGGCTATCGGCTACCGACAAACTATAGAAAGGCTGCACGAACAGCACATCGAATACGCCGACGCTGAGTAATGACGCCAACACCGACGGCCCGCGCCCGAAGTGGGTGGCGACAAACACCACACCGAGTAAATACACCATCACCACATTGGCTAGTTCCACCTTGCCGAACAACATTTTACCCACGGCGGTGCAGAGCAAGGTCACCGCCATCGCCCACAGATAGCCGCGATAGCGTCGGCGAGTCTTACTGGGAATGCGTTGCCGCAGGCCGGGCAGCGGGGTTTTCTTGAATAAAGACAGCTCGGCTTCCAGTTCCTCGCGTTCGCCCAGTTGCGGGCTGCCCAGCAGGTAAATATTGATATTGTGGGCGTGGCTGATCAATACATCCACCACCGAACCCAACAGCCAGCGTCGCCAGCCGCGCCGGCTGGGTTTACCGACCACGATTTTGTTGATATTGCGCTCGCGGGCAAAACGGATCAGCGCTTCGCTCATCTCCGGCGCGCTGAGCGTCACCGTCTCGGCGCCAAGCTGTTCCGCCAGCCGTAATACCCGCAAAATGCCGTCGCGCTTTTCGGCGGGCAAGCGCGCCAGTTCTGGGGTTTCCACATACACCACAATCCACGCTGAACGCAGGCTGGTTGCCAAGCGCTTGCCGGCTCTGACCAGGCGCTCGGCCAGCACATTCGGGCCTATGCACACCATCAGCCGTTCGTTGACCTGCCAGACTTCGCGGATGGCATTGTCTTCCCGGTAATCCAGCATTTGCGCATCGACGCGATTGGTGGTTTGCCGCAAGGCCAGTTCGCGCAGGGCAATCAGATTGCCTTTGCGGAAAAAATTCTGAATTGCGTGTTGGGCTTGTTGCGGCAGATAAACTTTGCCTTCTCGCAGGCGTAGCAGCAATTCATCCGGCGGCAAATCCACCAGTTCGACTTCGTCGGCATCCTCGAATACCGTGTCCGGCACGGTTTCCCAGATGCGGACGCCGGCAATTTGGCCGACATCGTCGTTCAGGCTTTCCAGATGTTGCACGTTCAGCGCGGTATACACATCAATCCCGGCTTCCAACAATTCGCGAATATCTTGCCAGCGTTTCGGGTGGCGCGAGCCGGGGGCGTTGGTGTGCGCCAGTTCGTCAACCAGAATGATGGCCGGCCGGCGTTTTAAGGCCGCATCAATATCAAACTCCTGCAACACGGCGCCTTTGTAGTCGATCTTGCGGGTTGGGAGGATTTCCAAGCCCGCCAAAAGCGCTTCGGTGTCCGCGCGACCATGGGTTTCCACCAGGCCGACAATCACATCGAGATTTTCCGCGCGGCGTTCGCGCGCCGCCAGCAACATGGCATAGCTTTTACCGACCCCGGCCGCCGCGCCGAAAAAAATCTTCAGGCGGCCGCGCTTGGCCTTGGCTTTGTCGCGTTCGACGCGGGCCAGTAGTTGGTCGGGGTCCAGGCGTGGTTCGTTCATGGTTGAGCAGTTTGCGCAGCGGCGTCCAAAGCCAGATTTAAGCCTAAGACATTCACCCTGGGTTCGCCGAATACCCGCCATTGCCTTGGCTCGCTATGCGATTCGACCAATGCTATCACGACGCTTTCCGGCAACTTGCGCGCTTTGGCCACGCGCTTGATTTGGTAATGGGCCGCCGCAATACTGATGTGCGGATCCAAGCCGCTAGCTGATGCGGTAACCAAATCCACCGGCACCTGCGCATGATTGTCAGGGTCAAGTTGCTGCAAGGCCTGAATGCGCTGGGCGACCGCATCGCTTAAAGCCGGATTGGTGGGGCCGAGATTGGAGCCGCCCGACGCCGCCGCATTGTAAGGGTAGGGCGCGGTTGCCGACGGCCGGCCCCAAAAATAGCGGGCCTGGCTGAAGCTTTGACCGATTAAAGCAGAGCCGATGGCTTGGCCTTGTTTGTCTTGTATCAGGCTACCGTTGGCTTGGGCTGGAAAAATGCTTTGCGCCAGTAAAGTGACCAGCGCCGGATAAAGGCCACCGGTGAGGAGGGTCATTAACAGCAGTAGGGTGGCAGCAGGTCTGAAATAGCTTGTCATGTTGTTCTCCCTAAACCAGATTCATCGTTACTAGGACTAAATCAATCGCCTTGATGCCGATAAACGGTACCAGTAAGCCGCCGACACCGTAGACCAGCAAATTGTTTTGCAATAGCTTTTCGGCGCCGAGCGGCCGGTATTTAATGCCTTTTAAAGCCAGCGGGATCAGGGCAATGATAATCAACGCATTGAATATTACCGCCGATAAGATCGCGCTGGCCGGTGTCGCCAAGCCCATGACGTTCAGCACGTTCAACGCCGGATAGGTGGTGGCAAAGGCTGCGGGGATGATGGCGAAATATTTCGCTACATCGTTAGCCACGCTAAAGGTAGTCAGCGCTCCACGGGTCATCAGCATTTGTTTGCCGGTCTCGACGATCTCGATCAGTTTAGTCGGGTTGGAATCCAGATCGACCATATTCCCGGCTTCCTTGGCGGCCTGGGTGCCGCTATTCATTGCCACCGCGACATCGGCTTGTGCCAGCGCCGGTGCGTCATTGGTGCCGTCGCCGGTCATGGCTACCAAGCGTCCATCCGCTTGATGCTGCCTAATCAAAGCCAGCTTGGCTTCCGGCGTGGCTTCGGCCAAAAAGTCGTCGACGCCGGCTTCGGCGGCAATCGCCGCAGCGGTCAAGCGATTATCGCCGGTGATCATGATGGTTTTGATGCCCATTTGCCGCAGTTCGATGAAGCGTTCCTTGATGCCGCCTTTGACGATGTCTTTTAATTCGATCACGCCCAGGGCCTGTTTGCCGTCGGCTACCACCAGCGGCGTACTGCCGCGCCGGGCCACGTCGACAACCATTTTCTGGATTTCGTCGGGAAAGCGGCCGCCTTGCTCGGTCACATACTGCTTAATCGCATCTTCGGCACCCTTGCGGATTTGCCGGCCTTGCAAATTGACGCCGCTCATCCGGGTCTGGGCGCTGAAGTGGATAAAGGTGGCGCCCAAGGATTGCACGTCGCGCTCGCGCAAACCAAACTTTTGTTTGGCCAGCACGACGATGCTGCGGCCTTCCGGGGTTTCGTCGGTCAACGAGGCCAGTTGCGCGGCATCGGCCAGCTGTTTTTCGCTGATGCCCTTGGCGGGGATGAATGCCGCGGCCTGCCGATTACCCAAAGTAATGGTGCCGGTTTTATCCAACAACAACACATCGACATCGCCGGCCGCTTCCACCGCGCGTCCGGAGGTGGCAATGACATTTTTCTGCATCATCCGCCCTATCCCGGCCACGCCGATTGCGGACAACAAGCCGCCGATAGTGGTCGGAATTAAGCACACCAATAAGGCCACTAGCACGGTGATCGAAATTGGGCGGCCCGCACCAGACGTTTCCACGCTGTACAGCGAGAAGGGCAGCAAGGTTGCTGTGGCCATTAAAAACACTAAGGTTAGCGCTACCAGCAAGATGGTCAAGGCAATTTCATTCGGGGTTTTCTGCCGTTTCGCACCTTCCACCATGGAAATCATCCGGTCCAGAAAGGTCTCGCCGGGGTTAGCGGAAATCCGCACCACCAGCCAATCCGATAATACCCGGGTGCCGCCGGTGACCGAGCTGAAATCGCCGCCGGATTCGCGGATCACCGGCGCGCTTTCGCCGGTGATGGCGCTCTCGTCCACCGAGGCCACGCCTTCGATGACATCGCCATCGCCAGGGACGAAATCCCCGGCTTCGATCAGCACCACATCGCCTTTTACCAAATTGGAGCCGGCGATTTTGGTGTAGTTGCTGCCATAACGCGGGTCATCCAGCTTCTTGGCGGCAATATCACGCTTGGCGGTGCGCAGAAAGGCCGCCTGCGCCTTGCTGCGACCTTCCGCGGCGGCTTCGGCGAAATTGGCGAACAGCACGGTAAACCATAACCAGATAGTGATGGTTAAAATAAATCCAGCCGGTTCTTCGCTATCACCGGCCAAGGCTTGCAGCCACAACAGCGTGGTTAACAAACTGCCCAGATACACCACAAACATCACCGGATTTTTCCACTGTTGTTGCGGTGTTAGCTTTTTAAAGGCTTCCCAAACCGCTTGCTTGAGCAGGTCAGGGTCGAATAAAGAAGAAGAGAGCGCTTTGTGAGTCATATGCTTACCTGTTTGGAAATCAAGGATGAGCGTGCATGTGTAACTGCTCAACGATAGGGCCCAAGGCCAGTGCGGGAACAAAGGTCAACGCACCGACCATTAACACCGTGATAATCAGCAATACCGCGAACAAGGGCGTATGGGTGGGTAAGGTGCCGGGGCCGACCGGCACGTGTTTTTTGGCGGCCAGCGAACCGGCGATGGCTAATACCGGGATCATCAACCCATAACGCGATACCAGCATAGCCAGGCCCAGCAAGTAGTTATAAAACGGCACATTGGCCGACAGGCCGGCGAAGGCGCTGCCGTTGTTATTGCCGGCAGACGACAAGGCATACAACACTTCGCTGAAACCGTGGGCACCGGGATTGAGGATGGAGGCTTTCCCGGCCTCGGTCATCACCGCCAATGCCGTGCCGCCCAGCACTAGGAGCGGGGGAATCAAAATAATCACCGCCGCCATCTGCATCTCGAAGGCTTCGATTTTTTTGCCTAAATATTCCGGGGTGCGGCCTATCATCAAACCGGCGATAAACACGGCGACCAGCGCGAACACCAGCATGCCGTATAGGCCGGAGCCGACGCCGCCGAAGATCACTTCGCCGAGCTGTATCAACCACATCGGTATCATGCCGCCGATGGGGGTGAACGAGTCGTGCATCGCGTTCACGGAGCCGTTGGAGGCGGCGGTGGTTGCTACCGCCCATAGTGCGGAATTGACGATGCCGAGGCGAGCTTCCTTACCTTCCATATTGCCGCCAGGCTGTTGATTGGAGGCGGCTTGATCCACACCCAAGCTGGTCAGTGCCGGATTGCCGTGTTGTTCTGCAGGCACAGTCACGAAAATCAAAGCCACAAACACCAAGGTCATCGCCGCCAATAGCGTCCAGCCTTGCCGGCTATCGCCGACCAGAAAGCCAAAGGTATGGCAAAGTGCGGCGGGGATTAACAGGATGGCGAGCATTTCCAAAAAATTGCTCAGCGGGGTGGGATTTTCGTAAGGGTGAGCCGAATTGGCATTAAAAAATCCGCCGCCGTTCGTGCCGAGCTGCTTGATGGCGATTTGCGAGGCCGCGGGACCCAAGGCCAGGGTTTGTTCCTGGCTTTGTTGGGTTTGAGTGAGGGGTTGGCCTTGTGCATCCAGCACAGCGTGTCCATCCGCGTCAAGCGCTGGCGCCGAGTAAGTCTGCGGTTCTTGTAGCTTGACGGTAGCGTAGCGATCAAAGGTTTGCACCACGCCTTGCCCCACCAGGACGACGGCCAGTAGCAACGACAATGGCAGTAAGATATACAAGGTCGAGCGGGTCATATCCACCCAGAAATTGCCAATGCTATTGGTGTTACGCCGGCTGAAACCGCGTATCAGCGCCACCAACACCGCCATACCGCTGGCTGCCGACAAAAAGTTCTGCACAGTTAAACCCAGCATTTGCGTGAGGTAACTCATGCTGGCTTCACCGGCATAACCTTGCCAATTGGTGTTGGTGGCAAAACTGATGGCGGTATTTAAAGCTGAGTCAGTGCTGATGGCCGGCAGGGCCTGCGGATTGAGTGGCAACAGGTCTTGGCAGGTTTGCAAGGCATAAACCACCAGTAAACCCAGCAAGTTAAAGACTAGCAATGCTCCTGCGTATTGCTGCCAGCGCATATCTTGCTCGGCCTGGATGCCACAGAGCCGATATAGCCCGCGTTCAATCACGGCGAACCAGGTGTTGGCGACGATGGATTCGTCTTGATACACCCGTGCCATGTAAGCTCCCAATGGCTTGCTCAGCAGGAGTAAGGCTAAAAGATAGATAAAAATTTGTAGAAAGCCGGTTTCGTTCATCAGAATTTCTCCGGATAAAACAAAGCGACCACCAGATAGATAAACACCAGCAGCGCCAAGCCGCCGCTTAATAGATAAATCCCGCTCATATAGACCTCTTGCAAAGATGCTTAAGCATTTTTTAGACGAGGCGAATACGGCAAACAGTCCAAGATTTTTGGCGGTTTTGCCGCTGATCGCCTGAGTCTTAATCTACAGATTGGTGGGTAAAAATGTCGTAAAAATTCTTGGGATATTCGTTAAGAAAACATAAAGCTCAATCGAATTTGTTGATCAAGAAGGCTTTTCTGTTGGGAGACTTGCTATTGCTTTGGCTGGATTAATCCGGGATTGATGGCTGGATTGTTTTGCCGATTGATGGTGGTTCGTTGTCAAGGGCGCAATAGCCTGACGGTATTGCGCCGCATGTAAACCGCTGTCATAGGGCGAAATATGCCTTTGTCTATTGCCGCCCTGTAGATTTAGCCTTACGGTCTTGAAATACGACCAATTAATCAGTCGTATATACAGTCGAGTTTAACGGGACCAGCGTAATGCCTTGGCCATATTACGTCGACTGATGAAGCCTAAGCCGCTCAGCAGCAGCCATGCCGCGCTGGGAACTGGTACGGCCGAAATCGGCGAAGGAAGGCCCAGTTTGATGTTGTCAACCTGGGCATAGGTCGAGCTGAAGATAATTTTATTCAGGTTTTTGAAGGAATCGTTGAAATAAAGGGTTTCCAGCGTATTTGTGGTCGCGTCAAGCAGGAATGACTGGCTGACGGAACCGCCTGCTTGCGGGTAGCCATAAACCGAGAACTGCCGGCCGCTGGCAATTGTCCAAAACGACGCGGCGTCCATACTGAGCAAGTCAAACGAACCGCCATCCTGTTTTTCCAGCAAAAAGGCGCTACCGTGATTGGTGACCACTCCGGAATATAAGCCGACACTACCGGTCCAATAAGGGCTGGAAGGCATGATCGCGTAGAGGGTTCCACCGCTTAACTGGAATGATACCCCGGCCAGCGTTGTCAACTTGAAGCCGTCTTCCAGATAGGGTTTGGGCACTGAAATCTCATGGTTAGTGGGATGCAAAGCAATGCTGTTGAAGTCGATGGTGGTGACGGCAGCGTGGCCCGAGTTTGCCAAACCGGCAAGCAACATTCCGATAGCCGGAAACAGTGTCTTTTTCATTCAATTCTCCTAATTGTTTTTTGGGGGGGACTGCATTAAGGGCTGAGTTTAACGAAGCCGATAACATGCGAAAACTGCACAAAGGGGTAGGGGAAAGGTAGAACCGATGATGCCGGTCAAGCAGAATCTGCCCATTGATCAAGCGCATCAGCCGATTTTTATACAAAAAAAATCAGGAGCGGGTCCTGCGCCGTAACAAAACCTTTGTTCTAGCAGCCGTCATCCAATAGTTGGGGCAATCGACCGCGGCGTGTTCATCAAATGACTTAGACCGCACTTCCCGCGGCTGCAACCGCATCTTAAAGGGCGCCGTTGGCTTGTAAAAACATTCGGAGGGCAATCTCGAGATGTCCAGCGGTGCAGCCGGTTCTTGTAGCGGCACCGCCGAACCGGTTGGCGGTGTCTTCGCGGCCGCCGGATGTGTATTCGGGATATTGGGGGACGTGGGCGAGAGAATTTTATATGCCGCCGGGACTTTTTAGGATGCCCTCGCAGCGGCCGGAAACTCGCACGGGTGCTATGGAAGTCTGGGCAAAGCGGCCATCTATGCCTTCGGCCCGTTTAATCAGGCAAAAGTTAGCGAGAATATTCGTACAAATACAGTTCGGCGAATGCTATTCCGAAACGGCTGCGGCCAGTATTAGCGCCCGGTCCAGTTCCGCCAATGTATTGTAAAAATGCGCTGAAAAGCGAATCCCGCCGCCACGCAAAGCACAGACCACACCATTTTTTTGCAGATGCTTATAAAGCACCTCATTGTCTATGGATCGGTGTTTGAAGTTGACGATGCCGGACTGCAAACGGCTGTGCCGCTGCGACAGCAAAATCAGCTCGGCGTTGGCGCTGATGGCGTCGCGGAGGTAGTTGCTGCGTTCCAGAACCAGGGCTTCGACGGTCGGCATGCCGGTTTCCAGCAATAAAGACAAACTGGCCGACAAGGCGTGAATCCCCAACATGTTCGGACTGCCGCATTCGAAGCGGCGGGCGCTGGGATGGATCTCCCAAGGCAGGTTTTCGTAGTTGTGGGTGTCTTTCATCATGTGCCAGCCGTATTGGCTGAGCTTAAGCCGGTCGCGTGCGGCCGGGTTGGTGTAAAACACCCCCAGGCCTTCCGGGCCGAATAGCCATTTATGTCCATCGGCCATCACGAAATCGGCGTGATAAGCTTGTACATCAAATTGCACCGCGCCCAGGCTTTGAATCGCGTCGATGCAAAACAGGATGCCGCGCTGCTGGCAAAATTCGCCGATGCGTTCCAGATCCATGCGCAGGCCGGAGGCGAATTGGATGGAGCTGATGGTCAGCAAGCGCGTGTTGCTATCCACCAGCGCAAACAAGGCATCTTCCGGGGTTGCGGCACTGCGTAAATCGGCTTCTCTAAATTCGACGCCGCGCTCGGTCAAGGCTTGCCAGGGCAGGCGGTTGGAGGGAAATTCCTCGTTGCTGGAGACGATGTTGTCGCCGGCTTGCCAGGGTAAGCCAAATGCCACAAACGACAAGGCTTCCGAGGTGTTTTTCACCAGCGCAATATCGTTGGCCGAGGGTGCGTTCAGTAAGGCCTGCAATTGGCGGCGGATTTCATTTTCCTTTTTCAACCAATCCAGATAGTAATGCGAGCCGAACTGGCAGTTTTGTTCGGCAAATTGAATCACCGCTGTACTTGTGCGCTTCGGCCAAGGGGCCACAGCGGCGTGGTTGAGATAAATCAGCTCGTCGGTTAACGGAAATTCTGGATGCTTCATGGTGCGTACCGGTAAATGGGGCGAATCTGTAGGGATGATGCGGTAAAACAATCGGCCTATCAACCTTCTGTACAGATAATGGGCTTGCTCGGGCCGCTAAAAACTCGCCATGTCCGCGAAAACGGTAGTACGGTGATCGTCCGGCAATTCCAGGCTCAAGTGGCGTAGCTGTTTAAAAATTAGCCAGTAACCTTTTAAAACAGGTTACGATCCCGATATATTAAACGGCGTTTTTATTTTGGTTGATAGATATGATGGAATTAATCTGGATTAGTACGGCATATATCGCTGGTTTGGTAGCCAGCCGCCTGTCTTTTCCGCCGCTGGTCGGTTATTTGGTCGCTGGTTATGTATTGCATGCCTTGGGGATTGCGGTATTGCCGGATCTTCACCATTTGGCGGAGATCGGTATTGAATTATTGTTGTTTTCGGTCGGTTTAAAACTCAAGCCCAGTTCGCTGATTCGTCGCGAAGTGCTTAGCGTCGGCGGCTTGCATTTAATGTTGATGGCTTTGATTTCGGCGCTGGTATTTCTGTGGCTAGAGCAGCGAGTGACCGGTGGCTTGGTGCTGGGCCTTAGTTTGGCATTTTCCAGCACGGTGTTGGCAATTAAGGTGTTGGAAGATAACGGTGAATTGTCGTCACTGCATGGCCGGGATGTCATGAGTATCCTGATTTTGCAGGACATCGTGGCAATCGGTTTGCTGGCCCTGGCGGAAGGTAGGCAGCCTACGCCATGGGCATTGGCTCTGTTACTGGTGCCGCTGTTACGGCCGATAGCGCATCGGGTATTGTCGGTCAGCCGATCTTCGGAACTGAAATTGCTGTTGGGGGTAACGCTGGCGCTGGCCGGCGGCGTCGCCGCGGAAAGTGTCGGTATTGCCGCCGATATTGGTGCTTTGTTGACCGGCGTGATGTTGGCTAATCATCCCAGGATCAAGGAGTTAAGCGATAGGCTCTGGGGTTTGAAAGAGCTGTTTTTGGTGGCGTTCTTCTTGCAGATTGGTGTCAGTGACTTACCGAACCAGGCACAAATCATGGACGCCTTGCAATTGCTGGCGTTGTTGCCGTTGCAAGGTGCGCTGTTCTTTGGTCTATTTGTGGTCGCCGGACTCAGGGCGCGTACTGCTTTCGTATCGTCTTTGGCCTTGACGACTTACAGCGAATTTTCGCTGATTACCACCAGTGCGGTCGTCAAAGCTCAACTGTTGCCAGCGGAATGGAACGCTATCATCAGTTTGGCGGTGGCTGGTTCGCTGGCAATTGCCGCACCGTTAAACCGCTATTCCCATCGCTTGTTTTCCTGGGTCGAGCCACTGCTGGTGCGTTTTGAAAGAAAGTCCGACCATCCGGACCGCCTGCCGGATTCGTTCGGCGCCGCCGAATGGCTGGTGATAGGCATGGGCCGAACCGGTGGCGTGGTATATAAAACCCTGTGCCAGCAAGAGCAGCGGGTGGTTGGCCTGGATGCCGACCCTACCGTGCTGGAATATCATCTTGCCGCCGGCCGCCGCGTGCTCTACGGCGACGCCGAGGACACTGAGTTATGGAGCGGTTTACCCTTGCATAAGGTTAAAGGCATCATCCTCACGGTGCCGGCATTCGAGGTGCGCTTAACCGCGGTGGCTCAGCTTAGAAAGCGCGGTTTCACGGGGCAAATCAGCAGTATTTGTTATCACGGTGTGGAAGAGCAGCAATTATTAAAAGCGGGCGCCAATTTTGTGATCCATCCCTTGATTGAAGCCGGCAATCGCCTTGCTCACTTGATGCTGAATCGCCGGGATCAACCAAGCCAATGAAGGGCTGCTGGCGCTGGTTGGGCGATGGATGCCAGAGCGGATTATAGAGGCGTCTTATTATTAACGATACCCGGGTCAGTGCGGTTTTCCTTAAACCATTGACGATTGGCGCTAAGATTATTGCCAAGTGTCGGGTGAGATTATTAGTGAAAACCGGACTGATGATAAGTGAGTCCACCAGCGTCTCCGCGCAAGGCGTTGGCTATCCCGACACACTCGGCATTTGGTCGGAAGAACAAACCGACGGCTGGACCAAGGTCACCCAAGCCGTTCACGCCGCCGGCGGCCGAATTTTTCTACAGCTTTGGCATGTAGGCCGGGTTTCGCATCCGGATTATCTCAATGGCAAATTCCAGGTATCGTCGAGACTTAACGCAAGGACGCGGAAAACGCCAAAAGTGCCGGTTTTGACGGCGTGGAAACTCACGGCGCCAATGGCTATCTGTTAGACTCGTTTTTACCGGACAACACCAATAAAAGAAACGATGTCTATGGTGACCCAATAGAAAATTGCCCCCGCTGACTACTGGAAGTGACCGATGCTGTGATTTCGGTATGGGGTGCGGGTCGAATCGGCGTGCATTTTGTCCCCAGGAGACGCGCATACCATGGGCGATTCCGACCTTTGCACACTTTCGGCTACGTGGCGGAGCAATTAGGCAATCGCGGCATCGCCTTCATTTTTACGCGCGAAGCGCTCGGCGAAAACCGCATCGGCCCGGACTTGAAAAAACACTTCTTCTATCCGGCGCGGGGGTTAGGCATATTGCATGATCCGAGTCTCCGCAACAACCGAGATTACGGCTTGTCTGCAAAAATGGATAAGATCAATTCCCCCACAGCTTCATGAGCCGGCTTTTTAGCCATGTGACCGGATTATTGTCGAATTCTTCGGGGAGCAAACCCATTTTTTTCAACGACGATTGACAGAGCTGAATGTATTCCTGCCGCTTTAGCATTTCTTCGCTAACTGCGGCCTTGATTTGCGGATAACGGCTTAACAGGTCCCCAAAGTAATCCTCGGGTATTGTAAACAAAACGACTTCGCCGACTGCGCGCATCAATGTTGGATAGGGAATCTTTAGGAGTAAGGGCAGTTCGCCGAAAAAATCGCGATGTCGCAGGCTAAACAAACGCTGACTGACTTTCTCATTCTCGAATATCGCATCGACCTCGCCTTTGAGCATGACGCAAAAAAATGGAAAGTATTCGTCCTGTTTAACCAAAATTTCGCCAGGATTGAAATAACGCGGCGATCCCTTTTCTATCAGTTCGCGTATTTCCAGCTCATCGAAATGCTGAAAATAAGGCAGCTCAATGAGAGCATTGTGTATGGACGGCATGCTCGCCGCTTCCGGCGAACCGTTGATCAGGTTGGCGGCCGCATCGGTGGCAGGGTAGAGGTTACGGTTATTCGTCGGATGATAGGGAATTTTAATAGCGTGCCGTCGAAATAAGTATTCAATCCGAAAGTTTAACGCGCTTCTGATCTGGCTACGTTGATCGATATGATCGGTCCAAACCCAAAGTTCGAAATTCAATCCGATATCGCCAAACCCCAGAAGCAAGGCTTTGGGTGCCGGATCGCTTAATACGCTGGGTTCCTGGCTGGCGGCTTTCAATAACAACTCGGTCACCAATACCAGATTGCTCTGCTGCTCGACCACAACCGGAATTTCAACCCGCCCACGCTTGGCTTGATACCCCCACTTTTCCACGATATTGTTGGTGAGCTGAACATTGGGAATGATCAGTTCCGAACCTTGGAACGACGTAATCACGGTCGAGCGTAGAAAAATATCCCGGATGCGTCCTTCGCCACCGGCAAAATAGATAAGATCCCCCACTTTTAGCTTGCGTTCGCTCATCATGGTAATGCCGCTGGCGATGTTCTTGGTGATGTCTTGTAAGCCGAAGCCGACTGCGACTCCCAGACCGCCGAAAATGAGCGCCAGTGTCTCGAATTTGATGCCCATGACTTGCATGATCACTACGATACCAACCGCCACCAGCGTAAAGCCAGCGAGATTGGCGATCAGTTTGCGATCGCCTTCGTTGACAACCAGGCCGACCAACAAGCGCGTATTCAGGATATGGCGTATCCAGCGGACGACCAACAGCATCAACCCTAAACACAACGTGAATTTAGCCAGCCAAATGACATTGACCGATTGCGTACCCAGCGTAAATATTGGCGTTTCAAAGATTAGGAATGGTTGGGTTAGCAAGGTGGATGAATCGATAGCCATAAATTAACTTAGTCGTAAAAGCCGGAGAAATTTCCCCGATTATGGGGCAAACTCGCCGGCCATTGCATCAACCAGCCACAGCGGAACCTGTTTTTAGAATACTGCGTTGAATTGGGTACGGACGTAGTCGGTATCCCGTCCTCCCGCTTCGGTAATCACCTGTTCCGCAAAAAAATGGCTGTAACTAAAGCCAAGCGAAAAATGCTTATCGATTTCCCACTCTATATTGGTGGAAAGGGCTTGGGTGACAAATCGACCTTTGGCGCCTAGCGTCTGTTCCAACGGATTAAGTCCACGTGCATAAACTGCATCGTTGTTTGACAAGCGCCAGTAAAAATTCCAATCGACCGATAGCCTGACACTGGGCAGAGGCTGCAAGGACAGATTCGGCATCAAATTAAAAAAGTTCTGCGGCGCCAGTATCGCGGCTTCCTCAAAATACGTCAGATTAGGATATAAGGGATTAAACGTATTCAACTGCCGATCTTTGGCATTCCTGTCGCCACTGGCAACATTAGCGCTTAAACCTAGCCGGGGGCGCCAGCTCGGAATGTCAAAGGTATAGCCGGTGTTGGATGCCGCAGTCCAGGCATTGATAGTTAAGGGGCCGAAGCTGCCGAGTTGATAAATGCCTTCAAAATTCCAATCCCAGCCGAACCGCTTGCCGAAGACGCGGCTGCCGAACGAATGGCGGGATTCATCGGCGACCGTATTTTGATACTGGGCATCTTTGCGCTGCAGGCCGATGTAATAGATCTCGACATCGGTTGGCTTGAACGACCATTTGCTGTTCAGCCCCCAGAGTTTTTCTTGGGTATTTCCCCGGTCGTCGAAACTCGCCGGTGTTATCGCCACTTCTTCAAAACCGAACGCATCCAGATCTAGATAATCGTTTTTTAGCGAAAGCCGAACGCCATCGAAAGCCCGCCGCGCATTTTGGCCTTCACGTACGCTGATCAAACGGGACGAACCCAGCGCAAACTCCTGCCGGCCGACACGCGCAGTCAACGTTTGATACTGCAAATCGATAAAACCCTGCTGCAAATCCGCGCTATCGTTATCCAACGGCCCTTTCCGCAGACCCAGGTCATTAGATAGATAGCTGGCCAATTGCACAAAGGCCCTGACATGTTCGGTGGCATGCAGATCGGCGTGCAGCAAAAAGCGATGCAAAAATTGCTGGCCGTCGGTGTGCGTTTTCAGTCCGAACAAATCGTTGTCGTAGCTATTGAAACGTTCCCGAAAATTTCCGCCCAAGGATAAATACACGTCCTCGCGGTCGGCGGTCAGCGGCAGGTATTTGAGCGATTCGTAGCTGCTTCGCCGAGTTTGCTTGGCAAGGTATTGATAATTTTCCTGCCAGCGGTTGCTGTTAAAACCCGGCTCGGACTCTTGCGTGATCCCTGCGGTGCTAACCAGCGATAAGGCCAATGGAATGAGTCCGGGTTTCATTGGCAATGACCTCATTCGCGGTTTTGCATGAAGGCTAGCCGCTATTAGTAGGCAAAACAGCCGCAGCCCAGAGCCCACGGATTTTCAAACTGCACTTGTTTTCCAGCATTATCCAGCCCCAACCAGCGCGACAGTTTGCCATCTTGGCCTGGGTGATGACCGTGAATCGCACAGGCGTGCGCTGCGCATGAAGCGGCCGGTAATGCATAATGCGTTTGCGGCGTTTGATGGCCGCCGAAATAGCGCACCGGCGACCAATCGGGGCTGGCCGGCGGCAACGGCGTGTCGAACCGGCTGAAATCATCCGCCGCGTAAACGATTCTGCCGCCTACCATAGTCAGCAGCGAAGTAATGGCCTTGATGGCCTCGTCGGCGACGGTCATGAAATCGTGCGATGTCACGATCAGGTCGGCATACATGCCTGGCGACAAGGCGCCTTTTACGGTCTCTTCGTTCGATTTATACGCGCTACCGGTGGTCCACAGACGCAAGGCCTCCTCGCGTTCCAGGCAATTGCTTTCGCCGTAGAGCGGCAAGCCGCCGACCGTTCTGCCTGTCACCAGCCAATACAGAGAAACCCAGGGATTAAAGCTGGCAACCCGCGTGGCATCGGTGCCGCCGCCTACCGGGATGCCCATTTCCAACATTTTTCGCAGCGGCGGCGTATGCTCGGCTGCCTTTTTACCGTAGCGGTCTACAAAATATTCGCCTTGAAAGGCCATGCGGTGTTGTACCGCAATGCCCCCGCCCAAGTGCTTGATCCGCGCCAGATTTTTTTCGCTGACGGTTTCGGCATGGTCGAAAAACCAGCGCAAATCGTCGAAACGGGTGTCGCGGTTAATCGCCTCGAACACGTCAAGCGCCCGGTCTATGGTTTCGTCGTAAGTAGCATGCAGCCGGAACGGCCAGCGATTCTCCACCAAAAACCGAACCACGTCGCCCAGCTCTTTTTCCATGCTGGCCGCCATGTCCGGGCGAGGTTGCAGAAAATCCTCGAAGTCGGCGGCGGAAAACACCAGCATCTCGCCCGCGCCATTCTGGCGAAAGTAACTGTCGCCGCTGTAGGGTTTGACAACGCCGGCCCATTTCTGAAAATCAGCCAGCTCGCCGCCCTTATTTTGGGTAAACAAGTTGTAGGCGATGCGCACGGTCATCTGTCCGTCTGCATGCAGTCTTTCAATCACCTGATAGTCTTCCGGGTAATTTTGAAAACCGCCGCCGGCATCGATGCAACTGGTCACGCCCAAACGATTCAACTCGCGCATGAAATGCCGGGTGGAGTTGATTTGATCGTCCAGCGGCAATTTCGGACCCTTGGCCAAGGTCGAATACAAAATCATCGCATTGGGTTCGGCAATCAACATCCCGGTCGGATTGCCGTTGGCATCGCGCTGAATTTTGCCGCCCGGCGGATCGGGCGTGTCTTTACCGATGCCGGCCGCGCGTAGCGCGGCGCCGTTCAATAACGCCCGATCGTATAAATGCAGGATAAACACCGGCGTATCAGGGGAAACCGCGTTGATTTCCGCCAGGGTCGGCATCCGCCTTTCCTTAAATTGAAACTCGCTCCAGCCGCCAACCACCCGCACCCATTGCGGTGCCGGCGTTCTGGCCGCTTGCAGTTGCAGCATCGCCAAGGCATCGGCGATGCTGCCGACGCCTTCCCAGCGCAGCTCCATGTTGTAATTGAGGCCGCCGCGAATCAAATGCAGGTGCGAGTCGTTCAAGCCCGGCAGGACCCGTTTACCGTTCAAATCGATGGCGACGGTATCGGCGATCGCCAGCGCCTGGATCTGTGCATCCGAGCCCAGCGCAAGGACTTTGCCGGCGGCGACGGCGATGGCGCTGACCTCCGGCTGAACTGGATCCAGTGTCGTGATTTTGCCATTAAATAAAATGGTCTCCGGGCTATAAGGTTTCATATGCCACGCACCTCATCAAATGTATTTATCAGGGAAACGCATTCAATCCGCCGCCGTTTATTGATTGATTTTGTGTGGATATTTGGCGCGTTGCCCATAGTCGTGTACCAAGCTGGCCGCATAGTCGATACCCATGCCGTAAGCTCCAAAATGTTCGCGGGCAATATCCGTTGTGCCGACATAGGTTTCTTGACGACTCCAATCGCGTTGCAATTCCAAGAGTACCTGCAGCGAGGTGATCGACTCCGCCCCATGTTGTTCGGCGCGCCTGATGGCGGCATTGTGCGCTTCTAGCGAAGTACCGCCCGAGGCATCGGTATTCATGATGACTTCATAGCCTTCCGCCAGCGCGCAGATGGTTGGGAAAATCAGACAAGCTTCCGTCCATAACGCGGCCATCACCAATTTTTTCCGTCCGGTCTTTTTAACGGCGGCGACGAAGGCCTCGTCTTCCCAGCTATTCATGCTGGAACGTTCGATCGGGTCTTGCTGCAACACATCCATCAACTCGGGCCAAATATAGCCACTGAATGATTCGGTTTCGACGGCGGTGAGCACGGTGGGAATATTGAACAACTTGGCCGTTTTGGCCATCGCGACGACGTTGTTCTTGAGTAATTGGCGGTCGATATTAGTCACGCCAAAAGCCATTTGCGGTTGATGGTCGATAAATATAAACGCACAATTATCGGGGGTAATAAGTTTTTCGGTGGCTGCGCTCATTGATTGCTCCTTTAAACCAGATTGATTAAGTCAGAATTCACGGACTTGTATTTGACCAAGCTCTGAGACTTGGGTATTGAACAATATTGACTTTTTCTTAACAATTAACGTATAAATAAAATGGTTTAATATCGCTCCTGTAAACAAAATGGAAATCAAAAAATGGCTGAGCCGGTAGGAAAAGCGCTACAAAACCTATGACAGTAATCCGGCAGGTAAACAATCCAGATTAAACATTTCGAAATTGGCCCGGCGTTACCCCGACCTTTCTTTTAAACACGCGGTTTAGATGGCTTTGATCGGCAAAACCGCACAATATCGCAACATCGGTTAATGCGACTCCGGTAGAAATAAACTTTTTGGCTTGAATAATTCGATACGCTTGCAGATATTCGTGGGGCGTAATTCCCAAGCACTTTTTAAAATTTCTTAATATTACAAAAGGATTCGATTTAGTGACTTCCGAAAGCTCGTTCAGCGAAATATTTCGATTATAAAAAGTCCGCAAATATTCAATGGATACTTTCACTTTCCAAGGCTTTAATAGTTGCAGGCAACCGTAATGATTGCCTGTCACTTGCTGCAAAAACCGATTTACGAATAGAGCCAGACAAGTCGATTGCTCCAGAGCGCATTGGCTGGCTTCTAAAACTCTATGCGTATCGGCAAAGTAATTTCTTAAATATAGGTTATCAACAATCGGATTTTTAAAATCCAATACAAATTTGCTTAACTCATGTTTTTCGCAAAAATCGACCAGTTGCCGAGGACTTATTTTGATTTCGCGACAAATTGCACCGCCCTTGTTTATAAAAGCCGATTTCAGGGAGAATATTTGCCCCGCATCGCGCATCACTAGACAATTTGGCGTTTCAAGATAGTTCTGACCATTTTGCCGGCTTTTCCAAACCGCACCGGAAAAGCCGATAATGGAAATTTCATCGTGAAAGATTTTTTCCAGTGAAACCGACTGCTCTGGCGATATATCGAAGCGAGAAAAATGACATCCCTCAATCTGCCAGTTCAATATTTTGCTGGTAGTAGTTTGTCCCATAGTTCAATCTGTCCCGTTAATAAAGGTGATTTAAATAAGCTTTACCAGGACTGCGGTAACGATTGCCACAGTTCGCTGCCGTTGACTTACGCCCAAGACATAATCCGTACACTAACTTTTAAAAAACCATTTCGCGATTAGCCGGACATAGAGCGGCATAATCAAATACACCACCAAACCGACGATAACCAAAGCTAATACACCCTGGCGAATGCCGAACTCCCCCAGCTGCGGATACTTTTCAAACACAGGTTCCATCGCCGGCGGCACATACATCGTCAACGGCCAGATCACCGACGTCGTGACCAGCCATTGTTTCCAACGCCGTGGATGCTTACCCTCCGCCGGCGGGGTAAACCAGTAATCGATCCCGGTTTTGATGTCGATCGCTTCTTCGCTGTCCAGAATCCCGGTAATTTCCTGAAGCAACTGCTGGCGTTCCGGAGACAGCTGCCAGAATTCCAAGGCCTGGATACCGGCAAAACGCACCACGATCAGATACTCATTGTGACCGTCCGGCGGCCGGACGACTTGTACCCCCAAATGCCCCGGAAAGCTTGCCGCAATCGGCATGATTTTGCTTAGCCATCGCTCGTATTGCTGAAGGTTGCGCTTACCTTTTTTCAGCCGATGGCGGATGGCAAAAAAAACTTGTTCGTTGTTGAGCGGCGTTTGGCTGATTTCGTTCATGGCGCACTACCGGCTGGGTTTCTCATGCGGGCGTAAATCAAACACCAACACTTCGGCATTGTGTCCCTGTTGTATGTCGATTAGGCTCTCGCCGCGGATGCGGGCGCCATCGCCTGCGTGCAATACGGTGCCGTTCACGGTCAAGGCGCCGCTTACCAGATGCACGTAAGCATAACGGTTATCCGCAAGCGTTAATTGCGCCTGTTCGCCAGCATCGAAACAGCCGGCGTAAACCCGCACATCCTGGTAAACCGACAATGATCCTTCCGCACCGTCCGGCGAAATAATCAGCGCCAGCCGGCCTTGTTTTTGCGCGGGGCTAAAATGACTTTGCTGATAACGCGGCTCGACGCCTTTGCTGTTCGGCACCAGCCAAATTTGCAGAAAATGCACCAACTCACTCTGCGAATGATTAAATTCGCTATGAGTCACGCCGGTTCCGGCAGTCATTAACTGAACGTCGCCGGCTTCGATCACCGAGCCGTTGTCCATCGAGTCTTTATGTGCCAAAGCACCGTCGATGACATAGGTAAAAATTTCCATATCCCGATGCGGATGCGTGCCAAAGCCTTTACCCGGCTGCACAATATCTTCGTTGATCACTAACAAATCGGAAAATCCACTTTGCTGCGGATCATAGTAATTGCCGAAGGAAAAAGTGTGTCTTGAGAATAGCCAGTCGAAATGAGCGCTACCTCGGCGGTGGGCGGGACGAATTTCCAGCATGATCGAGCTCCTTTCAAAAATTTCGAATTAACATTCACTCAGCTTTGGTATGGAATATTGGGGTTTTAAGCGAGTGAAATTAGAATACTCCCGAATTTTTTTTATTTAAAACGAGTTATTTTGCTTTTAATATTCGATTTTTTCGAAAGTGGTTTTGGAGTTCGAATGAAGTTATCGCTGGAAGCTATTCAAATTATCGATGCGATCGACCGCACCGGATCAATGTCGGGCGCGGCGGAACAGCTGCATCGCGTGCCATCCACCATTTCCTATGCCGTCGGCAAATTGGAAGAACAATTGAATCTGAAGTTATTCGAACGCAATGGCCCCAAGCTTTCGCTAACTCCGGCCGGAAATGCATTGTTAAACGAAGGGCGTTTGTTATTGCACGCCTTTGGCGACCTCGAATCTCGGTTATATAAAATCGCTTCCGGATATGAAGCCGAACTGACCCTGGTGTTTGATTCGCTGATACCCAGCAGGGTGTTTATTAACGATTTGCATGAGTTTAATACCCTGGAATGCGGAACCCGCATTCGCGTCACCGCGGAAGTGATGAGCGGGGTATGGGAGGCATTACGTGAGGAACGGGCGGATATCGTCGTCGCCGTCGGCGATTGTCCGAATTGGAGCGGCTATCAAGTCAGGCAGATCGATACCGTGGATTTTGCATTTTGCGTCGCGCCCGTCCACCCGTTGGCCGCATCAAATCAGCCAATTAAAACCAACATGCTGCATAGACATACCGTTATCGCCGTCGCCGATAGCGCCCGGTCGCTGCCGGCAAAAACAGTAGGTTTATTGTCCGGTCAAAAACGCATTACGGTTCCGAATATCGACACCAAAATCCAATTTCAACGGGCCGGGTTGGGCTTTGGCTTTTTACCGCGACAATTAGTCGCCCACGAGCTAGAAACCGGATCGCTGATGGAATTGCAGGTTGAAGAAGCACGTCCGTCGGAACCAGTGTGGCTGGCAATGCGCACCGCAAATAAAGGTGAAGCGGCCGGTTGGTGGTACCAAACATTAAGCCGACCGCTGTTAAGCGATGTTTGAAATATCGGCGCATGCCGTCGCCCAAGCTTAGCGCCGGCTTTGCCGGTTATCGGAGGCGCGGTAAACTCATTTACCTACGTGGAGTACGCCTGAAAACCGTTCAAAGACGGCTTCAGGCGAATAAAAAGCTCTCCAAACGGGGGCATAACCGCTGAAACTCGACTTCGTGGTCAATTTCAGCGCAAAAAAATCAAGGTTACCGCGGGTAAGGGGAAATATTCGTGAGTTTTTCACCAGCCTTCTAAGCCGCTTTGCTGACAAACAAAACGATGTTGCTGGTGTCCATTGGTGGCCACGCCTGAAAATCAATGGGTAGTTCGAGCAATGGCCCGGTAACGCATGACTTCAACGAGCCATCGGTTGCGATATAGAGTTTTTTCGGCAATTTGGCTCTCTGATTGTCGATTTTGGCGGTTTTGCTGTTCATTGCGTTCAGGCTGGTGAATATCGGGAGACTCCACTTTATTGCCGGTTTCTTATTGCTACCTTAACCAACCATGGCACTTGGATTTTGGCAATCCCTGCCGGAATGACAATCTTCGAAATAGGGGCCGTGTAATAGGGTTAAGGAACCTCTGATTAATTCGTTAACATGAATTTCTGCGCCAATTAAATCAATGACTTGCATATTTTTTTTCTTGAAAAACTGAATTAATCCGAGGCTCCTTAACGGGTTATTTAATTGTCTGAAATGTATACAGGAAGCCCACCAACATGCTCGAGCAAATTAAACTGTTTTTTGAAAAACACCTGTCCTTACCGTCACCCGAGGTTGTAGCGGAAGCAAAGCTTCAGGAGGCCCTGACGGCCTTAATGACAGAAATGATGACCATGGACGATGTCTGTCAGGATGTCGAACGGACCAAGATTCTGTCCTTGGTGCAAAAGTGTTTTTCGCTCTCTGCTGAACAGGCTGAGGCCTTGATGACCAATGCGGAACACAAGCGTCAGCAGGCGGTTGATTATTATGAATTTACCTCAACAATCAACCAATGCCTTGGTCCTGAGGAAAAAATAAAGTTTGTTAAATCCCTCTGGCAAATCGCCTATGCGGACGGCAATATCGACCCGCAGGAAGAGTATATGGTGCGGAAGATTGCCGACCTTCTTGGCGTCTCGCATACCGATTTTATTCTGGCCAAACTGTGCGCGAATCCCAATCCCTGACTATCGCCGGACCAACACCTTTCAAAATGAATCACTCATGAAAAAGAGCAAGAAAAACAAGAATCTGTGGCTAAAAGAAGCTGAAATTGAGATCGGTGATTTGTATTTCACCACCGCCCAGCAATACCGTGCGGTCCTGGCGATCAACGGCGATTTTTTAATTTACGCACCTAGCTCGGAAGGCATGGACTCGCTGCCGCCGGATAGCCCAATGCCGTTTGCAAACTCGCCCGCTAAAAAATGCCAGATCGCCACCTTTGCGCAAAAAGAATATCAAGCATTCGATTGGCACGGCACGCTTGCCGGCAAACATAAACTCACGTCGTCTCAGATAGACGAGGCCATCGGCCAATGTAACGCCAAAGCCCAAATCGCCGGATTGATGGCTGAATAAGGTGCGTTGGCAAAGATCTTTAATAGTCTGAAATCCTTCTTTTTCTGGTTCCCAATGGATCTTGGGAGCGACATCTTGGAAATGCCGGCAGGGTACGCATCGCGTACCCTGGGCTGAATAAGGTGGTGTTTAAATGGCTGGTTTTAGGTGTGGAATTAAACCAATTCGGCTTGCCAGAATCGCTTTTTACCTTGTGCATACGGCTATCTAAGCTGGCGATTAAGGCAATTCGCTATTCCTGAGAAGGACTTTGATTTGCACGTTGACTTGGGCAGGTTTGAGCTTACAGCGATTTGCCTGGCGCGAATGGTTTTGAGGTTTGCGGGTAAGCCGAAACGCCTGCCGGTTGAGGCTAAAAGCTATTCGAAAGGAGCAAAAAGCGTGGCGATCGTAGCATTCAAACTAAGCGGCCTAGGCGCTGCGGCCGATCGGCCCGGGTGGTCGGCTGAAAAGTCTGCCGCGAGCCTTTGCCGGCAATTTTCAAAGATTCGTAGGCATCCAGGCAAAAACTCTAAATATCGCTACCTAATGCCATATAGGTATCGTCGTCGCGCGATAGCAAATCCCGTAGTCAATGTAATCTGGGGCGAAGCTGGTCGAGACTGGCTATATCGGCTTGCGCCTTGGTCATTTTCAGAATATTCCGTCAATGGTTGGGCTACGGCGACGTGAAGCCGGCGAAGTGGCGTTTCAAAGTGCTTAGGGCCGCGTTGATCTCTGCCAACGTCAACTCATCGAAATTTACTGAAACCGACGTCTGACTCGTCTCGATGTCCTGCATGGTTGCCAAATGTGCCAACAAGAAGCGCCAGTCAACATAATTGTCCAGAACAAAGCCTTTTTTCTGACGGATTGATAACGGATAATACTTAGCTACAGTTGGCTTTACGCTAAACATCATTTGGAGCAAATAATGCCAAATCAACAAGTCGAATTGATTGATACCAATCAGATCGATTTTGATCCAGAAAACCCGCGTTTTTACCGGCTGAACGATGCCCACTCAGTGGCGGCTGTCATTGAAGAAATGCTTGATGATGAAAGAGTTCAAGACCTTATGTTGTCCATTGGTCAAAAATACTACTTCGACGGGGAGCCATTACTGGTTACAAAAACAGGTGAAAGGTATACCGTAATCGAGGGTAACCGTAGACTTGCCGCCGTCAAGCTACTTAATGGCGAAGTACAGCCACCAAGCCGAAGAAAAAACAGTGTTGCTGCAATCAAGTCAGAATCTATTGTAACTCCGCCCAAAAAACTCCCATGCTTGATTTACAAAAGCCGCCGAGAAATTCTTAGGTATCTTGGCTATAGGCATATCACTGGAGTTCAACAATGGGACTCTCTTTCAAAAGCAAAATATCTAGCCCAACTTCGAGATGAATTTTACCCGAGCCTCGCTAAAGCAGAACAAATACGCTCTTTAGCGAATGATATTGGCAGCAAACCAGATTATGTGGCCCAACTATTAACCGCGTTATCGCTTTATATTCGCGCAGAAAGTTCAAAATTTTACGGGTTACCAATTGAGCAAAAGGACGTTTCGTTTTCATTAATTACAACCGCGCTTAGTTATAAAAAAATTGTTGAATGGTTGGGTTTGGAAGGTAAGTCGGATATCGAAATACCAAGCCTTAACGAAGAAAATCTCAAACGCGCGCTTGGCTGGATGTTCTCCAAAGACCAATTGGGCAGGACTGTTCTTGGCGAATCTCGCAACCTTTCAGAGTTAGCGGCGGTGGTTACAAGTGAAGATGCTATCGCTGTTCTCGAGGACACCGGCAAACTTTCTGAGGCGTTTCTTTATACCGACGGGCCGCAAATCGCGCTAGAAAAAGCATTAGAAGAAGTTTCGAAACGAACCGCCGTTGTTTGGAATATGCTGCCAAAAACAAATTCACTAACCAATGACAACTTGGATCAATCGGATAATGTCTTCGAGCAAGTAAAAGCGATCCGGAATTATATTCGGGATAAATTGGAGGATTAAAAGAGTGTTGGAAAACTTAGAAACGCCTCCGAGAGGAAACGATTCCTTTATTTGGACTGACTTTGCAGAATTACGGGCAATTCTCCACCCCGACAAATGTTTTAGCCGAGGAGATTTAAGCGGTATAGAAAAGCGTTGCCGCGACTTAGATATGGCTGGCTTCAAATCTGAGGAAAGATGGCGAGAGATTGTGAATTTTTCCGGAAACCGCCTGGCGGAATTTAACCAATTTTACCCTTTCAGTATTTCTCAGGACCAAGACACGATTAATTTTGAATTCGACGGCGGCTTGCCCCACATCGCTTATGTCGGCTTACTGATTGCCTCGTGTATGCGGAATATCGCCAGAAATAGGCAAGCTGAAATTGCCAGGGCCTTTGAAGAAACATGTTTTGAAATTTTTTTGTCGTTAATGCCGCCGGGCTCGGAAGTAAGGGCAACCTGGGCTAATGGAGGTAATACTGCCGTATATACCGGAACGTTATATGAAAAAATGAAAGCAATCGCTAAGGATCTGCGTTGTGTTCCAACCTTCAAAGAGCGGGATTTTAACCAACGTGATAGTGGTGACGGGGGTATCGACCTAATTGCTTGGCACCCTATGGCAGATGATAGGGCAGGAATGCCTATTGCTTTCGCCCAATGCGGCTGCTCCAGAGATGATTGGCGATTTAAACATTTAGAGGCCTCTTTAGCAAAACACGGCTCCAAATTTCCTGTGATGCATCCATGGGCAAATTATTATTTTATGCCTATAGACCTTCGCTTTCCAGATGGAGATTGGGCTTATAGAAACGATCTTGGACAAGCCATTTTTGTTGATAGGTTAAGGTTGCTCAGACTTGCCGAACAGAACAACCTATTTCAGAAGTTACCGGATATGCCTTATGTAAATGAAGCATTGCAAATTCAATATGCTTAATCCCAAACCGCCGGTAATGCCCTAGCCACTGCCTCAAACAAGGGTGGCGGTACCGCGTTGCCCACGACGGTATAGCGGTTGTTTAAGCTGCCCGCTGGCGTATCGGGAAATGCCATTCCCCGCTTAAAACCTTGCAGGCGGGCCGCTTCCCGGTAACTAAACCGCCTGGCTCTGTTTTCACTGGCAAAGCGCCAAACATTGTGTTCAAGCTTCACCAAATGTGGGCTCATGGGGTGCAATGGCATGTGGCGCGGGTTGGCCACAATGGTTTTTGACGGTTCGTCCCAGCCGCGCCAACGATTGCGGGACAAGTAATACCAATGGAAATCCAAATCGTAAAACTCGCCCTCTGGCCATTCTGGCATTCCCTCAAGCGCACCGCCTATGGTCGCAGTCGGTTCGGCTCTTCCCTCCCCATGCGTTGGTAATGGGAACCCATATTCCAACCCTAAATCGTTTCGTAGGCCAACGATAAAGATACGTCTCCGTTCTTGCGGGACACCGTAATCGGCCGCGTTCAAAACTTTGGTTTTCACGTTGTAGCCGGCTTCGGAAAAAACCTTAAACTGGTCTTCCAGCAAATGGCGGAAGTTTGCGCGCACCATGCCGGAGACATTCTCGACAATAAAAGCTTTCGGCTTGATTTGGTTGAGTGCTCGTGCAAACTCAAGGTAAAGGGTATTGATTTTCCGGGAAGGGTCTCGCACGCCGCCCTGGCTGAAACCTTGACATGGGTAACAGCCTACGAGCAGTTCTGCTTTTGGGAAAAACTCAATTTTTCTGACATCGCCCAACACATATTCAGTGCCGGGATGGTTGGCAATGTAAACGTCTCGGGCATAGGGCAAGATGTCGTTGGCCATCAGCACATCAAACCCTGCCGCAAGCAATCCGGCGTCAGAGCCGCCGCATCCGGAGAAGAGGGAAACTGCCTTAGGCATGGAAATCCTTGGAGTATTGGGGCATCAACGCTATGAACGACTGTTAAATACAGCGTATATTTTAACGGGTTAAAGCTCTGATTAATACCCAGCCAAAAGTAACACTGTCGCTGAAAATCTTGGAAACGGAGCGCCAGCGAAGTGAAGATTTTTAGTCCCCGATAGCCGTAGCGCCGGGCGGGTTTTCGCAGCGAAGCGGAGAAAACCTGCAAGGCACGCGACACGGCGTCAAGTCATGCGAGAGCCGATGTTTCGACCCCTTGTTGGGTCGGAACGAGGTGACGCGGACGAATCGGGGCGCCGAAGGCATAAGCGGTCGCGTGATTTTTGCCGATTTTTTCCTGCTGGGAAGCTCGAAAAAATCTTTCGGCAAAAATAGCGACTCCCCGACGCCCTCAACCAAGAAACTCAAGTATTGTTTCCCTAAACCGCTCTTGAGGCCTAGTTTCACACTCCCAGACCACTAACACGTTCCATCCCATTTCGGCCAATGCAGCTGTATAGTCTGCATCGCGCTGTCGGCGGGCATTATAAGCTTAGGCGCCCAATAATCCAGCCGCGATTCGCAAAGCGCGGTGACTTCTATCACCGGTTTATAACATTAATTTCATTCCCGCCCAGTCGAATCAGATAGATTGGCAACGCGCTTGCCGACCCGAAACAAACTCCAAGCCAGCACGACCACCATCAACGTGATGACAACACCCAGAAACCACGAGCTGTTCAGCAGTTTAGCGACATTGAAAGGTTGTTCGCCGATTGTGGCCTCGGTTTCCGGCCCCAATCCGGCTCGGTTGCTTGGGTAACCGCGGCGTAATAATTCTTGGATGGGTGCCGTGTCGTAGCGCGGCGCGGCGGCGGTTTCGGCGCCGTATTTGAGTTGGTAGCTCAGGCCGGTTTGCGGCAAGAACAGCATTTGATAGCCGGGGCCAGTGCCGGCGACGGTGTTGATATGCAGTTCCGGGTTGTCCTGGTCGCGAATCACAATGCGGTAGCGCGCTTGCCGTTGCTCCGGAAAGCCGATGGTGGTTTGTTCGCGATTGATGTCTTGATAATGCAGGGCTTCCAGGATGCCGCTGCCGATGGTCTGCATTTGAGTTTCCAAGCCTTGCGTCAGCGGGATTTGTACTTCGGCTTGGCGGCTGAAATTTGGGGTCATGATTTGCAGCTTCAAACCGTTCAGCGGTTGCCGCAGCGTGTCGACGTCGATGATAGTGGCTTTATGTGCGGCATCGAGTTTGATTTTAAAACTGGCTGGGTAATCAAATGGCTGATCGGTGTCGGCCACGGTTTCACCTACGTTGTGCCAGAGCTCTATACGCTCGACATGCAGCGGTTCTTTGATTTGTTGTGTGGTTTCCTGGCGTTGCAATTCCTCGCCGCCGCGCACGGTACGGGTCAATTCCAACAGTTCGGCAACCCGGGTTTGGCTGGCTTTGGCGACGACGATTTTGAATTGCCGGAAGCTATTCGCCGGCAACTCGACATCGTGATTACCGACACTCATATAACGCGAATAATCATAAATCTGCGCGCGCTCGACCAGAAGTTGCCAATTCTCGCCGTCGTTGGAACCGTGAATTTGCAAGGCGTATTCGAAGTCGCGCTGGTCGGTGAGCAGACTCAGGCCATTGGCGTTGGCGGCATTTTTGTCCAGTTGCACGGTCACGACGAAGCCTTCGTCCTCGTCGCCGAATTTTTGCAAATCGATGGTCTTGCTGGTGCTGGCTACGCGCTTACTGACCGTTTTCTGGCTGGCGATTTTTTGTAGTAAATACGGGGTTTCGACGCCGTTTTGATCGATCAGACGCAAGTCGCGAAAATCGGCGGCGGTGTTGGCATACACCGCGCTGTCCAGCGGCACGGCCAGCAAGCTTTGTTGCCCGTTATCCTGGGCCAGCACTGGCCGGCTGAACCGGTAAGCCGGGGTTTCGTTAGCCCAAGCCTGTGTCAAAAACAGGCTGCATAACACTGCAAATTTGGCGATCATGATCATGTTTTGTTTTCGGCATTGCCGATAAAAGTTTGTTGATAACGCATGTAAAAAAACGCGCCGCCCAGTGCCAGCATACCCAGCACGATAAAAGCGACGATCCGGTAAATTTGCTCCAGTCGGGCCAGGTCGATGAAAAATACCTTCCAGGCTACCAGGGCAAACAGCGCCAGGCCAACCAGACGCAACCCGGCAATTTGCCGCTTGATGCCATTGAACACCAACGTCAACGCAAAGATCGACCACAAGATCGACACGCCGCCGGAACGCAAACCCGGCACATATTGATACAGTAGCGAGTTGATTTCCAGACTTAAAAAAGTAAATAACAACACCAGCGCCGCGCCGCCCAGCCACTGGCGGATAGTGCCGCTGTCGGTTTCGTGGTCGGCCAGACGGCGTAAGGCGAACAGCAAAAAGGCTATGGTCGCCGCGAAATCGAGTAAACGCATCAAGGCCAGTTCGAAGGAATAAGCACCACCGTAACGCAAGCTCCAGAGACTGTCGCCGGCCGCTATATGGCCCAGCGTCAAATCCCAGGACGGCAGATCGAACAACAACATCTTCAGGAACACGCCGATCAGGAATAGTCTTAATGCCTGTAGCAGCCAATCGCCCGTGCCGGCCACGTAACGGCTCAACAACAGCCAGCACAAGGCCAGCCAGACCAGGGTCAGCACCGGCAATTGCAAGGGTGGATACAGATAGGCAAAGCTGCGGAACAACTCCAATTGCAGTACCACAAACAGCAGGCCGCCGCCGATCAACAGGATGATTTGCAACAGCAGATTGTCTTTCAACCACAGCGGCACATCGTTGCCGGCATCGCAAGCCAGCGGCGAAGCGGGTGCCGGTTTTTCGATTAGCGTATACGCCAAAGCCAAAGACAAGATGGGGATACCGAAGCTGATTACCCGTTCCAGCAAGCCTAGCAAAAAGGCGCCGAACGATTGCTGGCTGTCCATTGTCATGCCGTATTGGCCGGGCAAGTCCATGAAACAAAAGCGCACCAGCACCAGTGCGTACAGCAGATATGCCACTTGCTGTAAAAACGCGCTGCGCAATTTGCCCGCCATCCACAGCATCACCAAGGCCTGCAAAGACCAACTGACGGTGATCCATTGATTGGATAGCAGCAAGGGTAGGGTGATGGTCACAAAAAATGCCGCCAAGCCGATGAAGCTGATCAGCAGTTCTTTATCGGCCACTTTTCTTGCCAGACAGTAATACACATGGCCCACATAAAACGCCGCCAGCGCCACGGTCAGTAAGGCGGTCCAGATCTGGCCGTAAGCCTCGTCGATTAGATGATAAGCGGTGCCGAAGAAGATCGCGGCGTTGACGATCAGGCCAATCAAATCTAGCAGGGTCGATTTGCTGTGGTTGACCAGGCAGAATAGAAACACCGTGGTGGAATACAGCACAAAAAAGCCGGTCAAGAACGGCAAGACCTGCCAGAAATACTCGACCTGATAATTTTGCATCGAGCCGAAGAACAACAGGTAATTGAAGAAAAAGCTCAGGAAGTTTAATAAATGCCATTGCTTGTACCAGTTGATCGCCAGGATGCCGGTACCCAACAGGAGCATGTAACTGAATAAGCCTGGGAAATTGACTTGGCCGGTGGAGAGCATGATGGGGGTGCAGTAGCCGCCGATGATGGCAAAAATGGCCACCAACATGGAATCCAGTTTGATCGCCAAAAACGCGGCGCAAGCCGTTACCAAAATCATTAAGGCAAAGGTCGGGTAGACGTCCAGCAGATGGTAAAAACTGTGCGCGGCAAACACGCTGAAATACAACACCGCGATGCCGCCGCCCAGCAAACCCTGGCTGAACAGATGGTAGGTGCCGCCGACCAAACGCACGCCGCCGACAATCATGCCGACACCGGCCAGTACCGATAAGGCTACTCGGGCTTGTTCGCCGAGCAGGCCGTTGTCGATGGAATATTTCAGAAAAAAGCCGATGCCGGTCACCAGAATCAATACGCCGATGCGCAGCAACCAATTGCTGGCCACGGCGTATTCCATGGCCACGCCTTCCGGCCTGTGGCCTTCGCCGACGATGATCCAGTTCCAGATTTCTTTGAGGATTTTCTGCGCCGCCAATTCGAAACGGCTGGGTTCGGCGGGTTGGCAGGTGTTTTGACTCCAGGGATTTTCCTGAGGTGGCTCTGCAACCGGTGTCGGCGGCGTTGCGGGTTTCGGTGGCGCCGGTTCCGCAGGCAGTTGGCTGTCGGTAATATCGAATATCACCTGTGCCGTTGCCGGCGTTTGCGCCTCAAATAATGCGGGTTGCGGCGGCGTTTCGCTGGCGGGCATTACTGGCGCCTTTGCCAGCTCGCGCAGCAGTTTGCGGTCTTCGCGCAGCTCTGCTTCTATCTTGCGCAAGGTCAGATTAAGGTCATCCTGGTTGCGTCTTTGGCGGCCCATTAAAACGGTCAACATCGCGATGATGACGATGGGTACCAAAATCAGGACAAAAGCGATAAAACCGAAGAAATCGTCCACGGCAACTCTCCAAGGCTGGGCAAACGGCGGGTTATTAGGGTTATCAAGCAAGCTTTTCAGGTTACGGCCGGGGCTTCCGCGTGACGCGGGCAAGGCGCTGGGTTAAGCGTCAACCGGCAAAAGCACTCGTATTCGTGAGCGGCGTCACTATTCAGAATAACCGCTTGTCGGGCAGATTGCTATATAAGGCTCGTGCGGTAAGGATTTGTTCTATGCTTGAAGCATGGATTTTAAAGGTAAGCTTAAGATTACATATAGATTTTCCACAAGCTGCCGACAACCCAAGGTGTAGCACCACACACTCTAATACATTGGCTCATCTCATGAACAAGAACTCCACAATCCAATCCAAAATATTGCTAAGCATCGCCAGTGTATTTTTGTTGCTGATGTTTGTCAGCACACTGTTCATGGCGGAAAGGCAAAAAGACATGATACAAACTCTGGCGACCGATAAAGCCCGGGATATTGCCAACAGTTATTTCGACGGCGTGAATACGCTAATGCTGACCGGCGCGATGGCGCAGGGTGAAGTATTGCGCGAAAAAGCCCTGTCGCATGGCAATGTCACCGAAGTGCGCTTAATTCGCGGCAAGCAGATTACCGATTTTTATGGTCCCGGCAAAACCGAGCAAAGACCCCTCGATAATTTGGATGACCGCGCGCTGGCCGGTGAAAGCATCATTCAACCGGGTAACGACAAAAACGGACGCTTGATCACCGTGTTGGAGCCGGTTAAGGCTAGCGCCAATTTTCGCGGCACTAACTGTCTGACTTGTCACACGGTGAGCGAGGGGACAGTGTTGGGCGCAGTGCGGGTGAGTTTTTCGTTGGCGAATCTCGATGCGCAGATCAATCGCGATTTGGTGATTGCTTCGGCTATTTCCTTGGTGATGTTTGCCGGTGGTTTGTTGCTGGTCAACATGTTGATGCGCAAAATTGTAGTCAATCCACTAGTGGCCATGCGCGACACGGTTAACGCTATAGCCGGACAGTCGGATTTACGCCAAAGGTTGCAAATCGATTCCGGCGATGAAATCGGCCAGGTCAGCGAGTCGTTTAATACCATGTTGGCAAATTTTGCCGGTAGCTTGGGGCAGGTGTCTTCGGTCAGCCAGCAATTGGCGTCCGCTACCAACCAAATATCCGGTGTGGCTCGGCAAACCTCGCAAGCGGCCACGCAACAACGCAGCGAAACCGAAACGGTGATTCAAGCGATACACGAACTGGAAAATTCAGTGCAGGACGTGCGCGGCGGGGCGACCGGTGCCGCGCAAGCGTCCGTGGAAGCAGACCAGGAAGCCGCGCAAGGTGCTGCGACCACTAAAAATGCCATCAACGGCATCAACGAGCTGGTGAATGAAATCGACCGCGCTGCCGAAGTGATCAAACGTCTGGATCAAAAAAGTAACGGTGTCGGCGCGGTGTTGGATGTGATCAAAGGCTTGGCCGAGCAAACCAATTTGTTGGCCTTGAATGCCGCCATCGAAGCCGCCAGAGCCGGCGAGCAGGGGCGCGGGTTTGCGGTGGTGGCCGACGAAGTCCGCACCTTGGCGACGCGTTCGCATAAGGCAACCGAGGAAATTCAAAGCATCATCGATCAATTGCAACGCGAAGCCAAAGACGCGGTGACGGTGATGAACAATGCCAAAAACAGCGCCGAGCAGCGCCGCGAACAAGTGCAAAGCGCCGACCAGGGTTTAAGCGCAATCGCCGAACGGGTGACGCAGATTCGCCAATTGAACTCGCGCATGTCGCAAGCGGCCGATAACCAAAGCCGCGTTGCGCAGCACGTGGGGCAAAGCATTGCCAATATCGGCCAGCTGACCGAGCGTACCGCGCAGGATGCCGCGCAAACCAATGCCGCTAGTAACGAATTGGTGAAATTGGCCGCGCAATTGAATGAGTTGGTGAGTCAGTTTAAGCGATAGTCTTGTTCAGCTGCGATTGACAGTGGCATCAGCCCGCTTATATAGTTCGACATATGAGTAATCCTATCGATACAAAAAACAGACACCTATGGCTGTGGGCATCGCCTACCGCCGTGGTGTTTGCGTTTTTCTAAACAATCAAGCAACCGCGGGTCTTGCCGCAGTTGCTTCGCCACTCGCCTAAGGCCCGCATCACTCAGGAGGCCCAATGGCAACGACTAAATCCACCGCAGCATTCAACCGCAACCGTTTGTTGGGCTTTGCCCTGGCAACCCTGGCGGCTATCGGCTTTTCCGGCAAAGCCATCTTGGTAAAACTGGCGTATTACCAGCCGGTGGATGCGGTGACGCTATTAGCGCTGCGCATGCTATTTTCCGCGCCGTTTTTTCTAATCGTTGCGTGGCGGCATGCCGGCCAAAAGGATCTGAGGCCATTAAACCGGCGAGATTATCTGGCCCTATTAATATTGGGCTTGCTGGGTTACTACCTGTCCAGTTTGTTTGATTTTATCGGCTTGCAATACATTTCCGCCGGGCTGGAGCGCCTGATTCTGTTCCTGTATCCGACGATGGTCGTGGTGCTGTCGGCGTTGCTGCTGGGCAAACCGTTTGGCCGCAAGGAAGTCGTGGCGCTAGCGCTCAGTTATGCCGGTATCGGTGTGGTGTTTTTTGATGAAATCAATATTCAGTCGGAACATTTATTGCTGGGAGCCGGTTTTGTATTTGCCAGCACCCTGACTTACGCGGCTTATCTGATCGGCACTGGCGAAACGGTGGTCCGCATCGGAGCCTCACGCTTTACCGCTTACGCGATGCTGGTGGCTTGTGCGGCGACGCTGCTGCAATTTTTATTCACGCATCCGCCGCAGGCTTTGCTGCTGCCGATGCGGGTGTATCAATTGAGCTTGCTGATGGCGATTTTCTCGACGGTGCTGCCGGTGTTCATGCTGTCGGCAGCGATCAAGATGATAGGTTCCAGCCACACCTCGTTGATCGGCTCGCTGGGGCCGGTGGCAACCTTATTTAGTCGCCCCTGAAAAGCCACAAATTCACGGCTAAAGCATTGAAACACAATAAATAATTGAAGAAAAAGACGGGCAATAATTGCAAGAAATTAGTAAAATAGATATTAATTTCTTGCAAATTTTTATCGAAAATGAAGCCAAAATCCCAAGAAAGTAGCGGCCAAATCGATCTATTCAACACACCACTGGCCGACCTGTTGAATCCGAAGCATGAGCTTTACCAACTGGCAAATTTGATCGATTGGAAAGTACTGGATGATGCGTTCGGTGAATTTTTTACCGAGAACCAAGGCGCTCCGGCGTTGCCAACGCGTCTTATTGCCGGGCTTCATTACCTCAAACATGCGTTTGCACGCTCGGACGAAGCGGTCGTGGCACAGTGGCTTGAAAATCCCTATTGGCAATATTTTTGTGGCGAAGAGTATTTCCAACACCAGATACCTTGCCACCCCACGTCACTGACCTATTGGCGAAAACGGATCGGAGAAGAAGGTTGCGAGTGGATGTTATCGGTGACGATCCAGGCTGGCGTAGCCAGCAAGACCGTGAAGAAACAGGATTTTGAATCGGTGACGGTTGATAGCACGGTGCAAGAGAAAGCCATCACGTATCCGACCGATGGAAAATTGTATGAACGCTGTCGCCAGCACATGGTACGTCTGGCTGAGCAGCATGAGATTACACTACGGCAGAACTACAACCGCAAAGCCCCCTATTTGCTGATGATGGCGAACCGGTACAGTCATGCCAAGCAAATGAAGCGCAAACGCAAAATGCTCAAACAGCTCAAAACTTTGGTGGGTCGGGTTTACCGAGATATCGAGCGCCAATTGACGGATCAATCCGATGCAGTCAAATTGGCTTTTAAAGAGACGCTAGAGAAAACCCAACGGATTTTGAACCAACAACCCCAGGATAAAAACAAGCTGTACAGTTTCCACGCCACGGAAGTCGAATGCATTTCCAAAGGCAAAGTCCACAAGAAGTATGAATTCGGCGTCAAAGTGGGCATCACCGTCACCAACAAAAGTAATTTTGTGCTCGGCGCCCGCAGCTTTTCCGGTAATCCCTACGATGGACACACCCTGGAATCGTGTCTGGAACAGGCGGAGATTCTAAGCGGTACACGCGCAAAAGAAGCTTTTGTGGATTTAGGATACCGTGGTGTCGAGGTCCCGAACGTGACCATTTACAAAGCCCGGCAAAAGAGAGGAATAAACACCCGGCGACTCAAACGCGCCCTCAAACGCCGCAATGCCATCGAACCCGTCATCGGGCACCTCAAAAACGACGGATTGCTGGGCCGCAATTACCTGAAAGGCGAACTGGGCGATGCCATGCATGCCATCTTATGCGGTGCTGGTCACAATATCCGTATGATCCTCAGGCAGTTGAGGATTTTTTTGCCTCATTTTTGGAGACCGCCATGTCGGATTTTGGCGCGGCCATTGAGCGCGCCGTTTTTATTGTCGGCCTGAATGCTGGTGTTCGGAAAATATCGGCTTTTTCAGGGACGACTATTTATGGCCAGTTATGTGTTGGGCGAAGAATTGACGCCCGCGCAGATAGGCGGGGCGGCCTTGGTGATGATCGGAGTATTGAGTTTGTCGTGGAAGTGACGGACCGTTAATCGGGCGCCAAGCCGCCCGATACCAACATCTCCCGCGCATGCGCCAAGGTGTTTTCGGTAATGGTGACGCCGCCCAGCATGCGCGCGACTTCATGCACGCGTTCGTCGTCGCTCAAACGGCGAACCGTGGACGATGTCACCGCCGCTTTTTGATTCTTGGCGACGAATAAATGCTGATGGGCTTGCGACGCGACTTGCGGTAAATGGGTGACGCATAAGACCTGCCGGTTCTTGCTCAAGCGCCGTAATTTCTGACCGACGATTTCGGCGATGCCGCCGCCGATACCGGAATCGACTTCATCGAAGATCATCGTTGGCGTGGTTTTGTCAGTGCTGGTGGTGACTTGAATCGCCAAACTGATCCTTGACAACTCGCCGCCGGACGCGACCTTCGCCAGCGGCTTGGCCGGTAGGCCGGGGTTGGTGCTCACTAAAAACTCGATGCTGTCGACGCCGTTGCGCTGTGGCTCAGCGTCTTCCGGCGTGCGGAGATTGACGATGAACTCGCCGTGCGGCATGCCCAGTTCCTTGATGGCGTCGGAAATGCGTTGCTGCAACTCCGTGCCGGCTTGGCGGCGGCTGGTGGACAACTCGCCAGCCAGTTTGCGGTATTGGCTTAATAGCCGCTCGCAATCGGCATTCAGGCTTTCGATGCGTTCGCTGCTGTGGCTGAGGTTATCCAGTTCTGTGGCAAAGCGGGCGGCCAATTCCGGCAATTCTTCCGGCTGGATTTTATGCTTGCGGCTCAGCGACTGAATCACGCCGATCTGGTTTTCCAGCCAAGTCAGTTGTTGCGGATCGGCTTCCTGATTTTCCAGGAAGCGGCGCAATTGTTGGGTGGCTTCGCCGATCTGGATTTCCGCGTCGCTCAATAACTCGGCAACGCCGTTCAACTCGCCGGCATATTGCGCCAGTTCGTTGATGGCATGAATCACATGGCCCAGCAGGTCAGCCACCGATTGCTGGTCGTTGTCGTACAAAATATCCAGCTGCTGTTGGCCGACGCCGAGAATTTTGCCGAGGTTGGCCAGCTTATGATGTTCGTCGGCCAGGGCTTGGTAATCGAAATTTTCCAAATCCAATTGCTGCAATTCTTCCAGTTGATAACGCAGCAATTCCTCGCGCTCGGCTTGATCGCTGCCGGCTTTTAACAATTGTTGCAGTTGCTTGTGTGCGTGTTTCCAGTTTTGGTAACAGGTATTCAAATCGTCCAGCAAGGCTTGATTGCCGGCGAAGGCATCCAGTAGCCGGCGCTGTTCTTCGCTGTCCAGCAAGGTCAAATGCGCGTGTTGGCCGTGGATTTCCACCAACTGTCGGCTCAAGCCTTGCAGGGTTTGCAGGTTGACCGGGCGGTTGTTGATATAAGCCTTGGAGCGGCCGTCATCGCTGATGGTGCGGCGGATCATGCACTGGCCGTCATCGTCCAACTCGTTATCGATCAGCCATTGCTTGACCAGCGGCGCTTTGCCTAAATCAAATTCGATATTCACTTCGGCGCGCTTGCTGCCGGGCCGCACGTAGCCGGAATCCGCGCGGTCGCCTAAAGCCAGGCCCAAAGCGGTCAGTAATATCGATTTACCGGCGCCGGTTTCGCCGGTCAGCACCGACATGCCGGGGTCAAGGTCCAGGTCCAGCGCGTCGACGACGGCTAGGTCGATAATGTTCAGGTTTAACAGCATGGCCTTAGGCGGGGTAGCCGCTCCAGTTGAGTTTGCTTCTTAGGGTATGGAAAAAATCGTGATCCGCAGGATGCAAAATTTTAATCGGTTTGGCGGCTTTTTTGATGACGATTTTGTCGTTGATCCGCACGTCCGGAATCTCCATGTGATCGCACGTCACTAGGGCATTGATCTGTTTGGTCTGGCTGAAGCGGATTTCGATGACCACGTTGTCGTCGATGACGATGGGGCGATTGGACAGGGTATGCGGGTTCAACGGCACCAACACCAGCGCGTTCAAAGCAGGATGCAGAATCGGGCCGCCGGCCGACAGCGAATAAGCGGTCGAGCCAGTCGGCGTGGCGACGATCAGTCCGTCGGAACGCTGGGTATTCAAATAAACGCCGTCGATGCTGGTGACGATTTCTATCATGCTCGGCGTCACCCAGCGATGCACTACCACCTCAT
This sequence comes from Methylomonas fluvii, assembly GCF_014850975.1. Taxonomy (GTDB): domain Bacteria; phylum Pseudomonadota; class Gammaproteobacteria; order Methylococcales; family Methylomonadaceae; genus Methylomonas; species Methylomonas fluvii. Next base: position 140,258 of record NZ_JACXST010000002.1, on the reverse strand, counting down.
TGACGGCCGTTTGCTGGTGGATGATTTCGTGGTCGCGGATGATATGGGTGCTGAGTAACTGGCGCTGCTCGCTCTTGAACTCCCCCGCCAAAATTTTATCCAGGCGGCTGGACAACTGCTCCGGCGAAATATCCACCAAAAAACCCAGCCTGCCCAGGTTAACGCCCAGCAGCGGGGTTTCAAAATCGGCAGCGGCGCGGGCCGCGGCCAGAAAAGTGCCGTCACCGCCCACGGCGATAATCAAGTCGCATAATTCCGGCAGGCGCTCGATATGCACGCCGTTGATATCTTCACCGCTTATCAACTCCGCGCTTTGGCTATCGACGACAATGTCGTGACCACGGGTTTTTAGGTAACGGAAAAGTTCGTTCAGCGTCGCGGCAATACCGGGATCGCCGCATTTGCCGATGATACCGATACGCTGGAAGGGGCTTGGCATGGTTGGGGTGGTTAATTTTGAGTAAGTTCGATTATAGGGGATTGTGTTTTTATTCGGTAGCTTTGATGTTGGTTGTGTCGCTGGCGCGACGGCTGATTTTAATGTCGGTTCTCGCACCGACGGGCGCGATACTTTCTTTTGCTCCGCCAAAAGAAAGTATCCAAAGAAAAGGCGGCCCGGATGCCGCTTATATCCTGCGCTCCGAAGCTTTCGCCGGGGGTTGACGAAAGGGGCTTCCTGCCCCTTCGTCAACGTGCGGCATCCATGCCGCACCCCTTCGGGCTGATCCCGCCGAAAGCTCCGGTGCTCGGCGCGGCATGCGGGAGAGACTCCACTCCGGAATTTATCGTTAATTGGGCTAAATTGCTCTAGTTCCCACGTGTCACGTGGGAACTCAGATGTACCGCGCTGCGGTGCATTTGTGCCGCAGCGCGGCCAAGCCCTGCATTACCACGCGGCGCGTGGGAACGAGGGATTAGCCTAGATTACTTTGTTCATATCAACGGCATAGCCAGAGTTTCGCATTTCTTTAGCTACTGCCAAGTGCCATGCGCCATGGCTATCAAGCGGAACATAGACTACGCCGCTAATATCGTTTGGGATTTCAACATCACCTTTTACTAAGGCGCAAACGTTATGACGTCCTAATTTCCCGATTAGGTAACCATGTTCGAATACAACGTTTTGCCTGGCTCGTGGCTTGGTGATCTTCTCGCCAACGATGCACCCAACGTCGCATGGCGTATACAACACAATGGCAAAGCCGACATTTGTATGTGCCTCTATTTTCTCAATTATTGTTTTTCCAGAATTGGCCTGCTCATGGAGAATAATTGCACTGAACCCTAGTTTTTCAACAAAGCGTGCCGCCTCTGTTTTTGCATGCTCATCTCTGCCATGAACAATGAAAACCTTATTTTTATCTGGCGGGACTGATGTTGCACCGGTGATGGTTGATTTCCGAATTTCGCCTACAGATTTGAGTGTATCCTTGGTGATGTCGGTTACGTATTTATCGCTATTTACAACAGATATTTCCGTATACACAAAAAGCACTCCGCGACCTACGGTGCTCTGGGCAATATCGCGTAACTCTGCTAGCGGCTTTTCGGAGGACTTGACCTTTAGTAACCGAACCTTTTGCCGATCGATGTACATGCCGTTAATGTAAATCTGTTCATTTTTTGAATAAGGCCGAATAATCAGATCAACGATCTCGTCAAGATTCTTACAGTCCAATTCATAGGAGCGTTCATAGTCACCTTTTTTGTTCTTGTCCGTGGTTTCAACTATTACGTGGTAATACATATATGTTCCCGCTTTAATTTGACTTGTTTCATCGACGGCCATGTTTGTGCCAGTGGTGGCTAACAAGAAATTAAGTAGATCTGTATATCTCACAAAAGTACATGATATACAGACCCCCAACTATAACAAAAAAGGCCGGTTTTCCCCGGCCTTTCTCAAATCAAACAGCTTATTTCAATAACCCCTGCAACAACCCATTCAACTTATGCACAAACGCTGAAGGATCGTCCAACTGACCACCTTCACTCAAAATAGCCTGGTCGAACAGGATATGGCTGATGTCCGCAAACCGTGCATCGTCTTGCTCGCTTTTTAGGGCTTGGACGATGGCGTGGTCCGGGTTGATCTCGAAGATCGGCTTGCTGCCGCCCATGCCCATCATGTTCATCGATTGGCCGGCTTCCTTCATGATGCGTTCCATGTTCAAGCTCATGTCGTAAGCGCCGGTGACCAAGCAGGCTGGGGAGTCGGTCAGACGGTGGCTGACTTTCACTTCGCTGACTTTGTCTTTCAGCACATCCTGGATTTGTTTTAGAACCGATTCGAAATCCTTGTTGATTTCTTCCTGGTGAAGTTTCTCTTCTTCGGTATCGAATTTTTCCAGATCCAGTTCGCCCTTGGCGATGGATTGCAGATGCTTGTCTTCGAAGTCGGTCAAGCTGGATACCAGCCATTCGTCGATGCGGTCGGACAGCAGCAACACTTCGATGCCTTTCTTGCGGAAGATTTCCAGGTGCGGGCTGTTTTTGGCAGCGGCGAAGCTGTCGGCGGTGACGTAGTAGATTTTCTCCTGGCCTTCTTTCATCCGGCTGACATAGTCGGCCAAGGAAACGTATTGGGTTTTGTCGTCGGTATGGGTGGAGGCGAAACGCAGCAACTTGGCGACTCTATCCTTGTTTTTGTGGTCTTCGATCGGGCCTTCCTTGATGACGTTACCGAATTGCTCCCAAAATTTTTGGTATTTCTCGGCGTCGTTTTCGGCCAGGTCTTCCAGCATGCCCAGGACTTTTTTCACCGCGCCGGTTTTGATCGCGCTGATTTGCTTGCTTTGTTGCAATATCTCGCGGGAGACGTTCAGCGGCAAGCTGTCGGCATCGATCACCCCGCGCACGAAGCGCAGGAAGCGCGGCATCAGTTGTTCGGCGTCGTCGGTGATGAAGACTTTTTTGATGTACAGTTTCACGCCGTGTTTGGCGTCGCGGTCCCACATGTCAAACGGCGCGCGGCTGGGTACGTACAACAGCAGGCTGTATTCGTTGGTGCCTTCCACGCGGCTATGCACATGGGTTAACGGGTCTTGGAAATCGTGCGAGACGTGTTTGTAAAACTCGGCGTATTCCTCTTCGGAAATCGAGTCTTTCGATTGGGTCCAAAGGGCCGATGCGCTGTTGACGGTTTCGTCTTCGACGCGGGCTGGCGCGGTTTCGTTACCTTCTTCGTCCTTTTCAGCCGGGATTTCCTTGCTCATGACGATGGGCAGAGAAATATGGTCGGAGAATTTCTTGATGATGGAACGCAGTTTCCAGCTGTTCAAAAATTCCTCTTCGCCTTCTTTCAGATGCAGGACGATTTCGGTGCCGCGGGTGGCTTTATCGACCGACTCGATGGTGTAGTCGCCTTCGCCGGCCGATTCCCAACGTACCGCTTCCGAAACCGGCGCGCCGGCTTTGCGGGTGGTCAGCGTGACTTTGTCGGCGACGATGAACGCGGAGTAAAAGCCGACGCCGAATTGGCCGATCAGTTCGCTATCTTTGGCCTGGTCGCCGGTCAGGCGCTCGAAGAATTGTTTGGTGCCGGACTTGGCGATAGTGCCGATATGGTCCTGCACTTCTTCGCGGGTCATGCCGATGCCATTATCGGTGATGGTGATGGTCTTTTTGGCTTCGTCGAAATCGACGCGGATTTTTAGCTCGCTATCGCCTTCGTACAGGCTGTCGTTGGCCAGGGCTTCGAAGCGCAGCTTGTCGGCGGCATCGGAGCTGTTGGAGATCAACTCGCGCAAAAAGATTTCCTTGTTGCTGTACAAGGAGTGAATCATCAAATGCAGTAAATGCTTTACTTCGGTTTGAAAACCTAGGGTTTGTTTGTTTGCCTCAACAGTCATGTCTATACTCATTTGGTTGTAAAGTGGACTCGGGCGAGTTGGGGATGATAATTTTATTTTTCAAGTCCGCCCGGTACGTAGATTTTATGGAGCCGATTTCTTGAGCGTTTTATTAGCCTTCCTGCCATGAGTTTTAGTTTAGCCGGCAAAAGTATCCTGATTGTCGAGGACAATCCTGTGTTCCGCAAAGCCATGCGCGACATGCTATACAGCTTGCAAGCCGTCACTGTCGTCGAAGCGGATAACGGCATTGCCGCGATCAATGTCATGAGCAAAAGCAGTTTCGATATTGTGCTGTGCGATTACAACTTGGGTGTGGGTAAGAATGGGCAGCAGGTATTGGAGGAAGCCAGACACCGGAATTTAATCGATTATCGCTGTGTATTTGTATTGATCAGCGCCGAGCAGACTACCAGCGCGGTGTTGGGTGTTATGGACAGCAAGCCCGATGAGTATCTGACTAAGCCCTTCAACGCGCAACAATTGATGAGTCGGCTGACACGTAATTTTGCCCGCAAGGAATTTATGGCTAGTGTCGATAAGGCGCTGGCCGGCGGCGATTTGTCTAAAGCCATTCAGTTATGCGATGCCTTACTGCTGTCCGGGGACAAGAAAATGCATTTGCATTTGCTGAAAATGCGTGCCGAACTGGCGATTTCCGCGGGCGATTTTGAAAAGGCCAGGCAGATATATCACGAAGTTCTGGAGCATAGAGAACTGCCCTGGGCGCGCTTAGGTTTGGGCGTGATTGATTTCCAAAACAATAACATCGAACAAGCGATTGCCGGTTTTCAGAGCTTGGTGGCTGACAATCCGATGTTGATGGAGTGTTACGACTGGTTGGGCAAGGCCTACGAAGCTTTGGATCAGTACAGCGACGTCGAAAGTGTGTTGCAGCAGGCTTTGCAATTGTCGCCGCAATCGATACTCAGGCAAAAAAAATTGGCTGAAGCGGCGGATAAGAACGGCAATCTGGAAACCGCCGAAAAAGCCTATAAATCGGTGGTGAAGCTGGGCAAGCATTCTGTGCATCGTTCCTGCAGTGATTTTTCGGGATTGGCCAAGCTGTATGCCAAAACCAATGCCGCCGACGAAGCTTTGAAAACGCTGGAGGAAATGCGCAAGGAATACGCCAATCATCCCGAGGCGGAATTACGCGCCTCGACTGTGGAAGCGGATGTGTATAAAACCCTGGGTAACGCCGAGTTGTCGCAGAAGGCTTTGCTGAAAGCCGTGGATATATGCAGTCGCTTGGGTAATAAAGCGCCCAGGGACTTGCAATTGGAGGTGGTGAAGACTTGTTTCTTGAGCGATGAACACGATAAAGCCGAAGAAATACTTTACGATCTGATTCATGCGCATATCGACGACGAGCAGTTTTTGAATGATTTACGTCGCATGCAAAGCGGCATTGGCATGGATAATCACTCGGAAATCCTGATTCAAAAAACCAAGCAGGCTTTGATCGCGACCAACAACAAGGGGGTGGCCTTGTATAAGCAAGGCAAATTCAAGGAGGCCTTGGACCTGTTCGAACAAGCCATTCAGACCATGCCGGATAACAAAACCATCATCGTCAATATGCTGAAGATCATGATCCATGATTTAAAGGTTAATGAGTTTTGCGAAGAAAAAAATCAACGCATCAAGGCTTTAATTAACAAGGCCAAGCAAATTGGCGTTGATCCACATAAGCTGGGGATATTACAAATGGAGTATGTGAAATTGCGACAGTCTCAAGCGGTCAAGGCTTAAAACCATGCAGACCCATCCTAAAAACAACGATTTGTTTCCGACTATTCTCGCGTCCACCGTTCACGATATAAAAAATTCATTGGGTACCTTGCTGGAGTTGGTTAGGCAAACTGCTGCCAAACAAGACGGCCCATCGGCTGAGTTAAATCAGTTGGAATTCGAGGCGGCTCGCATTAATCATAGCCTGATGCAATTGCTGGTGATGTATAAGGTCGATTCGCAAAAATTTAGTTTGCATATTGAAGAATGTCCGGTGATCGATATTCTCGATGAAGCGATTCATCAACAGGCACGCTTGGCTGGATTGCACAATATCGATCTACAAGTGGATTGTGGCGATGACGAGATGTGCTATTGCGATAACGCCATCATCAGCAATGCATTGGCAGCTGTCTTGAATAATGCTTTGCGCTATACCCACAAAACCGTTTTGATTGCCGTGGCTGAGGAGGATGGCTATTTAACCATCGCCATCGAAGACGACGGTGCGGGTTATCCGCCCCATTTTTTAACCGCCGACTTAAACGATACGGCCGAATTGGACTGGGTGTCGGGAAATACCGGCCTGGGTTTGTATTTTGTGTCGGTAATGGCCGGTCTGCACAAAAATGCCGGGAAAAACGGATTTGTGCGGATCGATAACGAAAGTCGTTTGGGTGGGGCGAGGTTTAAACTATTTTTGCCTTAAGGATTCAGAATCATTAGAGACTGAAGGATGGTACTAAGGTACAATGGCCCCGATAAAATTAGCGTTTTTCGTCGGGCAGACGGTTAGAAAAAATAAAAAAAACTTTAAATATGAGTATTTTAGTCACCGGTGGGGCCGGGTTTATCGGCAGCAATTTTGTATTGGATTGGTTGGCGCAAAGCGACGAATTGCTCGTCAATCTGGATAAATTGACCTATGCGGGTAACTTACAGAATTTGGCTTCGCTACATGGCGATGACAGACATATATTTGTTCAAGGCGACATTGCTGATTACGACTTGGTGCTGAGCTTGCTGCAAAAGTACCAGATTCGGGTGGTAGTCAATTTTGCTGCCGAATCCCATGTTGATCGTTCCATCCACGGACCGGAAGATTTTATTCAAACCAATATCGTCGGAAGTTTCCGTTTGTTGGAAGCAGTACGGCAATACTGGAACAACTTGGAACAGCCGGCCAAGCAGGCTTTCCGTCTAATGCACGTGTCTACCGACGAGGTTTACGGTTCTTTGGAAAAGACCGACGCGCCGTTTGCCGAAACCCATCAGTATCAACCGAATAGCCCTTATTCCGCCAGTAAAGCCGCCAGCGACCATTTGGTCCGTGCGTATCACCATACCTACGGTTTGCCGGTGTTGACCACCAATTGCTCGAACAATTACGGTCCTTATCATTTTCCGGAAAAACTCATCCCCCTGTGCATCCAAAATGCTTTATCCGGCAAACCGTTGCCAATTTATGGCGACGGTCAGCAGATTCGCGACTGGCTGTATGTGAAGGATCATTGCAGTGCGATTCGCCGGGTGCTGGAAGCCGGCGAGCTTGGCGAGGTTTATAACGTCGGCGGGTGGAATGAAAAAGCCAATCTGGATGTAGTCAACACGCTGTGCAGTATTCTTGATGAACTGCAACCGCGCTCCGATGGTAAGTCGTATGCCGAACAAATTACTTATGTCACCGACCGACCTGGGCACGACAGGCGGTATGCCATCGATGCTGGAAAGCTGGAGCGGGAGCTCGGCTGGAAACCGGCGGAAACCTTTGAGACCGGCATTCGCAAAACGGTGCAGTGGTATCTGGATAATCAAGCCTGGGTTAGCAATGTGTTATCCGGTGATTACCAGTCCTGGTTGGATAAAAACTATGCCGGGCGCACTGCGTAAACAGTGCCTTGCATGGTTGATTGAATGAAAGTTTTACTGTTTGGGAAAAATGGTCAGCTGGGTTGGGAACTGCAACGCAGCTTGGCGCCTTTGGGTGAATTGGCTGCGCTTGACAGATTAGATCAGCATTATTGCGGCGATTTAAGCAATCCAAACGGGATTGCAGAAACGGTTCGCGCGCTGCGTCCTGATGTCATCGTCAATGCCGCTGCCTACACCGCAGTGGATAAAGCCGAGTCGGAAAGTGACTTGGCGAATACGGTCAATGCGGTGGTGCCGGGAGTTTTGGCGGCAGAAGCCAAACGTATCGGTGCCTGGTTGCTGCACTATTCGACAGATTACGTTTTCGACGGTAGCGGCGACAAACCCTGGCGGGAAGAGGATCAGATCGGGCCGTTGAATGTCTATGGGCAAACCAAATTGGCTGGGGAGCGAGCAATTCAAGCCAGCGATTGCCGGCATTTAATATTTCGGACCAGTTGGGTCTACGCAGCCAGAGGGAATAACTTTGCCAAAACCATGTTGCGCTTGGCGCAAGAGCGGCAACAGCTATCGGTGATTAACGATCAAATCGGTACGCCAACCGGCGCGGAATTGCTGGCGGATGTGAGTGCCCATGCTATCCGTCATGCATTGAAATCACCGGAAGTGGCTGGCGTTTATCATCTAACCGCTAGCGGCGAAACCAGTTGGTACGACTATGCTCACTTGGTGCTTGACTATGCTCGTCAAGCCGGGCTGGAGCTGAAGACCGACAAACAATCGATTACGGCAATTCCCACCAGCGCTTACCAAACCCCGGCGAAGCGGCCGTTAAACTCAAGATTGAACACCGAGAAGTTGCAAAGTGTGTTTGGTTTACAACTGCCGGCTTGGCAAAAGGGTGTCGAGCGAATATTGTCTGAACTGTACGGAAAGTAAATATGAACCAGCGCAAAGGCATAATCCTGGCCGGAGGATCCGGCACCCGGCTTTATCCGGTGACGAAAGCGGTTTCCAAACAACTGCTGCCGATTTACGACAAGCCGATGATTTATTACCCGCTCAGCACGCTAATGCTAGCCGGGATTCGCGACATTTTGATCATTTCCACGCCGCAAGATACGCCGTTGTTTCAGCATTTGCTGGGTGACGGCAGCGATTGGGGTATTAATCTGCAATATGCCGTGCAACCTAGTCCCGATGGGCTGGCGCAAGCATTTATCATCGGTAAGGATTTTGTCGGTTCACAGCCCAGCGCTTTGGTATTGGGCGACAACATTTTTTACGGCCACGATTTACACGTTCAATTGAAACGCGCGACCGATCAATCCTCAGGTGCAACCGTTTTTGCCTATCATGTCAATGACCCGGAGCGCTATGGTGTCGTCAGCTTTGATGCTCAGGGTAGGGCAACGTCGCTAGAGGAAAAACCGACTCAGCCAAAAAGTAATTACGCAGTGACCGGTTTGTATTTTTACGACAATCAAGTCGTCGATATAGCCGCCAATTTAAAGCCGTCGCCGCGCGGCGAGCTGGAGATTACCGACGTCAATAAAATGTATCTGGACCTAAATCAGCTCAGCGTCGAAATCATGGGTCGCGGTTATGCCTGGTTGGACACGGGTACTCATGCCAGTTTGATCGAGGCTAGCAATTTCATCGAAACTATTGAAACCCGCCAGGGTTTGAAAATCGCCTGCCCGGAAGAAATCGCCTGGCGTAGCGGCTGGGTTGGAGATGAGCAAATCGAAAAATTGGCCAAGCCATTGGCGAAAAATGGCTACGGGCAGTATTTACTGGGCCTACTGAATAAGCAGGTGTTTTAATGCAAGCAACCAGACTTGCTATACCCGATGTCATTTTATTTTCACCAAAAGTATTCGGTGATGAACGTGGTTTTTTCTTTGAAAGCTTCAACGAAAAAGTCTTTCAGGAGCTGACAGGTTTAAGCGTCAATTTTGTTCAGGACAACCACTCCAAATCTCAAAAAGGAGTGTTGCGCGGATTACATTACCAATTGCCGCCTAAGGCGCAAGGCAAGTTGGTGAGAGTGGTCCAGGGAGAGGTATTCGATGTGGCGGTGGACATTCGTAAGAGTTCCCCTACATTTGGAAAGTGGGTCGGCGAGATACTTTCTGCGGAAAATCGGCAGCAAATGTGGATACCGGAGGGATTTGCGCACGGTTTTCTAACGCTGTCCGAAACAGCTGAGTTTTTATATAAAACCACTGATTATTATGCACCCGAATATGAGCGTTGCATTATATGGAATGATGCAGATTTGAAAATCGCCTGGCCATTCGAGGGCGTGCCGCAACTTTCGAGCAAGGATTTGCTGGGCGCAACTTTCAAGGATGCCTGTTAGCCTGACATTTAATATGTATATATCCGCCGGGCTTGCACTGCAGCATAAAGTTTATCGCTGCCGCTTGGTTTGATTTCAATAAAAGAGGAAGTTATATGAATAAAAGAGAACGCTCAATGCTCGACCTTCTAAAGAAGGGAAAGCAGGAGTATGGATACGAAGGCATTAAAGCCGAGTTTGAAGCGGAAGGAACCAGAACAGACGAATTGCTGAGATTGATCGAAATTGTGCGCAGGGCGGATCTGAAAGTAGGTTTGAAGATAGGTGGCTGCGAAGCAATGCGCGATTTATTGGAGAGTAAATTAATTGGTGTGGATCATATCATCGCGCCGATGATTGAAAGCACTTACGCGCTGTCTAAATATATAGACGCGAAGAATAAAGTATTCACGGAAGACGAGCAGCAAGATACTGATTTTTTATTCAATATTGAAACCGAACAAGCGTTTCAAGTGGTGCAAAGCCTGGCCGATCAAGCGAGGCAAGATAACGGCGTCGATGGCATGGTGTTTGGCCGTGTGGATTTTTCCTTGTCACGTGGCTATTCGAGAGATGCCATTAATCAGCCGCAAGTAACGGAGTGTTGTATTGCCACTGCCAAAGAGTGTAAAGAAAAAGGTTTGGACTTTGTGGTGGGCGGTGGTGTTTCCATTGATGCGTTGCCGGCATTGAAAGAAATTAACCAGGTCCACCTTACCCGATTTGAGACTCGAAAAGTCATATTTTCCGGCCATTCGCTAGACAAGCCAGATATTGAAAAAGGCTTGTTAAACGCCGTGCATTTTGAATTACTTTGGTTACAGAATAAACGTGATTATTACGATATTATTGCCAAGGAAGATCTGTCTCGAATAGCGATGCTTGAGGGGCGTTGGAACGTATTAAGAGATAGCAATTAATTTGGTCGAAGCAATGCAAAAAATTCTGGTCTTCGGCGGTACCGGTACAATAGGTGCACATGTTTGCCAATTATTCGATACCAAGGGATGGCAGGTCGTTATAGCGACCAGAAAGCAAAGCGCGCTTCCTGAGCATATTTTATTTGACCCATTCGATGACAATTTGAATTTATCCGCGCTTAAAGCAGCAGGCCAATTCAATGCGGTATGTTGGGCGCAAGGGATGAATTGTAACGATAGCATTTATAAATTTGATATAGATAAAAATATTGAGTTATATAAAGCCAATTGCTTGTTTATTGTTAAGTCATTAAATATTTTATTAAATGAAGGCTTGTTGGCTGAAAAAGCGCGTTTAGCGGTGATTAGTTCAATATGGCAAAATATCGCCAGACAGGACAAGTTATCGTATTGTATGACTAAATCCGCATTGAATGGATTAGTGCTTTCCGCGGCAACCGATCTTGCCCGTGACGGCTATTTAATTAATGCGGTTCTGCCTGGTGCATTGGATACGCCAATGACTCACCAAAATCTTGCACCGGAACAGCTAAAAAAGATAATCGATGCGACGAAGTTTAACCGACTAGCGACGTTGGAGGATGTAGCTAATATGGTTTATTTTCTGTGTTCTCCGGAAAATACCGGTATAACAGGTCAATTTATTAGTGCAGACTTAGGATTTAGTCATGTCCGTATCGTTTGATATTCAATCCAGTATTGCAAATTATCGCGTGGTAATAGAAAGCGGTGCTTTTGTCGAAGTACAGCGGCAAAATGAGAATAGTGCCGTGTTATGCGATAACTTTTTTGAAACGGCTTTTTCCGGGAATGCCAAGGTTATTGCTGTACCGGCGAATGAAGAAACCAAAAGTTTGAAATCCGTTCCCGATATAATTATAAAGATGCGAGATTTAGCTTTAACAAGGCAAGCTAAGTTGACGGCTGTTGGTGGTGGGAGTCTGCAGGATATAGCTACCTTTTGTGCTTCTATTTATATGCGCGGTATCAAATGGGATTATATTCCCACCACTCTATTGGGTATGGTGGATTCTTGTATTGGGGGTAAGTCATCTATCAATGTTGGACGTTATAAAAATCTGGTTGGAAATTTTCATCCCCCGGAGACCATTATAATTGATCCCAATTTAGTAAAAACCCTCAACTCGGAACAGAAAATCGCCGGATTGTGCGAGGCCGTGAAGATTTGCTATGCCAAAGGAAGTTCGTGTTTTTCTGAGTATATGCAGTTAAATCCGCAAATGGATATGAATGTAGAAGGGTATGCGGATGTAATTGAATTAAGTTTAAAAGCAAAGAAATGGTTTATCGAAATTGATGAATTTGATAAAGCCGAGCGTTTGTTGTTGAATTTTGGTCATACCTTCGGGCACGCTTTGGAAGGTGCTTCCAATTTTGAAGTAAGCCATGGCATAGCGGTTGGATTAGGCATGCTGATTGCCATTAACTATGCCCAAGTGAGCGGTGGTCTGAAGCAAATTCCGGCGGATACTCAACAGTTGAAAGATTATGTCATTGGCTTATTGGATGAAATTCCGATGCTGAAAGAAATTATCCAGCGAATTGATGTGGAAAAAGTCTTTGAGTGTTTTATATCCGATAAAAAGCATTCCGCCAGTCATTTTATTATTATCAGTGTGAATGATTCCGGAGCATTAGAGCGATTATTTATCGATAAAACCGAGACAAATATAGTCAATTTGAAGTCTGCGATTAGCTCAGTTATTAGTCAAAGCTACAAATAATGGCTTTTAATTTCGAAAAAGCGTTTGGCGCAGATTATCGATTTATTGTGGATCGTCTGCTGAGTAAGCAGGCTCATATTGCTGTGACGGGCGCCAGCGGCTGGTTAGGCCGGGCAACTCTGGAGTTGTTTTCCGCTTTGTACGGCGGCGAATTTAACCAGCGGGTATCGGCCTATGGATCGCGTGAACAGCAGATAGTATTGGCGGATGGCCGTACAGTATCCGTTAGACCTTTGGCGGAAATTACCCATCGGCATACGCAACACAATCTCTATTTGTTTCACTTTGCGTTTTTAACCAAGGATAAGGTTGGCGGATATACAGACGATGAATATATTCGCTTGAATAGAGATATTCAGGGCTTGGTGATACAGGTATTGAAACAATCACAGGTAAAAGCTGTGCTATTGTCGTCGTCCGGAGCAGTCTACGATTATTTAAACGATAGCAATAGAGATAAGTCTGCAAATCTGTACGGTAGATTAAAATATGAAGATGAGTTGCTCTTTCAAGAGATATGCAGTAAGTCCGATATAAAACTCCTTATCCCGAGAATATTTAATCTAAGCGGGCCATATATCAATAAGCTAAATGCTTATGCCTTGTCCTCGATTATTGCGAATGTCATTGCCCGAGAAAATGTGCTAATTCGGGCAAATAAGCCCGTGTTTCGGTCTTATATTTACATACTGGATTTACTGCTGATCTGTATTCGCATGATGTTCTCGGAACGTTTCGGAAAAATTGTCTGTTTCGACACCGTAGGTGATGAAACGGTGGAAGTGGGTGAGTTGGCTGAAAAAGTATGCAAGCTACTGGATGCTACTGACTTAACAGTTGAGCGTCCGAATATGATACATGGGGAATCTGATAGCTATTTGGGAAATGAACAGCCTATTAAAGATATTATAAAAGGGTTCGAATTTCCAGTAACCGGCCTAGATCGACAAATTTTAGAAACTGCCGAGTATATCCGTAATTTGAACAAATGTAGTGGATAGATGATTGTGTCTATAACCAAGAGGAAATATTAATGAAGTTGGTTATTCTTGCGGGTGGGTTGGGCACTCGTATTAATGAAGAAACCTCGGTGAAGCCTAAACCGATGATTGAAATAGGTGGTAGGCCTATTTTATGGCATATAATGAAGTTATATTCTCATTATGGAATTAACGAATTTATAATATGTTTGGGATATAAAGGCTATATTATTAAGGAGTATTTTGCTAATTACTTTCTACATATGTCGGATGTGACCTTCGATATGGAGCATAACGAGATGCAGGTGCATCAAAAATATGCAGAGCCATGGAAAGTCACTTTAGTAGATACCGGTGAATTAACGATGACTGGTGGCCGGTTAAAAAGAGTTCGCGATTATATCGGCGATGAAACATTCTGTTTTACTTACGGAGATGGGGTCGGCGATGTCGATATTAATGCGCTGATCGATTTTCATCATTCCCACAATAACGCCGCAACTGTGACCGCCGTGCAACCGCCCGGCCGGTTTGGCGCCTTGGAATTGGTGGGGAGCCGCATCAAAAGTTTTCAGGAGAAACCGCAGGGCGACGGCGCCTGGATCAACGGCGGTTTTTTTGTGTTGTCGTCGGCAGTGTTCGATTTAATCGATAGCGACGAAACGCTATGGGAAAAAGAACCGATGGAGCGTCTGGCGAACAGCAATCAGCTGCACGCTTATTTCCACAAAGGCTTCTGGCAACCCATGGATACATTAAGAGATAAGCAGCATTTGGAACAGCTTTGGCAACAGCAAAAAGCACCGTGGAAGATATGGTAGAACATAGCGATTTTTGGCGAGGCAAACGGGTTTTTATAACCGGGCATACGGGATTTAAAGGCGGTTGGTTGGCGTTATATCTGCATCGGTTAGGTGCGGAGATCAAAGGGTATGCGTTACCGGCGCCGACCACACCCAGTTTGTTCCAAGTGGCCGGTATTGCTTCGGTACTGCAGCACGTTGAAGGCGATATTCGGGATTTAACCAGCGTGATGGCGGAAATGCAAAGCTTTCAACCTGAGTTTGTGTTTCATTTGGCCGCGCAACCGCTTGTTCGTTATTCCTATCAACAGCCGGTGGAAACCTACGCCACCAATGTGATGGGTACGGTTAATTTACTGGAGGCTGTCAGGCACACCGCGTCGGTAAAGTCAGTTGTGATAGTCACCAGCGACAAATGCTATGAAAACAAGGAGTGGTTGTGGGGCTACCGGGAAAATGAGCCGATGGGTGGCTTCGATCCTTACAGCAATAGCAAAGGCTGTTCGGAACTGGTAACTGCCAGCTATCGTAATTCGTTTTTTCCCAGCGAACGCTACGCTGAGCACGGGGTGGCGGTGGCGTCGGTGCGTGCCGGCAATGTGATTGGCGGCGGGGATTGGGCTCAGGATCGCTTAATTCCAGACATCATGAAAGCGTTCATGGCAGGGGAGGCTGTGACGATTCGTAACCCGACAGCCATCAGGCCTTGGCAGCATGTACTGGAGCCGGTGACCGGTTATGTCCTGTTAGCCGAACAACTATACAAAAAAGGTAGTCGATACGCGGAGGGTTGGAATTTCGGGCCCAGCGAAGCCGATGCGCAACCCGTATCGTGGATATTGGAAAAACTGGCGGATTTATGGGGCAATGGCGCAAGTTGGCAAATCGATGCTAGTGAGCAGCCGCATGAAGCGCACTATTTGAAGCTTGATTGCTCCAAAGCCAAGACCCTTCTGGGTTGGGTGCCGCGTTGGACTCTGGCCCAAGCGTTGGCGATGATTGTCGACTGGAACCTGGCCTATCAACAAGGCAAGGATATGCAGCAAGTCTGCGCGGAGCAGTTAGAGCAGTTTTTGACAGCTGATCAACATTAATTTTATTGAACACAAAGATAAGACAGTGACAGAAAATACATTAAAAGCGCAGATTTTGGATTTGGTTGAACAATACGCCGCCGAACGTTATGCCGAAAAAGCTTTCGTTCCGGAACAGTCCGTAGTGCCGCCGTCGGGTAAAATTCTCGGGGCCAAAGAACTTAGTTATATGGTCGAAGCGTCGCTAGACGGTTGGTTGACTACCGGACGATTTAACGACCAGTTTGAAAAGCAATTGGCCGAGTTTATTGGCGTTAGCAGCGCGTTGACGGTCAATTCCGGTTCCTCTGCGAATCTGCTGGCTTTTGCCTGTTTGACATCCGAAAAACTGGGAGACCGGGCCTTGCAAAAAGGCGACGAAGTCATTTCCGTAGCGGCTGGTTTTCCCACAACAGTGAATCCCATTCTGCTTTACGACCTTGTCCCGGTATTTGTCGATGTGGAAATACCAACCTATAACATCGATCCCAGTAAAATCGAAGCGGCTATTACGCCTAAAACCAAGGCAATCATGATCGCCCACACGCTGGGCAACCCGTTTGACCTGGATCAAGTGGTCGAAATTGCAAAAAGATACAATCTTTGGCTGATAGAAGATTGCTGCGATGCCTTAGGCACAACCTACAAGGGCCGCAATGTCGGCACTTTTGGGGATATTGGTACGCTTAGTTTCTACCCGGCTCACCACATTACGATGGGCGAGGGCGGTGCAGTATTTACCAGTAGTCGTCGCCTGAAAACTATCATCGAGTCGTTTCGGGATTGGGGAAGAGATTGTTATTGCGCTCCCGGTGTGGATAACACCTGTAAAAAGAGATTTGGTTGGCAGTTAGGCGATTTGCCGGCCGGTTACGACCATAAGTACACCTATTCGCACTTGGGTTATAACTTAAAAATTACCGATATGCAGGCGGCCTGCGGCTTAGCGCAGTTAGAGCGTGCGCCGGAATTGATTGAAATCAGAAAGCGTAATTTTAAATTCTTGAAGCAACGTTTGGCCACTTGCGAGCAGTATTTAATTCTGCCGGAAGCGACACCGGGATCGGATCCCTCATGGTTTGGGTTTCCAATCACGCTGAAGGAGGATTCGGGCCATGAACGCGTGGAATTGTTGAAGTACCTGGATCAATACAAAATCGGGTCCCGTCTGCTGTTCGCCGGAAATTTAACCCGGCAACCGTATATGAAAGGCAGGCAATACCGAATTTCCGGCTCGCTGGATGTAACCGATAGAATTATGCGGCAAACTTTTTGGATCGGTATTTATCCGGCCTTGACCACAGAGATGCTGGAATTCGTTGCCGAAAAAATAGAAATTTTTTTTGGTATCCGTCAATAAGCTGGCAAACAAGCAATGCAAAACAAGACCATAAAATATAGCGATCTATTGGCCGATTGGTTAAAGGAAAGAGGATATACCCACTGCTTTTACGTGGCGGGCGGCAATATCATGCACATTCTCGCCAGCGTGAATCGTCATTTCAAATGCGTTAGCGTGGTGCATGAGGTGGCGGCAGGCATTGCAGCGGAATATTTCAATGAAATAAGTGCCGACGGCAAAGCCTTTGCTTTGGTAACCGCCGGTCCCGGCTTAACCAATATTGTCACCGCAGTGGCGGGTGCTTATTTGGAGAGCCGGGAATTGTTGGTGATTGGCGGGCAAGTAAAGACTGCCGATCTTTGTCGGCAACAAGTACGCCAGCGCGGCATTCAAGAGATTGATGGTGTCGATATCGTCAAGCCGATCACCTCAAAATCGGTGCTGATGGATAGCTTGATTTCCTGTGAGGCATTTAACCGGATTATCGACGCCGGGGTTACAGGCCGCAAAGGTCCGGTGTTTCTTGAAATTCCGTTGGATATTCAAGGTGCGCCAGTCGATGTAAACGATCCACTATGCGAAGTTGCCCCAGCCGCAAAACAAGCAATTCCACCTATAGATTCAGCCGAAATCCAACGTCTAATCGAGGATGTTCGCACGGCAAAACGGCCGTTTTTATTGATTGGAGCCGGTGTTGCCAGGCAGACGGTAGAAAAGATATACGAGGCTTTGGAGCCCATGGGTATTCCATTGGCAACCACATGGAATGGTGCGGACAGGGTGGCGGCAGATCATCCCTTGTATTTTGGTCGTCCGAATACCTGGGGACAACGTTACAGCAACTTGTTGATGCAACAAGCCGATTTGCTGGTCGCACTGGGAACTCGTTTGGGTCTGCAACAAACCGGGTTTAACTGGCAGGAGTTCGTACCTAAGGGCAGAGTGGTGCAAGTGGAATGCGACCCTACCGAACTTAATAAAGGCCATCCCCGCGTCGATTGCGGTTTGCAAGGCGATGCCAATCAAGTATTACAAGCATTAGCGGCAGCCAGCCTTGGCGATCATTCCGAATGGATGGCTTATTGCCAAAAAGTGAAAGCCGAATTGCTGTTGATCGAGCCGATCAATAACACGGCAGAGAATTATGTATCGCCTTACGATTTTGTCAGCCGTTTGTCGGTACACTGCCGAGACACTGATAACGTCATTCCCTGCAGTAGCGGTGGCGCCTTTACCGTGATGATGCAAACCTTCGCTCAACAGCGCGGCCAACACATCGTTACCAACAAGGGCTTGGCATCCATGGGGTACGGATTGAGCGGAGCAATAGGCGCGGCTTTCGCCTATCCGCAGCGCAGGACCGTTCTAGTCGAAGGCGATGGCGGATTTGCCCAAAATTTACAGGAGTTGGGTACGGTTGCTGTTAATAAGTTAAATCTGAAAATTTTTATATTTAACGATAATGGCTATGCCTCTATTCGGATGACGCAACGAAATTATTTTAATGGCGCCTATATTGGTTGCGACCAGTCCTCGGGATTGGGTTTACCGGATTGGCTAACTTTATTTAAAGCCTTTAATTTGCCTTGTATCAAACTCCATGCTAATTTCGAGCAAGACCCGGAATTCCAACGCCTATTCGCAAGCGATGAACCTGCTGGGTTTGTCGTGCCGATAGATCCGGAACAAACCTATTTTCCCAAAATTACCAGTAGGGTAACGGAAACAGGTTCTATGCAATCAAATCCTTTGCACCAAATGACTCCGGATTTGGATGAGAATCTGTATGCCGTAGTAGCGCAATATTTGCAATAGACATATCCAGTATGAATAAAAAATTAATTTCCGTGGTTATTCCTGCCTATAACGAGCAGGACAATGTTGATGAATTGGCTAAACAATTAACAGCGGTATTTGCGGAAAATAGCGCTTACGATTTTGAAGCTATTATCGTAGAGAATGGTTCTCAAGATAATACCTACGAAAAGCTCTGCGCGGTACATGAGAAAGATCCGCGGTTTAAAATTGTGCAACTAGCGCGTAATTTTAGAATGGATGGTGGCATTACCGCCGGCCTGAATTATGCGTCTGGCGATGCTGCTGTGATTATGACCGCCGATTTGCAAGATCCGCCGCATTTAATAACCCAATTCATCAAAAAATGGGAAGAGGGATATGAAAATGTGTACGGCATCGTTACCAAACGTAATGGTACAGGCCTGATTCGCCGTTTTAACTCGCAATTATTTTATTGGGTTGCGAATGGTTTGACCAACGGCATGGTCCCCAGAAATGTTAGCGACTTCAGGCTGATCGATAGAAAAGTTTACGAAACCATCAATTCCATACATGAGCGCAATCGCTTCATCCGTGGACTATTTGCCTGGGTTGGTTACAAATCCATTGGCGTCGAACACGAACGTGCGGAACGCTTTGCCGGGGTGTCTGGGGCGCATACTTTCAAGGTTATCGAACTGGCGTTAAAAGGCATATTGGCCCATTCTTATGTGCCTTTAAAGCTTATTACTATATTGGGGATAACCATATCTGTGGCGTCTTTTATCCTGTTAGTGTGGACAATAGTAAAAGCAATATTCTGGGGTGTGCCGTTTGCTGGATATGGAACCATTATGACTGTTATGTTTTTGATGTTCGGAATATTATTTACTATGTTGGGTATTGTTGCAGAATATATTGGTTTGATATACGAGGAAGTGAAGAATCGCCCTAATTTTATCGTGAGAAAGCAAGTTGGGTTCAATAACTAAACGTTTTTGGGGTAACGAAAAGATTCGTTATTTATTTGTAGGTTTGTATAATACCGCTTTTGGGTATGGTTTTTTTGCAGTTATTTGGTTTTTTCTACACCATGATTTACATTATGTGGGGCTTTTAATAATAAGTCATTTTGTATCGGTGATTAATGCATATTTGGGTTATAGGATTTATGTGTTTCGCGTGAAAGGACGGTGGTTGAAAGAATTTTTTAGGTTTAATATGGTGTACCTTGGTGCTTTTGGTTTTAATTTAATAGCATTACCTCTTTTGGTCGAGAGACTTAATCTACATACATTGATTGCTCAAGCAATTATAGTATCCATTACTGTGATAAGCAGTTATATCTTGCATCGCCGATTTTCTTTTAAAAAGAATAGTGTGCAAAGTAAGTTATCTTAAATTTACTATCTAGTATGGATGGCATATTGAATGACTTCAGCTGATAGTGTGTGTGTTTAAAAAATAAAGATATTGATTGGTGGTTCGTCTGGATAATCTGTTCAGAGCTAATTTTTCTGATCTTTTTTGTCAAGTATTTTGAATCCAGCGGTTATGCAATACCGCCGTTTTTCTTTGCGCCTTTAGATACATTTATGGACTTCTATAATACAAATTATTGGAGTCTGAATGATGGGCGTTATGATATATGGCAATCAATTTATCCGATAAGTGTATTTGCATTGGCGCAAATGTTAGTGCCGGATTATTGTGCTTCCGTTGTTTTGCCTGCAGAGTTACGAGATTGCGCGCCATATTCTATCGCTTGGCTATTTTTATTTTATTTTTGTGCAATTTTTTTATGTACAAAACTAATCGTAAAGCAGGTGAGGATAAAATATATTTCGGTTGAGATAATTATATTTCTCGCGTTGTTGATGCAATTTCCCGGGCTTTATGCGTTAGAAAGAGGGAACTATATTATAGTTGCTTTTATGTTGTTGGCTTTTTCTCAGGCTTTTGGCGTCAATTGGAAAGGCGCGGTATTTCTCGCGTTGGCTATAAATATTAAGCAGTATTTGATAGTGCTCTGGTTTGTGCCGTTTTTTAAAAGGGAATATACATACTTTTTGATGAGTTTTTTTGCATCATTATTGATTAATCAAATAAGTATGCTTGTGTTAGAAGATGGAAACTATAGGCAAATTTTCGAAAATATGTTTTCTTTTT
The DNA here is from genome assembly GCF_014850975.1 of Methylomonas fluvii. Taxonomy (GTDB): domain Bacteria; phylum Pseudomonadota; class Gammaproteobacteria; order Methylococcales; family Methylomonadaceae; genus Methylomonas; species Methylomonas fluvii. Next base: position 119,628 of record NZ_JACXST010000002.1, on the reverse strand, counting down.
CTGGCGCTGTTAATTCGGATTTTTTCCAAAAAGTTTGGTATACAACTTCGCTTAGCTCCTGGTCGAAAGCTGTCTTTTACTATCAGGACAGGATTCCGGTAATCCTCTATTTGGCTACGCATTTTTTAAGGTGGTTTGTTCTTTTTGTTGCGGCGTATATTTTATTTTTATCAGCGCGAAAAGCTCACTTTTTCACTTGGGAGCAATTAAGCGTAGTTGTTTTGCTTTGTATGATGGTAGCTACTGATTCTCCAGGGGGGTATGCAGTTATTTTGTTACTGCCATATTTAAGTGCAATTTTAATTGGAAGATATGCTAATAAATATAGAAGGGCAATCATGTTTGTGCTGTTGATTCCTCTGGATTTTGTGGTTGGTCCGATAATTGAGTTCAATCAATTTAGTTTTCTTTCGCAGCATTACGTGGATGTATCAACCGGGTTGACATTTGGTGCATATATTCGTCCATTTTGCCTGTTCTTCATGTTGATAATCATGAGTTACCCGGTTTTAATATCTTTAAGGAAATTTTCATGACATTTAAAAGCCTAGTTGATGCGCTGATAAAAAATAAGAAATATATAGGTTTAAATCTCCTTTTCTGGGTTTTAATGGCTTTTATTTTACTGGAAGTAATGCCTATTAAATATGAGGCACAAATTATAATTAAGTTAGGCCAATTTGATAGCAATACGCCCATTGCTGGTGCGGCGGAGTCCATCGAATATTTACGTAACTCAGAAACCTTAATTGCGGTGGCGACTGCTAATAACGTATCTCCTAATAAGCTCTCAAAAAGAATTAGGACGCATCCTATCGATAATAATAAAGCAATAAAGATACTAGTCCATTGGGATTCTGTTGACGATGCTGAGCGCTTAGTTTCGGCTTTAGGTCAGAAAATTGTCGATTATCAGCAGCAAAAATTGAACAAAGAACTCAATAGTGTCAAAAATGAAATACTTTATTGGGAGAAAATTTTAGATAAGAAGGAATGCAATAGTCAGGCAGTTGAATCAATTTCCCAGCTAAAATTGATCATTTTGAGTATGAAGCCAACAGAAATCGTGGCTCCCGCATCAAAGTCATTTGATATTGTATCTATCGATTATGGGACAGTTTATTTAGTAGCGCTATTCATGTGGATGTTTTCAAGCTTGCTAATCGTTGAATACCATAGATCGTGAGTATTAGAATAGGTGAGTTGTATATATTTTTTGCCTGTTGACTATTTTGCTGTATTTAAAGGCAAGCAGACTTTGTTTTCTGCGATGTATGGTTTTGAGTAGAGCTGTTTCGACATGCAGTGATATAAAATATGATTGGTTGCCTTTTAAAATAATTTAACTCTGATAGATTTTAACGGGCATTGATGAAGTGCTTTAATGGTTTCACCTTTAAATACTCATTAAATTTCTGTTAGGCGTTTAAATAAAATGTCATAAAAATTTTAATTATGAATAAAAAAAACATTTATGTAACGCAACCATCTTTGCCGCCATTGGAGGAATTCATTCCCTATCTTCAAGAGATTTGGAATAATAAAATATTAACCAATGGGGGGCCTTTTCACCAGAAACTAGAAGACGCGCTCTGTGAATTTCTGGGTGTAAATTATATTAGTTTATTTGCTAATGGAACCATTGCTTTAGTTACTGCTTTACAAGCTTTGAGAATTAGGGGGGAGGTTATAACTACTCCGCTTTCCTTCGTTGCTACTTCCCACTCGCTGTTATGGAATGATATTAAGCCCGTATTTGTAGATATTGATCCAAATACGCTAAATCTCGACCCGTCAAAAATTGAAGCGGCTATTAATCCTCACACAGCAGCGATCATGCCGGTACATTGTTACGGGCATCCCTGCGATGTCGATGCTATTCAAAAAATAGCTGATAACTATGGCCTTAGGGTGATTTACGACGCTGCTCATGCTTTTGGCGTGGAAGATGCCAATGGTAGTGTGTTAAATCACGGGGATTTGTCAGTATTAAGTTTTCATGCCACAAAGGTGTTCAATACTTTTGAAGGTGGTGCGATAGTTTGCCCGGATGCAAAGACTAAAGTGAGAATAGATCAGCTTAAAAACTTCGGTCACGTTGGAGAAGTGACAGTGGTAGCTCCTGGTATTAACGGAAAAATGAGTGAATTCAATGCCGCACTCGGTTTGTTGCAGTTAAACTATATAAACCAAGCGCTTGGTGCGCGAAAGAAAATTGATATTGCTTATAGGGAAAGATTGGTGGGAATAAAAGGAATAACATGTTTGGGTGATTCCGGGGAGAAAGTAGCAAATTATTCCTATTTTCCTATTCTTGTTGATATAGATTATCCTATTACTCGAGATGAACTTTATCAGAAGTTAAAAGACGCTGGCATACATCCCCGCCGTTATTTTTATCCGTTGATATCTGAGTTTCCTATGTATAGAGGCTTCAGTTCCGCGCATAAAGAGAATCTTCCCATCGCTACAGACGCAGCTAGAAAAATTCTGTGTCTGCCGATCTATCCAGATTTGGATATGGCTATTGTCAATGAAATAACGAGCATAATCTCTGCGCAATGAGGATGAGTGTCGTGCAATCTATAGTTATGCTGGTGAGTATTAAATGAGGGCCGCAATTATGCAACCCTATTTCTTTCCGTATATTGGGTATTTTCAGTTGATTAGCGCTGTTGATGTATTCATCGTCTACGATAATATAAAATACACAAAGAAGGGGTGGATTAATCGTAACCGGATTTTGCAGAACGGCAGAGATGTTATGCTTACACTGCCTTTGAAATCCGATTCGGATACTCTTGATATTTGCCAGCGAGAAGTGGCGGCGGATTTTAATCGCCTCAAATTTCTAAATCAACTCAGCGAAGCCTATCGAGGAGCGCCATATTTTTCCGAAACACTTCACTTGGTAGAGCATATAGTGTCGTTTAAGGATGAAAACTTATTTCGCTTCCTACACAACTCTATTGTCAAAACCTGCGCCTATTTGGGTGTTAGTACTGAAATCAGAATATCATCCGAAATAGACATTGATCATTCACTTAAGAGTCAGGAAAAAGTTCTCGCGTTGTGCGATTATATCGGAGCGAAGACGTACATAAATGCTATAGGTGGAATTGAATTATATTCAAAATATATATTCCGTCTAAGAGGCGTTGATTTGAAATTCATTCAGTCGAAGCCATTCGAATACAAACAATTCGGTTCCGTGTTTGTGCCTTGGTTATCTATTATTGATGTATTAATGTTCAATTCTACTGATTTAATCAAAGAATGCTTGAATTTTGAATATGATTTGATAGAGGTATCGTGAATGCAAAATCATGTTGTTGGCATTGCTGGTGCTGGAAATATGGGGATGCAACTTGCAATACTTTTTGCGTCCCATGATATTGCTACGATAATCTGGAATCATAAGGAGCAGCCAAGTTATGAAAATGACATTTTTAGATTGGCAACAATTCAATCAAAACTTGGATTTTTTAATAAAGAAAATATAAAAAAAGTTATAGAGCACATAAGTTATGCAAATGATATAACCGTTATGGAGGGTTGCGACTTTATTGTTGAAGCTATAAAGGAAGACAAGGAAGTTAAGGCTATAGTTTTAAGGCAGATAGATGCTATTGCTAGGCAAGCCAAAGTGCTGGCAACTAATACTTCGATGTTAAGTATCACGGAGCTTGCATCTTTTACTGAAAACCCAAGTCGGTTTTTAGGGATTCATTTTTTTAATCCACCTATGTCGATGAAATTGATTGAGGTAATAAAGGGTGAATTGACTTCTGATGCGGCTTTGGAGTTTGCTTTAAATGTATTAGATAAAATTAACAAACATCCTGTAGTTATCCCTGAAACCCCTGGCTTTATTGTTAATCGGTTGCTTTTTCCGATGATTAACGAGGCTGTGTTTCTATTGTCGGAAGGTATTTCGGATGCCAAAACTATTGATAATTGCATGCGGCTTGGAGCTAACCACCCAATGGGGCCGTTGGAGCTTGCAGATTTGATAGGTTTGGATATTTGTTTGAGTATATTGGAAACACTTATGGAAGAGACCGGTGATGTAAAATATAGGCCTGCTATTTTGTTAAAAAGGTACGTTCGCGCAGGTAAGCTTGGAAAAAAAACAGGGATTGGATTTTATTCTTACCGTAAAAAGATTTAACTTTTTTGCTAAAAATGGTGCTAAAAATATCATATAGCCTATTGAAATCCTAATTGGAGGGTTTGATGAGTAACAAAGAAATAGCGCACCTAGAGACTATTAGTGCTTTCTATGAAAAAGGTGACTATATGGATGAGCTTATGATAGATCGTGAGATTGAAATCATTAAGCGATATAGTGCCGAAGGTAAAAGCGCTTTAGAAGTAGGTTGCGGTAGTGGTTCTTCCACTGAAAAATTATATAAAATCTTTCAAGATATAGAAGTAATCGAGCCTTCGAAAAAAAATGTGGCGTTGTTAAAAAATAGGGTTTCAAATATAAAATGCCATGAATTGCTTTTAGAAGAGTTCTCTACTACCCGACGATTTGATTTTATATTTTTTTTAAATGTCATTGAACATGTTGAAGATCCAGTTCAGTCTCTCAAAATACTTGCTGATTTAATTAGACATGAAGGGCTAATTTTTATTTCAGCTCCAAATTGTATGTCTTTAAATAGGCGTGCGGGATATAAAATGGGTGTTCTGGAAAATTATGAAAAAATGGCGCCAAAAGATTATGAAGTTGGGCATAGACGTTTATACACCGTGGATATGTTGAAAGATCACTGTGATAAAGCAGGTTTAAAAGTGCTATCTGTTAAAGGGATGTATCTTAAGCCGCTTTCGGAAAAACAGATGATTGAATTAGGTGACGACGCTGTGCGTGCATTTTATTCTTTGGGAGAAGATATTCCTGAGTATTGTGCTAGTCTCTTAGTTGTAGCAACTAAGAAGTATTATTAGAGTTTTTAGACATGCAAATAGATAAACTATAGGGAATCCCAAAGAATCCTTTGTCCATTGATTGGAATCCCGTTAAATTAAGTATTGGGTGTTTGTATTTATGCCCCATGGGGGCATATTCTTCCGAAGGATTAATGAGAAATCCTATCATAGTACGCCGTGCAGGCCCTGAGCTGCTTATGTTAGCCGTTCATGGGCTGGGTGTAGGGTGTACTATTAAACAACCTCATCCCAATCTTCTCACCGACGCATATATAGACTTTTGATTTTTGATATATATGTGCGGGCTCGTTCTAGTCTTAATTAACCCTTAGGTGGCTCATTTTGTTTAAATGGAAAAAGCTTGGTCTAGTTTTTAAACCTCAAGAAATTGAAGGTAAAAGTTGGCTAAAAGAGTTTGCTCAAGCGCCTTCTGTATTGGTTTTTGATGAATTTGTTAGAGTGTATTTCTCCTGCAGGCCGCTGCCCGATGAGCGTGGGCAATATATTAGTTATTCAGCCTACGTAGACTTGAATAGACATGATTTATTTGAAATTTTAAATGTATCTAAATCGCCCATTCTGGAATTAGGGGATTTAGGTACTTTTGATGAATTCGGTACTTATCCCGTATCAGTGATTAGACACAATAGTAGCGTTTTTGCCTATTACGGTGGTTGGACAAGATGTGAGTCTATTCCTTTTACGGTTGCGATAGGCGCAGCAATCAGTTACGACGACGGCGAGACTTTCACAAAGGCTGGTAAAGGACCGGTTCTATCTTGCAATGTTAATGATCCTTTTGTTTTAAGCGGCCCTAAAATTAGAAGATTTAGCAATAGATGGTATTTATGGTATGTGGCAGGAACTAGTTGGCTAGAGAATGATGGCAGTCCGGAAGCGGTATATAAAATTCGTATGGCACACTCAGATGATGGATTTGAATGGGTAAGAGATAGTAGAAATATTATTGAAAGTAAATTAGATGAGAATGAGTGTCAAGCTAGTCCGGATGTATTTTTCTACAATAATAAATATCATATGTTTTTTTGCTATAAATATAGCTTGGATTTTAGAAAAAACGATAGAGGATATCGCATTGGCTATGCTGTTTCAACTGATATGGTAAATTGGCATAGAGATGACAGTAAAGCAGGTATTGATATTTCTGAAGAGGGCTGGGATGATCAATCAATCGCTTATCCTCACGTGTTTGAGCTTGATGGGGAGATATACATGTTATATCTTGGAAATCAGGTAGGCAGATATGGTTTTGGGTTGGCACAGCTAGAAGGAAGATTGACTTGATTCTTATTATATTGTACTTATGAAATGGAAAAAATTAGGAAAAATATTCGATCCAAGGGAGCATTCTTTATCTAATAATTGTTTCGAGTTTGCTCAATCTCCTCAAGCCTTGGTCTTTGATAATTATATTAGAATTTATTTTTCAACAAGAGAAATTGATAGGCATGGTAAATATTTGAGTCATATTTCTTTTGTTGATATGGATAAATATTTTGAGAAAATTATAGCAGTATCGAGTTCGACGGTAATTGAACTAGGTGGTTTGGGCTGCTTTGATGAGCACGGAATTTTCCCTATGAACGTTTTTAGGGTTAAGGATAAAGTATTGGGATATACGACCGGCTGGAATAGAAAAGTATCCGTATCGACGGACGCATCTATTGGGTTGGCTATAAGCACTGATGACGGTGTGACGTTTAAAAAAATTGGACAAGGTCCTGTACTAACCTCTTCTTTACATGAGCCTTTTTTAGTTGGTGACGCTTTTGTTACTACTTATGGCGATACTTTTCATATGTGGTATATCCATGGTACAAAATGGGTTAGAGGGACGTCGGCGAAGGAGCCTGATCGTGTATATAAAATTGCACATGCTACATCTAAAGACGGAGTTTCGTGGCGTAAAGAGGGTAGGCAGTTAGTAGAAGATAAATTACTTGACGAGTGTCAAGCTCTCCCATCTGTTATTCATTTTGACAATAAATACCACATGTTTTTTTGTTATCGGCACGCCACTGATTTTAGAACCAATACAAGCAGAGCATATAGAATAGGGTATGCATATTCAACTGATTTGGTTAATTGGATTAGGGATGATGACAATGTTGGAATTGACGTGACAAAAGGTGGTTGGGATTCGGATATGCTATGCTATCCCCATGTTTTCGAAATGGATGGTAATATTTATATGTTGTATAACGGTAACGACTTCGGTCGTTTCGGGTTTGGTGTGGCTAGGTATGAGAGCTAATATTATATTAGTTTATGCTGGGTAGATGGGAAATCGATATTTAGCGTAATTAATATTTGTTTTTTACTGTTGTCAATAATACCGTTCTGTGGTGAATTAATTGAACATAAAAGGAAAACATTTGACCTTAAGGGCCATAGAAGAGAGTGATCTGGAATTGCTTCAGAAATGGGCCAATGATCCTGTTACACAGGATGGAATCGGCGAAATTCACTTTCCAAGTTCATTAGATTTCCATGAAGCATGGTTCCATAATTTAAAAAGTGATAGGCTGAATCAGCGTTTCGTTGTTGATGTGCCAGAAATTGGGATTATAGGGATTTCCAGTATTGTTAATATCGATTGGCGTAATAGACATGCCTGGCATGGCCTTGTTATTGGAGAATCCAGCTATCGTGGTAAAGGTTATGCTATCGACGCGATCATGGCTACAATGCGTTACTCTTTCGATGAGCTCAATTTAGAACGATTGGATGGATCAATGATTGAATACAATAAGCTTTCTATTGCTACATATTGCGGAAAGAGATTGGGCTGGATAGAAGAAGGGCGTAGGAGAAATTATTTCTTTCGAAAAGGTCGTTATTGGGATCAGGTATTAGTTGGTATCACTTCGAAAGATTACCGCGATCTCTTGGAAAAAACTAATTATTGGGAATAAATGTATTATGAATTCCGAGAGAGATTACAATAGAGAGTTGATTGATATTGGCGACTCTAAATATGCATATAGCTTCGATATCGATGTTATGCATCCTTTTATGATTCGGTCGTTTGAGCCTTTTTTTAATTCAGGGAGTGTACTTGAGCTTGGTAGTTTCAAGGGCGATTTTACTCGAAGACTGAATGAGTATTTTGATGATGTAACCTGTGTCGAAGCTTCTGATTTGGCTATATCTGAAGCAAAGCTCAAGTTGAATAATGGTGTAAAGTTCGTTAATTCGTTATTTGAGAATGCGAGCCTCCCTTCTCGCTATAACAACGTTGTACTTACTCACGTATTGGAACATTTGGATGATCCTGTATTTTTATTGAAACGTATCAATTATGAGTGGTTGGATGATAATGGTCGGCTTTTTCTAGTATGCCCTAATGCAAATGCACCTTCGAGACAGATTGCTGTAAAAATGGGGTTAATTTCGCATAACACAGCCGTTACTAAATCAGAAGCCGAACACGGTCATCAATGCACTTATACATTGGATACCTTGGAGCGAGATGCTGTTGCAGCAGGCCTTAATGTGATTCATCGGTCTGGGGTTTTCTTCAAAGCGCTGGCAAATTTTCAATGGGATCGCCTATTGCAGACCGACATAATTTCTAAAGAGTATTTGGAGGCATGTTATAAATTAGGTCAACAGTATCCGGATTTATGTTCGAGTATTTTTTTGTTGTGCGAACGAGGCCAAAAATAGTGAAAATTTCATTCGTTGTTGCTGTCTATCATAATGAAGGGGCTCTTGTTAAAACATATGAAAAAATTAATTCAGTTTTTTCAAATCAACTGATTCACGACGAATACGAAATCGTTTTTGTGGACGATGGATCTAAAGACGGCTCCTTAGAGGAGGTGTTGAGCTTAAGAAAACACGACACTCGAGTTAAAGTTATTACCTTTACCAGAAATTTCGGCCAAATGGCGGCTATGTTGGCGGGTTTCAAGGAGGCTACCGGCGATGCGGTCATTAATATATCAGCCGATCTGCAAGACCCTGTCGAACTAATTCCGCAGATGGTTGATAAATGGCATGAAGGTTCTGAAATTGTAATTTGTTATCGTACAGATCGTTCCGACTCATTGCTTGCAAAATTGTTCTCACGTTTGGCTTATGGCGTTTTAAGGATTTCATTGCCGCAAATACCTCCCGGCGGTTTTGATTTCGTCTTAATGGATAGAAAAGTTATGGATGCATTTAACGCAATTGACGTGCGGCATCGGTTTTTTCAAGGCGATTTACTTTGGACTGGATATAGAACGAGTTTTATTCCTTATATCCGGTTGAAGAGGACTATTGGTAAATCGCAATATAACTTCGGCAAAAAGCTTAAAAATTTTTTGGATGGTGTGTTAGATGCTTCATACCTGCCAATAAGGTTTATATCCTTGATTGGCGTGATAACCTCAGCGCTTGGAGTGCTATATAGTCTATCAATTGTCTTCAGTTGGTGGCGTGGTGAGACGCCATTTTCGGGTTGGGCTCCCATTATGATTGCAATCCTTTTGGTAGGAGGATTAATCATGGTAATGCTAGGTGTTATCGGGGAGTATGTTTGGCGGATCAATGAAGAAGTACGAAAAAGACCGAACTATGTCGTTAGGGATAAGTTTCTATGACCAATGCTGGAAAATACACAGTAATTGAAGGAGTCAAATGCTTTAACCCAGAAGTGATGAGTTCCTATGCCGACTATCCCGACAGTGGGTTCGAGCTGACCGATGAGAATGAGGAAGGCAGCTTTTGGGTTCGTTCCAGAAATAGGCTTTTTAAAGCTATTGTTTATAATCAAGCTATAGTGGGTCGAACTAAATTACTGGAAATTGGTTGTGGGACAGGAGGGTTTATTCGACATATTGTGGAGAACGAAAACCTAGAAATAACCGGCTCTGAAGTTTATATTAGTGGGTTGTTGTATGCAAAAAATAAACTTCCTGATGTGGACTTCATTCAATTTGATATTGTAAATGGAAACCTTGGCCAACAATTTGATTTAATTATTGCATTTGATGTCCTTGAGCATATTGGTGACGATGTTGTCGCGATGGCAAATATTAACCGATTACTCCGCCCAGGAGGGCGTGCGATTATTACTGTTCCTCAACATATGTTTTTGTGGAGCAGGCTTGATGAAATAGTCAAACACAAGCGTAGATATTCCCGGAAAGAGCTGGTGACCAAACTAAAAAGTAATGGGTTTGACATTATTTTTGCGACTTCCTTTGTTTTTATGCTATTTCCGTTGATGTTGGTTTCTCGAATATTTGATAAAGGATGCAAGCAACTAAAATCAGATAAAGTAGAGCTAGAGAAAAGGGTTAAGTTTCCCGTATTCTTAAATATAATTTTTGATATTTTTATGCGATTAGATGAAGCTCTTATTAAAGCCGGTGTCTCGCTTCCTTTTGGAGGTACCTTAGTGGTAGTGGCACAAAAAAACGAATAAAAAAATTTAAAAACCCATGCGGTCTATCCATTTACTATCTGCTGTTAAAAAATGCGCAAACTTAGAGTCGAGGCTACACGATTTACGCTCGTAGGAGGTGCGAATTTTGTTCTAACTTTTTTCATATTTACTTCAATGCTGAAGTTGTTGAAAGTGAATTATTTACTTTCGTTACTTACTGCTTGGGGTGTCGGTATGGTATTTTCTTACACGTTGAATTTTATGTGGGTTTTCAATCCAGAGCAGAAAATTCAATTTAGGGCTAGGTTTTTCAAGTTTCTCTTGGCTAGTGTTTTGTCCGTATTGTTGAATATGTGGGTACTGGGTTATATTGTAGAAACTACTAGCACTGATCCTTTTTTCGTGCAGATGGCGTTGATCCCGTTCATCGTAGCTTTCAATTTCACAACAGCAAAACTTTGGTCAATGCGTTAAGTTTTTGCGTAAAGACAAGCGCATCTTCTATGAAAATATTGTTGGTAATATGGCTTTCAGCGCTTATGGCGTTGTGTATTCATCATATGGATCCCAATTGGCTCAGAGCTCAGTCTCCGGTTGTAGCGATTCTTGCGAGTCATTTAGAAGCTATAAATGCTAAGCCATACATTTATGGCGATACTTCTGTTACTTCGGTTGGCGAGTTTAAAGCGTCCGATAATGCTTATTTCAGCATAAAGTTACGTTTTCTCGTTAATGCTACAGATGGCTACCCAAATTTATTTCAAACCGCGCCTATCAATCAGGGAGTGCGCTTAGAGATCTCTGGTACTACGGCATCTATTGTTGTTAATGATTCATCCGCTCCTAATGGTATAAAGGGGCTGATAATTACAGAAAACCTCAGAAAAGACCAGTGGTATGATCTTGAAGTAGAGGCGCTGAATGGCTCTTTCGTAAAAGCTAATTTGGATGGATTAGGTGTGGCTGATTATCGGAGTTCCAGCCTATCTGTGAATACCTCTCAGATATTAATAGGGCAAGGGTTCGATAATTCCAGATATTTTCGAGGACGAATAGAAGACGTTTCTATAAAAATAGGCACTTTTCCCGGCACTAAAATCCTATATGCATTTTACTTTATCGCTTTGGCCGGTTTATTGATATTTTTGGTTAAAGTCTATACAGTTAAAGATCAAGTTATTCCGGTAAGCTATAAGGTCGTAAAATATTTTAGACGTGCTGATTGGCCTGCATATATATACCTTGCTTTAGCTCTCGTATTTTGCATAACGCTAGTCACTACGTATTTTTTTCCAATATATCCTGACGAAGTTCAGATTAGATTTTGGCTTTCACGCCTTCCCTACGATTATCCCTATAAAATTAGCGGTGCTCCTACGTGCGTTGCTACATTTTTTCAATCTATACCTGCAGCAATGTATTTGCCCGGCTTAATAAATTGGCTTATACATGGCTGGGTTACGGATCCGCCCGCCTTAAGAAAAGTCGGTATATTAGTGGCGTTTCTGTGGGTTTCATGGTTGGCTTTTTATCTAAAGTTGAAGGTAAAGCAAAAGCTTGTACAAAATGGATCCCATGTACTTAGCTTTTCTCAAGATTTGCGTATTTTAGGTTTTATCATATCGTTTTTTTCCATTGGGGTTTTCCCATTTTTTTTGGTAATAAATCGAGGTGAGCAGCTTATATTTCCGTCGGTTATTTTACTTATATATATTTTTATTTTGAATCAAAGTCTTGATCAAAAATATGCTTTGAGAAAATTACTGGGTTTGGTTTTTCTATTTTTTGTTGCTGTTTCCCTTATTCTGTATGGGCATCCAAAAGGTTTGTTCCTAGCTCCGTTTTTTTTTGTAGTTGGATGGCAATTATTTCGTCGCTTCAAGTCCCGATTAATTTTTCTGTTTGCAATACTGCTGTTGGTAATGCATGTTGTACAGAATTTCATTGCATTTAAGTATGCGTTTCAATGCGATGAAACTCCTGCATTTCAAAATATGCTTAAAAGCTTTTCTATTGATCCTGGGCTTTTAATCCATGATCCAAGCCAGTTTTTTGGCATGGCGTTTAGAAGTTTGAGTATGTTCCATAAGTATTTATATCAGCTTGGATTTCAAGAGAAGACAGATGTTGACTATTTGCCTAGTTTGCCTCTTGCAGTCGAAGAGAACTGTATAAATATTTTTATATGGTTAAATGTTTCAGTGGTTTTTTTTACGCTATTATTTTTAATTCCATATCAATATTGGAAAGACATTTCAAGTCGGCGATTTGTTACTGTTAATTTTGTATTGTTGGTTATATTTTGGTGCGTTTTTATAGGGGGCGTGTTTAATCTGCCAAAAAATTGGTACGATGCAGGGTATGTTTATTCGATGCTTTTAATAATCCTAATTTTCTTTTTAGGTGAGAATTTTTCTGGAATTTTTTTGAAGTTTAGAATGAGCGTGGTCGTTGTATATTTGGGTTTGGTAGCATTGTTTTCTCAAGCAATCTTTATCTCAAGATATTTGTCTGAGTTTATGGATGGATACGTCGGTCCTGGCGTTTCAATAGCTAAATATGATGCGGTCAAATCACGTTCTGACTTAATCTTAGCTTCACAAGTATGTAGCATTGATCCCGTTCAGGGTAAAAAAATTATAGTTGATGATAACTCCTATTTTTTCTTCCAGAAGAGTAAATGGCCAATGGCAATTACTTATGTATGGATTGGAAATGACGATAAGTCTATACGTCAGTTTTTTTCAAAAGTAGATTCAGATGGTTTGGTGGCCAATTGCAGCTCAATTATATCCCCTTACTCAGATCTTGTTAAAAAAGCAGGGGATGTGTGTTGCATTTCTAAAGGTGATTTAAAGAAGTTCTATTTAATACCGTAATGCTTCTGTTTTTAAATAATTAAGATGTTAAAAATAAATAATGAATTCATCTACTAAATGGAATAACCAACTACTGGCACCGGTCCTTATTACGTATAACCGTGGCAATTGCTTGGATTTAACGCTGCAGAAATTTGTCGAAGCTGGTCTGACAGGAGTTCAGCTATATATCTTAGATAATGCCTCTACTGATAACACAAAGGATGTGGTGGTGAAATTTCAGAACGTTTGGCCTAATCTGAAGTACCAAAAAAATAAATACAACATCGGTGGTAACGGTAATATATTACGCGCCATAGAGATAACGGATTCTGAATATTGCTGGATTATAGGTGACGACGATGACTGGCATTTGCAATTTATTGATGAATTGATTGAGGTGTTAAAATCTCAAAATGCCGATATTATTCGCTTGGGATGGCTTGTTGAAGGTTGTAGTAAAGGTAAATCTATTCCAGCGCTGGATCTGGCTTATAATGAGCAATTGTTTTTCGCCAGTATCAGCATGATTTCCGCAACCATTATTCGTCGCAGCGTTGCATCGGCCCATTTGCCCTCTGCATATATGAATATAGGTGACGCATATCCGCAATTGGTATCTACGATGCTCTCGATGCAGGAGAAACCTCTTACAGTCTACAGTACTAAAAGTGATTTAATGACACATACGCCAAATACAGCTCCCGGATATTATTTTGGCGATTTGGAATGGTATGCAGGCTGGTTTAGGACCAGTCGATTTTTGCAGGACAAAAAGCTCCGTATAAAATTTATTGGGGAAATTACCCGGTATATGACAAGGGATAGACGTAGCAAGAACGGCAGTTTGTGGTTGCTTAAAGTCGCATTAAATTACAAAGCCCAAGGCATCAATCAATTTAATTATTTGTTGTCTATGATGGCTTATGGCGATGGCTGGCGTGGTCGTATATTTATGGTATTTCTGGCTTATTGTCTAATGCCCGGTTTTTTGGCCGGAGGCTTACGCCGATTTTATCGTAAGCTTTTTAATTTACCCGAGCGAACTTTAACTATTGATCGATCCAGGCTTTGATTTTTTTGCCGAATTGAATTTATAACTAGCCAATCCATTCATTGGATGCAGGGAACCCGAGGCAAAACTATATGCAGGTCGATAAGAAAACGTTAGCAGTTTTAGCGCAACGGGGTTGGCAGGCTGGTGCTGGCCTGATTACGCTATTTTGCATTGCACGATATTTATCTCCCGCTGAACAGGGCTACTACTACACCTTTGCCAGTCTCGCCGGCTTGCAGGCGTTATTGGATATGGGCCTATCTACCATACTGGTGCAGCAGGCGGCGCATGAATTTGCCGAATTGAATTGGTTGCCTCATGGGGCTGTCGTTGGTAACAATGTTGGCCGCTATCTGGCACTGACTAAAAAAGCGTTGTATTGGTATGGTGTTTCAGGGCTGCTGTTTTTATTAGTTTATCCGGGTGGTTTGTATTTCTTTAGTCATCGGCCCCAGGAGTCGGATTTAGCCTGGCAACAACCTTGGTTGGTTCTGGTTGTTAGCACGGCTGTAGGTTTGGCCTTATTGCCCGTTTTGGCTATAGTGGAAGGCAGCGGTAAAGTCGTGGAGGTCTATTCGCTGCGCTTGATGCAAGGTATTGTTGGCGCTATCGCCATTTGGTTCACTCTAATTGAGGGGGGCGGTCTTTATGCGGTCGCTATGATGCCCGCATCGGCCGCCTTGATTGCCTTGGTATGGGCGCTACTTCGCTATCCGAAACTATGGGCGTCAGCTTTGTTTGGGATTTCCGGAGACTTCGGCTGGTGGCGAGAGCTTTGGCCGATGCAATGGCGCTTGGGAATCAGTTGGCTCTGCGGATATTTTTTAACTCAGATGCATACTCCGCTATTGTTTCAGACTCAGAATGCCGTGGTTGCAGGACAAATGGGCGTCACCATGACCGTTTGCAATATGTTGGGTTTGTTAAGTTTAGCTTGGATGACGAGCCGAATCCCCGTGTTAGCCAAAGCTGCCGGCCAACAGGATTGGGATTTACTGGACAAGGAATTCAAAAAGGGTTTTAAACGCTCACTTGCGGTATTTGTCCTGGGGGCGGTGTTTTTTGTTTTGATTCGCTATGCGGCCGATTACACGGCGTATGGCGTACGGTTTTTACCTTTTTGGGAAACCGCCGTGTTGATCGGTGCAATTTTGTTTGCCCATATTTCCGGATTGTTAGCTATCTATCTCAGGGCGCACCGCAAGGAGCCCTTTCTTTGGTTGTCGTTGTCAGGAGCCTTGTTGACCGTCGGTGGCTCGGTTTGGCTGGCGCCGAGTTGGGGTTCGGCGGGTATTGTGCTGGTTTTGTTTCTAGTGAATGTTGGGTTCGGTTTTCCGACATCGCTGGTGATGTGGGTAATGCTTCGTAAAAAGTGGCACGCGATAATATAATAAAAATATGAATAAACACACTAGGCCCTTGCTAACTATTGCGATTCCAACTTGGAATAGAGCAGATTATTTGGTTAAGAATATCGAACAAATTGTATCTCAGCTTGGTGAATTAACTCACCCTGTAGAGATTTTAGTATCCGACAACTGTTCCAGCGATAATACTAAAGATTGTATTGACCAGTTCTTAAACAAAGACCTTCCAATACGATATATAAGAAATTCGGAGAACATCGGTCCGGATCTAAATATTGCACAATGCTTTAATCAGGCGGCGGGACAATACGTTTTAATTTTTGGCGATGATGACTTACTCATAGATGGCTCTTTAAAACATCTGGAAAGTTTACTGGCGCGTAAAAGTTATGGCGTGGTGTCAGTTAGAGCATATGGTTACGACTTTGACTTTAGGGCTGAATACCCTGGCGGTGGCGAGAAGTTGTACGAATTCGCAAACTCAAACGAGTTTATTATCAAGTTAGGTAAGTTTTCAACGTTGATTTCCGTAAATATAATATCCAAGGATTATTTGCAAGGTGTCGATGCTAACGATTACTGTGGAACCAATCTGGTACACATTGATTTAATTTATAGTGCCGCTTTAAAGGCGCCCGTTAATCTATATGTAGACAGTTATTTGGTGGCTTATAAGCGTAATAATAGCGGCGGGTACTCGTTTTCCGACGTGTTCGTTGATAAGTTTGGCGCTATTGTTGATAAATATATTGATAGTGGATTATCTGTAGATACTAAGTATAAACTCGAATCGGATATGCTGATAGGCTACTATCCATACTACGTGTTAAGGCTGCGGTTGCAGGGAACTGAAGATTTGAGCGTTGCCTATTCACGGTTTAACGCCAGATTTTCTCAGCATTGGACTTTTCATTGTTTTGTCGCGCCAATTTTTAAGCTGCCGAAAGGATTGGCAATAATTTACGGTGCCATATCGGTTTTTATCGGGAGAGTGTTAACTGGCGACTTCAGACGCGGTTGTGCTTTTGTTTGGGTACGGTTAGGCAAATTTATTAGGCGTTAGCGTTCTGGTTATGAGCAATTGCCTTTATTAAGGATTGATAAAGTTCGCCTTATTCGCGTACGGAGCAGTTCTGTTGGTTAGCGGTGGAGGCGACTATTAATTGTTTCAAGATTCTTAAGTATTTATCTCAGGTCTAATGAAAATATCAATTGTCACCGTATCTTATAATGCGGCGGAGTTTATTCACGATAACTTGCAGTCAGTATCGAGGCAGGATTTTAATAACATCGAGCACATCGTAATCGATGGCGGCTCAACCGATGGCACCGTCGATATGGTGCGTAAATACGGTCAGCATCTGGCCAAGTTTATTTCCGAACCTGATCAAGGTATTTACGATGCTATGAATAAAGGTATTTTTCTGGCGTCCGGTGATGTGATAGGTACCCTGAACGCTGACGATGTGTATGCGGATGACACTATATTATCCCAAGTCGCCGAGATATTTTCTGACCCTACTGTAGACGTTTGCTACGCAGATTTGTTGTATGTCGACAGATATGATGCCTCAAAAATTGTTCGATATTGGACTTCTTGTAACTATCGTAGCGGTTTATTCGAAAAAGGTTGGATGCCGGCGCATCCGACTTTTTTCGTGCGTCGCGGTCTCTATGAGCAGTTGGGTGGATTCGATTTACAATTTTCCAGACAAGCAGACTTTGAGTTGACTATGCGATTTCTAGCCGTGAATAAGGTTAAGGCAGTCTATATTCCCAAAATCTGGATAAAAATGCGGACCGGCGGTATTTCCAATAATAGTCTGATCGGCATTATCAAAGGAAACATAGAGGCTTATTACGCTTGCCGAAAGAATAATCTGCCCGTGCGAATGCCGATGTTTATTTTGCGTAAAGTTCTTTCCCGGATGCCGCAGTTTTTCAATAGACCGACTGTCCCCGTTAAGTAATTCGGCATTCGTTCCGGCCGAGATTTTTAGTGGTTCTTTGGCCAATGCTTGCGATACCCTGACGCGGGCGATAATTTGCTAGAATGCCTGTCAGCTCATTTTTTAGTACAGACATGAAACACATCGAACTTCTCTCCCCCGCCGGCACCATACGAAACATGCGTTACGCGTTCGCGTTCGGCGCTGACGCCGTCTACGCCGGGCAGCCGCGCTACAGTCTACGGGTGCGCAACAACGATTTTATGGCAGACAACTTAGCCAAAGGTATTGCCGAAGCGCATCAGCTTGGCAAAAAATTCTTTTTGGCTGCCAACGTCATTCCGCATAACGCCAAGATTAAAACCTTCATTAAAGATATTGAGCCCATCATTGCTATGAAGCCTGATGCGCTGATCATGGCCGATCCGGGTTTGATCATGATGACCCGTGAGCAATGGCCGGAGATGCCGATTCATTTGTCGGTGCAAGCCAATACCGTCAACTATGCCAGCGTAAGATTCTGGAAAAGCATGGGCGTAGAGCGAGTGATTCTGTCACGCGAGTTGTCGCTGGACGAGATTGCCGAGATTCGCCAGCAATGTCCGGATATGGAACTGGAAGTATTCGTGCATGGCGCGTTGTGTATAGCTTATTCCGGTCGTTGCCTGTTATCTGGTTACTTCAATCATCGAGACCCGAATCAAGGTACCTGCACCAATTCCTGCCGCTGGAAATACGATACCAAGCCGGCGGTGGAAAATGCGGAAGGCGATTATTTGTTGGCCGATAGTGCGGTCATCTCTATGAATGATCTAAACCAGGGACTAAATACCGCCAGTTGCGGCGGCGCTGATCGACATCCCTTGGCAGACAACATCTATTTCCTGGAAGAAGAAGGCCGTCCGGGTGAGCTTTTGCCGGTGATGGAAGACGAAAACGGCACGTATATCATGAACTCTAAAGACTTGCGCGCGATAGAGCATGTGCAGCGCTTGGTGGAAATCGGTATCGATAGTCTAAAGATCGAAGGCCGTACCAAATCGCATTTTTACGTGGCGCGCACCGCACAAACCTATCGGCAGGCAATAGACGATGCGTTGGCGGGGCGGCCGTTCCAACCCGAGTTGTTGGGTATTCTGGATAACTTGGCGAATCGCGGTTATACAGACGGTTTTTATCAGCGCCACCATACCCATGAGCATCAAAACTACCTGTCCGGTTATTCCAAAAGCCATCAGCAGCAATTTTGCGGGGAAATTACCCATTACGATACCGAAACGGGTTGGGCTGACATTAGCGTCAAGAACAAATTTTCGCTGGGCGACAAGCTGGAATTGATCCTGCCGCACGGCAATCGGGATATAACCGTGGAGAATATGGTCGATAAATACGGCCAGCCCATGCAGGAAGCGTCAGGGGGCGGTTATGAAGTGAAAATTCCGCTGCCCGATGCTGATTGCCAGTACGGATTGCTGGCGCGTTATTACTAGCCTTTGGAGGCTATATGTCATTTTTGACCGGCGCTTTATGTGACCGTTTTTCCGCCCAAGAAAATTTTCAAATTGCCGAGCCTTTGTTTCGGTATTTCGGCGGTAAAAGCCAGTTCAGCGGGCAAATTACGACTTTAAAAGTGTTCGAGGACAACACTTTGGTGCGGAGTGTGCTGGAAGAAAAAGTCACTGAGCGGGTGCTGGTGATCGACGGCGGCGGCTCAAAGCGTTGCGCCTTGCTGGGGGACACCTTAACAGCTTTGGCAGTCGAAAATGGCTGGCAGGGTATCGTCGTGTACGGCAGTATCCGCGGCTCAGAAGCCATCAACAAAATGCCGATTGGTGTCGTGGCTTTGAACACCCATCCGCTCTGTAGCAGTAAGCACGGGCATGGTCACCGGGATTCGATGATCACTTTTGCCGGCGTCAACTTCAAAAAAGATCACTATCTGTACGCCGATAGCGACGGAATTATCGTCTCGGAAACAAAATTGGATTAAAATCGTTTTGTCTTAACCAAGTAAAATACTCAAGAATATGCAAATCGTACTCGCTAACCCTCGTGGATTCTGTGCCGGCGTAGACCGGGCTATTGAAATTGTCGATCAAGCGATCGATACCTTCGGTGCACCAATTTATGTGCGGCACGAAGTGGTGCATAACCGTACGGTAGTCGATGGCTTGAAGGAAAAAGGCGCGATTTTTATCGAAGAACTCAGTGACGTGCCGGTGGGGTCCTACCTGATTTTTAGTGCTCACGGTGTGTCCAAACAGGTCCAAAAAGAAGCCGAAGAGCGCAAGTTAACGGTGTTCGACGCAACTTGTCCCTTGGTAACCAAAGTACACATGCAAGTGGCCAAACATGCCAAACAGGATAGAGAAGTGATTCTGATCGGCCATGCCGGCCATCCTGAGGTTGAAGGAACTATGGGGCAGTACGACAAGTGCACTGAGCATGGCGACATTTATCTGGTTGAAACTCCGGATGATGTAAAAAATCTGAGGGTCAATAATCCGGATAACTTGGCTTATGTCACCCAGACCACATTGTCTATGACCGACACCAAAATAATGGTCGACGCATTGCGTGAACAATTTCCGTCGATCAAGGAACAGAAAAAAGACGATATTTGCTACGCCACCCAAAACCGCCAGGACGCAGTCCATGATTTGGCAAAGATTTCCGATCTGATTTTGGTGGTGGGTTCGCCCAACAGCTCCAACTCCAACCGCTTGCGGGAAATCGCCGAACAGCTGGGTAAGCAGGCGTTTTTGATCGATACCTATAAGGATTTGAAACAAGAGTGGCTGGAAGGTATCAACGTAGTGGGAGTGACTGCCGGTGCGTCCGCGCCAGAAGTGTTGGTACAGGAAGTCATTAATCAACTTAAAGAGTGGGGCGGCGAAACCACCCAGGTTCGTGAAAACAAAGGTATAGAAGAAAAAGTGGTATTCTCGATTCCGAAAGAATTGAAAAAACACATGGAAGCTTGATTCCGTTTACGACTGGAGAATTTTTATGAGCCTTACTGCCCAAGAACTAGTGGCTGCCGCCAAACAACAGATTACCGAAATCGACGTGGTGACTGCGCAAACGCGCTTGAGCAGTTTATTGCTGGATGTGCGTGAGCCAGCCGAGTACGCCGCCGGACATTTGCCGGGGGCCGTCAATATTCCTCGCGGCCTGCTGGAGTTCAAGATCGATAGCCATCCGGATTTTCAAGGCCAGCAACAGGCGGATATAGTGGTTTATTGCCAGACTGGCGGACGTTCGGCGCTAGCTACCCAGGTCTTGAATCAACTGGGTTATAGTGGGGCGGTCAGCATGGCGGGCGGTTTTAAAGCCTGGACGGAGAGCGGTTTAAGCGTTGAGTGAGTTAAATCACGTCCGCATCGATAAGTGGCTGTGGGCCGCGCGTTTTTTTAAGACGCGCGGTCTGGCCGGCGATGCGGTTAGCGGCGGCAAAGTGCACGTCAATGGCCAGCGCTGCAAGCCGGGCAAGGAAGTGAAAGTCGGCGATTTGATCAGCGTCACCAAAGACCAATACACTTGGGAACTTACGGTAACCGATCTGAATAATCAACGCCGTCCCGCTAAAGAGGCCGTGGCGCTTTACAGCGAAGACCAAGCCAGTATCGATAAGCGGCTTAAACAAATCGAGTTGCACAAGCAGCAGCAAGCCTTGCTGCATCCGTCAGAGCGCGAGCATAAACCCAACAAAAAACAACGCCGGCAAATCCATCGCTTCAAACAGGACGCGCTTTAAGCGCTATTGCCGCGTCGAACAAAACAATAGCCACAAAACACACTTCAATTTATCATTCCCGGCTAACTTGCATGGAATTAGTGCTTGAATAGCGTCTATCCGCGGCATCAAGATGCCTTACGATAAATTTTATCGCGCCACGATTAAGTGGCGCCTAAGAACTCGATTCTACATTTAAACGATACTGCATCGGGCACATGCCTGCCTGGGTTTCGCGACACCATAGGATATTTAATGTCGATACGTTGTTTTTCAGTCCTGACTACTGCATTGCTAACCAGCGGTTTGCTGGCCGGTTGCGCCACAACCCGGCAAATTGCCGTCGATTATCCCAAAACCGAGTCTTTGCCGATCAAGCCGCTACGCGGTCAAACCACAGTGAGTGGCGATGACTACTATGTACAATTGGTTTCGGACTTTGATTTCAAAGGGGATAACGCCCTGAAAGGCGGTTGTAGCGATGTCGGTGGTCATTACGAAAACGGTGACTTGTCCGCGGCGCTGGTATTCAGTGTGCATAACGATGCGTTAAAACTGAAGCGCGAAGCCAGCGGCTTTTTGTATCAAGCCACGACCGGCAAATGCAATTTCAAACTGGAAACCAAAAAATCCTATCTGACCCCTTGGTTACGGCTCGATTCCAGCAAAGACACCCTGATCGAATACAATTTTCTGACCAGTAACAGCCACGAAGCCAATCTTTCCCAGTTGATCAACGACGTGAATGCCGCTAGCAGTTTGTTCGCATTCACCGGCGTCGGCGCGGGTATGGCGGTGATGGGCAAACTAGCCGGCAACTGGGTGGAGAGCAATCCGCAAGTGGTTGCCAAAACGCCGGCTGCCGGTGCTTCCGGTAACGGTAAATACAGTTCCGAGACGCATTCTTTGCCAGCCAGTGTGGTACTTGCGGGCGACAGCAGTAGTTTCAATCAAATCCGTCTGGGCGTTTATGAAGTGGTCGAAGGCGGCTTGAGTGCCTGGTCTTCCGAGAGCAAACTGCTGGGCGAATTGCGGGTATACCCGGAAATAGTCTCCTCATTACTGCTGAAAACTTTGGGTGACCTGCCGCCCGACGCGCATGATTTGTCACTTGATGAATTGTGGCGGATACCGATTCAAACGGCCAATGGCGAAGTCAGTTTGCGGCAGCTGATCGATCAAGTTGACCCGGCCGCGAAACCCAATCTGCAACCGGACTGGCAAAACTACCCGGATGTGGAAAGCCAATGTCGGCGCTTGAAGCTGGCTATGAAGGATTTGGGCTTCAATAAATTTGATCGTAATGCGGTGTTGTATTATTTCCTGAGCAAAACCTCGCCGGATTGGAAAAACTTCAATATCTCCGCGCAGCGGGCCATGACCGACGAAATCCGTCCTAAGTTGCTGGAACAATACCGGGCTAAGGATTTCGCCGGCTGTCTGGCGAGCGAAGACTACGCCGTGATGAAGAGTATGAAACTGGCGGTTAATACCGAGCAGGATTGGGAAGCGCTGACCAACTCCCGGCAGAAAAAAGAAGGCGTCATCAATCCGATTCAATCCGCGGCGCGGCAGTTTTTGTCGGCTTTGCAAAACCCCAACAAAGACGAAGCTGCCCGGCAGTTATACCCTTTGTTGAATACCGAAAAAGGCGGGAACGGCACGGTGCTACTGCAAAACCACTTGGGCAACTTTGGTTTGGAAGCGCTACTGCAAGTAGCGACGGTTGCCGACGAAGGTGTGCTGATCAACGCCGCTCAGCTGGCGGGTGTGTTTAGTGGGCTCAATGTCGAGACTTATAGCTGCGCGCGTCCCGCTCAGGATCAAGGTCAGCCGATGGCGAATATCGGCATCATGCTGTTTGTCACCAAACCCGGTAGCCCACGTGAAAAAGGCGGGGCTTTGGAATTTGAGTTAGTGCAAGGCAAGATTGCCCGCCTGGCTTTTCAACATCCGTCCTTTCGAGATTTCGAACAAAACCTAGCCGATTATCCGGATCTCGGCGGATGCCGGATAGATGCCGATTTGTTGAATAAGCTGCACTAATTTACAGCGTGTGGTGGTGACAATGAATCGAAAAAAGGGCTTGATCGCGGGATTGGGGCTTATTGCGCTTTTGGCGCTCTACGCCTTATTGGGGTTTTACCTAGTGCCGGCACTGGCCTTAAAAAAGCTACCGGCTTTAATTCAGGAAGAAACCGGACAGCCAGTCCGGATTTCGGCGATTCGCTTTAACCCGTTCAAATTTACTCTGACATTGGAAGGCTTTGCCCTGGCGGCGAAAGACGGCAAAGACCTGGTAGGTTTCGGGCGTCTATTTGTCGATTTAGACGCAGTGGAATCGGCAAAGCTAGGCGGTGTGGTTTTAGATGCCATCGAGTTGCAGGACCCGCAAGTCAATATCGAACGTCGTGCCGACGGCGCATTCAATTTTGCGGATATAAAAGCCAAGCAATCACTGTCGCAGCCGGACACAAAAGACAGTGGCGGCGACAGCTTGGCGCTGTTGGTTCATCAAATCGCTATCAAAGAAGGACGAATAGGTTGGCAGGACGCTACCAGCGGTCCAGTGCTATCGGAAAACCTGTTGCCGCTTAATCTAACACTCAACGAATTCAGCACTCAGGCGGCAAGCAGTGCGCTGGGTGAATTGAGTGTGGGTTTGGAATCGGGCGGCACTATCCAATGGCATGGGGATTTCTCGATTGCGCCGCTGGCTTCAAAGGGTCATCTGCAGTTGGAAAACATAGGCCTGGCCAGAAGCTGGCAATTATTTTTGCAAGCAATCCTGCCGGTGGAAATCGTCAACGGTCTGCTCGGTTTGCAAGTCGATTACACGCTTGCCCAAGCAGCGGATGGGATGCTGACAAAAATAAGCAACGGCAAGGTCGAGATCAAGCAGCTGGAAATTACTGAGAACAATCATGGTAAGCCGTTAGTTAGTGTGCCTGTCTTGGCGGTCAACGGCATTAATGTCGATGTTAATCAGCAGCAAGTTGAGATTGGTTCGGTATCCAGCAGCGATGCGGCGATTAGCGCATGGTTGCAAGCGGATGGTATTGTCAATTACCAGGCCTTGTTTGCCGGAGAGCCCGCCGCACCTGACGGTACTGAGCCACCGGCAACGCCGGCGGTTGCTGAGCAGAGTAAGCCCTGGCTGGTTAAAGTGGATGAGTTGGCATTAGACAACTACAACATTCATTTTACCGATTACAGTCTGCCGAAGCCGCTGGAGCTGCAACTGAGCGAGTTGAGTGGCAAGTTGCAAAAATTTAGCACCCAGGACGGTGGCAAATTGCCGGTGCAGTTGAGCAGTAAGTTCAATAATACCGGCGGGTTGAAAGTGGACGGCGAGATGAGTTTGCAGCCTTTTGCGGGCTCTTGGGCGCTGGATATTCACGATATTAACCTGAAAGTGTTCCAACCTTATCTGGATCCCTTTCTAAAACTCGAATTGGTGGATGGCGACTTCAGTGGGAAGGGCAATCTGCAATTAGCGGTGGCCGAGCAACTGCAACTCACCTTCCAAGGCGACGCCAATTTAGAAGGTTTGGTGACTCGGGATCAGCTCAAAAACGTGGATTTCTTGAAATGGTCCAATCTGGAGGTGGCGGGGATAGACATTGATTTGGCGAAACAGGATTTCAAATTTGCCAAGGTAATGTTTGATCGTCCTTATCTGCGGTTTAATATCAAAAAGGATGGTAAAACCAATATCGACGATCTGATGCTGCCGCAAACGCCCACAAAACCAGCGCCGGCAGCTAAACCTCCAGCCAAACAGGCGGCCGGCAAAACCGCCGAGCCGCGGGTCAGTATCGGTAAAATCGAACTGAAAGAGGGTAAATCGGATTTCTCCGACTACTCCTTGATTTTGCCGTTCGTAGCGGCCATGAACAGCCTCAACGGCGAAGTCAGCGGGTTTTCGTCGGACAAAGATGCCGAGGCCAAGTTGGCTTTAAAAGGCAAGGTTTACGAGATGGCCTCGGTCGGTATCAAGGGCAAATATCAATTCGATACGGGTGATTCGGACATTGCCCTAAATTTTACCAACATGCCTTTGCCGTTGATTACGCCTTATATGGCTGAGTTTGCCGGCTACCGGATTGAAAAAGGCCAAATGGCGCTGGATTTGCGCTACACCATCAAGCAGGCACAGTTGGCAGTGCAGAACAAATTGCTTATCGATCAGCTGACCTTGGGTGAGCACGTGGAAAATCCGAATGCGGTGTCCTTGCCTTTGCATTTGGCGATTGCCTTGCTGAAAGATGCGGACGGCAAAATTAATCTGGATTTTCCAATCACCGGCAGTCTGGAAGATCCGAAATTCAGTATTGGTTCTTTGCTGGCGGATGTGTTGGTTAATCTGGTCTCTAAAGTGGCGATGTCGCCTTTCAAAGCGCTGGGTTCGTTATTGGATGACGATAAGGATTTTAGTGCGGTGGCTTTCGCACCGGGCAGTGCTGAATTAGCTGTCGAAGAATCCGCCAAACTGGATCAGCTTAACAAAGCCTTGCTCAGCAAACCCGAATTAACCCTGGAAATCAAAGGAATTGCCTATCAAAACATGGATTGGCCGGCGATGCGTTTTGAAGCGGTAAAGGATGTCTTGAAAAAAATGAAGTCCGGCGAGTTGCGCGACAAGGGGGAGAAAGTTCGGCACGAATACATTGAATTGTCCGACGATGACTACAAGCGCTTGCTGGCCAAGTTTTTTGGCGAAGTCTTCCCTCTGGAGATGGATAGATCCTTATTGGGCAAGCCGCGGATCAAGAGTAATCCGGACGCCGACTTTTACCCGTTGGCGCAACAGAAGCTGGAAGGCATTTTTCCACCCGATCCGCAGCGACTTAACGATCTGGCGATTGCCAGAGCCAACCATATCGCGCAGTATCTGGCCGACCCCGGCGGGATCAGCAAAGACAGGCTGTATCTAATGGCGACCGAGTTGAATCAGGCCGAAACAGCCGATGGGATTAAGTCGGTGCTATCGTTGAGCGTTTCACAGTAAACGGAAGCTTACACTGTTTGTAATATAATGGGGTTTACGCAGCGATAGTGGCGCATCGATTTGTATTTAAAGTTTTATAAAAATGGAGATTCTATGACAACCCAGTTTTTTCGATTTATTCCGCTGTTGGCGCTAAGCCTAAGCGGACTGTTTTTCGTGTCTCCGGCAGCCGCGCAATCGTTAACATCCTGCACGATGACTTACAAGCTGAGCGGTTGGTCATTTGTGTATAAGCAATACGATGGCCTGGGCAACATCAGTTGTAGTAACGGACAGCGGGCGCAAGTCGCACTGGCTTCGAAGAGTATAGGTTTTACCATCGGTAAATCGGAAATCGAGGGTACCGGGGTGTTTTCCGAAGTTAGAAATCTGAATGAAATTTACGGCAGCTTTGTGGCTTTTGAAGGGCATGCCGGCGCCACCAAATCCATAGACGGGCAACTGTTAACCCGCGGCGAAATTTCTTTGGCACTGTCCGGCAAGGGCCGCGGTATAGACATTGGCGTGACGCTGGGCGCTTTGACTATCTCACCTAGATGATCGGTTTTTGCGTTGCCGGTGCTTACCGATAAGGTCCGATATTTTGCTGATTATGTCGATGGTAGGTGACCTGTGCCGTTTGTAGTCCGAGATCAGGCGGGAGCAATTGTGCAACTGCGCGACAGCGGCGACGAGTGGCTCGATGTCGATCACCCGGAAGTAGCGGTATTTTTGCAGCAGGTCCCAAGTGATAAGGCAAGGGAAGCCTTGTCGGCCACCGATAACGATATGGTCAGGGTCATAGACGACTTGGTGGATTTACTGGTGGCCAATCAGGTATTGATTTTTACCGAGCTTCCTGAACGTGTGCAAACCAAGTTATTGGCAAGGAAGCAACTCAGAAAGGATGTGAATGCCTTGCAAAATTTGATGATAGACGACGAAGGGTTGTTCTAGGCGATGGTTGATGGCTTAGCAACGCAGCGTGCCTTTGGTCTTGTCGCCTATTGGGGTGTCATCCTGAATAGTGAGCGATTCCCAACACGTTCATTAATAATGGATTTTTTGTGAAAAACTCGTTTTTTCTGGTCATACCCCAGCAAAAAAATGATCCCCAATTATCGGCGTCGTTTACTGACGATGCGCTAAGGCAATGGATTGCGGAACTGCCGACGGCCAATCCGGGTCTGGCTGCCCGGCTGTTTTACGAGTTGTTAGGCGAATTGATTTCGGTGGAAATGCCGGCGGCGAAACGCTTGCATGCATTGGAGTTGCTCAGAGACAGCTTTTACCTGATCGACGATTATCTGCGCTCGCGGCTGATCAAGTTCGGTTTCCCAAAGGGCGAAAGCGAAAAAAAAATATTCGGCTTGGCCTGCGCAATCGAAAGACAATTTACCATCGGCTATTGGAGCGTGGTAAAGGATTTGACCCGCCGGGAAATTGGTTGGTTGCAAGGTAAATCCACCGCGCTGGGGATACAGCGGACTATCCGGGGCTTGAGCCGCATCGTGATAAGTCATTACATGATGAGCTATCCGGTGCCGGATTGGATCTGGATCGATTTGCACTCGTTGTATAAACTCGCCGTGAAGCTGGATAAGGCGGGCTCCAAGGTGGCCGACCAGGGCGGTATATTCAGTAAACTGTCGTCAGTCGAAGACAGCTATAAACAAATATTGCTGTTAAGTTTGGCTTATCCATCCGGCTTGATGCAGAAAGAGTTTCAACTGGTTTATGAGTTTCTCGAGAAAATCAGCGATTTTCTGCAAATCGAAACCAAACCGGTAGCCGAACAAGCCGTGCAGTGCGCTATTTTAATGGACGAAGACCTGCCGCCGGCTTTTTTGCTCAGTGGCACACAGACTGATCGTAGGTCGGACTCGGCCATGCTTTACCTGAATCTGACTAAATTGGGTAAAGTAATCAAGCAGGCGGACAAATTGTGCAGCAAGGAGGAAGCCCGCTTTAGTTCGCTGGAGATCGATAAGAATAATCATCAAAAGCTATCCGCGGAACTGTTCGACTATCTGATGCAGCGCTGGCAAGGGAAGGAGCCGCAAGGGACGGTATATTTTGCTGATCGGCTGGATAGATATGTGGCTATTGGTTTGGAAACGACCTATGATCTATTGGAAACCGGTAGACTTGGTTTGGAAACCGGTCTGGAAATACGGGCCGAGACTGACTCTGAGCGCGCCTTGTCCTGTAATTTCCACAAGGAAGGCGTACTGTCTATCGGCAGCTTGGTGAGTTTCCGCAAGATAGACGCGATGCCGCAACAACGTTCGCTCGGCGTGGTGTGCAAAATACTGCTCCCCAAGCAGGATTCCAAGCTGATATTTGAGGTAATGGTCATCGCTGCCCAAGCTTTCCCGGTGGCTTATCAGGCGCTCGAGGCGGATACCGATGCGGAGCGTAAGAAAGCCTTAATCTATGGCACAAGAGATAGCGAAGGCGAAAAAAGCTTTATCATCATGGATTCTTTTCGCTTGAAAGACGGCGATTTATTGCGAATGTTTATGGGGCATGAGAATTTTCCCATTATTTTGAACGGCCGCAGAAATATCGGCTTGGGCTATTGGCAGTTCGAATGCCGGCGTATTCTGGACGACGTCATTCCCACGCAGAACAAGAAGAAAGGCTATGATTTTATATAACAAAGACGATTGCCGGCCGGTTCCGACAGGGAATAGGCGGCAGAACCCAGCAAACAGATTCAATGACATCAAATACCGATCAGACATCTGATTTTAACGCACTCGTCGATCCGCACGCCCAGCGTGAGGCCGAAAAATACGAGAACCCCATACCCAGTCGCGAGCTGATCCTCCAGCTTATTCAAGAAGCCGGCAAGCCGCTACGCCGCCAACAAATCGCCCAACAATTTGCCCTGGAAACGCCCGATGCCCTGGAGGCGTTGCGCCGCAGGCTGCGTGCCATGGAGCGCGACGGCCAGCTAAGTTTTAACAGCCGGCAAAAATATTGCCTGGGCTCCGGGGGCAATACTATCGCCGGGCGGGTGCTTGGACATCCGGAAGGTTTCGGTTTTTTGAAGCCCGACGACGGTAGCGAAGACCTGTTTTTGTCGCCGCGGGAAATGAAGCCGCTGATGCCCAACGACCGAGTCATCGCGCGCGTGGCTGGCATTGATAGACGCGGTCGCCGTGAAGCGGCAGTGATTGAAATCAGCGAACGCAATACGCATCAAGTGGTCGGCCGGTTTTTTACCGAGGGCCGCGTGGCTTATGTGGTGCCGGATAACAAAAAAATTGCCCACGAAGTGTTGATTGCCAAGGAAGACGTCGGTCATGCCAAGCAAGGCCAGATTGTGGTGGCGGAAATCATTCAGCAACCAAGCCAGCATTGTCAGCCCTTGGGCCGCATCACTGAAGTGCTGGGCGCGCATATGGCGCCGGGCATGGAAATCGAAATGGCGATTCGCTCGCACGATTTGCCTAATCAGTGGCCGGACCCATTACTGGAAGAAATCAAGGAACTCACACCGCAAGTGCCGGAGTCCGCCAAGCAGGGCAGGGAAGATATTCGCAAGTTGCCCTTGGTCACGATAGACGGCGAAGATGCCCGCGATTTCGACGATGCCGTCTACGCGCAAAAAACTCCAAAAGGCTGGAAGCTGTTGGTGGCGATTGCCGATGTCTCGCACTACGTAAAAGTTGATACAGCCCTGGATGCCGAAGCCAAAAACCGCAGTACTTCGGTATATTTTCCGGAAAAAGTCATTCCGATGCTTCCGGAGATACTGTCCAACGGCTTGTGTTCGTTGAACCCGGAAGTGGATCGTTTATGCATGGTCTGCGAGTTACTGATCAACGAAGAAGGGAATGTCCTGCGTTCGCGGTTTTTTGAAGCCGTCATGCGCTCTCATGCCCGTTTGACCTATACCGAAGTAGCAAAAATACTGGTGGATGAGGATCAGAAGCTGGCAAAAAAATACGCCGCTTTGTTGCCGCATCTACAGACTTTATACGGCTTGTATAAAGTGATGCGCAATCAGCGCGAGTTGCGCGGGGCGATGGATTTCGACACCCAGGAGACCAAAATCGTCTTCGGGCCCGAGCGTAAAATCGCTGAAATCGTGCCTTTGCAGCGCAACGATGCCCACAAGTTGATCGAAGAATTTATGATCACCACCAACACGGCGGCGGCGAAGTTTCTAAATAAGAAAAAAATGCCGCGTCTGCTGCGGATCCACGATGGCCCGGGCCCCGAAAAATTACTGGCGCTGAAAACCTTCTTGGGCGAGCTGGGCTTGTTTCTGGGTGGTAAGGCGCAACCCACGCCATTGGATTACATGCATCTGTTGGAGTCGGTAAAGGAGCGTCCCGACGCGCATTTGATTCAGACCATTTTGTTGCGTTCCATGTCGCAAGCCGTTTACAGCCCGGAAACCAAAGGCCATTTCGGTTTGGCGCTCGATGCCTACGCACATTTCACCTCGCCGATACGCCGCTACCCGGATTTGTTGGTGCATAGAGCGATTCGCCATTGTCTGGCCGGCAAATCGCCGGATAGTTTTTATTACACGCATCCTGACATGGTGTTGTTGGGTGAGCATTGTTCGGCGAACGAGCGCCGCGCCGACGACGCGACCCGCGATGTGGTGAGCTGGCTGAAATGCGAGTACATGATGGACAAGATCGGCGAAGAGTTCGACGGTTTGATTTCCGCTGTGACCGGTTTCGGCTTTTTCGTTGAATTGCAATCGATTTACGTGGAAGGCTTGGTGCACATCGCCTCCCTGGTACAGGATTATTTTGCCTTCGACGCCAGTAAGCATCAGTTGTACGGCGAGCGCACGGGCGTGCGTTACCGCTTGGGCGATATGGTTAAAATTCGCGTGGTGCGGGTTAATCTGGACGACAAGAAAATCGATTTTGAGTTGCTACAGACGGGTAAAAAAATCGCCAAAACCAAATCTTCTTCGGGCCGCAAAAAAGCCGAAGCGAACGGTAAAGCTGCCAAATCGGATAAAGATAAAAAAGCCCCAAACAAGCCAAAAGCCAAAAGACGCCGTCGCTCATGAATTTAACCCAATTGTTTGGCATTCACGCGGTACAAGCCGCGCTGGATTATTCACCGCAAAAAATTCGCCGTGCCTGGGTGGATAGCCAACGCCAGGATGTGCGCCTGAAGCAAGTGATAGACGATCTCGTCAAGCTGGGTATCAATCCGGAAAAAACCGAGCGCAAAAAGCTGGAAAAGATGGCCGACGGCAAAAATCACCAAGGCATTGTGGTGGCCGTGGAATTGCCGGCGATGCGCAGCGAAGACCAGCTCAAACAAGACGTCGAAGCGCTAACCCAGACCCCGTTTTATCTGGTTTTGGATCAAGTGCAAGATCCGCATAATCTCGGCGCTTGTTTGCGCACCGCGGATGCCGTGGGCGCGCATGGCGTGATCGTCACTAAAGACAACGCTGCCGGTATCACGCCGACGGTTTGTAAAGTAGCCAGCGGCGCAGCGGAAACGGTGCCGGTATATCAAGTCACCAATCTGGCCAGAGTGCTGCGCTGGTTGAAAGAGCAGAATATCTGGATCATGGGCGCGGCCGGCGAAGCTGAGCAAACCGTGTTTCAGATGAAACTGGATATGCCTCTGGCGGTGGTGATGGGCACGGAAGGCACCGGCATGCGCCATTTGACCCGTCAGCATTGCGATTTTCTGGTGAAAATCCCGATGGCCGGGCAGGTGGAAAGCCTGAACGTATCGGTGGCGGCTGGCGTATTGTTGTATGAAGTGTTTCGGCAGAAACTGCTTGCTTAAACGGCATGAAGCGCATTGGCTATGTCTCGGCGGCTTTGCTTGCCAGCGCATTAAGCTCGATGGCTTATGCCGAAATCGATGCGAGAGCAATTGCCTTTAATTGCTGGAATTGTCACACCGAGTCAAGCTTAGATGCCAAAAGCTCAATCCCTTCGCTAAAAAGTTTATCCGCACAACAGCTCCGGCAGGCCTTGCTGGATTTTAAATACGACAAAAAGCCCGCCACATTGATGCCTCGTTTGGCTAAAGGTTACAGCGATGCCGAGCTGGCGGCGGTTGCCGAGTATTTGAGTCGGTATTAATGATTGGGTTATCCCGCAGACGTTTTTTACAAGGCCTGGCCGGGGTTGGGGCTGGTGTTCTTAGCGGTTGTGGCGGATTGCCGTTTTTTTCGGGTGCCAAAGCGCATGTCGTGGTGGTTGGTGGCGGCTTCGGCGGTGCGACGGCGGCGAAATATCTGCACTTGCTGGATGCGAATATTCAAGTCACGCTGATCGAACCCAAAGCCAAATATATCACTTGTCCGGGCAGTAATTGGCTGTTTGCCGGTTTGACAGGCCTCGACCAGTTGACGGTCGATTACCAGGCTTTGCAAGACAAATATGGAATCAAGCTGTTAGTTGATCGCGTCAGCAGTTTAGACGCCGGGCAACGGCGATTGCGATTGGCCGGCGGGCAGAGCGTGAGCTATGACAGGTTAATCATGTCGCCCGGCATCGATTTTCGGTGGGATGCGATGGCAGGTTACGATCAGGCCGCCGCGGAGCAATTTCCGCATGCCTGGCAGGCCGGTCCGCAGACCTTAATGCTGGCGCGGCAACTGCAAGCGATGCCGGACGGTGGGGTAGTGCTGATTGTGGTGCCTGCCGATCCTTATCGATGCCCTCCTGGCCCTTATGAGCGGGTCAGTATGATGGCGTATTGGCTGAAACAATATAAACCACGTTCGAAAATACTCATCCTTGATGCCAAGCGCAGCTTTTCCAAGCAGGCGCTGTTCGAAGCCGGCTGGAAAAAACATTACGGTTACGGCACCGCCAATAGTATGATCGAGTGGCATAGTTTGGCGGATAATCCTTTACTTGAACTGGATAAGCAGAATAGGGTGCTGACTAGCGAATTCGGCGACCGATTCAGAGGTGATGTGTTAAATATCATTCCGCCGCAATCGGCTGCGCACATCGCTTTGCAGCAGGGTTTGGCCGATAGCACCGGTTGGTGTCCGGTTCGGCCGCTGACTGGGCAATCGTTATTTAACGAATTTATCCACGTCATTGGTGATGCCGCGCATTATGCGCCTATCCCTAAATCTGCTTTTGCCGCTAATTCCGAAGCTAAAGCGTGTGCGCTGGCGGTGACGAGCTTGCTTAATCAGACCCCCGTACCCGAAGCACATTGGCTGAATACCTGCTATAGCCTGATCGCGCCTGACCACGGTATTTCTGTGGCTGGGGTTTACAAACTGGACGCAGCCAACGTGATTGCGCCGGTGAAAGGCGCTGGCGGAGTGAGTCCGCGAATAGATGCCCAAGTAGCCGCTGCGGAAGCGGATTACACGCGTGCCGTCTATCGGAACTTGATTGCCGATACGTTTGGTTAACTTGATGTTTTGATCAAAATTATTTTATTTCAATAGCTTGCATTGGATTTTTGTATTTTTTTTTGAATTGTTTTTCCTTGCAA
Source organism: Methylomonas fluvii (assembly GCF_014850975.1). Lineage (GTDB taxonomy): Bacteria > Pseudomonadota > Gammaproteobacteria > Methylococcales > Methylomonadaceae > Methylomonas > Methylomonas fluvii. Next base: position 85,865 of record NZ_JACXST010000002.1, on the reverse strand, counting down.
TTGAAAGTGAATAAGAAAGCAATTTTTCGGCCAGTATTTACGAGTATTTACCATTGAACGCGCGGGAATCCGAAAACAGCGTGTTACAATCGCGCCTGTTCATTTTCCATGGTTGACTGCGTGAAGAAAAACCCACTATTACAAATACTGTTGCTGAGTATGCTGTCCGGCAAGGCCGCTCATGCAAGCAGCTTTGTAGTTGAGGATATTCAGGTCAAGGGCTTACAAAGAATTTCCGCCGGTACCGTTTACAACTATTTGCCGGTTAATGTTGGCGAAACCTTTTCCGAAGACAAGCAAGCCGCGGCCATCAGGGCTTTATTCAACACCGGATTTTTCAAGGATATATCGCTGGAACGCGATGGCGGCACGCTGGTGGTGAATGTAGTCGAGCGGCCTTCGGTTGCGAAAGTGGTTATTGAGGGCAACAAAGACATCAAAAAGGAAGATTTGACCGAAGCCTTAAAAAAAATCGGCTTGGCGGAAGGCAAGGTTTACAACAAGCAAATTCTGGACAAGGTCGAACAAGAACTGCGTCGGCAATATTTCAGCCACGGTAAATACGGCCTGAAAATCAAAACCGAAGTCTCCGAGTTGACGCGGAACCGGGTCGGGATTCATATCGATATTTCCGAGGGCCGGGTTGCCAAAATCAAGCAAATCAACATTGTCGGCAGCAAATCCTTTGCTAACGATGTGTTGCGGAAAGAATTCGAATTAAGCACCACCAACTTCCTGTCTTTTTATTCCAAAGACGACCAATATTCCAAACAAAAGCTGTCCGCTGATTTAGAAAAACTGCGTTCCTATTATCTGGATCGCGGCTATATCAATTTCTCCATCGAATCTACTCAAGTTGATATTACGGCCGATAAAAAGGAAATCTACATCACTATCAACGTCAAGGAAGGCGATGTGTATACCTTGGAAAAGGTCAAATTGTCCGGTGAATTGATCGTGCAACCTGAAGAGTTGATCAAGTTGGTTAAAGTTGGACCGGGCGAGATTTTCTCCCGAAAAAACGCTACCGAAACGTCCAAATCCATTTCTGATCGCCTGGGTGACGAAGGCTATACCTTTGCCAACGTCAATATGGTGCCGGAGATTAACGAGCAGCAAAAAACCGTGGCGATGACTTTTTTCGTCGATCCGGGCAAGCGCGTGTATGTGAGGCGAATTAACGTCAAAGGCAACACTAAAACCCGTGACGAAGTGATTCGCCGCGAAGCCCGGCAAATGGAGTCCAGTTGGGCGGCCAGTAGCAAGATTGAACGGACCAAGACCCGTCTGGATAGATTGGGCTATTTTGAGGAAGTGGGCGTGGAAACACCGCCTGTGGTGGGTTCCGCAGATCAGATCGATGTCAATTACACGATCAAGGAAAAAGCCTCCGGTAACTTGCAGGCTGGTGTCGGTTACTCGCAGGTGCAAGGTATTATTTTTAACGCCAACGTTTCGCAAGACAATATCTTCGGTACCGGTAAGCGGGTGGATTTCGCGTTCAACAACAGTAGTATTTTGACGCGTTACAACCTGGGTTTTTCAGACCCCTATTACACGCTGGATGGCGTGGCGATGGGCTACAACCTTGGTTACACCTCTCGAAATGCCTACGCGGCTAACTTGGCGGCGTACAACACAACCATTACAAACGCCGGTATCAACTTTGGTATCCCGTTGAACGAGTTCGACAGAATCGGTTTTGATATTGATTTAAAGCGTACCGAGATTGAAAATACCACCTTGTCTTCGGACACGATTCTAAAATTCCTAGGGTTTAAAAAGGGCGACGACATTTCGGCTATTCGGTCGAAAAGCTTCGATACGCTGTCAACTTCTGCCGGCTGGACTCACGATACCTTGGACAGAGCCACCTTCGCTCATAGCGGTGGTCAGCAAAGGCTGTCCGGATTGATTACCGTACCCGGTAGTGACTTGGAATATTTCAAAGTCGGCTATAAACATCAGCATTATTTTCCCTTATCCAACGACTTTACCTTCCGCTTGTTAGGTGAGGTGGCGCATGGCGGTAGCTACGGTGGTAGTTCCGGCTTGCCGTTTTTTGAAAACTATTTTGCCGGTGGTACCGGTGACGTCCGCGGTTTTATGCAAAATACCTTGGGTGTCATTGACCAAAACGAAATCAATACCGCCAATACCTACAATCGACCCATCGGGGGCTCCACCAAGCTGATTGGCAAGGCCGAGCTGTTTTTTCCTGTACCGTTCTTAAGCGATATGAAATCGGTGAGGATTGGCTCGTTTGTTGACGCCGGCACACTGGCCCCTGGACTTAATTCCGGCGATTTGCGCAAGTATTTCCGCTATTCGGTGGGCTTGTCGGGGGAATGGTTGTCGCCGTTTGGGGCCTTGGCAGTGAGTGTCGCCCAGCCCCTGAATTCGGAGAGTACCGATAGAACTCAAGCCTTCCAGTTCACCTTCGGCTCGGGATTTTAGTTTAGTTTGAGCCTGTTTTGCCCTATAATCGCCTTTGCGTTCTGTCTTAAACTCAAAAAAATTAACCGGAGATGGTTTTGACCATGAAAAATAGAATTTCTTTGTTTCTAATGCTGATGATTTTTGCTGGCGTGAGTCACGCAGAGCTGAAAATCGGTTTTGTCAATGTGGCCAAGGTTTTGGAAAAAGCGCCACAAGCCGCCAAAGCAAAAACTCGCTTGGAAACTGAATTTTCACCAAGAGACAAAGCGCTGGTTTCTCAGCAAAAAGAGATCAAATCGCTTGAAGAAAAGTTGGGCCGTGATACTGCGGTAATGGGCGAAGAAGAGCGTCATAGAATCGAAAAAGACATTCTGGACAAAAAACGCGACGCGGCGCGTGCGCAACAAGAGTTCAGCGAAGATTTCAACATGCGTAGAAACGAAGAGTTGGGCAACCTGCAAAAACGTATCGTGGAAGCAGTAAGAGCGTTAGCCAAAGAAGAGTCTTTTGATTTGTTGCTGACCGACGGTGTTATTTATGCCAACGATCAAATTGACGTTACCAGCCGCGTTCAGCAAAAACTGGAAAACTTGTCTCAATAAGATTTTCCCCGATGCTTCCTGATTGCGGAAGCATGCAGCACCTTAAGTTGGGGAGTTCCTAGTCAAAGCGAACTTCCCGCTTCCCCTCATTTCGCACAGATTACTCATGGCCGGCACACTCGATATTTTACAAATTCAGGAACTCTTGCCACATCGCTATCCTTTTTTGCTGGTAGACAGGGTGCTTGAATGCGAGCCGGGTGTGCGTTTGTTGGCTGTGAAAAATGTGACATTTAACGAGCCGTTTTTTCAAGGTCACTTTCCAAGTCAGCCTATCATGCCAGGTGTGTTGATCATGGAAGCCCTGGCGCAAGCTACCGCGCTGCTGACGTCGCAAAGCAACAAGCAATTGGGCAAAGGCACGATTTATTACTTGGCGGGCATCGACAATGCCCGTTTCAAAAAGCAAGTCGTTCCTGGTGACCAATTGCGCCTGGAAGTGACTTACATCAAACACAAGCGTCACCTATGGTCTTTCGATTGCCGTGCGGAAGTAGATGGCGAACTGGCCGCCAGTGCGCAAATTATGTGTGCGGCTGTGGCAGCAGAGGCTTAAATGATAGATCCCAGAGCGGTTGTGCATATCAATGCCGAATTGGCCGACGACGTTAAAGTCGGGCCATTCTCGGTTATTGGCCCGGATGTGCAGATAGATTCAGGTACCGAGATCGGGCCGCATGTGGTGATTAAAGGTCCTACCGCCATCGGCAAGGATAATACGATCTACCAATTCACCTCGATAGGTGAAGACCCGCAAGATAAAAAGTACGCCGATGAAATCACCCGCCTGGAAATCGGCGACCGCAATGTAATACGCGAATTTTGTACGATGCACCGTGGGACGCAGCAAGATCGAGGATTGACTTTGATCGGCAGCGATAATTTGTTCATGGCTTACACCCACGTGGCGCACGATTGCGAAATTGGCGATCATGTGATCATGGCAAATGGCGCCTCGATTGCCGGGCATGTGCATCTGGGTGATCATGCTATTTTGGGTGGTTTTACCTTGGTGCATCAATTTACCAAAATCGGCGAATACAGTTTTTCGGCGATGGGTAGTGCAATCACTCAGGATATTCCGCCGTATGTGATGGTCGGCGGCAGGCCCACTCGCCCGCACGGGATCAATTCGGTGGGTATGGAGCGCAACGGCGTGCCGCCGGAAGTGATTCGGCAGATTCGCAAAGCCTATAAAATCCTCTATAAAAACAATCTGCGTCTGGAAGACGCCATCGAAGAAATGGAAGATATGGCCGGCGAAAGCAACGAACTTTCCAATATGGTCAGCTTTCTACGTAATGTCACGCGCGGTATCCTCCGATAACCCCCCACGCATAGCCGGTATCGACGAAGTTGGCCGTGGCTGCATAGTCGGTCCGGTGGTCGCCGCTGCGGTGATTCTCGATCCGCTCAGACCTATCGCGGGTTTGACCGACTCCAAAAAACTTACCGAAAAGAAACGCAAGTTGCTGGCCGAGCAGATCAAAAGCAATGCCTTGTGCTGGGCCGTTGCCCGCGCCGAAGCCAGCGAAATAGACACTATCAACATTCTGCAAGCGACGATGGTGGCGATGCAACGGGCGGTATCACAACTCGAATATCGCCCGGATGCGGTCAAGGTTGACGGCAATCGGCTGCCGGCATTGGATATGCCCGGCGAAGCTATCGTACAAGGCGATTTGCTGGTCGCGGAAATTTCCGCCGCCTCGATCCTAGCCAAAGTCGCCCGCGATGAGGAAATGCAGACACTGGATAGGCTGTATCCCGGTTATGCTTTTGCTATCCACAAAGGCTATCCAACCCAGCAGCATTTAGCGGCGTTACAACAGCTTGGGATTACCCCGCAGCATCGAAAATCGTATGCCCCTGTTAAAAAGTATCTTGTTTAAACAGACATGACACCGAGTTTCGTTCATCTTCGTATTCATACTGAGTTCTCCCTGGTTGACGGTATCGTCAGAATCAAGCCGTTGGTGAAGAAACTGGCTGAGTATCAAATGCCGGCCGCTGCAATTACCGAACAGAGCAATTTGTTTTCGCTGGTTAAATTCTATAAAGCCGCACAAGGCGCCGGCATCAAACCGTTGATCGGCGCCGATGTACTGATCTTCAATCCCGACGAGCCGGCTTCGCCGTTTCGCTTAACTATGTTGGCGCGCAATAAAAAAGGCTATGTCACGCTGACCGAGCTGATTTCCAGAGGTTACCAAGAAGGGCAGCATCAAGGTATTCCGATGTTGCAAAAAGACTGGATTGCCGAGAATCACGATGGTTTGATCGTGTTATCGGGAGCGATGGATGGCGACGTAGGTCAGGCTTTGTTGGCGGAAAATGCCGAGCAAGCCAAACGCTGTGCCGAATATTGGCGAGATTTGTTCAAGGACAGTTTTTACCTGGAATTGCAGCGGCTCGGTAAAACTGACGAAGAGCGTTACATCAAATTAGCGGCGGATTTGGCTGCCGAGTTGGATTTGCCGGTGGTCGCCACCAACGACGTGCGTTTTATCAGTAAAAACGATTTCGACGCACATGAAGTGCGCGTTTGTATCCATCAGGGCCGGGTGCTGGACGATAGCCGCCGGCCGAAAAACTATACCGCTCAGCAATATTTGCGCACTGCCGAAGAAATGGCGGAATTGTTCGCCGACATTCCGGAGGCTTTGGCCAATAGCGTGGAAATTGCCAAACGCTGCAATGTCGAGCTGACGCTGGGCGAAAACTATTTGCCCGATTTTCCGGTCCCTGAGGGTATGACGCTGGACGACTACTTCAAGCAGGCCTCGCGCCAAGGGCTTGAAGAGCGTTTAGTCCAGTATCCGCCGATAGGCAAGGGCAGCTTCGCGGATAACCGCAAAGTCTATGACGAGCGTTTGGAAGTTGAACTGAACGTGATCACCCAAATGGGTTTTCCCGGCTATTTCATGATTGTTGCCGACTTTATCCAGTGGGCCAAGAACAATGCGATACCGGTGGGGCCGGGGCGGGGTTCCGGTGCTGGTTCTTTGGTGGCGTATGCATTGAAGATTACCGACCTTGATCCTATCGAATTCGATTTGCTGTTCGAACGGTTTTTGAACCCGGAGCGGGTGTCGATGCCCGACTTTGATATCGACTTTTGCATGGAGCGCCGCGACGAGGTCATCGATTACGTGGCCCGTCACTACGGCCGCGATCACGTGTCACAGATTATCACCTACGGCTCGATGGCGGCCAAGGCGGTGATTCGCGACGTGGGTCGAGTGATGGGGCACGCCTACGGCTTTGTGGACAGGCTGGCTAAATTGATTCCATTTGAAATTGGCATGACGTTGGATAAAGCCTTGCAAGATAGCGCCGAATTGAAGGTTTTATACGATACCGAGGAAGAGGTTAAATCCCTGATCGACATGGCGCGTTCTCTGGAAGGTATTTCCCGTAACGCCGGCAAACACGCCGGCGGCGTGGTGATTTCGCCGACCAAACTTACCGATTTCAGCCCCTTGTATTGCGAGCAGGGCGGCGGCAATCTGGTGACGCAGTTCGACAAAGACGACGTTGAAGCGGTTGGCTTGGTTAAATTCGACTTCTTGGGGTTACGGACTCTGACGATCATCGATTGGGCGCTGCAAACCATCAATCGCCAGCGCGCCCAACGCGGTGAAGAGCCAGTCGATATTTCCCAGATTCCCCGTGACGACCTGCCCAGCTATGAATTATTAAAAAACGCTCAGACCACGGCGGTGTTTCAGCTCGAGTCGCGCGGTATGAAGGAGCTGATCAAAAAGCTGAAACCGGATTGCTTCGACGACATCATCGCGCTCGTCGCGTTATTCCGTCCCGGCCCGTTGGAGTCGGGCATGGTCGACGACTACATCAACGTCAAGCACGGTGCCAAAGCCGAATACGCTCATCCCTTGCTGGAACCGATTTTAAAACCTACCAATGGCGTTATTCTGTATCAGGAGCAGGTGATGCAGATTGCCCGGGAATTGGCCAGTTACACCTTGGGCGGCGCCGATATGTTGCGGCGGGCGATGGGTAAGAAAAAGCCGGAGGAAATGGCCAAGGAGCGCGAAAAGTTCATGTCGGGCGCGGTAGCCAACCAGATCGACGCCGGCATCGCCACCTATGTGTTCGACTTGATGGAGAAATTTGCCGGCTACGGTTTCAACAAGTCGCATTCGGCCGCTTACGCTTTGGTCGCTTATCAAACCGCCTGGTTGAAGGCGCATTATCCGGCCGCGTTCATGGCGGCGGTGATGTCGTCGGATATGGATAACACCGACAAAGTGGTGGTGTTGATCGACGAATGCCGGGAAATGAAACTGGAGATCTGCCCGCCGGACATTAATGTATCCCACTTTCGTTTTACGGTAAACGACAAGGGTCAGATTGTTTACGGTATAGGCGCGATTAAGGGGGTCGGCGAAAATGCGATTGAAGATCTATTAAAAGAACGGGCCGCCAATGGCGCGTTCGCGGGTTTGTACGACCTGTGCAAACGTGTCGATTTACGCAAGGTCAACCGCCGGGTTCTGGAAGCATTGATTAGGGCGGGAGCGCTGGATGCGATCGACCCTAATCGCGCGGCCCATCTCGCTGAATTGACCACCGCGCTGCGAGTGGCCGAACAACACGGAAAAATGGCGCTGGCCGGTCAAAATGATCTATTCGGTTTGGCGGTACAAGTGGAAGTCAGCGATGGCGAAGCGGAAGCGTATTCCACCGTGGTCGAACCTTGGACCGAAAAAGAAAAGCTGGAAGCGGAAAAGCAGACTTTGGGGCTGTTTCTAACCGGCCATCCCATCGCCGAATATCTGCCGGAATTAAAACATATCACCCACGGCTCGTTAGCCAGTCTGGAAGTCGATGCCGGCCGCTCCAGAGGCAAAATGGAAGCGCGTGTTGCCGGCCTGATCGTGGAAATGCGTACCCGACAAACCAAGCAGGGCAAGATGATGGGCTTCGCAACGCTGGACGACCGTACCGGCCGCCTGGAAGTGGCGGCCTTCAGCAATATATACGACAAATATCGCAACCTGCTCAGCAAGGACACGATTCTGATTGCCGAAGGTTCATTGGCAATGGACGACTTTACCAACAGTCTGCGGATGACTGCCGAGAAGCTTTACAGCATGGAAGAAGCGCGCGAGTTATATGCCCGCGGCATTACGTTGACGATAGATCTGGCCAATAGCGGCCTGCCGCCGGGTTGGTTGGCAGGCCTTCAGGCTACGCTGACGCCGTTCTGCGGCGGTCAATGCCCGATCCAAATCGAATACCGCACTGGCACCGACAAAGCGATCCTGCAATTGGGCGACGACTGGCGCGTGCGCCCGAGCGATGAACTTTTGATCCGCCTACGGCGCTTGCTGTCTAACGAAACGGTGTTGGTCAGATACTGATCTGGCGTTTGAGGGCCCTGTATTTCTGGTTGCTGAGGGGATAGGCTGAGTTCGGCCAAGAGCGGACAGCTATTTGAATTTTTGATTGACCGGTTAGGAGTCTATAGCAGATGTTTAGGCAAGTTTTCCTACAATTCTAATCTGGTTAGAAACAAAACCGTGCCCACTATATCAAGCTTAAACGTAAAATTTTAGCTGTTAATGCTGAGCCGGGTAATAGAGTTCATGTAAATTCTCCAACAAAAGTTGATTACTATCAAAGTAAAAATACATTTGTAAGTCACCTTTGCCGAGTGACTGATCGAAGCCTGGAAGTTTAATTGTGATTATGAGATTGTATCCGTCAGCGCACGGCGTCATTGGGTATTGAAAATCTTTTATGCAGTTATTGTAAAACACTACTTGCTTTTTGACTTTGAGAAGGATACAGCGCACTTCATCTATTGTCATTCCGTTATGAAACTGCTGCATGTACTTTTTCGCATACTTGTTATCACTTTCGATAGTTTCATTTGCCATTGCAGTCAATGAGAAAAGCAATATTGTCAGTAGAAAACACTTCATAAGCGATAACACTGAGCTAAGATGCGCGTAGCGAAGCTGAGAGCCACCTTGAGCGCAAAGTTTAGTAAAAATTGCATGTTTGCTGTAATTTGCTCAATTAAGTTGTTCGCGAATAAGGTCTATCAGATTTGCTGGAGTGCCTTTTTCATACTGCCACACAATTCCTGTTGTATTTAGTCGCCCCTGAAAAGCCACAAATTCACGGCTAAAGCATTGAAACACAATAAATAATTGAAGAAAAAGACGGGCAATAATTGCAAGAAATTAGTAAAATAGATATTAATTTCTTGCAAATTTTTATCGAAAATGAAGCCAAAATCCCAAGAAAGTAGCGGCCAAATCGATCTATTCAACACACCACTGGCCGACCTGTTGAATCCGAAGCATGAGCTTTACCAACTGGCAAATTTGATCGATTGGAAAGTACTGGATGATGCGTTCGGTGAATTTTTTACCGAGAACCAAGGCGCTCCGGCGTTGCCAACGCGTCTTATTGCCGGGCTTCATTACCTCAAACATGCGTTTGCACGCTCGGACGAAGCGGTCGTGGCACAGTGGCTTGAAAATCCCTATTGGCAATATTTTTGTGGCGAAGAGTATTTCCAACACCAGATACCTTGCCACCCCACGTCACTGACCTATTGGCGAAAACGGATCGGAGAAGAAGGTTGCGAGTGGATGTTATCGGTGACGATCCAGGCTGGCGTAGCCAGCAAGACCGTGAAGAAACAGGATTTTGAATCGGTGACGGTTGATAGCACGGTGCAAGAGAAAGCCATCACGTATCCGACCGATGGAAAATTGTATGAACGCTGTCGCCAGCACATGGTACGTCTGGCTGAGCAGCATGAGATTACACTACGGCAGAACTACAACCGCAAAGCCCCCTATTTGCTGATGATGGCGAACCGGTACAGTCATGCCAAGCAAATGAAGCGCAAACGCAAAATGCTCAAACAGCTCAAAACTTTGGTGGGTCGGGTTTACCGAGATATCGAGCGCCAATTGACGGATCAATCCGATGCAGTCAAATTGGCTTTTAAAGAGACGCTAGAGAAAACCCAACGGATTTTGAACCAACAACCCCAGGATAAAAACAAGCTGTACAGTTTCCACGCCACGGAAGTCGAATGCATTTCCAAAGGCAAAGTCCACAAGAAGTATGAATTCGGCGTCAAAGTGGGCATCACCGTCACCAACAAAAGTAATTTTGTGCTCGGCGCCCGCAGCTTTTCCGGTAATCCCTACGATGGACACACCCTGGAATCGTGTCTGGAACAGGCGGAGATTCTAAGCGGTACACGCGCAAAAGAAGCTTTTGTGGATTTAGGATACCGTGGTGTCGAGGTCCCGAACGTGACCATTTACAAAGCCCGGCAAAAGAGAGGAATAAACACCCGGCGACTCAAACGCGCCCTCAAACGCCGCAATGCCATCGAACCCGTCATCGGGCACCTCAAAAACGACGGATTGCTGGGCCGCAATTACCTGAAAGGCGAACTGGGCGATGCCATGCATGCCATCTTATGCGGTGCTGGCCACAATATCCGTATGATCCTCAGGCAGTTGAGGATTTTTTTGCCTCATTTTTGGAGACCGCCATGTCGGATTTTGGCGCGGCCATTGAGCGCGCCGTTTTTATTGTCGGCCTGAATGCTGGTGTTCGGAAAATATCGGCTTTTTCAGGGACGACTATTTAATCCTAAAAAAACAATCTCTAACATAATCGAGAGAATTAACGCCGATAGGAGAATCGGTTTTGTAAAAATATTATTCTGTAAGCCGACTATAAATAAAGGTATTAAGAACACGACGATTGTGTGAAAAAAAATAATTACATCAAACCCAATTGATGTTGGTTTTGCTAGGTAAGCGCTTAATAACAAATCGCCATGCAGTAAAATAACCGGATTTTAGATACGGTGGTGGTAGCGACGGAATGCGGGTAAAACCAATTGAATTGAGCGAAAACGAACGAGAGCAACTCCAGCTAATTATCAAAAAAGGGAGTGATTGGCGAGAGCGTGAGCGTGCGGACACCATTTTGATGTTAGCCAATGGTCAGACAGTCATTGCGGTTGCAGAACAACAAGGCGTGAAGCCGGAAGCGATTCGGGAGCGGCGACGGAAGTGGTGGAGAAACGGACTGAACAGCTTACCGGATCACCCCCGCAGTGGTGCGCCGAGTAAGTTGACCGACTCGCATCGATGCCAACTCAAAGAATGGATCGATGCGGAACCTTTGAATTGCCGGGCATTAGTCAGTCGTCTAACGACGGAATGCGGCGTGACGATTAGTGCCGGCACGCTACGGAACGAGTTGAAACGGCTGGGCTATGTGTGGAAGCGCACCCGCTACAGTTTAAAAAAAAGCGCGATCCAGAGCGCTTCGAGCAGGCCCGACATGACATCGCCGAGCTGATTAAACAAGCGCAAGCCGGTGAAATCGAATTGGCCTATGTGGACGAAGCCGGGTTTGCGCCACAGCCGCCGAATCGTTCGGCTTGGACGAAAAGCGGAGAAGTCCATGCCATTACCGCTACACGTGCGCAGCGCATGAATGTCATAGGCGCTTTGCTTTCATCGGGCCGATTAATGATGGCGAAACTGTGGCAAAGCGTCAATGGTCTGTGGTTTTTTGGCTTTCTGATGGCTTTGATCGAACGCGTCAGCAAACCCTTGGTAGTGATTTTGGATAATGCATCCATTCATACTGCCAAGAAACTGAAACCTTATTGGGATTTATTGGAAGAGAAAGGTATGCGATTTTATTTCCTGCCACCCTACAGTCCCGAGCTGAACCGCATTGAATTGCTGTGGCATAAAATGAAATATGAATGGCTGCCATTCAAAACATTTACGCCGGATGAACTTGAGCAAGCCATTGACGAAATTGGTCGCGGGTTTGGCTCACAATACACGTTAACTTTTTGCTAGGCGCTTAATCGGTACGTTCTATTAACAAAAGTAAATAACCAAAAAGAAAAATACTTATGGCAATCGCTGTTGAAAGTAAAATTTTGCTAAAAGCCACAATTGCCCTCTTGGTGTGGGTTCGTAACATAATGAATAGACATCAAAACGTGGCGGGGGTAAGGCGATAGCCGGAACCCATCATTTTAGGCGGATAATTGATGGGTATCGCTATGCACCATCCATTCTTGTCTGCTATCTTACCAACTTTTGCCATTCGTATTTTCCGGCGAATGACGCTTAAGGGTCGAACTCGACCACTGAAAACAAAATATTCCAAAGCTTTAAGCCGAATAGCTCGTTCGCTTTTTCAGCCTCTGTAGATATGCTGCTCGCTTTGGTTTATTCGCCAAAAATCCAAAATCATGCATATCAAAAACTTTCGAATTCACTGGCGAAATTTTGGAATACTCGAATTAAGGTATTTTATAGGCATGCCATGGTTTCGTGTGCATACCTTGCAGATAGTTGGGTGAGGGCGGAGGTATCGAAGGTAGGTTCCAGACATAAAGCGTTGTGAACCCTGGCCTGGAATATGCCCAACAAGGTTTTAAATTTACATCTATGATTGCGAACGCGCCAACGGGGCAAGAATTTGTGGATCTTTAGCGGCTGAAACTACGCCAACGTGTTGTGTCGCCATTGCGCTTCCATACCTGCGGATGCTTTGATAAATTGACGATTACGCCACGCGGCACCAATATTAGGCGACAGTCGATTCGACTGGTCTGGACATAAAAAAAAGGGAGGCCTAGGCCTCCCTGGTTTCGTTAAGCTGGAAACTTATCGTTTAGCGATCAGTACGTTTATATTCGACACGGCGGTTGTAGGCACGGCCTTCGTCGGTTTCATTGGTATCGACGGGTTTGGACTCGCCGAAGCCAACCGCTGTGAGGCGTTTGCCTTCCACGCCTTGTTTGATCAACTCGGCTTTGACCGCATTGGCTCTGCGCTCTGAAAGCTTTTGGTTGTAAGCATCCTTACCATAACTATCGGTGTGCCCCTGAATTTCAATGGTCAAACCAGGGTTCATTTTCATGACTTCCACGGCGTTTTGAATCAGCGGGCCGTATTTGGCTTTGACGTCAGATTTGTCGAAATCGAACAGCAGGCCGCGGAATGCCCAGCAACCGTCTTTATCAACGATAGCGCCTTTAGGGGTGTCAGGGCATTTGTCTGCACAGTTGCTTACGCCGTCTTTGTCGTCGTCTTGTGTTGAGCAATCGGCCGCTTTGGGTGTGCCTGCTTTCAGGAAGACGTTTTTAACGAAATCGCTCATGCCTTTGGCGCTGGTAATCGCTTCGGCAGTAGTCGAGAACCCACAACCCGATGCATTGGCCAGTTCTTGCAGCACCGCTTGTCCGGCCGCATCTTGGTCATTGCCGACCCAAACTGTGTAAATACACAACTTGTCCCCGTATTGGGATTTAAGCGCTTCGGCAGTCGGTAGCGGCGAGACTTCCTCGATACCGTCGCTTAAAACGATTAAGGCAATATTGCCGGGAGCAGAGGTGATGTCTTTGCCGGAATCGCTTAGCGCCGTGGCCAGTGGGGTGCCGCCACTAGAGCATTGTAGAGAGGTAATCGCAGTTTCGAAACTGGCTGGAGAGTAGTCTTGCACGGCTTGGTTGAGATAAGTTGAGCCCCAAGATAGGCATGGGCCAAAACCGAAGCTGCGTAAACCGGATGTCAGCGGCATGACCGGAATGGATTTGTTAAACTTGTTGAGCAGATTTTTTTCGACATCCAGCTTGGTGCCGCTGTAATCCGCAGAATTTACATAGGTACGGCTCATGGATGAAGATGAATCATTAATCACGAAAAAGCTGTTGGTTTTTTGTACCAGTTTTCCGGATTTAACCAGCGCGTTAAGGTCTTCAGGCTGGAAGGCCTGGAAATTATTGCTCGACTGCGTCGCGCAACCGGAAAGCAGCGCTCCGGCCAGAGTGGCCGTGAATAAAAGGTTTCTTTTCATGTATTAATTCTCCAGGTTATTGTTCTGCATCGACAAGGCCTAGCGTACCGCCTTGGTGTCTTAAGTCTAACATCAATCCCTTATTTTTAAATAGTGCGTTCATCTTAGCCGGGCACCGTGAAATAATGCCGGTTTGTTTTTAATTCGTAGGCTTCCCTGGAGAATGTAATGGGCAAGATTTTAATGTTCTGTGCGATGTTTTTACTCGCCAGTGCGGTAAAGGCTGATAGCGTGAAAGAAATGGCTGAGCACGGTAATGCGCTGGCGCAAGCTAAATTGGCGTCGCTATATTTACTTGGCCGAGAGGGTTTTGATAAGGATGAACACAAGGCTGCGGAGTGGATGGAAAAAGCCGCGAATCAAGGTCTACTCGATGCCCAGGTAGTAATGGGGGCGATGTACGATAGAGGCATGGGTGTCAGCAGCGACAGAGATAAGGCTACCGATTGGTACGAAAAAGCCGCTAAACAAGGGCATGCCACTTCGTTGGCGATCCTGGGCAGAAACGATGCAGCCAAAGGCAGTGTGCAATTTAATTACCAGGCGATGCGTTTAAACGCCTCTCGCTCCATTCCCGGCGAATATGCCAAGAAATTTTTAACAACTAAATAATTGATGATGAGTATTAGAACCCGCTTTGCCCCCAGTCCCACCGGTTATTTACATGTCGGTGGTGCCAGAACCGCTCTGTTTTCGTGGTTGTATGCGCGCAAACACGGTGGCAAATTTATTTTGCGAATCGAGGATACCGATCTTGAGCGCTCCAGCCAGGAGTCGGTGAATGCCATTCTGGAAGGCATGACTTGGTTAGGCTTGGAATATGACGAGGGTCCGTTCTATCAGACGCATCGTTTTGATCGATACAAAGAAGTCATTCAGCAATTGCTGGCGCAGGGCGATGCCTACTATTGCTACTGCAGTCGCGAAGAGTTGGAAGTGTTGCGCGAGCAGCAAATGGCCAACAAGGAAAAGCCGCGTTACAACGGCAAGTGCCGGCATGGCGTTGAAAATCCGCAAGGCGAGCGAGTGGTGCGCTTTAAGAATCCGGAGCAGGGTGAGGTTATCATCGATGACTTGGTGAAAGGTCGCATCGTCGTTGCCAATAAGGAACTGGATGATTTGATTATTGCACGCTCCGACGGTACTCCGACCTATAACTTGACGGTGGTAGTCGATGACATGGATATGGGGGTTACTCATGTGATACGCGGTGACGATCATGTCAATAATACGCCCAGGCAGATCAATATTCTAAAAGCCTTGGGTGCGCAATTGCCGGTGTATGCTCATGTGCCGATGATTTTAGGTTCCGACGGTGCAAGACTGTCCAAACGCCACGGTGCGGTAAGTGTGATGCAGTACCGCAATGACGGGTATTTGCCCGAGGCTTTGTTGAACTATCTGGTGCGGTTGGGTTGGTCGCACGGTGATCAGGAATTGTTTTCCTTGGAAGAGATGGTCGCGCTGTTCGAGCTGGAAAAAGTCAATGTTTCCGCGTCCACGTTCAATACCGAGAAGTTGATATGGTTGAATCACCAGTACATCATGAGTAGCGATCCGGCGCATGTCGCTCGGCATTTGGCTTGGCATATGGGGGAGCGGGGTATCGATCCGACCAGCGGTCCGGCGTTGGCGGATGTGGTTAAAGCGCAGCGCGAGCGATGCAAAACCCTGGTGGATATGGCGGCCGAAAGCGAATACTTTTACAAGGAATTCAATGCTTACGAAGAAAAAGCCGCCAAGAAGAATTTCAAAGCGGGCGTGGACGATATATTGCAACATTTACTGGTGCAATTTAGCGCTATCGGCGAATGGGAAGCTTCAGGCCTTCATCAAGTAGTATTGGATAGTGCTGAGCAGTTGCAGCTTAATTTGGGTAAGGTTGCGCAACCCTTGCGCGTTGCGGTTTGTGGCAGCGGTGTATCGCCGGCTATTGATCTGACTTTGGCTCTATTGGGCAGAGAGAAAACCTTGCACAGAATAGAGCGAGCGATCAGTTACATAAAGAATGTAGAAAATTCCTAGACAAAGCTCTGAAAATCCGTATAATACGAGGACTCAACTACGGGGCCATAGCTCAGCTGGGAGAGCGCTTGCATGGCATGCAAGAGGTCAGGAGTTCGATCCTCCTTGGCTCCACCAAATAATAGTTGATTTAGTCCTGAGTCCCCATCGTCTAGTGGCCTAGGACACCGCCCTTTCACGGCGGTAACCGGGGTTCGAACCCCCGTGGGGACGCCAACTTGGCTAAAGCCGGTTAAGCCGGTACTTCGTGTTAAAGAAGTCATTCTGAAAAAATAGTCTTAGTCCCCATCGTCTAGTGGCCTAGGACACCGCCCTTTCACGGCGGTAACCGGGGTTCGAACCCCCGTGGGGACGCCATCAATTCTTAAAGTTATAGCTCTTGCACAGCGGCAATAATGCTGTGCCAAGTTTGCTATAGCGTCTGTTTTAATTCAATATCTTAAGTCGAATCGCTGTTTCTGTGGGATGTGGCGATAGTGCCTTCTATGCTGGTTGCTTTAGCAGGGTGGTTTGATATGGCGATGCATAAGGGTAAACCTAAATCGCTTATTTAAGTTTACCCTTGCGGCGATGAGAAAGATCTAATTTCGTGAACTTACGTACTCGTTATCTAAAGCTTTAGGTAGACGGATGGCCGGCTTCAATCATCACTTTTAGCTTAGAGCCCGGTTTGATGTCTGCCTTGTTTTTGGGGACGTTATTCCATTTGCGGAGCTCGGTGACGTTGACGTTAAATTTCTTCGAGATTTGCGCCAAAGTGTCGCCGGCTTTGACCGTGTAGCTGATTTGCTTGATGGAAGGCGCGGTAGATGCAACGGTTATACTGCTACTGGTTTTCTTGATAGTCAGTTTTTGACCGGGTTTCAGAGTCGCTTTCTTGGGTAATTTATTCCAACTCACAATATCGTCTTTATCAACAGAAAAACGTTGCGAGACATCCCATAGGGTATCGCCTTTCTTAACCGTATATTGCTGTTTGCTTGATTGAGCGGGCGTTGGTGTGGATTGTTGCGACACTGCGGCAACAGCCGGTGCGGTCGGTTCGCCCTTTTGTGAATGGTAAGAAACCGGGATTAACAGGATTGTGCCTTGGGCAACGGTATCATCGTCAAGATGATTGACATTAATAATCTCTTCAATGCTGGTGCTGTGCTTGCTGGCAATACTTTTCAGAGTTTCTTTCTTGCCTACCGTGTGGTGTTCCCACTTGATTCTTTCTTCGTGTGGCAGTTCAGCCAGTTTCTCTTTAAAGGAATCGGCTTTGCTTACCGGAATCAGCAGATGTTGCGCGCCGTTCGGGTCGGTACTCCAGCGGTTATAGCCGGGATTGAGCTTTAAGAAGTCGTCCAGCGGGGTTTGCGCCATTTCGGCGGCTTTACCCAAGTCGAGCTGGGACTTTACATCAACCAACTCAAAGTAAGGCTGGTTGGCGAATTGATGCAGATTGACGTTATATTTTTCCGGATTGGCGAAGATTTTAGCGATTGCCAGCAGCCTGGGTACGTAAGCTGAGGTCTCGTTGTTCAAATCCAGAGACCAGAAGTCGGTAGGCTGTCCGCGTTCGAGGTTTCTATCCACGGCATTTTTGATATTGCCTTTGCCGGCGTTGTATGAAGCGAGCGCCAGTAACCAGTCGTTATTGAAAGTCTCGCTCAGTTCTTTCAGGAAGGTGGTGGCTGCTTGAGTCGATTGCACCACATCGCGTCGCGCGTCATACCAACTGTTCTGTTTTAATCCGTAAAGACGCCCGGTGGGTGGAATGAATTGCCATAGACCGGAGGCTTGAGCTGGCGACATTGCGTCAGGTCTGAAAGCGCTCTCAACCGCAGGTAATAGTGCCAGTTCTCCGGGGATATTTTTTGCTTCGATTTCGTTCAGGATGAAATATAGATAGGGCTCGGCGCGTTGTTGCACCCTGGTCAGATATTCAGGGTTTCTAAGATACCAGTTTACTTCGCGGTCGATTCTGGCATTATCGATTTCCGGTAAGGCGTAAAGAGACAGCATCCTATCCCAGATGGTGGTGTGCTCTTTTGCTTCTACCTGCTTGTTATGGATTTTTCCGGCATTGCCATTACGGGTAAATACGGAAAACTTGCTAGTTGATGATTGGCTCAGATGGTCTTTTTGCGCATGTTGGCTACAACCGGTTGCTAGCAGAATAGGCAGTAGATAAGACAGATGACGGCCTGATTTTTTGGAAATTGAGCGGGGCATTGTCTGAACTCGCTAAAATAAAAAAATTAGATCCTAGCATGGCTTTCTAAAATAGCCAAAAAAACATACCCTTAGCGGCGGTTAAATGAAGAGACAATTTCTGTTTGCGTTGTACCAAACCCCGAGGGGTAAGCTTCTGCAAACCATGGAGGCCAACTATCTGCGAAGATCAATAACGGTGAGTTGTAAACAACAACAACTCCAGATCGGTGGTTTAGGTTGGGAAAATGAGTTTGTCGATTTTTCCTTGTATAGGAATTATCTAATTCTGGACGGCAAGGCCTTGGGTGATGCTGGCGCGTTGAAGGTGACCGCTAAAGCATTTAACTTGCCTATTCAAACTGAATCAATGGATTTAGTCATACTTCCGCACATTTTGGAGTTCGATGCGCGTCGATTTCAAACCCTGCGCGAAGTCAATCGCGTGTTAAAACCGGGCGGCGAATTGGTCATGCTGAATTTCAATCCGTTCAGTATGTCGGTACGTTTCCAGTTTTTATGGGACTGGAAGCTTGCGGAATCTTGGCGGGCGCATTTCATTACCAAAGCCCGGGTTTTGGATTGGTTGAAACTGATGAATTTCGAATTGCTAACGACCGCCGAGTTTGGGCTGGACAGTTACACCATTGCTCACGGTAAATTCCAGTTGAGCTTTGCGTCTTTATTTGCGATGGCTTATGGGATCAAAGCGGTCAAGAGGCAGTATACATTGATTCCTTTGGCTGCGGCAAAGCAAGGCCGCAGCAATTTGGCTACGGTTGGATTGGGATTGAAATCGAACATACACAGAAAGGTGGACCATGACTGACGTTATTATTTATACGGATGGCGCATGCAAGGGCAATCCTGGACCAGGAGGCTGGGGCGTGCGCTTGGAATACCGTGATAAAGAAAAGGAGCTATGCGGTGGCGAACCTGAAACGACGAACAACCGCATGGAATTAGTGGCTGCAATACAGGCTCTGGAAACACTAACAAAGCCGTGTAGCGTCAAATTGCACACTGACTCCAAATATGTTTTGCAAGGCATTACCGAATGGCTGGCTAACTGGAAAAAGCGGGCATGGAAAACTGCGGCAAATAAGCCGGTGAAAAACGAAGATTTATGGCGACGTTTGGATGCTGCTATCCAGCGTCACAACATCGATTGGATATGGGTGAAGGGACATGCCGGGGATGTCGGTAACGAGCGTGCCGATCAGTTGGCCAATCTGGGAATCGAGCGCTTGTCTCGCCGGTAAACCACTTAAAATCAGGAAAACACATGTTAGGTTCGATAGCTGCTGCATTAGTCGGCATTTGGTTTTACAACACTGCGGCACGCTCAAGCCGTCCAGCAGTCTCATGGGCGGTGTCGGGTGTGGTGGTGTATTTTTTGGCGGCGCTGCTCTGGACTTTGGCAATCACCCCAGGTGCTGCAGATGCTGCAAGCCACAGTCAGAGCGCCGTACTGATCTTCATCGTTCGCTATGTCTATATCGGGTTTGGCGTATTGGTAGCGGTTTTGTTGAACGGTTGGTTGAATAAATCCACAGACTCTAAGTAGCGCGCCAGTGTCAAATTGGTCGGTGTATATCATTCAGTGTGATGACGGCAGTCTTTATACCGGAATCAGTACCAATGTTGATAGACGTTTCCGCCAGCATCTGATGCAAAAAGGAGCCAAATATTTTAGAAGCCGTCAACCTCGGCAAGTGGTGTTTGTCGAAGCGGGACATGACCGTGTTTCTGCCTCCAGAAGGGAAGTGATCATCAAAAAAATGAAACGTACTGAAAAACTTCATCTTATCGCAATCGCTAGCTGCTTATAGCGGTTGAATTGGATGGGTGTCAATATTTTGGGGATAGCCATTGTTTCTTAATGCGGATAGATTTGAGAATGATTTGCATTAATTGTTGTGAGGGTTTTATACTCGAGTCTCAAATTCTTGGAGACCGATATGAAGCCATTAAACTCAAAACTTAGCGCCGCGATTTCGGCGATTGTTGTCAGTGCCGGGGTAAACGCTGCGGGTGTTCCCACCGAAAAACCACAAACCATGGATGAAATGTGGAAGATCATTCAGGCTCAGCAGCAGCAGATTGACAGCATGACTAAAAAGCTGGAAGCGGTCGCGCAAAAGGCGCCCACGGGTGAAGTCAGCAATTTGGAGCGTAAAACCAATGTATTGACGGAAGAAGTGGAAAAGCTGCGTACCGAGTTGGTGGTGCCGGAAAAAGTCGAATACAAAAGTGCTTATGGTCTAGGTCCAGCGGCTTCCAAGGTTTATCAAGTTGGCAAGGGCCTGTCTTTAGGTGGCTACGGTGAGGCCAATTATCAGGCGCGGGTTGATGATCAGGGCGGGCGTAATGCGGCAACCGGCACCGTCAATAATCCGGACAATACAGATTTCGAACGACTAGTCATTTACGCGGGTTATAAGTTCACTGACAGCATACTGTTCAACAGTGAAATAGAGTTCGAACATTCCTCAACTGGCAATAACGGATCAGGTAGCACGGGCACCGTCTCTGTTGAGATGGCCTCCTTGGATTTCTTCATCGACCCGCTGGTCAACGTCCGGGCCGGGATGGTGTTAATGCCGATGGGCTTTATCAACCAGATACATGAACCGCCGTTTTTCTTCGGTAACAATCGCCCGGAAGTCGAAAGACGCATTATCCCCAGCACTTGGCGTGAAAACGGTGTGGGATTATTCGGTGAATTGTTGCCGGGTCTGACGTACACAACCTATGTGGTTAACGGTATGAATGCTAAGAATTTTGGCGCTGACGGCATTCGTAGCGGCCGGCAATCCGGCGGACAGGCGTTGGCGGAAGATTTGGCTTATGTCGGTCGCATCGACTATGCGCCGCCGATGTTGCCCGGCGTCATGGTGGGCGGCTCGGCGTATGTCGGTAATTCCGGGCAGAATCAGCTGTATAACGGGCGGCAACTTGAAGTAGCGACGCAACTTTACGAAGCCCATCTGCAATGGAAATACCGTGGCCTGGAATTTCGTACCTTGGGTTCCTGGGGGCATATCGGCGATGCAGCCTTGCTGAGTGTTGCCAATGCTAAAAGTATCGGTGAAGAAAACTATGGTTGGTACAGTGAAGTTGGTTACGACATATTGCCGCACTTTGCGCACGATACAACCCAATATTTGGCTCCTTTCGTACGTTACGAGCGTATGGATACTGTTGCTACTGCTTCGACATGCGCAAACGCCATTTGTCGAGACGATTTGACCAGGGATGTCGAAATCTACCAAGTCGGCCTCAACTACAAACCCATTCCCAATGTCGTGATCAAAGCCGATTACCGTAATTTCACCCAAAAATCGGGCACTTCTCCAGACGACTTCAACTTGGGTGTAGGCTTTATTTTCTAAAGCTACTGTCTGGTTGCGTATTAAGCCCCGCCGTTTCATTCGGCGGGGTACATCGTTATATAATGACGCCTCTAAATTGCTTATGCGCCTATCGGCTTGGCAAATTGTTTGCCGGTCTCTATCATAGCCGCCGTATTGTTCACTCCCTGGATTTTTCCCACTCATGCTGATTTCAAAAACTCGTCGGCTTATGCTGGCGCTACTGGTTTTTTGTTTAACGAGCGTAAACCTCGCCGCTGCCGTTTTTTATAGCAAGGACGAAGCAATGAAGCTGGCCTTCGGTGACGATGCTACCGTGGAAATGCAGTCGCTGTTTCCCACGCCGGAGGAAGTCGCGCAGATCGAACAGTTGGCGAAGGTCAAGTTGGAATCCAATCTGTTTAGTTTTTATGTGGGTAAGAAGCAAGGCGCGGTAATCGGCTATGCCGCGATTGAGGCCCACACTGTTAGAACCAAACCGGAAACCTTGTTGGTGGTACTAACACCAGATGGCAAATTGCGTAACGTTCATACGCTGGCATTTCATGAGCCGCCGGAATATCAACCGCCGGAACGCTGGATGGCCTTGCTGGCTAATCATTCCATCGAAGAGCTGAGCCTGAATCAGGATATACAAGGTGTGGCGGGGGCGACGCTTAGTACCCGTGCCGCAATTAACAGCGCGCGCAAGGTATTGGCGATTTATCAAGTTCTCATCCAAAACAAGCCCAACTAATGCGTTTCTTTGTAACCGGCGAGCAGAATCGCCAGCTGTTGATCAACTCTTTGATCTTGATGTTCTTGGCCTATGTGGCCTTATTGTGGATTAGTAATGGTCTGATGTATTTCCATAAAATGAATCTCACCCCGGAGTCGGTAGTTTCGTATTACTTGGGAAACGAGCAAGAGTTTAACGAACCGAAAAGCTATCAAAGTCTGCTGGAAGTCAGTCATTTTCATTTGTTTGCCATGGGCATGTTGGTATTGACGCTGACGCATCTGATGTTGATGACCTCGTTGCCGACTCTGATGAAAGTCTGGATTAGCGCGATAGTTTACGCTGCAGCGATAGCCGATGAAGCGGCCGGATGGCTGGTGCGTTATGTCGATCCAGCTTTCGCTTATTTCAAAATAGCCGCGTTTTTATTATTGGAAACATCCTTGTTCCTGCTGATTGTAATAGTCGGTTTGTCGTTGATTGAATCGCGCCGGCAACTGCGTTAAAACAGATTTCCCTATTGCCCTAGTTGATTCATTGGCGCATTCTCAGATGCGCTGATGTCCTAAAAATGGCTAGGTCGTTGACTGCAGATGTTGTCCAGCGCCGCGCCATTATTCCCCGAATTCTTTGAATCCAAGCCCGGAGTAGAATCATGAACCAACATTTACAACAAGTTAGAGATTTCCACCGGAAATTCGCTATCAAGCAGCCTGACGACGGCGAAATCGGCCATTTGTCCGATATGGATATTGTGCTGCGCCAAGCCCTATTGCTGGATTGCGGTAGCGAGACATTTAAAGCCATTGCCGGCGGCGACCTCATCAAAATTTTGGCCGGTTTGGTGGATTTATCCTTTAATGCGCTGGCTGCTATCGCGAGCCGGGGCGACGAGGTGGTTAGTGTGTCCGCCAACTGGCGGCAAGACGGTTCGGTAATGTCAGTGATGCGGGTACTGTCCGAGAAAATCAACCTTTGTAATTCCGGCGAAACCGTACATTATTCGGGCTTATATGCCATTTGCGTGCATTTGTCCCAGCGCTTTGTCAATGCCGATTTCGACGAAGCTTTTCAAATCGTCTATCAACATCTGATGAGCGGGCGCGGCGATGCCGAGCGTTTGGATTTAAGTCCGGCGCTATTCGAATAAAAGCGAGCGTCACTGTGGCAGAACAACGCTACACGCTAGGCTTCGTCGGTATAGGCTTGATGGGGCAACCGTTAACCTTGCGGCTTCTGGCGGCGGGCTTTCAGGTCAATGTCTGGAATCGCACTGCCGCCAAATTGGCTGTGGTGGCTGGCGCAGGTGCTAAGGTCTGCCAGAGTGTCGGTGAATTGGTAGAAGCCTCCGATGTGGTGATTTTGTGTCTGGCCGACACCATGGCCGTTGAAGCGGTGGTGATGGAACACTTTATCGCCAACGGCGCTGCCGACAAATTGTTGATTGATTTATCCAGTATTCACCCGGAAGCCACCCGGCGCATGGCATCTCAATTGCGGACTGCTTGCGGTATGCGCTGGGTGGACGCGCCGGTATCCGGCGGTACGGCCGGGGCAGAGCAGGGCAGTTTGGCGATTATGGCTGGCGGCGCCGAACCGGATATTGAAATTGCCAAAGAAGTATTGCGGCCGCTGTATAGCCGCTTAACGCATATGGGGCCGGTCGGCAGCGGCCAGACCACTAAAATCTGCAATCAGATGATTGTCAGTTGCAATGTGTTAGTAATCGCGGAAATGATGGCCTTGGCAAAGTCGGCGGGTGTCGATGCTGCAAAAATTCCGGAAGCGCTGGCTGGCGGCTTTGCCGATTCCAAGCCATTGCAAATCGTCGGCCCGGAAATGGCGGATCAGCGTTTCGAACCGGTAAAGTGGCGCGTCAAAACTTTATTGAAAGATTTAAATATGGCTGTCGATTTAGCGGGCAAACAGGGCAGTGCGATACCGATGTCGGGCTTGGCGGCGCAACTGATGCAATTGCACGGCAGCAGCGGCTTTTTGGAGCAAGATCCCTCGACAATTATCAAGCTTTACAGCCAAGACTGATGCTGCGCTTTACCGCCAATCTGAGTTTATTGTTTACCGAACAGCCGTTGCCGGAACGGTTTCAGGCTGCTAAAAAGTGCGGTTTCGCTGCGGTGGAAATCCAGTTTCCCTACTCGCTGCCAGTCGAACAAATCGGTGATTTAATAGATCAACAGGATTTACAGTTGGTGTTGTTCAATGTCGATGCCGATACCTTGCTGCAAGGTGGTGAGGGTTTGGCGGCGGTTCCGGAAAGACGGGATGAATTTAAAACTGCGGTGGAGCAGACGCTGGCTTATGCCGAACGATTAAAGCCCAGCGTTATTAACGTGTTACCGGGTCGCTGTTTGGACCCACAACGCTTGGGTGAATATCAAACTACCTTTTGTGAGAATCTGGCTTATGCCGCAGCCGTTTTCGCTAAGTTGGGCATCAAAACCGTATTCGAGGCGGTCAATAGCCACGACATGCTAGGTTTTATCGTTGATACCGGAGACAAGATGCTGGATGTGCTAAAGCAAATCGACCATCCGAACTTATTCATGCAATACGACATTTATCACATGAGTCGGATGGGCGAAGATTGCGCCGGATTTTTGCGCCAACATATGGATAGGATCGGGCATATTCAATTTGCCGACTCTCCAGGCCGCGGCCAGCCCGGAACAGGCGCCGTGGATTTCAAAACCTTGTTCGATGTTATCGCCACGTCGGACTATCAAGGTTGGGTCGGTGCCGAGTACCGCCCGACAGTCGACACCGCTGCTAGTTCAGCTTGGTTGAAAACCTACGCGGTGAAATAATCGGGCGGTATAATCTCGCTGCCTTACTCACCTGTTGATTGCCATGTCCAAACATAATTTCACGATACATCACGCCAGTTTGATCGTCTCCGATACCGAGCAATCGCTGCTTTTTTACCGCGATGTGCTGGGAATGGAGCAGACCGAACGGCCGAACCTGCCGTTTCCCGGTGCGTGGCTGCAAATCGGGGCGCAGCAAATTCATTTGCTGGAATTAGAAAATCCCGATCCCACCACCGGCAGGCCGACGCATGGCGGCCGTGATCGGCATGTGGCGATGCATATTGATTCGGTTGATGCTTTACGCGAAGATTTGGAGCGGACCGGAACGGCTTATACGCTGAGTATCTCCGGCCGCAAGGCGCTGTTTTGCCGGGATCGCGACGGCAATGCGCTGGAGTTTATCGAGCGGCCTTGAGAACCATGTTCGGACGGCTTTTTTATGGCGGACTACTGATAGGCAGCCTGGCGATGCTGCTGTTTGTATTGGGGTTTGTTTGTTTGCAGTTTGGCTTGGTCTTGTTGATGGGGCTGTTTTATCTGTTAGCCAGTAAAGTGATGTTGCTGACTTTGGGTCTGCTGGCTTTGCTGGGCGTGATGACCTTATTTAAAGCGGTTTACCGTGAGCTGCGCGGGTATTTCAGTCGCGAATCGGCGGCGGTACGGCAGCTGTTGTCTTTGCAGATTCGTCGGCAAAATATTGAGCGGCGCCAGGCTGCGGAATGCCGGCAGTTGAGTTATCTGAGCAGATTCAAGCGGCAACGATTGATGGTAGCCGATAACCGCAAACAGGCCAGGGCCTTATTCGCGGTAATTAGCGATGAATTGCAAGCGGTGCGGGCGCAATTGCCAGCCACTCGATATAAAAATCTGCGCAAAGCCTTGCGTACCTATCGTAAACAAGCCGATGCTGCGGCCATGCTGGCTTTAAGCCACCAACTGCATGTCGTCGATTAGCAGTTGGCTGGGCGAAGCGCTGGCGTTTTTGCGGCGCAGTCGCGACGACAATTTGCAATGGCATTTATCCAGGCACGAAGATGTCGCCGAACTGCGGCAAACCAAGGCGCTGGCGGAACAGGCCTTGGTGGCGCAACTGAAAAAACAGTCGCAACAATTAGCGCACGAGCTGGCCGTCAACAAAGCTCGCAATAGCAATGAACTGGCAATGGTGAAAACTCAATGTCAGCAGGATTTAAAAGACTATCAGCAATATCTGCAGTCGCTGGATAAACTGAAGGAGTCTTTGCGCACCAGTTACGCGCATCTGCCGGAAGCTGTGGCGTTTACGATCCATCATCATGCCAAGCAGTTATTGAATCAAATGTGGGATGCGCAAGAACCGCAGGAAAAAAAGAAAATTGAAATGCAGTTGCTCCAGTTCATGACGGCGGTGCATGAAGATAGCCAGGCTTCCTTGCAAGGCGAGGGCAACGATGGTTTGCCGCAGCGGGCACTGGCTTTTATCGATGCAGATTTGGCCGACTAGATCGGCTGGAAATAGCCTTCAATATCTCTAACCATTTTCTTATTCAACGCAAACATCACCACGTGATCGCCTTCCGCGAATACGGTGTCGTGATGCACCGGAATCACTTCTTTTTCGCGAATC
Source organism: Methylomonas fluvii (assembly GCF_014850975.1). Taxonomy (GTDB): domain Bacteria; phylum Pseudomonadota; class Gammaproteobacteria; order Methylococcales; family Methylomonadaceae; genus Methylomonas; species Methylomonas fluvii. Next base: position 59,178 of record NZ_JACXST010000002.1, on the reverse strand, counting down.
AGCGCGCCTAAAATCACGCCATCCGGTAAGTTGACCTGATCTACCCGCAAACCAACCACGGAGCTGGAGTTTTTGCTGCGGTGAGCAATGGCTTCGATCGCTTCCGCACTGCCGCCGCACACCGAGCTGACGCCGACCACGTCGCCTTTGCGCACGTGTTTCAGGATGCCGCCCAAGGTTTCCAGTTTCGGTTGAATCGCCAGATCGATTTCGGTACCGTCCAATAATTTTAGGTAGGAATTATTGTTGATCAGGCAGATAGCCTTTTTGGCGCCGAGTTTTTTCGCCAGACCGGCGGCAATCAGGTTGATGCCGTCGTTATTGGTAATCGCGCAGAACAAATCAATGTCTTCGATCATTTCTTCTTGCAGTAGCGATTCGTCGGTACAGTCGCCATGCAAAATCAGGGTGTTACGCAAATCGTTGGAGATCTCTCGGGCGCGCTCGATGTCTTGTTCAATGACTTTGACGTGGTAATTTTTTTCCAAGGCAATTGCCAGCCGCTTACCGACATGGCCGCCGCCGGCCAGCATAATGGTTTTGATCGGCGATTCCAGTTTATGCAGATCCACTAGGGTTTTACGAACCTTATCGCGTGGGCAGACAAAGAATACCTCGTCGCCGGTGGCGATTACCGCCTCGCCGTTTACCGCGATGGCTTTGCCGTCGCGGAAAATCGCCGCGACCCGGATCATGCTGTCGGCCAGTTTTTCTTTGACGGCGTGGATGCGTTTGCCGGTCAGAAAGCCGGTTGGCACCACGCGAATCGAAAACAGTCTGACCAAGCCGTCGGCAAACTCGGACACATGCAGCGCGCCGGGGTATTTGATCAGATTATGGATGGATTCGGTGACCACCTGCTCGGGGCTGATGACAATATCAATACCGCCCGGCGCAAATAATTCCGGATGGTTGAGAAAGTCGATGGCGCGCACCCGGGCGATGGTTTTGGGTTTGCTGTACAGGGTATTAATTACCTGACAGGCCAGCATATTGGTCTCGTCGCGGTCGGTAACGGCAATCACCATGTCCGCGTCCTGAATCCCGGCTTGTTCCAGCACGCTGGGATGGGCAGCGTTACCTTCGACGGTGGCTATATCCAGGCGGCCTTTCAATGCGGTGAGCAAGTGGGCATTTTTATCGATAACGACAATATCGTTTTCTTCACTGGCCAATGCGCCGGCAACCGAAGAGCCGGTAACACCGGCACCGAGAATCACTATTTTCATATATTGTTAAAGCCAGTAATGATGTCGAATGCTTGCCGCCACAAAGGCCGAAGCCGGCGAATTATACGCTGATCGAAAGGCTTGTCCATGTTCCAGCGAGGGCTACCTTTGCTGCGATGGAAATCACCGGATTATGCCGTTAGGCTGCGGCTGCCAAGCAAAAATCCTGTTTTAAATAGCGGATTTACAAAAACTGGCTGGTGAATAGTCTCAGCTTGCCGGGCTTGTTTTCTGGTCACAGCCGCCCCATACCGTTTATAATCGCAAACTTTGGTTCACTCTCACTCTGGAAATATCATGCTGGGTAAGCTGGTTAAATTGGTAGTTGGCAGCCGCAACGACAGGCTGGTCAAGAAGAAACGCAAGCTAGTCAAGAAAGTAAATGCTCTGGCCGCCGAATACGAAAAATTATCCGATGCGGCGTTACAAGCCAAGACGCAGGAATTTCGCGACCGCCTGGCCCAAGGCGAAAACTTAGACAATTTACTCCCAGAAGCCTTTGCCGCCGTGCGGGAAGCCTCCACCCGTGTATTTGGCATGCGTCATTTCGACGTGCAGTTGATTGGCGGTATGGTCTTGCATAGCGGCAAGATAGCCGAGATGAAAACCGGTGAGGGTAAAACCCTGATGGCTACCTTGGCCGCCTATTTGAATGCCTTGCCCGGTAAAGGCGTTCATGTGGTGACCGTCAATGATTACTTGGCCCGCCGCGACGCGGAATGGATGGGCAAGCTCTACGGTTTCCTGGGCTTGACTACCGGCGTTATCGTCAGTGATTTAACGCACGAGCAACGCCAGGTTGCCTATGCAGCGGATATTACCTACGGCACCAACAACGAGTTCGGTTTCGATTATCTGCGTGACAACATGGCCTTCAGTCTGGAACAAAAAGTCCAGCGCGATTTGAATTTTGCCATCGTCGACGAGGTTGACTCAATTCTGATCGACGAAGCCAGAACGCCGTTGATCATCTCCGGTCAGGCGGAAGGCAGTACCGATATTTACCTGAAGACCAATCAAATCATTCCTTACTTGACCAAACAGGAAAAAGCCGATGATCCGGAAAAACAGGATCAAATGCCCGGCGATTACGCGGTGGACGAAAAATCCCGGCAGATTCATCTGACCGAAGCCGGCTATGAGCACGTCGAGCGTTTGTTGACCGAGCACGGCTTGATAGCCGATGGCTCGACCTTATACGAAGCCGCCAATATCCGCTTGATGCACTATCTGAATGCCTCCTTGCGGGCGCATGTGCTGTTTCAGAAGGATGTGGATTATGTGGTGAAGGACGGCCAAGTCATCATCGTCGACGAATTTACCGGCCGGATGATGAGCGGCCGGCGCTGGTCCGAGGGTTTGCATCAAGCGATGGAAGCCAAGGAAAACGTGACTATTCAAAACGAAAACCAAACGCTGGCTTCGATTACCTTCCAGAATTATTTCCGGCTGTACAACAAGTTATCGGGTATGACCGGTACTGCGGACACCGAAGCGTTTGAGTTGAACAAAATCTACGGCCTGGAAGTGGTGGTTATTCCTACCCACAGACCGATGATCCGTAAAGACAAAGGCGATTTGGTTTATCTGTCGGCGCGGGAAAAATACAACGCCGTAATCGAAGACATTAAGGATTGCGTGCAGCGCGGTCAGCCGGTGTTGGTCGGTACCACCTCGATCGAAAACTCGGAATTGATTTCCCGGATGCTGCAACAACAAAACATCCGCCATGAAGTCTTGAATGCTAAGCAGCACGAGCGCGAAGCCCACATTATCGAAAATGCCGGTATGCCGGGCGCTGTCACCATTGCTACGAATATGGCCGGTCGCGGTACCGACATCGTACTCGGTGGCAATCTGAATGCCGAACTGGCAGCCTTGGGCCCGGACGCCAGCGAAGCCGACAAGGAAAGAGTACGCGGCGCCTGGTTGGATAGGCATGAAAAAGTCTTGGCCAGCGGCGGTCTGCATGTGATCGGCTCGGAGCGCCACGAGTCGCGGCGGATCGACAACCAGTTGCGCGGCCGTTCCGGTCGGCAGGGTGATCCGGGTTCGACCCGTTTTTATCTGTCGCTGGAAGACGATTTGATGCGGATTTTCGCGTCCGAGCGCGTCGCCGGTTTGATGCAAAAACTGGGTATGGAAGAAGGAGAAGCGATTGAGCATCCTTGGGTGACTCGTTCCATCGAAAGCGCGCAACGCAAAGTGGAGAATCGCAACTTCGATATTCGCAAAGAAATTCTGGCTTACGACGACGTCGCCAACGATCAACGTAAGGTTATTTACGCGCAGCGCAATGAGTTGATGGCTGCCGAAGACATCAACGACATTATTAACGCCATACGTGCGGACGTGCTGAACGACGTCATCACCGAATACATCCCGCCGAAAACCATGGAAGAGCAATGGGATGTGCGTGGTTTGGAAACCCATTTGCAGCAAGAGTTTAATCTGCAGATGCCGCTGGTGGAAATGCTGGAGCAGGACCGTACGCTGAATGAACCGAAATTGCGCCAGTTGATTATCGAAAAAGCCGAGCAAGAAAGCCGCGCCCGTGAAGAGGCCGTAGGCGTACAAGTGCTGCGGCATTTCGAGAAATCCGTGATGTTGCAAGTGCTGGACAATAGCTGGAAAGAGCATTTGGCGGCGATGGACCAATTGCGCCAAGGTATTCATTTCAGAGGCTATGCGCAAAAAGATCCCAAGCAGGAATACAAGCGCGAGTCGTTCCAAATGTTTACCGGCCTGTTGACGCATATCAAACAGGAAGTGGTGGGCATACTCGCCAAGGTGCAAGTGGCGCGTGAAGAGGACGTGCAGGCGATCGACGAACAACGCCAAGCACCGCTGGAAATGCACTACGAACACGCGGAAGCCCACTCCATTTTTGAAGAAGAGCCGGCGGCACCAGCAGCTCAGTCAGACTCAGACTCAGACCCGGAGAGCGCGGAGCAGCCTTTTGTCAGACTCGGCAACAAAGTGGGCCGTAACGACCCGTGCCCGTGCGGTTCCGGTAAAAAGTACAAGCAATGCCACGGCAAATTGAACTAATGTTTAACCGCGACGCCCCAAACCGGGCGTCGCGGCAGCCCGACAATTCGATTTAGAGGGCCTTTGGCATCGCTTTCAGCCTTGCACAATCAAGCGGCCCACGGCTTTTAATTTTCACTGTCCTCAAGGGTAAGCACTATGCCGCATAGAGTCTTTAATAAGAGTAATCCCGCCGCCGATATTACCAAGCTCCCCAAGTTGGGCATGGAAAAAAAGCATTTCGTAGCCGATTTCAAACACTATTACAGTCATCGGCTCGGACGCGATCAAAATTGCCGTTCTCCGCATTACGCCTACGAAGCCTTGTCTTTGGCGATCAGCGACCGATTGGTCGAGCGCTGGAAGAAAACCTATAACGTCTATCGCGACTCCGATTGTAAAAAAGCCTTCTATCTGTCGATGGAGTTTTTGATGGGGCGTTCTTTGAGCAACGCCATGTTGAATCTCGGAGTTGACGATATTGTGACGCAAGCCCTGTATGATTTGGGTTTGGAAGCCGAGGAGCTCATCGAGAGCGAGCCGGATGCAGGTCTAGGCAATGGCGGCTTGGGACGCTTGGCGGCGTGTTTCATCGATAGTTGCGCCACTCTGCAATTACCGGTGACAGGCTACGGTTTGCGTTATGAATACGGCATGTTTTCGCAACAAATCGTCAATGGCGAGCAGGTCGAAAAACCGGATCATTGGTTGCGGATGGGCAATGTCTGGGAAATCGAACGTCCGGAATACATGCACCGCATCAAATTTGGCGGCCACACGCAAACCCACATCGACGAAAAAGGCCACAAGCGCACGAGTTGGCTGGACACACATGATGTAATCGCCATGCCTTACGATACGCCGGTGCCGGGGTATAAAAACGGTACGGTCAATACCCTGCGCTTGTGGAAAGCCATCGCCACGGAAGAATTCAATTTGCAGGAATTCAATGCCGGTGATTACGCCGAAGCCGTGGCGGAGAAAAACACCGCCGAAAACATTACGATGGTGTTGTATCCCAACGACGCCAACGAAAACGGCAAAGCCCTGCGTCTGCAACAGCAATATCTGTTGGCGTCCGCGAGTTTGCAGGACGTCATCGCCAACTGGGTGGGACGTCACGGTAATAATTTCAGTAAATTTGCCGAGAAAAACTGCTTCCAGCTCAACGATACCCATCCCAGCATCGCGGTGGCCGAGCTGATGCGCTTGCTGATGGATATTCACGGTTTACCTTGGAAAGAAGCCTGGAACATCACCCGGCAAACGATGGCCTACACCAATCATACCTTGCTGCCCGAGGCCTTGGAAAAATGGTCGGTCAATCTGATGCAGCATTTGCTGCCGCGCCTGATGGAAATTATTTTTGAAATCAACGCGCACTTTATGGCGGAAGTGTCGGCGCGTTGGCCTGGCGACAATCCACGCATGGCGCGGATGTCCATCATCGAAGAAGGTTATCAAAAGCAGGTGCGGATGGCATTTTTGGCCATCGTCGGCAGTTTTTCGGTCAACGGTGTTGCCGAACTGCATTCTAAGTTGTTGCAGGAAGGCTTGTTTAAAGACTTTTACGAACTCTGGCCGCAAAAATTTAATAACAAAACCAACGGTGTGACCCCCAGACGCTGGCTGGCCGGCTGTAATCCGGAATTGGCCGAGTTTATCACCGCAACGATTGGTGATGCCTGGATTACCGACCTGTCTCAGCTGTCCAAATTAGCGCCTTACGCCGAAGACGCCGCGTTCAGGCAAAAATGGTACGACTTGAATAGGGCCAGCAAGCAGCGCTTGGTCGATTACAAAAAAGAAGAACATGACATTGAAATCAATGTTGATGCTTTGTTTGATGTGCAGGTTAAGCGTATACACGAGTACAAGCGGCAGATTTTGAATGTGCTGCATGTGATTCATCTTTATGACCGGATTAAACGTGGCGATACGCAAAACTGGGTGGATCGTTGCGTCTTGATCGGCGGCAAGGCGGCGCCTGGCTACGTCATGGCGAAAAAAATCATCAAGTTGATTAACAATGTTGGCAGCGTGATTAATGAAGACCCGGAAGTAGGCGACAAGCTGAGATTGGTATTTATGCCCAATTACTGCGTGTCGGCGATGGAGAAAATCTGTCCGGGCGCGGATTTGTCCGAACAAATTTCGACTGCCGGTAAAGAAGCATCAGGTACCGGCAACATGAAATTTATGATGAACGGCGCGCTGACCATCGGTACGTTGGACGGTGCCAACATTGAAATTCGTGAAGAGGTCGGGGCCGATAATTTCTTCCTGTTCGGCTTGACCGAAACCGAAGTGGAGGCTTTGCGGCCGCATTACGATCCGCAATGGTTCATCAATCAGGACGGCGATTTACAAGGCGTGATGCGCTTGCTGGAATGCGGGCATTTCAATCAGTTCGAACCGGGGATTTTCGACGACATCATTGCCTCGATTAAAAGTCCGCACGATCCGTGGATGACAATCGCCGATTTCCGCAGTTATCTGGAAGCACAGAAGCGCGTCGAGCAAACGTGGCGTGATCAAGAGCGCTGGACCAAAATGAGTATTCTCAATACCGCTGCCAGCGGTAAGTTTTCCACCGATAGAACGATTAGCGAATACAACCGCGAGATTTGGAAGCTGTCGCCGGTGGACGTGGAAAAATACTGAAACAATGCTGGATATTGTCTTGTTCGAGCCGGAAATACCGGCCAATACCGGCAATATCATCCGTTTATGCGCTAATACCGGTGCGCATCTGCATTTAATCCAGCCTTTGGGGTTTGATTTGGACGACAAACGTCTGCGTCGCGCCGGGCTGGATTATCATGAATGGGTGAACATTCGCCAGTACGGTTCCCTGCACGATTACGTCGAAAAAGCCAAGCCCCAGCGTTTATTTGCGTTAACCACCAAAGGCCACACCGGTTACAGTGAGGTGCGATATAAAGCAGGAGATGCCTTGTTATTCGGTCCGGAAACCCGCGGCTTACCGGCTGCATTTCTCAGTCAACATTCGGCAGCGCTACAGTTATATTTGCCGATGCGTAAGGAAAGCCGCAGTCTTAATCTCTCCAATACCGTGGCAATAGTGCTCTACGAAGCCTGGAAGCAATTGAATTTCGTGGATGCGGCTCGCTGACTTGATGAAGCTTAGCGGGCCGGTTTTCAGCGGCCGCAGCAACGTTTAAATTTCTTGCCGCTGCCGCACGGACAAGGCGCATTTTTGCCGGAATCCGTGTTTGCCGCGACTTTGCCTGCGGCTTTGATGACGCCGTCCAGATAAAGCCAACGGGAATTGGATTTAACGAAGCGACTGATTTCGTGCATGAAATAGTCTTCGCCGTCTTGTCGGTAAAAAGCCTTAAACTCGACAATGCCCTTGCTGTCGTGGGCGGTGCCTTTTTTAGTGCTGACTATCGCCAGTTTGTGCCATTGCGCGGTTTCCTTGGAAAAGTCGATGGCTGCCGGCCGTTTGCTGGTATCCCAAGTATTTAATAAATAGTCCACGTCGCGCCGGGCATAGGCACTAAAACGTGAGCGCATCAAGGCTTCCGCCGTTGGCGGGTAGTGTTCGTCGCTGTGATAGCGGCCGCAGCAATCGGCATAATCCAGGCCGGAGCCGCATAAACAAGTTTCTAGTTGGTTGGTAATTGTCGTCATAGCGGCAGATTTTACCGAAATAGACAAGCCAAAAGCCAATCTTCGCCGGTCTTGGCGGAGCGCATCCGCTGACTGACTGGCCTGATACATGATGGGTGGCCGGGCTTGCTATGATAAATCTCTATGCTTTGGCGTTTTACGATCAGCGTATTTTCAGGAGGCCGGATTGAAAGTCGCATTAAACACACAAATTTTTCTGGGTGCCGTATTCGGCGTCGCGTTGGGAATGGGATTTGCCAAGTTGGGGCCGGACGCCGCGCTCAGCAAACAAGGTATTTACGTTTGCGGTCTCTTGAGTACTTTATTCATGGATCTGTTGAAAATGGTGTTGGTGCCTTTGGTGTTTACCTCTATAGCGGTTGGGGTAGCGAATTTGCGCATGCACGGCCAACTGCATCGAGTCTGGCTGTCTACCTTGGGTTTTTTTGTTGTCTCTATGGCTCTGGCTATCCTGCTAGGTGTGGCCGCGGCAAATGTATTCGAGCCGGGAAAAGGTTTGAATCTGGATTTGTTCAATAACGCTCTTCCCAACTTTGCCGCCAAGCAAATGAGCTTTGCGCAATTTGTAGCCAGCTTCCTGCATGGCTTGTTCGTTAACCCGTTTGCCGCACTAGCGCAGGCCAATATTCTGGCAATCGTGATGTTTGCGCTGTTGTTGGGGATTGCCTTGGTAGTGGGAGGGGATCGTTACCGCAATATCTTGCTGCTGTTGCAGGAAGGCTTGGAGTTGATGTTGCGCTTGGTCGGCTGGATTATGCGGCTGGCGCCGTTCGGCATCATGGCTTTGCTGGCGCAGTTGCTGGCGACGCAAAATCTGGCTTTGTTAAGTAGTTTGGCCGAATTTGTCGCGGTGGTCATCGGTACCACCTTGCTGCATGGCTTGGTCGTGTTGCCTTTGTTGTTAGCTATAGTTGCTAAGGTTTCGCCGCTGAAGTTTTTCCTGGGCGCCAGGGAAGCCTTAATCACCGCATTTGCCACCAGTTCCAGCTCTGCGACATTGCCGGTTACCTTGCGTTGCGTGGAACAGCATTTGCACGTCAAACCCGGTATTGCCGGTTTCGTGGTGCCGCTGGGTGCGACTGTTAATATGGATGGCACCGCGCTCTACGAAGCTGCCGCTGCGTTATTTGTCGCGAATTTAGCCGGTATAGAGCTGGATTTGGGGCAACAATTGATCGTGTGTTTTACCACGATGATCGCCGCCATGGGCGCGCCGGGCATCCCCAGCGCCGGCATGGTGACCATGATGATGGTGTTGCAATCGGTTGGTCTCCCGACCGAAGCCATCGCGATACTGCTGCCCATAGACCGTTTACTGGATACGGTGCGGACTATGGTCAACGTAGAGGGCGATATGGTCGGCAGCATAGTGGTACAGCGCCTGACGGATCGCTAGTTTCTCTGCGGTTCTTATGAATGGATTACCCGATTACGGCCGCTTTGTTTGGCTTTATACAAGGCGTTATCTGCGCGGACGATAAAGCTTTCCGGATTGTCGCCGGGTTGCAATCTGGCAACGCCTATCGACAAGGTGATTTTGCCCAGCGACTGGTTGTCGTTTTTGCGCTGCAAGCGGCTGGTTTCCATCGCGTTGCGAATATTTTCGGAGATTTCTACCGCCTTTTCGTGGCTGGTGTTGGGCATGATAATCGCCAGTTCCTCACCGCCGTAACGCGCCACATGATGATGGTCTTCAGCGTGTTTCTTCATTAAAGACGCCACATATTTGATGACATTGTCGCCGATGGTGTGGCCGTAAGTGTCGTTAATACGTTTGAAATGGTCTATGTCCAGCATCGACAGGCAAGCGGTATCAGGTGCGGATTGTTCGATAATTTCGGCCAAGGTCATGTCGAATGCGCGCCGGTTCAACAAGCCCGTTAAACCGTCAGTGGTGGCGATTTGTCTGGCTTGAGCCAGCTCGGTGCGCAATTGCTCCATTTCTTGGTTGGCTTCGGTCAGCTTGGTTTGCATGGCCTGGCTGGTCATCGCCAGAGCTTTGGTTTCCTGAATGATTTCTTCCAAGATGGTTTTCAAGCCGTCGGACGCGGAGAAGTTCTCCAAGATAACTGACTTTTTCTGAAAGCTGTCATTGGTTTCTTCGGCCTTGTTGTAGGTTTCCTTGATCGCGCTGGTGGCCTGTTCGATAACTTTGTGCAGTTGCCGGTTGATTTGCTCGAAAGATTCCAAAGACGCATTACAAATGTGTGATTTGTAAAGCTCCACGCTGTTGTCGGAATCGAAGGCCTTGTTTTCTGCGAGCAACGAGTCGACTGCTTTGTTTAAGGTCGGGTTGCCGCCGGCCACATAGTCGTACCAAATGGCGTAGTTGATGGGATTGGCTGCAACGTTATGACGCACCAGCAATGGCAGGATTTGTTTTAGATGGCCGGCGTTAACGCTCGGCGAGAAATCGTAAATCGGTATGTAAGTGGTGCCTTTACTCATCAGATTTTTGTCGATAAACGTATAACGGTTTAAGTATTGCTCGCGCCGGGATTATTAACCCTGTCACTGCTTTCGATTGTTCCGTATCGTTGCGCTGGGTTTAGCGCTCAGTAGAACGTGTCCTCAGGTAACTTGGATGTGCCTTGCCAAATTGGGCTTTAAACACAATGAGCCTCCAGACTTTCATCTTGCGTAGTCATAAGCCTACATAAAAGTAACTTAAAACCGGGATTTTTCAATACATCCCGAAAATAAGCTTACACAGTCAGCGTTTGCGGTTTGCGTGCAACGGCCGGTTTTGAGCTGTGTGAGTTGTTCAGCGTAACTTTTTCTGCTCGTACTGCCTGTTTTTCTAATGGCTGTCCGGCGCTACAAACTCTTGGCAAATGCACCTGCGGCAAGAGCATTGGCATAGCAAAGCTAACAAAACATTTTGCAGTAGCTCCAGTTTTGGATAAAATGCGCGGCCTTTAGTCGGGTGCTTAGCTCAGCTGGGAGAGCATCGCCCTTACAAGGCGAGGGTCGGGGGTTCGAACCCCTCAGCACCCACCAGGCTATCGGAGATTAAAAGTAAAATCTCCCACGATTCTATTCGGTAATCTCAAGCGTCCCAATCAACATTCTGAAGGCACGCGCGACGGCAATTCGTCGCAACCGGTTCCTGTTTTCGGCAATATGGCAACCTGGGTGTCGCTCACCCATTGTTAGATTTGCGGTTTAGCGAACTCTCCATCTGTCAGCGTGTCTGCGCAAAACTGGGTATAGAGCCGTTTACTTCCAGGGCTTTGACTGGTTCAGGCCGAGCGCAATGCCAGACTCTCTGTCTTACTGAAGCCATCTTCAACCCCCACGATAAATGCCAAATGCAGTGCCAGTCAGCTGTTGTTAAGCTCGTCCAAACTCTGTGAATAATCGCTTGATACGGCAACCTGAACTCATCCAGCGCCTGTGTAAATCATCCGTTCAATTCGAAATCTTATGGCCGGGCTATACCCCATCAGGAAATTAAAATTAAATGCCGCCGCTAACTCCTTGAGTTAAAAAAACAAAGCACGCAAGTGCGGCTATTTAGTAAAAATTTCCCACTGACAACACAATATGTTGTGCTAGAATTTCAACATAGACACTATATGCAGTATATCGCTAGACTGTATTGTTTTCGGTTTTAATCCAATAAACATCAACATCTTAGCCGCGCCGGAGTGGTGAGATGGGCCTATAACCATTCAACTAGAAAAGGGAATCCACGAATGACCGCAAAACTTCATGTTGTGACACAAGACGCTACCGAAATCCCGCTGCAAAGTGCTTCCCTGGATATTTGGGACAGCAAATACCGCTTAAAAACCAAGGACGGCAAAGCGATTGATGAAACGATTGATGACACCTACAAGCGCGTCGCCAAAGCCCTGTCTAGCGTGGAGAAAACCAAGGCGCTGCAAGAAAAACACTATAAAGAATTTCTGTGGGCCTTACGGAAAGGCGTGATCCCGGCAGGCCGGATTACCTCCAATGCCGGCGCCTTGGATCACAAGCCAGCCACCTCAACCATCAACTGCACCGTGTCCGGCATCATTGAAGATTCGATGGACGACATTCTGCACAAGGTCCACGAAGCCGGTCTGACCCTGAAAGCCGGCTGTGGCATCGGTTACGAATTTTCGACATTAAGACCGCGCGATGCGTATGTGTCCGGCGCCGGCGCCTATACCTCTGGACCTTTGTCGTTCATGGATATTTACGACAAGATGTGTTTCACCGTATCGTCGGCCGGTGGCCGTCGTGGCGCGCAAATGGCCACCTTCGACGTGGCGCATCCCGACGTAGTGGACTTTATTCGCGCCAAGCGCGAAGACGGCCGCTTGCGCCAGTTCAACCTGTCGCTGCTGATTACCAGCGAATTCGTCGAAGCCGTGAAAAGCAACGGCCAATGGCCACTGTCTTTCCCGGTTACCGAACGCGAAGCCAATGCCGATAAACTGGATTTAACCGATACCGACAAAATCGTCTGGCGCGATCTACCCAATAAAAAAGGCTATGTGGTCAACGACGCTGGCTTGGTGGCTTGCCGCATTACCAAAGTCATGCCGGCGCGCCGCTTGTGGGACATCATCATGTCTTCCACCTACGATTACGCCGAACCGGGCTTTATCTTGATCGACAAGGTCAACGAGATGAACAACAACTGGTTTTGCGAACACATCCGCGCCACCAACCCTTGCGGCGAACAACCGCTGCCGCCTTATGGCAGTTGCTTGCTGGGTTCGATCAACCTGACCCGCTTCATCGATAAACCATTCTCCAAAGAAGCCCGCTTTGATTGGGAAGCTTATCGTAAAACTATCCGTATCTTTACCCGGATGCTGGATAACGTCGTCGAGATCAACGGCCTGCCTTTGGAAAAACAGCGCGAAGAAATCATTGGAAAACGCCGCCACGGCATGGGCTATTTAGGCTTGGGTTCCACCATTACCATGCTGGGCATGAAATACGGCAATGAAGAGTCTCTGGCATTTACTGAACAAGTCACCAAAGAGTTGGCTCTGGAAGGCTGGAAAGCCGGCCTGGAACTGGCGAAAGAAAAGGGCCCGGCACCTATCATGGACCAGCTATTCACTGTCACCGGCGAAATGCTGCACAAACGTCCGGAGATGCAAGCCGACGGCTACAAATTGGGTGACCAAGTGCCCGGTAAAGTGTTGCACGCCAAATACAGCCGCTACATGCAAAAAGTCGCGCAGGAACTGCCGGAATTGGTCGCGGAACTGGCCGAAATAGGCTGCCGCTTTACCCACCACAGCTCTATCGCGCCGACCGGCACCATCTCGCTGTCGCTAGCCAACAATGCCAGCAACGGTATTGAACCGAGCTTTGCTCATCATTATTCGCGCAACGTGATCCGCGAAGGCAAAAAATCCAAGGAGAAAATCGACGTATTTTCTTTTGAATTGCTGGCCTACCGTCATCTGGTAAACCCGGACGCGATGCCTTACAGCGAAGATCCCAATCAGCAATTACCGGCCTATTTCATCGCCGCCGACGACGTGACGCCGAAACAGCACGTGGACATCCAGGCCGCTGCGCAACGCTGGATAGATTCGTCCATCTCCAAAACCGCCAATGTGCCGACCGATTATCCGTACGAAGACTTCAAGTCCATCTACGAATACGCCTACGACCAAGGCCTGAAAGGCTGCACCACCTTCCGCTTCAATCCAGAAGTGTTCCAGGGCGTGTTGGTCAAAGAGTCCGATCTGGAAAACACCACCTACCAGTTCACCCTGGAAGACGGCCATGTGGTGGAATTTAAAGGTAACGAAGAAGTGGAATACGACGGCGAAACCCACACCGCTGCCAACTTGTTCGATGCCTTGAAAGAAGGCTATTACGGCAAGTTTTGATTTTTAAAAAATGTAGGTTGGGTTAGGCGCTAGCCGTAACCCAACACGACGGCATTGATTGTTGGGTTACGCTAACCCAACCTACAGATTACGGAATACCCATGACCCTACACAAAATCAACAAAAAAATCGTCGGCTACAAAGTGCTGACCAAAGAAAACCTGGAAGTAGCAGCCCAGGCAGAAGCCGAAGTGGCTAAACCTTCGCTGGAAGAAATGCACGAAAACCTGGCGCGTCCGGAAATGCTGCTGGGTTCGACGTATAAGATTAAAACCCCGCAATCCGAGCATGCCCTGTATATCACCATCAACGACATCATCCTGAACGAAGGCACGGTGCATCAGGAACGCAGGCCTTACGAAATTTTTATCAACTCCAAAAACATGGAGCATTTTCAATGGGTGCTGGCGCTGACCCGCTTGATTTCGGCGGTGTTTCGCAAAGGCGGCGACGCCACCTTTTTGGTGGAAGAAATGAAAGCGGTATTCGATCCACAGGGCGGTTATTTCAAAAAAGGCGGGGTATTCATGCCGTCCCTGGTTGCCGAGATCGGCCACGCCATCGAATCGCACATGAAACACATCGGCATGATCAAGCCGGAAAAACTCAGCGATCACCACCAGCAATTGGTCGATGAAAAGCGCCGGGAGTTTGAAGCCCAGCACGGCACGACGGAGGGGCAGGCGTTCCCGGAAAAAGCGGTGTTGTGCGTGAAGTGTTCGACTAAGGCGATGGTGTTGATGGATGGGTGTATGACTTGTTTGAATTGTGGGGAGAGCAAGTGCGGGTAATCCCCCCTGAAAAAAGCAGCGTTTAAAAGTAGAATTTTCTCGTAACAGACGAAGGAAGTTTTACATGAAGACCTCACGATTTAGTGACAGCCAGATTCTGGCGATATTGAAGCAAGCGGAAGCCGGCACGCCCGTACCGGAGATCTGTCGTGAACACGGCGTTAGCTCTGCCACGTTTTACAAATGGCGCTCCAAATATGGCGGCATGGATGCGTCCCTGATGGCTCGCCTAAAAGAGTTGGAAGACGAAAACCGGCGGCTGAAGAAAATGTATGCCGAAGAACGGCTGAAGGCCGAAATCATCAAGGAAGCCCTGGAAAAAAAGGCCTAACGCCATCTTGCCTCCGCGAGATGGCGCAACCCCTGATTCAGGCCAAGCGGGCCAGTCTTCGGTTGGTGTGTGCGGCTTTAGGCATCAGCCCGAGCGGTTATCGCTATCGGTCAAAGCGCTCGACTGAAAACGCCGAAATTGCCGACTGGCTGCTACGCCTGACCGCCACGCACCGTACCTGGGGATTTGGATTATGTTTTTTATATTTGCGCAACGTGAAAGGCTTTCGTTGGAATCACAAACGGGTCTATCGGATTTACCGGGACCTGGCACTCAACCTGCGCATCAAGCCCAAGAAGCGCTTGGTAAGGGAAACCCCGCAACCCTTGACGGTCCCGGATCACGTCAATGCCGTGTGGTCGATGGATTTCATGCATGATCAACTGGCTGACGGGCGGGCTTTCCGTTTGCTCAACGTCATTGATGACTTTAATCGGGAAGGTTTAGGCATTGAAGTGGATTTCTCGTTACCGGCTGTGCGGGTCACCCGCACATTGGATCGCATCATCGAGTGGCGTGGAAAGCCTGACGCCATTCGCTGTGACAATGGACCGGAATATATCAGCGAGACTCTAAAAACCTGGGCCGAGCAACAGGGTATCCAGATTAACTATATCCAACCGGGCAAGCCGCAACAGAATGCCTACGTTGAACGTTACAACCGAACGGTGCGTTACGAATGGCTTGCCCAATACCTATTTGAATCGATCGGGCAGGTTCAAGATTTTGCGGCGCACTGGTTTTAGACTCTGCTCAAAATGGGGGGATTACCCCCGCACCTGTTGCGGCACGATGTCGAGTTGCTCGCTGATGTCCGCGCCGATTTCCACCAACGTATGGCCGTCATGCGCGCAGACCCGTTCGGCTTCCGGCAGTTCATGGCGCACAATCTCGCGCGGCAGAAGCGGATCGAGCGGCTTGCGGCTGCGTTTCTTGCGGCTGTGACAGGCCACCTCAACCGCTTCGGGCGTGCTTTCCTCAGCGATTGGCGCGCCGTTCGGCGCCAACGCTTCGGCTTCGTTCAGGAAGAGATCACGCTGAGCGGGATTGCTCCGCGCCTCGGACTTGGCGGCATACAGACGATGCAGAAAAGCATCCACGCGTTCTTTCAACAGATCGCGCTCGACCGTCACCAAGCGCAATTGCTGAGCCAGCCGCTGTTGTTCAAGCACTAAGGCTTGCTTGTCCGTTAACAAGGCTTGATAGTCTTCGGTGGACAGCGTGATGGTGGTCGTCATGCCACTATTTTACGCGATTTAAGTCATTGTTTCAGCTGGTTTTTGTATAGATCCGCACCGGATGCGGCTGCATCGCAGCCAGGTCAATACCGGCTAACAACCCATGGAGTTGTTCTACCGTCAAGGTCACCACGGCCGCGTCTTTCGGCCAGCAGAATCGATCGGCTTCCAGTCGCTTGATCATCAGCCAGAAACCCGTACGGTCCCACAACAACAATTTGATCCGATCCCGACGCCGATTGCGGAATACATAGATGGCCGGCTCGAAGGGGTTCAAGCACAATGCCTGCTCAACCAGCACAACCAAACCATTGATCGCCTTGCGACCGTCCACCGGCTCCCGGTGCAGGTAGACTTTTAATCCTGCGTCGAAACGGAACATGGCAGCTCGGCCAACGTGTGCAAAATTAACGGCAGATCGCTCAATGCGACAGACGGCAGTTCAAGCCTAATGCCGTTGGGTAAGCTTACGTTTAGTGCTGGCTTAGCCGGCTGCTCCGCGCCCAGCGCTAAAACGGGCGCAAAAGTCGGCAACGCTAATGCGCCGTTCCGGACAGAGGCGCCTAGTTCTGGGTATAAGCCTATCCATTTACGCAGCAGATTGGCATTGATACCGTGTTCCAGCGCGACCTTGGCAACTGATAGTCCGCGTTGCAAACAGATTCGAACCAACTCCCGTTTGGCTTCCGGATCATAAAGACATCGGCCATCTCGTCCGTGTCCTGCAATCAATGGGCGCGATAAGCGCGTTGTGTGCTCCTTCATAAGTGTCCACCTGATTATAAGTGGACACTATCTTCGCTCCTTTCGAGCAAGTGATATAGACGCTGTCTATAGATCGCTTACAAAGCAATCAACCGTTTGACTGCCTTCAAGCTTCCAATCACCAGCGTTCCCTGTAATCATATCGGGGCATCGGCCGCGGCGGATAGCCGTAATAGTCCAGCGGCGACCTTGCGAAATAGCGCGGCGGCGGGGGAGGGTAATAGCCCATTCTTGCCGGGCTATGCATCCTAAAATATGGCCGGTAAGCGTGCCCGGGATGGTGGTGATGTCGCCTATGGTGGCCATGTCCCCAATCATCTCCATGCGCTAAAGTGGTGCCGGACCATAACACGCCGATTAACAATATCGTTATAAGCCTGAACATATATCCTCCTGTGTTGGATTGTTTCAGTCGCGGCGGATTGTTCGCCTTTTTGCTTAAAAACCTCTTAATTCCCCGGTGCTGTTTGAAGGCACATCGCTCAAACCGTTGACACAACATTCCCGAAGCGCTTCAAAATCCCGGCTTCCGTACTTCTCAATCTATTTCCTGCGTGTTTAAAGCATGCTGCCCAAGAACCCGGTTCATGCGCCTGTGGGCAGGCTCAATAACATTGCCACATTAAAGTTTGATGAAAATGCCGATTTGAATGAACCTTGCTGGTTTGCTCGGGAATAGACGCTGCACGTAACCACGGTTTTGTCTGGTTACCAAAATTGAACCGGGCGCCAGGTCATCCTTACTGGACAGTACTTGCACCCGCGTAGTGAACGATGCAGCAAAAGGAATCCGGGCCATGACGCTTAGCAAACAATCCAAAAGAATCATTGTGTATTCTCACGATACCTTCGGTCTGGGCAATATCCGGCGCATGTTGGCGATTTCTAAATCCTTGGTGGATGCCGACCCGAACGTCTCTGTGCTTATTCTGTCCGGCTCTCCCATGCTGCACGCTTTCCGGATTCCGGACCGGATCGATTACATCAAATTGCCATGTCTGTCGCGGAGCGTGAAAGGCGATTATTCGGTGAAGTTTCTGGACATGGAATACGCACAATTGCTCACACTGCGCAGCAATATCATCCTCAGCGCGGTGCTGGATTTCGACCCCGATTTGATACTGGTCGATAAAAAACCCTACGGCGTCAGCGACGAATTGGGCGCGGCTCTCAACCTGATGCAACGCCGCGGCCACCGCGCCAAGCTGGTCTTGTTGTTGCGCGACATCCTCGACAGTCCGGAAAGCACGATACCCGTGTGGAAGAAAAACGGTTACCACGACGCCATTCAGTCCCATTACGACAAGGTGCTGGTGGTCGGTTCGCCGGAGATTTACGACATGCGCAAGGAATACGAATTTCCCGACGCCAGCCACGAAAAAGTCGACTTCTGCGGCTACATCGCTCGCGAACGCAGCGACAAACGCGCCGGTGAAATTCGGCAGCAAATCGGCTGTACCCAGGAACGACTGGTGCTGGTGACAGCCGGTGGCGGTGAAGACGGTTACCAATTGCTGCACAGTTATCTGGAAGGCTTGAATCGGCAAGATCTGGGCGACAACACCATGACCCTGATGATTTGCGGCCCAGAAATGTCGGAAAGCCGCCGCCACCAGCTCGAAATTTTGGCCCGCGGCTGCCGTAACGTGGTGATTCAGGAATTTAACACCGACATGATGGCCTGCATGGAATCCGCCGATTTGGTGGTCAGCATGGGCGGTTACAACACCACCTGCGAACTGTTGACCCTGCGTAAGCGGGCGATTTTGGTGCCGCGCATCAAACCTTCACAGGAACAGTGGATACGCGCGGAACGTCTGGCGCTACAAGGTTTGGTGCGCGCCATTCACCCCCACAATCTGACCCCCAAACTTTTGATGGACACGGTCCGTGAAGAGTTGGGACGCACTAACGTCCATCACAGCCGCCTGTATCAAATCGACATGGGCGGGTTACCGCGTATCAGCGAATCGATCAGCGAATTGTTGTATGACGCCGACGCAAAGCTACCTGCGCGGCTCAGAACGTCAGGCCTTAGCGTAGCGGCAGACTAAACCTTTCATCGTTGAGATAAACCGATCGGCCCGTTTAGGGCCGGCTGGACAATTTTGGATTTTAAAATGCAAAACCACGACAACCAGACGCAAGTCGCCTACATCCTCAAAGGTTTTCCACGCACGTCGGAAACCTTTATCACCAATGAAATCCACTTGTTGGAAACCTTAGGCCTCAAACTGTCGATCTTTTCGATCAAGCAACTCGAGGGGCAAAAGCACCATGCCGTGGTTGACCAGATCAAAGCGCCAGTGACTTATCTGCCGCAAGCCGACGATTTGACCGGCCGCAGCTTTTGGGTCTGGCTGAGGGAAAACCTGCCGAAATTCATACCCAGCCACGGCCGGTTGTTCCTGAAGCGGCCAATCGCCTATCTCGGCGCTTTGCTGGACTGTTTCAGTATGTCGATTAAATACCGCGAAAGCTGGCGGGACTTTCCGCGCACGGTATTCATTAAGGAATTTTTGCAAGCCGGCACTATCGCCGATGCGGTATTGCAGAATCCGGCCATTCGCCATTTACACGCCCATTTCTGCCACGGCGCCACGACGGTGGCTATGTTCGCCAGTCGGATCAGCGGCCTGCCGTTCAGCTTTACTGCCCATGCCAAGGACATTTACCTAAAGGAATTGAATCCGGGCGAATTGTTGCAAATCAAAATGCGCCGCGCCAAATTTGCCGTGACCTGTACCGGCGCCAATCAGGAGCATCTGGACGCCTGCAAAGGCAGCGATATTGCCGTGCACCGGATTTATCACGGCCTGGACACCGATTTGTTTGTGCCGGAACCGCGCGAGCAATCCGCCGCTGACTCTGTTCCAACCATCCTGTCGGTTGGGCGGCTGGTCGAGAAAAAAGGCTTCGATTACTTAGTCAAAGCCTGCGCGATTCTGCGCGATCGCGGCGTCAAATTTAACTGCCGCATCGTCGGCGGCGCCGATAAATACGCGCAGGTGATCAAACAACTAATCGCCGACCTGGATTTACAAGATATGGTTAGTCTGCCCGGCGCGGTAACTCAGGAAGAACTGCGCGGTATTTATCAGCAAGGCGATGTGTTTGCGCTGCCGTGTCTGGTGGTGGACAACGGCGACCGCGACGGTATACCGAATGTCTTGGTCGAAGCGATGGCGATGGAAATGCCGGTCATCTCCACCGACATTTCCGGCATCCCGGAATTGATTCAAGACCAGGTCAACGGCCTGCTGGTGCCGGAGAAAAACGCCGATGCCATGGCCGATGCCATTGAACGTTTGTTAACAGATCAGGCTCTGCGCCAGTGCCTGGGCCAAGCCGCGCGGCAAACCGTCTGCCGAGATTTCAACTCCCGGCACACCACGGTGGCCTTGAAAAATCTGTTCGACGCCTGCCTGGCCGGTGAAATGGTGGAAGCGCATGTCTGCTGTGCTGAACATTCTTAATACCGACCCGCGTCTACAGGCGCTGACGGCGCCGTATTGCGATATGTCGCCAGTTGACTTGCTGGCGTATTTTCATGGCCGTCGGCATATCCGCTATTTTTCGGTGATCGACGAAGAGCAAAACACGTCGGAAAAACTGGACGGCGTATTGCGCAACCGTTTCGAATTCAACCACGAGCCATACCTGCTAGATGATGACTTCGACTGGCTCAGCAACCCCAGCGACGACGTCGAATGGCTGATTCTGTTGCACAAGTTTTATTACGCAGTCGGCTTGGGCCGGCGCTTTGCAGAAACCTGCGATCTGCGCTACCGCGATAAATGGCAAGCGCTGACCCAACGTTGGATAGCTAGCGTCCCCATCGATTTTCTATCCAGCGATGTCACCGGTCGCCGGGTGCAAAACTGGATTTTTGCCTACCGTTATTTTGTCTCGGCTGATGCCGAACCGGCCATTGATGCGCAGTTTCATCTGGACTTTCTGGCCTCGCTGCAACAGCAAGTGACTTATCTGTGCGACAACCTGACCCCTGCCCGCAATCACCGTACCCTGGAGCTTTACGCGATTTTTTTGGCGGCGGTGGTGTTTCCGGAATTGCGCGGTGCCGATGAATGGTTGAAATTTTCGATTGCCGAATTGCAGCGCAACCTGCAAACCGACCTGCTGGCCGATGGCGTGCATTGCGAGTTATCGACCGATTACCATCACATCGTGCTGCGCAATTTTCTGGGAATTCGTCGCTTGGCGATGCTGAACCACATCCCTCTGCCGGCCGACATGGACGCAGCCATCCAAAAAGCCCTGACCTTTTGCCTGCATGCGCATAAACCCGACGGCTTTATCCCGGCCATCAGCGACGGTGACAGCGCCAATTTTCTGGATTTGCTGCGCCAAGGCCATGTGCTATATCACGATGAGGCGATGCTGTACGTCGCCACGGCCGGCCAGCAAGGCCAAGCGCCCGCAGAACGTTCGAAAACCTTTACCGCCAGCGGCTACAGCATCTTGCGCAGCGGCTGGGGCGATCAAGGCGAGGCGTATCAAGACGAACGCTATTTGTTTTTCGATTGCGCGCCGCTGGGGGCCGGTAACCACGGCCATCTGGATTTACTCAATATCGAAATGGCCGCTTACGGCCGCTCGTTGATCGTCGATCCGGGCCGTTACACCTACGACGAATCCGGCGACACCAATTGGCGAGTGCTGTTTCGCGGTACCGGCTACCACAACACCGTGCAGGTAGACGGCAAAAATCAGACGCTTTACGCGCCGCACATTCGCAAATACAAGATTCAAGGCCCGGAACCGGCGCGCGAATTTAAATGTGCGCTGCACCGGCCGGGATTTGACTATCTGCACGGCATCGCCGCCAGCCATGAATATTCGGTGATTCACGAGCGCAAAATCCTGTTCATCGCCGGCGAATACTGGCTGATCTGCGATGTGCTGCGCGCGAAACAAAACCACGACTACGAACTACGGTTCCATCTGGATGCGTTAGCACAGCACCGCACCACAACCCAATTCGATACCTCCGGCTTGCGCGTCGACTCACCAAATTTGCTCATGCTGCAAGCCCCGCAACCGCAGACATTGTTGAGTCTGGAACCGGGTTTTGTCTCGCCCAGCTACGGTGTCAAACACCCGGCCCCGGTCGTCAAGTTTACCGCGCACGCCGCCGACTATTGCTTTCTGACCGTACTTTTTCCTTATCAATCGACGCCGCCTCGGCTGACATTGGAACAACTACCGGTCAGCCAACTCGGCCAAGCGGTCGACAATAGCATCGCCAGTGTTCTGCGGATTCACAGTCAGCAGGCGCACGAGGAGTATCTCGACACGCTATTCCTGGCGCATCGCCAGGGCGGCAGCTACACGTTCGCTGATTTGCAAACCGATAGCGCGTTCGTGTTCCGCCGCCAAGACAGTCAGGGCCGGGTGATGGTGTGGCATACCGAATCGGCTGCGGCGGTAAGGGGGTAAATGATGAAACCCGAATTTCGCGCGATGGATAGATCAATCTTGTCAGGCAACCCCGGCACCGATAAAACGGCGTTATTGCTGCCGCCGTTCGCTGCGTGGTCACCCACCGAGGTACTGGCACATTTTCGCCAGCGCGCCGTGGATAACTATTTTCCGCTCAACCCCGGAAAAGCCAAACATGTCGCCAGCGCGGCGTCGATTCTCGAAAATCAATTTACTCTGAACAACGAAACCCACCGTTTAGGCAACGGATTCGATTGGTTGCATAACCCCAGCGCCGATCTGGAATGGCTGATTCTGCTGCACAAGTTTTATTACGGCCGCGATCTGGCCTTGGCTTACGAATACAGCGGTGACGAAGGTTATGCCGATAAATGGGTGGCATTGATCAGTGCCTGGATCAAGCAAGTGCCGGACGGGTTCGTGAACAGCCAAGTGACCGGCCGCCGCTTGCAGCAATGGCTGCTGACTTACCATTACTTCGTGCCGGGCCGGCACTGCCAAGCGATAAGCGCCGAATTTTTGCTGGCTTTTTTGCAATCGATACAGTCGCAGGCGCTATTTCTCAGCCGCAATCTAACTCCGGAAGGTAATCACCGCACCATCGAGCTGTCAGCGATATTCACGGTTGCCATTATATTTCCGGAACTCAGCGCCTCGGCCGAGTTACTGGCGTTTGCCCAACGCGAACTGCTGGCCAATCTGCGCCAGGATTTCCTGGCTGACGGCGTGCAAAAAGAGCTGTCCACCGACTATCACCATACGGTGTTGAAGAACTTTTTACGGGTCCGCGAACTGGCGGATTTAAACGGCGTGAGCTTGCCAGAGCCATTCGATGCCGTCATCGGCAAAGCCCTGGAATTTTCGATTTACGCCCACAAACCCGACGGCTGGCTGCCGGCCATCAACGACGGCGACGTCAACAGCTACTTGTCGCTGCTGGGTAAAGCCGAACGCTATTACCCCAGCGACGCGCTGCGTTATGTGCTCAGCCAAGGTAAGCAAGGCCAGCCGCCGACGCAACACTCGCGGCTGTTTGCCGACAGCGGTTATTGTATTTTGCGTAGCGCCTGGGGCGAACGGCCTTATACGGACGGCCGTTACCTGTTTTTCGACTGCGGCGATTTGGGCTTTGGCAGCCACGGCCATTACGACTTGTTAAGTTTTGAAATGGCCGCTTTCGGCCGTTCCTTGGTCGTCGATCCGGGCCGTTATACCTATCACGAGCACGATGGCGACGGCGTTAATTGGCGGCATGCGTTTAAAGGCACGGCCGCGCACAATACTGTCAAGATTGATGGCCAGGATCAAATGGCCTACCAATGCCATGCACCTGTCGGCCCGCAACCTCACGCCGCGGTAATCCGTTTTGAATCGAATCAAGGCTTTGATTTTGTGCATGGCCGCGCACTCAGCCCGCGTTACGAAGTCGATCATCAGCGCAGCATCTTCTTTGCCGAAAACGAGTACTGGATTATCAGCGACCTGCTAAGCGGCTGCGCCAGTCATCGCTATCAACAATTTTTTCATCTGCCGCCGCCATCTCCAGCGCCAATCCAGCAGCTGAATAATCGGCAAGGCCAGGGTATTTGCCTGCCTAACCTGTTAATCGTGCAAGCGCCGCGTGCCGAGGTGGCGATGCACATTGAATCGGGCTGGTTTTCGCCGGAGTATGGCGTCAAACACGCCGCGCCGGTGCTGAGTTTCAGTCAGGAGGGCGACGGTATCCGCTGGTTTCAAACCGTGCTGTATCCCTACCGGGATGATGCGCCGGACATCCAGATCGACAGCTTGCCGGTGAGCCAATCGCAGCATCTGGCAACGCCGATGCAGGCCATGGCCTTGAGTATTACGCTAAAGACCTCCGACACGGTTTATCGCGACTGTTTTTTTGTTAGCCATCTCAACAAGCCTGCGGAATACCGCTTTGCGGATATTGTCTGCCGGGCGAAGCTGTTGTTCGTGCGTCGTAATCTGCTGGGAGAGATCGTCAGCTTGCAAGCCGATGCCGCCGAAAGTCTGAGCATTGTCGGCCGCACGCTATTAGACAGCATCGACAAACCGGTTATGTTGAACTATCGGCTGAACCCGACTAAGCCAACTCTATCAGCGGTTTGGGAGCGCGCGGCATGAATCAAGACCCGCAATTTCCGCAGATGCCGGCAGCGTTGAATCCGAACTTGATGGGGCCCTTGCTGGATTGGCTGCTGGACTGCGCGAGCAGCCAATCGTCCGTAAATGGCTGGCAGATCGGTGAAAAACGTTACAAACCGGGGAAGAGCCTGTTGGTGGGGTATCGGTGGACTGGACAATCTGACAATCCGCACAGCCGCTTTGCCACCGGGCGGCTATGCTCGCCGGCTGAGGTTAACCGCGAGTTTGAACGGGAACTCGCCAAAAGGCCCGACTTGGCGAAAGGCGGGCTGACGTTATTACAACACCCGGCCATGCTGGTGTGGGCGTTTCCTTATGATCGCAAACTGCGCCATTTGCCCACGCTGCTGGATCACGCGGCGATGACGATCCGCCTGCAAGCACCCAACCTACTGGGCATACCTGTAGAAGGTTTGCAATCCGAGGTGTTGCATTATCTTGCCGAGCGCTCCTGCATGATTCGTTACAGCGTGCAAACTGCCGAATCAACGCAGCCGCGGCTGGTGTACGCCAAAAATTATGCCGATGACGCGGGCCGCGAAACCTTCGCCGTGATGCGCCAGCTTAACGGGCCATTTAACTGGGGCGCCGAAGCTTTGGCCTTTGATGCGGACACGTTGACGCTTTGGCAAGCCCATCTGCCCGGTCAGGCTTTGACGTGGGCGGCGTTGCAGGCGGATAGTGATGGGGAACTGGCCGATCAGATGGGACAGTGTGTGGCGGAGTTGCACGCCTGCCGTATCGATACGCCAAGACGTTACACGCAAGTCGATGTGGTGCAGGGCTTGTTAGCCACGCCAACCCTGGCTGAACAAGTTCGCCCGGAATGGGCCGGCCGTATTGCCCGCTCGGTAAACAGTTTGTTGGCGCAGGCACTGCGTCAAACGCCATCTGAGCGGGCAACGCTGCACCACGACTTGAAATTGAATAATTTTTTATATGACGGTCAGTGCTTGGGGTTGATCGATATGGACTGCGTATGCCTTGGCGACCCTCTGCTGGATTTGGCCAGCCTGATCGCTAATATTTATCTAAACGGCATTCGCGATGCGGCATCCATTGAATCCATCCATCCACTGGTCAATCGCTTGGTGTTGAGTTACCAACGCCATCGTCAGCAGACGCTGAGTCTGACGGATTTACGTTGGCAGGTTGCCGCCGCGTTGATACACGAAGTGGTACGCCGCAGTTTGCGCCAACTGGACGAAACCCGCCTCAAACAAATCAAACGCTATCTGGCGCTGAGCGATATGTATGCGGCGCACTGTGGGCAGGCTGCTGGAGTGGCTAATGTACTCATCTGATCAGCCACGGCGGATTTATTTAGCTCGTCACGGCCAGAGCGAATTGAATCTGCAACAACGGATTTCCGGCCAGGCCGATGCGAAATTATCCGCCAAAGGCCTGCAGCAAGCTGAAGCCTTGGCGGACGTGCTGAAACAGGAAACACTGAGCACGATTTACAGCAGCAGCCTGACCCGCGCCATACAAACCGCCAAACCCACCGCAGCCATGCAGGGCTTGCCGATCAAGACTTTGGACGGTTTGCGGGAAATTGGCCTGGGTATTCTGGAAGGCAGGCATGTCGATGAACGCGACCCGGAAGCCAGCCGCTTATGGGCGGCACGGGAACAGGATAAATACGGTTTCCGTGGGCCCGGTTGTGAAGCGTATGCGGATTTTAGCGCGCGGGTGTTGAGCAGTCTGCAAGCCATGTTGGCCAGCGGCGGCGAGGCAATGTTGATCGTAGCGCATCGCAACACCAACGAAATCATCTTAAACCAGTTGTTGGGCGCCGATTTTACCGGTATAGCCGAGATCAACGTCAAAAACAAATACCTGTACGCCATCGATTTACGCAGCAACGCGGAAGTGATGACGATACGCCTGGGTGGCGAACAGCATGGCCGGCGCTATTCAGGGTTACGAGCATGATTAACCCCTTGGCGCAATTTGCCCTCTTGCTGGACGCCGATCTGATGGCCGCCGCGCTGCAACAGCATTTGCCCGAATGCCAAGCCGGCGACTGGCAGGTGACCGGCTGCGAGATTCAGCATCCGCGTTACAAAACCTATCGGCTGGCTGAAAACCGCGATCGCTCGTTTTTATCGCTGGTTTACCATTTACGCGGCCGCCATCCAGCGGAAACGACCGCCGAGCAGCGCATACTTTACGCCCGCGCTTATCTGGGCCAGCGCAGCCAGCAGGCCTACACCGAAGCGCAGGCCAACGGCGAAACGGCGATACATCTGGCTGAACTGGGCATGGTCGGCTGGCGCTTTCCGGACGATCCGGCAATGCCCTGGTTGGCGGAATTGATGGACAGTCGGCAGATTGCCGAGTTGGAACAACGGCCAATATCGACTATCGAGATCGTCAATTACCGGCCGGAAATTCGCTGCACGGCGCGTTACCGCTTTGCTGCCAGCGAAACTGAGCCGGCGCGGGTGGTTTATGGCAAAACGTATGCCGATGAACGAGGTCGGGCGGTCTATACCAACCTGCTGACGCTGCAACGCCAATCGGTCGCCGCCTTTGTCATGCCTGAAGCCTTAGCTTACGACGCCGGTCACCACACTTTATGGTTAGAAGGCTTGCAGGGCCACATGCTAACTGAGTTGGATTTTACAGTCGGTGTCGCAGAGAAAATCCCGGCCTTAGCTCATGCACTTGCCGCTTTTCACCAAGTCACACCACCGCCTCTGCTGGTCATTACCTCGCAGCAACAGCTAAAAGAGTGGCTCAAGAAAGCCGATAAATTGAGCCATGCCTATCCCACCATCCAACCGGCGCTGACTGGGTTATTCAACGAGTTGCGCCAAGATTGCCCCGAGTTTGAAGTGTTAGGCTTGATCCACGGCGATTTTCATATCGATCAATTGCTAGTGTTGGCGGACGGCCGCTTGGCGCTGTTCGATTACGACGAATTAGCTATTGGCGATCCATTGCAGGATTTGGCCAATTTCGCGGCGGATTTATACAACTATCCCTATCCGGTTGCCGTGATAGACCAACTCGTTCAAACACTGTTTACAGCTTACTCAGCCGCCAACCACAACCAAACCGATGCGCAACGCTTTGTTTGGCATCTACGCGGCCAGTTGCTGACCCGCGCTTACCGTTGCTTCATCCAACAAAAATCCGCGGCGCCGCAACGGGTCGCAGATTTTATTGCGCTGGCTTTGCGTCCTTGGCCGCTGGCCGACTGAATTCACCGGAAAAACTGCTAATGACTGAACAAACTCAATCGAACAGCCGCTTTAGACAAATCGTGTGGGCGCATCTGGGCCGGGTCCGCGGCAGTATAGTCGCGGCGATTGTCTGTATTCTCGGTTCGACACTGACCAGCCTAATCGTGCCGTGGCCGATGAAGCTGATTTTCGATCATGTGTTGCTGAATCATCCGTTGCCGGCCCATCTGGCGGCGGCGCAACCGCTGTTGCATGGCGGCAGCGAGCAGGCGTTATGGATCCTGTGCGGCAGCATGGTGCTGATTGCTTTGTGCAAAGGCGTGTTTTCCTACTACCAGCTGTTTCTGACTTCGCGCATCGGCTATTTGCTGGTCTACACATTGCGCAGCGAATTGTTCGACCACTTGCAACGCCTGTCGCTGGCATTTCACAGCAGTACGCCCACCGGCGAGTTGCTGAATAAACTGACCAGCGACACCAATACCTTGAAGGACGTCTACGCCGACTCGGCCTTGACCTTCACCACCCATGTGCTGACCGTACTGGGCATGTTCGTCATTATGTTCAACCTGAGCGTGAAACTGAGCTTGATCGTGCTGGCCAGCTTTCCGCTGTTGTGTCTGGCTATCGTGCTGATTTACCGGCGGGTGAAACGCTCGGCGCGCAAGCAACGCCATAACGAAGGCCGCTTGGCGTCGCGGGTTAGCGAACTGTTGAACGCGGTGCCGCTGGTGCAAACCTACGGCATGGAAGATGTCGAGCGTGAGCGCTTTGATGTGGAAAGCAGCCAATCGATGACTGAAAGCGTGCGTACCGCGCGCATCGAGGCCGGGGCGACTCGGATGATCGAAATCATCAGCGCCATCGGCACCGGCATCGTGGTGTTGTTCGGGT
The DNA here is from genome assembly GCF_014850975.1 of Methylomonas fluvii. GTDB lineage: Bacteria > Pseudomonadota > Gammaproteobacteria > Methylococcales > Methylomonadaceae > Methylomonas > Methylomonas fluvii. The sequence goes on along the minus strand of NZ_JACXST010000002.1, from coordinate 30,589 downwards.
GCTTGCAAGTGTTCGACGGGGTGCTGACACCGGGGGATGTGCTGGTGTTCAGTTCGTATATCGCCCAAATGTATCAACCGATTCGGCAAATCACCCGCCTGTCGACGCGTTTTTCCAAGGCCAGCGTCAGCATCGAACGTATCAGTGAAATACTGGATACCGAGCCAGACATTCAGGACCCACCGGATGCGATAGTGCCCAGCGGCTTGCGCGGCGAAATCGAATTTAACAATGTTTCGTTCGGCTATCCGACTGGCAAACCCATCCTGCGGGATATTTCATTTCACATTCAACCGGGTGAGCGGGTGGCGTTGGTCGGCGCGTCCGGGGCCGGCAAATCCACCATCGCCCGCTTGCTGATTCGACTTTACGATCCGCAACAGGGCGTTGTGCGCATCGACGGCATTGAAGTTGATCGTTACCAGCGCGCCGCGTTGCGGCGGGAAATCGGTGTGGTGTTGCAGGATTCGATTCTGTTCGGCACCAGCATTCGCGAGAACATCGGCTACGGCAGCCCGGATGCCACGATTGAAGACATCGAAGCCGCCGCGCGTCTGGTGCATGCCGACGAATTCATCCGCAATCTGCCGGACGGCTATGACACGGTGTTGGGCGAAAGCGGCGGTAATCTGTCCGGCGGCCAAAAACAACGCTTGTGTCTGGCGCGGGCCTTGTTGCGCCAATCCTCGATTCTGATTCTGGACGAGCCGACTTCCGCGGTGGATGCCCAATCTCAAGCCTTGATTCGCGATGCTATCGATCAACTGCACGGCGGCAAAACCGTACTGATGATCGCTCATCAATTTCACACCATCCGTCATTTCGACCGCATTTTAGTGTTGAAGCAAGGCGTGATTGTCGAGCAAGGCAGCCATGAAGCTTTGATGCAGATGGGCGGCCATTATCACGAACTGTATAAACTCCAACACGGGTTGCGTGCCGCATGAACCACTACAAACCGCGATTACTGCTGTATTGCCAACATTCGCTAGGCATGGGCCATTGGGTCAGAGCCATGACCTTGACCAATGCCTTGAGCCGCGAATTTCGGGTGACATTTCTGAACGGTGGCCGCGCTCCCGATCACCAAGCCGCCGTTGCCGATTTGGATATGCTGAATCTGCCGCCGCTGGGTATGGGCGAGGATCATCAGTTGTACAGTCAGGATGAACGTTATAGCGTCGAAGAAGCGTTGGCGGCTCGCAAGCAGATAATTTTGGATGAGTACGCAATGCTCAGACCCAAAGTGGTATTGATCGAGCTGTTTCCGTTCGGCCGCAAGAAACTGGCTGGCGAGTTGTTGCCACTCCTAAAGACAGCGCGTCGGGACAAACAAACGAAGCCGCTGGTGTTGTGCAGTCTGCGCGACATCATGGTCAACGCCCGTAAAGACCAAAGCCGGCACGACGAAAGGGCGCGCTGGATTACCGACCGCTATTTCGACGGCCTGCTGGTGCATGCCGATCCCCGGTTTGCCCGCTTGGAAGACAGTTTTAAGCCGCGTCATCCCTTGCAAACCCCGCTGCTGTACACCGGTTTTGTCGCTCCAGGTCGCATTCCGGCCGCGATCAAACCGCCACGGCACGGGGTGTTGGTGTCGGCCGGTGGCGGTATGGTCGGCGCGCCATTGTTTCAAGCGGCGATTCAGGCTCACGCCATCAATTGGACTACGGAAAAATTACCGATGACCATCGTCGCCGGGCCGTTTTTACCGGAAGCGGATTGGCAGGATTTAGTCGCCCAAGTCAAAGGCATGGCCGGTCTCACGCTACGACGCTCGGTACCGGCGATGCAGCCTTTGCTGGAGGCGCACAGCCTGTCAGTAAGTCAATGCGGTTACAACACGGTGATGGACATTCTGGAGTCGGGCACCCCGGCTCTGGTCGTGCCGTTTGTGCGCGGCCAGGAAGACGAGCAAAGCCAGCGGGCACAAAAATTAGCCGAATTGGGATTAGTCGAAATACTGAATCCAAGCGAATTGACCGGTCAGCGTTTGGCTGAGCGGATTTTGCAACTAAGGGATTTTTCCCCCAATCCAGCCGGCTTGAATCTGGCCGGCGCCGATCATACCGTGCGGCTGATTCAGGAATTGCGGGCCAGCAAAAACGACTTGATCCCAGGAGCTCAATCAACGGAGTACGTCCATGTTTGCTGATTGGCTAAAACCTGTGCGTATGGCATTGGATGCTCGAGAACAAGCTGCCCAGATATTCTTTCGCGACGACGACGCCGGTTGGGATGATGATCGGCTTTATGCCTTGTTGGACTGTTTTCGAGATTGCCATATACCCATCGATCTTGCGGTGATTCCCGATGCTCTTAGCCAGTCGCTGGCGGACTCGCTGCTGGGGCGTTGGCGGCGAAATCCGTTTCTGTTGGGCTTACATCAACATGGATACAGCCATCACAACCATGAAAACCAAGGCCGCAAATGCGAATTCGGCATCAGTCGCAGCGAAGAGCGGCAATTTAAGGATTTGTTGGTTGGCAAACAACAGCTTGAGTGCCTGTTCGGCTCGGCGCTGGACAGCATCTTCACGCCGCCCTGGAACCGTTGTAGCCAAGCCACGGCTGACAGCCTGATTAAACTGGGTTTTCAAGCCTTGTCACGCAACCGAGGCGCGGTAACACTGCATACCGGAAGATTAAGGGAAATTCCGGTGGCTATCGATTGGTGCGGGATCAGAATCAAATCCGCTCAGCCCTGGATGGCACTGGGCCAAGCCATAGCAGAGGCGTTGCATCCGACGCACCCGCTACCACTGGGCATTATGTTGCACCACGCCGTGATGGACGGTGACGACCTTGAGCATCTGCAAGCCTTATTGCAACTATTCCAAACACATCCCAATACGCACTGCCGCTTGATGCGCGAATTTTTAGACGACACAAAAGCGCTTGATGTGCGGTTAGGTGCGTTTCCGCTTGAGTCCCTGGCTGAGCTGATAGCTATGCGTTCCTATCTCAATTAACCAACCAACTGATTTGCCCTGCGTTCATGAGCTTTAATTCCTTGATACTAAAAACCGGAAAAATCGCATTCTTGGCCGGCGGTGCCTTGCTGAGTTTATCCGTATTTGCACAGACCACCAACGGGCAGGTGGTTGCCAACAAAGCCAATGACAATGCCTTTCGCCAGGACAATGGCGACAGCGTCAGAAAAGAACCATTGCGTATTAACCCCGGTGACAAACGGCCGGCAGACCAGTTCAAGGTCGATGTATTCGGCCATCCGCTGACCATTGGCGGTGCTTACGAACTGGAACCTCGCTACGTGGAAGACCGGCGGCTGGACCCGCGCCGCGACGATGACGTGGCCAATCTTTATCAAGATTTGAAGCTGGAGTTGTTTTACCAGTGGTCAAAATCGCTATCGTTTTTTGTGCAGTCCGATGTGTATTACGATCCTGAGGTTTACACCGAAAGCGGTCTGGACCAATACGAAGCCGGCATCAAACTGACCCAGGCTTGGCTGTTCATTCACCAAATTTTGGATTCGGGTTTTAGTCTGCAATTGGGCCGGCAACGTATTGCTGACAAGCGCCAATGGTGGTGGAACGACGAACTGGACGCGGCGCGGATTTATTTTGGCGAAGACACGCTGTTCGCCGAGTTGGCGATTGCCAAGGAGTTGGGCTCCAAGCAGTCGGATCAGGATTTCATCGATCCGGTCAGTGACCGGGTGGTTCGGCTGATGGGCGATGTGGTTTGGCAATGGGACCCGAAGCAAAACCTGTCTTTGTTCTTTCTGAGCCAGTTCGATAATTCGGACAACCAACGCCCCGGCGACCTGATCCGCGCCAATCGTAAAGACTCTAGCGACGGCGACCTGAATTGGTTCGGTGGGCGGGCGATGGGGAAATTAAAAATCGAACATGTCGGCAAGATAGGCTATTGGCTGGATTCAGCGTTGGTATTTGGTGAAGAGACCACGCAAACCTTTACCGACATCAACAGCAATTTTTCAAGGGTTAGGGCGCAAACGCCGCGGCATGTCGCGGCCTGGGGCATGGACGCCGGCATCACTTGGTACAGTAACTTGTTCCTGGAACCTTATCTGACCGTGGGCTATGCCTACGGCTCCGGCGACACCAATCCCAACGACGGCACCGATAGTGCTTATCGGCAATCCGGAATCCATAACAACAAGATTAAATTATCCGGCAGCCAGCGCTTTCGTTATTACGGTGAGTTATTTCGGCCTGAATTATCGAATTTGAACATCATGACTGCGGCGCTCGGCTTTCCGATCTCCGAGCAAAGCTCTATCGATTTGCTTTACCACCACTACGAACAGGCTACGCCGTCGTCGGTGATTCGCGATTCACGCATTCGCGCGACGCCCAACGGCCGCAGCGGCACGCTGGGCGACGAGTTTGATCTGGTGTTGTCATTGGACGAATGGAAGCATTTGCAGGTGCAATTTGCCGGTTCGGTCTTCATGGCCGGCCCGGCGTTCGGCGAGTTGGAGGGAAATAATTCCTTTCAGCTCGATTTAACCTTTAAATACAGCTTTTAGTGGTTTGTTTGCCATGCCCGCAAAGCGCCGCAAAATCCTATTTTATTGCCAAAGCCTGGTGGGCCTGGGGCATTTGACCAGCAGCCTGCTGGTGATCCGTGAGTTGTCGAAATATGCCGACGTTGATTTAATCCATGGCGGCCAGGGTTTACAACACATGCCGGAATTGCCGGGCTTCAGACATCTGCGTTTGCCGACAATTTTGATCAATAGCGCCAGCGACGAACTTTACGCACCTGATAGCGATAAACCCATCGAAGTTATCTGGGCCGAGCGGGCGGCGGCTATCGAGCAGTTTGTAAGCTGGCCTTACGATGCGGTAATCGTCGAATTTTTTCCGTTCGGCCGGAGGCGTTTAAAAAAAGAGATTCTGGGTTTGTTTGCCAAGGTCAGACAGCGTTGCGGGGCGATTCCGATTTTTTGTTTTGTGCGGGAAATCTTGGTGCCGGCGCCGCTGGACGCCGAAAGGCGCATGGTGAAACTGGTGCGGGAGCATATCCATACCGTGTTCGTGCGCGGCGACCCGAACATTGTCCGCTTCGAGGAAACCTTTAGCTTGACCGCCGAGATTGCCGAGCGTTTGGTTTACGTCGGCTATGTCAGTCCGCCGCCCCCGGCAAGCTGGCCGGTGCGGCAAAACCGGATAATGGTCAGCCAGGGCGGCGGCGAAATCGGTAAATCGCTGTTGCGCGCCGCGATCCGGACCGCGCCGCTGTTGCCGGAATATCAGTTTTTAGTGATTACCAGCTCCCGAGCTGCGGCAACCGAAATCGCTGAATTGCAAGCTTTGATCAGCAGCCCGAATGTCCAAGTCGTCTCGTTCTTGCACAACTTCCAGGAAAATTTACAAACCGCCGCTTTGTCGATCAGCCTCGGCGGCGACAACACTTTGATGGACGTGATCAGCACCCGCACACCTTCACTGGCCTATCCTTATGCCGGCAATAGCGAGCAAGGTTTGCGGATCGAGAAACTGGCCGCCAAGGGCTTTGTGTTGCCTTTGACGGAAATGGATCTGGCGCCTGAGCGGCTAAGTATCAAGATAGTGGAGACGATAAACCGAACTTATCCGCAACAGGCCATAGCGATTAACGGCGCGGCAGAAATCGGTCGGCGGATAAGGGCGATTCTTGACGGTGGATTTTGTAAAGACTAGTGCGTACGTTCCGGAGAGGCGAGGGCTGTGCTCGAATCCAGCAAATTGGCGGTCGAGGCGTCGTTACCTAGCCGGCGTTTGATGTCCGCTGTTTTCCAGTCCGGATGCAATTGCAACAGCAAAGCGGCCATGCCGGCCACATGCGGCGTGGCGAAGGAACTGCCGTTCATAAAGTCGTAGGCTTGGTGCGGCACGGTGGTCAGAATGTCTTTGCCGGGCGCGGCGATGTGCTGGTGGTTGCCATTGTTTTCCTGACCAACGGCTATCACACCGGCGATGTTGGCAGGAAAACCGCCGCTTTGATTCTGGCTAGGGACTGCCGCGACCACAATAATGCCTTTGGTTAACGCTTTCTCGATTAACTGATGCACTAAAGGGTCTTCGGGGCCGCTCAGGCTTAGATTGATGATATGGCTATTCATTCTGATAGCCTGATTCAAGGCTAATGCCAAGGTAAAACTGTTGCAATGTGCCGCCAAGGCATTGGGTTTCTCCGGCCAACAGGCCCGGAATGCCAAAATTTCCGCTTCGGGGGCTATGCCGGCTATACCTATGCCGTTGTTGGGATGGGCGGATAATACGCCGGCTACTGCCGTGCCGTGGATATCGGCTAAATTGTGATCGCTGGGCTCCGGTGCGGTGTTTTCCGAGTACTTGATCCGGCCCTGCAAGTCCGGGTGCTCGGTATCTACGCCGGTATCAATCACTGCAATGCGCACGCCCCGGCCGGTGGTGGTGCGGTGCAAATCGGCTATGCCGAGAGCGTTGAATCCGGTTTGTAAATGCAGATACGGGTCGCTGTACGTTTGAGTCGGCGCAACTTGTTTACCTAAAACCTGGAAACTCTGCATTTGCTGGACGGAGGACACGTCGCTGTCCTGTTGCAATTCTGCTATCGCCTGTTGCACGGGTAAGCTATCCGGTACCTCATATACGACGCAGCTGACGCCCAAGGTCGTCACCGGCCACTGCGCGACGAACTTTAAATGGTGACGCTCGGCCAGTTCCTGCGCAATATGTTCGCTCCAGCCGGAGTTGCCGTAATGGCCGCGCAAGCGATAACCGTCCAAGCTGTTGGCTGGCAACGGGCGGTCAATGCTGCGGTCGGTAAAGGTGATCAGCAGACGCCGCTCTTCCGCAGTGTTGCTGTCGCCCAGCCGGGATAAATCACTGTTGCTCGCGCAGGCGCCAAGCAAGCCTAGCAAGCATATAAACAGATTCAAGCGCACTAATTTCATGATCGGTTACGGTTGTAAAATCGGTTCAGCCAGCATGACATCCTGTCGGCTGCGTAGCAACGCCAAGGCGCCAGCCATGTCAGTATCCGGCTTGCCGGCGGCGAATTTGACGGTGTAAGCACCGACACTGTTCGGTCCGTCTATGCGTACTCCGCCAATTTGGCTAAGCGCGGCGTCTATGTCTTTTTCCATTAAATTCTTTGCAAACACCACGCGTATCTGGCCGGTCGGACCAGCGTCCGGTTTAGCTGCCGACAGCGTGTGATAATCGGTGGTATTGGCCGGGCGCAGGTATTGAACGGCAGCCGGTAGTGTGACCAATAACAAGGACGCGGCAATAGCCAGGCCTTTTCCGGTATTGCTGGCGATTCGCCAAAATCCCCGGCCAGAACCGAAGGGTTTTACATTGTCGCCAGCCCGCTGTTCGCGTGGGCTGTCGGCCTGTTTGCTGGGCGGGAGTTGACTGGCTGTTTGCATTTTGGCACGCAGGCCGGCGAACGAGGCTTCAGCGGCTATGTCCAGATCGGCTGCTTGTTGCACGGCCGCCGCGAGTTTGCGTAGGCTCTGTAACTCGCGCCGACACACGAGGCAGTATGTTAAATGCCGGTCTACCTGCTGCCGTTCATTTGTCGACAGGCTTTGATTGACATACCAGGGTAGTAACAACACGATGTCCGAATGGGAAGTAGTGGATGAGGAAATCTGTGAGTTCATGGCCTTATTTCTCCTGTGCGTCGGCAAAAACCTGCAGTTTCCTGCGGGCATGAAACATACGGGTTTTGACGGTATTTTCCGGACAATCGAGGATTCTGGCGACATCCTGATAAGACAAGCCGTGGTAAAAGGTGAGTTCGATGACCGCGCGCTGGTCCGGCGGTAAAGTGGCCAACGCACAGTTTAACCAATCCTCGTTTTCCCAATTATTTGCTGGATTCGCGGCTGGGTCACCCATGGATTCGGTCAAGTCGTCGATGTCGACATCGTTGTTACGCCGGGCGCTTTTGGCCATGGCTTTCAAGGTTTTGTGATAGGCGATGCCGAATACCCAGGTGGAAATTTTGCTTTCATGATTGAAGCCTTGGGGTTTTTCCCAAACCACCAGCAAGGTCTCCTGTATTAATTCCTCCACCGCTTCAGGTTGGCGCGTCATGCGCAAGATGAAACGAAACAATCTTGGATAGTAGTTTTTGTAGAAGGCTTCGAACGCGGCGGTATCGCCTGCGCCGATACGTTGCAGCAGAGCGTACTCGTCCGAGCCGATTTGGGGCTGTTCGGGCATGGGTGGTCGATGTAAGTTAGGTACTAAACGCAGCATGGCTCAAACCTGGGTTCCGGTGATTTTAGCTTGGTGTGCGAGTGTATTCCGCGGCGACGCCGGAAGGTTCAAAGGCGGGAAATTTATTTAAAACCCGGCGGTCACGGAGATTAAAAACTTGTTGTCCTGTAAGCGTGGATAAAACTCGTGGTGATGGGTGTCTTCGTGATGATTGTCCAGATGAACGTCAGTGTAGCGTAAGTCTAGTGCCAGATTGCGGGTGATGAACCAGGAGACGCCGGCATTCCAATAAAAATAATCCTCATCCAATAATTTGTTGGCTTGGTAGTAGCCCAATCCGGTTGAAAATTGCAGGTTGTCGAGAATGTCGCGGCGATATTTGAGTTCGTAATTCATCACAGTTGCGTCGCGGCGATAGGCGTTAGGCGCAACGGACACTGTGCCGCTGAGCCAGTCCTGATAGTGTAGGGATGTGTAAAATTCAGCGTAATCGGCATATTTGCCAAAAATCTTGCCGTCAAACAGGTAGCCGGTTACCGAGAATTCAGTACGCCAGTCACGATTTAACGGCAGGCTCCAACCCAGATAGGGTTTGATTTCGACATCGGCATGATTTTTATAACGACGGTCGTCGAAGCTGACTTGTGAAACGCCTACGCCGCCGAACCAGCCCATAGCGTCCTGGTAATCGATATGCGCCTGAGCCAGCGGGGTGCCGCGATTCTTGGAATAGCCCCGATGCAAGTAATCGCTGAGAAAAGTTAGTTCGCCATGCCATTCCGCTTGGGCGCAAGTTAAAACAGAGGATACGCCGAAAATTCCTATAGAGATTGCAAACACGCCTTTGCGGAAGATTTTATCTGAGTCCATGGCTGGGTAGTTTGAGATTTATGTGGGGATTATCGGTGATTGGCTGTCAGTATTGAACTACCCTTTTGTGCATTATTTCCTAGTCGGCTTGAACCTTCAACAAACTTGAGGGATGTGTGGTTAATTGATCAACTTATTTAAAAAACTGAGGATGGCGGCAACCATACCAGTTAGTCACATACAGATATTGGCGGATGGGTGTTTTAATTAACAATAGCAGCAGCCCTATCGAATATAGACACCATACGGCAGCCCATTCGTTCATATCGTTGGTAGTCAAATAGGCCAACAGCGGGCCGGTCGTGAAATGATACAACACCAGTTTCCATGAGCCGTAAAGCAAGGGCATCAGAAAGGCAGCGTATACGTAACTGTTAGCCATCTGAATGCTGCCGCTGGCAGGTATGGCCCAGGCAATATGCCATTGTCCGGATGTCGAGCAAATCTCCGTACCGCAAAAGGGCATCAAGAATTTGAGGTGAGTGCCTGGTAGAAATTGATAGTAGTGGTCAAAACAAAAACTGCTCCATTGGAACGGATAAATTCGCATCATAAAAACAGTGGTCGCTGCAAAGCACAAAATATAGACAAACGGCGCGATGCGTTTTCGTGACGGTTCCGGGATGAAGTGCATGCTGACCGCGTTGACAAAAAACGGTTGAAACGCAATGTGCATATATCCCAAAAAGGTAGCAATTTGGTTGTTCGGATTCAGGCACTGGTCGATCACCGAATAGGTATACGCCTGTAGTAATTCCATCAGGGAAAAGTAGGCCAGTGCCAGGCATAAGACCTGGGATTCGCCGCGCCGATAAAAAAAAGAAGTACTCGCAAAGCCGGTTAAGGCTAGCGCGGCCGATGCCTCGCCACTCCAACACATAATTCCTCCTGGGAACTAAAAATCTAGGATCGGGCAAACTGCGATCCAGTGTCGGAGTTTGAAAAGTCTATTAAAGAGTAACGCCTGGCAGATGCCGAGGGGCTTTAAGGCTCTGTGTTGCCGACTTTTGCGCTTTAGGCTTGGTCGTAAAGAGGTTGCCTTGGGGTGGATTAACCTAAGGCGTGATCGCGCGAAGAAAATGACGCAAATGTTGCAGTCGCTACGTTATGATTCCACAATAGTTTTGTAGATTCTTTGCTCATTCTAATGACTTATTGAGGGTTTACGGCAAAAATTTTCTGGGAACTGATAAGGCTGGTAAGCACCCGAGTTAATTTTGGGTGCTAAGCGCGTATCGATTGGTTCTGAGTTTTGGATTGGGACGGACTGTCGCATCAGCAAGCAGGCAACTGGGCTTTGGAAATAACTTGTTTCGGCGGTTCTACGTGGTTGAACGTCCAGGAAAATCAACAGTTTGAACTCGCGCTCTCCTGGTGCCTGCAATCTTTGGATAAGCAAAACCTAGGCTGACCCGGTAGGTAATGCTTCGACCGCTTCAGGCTGTTTGCGCCGTTCCGCTTTTAATTTGCTCGCTTGTTCAGCATCTGCTTTTGTTACTTGGCCGGCCGGCATTCCCTGTAAATCTACTCTGACAGCGTCTTCTGTCAGGCAATCCCAGTATCGATGTCCCCAACACCAGGCCTTCAGTGCGGTGCGAAGTTGGTTTTTATCTGCACCGAGTTGATCGGCATGCGCCAGGATGTCTTTGTGGATACCTATTTTTAAGGGCAGTTTGGCAGCGGGTTTTTTGGGAAACGCCAAGGGAAAATTCTTTTGCAGCAAGCCGATGATGGCGACTAACGCGTCAGCTTTGCCGGTCTTTTTGATAGGCGATTTACCCGCTATCTTTTTTTCTCGTTTTACCGATTTATTGGCAGCCGCTTGCTTGACAAGTTCATCTCTGAGCGCCGCTAGTTCTTCAAATCCCATAATGTATCCACACTTTTATCAAGGAATAAAAAGTAGATTGTACATCGGGAAACATCAAGCCAATAGTGCAATCGAATTTTGGTGCGCCCGGCTAACAATTTCTTAGATAGATAACATAGCGTTCGGTGCTTTATCTGGTGCTGCCCAGATTTTCCGGAGAACCGACTTAAGTGTTGGCGGAATGCTTATTGTGGTAATTTGCGCTCAGTGGGCTACCGCATAGCGGTTGCTGAGTAAATTACTATCAACGGGGCAGTGCTTTATCATGATTGAGAACGATATATCTGCAGTTAAAACGTATTTGCTGAAGTTGCAAGATCGAATTTGTACTGCTTTAGAAGCGGAAGAACCCGCCGCACGCTTCATTGAAGATGCCTGGGAACGCGCCGAAGGTGGTGGCGGGCGTTCGCGGGTGTTGGCGAATGGCGAGGTATTTGAACAAGGCGGGGTTAATTTTTCGCACGTGTTTGGCAGTCATTTGCCACCATCGGCAACTGCTAAACGGCCTGAGCTAGCCAATCGGCAATTCGAGGCGATGGGCGTGTCCCTGGTGATGCATCCTCGCAATCCTTATGTGCCGACTTCGCACGCCAATGTGCGGTTTTTTATCGCCAAAAAAGATGGTGAACCGCCAATCTGGTGGTTTGGTGGTGGTTTCGATTTGACGCCGTTTTATCCTTTCCGAGAAGACGTGTTGCATTGGCATCAAGTTGCACGTCAGGCTTGTCTGCCGTTCGGCGAGGATGTGTATCCACGCTATAAAAAATGGTGTGACGAATATTTCTTTTTAAAGCATCGCAACGAAACCAGGGGAGTAGGCGGTTTATTTTTCGATGATTTGAACGAGCCCGATTTTGACCAAGCTTTTACGTTTATGCAGAGCGTCGGCGATCATTACCTGGATGCCTATTTGCCCATTGTGCAAAAACGTAAAGACAGCGCCCACGGCGACCGGGAGCGTAATTTTCAATTGTATCGGCGTGGGCGTTATGTCGAGTTTAATTTGGTTTACGACAGGGGGACTTTATTCGGGCTGCAATCGGGCGGTCGGACCGAATCGATTTTGATGTCCATGCCTCCGGTCGCGCATTGGCAATACAATTGGCAGCCTGAATCGGGTAGCCCGGAAGCCGAGTTGTACGACACATTTTTACGCCCACAAAACTGGCTGGGAATTTAGGGGGAATCGGTTAGTGACGTTGCATCGGAATTTGTTAGCAAGATTTGTTCGCAAGGTTTTGTTTTCAGTCAAGTGTGTTTGGTCTTTTTTTTGGATAGTTAGCTAAAGTTCACAAAATTTCTGCCGCTAAAACAAACGGCATGGTTGTAACCGCCAATATAGGAAGTGATTTGAGTCTGTCCTGTCTTTGGCTATGCGCCATTTGTTTTTATGCAGCGTCAAGGTGAATCTAATGACTACGATCAATTCATTGACAACATCATTGTATGTATCGCAAACCACCATCAGCATATCCAGCAGCAAAAGCACTTACAACGATGAGGATCAAGAGCGTCCGGCGGTAAGTGGAAGAGGGGAGAAACACGGGCGCCATCACGGAGGCGGCGCGTTTATGCAAAACGTCGTGAAAACCCTGCAGAGTTTTGGGTTAAATATTCCGGGTGCTGGGGCTAGTGCCGACGAAAGCTCTGATAATGATGCGGATGCCGGTCAAAATAATGCGGCTAATCTCGGGCAGTTGTTGCAGACCTTTTTGCAGGATTTACGGCAGGTATTGAAGCAGAGCGGTGTGCAGCAGCCTGCTGCTGAAGAGCAAAGCAATGCAAATGCCCCTCAAACGCCGCCAAAGCAGGGTACTTCGGCCGCTACTACTTCAGTACCTGCAACAACAAGTACTGCACAAAATGCGACTGCAACAACAGCAACCAGTGCTCAGAATAACGCCGGCACTCAAGCAACTACAACAGCTGCAACCACAACGAATACCCCAGCTCCACGCGCAACTGTCGCCGATGTGCGCCATGCATTACATAGCTTTTTGCATGATTTGCGCCAGGCTTTGAAATACAGTGCTGATCGTCGTCACGGTTCTGATGATGATGGTCCAGGCGACAAAATGATGGGCCGAAATGGCTATGGTAAATTCACAGATAATTTGGATAACTTGATCTCTGCTTTGACTGACACCAATGGTTCGGCTGGAAGCAAATACAAAGATTTGCAAGATAGCTTTAGTGATCTGGTTAATCTGCTAGGTAGTGCTGCTAACGGTAAAAAGCCTACTTTGTTGGAGTTCCTCAACAAACTAGCCGGCAATAGCGGGGAAAATGCCCCTGCCACCAGTAGTGCCAAGGGTGCTATTGTATTTGAAACAGCCTGATATTTAGCTTGTGGACTGCTGGTTTTACAGAAAAAGCTTGCATAAGAGATTAAGGTCGTTATAATGCGCGGCTCGAACGATAGACTTTAGGCGCGTAGCTCAGTTGGTTAGAGCACCACCTTGACATGGTGGGGGTCGGTGGTTCGAGTCCACTCGCGCCTACCAAAACATAAAGCACCGCATGACGGTGCTTTTTTTATTGTGGAATCGAAAATGCCTGTAATCACTTTGCCTGACGGCTCTCAGCGTCAATTCGACCAAGCGGTGTCTGTAATGGATGTAGCCCTGTCTATCGGCACGGGGCTGGCTAAGGCCACGCTAGCCGGCAAGGTTAATGGCAAGTTGGTGGATGCCGCTACGCTGATTGATTCCGATGCCAGTTTGCAGATTGTCACTGCCAAGGACGAAGAGGGTGTTGATGTCATTCGTCACTCCACTGCGCATCTATTGGCTCAGGCGGTCAAACAATTATTTCCCTCGGCACAAGTGACCATAGGTCCGGTGATAGAAAACGGTTTCTATTATGACTTTGCCTTTGAGCGTTCTTTTACGCCTGATGATTTAACAGCCATTGAAAAGAAAATGGCAGAGTTGGCTGCGCAAGATATTGCCATTAGCCGTTCGCTGTTGTCGCGCGATGATGCTGTAAAGTTCTTTGAAGGCTTGGGCGAGAGGTATAAAGCTGAAATTATTGCTTCGATTCCGGCTACCGAAGACCTTTCTTTATACAATCAGGGTGACTTCACCGATTTGTGTCGTGGTCCGCATGTCCCCAGTACCGGCAAATTAAAAGCCTTTAAGCTAATGAAAATTGCCGGAGCCTACTGGCGCGGCGATTCAAAAAACGAAATGCTGCAACGCATTTACGGTACTGCTTGGGGTGACGCTAAGGAGTTGGCTGCTTATCTGCATCGACTGGAAGAAGCCGAAAAGCGCGACCACCGCAAAATCGGCAAGGCGCTGGATTTGTTTCACACCCAGGAAGAAGCGCCGGGCATGGTGTTCTGGCACGACAAAGGCTGGACTATTTATCAGCAGATCGAGCAATACGTGCGCGAAAAATTGCGCGTGAATGGTTACGGGGAAGTTAAAACTCCGCAAATTGTTGATCGCACTTTGTGGGAAAAGTCAGGGCACTGGGATAAGTTCAGTGCAATGATGTTTACCACGCATTCGGAAAGCCGTGATTATGCGGTGAAGCCGATGAATTGCCCTTGTCATATCCAGATTTACAACCAAGGTATTAAGAGCTACCGAGATTTGCCGGTGCGCCTTGCTGAATTCGGCTCTTGTCACCGCAACGAGCCGTCCGGTACTCTGCATGGTTTGATGCGAGTAAGAAACTTTGTGCAGGACGATGCGCACATATTTTGTACCGAAGATCAGATTCAATCCGAAGTCTCCACGTTTATCGACCTGTTGTTTGAGGTTTACAAAGATTTTGGTTTCGAGGAAGTGATTATCAAACTGTCAACTCGTCCGGAAAATCGAGTCGGCGACGACGCGGTCTGGGATAAGGCGGAAAGTGCGTTGGAATTGGCATTAAACAATAAAGGTCTGGATTGGCAATTGCAGCCGGGCGAAGGCGCCTTCTACGGCCCTAAAATTGAGTTCTCCTTAAAAGATTGTATAGGCCGGGTCTGGCAATGCGGTACTATACAAGTCGATTTCTCGATGCCGGAAAGGCTGGATGCCTCTTATATAGGCGAAGATAGCGCCAGGCATGTGCCGGTAATGTTGCATCGGGCGATTCTGGGTTCCTTGGAGCGCTTCATCGGGATTTTGATCGAGCAGTTTGCCGGAACTTTCCCACTATGGTTGGCTCCGGTGCAGTTGGTGGT
This sequence comes from Methylomonas fluvii, assembly GCF_014850975.1. GTDB lineage: Bacteria > Pseudomonadota > Gammaproteobacteria > Methylococcales > Methylomonadaceae > Methylomonas > Methylomonas fluvii. The sequence goes on along the minus strand of NZ_JACXST010000002.1, from coordinate 15,480 downwards.
GATGAATATCACTGATCGCCATGCCGATTATGCCGAGGAAATTAGGCGGCAACTTGAAAAACAAAGTCTTAGAGTCAAAATTGACTTGAGAAACGAGAAGATAGGCTTTAAAATCCGTGAGCATTCCATGCAGCGAGTGCCGTATCTTTTGATTATCGGCGACAAGGAATTAGAGACTCATACTGTGAGTGTACGCACCCAGCAGGGTGAGGATCTAGGAAGTCTGTCAATTGGCGAACTTGGCGAACGCTTGAGAAACCAGATTGCGGATCGAAAATAATAACAACTTGGAGGATTAGGGTATCAGCTCTAAAAAAGATGCAACGCGCTTAAATACCGAAATTACCGCTAGGCGGGTTCGGTTAGTAGGTGCTGAAGGTGAACAAGTCGGGGTTGTTTCAATAAACGAAGCATTACAGCTCGCCTATGATGCAAACATGGATCTGGTCGAAATATCGCCCAATGCGGATCCTCCGGTTTGCAAAGTCATGGATTTCGGCAAATACCAGTTTGAGTTAAACAAAAAACTGCAAGCCGCCAAGAAAAAGCAAAAACAAATCCAGATCAAGGAAATCAAGTTTAGGCCCGGTACCGAAGAAGGCGATTACCAGGTCAAGATGCGCAGTCTGATCAAATTTCTAAGCGAAGGTGACAAAACCAAGATTACGGTGCGATTTAAAGGCCGTGAGCTAACTCATCGAGAGTTGGGTATGGATTTGTTGAAACGTATCGAAACTGATCTGGAAGAAATGGCCATAGTCGAGCAATTTCCAAAATTGGAAGGCCGACAAATGGTCATGGTAATGGGCCCGAAGAAAAAGAAATAATCCAATCACACGGTTTTAGCCGTTTTTTAAAACGGCAACGCGATTCAGGAACGAATCGGCTAGCGGATACTTTTTGTATCCGGAAATTCAATGGGGCCAAGCATTTTGCCTCACTGGGTTTTATCTCAGGGACTTTATTTTTAATCATTGGAGAAAACAAATGCCAAAAATGAAAAGCCATAGTGGTGCAGGCAAGCGCTTCAAGAAAATCGGAAGCGGCGGTTTTAAATGCAAACAATCGCATAAGCGTCATATCTTGACCAAAAAAACCACCAAACGCAAAAGACAACTGCGTAAAACAGCCATTCTTCATCCGTCGGATACGCCATTGGTTGCGCGTATGCTGCCGTACAGTTGATTTGTCACCGTTATTGAAGAGAGTAGAACATGGCTAGAGTTAAACGCGGCGTCACCGCTAGAGCAAGACACAAAAAGATTTTAAAACTGGCAAAAGGTTACTACGGTGCCCGTAGTCGGGTTTACCGCGTCGCCAAGCAGGCGGTCATCAAGGCCGGTCAATACGCTTATCGTGACCGTAAACAGAAAAAACGCCAATTCCGCGCCTTGTGGATCGTGCGTATCAACGCTGCCGCACGTTTGTACGGCATTTCCTACAGCCGTTTGATCAACGGTCTGAATAAAGCCAATGTTGCGATTGATCGCAAAGTATTGGCTGACTTGGCTGTCCGCGATATCGACGCTTTCGGCGCCATTGCGAAAGTAGCTATAGCAAACCAAAGCAAACCGTAAGGAAAATATTAAGCCGCTCTGCAAGATCGGCTTAATCGCTTGGCTCCCCGTTTCTGGCGGGGAGTTTTCCGCCGTATCTCGTTTGGCGGGAAGCTATCGTTTTGGAACCTCCCTCAATTACAGACAAAAGTGAGCTGAGTCGTGTCGGCTAGTATCGAAGATATTGTTACGCAGGCATTACAAGAGCTTGCACATGCAGCAGACCTTATTCAACTGGATCAGGTCAGAGTCAATTATCTCGGCAAAAAAGGCTTATTTACTCAGCAAATGAAAGAGCTGGGCAGTCTGGATCCCGAGCAGCGCCGTAGTGCCGGCCAAATTATCAACGATGCCAAAAATACCTTTCAAGAGGCGTTAGACGCTCGGAAATCGACTTTGGAAAATGCCGAATTGGCGGCGCGTCTGGCTAGCGAATGTATCGACGTTACCCTGCCGGGGCGCGGCCAAACTGTATCTGGATTGCATCCTGTCACGATCACCTTGCGGCGGATTGCCAAAATTTTTGCCGAGGCCGGCTTTAATGTCGTCGAGGGCCCGGAAATCGAAGACGATTACCACAACTTCGGCGCCTTGAATATTCCCGAGCATCATCCCGCGCGAGCGATGCACGATACCTTCTATTTCGATGCGCATACCGTACTGAGAACTCACACTTCGCCGGTACAGATTCGGGTGATGGAATCCGAAAAGCCACCCTTGAAAATTATTGCGCCGGGTCGTGTTTACCGTTGTGATTCGGATATGACCCACTCGCCCATGTTTCATCAGGTCGAAGGCTTCCTGGTCGATACCGATGTTAGTTTCGGTGACCTAAAGGGCGTGATTTTTGAATTTCTGCGCGCCTTCTTCGAAAAAGAAGTCAACGTACGTTTTCGCCCTTCCTATTTTCCGTTTACAGAGCCTTCCGCCGAATTTGATGTGTCCTGCGTAATGTGTGACGGCAAAGGTTGCCGCGTCTGCAAACAAACGGGCTGGCTAGAGGTCGGCGGTTGCGGCATGATTCACCCGGAAGTATTCAAATCGGTCGGTATCGATAACCAAGTTTATTCGGGCTTTGCCTTCGGAACCGGAGTCGAACGTCTGGCGATGATGAAATACGGCATCAACGACCTGCGGATGTTTTTCGAAAACGATTTGAAATTTTTACAACAGTTTAGGTAACGGTGGAAAATAATCATGCAAGTCAGTGAAGCTTGGTTAAGAGAACTGGTTAATCCACCTGTCGCCACCGCCGAATTAGTCGCGCAACTGACCATGGCCGGTCTTGAAGTCGATGCCGTGACGCCTGTTGCAGCCGAATTTTCCGGTGTGGTAGTGGGTGAAGTGCTCTCCACTATTCAACATCCAAACGCCGATAAACTTAGGGTTTGTCAGGTCAACGTCGGCCAAGCGGAAGCCCTGCAAATCGTTTGCGGTGCCAGTAATGTCAGGCCCGGTTTGAAAATTCCGGCAGCATTGATTGGTGCGGTATTGCCCGGTGATTTCAAAATCAAAGAATCCAAGCTGCGTGGCGAACTGTCGTTCGGTATGCTGTGCTCGGAAAAAGAATTAGGCTTAGCAGCGAGTTCCGATGGGTTGATGGAATTACCGGCTGATGCACCGGTCGGTGTCGATATTCGCGACTATTTGGCGCTGAACGATAACGTGATCGAGTTGGGCTTAACCCCTAACCGTGCAGATTGCTTAAGCGTCGAAGGCGTTGCCAGGGAAGTGGCCGTGCTGAACAATCTGCCATTTCAGGCTACGACGTTTGCCGCCGTCGCACCGCAACACACAGAGGCCCTGGAAGTTAAGGTTGAAGCGACAGAAGCGTGTCCGGTTTATCTGGGCCGTCTCATCAAAAATATCAATCCTGCCGCAGTCACGCCATTGTGGATGCAAGAGCGTCTGCGCCGTTGCGGCATTAGAAGTTTAAGCCCGGTGGTTGATATTACCAACTACGTGTTGATCGAATTGGGTCAACCACTGCACGCTTTCGATGCCGATAAATTGAGCGCACCTATCGTGGTTAGACGCAGCCGGGCGGGCGAGTCCTTGGCTTTGCTGAATGACCAAACCATAGAATTGGATGGTGACGCCTTAGTTATTGCCGATCAAAAACAAGCTTTGGCTTTGGCCGGGGTGATGGGGGGCAAGGATAGTGCGGTATATGGTCAGACTAGAGACATATTTCTGGAATGCGCGTTTTTTACACCGATTAATGTAGCTGGCAAAGCGCGTCAATTTGGTTTGCATACGGATTCCTCACATCGCTTTGAGCGCGGCGTGGATTTCAATTTGCAGCGCCGTGCCATCGAACGTGCGACACAGTTGATCATCGAGATTGCTGGTGGCAGCCCAGGTCCGGTTCAGGAAGTTGCTGCTGTTGCGGCTCTGCCGCCCAGAGTGCCCGTCAAATTGCGCAGTCAGCGCATTACCAAAGTGCTGGGTATCCAGTTCGGCGACGACGAAGTGCATAAGCTCTTCGAAGGTCTGGGCATGCAGGTTCAAGTAGTTGAAAACGGTTGGGAAATAACTCCACCTGGCTTTCGTTTCGATATTGCTATCGAAGAAGATTTGCTGGAAGAAATCGGCAGGATTTACGGGTACGACAATCTACCCAGCAGCAGTCTGTTAATGCGTTCTGAGTTGGGAAAGGCGCCCGAGGCACAATTATCGTTGGCGAGATTGCAGGATTGCTTAGTAGATCGAGGGTACCAGGAAGCGATTACCTACAGTTTTGTCGACGAGGCGATGCAAAATGCCGTCGCGCCGGGCGAAGAATTTATCCGGATTCAAAACCCTATATCCTCCGAGCTAGCTGTCATGCGCACTACGCTTTGGTGCGGTTTATTGAATGCGGCTTTGTACAACACGAATCGTCAACAGAGTCGCGTGCGCCTGTTTGAAACCGGGCTACGGTTTTTCTATGAAGACGGGCACATTCAACAGCGGAAAATGCTATCTGGTGTAGCCCTGGGGACGGTTAACACCGAACAGTGGGGCGAAAAAGCCAGAAAGCTGGATTTCTTCGATGTGAAAGCCGATGTCGAAGCGTTATTCGGTTTGACGGGTATTGCGGCTGAGTTTGTTGTCTATCAACATCCGGCATTACATCCCGGTCAAACCGCGCAAATCAAAAATTCACGCGGCGACGCTATAGGCTTATTAGGTATGCTGCATCCGACGCTGGAAAAACAATTAGGTTTCGATAGCCCGGTATATTTGTTCGAGCTGGAGCAGGAGGCCGTATTGGAACGGAAGGTTCCCAAATTCAGCGCGCTATCTAAATTTCCTTCGGTACGCCGCGATATGGCTTTGTTGGTGGAGGAGGCCGTATCGGCTACTGCAATTACCAGGGTTATTGAAGAATGTCGTGAGGCGGCGATACGCGAAATATCGATCTTCGACATTTATCGCGGACCAGGCGTTGCCGAAGGTTATAAGAGTGTCGCGTTAGCTTTACTCTTGCAGGATTTTACACAAACGCTTACCGACACAGAAATTGATGCTATATTTCGCAAAGTGCTGGACACTTTAGCGGCTAAACTGAATGCAAAATTGAGGGAGTGATTGTGGCATTAACCAAAGCAGATATTGCAGAGAAATTGTTTGAAGACCTCGGTTTAAACAAGCGAGAAGCTAAAGAAATCGTAGAGTTGTTTTTTGACGAAATTAAAAAAAGTCTAGAAAGCGGCGAGCAAGTAAAAATTTCCGGGTTCGGTAAGTTTGAATTGCGTGACAAAAGTGGTCGGCCGGGCAGAAATCCTAAAACGGGTGAAGAAATTCCCATCACTCCGAGGCGTGTGGTGACTTTTAGAACAGGGCAAAAATTGAAAGCTCGAGTAGAAGCGTATGCTGGAACCCAGTAATAATAACGAATTACCGGTTATTCCGGCCAAGCGGTATTTTACGATTGGCGAAGTTAGCGATCTTTGTGCGGTAAAACCCCACGTATTGCGCTATTGGGAGCAAGAGTTTACCGAGCTTAGTCCGGTAAAACGCCGAGGAAATCGCCGTTATTATCAGCGCCATGACGTGTTGTTGATTCGACAAATTCGCGCTTTGTTATACGAGCAAGGTTACACAATAGGTGGTGCCCGTGCTCATCTGGCGAGTGGTAGCGCTAAGGAAGACAGTTTACGCACCAAACAACTTATTCATCAGATGATTGGCGAGCTGGAAGATATATTAGAACTACTCAAATAGCGTTTCCCAAATAATGTGATATTATGTCGGGCTTGCTCTGCTAGATGGGCATTGATTTAACGAGAAACTTCGGGGCGTAGCGCAGCTTGGTAGCGCACTTGTCTGGGGGACAAGGGGTCGTGGGTTCGAATCCCGCCGTCCCGACCAATGTTATCAATGGCTTACGTTATTTTTTACTGCGCTCTTTTTTCGAAGTGTAGTAATTTTGTCACAACAAGCTTTGAGTTTCCCGCATGGACTTTAAGGTGTTCACTCGAAAGATGTGCATATCTTAAAACCATGTCGTAACTTGCCCATCCTCCAAGTTCTTGCAGAACGTTTAACGGCGTTCCCGCTTGAACGTGCCAACTTGCCCAAGTATGGCGTAAGTCATGCCATCGGAAGTCCTCAATTTCAGCGCGTTTTAGCGCCTTTTTCCAGGCTTTTCCGCCGGCCTTTTTGATGGGTTCGCCTTCAAAAGTAAAAACAAAGGTATTGTGCTGCCCTTGTTGACTTTTAAGTACCGCCATGGCATCGGTATTGAGTGGTACAGAAATCGGCTTGTTGGCTTTAGCTTGCGCGGCATCTACCCATGCACATTCGCGCCTCAAATCCACTTGCGACCATTTTAAACCGGTGACGTTGGCTTCCCTCAGGCCTGTAGCTAGAGCGAATCTTGCCATGGCTTCCAAATGGCTTGGCAGTTCAATTAGGAGTTTGCTGGCTTCCACATGTGTTAACCAGCGGATGCGCTCATTCGGTTCTGGCAAAAATCGAAAATTGGGTACAGCATCAATCCATTCCCACTCGTTTTTAGCTCGATTCAAAATTGCCCGGACCAGCGAAAGAATCCGATTGGCGGTGGCATTACTCGAACCTTCGGCTTTTTTGGCCTCCGTAATGCGCTCCAACATCATTTTGTCGATTTGATTTAACGTCTTGTTGCCAAGAATTTCATCAAGCCAACGAAGGTGAAATTTGTCGGTTTCTATGCTTCGCTTATGACCCTGTTCAATAAGCCACTTGATAACAGCTTCTTGCCAAGTGTGTATTGGCTTCACGCCAAGTCTTTTCGTTTTCCAAGCATCAGCCTTTAATCTGTCGTGCAGTTCTTGTGCTTCTTGCTTGAGTTTAGTGCCAGCAGATCGTTGTATTCTCGTTCCGTCCGGCGCGGTGAATTGAATCCACCATGTGTCTTTCCGCTTGTAGATTGACATGGAATATTCTCCTTAGATGTATATCCGTCAACTACTTGCAGATTTCTCGCAGATGCAGGATAACGATCACTGACCCAATCGGCAAGATGTTCTTTAACAAAAACCCATCGTTTCCCGACTTTTTTGCCGGGAACTTGCTTAGATTTTGCCTTTCTACGGAGTACTTCTGGATTGATCTTTAAAAATAGTGCAGCTTCGTTTAAGTCAAGTGTCTCCATAGCAGTTTTGAATTAGGCATCTGTGGTTATTGTCAACATATCGCTTACATGCCGGTCTTACAGATCTCACAGCGATCATAGTCATCCCTAGCATTTAACAAGACCCAGGCTCGACAATTCGTGCACGTCGATAACTGGACTTTTTTATCTTTGATATCCTGCGCCACAACCCATGCTGCTGAGAAATCGAGATTTCCAAAGGGATAGGACTTTTTATAGGCATCAAATGCACTTATGAGGGTATGTATTTGACTGTCGGCCGATTTGCTTGATGCAACTCGATAGCACACGGCAAACAGCGTTACGTCCTTGTACTTCCGCCGACTTCCAGTCAGGCCACGGGTTGAAAATTTTATAGAACCACGACTTGGGGAACGACCATGCAGTTGTCGGTAGGTCTGTCGCAACAATTTAATGGGAATCCCTGTTGCTTGATACACGATTTTGACTTTGGCGTGACGATTGAGAAGTTCTATTGCCAGTATTTGCTGTTGGTATTTTTTAAGCATTAGCTCCCTCTCTTAATCGATAGCGCCACTTAATCCGAGCATAGCTTCCACTATCGGGGGTGATTCTCGATTGATACTCTGAATAAATTGACTCGAAAATCGGGGGGTGAAACATAGCCAATTAGATCGGGCAATGAAATCAATGTCTTCTAATGACAGTTTTTCGAGTGCCAATCGCATGGCCTCATCGGTAATCCCCAAGATTAATTCAGTCAGCACCGGGTTCTCCCGTGCGATTTCTCTGGCTTTGATGAGCCATGCCTGATTCATGGCATAGATCTCTTGATCGCAATCGAGCTTATCTATTGCCGTCAGTTTGTCAAAGTAGGCCTCAAGATTTTTGAATGCTGACTGCATCATTTTGTCGACATGCCCCGCCATATTAACTATTGTCAGTTTCGATTTTAGAAAATCGGATCCGAATTCAGCGACCAGTGGCAAAAACAATTCCTGAAAGAACCCCTGCGTTATGCTTTTAACGTCCTTAAAATCAATTGTTAGCGATTGCTGATTAGCAAAGCATTCACGTGCTAATCGGGCAAGATTTTTGCCATGGATAGACTGAGGTATTTGGGAACTGGTGGCGGTGACGACAACGATATTCATGCGACTTCTCCTTACTAGCTGATGGATCGTCTCTAACGAGCACTTGGTTTGTTCAATGTGAGCTTTTTTGATTTTGCGGAAACCCAACGCCGCCGCCCCGACCGATCAGTCCACACCTCGCAGATAGGGCATTGGCTAAATGAGACATCAGGGTGAATCATGCCCAGGTAGCGGGCGCGGCAACGACCGCAAACCATGAACACCAAATCACCCGCTGAGAGCAGGCTGATTAAATACCAAGCCCGGTTGATATCTAACGGATAATGTTGGCCGGAGCGCGGTTGGATAAATTGCCGATCGGCTAAAATTCTGGAAGTGACGTTGCTGTAGATCTCATAAGCTGCAACCAGTAAAGTCGCGTTCAGGTTCGGGGCGCAAAGCCGCTGCCGAATGTCTTCAATCATGCTTAAAAATAGCGAGGCATGAATGTTGTTGAACGCCGAGCGAATGGCCCATTGATGATCGTGTGGCAGCATGCCTTGTTTGGGTGCTTTCCCTTGTACCGTCTTAAAAAATGCGATGCTTTGCTTTCGGGTTAAATGGCAGAGTTGGCTGACAATTGGAGGACGGGCGCCGAGTTGGATTAATTTTTTCGCCAATAGCAAATCTGCGCCTATGTTTGATCTGCATTTAATGGGCATTGGTTTCATCCACGGTTCCAGTGATATTGGGTTGGAGCAGATCCACATAGGCAACCATAGGCAGGTTGCTTGGGGCATAGACAGGCAATAACTGAATCACAGCACGACTGCTTTCGGCGTGTTCACGAAGTTGCTCCTGTGTCATGCCGGCGAGACGGTGTATGCCAACTCGATCTAATCCAAATCGCCAGGCCGTCTCTTCAGGATTACTGCGCGCGCACTCTCTAGCAAGCATGAGATATTCGAAATTTAGCCGGGCAATATCTTCGTCCAGTGTTGACATAAACGCCTCTGAGTTGATTAACGACTGTTGTCGATATGCTAGGAGAGCAACGCGCAAATGTCCCGGTCGCAAAGTGACCTGTTTTGGGTCACAAACCTCCGGAACCCCCGATAGATATGATTTGGCTTTGTTGAAAATAATTGTCCTATTGCGCTGGCGACGCCTTTTTCGGCATATAACGGACGGCCAATTTGATAACGCCAGGCGAATTGCGGGGTCCAATGAATTGAATGATCCTGAAATTCTTCTAATCTCGTTCTGCTTAACAGAGACTTTGCCTACAACAAGTAGAGCCTTAATTGGTGTTTGACCTGAATAATTGCATTCCAAAATCATTTTTATATTGCTCATCTCGAATTTGTTATGGAGGACATTGTTATGAATCGGCTATTCACTAACCAGACAAATACTGCTGGTTACCTGGTTTGGGGTGGTTTATGCGTGAGGTAATTCAATGCTTGATAGACTGGCTGGATAGCGAGCCAAGCGATGAAAAAGGCCACCGCATATTGCGGGCGTTAGCCCAGGAATCCTTGAAGAAGTCAGAATTTGAAGAGTCGAAGCGGCGGTTCACGGCTGATGAAATCGTCGCCGCAGTCGGTGAATCTATAGGAATTGCCGATCCTAAAAAGTGGATCGATTGGCCGGGTTCGTTGAAGAAATATTGTGAAGCCAGAGAGCCACAAATTATCGAATATGCCCGTAAATATGAGCTGCCTCATTACCCAAAGCCAGAGCGTAAAAGCACAAAGGGCGGTCCGGGACAACTCACGACGTTCTATATCAAGGCAGAACCGATACCGGAAATTACGGAAGAAGACCAAGCGATTGAAGGTGTACTTGGCAGGAACAATGCTGCCGATTTGCAAGCCAGCTATCAAATGACTGAACTAGGTGAAATCAAACCCAGTTGGATCGCGAGTCGGTTATTTCGGCGTGGACAAATCGAATTAAGACAATGGCATGTCTGGGTTATAGCGGGTTGGCTAGCAATCATAGCTGTGTTCGCGGTGTTAATTGCTTATGCTGGATGGCTATCGTTATCCGTACCCAGATCCGTGACGACGCAAGATTTGACATTACTGGTAAGTATTTTCGCCATTCCCTATGTTTCCTGGGTCACGATCATCAAGCCTTGGATATTATTGTTGGATGATCGAATCGTCGTAGCCCATGAATTGTTCACAAATTTTCATGAACAGTCTGCGCAGTTCGAACTGCTACGAGACGGGGATTTAAGAGTGATTCGGTTGGTTCGGTATTCGGCGGCATGTCCCATTTGTGGTGCCACTATTTATCTAGAAAAAGGCGAGCCGGATTACAGACGAAGATTGGTGGGACGTTGCTACGAAAGCCCGAGAGAGCATGTGTTTAGTTTCGATCGAATCACGCGTTGCGGGCGGTTACTGGTAGATAGATAACCAACCTTTCCAAAGTTCAATTCAGCCATTTTGCATATTCCGATACAAATTCAGCCAGATTTTGAGCGGTTTTGATCGGCCAAAACCGGCCTTCGATGACGCTAGCGAAATCTTCCTTCCCTAAGTTCAGCGAATGGCAGCTTTTTGGCAAGTAACCTTACATCTTCTTTGGCCCGCCCGGCCACTATGCGACATTTAACAATTTCAGAGTTTGGCAGCAGTAAAACCGAAAGCTGTCTATCAAAGTTTGAGATACCCCCTCCTTGAGCGCAAAGGTTTGTCTCAACCGCGGTTTGTGGACGATCAAACTGACCGAAAGGATAGGTATTAATGTTACATCAAAGTTCTTGGCCTAAAGGGAGTTAGCTTTAAGGGTTACGGTTTTGAATTTCAGCCAATATTTTATCGACTTCTTTTCTGGGCAGATAATCCAAATCCCAGTGACTTGTGTAGTTTTCCTTTAAACGTCTTTTGCCTTTGTGAAGTTGCTCGGGTTCTTTATTTACAGCAAAGGCAGCTGTGCTGATTGGTTTTTCAGCAAGGTCGATCGGATCATCAGCATATCGATCAGTCTTTAAAAAACTAATCATTTTTGCAACCAGTGTATTCATAAAAGCTATTCCTTGATCTGATTTTTACCGGTAGACGCTGTTTTTCCTGGTTGGAGAAACAAATTAAAAAGACCGGACAGCACGCACGCTAAGCTTACTGTATTTATTGTAGCGATCCTGGTCGCCATTGCCGAAGCCCTGGATCCAGGCGCTGTTGATGTCTTGCTCCGTAGCGCTCCAATAGTCGTCTTTAGCAAAACCGCCCACCACGTTTCTGTGTTCATATAAGACTTTTAACTCAGTCTTTGTCGGCAAATGCCAGCCGGAGCCATAAGCACCTGCAACTGTAACAGCGTCACTCCAACTTAGTGAATTGATCTCATCGGCTGCTTTCGCTTCCAGGCCATGCTCACCCGTATCATCGACATAATAGACTTTGCCACCTTGGGGGCCACTGTCGCCAAGCCCATATATTGCAGCAGTCTTAGCTCTCTCGCTATATGGAACGGCCGGACTAACAGTGCTTTCCGCTTGAACAGCATGCCCCAATAATAAACCCCCAGCCAATAAAACCACTTTTGCTATTTCTTTGAGATCAATCATGGCAATGCTCCTTATTTCTGTTTGGCTGTTAGTGGTTCACTGGCGCTGATGCGGCGCTTTGCGCAAGTTATTAAGTTCACAGCCTAGATTAGCCAGGGTCTTTATTAGTTCCTGGTATTGGCTGTCATAGTGAAAGGCCAGATGACTTGCATGCTCCAGACTACAAAGTGGGCAATTGGAGAGGGATGTTGAACATGGTTTGCCTGAGTTTAGAGTCAACGAAATGTATCGAAGTGTCTAGCGATCCTGTCACAACAAATTAAATCTTAACTATCAGCTGTGGTGCTAGTAAACTCGGTGAAGATTGGCAGCTTTCAGAAATCGGAATTCAATGCCTGCTTTCCGGCGATGAATCTGAAGAGTGGACCGTCAACACCCGACCCCAAGGCAACATCGGCCTAAAAATTTCTGATGACAGCTATAAAACCCTTTGCAGACTCACAAAAAATCAAAAAAATGTTTTCTCCGGCAAAACAGGTTCCGACATTAAGTGCAATCAGAAGTGTAAATTTAGTGGGAACTACCCAATATTTAGGCATTGGCCATACTTTTTTTACCTCCGATTGTTTAACCGAAGCACACCCGGACTTTTTTACTTAGTCGTCCCTGAAAAAGCCGAAATTTTCATAGATACTCGGTCTTATGGTGCCAACAAGAATTGCTCAGATGAGAATGCGCCCCAGAGCCGAGACAGCGACTGCCAAAAATAAGACCAAAAAATCCTCAACCGCCTGAGGATCAAACGGATGTTGTGGCCGGCACCACAGAGGATGGCGTGCAACGCATCCCCCATTTCACCTTTGAGGTAATTGCGTCCCAATAAGCCGTCGTTCTTCAGGTGACCAATGATCGGTTCGATGGCGTTGCGGCGTTTTAACGCTTGCTTGAGTCTTCGGGTATTCACACCCCGCTTTTGGCGAGCTTTGTAAATGGTTACATTCGGCACTTCAATCCCCCGATAGCCTAAATCCACAAACACTTCCTTAGCGCGGATGCCGCTCAGAATTTCTGCCTGTTCCAGACAGGATTCCAACGTGTGTCCATCATAGGGATTACCCGGAAAGCTGCGGGCACCCAGCACGAAATTGCTTTTGTTGGTGACGGTGATGCCCACCTTGACGCCAAACTCGTATCTTTTGTGTACCTTGCCTTTGGCAATACACTCCACTTCCGGGGCGTGAAAGCTGTACAGCTTGCTTTTATCCTGGGTTTGCTGATTCAAAATCCGTTGGGTTTTCGCCAGCGTCTCTTTGAACGCCGCTTTGACGGCGTCGGATTGATTGTCCAATTGACGCTCAATATCACGATACACCCGACCGACCAAGGTTTTCAGTTGTTTGAGCATTTTGCGTTTGCGTTTCATGTGCTTGGCATGATGGTAGCGGTTTGCCACTTGTGCCCTTTGGGTATCAGCAGTAGATACGGGGCTTTGCGATTGTAGTTCTGCCTCAGCGAGATTTCATGTTGCTCGGCCAGACGCACTAGGTGCTGGCGGCAGCGTTCGTACAATTTGCCATCGGTTGGATAGGTGATGGCTTTCTCCTGGACGGTACTGTCCACTGTCACTGCTTCAAAGTCCTGCTTCTTTACCGCCTTACTGTCGATGCCTGCTTGAATGGTCAGGGCCAACAATTGCTCACAACCTGCTTCGCCCATGCGCTGCCGCCATTTGGTCAGCGAGGTGGGATGACAAGGCGTGTCGTGCTGAAAGAAGGTTTCGCCGCAAAAGAATTGCCAATAAGGATTCTCCAGCCAGCGGGCTACGACCGCCTCATCCGACCACGCAAAGGCGTGTTTCAGGTAATGCAATCCCGCCACCAACCGTGTGGACAGTGCCGGCGCCCCTTGTGAGGCAACAAAGTACTGACCGAAAGCATCGTCAATCGTTTTCCAATCGATCAACTGGGCTAATTGGTACAACTCGTGACGGGGGTTCAGCAGATCGGCCAGCGGGGTATTGAACAAATCGATTTGGCCGCTCGTTTCTTGGGATTTTGGCTTCATTTTGAATAAAAATTTGCAAGAAATTAATATCTATTTTACCCGTTTCTTGCAATTATTACCCTTCTTTTTTCTCGCTTATTACTTTTAATTCAATGCCTTAAGGCTATGTTTGTCCTATTTCAGGGACGACTACTTAGTTTTTTAACGTTTTTTAGGAGGGAGCATAAATTTTTTACCCGGTTTTTCGGGTATGAGATAAAACGTTAAAAAAACACTAGTTTTTTTAACTCATTAAATTTCGCAGTATTGAGATTGTTTGTCGCTTTTCAAAGTCAGTGTCAGCGAATTGTCAAAGCCGATGTCAAAAGTGCATATTCTGGCTCATCCTGAACACCTATTCTGAAACAAGTTGAACACTGATAGTTTGCGTCCATCAACATTGTTAGCAGGTTCCCGGCTCTAGCTCATACTGCTGACATTGATTTTGGAAAGTGACAGGATCATCTGCGGTTTTTTGGTGCAAATTTAATGTCGTTTGTTTAATTGCATCCTGATTTAGTTTATTTTTTTATCGTAAATGGGTATTCATTTTTTTCTGGGATACCCTGGATAGTAATAATAGTTTGGAAAATGTATTTACCTGGTGTCATTCCTAGCGGCGTCTTGATTTTAGCGGTATGCTCCCAAGTACCGGCCTTAATCTCGAAATCATCATTTTTACTTGCAAAGACCAAGTTTTTGTCTAAAGTTTTTGTATGGAAAATTTTCCTGCTTATAGAGCCTTTGATGGGTAATCGATCATCCGCACAGGTTCCATAAGTGAAGTGATGTAAAAGTTCTTGACCGGATTGTGGCTGCTCTGGGTAAATATATGTGCCTGGTTTTTCGATAATCATAAAGCGCCCCTGCTTCTCGTCGCAGCCTTTCTTATTCCAATGGGTAGTCAGTTGTTTTGGGGGGCACGCTGCTTTATTCGGATCACATTGCAGTGGCTCTGGTGGGATTTGGGCAACGGCCGTTGGCGCTTGAAGGGGCTCATCTAAGTAGGCGCAGGCGGAAAGGAAAATAGCAATGAAAGTGATCGCCAGTCGGTTCATTCTCGCGCTCCCAAAATTTGCCAAAATGCATGGCTGGAACCCCCGCCCTTGGTTTCGCAAACTGACAAGGGCTTGAACAGATGAATATCGAATATTCCTAGACTATTCATTTGTTTCTATACTCCATGGATTAACATGGTTGGGATTGGTGGTTATCTTGATGGGCCTTGGACGGGGTTTGTGCTCAGAAGGTGGGCACTCCAAATGCGTTGCTTTCTTGGACCCACAATTAACTGTTTCTTTCGGGATTTTACCAGGCATAGCCCCATTATCAGGCTGGAGTTGCAGTATCTGGTCCATCGACAGGTCATCTCCGGGAATAGCAGTTGACCCAGGTGGGCTCTGAATAGCATCTATTGTTGTTTCGATACCATCGCATAAATGCTTATCTTGCTGACTAACATCATTGCTAGTCAGCAAATAATTGCGTATTGTGTCACATGCTCGTCCTAATAAATCATCCAAATTCAAGTTCCATAAGATAACTCTGTCTTCATACACTGAAGCTAATGTTTTACCGTCAGGACTGAAACTGATATTGCTGATTTCGCTAGTAGGAAAAGAAGTCTGGATGGTACCCATTTCATTCCCTTCCAAGTTGAAGAGTTTTATCAAAGCACGGGTGTCATTATTACCTTTTTCTGTT
>NZ_JACXST010000001.1 GCF_014850975.1 Methylomonas fluvii | reverse complement strand
CTCGGAGGTTACTTTTTTGTAGCGGCTTGAATCAAATCAATATAAACAACAGCCAGCCGAACCGATTATTTAAAAAGGATTTATGAGCAACACCGACAAATACCGCAGCCGCCTGATTAACCTGCTGAAAGAGTTGTTTCAACTCGATCAGCCGGAACTGGATTTTGGCTTTTACAAAATCATGCACGCCAAAAGCGTGCAAATCAGTCGCTTCCTGGAGCAGGATTTACTCAACGTGATCCAGGACGCTTTCGGCGAAGTGGACGAACAACGGCTGTCGGAAGCCAAAGCGCATTATGAAGCCGCAATCGAACAGGCCAAGAAATTCGGTGCGCCAGACCCGGAACAAACCGATGGCGTTAAGGAAGCCAAAGCCCAATACGAACAAGCCAAGGACGGCGGCAATGCCGAGAGCGAAATCTACGACCATCTGTACCGCTTTTTCGAACGTTATTACGATAACGGCGATTTCATGTCGCGCCGTTATTACGCCCGCGAAAGCGACAACCGCGCCGCGTCTTATGCCGTGCCTTACGACGGCCGCGAGGTATATCTGCACTGGGCCAATAAAGACCAGTATTACATTAAAAGCAGCGAGTACCTGAGCAACTACAGCTTCGATCTCAACGAAGCGATTCGCCAGCAAGCGCAAATCGGAAAAATCGCAGACCTGGAGCAGTTCGCCAGCCATGACGAACAAGCCCTAAAAGTGCATTTCCGTATCGTCGATGCCAGCGAAGGCGAACACGGCAACATCAAAGCCACTGCCGATCAAAAGCGCTTTTTTTTGATTCATGCCGCCAAACCGGTCGAAATTATTTCCCTGCCGGAGGGCGAACAAGAACTGGTCATCAACTTCGAATACCGCACCGATCCGGACAAAACCGGTCAGGACGCAAAATGGCAGGAAACCCGCTTGCAGCAAGCCGAAGCAGCGATTATCCAGGCGTTGCAGGAGCTGAACGCCGCCGCGTTTTTACAAGCTCTGCAAACCCCGGCACCGACCGACAGCAAGGACAAACGCAGCTTGTTAGGCAAGTACCTGCAAAAATATGCTGCTCGCAACACCATGGATTATTTCATTCATAAAGACCTGGGCGGCTTTTTACGGCGCGAACTGGATTTTTACATCAAGAACGAAATCATGCGTCTGGACGACATCGACAACGCCGATGCGCCGCAAGTACAAAACTACCTAAGCAAAATCCGCGTGCTGCGCAAAATTGCCCTGCAATTGATCGCCTTCTTGGCGCAACTGGAAGAGTTTCAAAAAAAGCTGTGGCTGAAAAAGAAATTCGTTACCGAATGCCATTACTGCATCACCCTGGACCGCATAGCGGCCAAGTTTTACCCGGAAATTGCCGCCAACGACAGGCAACGAGAGGAATGGATCAAGCTGTTTGCCATCAATGAGATTGCCGGGGATTTAGCTACACCGGGTTACAGCGAACCGCTCACCGTCGCGTTTCTTCAGGCCAATCCTTATTTGCTAGTCGACACCGCGTTGTTTAGCGCCGACTTCGAACAACGGTTATTGGCGGAAATTCCCGATCTGGATGCTCAATGTAACGGGGTGTTGATTCATTCGGAGAATTTTCAGGCCTTGGGCTTGATGCAAGCGAAGTATCGGGAACAGGTGAAGTGTATTTATATCGATCCGCCGTATAACACAGGTGGTGATGGTTTTGCCTATAAAGATAGTTACCAGCATTCGAGCTGGTTATCGAATATCTATAGCCGACTAGCGTTAGCAAAATCCTTGCAAGCAGTTGATAGCAGCGTTTCCGTTTCGATTGACGATAACGAGATGGTTAACTTATCTTTGCTGTTATCGTCGCTTTATGGCGATGCATGCAAAATAGCCGATCTAATATGGCAAAAGCGATATTCCCCAGATATTCGCAAAGCAATTAGCGATGCGCATGAATATATTTTGGTTTACGCAACGGAACCTTCCCAATTCAAGGCAAAACGAAATTTATTGCCCTTAGGAAATGACCAAATCAAACAGTTTTCTAACCCTGATAATGATCCTCGTGGACCATGGAAAGCAGATAATTTTACAGCGCCCGGTTTCCGCCCAAACCAAATGTATGAAATAGAAACGCCGGATGGTAGAAAGCTTACACCGCCTCCAGGACGTTGCTGGATGGTTACGCAGGACAACTGTGAAAAGTTAAAAGAAGATAAACGTCTTATTTTCGGCAAAGACGGTTCTGGTCGTCCTGCGGTAAAACGGTTTTTGAACGAAATGGAAGGCATGGTTCCCTGGACATGGTGGGATCATCAGTCTTCCGGACATTCCCAAGAAGGTTTAAAAGAAGGCAGCGATCTATTTTCCAGGGAGGGTGCGTTTTCTACGCAAAAACCGACCCGGCTAATTCAAAAATTACTGCATATAACAACCTCAAAAACGGCTAAAGTCTTTGATTTTTTTGCTGGTTCTGGTACCACCGCTCATGCCACCATCAATCTCAACCGGCAGGATAATGGGAGTCGTAAATACATTCTCGCTGAACAAAATGACTACTTCGATACCATCTTAAAACCTCGTATCCAAAAAGTCGTCTATTCCAAAGACTGGAAAGATGGCAAGCCAGTGTCCCGCGAAGGTATCAGCCATTGTTTTAAAACTCTGCGTCTGGAAAGCTACGAAGATGTGCTGAACAATCTAGTGTTCAGGGAAGACGACGCCCGCGAACGCGCGTTGGACAACAACCCGGAGCTGCGCCGCGATTATCTGCTCAACTACTTTCTGGACGTGGAAACCCAGGGCAGCCAAAGCCTGCTGAACATCGCCGCGTTCCGTGATCCTTTTGCTTACCAGATGTGGATCAAAAAGCCGGGCAGCGAATCGCAAACTCTGCAAAGCGTCGATTTGGTGGAAACCTTCAACTGGTTGATCGGCTTGTGGGTATCGCACATGGCGGCGCCTCAAGGCTTTTCCGCCGACTTCGTCCGCGAAACCGACCCGGATTTGCCGCAAGATCAAAACACTCGATTGTTGTGCAAACGGTTGAAGCCGGACGCCCAAGGCGATTATTGGTTTCGCTTGGTCGAAGGCTATACCTTAAAAATACCAGGCGACGACTCGTCGAGAATTCCGACTTTGATCGTCTGGCGCAAACTGACCACCGATCTGGAAAAAGACAATGCGGTGCTGCAAACCTATCTGCTGGATAAGTTGCAGATTTCCCCGCGCGAACAGACCTATGGCGCCATCTACGTCAACGGCAGTCACACTCTGCCCAATCCGGTGATCGAAGGCGAACAAATCAAAGTGCGCCTAATCGAGGAAGCGTTTCATGCTGCCATGTGGTCCGGGGAATAAGGCATGAACAACAGCCCTTTGTCGAGGGTAAAGAAGATCGTCATCATCGCCGGACCGAACGGTGCCGGTAAGACGACTTTTGCCCGCGAGTTTTTACCCAACGAAGCGCATTGCCCGGTGTTCATTAACGCCGATTTGATCGCCGCCGGTTTGTCGCCGTTTGCACCGGAAGCCGCCGCAATCAAAGCCGGCCGCTTGATGTTGCAAAGCATTGAAGAGCATATTGCCAGAGGCGACAGCTTTGCGTTGGAAACCACCTTGAGCGGTTTGCATTACGCCCGCGCCATTCCGCAATGGCGAGCGGCTGGTTATGTGGTGAAAATGATTTTTTTGGAACTGCCGAACGCGGAAACCGCCATTGCCCGCGTCGCCGCCCGCGTGGCGCAAGGCGGCCACAACATCCCTGCCGAAACCATACGCCGCCGCTTCGAAGCCGGCAGGCGCCATTTTCATCAAACCTACAAAGCCTTGGTCGATGTTTGGCTGCATTTCGATAATGCCGGCGATCAAGCACAATTGTTGGACTGGAGCGAATCATGAACACCCAACCTTTAAATCAAGCCAAAGACGAAGACGCCCGCCAAGTGGAAATCGCCTTACGCCGCGCCGCGCAAAAAGCCCGACAACTGGCCGCGCAAACCGATACGCCGCTGGTGGTGGTACGCGATGGCCAGTTGCTGGTTGAGCATGTAACCACTCATCAGGCTAATAACAACTCGGTACCGAACAACCTCTAGGAACACTGTACATGGCTGTAAAACCTAAAGCCGCCAAGGCAGGCGGCAAAAAGAAATCCGGGCAAAGTTTGGCGTTTGCCGACAAGTTGGTCTTAAACCTGTGGATCATGGAATTGCTGGGCGTCGATACCTTTGCCGAGCATCAAGACGGCAAGCGCCGCGTTCGCCCCATGCAGATGCTGGCAAAGTTGCTGCGCGACAGTAAGGAAGGCCTGGATAGCGACAACCTGCATTATTTTTACCAGCAACTGAAAAGCGATTGGCAACCGACAGCAACTCTTAATCCGAATGCTTTGCTGGGTTACGAGCAAAACATTGTCGCGCATACCTTGCGGCTAAACGAAGGCCGCGAGCGCTCCATCGAATGGAAGTATTACCAATGGCTGTCGCTGTTGTTTGCGGAGATTTATCTGCATCAATACTTTACTGATCGCGAGCGATTGCTGGAACAATTGAACGATTACGTCCGCCGCTTCAATACGCATTGGCAGGCCAAGGAATTCAACACCGGCATCGGTGAATATTCGCTGGAAGACTTGAACAAGCTGTGTTTGCAAAACGCTACAGGTTCCGGGAAAACGCTGTTGATGCACATCAACTATCGTCAATTTGCCCACTATGCCACCGAATCCGGTCAGCACGATTTGGTGAGGCGAACCTTGTTGATTACCCCTAACGAAGGATTGAGCAGTCAGCACGAACAAGAGCTGAAGCAAAGCGGTATCGAAGTCGCGCGACTGGTGCTGGATAACAACGACATCGGCAGTACCACCAACATTTTCAGCAGTAGTTACGGTCATTTGAGCCGGGTCGACTTCATCGAAATTACCAAGCTGGGCGAAAAGGACGGCCCGAATACCATTGCCACTCGTAACTTGGGCGACCGCAACCTGATTCTAGTGGATGAAGGCCACCGGGGTATGGGCAAGGCCGAGGAAGAAGGCTGGATGAAGCAGCGCGAGCGTTTGGTGGAAAAAGGCTTTGCGTTCGAATACTCCGCGACTTTCAAAGAAGCGGTGAAAGCGGCGAATAATGCCAAAATCGAGGAAAGTTACGCGAAGGCGGTGCTGTTCGATTATTCGTACCGCTATTTTTACGAAGACGGCTACGGTAAGGATTACCGCATCTTCAACATCCCCAAATCTCAAGCCGAGCACGAGTTTTTGTATCTGTCGGCGTGTTTGTTGAGCTTTTACCAACAGTTGCGTTTGTATCGCGAACGTAAGCTGCAATACGCGGCGTACAACCTGGAAAAACCGTTGTGGGTGTTTGTTGGATCGAGCGTTTCTAAGGCTGCAGCGGCATCCGGTAGCGACCAGGAAACCGTCTCCGACATCGTTCGCGTGTTGAGTTTTATTGCCCAGTTTCTTGCCGAGCCGCAACAAGCCGTTAAAGCGGTGGCTACGCTGCTAAACGAAAATGCCACAGCAACCGGTTTGATCGATAACAAAGGCCATGACATTTTCCACGGTGCCTTTTTGTTTTTACGCGAGCGTTTGCGTAAAGGGGAGTCAGCCAACGATATTCATAGCGATATTCTCGCAACCTTGTTCAATAACCGAGCAGGCGGTCAATTGCATGTCTGGCGTTTGAAAGGTGACAGCGGCGAATTGGTACTGAAAGCCGGTCATGGCGATAGCTATTTCGGTTTGATTAATGTTGGCGATGCCTTGGGGCTATCGAAGCACGTCCAAGACACCTGCCCGCAGATTGTGGTGGATGATAGCGACTTTGTTGCCGCCCAGTTTGCCAGCATCAAGGAATCGTCTTCGCCGATCAATCTGTTGATTGGTGCCAAGAAGTTTGTCGAAGGTTGGGATTGCTGGCGGGTATCGACGTTGGGCTTGATGCGTGTCGGTCGTAGCGAGGGTTCGCAAATCATTCAGTTGTTTGGTCGCGGCGTGCGCTTGAAAGGTTACGAATGGTCGTTGAAACGTTCGCGAGCCGCTACGCCCGCCAAACAACCCGAATACATCCACTACATCGAAACGTTGAATGTGTTTGGCGTACAGGCCGACTTCATGGAGAAGTTCCGCGATTTTCTCGAAGACGAAGGGTTACCGGCAAATGACCGTAAGGAAGTGTTCAAAATTCCGATGAACGTGACCTACGACTTCGGCCACAAGCTAAAGGTGTTGCGGCCCAAGCTGAAAAAAGCCGACGGCCGCGAATACCGTTTTACCCGCGATGGCACCATGCCACTATTCGGCGGCGTGCCGGACGTCATGCGAAAAAGCCGGGTCGAAGTCGATTGGTATCCCAAAATTCAGGCGATAGTCGCGCGGGCAGTCAATGCCGGCGCGGCGGCTGCCGTGAACGTCAACGAGGCAGTGTTTACCGACGAGCAGATTGCCTTTTTGGACATTAACAAGCTGTATTTCGACCTGGAGCAATATAAGGCCAGAGAAAATCTGTACAGCCTGATCATCACTCCACAGGCCATTCCGGGTTTGTTAAGGCGTGCTGATTGGTACTTACTATTGGTTCCCAAACATTTGATGGCGATGAACAGTTTTGCCAACGTGCGGGTCTGGAATCAAATTGCCTTGGAGTTATTGAAAAAATACAGCAAGCGGTTTTACCTGAATTGTGTTGATGAGTTTATTCGACCGAGGTTGCAATACCGGGATTTGGAGAATGGCGACAGCAATTTGCCCACTGACTCCGAGTCTTACCAGTTAATTGTCGATGCCACCGAACAGCAACTGATTGACGACATCGAAAAGCTGAAGGCCGAAGTCGCAGCGAACTGGCAATCCAAAACACCCAAGCTGATTGAAGCGGGCCAGTTGAAAGCCATCGTATTGAGTCATCATTTATACCAACCCTTGCTGTATGCCGAGCGCGGTTGCCCGATTACGATTGCCCCGGTTTCTCTGAACGACAGCGAGAAGAACTTTGTGGTCGATTTGATGGCTTGGCTGGAAAATAACGAAGCCAAGCTCACCGAAAACAAAACGTCAATTTTCCTCCTAAGGAATAAGTCACGCGGCAGTGGTATCGGTTTTTTCGAGGCCGGTAATTTCTACCCGGATTTCATTCTGTGGGCCATCAAGGGCGATCAACAAGTGGTCGCCTTCATTGAGCCACACGGTATCGCTCACGAAGGGCCTGAGCATCCGAAAGTGCAGTTTCATAAGACCATTAAAGACATCGAGCAGCGTTTAGCCGATAAAGACAATATCCGCTTGGAAAGCTTTATCGTTACGCCTACTCGTTTTCAACTGGTTGAAGCGATGGGTTATGACCGGGAGTATTGGGAAGCGCGGCATGTGTTGTTTATGGATCATACACCTGCTTACATAAACATTTTGATGGGCAGCATTATTTAGACGAGGTTTTAACTGTTCTATTGAATAGCTAATTGTCATTTTATTGTCCTAATAGGTAGCACTTGCGCTCCAGCATTGACGCTATCCAGGTAATCAGCCCAGGCTTGCATCATCCGATGCCTTTCATCCAAATATTGCGCCCGATTGTAGGCCCGCTCGCACTTGATCACGTGGCGCGTGGGCCAACTGCCGCTCAATCGCATCCGGTGACCAACCATGTTCATTAAGTAGGGTTGAGGCCGTGGTTCTGAATCCATGCGCCGTCATTACGTCAGAATCGTAACCAAGCGATTTAAGCGCCGTGCGGATAGTGTTATCAGACATTGGGCGCCCATCACCACGGCTTGACGGAAATACATACTGCCCACCGCCGGTTAGTGGCTGAATGGCTTCCAGGATAGCTATAGCTTGCGTCGATAAAGGCACAATATGATGAAAATCGGTTTTGCTGATGTAAGGTCGCCATTCTCGCGCCACTAAGTCAACATCATCCCAGTACATTTGCCGGATTTCACCTGGACGTTGAAATAACAACGGTGATAATCGAAATGCCGATTGCACGACAAAGGTACCTTGATAATTGGATATGTCCCGCAACAATTGTGCTACCTGTTTAGGATCGATAATGGCCGCCCGGTGTTTAACCTTTTGCGCCGGAATCTGTTTGGCTACGGGTTGTGCTGGATCGTATTCGGTTAAGTTATGCACAATGGCGTAAGCAAATATCGAACTGATTTCCGCATGTAATCGGTGCGCCGTTTCAAGTTGCTGTTTTTGGATCAACGGTTTTAAGACTGCCAGTACATCGGCTGATTTAATTTCCTTTATGGGTTTATCGCCCAACGAGGGAAACGCCAAGCGCTCTATTCGACTGATTTTTTTTATGTGAGTAGTTGAACTTATTAGATGCTCGATAGACGCCAGCCATTGCCGGGTTACATCGGCGAAACTATCCAAAATCGGCAAACCTTCTTTTTGGCGGTTCTCGTTCTGTCTAACAAGTTGCTTGGCCGCTTTAGCTTGTTTGCGAATTTCGCCGGGATTGATTCCTTCGGCAATTTGCTGCCTTGCGTCCTCTGCTTGCCGCCTAGCGTTTTCTAAGGTGGTATCCGGAAGGTGCCAAAACCTAGCCTGTTTTGCTTGCCCTCAAACCGATAATCAAACTGCCATCTTTTCGTACCGTCATTTTTCACGAGTAGCGACAAGCCACCACCATCACTCCTTTTGTTGTACCTTGGCAGCCCTGTAAACCGCGTCTTTATTGAGTTTGATAGCCATTTTGCTTTACCAAATGTTGTACTGGAATTGCAATATTTTGCCAGTACAACGCTCAGTACAACAAATTTTGTTGTACTGGACTGGACTTCATTGCATTTAACTGTACACAATTGGACAATAAAAAACCCGCTAAGCCTTACAGCTTGCGGGTTTTTGCACTTCTTTGGATTTCTTCAAACCCTTGTTTGGTACGACGGGCGGTCTTGAATTAATCGACTAAAATACTGATAAACATAAATAAATTAATTGTTAAATTTTTTAATACCGTCAAATATACCGCCAATCGCCAATCTTACCCCCTATTCTCATCAACTGGGGCAACACACTCAAATTGCGTTTTTCGAAGCTTCCATGAGATAAAATTTATCCTAAATTGCTACCGGTCGATATGCTTTTCGAGCATCAGAAATAACTGTGTCATAACGCTCAACAAATTTTTCAAGTTTCAAACTGTCCACGTTG
Source organism: Methylomonas fluvii (assembly GCF_014850975.1). Taxonomy (GTDB): domain Bacteria; phylum Pseudomonadota; class Gammaproteobacteria; order Methylococcales; family Methylomonadaceae; genus Methylomonas; species Methylomonas fluvii. The sequence goes on along the minus strand of NZ_JACXST010000001.1, from coordinate 2,035,729 downwards.
TAAGTCTCTACCCATTTACCAACCCCAGTGACAATGATCTCAATCAGGCTTAACAAATCAAACTGTTTCTCATTGCGCACCTTATCGAATAAAGTTGCACCCAAATTTACACAAGGGACAAGGCGCTGCACTTTGCCAGATAGTACCCGCCGAGAATGCAGATTCGACATGTGAAGTACACCATTTCGAAATTCCCATAGTTCACTTGCTTCAAGGTCAATTGAACTGAGTGAAGTATAGGCATCTAGCCATTTAACAAAACTCCCCTGTTCGTCACCAAACTCTACAAACGCCACAGTATCCACAAAAACCATTAATAATTTCGCGCTGGACACCAAAAAACCATTATTAAATAATAGCTTGATAGCCTTAAAGTAATCATCTTCAAACATTTGCCCAAAGTCGATTCGATTTTCAGAAGTGTAATGAACTAAGTAATCTACGAAACCTGCTGTTTTATCACTTAAATCTAAAGTCGAGCCAGTATAGGAATAACTAATCTTTACCTCACCGTTTTCGACAACAGTCATTGCAAACAATGGATCAGGTGGCGCATTAACAAGTTGGAAAAACTCTTCAAACATAGCTAGAGCCGTACCTAGCCGGTGTTTAGAATAATAACTCTCCAAGTTGATTTCAGGACTAACGACCTTTGCCTTGTACGCCCCACCATGATCTAACAAGGCCCGCGCCCTTAAAAACTCAATCTTTTTTTCATCAGAACCATCTTCGACGATGTTATATTGGACAAATCCCAAATCGGTTACGATTTTCCCATCGGTATAGACAAACAGGTTATAGATAACTTCAGGCATTACTGCGCCACATCCACAGTATCCTCAATCAACTTAGCCAAATCCGTTTGCCAAGTGCTTTCAAAAATCAAAGCACAGCGTACCTTTACCCCGTCGTCGTCCAATAGCTCCAACTCACCGGCGGATTGCAGCGTTTCCAATTGGAAGGCATCTGTACAGACTTCCAGCAGTTTTTTCTTATACGCCGTATCAGGATTATTCAAATGGTCGCCTTTGGTTTCCAGCACCATAAACCGCTCATGACCATCCTGATGGGATAGGGCAAAAATGAAGTCGGGATAAATTTTGTGTTTCTGCCATCCCTGTAAACCATAGCCTGATTGAGATTTGGCGACATTGCGGTGCCACCATTTCAAGGCTTTTTCGCTATCCAAATAAGTCGCCACTTTCTGTTCATAGCCGTTTAGATCATCTCTATAAACCGGATCGAAAAAACTATGCTCAACAACCTTGCCATCACCGCGCTGTAAAAGCGGGCTATCAGGTTGCCTTTGCGTCGGTATGTTATTCGGCATACGCCAGTTGTTTTTATCCGTGCGCAAACGAAATTGAATCCGACCGGCTTGCACTTCCCGCAAAAACACAACTTCCGCCAATCGGTCGCGTTCTTTGCTTAGACGTGCTCGCAAACTCTCGATCATGACACTGGTCATGGCCGCCCAGTCGATTGCGGACAACTGCAACTTTTCCAAATCAGCTAAAACCTTGCCAACCAGAGAACGTGCTATCCAGGGATTTGTCACGACATCGACAATAGCCCGCGTGACATAAGCCGGATCAAAATCCGCATCCACCTCTTCCGCTTTCACGGTTTCAGACTGGATAAAATCCTTGCTATTGGGATCATCCTCTAGGCCAATTCGGACAACTTGGGTTGTGGCCGCCTGAACCGCTTTAGGCAAAGTTGCCGCCAAACCTTCAAGATTGATTTCGCTCCAGTCGATGCGATACAAAATATCGGTTTCATATTCCAAATCCCGCACTTTATCCGCATCAATCCATAACACTTTCGGCAGGTAAATTTTGGTTTTAAGAAATTTCTCACGCGGCATGATCGTTCTGCCAATATTGCCGCTACCACCTTCACCACCAGCATCTCGAATACTGGCAACCAAATCCGCCATGCCGTCTTGCTCCAGTCCCTTGCGAATGGCATCAACAACTTCACCGGTTTTTGAATGGAAGCAAAATACATAGCATTCATCTAATGCCGGTATCGTTGTTTTGGTCGCATCGGGTTGTCGCAAAATACGGCCAACCAATTGCGTCATCGCGCCGCTACTACTCACTGGTGTCAATGAGCACAGTACATAAGCAAACGAGCAATCCCAGCCCTCCTGCAAAGCCTGTTTAGTAATGATGAAACGAACCTGATTAGTCGGGCTGAACAAGTCCAGATTTTCCGGCTGATTCAGTTCGTTTTTCTCGGAAGTCTTAATCGCAATTTGTTCTTGGCTTATTCCAAGTGATAGCAAATAATCCTTGGCATCCTCAGCATGCACCCGTAAGCCGTCACGCTGATCTTTGCCGGTACGCTCCACCTGCACCAAACAAATGGGCCGAATATAACGCGCACTTTCCGCACGTAAATGCTCTGCCTGATGCTGCAAAACGTTCAAACGTTCCACGCTTTCCCGCAGACAAACCCGCCAGTCATCGCCGCCGCGCACGGTGACGTTAATCGGCAGTTTAACCATGTCTTCCTTATCCAAATCGGTGCCGCGCACATCTACCAGCCAATTGCTATACATCGGCGGCGTGTCGCTGGTTCTGTCCACCGGCGTGGCGGTCAGCTCCAACACAAAAGACGGGTTAAAGCCGTATAAAGTTTGCAGTGCCAGCTTGGAATAACCCTTGTGGCCTTCATCCAACACCACCACAGGCTGAGTCAAGCGCAAAACATTACCCAACGATTCCTTAATAACTGCGCCAATGTTGGCGCTATCGCCATACACGTCCAGATTCGGTATTTGATCTAACAGCTCGGCATGCAGCAACACATCATCTGCTGACGGAAAAAAACCGTGCACGTTGCCCCGGTCACGAAATAAGCGCAATGATTCTTTGGTTTCCCGATTGGCTGATTGCAACATCAACAGCATTACGCACAATTGACTATCTACATCGTGGCTATTCAACCCATCCTGTTTTTCCAGTATCTTGGTTTTCCCGGCGCTGGCCCGGTCGAGAATTTGCCGGTAGGGATGTTGACGGTCGCGTAAGGCTTTAAGCGTTTGGGTATAAATCGACTCATTTGGCACGATCCACAACACAAAACCATGATTGCGCTGCAACCATCGGCTTTGAATCTTAGACACCGCATGAGCGGCCAAAATCGTTTTACCTCCGCCGGTAGGGATTTTAAAACAGACCGATGGCACGGCGCGGCCAATACCATCAATACGCGGACTAAATGGGATATTGGTTCTCGCCAAAGGCAGTTTGCCTGCTTTCCGCATCATATCCCAAGTCTCTTTGGGATAATCCGGCACAGGGCGAATTAAATCCGGGTCGGTTTCCAGTACATTGGCCTGTTGAATTTTTTGGGCTTTGGTTTGCTGAGTTCTCAACGTATCGAGATAGTCATCGAGGGTCTTCAAAACCGTTTGCTGGTAATCCTTTAACTCCATCATTTAGTCCTTTTCAATGCGGTACAACGCGAACGGCAACGGCGCATATTCCACACCTAGCGGTAACAGCAAGCGATTGGGCGCGTACTTGGCGGCGGCAAAAACCAGGTGGGATTTATCTTTATGGCTTTGGCCTATGCTTTCCGCCGCGCTCAAAGTCAAAGCGGCTTGTGGCGACTTCAAAAAGTCCAGATCGGGCTGGTAAATCAGCCAGACGTGATACTGACTACTACAGCCCAAATACCAGCGTTCGGCATCGATTTGTTCGACATTCAAGGGTTGGCCGGTCGCGGTATGAAACAACCAAGCACCCAAGGCCGAATAATCCGGCAGGGTTTCACCGGTCAGAATTTTATCGATGTCAAGCGGTTCGCCCAGCGTGTAAAAGGTAAAGCCGCCGCCCAAGCCAGCCACTTTTTCGGTGATTTTCTTCTCGCCGGTGACGATCAACTCGCCATCTTTGATTTCTTTCTTGATGTTATCGAAGCGCAAACCGTCGATATTCTCGATACTTTGCACATGCTGCAACAGCTTATGGCGCGGCCCGTCCTTGCTGAAATTGCTCCAGGTAATTTTCTCGCGGTGTAATTCTTCCTTTTGCGTACCATCAAATTCATAGCCATTGATGACCCGGCGCACCCGTTCGGCAGTCAGGTTGTCGGCATAATCCTCGCATTCGACCAAGATAAACTTGCGATTGCCGCCGTCTTTGGCGTTTTGGGCTAGGACTGCATGGGCGGTGGTGGCTGAGCCGGCAAAGGAGTCGAGGATTACAGAATCTTTATCTGTGGTGATTTGGAGAACACGCTTCATTAGCTCCACAGGTTTCGGCGTCGCAAACGGCGCGCCTTTGCCACCAAACACCTCGGCAAGGTATTTTTTTGCACCGTCGCTATGGTTTACTTCGGAATAACCCCAAATAGTCTGTGCAGGAACGGATTGTTGCACTTCGGACAAAAATCTCTTCAAGCGCGGTCGTGCCGTGCCATCTACCCCAAACCAAATACGGTTGTCGGCCAACAATTCGTCTAATTTTTCCTTGTTGTATCGCCAGCTTGTTCCAGGGGGTGGCAAGTATATTTCGCCATTCGGGCTGGTCACAGGATAAATGGCGTAGCCTCTTGCTTCGCTGCGGAGTAGATTGTCCGATGCCCAATCACCACGGGAGTCGTTGTCAGGGTTTTTATATGCAGCATCCTGAGCTTCCGTTCGAGTCAGTCCTTCAAAAAATATCCGGTCAACATCCTTGGCATAGACCAGCAGATATTCGTGCGACTCAGAAAAAAACCGTGTATCGCTCTTTGTACTGTATTTTTTCTGCCAAATACAAGTAGCAACAAAATTCTCCTCCCCAAAAATCTCATCCAGCACCATCCGTGCCCGGTGGATTTCATTATCATCGAGCGTCATCCAGAAACTGCCGGTGTCCGCCAACAATTCATGCAACAACTTCAGGCGCGGGTACATCATGCACAGCCATTTATCGTGCTTTAGCATGTCCTCCTTATTCACCGGATTGCTGTCAATCCACTCGCGAATGATCGGGCTGTTGACGTTATCGTTATAACACCAGTTTTCGTTGCCAGTGTTGTAGGGCGGATCGATGAAAATACAGTCTACCTTGCCCGCATAATGCGGTAGTAACGCCTTTAACGCATGGAGGTTGTCGCCGTGGATGATCAGATTGCCCGAATTCTCGCCGATGGATTTATCCGGCTGAGCGATTAACGGCCGAAACGGCACATTCAAATGATGATTGTAAACGTATTCCTTACCTTTAAAGTGCAGTTCCGGCATGGGTTAATCCTGTTGGTCTGTATGTCGCTCCTATCGACCGATAGCGCGGGTTGATGGGGTATTTGAATTGCTAAGCTATTTCGCTGGGTTTGGTTCTATGGACAAACCCGCATCACAAAAGCTTATGACTCTTGCATTTTGATTCCGCTTTGTTTGCAGGCAACCTCAATGAAATATCGCAAGATTTCCGGCGTCATCCAGGTTTTTTCGCACAAGTGCCAGACCCAATGTAAGAGTTTTTCGGAAGTATCACAGCGATTGATAGCTATGTTGTACTCATCCCCGACATTTATAACGATATGATTTTCTATTACATAGACGGTTTCGGCCAACTTCTGTCTTTGTTCGGCTGCATGTCGAGCAATTTCGGTTAAATTCATTATCTTCCTTAGGATTTGGGCATTACGATTTTGGCGCGAATGGTAACATCGATTGCAGCCGGAATAGCCGTTGCTTTCAGTTTAGTCACACTGCAACAGCCGTATTTGTAGTTGCTATCAGCGCCAACTCTATCGCTGAAAATTTGCTATCGATGATTTTCAGCTTTGCAGCAATCCCAGGTGTTGGTGTATTTTTTGATTCGCCATTGCTTTAACCACCGCCCTGGCAATTTCATCAGCGTTTTGGTTGACAGTAGATCGTGGCAACTTTAACTGCTGAATAATCTCGCCTTGCCTATGTTGTTGTACCTCGCCATAACTGTATAAGGTCGTTAAAACATCTTCATGGCCTAAATTTTGGCTCCAGGATTTAAATTCCTCTGGTGTTTGGCAAATCTGTTGCCCCAACGTCACCAAAGTTTTGCGAAAGCTGTGTGGATTAAAATACGGTAAGCCTGCCGTTTCGAAAGCCTCACGAAAAATCGTCCGTATCGGTGACGCATTACGCCAATGGGCTTGTTGCAGTCCTGCCGGTTTAAAAACCCTGTCTTCACCTACTATGACATTGGTTTTGGGAAATAATGGATCATCATTGCCCCAGAGTAACTCTATTTTCAGGTAGCGCACCCAGTCATCAACGATTTGCTGAATTTCGTCGCCGACGGGAAAGAAATAAGTGGTGAAGGTCTTACTGAATTTGGTGTCCACTTCTCTGGCATCCTGAAAAACGCAGTTTCCAACCATATCGACGTGTTTTAGCTTCATAGAAGCAATGGCGCTATCTCTCGCACCAGTCAACAAGGTAAAGGCAATCAGGGCGCGGTTACGGCGCTCTATGGCCGTGTTGTTAGACATGGATTCAATGACGTGCTTAATTTGCTCCAACGTGGGTACTGCGGTTTCACGCCTCGCCGTAGCAATCCGCACCTCTTTTTCCGATAAGTTGAAATATTCCGTATCGGTGTAGCTTATGCGGGATTTATAGCCGGGCTGCATGGCTAACCATTGGAAAAAGGCTTTCAACTGTCCAAGAGCGGAATGCATCGTTGATTTGCTCAGTGGCTTGCCGGTTTGCTGGTTGGTTTGTTTGGCTAAGTGGTTTTTAAATCCAACCGCTTGCTCAAAATGAAACGCCTTAAAATCGCGATACTTTGTATAGGTTTCAAAGCGACTGATCGCCTTGGCAACCGCATCGACTGAACTTTCATTCTGGCGCTTGGCTTCTTTCAAAAATATGAAATATTTGCGCTTGATGCGCTCATTATCGGGATTGTGTTTTGTCATGATTTCAACTCACTATTTAAAGTCACTGTTTAAGAGGGGTTTAGAACTCTCGTTTATGTGTTTCAGTGCTTTCGGTAATGTGATGTCCAGTTTGCCCCGAATATGTTCGATTTGATCGCCTCTAAGGTACTTATTAATGATGCTGTTGCAACAAGGACAGATACCAATGAGCCGCCCGTTACTGGCGTTAATCGCTTCATAATCCACCATATTTTCTGCGGGACATTTAGGTGTTTTGCAGCGCAAGCAATAAATTTCATGGGGCAGGCATTTATGCTTATTGCTTGCTCTTTTGGCTTGCAAATAACCACGCAAACTGGAACCCAGAATTAACAATGGCCTTTTATTGTCATTAATCGCCAATCCGTCTTTTATCCATGCCCGCACGGTGTTTTTATGTACAGAAAACAAATCGGCTACTTCTTCCACCGTATAGCTACGATGGATTTTTGCTAAATTTGAATTAGGTCGTTTAGCCATTATTTTTTCTCAATGACCAAATCAGCCTGCTTCCATTCGCCCAGTGATACCGCCTCTTTTCTATATAGGTATGGTTATAGTAGGTGTGTCCCAATAAGGAGCATGCAATGGTTTTGCAAGTCATTGAATTTTGCCTTTTGCGTACCCCAGAACGGTACACAAATTAGATTGAAATATTTTTGTGTACCGAAATGGAGCATACAAATTAGATATGTGTTCCCCTTTTCGGTACGGTTGCTTTAATTGCACGGTTGCCATTTCTCCCAGTCGTGGGTTGGCTCGCGATATTCGAATGGCATCCAGGTCAAACGCCATTCGCGGGCTTTGCTACCAGTTTTACTGTTAAACAGAGATTCAGTTTCACGAACAATAAAGCCACGCTCCTCGAGCACCTTAAATGCCTTACCGGCTGTTTCAGGTTTGCAGCCGATTTTCTTAGCCGCTTCTCTAACGCCATAGGCAACCGGCCTATCATTGCGCCATTGCATATGCAATAAATCCATTAAGACCTTGGCTGTCGGTGACATCGACTCATACGCATATGACTCGCGCATTACTCTGGAAACGACTAAGACCCCGCCTCGTCGATCAAAACTAAGCTTTACCTTGTTTTTCTTTGCCATCAATGCAAATTGGGTTACATTGGTAGAATGGATAACCAGTCAGCCAAATGGATCAACCCAACTTTTATACGTCTCTGAGTAACGAAAAGGTATTGCTGTAATTTTCGATTAACGGCCAGTTTGAAGCTGGTAATTTGAAGAGACTTTTTCATGCGGAACTTCCCACGCTGTTAATCAGTTCGCGAATATCTTCAACTCTCCAGGCGGTAGTTCTCTCACCCAGTTTGATGGACTTTGGATATTTGCCGGATTTAACGCCGTTGAGAAACGATGTTCTGCTGATAGGTAGAATTGCCGGTATAGGCGGCTCTGCTTTTGGATCGCCGACTATTTGCTTGAGACGCAAAAAACCGGTTTCCGGTAGTTGAGGACGAATAACCATGTAGTGCACCCCTGTGATGCTCGTTGTACATGATTACATTTTTCTGGTTTTGGTTGATTCTCGCTTGAACAGGGAAACCAAAATCAAAAAAACATGAATTTAGTTTCCTTCATTATCTGACATATAGCCATTTTCGTATCGAATGGCATTTATTATCGAAATAAGCCTTCGTCTATCACTACTATCAGTTAATGCTTTTGCCTGCTTTTCCATCAACTCCAGAATCTCGCAATCGCCTGTTGGTTTTGAGGTTTGAATTTCAGGAGTTGATTGATTTAGTGGTGCCGGTTCCTTTTTTGATGAAAATGCCGATATGACTTGATGGCTAATAGTTTTTGAATTGTTGTCATGAATCCGCCTGAGGGCCGCCACCTCAATAACTCGAGTAAGCATTTCATCATTTGCTGTATTGCGGATTGATCTATCTTCGACTGCCGGCCATCCAATTCTGACCAGATCGCCAATGATTGCAACAGAGGGAGGCATAGAAAACGAATAACAAAACTCTTCAGCGATTTTGGCAATCAACCAACGTAACGCTGGCTTGCCTTTTCCGTTAAAACCCGAAGGTATTGATTCGGCAGTCCATTTTGAAAGATCGGCCAGACCTTTTAAAAAAACATCTTCCTTGGCGTAACCCGGCAACAAAGTGGAGTGGGGCATTGCATCCAATAGCCTTGCGGCTTGGCTGGATTTTTTAGCCACTAGTGATGGTGGGCAACGAGGTATATCTTCTTTGCTTAGTTCGAACAGGGCCGAATATGATCGCGCTGCCACAGCCGCGAATTCAACTTCGTTAAGCCTTCTGCCAATCAGCTCGCGATTGTTCCATCGTACAAATGAAGGACTGTTTACACATCGAAAAAACCAGGCTGTTTGTTTTTTACCTGATCGACTAGCTACTTTGAAATCTCTAACTTGTAATGCCAGTTCTTCTGCCTGAACTGGTAGATCAACCTGAATAGATGCTTCAAGTATCAAGCGCCCTCCGTCATGGCGTGATGTTGTCCAAAAAAGGTTTAACCGGAAACGGGGGACGAATCCCGCTTGTTGCCCCGTCGGGCTATCCGGCTTACATTAATTATATCATGTTCAATTACTTTTCCTGAACGGTATGACCTGCGCCCCCGCTTTTAGGCTATCCAAATAATCAGCCCAGCTTTGCATCATCCGTCGCCGTTCTTCTAAATACTGAGCACGATTGTAAGCAGCTCTAACCGCATCCCTTGGCATATGGCAAAGCTGCCGCTCAATAGCGTCTGGACTCCAGCCCTGTTCGTTTAACAGTGTTGATGCTGTTGTTCTAAAGCCGTGCGCGGTCATAGCATCGCTGTCATAGCCCAGCGATTTAAGCGCAGTTCTTATGGTGTTATCCGACATTGGCCGGCCATCGCCTCGGCTAGATGGAAACACATATCGCCCGGCACCAGTTAGCGGTTTGACCGCTTCCAATATTGCAACAGCCTGAGTCGATAACGGTACAATGTGTTGCACTTCTGTTTTAGTAACAAAATACCGCCACTCCTTAGCATCAAGATCAACATCCTTCCATTCCATTTGCCTGATTTCTCCAGGCCGCTGAAATAAATAAGGGGATAATCTGAACGCACATTGCACAACAAACGTACCTTGATAATTGCAAATATCCCTTAGCAATTGCGCCACATCTTTAGGCTCGGTAAGCGCCGCTCGATGTTTAACTTTTTGAGCAGGTATTTGTCCAGCCACTGCTTGAGCAGGATCATAATCGGTAAAACCGTGAGCAATTGCATAGGCGAACGCCGCGCCGATCTCACTATGTACTCTGTGTGCAGTTTCTAATTGACGCTTTGCGATTAATGGCTTGATGATCTTGTAAACATCAGGTGATTTGATTTCAGCGTGAACCATGTTTCCAATCACTGGAAAGACAAATCGCTCGAATCTTCTGATTTTCTTTTGCTGCGTGATTTCCCTAACTGTATGTTTGACTGAAGCGAACCAATCACGAGTCACTTTTTCGAATGTATGATCTTGTGTGATCTTGTCTTCTTTCTTGATAGCGCATGGATCGATACCGTCCGCAATTTGCTTTTTGGCAGTATCTCTTTTTTCTCTAGCTTGCTTCAAACTAGTTTCAGGATAAACACCAAGCGCTAAAGTTTTGCGTTTGCCCCCAAAGCGATAATCAAGCCTAAAGTATTTGCCGCCATTGGGATTAACCAACAAATACATGCCCTTTTCATCAGGCATTTTGTAAGGCTTTTCGGTGGATTTGGCGTTTTTTATGGCTGGATCAGATAACGGCATGACGGTATCAACTTAGGCAACTTGTAATGTACCGTCATTTGTACCGCTCAACATGACGGTATGTCAATACACCCTATTGAACCTAATTGGACAACAAAAAACCCGCTAAGCCTTGCAGCTTGCGGGTTTCTGTACTTCTTTGGGCTTCTTAAAACCCTTGTTTGGTACCGACGGGCGGACTTGAACCGCCACGACTTGCGTCACCACCCCCTCAAGATGGCGTGTCTACCAATTTCACCACGTCGGCTTTATTTGTTGCTAACTTATTTTGCCGCTGGCTTTTCGACTTCTTTGATAGCCGGCGCTTCAGGCAAGGTAACATCCTGAATCGGTAAGCTGCCGTCCGCAGGCACGCCTTGCGTTAACGGTACATCAGATTTAACGGGTTCAGCAGCAGGTGTCGAATCCAATATGACGTCGGTTTTTTTACCTTGATAGCCGCTTAACACGGCCAAACCTAGGCTGGTAATAAAAAACAAGGTGGCGAAAATAGCCGTGGTTCTGGACAAAAATGAGGCGGAACCTTGAGCGCCGAATACCGAACCGGACGCGCCGCCTCCAAAAGTCGCGCCTGCATCAGCGCCTTTTCCTTGTTGCATCAGGACTAAGCCAACGATGCCTATACCCAGGAAGATGTGAATAATTATTATGATTTGGTACAACATAAAGACCTTAATCGGATGAAACTAAACCGAATGGCAAATTTGCAGGAAGCCTTTTACATCCAGAGATGCACCACCCACCAAACCACCATCAATGTCCGGCATTGCAAACAAGCCTTTTGCGTTATCTGGCTTGACGCTACCACCGTATAAAATTTGTACTTTTTCCGCGATTACCGGATTTCTATCGGCAATCCGCTGACGAATGTACTTGTGTACTTCTTGCGCTTGCTCGTCGGTCGCCACTTTGCCGGTACCAATAGCCCAAACAGGTTCGTAAGCGATGACAGCGGTTTCGAACGCTTCGATGCCTGCGGCGGCAATCACGGCGTCCAATTGTTCGTCAACCACTTGGAAGGTTCTGTCTTGCTCGCGCTCTTCAAGAGTTTCACCAACGCACAGCACAGGCACTACACCTTTGCTCAAGGCTTGGCAAAAACGTTTGGCAACCGATTCGTTGGTATCGCCGTAATAGCTGCGACGCTCGGAGTGACCCACCAAGGCATATTTGCAACCGACTTCGCTCAGCATTGCTGCTGATACTTCGCCGGTATAAGCACCGGATGCTTGGTCGGCAACATTTTGCGCGCCCAATGCGATGGGGGATGCAGCCAATACGCTACGAATATCTGACAAATAGACGAAAGGAACGCAAACCGCTACTTCTTGCTGAACATTACCAAGACCTTCAGCCAAAGCTTGAGCAAGTTTTTGCCCATCTTCCAGCGAGCCGTTCATTTTCCAGTTACCCATAATCAAAGACCGACGCATTACATCCTCCGAGCTAAATAAGACCGCATATAATATCGAGTTAAACCTTTTAGTTCAAGCCGGAATCGCTTTCTTGACATCCGCCGCCAGTTGGTTAGCAAACCTCACAACCTCGTCTTGATCAACACCTTCCACCATCACTCTGATCAAAGGCTCGGTGCCGGACGATCTCAGCAATACCCTGCCCCGGTCTCCCAGTTTTTTCTCTACTGCTTCCACGGCTTTTTTGATGCTGTCGATCTCTTCAATTTTGACTTTTTTGTCGGTCTTAACATTTACCAACACTTGCGGGTATTTGCTCATACTGGATTTAAGCTCGTTCAGGCTTTTGCCGGTACGTTGCATTTCCGCCAACACTTGCAGGGCAGAAACAATACCGTCGCCCGTAGTGGTTTTATCCAGACAGATAATATGTCCGGAGCCTTCGCCACCGAGCATGCCTTTGTGCTCGGATAACATTTCCATCACATATCGGTCGCCTACTTTGGCACGCAGTAGAGGTACGCCGACGGCTTTTAGCGCGTGCTCCATGCCCAGATTTGACATCAGCGTGCCAATCACGGGCCCGAACAGTTTGCCTTCTTCCAGGCGTGATTTAGCAATGATGTAAATCAACTCGTCACCATCGACTATCTCGCCTTTGTGATCGACCATGATAATCCGGTCGCCATCGCCATCCAGCGCTATGCCCAGATCGGCGCGAAATTCGAGTACTTTAGCGGCCAGATTTTCCGGCTTGGTCGCCCCGCATTCGTCGTTGATATTCAAACCATCCGGTTCAGCACCAATCGTAACCACCTCGGCCCCGACTTCACTGAAAACATGTGGCGCAATGTGGTATGTCGCACCATTGGCACAATCGATAACAATCCGCATGCCTTTAAAATCCAAATGCGGCGGCACCGTTGCTTTGCAAAATTCGATGTAGCGGCCGGCGGCATCGCTGACCCGTTTGGCTTTGCCCAGTTTTGCCGATTCCACCGTGGTCATCGGCGCATCCAAATATTGTTCGATCTGGTGCTCTACGTCATCCGGCAATTTGGCGCCATCCACCGAGAAAAACTTGATGCCGTTGTCGTAGTATGGATTGTGGGAAGCACTGATCACAATGCCGGCTCTGGCTCTTAAAGTCCGAGTCAAGTACGCAATACCCGGCGTGGGCATAGGTCCCAATAAACGGGTATCCACACCAGCCGCCGACAAGCCCGCTTCCAACGCTGATTCGAACATATAGCCGGAAATGCGCGTGTCTTTGCCCACCAACACGAAACCACTGCCTTCCTTGGCAAAGACTCTGCCTGTCGCCCAGCCCAGCTTTAGCATGAAGTCGGCAGTAATAGGGTATTCACCGACTTTGCCGCGGATACCGTCAGTGCCAAAATATTTTTTTGCCATACTCAAATTCTCTTAACTAAATCCCAAAAAAAAGAGAGGCCGGAGCCTCTCTCGCTTTTGCCGTTAAGGCATCAGCCTTGCTCGGCCGCGCCTCCGATTGATGGGTCGGTATCTTTTTGATCCCAATGATCATTTTTGATGCCGCCACTGGAAGACGGCGTATCGTCCTCCCAACCTTTTGGCTCTCTCACCGGCTTTCTTTCCATCAAATCATCGATCTGATATTTATCGATGGTTTCGTACTTCATCAAAGCATCTGCCATCGCATGCAGAATATCTTCGTTTTCCTTCAGAATCGTTTCCGCTCTTTCGTAATTTCTATCAATGATAGACCGGATTTCTTCGTCGATGGTGTGCGAAGTCTCTTCAGCTACAGATTTATGTTGGGTGACAGAGCGGCCCAAGAAAATTTCACCTTCTTCCTCGCTATACGCCAAAGGACCAAGACGTTGCGACAAGCCCCATTTGGTCACCATGTTTCTAGCCAACTCGGTGGCACGCTCGATGTCGTTGGAAGCACCGGTAGACACTTGTTCCCAGCCAAAAATCAATTCCTCGGCAATCCGGCCGCCGTACAAGCTGGAAATCATGCTGTCGAGTTTACGTTTGCTAGCGCTGTATTGATCGCGCTCAGGCAAGAACATCGTGACACCCAACGCACGACCACGCGGCATGATGCTGACTTTGTAGACAGGATCGTGCTCAGGAACCAAACGACCGACGATAGCGTGACCGGCTTCGTGATACGCGGTCATTTTCTTTTCTTTCTCGTCCATCACCATGGAGCGTCTTTCCGCACCCATGATCAGCTTGTCCTTGGCTTTTTCCAAGTCCACCATACTGACCAAACGCTTGTTGTAGCGCGCAGCGAACAGGGCCGCTTCGTTAACCAAGTTAGCCAAGTCAGCACCGGAAAATCCTGGCGTACCTTGTGCGATATATTTGATTTTGACGTCATCCGCCGCAGGGACTTTTTTCAAATGCACATTAAGAATTTGTTCCCGGCCTCTCACATCAGGCAAGCCAACTACCACTTGACGGTCGAAACGGCCTGGACGCAACAAGGCTTTATCCAGCACGTCGGAACGGTTGGTTGCGGCAATAACGATAATACCTTCGTGACCTTCGAAACCGTCCATTTCAACCAGCAATTGGTTCAAGGTTTGTTCGCGCTCGTCGTTACCACCACCTAAGCCGGCACCACGTGAACGACCAACCGCATCAATCTCGTCGATAAATATGATGCAAGGAGCATGCTTCTTCGCTTGTTCAAACATGTCACGCACCCGTGAGGCACCGACACCGACGAACATTTCCACAAAGTCCGAACCGGAAATAGTGAAGAATGGCACTTTCGCTTCGCCGGCAATCGCTCTGGCCAACAAAGTTTTACCGGTACCTGGAGGTCCAACCATCAAGGCGCCGCGCGGCACTTTACCGCCCAATTTTTGGTATTTTGCCGGGTCTTTAAGGAAGTCGACCATTTCTTCGACCTCTTCCTTGGCCTCGTCGCAACCAGCAACGTCGGCGAAAGTCACCTTGTTTTGATCCTGATCCAGCATCCGCGCTTTGCTTTTACCAAAGCCCATTGCACCGCCGCGACCACCGACGCCGCCGCCTTGCATTTGGCGCATAAAGAATACCCAAACCGCGATCAGCAACAAAATAGGACCGAATGATACGAAGATTTGCATCAGCATGGACGGCTCTTCGGGAGGTTGAACGGATATTTCCACACCGTTAGCCAACAGATCGTCGATCAAATGCGGATCGTTAGGCATATAAGTCTTGAACTTATCGCCGGAGACCATTTTGCCTTTGACAGTATTATCGGAGATCGCAACCTGCTGAACTTGTCCAGCTTTGACAGCGTCGATCAATTGCGAGTACGAAAAAGTCGCGTCGCTACGAATCGCCCGCGACCCGAAACTGTTGAATACAGCCATCAACACTACGGCGATGACCACCCACAAAATTAAATTTTTAATCATATCGCTCAAGTTACGCGCTCCGGCCTGGAATGGCCTCAAAATTTAAAAACCGAGTAATTGTATCAGGACTACTCGCATCCCACCGCCATCATAGCCCTATGAACGGCGACTTTCGCAGTTTTATTTAAAACCTTTCGCCAAAATATACACTTCGTTACTTCTGGGCCGCGAAGCTTTAGGCTTTCTAATCACCACACTGCTGAACTGCTGACGCACTTGATTATAGTATTCATCAAATCCAGCGCCCTGAAACATCTTGATCAAAAACGTCCCACCCTTAGCCAGTATATGTTGCGCGGCATCCAGGGCCAATTCGCCCAAATAAATCGCCCGCGGCTGATCCATTTCCCGGCTACCACTCATATTGGGGGCCATATCCGACAATAACAAGTGAACCGGTTCGCCATCAAGCACTTTATAGAGCTGCTCAAGCACGTTGCCTTCCCGGAAATCGCCTTGAATGAAATCCACGCCGTCAATAGGATCGATAGCCAACAAATCCAGCGCAATCACCTTATTTTTTTTACCGACGATTTTGCTGACATATTCCGACCACCCGCCCGGTGCAGCGCCTAGGTCAACTATATTAATACCAGGTTTTATGATTTTGTCTTTTTCTTGGATTTCTATCAGCTTGAACACGGCGCGAGAGCGGTAGCCCATGGCCTGCGCTTTCTTGACATACTCGTCTTGGAAATGTTCCTGCATCCATTGCTGGCTACTTTTGCTGCGTGCCATATTTTCTATTCGTGTAAAATTGCTGGGTTTTTAAAGTTTAAGGAAACAGAGTGAATCCTATTCAAAAGAAAAAGCTGAAAGCTGAAGCTCACCCGCTAAATCCGGTGGTGATTATCGGCCAAGCTGGCTTGACCGAAGCAGTTATCAAAGAAATTAATGTAGCGCTGGACGCTCACGAGCTGATAAAAGTCAAAATTCGCGCGGAAAGAGACGAGCGCGCCACTATCAGAGATCAAATCTGCGAGCAAACCAAGGCGGAACTGGTGCAATCTATTGGCCAAATAGCCGTTATTTATCGTTTGAACCCCAAGAAATAAAGTCAATGGGGAGGCGCTCCTCCCCATCAACCAATCACCTCAAATATATTGGACCGAGAGAATCTCGTATTCGATATTGCCACCCGGCGCTTTTACCGTCACCACATCTTCAACTTCCTTGCCGATTAATGCCCTAGCAATCGGCGACCCCACGGAAATGCGGCCTTCCTTGATGTTGGCTTCGTCTTCGCCGACGATCTGATATGTCACCGTTTTGCCGGAATCGAGATCCTCGATTTCCACCGTTGCGCCAAATACTACTTTGCCGTTGGCTTCGGTTTTAGTGACATCAATGATATTGGCGTTGGATAACTTGCCTTCGATTTCAGCGATGCGGCCTTCGGCAAAACTTTGCTGTTCGCGCGCCGCGTGGTACTCGGCATTTTCTTTTAAATCGCCGTGGGCACGTGCTTCAGAGATAGCCTGAATGATACGCGGTCTAACCACGGTTTTAAGTTCTTCCAATTCGGCGCGCAATTTGTTGGCACCCACCACTGTCAGTGGAAATTTTTGCATTTACTGCTCCCCTCTTGAATTCAAATTCATCCGTTAAAATGTTTTATGCAAGTCTTGCAGGCAATTCACGTCGCCGGCATCGAGTTCACCCAAGGCATAACAAGCCGCACGCGCACCCGCCATTGTCGTGTAATAGGTTACTTTGCGCTGCAAGGCTTCGCGACGCATCGTAAACGAATCGGCCACAGCTTTAACACCCTCGGTGGTATTGACGATTAACTGCACCTCGCCGTTTTTAATCATGTCCACGGTATTGGGCCGGCCTTCGTTGACCTTAAAGATTTCCTTGCAAGCAATGCCGGCTTCTTTCAATACCTTTGCCGTACCGCGCGTCGCAACAATCTCGTAATTTTTGTCGATCAGCATTTTGGCCAGTTCCGGCAGCTTAGGTTTGTCGGCATCACGAATACTGATCAAAACTTTGCCGCTGTGACTTAAGTCCACGCCGGACGCCCGTTGCGATTTGGCAAACGCTTCGCCGAACGTCTTACCCACGCCCATTACCTCGCCAGTCGATTTCATCTCCGGCCCCAATAAAGGATCGACGCCAGGGAACTTAATGAACGGGAACACTGCTTCTTTCACCGAGAAATACTCGGGAATACGCTCTTCGGTGATGCCCTGTTCTTTCAAGGATTTACCGACCATTACCCGCGCGGCGATTTTCGCCAGCGGATAACCGGTAGCTTTGGACACAAACGGCGCGGTACGCGAGGCCCGCGGATTGACTTCCAGCACGTAAATGGTTTCGCCTTGAATCGCAAACTGGGTATTCATCAAACCCCGCACACCGAGGGCTTCGGCCATTTTCGCGACTTGGGCGCGCAGTTGATCTTGCATATGCGCCGGCAAATCGTAAGGCGGCAACGAACACGCGGAGTCGCCGGAATGCACACCGGCTTGCTCGATGTGCTCCATCAAACCGCCGATCAGCACCGTCTCGCCATCGTAAATCGCATCGACGTCCATTTCGACCGCATCGTCCAGGAATCTATCCAGCAATACTGGCGAATCGTTGGAGACACTGACCGCTTCTTTCATGTAGCGGCGCAAGCCTTCTTCGTTAAACACGATCTCCATCGCCCGCCCCCCCAACACATAGGATGGACGCACGACCAACGGATAACCCAGCTCGCGAGCCGAATTAACGGCTTGCTCGACCGAACGCGCGGTGGCATTGGGCGGCTGCAACAGATTCAGACGCTCCAGCAATTTCTGAAAACGCTCACGGTCTTCAGCCAAGTCTATCGAATCCGGCGAAGTACCGATAATCGGCGCACCAGCAGCTTCCAAGGCCCGAGCCAATTTCAGCGGAGTTTGGCCGCCGTACTGGACGATGACGCCCTTGGGCTTTTCCAGTTCGATAATTTCCAGCACGTCTTCCAGCGTCAAAGGCTCGAAGTACAAACGGTCGGACGTATCGAAGTCGGTAGAAACGGTTTCCGGGTTACAGTTGACCATGATGGTTTCGTAACCATCTTCGCGCAGCGCCAACGCGGCATGCACGCAGCAATAATCAAACTCGATACCTTGGCCGATCCGGTTTGGGCCGCCGCCAAGGATGATGATTTTTTCCTTGTCGGACGGATTAGCCTCGCATTCCTGTTCGTAAGTCGAATACAGATAAGCGGTATCGGAAGCAAACTCCGCCGCGCAAGAATCGATGCGCTTGTAAACCGGACGCACGCCTTTTTTGTGACGGACGCTGCGCACTTCGGATTCCTTGGTTTCCAGCAGTTTGGCCAGACGTCTGTCGGAAAAACCTTTGCGTTTCAGCCGCAATAATTCGCCCGGTTCCAGAGTTGCCAGGGTTTTGGTGGACAAGGTTTTTTCCGTATTAATTAGGTCCTCGACCTGCGCCAAGAACCACGGATCAATTTTCGAGGCCTGATGAATATCCTCAAAACTCAAACCGCTACGGAACGCATCCGCCAAATACCAAAGACGTTGCGGGCCGGGATAACGCAGTTCTTTCAGAATGGTGTCTTCGCTATTAGCGTCGTTCAAATCGGCAATTTCATCCAGACCATCGACACCCACTTCCAAGCCACGCAAGGCTTTTTGCAACGATTCCTGAAAAGTGCGGCCAATCGCCATCACCTCGCCGACCGACTTCATTTGCGTAGTCAGCCTGTCATTGGCTTGCGGAAATTTTTCGAAGGCAAAACGCGGCACTTTGGTGACCACATAGTCGATGGACGGCTCGAACGACGCCGGTGTCGCACCGCCGGTGATTTCATTGCGCAATTCATCCAAGGTATAGCCCACCGCCAGTTTGGCAGCGACTTTAGCAATCGGGAAACCTGTGGCTTTAGAAGCCAACGCCGATGAGCGCGACACCCTGGGGTTCATTTCGATGACGATCAAGCGGCCGGTGTCGGGATTGATGGCAAACTGCACATTCGAACCACCGGTATCGACACCAATTTCCCTTAATACCGCCAAGGAGGCATTACGCAGAATTTGATATTCCTTGTCGGTCAAGGTTTGCGCCGGGGCGACGGTGATCGAGTCGCCGGTGTGAACGCCCATCGGGTCGAAGTTTTCGATCGAACAAATAATGATGCAGTTATCTTTAGAATCCCGCACCACTTCCATTTCAAATTCTTTCCAGCCCAAAATCGATTCTTCGATCAACAATTCGCTGGTCGGCGACAGATACAGGCCACGCTCACAAATCTCGATGAACTCTTCGCGGTTATAGGCGATGCCGCCGCCGCTACCGCCCATCGTAAACGAGGGCCGAATCACGGTGGGATAACCCACTTCTTCCTGCGCGGCAAACGCTTCTTCCATGCTGTGTGCGACTTTGGCTCTGGACACTTCCAAACCAATGCGCGCCATCGCTTCGTTAAACAGCGCGCGATCCTCGGCCATGTTGATAGCTTCTTTGGTCGCGCCTATCATCTCCACGCCGTATTTTGCCAATACTCCGTGTTTGTCCAACGCCAACGCACAGTTCAGCGCCGTCTGGCCGCCCATGGTTGGCAACACCGCATCGGGACGTTCTTTTTCGATGATTTTTTCGACGGTTTGCCAGTCGATAGGCTCAATGTAAATTGCATCGGCCATATCCGGGTCGGTCATGATCGTCGCCGGATTGGAGTTGACCAGAATCACCCGGTAACCCTCTTCCCGTAAGGCTTTACAAGCCTGGGTACCGGAATAGTCAAATTCGCAAGCCTGGCCGATGACAATCGGTCCGGCACCCAGTAATAAAATCGATTTTATGTCGGTTCTTTTTGGCATATCACTCTGTATAAAACTTAAGCGGAACGAGGCTGGTTCATCAAATCGATGAAATCGTCGAACAAAGACTCGACATCGTGCGGACCGGGGCTGGCTTCCGGATGCCCCTGAAAGCTAAAGGCCGGCACGTCGGTGCGGGCAATGCCCTGCAAACTACCATCGAACAGCGAGACGTAGGTGGCTTTCAGATTGGCGGGCAAAGAGTCGGCGCTGGCAGCAAAACCGTGGTTTTGGCTGCTGATCATCACCCGGCCGGTTGCCAGTTCTTGCACCGGATGGTTGGCGCCATGATGGCCGAATTTCATTTTCTCGGTTTTCGCGCCGCTGGCTAAAGCCAATAACTGATGACCCAGACAAATACCGAATACCGGCACTTTTTTGTCCAGGATGGTTTTGATCGCTTCGATGGCATAGGTGCAAGGCTCCGGATCGCCGGGGCCGTTGGATAAAAACACGCCGTCCGGATTCATTGCTAACACTTCGGCAGCCGGTGTTTTGGCCGGAACGACCGTGACCTCGCAACCGCGGTTGGCTAACAAACGCAGGATATTGCGTTTGATCCCGAAATCGTAAGCCACCACATGCTTGGTCAAATCAGGCGCCTGTTGATGGCCTTCGCCCAGCTTCCAGACGTTTTCGGACCAGACATAGGCTTGCGCGGTGGTCACTTCCTTCGCCAAATCCATGCCTTTCAGGCCCGGAAAGCCTTTGATGGCCTGTTTCGCAGCGTCTAAATCAACCGATTCGCCGGCGATGATGCAACCGCGTTGCGCGCCTTTGTCGCGCAGCAAGCGGGTTAATTTGCGGGTGTCGATGTCGGCAATTGCCACCACGTTGTGCTCGCACAGATATTCGGGCAGGGTTTTCGCTTTACGCCAGCTGCTGGCCAGCAAAGGCAAGTCGCGTATCACCAGACCGCTGGCAAACACTTTTGCGGATTCGTCGTCTTCAGGATTAGTACCGACATTGCCGATATGCGGATAAGTCAATGTGACGATTTGCCGTGCATATGACGGATCGCTGAGAATTTCCTGATAGCCGGTCAGTGCCGTGTTAAAAACCACTTCTCCCACGGAACAGCCGTCGGCACCTATCGAAATGCCGTGAAACACCGTCCCGTCTTCTAGTACCAGTAATGCAGGTTTGTTCAAGATTGGCCACCTTAGATGTAGAAAACGGGATAAATCTTGCGACTCATCCCGTTCCTGATAGATAAAAACTTAAGTGATTTTACGAAATTATGGCTGTTTGGTCATTAACAATTTTCTAACTTGGTGCGTCACCGAAATTCGGCTGTTTCACAAAGACACTGTATTTATTGCCAATTCCGCCTTATCCGGAGTGCTCGGCTGCCAGCAGCCACTGCACCGGGCTGTGTAAGGACAACAGATTCAGTCAATGTTCGAATTTGCCGATTTCGGCTTGCAGTTTTTCTTGCTGCGCATCCGTTAACAACATAAACACGTCATGATCAAGCTTGGATTTTTCCAGGGCCATCTGCTGATGCATCGCTGCAGATTTCTCACGCAAAGCTTTGGCCTTTTCCTCATTGTAATCGGCGGAAAAGCTCAAAGCGTGCAATTCGGCTCGCAGCGAATGCTCGTCTTTAAATCCGGCCTTCCCGTCGC
Source organism: Methylomonas fluvii (assembly GCF_014850975.1). Taxonomy (GTDB): domain Bacteria; phylum Pseudomonadota; class Gammaproteobacteria; order Methylococcales; family Methylomonadaceae; genus Methylomonas; species Methylomonas fluvii. The sequence continues at coordinate 2,013,782 of NZ_JACXST010000001.1, read as the reverse complement.
CGAACCGGCTTTTCATTAAATTCTTAATATCCGCTTCCTGCTTTTCACTGAGATCAAGATTTTTTAAAAATCTCGGCAAATGTTGTTCGCCGTCCGTTTCGCCAAACCTATGCATCGGCGGTTTGCCGCCACCGTGGCGCTCGCCATGCAGCGGCTCAGCTATTGCAGTCAGGGGTAACAAGCCAAGTACTAACACTAATTTTTTCATAACACTCTCCGCAAAAACGATGATAAACCCAAGGACAAAATCTGTCCGATTTCGTCGTAGCCAGTATTTCAAATCGGAAGTTAAGTGCTGTTAGTGCCGTGTAAAATCAGGTAAACCCCGCTGGTTGTCGGCAGAAGCCGGGGCTATGATGATGAACACACAGCCAACGAGCGAGAACCATGCACAAAGTGTTAATTATCGATGACGACGTAGAACTGGCCGGATTATTCCAGGAGTATCTGGCGCAGGAAGGTTTTGCGGTGGACGTCAGTCATACCGGCGCATCCGGACTGCAACTTGCCCTATCCGGCGAATATCAACTGGTCATTTTGGACATCATGCTGCCGGATATTAAAGGCACCGAGATATTGGCGCGCATCCGCCTGGCAAGCCGGGTGCCGATACTGATGTTTACCGCCAAGGGCGACGACGTGGACCGCATCATTGGCTTGGAATCCGGCGCCGACGATTATGTCCCCAAGCCCTGCACGCCCAGAGAACTGGTCGCCAGAATTCGGGCGATTTTGCGCCGAACCCAGCCTGCCGCCAGTCTCTCGTCGGGACCGATTATGGCCGGCCCGTTGACACTGTGGCCGGAAAAACGCAAAGCCGCCTGGTTCGAACAAGACCTGGACCTAACCAGCACCGAGTTCAATTTGCTGGAAACCTTAGCCAGTCAAGTGGGCCGAGTCGTCAGCAAAAACGAACTCTCCGAAAAAGCTCTGGGCCGGCCGTTGGCGCGTTTCGATAGAAGCATTGATGTGCATATGAGCAGTATCCGCCAGAAATTAGGCAACCAGCCGGACGGCCGCTCCTACATTCAGACCGTGCGCGGCCAAGGTTACCAGATGATCAAAGAATAAGATGGGCAGATTGTTTTGGAAGTTTTTCTTTGCGTTTTGGCTGGCCCTATTAACCGCAGGCATTGGCGTGGGTACCGCAGTCTGGCTCAGACACTCCTCGCAGCAAAACCTGTTGGCCAAGCCAGCCGATGTCGTCGATGTCAGACGCGCATCACTGGTCAAGCTGGCCGCCAGCACCTTGCCGCATGGCGGCGTCAAGGGTTTGCATGATTTTATTCAGACCTTGCAAAACACCCGCTTTCCACCGATATACGCGGTAGACGATACGGACCGGGAATTATTGGGCAGACCCTTAGCGACAGAGGTATTACAACAGGCCAGAGCCTTACATCGAAAAAACGCCTACCCGGATGCCATCCAAATGATTGCAGCCGACGACGGCCATCGTTATCTGCTTTTCGTGCCTCTGCCAGAGCACGGTTTTGGCGGCCCGTTCCGGCCGTCATTTCCGGGCGATCCCGGACTGCCTGCATTTGGCCTCGACGGCCCTATGCTGGGAGACCGGCCACCCCCGCCCAGCGGTAACCCTGATGAGCACGGCCCTCGCCCGCACCGCGAACCGCCCGCGCCGATTTTACCGATAGTCTCCGGCTGTTTGGCCAGCCTGCTGTTCAGCGGATTATTGGCCTGGTATTTCGCTAAACCCATTCGCAGCCTGCGCGATGCTTTTAACGCTGTGGCTCAAGGCCGGCTGAATACCCGCATCGGCCATGCAATGGGTAGACGGAGCGACGAATTGGCGGACCTGGGTCGCGACTTTGACCATATGGCGCAACAGATCTGCTCACTAATTAATGCTCAGCAACATCTGCTGCACGATGTGTCTCACGAACTGCGCTCGCCATTGGCTCGCATTCAGGCCGCTATCGGCCTGGCCCAACAACAACCGGAAAAATTGCCGGCCACACTGGAACGCATCGAACGGGAATCGCAACGCATCAGCGATTTGGTCGGCGAACTATTGATGCTATCCAAGCTGGAAGCGGGCGTTGCGCAAGGAAAACTGGATGCCATCAATCTCGACGACCTGCTGGCCGACATTGTCGCCGACGTGCGTTTCGAGGCTGAACCGAAGCGTATCGAACTGAGGTATCTCGGCGATGTTGACGTGGAGGTTGAATGCCAAAGCGAACTATTGCATCGCGCTATCGAAAACGTGCTGCGTAATGCCGTGCAACACAGTAAAGCCGACGGTACGGTATGCATTGCCGCCAATTTTGATAGCGCTAATCGTCACTTAAGAATTCGGGTGGACGATGACGGCCCTGGGGTCGCGGATCAGGATTTGACGGCCATTTTTCAGCCGTTTTTCCGCAGTGGTCGAGCGCAAAAACCACACAGCACCGGCCTGGGACTGACCATCGCCCATCGAGCTGTCGAGGCGCATGGCGGCAGCATCAGCGCCAGCAACCGACCGGAAGGTGGTTTAAGTGTTCTGATTGAAATCCCGTTTCCAATACGGCACGCAAACGAGAGGTAAGTATGTTTAAACTCAAAAAGTGGCTGTCAGCCACGCTGATAGCTTTACTGTCGGCATGGGCCCTAAGCGCGAGCGCCGACCCGTTTCACCATCACGGCGGCCGGCATTTTGGCGGACATTTCCGTCCGGGTTTTGGCTTCTACTTTGGTGCGCCACTGTATCCCAGACCCTTTTACCCGGCTTATCCCTACTACCCGGCGTATCCGTATTACCCGCGAGAGATTATCACTGTACCGGTGCAACCCCCGGTCTATATCGAGCGCGAGCGCAGCCAGCCCCAGAACACTCCCTTAGCAGAAGGCTATTGGTATTACTGTAACGATCCGGCCGGCTACTATCCTTATGTTAAGGTGATGACATGGACTCCTCCTCACCCCTAGCGGTGTCACAATGCACCCGAAAATTTAAACGGGACAAAGAGGAGTCCGAAATGAATCGTAACGTAGTGGGTTTGGATATAGCAAAACAAGTGTTTCATCTGTTCATGATGCTCGAGGGCAAAGCGATCAAGCGGAAACTAAAGCGCTCGGAACTCCTGGAATTCATAGCTCAACTACCACCAAGCCTGATCGCGCTGGAAGCCTGCGGTGGTTCGCACCACTGGGCACGGTCGTTCCAAGCACTGGGTCATGAGGTCGTGCTATTGAACGCCCGTTACGTGAAAGCCTTCGTGGTGGGCAACAAAAACGATTTCAACGATGCCGAGGCGATCTTTACGGCGGCGCGGCAACCGAACAAACGTACGGTGGCCATTAAAAACATGGAACAACAAGACCTGGCCATGGTGCATGGCATTCGCCAAGGCAAAGTCGAGGAGCGTACGGCCTTGATCAATCAGATTCGCGGGCATTTGGCCGAGCGCGGGCTGGTGTTGCCGAAAAGTGCCCATCAGGTCAGAAAACAGTTGCCGTTGATGTTGGAAGATGCCGAGAAGCAACTGTCGACGCTCAGCCGCGCGCTGTTTGCCGAACAGTATCAAGCCCTGGTGGCGATTGATGAGGCCATCAAAACTATGGATCGGCAGATCGAAGCGCTGTGCCGGCAAAATGCCTTGAGCAAACGTCTGATTGCCATTCCGGGCATAGGCCCGCTCACCGCCACTTTGGCCGCCGCCGATGTGGGGGATGGCAAAGGTTATACGTCCAGTCGTGATTACGCCGCCAGTTTGGGCGTGGTGCCCAGACAGCATAGTAGCGGCGACCGCCAAGTCTTGCTCGGCATCAGCAAACGGGGTAATCGGCGCTTGCGCACCTTGTTGATCCACGGCGCCCGGGCGGTATTGAAATACTGCGGCGACAAGAGCGACCCGTTGAGCCGCTGGCTACAAGCCTTAATCGAACGGCGAGGCTTCAACAAGGCCGCCGTGGCCTTAGCTAACAAGAATGCCCGGATTATCTGGGCACTGGCCACTGGCTCTGGCGAATATGCGGCCCAAGTGGCTTGATTGAGTGATGTCCGAGTTGCCCACCCTTTGCCCAACGCCTCCACACGAGAGAAGGGTTCCGGCGTCGGGCAAAGCGTGGACAACTCTCAATCCGGTGATGCAAACGCTATAAACGAGTTCAACAGATTGCGGAGGCAAGTCACTCAAAAGTGATGACATTCAACAGGTCAGACCGGTGCTTTTAAATCCCGTTTAGCGCATAGGTTCTTTAGAAACCGTTAAGGTGTTAGTGGAAAAAGCGCGCGGATAGATTCATCAGGGTCCGAAGGTCAATCAAGCACCTTCATCAAGAGACCGAATATATGGCTGCAATCTCGATCTCTGTTGGAAACATTATTTTTGGGAATCTTGGCTGGCAATTGGGGAGGAGTCCATATAAGTGTGCGAATGGCTGGCAACAAGTCGAGCCGGCGCCGCAAAATTAGCAGGAGACCGCAAACATGAATACTAAAAACCCAATAGCAGGAATCTTCGCGGCACTAGTCTTGAGCGGCTGTGCCCATATGCCTTCAGGCCCCAGTGTGATGGCGCTACCCGGCACCGGCCTATCGTTCGAGCAATTCCGCCAGGACGATTATCAATGTCAGCAATACGCGACCGGACAAGTGGGGGGAACGCCGAATCAGGCCAGCGCCGATAGCCAAATTGGCAGTGCCGCGGTCGGCACGGCAGTGGGAGCGGCCGCTGGTGCCGCAATTGGTGGAGGCGGCGGAGCAGCGATCGGCGCCGGCACGGGTTTAGTGGCAGGGACTATCGTCGGCAGCGGCGAATCAAGACGCTCCGGCCATGCCACGCAACAAGGTTACGACAATGCCTATGTGCAATGTATGTATGCCAAGGGCCACCGGGTCCCGGTATCCGGACAGTTTTCTTACCAATCGCCGGCGCCCAAAACCTCACAACCCAGCATTCCGCCACCTCCGCCCGGCTTGCCACCGCCACCACCTTACCAATAACCATCAGAAAGGGCTTGCGTAACTAGAAAGTCATCCGCAAGCCCGCTTCCAGGATATGGTCAGAAATATTGGTTTGGCCCAAGCGGGTTTCGTAACGCACGAACCCAGAGCCGCCATTGGGCAAAGTAGCGCTGAGCGAACCACCGAGGTTGACATAATCGCGGTCGGGCTCGCCGGTTTGAATCGTAAAATTACCCTGCCCCGGTTCGGCCTGAGCCAAGCGCATGTGAATCAGCCGGTTGTCGTTAAGGTATTGATGCTCCCATTCCACGCGCACGGCCGGCGTGAATACCCCCCATGACGTGCTGAGCGCATAACTGATTTGGGTACCGAGATTGCTGACGAAAGAATGATTGATTTGATCGCCAGTGATAATGTCGAAACCGTTGCCGCTGTGCTCTTGGTATTGGGCGATGTTCATGCCCAGATACTCTAATCGCAGATAAGGGCCGATGGCCCACTCGTCCCAATTGAAGTCTTTGCCGCTGCTTAATGCAAAACCGTATTGATTGCCGGTGGTTGTCGATGTGGATTGGCCGGCGAATCCGGTAAAGGCATACTGGCGGTTAAAGGCATAGTCATTACCGCCGTAATTTCCCACCCAATCCAGATAAATATCCTCAGGCAGATAGTAACTGCCGTATAGCGCGCCCAGATAAGTATCGCTACTCATATTACCGGCCGAATCGGCATATTGGGTGGAAGAATGCGTATAGTTAAACGCCGCGCCAACCACCAGCTTATCGTTAAGCCGATAATCCGCGCCGCCCGTCACGGTGCGGGCTTGCGAGTCAAATCCCCGATCCCATGCATCACCGCGCAGATTGGCAAAATTAAACCGGGTTTGTAAAAACACACCCAGCGGCGAATCGCGGAACAGCTCGTCATCGCCCGCTGCGCCGACCAGCCCCTGAGAGCCCAAGGGATTAGCGGATAATTGGATCCCGTTAAAATTCACCGACAAAGGCGCACCGCCGCCGCCGCCAGCGCGCAAGCTCGCCAATCGGGTCAGCGGACCATCCATGCGCGTCGCGCCCAATTTCACCGGCCCGGCCATCTGACTCGGCACCTGATCCGGCGTTAATGCCGCAACGGCGGTGGTTTGCTGTTCCGGACTGAGCGCTTGCAGTTGCAGACACCGGGTAGCCAAAATGCCGCTTGGGGTAGCGCAAGCCTCATTCAAGGCGGGCGCAAAGGTCTGCTGATTGAAGGTTAATTCCGGCGAGGTGCTGGTCTCTGTCGTAAAAGGTTGCAAACTCCACGGCGCCAATTGGCCTCGACCGCCACCGAAACTGCGTATCGTCCCCAATAAGTACTGGTTTTCCGGCAGACTGGGATCGATGTAGATGTTGTAGTCGCTGCTGATGCTGCTTAATTGGTTCGCGCCATCCGCCAATACCAGTCGACTGGCATACAATGCGGCGCCCGGCGTACTATTACCATCGACCAAGCGCAAACCGTTGCCGCTCGCCACCGTCACCGAACCCCAGGCAAAATTATTGACCGCACCGGCAGTAGTCTGGCCCTGATCGCTACCCACCAAGCTCATCGCATGCTGCGTCGCGCTCGGGCCACTGAAAATCAGATCGGCATTCGCGGTATTCCACAGGGTATTTTGCGTGCTGGCATTATTAAAGTCGCCGGTTACGGTGAAAACATCGCCGGCACCGCCCACCAAATAACCGCTGGCACCTATGGAAAGATTGTTGAATTGATTGATCGACGGGTCGCTCTCATAGCGGCCGTTATTCGTGAAATTGCCGGTAAACGCTACCGAGGTATTTACCGTTCTGAAAACGCCGTCGTTACTAACGTTGCCATCAAACTGATGAGTGTTGTTACCGGAAATATCGACGCGACCTTGCCCGCTGTTATAGAAATCGCCGGCCCCGGTAATCAGTCCGGTCTGTGCCAGATTGAATTGGCCGGTGTTGCTGATGGTCCCGGAATTGTTTAAGACCCCGTGATTGGTGAAAGTACCTTGATTAGTCAGCGTCCCGGCGTTGCCGAAACTTCCCTGATTGACCAGTGCGCCGGTGTTTGTCAGCGTATTGCCCGTTACATTGTCGATGCTGCCGCTATTGATCATCTGCCCGGCATTCTCAATTACACCTTGGTTGTTGATGGTGCCGAAATTGGAGAAAACCCCTGAGCTATGACTGAGCGAGGCATTGTTATTGGTTAATGTGCCGTAATTGCTGAAATCGCCGCCGGTGTTGTAATAGTAACCGGGCAGAGTGCTAAAACTATCACTGGATGTAATGGGACTCAGCGCTAAGGGAGTAACACGGACTTGAAACGGCGCGAAACCGGAAATGCCATTCTGGTCTTTTCCAAACCCACCAGCAGTATTCGGTTGGTATACATAATCCAGCGTTGCGCCAAGACCGATAAAGTAAGTCCCAGGCGTTTTAGGGGCGGTGAGTTGGTCAGAAAACGATCCGCTCAGGCTACCAAAACCGGGACCGATTCCGCCGGAGTAGAACCCGACCGAGCCTGCCTGTGCCGGAGCAATCCAAGCGGTATAAAGCTGGATAATACAGCCTGGGCAATAACTGGTGTCGCCTTCCTGGATGCTGTAACTACCCGCCAAATTTACGGTGGCCCCCGAACCTACCGTTGCCGAATTACCGGCAAAACTGCCGCTGCCTACGCCGGTAAAGGACGGTTGAGTAATCGTGATATTACGCCCAATCACCGACCAGGACACATCGGATGACAACGCATCGGCTAGCGCAGACCCGGAGGCGCAAGCCAACAAACCAATGCGTATCGGACCATTTAATTTCATCACACTGTTAATTTGTTATGCGCTTGGATTGCGGGATTTGGAGAACTCTGCGCATAAGGTTAGCCGAATCATTTAACAAAACAACCGCATCGTTAGGGACTCTCAACGATGCGGAATATCAAATAATCTACAAGGACCCCAAATAAGCCGCCACCGCCTTGATGTCGTCTTCGCTCAGCGATTGTGCCAGAGCATTCATTTGCGGGGCTTTGCGCGCGCCTTTTTTGAAATCGGTTAGTTGCTTGGCCAAATATTGCGGATGCTGTCCGGCCAGTTTCGGCACCATACCCATGCCTTGCGCATTGTTGCCGTGACAACCCAAACACATAGCGGCTTTGTCTTTACCCAGCTTAACCAAATTGGCGTCGCTGCTACCGGCCGATTTGCCGTGCAAGCTGGCGTAATAGGCAGAAATATTTTGAATATCAGTGTTGCTCAAGCCTGAAGCCAACGGTTTCATTACCGGGTTTTCGCGCTGACCGTTGCGGAATTTATTCAGCTGACTCTCGATGTACACGGCACTCTGTCCCGCCAGACTGGGCCATAACGGGCTGCTGCTGACACCGGCCACACCGTGGCAACCTTGGCACGCAGCGGCTTTGGCTTTGCCCGCTTCGATATCCGCCGCGTTGACGCCGGACACAAACAGCCCCAGCATGACGATATATTTCATTTTATGATATTTATTATTCATCCAGATCACCCTTGGTTGGCTTGTTGTACAATCCTGACCACATAATGCGCTATCAGGCTTAAGCATCATAGTCAGGCGACATTGACTAAGCAAACCTAAAATCCCTTCAACCCACTCGAACCAAAGGAATAGGCCATGTCGTGGTTGCTATCGCTTTTTAATCAAGATTCCGTGCCGCACACCTTACTAATTCTTAGCCTCGTAGTGGCCAGCGGCCTGGTGTTGGGCAGAGTATCGCTAGCCGGCATTCAATTGGGTATCGCCGGCGTCTTGTTTTCCGGATTGCTGTTCGGACATTTCCAACTGAGCATCAATCCGGAAGTGATGCATTTTTTGCGCGAATTCGGCTTGGTACTGTTCGTTTACGCGATTGGTTTGCAAGTCGGCCCCAGCTTCGTCAGCTCGTTTTTTCGTTACGGCCTGCGCCTAAACGGCATGGCCGCAGCGATTGTGCTATTGGGCGCATTAATTACGGTATTAATCAGCATTGTCGGCGAGATTCCGATGCCCGTGGCAGTGGGCCTGTTTTCCGGCGCCACCACCAATACCCCATCGCTGGCCGCCGCCCAGCAAGTACTGGGCAGCATTGCCGGCATCGACAGCGAAACCTTGAAGATGCCGGGCCTGGGTTATGCCGTGGCCTACCCTTTCGGTATCGCCGGCATCATCCTCGCCATGCTGTTGAACAAACGCCTGTTCAAGGTGGATATTGCCGAGGAAGCCAAAAACTTTGCCGATAAACAGCAGCAAGATGCCCATGTGCCCATCTGGAAGGATCTGCGAGTGGAAAACCCGAATCTGAATGGTTTGACGCTGAGCCAAATTCCATTTTTCGAGGGTATGAACGTCGTCATGACCAGGATTCTGCACAATGGCGCAGTTGACGTCGCCGGCCAGGAAAGCCGCCTGGCGATTGGCGACACCATCCGACTGGTGGGCGAACGCGAACCTTTGGAACAACTGAAAATTCTGATCGGCCCGGAGTCGGATATCGATCTGAAACAAATTGCCACCAATTTGCAAAGCCGGCGGCTGGTCGTTACCAACAAATCCGCGCTCAATCAGACCGTCGGCAATCTGTGCATGCTTTACGGCGTCACCATTTCCCGGATCCATCGTCCCGATGTGGAGTTTTCGCCCACCAGCAATGTGCATGTCCACTTCGGCGATGAATTGAATGTCGTCGGTAGCCAGGAAGCATTAAACAGTATCGAAAAAGCCTTGGGCAACTCACTAGAGGAACTCGCACACCCGCAAATCATGCCGATCTTTATCGGTATTTCGCTGGGCGTGTTATTGGGCAGCGTGCCTATGTACTTGCCCGGCATTCCGTCGGCGGTCAAACTGGGCATGGCCGGCGGGCCTTTGTTGGTGGCCATTATGCTCAGCCGGGTAGGCAACTGGGGCACGATGACCTGGCATTTACCTAAAAGCTCTAACATCATTTTGAAGGACATTGGCATTGTATTGTTCCTGGCCTGCGTCGGCTTGCACTCCGGCGATCAATTTGTCGAGACGCTGGTGAAAGGCGACGGTTTTTACTGGATGGCCTGCGCAGCATTGATCACCTTATTGCCCCTGCTGATAATAGCGGCCGTGGGCCGGATAGTTTATAAACTCAACTTCCTGACGCTTTGCGGCTTGCTGGCCGGCAGCATGACCGATCCGCCCGCGTTGGCATTTGCCAACAATCTCAGCCCGGCGGCGGCTGTGTCTATGGCCTATGCGACCGTGTATCCCATGGTCATGATTTTACGCATCATCGCCGCGCAGTTGATTATATTGTTGGTGCATTAAATCCGATTCATTTACCGAATTGTCTGGTTCGGCGGCTAAAATCTCCGAGCTAGCTGAGACGGATACTGCGATGACATCGACCTTAATCATCAACTACCGGAATCTGGCTCCCCGCGATGGCGAATTATATCTGCTGCCAGCGTTCTACCCACCCACCATTGCAGACAGTTATTTACACAGCCTGCTGCAAAACCTAGCCTGGCAAACCGAAAAAATCCAACTTTTCGGGCACTGGGTGTCGGTACCGCGCTTGATGGCCTGGTACGGCGACCCAGGCGCCGACTACCGCTATTCCGGCGTCGATCACCAACCCTTGCCCTGGACCAGCGAGCTACAATCCATACGAAGCGATGTCGAAACCGTTTGCCAGCAGTCTTTCAATAGCGTTTTGGCGAATCTGTATCGCGACGGCAAGGACTCGATGGGCTGCCATGCCGATAATGAAAAAGAGCTGGGAGCGAATCCTCTGATTGCTTCATTAAGTTTCGGCGAGACGCGCTTGCTGCGCTTCCGACACGCGCGCAGCCGCACCACGCTGGATATTGAGCTGCGTCACGGCGACTTGTTGATCATGGCCGGCGCGTTGCAACACCACTGGCGCCACGAACTACCCAAAACTCGCCGAGCCAAGCAAGCCCGGATCAATCTGACTTTTCGGCGGATTGTGTCAACGCCCACTTCGCCCGCGCTATCCGCAGCGCGTTAATCTTATCGACCAACAACTGTCGGAAAGCCTGTTCCGCCGGTAGCTTGCTGATTACCCGGGTGTTATCACCATCCAGTTTCACCAGAAAATCTTCGTTGTCGCTAAACACGCTAACCATATCCCGATTGTCCCCGCGCCGATGAATAATGTATTTGGGCGGGGTTTTCGCGACGCCGAACAATATTCCGTTCCAATCCGAAGAACATTGCTTGCCGATGACCAAGCCCTGCAAACTATTAAAAACATCAATCTGTTGATATTGATTGTTTTCCACGCTTGCCGGCTGATAGCCATCGGCAATTATTAAGGGCACTTTTGCCGACGCTTTATACTGGCCATATAACTCGACTTCGGCTTTTTTTAAGGGCGTCATCGAATGATGGTCGCCGACAATAATCAAGATACCATTCTTGAAAAAGCCGTTATTTTGTAGTTCTCGATAAAACCGGCCTATTTGCTTATCGGTATAGGTAATGGCTGCCGATTCGGATTTTTCCTTAGTCTCTGGATTAATATAGGGATGATGACTACTAACCGTTTTGATAAACAATAAAAAATTATTTTTTTTATTGTTCTCTATCCTGTCCAAGGCTCTTACATATAATGCCTCGTCCGGCGCTGCCTCAAAATGAAAACGTTCCCATTTATCGTACTCCGGCTGGTCGTGGCCTTCGACATAATCAAACCCCACGCTTTTTGCCCAGACTCCGGTATTACCAAACTCCAAATCCGCGGTCGTTAAAAATTCGGTTTTATAACCGTGCTTTTTTAGGATATTGGGCAGGGAATCTTTTATATTATAAAAACTATAAAATGACGTACCGCCGTCGTCGGTATAACTGGAGGGCGGATAGAGCGGCTGCAAGCCCGTCAGCAGTGCGACTTCGCCATCTTCAGTGATAAAACCGTTGGCGTAAAAATTCTTGAACGCTTGATGTTGGCCAGCAATCTCATCCAGATTGGGCGTCCAATCGTGGATGCCGGAGAAAAACCGGCTTTGATAAGCGGAAAGCGACTCCACCATCAAAATAATAATATTCTTAGGTTGAGCCGGCTGAGTTTGGCAGTTTATAGGCTCTTGAAAACTAAAATTATCGACATAAGCGACGCTATACGGCGCAGCCTCAGACAATATGGTTAAATTATAATCAATGACATTTTTATAAATCCAGGCATGGGCGTATTTTTCATTATCGGCAAACGCGGCGGCCAACGGTAAACCGAGAACTAAGCAGATGGGCCACTTTTTGATATAAGGATTTATGGACTTAAACCTTACCCACGAAAAATATAACGGTATAGCCAAGATTAATACGCCAAGTACAATCACGCCAAAATCGCTTAAACCGTAAATTTGCTGAATATATTTACTTGAATAATCCGCATATTTTATGGCGTCACCCAAAGCTAAATGGGTATTGAAATTAACGATAATGGCATAATCGATAATATATACCGCAAACAACAACAAAGCCGCCAAACGTAATAATGCTGCCAGCCCACGCATAATAGTCGGCAGAAACGATAAATACAGCAATATAAAAATACCGCCATAAATCAGCGCATCGTTACATAAAACCTGAGTAAATCCCAGCAAACGGGTGCCGGTATAGTGATAAATAAAATTATCGACATACCACCCTTTCAGCAGCAAGGGCGCAACCAAAATAAGCCATAAAACCGTTTTGCCCATGCCGAGGAAGCAGTTGAAAGTTGCGGGCGATTATTCGCGCGCCAACTTCAGAAAATGAAAAATATCAACTTCAATCACGCCAAAGGCGACGATCCACAGCAGTGCATCGTAAGCATCCAGCCACTCTGACTGCATCAGCCAAGCCACGACCGTAGCGATTAAACCCGTAAACACAGCGAGAGTGATCAACCAAAACAGCTGCCGATGCCGTTCCACGAAAGAACGCCAGCGCACTTCCAATTCGAGTAGCACAATCAACGCAAACCAGAGCAGGGAATTGACCACGTCCAGCCATTCGTTATCGCGGACGTAACTGCCAAACACCAGCGCAATCACCACAATCAAAACATTCCGGACCGCGTGCAAGGTACGCTCGTTAAATGGCGCGGCCTTGACGGTTTCCAGTTCGAACATCACCAACAAGATCACCCAAACCAGCGCATCGACCGCCGTGGTCAGTGTATCGACCGCTGCGTATATACCGATATTCAACGTCAACAAGGCCAGTATCGCCAGTTTGAATTTGGGGTAGGTAAGAAAAAACTCGGCGTTGGGCATAACGGTAAGATTAATTGAGTCGGACGGCAAACGCCAAACTACTCATAGCGAAGGCTTGACGGAAAAGACATGAACCATGACGACACCTAGCTGGCGCCGTCACGGTCAACAGGGATTATTTAACGAAACAGGCTTTTTCCGCCTCAGCATCCGCGTCTTTCAATTTGGTACGCAAATCTTTGGATTGTTTAGGATCGCGAAACGCCGCGCCGGCTTCGCCTGGGGTTTTTTGCATCTGGGTAAAGGTTTTAGCCGATTCGTATTCCTCGAAGCTGAGTTTTTCGGCGATTTTGTCGATTTTGCAACCGCAAGCGTATTGGCTGATATAGGTTAGGCCGCCATGCTTGGCCACGCATTCCAGCACGTATTCTACCCGGTCGCGGGTGGGATAATCATTGACCAATGCCGCAGGCTCACCTGCAGCGGCTTCCGATTTTGAATTTTCCTGAGTAGTGGCGCAGCCGCTTAGCAGCGTTAAAACAGCGAGAGTAGCGAAGAATGATTTTGTCATGGTGCTCGTTTTTTTCGTTATAGGGATATTAATTATTGCTCGGCGGCGAAATCGACAATCTGTTGCAACTGCGGGTTCATTTCCTTGGCGAATTTATTCAAGGCTGGGTTGTCAGTATCTTCCGGTAACAGATGCGTTCTAACGATGGTTTTACCGTCAAATTGATAGGTCACCACGTTGCAGGGCATGTAGCCTATCGCATGCGGGGTGATGTCCAAGACAACCTTGGCCAGCGTTAGGTTACAAAACTGTACCGTATCGTATTCCGGAAAATTCGTGGCCCCTCTGTCGCGGATTACCTTCCCTACTCGACTATGGCCGGTGATGCGAAAGTTGTGTTCGGCAATCGCCACTTCCAACTCGGCTAATACTTCGTCGTAGGGTTTCGTCGTTTCAACTTGGTAATAGGTCACTTCTTCGCGGTGCAGAGATTGCGCGGCACAACTTGCAATCAACGGCAGGCTTGCGAGAATGACGGCTACTTTAAACATCCGGGAAGCTTACCATCATGAGCGGGCAAAACAAAGTGAGCGGCGTAGTGCTGGCCGGCGGCATGGCTAGGCGCATGCAGGAGCAGGACAAGGGCTTGTTGATATGCCATAACCGGCCCTTGGTGAGTTATGCACTGGCCGCCATGACACCGTTGGTCGACGAATTATTCATCAGCGCTAACCGCCATCAAGACCAATACAGGCAATTCAATTATCCGGTCATCAGCGATGCCGAACCCAGCTTTGACGGGCCGCTGGCCGGCATATTGGCGGCGATGCATAGCGCTCAGCATCAGATATTACTGGTAGCGCCGTGCGATTCGCCGTTGGTTGCGAGTATGCATTTGCAACGCTTGCTCGACGCTTTAATAAGCCAGGATGCGGACATCGCCGTGGCGTTTGACGGCGAACGCCTGCATCCGGTTTTTGCTGCACTGAAAACCTACTTGCAAACGGATTTACAAAATTACCTGCGTAGCGGTGAGCGCAAGTTGCAGACTTGGTTTCGCAGACATTCAGTGGTCGAGGTGGATTTCAGCGACACGCCGCACCTCTTCGTCAACATTAATACACCGGCGGAATTGTCGGCAGTCGAGCAATCGCTCGCAGACAACTTGTCTTGAACACCACTTGAGGGGCGCTCAGTGCACCGCCTTTTCGCTACTGACAATCAACAAGGCTTCGCCTGAACGATTACCCAGCACCGTCGCATGCATGCGTACCGGAATGATTTTCTGATCCTTGGTGATGCGTTTGGTCTTGATACTTTTCACGCCGCCACCAAGGATCAATTCCTGCACCAGTTGTTGCGTAATGACCCTTTCATCGTCAGAGACGATCTCGGCAAACGTCATACTGGCGGCATCCAAGCTATCCCAGCCATATAAGATTTCGGCACCTTTGTTCCAAGCGCTAATCTTACCCGACACTTCAAACAGAATGATTGCTTCATCGGTGTCCATGACTATCGTGGCCAGTTTTTGTAAACAATTTAAACATTCCTGTTTTTCGACCTGATGCTGGTGAACGTAATCGCGCTCGGTTAACGCGATTAATTCCCTGGCCGAGTTCTCGGCATGGAACATACAGGCCGACGCCGAAACATGCACCACTTTTCCGGATTTGGTCAGCCGCCTGGCCTGAAAAGACGGCAAGGTGTTACCCACTTTCAGGCTGTTCAGACCTTGCTTGGCAAAATGTTTTTCCTCGTCTGGAATCAGATTATAAAAATTCATCCCCAGCGCATCATGCGCCGACCAGCCATAGAGTTTCTCGGCAGCATGATTCCACGTCACGATGGTACCGTCCGGTTCGAGCAAGGTAATCGCATCATTGGAAAACTGCACAAACTTGGCCAACCTCAGCGTTTCTTGCTCCTCACGCTTATGCAATTCCAATTGCGCACTTTTCAGCTGATTGATGTCTACAAAAGTCAAAATAACGCCGGCATTGACTTTGGCTGAAACCACGTAGGGAATCACCCGCAGTAGATACCAGGTACCGTTTTCAAGTTGAATTTCCTGATCGAAACAGTTGTGTTGATCGTTGACACCTTTAACGACAGCGATGACATCCAAATCTTTAATTGTATGCGTCAAGTGATAAAACGGTCGACCGAGATCGGTTTCCAAAATATGGAATATCGACTGTAGTTTCGGGGTAAAACGCCGAATATCCAGATTCTCGTCTAAAAACAGTGTAGCGATATTGGTGCTGTTGAATAAGTTGTCCAAATCGTTATTCAGTAAGGTCAACTCGACTATCTTGCCCTGGTGTTCGGCATTGACGGTGTAAAGCTCTTCGTTGACCGATTGCAACTCCTCATTCGTACTCTGCAATTCCTCATTACTTGCCAACAATTCTTCGTTGGTGGCTTGCAGTTCTTCGTTGGAGGTTTCCAATTCTTCCACGGTGGCTTGCAGGTTTTCGCGGGTAAACTGTAATTCTTGCTCCAGATCGATAATACGCTGTTTGGCGTCTAAATTGACATCGTAGATCAGGGTTTCCGTCTCGCTGAAACAAGAAGGATCCACCTTCTCCGTGATCATCACCGCCACCAAGATTTCTTGGCCCTTCTTGCCCGGCAGAGGTTTAAATTGCAGTCTAAACGTCCGTAAACTGTCCTGCTCTCTGACCCGAATATTGGACAACACAATTTCGTTATTCGCTTTTAAGGCTTTTTGAATACCCGTGGAAATAGGTATGGATAAATCTTTTTTAACAATTTTACTGACATTACTCACCAGTTTGCCGCTGGGATAACTCAAATAATCCTTAGAGTCGCCGAAAATATGAGATATTTCCATATTCTCATTGATTATCATCGTAAACGGCAAGACATCATTAGATATTGCCCTGATGAATCGATCCAGTACTCTTTCTTCCTGACCGCTAAACGCATTCGACGAGCGCACAGCAGTTGGATACGGCGAGTAAGTCATCAAAGCACTGGGAGAGGCGGTAAAACCCAAGGATTTATATTTGCCTTTGGAACGATATAGTTTTGATTTGGCGCTTGCCACATCGAAATACTCACCCATATCGCCTATCGTTTCACTGGTACCCAACACCAACAAACCTTCCTTTACCAGAGAAAAGTTGAATAACTCCAATATTTTCTTCTGTAAAACAGGTTGTAAGTAAATCAACACGTTTCGACAGCTGAGTATGTGAATATTGGTAAACGGCGGATCTTTAATCAGGTTATGCTGAGCAAACACCACCATTTCCCGAATTTTTTGACTGACCTGAAAATAATCTTCCCGACGAATAAAATATTTTGACAGGAGCTTGGGCGGAATATCAGCAATAATACTTTCCGGATATTTACCATTACTGGCCTTTTCAATGGCTGTTAGATCAACATCGGTCGCAAAAATCTTCACGCGAAAATAATGCCCGGAATATTCCCTATATTCCGATAACAACATCGCCAAGGAATAAGCCTCCTCACCGGTGGAACATGCGGTCACCCAAACTCGCAACTCATCTTCTTGCAATAACTTGACGACTTTTTTTAACCAATGCTCACGAATATCGTCAAATACGTGCTCGTCGCGAAAAAAACTGGTAACCCCTATCAACAACTCCTGAAATAACACCAAAACTTCGTGAGGATTTGTCTGTAATAAGTTTAAATATTCTGATATGTCTTTTAAATGATTGATGGATATGCGCCGTTCAATGCGTCTAACTACCGTATTGGGTTTATAAAAGGTAAAATCGATTTTGCACTTTTCCCTAAGGATTGAAAAAATCCGCGTGATGTCGCTGTCGTCAGACGAGACGATATTTTTTTCCTGTAAGGTGGCATAAGGATGTTTAACAAATGCCAATAACTGATCGGGCATCTTTTCAGGGGGCAAACTAAAATCCGCCAGCCCCGTAGCAAAAGCATTTTTGGGCATACCGTCGAATTTGGCGGAGTTTTCATCCTGCACCATGACCATGCCGCCGAATTCCTTGATTGAGCGGATACCCCGCGTGCCATCACTGCCGGTACCGGACAAAATAATCCCTACAGCTAGTTCTCTAGCATCCTCGCTCAAGGAACGCAAAAATATATCGATTGGCAGATTAATGCCTTTGCTAGGGTCTTGCTCGGCCAGCAACAGCTGATTGTGAAACACCGTGACGTTTTTCCGAGGCGGAATCAAGTAGACGGTGTTGCGCTCGATTTTCATACCGTCCTCGATGCGCTTTACCGGCATGGCGGTATGTTTGGACAACAGTTCAGCCATCAAACTTTTATACTGCGGTGACAAGTGCTGAATCACTACAAACGACAAACCGCTATTGGCGGGCATATTTTTAAAAAATGCCTCAATCGCTTCCAAGCCTCCAGCCGAAGCGCCGATCCCGACAATATACTGCGGTGGCACTTTTACAGTGTTTTCATTATCCATATAACCATGTTATTTAATATCACTCATTTAAATTAATAAAGCCTCTGGACAACTTTACTGGTCACGCTGCGACAAAACACTCAAGCCTTATTTGCGTCTGTTATCACGTCGCTAATATTGGTGATAGTCACGACTAATTTACGCGCTTTCAAATCAAACGATTCGCCTGCCGTATCACTCCCGTCATCCGCATTACCTTTAATTAAAGCAGGAAAAGCCAAATTCTTATCGCCTTGCAATCGCAACTGTAAACTTTTATTGGTTGGCGCTTTGAAAAAAGCGTCAAAACGGTGAATAAATGTATTCTTATCTTCTTCGAAGATTAGCTTGGAAAAATGCGTTTTCTGCAATTTACTAGCTTTATAACCCAACATATCTGCAAACGTATGATTTGCTTGCTCTATGAAACCTTGATAATCCAGGGTTATAATACCCACCGGAACGCAATGGTAAGTAAAATTTAACTTATTATTTAGGCGAGACAACTCAAATTGCGCTTTTTGCAGTTCTTCATTCTGCATTTGCAACTCAATTTGGTAAACTTGTAAATCATAAAATAAACGTTGGATTTCTTCCGGCGTAATACTACTGATTTCTTGCGGCGTAAAATCTATAATTTTCTCCGCCATTTCTTTTAATTTAGCAGCATGAGAATCTAATGTCATAACAGTATTTCCTTATTAACCTATAATTATTTTTTGAAAAACTTAGCGGAAAAACTCTAGTTCCCACTATTTCTACTCCCTATCGATTCGTCCACTTTTACCCTCTTCGGATTTTACCGATACCCTACCAGCAACTTATTGACTTAAAACGGCCTGATTCAGCACCCAGGCGCCTAGCGCACGCAGATTGTAATACAGAACATATACTAGAGCTTTTACCACGTGGTGTTTGCCGGCCTCAATATCCCTGATTTTTGCCTGAAAATTTATTTCAAGCAGTGAATTTTTGTTTCCCGAACAAACGGGTATCCAATTCAATAAACCGCCTTCATTTCGGATCAAACACAAGCAAGCGCCACCTAGTTTTCCGCAAATTATCAGCACTGGCAAACACTACAAATTAGTGTACTTAAGCTCCGGCTAACCAAAGGTTGTGTTATTTACGCCGCATTATGCTAACGTAAAATTTTTTTTGCTTGGAACCACGATGAAACGATCCACTCTCGCCATCATTCTGACATTCTGTTCGTCGGGTGTTTTTGTCCCATCAGCCTTTGCAATCACTACGCCGGCAGAGCAGGATAAATTGCGCATTCATACCAGCATGCCCCGGAGAACCAGCGATTCGCTGTTTTCGTACACGGCGGAATGGCGTATCGACGATGGGGAACTGTATCGCTCTACCGGCTTGAGCTTTCTCAATGCACGCAAATTTGATGATCCGACACAGGCTCACGCGGTCACAAAAAAACTGCTCACATCAATGAAAGACGGCATGATTCAGCTGGATCCAAATTGGCGCGGCATCACCATTACCCAGCCGCCGGAACAAGCAGAATTAATCATCGCCAACAAAACCGGCTATTCGTTGACGACGGTAACGGTTAGAGATTACAGCAACCAAGGCTTGCGTTTCGATCTAGCCGATAAAAACTTCAACGCCGACGGCGTGCAAGTGGCTTTTGATTTGGTGTTCAGCGCGGATGTGGAATATCTGGACGGCTTTTCCTCGAAAAAAGCCCTCACCGCCTCGCAAGGCGAAATCGAGATTAAGATAGACGACCAGAAACCGATTCATATCAAAACCGACGGCAAAACCACTCGCGAGCTCGAGCAAGAAATCGCCAAGCAGTTGAGCGTCTCTCAACTTGCTGAAACACCACTTTATCCTGGCATGGTCAGCAACGATACCCGCAACAACAAGCCATTCGATGGCAGCGAAGTGCAATTTTTAAATCTTGCCGCCAAGTCGATTGCCATTGACATTACCGACCCCGCCTTAGGCGTGCTCGCCAAGTTCAAATTCAAAGACGACAATCATTCGGTGAAGGTCGTGGAACCCCGCTTCATGCTTGGCGCGTTGGCCTTGACGGTACTTTTAGCCATTGTCTATTTTCGGCGCAAAAACCAGCAGAAATCGATATAACAGCTCTAATTGCCGGGTGGTCGCTAACACACAATCACCCGGCTTAAGGTTTAAATCAATGTCCGGAATGTTCAGGCTGCTTATCGGTGACGCTGGTTCGACGCAAAATATAGCGATCAGCAAGTTTGCCGGTGAACCGGTTGCCGCTAGTATCCAACTGAATCAACGCATCTTTTTCAACCAGATACTGTTGGGAAGTTGAGCCATTCTTTGGCGTCAAAACCAGAGTATTGGCTTTTTCACCAGGGGCAAACTTACCCTTTTCAGTAAACTCCCGTTCCGATTTTCCCAGAAATTGGGTCATCAGCAGATAACTGCCATTTTTGTTCAAGGCCAGCGTGGTTTTCACGCCGATGCAATCGGCACAGGGGGTTAAGCCAGTATAAATCCCCGGCCAGTCCATACTCTTGTGTTCGTGATGAGCGTCCTTATCGTCAGTCCCCGCCGTTTCGGCAAGCACTGGATTAAAAGCAGAAAAAGCAGCCATCGTCAGAAAAATGACCAGATTTTTTTTTAATTTTGATCTATCTGTTCGCATATTTGCTCCTGAGCAAACCGTCGCTAATAATAATTATTGAGTGGGTACCACGCTGGAAATCCTTTGTGTGCACGAGTTCATTCGCGAAAAGCCGCCAAGGCAAAATCGGCCTGTTAACAAGCAATGAGCACCTTTTTACCGACTTCCCTCAACTGATCAACGCACACCGTTGCTCTATGAAAGCCCCGCTTACAAACAAACATGATTCCAACCGCTTATTGTGGCATAGCTGCAAAGGATTAACTGATTTCATATCGCTAAGCCCCCAAGTAAGCAATCAGCCAACTACGCTAGAGAGCTAATAATCCGAGTGCAAACCGTTGGTTAACACTCGTCCGCACAATGCCTTCCCCAAAAATCAAACCGCTTCGCTCGCTTTACAACTACCGGCCGGGGCAGTTTTGAGCGGCAACCCAGATTTTGTGCCGACGTTTTTTTGATTGAACACTTAAAAATCGGACTGTATTTCACCGAGTTTATTGTGACCTTGCCAACTACTTAAAACGGAAACACCGATAGATTTAAACCGATCATCGCGACATTCAGCACAAATCCGTAGTTAGCCATGGTTTTGCGGAGTTTCGACTTGCACATCGCCACGGAAGCCAGTCCCAAGCCAACCAGATCCATCACGATAAAAGCCACAACTAAGAAGCGTAAGCCATCGCTGTTGGACACGCCATCCGTAGCAGCATAGATCGGAAATAAAATAAATAACCAGATAACAAAGTTACAAGCTGCCAGCAACAACGCCGCACTAGAAAACCCGAGTAATCGAAATTTCACATGGCGGGGCGGCGTTTCTTGAAATTCGTTGATCGGTTGATTCATTGTCACTACCACTGGTTAGTAATTCGGCACGGACTCTTGCAAGCAGTTTTTCGGTGTTTCATGCCAGCGGGTCCCGTTAATTTTTATGGTGTCAAACTATCTGTTTGCACCAAATAGTGACATGCTGACTTCGCCATTACCAGTTTTTTGACTTTTTGACACACGCATCAGAGATTTCCAACCGCACAGGGTTTCTAAATCTCCCGCTCCCCATCGTATTCCCCGCTCCATTAAAAACCGAAGCCGTCTCGGCGAGCCTTCAGCCAACCCTCTTCTAACAATTAGTACCGCTGATTTATCGCTTTCGATTAGCCCGGCGCTAAGGGTATGATTACCCCAGCAATCAGATGGTAAAGTCATCAATAAGAATGACAAAGCCCCTGCTGTTCATACCGTTGGTTGCCAACATAATTCCTATCAAAACGCATACAAGAAGGAAGGATATGAACAATCTCTCTGAAGAAGAACGTCAAAAGATACTGCAAAGCTCACCGGTCGGCACTTGGGCGCTGATGTTAATAGTCGGCGGCGGCATGGTCGTGGCTTGGCTGTTAATGTACTACGGCATATTTTTGCCTCGCGGCCACATTGGTTAAGGAGGCACTATGCATATCGATAAACTGGAAAAAAACTGGGCCGGCATCTCCTTGGGGATAGCCGGCTTATTTGTGACCGTCATTTTAGGATCGGCGTTTCTTCACGGCATTCACGCGCCGAGTAACGTCGAAACCATAGACTCAGCCAAACTGCATCTATCAGCAGAATTCGCCGAAGATAAACTCGGCGCGCACCGCAATGCCAACGGCAGCATCACCGTGCGCATGGTGGCCGGCCGTTATGGCTTTTATCCAAAAGAACTCACGCTGCCGGCCGAAACCGAAATCACCTTTCGCTGGGTCAGCCTGGACGTCATCCACGGCGTGCATATGCCAATGACCAATATGAGCACGATGATCGTACCCGGCTATGTGGCGCAGGTAAGCACCGCCTTTCATCATGCGGGCGATTATCCAGTGCTGTGCAACGAATATTGCGGCATGGGCCACGCGCATATGTGGAGCAACATCAAGGTGGTGAGCAAGGCGCAATGGGAAGCGCTCAATAAACAAGGGGGAGCAAATCATGGATAACGCAGCGGAAAAAAAATTGGCGCTGACTCATTTCTGGGTAGCGTTTGGCTCGTTCGGACTGGCGGCAGTGATGGGTCTGTATCAGGTCATCGAGCGTAGCGGCTTCTTCGGCTTTTTGGAATCACGGGAAGTGTATTATGCGTCGGTCAGTACCCATGGCGTGTTGATGGGCTTTGTACTGACCACATTTTTCATCATGGGTTTTGGCTACTATGTGGCCAACACCACATTGAAATTGCCGGTTTGGAACAAAACCTTTGCCTGGACCGGCTTCGGCGTGGCGTTGACTGGCGTAGTCTTGGCGGCATTACCGTTGCTGCTAGGCCAAGCTTCGGTGCTGTTTACCTTTTATCCGCCATTGATGGCGCATCCACTGTTTTATATCGGCGCGACCTTGTTGGTTGTGGGTTCGTGGTTCTGGTGCGTGTCGATGATCGTCATGTACATGCAATGGAAAAAGGCTAATCCGGACCAACCTGTACCGCTGGCCATGTTCGCCACCACCGCCAATGCGATTCTTTGGCTATGGACCAGTGCCGGCGTCGCTGCCGAAGTGCTTTTCCAGCTAATTCCCTGGGCCTTAGGCTGGATCGACACTATCGATGCCGGCCTGGCGCGCACTTTGTTTGCCTGGACCTTGCATCCCATCGTCTATTTCTGGCTGATTCCTACTTACACAGCCTTTTACACGCTGGTACCCAAACAAGCCGGCGGTTTCTTGTTCAGCGATGAGATGGCCAGAGCGGCGTTCATCTTATTAGTGGTATTCAGCTTGCCGATCGGTTTTCACCATTTGTACATGGACCCGGAACAAGGCCACGGCTGGAAAATTCTGCATGCGGTCGGCACTTTCGTGGTCACCCTGCCAACCTTTATCACCGGCTTTACCGTGATAGCCTCGCTGGAAATCGCCGGCCGACTCAATGGCGGCAAGGGCTTGTTCGGCTGGATTGCCGCCCTGCCCTGGAATAATCCGATGGTATTGTCGATTATTCTAGGTTTGTTGATGCTGATCTTCGGCGGCTTCGGCGGCTTGGTTAATGCCAGCTATGCGATGAACGCGATGGTGCATAACACCGCCTGGATTTCCGGACACTTCCACCTGATCTTCGGCGGCACCACCATCATCATGTATTTCGGGATCGCTTATTATTTCTGGCCGATTTTGACTGGTAAGCCGCTGTTCTGTCCGTCCATGGCCATCGCCCAACTTTGGAGCTGGTTTATCGGCATGGTCATCATGACCACCCCATGGCATATCCTGGGCTTGCTCGGTCAACCACGCCGGATCGATAGCGTCAATTACAACAATCTATTAACCATCTCCTGGGAGCCCTATGAAGTAACCATGATTTTTGGTGGTTTGATTCTGGTCGTTTCCGCCGGCATGCTGGTTTACAACCTGTATAAAACCCATCTCGGCAGCGAAAGCTATCAAGGCGAGGTGGAATACGCGGAACCGATACATGCGGTCAAGGATTTGCCCAGCTATCTGAACAGCTTCACCTTATGGAATATCGTTATCGGCATCTTCATGCTGATCGCTTTCGGCTATCCGATCCTGCAATTCTTCTTGATGGAAACCTTTGGTTCAGGCAGATGGGGGGTCTGATCATGAAAAAACTCATTCTAAGCGCAGCATTAGTGTTGCCCAGCGCGGCGTTTGCACAGCCTTCCTCACAAGTTGCCTGGACAGCCGATCAGTTAAATTTCGTCAAAGCCGGCAACCCGCAAAAAGGCGAAGAACTGGCCAAGACTTGCAGCGCCTGCCACGGCGAAAAAGGCATCAGTACCTCGGCGGCTTTCCCGTCGCTGGCCGGGCAATTGCCGACGTATTTGTACAAGCAATTGCAGGATTACGCCGACGGAAGTCGGGATAACGCGATGATGTCGGGCTTAGCCAAAACGCTGAGTAAACAGGACGCCGCCGATTTATCGGCGTGGTTCGGCTCGCAACCGCCAGCATTCCAATCGAAAACGGTAATGGTCTATGAAAAAGCCGAAGCCTTGGTTAAAAACGGCAGTCGCGAGCGAGTCTTGCCACCTTGCGAAGTGTGCCATGGTGGCAACGGCAAGGGCCAAGCCGTCGATATTCCGGCCATATCCGGCCAGAATGCCGATTACATCTCGGCTACACTGCATGCGTTTAAGGACGGTACGCGTCACAACGACATCTACAGCCGGATGCGTATCATCGCGCAAACCCTGACTGACGAAGAAATCAGCGAACTGGGTTATTACTACCAAAATATCAAAAACTAGTAATATGCTTGACACGGGAGGCAAGGCTTTTGCCTCCCGTGTCAAGCCTTGCGCCAAGCGATACCATGCTCAATAACTCGGAATAACATCTATGTCTGATCGCAACCAAACACCTGTTAAATATGCGTACAAAGGCGCCAATCTGATCAGCTTCGGCCTCTCGATCAAATTGCTGTTCACCGGTTATCTAACGACGATAGCCGCCGGTTATTTGATGGCCTTAATCCAGATTTTGTTTACCCACGGCATGGCCGACGGCAAATTCGGTTTGTCGATGGACGATATTGTTTATAGCTACTATGGTGACCGCTCCGGTTCGGTATTGGAATCCAAGCTAAACGGCTCGATGAAATATAACGCGCCTGAACAGGAGCGTTTCAAAATCATTCAATGGGTCAGGGATGGCGGTGAGGAAGCGGTTTATAACAAGGACATTAAACCCATCGTCGAGCAATTTTGCATCGGCTGTCATGGCGCCAATGCCGGTTCGCTGCCGGATTTCACCAAATTCGAGAACTTAAAAAAGCTGACGGAATCGAATGAAGGCGCAACCTTTCAATCACTGACCCGCCTGTCGCACATCCATTTGTTCGGCATCAGTTTTATTTTTATGTTTGTCGGTATCATTTTCAGCTTTAGTACCGGTGTACCGTGCAAATACAAATACCCCGCCATCGTGATGCCTTATTTGTTTCTACTGATAGACATCGCCTCGTGGTGGTTGACTAAACTCAATCCCCACTTCGCCTTGTTGGTGATTGTCGCTGGGGCCGGCTTGGGTGTTTCCTTTGCCTTTATGTGGACCGTGTCCATGTATCAAATGTGGGTACTAGGCGGCATTCTGAAGCAATCGGACCGCCGCAACGCGATATTGCGGGATTAACTGCTGAGTTAATTGAGGGGGCGCCGGAAAACTTTTAGGCGCCCACTTGGCGATAACAGGCGGCGAATTTAATCGGTAAGTTGTTCCGCAGTCGCTAGAATTTTCACTAAATCGTCATTCTGGCTGTCGAGTATTTCCAGACAAACCACCTCATCCAACCCCAGCAATTCCGGCATGTCCTCCGGACACACTTGGTTAGATGCGTCGCCTATGCCTAGGCGTCCCAATAGGCAATCGTTATAAAACGTCAACAGATTCAGTTGGTGGTTTTCGCCGCGATAGAAGGGGTTGTGATGGTGATAGACAATATCGGTAATCATGCGCGGCATCGACCACACATTCATCAGCCAAGCGCCGATTTCGGCATGATTGAGGCCGAAGGCAAAAGTCTCCAGATTGAAAATCGCCAGACTGGGATTGGCGTTGATCAAGCCGCTCAAATAACTAAACTCGTCAGGAAAACGATGCCCCAGTAACGGGAAACCGATATTGTGCATCAAGCCTGATAAAAACAAGGCTTGCGGCTCCGGTCGCGTAGCGGCCGGCATAACGGCAGCCAACTGCGCCATCAAGCGGGTGCTGGCCAAGGCATGGGTCCAGAACATCCGCGTACCTATCTGCCCTTCCTTCGGGGATTTCAACGGTGCCAGCACCGCCAAGCCCAAAGCCAAATCCAATACAAAATCAAACCCCAACACGCGAGTAATCGCATCATGCACCGTGGTGATCTGGCCGCGATAACCGTAGAGCGCGGAACTGGCCCAACGGGTAATTTGCGCTGTCAATAACGGGTCGAGTTCGATGATGTCGGCTAATTTGCGCGCATCCGCGCTGGGATCGGCGATCAGATTCAATATACGCAGCGCGCTGCCGGGCAAAGGCGGCAACGCTTTAATCTGGGCGATAGTCTCGCGCATGTCGCGCGGCGGGGTCAAACCGTTGCGTTGCCGGCTGCCAATGTTATCAAGCGTCCAGTTTATCAGGTTGGATTCCATCATTGCTCCGTCACTCAATTCAGGTTGAGTCGGTTAAGTTTACGGTACAGCGTTCGTTCACTGATATTCATTTCCGCCGCTATCAACTTGCGATTCCCCTGATATTTGCTGATCAAACTATTGATAAACTCCGCCTCGAATTGCGCCATGCTGTTAATTGGCGGGGAATGCGCATCGCCACTTGCCTCAGTGGCAGCGGCCGGCTCCCCTAGTCCTTGGCGCTGCATGAAATGAATGTCGGCTTCTTGAATGCTGTTATCCTGACACAAGCCGGCCGCCAATTGCAGACAGTTTCTCAGCTCACGGATATTGCCGGGCCAAGCATATTGGATAAGCTTGATTAAGGCCGTTTGCGTAATGGCATAGCCGCTATCGGCCTCGGTGTTTAACTGCGCTAAAAAATGATCGATCAATAAGGGCAAATCCTGTCTACGCTGCCGCAACGGCGGCACTTCGACCGGAAACACCGACAAGCGGTAGAACAAATCTTCGCGAAACCGACCGGCTTTGACCATGTCGGCTAAATTTCTATGTGTAGCACACACCACTCTGACGCTGGCTTTTTGCATCGCGGTGCCGCCTACCCGTCGAAATTGACCGCTTTCCAGAGCGCGCAGCAGTTTGGGCTGTTGCGACAGCGGCAATTCACCAATCTCATCGAAGAACAAGGTGCCGTTGTTAGCTAATTCGAATAAGCCTTTTTTTGCAGATGTCGCGCCGGTAAACGCACCCTTTTCATGCCCGAACAATTCGCTTTCAAATAACTCTTCGCCCAGAATCGTACAATCGACAATCACAAAATCGCCATCCGCCTGCCGGGAATGGCTATGCACAAATTCCGCCGCCAATTCCTTACCGGTGCCGGTCTCACCCAGCAATAATACCGGTGCTTGCGTATCCGCCGCCTGTCGCAGCCGAGTTTTATATTGTGCGAACACCGCGGACTTACCGATCATGGCCGGTGCCTCGTTGCCTTTTGCCGCGGACCTTTTCAACACGGTTAGCGTTTCGCCCAAATACAATGTGGCATCGGCATCCAGCAACGGAAAACCGCGCGCACTAAAAGAGCGCTGGGAACTGGCATCGTTGGTGTCGGCAAAAATACCGGCGTAGGCCTCCAGAGTTTGAAACAAGCGCTGATGACGGCAATTGCGATTTTCGGCGCAGCACGGTTGGCCGACCAAATTCTGCCGCATGACGCCAAAACTATTTTCCCAAGCGCGATTCACTGCCACGATACGTAAATCGGCGCCGATTATGATCAGCGGCAGATCATGAGTTTCCAGCAACGATTCCAGCGTAAAGGCACTGTGCGGCATAAATTCCTATCTATGTTTTCGGTGTTGTTAGCGCGTTAAAGGCCATTTTAAGCCTACAGCCCCAGGCATCAATGTTGCGCAATACCGCTAAGGATAACTCATTCATCATTGGGGAACATCTATGAAAGTTGGCCACCTGCCGATATGAATGCGCCTCTGTTTTAACCCTGGGGCAAGCGAGGCAGCATAACTATAGACGGAGATGGCCGACCTGGAGGGTACGCCAAAACCGCGATTGCGAGAATTAGCGTCTCATTCATCCAGCAATGATCAAGTCTCGCAGTCTTCGGATCGCGGCTAGATACCGCAACCCTGTTAAGAACATGGAGGTATCAAAGAATTTCAGAAAAATCCAAAAAACGATGTGCAACAACGATATTACAACCGTTGAGCCAATACTGAAGTGACAGGGCTTGCTATCCGAACGGGGCCGGCAATCGGCCCCGTACAATTTTTTGACTGGAGCGCCTATTTACATCTGCGATTGCAGATAGTTTTGAATACCGACTTTTTCAATCAGCTCCATCTGAGTTTCCAACCAATCGACGTGCTCTTCTTCGTTTTCTAAAATATGCTCGAACAACTCTCTGGTGACGTAGTCGTTGATGCTTTCGCAATAAGCAATCGCCTCTCTCAACAACGGTAAGGCCAGATGTTCCAACTTAAGGTCGCATTCCAGCATTTCCTTAGGATTTTCGCCTATCATCAAACGGCCCAGGCTTTGCAGATTGGGCAGGCCTTCCAGAAACAAAATCCTTTCGATCAATTGATCGGCGTGTTTCATCTCGTCTATGGATTCGTGATATTCCTTTTCATTCAGCTTTTGAAAGCCCCAATTTTTGAACATCCGGGCATGCAAAAAATATTGATTGATGGCGGTTAATTCGTTTTCCAGTGCCTTATTTAAAAATTCGATTACTTTTTTATCGCCTTGCATGTCAAATCTCCTGGGTTTTTGTGATTAGTTGGGCGTCATTCGCAGCCTGCAATAGCCGACATGCATTTTTTCTATCCAAAATTTGCGCAATGTCCTTGTTACATTTACCGCAATCGCCGCCAACGCCGAAACATTGCACCAACTGTTTCCGCGAGCATAAACCGCTCTCTATGGCAGCATCGAGCTGACTGTCGGTTACCGCTTTGCAGAGACACACATACATGGGCTATGCCACCCGCCTGCGCTGAACTTGCGCGGGATCCGCGGTGATTTTACGATAAATCTCCACGCGGTCTCCTTCCTTAACCGACGCATCCAATTTGGCCAGTTTACCGAAAATCCCGACCTTTTGGCTCTCCAGATCGATCTCCGGATACTGCGTCAACACGCCGGACAATTCAATCACTTCGGCGATGGTACTGCCCTCCGGCACCTCCAGCCGCAACCAGATTTGCCTGTCCGCCTGCGCATAACATACACCCACATTCATAGTTTACGCCCCTTCTTCCAAGACAATCGCATCAATAATGGCCGGTTCGCTCATTTTGGCAGCCGCTTTCCGGTCCAGCAGCCGTTTCAGCGCCACCATGAAACCCAGCATGATGAAACCGCCCGGCGGCAAAGCCATCAGCAAAAAGCCTTTGTATTCGGGAATCAAGGTAGTTTCCAAAAACCGAAAGCTCTCGCCCAACAGCACTGAGGCGTTGGCAAATAAAGTGCCGGCAGAGCTAATCTCCCGCATCGCCCCCAGTACCACCATCGCCGCAGTAAAACCCACACCCATCATCAACCCATCCCACATCGACGGCATGACCGGTTGCTTGGAGGCAAAGGCTTCGGCCCGGCCGAGAATGACGCAGTTGGTCACAATCAACGGAATAAACAGGCCCAGCACTTTATGCAGTTCATGCATCCAAGCATTCAGGAAAATATCCACCAGCGTGACCAACGCGGCAATCAACAAAACGAAAATCGGAATCCGGATTTCCGAAGGAATCAAATGCCGGCTCACCGATACCGCGGCGTTGGATGCCACCATCACCACCATGGTCGCCAAGCCCATGCCCAGGCCATTGGTTGCAGTCCCGGTGACAGCCAGCAACGGACACAGTGCCAGGTTTTGCGTCAAAACCACGTTGTTGTCCCACAGGCCGTCGCGGGCGATTTTTCTATATTGTTCTGAAAACAGAATCGAAAGATTCATGATGGTTTCTCCAAAAATCGTGAGCAGGTGTTAATACCCGAGAAGATCGCGACGGTTTTCTTCCCGTATGCCGCGCCGAGCACCGAAGCGTTTGCCGAGACTAGCCCGTTAGGGGAGCGGCATGGATGCCGCTCGTTTTCGGAGGGGCTGGGAAGCCCCTTCCGAAAACCCTCGCCAAACGCTTCGGAGCGCAGGAACAAAGCGGCATTCGGGCCGCCTTTCTTTTGGATACTTTTCTTTGGCGGAGCAAAGAAAAGTATCGCGGCTGTCGGTCCGCGAACCGACATACAAACTAAGCGTCGCGATAGCGACACATAAAAACTATCGGCTAGAGCTCAACAACTCCGCCTGATGCACTTTGTAAAACTCCAAGCCCCGCTTGATTGCCTGTACGACTTTGCGCGGCGTGATCGTCGCCCCGCTAAACTGGTCGAACACCCCACCGTCCTTTTTTACCGCCCACTGTTCGACCGTTAGGTTATCCAAGGACTTGCCGTTAAACGACAGCACCCATTTGGACTTGGTCACCTCGATCTTGTCGCCCAAGCCCGGCGTCTCGACATGCGCAATAACCCGCACGCCGAGAATTTCGCCCTTACTGTCGATACCCATCACCAAACTGATCGGCCCGGCATACCCGTCAGGTGCGACGAATTTAAAACAGACCGCGTTGACCAAACCTGCCTTTTTAGCCAGGTAGACCTCAGTTTGTTCTGCACCCAGATTGGCATCGGCAGATGGCAGCAACACGCTGTCTTTCAGCAAATTATTATCGTAAAGCTCAGCCGGAACCACTTGCTCCAGGTTGGCCTGTAGATCCTCCTGCAAGCGCAACTCGATCACACCGCGTGTCGCCAGATCGGCCACGCCCAGTAAAATCGCCGCCAACAACGCAAAACCACCCAGCACACCAGCCTGATACTGCAATAGCGGCCGCAATTGTTCCAAATGAGCTGGCTCCAGCCACACGGCCAGTTTTTGCCTTAAGTCGCTGAAAGTACGTAAAACGTACTCTATATATTGATGCGCTTTAGCGGGTGATTTAACGGGTTCGGAATTCATAGCCAGTCTCAGGAATTGGAAATATCGAGCGGCTTGCCGTTTCGGTAGCGGCCATAAATTCTCGGACGAATGTAATGATCGATCAGCGGCGTAACCGCATTCATCAATAAAATCGCAAAACCGGTGCCTTCCGGATAGCCGCCCCAAGAGCGAATCACGAAAATCAGCAAACCGCAGCCGGCACCGAAAATCACTTGGCCTAAAGGTGTGTTAGGCGAAGTGACGTAATCCGTGGCGATAAAAAACGCTACCAGCATCACCGCCCCGGAATTCAGATGTACCCACGGCCCCAGGTAATGCTGACTGTCCCAAGTATGAAAAATCGTCGATAGCAGAAAAATACTGAGCAGCAATGAGACTGGAATATGCCACTTGATGACGCCCTGCCTCATCAGCCAGATTCCACCGGCCAATAATAATAAAGATGAGGTTTCCCCAAGACTGCCGCGCTCCCAGCCGAGAAACGCTAAAAATCCCGAATACTCGATCAAACTGCCGGGCAACAGCCGGTTTTGCGAAAACTCGGTTTTCACCCAACCCAAGGTCGTAGCACCGGTCACCGCGTCAGGATTATCCAAGCCACCAAAGGTTATCGCCAAGCTATCTATCACGCCGGGCCCGGTGAACAGCGGCGATACGTTGGCCCAAGTAGTCATCTCGATAGGAAAGGAAATCAGTAAAGCCACCCTGGCCAGCATGGCCGGATTGAACAGGTTTTGCCCCAAGCCACCGTAAACGTGCTTGCCCAGTACAATCGCCAGAGCCGAGCCAACCACGCCTATCCACCACGGCGCCCAAGGCGGCAAGGTCATCGCCACCAGCAAACCGGTGACTATCGCAGAACCGTCCCGCAGATAAGGCATGGCCGCCACGCCTTTAATTTTCAGGCACAAACCTTCGAAAGCCATTGCAGACAGCACGGTCACCGCCAGCAAATACAAACCCGGCCAGCCGAACAACAATACGCCGCAGGCCGTGGCCGGTGCCAAGGCGATAATCACCAAGCGCATGATTTGATCGACACGGCGGGTAGCCGCCACGTGAGGCCCGCTAATCGGTTTATTACTCATACGGTTTCCTCTGCTGGCGCGGATTGCGCCTGTTGTGCGGCAGCCAAACGGGCGACTCTTGCTTCCTGAGCGCGTTGGGCTTCTGCTTCGGCTTCCAATCTGGCCCGTTCCATCCGATTATTTCTATCTTCGACTAAACGCTTGGTTTGTTCGGCTTTGTGCTCGGCTTGTTGGCGTTTAACTAACTCGCCGGAAGCAAATTTAAAGTAATGCACCAAGGGTATATTCGACGGGCAGACATAAGAACAACTGCCACAGCTAATGCAATCTTTTAGGCCTAAATCAACCGCCGAGTCCAGCTGGTTGGCTTTGATACGGCTGGCCATTTCCAAGGGCAATAAACCTACCGGACAAGCGGTCACGCAACTGGAACAACGAATACATGGCTGTACCGGAGGCTCATCAATATCGGCAGCAGATAAGGCTAAAATGCCATTACAAGCTTTAACCACCGGCACTTCGGCTATCGGTAGCGCATCGCCCATCATCGGCCCACCCATCACCAAGCGAGCCATTTTCGATTTTTCCAAGCCGCAAAACCCCAACACTTCCGACATCAAAGTACCGATGGGCACTTCCACGTTTCTAGGTTTGGCGACGGCAGCACCTGAGACAGTGACTACTCGGCTAATCAAAGGTTGGCCCAAGCATATTGCTTGATAAACCGCAAAGGCCGTGGCGACGTTGTGCACCACCACTCCAATGTCGGTAGCCCGACCGTCGGCGGGAATTTCCTGACCGGTTAAGTAGCGCAACATTTGCCGGTCCCAACCCATCGGGTAGCGCGTCGGCACTTGGGCCACGACGATATTTGAAAAACTCTGGCTGGCCACCTGCATGGCCGTAAAAGCCTCGGGCTTGTTGTCCTCGATACCCACTAAGGCTTTGGGCGCATCCATGCCGCGCAACATTAGCCGGATGCCGGCAACGATTTGTTCGGCTCTCTCCTGCATCAAGCGATCATCGCAAGTCAGATACGGCTCGCATTCGCCGGCATTAATCAGCAAGGTATGGATCTTGTTTTTACGGCCAAGACTAAGCTTGACAGCCGACGGAAACACCGCTCCGCCCAAACCCACCACACCGGCGGCGCCGACGCGCTGGCAGATTTCTTCCGGCTCGAGTTGAAACGGGTCTTCCGGAACGATTAAATCGGCCCATTGCTCTTTGCCGTCGCTTTCAATCACCACGGTCCTTATCGGCAAAGCCGACGGATGTGGTGCCGGAAAGTCCTTAACATCGGCGATAACGCCCGATGTTGGTGCATGCACAGGCGCCGAAATGGTGCCTTGACTATAGGCCAGCAATTGGCCCTTCAACACTTTCTCGCCGACTTTTACCACCGGCTCGGCAGGTTTGCCGACATGCTGTTGTACCGGAATATACAATTTTTTAGGCGTTGGAAAATTGGTAACAATGCTGAGCGGAGAGGTATCGGATTTGTGCTCTTCAGCGTGGATGCCGCCGCGCAAGCGGGGATTCTCGAACAGGGCGAACATAGGTGTCTCCGTCTCAGGCGGCTAACGGTTTCGGCCAGCGCCAGTTGCGCAAGGTCACTTCAACAGGGTGCATTTGCAGACATTCGGTGGGACATACTTCCACGCATTTTTTGCAACCGATGCAGGCATCCGCTACTACGGCATGGATCTGTTTTGGTGCACCGACGATAGCGTCGGTGGGACAAACCTTGAAACAGCGGGTGCAGCCAGTGCAGGTTTCTTCGCTAACCCTAGCCACCATAGCTTCTTGATCTTGGGTTTGGCTTAAATCGACATCGACGCCTAGTAATTTGGCGAGCTGTTCGACGAGAGATGTGCCGCCTGGCGGACACAATGTCACCGGTGCGGCGCCCGATACCAGAGCTTCGGCGGCTGGTCGGCAGCCGGGAAAGCCACACTGGCCGCATTGCGAACCGGGCATTAAGGCCTCGATGGTTTCTACTAAAGGGTCCGATTCCACCTTCAGATATTTGGCGGCAATCCCCAAAGCCACGCCCAGTAACAATCCCAGCGATGTCAAAATAACAATGGCAGATAAAACGTACATGATGTGCCTCTTATTTGCTGTAAAGCCCCGCGAATCCCATAAATGCCAGCGACAGGATGCCGGCGGTGATAAATGCGATGGGGGTGCCGGAAAAAAGCGCCGGCACTGCCATGAGCGCTAAGCGTTCACGCAGTCCGGCGAAGAGCACCATCACCAGGGTAAAACCCATTGCCGAACCAAAGCCAAACAACAGGCTTTGCACGAAATTGTATTTCTCTTGGATGTTAAGCAGCGCCACACCCAAAACCGCGCAATTAGTGGTAATCAGCGGTAAAAAAATCCCTAAAACTTGGTACATGACCGGACTGGTTTTATGTATCACCATCTCGGTAAATTGCACTACCGCCGCGATCACCAGAATAAAACCCAGCACCCTCAGGAAGCCAATATCGAACGGTATCAATAAACGATGCTCCAGCACCCAGCTGGCCGCGGACGCCAGCGTCAAGACAAACGTGGTCGCCAAACCCATGCCCAATGCAGTGTCGAGCTTGTTGGAAACCCCCATGAACGGGCATAAACCTAAAAACTTGACCAACACGACATTGTTGACCAAGGCTGTACCCAATATCAGTAGTAAGTATTCGCTCATCGTTTTGGACCCGGTGTTTTGTAACAAGACAGCATCATTTATGCCAATGCTGCGAAAACGCCACAACTCCCCGTTTTAGTGCAAAGCAGGGAGATTAGCCGCCAACATCTCTGTTCTAAAAAACACAGAGCTGAAACAAGTCCGCTAAAATTTGTCGTAAACCATACAAATCGCCGGGATTTTCCAACAGCCGCTAAGCGAAAACGCATTTGGCGCCCAAATTGCATGTAGTTTTCCAACTTAAGCCTAGAAAAACACGCGAGAACCATTTGCCATGACCAAATCCACCCCTGACTACCTGCAAGGCCAGATTGAGATTGAAACGGCCGATATACTATCGCCAAGCCAAAATCCACTTGGCCAATCGCTCAAAGGCGGCAAAGCCTCAAAAACCCTGCCGTTTTCTTTATTCGTTAAGGCTGTGGAGCAGGCGCCGGTAGCCATTTCAATTACCGATAAGAAAGCCAACATCCTGTATATCAACCAAGCCTTCACCGATGTAACCGGCTACAACGCCGCCGAAATACTAGGTAAGAACGAATCCGAACTGTCCGACAAGTCTACGCCCAGACAAATCTACTACGATCTTTGGCATACCATCTCCCGCAAGCAGGTGTGGCACGGCCAACTGATAAACCGGCAAAAGATGGGTCAGCGTTATCTGGCCGACCTGACTATTGCCCCGATGTTCGATGACCGCGGCGCCATTAGCCACTACATAGGTATGCACCGCGACGTCACCCAGGCGCATTACGCGGAACAGCAGGTCAGCAACCAGAAACAGCTGATCGAATCGGTGTTGAACGCCTCCCCCGTCGCCATGGTGGTGCTGGATAGCGACAAACGCGTTGTCCTCGACAATCAAATGTACAAAATGCTGATCAGCGAACTGGACAAGAAGGAGCCCGCTTTATTTTTCCTGGAAGCTCTGGAACAGGACATGGGCGACTTGTGGGGCGAAAACATCGACAGGCAACAAGGTTTTGCCAACCGTGAGGTAAGGATTGAAAGTGCCGGGCTTAAAGGCACGCGCTGGTTTTCCTGCTCCGGCAACTGGTTTATTGAAAACGATGTCTGTGCAGACAGCTTCTTCGCCAGACAATCCAAGGACTATTTGTTGCTGACCATCAACGACATCAGCCCCTTGCGCCGGCAGCAGGAAAAGCTGCAGATACAAACTTTGCGCACCATGTTGGCGGAAGAAGAACACATCCGCAGCATCCGCGAAACCCTGCTAGGCGCAATGCACCAGATTCGCCAGCCCTTAAACCAGATCCACGCGGCGATTCAAATCATGACCCAACGCAACGATGCCAACAACAGCCCGATCCGCGACCTGTTGGGCCAAGTGCAAAAAATGGGGGAAGAAACGCTTGCCACCTTGCAGCGCTGTGTGCCGGAAATTCCGGAGTCCGCGGTGGTGCCGGTGAATTTGAATCAGCTGTTGCACGAAGTGATGCTGCTGTATAGCACCAAATTTCTGGCAAACGGCATCGTAGTGGATTGGCTGCCCAACCCGGTGTTGCCGAATATCCTCGGCTCCGAAAACAAGTTACGCATGTTGTTCAAGCAATTGATCGACAACGCGGTCAATGCCATGAATCGGGCCAGCAGCCAGGAACGCATCATCAAAATCAGCACGACTATCGAACATGATTGGGTTTGCGTGTCGGTAGCCGATTCCGGCCCCGGCATAGCGGCCAACCAACGTAGCAAAGTGTTCGAACCGTTTTTCACCACCAATCAAAGCACCGCCGGCGTCCAGGCCGGCATGGGACTGGTCATGAGTAAGGAAATCGTCAATCAGCATAACGGCATGATAGAAATCGACCCGCAATATAAAAACGGCTGCAGTTTTATCATCCGTTTTCCCTGTCAAAAAAACCTGACCATGGTGAATATCCATGAGTGATCGTTTATTGCTGGTTGAATCCGAGCTGGATACGCTGTTTTTGGTCAGTCAGTTGTTGAACAGTACACACGACTTGCGGACCAAACTTAAAGGTATTCTGGAGATATTGCACAAGCGTAACGGCCTGCACTTCGGCATGATCACGCTACGCGACGTCGATGACGACAGCATGAGCATTTGCGAGATATACGGCGAAGGCATAGATCGTTCGGTACGCTACCAGCCGGGCGAAGGCTTGGTGGGTGCCATCCTCGACGAAGGCAGCACGATTGTCGTGGAACGCATCGCCGACGAACCGCGATTTTTGAGTCGCTTGGGCGTTTATAACCCAGATTTACCGTTTATCGGCTCCCCATTAGCCATCGAACAAGGCGAAGTAGTGGGAATTTTAGCCGCCCAGCCTTGTAGCTCGACTTTTTTGGGCGAACGCGCCCGCTTCATGGAGATGGTCGCCAATCTGATCGCCCAAAGCGTAAACATGCTGCGCGTCATGGAGCGCAAGCAAAACGAACTGGCCAGCGAACGCGACTATTTAAAACAAACACTGGTCAAAAACTACCGCTTCGAAAACATCATCGGCCACTCCGAGCCGATGCTGAAAGTATTCGACATCATCCGCCAGGTAGCGAAATGGCATACCACCGTGTTGATTCGCGGCGAATCCGGCACCGGTAAGGAAGTAGTCGCCAGTTCTATTCACTTCAATTCCGCCTGCGCCAACGGCCCGTTTCTTAAGTTGAACTGCGCAGCGTTACCCGACACCTTGCTTGAATCTGAGTTATTCGGCCATGAGAAAGGCGCATTCAGCGGCGCAATCGGCCAGCGCAAAGGCCGCTTCGAACTGGCGGACAATGGCACGCTGTTTCTTGACGAAATCGGCGAGATTTCCGCGTCTTTTCAAGCCAAATTGTTGCGTGTGCTGCAGGAAGGCGAATTCGAGCGGGTCGGCGGCGTCCGCACCCTGAAAGTGAATGTGCGCATTATCGCCGCCACCAACCGCAACCTGGAGCAGGAAGTGGCCGAGGGCAATTTCCGCGAGGACTTGTATTACCGCTTGAACGTGATGCCCATTAATATGCCGCCGCTGCGCGAGCGTATCGAGGACATTCCGGAACTGGCCAGTTTTCTGTTAAACCGGATTTCCCGCCAACAAGGCGGCCGGCCACTGGAAATCAAGGAAAGCGCGATCCGGATTTTGATGAAACACGATTGGCCGGGTAACGTCCGCGAATTGGAAAACCGTTTGGAACGGGCAGCGATTATGAGCCAGGAAGGTGTTATCGACCGCGACGTGATTGCCAGCACCGGGCTGGAAAACGAAATCGGCATCAGCCGCACCCCGCAATCGATCAAACACATCGACCTGCACGACGAGAACATGGACGAACGGGAGCGGGTGATCGCCGCGCTGGAACAAAGCGGCTGGGTGCAAGCCAAAGCGGCGCGTCTACTGGATATGACGCCCAGGCAGATTGCCTATCGGATTCAGACCTTGAATATCAACGTTAAGCAGATTTAGAAAACCTGCAGCTCAAATAATTAGAGATGCGGAAGGGGCCATCGAAATTGGCCCTTTCCAAGGAAGGATTTAAAGCTTTTCCCTGACGATTTGGTAAATCTGCTCGGCAGCCAGTTCGCCTGCTTGCAGCAACGTATCCAACTCGGCGAGTTGAGCCTCGGCAAACGCCCGGTCTTTCAAACCCGCAGCATTGATTTGCACATTCAGCGCCGCGCTTTTTAATCCGGCATAGCCGGCCATCACTGCCACGCCGGCATCGCTGATCACACCTAGGTTGCCGTGTTCGGCAGCCACCCGACTCAATTCGATAGTCTTGGCGCAGGCTTTCGCGCATTCCAGGGGCACTAAGGTAGCCTCTCTTAGTACGGTTTGGATTTGCTCGGCGCGCACGGCTTTCTCTGCGTCCGTTCTTTTCGGTAGGCCATAACAAGCCATCAGTTTGTCAAATACATCGACATCGGCTTTGATCATACCGATTAAGGCGTGGCGCAAGGCTTCGGATTCGGCCAGTAGTGCCTGCATTTTCGTTTCTACTGCGGCGTATTTGGGTTTGCCGATGGTCAGGTTACAAACCATACTGGTCAAGGCCGCCGCTTGCGCGCCCATCACCGCCGCCGCACTACCACCACCAGGAGTAGCTTGCTTGCTGGCCAATTCGTCCAGGAATGTGTCTACCGATTTATCTTTGATTTCGCCCATCGCTCAAATCAACCCTTACGCCAAGTTGTTACACCATTAGGTGCATCTTCTAAAATCACACCCCTTTGCTTCAAATCATCACGAATTTTATCCGCAGTAGTCCAATCTTTGTTTTTTTTGGCATTCGTCCTATCTTGAATTAACTGCTCAATATTGATCGAAAGCTGAGGCATAGGCATTACAGCCTCAAAATACCCCACCACTGTCGTACCGCCTTTTAGAAAAACCTCCACGTCTTCTTGTAAGATGCCCAGAATAGCAGCGAGTTCTTTCAAAGTTGCTGCCAAAACCTGTAGTCGATCAGCGTTTCCTTTGGATTTGTTAAGTTCTTTGGTTAAATCAAATAATACAGAAATCGCTATCGGAGTATTGAAGTCGTCATCCATCGCCTCTTCAAAACGCTGCTTGTATACGAGATCAACCAAGGTTTCAGCTATTTCTACACCTCTTAGAGCCATATAAAGTCGAGTCAACGCCGTCTCAGCCGCGTCCAACTGCTCATCCGAATAATTCAGCGGGCTGCGATAATGGCTAGAAAGGATGAAGAAACGAATCACCTCGGGGCGGTATTGCTTCAACACCTCGCGTACCGTGAAAAAATTGCCCAGGGATTTGGACATTTTTTCTTCGTTGACCCGCACGAAACCGTTATGCATCCAGTAATTGACGAAGGGTTCTCCAGTGGCGCCTTCCGACTGGGCGATTTCGTTTTCGTGATGAGGAAATTGCAAGTCCATGCCTCCACCGTGAATGTCAAAATGATTGCCCAGGCAGCAGGTCGACATCGCCGAGCATTCGATATGCCAGCCTGGTCTACCCTGCCCCCACGGCGAATCCCAATAAGGTTCGCCAGGCTTGGCCATTTTCCAGAGTACAAAGTCCAGCGGGTCACGCTTGGCGGTATCGACATCCACGCGTTCGCCGGCTTGCAGGTCGTCGATATTTTTGCCGGATAATTTGCCGTAGCCATCAAAGCGGTTTACCGCGTAAAACACATCACCGTTGCTGCCGACATAAGCAAACTCGCGCTCGATTAATGTCGAAATCATACTCACGATGTCGGCAATGGATTGCGTGGCTTTGGGTTCAATATCCGGCGGCAACACCGACAAAGCGCGCTCGTCTTCGTGCATCGCCTCGATAAAGCGTTCGGTCAGCGCGGTAAACGCTTCGCCGCTCTCGTTAGCTCGCTGAATAATCTTATCGTCGATGTCGGTAATATTTCTGACATAGGTGAGCTGATAACCTGAGTGGCGCAAATAGCGGGCGACCGTATCGAATACCACCATGACCCGCGCATGGCCGATATGACAATAGTCATAGACCGTCATACCACAGACATACATGCCGACCTTGCCGGGCTGTTTGGGAATGAATTCTTGCTTACTTCGAGTTAGCGTGTTGTAGATTTTGAGCATGACAGTGGTAGATGGATGCAGCGAAACATCTGGCAATCTATCAAGATTTCGGCTTCTCTTTCAAGATAAAAACACATAGAATTCGCGGCTTGCAGCGAGATTAAGGAGCTTTTAATGCGCACCACCCTGGTTTACCTGATGCTGTTTTTATTCTCAACCCTTTCATTTGCAACAGAAAATAAAATGTCCAATACCCATAGCAAAGTCAAATTAACCACTTCCCTGGGCGACGTCGTCATTCAATTGGAAGACGAAAAAGCACCGGTTTCCGCCGCCAACTTTTTGGCCTATGTGAAACAGGGCTTCTATTCGGGCACTATTTTCCACCGAGTAATCCCAGGCTTTATGGCACAAGGCGGCGGTTTCGATACCTCATTCAAACAAAAAGAAACCAATGCCCCGATCAAAAACGAAGCCGACAACGGTCTGAAAAACAAACGCGGCACCTTGGCAATGGCCCGCACTAACGATCCGCATTCGGCAACCGCGCAATTTTTTATCAACTATAAAGATAATTCGTTTTTGGATCACACCAGCCCAAGCCCAAGTGGCTGGGGTTACGCGGTGTTCGGTGAAGTTGTCGAAGGTATGGATGTCGTTGATGCTATGGCCAAGCAAGCCACCGGCAACCGCGGTCCGCATCAGGATGTACCGAAAACCGACATCGTTATCGATAAAGCCGAAGTTATTGAGTAATGATTAGCGGTTTCCGCCGGTAAGTGGGTGGAAACCGCTGTTGCTTAACGTGAAACAAGACGTACTCTTCATCTCCGACCTACATCTAGCTTTGGAAAAACCGGAGATCACCCGGCGTTTCCTGAGCTTTTTGCAGCAGCGCGCCATCGCAGCAAAATCGCTTTATATCCTTGGTGACTTATTCGATGCCTGGATAGGCGACGACGACAATACCCGACCTATCCCCGCCATCAAAAAAGCCCTTAGACAACTTGCCGACTCCGGCACCGAGATTTTTCTGCTGCAGGGCAACCGCGATTTTCTGCTGGGCCAGGATTTCTGCACGGAAACCGGCATTCGCTTGCTGGACGAATACGCGGCTATTGAATTGAACGGCCAAAGGATCTTGCTGACCCACGGCGATTTACTCTGTAGCGACGACTTGGCCTACCAGGCTTTTCGCAGTAAATCGCACAGCCCGGAATGGCAGCACAATGTGCTGTCCAAACCCTTGTGGCTGCGGCTGATAGCGGCGCGTTGGTATCGGTTCCGCAGCTATTACCATAAACGCGGCAAAACCCAGGATATTATGGATGTTAACCAGGATACAGTGGTCGAAAGCCTGCGGAAGTATGGTAGCTGCACATTGATTCATGGACACACGCACAGACCGAAGTTACACGAATTTATGCTGGATGGCCTGCCGGCCAAGCGCTACGTGTTGGCGGATTGGAAACCCGATGGCGCGGAGGTTTTGTGT
The DNA here is from genome assembly GCF_014850975.1 of Methylomonas fluvii. Taxonomy (GTDB): domain Bacteria; phylum Pseudomonadota; class Gammaproteobacteria; order Methylococcales; family Methylomonadaceae; genus Methylomonas; species Methylomonas fluvii. The sequence goes on along the minus strand of NZ_JACXST010000001.1, from coordinate 1,971,742 downwards.
TGGAAGAACAACGATTTTCAAACAGAATCGGTCTGATATAAGCACAAAAAAACCGGTAGCGATTTAACAGAAGGCCAGCGACCTGCGTTTTTTAATCTCAAACTCGCTGATACACCACCTGCCAGGCACTACCGGTAATTGTCTTACTATCTCCAGAAAATAAGACTCAATAGAAATCAACTAGTTCACTCGGTATATAATTTTACCGGGTCAATGCCCACGCGCGTTGTTCCAGGCGGAAATTAAGCGCTATGTCGGCCGATACCTGTCTGCTACCAAAGTGTAAACAACTGTTAATTCACGGCGACGCCCGCATTCATGCTAAGTTAGACTAAACTTTCCAGGCTCTGCCAATTAAAGCCCCTTAACTCCTCCAGCCATGAAAAACCAAATACTTTATCTCTTGGCGCTATATACCGGACTATCCACCATCGCCACCAGCCATGCCGATGAAGTTAACCTTCCAGACATTCTCACCCGAGTCAAACCCGGAATAGTAGCCATCGGCACTTATATGCCAACACGAAACCCGCGCGCGGTTTTCCTGGGCACCGGCTTCGCCGTTGCCGATGGCAGAAAAGTGGTTACCAACGCTCACGTAACCGCAAAAAAACTAGACGAAGAGCACCTTGAACGTTATGCGGTTTTTTATCGCCACGAGCAAAAAGAGCAGATGCAAATCGCCGAACTGACCGTAACCGACGAAGATCACGATCTGGCATTGCTAAAGGTAGATGGTGGAATGTTACCGGCGCTGGAAATCGGTGATTCCCTGAGAGTGCGGGAGGGAGAGCAATATGCGTTCACCGGTTATCCGATAGGGATGGTGCTGGGCTTGTATCCTGTTACCCACCGCGGCATCATTTCAGCTATTTCACCCAATGCCATACCGGCAATCGCCACTCGGCAGTTAAACGTCAACATGCTGAAACGACTACAGACGCCTTTCAATGTATTCCAATTAGACGCCACTGCCTACCCAGGCAATAGCGGCAGCCCCTTATACGACATCAATTCCGGAAAAGTAATTGGTATCATTAACAAAGTCTTTGTACAGGGCAGCAAAGAAAATGCCATATCCAATCCCAGCGGCATCACCTATGCTATTCCCGCTGAACATATCAAGACGCTTCTAAACCAGAATATCGTCAAATAGTTATTATCCAGGAGTTAGCGGTAGCTTTATATGATAAGAATTTTTCGACATTACATTTCCACCGCCTATTTATGGCTACTGATGGCGGAATCGCTAGTGTTTTATCTGGCCATGTATTGCGGCGCGGGCCTAAGATTTTTATACACAGCGTCTTGGTACTCCCAACCCGAGCTTGCGGCCGCTGCAGCGGTTTATTCCATCGTGTTCATAGCCAGTTGCTCCGGCTTAGGCTTATACCGAAAAACATTGGATAAAGAAGAATACAATATTCTACAGCGCATCAGCTTCAGCTTTGCCGTTGCGGTTTTTATACTGGCTTTCATCTATTACATCATTCCCGATTTGATGCTGGCACGCAGCGTCTTAATTTCCGCAATTATTTTTTCTTTTGTGGGTTTGCTGTTAACACGTTATTTATTTTATCGCTTCGTCAATCTGGATAATTTAAAACGCAGGGTGTTAGTGGTGGGTTGCGGCCAAAGAGCGGGCGAACTCAGCGTCGTTAATTCCAGCTATATTTATAGAGGATTCGAAATAGTCGGTTACATCACGCTGGAGGACGAACCAATAAGCGTACCCCATGCGATTGCGCTCAATGAAAAAATCAGGCTAACCGATATTGTCGAAGCCGCTAACGTCGATGAAATAGTTATCGCTGTGGATGATCGTAGAAAAAAGCTGCCCGTTGAAGAACTGTTGGATATAAAAATGTCCGGCGTGCAAATCATGGACTTGCAAACCTTCTACGAGAGAGAGCAACGATTGGTTTTTCTAGAGGCGCTGAGCCCTAGCTGGCTGATGTTTTCCGATGGTTTTGTGAGCGGCGGACTGCGTCCTATCGTCAAGCGCAGCTTCGATATTCTAGCCAGCCTGTTGCTACTCTCCGTAAGCTGGTGGCTAATGATACTCACTATGCTGGCAATCTATATCGAAAGCGGCTTTGGAGCACCGGTTTTCTATCGACAAAAACGTGTCGGCTACCGAGACATACCCTTCGATGTCATTAAGTTTCGCAGTATGCGTATCGACGCTGAAAAAAATGGCGCGCAATGGGCGAGCCAAACCGATGATCGCGTGACTCGCGTCGGCAAAGTGATTCGTAAATATCGGATAGACGAGCTGCCGCAACTGCTAAACGTACTAAAAGGCGATATGAGCTTTGTCGGCCCCCGCCCTGAGAGACCGGAATTCGTAAAAGGCTTTGAAGAGAATATTCCTTATTATAAAGAACGGCATAGGGTTAAACCCGGCATCACCGGATGGGCACAACTATGTTACCCCTATGGCGCCAGCGAATACGATACCCGACAAAAACTGCAATTTGATTTGTATTACGTCAAAAACTACAGCCTGTTTCTGGACTTGACGATAATGCTGAGCACCGTGGAAGTTATTTTGTGGGGTAAAGGAGCGAGATAAAAAAATATTTATAAAACTTGTAGTGACCAATAACTTACCGTTAATCCTGCCACCCAATTAGGGAGAAGAAAAAAATGAAAACTTCAATGCTACGATTTATTTTATTTACCTTAATAACGCTGCAACTCAGCAACTCAGCCTTGGCGGAGAGCAACCAGAATCTTTATGTTTTCGGCGATAGCTTATCGGACACCGGCAACGTTTATACACAGACATCCGCTTCAGGGCTTCCCATACCCGTCCCCCCGCAAAAGCGATATTTCAACGGTAGATTTTCGAACGGTCCAAATGCCGCTGAACAATTCTGGAAGTCACTCGGCAACTCATCTAAAGTAAAACCTATATTGACGCTCTCTCCAGAAAGACTAACGCTAAAACCAAATAAAAACCTAGCCATAAGCTTTGCTTATGGTGGCTCTGAAACTAGTTTCGGCAATTCGGTATTAGGACAATTTAATGTGACCGGCTTACTAGGGCAAGTAGGAATGTTCAAGGTCATAAAAAATGACAGCTTTGTTGAAAACTCTTTGGCTTTTGTTTGGAGTGGCGCAAACGATTACCTCAATCAATTTGGCAAGGGTACCGTGATTCCTACAGAACAAGTTGTCGACAATATCAGCAAATCGATTCGTAACTTGTATGCTTCTGGGATTCGCCATTTTTTAGTGCCCAACCTCCCTGACCTAAGTGAAGTACCGATTGCTAATTTCATAGCTTACCAAGACCCCGCTAATCCTCATCCGGAAATTCTGGACCTCCTTTCATTTCAAACTATTGACCACAACAACAGGCTAAGGACAGAATTGAGAGAACTTGCAAAGCTACCCAAAATCAGAATTTATAAAGTCGACATTTACGCCATAACCAAGTCCTTGATCGTTAGAGATGATCAAGTTGTAGCAGGGCCTGCGGCAGGATGTCTCTATAGTCCCGTATTGACTCAAGACAATTGTTCATCTGTTCCTTTCGATACAGGAAACGGTTTGATATTTTGGGATGAAATCCACCCAACCACAGAGGTTCACAAAGTTTTCGCCGAAGCCATGCTAGATTCGATTAAAAACTAACAGCCACCTAAATGCTGGGTTGTCTTTATTAGCCAAACCCAGCGACGAGAAATAGTCAAATCTGGTGTATAGGCAAATTGAATCAGGCGGCGATCTGCTGATTTTCTGCGGCTTTATCCGACTCAGTAATGACAGCAATGCCATCCTGAAATCGAATGCCGTTGATCACATCCGGTAGTTGTTTAAATCCGCGTATCTTGCGCCAACTTTTTTCGGCGGTCAGTGCCAACTGGAACACTAGGCCTAGCAGCGAATGCCGTGACACGCAGTTCTTGGTCCGCGTTGTCCGATGGCGAATGGTCGCAAAGCTCGATTCGATCGGATTAGTGGTGCGGATGTGTACCCAGTGTTCAGCGGGAAAATCGTAAAACGCCAGTAACGATTCACGGTCTTTTTCCAGAATATTGACCGCTTTGGGGTATTTGGCCTCAAAGTCACGCCGGAAGCTGTCAAAGGCTTTGCTGGCATGGTCTTTGGTTTCTGCCAGCCAGATATTTTTCAAGCCAGCCTTGGCTTTAGCCTGAATCGAATCCGGTAATGCAGCCAGCACATTCGCCGTTTTATGCACCCAGCAGCGTTGCGTCCGTGTCTGCGGCCAGGTTTCATTCACCGCCGCCCAGAAACCCAGAGCCCCATCGCCGGTGGCCAGTTTCGGCGCGTCCTGTAAACCGCGAGTCTGCAAATCTTGCAACACGCTCAGCCAGGATGCCTTGGATTCTCGATAGCCATCCGAGAGCGCCAAAAGCCGCTTTTCACCGTGCTCATTGACACCAATGATCACCAACAGACACAAGCGGTCATCTTCGCCGCGCAGGGTCGAATAAATACCGTCGGCCCACACATACACATAGCGCTGATTCGACAAATCCCGCCGATGCTAGGCTTGATAATCCTCGGCCCATTGCGCTTTCAAACGACTGACCACCGCTGGCGACAAGCCTTTCGCCTCTGTGCCCAGCAGGACCGACAAGGCGTCCTGCATGTCACCCGTCGATATACCGCGCAAATACAGCCAGGGCAATGCCGCTTCCACCCGCTTGGCCTTGCGAACATACGGCGGCACTAGCGACGAGTTGAACTTGACCCCGCCGCCAGAACGATCTCGAACCTTGGGGATTTTGACCGTCACGTTACCCACACCCGTCACGATTTCCCGCTCCGGCAAATAGCCATTACGCACCACCGTTTGTCGGCCCCGTAAATCGGTCACCTTGGCATATTCGCCCAGAAACGCTTGTAACTCCGCCTCAACGGCCTGTTGGATCAAGGCCTTAGCGCCCATCTTCAACAAATCTGTCAAAGGGTCGTTGAGCGCACTAGCGCTATCCCACTCTTTTGCATTATCTTTACTCATGGCGTCTCTCATTTTGCTGGTATTCGATCTCGACAATCTCATTTCAGCAGAGGGCGCCACCTTTCTTCAAGTCCGGCTGTACTCCAGATTTAGTTATAACTCCCAGCGACCTCCAATTTGTCTATAAGCCATAACGACCCGGTGCAATAATATTGTTTGGGTCGACTGCCTGCTTTAGAGAACGCAAAACATCAGGAACAGCATTTTCCTTAGCAGGCAGTTCCATAGACTGAATGCCGAGGCGATAAGGCACAAAACCATGTTTTCGCCCTGTATCTAACAGTTCATGATAACAAGCTTGTGCCCTGGCAACCTCATCTGCGTCTTGCCTATCAAACAAAATTGGAATGGTACTATCCCAACAGCGATCCGAAATACTAGTCAAGGTGATCAAAGGCTCGATTCTATGTTTGATACAGATGGATTTCACCATTTCGACATATTCGCGAGTTAAATCGGGCTTCATGGGTAAAAGCGGCGAATACCAAATAAGCCCACAACCGTCCTTATCCGGATTCATCGAGGTACCATCAGTTGGCATGACGCCTGACCGCCAGTAAGCAAGGGGTAAGGCAATCTCGCTCGGCTCTCCCGCAAACAATTGCATGGTTTTATTCAACGTCCCCAACACATTGACCAAATGCAAATCGCGGATAATCGGCAAAGCCTGCGCGGTACTATGCAGAAATTTAACTAAACCCGGAGTAAAAAAAATCAGCCGCTTGGCTACAGGCTTTAATATTCTTCGAATCTCTCCTCTCGCCGCAGCAACAACTTTCTTATTGCCATAAATAGCACCCACACCGGTCCATTCCATGACCTGATTGCGCTTCATAAGCTGCTGCAGCACATCCTCCGGAATCAATCCATCCGAGCCCAAGCGATCTTTTGGGTAAGGCTCCGACATCGACAATACCCGGTGTTTGTTCATCAAATTGATAGAACCCGTCACCGTTCCCACCTCACGCAACACCTGCCGGACTTTTTCAACCGCCAACCCCAGATCGTCAGCTTTTTTTACACTGAAAAAAAACGCTTCAACTCGCTCTGGCGTTGGCGCCAAAGCAATCGTCATCTTGGTGACAATCCCAAAATTACTTTGCGAGAAAAGACCATCCATGTATGGACCCATCCCCCATTTAAAAGCCTTATCAACCGCCCCACCTCCCAAGCCTGAAAGCATGGAGCGATAAATTTTTCCGTTGGGCAACACAGCTTCCAGTCCCATTACCGCGGCGAAGTGATCCGCATAAGGGGTGATGCCGTAGCCTCGCTCTAAGGCATTTCCAACCAGACTACAATCAGGTCCAGCCCCGGTAACCGGAATCAAATAAGGATGGTGATGCTGCTTTAGGTAAGCGTCAAGCTGACGCTGCGTAACTCCAGGCTCAATAGTTAGCAGGCCTGTTTCCTTATCAAAGTCCAGGATTTTATTCATCCGTGATAAATCAACCAACACGCAGTGGTCCTGAGCCGGGTTTTTTGAGCCATAGCCCCAGTTACAACCGGTGCTGAAAGGATAAAGAGAAATTTGATGTTTCGCGGCTATTTGCACTACTTGCTGAACGGCAGAGGTGCAATCAGGCCGAAGTAACGCAGGAGACTGATTCGTTAGTGCAGCACAATTGGCTGCTGTATCTTGCAAAAACTTCTGATATGTGATGACCGAATCGTCACCTAAAAGATGACGCCAGTCCGAAAGTGCTTGCTCAAGATTAGGGCTTTCCATGGGGATCTCCTGTTAGTTTTGTTTAGAAGAATAGTAGATTTAACGGGGGACTCCAACTAGCAAAAAACCTATAGGCGCCGAATTAATTTCGTAGCGGCAGCAAGTTGCTTGTGAATGGTATGTTGCCATTTCGACAAGGTAGCCAATCAAGGCCTAAATCATGAGTTATAACTAAATCTGGTGTACAGCCGGACTTGAAGAAAGGTGGCGCCCTCTGCTGAAATGAGATTGTCGAGATCGAATACCAGCAAAATGAGAGACGCCATGAGTAAAGATAATGCAAAAGAGTGGGATAGCGCTAGTGCGCTCAACGACCCTTTGACAGATTTGTTGAAGATGGGCGCTAAGGCCTTGATCCAACAGGCCGTTGAGGCGGAGTTACAAGCGTTTCTGGGCGAATATGCCAAGGTGACCGATTTACGGGGCCGACAAACGGTGGTGCGTAATGGCTATTTGCCGGAGCGGGAAATCGTGACGGGTGTGGGTAACGTGACGGTCAAAATCCCCAAGGTTCGAGATCGTTCTGGCGGCGGGGTCAAGTTCAACTCGTCGCTAGTGCCGCCGTATGTTCGCAAGGCCAAGCGGGTGGAAGCGGCATTGCCCTGGCTGTATTTGCGCGGTATATCGACGGGTGACATGCAGGACGCCTTGTCGGTCCTGCTGGGCACAGAGGCGAAAGGCTTGTCGCCAGCGGTGGTCAGTCGTTTGAAAGCGCAATGGGCCGAGGATTATCAAGCCTAGCATCGGCGGGATTTGTCGAATCAGCGCTATGTGTATGTGTGGGCCGACGGTATTTATTCGACCCTGCGCGGCGAAGATGACCGCTTGTGTCTGTTGGTGATCATTGGTGTCAATGAGCACGGTGAAAAGCGGCTTTTGGCGCTCTCGGATGGCTATCGAGAATCCAAGGCATCCTGGCTGAGCGTGTTGCAAGATTTGCAGACTCGCGGTTTACAGGACGCGCCGAAACTGGCCACCGGCGATGGGGCTCTGGGTTTCTGGGCGGCGGTGAATGAAACCTGGCCGCAGACACGGACGCAACGCTGCTGGGTGCATAAAACGGCGAATGTGCTGGCTGCATTACCGGATTCGATTCAGGCTAAAGCCAAGGCTGGCTTGAAAAATATCTGGCTGGCAGAAACCAAAGACCATGCCAGCAAAGCCTTTGACAGCTTCCGGCGTGACTTTGAGGCCAAATACCCCAAAGCGGTCAATATTCTGGAAAAAGACCGTGAATCGTTACTGGCGTTTTACGATTTTCCCGCTGAACACTGGGTACACATCCGCACCACCAATCCGATCGAATCGAGCTTTGCGACCATTCGCCATCGGACAACGCGGACCAAGAACTGCGTGTCACGGCATTCGCTGCTAGGCCTAGTGTTCCAGTTGGCACTGACCGCCGAAAAAAGTTGGCGCAAGATACGCGGATTTAAACAACTACCGGATGTGATCAACGGCATTCGATTTCAGGATGGCATTGCTGTCATTACTGAGTCGGATAAAGCCGCAGAAAATCAGCAGATCGCCGCCTGATTCAATTTGCCTATACACCAGATTTGACTATTTCTCCCCTTGGGGACCCCCGTCTTGCTTGACTCGCTCCAAGGCTTACTCTTTAACTGGGACGTATAAGGTCGAGGCCATCCACGGAGAGCGGTTACCAAAACGTGAGATCGCCAAGCGAGTGGTCTTCGAATACATCAACGTGCATTACAATCGCAAACGGCTTCATTCCAAACTGGGTTATTTGTCGCCTGAAGCCTTTGAACTTAAACAAATCTCTTAGTAACCTGCCTGCGAAATGGAGACAAGATCATTTTCAACTCAGATCCAGCTGAATACTGACAAAGAACAAGAAAGTGCAAAGTATAGCCCCTAGGACACTGTCGGATAATTTTACATCCATTCAAAATCATCATAACAACGAACCAAAAAATAATATAATAAACAATAACTTATATATATGGCATGACATATGCTTTATTTAACGTGAAGTTTGTCTTCATGATCGACTCTGAAAGTGAAGTTCGCCTTCGTAAGATATGAGACATCGCACTGGCGTGCATTTCAAACTCCTGTATGTCATGTGTGGCTTGCAAGAAATTTACATCAGCGACATTGATCGCTAACTTTATTTAACTGTTTAAGGAATAGTCATGAACAAACTAAATTTTATAAAGAGTGTTGCCGCTCTTAGCCTTGTAAGCGCAGGTTTCGCAGCAAACGCAGCAAGCATAGATGGCGTGATAACCCCTAACACTATCACGGAGTTTGATAGCGGTGGCTTTGCGCAAATAGTGACAAGAAACGCTGATAACACAGGTTCGTTTACTGCTTGGGGCGAAGTAACAGGATTTAACAATACCAGCTACAGTGTTTTCCCTGGTGGTCAGTTGACATATTCCGTTACTACCGACTACACCACAAATCAAATAAATATTCCGGGCGACACTTTGTTTACGGGCGGTGTTATCACGTTTTATACCGATACCACAACAGCGTATGACGCTCTAAACCAAGCCTCGGCGGAGGATGGCACTGTATGGATGACTATTTCAGGCCATGACTTGTTAGCATCAGGTGAAACTTTCCTGGGTAGCTTAAATATATTTGGCGGTGGTGGTGGCACTGCATTTTTTGATTTGATTCTTGCCGGCTTGGGATCGGATATCTTTGATACGAATTCTATTATCGTGCCAGGCACCGGAACAATCGCCGATTTTTCATGGGGTTCTAGCCTTCAGCCAACAAGTTTGGTGGTATCTGCTGGCCCTGGCGGAGCCACAAATTATTATTCAACTGGCTCAGGGGATCTTGGCGCTAACGCCACAATCCCTGAGCCCGGATCTTTAGCGTTAATAGGTTTAGGCTTGTTAGGTTTTTCCGCTAGGAAGAAAAGCTCAATCTAAAAGAATATTAAATGCCGACTTTTTATTATCAAAAATAAAAATCAGCAATCTTTTTGGCAACATTGAAGAAGAATGCCTACATGCAAGGGAAGCTTAAGTTGTATTTTATATAAAATTACTTAACAGCATAATTCCATTATGTGTAGACCAGATTTATTCAAGTGCAATATGCCCTCTTCGGAGGGCATTTTTATTTGAGAGAAAACTACAATGAACCGGATCCATTTTTTTGAAATCGAAGATCAAGGCTGGTGCCCAAAAGTATTGCGAGATGGTGTTACCGATTTCTTACAACACATTGTTCAGTCTTACCATTTATATCAACCAATCACTCAGCGCTTGGTCAAGGCTTTAGATCAGAGCGGACACAAATTGATTGTTGATCTTTGCTCCGGCGGCGCAGGGCCTTGGTTATCACTGTGGCAAGATGTACTTAAACAGTCCGATAACCAGATTTTATCTGTCACGCTGACAGATTTGTACCCAAACTTGGACGCCTTTCGAGCGGCACATACACAAAATATTGGTATCGTTTTCTGTACCGAGTCAATAAATGCGATGCAGGTACCCAGAGAGATAAAAGGTTTTCGCACTTTCTTTTCATCGTTTCATCATTTGAAACCTGAAGAGGCTAAAGCCGTTTTACAAGACGCTGTCGATGCAAAAACCGGCATTGCAATTTTTGAAAGTACACAACGCCATCCTTTGTTGTTGCTTTATATGCTGCTTACGCCTTTTTTGGTTTGGCTTAATACTCCATTTATTCGCCCATGGCGTTGGAATAGAATATTTTATACTTATTTCATTCCTTTAATTCCCTTTATAGTGATGTTTGATGGCATCGTTTCATGCTTACGCACATACACACCTGAGGAACTAAAAACCATGGTTGATTCAATTTCTGCTCCCTATTATAAGTGGGACATAGGTTTACAGCGCATTGGCATATTGCCTGTAGGAATAACTTATATGGTGGGATATATGCAAAAAAATAAAGTTAATTGATTAAAAATTCATTATTATCTTATGACGTTCTTTGATTCTACTTTTCCTCAGGTGCATCTTAATCGAGTTGGCTTTACCCTAACTTGTATCCTGCTCAATAACAAACCTAAATATTCGCCAAACCATACTACCCCCCATTAGACCCAACAAACCGTATATAATATTTCTTATAGTTAAATACCTTAAAATATATTGAAGTCGCCCAATGTCGACATCTTCTTTTCTGGCGAAATTACGTTGAGAAAAGTCAAGAATAACCTTAGAGCTATTATTGAAATCTTGATTTTTGCTACCCCCAAAGCCGTCAGGTTTCCCAGTTATCCCAAGACTGCTCTTGAAAACTATCATAGCATTCAGATTCTCATCCACCCCGATAAATTGTTGTAACTTTCCCAACAAATTGCTGCCACTTAAATCATACCCAACCATACTCGCATATATTCTGCTGTCAAGGTCTTTAAGATCGTAATAGGTCCAAACTAATTTGCTATATATTCCTTCCCCAAGACTACTCCGTATTTCATCCAGGAATTTTTTAGAGGAAAATACATCATCGGAGTAGTTATAGCCCCCCTTCCCCTAATGAAATCGGCATCGGAAAAATCTGGAACAAAGAAGGAAAACTGCGTAGGCTTATTAATATTTTCCTGCTGACGAAATATAGGTCGTGAGATCGAAGAATCATCAACAGCAAATTCGTCCGGAGAAACCTTGGGCCTGATATTTTGGACAGCTATTTCATGATTATGAATTTTAGCAATATCTTTTTTAAGATCAACCGAACTTAGAATATCTTTAACGCCATCTGGAGCTGATTGAATCTTCTCTTTGTCGTCTTTCACTTTAACATCATCTACGACAAGCTCAGCCTGGACACCCATCGCAAGCACATTAGCAAAGAACAAACTCAATAACGCCATCAGCATAAGTGCAAATGGAAAACCTCTAAATATCATGCAAGACTACCCAAGCGCAAAAATACATATCTATTTAAAAAACAGAATAAAAAATTAAAATAGCCACTTAGCAAACTAAAACACGACTAAGTACGCTATTACACACCTCTTTGACCATTTAACTTCGCTGAATATTTTGACGCGACTATGTTGCGAAAAATCATACACAGAGGGGCCTGAGCCATAAACACCAATGAAACCAGTCCAAAGTGCGCCGCAAAAAAACGCGCCCTTAATATATCGCCTGAAATTAAATGATTTCTATCAGCACTTAACAAAAATTGCATAGCCGAAAAAACAGTATCATATTTTAAAATGAACTGCTCCGTTCCCCAACTTAACAACTGATAGCCTATGGGAAAAGAAATTATAAATACAAATCCGGTGACAATAATGCGACGATTTTTATTAAAAACCGTTAAAAATAAAATGGACGAACCTAGCCAGCCGACCAGAAAAAAATAAATACCAATACAGATGACCGCGAAAGAATGGCCACTGTTAGTCATTAACTCTGTTAGGTTGTCCGTCGCAGCTTCAATAACCACTATCCAATACCCAAATGGCAGTAACAATAATATCCAAAAAAAACCTAAAACGAAAAGCCGCACCAACTGCCGACTTGAAACAACCCAAAAAAGCGCCGTATGAGTAGCTGTCAATGCGATTAAAGAATAAACACCAAACAACCCTAAAAACCGAAACGCTAGCTCTAGCTCTTCGGGAATACTCAAAATTGGAGAGCCCAACACATCATGTATACTTTCTAGCGGAACAATAAGCCTTACCAATATCCATGCTATCAGCGCATGCACTGCTAAAAAACGAGCATAAAAAAAAACTTCTGCCCTATCATTTTTCAAAAAATTCATCAACGCGAATAAAGGATATGCAAAGCACCAATAAATTAATATAGTTATGCCTAAAGCACTAATGATAGGGTATTCTTTCGCAAATAACTCCCTTATATTATAAGGCATAGCCTCAGAGCCACTGATAAATATCAACGTACCAAAATTCACAAACACAGATCCCACTGCCAGCAAAAATAGGGGAATCCTACTCCTATAACTCGTTATATTTCTTGGACGACTCACGGAAGCCGAGCCTTCAGCAAAATTAGTCCGCCCCCTTGAAATCGCAAACAAAACCTCATTTTCCAGCTTGTTTTTAGGCTCCGGCAAAGAAGGTCTATTGAGCCGTAGCAGTTGGAGCACCGAATAACCGATATACCCTCCAAAAACCTCTAAAATGACATCGGTGATATCAACATTTTTATTTGGCAAAAACAATTGCGCAAATTCAATACTCAGAGCCGTCATCACTATTACAGCTAAGACAAAGATACTTGATTGATTACGGCTATTAACAGGCTGAAAAGCATATCCTATAAAACCCAAAGGCATAAAAAATAAAATTTTATGAAAAACCTCTGTAATAGCCCTGAATTCCGTACCATAATAATAGGCGTAAAACGGCACTCTAAGAAACCTATCACTCCAAGCTGAAAGTCTTAAATAACTCCATTCAAAATCGTAAGGGTACAAAAACACAAAGCCGACAACTAATATCCATAAAAAATACGCTAAACAAGCATATAAAACAGTGTAACTATGATGGTTTTTCAAACCATTACCGCTTCCGACTAAAGCAAGCCCACTTGAACCTAAAGCTATCAATTGTACGCCAATAAAACCACCCACCAACGCAAGAAAAATGTCCGTAATATCGGTAACCCTGCTATATACAAACAGCTGAAAAAATTCAATTATAGCTGCCGAGAAAAAAACTCTTTTTAATAGATCGACTTTACCCAAAGGCTTCAGCTTATACCATAACCAAGGAATTGGCACCCATAATATGACATCAGACAAGCAGTCATATATATCTCGAAAAGCTTCTCCCTTTAACCCATAAAATGGCAGTAAAACAACCCGTCCTTCATGCCATTTATGATAAAACTCAACAGGACTTAGGGTTAAATCCAATGGCATGACGCTGTAAAAAAACATAGATCCCAAATAGATTTGCAAATAGGGAACTGAATTTCTTTTATTTATTTGCCAATTTTTCAACCAATTGGCAAATCTTTCACCAAAAACCCACCAAGCAAAAACGCCAATTATGGCGCCCAACGTTTCAGCTATTATGTCGTTTAACGACACTGTTCTGGGAGGAAAAAATAACTGAGTAAACTCGATAGTCGAACAAAGCAAAAAACTGACTATCAAGACAAAAACTGACGACACGCACCTGCCAACAATTTGCTGCCTTAGGGAAAACGTACCCAGCCAAAGAAAGGCAAGCGGTATAAATAACAGAATATTGGCAACCCAATCTGCTCTTGACGCAATACCTAGGGTCAAATATTCAATATTATGAAAACGAAACCAAGCATCGCTTAACGAAATACTATTAAATTGCCATGGCACCAAGCTGCCGTAAACGACAAAAATCGTATAAACAACACAAGCAATTAATAAGCTATTTTTCACAAAAAACTTGGCTCATTGATATTGGATTTGAAAAGCCGCTACAAAATTGGTCAACTGCTGACAGGGAATATGATTAATACCCGCCGCTGCCTTACGGCCGCCACCGGAAAATAAGGCGCATAACACATCGGCACCAACTTTATTATTCAAAGGGGCTCTAACACTAATTTGATAACCTCCCCTTTGATTGTTGCTAACGATTGCGTGAGCCCTATCCGGATATTGATTAGCCAGTTGATTACCCCACACACCAGATACCCGCCTTGCCCATTTTTCATCAGGCAAAATATAAACCGCGATGCTGTCTGTCTGATATTCAGCGTCAACTTGTGCAGCTAGACTCATATCCTCGTTATAACCATTAAATAATTGCTGATAAATTTCCGCCTTATCCCGGATAAAATCAAACGGCGATATATAACCTTCCAGCTGCCTATAGAGCTCATCTGGAGCAAAATATAGATCATCGATACACGTACCGTAAGCGTTGTAATTGATAGCGATTCCCAGTTGCTTTAGTTGAAGCAATTCTTGGGCCGTTAAATTAAGTACCTTAGCGGCTTCGCTTGCCGAAGCATCCAAATTATCACCAAAAGCCCCCGTCACAGCCCATTCGGCAAAGTGTTGCTTCAAATAAATGTTCATCAATAAACTTGTGCAAACATTCGCATCAGTGATTATTAAAGAGGTCAGACCTTGGTGAACTGGAATCTCACCTGAATAATGGTGATCCATGTAAAAAATACTGACACCTTTGTTAAGAAGCTCGCATAGCGGTAAGCGATTCTTATCGAGAGATATGTCGAGCACAACTATCTGATCGCCTGCCTCAGCGCAAACTCCACTTAATAAACCAATGTCGCGCTTGACCCCAGTAACAAGTTTAGACGCCATGGGAAAAGCCAATCGCAACTGTAACAGCGCACAAATACCATCCGCATCGCCATTAAATACGTCGATATTCACTTTACATTTCGCTTTTAGTAGAGGCGATAACACCGCGCTGCTCGAGCATGCTCATCACTTGGTCGACACAAGCTTCCAACTCATATATCCCGGTACCTACTATCATCTCCGGGTTTTCCGGCACTTCATACGGCGAAGATATACCGGTGAATAGTTTGATATCGCCTTGTCGAGCTTTTTTGTAAAGACCTTTTACGTCGCGCTGTTCGCAAACAGACAACTCGCAGTTGCAGTAAATTTCGATAAAATCGCCGTGCGGTACCAAATTTCGCGCATATTGCCGTTCGGCCCGGAAGGGCGAAATAAAGGCAGTTAACGCTATCGTACCGGCTTCCAGCATCAACTTGGCGACTTCGGCAATTCTACGGATATTCTCCTGCCGGTCTTGATGACTAAACCCCAGGTCGCCGCATAAGCCTTGGCGAACGTTATCGCCATCCAATACAAATGTTCGGCACTTTAATTGATACAAACGCTCCTCGACGGCATGAGCCAAGGTCGACTTGCCGGCCCCGGATAAACCGGTAAACCACAAAATGGCAGACTTGTGCCCGTTTAATATCTCTCGGCGGCTACGCGTTACCGTGGCATGATGCCAAACAGTATTTGAGCTTTGTTTATCCATTGAATCTAACTCCATAATTGTTCGACCAAGACTACTTCATCGCGGGCAAACGTTGCAATCCTCTTCAACAAATCCGGAAATCTCGCCGATTGCTTACGCTTCTACTTCATCCCTGGATTTCGCGGCAATAATGGCCATAACAGATTTAAGCGCCAAATTGATACTCGGGACTTGCCCCTAACTCAACGCCAACAACGATTTTCAAGAACTTTCCTGTAACCATCGTTAATCCGCGCGTTTTCGGGTATCATTTGCCGCCTTTTTCGACTAGCTTGGCTTTTCATGCGAATTGGCCCTTACGAACTTCCCAACCCAGTATTATTAGCACCGATGGCGGGCATTACAGACGCGCCGTTCCGGCAAATCTGCAGCGAATTTGGAGCGGGCCTCACGGTGTCGGAAATGGTGATTTCAAATCGCAGCTTGCAACATCACCCGCGCACTCTTAAAAAGCTCGATTACAACGGCGACGCTAGCCTGCGTTCGGTACAAATTTTGGGTACCGATCCTCGGCAAATGGCGGAAGCGGCCAAATTAAACCAAGACCGAGGCGCCCAAATTATCGACATTAATATGGGCTGCCCGGCAAAAAAAGTTTGCTCGGTGGCTGCGGGCTCCGCGCTACTAAAAAACGAGTCCTTGGTGGCTAAAATTTTAGACGCGGTAATCAATGCCGTGGAAATCCCGGTAACCCTCAAGATTCGCACGGGCTGGGACTTAGCTAATAGAAACGCGCCAAGCATCGCCAAGATTGGCGAGAGCTGCGGCATCCAAGCGCTCACCATCCACGGACGCAGCCGAGCCTGCAAATTTACCGGCAATGCCGAGTACGACACTATCAAACAGGTCAAACAAAGCGTCAGTATTCCGATTATCGCAAACGGGGACATCGATAGCGCCGCCAAAGCTAGGCAAGTCTTGGCATATACGGGTGCCGACGCGGTGATGATAGGGCGAGCAGCACAAGGCAATCCCTGGATATTTAACGACCTAGTCGCCCATCTCAGCAACACGACATATTCACCACTTTGCTTGACCGACATCAAAGCCGTTATCAACCGGCACCTGGAAAATTTATACAGTTTTTATGGCAACGACAGTGGTGTTAGAATCGCCCGCAAGCACATCGGCTGGTATTTCGATCATCTCGGCACTCTGCCTGCCGACCAAAAGACTGCAATTAACCAAGCCCAACACGCTGCGCGGCAACTCGCGCTCGTCAATGCCTCTTTCAATTTGCTGACACCACGAGCCGCCTAGATGGGAAAACATCTTACACATAAAGTCACCGGCAGCGAGCAAACGCTGTCTGACCATGTCCGTCATTGCGTCGAAGACTATTTCGCCCACCTAAACGGTCACGACTCCAGCGGCTTATACCATTTGGTGTTAGCAGAAGTGGAAAGACCCTTATTGGAAACCACGCTGAAACACTGCGATTACAATCAAAGCAAAGCCGCGATTATCCTCGGCCTTAGCCGCAGCACCTTACGCAAAAAGCTTGAACATTACGGCATAGGTTAATTTCCACCCCTTCTCTTTACCCTTTCTTGAGGTTTGCATGAATCCCACTTTGGGCATAAACAAAAAAGTCACCCGCGCCTTGGTCAGCGTTTCCGACAAAGCCGGTATTCTGGAATTTTGCCGAGAACTCAGCCACCTGGGCATTGAGCTGTTATCTACCGGCGGTACGGCTAAACTGCTGGCCGACAATAATATTGCCGTTACCGAAGTCTCCGACTACACCGGCTTCCCGGAGATGATGGACGGCCGCGTTAAAACCCTGCATCCCAAAGTTCACGGCGGGATTCTAGGTCGGCGCGGCATCGATGACGCAGTGATGACTGAGAACGGCATCAAAGCTATCGATATGGTGGTAGTCAACTTGTATCCGTTCGAACAAACCGTCGCAAAACCCGATTGCGACCTGGAAACCGCGATAGAAAATATCGACATTGGCGGCCCAAGCATGATCCGAGGCGCAGCCAAGAACCATAACGACGTGGCTATCGTTGTCGTTCCAGTCGATTACCCGAAAATTTTGGCCGAGTTACAAGCGAATGCCGGCGCCCTAAGCCACGACACCCGTTTTAAATTGGCGCTAAAGAGCTTCGAGCATACCGCGCGTTACGACACGATGATTGCCGCTTACCTCAGCAAAGTCGTCCATAGCGACGATTTCCCGGAAACCCTAAATCTGCAATTCCACCGCCTGCAGAGCATGCGTTACGGCGAAAATCCCCATCAAAACGCGGCTTTTTATGGTGAAAAAAATCCACCAACTGGCAGCATAGCCTCCGCCAAGCAATTGCAAGGCAAGGAACTGTCCTATAACAATATTGCCGACGCCGATGCGGCATTGGAATGTGTGAAAGCGTTTAACGACCAACCGGCCTGCGTGATCGTCAAACACGCCAATCCTTGCGGCGTTGCGGTAAGCGGTGACATTTTCGACGCCTACAATCTGGCGTACGCAACTGACCCGACCTCCGCATTTGGCGGCATTATCGCTTTCAACCGCGAATTGGACGAAAAGACTGCGGCGGAAATCGCGGGACGCCAGTTCGTCGAAGTGATCATCGCACCGACCATATCAGCGGGAGCGCAAGCGGCGTTGGCTAAAAAGCAGAACGTTCGGGTGCTGGAGACTGGCTATTGGGCAAATACCCATGAATCAGCCCTGGATTTTAAACGCGTCGCAGGCGGCTTATTAGTTCAGGACAAGGATACCGGCCAGATCAGCGCTGCCGATTTGAAAGTAGTCAGCAAACGCGCACCGACTGAACAAGAATTGGCGGACCTACTGTTTGTCTGGAAAGTCGCCAAATTCGTCAAATCCAACGCGATTGTCTACGGCAAAGACGGCCAAACCATCGGCATTGGTGCCGGACAAATGAGTCGAGTTTATTCGGCAAAAATCGCCGGCATCAAGGCTGCCGACGAAGGCTTAACGGTGCCGGGCTCGGTCATGGCCTCCGACGCCTTTTTTCCGTTCCGCGACGGCATCGACGCGGCCGCGGCGGCCGGCATAACCGCGGTAATTCATCCAGGTGGCTCAATGCGCGATGCAGAAGTGATTGCCGCCGCCGACGAACACAATATCGCGATGGTGTTGACCGGCATGCGGCATTTCAGACATTAATACGGGACAACCTAATATGAACATTTTGATAGTAGGTAGTGGCGGCCGAGAACACGCCTTGGCCTGGAAAGTCAGGCAATCCGCAAAAGCCGGCAACGTCTACGTTGCGCCGGGTAACGCCGGCACAGCTCTTGAACCCGGCATTGACAATGTCGACATTCAAGCCGACGACATTGAAGGCTTGCTAAGTTTCGCTCAAGCCCGAGACATTGAGCTAACCATCATTGGACCGGAGGTACCCTTAGTCAAAGGCATCGTTGACCGATTTTCCGCCGCTGGTTTGAAGTGCTTCGGACCGACCGCTCAAGCCGCGCAGTTGGAAGGCTCCAAATCGTTCTGTAAGGATTTTATGATCCGCCACGGCATCCCCACAGCCGCATACAAAAGCTTTACAGAAGCTGAACCGGCAATCACTTATATCCGCGAAAATGGCGCCCCCATCGTTGTGAAAGCCGATGGTTTGGCAGCCGGTAAAGGTGTGGTCGTCGCCCAATCCGAACAAGAGGCAATTGCCGCGGTTCAAGACATGTTAGCCGGTAATACGCTTGGCTCGGCCGGGCATCGGGTGGTGATTGAAGAATTTTTGGATGGCGAAGAAGCCAGTTTTATCGTTATCGCCGACGGTTTGCATGCATTGGCCATGGCGACATCTCAAGATCACAAGGCTCGCGATAACGGTGACCAAGGTCCCAACACTGGCGGCATGGGGGCCTATTCTCCCGCACCTGTCGTGACGCCGGAGATTCACCAGCGCGTCATGGATGAGGTAATTTTACCCACCCTGCAAGGTATGCGTGAAGACGGTAACGAATATACCGGCTTTCTCTATGCTGGCCTAATGATAGGCAAGAACGGTAGTATCAAAGTGCTGGAATACAATTGCCGCTTTGGCGATCCGGAAACCCAACCGATCATGATGCGTTTAAAAAGCGATTTGGTTGAACTTTGTCTGGCGGCCATAGATAAAAATCTTGATCATACGACTACGGAGTGGGACGAACGCCCTTCATTAGGTGTCGTACTCGCAGCCGGCGGCTATCCCGACGATTACGCCAAAGGCCATCCAATCAGCGGATTACCGGGCAATATTGGTGACGATTTTAAAGTGTTTCATGCCGGCACCAAACAAGTTGCAGGCCAAGTAATCACAGCTGGAGGCCGAGTATTATGCGCGTGCGCATTGGGTGACAGCATCGCTCAAGCCCAAGAAAAAGCCTACAAGCTATGCCGACAAATCGACTGGCAGGATGTGTATTTCCGAACAGACATTGGCTTTAAAGCGATTAAACAAACCGCTTAACAGTAAGTTTGGGAGATTTCAGAATAGAAAGTGACGATGTAATCCGGCCCACAGACCGAATTACATCGTGACGGACAGCTTAGGCGTCGCCTACACGCAGAACTTCAAGTTTGACTTTCGCCAAGCCTGCTTGAATGAAACCAAGTTCGCTGGCGGCCCTTTTTGACACATCAAGCAGCCGCTTATTGGCTTTGTGAGCGCGGCTATTTATCCGCAACTCGACACTACGATTATTACTAAGATTAACGACACGCACCAAAGAACCAAACGGCAAGCTCGCGTGAGCCGCAGTTAATGCGTTTTTATCATAAAATTCACCGTTTGCTGTCCGCTGACCATGCATTTTGTCGCTGTAATACGATGCGACTCCGCTTTGTTCAAGGGAAAGAAAACCGTTCCTTTCTGTTTTCGCTAAACCTACAGAGCTAAAAGACGCTAGACTCGCTGAAAGCAATAAAATTGCCGTCAATTTCGTTTTTCGCATCCTACCCTCCTTACGTTGAGTATTGACAGGAGGTTCGAGGTTATCCGAATAAAAACGCTTTGACAAGCTTTTTTCGTTAGTCTACAGGTTTCACCAACTGTCAATAACTATTTTTGGCAGGCCCAAAATTATCTAACCCCTCCGAGAAACATGGCCTCCGAGGGTAAACCAAGACACACAGAACAATACTTAAAAAAAGAAAAAAACTTGCTTAGTTACAGCGACCTTAGAGATGTAATACAGGCAAAACAACGCACCACCGAAAGCCAGCCATCGCGAGGGTCCCGATTGGCGAAGCGTCAAAATTCCCAGGCCTATGTAAACCAACAACATCAATAGCTTGGCGACAATCCAAGCAAATTCGGTTGATAACCAGTCTCCTTGGAAAACCAAGGCAAATCCGGTCAACAAGACCAAACTCGCAATAATGTGCGGAGCAATTTTTAGCCATTTCTGCTCCAACAGGGCTGGCTTTAGCTCGGCAAGCGCGACTCGCCCGATAAAACTGACGACCAAAACTGCCACGAAAAGAAGATGTATGTGTTTAAGCATGAATACCACCAAATTTAGATAAAGATTATTTTCCAGCCGTACCTGTTCGAACAACACAACTCTGCGGGAAGAAACAGACTGCCAGATTTAAAGTCCAATCCTATCATGCAACCTACACGATGGCCGAAGTTAACAATACCCCGCCCTCTCATCGCCTTGCCGAACACTCGACAAGCGGCTGGGATTCCCCGAAGCATCCCTAGACTTCTACCCTGTATTGCCGACTTGGGGCATACTGAACAAATGCATCGCAAGCCGCACCAAAACAGATATTCAACAACTACATCGCATCAAGATTGGATACTTTTTAACCAGAAGAAAAACACGTAATCAATTGATTTCACTAAACAACAAAAACAACCGTAGAACAAAAAAATTAATCGCAAAAATATTGTTTTGACACAAAACAGTTTTGAGTGTAAAAAATGCACCGTCGACCAACAATAATACTAACTTCGACATACAACTCGAGTTGCCCCTTTTAGGGCTAATTATTACAACAACAAGATGAGGATTATAAAAATGGCTGAACAAGAAAAAGACAATACCTTTACTGTAGTTGCTGTCGTTACTGCAATTGCTATTGCCGGCGTCGTTATGCTGAAAGCAGACGAAACCAAACATCTTCAATACGGCGGCGAAACTTCTGCTCAAGCTGAAGCTCAAGTTTTGGCGAAGCACAAAGACTTTAACAATGACGTTTTAAGCCAAGCAAAATAATTTTTGCTTAGCGATTTGGGCGCCAGCTGAGAATTCAGCTGGTGCCTTTTTTATGCCCGCAAGTTTCTCACTCCATTTCTGATAGTTCGCTTTTTCAAGAACCCACGCTAATGTAGAATTGGGCCTTTTACCAATTTTATTTAAGCTACAGATGGACGTTATCCAACGCATTGCCGAAGAACTTTCAGTTAAGCCGCAACAAGTCGCTGCCGCCGCCGCCCTATTGGACGATGGAGCCACGGTGCCCTTCATAGCCCGCTATCGCAAAGAAGTAACCGGCGGCCTGGACGACACGCAATTGCGAAACCTTGAGGAAAGATTGATTTATTTGCGAGAGCTTAATAGCCGCCGCGACTCAATTCTCGACACCATTCGCTCGCAAGGAAAGCTCACCCGAGAACTGGAACTAGCGATACTCGACGCCGATACCAAAACGCTTCTGGAAGATCTCTACCTGCCCTATAAACCCAAACGCCGCACTAAAGCGCAAATTGCTCGCGAAGCGGGCCTTGAACCATTGGCCGACGCCATCCTGGATAATCGCAACTTAATCCCCGAGCAAGTCGCAGCTAGCTATATCGATGCTGAAAAAGGTATCGCGGATGTCACGGCGGCCCTGGAGGGCGCCCGTCAGATCATCATGGAGCGCATTTCCGAAGATGCCGAATTACTCACCGAATTGCGTGAACGCGTTTGGAATAAGGGCATCCTGCACGCTAGCGTATTGGCAGGCAAAGAAGCAGAGGCGGTAAAATTTAAGGATTATTTCGACTACAGCGAAGCGATCAATAAAATTCCATCGCATCGCGCATTAGCTTTGTTCCGGGGCCGCAACGAAGATTTACTGTCTTTAACCCTAAAACCGGCAGAACTAGATCAAGAAGAGCATCAATTATGCGCCCAATTCGTCAGCCAACGCCTGCAAATTAAAGACACAGCAAAACCCGCCGATGCCTGGCTAGCCGAGACTGCCCGCTTTGCCTGGAAGATCAAACTGTTTACCCGTATCGATATGGATCTAAATCTGAGACTGCGCGAAGCCGCCGAGCAAGAAGCCATTAGAGTGTTTGCCAGCAATTTGCGCGACTTGATGCTGGCGGCGCCAGCCGGCCCCAAAGCAACCATGGGACTGGACCCCGGCATTCGCACAGGCGTCAAAGTTGCAGTGGTTGACGCAACCGGCAAGTTGTTGGCCACAGAAACCGTTTACCCGCATCAACCCAAAAACCAGTGGGATCAATCGATAGCGGTTCTGGCTAAATTGATCAAGCAGCACCAAGTACAGTTGGTGAGTATCGGTAATGGCACTGCTTCTCGGGAAACGGATCAATTGGTTGCGGACTTGATGAAGCAACATAAAGAGCTGTATTTTCAAAAAATCACCGTTTCCGAAGCCGGCGCGTCAGTATATTCGGCATCGGAACTAGCTGCTAAGGAGTTTCCTGACCTCGATGTATCGTTACGCGGCGCAGTATCGATCGCCCGCCGACTACAAGACCCACTGGCAGAGCTGGTAAAAATCGATCCAAAATCGATAGGCGTGGGTCAATATCAACATGATGTCAACCAAGTGCAATTGGCCCGTATGCTCGATACCGTGGTAGAGGATTGCGTGAACGCGGTCGGCGTAGACGTAAATACAGCGTCGGTAGCTTTGCTGAAACAGGTATCCGGACTAAGTAGCAGCATCAGTGAAAATATAGTTGCATTTCGCGATGCCAACGGCCCGTTTGCGAACCGCGATCAGCTGAAAAAAGTCCCGCGCCTAGGCGATAAAGCGTTCGAACAAGCCGCCGGCTTTCTCAGAATCATGACCGGCGACAACCCACTAGACGCCTCTGCCGTACATCCGGAAGCCTACCCCGTGGTCAATGCAATCCTTGATGATACAGGAAAATCAATCCGCGACTTGATCGGCCAAAGCCAGTTTCTACGCGGCCTGAACCCGGCAAACTATGCCAATGCCAATTTTGGCGTTCCCACCGTTTCGGATATTTTGCAGGAGTTGGAAAAGCCAGGCCGCGACCCGCGTCCGGAGTTTAGAAGCGTACAATTCAAGGATGGCGTGGAGAAGATTACCGATCTTGAACCTGGCATGACTTTAGACGGCGTGGTGACCAACGTTGCCAATTTCGGTGCTTTTGTCGATATTGGCGTACATCAAGACGGTTTGGTGCATATATCTCATCTAGCGGACGAATTTGTTAAAGATCCGCGTAGCGTCGTAAAAACCGGCGATATGGTAAAAGTGCGCGTACTGGAAGTGGATGTGGCACGCCAGCGTATTTCTCTAAGCATGCGAAAAAACGTGGATGCCGGTGAGATTATTCCAAAAGAAAAACCGCAAAAAACCGTTCATAAACCTAAACAGCAACCCGCACTACAGAACAGCATGAGCAGTGCGTTTGCCAAGGCGTTGAAAAAGTAAACCGTTCAGGGCTCTGCTATACTTTCGAGCGATTGTCGGTCGAAGCGGTAAATCCGACTCGACCAACAGATACTCACATCCGTTCTAATATACAGGATCAGTCATGAATCGAAATACTCGCACCCTGGCCACTGTTTTATCGGCAGCTTTTCTATTGACCAGTTTGCCAAGCCTGGCGGAAGAGACCGAAACCTATGGCGAAACCTTCGGGCGAAAACTGACTACCGGCCTTGCCAACATCGCCACATCTTCTCTGGAAATACCGAAAAACATTATTTTAATCAACAATCAAAGCAATGTTATTTACGGCTTTATCGGCGGTACGTTTAAAGGGTTATTGAACATGGGTGGAAGAATCGGCGTCGGCGTGCTGGATTTGGTTTCCTCGCCAATCCCTACGCAGCCTATCGTCCATCCTTTATATGTTTGGGATAATTTCAACGCGGAAACCACCTACGGCAAAGCCTTCCGTCCAAGTAATTAATTACTTAATTTTGTGGTGGAGCGCTCACCCACTCCACCGTCATATCACGCAACCATCTTCAGCTCGCTCATGCCGTTGGCTTTTTTTACCAATTCAATCTGCGTTTTAATGCGCTTTTTTACCCCTTCGACGTGGGAAATTACACCGACCGTTTTCCCTTGAGTCTTCAAACCTTCTAAAGCACTCATTGCCAGATACAGCGCTTCCGCATCTAAATTGCCAAAGCCCTCATCCAGAAACAGCGAATCGATCGCCCTACCGTTGTTGGCAATCTCGGTTAGCGCCAAAGCCAAGGCCAAACTCACCACAAAGCTCTCGCCACCAGACAAGGTTTTCGGCAA
This sequence comes from Methylomonas fluvii, assembly GCF_014850975.1. GTDB lineage: Bacteria > Pseudomonadota > Gammaproteobacteria > Methylococcales > Methylomonadaceae > Methylomonas > Methylomonas fluvii. The sequence continues at coordinate 1,946,607 of NZ_JACXST010000001.1, read as the reverse complement.
TCGCCGTAGATATTTTTGTTTGGTATCTTCAACCTCTAGCGCCAAACCATTATCACTGGCCAAACTGCGAATATAGTAACGTCCGCTTAGTTTTTCCAAAATCCGGTTGGCTTGCGACAACAAATTATCCACCAACACCTGTTGAATACGCCGCCGGAAACCGCCCTGCTCGTCATTAATCAATTTCAATTCCGCTTCGGCTAGCGCGTGTATCACCCTTTGCTCAGCCAAAAGCGCCTGAAGGCTCTGATGTTTTTCTTGATAAGCTGACTGTTTATTCAGCTTAATTTCCAACGTAGCCACTTCTTGTTCGGCAATATCGATTTTTTGGGATAGCTGACGCTGCATTCGCAAAAGATCGGCTTCGTTTAAATGGGACGGCATAACCGCCAATTCATTTTGTAAATCGGCTGACAGTTTAGCCAATTCTTCGCCGATTGCGGCCAATTGCGTATTTTGCTGTTCCAGCTTTTGTTCAATTTCCGCCTGTCTATCAATCAGCTCTAAAGCCGACCGCAAACTATCGACATCAGCAAAAACGCCGCCCGCAATTTTATTAACCAGCACTCGCCGCATCGCATCTAGTTCGAGTTGCTGGGTGGCTATTTGCCGTTCCAGTTCGACGATGAGTTTTTGCTTCTCCAAGATAAGCAGATGCAAACCCAGCGATTCTTCCGTTTGCAAGCTAGTCAAAGCATCTACCATCTGCTCCTGATAACTGGCTATTTTTACCTGACTGGCGTGCAGTCTCTCTTGCAAGCTAGCAATTTCCTCAAGCAAGCCTTTCTGACGTAACTCGCGGATTTGGTAATCCTGGCGCCGGCTATTAAGCTTATCGAAGACTATATTTTCTTTGCCTTTTCCAGGGAGTTTCTCACCCAATAAAGCCAACTGTTTTTCCAGTTTATCGACAAGCGCCTTTTGTTCCGCCGTACGACTAGCGAAAAGCTGTTCCGATTCGATATATTCCTGCGGCCGATTACGCCAGGTCGCATCAAGCTGCTCCACCGACGCCGTTAATTTTTCCACCAAAGCCTGCTTGGCTTCTACCTCGGCCGTCCACTTAGCCACATTACGCTGCAATTGCGCGTGATCATTGACCAGGTTTTTGATTTTCTCCAACTCCTGGGCTTCTTCGTCCCACAAACGTTTTTGCAAAGACAAATTATTGATATCCAACTCTGCACTGACGACATTTAAACGGTTGCTCAAAACCAACCATTGCGAGCGCATTTGCTGCAATCTTTGCTGCCGTGCCGACAATTGTGTACCTTGCTTTTTTGCCACTGCCAACTGACCGGAGACACTATCGATAGCCGCTTTTAAAGCCTGCATCTTGCCGCGCTGATCGACTAAGGCTTTTTTAGAGTTGGTTTGGATTGGCGGTTTAGAGACATAGGGGTGATCTAAGGAGCCACATAAATAACACGGCTTACCATCAACCAACTTGCCGCGATCACTGCTAAATTTTTTCAGCAATGCCTCATTAAGTACCGCTTGCTCCAGCGCTTTGCCGATATTCTCTTCACGATCCATCTCGTCTCGCAGCGCATCCAATTTGGCTTGCAAGCTCACTTCATCGGGCAGCTCCGGCGCTTTATTGCGCGAGAACCAACTAAAAAAACTTTTTTTGGTAAATTTGGCGTTAACCGCAGCCAGCGAGTGCAGCTCCCGAAAATCATTCACCCGTGTTTGCTGGTCTACCAGTAATTCCTTCAACTCCTCGAAACTTTTACCTTGCGCCAACTCCAGCAGGGTTTTGCGTGCAGCTTCAATACGCTCATTCAAATCGGCAACCGCCGTTTTCGTATCGCGCAAAGCTTTTTGGTTTTTTTTCAGCGCCGCTGTCGTGTTTTTAGTCCAATTGGCTTGTGTCTTCTGCTTACCGGCCAGTTCCGCCAATTCTGTCCGGAGATTACGTAACTGTACGACATCGGGAAAGTCAGACTGCAAACTAGCATCCACCTGATGATCTTGTAACCAGCCGTCTATTTCCGCAAGACTGGCCTTTCTCTCATCCAATTGCTGTTGCAGCGTCTGCACCAGTTCCGCTTCACGCGGCAACTCCAGCTTCAGATCACCCACTTTCAATTTCAGCGCATCAATAGCCTGTTTTTGCTCCTCTATGCTTTTACCGTTCAGGCTTGGTACGATTGCATTACTGACATCTTCACCAAGTTGGCGCTGTAGAGCATGCAACTCCTGTCGATAAGCATCCAAGGTAGCCTGACTTTGAACAATCTGTCCCTGCTTACCATCCAATAAAATTACTTCTTCGCGAAACTGCGTCGCTTGCTGACAATCGGCAATTTTCTGTAAATCGTCTTGTAATAGCTTAATTTGCGCTTCAACTTTCTTTGACTGTTCTAGAAGTTGTCTTTGGCGCCCTTCTAGCGAATGAATGTTTTCAATTGTCAGTAGTTGCTGTTGCAACTGTTTTTGTTGGTTTTTTAACTCCGCAACTTGGTCCTTGAAATCCTGTAAGTCTTGCTCGCCGGCTTGCAAGGCTTCCGGACTGAGTAAAGGAATCAGATCGATATCCTGCTGTAGCTGGGTTAAACGATTGAGCGATGTATGAAAGTTATCTTCGGTCCGTTGCCGATACTCAACATAGATGTGGGTACCGCTGATTTTTTCGAGAATGTCCATGCGCTCGCTATCCAGCGCATTTAGAAAAGCCGCAAAGTCGCCCTGCGGCAAGACCATGGATTTGCTGAATTTATGAAAGTCCATGCCCGTCAACTCGGCAATTTTGGTCCGTACTGTATTTGGTGTCCTGGCGAGTAACTCCGAATCATCATTTAGCTTAGTCAAGCTCATTTCCGGCTGTAAGACCTGATCTTGATTAGCATCAGCAGGCCGTTTTACCTGCCATGAGGAACGAAACCTCTCCCCATCCAAAGCAAATTCAACTTGTGCGAAGCTATCGTGTGCCTGTTTGGTGATTACATGTTCGGCGGGCTTGTCGAAACGAAAAGTTTCTCCGTATAGACCGAGCGTGATGACATCGAGGATACTGGTTTTGCCTGAGCCGTTGGGGCCAGTGATCGCAAACACACCGCTGTCGGCGATAGGTCCTTGGTCGAAATCGACTCGGCCTTCGCCTTCCAATGAATTGATATTTTTGAAGACTATATTGAGTATCCGCATAATCCCAGGCTTTAAGGGCTGTTGGTGGCAATTTGCTCAAACTCGAATAGCATTAAGCTAATCCTAGCAAACCAGATTGAAAATCTATGCGGGTATTTTAGTGAATTTGAACTAGGGATGCTGAATAATATCGGAGGGCGAAATTATGGCTTTTGTAGTCTGGGCGATAGCTTTTTTATAAACAATCGCATCTCTGAGTTTTTGAAATTCCTTCGCATCAAAACCATTTGCCACACCCAGCAATTCAGCTTCACGGATTACATCCTCCGCTTTGTCGTATTCGTTTAACTCGATAAACAAGTAGGCTTTTTCGGCGCGGAAATACATTCTATTTGGATCCAGCGCAATAGCTCTATCCATTTCCTCAAATGTGCTTTCTGTTTGCCCTTGAGTGAAATAGACCTTTGCTTTGATAAGATGCATCATCGGTTTATCGGTGAAGTTTGGCTGCATCAACGCCGCGTCTGACCATTCCAAAACATTTACTGCAATCGTTTTGCATTCATAATCGCCATTGATCAAACAAGTAGCAGCAGTCCGTATCGAATCCATGGTACGCAACGGATGAGACTTATCCGATATTCTATGCAGAACTTCCTTGTGCACCAAATCTCTCAACGCTTCCATATACTTAACATCAAGCACCAAGGGCTCATCGTATCGCATAGGTAACGCAGCGTATTTTTGATTTTTAGCTACACCTTGAAAATTTATCAATCTGTTGAGTTCCATGAACATTTCAATCAAGGTTGACACTTCAAAAACGTTTAGTTTGGAGGCTGTCAGATAATACTGATAGGTTTCTGCGTTGGGACCGCGTTTGAGTTCGAGATTGTTGGCATAAGCGCTATTGGCCCGCACGGAGCCGGGATGATTACGCACCTCAAAGTAACTAAAACTGTCGAGATTTGACCAGATTGCGGCACGGGTATGCGTAGCCAAAGCCAAGCTGCCAATGATACAGGCATACAATCCATTGAGTAGCCCACTGCTGATTTGCTTCGTTAGTAGCTCGTACAACAAAGCCACTAGCGCTAAAACAATTCCGATACTGGGCAAATAATTACGATGTTCGTATATCAATTCCAAAGAAAATATAGTGGACTCCATAGCGTGTCCGACAAAAAACCAAAGAACCGCAAAATTCAAAAAACGAGTTTTGTTTTGACAAGTGTTATAAATCGCTACCACTATCAACACTACAATACCGGTAATCGACAGCACAGTACCAATAGGCTGAAACAGGCCCTTGCTCAAAACAAAATCATCGTGCGCCAAACTTAGCTGGGTATTATCCGGATAGAACAGCAGCCCCAGATAGTAAAACAGTATTCTGGCTTCGGACATTAAACGCTCTGCCAGCGTAAATTCGCGCGTCAAATAACCGCCCAGCACATATTCCGGATGAGTCAGCAAGTACGCCAAGCCAAACAATACCGGCAATATGACGGTGACAAGGTAATAGCTGTACACTTTAAAGCGGGACGCTATTGGGATCGGCGGTAACAAGGTTACTTCACTGACAAAAATCAATAGCGGCAAAAGCAATGCATTTTCCTTGGATAAAAGCCCTAAGCCCGTACCAAGCACACAGCCCAGCACCATAAACGGAAGGCCAGCAGGCTTTTCTAGCTGCAACCTACCTTTTAAAAACACTAAAAATCCGCTCAGCATAAACATGCAGGCCATGCTGTTCATACGCTGGACGACATACAGCACAGAAGTCAGTTGTAACGGATGCACCGCCCAAATTAGAGCGGAAAGGAAAGCTAGTTTTCTAACAGGAGAATTAGGTGAGGCAATCTGAAACAGTTGGCAACTTAGCAAGAAAACTAAAAAGCTATTGATGACGTGGATCCCAATATTGGCCAACTTGAATGGGACTGGGTCAAATTGCTGTCCAGCGTAAAAATAATTTAGCGCAAAAGTTAGACTGGCTAAAGGGCGCTTGAAAGGTCCACTGGTATTCCCGCTCCAAGCAGCAGCTAGTTCTTTTGCGCTCAATCCCTGCAAAGCAACGCCTTGGTTATCAATGATATTCGGATAGTCGTCAGCCAGAAAAGGACCTGATTTTCCGGCAAGGTATACGCTTACTATCACTACCGTTAACAGCAGTGCCAGCACACCAGAATTTATAGCTTTTGATCCGGTAAATCTATTAACCTTAGCCATATCTTTTCCAATTTAAGCAATGCCATAAAAAAAGGGGCTTCGCAGCCCCTTTCATTAAGTTCGAAACGAATCAGTTAGGTTTTAGGGTGATATTTAGTTTGGACAGTGTTTGTCACGCCGCCGTTTATAGTCCATCTCATGCCCGCACCACTTGTACATGCTCCATCGTACTCAAGAATATTGTCAGTCCCGGGGGTAACCGCTTGACCAATAGTTCTATAAGTAATTGTTACGGTCGCACTACTAGTAGAGCCTGATGTAAGGGCGACTGATTTAACATATTTCCCCCAAATAAGAGCAGCTGCCGGCAAATTAAAGTTACTACTCGTATTAGTACCTGAACCTAGGGTTTGCTCACTACAAGACACACCGGCAGCAGTAAATGCTGGTGAAGCTAAGCTTGGTCCTTCCGAGATTTTAGATTTAACGGTGTAATCTTGATAAGCCGGAATCGCGATGGCTGCCAGGATACCGATAATGGCGACCACGATCATTAACTCGATCAAGGTAAAACCTTGTTGTACTTTTTGCATTTGCTTATTCATAACCACCTTCTTTTTTATGATGAACGGAACTTAAAACTCTCAAACTTGTTAACAATTAGCATGCCAATTATCTTCCGAACAGAATAAAACGATAAAATTAAGCCTATTCCACATACATTTCAAAGCCTTACACAACGCCCTTACAAATAAAAAAAGGCAATATTCCTGTAGCCACAACCTTGTCAAAAAAGTAGTTTTTGTTCATAACTGACGTTTTTTGTCACTCCCTATAAATCGCTAAATAACTCGGGGCTTGGTTGACTACAAACTCTTACCGGCAAACCAAAGCTCCAGCATCATCAACATCCATACTAAATCACCGTAATAGGCAGCATGCACGCTTTGATGCATCTCGATAGCATGATCCAAAAAGTCCGGTTTAAAAAACTCGCGCCGCTTCAAATCGTTTATTGCGCCATAAGCCAGTTGCTTAAGCGGCTGATGATCCTTCAGCCAAACGCCGAAAGGCAACCCAAAGCCGTGCTTGGGCTTATTGATAATCCGCTCCGGGAGGAAACCCGTCATAGCCTGTTTGTAAAACCAACGCAGTTTTTGTCCTCGCAACTTGTCATTTGAGGGAATTCGGCAAGATAAGTCGAGAATACGTCGATCCAATAAGGGGTAGCAAACTTCAACACCTGCCATTTCGCACATTCTGTTGACTTTGACCAAATCGTTATCGTGGAGCGTATTTTTCCAATCCAGATACAGCATACGGTTCAAGGTACTAGCGGACTCCGGCCGCCAATAGTCTTCCCTAAACTGGCGTAAGGGCGCAGAAGTATCAATTTCCGCTAAAAAATCAGCTTGAAAAATATCTGCTGCAGCATGCCGATGCAAAAAATTGTAATCCTGGAGGCGGTCCGGCATCGCTGCGTTCGCCTGATCGATATAGCGTTTTGCCTTAAACGGTAGTTTCTGTTTGGCTATTACATCCGGTAAGGCATTTAATGTTGCCTCAAGGCCAGCACTGAGGAATTTTGGCAGGCGATGATAACTCTCGAATAACATTTGCTTGGCATAGCGCTCGTTACCAGCAAAAATCTCGTCCCCACCATCCCCAGCGAGCAAACGGTCAACACCGTGATCCTTCGCCAACTTGGCGCAATAATACGCAGCCAAAGCCGACGCATTCCCAAACGGCTCATCATAGTAAGCCGCTATTGCCGGCACGGCATTAACGGTATCCTCGGGAGTGACGTAGTACTGGTGTTGCCGCGCGTTGAAACGTTGCACTGCAATATTGGCGTACTCGATTTCATCATAGCCATCGGCGTCAAAACCCATGGAAAAGGTTTTCGCCTTGCCTGGAAATACCTTTGCCAAGGCCCCCGCCACACTGGAACTATCCAGCCCGCCACTCAGAAACGCACCGGTATTGTCCTCGCTATCGGCCATACTTCTAACCGCTTCGATCAACTGCTGCTGCAATTCCAGGCCGGCTTGCTGCAAATCACAGGATTGCTCACGAAATACCGGTAGCCAATAGCGTTTTAAGCTGATTCGTCCATTGTGATAAACCAAGCACTGCCCACCTTCCAGCTTTTTAACTTGCCGATATATCGTTGTAGGGCTGGGACAATGGTTGAGATAGATGTAATCAAATACCGCTTGCGGCGCAATGTCGTTACTGACCTGAGGATGACGCACTACAAAATCAGCACTTGAGCCAAATATTAGGCCACCGGCAATTTCTGCGTAATAGATATTACTGAGACCAATCGGATCGGTAGCCAACATCAGCAGCTGCTGATTGGTATCGATAAGCAACAAGGTATCAGCTTCCGGGAAACCGTCTAAAAAATCGACACCGCGACTTAAATAGGCATCCCACAAACTCTGTGAGCGACCTAGTCGCGAACCGGACTGCGGGGCAAGCAACAATACCCCATTGCTGTTCGTCATATCGGTCGCGGCGGTTGAAAAAGCGTAGTTCTGACCATGCTGAACATTAAATATCGAATCTGCCGCCGTCATTTGCCCGAGCAAAGCGATAGATTCATCTTTCTGGAGACCGCTCCCCATCCATCCTGCAAATTTTGTCATAGTGATCGATATAGTTATGCCTTGACGTGACTGATCACATAACGGAACTTTCCTGAACGTTCCTTGGGAATGTAATCGGTGTATTCGATATTGATGGTAACTGCTGGTCCTAAACGTTTTTTAAATTCGTCGACGATTTTTTGTTCGTAAGCCGCTTGATATTTCAGGGTTTTAACAATTTGCACAGTAGTTTTATCCAAACTGTATTGGGTGATTTTAAAGGAATCAACGCCTTCTAAATCTCGCAAGACATAAATCAATGCCAAGCCGTGCAATACCGTTCCATCCTGAGCAACTACAAAATCGGTGGTTCGACCTTGAATCTCCTCCAGCACTGGTAGTCCGCGCCCACAAGAACAGACTTTATCCGACAATATTCCCATATCGCCGGTACGATACCGAATAAACGGAAAATCTCTGGTCGCCATATGCGTAACCACGATTTCACCGAGCTCTCCGTTAGGTAAAGGCTGACCTTGTTTGTCAACAATCTCGACGACAATGTCCTCAGCGGTAATATGCATACTGCCTCCGGGACACTGATGGGCAATAAAACCGGCATCACGCCCGCCGTAACCATTCGCGACCGGACAAGCAAACACGCTTTCTATTTTTGTCCGCTGGTGATCGTAAAGCCGTTCCGATGTCACGAAAGCCACTTTAATCCCCAAGTTATTCAATGCCACGCCCCTCTTCTCAGCATGACTGGCAATATGGGCCAACGCGGAAGGATAACCAAATAACATTTTCGGACGAATCTGCTGGATTTGTCGAATAAAGCCGTCCAACTTCTCCGACGACATTTCGAACGCCGGAATCAGATGCGTACGCAACAATTTATCGCGTAACAAGCGAATTTTATCCTGCGCACCTAGTTCGATTGGAGACCCCCAAATTACTGCTTCCGGGTCACCTATATCGACACCCCACCAACGGGTAGCCCGCCACTTTGCCGCGACATCATGACTAACTCGGCGGCTACCGATGTAAAAAATCAATGGTTCTCCACTGGAACCGCCAGTGTTGAAACGCGCGAGTCTTTGGGCATCGTCCGCTTTCATTTCATCAAGATGCTGCCTGATTTCCGGCTTACTTAACAACGGTAGCTCGGCTAATTTTTGCACACTATCAAGGTTCGCCGGATCAAACCTCAAGTTGGCGAACAACTGCCTGTAGTAAGGTACATGCACTTGTACATCTTGCAGAAATGCGCGTAAATTTTGCAGCTGCAACTGCCTAATCTCGTCGGGTTTTAGCCACTGACTGCGCTCCATGCCGCGCCTTACTTTGACGGTAGTGTGCTTTTTTAAGGCTTCGTGAAGCGGAAAGATTACCGTTGAACAAAAAGACGTATAAAAGCTCATGACTCCACCAGTTTTTTAAATTCTGCCAACAAAATATCCACCCGCTTATCCCAAGAGTTATCAGCCGCATAATTTACAAGAGCTTGCCGGTCCCACTGCCGTTGCAAAGCATGATCAAGCGCCAGTAACAATGCGTCAGCATCCCCAAAGGGCACGATAGTACCCAATGTTTCATTAGCAACCACCTCGCGATTGCCACCAACATCGGTACTAATCACCGGCAAGCCGCAAGCCATAGCCTCCAAAAACACGTTGGCCCAGCCCTCGTTGGCCGTTGCCAGGACGAATAAATCAGCTGCCGATAATGGGCCGTACAATTGTTCAGCAGGCAAAGCCCCAAGAAAACGAACATGCCGGCCAATATTCAGCGTTTCAACTTGTTGCTCCAAGCGACTGCGAATATCGCCTTCCGGACTTGCGCCTCCGACGATCAAGTATAGCAATCGCGGGTATTTTTCGATTAATGCAGGCAAAACTTCGATCACCCGGTGAAAACCTTTTCTATCGACCAATCCGCCGACCGAGATCAGTACCTGGGCGTCTTCAGGAATTTGCCAATGTTGCCTTGCCTGCTTTTTATCGATAGGAAAAAATTTTGCGGTATCGATGCCGTTGCCCACCACCTGGATTTTCTGAGCGTCGGCGCCTAAATTCACTAAGTGCCGCTTTAAAGAATCCGATACCGAAAATACTCGGGCGGCATCATTGAGAGCTTTTAATAATCGTTGGCGGCGACTGGGAATTTTAGACAATGGCACTTCTGTGCCGCGTAAAGTGATGGTGACCGGCACCTTAAACCATTTGCCGAGTAACGTGGCCGCATAACCGTCAGGGTATGCGAAGTGTGCATCGATCAAATTAAATGCGAAGCTCTTTTTTAATTGTCGACAAGTCACCAAACTACACAACGCCATAAAAAAGCCGTCCCAAGAGCGTCCGATTCCGGGTATCGATAAAAAGCGCGGGAAATAGACAGAAATACCGTCTTGATTTTCGTACTTATCCGGTTGCGGCCGGTAATTCGGTTTAAACCATTGAATCAGGCTTTGCAGTGGGAACCAGGGCACCGGGGAAATGACAACTAAAGAACAAAGCCCGGCTACTTTGGACATACGCTCTCGAATAAAAACGCCAGCGTTAGGTCTGACACGGCTGGGATACAAAGAACTGAAAACAATCAGCCTTGGCGAGTTATCTGCCATTGTTACCCGCCATTATCCTGCCGTAAACAGCCTGATAATGACTGACACTGCGCTGCCAATTACGCTCTTCTTCGACATAGCGCCTACCGGCTAGCCGCACTTGCTCCCATTGATCTTGCTGATCGAGGGCCGCCAACACCGTTTGTGCCAAAGCTGTCTTATCTCCAGCTTTGAAGAGATAGCCAGTTTCCCTGTCTCGAATTAACTCATGATGCCCACCGACATCCGAGGCCACCAATAAGCGACCTTGCGCCATGGCTTCCAGAGGTTTTAAAGGGGTCACCAAATCGGTTAAGCGCATCGCCAAGCGCGGATAAACAAAGATATCGACCAGATTGTAATAGCGCTGCACTTGATCGTGAGCAACACGGCCGGGCAGAATGACCCAATCCTGCAAGCCCAGCGCCTCAATTTTCTGCACGATTTGTTGCTGTTGCGGCCCACCGCCCACTAACAATAAACGCACATCAGGCTGCTGCTGGATAATCGCCGGCAATGCATCCAGCAATAGCAACAACCCCTCATAAGCATAAAAAGACCCGATAAAACCGAGCACAATTTTGCCGCTCAATCCTAACTCTGCTTGCAAGTTTGGCTCGGCGGCGTCGCCGTAGGTAAATTTATCGATATCAACGGCGTTGGGAATCACGGTAATTTTCTCTGCTGCGACTCCGCGGCCGATAATATCCCGGCGCAGACCTTCGCAAATAGTCGTGACCGCATCGGCATGCTTAAAAACATGTGTTTCCAATGCCTTAGTCAATCGGTAACGTAAACTACCTTCATGGGTGGTGCCATGATCGACGGCCGCATCTTCCCAAAATGCCCGGCATTCGTAGACCAACGGCAACCCATATTTTTTAGCTACTTTTAAGGCCGCAAGCCCGTTCAACGCGGGCGAATGGGCGTGCAGAATGTCCGGTTTGATCTGCGGAATAATTTCATCCAGCCGTTCCGCCAACGACTGTACGATGGCCCATTGATTTAAAACCGGCAATTTCGCCGCTAAACCTTGTGGGATAACAGATCGATAAAAGGTAAGTCCATCAACGGTTTCAATGGGAGCTTCCGCGACTTGATGTTTGGCGGATGTGACATGAAACGTCTCCCAACCCAGTTTGCGTTGTTGCTCGAGAATCGCGCGAGTACGGAAGGTGTATCCGCTGTGCAAAGGAATGGAGTGATCCAATATGTGTAATATCTTCATGTCAAGAACGGGTTAAGGAATGTTCCTATTGGCAACTTGCCGGGTTCGACATGATTGCCATGATTTATGTTGTTTTAGTGTTGTCAGCCAGCCGAAACCAAGCCTTTCTGATTAAATGCGGCACTAGTATATGCAAGGGCATTTTTAACCAATGCGAGCGAAGAAACAACAGCCAACGAGCAAAGCCGGTCAGGCTGTCCGCGCAGCTACAATGGTGTGGTTTTAGGGCTTGCGAGAAAAGATAGTCCATAACTCTGTTTTTTCCGCCTCCCGCATAGATGTTAGAAGCCTTAATGACATTATCAGGAACCGGCGTTGCCAATATTTTAGTGGCATAGCGGAGGGCGTAAAACAAGGGCTTACCCAATCCCAACATTTCTGCTCGATTATGCAGGTTTTCCCAAAAACTCGGATCGTTGCCACTAAATTCGCGTAGGAGCAAATCTATGTCGCTCAAATCGCGCAAACCATTTTCAAACTCTCCTCCCCAGAATAAATGGCTGGCACTATGGAGAACCATATCCTCAGGGGCCAAAACCCAATAATCGGTATCAGTTATCTTAACAGCCGCTTTTAGCAACAACTCGGCATCAGGATATAAATTGCAGGTTTGCGGGAGTATATTGTGATGAATATCCAGCGAAGTCCCACGCTTGATATGCCTAAGCGGCGGCAATTCATGCATCCACTGCTCGTAATAGCGCTGATCGTAATTATCCATCGGCTCAGGAAGCCATCCGTGCCATTTCAACGCATCTTTGACCTGTTTCAACTGAGTCTTCGGCACCAGTATATCAATATCGCTGAATACGCGCCCCAAACCAGCATTCAATCCGGCTGCTGAATAAGCGGTGCCTTTCAACAAAATCAACCGAATATTCAAAAGTTTAAAGACCTGCAACAGGTTATGCAGTTCCCAATTGACGATGCGCTTTTGAGACAGCCAATAAGTCTCGGCTGATTCAAGATGATAAGAAAAAGGCTGTGGTGGGCTGAACAATCGAAATTTTTTCCGGAAAAATGCCAGTCTGGCCAATACTCCGGCGCTCCTTGCTTGCCTTAACAACAGCTCCCAATCGGAATTCGAGTCAATACTATCCTTCGCCTTGACCATCAAGTATTCATTCAACAAATCAGGCATCATGCGACTCTCTAGCGTACATCATCCAATAATTGCACAAATAAATCAGACGCGTGGTTAAAATCGCCATCGTAAATAAAATCATACGCCTGACAGCTGTTTACCAGGCCCGCCAAGGTCTCAAAACCCTGCGCACCTAGTACACTGTAATTGAATGAAAGGTCCGCCAGCCGCATGAACGCCTCAGACTTCGGCACCGCAGATAAACTCAAAGACGATTCTGCTCGATACTTCGGAAATACAACCAAGCATGGTAGGGCGGTTTGATCAGCTTTTGACACCGATTCGGAGGGCGGCTTCATCAGACAAACCGATCCTTTCAAAGTATCGTGAACAACAGGGCTGAATTGGCAAAATGGAAAAGTATCCGCGATCACCGATATAGATTCGTTTTTCAAACTAACTGGACGCGGTACTGGAACAACATACCCGGTTGCTCGATCCACCAAAGTTAATTCATCAGATAATAGTCGCCAACCGTTGTTGATTAATGCTGCACACAATGTGCTCTTACCTGACCCCGGCGCGCCAGGTAAAATTAATGTTTTACCGTTTCGCTCCACCACAGCGGCGTGAATAATTAGAAACCGGTGTGAGTAGCCGGATATACACCAGTTCAACCCCCATTCAAAGAATGGAAATGCCTGCGCATAAGGCAAAGGCTTGAAAGGAATAAATTGATCAAAGGCAAATAGCACCTGTTTGCGAAAGAAACGCCTTACGCCCGCAGGCTGAATTAAGCGGACATAAAAGTCGCAAAAAGTATCTGGGAGTAATATCGGATAGGCAGAGTAAAGCTCAAGGATACCCTGCTGAACTGACGGTATAGCAGAATGGATTCTAATTGAAAAAGGGCCAATTCTGATAACAAACCGCCCAGACGCTATCAAAGGTGAAGTGGAATTAGGTTCGCTCAAAATATTTATATATTTTCAACAACTTGAATGCTCTGCAACACGCCTAACATGCCCGCTAAAGATTGCGGATCAACTCTCTGCAGGCCTGCATCAACAGCCATACCTAGCAAGGTTGATTCACTAATCGGTGCTTGAGAATGCATAATTGTCAATAATATTAAGCTCGCCTCCTCATCTAAACAATGAGTTTCTCCACTACCGTGATGAAAAACTATGGCCTGCTTATCAAGCAATGCTATCTGAATAGGAAAACTTGAGGAAAGAGTCCAAGCCACAAATTAAAGAGGAACCAGACTTCTAAGTAATTCCTTAGCCGCTTCAGAATTAGAAACTAACAAACTCCCGTCATAAAAAGTGTTTGCTGAATTAATTCCCAGAAGGTAAAGTTTTTTGATGTCTTCGCCGCTTACATCAGGTATTAACCCTAAACTAGCGTTTAGATAATCAACACTAGCGGCTCCGCGGATGTCCACACTAGGACTATAAAGTAATGTTTCAAAAAACGTGGTCGTAGCCGACGCCGAACCGAATACGGATGAAAAAGTAGTTGCACTATACGTTTCCGTGGTCTTTCCTGAGCTATCTACATTAGTGCCGGTCTTAGGAAAATTACTGACTATCAGTTGACACATCTTAATTTGGGCAGATGTTGAAGCGTTTACCCAACTATTAGATTTGTAATACTTGTAAGTATAGTTTGTGGTGTTTTTCGGCCACGATTTACTAACCAAAAAAGGATTGATTCTCGCGGTGATCCAGTCGTTGATATTTGGATGGGTGCCAGACTGAGTATTTACATCAACGGTATCGACATTACCACTCCAGGCTAACGCTGTATGTCCAGCCCTACAAACCGACATATCCTCGGAATGACTCGACACATTACCTGATTGCACTCCTGAGATAGTACATTGATACACACTGCCTAAAGCGGTCTTACTTGTGAGTGTCATTAAAACTGGCGCAATCACACCAGCTTTCGCGAAAGACCTTCTGGATTTATCAAGTGATCTACCAACGTTCTGGGATTCTTCTGCAGTACGTTTCTGTTCATCTATTCTGTTCATCTGGAACCCTCTTAAATTAAACTTTGAATTGGTTCGCACTCTAGCAAAATACCTTGTATCTGTCTATTGCACACAGGTACAGATCCAGAATTTGAAAGTCGATCATTTAACTATTTCGAAGAAACGCTTCAAACATCAGCAAAGACCAAATCGACGCACTGTAATCGCGCAGCCCGGACTGATGCTGAGTAACCAAATGATGCAAATAAGCGTCATCGAACCACCCTGTGCTTTTCAGAGTTTCCCCCAGCAAGGCCTGCTGCACTCGCCCCTTTAACGGCCCTCTAAACCAGTTACTTAATGGCACCGCAAAACCCATTTTGGGTCGATAAAGAATATCATTAGGTAGATAAGGCTCCAATGCTTTCTTGAATAGATATTTACCTTCTCGCCCATGTAGTTTTAAATCAGGAGGCAAGGTCGCCATCCATTCCACCAGTTTATGATCCAACAACGGCACCCGAACTTCCAAAGCATGAGCCATACTAGCCCGATCAACCTTAGTCAGAATATCTCCAGCCAAATAAGTTTTCAAATCCAAATATTGCACCATTGACAGAGGATGATCCGGAGCTTGCTGGCTATACCGACGGAATACCTCAATAGCCTCATAACCCTGCAACTCGCTTTTTAGACTATCGCTAAATAATTGGCTGCGCATGCCGTTGGACAGTACCGACACGCTGTGAAAATAACCTGCCATCGAATCTCTACCAATAGACTCGAAAGTTGTTTTTGCCCTTAATACCTTGGGCGCCCAATCCAGCTTCGGATATACCTTGCCTAAGGTCGAGAACAAAGGCATCCGCAACGCATCAGGCAATAATGCCCTCATCCTCTCTTCATAGGTATGCCAGCGATAGCGCCTGT
The DNA here is from genome assembly GCF_014850975.1 of Methylomonas fluvii. GTDB lineage: Bacteria > Pseudomonadota > Gammaproteobacteria > Methylococcales > Methylomonadaceae > Methylomonas > Methylomonas fluvii. The sequence goes on along the minus strand of NZ_JACXST010000001.1, from coordinate 1,930,926 downwards.
AACCAGCCAGATTCTCGTCGCCGCCGTCGCCAGATAACACCACAGTGACCTGTTTCTTGGCCAATTCGCAAACTCGGTAAGTAGGTAACGCAGAACTGTCGGCGTATGGCTCGTCATACAAACCGGATAATTGATCAATCAAACTAAAGTCTTCGGGATCGACTTGTTCGACTCGGTGTGCGGTGTGGTAACGCTCCGCAACTTGGGCGGCGAATTGCGCTTCGTTAAATTTAGGATCGCCGAAGGAAATCGAACAAGTATTGACCGGATCTTTGGATAGTCCCGCCATCAATGCCACGACACCGCTGGAATCGACGCCGCCAGACAGAAATGCGCCCAATGGCACATCAGCGACCATTCTAATTTTCACTGCCTCGCGCAAGCGCTGGATTAACTCTTCACCAGCTTCTGCTGGGTTGCCCGCAGAAGCCGTCTGAAATTTAACATCCCAATATTGTTTAGGCCGAAAGCCGTTCTGTCCTCGTTTAATCGTTAAACAATATCCGGACTCAAGCTTATAAACACCTTTATATATGGTTTTTGGATCGGGAATGTAACCAAAGCCGAAATAGTCTTCTACCGCTGTAGGGTCAACATTTTTTGGCAGTAAAGGGTGTTGTTTCAATGCTTTCAATTCGGAACCAAAAATGAACTGACCGTTACTTAATTCGGCATAAAACAGCGGCTTTACGCCGAGACGATCTCTGGCCAAAAATAAGGTCTGCCGCGGCCTATCCCAAATCCCAAAGGCAAACATGCCGCGCAAGCGTTCCACGCACGACTCGCCCCACGCTTGCCAAGCATAGAGAATGACTTCTGTATCGCAATGCGTCCTGAAGCTAAAGCCCAATGCCTCCAACTCTTCTCGCAATTCAGGAAAATTGTAGACCTCACCGTTATAAGTCAGCACCACATTGCCATCCTGACTATGCATGGGTTGCTGACCGCTGGACAAGTCAATAATGGACAGTCTGCGGTGACCAAAACCCAAACCAGGCTCGGTATGCAAACCGCCTTCGTCTGGCCCCCGGTGGAACTGGGATTCGTTCATCCGCGACAACAAATTGCGGTCTATTTCACTAGCACCTGTAATATCGAAAATACCGACTATGCCGCACATATGAGTTCTCTCTGGATCATTTACTGCTTGTCATAAACTTGCCGATAGCGATCCACCATGCTATCGATTGAAAATTCCGCCTGAATCCGCCTCAGCGAAGCTTCGCCCAGTTGCTGCCGTTTGCTATCATCCAACGCCAAATCACGCATCGCGAATGACAAGCCCGCTACATCCTCTTTTTCTACCAGGCATCCGGTCTTGCCATCCAGCACCAACTCGGGGTTACCGCCGACACGAGTCGCTATAACCGGCAAACCACTAGCCATCGCTTCCAATATAGTATTGGAAATGCCTTCCGCCTTAGAAGGCAATACGAAAATATCCAGACTACGCAGGATTTCTGCAATGTCGTTACGTTCGCCGGGCAACCAGGCTTTATCGGTAAGGCTGGCGGCACTCAATAACTCAAGCGCTTCGGCTCGCAAAGGCCCGTCACCAATCAAAAACAAGCGGGTAAATTGGGCAAATTCCGGGGATTTTTGACAAGCATCGATAAACGCCCTAACCAGAGTCAATTGATCTTTCACGCCGTGCATGCGTCCGACCGTACCGATCACCAGCTTTTCATCCAAACTCAGCGAGCAACCGTCCGGTATTTGTCTAATTCCGACACGAGGGTAAAATGTTTTGGTGTCGACGCCGTTACAGATGCGCGTAATTTTAGCCGAAGGAATGCCAACTCGATTCAGCAAATAATCCTGCAAATGCTGCGACAAAGGAATGAAGCGATGGATGATTAAACCTAAACCCCGCCTTAACCATTGATATCTGACATTACTGCCATCCGGATCGAAGACATCCCAGCCATGCTCGCCATGAACTCGATAAGGCACGCCGGCAAACAACGCGCTAACCTGATATTCGATAGCCGCTAAATTACGGGTATGCACAATAGCCGGCTGCCATTGTTTCAACAAGCGATAGACCGTATAAAACGATGCCCAATCCTGCCCTGGGCGCTTATGCAACTGATGAACAATCACATCTTGCCGCTTGATACGTTGGCTGAATTCGGTGCTATCCGCTAAACAGATAATAGCGTGCCGGTAATTGTATTCCGGCAAATTGTTAATGATATTGACCAGACCGTTCTCCAGACCACCAATGCCTAGCCGATAAATGATATGCACGATTAAGGGCGGCAACTGTCTGGACATTTATGCAGACTCGCCCGCTATCAATCGGCACAAGCGTTGGCCGTTTTGCTCCCAACTGAAATCGCTTTCTACATAGCGGCGATTGACGTTAGCCGATTCGACCGGCTGGTCCAAAAACTGTAAAACTTGGCTGGCAAAGTCTTCCGGAGCGTCGGTTATCGCCACCTGCAAATCCGCTCCACCGGGTATACCTTCCATAGCCGCCGAAGTAGCCACTATGGGCTTCGCCATCGCCATCGCTTCCAACACCTTGTTTTGAATGCCTCTGGCAATTCGCAAGGGCGCGACGACAACGTCAGCGTAAGCAACATAGGGCCTCACATCGTCAACCCGACCGGTCACAATGACGGCGGAGTCTTTATCCGCCAGTTGCAACACTTCTTTGGCAGGCTTGGAACCCACTATGTAAAAATGTACGCCAGGCAAGCGGCTTTTAATAGTAGGAAAAACCTGCTCGGCAAACCATTTGACCGCATCGACATTAGCCCAATAATCCATCGCCCCCGTAAAAACTATAGCCTGCTGGGTGGCCGGGAAAGGCGTTTGCCATGACAAATCCGGATCGAACTTATCCGTATCCACTCCGTTGTTTACAAAACCAATTTTGCTTGCCGATTCAGGCGCCAAAGTTTTAAACAAACCTGCTTCTTGTTCGGATACTAATATTGTCGCATCGGCCCTACCGGCGATACGGCGCTCATAGCTCAACAATTTCTCGGCTTCTCGCCGATAGATCCAACTTGCGGGCCAATGCTTGCTAAGCGCATATTGCCGCCATTTATCGGAATCAACATCGACAAAATCGGCTACCCAATGCAAGTTGGTATATTTCTCAACATATTGCGCCATTGGCGACGAAAAGATCATTACCCGCTCGATACCCTGTTCTTCGATGGTCTTATCTACCCATTCCTGTAATCCGCGGTTACGGTAATAGGGCAAACTCAAGGCTTCTCCACTCAGCAAACCTGTCAGACTTTTAATTTTACCGCTCTGGGGATTTAATTCGATACAGCAAGTATCTGCACAGAAAGAATCTAAGGCGTCGATATGCTGCTTATCATCCGGGTCATCGATAAAGGTACCGAGAAATATCCGGTATTCAGCCGCTAACGCCAACAAAAAATGAAAGGAACGAATCTTATCGCCCTTGTTAGGGGGATAAGGAATACGATGGACTAAATAAAGTAATTTAGGCTTTTCCATTAGCCCAAGTCCTTGGCAAGCCAAGGACCGACCAACTGACTAACCGGCAAAGGCAAGTGCTTCCAAGCGGCGATAAACAAGCGGTATTTAGGATTGAGCGGATTAATTTCAGGTATTTGTTTGGCTTTAACCAGATCAACCTCGTAATAGAGCGGTTCCGGTTCGAAACCCCAATGCTTTTTGAAGCGATAGGAGCCTGTGCCGGTTTTACTGCGACCGTAATCGAAAATCTTACAGCCTTTTTCCACCGCGCGCCGCATCACTTCCCAATACATGAAATCGTTGCCTTTCAAATCACGGGCAGCATCGGTGCCGCCGCCGTAATACGGCAAAACCTCGTCCTTGAAATAAAAACTCATCACACTAGCAACCAGTTGACCTTCGTGCTCTATCGTTAGCACCTCGCAACTCTCGCCGAATACAGCTTGCAAAATTTGAAAATATTTTTTCGGAAATACCGGGGTGCCTAGATTCCGGACACTTTCGGAATAGGCGCGATACAAACGTTCGACATTATCGTCGATGACACTGGTAAGACCGGCTTTGATGCCAGCCCGGACCATTGCCCGCTGCTTGCGTGGAATCGCATTTAGATTTTTTTCGACGTCTGGATCGAGTTCTTTTCTAAAGGTGACATAGAGTTCTTTATGTGGCCAATCGGGGTGATACTGTTGCCGATTTCTCATCTCCAGGCTATCCACACCCAATTCCCTAGCCAGTTGTTGCGCTTTGCTTTGTAACGCTACGAAGGCTTCATCATTGCTCGCGACAATTCCCCCATAAACACAAAAAGCGTTTGAAACCAAAGAATTGCCAAATAACAAGCTATTGACATGGGTCAAGGGCAAAATACCGGTAATTTCGCCATCTTGCTCTGTGTAGTAATAATATGTGTTGTGTCCAAAAGCCTGCTTTATCACCTGCTGCCAAGCGGATAAATGAAAAAAACTGCCATCGGCCGCCGCCATGACATAGTGATCCCAACGCTCTCTTTGGGCTGGCTCAAGTAATTTGATCATGACTAACTATGATGATTTGTCAGTTTGCTTGGTTAGAAACACATTCCGCATGGTATCCCAAGCAAAATCGGTTAGTAAGCTGTTAAGCCGATTTTGCATTCGCCCCAGATTCAGATAATGTCTGAAGCGGGTTTTAAATGATAGGTCATGCTGCCGCGGTTGCTCTGGATCTATTTCCCATGGGTGAAAATAAAAAATACCTGACTGGTTTTCGTGTTTATTAAGGTGACGATAAGCCCACTTCGAAAATTGATACGGATATAATCGAAAAAAACCGCCGCCACCGCAGGGGATATTACGATCCAGTATGTTCAAAGTAGTAATTGGTATTTCCAACAGTTTAGGCGCGTTATCCGGCCGATAAGCAAAGCGGGGGGCACTCGGCATACCGTATAAATCGTGTTTTACAGGATATATACTAGAACTGTATTGAAAGCCCTCGTCTTCCAACACCTCAAGCGCCCAGAGATTCTTTGCACCTATAGAATAGCTGGCAGCACGATAACCCACAATTGGCTGACCACCAATATCCTCGAGAATCTGCCGGCTAATTCTAATATCTTCCCGAAACTGCTCCGGCGTTTGCTCGGTTACTCGGGTGTGTTGATAACCGTGCGACGCGAGCTCATGCCCTTCATCGACAATTCGCTTGACCAACTGAGGGTAACGCTCAGCCACCCAGCCCAAGGTAAAAAACGTAGCTTTTACTTGATGTTGAGCAAACAAATCCAAAATTCTCTGGGTGTTCTGCTCTACCCGGTGCGGCAATCTATCCCACTGGTCACGCTGAATCTTCGCCTCAAAAGCCGAGACCTGAAAATAATCCTCGACATCGACAGTCATGGCATTAACCCGCACAGGCAAATTCATACAGTTTTACCCTGCCAACTCATAACGACGCACAATTTCATCGACGATGCGACCAGCGGCTTTACCGTCCCAATATTCCGGGACGCGACCGCTCTTACCGCCAGTGTGCAAAATATCATCTACACATTGCATGATTTTGGCCGGATCGGTTCCTACAATAGTATTCGAGCCCTCGGTGATCGTAATCGGCCTTTCGGTATTTTCCCGCAAAGTCACACAAGGCACACCCAATGCGGTGGTTTCTTCCTGTAAGCCACCGGAATCAGTCAAAACCAATTGGGCGGATTGCATCAAACCGAGCATTTCCAAATATGCCACCGGCGGCAACATAATCACCCTCTGCTGTGGCAATATTTGCAATAAACCCGCTTCGGCAATTTTTTGCTGTGTGCGTGGGTGAACCGGAAATATCACAGGGAGTTTTTCGCTTATATCACCCACGACCCGAACCAAGCGCGCCAGTGTTTCGGGGTCGTCAACATTTGAAGGCCTGTGCAATGTTAATAAGGCATAAGCTTTTTCCGAAACAGCCTGCTTAGAACCGTATCGCTGCAATGTTTCCGCCAAAGAAGAAGCTTGCTGGCAGTTAGCCAAAAGCGTATCGATCATCACGTTCCCAGTAAAGCATATCCGCTGTTCATCAATACCCTCCCTAATCAAATTATCCGCCGCCGCACGTTCCGTAGTGAATAGCAAGTCAGACAGCTGATCGGTCAAAATCCGGTTAATTTCTTCCGGCATTTGCCGATCATAACTTCTTAAACCGGCCTCAACATGAATCAGTGGAATGTTTTTTTTCACTGCGACCAACCCGCAGGCGATGGTGGAATTGACGTCGCCGACAACCAATACCGCGAAAGGATTAACCTCATCCAAAACCGGCTCAAAGCGCAACATAACATTTGCAGTCTGCACTGCATGGCTACCAGATCCGACACCCAAATCTTTGTCCGGCTCTGGAATACCGAGCTGTTGGAAAAAAGTATCTTTCATGGCTTGGTCGTAATGCTGACCGGTATGCACCAGATAAGGTGTTATCAAATGCCTAACTGCTTGCAACTGCCTAATAATGGGCGCCATTTTCATGAAATTAGGTCGCGCGCCAACCACGCAAACCAAAACTTTAGGGAACATTTTTAATCCAAGGAGGTTGTTGTATCGCTGTAAACAGCATCCATATCCAATTGCAGCAGAATTGCTTTTCTAAGCAGCGCTTTTTCTTTATTCAGACTGTTTCGTAGATTGGTGACAACATCTTCGAGTCTGGCAATCCGATGCTCAAGAGATTCTGAGTCAACATCACTGAAACGATGCAAAGGCGGCATGGAATTCTCATACTCCTCGTCAGCGGCTTCGAGTAACATTTCTTCCTTAACCTCGACAATCACTTTGGTAACCGCCTGCTCATCCAGCAGCTTCAACTCCTCCAAATAACCGAACAATAGCAGACGATCACACAAGGAATTAATGCGCCTAGGAATGCCTCCGCTAAACTCATGAATCACCTCGAAAACACTTGGTGTAAACTCGGGAGTTCCCGTCCAACCCGCAGTTTGCAACCTAAAAAGTATGTATTCTTTGGTCTCTTCCAAATCCAACGGATCAAGCTGAAATGTGGATACGATCCGTTGTTTCAGCTGCTCCATATCCGCAGAGTAAATGGTACGTTTTAATTCGGTTTGCCCAACCAGAAATACCTGAAAAACGGGATTGCCGTTAACATCCAAATTGGTAAGCATACGTAATTCTTCCAAGGACTGTTTAGGCAGATTCTGCGCTTCATCGACGATCAACAATAATCGCCTTCCCTCTCTGGCTTTTTCAGCGATAAATTTTTCAAATCCCGATAATAAACTGGCTTTATCCGTCAGAGAAAATGAAAATCCAAATGTCGATGCAGCCATCCGCAAGGTGTCTTCGGGGCCCACTTGAGAAGTCATCATCACACCGATTAACAATTTCTCCTTATTCAAATTTTTTATCAAGCTCTTTACCAGCATAGTTTTACCTGTGCCAGGCGAGCCAATAACGAGAACAAAGCCTTCACCTTGCGTCAAGCCGTAATGCATATACGCTAAAGCACGTTTATGCACCGAGCTCTGGAAAAAGAAATCTGGGTCGGCACTTAACTGAAACGGCTTTTGGGTGAGATTATAAAATCCGTCGTACATGTAGTTTCTATTTAGAATCGTACGTTAAAATTGGCTGTCGCCCTGTTTTCAACATAACCGTTAAATTGAGACGAATCAGATATTTGATTGATATGTCGAAACTCAAGCCTGGTATCCATTAACAAGGGCCGACCCAGATTAATCGGAACGCCCCTGCTTACCCCCAAAGCGACATCATATCGAGAATTGCTGGCCAACTCTCCATCGGTATGCTGCCAAGAAGGCCTCAGATAAAGATCCATTCTAGAGGCAAACTGCCATTGCCAACTACCCGTAACCCCATACGACATGTCTTCTCCAGAACGGGTTTCATATGTCCTACGCTCGTTAAATACCGAAGCGGTATAACTGCTCTTACCTGTTTGGTAGGAGAAAGAAAGATTTCCACGTTTTCTAATAATCACGTCATTGACCAAATCAAACGGATTGAAAACTAACTGAGTATTGTTAAAATTGGGACCTGGAATTAACGATGATCTTCCGGTAATAGGATCAGTTGGACCAGGGGTTAGAAATCCCCGTGAAACTAAATCTTGAGTATTGACCACCTGAGTTAAACTACCCGAAGCATCCCGAAGAAAAAACCCTTGCTCGGCAAACAATTGCTGCATCGTCGTGGTCTCTTGGGAATAATTGAATGCAATACTGGCCTGCTTAGCTCGATAATTAAAGTTTGCATCCCAAGAGTCGCCAGTGTTTAACCCAACATCTTTATTGCGATACGTAATAGTCGAACTAAGATTTTCCGATGGATTAAACTGCAACGTAGCATGCTTGTTATTGCCAATACCGACCTCAAGTGAATACCACTTGCTTGGCGTCCATTGACCACCTACCGTATAAAAAAAACCATTACTTATGCTGTTTGTCGAGGTCTGAAAATCGTTATTTTCAAACCCAGCTTGCCCGAAAAGGTTGAACTTGTTATTGATATAATACCGGGCATTACCTTGATATTGTTCAAACCGAACATCTTGCCCGACAGCCCTACTCTGTTCTTGCGACGAATAATTTAATCCCCAGTTAATTCTATTAAAATAACTGCCGCTGGACAATCTAGCCTGGCGCGTAATAGTATCTGAATCAGACACTAAACTTGATAACTGCGGCGTGACTGAAGATCCATTTAAATTCTCAAAGGAAGATTTACTATAACCAACTTTAGCTAAACCCGTCGCAAACTGACCAAAACGAGGTGTCCAATATGGTGAAATACTAAATGTCTTTACTTCAGTCCGCCCTCCGTTTCCAGAAATATTATCAGTCGTAACAAACGAATTACTAATATTTTGCTGACTAATTGAGCTTGCAGTTTCAAGGAAAAGAGTATTACGAACGGCTTGATACAAAGAATTCATATTAAGCTGATGATTTATATCTATAGCATCTCTACCGCCCGCATTATAGAGACCTTGCATACGATAATTTAAATTGAAATTACTCCAAGGAGAATCCCCATACAAGGAAACTCCAGGACTAATCTCAGTGACAAAACCGCTTTTTTTGTTATTTTCAGAAAGTGTCAAATTATCAGAAAATATTTCACTGGCCGATAAACTTGGACTAAATCTCCAATCAAGCGCCTTTGCAACGCTAGAATGTAAAACCATGCCGACACTTAAACCAGAAAGCAAGGTGGCTAGAGACAAACCGGAAAGACGATTACTGTCACAAATGTCCATATTTCCCATAACTATAATTGTGACCGTATATATCTATCTCTTTTCTTGTTTTGTTCAGAAGAGTCATAACAACATCGCAATTACTAAGCTTTGCAACCGACTCATTAACCACGCTCTGAGGAGTTACTTCCGCCGCAATCACCAGCACCACTTGACCTACAAGCTCTGCAAGTATTTGAGCCTGAGTAGCAACTAATAACGGTGGTGAATCAAAAATCACTATTCGATCTTTGTATCGCCGACTCACTTCTTCCGCAAACAAATACATCCGTTGACTTGATAACAACTCTGTTGAGTATTTATGTCTTTTACCCGCTGTAATCAAACTAAAATTTGGAAGATCTGTCTTTAGCAAAATATCTGAAAAAGTGACCTTATCATCTTCTAAATACTCTATTAAGCCGCGAGGGCTATTGATCCCTAATTGTTTGGATATACTTGGCTTTTCTACATCGGCATCTATAAGCAACACTTTTTTATCTCTTTCGTTAGCGATGCTCAAAGCCAAGTTAATTGAAACGAATGTCTTCCCTTCTCCAGGTAAACTGCTACAGATAAGAATTAAATTAGAACGATTAATACCATTATTTTCCGCGCCCTGTATATTATTTACCAAAGGCCTCTTAATAACCCTAAACTCTTCAGCTAGCTGAGATTTTGCGTTATTATTATCTATAAAACCATTTTCCGCCAAACCAGCCCAATCAACAACAACTTGTTGCTCGGGCGAAAATGCGCTGGAAGATTCTCGTAACCCAGCCGATTCTAAATTGGTTTCACTGAAACCCCTATCAAGCTTAGCTGTGGTAGCCGACTCTTGACTATTATTGTCCACAACTAACCCTTGGCTCCCTGCCTTTTTCAGCGCATTCTCTATAATGCTCATATGTTTACCTGTTTAATACGACTTTACTTAAGTATCTCAAATATCATGATACCGATATAACCACTTAGCAATATTGCAAAAGTCGAAATAAGTAACCAGTCAATATTATTAGTCTGACTTATGCCTTGTGAAGTAAGAGACACACTACCTAAAGATGGTAGGCCGGTCACAATCCTTACTTGTCTCGTTGACATGAACACTGGCCGTATAAAATAAACCAAAAACGCGACACCAAATCCTAAAATCACCCCAACCAAAAGCGCGAAAGAATAAAATAATTTTCTATTAGGGGAGCTAGGCTTGTTGGGCTTACTAGGGGGATCAGCAATTTTGAATTTCAAACGAGATGTCTGGTCATCAACGCGTTCGGTAATATGAGCCTGTTCACGCCGATCCAGCAACTCGGCGTACTTGCCACTTATCGTTTCATAGTCCCGGTTAAGATTTTTCATTTCCGTTTCTATGGTCAATCTTTCATTCAAACCTTCTTCAAGTTTTGCTATCCTGCTTCGAATTGACTCAACTAAAGTTTGACTAGAAGCAACTTCAGCCTGAGCATTGTCAAACCCCATTTTTAACGCCTGAACATAGGGATTCGCCATTTTCTCTGCACCAATACTTTCGGAAAGCCCTGCCTGTATATCTCCATTTACTTGTGACTGACTCGTCTTAGCTTGGTTCTCTTGAGTTTTCAGCGTGTCAATCAACTTATCGATTTCAATTATTTCCGGATGGCGTTCGGTATATTTAAGCAACAATTCAGTGCGCTTATCTTTCAGAGATTCTATCCTTGCATTATCCGCAGATACTTCCTGAGTGGATGTCGGTAGACCCCAGTCTTCCTCAGACTCTTGGATTTCAGCAACTTGCTCCGCCAAAACATTTCGTCGAGAAATAGCTTGATCTAGAGCCGTGTTGGCATCTAGATACTGCTCCTTCATTTTCTGTAAACTCTGAAATTGATCTGAGCCGTTAAGTAAATCAATGTTTGCGCGTTTAAATTCTTCTTTCGCTTTTTCAGCATCTTGCAGCCTAATCTCGTATTCTCGTATCTGCTGCTCGATGAAACGCTGCGCATCACTCGCGTCAGCCAGTGCTTTCCCCTCTGTTTGTTCAGAAAATACAGTAAGAACAGCCTGGACCACACTCTTCGCAACTTCAGGATCTTGGGAAGTATAAGCAATATCAAATATATCTCCTCTGCCTCCCGCAATTGTTATGTCCTTCTTAAGTTTCTCAATCAATTCCGTAGCAGATCCTGAGCTATCCTGCGATCTACTTAGCTGAGATAACGAAATAATTTTTTCCAGATTAGGCCTCGTAAACATTAGCTGCTGAATTATTCTGATCAGCGCAGATATATCAGGCTCTATAACCATGCCTCTCATAAGAGGCCTAATCACTGTAGCTGAATCAATATGAACTTTGGCTTTCGATTCAAATTTATCAGGCATCATAAAAATGTACACCCAAGCAGCCGAACAAACAACCAAAGCGAAAACGATGGCAAGGCGCTTGTACTTTAAAGTACCTTTCAAATAAAAATAAACTTCAGAAAGATCTTGCTGCATATTAACTAGCCGTTGTTTTCAATCTAAAATTAATGGACATACTATCTACAGAAAAAGTCTACCTTCTTACAAAAACCTAAAAATAGGCGTCGGGAATAATTAAAATATCCCCCGGCATCATCAAGACATTAGCTGACAAATCTGTATCATCAATCAGGTCGTCAATCCTTACGCCAAACGGCTTCAATTCTCCATTCACATCCCTGATAACACTAGCTCTATTGCCATCAGCATATTGGTTCAGACCAATTTGAATAATAACATCCAATAGCGTCATTCCCCTCTCGTATGGAATGGATTTACCCTGGTAACGTCCTACACCACCACCGGCTCCACCACCGGCTCCACCACCGCCACCGCCAATTCTCCCAATGACTCTGATTTGCTGAGTGCTAATCCCTTTGAATCCGCTCACCATAACAACTACCTGTGGACTCTTAATATAAGTCGAAAGCACCTTCTCAATGTCCCGAGCAAGTTCAAATGGAGTTTTACCACTGGCCAACAATTCTTCTACTAGAGGAACAGTTATCTTTCCATCCGGACGCACTGGTGCTGATGTAGATAACTCTGGATTACCCCAAACAAAAATATTGACACTATCGCCAGGTCCTATCTGATAAGTATAGTCAGCAGTCTGTTGCACATCCTCAAGTAGAGGCTGGGAGCAACCAACAACACTAGAAACAAGGACAAATGCTATCAAACAATACAACAACTTTTTTTTAAATATCGGCATAATCATAATCTAAGTAGTTACCCAATTACCTGCTCAATTCTCTATTTCTTCAAGGATCTTTTTTGCAACATCTTTACCTGAAAAATTGCGCTTTTGCTTTTCAGACATACTAATAGCTTGTTTAAGCTCACTTATTGCAGTTGCTTTATTACCAGCATTCATGTGTGCAATTCCTAAATGATATCTAAACTCAGGCAGTTTGGGCTCTTTTAGAATCAAGGACTGCAATAACTTAAGTCCCTCCTCATTGCTACCAGTTTTAATTAATGTCCAAGCGTATGTATCTTGAAAATAGGAATTATCGGAATATTTAAATATTTTTGCCAACTCCATACCCTGATTAATCTCGTCGCGACTGTTTGACTCTACCAATAATGAAGCCAAATTGTTAATAGCCAAGTTATTGCCAGGATTCTTATCAAGTACTGATTTATATATCCTTATTGCATTTTCCTTTTCCTTTAATTGCTCATACAAAGCAGCTAGAGCCATAGCTAATTGAGGATCGTCTGGATTGACTTCCAAACCTCGCAAATATACATCCTTAGATGAAGAAATATTTTTATTCATCATTGCTTCAACCCTTGCTAGGGCAAGGTAAAGCGACACTACTTTTGGAGTGCGTTTAATCTGATCGGTCAGCAGTTTTTTAGTTTTTACAAAATCATTACTTGCAATATATATATCACTCAGGGCACCGACAGTATTTAATTGATCAGGGTACTTAACATGGTGGTTTTCTAAATAAGCAACGGCCTTATCTCTTTGCCCAAGAGCCTCGTAAGATCTAACTAAATTTATCAGCGAATTGAGATTATTAGGATGCTGCTGTATTAACTTGTCATACAAGCTGATTGCCTCGGCATACTTACCTTTACCCTGCAACATATTAGCTTGAAGATATATAGGCATAGCCTTATCTTTAGAAAAAAGCGCTAGTCGCTGAATAGCCTCTCGGGCACCATCCCATTTTTTCTCTAAAATATCCAACTCAGCCTTACTGGTAAGCAGTAAAATATCGTTTTGTTTTATCGACAATGCCTTTTCAAGATATTGTCTAGCATTATCGTTTTGCCCAGCCTGTATGTAATTACCATATATCCGAGAAAAGGCAGCTAAATTAGCCGGATTAGATTCTAACGCCTGCTTAAAACTTTTCTCGGCTTGCTTCCGATCTTGCTTCATTAAATAGGCATCACCTAACAAGGAAAAAACATCGTCTACATTAGTTTTGTTCCATATAAGCCTGTTAAGAAACTCAATGGCTTCATCCGTTTTATTTTGGGCCAGCAAAAAGCGACCTTTGAGCAAGTTTGCCTGAATCAATTCTGAATTAACACTAAGAATATCTCTCAAAGAGCTTTCTACAGCACTAAACTGCTTTTCCGTTAGAGCAATTTCCGCAAGAATGACTTGGGCTGACAAGCCTGCTTCGTTATTCTTTTCTAACTGAACAACTTGCTCCAATCCTTCCTTACCAGTCTCAGCATATCCTGACGCAACCATCCATTTCGAGAGTTCTAACAGCACCTTAGACTGCCCTTGATGCCGGTTAAGCATAGCCTTGTACTCTGGTATAACTCGATCTTTAGCACGAGCATTTAGAAATTCGATCAAAACTATTTCAGGTTCAACTTTATCATTTGATTTTTCGACCATTTCCCTTAATAGTCTCTCCGCCTCCTCAAGCTTATCAGTCATCGAGTAAATGGAAGCCAAGCTCAGTTTAAAGTTACCGGCATCTGGGTATAATTGAATGAGTTCCTGATACCCTTTTATTACACTATCTATGTTATTCAGCCCTGCATCCAGTTTTATTTTAAATAAGCGCAAAGGAAGGTTTGTGGGCTGTACTCCTAACGCTTTATTTACTGACCCCAAAGCTTGATCTATTTCATTCTTTTCAGCAAATAAAGCCGCTTGCAATGACAAAGCCTCAACATTATCTGGGCTGTCCTTTAAAACGAAATCAACTATTTCTGTTGCTTGATCTTTTTTCAACTGCTTAATATAAACCGATGCCTTGATCATTTTTGCATCAATATTGCCTGAGTCACTTGCCAAAACCGACTCCGCTTGCTCCAATGCTTTTTCCAAATCTCCGAAAACAATATCGAGCTTACCTAGTTTTATTTTTGCGGAAGTCAAACTTGGCTCTAATTCTAAGGCTCTAATCAGGTTTTGCCGCATCGACTTGAAATTATTATTTTTTTCGTCCAATAGGGCCATATAGAGATAGGTCTCACCAAACTTATCGCTGCTTTGACTGGATGTCTTCAACTCAAGCAAGGCCTTATCAAATTCCCCTTTTTCAAAAAGCTCCTTACCTTTTTGCAAATGACTCCGAGCAGATTCCTCCGGCGAGGAACATGCTGCCGTTTGCAATAAAAACGTACATACGAGTACTACGGAACTGATTATTTTTTTTTTCATCCTATTACCAAAACCCCAATATTTTATCTGGCTACCTACTAACCGCAGAGAAATATATAACTACATTCGATCCGATCATATTAATTAACAATATTTTCTTTTATCCAGGAATATAACTCTAGCAAATCGGGATGCATATTTTCCAAAACAGCCTGAGTAGTAATGAAATAAGGTGCACGTATACCATGATAGTCAATATCCTTACCAACTCGTTGAAAATCTATACCTGACCGATGCATCAACCTCGGCAAGAACGGCTCCATCATCGCAAACACATTTGTACGTCCATCAACCTCTGTTAGGACTGTGGCAGCAAAAAAGCAAGCAACTGCTATTGAAGAAAAAGTCCTCTGCTCTTGAGGCGAAAACTGTAAGCCGTTAATTTCACCGAAACGCGTTAGAGTCTCGCCGGTACGTCTACGAAACGCCCCATCCACAGCTAATCTGGATATCTCGCATACTGTATTTCTTTGAAGCTTTAAATTATCTATAAGCTTGCTGTCTAAACTAACTCCACAGTACTTTTCTAAAGGCAATGGCTCAGTCTGTCGCTCTCCGATAGCAGGAACCATTCTTACACAACCGGCCGGGATACCTGTTTGCAAATGCGTAATCAAACAGTGGCGGGAATATTGATCGTATTCGTCTACTTCAAGGTGATCAGCAAAACGTTCAACAGGTTCATATTTAAACTCTTCACAATAGACACGATACCTTACTTGAAAAACAAATTCCTTTTGGGCGTCACTTTCAGCAAGCCCCACCTTGAAGTAACGACTAAAACTTTCTGCCAGTGATAACTTAGGCCCCACATCCATCTTGCCCTCTCATTTTCACGAGCATCATCCACCTACAAATATTTATCGATGTCATGTGCTTTAATTCCCCACGCTAGCAAATGCTCTATTCGATCATTTGCTAACCCCAAACGATTGGACATAGCTTGAAACAAGCCCTTCAAAAATAAATAACCCTGCACCGGATGATCGTCCAAGTAAACGCTCAACATATCACTACGAACCTCAAGTAAACACACATCAGTCAATGAAACAACAGAGGCCGTTCTCTCCCTAGGCTCGTACAAACAGACATCCCCAAATACCGCCCCAGCATCTAAATCGCAGAGCCCGGGGCTTATTCGCCGATTCCCATCCAGCTCTGCACCGCCCAACACTCTAACAACACCTTCTTCTATGAGAAATAATGTATTTCCTTGCTGGCCTTTTTTTACGATGGTCTCACCCGCATTTAGGCGATATCGTTTCCAGCCGGAACCGTCGGAGAATTGCGCATTAGCTAGTACGTCACTAAATAATTCTTTCATGTCAGCCTGAATCTGCAAAGTAATGATCCTGCCTACTGCTTATAAGGTCGTATAATAATTATATGTATTGTAAAAAACACTTAAACATCGACACTAAATGCAAAGCTACATTTATTACAGCTACTTGAGCGCAACCATCGCTTATGGTCTTTTACTTTTATACGCTTGCTTTAGGAAAAACTGGCATCTGCCTTTCATAATAGCAGTTTTGTGCTCGTTAGCATGGTGCACAAGCGTGATAGTCGCCACAAAAAACAGCCATTTCTTCTTCGCTGACACGCTACCGTACGAAACTCTCCGGAATGCATCTTGGTTTCTTCAACTTGGAACACTGCTGTCCAAACAGATATACAACGATCACAAGCAAATATTTAAGTCGAATGTTAGCGTGGTCGTTACCCTGACTTTAGTGCTGGTTTTAGGTATTGAGATTTTCCCTGGCTACCTAACCCTAATCCGAGAACATCTGAACGTCGACCCCCGTTTCGCATCGCACGTTGTATCCGCTGTATTTGGCCTCATCCTGGTTGAGCAGCTTTACCGCAGCACCCCCCTGAAGCAAAGGTGGAATCTCAAATTTCTGTGCATAAGCCTTGGTTCACTATTTGCGTTCGATTTGCTCGTTTACAGCAAATCACTGCTATTCAGCAGCCTAGACTTCGAGCTCTGGCAGTCACGAGGTGTCATTAACGCACTCATGACACCACTTTTAGCAGTCACATTGACCCGACTAAAGCTTAACAGCCAAAGTACGGAACTGACAACACCTCGCAAAACTATTTTTTACTCAACGATCCTGCTCGGTTGCGGCATCTATTTAATACTTATGTCATTTGCCGGTTTTTATATCAAACGCGCAAATACCGAATGGGGTGAGGCCGCACAAACTCTGTTTATTTTCCTTGCCATTCTCCTGCTGATTATCCCGTTTACATCTGGAAAAATAAGGGCTATCTCCAAGGTGTATTTTAGTAAGCACTTTTTCCACTATAGCTACGATTACCGCGAAGAGTGGCTCAAGATCAGCAAATCATTGGCAAAACTTGAGTCGCTTGAGGAACTGAAAGGATTCATCATAACTACTTTGACGGACTTAGTAGAAAGCGCAGGGGGCGGTTTGTGGTTAAAAAACGATCAAGGCCATTTTTTTCTAGCTGCAGAACAAAACCTCAAACTTACTCCACAAGAAATTGAATATTTGCACAACATAGGCGACCTACCTCAATATTTAGCGAACAAGCAATGGGTCATCGATTTTTTCGAACTAGCTCATGCTCCGGAAGTGTACGACGACATAGATCTATCGCCTTGGTGCTACGAGGATAGCCAAGTGTGGCTTATAGTGCCGCTATTTCACCTAAACAAGCTTGAAGCTTTTGTGGTGTTAACTCAGGCGCGCGCGCCACGAAAGCTTGACTGGGAAGATCACGATCTTTTAAAAACGGTGGGAATGCAACTTGCCAACGCCCTCGCTCTGAACCGGACAAGTGAAGAACTCGCCAATAATCGTCAATTTGAAACCTATCACCGCCTTTCAGCATATTTGGTACATGACCTCAAAAATCTGGTAGCCCAGATCTCCTTGATCGTAAAAAACGCGGAAAAGCATAAACATAACCCGGACTTCTTCGACGACACCATAGACACGCTAAATAATGTGGTCAAAAAAATGCACCATATTGTCGAACAGTTAAAACAAGGCGAGACCCACACAACCACCGCCAATACCTTCATCAATTTGGTGGAATTGGTTAAAAACATCGTTCAACAGCATCTCGGTACTCCGCCATTGCAGCTGGACACAACACTCAGCGAGTGCTTCGTGACGGCCGACAAAATCAAACTTACCAATATCTTGACTAATTTGGTTCAAAACGCTCAAGACGCCATAGCGACAAGCGATGGATGGGTTAAGCTTGAATTAACAAAAAACCAAGACTATGCTGTCATCAAAATTATAGATAACGGTATAGGTATGGACCAACAGTTCATTGCGGAACGCCTATTCAAGCCGTTCGATACGACAAAAGGCAATGCCGGAATGGGCATCGGCGCCTACGAAGCCCGCGATTACATTCTAAAGCAGTCTGGAAACATACGGGTCGATAGCAATCCAGGCCAAGGCACCGCTTTCACCATTCAATTACCACTAGCTCAGCGAGTTTCCGCAAACCAAGGAAATAATGATCACTTCTAAAGTACTGTTAATTATCGAGGACGACCTAGGCTTGCAAAAACAACTGAAATGGGCCTTCGAACAATACGAAGTAGTAATAGCAAGCAATAGAGATGAAGCAATAGCAGCACTTAGACGATATACGCCAAGCGTCGTTACCTTGGATCTCGGTTTACCACCCGACCCCTCCAACGCCACTGAAGGACTCGCCACTCTCAAGGAAATTCTCGCATTAGCACCGGCCACCAAGATAATCGTGGTAACCGGCAATGATGATCGAGCAAATGCGATTCATGCAGTAGCCTTAGGTGCTTATGACTTTTATCAAAAGCCGGTAGACCCGGACGTCTTGGGGCTAATCATAGAAAGAGCGTTTCAACTCGACGCATTGGAGCGCGACTACCAAATATTGCAGCAACAAAAGCCCCTGACCGGCGTGATCGCCACCAGCCCGCAAATGCAGGCGGTCATGCGGATAATTGAAAAAATTGCACCGACTCAAGCAACCGTATTGCTAATCGGCGAAAGCGGCACCGGTAAGGAGCTAATGGCAAAAGCCTTACATCGCCTGAGCGCACGCGCCTCACAACCGTTTGTGGCGGTAAACTGCGCGGCCATACCGGAAACATTGTTAGAGAGCGAATTATTCGGCTACGAGAAAGGTGCATTCACCGGCGCAGTAGCGCAAACCAAAGGCAAAATCGAATATGCGCAAGGTGGCACATTCTTTTTGGACGAGATCGGCGACCTACCTTTTGCCTTGCAAGCAAAATTGCTGCGATTTATTCAGGAACGCGTCATAGAACGGTTAGGGGGTAGAAAGGAAATTGCCGTGGATGTGCGCATCATATGTGCGACACATCGCCATTTACCCGACCTTATTGCGCAAGGTAATTTCCGGGGCGACTTATATTACCGGCTCAGTGAGATCGTCGTTGACATTCCCCCGCTACGCGAACGCGACGGCGACATCATCACGATAGCCAATGCTTTGCTGCAACGGTATTGCCGCGAAAACAACTCCAAAGAAAAACATTTTTCCCACGACGCCGCTCGTGCTCTTGAAGCTTATAACTGGCCTGGCAACATTCGGGAGATGGAGAACAAAATCAAACGTGCGGTCATTTTATCCGACAACAATTTCGTCACTGCCGAAGAGCTGGAAATTGGTACCGATAGCGACAAGTCTATGCCGCTGAATCTCAAGTCGGTACGAGAAGCGGCAGAAACCATCGCCATCAAACGCGCGCTGACCTACGCCGACAATAACATATCCGAAGCAGCTAAATTGTTAGGTGTTACCAGACCAACCTTGTACGGTTTATTTGAAAAATACGGACTGCAAGCTTTGCTGCGTAATCATACTGATGAACACCAGGAATGACATAGAGGGCCTACCAGCGAGAATGGTTGAAATTGCAGGCGAGGGTTTTGCTCGGCGGATTTAAACGGATAAATCAGATTCTCGATACATAAGAAATAACCCCGATTTGCTTTACCTGGCGCCCGCCCATATCAACAGAAACGTCAGTTGCAATATCCGAATATAAGCGGAAATCGTGTCGGTAGTCCTCAATCAATAACGAATTTTCCAACACTTGCCTTGTACTCAAATAATACAGCATACGTGTACTTTGACGGCTGGCATCGCCTATTTGCTGTATATCGAAGCCTTGTTTTTTAACACTATATGCCAGTGCCGGATTGGCTAACATATACCAATGCTTAATGCCCTGCCGGACGGAATAAACCGCTGCAGCCCGATACAGCCCCCACATTATGTCTCTATTGATATTGCGATAATCGTGCAGAAAACTAATTTTGCGATTTTCTTCAGCTAGGTCTATAGCCGGGTTTCTGAAGGCAAAGCGCCTTGCTTCCTTAGTAACGCATAGCCTGGAAATTTCAACGGAATTTTTGTATCCGCCGCGTGGTAGCCGTTGATGTGAACTACTGCTTTCTTGAAACGGAAAAACGTGACCTTTGGGCGTGACCATCCTCAACCCGCCCAACCACTGTTGAGTATATTTATGCCTAACTAAAAAATGAACCGCGCTTTTATCCCATTCGTCGATTTCTTGCTGCGCCGGAAACCGCTCCTTATCGTCGAAGCCCATTTCATCACAATAAACCCGGTATCTGAGTTGATAATGAATTTTTTTACTTTCCCGCGTATCAGCTAAAAATACCTCGAAACAATTATCGAAATACTGCTTCTGTCGATT
Organism: Methylomonas fluvii; assembly: GCF_014850975.1. GTDB lineage: Bacteria > Pseudomonadota > Gammaproteobacteria > Methylococcales > Methylomonadaceae > Methylomonas > Methylomonas fluvii. The sequence goes on along the minus strand of NZ_JACXST010000001.1, from coordinate 1,910,347 downwards.
CAAGAGACACCCCACCCTATAAAAAATATTTCTAACAAGTTCAAATAGCTATAGCCAATTTGCCTCGCCCCTCAGGCAAGGATGGTATAGCAAATCGCGTTAATTTCAAGATAACTTGTAAAAAAAACCGACACTCACTGATTAGATTTTTTAATTTCCCCACTCTGATTAGCGCGCATTCCAACGTAAATCCAGTGTAAACGGATAGTCTTTATTTAGCTCTTCGCTAGGTAATTCCAACACGGTATCTGTTGGTGTATGACCGTGCTGCCAAAAACGACTAACTCTGCGTCCTTCAGCCTCATAAGCATTAACCGGCAGCGTGTCGTAGTTGCGGCCGCCGGGGTGAGAGACATGATATGTGCAACCGCCGATAGACCGACCGTTCCAGGTATCGACCAAATCAAATACCAGCGGCGCCTGCACACCGATGGAGGGATGCAAGGCCGACGGTGGATTCCAAGCCCGATAGCGGATGCCCGCCACTAGCTCTCCTTGCTTGCCGGTAGCCTTTAACGGCACCCTGCGACCATTGCAGGTTAAGGCATAACGTTCACCCATTGCGCCACTAAGCGACACTTGCAAGCGCTCCACCGAGGAATCTACATAGCGGGCAGTACCGCTGCTGGTGATTTCTTCGCCTAACACGTGCCATGGCTCAATAGCCTGATACAGATCCAATTGCAGATCGTTAACCCGCAGACTACCGATCCTAGGAAAGCGGAATTCCAAAAACGGTGCGAACCATTCTGTCTTGAATTCGTACCCCGCGGCTTGCAGATCGCGCGCCACATCGTAAATGTCGCTGGCAATAAAATGCGGCAACATAAACCGGTCATGCAATTGCGTTCCCCAGCGCACCAAAGGCTTCTTGTAGGGTTCGCGCCAAAACCAGGCCACCAGGGTTCTCAGCAACAGCATTTGCATCAGGCTCATCCTGGCATGCGGCGGCATTTCGAAGGCACGCAACTCCAGCAGACCAAGACGCCCGGCGTCAGTACCCGGCGCATAGAGCTTGTCGATACAAAACTCGCTGCGATGGGTATTGCCGGTCATATCCACCAGTAAATTACGGAACAGCCTATCGACCAACCAAGGCGCGGCTACCTCACCCTCCGGCATCTGCTGGAAAGCAATTTCCAGCTCGTATAGACTGTCATTGCGCGCTTCGTCGACGCGTGGCGCCTGGCTGGTTGGACCGAGAAACAAACCGGAAAACAAATAGGATAGGGCCGGATGATGCTGCCAATAAGTAACCAAGCTGCGCAACAAATCCGGTCGCCGTAAAATCGGACTATCGGCCGGCGTAATGCCACCTAAGGTCACATGATTGCCGCCACCGGTACCGGTATGCCGGCCATCCAACATGAATTTCTCGGTGCCGAGTCGTGTCAACCGGGCCAGCTCGTACAAAGTGGTGGTGTTATGCACCAGCTCTTGCCAACTGGCGGCCGGATGAATGTTGACTTCTATCACGCCAGGATCGGGTGTCACCGGCAGACGGACCAAACGCAAATCGTGCGGCGGCTGATAGCCCTCTATCACCACCGGCATTTTCAAAGCCGCTGCCGTGGCTTCCACCGACGCGATAATGTCCAGGTAGTGTTCCAACTCGGTAGTGGGTGGCACAAATACATATAATCGGCCGTCACGGGTTTGCACCGACAAAGCGGTATGCGGCACCCATTCCGGGTCGCGCGGTCTCTCATCGTCGGCCGCGTCCATTTCGGTCGGATGCAGTTCCTGCTTGGCCATTTGACTGTAACGACGGCTAACTTCCGAATCAATATCGCCCAAAGGCTCCACCGGTTCGTAAAGGCTACGTTCATGGGGGTGATCGCGCTTTTCGAACGGCACCCAAGGTAAACTGTTCAGAGGTAAACGCAAACCCATCGCCGAATCGCCAGGCACCAGGAACATCGCCCCGCGCCGAAATTCCCAAGCACTGCTGCTCCAAGCGCTGGCCTGATAGCTCCAGTGCAGCGGCAAAACATAACCGACCGGCGCACCGAGATCCGCGCTGAGCAATTTGGCCAAGCGCCGACGCTCTAAGTCGTCTTTCAAATCGACTTGCAAAGGATCCAGGTTTTTCGGTACCAATCCCTCCTGTAACAGATAGTAAAGAGGATCTTCGAAACCCGGTAGAATGAATTCGCCGGCCACGCCCAGCCGTTTCACCAAATCACGGATAAAAGCTTCCGCCTGCTTGAGGTCGAATCCATAATCGCGAGTCTCATCCGCCAATAGGGCCGGATTCTTCCAGATCGGTTTACCATCCTTGCGCCAGAAACACGCCAACTGCCAGCGCGGCAACGGCTCGCCCGGATACCATTTGCCCTGGCCGAAATACAACAAACCGCCCGGCGCAAAGCTGTCGCGCAAACGTCTGACCAATTTTCCGGCCAACTTGCGCTTTTCCTCACCATCAGCATCGGTGTTCCATTCCGGCGCATCCATATTATCGATGGACACAAAAGTCGGCTCGCCGCCCATGGTTAAACGCACATCCCCAGCTTTCAGCTCGGCATCGACCTTTTCTCCCAGCCGTTCAATGTCTGTCCATTGCTTATCGGTGTATGGTTTGGTAACCCGTGGGTCTTCATGGATGCGGCTGACACGATTGGAAAAATCGAAGGTAGTCTCTGCCTTGCCGATAAAGCCGCCGCTGACAGGCGCCGCGCTGACATAATCGGCGGTACAGGCTAAGGGAATATGACCCTCTCCGGCAAAAAGTCCGGACGTCGGATCCATACCTATCCAGCCAGCACCGGGAATATATACCTCGGCCCAGGCGTGCAGATCGGTGAAATCGTGATCGGTACCGGATGGGCCGTCCAGCGATTTAACATCTGCGACCAGCTGCACCAAATACCCCGATACAAAGCGCGCGGCCAAACCCATGTGCCGCAATACCTGTACTAATAACCAACCGGAATCTCGACAAGAACCCAGCTTTTTTTCCAGGGTTTCCTCGCAACTTTGCACACCCGGCTCCATGCGGATTGCATAGTTGACGACCTGGTTCACCGCTTGATTGATGCCTACCAGAAAATCAACGATGCCTTGCTTATCCCGCTTCAAGCCGGCCAAAAAGGTTTGCAGCAAAGGCCCCTGCTCGCGAATTTCCAGGTACGGCGCCAGTTCCTTGGCCAATTGCTCCGGATAAGCAAACGGATAATGTTCGGCGTACTCTTCCAGAAAAAAATCGAAGGGGTTGATCACCGTCATATCGGCGATCAAATCCACTTCTATCGAAAACTCGGTGGTTTTTTCCGGAAACACCAAGCGCGCCAAATAATTGCCGAACGGATCCTGCTGCCAATTAATGAAGTGCTTATCCGGCTTGATAGTCAATGAATAGGCACTGACCGCCGTCCGCGAGTGTGAAGCCGGCCGCAGCCGCAGTACATGCGGCGTCAACTGGACTGGATGATCGTAGTGGTAACTGGTTTTGTGATTGATCGCGACTCTGATACTCATGCTGACACCGGACTGGCTGCTTCACTCTCTGCCTGCAACAAGCGTAGATTTTCCTCTACCCCGGCCGCATGCGTTAATTCAGCAACGTTCTGCTTCGTGAAAAAGCCATCAAAATTACCAAAACGCTGCACGTATTCCACAATCAACGAAGAATGCTCGGACGCGCTGGAAAATATTTGCTTCAAGCCTTCTTCGCGCGACCCGATCACATCCAGCAGAAAGTCCTTGCCTCTGGCCCGAATAGCCTGCACTACATAATCGATGTTGGCTAGACCGTTGATCTCTCCGTCCGCGACTTCCAAAGCCACATGATGCAAGCGCGGGCCATAATTACGCACGAAACTCTCGGTCGGCGAAGGTAAGCCCACCAGGTGATTAACAAAATACGGATGATTGGCAGCGGTAAACACTTTGGCCGGACTAATGCGTTCCTCGGGATAATGGATGCTTTTGGTCACGTTGGTCGATGAATTCTGATTGGCAATGTCGTAAGACCCCCAATAGTAATAACTGGAGAGGGTCAAATATTCCAAAATCGCCACTTCCCGATTCTGACTATAAACCCGGGTGGCTAGATGATCGATGGGGCGGATCAGTTTATCCAGCCCCAGTTCTTCCTGAATTTCCTTCGCTTGCAGATAGCCGCGATTGACGTCATCAAGAATGATGCTATTTCCCAAGGCATATACTCTTATGTCCTCCGGCGGCCGCTCCCAATATGCAACAATATTGTGCGTATACGGCGATGGTTTGACGATGGCCATATTGCCCGGCAATTCCAGTTTGCGAATTTGATCCTGATTAAAAAAGCGAATTTCCCTGGCTTTTTGCTGCTCGACCACCTCATGCAGATTGCTGACCCGAAAAATCTCACCCATATAGCGCGAATTGGGCTTATGCGCGCCGATCGGATACACCTCGTTCAGACTACGGAAAATGTCGCCGCGGCCGGGTACCCGCACTTCCCGCACCAACAGGTCCGGCGAATTCATATCAATCCGCAGCACGTGAGTCCAATGGCTCTCGGACTCCAAGGTAACCAGATAGTGGTAAGGCGTCATCAAGGCCAATTCGCTAACATAGGCCGCCGAACAGCCCGGCTCCACCGTCAACATTAACGCGTCTATTTCGCGGATCATTTCGGTCAAGCCAGTACGGTCCCGGTTTTCCAGCAATTTGACCAGAAACTCGTCAAACCAGGGGGAATTGGCCTTGTCGCCCTGTTTGGGGTGGATCAGTGAATTTATCATCCGTTTTCCTCTAATTGTCCGTTAGGCTGAATCGCCAAAATTTTGCTTAAACAGTCGGTGCGGCAATGACTTACGGCGCCTTTTAAGCAAGGACTTATTCCGGCCCATTAAGAAAGGCCCGCTGAATTTCAACGCCGAGCGCATTGTTGCGCAAAATGAAATCCTGCAAAAACTGATGTAAGCCCATCTTAAAAATGTCGGCCATCCGCCCGTAATGCAGCCGCGCATGATTTTCGCCGGCCAACCGCAGACACTCCCGCCCCCGCTGCCGACACAGTTGCTCCAAGATAGGCGCTAGTTCGTCGTAACAGGCATGCAAGGAACGCGGCATGTCGTCGCGTAACACCAATAACTCGGCCACTTTCCAGGGCTCGATGGTATCCCGAAACACTTTTTGATAGGCCTCAAATGCCGATACCGAGCGCAGCAAGGAACTCCATTCGTAATAGTCGACCTGGCCCTCGGGCGCCTCCACGGCCGGCAACAGCAATTGATACTTGGCATCCAGGAGTCTAGCGGTATTGTCGGCCCGTTCGACAAAGCTGCCCAAACGCACGAACTTGTAACTGTCGTCGCGTAACATGGTGCCAAAGGTAACACCGCGAAACAGGTGCGAACGCGATTTAACCCAATCGCAAAATTCGCTGATCTCTGCTTCCCGTAAACCTTGTCGAATCCGTTGCCTAAGTTCCAACCACAACGCATTGACGGTCTCCCACATTTCCGAAGACATCGCCACCCGCACCGCACGCGCATTTTCTCGCGCAGAGTTAAGGGCGCTGACGATGCTGGACGGATTACGTTCATCCAGCGCCATGAACTGAATCACATTGGCCGCAGTATAACCAGAGTAGTTTTTCTCGAAAGCCTCGATATCGTCGGCAATCTGCACCGGGGGCTTCCAGCGTGCGGTTTCGTCATAAGCGCTATTGGCAACCAGTGACATCCGATAGGTGACGTCCAGCACCCGCGCCATATTCTCGGCGCGCTCGATATAACGGGCCATCCAGTAAAGATGGTCGGCGGTGCGGCTTAGCATGTTGAGTCTCCGTGCAATACCCAGGTGTCCTTTGTGCCGCCCCCTTGCGAGGAGTTCACCACTAGCGAACCTTCCCGCATCGCCACTCGGCACAAACCACCTGGCACTAGTGTGGTGGTTTTGCCGGACAGCACGAACGGCCGTAAATCGACGTGTCTTGGGGCAACGCCTTGTTCCACCAAGGTTGGGCAAGTCGATAAAGCCAGAGTCGGCTGGGCGATGTAATTGTCCGGTTCAGCCAAAATCCGCGCCCGAAAATCCTCTATCTGCTGTTTGGATGAGGTCGGCCCCACCAACATGCCGTAACCGCCGGAACCCTGTACCTCCTTGACCACCAATTCCTCCAGATGCTCTAACACATATTTCAAATCGTCAGGATTTTCCAGCTTATACGTGGGCACATTGGACAGAATAGGCTCCTCACCCAGATAAAAACGCACCATCTCGGGTACATAGGTATACGTGGCTTTGTCGTCAGCAACCCCCGTGCCAATCGCGTTAGCCAGCGTGACGCCGCCATTGCGATACACCGAGACCAAGCCCGGCACACCGAGCATCGAGTCTTCGCGAAACGCCAGCGGATCGAGAAAATCGTCGTCGATGCGCCGATAAATCACATCAATGCGCTTTGGGCCTTCCGTGGTGCGCATGAACACTCCATTGTCCTTGCAAAACAAATCCTGGCCTTCCACCAGCTCTATACCCATTTGCTGCGCCAAAAACGCGTGTTCGAAATACGCGCTGTTGTAGGCACCAGGGGTTAGCAGCACCACGGTCGGATCGTAAACGCCCGGCTGCGCCACTGCCCGCAAATTGTTCAGCAACACCTGCGGATAATGCTCGACCGGCGCTACCGCATAACGGCGGAACAGCTCCGGAAACAGACGCATCATCATCTTGCGGTCTTCCAGCATGTAGGAAACCCCGGACGGCGTGCGCAGATTGTCTTCCAGCACATAAAATTCGTTCTCGGCAGTGCGCACGATGTCGACGCCAGCGATATGCGCATAAATCCCGCCCGGCACGTCCACGCCCTGCATTTCCGGCCGATACATCTCGTTTTCCAGAATGCTGGCGGGAACGATACCGGCTTTGATGATTTCCTGATCGTGATACAGATCGTTCAAAAACGCATTCAGCGCGGTGACCCGCTGAATCACGCCGGCCGACAACACCCGCCATTCCGTGGCGGCTAGTATTCGCGGCACCACATCGAACGGAATCAAGCGCTCGGCCCCTGCCTCGTCACCGTAGACATTAAAAGTAATTCCTACCCGCCGAAACAACATTTCCGCTTCGCGGGACTTTTGCATCAACTGGGCGTGATCGGTGCCGCTCAGCCACTCCGCGAATGGTTGGTACAGGCGCCGCACACTACCGGTTGAGGTACGCATTTCATCGAAAAAAGTATTTATATTCATGACCATCCTTCAGCAATCCACATGCCAATCTTATTAATGTCTATTTATCAAAAAGTTAAATTGCCGCAGCATCTCCTAAACCGCATTACGCACCACATCAGTGCAGCACACATCGGCCTGCGCCCTGAAAACGACCACAGCCGTTCAAACGCCATTGTCATTTCCGTACGCGTTGATTATTGTGATCGCTCTAAACCAGCAATTGCGGCGAGGCAAGACCAATGCACACAGATTTTTTCACGATATTCGGCGAAATACTATTCGACAACTTTCCGGACGGCAGCCGAATACTCGGTGGCGCGCCGTTTAATGTCGCCTGGCATCTGCAAGCTTTGGGCCGGCCAGCCCTGTTTATCAGCCGTGTAGGGGAAGATGACGCCGGCCGCGAGATCCTCGCGGCCATGCAAAGTGTCGGCATGACTCGATCTGCCATGCAGATCGACGCTGCTCATCCAACCGGCAGCGTAGCGGTCAGCATAACAGATGGGCAGCCCAGCTACCGGATTCTGGACCGGCAAGCTTACGACTACATTGATGCCGAGGCGTTCCATCATCTCCGCAAACAGGGCCTGCTCTATCATGGCAGCCTGGCCTTACGAAACAGCGTTTCCAGGCAAGCCTGTCTTGATTTGCAGCAAACCTGGAATGGCCCGGTGTTTCTGGATGTGAATCTGCGCGCACCCTGGTGGCAAGCGGATGAGGTCTTGGGATGGATAGGCGGCGCGGATTGGTTGAAACTGAACGATGACGAGTTGGAATTATTGCTGCCTGACCAGCAGAGCATAGACACCAAAATGCGTTTATTGCAGCAGACCTATCATTTAAAAGGCGTGGTGCTTACGCGCGGCAGTCAAGGCGCGCTGGCGCTGAATTCGTCGGGGGAATTGTTCAATATCGTCCCAGAAGGCCAGATTGAAATAATCGATACGGTCGGCGCCGGCGACGCCTTTGCGGCGGTTTTGTTATTGGGGATTGCCGAAAACTGGCCTATGCCTGTGATACTAAAACGAGCGCAGGATTTTGCATCGGCGTTGGTAGGCCAGCGCGGCGCTACCGTCGCTGACCCCGCGTTTTATCAAGGATTTATTGAAGCCTGGCGATAGCAGAAGCGTAATGTCTTGTGCCTCTGCCGCACTCGTCAAGACTGTTGTCTGGCGGGCACGCCGTCCGACCAATCGCCGGATTGGGCGGAGAAAAACTTCTTAAATGGCGGCATAAAGCTGGCGGTGATCGGAATCGAATAAAAACAGTACATAGCCGCCGCCTCGCCAGTACTCACCCCAAACAACCATTGCGGCATGAATAAGGTCATCAACGCCCCAAAGCAATGGTAGATACCGATACGCCAATTGTTTTTCCAAACAAACGCGCTGAAGGCCAGGGCAAACAAAGAGCCATGAGTCACCAACAAACCAAAGGCGCTGGAGATCGCATACCCGATGTGGTAAATCCCCATGAACAGGCAGGAGTTCATCCGGCCGATGAAGTTAGGGTCTATATCAAACATCTGCCAGTCGTTCGGCAAACGGGTCAAAATCAAAAACAAACCGCTCAAAGAGCTGCCGACAATAAACGCTTTTTTCAAAGCTTTAGGGTCCGACGAATACGTCGCCAAAGCCGGCATGATGGCAAAGGCTTGCAGGCTGATATGCACCGACGACAATTCGCTTAAAAAAAGATTGCTGCCATAGCCACACTGATCGGCTACCGGATAAGCAAAATACTGAATAAACTCCATCAACGAGAAGTGAAAAATGGCGTAAGCCCGAGCCAGTTTCACCCAAAAGGTTTCGTCCTTATCCAGGAAAGTTACCGTGGAGGCAACGAGCCCCGCCACTCCCAGGCCCAAAGACATATTGGCGCTAAAACACATGGTTAATCCGTCATTTAAATTTTTTAGAAGCGGCGCGAACCTTATCGCAGTCGCCGGTTTGATTTATGAGTGCCGGCCATTTTTGCCGGAAGGCAAAGATACACGGAGCGGCGCTTTATTGCAGCAATTTTGTGGGAATTAATCGCTAGCCGCCTTAATGCCGCTGAACTAGTGCGGCCGATTGGCCAACTCGATCTGTTCTATCAACTGTTCGGCGCCATCCAACTCTCGATCATAAACATCGGTGCGATAAGCCTTGCCATTCAGCGTAACCGAGGATGCCGATACTAAACCGTCGGCTTTTTCTATGTTGATTCGGGTTAACGTAGACAGACCGGGCTGCAAGGGATTGGCCCTGAGTTCCCCGGCATCCAGCGCGATACGCACCTGCAAACGCTCGGCGATATGAATGAAGTTGCCGGTGGCATTATCGGTCGGCAACACAGCAAAGATACTGCCGGTGCCTGGGTTGATGCCTTGCACCCGGCCGTGATAAACCCGGTCGTCACCATACGCCGCGACGCGCACTTCCGCCGCCTGCCCCGGCCTGACCCCGGCGATCTGGCTTTCCAGAAAGTTGGCTTCTATCCATAGATCGTCCAGCGGCACGATAGCCAGCAGCGGTGCGCCGGCTTTGAGCATATCGCCGACTTGTACCTTGCGTTTGGCCACGCAACCGGACACCGGCGCCACCAGATTCCGACGTTGAAAATCCAGAAACGCCTGGCGCAAGCGGCTCTTAGCCTTTTCCACCGCAGGATGATTATCGATACCCGAATCCAGCAATTGCGCCTCGACGCCGCTTTGTTCGGCGCGAATTTCTTTAATCGCCGCCTCCAGTTCGTGGCTTTTATCTTGGGCATTTTGCAGTTGCTGATCGGAAACCGCCCCATCCTTAGCCGCCGCGTTGAAGCGCGCCAGGTCGTGATTGACCAGTGCCAGTAAAGCTTGTTTCACCAAGGCCCGCTGCTTCAGCGTCTCGGCTTTGGCCTGCAAACTGACGATATTCCGCACCGCTTCCGCCAATTCGGCTTGCGTCTGCTGCAAGGCAATACCGGCATGCACACCATCCAGCCGCACCAAGACCTGACCTTTTTCCACGCACTGCGTGTTTTCCGCCAATACTTCGACCACGGTACCGTCAGTCTGGGTTTTCAGCGTAATTAAATGTCCGGCCACGAACGCGTCGTCGGTGGTCACCCAATCGCGATGCTCCAGCCACCAATACGCCAGATAAGCCAAACCGGTCAGTAGTAAGGCCAAGGTGACGCCTTGCAAGCGGCGCCGGCGTTGGCGCAGAATTTCCCGAGGACGAATTTTTTTTGGCATGTTTGCGGTCATGGCGTTGCGGGGTTAGTGTCGCTGTAGCCGCCGCCCAGCGCCTTGATGATATTGATCTCGGCTTTATGTCGCTCGCCCACCAGAGCCGCCAAGCGAAACTGTTGCTGGTAGACCTCCAATTTAGCCAGACTCGGCGCGGCGCGATCAGACAAGCCATGACTGCGCAAACTGCCGGCCAGCTTGTCAGCGGCTAATGCGTCGGCCAGGCTTTGCCGCTGTGCCGCCAAGCGCTCATCCAGCTCGCGCCAGCGGCTCAGCGCATCGGCCACTTCCTGCACCGCATGCACCAAGCTGCGGTTATAGCGCTCGACGGCGGCATCGTAAGCAGACTGTTGATACTCCAGATTGGCGCGCAGCCGGCCGCCTTCGAAAATCGGAAACTCGATAGACGGCCCGACCGCGTATGCCAGACTGGAACCTTGCAACAAAACATCGCTCAAGCTGACGCTGTGCAAACCGGTGAAAGCCACCAGATTAACGTCTGGGTAAAACGCCGCCTCGGCCACCTTGATTTCCTCAGACGCAGCCTCGGCATGCAGCCGCGCCGCGCTAATATCGGGACGATGCGCCAGTAAATGCAGCGGCAAATCCACCGGCAGGGTTAACGCTTGCTCAAGCCGATCAGGTTCGATGACGATGCCAGCCCCCCAATCAGGCCCCTTGCCGGCCAGCGCCGCCAACAGGTTTTTACTTAATTCCACGTCGGCGCGCGCCGCAGCCAAACCTTGTTCGGCGTTGGCAAGGGCTATACGAGCCTGCAATAGTGGTGCATCGGCCGCTAAACCGGTGGTCAGACGTGTTTGTTCGAATTTCAACAAGGCCTGCCGCTCGGCGACGATGTCCTCGGCGATGCCTTGCTTGGCAGCGACCGCCAGCAATTCGAAATAACCCCTGGCCACGGTAGATGACAATAGCAGGCGCGCATCGGCCAGTTCCGCGGCGGCCGCCAGCGAGCGGCCGACCGCGCCTTGCAAAGCCGCTGCATCGCGTCCCCAAAAGTCCAGGTGGTAGCGTAAGATCAAAGGGTTAATCAGCATTTGCCGAAAGTTCTCGCCGGCCAGTTTGGCCTGTACGCTATTCGCCGAGAAACGTTGCGCTGAGAAGCTGACGTTGGCATCAACCGTCGGATAAAGCTCGGCGGCCTGCGCATCGACCATCGCCTGCGACTGCCGCAATCGGGCTGCGGTAGCCTTCAAATCCGGATTATCGGCCAGCGCCGCGCTTATCAGGCGCTGCAATTCCGGGCTGGCGAAGCCGGTCCACCAATCCTGCGCCGGCCAGGCATCGCTGCTTGCGAAACTGCCGCGCGCCGCGGCGACGGTGTTGGTCATGTCAGGCATGGGTAACAGACTGGCGCGCGCACTTTCTTCGTCGCCAAACCGCGCACAGCTAGACGAAATACCCAACATCAACCCCAATGCAATGAGTTGGCGTACAGACATTAGGCCTCCTCAGCCAGCAGTTCCTGAGTTTCCCGGCGCAGTTCCTGCTCGACGCTAACTTTAACCGGGGTGCGAGTCGGGTGCGCAAACCAGACCAACGCCGCCATGCCGACAAACGCGCAACCGGCCATCCAGTAAGCATCGTTCATAGCGTGCAACACCGCATCGCGTCCGGCCAGCTTGGCATATTTGGCCAACGCCGTCGGCTCGGCGAATCCCAGCGAATTTAGCGTTGCCAAGGCCGGATGATCGGCCAATTCAAACGCGCCATGATTTTCGGCGAAGCGGGTCAGATGCTGCGGCGCCCGCCGGTACAACACGATACCTTGCACGGCAATGCCGATTGCCCCGGCCGCTATCCGTAACAGATTCGCCAGCTCCAGCGCCCGCCATTGCCGCTCGGCCGGCAGGCCGTGTAGCAGCAAAGCGGTCATCGGCACAAAAAAGCTACCCAGGCAGGCACCCTCCAGCAATTTTGGCCAGAACAATTGCGCAAATGAATCAGGATCGTCGAAGCGACTCAGCCAGAAATAGGTGGCGGCAAATCCCAGCAAATTCGCGCTCGCCAACAGCCGGGCATCGCAGCGTTTGACAATCTCGTGCAAGACGCTGGCCATCGGTTTGGCGCAGATAGCCATCGGCAGAAATACCAAACCGGCTTCCCAAGACGAATAGCCGAACGCCAGTTGTAACTGCACGATTAGCAAAGACAGCAAGCCTTGAAAATACAGAAAGCCGGTGAATAAAATGAATACGCCAATGCTGAAATTGCGGTGGGCGAACAGGCGAATATCCAGAAATGGCCGGCGCACTTGCAATTCCCAAACCACCCAACACATCAGCGTCGCAGCTATCAGCGCGATTAAAGCTTTGATATAAGCCGAATGGGTCCAGTCCCAATCGTTGCCCTGGTTCAACAAAGTCTGCAAAGCAAACACCAGCATCACTGACAACATAAAACCCACGCTATCGAAGCGCTGCCAGGATCGCCGGTGACCGCGCCGGTACAGCAGCGCGCCGACGATACCGGCAATAGCCAATGCGGCCGGAATGTTGAGCCAAAACAGCCAGCGCCAGCCCAGGTTGTCGGCTATCCAACCACCCAAGGGCGGACCGAAGGTAAACGGCGTCAACGTAAATATGCTCCAGATACCGATGCCGAGCGATTTGCGTCTATCGGGATATTCCTTCAGCAACAAGGCCTGACCCAAGGGCAGCGTCAAGCCGCCGGCAAATCCCAGCAAAATGCGTCCAGCCAGATAGCTATAAAAGGCAGTGCAATAGGCGCAAATGAAAGAAGCCAAGGCAAAAACCAAGAAAGCCGCAACAAAGGGCCGGTATTCGCCGAAGCGCCGCGCCAACCAGCCGCCCACCGGGAACGCCAGCGCCAGCGCGATCATGTAATCAGTTTGGGTCCAGGTCGCAAAACTGGGCGGCACGCCCAAGCCGCCGGCCACTCTGGGCAGCATAGCGATGTACGCGCCAGCATTGAAGATCACCAGCGCATGCCCAAAACCCAGGCACAGATTAAACAGCTTAAAACGCCAGCCGCGCAGACGTTTGTGATAAACGACACTCATCCGATTACCAGTCCGCGTACTAAGTCTCGTCGGCCTGCGGCGCCATACGCAAACCTATATCGCCCAAAGTTTGCCGCAACAGCGGCACTGCCATATTGCCGATCAGTTCTTTAAATGCTGCTCCATCGTCATCTAGAGAGGCAAGCGCCTCGTCATCGACCTTAAAGCTTTGCGCCAAGGTGCGGGCGATAACGCGGCGCGAGACCGGATCGATCAGCTTGATCATTACCTGCAAGGACGTTTGCCCCTCGAAGATCCGATACCTGCCTACCCCTACTTCCAAAATGGCATCGTAATCGCCTCTCTCAACATAATTGACCGGCGTCCAATCCAGTCCATACCAAGCCTGAATCGCCTCGTGCCAACGCGGTAAACTGGCGGAACCCTCCGCCCATGGCAAATGGTAGTAGTCTCGGCTCAATTCACTTTTCCGATTTTCCACGGCCAGCAGATTGCGCAGCTTTTGGGCGGAGACAAGGGCTGGCGTCCAATGCAAATCGGTTTTCGCGAAGCCACCTGCATTCGTCGGCGAGGCTTTAGTAATTGCATCCGCATGCTGCGTTTGATCACCGTAAACCATACCCGTAACGAGAATACCGCCTGCGGTTTGATACAGCTTGGTCGGTAGGGCTAAACCCAAGACCATGTTTTGAGCATGCCGGTAAGCCGGGTCGCGTCGTTCGATCAAATCCGGTATCACTTCCAGGGGCGGCGCTTCTACCGGCACAATCAAAATGCTGTGCAATTGATCGACTTGTGACGCGGCCGGCCTGATGCTCGGCGCCGCGCACCCAGCGAGCAAGATTGGCAACACCAAGCCAAACAGAATTTTTTTGTGATCTTCAAATAACTGGGCAAACCAACGTGTTGAAGTTTTCATGTTTTCCTCCGCACCCAACAATGCCATCGAATCGATACATTACAGGCTAAGCACTATAAAAACCGCATTGATATAAGACAAGCGATATTTATTGGACTTTAATATCGACAAATGCAATATTAAAATCATGGACATCGACCAAATCAGAACCTTTTTAAGCGTTGCGGCCAACGGCAGTTTTCTGGAGGCCGCTAACCGTTTGTACGTAACGCAATCGACGGTTAGCACCCGCATCCAGCGCCTGGAAGCCTATTTGGGCGTGACGCTGTTTGTTCGCAATCGCTCCGGGGCCAGCCTGACCTTGCCGGGCCGGCGTTTTTTACCGCACGCCAAATCCTTGCTATTAACCCTGGAACAAGCCCGACACGACATCGGTTTGCCCAGCCGGTTTCGGGGCAGCATCAGTATCGGCGCGCGGATTGCCTTGTGCGAAACTTTGTTGCCGGAATGGATTAGTGAAATACGGCGGGCCATGCCCGATATTTCCATTCGCAGCGACATCGGCTTTGAGGAAGACTTGATGCGCAGCTTGGTGGCGGGCGCGCTGGACATAGGCTTGATGTACACCCCCCAACACAGCCCCGGCCTGCAAATAGAACCTTTGTTCGACGAAACCCTGGTGCTGCTGACCACCGACCCCAGTCAGCCCTGGCCGAATGACGATTACATTTATGTCGATTGGGCGCCCGGATTTTATGCTCAGCACAGTAATAGCTACCCGAACCTGGAACGGCCGACGCAGGTGGTGAATATCGGCTGGATGGCGGTACAACTGATTCTGGCGCAAGGCCGCGGCTCCAGCTTCCTGCCGGTACGCCTGGCCGAACCGCTACTACAAGCCGGCAAACTGTTTCCGGTCGCCGATAGCCCGCAATTCAAATTACCGGCTTATATGGTGTCGCAGCGCGATAACGATTCGGCGGTTTTGCAGCAGGTGCTGGAGCAGATCCGCATCTTGGCGGCTCTGGAGCGGCAAAAGGTTTATGCGTTGCCCGATCAATCCAAGGTTGCCGACGCGACGTGAAATGCATCGGCATGGATGTCCTGCAAGGCCGCGCCCTGCAAAAACGCTTGGCGCTTGGTCTGATGCACCATGTCCGGATGGCCGCATAAATACAGCCGCCAACCTTTCAGACTAGGCAAACTCGCCATCGCCACATCGTTGGCCCGGCCCCTAACGACACTTTCCGGTGCGTCGCCACGCGATATACAGGGCGTGTAGTGGAAATTAGAGTATTGGTCGGCAAGCGCCTGCATTTCTTCGATCCAATACAAACCATCCATCTCGCGGCTACCATGGAATAGATGAATATCGCCGCTGTGGCCGTGGTGCAAAGCCTCACTGACTATGCCCGCCAATGGCGCCAAACCACTGCCGGTGCCGATCAGCAACAGGTTTGTCTCCAGGGTAGTCGGCAGGTAGTAACACAGCCCCTGCGGATCGGACACCTCCAGCTTGTCACCGACATTCAACTCCTGATGCGCCCATTCGCTGAAGCGGCCGCCGGCCAAACGGCGGATATGAAAGCTGAGTTTGTTGGCGTGCACACGGTTGTTGGCAATCGAATAACTACGGGTCAAACCGTCGGCGCGTTTCAGGTTCACGAACTGGCCGGCGTAATAATCTATGGTTTCCCGGCACTGCAAGGTGAGTTGCAGCGTTTCCGCATTCAACAAACTTTTTTCGATCACCGTCGCTTCAGTAAAAAAATCGGCGGGCGGACTAATGCTGATAGACATATCCTGCTGCGGATAACACAGGCAGGCCAGGAAATGGTGTTGATGGCGCAAAACATCTTTTAAACCGTCTTGCGCCGCCAGTGGCGGCGGGCCCTGCAAGCTGCGCACCATACAGCTTTGACAGGCACCCTGCCGACAACCGTAGGGGATGTCGATGTTTTCGCGCAGACAGGCGTCCAGCACGGTTTCGCCAGACTCGCAAACAATTTCGCGGTCATTCACGCTGAGTTTATGCACGTTCATCCCCCTACTCCGGCGCCTAGCGGTCCAACACGTCGTTACGGGTGCTTTCGGCAATCGCCGCAACTTGATTGATCAACTCTTGCGGCACATTGAGTTCTTGCAAGGTAGCCGCCAGATTCTCGACCACTGCATCAAAATGTGAATCATCCAAACCCAGTTTTTTAACCAGATGCGCATGGGCTTGGCGCATATCGGCTCCGGAGTAGTTATTCGGACCGCCAAAAGCCATGGTTAAAAAGGACTTTTGTTTGGCGGCCTGCTTGTCCATATCAGTGTTATCGAAAAAGCGGCTGATGCGGTGATCGCTCAACACTTTGCGGTAAAAAATATCGACCGCTGCATTGACTGCCGCTTCGCCGCCCAGTTGTTCGTAAAGTGTCGCTGTGGTTTCGCTCATGATGGTCTGCCTTTCGTTGCCAATTAAAAAAATGCGGCTGTTTAAAGCCGAGCGCAGAGTAAGCGAAAAAAACTACTTTTGCAATATTTTTATTATAAAAGTTATTTATATGTCAAAAATTGGCTTACAGCGCTTTGCGTGATAACTGATCCGGCGTAGAATGCCGCATCACTTATTTCCGACCGTCCCACACGCACATGGTCAAACTTACCGGCTCGCGCCAAGAGCAAATCTTAAAATTACTGCTGTCCACCACGGCCGGCATGAGTATCGACGAGCTGGCCGCACAGTTGGAGATTTCCAGAAACGCCGTGAAGCAACATCTCACCGGCCTGGAAAAAGACCAGTTGGTTCAGGAAGCGGCACTGAACAGCACCGGCGGCCGGCCTGCGCGCAGTTACACGCTGACCGAACAAGGCCGCAACCGTCTGCCCAAGCAATATCCCTGGTTTTGCAACTTGTTGCTGGGCGAGCTAAAAACCGAACTGGGCGAAACGGCCTTGCGGCAAATGCTCTGGCGTATGGGCGTTAACCTGGCGCAGTCATTGGCCCCGCAGTTTAGCGGTAAGGACCCAGCACAAAAGCAAAGCGCGCTGGTGGAATTGATGCAATCGCTGGGTTATCACGCCGAAATGGACCCCGAACAAGCACAGCCAACCATTAAAGCCGTTAACTGCGTTTATCACGATCTGGCGCAACAACACCCGGAACTGTGCGAATTTGATCGCGCGCTGATTACCACGTTATTGAATAGGCCTGTCGAGCAAACCGCTTGCATGGCCTTGCAGGATTGCGCCTGCAAATTCAAAATCTGCAATACAAGCGCCTGAACCAACTTTCCAGTTATTCCAAACAGTTGCCAAAATTTCCGGCTGCGGACTTAAACGCCTGAGCGCAATACGCGGGTTTTTCTACGCGGCGGCTCTCGGTGTTACAATGGCCCTTTCCAGAATGACTATTTTGAATTGCGACCATGAGCCAACCTTACCGTACGACAACCAGCCTGTTTAGCGGGCTGCTGTTATTGTTAACCGCCTTCTCGCTGCAAGCCGCCAGCCCGATTTTTACCCCCGCCGCCCCTAGCGTCGCGGCCTCCAGCTTCTTTCTTTTAGACTTCGACAGCGGACGGGTATTGGCCGAAAAAGACGCCGACAAGCGCGTATCGCCTGCCAGCTTAACCAAAATCATGACCGCCTACGTGGTGTTCCGCGAGCTGAAAGCCGGGCATTTGACGCTAGACGAGAAAGTCACGATCAGCCAGAACGCTTGGGAAACCGGCGGCTCAAAAATGTTCGTCGAGGTAAACAAACAAGTGGCGGTCGAAGACTTATTGCAAGGCATGATCATTCAATCGGGCAACGATGCCAGCGTAGCCTTGGCTGAACACGTCGCCGGCAGCGAACAAACCTTCGCGACAATGATGAACGAACAAGCCAGCCGCCTGGGGATGTCCAACAGCAACTTCGAAAACGCCACTGGTCTGCCCAGCCCCAACCATTACAGCTCGGCGCATGACCTCGCGACCTTGGCCCGCGCGGTTATCAAAGAGTTTCCGGAATATTATCGCTGGGACAAGCAAAAAGAATTTACTTACAACGGCATCACCCAGCAAAACCGCAACCTGCTGCTGTGGCGCGATCCTTCCGTTGACGGTTTGAAAACCGGTTTTACCGACGATGCCGGCTATTGCATGGTGGCTTCCGCCAAACGCGAAGATATGCGTTTGATTTCGGTGGTCATGGGTACCGCCAGCGCCGGCGCGCGTTCCAACGAGAGTCAATCGCTGCTGAATTACGGTTTCCGCTTCTTCGAAACCCATCGTCTGTACGAAGGCAATAAACCGCTGGGCGAAGCCCGGGTCAGAAAAGGTGTGACGTCCAAAGTTGCGGTTGGCTTGCCGGAAGACCTGTATGTCACCGCCCCACGCAAACACTTTAACGAGTTAAAAGCCGAAACCCAGATCGACAAAGGCGTATTCGCGCCGCTTAACAAGGGCGACACGGTCGGCAACCTGAACATTTCGTTGGCTGGCGAATCCATCCTCAGCAAACCGCTGGTGGCTTTGGATGCTGTCGCCGAGGGCGGCATTTTCCGCCGCCTCTACGACGCAGCCATTGGCTTACTGGAAAAAGAATGACCGAGCAAGTCTATCTGAACGGCGCTTATCTGCCATTAGCCGACGCGAAAGTGTCGGTGCTGGATCGCGGTTTTTTATTCGGCGACGGCGTCTACGAAGTGATTCCGGCTTATAACGGCCGGCTGTTCAGACTGGAAGACCATATTGTCCGGCTCAACAATAGCCTGAGCGGTATCCGTTTGCCTTTGCCGCATAGCGTTGCGGACTGGGAAGCGATTTTCCGGCCGCTGCTGGCGGATGACCGGGATCAATACATTTACCTGCAAGTCACCCGCGGCTATGCGCCGAAACGCGATCACGGCTTTCCCGAACAAATCGTACCGACGATATTTGCGATGTGCGCGGACATCAAGCCGTTCGCCGGCCGGATCGACGGCATCAAGGCGATTACGCTGGACGACACCCGTTGGCAGCTCTGCAACATCAAAGCCATCACCTTGCTGGGCAATATTCTGCTTAGGCAGGAAGCGCTGGATCAAGGCAGCGCGGAAGCGATACTGGTGCGCAACGGTTACGTTGTGGAAGGCGCGGCCAGTAATCTGTTTGCGGTGCTGGACGGCGAATTGATCACGCCGCCCAAAAGCCATGAAATCCTGCCCGGCATTACCCGCGACGTGATTCTGGAACTGGCGGCCGCGCATAACATCCCCTACCAGGAAGACATCATCGCACTGGAAGCCCTGCACAACGCCAGCGAAATCTGGGTCACCAGTTCCACTCGCGAGATCGTGCCGGTCATCGAACTGGACGGCCAGCAAGTCGGTGACGGCAAACCCGGCCCGGCCTGGAAACGCATGGACGACTTACTGCAAGCCTACAAAAAATCACTATCATGAGCGAAACCGAAAGTTTACTGGAATTTCCCTGCCAGTTTCCTATCAAGGTGATGGGCAAACATAGCGACAATTTCGACGCTATCGTCGTGGAAATCGTCCGCCGCCATGTCCCGGACATCCTGGAAGGCGCGGTCACCACCCTGCCCAGCAAAGGCGGCAATTATTTGGCGGTGACAATCATGATCGAAGCCCATAGCCGTGAACAGCTGGACGCGATCTACCTGGGCTTGACGGCCTGCCCCGATGTATTGATGGCGCTGTAAGCCGAACGGATGCCCAGTAAGGCGACGACAATCCTCCGGGATTTGGGGGCGCAAGACTATATCGGCGTCTGGCAAGCCATGCAGCAATTCACTGCCGAACGCGATGACAACACTGACGATGAAATCTGGATCGTCGAGCATCCGCCGGTTTATACCCTGGGTTTAAACGGCAAACGCGAACATTTTCTTAAAGCCAACAACATCGCAATCGTTGAAAGCGACCGCGGCGGCCAAGTGACCTATCACGGTCCCGGCCAGTTGGTAATCTACCTGTTAGCCGATTTGCGCCGTTTAAACAAAGGTCCCAGACAAATGGTGACTATCCTGGAAAGCGCAGTGATAAACACCTTGCGGCAATACGGCATCGCCGCCCAAGCCGAGCCCAAGGCACCGGGGGTCTATGTCAATCAGCAAAAAATTGCTTCGCTAGGCCTGCGTATCAAGCGCGGTTGCTGTTACCATGGCTTAAGCATCAATAACGATATGGATTTGGCGCCGTTTACAGACATCAATCCCTGCGGCTATGCCGGCTTGCAAGTCACGCAACTGACCGATTTGGGGGTTAAGATCACTAATCAGGAACTCGCGGTGCCGGTTGTGCATCAGTTACTGCAAGCAATAGAAATCTGAAACAAGCAAACTCGACAAGCGTCGCTGGAAACAGCCAAGCTTGCGGAGATTCAAAAACCAACCCAAATGCCCGGTGGCAATATGACACTCAACGCCCCTTCCCGCTCCACGCCAGAAACTCACCAACGCAACGCCGACAAGCTGTCGCGAATCCCGGTCAAGGTGGAAAAACCCGAACAAATCTTGCGTAAGCCGGATTGGATCCGCATCAAATTGCCGACCGGCGACCAAGTCAACCGGATTAAGCAATCGTTACGCGAGAATCGCCTGCACACCGTCTGCGAAGAAGCCGCCTGCCCCAACTTGAGCGAATGCTTCAGCCACGGCACCGCCACGTTCATGATCATGGGCGATTTGTGCACCCGCCGCTGTCCGTTCTGCGATGTCGCCCACGGCAAACCACAGCCTTTGGATGCGGAAGAACCGGCCAATCTGGCCGTGACCATTGCCGCGATGGCTTTGAAATACGTGGTCATCACCTCCGTGAACCGCGACGACTTACGCGACGGTGGCGCCAGCCATTTTGCCGCTTGTATCGCGGCAGTGCGCAGCCAGTCGCCCAATACCACCATCGAAGTATTGGTACCGGATTTTCGCGGCAGGATGGATACAGCACTGGACATTCTGCAACAACAGCCCTGCGATGTGTTCAACCACAATCTGGAAACGGTACCGCGCCTGTATCTGCAAGCCCGCCCCGGCGCCGATTACCATATTTCGCTCCAATTGCTGCAACAACACGGACAACGCTTACCGAAAGTTCCGACCAAATCCGGCTTGATGTTGGGTATAGGCGAAACCGAAACGGAAGTGATAGACGTGATGAAAGACTTGCTGGCCCACGGCGTCAGCATGCTGACTTTGGGCCAGTATTTACAACCCAGCAAGGACCATTTGGCGGTACAGGAATATATTCATCCCGACCAATTTCAGCGCTATGCTGACATCGCCCGCGAATTGGGATTCAAACAGGTCGCCAGCGCGCCCTTGGTAAGATCTTCTTATCACGCTGATTTACAAGCGGCGGGAGTTGGCAAATAGCCGTGCTGCCGCCGACTAAACACTTGAGAGGCGTAAAACCTTGCGCCTCCGCGCATAACCGGTAACACTATTTGTTTTTTAAAAGCCATCCAAGCATATGAATCCATTCAGAACATTCACATTGGCAAGCACCGTCGTTCTGGGAACTTCGCTAATCAGCGGCTGCTCGTTTTCCACCAGCTCCGAGAGCTCGTCCGACAGCCTAGGCAGCTTGTCTGACAGTTCCGGCGGCATCTTCAAAAGCACATCCAGCCCCTTCACCTCCAGTTCCGACTCGTCGCGTAACAAGCGCGATAAATACGAAACCGATGTAGCTGACTACACCGCTACCTTCGTGGTGTCCAGCAGCAGCACGCTGGATAGTTTTCGCCGGCATCTCAGCGAATTGGCCGAAAGCCATGAGATCACCAACTGGGAGACCGACCGCAATACTTACGTCGGCATCGGCCGCGGACTTGCCAAAGCCAAGCTCGGCAAACCGCAAATTTCCGCGTTTACCGAAAGTTTGAGCGATAACGAACCGTGGAAAAAACAAGCTATTGAAGAAGGCTTGAAAAAATAATTCCACCAATAGTCGCCCACTTAGCCATGCCAGTTGCTGGCTTGAGATTCGCAAAGTGGGCGATGGTGCTGGGCAGTTTAATTTGGATAACCGTTGCCGAAGCCGACCAAAGTCGTCATTTCGAATTCCTGTACATAGACGCCAACGAAGGCAGTGCCAGCGGTGGCCATGCCGCGATTAAATTCGACCAGCAAGTCTTTCATTTTCAACACATCGAACCGGGCTTGCTGCGTCTGTATCGCAACGATGCGGCGGCCTTTGAGTTTGCCTACGGCTTTCAGGAAAACCGTAACATATACGGTCACCGCATCGAAGTGTCTGAGGATTTTTTTCAAACACTACGGGACACCTTTAGTCGCCGCCTGTTTATTCAAAACCAGCAATTGTCGCTGTTACAAGCCTTGTACGACGATCAAGCGCTAGTTGCAGGCTTGCAACGTCTTGGCTCTGCGCCGCCTCTACCCATAAAAGGATTGGGTTATTTTTTGAAGCAATACCGGGCGACGGAAGCGTTCACTGTCGAGGCAGGCAAACCCAGCAACAGCAGCCAAGCATTACAACAATTGCACGAAGCCATCGTTAACGAGTATGGCGAAGATTTTTTGGCGGCCAAGCGCCAGCAAGCTTGGCAAACCCTGCAAGCCCTGAAACCGGAATTAGCAGTTAATCCCAGTGCTAACGAACCCAAAGACATGCGGTTTACCGCCACGAACAGTTCGTTTGCCGAACGCTACCGCAATCAGTTGCTGAATCTGGCCGCGCTGGATGTGCTGCACGCCAGGTTGTCCCCGCTTAGCGAAAGTTTGTTAGAAATTCCCGAGGCGGCATGCAAACTCAACTCCGCGCAACGCGCCAAGCTGCAAGATTTTCGGCAGCGTTTGTTTGCCGATTTAATGACCCTGATGCGCAGCCAGCGCAGCGACTGGGGTTATCCACTGTTGGTGGGAATGGCCCGCTTGCATGCGCTGGACCATGCCGTCGCTTCGGGCTATCTGAGCGTGCTGGACCGCAGCCGCCCCGAGAGTGACGACCCACAAGCCGCTATTATCGACGAAGACAATTTGCCGGCAGCGCTGCAATACAGCCAAGAGCTGTTTGCTGCGGCGTCCAAACAACTCGACAGCCCCATAGCGCTGGATGAGCTTGCTTACTCGGAACTGGAGCTAAGCGCAACAGCGTTAATGCAATTACATAAGCCGCGCCATGAGCAGCAATCTTTGCAGCTGTTGCCATTGACAAGCACACCATCGCGACCGGCAGCGGCGGAATTGCTTGGTTTACCGCTGCCTACCAGCGAACTGGCAGATTTCCAAAACAGCGTCACGCAGCAAATCGAAACCTATCAAAGCCAATTGCAATCTCTGTATGGCTACAACTTGCTTAGCCGCAATTGCGCCACCGAAATCTTTCGGCTCATCAACCAGACGGTTGCTGACATCTCGGCTACAGCCGGGGAAAGCACAATTCAGGCGTCGCAGCGACTGCTGGGCGGTTACGTTGACGAAGGCGGCTTGAACATGATTCCGTTTATCGCCTATGACCAGATAGGAAGTACATATCGACTAAGCACCAGCTTCCAGCGCCAGCCCTACAGAGAACGGCAGCGGCAACAGCGTTACCGGCAGATGCCGCAATGGCAGGTGGATTTACAGGAATCCAATACCCTGAGTTCGAGTATTTATCAATGGAACGGGGACGACGCGGCGTTTTTATTCTTTACTCAAGATCAGCTATGGCCTCGGCCATTACAGGGAGGCTTCAATCTGGCGGTAGCCGGCGGCCAGGGCCTTTATGGTTTGTTCAGTTGGCCGTGGGATGACGGGGACAATCTACACAAAGGCTTGAAAGGCATTGTCGTCAGCCTGCCGGAGCTGTTGTTTTTTAACATCCGTAAAGGCTCGTTTCCTGGATTGCTGCCGGAGACAGGTATATATCGGCGTGAAGCTTTTTAACCAGGCTACCTTGCGACTATAGCGTTAGACTATCGAACGGTCAGAGAGGTGGGAGGAATAATTTGTTAGGGCTTTATCGGACTACCCTCAGCCCCTAGGCAATTTGCGGTGAAATTCTAGGGCATCAGGCTCGAACATCAATAAATCTGCCTTTACCACCTTCGTTATTTTGATCGGCGGCTTCTTTAGCAGCCGGTTGGACTTGCTGAAACGCTTGCGTGGGGCTGTTTGACTGCGCCTTTTTGACTGTTGGAACATTGGCCCCGGCAGCACTATAAATTTGCGACGCGCCTGAATTAATTGACATGTATGACATTGGCTACCTCTTGTTCACGGATTTAATGGCTACAACTCTACTCGAGAGCGGCCAATTTTATTCTAAGCCCCTTATATGAGTTGCCTGTCGCCTCGCAGTTTTAGAGATAAGTGTTATAACAGCATTGAGGCTATGCCTGAATTGCTCTAATTTGCCCAAAATCCCGCAATAAACCGTTCTCCTATTGGTCTCAGACCGGGAAAACACCAGTCGGTGTTCCGCTTATCAACCCGCCCTATTTGTTATTGGCATTGCGTTCGGACTGATTTTTTTTGAAGCCATGACTTTGACAGGCTCTGTGCAAGCTGTGTCAATGCGCTGGGTTGAGCGCTGTAGCGTAAGATCAACGCTTGATGACCGGGCTCACTGGCGCCGCATTCTGCGGTACAAAAGGCGGGGGAGTCGGCGTCGTGGTTGCGGCTGGCGTAGCAAAATCAAACGTGGCGATACAGTTGACACCGCCGATCAGTTCGTCGCTGGGGTTAGGCAAGGTCATGCGCACCGTAAAGCTGCCGCTGGCCGGATCGATCAATTGGTCCACTTTGGTGACTGTGGCTTTCACGACTTTTTTGGCCGGCAGTTCGGGGCGTACTTCCACTTCCATACCAGGCTGAATCAAGCCAAAATATTCAGTCGGCGCGATCAGCTCAACGCGCAAAGGATTGACTTGCGCCAGCTTCATAATCGCACGATCACTGACGGACTCACCGGGCATGGCATAGCGGTCTATCACAATACCGTCTATAGGGCTTTTGATGGTTTTAACCTCCAGTTGTGCCTTGGCCATTTCAAATGCCAACATCGCCGACTTTTTACGTTCCTCCGCCTTTCTCACCTCGATTCCCGCTAACACCACTTCGGTTTCGACTTTATCTTTCTCGATTTGCGAAATGACACTACTCGTGGCCAAGCTACGATAGCGGGTGCGGTTGCGCGTGGCGTACTCCAGTTTCACTTTCTGATTGCGTACCTCGCTGCTGCTCTCTGCATCGGCCTTGGCCTGGTTGAACTTGGCCAATTCCACCGACGCTTCCAATTGGGCAAGTGGTTGGCCTTTGGCAACGTGATCACCCTTATCGACCAACAGCGCTTCGACGGTACCCGCCACCGGGCTACTCAGCTCGACGTACATTTCCGGCTTGACCATGCAATCCAGATTGGCGGCAAACAGCGTGTCACCGCATACCATCAGCCCGAGTAGCGTGAGATAAAAACGTTGGGTTCTAAGCATCTGTATAAAAAAATTCGGAGCGGTTGACTAACAGGATTTTCAATCCCTGTTTTTGTAACAAATTTAGCAAACTCAAGGCACAAGAATTATTCAAACTTGCCGGCAAAAGCCAGAATACGAGATAAATGCTTATCCTGCTGCATCAATTGCCTTCTGATCTTGCGTTGCCGCAGCTCCTTGAAATGTTGGGGCAAACGTAAAACCAGCTGTCCCCAGAGTGCCGGCAGCGATTCGCCATCGGCCAACATCCGCGCCAAGTTCTTGAGAATAACCGGGGAATAATATTCTTGTAACACAGTATCTTCCAGAGCAAGTATCGCCTCACAGCTACCCGGATCGCCTTGCCGGGCAGAGCGCCCGTATAATTGCCGGTCAATACGGCGGGATTCGTTGCAGTTCAACGCGATCACGTGCAAACCTCCCAATTCCGCCACGCCCAATCCCAAAGCAATATCAGTACCACGGCCCGCCATATTCGTAGCTACAGTAATAGCGTACAACTGCCCTGCTTGCGCAATGATCTCGGCCTCGTGTTGATCTTGTTCCGCATTCAACACCCGGTGAACCAAGCCCGCCGCTTCCAGCCAGACACTGACCTCCAGCGACTCGGCTACCGAACCGGTGCCTACCAATATTGGCCGGCCTTGCGCGTGTATTTCCGCGACCCGTTGTAAAAATGCCCGTTGCTTGGCCGCTTGCGTGGAATAAACCCTCTCGCTGAGTATTTTTCGTTTCGAAACCCTGTGGGTTGGCACTTTTACGCTATGCAAACCATAAACGCGCTGCATTTCCGTCGCCACTTCCCGCACCGTGCCCGAAATACCGGCCAGTTTGAGATAGCGGCTGAAAAAGCGCTGGTAACTGATCCGGGCCAGCGGCTCGCGTTGTTCGGAAATCAAGCAACCTTCCTTGGCTTCTATCATTTGTTGCAAGCCCTGCTCCCAAGACCGGTCTTCCATCACCCGGCCGGTAAACTCGTCGATGATTTGTACCTTGTTATCTTTGAGGATGTATTGCTTGTTGCGCTTGAAACAATACTCAGCAATTAACGCCTGTTTGACCATGGCTTCCCGCCAGCGCTTGTTTTTCCAACTCGGTCCCAAGCCGATAATCATATCCGCAATGGTATTTTCGCCTTGCGGCGTCAGTTCGACATCCCGAGTTTTCGGGTCCATGACAAAGTCGTCGTTGATGAACAACGATGAGGCCAGATACAAGGCGTCACCGTAGGTTTCCGGAGACTCCTCATTCGGCCGGGTCTGGGTAATGATCAGCGGCGTTTTGGCTTCATCGATCAATACGCTATCGGCTTCATCAATGATGGCAAAGCATAAGCCACGCATGATCAGCGCGTTGCTTTTCGGCTGTTTGATTTGCCGTTGAATTTGCTTGAATTGAAATTTTAACAAGCCCACATCCTCGCCCATCTCGATGCGGTCACGCAGATAATCAAAGGCAATTTGTTTATTCGTCGTATGGACGATGGGTTGTTGATACATTTTTCGGCGCAGTTCAAGGTCCATACCGTCAACCACCGCGCCGGATTTCAAGCCCAGGCGCAGATAAAGCGGTTTCAAAATCTCCTCATCGCGCGCCGCCAGATAATCGTTGGCAGTAATCACATGCACCGGTATGCCTGCCAAGGCGGCGGTGCAGGCCGGCAAGGTCGCGGTCAGCGTCTTGCCTTCGCCGGTTTCCATTTCCGCCAGCATACCGTTGATCATTAACCAGCCACCAAACAATTGCACGTCAAAATGCCGTTTATTCAGCGTCCGACCGGCGGTTTCGCGAATCAGCGCGAAGGCGCTGATTATCAGCTCTTCGGTCAGACCATGCCGGTATAGATTTTCCCGCAGCTCCAGAATGGCAATGGTCAACTGTTGCTCGTTGTAGTGGCTTAACGGGGCGGCAACTTTTTCAACTCGACTGACGATATAAGCCTGACTGAAACGCTGGCGATTCAGGCGTTTGTGGAGTTTGTCGAAAAATGCCGCGGCGCCTTGCTCGAAATCGCTTAGTCGACTTTCCGGCTTTTGCGGGTAGCTGCCGAAATGCACCCCTGGACGCAACACCAACTCAGACATTGAACTGCCTCAAAAATACCTGGCGTACCCGGCGGTACAGCTGAGTCATAATCGATTCGCCGCCATGGTTGATCCTCACATAAGCGCGCATACCTATCGGCAGATTTTTCGGCGGCGAGAAGTCCAGATCGACCAAAAAGATTTTTTGCAGGGTTTGCATGTCTTGTTCGTTTTCCGTATTCACGCGGATCTTGCCGCCACCGGTGGTCGCCAGGGCCGGGCTGGGTAGCGTATTGGTCGCTTCCGGCGCCAGCCTGATAATCCGGGCCGGGTAGTCCCGATACGGATCACTCACCAGGCGCACATTGATTTCCGGGCTGCCTTGCCGTAGCAAGCCAATATTGTCTTGCGTTACCACCATGCGGATGGTCGGCGGCTGTTCATCCAGAATGTAACCAATCAACTCACCCTGACGCAAATAACTACCGGTCAGATCGTCGGCATCCGGTAACAAAATGTAGCCGGATTTCGCCGCGCTCACAATCATCGCACTGGCTTTTTTGTGCAAATGATCCAGTTCGGATTCCGCGACGCGCAGCGATTCTTTCAAAATTTCCGCCTTCACTAAATCCGACTCTTTCTCCGCCCGATATTGGCTTTGCAACTCGGCCACTTTGGCGCGAGCGATCTTGGCTTTGGCTTCCAATGCATCGTCATGCATGACCAGCAACACATCCCCCTGATTCACAAACTGATTGGATTTCACCAGCAATTCGCCGATGAAACCGTCTTGCTCCACCTTGATCAACGCTTCGTCGGGTAGCCACACCACGCCTTCAGCCAGCGTGTAATTGGGAATCGGCAAAGCACCAAAAACCAGAACCACAAACAAGGCCAAGCCTGCCGTGGTCAGCAGCGCCTTATCTCTTTTCCGACTCAGACTGGGACTGGTAAACACAAAACGTATGGCTTTATACAGCGGAAACACGACCTGTAATGACACCATCAACAACGCAACGGCGATGCCCAGTGAGAAAAATTTTTCGGTCAGATAAATACAGACGAACCACAACATCATCAGGCGGTAAGTCAGCGATGCCAAACTATAGATGACAAACCAAGCCGTTTCGCCTGGTGCGGAGGCTGGGGACACCGCCTGTTTCAAATCAAACAAATAACGCTGGGCCAAATAGGCCCAGATTTGGCTTGAACGCTGATACAAATTGGGAATGCTCAAAGCATCGGCCAGAATGTAATAGCCGTCGTACTTCAATAATGGGTTCCCGTTAAAAAACAACGATGAGACGCCGCCAGTCAGCAGGATGTCGAAACCCATATCCTGGACAAATCCGGTCTCGGTACTCAAAAATAAGAACAGGCCGAGCGCGGCCAGAAATCCTTCCACCAAAATGCCGGCGGCGCTGATCAACATCCTGTCGTGCTTGTTACGCAGATGGTTGGCGGCGGAGACATTGACGTAAGGCACCGGCATGAACAATAAAAAATTGACGCCCATTTCATGCACTTCGCCGCCTTTCAACTTCATCGCAAAGCCATGCCCCAATTCATGGAGGATTTTGATCAAGGGGTACAGCAAGAACATGATCAAAAAATTGTAGGGAGCCAAAGCATTCAATTCAAAATGATGGCTGATTTCCGGCCAATTAGCCCCTGCTTGCAGCAAAGCAATTGCAATGACTAGCAGCCAGACCACGCCGAACTTGACGCTGAACAGACCCGCCACTTTGGATACATGTTTGCTGAGAAACTCGTCCGGATCGCACAACGGCAATTTCAGCGAGAGCGGATTCAACAATCGCTGATTGCTTTTCGCGCTGCTTAAACGCGCCTGACGCTCGAATAATTCTTCGGTGTTGACCAAGGCTTCGGTTTGAATCAAATCAGCCTGATGCAATTGCCCCAGTAGTTGAATAAGGTCTTGTTGGCTGGGTGCATAGTCGCCCAGCTGCCGATTCAGGATGTCCGCAATCTCTTGTACGCTCAACTTGCCGTCCAACAGCCCGATGAACTGATAGGCCAGGCTATTAAAGCGCTGATGGCGGGCGGTATTGGGGTCTTCCAGGATGTACCAGATCAGGCCGCGATACTCGTGGCGATGGATTTCGATATGGCTATGCAATTTGGGTTTGAGCTTGGCGACCCGGTACCAGTGCGGGCTGAACAGTTCGTTAGCCATGAGCAAACCTCAGCATCCGATTCACCAGGACCAAATCCACAAGCGCAGCCAAGCCAGCATGTCGTGGCTCCATATCCACAACAAACTAGCGCGTCCAGCTTCGATCTTGCCAACACCTTCCATCCCCGGCCGCAATAAGTCAGGGGCTTTTTCCAGGCTGGCTTCCACCCGGAAGACATTCTTGCCGCTATCGGTTTTGGCCACTGCGGTAATCTTTTGCACCAACAGCGGAAAGGTCCGGCTGGGCATACTGGCCAGCACCAAAGAGCCTTTTTGACCTTCCTGAACATAGGAAATCAGGCTTTCATCCACTTTCAGAATGATGCGGTAACCCTCCAACGGGGCAATCTTGAACAGGATTTCACCGCGTTCGACCGGTGAACCAAGTTTCTGACTCAAATCGCCTTCAATCACCACCCCATCAAACGGCGCGGCCAGATTGATTTTCTGCAACTGCTGGCGGGTCAGCTCCATTTCCGCGTCGGCCTGGTCGATTTGCGCGCTGATGACCCTGACTTTCACGAGATCACCACCTGACAAGGCTTCACGGTATTCGCGACGGAATTTTTGCAGCTGTCCGTCCAGCTTGCTCAATTCCAGTTGTAATTCCGCATCGTCCAGGCTAGCCATCAGTTCGCCTTGCCGCACCGTGTCGCCGGCGCGTAATGCCGCCGATTGCAAAAATCCGGAAATGGGCGCAGCGACCACCCGCTGAATTTTGCCTTCCAACACCGCGTTGGCGGTCACCCGAAAATCACTGCGCCACACAGAGCTGATCAACAAAAACAACACCACACCCAGCGCGGTCAATTTCACTTTGAAGTGTTTGACGCCCATCAGGTAGGCCAGCCGTTGTTTAAGCTTGATGCCGATTTTTACCGACAACGCTTGTTCGTCGAGTTTTTTTAAAGCCAGATAGGGCGAGATCAGTGCCAGGGCTTGTTGGCAAAGTAGAACGGTTTCCTTAGCAAACGACTGTTCTTCGCTGCGTAGCAGGGTAACCGCGCCGATAAACTTACCGTCATGCAGCATAGGTACGGTCAGCAATGATCCATAACCATACTTGCGGACGATTTCCTGATGGGCGCGCTGGATGCTGACCGATTTGACATCCGGAACCACCACCACGCTATCCTGTTCGATGGCTTCGTCCATCGCGTCGGCGATTTTTTGCAACAGATTGGCTTGCTGGTCAAATTGCGCGTTGTTGGAAATCGCCACTACCGTGCTGTAGTTGTCTTTGAATTCGCCGATAGCAACCCGATCGCAGCCCAGCACGCGCGTCAATTCCGTGCCCAGGCTAATCAAAACCTCGCGGTAACTATTTTGCTCGAAACAAGCAGCCAGCAAACCGACTACCGAACTGTAAAAATCGTCGTTCAACTGCAAACGGCCTTGCGCCAAACGCCACCACTCCACGCTCTGCTCCAGCGTGGCAAAAACAGCCGCGCGCCGGTCAGCAACCGAATGCTCCAATTTGAGCGCAATCACGCCTAATAGTACCGAACCGTCAAATACCGGCAGACCGAAAAAGTCATATTGCCGTTGATCCGGCTTCGCCACATTAGGAATGTAACTGGGTTGATTTTTATCCAGTGTGAGTTTGCAAATAGCCGATAGCTCGGCGGCATCGGCAAGGTTCTCCGGCCATTTCGCTAAGAGTCTCAGTGTTTTGCCATCCGCATCAGTTACCATCAGTGCCGCAGCCTCAGTTTGCGGCACAATGCGGCAGACTATCTCCAACCACTGCTGGGCAAATCTAACGCTCATGGTGGGAAACCTCGTCCTGACCGGCAGAACTGAGAACAATGCTCTGCGGACACAACATCAAAAATATATCATCGAGATGGGTGGCTATTTCCTGGCTAACCAGGTCTTTCAAATTGGCGGGGATGGCGGCAAATTGTTGATGGCTATCCTTTAAGCCACTCAGCGCTTGGTTAAATTGTTCCGGCTCAGCAAACACTTGCTGCGCCAGATAAATCAGATAGGTTTCGTTGCGGTAATGCGGATCGGTAAGTTCGGGATGCAGTTGGTGAGCGATGATGTGCGAATACACCTCGGGCAAATGCCATAAACGCATCAGTTCAGAGCCCAACTGGCAATAATCAAAACCAAACAACAGCCGTTCCTGCTCGTCAATCGGCAAACCCTCCTCCCGGCTTGCCATCAATGCGTCCAGCGCCTGTTCCGGGGCTTTGACAAACATCGCCGCGTGGCCGATTTCTAATAACAGCCCTAGCGCAAAAAAACGATGTCCGGCAGGTAGTCCGGCAAGTTTAGCCAGCGTGCGGCAGGCGATACCGCATTCGATGCCATGCAACCAGAACTCTTTCAAGTCCATCACCGCGTCGGGAATATTGCAAAACGTGCGTATGCAAAGACTGCTCAACAGCAAATCATGCAACTGAATGGTACCGATCAAGCTGATCGCATCATAGAGATCATAGGCTTTGCGGTTAAAGCCAAAGAAGCTGCTGTTGGCCATGCGGATTATGCGGATGCTCAGCATGGAATCGGTTTGCAGCACAGCAACATAGTCGCGGATTCTGGCATCCGGCTTTTCTAATAACAACCTGATTTTCAGATACACCTCAGGCATCGAAATTTTTTCGGCCAAATCGCAAAGGAATTGTTGTTCAGCTCTCATAGTGGCTTAATTGAACATAAGCTTTTCCATCTCAGTCGCGGCTTTTAACGCTTGCTCGACAGTGTCTGCCAACTGATCGGCGTTGAGTTGCAAAATATCCCAAATGTCTGCAGATACGCTCTCCTCGATTGCGTCCATGTGCCCGGATATATATTTTTCTGCACAAGCCCGCACCAGATGCAGCAGTGCGGTTTCCTTGCGCTGCTCCGGGGCAAGGTCAGGGGTGGGCTGATAATGCACAATATCTTGAAAATGCACCGGTAAACGCCATTGCGCCATCAGCTTGGCACCGATCTCGCCATAATGCATACCCAGCAGTTTTTGTTCAGCGATATGCAGCAATTCCTGGCTATGCTGGGACAGTTCCATCGCGCGCATCGCCAGATCAGGGTGCTTTGCGTACAGCACCAGATGCCCTATTTCATATAACAATCCAATCACAAACAAGCGTTCGCTCTTAGGGATTTTTAGCTGGATTGCCAACAGCCGGGTCAGCACCGCCGAAAACAGGCTGAACCGCCAAAATGTTTTCAGCGGCATGATGTCATTGGGTAATTTCAAGGAGCCGATAGCCGAGGTAGCCAAAACCAAGTCATGTAACTGCCCTATGCCCAGCATATTGACTGCGCGACTCAAGCTGTCGATCTTTCCCGGAAAACCAAAAAAAGCGCTGTTGGCGACTCTCAACACGGCTACGCTTAAGTTGGAATCGCTGGCAACGACTTCAACAAAATGCTCTATGTCCGAATTAGGATCGTCTATTAAATTTCTAACTTTTTGATATACCTCGGGTAAAGAAACCAAACCTTTGATTTCTTGCAAGGTGTGTTCGATCAAATCTGCTTGCGAATCGATCTTGACAGGATCAAGCAAGGGCGTCCCTC
Organism: Methylomonas fluvii; assembly: GCF_014850975.1. GTDB lineage: Bacteria > Pseudomonadota > Gammaproteobacteria > Methylococcales > Methylomonadaceae > Methylomonas > Methylomonas fluvii. Next base: position 1,876,938 of record NZ_JACXST010000001.1, on the reverse strand, counting down.
CAAATTAGACAGTGTTTAAATCAAGCGGAAGTATAGAACGGAAACCGGAGCTTTAGTAAGGAAACTACCGGTATTCCGTTCGGGCTGAGGTCGCCGAAACCCAAGTTGGTTTACTCTTCGAGGGGTGATCGGTATTTAAGGGCGGGGTTAATAAAAGCCACAAGCCCTCCATTTTTTCCATCCACCCTCCGACACTTAACCACTACACATTTTGAGCACGCTTATCTGTGTTCTATTACGAATTATTTGTTGTAGTCACAGAATAATTAGAGCGAAATCGCTAAACTCTGGCACCATCAATGGAATGAGGTGCCATCAGCGTTCCATGCTCTTCGATCAAACTGCAAATTCCAACGCCCATGAATTCAAAGTCGCATCTCAAGCACTACCACTCGAAACCGATTCTGGAAGAGTTGGAGTCTCGACAGCTGTTTTCCGGCGGCATCGAGGGGCTTTTGACCGAACAGGTCATGGACCCCAACGCGACCTACGTCAACGCGACACCGCCCGCCGACACTCAGCAGCCCCCCGCTCAAGCTAGCGCGAGCGAAACCACCCGCAATGAAATCGTGTTTGTGGACACCAGCGTCCAGGGCTATGAATCGCTATTAAACGACATCAAAAGCAGCGACGTCTCCGACCACAATCTGGAAATCATTACGCTGGACAGCAGCACCGACGGCATTCAACAAATCTCACAGGTTCTGGCCGAACGCGACAATCTGGATGCGGTACACATCATTTCCCACGGCAGCGACGGCAGCCTGGATTTGGGCAACAGCCAGCTCAACTTCGATACGCTAATTCAAAACCAGACCGACATCAGCGCCTGGGGGGATTCATTCAACACCAACGGCGATATGCTGATTTACGGCTGCAATGTCGCTGAAACGCAGTTCGGCCAGAGTTTTGTCGAGTATTTATCCGGCATCACCAATACCGAAGTCGCGGCGTCGGAAGATACCACCGGCAGTGCGGATTTGGGAGGGGACTGGCAACTTGAATACCAAACCGGCGACGTCGAGACCGAAGTTGTAGTCAGCGCCGCCGGTCAAAGCGAATGGACTGGCTTGATGGCAGTTACTGCCAATGGCACAGTGACATCTACGAATAGCACCAGCACCAGCCAGCTGACATGGTCGCATACCGTGAATGCCGGCATCGACCGGGTGCTATTCGTCGAGATTGCCATTGATGACGGCAACGCTGGCGTCAACAGCGTTAAATACGGTACCGCCGATCTCACCCGCGTCGGACGCACCGCAGCCAATCACGCCGTCGAAATCTGGGCATTGCTCAACCCCACAGAGGGAACCGATAACGTCGTTATATCATTTACCGGAAATACAGAAGCCGCTGCGGGTGCATCGACCTTTAACGGTGTTAACCAGTCGACGCCCTACGGCACTTACGCTGGCAACACCGGCACTACCGGTTTGTTGGGAGGATCAGGCGCGGTGAATGTCGCCAGTGCGACTGGCGATTTGGTTATCGACGTGCAGTATTGGAAAGCTATTTCAGCGGATACAACGGGTACCGGGCAAACTTCGCAATGGACTAGCTCTTCCCTGTTGTCTACGGCAAAGGCAGGCTCTTCCGTGGAGGAAGGCGCGAGCTCAGTAACGATGAGCGGTTCAGCGTTACTTGCTGCCGATTGGTCGATAGGTGCGGTATCTGTCAAAGCAAGTATAAACAGCACTCCAGTGAATACAGTACCCACAGCACAAACGACGAATGAGGACACCGCCAAAGTGTTCTCATCGGCCAATGGCAATGCGATAACGATAGCCGATGCAAATGCCGGCGGCTCAAACAACCAAATTACCCTGACAATCACCAACGGCATGCTGACCTTGGCTGGCACCACCGGCTTGACCTTTGTAGCCGGCGACGGCACCGCCGACAGCACCATGACGCTTCGTGGCACGGCCAGCGCCATCAACACGGCGCTCAATGGCCTAAACTTCACGCCCACTGCCGAATACAGCGGCGGCGCAACCCTGACAGTAGCCACCAAAGACTCGGTACTGTTGAGTTTGGATATCGATACCGGGCTTTTGGGACGTTACGCTTTCGAGAACACCAGCACTCTGGGTACCGATAGCAGTCAGGCGGCAGGCTATACGGCCTCGGTCGTCAACGGTACGGCAGTCAGTGACGCTACCCGAGGCAATGTGTTGAGTTTGGCTGGCGACGGTTATGTTCAAACTACCGGGCTTTATGGCCAGCCATCCAGTGTAACCCTGGCGGCCTGGGTAAACTTGACGACTGCCGACACCGGAGGCGCGGAAGTCATTTCGCTGGGTGACAACGTGATACTGCGCCTGGATACCGGCGGCAAAATCAAAGGCAGTTATGTCGATAGCGGGACGTACAGATTTACCGAGGCGACCACGACCTTGGCAGGGACCGGCTGGCACCATGTCGCATACACCATCGACAGCGCAGCCCATACCCAAACGGTTTATATCGACGGCGTTGCCGTGGCCTCTACCGCTTACACCACATCCATTGCTTACAGCCTGGCAACCAACAGTTTTATAGGCAAGCACGGAAACGGTGATACTACCTACGATTTCAATGGCAAGATCGACGAAGCACGGATTTATAACCGCGCTTTGACTGGGGTGGAAGTCTCCGCACTAGCCGGGGACCTGACATTAACAGACACCGATACGGTGGCTATCACGGTAACGGCAGTCAACGATGCGCCGCTCATTTCCGCCATCGAAGCCACGACTCTGGCTTACACCGAGAACGGTGCTGCGACAGCGATTAGCTCAAGCTTGGTACTTGCCGATGTCGATAGCGCCAATCTGAGCAGTGCGACGGTGCAAATCAGCGCTAATTATTCCTTCGGCCAGGACGTGTTGGCTTTTACCAACCAAAACGGCATCACCGGCAGTTGGAACGCCAGTACCGGCGTGTTGACACTGACCGGCAATGCCAGTGTTGCCAATTATCAAACCGCATTGCGCAGTGTCACTTACGTCAATACCGCCGACAATCCCAGTACAGCAGAGCGCACAATATCAATTACTGTCAACGACGGGGCTGTCGATAGTAACAGCGTAACGCGCACTATCTCGGTGGATTCCGTAAACGACGCCCCCAGTTTTTCTGTTGGCACCGGCCGCAATTACTCCGTGATGAGCGGCATGCAATTTGGCAATGCGGTCACCCAGCAAGCCGATGGTAAATACATCTTGGTGGGTTGGAGCGATGGCGCCGGAACCCGAGACTTTGCTGTGGCCCGCTATAACACCGACGGCACGCTTGATACCAGTTTTGGCGGCGGAAACGGTTACGTGATTACAGCCATTGGCAGTGGAGCGGAAGAAGCTCAGGATGTAAAAGTGCTGGCCAACGGCAAGATTTTGGTGGTCGGTTATGCCGAAAATGGCTTTGGCTATGATGTGGCCCTGGTGCAATACAATGCTGATGGCACACTGGATACCAGTTTCGGCAACGGCACCGGCAAAGCGGTATCCGGTTTATCTGGATCGGATGATGGCTACAGCTTTGCAGTGCAAAGCGATGGCAAAATTCTGGTAGCCGGCAGTTATTCAAACAATTTTATGCTCATGCGCTTTAACAGCAATGGCGTTATTGATACCAGCTTTGGTTCATCGGGGGTGATCAATACCGATTTTAGCGGTGGTAACGACGTTGCGCGCAGCATGGTGTTACAGTCGGATGGCAAAATTGTCGTGGCTGGTCAAGCCTTTAACAGCACCACATACGCTGACTTTGCCGTCGCCCGGTACAACAGTGATGGCTCGTTGGATACCAGCTTCAATGGCACAGGCAAAGTCACGGTTGATCTAGGTACCAATAGTACGGATCAGAGCTATAGCGTTGCCCTGCAATCGGACGGAAAAATACTGCTTAGCGGATTTACTGATGCAGCCGGTACTAGCGACAATGCCTTGGTACGTTTAAACGCTAACGGTAGCCTGGATACCAGTTTTGGCGGCACCGGCAAAGTCATAGTTGGAATTGGTAGCGGCAGTGACTTTGCGCAGGATGTCAAAATCCAGGGTGACGGCAAGTTACTCACCAGCGGCTACACCAGCGGTTCCAGTAATGATTTCAGCGTTGTCCGCTATAACAGCGACGGCACTTTGGACACCACTTTTGGCGGTACCGGGAAAGTCACTACCAATTTTACTGCCACAACCGATGACCGCGGAAATCGTCTGTTCTTGCAGGGTGATGGCAAAATAGTAGTTGCCGGATGCACGACGCAGAGCGGCACTTATGATCTTGCGATAGCTCGCTATAACAGCGATGGTTCGCTGGATACCACCTTTAATCCAACCAGCAATACCCTCGGCAGCACTGTCAGTTACACCGAAAACGCGACGGGTGTGGTTCTTGATAGCGATGTACAGATTTTCGACAGCGAATTATCGTCTAGTAGTTTTAATGGCTTGACGCTGACCATTGCTCGAAATGGCGGCGCGAACAGTCAGGATGTTTTCGGTGTGACTGGTAGCCTTGGCCCTCTGACCGAAGGCGGCAATCTGATTGTCGCGACTAACATTATCGGTACGGTCACCACAAACAGCAACGGCACATTATTGTTGACGTTCAACAGCAATGCCACCAACACCCTAGCCAATTCGGCTATCCGGCAAATTACCTACCGCAACACCAGCGACGCCCCGCCTGCCAGCGTGCAACTAAACTGGACCTTAAACGACGCCAACACCGGTGCCCAAGGTAGCGGCGGCGCTTTAACAGGCAGCGGCACGACAACGGTCAACATCACGGCTGTCAATGATGCGCCGGTGGTTTCCGCCATCGAAGCTACTGCACTGGCCTATACCGAAAACGGTGCCGCTACAGCCATCACCTCAACATTAACCCTTGAGGATCTCGACAACACCAACCTGACCGGCGCCACGGTGCAGATTACCGGCAACTACACCAGCGGGCAGGACGTGCTGGCGTTCACCGATCAAAACGGCATCACCGGCAGTTGGAATGCGAGCACCGGCACGCTGACCTTATCCGGTACGGCCACCGTTTCCCAATACCAAACCGCGCTGCGTTCGGTTACCTATCAAAACACCAGCGATGCGCCGTCCACCGCTAGCCGTACCGTGAGCTTCAGCGTAACCGACGGCACGACGGCCAGCAACGTAGGGATTCGGAGCATCACAGTCACCGCCCTCAACGACGCCCCGGTCAACAGTCTGCCCGCCAACAGTTATACCGCCGTCAATACCAACAAAACCTTTTCCAGCGGCAATGGCAATGCCCTACAAATTGCCGATGTCGATGCAGCCTCCAGCAGTGTGCAAGTGACGCTAAGCATCAGCCACGGTACGTTGACTCTGGCCGGTACCACGGGTCTGACCTTGGTCAGCGGCGCCAATGGCAGCGGCAGCATGACCTATTCCGGCACAGTGGCGGCTATCAACACCGCGCTGAATAATGGCCTGACCTTTACGCCCGATAACAATTACCGTGGCTTGGCGCAATTGACCCTGACCACCAGCGATCAAGGCAATACCGGTTCCGGTGGCACTTTAACCGATACCGACATCCTGGATGTGCATGTCGGCGCTATCGTTGTCACCAACACCTCGGACACCATCAGCGCCTCGGCTGATACCAGTTCGATCAACGCATTGATCGCCAGCGACGGTGGCGACGGTATCTCGCTGCGGGAGGCGATTGCCGCCGCCAACAATACCGCCGGCACGGATTATATTTATTTCGGTATCAGCGGTTCGTCGGTGCATAGCATCAATCTGACGGCACCCTTGACGATTACCAGTCAAGTCGTGCTGGATGCGACCAGCGACGACAGCTTCAGCGCCAACGGCAGTAGACCAGCAATTGTCTTGAACGGCGCCGGTAGCGTGCAGGATGGCATACAGCTCTACGGCGGCAGCGATGGCAGCACTATCCGCGGCCTGGTGATTCAAAACTTTACCGGCGATGGTATTGATATTGCCGGCAGTAACGGCCATACCATCGCGGGCAACTGGATCGGTCTTAACGCCACCGGCAGTGGTGCGGCGGGTAACGCCTTGGGTATCAATCTCTGGAATTCCAGCAACAACCTGATCGGCGGTAGCACGGCCGCCGACCGCAACGTCATATCGGGTAACAGCGGAGATGGTATCTTGATCGCCACCAACAATGGTACCAGTACCGGTAACCTGATATAGGGCAATTACATTGGTACGAATGCCGATGGCTCCGCCGCTATCGGCAATACGGGGCAAGGCATCTGGATCAATGCCGCCGGCAATATCGTGGGTGGCACGTCGGCTGGGCAGGGCAACGTTGTCAGCGGTACAACGAACTGGGCTGGAATCACTCTATCGACCCAGGCTAGCGGAACCCTGATCGCCGGTAACCTCATCGGCACGAACGCTGCCGGCACGGCAGCGCTGGGCAATACCGGTCCCGGCATAGCGATCGAAAGCGCCAACAACACCATCGGTGGCACCACGATCGAGGCGCGGAACATAATCTCCGGTAATCTGAACCGTGGCATTCTGCTGACCGGTGCCGGCGCAACCGGCAACGTGGTAATCGGCAATTACATCGGTACCGACATCACCGGTACGCAGGATCTTGATGGCTCCGTCCCCGACAGTGCGCGTAGCGGCGTAGTGATGCAATCGGGAGCAAGCAACAATCGTATCGGCACCAACGCCGACGGCGTAAATGACGTGGCTGAGCGCAACGTCATTTCCGGCAATAACTGGTTCGGTGTTGAATTCCTCGGAGCCGGCACAAGCGGTAACGTCGTGCAGGGCAATTATATCGGTACTGATTCCACCGGTCTGGTGGCGCTCGGCAATGCTCAAGGTGGGGTGTCTTTCTGGAACGGTGCCTCGGACAACTGGCTCGGCAGTGGTTTAGCGGGCGCTGGTAACGTTATTTCAGGCAACGCCACTGGTGTCCAACTGGGTAATGGGGTCAGCGACAATCGGGTGCAGAGCAATCTGATAGGCCTGGGTGCCGACGGTAGCACGGTTGTCGGTAATACCGGTGTCGGCGTCCTGGTGTTCGGCGGAGGTACAGCAGCAGCGGTCAACGCCAATTTGATCGGTACTGACGCCGACGGCGTGAATGATGCCAACGAGGGCAATGTCATCTCTAGCAATTTCCGCGGCATCGCTCTACTCAATGACGTGGTCAGCGGAACGCGTATCGCCGGCAACCTGATCGGTGCCGACGCCACTGGTACGCTGGATCGCGGCAACATCAGCGATGGTATCTATATTCTTGATGGTGCCAACGGCACGCTGGTCGGTGGCTTACAGACCCAGCAAGCCAACTTGATTGCGTTCAATGGGCGAAACGGAATCCGTGTGGAAAATAACAGCAGCACGGCTAATCTGTTCTTGGGCAACTCGATCCACTCCAATGCGGCCCTGGGCATCAATCTGGTCGGCGGTAACGAGGATGTCTCCGGCGCCACCGCGAACGACGCGGGCGATGTCGATAGCGGCCCGAACAGTCTGTTGAACACGATGTTGTTAACCCGGGCGGTCGTGAATGGCACGAATCTGACCTTTAGCGGCAGCTATAACGGCGCGGCTAACAGCTATTACCGCATCGAAGTGTATTCGGATACCACGGCCAGTGGCGAGGGTCGGACCTTTCTGAATGCGATGAACATGGCGGTCGGCAGTTCAGGCAGCGCCAGCATGTCATTTAATTTTTCCGATGCCCGCTTGGAGACTGGCCAGTACATTACCGTCACTGCGACCCGCACCGATGCCAGTTACTCGACGTTTTACGAAACCTCGGAATTTTCCAATACTGTTGTCACGGCAACACCGGATAGCGCGCCGGTCGGTCAAGACCGCACCATCACGGTTACCGAGGATACGACTTATACCTTTAGCACCGCCGATTTCCCATTCACCGACGCCGATGGCAACAATCTCAGCCAAGTCTGGATTGAATCGCTGCCCGGCGCTGGCACCCTGTATTTAAACGGCGTTGCCGTACAGGAAATGGATGCGATCAGCGCTGCCGAAATTCAAGCCGGAAAATTCACCTACACACCGGCTGCCAATGGCACAGCCGCAACCAGCTTTTTATTTAGTATCATCGATAGCGGCAGTAGCTACGGCGGCGGACTAACCTTGGATACTACGGCCAATACGCTGACCATCAATATCACGGCCGTCAACGACGCGCCGGTATTCAGCAACCTGAATGACTCGCCTACCTTCATCGAAAACGGTTCGGCGGTGGCGCTTGACGCCGACGTGTCAATTTTTGACGCCGAATTGTCCGGCACCGACAATTTCAACGGTTCAACTTTGACCCTGGCTCGTCACGGCGGCGCCAATTCTGAAGACGCCTTGGCTTTCGACGGCATTACCGTCACCGTCAGCGGCCCCAACGTTTACGTTGGCGGCGTGCAGGTCGGCACCTATAGCTTCAGCGGCGGGCAAATGGAGATCACGTTTGGCGCCAACGCCACCAATGCCCGGGTCAACACGTTGATGCGTAACACCGTCTACTGGAACTGGAGCGAAACCCCGCCCGCCAGCGTGCAGATCGACTGGACCTTCAGCGATGTCAACAACGGCGCTCAAGGCAGCGGCGCAGCGCTGACGACAACCGGCAGCACCACGGTAAACATCACCGGCGTGAACGATGCGCCAATCATCAATGTCGTTAGCGCTAGAACCACCGATGAAGACATAGTAAAGCGTTTTTCGGCTTGGATTGGTAACGCCATCACGATCTCTGATGTTGATGCCGGTTCTTCAAATCTGGAGATGACGATTTCCGCTATCAACGGCACCGTCACTTTAGGAGGGTTGGTCGGATTGACATTTTCCGTTGGTGATGGCTCGGCGGATACCACAATGACGTTCCGTGGCACCCTCGCGGCGATTAACACCGCTTTGGATAACATCGACTACATGCCAGACGTCAACTACAGTGGGCCGGGCGGTATGCAATTTACCCTCAATGATTTGGGCAATACCGGAACCGGCGGCAATTTGGTGGCAACGGCGACTCAGGTAATTACAGTCAATCCGGTCAACGATGCGCCGACTGCGACGATTACCCCAGCCAGCTACAGCGCTACCGAACAAACCAGCCTGACCTTGCACGGCACAGGCTTGAGTATCGCGGATGTCGATACGGGCAGCTCAAGTGTGCAAGCGACAGTGTCGGTAGTATCCGGCACTTTGACAGCCAGTGCGGGTACAACGGGAGTTACCGTTTCCGGCTCCGGCACCGGTTCAATCACGTTGACGGGTAGCGTAAGCCAAATCAACACTCTGCTGGCCGGTAGCTCCAGCGGTTCGTTGAGCTATACCATCAACTCAGATACGCCGCCCGCCACCGATACCTTAACGCTGTCCGTTAACGACCAGGGCAACACTGGCTCGGGCGCTGCGCTGAGCGGCTTTGACGTGGCCACTATCAGCATTACTGCGGTCAACGATGCACCGATCAATACCGTTTACGGCGACGGTAGCAGCGTACCGGAAGACTCCGTGATCCAAATGCTTGGTTCGGTGGTGATAGCAGACGCCGACAGCGGTTCGGGAACCGTTACCACCACCTTGTCGGTCAGCGCAGGAGCAGGGGTTCTTTCGGCGGCATCGGCTAACGGCGTCTCGATCAGCGGTAGCGGCACCGACACCTTGGTATTGACCGGCGATGTCACCTCAATCAACGCCTATTTTGCGTCCGCGGCTACCGCGCCAGTGTTTACAGCCACGGCCGACTATAACGGCGCGGTTTCATTCACCGTGGTGACCACGGACAACGGCAACTCTGGCAGCGGCGGAGCCTTGTCGGATAGCGATACCATCAGCGGTTCGATCTCGGCCGTCGCAGACATCGCCGACGACAGCGTGACCACCAATGAAGATACGCCGGTAACATTCGCTCCGTTGGCTAACGATTCCTTTGAGAATTCAGGCCGGTCTATTTCGGCGATAGACGGTACCAGCATCAGCAGCGGTCAAACAGTCGCCAGCACCGGCGGCAACGTCACGTTGAATGCCAACGGCACGTTAACTTTTACGCCGACCGCCAACAGTAATGGTGCCACCAGTTTTAGTTATACCGTGACGTCCGGCGGCGCCACCGAGACCGCGACAGTCGCGGTAACCGTCAATGCCGTTAACGATGCGCCGGTGCTGAGTTTTGCAACCGGTAGCGTCAGTTATCCGGAAAACGCCGGCGCCGTGATATTGGCACCTTATGCAACCGTAACCGATGCCGACTTAACAAATTTTGATGGCGGCCAATTGGTGGTTTCGTTTAGCGCCAACGGCCAAGCGGAAGATCGTTTGGCAATCCGTAACCAAGGCACGACCAGTGGACAAATCGGCGTGTCGGGTAACACTGTCACTTACGGTGGGGTCGTCATCGGCAGCTTCACCGGCGGTACCGACGGTACAACGCCTTTGGTTATCAGCTTCAACAGCAATGCCAACGCGGCTGCTGTGCAAGCCTTGGGCCGTAACATTACTTATCAAAATGTCTCGGACGCCCCTTCAAGTTTGGTGCGTACCTTGCAGGGTTATCTGACTGATGGCGATGGCGGGACTAGCAATGTGGTCTCAGGCTCACTCAGCATCACCGCCAGCAATGACGCCCCGGTTGTGACCAGCGCTAGCCTGACCTTGAGCGAGGGCCAAACCGTCACCCTTTCCGCCGCCAACTTCGGCGTCAGCGATCCCGACAATACCAGTTTCACCTACACAGTCGGCAGCGTCAGCGGCGGGTACTTCCAATTGAGCAGCGGAGCGGGTAACTCGATCCCGCAATTCACTTGTGCCGATTTGAATAGCGGTCTGGTGCAATTTGTCGATGATGGCAACGAAGTTGCGCCAAGTTTTAATGTTACCGTCAATGACGGTGCGTTGAATTCCAACACGTTGGCCGCGACGATCAATTATTCGCCCGTCAACGACAACGCCCCGGTGATCAGCTCCGCCAACACCGCCAGCGTCAATGAGAACAGTCCGATCAGCAGCGTGGTCTACACCGCCACCAGCAGCGATGCCGACGGCAACAGTGTGACCTGGAGCCTGAGCGGCACCGATGCCGCCTTGTTTAGCATCGACCCCACCACGGGCAAAGCCACCCTCAACGCCGCTGCCGATTACGAAAGCAAAACCAATTACAGTTTCAACGTCGTAGCCAACGATGGCACCTTCAACAGCAGCCAGGCCGTGACCTTGTCGGTCACCAATGTCGACGACAACCCGGTCGTCGGACCGACCGACGCTGACAGTGCGGTCAATACGGTTGCCGAGGACGCCGCCAATGGCACCGTGGTCGGCATCACGACACTGGTGACCGACGCCGATGCCGGGGCTACCATCAGCTACAGCCTCAGCGACGATGCCGGTGGCCGCTTTGCCATCGACAGCAGCACCGGGGTGGTCACGGTCGCAGACGGCAGTTTGCTGGATTACGAAACCGCTACCAGCCACAGCATTACAGTGTTGGCGACCAGTTCCGACGGCTCGACCAATAGCCAAAGCTTCACGATCAATATAACCAACCTCAATGACAACGCCCCTGTGCTCAGCACACCCAATTTGACCCTGAGCGAAGGCCAGACGGTGACATTGAACACTGCCGATTTTGTGGTCAGCGATGCGGACAGTAGCGATTTCACTTTTACCATCAGCGCGCTGACAGGGGGTTACTTTCAATTAATAACCGCACCCGGAATTGCTATCACTAGCTTCACCGGCGCGCAACTTGCCGCCAATCAAGTGCAATTTGTCGACGACGCCAACGAGGCTCCGCCAAGCTTCAACGCTACAGCCAGCGATGGCAGGCTTAATTCCAATACGCTGGCCGCGACTATCAACTACAGCGCGCTTAACGATGTGCCAGTCCTGACCAGTGCCAGCCTAATGCTGGATGAAGGCGAGACCGTCACCCTTTCGGCTGCCAACTTCGGTGTCACGGACCCCGACAACGCCAGCTTCACCTATGCGCTCAGCAGTGTAAGTGGGGGGTATTTCCAACTCACCACCAATCCCGGTGTCAGCGTCACTAGTTTCAACAGCACTCAGCTGGCCGCCGGCCAGTTGCAGTTCGTCGATGACGGCAATGAAGTGGCGCCGAGCTTTGAGGTCACGGTCAGTGACGGGGCGATGGAGTCCAACACCGTGACAGCTACGATCAACTACACGGCTATCAATGATGCACCGGTCATCAACAATCCGGGCTTGACGGTAAGCGAGGGGAAAACGGTCACGCTTAGCGCGGCCAATTTTGGGGTAACCGATCCGGATAGTGACAGTTTTAATTACACGGTCGGCGATGTAACGGGTGGGTATTTTCAATTGGCATCCAGTGCAGGATTACCGGTCACTGGCTTTACTAGCGCCCAGTTAGCAGCCAACCAAGTGCAATTCATCGACGATGGCAACAGTCAAACGGCGCCGAGTTTTAGCCTCACCGCCAACGACGGACTAGCGGGCTCCACCACAATGGCCGCCACCATTAACTATGTTGCATCTACCGATACTACGGATACTTTTAGTGACATCATCATTTATAACCAAAAAAATGGTTTGAATGATAAAAATCAGGGAGGCGACGTTCAAACGCATATCTCAACAAGTCACCACGTTTCCACCGATCAATTTGCGGTCATTGTTGATTTAAACCCCCATGCCGATCAGTTAGCCCGTGAATCACGTCCAGATAACCAGGCCACAGGCAATCAATTTATCTTAGAATCCACCGCATGGATTAATGATGGAAATAGCCCTCGGTTATCCGGACTGATAGACACTAATAAAAACGAAGCACAACGCAGCAGCGAAAATAGCCGAAAATACCACTTTCAGTCCAGAACTCCATCGGTCGATGAATACAGGATTGATAGCCAGACTACTCTAAGCGAACAAGAAGAAATGGAATTTTGGGATAGATTGGAAAACATTCGCAAGCAAATGAGCGATCCATCGGTCGTGGCAGACGCCAATCCGGTAAATATTAAAATCATTCTGGGGACCAGCGCCGGCCTCACTGCCGGATTTGTCAGCTGGATCTTGCGGGCTGGGTCGCTAATGGCCAGCTTTATGTCCACGGTGCCCTTACTGAAACGCTTTGATCCATTACCTATAATGAGGTCAGTCAAAAAATCAAAGCTGGCAAACGACAATGAAGCTAATGAGTTTGACTCAGTATCCTCCGACTCTGAAGACACCCCGTGATTATCAGAAACTATTTGCTTGAGTTTCGGTTAATCATTCCGCCATCGCATCATTTAAGATCATGGACACCCTAAAAAAGACGGCTGGAGTTTTATTGCCGGCAATGCGCATCAGCCTGGCTTTGGTACTGCTGAATATCTGCCTGCTGTTTACGGCAGAAATGTTGGGATTCATGCCGGATAAATCCAAGTTTATGTTGGAGTCGCGCAAACAAGTCAGCGAAGCACTAGCCATTCAATTTTCCACCATCGCCCCCGATCAAGAGCCACGCCGCATTGAGCGAATGCTCAATGCTTTGATCAAGAGAAGCCCGGACATTCTTTCCGCCGGAATCCGCTTGCAAAACAACCAATTAATTTTTCAAGTCAACGATCACGTTAAGGAATGGGCCGATTACGATAGTCAAAAATCCACGTCCACGCATTTGGTGGTGCCTATTTTCCGCGACTCGGAAAAATGGGGGGATATTGAATTTAAATTCGCGCCAATAGCCGGCGAATCCGCCTCGGATTTTTTTGAGCACCCCAGTTTTAAAATGGCGATATTCTTTTTTATCGTCGGATTTTTTATTTACCTGGCGTTCATGCTCAGAACCTTGAAAGCACTCGACCCCAGTGCAGTGATCCCCGACCGGGTCAACGCAGCTTTCGATACGCTGGCCGAGGGCGTCATCATCATTGATGAGCACGAGCAAATTGTCTTGGCCAACAATGCCTTTCTGAAAAAAATCGCCAGCCCTATGACCGCTTTGCTCGGGAAAAAGGCCTCGCAATTAAAATGGAAAAGCGCTGACGATTCGACTGCCGCCACCTACCTGCCCTGGCAAACTGTTTTAAAAACCGGCAAAAGTTCGATTGGCGCACATCTAAAACTGACTAGTCCTGACAGTGACACATTTAAATTCGTGATCAATGCATCGCCCATTCTTGCCGGCAACGATACCCCTCAAGGCGTGTTGATCACGCTAGATGACATCACCGAAATAGAAGAACGCAATACCAAATTGCAAACCATGGTCAGCAAGTTGGAAGAAAGCCAAGCGCAGGTTAAAGAGCAAAACAAGGAATTGCACTTTCTCGCCACCCGAGATTCTCTGACTGGCTGTTTAAATCGGCGGGCATTTAACGAACTGTTTGAAAAAGCGTTTGCCGATGCCCTGCAAAACAATTTGGAGCTATCCTGCATTATGGTCGACATCGACCATTTCAAACTGGTTAACGATAATTACGGCCATGCCACCGGTGATGTCATCATCAAATTGCTCGCCGAAATCTTAACCACCAACACCCGCAAAATTGATTTGGTTGGCCGCTACGGTGGCGAAGAGTTTTGCATCGTGCTACCGGGTTTAAGCGTAGACGAAGCCATTACGGTGGCAGAGCGTATTCGCTTGCGTATCAAATCCGAATCGGTCGCCCGTTACGAAACCGGACCCTGGGTCACCGCCAGTTTGGGGGTCGCCAGCATCCTAGACCAACCGGAGGACCCGAGCGAACTGAATAACTTTGCCGATGAAGCGTTATATGTTGCCAAGGAATCGGGGCGGAACCGCGTCGTGCGCTGGCAACTGCAAAACGAATTTGCGGAAAAAGTTAAACCCGACCCACAGCCGACCGAAAAAAATCTACCTGCACCTCAAACAGAAGTGGCTAAGGACGACAGTAAAGTCTCAAAATTGCAGATGAGAGTTGATGAACTTGAACAAATAGCCTCGCAAATCTCTACAGAGCTGGATTATTCCAAACACTACGACCCACTTACCGGCTTGCCCAATCAGGTTTTATTTTACGACCGGGTCAATCAGGTTATTGAGAGAGGCCATCGATATAGCCATTTGGCTGCGATATTTGTGGTCGATATCGGTATGTTCGGCATGATTAACGCAACCCTAGGCCGGGCGGTCGGCGACAAGATTTTGAAAGACATTGCCGACCGATTGAATCTCACTTTCAGAAAAAGCGACGACATCTCACGTTTGACGCTTTCCCGAATCGGCGGCGACGTGTTTGCAGTGTTAATTCCGGAATTGTCGAATAAGGACGTGGTTACCTGGATGGTGGAGCGTCTGATGGATGCTTTAGCCGTCCCAGCCGAGATTGATGGCAACAGTATCTATATCACCGGCCACATCGGCATCAGCGTGTATCCGGGCGATGCGAATTCGGTTGATGACCTAATCAACAATGCCATCACGGCCAAAACATTCTGTAAAAAGACATCATCTGAAACCAGCTTCCAGTTTTTTGACAACCAGATGCAGGAACTCTCCATCAAACATCTGCACTTGGATAAAGAATTGCGTAGGGCCATTCAAAACCAAGAGTGGGAATTGTTTTACCAACCCAAAATGGACATCGCCACCCAAGCTGTCGTGGGAGTGGAGGCCTTGATTCGGTGGCGACATCCCAGCAAAGGACTACTTGCACCGTTTGAATTTATCGATTTTGCCGAACAACGAGGCCTAATTGTGGCGATGGGTGAATGGGTCATCAGAACGGCCTGCCAGCAACTCAAACAGTGGGAAGAGATGGGCTTTATGAATCGCAAAATTGCCGTGAATTTATCGGCTGTGCAATTGAAACAAGACGATTTTGTTGAAAAAGTCCTCGCAATCATCGCGGAATACCAGATCGCTCCAAGGCAACTGGAATTAGAAGTGACGGAAACCACGTTGATGAATAATTTCCAGGCGGCATTGACGGCCTTAAAACGGCTTAGCAGCCGGGGTATTGCAATATCCATTGATGATTTCGGCACTGGCTATTCCTCTTTGAGCTACCTAAAAAACCTACCGGTAAACAGCCTAAAGATCGATAGATCGTTCATCATCGATATTTGCCAAGACGAGAACGATCAAAAAATCGTCAAGATGTTGATCAACATCGCCCATTCCATGAACATGACAGTGATCGCCGAAGGCGTAGAAACCCAAAGCCAATTCCATATTTTGGCTGAATACGGCTGCGACGAAATTCAAGGTTATTTGCTCAGCAAACCCGTTCCTGCTGAAGAGATAGTAAAAATGTTTAGCAAAGGAACAGGAAAAAACCTAACACTGTTGGCGCCGGGAGAAATTTGATCACCCGTACCGGTTGAAATTTGACTAGGGGATGGAGCCGGTTTTTTGAGTGGCCGGCCGCGGATAAGTGTAACGGAAACGGATAATGGGAAGGAAGTTTCATTATCCATTTCCATGGATTATTTAGACGTTATTCTCCGCTGACATGTCCTCATTCGATGGATTTTTACTACCGCCGCGCTTAGCGTTCTCCCGAGCCTGTATTCTTACCTTGGCTTGCTCGGTGCTGTGCCGAAAGCGGTAGGACTCATTGCCGGTTTCGATGATATGACAATGGTGAGTCAACCTGTCCAGCAACGCCGTGGTCATCTTGGCATCGCCGAACACGCTGGACCATTCGGCAAAGGTTAGATTGGTGGTAATGACCACACTGGTGCGCTCGTACAGTTTCGACAGCAGGTGAAACAACAAGGCGCCGCCGACCTGAGAGAACGGCAGATAGCCCAGTTCATCCAGAATGACTAAGTCCACTTGCATCAGTCTGTACGCCAACTTGCCCTGATTGCCGGTCGCTTTTTCTCGTTCAAGCTGGGTGACCAAATCAATCGTCGAGTAAAATCGTACTCGCTTGCCGTAGTCGGTAATGGCTTTGACACCGAGAGCCGTAAGGTCAGGCCCTGAGCCTCACCCCACCGAGCACCCGTAGCAAGACAGACCAACGCAACAAGGTAAGCATCTGAATCGCTTTTTTCGAGGTATGAGAAGAGCTTTTTTATCTGGTCAGTAGATAAAAAAACGGTCTTTGGCTCAGAAGAGCGGATTTGCTTAATAGCAGAAAAGTGATTTTTCCCATCGTATTGACCAGAACGAATCAGATCATTAAAAACAGCTTTGAACGTCTGAAGCTCACGATTAAGAGTTGCTGGCTTTGTACCTTCAGTTATGCGAGTAGACCGATATTCGATGAAAACAACCAGCTTAAAAACAGTCATCACAGGATTACCCATTTTTGCACTAGCTTGAATCATACGCTGATAACTATCTTGGCCGGAGTTTAGAAGCTGGCCCGTTGATTATACGGTAATCCCCCCATTTTGAGCAGAGTCTAAAAGTAGAGGTTAAGCGGCGAGTGCCGACTTTTATTTTGGAGTGATGCCGCCAATAGCCATGTTGGGCCGTTCATGAGTTATAACTAAATCTGGAGTACAGCCGGACTTGAAGAAAGGTGGCGCCCTCTGCTGAAATGAGATTGTCGAGATCGAATACCAGCAAAATGAGAGACGCCATGAGTAAAGATAATGCAAAAGAGTGGGATAGCGCTAGTGCGCTCAACGACCCTTTGACAGATTTGTTGAAGATGGGCGCTAAGGCCTTGATCCAACAGGCCGTTGAGGCGGAGTTACAAGCGTTTCTGGGCGAATATGCCAAGGTGACCGATTTACGGGGCCGACAAACGGTGGTGCGTAATGGCTATTTGCCGGAGCGGGAAATCGTGACGGGTGTGGGTAACGTGACGGTCAAAATCCCCAAGGTTCGAGATCGTTCTGGCGGCGGGGTCAAGTTCAACTCGTCGCTAGTGCCGCCGTATGTTCGCAAGGCCAAGCGGGTGGAAGCGGCATTGCCCTGGCTGTATTTGCGCGGTATATCGACGGGTGACATGCAGGACGCCTTGTCGGTCCTGCTGGGCACAGAGGCGAAAGGCTTGTCGCCAGCGGTGGTCAGTCGTTTGAAAGCGCAATGGGCCGAGGATTATCAAGCCTAGCATCGGCGGGATTTGTCGAATCAGCGCTATGTGTATGTGTGGGCCGACGGTATTTATTCGACCCTGCGCGGCGAAGATGACCGCTTGTGTCTGTTGGTGATCATTGGTGTCAATGAGCACGGTGAAAAGCGGCTTTTGGCGCTCTCGGATGGCTATCGAGAATCCAAGGCATCCTGGCTGAGCGTGTTGCAAGATTTGCAGACTCGCGGTTTACAGGACGCGCCGAAACTGGCCACCGGCGATGGGGCTCTGGGTTTCTGGGCGGCGGTGAATGAAACCTGGCCGCAGACACGGACGCAACGCTGCTGGGTGCATAAAACGGCGAATGTGCTGGCTGCATTACCGGATTCGATTCAGGCTAAAGCCAAGGCTGGCTTGAAAAATATCTGGCTGGCAGAAACCAAAGACCATGCCAGCAAAGCCTTTGACAGCTTCCGGCGTGACTTTGAGGCCAAATACCCCAAAGCGGTCAATATTCTGGAAAAAGACCGTGAATCGTTACTGGCGTTTTACGATTTTCCCGCTGAACACTGGGTACACATCCGCACCACCAATCCGATCGAATCGAGCTTTGCGACCATTCGCCATCGGACAACGCGGACCAAGAACTGCGTGTCACGGCATTCGCTGCTAGGCCTAGTGTTCCAGTTGGCACTGACCGCCGAAAAAAGTTGGCGCAAGATACGCGGATTTAAACAACTACCGGATGTGATCAACGGCATTCGATTTCAGGATGGCATTGCTGTCATTACTGAGTCGGATAAAGCCGCAGAAAATCAGCAGATCGCCGCCTGATTCAATTTGCCTATACACCAGATTTGACTATTTCTCCAGCCGTTCATGATTGTAGATCCATAACCAGTGCTCCGCAAAATCTTGAACCTGCCCGATCGATTCAAATAGGTATTGGGCAAGCCATTCGTAACGCACCGTTCGGTTGTAACGTTCAACGTAGGCATTCTGTTGCGGCTTGCCCGGTTGGATATAGTTAATCTGGATACCCTGTTGCTCGGCCCAGGTTTTTAGAATCTCGCTGATATATTCCGGTCCATTGTCACAGCGAATGGCGTCAGGCTTTCCACGCCACTCGATGATGCGATCCAATGTGCGGGTGACCCGCACAGCCGGTAACGAGAAATCCACTTCAATGCCTAAACCTTCCCGATTAAAGTCATCAATGACGTTGAGCAAACGGAAAGCCCGCCCGTCAGCCAGTTGATCATGCATGAAATCCATCGACCACACGGCATTGATGTGATCCGGGACCGTCAAGGGTTGCGGGGTTTCCCGTACCAAGCGCTTCTTGGGCTTGATGCGCAGGTTGAGTTCCAGGTCCCGGTAAATCCGATAGACCCGTTTGTGATTCCAACGAAAGCCTTTCACGTTGCGCAAATATAAAAAACATAATCCAAATCCCCAGGTACGGTGCGTGGCGGTCAGGCGTAGCAGCCAGTCGGCAATTTCGGCGTTTTCAGTCGAGCGCTTTGACCGATAGCGATAACCGCTCGGGCTGATGCCTAAAGCCGCACACACCAACCGAAGACTGGCCCGCTTGGCCTGAATCAGGGGTTGCGCCATCTCGCGGAGGCAAGATGGCGTTAGGCCTTTTTTTCCAGGGCTTCCTTGATGATGTCGGCCTTCAGCCGTTCTTCGGCATACATTTTCTTCAGCCGCCGGTTTTCGTCTTCCAACTCTTTTAGGCGAGCCATCAGGGACGCATCCATGCCGCCATATTTGGAGCGCCATTTGTAAAACGTGGCAGAGCTAACGCCGTGTTCACGACAGATCTCCGGTACGGGCGTGCCGGCTTCCGCTTGCTTCAATATCGCCAGAATCTGGCTGTCACTAAATCGTGAGGTCTTCATGTAAAACTTCCTTCGTCTGTTACGAGAAAATTCTACTTTTAAACGCTGCTTTTTTCAGGGGGGATTACCCCGTAAAAAGCAGGAAACTTCACTGACCCACTCAAATAAATGTTTTTCGTCAAGTTGAGAGCCGAACCTGATGCCGGAACAATTCAAACGGATCATGATGGTAATAGGCAGGCAACGCTATTTCTCAATCAACACCACCGCCTGCACCGCGATACCTTCCTTGCGACCTTCGAAGCCCAGTTTCTCGGTGGTGGTAGCTTTGACATTGATGAAATCGACATCGACAACCAAGTCGGCGGCGATGTTGGCTCGCATGTCCGGCACGTGCGGCAGCATTTTCGGGGCTTGGGCGATGATGGTCACATCGGCGTTGACTAATTTGTAGCCTTTTTCTTGGACGATTTTGTACACGTGGCGCAGCAATACGCGGCTGTTGGCGCCTTTGAATTCGGGATCTGTGTCCGGAAAATGCTTGCCAATGTCGCCTAAAGCCGCCGCGCCGAGGATGGCGTCAGCCAGCGCATGTAGCACCACGTCGCCGTCGGAATGGGCTTCCAGGCCTTTTTCGTAAGGGATTTTCACGCCACCCAAAATAATGTGGTCGCCGTCGGTGAAACGGTGGACGTCGTAGCCTTGGCCGACTCGGATCATGCTTGTTGCTCCATGTAAAATTGCGCCAGCGCCAGATCTTCCGGCCGAGTGATTTTGATGTTATCGGGACGGCCTTCGACGATCTTCGGTTGAAAACCCAACAGTTCCAGCGCGCTGGCTTCGTCAGTAATGGCCGGATTGCCTTCGGTTTGCTGCAAGGCATCGCGCAACATGCCGTATTTGAACATTTGCGGCGTCAACGCCCGCCAGACATGTTTGCGATCTATCGTTGCGGTAATTGTGTCGCCGTCGACGTGCTTCAGCGTGTCGTGTGAAGACAACGCCAGAATGCCGCCGACTGCATCGTCTTTTAGCGTGTCAATTTGCAGATGAATATCAGAAGCCGTCAGACAAGGCCGGGCGGCGTCATGCACCAGCACCCAGTCGTCTTCGGCGGCCCGGCCTTGCAAGGATTTCAACGCGGACAACACAGAGTCGGCCCGTTCCTTGCCGCCCGGCGCGGTAATCACATGCGGATGCTTGGACATCGCCAATTCAGGCCAATATGGATCTTCAATCGAAATGGCAACAGCCACCGCTTGAAACGCGCCGGATTGCAACAGGCGGTTTAAGGTATGTTCGATGACAGTCTTGCCGGCCAGCGGCAAATATTGTTTGGGACGGTCGGCTTGCATGCGTTTGCCAACGCCGGCTGCCGGGACTACCGCCCAGCACTTAGGAATTTGATTCATGCTCTACTCAAGCACTTGAAAGAAAGTTTCGTTTTCCTTGATCATGCCCAGCTCATAGCGGGCGCGTTCTTCGATGGTTTCCAAGCCACGGCGCAAATCCAGTACCTCGGCATATAAGGAGTCGTTGCGTTCCTTTTTCTCCTGAGCTTCCTTGGTCAGGGTATCCAGGCGTTCTCGATAATCGCTAATCTGCGAGACGCTGGCATCACCTAGCCACAACCGATACTGGAAGTGAACGATTAATAGGATGATGATGGCGATCAGGGTTTTTATAGCGAATTCTCAACAATGTAGGTTGGGTTACGCCCTTCGCTACCGCTTAGGGCTAACCCAACCTACGCTTTTTATTTCAGCATTTTAAACGCGCTACGGCCGGCGTATTTGGCTTTGTCGCCCAACTCGTCTTCGATTTTCATCAGACGGTTGTATTTGGCAACCCGGTCGGAACGGCTCAATGAACCGGTTTTGATTTGACCTGTACCGGTAGCAACTACTAAGTCGGCGATGGTGGTATCTTCGGTTTCGCCGGAACGGTGGGAAACCACCGCGCTGTAACCCGCAGCAGCAGCCATATCGATAGCCGCCAAGGTTTCGGTCAAGGTGCCGATTTGGTTGACTTTGATCAGGATGGAGTTGGCGATGCCTTTCTCAATACCTTCTTTCAGGATGGCAGGATTGGTCACGAACAAGTCGTCGCCGACCAGCTGGATTTTGCCACCCAACTTTTCGGTTTGATATTTCCAGCCGTCCCAGTCGTTTTCGTCCAGACCGTCTTCGATGGAGATAATGGGGTATTTATCCACCCAAGCTGCTAGGAAATCGACCATTTCGGTGGAGTTAAAGCTACGATTTTCCGCAGACAACACATATTTGCCGTCTTCGAAGTACTCGGAAGCCGCTGCATCCATACCCAGGTAGATGTCTTCACCCGCTTTGTAACCGGCTTTTTCGATCGCTTCCAGGATGACTTCGATGGCTTCTTCGTTGGAAGACAAGTTGGGTGCAAAGCCGCCTTCATCGCCGACTGTGGTTGCCAAACCGCGGCTTTTTAATACTTTAGCCAGGTTATGGAATACTTCAGCGCCGTAACGGATCGCTTCGCGGAAGGTTGGAGCGCCGACAGGCAGAATCATGAATTCTTGCAAATCCACGCTATTGTCAGCGTGCGAACCGCCATTGATGATGTTCATCATTGGTACAGGCAGGATGAATTCGCCGGATTTGTTCAGGAATTTATATAAAGGGACACCGGCTTCTTGCGCCGCAGCACGGGCAGCAGCCATGGAAACACCCAAAATGGCATTCGCACCGATGCGGCTTTTGCTTGGGGTGCCGTCCAGGGCAATCATTTTTTCGTCCAGTGCCGCTTGGTTGTTGGCGTCCATACCTACAACGGCTTCACGAATTTCGGTGTTGACGAATTTAACAGCATTCAACACGCCCTTACCCAAATAACGGGATTTATCGCCATCGCGCAGTTCGATCGCTTCGCGTTCGCCGGTTGATGCGCCGGATGGCACCATCGCGGTACCGACGATGCCGGATGCCAAATACACTTCCGCTTCTACGGTTGGGTTACCGCGCGAATCCAGAACTTCTCTTGCCTTTACGTCTACTATTCTTGCCATTATTTTGCCCTATAGTGTGGTTTCAATCAGGCTGGTGGATTTAACAGCCCGGTCTATCGTTACTAACATTTCCAATAATTCTTTCATGCGGTGCAAGGGCCAGGAGTTGGGGCCGTCGCTCAACGCTTCTTCTGGCTTGGGATGAGATTCCATGAACAGCCCGGCGATACCCACAGCGACTGCGGCGCGCGCCAATACGGGCACGTGCTCGCGCTGGCCGCCGGACACATTGCCTTGCCCGCCAGGTAACTGCACGGAATGAGTGGCGTCGAATACCACCGGACAACCGGTGTCGCGCATCACAGCCAGGGAGCGCATGTCCGAAACCAAATTATTATAGCCAAAGGACACGCCACGCTCGCAAACCATGATTTGCTGATTGCCGGTGGCTTTGGCTTTAGCGGCGACGTTGGCCATATCCCAAGGTGCTAAAAATTGGCCTTTCTTGATATTGACCGGTTTGCCCAAGGCCGCGACACTTTGAATGAAATTGGTCTGACGGCACAGGAATGCCGGGGTTTGCAGCACATCGACCACCGCCGCGACTTCCGCCAGCGGCGTGTCTTCATGCACGTCGGTCAAAACCGGTACGTTTAATTGTTGTTTCACTTTTTCCAAGATCTGCAAACCTTTTTCCAGACCCGGACCGCGAAAACTGCCCAATGACGAACGGTTGGCCTTGTCGAACGAGGATTTGTAGATAAACGGAATAGCCAACTCATCGGCTATTTCTTTCAATTTGCCGGCAGTGTCCATCGTCATTTGTTCGCTTTCGATCACACAAGTACCGGCGATCAGGAAAAACGGCTTATCCAGGCCGACTTCGAAATTACATAATTGCATGTTTAACCTTATTTATGCCCCTAGAGAGTGCTTCTTGTGTTTGGCGGCCGCTTCGACAAAACCTGAGAACAGCGGATGGCCATTACGCGGTGTCGAGGTGAATTCGGGATGGAATTGGCAGGCCAAGAACCAAGGATGATCGGGCAGCTCAATAATTTCCACCAAGCGGCCATCCAAAGATTTACCGGAGAAACGCATGCCTGCGGCTTCCAACTGCTTCAAATATTGATTATTAAATTCGTAACGGTGCCGATGGCGCTCGGTAATCACGTCTTTTTGGTACAACTCGAACGCCAATGAATCAGATTTTAAGCGACATTTTTGCGCACCTAAACGCATGGTGCCACCGATGTCGGAATCTTCGTCGCGCACGTTTAACTGCCCGGCTTCATCCATCCATTCGGTAATCAAACCGATGATGGGGTGCGGGCTATTCGGCAAAAATTCGGTGCTATGCGCGCCTTCCAACCCGACCACATCGCGGGCAAACTCGATCACCGCCGACTGCATGCCCAAACAAATGCCCAGATAAGGGATTTTGTTCTCGCGGGCGAAACGTACCGTGGAAATCTTGCCTTCCACGCCGCGCTCACCAAAACCACCCGGCACCAGAATCGCATCGACATCTTTCAGCTTTGCGGTTCCTTCCGCTTCGATGGTTTCGGAATCAATATAACTGATTTGGACCTTGTGACGAGTGTGAATACCTGCGTGAATCAAAGCCTCATTCAAGGATTTGTAAGCATCGGTGTGATCGACGTATTTACCGACGATGGCAATATTGACTTCATCGGTGGGGTGAGTCAGGCCGTCGACCACTTTCTCCCAAGCCGACAAATCAGCCGGCGGCACGTCGAGGCGCAGCTGCGCTACCACAATGTCGTCCAAGCCTTGTTCGCGTAGTAATAGTGGAATGCGATAAATGGTATCGGCATCGATAGCTGAAATAACCGCTTTCTCGTTGACATTGGTGAACAAGGCGATTTTTTTACGCTCACTGGCCGGAATCGGCTGCTCGGAACGACAAATCAAAATGTCCGGCTGAATACCGATGGTGCGCAGCTCTTTTACGGAATGCTGCGTCGGCTTGGTTTTAATCTCGCCGGCCGACTTGATGTAAGGCACTAAAGTCAGGTGGATAAATACCGCCCGGTCCCGGCCCAATTCCACACCCATTTGCCGGATGGATTCCAAAAACGGCAGAGATTCGATGTCACCAACTGTACCGCCGACCTCGATCAGTGCCACATCTTTACCCTCAGCACTGGCGTAGACGCGGCGTTTGATTTCGTCGGTGATATGCGGAATCACCTGTACGGTTGCGCCCAGGTACTCACCCTTGCGCTCGTTGCGCAAGACTTGCTCGTAAACCTGGCCAGTGGTGAAGTTGTTTTTCTTGGCCATCGTGGTTTTTAAAAACCGCTCGTAATGGCCTAAATCCAGATCGGTTTCCGCGCCATCCTCCGTAACAAACACCTCGCCGTGTTGAAACGGGCTCATGGTGCCGGGATCGACGTTGATGTAAGGATCGAGTTTGGTGAGAGTAACTTTCAGGCCGCGATCTTCCAAGATGGCTGCCAACGATGAAGCGGCTATCCCTTTTCCCAAGGATGAAACCACTCCGCCGGTGATGAATATGAATTTTGTCATGAACGTTTGGCGCCCTGTTTAGCAATAGCAAGGGGGTCGAAAAGCGGCAAATTCTAACAGTTTTATAGCGCAATTGCCTTATTATTAACCCGGCCCTTAAATACCATTCGTCCTGAGCAGTTCAAAAGACGCTCCACATCAGGCTTCGACAGGCTTAGCCCGAATGGTGTACCCGTGTTAAATAGGGCCTGGTTAATAAATTGCCAAAGCAAGCTCAGCCGGGGGCTGGATAACTAAAAAATATCAACGACATTCGCTGGCAAACACCAGCTGATTTTTGCCGCGTTGCTTGGCGATGTACATCGCCTCATCCGCGTACTTGATCAACAATTCGGGTTCTGCATGATCGTTGGGATACATGGCAATGCCGATACTGGCCCCTATTTTGACGGTCTCATTATGAATTAAAAATGCTTGATTAACGGCTTTCAGCACATTTTGCGCGACTTGCTTAGCCGCCAACACCGAGTGTAAGGAGGTCAGAACGAATACGAACTCATCACCACCCAAGCGTGCAACGGTATCGACTTCACGGCAACATTGCTCAAAACGCCGAGCCACTGCTTGCAATAACTCATCGCCGGCATCGTGCCCCATTTCATCGTTAACGTCCTTGAAACCATCCAAATCCAAAAACAGTACCGCCAAAAATGTCGAATCGCGCTTGGCGCGCAACAAGTCTTGCCGCAAACGCTCGATCAACAAACCACGATTCGGCAAACCGGTAAGTTGATCATGAAACGCCAAATGCATTAATTGTTTTTCCTTGCGCTCCTGTTCGCTGACATCGGTAATCGTGCACAAACTAATCTGATCGTTAAACTCGAACAAGGTTTGAGTATTGATTTTGGCGACAAAGGTGGACTTGTCGCGCCGCAACCCCAGCATCCGGGTATTGTCCGCCACTATCAATTGCTTTAAAGGTTTGCCTATCAAGACCTGATCGCCATATCCGAACAACTGATTGGCGGCCTTATTGACGGAAAGCACGCATTCGTCACGGCCATACAAAACGATACCGGTCTCGATGGAATCGATGATATTGCGCAAGGCCTGCACATTGCCCTGCGATTGCTTGATTTGCGCCAGCAAGCGTTTGCAGACCAAAGCAAAATTCAACAGCGCCAGCAATAACAGGCCAGCTTGCAAGGTACGCAGGTAAAACACTTCCTTGGTAGCGTTCTGCTCCAATGCCGTAGTGAGTTCATTCATCAAACCCAGCAATTGCGAGTTATGCATCAACAATGTATTCAATGCCGGCCGCAAAACCTCGACATCAATCCCGGCACCATAGTGTTCAACAGGCAATAAACGTTTGTGGATCAGCGTCCAAAGCTGGGAGGCCGAGCCGGTAATCATTTGCGTATTGGGAGCTTCGGCGGCAGCCAGATAAACCGGTTTGTCATCACCGCTACTGGTCATACCACCTTGCAAAAAACCGTTTAAGGTTTTATCGAACAAGTCGACGGCATCGGAAAATTCGCTAAAAGCGCTGCTCTTCTCCGCGTCGGTTTGCGCGACATGCAACATCAGCAAAGATTTAGTCATGCGCTGCGACAACATGCGTTGACGGCCAGACAAATTAATAGCCACCGCACTCTTTTCCAACTTTTCAGAAATCCAAAAATTAAGCCCCAGCGCCACCGCATCAAATACGATGAATAACACCACCGGAATGAAAATCGCCGGAAGCTTGCCTCGGATCTTTTGGATCATGTCAGGCGGCCACTTATAAGCCTTGGTCTACGCCATTTTGTAGCTTGGGCCAAGTGCTGAACGCAAATACCCAAATCATGATGACGTTAAGCACCGGCACCAACAAAACCAGGGTCCAGCGCCCGTCGAATCCGGCTTTTTCCAAAATCCGATAGCCCAACCACAGGCAAAACAGCATGAATACCGGTAGCAACACAAAAAATAGTTCCATGGCTAGCGCTCCTGTTTTGAATTCGGCCACTCCTGGAAGGCCAATTGCAAAAACACGATCAACAATCCAAAGACCGGCAAAAACACTAGCGCCGCCCACGCTGGGTTTAGCCCGGCCTTTTTATAGATCAGGATCGCCGGAATCGCGACCATCATGCCCACAATCATGGCCTGAAGTATCTCGGGAAACATCAACATGACACCTCCTAACAGTTTTCGTTGCCTATCATTACACGCTTTCGGATGCGCGCCAATCCAATTGGTAACAAGCGTCCGCCGCTCTGAGCCAAGCCCATTCCGCTACCCATAAGCCAGCTACCGCCGCCAGACATCCACCCAGATAAACCAACGGCCTAATATCTCGTTCCCATGGCGGAACCCCTGCTTCCTGGTAGAGTTTTTTAAGACAATGATGACCCGCCCGACCTGGCAATTTCAGTTTTTCGCCACCGCGCCGAGGCGCCACCGTCACTAGTGCATTCTGCCATAAATCTTTGGACAACCCGGCCGATGCGGCGCTTCTCCGCAACACGTAGCCATTGCTTAACCGCATTTGCTCTTGTTCTGGCGCCCAACACTTTATCTGAGCGTCCTTTTGCAGGCTCAGCTCGGGGATGCAATACAATTTTTGCCGATATTTTCGGATGGAATGGCCTTGAATATTAATTTGCGGCAACGCATCGGCACGCCCAGTCGTTAATTGCTCAACCAGCGTTTGCAACACCGCCTGGCTCGGCGGCTTTAAACCCATGCGGCCCAACCAGTGCCGCAAAAGGCAATTCATTTGCGTTGCAGTGAGAATTGATAAATCGGCGATATTGAAACTACCATCGGTCGAATCGAAAACCGTGGGCAAGGTCTGCTTCGCCCAAGCCTCTATCATCTGCGCGGCATCGCCGCAGAGTTTGGCCGAACGCGCAACCGTTTTATCCAGCGCCGGCCAGCGCTGCTTCAATACCGGCAGAATTTCGTTACGCAGGTAATTGCGATCAAAATCGCTGCTTTGATTGCTGGGATCTTCCACCCATTGCAATCCTTGAGTTTGCGCATAGCGCTGTATATCGACCTTAGCCACGTCCAACAGCGGCCGCAGCAGTTGTCCATTTCCAAACGCACTGGTAATCGGCATGCCAGCCAAGCCCGATACCCCGGCACCTCGGAACAATTGCAACAGCAAGGTTTCCATCTGATCCTCGCGATGCTGGGCCAGCAGGATAACGTCGTCAACAGCCAATAATTGCCGCAGCGCCCGATAGCGCGCCTCGCGCGCCGCCGCTTCCGGGCTTTCGCCGTTACTGGCCCGCGCATCAACCGTTAACAATTGAAAGTCTACGCCTAAGCTTTCTGCTTGCCGGCGACAATGATCACCCCATCCCACCGACTCGGCTTGTAAGCCGTGATCGACATAAACGGCAATAATTTTGCCGGTGAGCGACGGCAAGCCAACGCATAAATCCAGCAGTACAGTCGAGTCCAAGCCGCCGCTATAGGCAACAAACACTTTCCGGCACGTAACAGGCAATAAAGCAGCGATGACCTGAGAATTGAGATCGGGCATGGTTTACTCACAAAAAAGGCCGATTTCACTCGGCCTTTTATCGAACAACTAAATTGACTGACGGTGTTATTTGACCGGCTCTTCGATATACGAACCAAAACGCATAATACGTTGATAGCGCCTTTCAAGCAGCAGGTCCATATTGTCCGCTTGTTGCCTCAGTTCGTTAAGATGTCTGCACAATGCCTCTTGCAGATTGGCTGCAATTTTTTCGAAATTGCGATGACCGCCCCCGACAGGCTCGCGGATCACTTCATCCAGAAAACCTTGCTCACGCACGCGATCAGAGGTAATACCCATCGCTTCGGCCGCCAATTGGGCTTTATCGGCGCTCTTCCATAAAATCGAAGCGCAACCTTCCGGCGAGATAACGGCATAGGTGCTGTATTCCAGCATCAATAGCCTATCGCCCACACCGATGGCCAATGCGCCACCGGAACCGCCCTCGCCGATCACGGTGCAAATAATCGGCGTCCGCAGTTTGGACATTTCAAACAAATTTCGGGCAATTGCCTCGCTTTGGCCGCGTTCTTCAGCGCCAATGCCCGGATAAGCGCCTGGAGTGTCGATCAAGCAGATGATAGGCAACTTGAAGCGCTCGGCCAACTTCATCACGCGTAATGCTTTTCGATACCCTTCCGGACGCGGCATACCGAAGTTGCGATAAATTTTTTCTTTGGTATCACGACCTTTTTGATGGCCTATCACCACCACCGGCTGACCTTGCAGGCGCGCCATGCCGCAGACTATCGCCGGATCGTCTGCGTAGGAGCGATCACCGTGCAGTTCGTGAAATTCGGTGAAAATCAGATCGATATAGTCCAGCGTATAAGGCCGGCCCGGATGTCTGGACAATTGCGAGATTTGCCAGTCCGACAAATCCGCGAAAATACTTTCCGTCAAACTCTCGCATTTCTGCTCAAGCTGCTTCAAGGTTTCGGATATGTCGAAATTGTTGTCCAGCTCTACCTTACGCAGCTCTTCTATCTTGGCTTGGAGTTCGGCAATCGGCTGTTCGAAATCTAAGAATTTTAAATCCATGTCAATCCGGCATTAGAATCAATAAAATGGCCGGCAATTCTAAAGAAAAATACCGTCATTGCCTATTTGTTTTACCGAGCCCCTGCAAATGAAGAATGCCACCGCCTTTGACAATACCGCCTATGCACCGCTTGCAGCCCGAATGCGACCGACTACGCTGGACGATTTCATCGGCCAGCAACATCTGTTGGGCAAGGGTAAATCGCTGCGCGTGGCTATCGAACAAGGCGTGCCGCACTCGCTGGTGTTTTGGGGCCCGCCCGGCGTCGGCAAAACCACTTTAGCCAAAATCATCGCCGCCAGCGCACATTGCCATTTCATCGAATTGTCGGCGGTGATGGCCGGCGTGAAAGAAATCCGGGCGGCAGTCGCCGAAGCGGAAGAGATCAAACACAGCCGCAATCTGAATACCGTGGTATTTATCGACGAGATTCACCGTTTTTCCAAAAGCCAGCAGGATTCATTATTGGCACCCATCGAGAGCGGGGCGATTATTTTATTCGGCGCGACCACGGAAAATCCCTCGTTCGAATTGAATAACGCCTTATTGTCCCGACTACGGGTCTATGTACTGCGCAGTATCGAGACCGAGGATTTGCAAGCCTTGTTGCATAACGCCTTGACCGACAAAGTGCGCGGCCTGGGTAGTCGGGATTTACGGATCGAAGACGACATATTGACCATGATCGCCAAAGCCGCCGACGGCGATGCCCGCCGCTGTTTAAACATTCTGCAAATCGCTGCGGATCTAGCGGAAAACATTGACGGCCTCGAAACCGTGAATCGGGAAGTGCTGGACGAAGTGTTGCTAGGCCATGCCAACCGCTTCGACAAGGGTGGGGATATTTTCTACGACCAGATTTCGGCCTTACATAAATCGGTACGTGGCACCGACCCGGACGCTGCGCTGTACTGGTTTGCCAGAATGCTGGACGGTGGTTGCGATCCTTTGTATATCGCCCGACGAGTGATTCGGATGGCATCCGAAGACATAGGCAATGCCGACCCGCGCGGCCTGGAATTAGCGTTGAACGCCGCAAACGCTTACGAACGACTAGGCAGCCCGGAAGGTGAGCTGTCGCTGGCGCAAGCCATCGTTTACCTGGCCTGCGCGCCGAAAAGCAATGCGGTTTACGTGGCCTATAAAGCGGCAATGGCGGACGCCCGCAATAGCGGCTCGCTGGAAGTCCCTATCCACTTGCGCAATGCACCAACCAAATTAATGAAGGAACTGGGACGCGGTGCGGAGTATCGTTACGCCCATGACGAAAAAAATGCGTATGCCGCCGGCGAAAACTACTTTCCTGAATCCTTAAAAACCCGGCAGTATTATTTTCCGGTGGATCGTGGTTTGGAGATAAAAATAAAAGAGAAACTGAATTTCTTGCGGAAAATATAGAAACTCAAACCCGTAAGAAATGTACTGGCGTCGCTAACGACGACCACTGAGAAATAGAGCTAAAAACGGTTACGAATTTAACATTATATATAGCGGCATTCGCTAACTCTTTCTATTAATATCATGCGGACAAAAAAAACTCCCGTAAACCAACAAGGCTACGGGAGTATAAACACAAGCGAACAATGAAAAACATCGCTTGCAAGCCTCTGACTATATTAGAAAATTTCAATTCTTAACGGCTTGCACACGATTATTTAATAGAATCGTACTCCATAATGCCGCCACTCCAAACATCATTGTTGACAATATAAATTGTCCGGAAACAAAAGCGACTATACCTAAAAATGATACAGAACCGATAAATATATCTTTTTTTAATTCGTTCATTTGCGCCACCCAATATAAAAAATAATAATTAAAATAACCAATAATTTTTTAAAAAATCCTACAATTTATTCAATGCCCTGTTCGAAAACGTGGCTTAAGTAAAACCTAAAATTGAATCATCCGCCACAGGCAATAGATAAATTTTGAATAGCAATCGCATTATTTTACTTTAAAGAACATTGATATACGCTGTAACCCCGATTTACTCTGGAGTTTGCTTACTAATGTTAATTGCGTTTTAAAACTCCAAGTCGAATATGTGAATTTATTCACAATCGAACTCTCGCACTCGGTCTATCTCCATGAGAATTCAACAACCATGCAAAGTTGAAGTACACCAACACCCGCTTATAATGCCTCCACCAACCCACGGAGCATTTATGAAATTCAGTTCACGATTTATGTTGTTTTTGTTGATATTTGGCTTAGCCGCCTGTTCTAGTGCCTATTACAGCGGCCTGGAGAAAATCGGCATACCCAAACGCGAAGTGATGGTGCATCGCGTGGAAAAAGCCCGGGACACTCAGGAGGAGACCAAGCAACAATTTAAGTCGGCGCTCGAGCAATTCACCGTGATGACCAATTTTAAAGGCGGCGATTTGGAAGCCACCTACAACAAACTGAACGGGGAATATGAAGCCAGTGTCAAGAAAGCGGCGGAAGTGAACAAGCGCATCTCTGATATAGAAGACGTCTCCAACGCATTGTTCAGCGAATGGGAAACCGAACTAACCCAATACAGCAATGCCTCGCTAAAAAGGAATAGCCAGCAAAAGTTGACGGCCACCAAAGCGCACTATCAACAACTGATAGCGGCAATGCGCAAAGCCGAAACCAAAATCGAGCCGGTGCTCAGCGTGTTTCGCGATCAGGTCCTATATCTGAAACACAATCTGAATGCCCAGGCCATTGCTTCGCTAAAAGGTCAACTGGACTCGGTTAAATCCGATGTATCGGCTTTGGTAGTGGAAATGGAAAAATCCATTAACGAGGCGGACGCGTTTATCAAAACCATGGAAAAGCAATAGCGCTTCGCTATTGAATTATTTTGAACGGCGCTAAGTGGGACTATATTCGCCCCAAAAACTCACCCTCTCTACGGAGAGGGTGAGACGCACAATTTCAGAATCTTATTCCTGATGAGCGAACCGCTTCCGCTCCTCGGCACTTTTACCGAGAGCCTTCGCCATCCAAGGCGGCGCAGCGTCAAACACTTTCTGAAACTCGGTGAGTTTCTCCACCGCGTCGATCACATCGGGCTCCTTGATTGGATAAATATCGGCACGAATCACCTTGGCGGCCGCCGGTCCGCCAATCGATTGCACGAACAGCACGTGGCAATCCTTAATCATATTGGCCCGGAACAGGTTCCTGTCGTCGGCACTGTCGGCTTCCACAGTCGAGCGAATATCGATCAAGCGCATGTCAGATCGGGACAATTGATAGACCAGAAAGCGAATGCAGGAACCGAAATGGCCATTCAATAGCTGACCGCTATTGGACGCAATTGCTACCCGAATCGATTCCGGAATATCACCCTCTTTGTAAGGCATGATTTCCGGTAAACCTTCATCTTCGTCTTCCTCGCCCCACAAATACCGGACTGCCAGTTTGATGTTTTCCAGACCGATGCCAATATCTTCACCGTCCTCCTCGCCATCCAGACTACCAATGCCGGTCTTCAAGTTGGTGACGGTAATCGATTTCAGCTTCTCGTCATCCAACGGCGAACCGACTTTTTCATGCAACACACCGATCAGCTTCGGTACATCTACTCCAGGCAAAATCCGCGAAGCCAGTGCAATACGCAAAGCTAGTTCTCGTGATAATTGTTCCATAGCGTCACCCTTAAAGTTTGTGCTGTTCTTTCCAGTCGGCATAGCCGCCGGCCAAGCTGTAGACGTGCTGAAAACCAAAATCGCCGAACATCTCCGCCAAATGCTCGCTGGCATGGCCGTAATAGCAATAAATCAGCAAAGGTTTGGCCTTGTCGGCTTTTTTCAACAGCGAATCGCGCAATTGCTCGTGGACATGCATGGCATTTTCGATATGCCCGGCGCGATAGTCCTTCAGATCCCGGCAATCCAGAATCATCGGCTGCTGTTCGGCAATCAGTTGTTCGGAATCGGCCGTAGAGATGGTTTTAAAACTTTTCATAGCACTAAGACCCTCGTAAGACTAAAGATGCCAAACCTAAACCGGACCACCGGCTAAATCTTTTTTAACCTCGATAGTTTGCGACAGAGCCGCCTCCAAACTGATCGGCTCGGCTTTGATTTTATAGCCCTTGGCCGCCTCATATGCAGTGATGACCTTGTCTTCGCCGGATTGGCCTTTCAGATCGGATTTTTCGATATAAAGCTCTTCCAGCATCAAATTCCAAACCATGCCTTCCTGATGCGGCAATAAATTGAAGACAACGCCGTCTAAAACGATTTGCGTCGGCTTGGCGATGTTTTGCACGTAAAACAGCGTGACGGTTTCAGGAGTCAAGGCATCCTTATACTTTTCAACGAATACCGGCAAATCCTCCAATTGAAAAAACAGGCCGTTGATAAACAGAATCTTGTCGCTGTCGGCTAATATCGCTGATTGATTGATCACCAGTTCCGGGGTTTTCCGGTCACGAATATTGGTCGACCCTTCACGCAACTCGCCTTCGACCAACACCAAGTCGCCGCGAAACGCCGAAAGCCCGGCTGTGCTGGTTTTGCCAACTAAGGTTGTGATCCATAAAAGCCCTTGGCTGTCGTATTTTTCAAGTAGCATTTGCTTAAATCCCCAATGAAAGGTAATGAATGAAAAGTCGTTAACAGCATGCAAGCAAAACACTTGCCAGGACGATAAAACCATATCAAACCCATGGTTGAGACGGTTTTTGCTTGGTTTTCTGATGGGAATAATTCGCGGAAACCGGCAGTTTGGCGGCGAAGCGACCCGACAATGTCGCAAACACGACAATTGCCGATCGGCAAGTATTTGGATTTTGTAAGATTTATAACGAAAGACTGAAGCGCACGTTCTAAGCAGCACGCGGCGCGTTGAGCACAGCCAGAATCACCGCACTACTTTTAAACACCGCACTGGCTTTGCAGCCAGGTTTTAAGTCCAGGACTTCGGCACTGGTTTGCGTAACGGTGGCGGCTATCGTTTCGCCACTCGACAACTGGATAATCACTTCCGAATCCACGCCGTCAAATTGCACGCGAATAACATGGCCATCCAGACGATTACGGGCCGACACCAAAATACGCTCACCACCATCGTCCACGAGAATATCCGACGGATTGATCAGCAATACCGCATCGCCGCCGATGTTAACGCCAAGATACTCGAGTGAGGGCAGCGTCACGCTGATCACCACACGTTCGCCTCCCTTCAACGTCACATACACTTCGGCATTCACTGCACCACGCTCTATAGCGGTAATATTGCCGAATAACTGGTTTCTGGCAGTATTTTTGATCACCTGCCGCCTCAGCAATAACACGACCTCGGGATCGTCCAGCAAACTTTGATTGAGTTGCCGTAAAAACTGCCTATGCTGTCCTTCCAGGCGGGTAAACAATTCCAACAAACCGCGCCCCGCTTCCGTCAGACAAGTACCGCCGCCCTTGCTGCCACCAATCGCGGTGGAGATCAACGCTCGAGGCGCCAGATTATTTGCGCGCTCTATCATCTGCCAGGCGCCTTTGTAACTCAAACCCACCTGCCTAGCCGCCCGATTGATGGATCCCGTTTCGTCTATTGCTCGCAATAAACCGATCATCCGGGTATCCAAAGCGCCTATCAAACGTAATTCACCCTCAATCCAGTCCCTGGAAAACACCTTACTCATCTACGGGATTCTCATCCACCTGCTTGGACATCAAGCCTTCAAACAAAGGCAGATAGGCCTGCGCAGTATGATTCACCGCGGCGGACATCTTTGTATACTGATCCAATACATGTTGCCCCAACGGCGTCAACGTAGTCCCGCCGCCATGCCGTCCGCCTTTGGCCGCATGCACTAAAGGGCCGGAGAAGCTACGATTCATCACATCCACCAGCAGCCAAGCTCGCCGGTAACTCATATTCATGCGTTTCCCCGCTGCCGCAATCGAACCGGTCGATTCAATCGCCGCCAACAACTCGGCCTTGCCCGGCCCCATGGCGATTTCTTCATTGTGAAGCAAACGAAGGGTGATTTTTAGGCGCGGAAGCGAGGCGTCCGATTCTATCTGTGTAGATTTCATACCTTTTCAACGAACGGTGGCAACGAAGAATCAGCATGATACATCGACAAATGCGTTTGATTGAAATCCTATCCTTTTGTTATGCAATCGAAATGCTCAGTAAACGTCCATCGATAGCGATGTAATCCTAAGAACCTAAAACTCATAAACCACCCTAAAATCAACGCGCTGCTGACCAGGATCGATAGTGCCTTGCCGGTAAAATGGATAACTCCAATCCAATTCAGCGAGTAAATGCCTGAACCACAGGGTACGTAAACCGATGCCGGTTGACGCCAAATGCTGGGTTGCCGGGGTCGGCGCGATGGGGTTATCGGTCCAGATATTGGCCCAGTCAAAGAAGGTCAGCAGGCGCAGGTTTTGGCTATCGTCCCAGGCAGCCGGCGCCAAGTGCGGGGTTTGTAACTCCAGCGACAGATTCACGCCGTGATCTCCCAGCAACTGGGTTTGATGATAACCGCGCACGCTGAGCGGGCCGCCCGCCGAGAATTGCTCGTTACTGATCAGTGCCGACATACTGGCCTGACCCCCTGCCCTGGCCAGCAAGCGAAAATCCAGCGGCAAACGCTGCTGATGCTTCAAGTCTCCGGTCAAATAGAGAAAGTTCGGTTCGGCATCCAGACGCTTGCTGGCAAACTGCTTGGCATCGTTGCCCAGGCCCCGTATCGAGAAATGCGCGGCCAGACTCAAGGCCGTCACGCTGCTATCGCTACGCAGACTGCCGTCATAGCCGGTCATGAACGAGGCATAGCTGATCGGCGCATTTTCGGTAAGACTGGCGACCTGCTGGTCAAAGCTTTTGTAGTCGAAGCCAAAACTCAGGCTATGCAAAATGTTTTCAGATGAACCCGGCAACGGCTTAACCAATCTGGCGCCATAAATGGAGCCGGCGCCGACTACCGACAGCCCGCCCACGCTGACACCCAACTGCGTATTGGAACTGATACCAATGCCGTAGAGCGCCAGCCGCGTATCGCTCCAGCCGGTCGGCAGCACGTAGGTGCCGGACCAGACCTGCACTTCGTCGCTGATTTCCGGCGACACCTGATATTGCATGGACACGCTATGAAACTTCTGCCACAGGTTGTCGTAACGCAACGAGCCTAACAAGCGCGTGTAGCTGGTATGTTCCGAGTTGCGGGTGTTCAGTTCCAGGTTGCCGTGCATGGGCAGCGCATCCTTGACCTTTAATTCCACTTCCATCTTGCCCGGCGTGGAACCGGCTCGGAATACCGGCGTGACATTGCGGTCAGCTGATTGCTGCGCCAGCGTATTCATCTGTTCCTGCACCTTGGGCATGTGCGGCACCTGGCCCTCGGCCAGCGCCGGCAACCCGTCGCGAATTTTGCCCAGCGCGTAATATCGCGAACCGCTGATGTACAGAGTCTCGACCGTACCTTCCACCACACCCAAGCGCACTGCGCCACCTTCCACATCCTGTTCCGGTATCGTCACCACCACGGTTGGATAGCCGGCGTTACGATAGGCCTGTTCTAATGAGCTCCGTGCTTGCTCGACATCCGCCACAGTTTTATCCGGCCCTAAGTGTGCATAGACCGCGCGCTCCAGGGTTTCGTCATCAAGCACGCTGTTGCCTTCGATCTGGTAATCCAGCACATCGAAATGCGGTGGCTGCCCGCCGGATTCTAGTGGTGCTACTTCCGGCAAACCTGCCGAATTTGCTGGGTTTTGCGGCGATGCCACAAGATTGTTCAGCTCTGCTGCTTGGCCAGCAGTCATGCCGTGCAGGATCAGGCTTATCGCAGGCAGCCAGAACTGACGCATCATTGCCCGGTCTCCGCCGTGTCAGGCTCTGGCGTAACTGGCTCCGGCCCATCCTTAAGCGGGGTGATGGTCTGCGCAACAGGCGCCGTGGCTGCGAACGGGGTAATTTTCAACTGCTGCAATTTATAGCGATACTCTTCCGCCACCGCCTCGGTTCTTACCTGGCCTATGCCAGTCAAAGGATCCAGTTCCGCCAACTGTTGCAGCAAGCCTTTTTCTTTATATTGATTCAATATGTCCAGATTGACCTTACGCAACTGCTGAGCAAGGTCCGTGCATTGGGCTATCCATTGTTCACGCTCTTTTACCGCCTGCACCAGCAGATTATTGTCATCGCGGATGTCGCGGGCCTTAATCACCACCTCATTGTGCTTTTGCACCAGAGCCTGCTCGCGCTGCCGTTGCTGGCTGAGCTGCGCTTCCAAATTACCCCGCACCGCTTCCAGTCCCGCTTTATAGCGCTCCAGCTCGGCTGGCAAAGCTTGCAATCGGCCGACTGTCGCTTCCAGGCTTTTCAGCTTGGCCTCCAGTGTGGCTTTTTCGTTAAGCCACGCAGCTTTCTCGGCTTCCAGCGCATATTTTTCCTGGCTGAGCTGGCGAATCATGCCTTGCGCTTTCTTGATGGCTTCGCCGCCCGGCACGGCGAGCTTGGGTTCGGCCAACGCAGCCGAACCGGCCAACACACCGAGCAGTATTGCCGATACCGGCAGCAAGGCTTTGGTTGACTTTAGCGAGAATAGTCGGCTCATAGCGCCAGCCTAAAATCTGGCATTCAGATCGACATTTAATGAGTCGATACTGTATTTCGGTCCATCAATGGCGTCCGAACTTAACCAGCGTAGATTCAGCCAAGCATTCCGCGCCAAACCGTATTGCATGCCGGCCACCCAGCCCTTGGCATTGGTGCCGCCCAGGTGAAATATAGAATCGGTAAATGCATCCAACACCGCATCGCGCTGCACATAACGGTAAGCCAGATTAACGCTCCAATCGCCCCAGCGCCTGACTTCCGGCCGGCCGACATCCACGCGGAGTTGATACGCCGTGGTATGCGGTTTGTTATCCGTGTAGTTAACGATACCGTTCAGAAACTCGGCGGCAATCTGCTGTTTGT
The DNA here is from genome assembly GCF_014850975.1 of Methylomonas fluvii. Lineage (GTDB taxonomy): Bacteria > Pseudomonadota > Gammaproteobacteria > Methylococcales > Methylomonadaceae > Methylomonas > Methylomonas fluvii. Next base: position 1,838,169 of record NZ_JACXST010000001.1, on the reverse strand, counting down.
CAAAACCCAGATTTTTGGCGTAATCGGCGGTCAACAACACATGCACCGGGTCGAAGCCGGCATAATCGAACATCGCCGTGGCGTTGAATACCTTGAACTCTGACGCCAAGCCAAATAAGCAGCCCACCGTATCGTCGCACACGCCGTTTAAGGTATTGAAATCGGTGATGGCCACCATCGAATTGCCCTTCTGCACAAACTGCGGCGCGGTCCAATCGTAAGTGTGGCTGCCAATGGGATTGCGGCGGGCGTTGACGTTCTGGAATTCGTAATACGAAGCCGCGACATTGATGCGTGTATCGTTGAACAGCAACCAGTCGGCACCGAGCTGGCCGGCGTACAGCCATTTATCGTTTACCGAGACATCGATATCCTGTAGCGGAAACACGCCCAGCGTTAAGAACAAGCTATCCGGGGTTTGCTGGCCCTGATTGATACCAAAACGCGCGGTCGGATTGGGGGCTTTGTAGCCGGCCAGCTTGTTGCTGCCACGGTTTAACGGCAGCCGAAAACTGCCGGCCAGCCCTTCGAAACTCAAGTCGGAATCGAAGACGATATCGGTGGAGACAAAGGGATTGATGATGCGGCCGGCATATAGGCTAAACCAGTTGGTTTTACGTTCGTCCAGAAAATCGTATTGCAGATAGGCGCGGTCAATAGCGAACTGATACGACTGGCCGGTGTTACCCAGGGTTTGATCGTTCGATACCGGGTTATTGATATTGCTGGTGGCAAAGCGAACCCCAGCTTTCAGGCCCTCGGCAATATTGGCTTCAAATCCCAATCTGAAGCGCTCGCGCAAACGCAGGCGGTCTTTTTGATTGTTGATTATCGCTTCGTTGGGATTTAATGCCACCTGCCGATTTAAGCCACCTTGCGGAGTATTCGCGGCCCGATTGATGGACAGCCAGTTATAAGGACCAAAAAAGTTGCCGTCGGCATCGATCCCGACGTTATCGATACCGCCTTCATTATTCTTGCCGTAAAAATCGTCGGCAAAACGGATGCGCATATCAAAGCTGGGGTGGATCGCCGCCACCCATTCCGGCAAGGCGCCGGGAATGCCCCAACCTTCGGTTTTCGCGTCCTGCTTCACATCTTGCAACACTTCCGCTTTCAGTTCGCCACGGACTTGGTCGCGGATTTCTTTTTTCACAAACTCCGGCACGTAAGCAACATGTTTGATTTTGCCGGACTTGCCTTTGGCCATCGCCACATCTGCCGCCCGCATAATGTCCGCCGGCTGTTCGCCATTACCTGGCATTTTGCCGCTGCTTGCTTGCGCCGCATTGGCCTTGGCCGCTTCATCTGCTTCCTGTTCCGCGGCGCTGACCAGACCTTTTCCTTCCTCTTGCTTAATGACACCGCGCTGCACCAATAGATCGACCAGATTGACCAAGGTGGATTTCTTCACTGGAATCATCTCTTCGGCGCCTTGCACGCTGCCTGTCATCACGGCCAGACTGCCGGCCAACAACAGGACCTGGGGTTTCGTTGCGGTATTCATGGCTTGTCGCTTAATCAATAGTCTTAAAAATCGGTAGTGTTTTCGGGGCTAATTCATTCCCCATCGGTGCTTTCCAGGTTGCCGGAGCCGAAGCGACCGGGAAGCCCGCTAGACCCTGGAATTGAGCTTTAGCCGAATCGGCTGCGGCATATTGTCCGGCGGCGACCTGCCGATGCTGACATGCAAGCGCGGCAACGCGGCGCGAATGGCTTCGTCAATCTCGGCCTTGCCGCTAGCAGCGGACAGTTCGCTGCGGCTAATCCCGCCATCGGCGCCCACCCACACCTCCAAAATCACGCTGTAATCGGCTCGACTTGCGACAGTGTCGGCCAACAAACCTTGCAAGCCGTTCTCCACCTGGCGTTGAATTTGTCCGCCGTACCAGAGGATGGCATTGCCACCTCCCCCGCCGCCACCCAGAATCGAGCGGCCGCCTTTGTGCGCGGCCAATCCAAAGCTATCGCTACCGGCAGCACCGTCGGCATCCAGGCCCAACTCTTCCGCAGGCGGCGCCTCGTCAGGCTCCGGCGCTGGTTCCGGTTCCGGGGCGGGTTCCGAGACTTCCACCACCTCTTCCGTCACCGGCTCGGGGGAGGCCGGCTGTTGCTCGGGCGGCTGAGGTGTCGGCGGTTGAATCATGGTGATTTGCTGCACCAGCTTTTTGGTTTGCGGCGGCTTCTCGACCTTGCTCGCTAACCAGCAAACGCCCAGCACTATCAACAGGCCAAGACTAATCCCCAGCAACACCGGCAACCGGCGTAGCCATACGTATTTGTTAGTCATAATTCTTCTGCAAAATTATTTGGCGTCGAGTGCCGTGCTGCCTCGACATCTGCCCGCCCACTACTTCACCAACTTCTGCGTCACCAAACCCAACTGGCTGATCTGCAAGCGCGTCACCACATCCAACACTTCAATCACTTTTTGATACTGCACGCTGGCGTCGGCTTTGACGATGACCGGTAAATCCGGTATCGCCGCCTTGTATTGCGCCAAGCGCGTTTCCAGCTCCTGGATCGACACCGGATAAGTATCCAAATAAATGCTGCCGTCCGGCGTGATGGAGATAGCCTTGGTTTTGGGTTTGGATAAGGACGGCGTGCTGCTGGCCTTGGGCAGATTGACGGTAATGCCCTGCACAGTGGCCGTGGTCATAATGATGAAAATCAACAGCAGCACATAGGCCACGTCCAGCATCGGCGTGATGTTGATGTCGTCGTAAATTTTGCCTTCTTCTTCGATTCGCATGATTTATGCTCCGCTCTGTTTTTGGGCGGCGCGCATAGCCAGCACGGCTAAAAATTCGTCGCTGAATACCCGCATGCTGGCGGTAATGTCCTTGATCCGGGTCAGCAGGTAGTTGTAGGCAAACAAAGCCGGAATCGCCACGGCTAGCCCGGCCACGGTGGCCAACAGCGCAGCGGCGATGCCGGGCGCAATGGCGTTGATGTTGACATCGCCGCTGGCAGCGATGGCGGCAAAGGTAATCATCACCCCCACCACGGTACCCAGCAGCCCCAGGAACGGGCCGCCGGCGATGGCAATGGTCAGCAATACCATGTTGCTGTTCAGGCGCTGGCTTTCCGTGACGATTTGCGAATCCAGCTTGACGCGCAGATAGTCCCAGGCTTCACGAGTCACCGCCTGGCCGTCGCCACCTTGCAGTTTGCTGAGCTCGTGGATTGCCGTGTGATACAAGTGATACAAAGTCGAGCTTTGAAAGTGGTCGTGTTTACCGACCAGAGCCGTCAATAAATCGGAATCTGCCAGCGCTTGTTCCTCGCGGGTTTCGTCCTGATCAAGCGCGCTGAGTTTACGCGGGTCGAGCTGGCGGTATTTTTCCAGGAAAGCGCGGTTGTCTTTACTGACGCGGTTGATGACTAAGGTTTTGCTGACCATCACCAGCACCGCCACGATCAGCATCATCAAAGTCAAGCCGATCACTACCCAGCCGTCGACGGTGACGTTCTGCACGATAACCATGAAATGCCCGTCGCCGCTGCTATTGGTTTCATCCTGGCCGTAACTCAAGACCGAGAAATCCGGGCTTTGGCTGCGAAAGCTCAGCTTCAGCCAATCGGCACTGCGGGCGGTGGCGGCGATTTGCACTTCGTCAAGCAAACCGACCAGATTGCGGCCGATGACGATAGCCGGGTTAACGGCGGTTGGCGAGATGGCGGCATTACCGACCGGCACGCCATCGACATACAACAGCATTTGATCGGCTTTGACGGTGACCGCGACATGTTGCCAGCGGCCCAGCGCCAGATTAACCGCCGCGGTGCTTGCACCGTTCGCCCATTTTGCGCTCAACGCGTTACCTTGAATGCTCAGTTCGATGCCGTTGCCGGCTTCGCGGGCTTCCAATAGATTCGCGCCGTTCTGCGGCTGATCGATCTTCAGCCAGGCCGAGAAAGTCCAACCTTTATCCGGGGCTATGGCCAGTTGCGGCGCAGGATTGACCAGAATCGGCCCGGCACCGCTGAACTGGGCGGCGGCACCGATCCAGCCGGCCGCTTGCACAACAGCTTTGGAATCGGCGGCATGCGAAGCATAGGCAGTGGCGTCCTGCGGCAGCGCTTCGCCGTCTTTGAAGTGATACACCAACCCCTGCGCCACGTCGTACAAATTCTGTGGATCGGAAGCGTCAGGGGCATTGGCGTTACCGTAGTACAGCCAGAAGTCGTCGCTGCTCACCCCGCCGCGCACCTGTGGCAACTTCACCCAGACCAAACCGATCTCGCTCAACACGTCGATTTGTTCGATGTCATAGACCAGCGGGGTTTTGTCGTCTTTTAAAAAGCGCAAATCGCGGCCGTTCTCGGCCAGTTCGGCAAAAAATCCGAAGTTGCCGGCGTGCAGCCTGACCAACACCGGCACATCGTTTAAAGTCTCCCGAATGTCGGCACCGGTTGCCGCGGCATCCACGGCATTTTGCCGGCGCGAATCCCAGTCGTCGTTCCACCAGGCTTGGCACAGCGCGGGCAACAGCAACAGGCATAAGCCCAGTTTTATTAACCTGTCCCGAGTTAATACGGGTACGCCGTTCGGGCTGAGCCTGTCGAAGCCCAATGTGGCCCGTCCTTCGACCTGCTCAGGACGAACGGAATTTAAGGGCTGGGTTAACAAAACATTCGGCATCGTGTGCTTCCAGGCAAGTGGTGCAAGGTTTTCAAGTGTTTATTGATGATGAGGACAATGCATTGCTGTGGCATCGCCACCGTGGTCGCGCAATTGCGCGTCGAACCAGTCGTGAACGGCGGCGATCAACTCGGGGTCGCGACTATGGAAAGTCAAACTGGCGCCGGCGGCTTCGGCTGTATAGTGAATTTGCAAAGCACCGGGTTTGGCAGCGCGCATGGCGGCCAGACCCGGCATATCCGCACCGTGAATCTTCTCCGGCCCGGAAAAATCGCCTTGGTTAAAACTGTCCGCCAGCTGCTCAAGATGCTGCCTGATTAACCAGACTTGTTGCAGATCCAAGTCGTCCCTGGCAATGACCCGCTGGATGCCACCGGTGTCGGTTTTACTGAATTGATGCTGGGTTTGCGCCAAGGAGAACGGCATGACTTTCGCGCCGCGTGCGGCCACTTCCATTTGCCGCCTGTTCTCAACGGCATGCACCGGCCGGCTTAACAAGCCTATTACCAGCATAAGCAGCACCGCACAGCGCAATAGCTTTACGTCCTCGTTGACTAGTGTCATACGCTGATCGCCATCTCCTAATTAAGCTGTTTTACGGCGACTGCCGAAACCGAGCGCCGCCAGACCGCTGATCATGAACATAACGCTGCCGGGCAACGGCACGGCGCTGATTACCGTCAAGCTGGTGAGATTGGCAATATAACGACCACCCTTGACCTCATCGCCTGGCACCACTAATTCGGCAAAACCTTTGTTACCCAGGGAATTGCCGGCGCCATCGGCGTAAGCGACCAGCACGGAGATATTGCCGAAGTTAGGGCTCAACTCACCCAAAGCAAAAATCGCTTGATAGCCATCGCTGCCGGTAGCGACGACATATTTGCCGAGGATGTCGTTTTTAATAGCAGGGTTGGTGACAATGCCGGAGAGATTCAGCAAGTCCCATAAGGAAACGCCGGTAAACGACGCCCCGGTCAGCGGTGGGGTATTAACGGTAACAGTGTGCGCCGGCAGGGCCGCCGCCAGACTGGTCAGGTCGTAAGTAAGGGCATTGGCCACTTGTCCGTTAACGCTGAATTGCGCGGACACGCCACCCGCCGCAGGAGTGTAATCGATATGCCCCACTTGCAAACTAGCCAGATTTGACACCCAGCGACCGGCTTTGACATCGTCCGGCGCCACGATGCGGGCAAAACCGCTGCCGGTCAGATTTGCGCCATTGAGTTTGTAAGCGATGATGTCGTTGTGATTGCCGAACGAGGCATTCATTTCCGCCAGCGAAAACACCGCTTTATAGCCATCCGTACCGGTAGCGACCACATAGTCGCGCAGAATGTCGTTTTTCGGCACCGTTGGATCGGTTTTTAGATAGCTGCCCAGAAACGCGCTGAGCGAAACGCCGGTATAAACATCGCCGTTACTCAATGTGACGTTTTTTTGTGAGCCGGGGTGCGTAGCGGCGTAACTTACCAAAGCAGTTAGATCAAAACTGGCCGGACTGGCCGAATTGAGAAAACCTCCCAAATTAAACTGACTTGAAGTGACAGCCGCCCAAGTGGCTTGAGTCATCAAGGAAAAGCAGAACGCCAAGCCAAAAATCAGCCCGCGGCGCAGAAGGTTATTGCGGTGAAACATGCCTGTAGCCTCGAATAAAATAGTTGATACGCCGCTGGCGGCCTAAGCTAACCAACGCCGGGATTGAAGGTGCACATCCGTGTGCCATCCAAGCCTAACCAGTCCGTTTGGTAGTCAACTTGAAGATCCTGATTTGTTAACGCTATCGTGTTCGGGCTGGGGTAAACCTTATCCATCCATCGCACTGATAGGCGAGGTACCGCAGCCAACTTCCCGTTAGCTGTGGCGTGGAAATATCGTTACCGCAGCTCTACGGTGGCGTAGTCCGGATTGACCACAGGAATCGCGCAAGCGTCGGGCGCGCCGTTCAGAGAGCGCGTGTAGGGCGTAACCGGATTTGCCGCACTCCAAGTGGCCGGTGGCGTGTGGCCGTTGGCGCTTAATGCGATATACCCGGCTTGTCCCCAGCTATGGTTACTCAAGGTGCCGTTGCGGCTAACGATGGTGGACGGCAAGCTGCTGTAGTCTTTCAAAGCCAGCAAGGCTTTGTTTTGATTGGCACTGACATTGTTTTTCCAGGACAGCGCATACTCGCCCACCAAAGGATAATGGCCCAGATAGACTTGCTCACCGGTCGGCAATGCGCCGTCGATTTTAATAAACCGGTAGTTCGCACCGCGGCTGGCATTACGTTCGGTGGTTTGAATACTGATTGCCCATTGGTTGCCATGCGGCGTACTGGTAGCCGGCGGATTGGGGAACGGCGCGGGGTTGGTGGTACCAAACCAGCTATTCGTACCATCGTTAAAATCTTTCAGGCAGTTATCCACGGCCCCCAGACTGGTGGCGTATTGCACGTCGTTAAATCCGCCGGGCTCGACTAATTTGGGCGACGAATCCCCTCCCAAACATGGAGATTTCAACACGCTGGCTAATAATGCGACTTGCTGGCCGGCGCCATTTTCGCGGCGGCAAATGTGCACGATACTATCTAACGGATTGGACAACCCGCTAACGCCCGCTGTAACGCCATCAGCGACCACTTGCGTCAAATCCTTGGCGACACCACCCACTTTCACTTGCAGCGTACTCCAATCGATGATTGTTCCGCTGAATAAGCTGACCAGGATTTCCTTGGACAAGCTGGGGACGCAAACCGCCGATTCGTCGCCAACCGTGCAAGTACCGGGTAGAGAACCGCTCTGAATTTGCGCATACTGCAAGGCATTACGCAGTTTTAAGGTCACCGGCGTACCGATGATATGGCCGCCCAACGCAAACTTATTATTCAGCGAATTGGCATCGATATCGGCAAATCCCGGTGTCACGTTATCCACACCGCGGAATACATCGGCTGTTACATCGGAGGTTGCCGCGGTGGCGGTAATCCCGGGCGAGGCCTTAGTACAGGAATAATTCCATTGAAACGTCGAGCCGCCGGATGAGTATGAACCGTTGAACGCGCTGCACACCGCCGCCGTCGGATCTTTTAGATAAGTCAACAGCGTGCCGTTAGCAACTGCGTCCAGACCAACGAAAGAAGCACCGAGCCGCCGCCGGGAAATCCACAACCGGGTGGTATGGTGTGCGCCGCTACCACCGGTCAGCCCGGGAATTTTGGTGTCGTCGGTATTACAGTAAATGGCAGAATATTGGTCGTTGACGGCTTTGTCCGCTGTCGAGGGCGTATAAAAATAGATATGCGTGGTCGTGCCGGCACCGGTGGTAGTGGCATTGTCGACGCATAAGGCATTGGCAACCGTGGTGTTACCTACCAAAAAGCCGAAAGCGGGATCGTTGGATTGCGAACCGGGAATGTACAGGCTAAGTTCCGGCGCACCCGCCGCCGGCGTCAAAGCCCAGGCCCCGGCCGTCGCCGCCAGCATAAGCCCGGCAGCCAGCAATCGGGTTGGAAATGATGTAAACATTTTAAACTCCTAGATATAGATAATAGATACGCTCAAACTTCTGCAACGACGCGTTTTTGCAGCCTAAGTAGACTGACCAGACCGCCCAGGAATAACCAGACCGCACCAGGCAACGGCACGGCGGTGACCGTAGGCGTCCAAACCAGCTTGGCATTAGCTATGTCAAGGCTGAATTGACCTTCCAACTTATCGAATACCGCTCTGGTGCTAGCGACGACGCTGCCACCTGGGGAATGAACGAAGTAGAAATCCAGTGTTTCATCTTCCACACCGCTGCTTCTGACCTTGGCGCTGCCGTCCCACCCGCTGATACCCATAGTCTTAGTCCAAAACGTATAACCAAAATAAGAGGATGCACCGGTTGTTGTGACTTCGCTGAGGTTCGCGGCATAGTCGGTCGCGGTAGCCCCTGGGTTTTGCGCGACTTCAGCGATATTCAGTGCTATGGCCCTATCTCTGACACGGGTGTTCCAAGTTAAAAGAGTACTCACGGTAATATGGCCCGGATCGGAAGCACCGGTTCTCCGGCTCAACAGCACACCCATGTTCGGATCCTGAAAACCGACATAGGAATTGTTACTGGCCACATTGAATATCAGCGGATCGCTAGTGGTAGCCGCCCAGTCTATGAACCGTTGATCCAGATGTCCGAATGTGGGTGACAAGTTACCGCTCAAAAAATCGCCTACCGTGGTACCTAAATCGATACTGTAAGAGGTTGCAGCAGCTTGATCCCAAACGTTCAAAAACAACTCGCCAGCCGAACCGGTACCGCCGGCTTGAATTAACGGCGCGCCATTGTCAATCGCCGCCTGCGCAGTATTGATACCCGCCATCAAACAAATAGCCGCCGCCCATTGATACCCCTGCCGTTTCACCATTTTCATAAATTACCTCTCATCAATTAAAAGAGACCGTAGTCCCGTTACGTGTCCATGGTGCAAAGGCTTGCCGGCATCAATCTATCCGTAGCGATTACAACCCTTGTCGGGCAAGTACGAAGGCTATTCGTTATTCTCCGACGGACATAACGTAAGGCAATTATGTGAAGCTGGTCAAATATTATTCGCGAATTTATTATTTCTTTTAAGGAAATAAAAAGCAAAAACATAGCTGTTTAGCTAGCTTAATAGGCAAATTGTGGTTGATTTTTCAGCTGCAGGCCGTTTGAAAACGGTTCAGGTATTGCGTAAGCGATATAAACAAGTAAATATAGAAATACTTTTTCTGTCTCTCCGGTATGACTGCATGAATACTACGTCCGCCGCATTTCCCGGCAAAGAGCTGCTGCTTAGGCTCAGTATTCGGCGTATTTTGACCGGTAGCGTGTTGGCAATCTCCCATAGTGGCGGATGCGGGGCCGACGGCGGCTTACCCGTTGCTATCAATGCCGGCGGCGCCGATCTGACCAATGCCGCGTTGCACCCCGGAGTCAATGTCGGCCAGGCCTCAGCCCATTACAGCGCCGACGGTCAAAAGCTGACCATCAACCAGACGACCGATAAAGCCGTTTTGGACTGGCAGAGCTTTAATATCGATGCCGGCAAGAGCGTGCAATTCGCGCAACCGACCAGCGCGTCGATAGCGCTAAATAACATTCACCAGCTGGATGCCAGCAAGATTTCCGGCAGCCTGAGCGCCAACGGCCAAGTGTATTTGGTCAATGCCAACGGCTTCATATTCGGCAACGGTGCCTCGGTTAACACCAACAGCTTGGTGGCCACCAGCCTGCCCATCACCGACCAGGTGTTTGCGCAAGGCATCAGCAAAGTGGTCGATGCCGATGCCGGCCCGAACGATACCGAACCGGTTGCGGCAATGGCCGGCGACGGCACGGTGTATCGCAACACCGGCAACGGCAACCGCGAAAAAATCCGGATTTTGGTTGAGCCAGGCGCGCAAATCAGCGCCGACGCTGGCGGCCGGGTGATCTTGGCTGCGCCGCAAGTGGAAAATCAAGGCACGATCTCGGCAGCGGACGGCCAGGTGATTTTGGCGGCCGCTACCGACAAGGTGTATTTGCAGGAAACCGACGACGACAATCTGCGCGGCCTGCTGGTGGAGGTAAAAACCGGCGGCGACGTGAAAAACGTCGGCAAGATTCTCAGCGAGCGCGGCAATACCACGCTGATGGGGTTTGCCGTCACCCAACAAGGCGTCGTTTCCGCCAGTACCGCCGTGGCATTAAACGGCAGCGTCCGCCTGCTGGCCCGGGAAGGCGCGCGTCTGGAAGCCGGCAACAATCGTTACCAGCTCAAGCCGCTCAGCACCTCCAGAGCCTCGGCCACGGACGACGGTTTGGGCACACAGGCCAGCGTGACATTGGAAGCGGACAGCTTGACCACCGTCACGCTGGATACCAGCGCCGGTGGCGCAGTGAATGGTCAAGCCCAGCCAAAATCCAAAATCGACCTGGAAGCCGGGCAAATCCGGCTGAAATCCGGCGCGCAAGTTGTCGCCCACGGCGGCGACGTGACTCTAACGGCCAGCGCCTCGCCATCCAATCCATTGAACACAACATCAGCCGGCAATGCCAGCCGCATTATTTTGGATGCCGGCAGCAAGATTGATGTATCCGGCGTGAAAAATGTCGAACTGCCGATGTCAGCAAACATCGTGGACGTGGAACTACGCAATAACGAACTGCGCGACGCTCCGCTGCAAAAAACCGGTTTTCTGCACGGCAAAACCGTGCAAGTGGATAGCCGCGTCGGTACTAAGCTGGCGGATATTTCCGGCGCGCTGGAGAAACTGCAACATAGCATCGCAGAACGCAACATAGACGCCGGCAGCGTCAAGCTGCAATCGGAAGGCGACGTTATCGTTCAGCCGGGCGCGGCCATCGATATTTCGGGCGGTTCCATACACTATCTAGCAGGCAAGATAACGACCAGCAAACTGCGTTCGAACAGCAGTATTTTCGACATCGCCTCCGCCGATCCTAACTTAAGCTACCAACAAATCCTCAGCAGCAGCTATTACCAAAACGCGTATTACCAGGGCGGCGATGCCGGTAGCCTGATTATCAAAACCCGCGATTTGGGTATATCCGGGAATATTCTGGCCGACACCGTCAACAGCGCTTACCAGCGCACCGCCGATAAGTGGGCAACTGGCGGCATATTGAGCATAGACACGGCCTGGTCCAATCAGCATCAGCAAGATCTGCTGTTTATCAACGATCCCGGCTACACCTATGGCGCCGAGTTGGATACCGCTGTGCCTATTTACCTGAGCAGCGCCTTGTTCGTCCAAGGCGTAAACCACTTGGCCGTCAGCAGCGGCGGCAGATTGACCTTGCCGCAACACCTTAGCTTAAACTTGGCCAGTTCAGGCAGCCTGTCGCTACAGGCCGGCGAAATAGACATCCAGGGCACCATCCGCACGCCGGCGGGCAGCGTGGAACTGAAAACCCGGCGCGGCCTGGACCCTACCCGCGCGTTGAGCGGCAGTTTACATCTGGCTGCCGGCAGCGTCATCGACAGCAGCGGTAGTTGGATCAACGACCTTAGCGATAGCAAAAACGCGCAAACACTTAAGCCCTTGACGATAGACGGCGGGAGTATTCTGCTCCAGGCCCAAGGCGATCTGCTGCTGGATAGCGGCTCTAACATTCTCGCCAACGCCGGCGCGGCATTGAGCGCCACCGCCAAAACCCAAAATGGTCGAGGCGGCAATATCGCCTTGATCAGCGCCGGTCTGGAACCCAGTGTATTCAGCCTCAACGCTGCACTCTCCGCCTATGCCTTGCAACAGGGGGCGTGCTGAGCATTACCGCCAACGCTATCCAACTGGGTGGCGCCAGCAGCGACCCGCATGTTCTTAACCTATCGCCGGCGCTACTGCAAAGCGGCGGCTTCAGCGGCTACCGGCTGACCGCCAATGCCGGCGATTTAAGCATTGCCGACGGCACGCAAATTCGTTTGCAGCAAAGCAACTGGCAATTGCAAGCCAAGGCCGTCAAGTCTGCCAGCGGCAGTGACTTAAGCAGCCTGGTGCAAACGGCTATCCTGCCCGACGATAGCCGCGATGCCGTCGATCTGAGTTTAACCTTGAGCCACAATGCCGGCATAGCCGGCGGATACGTTGCCGAGCGGGCCATTCGCATCGGTAGCGGTGCCGCCATCATCGGCGATCCTGGCGCCGAGTTCTCGCTGACATCGGACGCCAACATAGTCATCGACGGTTCGCTGGTGGCGCCGGCGGGACACATAAGCTTGCAATTGAGCAGTCCGCCCAGCGCGTTGGACAAGGGCTACAATCCCAATCAGGCGATTGCCTTAGGCCATAACGCCCTGCTGAATACCGCCGGCGCCACAATCTGGACGACCAATGCGCAAAAACTGGCGCTGGGCAAGGTGCTGGCCGGCGGCACGATAGACTTAAACGCCGAGCGCGGCTACATCCTGACAGCCGCCGGCAGCCGCATGGACGTATCTGGGACCCAGGCTGCAATAGACATCCTCAATGCCAAGGGTAAAAGCCGGCAAACGCTGGCATCCGCTGCCGGCACCATCAATCTGAGCGCTGCCGAAGGCATGCTGTTACAAGGCCAATTGCTGGGCCGGGCCGGCCTGGGCAGCACAGCCGCCGGCAACGGTTCGGCTGCGGCCGATGGCACCCTGAACCTGGAATTGAATGCTCAACACCGCGGTGAACCGGAAGACCAAATCTTCAATTTCACCGACCGCGTCATTCATTTTTCCGCCGAATTACCCAGCTTGCCGGACACGGCACAACTCGCGGCCAACGGCATCCCTTCGGCGTTTAACGGCCAAGCTTATATTTCCGCCCGGCAAGTTCAGGAAGGCGGCTTCGGTTCGCTAAGTTTGGCCGCAGCGGTGATACAACCCGAGCAATATGCCGATGCGCCGACGCGCCCCGAGCGCGGCGAGATCCGTTTCGAAGGCGACCTTAGTCTGAATTTGGCGCAAAACCTGAAACTGGATGCACCATTGATCCGCCACTCCGGCAGCGGCCAGGTGGTGTTAAACAGTAACACCTTCAGTTTAGGCTCCAGCTGGAACCGCGCCGCTCACGGCAATCTGGGCGCCGCAATCGGCAGCGCCGACCTAAGCGTCAACGCCAAGCTCATCGATTTATACGGTTCCAGCGAAATCGCCGGCTTTGCGCAAACCAGCCTGAACAGTAGCGGCGACATCCGCCTGATCGGTATTAATCCCAACAGCGAAGCCGACCTGATCGGCGGCCTGAACCTCAGCGGCAATCTTAGTTTGAGCGCTCGGCAAATCTATCCCACCACGCTCAGCAAATACAGCTTGAAGCTGGATGCCGCACTAAACCCGAACGGCCTCGTCGATATTCTGCCGGGCGTCGGCGATTGGTATACGCCGTTGTCGGCAGCCGGCCAGTTAAGTATCAGCGCGCCTAATATATTCAGCCGTGGCGTATTATTGGCACCGTTTGGCAACATCGCTTTAAACGCTGACCATTCGTTGACCCTGGCCGCCGGCAGCGTCACATCGGTCAGTGACGACGATGGTGTCGTGATTCCGTTCGGCCGCACCCAGGGCGGGCTGGATTGGATTTATCCACTGGGCACGTACAACAACATCCAGAACGGCACGCCGCAAAAAGCCATTACCCTATCCGCACCGGACATCAATCTGGCCGGCGGCGCGGTCGTCAACTTAAACGGCGGCGGCGATTTGTCGGCTTTCGAGTTCATCGCCGGGCCGGGTGGCAGCATCGATACCTTGGATTCCGCAGCGACGGGCTACCAACAAAATTACGCGGTGCTGCCCAGCTATCAAGCCGATTTTGCCGCCTTCGATCCGCTGGAATTCGCCAAATCCGGACTGAGCCCCGGCGACAGTATTTATCTCAGTGCTGACTCCGGTTTGGCGGCCGGCTATTACCTGTTGCTGCCGGCGCACTATGCCTTGCTGCCCGGCGCCTACCTGATTACCCCGCAAGCCAATACAACCGATATGGCGACCGGCACCAAGAATTTACGTACCGACGGTGCCAGCATCATCGCCGGCTACCGATATTCGGCCGGGACGAATATCGTCGACAGCCGCTGGTCGGGTTTTGCCGTTGAATCCGGCGCCATCGCCCGCACCCGTTCCGAATATCAGGAAACGACGGCCAGCAATTTCTTCGCGAACGACTCGCTACCGCAAGACGCCGGCAATCTCAGCCTATTAGCCGGCAACAGCTTGCAAATGGCCGCGCAAATCAGCGCCACCGCCGCGCCCGGCGGACTGGGCGGCATGCTGGACATCAGCGCGGATAGATTGGCCGTGGTCAGCAGCCGAAGCGTTAGTGTCGATCCCGGCACGGTACTCTTGCTGGCTGATGAATTGAACCACCTGGGCGTAGACAGCCTGTTACTGGGCGGCCGGCGCAGCCGCGGCAACGCAAAAACCCAGCTAACGGTCGGCGCACAAACGGTCACGATAACGGCCGACAGCCATTTGCAGGCGCCGGAAATCTTATTGGCCGCAAGCGATACCGTCTCGGTTGCCGGCGGCGCAACAATTAGCAGCGCCGGCAGCCTAGGCCGCATCGACACCGATCTAAATGTCGTCAATACCAATGGCAGCAGCGATGGCGCCCTGCTAAGGGTTTCGGCCGGCAGCCAAGCCAGCGTGGTGCGCGCCGCAGATGCGTTAATCGGGTTGAGCGGTACACTGGACATAGCCAGCGGGGCAACGCTGTCCAGCGCCGGCTCGATACTGCTGGATGCCAGCAAGGACACCCGCTTTTCCGGCAATATCGCCATGAGCCAAGGCGAATTGACGCTGAGTTCCAGCCACATCTCCCTGGGCGATACCGGCGACAGCGACGGCCTGCGATTATCGGCTGCCACCTTAAACCAGCTGGGCGTAGACAAACTGACGCTGAACAGCTTCAGTACCATCGATATTGCCGGCGGCTTGCATCTGAAATTCAAAGACTTGGTGTTAAATGCCTCGGGGCTTTACGGCTTTGGCGGCCCCCAACAGCTTGCCGCCATCAATGCAGACAATATCACGCTGCAGAACTGCCGTAGCACCGCGGCGGCATTGGCCGCCACCGGCAGCGGCCAACTCAATTTGACCGCCAACACCCTAACATTGGGCGCCGGCGACTATGTCTGGTCCGGTTTCCAAAACCTAGCATTGACCGGCCTGAACGCCATCGTCAACAGCGGCACCGCACATATCGCTGCCGACAGCGATGTCAGCATCGCCACCCCCATTTGGACCGCTACCGCTGGCGCCAATACCTCGTTAAACTTGGGCCACCATGATCTGACGACGCTGGCCGCCGGAAACGCCGCGAGCAACAACGCGCTCGGTGCCAGATTGAGTATCGCGGCCGACCGGATCAAGCACCAAGGGCACATTGAACTGGCTTCCGGTATCGTCAAACTGGAAGCCGCTCAGGATCTGGAAATCTCAGGCAGCATAGATACCAGCGGCCGCGACGTCGATCTGGCCGGCCACCACGTCTACACCGGCGGCGGCAGTATTTTCTTGAAATCGGCCAGCGGCGAGTTGACCTTGAACACCGGTTCGCTACTGGATGTCTCCGGCAGCCTGTCGGGCGGCGATGCCGGCACCCTGTCATTGGCAGCCGCATCGGGCCATTTAACCCTGGCCGGCGAGATACGCGGCACGGGCTATCAAGGTGCGCACGGCGGCAATATCAACATGGACGCCAAAACCATTTCGCCGGCTAATTTCTCCGCGTTGAATAGCTATCTGGCGAATGCCGGCTTTAACGGCGACTGGAACATCCGCCAACGCAGCGGCGATCTGACTGTCGCCGCAGGCGATTACGTTAAAGCCGGCAATCTCAAGCTAAGCGTCGATACCGGTAAGTTGGACGTGTTCGGCATCTTGGATGTCGGCGGCCAACAGGCCGGCAGCATCCGACTATCGGCCGGCGACAGCGTAAATATCCTGACCGACGCCAAGCTTAATGCGGCATCAACGGCCGCCGGCAAGCCAGGCGGCTCGGTGGTTTTAACGTCTTTGGATACTGATAAGGACGGCGATCAAGGCGTGACGGTCGCCGCCGGCGCCACCATCGATGTCTCCGGCGGTACCAATGGTGCCGGCGGTAGCGTCGAGGTCGTGGTCAACCGGATCGGTAACGACGATGCGGCGGTATCGATAGCCACCGGCAGCGTAATCGGGGCCGATACCAGGACAGTCTCCGCCACCGCGCAATACCGAGACATACCGCTAAGCAATAGCCAAATTAGCGCCTGGCGCGGCGAAACCCAGCAATATCTGAACGCAGCCGCCGGCAATGCCGATCTGCAACAACGCCTGGGCGGTTTTAATTTACAACCTGGTGTGGATATAGTCAGCAGCAGCGATTTGACGCTGGATCTGAGCGAATCCCTGAACGGCAGGAGCTGGACGCGCCAATCCGGCTCGATATGGACGACCTCTCTCGCCGACGCCGCCGGCGTGGTCAATGCCTTACAGCAAATCGGCAGCAACGGCGTGGTTCGGAATTTAACCGAAGCCACCAGCAAATTGCTGACCGTGGACGGCAGCTATTACTTCGACGCCAACCCGCAATCCGCCACCTTCCGCACCCTGTTTGTCAGGATATTTCCGAATGTGGGCGCAGCCAACATCCGCTATAACCCAGGCAACATCAACGGCAGCCTGATTTCTCACAACGGCTGGGACTTGGCATTCCCGGATTCGCAAGGCCAAAGTTGGCATTTCGATAACGGCAACAGCGTCGGCACCATCAGCCTGCGGGCCGCAGGCAATTTGACCGTCGGCCAAACGCTGAGCGATGGCTTTGCCTTGTACGACGCCAGCCAGCTGGCCAATATGCTGGGCGTGAACGGCAATTGGCTGCGAACACTGGTATTGCAAACCGGCCAATCATGGCATTACAACCTGGTGGCCGGCGCCGATCTAAGCAGCGCCGATCAGTTGGCCACGCAAACGTCGGCCGAAGCCGGCTCGTTAACCGTTGCGGCGAATGCCAGCGTTCGCACCG
This sequence comes from Methylomonas fluvii, assembly GCF_014850975.1. Lineage (GTDB taxonomy): Bacteria > Pseudomonadota > Gammaproteobacteria > Methylococcales > Methylomonadaceae > Methylomonas > Methylomonas fluvii. The sequence continues at coordinate 1,821,036 of NZ_JACXST010000001.1, read as the reverse complement.
GCACCGGCAATATCAAGGTTGCCGCCGCCGGCGATATTACCCTGAGTGATGCCACATCGACCATTTACACCGCCGGCCGCGCCGCCGACAGCGAACGCTGGGGCAGTTTCAGCAATGCGCTGGTCGCCGCGGCTTTTTTTGTCGAATATCCGTTCGACGGCGGCGACATCAGCCTAAATGCCGGCCGCAACATCATCGGCGCCGCCAGCCCGCAATTCATGTCCGACTGGCTGCAACGCACCGGAAACTGGGATGCCAGCAATGGGATTACCAGCCAGGACAGAGCCACGGCCTGGGGCATCATGTTCGACGGACTGGTCGTGCAAAACAGCGCCAACGCCCGCATTCAAAACTTGAAATTCGGCTTTAGGGAGAACATCGGCGCCTTGGGCGGCGGTAATGTAAGCATCAAGGCCGGCGCGGATATTCAAGACTTGTCGGTGATGCTGCCCACATCGGCAAAACCGGTCGGTACTACCGCAAACGGCCAAATCATTGAAAATCTCTGGCAGCAACAAAACGGCGGGAATTTGGCAGTACATGCCGGGGGCGACATCGCCGGCGGCGTGTTTTACGTCGACAAAGGCGCTGCCAATATCCGTGCGGACGGATCAATCACCGGCGGCAGCCAATATACCGCCGGCCCGGTGTTTGCGTTGGGCGATGCTCAATTCCAGGTGCAAGCCGGCAGCGGTATCGAGGTTGGCACGGTGTTGAACCCGTTTACGCTGACACCGGCCAAATTCCTGGATAAAAGCTCATTCTTCACCAGTTATAGCGCCGCCAGCGCTATCAGCTTGCAAACCCTGGCCGGCGACTTGCTGCTGAATAACGATGTAGAACCCATCGCCCAAGCCTACAAAATCTTCAACCCATCATCACCCAAAGGCCGGGCAATCCTGAAAAGCAGCGACTATCCGCTGCTGACTTTGTATCCCGGCAATCTTAGTGCGCAGGCGCTAAGTGGCGGATTAAACATCGTAAACTCGATGACGCTATACCCCGCTGCCGAGAGCAGCCTGGATCTAACGGCTGCCGAAAACATTACCATCGGTAACGACAGCAGCGGCACCCGCGTCAATCAACTGGATGTCGATCCGGCACGCCTACTGTCTGCCGCCGAACCGGCCGCCACCGCTTCGGGCGCGACGCAATACCTATTTACCACGCCTTTCGGCGGCGATGTGTCCACGGTACACGCCGCCCAACCGATCCATAGTAACGATACCATTCACAACCGCATCATTGCCGCTAACGGCAGCATCAGCGGTATCGGCGATGCGTTGGTAGCCGCAGCCAAGGCTACCGATATTTGGGCCGGAGAGGATTTGTACAATCTGAGCCTGGCTATCCAGAATATCAATGCCGGCGATGTCACGACTATCAGCGCTGGCCGCGACCTGGTGTTTCCGATCTTGCGCGACCCCGTCACCGGCGCGGTGCAAGGCTCTCCCGGCGGTATTCAGTTGGCGGGTCCGGGTTTGCTGAATATTTGGGCGGGACGCCATGTCGACCTGGGCAGCTCCGAAGGGATAACCACAGTCGGGCCGCTGTTGAACCCAGCATTGCCGCCATCCGGCGCCGACGTGGTGGTGCTGGCGGGCAGCAACTTACAGCGCGATACCCGGCCCTTGGAGGACTTTCTAACTGCCTATGTCGTCAACGGCGCTTACCGGGATCGTATAACCGAACTGAACCGGCAAACCGGCACGGCCGGCCGTTTGGCTGTGGCATTGGATATATTGTTCACGGAAATTCGGGCAACCGCCGTCGCCGCGGCGGCTTTGCCCGACAACGAAAAAGCCGCCGCTTACCAGCGCGGCTACGCTGCCATAGCCCATATGTTTCCCAACAGCCCACCCGGCGATATCCGGATGTTTTTCAGCCGGATACAGACTTTATATGGCGGCGATATCGATCTGCTGGCCCCCGGCGGCATGATCAATGTCGGTTTGGCTTCGGCCTTTACCGGGCAGAAAAGCCAGGATCAACTGGGCGTGGTGGCGCAACGCGAGGGCGACATCAACATCCTGGTTAACGGCGACTTACAAGTCAATCAATCAAGGATATTTACCTTGGATGGCGGCGACATCACGGCCTGGTCGTCGGAGGGAAATATCGACGCCGGCCGCGGCGCGAAATCGGCTATCTCGACACCCAAACCCAAAATCAGTCTGGATGCCAACGGCAATCTGGTCGTGATATTTCCGGCCACGGTGTCGGGCAGCGGCATTCGCGCGCAATCCGGTTTTAACCGCAAACGGGTTGGCAACGTTTATCTGGTGACACCGCGCGGATACGTCGATGCCGGCGAGGCGGGTATCGGCGGCGGCAAGGTCATTTTGCCGGGGCCGGTTAGAGGCATAGACAATATTCAAATCACCAATCCGGCACCGGCCGCCGCTGCCCAAGTCAGCAACCCGATGATCGCCGGTGATGCCGCCGCTGCGGCTGCGGCGAAATCTGCGAGTAGTAAATCGTTTGCCGACGAGGAAGAGGAAACGATCGATAAGCGCTCTAAAAAATCCGCGAAAGTAGCGGTTATTGACAGCCAAGTGGTTGGCTTTGGCAAATGCAGCATCAGTGACGTGCGCAACGGCGTACCAGGATGCGGCGGTTAAACCGATTGATAATAATGGAACACACGATGTTGAACGCAAAAGCTAAAACCTATTCCGCCGTCACCGGCGGGGCGGCAATAGGTACTCTGGGCGGGTTGATAGGCCTGGGCGGCGCGGAATTTCGCTTGCCTTTGTTAATCGGCCTGTTTGGTTTCGGTGCGCTGGAAGCGGTGATCTTGAATAAGACCATGAGTTTGATCGTGGTCGCCAGTGCTTTGCCTTTCCGTACCGCAGATGTGCCGTTGCGCGAATTGGCTGCACACGCCGACGTGATCGTAACCTTGTTATCCGGCAGCCTGATCGGTGCCTGGCATGGCGCGAGCTGGGCCAGCCAATTGCAATCCAAATCCTTATACAGGGTCATCGCCCTGGCATTGATTGGCATAGCGGCGGCGTTGCTGAGCGCTCACGATGCTTCAACGGCCACAGCTTGGTCAAGTGGCTGGCAACAAACCGTTATCGGCTGCATCGCCGGTTATGGTATCGGCATAGTCGCCGCGCTACTGGGCGTGGCCGGCGGCGAATTACTGATTCCCACTATCGTGCTGCTGTTTGGGGTGGACATCAAAATCGCCGGCAGCCTGTCGTTGGCAATCAGTCTGCCGACCATGCTGGCCGGCTTCGGCCGTTACAGCTGCCATCAAAGTTTTTCGGTATTGGCGCGGCAAAAGGTGTTTATCGCGCTGATGTCAGTGGGCTCGATTGCCGGCGCCTTTCTCGGCAGCCAGCTATTACCTTATGTTTCCGTTGCCATGCTATTGCCCCTGTTGGCGGCTATTTTACTGATCTCGGCCTTTAAGATTTGGCGGCATGCCGTGTGAGGCAAACGATATATCCCAGATCACGCCGGACATTGTTTCCGCAAGCGTAATAAGCTCTTTGCCGATTTCGTTATTTACTTTTATACACAACGAATTAAACTACGTCCTAACTGCATGAATCGCTACATCCGTTTGCGGAAATAGCCGCCCTGGGAATCCGATAATTACTTGAGACGATTTGGTCATAACGATGCGAAAAAACAGCTTAAAATCGACCGGCGTTATTGAACCGGCCCTATTTAACACGGGTACAACGTTCAGGATCAGCCCTTCGGCTGCGCTCAGGAGAGCCTTGTCGAAGCCTGATATGGCGCGTCCTTCGACCAGCTCAGGACGAACGCTATTTAAGGGCCGGGTTAATAAACGCGCATTCGGTGCTATGGCCGCCACCGGTTTTTACTTAGTTGGCGCCCCAATGCAAGCCGCTGAAGTTAAAACCTACAGCAAGCCGCCCATGGCAGCATTTTCCAGTCAGATGCGGGACGCCCTGCTGGGCAACGATAAATTCGAAAAGCCGGTCTGGAATCTGCACGACGCGCTAAATCTGCCGAAATGGCTGGATGCGTCTGTAGAGCAACGCACCCGTTACGAGACGATGGACGGCAACTTTAAGGCCAACGGCCGGGGTGGTGATCAGCAAATCGCCTTGCAAACAGCGCTATGGCTGCAAGCGCACATCGCTAAATTCAGGATAGGTGCAGAATTTCTCGATGCGCGCGCCTTGGGTGCCGATAGTGGTTCCGGCGTGAATAACACTCACGCGGATGCAGCGGACTTTATTCAAGGTTATTTGGCTTGGGCAGATCAAAATCTGTTTTACAGTGGTATCGGCGCTGAAGTTGTAGCCGGCCGGCAAACGCTGAACCTGGGCAGTCGCCGCTTAATTGCCCGCAATGCGATGCGCAACGACATCAACAGTTTTACCGGCGTAAAACTGCGGCTGCTGAATTACGATCAGTGGCAATTTACCGGCTTTGTAACGATGCCGGTCAATCGTTACCCTACCACCTCAGCTGATATTCTCAACGAGGTCCACGAATTCGACGAAGAAGATACCCACACCTGGTTTTCCGGCGGCTTTTTGGAACTGTACAACCTGGCCTGGGGCGTCAACAGCGAAATTTATCTATACCATCTCGACGAAGGCGACAGCATCCGCAATCCCACCCGTAATCGCCGCTATTTCACACCCGGCGTGCGATTTTTCCTGAAACCCAAAAAAGCCAATTTCGACTTTCAAACCGAAACCATCGGCCAGCTGGGCACCGTCCGTTCCAGTACTGCCGCCAGCAATGGCCGCGATTTGGAGCACGCAGCCTGGTACCAACATGCCGATGTCGGCTATACCTTCGACGCCCCTTGGTCACCGCGTTTTGCATTGGAATACGACTACGCCAGCGGTGACGAAAACCCAAACGACAATCAAGACCAACGCTTCGACACCTTGTACGGTGCAAGGCGCTTCGAGTTCGGCCCGACCGGGATGTATGGCGCATTCGCCCGCAGCAATATCAGTACCCCCGGCTACCGCATTACTGCGGCTCCGCGCAGCGATGTGCAACTGGGACTGAGTCACCGTTTCTATTGGCTGGCATCGGCCAGAGACAGTTGGACGGCGGCCGCTTTGCAAGATAGCAGCGGCCGCAGCAGTGATTTTGTCGGTCAACAATTGGAATTGACCGCGCGTTGGGATTTCAACAGCAGCCTGAATTTCGAAACCGGATGGGCACATCTGTTCAAGGGCGAATTCGCCAAAAAAGCACCGTCGGCACCGACTGTTAAAGACGACGTCGATTATGTTTACGTGCAGAGCCAATTACGGTTTTAGCCGCTTCATCATTAAGGAGACATAGCATGTCGTTTATCGCTTTTAACCGAATTATTCTGACCCTATCGCTGGTAGCGTTAAGCACGATAACGCAAGCCGAAACGACTTTAGTTGCGGTGGCGGCCAACTTTACCAAACCCATGACCGAGATCGCCGAGGCGTTTGAAAAAGCCAGCGGCCACAGTGCCAAGCTTTCCTTCGGATCGTCCGGTAAATTCGTCGCCCAATTTGAGAACGGCGCACCGTTTGAGGTGTTTCTATCTGCGGATGATAAAAGCCCGCTGAAACTGGAGCAATCAGGTTTGGCGGTGGCCGGCACCCGCTTTACTTATGCCATTGGTAAATTGGTACTGTGGTCCAGCAACCCTAGTTATGTGGACGAGCAAGGCCAAATCCTCAGTAAAGGCGACTTCACGCATCTGGCTCTGGCTGATCCAAAACTGGCTCCTTACGGGGCGGCCGCACTGGAAGTCCTGAAAAACCAAGGTTTATTGGAAAAACTGCAACCCTTATTCGTGCAAGGCGAAAACATCGCCCAAACTCATCAATTCATCAGTACCGGCAACGCCGAGCTGGGCTTTGTAGCTTTATCACAAGTGATAGATAACGGCAAAATCGGTTCGGGCTCCGGTTGGATCATCCCGAAAAATCTGCATACGCCCATTCTGCAAGATGCGGTGCTGCTGAAAACCGGCGCCGAAAATCCGGCTGCGCAAGCTTTGCTGGCGTTTCTAAAATCACCGCCGGCATTGGCGATCATCGAGAAATACGGCTATGCCTTACCGGCTGTCAATTAACTTTCCACCCAACACCGTTATGACACGGACTCCCCCTCACTTCACGAGAAATTACTATGAAAACAAGCGCACGTAACCAATTTTCCGGCACCGTCAATCAAGTCATCATCGGTGCCGTCAACGCCGAGGTACATGTTGGCTTAAAAGGCGGCGAAACCATCGTCGCCTCGATCACCAAGGAATCCGTTGAAAACTTGGCCATCGAAACCGGCAAGAAAGTCATCGCGTTGGTCAAAGCACCGCAAGTGATCGTCGTCACCGATTTCGGCGGTTACCGGATTTCAGCGCGCAACCAGTTGGAAGGCTCGATAACTGACATCAAGCCCGGCGCGGTCAACACCGAAGTGGATATTGCCCTGCCCGGCGGCGACAAAATCGCGGCTACTGTCACCAACGATAGCGCGGAAACGCTGGGGCTGCGTAAAGGCCAAACCGCCACGGCAGTATTCAAGGCCGGCGCGGTGATTCTCGGCGTGCAAGGCTAATAGAATGCGCAACCCGGCCACCAGGCCGGGTTGGCTTTAACCACCGGAGGTGGTCATGCTGCTGGACATGAATGTCAAACTGCGTCGCGGTCATTTCGACCTCAGCACGCAATTATCGGTGGGCGACATCAGCGTCGGCCTGTTCGGGCAATCCGGTGCCGGCAAAAGCACATTGTTGGGGTTGATCGCAGGCACTATCCAGCCGCAAAGCGGGCATATTGCGCTGGACGGCAAGATTTTGTTCGACAGCCGCAAAGGCATCGTAATGCCGCGCGAACAAAGGCCGATAGGCGCGGTATTGCAAATCGATTGCGCCGACGCCAGCGAAACCGTGCGCGACAATTTAACCGCCGCCTATTACCGAACCCTGAAACAGCGCCGGCTGTTCAAACCGGACTATCTAATCAATTTATTGGAACTGGGCGCCAACCTGGACCAGCCTATCGAACGGCTCTCGGTTGGTGAGCGCCAGCGGGTGGCGCTAGCCCGTTCCCTGCTGAAATCGCCAAAACTATTACTGTTGGACGAAACCTTCGCCGCCATCGGCCATGGTTACCGCTCGCAACTGCTACCGATTTTAAAACGCCTGCAAGACGAATTCGGCTTGCCGGTACTGTATGCCAGCCAGTCGCTAGGTGAGATTCTGGAATTGACCGACCAGTTGATCGTGCTGGAACACGGTCAGGTGCTGCGCAGCGGCTCCTTGCGCGAAGTAGCCAAACAACAAGGTATCTTGCGCTATCTGGGAATCCGTCAGATCGACAACATCTTGCCGATCAGTATCCGCAGTCACGACTACCAGGCGGGTTGCAGTATGGCGGACAGTTTCGGTCTGCCTCTGGCATTGCCGCTACGCCCGCAGTTTGCGATCGGCAGCCAAAGCCAGGTATCGATCCGCGCCAACGACATTGCGCTGTCGCGGGCCTACATTGACGGCATCTCTATTCAGAATCAATTGAAAGGCCGAATCTGCGCGATCATCCCCAGCGGCGAAAGCCTGATCGTGCAAGTCGATTGTGGTGGGACCTTATTGGTGGAAATTACGCCGGGGGCCTGTCAGAGCATGGGGTTGCGAGAAGGCGACGTGGTGTATTGCCTGATTAAAACTCATGCCATCGTTTATCTGGCCGAACTGGACACCCTACCCTACCAACGCATTGTCAGCCACGGCGACGGTTACTATTATTTGAACAATGCCGGCGTCGACACCCACAGCGTTTTGGAATACCGCTACTGAATTCGGCGGCTTATACGACACCCAAACTGTCGCTGAGAAAAGTATCTAACTGTTGCAGCACGATTGCTTGCCCCGCGGCAACGGCGTGGTCTGCGGCAAGGTTATAACCCCAGAGGGCGAGGAATAATTTCACATCCGCCAACTCCGGGTGTTTTTGTACCCCATCGAGTGCCGGTAGGCGATCCTCTATGAAATAAATCGGCTGGCCTGGATGCTGAGCTTTCAATCCTTTCAGAACTTCAGGTTTGCTGAGTTTGCGGTCCATCCCGAAAATCCTTTCGTCGGCCAATTCAATGTTGTTGGCTCTGAGGATTTCCTTGACGAAGCGCTCCTGTTTGGTGGTAATCACACACCATAAATGCCTCTGCCCCAAGCGGCGCAATTTTTCCGCAACTCCCGGATACAAAGGATTCTTGGCTATCCAATCGGCACGATCACTGGCAATCCAATTGTCGCGGGTTTCGCCGAACAATTTTTTCAAATCGTCGATGCTTAAATGGATTTCGTCCAGCATCCTTTGCACTTTAGCGGAATAGTTGGCGTAAATAGCGGCGGTACTCTTGCCCAAATACATGAGACGGATGATCAGAATAGCTTCGTAACCCGTCTCGATAATCGGCCGCACTTCGCGAAACTGCTCAACGATAGCCCGAGGTACCGCGTCTGGCATGTCTTTCCAAATAGTAGTGCCGGCTTTCCAGCCGGTGATCGCGGTTTCTACCGCACTGTCGCAGACAACACCATCAAAATCCAGTGCATAAATAATCGAATCGTTCATTGAAATAGGGGTATCCGGAGTCACGGTAAATGGGCGTTATTGTAACGGATGAATCGGCGGATAATCTGGATTGCATCGCAAAACTTTCCAGTAATCGCGCCACCCGCAATCATTATTAACCCGGCTCTTAAATACCGTTTGCCTTTGTGTCCTTGAGGGTACTGAGTTAATGGAAGGGTGCACCCGCCTGGAATTCGACGGACTCAGCACTAACAGAATAACCCTGATCAATAGGATCGGGTCAATCAAACTAAAGTCAACCCCGAGCGTGATTCTGAATTGTAACTACCAGCACTTGCCTTTGATTACTCCCATTCTGGACAGCATTTGGGACATATATTGTGCCGGGGTACGCGCTACGAATCCCGCGAAAAAAACAGGGGCGGAAATGCCCCTGTTTTAATTGCCTTTGCAATACTGCCAACAAAACTAACTGTCGGCAGTTTTCCGAATACGAATGCTACTTACTGACTAGAATACTGACGGTACCGGTTTTATTGGCGGTATCGGTGGCAACCGCTTTGATCGAATGGCTGCCGGCAGCCACTTTCTTGACATTCCAGCTATAGCTCAAGGTTTTGCTGGTGGTAGACGACACCAACTTGTTGTCGATATAAAGCTGCACTTTAGCGACGGCAATGTCGTCATTGGCAGCAGCAGAGATATTCACTACGCTACCACTCACTTTCGCACCATTTGTTGGATTAGAAATGCTCACGGTTGGAGCCGCTTGATCCGTGGTGCTTACCGTGGTTTGATTTTGTACGTTCACGGTCACGGCGCTTGATGAGCCTTGGTTTCCGGAAGAGTCAGTTGCCACCGCCGTTAAATCGATATTGCCGTTTACCACAGTCGTGGAATCCCAGCTGAATGTGTAAGGCGCAGTGCCATCTGTTCCGACCAATTTACCGCCTGCGTAAAATGAAACCTGGCTAACTGCGACATTATCGTTAGCGTTAACGGCCACAGAGGTCAAACCACTTACCACAGCGCCAGCGGCTGGAGATGAAATGGCTACGGTCGGCGCGAGAGTATCTCTAGCCACGGTATTGAGCGCTAATTGCACCGCGGCGTTAGCATTGATACGTCCATAGCCATAGTTCGGATCAAAATTAACGCCGGATACTTTATCGGCAGAATCTTTTAGCACTTTTTCGACATCCGCAGGCACCAAATTGGGATTTGCGGCTTGAATCAACGCGACCACACCCGCAGTGACGGGGCTAGAAAATGAAGTTCCGTTCCAATTGGCATATCCACCACCTCTCAGCAGGGTGGCAATAGAAGTGCCGGGAGCGGCGACATCAATAAAGGCGCCAAAGTTTGACCAACTGGCTTTCGCATCATTCCAATCGGTTGCTGAAACAGAAATCATGTAGGGGTTATTGGTATAACCAGGATCGACTCCGTCGTTGGCACCTGCGACAACCACCAATCCGCCTTTAGCATTCATATATTGCGCTGCTGATGACACAGCCGAGCTAGCACTCACTCCATAGCTAATATTCGCGACATCGGCACCATTATCTGCTGCCCAACTCAAACCCCGAGCTATATCGCTCCAATAAGCATATCCCGTAGAATCGTTAGTAATCCTCACCGGCATCACTTTCGCATTCCAGGCCACGCCGGCAACCCCCACAGCGTTATCGGTGACAGCCGCTGCTGTACCGGCAACAGCGGTACCGTGACCATTAATATCAGAGGTATCAGAGCCGCCGTCCACGGCATTCCAGCCCGGAATCATATGATTAGCCAAATCCGGATGCGAACCATCAACGCCGCTATCCAATACAGCTATCGTAATGCCGTCCGCTTTGGAAACATCCCATGCACCAGGCATTTGTATTTTTGCTAAATGCCAAGCCCCGGCAAAGTTCGGATCATTTGGGGTAGTCGTACTCATTGGCTGAACCATATCCAGTTCAGCGAACTCGATATGGGGATTTTTTGATAGCGCCCGCACCACAGCTTCTTCCGCTTGTTCAGGAACGCTAACGATATGAACCGGCAAATTTCCGATTTTTTCGCTACTTTTACCTTGATTGCCACGCAGAATTTTTTCAAATTCCGCATCAGCCAAACCCGCATTGGGCTTTACTAAAATTTGCCCCGGTTTCCAGGTTTTGGCGACGTTACCAGCTGACGCTGGCAACTGTTGCATATCCTGGTTTATTTGCAAAATTTCCTGATCCAGCAGGTATTTATCAAGATAAATGATTGCGGGCACTGCCAGTAGCGCAACGCCTAAAGTGATGTATAAATTTTTTTTGTTCATGACTGTTCCCCTGGTTTTTGTTTTGAATATCCAAATCTTAAACACCTCATCCTTGGCTTCTTTGCCTTGAGGCTTTCTGAACGTAAGCTAATTTGAATGTTCTGAATTAGCTTTCTGCTTGGAAGGAAGTCTAAAAAAACTGGGCTGCCATTACTGTGACTTTACTTTCAGAATCACCATAACGGCCATGGGGTAACACTTATTGCTAAAACTGCCAGATAATTTCTGGAAAAAAAAACGCCGGGATAACCGGCGTTTTTTAGATGTGTAAACAAATCGGACAATCAGACTTTGCTTTTACGTGACAAACCCATGCCCAACAAGCCCATACCCAGCAAAGCCACAACGCTTGGCTCGGGCACGCTGCCTTGACCACCACCACCGCCGTCGCGTGTATAGTTACCGATCAGGAAGCCACTATCCGAGCAACCTGCACAACCCGCCGTACTTAGTGATTGCAAATGCGCACCCAATTGACCGGCAGGTAACGTAGCTTCCGAGCTCTGTAGTGCTGCTGCGGAATAAAAGTCATCCAAAGTCCAATTGCGGTTTAAGGTTGCGGTAAACGACAAATTCACGGCATTAGTGACGTTGTTTCCGTTACCTGACGGATCAACAGCTTCAAAAAGAAACGTGGGATTGAAGTTCCCTCCACCTACTGTCGATGCTGGACTGTTGATAACCCAACCCGCTGGCGAAAACCCACCAAAAAGAACATTTGCAGCATTAACCGAAGATCCCAGATTGAAATAAAACTCGTCAAGCTTGGCATTTGGATGCAAAGGCGAGGCGATATCCACGGTCCAAGTAGCGACTGTGTCAAGGACATTTATGCCGACGTTGATGAACAGGTTATCCGGATTATTGGTTCTAGGATCGCCTGTTAGGCTACCCGCTACGCTAAATGAGGCCGCTTGAGCACCTCCTCCGAAAATTGCGGTTGACGATAAAAGTCCCGCCAACAGTATGTTTTTAATCGTTTTGGTTTCCATAATTCCCCCTAGTATAAATCTGTACAATCTATAAATGCTTTGTATGGTTAAGTTTCCGTTAGCCATACCACGAAATCATATAGATGCCATGCAAATAACGAGCCAAAAAATAATTTAAATTTATAAAACAATTTCTTAAATAAAAATCATCATCTCGAAACAATTTCAACCACCACCAACTGTAAATTTTTACGTCAGCATTTGCTTACATTACGTGCATTACAGTTCAAACCTACCTGAGCATCAACTAAGAAAAACTGCGTCGTGGTATCAACTTAATCAGTTTTTTCCAGCTGTTCTCATAAGATTGCTTTTTACGAATCCAATGTCAGAGCGCTTTTGCAAAGCAATTTCAGGAAAAAATCCCGACGCATTGTCATAAAAATTTAACAATACCCCGAACCAAAATTTCCATTTGGAAATTCGACATTTTTGTCTGTAAAAAAAACTGACACAACACTTGCACTGTTGAATGTTTTGCAAGTCGTGATCGATTGACCCAATCGAAAAATTGAAACTTTGTTTTTTCAATACAGAAAAGCTAACAGGGACAATGCGCCTTGGCTATTGCTGCCCAAGCGCCCGCCTTGCGACTCGACAAATCAACTATTTCAACTATCTATGGTATAAAGCGCTGCGATTTAATCGTAGAGCTTCCATCAGGCTTTGGAATACAAGCGGCGGAAGCTATGCCTAGAAAGCCAATCGGTAACGCTGTAGGTGTTAGTTAGTTTTGGATTAATAACAATATTGAGGGGGACAAATCATGATAGAACTTCTGATAATCGTAGGCCTGGCAGTAGTCGGTTGGCTGGTCTGGAAAGGCAAACTAAAACTCAAACCCATCGGCAAGACACCGGAAAACAAACAGGCAACACCACCTCAACCAGCAACTTCCCGTGCAGCGAGTGCTCCTTCGCAACCTAATACCGCCTCGCCAACCACTCCAATAACGCAAGAAATCGAGACGCCGGTAGAGCCTCCCATCCAAGCGCCGGAACCGATTGCCGAACCCGCGCCACAGGCGCCAATCGTAACAGCAGTTACCGAAGAGCCGAGAACACTGACGAAAGCAGCGCCGGTAATCACAATACCCGAAGATTCCGTATTAAAACGCCATTATCTGGCAGCATTGCAAGCGGAGAAAGAGGCCCTCAGCAATCCCTATCCCACCGACTCCGTGCTGCGCCGTCACTACGAAACGCTGCACAAAATCGCATCGCCTCAGCATTCACAACTGGTAGACGAATCGGAAGCCTCCCAGCCGGAAGCTGCGACCCAGCCAGCCAGCGATGCAGAAGCGGTTCTGCCTGAAGATTCGTCAGTGCAGACGCACGACCTTGATCAATTACGCCGCGAAATTGCAGCCGAATTGCCAACACCGCCTACCGATTCGGTGTTGAAACGCCACTATGACAGCTTACTGCAAACCAAACTTCAACAACGGCTATCCGCAGAATAAGCACTGGGAAATCGCCAAAGGTTCCAACAGCTACCCATGCAGTCAGGTAGCTATGGGCCCGGTCGTCCCGCGAAAGCGGGACCGAGACCCCATATCCAAATGATATTGAATCCCCGGATAACCATTTATGCAGAATAAGGGTATCGTCACTCTATGGATTTTTGACAATCCGATGAACACCGGCATCCTCTGTGGCTATTTGTGTATGTATCCTGGTCGGGATACATGGCCCAATATTGGTTTTAGTGATTCCAAGGCATTGGGCAAAAAAATGAACGGCAAGCGCAAGTAATTCCATAACGGACCCGCATTAGCATGAATGACATATACCAATTCTCGGCCACTAACATTAACGGCGAAACTGTCGCTTTGGAAGATTACCGCGGAAAAGTGCTGCTAATCGTCAACACCGCCAGTCAATGCGGTTTTACGCCGCAACTCCGTGGATTAGAAGCTCTATACCAGACCTATAAAAGCCGGGGCTTGGTGGTACTAGGGTTTCCGTGCAATCAATTCGGCCAGCAGGAGCCAGGAAACAGCCAAGAAATTGCCAGCTTTTGCGAACTGAACTATGGCGTCAGTTTCCCCATGTTCGAAAAAATCGACGTTAACGGCAAAAATGCGCATTCGCTGTTCGAGTATTTGAAAACCGCCACCCCGGGTATCCTGGGTTTGAACGCCATTAAGTGGAATTTCAGCAAATTTCTGGTGAGCCGAGATGGTAAGGTTTTTAAACGCTATGCGCCGATAGACACGCCGGCAGGCATCAGCAAGGACATAGAGCGCTTACTGAGTTTGAGCGACGCCCCCGTTAAGGCGTAGCAAAACTTTTCACCCAGTCGCCCGGCCTTACCGCACCGGCAACCGCCGTAGAATCAAGTGTACCCGCCGCAGTCGTCGCACTAATGTCGGTTATCGTCAAAATACCCTGCGATTCCCCCAAGCCCGCCCCGGTTACACCGCCAGCAGACGCCGAATAAATCATCAGCTTATCACCGACTCTGATTTTATCCTGGGCGCCGGCGGCAATCACTATGCGATTATTGCCAGCCTGGATTACACGGGTGGTAAAGGGATAGCAGCCGAATAATTTGTGAATATCTTCGCTGGCCTGTTGAATGATCTCGCTGATAGCGTGACCAGCCGATGTCGAGTTGAAGCGGTCGCTACCCACCGTGTAGCCGCTCGGCAGCGAGACGTCACCCAGGATGGAATCGGTGTAACGATGTTGAAACAGTAAGGCGCCGCTAAAGCCATCATAAACATATACGTCAATCCCGACGCTGCGGCGGGCGACAAAATCCCTGACCATCGATTTTAAATCCGCCAACGCGCCGCTGCCGCGCACATATTCCGTGGACTCCACCCGAAAATCGCGAATCACGCCGGACAACACAAACTGCGCATTGTGCTGCTTGGCGATATTCAGGATAACCGATTCGGCTGTGCCCTCGGCAAAGCGAATTTCCGGCGCCATATCGGGTCGGCTGTACAAAGAGGTATTGGTCAGATTGCGGCCGATAAAATCACCGGTTTCCATCAACTGATTATTAATTTCCCTGGGAATGCCGCTGTATAAATCCTGGCTTTCGGTGCCGCTGATTTGATCTGCATTCATAACCGGAAAGCCGGTGGCAACGATTTTTTTCCGATACGGCGAGCCGCAGCGCTGCTTATCAGACAACACGGCCAGCACTTGCACATGATAAAGATCGGCATCCTGCCATTCGTCGACCACCTTAATGTCGCTGACCAACAGAGCCGAATTATTATTACGTTTTAATTGCAAGGACGCGTTGCGCACCGCGTCGTCGATAGCAGCGCGCCGGGCTGCTTCGATACCGCCGCCGACGATTGGCGCACTGCCTTGCACACTAACCTGTTGGCCGGAGCCGGCAACGCCATTCTCATCGCCGCCACGCTTACTATTACCGCTGCTGCATGCAGCCAGCAAAGCGATCAGCAACACTGTTAGCAAGTTTTTATAAGGCACTATAAAATCCGTTGATCAACAAATACTGAAATATCGTCCGCAAGCCGGTGTTGGCTATCCATTCCACATCGTAAAGACCGGCTTCCAGCAAAGTATCGTCCACGACATTGGGCTTTTTGGAAAAGCCAGACACATAATATTGATCGCTACAATCGCGTGCGCCGCAGGCCAGGTTGGCCGAAGTCACCGTTGCCGCTTTATAACCCAGCCGGGTAAACGCCAGTTTATTATCTTCCTGCAGACACTGTCCGACGACATAGGTATCGCCGGACATACATTGGTAAAAACGCGGGCTAAGACGTAATTCAAGAGTCGTTTTTAAACTATCCCGGACGGTCCGATAGTCCGCGGCGCGGGCATCGCGTAAGTAACTATCCAGATAAACCCGGTAGACCTCGTCGCGCATCACCTGGGCGCCGACGGTAGTTTGATTGCCTAATTTTTCTTGATACAGCAAATCCGCCAAGCCGCGATAGGCATCCAGTTTGGCCGCTTGTTGCGCTTGTAACCAGCGTTGATTAACCGCCAGTTTGCCACTATCGTCGAAACGGCTATAACCGGTAGCGCGCAGGGTTTTTCCGGCTGACGGCGACGGCGCCTCGGCACTTTTACCACCCACGGACGCGCACCCCGTCGCGACTGACATTATCAACAGCAAACAGATTGTCTTAAACGCTTTCATAATCCCTCCTCCTACTCGCCTAAGTCATCGACTACTTGGGCTTTTTCTTGAGGGCGGATGACAAATTATGCCCTTGAACCGTTTAAAATTGCTTTCAGCAAATCGCGGTAGAAACTAACTGTGGGTCTTGTCGCCAGCCACTGACCAGAGTTTTTCTAGCTGATACAGTTCGCGGGCTTGACCGGTCATCACATGAACGATCACATCACCCAAGTCTAACAAAATCCAATCGGAACTTTGATCGCCTTCCATACCCAACGGCTGCTGCCCCTGCTCCTTGACCTTTTCCATCACATAATCGCACAGCGATTTGGCGTGCCGAGACGAGGTGCCGGTGGCGATGACCATATAATCGGTAATACTGGTTTTGCCGCGCACATCAATTGTCTTGATGTTAAGGCCTTTGCGGTCGTCGAGCTCGGTTTCGACCAGCTTAAGTAATGCTTCTGTTTGCATTCAATTTCCTGTGTGATGAATGAGGGGTTGATATAGATGATGCCGCCGAATCAATTCGATAACCCGGTCAGGCAGTAAAAATTGTGGATCGCGTCCAGCTACCACCAGTTCGCGAATAGCGGTAGCGGAAATCGCCAGTGCGGTGACTTCCTGGAAGGTTAACAGTCCTGCAATTTGCCGGCTTAATTGGGCTCGGTCTTCGGCGATTCGCTGCTGCAAAAACGCCGATAATGTCGATCCGGCATAGCCGGGGCGGGTCATCACCACGATGTGCGCATAATCGAATAAGCGTTGCCATTGATGCCAGCGCTCCAAACCGGCAAAGGCATCCGCACCGATAAACAACAGCAAGGGCGTATCGCCAATTTCGTTGCGTAAGGAATGCAGCGTATCGACCATATACGACGGCCCCGCCCTATCCAGCTCGCGCCGATCAACGCTAAAGCCGTGAGTATCGGCGACGGCGGCTTCCAGCATTTGCAAACGCAAGTGCGCCGGCACGTCGGGTTCATCTCGGTGCGCAGGCACCCGGCAAGGAATTAAACGCAGCTGCTCCAATTCGAACAGCTCTTTCACTTCCAGCGCGGTGCGTAAATGGCCGTAATGGACCGGATTGAACGTGCCGCCGTAAACCCCGATCATTATTGGCGGATATGCCCGTCGCCCAGTACGATAAATTTCAACGAGGTCAAACCATGCAAGCCAACCGGACCGCGCGCGTGCAGCTTGTCGGTACTGATGCCAATCTCCGCGCCTAAACCGTACTCAAAACCGTCGGCAAACCGAGTCGAGGCATTGACCATCACGGAGCTGGAATCCACCTCGCGCAAAAAGCGCCGCGCCAAGGTGTAATCTTCGGTGACAATGGCCTCAGTATGAGCGGAGCTGTAAGTATTGATATGGGCTATAGCCTCGTCGATGTCGACGACGATCTTGATGGACAAAATCGGCGCCAAGTACTCGGTATGCCAGTCTTCTTCGGTAGCGCGTACGGCGTTTTTGATCAGAGAACAGGTTTTCAAGCAACCGCGCAGTTCCACGTTTTTTGCCGCATATTGTTCGGCCAAAATCGGCAACACCGTCGCAGCGATGCCTTCCGCCACCAACAAAGTTTCCATCGCATTACAAACACCGTAACGATGGGTTTTCGCGTTCATCGCGATCGCCACCGCTTTGTCCACGTCGGCTTTACCGTCGATATAGACATGGCAAATGCCGTCCAGATGCTTGATGACTGGGATGGTCGCTTCGCCGCTGATGCGTTCGATCAGGCTTTTGCCACCCCGCGGCACAATCACGTCAACATAATCTTTCATCGTAATCAATTCGCCGACTGCGGCCCTATCGGTGGTTTCCACCACTTGCACCGCCTGTTGCGGCAAACCGGCAGCGGCCAAACCGCTGGCTATGCACACCGCAATCGCGCGATTGGAATGAATCGACTCAGAACCGCCGCGTAAAATACAAGCATTACCAGACTTCAAGCACAAGGCCGCCGCATCGACAGTGACGTTAGGCCGCGATTCGTAAATAATGCCGATTACGCCCAAGGGCACCCGCATCTGTCCAACCTGAATCCCGCTGGGCTGATAGTTAAGGTTGGTGATTTCTCCAACCGGATCGGGCAACGCGGCAACCTGCTTCAGACCTTCTATCATCGCTTGAATGCGGGCTGGCGTCAGTTCCAGACGGTCCAACGACGCCGGATCCATACCGTTCTGCTTGCCGGCGGCCAAGTCTTTGCGGTTTTCGCTGGCTATCTCGGCACTACCGGCGGCGATAGCCTCGGCAATTTTCAATAAAGCGCTATTTTTCCGCCCGCTCTCGGCCTTGCTGATCTCGCGGCCGGCCGCTCTGGCCTGTTGCCCCAATTGCTGCATGTACTGTTTAACGTCCACAATTATCGACCCGATGAATTGGAAAAGCCGGCATTATAGCAAGCCAGGCCAAGTTACAACGAATGCGGCAAATTCAGCACCCATTCCTGTCATAAATTCGACCCTGTGCGACAGGCTTAAATGCTAGCCCTTCCCATTGCCAAGCCGGAACCGAGCTCGTAGACTGCAAACCTGGATTAACACCCACTTTATTCAAAGGTACCCTGTTATGAGTCAGCTTTTTTCGCCGTATTCCCTCGGCTCGCTTACGCTGCGCAACCGTATCGTCATCGCGCCGATGTGTCAGTACTCGGCGGTCAACGGCGAGGCCAGCGATTGGCATTTAATGCACCTGGGCAATTTGGCGATGTCCGGCGCCGGCTTGTTGATTATCGAAGCCACGGCCGTGGAGCCGGAAGGCCGCATCTCGCCGGCCGATCTCGGCCTCTGGTCGGACGCGACCGAAGCCGCTTTGGCCCGAGTTTTAAGCGCGGTGCGAAAATATTCGCACATCCCGATAGCGATTCAGTTGGCGCACGCCGGCCGCAAGGCTTCCACCGCCGCGCCCTGGGACGGCGGCGGCCTGGTCAATATCGAACAGGGCGGCTGGCACACCGTGGCACCGTCGGCACTGGCTTTCATGCCGGACGACCCCGCGCCAAGCGCGCTCGATGCCAGCGAATTGCAACGCATCTTGCAGGCGTTTGTATCGGCGGCCAAGCGCGCGCATAAAGTGGGGCTGGACGCCATCGAGATACACGCCGCCCACGGCTATTTGCTGCACGAATTCCTCTCGCCTCTATCCAATCAGCGTGACGACGAATACGGCGGCTCGCTGGAAAACCGGATGCGTTTCCCGTTGGCGGTATTCGACGCGATGCGGGCTGCCGTGCCTATGCAAATGCCCATCGGCGTAAGGATTTCCGCAACCGATTGGGTGGACGGCGGCTGGGACTTAGCGCAAAGTGTGATCTTTGCTAAAGCCTTGCAAGCACGCGGCTGCGCATTTGTCCACGTCTCCAGCGGCGGCCTGTCGCCTTTGCAAAAAATCCCGGTCGGCCCCCATTACCAAGTGCCGCTGGCGGCGAGCATCCGCGCAGCAACCGGCCTGCCTACCATCGCCGTCGGCCTGATCACGGAAGCGGAAGACGCAGAAGCCATCGTCGCCGACGGCCAGGCCGATATGGTGGGCTTGGCGCGCGGCATACTCTACGATCCGCGCTGGCCCTGGCATGCCGCCGCCAAACTGGGGGCCCAAGTCGCAGCGCCGCCGCAATACTGGCGCTGCCAGCCCCGCGAGCAAAAGGCTTTATTTGGCGACATTCGCTTTCGGCAGCGCTAAGACTTTGACTGGCTTAACCAAGTCAATAAGTCACAAAATAAATTCGACCGTGCAGCTGTAGCCGGCTGTATTTCAACATTGGAGATTCATGCGTTTTTTAGGCACTTCAAACCCCGCTTTTCTAAAACTGTTGACGTTCCGCGTACTGATCGTGCTGGCCTATCAAATCGTGGCAATTGTGGTGGGTTGGCATATCTACGAACTGACGCACGACCCGCTGGCCTTAGGCCTGATAGGCCTGGCCGAAGTCATCCCGTATTTTTGCAGCGCGCTGTTCGCTGGTTACGCCGTCGATCATTACTCACGGCGCTGGTTCGCAATTTCAGCGTGTTTGCTGTTATGCCTAAACGCCCTGACTTTGACCGCCATCGCGGCACAATGGATTCCCGATAATCCGCTGGTATTGATGTACGGCTCCATAGCCGTCACCGGCGTGGCGCGGGCCTTTATCGGCCCGTCTTATAGCGCACTGTTCGCCCTGGTTTTGCAACGCGAACAGTATGCGCGCGCTGCCGGCCTCGGAAGCTCGGTGTTTCAGTTTGCTTTAGTCGCCGGCCCGGCATTGGGAGGGATTCTGGTCGGCTGGGCCGGCAAAACTGTGGCTTACAGCATTTCCGGTGGTTTATGCGTACTGGCCGCACTGGCTTTGCTGTCCTTACGCATCAAGGAACCGCCGGCAGCGGAAAGCGCACCGATTTTTACCAGCATCGCCGAAGGTTTACGCTTTGTATTCAATAACCAGATCATCCTCGGCGCGCAGTCGCTGGACATGTTTGCGGTGTTGTTTGGCGGTGCGGTCGCCATGCTGCCGGCGTTCATCCACGACATATTTCATTACGGCCCGGAAGGCCTGGGGATTTTACGCGCTGCACCGGCCGTTGGCGCGGTGATGACCGGCTTGTTTCTGGCCAGATATCCACTTAACAAGCACGCCGGACGCTGGTTACTGATAGCCGTGGCTGGCTTTGGCTTGTGTATGATCGGCTTTGCGCTATCGACGAACTTTTGGGTAGCAGGCTTGGCCTTGCTGTTATCCGGAATTTGCGACGGGGTATCGGTGGTGATGCGCACCACCATCATGCAATTAGCCACACCGGACGCCATGCGCGGCAGAGTGGCGGCGATTAATGGCATATTCATCGGCTCGTCTAACGAGCTTGGCGCGTTTGAATCCGGGGTTGCCGCGCGTCTACTTGGCTTAGTGCCGTCAGTGGTGTTTGGCGGCGGCATGACGTTGTTAGTAGTAGCGATTACGGCTAAATGCGCGCCTAAACTACGCAGGCTGGAGCTTGATCAGCTCCAGTAATCTTCGTGTCAATTGCCAAAAACAGCGGTTTTATTCAGACTTTTTTCCGCGCATCAGTAAAAAACCTGCTCCAATCGTGGCTACCACTAAAACCAACATCAAGATCGGATGCTGATAAAACATGTCAAAAAATGCACCGGTGCTTTGCGACGTGCCTCTGTAATACGGACCCATAATTCCTCCCCCTATTTTTGCTTAATTACCAGCTCTCAGGCGGACAAGCTGACTCAAGCTAAGGAATTTACCTTGCAATTCAACCTTGTCTAATTTTATTAGCACGACTGGCTACCAAGCCTCCCGTTGACACTATTGGCCTGCCCCGTAAATTAAGGCAACCTTGCTCGGCGGGCTCAGGACAAATGGTATTTAAGCGCCGGCGCAAAAATTCCAGTGATGCACTAAAATTTAGTCCGGCTGCATAAGCTGCGACCGACCAAAAGGACACCCGCCCTTCCCATATCCTGCGTATAGAAATTATTCGAATCGCCTGGTTAAAATGGGAATAACAATAAACGTAGCCAAACCGCTGATGCCCCTTTTGCATTAGCATAAGGAGCTATCCCATGCCGCCGTTCGTCCAACATCGCACACTCAGAATTCTGCTGTCGATGGCCATTCCGATTTGCGGTGCAGTCTTCCAATATCATCTGTGGGACATCCTAAAACCGACCATCTGGATTTTTCTGTACCCTTCTGTATTTTTAAGCGCCGCAGTGGGTGGTCTGGTCGGCGGCGCACTGGCAACACTGGTCGCACTCGCATTAGCCGATTTTCTATTTATCGCTCCCAGCTTTACCTTTTATATCGCAGAAACTCGCAGCATCTACTCGATGTGTATATTTTTCTCGATGGGCATGCTGTTCAGTATTGTCTTCGAGCAACTGCATCGTTCCCTGCAAGAAGTCAGACGCTTGTCAAAATTTGAAGTCAATAGCTATTCACAGCGCCTGAATCAAGCGCTCAGTGTTGCCGACGCCGGTATCTGGGAATGGCACGTCCCCAGCGGCGAAGTGTTTTGGAGCGAGAGCTTATGGCGACTCTACGGTCTTAAACAAAACAGTTGCCAGGCCTCCTACGACAACTGGCTAAGTACCATCGCCGTCGAGGATAGAGCGGCAACACACGACGCTATGTACCAGGCACTTATGCAAAAAGCCGACGTCCTGTTAGAGTGGCGAGTGCAATCCAAATTGGACGGCCACACCCACTATTTGCTGTCGCGCGGTCAACCGCTGCAGGACGAGCGCGGCGAACTCCTGCTTTATCGCGGCGTGGTGATCGACATCACTGACCGCAAACAAACTGAACACGCACTACAGCAACTCACGCAAGAACTCGAAGATAAAGTCGAAGCAAGGACCAAAGAATTTTTCGATCTCTACAACCAAGCACCTTGCGGCTACCATTCGCTGGCCATGGACGGCACGATCCTGCGCGTCAATCAGACCGAACTGACACTGCTCGGTTATGCCAAGGAGGAGTTCGTCGGACACCATATCAAAGAATTCTTGGCCCCCGACTGTATTGACAGGTTTGAGCAATTCTTTACCGAGTTCATCCATTCCGGGAGTCTGCGCGATCTTCAGATGGACTTTATATGTAAGGACGGCAGCATCCGCCCCTTTCTAGTGAGCGCTACCCTAATCTGTGACGCTGAAGGTAACGGACTATACTCCAGCAGCACCTTGGTGGATGACCGCGAACGTAAAGCCCGCGAACAAAAGCTCCAGGACCTGAACAAGTTTCTCAACGAAGTATTAGAAGTGCTGCCCTTCGGTGTGGTGGTCTACGACGAGTCGTATAAAGCCGTTTTCCGTAACAGCTTGTTTGGCAAACTTTTAAGTTATCCCTCCGAGCTGTGCAAAAAAGAACCTCTGTATTTTGCCGATGCCATTCGCTTCAATTTTGACCGGGGCGACTATCCGAATCGAACTTTTGATGACGTCCTAAACCGCTTCATCGATATGATGGCAGCGCGCGAAACAGTGTGTTTTGAACGCCAGCAAGCCAATGGCATTTATCTGGAGATTTGCGGCCAACCCATCAGTAATGGCTGGACCTTACTGACTTACACGGATATCACCCCGCACCGGTTAGCCGAACAATCACTGGAAACCGCTCGCGGCGCGGCCGAGGCCGCCACCCGCGCCAAAAGTGCATTCCTGGCCAACATGAGCCACGAGATTCGCACCCCGATGAACGCCATACTGGGCTTGGCATATCTGCTGGAAAAAAGCGAATTGCCGGGCGATGCAAACCATTTGGTCAGCAAGATTCGCATGGCCGGACGTTCGCTGTTGGGCATCATCAACGATATTCTGGACTTTTCCAAAATTGAATCGGACAAACTGGAAATCGAACACGCACCGTTTCGCCTGGGGGATGTTCTGGATAATTTGTCGACCATTATGTCCACGAACGCCGGCGAAAAAGAACTGGAGCTGATCATCGCCCAGCCCCCCAGCAAAATCAAGCAACTTTACGGTGACGCACTGCGGTTGGAACAAGTGTTGATTAACCTGACCAGCAATGCGATTAAATTCACCGAGCAAGGCCACGTAGAACTGGCTATCGCAGTAATTGCCGAAGACGACCAGCAGATAACCTTGCGATTTGCAGTGCGCGACACCGGCATCGGCATTCCGGCGGACATACAGCAGGACATTTTTTCGCCTTTTTCTCAAGCCGACAGTTCGACGAGCCGCCGATTTGGCGGCACCGGCTTGGGCTTGAGTATCTGCCGGCGTCTGATCGCGGCAATGGGCGGCGAATTGCAGGTCACCAGCATCCCGGGCAGCGGCAGCGAGTTTTGGTTTAACTTGACGTTTGAACGTGGCCAAGATGTTTGGCTGGCCGCACCGGACATGGCGAATCTCCCGGTATTGGTCGCACATGGCAACCCGATTGCCCGCGAAGTGTTGGCAGATATTGTGGCCGGGCTGGGCTGGA
The DNA here is from genome assembly GCF_014850975.1 of Methylomonas fluvii. Lineage (GTDB taxonomy): Bacteria > Pseudomonadota > Gammaproteobacteria > Methylococcales > Methylomonadaceae > Methylomonas > Methylomonas fluvii. Next base: position 1,797,132 of record NZ_JACXST010000001.1, on the reverse strand, counting down.
ACGCAACTGTAGTTGGATCCGGATCGGCCGCCCTTAAGCATATCCAAAGCCGTTTGCTGGCGCGAGAGCCCAATCAAGTTCTGCTGCTGGACTACAAAACCCCAGGCATGGACGGCTTCACGGTCGCGAATAAAATCCGGAACGAACTCAAGGACCACCACGACCCGATTATCATCATGGTGACCGCTCATGCCAGTAACGCCTTGCAAACCCACACTGACATGCGCCACGTCGATGCTTTACTGACCAAGCCGGTCACCGCTTCGGCACTGTATAACACGGTGGCGCGAGCATTACGGGTGCGCCAAGGCGGCGAGCCGCTCAGACCTAAACATGTCCAGCAACGCCTTGCCGCCTTGCGCATCTTGGTGGTGGATGACAGCGACATCAATCGCGAGGTGGCACAACGTATTCTGGAAGGCGAAGGCGCGCATGTCGAATTGGCCCATCACGGTCGCCAGGCCCTTGAATGGCTGGAAGCGCATCAGAACAGCATAGATATTGTGCTGATGGATGTACAGATGCCGATTATGAACGGCTACGAAGCCACCCAGCGCATCCGCCGAATACCGGCCTTAGCCGATCTCCCCGTCGTGGCGCTGACCGCCGGCGCGTTTATGGAACAACAAGAGTTGGCGCAAGCCGCCGGCATGACCAGCTTTATTGCCAAACCGTTTGATGTGGATGCCGCCATCGCCTTGATTATCAAATTGACTGGCGGAACCCATCAATTTGCCCCAGCGGATAAACCCCATCTTGCCATACAACCCAATACTTCAGACCTTCAGCTACCGAGTTTGGACGTAGAACGTGGCCTAAAACTTTTTGCGGATGCAAGCACCTACCGGCAATATCTACGCAAGTTTGCCCGCGATTACGCCGACAGCGTAAAAATTATCAAATCCGCTGACACCGATGAAGCACTGGCGTTTCTACATAAGCTTAAGGGTGTTGCGGCCACCCTGGCCCTACTAGAACTTGGCAAACAAGCGGCAGAAGTCGAACAGCAGCTAGTTAGGGGCGCGGAAATGACTGGACCCTTGCGAATTTTAAAGTCTGCTTTAGACAAAACACTGGATTCGATTGCTGAATATGCCCCCGACAACCACGTTGTAGACAACACCCAAGCAAAAACGATAGACCGGCAACAACTGAAAGCACTCCTTGCGCAGATGCTCACTATATTGGCAAACGATGACATGGTGGAATTTAGACCGCTGTTACTTGAACTTGATAAGACGGTAGGACCCACTAGCCTTGAACCGTTAAATCGGGCCATCGAGAACTACGATTTTCGAACTGCGGAAGCTGAAGTCAGGACACTTGCAGCTGAACATTCTATTACTCTGTGAGCATGCCATGCCTAACGGTCCTATCTTAATTGTTGACGACGAGCCGCAAAATTTGCGGGTGCTGGAGCAAATCTTATCTGGCAAATACAAGTTGGTGTTTGCTCGCAATGGCCAAGAAGCACTGGCGGCTACCCGTAAATTTCGACCCGCCCTGATTTTATTGGATATTCAATTGCCGGACATGGACGGTTATACGGTGTGTCGGCAGTTAAAAGCTGATCCGCTTACCGAAAGTATTCCGGTGATCTTTATCACGAGTTTGGCGGATGCCGATGATGAAGTCACTGGTTTTGAGGCCGGCGCGGTGGACTACATCGTTAAACCGGTTTCATCACCGACAGTAAGGGCGCGCGTACAAACCCACCTGTCCTTGGTACGCGCGATCCATCTGGAAAAAAGTCATCGAGACGCCATCTACATGCTCGGTGAAGCCGGCCATTACAATGACAACGATACCGGGGTGCATATCTGGCGCATGGCGGATTATGCGGGCGCCTTGGCACATGCCCTAGGCTGGGGAGAAGAACAATGCCGGCTCATCGAATTGGCGGCCCCGATGCACGACACCGGCAAGATAGGCATCCCGAATGCGATTCTGAAGAAATCCGGCGCCTTGGATACGGCGGACTGGGTAATCATGAAAACCCACCCCAGAATTGGCTACGACATCCTTAGCAAAAGCGATGCACCGGTCTTTAAGATGGCAGCGGAGATTGCCTTACACCATCATGAGCATTGGGATGGCAGTGGTTATCCCGATGGACTGGCTGGCGAGTTAATTCCCGAATCGGCGCGTATAGCAGCCTTAGTCGATGTGTTCGACGCGCTGACGATGAAACGTCCTTACAAAGAAGCTTGGCCTAACGAGCAAGCAATAGCCACCATACGAGCGGAAAGCGGCAGCCATTTTCAACCAGCGATGATAGAGGCCTTTATTGCCGTTCTACCCGAGATCTTAGCGATTCAAGCCAAATGGTCCGAATGCGAGGCGGCGTCCAGGGCGTGATAACTGCGCATTTATCGATCTGCGAACTGACCAAGCAGGTATTGTCATTGAAATGCAAAAATTATCACCTCGCCAAGGGTTGTCCAGATCCGAAAGCCTCAAAAAATCCAGTGTCAGGCACATCCCAATAGTCTGGATTGACTTCCCGGTTTGGGACTCCAGCATTCTCTGGAATGACGGCATACTTGAAATATTCTTATAATCAGGAAGATTTAGCTGAAATGCGTCATTCACACAACCGATGTTATTGGATAAAAGGACCTATATGGCATTGCCGGACCCTTCACTGCAAAGCAGGAATTTGCCGTTGGATTTTTTTAGAGGTTTGGCACTAATAGTGATTTTTATCAATCACATGCCCGATAATCCCTGGTTTTGGTATACCCCTTCTCGATTTGGCCTCAGCGACGCAGCAGAAGTGTTCGTGTTTTCATCCGGCTTTGCCTCCGCGCGGGCCTACGGCCGCTGCTTTGAACGCGCCGGACTCTGGCTGGGACTGGTTCGCGTCCTGCACCGATGCGTGCAAATTTACAGCGCACATCTGGCTTCTTTTGTGCTGCTGGCTTTGGTTTGCGTAGTTGGTAATCGCTGGGTGCCGGAAATGGATGATATTCAACGCCTGAACATTGCCTATTTTTTCGACGCCACCCAACAAGCGCTGTATGACTTGTTCACCTTGGCATATGTACCCAATTATTTCGACATCCTACCGCTGTATCTACTAGTGATCGTTTGGCTGCCTATATTCTGGCTAGTATCCCGTTTGCATGTCGGTATGGCTTTAGCGTGTTCGGTCACCCTGTATTGGGCCAGTTATTACTACGGATGGGAACTGAGTGCCGACCCAGTGAGTGGACGAAAATGGTATTTCAATCCCTATAACTGGCAACTGATGTTTTTTACCGGTTACGCCTTCGGCGCCGGCTGGGCCAAGGTCAGTGTAAAACACGGCTGGCTGTTAGCGGTTTGCCTCGGGCTAGTCCTGGTTTCAATTCCTTTGGAGCATGAGGCCACGTATACCCGGATTAAATTCTGGGGCGAGCTTCGCGCTAACTTGACGCCCTGGCTGGACAAAAGTCATTTGGGGGTGTTGCGTTGGTTGCATTTACTCGCGCTGGCTTATCTGATGTATCGCTTGTGCCATTGGCGATCACAGTGGCTACACAGTCCGGTGCCGCGCGCCCTTGTCATTATGGGTCAACAATCTTTACCGATTTACCTGTGTTCCATGGTGCTCTCGTATGCGGGGGGCATCTGGCTGGACCACCTTGGGCGCGACGAATGGTCCGCTGCGGCCTTGGTCAATCTCAGCGGCTTGGGACTGATGTTGCTGGCCGGCCAAATAATGTCCTGGCTGGATACTAAGCCCTGGAAAATTTCTCAGCCGGAAAGATTGGCCCAAAGCGATAACAGCTTCTATTTCGAGCCATTTATGCCCCGGTATCGCCGGGTTAACCAAGCTTTAGCACTGCCCTGCTTGATCGGTTTAGCGGCGCTGCCAGCGATGTTGACCCAGTCACAACCGTCCGGCATTGTGGCCACGCCAGACCTTGCCATGCAGTTACGGGAGCCTGATAAGGAGGCTTTACAACCAGTGGAAACGCTGTCACCAGAAACCGAAGCCGATAAAGTGATCGACAGCCGGCAACAGCTTTAAACGATTTTAAGCTCATGGAAGCCCAAGCCGTTCATCAGTTTTTCTTGCAGTTAATGGTTATTCTGCTGACCGCTCGGCTGTTTGGCGAATCGTTCGCGCGGCTTAAAAGCCCACCAGTCGTAGGCGAACTGTTGGCCGGTGTTCTTCTTGGCCCCAGTTTGCTAGGTTGGATGGAACCAAGTCAGGTCATCAAATTATTGGCGGAAATCGGCATCATTTTGCTGTTGTTTGAAGTCGGGCTGGATACCGACATACGCCAACTAGCAAAATCCGGTTGGCAGGCTTTGTTCGTCGCGGTCAGCGGCTTTCTGTGGCCCTTCGTGTTCGGTTTCAGTCTCAGCCATTGGCTGTTTGATCGTAACTTGCTGGAATCGCTATTTATCGGCGGCACCCTGACCGCCACCAGTATCGGTATTACTGTCCGCGTGCTTACCGATTTAAAACGTCAGCACAGCTGGGAGGCACAGGTGGTATTGGGCGCGGCGGTGATTGACGACATACTCGGCGTCGTGCTGCTGGCCGTACTGTACGATTTTTCGCAGGTCGGACAAATCAACACAGCCAATGCCCTGCAAGTCATCGGCTTTATCGCCATGTTCTTTGTTTTGGCGCCGTTGTTTGCTAAAGCTATTTCCTTGCTGATCCGGCAATTTGCCAAAATCAGCCAGACCGACGGACTCATCCCCACGCTGATTGTCTCTCTTGTGCTGTTTTTCGCCTGGTTAGCCCACGAAATGGGCGCCCCGGAATTGTTGGGCGGGTTTGCCGCGGGACTAGCGCTTTCACGGCGCTTTTTTCTGCCGTTTGCTATGGCGTTGCATGAAGATCTGGATTTTACCGGGCGTATCGAAGCTCAGATGCGGCCTATCATCCAATTATTCGTGCCGATATTTTTCGTGATGGTCGGGCTTTCGTTGAATCTGCGTGAAATCGATTGGGCCTCGCCGTTCATTTGGTGGTTTTCCGCCAGCCTGTTGGCTGTGGCTATACTCGGTAAAATGCTGGGTGCCTTAGTGCTGCGCGGACCTTGGACTGAGCGCCTAGCTATCGGTATTGCCATGGTTCCACGCGGCGAAGTCGGCCTGATTTTTGCCGAGCTCGGCCGCACATCAGGTATTATGGTCAACGAAGTTTACGCGGCGCTGATTATTGTCATAGCCATGACCACCCTGTTTGCGCCCATGTTATTAAAAGGTTTTTACCGCTACGTGAAATAAGTCGATTGCTCTATTTCTTAGCGGTATTAACCTAGGTCGACGGGGCAAACCAACGTCGTCCACGGAGCGAACCATGCTAGAACACGGAGATACCGGACGCCTGCATATCGTCTTGATCAGCATCCACGGCCTGATACGTGGGCATGATTTGGAATTGGGCCGCGACGCCGATACCGGTGGGCAGACCAAATATGTCGTGGAATTAGCCAAAGCCTTGGCAACACAGCCACAGGTCGAGCGGGTGGACTTGATTACCCGGCGCATCGTCGACAGCGACGTCAGCGACGATTACGCTGAAGCCGTCGAAGCATTGGCGGAAAACGCGCAGATCCAGCGTATCGATGCCGGTCCGGAAGGCTATATCCGCAAGGAAGAGCTTTGGGATCATCTGGACAGCTTCGCGGATAATCTTTTGAGTTTGCTGCATCGTCAGCCACGCTGGCCGGATGTGTTGCACAGCCATTATGCCGACGCCGGCTATGTTGGCGTGCGACTGGCGCATTTGACAGGTTTGCCGTTGATTCATACCGGCCATTCCTTGGGGCGGGACAAGTGCCGTAGGTTGTTGGCGCTGGGCCTGGCAATGGAGGAGATCGAACAGCGTTACCACATTTCCCGGCGCATTGATGCGGAAGAAGATACGCGGAGCAATGCCGAGTTGATCATCACCAGTACCCGCAACGAAATCGAAGACCAATACGAACTTTACGATTACTACACCCCGGAGAAGATGGCGGTCATTCCGCCCGGTACGGACCTCCAGCAATTTCACCCGCCCAGCGCCAAAACCGCGGATTCGGCGTTTGCCGCATCACTCAATAAATTCTTGTACGAAGCGGATAAGCCGATGATTTTGGCCTTGTCCAGACCCGACGAACGCAAAAACATTGTCACCTTGTTGGAAGCCTACGGCGAATCGCCGCGTTTACAGGCGATGGCTAACCTGGTGATCGTCGCCGGCAACCGTGACGACATCCGGGAAATGAACGACGGAGCGCAAGGCGTGTTGATCGAATTGTTGCTGGTGATGGATTGTTATGATCTGTACGGCCGGGTTGCGCTACCCAAGCACCACAGCGCGGACGAGGTGGCGGAGATTTATCGTCTGGCGGCGGCAGCCAAGGGGATTTTCATCAATCCAGCCCTGACCGAACCGTTTGGACTGACGCTGCTGGAAGCGGCCGCCAGTGGACTGCCGCTGGTGGCCACCGAAAACGGTGGCCCGGTCGACATCATCGGCAACTGCCATAACGGGTTGTTAGTGGACCCGCTGGACAAAACCGCGATTGCCGAGGCCTTGCTGAGCATACTAGACAATCCCGAGCGTTGGCGGACACTGTCCGCCAACGGACTACGGAATGTCGCCCGCTATTATTCCTGGGAGGCTCATACTCAAGCCTATCTACAAAAACTGCAACCGCTGTTGCAGCATTTCGAACGCCTGCCAAAAACGCCACCAGCGGGAAAAGTGGGCCGGCTGCGGCGGCAGGCGATTTTTACGGCGATGGACAACACGCTGTTGGGGGATGACGAGGGATTGGCACAATTCGTCAACTTGATCAGGGAGAAGCGACGAAAGTGTCTGTTCGGTATCGCCACCGGACGCCGATTGGATGCAGTTTTGGCGATTTTGAAGCAAAAGCGGATTCCCAAGCCGGATATTTTGATCACCAGCTTGGGTACCGAAATCTATTTCACGTCACAACTGATTGCCGATATAGCCTGGAGCTATCATATCGATCATCTGTGGACGCCACAGGTGCTGCGCCGTGTTCTCAGTGGTCTGCCCGGTTTGACACCGCAACCCAAGCGAGAACAAAGCCGCTTCAAGATTTCCTATTATTACGATAGTGAGCGTGCGCCGCCGATGGACGAGATTCTGACCTTATTGCGCCAAAAGGAATTGTCGGTGAATCCCACTCTGTCATTTGGGCAGTTTCTGGACATCGTTCCGGCGCGAGCCTCCAAAGGGCAGGCATTACGATATGTTGCCCGGCAATGGAATATTCCACTAGAACGCATCCTGGCGACGGGCGGCTCCGGCGGCGATTGCGACATGGTGGCAGGCAACACGCTGGGCGTGGTGGTCGCCAACCGCCATCGCGAGGAACTGGCGAATTTAGCCGACGTGGAGCAAGTCTATTTCGCCGAGCGGTCAAATGCCTGGGGCATACTGGAGGCCATCGAACATTATGATTTCTTCAATCTCTGACAAAGCGCCAATGTCATGCAGACGCGTATCCTGATTTGCACCGACCTGGACCGCACTCTGCTACCCAACGGCAGCCAGCAGGAATCGCCGGGTGCGCGCGATATTTTCCGGCGTTTGGTTTCGCGTCCCGAGGTGACGTTGGCCTATGTCAGCGGCAGACACCGCGAACTGGTCGCGGAAGCCATACGCGAGTACGACTTGCCGACGCCGGATTGGGTGATCGGCGACGTCGGCACCACGATCTATAGAGCGGGCTCCACAGAATGGCAGCATTGGACCGCCTGGGAAGACAATATCGCCAGCGACTGGCGTGGCCTGATGGCCAAGGACTTGCGGCCCTTGTTTGACGATTTGCCGGATTTGCGCTTGCAGGAACAGGCCAAACAAAACCGTTTCAAACTTAGTTATTATCTGTCGATGCAGTGTGATACTGAGGCATTGCGCCGGGAAATGGCTAGCCGGCTGGATGCGCAAAACCTGGCGGCCAGCCTGATTTACAGTGTAGACGAAGCGGCGGAGACCGGTCTGCTGGATGTGTTGCCGGCCAGGGCCACCAAATTGCATGCCGTGGAGTTTTTGATGCGGCATCAGGGCTTCGATATTGGCAATACGGTATTTGCCGGCGACAGCGGCAACGATCTGCCGGTGATCGTCAGCCGGATACCGTCGGTGCTGGTCGCCAATGCCGACCGTGCCGTGGTCGAACAGGCGCAAGCCCTGATTGGGCTAGAGGGCAACCAAGCGGCTTTTTATCTGGCGCGAGGCGGCTTTTTGGGCATGAACGGCAACTACAGTGCGGGTATACTCGAAGGCATCGCTCATTATCTTCCGGAAACCGGGCGCTGGATGGAAGAAGATTATGAACACTGACCGCCAATCCCTGGTTTCCGGCAAAGCGGCGATTGATCTCTGTCCTAACAGTCATGAAGTCGATGCATCGCCCTGGAAAATGAAAGCCATAATCGTGGGTGCGAGGCTTTCGTCGAGACACGGGCTTCGCGCTCACGATGACCTTCACGGTAAGATCACTGGATATTGCCGAGTCCACCCAAACGCATAGGTAACCTTATGTATGAACAGGTTTCTCACTCGCTGTTGAACGCCATATTGGATGATCTGAAACCTGAGATTCGGCGCCAGGATCTCCGGCACTTCTACACCCGGCTGGGTGCCAATTTTTATGCGATTTATTCGCTGTTTTTCAACTTATACGGTCACCGCGAGGACTTCAAGCCGCAAATGCTGCGACTGGTGGAAACCATGGCCAAGGGCTATATCGATCGATCCGCCGAGTTGGAACGTGTCGACATCGCGCGCGAACAAGATCACAACTGGTTTCTGTCGCAGAAATGGGTGGGTATGGCGCTGTATACCAATGGTTTCGCGGACAATCTGGCTGATCTGGCCACCAAGACCGCCTACTTTCAGGAACTTGGCGTCAATTTGGTGCATATCATGCCGATTCTGATGTGTCCGACCGGCAAGAGTGACGGTGGCTATGCGGTCAGCGATTTTCGGCAAATCGACGACAGGTTAGGCGATCTGAATGATCTGCGGCGGGTGGCCGAGGAATTCAGGAAACGCGATATCCTGCTGGTGTTGGACATCGTCATGAATCATACCTCCGACGAACACGAATGGGCCACCCAGGCGGTCGAGGGCGATAAGCGTTACCAAGATTACTATTTTGTTTTCGACAATCGGGAAATTCCCGATATGTTCGAGCAGACCATGCCGCAAATCTTCCCGGAATCGGCCCCAGGCAACTTTACCTGGAATGCCCGGATGCAAAAATGGGTGATGACGGTGTTCCAGCATTACCAGTGGGATTTGAATTACAGCAATCCCGAAGTGTTCATCGAAATGCTGGATATCATCCTGTTCTGGGCGAATCAAGGGGTGGACATCCTGCGTCTCGACGCCGTCGCCTTCTTGTGGAAGAAAATCGGTTCTTCCTGTCAGAACGAACGCAATGCCCATCTGATCCTGCAACTGATGAAGGATTGCTGCCAAGTCACCGCGCCGGGCGTGCTGTTCATCGCCGAAGCCATCGTCACGCCGCTCGAAGTCATCAAATATTTCGGCGAGGACGCAATCATCGCCAAGGAATGCGAAATAGCCTACAACGCTACCTTGATGGCCTTACTATGGGATGCCATCGCCACGCAAAATACCAAACTACTCTATCAAGGCGTAAAAAATCTGCCGGCGAAGCTGGAACGTGCTACTTGGCTGAATTACGTGCGCTGCCACGACGATATCGGTTTTGGCTTTGACGATAACGACATCCGGGCCGCAGGATATGAGCCTTATGCGCACCGGCAGTTTCTGGTCAATTATTTCAGCGGCCAGTTCGAGGGGTCTCCGGCCAGAGGCATGGTGTTCATGCGTAACGAAACGACCGGAGATGCCCGTATCAGTGGCTCGCTGGCGTCCCTGGCGGGACTGGAGGCGGGTCAGGAAATGAATGACCAGGGCTTGATCGATGCCGCGATCAAAACGATTCTGTTATTGCATAGCCTGATATTGTCCTTTGGCGGTATTCCCTTACTTTACAACGGCGATGCGCTCGGCGTCGTCAACGATTATGGCTACCGCGACGACCCTGGCAAAAGCGACGACAACCGTTGGATACATCGCCCCAAGATCAATTGGGACAGAGCGGAACTGCGAAAAAAACAGAGCACCACTGAATATAGCTTGTTTAATGCCATGAAAAAAATGATAGCAATCCGCAAGGAAACCTCGGCGTTCGCCGACTTCAATAACCGGGAAGTGGTCGAGGTCGATAACCCTCATTTGCTGTGTTTCATTCGTTTCAATCACGACCGGCCATCGGAACGCGTTTTGGTCGTCGCCAATTTCGACGCCAACCCGCAATACCTCGATTTATATCTGCTCAGGAGTCGGGGCATCGATCCTTTTGGTCAATTTATCGATGTGTACAGCGGCAGTAAGCCGGCGCAATATGATAGGCGGATCGTGCTGCAAGGTTATCAGTTCTATTGGTTGACGGAAATATAATCATTAGATCACCCGGCATTGACTGAATAGCCTGTAAAATCTGGCGTGGCATCGCGAATGCTGCGGATTATGTTGCCCACGCTTTTACCGATAGCTCGAGAAAAAACGGACGCTTGTTCGATGCTGAAATCCAAGGGACGGAGCCCACCAAGCTATAGTGATGATTATGAAACTGAACCTTGTTTTTCTCCCACTCTTACCGAAAATTTCTGTCTTACTCTGCACGCTGCTGCTATGGTCGCCTGTAGGTCGTTCCGCTGCAGATTTTCTGAAAGTGGATGGCGCGACTATCAAAGACAATGATGGTAGGGGTAAGGAGGTTCATCTTTACGGCACCAATCTGGGCGGCTGGCGGGGGCATGAACCGTGGATGTCGCCATTAGCCGGTGCGTCAAATGAATGGGATGCGCGGAATATTCTTAACAAGCGTTTTGGTAAGGATGCCGTCTGGGAGCTCTACCACGCTTACTGGGATTCATGGATCACCGAAACCGATTTCAAGAACATCGCCGCCGCCGGTCTCAACTGTATCCGCTTACCCATATACGCGCTTAACCATATGGATGACGGGGGCAACTGGCGACTGGACGATACAGGCGCCATTGATTTATCCAGGATTGAATGGACCGTCAACAAAGCTCGGGAATACGGGCTTTACACCATCCTGGATCTGCATGGCGCGCCGGGTTCACAAAACGGAGCCCATCATTCTGGCCGGCAAAACGGCACGCTGCTTTATTCCACTCCACTCTATCAGAATCAACTGCTAGAATTTTGGGAAACCCTTGCCATGCGTTTTAAAGACAATGCGGGTGTAGCCGGTTATGACCTGCTAAATGAACCCTCGGAAACCTTTCCCGGCGGGATGGGGGCTGAGGTGGTCAATCTATATGATCGCCTGTATCACGCTATCCGGGCGATTGATCCGGACCATATCATCATTATGGAAGCCATCTGGTGGTGGAATACCCTGCCGAATCCTCAAGAAAAAAACTGGGAAAACGTCGTCTATTCTCTGCACTATTACCAATGGCAAAACAATGAAGACTTCATGGTGATGAAGAATGCCGTGGACGGGTGGATACAGGACGCAAAAAAATGGGGTGCTGAATATAACGTACCGCATTTTATAGGGGAGTTCACATTGTTCGGCAATGCCGAATCCTGGAATTACGGGCTTCAGCAATTCACGGAATCCGGCAGCCATTGGACAACCTGGTCTTATAAGGTGTTGGGCCGCAATAACTGGGGCATGTACAACACGGCAGAGCAGAATAGCAATGTTGCCAATATTGCTACGGATGATTTCAACACGATCAAGTACAAATGGAGTCAGTGGAACACGCCGGAATATTTTTCACCCAATCCAACAGTCATCAACGCCATGCAAAAAGCAACCTTAGGCCGAAACGTTAAGCGGCCCACGCAAACCGTTGCCGCTAAATCAGAAAATCAGGCGGAACAAGAGGTTATTTCCGGTGTTAATTTAAATATAGCGGTAACGGATTGAGTTTGAAACGGTTCAGGTTATCGATGGTGTCTGCATATAACCTTACGAATGCACTCTGATTCTTTCGGCAAGGAGAGGAAACAGCAAAACGGAAATCATGGCGGCACTAACTAGAACGGCGGCCCGATCCGGAGACATCAGGCCGGACGAGACCCCCATTTCAGTGATGACGACAATCATGGGCAGGCCGGTGGCGGAATAAAGGGCAAAAGGTAGTCTGTCTGATCGTGAAAGCACTTTGTTGTAAAGTAGCACCGGTGCGCCGCGAATCAGAATCAGTAGTCCGAGTAGGCAGATAATCTGAACGGGAACCAACGGATTCGCCCAAAGCGCACTCACGTCAAATTTCATCCCGGAAACGATGAAAAAGATGGGAATTAAGAAACCATAACCGATGGCATCCAATTTCTGACGCAGAATCACGCCATGGTCGCCTTGGCTGGCAAGGCTTACCACCATGCCGGCCGCGAAGGCTCCGATCACCACATTCAAACCAAACTCGCCGGCCAAAACCACTAATAAAGCTTGGAGCGCAATGCAGATTCTCACCGGCAATTGGCCACTGCTTTGCATGGTTTGAGCCAGAAGATTGATTAACGCGGAGGATCGCGCGTTGATAGCCGTATCCGCAATTACAAAGGTAATCCCCACGAAGGCCACGATGAACACAGTATGCAAAAAGGTACTATGGGTCGGGATGATCAGTAAGGAGACAACCATGAGCGGGCCGAATTCTCCCATCGCCGCGGCCGAGAGAAGCAGCTTGCCAAAGTCCGAATTCAAAATGCCCTCGTCGCGCAGGATTGGCGCCAATATTCCCAGCGCAGTGGTCGACAAGGCGATAGCAGCCAATAAGGGTGGAGCCTGAATCAGGCCGATGGCATGAACAAAAAACATGCACACCATGGCTACCGTAAACGACAGAAACCAGCCACCAATGGCCAGCGCTAAGGGTTTGCCGTGAATTTCGCCGAGATTAATTTCCATGCCCACCATGAACAGCAAAAACGTCAGGCCTAGCTCGCCTAACATGCCTACTAAACCATCGGGGGATACCCAATTGAAAATATGCGGGCCAATCAGCATTCCCAAAAGCATTTCAACGACCACCACCGGCATACGCAGGCGAGTGGGTAATCTGGCGAGCAAGGGAGCGCAAGCCGCTACCAATGCAATGACAAATAGCGCTATTCGGTAAGATTCCATAACTGTCTCCTGATGGTGTGGGTTGGCAATGTGGGGAGTATCAAGCGTTTTCAATGAACCATTCACTGAATCCGTTCTTTTCGCAAATCGTTTTCCAACAATGCTTCATAAACGGGAGGACACCCCAACCAATTCGCGATTAGCAATGCCGTAAAACAGGCGGTGAATAGCGGCAAAATCAACGCGTAATCACCGGTCATCTCGATGATTAACACAATGCCGGTCAAGGGCGCTTGCACCACGCCACTAAAATACGCCGCCATACCGACTACGGCAAATAATCTGGGGTCTACATTTAACCCGGGGAAAGCCAGTTGGGTGGACACACCGACACCCCACCCCAATAGTGCACCCAGCACCAGGATCGGCATAAAAATTCCCCCGGCCGCGCCTGAGCAGGAACTGCCAATAGTCAACACGAATCGGCTGATAAAGAATAGTCCGATGGTCTGTAATGTGAGTTCTTGACCGACGAGAATATCATTCACGAAATCATGCCCACCGCCCAATAACTGAGGTGCATACCAAGCTGTGGCAGTCAACCCGCCTGCCAAAATTAGCCACCAGATCGATCTTGACCAAGGTCCCAGGGTGATCAAGCGCTGTCCCCACAATAAAGTACGGGTAAACAAGCCACCCAACAGGGCTGACAACAAGCCCAAAGGTACGAATGCAATGAGCTGACTAAGCGGCGCAGCAGCGACATGGGCGAAATGGAAGACAGATTGTTGCCCAAGCGCTACGCGGCAAACCATATCGGCGGTCAGGCAGGCAATGGCTGCGGTAATGAATTCGAGCGACGAGCAGCGCCTTTCAAGTTCTTCAAGTACAAAGGTCAAGCCGGAAAGCGGGGCATTGAATGCCGCCGTGAGGCCGGCACCACCGCCAGCAGCGATCAAAATCGTATGATACCGCTTATCATTTTTAGGCCAAATATCGGCTAACCCTTGCCCTATAGAACTGCCCATGTGCACACAGGGACCGGCCCGGCCAACCACCAGGCCGCCAACGCTGCCAATGACCATACTGAAGAACTTGGTAAGCAGCACCCGTACCCAACGGAAGTGCCGGTGCCCAATCAATACCCCCTTAATATGGGGAATGCCACTGCCGCTTGACTCGGGTGCAAATTGCCTGACCAATCCGGCAGAGATACTCACGGTGACTAGCGCTAACCCCAGAACCATGCACATGCCAAGGTGGCTGTTCTGATGGGAAAAGGCTAAAAATTTATGTCGACATGCTTCGGCGCTATTCATCGCAAAATGAAATACTACCGAAGTTCCGCCGGTCAGTAAGCCGAGCACGATTGCTTGGGGTATCAAACGGTTCCGCTGCCGGTTAAGCTCCGCCGCTGACGCCGGTTGGTGTTCTGATAAGTCACATTTCAACAACCTTCTCCGGTTCAGGTGGGGGAATTTACGTTTATCGGGCTCACGACACAGTAAGTAATCCCAATGGCCGTGAATTAGGTTGCGGCTCGGGTTTTAGATAATCCTGGTCTTTTTAAATGCATTGAGGAGCGGCAGAAATCGATCAGGCCGTTAGCATTTTAGTGATGAGTCAATGTTGAAGCAAACAATGTTTGTATGAACATATTGCCGCAAAACATCACCTATCCTAATTATTTGTATTGCGGAGACTATCGTCTTCTAGAGCTTATTGTGAATGGTGTTACCAGGGGACAGAACAACATCGCAAGAGGATATTTTGTCGCCTATTTTAGAGTATTAGGGTGTCGAGCCACTCGCCCCTGATTGCGATAATAAATGTCTGAGCAAGACAATCTATGCGGGTCCGTTTCAAAATCATGTCCGCGGATACTTCGGGTTGAATTATCGGAGCTTATTGTATAGGGATGCGACTTAGGGCAATGTACGTGCGTTTGCTTGTTACTGTCAGCAAGGCGTTTTGATTGACTAGATTGAGCTACAGGCTCCGGATTGTGCTGTTCGCAGCCGAAGATACATAGCAAACTGACAAGAAATAGCACATCAACATAAAGCATGTAGCTCATAAAAACACCAAGGGTTTGGTGATGTTCGGATTAGCTGAGTAATCGCGATATTCGGTGTCGTCGGTCGAGAAAAATCGGATTGATTTGAAGCTGTCCATTGCAGACGTCGCCCTCGGAGGTCAAGGTATGAGCCAATGCGAAATCGGCAAATATGCGACACCGCATAATATCGGCAGCAACGAAATAGCTGCCGCTGACTATTCCGAGCATGAGACCGGCTTGCCTTGTTTGACGAAGTCGATCATGTCCGGAGGAATTTCTAATGTCCGTGCCATTTATTCGAACTACTGCTTGTGAACAAAACGAATCCACTTGGCTATCAGCTCTCTACGGCTCATACCATCGTTTTGCGGCGTATCCAGCTTCCGCATTAGCGCCCCCATCTCCTGTATCACGTACCAGTTCCGGCGCAAATCGCGTGCGCCGTCGATGTCCAGTAACATCAGGGTCAGCACGAATTCAATGCTAGCCACCACTTGGCGTTGGCTTTCGTACATGGCGATCACCTGTCCCACGCGCAGACCTCCGGTAAGTTTGGCTCGTTTGAAAATGGCTACGCTGTCGTCGATGAAGATTGATCGATAGGGACTGCATCGTGTTGACCGCAACAGGATGCCAGCGACAATAGGAAGGCAAGGCAAACCCAGTAGATAAGCCGTCTCATGTGATTTTTTGAAAACATTCTAGTTTCGGATTCTATGCTGCTTTGTAAGTATTGCTACGGAAACCATAGGGACTTGAGCAAGTGCGAAACAGAATTTGTCTTTCTGTTTCGCGTCAACTCAAAAAGTTAGTTGGCAAGCTAAGTGACACAGATCAACTCAGGTTAAATTTTTGAAACCACATCAAGCCTTTTCACAACGGTTGATCGGCTCTTAGACTTGCCGAGGGCATTATAATAACCGCATAATGGTTGATGCAAACAATGTTTGTATAAACATATAAAGACAAACTTAGGGCCCTTTGTTTTTCCATGAATTGTGTTTTAGCCGGTAACCACTAACAGCGTACAAACCTTTGGAATCAACCTGACCACATTAACGCTTTGGTGGATAATAATGTCTTTTAATGGCAATTTTGCCGAGCATAAATCGTAACGCAATGGACAAAACCGCACTGCAAACCCGAAAAACCGACGGCTCCAAACAATGGCCTTATGAGGTCTTGAAACAATTTCGCCTGATTTTTAAGGCTGTCCAACAACATTCCCAATGGGTCGAAACGCATTGCGGTGTCACCAGCGCTCAACTGTGGGCACTTTGGGAATTGTCAAAAACGCCTGGATTGAAAGTCACTGAGTTGGCCAAAGCGATGTCGATTCATCATTCCACCGCCAGCAATATGCTCGATAAACTCGCCAAGAAAGGCTTGATCCTGCGGGAACGCGTTAGTGAGGACCAGCGGGTCGTCACGGTGACCTTGACTCAGAATGGTATTGAATTACTAAACCAAGTACCGTCGCCGCCTCAGGGCATACTGCAACACGCGTTATTTGACTTGCCGGAGAATGTTCTCAAGTCTCTTGCCAAGAATCTGGATGTGCTTGTCCAAGAGATGAAAATCAAGGATGACGAGGCGGCGATGCTGCCGATTAACGCGCTGCCAAAAAAACCGCTTTCCCCTAGAAAGAAGGCATGAGCATTTAGACCTATCCCGCTGCTACAGCAACAGGGTTTGCTTTTGTCACATCAATACGGAATATTGATACCCGAGAATAACCAGTGGCTCAAAAGACAATCACTGCGTAACTGAAATAGAAGACTGTATGAAAGAATTAAACAAGATTTTGCTCGGTTGTTTAATGGGTGCCGGACTATTGCTAGGGTCGCCCAATGTGCTGGCTGAGAACTTATCTCAATCCCTGGACTTGAGCGGACATTGGGTAGGTTATCTATGTGTCGGCCTGTTTGCGGTCGCTTATCTGCTGGTAGTGCTGGAAGAAGTCTTGGAATTACGTAAATCCAAACCGATGATGTTGGCTGCGGCTCTGATTTGGGTGGCGATTGCCCTGGTTTATAAAGACCAAGGCTTGTCGTCGGCCGCGGAAACGGCGATTCGCCACGATGTGTTGGATTATGGTGAATTGTTACTATTCCTGATCGTCTCGATTGCTTACATCAATGCCATGGAAGAGCGGCGGGTTTTTGATAGCCTGCGGGCCTGGCTGGTTAACAAAGGTTTGAGTTATCGCCAACTGTTTTGGGTGACCGGAGTCTTGGCGTTTTTCATCTCCTCGGTGTCCAACAACATGACGACCGCGATGCTGATGTGCGCGGTCGTCATGGCGGTCGGCAAGGACAACCCCAAGTTTGTCGGCATTGCCTGCGTCAACACGGTGGTAGCCGCCAATGCCGGCGGTGCGTTTTGCCCGTTCGGCGACATCACCACTTTGATGGTCTGGCAAAAAGGCATCATCGATTTCTGGGCGTTCTTCAAGTTGTTTGTGCCTTCGGTGCTTAACTTCTTGATTCCCGCTGCCATCATGCACTTTGCCATTCCGAAAACCCAGCCGGCCCCCTTCATGCCCAGGTTGTCACGCGTCGCGGCGCCAAGCGTATAGTGGTGTTGTTTCTGCTCACCGTTCTCACGGCAGTCGGCTTTCAGAATAGCCTGCATATGCCGGCAGCGGTGGGCATGATGGCCGGCCTGACCTATCTGCAATTGTTCGGCTATTTTCTGCATATTACTCACCGCGACGAACCGGAACTGGGCCTTGACCCGATGTCCGGCGAGGAAAACCCCGCTACCGACGGCGAGGATAGTATGCGCTTCGACGTCTTTCATCATTTGGCGCGCATGGAATGGGATACCTTGCTGTTTTTCTACGGCGTGGTGCTGTGCGTGGGTGGTATGAATTTTCTCGGCTATTTACGCCATTTATCCGAGTTTCTGTATGGCGAACTCGGCGCAACCCCTGCGAATATGCTAGTCGGCCTGATTTCGGCGTTGATAGACAACATCCCGGTGATGTTTGCAATTTTGGCCATGCGCCCGGAGATGTCGGAAGGCCAATGGCTGCTGGTAACGCTGACGGCGGGTGTTGGCGGTAGTTTGTTATCGGTCGGCTCGGCAGCAGGCGTGGCGCTGATGGGCCAAGCCAAGGGCATTTACACCTTCGTGACTCATCTAAAATGGACGCCGGTAATTGCCCTGGGGTATTTAGGCAGTGTGGCCGCGCACTTTTTGATAAATTCCGAGCTTTTTTAAGCGATTGTCTACTCAGGATTCCGCACTCATCCCATTAAAACAACCATTGACTTAAACCCACTTAGGAATCAAACAAATGTATGACGATGGAAGTCCGAAAAGACGCCACTTTGGAATCGAAGGCAGCGTATTTGTAGTGCTCATCCTGTTGTCGCTTGGCGGAATTTTCATCACTGATTTTTCACCCGATGATGGTTACGGCTACTGGCTGTTGATGGTATTCGTGTTTGGCTTGGTATCGGTTTTTGTGTCCTGGCTGCAAACCAAGCGTAAAGACTTGGATTTTGGCGATATTCTCAAAGCCCAGGGCATGCATTGGTTTCATACGATTATTGCCGTCGGTGCAGCGGCTTTACTAAATAAATCGGGGCAACTGCAAGGCCTCAGCGCAGACTTGGTCATTTTATTGATTTTAGGATTGTCCACCATGCTGGATGGCTACCACATTGGTTGGCAATTCAGCATGCTTGGACTTTTCCTGATCGGCTGCACCATCATTATTGGCTATGTTGATCCGTTTATTTGGGCGTGCGTCGCGCTTGCCGTGGTGGTGATTGTCGGCGCATTGTTAAGAGGCTTATCGCTCAGAGATGAGGAGGATTACCTTTGAGCGTATTTGCAAACAATAAGGGCAACTCATGAACAATCTAAGCGCTTGGTTTAGCGCGTTGAGCACCAAAAACCGCATTGAATATGCTGTGTCGTTGTTGTGGGCTATCACCATTCCATTCTTCGTGGTCCCGTATGGCGGCGAAGCCGGTGGGCCGCTTGAACACTTTCTATGGTGGGGCATCTTTCCCTTGCTGTTGTACTGGGGACAACGCTTTTGGGTTAGGAAATGGTTTTAAACGAATCACCCGGCTCTTGATCGCGAAGGCAGGAGTCCAACAGTTATACTCGAGCCCCTGCGCCATCTAAGGGCTCGCTATTTTTAAAAAGCCCGCTTCGAAACATGCAGATTCATCGCCCCTGCATGTTATTTAGCAATCGGACGACCCAATAAGTCAGCAATCCAAGCGCGACACCCGCATCGGCTCTTTCATGGCAAAGGCCACCAGCATCGACACGGCCGCACAAGCACTAACGTAATAAGCAAACCATTCCGCGTGACCCAGGCTTTTCAGCCACAGAGCCAGATACTCGGCGGTGCCGCCGAATACCGCCACGGTCAAGGCATAGGGAAAACCCACCCCCAAAGCCCGAATATGCACCGGAAACAGTTCGGCTTTGACGATGGCATTAACCGACGAATAGCCCGAGACAATCAACAATGCACAAACATACCAGCCCAACGCCGATTCCACCGTTTGCGCGTGGCCCAATAAATCAAGCAATGGCACAGTAAACAGGGTTGCGCCGCCGCCAAAGGCAATCAGCATCGTGCGGCGACCGACGTAGTCGGAAATTAAGCCAAACAGCGGCTGCAGCAACATGAATACGATCAAGGCCAGCGTGCAGATCGTCGTGGCGTCGTCCTTGCTGAAGCCCGTGGTGTTGACCAAGTACTTTTGCATGTAGACGGTAAAGGTGTAATACGACAAGGTCCCGCCGGCGGTCAATGCCACTACGGTCAAGACTGGTTTGGGGTAGTTCAGCAATTCCCGCAGTTGGGCGCGTTGGGTGGGATAAGTATGTTGTTCGACAAAAGCCGTGGTCTCGGCCATGTTACCGCGCAAGCACATCGCCACCACCGCCAACAAGCCGCCGACGATAAAACCGATGCGCCAGCCCCAAGCATGCAGTTGCTCACTGCTCAATAAGCATTTTTGCAAGAGCATCAATAAACCCAGGGCCAAAATTTGCCCCAGGACAATAGTGACGTATTGAAAACTGGAGTAATAGCCGCGCCGCTCGGGTGCGGCCATTTCACTTAGATAAGTGGCGGAGCTGCCGTATTCCCCGCCGATACTAAACCCCTGCAGCATGCGAGCGAACAATAGCAAGGCCGGCGCCCACATACCGATTACCGCATAGCCCGGTGTGCAAGCGATGATTAACGACCCTAAACACATCAAGCTGACCGAAAACAGCAAAGCGCTTTTGCGACCTTTGCGGTCCGCCAAGCTACCCAGCCACCATCCACCCAAAGGCCGGAAAATAAAACCCACCGCAAATATCGCCGCATTATTCAACAACTGGGCAGTTTGATCGGTTTCCGGGAAAAAAGCCGGGGCAAAGTACAAGGCAAACGCGGCGTAAATGGCCCAATCAAAATATTCCACCAGGTTGCCAACCGAGCCACTGAAAATATTGAACAGTCGCCTTGTTTCAGAGTGCGGGTCATTAGAATCAGACATATCACTTAAGCCGATGAGTTTTTGACCATCTTAACTTACGCCCCTGCTTAACCACACTCATTTCGATGCCGCGTCACAGGGCCGATCCATACCACAACGGCGGGACCTGCGGGAATTCGGTGATTTCACGCATCCCCAAACAAAATATGCCAAATCACGCATTTTAACCTCCGGTTTCGAAGCGACGCATACCCCGGTTCGACAACTCGTTTGAGCGTGAGCAACTGTAAGAAGATGATTTGATTTGTTTTTTAAAACCCTAAACAGACAAACCACCTAAATCAACGACTTCGGAGCGGTTCTTGCTTACTTTTGAGTTTGCAAAAAAGCAGGGCCGCTAGGCCAAAAGCATTAACGGCAAAGCATAAGACCTTTTGTAAACTGGGCATGTAAAACTAAATCGATGAGCACAGAGTGTATTGACGACGGCCAACAAGACCTCACCCGACTGTATCAGGACCACCACCCTTGGCTGCTGCAATGGCTGGAAAAACGGGTGCAGGACCGCCTACAGGCAGAAGATCACGCCCAAGACACGTTTTTGCGCGTCATCACGGCTAAGAAAACGCCAAACCTGAATGAACCCCGCGCCTACCTGACCACCATCGCCAAACGCCTGCTGATCAATCACTGCCGGCGCAACAGCATAGAACAGGCTTACTTGGCACGACTCGCGGCCTATCCCGAGGAGAAGGTCATTTCGGCGGAGGATAGCGCCATCGTGCTCGAAGTCTTGCGGGAAATCGACGAATTACTCAATCAACTACCGGCAAAAGTGCGTAAGGCCTTTTTGTTGGCGCAACTCGACGACCTCACCTATGCCGAAATCGGCCAGCAATTGGGCGTCAGTGACCGCATGGTCAGAAAATACATGGCGCAAGCCATGTTTCAGTGCCTGAGCGCCGGCTATTAAACGCCGATGCAGCACATGCGCCACTCGGAAATCGACCCGCGCATCCTGGCCCAAGCGGCCGAGTGGTTTGCATTGTTCCGCTCCGGACAAGTGCAACCCAATGAAACCGCGCAATGGCAAGCTTGGTTAGTCGCACACCCCGACCATCAAGCCGCTTGGGCCAGAGTGGAATTTCATATCGATCGCTTCAAGTCGCTGCCGCCCAAGGCCGCGTTAGCCGCGTTGACGGCGCCGGATTTACAGCGCCGACGCGCCATTAAACATTTGATATTGCTCGGTGGCGTCGGCTTGGCGAGCTGGCAGTTTTCACGTGCCGGCTATTGGCAAGCCTGGATGGCGGATTACCATGTCGCGCAAGGCCAAATCCAAACAATCACCTTGACGGACGGCTCGACAGTGGTTCTGGACAGCGGCAGCGCCTTGAACGTGGCATTCAGCGCTGATTTACGGCGCTTGCAACTGGTGTCCGGGGAAATTTATATCGAGACCGCCAAGGATAACGCGGGTTGGCAGCGACCCTTTGTGGTCGATACCCAGGATGGCCGGGTTCTGGCCCTGGGCACCCGTTTTAGCGTCAGCCAACAAACCGACCGCAGCGAGGTCACGGTGTTTGCCGACAGCGTGGAAATCCAGCCGGCCCAGCCTAACAGCCCTAAACAGCGGCTACATGCCGGACAAAATACCCGGTTTGCAGCTGATCGCATCGAACCCATACAGCCAAGCAAATTCGACAAACCCGCCTGGACCCAAGGCGTCATCGTCGCCGACGACATCCCGCTCAGCGAGTTTCTGCTACAACTGAATCGTTACCGGCAAGGCTACGTCACCTGCTCGCCGGAAATTGCCGACATGCGCATCATCGGCTCCTTCCCGCTCAAGGATACCGACAAAATCCTCGCCTCGCTGGCGACCAACTTGCCGGTCAAACTCTCCAATCCGCTGCCGTACTGGGTAAAAGTTTTGCCGCGCTGAGCGCGCGCCTTTCGCTAAATCCTGCCCATGCAAGTTGGCGATGATTTATGGCTTGTCATGCAGCGAACGCAACATCGCTTCGCGCAAAATCGCATTGATGCGAGTCTGGTAACCCTTGCCCTGACTCTTCAGCCAGGCCAGCACGTCCGCGTCCACGCGTACCGTGGTGGACGTCTTGGTGGGTCTGTAGAACGGATTGCGCACAGCGTTTTTCCAGAAAGAATCATCCAGCGGCGGAATGTCGCTGTAATCAATTTCACTGTCCGGCCTGTCCGCCAACGCCTTGAGTTCCGCCTTACGCTCTTCAGTCAGCGGCGGTAACTCGCCCTGTTTATATCTAACCACACTCATAGCACCTCCGCTCCTTGCGATCCACGCGACGGGCACTGATGATGCGTACAATCTCAATGCCCTCATCTTCGAAGCGCACTGTGTGCGCCACTAATGGCAGCAGACAACCGCCCGTCATACCGATGGTCTGCCAACGTTGTTCACCGTTCTCGATATGGTCTTGCTTTGAAACGGCAAGCGGGTCATCGAAGGCCCGCGCGGCGTCCTCGAACCGGATGCCGTGTTTGCGGTAGTTAATTGCCGCCTTCTTGTCGTCCCACTCAAACTATCGCTCCATATGAACATGGTATAACTTTTTTGTATGTACACAACCGCATCAATGTTTGATCCTCAAAAAAGTCGTTTGGCCATGAAAAATCCCGTTCGTCCTGAGCTTGTCGAAGGGCGAGCGGGATTTTTCATTCACCCAGCGGGTGAGCTGTGTTTTGAGCCGTCCATGCTTCGACATTGCTCGGCACGAACGGCCCACAACACACGCCAACTGCTCTTTTTAGATTGATACTCAAAATGTTATTTTGCGCCGGCCATAAAAAACACCATTTTGTTACCAGCAAAACAGCCCCTTAAAAATTATTCAAAAAATTTTTCAATCTCCGGTTCCGCTTTTTCAGTCTCGATTGACATAGGTAATGACAACACACAATTTTAAAGGAAATAAAACCGATGTCATCGACGCTACGCACCAGCAATCCGGGCTTGGCCCCCTCGCGATTGCACCTAGCCATGCTAGGCATTCTACTGGCCTCCGCACTCACCGTGTCTGCTCCCGTCCATGCGGAAAACGGTAACGACCATGCCAGCGTTAAGCGCAGTTACCATATTGCGGGCGGCTCGTTGAGTCAGGCCTTAAGGCAGTTTGCCACCGTGTTCGGCTTGTTGTTCGTCGCCGAAGCCAGCTTGACCGAAGGCAAAACCAGCGTTGGACTGGAGGGCGAGTACAGCGTCGAAGAGGGTTTTCGCAAACTACTCGCCGGTTCCGGCCTCACTCATACTATTGCCAGCGACAAGACTGTGACCTTGAAAATTGCTCAGCCGCAACCCCAATCCGGCACGACGGCAATGCCGGCGGTGACGGTAATCGGGCAGGCGGTTTACGATTCGACCGATCCTTATAACCCAGATTACAGCCTGCCCAATGCCACCACCGGCACTAAGACCGATACGCCGATCATGGAAACGCCGTTTTCGGTGCAGGTAGTCTCCAAGCAAGTCATGGAAGATGTGCAAGCTATTCGACCGGGCGAGGCATTAAATTACGTCAGCGGTATTTATCAAGGATCAGCGAATTCCGGCGATTGGTTGGACTGGACTAAACGAAGGGGCTTCGATCCGTTTCCTACCGGCGACTATCGGGACGGTGGCGCGTTTCCGCTTGCTAGTGCCTGGGGCGGACGGGATTTGGCCAATATCGAGCAAGTTGAAGTGCTGAAAGGCCCCGCTTCGTTATTGTACGGCCAGGCCACACCGGGTGGTGTCGTCAATTACGTGACCAAAAAGCCGCTGGCGGCGCCGTATTATTCCCTGCAACAACAGTTTGGTTCTTACGATTACTACCGAACCACTTTGGATGCCACAGGCCCCATCACACAAGATAAAACGTTGCTGTATCGTTTCAATTTGGCATACAAAGACGCCAATTCGTTTCGCGATACGGTTAGCAGCGACCGCATTTTTATCGCACCGACCGTGAGTTGGATTATCAGTCCGCGCACTCGAATGAATTTCGAATTGGAATATGACCACGGGCATATGGTATTCGATCGCGGCGTACCGGCGATTGGCTCCCGCCCGGCCGATGTTCCACGTAGCCGCTTCTTTGGGGAAGCGGACCCGCAAAGCGAGTTCGAGCGCATATTGGTCGACATGAATTGGTCGCATGCCTTCAATGACAACTGGACATTGAGTCACCGTTTTACTGCGGTTTATAACGGTTTAGATCAGGTTGCGAGTTTTCCGAGCTTGAATGCGGACAACGTTAGGTTGAATCGGTCCTTTGAACTAGCAAAAGTTGATCCAGGAGATGACGCCTCCTATTTCAATACTGTTAATTTGACCGGACATTTTGATACATGGGGGTTGCAACATACTTTGTTGCTCGGCGGAGACTACTTCAGGCAATCAACAAAAAGTGTAATTACACCTTTTTCTTCCCCAATCAACATCTTCAATCCAATATATCTGGGGAGCGAAGGGGTTAGTAACTTGGCAGCGGGATCAACAAGTTTCACCACCACTACCGAAAGAGATTGGTTCGGTTTGTACATGCAGGACCAAATTAAGCTGCCCTATCATCTACACCTCATGGGTGGGCTACGCTATGACAGTTCTGAGCAAGTTGGGACAGACTCCAGAAGTTTGACACCAAACGTAAGTCCACAGCAAGATAAAGTCACACCGCGCGGCGGTCTGGTTTGGCAACCAATTCCCGAGCTCAGCCTTTACGGCAGCTACTCGGAGAATTTCACAGGTATTAACGGCACCGGACTTGGCGGTGTTTTGTTAGCCCCCGAAACAGCGCAACAGTGGGAGTTCGGTTTAAAAACGGAATTATTCGACAAACGGTTTTTGGCTACCTTGGCTTGGTTCGATCTAACCAAACAAAATGCCAGAGTAGCCGATCCAAGAGATACTCGATTCTCTGCTGCAATCGGCGAAGCCAATGTAACGGGTCTGGAGATGGATTTGAAAGGCGAAATTCTACCGGGCTGGAATATGATAGGCAGCTATGCCTATACGCCGGATGCTGTCACGACAATCGGCAGAGCCACCGAAGTTGACAAGCGGTTTCCCGGCGTTCCACGTCACGGCGGTAGCTTGTTTACCACCTATGAGTTGCAGTCCGGCATCATGCAGGGATTGAAATTTGGTGGTGGGGTGATAGTACGCAGCTCTCAACGCACTGAATCGACTAATAACGATGTGGTATTACCCGGCTACGCGACCGTTAATTTGTTGACCAGTTATTCCTGGAAAGTGGGAGCGAGCAAGTTAACCACGCAATTAAACGTCAACAACTTGTTGGGCAAAGAATATTACCCCGCATCGGCGTTTAGTCGAAACAGTATCGAAATGGGGGCCCCCAGGACATTTATGGGATCAGTTCGGATTGAATATTGAGCATATTCAAATAATTTCATTAACCCGTAAAACAGATGAATTGTCAGGTGGTTGCCGTTAGGTAATCCACCCCGAACGATGCACCGGAACTTCGGTTGGCTTGGCGTTTTGCCCGAGCCAAGGACCGTAGGTTGGCTTGAGATAACAAACCCCAACATTTTTGACCGGTTTGGCCCCTGACTACCATTGACCCGAATATCTCGCTTTCACGGTCGGATGGTGGCTGGGCGCTTGTCGTGTTGGGGTTCGTGCCTCACCCCAGCCTACGTTCGTCCAAAAGGGATTATTTTTAAATCATCGCTGCGTTGCCGATAACTTGCGCGCCAGCCGAATGGATTTGTTCGGCGCCCGCAAGTGCCGAGGCACAGTTTTAAAAGCGGTAAATTTTTTGATACAAGCCGATGAACAAGCATTACCCGCCCTTAACTACCGCGTATTTACGCCACCAAACCGAACTAAAACAATTTCTGTGGCGCCAGGTCGATTGCCGGGAAGCGGCAGCGGACTTGTTGCAAGATACCTTTTTGCACATCGCCGATTATCCGGAGCAAGATACCATCGCCAATTGCCGGGCGTTTTTATACCGGGTGGCCGGTAATCTGGCCTTGGATTATTTGCGCAGCCAAGCCAGGCAACAAGCATGGGACGGCGGGCCGCTGGACGAGGGCTGGCAATGTCCCTGTCCACCGCCGGAGCGGTTGGTGCAAGGCAAGCAGCCAAGTAGAGTAAGCACCGCGAACCTTTATTTGTCGTTTGATTCTTCGGAAACCATCGAGTGGTATGCGGTGCATACCCTTGCATCTAACCCTATCGATTTTCGACCATGGCCTCGAACCATCCGCCATTAACCGCCGCCTTTCTGCGCCATCAGACCGAGTTACGGCAATTCCTGGTGCGCCGCGTGAATTGCGCCGATACAGCCAATGACTTGCTGCACGACACTTTTCTACACATCGCCGACTATTCGGCCCAACGGCAAATCGCCAACAGCCGGGCATTTCTTTACCGGGTGGCCGGCAATCTGGCGCTGGATTACCTGCGCGGCCAAGCCCGCCGCCAAGCGCGGAACGGCGGAGAGCTGGATGACGAATGGCCCTGCCCAAGTCCGCCACCTGAACGCTGCATGCAAGGCTGGCAGCAATGGCAAGCGGTGGAAATCTGGCTTCGCGGCTTGCCGCCCGCCAATCGCCAGACCCTGTGTCCCTATCGTCTGGACGGCAAGACGCATCGGCAAATCGCCGCCGAGTTGCGGGTCACTGAACGCCACGTCGAATACCTGCTAAGCCGGACCGGACAACTGCTGGTTGAAACCGGATTGAGGGATGGTTGATAACCCGTAAGACGGATCAGTTGTTAGGTGGATTTGCCGTTAAGCAACCCACCACAAACGACCCTCCAGAAACTGGCATGGCTTGCGTTTTGCCGTAGCGCCCCCGTACCGTGGCGCGGGCAATGGGACGGCGACGAGATCGACGAGAAATGGGCCTGCCCTAGGCTGCGGCCGGATGCAGTATCAGCCGGCCGGCAAGCCTGGAGCCTGTTTCAATCGGGCCTGGCGCAACTTCCTTTGCGGCAGCGCATTTTGCTGCTGAAATGTCGCATCGATTGAAAAACCCGCCGTCAAGTCGCATCGGAGGAGCAGCTAAAGCCCAAGCAGGTGGACAGGGCGTGCGTCAAGCCGTTAGAGCGTAAACCGCCGTCTGCCACTAGCTGCCTCGACGGCGCGTTGCCTGGTAGGGAGTTACCGTTATTCGTTTTTCTTGAAAATGCGAAGTTTTTGGCCGGGGGTACGGCCGCGACCGACAAGAAAATCGTCTAAATCAATGCCGGGCCGTCGGCAAACTTAGGATTCCGTTACAAATAACTTCCCCCTTTTAAAAAGGGGGATCGAGGGGGATTTATAAAAAAATCTCCCCCAGCCCCTCGGCAACTGCTCCATGCGTTGCCCTACCTTCTGCATCCATGCAGTCGTCTTTATCAAAGAGTGGCGTAACACTTGTGTCATTCTGAACAATTCAAATTCCGGGAAGTTATTTTTGACCATATCCTGAGTTTGCCGCCAATTCCCATAATGCATGCGTGATCTGTGCGATATCACCTATTTTTTACGGCCGCAATCGTCGGCCAAACTTTCCGCCGTTAATCGGCTTGCGCGGTTATTGCTCTGAATTTTTCAATAAAAATAAGCGGATATGTTTGGCGGTCAAGCCTTATTGTTGTAATTTTCTACTTGTGGTGTGAATCTTGCTTGGTGTTTGAGTTGCGCTAACGCCGCACCCGCTAACCGCCATTTCGTTTCCATCCGATGAGCATCAACCCATTACTGGATAAATTATTCCGCCGCCACAACAAGGAACTACTTTACTTCGCGGCTCAGCGCGCCGGCGGTGCCGCGGAAGATTTGGTGCAGGAAGCCTATATGCGTTTGTTGCAACATCCCGACCCGGCATCGATCGATAACCCGCGCGCATTCCTATTCCGCACCACGACCAACCTCACCGTGGACCATCACCGTCGGCAAATGTTGGAAGCCCGCTATCAACCTGAGGTTTATTCCGCCGACGCCGATGTGGAAGCCGAGATGGTCAAGATGCCCGGCAAGGAACCGCCGCCGGAAGCCCAGGCCAGCCAGCAGCAGGAGCTGGACAGATTAAGAACCATGCTGAACGAATTGCCGGAGTTACCGCGCCATGCCTTCATGCTGAACCGCATCGAAGGCCTGTCGCATAAGGAAATAGGCAAGCGCCTGGGCATTTCGGACCGCAGCTCCGAGCGTTACGTCGGCGTCGCGCTACGGCATTTGTTGAAACATTCCACTTTCGATGAATAGCCACCAGCCACTGACGGACAGCGGGCCGCCGATTCGTTATAGTAACGATCATGAAAGTGCGGAATCACAGTGACTTTCAGAGTAAGCAGACTCGCGTTGAATTCAATTAGCCAAACCATGACCCCCGAAGCCGACCAAGACCCAATCCAGGACCAAGCCGTCGAATGGCTGATCCGCTTGAGCGCGGAAAATTGTCCGGCCGCCGAGCGGGCGGCGTTTCAAACCTGGTTGCAGCAAAGCCCGGCGCACCAGGCGACTTACGCCCAAATCGAACGGCGCATGCAATGGCTGGAACGGGTGGGGCAAGCCGATAGTGCCGGCCGAAAGACGGCCTTGCAATACCGGCCGGCCAAATCGTTTGTGTTTTCCCGGCAGGCCGGGTTGGCGGCCGCGGCGACGATTCTGCTCGGCGTGGGGCTGGCGACCTTCTCGCCGTTTGGTTGGTACGGTTACACTCGGCATTTTTCCGCCGAGCCCGGCGCGCGGCAAACGGTCAATCTGGCCGACGGCACGCAACTGGAATTGAACACCGACAGCGAAGTCGCGGTGCGCGTCAACCGCAGTCAACGTAATGTGGATGTGGTGAAAGGCGAGGTGTATTTCAGCGTGGTGCATAACCCCGACCAACCTTTCGTGGTTACCGCCGGCGCCGGGCGCAGCGTCGACATCGGCACCGAATTCGAAGTCTACCGCCAAGCCGATCAGGTCGTGGTTGCAGTGCACGAGGGCAGCGTCCGGGTCGAGGCCAAGCAGAGCCGCGATTTGACGGCCTCGCAAGCCGTGGCCTACGACCGCAACGGCAACTTCGTCGAAACCGCCGCCGACGTCGAAACGCTGTCGGCCTGGCGGCGCGGCAAGCTGATATTCGACAATCGCCGCCTCGACGAGGTATTGGCGGAAATCGGCCGCTACCACCGCGTCAGCATCGGCTTGGCCGATCCGGCGCTGGCGGAACGTAAAGTCAGCGGCACCTTTTTCACCGAGCGGCTGGACGACAATCTAGCGGCGATCGCCGGTAGCCTGAATTTGCAGGTACGCCAGGCCGGCGATGGTCGGATTCTGCTCGGCAAGCGCTGATAGCTCATGGTGCCTGGGCGAATGAATTCGCCCCTATCTTGGGAGATCGCCCTAATTTCTCTTCTCTGGTTTCCATGCTCGCGTAGAGTCGATTACCCCGGTGGGCGGGGATCCTTTCGTTCCGCCGCATTTCCTGGCAACCAGGAACAATGGCGTAGGGGGCGAATTCATTCACCCAAAATAAAAAATTTACCTCCCCGCTGGCGGCCTTTTTTGAGCTGTTCGTTTCATTTATTGAACGACTCAAAACACAGGGAGATAACCACCATGAAGTCATCGCTACCAGCTCCGCTCGTTGCCACCATCCTGCTAATCGGTTCTAGCCAGGCCATCGCGGAATCCGCTCCGCAAGCTTTCGATATTCCCGCCCAACCCTTGCACAGCGCGCTGCAAAAATTGGCCGACCAGGCCGGTGTCGCGGTGTTCTTTACCGAACAGCAGGTGGCCGGCAAATCGGCTCCGGCAGTCAAAGGCCGCTTCAGCTCGCGCGAAGCCCTACAAAAACTGCTGACGGGCAGCGGCCTGAGCTACACCTTTACCGGAGAGAGTTCGGTATCGATCAAAACCGCCGACTCGGGCAGCGATGCAAGAACCACAATGCCGGCCGTCACGGTGACCGGCAAAGCAGTCTATGATCCCACTGATCCCTACAACCCAGATTACCGGTTGCCGAACGCCTCGACCGCGACCAAAACCGACACGCCAATTATGGAGACGCCGTTTTCGGTACAAGTGGTGCCTAAACAGGTACTAGAAGACCAGCAAGTCGTGCGTTTGGATCAAGCAGTACGCAACGTCGCCGGTGTTAATACCAGTTCGTTAAATCAAGGGACCACCGACGGATTCATTATTCGCGGATTTCAAAACAATATTACTTATCGAGACGGCATGTTGTTGCCGACCATTTTGGGTGGGGGAACAACCAAGCGCGAGATGGCTAATCTTGAGCGAGTAGAGGTGCTGAAAGGTCCGGGATCGATATTGTTTGGCCGTTCCGAACCGGGTGGAATCATTAATATGGTCACCAAGCAACCGCTGGCAACGCCATACTATTCACTGCAGCAGCAATTCGGTTCTTACGACTTTTACCGAACCACAATTGATGCCACCGCGCCGCTAACCAATGACGATACCTTGCTGTACCGGTTGAACCTGTCGTACGAAAACGCGGGATCGTTCCGTGATTTTGTCGACAATGAGCGCGTGTTCATTGCGCCGGTCTTAAAATGGAATATCAGTCAACGCACGCAAGCGACGTTTGAATTGGAATACCAACACTTTGACGAAACCAATGATCCAGGAATTACAAACATTGGTACTCGTCCAGCCAATGTACCAATTAATACCGCTTTGCACGAGCCGCTCCTGAGTAAAAATAAAGGGGACAGGGTATTAGTTGGATTTAATTGGTCGCATGAGTTTAATGATAACTGGAAAGTTAGCCATCGGTTTAACTATGAAAATTATGATTTCAGCACCATGTCTTTATTTTTTGGTGCCGCCAGCAATAACGGGGATGTTGACAGGTTTTTGAATCTTGGGCCGGAAAATGACTCCAGTCGATATTTTAATAGCTTAAATTTGTCCGGCAAAATTGATACAGCTGGCGTGCACCATCAGCTTCTGTTTGGGTTTGATCATTTTATAATTGATGATAAATTTGTTGGCAACTGCTGCCAATCCGCACCAAGTTATAATATTTTAGTCCGTCATATTTAGCCAATGTGCCGGTGCTAGATTCCGCAAATTCATTTAAAGGCAGCTATACCCAAGACTGGTACGGTTTATATATTCAAGATCAAATTGAATTGCCTTACCATCTGCATGCATTGGCCGGAGTTCGATACGACAGCGCTCAGGGATCGGATAATATACTTGGCAAGGTGACTTCCGATGAAGATTATGTGAGTCCAAGGGGTGGATTACTCTGGCATCCAATGAAGTGGTTATCGGTGTACGGAAGTTACACTGAAAACTTCGGGCCTTCCAGCACCTTATTTAGAACCGATGGATTAAGGTTGCCACCGCAAACGGCTCAGCAGTGGGAAGCGGGCGTCAAAACCGAATTTTTTGATGGGCGTTTAAGCAGCACAGTTTCCTACTTTGATCTAACGAAACAAAATATTCGTGTTGCCGGCACCCAGGCGCCGCTATTTCTCCCACGTGCCGCCGGCGAAGCGGAAAGTCGCGGCATCGAGTTCGAGTTATCCGGCGAATTATTGCCCGGCTGGAATATGATTGCTGCATATGCCTACACGCCTTTCGCAAAAATCACCAAAGACAATGACAGTAACGGCGGCCTGGCTAATACCGGAAAGCGGTTGTTTCTTGCCCCAGAACACTCCGGTAGCCTATGGAATACCTACGAGTTTCAAACAGGTTCTTTACAGGGTTTAAAGTTTGGCGCCGGGGTATCTGGTGTGGATCAGCGTCAGGGCGATGCGGATAATTCTTTTCAATTGCCTGGATATATGACAGTGGGTTTGCTAGCTAGCTATCAAATGAAGATTGGAAAAACCAAACTCACCACGCAAATCAATGCTGATAACTTATTGGATAAAGGGTATTACGCGGGCACTAACAGCGGCAACTTTATCGCAATCGGCGCACCGAGAAGCTTTATGGGATCGATTCGTCTCGAATATTGATTACTGCGTTTTGTATTATGTTGCTCTTGGAAAGAAAACACCGTCGAAAATTCTGGTTGTTGTTGCATCGTTACTTGGGTTTGTTTGCCGGGGCCATATTCGTGATTATCGGTTTGACCGGCAGTATTTTGGCTTTTGGTCATGAGCTGGACGAGTGGCTGAACGCGGATGTCAGGGCCGTTAGCCGGCAAGCATCCACTGGCCGGGCGCCACTGGACGCCATCGTCGCGGCAGGCATCAAAGCTCTGCCGACCGGTGCGAAAGCCATCAATCTGGATTATCCGCGGCATGATGGCTTGGCGTTTGCGTTGTGGTTTGAGCAAACTTCGCCGGGCCGGGATTATCCAGAACGCCACCAAATCTTCATCGATCCCTACCGCGCGCAAGTTACCGGCCAACGTCTGCTAATCGATTTTCACAGGATTTGGCGCGATCCGCTGCTGGATTTCGTATTGCGGCTGCATTACTCGCTGGGTTTCGGCGAAAACGGCATGACGCTGGTTGGCTGGGTCGGCATTGTGATGTTGTTGTCGGTATTGGCGGGGTTGATCGTCTGGTGGCCGCTAACCGGCAAGTTTCGCTCGGCATTGACCTTCAAGCCTAAAGCCAGCCGTGAGCGCTTGGTTTACGACTGGCATAAAGTCTGTGGAGTTTACGGCAGCATCGTCTTGCTGGTGATCGTTGCAACCGGCATTTATCTGGAGTTTCCCAGTTATGGCCGAGGCTTGATCGGCCAGTTCTCGCTGGTTGCCTCACCGTGGCCCGAATATGCTAGCCGACCGCCATCGAATCTCGACAAGCAAAAGATCATCCCTTTGTCGGTGCTGGAACAGATTGTCGATGCGCATTGCCCAGATGGCGAGTTTCGTTACATCGTTTTTCCGAACGATGCAACTGGCAGTTTCGAAGTCGGAAAGCGGGCGCCCGGCGAACCGAGTCGGCTGCAATCGCAACGGCGGATTTGGATCGATCAATACAGCGGCGAGGTGCTGGCGTTGCGTGATCGAGTATCAAGTTCGTCGGGTGACGCGCTGGTCGAATGGCTGTATCCGCTACATACCGGCGAGGCGTTTGGGTTACCTGGTCAAGTCATGGTGTTACTAACCGGTTTTTCCCCCTTATTGTTATACGTAACCGGCTATATTCGGTGGAAACAAAAGACTAAAGAAAGTTAAGTGTAGGTACAAACAATAGTCTTTGTTTAGTTTGCAGGCCGGGGTTGGCAACCTCGACCTGAACGTTTCACACTTGCCGTTAATGTCCCTAGAGGAAAAGAACGGGATTGCATATCCCGTCCGCCAACCGCGCGATAAATATCCCAATTACGTCCAACGCCGAGTCCACAACGCTCATCGCAAGCGCCAGGAAATGCCCAAAAAAGGACCGTAGGTTGATGACATGGACTCCAGCCGAATAGATTTGTTCGGCGCCCGCAAATGCTGAGACACCGTTTTAAAAGCGGCAAATTTTTTGATACTAGACGATGAACAACCATTACCCGCCCTTAACCGCCACCTACTTACGCCACCAAACCGAGCTACAACAATTTCTGTGGCGCCAGGTCAACTGCCGGGAAGCGGCGGCGGACTTGCTACAAGATACCTTTCTGCACATCGCCGACTATCCGGGGCAAGATGCCATTGCTAACTGTCGGGCGTTTTTTTACCGGGTGGCCGACAATCTGGCCGTGGATTATTTGCGCAGCCAAGCCTGGCAACAAGCACGGGCCGACGGGCCGTTGGATGAGGTCCCTGTCCGCTACCGGAGCGGCTCGTGCAAGGCGAACAACAATGACGAACGATCGAAAGCTGGCTGATCGGCTTGCCCATGCTTAGCCGGTAAATTTTGTGCTTGCGTCGGCTAGACGGCAAACGCCATCAGCACATTGCCGCCGAATTACAGATCTCGGAACGCCGGGTCGAACACATATTGTACCGAACCGGAAAAATGCTGGCCGCGGACCAGTCCAGACGCTTTTTGACGCCGCGAGAGAGGCTAGGAATAAGCAAAAAGGATCTTGCGGGGAGATCTTTAGCACCGACTAAAAACCCTTTGCCGATCCGCCGTTAGTCATTGATCTGTCATCGATGACTCCAAGCCACTGCACATTACTGTGTGTACGTACTTTAAGCTTTAAACCTGATGCTTAGCGTCTAAGAGTTTTCACTTACTTTTCTAAGAAAATAAGTCATATGCCACGATTTTCGTTAAAACATTGCTTGCCAGCACCGGCCGCATTGTTCAAATATCGGCTTGACTAGCGTTTTAGCTAAACCCCAAGCACATGATTTAATTAGGCTTGCATGAAAGACACATACTAAGACCAAACCCGAAACCGGTTTAATGGAATATTTTTTGCTGGCCGATAAGGTTTTCTACTAAAAATAGCCCGATTGACTGCGTTAAGTCTGCCGCGATCAAAACGCATGAATAACTTACTGGACATACTATTCCGCAGGCATAAAAAGGAGCTTCTGGCATTCGCTGAACGCCAAAGCAATGTCAATATCGCCGAAGACATTACCCAGGAAGCTTTTTTGCGCTTAATGCAACATCCCAATCTGGCGGCTATCGAAAACCACCGCGCCTATTTATTCAAAACCGCTGCCAATCTAAGCAAGAACGCCCACGAACACGAACAGATCAGGTCGCGTTACGCGCCAGACGAAGCAATAGAACTGGAGCAACTGGTTTGCCCATTACCCGCTCTGGAATTTGCTATCGCTGCACAACAGCAAATTGAGTGCTTTCTAGCCGTTTTGACTCAACTACCGGAAGTCGTGCAGCATGCTTTTATCTTGAGCAAACTGGATGGCTTAAGTTACCCGGAAGTTGCTGAAGCGTTAGGCATTTCCGGTAAATCGGCCCAACGCTATGTGTTCAAAGCTTGGCAACATCTTATTCAGCATCTAGGGAATGATTTTTTGGGTGATAATCTGACCAGATAAGCACTGCTCAACTGTCTTATTAGGTAAAGATCAAACAAACCGCGCCAGATGAAATCCAAATCTTACAAACTCACCGGTACGCCGCAGGAACAAGCAGGGTTCTGGGTATTTACTCAACATTCGGACGAATGGACAACCGCTGCCGAACAGCAGCTACAGGATTGGCTGGCACAACATGACAGCAACCGCCTGGAATATGAGCGCGCGCTCAAGCTTTGGCAACAGTTGGATCAACTAAAGCCCGCCTCCTTTCCGGCTCGGCAAGCGGCCCAGCAAATTCGGGCAAAGCGCATGCAACGCAAACAACTTGTCCGCAAAATTAAAGACACCGGGTTGATGGGCTTGCTGGTGCTGACCACGACTTTTGGTTTGAATGAATATCGGCTAACGGATCGCTATGCCACCGCAGTCGGCGAACGCAAGTCGATTGATTTGGTCGACGGCTCGCAAATTACCCTGAATACCGATACCCAACTGTCCGTGAAAATGACCGGCAACCGCCGGGTGCTTAGTCTGGCAAAAGGCGAAGTTTATGTGGCTGTGGCGCATGAAGTAGACCGGCCTTTCGATGTGATAGCCGGCAATGGCCGTATTCATGATATTGGCACCCGCTTTAATGTCTATTCGGCCAACAACACAACACAAGTCACCGTCGCCGAAGGGCAAGTACAGATCATTCCGGACAGCAAAATAACCGGAGCACGCTGGCTGGATCACGTCATCAGCCGTTCGGCATTTTGGCTGCACCTGAACAGCACACCGAGTAACGACGAAAGCCCTACATTGGTAGTAGGCCAGCAAATTAGCTACAACGACCAAGGCCAAGTCAATGCGCCGATTGCCACCAATGCCGCCAACGTCATTGCCTGGCAAAGTGGCCGGCTGGTATTTGAGATGGCGCCTTTGGAAGCCGTGTTAAGCCAGGTGCAGCGTTATCACAAAGTAAGCTTCCAATACAGCGGCGAAGCAATTAAACAAATCCGGGTATCGGCAAGCTTCGAAATCGACAACCTGCCCAAAATACTCAACACCCTACAAGCGGCATTACCGATCAAAACTCAGCAATTGCAAGACGGCAAGATTATGATTTCGACGAACCAAGGTTAACAGGCATACAAACCAGCACCTTGCCCCAAGAGGCTGATCAGCCCATCATGTTTAAAGCCAAGGATTCAGCACCTCAATACCTGCGTTGCTGAAGTCTCGAACATTACGAGTAACCAATCGACAGCCATGCGCTCGGGCAGTCGCGGCAATGATCGAGTCAAAGGCAGCTAGAGATTTCCCTTGTGTCTCTGCCTCAACCGTCATTTGCGCCCACACCTTTGCAACCCTGGCGTCGAATACCAAAATCCGATCTTCAAAACCGATCTCCAATTCCTGTAGCCATAGCGTAAGCTCAGATTGGCGCTTGGATTCTGGCAACCGGTTAACACCACGCTGCAATTCGGCCAAAGTCATCGCGCTAATGCAAAGCTCGTGCGCTTTGCTTGCTTCAAACCACTGTAGGACTTTGGCATCGGGCTTACTCTTGACTAACTCAGAGAGCGCGCAAGTATCCAACATATATTTCACAAAGCCAGATCCCGAATCACTTCCGTGGATCGTTCCAACACTAACGCCTCACCGCGTGGCGCATTGAGCAGGCAGTCCTTCAAACGCGGCAATTGACCGCTTAAGCGCCGATAATCGTCAACGGCCAAGATGACAACAGCCTCTTCACCGCGTCGAGTCACCAGTTGCGGGCCTTCTTTCAGGCTGAGCTCCACCACCTCGCTGAATCGGCTCTTCGCCTCTTGTAACTGCCAAGTATGCATCTATCTCTCCTGTCCAGTCTGACCAGTTGTTAGTATGAGCTTTATAAAATGGTGTGTCAAAACACTAATCAGCCATCAAAACATGCGTAGCCATAGAGCAATCAAAGCCCCAAGGCATCCCATTCATCGAGCATTTTCAAAGCCTGTTTCGCATCGCCGCGCAGTTGTGCCGCCATAAACCGTTGCCTGGCTTCATGGGTCAACGCAAATAAACTGTTGGTAACAATGAAAGACTTGCGTTGGTTGGCGTTCCTAAGCTGAACAATTAATAACGGGTGACTACAAATACCAAACAAAATTTTTTCAAAAACCCTAAGCCAAGCTGACCAGATTTTCGGCGCTGAGCTGTCTTACTTTATGAGCCGGAATGAACGGCACAGACCATTCAGCTATCAGAGGATCAAGAATGAAAAAATTCACCTGGAAACCGCATCGCAGTCTGCTGGCACTGACTATCTTGTCTGCAACAGGCGCGGTGCTTGCCGAACCACAAATCCATCACCCGAGCATTGCCCCGCAAAGCATCAGCGAAGCATTAAAAGCACTGGCAGCGGAAACCCACATCCAAATATTCAGCGATGGTGACGCGCTGAAAGGCAAGCAAACCAGCGGCATTCAAGGTGACTTTACCGCCAAAGAGGCCTTGCAAAAATTACTGACCGGCACGGGTTTGACCTATACCTTTACGGCAGAGGATGCGGTGGCGGTAAAGGCGGCGGAAACGGGAAGCAATGCAGCATCGACTTTGCCGGCTGTGACGGTGTTGGGCCAGACGATCCAAGACACCACCGATCCTTACAACGAAGACTACCGGTTAACCAAGGTTAACACGGCCACCAAAACCAATACGCCGATTATGGAAACGCCGATGTCTATCAAGGTTGTGCCTAGAGCTGTGATGGATGATCAGCAAATTGTCTTATTTGACGACGCAGTTATTCGAAATGTAAGCGGCGTACAGCGTAATTTCGACTTCGGCGATTTGTACCAAGGCTTTATTGTTCGTGGTTTTAGTTTAGGGGCAAACATTTACCGGGATGGTCTCAGGCAAAACACGGGCTACTTCGAGCCTGCTGGCATGGAGCGGGTTGAGGTTTTGAAAGGGGCGGCAGCCATGCTGTATGGCCGTACTCAGCCCGGAGGCTTGGTTAATTACGTTACCAAGAAACCACTGGATAAAGCGCACTATTCTCTGCAACAACAGTTCGGTTCTTACGACTTATATCGCACTACGGCGGACGCGACAGGCCCAATCAACGACGATAAGTCATTGCTATACCGTTTAAACATTGCCTATTCGAGCAATAACTCGTTCCGCGATTACAACGAGAACGAGCGGATTTATGTCGCTCCGTCGTTGACTTGGCGCCTTTCCGATCAAACGGAGATGACGGTACAGCTCGAACACCAGCATGACGATTATGTGATGGACTTTGGCATTCCCGCTGTCGGCAACCGACCGGCGCAGGTTCCCAAAAGTTTTTTTGTCGGCGATGCCGCGGTTAACAATAGCTCGATGGATAGCAATCAAATCGCTACGATCATTTCGCATCGCTTCAATGACCATTGGAAGATAGAACACAAATTCAATTGGCATCAATGGACGCACGAATTCAACTCTATTTTCCCGGCGGGCAACATCAATGCCGACCAGCAAACGATCAATCGGGCCTTGATGACCGGGCCCACGGACAGGGAAAGTTTTGCCACCAATCTGGATATTTCCGGCGAGTTCAAGACGTTTGGCGCTCAGCACAAACTCTTGATAGGGGCTGACTACTTTAAGCTTAAAACAGATACCTATGACAACCATTGGACTTACGGCGTGATACCAGCATTGGATATTTTTAATCCCAATAATCACATGCTGGATGCCAATGCGGTCAAGGCCGTGCCTAACGACTTTTGGTGGCAGGAAAAAGATCAATGGTATGGCGTTTACGCGCAGGACCAAATCACCCTGTGGGATAAATTGCATTTCTTGGTCGAAGCACGTTACGACATCCTGGACTACGGCACCGGTTGTTGCTCCGAACCGATTAACATCGACGATCACGAAGACAATAGATTGAATCCTCGCTTCGGCATCGTTTACCAACCCTGGAAATGGCTGTCCTTATTCGGCAATTATGTGGAATCCATCGGCACCAATAACGGCTTAACCCCTACGAAAACGGTCAATAAGCCGGAAATTGGCACTCAATATGAGGTGGGATTCAAGACCGAATTTTTCGACGGCCGTTTGTCGTCCAATCTCGCCTACTACCATTTAACCAAGGAAAACATGTTAACCGGCGTGCCTGGCCTGCCCTACAGAACTTCTGTCGGTGAGGCAAGAAGCCAGGGGATAGAGTTTGACCTGACCGGCGAACTCACCGACTACTTGAGCCTGCTCGGCACTTATGCCTATACCGATGCGATCTTTACTAAAGACAATGGATTTGCCCCCTGGGGAATGGCATCCAAACAAGGTAATCGTTTACCTAATGTCCCAGAACACTCAGGCAGCTTGTGGCTGACCTTTCACCCAGATGACCGCTTTAAAATCGGTGCCGGTATGTTTGCCCAAGGCCAGCGCGCAGGTAACGACAATAATACCTATGACTTACCCGGCTTTGTCCGCGTAGATGCCATGGTGGCGTATAACTGGAAGATCGCCGGTTCGAAGTTGATTACACAATTCAATGTCAACAATCTGCTGGATAAAGATTATTTCCGAGGTTCACGTGTAACGGATAGTAGTGGAGCCTTGCCGGGAGAACCTATCTCATTTATCGGATCATTGCGATTGGATTACTAACTTCAAAATCATCTGTTTGCTCGTTTACCACTCGCGCTGGGTAGGACCGTAGGTTGAGATAACGAACCCCAACATTTTTAACCGGTTTGGGCCCTGACTACCATTGAACCCAATATCTCGCTTTCATGGTCGGTTGGCGGCTGGGCGCTTGCCGTGTTGGGGTTCGTGCCTCACCCTAACCTACGTTCGTCCAAAAGGGATTATTTTTAGATCATTGCTGCGTTGCCGATGACTTGCGCTCCAGCCGAATGGTTTGTCCGCGTTCACAACTGCTGAGGCACAGCTTTAAAAGCGGTAAATTTTTTGATACAAGCCGATGAACAACCATTACCCGCCCTTAACCGCCGCGTACTTGCGCCACCAAACCGAGCTACAACGATTTCTGTGGCGCCAGGTCAATTGCCGGGAAGCGGCGGCGGACTTGCTACAAGATACCTTT
Source organism: Methylomonas fluvii (assembly GCF_014850975.1). Lineage (GTDB taxonomy): Bacteria > Pseudomonadota > Gammaproteobacteria > Methylococcales > Methylomonadaceae > Methylomonas > Methylomonas fluvii. The sequence goes on along the minus strand of NZ_JACXST010000001.1, from coordinate 1,756,515 downwards.
CTGCACATCGCCGACTATCCGGGGCAAGATATCATTGCCAACTGCCGGGCGTTTTTATACCGGGTGGCGGGCAATCTGGCCTTGGATTATTTGCGCAGCCAAGCCCGGCAACAAGCGCGGGATGGTGGGCCGTTGAATGAAGACTGGCAATGTCCCTGCCCTTTACCGGAGCAGTTGGTGCAAGGCGAGCAGCAATGGTTGGCGACCGAAAGCTGGCTTTGCGGCTTACCCGCGCTCAATCGGCAAATCTGGTGCTTGCGTCGTTTAGACGGCAAGCGCCATCAGCACATTGCCGCCGAATTACAAATTTCGGAACGTCAGGTCGAGCGGGTGCTGTACCAAACCGGACTAATGTTGGCCGACGCGAACTTGGATGATGGTTGACCTGAGGGGGTAACGGAAAAATTTAAGCAATGTTTGCGTTAGCCGTTGAAAGATCGTCAAAGCCGTCATGGGCATGGATTACCGAAATCCAGTGCACTCGGTGGTTTCCTGGTCCCGCCAGTCCGCTGGGACGACATCAACGATTAACGGCGCACATGGCTAAGATTTAAGCCGTCACGCCAGCTTTTTAATGCCGACAAACTTATTCCCTGCCCCCAACTCCATTTCAAAATGGCCTTGAATGCCGGTTTTGGTGAGGTAACGTTGAATATTGCCCGCTGGAAAGACGATGCGCCGGCCGTCATCGGCAATCGTCACCACGGTTTTGGCGACGCCTTGATAAACGGCCAGATATTGGTCGTAACTTAAATCAAGTTGGAAGCGAATGACTTGATTAGCCATAAAAAAGCCGCGCCGGTTGACCCGGCGCGGCAAGGGAGCGTTCTAACGCATGTTTTGCAAAGCGGCGATGCGTTCTTCCAAAGGCGGGTGGCTCATAAACAAGCGTTGCACGCCACCACCATTGATACCAAACGCCGCCAATTCGCCAGGCAGTTCGGCGGGCTCATGCGCACGCTGCAAGGCGCGCAATGCGCCTATCATTTTTTGCCGGCCTGCCAAGTTGGCGCCACCGGCGTCGGCGCGAAATTCGCGGTAACGCGAGAACCACATCACCAGCATTGAAGCCAAAATCGACAAGGCGATTTGCGCGACCATTTGCGTCACGTAATACGCCGGACCGTAACCGCGTTCGGTTTTAAATACAACCCGATCCACCACGTAGCCAATGATGGTAGCGAAGAAATACACGAAGGTATTCACCACGCCTTGCATCAGGGCCATCGTCACCATATCGCCATTGGCGACGTGGCTGATCTCGTGGCCGACCACCGCTTCCACTTCATCGGCACTCATGCTGCGCAGCAGTCCGGTGCTGACCGCCACCAAAGCATTGTTACGGTTGGCGCCGGTGGCAAAGGCGTTGGCTTCCGGCGCATCGAAGATACCCACTTCCGGCATGCCGATTCCGGCTTGACGAGCTTGGCGCTCGACCACACTGATCAACCATTGTTCAGTTTGATTTTGCGGCCGCTCGATGACATGCACACCCATCGAGCTCTTAGCCGACCATTTGGACATGAACAGTGAGATCACTGAACCTGTCATACCGATGACAGCCGACATAGCCAACAGGCCTTCAATGTTCAAGTTGACGCCTTGAGCATCCAGTGCGCCTTGCAAGCCAAATATACTAAATATGATGCTGATCGCAATCATAATGGCCACGTTGGTAGCCAAAAACAGCAATATTCTCATCATGGCGTAACTTTCCTGTGTTGTTATAAAGTGGGTTTAATCTGGGGAGCCGAAAGATTAGTTTCAAGGCTATAGAGTGTTAACATCTGCCAAAGTTTACTTGAGGGACATAAAAATGAAAATTATAAAGTCGCTGTTGATGCTGTTTGCCGTTACACCGCTATGCCTGGCAGCCACCCCCGAACAAGAAGCCGTGCTGAAACAATTGCGCCTGCCGCCGGGTTTTAACATCAGAATATTCGCCGACGACGTGCCCAATGCCCGGCAAATGGCGCTGGGCGACAATGGCGTGGTTTATGTCGGTTCCCGCCAAGGTAGCGTCTATGCGGTACAGGATAAGGATGGCGACGGTGTTGCCGAACAAAAATATCTGATCATTCAACAACTCAATCTACCCAATGGCGTGGCTTACAAAGACGGCACGCTGTATGTTGCCGAAATTCACCGCATCATTCGTTTCGACGAAGTCGGCCAGCGCTTGGCCAGCCCGCCCAAAGCGGTCACGGTATTCGACCAGTTTCCCGCCGACCGCCACCATGGCTGGAAATACCTGCGCTTCGGACCCGACGGCAAGTTATACACCGCTATCGGCGCGCCGTGTAACGTCTGCGACCCGGACAAACCGATTTACGGCTCGCTAATTCGCCTGGACCCGGATGGCAGCGATATGGAAATCCTGGCGCGCGGCATCCGGAACACGGTGGGGTTCGATTGGGAAACCCGCAGCGGCCATCTGTTTTTTAATGACAACGGCCGCGACTATCTGGGCGATGACATGCCGCCGGACGAACTGAACGAATGGAACCAAAAAGGCGAACACTTCGGCTTCCCCTATTGCCATGCCGGGACCATTCCCGACCCGGAATATATAGGCGACAAGCAATGCTACAAATTCAAAGCGCCGGCCTGGAAATATAAAGCCCACATTGCCCCGCTCGGTATGCGTTTTTATACCGGCAAACAATTTCCGGACACTTATTTCCGGCAGTTGTTCGTCGCCCAGCATGGTTCTTGGAACCGCACCGTGCCGCAAGGTTACCAGGTCAATGTGGTCAAGTTCCGCGAAGGCCAAGCCTATAACGAACTCCCCTTCATCAGCGGTTGGCTGACAGCGGACGGCCAGGTACTGGGGCGGCCAAACGACATTATTCAAATGCCGGACGGCAGCTTGTTGATCAGCGACGACAGCTTGGGCGTCATCTACCGGGTAAGCTACGGCCGATGAGCGACAAACAATTTCAAATACTGGATACGCTGGTTGTCTATGAAGGCTTTTTCCGGCTGGAGCAATACACCCTGAAACATACGCTGTTCAACGGCGGTTGGAGCCCCTCTTTAAAGCGCGAATTGTTTCGCCGCGGCAATTGCGTGGCCGTGCTGCTGTATGATCCGGACCGCGACGAAGTGGTGTTGATAGAACAGTTCCGAGTCGGGGCGGTCCTGCAACCCGAACGGGCATGGCAGCTGGAAATTGTGGCCGGCGCGATTGAAACAGGTGAAACCGCTGAAGAAGTCGCTTATCGCGAAGCCCGCGAGGAAGCCGGCTGCGAGATTGCAGAACTCATCGAAATCAAACAGTTCTTCACCACCCCAGGCGGCTCCTCGGAGTGGATCACCCTGTTCTGCGGCCGGGTCGACAGCAGCCAGGTAGGCGGTATTCATGGCCTGGACGAGGAAGATGAAGACATCCGCGTCTCCGCCGTGAAATTCGACGAGGCATTTCAAATGCTGGAAGGCGGCAAGATCGAATCCGGCATCCCCATCCTCGCCATTCAATGGCTGTATATCCATCGCGAGGAATTACGTGCCCGCTGGTTGGCAGAACTTAACTCCCCCTCGTTGTAACTACCACAGTCAACCAGAGCCTAGCCCGCGAAACACAGCGGCCTGGCTCCAGTTGAACGGCTAACAGGCGATACGCCCAGGCTTTGCAGGCTATCGCGTTTGTAAAGTACCCGCCCTATCCAGCCATTTGCCGGCTTTTTCATTCAGCCAAGCTTGGGCGAACTCGTCTTTTTTAATCAGCATATCCAAAAATGCGCTGGACACGCTGGCGATGGCCGCGACTTGTTTATAACCTAAGTTCGGATCGCGGCGCTCCGTTTTACCAAATAAGCCGCCGCCCGGACCGCCACCGCTCATGCCGCGCCGCCCGCCGCCACTGTGCCCACCCAGACCGCCGCCCGCATCCATGCCGAAGTCTCCGCGCCGCACCCCGCTCAAGCCAAACCGCCCACCCAACTCATTGCCTGACAGCAAGCGATGCCCGGCGCCGCGCAATAACAACAGATATTTACCGCCGGCCGGAGCCTGTTCCCAAACCGCCGTGCGCACGGCGGCGGAACTGATGGCGTAAGGATCGTTATCTTCGCTGCCGGTAATCGTCAGCATCGGCAGACGCAAAGCCTGAAATCGGCTGCGGACATTGCCTTCCGCCAAATCCACCGACGGACTTAACACCATCGCCGCCACCGGCTTCAGTTGGTCCGCGCGCGGCAAACCGCTACCGAAATTCTCGCCCAAGGCCGCTGTGACGGTTTGCGCACCCAGGTCGTAGCCCGCCAGTATCACCTTGCTGAAGTCGGCGGACGCATACAATGGTTGCCGCAAGCCCGCGCGCGTTTGCAGCTGCGCATAGGCCCAAAAGAGCTGTGCCAAGCGGATTTTCAGATTCTCCATGCCAAAGTATTGGTGGCCGACATAACGCAATTCGCTTTCCCTGGCCGTCCGCGATTGCCGACGCGGCTTGTCACCAAACCAACCGCCGCTAGTCGGCTCCGGTCGCAACGCCATATTTTCATCAGCCAGCTCCGCATTTTCGTCGTCCGGAATCTCCTCCGGGTCATCGAAGCGTCGCTCCGCCTCCAGCGCCTTCAAGGCTTGGCTGACCAGCACCGGCTGCATGCTAAACACCAGGTAGCCGGCCTTGGCCCAGGTTTCCCGCCACAAACGCCCGGCCCTAGCGTCTTCGCCCAAACTGGGCAGATAAATAATCAACGGGTAACTTCCTGGCGTAGTCGGCCCGACCAGTTCCACTTCAATTTCTGTTTGCTGATAAATCCAGACATCGTGCGTAACATCCACCGCAAAATTCCGTGCGGTTTTGTAGCCGCCATTGCTCAGTATCTCGCTCAATTTTTCCTGCTGATCTTCCTGGCTGGGCAGCGGCGGTCTGGAGGAACAGGCGACTAACAGCATGAGCGAGCAGGCCAACAGCAATCGGCACGCTTTATCACTAGCCCAGCCCTCAAATCCCGTTCGCCGTAATGCCCTTGAGGGTACGGAGTTTTTCGAAGGGCACACCCGCCGGGGCTTGGACGCGCTCAGCCAGAACGGCATACCCGTGGTTAATAGAGCCGGGTTAATAAAAAATTTATAAGCTGGGGACATGGCTTTGCAACTCCGGCAAAAGATCGGCGACAGGTTCGAGAGCGGCATTATCGCCGACAGCAGTATCAATCGGCGCAGGTAAATTGTAAAAATGGGTAAACCCGTCTGAGCCGGCTAAAGGCGTGGATCGCGCTGCAAAACGTCCAAGGCTTGGTCGAAAGCAAATACCTCGACATGCCGCATCAAGGACGCGACACCATCGTTTCCAAAAGCTTGCCGTAATTGCTCCCGGTGGTTTTGTACATAAACTTGCGATTGAATATTACCCTCCTCCAACAATATCCGCAGGCCTTCGACCACCGCACGCAGCGCTTCCTCGGAATAGCTGGGCGGCGAAATTTCTTGAAGCGCACGCTCAGCCGGCAACACATCGAGAATCTGCGCAATGAACGAGGCGAGTTGTTCCGTCAATTGCTTGAGCGGAAGTTGCAAGGAATCGGCCGCTTCGGCCGCGCGCTGTTTTAACGAGATTTCAATGCTTTCGGCGGTCTGCCGGATGTGGGGTATTCCCAAGGTTGCGGCGCTGCTTTTTAAGGAATGCGCAGCTCTTTGTGCGGATTCCCAATCGCCCACCGCCAATAAATGCCGGATATTGTCGGCTTCGGCCGCATGCCGCTGCGCGAAATGGTGTAACTGGCGCAGATAAAAAGGCAGCTTGTTTTGCAGATTGTGTAAACCGGCCTGCAAATCCAGGCCCGGAATATTGGCCAAGCGCTCGTGCAGGGCCGCGTTGCCGTCGTTTTGCGCATCCGAGGTTTTCTGAACTCGGACTGGCTGGCTGGGCGGCAAAGGCGGCATCCAGCGTAACATCACGTCGTACAGCACCTCCGGATTCACCGGTTTGGGAATATGGTCATTCATCCCGGCGCTCAGGCAAGCGCGCCTATCTTCGTCGAAAGCGTTGGCGGTCATGGCCAATATCGGCGTCTTCTCTCGCCCCGGCATGCGCCTAATCGCCAAGCTGGCGGCGATGCCATCCATCTCTGGCATTTGCACGTCCAGCAGAATCAGGTCATACCGCTGTTTAGCGACCATATCGCAGGCTATCCGGCCATTTTCGGCCAAATCGACCACTAGACCGGCCTCTTGCAACAACTCCAACGCCACTTCCTGATTGATCAGATTGTCTTCGGCCAACAACACCCGCCGGCCTTTCAGACTGGATAGATCGGGACGCCGCGCATCCGCAGGTGCTTTTTGCCGCCAACCGGACAACACGCCGGCTATCAAATCGTGTAAGGCCGATAGCGTCACCGGTTTGGCTAGATGCCCAACAATCCCGACGCTGCGCAAGTCCTCGGCGCTGCCGTCGTAACTATAGGCGGTCACTAAGACAATTTTCGGTAAGGCCTCGCCAAGCATTTCGCCCATCCTGCGCGCGGTTTGAATGCCGTCCACCCCCGGCATCATCCAGTCCATCAACACCAAATCGAACGGTGCATCGGCTTGCTGTGCATCGACAACATTTTGCACGGCCGCCAAACCGGAATCGGCCACGCTCGCCCGCGCTTCGAACCGCGTCAGCATATGGGCGATGGCTTCGCGGGCCTCGGCCACATCGTCTACCACCAATACTTTTAAACCTTTCCGAATATCCGGCTTAGGCAATTGCAGCGCAGAACCCACGGCATACTCGAACGGCAACTCCAACCAAAACGTACTCCCGTGCCCCAAATCACTCTGCACACCCACCGTGCCGCCCATCATTTCGATCAGACGCTTGCTGATGGCTAAGCCCAAACCCGTCCCGCCGAAACGCCGCGACGTGGTGGAATCGGCCTGCTCGAAGGCTTGAAACAAACGACTGCATTGCTCAGCATTCATGCCGATGCCGGTGTCGCTGATTTCGAATCTAGCCACAATCCCCACCGGATTTTTGGCTATCAATTTAGCCCGAAACACGATGTGCCCGGCATCGGTAAACTTAACGGCATTACTGGCAAAATTAATCAAAATTTGCCCCAGCCGCAGCGCATCGCCCCGCAACACCGCCGGTAGCGCCGGGTCGATACGGTTTATCACTTCCAGACCTTTCTCGGCGGCGCGGTCGCAAATCAAGTCGTTCAAACTTTTGAAAACCTGGTCAAGATCGAAATCGCCAATGTCCAATACCAATTTGCCGGCTTCGATCTTGGAGAAATCCAGAATGTCGTTGATGATGCCCAGTAAATGCTGGGCAGCGACCGAAATTTTCGCTAGCTGCTCACGCTGCTTGGCATCCAGCGTGGTATTTTGCAGCAAATGCGTCAAACCAATGATCGCATTCATCGGCGTGCGGATTTCATGGCTCATATTCGCCAAAAAGGCACTTTTCGATACATTGGCCACTTCCGCCGCTTGCATCGCATCGGCTAGTTGTTCTGTGCGCTCAACGACCAATTCTTCCAGATGTTCGCGATAGTTCTCCAGCTCTTGAAGCATCTGTTTCTTCTCGGTGATGTCGTCCTTGATCGCCATGTAATGGCTAATCCGACCGTCTTGCTGGCGAATCGGCGCCACGATAGCCGATTCCACAAACTCGCAGCCATCCTTGCGCTTATTGATAAATTCGCCCTGCCAGGACCGACCGTGCGTTAAATTATCCCAAAGCGCCGCAAAATACTCCGGCTTGGTCTTGCCCGAGTTAAACAGACTGGCGTTTTGGCCCAACAGCTCCGAGCGCGTGTAGCCGGTAGTTTGGATCACGGCTTCATTGACATATTCGATGCGCGCCTCCAGGTCGGTGATAACGATGCTCTCCGGGCTTTGCTCGACCACCAGGGATAATTTACGCAGCGTCTCCTCCGCACGCTTACGCTCGGTGATGTCCATCAGCGTTGCCAGCAAATTATCGCCTATCGTCACCCCGGAGATGATGGCGGTGCGCACGTCGCCGTTTTTACAGGTCACTTGATATTCCAACGACTCGATCGGCGCCTGGTCCTCGGCCGCGCGCTGCTGCAAAATCTGCCAGGTGTCGAAAACCGTTTGCCGGTAAACCGGATCGGGATATGCGTTGCGCCACCAATCTTCGACGGCTGGGATGTCGGCCAAGGTATAACCAAAGGTACGGGCAATAGACTGGTTCAAAGCCAACATGGCACCGTCGGCGGCGACCAGCGCCATCGGCACCGGCGCCACATCAAACAATTTGCGGAAATTCGCTTCGCTTTCCCGCAGCGCCGCCTTAATACGTTTACGCTCAGTGATGTCGCGCACGATCTTCGACGCGCCAATGACCTTGCCGTCGCCATCCTTGATAGCCGAAATCGTCGAGGCGACCTCGATCCGGCTGCCGTCCTTGCGCACCCGCTGCGTTTCGTAATTGCTGATCCGCTCCCCGTTGAAAATCCGCTGGAGCAAGCCGGCTTCCGTGGTCACCAGTTCGGCTGGAAACAGCAGCGTAATCGGCTGACCAATAATTTCAGCGGCGCTGTAACCGAAGATACGTTCGGCCGCGCCGTTCCAACTGGTGACGATACCTTCCAAATTTTTGCCGATAATCGCATCGTCGGAAGAATTGACCAGCGCCGCCAACTGGGTACGCTCGGCCACCAGGCCCTGCTCAAGCAATACGTTCGCCGCTTTCAGAGCCTGCTCGATCCGCTCACGTTCGGCCACTTCCTGCTGCAACTGTTCGTTGGCCTCGCGTAACTGAGCCGGACTGGGCAATTGCAGCGCTTTGGGAATCAGCGGTATCAGCACCGCCACCGTCACCACCGAGACTATCGCCGTCACCACTTTTGCAAAAGCATCTAGTCCGTAAAGTGGTTCCCAAATCACTACGACATCCATCAGGTGAGTCGTACCGCAGGCCAGAATAAACACCACAAACAGCCATAACACCCGGACATACGGAAAATCCTGCCGATGCCGCGCGAAATAACCCAAGGCAACCGGCAGCAAAAAGTAAGACAGAAATATCAGGCCATCGCTGATCACGAAGGTCCACAACAAACCCGGCGACCAGCTCAGGCAATAGCCATGCGGCATAAAATTATTGTCGGTCAGAAACCTTAGAATTTCATTCATAGCAGGAAGGTCGGTAATAGTGATTGCGCGATTTAGGGAACTCGAACGACATACCGTCGCCGCGTAATCCGTTTGCTAACGAATAACCCGCATTTGGGTTCTCTAAATTCGATACAGCTAAACATAGCAGCTAGCCAAAACTGCGTAAGGTTTAGCCATTTTTTATGTGGAATTAAATACCGACAGCAGGCCGATGGTTGGCGGATACGCCTCGATTATTAACCCGACCCTATTTATCACGGGTATGCCGTTCGGTAGACTCAAGGCCAAGGGTATTTAAGGGCCGGGTAAATAAAACCGCCTGGGTTGTGAAGCCCTACCTGGACGATAACGCCAACGCAGTCGCTTTCACGAGGCCGTGGCGGGAGACATGGGAATACGGCGCGGCTGATGCGGTTGATCGCCGCGTCGTAATGACTTCAATGAGGCCCCGGCGGGAGGCCGGGGAATGCGTAATATCCATGATTTGTAACGGTAAGTAATCGGCCAGCTTCAATGAGGCCCCGGCGGGAAGCCGGGGAATGCAATTCAACGAGCTGAATCACGGTCGAGAGTTCAAAGTGCTTCAATGAGGCCCCGGCGGGAAGCCGGGGAATGCAGCCGCGTGGTGACTGTGTTATGACCGAAATCCTTGAGCTTCAATGAGGCCCCGGCGGGAAGCCGGGGAATGCCGTTGCCAGCTTAGCCCCGTCAAGGTTGAGGCTTAGCTTCAATGAGGCCCCGGCGGGAAGCCGGGGAATGCGCCTGGCGCCGATAGCAGTTAAGTATTTCAGTACCGAGCTTCAATGAGGCCCCGGCGGGAAGCCGGGGAATGCTCCTTGCGTAGCTCGACCAGTTCAGCCGGGAAACCGTGCTTCAATGAGGCCCCGGCGGGAAGCCGGGGAATGCGGCAAATTGGCTGGGTCCGGAGCCATCCACGAACGGCTTCAATGAGGCCCCGGCGGGAAGCCGGGGAATGCCCGCCGATTACATCCAGGCGAAGAAGAAAAAATACTTGCTTCAATGAGGCCCCGGCGGGAAGCCGGGGAATGCGGCATTTTTAAATACCGAAGGCACTACGATATGAGTGGCTTCAATGAGGCCCCGGCGGGAAGCCGGGGAATGCAGCGATGGCTGGAAATTGGCTGGTTTTCCGGCATAAGCTTCAATGAGGCCCCGGCGGGAAGCCGGGGAATGCGTTCGACATGGCCGGCTACGTGCAATCACTCAAGGTAGCTTCAATGAGGCCCCGGCGGGAAGCCGGGGAATGCGGTCGTTTGGGATTTTATAACCACGGGATTGATGATCGCTTCAATGAGGCCCCGGCGGGAAGCCGGGGAATGCCGCAATTTAAGCACGGCTCAACACTTCTCAAAATCGCTTCAATGAGGCCCCGGCGGGAAGCCGGGGAATGCATCTGTGAATGTTCACATCTGTGAATGTTCACAAATAGCTTCAATGAGGCCCCGGCGGGAAGCCGGGGAATGCACCCGAAGACTCACCATAATTTGACTTACGCATAACTGCTTCAATGAGGCCCCGGCGGGAAGCCGGGGAATGCCGGCCTCAAGATGTACATGCTGACTCTGACTGTGAAGCTTCAATGAGGCCCCGGCGGGAAGCCGGGGAATGCCCGACGGCCTCTTGCTTGCGAGGCGGCGGGAGCCAGGCTTCAATGAGGCCCCGGCGGGAAGCCGGGGAATGCCGAATATGTGGCGTCCTGTGAGCACGTCTCGCAGTCGCTTCAATGAGGCCCCGGCGGGAAGCCGGGGAATGCATAAGCTTGGCGGCAGAGGTTCAAGGGGGTTTCGATGCTTCAATGAGGCCCCGGCGGGAAGCCGGGGAATGCAGCGCGGGCTGGAGGCCTTGATTGGCGCGGCCTGCGCGGGCCGTTTGCGAGAGCTGTAGGGCAACGCGTACCAAGCGTACCCAAAAAACGCCCTACCAAACAAACGTTTTTTATAACATCCTGATTTTTAAAGAGCTTACTCGGAGCGAGCACTGCCCGGGTTTTACGCGCCACTACAGCGCTCGCAAAGCGGCGGCGGAAAATCCGCATCAGACGATCACCGGCTGCCGTTCCACCACGTCGAAATCCTTGCCCAAACTGACCACCGACGGTTTCACCGTTTCCGCCGGCCCAACATTAATGATCAGAATATGGTCGTCGCTATGGTGAATAATGCCATCCAGCAGCGCGATTAATTCCGCATGGCGCTTGCGGCTGAGCCGGCATTGGAACACCGACAGTTGCAACCAATCGCCGTAACCTTTCATCAGCCGAAACACCCGCCGCCAGCGTTTGGTATCGCTGATGTCGTAAGTGACAATATACAGGTGTTCTAGGGCAGCCATCAGCGGGTGGTGAAGTTGGGATATTCCGGCAATTCGCCGAGCAAATAGCGGCCGAACAAGCGCGCCTGAATCTCGAACACCTGCCGATAATTGGCCTTGTAGCCGAAGATGGGATGGGTTACTTCCTGGCTTAAGCGGCGTTCGAAGGCGGTGATGAAGCGCTTGCGGCCGCCCTCGTTCAGGGCCACGCTGCCGGCAGCACAGATAAAGTCGGTGGGCCGCACCTCGCCGTTATTGATGACTTGCAATACCGTGGAGTCGGCGATGATGGGCCGAAACGGTTCCATCAAATCCAGCGCCAGCGCGGGCCGGCCGTAACGCGGCTGGTGATAAAAGCCGCGATACGGGTCCAAACCAACCGCGCTCAGATTCATCGTCCAAGTGCGTACCAGCATGGCATAAGCAAACGACAGCAAGGCGTTGACGGGATCGGTGGGAGGCCGGCGATTGCGGGTGTTAAAGTCGAAGCTCATCTGTTTGCTGTCGTCCGGCTTTTTGATCAATTTATCGAACGCGCCGAAATACAAGGCCGCCGCCGCACCTTCTATACCCAACAATTGTGCTAAATCCAGCGCGCGCTGCGATTTATCGGCCAGGGATTTCAGCGGTTCCAACAACGTTTCCACCGGCTCGTCAGCGCGCCAATTGCGGCGGGCCTGGGTTCGGCAATTTTGGATTTTGGCGCGCACCAGGTTGCGGGCAATTGCCAGGCAGGTTTTGTCGTCGAAACTGGCTTTGTACTGGGCGGTGCGCAACTCGACATTCTTATGGCCAGTGCCGATGGTGTGGCCGACAAACCAGCCACCGTAACTGTGCCAACTGACCGGAATCTCGCGCTTCATCAAGTCTTGCAAACACGGTGTGGTGATGTACACGTTGCCCATTACCACCACTTGCGAGGTGTCCACCAGCCGCGCGGTCTGGACTTTTTCGTCGTCGATGCTGATTTCCAGCTCCTCACCCTTCTTGCCGATCTTGGCCTTCCAGGCCTGCACGTAAACCGGCAAGGCCTCGTCGCGCATCACCGCCAACGGCCGAGGTTCGAGGTCCGCGTGACGCAGGTAATTGACTTCGTCCGGCAAACAAATACCCACCAGCGAGCAGCCCGAACATTTAGGACTGTCCTGCAAGGGTTCCGGAATATGGCCGCCGGCGGCGATCAAGCGCAGACCGTTGATGGCATTGGCGGTGAGTTGCTTCAATTCTTCGTCGAAAGCCACCCGCACTCGCTCGCGGCTTTGCACAAAATACAAGGCGCCCTCCTCGCAGACATAACCGTGTTCTTGCAACACCATGCCCTGCACGCAAAGCTGCACTCGCTCCGGATCGTAAGCGCCGCGCGCCACGTGCGGACGCTTGCCGCGCTTGTAATCGACGGGTGTCACCACGCCGTCCTCGGCTTCGATCAAATCCAGCTTGGCGATCAGGCCCAAACGGTTGGAGGACAAGGTAATCGAGCGGCCATGCAGTTTCTCTGCGTCGTCCAGTTCGTCGGCTTCCGGAAAACTTTTGGACGGTTTGTCCACCCGGCGATGGGCGTGGTCGCCTTCCACGGTATCGGCCGACGCCGCCCATTCGCCCTGCACCCATTCCAGATAGGCCAGACGCGGGCAGTACTGGTATTCGTTAATCATCCGCGCCGGCAATAAAGGCATGTCGCCGGATAGTTCCGGGAAAGGCAGCGGTAGTTCTAGTTGAATGGGCGGGCGTTCGTTGTCGGTCATTTTGTATTACAATTTGTCATCATTATTGCATTACCTGGAGTCCGCCATGCCCGCCATCAGCCTGCGTTTACCCGACGATGTGGAGGCCAACCTCAAAGCCGAAGCCCAATTGGAAGGCAAAAGCCAATCGGAAATAGCCAGACTAGCGATCACCGAATACCTGGCCCGCCGCGAACGCGAGCGGTTTATGGCGGAAATGGTGGCCGCGGCGCGCGCCTTGGCCAACGATCCGCAAGCCAGGACGGAAGCGCTGCAAATTGCCGCGGATTTCGACGCGGTGGACGATGGTCTCGACCGAATAATTGCTGATGAACGCGCCGCCGGCATCGATCCCGACGAAAAATGGTGGGAATGATGAAGCGCGGTGAGGTGTGGACCGCCAATCTGAACCCCAACAAAGGCGCCGAAATCGGCAAAATCAGGCCTGTGTTGGTGTTGCAGGACGATACGATCATTACCGGCGGCCTGCCTACGATTGTGGTGGTGCCGCTGACCAGCCAGTTTCGGCCTAATCTGGCGCCGTTGCGGATACCGATTGCGCCGCAAGGCCGGCTGAAAGCCGCCAGTTACGTCATGGCCGAACAACTGCGTGCCATCGACCGCTCCCGCTTCGGCGAAGGCCCCCTCGCCACCGTCACCGCCGAGGAACTGGCGGCGGTGGAGAAGAGTTTGCGCGGGGTGATGGGGTTGTGGTGAGCCATTATTCATTGGCTTTCACCGGAGCAAACAGACCCAAACCAAAATGGCAGCCAAAGCCCAACGCCAGCGGTCCGGAAACGGGTTCGGCGAACGTCAGTTGCCAGAACGAACCTCGGGTATCCGGTTGCACTAGCCCCCTTTTGCTTCGAAAGCGGTGAAAGTCAATCGGGCGAAGTTCGCGGCCGTGCGGTTTTATGGTCGGTAATAGCCGGATTTCCGTCGGTTCGGCCAACAGGCGTTCCCGACATTCCCGGCGAATCTGTGCCGATGCATCGAAGTCTTTTTTGCAATGCCACGGGTGTAGATACGGCGTTTGTGACCACCTAACACTGGCGGACTGAACGATGGGCGAGACGTTTTCGAAATCTTCACGCGGGCCGATATGCTCCAGCATTAAACGCCATTCCTGGCCGTCAAAGCCTTTGACCGTTTTTAACGCGCCGAAAACCCGGTGCATGTCGTCGTTAATACCGCCTGGGACATGAATCAGTACGTGATCGAGCAGGCCGTTCGAGTTGGCTTGCGGCAGGTAAAAGGCGTGACAGTGGCGGTTATCGGCATTCAAGCCATGCCCGGACAACAAAGGCGGAATCGCGGTTTCGCCCAATGTCCACTTGGCTTTACCCATCACCGCGCGGCGCACGTGCTCGGCAAATCTGATGGTATCCAATTCGCGCATCAGCGGCTTGCCGTAAACGGCGTAACGCACCGTGTCGGCGGACGAGCTTGGTATAGGTTTGGCGCGGCTGGCAACGCTGTTTTTCAATGCTTGAATCGGGCGCTGATAGAGAATTTTTTGCGCGGCCGGCGGCGCGCTCCAGCCGGCGTTTTGCAAGTCGGCGGTGTCCAGACCTACCGCCTCCAACCAACTGATCGGCAGGGTTTTCTTGATGCTTTTCAATTCCGACGTTTTCAACTTACGCAAGGCTAAGCCGGACTGCATTTGCTGCTGGAAATTGGCGTAGGTATCGGGCGTAAGCGGTGCGAACAACTGCACCGGTTCGGTCTGAATCCCGCCGGTTTCCTGATCGATTTGGGTGCTTCCCGGAAAACAGTTTAGTTCTCCGTTCCAATCACCGAGGCGTTTTGCCTCTACCCAGGACTCGGCGCGTCCGACATAGCCGATGCAGTTTAAAAGCTCGTCCAGTAATGCGGTTTGTGCCTCGTCCAGTTGGCATTCGGGCCAGTGCACGATCAGCGCTTCAGTTGGATCGATGCGGGCAAAGGCGTCAAAAATCAACGTGGATTTTTGGCGATTGGGCATGTAGTGCCGGGTATGGCTGTGTACCGCTGTCGGCAGCCGGTAATGCGGCGGTTCGTCCGCCAACAATCCGAGCAAGCTTGTGAACAAAATCTCAGGGTAAAGCTGATGGTCGAGTTTGCGGTGCCAAGTGGCAATCAAGGCGCGGGTCAAGCGCCATGGGTCGGGCGGCCAAGCCACATCAGCTTCGTTGACGTGGCGGCCCCACGGCGTGGCGTGGTAACGCCCGCCCGGAAAGCTGAGCGATAGCGTAAGCATGGCTTATTCCTCGCTTTCGGTTTCTGCCTTAGCTTTTTTGGCTTTGCCTTTTTCCCAGGTGACCGTGGTAATGCGCGGCTCGGCAAAACGGTTTTCGGCGGCAACGGCGGCAATCAACCCCGGTAACGCGGCTTCCAGGGTATTACGTTCGGGCAATTCCCAGGCGGTGGGACGGGTAACGGTCAGTTTTTTGACATCCAAATCGCAGGCGGTGCGCAAGCGCAAACCGAAGTCCAGAACCGCGCGGATTTTGTAGAGCGCCAAGGCGATCAGCAATTGCTCCACCGCGTCGCCCAAGCCGAAGCCGCGTATTTGCGCCAGATCGATGTTGAAGTAAGCGGTGATTTTGGGTGCGGTGTAGTCGCTGCGCGAATAAGGAACGTTGCCGAAACCTTTGGCGGTATCGCCGGACGGGTTTACGTGGTCGTTTTTGACGCCGCCGCTTTGCGCCAAATTGACGTCTTCCGCTTCGATGAACGAAGACACGACGCGCGGCAACCGTAACCGGCCGCCGGCCAATTCTTTTTTCGCAAGAAACAAGCCGTGGAGTAAAGCGTTTGAGTCGTATCTCAGAACGACCGCAGCAAGTTTTTTGAGATCTACGGCTCCCTCGTCCATATCTGCCAATTCGGCTTTCAATTGATCAAAGACTGTTTGGTCTTTACCCTCAAGGACGTATGCCGAGTTTAGGCGGTGGGCTTCCTGTACTGTGTTAGTTAAAGGTTTCCCTTGATTATCGATCACCTTAATCAAGGGCAAGCCCTTTAAAGCATCAACCCAATCGTCGTTCGGCGCATCCCAGCAAACGGTCTCCATTCGGTTAGCCATACTCTGCGCCGATTCCACCAGCAGCAGTCGATTACCGTTGGGACCATCGTAAACGGCGGCGCCCAAGTCCGGAAAACCGGTGGGCTGAAAACGCGCGCCTTGCAGCGGTTGCAATTCGGCCTCGATCAACAGCCTCGGGGCGGTGTGCAGATCGGAAAAGTCGATACTCATGGTTTATCTCCTGGTAACAAAATAAAAATATGCAATTCCCTGGTTACCACGCGCTGCGTGGTAACCAGAATGCACCGCGCTGCGGTGCCTAGGCTGACCGCAGCGCGGTCAAGCCCGGTATTCCAACGCGGCGCGTTGGAACAAGGAACATCTGAGGTAAATATCATTGGGTCGGTTCGGCTTGCTGTTCTGTCGCTTTTTCACCGGCTCCAAGCGTCAGCAACAGACTTTTCAGTTGCCCGGATGCGAGCGGAAAAGCCAATGCAGCCAACAAACGCGGCCCATCAATTCCAACTGCTCTTGGCGCTTGCTGCGGGAAATGCGGCAAACCGACGCCGACCTGGCGCAACTTGGCCCAAGCCCAATCGACGGCCTTTTGCGTTTGATTGGCGGCCAGCCAGGACAATAATTCTCCGCGTAGCGGTAAGTGGGCGTCTTCCGTCAGGAAACCGATTCTGACCAATTCGCGATCCGGCACGAAAAACGGCTTGAGCAAGGCATAGGCAGCGGGCAATGCGGCATGCAGAGTTGTCGGTGTTTGAAGCCCGCTTGAGTTGAATTCCTTGAGCAACGCCAAGCCTTGCGCCAATTCACTAACCCGCCGATCATCCACCGCGCCAGCCAAAAATGCGGCTATATCGGCTTGATTTGCACCGACACCATAGGCAAAGGGTTTGTCCTTATGTGAAAGCCGTTGTGCCGCCAGCCAGCGGCAACGCAGGGTTTCGTTAAGATTTTGCGTCAGAGAACCTTCGCCCCAAACGGCCAGCCGCGATTCGTTGTCCCAGATATAGCGTTTCTTGTCGAGTTTGATTCCGGCAAAATGCAGGCGCATAGGTAAGCCGGCAGACGCCTCGACAACCGATTCGGTAGAGCTTTCGTACCCTGCGGATTTTGCTGATCCGCCGCCAACGGCTTTTAAACCGGCCAAAGCGCAGGCCAAACGAAACTCCGAGCTGGCATCGTCGCTGGCGACCAACCATTGCGAGCTTAATAAAGGTATTGGTTGGTGAATGTCTTCTTTCGCTTTCGGGCTGATGCCGACGGCACTTTGAATTTTACCGAGTAACATCAAAATGTCTTGGCAAACCCGCCGATCTGCGCCGCGCGTGAGGTCAAACAAACGGTTTTCCAGTTGATGCGCCAAGGCGGCCAAGCGTGCCGAAGCTTTGTCACTGCGGGCAAAACGGCGCAAACTGTCCAAAAAGCGGTTGCGTTCCAAATCGTAAATCAATTCTGCCGATGGGTTGGAGCGCGTTGCAATCCGGCTTATCGGGGTTGCCAGATACGATTTACCGGAACGCATCATGAACCCGTAGCGCTGAAATTCGGTAATGCCACGATCCACGCCCAAGGATGCCACCGCGCGCGCGAAGTCCAAGCCATCTTTGGCCGGTCTTCTGCCCACGGTGGCCCGGCCTTCTTGAAACAAGCAGTTCAACTCGTTTAGACCTGTCGCTTGGTACCACACAGGCAACCAGATTTCGTCATGCGAATCCACTTCGTCGTTTTGGTTGCCCGCACCACTACCACCGCCGGCCATCCGTACGGTGAAGGGGTAACTCAAGCTACCGTTTTTATCCTGCTGCAAGCGCCTGGTCGTATTGGCGGCAAACAACAACGCCCCTTCCAGCATCAGCACAAAGTCCCAAGGATTTATTAGCGATTTGGCCTCGAATCCCGCAGTCGCATTCGGGCCACCCGCATTGCCGGGGAAAAATTGTCCAATGGCGGCGTCTTTGTGCATCTGTGGCGAGGCATCGGCAAATATCGAGTTTGATAGCCAAGCTTCGCTCAATGCTGTCGCTTGGCCGGTTAGAGGGTCGAACAACTGCAGTTGCCGCTGCATGAAATTGTTGGTGAAGTCCAAGTTGCCGTCATTGCCACCGGTTCCGAGCAATGGCGGAAAAAAGGTTTTATCGGTGCCGATCAGCAAAACGGCGTCCAACCAACTAAGAAAAACATCGGGAAAGGTATTTCGGAAAATCTGCAGAATCAGGTCTTTGGCTTCTGCTTTCGGTGCTTCCTGGCAAGCGTATTTTGTTAGCAGTGAGCGAATTTGTTTTAGTACATCCCGATAAACAGCAAAACGGTCGCATTCACTATCGATAAAGGCTTTAACCGTTCGATTAGCTTCTGTCTCCTGATCTCGCACGCCGGTTTTTAATTTTTTTCCGGTTTCCGGATCGACTGCGCTGGTCTTGCCTTCCTGAAAGTAAAAACCGCTCCCGCCATTCCAAGGCGCGGTAATCGGCGTAGGTCGATATTCATCCAGAAAAAACCGCAACAGGCTTTCTTTATCCAAACTGCTTTGCAACACAAACGCCTCGTCCCGCCAGCAGCCTTTGGCATTCGGGTCTTTCTGCTCCGCCACCAAACGCAATATGCCCAGCGCCTTCAAGTAATGGGCCAGCGGCACAGGTGCGCAGCCTTTTAATTCGATTTCGTGGCTCATTGCGGATTCTCCGTACCGTCTTGTTGTTCGGCTTCCGAGGCTCGCCAGTCGGCGATGCGGACCAGGGTTTCGTACCAGGCCAGCTCGAATGGGCCGTGTTCGCGCAATAGGGTCTGCGTTCGGGTGGTCCAGGATGGTCCCATCACTTCGGTTTCGCCCAGTTGCATCAATTCCAGCCGCAACTCGGTGGCCGGCATGATTTGGTCGAGGACGGCAACTTCCGGCAAACAGTCGCCTTGGTAAACGCCACGGGCATAGAGAATATGCGGCTTGTCCTTGGGCGGCTTTTCGTCGGGCATCGCTCGCAGGCTTAAGCGCACTTTGCCGTGGTGGGCGACAATCAAATAAGCAATCAGGTCGCGTTGCGGGTGTTCGGCATTATTCAGCAGCCAAGCCAGCATTGAGGCCAGTTCGTGACGGAAATATCGGCGTTGGTGATTGGCGTTTGCCGCGGATTTGGCCCAAAGCTTTTCATCGCTCAGCCGGTCATCTTGCAGCATGGTGTGTTGAAATACTTTGTGCGATTTACCCACGTCATGCCAAGCAGCAGCGGTAACTACCGCATGTTTTCCGCTTGCTTGCGCATGAACCTGATCTAGCAAGTGTTGAGCATGTTCGAAAACGTGGCGCAAATGAGCGGGCAGTTCTATCGCTTTGGTTTTACGGCTATCTTGGTCGCCGGTATAACTTTCGTCGGTTTGCGTCGTTTCCAGCAGCGTAATCGGCACCGCTTGTTTTTTAGTGGGATCGAAACCTGATTCCAGATCGTAGCCGCCGTACCGAGCAGGTAGGAGTAGGGTCATGCCGGGAAACGGTTGATCGATTTTTTTCCAGATTTTTGCCAAGCCGTCCCAAACGAAAGCGGCTCGCTCCTTGTCCTTGAAATAGTCTTTGATCTGCCCCATCGACACCGGACAAAGCTCGCTATGCAAGGGTTGCGGTTCGTCCGGTTGCGGCTTTTCGATGTCGCGCCAAAACACCCGCAGTTGCGGCATGCCTTGGTCTCGGATGAATTGGGAAATGTCGGTGTCGAAGCCGCTCAGGTCGGCATCGGTGTTGAACAAATCCAGAAAATCTTTTTTGCGCAGGACGGGATGAATCGCCTGTTCCGTGGTCACTTTCGGCAGTTCGGACGGCGCGGCGCTCTCCAGACTCAACAAATGGCTGCGGCTAAGTTCAAAATCCTCGGGCGCGTAAGGCAAGGTATCGTCTTCGATGTCGATCCAGAAAATATCCGCGCCACCGGCTTCGTTATATTCGCCGTAACGGTTGCAGCGGCCGAAGCGTTGCACCAGCGACGACCACGGCGCAATCTCGGTAAACAAGGTCTTGCTGGAAATATCCACCCCGGCTTCGATGGCCTGGGTGGCGATGATGATGCGCCCCGCTTCCGGTGCCGCTTGCTGTAAACGCTGGTTGAGTTGCCGCCGCTCTTGCAGCCGGAATCGGGCATGAACCAACAATAATTCCGCCGCCGGCTTTTGCTTTTTCAATTGCGCATATAACTGTTGGGCGCGTTCAACCCGATTGACGATCACCAAGCTGTTCGTCCCTACTTGATGCTGTTGGCTCACCAGTTCGCTGAGTTGCGCGACGTAGTTTTTTTTGGTTTCGGTGCTTAGTAAGCATGCCGCTTTGGATAGGCGCTTTATCGCTTTGACGCGCTGCTGTACTGTTGGCAAGGCTTGTTCCGTTTCACTCAAGGCCAAGCTGCTTGTCTTTGGCAAATACTCGGAAAAATCTACCGTGTTCAACCAATTGCGATTTAAGGTGGCGGAAACCCAGAGGCTTTTCGTAATGACACTGGTTGTCAGCGTACGCCGGAAGGCTTCAACTTGCGCGCTGGTCGATAAGCCCGCACCCATCAGTTGCACTTCGTCGAACACCCACAATGCATCGTTATGCAGCAAGGCAAAATGCACCGGCCATTGGTAACGGCTAACGCCGTAGCCGCGCATCAAGGCGCGCGACAACAGCATGTCCTGGGTACCGATTAGAATGGTGTCTTTTTCCGGTTGCATCACCCAGGATTGGCCATCTTCACCGCCCATCAAAATGTGTACATTGACTTGGTGTCGCAGATTCAAGCGTTCTAACCAGGACTCGATGTTGGCTTGGGTTTGCTCAACCAATACCCGCATCGGCAAACAATACACCAAGCGGCGCGGCGTGTCGGCATCATGCGCGACTTGGCGCTTATAAAGCCACGCCAGCATGATTGCGGCGGTTTTGCCGAGGCCGGTCGGAATTTCCAGGAAATCCGGCCAAGCAGCTTGGGCCAGGGTTTGTTGATACGGAAAAGGTTCCGCTAACAATGTTGCTTGTCTGAAAAATGCGCTGTAGTTGCTCATGGCAAACCTTTTGAATCAGGATAAACGTTTTCTAACATGGCTCGGTCTCAAAAGCCGATACCGGAATTTTTTTACAAATATTTTTCAAATCATCGGTAAAGCGCCAGCAGTTTCTCCGCCTCTTGCCTGACCAACTCCCGCAAAAACCCCGGCTCTACTACCTCCACCTCCGCGCCGTATTTCAAAATATCCATCAGCAGTTCTTCGTGGCGGTTGAAGGGGATACGCAGTTGGTAGCGGCCGTCGGTTAGCCACTCGGATTCTTGTTGGCTGTGCCAGGTTTCGTCGGCAACCCAGCGGCCGGCTTTGGCGGAGAAATTGAGGACGGCGGTGTGTTTGGGTGTACCGGAGAAAATGCCGTAGGAGGAGCCGAAGTGTTGTTGCAATACATCCAGGTCCAGCAGTTGCGCGGCTTCGCCGCTGTCAGTTGCGGACTTGATCCTGTCCAGTGCAAAGGTGCGCGGTTCGTTGCGTTGGTGGCAGTAGGCGTCCAAGTACCAGTTGTCTTTGTACAAAACCAGGTTTTGCGGCGATACCGGTCTTTCGCTGCTTTGATCGTCGCTGCGGGCGTGGTAATGGATGAGTAGCCGGTGTTGATTGAATAAGGCTTGGACCAAGGTCAGAAACAAGTCGTCGTTGCGGCTGCGGTAGGCTTGGCTGAGGATTTTGATGCGGTCCAATTGCGGGGTTTTGACGCCCGGCGAGCGGTCCAGCAATTTCTGCAAATGGTCGCGGAGTTGGCCGATTTCATTTTGCAATAATCCCGGCGCCAGACTGCCGAGCAGGTGTTGGCAGGCAATCAAGGCTTGCAGCTCTTCGGCGGTGAGCCGGATGCCGGGTAGTTCGAATGGATAGCGCGGGTCGTCGCGGTCGTAGTAGTAGCCGCCGGCGCTGCGGTCGCAGACTAGCGGGGCGTTCAGGCGGTCGCGCAGATCGGCTATCACGCGCTGGCGGGTGGCTTTAGAGCATTCCAGTGCTTGTTCTATTTCCGGTCCCGAGATCGGCGTGCGCCGGCTTTTCAGCAAGCCATGGAGTTTGATGATTTTATCGAGGTGTTGCATGCAGAAATCTCTATCCCTGATGATTTGTCGCTAACAGCTTAGACCAGTTTCCCAAGCATGACCGGGCTGACCTTTGCGGGCCGGACTGAGTTTGCCAAAACCGATAAAGCCAACCGCATGATGACACGTTTACCCGCTAAACTTTGCAAGGTGATGACTAGGGTACTTCCCTTCTCTCTCAATACGATGCCTTGTCTTACCAACCTTGCTTGAGACATACAAAAACTGCCATTGCCCTTTGGATAAAGCTGGCGATAATGGGCTCAACAAAGCTTTAACCTTACTTTACGCTCCTGACGCCAGCCCACTTGCAGCTGAATACTTGTTAAAACTGCAGTCTATGACCGATTGAAACCATGGAAAACTCGACTTTATTGAACCGTTCGAAAAAAACCTCAATACCGGAGCATTCGGTACTTTTACCGATGATGCAGTTGATTTGGCGGCCGCTGGCGACGCTGGCCCGAATTCATAAGCAATACGGCGTGCTGGTGTTGGGACGGCTGTTGGGCAGAAAAATTCTGTTCGTCTGCGACCCGGAATATATAGAGCAGATTTTCAATCTGGAGGGCAAAGGCCAGTTGAACCGTAATTTTCTCTATGACGCCAAGAAATCGCTGTTCGGTAACGGCTTGGTCAATAGCGAAAGCCAGGTTTGGAGTAAACAGCGCCGCTTGATGCAGCCTTTGTTTACCAAGGAGGCGGTTAAAAATTATGAGTTGATCATGGTCGACGAAGCGGCCGCGATGGCGGACGTGTTAAAAAGGGCGGCGTCCGGCCAAGTTGATTTAAGCGCGGAGATAAAGCGGCTGATTCAGCGGATTTTTATCCGCATCCTGCTCGGCAAGTCCGTGGATCGGCTAAGCAACGGCGCGGAGCTGATCAAGGTGATCGAAATCATCTGTCAGGAGTTGCCGGTACAGTTGGGCAGCGAAATTGTCCTTGGCCGCCGTTTGAAACGTTTCATCCCGCTAAAATCAAAGCGTTATCTCGCCGCCGTGAACTATCTGCAAACCTTTATCGGTGGGGAAATTGCGCAGACGCGGACGAATCCGAGACAAAGTCTGATATCGCAGTTAATGCAATCCAGCGACCGGAGCACCGGTTACACAATGCCCGACAATTTGCTGCAAGACGAAGCAGTCAATCTGTTCTTCGCCGGTCAGGAAACCACCATCAATACCTTGGTGTGGTTTTTTTATTTAACCGGCAGGCACCCGGAGGTACGCGACAAGATCGCCGCCGAAATCCGCAGCTTGCCGAACGAAACCTTAAGCTCCGCGCACTTGGACCAGCTTAGTTATACCAAAGCCGCATTGTACGAAACCCTGCGCCTGTATCCGCCCACATCGGCGCTGTCCACGCAAACCGTTCAGGACATAGAGCTGGGCGATTACGCGATTCCCGCCGGCACCATCGTGTTATTGAGCATGCACACCACCCACCATAGCGCTAGGCTTTGGGACTGCCCGGACGCGTTTAATCCCGACAGATTTCTGGAAACCGCGACGCCCGGCGGACACAAGTACGCCTTTTTCCCGTTCGGCGGCGGTTTGCATAATTGCATAGGGCGTCATTTTGCCGAGCTGGAAATGCTGTTGGTCATAGCCAGTTTTTTCAAGGCATTTACGTTTGAAACCGATATTTCCGTCAAAGAAGCATTCAGCGTTACGCTGAAACCGGACCGTCCGGTTGTTGGCAGAGTGGAACCAATTGGTTAAGCTTACGGTCTGCGCTGACGGTCATAGCTAGTCGGCGCCGCGCGGGCCGACTAGACGGCCTTTTTACGTAACAGGGAGCGTCATGAAACAGACCATTAGTTTTGTCACACTAGGCGTAGCCGATTTGGCTAGAAGCCGACGTTTTTATAAGGCACTGGGTTGGCAAGAGTCGTCCGGCAGCCAGCAGGAAGTGGCATTCTTTCAGGTGGGGAGCCTGGCATTTGCGCTGTATGGCCGGGAAGCATTAGCAGACGATGCGATGGTATCGGCCGATGGCTCAGGTTTTCCCGGATTTTCGCTGGCCCACAACGTCGCATCGGCAGAAGAGGTTGACGCGACCTTGCTTGAAGCGGTTTCGGCCGGGGGCAAGCTGGTTCGTCCTGGCGAAAAAGCGACTTGGGGCGGCTTCAGGGGTTATTTTTCCGACCCCGACGGCTTTCTTTGGGAAGTTTGTTTCAATCCTTTTTTTCCGCTCGACCAACACGGTTTTGTGCAACTGCCAAACTAAACCAAGATTCCAATAACCCGCCTTGCACTGCCGTTATATCAGTTGCTCGGGCGTTATTGAGCAAAAACTGCAACCATTCATATTCAATAGTGGCCGATAAGGCCGGATAATCACATCAAAATGAAATTTAGAGTTTTTCTGCAAAGACTATCTCATCCTCGCGTTAGAAGACGATTAAAAATTGGCCTGTCCGTTTGGGGCGTGGCTATTGTCATTAGCCTAGTTTTTAAACTGGCTTACGATATTGGTTATTTTAAAGCCCAATCGTTAATAAACGATAAAAATACCGCAACACCTAATACCACCCAAATACTAACCATGGAATCGGCTCAGCGCATAGTATCCGGGGCTCTAAAAGAAGATCCTGATTATCCAAAGACCATTGTGACTCAGGTTATTGATAACAACCAAAAGCTGGCGACTATTATTGTCGAAAATAATAAGCAAAGAAAAATAGGCTGGATTATTGAAATGCGCTTATTTTTTACCGGCGATTTATTCAACGACAATGGTTACAACTTAACTGAGTCTATTGAGCATCAGCATAATATTAGTAGAGGCGAAAACTGATTATTAATCCAGCCATGGCCAGTATCGCCGCTCCCGCGCAGACGGAAGCACAGTGGCTATACCGGGTTCGCGGCGCGGTCCAAAGGCCAATGCCGTTCGTGGTGAGCCTGTCGAACCATGAGCGGCTTAATCATTCACCCCTCGACAAGCTCAGGGCGAACGGTTAAGCCTTAATTTAACGGCATTGGTCCAAAGGCTCCGGGCTTCAAAGTCCTGGTTAATACATTTGCGCAAAGACCGATTATCCAAGCCGCTAAACAGGCTGTTGAGAGCCGCCTGACAAACTGCTACCATCGGCGGACGATATATTTTTTGACGTATCTCAGCGCGATATTCCCTTTGCTTCCAAACAAAATCTGACCGGATTTAAGGACATAAACATGCCGATTATTGCATACCAATCCCTTAACTCCAATTCCAGTTCTGAGCACGGTATCAGCGCCTCCAATTCTCAGTATTTCACGAGAATGACACATGAGCATATGGCGCAAAATTCGGCCCCTTGGAATCTGGTTCTGCCGACCGCGCCCGATATTTCGCCGGACATTCCGGTACAAGGTCCGGCCGAACTGCGCGCGACAGCGTCGTCCGGATATATGGATAAAGGCCAACACAGCAACGACAGTTTTTCGAGTATGGTTGCCAATAAGGTCCGGCAAATTTACCAAAACCTGATACGCGCTTTCGGCGGCGCTGATTTACTGGTGTGCGGCGAACTGGACAGCAGCCATTCGGACTGGACATCCCTGCATAGCAACGCCGGGCAATTGATTCATACATCCTCGCCTGCCAAGGCTTGTAATTGCTTTAGCGTCCATTCCACTAAAAGTGCGGCCAACAAGTTTCTGGGCGAAGGCGACGGTTGGCTGGCGATAGCGTGTTACAACATCATCGTGGTATTCGTACACGTGCCAAATTCCATCGCCAAAGATGAAAATAGCCTGATGAGCTATTACCAAAAAATTAACAGCGTGGTGATTCAAGCCGGACTAGGGCCGATTGACGTGGTAATGGGCGATACGAATCAGCCGACCAACGACTTTACTGCCAGAGTGCTTAGCCGGGCGTTGGGCATCAAATTTAGCGACGCCCACCCCGGTGACAGCATAAACCCCTTCGACTCGCATCAACGCAGCTTTGAAGGCACTAACAGCACGGCCACTAAAAAATACGACGTAGCCGTTTATAACACCACTAGCCTAAAACTGGCGGAAGTGGTCTACCTCTCGCAATCAACGCCGGTGAGCGGTGGCGGCAGATATACAGCGGCTGTTACCGATCACATGGGTATTGGTTTAAGGATAGAAAAATAATCGGTATTTCCTGTATTTACATCGCGGACAGCTTTCTAGCGTTGCTACCTAGCCGCGCAAATGTCCATCCCCATACGCCACCCACTTGTAGGTGGTGAGCTCATCCGGCCCGACCGGGCCGCGCACGTGCAGTTTATCGGTACTGATACCCACCACCGATCCCAAACCGTAATCCCCGCCGCCCGACAACCTTGTAGACGCGTTGATCATCACCGACGCGGAATCCACCTGCTCTTCAAACTGCCGAGCCAAGCTAAGGCTTTGCGTGACGATGCCGTCGGTATGGCCGGAACCGTAGTGGTTGATATGGTCTATGGCTTGTTGAATGCCGTCCACGACCTTCACCGACAGAATGGGCGCCAGGTATTCGCTATGCCAGTCTTCTTCCGTCGCAGGGACAACACCGGGCAACAGCTTTTGGGTTTGTTCGCAGCCGCGCAGTTCGATGCGATTTTCGGCAAATGCGGTATGCAGCAGTGGCAACAACTGTGCGGCGCATGCGCTGTCCACCAGCAAGGTTTCCAGCGCGTTACAAACCTGCACGCTTTGGCATTTGGAATTGACTGCCAAGGCAACGGCTTGCTCAGGGTCGGCATCGGCGGCCAGATACAGGTGGCAAATGCCGTCGTAATGCTTGATGACCGGAATCCGCGTGCCTTCGGCGATGCGCTTGATCAAGCCTTTGCCGCCGCGCGGAATCAATACGTCGATGTATTCATCCATTTTCAGCAGCTCGCCCACCACTTCGTGGCCGGGCGTGCGAATGATTTGTATCGCATGTTCCGGCAGACCGGCAGCAAGCGCACCAGCTATCATCGCATCGGTCAGTATCGCGTTGGTTTGTATGGCTTCCGAGCCGCCGCGCAGGATCACCGCATTGCCGCTTTTGATGCACACCCCGGCGGCGTCGGTGGTAACGTTGGGGCGCGATTCGTAAATAATGCCGATCACGCCCAGCGGCACCGATTTTTTGTAAACCCGCAGCCCGGCCGGATTGGTATGGCCGGTCAGTATCCGATTCAACGGGTCCGGCAATTGCGCCACTTTTTTCAGGCGCGACAACATGTAATCAAAGGTTTTGTCGTCTATTGTCAGCCGCTTGACCATCGCCTCCGACTGACCTTCGTCGCGGGCTTTGACGATTTCCTGGGCGTTGACTTCCAACACCTGCTGCCTGACCGACTCCAGCGCCTCGGCCATTTTGGCCAGTGCCCGATTGCGCGCCGATTCGGAGGCTGATGCTAATTGGCGCGAGGCGGCGCGGCTTTGTTGAGCGATTACTTGGACGGAGTTGGTAGTCATGGTTTTCAGGATGATGGTTTTTAGTTTATGAAAAGTGCCAGTGCGAAGGAACACGGTCAAACATTTACGATGTTGTTGCGTTCAACAAATCGCAATTTGTGTGTTTTATTCCGTTGAGTTTGTATTTCTTTAGTTTCCAGAGCCTTACGGCGGGTTCGTGAGAGGATTGCATAGGACACTGAAATCAACGTGATAATGCTCATCATGCCTGACCCAAGGTCTCTTGGTAGAAAAAACCAACGCCTCGCTCAAGCCTTTAGCCTCAGTAGCCTTGAATAGTTGTTTCTGTAGCTCATTATCGAAAATCACACGCCAGATCTTTACACCATGCCTATCAGCCGAAGCTTTTAACGCCCAAAGATGCTGGGCCATCGCACCATAATCAATTTTTAGGCCATCGTACTCACCAGCGCCAACGAATTCGATGCCGTAGCCTAGCTTGTTTAAAACAGATGTCGGAAGTTTTACTGAACTACCTTCGGCGTCCAATACAGGAACAAAGAAATCGACAGACAAGCCGTTCTGATGCGTTTTATGCGGCTTAAACTTACCGCCTTCTCTAAAGCCTGTCTCCCCATAAACATAAACCTTTGACCGCGCCTTTGTTTCAAGCATTGAATAGGCATCTACCACCACTTCATAAACCTTGCTGTGCACATAGTTTCGACCGGTCATTACGCCAACATAGCTGTATCCAGAATAATTTTCTCCACTGGAAGGAAGTTGCCAGCCATTTTCGAGACGTCCGTTATCCGGGCTACCGAAACAACGACTCTGTTCAACTGCATTAGCAGTTTTAAAAAATAGCAAAAGCGCTAACAGGCTTAATCTAAAAGTGTTTTTCATTTGCTGACAAGTGATGAAATGTCGTCTTCATATCGTACGACTGTCCGTTGCCCCAAAACAATACCGGATACCTGCCCCCTCATCCAAAACCACTTTAAAAGCCAAATGCTTTATCATTGGGCCAGGACACGTACGGAACCCGCATAATTACAATGAACAACACTCCGCAACCCACCGCCAAATCGTTGATTTCTCCCGTTATTTTATTCGCCGCCACCCTGTTCATCAGCGCCACGTTGATGTTTGTGCTGCAACCGATGTTCGGCAAGCTGTTACTGCCATTGTTGGGCGGTACGCCGGCGGTGTGGAATACCTGCATGGTGTTTTACCAAACCCTGTTGTTTCTGGGCTATTTGTATGCGCATTGGCTGAGTTCGCGGCTGGGCAGTCAACGGCAGATTCAGATTCATACCGCGTTGCTGGTGTTCAGCGTGATTGCGCTGCCGGTAGCGCTACCGGAAAATGCCGCGCCGCCCACCGACGGCGATCCGACTTTATGGCTGGTCTGGACTTTGTTTCTGGCTATCGGCCTGCCGTTCTTCGTGGTCTCCACTACCGCGCCGCTACTGCAGAAATGGTTTTCGCATAGTGGCCACCATAGCAGCGACGATCCTTATTATTTGTACGCAGCCAGCAATGCCGGCAGCCTGTTGGCTTTATTAAGCTACCCGTTTTTGATCGAACCGAATCTGGGCTTGGCGAACCAAAGACTAATTTGGAGTGGCGGCTATATCGGTCTGTGTGCGTTGATTTTAGTGTGCGCGATCAGCTTCTGGCGCAGCCAGGCCGACAAGGAAGACGACGAAGTGTTAAGCGATGCCGGCATCGAACCGCCTTCGACACTGCAACAATTACACTGGCTGGCGCTGGCTTTCGTGCCATCCAGCTTGTTGCTGGGCTTGACCCAATTCATCAGCACCGACATCGCCGCCGTGCCCTTGCTGTGGATCGTGCCGCTGACACTGTATTTGCTGACCTTCATCCTGGTCTTCAGCACCTGGGCCGACCGGATCAGGCCGTGGATGTTGGCCGCGCAGCCGGCGGTATTGACGGTATTCATCGCTTATTCCTTCATCAATCCCGCCACCTTGCCCTACTGGCTGGATTTGATTCTGCACTTGCTGGCCTTCTTCCTGGCGGTGATGGTGTGCCACGGCGAACTGGCTAAAAGCCGGCCGCATCCGCACTATCTGACCCGCTTTTATCTGGTGATGTCTTTCGCCGGGATGCTGGGCGGTTTGTTCAATACTTTCGTCGCGCCGTTTATCTTTAACGCGGTGTACGAATATCCGATCATGATCGTCGCCGCCTTGCTGCTGCGCCCCGGTTTTTTCAATGGCCGTTGGTTTTTGCAGCCGATATTCCCGGTGTTGGTTTTAATCACCGGCCTGACGGTTTATTTCACTACCCAGCAGTTGTTCGATTATCTGGACTTGATCGGCGGCGCGCTGATTCTGTTGGCCGGCGTGAGTTATTCGCTACGGCATAGCCCCATCGGTTTGGGCGCGTTGACCGGGGTAATTTTGCTGTTCACGCTGGGCCTGCACAGCATGGCCTCCAACACCCTTTACCAGGAACGCAGTTTCTTCGGCGTAATGTCGGTCCGCGATACCGTCATCCCCGATGAAAACCAACGGCCGGAAACTGTCCGCGAGTTGTACCACGGCACCACCAAACACGGCGCGCAGCGCCTGACCGCCGCCAACGTCACCACACCATTAACCTATTACAGCCGCCCCGGCCCCATCGGCCAATTGTTTGCGGAGTTTGACGGCGAAAGCCAGCATTGGCACATTGGCGCCGTAGGCTTGGGTGCCGGCGCACTGGCCTGCTACGCAAAAGAAGGCCAATTGTGGAAATTCTATGAAATCGACCCGCTGGTGGTGGAGGTCGCGCAAAACCCGGCGTGGTTTACCTATCTGAGCCGCTGCAACAAGCACGCAGAAATGGTGGTCGGCGATGCCCGACAGTCGTTGCTAAAAGAAGCTGACGGCAGCTTCGATTTACTGATTATGGACGCCTTCAGTTCAGACGCGGTGCCTACGCATTTGCTGACACGCGAGGCATTGCAGCTATACTTTAGTAAGCTGAAAGACAACGGTTTGTTGGCTTTTCATATCACCAACCGCCATCTGGCCTTGAAAAAAGTCATGGCCGACCATGTCAACCAATTGCATTTGGCAGCCTTGTTGCAGGAATTTAAACCGGAAACCGATGTCCCTCTGGTCATCGCTACCGACTGGGTGGTGATGGCAAAACAGCCCGAGCGCCTGCAACGCTTGCAGCAAAGCCGGCTCGGGCATTGGCAGAAACTGCCGCTGACGTTCGGTCTGCAGCCTTGGACCGACGACTTCACTCATATTATTGGCATTTGGAAATAGGATAGGACATGCTCATTACGGACCTTGCCCAGCGTTGCGGCGCCACCGCCCAGGGCGGCGACTCGACCACTTTTATTAATTCTGCGGCCGACATCATGTCAGCCGCCCCCCATCAAGTCACCGTGCTTAGCGACGGTAAATACAAAAAATATTTGAAAGACTCCAAGGCTTCGGCCTGCTTTATCGCCGAACAACTGGTTGATGGCGAGATTCCGGAAAATCTGACCTTGTTGGTCTGCAAAGACCCGGAAATCAGCTTTTTAAACGCGGTAAAACTTCTGCATCCGGAACCGGTTTTTAAACGCCAGGTGTCCGAGCACGCGGTTTTGGCTGAAACATCGACTTTGGGTTTTGACGTACACGTCGGGCCATTTGCTAGCGTGGGTCAACAAAGCAGCATCGGCGACAGCAGCACAATCGAAGCCGGCGCCCGTATCGGCAATCATGTGATGGTAGGCAAGCACTGCCATATTCACCCCAACGCGGTGATCTACGACCACAGCATCATCGGCAACAACGTGATCATCCATGCCGGCGCGGTGATCGGGGCCGACGGCTTTGGCTATAAATTCCGGGACAACCAACACGTGAAAGTACCGCACGTCGGTCATGTGGAAATTGCCGACAACGTCGAAATCGGCGCCAATACCTGTATCGATCGCGGCGCGCTGGGCGCTACCAAAATCGGCTGGGGCAGCAAGATCGACAATCTGGTGCAACTGGGGCATAACAATATCGTTGGCCGGAATGTGATTATCTGCGGCCAGTCCGGCATCTCCGGCTCTTGCACCATCGAAGACGGTGCGATTCTGGCGGGTAGCACCGGTGTGGCAGACCACGTCAAAATCGGTGCGCGGGCAGTCGTGATGGCCCGCAGCGGCATTTCCGGCGACATCGACCCCGGCGCGCAAGTGTTCGGCAGCCCGGCCAAGGATCGCAAAGTGGCCTGGAAGGAGTTGGCGGCACTGGCCAAATTGCCGGAGCTGATGCAAAAATTTAAGGCGCTGGAAGCGCGGGTGCTCAAACTGGAAGAGTAAGCAGGTTTGTAGGGGCACTTTGCATCGCCCAAAGCGAATCAACTCGCCCGTACAACTTGACACATTTCTATACCACTCAACAGGACAGAATCATGAACGACAAACAGCTGGTCGCGGAACACGCAGTACAACATGTCAAACCGGGCATGATAGTGGGACTGGGCACCGGTTCCACCGCCAATTTTTTCATCGAAGCGCTGGCACGTCGGCAAAATGAGGAAGGCCTGCAGTTCAAGGTGGTTTCCAGTTCGGTAGTCAGTGCCAACAAAGCCAAACAACTGGGCTTGTCCTTGCTCGGGATGGATCATATCGACGGCTTGGATTTATATGTCGATGGCGCGGACGAGGTAAGCCCCGACCTGACTTTGCTCAAAGGCCGCGGTTACGACCTGGTACGAGAAAAGTTGCTGGCCAAGGCTGCGGATCAGTTTCTGGTATTGATTGATGCCAGCAAGAAGGTCAATCGCATCGGCGAGAAATTCCCTATTCCGATAGAAGTCAGCCCATTTGCCTGGCGACTGGTGCAGCGCAGTGTTGCGGCAATTGGCGGCCAAGGCTCGTTGCGGCAAACGGCTAATCAAGACGGATTGGTGGTTACCTCGCACGGCAGCCTGGTGCTGGATGTAGCTTTCGCATCCAATCCGGACGGCAAAACCCTGAACGATCAACTGAGTGCTATTCCGGGCATTGTCGAACACGGCATTTTCTCCGGCCTAACCCGCGCAGTATTTTGCGGTCAAGACGGCCTGGTTGAAGAGCAGTGGGCTTAGTGCCTGCGAGCAGACAACAGCCCCCCAAGCAATCCCGCCGAATAGGTAAATTCATTCTCACCCATTCGGCGGTTTACCCTCACGTTACAAAATAAAACGTCAAACTGAAAACCCCGGTTGCCGTGGAAATCAGCTTCACTTTATTCAGCAAAGGCAGCGACAGCCAGTAATAATGGCATTCGGTTTTTCGGCGTTCCCAAGTTAACCGCAAACACTCTACGCACTTCCGGCACAGGCGCGGCATAAGCCGCCATAAGCCGTACAACAACAAACCGGCGATCAATAACAGAATATAGAACGTGACAATCTGGCTACCGTGCCGGGACGTATGAAATAGGTGCTCAACCGTGTGCTCTATGCCTAGTTCGAACCATTCGTACAGAAAATGCAGTAGCTCGAAACACAGATGCAGCACATTCAGAAATAAATCAATCACCATGTCATACATGGCGATGGATAGCGCGATCAGCCCCACGACAACCAAGTCAAGATGGTCTTTAATCATCTCAATTCTCCAAGATTTAGATTCGAACTGGCGTGAAAAACAATCAGAACGGCTGTTTAGCGTTCTTCCATGGCCATCTGCCTTTGGTATTCCGCCATTTGCCGGCTTTCTTTAGCGGCCATCTCCAAATCTCTGACCATAGCATCAGCGCGCGCCTTCAAATCCTGAATGCGTTTTCCATACTTCCAGGGTTTGGCTATATATTGATCCAGCATTTCCCACTCTTCCTGGGCGTCCGCATCCAGCGTTTTAGCCACATCTTCGTAATGATCCGCAAGACGTATATGCGCATCGCGAGTATCCGCGGTCTGTACCGTTTTTGCCCAACTTTGCGGTTTGGGGCCAGACTCTGTCGCACAAGCAGACAGCAATCCAGCGGCAATCAGTAGCGATGCTAAGTGTTTAGTTTTCATTGATGGTCTCCTTTCTTATTATTTGTGATCACAATGTTTTCTAATGCAATGTGCTGTTTTTACAATCACTCTTCACCAACTCCCTGATTCGGCAAAGGTACGGAGGGAGTACAAAGGTTAGAAACTCCATTCGCCCTTTTGCCGATGCAATTGATCCATCTTCATCGAAGCTTGCTCAAAGGATTGCAGCATATCGTCAGAATGCGGAGTAAGCGTTGCGGCAACTGCGTTAACCTGCGGCGCCGGGGATGTGCTGTCCGCGGCCGTTGAGGATGTCTCGGTAGTGGCTAAAACCGTCTTCACCCCAACAGCATGGGGATACTCGGCATTTTCCAACCCGCCTTCAACATCCCAGTCGTAGCTGGCAATGTCGGTTTTGCCGTCGTTGATCAAATGGCGACGGTATTGCAGGAACGATTCGCGGGTAAATACGTAAGGGTCCAATGCCGCCTCGTCGATAAACTTCAATGCGCTTTCGGCGTTGGCTCGCTCACTGATACCTTCCAAAATCCCAGTCCCCGGTACGTAAGTGCTTGGATTGGCGGCCTTGTCCACAATCAAGCCACCACCATCACGAACCGTGGTCGGCCCCATGATGGGTAACACCAAATAGGCGCCTTCTTCGACTCCCCAAACAGCCAGGGTTTGTCCAAAATCTTCGACGTTGTTTTTTAGACCAAACTCGCTGGCCACATCCACCAATCCGGCGACGCCTAGCGTGGTATTAGCCAGGAAACGGCCGCCATCGGCAGCACCTTGTTGGAATTTACCTTGCAAGACATCATTCAACACCACGTTGATGCCTTTCAGGTTATTGAAAAAATTGCTGACACCCACTTCCAGGAAATCCGGTGTCACAAATTGATAGCCG
The DNA here is from genome assembly GCF_014850975.1 of Methylomonas fluvii. GTDB lineage: Bacteria > Pseudomonadota > Gammaproteobacteria > Methylococcales > Methylomonadaceae > Methylomonas > Methylomonas fluvii. The sequence goes on along the minus strand of NZ_JACXST010000001.1, from coordinate 1,722,034 downwards.
TCACTCACCGGCTTAAATAAATATTTATCCAGGCTCATGTTGAACGAGTACATGGAACGATTAAAGCCCTCGTAAGGATCGACCGTAGCGTCCGCGCGTTTTTCGGTACTCGCACAAGCAGACATCAGCAAACTAAAGCTGATTAAATACGCGGCACTTATCCGTGCAGAGCTTTTTCCCGAAGCTAATGGAATAAACATGAATTGCGGCTCCTGTTGTTATCTGGTCTGACCCAGCTTTTGATTGTTGAAAATGCCCCTTCACACGCCATTAAGATAGCGAATCGCTATCTTAATGGCAACACCATTGCTTTTCTGCATATCAGTTAGCCATTGCAAACGCCGGTTTTTTGTTTAAAAAGCAGCGGTAATCAAGCTGCGTAACGGTAAATGGGGTTGATCGGGGTGTTATGGTCAAGTTTGATCAGCTCTTCAATCAAGCCATCGTCAAGCCCATACACCCAGCCGCGCACGGTTGGTTTATGGCCCTGTTTCCAGGCCGATTGGATAATGGAGGTATGCGCCAGGCGATACACCTGTTCGATAATGTTCAACTCGACCATCCGGTCGAGCTGCTTCTCCGGATTGATATGATCCAACTCGTCCATATGCAGACGATAGACATCCTTGATGTGCATCAGCCACTTATTGGTGATCGCCAAATCGACATTTTGCGCTTGCAATGCCGCTTTGACACCGCCGCAACCGTAATGGCCGCAGACGATTACATGCTTGACTTTCAGCACTTCAATCGCGTATTGCAACACGCTGAGGCAATTAAAGTCGGTGGTAACGACTTGGTTGGCGATGTTGCGGTGCACAAAAATTTCCCCCGGCTGGGCGTTAACCACGGTCTCGGCCGGCACCCGGCTGTCGGCGCAACCTATCCATAAAAATTCGGGACGTTGCTCCTTGGCCAAATTGGCGAAATAGTCCGGATTTCTACTTACCAGTTGTTGAGACCAGGCTTTGTTTTCTAAAAGCAGTTTGTTAGGCATGGCACGCACATTCCTTTATTGAGTTGATGGTGAGGCTAAATTAACGGCTTAACCTTTCATCAACCTTTCAAAGAACGGCTGGCTATAGCAAAAGCGCCTGCTAAATATTGATTACACTTTCGTCAACACTAAAAACAATCTCGAAGCGAGTACCCCGCCTACCCTGGCCGCCACTGACTACCGTGACCCGTGCCGCATGCAAATCGGCAATTTCTTTGACAATAGCTAGGCCCAAACCACACCCATCCCCTTGGCTGCCCTGGATTCGATAAAAGCGTTCGAAAATCTTCTCCTGCTCGATAATCGAAATACCCGGGCCGTCGTCCTCGACAATCAGCGCCGCATGCGGCAAGGCCAGAACACCAACATTGATATGGCCGCCGCTGTTGCCGTAGCAAATCGCGTTGTCCAGCAGATTGCTGAGCAATTCGCGCAGCAAGACTTCGTCGCCGGCGACGGTAACGGCGGCATCCGGCGCGTCGAATCCCAGTTCAATATTGCGATCCAAAGCCCTGGTCACCCAATCCATGCACGATTCCCGTGCCAGCGTGACCAAATCGACCGGTTTGAATTCCGGAGCGCTGTGCGACACCGATTCCGAGCGGGCGAGAACCAGCAATTGCGTGCTGAGGTGAGCAACGCGGTCTGCAGCATTCTTGATATGGCCCAGCGCCGCTTTCATCGCCTCCGGATTGTCGGCGCTCCGCGCGCGTTCAGCCTGTAGTTTCAGACCCGCCAGCGGGGTGCGCAGTTGATGCGCGGCATTTTCGATAAAGCGCTGTTGAGTGATTAAGGTCGAACCTAGCCGCTGCAATAAATCGTTAATCGTATGCGTCAGTGAACGCACTTCCAACGGCACGTTGGCATCCAGGATCGGATTAAAGTCCCTAGCTGAACGTTCGGCCAGGTGCGCGACTAGATCGTTCAACGGCCTGAGTCCGCGATTGACGCCGGTCCAAACATGAAAGCCGGTGATGAACAGCAGCAGAAATTGCGGCAAGACCACGGCCAATAAAATCTCGGTCATCATGCTGCGGCGCTTGTTCAGGGTTTCCGCCACCGACACCAGCACATGTTCCGAGCTGGGCGTCGGCGTGGTCAGCACCGATACGATCCGCACCTCATGGCCTTCGATCTCGCCGTTCGAAAAGAACGGCTCGTTACTGGCTAAAGTCGTGATGGGCGGACTGGGCAAGTCGGCGTCGCCGGCCATGAAACCCTCTGCTTGCGACTCCACTTTAAAAAAGGTTTTATCAACGTCGTCCCAACGAAATACTTCGACGGCGATTGGCGGTAATTCGAAAGTGACGTGGTTTTGTTGGGCATGCACCTCTTGCGTCAACGACTTCACCGAATCCAGTAACCAGCGGTCGTAGGCCAAATCGGTATAGTGCATCGCCACGAAATACGAAGCGGCAGCATCCAGCAATACCACGAAAAGCAAGGGTAAAGTCAGCTTGGAAAGCAGCTGCGCCCGGAGACTTTGCGGTTTATTCATCCTGATGTTTCTCCAACAAATAACCCAGCCCACGCAGGGTTCTAATGTTGATCCCCAAGGGTTCCAGGCGTTTGCGCAGCCTGTGTACATACACTTCGATGGCATTGTCGGCCAGTTCCTCGGCATGGGCCGCCAGCCGTTGCGCAATATTGTCCTTGCTGACCACTCGGCCGCTGTTCAACAGCAGCGCTTCCAATACGCCATATTCCCGAGGCGGCAACACCATCGGCGTACCATTGGCGCTGATCTGTTGATTGCGGGTATCTAAGACCAATTGACCAAAGCGAATGTCGTGGTTAAAACCGCCGTGACTGCGGCGCAACAGCGCCCTGACCCTGGCTTCCAATTCCCGCAGCTCGAAGGGTTTGGTCATATAGTCGTCGGCGCCCAGCTCCAGGCCGCTAACCCTATCATTCAGCGCGTCACGGGCGGTCAATATCAACACAGGAATGGCCGATTTGCGCGCCCGCAACTGCCGCAGCACCTCCCGGCCGTCGATGTCGGGCAGGCCCAAATCCAAAATCACCAGATCGTAAGGTTGCGTCATCAGCGCGCTACCGGCGTAACTCCCGGTCTTGGCCAGCGTGGTGTCGAAACCCCAATCGCTTAGGGTACGCGACAAGCCGTCCCCCAGTGCTGCGTCATCTTCCACCAATAAAATTCGCATGCTTTGTTTCCTATCTTGAAAGGTTAATGACTGTGGGTATCAACAGGGTGAGCCGCGCGCCAGGCGTCGCTGCATGGTATCCAAGAACACAGTCATGTTTGAAAACCTTATCACGAAACCCCCAACCTGCCGGACTGCAAACCTTTGGCCGGTGGATTTGAACCAGACAACCAATCTCGGAGCTTAAAGCTTATCAAAAATCAAACACCCTTAAATCGGAGTATTTGCGCCTCTAACCCACGCAATATCTAAGACTAAAGGTAAATCCCCTATTCGTTTATGGAATTTATTCACTGTTCAATATCGCAAAAAAATATTGGCATCAAATTTGCTGAAATACAGTTTATTTCAAAAGCATACTTTACGTCTATTTCAGTCGCAGACTTAATTCCCTCTATTAAATTAAAGATTAATAATAGATATTTTATATGTATTGTAAATTAGGCAGTTTAAAATGAAATATAAAGCAACTATATTTATAGGTTTATTAGCCGCTTTAATAAGCGGATGCAATCACTCAGATACTGAGCATCGAGAGGAAGTACCCAAACTGGAAGCAACCATGCCGCTACGCGAAGATACTGCGGTAATCAAGGAGTATGTCGCCCAGATTCACGCATTTCGACATATTGAAATTCGCGCACTGGAGCGGGGTTACGTACAGAATATATTTGTCGATGAAGGGCAATTGGTGCATCAAGGCCAACAGATGTTCAAAATCATGCCCAATATTTACCAGGCCGAATTATTAAAAGCCCAGGCCGAAGCCAATTCGATGAATATCGAATACCTGAACACCAAGGGCTTGGCCGATCAAAAAATCGTCTCGCCCAATGAGCTAGCCTTGGCTAAAGCCAAGCTGGACAAGGCTAACGCGGAAGTGAAGCTTGCGGAAACCCATTTGGGTTTTACCAATATTAATGCGCCATTCGAAGGCATCATGGATCATCTGGATGTGCGGACTGGCAGTTTGTTGGAAGACGGCGCCTTATTAACCACATTATCCGACATCAGTAAGTTGTGGGTGTATTTCAATGTGCCGGAAGCCGAATATCTCGATTACAAATTACACAAAGATGAAGAAGCCAGAACCAAGGTGCAATTAAAACTCGCCAACGGCCAAGTGTACAATCAGAACGGTATTATAGAAACCATAGAAGCTGATTTTGACAACACCGCCGGCAATATCGAATTTCGGGCCACGTTTGCCAATCCTGACAAACTGCTCAGACATGGGGAAACGGGCACCATATTAATGACCAAGCCTTATAAAAATGCGTTATTGATTCCGCAAAAAGCCACCTTCGATATTCTCGATAAAACCTACGTTTATATCGTTAACCCGGAGGGAAAGCTGGAGCAACGTTTAGTAAAAATCGAAGCCGAATTGCCACATCTATTTATTATAAAAGAGGGTTTGAAAGACGACGACAAGGTGCTATTGGAGGGTTTGCGCAAGGTCCACGCAAGCGAAAAAGTGGAGATTAATTTAATTTCGCCGGAAAAGATTCGTTCCGAATTGGAATTGTATACCGAGTAATTCGCCAGTCGGGGATAAGCCATGTTTAATATCTTTATCAAACGCCCGGTGATGGCGATCGTGTTGTCGCTGTTGTTTCTGTTCATGGGCACACTATCGATCAAATCCTTACCCATTTCGCAATTCCCGGATATTGCGCCGCCGCGAGTCATCGTCTCGTTGGCGTTTCCCGGCGCCAGCGCCGACGTGTTAGTGCAATCGTCGCTGATCACCATTGAGCGGGCGATCAACGGCGTGCCGGGTATGAAGTACATTGTCTCGGACGCGACTAGCGCCGGCGAAGCGACGATTCAAGTCATTTTTGGCCTGGGTGTCGATCCCAACCTGGCGATGGTCAACGTCAAGACCCGCCTGGATCAGGTAATGAGCCGGTTGCCGAAGCTGGTGCAACTGGAAGGCGTCGTCGTCGAGCGGGTGCAACCGAGCATGCTGATGTACGTCAATTTGTACAGCAAGGACAAAAACGCTGACGAGAAATTTCTGTTCAATTACGCCAACGTCAACGTCATTCCGGAAATTCAGCGTGTGTTCGGCATCGCCCAGGCCAAAATCCTCGGCAGCCGGCAATACGCGATGCGGATCTGGCTGAATCCGGACCGGATGCGAGCTTACAAGGTTTCGATTGACGAGGTGATGGACGCGATCAGCAAGCAAAGCATCATCGGCCGGCCGGGCCGGATTGGGCAAAGTACCGGTATCGCCGCGCAATCCAAGGAGTATGTGCTGGTTTACCAGGGGCGTTACAACAAACCAGAGCAGTACGAGTACATCATCATACGCGCCAATTCGGAAGGCGAAATCCTGCATTTAAAAGACATTGCCAAAGTCGATCTGAGCAGCGAGTTTTACGATATTTATTCCAACAAGGACTCTTTCCCGTCGGCGGCGATTGTGCTCAAGCAAAACTACGGTAGCAACGCCAGCCAGGTGATTGAGGACGTCAAAGCCAAAATGGAGGAATTGAAAGCCTCGTTTCCGGAAGGCATGGATTACGAAATCGACTACGACGTATCCCGCTTCCTTGATGCCTCGATAGAGAAAGTCCTGCATACCTTGGGCGAGGCATTCGTGCTGGTGGCCTTGGTGGTATTCATCTTCCTCGGCGACTGGCGCTCGACTTTGATTCCGATTTTGGCGGTACCGGTGTCTTTGATCGGCTCGTTCGCGGTGATGTCGGCGTTTGGCTTGTCGATTAACCTGATCACGCTGTTTGCGTTGGTCCTGGCGATAGGTATCGTCGTCGATGACGCCATCGTGGTGGTGGAGGCAGTACATGCCAAAATGGAAGCTGAACACGTCACGCCTTACGTAGCCTCGCAAAAGGTGTTAGGCGAAATCGGCGGCGCGATTATCGCGATCACTTTGGTGATGACCTCGGTGTTTGTCCCGATTGCTTTCATGTCGGGCCCGGTTGGCGTGTTTTATCGGCAGTTCTCGATTGCGATGGCATCGTCCATCGTAATTTCTGCAATTGTCGCCTTATCGTTGGCGCCAGTTTTGTGCGCGATGATTTTGAAAAACACCCACGGTCAGCCGAAACGCAGAACTCCGATTGGCCTGTTCATCGACGGCTTTAACTACCTATTCGAAAAAGTCACCGGCCGCTACGTTAAAGTGCTGAACATCGTTGTGGCTCGGCGCATTGTCACTTTGCTGGCTTTGGGTGGATTCTCGTTCGGCATTTTTCTCGTCAATCAAACCTTGCCGGCCGGTTTCATTCCCGGTGAGGACCAAGGCATGATTTACGCGATTATCCAGACCCCACCGGGTTCAACGTTAGAAGTGACCAACCAGGTGGCGCGCCAGTTGCAAAGCGTGGCAACGACGATAGACGGCGTGCAATCGGTGTCGTCGCTGGCCGGCTATGAAGTGTTGACCGAAGGCCGCGGCTCCAACGCCGGCACCTGCATCATCAATCTCAAGGATTGGTCGCAACGTAAAATGTCGGTGCACGACGTGATTCGAGAACTGGAGGAAAAAACCAAGGATTTTGGTGCCTTGGTCGAGTTTTTCGAGCCGCCGCCGGTGCCGGGTTATGGCGCGGCGTCCGGTCTGGCCTTGCGCCTGTTGGATAAGTCCGAAGATGTCGATTACCAAAAGTTCGACAAAATTAACCAGGACTTCATGGCCGCGCTCGGCAAGCGCAAGGAATTGACCGGCCTGTTCACGTTTTACGCCGCCAATTATCCACAGTACGAACTGGTCATCGATAACCAACTGGCGATGCAGAAAGGCGTGTCTATCGACAAGGCGATGGAAAACCTGGACATCATGATTGGTAGTACTTACGAACAAGGCTTTATCCGCTTCAACAACTTCTTCAAGGTGTATGCCCAAGCCTCACCTGAGTTTCGCCGGTTTCCGTCGGACATTTTGAAGTTTTTCGTCAAAAACGATGCCGGTGAAATGGTCCCATATTCGTCGTTCATGACCATCAAACAGCGCCAGGGGCCGAACGAAATTACCCGCTATAACCTTTACAACTCGGCGGCGATTCGTGCCGAACCGGTTGCTGGTTACACCACCGGTGAAGCGATTGACGCGGTGCGGGACGTGGCGGCCAAAACCTTGCCGCGCGGTTATGACATTGCCTGGGAAGGCCTGTCGTTTGACGAAGCGGCGCGCGGCAACGAAGCGCTGATCATCTTTGGCGTGGTATTGATGTTCGTTTATCTGGTATTGGCGGCGCAGTACGAAAGCTTCGTGTTACCGCTGGCGGTGTTGTGCTCGTTGCCGGCCGGCATCTTCGGCTCGTTCTTTCTGTTGAAGTCACTGGGCTTGGCCAACGACATTTATGCCCAAGTCGGCTTGGTGATGTTGATCGGCTTGCTGGGTAAGAACGCGGTATTGATCGTCGAATTCGCGGTGCAAAAGCACGGCCAGGGCATGTCGGTCAAAGACGCTGCCATCGAGGGTGCCAGGGCGCGGTTCCGGCCGATTTTGATGACCTCGTTCGCCTTCATCGCCGGCTTGATTCCGTTGGTGGTGGCCACCGGCGCCGGCGCGGTCGGTAACCGCACCATCGGCAGCTCGGCACTGGGCGGCATGTTGTTCGGTACCGTGTTCGGCGTGGTACTGATCCCAGGGCTTTATTACCTATTTGCTAACCTGATCGAAGGTAAGTCATTGGTCAAAAACGAAGACGTCGAACCGTTGACCGAGCGTTATCACTATGGAGACGACGATGAGTATTAAATGTTTAGCCGCAGCGGTGGCAGCCGGCTTGCTGCTGCAAGCCTGCGGCATTCCGGACATGACCACCAAGATGGCGGATAAGCAACTGCCCGACCAATTCAAGCCGGGAGTCATTGAGCAGGCCAGTTCTGCGACGGTGAAATGGCAAGAATTTTTCGACGATCCGCATCTGCTGAGTTTGATCGATACCGCCGTTGCCAATAACAAGGAAATCAACATCGCGCTGCAACGCATCAGCATCGCCGAAAACGAAATCCAGGCCCGCAAAGGGGAATATTTACCCTTCGTCAAACTTGGCGCGGCGGCAAGCGGCGAGAAAACCGCAAAATACACCCGGAACGGCGCAGTCGAAGAAAATTTGGAGATTGCCAAAGGCCAGGCCTTCCCGGCTTTCCTTGGCGACTACCAATTCGGTTTGTTCTCGACTTGGGAAATCGACGTCTGGAAGAAGCTCAGGAACGCGACCCAGGTGGCGGTCTACGAATATATGGCGTCGGGTGAAGGCCGTAATTTCCTGTTGACTAATCTGGTCGCGGAAGTGGCGCATGCCTATTACGAAATGCTGGCCCTCGATAACCAGTTGGAAAATTTGCGGCAAAACATCGCGCTGCAGCAGAATGGCTTGCTGGTCGTCAGGCAATTGCAGATTTATGCGCGCAGCAATGCGTTGGCAGTAAAGCGGTACGAAGCCGAGGTGGCGAAAAATCAGGCTCGGCAATATGAAATCGAGCAGCAGATTACCGTCGTAGAAAACCGTATCAACACCTTGCTGGGGCGAACGCCGCAGCCTATCGAACGCTCGTCGGCCGGTTTCATGAGCATCAAGCCCAAGGCGTTGAGCGCCGGCTTACCGTCGGAGCTGTTGCAAAACCGGCCGGACATCCGCAAAGCCGAACTGGAGTTGAAGGCTGCCGACCTCAATATCGACGTTGCCAGAGCTAATTTCTACCCGTCGTTCGGCATCAAGGCCGGCATCGGCTTTCAGGCCTTTGCCTTGAAATATCTGATCAACACGCCGGAATCATTGGCGGCCATGGTCGCCGGCGAACTGGTGGCACCGCTGGTCAACAAAAACGCGATCACCGCCGAATATAAAAACGCCAATGCCAAGCAAGTACAGGCGGCCTACGAATACGAGCAAAGCATCATTAATGCCTATGCTGAAGTCGCTAACCAACTGTCCAATATCGATAACCTGGACAAAAACTACCAGCTCAAACGCCAGCAAGTCGATTCTTTGGTGCAGTCGATCGACGTTGCCAACCAGTTGTTCATATCGGCCCGCGCCGATTATCTGGAAGTATTGCTGACCCAGCGCGACGCATTGGAAGCCAAGAAAGAACTGATCGAAACCAAGCAAAAGCAGATTAGCGCCATGGTAGAACTCTACAAAGCGCTGGGTGGTGGTTGGCAGTCATAATGCATTTTGTTGAGATAGACTCAAGTAACCCCGGCACGGCAGTCAACCTTAATCTCACCATATTTGTGGTAGATGCCGCCGGAAACCTGGTTCATAATCGCCGAGAGCAGCCTTTTACGGCAGAGCCTTTCGGTTTCAACGACGCCGCTCGTAAAAACCTGGCGCCGCTTTAAATCGATGCCAACAGCCCGAGTGCTGGAACTTATCCGGCCAAAAACAAGAGGAGAATCGCATGTCACAATTACAAAAAAACCAGGAAGCGCCCTTTTTTAGATCCGCCAATCAAGACAACAAATTAATCTATCTATCCGATTACCAGGGCGAGAAAAACGTCGTCTTATACTTCTACCCCAAAGACGACACCCCCGGCTGCACCATTGAAGCCAACGACTTTACCGCACTGGCCGGCGAATTCGACGCCCAGGACACCGTGATCATCGGCGTCAGCAAGGACGATTGCCAAAGCCATAAAGACTTCATCGCCAAATACGGCCTGAATGTGCAACTGCTGGCCGACACTTCCGGCGATGTCTGCGAGGCTTACGGGGTCTGGCAGGAAGTGGAAAAGGACGGCGTAAAAAAATGGAAAATCGTCCGTTCGACTTTCATCATCGGTAAAGACGGCAAACTGATCGAAGCCATGTATGGCGTCAACCATGAAGGCCATGCGCAGGCGGTGTTGGATATTATTAAGGCTCTAAGCACTCCGCAGAGCAACCAGCCGATTCATTAAATAAACCTCGCTTCGTTCCAGCAAGGGATTGCAGGAACGAAGGAATGAAACTGGGCTCCCCTTTTGCCTATTTCAGAGGCTTAACGCCACCTTTCCGCCCTAATCCAAAAGCAATTCGATATACATCGGGCATTTGTATGCGTTTGTCGGCCAACCGTTGAATGACACCCAAGTCTTCTAAATCTATCAATATCCCTTGCTCACCTTCGTCTATGCGCGGTGGAGGGAGTCTTACTTCTCCTTGTTCACACCTAGTTTGTAATTTGTCTAGGGTTTTGTCGTTTTTCCAAAGCTGTATAATCTCTTTCGGATCACAGGGTACAGTGATGTTACTACGTAACGGTTGCATCAGTGCTTCAACCCAAGGGTAATCTTCTCGAGTAATTTCATCAACACGAATCCTGGAAGCCTCTTGTACACCAGCGCTAATAGCTTTGTAGTGCAACGCCCACGGCCAAATATCCGTATGAGGTTGATCGTTCTCGACTGCATAACGCAGCGCCGCCATAAAACTACGAGGACTAACTTGGTCCCGCCCATCGATCAAATGATTCGGCAACCACGTATAAGGAGCTCCCCTCTTTGGACCTTTCCCCATCCAATAGCCAGTTATAGCATGGAATATTTCGCGTTGTAATCCCTCGTCAGTACGCATACTTTGAGGCAGTAACCATGTGCGAGTATTGGATTCTACTGTCCAGTTTTGTCCGAACAGCTTTTCACATTGAAAGCGAAATCCCTCTCCTTGTGTATCAGCATTTGCTAGACATTGAAAAAGCAAAGCAAACAGATCGACGCGCCTCCATGTCAGGGGCACTTTTCTGGCCAACAATTTTGACGAATCGGGGAAAGCTAATATCCCCGAATCCTCTAGCATGTCGGATCGTACAAATAACTTTATTCGAATCGCGCGGCTCGCACGAAGATCCAAAGCCAGTTGGAATAATGATCTGGCAAGCGGACGAATAGACTGCCAATCGTTAGCCAAGCGATCGAGACCATCGAATAGAATGAGGCTGGTTTGATTCAATCTAGCTAATTGCAGATCGACATCATCCTGCAAATTATCGAAATCCTCTGGATTCTCTTTCACCCATTTAACCATCACTTCCCATTTTCCCGGCGTATTCGGGAAAGGCTCTGGAAACTCGGTATGAACTGCAACCACTGTTTGCCATATATGCCGAGAATCGTATTTTTCAACCAGTTTGGCTAATGTGTCTTTACCGGGAGCGTCTTTAGGCCTTAATCCAACACCATAACCTTGAGATATATTAAGATTATTGGTGATTCTGGTTTCAGGAAAAACTGAGGCCAAGTAATTACGATGCTGATCGGAATTTAGAACAGCCCACCAATGACTTTTACCAGCACCTCGCATCCCTTCAACAATAATATTTTCAGGATCAAGAGCCCGAGCATGACTGGGGGGCACATAAGTAAACTGTGGATTGCGGGTCGGTTCAGCAGACGTTTGATCGTTACTGGGTAGAGCTTCTCGCAACGCCTCTCGCATAGGGATCTGGGGAAAATGGTATTGACTCACGATATGCATTCCTCAATAAATCGTTTGGCTTTGTCCAGAAAATCCCCGAAACTGGCCTCTACCTCGGCTTCAGAGAATAAGCCTTGCCCAAGCAACTTGGGATCGAACTCTTGAAACCGGTTGTTCCAGTTTATGCGAAGAGGATAATGCGGAGCGCTCTCTACTTCTATATCGAAGTTGAAAATATCGTCTTGCAAACTTAGAATCTCTGATTGGTCTGATACAAAAGGTGGAATTACCTCATACAGTGTTTCCGAAAATAAATTGTATGATGACTCCAGAAAGTTTCTGGCACGTTTGGCCTGATCGTTCTCAGGAAACAATGCTTGGACAACTGCCAATCGCTCCCTGACGCTAGCCGCAATTTCTGGAAAAGACTGCCAATGGGAAAATAACAAACGATAACCCTGCCAGGATTGCTCCGTATCGGTTGCAAACAAGAATGCAGTAGTGGCTAAACCCACGATACTAACGGCAGCAAGATCATGTAAACCTGCCCGGCTGTCGATTAACACTACATCAGGTTGCTCTCTTGCTTCGAGGGCGTCTATTAAACGGCGAATGCGCTGTGTGAATGTTTCGACTTTGCCATTGATAGCTACGTCCCCATAGGCCCGCGATAATTTGTCCAGGTAACAGGCATCATCAATTCCCATTGCGGCGGCAATGCGAATCTCGCTTTGAGTGTATTCGGACAAAGGACTCACTGAAGTCATACGGCGCAAAACTTCCTCGCCTTGACCCAACGCATCTTCAATTAACCAATCCACAATGCCGAAATCAGCCAAACGTTCTGGCGGCAATAGCAGGCCGGATAAGCCAGGTGATTCAAGATCGAGATCGATCAGTAAAACTTTTTTGCCTGAATTTGCCAATTTATAGGCCAATATTGCCAGAGCAGTTGACCTCCCTACACCGCCTTTAATCCCAAAAAATACTAAGCGAGGTGTGTTTTTTAATCCAAGGTTTGCTGTGCGCAAATCCCATTCTTGTCCTGTGACCTGACGATTTAATATTCGAAGGGTTTTATCTCCGTTAGGCTGAACCCATTGCAGAATTTCAGGACTATCAAAAACGCTGACTGGGTCGAAAAAGTCATCGCGGAATATGACATTTTTTCCTTCACCATTGCTATAGACGCCTAATGCCGATAGTCCTCGATCCAGATTAGAAATGATTTCATCGGTGATTTCGCTTCGAGGACTATCCAGAGCGATTTTGATCCGCCCGTGAATATCACGTATCACCAATGGTTCCGAATTTAGTGACATAACCTGTGAAGATAGTATGTCAGCCACTTTTGGCAAGACATCTTTGAAAACAATTATATTAAGGCTCATATTAAGATATTGTCGTTATCTGCTTCTTGCATCATTTTCATCATTTCAGTCGCAGCTTGCTTCCAAGCTATTATTGAGGGAGGAATTTGAGCTTGATCGTAATATCTATGGTCAACCCGCCAATCTGTGAACGAATGGATATTTGGAATCAACGCAAGGTATTTTGCCCCGCTTCTTCCAGAGGCATAAACGTCAATCTGATTCATCACATCTACAAGTTTATCAATATGTTCGCGAATGAATGGCGCCCCAGAAGTATCATTTCTATGCGTTTTCCGATCAATTGGCGAACCATCAGAATCAGTGGGATAACCAAGAGAAACCAGCAACGCCTTGAGCCCGCATTCTGCACAAAATCCGAATAATTGTCCGGCATTAGCCTGACGGTTATTCATTTCTAACAAACTGGCATCCTGAAAATGGCGTTTTGCTGAAGCGCTAAAGTCAATTTTTGGCATTAATTCCATCCCAGTTCACAACAGATGGCTGGATTTTAATTCATAGCGCATGCCTTAAGCCCGCTATTTCAAAAACCAGAAGTGTTTTTCCGCTAACAACTTAGCTACCACATTGGTTGCTTCATCAAACTAAACCACCTCATCCGGCAAAAACCCACCGGCCTGCATGGTCCACAACCGGTAATAAAAGCCCTGCTTAACCAGCAACTCCTGATGGCTGCCATCCTCGACAATGCGGCCTTGATCGAACACCAGCACCCGATCCAAATGGGCGATGGTGGACAGGCGGTGGGCGATGGCGATGACGGTTTTGCGGCCCATGACCCGCTCCAGGTTTTCCTGGATGGTTTTTTCGGTGACCGAATCCAGGCTGGAGGTGGCTTCGTCCAGGATCAGTATGGGCGCGTCTTTTAGCATTACCCTGGCGATGGCAATGCGCTGGCGCTGGCCGCCGGACAGTTTGACGCCGCGCTCGCCGACCAGTGATTCATAACCTTCCGGCATCGCCGCGATAAACTCTTCGGCGTGGGCGAGTTTGGCGGCGAAGCTGATTTGCGCGTCGTCGGCATCCAATTTGCCGTAGCCGATGTTTTCTTTCAGGCTGCGGTGAAATAGGCTCGGATCTTGCGGAATCAGGCTGATTTGCGCATGTAAGGAATCCTGAGTCGCCAACAAAATGTCCTGGCCATCGACCAGAATCTGCCCGGCTTGCGGCTCGAAGTTGCGCAGAATCAAGTTCACAAAAGTGGATTTGCCGGAACCGGAGAAGCCGACCAATCCTACCCGCTGCCCCGGCTCTATCACCACATTTAACCCATCGAACACCTGCCGGCCCGGCTCGTAGCTAAAGCAGACGTTTTTAAATTCGATGCGGCCCTGGCTGATGTGCAGGGGTTTGGCATCCGGCAGGTCGATGATTTCGTGCCTTTGGATGATGGTATCTACACCGTTTGCGACGTTGCCGACGTATTCAAAAAACTCCAGAAAGCGCCGGCTCAAATTGCGGGCGTCGCCTATCACCAAAATCGCCAAGCCGGTACTCATCGCAAAGGCGCCGACGCTGATTTCCCCGGCCTGCCAAAGTTGCAAGGCGTAGCCGATGGTGCCGATCTTTAAAATGGCGGCAGCGGTAAATTGAAACCAGCGCACCCGCTCCATATACCAAAAGGTGCGGCGGGCGCTTTTTAATTCGGTATCCAGAAAGCCATCCAAGTATTCGCGTTCGTGCTGCAAACGGGCGAACAGCTTGGCGTTGAGAATATTCGTCACCGCATCGACGATCTTGCCGTTGACCATGCTGCGGGTCGCGGCAAAATCTTGCGCGTAAGGCTGACAGCGGGTTGCCAGCCAATACGAGATCAACACATACATCAACACCCAACCGGCCACGAATAAACCCAGGCCTTGATGCACTCCCAGCAATAGCGTCACCGACACCGTAAACGTCACGGCTATCGGCCAGAAATCGCAGATGATGGACCAGGTGGTGTGATTGACGCTCATCGCCGTTTCGCTGATGCGATGCGCCAGCGCACCGGCGAAATGGTTGCCAAAGTAGCGCGGAGCGTGGTTTTGCAGATAGGCGAATAAGGACCTTGCCGTGCCCTGCCGCAAACGTGGACCCATGATAATCAGCACCGCACCACTGCTGCGGCTGAAAATAATCTCGGCCGTATTCAGGCCGGCGAGCAGCAGCAAGGGTTGTTTGAAAGTCTCCAGCCAATCGCCCACTGGCACGGGCTGATTGGCAACCGCGTCCATCAAGGCTTTGATCGCATACGGCACCAAAATGCTGCCGGCGGCTTGCCCGGTTTCCAGCACCAGCATCAACAGCAACAGCCAGCGGAACGGTTTTAGGCAAAACAGGATAAAACGCCAAGGGTTGGCGGGTAACGGCGGCGCTTCCGCGGCGCGGCGGAGACCTTCCTTGGTGGGCGATTTGGACATGGCGGCATCAGTTAAGAAAGCGGCCGGCCATTATAGCCAATTGCCCAGCGGCCGCGCCGTTGATGAAAGGGCCAGGTGGAGCAGCGTTATATCAGTAACGAATTCGATACCACCACATACCGACCATTTCGTGGGCCAGCAAGAAGCTGTTAGACCAAGCAGTCGGCGATGGCAACCAATCCAGCCAGCGGGATTCGCCGTAGTGGCCGATAAAGGCCGTTGGCGCGGGCAATACCTCAAAACCGGCTTTGCGAAACTCCAAAGCAGCCCGCGGCATATGGTAGGCCTGGGTGACTAGGACTATCTTATTGACGCCAAACTCTTTTAACAGCTCGCGGCTAAAGCGGGCGTTTTCGGCAGTATTGCTGCTACGCGGCTCCCGCCAAGCCACGGGCGTTTTAAACTCGCTCTCCAAGGTTTGCGCCATCAAATCCGCTTCGGGAATGTCATCCGGCTCCAGCATACCGCCCCCGGACGCCAGAATCGGCAGACTCAATTCCCTGGCCAACTTGGCAGCATAGCGCACACGCAGCAAGGTTCTGACATGTAAAGTGACCTGCCCAGGATACTCCGGCGCTGACGTTTCAATGCCGCCGCCTATCACCACCAAAGCCTGTGGTTTGAATTGCTGCACGGCTTCGGTAGAAAGAGGCGGAACCCGCTCCCAGAGCATGGCCCAGTGCTTAACCACAATCGGCAAACTCAATAACCACAACAGTGCCAGACAGACTATCGCCATGTTCTTCCCCCATTTACGCTTGCGCAAAAGTAAGCCGACCAGCGCCAGCATCGCCAAAGAGGTTGGCGGCAACAACAGCAGCTTGATAACGTAGATAGCGATGATGGACATGGGATACGATCATCCTTGAGCAAGTATCAGTCAATATGGCTATAGACAAACCACATTGGGAGTGAGTTAGAGACGCAAGATTTTGCGTCTCTACAGGCTTGGCGCCGTTATATCGCCAATCTGGAAATACCCACCGCTTCCCGCAAGGTATTGATAAACGGCCGAGTGATGGCTCGGGCTTTCTCGGCGCCTTCTTGCAATTGCTGCTCGATATGCTCCGGCGCTTCCATTAAGGCTTCGTAGCGCTCGCGGGCCGGCGCGATTTCGTCGTTGATTTTTTCGAACAACACTTGCTTCATCTCCCCCCAGCCTATGCCTTCCGCATAGCGTTGGCGGATTGCATCCAGCTCATGCTGGTTCGCAAACGCCTGGTAAATACCAAACAAAGTGCAGCCTTCCGGATCTTTCGGTTCGCCGGGTTCCAGCGAATTGGTTTTGATCTTGTTGATCAGCTTGCGCAGTTTCTTTTCCGGCTCGAACAACGGAATGGTGTTGTTGTAGCTTTTGCTCATCTTGCGACCATCCAGGCCCAGCAAGGTCGCGGCATTGTCGTCCAGCACCGCTTCCGGCAAGACAAAATGTTCACCGTAGATATGATTGAAGCGGCTGGCAATGTCGCGGGCCATTTCGATGTGCTGGATTTGATCCTTGCCCACCGGCACTTTGTTGGCGTTGAACATCAAAATATCGGCGGCCATCAGGATGGGGTAACTGAACAACCCCATGGTGATGCCTTTGTCCGGATCATTACCTTCGGTTTCTTCGTTTTCGGCGACGGCGGCTTTATAGGCGTGCGCGCGGTTCATTAAACCTTTGGCGGTGACACAAGTCAGCATCCAGGTCAGTTCCAGAATTTCCGGCACATCGGATTGCCGGTAAAACACCGCGTTAGACGTATCCAAACCCAGCGCCAGCCAAGTGGCGGCAATTTCTAAACTGGATTGCTTGACGCGCGCCGGCTCGTTGCATTTGATCAGCGCATGGTAATCGGCCAGGAAATAAAACGGTCTGACGTGCTCGTCTTTGCTGGCATTGATCGCCGGCCGGATCGCCCCGGCATAATTGCCAAGATGCGGCGTGCCGGTGGTGGTGATACCGGTAAGGACAATGGATTTACTCATGCTGCTGCCTGCGCTGTCTGTAATGAAAAAGTGGCGGAATTTTACACAAATAGCCTGGGATAGTCAGGCAATAAAACCGCCGGACCTGGCAATTGCCTGGATGCCAACTGCGTCACAGCCCGCCCAAAAAATCCGCTGATTCCGGCGATATGGGCCACTATTTCCTAACCAGAGCGGCAGTTATTTATAGTAAACTCCCTGCGACTGATTTTTTACCCAACCACTGCCAATCCGAATCGGGGGAAGCCAATGCTGAATCATGATGAAAAACGCGATTACATCCGTATGGATGTGGACTGTGACATTACCTATAAGCTGGCCGATTCCAGTGAGGTCAGCACCGGCAAATGTACGACGCTGAGCGGCGCCGGCGTGTCTTTTATTGCAGACAAACCCTTTGACATCGGTTTGGCCATGGAAGTCAGCATCATGCCCAAAACCCAAATCACGCCGCCGATGACGGCCTTCATCGAAGTGGTGCGTAGCGTCAAGCAAGGCGACGGCAGCTTTGAAATAGCCGCCTCGATCAAAAGCATCAAAGGCAATTAAGGACAGCACCCGTTTCTGACAAGGACGTAGCACACTATGTATATCATCACCAAAGAAGTTTATTTTTGCTACGGCCACCGTCTGATGAACCATCCGGGCAAGTGCCGCAACTTGCACGGCCACAGCGTCAAAGCCAGCATCTCCATCAAACAAAACAACCTCAATGACCAAGGCATGGTCTGCGATTTTTCCGACGTGAAAGATTGTGTGGATGGCTTTATCAATAAGGTGCTGGATCACAATTTTTTGCTGCATAAAGACGACCCTATCATCCCGGCTCTGGTCGCCAACAACGAGCAGTTTTTGGCTATCGACGAACATCCCACCGCCGAAGTGTTGAGCAAGATGATTTACAACCACGTCAAACAACAAGGCTTTAATGTCGATCAAGTGGTGTTGTGGGAAACCGCCAGCGCCAATGCTTGTTATCGGGAAGACTAAGCATGAGCTTGGTACAACCGGTCAATACCGCGCTGTGTCTGGAAAAGATCTGCGAATCCAACTATCAAAAGCTGTTCAGACTGATTCCTAACCTGCGATCTTTTGATAAAACCGCCGTGGGCCTGACCCAGAACAAACCGGCGCTGTATCTGCAAGTGCTGGAGCGCAATCCCTACACCTTGACGATAGAACTTAGCCATTGCTTCGACCAACAGCTTTCGGAGCACATCGTGCCGGCGGTGAAAATTCGGATTTATCTGGACGCGCAATTGGCGGAAGTGCTGCGCGACATCGACCGGCCGACGGTCGATAAGGTTTACCAAGACCCCGGCAATCTGGTGGAAATCAGGAACTACAAGTGGCGCTTAAACTATTTCCTGCAAAAGTGGCTGGATCATTGCCTGAAAACCGATTACCGCTTCACGCACGACAAACTCAACCAAGCTGCTGCTGTAAAGCCGCTCTGACGCAACGCAACACGCCGTAACTGTAAGCGCCGCCCAATTGTTCGTAGACCGGCTTCAAGGCGTTGCGTTGCTCTTCCGGCAAGCTTAACAACACCGCCTCGATTTCACTGACTTCCGCCGGCGACAAACTCAACACATCGCCCAGCGCTACCAGGCCCAGCTCCAGACTTTTGGCCATGTGGTTATAAATCGTGTCTTCGCTCAGGCCGCGCTGTTTAGCGACTTGCTCGACGCTATAGCCCAATCTGAATAAATCCAGACTTTCCGTGACGGTATCGGTAGCCGAGGCCGGCGGCTCGTCGTCGAATTCCGCCAACACCGCCAGAAACTCATCGCCGTACAACTCCAGTTTCCGCTGGCCAATGCCGGACAACATGCTCAGTTGCTGATGATTGCGCGGACGGGCATCGACCATCGCCATCAAGGTGGCATCGTGAAAAATCACATACGGCGGCACGTCCTGCTCGTCCGCCAGCTCTTTGCGCTTGGCCCGCAAGGCATTCCACAAGGCGCTGTCCGCCGCCCCTCCCGGCTGGCGTTTTTCGGTTTTCTCGCGCCGAGTTTTGGCGATTTGCGCATCCTTGCGCAACATCAGGGTTTGCTCACCCCGCAACACCGGCCGGCAGGCATCGGTCAGTTTCAAACTACCGTGGCCTTCGAAATCAATTTCCACCAAAGACTTGGCGACCAATTGCCGAAACACCGAGCGCCATTGTTTTTCGTCCAGGGCTTTACCAATCCCAAACGTCGACTGCTTATCATGGCCGAACTGGCGCATGCGGTCGTCACTCTTGCCCAGTAACACATCAATCAAATAGGTCACGCCAAAGCGCTGGCCGGTGCGATAGATACAAGACAAGGCTTGCTGCGCGGCGACGCTGCCGTCCCAGGTTTCCACCGGCTCCAGGCAGGTATCGCAGTTACCGCAACCCTGCTCCAGTTCGTCGCCAAAGTAGCCCAACAGCGCCTGCCTCCGGCAACTGACCATTTCGCACAAGGCCAGCATCGCGTCCAGCTTATGCAATTCAATCCGCTTGTGCGCCTCGTCGGCATTCGAGGTGCTGAGCATTTGCCGCAGCGTCAGTACGTCCTGCAAACCATAAGCCATCCAGGCATTGGCCGGCAGGCCGTCGCGCCCCGCCCTACCCGTCTCTTGGTAATAAGCTTCCACACTTTTCGGCAAATCCAGATGGGCCACGAAGCGCACGTTGGGTTTGTCTATGCCCATGCCAAAAGCAATGGTGGCGACAATGATCAAGCCGTCTTCCATCAAAAACTGATGTTGATTTTTCTGCCGCTCTCGATGCTCCATGCCGGCATGGTAAGGCAGCGCTTTCAGGCCTTTTTGATTCAACCAGTCAGCGGTTTCCTCGACTTTTTTACGCGACAGGCAATAAACGATGCCGGTGTCGCCGGGGTGTTCGGTGCGGATAAAGTTCAGTAACTGTTGGCGGGCATTATCTTTCTGAATAATCCGATAGCGGATATTCGGCCGGTCAAAACCACTGACAAAGACCTGTGCCTGCTCCAATGCGAGGCGGGTAATGATTTCCTGGCGGGTGCGCTCGTCGGCAGTCGCGGTTAAAGCAATCCGCGGTACTTGCGGAAACTGTTCGTGCAATACCGATAGTAACAAGTAGTCGGCGCGAAAGTCATGCCCCCATTGCGATACGCAGTGTGCTTCGTCAATCGCAAACAGCGCAATCTTGCAGCGGGCGAACAGGGCTTGGGTTCTGGCGTTGGATAAGCGCTCCGGGGCGATGTACAGCAAATCCAACTCGCCGCTCTGCAATTGCTGTTCGATCTCGCGTACCTGCTCCAGCGCCAGCGTCGAATTCAAATAAGCTGCTCTCACGCCTACCTGATGCAAGGCGCTGACCTGATCCTGCATCAACGCGATCAGCGGCGAAATCACGATGCCAACCCCATCCATCACCAAGGCCGGAATCTGATAGCACAAGGACTTGCCGCCGCCGGTCGGCATTAACACCAACACATCCTGGCCGCCGATTAATTGCTCGATAATCTGTTGCTGCTGGCCGCGAAAACTGTCGTAGCCGAACACGCTACGCAGGGTTTGCAGGGCGGGGTTATTTGTCATAAATCATTACTTGCTAAATCTAAACCGGCAAAAAGTCGTTGCGGTATTAGACCATAGATCAGGCCATCATCAGCAAGCGCCCGGGACAGGCTAAATCCGCCGCTGCCTTCTAAGCCTTGAAATAGTAACGCACCTCCCCAATCTTCTTGATTCAATGTACAGCACGCCAATTTCAACAATTCAAAATCCACCCTATATAATGCCGCGCTTACCCCAGCCGCGGAAGGCGCCTAATTTTCTATGCTCATTACTTACTGCCGTTTACCCGACCGTCTTAAATATCTGATCGATAACGATCAACAATACCTGTTAAAACAAGGCCTGAAAGGCATCGAGAAAGAAAGCCTGCGCATCACCGAGCATGGCGAAATCGCCCAAACCCCACACCCCAAGGCGCTGGGTTCAGCGTTGACCCACCCTTACATCACCACCGATTATTCGGAAGCGCTGCTGGAATTTATCACTCCGCCGTTTGCCGACATCCGCCAAACCCTGGACTACATGCACCAGCTTCACCAGTTCGTTTACCCGCATTTGGGCGAGGAAATGCTGCTGGCTACCAGCATGCCCTGCGGTATCGACGGCGACTTGAGCATACCCATCGCCGAATACGGCACGTCCAATATTGGCAAGATGAAACACGTTTACCGGAAAGGTTTGTGGCACCGTTACGGCCGCACCATGCAAGCCATTGCCGGCATTCATTTCAATTATTCGGTGCCGGAAGCGCTGTGGCCGGCGCTGTACCAGCAAAGCGGCTGCACCGCCGGCCTGGAAGATTTTATCTCCAACGCTTATTTCGGCCTGATCCGTAATTTCCATCGCCAAGGCTGGCTGATTTTGTATCTGTTCGGCGCCTCGCCGGCGATTTGCAAAACCTTTTTCAAAAGCCGTCCGCAATTGATGGAGCAGTTCAAGGAGTTTGACGAACACACCGTGTTCCACCCTTACGCCACCTCGCTGCGGATGAGCGACATCGGTTATAAGAGCAAGAACCAGGCTGGCTTGAAGATCGATTACAACTCGCTGGACGGCTACGTGGACAGCCTGAGCGCGGCGATCAACACCCCTTATCCCGACTATGAAGCCATCGGCGTGAAACTGGACGGTGAATATCAGCAGCTGAACGCCAACATTCTGCAAATCGAAAACGAGTTTTACAGCACCATGCGCCCTAAACAGATCGCCAAGTCCGGCGAGAAACCGACGCTGGCGTTGAAACGGCGCGGCGTGCTGTATGTGGAAATGCGCTCGCTGGATTTGAATCTGCTGAATCCGATTGGGATAGACGAAAGTACCGCCCGCTTTATCGAGGCCTTCTTACTATATTGCCTTTTGCAGGACAGTCCTCCGCAAGGCCCGGACGAATTTCAGGTCAACAACAGCAACCAACTGCTGGTGGCCAATGAAGGCCGCCGTCCCGGTTTGCAGTTAAACCGGGGCGGCGAAACCGTCACCTTACAGCAATGGGCGCACAGTATCTTGTACGCCATGCAACCGATCTGCGCGGTGCTGGACAGAGGCAGTTTGGACCGCCCGTATCAATTGGCTTTGCAACACCAGTTGGCGGTCGTGGACAACCCGGCCTTGACGCCGTCTGCCCGCATCCTGGCATGCATGCGCGAAAACGGCCAGGAGTTTGGCTGCTTCGCCAGCAACACCTCGGCCTTGCATAAACATTATTTCAACGCCGAACCGCTGGACGATGACACGCAACGGCAGTTCGAGGACATGGCTGCCGCATCGTTGCAAAAACAAGCCGACATCGAAGCCAACGACAAGTTGGACTTTGACGAGTATTTATCCCGTTACTTTGCCCAGAGCTAAATCCATGACTGAATTCGACTTAAGCACCGCCCAAACCGAGTTGCAAGGCAAAAATCCGCGCACCATCTTAAAAGCCGCGCTAGCCCATTTCGATAACATCGCCATCTCCTTCAGTGGTGCGGAAGATGTGGTACTGATCGACATGGCCTTGCAAATCAGAAAAGACATTCAAGTGTTCTCCCTGGACACTGGCCGCCTGCATCCCGAGACTTACCGCTTCATCGAAAAAGTGCGTAAGCATTACGGGATTGCCATCGACATCTTGAGCCCGGATCGCGAGCAGCTCGATGCCTTTGTCAAAGAAAAAGGCCTGTTCAGCTTTTACGAAGACAACCATCAACAATGCTGCGGCATCCGCAAAGTCGAACCTTTAAAACGCAAACTGGCGACACTGGATGCCTGGATCACCGGCCAACGTAAAGACCAGAGCCTGGATACCCGCGGCGACATCCCGGAAGCGCAACTCGATGCCGGCTTCTCCGGCACCGGCAAACAACTGATCAAATTCAACCCGCTACTGAACTGGTCATCCGCGCAGGTGTGGGATTACATCGAAGCCTATCAGGTGCCGTTCAACGAACTACACCAGCACGGCTACATCAGTATCGGCTGCGAGCCTTGCACCCGGCCGGTACTGCCGAATCAGCATGAGCGGGCTGGGCGTTGGTGGTGGGAGGATGCGGCGAAGAAGGAATGTGGGTTGCATGGGGGGAATGTTAAATCGGCTTGAGCCGTTGATTTACAGAAACTTGGTATACTTTGGCAGTACGTTAGCGGAGGAAAAACATGGCTACGATGATTACAGAAGTCTATGAAGCTTTGAAAGAAGCCGGCGTCAGTGAGTCCAAGGCAATCAAGGCAGCGGAAGCCATCCAGCAGCTCAGCAAGGAAGATCATTTGCATTTTGTCCAGGAGCAAATGCTGAAGTACCAGATGTATGCCGAGGGTGAGTTTAAGCTCTTGAAATGGATGATTGGGTTTAATTTGGCGTTTACGATGGCGATGCTGTGGAAGGTGTTTGCGTAAGCGGCGCACCAGCTAAACTGACTGCACAGTCCTGATTGTCGTGTTCGCTATAATCCGGGGATTACCTTGCCCAAACTTTATGTCGGTTTCTTGATTTGGAGAAAGTTTTGCAAATAATTTGGGATATTCTTTGATCGACTGCCATCGGCGCCTTTGTCGGTAGTGCATTAACTTTAATAACCACCTATCTATCACACCGATGGCAACGTTCCGATCAAGATAAAAATGACCTACAAATGATTCATGGAATTCTCCAAGCCATTCATGATGAAATCGAAACCCTCTGGGATAACTACGTTGATAATATTGGCCACCAGCTTGAAGCTTTAGGTGAAACTGAACCTCTAATTTTGTACTGGCCAGTTACCCAGGAATATTTCACTATCTATAATTCAAATGCATTTTTTATAGGTCGTATTCAAGACCATGATCTTCGAAAATTAATTGTTTCAACGTATTCAAAAGCGCGTGGCCTCGTTGACTCTTATCGCCTAAACAATGATCTTGTTCAAAAACACGAGCATGCATATTGGATTTCCCAGGAGACTCAAAACCAAATCCATCTTGCCAATGCTAAAAGCCATTATGCGGCATTGGTCAGCTATTCCAAGACTCTCAAGAAATCACACATAGAAGTGAAACAACAGGTTCAAGAACTGCTTCGAGAACTACGGAAGAAAGGCGTACTCAATAATCCCTAGTTGCGTAAGGTGGGCACGGCTTTTTGTGCCCACGCGGGTTCGGGTTTTGTGTCGCTATCGCGACTGATATTTTAACGTCGGTTCTCGGACCGACAACCGAGATACTTTCTTTTGCGTCGCCAAAAGAAAGTATCCAAAGAAAAGGCGCCCCGGATGCCGCTTGATTCCTGCGCTCCTCGCTTTTGAACGGGGTTGCCTGAAGGGGCTTCCCAGCCCCTGCATGCAACGCGATGCATCCCTGCATCGCCCCTTCGGGCTGATCCGTTCAAAAGCTGCGGTGCTCGGCGCGGCATACGGGAGAAAACCCGTCTCTCCGGCTTAGGACCGTTCGTCGACCAATGAGTATTCGTTTTGGAGGTACTGATGGATCCGGAAAAATATATTTCTGAGCGGCTGGAGCAGTATCAGAATTGGTATGACGCGAAGGCAGTGGTGGCGAAGCGTAAATACCTGGGAATGCGGGCGTTTTCTGTGGTGGGCGGCGGCTTGGTGCCGGTGTTGGTCAATATTCCGCAGCAAACCTTATGGGGTCTGCCGATTGTGCAAATCGTCGTCACCGTGATCAGTCTCTTGGTGGTAATCGTGGTGTCGCTGGAAAGCGTTTACCACTACCGCGAGCAATGGAAAAACTACCGTTCTACGGAACAACTGTTGGGCCATGAGAAGTTCATGTTTAGAACCCGGGTCGGCCGTTACCAAAATCTGGACGACGCTGAGGCGTTCAAGCAATTTGTCGAGCGGGTCGAAGATGCCATTTATGCCGAGAATTCCGCGACTTTAAACATTATGACCACTGCCAGCGAATCGTCGGGAAAGACTTCGATCAGCCAACAAGGACAATAGCCAGGAAGCTAACCGCATTTGTCGTTCCCACGCTCGGCGTGGGAACGCCTCCCCAGACGCTCTGCATCATCCAACCGTAAAACCAGCCTAATCGCCATTCCTGTTAGAATCGCCGCACCATCCAAAACAGGAGCACCGCCCATGAGCGACTTTTACAGCCCGCAGCACCGCCAATTGCAAGAACAGCACGACACCGTTAATCTGGCTGACAGATTGGAACAAATCATTGTTGAACAGCAGCTAAGCGAGCAGCATCAGCCGTTTATCGAGAGCCGGGATTTTTTCTTTCTGACCACGATAGACCAACGCGGTTACCCGACATGCTCGTATAAGGGCGGCAATCCTGGCCTGGTGAAGGTGGTTAATCCGCAAGAACTGGCCTTTCCCAGTTACGACGGCAATGGCATGTTTTTATCGATGGGCAATATCAACGGCAACTCGAAAATCGGCATGTTGTTTATCGACTTCGAAACCCCACACCGGATTCGGGTGCATGGCGACGCCCGCATTGAAGCCAACGATCCCTTACTGGCAGACTATCCCGGAGCGGAGCTGATTGTGCGGGTGGCGATTAGCGAGATTTTTATCAACTGTCCGCGTTACATTCACCGCATGAGCCGGGTTGCCAGCTCGAAATACGTGCCGCAAGCCCATCAAGACACACCGTTACCGCAATGGAAGCGTATCGATGCTGTGCAGGATGTGTTGCCAGCTTGCGATAGTCACGTCGCGGAAAGGCTGGGCGGAATAATCACACCGGAAGAATACGGAGCGATGGTGTTGAACGGCGACGCTTAGCTCACCCCCTACCTCAGAATTACTAACCTCAACATACATTTGGAGACCCACATGAGCGAAAGAATCATTATGCGCACCGGCGAAGCCCTGGTAGCGGGCGGACCAGCCGGTACGGCGGCGGAACCGGAAATCATCATCGGCGAATTGGACGGTCCGGTTGGCACCGCAATTGCCACGTTAACCGGCGATCAAGTGCAGGGCCACTCGCGGGTATTCGCGATTTTAAATACCGATATTCAGGTGCGTCCGGTCACGCTGATGGTCAGTAAGGTGACGGTTAAAAATAGCCGTTACACCAATATTTTGATGGGCACCGTGCAAGCGGCGATTGCCAATGGGGTATTGGATGCGGTGCGCGCGGGTGATATTCCCAAAGAAAAAGCCAACGATTTGGGGATTATTTGCTCGGTCTGGCTGAATCCTAGCGTGATCAAAGACGACAATCTGGATCATCAAATTTTGTTCAACATCCACCGCGAGGCCATGGCCAAAGCCATTCATAAAGCCATGACCAACACGCCGGACATTGATTGGTTGCTGGAAAACCAGGAAAAAATCACCCACAAGTATTTTCAGATGGGGTTGGACGGCAAGATTTAATTGTCTGGTCACTTGGGTTGCAAGCCTTTTGCAGCCCAACACCACGCCATCTTTCGCTCCCCTGCTGTCGTCTTGCCCGCCATTACCGCTTAACACCGCACCTACCATCCAGCCGCGCCTCGCTTCACCAAGCAAACTAATAGCGCATCACTATTTGTTTGACAAAAGCCGCAAACCCGCTTAAAAAGACCACATAGTTTCGATTCGAAATTATGTGCGCATTTACTTTTTATGGGGGATACGATCATGAAAAAAAGCATTTCGATATTGCTTATGGGCCTGCTAAGCACAACCGCCGTTACCGCGTTTGCCGCCGATCAGGCCGTGCCGTTTCCGGAGGGCTATCGCAACTGGCTGCACGCTAAAAGCATGCTGATTCAATCCGGCCACGCCCTGGAAAATCCGTTTCAAGGCCTGCATCATGTCTACGCCAATAAACAAGCGGAAGCCGGTTTGAAAACCGGTAAGTACGCCGACGGCTCGGTGCTGGTGTTCGATTTACTGCAGTATCAGGAAAAGGATAAAACCATTCAGGAAAGCGAACGCAAGCTTGTGGGCGTGATGCTGAAAGACGCGAAAAAATTTGCCGCGACCGGCGGCTGGGGCTTTGAAGGCTTTGCCGGCAACAGCAAAACCGAACGGCTGGTGAAAGACGGCGGTACTTCTTGCTTTGCCTGCCATGCATCCGAGCAAAAAACCGATTATGTGTTCTCGCAATATCGGCCTTAAGATCCCAGACTAACAAGGTAGGGACGCATAATATGGCGTCTCTACCTTACCCAAGAATAGTTTTAGGCCTGATCAAGCAAACGGACACCCGCTTCTTCGATGACGATCCGTCGTTGCTTATACAAGCCGCCTATCGCCTGCTTGAAGACCTTTTTACTGACGCCAAAGGTGTCGTAAATAATCTCCGGCGCACTTTTGTCGGTCAGCGCCACATAGCCACCGCGCTTTGCCAGTATCGCCAGAATTTTTTCGGACGTTGCATCGACTTTCTGACCGTATTTTTCCTGGCTCAGGACCAAATCCAGCTTATTGTCCGGGCGAACTTTTTTGATGAATCCGCTCAGAGACTGGCCTTTTTGCAAGGGCTGAAAAGTCTCGCTTTTATACAACACGCCCCAATATTGATTGTCCACCACCGCTTTAAAGCCCAAATCGGTTTCGTCGGCGATGATGAGTTGCACCGCTTGGCCGTCTTTGTAATAAAACGCCTGATCCTGAATGAAATCATCCAGCATCATCGTCGCGGCGATGCGGTTGTTTTCGTCTAAAAATAGCCGCACCAAATATGAACGGCCTTCAACGACTTTGCCCTTCTGTTCGCTGAACGGCAGCAACAAATCCTTGGGTAATCCCCATCCCAAAAACGCACCGGCATGGCTGAGCGATATACATTTTAACCACGCCACCTTATCGACTTGGGCAAGCGGGGTTTGCAAGGTAGCGATGGTTTGATTCTTACCGTCGATATAGACAAAGGCGTTTACGGTATCGCCGACCTTAAGATTATCCGGTGCATCTTTGTCCGCCAACCCAATCTCGCCAAGTTCCCCACCATCCAGACCATACTGATTATCACGCTGGCTGACGACGGTTAAAGTGTTGAATTTGCCTAGTTCGATCATGAAGGTTCCGGAGTTTGGTTGGGCATGAGCGTAGGCACTTGCTGGCCACACGCGGAGAAATGAACGGCTATTATACAAACGAATCGGCAAAACGGCAGACCGCTTCTCCTTAAACGGCCGCACCTTGTAAAGCTTGCCAAAGGTGACGATACGCACGTAAAACGAAGTCAAAACCCCGTTATGCTGCCGCCCGTCTATAATGGACGATTTTTTCGATTCGATAAAACCCGCGTTTATCGAATAAAAACACCGATTATGACTCTACTGCTGAAATACCTGTCCTCTTGCTGGTTTCTGAACAATCCGTCGGACTTAGTCCCGCCCAACTCGTTTATGTGGAAAAATGTGGCGTTCTATCTGATTTCCGGGATGATCGTTGAAGGCTTGATCTCCGATCCGGCGGACGGCACGTTGGAAGTTTTAGGTCGCACCACCATGGCCTTCGGCTCGGTGGCGATTTTATTGCTGATGGAAAAAAAATGGGGCTGCTTCAACCAGTTGTATACCTCGATTTTCGTTTGCGAGAATTTCATCATGACTTTGGCTGTCGCTGCCGAAGCGCTCGACTATTGGCTGGTATTGCAAAACCATATCTACCGCGAAGAAATAGGCATAGGCATCGCGGTGTTTTTGGTTGTCTGGTATATCTCCATCGTCAGCTATATCTTTCGCGCTTTCTTCAGTTACCCAACCAGCGTTAGCGTGGTTTATGCGTTTGGTTATTTCGTGATGACTTATGGCATACCGATGCTGTTGATGGACATCTAAAACAGTAGACTCCAGGCCGGCACATAGTAGTGCCAGCCCGGATCTTGCTTATTGTCGATTTTATCGAAACTTTATAAAAACAAGTGCCGCTTTCCGCATGACCACTGTGTTTTTACCAAAACCTTATAACGTAATTTTTTGGAAAAATTTACCTGATTACCCATAACTGCAAAACGGCGTGCAAAACTTTCCAGGTTCCTGGGGAAAAGAGCGTTGAAAAGTTTCCACCCCAGGTTGTTCAATGACCGGCTTTTTGCCGGAGAAACCTGGAGTGATAAAAATGGAAGTCATAACCGAAATCAGGCGATTGCATTTTGTTGAGAATGTCACCGTCAGCGCCTTGGCGAAATTATTCAAGCTGTCCCGTCCCACTATTCGTAAACACCTCAAGACGGTCGAAGAGCCGGTTTATCCGATCCGAAAGGATCAACCTCACCCGAAGCTAGGCGACTATCTCAAACTGCTAGATGACTGGCTGGCAAAAGACGCTTGCTTGCCCCGCAAGCAAAGACGCACCGCCCAACGGCTATTCGAGTGTTTGCAGATTGAAGGTTATATCGGTGGGTACACGGCGGTGCAGCGTCGTGTCAAAGACTGGAAGCTAAATCACTCTGGCAAACCCAGTGTCAAACAGGCTTTCGTCCCGTTAGCCTTTCCACCCGGCGAAACGTGCCAGTTTGACTGGAGTCATGAAACAGCGGTGCTGGGCGGCGTGGAACAAATCGTCAAGGTGGCGCATTTCCGTTTGACCTACAGTCGGCAAATGTTTGTCATTGCTTATCCGCGTGAAACCCAGGAAATGGTATTGGACGCCCATAATCAGGCATTCGCATTCTTCGGCGGTGTACCCAAACGTATGGTCTATGACAATCTGAAAACCGTGGTGGACGCGATCTTTGTCGGCAAGGAGCGGCGCTTTAATCGCCGTTTCCTAGCCTTAGCCAATCACTATCTGTTCGAGCCTATAGCCTGTACGCCCGAAGCGGGCTGGGAGAAAGGCCAGGTCGAAAATCAGGTTGGTAATATCCGCGAATGGCTATTCACGCCGCTGCCACATTGTGCCAACTTTACCGAGCTGAATGCTTGGC
Source organism: Methylomonas fluvii (assembly GCF_014850975.1). GTDB lineage: Bacteria > Pseudomonadota > Gammaproteobacteria > Methylococcales > Methylomonadaceae > Methylomonas > Methylomonas fluvii. Next base: position 1,691,882 of record NZ_JACXST010000001.1, on the reverse strand, counting down.
TGGCAAGACGTTGCCAAGAACTGGCGGCTCGACCGCATCCCGAGCAGACTAGTCGCTCAACAGCGGAATGCTTCGCGGAAGAGCGGCCATTGCTGTTGCCCATCAAGGCGCCATTCGAGGGTTATGTGGAATCGATGCGCCGAGTATCCAGCCAGTGCCTGATCTGTATTGATCGCAATCGGTATAGTGTCCCGGCCGCATGGGCCAATCGCGTGGTATCAGTACGACTCACGGCGCATCGCATCGGCATAGTGGCGGATGGCAAAGTGATTGCCGACCATGAGCGCCGTTTTGGGCGAGATCAGTTAATCTGTGATCCCTGGCATTATCTGCCGGTACTCGAAAAAAAACCCGGTGCACTCCGTCATGGTGCGCCGTTTGTGACCTGGGATTTGCCGGTTGCCATCAAAGTGGTACATGATCGTATCCTCAAGCAAGACAAGGGCGATAGAGCCTTTGTCGATCTGCTGTTAATACCCACAGGGCACAAGTGGCGAGAGACCTGGGGGAAGCCGGTCTGGACACGCTGGACGTGGCCTGTGATCTGACCTTGCAAACCGGCGTGATTAGCGCGGCCATCGTACTCAATGAAATGCGACGCCTAACGGAAGCCGCTCAACCAAAACCGTTGGCGAATACACCGGCATCGACACCCACACTCACGCTCGAACCCGTCGCCGATTGCAGCCGTTACGACACCTTACGGAGCGCTCGCCATGTCCATTGATCGCGCTGCGCAACTGAAAACCCTGCATCTGTTCGGTATGGCCTCTGCCTGGAACGAATGGCAAGCCGAATATGGGCTTCAGCAAAAACCCGTTATGCCGGAAGTCTGGTTGGATCGCTTGATTGCCACGGAACTAGCGGATCGCCAGGCACGCAGTTTGAATTATCAACTCAAAGCGGCGCGCTTTCCCATTCATCGTGACTTGATGAATTTTGACTGGGTAGAAACACCGCTGCCCAAAGCCAGAATCGAACAGCTCGCGACCGCTGGCTTCATGGATCAAGCCTACAACCTCATTTTAGTCGGCGGTACTGGCACCGGTAAAACCCATCTCGCAACGGCCTTGGGCGTGGCGGCCATTCACCAAGGCAAGCGGTTACGCTTCTACAACGCCGTCGATCTCGTCAACCAATTGGATAAAGAAAAACAGCAGGGCAAAGCCGGTAATCTCGCGAAGCAACTGACCACCATGGATGCTGTCATCCTAGATGAATTGGGTTATCTACCTTTTCCCGCATCCGGTGGCGCCTTGCTATTCCACCTGATCAGCCAACTCTATGAAAAAACATCCTTGATCATCACCACCAATCTCAATTTCGGCGAATGGGTTCAGGTATTCGGCGATGCCAAGATGACCACGGCGCTTTTAGATCGTATTACCCACCACTGCGATATTTTGGAAACCGGCAATGATTCCTATCGATTCAAGCAACGAAAAAAGGCGGTGGAAAACCAATAACCCGTCGCTGTAACTGGAAACTTTTCGACGATCTTTCCTGGATACTTTTGGAAAGTTTTCTAAGCCGTTTGACAGCAGTCGGACTGTGTACATGGATAAACTCGCGAAGGCGGACTAAATCAGTGAGGGCTTGTGGTAGCCAGATCAGGCGAGGGGGCATTGCCCCTCGCTATCAGTCCCCCAAGCAGCCAACCAAAGATCCACCTCGTCATGGCTAATAGCTTTGCCATCTTGCTCATATGTAGCTAAACGTTGTAGCGTATCTCGGCGAATTTGTTGCGCAGCTTCTTCTCGGTCTATAAATTGCCGGATTGCTTCTTTCATTAGCCAATGTGGTGAGCGTTGCTGTGACTCGCCTAAAACTTTCAAGCGATCATAAAGAGCATCATCTAACTTAACAGCTTTAGTAGTCATGGCTAACCGATCCGGTATTAAAAGGTAATGCCCAATCCTACTCTGCCCAGTTAGTCTAATCAAGTTTCTCTGCTTTTCTCTTATCGAGAGCAGATTGCCGATAGTACCGAAACAGCTAGCCAAGTTTTTTTGCTAAATCCTCAGCTCTTAAATGAGTATACCGTTTAAGCATTTTCAGATCCTTATGGCCTGTGATGGTTGCGACCTCAATTATATTCAATCCACGCTCAAAGAAGCGACTAGTGGCTTCGTGGCGCAAATCGTGGAAACGAAGATTTTGAATATTTGCCCGGACACATGCGCGATCAAATGCCTGAGTTATCGAATCTGGCTTGATACTCCAAACTCTCTGATCAATTCTGCGAGGTAAAGCCATCAAAATCTCACTAGCCTTAGAACTCAGGGGTATTTTTCTTGAAACATCTGTTTTTGTTTGAGGAATTTTGACGACACAAACATTGAAGTCAACATCCTCCCAACGCATAGACACAATTTCACCTCTACGCATCCCAGTTTCAATAGCAAATAAAAAAACTGAGTGCATCAAAATATTTTCACTTAATTCAAGTGAGATTTTCTGTTCTTCACCATCTTGTAGACGGCGATCACGGCCTTCAGGTTGTTTTGGCATCTTAATTTGTAGGACTGGATTACCTTGAGGTAAAGCAATGCCCCATTCTTTCATAGCTATATTGATGACTCTTTGAATGAGAGATAAATCTTTGCGCACTGTTTGCGGGTCAACCTCTTTAAGGCGCTGATCCCTGTAACTGGCTATTTTACTGGATGTTAAAGACGCTAAAAAATAATCACCGATGTGGTGATTGATTGCTTTCATTTGGTAAATTACAGGGCGTTGAGATTTTTTAGTCGGAAGTATTTCGTCCTGATACCTCCTCAGTAATTCACGAAGGGTGGTTTTCTCAGCTTCAGAGTGAGAAACCCAAACGCCACGCACCATCTCGCTTTCCACTACTTTCGCCCATGATTCCGCATCAGACTTGGTATCAAAAGTTTTCGATTGGGACGGAAAGCCTTTAATGCGGACTTTTGCCCGCCATTGATAATCACCACGCTTTTCGAAAGTCGCCATATAAGCTTGCCAATGTGTCCCTGTAGCAAGCAATGCCCCAAATTTGCCCCAAAAAATCAATCTGAATTCTACTTTTCCAGCTGATCTCTTGGCAAGCAATTGATTTTTATGGCGTCCCGGAGACGATTCGAACGTCCGACCTGTCCCTTAGGAGGGGACCGCTCTATCCTGCTGAGCTACCGGGACCTTAGCGCGTTATTTTACCACAGGCCAGAAGACTAGGCTTTCTGTTTTCTAATCTCCACGCGTTCAAGCGAAGTGATGAAATAGGACAGCTTGGATTGGCTTTTTGCAGACAGGTTTTCGAATAATCCGCCGATTTGCACTTTGGCTGATGCCGCCGACACCGGCTTTACAAAGCGTACGGACAGATCAAAATCCATTACGTAATCTTCAAAGGTGATTTGGCAGTTTTTGACGGTGTCGCCGCGCTGAACCCGCGCCCTATTAACGGGAACGGTAATCCCTGCTCCGCCTCTGGATAAATCGAACAGACTACCTCCGACTGAAATACCCGTACGCTGAACAACGCCGGAAAACGGAATATCGATACTGCTTATTTCCAGACGCGGGGTGCGCCGCCGCTGGGGATAAAACACGCGATCAGGGAATGGGGCTTTGTAGTAATTGATTCCCCGTGAATGACCGACTTCGATTCCCGCCAGATTAAACGATAAATGGATACCCTTATGAAAGGTAGAGAGTTTCAACGAACGACTAAGCAACAAAAAATCGTTACCGTGTTTAGGCATCAGTTCGTCGAGGATAATGACTTTCTTATCCAATTTGACTGCCAATATCGAGGAACTAAAGTCCTCGCCCTCAACCTGAACGGTACATAGCGGCGAACTATTTTCAATTTCACCCAGTAACTTGGCAATCCTGTCAGGATCGGTAATAAAGTTGGGGTTCTCAAAACTCAATAGCTCGTCATCGTCATCGTGAGCGGACTCCGTCGGCAACGGTTTTGAAAATAAATGCTTGAGTTTTCGCAGCATATGAGCGACCTGTCTGGTTATTCGCCGCTCAGTCTACACCGAAATTAATGTATGCGAAAACAGCTCGTTGCGGGTGACGCCATCGGGTCCATAGGTAGCGGCTAACGGCGACTTGCCTCTTAAGATTTGCAGTGATCTTTGCGTATGTCGACTCAATAACGCAATGCTGGCACCGTTTTGTTCGTTAATTGTGCGACAGGTTTGGGAGAGCCTAACGATGTGATTCCAATAATTCCAGGACTCGGAGATATTGATACCGGCTGACTTAGCTTTGACAAGATAGGCTTTGATGCCATCGTTACTCACCACCAATTGCTCGGTGGCGAGTACCTGCCCGAGTTGCTTGGTAAATTGCTCAAGCTGGGCAACCAGATCTTTTTTGTGGGCAGCGATTGCCGATATGGCATCCGGATCGGTTTTTTGTTTCAGGTTTGCGGCTTCGGCGTTCAGCAGCTCGTGCAAACTTTGCGTTGCTTTTAAACCGTTATTTAGTAGTTTCTCGGTAATTTGATAAGTTTTCTCTATCATGACGTCACGTGCTATTGGTTAGTTGACCTTCAAATTGCAACATTTTCTCGGCAACGCGCTCGGCGTTTACTTGATAGCTGCCGTCCTGCACAGCGGCTTTTATGGCCGCCACTCGGTCTTCGTTCACCACCGGGGCGGTAGCGCTTGCAGCGGTTGCCGATTTAATGTCCAGAGCGGTCGCGGTGATGTTGACTGTGTCCGTGGAGGCGCCGCTGACGGGCTTCTCTTTAAGCTCTGCCGAGTCCTTAACCGCTGGTTTTGCCGGTAGCGGTGTGCTAACAGATTTGCTGGTGATAGGGTCGATAGCCATGACGGTATTCCTAAATTAGTTTTATCTGTAGCATTTAGCGGCATCATCATAAATTCCTTTAACGCTTTATCAAAAATAAACCGATACCTGACCGGAATCCACCACGGTGGCCTGGATTACGCGTTGCGAAGACAAGTTTTTTACGTTGATTTTCTGACCTTTGGCACCATCAGCCATCGCCGTGCCAACCGCGCTAATCAGCACTCCGGCCTTGCCTGATTGAATATTCACCCGTTCGCCCCGCTTGACCAACGTCAACTCGGTAACGTGCAGTTTGCTCAACACACTGCCGGCGGGAATATTGCGTACCGCCTGCTTATCAACGACATCATCCAACTCAGTCAGATAACCCTGTTGCAACAAGCCAATATCGCGGGTTTCCGCAGTCAAATACTCGGCACGAATCACATCATTGCGCTGTAATGACCGATTCAAGACCAATACGTCTTTAAACGACCTTACCGATACCATGCTGTAAATCGTCCAGCCTCTTTCACCCTGGCAACGCACTCCCACCGTATTCCTGCCCGGCTTTATTTCGCCGGATTGGGTAAATACCTGCAATGGTTGTTCGCACTGCGGCAATTGCAAACGCGGATCAATTTGCGCGCCGCCTATTTCGTATTTGCCGCCAGGAACAAGGTTGTTACTGATGTATTGGTTAACAGCATCCTGGATCAACGGCACCGATTGCATCGGCCCCGCTAACGCTGTTTCGCAGACCAACAGCCAAATCACTCTCAAGTTTTTGATCTTCATTGCAGTCGCCATTTTTTTGACTTTTGCAAGAACAAAGCACGAAACATACCAGTAATTTTATAAAGTAAATAAAAGCAAAGTGTCTATAATTGCAAGCAGTATATTTCAGGGGGTTTTATGGCCGGAGTCTTAGACGGAGTCGATCAGCGCACCAAACTGGCGGGGCACAACAGATTCGAACTCTTGTTGTTTAAACTTGTTAGTAAACAACGCTTTGGGATTAATGTTTTCAAAGTTCAGGAAGTGATTCAATGCCCGCCCTTAACGCAAATTCCCAACTCGCATTCGGTGATTTGCGGCGTTGCCCACCTACGCGGCAAAACCATTCCCGTGCTCGATTTGTCGATGGCTATCGGCATGAGGCCCTTGGTGCGCGACTCCGGCTGCTACGTCATCGTGACCGAATACAACCGCTCCATTCAAGGCTTCCTGGTCGGCTCGGTAGACCGGATCATTAATATCGGCTGGGAACAAGTAAAAGCCCCACCTACCGGCACCGGCAAAGAAAGCTATCTAACCGCAGTGACTGAAATCGACGGTGAGCTGATAGAAGTGATTGACGTCGAAAAAGTGATGAAAGAAGTCATCGGCGGCCGTGAAGAAGCTTCTGCTGAAATCATCGACATGGAAGTCACCAGCAAAAACGATCACATCCTGGTGGTAGACGATTCATCGGTGGCCAGAAACCAGGTTAAACGGGTTTGCCAACAAATTGGCATCGAATGTACGCTGCTAAAAGACGGCCAAGAAGCCTGGGATCATTTAAACGCGCTGGTGGCAGACGGTATCGATATTCAGGACAAATACTCGATGATCATTTCCGATGTGGAAATGCCGCGCATGGACGGCTATACCCTCGCCACCAAAATCAAGGCCGACCCCAACATGAAAAAAATCTATTTGATTTTGCATACTTCATTAAGCGGGGTGTTTAACACATCAATGGTCCAAAAAGTCGGTGCTAACGAATTTCTGGCCAAATTTGATCCCGACTCGCTGATGAACTCCATCCAGCATCAGCTCAAACTTTATCATGCAGCCCATTCCTGACCGCTACTCGAGGCGCCGTACACCCGCAAAGCTCAGATATGTTGAACCAGGCTGAACCGGGTAGTCAGGCGGGTAAAATTATCGACATTTCCGCCGCGGAATACCAAACCATACAACAATTCCTCAGCCAGAGCTGCGGCATCGAGTTGGGCGACAGTAAACAATACTTGGTAAAAAGCCGTTTATTGCCCTTGATGGGCAAATTTGAATTCGCAAACTTCGCTGAACTGGCCAACAGCCTGCAATCCGCGTCATTTTCGGCGCAAAAAATCAAAAGCGCCGTCATCGACGCAATGACCACCAACGAGACCTTCTGGTTTCGCGACGAACGGCAATTCGTCGAACTCAGAGACCAAGTCTTACCCAACTTGCTAAATCGCAAAAACGGCAATGTAAGAGTTTGGTCGGCCGCTTGCTCATCCGGCCAGGAACCTTACTCGATAGGCATATGCGCCCTGGAAGCCATCCGAGCCTCCAGCAAATCCCGCTCCGTGCAAATTATCGGCACGGACATCTCCGAAGCCATTCTCGAGGAAGCCAAAAGAGCGGTGTATTCGGAAGCCGCACTATCTCGCGGCCTGGATAGCGCGGCAAAAGCCCGGTATTTCCACAAAAATTACGACGGCTACTTACTTACCCCGGAAGTCAGCCAACTCGTGCGTTTTCAACAATTCAACCTGCTCAAATCGTTCACTGCCTTGGGCCGTTTTGACCTGATCTTCTGTCGCAACGTCCTGATCTATTTCTCCGATCAAGTCAAACGCGACATCCTCACCCGCATGGCCGACAGCCTGGAACCGGGTGGCTATCTGTTTCTAAGCAGTACCGAAGCGATGCCGACAGGCTTAAACAGCTTTGAACTGGTTCGCTCCGGCTTAACCAGCTACTTCAAAAAAATCGGTTAAGCCGCTCGTCAGTTTATTGACGACTTAACGCAGCGGCAGCATTTTGCCGCCCCGCCCGAAACACTGGTTTTTGACACTCCCCCCAGCCCTCAAAACCGCTACACAAATGAAATAACAGCACATTTATTTTATGGCACATATACTGCTTTAAGGTTTAAAAAACCCAAAGGTGGCAATTATGGCTATTAATTTCGACAGTGCCTTAGGCATACATCCGCAAGCGTTGGCGTTGCGCGAAAAGCGCAGCGAGATTCTGGCTTCAAACCTGGCCAACGCCGACACGCCCGATTACAAAGCCCGCGACCTGGACTTCAAATCGGTGTTTCAACAAACCCTGGCCGGCGCAGGATCAGAGCTGAAACGCAGCCAGCAAGGCCATCTGCCTAGCCAAAATAATGTACTCGGCGCAGACCTGCTGTACCGCAATCCGCAACAAGCCTCGCTGGACGGCAATACCGTCGAATCGCACATCGAGCAAGCCAAATACGCGGAAAACGCCGTGCAGTACGAAGCCAGCTTACGGTTTATCAACAACAAGTTTTCCGGCCTGATGTCTGCCATTAAAGGAGAATAACCATGTCTGCATTTCGCATCTTCGACGTCGCCGGCAGCGGCATGAACGCGCAAAACCTGAGACTCAATCTGGTAGCCAGCAATATTTCCAACGCCAGCAGCGTCAGTAGCAGTATTGATCAGGTCTATAAATCCCGCCAACCGGTGTTTGCCGCCGAACTGAAAAACGCGATGGACAAGAACAGCAGCGCCAGCGGCGTCAATGTGCTGGGCATCGTCGAAAACCAGGCGCCGCCGGTGATGGAATATGCCCCCAATCATCCGCTGGCGGACGCGACCGGCTACATCTATAAATCCAACGTCAATACCGTGGAAGAAATGGCCAATATGATGTCCGCTTCCCGTTCCTACGAAAACAATGTAGAGGTGTTGAACACCGCAAAAAACCTGATTTTGCAAACCCTGAAAATGGGACAGTGAGGCATTTATGACCAGCGCAATAGACACATTTAAGAGCCTCGGCTTGGCCACTACCAGCGCCGACACATCGAGCGGCGTGAAAAAACAAACCTTGGGGCAAGACCAGTTTCTGAAACTGCTGACCACACAAATGACGCATCAAGACCCGATGAAGCCCATGGACAACGGCGAATTTCTTGGGCAGATGGCGCAATTCAGCACGGTATCGGGTATTCAAGATCTACAGGCTTCGTTCAAAGAGTTTGCCAGCTCGCTCAGCTCCGACCAGGCCCTGCAAGCAGCCGGTTTGGTTGGCCGCCATGTTTCGGCACCCGCCAAGGAAGCATTGCTGGGCGCCGGCGGCAGCGTCTCGGGCGATTTCGAAATGCCCAGCAGCTCGCCAAATGTCAGCGTGAAAATCATAGACCCGCAAACCGGCGCAACTGTCAGAGAGCTCGACATGGGTGCGCAAGCCGCCGGCACCACCACTTTTGAATGGGATGGCAAGGACAGCAACAAACAATTTGCCGACCCGGGCGTCTACAAAATTCAAGCTGAAGCCAAAATTGACGGCGTCAATACGGTATTAGCCACCAATATTAAATCGCTGGTGAAAAGCGTGACGATGGGCAGCGGCAGCAGCGGCTTGCAAGTCAATCTGGACGGCGTCGGCACCGTAAAATTCAGTCAAATTAAACAAATCTTGTGAAGGAGAAGGCATCATGGCTTTTACAACAGCATTAAGCGGCTTAAACGCCGCATCCAACAATCTGGCAGTGACCGGCAACAACATTGCCAACGCCAACACCGTAGGCTTTAAAAAGTCGCGCTCGGAATTTGCCGACGTTTACGCCTCCAGCCTGGGCGGCGTCAGCAACACCACCGCCGGCGCCGGCGTCAGAGTTGCCAACGTCGCTCAACAATTTAATCAAGGCAGCTTGTCGTTCACCGACAACAATCTGGATTTGGCGATCAGCGGCGAAGGCTTCTTTACCATGGCAAAAAGCCCAACAGAAACCAATGACATCACTTATACCCGATCCGGCGAATTCAAACTGGACAAGGACGGCTATCTGGTTAATAACCAAGGCAAATCACTGATGGTTTATAAACCCAACGGCACTGCGGTCTCCGACGGCTTCAGCACCGGGGTGACGCAACCGGTGCAGATCAATACTCTCACCGGTTTACCCAGCGCGACCGACACTGTCTCTCTGGCGGTGAATCTCAACGCCAACGAAACAGTTCCCAGCGTAACCCCCTTCGACCCAACCAACAATAACTCCTACAACTCGCAAACCTCGGTGACTGTTTACGATTCGCTGGGCTCGCCGCATATTCTCTCCACCTATTATGTGAAGGGCGCCTCGACAGCCTCCACTACGAATTGGAGTGTGTATCATTATATGGCCGAGCCGGCCACCCCAACCGCCCGAACCTCCATCAATGCCGGTACCTATGGCACGGCAGTTGCCGCTCCGGCCACGACCACCACCTTGCCGACTCCGGCCGTGATGACTTTTGATTCCTCCGGCAAATTACAATCCCCGGTGTCAGGACGCTTCGCCTTGAGTGATTACACCATACTGCCAGCGACCGGCGCGGCCCCCGTGAAGATAGGCACCATGGACTTCTTCGGCTCCACCCAGGTCCAGGAAAAATTCAGCGTGAATACGATGACGCAAAACGGCTTACCGGCCGGACGCTTGACGGGCATTGATATTGACGATGAAGGGGTGATATTTGCCCGTTTCAGTAACGGCGGCTCGCAAACCATGGGTAAAGTGGCATTGACCCGCTTCGCCAATACCAACGGCTTGGCCAAAATCGGCGACACCGCCTGGGGACAAAGCGCCAACTCAGGGGAACCGATTCCCGGTGAGGCGGGCGCGAATAACTTCGGCCTGATTCAGGCCGGCGCGTTGGAAAGCTCGAATGTCGAGTTATCCGCGCAATTGGTCAACCTGATCGTCGCCCAACAACATTATCAGGCCAATGCGCAAACCATCACCACTGAAAACAGCATCATGCAAACCATACTGCAAATTCGGTAATTAATGGGGAATAACCATGGACCGTAGCCTATACATCGCGATGAACGGCGCCAAGCAGACCTTGCTGGCGCAAGGCGCCAACGCCAATAATCTGGCCAACGCCCAAACCACCGGCTTCAAGGCTGATTTCGAGCAATTTCGCGCAATGCCGGCTTTCGGTCCCGGCTACCCGTCAAGGGTGTATTCGATGACCGAACGCCCCGGCACCGACATGGCCAGCGGCAGCATCCATACCACCGGCCGCGACCTGGATGTCGCAATCAACGGTCAAGGCTGGATCGCGGTGCGTAATGCAGAGGGCCAAGAAGCCTATACCCGCGCCGGTGACCTGCGAATCACACCGGAAGGCTTACTGCAAAACGGCGCAGGACTGTCGGTGCTTGGCGAAGGTGGCGAAGCGATCACGATTCCGCCCGCCCAAAAAATGGAAATCGGCACCGACGGCACCATCTCCATCGTCCCGCAAGGCGTCAATGCCACCAACAGTGTGATTATTGAACGGATCAAGTTGGTCAACCCCGATCCGGCCAATCTGGAAAAACGCGAAGACGGCTTGATGCACGCCAAGCAAGCCGGCGCCATCCCGCCCGACGCCAACGTCACGCTAATTCAAGGCTCGCTGGAATCCAGCAACGTCAATGCTTTGGCGGCGATGGTGGAAATGATAGAGCTGTCTCGCAACTTCGAATTGCAATCCAAAGTCATGAAAAACATCGACGACACCTCAGGCGCCAGCGCCAAGTTGATGCAAGTGGCATAGATACTGCTTCACTCCTGATAAGACAAAAAATTGTCAGATTAGGAGATTGTCATGACAGAACGAGCATTATGGGTCGCAAAATCCGGTTTGGATGCCCAACAAACCCGCATGGCGGTTATTTCCAATAACCTGGCCAACGTCAATACCACCGGCTTCAAGAAAGCCAGACCGATTTTCGCCGACTTGATGTATCAAAACGTCCGTCAAGCCGGTGCACAGTCCACCCAGAACACCCAATTGCCCACCGGTTTACAGCTTGGCACCGGGGTACGTACAGTGGCGACCGAAAAACTGCACACCCAAGGCAATATTCTGCAAACCGGCAACTCGCTGGATATAGCGGTAAGCGGACGCGGGTTTATGCAGATTTTAATGCCCAACGGCGACATCAACTACACCCGGGACGGCTCGTTCAAAATGGATTCTACCGGCCAAGTAGTTACTTCCAACGGCATGCCCCTGGAACCGGCCATCACCATTCCGCAGGACGCACTGAGCGTCACTATCGGCCAAGACGGCACGGTCTCGGTGACCCAACCCGGCGCTGCGGCAGCCAATCAGGTAGGACAGATTCAGATCGCCGACTTCATCAACACCGCCGGGCTGGAACCGATTGGCGACAACCTATTCCGGGAAACTGTCGCTAGCGGTGCGCCGATTATCGGTGCGCCTGGCGAGAACGAACTTGGCACCATGATTCAAGGTTCCTTGGAAACCTCGAACGTCAACGTCGTGGAAGAGCTGGTCAATATGATAGAAACCCAGCGTGCTTATGAGATGAACTCCAAAGCCATTTCCACCACCGACCAAATGCTGTCCTTTGTCACGCAGCAACTTTAATTCAGGACAAAGCTAATGAACACATTCATCACACGGCAAGCAAGCGGCAAAATTTTGCTGGTAGCGGCAATCGCGTTACTGGCAGGCTGCGATACCTTGCCAAAACGCGATCCCGACTTCGCCCCGGTCCAACCCGCCGATCTGCGTCCTCCGCAACAAAGCAACGGCGCGATTTACCAGGCCGGCTACGACATGCGCTTATTCGAAGATCATGCCGCCCGCCGGGTCGGCGATATTTTGACGGTAACCTTCGACGAGAACACCAACGCCACCAAGCAAGCCAATTCCAAGGCCAGTAAAAACTCTGACATTAATATCAAAGGCTCCGCCCCAACACTATTCGGAGTCGCCAGCGAGGCTTTGCTGGGACATGATCTGGCCTCATCGCTCCAATACAGTACCGACCGCAGCAGCGAAGGCAAAGGCGACTCCCGGCAAAGTAACCGGTTGACCGGCAGCATGAGCGTGACCGTGGTCGATGTGTTGCCCAACGGCAATATGCGCGTGCGCGGCGAGAAACGTGTCACGCTCAACGACGGCAGCGAATATATCCGCCTGTCCGGCATCGTGCGGCCTATCGACATCAACGTCGCCAACACCCTGTCCTCCAGCAAAGTGGCCGATGCCACCATCATGTACACCGGCGACGGTGCCTTGGCCGACAGCAGCAAGCCCGGCTGGATTTCGCGAATTCTTTCCAGCCCCTTGTTTCCTTTCTAGCCGCGGCTGACGGAGAAATCTGATGAACAAAATACTCTTTGCAATCGCCTTGCTGCTGTTGGCAAATACCGCGCAAGCGGAACGCATTAAAGACATCGCCGCCATCGCTGGCGTGCGCAGCAACCAATTGGTGGGCTATGGCTTGGTCACAGGCCTGGACAAAACCGGCGACAAAACCAAATTTACCGGCCAAAGCCTGCGCAGCATGATGGGCAAACTGGGCCTGACTTTGCCGCCCGATACCGACCCCAAAGCCAAAAACGTCGCGTTGGTCAGCATTCACGCCGACCTGCCCGCTTTTGCCAAACCCGGTCAAAAAATTGACGTCACGGTGTCGTCGATAGGCGATGCCAAAAGCCTGCGCGGTGGCTCGCTGCTCATGAGCCCCTTACGCGGTGCCGACGGTAATGTTTATGCGGTGGCCCAAGGGAATTTAGTGGTGGGCGGCCTTAGCGCCGGCGGCCAGGACGGCTCAAAAATTACCGTCAACAATCCATTGGTCGGCCGGGTACCCAACGGCGCCACGGTGGAACGCATCGTCCCCAGCTCTTTCGATCAAAGCGCTGACCTGGTGTTTAACTTGAATTCCGCGGACTTCACCACCGCGCAACGCATGGCCGATTCCATCAATAAGGCCTTAGGTGCCGAAACCGCGCAGGCCGTCGATGCCACCTCGGTCAGCGTTAGAGCGCCGGTTAACCCCAACCAACGGGTGGGCTTTGCTTCGGTGATCGAAAATCTGGAATTGGCTCCGGACGATGCGCCCGCCAAAGTGATCGTCAATTCCCGCACCGGCACCGTGATTATCAACAGCAAGGTCAGAGTACAACCGGCCGCGGTGTCTCATGGCAGCCTGACGGTGACGATCAGCGAAAACCAACAGGTCAGCCAGCCCAACCCTTTATCCGGCGGCAGTACCGTAGTCACACCGCAATCGAATGTGTCAGTAAAAGAAGATAAAAATCACATGTTTGTCTTCAACCCCGGCGTATCGCTGGACGAAATCGTCCAAGCCGTGAACGGCGTCGGCGCCGGCCCCAGCGACTTGGTGGCCATTTTGGAAGCATTGAAATCCGCCGGCGCGCTCAGGGCCGAGCTGATCGTGATTTAAACAACGTAACACAGCCGCCAATTGCATGATTTTTTGGAGATTCCCATGTTAAACGTAGACAGCGCTTCGGTTTATACCGACTTCAACGGCCTGGCGAAACTTAAACAAGGCGCCCGCGAGCAATCGCCCGAGGCGATCAAGGAAGTCGCCAAACAATTCGAGTCGGTGTTTTTAGGCATGATGATGAAAAACATGCGTCAGGCTAAATTGGCCGAGGGCATTTTGGATAGCCAACAAACTCAGTTTTATCAAGACATGTACGACCAACAAATGTCCGTGCACTTGGCCGGCAAACCCGGCTTCGGTTTTGCGGATTTGATTGCTCAACAATTGTCACCCAAACAAAATAAAGACGAAGAACAAGACAAACAACTGTCTACTGGCGATTTCTTGAATCGTGCAGCCGGCACCGGCGCTAGCAGCAACCCCGACAAACACCAATCGCTGCGGGCCGGCAGCGAAGAGGCGGAAGAGCAGATGCCGCTGGATGCTTCCGGCTTAAGCAGCCTGGAACGCAGTTTGGCCCGCTTGGAACGTAGCCAGAATGCTCTGGCCGACCAATGGCAAACCCTGGACGACAAAGTCAACAGCGATAGTGATCGGCCGCTAACGTCCAGAGACGAGTTCGTTAACCAATTGCGTCCACATGCCGAACAAGCGGCGCGCAGCCTGGGAGTGGACCCCAATGTATTACTGGCTCAAGCGGCATTGGAAACCGGCTGGGGCCAAGGCATGGTGAAAAATCCCCAGGGCGATAACAGCTTTAACTTGTTCAATATCAAGGCCGACAGATCCTGGCAAGGCAAACAAGCCAAAACCATGACGCTGGAATATGCCGGCGGTGTCGCCAAAAAAGAAATGGCCGGCTTCCGGGCTTACGATTCCTATAAAGAGAGCTTCGACGATTACGTGAACTTTATCAAAACCAATCCGCGTTACAGCGAAGCCTTGAAAAAAGCCGGCAACGCCGGACACTATTTACACGAGCTGCAACAAGCCGGTTATGCCACTGATCCGCGGTATGCGGAAAAAGTCATGACCATCTACCAAAGCCAAACCGCGGCCCAGGTAGCAGCTTTAAAAAGCGCGGGTTAGGAGGCGAACATGGCCATTGGCATTCTCGGCAATGCATTATCGGGGCTGACAGCGTTCCAGCGCTCGCTGGAAACCACCAGCAACAACATCAGCAACGCCAACACCGAAGGCTACAGCCGGCAACGCGTCGAACTGGCTACTCGCCCCGAGCAATTCACCGGCAACGGCTATATGGGCAACGGCGTCGAGGTTGCTAATATCTCCCGCAGCTACGACCAGTTCATCAGCAATCAGGTCCGCTCCAGCACCGCGACGTTTCACGATATAGACAGTTTTTACACTTTGTCTTCGCAAATCGACAACATCACCGCCGACGAAACCACCGGTCTGGCGCCGGCCATGAAAAGCTTTTTCGATGCGATAGACAGCGTTGCCAACGATCCCAGCTCGGTGGCCGCCCGCCAGGTGATGTTGACCGAAGCCGAATCGTTAACCCAGCAGTTCAATACCATGAGCGAGCGCTTCGGCGACTTGCGTAAACGCGTCAACGATAACATCACCAGCTCGGTTCAAGAACTGAACGGCTTTGCCAAAACCCTGGCCGAATTGAATGTGAAAATCGTGTCGGACATCGGCCGCTCGTCCGGCAAGCAAATGCCCAACGAGTTAATGGATCAGCGCGACCTATTGCTGACTAAAATCGCCGAAAAAGCCGACGTAACTTATGTCAGTCAGGCTGACGGCTCATACAACGTGTTTATCGGCAAGGGCCAACCACTGGTGTTGGGCAGCGCGGCTTCGACGCTGTCTGTGGTCGGCGACAGTAACGACGTCAATCAAAAGCTGATCATGCTGAATGGCCAGGATATTTCAAAACAGTTATCCGGCGGCGAAATCTCCGGCAATTTGCGTTTTAGAGATCAAGTACTGGACCCCGCGCAACAACAGCTGGGTTTGCTGGCAACCGGTTTGGCTACCGAATTCAACAACATCCATAAAGCCGGCTACGACATCAACGGCGCGACCAATGTAGCGTTTTTTGATTTGAATTCGCCGACTCCGCAAGTCAAAGCCACTGTCAGCGATAGCACCTTGGTGGTTTCCAGCGCGTTTGTCGCGCCGACCAGCGCGGCGGGTTTAGGTGCCGCCTATCGGCTTGATGTGACCGCAACAGTGCCGGCGGCCACTTTCAGTCTGACCAATTTAAGCGACAACACCACTACGGCCGGTTTAAGCGCCGCCACTCTGGCGACCACCGCTGCGACTAACGGTTTTAGCATCAGCTTTAGCGGCGGTTCGTTGACCGTTGGCGACTCATTCCAAATCAGCCCCAACTTTAACGCTGCCGCCAAAATCAAAGTGAACGCGGCCATCACCAATCCCAGGCAAATAGCCGCCGCCAGCGCCACCGGCCTGCCCGGCGACAACAGTAATGCGCTGAAATTGGCTAACCTGGAAACCCAAGCAAAAATGTTCGGCGGTAAAGCCAGCTTTACCCAAGTCTATGGGCAAATGATCTCCGATGTGGGTTCGCAAACTCATGCCGCCTCGGTTGGCCGCACCGCGCAGGAAACCCTGTTAAAACAAGCCACCAGCGCTAAAGAAAGCGTATCCGGCGTCAATCTGGATGAAGAAGCCGCTAATCTGATCAATTTTCAAAATTCGTATCAGGCGGCCGCCAAAGCTGTTTCGGTTGCCAATTCACTGTTCGACACCCTGATCGGAGCATTCCGCTAGGAGACTATTATGCGCATTTCAACCTCATGGAATAATCAGCTCGGGCTTAACGCCATGTTGGATCAGCAATCCAAACTGAGCGAGACTCAGCTAAAACTATCCTCCGGCAAGAAATACCTCAGCCCGTCGGAAAATGCGGTAGCCGCGACCAGCCTAATCGACTTGAATCACAATATTAAGGAAAACCAGCAATATCAGGTCAATATCGGCGCGGCGCGGCAAAGGCTGGACCTGGAAGAATCGGCGCTGGATAACGCCGGCAGCGTATTGCATAGGATCAGGGAATTGACCGTGCAAGGCTTGAACGACAGCAACACGGCCACCAACCGTAAGCAAATCGCCATGGAAATCGACGAGCTAAACAAGCAATTGTTAAGCATCGCCAATACCAAAAATGCCAACGGCGAGTATATTTTTTCCGGATACAAAACCGACCAGGCCGCATTTACCGACACCCCGGCTTACGCCTATCAAGGTGACGCCAACCAACGCAGTATTGCTATTGGCCCCAGCCGGCAAGTGACCGACGGCGACCCGGGCGACTCGGTATTCGGCAGCATTCAAGTCGCGCCACTGACAGCCGGTAGCATCAGCAACGTGTTTCAAGCAGTCGCGCAAATATCCGCCGATTTAAAAGCCAACACCCCTAATAAAGGCTCTTTAAACGACATGGATGCCGCACTGGTGCGCTTCGATACGATACGCGCCTCGGCCGGCGCCCGCCTGAACGCATTGGATGACCAAGAAAACTTAAATGCCGACTACATTCTGGACAACAAATCCACCGCCTCGGACATCGGCGATCTGGACTATGCGGAAGCCTTGAGCAAATTTAATCTGCAACAAATATCCCTGCAAGCCGCGCAACAGGCGTTTACCAAGGTGCAAAATTTGTCTTTGTTTAATTACATTTCGTAATTTTTTAGCCTCAAGATTTATGCAGCCCGGTGAGCACCTGTATGGCCTATATTACCTTCCGATGTTAAGATTCTTGGGGCTGAGAAAAATCAAGCAGCAACACGAGTTAGGTCAATTAAGTTGATTTAGTGACGGAAGGAATGAAATGGCAAAAACCATGAGTTGGCACCGCATCACCCTCTCCCGCCAGGAATATGAATCCGGTGAAATCTACGTACTGTTAGGCGCGTTCCGAGCCGCCTATGTGGCGCGAAACGGCCCCGAGGGCATGGCAATGTTCGGCGGCTGGTCCGACGACGACACCGCCTTCCTGGTTTACACCACGCCCAGATCGGTACGCCACATCGCGCCAATCCTGGATGCCTACTCGGCCAAACAAAGCAAAATACCCGATCCTTCCGGCCTGTCGTTGATATACGGCGACGAGTCGGGTTTCTCTTCCTTCGAGATAGGCTTTGAAGCCTGATGTAGTTTCGGATCTTTGTGAATTGTCTTTAAACCTATCGCAAACCTGATCATCCGGTAGGCCTTCTGGAGTGGCTTGATAGGCAAATTTCCGCCAATACTTGCCGTTGCAGTGCTACTTTAGTTAAGTCAACTTTGTGGTATAAAGCTGGTCATGAAGGATTACGTAACTCATAGGCGAACGGTAAAGCCAAGATATTTTTCGATAGACAACAGAATTTTCCCATCGAATAGCTAAGACTAGCCGTATATTTGCTAGTCTTAAGATATAAGTAACCACTGCAAAACCAGCCATTAACCAGCACCGTTAATGCTTCTTAGAACAATTGAAACCGACGCGCATGAGCCTATTCAAAGCCTTTACATGCCTATTGGCTTGCCTGCTTTTAATGGCGTGTGATCAGCAACTTCCTGAAGATAATGCGCTGCAATATAGCCTAACGCCTCCAAAGTCTGCTCTTCCCATTTATCACTTTGCCGTTCACCCGCTGCACAATCCGCAAAAACTCAGCGAGGCTTATCAGCCACTGATCGATTATCTAAATCACCAATTGATCGACTGCCAATTGGAACTGGAAGCATCGCGCGATTATCAGGCGTACGAGCAGAAATTTCGTGCACGTGGCCCCGAGTTTTTACTACCCAATCCCTGGCATACCCTACAGGCAGAAAAAGTCGGCTACCACGTTATTGCGATGGCGGGCGACGCCGCGGATTTCAAAGGCATCTTTATCGTTCGACAGGACGGTGATATCAAGAAACCAACAGATCTGAAGGGTAAAGTGGTGAGCTACCCTTCACCCACCGCTCTGGCTGCCGCGATCATGCCTCAATATTTTCTACACCTGCAGGGTATCGATATCAACCATGACATTCAGAATATCTACGTCGGTTCGCAGGAATCGACCATCATGAATGTCTATCTGGGTAAATCAGCAGCGGGCGCCACTTGGCCGCCGCCGTGGCGACTGTTTCAACAGAGTCATCCGAACGAAGCCGCTCAGTTAAAGATGATCTGGCAAACACCCTCTCTGATCAATAACTCGGTCATGGTGCGTGACGATATTCCGGAGGACATCCGGGACAAAATAAGAGCCTTGCTGCTGGGATTGCGACAGACAGATGAGGGCAAAGCCATACTGTCAGGCATGGAAATCGCCAATTTTTATGCGGCTGACGACGCCAGCTATGCCCTGGTGCAGAAGTACATCGAACGATTCGAAAAAGAAGTACGCCCCGTGGAAATACGCTAATGCTGAAAAAATTATGGCAGGTTTTCTTCGGCAATCTGCGCAAACAGTTAATTTTGGGCATGACCTTGATTGTCGCTCTAATGATGGTCACGTTCATCTGGGATATGACGCGTCGTCAGGAGATTGCTGAAATGGAGCAAAATGCTCTACAAGCAACGGCGCTTTCCAATAGTTTGGCCACATCGTCTGCGGTATGGGTCCTTTCGCGAGACTACAGTGGTTTGCAGGAAATCGTGCAAAGTACTTCAGCTTATCCCGCTGTGCTTTACGCCATCGTGCTTGACCTTGGTGGCCATATATTGGCGCACAATGATAAAAGTAAAATCGGAATGTACTTGAGTGACTTGCCATCAAGTTCCGCTGCCCCAGAATTGCGGCAAACAGTGGGCACGATAGACGTTTTAAGTCCCATCATTCTCGGTAAAAAACAGGTAGGCTGGGTACGGATTGGACTGGATCGCAGGCCATTCAAAGCCAGATTGACCAAGATAAAACGCAACGGCTTGCTGTACATCCTGGTATCGATCGGCATCAGCGCGCTTTTTGTTACGCTTGCCAGTCGTTTTTTGACGCGGCGGCTCTATGCTATCCAGAAAGTTGCCGATGCCGTGCAGTTTGGAAGGCCTGAGGTGCGCGTCGAGCTGTCGGGTAATGATGAAGCTGCCAAGCTTGCCAGACAGTTCAATGGGATGCTGGACAGTTTAAATCAACGGGAACAGCAACTCCGCTCTTTTTACGAATTAAATCTGGTGGGCTTGACCATTATCTCGCCGGAAAAAGACTGGATTCGCATCAATGATTGTCTATGCCACATGCTGGAATATTCGGAGTCGGAATTGCGCAACATGACTTGGACGCAATTGACACATCCCGATGATTTGGCTGCCGATGACGCGCAGTTCAATCGCATGCTGGCTAACGAAATTGATGGCTACAGCTTGGAAAAACGCTTTATCAGTCGTAGCGGGAAAAACATTCCCGTGCAATTAGTGGTGGGTTGTGTACGTAAACCTGATCGCAGTGTGGATTATGTTACGGCTATGGTGCAGGACATTACTGAGCGTAAACACTTCGAAAGTGAGATTCGTAATCTGGCATTTTACGATCCACTGACAAACCTGCCGAATCGCCGCATGCTCAGTGATCGCCTGAAACAAGCGATCGTGTCGTGTGCACGCAACGGCAAGGTGGCTGCGTTGTTGTTTCTGGATCTCGATAATTTCAAGGCCCTGAACGATACCCTGGGTCATGCTACCGGTGACCTGTTGCTGCAACAGGTTGCCCAGCGTCTTAGTGCGGCTGTACGCGAATGCGACACGGTCGCCCGCCTGGGTGGAGACGAGTTCGTGGTAATGCTGGAAAACTTGAGCGCTTATCCTATGGAGGCGATTAAACATGCCCAGTTGATCGCGAATAAGATCATAACCGCTCTTAATCAGTCTTATCAGCTGGATCAACATACATACAACAACACCCCTAGCATTGGGGTTGTCCTGTTCGACGGCAGTGAGCAACTGAGTCATGACGATCTGCTGAAACAAGCTGATATTGCCATGTACTAGGCCAAAAAAGCGGGGCGCAACAGTATTCGCTGCTTCGATCCGCGCATGCAGGAAAGCATCAATGATCGAGTTGCCTTAGAAGCTGACCTGCAACACGCTATTAACGCCGGTCAATTCATTCTTCATTACCAAAGTCAGCTTGATGATTGCGGAAATATCATAGGCGCAGAAGCCCTGATTCGCTGGCAACGTGAGCAGCGGCATTTACTACTTCCCTCTGAATTCATCGAACTGGCTGAAGAAACCGGACTGATTCTGCCCATCGGTCAATGGGTTATCGATACGGCATGCAGAGTGATCATGAGTTGGCAACACTGTGAAAGGAAGAAACACCTGGTTTTGTCGGTCAACGTCGGCGCCAAACAATTTCAGCAAACCGAATTTGTCAGCGCTGTAAAGGCCGCTGTTCAGAAACATGGTATTGATCCCGAACGGCTGAAACTGGAACTGACCGAAAGCATGTTACTGAGCGATATTGACGAGACCATCACCAAGATGAAGGCATTGCGGGAAATTGGCGTCCGATTCTCTTTGGACGACTTCGGTACTGGCTTCTCTTCCTTGCAATATCTGAAACGTCTGCCACTGGATCAACTAAAGATCGATAAGTCATTTGTCCGCGACATTGCAGAAGACACCAGCGACCGGGCCATTATTCGTACCATCATCGCCATGGCTCAGACACTGAAGCTAGATGTGATTGCCGAAGGCGTCGAGACAGAAATCCAAAGAAAGTTGTTAATCGATTATGGCTGTAATCATCTCCAGGGATATCTATTCGGCAAACCGCAGCCCATCGAACAGTTCGATGCTCAATTGCAGAAAAATTAAAAGCCATTGAAGAAAGTACCTGGCGATGATTCCGGCGTTGTAAAAAGATAATTGAGACCTTCGAAAATTCTAGCCTAAGCAAACCTAATATGATTGCTTCACTTTAGGATAGGCAATAGTTGAAATATAACCGTCGTTCGTTGTAGAAGGAATGGCTGCTAAAAGGAGGGTTGCAGACCTTATAGCCCTTAATAGGCAGAGACTGCAACGGGTCGGTTTTACCCGCTCAATCGTGACTGAGCAAGTTCCGCCAATTTGCACCTGCTGGCGCGCTAACATTTCCAAGCGGATTGCAGCAGTTGATTAAGCGCAACTGCTGCCAATCAAACATCTGCGGTTCAACAGGGTCTTGTTTGTTACAAACACAACAGATACCTACAGAATTTTTCACTGCTTAATCAATAACTTATAAATTGGCGTGAAATATGAATCAAGCAAGGCATGCACAAATCAACGCTATGTCCAGTTGCTCATCAATATCACGGCGCTTATGTCTGAAATCATCCCGTTTCCCGTTCCCAACCAACAACAAAAGTCGGATCTTGATGCCGTTATCGATGCAGCGCTAATGGCTATCCCGAGGCAAGACAGGGAAAAGCTCAGATTTGAGTTGATCAAAACGATAGACAGCTACGATGCCTTTTTTTCTGAATGGTCTTTGAGTCTGCCCGAGGATAGTAACGAAACTCTCAGAAAACAAATTTACGATATTGCACACCAGGAACATGACCGAAAAATACAAATGCTCAAGGACATTATGCGGCTGAAGATTAAAGAGCTGGTTGCAGAATACCGGCAACGAAAGTAACGCGGTTTGTACCGAGCTCGTGAAAACCCAAGGCTGGTGAGCCCTTCGTAAGGCTCAGGTCGAACGGTATTTAAGGGCCGGGTTAATAATTAAGGCACGGATTAACAACGCCAAAGACCATCGATTTTAAGACTTTGCCTATATCGTTCTTTGGCCCAAATATTCATTACGGAGTGTCATATGAATCAACTTGCTGATGTAAATAGCGTGGCGGAACTTGAAGTCGATGCGAATAAGCTGATCGTGGCTTTTGCAAGTTCCGATGGGGAGATGGTCAACCAGCATTTCGGTTCGTCTTTGGGGTTTCATGTTTATGCAATTGACGAAACGACTGCCACACCTTTGGCCGCCAAGTCGTTTGGTAAGGAACAACGCGACGGGAATGAAGAGAAATTAAAACCTAAGCTGGCCTGGTTAACCGGCTGCGATATGGTTTATTGCGGCTCCGTCGGCGGCACGGCGACCAATGAGTTGATCAAATTGGGCGCACATCCCGTTATCGTTAAAGGTGGCCCCGACATAGAAGAAATCATTGCCGAGTTACAACAAGACATTTCCGGGGCCATGTCACCCCTGCTGGAACGTATTTTTAAACAAAAATCCGGTAAAGATCAGAGCCGTTTTGCAGAGATGGCTGAAGAAGAATGGGCTGAATAATCTGCCTGACAATTTTGCCTCAATACCATCCAACCCTATTAACCCGGCCCTTAAATTTCCGGGTAGCGTCATGCCCGCGGAAGCGGGCGATATTTGAGGGCCAGGCGAAAATCATCGCACTTTTTGTGCCTGCGACCGGCGTTTGCGCCCGTACCGCCAGCGCTCAACTACCTTTTTCTAAACTCAGGATCTTCGGTCTTAACCTGGCGAAATTCAATCGCCAGCTTATAAGCCCCTAGGCGATGCCGTTTGTGATGGATTTATGACCCATTTTTAGAATGCCGTTTCAACTATACTATGGTGTGATTTATTGCTTCTCGCACAAGGATGAAATTTAAAAATTTTTTATCGTTAAAGTCCCTAATCATTCTGGGCTTTGTCATTGCGGTGATTCCGCTGTTTCTGGCCGTGATGTACGCCGCTTTCGGCATGCGCGAGACCTCGGCGCTGGGCCGCACCGTCAACACGCATGTTTTCGAACAAACCAAAACCATCCGCCTGGTTTTACAAAAAGCCTCCGATATAGAACGCAAGGCCAAACTGTTTGTGTTGCTGTCCGACCCGACGCTGCGCCAACCCTACGAACGGCAATCCTACGAAACGGTGCGGGCCTCGTTTAAACAGGCTTTGGGTGATTTGCTGAAACTGCATGTCGATAACAAAATCGCACTGCTGGTCAATGAATTATCCGAAAAAGAAAACCTGATTTACCAGCAAATCATCGGTTCGGATGACGAGAATAATCTGGAATTACCGATAGACGAGGCTTTTCAGGGCTTGCGCGAATCCGCCGCCACCCTATCCCGTGAGTTTGAAAACCACGTCGATCACGAATTCAACGAACTGCACCAATTGTCGGAATCGCTGGAGCATGGCCTGTTGGTCAAAGGCGCAGTATTACTGGCGATTTCGTTCGGTGTGATTGCCGTTCTGTTGATCGTATTGTCGCGTTCGATGCGGCAACTTGATCTATCGATACGCCGCTTGGGCGCGGGCGAGCTAGCCGAACCGATTCTGGTGAACGGCCCGTCGGATTTACGTTATCTGGGCAACCGTTTGGAGTGGCTGCGCACTCACTTACTGGAACTGGAAGTGTCCAAGCAACAATTTATGCAAAACGTCGCCCGCGAGATAGAACTGCCGTTGGCAAGCCTACGCCAGAATGCCGAATTGCTGGCCGGCGAAGCCGACTACGACCCCAACAGCAAGCGGCAAGCCACTGCTTTGCATTTATGCGCCAATATCGAAAAGTTAAGCGCTGTATCCGAGGAATTGCTGCGCTACAGCCGGATCAATTCCCTGCCCGACATCAAACGCAAGGAAAGCGTAAACATCAAAGATTTGCTGCAAACCGTGGTTGAAGAATTCCAGCCCGTTTTAAGCAGCAAAGCCATCGCTATCCGCATGCTGGCAAGGCCGGTGGAAATTGCCGGCATTCCCGAGCAATTGCGGGCGATCATCGAACAATTGCTGACCAATGCCGTGAAGTTTTCGCCGGAAGGCGGCGAAATTCGCATCATATTGCGTGACGCCGGCACGCTGATGGAGCTGGAAGTGGAAGACGAAGGCCCCGGTATCGCCGCCGACGAGCGCGATCATATCTTCGAGCCGTTTTATCGCGGCAAGGCCGGCGATACCGGAGACAGCGACGGCCCCGGCCTAGGCTTGGCCATCGTCAAGGAATACGTCGCCAATCATCAAGGCAAAGTGGAAGTCATCGATGCCCGTCAAGACCAACAAGGAGCCCGCATCCGGGTTCAAATTCCGTTAACCGTGGAGAATTAAGCAACATGCAGGCACTATTCATGCGCGTATTGGCACTGATCGCATCATTGTTGGCAATCAGCGGCTGCGCCGAGATGGATTCCAGCGTCAAGGAACATTTTCCAACCGTTTACAGCGCGCCGGTGGTGCATTCGGACATAGACGAGTTGCTGGATTTTGGCAACAATCTGGCCAACATGACCACGGCGAGCCGCACTGAGACGTGCCGGTCTTTAGTGAAACGCCAAAAAGACGAACCCGAGATTGGCGTGTTATTGCATTTGATGGTAGGCCGCCTGTTATCAGATGCCTGTGGCGACATTCCCAAAATTCTGGATGAAATTGCCGGCATTCCGCCCTCGGGCTTGAGCGACGAACGGATGCGCCACCTGGTTGCCATTCACACCGAAGCATTAAAACGCATTAATAGCGCATCAAGAAAACTCGGCTCATTGGAACGCAAACACAAAACCGTGCAAAACGTGCTGGAAACGAAAGACGCCGCCGGTTCCAAGAAAGAAGAATCAAGACTGCTGCGCGAAAAACTGGAAGCCATTCGGTCGATGGAAAAGCAACTGGACGAGACTAGCGAAGGCAAATAAGGCCCATGTTTCGCTTTCGCTTGGCGATAGTCATTGTTGTTTCGTTCTGCTTTGTGTTGAGTTTGGGCATTGCCTTGTATTGGGGCGCCGACGAAGTGGCTCGCTATTTTCAGCACAGCCAAACCGCCTACGAAACCTTCGACGATTACGAACAGTTGTCGCAGGAAGCTTATCGCCATTTCAAGCAACGCATGGACCGGCTGATCACAGCCAACCCCAATTCGGAAACCGGCGTGGAATCCTCCAAGCGCCGTCTTTACGAGGCCATGCAAACGCTGCGCGACACGGCCGTCAAAGCACCGGGCACTGACAGCGCCAGCGCAGAATGGACCAATAAACCCGCGGAATTGGAGAAGGTTGCTCATCTCACCGCTTTCCTGGAAGCCAGCGAATACCGCTTCGAAGAAGTCGAGCGGCTGCGCTTGCAAGGCAAGCTGACCACCGCCGTGCAGGCTTTGGCTAAATTCACCGAGGAAGAGATAGACGGTAAATTCCAACCCCTAATCGACGCTGCCATCAACGCCGAACGGGAAAAGGCCCAAAAAGCCAAGCGGGAGTTGGAGATTTTGGTGGAAAAGTCGCGCTGGACCGCGATCCTGGCC
This sequence comes from Methylomonas fluvii, assembly GCF_014850975.1. Lineage (GTDB taxonomy): Bacteria > Pseudomonadota > Gammaproteobacteria > Methylococcales > Methylomonadaceae > Methylomonas > Methylomonas fluvii. Next base: position 1,665,668 of record NZ_JACXST010000001.1, on the reverse strand, counting down.
TCGTTAACCGCGGCGTTATTCAGTCTGGTAGCCGGTATTATGTTGCTCCGCGCGTTTAAAAAACCTATCGAAGCGCTAATGAAAGGCACGGACGAAATCGCCTCCGGCAACCTGGATTACCGCATCGCTTTGGACAGCCGCGACGAATTTGCGTATTTGGCCAGCCACTTCAATCAAATGGCCAAAGAACTGGAAGTTCAACAAGATAAACTACGCGAAGGCCGTGCTGTGTTGGAAGAGCGAGTAACCGAGCGGACCTTTGAACTTAATCTGTTGAACGAGGAATTAAAGCGCATGGATAATGCCCGCCGTGAGTTTTTGGCGGACATCAGCCACGAACTGCGCACGCCGATCACGGTGATTCGCGGCGAGGCGGAAGTGACGCTACGGGGCCAGGACCGCGACGCCGAAGAATACAAAGACGCGTTGCAGCGCATCGTCGAGTTGTCGATGCAGTTGGGTAAATACGTGAACGACTTATTATTCCTGGCTCGCGCCGACACGGCCAATCTGCAATTCGAATGGAATAAAGTGGATTTGGCGGATTTGGTAGCCAGCAGCGTCGAGGATTTTCAGGTGATGGCGCAAGAATATTCGATTTCTGTCAGCCTGGACGCGCCCTCCGGGCCATTACTGGTCCGCGGCGACAAGCAGCGGCTACGGCAAGTGCTGTTCATTCTGGGCGAAAATGCCTGCCGCTATTCCAAACCGCTCGGGCATATCGCCGTGGCTTTATGGCGCGACGGCAAACAGGCCTGTTTCAGCCTGACCGATCAGGGCATCGGCATACCAGCGGAAGATCTGGAACGGATTTTCGAACGCCACTTCCGCAGCAGCAACGCCCAGCATTCCCGAGACGATGGCTCCGGCCTGGGTTTGCCGATGGCCAAATCCATCCTGCAAGCTCACGGCGGGCAAATAGCGGTGCGTAGTGTGGAAAACGCCGGATCGACATTTACGGTTACACTACCCCTGCTTACGGTAGCATAAGACGGATTTTCATATGAATGAGAAATACATGACAACCAATACTCTGACGGGAATAGGCTATATGCGGGTGCTGATGGTTGAAGACGACGAGCGCATCATCGATTTTGTGCAACGCGGCTTAAAAGCCGAGGGCTATGCCGTGGAGGTGGCCCGCAGTGGGCAAGAGGCCATTGCCTTGGGTACCGAGGGCAGTTTTCAGGTAATCATTCTGGACTTGGGCCTGCCGGACATGAACGGCCGGCAGATTTGCGAACGCTTGCGCAGCAACGGCATCGACACCCCGATTTTGATGCTAACCGCGCGCGATACCGTGCAAGACAAAGTAGCCGGCCTGCGCTCCGGCGCCGACGACTACATGACCAAGCCGTTCGCGTTTGAAGAATTGCTGGCCCGTATCGAGGTGTTGCTCAGGCGGCGCGGCGGCGAAGTGAAGCAGGACGACAAGGAATTGCGTATCGAAGACTTGGTACTCAACGGTGAAACCCACGAGGTACGGCGCGGCGATAACGTCATCGAGTTAACCCCCAAGGAGTTTGCTCTGTTGGAATGCTTTATGCGTATGCCGGGTAAAGTATTGAGCCGCACGCGAATTCTGGAACAAGTCTGGGGCTATAGCGCCGATCCACTGACCAATGTGGTGGATGTTTATATTCGCCAGCTACGGCGGAAGATCGACGACGATTACGAGCTGAAATTGTTGAAAACCGTGCGCGGCTTTGGTTACAAAATGGATGCGTCTTGAGTTAACAACAGCCTAGCCGGCCACCGCCCACAAACCTTGGCAAGCTAAGTCACTGAACTAACCAGCGCCAACCCGGACCCACGCGCCTCCTATGCAACTCACCCTGCTCGACCCGGATCATCCGCACCAAGCCTTTCCGCCACTGCATAAGGCATTGAAACAACCCAACGGCTTGTTGGCTTTTGGCGGTTGCCTGTCGCCGCAGCGCATCGTCAACGCCTACCGGCACGGGGTATTCCCTTGGTTCAATCCCGGCGAACCGATTCTGTGGTGGTCGCCCGATCCGCGTTTGGTCTTGTTTCCGGAACATCTGAATATCTCTCGCAGCCTGGCGAAAACCCTACGCAAACAACTGTTTGAGATTCGTTACGACAGCGCCTTTCGCCAGGTGATCGATGCGTGCGCGGCGCCGCGTAGCGAAGACGGCGGCACCTGGATTACCGACGACATCCGCCAAGCCTATGCCACCCTACACCACCTGGGTATCGCCCACAGCTGCGAAGCCTGGCTGGACGGCCAACTGGTCGGCGGCCTATACGGCATTGCCATAGGCCAAGTATTTTTCGGCGAATCGATGTTCCATCGTAAAACCGACGCCTCCAAAGTGGTGTTTGTGCATCTGGTAGAGCAACTCACGGCTTGGGGCTATCAACTCATCGATTGTCAGGTCAGCAGCGAACATCTACTTAGCCTTGGCGCGGCTGAAATTCCGCGCCGCCGCTTTGTAGACCTGCTGGACCGGCTCTGCGATCAATTGCCGACTCCCGACGCTTGGCAAACATGAACGCTGTGCCGATTTGGCTGGACAGCGGCCATGCCTGCAGCTATCTGGACGACCGCATCGCGCGTTCCGGCTTCGTACATCCGTCGGTGACTATCGACACCACGCTGTACTCGCAACTGATCGCCCAGGGCTTTCGGCGTAGCGGCGATTACGTTTACAAACCCTACTGCGAAGCTTGCCAGGCTTGCGTGCCGACGCGGCTGCCGGTGTCGTTATTCCAACCCGACCGTAAACAAAAGCGCTGCATCAAGCGCAATGCGCAAACCCGGGTAGTCGTCAAAGACGCCAATTACGACCCGCGGCATTTCCTGCTTTATCAGCGTTATCTAAGCGCCCGTCACGACAAACCTGGTGAAGACACCGAAACCACGCCCGATGACTACATCAAATTCCTCGGTAGCCGTTGGTGCGACACGCTGTTTGTGGAGTTTTTGATTGGCGGCCAATTGGCGGCCGTAGCGGTGGTCGACGTGGTAGCCGACGGTTTGTCGGCGGTGTATACCTTTTTTGACCCGGATTTTGCCGACTACAGCCCCGGCGTTTACGCCGTGTGTTGGCAAATCGAAACCGCCAAACAATTGGGCCTGGAATATGTTTATCTGGGCTACTGGATCAAAGACTGTCGTAAAATGCGCTACAAAATCGATTATCAACCGCTGACCGGCCTGCTGGACGGCCAGTGGCAAGCTATTTCAAAACAAACATTCAACGAGGACTAAGCCGTGCCAAAAGCCAACGAACTGAAAAAGGGAACCGCCATCGAAATCAACGGCGAACCGTATGTGGTCAAAAGCATCGATGTGCGCAACCCCACTTCGCGCGGCGCCACCACGCTTTACAAAGTCCGCTTCACCCACATGAAAACCCGGCAGAAGCTGGACGAAACCTACAAAAGCGACGAGATGCTGAAAGCTGCCGATTGCTCGCGGTGCAATGTGCAATATTCCTACCAGGACGGCGATACTTATTATTTTATGAACGCCGAAACCTACGAACAATACAGCTTGTCGGCGGAAGATTTGGAAGGCCAAACCGAGTATTTATCGGACGGTCTGGAAGGCATCATCATGCTGCTGATGGACGACGCCGCGCTAGGCATCCAACTGCCCACCACCATTACGCTGCAAATCGTCGAAACCCCACCGTCCATGAAAGGCTCCAGCGCCACCAAACGCACCAAAACCGCGAAACTCAGCACCGGCCTGGAAGTGCAAGTCCCCGAATATATAGAATCCGGCGAGATGATTAAGGTTAATACCGATACAGGCGAGTTTTCATCGCGGGCGTAACGCCGCCCTCTCCGCCAGCCGCCGACCGAATAAGCCGTCGGCGGCAAAGGCTGCAATTAAAAGCCCCGCCCCTTATCAAGCGATTTTTCATTCTTTATGGCACACACCGCAATCCCTTTGGCAGCATTGCTGAAAGAATTCTGAGTGCACCAGCTCTATTGGAATATTTCGCGCGCATTCAGTGCTGACTGAGCGAGTTCGGCCAAGACCTGTCTCTGATAAAGCAATTTCAATGACATCAAACTGTTCGTTTGCCGCCAGATAATTGTCCGCAATCGAAGCATGCATAAGCGATAGTGTCATGCCTCGAGAGGCTTACCCTAGGCGCGTGGCGCTCCGCTTACCGCCCTGCGCTCAAAGCATTTATGGTGGTGCATTGGGCCTTCCGCTATCGTCGCAAAGCTTTTTACTTTGAGTGCAAGCCCCCAAGCCTCACGTGTTAACCTAATAGCCTTGCGGGCAACGCAAATTCATTCGCCCGACCGGCAAAACGCCTTGCGCGCAACAGATATAAGCTCGCGCACGAGGCCTTTTGCTATCGTCACAAGGCTTTTTACCTTGCGAGCAAGCCTACCGCGCCTTGCGAATTAACCTAAATGCCTTGCGGGCAATGCAAATTCGTTCGCCCGACCGGCAAAACGCCTTGCGCGCAACACAAATAAGCTCGCGCACGAGGCCTTTTGCTATCGTCGCAAAGCATTTTACCTTGCGAGCAAGCCTACCCAGCCTTGCGAATTAACCATAAAGCCTTGCGGGCAACGCAAATTCATTCGCCCGATCGGCAAAACGCCTCGCGCATTCGGTCTTTGTGCTATCGCAGTAAAGCTTTTTACCTTGCCCGCAAGCCTGCAAAGCCCTGCGGCAACGCGTTTTGGTTTGCGTCCAAGCGAGCGAAACTTTAGCGAATAGCAAAATGCGACTAGCGTGAGGCTTCAAGGCCTGCGGTTGAGGGGAGAAGCGATATCCCCCTAGAAAATCAGGCCAGGCACTGTCCAACCGTCCCGGAATTGCATGTGATTGATCAATGTATTGCTGGCAGACTTACGTGGCTATCGGCCAAAAGCCGTCATTCAAAATTAATGAGATATAATCAAAAGTGTTATTAGTGACTCGTCTTAACCGTATACAGGTATTTATCTTTTAGATACCATGCCAGCAGTCTAAATTCAGAAAAATCAACAGGGCCATAACTCTGGGGCTAGTGCTTCTTATAATTAGTATTGCCCCAACTTATATCTATAGAATAAATTAACCAAATATTTTCAAAGAGGAATTGTATGGAAGAGTTCTTAACAGGTGCGATTTTATCAGGCATTGCTTATGATGTAATGAAATGCGGTGTGGCTCTAAGTATCGATGAACTAAAACAACGACTAAAAGGCTGGTTAATTACTGATTCTGAATTATTGGCTCTTGCTAATGAAATGAAAAAGCTTGAATTGACCGATGAAATGAGCGAAACAGCAATTGAAAGAAAAATTGCAGGCTCACCCGAATTAAAACAACTCCTTGAAAATATAAAGCTAGCTTCAGAGGGTAACACAATTCTTCAGCACCACTCAGGTAGTGGTGATAATATAGGTAGAGATAAAATAATCCATAGCGGAAAATAAGCTATGGGTTTAATGACAAAAAGTAATTCCTCTGTTTACCAAAATGCTACTGGCGATGGCGATAATGTTGGTAGAGATAAATATATAACTATCTATCAAAAGCTTGCGCCAGAAGTACTTCGAAAACCGATTGAGCTAATACTTTCCAGTATCCGTGAAAGAAAGCAGGATGTTGCAAAAATTCGTTTAGAAACACTTAAGGCTACTGATCTGGATTCCAATAGCGAAGCTATCCTTGATATGCTTTCTATTCAGCTGAATTTACTTCAAGATGATGAAAGGCCTAAAGTTTATAGCTCGCTACTTTCAATATTCAAAAGCTCAACTGATAGTGTCTTCCGGGATTTATGTTTAGCTACGCTAATCCGGCTGGATGCAAAAAATAACCGAGTTGATGATGCTAGAGAGCGTTATTTTCAAGTTGACTCGCCCAATTCCTACTCTCAAGAAGCCTTTTATGAATTTGTTGCAACGTCTGAGGAATTGGCGAAAGCGTATGAAGAAAATCGGATTGATCTGGACGAAAGCCAGCTTAATGGCCTTATTCGTGGGGCATTTAGAACACAGCAGTTTGAACTATCATTAACTATTGCTAACCGTCTAAATGAGATATTCCCATCTTTCAATAGCAAAGTTTTATTGCTGTTCGCCACCGCTTGTCATCTTGATATAAAACTTAGAAACAAACACTTCTGGATTATCAGCTCAACCTTAAAAGCAGAAGTCATAAAGTTAGTTGACGAAGTTGTTCTTTTGATAAATGAATCAAAAGGGGGGGATTCAAGACTATTTAATATTGCTGCGCCGTATTGGTATAACTTACAAGGTGAGCACAAGGAGCTAAATGATATTTGTTTGAAGTATATTGAGGAAGTTGAAAAAGTCCGTCCTGAAGTAGCGGCTCTTCTTCGTCCAGTCAATATATATAATACAGATGATCTTCAGTCTAAATGCAATAAAGCTCATGGCGATATACGCTATCGCACCGAATTATTAAATGACATATTCTCTAAAAAAGAAATTTCCAATGATGATTTTGTAATTGCTAGCCTTTTCTCTGATTCTAAAAGCTTGGGAAAATGGGTTGATTCTGGCGGGAAAATCATAGGGGAAGAAGATATAGTTATGGACTTTAATCGTCTTAAATTGCTACTTCTTACCCTGCCCAATAAAAAACATCCTGATAATAGTGAAAAAGCTGAAGAGATCGTTCTTCAATCTGAAAAAATTATTGAACAGTATAAAGAAAAGCTAACTTGTCTTCACCCCGTCCCTCTACTCGAAATAACTGAACGATTAATATCGCACCCAAAACTTTCTGTCATTGCTTGTGATTTAATCAATTTCATACTGCCCGTATCTGATTTATGGGCTTCGCCCATCGTTGAGTCTTACTTAAAAGCATTGCTCGTTAGCCAGCAAATGGCAACACTTTCTTTCGTACTTTCAAATATCAATCAAGCTGAATGGAATAGTTTAGTCTGGCAAGTTCAAGCTCGGCTATTTGAACAACAGAATGATTATCCTAGTGCCATAAAAGCCATTGAAGAAGCCATAAAAATTAATTCCAAGTTATTGGATGCGTGGCATTTTCTGATATATTTACATCGAAAGCTGTCAATATCGGATTGCGATTTAGCATCGATTTTAAAATATCTTCCAGACGATCTTTTACTCCAAAAATCAAATATGGCTTTGGATTTATTGATAGAAATCGCCAAAACAGGAGGCTTTACTAGAGCAGAAAACATAATTCTTTCTTGGTTTATTAAATCCCCAAGTTCCTGCGCGACAGAACTAACTAACTTCTATTTTAGCCTCATTTTTGTCAATGTTAATATAATACCAACACATGAAAGAGTCGGTGATTGTGCTATTGGCGTAAGATTTAAAAAAGATAATGAAGAATTAACTAGATTGTTAGTGAATGAAGTAGCTGTCAATCATCAATGCTTGCTAAATGTTAATTCTGAGCTAGGCAGTACTCTTTACCAAATGAAAGTAGGTGAGACTAAACAACATGGAATGTACGATTTAACATTGCTTGAGCGATTGCCTCCTTATGTTGCTGCCATTCAAATATCATTAGAATTACGAGATACGCAAAATGATGGAAGTGATTGTTTCTTTGCATTAAAAGCACCGGATGATCCTGATGAATTGCTTGCTCTTCTTGAGCGTAAATTGCCTAAAAATAGAGATGATAATATTTTCAATAATTCGAAAATCCCTTTGTTTTGTAAGGGGCGTATTTTAAATCGCAATCATCCCTTCAAAGCAGCGCTGGAACAATTAACAACAAAAAAATCAGTTCCGTGCTTTATGCCCAATTTTGGCGAAGAAGAGGCTGTTGAAATCATACTTGATGTTTATGCGATAACTTACCTTGCCATTACTGGGCTCGCTTATAGCATTAACCATACGTCGATTGATTTTGTTATTACTCAAGAAACCAAGATGGCTGTTGAGCAATGGTTGGCAGAGATAAGTCGTGAGGATTATTTATCAGTAGGTGCAATGCCTGGTGGAGGACTATGGAGAGTAACGGCTGATGATATAAGACAATCCACTGAGGATATTGAAAAGGCATTACACCTAATTATTGATAAGGCAGAAGTTATCAAACCTAACGTAGTAGATATGCCATCATTGATGCTTTCTATTCAAGACATTGTCGACGTTTCTGTATATTCAAGCGCTTGCTTATCAATTAGCAACAATATTCCTTGGCTCTGTATTGACGAAGTTTTCGCTCATTGCATTAAAGAATCAGGATATAAGCAAGCTAATGCTGTAAAATATTTTATTGAACTCGGAAACTCGGTTGCTTTTGAACAAAAGAAAGACGGTTTGTATTTGTACGCCGAGCAAATCATTCCCTATGCTTTAAGTTATAACGATTTGAGATTGCTCAGTTTTTCCGATGATGAACATGCCCATTACTTCTTAGCAAAAATACTTAACCTTCATCTTAAAGCCTTTCCCGATACTGAAACAGCAGTTGCCACGCTGTTCGAATTACTTGTTCCTGTTTTGGAAAAAGCATATTTGGATGGGGATATTCTGAGAGGGCTTAGAATCCATAACCCCAGAAATAACGGTTATGCGGAAAGAGTATTCAATGCTTGTTGCTATGTTTCGATGCAATGTAATGACGTAGACATAGCGGAACGAAAATTAGCAATGCTGTTATGCAGGTTATTTGTAAGATTTAGCGTGATCCCACCAATGTTCCAAGTGATTCGAGCGATGGCGTCAGTGTTCATAACAGGTCATTTTATGGACTTTGCAAAAATTAACACGTGTATTAAGGAAGAATATAACAAGTTCTCATCTGGGATTGAGGAAGGGGCGTAGGACGTACCTCGCAAAGTTTGGAGCACCAATCGCGAACGATACGGCTTCTATTGGCAGAACCAACAACGCCAATGATCGCAATGGGTTGATAACGATCATTTACTATCGATTCATAAACAAATCAAATAGCGCGCAATTGGCTTGACAAACAGGCCTCCTACTCGGGTTCTCAGACGCCGAGTACCAATCGGCTTTTTCATTCTCTGAGAACGCGCGATTACCTCTGGAATTTCCGTTACTACTTCGCCGAAGCCTATCGCTTTAAGATTGCTGAGGTCTCATTCACCAGAAAAATGCACTGTATCAACGGCTATCAACAATGCCCCGATCAGTACATCCAGGAAAATATCCCATTGGCCTAACGCACCTATTACGTCAGTCTACCGTTAAAATACTGAGCATGCCGGGCGCGGCGGCAGCCTATACAACTGACCGCCGCAAATCATTCACCTTAAACCAAACACCTTATATGAACGCTGAGTCCCCCGTATTGGCCGCCCAAAACCTGGTTGTTGAGTACCGACAACACCGTGCGGTCGAGAATTTAAATTTACATATTCCCAAGGGCTGCGTTTACGCGCTGCTGGGTGGCAATGGTGCCGGCAAGTCCACGACCATCAGCACGTTTTTGACCTTCAACCAACCCAGCAGCGGGCAAGTGCTGATCGAAGGCGAATCGCCGCACACCAATCCCGATCTGGTGCGAACGAAATTGGCCTATCTACCGGAAAACGTCGCGCTATACGAGGTAATGAGCGGCTTGGAAAACCTGACATATTTCTGCGCACTGGCCAATATTCGCTTACATGACGAGCAAGCCCGTCGTTTGTTATTGGACAGCGGCCTGCAAGCCGATGCCCACGGCAAACGGGTGGCGGCTTATTCCAAGGGTATGCGGCAAAAAGTGGGCTTGGCGATTGCCTCGGCGAAACAGGCGAAGGCCATGTTGCTGGACGAGCCGACCTCCGGCCTGGACCCGAGCGCGGCCAACGACTTTGCCCAACGCATCCGCGCCGCCGCCGATCACGGCATGGCGGTGTTGATGGCCACCCATGATTTGTTCAACGCCAAGCAAGTCGCCGACCGCATCGGCATCATGAAAAGCGGCCGGCTGGTGGAAGAATTCGACGCCCACACCGTACAACACGACGAACTGGAGCAAAAATATCTGGCGCATGCCCGGGGGTTGGCATGATCAAAACCATCATTCGCAAGGAGTTTCTCGCCACACTGCGCGACGGCCGCTTACTGACCTTAGGGATTGCCCTGTTGCTATTGTTTGTGGGTTTTTTTCTGGCGTCAGCCTACGAATTGCAGCAATTGCGCGCTGAAAAGCACCGCGTAGGCACCACCGCCAAGGAACAATGGAATACCCAGAGCGTGAAAAACCCGCACTCCGCCGCGCATTACGGCATCTACGTGTTTAAGCCGGACACGCCGGTGGCGGCCCTGGATCCGGGCTTGCGGCCCTATATCGGCCAGTCGTTATGGCTGGAGCCGCATAAGCGCAACCTGACCCGATTCAGCCCGGCGGCGGATCAAGTGCTGGCCGGCCGTTTCGGTCAAGCCACGACCAGTTTTGTGCTGACTGCGCTGTTACCGCTGTTGATCGTGGCCTTGACCTTTAACGCCGTCAGCCAGGAGCGAGAATCCGGCACCTTGCGAATGTTGCACAGTTTGGGAGTGAACGCCGGCCAGCTGTTATTCGGCAAATTGCTGGGCTTGCTGAGCGCGTTTGCCCTGGTCTTGGCACCGGCGCTGTTGGTAGCCGCCGCGATACTACTGGGCAACTTCGCGTTTACCCTGGATGACGTGCTGCGCCTGCTGGTGTTGCTGCTGCTGTTAAATCTGTATTACGGCATCTTCGCCGCAGTCGCCATCGCTGCGTCCGCGTCTTTCAACACCAGCCGCACGGCCTTGTTTTGCCTGCTGGGCTTTTGGTTAGCCAGCGTGTTTATCGCCCCGCGCTTGGGCGCCGTGGCTGCGGAAATGCTGGCTCCCAACCCCAGCGCCAGCGAGTTTTGGCGTGAGATCAAGGACGACATCGACCACGGCCTGGAGCACGACGGCGACCATGAGCAACGCGCCAAGGCCTTCGAAGCGCAAGTGTTGGCGCAATACGGGGTGTCCCGCAAGGAAGATTTGCCGGTCGGGTTCGTGTCCTTAAATCGTCAGCATAACGATGCCTATTCCGTTAAGGTGCACGCGCTGCATTTCGACGCCTTGCGCGATAACTTTATTAAACAACAACACTTGAGCCATATGGCGTCCTGGCTGGGCCCCAGTCTGGCGCTACGGTCTTTATCCATGACCTTGGCCGGTATGGATTTGAGCCATCAACGGCATTTTGAAGACGCCGCCGAACAATATCGGCACTATTTTATCAACCTGACCGAAGACTGGGACCGCGAACGCAGCCATGGTACAGAGCGCAAGGCCACCGGCGCTGAGGCCGATTGGCGTAGCGTGGCGGATTTTAGTTATCAGGCGCCGGACATCGGTTTTGCCTTGCAGGCCGCCGAACTGGATCTTTTGGTGTTATTGCTGTGGCTGAGTTTGTCTGTTGGTTTATTGAGTCTTTCCGCACGGAGGCTGGTGCCATGATGCAATTAATCGCCATCGAATGGCTGCGTTTTAAACGCAACCGCTTAAACCTGTTGGTGACTGGATTATTTCTGCTGGTGATGCTGGCTAGCGCCGTCTGGTCGGGTTTGGCCGCGCGCGAATTCCGTCAGCACGCGCCAGCAGCGCCGCAGACCGTCAACGCCATGGCCAATCAAGCGGAGATGCATGACGCCCCGAAAGCGGCGGACCACACACCCAAAGCCAATGCCTTTGCCGCCAGCGCCGCCGCGCCGCCGTTGCGGCTGCCCGCCCTGAGCGGTTTGGCCTTGAGCGTGCGGCAACTGGATTTTTTAAGCACCGGCATCAAAATCTCCACCCGCAGCCGCCATTCCGACGGCCGTAACAGCGATCAGTTGTTCAACCCGATGCTGCATGAGTTGGGCATGCTGGATTTTGCCACCGTGTTCGCGCTACTGACGCCGCTGATGGTGATTGCCTTGAGCTACGGCCTGGTGCAGGAAGACAGGGAGAGCGGGGTCTGGCGCTTGGTCTGCACGCAAATGTCGGCACCCTGGCGCTTGGTGTGTGCGGCGCTTAGCGTGCGGTATAGCGTGGTGGTATTGGCGGTTTTCAGCAGTTCGCTACTGGCGCTATGTCTGGATCCGGCATTTAGCCTGGAAACGCTGGCTTATTGGCTGGCGTTCGCCGGCCTGTACACACTGGTGTGGTTTGGTATCGCCGGCTTGTTTCTGCTGCTGCCCTTCTCTTCAGGGGCGGCGGCCATCGGCATGCTGGGCGTCTGGTTGCTATTGACCTTTGCCGGCCCGGCCTTGCTGGCCTGGACGGCCGACCGGCACGCGCCGATGCCTTCCCGGCTGGATAGCATCATCGCCGTCCGCCAGTTTCAGGAGCAAAACAGCCAACAACGCCAAGCGCTGCTGGCGCAGTGGTATAGCAATCATCCCGACCTGAAGCTGCCGCAAACCGGCAAAGAGTTACCGCGCGAAATTACCGGTTTGCCGGCCGGTCTGATTCTGGATCAACAGATCAGACCGGTGATGTACCGCTTCGACAGCGTCCGCCAGGCGCAATTCGAGTTTTTGGAAGCGTGGTCCTGGCTGTCGCCGGCGCTGGCGGCCGTGCAAATGGCGGATAGGCTTGCCGGTATCGACGCGCCGCGCTATGCCGAATATATTCAGGCGGTCAATCACTTTGAAGATCAATGGCGCGACTATTTCGTCCCTAAGATCATGAGCGATAACGCTTGGGGCGATGAACTCAGTCACGATCAGCCGCGCTTTGCATTTGCGCATCCGGCAAACCCGGCGGCGTGTCTAAGCTTGATTGCCGGACAAGCGGGGCTGGCGTTGCTGTTGTTGGCGGTACTCTTCGGCTCACGCCGGCGCTTTGCCAAAGCCTGACGACGCTATTTGATTAAAAAACGTCCTGGACGACGCTAGTCGTCCGGGTCGGCTACGCAACATTAAGCCACTATATTTCTAACGCATTGCCTGGCAAACACATTGATAGGCACGCTGCTGTTTAAATAGCGGTTGAACAATTCGTTAATCGTCAGCGGATTGAGGTACACATAAATGCCGCAACCGGTGATGGCGATAAACTGCCTGCTTAACGTTTCGATAAATACGATACGCAGGGTGCTGATTTCGTTGACTTCATTGCTTGTTTCCATGACGCTCTCCCGAATCTGCCGATTTGACTAATAAATCTTGAGCATAAGTGACGCCAATTAACAAAAGCCTTTAAAAATCATATTCATAAGATTTTTCTAACATCTGGCAACAGCTAAAAATTGACGCTGAGTTTAATTTATCGCAAACAGCACTCGCCGTCGGTAGCCTATGCCACGAGGAATCAGTGAATTATTTCACCGGCGCATACAGCCAATCACTCACAAGCCGCCAAACTCATTCTCACACCAAAATCAGGACTTCTGCGCAGCCGGTATTGCCGGAGAGCGCTTTATAGTACAATTTCCGTCACTTTTAAGCCGACGCGGCGCAGCAATAATCACTAAACAAAACAGGTTCAGATAATGGCAACGATGGATGATAGAGACGGGTTGATTTGGCTAGACGGGAAATGGGTTGATTGGCGCGATGCAAAAGTCCACGTCTTGACTCATACGCTGCATTACGGCTGCGGCGTCTTCGAAGGTTTGCGCGCGTATAAAACCGATGCCGGCACAGCGATTTTCAAATTGGCCGAACACACCGACCGTCTGTTCCGCTCCGCGCATATCATGAACATGAAAATGCCTTTCTCTAAAGAAGAGATCAACCAGGCGCATCGCGATGCCGTCGCCAAAAACAATCTCGACAGTGCCTACATCCGCAGCATGGTGTTCTTCGGCTCCGAAGGCATGGGCTTGCGCGCCGATAACCTGAAAGTCCACGTCATGGTCGCAGCCTGGACTTGGGGCGCTTATTTGGGCGCGGAAAACATGGAAAAAGGCATCCGCATCCGTACCTCGTCTTACACCCGCAACCACGTCAACAGTACGATGTGTAAAGCCAAGGCCAACGGCAACTACATCAATTCCATCCTGGCCCTGCAAGAAGCACTGTCCACTGGTTACGACGAAGCCTTGCTATTGGACCACGAAGGTTTTTGCGCGGAAGGCAGCGGCGAAAACTTATTCATCGTTCGTAACGGCAAAATTTACACGCCGGAAACCACCTCGGCTTTGGAAGGCATCACCCGCGACACCTTAATCACCATCGCCCGCGAACAAGGCTACGAAATCATCGAAAAACGTATCACCCGCGACGAAGTGTATGTTGCCGACGAAGCGTTCTTCACCGGTTCCGCCGCCGAAGTCACGCCGATTCGCCAATACGATAACCGCGACATCGGTTCCGGCAGCCGCGGCCCTATCACCGAAAAGCTGCAAGCCCTGTATTTCGACTACGTCCAAGGCCGCCGCGCCGACCATAAGGAATGGCTGACACTCGTTTCTTAAGTGACGGAACAAGCTTATAAAATCCTGGTCGTCGGCCCATCCTGGGTCGGCGACATGGTGATGGCGCAAAGCCTGTTCATCACCCTCAAGCAACAACATCCCGACTGCCTGATCGACGTGCTGGCCCCGGCTTGGTCCTTGCCTCTGTTGGAGCGCATGCCGGAAGTGCATAAAGGCCTGACGATGCCGCTGGGCCACGGGCAGTTTGATTTGCGGGGGCGGATCCGCATAGGCCGGGAATTGCAAAGCCAGCATTACGATCAGGCGATTGTGCTGCCCAACTCCTGGAAATCGGCCGTTATTCCGTTCTTTGCGCATATTCCCAAACGTACCGGTTTTCTCGGCGAACTACGCCGCGGCCTGTTGAACGACGTGCGCAAGCTGGATAAGACCGTGCTGACCATGACAGTGCAACGCTTCGTGGCGCTGGGTTTGCCGAACGATGCGCCTCAGCCGCCAACTTACAAAGTTCCGAAGCTGGCGATCACAATCGAGCAACAATTAAACGTCTGCAAAAAATTCGAGATTACCGGTGCGGATTTAATCGAAATCCCCCACCCCAGCGCTCTACTTGAGGGTTCGGGTGAATTGCGGCCTATCGTCAGCAAAATCCTGGCCCTGTGCCCCGGCGCGGAGTACGGCCCGGCCAAGCGCTGGCCAAGCGAGCATTATGCCGCCATAGCTAGGCAAATGGAAGAACAAGGCTGGCAAATCTGGCTATTCGGTTCCGATAAGGATAAAGCCGTTGCCGAGCAAATCAATGATTTATCGGGCGGTATTTGCCGTAACTTCGCCGGCATTACCTCGCTGGCTGACGCGGTGGACTTGCTGTCCTTGGCTGACGCGGTCGTCAGCAACGATTCCGGCCTGATGCACGTCGCTGCCGCATTGGATAAAAAACTGATCGCGGTTTATGGCTCTTCCGACCCTGGCTTTACCCCGCCGCTGCATCCCAAAGCGAAGATTCTGGATTTACGCCTGGATTGTTCGCCGTGCTTTAAGCGTGAGTGTCCGTTGGGGCATACTCGCTGCTTGACGGAAATCCGGCCGGAACAGGCGCTGGCAGCATTGAACACCTGAGCGATGAAAATTGCCATCGTCAAATTGTCGGCTTTGGGCGACATCGTTCATGCGATGGCGGCCTTACAATTCATCAAAGCCGCATTACCGCTGGCACAAATCGACTGGATCGTCGAGGAACGCTTCGTCGGCGTGCTAGCCGACAATCCACACCTGGATAATATTTTAGGTGTGAATTTAAAAGCCCTGAAAACCGACAAATGGCGCGTCTTTGCCGAGATAAGTAAAATTCGCGCTTATGCCGAGCAGGGCTACGACTTAGTTCTGGATGCGCAAGGTTTGATTAAATCCGCAGTGGTCGCGCGCTTGCTGTCGGCCAATTGCGTGGGTTTCGATCAAGATTCGATCCGGGAAAAATGGGCGGCTTTTTTTTACAGCCGACATGTGGCCTACCCTTACGACGCCAACACCATTGATCGCAATGTCGCCGTGCTGACCCAGCCGCTGGGTCTGAATGTGACACCGGAGCAAATCCGGGCAAAGCAGCCGTTTTTGTTTTTTCAACCGCCGCAAACGGAATTGGATGAATATTTTCTAGCCGATCAACCCAACATCATCCTGGTCATTGGTTCTACTTGGCCCAGCCGTAACTACCCTTTAGAAAAATTTCTACAGGTTATCTTCGGTCTGGAAGCGAATTTTCTGATCTGTTGGGGCAACGAGAAAGAACATTGGATGGCGCAATGGCTGGCCGAACGCAGCCTGGCTAGGGTATTACCGCGACTAAGCCTCAATGATTTGAAAGCGGCGCTGGCCAGGGCCGATTTAGTGATCGGTAACGATACCGGGCCGACGCATATGGCTTGGGGGTTGAACCGGCCGTCGATTACCTTGTTCGGACCAACGCCGGTCAGCCGGATTTACCAAACCGACATCAATAAAGCGTTGAAGTCGCCTTCACAGGTCAATCCGTTCAAACTGGATAAAAACGATTTTTCGATTGCCGAAATCGATCCGCGCGCCGTCATTGCCCTGAGTAACGAGCTTTTTGGGAAGACTCAACAACGCGCCTGAGTGATTGGCCGGCTAAGTTTTTTCCAATTCGACAAACATTTTCAGTAGCTCGATAATCGGTTCGTCGCTAGCCAACACCCTGACTATGTTGATCTGATTTTGCTGCTCATCGGCCAGATCAAGCAAGCGCTCTTGAAACAGCAATTGTTTCTGCGGATTAGTGATCACCTTCACTAGCGGGCGCCGGGGCGATTGTGAGTTTTCCCGCGCCACCGCTGCCAATTCATCGGTCTGCAATTCGACGATGGAATTCACTGGATAAATACCCAACGCCTCGATAAAACGAGCCAGCAATTGCGTATCGAATAATGACGGGCCGGAGCCATATAGAGACGTCAGTGCCTCGAGAGGTGTTAGAGATTTGTGGTAAAAACGTTCACCGGTTAAGGCTTCGTACACCGAGACAATTCTGACTATCCGTGTCAATTCGCCAATCCGCTCTGCCAACAAACCATTCGGATAACCGCCGCCATCCAGTTGTTCGTGGTGGCTAACAACGATTTCCAGAACGTCGGCGGGCATTTCAGGTACTTTACTCAACAAGGCCAAACCGTATGCAGGATGTTGTTGCACAACCAGCCGCTCTTCCGGCGTCAAGGCTACGGTTTTTAGTAGCACGGCATCCGGAACAGCCAGCATGCCAATATCGTGCAACAACGCACCCCGCACCAATAGCCGCAAGTTGTTTTCCGGCAGCTTTAAATACGCACCCAACACGGCGGCCAGGATGCAGACATTGACGGATTTAAGCGCCAACCTATCCTTGTTTTCGCGATTGCACTGAATCAGCCCGAGTATGGCCTGAGTATCGGCGCTGACAGCCGCCAACAAATCCGCCGCTATCTTGTCGATCTTGCCCCCATCAAGGACCCTGTCACCACGGGCATCGTTTAACAACTCACCGAACAGCAGCAGGCTTTGCTGGTAGATGGGTTTAAAAGTAGCGTTTTCATTGAGGTCGCTCGACATCTGGGTAGTCGAAACTTTGCCGGCATCTGTTATCGTTTCCGTATGATCCGGCTCGGCCACATCAAGGCCTTTCGCGGTATCGATAGAAACGGTTTGGCAATACTCTTTTAAGGTATTAATTTGTTTATCAGATGAAATCAGAAATTTAGTACGAAAGAAAGGGGTATCTAGCCATTTCCGATCAGTGCCGCAAACGAACATGCCTTTTCTGAGCTGGTTAATATTAATTTTTTTAACCATATTGAAAAACAATATCCAAGGAAGGTAACTTACAAAAATAAACCCTTAGCCAACTACCGCATATTCTTTCGTAAACTTGCCGTCTTGATAATATTTGGCTAAATCGACACCACAATCCTGCGGCCTTATCACCTGTTTGACTCCATAACGCTTACCGCTTGCATCGGCAATATTCAAGGACAAATCGAGTATTTTCTCTTCAATAGGGTTTTTATTACCATCTTGAATCAGTAATATTTTTGGCTTAAGCCTATCGGCTTTATTTTGCTCGACTATTAAGCCGACTTCGCCGCTGCTTAATTCCACTAAATTACCCTGCGGATAAAATCCGATGCAATTGATAAATTGCGTAACATAATTAGCTTCAAATTGCTGCCCCATCCCTTTCACCAAAATCCCCAACGCCATAAGATGCGGCTTACCGCGCTGATAAACCCGGTCACTGGTGATGGCGTCGTAGGTATCGACAACCGCTACCAGCTTGGTAAATATCGATAGCGTGGTTTTGTTCAAACCTCTGGGATAACCGGTACCGGCCAAGTGCTCGTGATGATCGTAGGCAACGTCAACAGCGCCGGGATAGACATTACGGGCCGACATCAACACGTTGCGTCCGTAGAGCGTGTGCTTACGCATGATGTCCATTTCATAGTCCTCTAAAGAGCCGGGTTTATTAAGGATTTCCAACGGCACTTTCATTTTACCGACATCGTGCATCAAGCCGCAAAAACCTACTTTATTCAGGTCTTCCATCGAAAAATTCAACTCACGCCCCAACAGAATCGACAATATGCAAACATTCATACTATGCTGCGCGGTATATTGATCCTGATCTTTAATTTGGGTCAGCAGCAGCATCGTATCGGGGTTTTCCAATACTTTATCGACGCACTCGGAAACAGCTTGTTTAACCGCACTGACACTAAATTGATTACCGAAACGAATATCGTCCATCACCGTTTTAATTAAATTACCGGTGCGTTGAAAGGTATTGGCGGTTTGGTTAAAAGAGCGCGCAAAGCTCAGATGTTTACGTGCTTCGGTATTTCTGGTGGGAATCGCGCCGGAGAAGGATTTTTGGTATTTGACATCGATATAGACATAATCGCAAATTGCCTGAATGGCTTGAATATCCGCATGACTTTCAATAACGACCCTATCCAATAAAAAAGGCGAATCCTCTATCGGCGCTTCCAGACGGCTTACGCACATGCCAATTCTCAGTTCATATACATGAATTCTGAGTATTCCATCCTCTTTATCTGCCATACCAATCCAATCGGGGATTTGTAGAAATCCAAAAATTTGAAAAATAGCCGCCAAAACGGCATCAAGGAAAATTGTGACCGACTAGCCTAGGACGCCGTTTAACCAGCATACCTAGTTCACTCGGTCTTGTCCGAACAAAAAGCCCGCAAACCGGCGGCGGATCACAAAGCCAATTGGCTTTTTAGTATAGGCGAAGCATATTTTATGCGTGGCTTAATATCTTGGATTTGAGTGCCAGGCCTACAACCGATTTGCTAATCGCTTTCGACTCGGGTTACGGGCTTTGACGCGCCTTCGATTATTGACCCGACATAACACCAGACTGGAGCCCAGCCTTTATAGCCGTTGGCAAATTAAGAATTGCTTGATTTTTGTATTGGTTTAAACTGGCAACTCGCCGATATTGACTGTTTAGGCACCAGAGCAGGCCAGCCAGCGCGGAACTCGAGCTCTACAGCCTGAAATGGGCTATCAATTAAGTCTTGCGTAATCAAGATTCCCACTGAAGTTAGCAGTCAATATCGACAACAACTAAACCAGACATTCGTTTAATTGCCCGTAACCGAAGCTGACTTGCACAGACTTGGTCCGGGCGTTAAAAATTTTCTCGGCAGGGATCGCTTAGAAAAACTTTCCGCAAAGCGGATTACAACAAAAACTATAACCTGCGGACTTAGCGCCAGGGAGAGAATCGTGATGTTTCCTTATCGCCATGATTTCCAGATCGTCGGAGACGACTTTTACCGTTCCAATCCAACACCTTGGCCACGCCGTTTACGGCGCCGGACCTTATTTTTGCTGGTGCTTCTGCCCTTGCTGCTAATTACCGAAACCTATGTCTTTCTCCAGCCGGCGGTTTTTGAAAGCCAAGCCTTGGTATTGACGACTGCGGCAACCGATGTTGATCAAACTCATGTAGAGGCGGATCTGGAGCATGTCAACATTCAAAAGCAGGTCTTGCTCGGACAGCTCGTATTGGAAAAAACCGCCGAGACGCTAAAACAGCAGGATGGTATCGAGCATCCGAATATCAATCAGTTAAAAGAGCTGTTCCAGGTAAAACCGGTTGCGGACACCAATCTAGTGCAATTGGCGGCTGAAGGTAATCATCCGCAATTTCTGCAAATTGCCTTAAATACTTGGATCAAAACCTACCAACAAATTCGCGCGGAGTACATCGCCGAAATCACCGATAAAGCCAGTACGTCGATTAAATCGGAATTGACTCGCCTTGAACAACAAGTGCGCGACAAACGCCAGGACATTGAATCGTTCCGCTTGCAGCATGACATCCTCTCCTTGGAGAGCACCGATAACGAGGCTCACGCCCGCTTACAAGGTTTAAATAATTCCTTGAACGCCGCCTTGGAAGAAGAAGCGAAAGCCAAGGCCAAACTGGACGCCATTCGTGCTGCCATCGCCGAAGGCAAAGCCGTGGTGCCGGAAGCCGATTCGCAAAGTCTGGCGGTGTTAACCCAGCAAGCCGAGCGCCTGCGCGAACGCCTGGAAGCGCAAAGAAGCCAATACACCGACGAATACATCGAATTTCACCCCAGCTTGCGCAATTTAAAAACCCAATTGGCCGAGCTGGATGAAAAAATTGCCAGCAAAGAACAAGCCGGCTCAAGCTATGCCACGCAAGAGGCCGAAAACGCCTACGGCGCCGCACATCGCACCGTAGTGACCATTCAAAAGCAAATGGCCGAGCATAAACAAAAAGCCGCCGAATACACCAATCAATTCGCCAAACACAAAACGATGCAGGAAGAACTGCTTAAGCTGGAAGAATTATTGCAGCAAACCAAACAACGGCTGGTGGAAATCGACGTCAAACAACGGCAAAGCAATCCGCAACTGGATGTCGTGGATTGGGCCTCACTCCCCGATAAGCCGGTGAAACCCGATTACGGCCAGGACGCCGGCATCGCTGGCGCGGCCAGCCTGGCAATCGCGTTACTGGTGATCTGGCTTAACGATTATTTAAATAAGGAGCAGACGCTGACCACGATAAATTCCGTCACCGAATTTCAAATCTACCAGCAAAGCGAGCCCAAGTTGGAGAACAATGCCGACAACCACACGGTCGGGGCAGAGCGGCGTAACAGGCTGCGCCGCGCGGACGATCTGAAGCAATTACCGGACGAAACCACCGATTCATAGCTGCGGCGCGGCAACAATGCTAAAATTCGCCGCTCGATCAACTTTATCAAACAGGAAACCCATGAGCCAAATTACCGTTGAACATAACCCCAGCGAAGAACGTTTAAAAGAGCTGGGCGTATCGAGCTGGCCGATCTGGGAAAAAGAAATTTCCAAATTCACCATCGATTTCGACGAAACCGAAACCGCTTATGTGCTGGAAGGCGAAATCATCGTCACCCCGGTCGGCGGCGAGCCGGTGCGGATTTTACCGGGCGACCTGGTGATGTTTCATGAAGGTCTGGACAGCGAATGGGAAGTGGTCAAACCTTTGCGCAAGCACTACCACTACGATTGATCGTCACTACATCGGTCGACAATCCGAAAAAGGCATCTTCAAGATGCCTTTTTTAGTTGTGCCGGTAGACTCGGCTGGCCGGCATGAAGCCGGCACCTAACTATTGATATTCGCATGGCTATGAACCAGGATCAGGATTATTCCGTATTAAAGCCGAGGTCGCGCTGGCGCTGGGCGACCATTCTCCTATTAACGGTCGCGACGGGCGGCTATTATTTGCACCGAGCCGACCAGCATCCGCAGGAAAACCAGGACGCGCGCGCCAATCCCAACGAAAACATCCCCATCAGCGTCGCAGTCGCCTCAAGCTGGCAAGGCGATTTGCCGATTTACCTGAACGGCCTGGGCACCGTCACGCCACTGCATACCGTGACAGTGCGCTCCCGCGTCGATGGCGAACTGATCCGGGTGGGGTTTAGCGAGGGCCAAGCGGTTAAACAAGGCGAACTGCTCGCCGAAATCGACCCCCGCCCTTATCAAGTGGCCGTGCAACAAGCCGAAGGCCAATTGCTGCGCGACGAAGCCCTGTTGAAAAACGCCGAAATCGACCAAGCTCGCTACCAAACCTTGCTGGAGCAAGATTCCATCGCCGCCCAGCAAACCGCCACCCAGGCCGCGCTAGTTAAGCAATATCGCGGTACGGTCGAGATCGACCGCGCCCAGCTCGACAACGCCAAGCTGCAACTGAGTTACGCCCGCATCACCGCGCCGGTATCAGGCCGCATCGGTTTGCGGCTGGTGGATCAAGGCAACATGGTCCGCGCCAGCGACGTCAATGGCCTGGCTGTCATCACCCAAATTCAGCCGATCTCGGTGGTGTTCACGCTGCCGGAAGATGTGATACCCGAGGTTATGCGGCGCTGGCGTTCCGGCGAGACGCTGGTCATCGACGCCTACGACCGGGCCGGCCGGCAAAAACTGGCCAGCGGCAAGCTGCTGGCGGTGGACAACCAGATCGACGCCAGCACCGGCACGCTGAAATTAAAAGCCCAATTTGCTAACGAAGACCGCACCCTGTTCGCCAACCAGTTCGTCAACATCAAAATGCGCCTGGACACCTTGCGTGCGGCCACCTTAGTCCCCAGCGCGGCCATTCAGCACGGGGCCAATGGCGCATTCGTGTACCTAGTGAAGGACGACAACACCATCAGCGTAAAGCGGATAAAAGTCGGACCGGCTGACGGCGAAACGGTCGCGATTCCGGAAGGTATTGCCGCGAACGAAAAACTGGTGGTCGATGGCGCCGACAAGCTGCGCGAAGGCAGCCAAGTCAAGGTAATCGATAAAACCCAACCGGCCGCCTCCGGCAAAACCGCCAACTAAACATGGCCGCCGCGCAAAACCCGCTTCCCGGTTTCAACCCGTCGCGACACTTTATCCTGCGACCGGTCGCCACCTCCTTGCTGATGCTGGCCCTGCTGCTGGCCGGCATTTTGACTTACCGCTTATTGCCGATCTCGGCGCTGCCGCAAGTCGATTACCCGACGATTCAGGTCACGACGCTCTATCCCGGCGCCAGCCCGGAAGTGACGACCTCGGCGATTACCGCGCCGCTGGAGCGCCAGTTCGGGCAGATGCCCGGTCTGCGACAGATGTCTTCGACCAGCTCCGGCGGCGCGTCCGTGGTGACACTGCAATTCGATCTGGCATTGGATCTGGACATTGCCGAACAAACCGTGCAAGCCGCCATCAACGCCGCCAACAATTTCCTGCCCAAAGACCTGCCGCTGCCGCCGATTTACAACAAGGTCAACCCGGCCGACACGCCGATTTTGACCTTGGCGGTCACGTCATCCAGCCTGGCCTTGCCTAAAGTCCAGGACTTGGTCGATACCCGTCTGGCGCAGAAAATCGCCCAATTGCCCGGCGTCGGTCTGGTCAGCATCAGCGGCGGCCAACGGCCGGCGGTCAGGATACAAGCCAACCACCAAGCACTGGCCGCCTACGGCCTGAGTCTGGAAGACCTGCGCGCCGCCATCGCCGCCGCCAATGTCAACCAACCCAAAGGCATGTTCGACGGCCCGCAACGCTCGGCCATCATCGACAATAACGATCAACTACGCTCGGCCGCTGAGTACCGCGACTTGGTGGTGGCCTATCGCAACGGCGCGCCGGTGCGGCTATCCGCAGTCGCCGACGCGGTCGACGCCGCCGAAAACGTCAAACTGGCAGCCTGGGCCAACGACAAAGCCGCCGTCATCGTCAATATCCAACGCCAACCCGGCGCCAATGTCATTGAAGTGGTGGATCGCATCAACAAGTTGCTGCCGCAACTGCGGGCGACCTTGCCGGCCGCGGTCGAAGTGCTGCCTTTAACCGACCGCACCGTCACCATCCGCGCCTCGGTGCACGATGTGCAGTTCGAGTTACTGCTGGCCGTGGCGCTGGTGGTAATGGTGATTTTTCTTTTTCTGCGCAACCTGGCGGCAACCGTGATCCCGGCAGTCGCGGTACCGCTGTCGTTGGTGGGTACTTTTGCGGTGATGCACCTGGCCGGCTTCAGCATCAACAATCTGACCTTGATGGCTCTGACCATCGCCAGCGGCTTTGTGGTGGACGACGCCATCGTCGTCATCGAAAACATCTCCCGCTACCGCGAACGCGGCGAGTCGCCCTTGCAGGCGGCCCTGAAAGGCTCGGAGCAAATCGGCTTTACCATCATCTCCTTGACCATCTCGCTGGTGGCGGTGCTGATTCCGCTGCTGTTCATGGGCGACGTGGTGGGCCGACTGTTTCGCGAATTTGCCATCACCTTGGCGGTGGCGATTCTGATCTCGGCGGTGGTGTCGCTGACCTTGACGCCGATGATGTGCGCGAGGCTGCTACGGGCCAGCGCAGCCGGCCATGACTCACACGTGGGCTTCCTCGACAAAGTCATCGCTGCTTACGGCCGCAGCCTGGAATGGGTCCTAAAGCGCCAAGGCCTGACGCTGCTGGTCGCTATCGCCACGCTGGCGTTGACCGTGTTGTTATACGCGGCCATGCCCAAAGGCCTGTTCCCCATCCAGGACACCGGCCTGATTCAAGGCATTACCGAGGCGCCGCCCAGCATTTCCTTCGCGGCGATGGCCGAACGCCAGCAAGCCATGGCTCAACAGATCCTGGCCGATCCGGCCGTGGCCAGCCTGTCGTCGTTTATTGGCGTGGACGGCAGTAATCCGACCCTGAACAGCGGCCGCTTTTTAATCAACCTGCAACCGCAAGCCCAACGCGACAGCGCCACGGCTGTAATCGAACGTCTGCGTCCGCGCCTGGCCGACGTGCCGGGTATATCGGTCTATCTGCAACCGGTGCAAGACATGACTTTGGAAAACCGGGTCAGCCGCACCCAGTTCCAATTTACCTTGCAGACCGTGGATCTAACAGAGTTAAACCGCTGGACCCAACGCCTGGTCGAGCGCATGCGCGCCCTGCCCGGTATCGCCGATGCCGCCAGCGACGTGCAGGACCAAGGCCTGCAAGCCTATATCGAAATCGACCGCGCCAGCGCCAGCCGGCTTGGGGTGAGCACCGCCGACATCGATAACGCTTTATACAACGCCTACGGCCAGCGCTTGGTCTCGACCATTTTTACCCAGTCCAATCAGTACCGGGTGGTGTTGGAAGTAGACCCCAAGCAGCAGAGCGGCCCGGAAGGCTTGCAAGAGCTGCGGATTCCTTCCAGCAATGGCAGCCAGGTGCCGCTGTCGGCCCTGGCCAGCATTTCCGAACGGCAGACCGCGCTGGCTATCAACCATCTGGATCAGTTTCCGTCCGCGACCATTTCCTTCAACCTGCCCTCGGGCGCCGCATTGGGCGACGCCATTCAAGCTATCGAACAGGCAAAGCAGGACATTGGTTTACCGTTAGCGGTACAAAGCGATTATCAGGGCGCGGCACTGGCGTTTAACGCCTCGCTCAGCGGCACGCTGTGGCTGATCCTGGCCGCCATCGTCACGGTGTATATCGTGCTGGGCGTGCTGTACGAGAGCTATATTCATCCCATCACCATTCTGTCCACGCTGCCCTCGGCCGGGGTCGGCGCGCTGCTGGCCTTGCAGTTGTCCGGCAACGATTTGGGCATCATCGCGGTGATCGGCATCGTGCTGCTGATCGGCATCGTCAAAAAGAACGCGATCATGATGATAGACTTTGCGCTGGAAGCCGAGCGCAAGCAAGGCCTGCCGCCGCGCGAAGCGATTTTCCAGGCCTGCCTGCTGCGCTTTAGGCCGATTCTGATGACAACGCTGGCCGCTTTGCTGGGCACCCTGCCCTTGATGCTGGGCAGCGGCGTTGGCTCGGAATTGCGTCATCCTTTGGGCATCAGCATGGTCGGCGGTTTGTTGCTCAGCCAATTGCTGACGCTGTACACCACGCCGGTGATTTACTTGAGCTTGGACCGGCTGGCCCGCCGACTAAGCGGCGCGGCCGAATCGCCTTTAGCCGACAGCGGCGACCGCCAGCCGTGAATATCTCGGCACTGTTCATCTACCGCCCGGTTGCTACCACGCTGCTGACGCTCGGTGTGGCACTGGCCGGCATCATCGCCTTCCTGCAACTGCCGGTCGCGCCCTTGCCGCAAGTGGATTTTCCGACCATTTCGGTATCCGCCAACCTGCCGGGAGCCAGTCCGGAAACTATGGCGGCCACGGTCGCCACGCCGCTGGAACGGGCGCTGGGCCGCATTGCCGGCATCAGCGAAATGACTTCGGCCAGTTCCCTGGGCTCGACCCGGATCACCTTGCAATTCGATTTAAATCGCGACATCGACGGCGCGGCCCGCGACGTGCAAGCCGCGATCAATGCCGCCAGCAGCCTGCTGCCCAGCAATCTGCCCAACCGGCCCAATTACCGTAAAGTCAATCCGGCCGATTCGCCGATTCTGATTCTGGCGCTCACCTCCACCACGCTCAGCCGCGGTCAAATGTACGACACAGCCTCGACGATATTGGCGCAAAAAATCAGCCAGTTGCCCGGCATCGGCCAGGTCAATGTCGGCGGCAGCTCGCTGCCGGCAGTACGGGTGGAACTGAATCCCGGCGCGTTAGCACAATACGGCATCGGCCTGGATCAAGTCGCCCAAGCCATCAACGCCAGTAACGCCAATCGCCCCAAAGGCGCGCTGGAAACTGGCGAGCGGCATTGGCAAATTCACGCCAACGACCAGGCCGAACACGCCGCCGATTACCTGCCCTTGATCGTCGCTTACCGCAACGGTGCGCCGGTGCGCATCGCCGATCTGGGGACGGCGGTGGATTCGGTGGAAGATTTGCGCAGTACCGGCCTGAAGAATGGCCAGCCGGCGGTGTTGTTGATCATCAATAAACAACCCGGCGCCAATATCATCGACACGGTCGAACACGTCAAAGCCATGCTGCCGCAATTGCGCGCGCTGACGCCGGCGGCCATGGAATTGTCGATTGTCTCGGACCGTTCGCAAACCATCCGCGCCTCGGTCGATGAAGTGGAACGCAGTTTGTTGATCGCGGTGGTGTTGGTAATCCTGGTGGTATTGCTATTTCTGCGCCGGCTGCGCTCCACGCTGATCCCGGTGGTCGCGGTGCCGGTATCGCTGATCGGCGCCTGCGCGGTGATGTATTTATGCGATTACAGCCTGGACAATCTGTCGTTGATGGCTTTGACCATCGCTACCGGCTTTGTCGTGGATGACGCCATCGTGGTCTTGGAAAACACCAGCCGGCATATCGAAAACGGCGTGCCGCCGTTCCAGGCCGCTTTACGTGGTGCCGGCGAAGTGGGGTTTACCGTGCTGGCGATGAGTTTGTCCCTGATCGCCGTCTTCACGCCAATATTATTGATGGGCGGCATCGTCGGCCGGCTGTTTCGAGAATTTGCCGTGACTTTATCGGCGGCGGTACTGGTGTCGCTGGTGGTGTCCTTGACAGTGACGCCGATGCTCTGCGCCCGCTGGCTGGAACCGGAGGAAAATCATACCCCCGGCAAGCTGTCGGCTTGGTTGGAAGCGCAGTTCCAGCGCTTGCAAAACGGCTATCGCCGCAGTTTGAGTTGGGCGCTGCACCATCCCAAACTGATGTTGACGGTGCTGCTGGCTTGCATCGGCTTGAATGTTTACCTGTATATCATCGTGCCGAAAGGGTTTTTCCCGGTGCAGGACAACGGCCGGCTCAGCGGCGCCATCCAGGCCGATCAAAGCATTTCCTTTCAAGCCATGCAGACCAAGCTGCACGATTTTGTCGATATTTTGCGGCAAGACTCGGCCGTGACTGCGGTGGTCGGCTTCGCCGGCGGCATGCAAAACACTAATGCCGGCCTGATGTTTGCGGTGCTGAAACCACCCGAACAGCGTGACGCGCCGATGGCTGAAATCAGCCGGCGCATGCGGGAAAAACTGGCCGACGAACCCGGCGCCAGCCTGTTCTTGCAGCCGGTGCAGGATTTACGCATCGGCGGTCGCGGCTCGGCGGCCATGTACGAATTTGCCTTGCAATCCGAAGACTTGAACCTGCTGCGCGAATGGACCCCCAAGATCGTCGCGGCGCTGCGCAAGCGGCCGGAGCTGACCGACGTCAACACCAATCAGCAAGACAAGGGCCGGCAAATATCGCTGGTGGTGGATAGAGACAAAGCCGCCAGCCTGGGCGTCAGTCAGGCGGCTATCGATACCGCCTTGAACAACGCCTTTGGGCAACGCCAGGTGTCGGTGATTTACAAGCCGCTGAATCAATACCGGGTGGTGCTGGAACTGGCGCCGGAATACTGGCAAAACCCGCGCACCTTGCAACAGCTTTACGTCAGCAACAACACCGGCACCCAAATTCCGCTGGCGACGCTGGCCAGTTTCCAGACCAGCAACGCGCCGCTGACCGTCAACCATCAAGGCCAGTTTGCCGCCGCCACCGTGTCGTTTAACCTGATGCCCGGCACATCGCTGTCCACCGCCACCCAATTCATCGAACAAACCCTGCGCGATCTCGGCACGCCGGCGGCGGTGCGCGGCAGTTTTCAGGGCTCGGCCAAAGCTTTTCAGGAATCGCTGCGCAACCAACCCTGGTTAATCGCGGCGGCGCTGTTGAGCATCTACATCGTGCTCGGCATGCTCTACGAAAGCTATATCCACCCACTGACGATCTTGTCCACCCTGCCCTCAGCCGGAGTCGGCGCTTTGCTGGCCTTGCTGGCCTGCGATACCGAGTTCAGCATCATCGCCTTGATCGGGGTCATTTTGCTGATCGGCATTGTGAAGAAGAACGCGATCATGATGATCGATTTTGCCTTGGACGCCGAACGCCACCGCGGACTGAGCGCCGAGGAAGCCATCTTCCAGGCCTGTTTATTGCGCTTCCGGCCGATCATGATGACCACACTGGCGGCGATGCTGGGCGCGCTACCGTTGGCTTTGGGTTCGGGTTACGGCGCGGAACTGCGCCAACCGTTGGGGATTTCCATCGTCGGCGGTTTGATTTTCAGTCAATTGCTGACCTTGTACACCACGCCGGTGGTGTATCTATATCTGGATGGTGTCAGTGCCTGGGGCCGCCGCTGGTTTAGTTCGAACTAACAGCCGGCAATTCTGCGCCACGTTTGGCAGCGTCGGCCTGCAACAAGCTTAAAAATTCGTCGGTAGGCACGGGGCGACTGAATAAGTAGCCTTGAAATAAGCCGCAGTGATGTTGTTTCAATAGTTCAAGTTGCGCTGCGGTTTCGACGCCCTCGGCGATGGTCTCCATACCCAAGCCGTCGGCAAGCGCCAGAATCGCCCGGACAATGGCCGCGCTACTGTCATCGTTTTCCAGCTGCCGGACAAACGATTGATCGATCTTTAGCACATCCAGCGGCAATTCTTTTAGATAGGACAGTGAGGAGAAACCGGTCCCGAAATCGTCCATAGACAGGGTTAGTCCTAGTGCTTTCAAATGGTGCATGCGTTCGATGCAGGTCTTGATGTTGCCGATAGCCACCGACTCGGTGAGTTCCAGTTCGATGAATTTTGGGTCTGTGCCGGTTTTGCTCAACACCGCCGCGATTTTCTCGACTAATTCCGGATGCTTAAAATCGACGGCGGAAAGATTAACAGAAATCCGCAAGGGCCCCAGTCCTTGGGCATGGCAAGCGTTCACCCATAAACAGGTTTGCTCCAACACCCAATCGCTGATCTCCACAATCAAACTCGTCTGCTCGGCCAACGAGATGAATTTGGCCGGCGAAATCATGCCCAGCTCGGTGTGTCGCCAGCGGATCAGCGCTTCGGCGCCGACAATGCGGCCATCCCAATCCACCTTGGGTTGGTAGAACACCAGCAGTTCATTTCTGCCAATCGCACCGCGCAGTTCTTGCTCCAGCTTGATATTTTCCAATGCCGCCGCATTCAGCTCCGGCGAATAAAACCGGAAATTGGCGCGCCCTTCGCTCTTGGCATGGTACATGGCGGCATCGGCATTCTTTAACAAATCCGGCACGTTGTCGGCATCGTCGGGAAACAGAGCAATCCCGACACTGGTCGTCACGGTCATGGGCAGTCCGGCCACCGTCACGGGTTGCTTCAGCGCGGCCAGAACTTTCTCGGCAACCGCGCTGACGAAGGCCGCCGGGTTATGCTGAGTATGCAATTCACCGATCACGATGACAAACTCGTCACCGCCCAGTCTGACAACCAGATCGGTCGCTCTAACGCAATTGAGAAAAATCCGCGCCGCTTGCCGCAGCAATTCGTCGCCGGCCGAGTGCCCCAGGGAATCGTTGACGTTTTTGAAGCGATCCAAGTCCATAAAAAATACCGCCAGCTGCGCGTCATCGCGCCGGGCTCGCGCGATTTCCTGCCCCAGCCTGTCATGCAGTACCAAGCGATTGGGCAAACCGGTCAGGGAGTCGTAATGTGCATGTTGGTATAGCTTCTCTTCCCAGGCGGCATTGGACAGCGCGACGGCGATGCGGTCGCCGAAGTTGATGGCCGCGTTGCGCGATTCCGGTGGAATCTGTTTCGGCGCTTGATAACCCAAGCAAATAAGCGAAGCCAGTGCGCCGCTGACATGAACGGGAACTAGCAAATAGCGCCATGCGCCGGACACGCCGAGTACCTGCAAATACTCGGACATCTGCTCGTCGTCGTTAGCAATCTCCAGCACGCCATTTTGCATGGCGCGCAAATCCGCCACATCCTGTTGGTTCAGAATCACCGGTTCGGCTAATGTTTCGGTATCGTGCCCGCTGCGCCGAACCCGAATCTCGTCGGCGATACCGGTATCGGGATTGACGGCGGCGATGGAAATCAAATCGGAAAACAATATGCTGGGCAAGCGATTCAGCGCGGTGTCGATAATATCTTCGGCATTTAAGGCGGAGAGAATATGACGGTCGATTTCCGCCATCGTGGCGAGAATATCGAACTGGCTGCGCAGGCGGCGCGTCATTTCGTTGAACGAATCCGCCAACTCTTCAAATTCGTCGTGGCTATGAATATCTACTCGACATTCCAGATTGCCGTCGGCAACCCGTTGGGTGCCGATTTTTAAGCGTTCGAGCGGCGTTAAATAATTAGCAATCAACCTGCTGCTCAAATACACGACAATCAGCGCGGCCAGCAGAATCACGGGCGGGTAAATCGCGCTGAATTGCTTGATTGCCGCAAACGCCAGCGATTCAGGCTGGCTTTGCACGATGATTAGGTCCGGACCGAAAAATAGCGTAGCGACCGGCAGCTTCCAATACGCACCGAGGTAGGCTTCGCCGTCCCTTTGCCACGAGAAGCGGCCGCTATTGGCTTGTGCGACTTGCGCCCTAAGCTCCGGAGACGGATCGAAATCTTGCTCCAGCGCGAACAATATCTGTATCGAGTCGGCAGCCATCACCCATAGCAGATTGTTGGGATCGATAGTTTCGGAATTCCATAACAAGTCGGGTTTCAATTCGGCCATCAGGATGCCGGCTTTCGGTGAGTTTTCGACTAGATTGATGGCCATCCACAAACGATTGTCTTCAAGCCGCTGACCACTCACCGGTTTAATCAACGTTTTCCCGATCACAATCTGCGCTAGCTCTTCTGGCGTCAGCGTCGGTATTGCCGTGTTGTCTCGGGATAATGTGGAGGGTTGGCCATCGGCCCGCAGCACCGCCAACCCGGTGAATTGGCCTTGCAGCCATTGTTCGCCGGCCAGCGCGACCGGCTTATCACTATTGCTGGATTTATGAATTTTCAAGGCCGCCAGTCGCAGAGAGCTTTCGGCAAACAGCAAACGACTGACCAGTCCGTAGGCGTAATCCTTACAACCTCTCTGTAATGCCTTGGCAGTCTGCTCTTGCAGCTGCTGCTTCACCTGTTGAAAGGAAAGTACACCCAGAATGACAATAGGAATCAGCGCGGCCAGCACGAAAGAAAACAGAATGCGGCGGGCAACTTTACTACCGCTAAAAGATAGTCTGTTACCCATCGCCGATGGTTTACTCAGAAATCAGCGGCCAGACCGACGAAACCGCCGTCGCGGGCCAGGATAATGTCGTCCAGACTGTCCTTCAGACTAATCTGCTTTTTTGTGACACCATTTTTACCCAGGCTGTACAAATCGTATTTGGTATTGATCGGGTTAAGCGCGCCATCTTTGCGTACATCGCCGTGGGTACCCGGACCGCCTTCAATGATATTGAGATAGACATAGTCTCTACCCCAAGGGTCCTTACCGTTGTTTGGAAGAACGGAGGTGATGTCGCTAAGTGCATTCGGGTAGCGAAATTCGCGGGTGTAATACCGTTCGATTTCCATTTGGATGCCTATCAGGTAGCTAATGGCAAGATCGTTCTTAGTCTTATCGATATAACCGTTGTAGGCAGGTATCGCAATGGCCGTCAACACCGCCATAATAGCGACCGCCAACAGCATCTCCATCAGCGTAAATCCGTGTACTACCCTATTTTTTCTGTACATTTAATCCAAGACGCCTCAAGAAAATTTATAGCCTTGGCTAGGCTTGGCAAAAGAATACGGACGATAAACCCACAAACAATCCCTTTCGTGACCATCGCCAGGTTGCTTATTTTAGCAGAGTTGCTCTAAACGTCGGGATTCCTACGGTAGCCTAGCGTTTTTCATTCGCAAATCCCTTTTGCAAAACGCCTTGTTGATAATATTTTTTGATGTCTATGTTGTAATCCTGGGCTTTGACAATGCCTTTGATAGTCAACACCTTACCGTGTTCGTCCAGCAACATATCCGCTAGATTGACGATTGTTTCCGGAATCCGCTGTTTCTGAGCATCGAGCAACATGATGACTTTGGGGCGCAGCTTCTGCAATTCATTCACTTCCACCACAATCGCAATGTAACCATTGGTCATCATGACGATACTGCCGGGCGGATAAACGCCCAAACATTCTATAAATTTGATCACCAAACGCTCGTCCAGCTGAGAGCCGGCCATATTGGCCAGGATATTGGTCGCTTCCAGATGCGTCCGGCCTTTCTGATACACCCGGTCGCTGGTGATGGCATCGTACATATCCACGATGGTGACGATTCTGGTAAACAGCGAAATTCCTCTTTCGCCAATGCGCCGGGGATAGCCTTTGCCGTCCAGGGTTTCGTGGTGAGAATAGGCCGTGTCTATCGCCCCTGGATACATTTGATCGCTGGACTTGAGCAGTTCGTAGCCCAGAGCGGCATGCGAGCGCATAATCGCCAGCTCCTCGGGTTCCAGCTTGCCGGGTTTATTCAGAATATCCAAAGGCACCAGCATTTTACCCATGTCGTGCATCATCCCGCACAAACCGACATTGTTGAGGTTGGCTACGGAAAAATTCAGGTATCGTCCCAACACAATTGCTAAGGCGCAAACATTCAAGCTATGTTGGGCGGTGTATTTGTCTTTGTTCTTGAGCTGGTTCAGCCACAAAAAAGCATCCGGCGAATGCAAAATACTGTTGACGCATTGCGCGACCGCTTCTTTGGCGGCCTTGGTGTCTATGCCTTCGCCATTGGCGATGCGCTCCATAAAGTTAGATACCAACTGCTCCACTTCTTTATGAACATGTTCGGCACGAGCAAACTCTTTCTCGAAAACGCTTAGCTTTGGCGGCGGCGGCGCACCAAAATCAATATTGCTTTCGCTTAACAAACTGTCTTGAGTGGTTTTAGCCTGGACCGGGCGTTTTCTTTTGCGGGTGGCGTCGATGTAAACGTACTGGCAGACATCTTTTACCGCGCGGATATCCGCTTCGGTTTCCAGTTCAAATCCTTGAAATAAGAACGGACTCTCCAACCAAGGCCGGTCCAATTCGATGACATACATGCCGACGGTCAACTGGCTAACCGGCGTGTAGATGCGCTGATTGACATCGAAGGAATCATCCTTCTTCGCCTGATTTTTCAGCTTGCGACGGAAAGGCCACCAATTCTTAAAGAACATACAAAGACAATATCACTATTTAATATGAGAAATACCACATGGGTAACCGTTCCCAGGTAAAAAATGTGGCTGCAACCCGCCACATACACGTCCCGTGATAAAACCGGATACACGCCTGCTTATGCCTGGCGCCCAAGATTGGCATCAATTATAGAGTGTGATCGCTAAAGCACCGGGACCAAAATCCGAGACGAATACGCACCAACCCTCCGCCTCCATATAAAAACCCCGCGATTTATGTTGGTTAGATAACAGGCCTTACAAAGAATGTTGCTAATCCGACCATCGAAAAAACTAGAAATATTATTTTTTAACCTTTATTTTCAAAGACTTAAAAAACAAAAAAACTTTGGCACGGCCATTGCAATTATCAGGTTGTTATTAACAACACCTACTCAAGAGGAGAAGATCATGGCGAAATTACGTCAATGTGCTATTTACGGTAAAGGTGGTATCGGTAAATCTACCACCACGCAAAATCTGGTTGCTGGCTTGGCAGAGCTTGGCAAAAAAGTAATGATCGTCGGTTGCGACCCTAAAGCCGATTCTACTCGTTTGATTCTGCATGCGAAAGCGCAAAACTCCATCATGCAAATGGCAGCCGACGCCGGCAGCGTAGAAGACTTGGAACTGGAAGACGTATTGAAAGTGGGTTACCGCGACATTAAATGCGTTGAGTCAGGCGGTCCAGAGCCAGGCGTAGGTTGCGCCGGCCGTGGTGTTATCACCGCGATCAACTTCTTGGAAGAAGAAGGTGCTTACACCGACGACCTCGACTTCGTATTCTACGATGTATTGGGTGACGTTGTGTGCGGCGGTTTCGCGATGCCCATTCGTGAAAACAAAGCGCAAGAAATTTATATCGTTTGCTCAGGCGAAATGATGGCTATGTATGCTGCCAACAACATCGCTAAAGGTATCGTGAAATACGCTAACTCAGGCGGCGTACGTTTAGCCGGTTTGATCTGCAATTCACGTCAAACCGCTCGCGAAGACGAACTGATCATGGAATTGGCCAGAAAAATGGGCACACACATGATCCATTTCGTACCACGCGACAACGTTGTACAACGTGCGGAAATCCGCCGTATGACTGTGATCGAGTACGAACCACAAGCCAAACAAGCGCAAGAGTACCGCGACTTGGCCAACAAAATCATCGTTAACACCAACCTGGTCATCCCAACTCCCATCACGATGGACGAATTGGAAGACCTGCTGATGGAATTCGGCGTTATGGAAGAAGTTGACGAAAGCGTTGTTGGTGTAACCGCAGCCGCAGAAGCCACCGCTTAATCAGTATGTAGGTTGGGTTGGCTCTTAAGCCAGCTCAACCTGCTTTCGCATTGTTCCTAACAGGTCTGTGGGGGATTACCCACGACTACCAGGAGGATTTCATCATGGCAGCCATGACAAGAGAAGAGACCGAAGCGCTTATTCAAGAAGTGCTGGAAGTCTATCCCGAAAAAGCCAAAGCTGATCGCGCCAAACATTTGGCCATCAACGATCAAAGCTTGGAAAAATCAAATAAATGTATCACGTCCAACCGTAAATCCCTGCCCGGCGTCATGACCATTCGTGGTTGCGCATATGCCGGTTCCAAAGGGGTGGTTTGGGGTCCTATTAAGGACATGATCCATATTTCACACGGTCCGGTTGGCTGTGGACAATATTCCCGCGCCGGTCGCCGTAACTATTATGTAGGTACAACAGGCGTCAACACCTTCGGTACCATGAACTTTACCTCGGACTTTACCGAGAAAGACATCGTATTCGGCGGTGACAAAAAACTGGCCAAATGTATCGACGAAATCGAAACCTTGTTCCCGCTCAACAAAGGCATCTCCATTCAATCTGAGTGCCCAATCGGTTTGATCGGTGACGACATCGAAGCGGTTTCAAAAGTTAAAAACAAAGAGTACAACAAAACTATCGTTCCGGTACGTTGCGAAGGTTTCCGTGGGGTTTCACAATCACTGGGTCACCATATCGCTAACGACGCGATCCGCGACTGGGTTTTGGAAAATCGCGATGGCGACGAAAGCTTCCCAACCACACCATACGACGTAGCCGTGATCGGCGACTACAACATTGGTGGTGACGCTTGGGCTTCACGTACCCTGTTGGAAGAAATGGGTCTGCGCGTTGTGGCTCAATGGTCTGGCGACGGTACCATTGCCGAGATCGAAAAAACCCCAAAAGTGAAACTGAACCTGATTCACTGCTACCGTTCGATGAACTACATCGCCCGCCACATGGAAGAAAAGTACAACATCCCTTGGATCGAGTACAACTTCTTTGGCCCGACCAAAATCGCCGAGTCTTTGCGCAGAATCGCTGCTCACTTCGATGACACCATCAAAGAAGGTGCTGAGCGCGTGATCGAACGCTACAAAGCCGAATACGATGCAGTCATTGCTAAATACAAACCACGCCTGGAAGGCAAACGCGTGATGTTGTACATCGGCGGTCTGCGTCCTCGCCACGTTATCGGTGCCTATGAAGATTTGGGCATGGAAGTGGTGGGTACCGGTTACGAGTTCGGTCACAACGACGACTACGACCGTACCATCAAGGAAATGGGCAACGCGACCTTGTTGTATGACGACGTCACCGGCTACGAATTCGAAGAGTTCGTGAAAAAAGTCCAACCTGACTTAGTCGGCTCCGGCATCAAAGAAAAATACATTTTCCAAAAAATGGGTGTGCCTTTCCGCCAAATGCACTCCTGGGATTACTCAGGCCCTTATCACGGCTACGACGGTTTCGCCATTTTCGCCCGCGATATGGACATGACCATTAACAATCCTTGCTGGAAAAGCTTCAAAGCCCCTTGGAAAACCGAGGCGACCGAGAGCGAACCCGTCAAAGCGGTTGCGTAATCCGTAAGGTGGGTATTACCCACCTTAATTCCCGGAAGGGTGGGCCTGTGTCCACCTTACTAGGTGCCAAAATGTCGGTCGGGATTTGATTCCCGGCAAAATCCAATCAACGCCGGACCACAGATTAGTGGCGCGTTAGGAGATTATCATGAGCCAAAATGTCGATAAAATAGAACCCAGTTATCCTTTATTCAGAAATGACGAGTACAAGGAAAGCTTGGCCAACAAACGTGAACAGTACGAAGAACGTCATCCGCAAGACACGATTGATGAAGTGTTCCAATGGACAACTACCCAGGAATACCAAGATCTAAACTTCCAACGTGAAGCGATCACGGTTAACCCTGCCAAAGCTTGCCAACCTCTGGGCGCGGTACTTTGCGCACTGGGTTTCGAAAAAACCATGCCTTACGTGCACGGTTCACAAGGCTGCGTGGCTTACTTCCGGACTTACTTCAACCGTCATTTCAAAGAGCCTATCTCTTGCGTATCTGACTCTATGACTGAAGACGCGGCGGTATTCGGCGGTCAGAAAAATATGTTTGCCGGTTTGGAAAACGCGAAAGCCCTGTACAAACCCACCATGATCGCAGTATCAACCACTTGTATGGCGGAAGTGATCGGCGACGACTTGAACGCGTTCATCAACAACGCGAAAAAAGAAGGCCACGTCGATCAAGACTACCCTGTGCCATTTGCGCACACCCCTAGCTTCGTTGGTAGCCATACCACGGGTTGGGATAACATGTTCGAAGGTATTGCCCGCTACTTCACCCTTGAGAAAGGTGTGATGCCTGACGGTAAATACGAAGTTGGCAGTAACAACAAAATCAACTTAGTCCCTGGCTTTGAAACTTATTTGGGCAACTTCCGCGTGATTCACCGGATGCTGAACGAAATGGGTGTTGAGCACACTTTGTTGAGCGATCCTACCGAAGTGTTGGATACGCCAGCTGACGGCCACTTCAACATGTATGCCGGTGGCACCACCATCGACGAAGTCAAAGACGCGCCGAATGCGATTACGACCATTCTGTTGCAACCTTGGCAATTGGAAAAAACCAAAAAATTCTTGGAAAACAGTTGGAAACATGACGCACCTAAGCTGAACATCCCAATGGGCTTGGAATGGACCGACCAGTTCCTAATGAAAATCTCCGAACTGACCGGCAAACCGATTCCAAAATCACTGGAAGTGGAACGCGGTCGTTATGTGGACATGATGACTGACTCACACGCTTGGTTACACGGCAAAAAATTTGCCCTGTACGGCGACGCAGACTTTGCTTTGGGTATGACCAAATTCCTGCTGGAAATGGGCGCCGAGGTAACAGACGTGTTAGTCAACCACGCGAACAAACGTTACAAAAAAGCGGTTGAAGAAGTGTTGAAAGCCTCTCCTTACGGCCAGGAAGCGACGGTACATATCGGTAAGGATTTGTGGCACTTCCGTTCATTGATGTTCACCAACAAACCGGACTTCATGATCGGCAACTCCTACGGCAAATTTATCCAACGCGACACCTTCTACAAAGGCGAAGAGTTCGAAGTACCGTTGATCCGCATCGGCTTCCCCATCTTCGATCGTCACCACTTGCACCGTATGACCACATTGGGCTACGAAGGCGGCATGTACATGCTGACCACCATCGTTAATGCCTTGTTGGAGCAGTTGGACAAAGAAACCAAAGGTATGGGAACCACTGACTACAACTACGATTTGATTCGTTAATCGTAGGGTGGGCACCGACGGCGGCGCCCACCGCTTTCTTAAGCTAGTCAAACCAAATCGCGTCGGGTTACAGCGCAGGCTTAACCCGACCTACACTTGTCTGGAGAAACCCAATGCCTAGCGTCATGCTCAGGAAACGCGAAGACGGCAAATTGCTGTTCTACATCGCCAAAAAAGACCTGGAAGAAACCATCGAATCCTTAGAATTCGACAGCGCCGATAAATGGGGCGGTGAAGTGGTTTTGGGTGACGGATCGAAATATTACTTTGATCCACTGTCGCCTCCGCCTAAAATCCCTACAACCTTGCAAGCTAAACGGTTATCGGAGGAATAAAGCCATGTCTCTGTATATTGTTGCCGAAGAATGCATCTCCTGCGGCGATTGCCTGCCGGTATGCCCTACCGACTCCATCAAGGAAGGGGCGATTGTTTTTGAAATCAACAAAAAAACCTGCACGGAATGCAATGGCGATTACGACGAACCGCAATGCGTCAAGGTTTGCCCAATCGACAACTGCATTCTGCCTTTAGTGGCTTGACGCCATGAGCCAGTCTACCTTAACCCGGGAACTGGCACTGCGCATCGGGCTTGCGGCTCGCGCCCTGCCCGATACCCCTCCCAAACTGTTTATCTCCGTGCTACGTGCCTGTACCGGCACGGCTTTAAACGACAAAAGCCTGGCCGAACTCGGCAAAGCCCAGTTCCAACAAGCTTTAAACAATTTCGGCATTGTGGCCGACGCCGACAGTATCCGTGAATCGTTGCGCATCCTGCAAAACAGCGAGGAAGCAGCGCCGCCGATAGCCGATCCCTGCCAGACAATTGCATCCGCCAGCTCGATCCGAATTGCCATCGGCAGCGACGATCCGCAGCACATCAGCGGTCATTTTGGCTCGTGCCGACAGTTTTTGATTTATCAGATTGCCGCGGACGACGCCCGCCTCATCGATGTGCGCAGCATCGATAGCGACGCGCAACGGCAGCATGACGACAAGAATGTGTATCGCGCGGAACTGATAGCCGATTGCCGAGTGCTGTATATTGCCTCTATCGGCGGTCCGGCGGCGGCGAAAATTATCAAATACGGCATTCATCCGGTCAAAGCCGATCAGGGCGAAGCCATCACTCAAATTATCAAGCAGCTGCAAATCGTTTTAGCGCATGCTCCGCCACCGTGGCTGGCTAAATCGATGGGCATCCAGCCCGTGCAACGCGTTTGTTTCAAACAGGAATCCTAGCGATGATTAGTCCAGAGCAACTGCAAACCATAGCCGAGAAAATTAACGGCCAAGCCTTGAACGAAACCGTCGTCAGTGGACTACGCGGCGAATACCCCGGCGTCCATTTCACCTATTGCATGGATGACGACCTGCCCAACAATGAACCGTTATTGGAAGGTACGGGCTTTAACCTGTATCTGGTCGATGGCCGCGAACATTGCTTACGCATTACCGATAATTACGAAAATGCCTCAGGCATTGTGATCGCCGAAGTTATCCCCGAATAAGGCGATAATATGGCGGAACAAGACAGCCCTGTTACTCTGCCCGTCGCCGATTGCAGCCTCTGCCCATTCCGCGGGAAAACCCTGCTGATGGGCCGGTGCATGCCCGGTGATACCTGCGTGTTCATAAATAGCGGTCGGCAAATCGACCGTTTCTTTCGGGTTAATCCGGCCTATGCCGCGCATTATCTGCAAGATCCGTTCTGGGAACGCCGCGCCATCGCCGTGCGTTACGCACCGCTAAAAGCCTTGTCGGCGCTCATCACCGACGAAGACGAAGTGGTGCGCCGCGCCGTAGCTTTCCGCCTGCCGACCCAGCAATTAATCGCCCTGATCAACGACCCGGACCGCGAAGTACGCATGACGGTCGCCGACCGCATTGATCTGGAACACCTGGAATTGCTGGCCGACGACCCCGACTACATCGTGCGCTTAATGGTCGCCAAACGTCTGCCGCCGGGCCGCTTGTTCCGTTTCATCAAAGACGACGACTTACAAGTACGCAAACGCGTTGCCGAAAGGCTGCCGGAAGTCAGCCTGGGGCTAATGGCCAACGACCGTTCGCCGGATGTACGGCGCATCGTCGCGGAACGCATGTCGCCGGAAGACGCCGCCATGCTGTTAAACGACGACGACTGGGTCGTGCGCTACACGGCGGCTCTAAAGGTTGATCCCGCGCAACTAGCCGGACTAGCCGACGATCCGGAACCGGATGTCCGCGAACTGGTGCAGCAACGCTTACATTCCAACTCCACACCTGAAGCCGATCATGACTGAATCAAGACTCAATCTTGCCGGACAAGACATTACCGATTGCTGTAAAAAAATCATCCCCGGCCAAACCGACGATTTGCTGCTCAGCAAACTCCAGGCGCTGATTCCAGACCATCCTATCCGCCTGGCTTTGACGGGCGACGAATGGTACCGGCTGGGCGGCGTGGTGGATATGGACGGCAAACGCATCGCCAGCGATTTAATCGAATGGGTGGAACGCACCTATCTGGAATGCGGGCAAAACCTGCAAACCCTGATCGATTACACGCTGGAGCAAAAACTGATCGCCACCAAGCAAACCGGTAAAACCCTGTATTTTGTGGTGCAGACCGGCACTAAAGCCGAAGACTTTACCTTGATCGAAATTGACAAGACTCACGAAGTCTCTGATCGAATGCTGGTGGATGAAAACAATCCGCCCGACGATCTGGAAGAATTCATCGACCCGCTGCAACCTTTTTGCATCGAGAGCTTCGGCTTCGGACATTCCAGATACACCTACCGGCGCAAGACCGATGTCAAGCTGTTCATGGAAGTGATTAACGAGCGCCATCCCGGCGAACATCCGGTACAACGCTTCATGGAAGACTGGAACCGCAGCAGCGCCGGCCAAAAACACAGCATGTCCGAAGACTGGATCATCCGCCCTTATCGGCACACCGGCCGTTTCGGCGAACAAATCGTCAACGTGGAAATCGTCAACACCCACAAAAACAACCTGCCGCATCTGGAAGACTTTGCCGGCAAGAAAGGCAGTGCGTTAAGTAATGTATTAAATCGCTTCGACCGGCAAGCCGGTTATCCGTTTGCTTGGTTTTTTTACATGGTCAAAGGCAAGTTGGTATCCACCCACAGCGCCGATGCGGTTTATAAGGATATTTCCGGGGATTTTGCTTATTTGCCGGAGCGGGATGAGGCGGTGTTGCGGGATTGGATTTCTACGCCTTATAACGTTTGATTTTGTGCTGTGTCGCTAACGCGACGGTTGTTTTAATGTCGGGTCTCGGCCCGACAGCCGAGATACTTTCTTTTGTGTGGCCAAAAGAAAGTATCCAAAGAAAATGCCACCCGAATGCCGCTTGTTTCCTGCGCTCCGAAGCTTTTGAACGGGGTTGCCGAAAGGGGCTTCCTGCCCCTTCGGCAACGTGCGGCATCCATGCCGCACCCCTACGGGCTGATCCGCTCAAAAGCTCCGGTGCTCGGCGCGGCATACGGGAGTAAAGCCCTCTCGGGATCAGAATATCAATGCATGATTTGCGCGAGAGCCATTAGCTTTTACAATGGAATACGCTTGCGATCCCTTAGCCTACTTCCAATCCGAAAAGAACGGATCAATTTCGCAACTTCGTCCATTTCAGTGGTGTTCTCAATTTTTGCAGCAAACCCCATTCGCCGAACGACAGCAGGCAAGGAAAAAGTCCAGTACAAACCCATCAGTGGATTTATGAATAGTTCGCTACCGCTGGTTCGAGGCGTCACTTGATGATCCCCAAATTCACCTTTTATCGCGCTAGCAACCGAATTTGTAACAATAGAATGCCTAACGCGCATATTTTGATTGAGGTAATCAACCAATTCCAGGAACCCTCTGCCCTCATACATATCCTTGGTTAGAGAAAAAGCTCCCAAATAGCCATCGTCCTTGATTAGAGTCGCAATATTTTCAAGACAAGCGTGGTGATTAACATCGTGGAAATGATCTATTCCAAAACCGACCATCGCCATCAAACTTTGTTTTACGGCTACGCCGCTAGCGGCAATCATTGAACATGCGTCTTCAACAACCGTTCCTATCCCCGGCTCATCCCCAAAAATCAGACTGTCAGTACCGCCATCAACCAATACCAGCGTATCGATTTGATGGCGTTCAACTATTTCGGCGTATGCACTTCTCAACGGTAAGACGCCAATTTCATTCGAAAACGCATACATTGCCGACTCTTCTCCCCGAGACGACAACCACTCCAAAATGTATCTCTCTGGAAAATACGGCAAGTCGGCAGATTGTTTATTGACAAGAAAAGCGCCAGGGCTAATTTCTT
The DNA here is from genome assembly GCF_014850975.1 of Methylomonas fluvii. Lineage (GTDB taxonomy): Bacteria > Pseudomonadota > Gammaproteobacteria > Methylococcales > Methylomonadaceae > Methylomonas > Methylomonas fluvii. The sequence goes on along the minus strand of NZ_JACXST010000001.1, from coordinate 1,622,987 downwards.
CGCAGTTTGTTAAGCCAAACTCTGTAAAAGAGAGGTTAGCCATCGTGACTTGCTTACCAAGGCGACGCAAATATAGGTAAATGGGGACGCCACTGACGATGTCGAATCCTCCGCCAACCCCAGCAATTAAAAAGCGTTGTCCATTTGCCAACGCATCGAAAAATGGAATGTTCACGTAAAACCTTTGGCTTAGTGAGCCACTATAGGGAAAGTAAGTTAGGTAGTACCTTTTTGTGCTTTGAACAAGCAATGAATTCAAGATGGTACGCGATGCGTACCCTACCCCTCACATAAATTTCCTAATCAATTTCCAATCTCCAGGTGAGGTGTTTCTCCCGTATGCCGCGCCGAGCACCAAAGCTTTTATCGAGAATAGCCCGAAGGGGTGCGGCAGGGATGCCGCACGTCGGCGGAGGGGCTGGGAAGCCCCTTCTGCCGACCCTCGATAAAAGCTTCGGCGCGCAGGATCAAAGCGGCATCCGGGTGGCGTTTCTTTTGGTGACTTTTCTTTGGCCAAACAAAGAAAAGTTACTCGGCTGTCGGGCCGAGACCCGACATTAAAACCAGCCGTCGCGCCAGCGACACATAAACTTCAATCCCGCGCCCACCCGACAAATCCAATCTAATCACTAGCCGTCTTAAACCGAGCCGCCGCACCCAGCAACCCGGTAACAAAAAACGCCGTCCCCACCAAAGTAAACCGCAAATTCAACTTCTCAATCGCCAAATCGTCCGTCGCATACAGCATGAAAATCACCGCAATCCCGCCCCAAGCCAGAAAACCCAACACAGCGGAGAGGATGGTTTTGCTTAAGGCCTCGGCTTCGCTGGCCGGCGCGTCCATCCGGTAGGCGACGAAACCGCAAATCAGCGCCGGCATAATTCCCCAGCGGGCGTGGTCGAGGAAACTGTCCAGGAAATTAAAATCATCCCGGCGATAAAAGGTTAACTCCAGGATAAACGTCGAGATGGTGGTACTAACCAGAAAGCAGACGAACATGATCGCCATGTAAAAGCCGTAATTCTGCTCGACAGGTTCCTGTTGATGGCGAAAGGCGACGCTCCGCAAAGCAAAAACCAGTGTAATGGGCACCACGTAAATCGCAATCGAATAGGCTATCCAGCGCAGCGTGGTATAACTGAAGTGCGGTAACGGTTTGTCCGGGAACAAAAACACATTGTGCAGCGCCACCGACACTTCCCGCCCCAAAATCACGCCAAACGCCGTCGCCGCGGCGAATATCAGCAGGTATTTATAGGTGTGCTTCAAGCGCGCTTCGTGCACATTGCCGCCGAGCTTTCTGACCGTCTCCCACATGTCGTTTTCGCTGGGGCTGCCGAATACCACCGCCGCCGCCAGCAATCGGCACAGCAATCCGGTCAGTCGGTCCAAATCCTTCAGCAAGTTGACGGTTTTGGTGTAATGCGGCTCGGCTTCCTTCCAAATATTCACCTTTTCCGACATCGCATTGTAGGAAATGCAAATTTCGCCCCACATCAACGAGGGTTCGCTGAACAGCCGGCGATACGAGGATTGGTCGGCGTAATGTTGAATCTGATCGAACAGCAGGCTGTTATGCGCCCATTTGTATTCGACGGTGGCGCCGGATTTATCGAAATCGCCGGCGTCGATGCTTTGCACCAACAGGCGATCAGCGATTTGGGCTTTTATCTTGTCGTCCGCCGCCGACAGCCGGGATTTGATCAGCGCGTTATACACTTCGACGGCTTTGGTCGGAATCGCAAAGGCGTCGTGAATGCTGTCCCGTAAAATCAACAACGGATTAAATGGGCTTTCCCAACCGACGAAAAACAGCATGATGCCGGCAGCAATTAGCGGGAACAGTTTGTTACCATCCAGACCGTAGAGCAGATTCACCAGCTCACCGGCGCGTAAATGGCTAACGATCAGCGTTACCAACGGCTCCAGCGGCAGCCATTGCCAAGTCAGCAAGAAAAACAATCCAGCCATCAACGAGCAGTAAAGGACAATCCCGCTCCAGTATGTGCTGCGCCGGATAAAGTACTGCGGCAGCGTCGGTTCCGCACCGAGTTGGACCCGGCGCTTTTGAAACGAGCGGTAAGCCAAAAACCCGGCGGCCAGAGTGCCGAGCAACAGAATCAGAAAATTGATCAGAAATTCGATGGTCATTGTTCCAACGTGATTATGCAAAGTTTGGGAAAGCGGCCATGCCGGCTGACGTCCATTCTAAAGCAAAGCCTCGCGTTTTAGCGACGGCAATTGGTTGCCCCGGTTGGAATCGGTAACAACCGGTTTGCCCCGCATCGCAAGTGTATGGCCGGGATTGGCGCTTCAGGCAGACAAGGCCAGCGAATCTTCCAGCGCAATTTCCAATTCCGCCAGCATGATCTCCGACAGGCCGAGCCGACCGGCTTCCTCGCTGCTGGAGATCACCAAATCAGGCTGCGGACGCGGCGCAATACCTAGCTTGTAGGCCACCATGTCGGCTACGCGCACCAACAATTCCACCGTACCGGTATGTTCGGTGGCCGGCTGATGATGGTTGGCGGCAACCGTACGATAGGTTTCCGGTAAATTCCATTCTTGCAGCAACCATGCGCCTTTGCTCTCGTGCTGGCGGAGGATCAGTTCGCGCTGCAAATCGGCGGGTAAATTTAGATTGGGGTCCTTGGCCGCCAGGTCTTCGAGGCAGCGCAACAGCAACAGTTCGCCAATGTCGTGAAACAGGCCGGCCATGAAGGCTTCTTCCGCTATCGTCTGGAACGACAAACGCTTGGCCAGCCATTCGGCGCCCAAGGCTACCGCGACGCTATGCTGCCAAAGTTTGACCATGTATTGCTGAGTGGCGGCATCTTTTGCCGCAAACAAGCCTTTCTGCGTAACCAAGGTGGCAATCTGGACAATGCGCGGCAAACCCAAGCGGACCAGGGCGTCCTTGACCGTGTTGATCGATCCCAAGCCGGCATAGAACGACGAGTTGGCAACGCGCAAAATCTGGCTAGCCAGACTGGCGTCCATCGCCAATTGTTTGGCAATCGCGTCCAGCGAGCGATTTTCGTCTTGCAACGCCAAACGCAGCTCGGTTACCGCCCGCGGAAATACCGGCAAGGCACTGGCTCCCGAGGTCATGGCCTCATCTATCAATTCGGAAAGCGTTTTTTCACTCATAGGACTGGATTGTTTTATTTGTTCATCGACTGCCCAACAAGCGGCGCAGTTCGTATAAAGGGCGGGGTTTTCCAAAACGCGGCAGATTGCGGATCACTTCCTGTAGTGAGGTGGTGCCGGCAGCGGCCTTCACCAAACCATCCTCGAGCAGGGTAACCAAGCCCGCCGTCTCCAGGCTAACCCGCCGGATTTCGTAGGAGGTTTTACGCTGCAATATCGCATCTTTGACCAATTCGTTCATCGACAATAGCTCGAACACGCACACCCGGCCGGAGTATCCGGTAAAACGGCACTTTTCACAGCCCTTGCCCAACAAAAATTGAGCGCCGACAATATCATCCGGCGTCACATTCAACCGACGCAGCAAAGCCGGATCGGGCTTGGACGGTTCGGCACAATGCCGGCACACTCTGCGCAACAGGCGCTGAGCGACTACCGAAACCACGGTCGAAGAAATCAGAAAAGCCTCGATTTCCATATTCAGCAGCCGCAACAGGCCGCCGATGCTGTCCTCGGTGTGAAATGTGGTCAACACTTTGTGGCCGGTCAGGGCCGCCTGGATCGCGGTGTCCGCGGAAAACTTGTCGCGAATTTCGCCGAGTACGATGATGTCCGGATCCTGACGCACGATGTGGCGCAGGGTTTCTTCGTAAGTCAGATTGATCTTCGGATTGATCGAACATTGCGCGACGCCGTCAATTACGTATTCAACCGGGTCTTCGGCGGTAACGATGCTGACTTCCGGTGCGTTCAGGTAATCCACTGCACTATACAGTGTCGTGGTTTTACCCGAACCGGTCGGTCCGGTGATAATCACAACGCCGGTCGGTACATCGAGCGAATCTTGAATGAAGCGTTCCAGCATCAAGGGCGCCATGCCCACTTCGTGTATATCCAGCAATTCTGTCTTGCGGTTCAATAGCCGCAACACGATTTTTTCGCCGTTGATGGTACTGAAAAACGAAGCGCGCATATCGATCACGCGATTGCTGCTGGCCTGTTCGAACATGACCCGCCCGTCTTGATGCCGGCGCTTTTCGGCAATATCGGCGCCGGCCATCACTTTAATCCGGCTAATCAAGGCCTGGGCGATTTCGACCGGAAAATCCCGGTAGTGCACCATTACGCCGTCAATCCGTTGCCGCACCCGAACCTTATGCTCCAGCGGTTCGATATGTATATCGCTGGCTCCCTGGCGTATCGCGTCTTCAAAGATCAGGTTGGCAACCGCGACGGCCGACTGCTCGCCGGTGGCGGCTTTTTCGGCGCCGGTATTGCGCTCGTAATTGAGCAGAAAACGCATGATCTGCGAATATCGCCCCACCGCCGGAATGATCTCGGCGCCCAAGACGTGCCGGGCCATTTCGATGGCGTTTTGATCCAGCGGATCACCAAAAGCCACCAATACGCCGTCCATTTGTTTTTCGATAGGCAAAAAACAATGCTTGTTGGCAGACTTCAACATCGGCTTGGTCATCAGCGAATGGTCGATCACGGCAGTACTTAAATCGACAACCGAAATCCCCATCAGGTCCGCTAAAACCTCGAGCATTTTCGTTTCCGATATCAGATTGCGTTCCACCAGAATTTCGCCCAGGCGTTTGCGCCCTGCTTTTTGCCGTTGCTCGGCCAGCGCCAAGTCCAGGTCGGTGTTGGTGATGAACCCGAACTCCACCAGGAACAGGCCTAACTTGACTTTGACCGGGTGGTTACGAAACAACTCGACCAATTGCTTGTGGGTGACATAACCCAGATCGCAAAGCACCAACAAAATCGGCTTTGGCGACTCCAGTTTGCTTTGCACCCGCAAGGCGTATTTCAGTTTTTCCGCATCGATCAGGCCCTGACCAACCAATAGGCCCAAGAAGTTTTCTGTGAAGCTTTTGCAGGAATCGCCAGTGTTGGTGTCGCTTATGTTCATTGCCGCGTAATCGTCGTTGTCCAGCGGAGCGAAAAGGAAAGGGGCATGCTATCAACAGGTGTTGGAGGACGGATCATAGTCTATACAGCGCTAGCTCACCGAATTTTAAGCCGCGATTATAGTCGCCAGGCCTTACGCCACCCTGCGCGCCAGTTAACAGCAGACTAACAACAAACACGTGGGGGAAATTCGAACGAGGGCGGGAAACAGAGACAAAAAAATCAAGAGATCTCCCGCCTGCGCCGTCTGATACTTTCGTCCTTGAACCGAAGGTTCAAGTGGAAACCAAATCCAGTCAATCAGGCTTCCTGAATAAACAGGCATGCACACCATGAATGGCAAAAAGTTTCCGGGGTAAAAACAGGTTCAGGAAACACCCAGTACTGCTCGAACGCCGCAGGAGATTGGACTTATAGTCTACCGGGGAATCACGGGTTTTCCAAAACGTTTTCTATTTTGCTGCGCAAATCGGCCAAGCGTTGGCAAATATCCAAACTGCCGCTGGCTTCAGTCTTATTGGATGCCACCAAGTCGTGGGCCAAGTTCAAGGCAGCCAGCACAGCGATGCGGTCAGTGCTGCTGACCTTGCCGGTATCGCGGATCTTGCGCATCTGCCGGTCAAGTTCCCGGGCAGAGTTAATCAAACCCTCTTTTTCATCGGCGGCACAAGCAATTTTGTATTCCTTATCCAGGATATTCAGCGAAACGGGCTGTACGGCTTTACTCACGAATCATGCTCCATGGCTTTCAAACGGGCAATCATCGCTTCCACTCGGGTTTTAGCCAACGTCGTTTTTTCCAGCAATTTGGCTTTTTCCTTAACCAAGGCATCCTGTTTAACTTTCAAGGATTTATTCTCGTTTTTAACTTGATTGAACTGCGCAATGAGCGTATCCAATTTCGCTTCCAATGCTTCCAGTTCGGTTGACGGATCTTTTTCTGTTTGAGACATAGCAGGAGTATGGGCCGATATGACGTTATAATCATCGTAGATGGCTAAGAATGTTAGCATAAGCCATGTTATTAAACAGCTTTAATAGGAAACACAGTCCAGATGACCTACCGTTCGGTTGAAACAATTTTAGAGCAACAAGACGCCGACATCGGCGCTGCCGAGGCGCACGGTATCGCCACCGGCATGCTCTGTGTCGAAATCCGCGCCGATGCGGAAAACTGGCTACGGGAACTCATCGACGACGAGCAACAATTGATCGACGAGGATAAGGCGCTGCTGCATGGCGTGTTCGAAAAAACCCGGGTATTACTGGAAAATCAAAACGACGATTTCGCCTTCGATTTGCTAATGCCGGACGACGACGATCCGCTCGACGAACAAGTGGAAGCCTTACGCTGCTGGTGCCAAGGGTTTTTATTTGGGGTGGGTTACGCGCAAACCGGCGCCGATTGGCCGGGCGATACCGCCGAAGTGATGCGCGACATGATAGAGCTCACCAAAATCGACACCGATGTCGGCGACGAAGACGACGAAAATGCCTTGATCGAACTGCGCGAATATGTGCGCGCCGCCGTGTTTACCGTCCGCGATCAATTTGCCGAACTCGGCTCATCGCAAACGCATTAATCAAGTAGATCGACCATGAAACAAAGCGAATTCAAAAAACGCCGCGCCAGCCTGATGAAGCAAATCGGCAAAGGCAACATCGCCATCATTGCCAGCGCCCCGCAGCGCACCCGCAACCGCGACGTCCACTACCCATTCCGTCAAGACAGCGACTTTTATTATCTGACCGGCTTTAACGAAGCCGAATCGATGGCCGTATTCATCCCCGGCCGCGAGCAAGGCGAATACATTCTGTTCTGCCGCGAGTTCGACGAGAAAAAAGCCCAGTGGGAAGGCGCACACGCCGGCCTGGAAGGCGCCACCAAACACTATGAAGCCGACGATTCGTTCCCGATTGACGATCTGGACGACATCCTGCCCGGCATGCTGGAAAACAAAAGCAAGGTGTTCTACCCGATGGGTAAGGACAGCGACCTGGACCACAAACTGCTGGAGTGGATCAACCACATCCGCAAGCAATCCCGTTCCGGCGTCACCGCACCAGGAGAATTGGTGTCACTGGAGCATATCGTCCACGAAATGCGCTTATTCAAAAGCGCCGAAGAATTGAAATTGATGCGCCGCGCCGGCGAAGTGTCAGCCAAAGCCCATATCCGCGCCATGCAAGCCTGCAAACCCGGTTTGTACGAATATCAAATCGAAGCCGAGTTGATCCACGAATTTATTCAGGATGGCCTGCGCGCGGTGGCCTACCCTTCCATCGTCGCCGGAGGCAAAAACGCCTGTACGCTGCATTACGTCGAAAACAAAGACAAACTCAACAAAGGCGATTTGCTGCTGATCGACGCCGGCGTGGAATGCGACCACTACGCCGCCGACATCACCCGCACCTTTCCGGTTTCCGGCAAATTCAGCGAGCCGCAAAGACAACTTTATCAATTGGTGCTGGATGCCCAAGCCGCCGCGCTGGCTGAAATCAAACCCGGCAATCCCTGGAACAAAGCCCACGACGCCTCGGTAGAAACCCTCACCAAAGGCCTAATCGAACTGGGCTTGTTAAAAGGCAAAGTCAAAAAACTGATCGAAGACGAAAAGTACAAACAGTTTTACATGCACCGCATCGGCCACTGGCTAGGCATGGACGTGCATGATGTCGGCGATTACAAAATCAAGGACGAATGGCGTTTGCTGGAACCGGGCATGGTATTAACCGTGGAACCCGGCCTGTACGTCCCAGCCGACTGCGAGACGGTGGACAAGCAATGGCGCGGCATCGGCATTCGCATCGAAGACGATGTGTTGGTCACCAAAGACGGCCATGAAATTCTCACGCATGGCGTGCCCAAAACCGTGGCCGACATCGAAGCGCTGATGGCAGGCTAAACCATGCAACACGATTTCGACCTAATCATTGTCGGCGCCGGCCTAGCCGGGAATTGTCTGGCCCTGGCGCTGAAAAACAGCGGCTTGAAGATAGCCTTGGTCGAAGCCAATAGCCGCGAGCAACTGCGTCACTCCCCCGCCGGCGACCGCGCGCTGGCCTTGGCGGCCGGCACGGTGGAACTGCTCAATGATTTAGGTGCTTGGCGCGGCGTTGCGGACAAAGCCACCGCCATCAAACACATTCACGTCTCGGACCGCGGCCATTTTGGTAAAACCCGGCTGGCGGCTGAGGATCAGGGCGTGGAAGCGCTGGGTTATGTGATTGTCGCCCGCGACATCGAACAACACATGGCCGATCTGGTGGAAAAAACCGACACCGTTTGTCTGTATCAAACCCGAGTCGCCGGTTTAATGTCAGGCCGCGACGCGGTCAATGTCAGCTTGAAACAGCACGACGGCAGTTCCTTAAACGTCAACGCCCAGTTACTGGTCGGCGCCGACGGCGGCAACTCCACGGTGCGTAAATTGTTGGAAATTCCGCAGCAAATCACCGAATACGGCCAAACCGCGCTGGTCACCACCGTGCAATCGGCGCTACCACATCGCAACATCGCCTTCGAACGCTTCACCGAATTCGGCCCGTTGGCCTTGCTGCCGGTAGCGGGTAAACAATCGGCGGTGGTCTGGACCCGCACTCACGAGCAAGCCGAAACCCTGATCAACGTCAGCGACCGGGAGTTTCTCGCCGAGCTGCAAAACTGCTTCGGTTATCGATTGGGCGAACTGAAACTGGCCGCGCCGCGCCGGGCCTTTCCGTTAAGCCTGATCCGCGCGGAAAGCATGGTCTCCGGCCGCACCGTCATCATCGGCAACGCCGTGCATCAACTGCATCCGGTCGCCGGCCAAGGTTTTAACCTGGGGATACGCGATGTGGCCTTATTGGCGGAAATGCTGATAGACCAACACGAGCGCGATGGCGATTTGGGCGATGCCCGCCTGCTGAAGAACTACAGCCGGCAACGCCAACAAGATCATGGCAAAACCATAGGCTTTACCAATAGCGTGGTGAAGCTGTTCTCCAACGACAATCTGCCGCTGGCCGCGGTCCGCAACGCCGGCTTGACCATGCTGGATCACCTGCCGTTTGCGAAAAAACTACTGACGCGGCATGCGATGGGTTTAGCGGATAGATTGCCTAAGTTGGGTGATCGGGAATAAACCGGAACCGCACAGTCTCAGTCAAACAAGCTTAGCCAAATCGCCGCCATCAGACTGGCTAACGTCAAAACAGCGGCAATAACGCGGGCAACAGGCCTGGGCCGTGCCGCCGTCCAGACCAGCAGCATCCAATATGCCGCGGCCGGCAGCAGGAAGCTCAGCAAAATCATCATTACCGACCGCCCCGGCGCACACGCTTCGTTGCAGATTGATGTCCAATACTTCCATAAGCCGACGCCCAAAGAGACCGCAAAAATGGCACCTGCTAGGTGCAACAGCCGTATGAAACTGATTTAAACCTCCCGGAACAAAATTTCACGCTTGATGCCAACTGGGTTGCGGCTTTCGAGTTTCGTGCGAATCGTAGCCGTAGGTCCAGTTGCCGCGTAAGCGGTTATGTGACATTGCAATACCAGCTTTGGATATGCCAGGGAACGCTGACGCGCACCCTGACCTACAGGGCTGCTTCGCGGCAGTCCCGCCGAACGCGAGGTTAGGCATCTTTGTCCTCTTCCTCAGCCTGCCAACTCATTAAATTTCTAGCCATTTCCTTGCGAAAGGCTCTAGCTTTATCAATATCTCCTTCTGACTCGGCAAGCAGTTCCAATAGCAGAACATCTTTTGAAGAAGTGATGTCCTCTTTCTTGCTGAGGATAAGCTCCTTGAGTTCTGACTCCCAGCCAAGCTCCTGCAATGCTCGAACTTGCCACCAGAGGCTTCCCTCGTCAGATGCCTTCCGGTATGCCGCAATTAGGAGCTCATCAACCAGTTGTCCTTCATTAAACTCGCGTAGGTAGTATGCAGCGGAGAACCAATTTCCTTCCTGCAAAGACTGATTAACTCCTCTTATATACTCAACCGCAGCATCAAGGCGGCGCTCAATAGCAAATAGTGCGCGCGCGTGCTGTTCAGCATTTTCTCTATCAACGTAAGTTGCGAGATGACGATCTACGACTGACTGGGGAATGAGGTCAGGTCGTCCCTGAATTGTGGCTCGCAGATAGAAGATTGAATCATCTGAGGGGGCATCATTGAGCGCGAGCTCAACATACTTGTCACGTAACTCTACATTACCTATTGCGTTGTAATGAACTGCAAGGAGTTCGAATTGCTCATTCTCTCGGTAGATTTCCGCGATGCTGGTAATGAGTTCTATGTCAAGGGCATCACCATCTTGATCGAGTTCACGATTTACTTCAGATGTCGCTCTGCTCGCGGCAATGGTTCTTATCCAATCGTTTCTGTAGAGAATAACTTGATTGGCATCGAGCTTTCGATCAAAACCTCCACGAATCTGAGTTTCCCGATGGCAATCAAAACACAACACCGACAGGTTTTGTTCGACATTGTGCGATGGATTATCGTCTATGTGGTGAATCTGCACAGGCTTGCCCTTTGTCCTGCAGACGCAGCACGTGCGGTCTGAGCTGAACAAAACCTGCGCTGCGACCTCAGGAGGGATTTCGATTCGCTTTTTCTTTTTCGCCATATTCGAATTTTACTTAAGATGCTTAACAAATGATTATAAAGTTTCCGAATATAACCCGAACACATGCTTAGCAACTAGACCCAATCAAGCGCAACGAAATTCGGATTATTCCCAAAGTTGCACTCTGAATTACGCTTTGCTTCTCCCGGCTACATTGACTAAACCTTACGCCCCCTCAAAACCACCCAAAATCCACCAATCAGCGGCCAAACCATCCCCGGTAACGGCACGGCGGCCACTGTGTTGATATTAAGCGGCGCTGCGTTTGCCGACAAGGCGTTACCCCCAGCATCCGCCAATCCGTTAATCAGTAAATCAAGCTCACTGCTACCACCGCTCAGCACATTGAAGCGGATGATCGCCAGCGTAAAGTTATCGGCTTGCAGGGTTTGTAAATCCGCCGCATCGTCCAAGGACGACTCGAATAGGTTCAGCACACCCGGAGCCAGCAACTCGGCGGCGACACTGTTTCCACCCAAGTCAAACACATCCAGTTCGTCACCCAACAGCGGGTCGCGGAAAGCCACGCCGGCGAAGGCCAAATGTGTTGGGTCGAACTGAATATTAAAATCATAGGTTGCTAACGCATCGTCGCCCAAACCGGAAATGTTTAAACCGATTTCAACGGCATCGGCGGTTTGGCTAAGCGGCGCAAAACGTAAATCAAGGGCAGCATCGGCAACGCCGCTGGCCGCGTATAAAGCTATGCCGGCCAGACCGGCTTTGAGTTGGTTAATCATCGTTGTTAATCCTATATTCGGCATCCTGGATTCCCGCATTCGCGGGAATGACGATATATTTTCGGTTCGTATAATCAGCTGAGGGTATCGATTGCTGACCGATTGGCACCGGTCTGGTTACACCGCACAGCGCGACCGCGTACACAGCAAAGTCAGCTTGCGCACATCCAACGCATTGATCACGCCGTTTTTATCCAGATCGCGGGGATCATCAACGCCGGTAGCCGGTCTGTTGCGCGCCGCAATGACCAGGTTCAAATCCAGTTGATCGACATCGTGATCGCCGTCAAGATCACCTTTTATGCTGATGCTCTCACAGCTGTCAGGCAGATGATTCAAATTGGTATCGCCGCTGACCCGGTTTTGAATATCCAGCACATCCGATTTGGCATTGTTGTTACAGTCCGGAAACACATTCAGGTAATACACATCCTGTTCGCCGTTGTAGGTGGCGGTGTAAGCGATGTGCGCGCCGTTGGGGTCGGAGACTAACTGCGTGTAATCGCCCATTTTGTCGCTTTGCCGCTCTTCGCCGTTCACAATGTTATACGGCAGATGGGTATTGAACACCGGCGTGACCGCCTGGTTTTTGCTCCAGGTTACGCCGCCGTCCCAAGAGTAGGCGTAGTAAAGCTGGGAATAGCGGTACGGCGCGCTGCCGCTGCCGTTGCGGGTGTCGTACCACACCGCGTCGAGGCGGGAATTGGCCGCCACGCCCAGCATCGGGAACCATTGGTAAGCATGGGCCGCGGGCGGATCGTCATTCACCCGCACCGGTGCAGACCAGGTAGCGCCGCCATCACTGCTGCGCACGAAATGAATATCCTGCGGATCGTCGCCGGTTTGCCAAGTGTAGGGCGTGACATGCGCCAGCAAGTAAATATTGCCGCGCAACGGCCCGGCCGATTGATCGGCGGCAATTTGCACATCGCCGTCGCCGCCCAGGGGGTTGGGCAACTGCAAACTCGGCGACAAAAACATCATGCTGTGGCCGCCCATATCGACTTTTTGCGCACTAAAGCCAGGCGAAACATTGGGGTCTTTGGCATCAACCGACTTCAGGAAATAATGCCCGCTACGCACTATACCTAAAGCATTGACGGACAAAATCGTTTCATCCACGCCAAACAAATAGACCTCGCCTTCCGCGCCAATAGCCAGCCGGCCAAAACCAAAGTTTGCTACCGGTAATGCCGCATCCGGTTCTTGATAGCTGACACCGCCGTCCGTGGAACGGATGAAATATTTGGGCACATAATTTGGATCGGGGTTGCTGTCGGCCGGCCGCCGCCAGGTGCTGTAAATATGCCCGTCGCTGGGACCGCCGGTTTTATCGATAGCCAGCCAATTCTTGTCGCCTTTAAACTGATACACGGGTTCCGACCAAGTCACGCCGCCGTCGCCAGATTTAAACACCGAAGTGCTATCCGATACCGCCAAAGACTGGTAATAGAAATTGCCCAGGGCATCGACCTCCAACACCGGGTCGGTGCGGGTTTGCAGCGGTAAGGCCGGCAGCATGCCGGTACCCCAACTTACACCGCCGTCAAAGCTGTAAGCATAGCCGCCGTGTTTGACGGCCGTAGGCGGTGAATCGAACTTACGCCAGCCCACGACAATATTGGCGGGATTTAGCGGATTCAAGGCCAGCGTCGGCTCGTTGCCTTTGTCGCCGGCGATGTTTTGCCCGCCGGCATCGACATTGACCTGATGACTACGATACTGTCCAAAGCTTATTACCGGGGAAGGCCCTGCCTGCGCGGCTGTCGTCAATGTCAAACCGAGTCCTAAGCCTGCCGCGATTTTTACCAGCCTGACGTTACGGAAAAAGGGTGTACGCCATTCGCCAAGCTCGGGGCGAACGGCAGTTAGGGGCCGAGTCAATCCTGCAACTTCATCCTGTTTCATCAGACGATCTCTCTTTTAGAACGACCATTCAGAACCAGTCCAGCCAAGCCACTGGCAAATAGCCATACCGTCATCGGCACCGGTACGGCCGCCGGCGTTTCTCCCGACACCACGGTGGTTTGGAAGCTGAAAGTACCGATGCGCGTATCACGCAAGCGGGCGTCGCGAGCCCCCAGATGATCGAAGCCCCAGCCTAAACCCAGATTGCCGTTGAGGCTTAACGTATTCCCGACTATTGCGGTGGTGACATCAAACAACTCAAAACCGACCGCATCGAAACCGATGTGATTGTTAATCACCCAACCGGAACGCCCCGGCGTCGCCGCTTCAAGAGCCGGATCGTATTCCAAGCTCATGTCGCCCAACAACACTCTATTGGTCGGAGGATCGACGTCTACTCGAAAACGCATCACGCCGCCCAGACCGATACTGCCGCTGGCAGTGCCGAACAAATTGCCGGGCTCGAACGCGAAAGTGGTATTTCTGTTCTGCCGCCCGCCCGGATTGACTATCGGATTCACCCCGTTGACGCTAAATTGCAATCCGGTTGCCGGAATTTCATCGGCCACCGTATCGTATAAATCCGGAGTATTGCCGTCCCGCAACTCTACAAACGTTTTCGATGCGGCCGAAGCGTCGTAAAACTCCTCCAGATAAATAGAAGGCCGGCAGCAAATCGGAAAGTCCGCGGTGGGCGTGTCCGGATAGTCATTCACATCGACGCTGGCGATTAATACATCGCGGTTTAGGTTAAGGACCAGCGCACCGCCGCTGACTGTGGCGGCGTGGACATGGCCGGACAGCAAAATACCGCAAACCGCTACTATTAGCCCGGCGCCTAAATTGCGTCGCTGCCGCGCGGCTGTAGTGGATTCCCGCCTGCGCGGGAATGAAGAAGCCAGGGAAATGAATAGTGTCGCGGCAAACAGCCAGCCGGATGATAGCTGATTATTGATTTTCATAATGTCACACTCCTTGAAAGATATGGCCTACGGCCTATGCCGATAAAACCCAATAAGCCGCTAGCGAATAGCCAGACCGCAGCGGGTAGCGGCACCGCCGATACCTGTCCGCAACCGGCATAGGTGCCGGTGCCCAAGCAGAAATTACCGACATCTATCAATTGCACGCCTTGCAACATGCCGGCGTTTTCCGGCGACATTAATAAATCGCCACTCAGCTGCCAGTTTTGGGCATCGGTAAAATTCAGGCTTAGATTGTTTAGGTCGTACACAGCCATCGTGAAATAAATGTTATTGGCTAGGTACCAGCCGGTGCGTCCCAAGGTTTGCCGGTCGGCATCGTAACGCACCGAAAAATCGCCGTTGACCAAGCCGGCCCCGCTGGGCGGCCAGTTCGGCGCATAAAACCCCTGCACGCCGGTCATGCCCACTTGCGCCCCGACCACGCCGGCCAGCGTGATGGTATCGATGGCAAAATCGGCTGATGTGGCTTTAACGTGACGCTGGCTAGCTTGCGGGCTAGGATCGTTACCGATAGCCGTCAATTCGAACACCTGATTAAGCCCGGAAATCTCGGTGCTGTTGAGCTGGCTAAGCAAATGGTCGCCGGTATTGGCCGGATTGCCGGCAGTTGATGCCGCCGCGCCCCAGAACGTCGACAGAAAATAACCGCCGGCGTAAGGCGCCAGCGCATTGCGGTCCAGACTCATCGTAAACGTACCGCCGGAAGGCGCATTCAATAGCGTGGCCTCAGCGCTTGCTGAGGCCATTCCCAGACCGATGGCTAGCATCGCCCGCACGACCAAAGCGGGATAGCCACAGTTTTTGTTGATCTTCATAAAATCCCTATCAGCGGATGGCCAGAATAAGCCCTCTCCCTGCCTGAATACGCAAGCGGCCGTAGTCGGCGGCATGCGGGCACGAAGAGGGATTTATTGCCGAAAGTCCGGGTCCGAAGCGAATCTTGGCGACCGCCCCAAGCCCACTTTGTGAGTTAAGCTGCGACCAAGGCTTTTCTGCGACTTGTACCCAGCAAGCCCAGCAGACCGCTGCCGAACATCCAGACCGCCGCCGGCACCGGTACCGCCGATGGCGCCGTACTGGGAGCCAGACTAAAAGTACCGACCACGGCATTGGTATTGGCGCCAACCAAACCGGCCCACAAACCGGTCCATTGCAAGTCGCCGCTTAGTAGTAATTCACCATTGCTGCTCAGCGACTCGGAGACGTTGGTCAGCTTCAAGAAGTTTTGAGTACCAAAACCGGTGTCGAAGGTTTTTATATTCCAGATGCCGGCAGTTTTTACCAGGCTAAAGTCATAGGGCGTCAAAATGCCGCTGCCGCCTTGGCTGGTCAACAACCAGGCGCCGCTTAGACCAATTTGACCGACCGAGGTATTGCCGGCGTCCATCGTCGTGGCTTGTTCGGTACGGCCGTACGGACCGGCAGCCGGATAGCTGTTGGTTGTAGTGTTGGCGTTAACCGCAAATGACATCGCTGTGCTGGCGCTTGCCGATAGCGCGGTTCCGCCAGCGGTCGCACCGGTGATACCCAGTAAATTATCGCTGGCGCCCCAATGTTTCGCGACAATCCAGCCATTCGGATACCCACTGCCGACATTGACCGATGCCGCCGCAAAAGCGGCATTGTTGATGGTAATGGTGGCATCGCCGCTAACTTGTGCAGCGCTGGCTGTTGCAGGCGCCAAAACGGCGGTCAATGCGCTGAAGGCGAGCAAGCCGGCGCTTAGCAATTGAGTGCGGTTGTAGTGCAAGATTGTCATTTTTTATTCCTTAATAAATTACGGTTAAAGTTAATCTGCAAATCGCCAAGCCGAATATTTAAGGGCTTTGACTTGCAGGTAACCCGGCTGTCTTAATCTCCAAGACCCGTGGCTTTCCGGCTCCGTCTCGCGGCGGATGTGGCATGTTTGTCGCGGTCCTTACGACATCACTCTAAATCCCTGAGTGAGGTGCTCCTGAAAAACTCCTGTGGCAAATAGTTAACGACGGCATCAGTACTTGATTGAAAAACTCAGAAACCCGGCGCGGCCGGCTGCCGGCGCCACCCGGCCCTCGAAATAGCCGTAGGGCTGAAAATAATCCTCATCGCTGAGATTCTTGACCGTGGCCGCCCATTTGAAGCGCCCGGTTTCGTAAGCCAACGCCGCGTCGAAGCTGTGGTAGCCGGCGGTTTTGAAGCGATTGTTATTGGACAAATACGCGCCGGCCCGAGCATAAACGCCGAAACCCACGCTAAAGCCTTGCAGCGCGTCCTGCTGAAAACGGTAATGCGCCCAGAGCCGCCCGGCATCTTCCGGGACTTGGGCTAAACGATTGCCGGCAGCCACCCCGGCTTTGTCGTCCATGAAGCGGGCGTCGGTATGCGCATAGTTCGCTAGCACGCTGAAGCCCTCGACCGGTTGCCAGAGCAAATCCATTTCAACGCCGCGCGAGCGTTGCCGGCCGGCCGCGACCGAACGCCGCAGGAAATCGCTACTGTCGGTGACCGCCACCTGGCTACGCTCGATTTGGTACAGCGCCAGTTGGCCGCTGAATTGGTTGCTAACTTTGAATTTCAGGCCGGTTTCAAGATGATTCGACAATTCCGGCGCCGGCGTATCGACGAAATTGACAAACGGTTGGCCGCGCATGCCTTCGCTGTAGGAAACAAACCAGGAAACCTCGTCGTTCAGATCAATCACGCCGCCGAGTCGCGGCAGCCATTTCAGCGTATCGGTTTTAGCGTGTATCCCGGTTTGCGCATTATTAAAATCGATACCAACCTTGCCCAACCTAAGACCGGACAGCCAATGCAATCGCCGGTACAGCGTACTTTGCCACTGCAGGTAAGCGCCATAAGTGATGTTTTCGATGAACTGATTTTCCTGGCCTGGCCCCGGCACATCGTAAGGGGTGGCAAATAGCGGCGCCCGCAGATCGACCGTACCGACGCCCAAACCCAAGGCGCCAAAATTGCCCTCGATAAAGCCGGCATCTTGCAAACGGCTGTAGTCCGCGCCCAACAGCAGATTGTTTTCGCTGGGACCCAGCTTAAATTTGCCCTGCAAATTGCCCAATACGCTGCGTTCATGCTGTTGTTGAAACAATTCGGCGTTCACCAAGGCCCAGTTCGATGCCGGCAGCAAGGGCCGGTCCGCGATCAGGCCATCGCTACCGAACAGCGTCTGAATTTTCTCGTCGAATTTAGCCTGCGCATAGCGCGCCTTCAGATTTACGCGCCAACTCCCAGTGAGCTGCCGGTCCAGCGTAGCCCACAGCGCATCGGCATCCGAATGGCTATCGGGCAAATTGTCCGGCCCCACGAACAGGTCGGGCCGGGTAGCAAAATCGCCGGCAATGCTGCCGGTGGCGGGCAAACCCTGATACTCCGGCTGCTGCCAGCGCGACAGTTTGGCTTGGATCGTCAAACGGGTTTGCTCGTTATCGGTCAGCGTCAGGGCCGGATTAAGGTTGAAACGCTGAGTTTCGATTATGTCGATGTCGTGTCTGGCGTTGGTATATTCACCCGTCATGCGCAACAAAATATTGGCGTTTAGCGGTTGATTGACATCGAAAAACGGCTGATAAAAGCTGTGGCTGCCGATTCTAAAACCCGCTTCGCCGAAGGCTTTGGCCTGCGGCAATTTGGAAAGCAGATTCACCACCCCACCCACCGGCGAACCTGAACCGCCGCTGTAAAGCAAGGCGTTTGAACCCTTCAGCACCTCTATTCTGTCGATATTGATCGTGCTTTCCCGGTCACCGGGGTTGTAGTACTGGGTAAAGCCGTCTATCAGTTGCTCGGAACGAAAGCCACGAATCAAGGTACCTTCGATCACCGGGCTATAGAGAACGTTACGCGGCACCACGCCACTGACGTTGAGCAACGACTCGCTGAGATTGATGGTTTGCTGATCGTCTAACAAAGGGCGTTTAAGCGCATGCACCGACTGCGGAATTTGCTTGATTGGCGTGTCCGTTCCAGTAGCGCTGGCAATATGGCTGACGGCATAGGTCCGCGCCTCGTCAAGCATCCGCTCGGTGGCGATTTCCGCTCCGGCCTCCCCTGTTTTCAAGCCCACGACGGTCATGGCATCCAAGGTAACGGGCGGTGGCAGGTTAGACAGCTCTGTTGCCTCCGGGCTGCGCTCCAAGGTCACCGTATCGGTATCGATAAAACGGTAAGTAAAACCGCTGCCATGCAACAAATGTGTCAATGCCTGCTCTGCCGACATGTCGCCGCGCAGCTCGGGACTGGCGAGCTCACGCAACAGGTCTGCTGAAAAAATCAATTCCAACTCGGCTTGCGCGGCAAATTGAATCAACGCGTTATTTAAGGACTGGCCGCCGATATTGAAGTGGCGGACCACTTCCGCGGCGACCGCCTGGCTGCTGTTCAATTGTCCGCCGGCCGCCACCAGCCCGATCAACACCCAGGTATCGACGCCGACACGGTTGCCGTTCAGCGCATAGCAAAGATATACGGCTGGCCGATGCCATACGCCGACTGCAAGCTGATAGCGAAAATCGTTAATCCGTGCTTTCAAGATCCGTCCTGTTCGAAAAATAATGTTTCTCAACATAGAAGTCGTTTCAGCACAAAAATCGATCACAAAAAATTTCCTGATTTGCAAAAAATCGTCACCATCCCATCAAAACCGCATGAAAAAATCGCAGGCGGCCAGTCATCCGCACACGCTGAATGCGCTGGGCGACTGAGGAAGTTTCCGGCGGAATGACGGCTTTTGCTTGAACGCGGGTAAATGAGGGACAACAGTTGAAGTCTTGAGCCTGTGGACTGAATTTTTGGAGCAATATGGGCCAAACCGTTTTTGGCATGCGCGCGATGCAGGGAGTGGCTTACAGCACCCAAAAAATCAGCGATGCAGCAGCACCCACCAGGGACCGATGTGGGTTTCTTGCAAAGCCAGCGCTTTGCGCACCGAGGACAGCGCCTCATCGGGCGTATCTAGAGAAAACACCCCGGTTACCCGCAGATTTTTAAGTGCGGTATCGGCCAGAAATATCCGTCCGTATCGATAACGCTCCAACTCGCTGATCAATTCGACTAAAGGTCTATCATTGATCACTAGGCGATGTTGCTGCCAAGCGGATTGTTCTGCACCCACGGCCCGCAGGGCTGGCAGCGGCAGGCCGGGTTGATAGACCAAGCCCTGCCCCTGGGCGACGGTAACGTCGCTGTCCCGACCCGCCGCGCTGACCGCTACGGCATGCTCCTGGACGGTCACCTCGGTATGCCCGGCCGCGGTTTTATACACGTCAAACACGGTACCCAAGGCGCGGACCGTCAAATCGTCCGCCACGACGTCGAAGGGCCGGCGGCTATCCTTTGCCACCGTAAACTGCACCTGACCGTGATGCAAAACGATACGCTTGGCCGCGGCGGTGAACGCTACCGAAACCGCGCTATTGGTGTTCATCAGCAATCGGCTGCCGTCGCTAAGTTGAATCTCGCGAATTTCGCCGGTTTGCGTGCGGTAGTCGCTTAAATAATCGCTAAATAAGCGCGCTTGTTGCGGCATGATCAGCCCCATCGCCAGCAGCCACATCGCCGCGACGGCCAGCCCGGCCGTAAACCAGGGACGGCGCGGCCTGGCCGACGACAGGCGGCTGGCTGGTTTATGGGCCTGGCTCTTGAATTCCCTGTAAGCATCATTCCCGGAAAACCGGGAATCCGGCAAAGGAGCCGGAGTCCCCACTGCGCCGGAGCGATCATTGCCGCTGGCCGAATTAATCCGGCTAGCGACACGATTTTTTTCCGCCGACGCGTGTTGAGATGCGGGTTGCGGCGATTCGTTCGCGCAGGACAAACTGCCTACCAACACCATATCGCTGAACAAAGCCTCAGCCTCGGTAAATGCCTCGGCATGCAAGGGGTCGCGGCTCAACCAATCGGCGAACGCTTCGAGTTCCGCATCGCTCAATCTGTCGTCTCGCAGACAAACCAACCAGGCGATGGCCTGATCTTGCAGACTGGTGTGAGCGGATTTATCGGACGGCGCTGGCATGCAATCTCCCATTATGCAAGGCTGTTATTGATAAAGACGTGCGAGGCGCGGAAGCGATCATACCAAGAAGGGCAAGCGGCGGGAGTCAACGGCATCGGTATGAAGTGGGTTGCGGAAAAATAATGCGGGCTTTTTGTTTAATCGGCCAGTTGCCGCGCGCAATGCGCCATGGCTTGGGCCAGCAGCTTATTGACCTGGGACTTGGAAATCCCCAAACGTTCGGCGATTTGGGTGTAGGTCAGGCCATCGACCCCATGCAGTAAAAACACAGTGCGACAGGCTTGCGGCAACTCGCCCAGCGCATGCTGCAACGCGGCCAAACGTTGTTGGCCGATCAACACCTGTTCCGGTGGTGCGGCGTTGCCGGGAATGGTTTCAGCCAGCGCATCAAAATCTTCGTCGGCACCGTAACGGTCCCTGACCATGGTTTTGCGCTGATGATCGATGGTCAGATTGATCGCAATCCGAAACGCCATGGCCCGCGTATTATCCGGCGGCGTTTTCTCGGCTATTTGCCGCAGTCCCAGGTAGGTGTCATGGGTTAATTCGGCGGCAATGTCCGGGCATTTCAAGCGCCCGGTTAAAAAGCGCAATAACTCATCAGCCAAGGACTCGGTCCAGAACGCGGAAATATCGGTCATTGGCTGTGCACTCATGCGTATCGGAAATATCCAAAGCTTCAATCAAAAACAGCAGCCGACCGGCACCCCACCAAAGCCTTACCGTGCAGCCGCGTCAGAGCGTCTGCAATTATCGAACCAAAGGCGAATATGGCCGGCAGGCCCCACCCGGCGTGCCTCCCTGATTAGCACCTTCAGTTGCAGGCCAACCGGGAATGTGGCAAATCACGCTCGGCATGACCGGCAGATAACATAGTTTTATCGAGAATCGCCGCCAGACTCAGCGACTTTGATTTTTAGCGCGCGCCAAGCCTGTATAATCGTCGCAACCCACGTATTTATTCACTCAGATTAACCATCCCCTGTCATGCGCCCCACCAAACTGCTGTTCTGCCTCATGTTCATCTTTGCCGTTCACGGCGCTATCGCCTGGAGCCTGAATCGCCCCCAGGACGCCGGTGTCGATGTGCCTTCGGGTAAATTGCGCAGTTTGTCGTTTGCTCCTTATCGCGAGGGGTTTAGCCCAATTGAAGAAAAGTTTCCGTTGCCCGAGCATATCGACGCCGACCTGGGTTTGATTGCCGATAAAACCCATACCATCCGCACCTACTCGATACTGGGCGGTATGCAGCCGACACCCGAATTTGCCCGTAAACACGGGGTGGAAATGATTCAAGGCGGCTGGCTCGGCGATGGGCATGCCAGTAACAAAAAGGAAATCGCCGCGCTGATCGAAGCGGTGAACGCCCATCCGGACGTGATCAAGCGGGTGCTGGTGGGCAACGAAGTGCTGCTGCGCAAAGACATGGATGTAGACACGCTGATAAGTTATATCCGCCAGGTTAAACAGGCGGTGAAACAGCCGGTGTCGTATGCCGATGTCTGGTCTATCTACTTGAAATATCCGCAACTGATGCAGGAAGTGGACTTTATTACCGTACACATTCTGCCCTATTGGGAAGACGAGCCGGTAGCGATTGAAGACGCGGCCGGACATGTGGAGAAAATCGTCCAACAAATCGAAGCCAAAGCCCACAGCATGGGCCTGAACAAACCGATTCTAATCGGGGAATCCGGCTGGCCGGCCGCCGGCCGCCAGCGTGGCCAAGCCGTGCCCAGCGTAGTCAATGAAACCCGCTTCATCCGCAGTCTGATCGAGGTCGTCAACCGGCACGGTTTGGACTACAACATCGTCGAAGCGTTTAACCAACCCTGGAAAAGCCATAACGAAGGCGTGGTCGGCGCCAACTGGGGCTTGCTGACTATCGACCGCGAACCGGTGTTTCCGCTGACCGGCCCGGTGTACGAAAACCCGGACTGGCTAGCGCATTTTGCCTGGGCGACGGGTTTATGGCTGTTGTTGGTAGCGGCCTACTTTAAAAAATTGGCCCAGCTATCGTGGCCCCGCCAGCTGGTCTTTTTGACGTTGGCCCAAGCGTGTGGCGTTTGCCTAGTCACGCTGGCGAGTTTTGCGTGGTTTACCAGCTACAGCCTCTGGCAACAGGTTTACACCCTCTTGATTATCGCCGCCAACAGCGTGTTGGGCGCTTTGCTGCTACAACGCAGTTATGCGATTTTAGCCGAGCAATCCGCAGCGCCGACCCTAGCCCATCGTTTGAGAAGCGTCTATCTATTTTTCGGGATTCTGGCGCTGTATAAAACTTACAGTCTGGCGATCAACGGCCGGTATCTAAGCTTTCCAGTCGAACAATTCGCGATTCCGGCCCTTGGCGTCTGCGGTTTGATCGTCTGCCTATGCCTGGCCCAGCGGCGCTTTTGCCGGCAGATGCTCTGCTTTGATAGCCTGTCCGGCGGGGATTCGCAAACGCCACGCGACCGCTTGCTGGCGTATTTTTTAAGCGCCGGCACATTCGCCGTGGTGATAGGTGAAACGCACGAGTTCATGGCCGCCTACGATTTCATCCAAGCGCATCCCAGCTTTAGTGAAGGCTTGCCGGTGGCGCTGGGATATACGCTTTACAATCAGCAACTCGTCGCTTGGTTGCTGTGTATACTGGTGCTGTCGATCCCGTTCTGGCCTCTCCGCTCAGGCAAAGCCAAGATTTAACCCGTAATACCAAGTAGCTCAAGCGGCTGGTTCCGGCAACGCGCCTGTCGCGCGTGCCCCAAGGCTGATTTTTCGGTAATCAACACAAGGACCCTCATATGTGGTTGCGCACGAGTTGCGAAATAACCTTCGATGTCAGCATCGACACCCCTTTTATTTTGATGCTGCGGCCGCGTAGCGGCGCAAATCAATGGGTAGCGCGGGAGTCGTACACCTTGACACCGACGGTGCCGGTCTTCGAATTTACCGACTACTACGGCAATCTCTGTCAGCGCCTGATTGCCCCACCCGGTGAGTTTGCCGTGCGCACCAGCGCCCATATACATACCCATGAGCATATCGATGTCTGCCCGGGCGCACCGTTCACGGAAGTACAACACTTGCCGGATAGCGTGCTGACCTATTTGACGCCAACCCGCTATTGCGAATCCGACCGGTTTATCGAACTGGCCCAGGACATCGTCGCTGACGCCATCCCCGGCTATGACCAAGTCGCCATGCTGCACCGCTGGCTGCGCGAGAATATCCGCTTCAATCCGGATTCGCCGCATTTCCAGCTCTCCGCGGTTGAAACCAATCTGGCCGGGGAAGGCGTGTGCCGCGAACTGGCGCATTTGGGCATCGCCTTGTGCCGGGCTTTATGCATTCCGGCACGGATGGTGGTCGGTTATTTATATGGTTTACAGCCCATGGATTTTCACGCCTGGTTCGAGGCTTATGTGGACGGACGCTGGTACACCTTCGATCCCACCCAAGCCGAGCCTTGCGGCGGGCGGGTCATCGTCGCTTACGGCCACGATGCGGCAGATGTGGCAATCTTTACCCAATTCGGCCCGGCGCTATATCCAACGCATATGGCCGCCAATGTTGAACGCCTGCCCGGCCCGCCCGAATAAGCACGGTCTGAGTTTAGCAACATCACGTAACAAGCAAAGACGCGGATTACCGGTATAATGCTGTTTCCGCTGTAATCAATGCTTCATCTATGAGTAATCTTGTCCTGGTCGCCTGCGCCTTGCTGCTGGTATGTCTCAACGGCTTCTTTGTCGCAGTCGAGTTCAGTTTGGTTAAATTGCGGCAAACCCGGATTAAAGCCATTGAACAAACCGAAGGTTGGCGAGGCAGGATACTAGCCAAAGTACACAGACAACTCGATGCCTACTTATCCGCTTGCCAGCTCGGCATTACCCTGGCTTCCCTGGGCTTGGGCTGGATCGGCGAACCGGCTTTCGCCGACCTGTTAGTTCCACTGTTTGCCAAAGCCGAAATCACCTCTCCGGAAATCATTCACAATATTTCGTTTGGCTTTGCATTTTGCACCATCTCCTTTCTGCATATCGTGGTGGGCGAACAAGCGCCCAAATCACTGGCGATCCGTAATCCGGAAGGCATAGGTTTATGGAGCGCCGGACCGCTGTATGCGATGTATTGGTTGATGTATCCGGCGATTTGGTTGTTAAACGGCAGCGCCAATCTGGTGCTACGCATAGCCGGCTTGAGCAACAGCCACAATCAAGACAGCCATTATTCCAACGACGAATTGAAACTGATTTTGCGCTCCAGCCGGGCCGGTGAAAATCTGACCAGCGACGAATGCAACGTGCTGGCTAAAGCTCTGGATTTCGGCAAGCTGGAAGTGTCGGATTTAATGCGACCCATCCACGAAATCACCGCGCTATATCAAGGCCAATCTCAGCAAGAAATGTTGGATACGGTGTATAAAAGCTGCTTCAGCCGCTACCCGTATTTCGATGGCAACGGCATCGACGTGTTGGGCGTTATCCACTTAAAAGACTTATTTTTGGCGCAACAACACGGCCAGCAAATCGACGATTTGGAACCCTATTTACGGCCGATTCAACATATCTCCGCGCATATGCCGGCGCTGGAATTATTCCGCCGCTTTACCCAAGGCTCACCGCACTTTGCGGTCATCGGCCAGAAAGGCCACAAGCCGCACGGCTTTATCACCCTGGACAATTTGCTGTCGGCCATGGTCGGCGAAATCCGCGACGAATTTCGGAAAACCGAAAGCGACTGGACCCGCCAGGACGACGGTAGCTTGCTGGGTAAAGGCAGCTTGCCGATTTTCTCGCTGGAACGGATTCTGGGCATCGACGTGGAAAACGAAGAACTGGATCTGGATGATGTGGATTCGGTGGGTGGCATGATCCTGGCGCAATTGCGCGACATCCCGGACGCCGGCGAACGTATCGCCTTCAACGATTTTGAAATCGTCGTCAAGGAAATGAACGGCCCGCGCATCGAGTGGGTGCAGGTGTATCCAAAGCAGTAAACTGACTCCCAAACCGCATCAGTGTAATGCCTCTGCTTGTCATTTTGGCAACACAAACATGCTGTGCGTCACCTCGATTGCTTCCAGCAAAACACTGTTCTCATGTCTTTCAAATAGGAAATTAGCCGTTGCTTGCGCAGCCCATTCAGCACGATAGCCCGTTCCCGTTTTTTTACGACAATTCGGCCTTTTCCCAGGAGCAGTGCGCGGCGCTTGAGCGTTTATTTTTGCTGGATGCTGAGTGGCAGCATCGGGATGGGGCATTTTACCAGTGTTCGCTTAGAGACGTTACTGAGCATATTCCAGTGGCATTTCAAACCGAAGTGCTGGCTAGAATGCGCGAAATTACCGGATTGCCGCTGACGAATCGTCTGCTAGTCACGGCGCAACGCATGCAGCCTGGACAAGTGATTGGCATACACAGTGACCGGCCGCTGGTGGGTTATGAGATTGCCCGGCTGGTTGTGCAACTGAATAAGCAATGGCAACCCGAGCATGGCGGGGTGCTGGAATTATTCGCCTCGCCGGAGAGTAACGCGGTTTTTCGTGTCAATCCGAAGTACAACAAAGCCTTTGGCTTTTTGCTGCATGCCGATTCATACCATGGCGTCACGGAGGCTATTCAGCCACGGCAAAGCGTGGTCTTCAATTTCTGGCATGCGGCAAATACCCCCGAGCTTGCCGCGCACGTGCAAACCTTGTTTGCCGACATGCATTTTTCCGAGCTGCCGGCCGCACTTAACCCTGTGGCCTCGGTTGCCGAAGCGAGTTTGCCCGAAGATGCGACGTTTCATACCGGATTGGCTGCGCTTGCACTCCATCGGTGGGGTTATGATGAGACTACCGTTATCGCGGGCTACCAACACAGCGCCGGTCTTTCTGTCTGCAACACCAACGATACCGAGACCTATGCCGCCGTGCAACTGGCTGATTGGGTTGCGTGTTTGTATCGGGATTCGTTTGATCTGGTCCGCTGGCAAATCTTGCAACACGAGCTCAAGGGAATGGAAATGTTTACACGCCTGAAGCCTACATGGCAGCTTTGTCTGCCGGAATAGAGATGGTCTGGCCGTGAAAAGTCTGCCGCCCATTCCGGTAACGGATTGTCGAAATCTACCTCTTGCGATCAGTCGCGTTTCTCCAAACCGGCCAGTTAGCCGAATCCAGATTCTGGGAACTGGAGGGCTAAAAAGCGACCGTTGGCGACCTCAACCAAACGGCCACAAGCAGTCGTTCCCATGAACCGAATAATTTTTGGCTTTGCTCTAAAGCTGCCATTCGTGTTTCCTTTACTGCTCCACCGTCACAAACGACAATTTGACAATCCCCGAGCGCTGGGCGCTGGCCATCACTTTGACAACCGATTCGAAGATGGCGGCTTTGTCAGAGCCTGCAGTTGCACGCTGATCTCGGGATCGCGCTCCTGCAGGGCTTTGAGTTCGGCTTCCAGGCTGGTTAAGGGCACGGCTTTGTCGTCCAGCATGGCCTCACCGCTGGCAGTGACGGCGAGGATGGCAACGTGTTTGTCCGGTGTTGGCTCGGTCTGTTCGGTTTTCGGCAGTTTGACCTTGACCACTTGGGTCAATAGTGGCGCGGTGACGATGAACACGATCAGCAGTACCAGCATCACATCCACCAACGGTGTGACGTTGATTTCGCTCAGTTCGCCGCCCTCGTCTTCATTAGACAGATGCATGGACATGGTCGACTCCCGATGTGGTTTGGTTGAGATCGTTTTGAATGCAGGCACGCAGGAAATCGGTGGCGAAGTGTTCCAGTTGAGCCAGCAGTTTGCGGTTTTGCCTCAGGAAAAAGTTGTATGCAATCACTGAAGGAATCGCCACGGCCAGACCGACCGCCGTGGCGATTAGCGCTTCACCAATCGGTCCGACCACCACTTCCAGACTGGCATTGCCTTGGGCGCTGGTGTCTTTCAAGGCATGCATGATGCCCACACCGTACCGAACAAGCCGACAAACGGCGCAGTGGTGCCAATACTGGCTAGCCAGCCGAGCCCCGAATCAAACACCGCCCGTTCCTTTTACAATTGCTGGCGCAAACTGCGTTCGATCAGTTCATGCCAAGCGGCCGAGTGATGCAGCGTCTTTTGGGTTTGCGGCCGCGCCGCATCGTAGGTTTGCTGGCCAATTTGCCACAAACGTCCAGTCGGGGTATTCAATAGCTTATCTTCCAGACTGTGGCTCGTGAAACCTGCGTGCAGCAATTCATTGAGATTGATGTGCGGCATTAGGGTGCGCAAGCGGTAACGATGCCACAACAGCTCACCGGCCTTGAGCAGAATCACGCTCCAGGTGACCAGAGAAAAGCAGCCCAACAGGCATAAGGTGCCATCGACGATGGCGGTTTCGGAAAAGTGAAAGATATGTCCCATAGCGTTCTCGTTTATTGTTTTTCAATCAAAATCATCGTTCGTGCATCCCTGTCGTCCGCCCGGATCATCCGTAATCCAGGCTCAACCTCCTTGTCGAACCCTGCCCGGTAGGTGGGCTGGCCTATAACACCTCTTGGGGGAGGTTCATCAATCCAGTTCAAACACAATCGGCACCGTCACCCAGCAGGGCTCAGGCGTATCGCCACGCTTAGCCGGCACGAAGCGCCATTGCTTCACTGCCTCCAGCGCGGATTCATCCAGCGTGTCGTGATTGCTGGAACGTTGCAGGTTGACTTACAAGGCTTTGCCATCGGCCCCGACATACACCCGCAGCAACACCGTCCCTTGCCAATGGCGCTGTCGGGCAATCATGGGATATTCCGGTTTGGGGTTGTTCAAATACGCGGCATTGCTGTCCGCCGGCACATAGGTGTCATTGCGCGGTGCGGCCAAAGCGTTGTGATTTAACGCCTGCGGCGCAGCCGCAGCAGGCATCGCCGGTGCGACCGGTTCCGGTTCGACGGTTTTACGCTCTTCAACCTGCTTGACCAGCCGTTCCGAGGGTTTCGGCTTCGGTTTCGGTTTAGCCTTGGGCTTATCCGGCTTGGGCGGCACGACGGGTTTCGGTGGCTGAGGTGGTGCAATCGGTTGATTGACCACTGGCGACGGCGGTGCCGACAACTCCATGGCGATCATCGGCAACGGTGCTGCGGCTGAAAACGCCAGCGGTGCCGGGACGGCTGACATACCAGAACAACAAGCCGCCGTGCAGCAAGGCGGCGACCAATACTGCAGACGTCACGGCTACTGAACGCCGATAGCGGTTACCGGGCATCGGTGTCAACACCAAAAAATGATTCGGATCCGGCAAGCCTTGCGCCGTTTGCATAAACGAACGCGGGATCGCAAACAGACTCGTTGTTTGAGTGATCGAATACCACATACCCAAGTTCACCGCCCACCGGTCAGATTAAGCCCCGGCGCTTCATTGTCCTGCACTGCATGTTCCGCAGTCAGGCGCTCAAGCGGGCTTTTGCCTTGTGCATTCAGGCGCAGGCCGTTGGCGGTTCGTGGCAAGCGACTGTCTAGCTGTTTCAGTTGCTGCTGGAGCGACTCCTGATTGCTCAGAATTAACTGAATCTGCTCGTGCAGATATTCAAAGTGAACCTGAAAGTAACGCACGGCCGGAAACACTTCGGAGGCCTTTTCAGCAGGCACGACGAATGGTGGTTCAAGTTGCGCTTTTTTATTGTTTTTGCGCATACAAGCGCCTCCTTCATTGTTCTTAGTGATTATGATGGATTGGCTCCGGCCAGAAAGATGTGCAGGCGGTCAGACTGAGACAGCGATTGTGGAGTTTGCTATGTCCTTTGGGTAAAGGTAGTCACAGGGATACTCATCACTAGTTACAGGTCGATGCTTGTTTGGCTAGCTTCATTGCTGCAGCGCGGCGCTTTTGCAGCCAGCGTAAAATGCCTGTGAT
Organism: Methylomonas fluvii; assembly: GCF_014850975.1. Classification (GTDB taxonomy): domain Bacteria; phylum Pseudomonadota; class Gammaproteobacteria; order Methylococcales; family Methylomonadaceae; genus Methylomonas; species Methylomonas fluvii. Next base: position 1,593,803 of record NZ_JACXST010000001.1, on the reverse strand, counting down.
GTATAAAGCCAACGGTGCAAAGCCAACCGTAAACCATAGAACACGACCAGGAAAACCTAGGAATTCGCCATCGTGCAAAGACCATAGTAGGTTTAAAAATGTCTCGCCTGCCGTAAACCGCCTTGGGTCCTGGACAGCTAGCACCTTGCCGCTGTATTGGTCTATCCAAACTTTGCTGCGCGGACTTTGGCGGTACGCTTCGTCCGCTTGCCGTTTGGCAACCATGTAAACACCTTCTTTGCCGTCCGGTGTATCTAATCCGCGCAGTTCCGCATGAGGGAAAACCTGATCGGCGATAACTATCGCTTGTGCGATTGAAATAGCCGGGCTTAAATCCAGTGCCGTCGATTTAAGCCCGGGGTTTTTTAAATGATCTGCTTTAACAGCAGAAAAATAGTTGACCAACGGCTTGATGGCGTCCTTGTAGCCAAACGCAAAGCCGGTAAAAGCAATCACCAATAACAACAGTGAACTGTAAAAGCCAATGGTTTTGTGCAGGTCAAAATAAAACCGTTGCGGGCTGGAATGCAGTTTGACCGTCAAAGCTTGTTTGAATTTTCCGCCGCGTGGCCACCACAGATAAAGCCCCGACAGACAGGAGACAAACAGGAAAACACCGAAAAAACACACTACCTTAAAGCCTATTTTTCCAATCTCGGCACTTATTTTTCCGGTCACTAAAGCGGCATGCACTTCGTAAACCAAGCTAATCACTGTCCGCCCCCAAAAATGTTCCGCAACGATTGTTCCGCTATACGGATCGACCAGGATTTCCAATGGCCCATACAGCTCATCTTTGGTTTCTTCAGGTTTTGGATATTTCACCCAGACATAATCGCTCTGATAACCCGGTAAAACCATACTCCAACCGCCGGTTCTCTGGGGATGCGAGGCTTTAACGGTTTGCATGATACTGTCCAAGCTACGCGGTTGTGGTTGGCTGGCGGCAGGCAAGGGAGGCAAAAACAATTCATTAAGTTCGTAATAAAACACATTACAGGAGCCGGTCAGCCCCAGAATGACAAATTCGAAGCCAACCGTCAGCGCTAGGATCAAATGCAGGTTTAGCCAGAGCTTGCGGAAGTTTTTTCGTGAAAACAAGTGACTGGGCCAGACTATATTGAATAGATGTGTAGATGCTTCAAGCATGCGATTTTGTGGAATATTAAATAGGTTAGATCGCCACCACCTAAGCAGCTCAGTGCACGGGTTATCGCTGTTAGCTAACCCGTGCTACTGAACAACATTAGGGAAACCATAAAGCCTAATGTGGCCGATTAAAATTCCAAGCGTATGGAACCGATGGCCGTCAAAGGTGCACCCGGATAAATGCCGACGCGCGGTGGTGCATTTTGAAAAGGATCGGTCGACTCGTAATAAGTTTTATCCAACAGGTTGCGGATATTTAACTGCGCTGTAAGACGTGTATCCTTGAAATCGTGACGATACGCGGCAAACGCATCTAACCGGGCGTAACCGGGCAAAGCAAAAGTATTAGCGTCGTCGCCTTGTCTTTGTCCTGAGGCAAACATCCCGAGTCCGGCACTCCAACCTTTTAACTGCTCATAATTTTGAATCTCGTACTTTAACCACATGCTTCCGGAATGCTCGGGCACGTTATTCATTTTATTCCCCTGAAGACCGGAATAGTCTTTGGTAATACGTGCATCGGTATACGCATAGTTTCCGATCAAGCTAAGACCATCAGTAATTTGGCCTATCATATCCAATTCGATGCCTTGGCTGCGTGCTTGGCCGATCGCCGCTCTGGCAGAAGGATCAGGACTATTTAGGTCGCGGGTCATTATATTTTCCTTGGCTAAATGATAGTAAGCCAAGGTAGTCGTCAAACGCCGGTCGAATAATTCAGTTTTTAAACCCGCTTCGTACTGCTCGCCAATCTCTGGGGCGATTGTCGACCCGGTAGCTGTAACTCCGTTATTGGCCCCAAAAGACGTCGTCCAGTTACCGTAAATGCTCATCCATGATACGGGTTGATATAAAACGCCCACCCGTGGGCTGAAGCCTTCATCATTTCGCTCAGGTAATACGGCTTCCGCAGCGCTAAACGTAGCATCTCTACCCCGACCGGTTGTCGCCCAATCGTAGCGACCGCCGCCAATCAAATGAACGGAATCCCAAAGGGTTATATGGTCCTGAAAGTACACACCATACCATTCATCCCTCATATACGAATGATTAAGCCCGGCAGGAAATGGCGTTGCTAAAGCGGTGTCATAGAACGAAGGATCAATGCCATATACCGGGTTGTATATGTCAATACCCAAGCCATTGATCGGATTCACAAAATTACCTCGAGTTAAATAACTGCCCGTCGATCTTAAATAATCGAAGCCGACTAGAGGTTGATGTTGAGTGCCCAAGAAATTAATATTTCCAGTTAAATCCAAATTGGTCGTGTACGTTTGAGATTTCACTGTTTGGGAAAATATATTGCGTAGATAAGTGCGATTCCCTTGGCTTGGATTCAAGAATTGCTGCACGGTGAAAGCATTAGCCGGTTTGACGGAAATATCAGAACTCTGGTTATGGGTAGCTAAAAAACGATGATGTAATGACCAATCATCGTTAAAGGCGTGGGTTAAATTGAATCCCAAATTGATATTCGATAACGTATCTACCGGGTCGTTTGGATCAATATATGAACGTTCGACAGGAACTGGTGCAGGCCTGTCTCCTATCGCAAACAAGCCGCGATCAACTTGAAAATCCTGATCCAAGCCTTCGACATCCAAAGACATTTCAGTTGCATCGCTGGGCCGCCAAGTGAGAGAGGAGTAGGCAGAGACACGATCATTAAAATTGAAGTCCCTGAATGAATTATTATTTTGATTGCTACCGGAAAAGCGATAAGTTAATGACTGGTCGTCGGTAAGAGAGCCGGTTGCATCCCATTCGGTGCGGTAAAAGTCATAGGAACCGAAACGTTGTTCCACCGAATAACGTGATGATTTTTCCCCACGTTTGGTATTCACGTTGATAAGGCCACCCGGTTCTATCCGGCCAAATAGCATGGCCGCAGGCCCTTTAAGTACTTCAACGTTTTGCAGATTAGCGGTGTCGAGCTCAGTAGCGCCTCCTATCGAAATGCCGTTAGCAACAAGACCGTTTCGAAACACTCTCTGATTGCGAAATCCCCGAATAATAAAGCCAGTTCCATAACCCAGCGTTGTGTTGGAACGCACACCGCTGACATTCTCAAGCGCGTCTTTTACTCTAGTAGTTTGTTGATCCTGCATCACTGCTCGGGGCACCACCTGAATGGACATCGGCGTCTCCATAATCGGGGTGTCGGTTTTAGTGGCAGTCGAAGATTCAGTCCGGTTGTAAGCCGTATTGTAAGGATCGTTCACATCTACTACCTGCCCAACAACCTTCACCGCCGGCAAAGCCGAAGCCGCGTCACTTCCCGTTTCCGCAACCCTGATCGCTACCGCATTGTCGCTCGTGATGGTATAGGTCAAACCCGTTCCCGCGAGGAGCTTTCGAAAGCCTTCTTCGACGGTGTATTCGCCATCCAAGCCCTTGCTGGTTTTGCCGTCGGTCAATGTCGATTCCCCGGTAAACAGGATGCCGGCATCACGCGCAAACTGGCTAAGGGCATGTCCCAAGGAGCCGCCGCTGATGTGGTAGCTCTTCCTGTTGGTAGTTTCTTCTCCATGGGCTGCGACTGAAGCGGTCAGCGCTGAAGCCAATAGAATTCCCTGTATGGCTTGGCTCAATCGGGATGGCTGAGAACCCGGATTGCAGCGGCGGTGTGTGTTTGACATCGGTTTTTTCTCCATGTGTGGTGTTTTCATTAGCTAATACAAACGAGGAGGAAAAAACCGGAACTGCAAATTGTAGAAAATTTAATAAATTTTTTAACTAATTGTTTTTAAAAAAGAATATTTTTGGGTAAATCAGACTCTGTGGCTGATTAGAATGCGAATGCAAGCATTTCAAAACGCACAAACTCAACAATAGTCACTGGTCTGCGACTGACAAAAAGCTCGATTAACGCGGCAGGACTTTAACCCAGAACGGTAACGGGTGTGAGAGTTTGACGGGCAGGTTGGCCTCAAGAAACGCAAGAATTTTGTCGGTATCTTTCAGTGGATAGGAGCCGATGATCCGTAAATCAGCTATCTCGGGAGCGCAGGTGATATAGCTTGGCCGGTAACGGCTTAGTTGCAGCAAGAACTCGCTAAGTGGCAAGTCATCGGCAACAATAAAGCCTTGCGTCCAAGCCGGTCTATCCTGGTTGTGTTGGTAGATCGACTCAATGTGGTTAGCCGCAAACTGAGCTTGTTGGCCGGCGCGCAGGGTTTGTTTGGCGGAAGTTGTGTCGGTTGGCTGAATTTCTACAGCATCTTGAAACACAGTCACCTGTGTACGGTTTTCTTGTTGGCTCACACTAAAGCGAGTTCCAAGTGCTAGAACCCGGCCTTCCGGCGTATCCACGACAAACGGCCGTTTCCAGCCAACGGTATCAGGCGCTGTTTCGATGTAAATTTCCCCTTTAACCAGTTGCAGCCGGCGGAAATTAACCGAGAAGTCGACGTTAAGCGCGCTGCCGCTATCCAGAACCACGGTGGAACCATCGGTTAGGGTGATGATTTTGCTTTCGCCGAGTGCTGTATGTTGATCGGCCAACCATTCCTGCCAGTAGCGGCCGCGAGAAATCTGCCAACCCGACATGCCTGCGAGGCCAAACATGGCCATGCTCAACAGCATGCGTCTTCGATTGAGATTGGGGGCATTTAATGCTGCGGTTGTTGCGAAAGCGGCTTGCGGCGGGAGTGATTTGAGTTTGCCGGAATAAAACTCGACTCTGGCCCAAGCCATTTGATGGTCCGGGTGCAACGCTAACCAAGCTTGCCACTGGGCGGTTTCCTCTGGGCGAACGCTGCCAGAACTTAGGACCATAAACCATTCAGCAGCCTCGGCCACGACGCGAGGATGAATTTTTTGCCGATCTCCGGAAGGCATGTGCTGTTAGAACTCCACGCTCAGACACAACACCATGGCTTGTACCATGTACTTTCTGACCATGCGGTCACTGACGCCCAGTTTTTCGGCAATTTCAACATAGGTAAGCCCATCGATCTGAGACATAAAAAATGCTTTACGTGCTTTTTCAGGTAGTCGATTAAGCAATTCATCAATTTCTTGCAGGGTTTCCAGAATAATGGCATTTTCTTCCATTGACAACGAAGTGGCTTCAGGAAGCGCCGAGAGGCGTTCCAGGTACACTTGTTCAATGGTGGCTCGACGCCAGTGGTTTATCAGTAAGTTTTTTGCGATGGTGGCGAGATAGGGTCTGGGTTCGTTTAGATCCGGTGTGCGACCCGATGCCATTACCCGCACAAATGTGTCCTGCGCATGATCTTCGGCTTGCAAGCGACATTGCACGCGCTTGTCCAGCCAGCTTAGTAGCCAAGAATGATGCTCTCGATAAAGTTGGGACAAGGCTTCATTAGTCAGCAATTCCGTTGCCATTAATAACTCCTATTCATCATTGAAAGATCTACTTTTAAAGCTCCATGCAGACTTTTGATCATAGTTGTGGTTGCCTCACTTCATCCTAAAGATTGCTGATTTTGTGTTCTCTGGGGGGGTTAAGTTTTTAGCAAATAACCGTTAAAATGAGCAATAAATATTCCAATTTAAGTGGGTCGGTATTTGTTCAAAGCGCCTCATTGAAACAAAGCATTTATTTACAATTAGTTAGGTAATAGTAGATGTGATATTTTCTGGTAAAACATCAACGTGAATTGGATCGATGAGGCAAAGTCACAAAAGAAAAATGCGTTAAATGCCCTATTTTTTATGAAAAATTAAGTGAAATACCTTGCTGTCAATCGCAAACAGAGTTTGTTGCCTGGAAGGATAACACCCGCCTTGGTCGAAGATTTCGCTATAAGAACGTGCCGTCTGAACGGTTTAGTCCGATCGATACTTTGTCGCCACTCGAAGGCCGACAAACCCTAAGAAAAATGAATGTCCGCTTTACGAATTCACTTTAAAGAAACTGGAAAATCTGAATGTCGCCTAAGGGTCGTCTGGCGACCGTCTTCTCTTCAGACACATCGCCGGAAAGCAGTCAATGAAATTCCGATTCCCGGAATCGGCCAGCAAGTAGCCTCGATGGAATCGAGGTTTCGCAGGCCAACACCCTTCAATTGCCGGTCTTAACTTGATGACAGGCAAAGCCAACGCCGATTCCGCTAGCGCTGCATCAAGGCTACAAAGGCCCAATTCCATTGCGGCTAATGACTAGACGTGCAGTCGTCCACCGTTGGCGGATAACATGGCACTCAACATCTTGCTGATCTTGTATCGGCATGCGCATCAACACGCGAAAACTCAATCATTACCGAGTTTCTTGACGATTTGCGGCTTAAAACAAAGATGGAGCAGTAGCAGATTTTGACAGCGGTTTATCAACCAAAAGCCGGCCAGCAATGTGCTTAACGCCACTTCGGGTAAGTAACCACTATTAAACGGTTCGGGTAGCCAGGCTTCGGCCATGCCCACCCCAAGCAGCATGAAAATCAACGGCACCAGATAGAGTAATAGCGACGTGAGCAACAGTTGGCTGTCGTCTATCTCCACCATCACATGATCGCCGGCTTGCAGGTTTATGTCGCAATCGACTGGAAACTCGCGTTTAGGGAGCACTTTTGCCAGCGTAGCGGTGCCGCAGGACGGTTGTTGCAAACAGCCGCTGCAGGCATTACTTTGCAGACTTTTGATCCAGGTGCGGCCATCGCTAACGCGGGTAACGACAGCCGCTTCTTCGATCATGGCTAGCCTATCAAGCCCAGGCGGAGGAAATAGAATCCAGCCAAGCGCTGAGCCTACCTTCGCTCAGCTCTTTCTGGTTATCCTCATCCAATGCCAAACCGACAAATTGGTCGCCCAGCAAGGCTTTGGACTTTTTAAAAGTGTAACCTTCGCTGCTGGTCATGCCGATGATGGTGGCACCGGCGTCGGCAAAGGCGTCATATAAAAAGCCCAAGGCATCGACGAAATTGCCGGGATAGCCTTCCTGGTCACCTAGACCGTAGATCGCGACGGTTTTGCCGGAGAAATCGGCACCCGCCAACGTGGGCAGAAATTCTTCCCAGCTCTCGTTGTCGTGTCCGGCGCTCATGCCCGGCAGTTCTCCTTCGCCGTAAGTGGGCGAACCGACAATCAAGACGTCGTAAGCCAACAAATCGTCCACGGAGGCTTTGTTGATATTGACCGGTTTGTCGGCCGCATCACCCAATTTCGTCGCAATGGTCTTGGCGACTTTACGCGTGTTGCCGGTATCGGTACCAAAAAAAATGCCTACTTTTGCCATAGTATTGTCTCCTTGTTAACTAGATCAGATTTGAATTTGTAGCAAGCCCGGATTTGCCGCCGGTTGTTGGGCGGCCCAGGCTTCGGGCGTATGGGTCTTTAGCGTGACGGCATGCAAACGGCCGGACGCCAACGGCGCGCTCAATGTAGCCATGACGCCTTGATGTTGTTTGATCATGGGTTGATCGGCGAACAATTCGCTGACCACGGTGATGTTTAAATCGCAACCGGCACCCTCGATGCCGATAGTGGCCCCCGGATAGGCCGCCAGAATCAAGGCTTCCACTTCGGAATGGGTAATGGTTTGACTGGCGTCCGCGCTCTCGGCGGGCTGAACGGTCGCTTGCAATAGTGGTAACAGGGTGCCGTCCTTGTACATGGATTCGACGATGTCGGCACCGCCGATCAGTTCACCGTTAATGAACACTTGCGGGAAGGTAGGCCATTTGGAAATGGACGGCAGCTTTTCGCGGATGAACGGCGATTGTAAGACGTTGACATAAGCGTAAGGGATCTTGGTTTCGTTCAAGATGCCGACAGTCTTCGCGGAAAAACCGCATTCCGGAGCGCTTGGTACGCCTTTCATGTAAATAATCACCGGATTTTCGGCAAGTTGTTGCAAGATTTTTTCTTTAACGCTCATAGTAGGTTTCTCGATTAACTAAAACTTTTCAATGCCAGGGCTGGGCTGCGGCTTGCGCAGCCCAGCCGCCAAACTCACTCCCCACCCGATAACCGTTTCAAACCGTCACCGTCTGTGGGTTTGTCGCGCGGCACCACTTCAATTTCCGCTTCGCCGCGTATCACCTCGGCATTCACGATGCAGCGCTCGACGTCCGGCCTGGAGGGTAAATCGAACATGGTGCGGCGCAGTACGTGCTCCATGATGCCGCGTAGGCCTCGGGCACCGGTGTTGCGGGCAATGGCTTTTTCGGCGATTTCCACCAAGGCATCCTGAGTGAACTCCAACTCGACATCATCGAAGGCAAACAGATGTTGGTATTGTTTGACCAAAGCGTTTTTCGGTTCGGTCAAGACTTGGATCAAGGCATCCACATCCAACGGCTCTAACGGCGCCAACACGGGGAAACGGCCGATAAATTCCGGGATCAAGCCGAAGCGTTTCAAGTCGTCCGGCTGCGTGGCATTCAACATCGCTTCCAGCGTCGGTTTGTCGTCCGGGTTGCTGACTTCGGCATGAAAACCGATAGCGGTTTTCGGCGGCAACAAACGTTTTTCCACGTGCTTTTCCAAGCCCGGAAACGCGCCGCCGGCAATAAACAAAATATTGCTGGTATCGATCATCACCGAGTCGTTGCCGCTGTGATCCTTGCGCCGGCCCTTGGCAGAAACTTTAACTTGAGAGCCTTCCACCAGCCTTAGCAAGGCTTGCTGCACGCCCTCGCCGGACACGTCGCGAGTACCGAAAGCTTGTTCCGGGCTGCGGGCAATCTTGTCCACTTCATCGATATACACCATGCCCCATTCGGCTCTGCTGATCTGGCCGTCGGCTACATCCAGCAAGCGCACCAGGATATTTTCCACGTCGTCACCGACGTAACCGGCCTGGGTCAAGGTCGTCGCATCAGCAACGGCAAACGGTACGCCGACGATTTTTGCCAGCGTGCTAGCCAGCAAGGTTTTGCCGGTGCCAGAGGGGCCTATCATCAATATATTGGATTTACCGATTTCCACACTATCATCGGACTCGCCCAAACCGCCGGTTTTACGACTAACGTTTTTCAAGCGTTTATAGTGGTTATACACCGCTACCGACAAGATTTCCTTAGCCAAGTCCTGGCCGATCACATACTGATCGAGCATGGCTTTCATTTCCGCCGGCTTGGGCAAGGGGCCTTGCATATCGGCTAATTCTTTTTTCTTGCCCCAGCTGGATACCACCTGGCTGGCCAACATCACGCAAGCTTCGCAGATGTAGCCTTCCGTGCCGGCAATCATCGGCACGGCCGCCGATGCTTCGATACCGCAAAACGAACAATGTTTGGGTTCTTTTACCATGTTAGGCACTCCTGTTGACTGCGGGCAGACTGGCCAGCCAAGTGCGCTGGCAATTTCTGCGGTAACGATCCTGCATGATCTGCTGAATCTTCGGGGTCGCTTTTTTCAAGGACATGGTTTCGGCGTGAATGATCTTCATGCATTGAATCACATGGAAGCCCATCTCAGTTTCTACCACATCGCTGATGGCGTCTTCTTTCAAACTAAACAATACCGCATCCAGTTCCGGAAACAAGGTGCCTTTGGCGACCGTACCCACTTCGCCGCCCTGTACCGCCGTTGGGCATTCCGAATATTTCAGCGCCAGATCGGTAAATTTATGCGGCTTGCGTTTCAAGGTGCCAAGAACCTCGTTAATCCGCCGCCAAGCTGCCTCGCGGGTATTGTCCGGGTAATCCGGATTGATACTGATCAAGATATGTCTGGCCTGGCGCGTTTCGGGTTTATGAAATTTTTCCGGGTGCGAGTGGTAGAAAATCCCAATTTCCACCTCGTTGACCTTAGGGGCACGGGCCGCCACTCTATCCATCACCGCATCCACTTTGCACTGCCGATACAAGGCGGCTTTGAGTTTATCAATATCTAAATCGTTGGCGCTCAACGCTGCTAAAAATGCCTCTTCGTCTTCAAAGCGGCCGCGTACTTCCTTGAAGGCCCTATCCAATTCCGTGTCGGAAATCACCACACCGGTCGCTTCAGACGAACTCAATACCCGGCCTTCGATCTCGTATTCATTTTTAGCCTGCACTTCCACCTGGCGCAATTGCAGTTGCTCCAATTCGGCCGGTGCCTTCTGGAATAGGCTCAAAGCTGCCCGTAACAGGGTATAAGGCTCTATCGAAGTCTGACTCACGTTATGCCTCCGGTTCTTTAAAGGTGGATGGGTCTGCCGGCTCCAATACGCTTTCCGGCACTTGCATGGTTTTACCCGGGAATCGCACGTGGTAGAGCACGGGATTGCTGTCCCGCAGCACTTTCAAGATTTCGCCTTGGGTACCGGCAGGGTAGCTACCCTCTTGGGTGGGGATGTCTATCGTACACACCACCTGGTCGCGGAACTCGAAACGGCTTGGATTCCAAGGCGCATCGGCAGAGATCAATTCTTCGGCCCGGCACCCGACCATGCGCCCGGCATCCAGAAAATGCACGGTGTAAATCACTTGGTCTTGCAGGAAGGTGCCGACTTCGATGACATTGCCGACACTGCCTCGGCGCAGCAAAAAGTCGCCGACATCCATGCCCGGATAGGTGCCATCGTTGCGAACGTTACGCGTCAGCCTGACCCGTTCGCCGAATTCGAAGCGCTCTTCGTCGTAACGTTCTTCTATCATGTTTTTATGTCACCCAGCGAAACAAACACGGTTTGCGGTTCCATCATCTTAAAGACCTTAAATACTTTTTCGGTCTGCGCATCGGAGTCCACGAAGTCGCTGTAAGCGCGATGCAACAGCTTTTTGTAGACTTCCCGTTGCGCATCTTCATCTTCCGGCATGCTATCGCCGGCCTGACTCAGATAATTGTGGAAGCGCTGCAGGATATGTAGCCGGTTGACGTGGACGACGGTCGTATCGTATTCCAGCTCGAAATACCGCAGAAAGTCTTCCGCGGCTTCCAGCTCTTCCATATCTTCTTCTAAACTCATCGTCATTACCTCATCATCAGGTGATCAAGATTGGCAGGTTGTTCTCCCAATGCGTACACCACTAATAAAACCACCAGCATCACAGCTGTTTGGGCCAAAAATGGATCGGATTTTTGTTTCTTCATCATGGCGATCACCTTTAGGTTAATAGCGCGGAACAACAAACATCACTTATCGTGGGCATCCAGTTGTTGGGCGATGCCTACCCGAAAGCTTGCGGCATGCGAAAAATACCTTCCGCCGCCTCTTGCCGGCGCACAACCAGCTCCAAAAGCCCCTGCGCGCCTATCCTGTCCTTATCATCCAGGGACACCAACTTTTCGAAAATCGCCTTGCTCAGTTCCAGGTTTTCCAAGCGCATGTTCAAAAAGCCGATAGATTTCAACGTGAACAAATACAGTCTGATTCGCGTCAGCGCATCTTTCGGCGCTTCGCTGATATGCGTTCTTTCCAGCTGCCGCCAATCTTCCGGAAAATCGATACCGGGCCGGATCAGGCTCAAGGCCCTTTCGGAGATCAATAACGCCTCCGGTAAACGATGCTGGTAGTAATAGAATCGATTCAGCGACACCAGTACATTCAAGGATTCCGGCGCTCGCAAATACGCTTGTAATAGCGGCAGTTCCGCTTCGCCGCTGGCATACAACTCCGAGGCATACTGGATTAAATCCTCCACTTCCTGGCTATCGGCTTTCTCGTAATACAGGTCCTTGGCATCAAATTGCAATAGATCCATTTCCATTACTTGCCACCCGCTGCTTGCTTCAGTACCACCACGTCTTCGCCGTGGCAGACGCCTTCCGCTTCGCAGCTGCCGCAGGTTTCTTCCGCGACCACAAAGCGTTTTTGATTACTTTCCAACTCGTCCAGACGCTCCACCAAACAGCTCAGCGCTTTGCCCACCGGGTCCGGCACTAAATGGTGGTCCAGATCAATACCGCGTGGATCCTGAATTTTTATGCCTTTCTGCTGGATAATCCGGCCGGGAATACCGATGACGGTGCAGCAGGGCGGCACATCTTTGATCACCACGGAATTGGCACCGACTCGCACGTTATCGCCCAGATTGATCGCGCCGAGGATCTTGGCACCGGCACCGATCAACACGTTATTGCCCAGCGTCGGATGGCGTTTTTCCTTGTTCCAGGTGGTACCGCCCAGCGTCACGCCGTGGTACATCGTCACGTCGTTACCGATCTCGGCGGTTTCGCCGATCACCACGCCTGCACCGTGATCGATAAAAAAGCGTTTGCCTATCGTCGCGCCCGGATGAATATCAACATTAGTCAGCCAGCGGGCAAAAGCCGCCAGTAAGCGCGCGGTCAATTTCCAATCGGCGTGCCATAAGCGGTTGGTAACCCGATGCAGCAGCACCGCATGCACCCCCGGATAAGCCAGTAACACTTCCGGTAAGCCGCGCGCTGCCGGATCCCGGGCAAACACACAGGCCACATCGTCGCGCCAGTCTTGCCAGAGTCCGGCTGCAACGCTGGGACGCGACGGCGAGAAGAACATCATTTTGCCAAGCTCCAGGTGGTTTTACCGGGCATGGGCACGCCGGGCACCCGGAAAAAAGAACCAGGGTAACGGTCATCTGGCAGTTCGTGCTGCGCCACAGTTTGCTGCGGTACGTCCACTTTGGCGGTGCTGGGCACGGCTGGTTTTTGACGATTGCTACTCATCTGACACCTCGCTATAGGCTGTGTAAAAATTGATTCAAATCGGTCGATTGCGGTGCGCGTTTGTGCAAACTGACAAACTCGCGAATCAGCGGCAGCAGGCGGCCAGCCTGCCAGCGGTTGATCTGGATGCCCAGTTGTTTGTAGGCGTGCACCACACCTTGACTGCCGGAATGCTTACCCAGTACCAGTTGGTGGCTACGGCCGACCAAGGCAGGGTCGACACCTTGATAATTGTTAGGATCTTTCAGCAAACCGTCGACGTGAATGCCAGCTTCGTGGCTGAACACATCGCGGCCTATCAAACTTTTGCGGCTGCCTATCGTGTCGCCGGAAGCCGTCGCCACTTGACGGGACAAAGCGGGGAAGTTGCGCAAGTCCACTCCGGTTTCGAATCCGTACAGCTGCTTCAAGCCCACCACCACTTCTTCCAAAGCGGCGTTGCCAGCCCGTTCGCCTAAACCGTTGACGGTGGTATTGACGTGAGTCGCGCCAGCAAATGCTGCAGCCAGTGTGTTGGCAGTGGCCAAGCCCAGATCATCATGGGCGTGCATTTCTATGTCCATATCGGTGACGGCGCGCAGCTTGCGTATCGCTTCGAATACGCCGAACGGCTCCATGATGCCGACCGTATCGGCAAAGCGAATCCGGCACGCCCCGGCGGCTTGTGCGGCTTCCGCCATTTGCGTCAGAAAGTCGCTGTCGGCGCGGGAAGCATCCTCGGCGCCTACGCATACCCGCATACCGGCATCGACCGCAGTTTTCACACAACGCTCGATGGTAGCCAACACCCAGGCCCGGCTTTGTTTGAGTTTGTGCTGAATGTGTTGGTCGGAGGCGGAAATGGACAAATCGATACTGGTAACGCCCAAACCCAGAGAATGCTGCAAATCGTCATCGCGCATCCTGGACCACACCAATAAATTACTGGGCAGTTTTAACGCAGCAATGGCTTTGATTTCGTCCCGTTCCTGTGCGCCCATGGCCGGGATGCCAATCTCCAACTCCGGCACACCCAGCGCGGACAACTGCTCAGCAATCGCCAACTTTTCCGCCAGCGAAAACACTACCCCGGCCGATTGTTCGCCGTCGCGGAGCGTGGTGTCGTCGATAATGATGGTGCGGGAGTTGCTTTTCATGGTTAAACCTTGAGTCGCAAAATTAAATGTTTGAAAACCGGAGCGTGAATAACGCCTTCGATAGGAGTAATGCAAAAGACTTGCCAACTGAAAAAGCTTGAAGAATTATGGCTTGAGCGAAGGTATTGGCAGGATGTCGACAAGACAAGCTCGGAAGAGCAAGACGAATTGTCGCAAACACGACAATTTATCATCGTGACTGCAAACTGGGCTGTGAGCGTATAAAAAATCGGCACCGCCGGCAAACTGTTGGCAGTTGCCGAGAACGGCCCGCCTGAGTTAAGGTGATAGGGTCTAAATTCGGTACCGTTGATTGAGACCGCTCCCGATGTCTCGATCCGCACTAATCCGCCGGCATCCGGATCTTGCCGCCGCATGCTGACAATATGCGCTTCGGCAATGCTGTTGTTTATACACGAACGCGTCCATCTCACCGATTGACAGATAACTACCGGAGACAAACATGACAAAAACGCCCTATTCAATTGCACTATTTTTCGCGTCGCTCCTGGCAAGCAGCCAAGTTGGTGCGACAGCTTTTTCAAATTTATTCGTATTCGGCGACAGCCTCTCCGACAGCGGAGCCAGCGTCTCCTCGGTACTGAGCGCCTTTAACCTGGGCGGAAAATGCGATTCTGACCATCCCTGTCCACCTTATTACCAGGGCCGCATCAGCAACGGCCCGACAGCCGCAGAATATATAGCCAACTCAGTGCTTTCGGGTGGTGCTAATGCCGGCAATTTTTTTAATTTCGCGGTAGCCGGATCGACGACGGGAATAGGCAATGAGGGCGATGGCGGCAGCCAAACCAGCCAAGGCGCATTACTTGCCCCAGGTATGGCGCAACAATTCGGTTTGTTTTCAGCGCAATTCACTGCGGCGGTAACCCTGGATTCGCTGTTTTTTGTCTGGGGTGGGGCCAACGACTTTTTGACGGGTAACTCGGCGACGTCAGCAGCGACAAATATTGCCAACTATGTCGGCGCGCTAATCGGCTACGGCGCACAACATATCGTGGTGCCGAATTTGCCGGACTTGAGCATCACCCCGTTCGCGCAATCTCTGCCGGCAAGCCTGATAGTGGCGGCACAGGATTATTCATTGACATTCAACCAGGAACTAACCAACCGACTCGACGCACTGTCCTTGTTGTCGCCCACTACTCAAATTGTGGAATTCGATGCGTATAATTTTTTTACCGCTGTGGTCCAAAATCCAACCGCTTATGGCTTTACCAATAGCACGGAAGCCTGCGTCAGCTTGCCTGACGTTTGTTCCGATCCGGACAGCCGGGTATTTTGGGACGGTTTCCATCCCACTACCCAAGTGCATGCGCTTTTTGCCGACGCAGTAGTCAGCCAAGTGCCGCTGCCTGGTTCCATCGTATTCTTGGTTAGTGGCCTGATGGGGTTGCTTTTCGCCAAACGCCGTCCGGCTTAAGTCATTGCTCGGTGAGAGCGGCCAGTACCTCGGCTGTTTTCACCTGTTTTGTTTGCCGGCGGCCGTACCGATTCCGACTGGCATTTGCTTGTTTCCGGATTTGCCGGCTGGGCTGGCAGCAGTAAAAAAGGCTGGCCTGGCAGTTGCGGTTGCGCGAAACATCCTCTAATAGACTTGGGTATATCGAACCTGATGTCTGCGCTTGCGCACTGCCGATGTCGGCATTTTTTACATCACTCGATGTTTCAAATGGCCTCATCCTAATACCGCTCAACAATTATTCGCTCAACCTATTGAAATTAATATAAAAAACAAACAGCGTATAAAATGGAACGTATTTTGCTCATAATCTCAAAATCAGGAACAGCGCTTACCGTTCTTGAGTTTCTGTCAATTGATAGGCGTATTTTTACGCCGTTTGAAGGGGTCGCCGATGTTATCCAAAAAGCTTTATCCGTTAATACTGATTACTGCCGCATTCAACGCGCAAGCCGCGACGATTAACTTCGATGCGCTACAGCCGTTCGACAACTACGCCCCGGTTCCAGCAGGTTACGGTTCTACCGCTGACGTGGCGGTATCCTATTCCAGCCTGAACCTCAACGGCACAACGGCTTATAACGATGCTCTATTGTGGAATGCCGGTTACGCTACTTTAAACTCGGCGGCGTTTGCTCATACATCAGGTCTGCTTTTAAGCATTACGCTGACGGCAATCAATCCGAATCAGGGCGTCACCTTGGAAAGCTTCGACGTTGCTGCGTATCCTGGACCGGGAAATTTCACTCGCAATGCCAGCGACTTGAGAGTTGTTGATGGTACCAACCCTGCCAACATCTTTGTCGATTATGCACCTTATGCGGTACCCGGCGACGCACCTCATACTTTCACCCCTGGCGTTACTGCTCATTCGGTCAGAATTATTCTGGGCACCGATTGGAACAACGGTATTAACAATATCAACTTCAATGTTGCCGCTGTGCCTGTGCCCGGTGCGGTATGGCTTTTCGGCAGTGCGTTGGTTGGTTTGGGCCTTACCAGAAAAACCAGGAAGGTTTGAGCAAACTGCTCTGCCAAAATACAGAAAAGGCGGTTGAACAACCGCCTTTTTTGGTTCTGTGATAGGGGCTTAAGCATTGGATGCCCTTCAATGCAATAAATGGCTCAGAACCATCTCAATTTTCTGAAGGCTTGGGGCTAACCAGGTCTTCGCTACCGATTTAACCCCAGTTGCTGGCTTACAGCCTTCAACTTTCCGCTTCACAAACCGCTTTAAATTCTGCTATGCCGGCGGTCAAACGTGAGCGCAGAAAATTCAGTTGTCTTTGCAGTTCATCCTCGGCGTCGCCGACATTCTTGAAAACCTGAACGACTTTTTGATCATTCAGCAAATTCGAATAGTGGACATCAACAAACTCCAGCACTTCCGCGTTGAATTCGGTGATGGAACTCAATGCGGCTTCCATTTTGGACAATACCGCGCGTAAATCAGCAAGCGTTTCAGCCATAACAATCCTCAGTGAAATTTATTGGTGTCAATACCGCATTATGCGGCGTTGACTCAAAACCAAACTGGCCGGATTGCGCCTGGCATGATTGATCACCAGAGCAAACCCGACCAATTGATGCGCTCAATCAAGCATAAGTGGGCTGGAAAGCCTGTTCCGGATCAGCAACCGGTTCGTTGTTGATGCTGTCCCAATACGGCGACAGTTTCCGCAAAGTAGCCACGATGCTGGGCATCACTTTCAGTACTTCGTCGACTTCGCTCATGGTGTTGTAGCGCGAGAAGGAAAAGCGGATGGTGCCGTGCGCGGCGGTGTACGGAATGTCCATGGCCCGCATCACGTGCGAAGGCTCCAGAGAACCCGAGGTACACGCCGAACCGCTGGAAGCCGCGATACCGGCTTTATTCAACAGCATCAAAATCGCTTCGCCCTCGATATACTCGAACGCAATGTCGGTGGTATTGGGCAAGCGGTTGTTTAAATCACCGGTGATAAAGCAGTGCGGCACGGCGGCAACGATGCCTTGCTCCAGACGATCGCGCATCGCTTTGACCTGCACGTTTTCGTATTCCATGTGCTCCATCGCCAGTTCGCAGGCTTTACCCAAACCAACAATGGATGCAG
Source organism: Methylomonas fluvii (assembly GCF_014850975.1). GTDB lineage: Bacteria > Pseudomonadota > Gammaproteobacteria > Methylococcales > Methylomonadaceae > Methylomonas > Methylomonas fluvii. The sequence continues at coordinate 1,576,401 of NZ_JACXST010000001.1, read as the reverse complement.
TATTTTCAGTACCGGCTCGGCGGCCGCGCTCTTGATGCCCACCGCGCAATAGTGGACGAAAACGTGTGCCACGCTTTAAGTACAACACACCGATACCTTTCGGTGCGTGCAATTTGTGGCCGGAAATCGACAACATATCGATCTTGGTGTCTTGCAACATCATCGGGATCTTGCCGACTGCCTGCACGGCATCGGTATGAAACATCACGCCCGCGGCGTTGGCCATTTCGGCCATTTCCACCACCGGAAAGATGGTGCCGGTTTCGTTATTCGCCCACATCACCGACACGATTGCCACTTCTTCCGATAACAGGTTTTTGTATGCTTCCAGATTCAAGCGGCCGCATTTGTCCACCGGCATGCGGTGAATGGTGTAGCCTTCTTTCTCCAGGTTTTCGCACAAAGCCAAAATTGCCGGATGTTCCACCGAGGTGGTGATGATTTCCTTACGATTGGGCTGAGCCTTGATCGCCGACAAGATCGCCGTTGAATCGGATTCCGTGCCGCAGGATGTGAAAATAATCTCGGAGTCGTGCTCGGCACCAATCAACTCTTGCACCTGCGAACGGGCCTTTTTAATGGCCTTGGCCACGCCGTCGGCGAAACGATGGATAGACGATGGATTACCAAAGAACTCGGTAAAATACGGGATCATTACATCGACCACCGCGCTGTCCACCTTGGTGGTCGCGTTGTTATCCAGATAAATATCAGGCATGACTGGCCTCCTCTATCGTGACCAGTTTCGGCATTTGCGAGGCCGGCACGACTTTAATGAATTCGCCCATCACTTCCATCAAGCGTTGCTGAATGCCGGCAATGGTCATCGCCGACATTTGGCAACCGTTGCAAGCGCCGGTCATGTTGACGTAAGCGGTTTTATCGACCACTTCCACCAACTCGACGTCACCGCCGTCGGCCATCAATTGCGGCCGGAAGGACATGATCACTTCTTCAATTTTCTTGATGCGTTGCAGATTGGTCAGCGGTCCTTTGGCAACCACAGGCTCGGGTTTGGCAACGGGTGCCGCATTCGGATCGAAAGTCTCGCCGCGCTCTTTCAAGACCTTTTCCAAGATTGCTTCGATGTCTTCGTGGCAGGCCGCGCAACCGCCGCCGGCTTTGGTGTAGTTGGTGACGTCTTCAACGGTGCGCAGTTTGTTAGCCCAAACCATTTCTTCGATCATCACGGCATCAATGGCAAAGCATTTGCAGACCAACGCACCTTCTTCGTGATCGTCTTTCCATTCTTCGCCACGATAGTTAGCGACCGCCGCTTGCAAGGCTTCCCGGCCCATCACCGAGCAGTGCATTTTTTCGGGTGGCAGGCCGTCCAATTCGGCGGCGATGTCCTGATTAGTGACTTTTAAGGCTTCGTCTAAAGTCAGGCCTTTAATGATTTCGGTCAATACCGAAGACGAGGCAATCGCCGAACCGCAGCCGAAGGTTTGGAAACCGGCATCTTCGATCACTTCAGTGTCGTCGTTGACTTTCAATGTCAAACGCAACGCGTCGCCGCAACTGATGGAACCCACTTCGCCAATCGCATTGGCCCCCGCCACCGCGCCGGCATTTTTGGGGTTGAAGAAGTGATCTTTTACTTTATCTGAATAATCCCACATAGCTATTTCCTCGAATGCTTAAGAACAGGTTTTTGGTGAACCGCCGCTCTCGCCGGTGGTAAACGATGATCCGCAGGCACAGCTTTTAACCGCGTTGGGATTGGTAAATTTGAAGCCGGAACCTTCCAGGCTATCAACAAAATCGATGGACATGCCGTCCAAACTGGGCAGGCTCAACGGATCGACAAACACTTTGACGGCGCCACAATCGATGACGGTGTCGTCTTGATTTTCTTTGGCTTCCAACTTCATCCCATAAGACAGACCAGAGCAACCGCCATCGGTCACTTCGATGCGCAGCCCACCGGTCGGCTTGTCGGAACTGCTGATAAAACGACCCACGGCTTGGATGGCGCTTTCGGTTAATGTAATCATCTTTAAGTCTCCTGAACGGGTTTGGCATTGATTTTGTAAACAGATAAAGCAACCAGCATGCCATACGCGAAAATTTCAGCTAAGACGCTGAAATTACTCAAGCAAAGGCAGCAGGCCACCCTTAATCGGCACGCCGTTTCACAACAAACCCGGGGTTTTTGTCGGCTTTACGACAAACCTCTCACAGGAGCACAGCATGAACGTAGAAGATTTGGATTTGGGCGACGTGGTGTACGCCGCGCATACGATTGTTGACGATGGCAGTATGCCGGACAGCGAGGAAGGCGAAGTGCTGGCGCAAGAAGGCGCCCGTGGCGTGATCGTGATGAAAGGCCATGTCGAGGAAGATCCCGGGCTTACGGTCTTTTTAGTCCGCTTCGAAGACCAGGATCTGAATCTGGGCCGGCCAATAGGTTGCTGGACCGAGGATTTGGTGGTTCCAGAAAAAGAGTTGCTTACCCATTAACCCCATTTCGCCCTTATAAAATCGCCCGGCAACCTATTCGCGCCGGTTCAACTTTAAAACTTGGCGCTGATACCGCCGGTGATGGTGGCGCCCGGCGCGATATAGCCGATACCTTCATACTTGTCGTTACCGATATTCATGAAGGTCATCCGGGCGGTAACATCCTTAACCAGGGTCTTGGCCACTCCTAAATCATAGGTTGCATAGCTTTTATACACGGCAGAGCCGCCCGGTGCGCTAGGTAAATTGGTTTCGGTAGAGTATCGGTCGCCGACGTAATTAAAAGCACCGAAAACCGAAAAGCCGTATGGCAGACTAAAATCAGCCCGCAAACTACCTTGATCTTGCGGCACATTGGTAAGCTGCTTGCCGATCAAATTAGGATTCCTGTCGTGCTTGGTGACAATCGAATCGTTCTTGGTATAACTCGCGTACAAAGTCAGGAAATCGCCTAGCTTCCACATCCCTTCAACCTCAACACCCTCAGCCCGAATGGCGCCGATATTAATTTTGTCGGTGGTTCCGACCGTCGCGCCGCTTCGTTGCACTGTGGCGATAAAATCCTCCGCAGTCGTGTTATAGATCGTGGTTTTGATATATCCCTGCCGGCCAAAGTAGTAATCCAAGCCAATATCGCCGGAAACGGCTTTTTCGGGAGTCAAGTACGGGTTACCGTAAGCCACGGTCGTCCCACCTCGCCTGCTATTGCCGTAGAGCTGAGAAACATCCGGGGTGTTAAACGACTGACCTATAGATCCGCGCAGCACTAAATCATCGGTGAGCTTGTACGAAAACCCACCCTTAGGCGAAAACGAGTCCTCCGCATGATTACCCCATTGGCCTTGCCCAGGGAAACTGGTTTTGGTATCTCTGAATTGGCCATCTGTCTGCCACAAATCCCAACGCCCGGCCAAGCTTACGTTCAAGGGTCCATAATTGATTTCGTCTTGCAAAAATATGCCGCTCAGTTGAATGCCGCCCTCAACAAGCTGCTCTCTGCCACGTTCCGCAGGAAACTGGTTAATCATGGTCATTTGACTGTCTGAATGTTGTCCGCCCACCGTCAATTTGTGATGACTACCTAAGTAATGGCTATATTGAGCGCGAATACCGGCTTCCATATCGTCAAAATCGCCGCGATAGGAAATCAGACTGGCGGCCATCGTGCCGGGGCGGGCCACATCCGGACTGGTTGCATTTGCAGCGTTTGCGCTATCGGCATCCATTCGGCCAATACGGCTGTATAAGACTACCGTGGCTTCAGAACTCTCCCCCAAATAGCGATAACGTGCCGACCCCAGGTATTGCTCTCTATCTTGGGCTATATAATCAGGAATTCGATATAAGCCTGTTGCAACGTCGCTCAAATAGGAAAAACTCAGATCCAGCAGATTAGAGGCATCAAATTCGTGCTTAAATTTGGCGCCTACATTGGTTTTACGCGTGCCGGTTTCATCGCGTTGCGATAAGGGAATGGAAGCCACACTCGTATCGGGGCGCCACATGTTATAGCCGTCGCTTTCCAAATAACTGGTCGATACCGAACCGCCGCTGTGCTCGCCGCCGTAAGAGACGATACCTGCTTCACGGATTGTTTCCATACTGCCGTATTCGCTATCCACTTTGCCTTTCACGCCGGGCGTAATCGCTTTAGAAATAACGTTTATTACGCCGCCCATCGCATGGTTGCCGTAAAGAGCCGAACCGGCGCCTCTGACAATTTCCACCCGATCCACGTCAATAGTGCCAAGTTGCGACCAATCCACCTGACTGTCGTAGGACACATTCATAGGCACATCGTCGATCAATACCAAGGTGCGGCCATTGCCCGGTAGACCTCTGGTATACGTCTGGGCAATCCGATTGGGAGACGAGGCATCCATGCGGCTGGCATACACACCCGGCACTCCCTTGAGCAATTGATCGACGGTTGTCGCGTTGGATTTTTCGATACGCTCTCTATCGATCACTGTTACCGTAGCGGATACATCGCGAATACTGCGTTCGGTTTTGGTTGCGGTAATCACCATTTCATCTAGCTCATCTGGCGCTTTTTCCACAGCGGCCAAATTCAAAGGCATGATCAAAGGTAATAGCACAGCAATGTTTTTGGTGGTGGCACGAGTAGATAACATCGATAACCTCAAAGTCCTTTAAAGTTTACGGAAGGGTCGGGATTGAGCACAAAAGCGCCTCAACGGCGCAGGCATGCGCCGGAGTTTGTTAGTTGGTCATCGTGGGAAAAACGTTAGATAGCGGCGGCTTTCAAACTGGCTCGACGGGCACGATTAGCTTTACGCTTTTTCAACCAATGGATCAGGCCGGTGACCATCATCACTAACGGCGCAAAACCCGCTACCAGTACAGCGATACGCCCTGGGGTACCGAGAATCTCGCCGTTATGCAAAGGCAGTTGCAAATTGATAAAAGCGTTGCCGGCGTTGAATTTTTTCGGATCGCGCACCGCCAAAATCGCGCCGTCGTATTGATCCACCCAAAAGCTGGTGGAACCTTTGCTGCGCAGTTCGTCGGACTGCCGAGCAGAGATCATATAACTGCCGCGCTCACCGACAGGTAGGAAAATCCGTTGAATCTGAATCCCTGGATACGTGGCTTGAATATTGGCCTTGACTATCTCCGGTTGAATTACCGTGCCGCCATTTGCTGTTGATTTGATGCCGCGCGGCATTTCTTCGAGAGGTGAGAAAAAATTAACCGCCGGTTTAAAGAACTGCGGGAGATTGAAATATACCCCGGAGAAGGCCACTGCCAACATGACTATAGCCGTATAAATACCGGTGGTTTTATGTAGATCGAAATTAAAGCGCGTGGCGCTGGCGTTACGTTTAATCAGCAAAGCCTGCTTGATTTTGCCAAGTTTCGGCCACCACAAATAGATGCCGGTAACCGTCAATACCAAGGTCAGCAAGGAGGTAATCCCCATAACCAGTTTACCGAAATCACCCGCCAAAAGGCTGAAATGCAGACGTAAAATAAATGTCATCAAGGCGTCGTTTCTATCCCGGTCGCCAAGCACCTGACCGGAGTACGGATTCACCATGACTTCGTGAAAGTGATGATTGTGGCCTTTGTGGCCAGGCATTGCGGCCGCTTGATAACGCACGATGAGCGCTTCACTCGGGTCCTCCGGCATCTGTAGATGGGAGGGTGGCTCTGGAATGGGCGAGACGCGGTTCGCGATTGCCACTAAATCCGCAATGGGTAACCAGCGTTCGCCAACGGCCACGCTCATCATGTCGGCATTGAGCCACTTATCCAAAGTATGCTCGTAAACCAGAAGACTGCCGGTAAGCCCGGCAATCACAATTAACGTACCCAACCACAGGGAAATATATAAATGCAATTTCAGCAGACACTTGCGCAGAGTGATTTTCTTGAAAGCGGTTTTGAAATTGCCAAGAAAGGCCCCCGAAACTAATTTGTCGGACAATTTTTGTTCCGACACAAAAGGATAACTTGTGGACATTGCGACGCTCCCGAACCTTTTAACTACGCTGAATAAAATAGTGATGTCTGCCAAGCACTCCATCCAGACCAAAGCACAAGCTGGATGCTTGCTTAACTATCGAACCCAACGAAAGCAAAAAAAAGACCACCCAAAAAATACCTATAAAAAGCAGGGCCTTATAAAATTTTCCAGCGACAACAGCCATCCCTTACTATCGAAACTATGTTAATTAGCGGAGCCTCAGATGGTCATATAGTGGATATCCACCAACACGTGCTTAGCTTGCAGAAAGCGAATAATTCTTTTGCGTGACTAAGGCTTTAAACCACCGAACGGCAGCCCATTTAAACGCGGGGAATCAGGCACGAAACATGCTGAACATTGTCAATCTTCAGAAAATACTCAGCTCCATCCACACAGCATTGAATGTATAGAGAGAACCCAATGAACAACCCTGCAGACGCTGTCATTAGCTACCACAACCGCACCAAACACCAATTAAACTCCTACGCCAAAGGCCCGGAGTCATTGGATTGGGACGATCAGCCCAATCCGTTTCGGCGTTTTAGCGGCTGTGAAGCGGTGAAACTGCCGCCACCTGGCGCCGAGCTTAGTTGTTTGTTCGCGGACTTGGACAAACCGGACCGGATACAGCCGCAGCCGTTAAGCCTGGCCAATCTCGGTCTGCTATTGGAATTATCGTTCGGCTTGTCCGCCTGGAAGCAGTTTGGCCCGGACCGCTGGGCTTTGCGTTGCAATCCGTCCAGCGGCAATTTGCATCCCACCGAAGCTTATGTGCTTTGTACCGATCAGGAGTTATTGCCACCCGGCGTCTATCACTACGTCAGTCACGATCATCATCTGGAGCGCCGCGGCCGGTTTACTGCGGATGCGGCGGCTAAGGAGGTTTATATTGGCCTTTCCTCCATTCATTGGCGGGAAGCCTGGAAATACGGCGAGCGCGCTTTTCGCTACTGCCAGCACGACATCGGCCATGCTCTGGCGGCCTTGAGTTACGCCGCTACCTGCTTAGGTTGGTCGATTGAATTGCTCGGCGAAACCGCCGACGCCGACATCGCCGCCTGGCTGGGACTGGACCGCAGCGACGACTTTGTCGCCACGGAACACGAAGCGCCGGATTTATTCTGCCGGCTACATGCCAGCCAAGCGGCGGGCGGCGAGTTTTCCACCGCACATCTAGCAACCCTTAGCCAAAGGGCCGAATGGTTCGGGAAAGCCGAGCGCTTGAGCGGCAGGCATTTTTACCGCTGGCCGATTATCGACGAAGTCTCCGCCCAGGCCATCAAGCCAACTACAATTGCTGAACGTTTAACGCTGCCGAGCCTGAATTTACCAACGCCCAGCCACAACCTGCCTGCCAGCGCATTGATTCGCCAACGCCGCAGCGCGCAACACTTTAACGGCAAATCGCCGGAGTTGCCCTTGGCCGATTTCCACCGGATGTTGGCCGCGTTGCTGCCCAACGCCAAACCGCCGTTTACTGCCTGGAATTGGCCGGCGCAAGTCAATATCGTGCTATTCGTACATCGGGTAGCCGGCCTGGAACCGGGCTTATACGTACTGCCGCGCACGGGAGATGCGGCGGCGGAATTAAAGCCGCTTTGTGCCGCCGACTACTCATGGCAAACGGTGGAAGCACCGTTCGAATTTTATCGGCTGACGGCCGGCAGCGTCAGGCAAGCCGCAAAAACCCTGTCCTGCCACCAACCCATCGCCAGCGACAGCGCTTTTAGCCTGGGGATGTTGGCGCGCTTTGCCGAGAATTTAGCAGCCGAAGCCTGGCGCTATCGTCGGCTATTCTGGGAAAGCGGCCTGCTGGGACAGATTTTGTACCTGGAAGCGGAAGCCGCCGGCGTGCGCGGCACCGGCATCGGCTGCTTCTTTGACGATGCCGTACACGGTGTGTTGGGTTTAAAAGATAACGACTGGCAAAGCCTGTATCACTTTACCATCGGCGAACCGCTGGACGACAGCCGGCTGCAAACCTTTCCGGCGTATGCGCATTTGAGCGAGTCGGCCGCCAGCGCCTGATTCGCCTGAGGTTTGGCACCGCTGTGACAATCGTTGAAATATTTACGAAACAATCCCACCAACAATGTTTAAAATCATGACTTTATCCCAGCCAACCACTAAAGGCCCGCCATGAGTTTTAAATCCAGCTTGATCCGTTTTGTTATCAAATTAACGCCCAACGCGCTGATTATTTGGGGGGCGAATATCATCATGAAAGGCATCGCGGAGTTGACCCAGTTCAACTTCGATCTCGATGCCCGCAAAGTCTACGTGCAGACCCGGCTTTACGGCGAGGAACACACCATAGAAGTGACTTTGGAAGATTTTGCGGTATTCAACGACGGCGAGTCCTACCGTTTCATCATTCACCACGCCAGCTCCGACAGACTTTGGTTGAACAACATCCTGGCCAAATTCACCGGCAAAGCCTGGAAAATCCCGACCCTGCCGCTATTTGCCGCGCAATTGGAATTGGTTGCCGAGGTATTTAGCGCCAAGCCGGTGGTATTGGAGCAAATCGATTAATTTGCGCTGGGCCAAACCGCGCTATTAACCCGGCTGTTAACTCAAGAAACTAACCGTTCGTCCTGAGTATGGTCGAAGGGCGAATGGTTCGATCATTCGTCAAGCTCACGACTCACCACGAACGGCTTAACTTAGCGGTATTGGTGGCTATATGGATTCGCCACCTGAGCGCGGATGACGAACCATACACATTTTGCCGACAATGCTCAGCCCACCGCCTGCCGATACAAAAACTTCTGAAAACCGCTGAACACCTGGCCTATCTGCTCGGGCTTACCCAAATCCGCTACCGCATCGGCGATGGAATTTTGATATTTAAGCTTCAACAATTGCTTTAAATTGGCTTGGTCCAACTCATCGACCCCCACACTAACATAGTGGCCCAACACAAAATCCAGAAACGCCTGCTGCCGGTAATTAAAATGCCGGCCGATTTCGACTTTGGCCGTATCGGCGCGGTGCTCTCGGCTGATGGGCGTCAAGGCATACGCTACGAAAGCCAGCACGTCGAACAAATCGCTGTTTTCCGCGGCGATGATTTTCTGCATTTCCACCAGTTGATCCTTGCCAAAACCGTTTTCCGCCAAGCCTTCCAACAATTTCTTGCGAGTGTCCGGCTCGCTCCACAGCCCACGCAATTCGTCTTCGTCTCTGAAAAACTCTGGCAGTTTGCCGAATAGGGCTTCCAGGAACTGAGCTGCCGACATCGGCGTGCCATCCGGGTGCCAGAAGCTGGTGACCAGCATGTGTTGAATGGCCCGCTCTTTACCATCGGCTAACTTCACTTTGGTTTTGTTTTTCTGACGGCAAACACAAGGCGTTTCGCCACACCTCTCACAGGGCGGTTGCGGGCACTGGCAAGGTTGTTGGCCACAGGTTTTACAAGGCTGGGGAATGGGCTTTTCGCATTGGCACGGATAACTGCCGCATTTTATACAAGCTTCCGGCTCCAGCGGCTCACCGTCCCATTCCGGATCGCTAAAATGGTGGTGGGCGCGCACGAAGTCGTAGATGGTGAAATAATCCTTGCCGTCGTACAGCCGGGTACCGCGACCTATGATCTGCTTGAATTCGATCATGGAATTGACCGGGCGCAGCAACACAATGTTACGCACGTTGCGGGCATCGACGCCGGTCGACAGCTTTTGCGAGGTCGTGAGAATGGTAGGAATGGATTTTTCGTTATCCTGAAAATCCCGTAGCCATTGTTCGCCCAAGGCGCCGTCGTTGGCGGTGACCCGGTGACAATAATTCGGATCGTTGACGGTTTTTAATTCGTTGATCAAATCCCGGATCAGCAAGGCATGCTGTTGGTTGGCGCAAAACACCAGGGTCTTTTCGCGCGGATTGATCTGGGCCAGAAAGATTTCGACGCGCTTTTTCTCGCGCTCGCGGATTTCGATGATTTTGTTGAAGTCTTTTTCTTCGTAGCGTTTGCCCATTTCGATTTCACCTTCGACCACGGTGTCGTCGGTGGTGAAGACATAATCGTCCAAGGTAGTGGCAATCTGCTTGACGCGAAACGGCGTCAGGTAACCGTCGTTGATGCCGTCTTTCAGCGAGTAGATAAACACCGGTTCGCCAAAGTAAGCGTAGGTGTCAACGTTGTCCTTACGTTTCGGGGTTGCGGTCAAACCCAGCTGCACGGCGGGCGAAAAGTAATCCAGAATCCCGCGCCAGTTGCTTTCGTCGTTGGCGCCGCCGCGATGGCATTCGTCGATGACGATGAAGTCGAAAAAGTCGGGTGGGTATTCGCCGAAGTAGAAATTACGTTTGTACTGCATCAATTCCGCATCCGTTCGTGGTGAGCTTGTCGAACCATGAACGGATAAAGTTTGCCCTTCGACTGGCTCAGGGCGAACGGTTGGGCTGACCGGCCCGGATATGAAGGTCTGAAAAATGGTGAAAAAGATATTGCCGTTCTTCGGCACCTTGCCCTTTTTACGAATCTCGTCGGGGGCAATCCGTACCAAGGCATCTTCCGGAAACGCGGAAAAGGCGTTGTACCCCTGGTCGGCGAGGATATTGCGGTCCGCCAGAAACAAGATGCGCGGCCGACGACTGGGCTGACCGTTCGCGCTGAGTGCGTCGAAGCGCCAATCGTTCAGGTTCCAGCGACTGTGGAATAGCTTCCACGCCAATTGAAACGCAATAAAGGTTTTACCGGTACCGGTGGCCAGCGTCAGCAACACCCGGTCTTTGCCTTCCGCTATCGCCGCCAATACCTTGTCGATGGCAATGTCCTGGTAGTAGCGTCCCTGAAAGTAACCGCCCCTATCTTCGAACGGCACTGCGGCAAAACGGTCGCGCCAAGCGTTTTGCCGCGCAAAGGTCGCATTCCACAATTCGTCTGGCGACGGAAACTCGCTCCGTTCGCCTTCCACGCCGGTGTGCATGTCGATGGCGTATACACCTTGGCCGTTACTGGCGTAGCTGAAACGAATCGCCAACTTCTGCGCATAATCCTTGGCCTGTCCAACGCCTTCGGTCAGCGCTTTATCCCAGGCTTTAGCTTCGACTACCGCCAACTTGGTGTTGCGGTATTCCAGAACATAATCGGCGGTCAGCGCTTTGCCGCGCTTGCCATGACCTTCCAGCCGACCCAACGTGATGGAATACTCGCGACGAATCCGGCTGCCTTCCACCACACCCCAACCGGCCTGAGCTAAAGCAGGGTCAATGTATTCGGCGCGGGTTTCGGCTTCGTTCATGGCTATCCTTTACGCAAAGCCAAGAAACACCGCCAGCGCCCGATTGACCGCCAACAGGGTTTCATCATCGACTCGGCCGATCACCCCGCCAATTTTGTTTCGCGCTACCGATTGCGGTTTGTCCACCATGATTTGTGAGGCCAGGCTCAAGCCGGTGCGCTCGTTTGCGGCCACGGCAATCCGAAACAACGGCGCATCGCGCAGTTCGCTGGTGATCGGTAAAATCGTTACCGACGGATGTGCGTCAAACAGATCGGATTGAATCAACAGTGCCGGGCGCGGTTTGCCCAGATCACCCTGTAAGGCCACCGTCACCAAATCGCCGCGCCTCACTGCCAGCCGTCGCGGTCGGCGACTGTCTCCAGCCAGTTCAAGGCATCTTGTTCGGCAGCATCATTTTGTATCGATAAGGACTGCCGCCGGCACTCCTCGGCGAAGCCTTCGCGGCGGGTGTCCGGCACCCAAATTTGCAGCGGTCGCAAACCGGCTTCGCGCAGAGCGATGCGATGTTTCTGAACCCGTGCTGAGGTGGCTGAGCGCATGGCGAACTCCTGGATTAACGTTACATGAAACATCATAGTCGCCCAGCCTTGTTACATGCAACCTGTATTTGCGCTTACAGATTGCCGCTGAAGGCTTGGTGCAGCAGGGATTTTTTCAATTCGTCGAGAGCGGCGAGTTTTTGTTGGTAGAGGGATTCTAGACGCTGGGTTTCGGATTCAATTTCTCGGATTTTCTCTACAACAGTATTTTGCTCAACAAACCCCGGCATTCTCAAAACAAGTTCTTTTGCCTTTTCGATTGGTAGATGTCTAACAGTCGCTCCATTCAGCTCTTCGAGCTGATCAGCAATTGCATTCGATCTAAAGGCATACAAAATGAAGTGCGGATTGGTAGGTGTTTTCTCCCTCATCGAGATAATGTTGCCGTCCTTGTAATAGAACTTGTCGCCTTCTTTTACGACATATCCCACGCCGATCGTTCCCCTTGCTGTAATCAGTATGTCTCCCTGTTGTGGCATGTCGTACTTTGAAGCGTAGTCCTGATATTTCTCTTCGGAGATATATGCATTACTGATCACAGTCCCAAATTTTGCAAGTTTGACAATCTCTTTCCCTCCATAAAACGGAACTCCGGTAGCAGTCCATTCCGCTTCCAGAATGCGCTTGCTTGATCCGATGCAAAAAACCTCACCGAGGCGACGCGCCTCCCATCCTTCACTCCGCTGACTAAACACCGCCTGCAAATGACTCTCAAACAAAGCCCGCGCGTTTTGCAGGTTCCGTTCGGCGTTGGCTTTGGCGGTGGCGATGCCGTCAAACGCTTCGTCGAGGATGGCGACGATGCGGTGTTGTTCGGGGAGAGGCCCAATTACAATAGGTAAGGCTGCAATTTCGGATTTATTAATTGAGGCAAAGACAGCGCCTTCTTTCCCGGCAATTTCACGTTGTAAATGTAACAACTGATAGTAGAGAAACTCCGCATCTAGTTGATCGTTTCTACGGATTGCAGCCAACCCACGACCTATGCAAATTTCTTCCGTGGAGAAGTTGACTGGTCCAACCGGCGCACGAACCGACATAAGAATGTCGCCTTTACGAGCAATCTTTGTCGATTTAGTTGTCCATGTGGTGGGCGCTTCAATGAACTTGTCGCCAAAGTCCTTTTTGCCCTGATAGAAGGCCATTCCATTGCCGTCAGCGTTGTAATATTTACCTTCTGGTGACTGGCCAGCAATAACCTCACAGTAGCTACCAATCACACTTTGTTGCCAACCCTCCTTCACAGCAGCCCCCGAATCCGTTCCAACACCTCAGCACTCTCAGCATCCAACGCGGCAATCTCGTCCATGATGTCCAGCCGCCGTGTCATGAACATTTTTCCTCGTCCTTTTGTCTTTGGTACAAAACCACTCCCACCCGGTCGATATGGTCAATCAATGCACGGTTTTTCAGCTCGTGATAATTTTGCAAGTCAACCTGATAGGGCAAAGCCGAGTCTTCCAAGTCCAGCAGGATGTCGGCAAGCAAAAAACGATCGATGCCGTCGCCAAACGCCACTAGGTCCACGTCACTGCGCGGCTGAAACGTACCTTTGGCGCGGGAACCGTAGAGTTTGACGCAGTCAATTTGCGGATGCTGTTGGAACACTCGCACCAGCAGCGCTAATTGATCTGGGGTCAGGCCGCTGTTGATCATGTGTTGTTGAGTTCGTCCAGCAAGCCCAGATACCAGTCTTGCAACATCGGCAGATAGTCGCTGGCGATCGACTGGATCACTGCTTCGAATTTGACGAAATCGTAGGTGTGGCTCATCAAGTTACGGTCACCGATCATGCGTAGCCAAGTTTCGGGGCTATCGATATATTTTGAGGCATAGGCTTGCTTGACGACCGCTTTGGGCGACACTTGGTCCAATACCAGGCCATCGTTTTCCATTTTGTCTTTCAACACCTTCCAGGCCAGTTCAAAGGTGTATTCAAAGCGCTGAATAACACCTTCTTTCTCCAACTGACTAAGTTCAGACAAATTGCTTTCCATCGCTTCGCGCAGCAGTAAAAACGCCCGTTGGAAATTGGCAAAACGCTGTTGCCAACGAATGTCCAGATTGTGCTGATTCATAATAACCTCCGAATTTTGTCCAATACTAACGCACTCTCTTTATCCAGTGCCGCTATCTCGTCCATGATGTCCTGCGGACTGCGATGGGTGACGGCTTCAACGCCGTTGGGATTTTTCACCGACAGGTCGTAAGTAGTTGTGTCGATGCTGGAAACGTCCATTGTCCAGCTTTTGGGCGAATCAGCCTGGGTTTGTTGCAGTTCGACGAATTCGGCCAGGTCTGCGTCGTTGAGCGGATTGGTTTTGCCCATATTGCGGCCGGGGTCGAGTTGGTAGTACCAGACCTTGCGAGTCGGCGCGCCTTTTTCGAAGAACAGCACCACGGTTTTGACGCCCGCGCCCTGGAAGGTACCGCCGGGGCAGTCGAGCACGGTGTGCAGGTTGCAGCTTTCCAGTAGCAGCTTGCGTAAAGACACCGAGGCGTTGTCGGTGTTGGACAAAAAGGTGTTTTTGATCACCACGCCAGCCCGACCACCGGCTTTGAGCATTTTGATGAAGTGCTGTAAGAACAGAAAGGCGGTTTCGCCGGTGCGGATGGCAAAATTTTGCTGGACTTCCTTACGCTCCTTGCCCCCAAACGGCGGATTAGCCAGGATCACATCGACGCGGTCTTTGTCCTGAATGTCGGCCAGGTTTTCTGAAAGGGTGTTGGTGTGGACGATGTTGGGCGCTTCGATGCCGTGCAGGATCATGTTCATGATCGCGATGACGTAGGCCAGCGATTTCTTTTCCTTGCCGTAAAAAGTTTTGGTTTGCAGGGTTTGCAAATCGGCGGTGGTCAGAGAGCCTTGGCTGGTCAGATAATCGTAGGCTTCGCATAAAAAGCCCGCCGAACCGACCGCACCATCGTAGATGCGTTCGCCAATTTTGGGCTGCGTAACTTTGACAATCGCCCGAATCAGCGGCCGGGGCGTGTAGTATTCGCCGCCGTTGCGCCCGGCGTTGCCCATGTTTTTGATCTTGGCTTCGTAGAGGTGGGACAGTTCGTGTTTTTCGGTTTGCGAACGAAAGCGCAGCTCGTCGATGTGGTCGATGATTTCGCGCAAGTTGTAGCCGCTGTGGATTTTGTTTTTGATCTCGCCGAAGATTTCGCCGATCTTGTATTCCAGCGTGTTGGGACCGCTGGCGCGTTGCTTGAAGGCGTGCAGATAAGGGAATAGTTTGCGGTCGACAAAGTCGCGCAAGTCGTCGCCAGTCAGCGCGGTGTTGTGATCGAGCTTGCCGTCGGCGGTTTTCGGTGCGGCCCAGCTTTCCCAGCGGTAAGGTTGGTCGAGAATATAGCGGTAGCCAAGACCTTCCAGTTCCTCTTCCATGGCTTTGTCTTGCTCCAAGCCGTCCAGGTATTTTAAAAACAGCAGCCAGGAGGTTTGCTCGGTGTAGTCCAATTCGCTGGCGCAACCGGCTTCCTTGCGCAGGATGTCGTCGATGTTTTTGAAGGCTTGTTCGAACATGGATTCCTGGTTTCGATTGGCGGGCAGGCCGCGCTTTGTTGCGTGCTAGCGACGGCTATTTACCAATGCAAAAACTGGAGAAAATCTCGCCTAGTAGATCGTCGGAGGTAAATTCGCCGGTGATGGCGGATAAGCTGGTTTGCGCCTGGCGCAACTCTTCCGCGACCAGTTCGTGAGCTTGATGCAGCAATTGCTCGGCGGCACGGTCCACGGCGCGCGCAGCCAGTTGCAAGGCCTGGATATGGCGGGTTCTGGCGACAAATACGTTATCCGCACTTTCCGTAAAACCCATGCTTTGTTTCAGGTGGTGACGCAGCAAATCCAGGCCCAGCCGGTGTTTGATGGATAGATGGATTTCCGTACCTTGAGGGGTTTCCAAGACTTTAGCTTGACCGCCGACCAAATCAATTTTATTGAAAACTTTGGTAATGGCGATATTGGCAGGCAGACTGGCGTCCAGGCTGGCACTGTCCGGGTCGGTGCTGTCTATCAACAATAAAATACGGTCGGCCTTGGCGATTTCCTGGCGAGCACGGCGGATGCCTTCCTGTTCCACTGGATTGTCGCTGTCGTGTAAGCCAGCGGTGTCGATGACGTGCAAGGGCATGCCATCGAGTTGGATGCGTTCGCGTAACACATCGCGGGTGGTGCCGGCAATGTCGGTGACAATCGCTGCATCGTGGCCGGCCAGGGCATTTAGCAAACTGGATTTACCGGCATTGGGTTTACCGGCCAATACCACGGTCATACCGTCGTGTAACAGCCGGCCTTGCTGGGCGGTTTTGCAAATTTCGCCTAGCTTAGTTTGCAAGCGTGCTATGCGCCCCGCCACCACGCCGTCACCGAGGAAGTCGATTTCTTCATCAACAAAATCGATGGCCGCTTCGATAAACACCCGCAGTTCGATCAACTCGTCTATCAGTTCGTTGATTTGTTCGGAAAACACGCCCTGCATGGATTGCTGGGCGGAGCGCACCGCTTGTTCGGTACCGCTGCTGATCAGATCGGCTATCGCCTCGGCTTGCGCCAGATCGATTTTGTTATTTAGAAAAGCTCGCTGGCTGAATTCACCAGGGTTAGCCAAACGCGCGCCCAATGCCAACACCCGCCGCAGCAGCATATCCAGCACCACACTGCCGCCGTGGCCTTGCAGTTCGATAACCTGTTCGCCGGTGAATGAAGCTGGTGCGGCAAAATGCAGCAGCAAGCCGCTGTCGATTACTCGGCCGTCTGCATCAAGGAAATGGGCAAATTGGGCGTAGCGGGGTTTGGGTAGGGTTTTGCCGGTGAGGCTTTGCGCGACTCCGGGCGCGGACGGCCCGGAGATGCGAATGACGCCAACGCCGCCGTTACCGGGCGGCGTGGCAATGGCGGCTATGGTGTCGCCATCCAGCATGGTATTTAGTGGGCGTGATTGTCTTCAGCAAGCACGTGCTTGGTGATGTACCACTGTTGGATGATCGACAAGCTGTTGTTGCAAATCCAGTACAGTACCAAACCGGACGGAAAGAACAGGAAGAACACAGTGAAAACGATAGGGAACATTTTCATCACCTGTGCTTGCAGCGGATCGATAGGCGCCGGATTCAAGCTTTGCTGAATCTTCATCGTGATACCGTACAGGATCGGCAGCAAATAGAACGGGTCTTGCGCGGATAGATCGTGAATCCACAAGGCAAATTCAGCCTGACGCAATTCCACGGTTTCGATCAGCACCCAATACAGCGAGATGAAGACCGGGATCTGCACCATGATCGGCAAACAGCCGCCCAAGGGGTTGACCTTTTCCTTTTTGTACATCGCCATCATTTCGACGTTAAACTTCTGGCGATCATCACCATAACGCTCTTGCAGTTCTTTCAGGCGCGGTTGGATTTTGCGCATTTTTGCCATGGACTGGAAGCTGGCTTTCGACAACTTGAAGAACAGCAATTTGATGCACAGGGTGACACCCAAAATCGCCACACCCCAGTTTTCGACATAGCCGTAGATTTGGTTCAACAACCAGTAGATCGGCTTAGCGACCACTGTCAGCCAGCTGTAATCGACTGTCAATTCCAAACCAGGGGCCACAGCCTCCATGATCGGCTGGATTTTAGGACCGACAAACAATTGCGATTTAAGCACCGCTTCGCTGTTGGCCGGCACGCTGACATCCGGCGAGTAAGAACCGATCACATAGCGGGCATCGTTCAGGGCTTTGGTGTAGAAATGGTTTTCCTGATCCGCAGGCGGAATCCAGGCAGCGGCGAAGTAATGCTGGATAAACGCACTCCAACCGCCTTGGCTGACCACGTTTAAAGTGTCGTCCGCCATATCTTCGTATTTAACTTTCTTGTACTTGTCTTTCTCGGTGTAAACCACGCCACCGGAGTAAGTTCTGATGAAGTTGTTATTGCTTTTATCGCTGTGTTCGACCCGTAACAGTTGGTCGTATTGTTTGCCTACCCAAGGGTTGGCGGTTTGGTTAGCGACTTTTTGCTCGACTTGCACCAAATAGCTGCCGCGTTTGAACGTAAAGGTTTTGGTGACTTTCAAACCTTGCTGATTAGTCCACGTTAACGGGATGCTGATTTGCTCTTGGCCGTCGGCCAATTCGTAAGAGGTTTGCTCGGCTGTGAATACCGCATGATGATCGGGAGCCGCAGCGGAGTTTTGACCGGCTACCAGACCGGTTTGCGCTAAAAACATTTTTTCCGGGCTGCTATCGAACAGGCGAATCGGCGACAAATCTTTCGCCGGCGCTTGCATGCCAATCAAGGCGTAAGCTGCGCTAACTGCGGAATTTTCTTTCTCGTGCGGATATTGCAACAAATCCAGGTTGCGTAACGTACCGCCTTCGGTATCGATTTCCAATGCGAATACATCGGTTTTGACTTTGACGACTTTGTCGGCAGCCACTTGCGCGGCAGCAGCCTGACCGGCGGTTTGTTGTGTGCCCGGCTGGGCGGGGTCCACATTAGCCACAGCTCCGACATCGCCGGCTACAATGGGCTTGTCGGAGATGATGGCCTGCGGCTTGGGACCGTAATCAATCTGCCATGACTCCCACAACATATAGGAGATCATCAACATCGCCATGACAAGTACAAATCTTATGTTATCCATTGTTATTTACTCAATTTTTCCGGAACAGGATCGATGCCACCCTCGTGAAACGGATGGCATTTCAATAATCGTCGAAGCGTGAGGTAAGAGCCTTTGAAAGCACCATGAATCTGGATTGCCTCTAAGCCATAACTTGAACAGCTGGGATAAAAACGACATCTGGGTCCCAGCAAAGGACTTATGAAGTATTTGTAAACCTTGATCAGGGTTATGAGCAGGAATCGCATCGATCTACCAGTTTATGCCAATGCCTTTCCAATGACTTCCTCAATATGGGCGAGGCTGCATTTGCTGCATCGCCTCGTGCCAAAACAACAATATCAATGCTGACGATATGTTGACGCTGTAATCTAAAACTTTCCCTGACAGCCCTTTTTATGCGGTTCCGTGCGACTGCTTTTTTTATAGTTTTTTTTGCGATGGCCAAACCCAGCCGCGGATGCGGCAGGATATTGTTCGTCGCCAACACCGTAAAATATTTATCTGTGGACTTTACGGGATTGGTAAATACTTTTTTATACTCAGCGGGCGTCCCTAGCCGATACTGATCGGGAAAGCCGAAATCTTCCGCCGACAATTAAACCGTCAGCGATGCGCGGCCTTTAGCTCTGCGCGCATTGATCACTCTGCGACCGCCCACAGTAGCCATTCTGGCACGAAAGCCGTGAGTTCTAGCGCGTTTAAGTTTGCTGGGTTGATAAGTTCTTTTCATGTGCTACTGCCTTTGGTGATAAAAACGGATAAAAAAGGCTGCGAATCATACGTGACAGGCTTGCCAGTGTCAATTTGACTTGTAAATTTCCAAAACAGTGCAAAATGGACTACTCTCTGGAACACTAACAATGCATTCAGCATTATTGAAGGAGACTTGTCATGCATAAATTACCGCTTAAATCGATTTTAGCAACCAGCTTGCTAGTTGCGGGTTGCGCCACCACCACCGGCTGGACTCCCACCGTGGACACCTATAACGATCCCAATGCGTTCCGTTTGAATCAAGACATGCAGGAATGCGAACAACTGGCTTCGCAGTCGGCCAGCACTGTTAAAGACACTGCGACCGGCGCAGCGGTCGGCGGCTTGATAGGCGCTGCAGGCGGCGCGGCCATTGGCGCGGTAGTCGGCAACCCCGGCACCGGCGCAGCCATTGGTGCGGCGGCCGGCGGTATCGGCGGCGGCGCTCAGCAAGGCATACAAACCAACGACCGCTACAAAAATGCCTATCGCAACTGCCTGAGACAGCGCGGGCATAACGTCGTCAATTAATCCGCGTTAAGCCGTCACCATTTTGGAGGCATTGGTTCCGTTTATCGGTGTTGCGATCATCATTGTACTGGTATTTGATTACACCAACGGTTTTCATGATGCCTCCAATATCATTGCCAGCGTCATCGCCTCGCGCGCGATGACGCCGGTGCAGGCGGTTTTGGTGGTGGCAATCTTCGAATTCCTGGGGCCGCTGCTGGGCGGAACCGCCGTCGCCAATACAGTCGGCACCCTGCTGGATCTATCCGCCATTCCCAAAGCGGATGCGCTGTTAATCGTAGTCTCCGGGCTTTTCGCCGCAGTATTCTGGAATTTGTTTACCTGGTGGCGCGGCTTACCGTCATCTTCCTCACACGCGCTGATGGGCGGTTTGATCGGCGCCACGCTAATCGGCATAGGCAGCGACCCCATAGACTGGGGATTCAACGCTTTAAGCGACGGCGGAATACATGGCTTCAGCAAAATTCTACTGGCTTTATTGCTCTCGCCTGTCCTGGGCTTTCTGGTGGGCTTTGTCATTCAGCGACTAACGATGTTCTTATTGCGGTCCGCATCGCCAAGTATTAATCGCCAACTTCGTAACGCCCAGTGGCTGACCGCCGCCGCACTGGCCTTTTCGCACGGCGCCAACGACGCACAAAAAAGCATGGGCGTGTTGACCTTGATTTTGTTGCTTAGCGGAGAAATCGACAGCTTTAAAGTGCCGGGCTGGGTGATGCTGTTTTGCGCCTGCGCGATGACCGCCGGCGTGCTGACCGGCGGCTGGCGCATTGTGCGGACCTTGGGTTTTGCCATCTATAAAATTCGCCCAATCCACGCGCTAAACGCACAACTGAGCGCATGCCTGACTATTTTCGGCAGCTCACTACTCGGCGCCCCGGTGTCCACGACGCATGTAGTGGCATCGGCCATCATGGGTATTGGCGCCTCTGATCGCCCAAGAGCGGTGCGCTGGGGAAAAGCCTTGGAAATTTTACGAACCTGGCTGATCACCATCCCCGGCTCTGCCATGATCGCCTGCATTAGTTTTCTGATATTCGACTACTTCCTTAAATAGCCGCTGCAATCTTCATGTCATCCCCCAAGCTTTCACTGGCCTCGCGGCTGTTTCAGAGAATATTCCCGAAAACCGCCGACTTTTATCTATTGCTGCACCAACAGTGCCAGCAGGTCTGCGTCACCGTCGATAACCTGGTTCGTTTCATGGCCAGCGAATCAGTCGAAGCCGGCAAGATGCTGAAAGAAGACGAGCACGAAGCCGACCGGATCCGCATGCACAATCTGCACGAACTTAACAGCTCGTTTGCCACGCCGATTGATCGGGAAGACATTTATCGCGCCATCGCCTCCATGGACAGCATCGTCACCTATTGCAAAAGCACCTATAACGAGATGGAAGCCCTCGAACTGAACCCCGACAGCCATTCGCAAGCGATGGTCATCGAGTTGCAAGTGGGCATCAAAGCGCTGGAGCGCGGCTTTGCGGTATTGGGCAAGCACCCCGCCGAGGCCGAACAACACGCCTTTGCCGCCCGCCATTCGGAGCGCCGCGTCGAGAAGATATACCGCAAGGCCATCGCCGATTTATTCCAAGGCGAAGACTACTTGAATATGTTTAAACAACGCGAACTTTACCGGCATTTGTCCAATGCCGCCGACAAGGTTCATGCCACCGCGAATGTACTGGAAGACATCATCGTAAAACTAGGCTAAATAGTGCGGCAAGCCGTTTAAAATAGCCGAGTGCAGCCCGTTATTTTCAACGGGCGTATGCGTCCGGCATCGCCCCCAAAAGCCCCAACATCCATGCTACAATCTGCCCCGGTTTAAATCCTGTTACTCAAAGAGGTTCACTTCGTGGCAAACATCACCAGCCGAAAATCCGCAATGACTCTTTTTTCATCGCCAGCCTGCATAATGAGCCACTGCGCTAGGCTAGTTGTTTACGAAAAAGGCGTGCCTGCGGAAGTTGAGTTTTTCGACCCGAATGACCCACCGGAAGATCTGCTGGAACTGAACCCCAACGGTAATGCCCCGACTTTCGTAGAACGCGACTTAGTGCTGTACGACGCCCGCATCATCATGGAATATCTGGATGAACGCTTCCCTCACCCCGCCTTGCATCAAATGGACCCGGTCTCCCGCGCCAACGCCCGGATGCTGATAAAACGCATCGACCAGGAGTGGTATCCGCTACTGGATGACGTTCTGGTCAACGGTGACAAAAAAGCCGCCAAAGCAAAAAAGCAGCTCCGCGAAAGTTTGATGGCTGCCGCGCCGGTATTTGAAGCCTCGCCATATTTTATGAGCGAGGAGTATTCTCTGATCGATTGTGCGATGGCGCCATTCTTGTGGCGACTACCAAGCATCGGCATTGATATTGCCGGCCTAGGCAAAGGCATCACTGCCTACGCCAACCGACTTTTCTCCAGACGGGCTTTTCAAGAAAGCCTGAGCCGCGAAGAAAAAGACATGATGCAAGCCCCAAGCAAATGACCCCACTTAAACCCTATCTGATTCGCTCCATCTACGAATGGATCGTCGACAACAGCCTGACCCCCCATCTGTTAGTCAATGCCGACTACCCTGGCGTAACGCTGCCGGGCGACTTCGTGGAGGACGGTCGAATCGTGCTGAATATGCGCCCGGAAGCCATTCAAGGCTTGGTGCTGGGCAATGAAGAAATCCAATTCAACGCCCGATTTTCCGGCAAACCCATGCGCATTATCACGCCGTGCAAAGCGGTGTTGGCCATCTATGCCAAGGAGAACGGCAAGGGTATGATTTTCGACCCGGAAGAGAATGAGGACGAAGCCCCGCCGACACCGACAGAACCCAAACCTCCGCAAAAACCGCAATTAAGAGTGGTTAAATAGCAAACGCATGCCGAGATGAATGCCTCTGCGCCGAGGCATTCCCTCAACCCGCCTAAGCAAGCCTGTTAAAAAAAGCCCCCTCCAGTTGCCGACAATTGGCGCTGAAATCCAGCCAAACACCTGTACACCGTAAAGACACCGACTAAACTGTGCGATAGAATGCCGAGTCACTTCAATCCCGGGGGATAAACGATGTCGCACGATACCGCCAAGGTCTATAGCGAGACCGAAATCGCCGAGCGTTTAACGCAGGAATTGCCGCACTGGTATTACGAGAATGGCTGGATCCGCCGTAAAATCAAGACCAGCGGTTGGAAAGCGACTTTAATGGTGGTCAACACGGTCGGCCACTTGGCGGAAAAAGCCTGGCACCACCCGGATTTAACTGTTTCCTATGCATTCGTGATCGTCAAGCTAGTCACGCATTCGGCAAAAGGCATCACTGATAAAGATTTTCTACTAGCCAAAAAAATTGAAGACGTGTTGCTGTGGGATGCAGCGGAAACCTCCGCAGGCATCCTGGAAGGCACGCCCGACGATCCACGATTCAAATATATTAAAAAAGATTGAGGACTTTTCCATGACTGAAATAACCGAGGTACCCAGCCCGTTTTGCGGCATTGGTACCGACGACCTGAGCATACAGGTGGACGGCACAACCTTGAAAGTGACCGCAAACGGTTGCTCGGTTAATACACCGGCATTCGAACAGGCTATAGCGGACACCTCGCCGCGCATTGCCGGGCAGGCAGCAAGTTTGGAAGCGGCGGCCACTAAAGCAGCGGAATTGTTACGAAACACCCATCAGCCTGTGATAGGCGGCTGCGCGACCGATGTTAACGGCATGCGCGCCCTGCTGGCTTTAGCCGACAAGAGCGGCGCAGTGGTCGATAACATGAATTTTAATAACGCACGCCGCAATTTACTGGCTTTGCAGGACTCCGGCTGGATGAATACCACATTAGCCGAACTGAAAAACCGTTGCGATTTATTACTGGTAGTCGGCACCGATCTGGAAGCCTTTGCCCCGCGCTTTTTCGAGAAGTATTTGTGGAATGAGGAAGCCATGTTCCTCGACAGCACTGCCAACCGGGAAATTATTTATCTGGGTAAAGCACCGTCAGGAAACGCTTCAACTTCTCCGACCGGCCAAAAAGCCCGCGTACTACCTTGTGCTGATGCCGACTTACCGGATGTGACTGCCGCCTTGTCGGCCCTGGTTAAAGGCCACTTGCTACACGTACAAAGCGTCGCCGGCATTGCCATTAGCGAACTACAGCTTATCGCCGACAAACTGAAGGCCGCACACTACGGCGTCATTCTCTGGGGCGCGGCGGCATTGGCATTCGATCAAGCCGAGCTGACCGTGCAAACGCTGTGTAATATCGTTAAAGACCTGAACCAATTAGGCACCCGCTGTTCCGGTTTTCCGTTGGGCGGCAAGGAAGGTGACCAAACCGCCAACCAAGTCTGCGGCTGGACCACCGGCTACCCGGCGCGCGTCAATTTTGCCCGTGGTTACCCCGAGTACGATCCCTACCTCTACGACACGCAAGCGCTGCTAAATAGCCGCGAAGCCGATGTTTTGGTCTGGGTTCAGGCGTTTAACAGCAGCGCACAGCCCCCAAAAACCGACTTACCGACCATCGTCATCGGTCGCTCCGGCATGAAATTTGAGAAAGAACCGGATGTGTTTATTCCCGTTGGCACGCCCGGCATCGACCACTCCGGCCATGCCTACCGCCTGGATAACGTGGTGGCGATCCGGCTGAAAAAATTGCGCGACTCCGGCCTGCCCAGTACCGCCGAAGTCCTGACCGCTATCGAACAAGCACTTTAGGATCAAACACATGCTGATAAAACTTACAGGTGGAACCGTTTACGATCCGGCCAGCGGCATCGACGGACAACAGCAAGACATTTACGTGCAGGACGGCCGCATTATCGATGTGCCAAAAGACGGCAGACCGGTTGATAAAGAATACGATTTGCGCGGCAAAGTGGTCATGTCCGGCGCGATCGACATGCACACCCATATCGGCGGCGGCAAAGGCAATATCGCCCGCACCCTGTTGCCGGAAGACCATCGCCAGGACCCGGTGCACCGCACATCGATTACCCGTTCCGGTAACGGTCACGCGATGCCCAGTACTTATGTAGCAGGCTACCGCTACGCAGAAATGGGCTACACCGCCTGCTTCGAACCGGCGGTTTTGCCGATCAACGCTCGCCAAGCACATATGGAAATGGGCGATACGCCGATTGTGGACAAAGGCGGCTACGTGATGCTAGGCAGCGACGATTTTCTACTGCGCATGATGACCGCCAACAAAGATCAAAAAGCCATCAATGATTACGTGGCCTGGACGCTGAATGCCGCCAAAGGCATCGGCATCAAGGTGGTCAATGCCGGCGGCATCAATGCGTTCAAATTCAACCAGCGCAAGCTGGATCTGGACGAGAAAAACAGCCATTACGATGTCACGCCCCGTCAAATCTTGCAAACCTTAGCTAAAGCGGTGCAAGAACTCGGCATCACTCATCCTTTACATGTGCATGGCTGCAACTTGGGTGTACCGGGCAATCTGGAAACCACCTTAAATACCATCAAAGGTATTGACGGTTTGCCAATGCACTTGACGCATATTCAGTTCCATAGCTACGGTAAAGAAGGCGATTTCAAATTCTCCTCTGGCGCCGCGCAAATCGCCGAGGCGATCAACAGTAATCCAAATATCACCGCCGACGTCGGTCAAATCCTGTTCGGCCAAACCGTCACCGCCTCCGGCGACAACATGCGCCAGCACGCCAACCATCGCTTCGCCAGCCCCAATAAATGGGTATGCATGGATATCGAATGCGACGCCGGCTGCGGCGTGGTGCCGTTCAAATACAAGGATCAGAACTTCGTCAACGCCTTGCAATGGGCCATCGGTCTGGAAATTTTCCTGCTGGTCGAAGACCCCTGGCGTATCTTCCTGACCACCGACCACCCCAACGGCGCGCCTTTCACCAGCTATCCGCATTTGATCCGCTTGCTGATGGACCGGAGCTTCCGTAACGACATGCTGGCGACCATCCATCCAGAAGCACAGAAAATGACCACGCTGGCCTCGATCGAGCGCGAATACACGCTAAACGAAATCGCCATCATGACCCGCGCCGGCGCCGCCCGCATCATCGGCTTGAAAGACCGCGGCGCTTTGAGTGCCGGCAATTTCGCCGACATCACTGTCTACACCGAAAACCCGGACCGTCAGACCATGTTCACCAAACCGGATTATGTATTCAAGGACGGCGAACTGGTCGTCAAAGACGGCGAAGTGGTGAAAGTCACCTGGGGCACCACCCACATCGTCAAACCGGACTACGATTTATCCATCGAAAAAGACCTCAAACCTTATTTCGACAAATACCTGACCATGAAACTCGGCAACTTTAAAATCAGCGACGACGAAATTAGCGAAGACGGGCGCGGCAGTTTGACGGCACATCCGTTGCGAGGTGCAGCATGATTATTAATGGCGTAACCATAGACAAAACCTTTGCGGAAGCCTTTCCGATGAAGGCAACGCGGGCTATCATCACCGCTCAGAATGAAAAATGGGCGATGATTTCCGCTCAGGCCATGACCGGCTTCGCGACCTCTGTAATTGCTTGCGGTTGCGAGGCGGGTATCGAACGGGTGTTGAGCCCGAACGAAACGCCCGACGGACGCCCCGGTGTCGCCATCATGATTTACGCGATGGGCGGCAAGGGCCTAGCCAAGCAATTGGAAACCCGCGCCGGCCAATGCGTGCTGACGTCGCCGACTTCGGCATTGTTCGCCGGCATAGAAGGCGGCAAGCCGATTCCATTGGGCAAAAACCTGCGTTACTTCGGTGACGGTTTCCAAATAGCCAAAAAGATCGGCGGCAAGCGCTACTGGCGCGTACCAGTGATGGACGGCGAGTTTCTCACCGAAGCAACCACCGGCATGGTGGACGCAGTTGGCGGCGGCAATTTCTTGGTATTGGCAGAATCACAACCACAAGCTTTGGCAGCCTGCGAGGCTGCGATTGAAGAAATGCGCAAAATCCCCAATGTGATTATGCCCTTCCCCGGCGGCGTGGTGCGCTCGGGCTCCAAAGTGGGCTCAAAATATGCCTCATTGGGCGCGTCAACAAACGATGCTTTTTGCCCGACTTTAAAAGGAGTGACCAAAACCGATTTGTCGCCGGAAATCGAATCGGTGATGGAAATCGTCATCGACGGTTTAAGCAAAGAAGACATCGACAAGGCCATGCGCGTGGGTATTCAAGCCGTTTGCGATCTAGGTGCCGCTAATGGCATCAAGCGCATCAGCGCCGGCAATTACGGCGGCAAGCTGGGCCCGTTCCACTTTCATTTACAGGAGATCATGGCATGAGCGCGTTAACCTTTACCCTAAAGGAACAGCAACCGGCACAACGCGTCGATATGTCGCCACTGGTTTGCCAAAAACTGCAAGGTTTGGACGTCGACGCCATTTCTGCGATTATCCTGCAAACCGGCAAGAGTCGTCTGCGCGTAGACGACTTGTTCTACATTACCGGTAAGAACACCCAAGAAATCATCGTTGCCGGCAGTATTAACAAGTTGGACTTCATCGGCAAAGAACTGGACGGCGGCAGCATCAGCGTGCAAGGTGATGCCGGGGCGTATCTGGGCATGCAAATGAAATCAGGCAGTATCACCGTTAGCGGCGATACCGGTATATACGCCGCCTGCGAAATGAAAAACGGCCTGATCCAGATCGACGGCGATGCCGGCGATTTTCTGGGTGGCGCATTGCCCGGCAACAAGCAAGGCATGAAGGGCGGCACGGTACTGGTAAAAGGCAATGTCGGCCAGCGGGCCGGCGACCACATGCGCCGTGGCCAAATTTTGATTGAGGGCAGTGCCGGCGATTATTGCGGATCAAGAATGCTGGCCGGTACTATTGCGGTGATGGGCAGCACTGGCCGATATTTAGGCTATGCGATGCGGCGCGGTACTCTATTGTTGTGGAATCAACCGCAACTGTCTGCCACATTTAACGATTGTGGCTCGCATACACTGGCTTTTTTGCCGATACTATTCGCCTCTTTCAAATCCTTCGACTCCCGTTTTGCAGACAGCGGCGCAGCGTTTAACCGCGTACAACGCTACGGTGGCGACATGGCTGAAACCGGACGCGGCGAAGTATTGGTTCGCATCTAATCTACTACCGCGCAAATTGGCTACGATTTGCGCGATGCTTCTCAAGTGAAACCGATACTCACCACCACAAATCACAACCGTGACATTGCCGGCCTGAAATATGTTTATCCGGTCATCTCCCGTCGAGCAGGCGGCTTGTCGATAGGCATCAATTTCAACCCCAACAACGCCTGCAACTGGCGTTGCATCTATTGCCAAGTACCGGAATTACAGCGCGGCAATGCGCCGGAAATGGATTTTGCCTTACTGGAGCAGGAACTGCGCTTTTTTCTAGATTACGTGCAACACGGTGATTTTTTCGAGCAATTTAACGTCGAAATGGACCAACGCGTTATCAAAGATATCGCCATTTCCGGCAACGGGGAACCGACCAGCCTGATAGATTTCGATAAAGCCGTGCGCTTGATAAGCGAGATCGCCACGGAAGCAGGCGTATTTCCAGTCAGCAAATTTGTATTGATTAGCAATGGCAGCTTGATACACCACTCAACAGTACAAGCAGGCTTGGCGGAATTGGGCCGATGTCATGGCGAACTCTGGTTCAAGCTGGACAGTGCGACCGAACAGGGCCGCAAACTGATCAACAGCACTGGCCAAAGTCAGCAAAAATTATTGGAACGTCTAGAAATTGCCACCAGCCTTTGCCCAACCAAACTACAAACCTGCATGTTGCATTATCGGCAAGCGTGGTCTGACGGCGAAAAACAGGCCTATTTAGCGCTTTTGCAGCAATTACGGGTTGGCAAGATTAAACTGCAAGAAATTATGCTTTACAGCGTGGCCAGGCAATCGTTCCAAATGGAAGCGGACGAGCTAGAGAGAATGAGTGTTGAAGAAATGAATGCGTTTGCCGCTGACATCAAAGCGCTGGGCTATGATGTCAGCGTTAGCCATTAGGCCGTCACGTCGAGAAGAGATCCGAGCGTTTTTTCATGAACCTTGATCATTTTGGCACCAGCCGAGGTTTCCAACTCAGCTTCTTTCAAGCTCAGCACCGGCTTAAATAAGTCAGCCGAACCAACATCTTTTGAGCCGCCGACTTCCTGAGCTTGTACCGGCAAATTTGCAATCGTTTGCGCGGCGGTACTGGCTTTTTGCTGAGCATTACTGATCAGACTGGTTGCGCTATTCATTACATTGCTAATCATGGTACACCTCCTGCAAATCGAGTTTGCATCATACCGCTCCGATTATCGGCTTGCCAAGCGCGGAACTTTAACTTCTCAACAGTGTTTTGTATACCCAGTCACATTTACGTAACTATTTGTCTTTCTTAACAATTTTTACGTAGAGATCTTTCAGATATGGCAGGCCTTGGCTCTGAAATTTCGACCAACCGTAAACACCGGCTTGCTTCAATAACTCAGCTAATTTTTTCGCCGCCGCTTCTCCGCCAACCTGCTTAAATTTGGCTTCTACGATGGTGCTCCACTGCACTCTGGGCTGACCGTCAGCATCCAGAAATACCCTGTCAAACAACCACATTTCAGCGACGGATACCGTCCACATAAACGCAAACGATACAGCCATACCACCGCCCGCCACAATCACCAGCCAGGCGAACATCGGGTCCAGCTTCGTCAACCACCACGACAAAATATCCACCAGCAAAAACATATAGGGCATACCGATCGCGATACATTTGTACTTGATGGTACTGGTTTCCGAAAAACTGAAAATCAAGCCGACAAACATGAATATAAAGCTGATGCCGAACAAGTGAATATGCGAAACCCGCGTCAGCGAACTAAACGTGGCCCCCTCGTCTTCCTTGGTCAACTCTTCTATCACCTTAAAATCGCTCAGATCAGGAATCGAAGCCTCTTTGTTGTGGCACATCACGCAACGTTCCTGAATGATTTTTTCAATACCGTCGTCGACAAAATCATCCTTGTCGGCACCGTCGCGTACCCATTGGATAATGGCGAACCGTTCCTGTTCGGATGCATTCTCCTTCATGGAACCGTTCAGCTTGGTTTCCAGCACGGTTCCCGAACGATTGCCGTAATAACTGTAAACAATGTCGTCTATCGACAAGCCAAACTTGCCGTCAGCCATACCGTGCGTAAACAGAATTTGGATCAAGGCCATTAGATAGCCGACCGCTACGGTAGTCAAATAGCCGGTAAACAGCACTTTGACAGGGGTATCCATTTGTTTTAATGAAGAAAATTCGCGTGCCATGGTCAGTTACGCCGAAAAGGAAGGGAGGCTGCATTATAGCTTGGTTATATTGCCGTCAACCGAAAATTCCATATTGTTGCGGGCATAAAAAAGGCCCTTGCGAGCAAGAGCCTTTCTACCCGTAACCGTTAACGCTTATCTGGGCAGGACGTTCGCGGCAGTCAAACCTTTAGGACCGGATTCGATATCGAACTGAACCGATTGGCCTGGAGACAGAGTTTTAAACCCTTCGCCCTTAATCACGGAATGATGCACAAAAACATCTTCCTTGCCTTCGGAAGGCTCGATAAATCCAAACCCTTTGGTGTTGTTGAACCACTTTACAGTGCCTGTTGCCATTTCTAAAACTCCTACAAAATAAAACTAATGGTTACGCAGACCGACAATATTGACAACCGGACCTGCTGATTAGCAATGGCCATAATCCCTCAACATCTGTTATCTGAGCGGCGACATTGTACTTTGAAACATTTATCAAGGCTACCAACGATCTCCATCTCAACCCACCAATCAACAGCAATAATTTCACCCGTAAAATAGTGGAATTATCCGTCAGTCCTTGCTTGAAAAGCGCTAAGTAGCGCCCCATCTCTGCGGCAACACAATTTATATTCCAAATGAGGTACGCAGCATGCGAATGGATAAACTAACCAGTAAATTTCAACAAGCGCTCAGCGACGCGCAAAGTATGGCATTGGGCAAGGACCACCAATTCATCGAGCCGGCGCATGTCATGCTAGCCCTGATCGACCAGGAAGGCGGCAGTATTAAGCCATTACTGATGCAGGTTGGCATTCAGGTCAGCGCGCTGCGCACCGAACTCAGCAAGGAAATCGACCGCCTGGCCAGCGTTTCCGGGGCCGACGGGGACGTACAAATTTCCAATGAACTATCGCGAATGCTAAATCTGACCGACAAACTGGCACAGAAACGTAAAGACGCGTTCATTTCCAGCGAATTGTTTTTGCTGGCAGCCCTAGAATCCAGTAGCTCCTTGCAAAAGATCCTAAAACAGGCCGGCGTTACCGTATCGGCAGTCGAAAGTGCCATCGAAAATATGCGTGGCGGCCAGAACGTCAACGACGCCAATGCCGAAGACCAACGCCAAGCCTTGAAAAAATACACCATCAACCTGACCGAACGCGCGGAACAAGGCAAACTCGACCCGGTGATCGGTCGTGACGACGAAATCCGCCGCACCATACAAGTCCTGCAACGCCGCACCAAAAACAATCCGGTATTAATCGGCGAGCCCGGCGTCGGTAAAACGGCAATCGTCGAAGGCCTGGCGCAACGCATCGTCAACGGCGAAGTACCCGAAGGTATCAAGGGCAAACAGTTACTATCTTTGGATATGGCGGCGTTGATTGCCGGCGCTAAATTCCGCGGCGAGTTCGAAGAACGCTTGAAAGCCGTGCTGAACGACGTTGCCAAACAGGAAGGCCAAATCATCCTGTTTATCGACGAGTTGCACACCATGGTCGGCGCCGGCAAGGCCGAAGGCGCGATGGACGCCGGTAATATGCTGAAGCCGGCGCTGGCCCGCGGCGAACTGCATTGCGTCGGCGCCACAACGCTGGACGAATACCGGCAATACATCGAAAAAGACGCGGCGTTGGAGCGCCGATTTCAAAAAGTGTTGGTCGATGAACCCAGCGTTGAAGACACCATCGCTATCTTGCGCGGCTTAAAAGAACGGTACGAAATTCATCACCGCGTCGAAATCACCGATCCAGCTATTGTATCGGCAGCGATGCTGTCGCACCGCTACATTTCCGACCGCCAACTGCCGGACAAAGCCATCGACTTGATTGACGAAGCCGCCAGCCGAATCCGCATGGAAATGGATTCCAAGCCCGAGGCTATGGATAAACTCAGCCGCCGTTTGATACAGCTGAAAATTGAGCGCGAGGCGATGAAAAACGAAACCGACGCGGCCTCGAAAAAACGCCTGGAAATACTGCAAGTGGAAATCGCCGATCTGGAGAAAGAATATTCAGACCTGGACGAAATATGGAAGGCCGAAAAAGCCGCGCTGCAAGGCACTGCCAGCATAAAAGAAAATCTGGAGCACGCCCGCCTGGAATTGGAAGCGGCCCGTCGCAGCCAAGACTATGCGCGCATGTCGGAACTGCAATACGGCGAAATTCCCAAGCTGGAAAAAGAGCTGGATCTGGCATCGCAGGTGGAAATGCAAGAAACCACTTTGCTGCGTAGCAGAGTCACCGAGGAGGAAATCGCCGAAGTGGTTTCCAAATGGACCGGTATCCCAGTGTCGAAAATGATGGAGGGCGAGCGCGAGAAATTGCTACGCATGGAAGAAGAGCTGGGCAAACGGGTGATCGGCCAAACCGAGGCCTTAAAATCCGTCAGCAACGCCATCCGCCGCTCCCGCGCCGGACTGTCCGATCCGAACCGCCCCAACGGCTCCTTCCTGTTCCTCGGCCCGACCGGTGTTGGTAAAACCGAATTATGCAAAGCTTTGGCCGAATTCATGTTCGACACCGAGGAAGCGATGGTGCGCATCGACATGTCGGAGTTCATGGAGAAACATTCGGTGGCCCGCTTGATCGGCGCACCTCCCGGCTATGTCGGTTATGAAGAAGGTGGCTATCTGACCGAAGCGGTGCGCCGGAAACCCTACTCGGTCATCCTACTCGATGAAATCGAGAAAGCGCATAATGATGTCTTTAACGTATTGCTGCAGGTATTGGACGACGGCCGCTTGACCGACGGCCAGGGACGGACTGTGGACTTTAAAAACACCGTGGTGGTAATGACGTCGAACCTGGGCTCCAGCGTGATCCAAGAACTGGCGGGCGAAAACAACTATGTCGAAATGAAAGATGCGGTGATGGAGATTGTAGCTCAGCATTTCCGGCCGGAATTCATCAACCGGGTAGACGAAGCCGTGGTATTCCATCCACTAGGCCAAGGTCAGATTCGGGCGATCTGCAAAATTCAGATCGAGTTGTTGCGCCGTCGTCTGCAGGAAAAAGACATTGGCCTGGAAGTCAGCGAAACGGTGCTGGATTTACTTGGCGAAGCTGGTTTTGACCCGGTATATGGCGCTCGGCCATTGAAACGGGCGATACAACGGCAATTGGAAAACCCGCTAGCCAATCAGATTCTGTCAGGACGCTTTATTCCAGGAGATGTAATTAAAATCGATGTCGCAAACGACGGATTGACATTTAGCCAATAAAATCGGCTTCGAATAAGCTGCCGGGTTAGCAGTTTGCTACCCCGGCAAGCCGCCTGTACCAACGGCCATATCGCCCGGAATTCAAATCACATAAAATGGACACCGGAAGTGCATGGTGTATCGCCGCAATCCGGGAAACCTACTGCTAACGACTCGTCTTTTAATGTAGGTCTCGAATCGGCAAAAGCCAACTTCCCCGGCCGATCAACGGCGTGGTCAAGTATTTGTCGTCACGCTCTTATTTGGACCGTCGGTTTTGCTTACGACATTTCCGCATGGGAACAGATATTGTCGACACATTATCAATTAAGGCATCCCGCCATAATACATATTCAAGGTTAAAGGAAAATGCGTTTGTCACACACTATAGCGACTACCAGTTTATTATTTGCTGCCGCCATCTCTCCAGCCCATGCAGCCTTGTTAGGGCCGGCCAGCGACTACAATGTTTTCGTATTCGGCAACTTCATCAGCTCAAATTCCGATACCGAAGGCAACTTGGCTGCCGGCGGCAATATTACATTAGCCAACTATTCCGTGGCCTCGCAAATCAGTGGCAACGCAGCCCGTTTGGTCGTAAACGGCACACTAACCGCCAGCAACGGCGGCGTAGGTAACGGTCAGAATGGTAGCATCTATGCTGGCGGCACTCTGCTAAGCAGTTTTACCGCCAATGGCGGCGTCTTCGCGCAAACATTGGTGGACTTTTCCGGTGCGCAAACCCAATATCAAAACATCTCGAACGCCTGGAACGCTTTGACCGCCAACGGCAGTGTCGGCAACAATTACGGCACGCTGAATCTGACCGGCAACAGTAGCGAACTCAACGTGTTCGACATAGACGGCGCAGAACTGACCGCGAGCAATACGATCAACATCAGCGCTCCCAGCAACTCCACTGTGTTGATCAATGTCGGCGGCACCGGCCAGATATTTCAAAACGGCCAAGTCAATCTTAACGGCATCGACGCCACACACGTCATCTACAATTTCTATGACGCAACGTCGCTAACGTTAGCGGGCAGCAAGAACCCTCAGGGCTCGATTCTAGCGCCCTGGGCCAACGTATTCGGCGGTTACGGGCAATTGAACGGCCAATTGGTTGCTCAGTCGTTTAACGGCAATATCGAATTCCATAACCAGTTGTTCGCCAGCAATATTGCCGCAGTGCCCGTACCAGCGGCGATTTGGTTGTTCGGCTCAGCCTTAGGTATTTTGGGAATCAACGGCCGAAAAAAACTCGCTCGTTAAGTCTCCGCGTGACTCCCTCAAGCTATTTCGAGGGAGTCGCGCCCATCCTTTCTCGTCGAAAAATCTTGTCATCCCCGCTAATCGCTCAATCTGTGCGCACGCGATCGCTATTCCTTGGCCCCCGCCTGCACCAGCATATTTACAATTTCCCAATGGCCCCGGGTTCTAGCGAACTGTAACGCATTTGCCGTCGGCTTGGCGCCATTCGCCAATAGCAGTTCCACCATTTCCGTCCGCCCTCTACCGGCCGCCAACCCCAAAGCGGCGCTACCGCCAGCGTTTATATCCATTCCCGCATCCAGAAATAATTGCACCGCCGCCATATCGCCCACTCCAGCGTAGGCCGCGAATTGCTGTTCCGTGTATTCAACACCCATTTGCTGCAAATCTTTCCGGGCTTGTACCGCGTCAACGGCGCATGCAGAACCCACTTGAAGAACACTCAGCATCACGACTATGCGCAAGGCATCGCGCCGAACAATTTTGGATAAGATTTTATCGTTCATCGACAAGCTCCTGATACCACAAACTCATATGAATTAAACGGGAACGAGGCCCAAAGACATGGCCTTTTTGCAGCGCTTGACAGCACTCACTCAGACCTCCTTGCCTTGTTGCCATTAAATTTCAACGACCCGACCTTCCGCCGCCGATTGCAATGCGGCCACTATCGTTCTGCAATTATCCCGGGCATCGTCTAGGGACAACTGCGGCCCCTTACCACTCAGCACGCAATTGCTGAAATGTTCAATCTCCAGACGGAAGTGATTGGAAGCCGGGAAACGCTCTTCGGACTGGCGACCGTCCTCGGTCCACCAAGAAATCACCGGCACATCGCCGGGCAATTGCCAAACCACATGACATTTGATACCCCCTTGGGTACCGATGATTTCGTATTCGCAACGCCGAGCCCGTTCGAAGCTGAAATCGAAATGGGCGAATTTGCCGTCCTCAAAATCCAGCACGCCGCTAGTAGCGATGTCGGCGCCGCTTTCCACGTATTTAGACAACGCAGTCACCCGGCAAGGGGATTGCTGAAAAAACATGCGTAGCGAATGAATTGCATAGCAGCCGATATCCCACATCGCGCCACCGCCGTGCGAAACATCGTCGGCTAAACGATACATCCGAGCCGGACGCATCATGAACGAATAGCTGGCACGTACCGATCGAATTTCGCCTATCAGTCCGGAACCGATCAACTCCAATACTCGGGCATGTTGCGGATGGAAACGATACATAAAGCCTTCCATCACGGTCACCCCGTAACGGCGAGCCGCTGTTTCTATCGCATCAATATCGGCAACCGTCAGCGCCATCGGTTTTTCGCACAGCACATGCTTGCGATGTTCGATGGCACGTAAAGTCCATTCAGCGTGTTCATGATTCGCCATTGGCAAATAAATGGCTTGTACGTCATCGTCGTTGAGCAGAGAATCCAAATTGTCGTAACTCTGTATCTCAGGATGGCAGGGGGCATATTTAGCCAACGTTTGTGCCGCAGCCCCTGGACGGCGGCTGGCGATACCAATCAGTTCGGCATTGGATGCTTCGACTATCGCCGGCAATAAGCGTTCGTTGATGCGGGCCGCGCCGAGAATTCCCCAACGCAGTTTGGCTTGGTCTTGGTTATTCATGACAGTACCTTAGACTGATGAGCTGAAAGCTATCAGATTAGCAGCATGTCCACGCGCCGCAAGCAACTTATTCCAAATAAGTTGTTTGAAAGCTAACAACCTTTGATTATCGGAAAGATTAGGAACCAGAGCATCTGGTATCTGCGCGAGATAAAACCGCCGCGCATAAAAAAGGCCCAAGCAACATCGGTTGCATAGGCCTTGCTGATCTATCGACTTTGCGTCGAGATCAAGCCATCGCGCGCAATCTGTCGTTAAGTCTGCTTTTGCTGCGAGCGGCTTTGTTTTTGTGGATCAGGCCTTTGTTAACGGCCGAATCAATTACAGGAACAGCGGTTTTAAACGCGGCTTGAGCTTGCTCTTTATCGCCTGCTCTAACAGCGGCGATCACTTTTTTAACGAAAGTGCGTAAGTTGCTGCGCTGTCCGGCATTGCGAATACGGCTTTTCTCAGCCTGACGCGCTCTTTTTCTAGCTTGTGGTGAATTAGCCATAGTCTATCAGTTCTTTTGAGTTAATCTGGAACCGCGTATTATCATTTTGGATGCTATGATTGTCAAATTTTTAGTGTTTCCAAACTCAATCTGAGGCCTGCAGTGAGCAAGCAGCTGTTTAAATCCACCGCAATCGTTAGCAGTATGACCATGATTTCACGGATCATGGGTTTTGTAAGAGACATGCTATTTGCCAACATTTTCGGGGTTAACGCGGCAACCGATGCGTTTTTTGTGGCCTTCAGGATTCCGAACTTTCTACGCCGATTATTCATGGAAGGCGCGTTCGCTCAAGCTTTTGTGCCAATCTTATCTGATTATAACGAAAAAGGCAGCCGCGAGGCATTGCAGCAGTTTATCGACCGCACCGCCGGCACTTTGGCAGTCTTGTTGATGTTATTCACAGTGGCGGGCGTCATTGCAGCACCATTGCTGATCCTGTTTTTTGCGCCCGGCTTTCTTTGGGAAGGCGGCCAGTACGAACTGGCTGTGCAAATGCTGCGCATCACCTTCCCGTATCTGTTCTTCGTTACGTTGGTTGCCTTCGCCGGTGCGATTTTGAACGCACGCGGCAAATTCGCCATTCCGGCCCTGACTCCGGTATTTCTGAATATTTGCATGATAGGCGCTGCAATCTGGATTTCGCCGTTAATGGCCAAACCCATTATGGCTTTAGCGTGGGGCGTATTTGGCGCCGGCGTAGTGCAATTGCTGTTTCAAATCCCTGCGCTGATAAGGCTCGGCTTGCTGCCCAGGCCGCGCTGGGGCTACCAAGACCCAGCGGTGCAACGCATGCTCAAACAGATCCTCCCCGCCATTTTTGGGGTCTCCGTGGTCCAAGTCAATTTGCTGTTCGGCACTTTGGTAGCCTCATTTTTAACTTCAGGCAGCGTTTCTTGGCTGTACTACTCCGATAGACTGGTGGAGTTTCCGCTCGGGATTTTGGGTGTGGCGCTGGCAACAGTCATTTTGCCGAGATTATCCGAGAACCATGCCGCTGAGGATACCCAGGCCTTTTCCAAAGCGCTGGATTGGGGCTTAAAATTGGTGTTACTGATCGGCCTGCCCGCAACCCTGGGTTTGACACTGCTGGCAGAGCCCTTGTTATCGACGCTGTTTCAATATAATGAATTCGACAGCGACGATGTGCGGATGGCCGGTAAAAGCCTGATGGCTTATGCTCTAGGCTTATTGGCATTTATGTTGATCAAGATCTTGGTTCCAGGCTTCACCTCGCGCCAGGACACGCAAACGCCGATGCGTTTTGGTATGCATTCCATCGTCGCGAATATCATATTGAGTGTGCTGCTGGCATTTCCTTTCGCGCATATCGGCATCGCCCTGGCAACCACCCTGTCTGCTTACCTAAACGCGCTGCTGCTATTGTTGACGTTGTTAAAAACCCGCATTTACCAGCCTTGCGAGAAATGGCTAATATTCATCCTGCGGGTTGTAGTGGCCAACGCAATCATGTCGGCTTTTTTATATTATTTTGTCGACGTGACACTTTGGCTGAATTGGAACGCGTCACAACGAGGCTTGCACCTGGGAATGGCAATCGGCTTGGCAATCTTGATTTACAGTTCGGCGCTGATATTGTTGGGTCTCCGCCCCCGGCATATTGGCTTGCAAAAATCTGTAACGACTTGAGATTCTCTGCGGTGCCACCATTGTCATGTAGAATGCACCGCGAACAGCGGTTTCCGTAACGATTCAACAGACTAATCAGTAAGCTATGAAAACAAAAACAATCGGTTTTATTGGTGGCGGCAACATGGCAACCAGTCTAATCAGCGGTTTGATTGCCAGCGGCCATTCACCGCAGCAAATCTGGGTGTCGGATACCGCACCCGCAACTTTGCAGGCTCACACCGATCAACTTCATGTGAATACTACCGCCAACAACGAGACAGTCATTAACGAAGTCGAAGTGGTGGTGCTGGCAGTTAAACCGCAAATATTGCGCGATGTTGCTTTGCAAATCGCCCCCAGCCTGAAACAAAAAAATGTGCTGGTAGTATCGATTGCCGCCGGCATTTCCCAACAAAGCCTGTCTAAATGGCTAGGCAGCGAGGTCGCTATCGTGCGCTGCATGCCCAATACGCCGGCACTGGTGCAAACCGGTGCAACAGCATTGCACGCCAACGCCAATGTCGATGACGAACAAAAAGATTTGGCCGAAAATATTTTACGCGCTGTCGGTTTGGCACTGTGGGTAAACGACGAAAACCAACTTGACGCGGTGACTGCCGTCTCCGGCAGCGGACCGGCTTATTTCTTCCTGCTGATGGAAGCGATGGAAAAAGCCGCCCTGGAATTGGGCCTGGACGAACGCTCCGCTAGATTGCTGATTCAACAAACCGCGCTCGGTGCCGCCAAAATTGCGCTGGAATCGGCCGAATCACCCGCTCAATTACGTGCCAGAGTTACCTCGCCGGGCGGCACCACTCAACAAGCCATAGAAACATTTGTGCAAAACGGTTTTGTCGAACTGGTTGCCAAAGCCTTGCATGCCGCCAATGACCGTTCGATTGAAATGTCAAAACAACTGGGAGCCGACTAATGGGCAGCAATTACATGACCGACCCGATAGTATTCCTGATCGACACGCTGTTT
Source organism: Methylomonas fluvii (assembly GCF_014850975.1). Lineage (GTDB taxonomy): Bacteria > Pseudomonadota > Gammaproteobacteria > Methylococcales > Methylomonadaceae > Methylomonas > Methylomonas fluvii. The sequence goes on along the minus strand of NZ_JACXST010000001.1, from coordinate 1,537,272 downwards.
TCTTTGTATATTTTAGCTGTGGCATTGCGCTTCTTGCTGCAATGGACCCAGGCCGATTTTTACAACCCGGTGTCGCAATTTCTGGTGAAAATCACCCATCCGCCGTTGCGGATTTTGCGCCGTTTTATTCCTGCCATCGGCCGCATCGATAGCTCTTCCCTGTTATTGGCCTTGTTGCTGCAAATAGTCGCTAACTTTTCGATACTGGCTATTAAAGGCTTATCCGTGAGTTTTGTGGCATTGACACTATTGTCGTTTACCGACTTGCTGAAAATGCTGATCGATATTTTCGTTTACGCCATTTTTGCCGGCGCCATCCTCAGTTGGTTCGCACCCGGCAGTTACGGCTCCGCTTCATCGATTTTGTACAGTTTGACTGATCCGCTGCTGAACGTATGCCGCAAAGTGCTGCCCGACCTCGGCGGAATCGACTTATCGCCACTGGTGGCGCTGGTATTGTTGCAACTGGCAAAAATGATGCTGTTGCCGCCCTTGCATCAATTGGTCAGCCTACTGGGCTAGGCCTCTAGCCAATATTGCCATGCGACATGCCCCCTTCAAACGAACCTCATTTGTCGCTCTAGCCTTGCTATGTGCATTGGGTCAGCCGGCATATGCAAAAAAAATGTATCGTTGGGTGGATGAAAACGGTAACGTCTATTTCTCCGACCAAGTGCCGCCGGATCAGGTAAAGCATAAACGGGAAACATTAAGCGAGAAAGCCCGCGTGCTCGACGTACTGGAAAAAGCCAAAACCGCCGAGCAAATTGCCCAACAAAAGCGGCTGGATGCACTACGTAAGGAACAGGAAAAAATCATTGCCAGGCAAAACGCCAACGACAAAGTGCTGCTGAGCACATTTCGTAGCATCGATGATATGAATAAAGCCCTGACCAATAAAATGGCGTCCTTCGATGCCGGGCAAAAAGTTATTGAAGGTAATATCGAACGCATTCAACAGCAATTGCAGCAGCAACAGCAACAAGCCGCCAATCTTGAGCGCGGCGGCAACAAGATACCGCCGAAATTACTGGCGGATATCGCCGCCAGCAAACAGCAGATAGAAGCGAGCAAACAAGAGCTTTTGCGTCACCAACAAGACAGACAAAGCAGCGAAAAAGAATTCAAAGCCGACATAGCCCGCTTTCAATTCCTCACCCAAGCCAACAACAACGATGGACAACCGGTCAACGGCGACAGTTTAGCGGCCAGTAATGCCAGCAACGAGCTAGGCCTGTTTGTTTGCCAAGACGCCGAGCAATGCGAAAAAGCCTGGAAAATCGCCGGCGAGTTTGTCGCGACTCACTCCACCACCGGCCAAGACGTGGAAAGCGACAAACTGATCATGCGCGCGGCGCCACAGAAAGACGACGATTTAAGCTTGTCGGTATCGCTGCTGGAGCGTAACAACACTTTGCAGATATTTCTGGACATCCGTTGCCGGCAATCCAGTATCGGCAACGAATTATGTTCAGGCGCCAAGGCTCAGAGCATTCGCCAAGCCTTTGCCCCTTTTATTCAATCCAGCTTAGCGGCGCAACAATAAGGTACCGACGCCCTGGTCGGTGAACAACTCCAGCAATACCGCGTGCTCGACTCGCCCGTCGATGATATGCACACTGGTCACGCCGCCTTTCAACGCATCAGTGCCGCAGCGGGTTTTCGGAATCATCCCCCCGGAAATCGTGCCGTCGGCAATCAGATTATCAATATCGGTTAAAGTCAGGCCAGTCAGCAAATTGCCCTGTCTGTCCATAATGCCGGGGATGTTGGTCAACAACATCAGCTTTTCGGCTTTTAACACTTCAGCAACCTTGCCAGCCACCAAATCCGCATTGATGTTGTAGGAGTGCCCGTCCTTACCCACGCCAATCGGCGCGATCACCGGAATAAAGTCGCTGTTACCCAACATTTCCACCACTGCGGGATCGATACTGCTGACTTCGCCGACGTGGCCCAGATCAATGATTTCCGGTGCATCGTCCAGCTTCGCGCCAGCCTTGGTCATATTGATTTTGCGGGCATGGATGAAATTGCCGTCTTTACCGGTCAGACCTACCGCCTTACCGCCCTGCATATTGATCATATTCACGATCTCTTTGTTTACCAGACCGCCCAGCACCATTTCCACCACATCCATGGTTTCGCTGTCGGTCACACGCATGCCGTCGATAAACTCGGAGGTTTTACCCAGGCGTTTTAACAAGTCGCCAATTTGCGGCCCACCGCCGTGCACGACGATAGGATTGATGCCAACCAGTTTCATCAACACGATGTCGCGGGCGAAGCTGTGTTTCAACGCTTCATCGACCATCGCGTTGCCGCCGAATTTAATCACAACGGTTTTACCCTTGAATTTTTGAATATACGGCAAGGCTTCGATAAGAACGTGGGCAATCTGGTGCGCGGTTTTGTCTTTCATGATCACTAACAATTAAAAAGGTAGTTTGATATCGGGTTTGATTTGCAGCATCAGCTGCCTGAATTGAGCTTGAATACGTTGCATCGCATCCTGGCTATCCGCCTCGAAACGTAAGGTTAGCACCGGCGTGGTGTTGGAAGCCCTGACCAAGCCCCAGCCGTCGGCAAATTCGACGCGCATGCCGTCGATATTGATGATCTTGCCGTCTTTAAACTTGGCCTGGCTGAATAGCTGTTCCACGAAGCGGACACCTTCGCCTTCAGCCAGAGGCACATGCAGCTCCGGTGTATTGATGCTATCCGGCAGTTCGGCAAATACGTCGCTACTGCTGCGCATATCGCCGGACAAAATTTCAATCAAGCGTGCCGCCGCGTATAAGGCGTCGTCGAAACCAAACCAACGGTCGTTAAAGAAAATATGCCCACTCATCTCGCCGGCCAGCGCCGCTGTGGTTTCCTTGAGCTTGGCTTTCATCAGCGAATGACCACTTTTCCACATCAACGGCCGTCCGCCACGTTTGACGATTTGATCGTGCAAATGCCGGGAGCACTTCACGTCGTAAATAATTTCCGCTCCCGGTTTATTGGCCAATACATCGCGGGCATACAGCATCATTTGCCGATCCGGCCAAATAATTTTGCCGCCGGAATCGACCACGCCGATTCGGTCGCCATCACCGTCGAAGGCGACGCCTATATCAGCCTCGTAATGCTGTACGGCCTTGATCAGATCGGCCAGATTTTCCGGCTTGCTGGGGTCGGGATGATGATTGGGAAAATTACCGTCAATCTCGCAATACAACTCGATCACGTCGCAACCCATGGTTCGCAACAGAATCGGAGCCAGTTGTCCGGCCGCGCCGTTGCCGCAATCGACAGCCACTTTCATAGGCCTGATCAAATGCACATCGTCGGAAATCATACCGATATATTCGTTGCTGAATAGGCTATTCAGCTCGATGGAACCCGGCGTGCCTTCGCTAAAATCGCCGGCCTCAATGCGTTTTTTCAGTTGTTGAATCTTGTCGCCGGATAAAGTTTCGCCGTTCAAAACCAGTTTAAGGCCGTTATAGTCAGCCGGGTTGTGGCTACCGGTGATCATCACACCACTACGGCCTTCACTATGCTGGGTGACAAAATACAGCAACGGCGTCGGCACCAGGCCAATGTTCAATACATCGCAACCTGCTTCGGTAATGCCTTTTGCCAAGGCATCCGCCAAGCCCGGACTGGATAGCCGACCGTCCCTGCCCATCACAATAGTCTTGATATTCAGTTGCCTGGCCTCGCTACCCAAAGCTCGGCCGATATTGCGCACCGTTTCCGGCGTCAAACCGCGTCCGACAATACCGCGAATATCATAAGTACGGAATATATCGGCAAAAGACTCGCCTACCGTCGGCGCAACACTTGGCATCGCCACGGGTGCCGATTTCTCAGCGGGAGTAGCCGCACTAAGCGGCGCCTGCTCGGCCATGCTGATAGGCGCCGTGCCCAAGCTGACCGGCACACTGGCATAGTGTTCGGCGGTTTTAGGCGACTCTTCGATAAAATCGATGTCGAACGACTCGTCGAAAAAGTCGTATTCACCCAATTCGTCAGGAACTTTACTCGGGCTTTTTTCTTGCTCCAGGATGCGTTTAAACTGCGCCAAAGTCGAAATAATCGGCCGCATTTCATCGAGTTGCACCGGATAGTGACCAACCTGCTTGCCGGTCATCATGTCCTTGGCGGCCTTTAAAATACTGCTTTGATCGTGGTGCAGATAATCGGCCAATTTACGGTAACCGACAAAAAACGCCAAACAACCCAATAAAGCGGGGATCAAAATAATGCAGGAAAATAAAATGACGTCGCCGGCACTAGTGCCGCCGCCTATCGACAGCTCCAACGACCACCGGCTGTTAGTCAGCGGCATCACTTGCGGCTCCTCCGCCTTCAATTCCGGCATGCCGACACTGGCCAATACGGCCTGCTCTTGCTTGATCTCCACATAGCCGTTGCCGACGGTAGTCTTGGTAATCAGCTGTTGCAACAAATCCGGCTTCAAACTCACCAAAATCACGCCAACCACCTGTTGGTTTTGACTCACCGTAGCCGTCATCGCCAAATGCCGATGCTCGCCCTCGCCTTGCACGAACGGCTTTTGCTTGGCAGTCAGCGTGGCGCGCACCATCTCAAGATCGGCAAAACCCATATTCGGTACTTGGCTAAGATCCGGCTCACTGACCGTTGCCGGCAACAAGCGCACACGCAACGTTTGTGGAATCGTATTTTGTAGTCTGGCAGCGACATTATCCAAGGCCGCTGGATTGTGGCTATCGTTGGCAAGCACCGCCACCACATCCGGCGCTTGCGCCAAACCGTCGATAACTCGCTGCAAGGTCTCGATCTGGCTGACGATGCTGACTGTCATGCCGCTGGCAATGGCTGTGGTGCTAGTTTGCTGGGTTTCCCTAACCTGGGCCGCCGAAAACCAATAGGCACCTCCGCCGGCCAATAACACCATCAGCGCCGCGATGCCGGCTACTATGCTAAATATGCGTCCCATCCGTCGCGACTCCGCTTAGTGCCGGCCGCTGTGTCCAAAACCGCCGCTACCGCGATGGCTTTCGTCGAACTCGGCCACACACTCAAACTCGGCCTGTACCACCGGCACAAACACCATTTGCGCAATGCGCTCGCCTATCTCGACGGTAAATGCGCTATTGCCGCGATTCCAGCAGGAGATAAACACCTGCCCCTGGTAATCAGAGTCGATCAAACCCACCAAATTACCCAGCACGATGCCGTGCTTATGCCCCAATCCCGAACGCGGCAACAATACCGCCGCCAAATGCGGATCGTCGATATGAATAGCCAGACCGGTGGGTATCAAGGCCGTTTCGCCTGGCTGCAAGGTCAAGGCTTGATCCAGACAGGCGCGCAAATCCAGTCCTGCCGAACCTTGTGTGGCGTAGGCTGGCAAAGCAATCTCCCGGCCCAGACGCGGATCAAGAACTTTTAACTGGATTTTTTTCATGCAATTTCTCGGCTATCAGTTTAAGCAGCTGTGCGGCTAAGGTATGTTTATCGGTCATCGGCAGGATTTGTTGACCTCCCGGCCAAAATACTTGCAAGGCGTTGCGATCACTCTCGAAACCGCCTTCAGCCTGTCCGACCCAATTCGCGGCGATCAGGTCCAGGTTTTTGCTTTGCAGCTTGTGTTTGGCGTAATTTTCCAGATCGTCGGTTTCGGCGGCAAATCCCACGACCAAGGGTTTTGCTTGCAAACCGGCCACCGCGGCAATGATGTCCGGATTTTTTACCAAGGCTATAGTGCTGGTATCGCCAGCCTTTTTTATTTTGCCATCAGCCAGCTGTTGCGGCCGGTAATCCGCTACCGCCGCCGCGCCGATGTAAATATCCGCAACCTGAGTATGCATCATCACTGCATCATACATTTGCAAAGCCGTTTCCACTGCAATAAGTTTGGCGCCGGCCGGCACGGCTAAGTTGACCGGACCACTGACCAGTGTCACATTGGCGCCGGCTGATAGGGCTGCGCTCGCCAAGGCATAACCCATTTTGCCGGAGCTGCGGTTAGTGATATAGCGCACCGGATCAAGTGGCTCACGCGTCGGTCCGGCACTGATGACTACATTAATTCCTGACAGAAAGCCGGGCTTCTCAGGCGCCAGCACTTGCCGACAAATTTCAGGCGGTTCGACCATGCGACCCAAGCCTTGCTCGCCGCAAGCCTGCTCGCCAGCCGCCGGGCCGATGCATTGCACACCATGGCTTTGCAGCCTGGCAATGTTCTCTTGGGTTACCGGTTTACCCCACATTGCCTGGTTCATCGCCGGCGCGACCCATACTGGGCACTCGGCCGCAAGGTACAAGGTAGATAGCAAATCATCCGCCAAACCATGCGCCATTTTCGCCAAGGTATCGGCGGTCGCCGGCGCAATCAGCAATAGGTCGGCCCAGCGTGCCAAATGGATGTGGCTCATGGCCTGTTCCCGTTCGACATCTAGCAAATCGCTATGCACGGCATGACCGCTCAAGGCCTGAAAGGTCAGGGGTGTGACAAACTGGCGGGCGGCGGCAGTCATCACCACGCGAACTTCATGGCCTTGCTTACGCAACAAGCGCACCAGCTCCGCCGCTTTATAAGCCGCTATACCGCCGCAAACCCCCAACAAAATTCGCTTGTTAATGTTCATGCCCCAAAAAGATCAGTTCTTGGAATTATGGCAAACTCGACCTTTGATGTATAGGAACAGCTTATTTTGCAATCAGTCCGCGCCGCCAAGGCTTAAACCTTAAATTTTACAGTTGCCTTGCTGAAAACCGGCCTCCTGTATTGAACCTTTTAGCCGCCAAACGGAATACACCGCAAAATAAGTTTCGCCGACGAACCAGGCAAACAGCACGATCTAATGAGATTGATGCGGCTTATTCAATAACACCCTGATGCCTTATCCATGCACAGCTTAAAAAGATAAAACCATGAAAATTATGCGCACTCCCCTCATCGCCCTCAGTTTAAGCGCAGCGCTTGTGCTACCTGCCGCGCAAGCTGCCAATATGTCCTTAAGCAATAACACCTGGACGGCAAGCGGTGCAGCTGGACTGATTTACGGGGACAACATGGTCAATAACTCACCGACTGGAAACGCTCAGTTCGGTTACGTGTCGACATCTGGCGGTGTCTATGGTGTTTCGCCTTTGGCTCTGAGGGATGAAGGACGCGGCACCGAGAACCAAACCAATGGCTCGAAAATTCAATCGAATGCTTTCAATGCCAATGCGAATGACACGCTGACCTTACAATTCAATTACATTTCAACCGATGGTCGCGGTTACGACGACTATGCGTGGGCGCGCTTGGTCAATGCGGATACCCACAATACTGCCGCCTGGTTGTTTACAGTCCGCAGCACCAATTCCGCTAACGGGAATGTCGTGCCCGGTAATGTGTTGGATCGCCAGGTAGACAACAACTTACCGGATGAACTCGATGCCGTATTGAATGACGGTAACACCATTGGCTTTGCGGCGGCCGGCACAAATTGGATCCCATTGGGTGACTCAAGCGGCATTTGCTGGGATAACGCCAACACCTGTGGTCCGACCGGCTGGATTAAGTCCGCTTACTCATTCACTGCAACCGGATCGTATTTTCTTGAATTTGGGGTGATCAACTGGGGCGACGAAGCGTTTGATACTGCCCTTGCTTTTGATTTTGGCGGACTACAGCAAGTGAATTTCAGCGGTGTCACAATAGTACCGCCACCCGCGACCGTGCCTCTGCCTGGCGGCTTCCTGCTGATGTCTTTGGGCATGGGCTTAGTCAGCGCAATCTCTCGCAGGAGTAAATTTGCCGGCCAATCCTGAAAATCCTGCGGCAAGTCATCTTGAATAGTAAGAAATCAGGGGATGATTTTGTCTGTTCTCTGCTAACGAAAACCAGGAGCCCAACCAGGCTCCGCGCCGGCAGATCCGCCATAACCACATCAAAAACAACAGTTTAAATCGCCGGAAAATCAACCCTGTGATATATTCGCGCCAGACTTACCTGCCCATATGGGCAATATAGCCTCAGCAAAACAGGCGGTATAGTGCGGACAACCTTGAAGCAGTTCCGGTAAAGCTAACACCCTCAGCGGCCCCGGAACTATTTCAAGGTTTGCCAACATCCTGCGGGATGCAATTAAGCGCAATTGCACGGAAACTCGGCCATTTGGGCGATCAAGCACTTGCAATGTATACGGTAGCTGGAAGCTTGGAGGATTGACGCTTCAATCCTTTTCCGGCCGGGTTTAGAAGAGCCTAGTCTCAGCAATACAGAACGAGAATTTTATGAACTTGAAACGCCAATCGCTACTTGCCCTCTGCTTGAGCATCGCCGCCCAAATCGGCAACGCCCAGGATGCTGCACCCGTTAATCTGGAACAAATCCGCAAGACCGCTGCCGATTTCGAACACGGCCGCACTGTCAAACAAGATTATCATCAAGCTTTTGATATGTACTGCAAGGCCGCGCTGCAAGGCGATGCCGAATCGGCTTACAGCATCGGATTTATGTATTTCAACGGCCGCGGCGTAACCCGCAGCATACCGTTAGCCAGCCACTGGTTTAAGCAAGCTGCGGAACATGGCGACACGCATGCTCAGCAAATGCTCAGCCGCTTTGGCGATGCCACACAAAGCGAAGACCCTGCCTGCCAACCACCGGCTCCGGAACCCGAGGTCAAACTGGTCGCCGACCCCAACCCTAACCGCGAACGGGTAGAGGCTTGGGTAAAAGAAATCGCCCCCATTTACAGCATCGATCCGCAACTAATCATGGCGGTGATTCAAGCCGAATCGGCTTTCAACCCCAGCGCGCTATCCGGTAAAAATGCCCAAGGCCTGATGCAGCTGATACCGGCTACCGCCGAGCGCTTCGGGGTAAAAGACAGCTGGAATCCCATTCAAAATATCAAAGGCGGCACCGCTTATCTGCACTGGCTGTTACGGCACTTCGAAGGTAAAGTCGATTTGGTGTTGGCCGCTTATAACGCCGGCGAAGGTGCAGTAGAACGCTATCAGGGCATCCCGCCTTATCAGGAAACTCGCAATTACGTTAAGCAAATTCTGGCGGCATATCAGAAACCGACCCATCCGGTACCGCCACAAGAATTGCAAAAAAACTTGGTTATCGAACAAAAAACCTAAGTTATCGTCAACCCTCGCCAGCCATCCAAACCTGGCAATACGGTATTTCGTAAGATTGACGAAATACCGTCTGCACTTAGCCCCATATCCCGCGTTATTCAACCCCTCTTCCATCTTTTCATTCCTTCTAAACTGCTTCAACAACAGTCAGTTAACCGACAACTGCTTTAAAGCCCACGCGTCTGGCACAAGAATTGATCCAGTTAAGCCAACAAACCTCGGTTAACGAGATTTCCGGCCACTCAATTCATATGGGTTATTGTCATGAAAGTTGATAATTCGATCTTCCCTATCGCAGTGTTGACTGCCATCGATTCAGCCGCTGACTTAATGGAGATTCTGTGATGGACAACCGAATCAGACTCCAACACCATAAACAGACTGTTGTTTCACCCATCGTCGCCCAGCGCTGGCTTAGCCAAACACCGGAATGCGAAAGCGAATGTTGTCAATTGAATCAATCCCGAGCCGAGCTTGCCGCATTGGAACGCGCCCTGGCGATTAGTCAGCAACAGCTGTCCGATGCCCGCCGACAAATCGAATCGCTGGCCGCTGCCCGCAAAACCTTGGAACAGCAACTACTGGAAAGTAACGAGAAATACAGGCAAGCCCTGCATTGCGCACATCACGACGAGTTAACCGGCTTACCCAATCGAGTATTATTGCTGGATAGACTACAACAGGCCATGGCCCAAGCGGATCGTCAGCAACGGCCGGTCGCACTGTTGTTTATCGATCTGGACGAATTCAAAAACATCAACGACGAACTCGGCCACGCGGCCGGCGACCAATTACTGAAAGAAGTGGCGAGACGCTTGTCGGCTTGTCTTCGCTACGGCGACACCGCTTGCCGCTATGGCGGGGACGAATTTTTGGTGCTGTTGGGTGAAGTCGATGCTGATCGCAGCGTGGCGGCGGTGATAGAAAAAATTCAGTCCCAGTTGGCCGAAACTTGCAACATTAAGGGCAAACCGGTTGCTATCAGTGCCAGCATAGGCGCGGCCATCTATCACCACGACGGCCAAAGCAGTCTCGACTTACTGAACCGAGCCGATAGCGCGATGTACCGCGCGAAAAAGCTGAAACTCGCCCAAACGATCAACTAATCACAAAACAACAGATTAGCGACGGCTGCTATGCGACGTTTTATAGCGGCCAACGCTATCCAGAATTTCCTGCCGCGCATCTTCGATACCGCCCCAACCTTCCACGCAAACCCATTTACCTTCCTCCAGGTCTTTATAGTGTTGGAAAAAATGGGTGATCTTGGCCAACTTGTCTGGTTGCAAATCCTTGTAATCGGTGACGTGATTGTAAAACGGCGTCAAGCGCGGCACAGGTACCGCCAGCAGTTTAGGATCAGGGCCGGCTTCGTCTATCATTTTCAAAACGCCTACCGGCCGGCAATTGATCACGCAACCGCTTAGCAACGGTGCCGGCGTGATAATCATCACGTCCACCGGATCGCCGTCTTCGGACAAAGTTTGCGGGATGTAGCCGTAATTGCAGGGATATTGCATGGCGGTGCCCATAAAGCGGTCCACTGTCAGGGCGCCGGTATGTTTATCAACCTCGTATTTCACCGGATCGCTGAATGCGGGAATCTCGACCACCACATTTATTTCAAACGGAATATTGCCACCCGCAGCAACTTGCATGAATGACATCGAATCCTCTTTGAGTACGCTGGAAACGCTGTCATTATAGCCGCCGTTATTCAGCTATCGGGATTAAATCAAGTGTTAGGCAGTCTGCAGAAAATGACCAGCGCGTTGGCCGAGCCAGTGCAATACCGCTTGCCGGTCGGCGCACAGGCAATCGAATTGAACCCGCTGTTGGGAAAAAAACTCACGCTACGTTACACCGGCCAAATCTTTTGCGTGCATTGCGCGAAAAAAACCAACAAAAGCTTTAATCAAGGCTATTGCTACCCCTGCTTCATCAAACTGGCGCAGTGCGATATGTGCATCATGAAGCCGGAAACCTGCCACTACGCCGCCGGCACCTGCCGCGAACCGAGCTGGGGCGAAGAGTTTTGCTTTCAACCGCATATCGTTTACCTAGCCAACTCTTCCGGCATCAAGGTCGGCATTACCCGCCAATCGCAAACCCCAACCCGCTGGATCGACCAAGGCGCGGTGCAAGCCTTACCTATTTTTAAGGTCGCTTCCCGCCATCTGTCGGGTCTGATCGAAGTCACTTTGGCGCAACATGTCAGCGACAAAACCAGCTGGCAGCAAATGTTGAAAAACAACACCGCACCTTTGGATTTGCCGGCCATCCGCGACGGCTTGCTGAGCGAATGCGCCGAGCAATTACAAACCATCACCGCGCAATTTCCGGACAGTCCGCCGCAGTTGCTCAGCGATGCCCAACCGCTAACGCTGGACTATCCGGTGCTGCAATACCCCAGCAAGGTAAAATCGTTTAATTTCGATAAAGAGCCATTGGTGTCCGGCGTTTTAGAAGGCATCAAAGGCCAGTATTTGATCTTCGACAACGGCGTAATCAATATCCGCAAATACTCGGGGTACGAAGTGGAAGTGGTGGTTTGATCGGAATAGGCTAGTTTCGACCATTTTCAGACATTCAACGATTTCATCGTATGGCGGCTGCAATACAGGGAGCTGTCGTTCAACGTGGTTGATCAGCCGCCGACTACTCTTGGTTGGTCGCCTGTATTACAAAAGCGCCAGCATTTTTCGGTAAAGCTGAAATGGGTCCCATCCGATTTCAGCGCGAAAAATTTGCTGGCAGTTCATGCCTTCGGCGGCCCCGATTCGTCCGCGTCACCTCGTTCCGACCCAACAAGGGATCGGAACATCGGCTCTCGCATGACTTGACGCCGTGTCGCGATGCCTTGCAGGTTTTCTCCGCTTCACTGCGAAAACCCGCCCGGCGCTACGGCTATCGGAGACTAAAAATCTTCACTCCGCTGACGCTCCGTTTCCAAGATTTTCAGCGTAGGAGTTAGGTGGCTTTCCCTATTTGTCCGTGAGACCAGAAACTCTTCATGCAGGTGAATGAGGATTTGGATGCGTTCGTAAAGGTCTGGGAGCCTTTCCGCAACCGCATTTCCAGCGGGGCCGATAATCTCGGAGAAAAACTCTCCGAGGGTGATGACTGTGAGATGCGCTATCGTCGTCAACAATTGTGGACGAGGCGGGTGCCACTCGAAATTCGGTAAGAAGCCGCCGTCCTTCACCTCAAGATTATACTCAAGCAGGTCATGCCAGTTTCCATGAATGGAATGAGACGGCCCTGCGAATGCGCCTAGATACGCCTCATCAAGACCTACATCCCGAGCTTTATCAAAAAGGTTCTTCCCCGCCCAGTTCTTGGGCGGATCAATGCGATCAAGATCCACGTCGGAATTTTTTGCTGATCTCTCGATCGAGTCCAATATCCTTTTTTCGATTGGCCATATTTCGCCGCCACGCTCTGTGATTTTGTTGCGGATTCTGTCCCGGAGACGTTTTTCATGTCGCATCGAATGCTCAATATAGGACTGTACGATCTCAGACCGGTCGTTGCGGATAATGAATATCGTGTTCACGATACACTCAAAAGCGAGCCGCGCAAAAATGAACGTAGTCTCTCGTCTGCGCTGACACGTTTGATCTAACAGAGCTGTATTGAGTTTGTATAAGCGGACCAGATGTCCTACCAGTACCGCTTCATGTCGGTTCCAAGCGTTTTCTGCTGGAGGTATGATATTCCCTGCGATGCACACATAAGAACTTGCCTCAATCAAAAGTTCGACACTCAGACCGATGTACTCATGCTCGCTTTTGAAGGTGCTAATGACAGACGGGTCCACTTCGACCCTTTTGACCTCTGGTACGTTACTAGACACAGTCATGGTCTTTAAATTTGAGTAGCTCCGATTAGCGATGCCGTAACCGGAGGAATGTTGGCATAGAAAAGTGCGATTGGCTTTCGTAATCACACTACATTTTGAATGACAGCTTATTTGTCTTTTCTTGTCATTTCTTGTCATTTCAAATTAATCTTACTTGGCAGCAAGGGGGCGATAGCGTGCTCCGAACAATGTCGTGCTCGACTGCCGCGAAATTCGGCAATCGACCAAATCACCTCAGCTTTTCGCTTAGCAAATTGACCTTACAGGCCTAATCCAACCCCTGCTCAATGACCTGCACCCGCTGCGTGATCCCGCACAGCAAGGTGTAGGGGATGGTTTCCGCGTAACGGGCGATTTCTTCGACCGGCAAGCCGTCGCCCCACAAGGTCACGGGGTCGCCGGGTTGCGCATCCGGCAGTTCGTTAAGATCGACGGTGATCATGTCCATGGATACCCGGCCGATTAACGGCACCCGTTGGCCGTTTACCAACACCGGCGCGCCGCTCTTGGTGTGGCGGTGGTAGCCGTCGCCGTAGCCGATGGAAATCACGCCTAGCCGAGTCGCGGTTTTGCATTGCCAGGTGCCGCTGTAACCGACCGTTTCACCGGCGGCGACATCCTTGACCACGATCAGCCGTGAATGCAAACTCATCACCGGCTTCAAACCAAAGTCCGCACCGGTCTTGCCGGCAAACGGCGAACAGCCATACAACTCGATAACGTGCGCAGATAGGTTGTGCCGACGGCAGGAGGCGCATCGATCGCGACCGATGCGATGCGCTTCACTTCGTTCAGCACATCCTATTTTCGACCGGCCGCAGGGCGGATAAGCAAAGCGTCATCCGCCATTCCCTCACCACGACTCGTCACCCATTTCCCCAGCAACAACATAACCGCAAAGCTAATGTTAACCAACCATCTCCAAAGCACCCGGCAACACCACAACCTCGGCCTTTTTCAACGACTTACTCAGCAACATATAAGTATCCCGATCAAACGCCGGAACGCCGGCCTGCAATAGCTCGGCTATCTCCGCTTCGTTTTTGGCCGTACCCAGATAACACCAACGATCAATCACATGCAGTTCCTCGCCTTCTCGGACGCCAATCGCGCCCGGATACGGCCAGACGGCGAGTTTGAGTTTTTGCATGGACATCAACACTCGCGCTGCGTGCGCCAACGGCGCTTCCTTACCGACGCAGGCGCCGCGGCATTTTTTGATCTGGTAGCCAAAACACGGCTTGCCGACGGCGGTTTTCTCCAGACCCAACACGCTCAGGCACAGACCGTGCTGCTCCGCGACACCGCGCAAGGCTTTTTGCGCATCGCGCAGGCTATGATACAGCCCGTACAAATTGTCCTGGGCACCGAAATCCAGTTCGCCGGCCCAACTCAACACCGGCTTGAGCTGTTCGCCCTGTTGTTGTAATTGCCAAGCGCACAAGGCATTTTTGCGGCGCAGACGCTGATTGTGCACCGGGGTTTTTTCCTTGATCAAGCGCGCCTCCAGCAATAGCGCGCCCAATTCGCCGGCGGTTTCTATCCAGTCAATGCGCCGCAGTTGCTGAGCCAGACTCATCTCTTTATTGTTCTTATGATCGGCACCGAAATGCGCCAGCACCCGGTTGCGAATATTCACGCTTTTGCCAATGTACAACGGCAGTTCGTTTTCGCCGTAAAACAGGTAGACGCCGGGCGCTTCCGGCAAATCGTGAATCAATAAGGGATCGATATTCGACGGCAGGCTGGAGCGGCCTACCAAGCGCTGCACGATAGCATCCACAGCATCCTCGGAAAACTGCGCGCGGGCCTGAGTCCAGAATTGGTGAATCAATTGGGCATCGGCCAAGGCCCGGTGCCGATCCATGGCTTGCAAGCCGTGGCGTTCGATCAGGCTATCCAGATTGTGCCGGTGAAAGTGCGGATACAAGGCTCGTGACAATTTGACCGTACACAGCACTTGCGGCCGAAAGGTGATGCCGACTCGGCTGAATTCGTTCTTCAAAAACCCGTAATCAAACCGGGCGTTATGGGCAATGAATAAGCGTCCTTCCAGCAATTCCGCCACTTCGCCGGCCACTTGCGCAAAACTGGGCATCTCGGCGACCATCTGGTTGCTGATGCCGGTCAATTGCTCGATAAACAGCGGAATCCGGGTTTGCGGATGCACCAACTGGTTCCATTCGCGCACTCCGTCGGCATCGACCAAGACGATGCCGATTTCGGTAATCCTGTCTTTGCTGGCTGAAGCGCCGGTGGTTTCCAGATCCACAAAGGCCAAGGCTTGCATGGTAGCAGTCAGGATACAGCCTCCAAGGGTTCGGCCCAATCGGTGGGGCAACTGCACATCACGTTGCGGTCGCCGTAGACGTTATCGATGCGACCCACCGGCGGCCAGTATTTGTCGTCGTGCTGATGGCTGTCTGGAAAAAAGGCTTTTTGCCGAGAATACGGCAGCGTCCATTCTTCCAACAGCAGGCGATGGGTATGCGGCGCATTGTGCAGCACATTGTTATGGCTGTCGGCCAGACCGTCTTCGATCTCTTTAATCTCCTGCCGGATCGCGATCAAAGCCGCGCAGAAACGGTCGATCTCAGTTTTATTCTCGCTCTCGGTGGGCTCTATCATTAAGGTGTCTGCAACCGGAAACGATACGGTCGGGGCGTGGAACCCGTAATCGATCAAGCGTTTGGCGATGTCTTCCACCGTAACGTTGGCGGTTTTACGAAATTGATGGCAATCGATAATGCATTCGTGCGCGACCCAGCCGTTGGCATCGGTGTACAGAATCGGGTAATGCGGTGCCAGCCGGCGGGCCACATAATTGGCGTTCATAATCGCCGCCAGCGTTGCTTGCCGTAAGCCGGTTGCCCCCATCATGGCGATATATGCCCAGGAAATCGTCAAAATGCTAGCCGAACCCCACGGCGCGGCGGACACGGTGCCGACCGTGCCATGCTCGCCTTTGGCCGGATTGACGCCTTCCACCAGCGGGTGATCCGGCAAGTAAGGCGCCAAATGCGCGCCCACCCCTATCGGCCCGACACCCGGCCCACCGCCACCGTGCGGGATGCAAAACGTCTTATGCAAATTCAAATGCGCCACGTCCGCACCGATTTTGCCGGGCCGGCTGATACCCACCAAGGCATTGAAGTTGGCGCCGTCCATATACACTTGGCCGCCGTGTTGATGAACGATGTCGCAAATCTCCCGAAACGCTTGTTCGTAAACGCCGTGGGTGGACGGGTAAGTAATCATCAAGGCCGCCAGCGTGTCTTGATATTGCAGGGCTTTGGCACGCAAATCGTCAACGCTGACGTTGCCTTGCTCGTCACAAGCTACCACCACCACAGTCAGACCGGCTAAGCTGGCGCTGGCCGGGTTGGTGCCGTGTGCCGAGGCCGGTATCAGGCAGATCTTGCGTTGCCCCTGGCCGTTGACTTGATGATATTTGCGTATCACCAGCAAGCCGGTGTATTCGCCTTGCGAACCGGCGTTGGGTTGCAGGGAAAACGCGTCGAAGCCGGTTAGATCGCAGAGCATGTCTTCCAGCTCGGCGAATAATTGCTGATACCCTTGGGCTTGATACAGCGGCGCAAACGGATGCATGGCATTGAATTCATAGAACGAAATCGCCTGCATCTCTGTGGCAGCGTTCAGTTTCATCGTACAAGAACCCAGCGGAATCATCGCCCTATCCAAAGCAATATCGCGCCTCGCCAAGCGGCGCATGTAACGCATCATCTCGGTTTCCGAGTGATACAAACTAAACACCGGGTTTTGCAGAATGGCATCGTCGCGCAACAGCGCATCCGGGATGCATTCGCTTAATGTCGCATCCAGCGCGGCGATGTCCGGCAACTCGGCAATCGGCGAAGCGAACACCTGCCATAAGGTGCGTAAATGCTCGCGGTTAGTGGTTTCATCCAGGGCAATACCCAGGGTGTCGGCATCGATAATCCGCAGATTGATATTAACGTCAGCCGCCTGCGCGGCGATGCGCCGGGCGCGGTTCGGCACCCTGACCACCACGGTATCGAAATAACACTGGCTCAGCACGTGGTGGCCGCTTTGCACCAAGCCCACCGCCAGTATCTGCGCATACCGATGTACCCGGCGGGCAATCTGCCGCAGCCCCTCCGCGCCGTGATAGACCGCGTAAAAACCGGCAATCACCGCCAGCAACACCTGCGACGTACAGATATTGCTGGTGGCCTTGTCGCGGCGAATATGCTGCTCGCGGGTCTGCAAGGCCATGCGTAAGGCAATCTGGCCGTGACTATCCTTGGACACGCCGATTAAACGGCCCGGCATCGAGCGCTTGAATTCGTCGCGCGTGGCAAAAAACGCCGCGTGCGGACCGCCGTAACCCATCGGCACACCAAAACGCTGAGCACTGCCTACCGCGATGTCGGCATCAAAAGCCGCTGGCGGCTTAAGCAAGACCAAACTCAGTAAATCAGCCGCTACCGTCACCAATGCTTGTTTGCCATGGGCAATTGCCGTTGCCTCGGTCAGATCGCGGATTTCGCCGCGGGAACCCGGATATTGCAGAATCAACGCAAAGAAATCGTGTTGCACCAGATTATCGAACGGATCGGCGACCACCACTTCGTAGCCCAGGGAGCCGGCCCGGGTCTGCACCACGGCGATGGTCTGCGGGTGGCAATCTTTATCGATCAATACCGTGTTGGATGGGCTTTTGGCTAGGCGCCGCGACATGGTCATCGCTTCCGCCGCTGCGGTGGCTTCGTCCAGCAACGAGGCATTGGCGATGTCCATGCCGGTCAGATCGATGATCATTTGCTGAAAATTCAGCAAAGCCTCCAGCCGGCCCTGCCCCACTTCGGCTTGATACGGTGTGTAAGCGGTGTACCAGCCGGGGTTTTCCAACACGTTGCGTTTGATCACGGCCGGCATGATGGTGTCGTAGTAACCCATGCCTATCATCGACACCAGCACCTTGTTGCGCTCGCGCATTTTGCGCAAGTACTTGATCACCGCCCGCTCGCTGATGGTACCGGTGAGTTTCAGCGGTTCGTGATTCAAAATATTGGCCGGAATAACTTGGCCGACAATATCTTCCAGATCGCTCAAGCCCAACTCGGCCAACATCTCTTGGGTCTGTTGAGCATTGGGGCCTATATGGCGCTGAATAAAATTTCCGCGCATTTCCAGTTGGTCGAGACGGGGGCTTTTTGCAGACATGGGCTTATCTTCTCAAGTAGCGGTGCGGAACAAACGGTAGCGAAGTGACCGTCACTGAAATAGCAGAGTTCCGCACCAGCGCGCTCAATTCAGTGCCAAGCTCGGCAAATCGGCGCTCCAGTAATGCCATCGCCACCGGCCGGTTTAGACTAGGCGAGAAACTGCCGCTGGTCACCGTGCCGATTGGCTGGTCTTGATGAACAATCTCACAGCCGTCCCGCACCGGAATACGGCCATCCACCAGCAAACCGACCCGCACTCGCTCCGCGCCATTTTGCCGTTGCGCCAGAATTTTTTCCGCGCCGGGAAAATCGCTGTGGCCTTTTTTGAATATCCATTGCAAGCCCGCCTCAATAGGCGTGATCGATTCGTTGAGTTCGTGACCATACAGACACAAACCGGCTTCCAAGCGCAAGGTATCGCGGGCACCCAAGCCAATCGGTTCGACACCGTCTTCCGCCAAGAGTAAACGGGCGATGCGCTCCGCGTCGGCTTGCGGTAAGGAAATCTCGAAGCCATCTTCGCCAGTGTAGCCGCTACGGCTGATGTCGCACACGGTTCCGGCAATCTTGGTGGTGCAAGCCTGCATAAATTTCAGCTCGCCAGTCTGCGGCGCAAACTTGGCCAGCACCGCTGCCGCAGTCGGCCCTTGTAAGGCAAACAAGGCTAGCTCGGCTAACTCTTTGAATACGCAATCGGTCGGTAATTGGCTGCGCAGATAAGCAAAATCCTTATCCTTGCAACCGGCATTGACGATAAGGGACAAGCCGGATTCGATACGGGTGACGATGATGTCATCGATGACGCCGCCGTCGGCGTTGGTCAGAACCGTGTATTTTTGTGTACCACACTTTAAATCGACGATGCCGCCGGGCGTGAGTTTTTCTAAGGCCTGTGGCGCGCCTTCGCCAAGTATCCGGCACTGGCCCATGTGGGAAATATCGAAGAAACCGGCCTGACTGCGACAGTGCAAATGCTCGTGAATGATGCCGTTTTTATATTGCACCGGCATCTGGTAACCGGCAAACGTAGTCATCTTGGCACCTAGTTGCCGATGTAAATCGTATAAGGGTGTTTGTTTTGAACTAGTCATCATGACCATCCTATACTGTTTAGGAATTTTATTAGTCTAGCGCCGGGCAGGAAGTCTAACCACGTAAATTTACAAACGGCTGATTTACCCGTTCAAATTTCAGCCAAGTGCGGTTAATGTATCAAATGGGCCTTGGCAACTTGTCAATCAACCGCATTTCTTGGCTTGTAGTTTAATCGCCTTTACCCTCTACCCCGCTTTAATGAGCTAAGCAAACACTATGATAACTATCGCAAGTTGGATCCGTAATACTTTCGAAATATCCCACGTCGGCCATAACGCTATTAGCTCGATGGAAGGTATACGCGGCTTTGCGGTGTCTCTGGTTTTTCTGGTTCACTATGTTACGTTGATAGAACCTTGGCTACTGCCAAATTCGACTACTCACGCAGTTGCGAAAAACATTCATACCATCGGCAATACTGGCGTCGATTTATTTTTTGTATTAAGCGGCTATTTGATTTACGGCATGCTAATAAAAAAGCCTACCGAATTCAAAAAATATTTATACCGCAGAATACAGCGAATTTATCCTACCTTTACCGTAGTATTTATTATTTATCTGGCGCTTTCATTTGCTTTTCCGTCCGAATCTAAAATCCCTGTCGGCTGGAAAAGCGGATTTATTTTCGTGATGCAAAATTATTTGCTGATGCCCGGTCTGTTTGATATTACGCCCATCATCACAGTGGCCTGGTCATTGAGCTATGAATTTTTTTACTACCTGCTGATTCCGCTGTTAATAACGACACTCAAGCTGCGAGCCTGGCCGAGAAGGTACCGGATATTATTATTTTTATCGGCATCGCTGATATTATTCGGCTATTTTTACAATCATAGCGGCCCGACTCGCTTATTAATGTTTGTTGCCGGAATAATTTTATACGAAACGGTTGAAAGCGGTTATTTAAAACACTTCCCGCCTATAGGCTTGTTAGCTTTAATACTGGCTATTACATCATTTGCAATAACCAGCTATTATCCCATCAACATTTCATTAAAGTATTTATTGCTTTACACTCTATTTTTTATTTTTTGCCTTGAATGTTTTTGCACGTCGGGATTTACCAATCGCTTATTCACATTATCCTACCTTAGATGGCTGGGCAACATGAGTTACTCTTATTATTTAATTCATGGCCTGTCATTAAAAGCCATTTTCATGGTATTTGCCAAATTACTTCCCCCTCATCACGATAGCGAACTACTATTCTGGATTGGTTTAGCACCGATTTTCCTGGTTACCTTATTGCCCTCGGCAGCATTATTTTGCTGGATAGAAAAGCCGTTTTCCTTGCAAAGACGTCACAAATAACCCAACTATTAATCGCGAAGCAAATTTAGATAGTCAGCGCGCGTTAGCACATACATAGGACTGGATGAAATGGACACACTGGCTTTGCCGGTGGCATCGACGGGCAAGTCTTCCACATGCCCGACCACATCCACCGTCACCCAGGCCTGCTGCGGCTCTAGCTGCATGGTCCATACACTGCTGGTTTCGTCTACGCGCCATATCATCAAAGTCTCACCAAAATAAGCGGCCTGAATGTTGCCGTCCTTGGTATCGACAGCACGGTACGGCCAACCATCGATCAACGCACCCGCGGTATACATCGCTGCTTCGCCGGGCTTATGGCCCAAGGAATAGTCCCAGATTCGGCCGTAAGCCAGGTCATATTCGTGGGCAAGACAAAACGCTACGCCCAGATAATCCTGACGGCTGTTGACCCAAGCAATGATTTTCGCCACCTGCTCGGCCTGCCAGCGCCGGCCGCTGACACCGTGCATGGCCTTGGCACCGGTTTCGCCTAGCCAGAACGGCAATTTGTTGCTGCGACCCAGGCTGGCATAGCTTGCCAACACGCCCCGCTCATCTTCGTTGGAACCATTTCCAATCGGCCCGCCAAAACGCGGCGGCTGCTGCGGATAGGCGTGCACGTCCCAAGCATCCTGGTAGTTGTCCAAACCCAATTGCAACACCTGTTTAAACCAGTCGCCCTCGCCCGGCCTGACCAAGCTGCCGCCGACATAATGCGCATCGCTGCGGGCTTGATGCGCTTGTTGATATTCCCATTTCGCTCGTTCGACCCAATGTCCCGGCTCCCGCAGCGTTTGCCAATCGGCTTCATGGCGAATGTCTATTTCGTTCGTGGCTTTAAAATAGCGGGTGTAAGCAGCTGCAGATTGGATAAAACTTTGGCCGTCAGTAGGCTTGTCGTTCAACCAGTTGCTGTCGCCGGAGGAATCGGCAAATAACTGCAAGCCGCGCTGTTTGGCTTGTTCCCACAACGGCTTATATTCGGGAGCAAAACCCGGATAGCTACCGTAGCTTCTGAAAATCCCCATCCGTTGCAGCCAAGCAAAATAGCCGCCGGACCGCCTGAAACTTTTATCGCCGTCGGCCAGCGCGTAGTAGTCGTTGTTCCAGAGTTTCTTTTGCGCCAGCCGTTGCTTTTGGGCGGCATTGCCGCCGACCACACTAAAACCGTCGGCCGGATAATGCATGATCAAGCGGCCATCTGTAGTGTATAAGGACGGATAGACCGCGTAATAGCCCGGCTCAAGAAGCTTGCCAAAATCGGCTTCGACCTGACCGGGAAAGGTATCACTGACTTCCCGTTCAGCGATTTGTGTGCCGCTGTAGTCCACTAGGCGCAGACGGCATTTTGCCGGGAAGCGCAGTAGCGGCGCCGCTAAAGTCATTTCTTCCAAAATCGGCTGCCAGCGTAAATCTACCTTTAACTTCAGCGCCTCCCCCGGATGCAGCAGGTTGGTGGGTGCGTCAACGAACACGATGGGCCGTAACTTTGAGGCAATCCGTTGTAAAGTCAGATCCACATCGGGATCACTAACTTGGGTTGTCAATCCTGCCGATGTCTGCCCGCCCGGATCGGTGAATACCCCGGAAAAATAAAAGCGCTGTCCTTGCTCATGCTGCATCACCAGTTTCAGCAGCAGGCTATGCCAGCCAGGAGTGAGGTTTAGCGCCGCCACTTGCGGTGACTGCATGCGCTCGGCGGAGGCGGTGGCCAGCAAACCTTCCGTAGTCAAGCTATGCAGTAGCGTTTTGGTTTGAGCCCCCATAGATTTGGCATATCCGGCGGGTGGGTTTGGATCATCGTTAAACGCAACAGATTGACCATCCAGCCAGCCGGCGGATTTGATACCGGATTGCCTGAGATGCAACAGCGTTGGCGTTGCTTGTTGGGCATGGATGTAAAGCTGCGCATAGCCGGTGCCGCGCGACCAACCATAAGCATGCGCAGTACTGGCTTCAATGTCAGCGTCACCGTTGGCTTGGGTTGGTGCGATGCGCCAATCGCGCATTTTGCCGCCCATCATTTCCAGGCTCAGATAGGCTTGCTCGGGATTGGGCCGTAAGAGGGTTTCCGTATCCAGGCCAAACACTGATACGCCAGCTTGACCATCCTGTAAGGCGCCGACCAGCCAAGCCTGGGGCACACCATTGTTCAGAGGTATCGGCGGCTCGGAAATAACCTGAGCCAGTTTCGGCATAGTGCCGAATTTGCCGGGTTCAGCCAGAAATTTGAGCACATCCGTTGCTGCGACGGGCTGATTCAATACACCGAGCACTGTGAAATGGTCATCGGCGATTACTGCGGCGGGCAGAGTCTTGATATTTAATTGCCCGGCCATCGCTTCGGCTTCGGGGCCGAGCAAATAAGTGACCGGCAAATTTTCATAGACCGGTCGCGCCGCATCCGCAGCCAAGCCGCCAAATAACATCTCGCCATGTTCGCCCTTGCCATCCAACAAATAGAGGCGTCGCGGGCCTGCGGCGGCAGGTTTAGTCAACGCCAAAAAGCGATTTCTGGCCTGCGCCTGCTCGGCGGACATCCAATCGCCGACCGGCTTATCAAGTATCAATAAAAATGCGTCGAAAACCTTGGCCCCGTCGGCCTTGCCGTTATTTTCGATGTCCAGCCAACGGTCGCCGGGCAACAATGTCACGCCGACAGATGCCGGTAACCATTGGTATTCCCACGGGGTGTTGTTAGTCAGCGCAAACTCGGTGCGAGTCGCCAGTTCTTCAAGTTTTGCACCTGCCTTGACGATGAAGCGTTGTTTAACCTGAGACACCTCACCGCCGCTTTTATAGCGGGCCAGCAATCGGTATTCCCCGGGCTTAAGGGCTGTCGGCAATGCAAAGCGAAAACTACCGCCCCAATCGCCAAACCCCTGATGAAACAATAATGCATCATCCTGCTCGGTGGCCAATGCGCCGGTATTGTGGCCGGCCGTGGCGCTACCGGTAACAACGTCAAGATAGCGCGGCTTGGGCAACGCCGCCAAGGTTGGCGCCTTGCCTAATTCCAACAACACTGCTGGTTGATCCGCACTACCCGCCCAGGGCAATGCCGCCCACGGCGATGCCAACAAAAACGCATCGAACACTTTGGCGTCGTGACCATTGCCGCTGTTGCGAATTTCGATCACCTTATCACCGGCTTTCAGCGGCACCGGCTTATCACCGGTTATCCAGGCGTATTCCCAGCCGCTGGGTTTCAACGACAAGCTGCCGCGCAACCCCAATTGGCCGGCATCCGGTCCCGCCCAGACTTCAAAAGTCTGTACGCAAACATTCGGATCGCCGCCCTGCCGCCAGCGCGCCCAGAATTTAAAATCACCCGCCACAGGCTGAGTTAAGTTGAAACGAAAAACCGCGGGCCATGAGCCAAACCCGGCATGCAGCACGTTGACGGCATCAGGCTCGACTTGCCAACTGACGCCGGCTTGCGGTTCCGGCAGCGCTTGGCCTTGGACAATCTGGACACCGGGCATGGAATGAGATAGTGCTGAAGGCGCACTGCCCAATTCAAGCAAGAAGGCGGGGTGCTGCGGCGTGGGATTAATGGGGAGATTATGAGTTACGGCATTTAATCCGGCCTGGCTCGCACCAGAAGCGGCAATTGCCAACAGACAGACAAAAATGCAGCGCGCGGAAACCGAAAACAGCCGAAGGGATATAGTGCGGGGAGGCATCGAAAATCCTTGTCAGTTATAAACACCCGAGCCCAGCCCGGGAGCAGACACATCCTTGTCGATACCATGATAAAACAGCTTGGCAAAAATTTCCGCTTTAGTGCCCTCTCATTAGCCTATGCAAAATCATTGGGGGTTGCATTAGAGCAGACCCAAAAACTCAATTGACGGCCTGAGTTAGCTGTAAAAGTGGCGGGCTGAAGTCAAAACCGAAATGTTTAGGGTCTTCGCCTATCACCGCAGCCGAGACGATGTAAAACACGTAATCGTAGGTTTCTACCGGAATTTCGTATTGTTGGATGAATTTCCAGAAGTTACGGTCGCGCGGGTTATCGGGCATTTTCTCTACCATGCCGCGTACCTTATTATGACCGTAGTTATAGCTGGCCATTACCAACAAGCCCGACGCTTGAGCTTGCTTGCTGTAGATGTATTTCAGGTATTTGGCGCCGGCCTGGGTCGCTTGCGCAAAGTCAAAACGCGCGTCCTGTTCGTCGTATTCTCTGACGTTCGCCAATGGACCGGGCGGCAACCCGTATTCTTGTCCGGTGGTGGCTAAAAATTGCCAGGCACCCTTGGCAATCCCAAAACGGGTCTCCGGCCCTATGGCTTTCGTGTCGTAATTGCTTTCCTGCAGCGGCAAATACATAAAATAAGCCGGCAGACCTTCCTTATCCAAGGCTTCCAGCACCATGGGGCCATATTGATTGTCTTGCATGTTTTTAATAGCCAGACGCAATCTGCCGGTATCCTGCCAGTTTTTGATGTATTGCCGCACTTGCGTGACAAACTCGTCCGGCAGTTCCAACTCGCTTTCACCAAAGCCTCTGACCACCCGCGTGATTAACTCGCGTTCGTATTGTTCGTCGGTGGGAAAGCTCAGGCGTAGAAAATCGATTTCCTTTAGATACTCCTGATATTTGGCTTTCATCAATTTCAGCTTTTGCCGTTCCTCAGCCAAGCGTTTTTTCTCTTCCAGAATTTTCGCCTGTTCGGCTTTGATGCGCTCCTGAGAGACCTTAAGTTTTTCGTCTTTTACCTCTTCAAAGGCTTTTGCCAAGGAGTCAACATTCTCCGCCAGCCGAATATCGGCTTGCGACAAACTGACTTCCAAAGTTTTAACGTCGTAAAACATGTTGATCGCCAGCTTGCGGGCATTGTCCAGTGCCAGGTATTGGTAAGTGACCAAGCCGGCGGCTATCACAAACAAGATCCCCAAAGACCAAATCAGCTTTTTGTAATTTTTGGTTCTGACCGTTCTATCCTCGCGGATCACGCGGCGCACCATGCGCGTGTAATCACCCATATCCGCGGACTCTTCCTCGGACAACAGGCGATTCTTGATGGCATCCGCCGATAAATTCGGCTGCGACTTGGGAAGTGGGGCTTGGGGCGGATTTAAGACCGGCGTTTGCGCCGCGGCAAATAGGGTCGCATCGTCTTTGGGCGTGGGTAAAACGGGCTTTGCATTTGCGGAGGCGATTTTTAGTTCAAACGGCGAAACGCCCAAGCCCAACAAAACCGGCAACTGCAACTTGGTTTTTGCGGGTAGTCTTTGCTTGTCCAGATACACGCCATGCGTGCTGTTTAAATCATAAAGCCACCAGCCGTCCGCTTCGCGCTTGATTTGCAAATGATGCCGGCTGATGGATTGATCGTTGACAACCACCGAGTTCTCTTGGGCACGACCAACGCTGAAACTGTTTTCGAAAACAAAATTGCCGATGACTTGACCGCTGATATTCAGTAAATCAACTAACAGCGTTTCCGGCCGAGCTAACACGGTGCGATCAGCATCCGCTTCCGCTGCTTTCAGCGGACTGACGCCCATGAAAACGGTTTTATCGTCTTCCATCAACTTGCCTCATCGTTACATTGCCAGCGCCAAAGCTTGCTATCCCGCCCTTAAATCTCGTCACTCCTGCGGACAAGTAGTAATTCACTTACGGCAAGGGTTTCCCGCTTTGGGACTGACGGCCGCAAAGAATTTAAGGACGGGGTTAATAATCGCTCTTTTATATAGGCGACTTCAAAAAACCGCTTTAGCTTTTAATCCCGAAACCAGCTGTGTGGTAAATGCCTGTTTATCTCGCCTATCCAAATGCGAGCCGTCCGGCAATGCAAAGTTTAACGCCGGATAATCCTGAGAATTAAAAGTTATTGCCCGGCTATGGGCTGCAAATACATCCCAGCCGAATTCACGTGGGCTGCGATGCTCATCAATGGCGAAAATCAATCCTGCCATCGGGAAATTGATAAAGGCGATTTTGCCGCCTCTCTCCAAAATCCGGTCTGTCAGGCGATTGACGTAGAAAAACTGCTCCGGCGCGTAATGGGTCGGTGCCGATTGTTGCAAGGCGTCAATCACCAGACGTTCGAAATCGGCTTGCGAAGCTACTTTAGCAAGATCGACCGTTTGCCCAAGATTACGCAACACCCGCTGAATATAAAACATCGGCTGGTCGACCAATTGATAATCGGCATCTCGTTGCCGATTGGGCTTGGTACTGAGATAAAGCGGCCTGACTTTACCCGGCGTAATCAATCGTATCAACAAATCGCTGGCCGGCATGCCGCTCGCGTATAACGCAGACCATTGTTGCACCCGACTTTTCAATAGCGTTTCCAGTTTGGGCGCCACCAAGGCTTTATATTCCCGATGATAAAAATCTATCCATTCGTTGGCGCGGTCGGTCTGCGATTTTTCCACCAATTTCCAGACATCGCCGGACACCAGTACGGTACCGGTAATACTGTCATCGGCGGCCAAATCAGCCAATACAGGTAAGAACTCCGAACCGTCTATCGCCAGTTGCACTGGGGTTAAGCCGGTTGCGGCGGCCAATACATCCAGATCCATATCCAGTTGCATGCGCGAGTCGCCGACCAGGATCAGGGCCTGTTTACCCAGCAACGCGGCTTTAGTGCGTTCGGTGGCCCATAACTCTTTGCTGTCCTGCACAGTGGGCTGAAAGCCGATTTGCCTTAGTCTCAGCTCGACAACCGCCAACAACAGCACGGCAATCGCCATCCCCGCCAGAAAGCTGCGTTTAAGGGCTTGCTGGGGCAAACGATCACTAGAATTGGAAGTATATGAATGCACGACTGTCACCGGTAGAAAAAATACCCACACAAACCATCAACAAGGCGACGAGGCTGGTTTTGACCATGGGCGAAAAACTGTCGAATCGTTGTTCAAGCCTGATGTCGCGGCTGGCGATATGCCAAATCAACGTTGTTGCCATTACGGACACGACGACAATCCGGCTGAGCATCCCCAATTCACTACTACCCGTGGTATTGGTCAGTGCCCCTAATATTGCCGCTAAGTTGTCGAAGCCTTGCGCACGAAACGGAATCCAGGTCAGCGACACCAGCAAAAAGGTCAGCAAAATCAGCACCAGCTTTGGCGCAAGCCCAACCGGACGATAAGCCGTGACTTGCTTGATGCCGTGTTCGACAACCAGAAACAAGCCGTGCAAACACCCCCATACCGCAAAAGTCCAGGCCGCACCATGCCATAGCCCACCCAAAATCATCACCAATACCAGATTGAAGACGGTCCTGACGGGCTTACCTCTGCTGCCGCCCAAACTGAAATACAGGTAATCCCGCAACCAGCTGGACAGCGAGATATGCCAGCGCTTCCAGAAATCCGAAAAGCCCAGCGCGCCATAAGGACAATGAAAATTATCGGGCAGGCTAAAACCCAAAGTCAGCGCCGCACCGATGGCGCATAAGGAATAGCCGGCAAAGTCGAAAAAGATTTGCCCGGAAAACGCCAACACACCCAGCCAAACATCCTGAGCGGCAAACGCGCTGGGCGTAGCGTAAATCTGATCGACTACCGGCGCTAAGGCGGTGTCGGCCAAAATGGCTTTGGCGAAAATTCCGAATAAAAATAGCGTCAGTCCCCAAATGAATTGCTCGCTGCTGGCTTTTTGTGGCGTTTTACACTGGGGCAAGAACTGCGGTGCGCGGACAATCGGCCCGGCGACCAGTTGCGGGAAAAACGTCACAAACAAGGAAAAATCCAGAAAACTAGTTTCGGCTGGCGTCTTGCGTTGATAAACGTCCAGCGTGTAGGACAAGGTTTGGAAAGTGTAAAAGGAAATACCGATCGGCAACACAATGCCCAAAGGCAGCGGTTGATAGTTTATTCCAACCAGTCCGAGCAGGCCGGCAAAGCTTTGATTCAAGAAATCCGCATATTTGAAAAAGCCCAGGAAACCGAGATTCACCAACAAACTTATCGTCAGCAAACCTTTGCGGCGTTCCTGGCTTTTTGCGGCGGCCATGGTTTTGGCCAGAAAAAAGTCTACGGTGGTGGAAATCCACAGCAACACCACAAATGGTGGATTCCAGGCAGCGTAGAACAAATAACTGGCAATTAGCAAAACAATTTTTTGCGCTCGCCAATGCCTTATCGAGTAATGCAGGGCTAAAACGATTAGCCAAAAAATCAGAAATAAAAACGAGTCAAATTGCATAGGCCGGCTGCTAAGTGAAACAGGGCCGACAGCATCGGCCCTGTAATGTCAGGTATAAGCACTAGCAGGTTTGGTTTTGCCAGTGTCGGACAAGGATAGTCTAACAATGGCCGTCATGCTTATGAAGCCTTACGGGCGGCGATGGCCTGGCTGAGTTGATACACCGCCATTGCATACAGCGGGCTGTGGTTATAGCGGGTAATGACATAAAAATTATGCAGGCCCACCCATAAATCTTCCCCCACCGTTTGCTGGTAAGCCAGCAGTTTGACGGTTTCGCCAGTGGCCAATTGCGTCGGCACATCCACCCCTAGGCGGCGCAATTCGCCGACATTTGTATCCGGCTTAACGCCCTTGCTCAATGCTTGCCGATAGGCTTCGCCGCGGGCACTGACCGGGTAGGCAACAGCCCCGCCCGGTCGCCACTGGTTGCGCACGAAATAATTAGCCACGCTAGCGATGGCATCGGCGCTGTTAGTCCAGATATTCCGTTTGCCGTCCTGATCGAAATCCTTGGCGTAACCGCGGAAACTGCTGGGCATGAATTGCGGCAAACCCATGGCGCCGGCGTACGAACCCATCGGTTGCAGTGGGTCCATATGCTCTTCGCGGGCTAACACCAGAAATTGTTCCAGTTCCTTCAGGAAGAATTCGCTGCGCGGCGGATACGCAAAACCTAGAGTCGCCAAGGCGTCAATCACCCGATATTTACCGGTATGCGCACCGTATTTGGTTTCCACGCCGATGATGGCGATGATGATTTCCGCCGGCACGCCGTATTGGCTTTCCACCGCTTTCAACGTGGCTTCGTTGTCTTTCCAAAACTGCACACCGCCGGCAATCCGGGCTTCGGTCATGAATATCTCACGATATTGAAACCAGGGCTTACCCTCAGCCGGCTTGGACATCGCATCCAAAATCGGCTGTTGGATTTGGACGGCCTTGAACAAATTCCGTAATTCAACTTCGTTGAAATGCTGCTGTTTAACCATGTTATGGATAAACTGTTTGAAGCTGTCGGTTTCGGCGATTTCAGCCGATGCCGAACCGGCAGCGAACAAGGTGGCGGCCAATAGCCAGGCGAATTTATTCTTGTTAATTTTCATAAGCTAATTAGACGGGTAGTAGTTTACGGTGGGTATGGATGGACATCAGGATACCGAAGCCGGCCATCAAGGTCACCATCGAAGTGCCGCCATAACTGACCAGCGGCAGCGGCACGCCGACCACCGGCAACACGCCGATCACCATGCCGATATTCACAAAAACGTAGACAAAAAAAGTAAACGCCAAACTGCCGGCTAATAAGCGTGAATAGGTATCCTGGGCTTGCACGGCAATGTAAAAACACCGGCTGATGACCAACAAATACAAAACCAGCAGGCCGACGCAACCAAATAAGCCAAACTCCTCGGCAAACACCGCAAAGATAAAGTCGGTGGAGCTTTCCGGTAAAAAATCCAGTTCCGCCTGACTACTGCCCAGCCAGCCCTTGCCGTTGATGCCGCCGGAACCGATGGCAATCTTGGATTGAATGATATGGTAACCGGCGCCCATGGGATCAGCCTCAGGATTCATAAACGTCAATACGCGGTTGCGCTGATAGTCGCGCATGAAATGCCACAACACCGGGGTCAAAGACGCCAGTAAAGCCACAATGCCGAGCATGAACCACCAGGATAAGCCGGCGAAGAACAGCACCGCCGCACCGGAACTAGCTACCAGCAAGGAAGTCCCCAAATCCGGCTGTTTTGCAATCAGCAAAACCGGCACAATCAACAACGTCGCCGCGCCCAACACATGCTTGGGCTTGGGCGGCAAGGCCCGTTCCGACAGATACCAGGCCACCATCATCGGCGCACTGATTTTGGTAAATTCGGACGGTTGAAAACGAAAGAAACCCAGATCCAGCCAACGCTGCGCCCCCATACTGATCTGCCCCATTACCGCCACTGCCAGTAACAACAACACGCAAACCGAAAACAAGGCCACCGAAAAACTCTGGAAACGGCGCGGATTGACGTGCGCCAACACGATCATCAATAAAATGGCGAACCCCATGCGGGTGGCGTGCCGAATCAGCAACGGCACTTCTTGCCCGCCGGCACTGTACAAAATTACAAAACTGGTCGCGCAAATCAGCAACAAACCAATGAACAACGGAATGTCGATATGCAGCTTGCGGAGCAGATTTCCCAGCAACGATGGCGGCTGAAACTGCTCATTGCGCATTTCGGTTCTCATGGCTGCGGCTCCTTTTTCTGACTCAGATAGGCGTCAATAATTTCGCCGGCAATCGGCGCCGCTACCGAACCTCCGTGGCCGCCGTGTTCGGCAATAATCGCCACCGCGATTTGCGGGTCGTGCACAGGCGCGAAGGCGATGAATAGGGCATGGTCGCGCATTTTAAAGTCGATGGCGTCCTCGTTGTATTTCTCTTCCTGCTTGATGGTAAACACTTGCGCCGTGCCGGTCTTACCGGCAATTTGATAGGTAATGGCCTTGGCCAAGCGACCGGCGGTCCCCTAGCCCCATGCACCACATTAGTCATGCCTTTAATAATATTTTCGACATTTTGAGTTTTCAACGGAATCAAGGCATCGGCCTTACCACCGATCATATCGGCGTAATCGGCACTGATGATACTGTGCACCAAATGCGGTGTAATCACCTTGCCATAGTTGGCCAGCGTAGCCGTCGCATGCGCCAACTGCAATGGCGTGGCTTGCGTGTAACCCTGGCCGATCCCGGTAATCAGCGTTTCGCCGGGAAACCAAGCCTGGCTACGGTAATGCTTTTTCCATTCCTTGGACGGCATCAAACCATCGACTTCGCCGACCAAATCGATCCCGGTTTTCCGGCCGAAACTGAATTTATCCATAAAGTCGTGCATTTTATCGATGCCTAGCGCCAGGGCCAGATCGTAGAAATACACGTCGCAAGACTGGGTAATCGCGTCGTTCATATCCACCATGCCGTGCCCCCACTTCTTCCAGTCGCGATACTTGTGATCGACATTCGGCAGCTTGTAATAACCCGGACAGAACAATCGGTGGTTAAAGTCGGTCACGCCATATTCCAGCCCCGCCAAGGCCAGAAAGGGTTTGACCGTCGAGCCCGGTGGATACTGGCCGCGCAAGGCCCGATTGTATAAAGGCTGATCCGGCGAGTCCTGCAAGGCCTTGTATTCTTTGCCGGAAATCCCGGACACAAAGGGATTGGGATCGAAACCGGGCCGGCTGGCGAACACCAGCACCCCGCCGGTTTTGATTTCAATCGCCACCGCCGCGCCGTTATATTCCGACAAGGCATCGTAAGCGATTTTTTGTAGGTCGATGTCCAAGGTCAGATAGATGTTGGAACCCGCCACCGGCTCCACCGTCGCCACTGTGTTGACGGCCCTGGCCTGCGCGTTGGTTTCTATTTCTTCGTAACCGGCGGTGCCCAGTAGATGTTCTTCATAGGTTTTTTCGATGCCGGTTTTACCGATGTGGTTGGTGCCACGATATTTCGCCAACGGCAAGGTTTGCATTTCCTTCTCGTTGATCCGGCCCACATAGCCGACCACATGGGAAGCCAAATCGCCGTAAGGATAATGCCGCACCAAGCGGGCGTAGACATCGACGCCGGGAAAATACGGTCTGACCACCGCAAATTTTGCGACTTCTTCGTCACTGAGATTCTGCAGTAACGGCGTGCTGGTAAAGGATTTATTGCGCTTGCGCTGCTTTTGAAACAAATCGATTTTTTCTTCGGAAATATCCAGCAGCTTTTGCAATCTGACTAGCGTGTCGTCGATATTTTCGATCTGCTCCGGAATCAATTCCAAGCTGTAGGTCGGCACGTTTTCCGCGAGCATCCGCCCCTTGCGGTCGTAAATCACGCCACGGGTGGGAGGCAAAGGCGAGATCTTGATGCGGTTGTCTTTGGATAACGTCGCGTAGTGTTCGTGACCGACCACCTGCAAATACACCAAACGCACGACCAGACCGGCGATCAAAAACAGGATCAGGATAAACGCCGCGACGATGCGGCTTAAAAATAAGCGACTTTCGGCGAGCGGATCTTTGATGGCGAATTTTCTATCCATGCTCCGTTAGACGATGCGCGCCATTACCCGGATATAACGCAGCACCACAAACACCAGCGGCCACACCAAGGTTCCGGATAACACCGGATACCAAAACGCCAGGGGCAGACGATTGCCAGCCTGCATGCTTTCGGTGCCGAAAATAATGCTCTGCGATGCAAGCAAACACAAAAACACAAACAAGCATTGCTGCACCATCGGAAATTGCCGCAAACGCCGATGCTCGTTGATACTGAAATAGCAAATCAGCGCATAGATCAAGGCGTACTGACCCAGCAAACGGCCGGTTAATACGTCAGTCAACAAGCCTATCGACCAAGCGCTGAATACGCCAAACCGTTCCGGCAAGGCAATCGACCAATAAATCAACACCAATACTATCCAATCCGGATTGAATACATCCATACTGGGAAACAACGACATTACCCGCAGCACCATCGCCGCGCCTATGGTAGCGAAGAAGTAAACGGTGGCGGCAAAATCAAGGCGCGACATGCTCGGCTTCCTTGGTTTCCGGCTCGGCTGGCGCTTTACCCTGCTCGCCTAACACCACCGGCGTGGAATGACTCCAGACGATCAAAAACTCGCGGCTTTTATCCAATTCCGCCTTTGGCGTGGCGTAAATATTGGCAAAAGATTTGTCCGGCCTAGCTTCGAACTTATCCACTACCGCCACCGGATACCCGGCTGGAAACACACCACCCAGCCCGGAGGTAACCAGCAAATCACCCGGCACGATGTCAGCGTTATTAGCCAGAAACGGCAAATGCAGACGATTGGGCTGGCCGGTACCGAAAGCGATGGTACGCAAACCGTTGCGGTTGACCTGTACTGGAACGGCATGGTCGGGATCGGTGATCAGCATCACTTCCGAGCTGGACGGTAAGGCCCGCACCACCTGCCCGACGATACCGTTGGCATCCAAAACAGGCTGTTCCGGATGCACGCCAAATCGCGAGCCTTTGTTGACCACCACCGTGTGTTCGTAAGGCGCCAGTTTTACCGACACCAGTTCGGCTACCAGCACTTGTTCGCCAAGCTGAAAGGAGTTTTCCAGCAACATCCGCAGACGCGTGTTTTCCTTTTCCAAGGCTGCGAATTTCAACAATTTCGCATCATTGACGAATTGAGCTTCTTTCAAGCGGCGGTTTTCTTTTTGCAATTCCACAAAAGAAATGACTGTTCCGGAAACCGTTTGATAAAAATCGACCGGCAGACTGGCCAGCGACTGTAAGGGATAGGTGAACACCGATAACAAGGAGCGCACCCGATCCAGGCGTTCACTGCGGTAATCAATCACTAACATCGAAATTGATACCAGCAATGCCACCAGTAAGCGGGTATTAAGTGAAGGGCCTTTGGCAAATAAGAGTTTTATGGCAAACCTCTAACAATCAAAACGCGACGAGCAAGACCGGCACCCGTCGACGCGACAGCAAGAACAATCAAGCTCCGCTCATGGGCAGTTCATGTGCCGAGCGGCATAAATTCATAGAAAAGGCCGCTGTAGCCGCTTTACGCGGTCACAGCGGCCTTTCAGAGATTTTTCGGTACAGCGCTTATTCCAAAGAAAACGCCGAAGCACCTTTAGAGTCCAACATTTCCAACACCATGCCGCCGCCGCGGGCCACGCAAGTCAATGGGTCGTCAGCGATATACACCGGCAGACCGGTTTCCTCGGAAATCAAGCGGTCGATGTCTTTCAGCAATGCACCGCCGCCGGTCAACACGATACCGCGGCTGGCCACGTCCGCGCCCAGCTCCGGCGGAGTTTGTTCAAGCGCCACTTTCACAGCGCTGACGATACCCGATAAGGGTTCTTGCAAGGCTTCCAGAATTTCGTTGCTGTTTAGCGAGAAGCTACGCGGCACGCCCTCGGCCAAATTACGGCCGGTGACCTGCATTTCCCGCACTTCGCTACCGGGATAGGCGGCGCCGATTTGATGTTTGATTTTTTCAGCGGTCGCTTCGCCGATCAAGGTACCGTAATTACGGCGCACATAGCTGATGATGGCGTCGTCGAAGCGATCTCCACCGATTCTAACCGACGCCGAATAAACGATACCATTCAAGGAAATCACCGCCACTTCTGAAGTACCGCCACCTATATCCAGCACCATCGAACCATGGGCGGTATCCACCGGTAACCCGGCGCCCACCGCAGCGGACATCGGCTCTTCGATCAAATACACTTCTCTAGCGCCAGCCATGGCCGCCGATTCGCGAATCGCCCGCCGCTCTACTTGCGTAGAACCGCAAGGCACGCAGATCAGAATGCGCGGGCTGGGCCGCAACAGTTTGTTTTCGTGGACTTTTTTGATAAAAAACCGCAGCATGCGCTCGGTCACGGCGAAGTCGGCAATCACGCCGTCTTTCAACGGCCGGATGGCGGTGATATTACCGGGCGTACGGCCCAGCATGCTTTTGGCGTCGGCACCGATAGCCGCGATGGTTTTTTGGCCGCGAATTTTGTCTTCTTTAATCGCCACCACGGAAGGCTCGTTGAGTACGATTCCCTGGCCCGGAACATAAATTAACGTATTTGCCGTACCCAAATCGATCGACAAATCATTGGAAAACAGGCCACGAATTCTTTTAAACATTTTATGCAGTACCCTAAGCGCACACGGAAAATCCCGCTACTTTAACAATCAAGCAGGTATTTGAGCAAGATATAAAGTATCATAGTTTTACTAAGAAAACCTGGAGTTACAAGAATGTCGTTAACGGCGAATGACGTTAAAAAAATCGCTCACCTGGCAAGGCTGGGCATTGCTGAACAAGATGTCGAACACTATGCAAAAGACCTATCCGGGGTACTGGCATTAATGACGCAAATGGGCCAATTAGACACGATCGGCGTGACACCCATGGCGCATCCGCTGGATCAAATGCAGCGCCTGCGCGATGACGCCGTCACCGAGACCGATCAGCGCGACCATTTCCAAACCATCGCCCCGCAAACCGAAGCCGGATTGTACCTGGTCCCTAAAGTCATCGATTAAGGACGATTATGCACAAACTTACCCTCACCGAACTGGCAGCCGGGCTGCGCAGCAAAGCATTCTCCAGCGTAGAACTGACCCAACATTTTCTGGACCGCACCCACCAGCACCATGACCTGAACGCATTTATTACCGTGAGCGCCGACAGCGCCTTGCAACAGGCCCAGGCGGCCGATCAGTTGCTGGCTACCGGCAACGCTGGACCATTGGCCGGCATCCCCATCGCCCAAAAAGACATTTTCTGCACGCTAGGCACTAAGACCAGCTGCGGTTCGAAAATGTTGGATAACTTCATCGCCCCTTACGACGCCACGGTAGTTGAACACTTCAACAGTGCCGGCGCGGTGATGCTGGGCAAATTGAACATGGACGAGTTTGCGATGGGCTCATCCAACGAAAACAGCTTTTACGGCCCGGTGCGCAACCCTTGGGCGACCGATTGCGTGCCTGGCGGCTCTTCCGGCGGCTCGGCGGCGGCTGTCGCGGCGCGCCTGGCACCTGCGGTGACCGGCACCGACACCGGCGGTTCGATTAGGCAGCCGGCTGCCCTGTGCGGTATCACCGGCCTGAAACCGACTTACGGCCGCGTATCGCGTTACGGCATGATCGCTTATGCATCCAGCTTGGACCAAGGAGGCCCGATGGCGCGTAGCGCTGAGGATGCCGCCCTGTTGCTGCAAGTCATGGCGGGCTTCGACCCTAAAGACTCCACCAGCGTCGATCAAACCGTGCCTGACTACAGCACCAGCCTGAACGATAGTTTGCAAGGCTTGAAAATCGGTCTGCCGAAACAGTTTTTCAGCGCCGAATTGGACAGCCAAATGGCCGCCACCATCCAGGCTGCGATTGCCGAGTATCAAAAACTGGGCGCGGAAGTCAAAGAAGTGGACATGCCTAATCTGCAGTTGGCAATTCCGGCTTATTACGTGATCGCTTCAGCCGAATGCTCGTCCAACCTGTCGCGCTACGACGGCGTGCGCTTCGGTTACCGTTGCCAAAATCCGGCAGACTTGACCGACCTTTATACCCGCTCGCGCGGCGAAGCCTTCGGCGCGGAAGTCAAACGCCGCATTCTGATGGGCACCTATGCGCTGTCGGCCGGCTATTACGACGCATATTATTTAAAAGCCCAGCAAGTGCGCCGCCTGATCAGTGACGACTTCAAGCGTGCTTTGAGCGAAGTTGATGTGCTGATGGGCCCAGTTACGCCCAACACTGCGTTCAACATCGGCGAAAAAACCAGCGACCCGATCCAGATGTACCTGGAAGACATTTACACCATCGCCATCAACTTGGCGGGTTTGCCGGCGATGTCGATTCCGGCCGGCTTCATTGACGGCAAACCGGTGGGCTTGCATGTGATAGGCAATTATTTCAGCGAAGCCAAATTGCTGAATGTCGGCCATCGCTATCAGCAAGTGACTGATTGGCATTTGCAAGTACCGAAAGGTTTCGAATAACACGGGAGGCAACATGGCGCCGATCACGCAATTGTCGCAACTGGACCCCAACGGCACCTATAGCTACGCCGATTATCTGACCTGGCGACTGGAAGAAAGTGTCGAGTTGATCAAGGGCAAGATCATGGCGATGTCGCCGGCGCCTAGCAGGAAACACCAAAGTGTGTCGCTAAATTTATCCGTCAGTTTGGGCAATCATTTCAAGCACAAGCATTGCAATGTGTACGTTGCCCCCTTCGACGTCAAACTCTACGATCGGCGTAAATCCCTGCTAAAAGACCGCGAAGTGTTCAGCGTCGTGCAGCCGGATTTATGCGTCATCTGCGACAAGGAAAAATTGACCGAACAGGGCTGTGACGGCGCGCCGGATTGGATCATCGAGATTTTGTCGCCTGGCAACAGCCAGAGGGAATTAAGGTTGAAATTCCAGTTGTATCGGGAAAGCGCAGTCACTGAATACTGGATCGTCCACCCCTACGAACAAACCCTGTATCAGTTCGTGCTCGACCAAAATCAAAAGTATCAGTTACACGCCATGCACCCCGGCGATGAAATCGCTACACCCTATTTATTCCCCGACCTGCAAATCGACCTGAACGACGTTTTTGCCGAATAAGCTTTAAAGGAACCAAGAATGAACTCACAATGGGAAGCCGTCATCGGCCTGGAAATCCATACCCAACTCTCCACGAAATCGAAAATCTTCTCCGGCGCGGCCACCGCATATGGCGCGGAACCCAACACCCAGGCCTGCGCGGTCGATTTGGGCTTGCCCGGTGTGTTACCAGTTTTGAACAAAGATGCCGTGCGCAAGGCCGTAACTTTTGGCTTGGCGATTGATGCCGAGATTGCCCCGCATTCGGTGTTCGCCCGCAAAAACTACTTTTACCCAGACTTACCGAAAGGCTACCAGATTAGCCAGTTCGAGTTGCCCATCGTCGGCAATGGCCATCTGGACATCGAAGTCGATGGCGTCAGCAAACGCATCGGCATCACCCGCGCTCATCTGGAAGAAGATGCCGGCAAATCCTTGCACGAAGACTTCCACGGCCTGACCGGCATCGACTTGAACCGTGCCGGCACGCCGTTATTGGAAATCGTTTCCGAACCGGACATGCGCTCCGCCAAAGAGGCCGTGGCCTACATGCGTAAATTGCACGAACTGGTGCGTTATCTGGAAATCTGCGACGGCAACATGCAGGAAGGCTCGTTCCGCTGCGACGCCAACGTTTCGGTGCGCCCGAAAGGCCAAAATGAGTTCGGCACCCGCGCGGAAATCAAGAACATCAACTCCTTCAAGTTCGTCGAAAAAGCCATCAACCACGAAATCGAGCGGCAAATTGATGTCATCGAAGGCGGCGGCAAAGTGGTTCAGGAAACTCGCCTGTACGACGCCAACAAAGACGAAACCCGCTCCATGCGCAGCAAGGAAGAAGCCAACGATTACCGTTACTTCCCCGATCCAGACTTGCTGCCGGTATTGATCGAAGAAAGTTTGAAAAACGAAATCCGCACCACACTGCCGGAATTGCCGGACGCCAAAAAACAGCGTTTCATCGAGCAATACACCCTGGATAACGAAAGCGCTACCACCTTGACGTCGTCACGCGAACTGGCCGACTTTTACGAAACAGTGGTCAAAGCCTCGGGCGGCGAAGCGAAGCTGGCCGGCAACTGGCTGACCGGCGACGTGTTGGGCGCATTGAACAAAGCCGGATTGGAAATCGGCGACTGTCCGGTCAATGCCGAGCGTCTGTCCGGCCTGCTCAAACGCATTGCCGACAACACCATTTCCGGCAAAACCGCCAAACAGGTATTCGACAAGCTGTGGAACAGCAACGACAGCGCCGATGAAATCATCGAAAAAGAAGGCTTGAAGCAGATCACCGACACCGGCGCGATCGAAGCCATCGTAGACAAAGTCATCGCCGCCAACCCGGTACCGGTCGAGCAATATCGGGCCGGCAAAGACAAGGCGTTGATGGCTCTGGTCGGGCAAATCATGAAAGAAACCCAAGGCAAGGCCAATCCGGGTGAAGTGAACAAGATGTTGATTGCCAAGCTGAAAAACTAAGGACTCAAGGTATTACCTTAAGGGAGACCGGAAAAATTTCGGTTTCCCGCGCTCAAGCCGATCATGCTTCGACAGGCTCAGCACGAACGGCTTGACGACATAAGGCAGTGGCTTCCAGACTCCCGAGGTTGTTAAATCACGACCTTGGAACCTTATCGGCTGGCATATACAAAATTTCAGGCAATACCAGTTCCCACTGCTCGCAACGCAGATTTTCGGTATGGCCGGCAGTTTTATGCCAAACCGAAATGGCAGCAACTCGCGCCGTCACTATCCTGCCGGTTGGCGGCGTAAAAGCCTTGGCCATCCGAGTGACTGTCATGCCGTTTAAATCCGCCAGCTCCCAACCGCTTTGCCCATCGCTTCTGGCTCGCAATCTCAACTCGCAGCCAACCTCCAAGGCGGCAATTGCCCCATGAATAGGCTTATCCGGCGCGAAATACCCCGGCCATGACAGCACAACTTGCTCCAAATCGGCCACCCAAGTACGTTGCCCCAACGCTGGAACTTCGCGACTGAATTGGGGCTGGGTTTTAACGCAAAGCGCCTCGCAGTCTCGGATAAAAGCATTCCGCCCACCCTGCCTGGCGCAAATAGTCAGGGTTTTGCGGGCGCGCGTCATCGCCACGTAAAATAGCCGCCGCTCGTCATCGCTGCTTTGCTGCCAGCCGCCACCGTCCAGAATCAGGACATGATCGAACTCCAAGCCCTTGGCTCGATGTGCTGTCAATAGCAGCAGCGGCGCATGCCGGCTATGGTTTTCACCGGACTGGCTACCGGTACCGAATTCGTATAGCGCTTCGACAAGGTTGCTAACCACATGCTGACAGCCTGGCGTGACAGTCTCGGCAGCGATGATAAATTGCGCCAGCGTGGCGCGATAAGGATGTTCGATCAGCTCATCCACGGCCTGCCGGTAGCGGCGCTTAAACCAGCGCGACAAGGTCCCGTAGCGCAGTAACACTCTAGATTTACCAGAGTTAGCCCGCGGCTTGTTCAACAAAGCCAGCAGGCCATAGCCTTCCCGTGTGCCATGCAAATTCAGCAAAGCACTATCGCGCAGCAAGCGCACCGCAATGCCTTGCAACCGGCATAATTCGGCGAGCGGCTCTAATGTTTCCCAATGCCTAGCGATCACTGCAAACCGGCCCCAATGACTGGCTTGGCCCGAGTGCGCCAAATTATTCAGCCGCATCAGCTCGGCCAGCGCCACTTCGATTTCGCCGTGCAGTGGCCCCGGCGTTTCCAGAATATGTACCCGACCTTGCGTCAAACTATCCAGTTCGGCAAATTCGCCGCCTTCCGCCGCATCCCGGCGCGCATAATTGATTTGGATGGCATGTTGCGTTTTCATCCGCTCCCGCGCCGGCGCAATCACCCGGTTTGCACAATGAATGATCTGCGCGGTGGAGCGATAGTTTTCAATCAGATAGTAGGTTTTGGCCTGATAATCCGTGGCAAATTGCTTGATGAAGCGCACATTCGCCCCGTCAAACGCGTAAATATTTTGATCATCGTCGCCCACCGCCAATAGCGACAATTTGTCTTCCTCGCTGCTAATAGCCCTGCCGGCCAGCGCGCTGATCAATTCGTAATGCTCGGCGTTGATGTCCTGATATTCATCCACCAGCAAATAGCGCAAACCGGATAGCAAGCGGTCGCGCTGGATGCTCGACCCCAGCTCGTCGCCCTGCTCCGCTTGCAGTAATAAAGCCGTGGCGGATTTAAATACCGCCTTGAAGTCGACTTGTTCGCCATGCTCGGCGGCTACCGCATAGCTGGTACCGGTCAGCCGCATCGCCAGGCTATGCAGGGTTTGTACG
Source organism: Methylomonas fluvii (assembly GCF_014850975.1). Taxonomy (GTDB): domain Bacteria; phylum Pseudomonadota; class Gammaproteobacteria; order Methylococcales; family Methylomonadaceae; genus Methylomonas; species Methylomonas fluvii. The sequence goes on along the minus strand of NZ_JACXST010000001.1, from coordinate 1,496,037 downwards.
GTCACCCCGGCGGCATCGGCACCGATTAATGCCCATAAACGCTTGCGGATTTCGACGGCCGCCGAGCGGTTATAACTCAACACCATAATGTCTTCCGGCAACACCATGCATTCGCGCAGCAACCAGGCCACCCGATGCACAATCACCTTGGTTTTGCCGGAGCCGGGGCCGGCCAGCACCAGTTGACTGCCTTCCGGCGGCGCGGCGACGATGGCTTGTTGTTCTGGATTTTGCAGGTCGGTGAGGATGCGCCGATGCGCAGCTTCGGTGGTCGCCATTTCCAAAATATCCTGACGGCCAGCAAAATAGCGGCGCACGAATTCGTGCCTGTCCATACCAAAGTAATCGACGATAAACGCCATCGCCGCCTGAATCTTACCCAGCGCCAGCCGGGCATATTCCGCCATCACATGCACCTGGATGATCTTGTCCTTGTAATGCAAAGCCAGCTCGGCGTAATCGGATTTTTTAAACTGCCGGCGCCGGGCTTCGGCATTGAGCTGGATGCTCATCGCCGCGCGGAACACCGCCTTGCCTCGCGCTAGATGCAAAACTTCGTTGCTGTCCAGATAAATCAGCGCCGCCGCCAAGGCCACCTGCCAATCCCGCACATCCAGATCCTGCAAAGTCAGATCGGCTTGCAAAGCCGCTTCCAAATCGCCCTGCTTGCAAGTGACCAGCAGGTTATTGCCCTGGCGTTTTGCTAGAAAGTAATTCAACAAGGCCTGGGCCAACCGCATGCGTTTATGGCGGATGGTATCGATGTCCTGCCAGCTACGTAGCAATTTGAGATAGCGATTGTCCTGACCGGCCGGACGTAAGGCAAAAAAGCCGCGCAGACCATTGCCATCGCCAAAGGTTTCGGCAAACGATTTCATCAAGCGGGTCAATTTGTCCGGCGTCAATTCCACGCCGGCGTCGCGGCGCAAGGTATCGCACAGCCGCCGCACATTCAAAATCTGCCATTGCTCGCGATCCGCATCCGGTGCGGCCTCGCGCAGGCTGGCAATCAAGGCGTCTTCCAGCTTGCGCAAGTCTTCCAGCCTGTCGGCGGTATCGGGGTCTCGGTACAGCGTCACCCCGATTTCGGTATCGTTGGATACCAGTTTATACCGGTCCAAATCCCGCAACATGCTCTGCACTTCGTGCGAATTGCGGCCGGTGGCCAGCATCAAATCGTCGGTGCTGATGCCTTCGTCATCTTCGCTATAAAACAATTGCGACAGCAGCACGATGTAGGGCTCAATGTCGGCATTCGGCCCCAGTTTCTTCTGCAGCAACAATCTGGCTTCATCGATACTGGCCACCTGCAAACTGCCCGGAAATACGCGGGTATGATTTTCCTGGCGCTCCAGCAAACGCGCCTCTTCCAGCCAGGCCACGGCGATGCGGACTTTGGTGTCGGCATCGGCGGCGTCGGGATCGATGCCGTGCTTGTCCGGGATTTCCAGCAAGATTTCGCCACTGGTGACCACCACCGAACCTTCGCTGCGATCCTTGCGTTCGATCCCGCGCAAGGCTTTTAGAATGGCGGCAATATCATGTTGCGTCAGTCTGGAATTGCGCAGCAAGCGAAACTGTACATCCAGATCGGTATCGTCATACAGCAACACACAGCGCGCCAGATCTTGATCGCGCCCTGCCCGGCCGGCTTCCTGGAGATAATTTTCCAAGGAGCCCGGCGTGTCCAAATGAATCACCAGCCGCACATCGGCCTTATCCACGCCCATGCCGAAGGCATTGGTGGCGGCGATGACGCGCAGTTCGCCGGCGATAAAGGCTTCCTGCACCTGGCGCTTTTGCTCGGGCTGCATACCGCCGTGGAAGTAGCCGCAATCCAGGCCGGCCTGTTTCAAAAATTCGGCCATTTCCTCCACGGTCTTCTGCCGGGCGCAAAACACGATGGCGCCGCCGGCGTCGCGCAAGCTTTGCTCCAGCAAACGCAACACTTCCGGGTATTTGGCTTGCGCCGGCACCGCATGCACTTCGTACTGCAAGTTTTCCCGACTGACGCCGCCGGTCAAACAGGCCAGCGAAATGCCCAGGCGCTTGCGAAAATGCTCGACAATATCCTCTACCACGTCCGGCTTGGCGGTGGCGGTAAAACAAAACACCGGCGACGGTTTGTCTTTTTGCCGGGTCTTGATAAAGCGCGATACGTATAAATAATCCGGGCGAAAATCATGGCCCCATTTGGATAAACAATGCGCCTCGTCGAACACCCAGGCACCGACTTCGCGATGCTGCAAAGCCTTTGCAAACGCCGTACTTCTGAATTGTTCCGGTGCGATAAAAATCAAACCCAAATCGCCCAAGCGCAACTTATCCAGCATCATCTGCCGCTCCGTGGGGTTGAGCAAGCTGTTGATGTAACCGGCGCAAGTGATGCCGCGCGCTTCCAGGTTATCAACCTGGTCCTTCATCAAGGATTGCAGCGGCGAAATAATCACCGTCAAACTGCCGTTGCGATAAAACCGCGCCAGCGCTGGCAGCTGATAACACAAGGACTTGCCGCCGCCGGTGGGTAGAATCGCCAGCGTCGGCGTACCGGCAAAGCCGTGTTCGACGATGACTTGCTGCAAAGAGCGGCCGTCCTCGGTAGTTGGTGTTGGCCGGAACTGCGTGATGCCCGGAAAATAGCGCGGCAGCAATTGCGACAGATCGTGCTGCTCCCGGCACCACTCGCACTCGGCATCACCGCACGGCACATCACGCAAAATGGCGATCAACTCTCTAGTTTTTGGAAAGGCCAAACTCACCCAAGGCGGCAATACGGAATTGCCGCCCGAAACCCTCAGCCAGGCCAGTACGTAGGCCAGCGGCTTGTGCCAATCCGGCTCCGGCAAATAGTCGTTGACGATGCGTTGCTGCCCGGCCCTGCACACCTTGCCGCCGGTAGCCCGTAGCCAGGCGGCTTGCGCATCGCCCAAAGATGGCCTTAGCGCCGCGCGCAAAGTCGCGAAGAAATTCGCCACGCCCTTGCCATTTTCCGGTGCTAATAAAAAATGCAGGCACAGCGCTTCATCGGGATATTCCGCCACCCGCAGGCGCAAGGCCTCGGCCTGATCCAGAAACAGCTCGTAAGCCAATTCCGCGTCGCGAACCGGATCGTTGCGGGTGGTGGTGCAGAGCTTGTAGTCCTTGACCAGGCGGTGATAGGGATTCTGTGGAAAGGCTACCGGCGACAGCTCCAGCGTATCCACCAAAGGCAAGCGGTGCAGCGCCAAATCGGGATGCAGCACGGATAAAGCCGGCTGATCGAAAGCAATCACGTTATGTCCCAACACAAACGCCGCGCCTTCGCTGATCTGATCCAGCTTTTGCGTCAGATCGGCTGCTTTACCGGATAAGCGCAAGCGCGCATCGGTATCCGGCCGGTACGCGCCAATTTCCCGCAGCCGCAAGCTATCCTGCCGGGCGGTTTCAATGTCGATGCACAGGCACTTGGCTCGGATTCTGTCGGGTGGTTGAGCCATTGTGTCGGGGAATGGGGATGGACGTGGGCGTTTAGGTTAGCGACGATTGATAATTGCTTTGTGCTATTCGGCCGACCCGCTATACGCGAAGCTATAGGGCGCCGGAGGAAATCGGACCTAACCATAGCGCAACAAACGGGTCTTGCCTAGGTTGGCCAAGCGCGCTGACATCCTGCCTTTTCCAGGATTCTTGCCTAAAAAGTGGACATAGACTGCTTAATTTAAGCAAAGCAATTCGAAATGACACCGCTTATTTTGTACTACAGCCCCCTAAAGGTAAATTGCCTCCATCCAAAGCGTGGCTCTTGGTCTCGCCGGTTAAGCGACCCCATGCGTCAAAACCAGCGAAACCGTTAAAAATACCAAGCTCACCAACACAATCGCGATAGACTGATTGCTACGTCGTCTGGCACTTGCAAGTTGGTTTTGCAGGGCATGGTTTGTAATCACTTCGCCCTGATCGTAAAGCGCAAAAATACTGTTCAATGTCCCCGTGGCGGTGTCAAAGAAAGTCGTTGGATCAATCGCCGGCTTATCCACGGTCAGCAATTTTTGCTCTATATGACTAATAAAACCGGTGATATGCACATGAACCGCAGCCGAAGCCTGCTGAAAGCTGTTATCGGCAACCATGGATATGTTCGCGTTGCCCATGCCGGCTTCAACCCGTTCGATGGCCTGACGGATACGGGTAATCAGAAAACCCAGCTTGATCCTATCGGTGATCCGGCAGCGGCCGGCCGCCGCCATGCCGGTGCCGATAGCCCGCGCCTGACCTATCGCCTCCGCGGTGTCCGGCAGTAGATGCCATAGAATTTCTATAAAGCTGAACGGACAAATACTTTCCTGATGTAATTGGCTATGTTCCGCTATATCTCGAATCAAATTGAGAATAGTACCGGCCAATAGACAGTGCCGTTCAAAACTTGCTTCCTTGGTCAGATGCAACACGGAAGGCTGTAGTTGTTTCCAGGCATCGCGAATTTCAACGAACGACTGCAACGATTCCGGCGACCGCTTGAACTGCCCGGAAAGCTGATCGAGCTGCCGATCAATGTCGGATTGCAATACCGTGATTTTGTATTTAAAGCTCAGATCGCCGTTCAAATAAGCGCTCACCATGCCGCGATGTTGTTGTATCTGCGTCAATAGGTTTTTCAAAGCGCCGGTAATTTCCAGGCAATGCAGTTGCCCACGTAGATGCTCAAGGCGCGTCTGGCGGTTTTTATAGCACATAAATGCCGCCGTACTGGCGATCACCGCCGCCAATAAAAACAATACTGAAACATAATCGGGCACGTCTAATTCCCCTTTATATTGGTTAATGAGCGACGATTTGCGCCAATTTAGCCAAATGCCTGGCTATTTCAGCTGATTCCTGGGCCGCGTTACTGTTTTGTTCAACACTGTGCGCAATCGTCTCGATGTTGCGGCCGATTTCCCGGCTTACCTGGGTTTGCTGTTCGGCACTGGTTGCTATCATCGTTACGTTATTTAAGGCTTGATCCGCATACTGCCGAATCTCGGCCAGCGATTGCTCAACTTCGAACGCTTTGTTAATGCCTTGTTCCGTTTGATCCCGAGTAGCGGCGATGGATTGGACGGCTAGATGAATTTTTTCCCGGACGGCTTCGGTGGTACCGGTTATTTCCTCGGCAGACTGTCGCACCCTTTTTGCCAGCGAACGTACTTCGTCGGCTACCACCGCAAAGCCGCGACCGTATTCTCCGGCTCGCGCCGCTTCTATCGCCGCATTCAAAGCCAGAAGGTTGGTCTGATCGGAAATGGCTTTAATCACTTCCGAGATACTGGCAACCTGCTGGGAATGCAATTCCAGATTTTGCATCAATTGAGCCAAGTCCTGAATTTCGCCAAACAACGCATTCATATCGGCGATAAAGCTTTCGATGGCGCGATGGCCTTGCTGAGAAAGCTGCTGCGTGGTCGACGATATTTTCTCTGCGTCCCGGCATTGCCCCGCCACGCCCATGATACTGGCCGACATTTGTTCGATGGCCGCCGCCATCATCGTGGTTCTTTCGCGTTGGTTATCGAGTTTTTCGGCGACGAAACCGGCACCCTGGTTGAGTTGGTCGGCGGCATAAGTCACTTCTTGAATTGACGCATGCACATCGCCTAAGCGCCGACCCAAGGCTTTGGCAGTTTCGTTAAAACCGCTATACAACTGCGACAGCTCATCCTGACCGGTAAGCTGTAGACGCATATTGAAGTTGCCACGCTCTAACTGCCTATGTGCGCCGATCAATGCCGCAATCGCACCCGATAGCGAAGAATAAAATGCTGACAACGCCACTATCCAAGCCAGATTAACGGAGACTATCACCAACCATTGTGGCCCGGAAATTGACAGACCCGCATTGACGAAAATAGCCAAGGGCAGCGCGCCGGCCAAAACAATCAGCGTAAATATCAGCGCAAATTTATTTTTTAGCTTGAAGCGACCGAGAAACGAGTTAACCAGCAATACGGACATTTTGACGCGCCTTCAGTTGAGACCTGCCGATTTGCCAGCAATTTTCTCGCCAGCAAAATTGCTCACTGCCTCCTAAGCCAAATAGCGGCGCGACGCACCAAAAGGACGAACTTCCCGTTGGAGTTCACAAAAATACGCACCAAGTTGACTCAAACCCAAGAGCGAATTAATTTGTACCCGATGCCGAAACCCACAGGACCAACACGCCGCGCACGAACCCACAGTAACAGGCAATAAAAAAGCCCAACTGAGACCAGTTGGGCTTTGATAATTTGGTGGTGGTGCCCCACCCGCGACAAACTGCTTCCACTCTGCGATTGCAAAAGGATGCCGGGATTTGCGGGTTTGTTAAGGAAGTGGTTTTGATGGCCTTTTGAAATGCCAGAAATCTGCTGTTTTTACGCAGGTTTCGCCGGCTGGTTTGGCAAGTGGTTCAATTCCCGATTTCGCAATTGAACCGAGATTCATTTTGGATCAGCGAAGCTCATACCAAACACCGCGACCACTACCATGTTGATTAAGGTGCCTCTGCTCAACCAGCGCCCTGAAATGTTGTTTCAGGGTATTTCGACTACTTCCAGTTAGTCTGATGGCATCTGCCATCGTCATGCGACCGTGTTCTCGAGTAAATTCGACAATCTGCAGCGATAGCTCAGGCAACGGCGCCAGAACCAATTTTTCACGCTCTACTTTTTTGTTGAGGCGACGCATTTGCTCGGCAAGCGAACGCAAGAAAAACAAAAGCCAAGGTTGCCAGTTCGGCGCTTCGGTCCGAATCGTTCCCTGGGTCTGTCTTAACGCCAGATAATAGGCTTCCTTGTTCATTTCGATGACGCTTTCCAGCGAGCTATAAGGCACGTAGCTATAACCTGCTTGTAAAAGCAGCAATGTGGTCAACACTCTACTCAATCGGCCATTACCATCTTGAAAAGGATGGATTTCAAGGAAAATAACTACCCACAAACCAATCAATAACAACGGATGCAGTCGCGCTGAACTGCGTTCTTCCTGAATCCACGTAACCAATTCGGTCATTAATCTTGGGGTATCAAAGGGCGTAGCGGTTTCGAATACCACGCCAAGTTGCAATCCGTTTTCGTCAAAAGCAACCACGCTGTTGGAGGACGATTTGTAGTTACCTCGATGCCAGGCATCCTTTTCGCTGTAGACCAGCAGGTCGCGGTGCAATTGCTTGATGTGGTTCTCGGTCAGCGCGATGTCCGCCCAGGAAGCAATTATCAAATCCATGACTTCGGCATAACCCGCCACTTCCTGTTCGTCTCGTGTGGTAAAGGTCTTGATCTGCAAACTCGACAACAAGCGCTCAACATCGCGGTCGGATAATTTGCTGCCTTCAATGCGAGTGGATGACCCGATGCTTTCAATCGTTGCGACTCGTCGCAATGCGGAAAGGCGATCAGGCGCCAGTGTGCCCAATGCACGCCAGGCGCCTTTGAACTCATCAATGTTGGCGATTAAGCCAAGAATCTCCGGGGTAATCTGGATGGTGGCAGAATTTATCATGCGCCCAATCTTACGCCCAATAACACCCATTATCCATAAATATACCCATTTACACCCGAAAGTGGTAATTACATGTTCTATACGGCTTTGTTGCATAAATCTGGAACCCGCATAAACCCTAAATGGCAGGCAAAAAAAAGACCAACTGTTAACGAGTTGGTCTTTTGAATTGGTGGCGGATGGCTGACGGTCACATGACTATCTTATTCAGCCAATTAGACTTGGTTAGGGTGTTTGTCCATTTAATGAGGGTATTTATTAGCTCAATGAAGTCAAAGTAAATTTCGGCCTTGGTCCGTCAAACGATATTGCTGTAAACGGCTGTTGGGTTTGCCAGGAAAAGACAACGCCTGGGATAACCAATGGCGCAATCCAACCGAGTTTTTTGCCTGGCTGGATACCGTGCTGGTCGAGTACCACAGGGTGTTGAAGCCAGCCGGTTCTATGTATTTATTCGCTGGACCCCATTTGGGGACGCAAGTTGAATTAGCTGTCGCTAGGCATTTCCGGATTCTAAACCATATCGTCTGGCGTAAGCCCAGCGGCCGGCACAATGGCTGCCGTAAGGAATCATTGCGTCGTTATTTCCCGCAAACAGAGCACATCATCTTCGCCGAAAGCCGCAAGCGCTTGCCGTTTGCCGTTTGCTTTCGAGCCTATCAGGTTACACCTTGATCAGACTAGGAAGACGTCTGGCGTATCACGTAAACAAATCGAGCAGGCGTGCGGGTGTCAGATGTCTGGCCATTGGTTTGATCGATCGCAATGGAGCATGCCCAGCCGCGCACATTACGACACGATGAATGCGATGTTCGGCAATAGGCTTAAGGCCTACGATGAACTGTTTTCCGAATACAAAGCCGTCAAACTACAGCAGCGGCATTTCGCAGTAACTAAGGACGTGCCGTTTACAAACGTGTGGGACTTCAAGCCGGTGCAGTGGTACCCAGGAAAGCATCCGTGCGAGAAGCCTTTGGAGTTGATGCGGCATATTGTTTCGGCTAGCTCTAGGCCAGGCGATGTGGTGCTGGATACTTTTGTCGGTTCAGGATCTACGGTGTTGGCGTGCGTGGAACTGGGACGCCGCTTTGTAGGTTGCGAAATGGGTCAAGCTGAGTATGCCGGTGCTGTTAACCGGTTGTCGGCTTGATATTATTTCATGGTAAGACTTTGGAAGTGTTTTCCCGATATCGGCACGATAACGTCGTGTCGTTCCAGGTATGTATTAGACGGTAATCCCAATAGTTTGAAAGAAACCATGATGGATGCGGTTTTGCTCTTTTTGTCTAACGTAACAATCGAGAAGTCGGTGAAGGTCAGGTGGTTTGATGACTCGACAAAATAATTTCCGTCCCAATTACATTCAATAGAAAAGTCGGCGTTGCTGCGTTTAGATGATGAAACAGTGTATCCCTGTTTCACTTTTGAACGCTGAACTGTTGCGCTGCAATGGTTTGTATCGCTCTCGCCAAAATGAATTGATACAGCCGGTTTGTCTCTAAGGGTGAATTTGAAGTCTGTAACGCCGATAAGCTTCATTGATTCATCCACCGCGTAAGCATTCGAAGCGGCAATTACAGTCGAGATAAGCAAAATAGATCTACTGAAGACAGACATTAATAATCCTTAAAAAATCAAATCGGACAAGACCAAAAATCACTCCTCCTCGCCCGCGCTGTTTTTGCACAGATTTTTCGTTATGAATTTAGGTTGTGCCTAAATGGATCGTCAAACATTCAACAGATCAACGATTGGGAAAGGTACTGATAATTCGGAATATGCCGATTATTGGCGTTTACTGGTTGTAGTAAACGCCAATTTACCGCCAATGTTTCGAAAAATAAATAGACATTTCTTTATTTTTCAATAGTTTACTTGGTGGAGGTGGGGGGAATTGAACCCCCGTCCGCAAGCACTCCGCCACAAGCTCTACATGCTTATCCCGCGCTTTTAATTTAACTGTTGACTACCCGTCGGGCCAAGAGGATCAACAGCGATTTCGATTGGATTTAGCGATTCAGGCTCCGAACTAAGCCCTGGCGCGATCTTATGTAATATGATCCCTGAGCGCCTCCCGAAGGAGACTCCAGACGCATAAGTACATCTGGTCAGAGAAGTGGTGCAGGTTTTAAGCTGCTAAGGCCACTGAGTAGTTTTCGTCGTTTGCGAATACTTGTTTTCAGTAGGTTTTACGAGCTGTACTGTGCTCGGCATGCACCTGAGGTTTTGCTACCCACGTCGAAGCCATGTCACCCCCAAGAAGTTATATCTTATCAAATCGATAAAATAATTGTCAGTAAGATGGTTTTGAAATCAACGATTTCAGGTTCTTCCGAAAAATAATCGCCGGGCAAAGCCTCTTATTTTTGCACGAGCGCACCACCATTTTTTCAGGCATCTTGACTTGGCCGGTTTTATTTAAGATTGTCGCGCTCCAGGCAATCCGCTATAAAACCGTTATTAACTGGGGCCTTAAACAGCGTTTGCCTAGAGTTAGTCGGAAGGCTCTTCTCAGAGAGCTTCGGCAAACTTAGCCCGAACCTAAATCAGGGCCGGGTGCAGACTGGATTTAGCTTGGTCAACGTCGGTCACAGGAGGCATGACGTGCAATACAAAGACTATTATCAAATTCTCGGTGTCAATCGCGACGCGGTGCTTGCTGACATCAAAAAAGCCTACCGCAAGCTGGCGCGCAAATATCATCCGGACATTTCCAAGGAAGCGGATGCCGAGTCGCACATGAAAGAGATCAACGAAGCCTACGCGGTACTCTCGGACACCGAAAAGCGCGCGGCCTACGACCAGCTCGGGCGCAGTTATCGGCCCGGCCAGGAATTTCACCCCCCGCCCAATTGGGATGCCGGCTTCGAGTTTTCCAGCACCGACACGGCCGATTTCGGCGACTTTTTCAGCCAATTATTCGGCAAAATGGGTGCTGGCCGGGGGCGCGGCGGGCCATTCGAAAGCCAAGCCGGCTTCCACGCCCCAGGCGAGGACCATCACGCCAAAGTGCTGCTGGATATAGCCGACGCTTTTAACGGCGCGGCCCGGCAAATCAGCTTGCGCGTGCCGCGCATGGACGCTAGTGGCCATGTGGTGCTGGACACCCGCACCTTGAATATAAAAATCCCCAAGGGCGTCTACGAGGGGCAAATCATTCGGTTGGCCGGCCAGGGCGCGCCTGGCATGGGTAAGGGCAAATCGGGCGACTTGCTGCTGGAGGTGCATTTCAATCCGCATCCGCGTTTGCGGGTGGACGGCAGCAATCTGCATATGAGCTTACCAGTCACGCCTTGGGAAGCGGCGCTTGGCGGAATGGTGCCGGTGAATTTATTCGATACCGGATTAAAAGTACGCATCCCGGAAGGCACGCAAAGCGGCCAGCAACTGCGGCTGCGCGGTAAGGGCATCCCCAGCGCGACGCCTGGCGATTTGTTGCTGGATATTCAGGTGTTATTACCGCCGGCCAACACGGCCAAAGCCAAGGCACTTTATGAAACCATGGCGCGCGAACTGGCTTTCGACCCGCGCGCTCAGCACAGGAGCTAAAGCATGTCATCAGCCGAGAACTTGATCGACGCCGTTCTGGAAGACAGCGGCCTGACTTTGCAGCAACTGGCGGCCATCTGCGCGGTGGAACCGGAATGGATTACCCGGCATATCGAAGAAGGCTGGCTCAATCCGTTGCCGCAACAGCAAAGTGAATGGCGCTTTTCCAGCGCGCATCTGGTGCGGGTGCGGCGTATCGTTAGCCTGGAACGTAATTTCGAAGCCCTGCCCGAGCTAGCGGCATTGGTCGCGGACATGCAGGAAGAGATCGACGATTTGCGCCGCCGTTTACGCCGGGCCGGACTGGAGTAACCATGCAAACTATCGAATGGCATCGCCATAGCTGGCTTAACCGGCTGCAAACATTGCTGTTAATGTCGGCGCTGCTGGCAATCTGTAGCTTGGCCGGCAGCCTTTTGTTTGGAGAAGAAGGCATCTGGATCGCCTTGGCGACCGGCGTATTTGCGCTGATCTTCGAACCGGCAGCGGCCTGGCGCTTGACGCTAAGTCTTTACCAAGCAAGGCCGATTTTTCCGCAAGAAGCGCCGGCGCTGTGGCAAATGTTGCAAGTGTTAGCAGAGCGCGCCGAACTGCCTAGCGTTCCGGCACCGTATTACATTCCCAGCCCACTGATCAATGCCTTTGCGGTCGGCAGCCGCCAACAATCGGCGATTGCGTTGACCGACGGTTTATTCAAGCAACTCAACTCGCGGGAGCTGGCCGGGGTATTGGCCCACGAAATGGCGCATATCGCCAATAACGATTTGCGGGTGATGGGCTTGGCCGATGCGATTAGCCGAATTACCGCCTTGTTTGCCGCGACCGGACAGTTGTTCTTGCTGCTGTCCATCCCCTTGCTGTTGTTCGGCGAAATCAGTTTTCAAATCAATTGGCCCGGCTTGTTACTGCTGTTGTTTTCGCCGCATTTGGCCTTATTGATGCAGTTGGGCTTATCGCGCATCCGCGAATACGATGCCGACTTGAATGCGGCGGCGCTGACCGGAGACCCGTTAGGTTTGGCGACGGCCTTGGCGCATATCGAACAAGTCAGCGGCGGTTGGAAGTCGATACTGCTGCCGGGCTGGGGCAATCCGGAACCGTCCTGGCTGCGCACCCATCCGCCGACCGCTGAACGGGTCCGCCGCCTGCAAGCCTTGAGCCCGAGCCGGCCACAAACGCTTTGGCAGGAACCATTCATCGCGCCGGGTTACGGCAGCCGGGTGCTTGTCCGCCCGGCGCGTTGGCGCGTCGGCGGTTTGTGGCGATAGTTGGTTAATTTTGACGGGCGAATAAATTCGCCGACACTTACTATTTGAGAACACCATATGAGCGACTCCCTACATTTAGCCTGCCCACATTGCCAAGCCGTCAATCGCCTGCCGGCAAACCGCTTGTCGCAAAATCCAAAATGCGGGCAATGCCATCTAGCCTTATTCGCCGGCCACCCCTTGGCGCTAACCGCGAAAAGCTTTGAAACCCACCTGGCGCGCAACGATATTCCGCTGCTGGTGGATTTCTGGGCGGATTGGTGCGGGCCGTGCAAAATGATGGCCCCGGCCTTTGCCCAAGCCGCGCAAGTGTTGGAACCCAGAATTCGTTTGGGTAAAGTCGACACGGAAGCCGAGCAAGCGCTCAGCGCCCGTTTCAATATCCGCAGTATTCCGACGCTGATTTTGTTCAAAGGTGGCCGGGAGCTTGCCAGACAGGCCGGTGCGTTGAGTGCGCAAGACATCGCGCGTTGGGTGAATAGCCAACTATAAGCGCGGTTCGGTTTGCCCAATCGCCGTGGGCAGTTCGCCGGCAACATGCCGCTGCCACATGGTTTTATACAAAGCCTCCAAATGCCGGGTGTAGGCCTGGATGTCAAACAACGGCGTGCTCAAGCGATTATCGGCCAGCTTTTGTCGGACCTCTTTTAAGTGCGCTGGATTGCTCGCCAGTGCCAGAGCCAGATCGTAGTAGCCTTCCAAATCAGCAGCAATCAACTCCGGCAGGCCAATCGCATGCAGCAGGCTACCCGCGACCCGCGAGGCAAAGGTATCGCCGACGCACGTTACTATTGGCACCCCCACCCACAAGGCATCACTGGCGGTAGTATGAGCATTGTAAGGCTGGGTATCCAATACCAGATCGGCCAGGGCCAAGCGACCCAAATGTTCGATCTGCGGCAAATCATCGGCAAATATCAAGCGATCCGGCGCAATGCCACGTTGGTAGGCTTCGTTTCGCAGCCGCCCCTTGGCTTTGGCGTTTTTTAGCAACCACAGCACGCTGCCCGGCACGCTGTACAACAGCCGACACCAAATATCGAATACCTCCGGCGTGATCTTGTACGCCTGATTGAAACAGCAAAACACAAAACTATGTTCGTCCAATCCATGCTGAGCGCGCTTGGTGGACTTGCCGATCTCGGCATGCCGACCGTGCGGTTGATAGCTATCGGGCAGGTAGGCAAAGGATTCGCTGTAATCAGCGGCACTGGCGGCCGGCGTCAGGTAAGGATCGGTGATGATGTAGTCGCAAAAATCGCCACCCAAAGTGCCAGGATACCCAAGGTAATTGACTTGGATGGGCGCTGGCCGATAGCTGAGAATCTCGGTGCGGGTGCCACGCGTGTAGCCTTTTAAATCGATCAGAATATCGATATTATCTTGATGAATGGCTTGCGCCGCTTCGGATAAAGACAGGGCTTGCAGATCGACAAAGCTGTCGAAAAACTCGCACAACCGTTGACGCATGCCCAAGCCGTCGTCCGGCCCGTAGGAGTACGCATACACCTCGAACTGCTCGCGATCATGCGCTTCGAACAATTCCGCCAGCAGAAAAGCCGTGGCATGTTCGTGAAAATCGCAGGACAAATAGCCCAATCGAATTTTAGACCGCTGGCTGACGCCGTAGCTAAACGCCAGTTCGGCGCGCTCATCGGCGCTGGCGTCAATCCGGTCTTTTAACCACAGATCGGCGCACAAGCGCTGTTCCGCAGCCGACACATCCGGGATCGACAGCAAGTGAAACGGCGACACTTTATTGCTCTCTTGTGCGGCAAGACTCAGACGCATTTTTTCGCGCCATTCCGCGAAACGCTCCCACTCGCAGAGGCTGCGACTGCGATCATAGAATTTCATCTGCCTGACTCCGTCGCCATCCAGCCCAATGGCCCACGCCAAGCGCGGGACCCGAGCTCTCATGGTACCCCAGATCCGTTGCCTTGCCGGTTTTATTGGGGCTGCGAGCAAATCCCTAGAACATTGCGAGTAGCGGTTTCAGGGGAATCGAGAATTTTTGCCTGGCGACATCGCCAATCACGCCGGTATAACTGCGCTGCAAATACAAATCTACGCCGCACACCCTGGCGATCATCGAGCAGCGACCGCTAAGCGCAAATCGCTCACCCTGCAGCCGATAAATTAACGGTACGCAGTCATTGCGCAGTATCGGCCCAGCGACGATCAAATCGATGCGCTGATCAAACATTTCGTATTCCAGGCTGTCCGGCAACAAAGCCAGCTCCGCCAGCAACACCTTGTCGTCGTCGCCCATCGTGCCGTAAATGTGGCAACGGCACTGGCGCAAATCGGTCAACAACAGCTCGGCCAGTCTTTGCGCATTGAGCCGACCGGGCTGTTGCCCGGCCAGTTTTTCCAGTCCATGTATCTGTCTCATAAGCTTTGTCGATAGCGTCGATGGGGGTTTGCCTTTAAAATACCGGGCTTATACCTCACCGCAAACATGGCCGTGCGCCCCGGATATTTGATGACCGATTATAAATTAACCCATCTGAAACAGCTCGAAGCAGAAAGCATCCATATCATTCGCGAAGTGGCGGCGGAATTTGAAAAGCCGGTGATGCTGTATTCGATAGGCAAGGATTCCGCCGTGATGCTGCATCTGACCCGCAAAGCATTCTTCCCCGGCAAACCGCCCTTCCCTTTGCTGCATGTCGATACCACCTGGAAATTCCGGGAAATGATCGAATTTCGCGACCGCCTGACCAAGGACCTGGGCTGGGATTTAATCGTGCATATCAACGAAGAAGGCGTCGCTCAAGGCATAGGCCCGTTCACCCACGGCAGTAAAAAGCATACCGACGTGATGAAAACTGACGGTTTGAAACAAGCCCTGAACAAATACCAGTTCGACGCCGCTTTCGGCGGGGCGCGCCGCGACGAGGAAAAATCCCGCGCCAAGGAACGGGTGTATTCGTTCCGCGATAAAAACCACCGCTGGGACCCGAAAAA
Organism: Methylomonas fluvii; assembly: GCF_014850975.1. Lineage (GTDB taxonomy): Bacteria > Pseudomonadota > Gammaproteobacteria > Methylococcales > Methylomonadaceae > Methylomonas > Methylomonas fluvii. The sequence goes on along the minus strand of NZ_JACXST010000001.1, from coordinate 1,480,756 downwards.
CCAGCGCCCGGAACTCTGGAACATCTATAACGGCAAAGTCGATAAAGGCGAGTCCATCCGCGTGTTCCCGCTATCCAACTGGACCGAGCTGGACATCTGGCAATATATCCATCTGGAAAACATCCCCATCGTGCCGCTGTACTTTGCCAAAGAACGGCCAGTGGTCGAAAAAGACGGCATGCTGATCATGGTCGATGATGAGCGCATGCCGATCGGCCCCAACGACAAAGTCGAAATGAAAATGGTGCGCTTCCGCACCCTGGGTTGTTACCCCTTGACCGGCGCAGTCGAATCCACCGCCACCACCTTGCCGGAAATCATCCAGGAAATGCTGCTGACCACGACATCGGAACGCCAAGGCCGTTTGATCGACCACGACCAGGCAGGCTCCATGGAACAGAAGAAACGCGAAGGTTACTTTTAAACGCTTGCACGGTTAGCGAATGAGGAAACACGAATAGTGAAGAAAATCTTGTGCTTGTTTATCCTGCTTTACTCCGCAGAAAGCTTAGCCGGTGTTTATAAATGTACCGATGCAAAAGGTCATGTAGTCTATTCAGATACCGCTTGCGATCACAAAGCGGATCGCAAGATACCGGATTTAAAACCACTTGCGGAAGTGAACGCAGAACAGCCGCTTTCCTCAAAACTAACCGACAAAGTTAAAGGCCTTTTCGAAAGCGGCCCGGAACCAGAGGCGAACAATCCAACGGCCAGCTCCGCGGGGCGTAATGCACAAAAGTTCGTTTGCGACGGCAGGGTCTATTGTTCGCAAATGAGCTCGTGCGAGGAAGCGAGGTACTTCATCAATAATTGCCCGGACACCAAAATGGACGGCAACAATGACGGTATTCCCTGCGAAAAGCAGTGGTGTCGATAGGCATTACTTTTGAAAGTGACTTATGCAATTACATGAAGAGATACAAGAACACCTTGTAAGACTGGAGCCCCGTCTACAAGCCGAGGTATTGGATTTCGTCTTGTTTTTGGAACAGAAACAACAGAAAGCCTTGCCCGATACAGTCATTAACGATGAAGAAGCGTTAAAGATTCACGAGCAATTGATGAATCAATATGCCGACGCCTTTGCTAAATTAGCGCAGTAACAGCATGCCCGAACTGTTTTTTATCTCAAAAACATTGGCATTGACGATACATCGGCAACAGATAGAACGCTTCGGCGGCACGCAGGGCATCAGAGATGAAGCCTTGCTGGAATCGGCGCTCGGCGCAGCCCTGCAAACTTGGCACTACAGCGGCGACATTTTCCAAACCGCCGCTCAATACTGCTATTCGCTGGCCAATAACCATCCGTTTCTGGACGGTAACAAGCGAGCCGCTGCGGCCTGTATGCTGGTTTTTCTGGCCGCCAATCGCAAACAGCCGGCCATGGACAATACCCAGCTCTACGAGTGGGTGAGCAGTGTGGCAACCCGGCAATTGAGTCGTGACGAACTAGCCGAATTATTAAAACAGCATTGCAAGTAAGCGCTTTAAAAGCGCGGCACCTTTTTATTACAAATAAGGCATTTAGGAACCCCATGTCCCACCAATCCGACCTAATCAGTACCGACATCAACGCCTATCTGGCGCAACACGAACGCAAAGAGCTATTGCGCTTTTTAACCTGCGGCAACGTCGACGACGGCAAAAGCACCCTGATCGGCCGCTTGCTGCACGACTCGAAAATGATTTACGAAGATCAGTTGGCCGCCGTGCAGGCCGACAGCGTCAAGTCCGGCACCACCGGCGCCGGCAAGATCGATTTGGCCTTGCTGGTTGACGGCTTGCAGGCCGAGCGCGAACAAGGCATCACCATCGACGTCGCCTACCGCTATTTCTCCACCTCAACCCGCAAATTCATCATCGCCGACACCCCAGGCCACGAGCAATACACCCGCAACATGGCCACCGGCGCCTCGACTTGCGATTTGGCGGTGATTTTGATCGACGCCCGTTATGGCGTGCAAACCCAAACCAAACGCCACAGCTTCATCGCGTCGTTGCTAGGCTTGAAACACATCATCGTCGCCATCAACAAAATGGATTTGGTGGGCTATAGCGAAGACACTTACCGCAAGATTCAGGACGATTATCTGGCCTTCGTAAAAACCCTGGATTTGCAGGATGTGCATTTCATCCCGATGTCGGCTTTGGACGGCGATAACGTGGTCAACCCCAGCGCCAATATGCCCTGGTTTACCGGCATGCCGATGATGGAGTTGCTGAACAGCATCGAAATCGCCAGCGACCACAATTTCGCGGACGCCCGCTTTCCGGTGCAATACGTCAACCGTCCCAACCTGGATTTTCGCGGTTTCTGCGGCACCGTCGCCTCCGGCGTGTTTCACAAAGGCGATGCGATCACCGCCCTGCCGTCCGGCAAAACCAGCAAAATCAAATCCATCGTCACCTTCGACGGCGAGCTGGACGAGGCTTTCGCGGCGATGGCGGTGACCTTGACCTTGGAAGACGAAATCGACATCAGCCGTGGCGATGTCATTTTGGGCCAACAGCAGGCGGCGCCCAGCGTGGCCGATAAATTTAAAGCCACCATCGTCTGGATGACCGAACAAGCCATGCTGCCCGGCCGCCAATACGTGATCAAACTGGCGACGCGTAGCGTGTCCGGCTCGGTGGCGACGATACACCACCGCATTGACGTCAACACCCTGGAACACCACGATGCCGACGAGTTGAAATTAAACGAAATCGGCCTATGCACAGTGGCTGTCAATGCGCCGGTGGTATTCGATCCGTACAAGCGCAATAAAACCAGCGGTTCGTTCATTGTCATCGACCGATTAAGCAACGTCACCGTCGGTGCCGGTATGATCGTTGGCGATGCCAGCAAAGACGAATGGGCACCGGTCAGCGCGGAAGAACGCGCCAGCCGCTTCGGCCAAACCGCAACCATCGTCGCGCTATCCGGCGCCGACGCTAACACCATGGCTTACCGCCTGGAACGCCGGCTGTTCGACACCGGCCACGTCGCCACCGTGTTGGAACAAACCGATCCGGCCCTGGCTAACGCCATCAAGCAAGCCGGTCTGATTGCGCTGTGCGTTGGCCTAACCGCCGATCAAGCCGATGTAAGCTTCGACGCTGGCAACCAGTCGGTCGATGACATCTACGACGCGTTGAAACAGCGGGAAGTGATGCGCTAGCTCAAACCGAGACCGGCAATACAAAGGCCGCTAGCGCCTGTAAGCTTGTGCCGCCGGCGTCGGCGGCCATGCCCAGGTTTTCCAAAGGCGCCTGCAGCCGGTTGACCCAGAACGTCGGATAACCAAAGGCCTTGGCTCCAGCCGCGTCCCAACCGCCAAAGGCGGCAAAAGCGATCTGTTCACGCGGCAAGCCGAACGCGGTCACGCCCATCTGATAGGCGCGCGGGTCCGGTTTGAAGGCGCGCACCCGGTCGGTGCTCAGGTGCTCCTCGAACATACCATCCAAACCGGCATGTTTGACGCAAGCATCCAGCATCGCTGCCGTGAAATTCGATAAAAACACCAGGCGTAGCCCGACGGCCTTCATCTCCAGCAAAGCCCCCTTGGCGTCGGGCCAGGCCTCCAGCATCAAAAAGCTTTGCAGCAAGCGGTCGCGTTTTTCGCCACTCATCTCCACCTGCTGTTGGCGCGCGGCAAACTCCAGCGCCTCGCTGGTCACTTGCCAAAAATCCGCGTAATTGCCCATTAAAGTACGCAGCCAAGTGTATTCGAATTGGCGGGTGCGCCAGGTTTGCGCCAGCGCCTGCCCTTGCCCGGGGAACAAGGCCTCCGCCAGCGCGGTGATCGGCCGCGGGTCGAATACGGTAAATCCATCAAAGCCAACCGCTTTGACGGGGCCTGATACGCCGGCGCTAGCCGCTCCAGGCAATAACATCTCGGCGGCAACGCAGCCGGTCACGGTCAGAAATTCACGGCGGTTGATTGGCATCGCAACTCCATAATCACTAGAAAAATAAGAAAGCCAGCTGCTTGGCACCCAACAAGCAGCCGGACTCAGTTTAGCGCAGCACCAGTCCGGTTACGCCGGCCGGCAAGGTGGTCAGACGGCTGACAGCCTGCAAATCGCCTTCCGCACCGATTCGGTACACACCCATACTATGGTCACCGTTACTCAAGCTATACAGACGTTGGCCATCGTCGGACACCGCCAAATCGTTGGGACGGCTTTCGTCGGCGGCGCGGGCCTGCAATAACTCCAGTTGGCCGTTACGACCGATCGCAAACGCGGAGATCGAACTCGCCGGGGTATTCGCAGTGAAGGCGAATTTGCCGTTCGGCGTGGTCGTCAGCCAGCAGGCCGCCGTTTGTTCCACCGCCACCGCACCGTCCAGCAATTGCACGCTACCGTCTTCGTGCAAGCGGTATGCAGACACCGTAGCCCCGTTGGCCGCGCCGCCTTGCGCTTCGGAAACAAAGAACCGGTTGCGCTTGCCAAAGGCAAACCCGAACGGCGTATTGCCGGCAGAGGCCAAGCTGTGTTTTTCATCCGGCAAACCGCTATTATCCAGGGTAAAGCTGACAATTTTGTTACCGGCTTTCTCGGTCACCACCAGCGCATCACCGTCGCGGTCGAAACTGATCTGCGCCGGGCCGCTGGCATCGTCCCCCAATTTACGATAGGACTGCTCCAGCGGATAAAGTCGGCCGCTACGCGCGTTGAAGCGGTAGCCAAATATCGAATCGTCGCCGGCGTTAACCACGTAAACCCTATCGTGAGCAACGGTTAAACTGACCGGCGTCAAACCCGGTTCGGCGGCGCGGTGCACCAACTCCAATCCGTTATCACGTACTCTAAATACCGATACATCATTACTACCAGCATTGATCGCAAACAGGTAGTGCCGGTTTTCACTCAGCGCCAGTGCGCCCTGATTGCCCAGCCCGGCGCCGCTTCCAGCACCGCCAGTCGGGTAACTACCGGCCGGCTGCATATTCCCGTCTGCGTGCAACCGAAAAGCCAATACCGCGTTTGCTGCAGTATTGGACAGCGTATATGCGGTTTCCTGGTAAAGTTCCGGCCGGGCTTCGGCGACCAACGGCGACAGTAATGTCACAGCCAGCGCTAATTTTTTTAATGCCTTGTTCATATAAACCTCTATCAGTTAGGAAAATGACCCATCAATTTGGGGTCGGATAGATTGTGCATGGACGCTCATCGCCAAATCCTCCAGCCCGAGTCAAATCTTTATCACGCGCGGCCCGCAAGTTGGGCGAATTTGTCACCAAATACCGGCACCGTGATAATTTCGTGATTAGATTTACGCAGCGGCTTGACCGATAATCGGTTTTTTTAAAAAACCCGCCGCCAATGTCGTCCACTAAACACCTGCTCCTGGTCGAAGACGACCCCGACATCGCCAAGCTATTGGCGGACAATCTGCTCGAGGAAGGTTATCGGGTGGACAGCGTCGCCGACGGTCATGCCGCACTGGCGGCAATCGCCGGCAATCGTTACGACTTGCTGTTGCTGGACGTGATGCTGCCCGGCGTGGACGGCCTGGAAATTTGCCGGCGGGTGCGGGCCGGGCCGGTTTATACGCCCATCATCATCGTCAGTTCCAAATCCAGCGACGTGCAACGGGTGGTGGGTTTGGAAATGGGCGCCGACGATTACATCATCAAGCCGTTCGCCCTGGCCGAGGTAGTCGCTAGAGTACGCGCGCTGTTGCGGCGGGTGGCGGCGTTAAGCGAACCCGTTGCTGTTCAAGCCGATGCCGTTCTGGTCGCCCACGGTTTACGCATCGACGCCCAAAGTCGTTCGGTAGCGCTGGACGGCCAGCCGGTGGCCTTGACCGCACGTGAATTCGACTTGCTGCATTTCTTCGCCCGCCATCCGGGCCGCATGTTTACCCGGCTGGAGCTGCTTAACCAAGTCTGGGGCTACAACCATGACGGCTACGAACATACCGTCAATTCCCACATCAACCGCTTGCGCGCCAAAATCGAAGCCGATCCGGCCAACCCGGCGCGGATATTGACGGTGTGGGGCGTTGGTTACAAGTTCGCCGAAGCGGACGCCGCCGACGCATGACGCTGAGCTTCCAAAGCCGCATCGCCCTGCTGTTCGCCGCGCTGTTCGTCGCCGTTCAGGCGCTGACGGTGGTGTGCATCTATGTGGCGGTGCGCGACAATCTGCTGCGCCAACTCGACCAGGACTTGCGCTACGCCGAGCAAGCCTTTCGGCAACTGCTGGTCGAACGCGCCGAGCGGGTGGCCGGCGAGGCTGGCTTGCTGGTCGCCGATTTCGGCTTTCGCAGCACGGTAACCGGCGGCGATCCTGCCACCATCGCTTCGGCCCTGGAAAATCTGCTGCTGCGCATCCACGGCCAACGCGGCTTATTTATCGACCCGCAATTTCAAGTGCTCGCCGATAGCGCCGGACTATGGCAGGGCCGGCCGTTTCCGTATGCACAAGCCTTGGCAAATACCGACGCCAGCCGCTCGCTAGTTTGGTTCGGCGTGTTGGACGGCCACTTGCAGGAATGGGCGCTGGTGCCGGTGTTGGCACCGCTGCCGGTGGGTTGGGTGGCGGTGGCGCAAAGTGTCGACGACCAGCGTATCGCCCGGTTTCGGCAAAACTCGCTTTTGCCGCTGCACATCGGTTTGGCCGAACTCAGTGCCGACGGCGGCCACCTGTTGGCCGCGTCAGCACCGGACGCTGCCCTGGCCTTGTTACACAGCTCGGCCAACCGAGCGCTGGCGGCCACGGTCGATACCCCCCAAGGCCGCTACCTCGGCCGCATCCTGGCATTGCCGGCGGCCGGCGACGATCAAGGCGTCGCCGCATTGCTGCAAATCAAGTTCACCGACGCCTTCGCCGGCTACCGCCACATGCTGTTGCTGGCGGCCGGAGTATTGCTGCTCGGTTTGTTGGCGACGTTGACCGGCAGCGTCGTGATTGCCCGCAATCTGTCGCGGCCGCTGCGGGCCTTAGCCGGTGCCGGCGAGCGGGCGGTCAACGGCGATTTCACCGCCTCGCCGCTGGCCGGCCGCAGCGATGAGCTGGGTCGGCTGGCCGATACCTTCGTCCGCGCCGCGCAACTGGCCGGCCAACTGGGCGAACTGCGCCAGAAAGACCAGGAGCGCCGCGAGTTGGTGGCTTCGATGTCGCACGATTTACGCACACCGTTGGCTGCGTTACGCGCCTTTCTGGAAACCATGCAGCGCAAGGCCGAGACCTTGCCGGCCACCGAACAGCAGCATTTTCTGGACACCGCGCTGCGCCAGACCGAAAAAGTCAGCCGACTGGCGCAGGAATTGTTCGAACTGGCCAAGCTGGAATGCGACGGTGCCAGCCTTAGTCCCGAGCCGTTCAATCTGGCCGAATTGCTGCAGGACGTCGCCCAAAAATACCGGCTGCAAGCCGAGCAGCGCGGCGTCAGCTTGCAAGCCGAACTGCGCCCGGAATTGCCTCTCGTCAGCGCCGACATCGGTCTGATCGAGCGCCTGCTCACCAACCTGATCGACAACGCCTTACGCCACACGCCGCCAGGCGGCCGCGTGCGGCTGGACGCCTGGCCGGCGCGCGGCCGGATAACGGTGGCGGTCCGCGATACCGGCATCGGCATCGCCCCGGAATATCTGCCGACCTTGTGCGATTGGGACTCGCCGCTGGCCCGGCGCGCCCGCGCCGACGGCGGCGGTTTCGGCTTGATCGTGGTCGGCAAGATTGCGCAGTTGCACGGCGGCCGCTTGCAAGTGGAGAGCGCCCTGGGCGTCGGCAGCGAATTTCGCTTCGATTTGCCGCTGGCTGATTCCGCGCGCACCGCGACAGGCCAATCGTAAGCATGCGTTTATCGCACTCTCGGTACCCGGTCCTGCCAAGCTCATTCACGCCGCAGCAGCAAAGCTGGAAGCTACCCCGCCTAATGCAGTCGCTTGTGCTGTTGACGCTTTTTGGTTTGATGATGCAGATCTGCCAAGCTGACGACGGCCAATTTCCGGAAGTCACTTGGCACGGTCTGCTGGACCTGCGCTATCAACACAGCGACGCCGCGCCTAGCGAACTGGAGTACGGTCTGGGCAAACTGCGCGCCGGCGGCGAACGCGACCGCTGGCGGGTTAACGAAGCCGCCGCCACCTTGCAGGTGCGGCTGGACTGGGATTGGATGGCCAACGCCACCGTCAAATACGCCGACCGTCAATCGACACCGCTGGACTTGACCGAAGCCTATCTGGCTTACCGGCCGGTCGGCGCCGCTGGTTGGCGTTTGGCCGGACGCTTGGGCATGTTCTTTCCGCCAATTTCCCTGGAAAACACCGGCACCGCCTGGAGCAGCCCGTACACGCTGAGTCCGTCGACCATCAACGCCTGGGTCGGCGAGGAATTGCGCGCCTTCGGCGGCGAGTTGCGTGTGGATTACAAAACTCAAGCCGGCGATAAATTCGGCGTGTTCGGCGCCGGTCTGGCCAACAACGACACCGCCGGCCTGACGTTGGCCTGGCGCGGCTGGAGTTTGCACGACTTCGAATCCACATTGACCGGCCGCCTGCGCCTGCCGGACGGCATTGGCATACCGGCCTTGTTTCCCAAGCAGGCCAACGCCAGCCAGACCTTCGTCGAAGTGGACGGCCGGCCTGGCTTTTACGCCGGCATCGCCGCCGAGCGGCCGCAGCGCTACAGCTTGCGGGCTCTGTATTACGACAACAATGCCGATCCGGCCGCGCTGTCCGCCGGCCAATACGGCTGGCACACCCGCTTTTGGAGCCTGGGCGCCAAGGCCGAATTGCCGTGGGAAGCCACGGTGATTTCGCAAGCGCTGACTGGCCGCACCAGCATGGGCGAATTGCTCGGCGACTTGCGGGCGGTCGATGTCGGCTTTTGGTCGGCAAGCTGGTTGGTGAGCCGGCCGCTGGGCGACGGCCGTTTCAGCGTGCGCTACGAACGCTTCGGCAGCGACGAACGCGATTACCTGCCGCAAGACAGTAATGGCGAACACGGTCAGGCTTGGACCGTCAATTACAACTTGACCTTTGCTCAGCACCATCAATTGAATGTCGAATTCAGCCGCATTTTCAGCGCCCGCCCGGCGCGGCAGGAACGCGGCGAAGCCGCTTATCAGGAGGACACACTGTGGCAAGTCGCTTACCGGCTGTTTTTTTAACGGCCTGGGCCGTGGTCGCGCCGGCAGGGGAATTGGCGGGTAAAGCCGTAGCCGGCGGCCGGCCGTTGGCCGATCTGGTGGTCGCCGCCCAAGCCTTGGATGCCGCCGGCCGGGTCAAAGCGCCGCCGGCGCCTGCGGCGATGGCCTTGGACCAGAAAAGCCGAGAATTCGTCCCGCACGTATTGGCGGTGCGCAGCGGCACGCCGGTGTATTTTCCGAACAGCGACGCGATCAAGCATCACGTCTATTCGTTTTCCCCGGCCAAGCGTTTCGAGATCAAACTCTACAGCGGCGTGCCGCGCGAGCCGGTACACTTCGATCAACCGGGCATCGTGGCGCTGGGTTGCAACATCCACGACTGGATGCTGGGTTATGTCTACGTCAGCGACGCGGATTACCTGGCGGTTTCCGACGCGGAGGGCCGCTGGACGCTGGATTTGCCGGACGGCCGCTACCGCTTGAGCTTTTGGCATCCGGATGCGGCCGAACAAGCACCCGAACAAACCGTCAGCGTACCGGCCGGTGAACTGGCGGTGACGGTGGAATTAAAAGCCCGCTTCCCCACCGGCAAGCCGCCAGCCAGCTTGCAAAATCAGGGTTACGGCGACGGGTTTTGATGCGGTGCGAAGCTGGAGTACAAATCTAGATTTGCACTCCACTCAGTTGAAGCGCCCGCCTCAAGCCGGCAAAGCCGATACCGGCGCGCGCCGCCGCAACCAACCGAACAAAGGCAACACGCTGCCGAACAACCAGGCCGCCGCCGGTACCGGCACCTGCGACACCGCGCTGATTTGCAGCAGCGGTGTATTAGCGCCGGGCAGATCGGTAAAGTTGTAACCGGCCGGCGTTCCTAATCCGGCGTAGACCGCGAAGTCATGGTTGGCCCGGATGATACCGTTTTGTGCCGGGCTATCCGCCGCGTTAGACCCGACCAGGAATGCAGCGCCGGTAGTGCCGTCCAGTTCGGAGCCGGCATCCCAAATGCTGCTGCCGTTTTCGACGAAGGTGCCGCCGGTGAAATGGCCTTGGGCGTCGAACAATTCGATTTCGGTCGGCGAGTCGTTACCAACGAAGCGGTCGTTGGATGGCACCACCATCGCGAAATAACTCAGATAACGGTTTTTCACCGGGTCCAGGTCCAGGGTGACGCTGCCCTTAGCCCCGGGCAGGAAAATGCCGGGGCCGAATGCGTTAACCGCCGCAGTCACCGTCGTGCTGGTACCGCCGGCCGCCGCCGCGCTGCTGGCCGCGAATGCCGAGGACAAACCGGCGCCGTTGCCCATTTCTGCAATCGCCTCGATAGCCGCCGAAGCCGTGGTGCCGATGTCGAAGGCATCGAAGGTACCGTCGTGCAAGGCAACGAAAAACGGACTCAAGGCTGGCCCGTTGGCGGTGGACAAATTGCTGAAACTCAGCGTAACTTGCGCGGCCTCAGCCGAACTCAACGGCGCCGCGCCGGCCGCCAACAATAGGGCCGACAGCGCAAAAGCATGGTTTTTCTGCATCATGATTCTCCATAATATGAATGCCAAATGGCGCGGTCATTGTGCAACCGCAAAAGTCACGAAATCCTCACGGGGAGGTCAAATGGGCGTGAGATGTGGGGGCTATCAATCTTCTATTGCAGTCGTAGGGTGGGCAAATTGCCCACCGTTCCATGGTGAGGCTGTCACAGCATTGCCTCCCACGGATTGAGGATGGTCACGCCCGTGGCCTGGAAGTCGGCCACATTGCGGGTAACCAGCGCCATGCCATGCACAAGCGCCGTCGCCGCGATCAGCGCATCTCGCTCGCCGCGTTTGTCGGGTACATGGAGCCTGGCGCAACGCAGTGCAACCGCCGTATCGACCGGCAGAGTCCGCTCGGAGAACTCCGGCAAGACCTGCTGTTCCAGCCATGCCCGCAACACGGCACCTTGGCTGGCGTCCTTGCGCTTGATCGACAAAACGCCAAGCTCCAATTCCATCAGGGTGATAGCGGACAAAAACAAGTCGGCGGCATCGACGCTGTCGGCCCATGCCGCCACATTCGCGTCCGCCTTGCCAATCCGAATTTTCCGCAGCTCGGAAACTACGTTGGTGTCGAGAACATACATCATCAGAAATCAGCCGGCCGAACCCCTATCGTCAAAGGCCGCGGCTCGAACTCGATGTCCGTGGCGTCCGGCATGACCAGCGAATCGGCAATGTTGCGGCGCTGCTTTGTTAGCCGCTGGTATTCCTCGATGCTCAGTAACACGTGAGCGGGCTTGCCCCGATCCGTGATGAATACCGGGCCATTCTTGGCCGCCTTCTTCGCGCGGGTAACATCTTGATTCAGCTCTCGGCTGGAGATGGTCGTAATAGCCATGGCGACGCCCTCTATTTGCAATGTATAAACATTACTACAAGCGAACCAGGGGCACCAGCTTTTTGCCGCCGCGCGCTGGAAAATTGGTTCGGCTTAGCTGTGTGCGGGGATTCAAATTGAATTAGAAGATGGAATGTAAGGCATATGCGCAAGCCAAAATAGGTTTCGCGGGGCGGACGGTGGATTGGATCGAAGAGGAACTCGATCTGGCCGCCGATAACCTGCGTAATCTGGCGGTCGAGCAGTCCGGCGGCATCGGCCACGAACGCATTTGGCATTGGCTACACGACACCGAACTCACGCTGGAGCAAGCCGCCGAGGCTTTGGGTATTTCCCGCCGCATGCTGATTTATTACCGAGACGGCGAAAAACCGATTCCCCGCGCGATCTGGCTGGCCTGCCTGGGCTGGGAAGCCGTGCGCCCAACGGGGTCAACTTTGCCGCAACATATTCCTTCGGTCAAGGAATATGCGACGTTACATGTTTGATTGTCTACAAAGAATTAGCGGGGTGATCGTATCAATTCGAATAGGCCTTGCTATTCGAATTGGATATAGGATGCCGACGACGCAAGGAGGCGCGTAACAGAACCTAATAATGAATGGGATTTATCCAAACGAACGTTTCCAAAAGTAATTAGCCCGCATCAATCCGATTAGCGATAACCCCGAATAGCCCAAAAACAGCTCGATAATTCAAGCTTTATGGTCCTTAACGCCTAATCCAACCCCTGCTCGATGACCTGCACCCGCTGCGTAATGCCGCACAGCAAGGTGTACGGAATGGTTTCCGCGTAACGGGCAATTTCCTCGACCGGCAAGCCGTCGCCCCACAAGGTTACCGGATCGCCGGGCTGCGCATCCGGTTGTTCGTTGAGATCGACGGTGATCATGTCCATGGATACCCGGCCGATTAACGGCACCCGTTGGCCATTAACCAACACCGGCGCGCCGCTCTTGGTGTGGCGGTGGTAGCCGTCACCGTAACCGATGGAAATCACGCCCAGCCGAGTCGCGGTTTTGCATTGCCAAGTGCCGCTGTAGCCGACCGTTTCGCCGGCGGCGACATCCTTGACCGCGATCAGCCGTGAATGCAAACTCATCACCGGCTTCAAACCAAAATCCGCGCCAGTTTTACCGGCAAACGGCGAACAGCCATAGAGCATCAATCCCGGTCTAACCCAGTCGTTATCCCGGTTTTGAGCGGAGCCGAAGCGGACATTCGGCCAGCCGATAATCCCTGCGGAATTGGCTATGCTGCACGCACCGGGATAGTCTTTTACCGCATCATTAAACAAATCGATTTGCCGGCGGGTTTTGTCGTCCAGCAAGTCGTCTGCGTTGGCAAAATGGGTGATCAAATTGATCGGTTGCTCGACCCGCGCGCAGCCCAGCAGTTGCTGATAAGCGGCGTTGAAATCGGCGCCCTTAAAACCCAAACGGTTCATGCCAGTGTCCATTTTCAACCAGACGGCAAGTTTGCCGTCCGCATCGATTTGCTGTTGCAAGATAGCGATTTGCTGGGGGGTATGAATCACCGCCGCCAATTGATACTTCAACAACTGCAACAACTCATCGACGCAGACAAAGCCCTGCAACACGGTGATGGCTTGTTTAAAGCCTGCCTGTCGCAGCCTGGCGCCCTCGTCCACCCGTGCGACGGCAAAGCCATCCGCCAAGTCCAAAGCGGTGGCTACCCGCGTCATGCCGTGGCCGTAGCCGTTGGCCTTGATCACCGCCATGATTTTTTTGTCCGGCGCGTAACGCTTCACTTGCGCCAAGTTGTGGCGCACGGCTTCCAGATCCAGACGCACAAAAGCCGCAGGCGTCATTCGTAATCCTCGGGGCCGTTATAGACGCCGGCAAAGTTTTCGAAACGAGTGTATTGGCCCAGGAAAGTCAATCGCACCGTCCCCAAAGGTCCGTTCCGCTGCTTGCCGATAATCACTTCGGCGATGCCTTTGTCCGGACTGTCTTCGTGATAGACCTCGTCACGATAGACGAAGATGATCAAGTCGGCGTCCTGCTCGATCGCCCCGGACTCACGCAAATCCGACATCACCGGCCGCTTGTTGGGACGTTGCTCCAGATTCCGATTCAACTGCGACAACGCGATAACCGGCACATTCAGCTCTTTAGCTAAGGCTTTCAAGCCTCTGGAAATATCGGAAATCTGCTGCACCCGGTTATCGCCACTGGCAGGCGATTGCATCAACTGCAAATAGTCCAGCACGATTAAGCCCAACTGACCGTGCTCCCGAGTCAAACGCCGGGCGCGCGAACGCACTTCGGTTGGCGTCAAGGCCGGCGTGTCGTCGATGAACATCTTGGTTTCCGCAAGCAGGTTGATGGCCGAAGTCAAACGCGGCCAATCGTCGTCGTCCAGCTTACCGGTCCGTACCTTGTGTTGATCAATGCGGCCCAGCGAGGACATCATCCGCATCGCCAAGGATTCGCCCGGCATCTCCATACTGAATACCGCGACCGGCATGCCGCTTTTCAGCGCCACGTTCTCGGCCATGTTCATCGCAATCGTGGTTTTACCCATCGACGGCCGGCCGGCGACGATGATCAAATCGGCGGGCTGCAAACCGGAAGTTTTTTCGTCCAGATCGGTGAAGCCGGTGCTGGCGCCGGTGATGTCGCCATCGAGTTCGTAGAGGGTTTCGATTTTATCCACGGCTTTGGCCAGCAAGGATTTGATCGAACTAAACCCACCCTGCCCGCGCTGCCGTTGCTCGGCGATTTCGAATACCTTGCGTTCGGCATTTTCCAACAAATCGGCGGTTTCCCGGCCCTCGGTGGTAAATGCCGAATCGGAAATTTCGGTACCGACGTGGATGAGTTGCCGCAAAACCGAACGATCACGGACGATATTGGCGTAGGCCACGATATTCGCGGCGCTGGGCGTATCTCGCGCCAGCGTACTTAAATAAGCCAAACCGCCCACATCCTGCAATTCGCCGGTCGTTTCCAGCACCTCGGACAAGGTCACCACGTCGAACGGGTCTTGCTTCTCCGCCAATTGGGCTATGGCACGGAAAATTAATCGATGATCGCGGCGATAAAAGTCAGTCTCGACCACCTTGTCGGCGACCGAATCCCAGGTTTGGTTATCCAGCATCAAGCCACCCAACACCGATTGCTCGGCCTGAATGGAATGCGGCGGTACTTTTAGGGATTCGACGGCTTGGTCGGGGGTGAAATAATAGTCTTCGGACATGGTGGAGAAGGGTTGTCAACAATTGCCGCAGATTATACCCGGCTATGCCCACTAGCTCTTTATCGAATGCCGGTAAATCAAAGAAATCAACCCTAAATGTCATCAAGCCACAGAATTAACTCACTAGTTATCGATTGCCTAATTACCTTATATTTCGTACCATAAATTTTGGCGTCTATCCTGGCTTTTATCGGCTTGTTGCCGGCCATGGCGCTTCGCTCCATCCTCATTTCTTACAATAATTCTAACTATTCGCCTGCCCTACCCGGCTAACCAACACCATAAACGGGTTGCGGCAAATCTTATTTCTTTACTCCATGAAGGAGGTTCTTATGAACGGAATTAAACGCAAAACCCTATCTACTGCCGCATGCCTGCTGGCTTTGCTCGGTTTGTTCAGCCCTACAGCCCAAGCTGAAACCGGGAATGTGGTGTTATGGAACAAATTGGGCAGTGATGCTGAGATTGCGAATAGCGAAGTGGGGCCTGGAGGCCAAAAAACAGCTGGGCATTTCGCGCCAGGCCCTTTTGCTAATTTTGGTCAGTCTTTTGTGAATGACGTTGGGAACTCAAACGTGTTTGCCTTAACTTTTCCTGCCACATCCGTTGTGTCAAAAAGTAAGGGAACAATAGAATTCTGGGCAAAACTCAGTAATTTCCCAAGTAACTTTTTTGATGCAGTGACTATGATTTTTTACGTGCCACAACCTAATTTCCCAATATTTCACTGGAGAATAGGTTTTGGGTCTAATAACGGTTGCGGCGGCTTCGGTTTTTACGGGACAGTGGGGGTTGCGACTGACGGCTATTGTAATGGGTTAGTGGACACTGCAACCCAATCCGGAACATTAGATAGCATTCTTGGTGACCGTTCAGCCTGGCACCATTATGCGATGGTATGGAATGAAACAGGTATTGCGCAATTTGGTGGACGTAAGCTTTATCTTTATCTTGATGGAAACCTTGTTACAACACAGCGCTACCATGATGCCTCACCATGGGGTGCCATACCTGATGGCTCACGCCTTGCTCTCGCCTACTTTTACAATATCTCAGGCGCTAGTGTTGCGATTGACAATTTAATTGTCTGGGACGATGTTAAAACGGACTTTTCTGACCGGTTCATAGAAAACCCAGTGGGTTGTGGAGTAGGTGAACTTCCTGAGTTGTTCACATCGATCACCGCTAAATCGGGTACTCAAATTGAACGCCGTTGGACTATCACCTTATCAAACAAGAGCGGATGTATCGCCGAGAATACCCAGATCGACGGTTTAGCCCTTACACAAACCTCCGGAGCCGCTTGTGCCCCAGTTATTACAAGTCCCTTGTCTTTTCCGCTAGGCGTCGGCAACATCCAGGCAGGAGCTAAAGTGAGCGGCACCACCACAATCAATTTTAGCGGCTGCCAGAATAGCGCCAGATTTAAAGCTGTCATCCCGTTTAGCAGCAATAACGGCGAAGTAACCGGATCGAAAACCCTGACCAATCAATTCCGCTAGCCCTTATTAAGGAGATATTCTCATGATGAAACACCTTATCCTGTTAGCCAGTTTGCTGTGTATTCTTCCCAACACCCAAGCCTCAACCTCATTACAACTAGAACCGACAAACGGTTTAATCGAAGGCGATGCGGGCGACACCGTGGGCTGGGGCTTCCTGCTCACCAACACGCAAAACTATCTGGTCGTGACCGGTGCGGAATTTCAGTCCTCTACCTCCCCAGGTATATTCACGGACTTTATCAGCGCACCCGACAATTTCTTCGTTGTAGGGCCGGGATTTGGCGCCAGCACCGTCTGGGGACAGACATTCGATGCCGCCAGCCAAACCGGCATCGGTAGTTTTAGAATTGCCGACAACGCCGCGCAAGGCACCGTCTTCGGCCAAATTGTACTGACTTACGATTTATTCACCCGCAGCCCGTTTAATCCCTTATTCGATCCTGACACCGACACGCTATCCAATGGCAATTTATTAACGGCAAATGCCTCGATCAAGATCACGACCGTACCGTTACCTGCAGCCGCCTGGCTGTTTGGCGCGGCGCTGGCGGGATTAGGATTTATCCGGCAACGCCGCATCTGAGAGGACTCAAAACAAACACCGCCTGCAAAATTGAGGCGGTGTTTTCGCAAAATACTCTCCGCCGCCTCTTCAAGCAAATAAGCGGGAAATTCGCGCTTTGTGATACCGCTTTCAGCTCTGTTAGTTGTTCTTACTGCTCAACAGTCGCCTTGGCTGGTCGGTAATCCATACCGTACTTGAGCGATCCCGCCAATCCAATCATTCCGTCCAAACCGCCCGCCATGACAAAATTGTCATGGCACGAACGAACAATTAAACAACGTTACAAACCCGGATAAACTGATCACCAGATGATTTGCCGCACACATCCTGTTCTGCGTCCAATCGCCTCCGATAAATTTCCATTCATTACTTCTGGGTACTTGCCATGAAAACGCTGTTTACTGCTTCCATCCTATTATCTTCGGCCCTATTCACTTCCTCCGCCTTTGCGTCGAATTGGTTTGAACACGAACATGAACACGACAACCAGCCAGAACACGGTAGCTGCGGCAATCAGGCATCTTGCGATTTAGAAAAATTGAGCCTGACGTTATCAGGCGGCAGCAACGGTACGCTAGTTTCGAAAGCCGACAACATTAGCAGCAACGATAGCTACACCCTTAACTTCAACTATCAGCTGGACACTACCTTTATCAATAGCGCTCTGCTGAAAATATGGTTGCGTGACGACTCAACATCGGCCGACGACTCCATCATCTTAAATGGCCAGTTAAAAGACAAAAACGAATACGCCCGTATAACATCGATTAACGGCTCCAACGTTTCCACAAGCTGGACCGCAGTCGATGGCTACAAACAATATATCAGCTTGGATGTTAGCGATTTTCTTTCCAAAACCGGCTTTGCTTCATTGACGGCCGTTTTGGGCGTGAAGGATTATGGTAGTAAAGATTATTTTTTCAAAGCTGCCGAACTCTATGTTGAATATTGCCTCGACAACAATGGCGGAAGTGGTCCCATTACCGCGGTCCCGGTGCCGGCAGCAGCATGGTTGATGGGTTCCGGCTTACTCGGTTTGATAGGTTTTAATACCAGAAAACAACGTCAAGCGTAATCCGCAATTTAGCTCGCTGTCGCTAAAAGCCGGAGGCGTGAATATGCCTCCGGCTTTTGTGTTTTCGGCTTCGAGCGAATATTTTTACAAGACCCAGGCCGGCATGTCGCGGACAAACACAGTACTTTGGCCGCCGGTTTAATCCAGCGAGTAATTGCCTTGCGCCAATTCGTAATAAAAGTCCGCATTCTCGATCAACTTGGCAACCACCCCTCCATCCAAAACCCCTTCCGCCACGCGTTGCCTTAGATGCTCGATAATGTCGGCCAGTAACATACCGTCGCGATATGGGCGGGATTGGGCCAAGGCCTGAAAAATATCAGCCACACTGATAACCCTGCACTCCAATTCCAAAGACTTGCCGATGGTCTTAAACGGATACCCTTCGCCGCGCAGATTTTCATGGTGCAAACCAGCCCATTGCGGAATTTTGGAGTCGGTAAACACCCGTTGCAAAATTCGGTAAGTATCGTAACTATGGCGCTGCATGCAGGCACGTTCTTCGGCAGTTAAGCTGCCTGGTTTGTCTATGATGTCCTCGGAAACTCGCAATTTGCCGATGTCGTGCAATAAACCGGCAATTTCCACCTGCTCCAGATCGCAGCCGGTCACACCCAAATCCAATGCCAATTGTCTGGAGATCTGCGCAACCCGTTCAGAATGCTGCTCAGTGTAAGGGCTTTTCGCATCTACCACTCGCGAAAACAGCCGCGCCATTTCCCGCAGCGAGGGATAAGTCAAGTCTACCGTCGGCAAATCACGCCCCAATTCGCGTAAATCCTCATCCAGATAATCCGGGTCCATCGCCAGCCAAAACGCCTGACTTTTCGCCAGTTCCGCAAACGCAGCCAACAGCTCGGGCGCAAACAGCGATCCCGAATAACTCAGTAATCGTTCCACTATTTTGGGCGCGGCCACCAGAATTTGCTCGCTGGCCAAATACGGGGCTTGCAACACATCAATCCGATCAGCCAGAAACAGCAAATTGGCACGCAACCGTACCCGGGGAGCCAGCGGCAATTCAACTAATTGCTCCCAGCGCGTGTGATGATAGCGGATCTCCTCTGCCAGATAGGCCAGCGGCGGGCAGGCTTGCAAGTATTCCGCGCCGCGCAAGCAATGCGCCTCGGCACCGTCCCACTCCAGCGATTCAGTCAAATGCCTATGCTCGCGCACCTTTGCCACCCCGCAATCGTGCAGCATGCCGGCATATAGGATGCTCAATCTATCGACAGCCGACCAATCGAGTTTACCGGCAATATGCCAAGCCATCATCGCGACCCGCTTACCGTGCTTCACTTCGTCGATACCGACTAAATCCAGCGCACAACTCAGGGAGATAATGGAGCGGTGCAAATCGATATGTTGACTATCCATGAGGCTGAACTCCAGATTGAAGGTGTTAGTACGATGCTATCGTACTTTGAAAGGATCGGCAAAGTATCGGAAACATTCCCACGCACTCACCAAGACGACAAGCTGCAACTTCGCTTACTATTAAATGCCGCGCATGACAGCGCCATGCCATCCTGCCAAAACTGTCGTAACCTCTGCCCCAGCTGTCAGCTTCTCATCTGAAAAAGCACTACCAAATCACATTTAAATAATTGATTGGCTTAATTTAAATTAAGTTGGCATCACTAATGCTTAGTTAGAGTGACGCACTATGCAACCTAATGGATTGCACGCGAATCACTTATCTTTCAGCCACTGACAAAAAGGAATCGACATGAATTCTGTAATGCCGAAAATGCCCTTATCCGGATTAATTCTGATTTTAACCTTATTCACTCAAGCCGCTGAATCGGCAACAGTGATCGATAATTTTACCAACCGTCAGTCCACTACAAACACAGTCAATGGCCCAGTTAGTGTATCCGGATCTGATCTAAACAATTTGCAACGCACATTAAATTCCAGCCCGACCCCAGGCGGTACCACCAGAATTTTTGTGGAAGATGGCTTGTTGACGGTCGGTAACAGCAGCAATTCAACCGGCACCGCCAGCATCTTTTACAACTTCGCTGCGGTCGATTTCACTACTTTCGCTAACGCGATATTGCTGACGACCGAATCTAGCGACGCCACCTACCAAATTCAAATGATCGCCAACGGTACTTCGCTGTTAAGTTTTCAGAATTTGACCAGCGTTGCAATTGGTTCACCTAGCACTATTCGATTTGATTTCTCACAATTTTCGAATCCTGCGGCTTTCAAGAATCTAAACACTCTGGAGCTTAAATTACGGGGCACCAATGCCGCCTGGGACGCTGACTTCAGCCAGTTATCAACGGTCCCGGAACCTTCCGTCACGGCTTTATTGATCATAGGCGCGTTGGGCATTGTCGGCGGCAAACGCCAAAAACTAGTAGCGGTTTAACGCCTGCCGTCAAAATCTTCTGATTTCCAAACTTCAATTCTGCTCACGGATAACTCATATGAATGCTAAACATTTTCACAAAAACTTCGCGCCTTTACTTCTAAGCCTGGGCTTAGTGCTATCCGGCCAAAGCCAAGCAGGCATACTGACGATTGATAATTTCAGCCATGCTCAAACCGTATTCGACGACGGCAGTAGCGCAAGCTCTACCAGCGATACCGTGTCTACTCTTACCGGCACGGACCTGAGTAATGCCTCAAGGACCTTTCTCGCTCAAGCCTCGGGAACCGCCTCAGCCAACATCACGGAAATCGTTTCCGGCGGCAACCAGCTGATCATATCGAATGAGGGCCGTTCGACCGGTGATGCTTCCATTCTGTGGAATTTCGACCCCCTCGATTTAACCGCTCATGGCAACGGCATCCTGCTGGAGGTGCTGGCAATCGATCTGGGTGTCAACGTGGAAATGGTGGCCAACGGCAGCTCAAGCTCCGGTATCAAAACGTTTACCAGCAACAATAATTACTTGGTCAGTTTCAGCGACTTTACCAATCCTGCGGTATTTGCCAACCTGCATAGTTTTCGCTTGAACTTCACCGGCCCGGCAAAGTGGGATGGACAGTTCAGACTATTAACCACCACAACCCCAGTTCCTGTGCCGGCAGCCTTTGGCTTAATGGGTTCGGCATTATTGGGCTTCATCGCCGTGTCCCGCAAAAAACGGATTTCCTGATTTTCAAAAAATCTACACCGCTCACCTCCGCCACTAGTGCGGAGGCGATCTTTTAAGCGCCATTCCGCTCGAAAATCACCGCAGAGCTTAGCCGTCTTTCTATCCGCATAGCCAGGAAAGCAGCGTATCAACATGGACCAATCCTGACCGACAAGGCACAATAGCCCGCTATTTAACCCCTTTCGTCGCCCATGCTCGCACTTTTGGTCCGCTTTTCCATTCGTTATTCCGGCATCGTCGTGGCCTTGGCACTACTGCTGTTCGTTTACGGCGGTTACCGTCTGGCTAACGCCGGTCTGGATATTTTTCCGGAATTTTCGCCCAAACAAGTCATCATCCAGACCGAAGCCCCCGGCCTGGCTGCCGAGCAAGTGGAAGTGCTGGTGACTCAGCAAATCGAAAAAAGCGTTGGCGGCCTAATTGGATTGCAAACCTTGCGCTCGCAATCGATTCAAGGACTCTCCATCGTTACCGCCACCTTCAACGAAACTAGCGACGTATACCGCAACCGGCAGTTGGTCAGCGAACGGCTGGACGGCCTTAGTCAGCAACTGCCGCCTAGCGTGGGAATGCCGATTGCCGTGCCCTTGTCTTCTTCGTCCGCAACAGTATTGACGATAGGCATCAGCTCGGACAGCAAGGCCTTGATGGAACTGCGCGGCTTGGTGGATTGGAGCTTGGTGCCACGGCTACTGGCGGTACCTGGCGTAGCCGATGTGAATGTATTCGGCGGCGACATTCAGCAACTACAGGTGCAGTTACAACCGGCAGCTTTACAGCGTTTCAATCTCTCAATAGACGACATTGTCAACGCGGCAGCCGGTGCGGCGGAAATGAACGGAGCCGGTTTCATCGAAAACGCTAATCAGCGTTTTACACTGCAAATCAGCGGCCAGCCGGTCAATCCCGAGCAATTCAAACAACTGGTCGTTAAACGCCAGGACGGCATGAACGTGACTTTGGGCGATGTCGCGCAGATCGGTTATGGTGCCGAGCCCCCCATCGGCGCAGCGCAAATCATGGGTAAACCCGGCATTGTGATGATGGTGATCGGCCAGTACGGCGCCAATACCTTATCGGTGTCGCGGCAGGTCGAAGCCGTGTTGGAAGAGTTTCAACCCATCTTCAAGCAACAGGCCGTGGATTTTTATTCGCATTTATTCCGGCCGGCCGATTACATCGAAACCTCGGCGCATAATTTGTCCGGACATTTACTGATCGGCGGTCTGTTCGTACTGGTAGTGCTATATGTGTTCTTGTTCAATCTGCGTAGCGCCTTCATTGCTGCTACCGCCATTCCATTGTCACTGCTGACCGCAGCGCTGGTGTTGCTGGAATCTGGCGTCAATCTGAATATCATGGTGTTGGGCGGGCTGGCGATTGCGTTGGGCGAAGTGGTGGACGACGCCATCATCGACACCGAAAACATCTTTAGGCGCCTGCGCGAAAACCACTTAAAAATTTTCCCGGATAGCGCTGAAACGGTGATTTATCAGGCTTCGCTAGAGGTGCGCAGTTCGGTGGTTTATGCCAGCTTCATCGTGGCCTTGGTGTTTGTGCCGCTGCTGACGCTGGACGGCGTCAGCGGCCGCTTGTTCGCGCCGCTGGGCGTGTCGTATATCCTGGCAATTTTAATGTCCTTGCTGGTGGCGTTAACCCTGACACCGGCTCTATGCCATTTAATGTTTCGCAACAAACTACCGGACGACAGCGATCCACCCGTGTTGCGCCGGCTTAAACCACTGTACGCCAAGCAATTACTCTGGGCTATCAGGCATTTCAAAACCGTGGTGGTGATAGGCGCAATTGCCTGCCTAGTCGGCATCGCCGCGTTTCTGCGTCTGGATCACAAATTTCTGCCGGAACTGCGTGAAGGCCATTTCATCGTGCACACCGCCAGCGTGCCGGGCACCTCATTGCAGGAATCGATCCGGGTCGGCAGTTTGCTCACCGAGCAAATCATGGCTATCGACGGTGTAGAATCGGTATCGCAATGGGCCGGCCGCGCCGAACGCGGCGCCGACACTTACGGCAGCCATTACAGCGAATATGAAGTACGCTTAAAACCCTCATCCGGCCAAGAACAACAACAGGTACTGGACAGCTTACGCGAGGTTTTGGAGCAATTCCCCGGCATCAATTTTGAAGCCAATACCTTTTTAACTGAACGGGTCGATGAAACCATTTCCGGCTACACCGCGCCGGTGGTGGTGAATATCTACGGCAACGATCTAGCCGAACTGGACCACAAGGCACAACAGCTCGCCTCGTTAATAAAAACGATTCCCGGCGCGGAGGACGTGCAACTGCGCTCGCCACCGGCCACCGCCTTACTGCAAGTCGAGTTGAACTTGGAGCAACTAAAATTTCGCGGCATCAGCCCGGCGCAAGTGATGACCGCCCTGCAAACCGCTTACGAGGGCCGCATCGTCGGTAAACATCTGCAAGGCAACCGGATTTTCAATGTAGCGGTAGCATTAGCCCCGCAATGGCGCAGCCAACCGGATTACCTGGCTCAGCTGCCGTTGAAAAACACTGAAGGTCAGCGAGTGCTGCTGGGCGAGGTCGCCGACATCCGCCACGGCGAAGGCCGCTATAACATCCTGCATCAAGGCGCACAGCGCATCCAGACCGTTACTTGCAAGGTGGAAGATCGAGATATGGACGCCTTCATGATCGAATTGAAACAGCGCGCGCAAAACGAGATCAGTTGGCGCGACGGCAGCTACCCGGAGTTCATCGGCGCGGCGCTGGAACAGGCCAAAGCCCGCGAGACGCTGATCATCCACGCTCTGCTGGCCGGCGCCGGTGTGCTGATTTTTGTGTTCATCGCCTTGGGTAGCCTGCGGCACATGCTGCTGACCTTGCTAAACCTGCCCTTTGCCCTATTGGGCGGCGTCGCGGCGGTCGTGATCACCGACGCCACGCTGTCGGTGGGTTCCTTCGTCGGCTTCATCACCTTGTTCGGCATCACCGTGCGCAATTGCATCATGCTGATCTCGCACTACCGGCATTTGATTGAGATGGAAGGCCAGATCTGGTCGACGGAGACATTGATTCGCGGTGCCCAGGAACGCCTGCCGGCCATCCTGATGACCGCGCTGGTCACCGCACTGGCGATGCTGCCGATTGCGATAGGCAGCGATAATCCGGGCCGGGAAATCATGGGACCGATGGCAGCCATCATCATCGGCGGCTTGGTGTCTTCGACCCTGTTGAATTTATTATTGTTACCGGCGATTTTGCAGCGTTATGGCCGGTTTGAGGTGGCGTTTGAGAAGCAGGCTTGAGCCTGCAACGTTCGTAGCCATTGTTCAAAAGAAAGCAACTAGAATCAAGCCTATCGCTGCATGATAAAATCTTGAAAAGCCAAAAATCTAATACCAATATTTCATGTATATTAAACAGCTTACCCTAAATAACTTTCGTGGATTTACCGATCTAGCGATTCCATTTATGGACGAAGCTAGAGATGGGCAACCAAGTAAGACAGTAGTTTTGATTGGGAACAACGGTGCAGGCAAAACCGCGATTTTGGATGCACTGAAAATCAATTTGAGTTGGCTGGTGGCTCGGATTAACCGAACTAACGGCAATGGCAGCCCAATTTCTGACAGCGATATACATAATGGGCAACCCTATGCAGACATTGGTTTGCAGCTGCAATATCAGGAAGACTTATATTTTTGGCGAGTTGCAAAAACCTCACGAGGTAGCTCGAAAATATCATCTAGCCTGCTCCATGACGCTAGTCGCTTAGCACTTAGCTTCCAAGCACAATTAGCATTAGCCCCGACGAGTGCCGCATTACCCTTAATTGCTTATTATCCGGTTGAACGGGTGGTACTGGATATTCCTTTGAAGATCAAAACCCGACATAGTTTTGGTCAGCTAGATGGTTACGACAATGCCTTACAGCAAGGAGTAGATTTTCGCCGATTTTTTGAATGGTTTCGTGATCGTGAAGATTATGAAAACGAAGCGCAAATACAAAAAATTTCCGATATTTTTGATAAGTTCAGAAATCAACCTGTTCCCGCTCAGTACAGTAATATCGATGATTATATGGCCAGTTTGTATGGGGACGAGTATCAAAATATGATGTTGACTTTCAAATTCAACACTATAGATAAAGTAAATGCCTCGACTAAAGACAGGCAATTAAATGCTGTACGTTCGGCGATCAATTCCTTCATGCCACAATTTGAGATGTTGCGCATTCAGCGTAAGCCTCGCTTACAAATGTTGGTGGAAAAGCACGGTAAGACCTTGGATGTCACTCAACTTTCACAAGGCGAAAAGTCAATGATGGCTTTAGTAGGAGACATCGCCAGACGTTTGGCCATTATGAATCCGGCTTTGGAAAATCCACTGGAAGGCTATGGCATTGTTTTAATCGACGAAATCGATCTACATCTTCATCCTAATTGGCAACGCGCCATCATCGGCAACCTGAACAAGACCTTTCCGAACTGCCAATTCGTACTAAGCACTCATTCGCCTATCGTCATCAGCGAATCGCCTGATCTGCTGTGTTATTCACTGGATAATGGGGTATTGCAAAAACTGGATAATCTGTACGGCATGGATGTCAATCAGGTGTTGCTACAGGACATGGATGCCGACATCCGCAATGCCAATATTCAGGAGGCTTTCGACGACTTGCGTGATAACCTGCAAGACGGAAAATTAGAAGAGGCAAAAACACTATTAGCCGACCTCGAACAAAAAATTTCTATCGACAACCTGGAATTAAATAAAGCGAAACTGCTGATCAGACGCCTGGAGGCGCAACGTGCGGCTAATCGCTAAAGGACAGGAACCAATCGAACTAACCACTTGGAAAAAAGCCAACCCGCATGGACGGTACCAAGAATTAGATAACTCTGAACAAGGCAAATCTACCCGACGAGCTATCCGCCAAGCAGCGATAAAAGAACAGTTTGGTTTGTGCGCATATTGCTGCAAACAAATCGATAAGACTAACAGCAATAACGAACACCTCGTTAGTCAACGAGCGGCGCCCAATCTGACGGTAGATTTTGCCAATATCGTCGCTTCTTGCAATACTCCGAGACGCTGTAATCAAGCACGTGGATCAAAAGACTTGCTGTTAACTCCATTAATGCCGGAATGCGAGACCGAGCTTCGCTATCTTTTATCGGGCAAGGTAGAAGGTAAAACTGAGCGTGCGTCGGAAGCTATTGAGGTATTGGCGCTGGATACACTAGCTATTCGAGAAGAACGTAAGGTGTTGGTGGATAGTTTGATCTTTGGTGCAGGCATTACGCCTGACGATTTGTTACCACCCAATGAAGAGCTATTAAATATTTTGGCCGATGATTTAAAACAACCCAATTACACTGGACAATTACCGGCATTTAGCCCGGCTTTAATAAATATTATTAGGCAATTATTGGTCAACTAGTAGCGTAGCCCCCCGTGAAACTGACCGCGCCGCCGCCATCGCCTGACCCAAAGCCAGACCACCATCATTCATTGGATAGCGTTGCGGCGACAATACGGTTTTGCCGTGTTGGCGCAATTGCTCGCTGACCGCTTCCAGCAACAAGCGGTTTTGAAATACCCCACCGCTCAAGACAATGCTATCTGCGCCGGTTTGACTACTCAATCGATTCAGCACATCGACCGTTGCTGCGCCGAGGGTGTGATGGATACGAGCGGCGATGCTGGCTTTGTCGGTGCCGCGTGTCAGATCGTCCAATACCGCTTGCCATAAGCCTCGCCAACTCAATACCAAAAAATCGCCACTCCGCTCCATATTCCAGGATTCCAGGTAAGCCTGTTCTTCGACAAATAGCGGCGTCGCCAAAACTTCCAAGGCAATCGCTGCCTGGCCTTCGTAATCAACCCGTTCGGCATGTAAGCCTAATGCGGCCGCGAAAGCATCGAACCAACGGCCGCAGGAACTGCTAAGCGGCGAGTTGAGATTTTTTGTCAGCATCGTGTCTAGCGTCGCCAAAGGTTTACCCGCCAACAACGGCATGATGTCCAAGTCCGCATAATCGCGCTGTAAAATCTGCCAATCGAAATAATGCCGCAATTGCGCATAAGTATTCCGCCAAGGTTCGCGCATCGCCTGAGCGCCGCCCGGTAAGGCGATGGGCTGAAAATGCCCGAGCCGGGTGTATTCACGGTAATCGCCCAGCAAAAATTCGCCGCCCCATAACTCACCGTTTTCGCCTAAACCCAAGCCGTCGAAGATCGCCGCCAATACCGGCGGTGCGTCCAAATCAACGCCATGTTCGGCCAGACAAGCCGCAAGATGGGCATGATGATGTTGGACGCTGACGACTTGCAAACCGGTTTCGGCGGCCAGTTGCCGGCCGTACTGGTTTGATAGATAACCGTCATGACTGTCGATGGCAAGGCAACTAGGCGTAAAAGCATGCAGTTGCCGATATAGCGCAATGGTATGGCGATAATCTTGTTGCACAGCGGCATTTTCCAGATCGCCGATGTGTTGGCTGACCAGCGCTTGGCCGTTTTTCAGCAAACAAAAGCTGTTTTTCAATTCCGCACCCATGGCCAGCACCGGCGCAGCGGATTCGAAACCCTTGGGCAATGTCAGCGCTTCCGGCGCGTAGCCGCGCGCCCGGCGTAATAGGCGGATCTCGCCGGCCATCAACCGCGCCACCGAATCGTCCAGACGGTTGACGATAGCGCGGTCGTGCAGCAACAAAAAATCAGCGATGCCGACCAGCTTTTCCCGAGCTTCGTCGTTACTGATGCATTGCGGCTCATCTGACACATTGCCGGAGGTCAGCACGATGGGGGCGCCCAATTCGGCCAGCAATAACGCGTGCAGCGGTGTGTACGGCAGCATGAAACCGAGTTTATCGTCGCCGGGCGCAATACCTTGCGCCAATTGTTCCCCGGTCGCTTGCAGCAGCACAATCGGCGCGGCTGTCGACTGCAGCGCGATCAGCTCGAGGTCGTTAATTGCCGCATAGTGTCGTATCGTGTCGACGTCCCGCGCCATCAACGCAAACGGCTTGCTGTAACGGCGCTTGCGGCGACGCAGTTCGTCCGCCGCCCTGGTATTGTTTGCATCGCAAGCCAGATGAAAACCGCCCAAACCTTTGATGGCGACTATGTAGCCTTGACGCATCAGGTCTGCGGTTTGGTGGATGATACCGTTCATGCTGCTCATGGTTCCCACGCTCCGCGTGGGAACCGCGTCTTGGACGCTCCAGCGTCCCGAACCGCCTAGCGGCTCCGGCTGCATTCCCTGGCTGGGCGTCGGAACGATGGCCGCCTCCAACCACAACCTAGGCCCACACACCGGACAACAATTGGCCTGGGCATGAAAGCGTCTATCGGCCGGATCGTCGTATTCGCGCTGGCATTCCGAACACATCGTAAATGCCGCCATGCTGGTATGGCAACGGTCGTAAGGCACTCGCTTGACGATGGACAAACGTGGGCCGCAGTGCGTGCAATTGGTGAACGGGTAACGATGGCGGCGGTTGCTGGGATCGGCAATTTCGGCCAGACAAGCCGGGCAGGTTGCGGCATCGGCGGCGATTGCCGTTTCGGCGCGGCCGGATTGACTGGCGACAATACGAAATTCGCTGTGCGCCGCCTCCCCGGTTAAATCAGTGATTTCCAAGGTATCTAAACGCGCCAACGCCGGCAGCTGTTTGGGAATGACGGCGGCGAAGCCTTCCAGAGCGGCCGCGTCGCCATAAACATGAATCATCACGCCCTCGGCGTCGTTCCACACTGAACCCGCCAAACCGAATTCGCGCGCCAGATGCCAAATCGCCGGCCTAAACCCGACGCCCTGCACCACGCCGCGCGCGCGGATGGCTTTGCCGGGCATCAGCAGATACGCGGCAGTTGTTCGCCGACCGGCCAATCGACGATGCGTCGGCCGCCAAAAGCGGTGGTCATTTGCACGAAATGATGCGGGTCGGCAATGACTTCGCCGATGATGGCCGCGTCGCGACCCAAGGGATGCTGGTGCATCGCCGCCAACAAGGTCTCGGCGACAGCAGCGTCGCAGATGCACACCAGTTTGCCTTCGTTGGCGACATACAGCGGATCGAGGCCGAGGATTTCGCAGGCCGCCTTGACCTGAGCTTTGACCGGAATCGCCGCCTCGTCGATGACCATGCCGACGCAGGATTGGCCGGCCAGTTCGTTCAAGACCGTCGCCAAACCGCCCCGCGTCGGATCGCGCAAACAGCGTATCGCCGCCGGTGCCACGGCCACCATATCGGCCACCAAACCGTGCAGCGCCGCTGAGTCGGAAACGATGCTGGTTTCAAATTGCAGATTCTCGCGGCTGGCCATGATCGCCACACCGTGGTCGCCGATACTGCCACTGAGCAAAATCGAGCAACCGGCTTCGGCACGGTCGCCGCTTATGTTGACCCCGTCCGGCACAATGCCGACGCCGGTGGTGGTGATGAACACGCCGTCGCCCTTGCCGCGCTCCACCACCTTGGTGTCGCCGGTGACAATCGGCGTGCCGGCGACCTTGGCGGCGGCGGCCATGCTGATGACGACGCGTTCCAGGTCGGCCAGCGGCAAGCCCTCTTCCAATATGAAGCCGGCGCTCAGGTAAAGCGGTTTGGCGCCGGACATTGCCACGTCGTTGACCGTGCCATGCACCGCCAGCGAACCGATGTCGCCGCCCGGAAAAAACAGCGGCGAAATCACATGGCCGTCGGTGCTGATCGCCAGACGCCCGGCCGGCACGTCGAACAAGGCCTGATCGTTCTGCCGGCGCAGTAAATCGTTATCGAAATGCTTGATGAACAATTCGGCTATTAACTGCGCCATAGCGCGGCCGCCACCACCGTGGGTAAGATCGACTTGGCCGGATTTGAGGTTGAGTGGATGTGAGTAGGACATGGGTTTGAGTTATTGAAGATCGGGCGAGTGGATTATATGTAGTCGTCCCTGAAAAAGCCGATATTTTCCGAACACCAGCATTCAGGCCGACAATAAAAACGGCGCGCTCAATGGCCGCGCCAAAATCCGACATGGCGGTCTCCAAAAATGAGGCAAAAAAATCCTCAACTGCCTGAGGATCATACGGATATTGTGGCCAGCACCGCATAAGATGGCATGCATGGCATCGCCCAGTTCGCCTTTCAGGTAATTGCGGCCCAGCAATCCGTCGTTTTTGAGGTGCCCGATGACGGGTTCGATGGCATTGCGGCGTTTGAGGGCGCGTTTGAGTCGCCGGGTGTTTATTCCTCTCTTTTGCCGGGCTTTGTAAATGGTCACGTTCGGGACCTCGACACCACGGTATCCTAAATCCACAAAAGCTTCTTTTGCGCGTGTACCGCTTAGAATCTCCGCCTGTTCCAGACACGATTCCAGGGTGTGTCCATCGTAGGGATTACCGGAAAAGCTGCGGGCGCCGAGCACAAAATTACTTTTGTTGGTGACGGTGATGCCCACTTTGACGCCGAATTCATACTTCTTGTGGACTTTGCCTTTGGAAATGCATTCGACTTCCGTGGCGTGGAAACTGTACAGCTTGTTTTTATCCTGGGGTTGTTGGTTCAAAATCCGTTGGGTTTTCTCTAGCGTCTCTTTAAAAGCCAATTTGACTGCATCGGATTGATCCGTCAATTGGCGCTCGATATCTCGGTAAACCCGACCCACCAAAGTTTTGAGCTGTTTGAGCATTTTGCGTTTGCGCTTCATTTGCTTGGCATGACTGTACCGGTTCGCCATCATCAGCAAATAGGGGGCTTTGCGGTTGTAGTTCTGCCGTAGTGTAATCTCATGCTGCTCAGCCAGACGTACCATGTGCTGGCGACAGCGTTCATACAATTTTCCATCGGTCGGATACGTGATGGCTTTCTCTTGCACCGTGCTATCAACCGTCACCGATTCAAAATCCTGTTTCTTCACGGTCTTGCTGGCTACGCCAGCCTGGATCGTCACCGATAACATCCACTCGCAACCTTCTTCTCCGATCCGTTTTCGCCAATAGGTCAGTGACGTGGGGTGGCAAGGTATCTGGTGTTGGAAATACTCTTCGCCACAAAAATATTGCCAATAGGGATTTTCAAGCCACTGTGCCACGACCGCTTCGTCCGAGCGTGCAAACGCATGTTTGAGGTAATGAAGCCCGGCAATAAGACGCGTTGGCAACGCCGGAGCGCCTTGGTTCTCGGTAAAAAATTCACCGAACGCATCATCCAGTACTTTCCAATCGATCAAATTTGCCAGTTGGTAAAGCTCATGCTTCGGATTCAACAGGTCGGCCAGTGGTGTGTTGAATAGATCGATTTGGCCGCTACTTTCTTGGGATTTTGGCTTCATTTTCGATAAAAATTTGCAAGAAATTAATATCTATTTTACTAATTTCTTGCAATTATTGCCCGTCTTTTTCTTCAATTATTTATTGTGTTTCAATGCTTTAGCCGTGAATTTGTGGCTTTTCAGGGGCGACTATGTAGGGTACGCACTGCGTACCTATGAGACCACGATAAATGGAGCGCAAAAAAGGTATGCGGTGCATACCTTTTTTGGCTGAATCGGAAATAGTGCACGCAGTATCTACTTGGCGTAATCATACACAAACGATCATGTTCCTAGCGCTACGCTCCATAATATTAGACAGTCGCGTCTCCGCCTCTGGCAGCCGGTTTTCCATTTTTGTGAATCCTAAAAAACTTATGGGAGGCTGCTTTCGTATGTTTTGCACCATCAGTCGCCCCAATAAGTGAGCCGCAAGCTCGTTATTACTAAACTCCTGCCTTAAGCATCGTCGAATACCGGAAGCAAGAAGGTCAGCTACTTGAACACCCTGATCTTGTTTCGAATCAACAAAATCAATGTCTTTTCGGATCAACATACCGATGTTAGTAACCGGACCGTTTTCGTGTATTTTGATACCGTAGGCGTCCTTTAAGTATGTTGGCCGCTCACTTGCTGAGTAACTGAATCGGTCAAATGCCGAATAATCAGCGTCCGTCAGCATTATCATCGGCTCGGAGAGAGAGCTTGTCTGAAGAAATGCCGGTGTCAGCGATACAAACGACTTTTCATATTCTGTTCGACTTGAATTTTTTTGATCTATTCGCCATCGGAACCTTCCAAGATGTTTTGGTTGCCTTTGAGCGAAGTAGAGAACGCCATTTCTGACAACGGTATCTAGCAGACAAACTTGACATTGAAGTTGAATATAGAGTTGTGGAGCAAGGGCCGCTAACTTTTCCGAAAGAGTCTGAATACCTTCGCGAGCAGTCTCGTGGTGCATCTTGTCCTTATGTTCCGTAATTTTCTCCACCTGCCCCCTTTGATGGTCAGTTATTTCTGCGAGCTCATTTAACCCGGCATCGGTTGCAACGGAAAATAAGACACCGTGAAGGTCACCAAGTCGACTCAGAAAGTCAAAGTATTGGGACTCAGTGAGTCGATTGAGTTTGACCTCAACGTTGTGTGGCTCTCCAGCTAATCGCTTAAGCCTTTTCACGATTTCTCGAAGATTTTTCCTATCACCTTCTGGAGTCATATAAGCGGCAATAGAATTCCATGATCCTGGCTTAGGGGCATTCACAAACGACCCAGATTCATCGATAAAGATATTCATCAGCCGTAGAAGGTGCTGAGCACAAACGAAGCGCATCGCTCGCGGACGAGCACGGCATCAAACCGGTTCGGCATGTAATTTAACCCCCAATGCCCGGATAACCTTCAACACCGTGTCGAAGCGCGGTTTTGCACCGGGGGCCAGCGCCTTGTACAAACTTTCGCGGCCCAGGCCGGATTCCTTGGCGATCATGGCCATGCCTTTGGCTTTGGCGATATAGCCCAAGGCTCTGATCAGTTCGTCGCTATCGCCTTCTTCCAGCACTTGGTTAAGGTATTCGCTGACTGCTTCGTCGCTATCCAATAGCGTGGCCATATCGAAGGGCAGTAGTTGTTCGCTCATGTTTCAAACCTCTTTAGCCAGTTTAATCGCACGTTGAATATCAGACTGTTGGCTGGACTTATCGCCGCCGGCCAACAAAATAATCATCATGCCGTTTCGTATTGTGTAATAAACGCGGTAACCCGCACCGAGATCAATGCGCATCTCGCAAACACCTTCGCCCACCGCTTTGGTGTCGCCAAGATTGCCGGCCTGCGCCCTGTCAATGCGGCGGTAGATTGCAGTTTTGGCGCGCAGGTCTTTTAAAGACGCCAGCCATTTTGCAAACGATTCCGTTTGCTGCACAACATAATTCATGGGTCAATTGTATCCATTTAGATACGCGCGTTCAACCGCAGCTCAAGCACGTTTGAAACAAGCCCAAAAGGGCCTTCCATGCCCAATGGTGTACAGGCAGTAGATGCTGAGCGACATATAGCCCTGCTTTTCTGAGTATAAAAGATCGCTTGATTAATCACACGATTAAGCACACCATTAACACCTAACTTAACTGACGGGAATGCGGATGTCGCACATTAGCGCCAACGATTTAAAAACCAAAGGTGTCGCTGCTATCGAGGCGGCGCTGGCCGAGGCACCGGAAGCGGTGGTGTCGGTGCGCGGCAAGGAGCGTTTTGTGGTGATGGACATCGCCCATTACCACTATTTGCGCGAATGCGAACTGGATGCGGCGCTGGCGCAAACCCGCGCGGATTTGACGGCCGGCCGCTTCACGCAGGAGTCGCCGGAAGCGCATTTGGCGCGACTGGACACCCTGTAATGGCGTATGCCTTGGTTTTTACCGAGCAATACAACAAAAAAGCCGCACGCTTTATCAAACGCCATCCGGCACTACGGCAACCGTACTTAAAGACCTTACAGTTACTGGAAGCCAATCCGTTTCACCCGTCGCTCCGTTTGCATCCGTTACAAGGCAAGTTGGCTGGGCTGCATTCGGTTTCCATCAATTTGTCCTACCGCATTACCCTGGAATTATTGATCGAAGACGGTCGGATTATTCCCATCAATATTGGCGATCACGACGCGGTTTACTGAACACCAGCGCAGCCCGTCACTTTCTAGAACAGTTATTCAATGCCCGTCAATATACGGCATGACCAGACTCGCCATACCCCGCGACACCGGTTATCGCCTCTCCCAAACCCTTAAGCGATTGCCTGGAATTTCCGGCTATGGTAGAAAACCCATGCCGATGCCTAAAATCATCCGCACCAGCGGTCTGAGCGACTGTCAGGACCGTAGTCTAAAAATAATAATTAACACGAGGTAACGTTCATGAAAACAAATCTACTCGCTTTATTGACACTGGCAGCTGTTGCCATCACGCCTTCACTGGCCAGCGCCGATGCGGCGGCTACTTGCAAAGGTTGCCATAACGGTTCGGTCGCGCCGGCCGTGGATGCCTTGAAAGCTAAATTCAAAACCGCCGACGATTTGGTCGCCGGTGCCAAAGCCTCGACAAACCCCATGATGAAACCGATGCAAGGCGACGAAGCCAAACTGAAAGCGGCGGCAGCGGAAATCTATAAATAAGCCGCACGCCGCGTCCGCTAAACACGGGCCACCCAAGCGGGCGTTACACGGCGCCCGCTTTTTCTAACTTTGCCGCAGCCGTCCGTAACTCCAATAGGCCGCGCAAGCCCCTTCCGACGACACCATACACGAGCCCATCGGGTTTTCCGGGGTGCAGACGGTGCCTAGCAGTTTGCAATCCTGAGGCTTTTTCGCGCCGCGCAAGATAGCCGGACACTCGCAGCCTTTCACATCGCTGGCTTGGATGGCTGGCATATCGAAGCGCTGTTCGGCGTCGAACTCGGCGTAATCAGCTTTTAACTTCAAAGCACTGTGCGGAATCAAACCCAAACCGCGCCATTCAAAATGCGGCCGTAACTCGAATATCTCGGCCATCAACGCTTGCGCTTTGAGATTGCCGTCGCGGGTCACCGCGCGGCTGTATTCGTTTTCCACTGTATGCTGACCGGCATTGAGTTGGCGGATCAACATCAAGGCCGATTGCATCACGTCCAGCGGCTCGAACCCGGCGATGACGATGGGCTTGGCGTAGTGCTCAGAAAAGGTTTCGTAAGGCCGGCTGCCGATCACACTGCTGACGTGCGACGGGCCGAGAAACGCGTCGATTTGTACCGGCTCCGGCGCATCCAGAATGGCTTGCATCGCTGCCGGCGTCAGCACGTGATTACAAAACACCGAGAAATTAGTCAGCCCCTCGGCCTGCGCCTGTTTGATGGCAACCGCAGTCGGTGGCGTGGTGGTCTCAAAGCCGATGGCGAAAAACACCACCTGCCGTTCCGGATTGTCGCGGGCGATTTTCAGCGCATCTTGCGTGGAATACACCATACGAATATCGCCGCCAGCCGCTTTGGCTTTCAACAGGCTGTTGCGGCTTGAGGCGACCGCCATGGATGGTGGAAGTGCGGCAGTGGGTCGGGAACCCACGCCGCCCGGCACCCGCATCAGATCGGCATAGGTACAAAGTATCACCTCGTGCTGCTCGACCAATTGAATGGCATTGTCGATGCGCCCGGTCGGCAACACGCACACCGGACAACCGGGGCCGTGGATGAATTCGACATTGCTCGGCATTAAACCCTGCACACCGTAACGAAAAATCGCGTGGGTATGGCCGCCGCAAAACTCCATCAACCGGTAATGGCGGTCCGGATTAACGGTTTGCGCAATGCTGTTAGCCAGTTGCTGGGCCAGATCATGCTGACGAAATTCGTCTATGTATTTCATGACGCCGTCAGACCTGCTTCGGCAAACAGCGCCAAGGTTTTTAACGCCTCTTCTTCGTCGATCTTGTTCAGCGCGTAGCCGACATGCACCAGCACGTAATCGCCGACTTTCACATCATCGACCAATGCCAGCGAGACTTCGACCTTGACGCCGTCCACGGAGGCAATCGCCATCTGCGTAGTGAAATCGATGTCGGTAATTTGGGCAGGCAGGGCTAGGCACATAGTGGTGTCGGCAATAAGGGTTAAAGAGCGTTAAGCATACGCTATGCGCTGCAAAGCCATCTCGGCCCGCAGCCAGGTCAACCAGTTTTCCATGCCCTCGCCGGTCTTGGCCGATAGCGACAATACCTTGATGCGCGGATTAACCTGCTTAGCGTATTGAATGCATTGCGCGCTATCAAAATCCAGATAAGGCAGCAGATCGGTTTTGTTTAAAATCATCAGATCGGCGGCATGGAACATGTCCGGGTATTTGATCGGCTTGTCCTCGCCTTCGGTCACCGACAAAATCACCACTTTGTGCGCTTCGCCCAAATCAAACGCCGACGGGCAGACCAAGTTGCCGACGTTTTCAATAAACAACAAGCTCTGCGCAGGCAGATTCAGACTTTCCAAGCCATGGCCCACCCGGTGAGCGTCCAGATGACAGCCCTTGCCGGTGTTGATTTGCAGCGCCGGCACGCCGGTGGCGCGGATGCGGTCGGCGTCGCGCGCGGTTTGTTGGTCGCCTTCGATCACCGCCATGCTCAACTCGTCTTTTAACCGCAGTATCGTTTCGGTCAACAGCGTGGTCTTGCCGGAGCCGGGGCTGGACACCAAGTTCAACGCCAGCATGCCGCGCTCACTGAAATAACGGCGGTTTTCGTCGGCATAGCGATTGTTTTTCGCAAGAATATCCTGCTCTATCTGCACCATCCGCGCTTGGGTCAAGCCCGGCGCGTGCGCGTGTTCTGCCGTATGTTCGTGGTGGTGATGGCCGTGGTCATGACCGTGGTGGTGATCATGAGCATGCTCGTGATCGTGTGGTTCGTCGTGCGAGTGAATATGGCCCTCGCCGCAGCCGCATACGCCGCACATTACTCTACCTCCAATTCTTTAATTCGCATTTGATCGCCGTCGACTATCTGTAATTGATGACTGCCACAGTGCGGGCATTCATCGTACAACTGTTGCACCAGCACCTCGCAGCCGCACGGCATACACCAGGCCACGCCCGGCACTTGGATAATTTCCAGCTTGGCCTGTGCGGCCAAGGAGCCTTGCATCACCACTTCAAAACTAAACTGCATCGCCTCCGGCTCCACGCCGGACAAGGCACCAATCTCCAGCCACACGGTTTTGACCTTGGCAAATTGCTGGACCTTGGCCTGTTGTTCGATGATCTGTAACACGCTCTCGCAGAGCGACATTTCGTGCATGATGATTACCAGCTCTCGACGGTACGCGGTGCGTAGCCTACTGTTTATGCAATGTCACACGATAGGCCACGCAAGGGTCCACCGCCTGAATTAACCATTCCGCCTGTCGCCGCAAATCATCGGCATCGGTCGCCTGCAAAGCCTTTAAACCCTGGGCCAGCACGCCGTCGGGATGAAAATTCCATTCGGTCGGCGCGACAATGCGGTAATCGTACACCCGGCCTTGACGTAAGGCCAGACGATGAATCAACAAGCCGCGCGCGGCCTGCACTTGCGCCAGACCGACACCACCTGCCCCGCCGACTGTCGCGCGAGTGGGCGGAGCGACGTGCTTTGGAATAGCCGTTACTTCCAGCAATACCGCCACAAACCGCACCAACAAACCCCTGCCGTATCGGCTTTGTAATTCCGCGATCAACGGCTGCGCTTGTTGGCGACTGAGTGGCGTCGCTTCGTAACAACGGCCTTGCCACTGTGGGGCCAGGCAAAATGCCGATAAATCCGCGTTGTGCATCTGCTGATGCAACTCGGCGTATTCAAGTTCCGGCAAACAAGCCACTGAACTATTGCCCAGCGCCAACCAATCCCGTTGGTACAGGGCGTTCAATAGTTGGGCAGCCAAACCCGTGTTGCCAGCCACAAAATCGAGCAATTGCGCTGCGTCAGTAATCGCCAGAAACCGGCCCAAGCCACCGCCGAAAATCGCGCGATCGATTAAGTCGGTCAACTCGGCAATCAAGCCATTAAAACCCGGCACATTGATCAGCAAGCGGCTATCCAAGCTAAACGCCTCGCCATCGACGAACAAACACGCTTTAAATTGCCTGTCCAGTTTCAATAAGGTCGCCATAGCGGCTTTATCTGCGGGCTGTCCCAACAAAGCCGGCCAGTCCAGCAATATGCGCCAAGCGTGTTCCCGCACGGCTTCCAGTTGCACCAAGCCTTCCCGAGCGGCGTCGGCTACCGGCTCGGCAGCCAATCCCAAGGCGGCGCGGCAAGCCAATAGCGCGGCGTAGGCCTGAGCATTGCCGCATAAGGAAAACAGCAGCGGCACCATGCTCAACACCTGCTCCGGGGTTTTATCCACCAACACTCGCGCCGCCTCGGGCCGGGTTGAAGCTATCGTCACCGAATCGACCCGGCCGGCTCGATGCATCAGCTCGATATGAATCTCACCCGCCGGCGTCACTTAAGGTCTTACCAAATTGCCGCGCAACAAATCGCGGCGACTCATCGCGCGCGGCGCGGGTACGGCCAACAACGCTTGTAACGCACTGTTGGCAGCAGCCTCTGCCGCCGCTTGATCGGCAAATTGAAACATCGGCGAAAACAACGAACACTGCGCGTAGCGCCCCAGTTGCGCTTCATCGGCAACCGTAAATTCGAAACTACCGAAGGGAAATGCCTGTTCAAACTTGCTGCCGGGTGGCTGCGTTATCCACGCGCTCTCCAGCCCCGGCAGCAGCAACACATTCATAAACCACGGCGTAATCAACACCCCCGCCCAATTGGCGTTGTAGCGGTTAAAACCCAGCGCCCGCACCGCCAGCACTTGATTCACTACCGGCACGTCGTGCATCCGCTGGCTGAGGATGTCATTAAACACGCGCTCCAGCGTCTGTCTAATCTGTTCGCCGTCCTGCCATTGCATGTTTAGTCGTCCAACACCAAAAAACCCTGTTTGGGCGCGCCGCATTGTGGGCAGCTCCAATGGTCCGGCAAGTCGGCAAAGGACGTGCCGGGCAGCACTTGCCAGACGGCGTCGCCTGCGGCTGGGTCGTAGACATGCCAGCAAATCTTGCATTCCAGCTTGGCGTCGGCCGGCAAGTTGGCGGCATCGCCGCCGTAAGCACCGGCGAAGAAGCCTTCGCTCACAAATACACCTGCAAAATTTCCTGCAAACGCTGGTGGCTGTCGGCAATGTCTTCCGCCGAGGCGCAAGCCACATTGGGCACGTCGCTGACTTCCAGAGTGTTGAGGATCAAGGTATCCTGAGAATTGAAGTAGCGCACCCACCAAACATTACGGGTGGCCGTGGCGTCGATCCGGCAATTGCCGTAACCGCGCGACAGAATAGTCACCGTCCCCTGGCCCAAGCGCTGTTCCAGAAGCGCCAAATCCTGCTCGGTTTGCGGCAACAAACTTAAATTGATCACATGCGCCTCGGCACCCGGTTGATACGTGGCGATCTTGGCATTTAACTCGGCCAGCAGCGGCGGCGCGTTCATCACACCGTCCGGCAGCGCGCGCATGTCGGTATCGATATGCTCGACGGCATCGGCAAAAGCGGTTTGCAAGATGGCTTGCGGGATGATGCCGACTTCCAAGGTATCGGTGACGATCTGCTTTTGCGCGTCGAGGCGTTGCGAGCGCCAGACGCCGGCCAGCACCGATTCCTGTATCCGCTGGGTTTGCACGCCGCCGCACAACATGCTGACTTCGCCTTCGCCGAGCAGTTCGTCAACGAACTGGCGATTGGTTTGATCCAGCGGTATCAAGTCTATGGTTGCGCTGGCTGCCGGGTAAGTGGCTAAGTCCTGTTCGAGTTGCTGCAGCACCTGTTTGGCCTGAGCCAAGTCCGCGTTGTTCAGATCAATGGAAATCTGCGGCATCCGGTAAGTGGCCATTTCTTCCGGCATCGCCAGATACTCCAGCTCGACGCCGTCTTCCTCGGCGGGTTGGGAGCCTTGGCCGAAAATGGGGAGATTTATTGAGGTCATGTTTTGGCTATTGATTCGAGTTGTCTGTTGGATTTACAGGAGTTTGTTTATTTGGTGTCGCTATCGCGAGGATGGTTTTAGATGTCGGGTCTCGGCCCGACGGCCGAGTAACTTTTCTTTGTTTGGCCAAAGAAAAGTCACCAAAAGAAAAGCCACCCGACATTTCGCCAATTTCCTGCGCTTCTCACTTTTGGCGAGGGTTTTCGGAAGGGCCATCCTTGGCCCTCCGAAAACGAGCGGCATCCTTGCCGCTCCCCTATCGGGCTATTCTCGCCAAAAGCTGCGATGCTCGGGGTGGAATAACGGGAGTAAAACAAACCCAAAATTTAAAACGAATCTCAAAAATTTAGGGTGGGCGCACTGTTTTCGCGCCCACGCGGAAAGGAACCTAGCGTAATATTTGCCGCGCAACGAATGAAAGTAGTCATCGATAGGCAAAATTGCCCACTCTACTTAGCAAGATGTTTCCAATATCCGAAAAAAATAGCCTACCATACTTAACTTTTAAAGGAATTTAATATTTAAATCATTGTATTCTGCGGTTTCTGATTATCTTTATTACACTGTCCTGCTGGAGATTGAATTTTTGAAACTCTTGAAATTATAAAAGGTATCTCTTCTTCTGAGAACCCTCTGTCTTTCAGTATCCTTGATAAAACAAAGTAGTTATCAAGACACGTGAGCAGAACCTGCCCCGTAGCAACTAGACTTAACTTTTTATCTAAAACTTCTTCATTAAATTTTAGCTCTTCTCCACCTGAATACATAATACTGTATACTGATTTCTGAGACACACAATCTGTTTTTTTTGTCAAAGCATAATAACCCATTTTATCCGTTCTTTCATAATACCATCTCGCAACACTTACATCTTTTTCAAAAGAAAGTATTTCATTTTTTTCTATTTCTGCATTAACGCCCATATTGATCGCGCTAAAAAACTTTTC
This sequence comes from Methylomonas fluvii, assembly GCF_014850975.1. GTDB lineage: Bacteria > Pseudomonadota > Gammaproteobacteria > Methylococcales > Methylomonadaceae > Methylomonas > Methylomonas fluvii. Next base: position 1,440,045 of record NZ_JACXST010000001.1, on the reverse strand, counting down.
AACACTTATCCCAAAATTACCGCCTGATTTTGACGTAGTAATTTGCTCTCTGCCACATTCTTTAAATAACGCAGGAGCGCCTTCGACTTTTTTGTCGACAAACTTGTTTATCGATTCATGCTTAAGAAAATTATCCTTTCTGTAAACAGAAACCACTTCCTTTGGAACAGTTATATGGAAATTTGCATCTTTAATTTCAGGAAGCTTGTCCTGCCCAATCAGAATAACTACACCTTCTTCTGACTCTCTGACAATTTGATAAATTTCACTTGGAGTGAGCGTTACATTAACCTCCGACTTGGAAAGAGGTATTTTAATGTTGTAACTCATCTTAACAATAGAAACCAACTGATTTTTTATAAAAATATCAATAACACTAGGCTTCCAATAATTATCAGAACTATCAATTATGTAACCATACAATCCATTTTCCGTAAGAATTAAGCGCCACGACCTCCCTTCATAATTAAGAATTTTGTTATGTGCTAGAAATCTTGTACCGGCAGGTATATATGCCAACCCAGCAGGTTGTATTTCTTTTTTCAAGGCATCTGCTAAATAAATATAACCACTTTTGGCTATATACGTTTCATTTAACACCTCATTATCTTGATTTTTGATCGGAACAATTGCTTTACATATATTTGGTATTACTAAAAAACAAATAATTAAAATCATTCGCATGTCAATGAACCTCCGCACCTCCATTCTATTGCCAAGCAAAAAATAATCAACATCTATTTATAAAACGGTCTGGTTAAATATGCCACGCGCCCCCTCTGTTTAATTAGCCTTGAGGCAATGCACTTTTCGATCAAATACTTAACTAATGGTAGGTGTTTAGTCCTGTAGGATGTGCTGAACGGAGTGAAGCGCATCGCATCGGTCGCGAACGATGCGCCTTATATGGACTCCTCCCCACCTTACGTCGGCAGCATCCTACAACACAATTACAAACCTAGCGTTCAAAATAATCTTACAACCTTTCATCTGGCGACGGGGTTGTCCCCGTTATTCCGCCCCGAGCATCGCAGCTTTTGGCGAGATCAGCCCGCAGGGGAGCGGCAGGGATGCCGCTCGTTTTCGGAGGGCCAGGGATGGCCCTTCCGAAAACCCTCGGCAAAAGCGAGAAGCGCAGGATTAAGGCGGAATACCGGGTGGCCTTTTCTTTGAATACTTTCTTTTGGCCACGCAAAAGAAAGTATTTCGGCTGTGGGGCCGAGACCCGGCTTCAAAACACCCGTCGCGACAGCGACACATTTTATCCACAAGATTGGAAGCTAGAGCTTCCAAGGCAATGGTTCCCAACCTGGAGGTTGGGAACCAGCAAAAACCTGGAGGCCGGGAACCAGCAAACTAGAAACACTCACTCATCAAGCATCAAATTTAATCTTCCCATTCGCATACTGATGTATCAACGAACTAATCAAAACCTGATACGGCAATCCCTGGCTAACCGACTGCGCCTTCAAACGTTCGAGATCGCTTTCCAACAACCGAATACTGACCGTTTTCTTTTTGCCGATCTGATCACGGGCAATCTGGCCGTACCGGCTTTTTTCATCGTCCAGATTATTGATACTAACAGCCGCACCGCCTTCGACATAATCGACAATCCCTTGTTCTTCAACCGATAGTTCAGTGGTCATGATGAACCTCTTTAAAATATTGCTTGTGATATTTACGACTTGGAATGATATTTTTCAGAAATATCGTTTCGTTGTCTTCCACGAAAGGCACGTAATAAATGTAATCTCGGATAGGAACGAATATAGACAGAAGCTGGGTTTACACTATCGTTCCAACCCAGCCTACCAAAAAATCTTTGCTACACATAATAACCGCTGAAGTGAAGGATTCCCGTTATTCCGCCCCGAGCATCGCAGCTTTTGGCGAGATCAGCCCGAAGGGGAGCGGCAAGGATGCCGCTCGTTTTCGGAGGGCCAGGGATGGCCCTTCCGAAAACCCTCGGCAAAAGCGAGAAGCGCAGGATTAAGGCGGAATACCGGGTGGCCTTTTCTTTGAATACTTTCTTTTGGCCACGCAAAAGAAAGTATTTCGGCCGTCGGGCCGAGACCCGACTTCAAAACACCCGTCGCGATAGCGACACCAAATTGTTAAAGAGCGGGTGAGAATTTAATCCTCGACCACGAAGAACACTAGCTACAGAAAGGCGTTGAGCTTCGAGTGTTGGGTTACGCTCTAACGAGCTAACCCAACCTACATTTTTAAAAACTAAGCTTGTCCAACCCCACAAACCTTCCCAAGATCAAACCCCGGCGGCTGCCCCGGCTCGGCTGCAAGAATCCTGACAAACTCCTGCCCGTATTCCGCCCAATCCTTGATCCCGGTAATCACACCCAAATAGTCGCCGCCGCGCAAAAATACCAAGGACGGCCAACTGCTAAAGTGAAACTTGGCCTGCAGCTCGCGTTCGATGGTTTTATCGACCAGCGCACCATGCAATCGGCCGGCAAACACCTTTAACAGCTCCGGCAATATCACCGCGACGTCGTGGCTTTCCGGAAACATGACCGGGTCGTTGGCAAAGAACAACACCACGGTGTCGTGGCCGTAAATAAAGTTGTCGTAACTGTCGGCATCCAGCAGTGGCAGGCCATGGCGGGTGTGCAACTGATCCAGCAAGGGCGTGCTCATGTGCGTAAAAACTCCGGCAGCTCGGGTTCGCGGTCGACCAGGTCAGCGAATAAATGGTCGAAGTTGGTTTCGCCTTGCATGGCTAAGCGCATGGCTTCCAAGGCATCGGCGATTTGGCGAGCTTTTTCGGCGGTGATAACTTCCCGCGCCGCGTCCAGGAATACCAGCAACCAAGTGCCGGCGGCTTGTTCGCCGACCAACATCATGTCGATCAGCGTAGTTTGGCCGCGGTATTCACACAGTGCGGTATCGCCACGCGATTCGATGACTTGCATGGGGATGCCGATACACATCAGTATTTGCCCCGGAAATCGACATCGACTTGCAGACTGGGCTGGTCGGACGCCGGTGGCGGTTTCACTTCAAAAGCAGCGGATAATACGATACGTTCGTCGCCCAGCCGGCAGGCTTGTTCGGGCGTAGGACGTTCCTGTTCGTAGCGTTGGATATTTAAGATCGGATCGGCCAATTCCAGCGGGGTACCGACGCATTCGGCCTGTACAGAAAAGTCTTGTAAATAGGTCAAAGCCATATCGATGGCCGGTTGAATCTGCGCCTTGACGGCGGGCCGCAGGCTGCCGCCGTAATCTTCCAGCTCTTCGGGCTGCACGCCGATTAACAATAAATGTTGCGGATACTGACCGAGCATTTGCGCCAGCGCCAACACTTCCTGAAAGCCGGTTTGATGCAGGCTCATTTTCTTGGCACCGAGGAAATTCGGCACCTCATCGTTTTCGACCCGCTTCATGGTGGCAGGCGGCAAGCCGTAATCGACCGCGTCGAACACAATCAATATGTCCGCCGCTTGCACATGTTCGATCAGATAAACCCCTTGCGTGCCGCCATCCACCACTTGCACGTTATCCGGGAAGCGGTAGTATTTTTGCAGATGTTCGATGACGCGCACGCCAAAGCCTTCGTCGGCCCACAACAGGTTGCCGATGCCGAGTAGCAGGATGTTGAATGGAGTACTTGCCATGGACCGCTCAGACAAGCGTAGGGTGGGCACGGTCAAGTGCCCACCGTTCGAATCCGCGTGGGCACCAAAACCGTGCCCACCCTACGCATTTAGTGGGCATCGTCCACCGGCTTATCGTCTTTAAAGGTGCGCCAGCCGGTTGCTATCGTGGCCAGCATGCTTTGCCCGGACAATTTGTCTTCGCGCACCGCGACATAAATATGAATCAACACAAAGCAGACGATGAACCACATCACTAGATGATGCCAGGTGTGTACGGTTTGACTATCACCGAACAGCGGCAGTAGCCAACTGCTGAACAAGGCATATTGCCAACTGCCTTGGCCCTCGCCTTCGCCGTACAAGGCAAAGCCGGTGAAGATCATGAACAGCGAGCCCCACACCAATACAAAATGCATCGCTAAAATCGCCAACGGGTTGTGGCCAATGTAATGGTGCGGCGCTTTGGCTATAAAGGCATACCAACGCACTTCCTGTAGGACGCCAGCCCAGAAATGCGCTTGCAGCAAAGGTGGAAAAAAGATTTGCCGGGCGTGTTCGTTGCCGGCATAGGCCCAGTACAAACGCCCCAACAAACCTATCGCCAATACATAGCCCGCCGCAAAATGCGCGAAGCGGATATAGCCCATCAGAAAATGTTCGCTGGCTTCGCCGACCGGGGACGGTAACGGCGATGCAATCAGATAGCCGCTAACCGCCAGCACGGTAATCGCCAAGGCATTGACCGCATGCCAGAGCCTGACCGGCAGTTCGTAAACATAAACCGGAGCCAGCGGCGCGCTCATAAAGGTCTCCGCCAGCGGCTAGCCCAGCAAACCGCCACCACAGCCAGCACCAACAATATCAAAGTGCCTCCCAAGGCGTAGGGCATGGACAGGCCTTGAATCCACAACAGATGCTCCAGGGCATGGGTAAAGCTATCGATACCCGGATGACTATGGGCTTGGGCGTTGCCGGCCAGCGCCAGCAGAAACAGAAGCGAAAACAAATTTTTCATGGCTATTCCTTATCTGACTTTGACACTGGTTAATTCGGTACCGTCCGGGCTCATCACATGGGTCGAGCAAGCCAGACACGGGTCGAAACTGTGCAACGTACGCAAAATTTCCACGGGTTCGTCCGGCACCTCGACTTTAGTGTTCATCAACGAAGCCTCGAAGGCACCGATATTGCCTTGCTCGTCGCGCGGTGAACCGTTCCAGGTGGTAGGCACCACGCATTGGTAATTGGCGATTTTGGTGTCTTCGATTTTCAGCCAGTGGCCCAAGGCCCCACGCGGCGCTTCGGTAAAGCCCACGCCTTTGACGCTGCTCGGCCAGGTTTCCGGGTCCCAACGCTCGACGTTGGCGGTGGCTAAATCGCCGGTTTTCAGATTGGCGATCATTTTGTCCATGAAGTAACGCATCTTGCCGGCGGCCCATTGCGCTTCCAAACCACGGGCGGCGGTACGGCCCAAGGTGGAGAACAAGGCACTGACAGGCACGTCCAGGTTTTTTAAAACAAAATTGATCTGCTCGGTAATTTCCTTGTTACCTTGCGCGTAGCCGATGACGTAGCGCGCCAACGGACCCACTTCCATGGCATGGCCGCGCCAGCGTGGGGCTTTGATCCAGGAATATTTGGCGCTTTCATCCAGTTCCTGGATGTTAGTGCGGTCGCCCTTGGTTTTGGCACCGATTTTATAGTTCGGTTCGGTGATGCCATCATAGGGATGCAATCCCAGTGCTTCGTCAGGGTATTTGTACCAAGAGTGCGGCACGTATTCCTTGATCTGCTCGGGGTCGGTCAAATCGACTTCGTGGACTTTAGTCAAATCGCCGTTGATGATCGCGCCGCGCGGCATCAATAAATTGGCGGCGGAATAATCGTTGGCCTTATCCGGAATGTCGCCGTAAGACAGCATGCTGGCACCGGCCAAACCACCGCCGTACATCCAACCTTTGTAGAACTGAGCGATAGCCAATAAATCCGGGATATAGACCTGATCGATGAAAGTAATCGTGCGGTCGATGATCGAAGACACCAGATTCAAGCGCTCCATATTGATCGCCCCCACCGCGCCGACGCCGTCCAGATTGATCGCACACGGCACGCCACCCACCAGCCAGTTCGGATGCGGGTCCTTGCCGCCGAAGATGGTGCGGATTTTCATGATGTCTTTCTGAAAATCCAGCGCTTCCAGATAATGCGTGACCGCCAACAAATCGGCTTCCGGTGGTAGTAAATAAGCCGGATTAGTCCAGTAGCCATTTTTGAACGGGCCAAGCTGGCCGGATTCGACGAACTTTTTCAGACGACTTTGGGTATCGCGAAAATAGCCGGGCGACGATTTGGGATTGCTGGGCGAAATCTGTTGTTGCAAGACCGAGGTTGCCACTGGATCGGCCTTCAAGGCATTGACCGGATTCACCCAATCCAAGGCATGCAAATGATAGAAATGCACCAAGTGATCGTGCGCCTGCAGACTCAGCTGCATGATGTTACGGATCGAGTTGGCGTTCTCCGGAATCTTGATTTTCAGCGCATCTTCCACCGCCCGCACCGAGGTCAGTGCATGGGTGCCGGTGCAGACGCCGCAGATACGTTGCACGAAAGCCCAGGCGTCGCGCGGGTCGCGGCCTTTTAAAATCACTTCCAGCCCGCGCCACATGGTGCCGCTGGAGATGGCGTTACGGATGATGTTGTCGTCGTCGATGTTGACTTCGCAGCGCATGTGGCCTTCGATACGGGTGACCGGATCGACCACGACGCGACGGCCGGCATCGTTTAAATTAAAACCGTTGGGGGTGTTTCGGACTGTCATTATTGCTGCGCTCCTGGTTGTTTATCCCCGGCTTGTTTGGCGTTATGCAAAGCCGTCAAACCGGCATGCGCGGCGACGCCGGCGCCCACAATCGCGGCGGCAGTGCCACCGACCACATCGGCATTGGCTTCGATACCAAATTGGTTGATACCTGTGAGGCGGTCGTAAAAGCTGCCTTTATCCCAGAAACCGTCTTCGGAACAACCGATACAGCCGTGGCCGGATTGAATCGGAAACGAGGTGCCTTCGTTCCATTTCACCGTGGAGCAGGCGTTATAAGTGGTTGGCCCTTTGCAGCCCATTTTGTACAGACAATGGCCTTGGCGGGCGGCTTCGTCGTCCCATTGTTCGACAAATTGGCCGGCGTCGAAATGTGGCCGCCGGTAGCATTTGTCGTGGATGCGTTGGCTGTAGAACATCTGCGGCCGGCCTTGTTTGTCCAGGGTCGGCAGTTTGTCGAACGTTAATAGATAAGCCACCACAGCGGTCATCACCTCGGCAATCGGCGGGCAACCAGGGACTTTAATAATGGGTTTGTCGGCCAAGCCGGGTACTTTGTGGACCGGCGTGGCGCGGGTTGGATTGGGTTTGGCGGCTTGCACGCAACCCCAGGAAGCGCAAGAGCCCCAGGAAATGATGGCTTTGCAGCTTTCGGCAGCGTATTTGAGCTGCTCGACAAAGGGCTTGCCGCCGATGATGCAATACATGCCGTCTTCGGCCAGCGGCGGATTGCCTTCCACGGCCAGGATGTAATTGCCTTTGTATTTTTCGACGATCTCGGTAACGATGGCTTCGGCGTTATGGCCGGCGGCGGCCATGATGGTGTCATCGTAATCCAACGACAGCATCGACAAAATCACATCTTTGGCCAAGGGATGGCCGGAGCGGATGAAGGATTCCGAGCAGCAAGTGCATTCCAGGCCGTGCAACCACAACACCGGGATGCGCGGCTTGGTTTCCATCGCGTGAGCGATTTTCGGCGCGAAGGCCGGACTCAAACCCAGCGACGCAGCCGTTAAGCTGCAAAACTTCAGAAAACTGCGGCGGGTGATGCCCTGCCGGCGCATCACATCGTAAAAGGTTTCGATCATCGATACTCCAGTCGTCGTTATGGCTAATCGAAGTGACTGGCTTGACGAAACCACGCGATTTTCGGCGCTGATTGTTGTTATCCAGTATCTTCAAACAGCAAGTTTTCAAAACCGCCCCCGCGGTTGTGCCGATCCAGTTAATCCCGGACGGTGAAAACCCTTGATTGTTATTATGCGAGTTGCAAGCCCAACCACCGTGGTGACTGGGCTTGCCCCGCAAAGCCAGAGCAACATCTATGCCGGCCAACCGGCAGGCGTAAAACCTTTGAAATGGTAAGACAATTGGCGTTTTGATCAACCTAGCCTCTGTCTGCTACCTAACAAACCCAACAATACCATGCAAAGATTGCCGGAAATACGACACAAGGTTAACTGTACGACTGAATATTCGAATACCTGCCGCACAATTGATTGACAGGCCTGAGGAGGCGCGACTACAGTGAATAGCCGTCTGCAAAGACTTTTTCGACTAGATTGAACAACCCACAATAATTAAAATCGCATCCCCAGGAGACCTCTTCATGAATCGCGTTATCGTACTGATCTTGATCACAGTATTTAACACCAATGTCCTGGCCGACTGGGACCCGGAACTGGAAGCGCAAGAACAAGCACAGCGGGAAGCCACGCAGCGCGCCGAACAAGCCAAACAACGCGAGGCACAAAAAATGATCGACGCCGCGAATGCCAAAGCCAACCAGGAAATGATGGAGAGCAAGCGCAAAAACCTGGGTGCGGCGGCCAAGGGCAAATCAGATGCGGAAGTGAATCGCTTGTACGATGCCAAGATCAAACAAACCACGGACGAGGCCAATCGCTTGGCTCAAGAAGCCCGCAGTGCGCTTAACCAAGGCCAAGGCGCAGCGGCGGTAAAACAAGTGACCGGAAAAAGTCTGCACGAATTGGAAAACATGTCCGACGAGGAAGCCGACGCCTTATCACGGGAATTGGAAAAGAAATACGGGCAATGAAGGCAGTCCCTGCACACAAAATTAAATAGGCTAGCCTCTAAACCACGCTGGATTTTTTCGTTAATCCAACTCACGCACTCACCCAAGGAATTGCCTGCACTTGCTTACTCGCTGTCTATTTCTTGTTCCAGCAAAGTCCGCAAGCCAGCCGGCATTTCCAGGGTTTCCGGGTCCCAGCCTTCCAGTTCCAGGATGTCTTTCAGACACTGTTCCATGATCAGATGAGCTTTTTCAGTGGCGTCGGCGATGCGTTGATGCACCTTGGTTTGTATGTCGCTGGCGCTACGTTCGGCACAATTGGCCTGGTAATCGAACAGCTTACGCAAGCTATCGATCTGCCCGCCAACTTGCGACGGACAGGAACACATGTAAAGTATGCCTTGAACGTTGATGCGCTTGAGTTGCTGATTGCTAAATTGGGTTTCCAGTTTCATGGTACGAGCTCTCGATTTTCTCGTTTATTATAATTATCGGGTTGGTACCAACCCTGGCTCATTTTTTTCCGCCAAATACCCCGCGAAGCTCCGGCCGGCGGCATAGGCTATCAAGGCCACGGACAGTTATCAACTTTAGGCAAATTCGGTACGATTCAAGAGGCGAATTTCAGCAATCAATGCAAGATCAAGCCGGTGCTAATCCACCATTAATCAATTGCCGGGTACGCGCATAGGTTTCCTGAATGATTAAGGCATCGGTACTGGCTCGGTGACGCATCAGGGCTAAATCCTGGATCACTTGCCGTTTGGTTTGGCTCCAGATATCCATTTGCGCTTCTTTCAATATCATTTCCAACGCGCTGAGATAAAAGCCCGGCTGTACGCCGCACCGAAAAAACAAGCGAGATAACCACGGCTTGTCGACCACCCAACCGTCGCTATACACTGTTTTACCCGCTAAAAAATCATTTAGTTCGCTGGCCACCAGAGAGATAGGCTTTCCGGAACTGTATAGTGTCTCGCGGCTCAAGCCATGCACCCGTTCGGCCTGCTCATCCCAATAACTCCAATCACTCGCAGGCTTGATCAGCGCGCAATATTTTTGCCCGTTACCCAACACCACGCCTACTTCGATGGGATAACTATCGAAGCCAAAACCGGAGGCTTCGATATCGATGACATTGGGTCTAATAGTTTGCAACTTAGTATCCCTTTGCAAAGCGTAAAAAGTATAAGCCTAGTCTAAACCGAGGAATATGAACGACGTAAACGGCTAGCTCTAAAACGATAAAACCAGCGCAAGCCCAATAACACGGCCAGCACTGCGCCAAACAGCAAGGGCCTGCTTAAATCTTTTTTTACCAGCCAGGCAAAGTGCGCTACGCCGGCGCCGGCGATCAGGTAGGCTAAGCGGTGTAAGCGTTTCCAATTTTTGCCGCCGAGTCGGCGCTGCATAGCATTGGTGGAGGTTACGGCCAAAGGAATCAGGAGCAAGAACGCCGCAAAACCGACAGTAATGTAGGGGCGTTTCAGGATGTCTTTGGCTATTGCTGACCAATCGAAAAACTGATCCAAAACCAGATAAGTCAGAAAGTGCAGACAGGCGTAAAAAAAGGCAAACAAGCCCAGCATACGCCTTAGCCGTATCAACCAATTTACCCCGCTCAGTTGCCTTAGCGGGGTGACGCCCAGGCTTATAAGTAAAAACGTCAATGTCCAATAACCGGTGTTGTGGGTGATTTTTTCGATGGGATTAGCACCCAATTGCTCTTGCCAGGCCGCCGTCAACAATAGCCCCAAGGGCAATAAAGCCGCTAAAAACACCAGCGGTTTTAAACGCCGCAGGTGAGTATCGCCAAGCGTTTTCCAATTCACAGTCAAAAGTTTTTAGTCAAATCCATCCCGGCATACAAACCGGCGACTTGCTCGGCATAGCCGTTGAACGGCAAGGTCGGCCGTTTTAGAAACTCGCCCAAGCGGCGCTCTTTGGCTTGGCTCCAGCGTGGGTGATCGACCTCTGGATTAACGTTGGCGTAGAAACCGTATTCATTTGGGCCGGCTTGCATCCAACTGGTCGTGGGCTGCTGCTTGAGCAAGCGAATCTTGACGATGGATTTGGCGCTTTTGAAACCGTATTTCCACGGCACCACCATTCTGACCGGTGCGCCGTTTTGATTAGGTAATACTTCGCCGTACAAACCAAAGGTCAGCAAAGCCAAGGGATGCATGGCTTCGTCGATGCGCAAGCCTTCGCGGTACGGCCACTCCAATACCGCCCGCCTTTGGCCGGGCAGTTGCTCGGGATCGTGCAGGCTGACGAATTCCACATAACGGGCATCGCTGGTCGGCTCCACTTGTTTCAGCAGCTCCGCCAAGGGATAACCTAGCCAGGGAATGACCATCGACCAGGCTTCCACACAACGCAAGCGGTAGATGCGCTCTTGCATCGGCGCCAATTTCAGTAAATCCTCTATGGCAAATTGTTTGGGTTTGCGGACTTCGCCTTCCACACTCACCGTCCACGGCCGGGTTTTTAGACGGCCGGCCATTTTGGCCGGGCCTTCCTTGCTGGTGTCGAATTCGTAAAAATTATTGTATTGGCTGACGTCTTCCAGAGGCGTCAATTTATCGGTCAGACCATAGGCTTCGGAGAGGCTGCTTGCCAGCTTTTCGCCGCCGAAAGCCGCGCTAGCGAGTAAGGCGGTAGAGCCGCCGAGTGCCAACTGCATGAAATGCCGGCGCTGGTAAAACAGCTCGCGAGGCGTGATTTCGGAAGCGGGAGTTGCGGGGATGCCGGAAAGTTTCATGGTGACGCCTCTTGAAAAGTTTAGAACCACTCGACCGTAAACCGGGCCGGCAGTTCCGCTTGCGGCAAAATCAGACCATGGGCTTTGCTATGGCCATCCGCTCTATTTGCGTGGCTTTTTCTTGCTGTCCGACTTTTTGGCTGCCGCCTTTTTTGTGGCAGTCTTTTTTGCGGACTTACTGAGCTTGGCGACTTTTTTATGCGCGGATTGCTGCGGTTTTTCCTCCGCCGTCAGTTTCGCGGCCTCAGTTTGCGCTGACTGCTCTGCCAGGTCCGCGCTATCCGGCGGTAAATCAGGCATCGGCAATGTGGCAGCGTCGTTGCCGTCATCAACGGCTGACCGGTCGCAGTCAGGCAAGTCTTGATCTTCAGGCGAGCAAATAACTCGATAGATGATTTTCCGGTCGTCGTTTTTGCCGGTTTTAGGTTCTAGCGGCTTAACAATAGGTGCGGTTTCATCTGAGATTGTGCCCAATAATTCGGCCGTAGCTGTCTCACTGTATGCCCAAACGCTAAAAAGCAAACTGAGGTGTATTAGGCGACTGACATCGCTCCTACGCGGACTAGCCATGGGGCTGCAATTGCTTTAAGTGACGCTTGGCTTCATCCCATAAGCCGTCCAGTTCCGCCAATTCGCAATCGCGTAACTCGCGGCCGGAGGCTTCCACTTGCTTTTCGATGTAATTGAAGCGGCGGGTGAACTTTTTGGTGGCTTCGCGCAAGGCAATTTCCGGATTGACTTTCAGGTGCCGAGCCAGATTAACGACCACCAGCAGCAAATCGCCGATTTCTTCCTGGATATGCGCTTGATCGCCGGACTGCCAGGCTTCGTGGACTTCCTGCAACTCCTCGCGCACTTTGTCGAATACCGGTTCGGTTTCCGGCCAATCGAAACCGTGGCTGGCCGCGCGATTTTGAATTTTCTCGCACTGCACCAGCGCCGGCAGACTTTGCGCGACGCCGGCCAACACGCTTTCGGTTTGCTGGGTAGGCTGTTTCAAGCGGCGTTCTTGCGCTTTGGCTTCATCCCAGGCTTGCTGGCGCTGCTCATCGGTGTCGAACTTTACATCGGCAAACACATGCGGATGCCGGCTGACTAACTTTTCGCCTATCGCCGCCGCCACCTGCTCGAAATCGAATAAACCGCGCTCATCGGCAATTTGCGAGTGAAACACCACTTGTAACAATAGGTCGCCCAATTCGCCGCGCAAATCGTCGAAATCGTTACGTTCGATGGCGTCGGCCACCTCATAGGCTTCTTCGATGGTGTAGGGAATCAGGCTATGGAAATCCTGCTTGACGTCCCAGGCGCAACCCGTCTCCGGGTCGCGCAAGCGGGCCATCAACGCCAGCAATTCCTGGGTTTTAGTCAAACTCAAAACGTCGAACCAAAAGTATCCTGATAGCGTTTTTTGAACTCCGCCATCGTAAAGGTGTGGTTCTGGGTGCCGTTGTGCTCGATTTTGATCGCGCCTAACAGCGAAGCGATCCGACCTGTCACATCCCAATCGTAATCGTTGATCAAACCGTACAGCAGACCGGCGCGATAAGCGTCGCCGCAGCCTGTGGGATCCAGCACTTGTTTGGGCTTGGCCGGCGGAATGTCGATCACTTCGCCGCGCGTATAGACCTTGGAGCCGTTACCGCCCAGGGTGATGATCAATGCGTCGACTTTTTCGGCAATTTGCTCCAGCGTCAGGCCGGTGCGCTGCTGCATCAACTCCGACTCGTAGTCGTTGAACGTGGCGTAATTAGCCAGTTCCAGGAACGCCAGCAACTCGTCGCCATCGAACATTGGCATGCCTTGGCCGGGATCGAAAATAAATGGAATGCCTTGCTCGGCGAATTGCTGAGCGTGCTCCTGCATGCCTTGTTTGCCGTCCGGCGAGACGATACCAATGGTAATGCCCGAGTCGGCCGGCACGGTATTTAAATGCGAAAAACTCATGGCACCGGGATGGAAAGCGGTGATTTGGTTATCGTCTACATCGGTGGTGATATAGGCTTGGCCGGTGTAATGATCATCCAGCACCTTGATATAACGGCTGGAAATGCCGCATTGGCTCAGCCATTGCGCATAGGGTTCGAAATCGTGGCCGACGGTCGCCATGATGGATGGCTCTTCCTGCAACAATTTCAAGTTATACGCAATGTTACCGGCGCAGCCGCCGTATTCGCGGCGCAAGGCCGGCACCAGGAAAGACACGTTAAGCATGTGTACTTTCTCGGGGAGGATGTGATGTTTAAATTTGTCGTGAAACACCATGATGGTGTCGTAGGCCATGGAGCCACAGATCAATGCACTCATTATTATCCTTGTTTGACGATTTCAGCCGCCTTAAGGTAACGGATGTTTGAAACAGGCACAAGACGAAAGCGACAAAATCAGCCGCTCATCTTCGTCTTTACCGCTTACCAAAGAATCAACGCCCAGGTCACGCCGGCCCAAATCAAGGACAGCATGACCGCCGCCGAGCCTATGTCCTTGGCTCGTCCGGATAGCTCGTGATGCTCAAAGCCCACCCTGTCCACGACCGCCTCTACCGCGGAATTCAACAATTCCACCAGCAACACCAATACCACGCTACCGATTAACAAGACTTTTTCGATAGCGGTTTGCCCCAGCCAGATCGCCAACGGCGTCGTCACCACGAACAAGGCCACTTCCTGACGAAATGCCTCTTCATGCCGCCAGGTGGCCTTAAAGCCGGCGACCGAAAAAAAGCAGGCATTAATCAGCCGCTTAAATCCCTTTGCATTTTGATTTGCCATTACTTATTCCTACTCCTCGATCAGGGTCCGATAGGCATCGGCATCCAATAATTGTTCCAGTTCCGCCGGGTTATCGGCTTTGATGCAAAACAGCCAGGTTTGATACGCGCCGTCATTCACCAACTCCGGCTCGTCCGTCACCGCTTCGTTGACCTCAACCACGCTGCCGCTGACCGGGCTAAACAAATCGGAAGCGGTTTTCACCGATTCCACCACCGCCAGTTGTTCGCCCGCTTTTACGACCCGACCGACATCCGGCAAGCCGATAAACACGATATCGCCCAATTCGGACTGCGCGAAGTCGGTGATACCGACGCGCACGACATTGCCGTCTTCCAGCTTGGCCCATTCATGGGTCTCGGCATATTTCAAGTTTTCAGGTGTTTCACTCATTTGCATTTCCCTCAAGCCGTCACAGTAATCCGAAAGGATAACCGGCTATTTTTTTAACACAACAAAAAATTACAGACGCCAGCCCAAACTTTATAATCCCAACCATATGGTGAGAACTTAACTAAGTTCGACTATTCAGACGTCAAACTACATTCAACAAAATTCATGCGCATAGCACTTTTCCTAGCAGGCTGGCTCGGCATTCTTAGCCTGACTCCGGCTACCGGGTTGGCGGACGATGACGACGCCCCCGCAAGCACCGACCGAACTAAAGTGGCCGACAGCAACGCCGCCGCCGACGTATTACAGCTGGACAGCGCCGCGCAAAAGCTGGCCGGCATTCAAACCCAAACACTCGTAGCGGTTAAACAAACGCCCGAATTTGCCGCTTACGGCACGGTCGTCAATCTGGAACCGCTGCTGAATATCCGCCAGCAATTCCTGGCCGCCAGCGCCCAGCAAGACAGCGCGCAAGCCCGCTACAGCGAGGCGGCGCAAAACCTGAACCGCACCCGTGACCTGCATCAACAGGACATCGTTTCCACCCGTCGCCTGCAGGAACAGCAAGCTATCTGGCAGGCGGACAAAGCCAATCTGGCCGCCAACAGCTACCAGCAGCAACTGATCGTTGCCAATAGCCGGCTGGTCTGGGGCGACACCTTGAGCCACTGGTTTACCCATGCTCAGGATAAAAATGCCACACAGCTGCTGGAACATCGCGCGCAATTGCTGCAAATCACCCTGCCGGCGAATAGCCGGCTCGATCCGGGCGTCAAGCTTATCCATATTCACGAACGCGGCCAGCGCCAAGCTGCCTTGCCTGCCGAGCTGATTTCCGCCGCCCCGCAAGTCGATCCGGTATCGCAAGGCCCGCGTTATTTTTTCAAGTGTGCGGACTGCCAATTGCCGTTCGGCACCCACATCACCGCCTGGATTCCGGAGGGCGACCAAGCCACTAAAGGCGTCAATATCCCGCAACCGGCCTTGGTCTGGCATCTGGGCCAGGCGTTTGTGTTTATCAAAACCGATACCGAGCATTTCAGTCGCCGGCCGCTCAAGCAATACAGCAGCACTAGCCAGGGTTATTTCGTGGCCGACGATGTGCGGCCCGGCGAAGAAATCGTCACCACCGGCGCGCAAACACTGTTATCGCAGCAATTGAAAGGCCTGATACCCGACGAAGATAAGGATTAGCCCCGGCTTAGTGTTGTATCTGCAACACCTGAACCGACTCCCAAACCCGCTCGGTAAATTCCGCGTCCATGGCCGGCATGCCGTCCATTAGCCACTGCACGATCACTTTAGCGATATTGGGATAAGTGACATGCACCGCATGCGGATTGTGCAGCCAGTCCTCGATTACCGCGTCATCCAAATCAAACATCGTGTGACCGTAACCCAGCTGCTTCAAGGCTTCGGCGTTGGAGATCTGTTCCATTTGTGCATGCAAAGGTTTGACCAGAATCTTCTTGCCCAATTGCAAGGACTCGCTGGCCAATTCAAAGCCGGCGTTGCTGATAATGCCGGCACAATCGTACAAATCCCGCTGAAAACCTGTTCTGGAGAGTTGTTTGCATACGACGTGCGGATATTTCGACACCGCCGGCTCCGGCGAGTAAACATGAAACTCAAAATTCTCGAACGGACACAAGAGCTTAACCACCGCTTGCGGATCTTCGAAAGGCAAATACACCACAATCTTATTGGCTTGGGTATTTTGTGGAAACGCCGGGGTTTCGATAATCGGCGGCAAGATCGGCTGGCCGAAATGATGCCAATGCAGACCAATGCCGATGTCGGCCGGGGCAAAATACTTCATCACCTGCTCGGCAATCGGATCGCCGCCGGCCCGGGGAATCTTGTGTCCAAAGGCGTATTGATGGCCGATACCCAAGACTTTTTTCTTTTGCCGTTTCGCCGCCCAGGCAGTGACCGGTTCGAAATCGCTGATCACCAAATCGTAAGCGCTTAAGTCCAGGCTGCTGATGTCTCTGATAAAGCGGATCGGACTGGCATCCAACGCGGTTTTCACATAACTAACCTGGCCGTTGTGGGTGTTAAAGGTCAAGCCGGTTTTGACTTGGTAACCGTTAAACACCTCCATATCGAAGTATTTGTCCGCCGGCCGGCCGGTAAATTGGAAGGTGACATCAAAACCCGCCGCATATAGTTCTTTCGCCATCACTCGGGCGCGGGTGATATGACCATTGCCCGTGCCTTGCACACCATAAAAAATTTTCATCATAAAATGTAATCGAGACTAAAAATTGCCGTACTAACCCCCAAAACCACACCCATCAGCGTATCGGTGGGAAAATGCACGCCCAAAACCACTCTGGAAAAACCCACCAGCGCGGCCCAAACATAAAGAACCGGCAGCAACGCAGGCGCGAAATAGCCCACTAAGGTTGCCACCATGAAGGCGGCCGAAGTATGTCCTGAGGGGAAACTGAATTGATCCGAGGGCGTAATCACGCTCTTGAAATCTTGCAGCGCTTGTTGCGGACGGTTGCGTTTAAAGCCTTTTTTCAGCAGTGTATAAACCGGCCTTTCGATCAAAAACGCCAAGATCATGGCCCGCAATAACGCATCGTTAATCCCTTGATCCCAATAGAGCCAGGCCGCGAGAATGACGTACAGAAAACCGTCGGCGGTGCGGGAAATCATGCGGCAAAAGCACACTAGATAGGCATGAATGGCAACGCTGTTCAGCCAGGTAAACATCGTCACGTCGTACTTATGAATTGAGTAAATCAGCTTCATGGTCTGCTCCTCGTTGTTTGCCGCACGCGTCGACCGCGACCTTCATGCAGCAGTTGGAAATCGTCGATTTTCCGTTTCACGTTGATCCCTGATGACGAGACCAGCTTAGAGATGCTTTGTGACAACAATATGAAGCTTTGTTTAAGCTTATGTGACAGGCCCATTTCGGCGATTGTTTGTTACAATTGCCGGCTGCGGCGCGCTCGGCTGTTTGGCGCGTTCGAGACCGGCGATCTATAACAACACGGCAAAACCTTTTCGGTTTTAATCAGGGCACTATGCAACGTTTTTGCACTCTAGGTTTTGTACTCGGCCTGATCTTGATGGTCTTCGGGGTGACCTACGCGCTACCCATAGCCACTTCGCTGTATTTTGAGGATGGCATGGTCGATCATTTTGTAAACGGCATGTCGCTGAATATAGGGATTGGCAGTCTGCTTTCGGGCGTGACCATGCGCTTTCGCGGCGATGTAAAAACCCGGGACGGCTATCTATTGGTAGCCTCGTTCTGGATATTGATGTCTTCCGCGGCCACATTGCCGCTAATGTGGGGCATACCCGGCCTGTCATTCACGGACGCTTTTTTCGAATGCGTTTCCGGCTTTACCACCACCGGCGCCACGGTATTGGTCGGTCTGGACAATTTGGCACCGTCACTGAACCTTTGGCGACACGAGCTAAACTGGATAGGCGGATTGGGCATCATCGTCCTGGCCGTAGCGATTTTGCCATTGCTGGGCGTTGGGGGGATGCAGTTATACAAAGCTGAAATCGCCGGCCCGGTTAAGGATAGCAAAATCACCCCGCGTATCACCGAAACCGCCCGATTGCTCTGGCTGGTCTACGCTGGCGCCACTTTAGCCTGTATTCTGGCATTAAATTTGGCCGGCATGGGTTGGTTCGACGCTATTTGCCACGCCTTTGCCACGCTCGGCCTGGGCGGATTTTCGACCCACGACGCCAGCATCAGCTTTTACGATTCTGCAGCCATCGAACTGGTACTAACAATTTTTATGTTGATCGCCGCGATGAATTTCGCCACGCACTACACCGTACTGCACAATCGCAGCCTTAAGCCCTATCTGTCCGACCCGGAAGCGATACCGATGCTGGGTGTGGTATCCGGCAGCATTTTGCTTTGCAGCGGCTATCTATGGCATTTCAATACCTATCCGGATTTCTTTACCAGCTTGCGCCATGTAACTTTCAACCTGGTATCGATAGCCACCGACTGCGGCTTCATGAGCGCGGATTTCGACAAATGGCCGCCGTTTGTGCCGTGGTGGATGTTATATCTGAGTTGCATTACCGTCTGCACGGGCTCTACCGGCGGCGGTATCAAGATGTTCCGCACGCTATTGTTGTGGAAACAAGCCGGCCGGGAAATGTTCAGCCTGCTACATCCGCGCGCAGTCAATCCGATTCGGATCGGCAGCACCCCCATCGCCAACAAAATCATTTTCGCGGTGCTGGCATTTATTTTTCTTTACTTCATTTCCATTGTGGTGCTGACCTTTTCCTTGATCTTCTCTGGCTTGGATCCGATCTCCGCTTTAAGCGCGGTGATTGCCTGCATCAATAATGCCGGCCCCGGATTGAATCAAGTCGGACCTGCCGGCAATTACCAAAGTCTCAGCGATTTCCAAACCTGGATTTGTGCTATCGCCATGCTATTGGGACGCTTGGAAGTATTCACGCTGATCGTGCTTTTTACACCCACTTTCTGGAGAAAATAGTACAATTCTTCGCCTTATCGTCCGCAAGCCCTTTATAAAAACAACATAGATTCAGCGTAACCGGATCGCAACACTTACCATTTATCAGGAACATTGGCATGACTTCCGCTACACATATTGATTTTCTTAGTAAAAGAAAGCTGGCCTTTTACTTTTCCGGCACGCTGCTGTTAATTTCCATTGTTTCGTTTTTCGTCAAGGGTCTGGATCTGGGCATCGACTTTACCGGCGGCAGCGTCTACGAATTGCATTACAACCAAGCCGCCGATCTGGACAAGATGCGCAGCACACTGGAGCAACAAGGCTTCGCCGATGCGAACCTGCAACATTTCGGCAGCGCCGCCGACGTGTTAATCCGCCTGAAACCGGTAGATAACATCAGCCAAAAAGAGCTTAGCGAGAAAGTGCTGGGCGTCGCCAACAGCAGCCAAAGCCAAGCTGGCGAACTGCGCCGGGTGGAATTCGTCGGCCCGCAAGTGGGCGATGACTTGGTCAACGATGGCGGTCTGGCGCTATTCTTCGCTTTTGTCGGCATCATGGTCTACGTCAGCATTCGGTTTGAGTGGAAATTATCTTTGAGCGCGATCGCGGCTTTATTTCACGACAGTATCATTACGATGGGATTTTTCTCGGTATTTGACTGGGAATTCGACATGACCGTGTTGTCAGCAATTTTGGCGTTGATCGGTTATTCCATCAACGACACCATCGTGGTCTACGACCGGATTCGCGAAACCGTCCGCACTAGCCGCATCAAGGAATCGATTAACGAAATCGTCAACACTGCGCTGAACGACACGCTGAGCCGGACCATTCTGACCTCGTTGACCGTATTTTTAACACTATTGGCCCTGGCTTTGCTCGGCGGCAAAACCATCCACGGCTTTGCCATTGCGATGTTGATCGGCGTTGTTAAAGGCACCTACTCCTCTATTTATATCGCCAGCTCACTCGCTCTGAGCCTGGGCTTGAGCCGCGACGACCTGATGCCGCCTGCCAAGGACAGCGTCGTCGACGACATGCCTTAACCCGAATTTTCATTTATCACTTCAAGCGAACGCTCACGGAATAACTTGATGACACAAAAGCTTAATACTCGCGACCTTACCCAACTCACCCTCGGCATTCCCGGATTTGCCTATAAAGATTTATACGATGCCAAACGCCTGTCTGATTTGCTGACGGTATTCGATCAGTCGGTACAGCAACACGATGCCGCCTTGTTTGCGGAAATTACCGCTTACCGCGCCTGCGGCGGCGAAGGCATGAAGCCGGAGGAAATTTCCGAATTGTTGGTAAGAATGGCGCCGCTAGTCGGTACCTTCGTCGCGCGGTTATTCAATGTCAGCGATGTGCGCGACCAACAAATCGGCCATATTCGCGGCGAATTCGACGCGATATTTGTTTATCGCACCGAAATCGTCGGCAATTTGAGCAAGCTGTTCAAAGGCCAAACCATCGAAGGCTGGGATATTGCCGCACTGCGCGCCCAACTGAATGGATTGTTAACCGCCGCCGACAAACAGGATTTATTCCAGGCCGACCCGGAATTGGCGATTAGCCAACTCGGTGCCGATTTATGGCGCTTGTCGCAACAGGCAGAGATTACCGATGCCGAGCTTGCCGCGTTCAAAGACCAATTGACCGGCTACGACAGCCCTGCTGCGCTGGTAGCCGGCCTGCTGGACATCGTCCGTCGCTGGAGTTTTGCCGCCCAGCACGACTCGGAATTAAAAACCTATGTCGCCAAATGGGTCAGTTTCAAGGTACCTGAAAAAACCAATCTGGAGAATTTGGTTGACCACGAAACGGTGGCGCAAAGCGGCTATGACGTCTGGGCCTGCGACGATCACCATCATCGCCGCCGCGACGGCTTTGCCTTGACCGACAAGCGCTTCAAACAGCGCCAGGTGCTTTATGAAGTGGACCATTGCATTTACTGCCATGACCGGGATAACGACTCCTGCTCGAAAGGCATCAAGAACAAAAAAGACGGTACGTTCAAAACCAATCATTTGAGCGCACTAATGACCGGTTGCCCGCTGGAAGAAAAAATCTCCGAGATGCACGTGGTCAAACGCCAAGGCGACAATATCGGCGCGTTGGCGATGATCATCATCGACAACCCGATGTGCCCCGGCACCGGCCACCGGATTTGCAACGACTGCATGCGCGGTTGTATTTACCAAAAAACCGAGTCGGTGAATATTCCGCAAATCGAAACCAATGTGCTGACCGACGTGCTGTTCATGCCTTGGGGTTTTGAAATTTACAGCCTGCTGACCCGCTGGAATCCCTTGAATATCAAGCGCTCCACTGCCCTGCCATACAACGGCAAAAATGTGCTGGTCGCCGGCATGGGTCCGGCCGGTTATACCTTGTCGCATTATTTGCTGAACGAAGGTTTTGGCGTGGTGGGTATCGATGCCTTGAAAATCGAGCCGCTACCGTTACATCTGACTGGCGACCGCGATAACGTGCCGATGCCTATCATGGACTTCCAAGACCTTTACGAAGATCTGGATAAACGAGTGTTACTCGGCTTCGGCGGCGTGGCCGAATACGGGATTACCGTGCGTTGGGATAAAAACTTTTTGAAAGTCATTTACCTGACTTTGCTTCGTCGCAACGCGTTCAAATGCTACGGCGGCGTGCGTTTCGGCGGCACCATCACCATTGATGAAGCCTGGGAAATGGGTTTCGACCACATCGCCATTGCCAGCGGCGCCGGCAAACCGACTGTGATCGACCTGAAAAACAACATGACCCGCGGCATCCGCAAAGCCTCAGACTTCTTGATGGGCTTGCAATTGACCGGCGCGGCCAAAGAATCTTCGCTGGCTAATTTGCAGGTACGTCTGCCCGCCGGCGTCATCGGCGGCGGCTTGACCGCTATCGACACCACCACCGAGTTACTCGCCTACTACCCCGGCCAAGTCAGCAAGATTTTGCATCGCTACGAAAAACTGGTGGCCAAATACGGCGAAGCGACGGTACGCAGCCGTTACGATGGCGAAGAACTGGAGATTCTGGAAGAATTCTTAGCGCATGGCCGCGTCATCGAACAGGAGCGAGAACGCGCTGCTGCTGCCGGTGAAACGCCTAATTTCCTGCCTTTCCTGAAACAATGGGGCGGCGTGACGCTGTTCTACCGTAAAGGCATCAAGGACTCACCCGCTTACCGCCAAAACCACGAAGAAATCCACGAAGCGCTCTCCGAAGGCATTTACTTGGCCGAAGGCATGAGTCCATTGGAAGCCATCGAAGACCAATACGGCCATTTGCAAGCCGTACGCTTTGAGAGGCTGACCGAGCAAGACGGTAAATGGCGCAAAACCGATGAAGTGGAAGTGAAACTGCGCGGCTTGTTCATCGCGGCAGGCACTGCGCCCAACACGATCTACCAATCGGAGCATCCGCGCACTTTCGCGATGGAAGGTAAATTCTACAAACGCCACGAACCCGACTGGCTGGTCGGCAAGGCGCAACTGGCGCCGATGGCCGACGAAGCGCAAGTCAAAGTGGGCAAACCGGCACCGTTTACGTCCTATCTCAGCAACGGCCGCTACATCACTTTCTATGGCGACAACCATCCGGTTTATGCCGGCAACGTGGTAAAAGCCATGGCCAGCGCCAAAGACGGTTACCCGTATATCGTCAAACTGTTCGCCAACGAGATTGCTGGATTGGACGCCGCGCAACAACCACAACGCGATGCACAGTTACGCGACCTGCAGGACAGACTGGATGCGACTTTCCTGGCGCATGTTGTCGAAGTGAATCGTCTAACCCCCACCATCATCGAAGTGGTCATCAAAGCACCAGCCGCTGCCAAACATTTCGAGCCCGGCCAATTCTATCGGGTACAAAACTACGAATCATTGGCCCCTGTAGTCGAAGGCACCACGCTAGCCGCCGAAGGCTTGGCTTTGACCGGCGCCTGGGTAAACAAGGAAAAAGGTCTGGTATCTTTGATTGCCCTGGAAATGGGTAGTTCCAGCCGTTTATGCGCGACCTGGAAAGTCGGCGATCCGCTGGTATTAATGGGCGTAACTGGTGCGCCAACCGAAATTCCAACCGGTAAAACCGTTTTGCTGCTGGGCGGCGGTTTGGGTAACGCAGTATTGTTCTCAATCGGTAAAGCCATGCGCAATGCCGGAAACAAGGTGCTGTATTTCGCGGGTTACCGTAACAGTGAAGACTTGTTCAAGGTTCCTGAAATTGAAGAAGCTTCCGACGTGATTGTTTGGGCGGTAGACGACAGACCCGGCAACGAAGCGATCCCGGTCACTCGGCCACAGGATAAAACCTTTGTTGGCAATATCGTCGAAGCCATGGTGTCTTACGCCACCGGAAAATTGGGTGAAACCAGTATACGTCTGCAAGACGTGGATCACCTGATCGTCATCGGCTCAGATAGGATGATGGCAGCGGTAAAAGCGGCACGCTTTGCCGCTTTGAAACCGTACTTGAAGGAAGGCCACGAGGCAGTCGGCTCAATCAACTCGCCGATGCAATGCATGATGAAAGGCGTCTGCGCCCAATGCTTATGCAAACACGTGGACCCGGAAAGCGGCGAAGAGAGCTTTATGTATTCCTGTTACAACCAGGATCAGGCGCTGGATTATGTGGACTTCCCGAATCTGGCAGCCCGTCTGCGGCAGAATACGGTACAGGAAAAACTGTCTTCGCTTTGGCTGACGTATTTGCTGGAAGCCGAATGATAGCAATATAGGCAGACGTTAAGTCTATTCCCGGTAGACTACAGACCCGGCCCATATCGTCGCTCCCGCTCAGGCGGGAGACAAAAGGCTTTAACAAATTCCCGCCTGAGCGGGAGTGACGAATATATTGGATTTGATGGCAGGGTTAAGCATATAAAACCGAAGCATTCCTAGCGGAATATCCCGGCTTTAGCGATGCTAAACTACACTCGCTGTAAAGTTACAAACTTTGTAATATCGTGATGGCCAAATCCGTAGTTAAGCGGGCCCGGCAAAAGCAGTCACGGTCGAGGAACTCACTCCCTACCGTGACTGTCCAGCACCCAGTTATTGAAAGGAGTTCACCCGTGTTTTCGCGCATCCTTCTACTCATTTTACTCACCTGCTCACCACTACTAGCTTGGGCAGACGCAGAACCAGCAGCACAAGCCCTTAATCTGACTAAGCATTGGGTGGGTTATTTGGCTATCGGCATATTTGCCGTTGCCTATCTGCTGGCAATGACCGAAGAGGTCACCGAATTAAACAAATCCAAACCCATGGTATTAGCCGCGAGTTTGATCTGGGCCTTTATCGCCGGCATTTACGTGAATAATGGCATGAGCGAGCAGGCCGGACACGCGTTCCGTGCTTGTCTGGAAGGCTATGCGGAATTGTTTTTGTTCATCATGGTATCGATGGCTTATCTCAACGCAATGGAAGATCGCGGCGTGTTTGATAATCTGAGAGTTTGGTTGCTCAGTAAAGGTTTCAGCTACAGAAAACTATTCTGGATTACCGGCATCATGTCGTTTTTCATGTCCTCGATTTGCAACAACCTGACCACTGCACTGCTGATGGGTGCAGTGATCGCGGCAATGGGCAAGGACAATCGCAAGTTCGTTACCTTGGCTTGCATCAACGTAGTGGTCGCTACGAATGCCGGCGGTTCGTTCAGTCCCTTCGGTGACATCACCACACTATTGGTTTGGCAAAGCGGGGTAGTACCGTTCAAAGATTTCTACTCGCTTTTCATCCCGGCCGTGGTCAATTTCGCACTGCCGGCGATAATCATGCATTTCTGGATACCTAAGCAGCAACCTGTGGCAGTCGGTAAGGCCCCAAAAATGAAACGCGGCGCAATGACCATGATCGTGCTGTTTTTACTGACGATTATTACTGCGGTCTGCTTCGAAAACATGTTGAAACTGCCGCCTGCAGCCGGCATGCTGGCGGGCCTGACCTATCTAAAATTCCTGGGCTTTTATTTGCAAAAAACCGCCGATAAAGACAACGGCAAAATTAGCGATTTCGCCCACGTGTATAAACTTTTTAACGTTGCGGTTCCCGACGCGAGACCAAGCCAAAAATTCGACGTATTTAAAAGCGTCGCCACCCTGGAATGGGACACCCTGCTGTTTTTTTACGGCGTCATGATCAGCGTCGGCGGCCTGAGTTTCATTGGTTATCTGACCATGGCCTCGGATGTGCTGTATGTCGGCATGGACCCCACCATCGCCAACATTGTGGTCGGCATCCTATCGGCTTTCATTGATAACGGCACCATCATGTTTGCGGTACTGACCATGCATCCCGACATTTCGCAAGGCCAATGGCTATTAGTGACATTAACCGCCGGCGTGGGCGGCAGCTTATTGGCAATCGGCTCGGCAGCAGGCGTAGGCTTGATGGGACAAATGAAAGGCGTTTACTCCTTTAGCGCACACTTGAAATGGATGCCGGTCATTTTGATCGGTTTTTTCGGTAGCATTGCTACTCACTTCCTGATTAACGGCAGCTATTTTTGACGCGATAAGCTTTATTGGGCAGTCTTTTTCATGGCCTGCCCAATAGGTCAATTGCAAAATTCAGTATTTTTTGCTTTTTGCGGCAATCAATTTTGCATTTACAAGTGGCCAAAAGCGGATTTTAGCAAAGCTGACCATCTATCAAATCCGGCTAAAAAACCACTTCATTTCAATATCTTAGCCCACCAATAGCCACCCGCAACCTGCGTTAGCCCGGCATTCGCACCCAACAAAGACGACTGACAACCTATCGTCACAATCATTTAACACGCAAAATCTAGCTAGTTTTTGTGGATACCCGCCGATTGCGATGTATAATGGAGGCGATTTAGCTCGGTATCGTTGTCGCTTTTCAAGTCTGCAATCGGATCAACAAACATTGTTTTCCACTACCTGCTTTATTCACCAACCCTAGTTACAAACCAGCGAATAGCACTTTATTAGCAAGAGAGATTTATGTCAGTTCAAGTAGAAGGCAAAGTAAAATGGTTCAATGACGAAAAAGGCTTCGGCTTCATTGAGCAAGAAGGCGGCAAAGATGTATTCGTACACTTCAGCGCCATCAACGGCAACGGCCGCAAAACCTTGAAAGAAGGCCAAAAAGTCACGATGGAAGTGACCAATGGCCAAAAAGGTCCACAAGCGGAAAACGTAACACCGCTGTAAATTGAACTGAAAAAGCCGCCTAACCAGCGGCTTTTTCGTTAGATCAGTTTACCCCACAAGTCATACTCGTCGGCTTCCTCGATTTCGACATCGACGAAATCGCCGACTTGTAAATGGCTTGCACCGTCGATAAACACCTGGCCGTCAATTTCAGGTGCGTCGCTTTTGCTGCGCGCAACCGCCCCCTCCTCGACCACCTCATCGACCAACACCGTTTCGATTCGGCCAACCCGACGCTGTAAGCGCTCGGCACTGATAGTCGCTTGATGTTCCATAAAGCGCGCCAAGCGCTCCTGTTTAAGCTCTTCCGGCACCGCATCCGGCAAATCGTTAGCCACCGCCCCCTTCACCGGCGAATAAGCAAAACAGCCCACCCTATCCATTTGCGCTTCGCTTAAGAATTGCAGCAACTCTTCAAAATCTTGCTCGGTTTCGCCGGGAAAACCGACGATAAACGTGCTGCGAATAGTCAAATCCGGACAAATCTTCCGCCACGCACGGATGCGCTCCAAATTGTTTTCCGCCGCAGCCGGACGTTTCATCAGCTTTAAGATTCGGCTATTGGCGTGCTGAAACGGAATATCCAAATACGGCAGAATTTTGCCTTCCGCCATTAACGGGACGACGTCATCAACATGCGGATACGGATAGACATAATGCATCCGCGCCCAGATACCCAACTCACCCAAGGCTTCGGCCAAATCGTAAAATCGGGTTTGCATTTCCCGGCCGCGCCAGCGCCGGCTTTCGTATTTCAAATCCAAACCGTAAGCACTGGTATCTTGCGAAACGATCAGCAATTCCTTAACGCCGGCATCGGCCAACTTCTCGGCCTCTTGCATCACATCATCAATAGGCCGACTCACCAAATCCCCGCGCATTGACGGGATGATGCAAAACGTACACCTATGGTTGCAGCCTTCCGAAATTTTCAGATAAGCATAATGTTTGGGCGTCAGCTTGACGCCTTGTGGCGGGACTATGTCAGTAAATGGGTTGTGCGCCGGCGGCAGATACTCATGCACCGCAGAAACCACTTCATCAGTGGCGTGCGCACCGGTGATTTTTAAAACCTGCGGATGCCGAGCCAAAATCTCGTCTTGGCGCGCACCGAGACAACCGGTGACGATGACCTTGCCGTTTTCCGCCAAAGCCTCGCCGATACTGTCCAGCGATTCTTCGACCGCCGCATCGATAAAGCCACAGGTATTGACGATGACCAAATCGGAATCTTTATAATTCGGCGAGACTTGGTAGCCTTCGCTACGCAGCTTGGTCAAAATTTGCTCGCTATCGACCAAGGCTTTCGGGCAACCTAAACTGATAAATCCAACACGGGGGTTACTCATGAAACTCTCTTGAAAACATTTTTATAAACAGGTGGGCGGCTTGGGCAAGCCGGCGATTTTACAGGCGTATTTCAGCGGCCCTTGCGGAAACAGTTTTTGCAGATAGCGGCTATTGCCCTTGTCTTCACCAAATTGTTTGCGGATAGCAGCCACAAACATCCGGGCATTGGGTAAGTGCTGGAATTTTTGATAGTAATCGCGAATGTACAGTAGGATTTCCCAATGCGCATCGTTAATCTCGATACCTTCTAGCCGCGCCAACTCGTCGGCCACCTCTCGATTCCATTGCCCAGCATCGCGCAAAAAGCCATCGTCACTGGTTGGCAACGCAACGCCACCGACCATCAATTCCACGAATGAATTACCGGATTCCGCACGGTCAGCTCGACCAAGCCCGCATAATCAACTGCCTCCAAGCCTGACAACAAAAATTGCGGCTCGACGCCGTACACCAATAACATTTCTTGCAAGGCATAAACCCGACACGACTGGCTCAACAATTGCCGCAACAACGCATTGCCACTATGCCCGGCCAGCGCGGCACACACCGCACCACCCATCAAGACAACATCGTCACCACTGCCAATGCGCTCGATAAGCGCCGCTTGCAACGGCAATTGCGACAACAAATGCAGCATTATTCCACATGCGTCAGCTTCAAACCGACGATGCCGACGATGATTAACAGGATGGACGCTAAGCGGAACCAATCCGCCGATTCCTTAAACAGAAAAATCCCGACTATCGCGACCCCCACCGCCCCCATGCCGGTCCACACCGCATAGGCCGTGCCCAGCGGTAGAGTTCTGATCGCCAGCATTAACAGGTAAAAACTGCCCGCCCCCGACACGCCGGTCACTACGCTTGGCCACAACTTAGTAAACCCGTCATTGTATTTAAGACTTATCGCAAACACGATTTCCGAGCAACCCGCGGCGAACAATAGCAACCAACCCATCAAAACTCCTTTCCTATGCACTATAATCTGCGGTATTTTACAGCAGTGCTCTCACCTATCCGCAATATTTAGTAATTTAATGGAAAAAGAATCCGACTATCTTGTTAGAAGCGCGAGGCTGATTTTTGGTCACTTGAGCGATCTAATCAAAAAGAAATGCATTATCTCCGCGCATTTTGGTGAACATAACCAATCATTTTTGACCACCATTATCGATCTCGATCAAAAAGCCAATCTGATTACACTGGATGTTGCGCCGACAGAATTACTGAATAAACAGCTGCTAGGCTCAGCCAAAGTGCTGTTCCGCACCGAATACGAAGGCATTAAAGTTTCATTCCGCGGCAAAGCAATCAAAAAGACCCAAAGCGACGGCCACCCGGTGTTTGCGATGCCTATCCCGGACGCCATTTTTTGGATGCAACGCCGCCAGTATTATCGCGTTAAAGTGCCGCTGTCGCATAAAAACAGCACTTGCGAACTCAACCTTGCCACAAAAAATGAAGCGGGCGAAGTTGATACGCAAACCAAAGTGTTCAGTGTGGCAGACATCAGTATTTCCGGATTTTCGTTTTTAAATCCCGACACAAAAATTGCCGACCTTTTAGTGCCGGATACCGTCATAGACGAATGCGCCTTGTATTTGCACGATGGCAGCAGGGCCCACGTGGGTTTTGTCATTAAAAGCGTGAACAATGTTCGAGCCAGCGCCACAACCTATCAACATCGCATAGGCTGCAAATTCACCCACATCCCGCAGGTATTCGAAAACAACCTCCAGCGCTACATGCAGGAAATCGAATTACAGCAAAAAAATTTAAGCATTTAAATCCTAAACAGCTGAGCATAGGCTTTAGGCCGCATAGTTGCGACAAATACTCACCACAGCAGTATTCCCGCCGCCGGCCACTGACAAAGCGCGGACGCTTAGTCCAAGCGTGACCTTACTGGTTATAATTTAGCGCTCAAAAACCTGATTTCAACACCATGTCCTTACCAACAATCCCCGCTGCTGCATTGCCGCAACAAGCCACCACAATATACTGGAGCGGCCTGAGCGGCTGCGGCGACTCGCTGACACTGGCCCAAACGATTGCTCAGGAAAAACGCCTGCTAGTCATCGTCACGCCGGACACCCAAACCGCTTTGCGTTTGGAACACGAGCTGGCGTTCTTCTTGGACAACAGCCTGCCGATTCTGCATTTTCCAGACTGGGAAACCCTGCCCTACGATGTGTTTTCGCCGTTGCCGGAGATTATCTCGGAACGCCTGCGCACCCTCGCCCTATTGCCCGACACCAAACGCGGTGCACTGATTTTGTCAGTCGCTACCTTGATGCACCGCCTGGCCCCACGCGAACATATTCTGGCCCACAGCTTTGCCATCGAAGTTGGTGGCACTTTGAGCCTGGAAGTCACTCGCGCGAAATTGGAGGCGGTCGGTTATCAATGCGTGTCGCAAGTCTACCAACACGGCGAATTCGCGGTGCGCGGCTCCATCCTGGATTTGTTTCCGATGGGCTCGAAACAGCCCTACCGCATCGAACTGTTCGACGACGACGTGGAATCGATCCGTAGTTTCGATCCCGACACGCAAATGTCGCAAGACAAAATGCAGAAAGTCGAGTTATTCCCGGCCCGCGAATTTCCGTTTACCGACGAAGCCATCAAACGCTTCCGCCAGGCCTTCCGCGAGCAATTCCCGGACGCTTCGCCCAAGAACAATCTCTATCTCGATGTTTCCAAGCAAATCGCCCCAGCCGGCATCGAATATTACTTGCCGCTATTCGTCGAACGCACCGAATCGCTGTTTGCTTATTTGCCCAAGACTGCGCTGTTTGTACTGCCGGCCAATTTCGCCGAAAACGCCCAGCGCTTTTACAGCGAAGCCGACGAACGCTATCAGCAACGCAAATACGACACCGACCGGCCCTTATTGCCGCCAACCCGCCTATTTTTGTCGGCGGAGGAAATCCAGCAACACACCGATAGCTTTAGTCGCGTAGTGCTGGACAACCAAGCAGAAACCGCGCACACCTTCGACTGCAAGTTGCTGCCGGATGTCGCCATCGACAGCCGTTTAAAAGAACCCGCGCAGCGCCTGCGCCAGTTCATCGAAGGTTTTAACGGCAAAATCCTGTTCGTCGCCGAAACCGCCGGTCACCGCGAAGGCCTGATCGACAAGCTGAAAAGCGTCAAGCTGACCGCCAAGCAGGTGCAAAGCTGGCCGGAGTTTCTGCAAGGCGGAGAATCGCCGTGCATCGTCGTCGCGCCGATGGATCATGGGCTGTGGCTGGAAGACGCCAAACTGGCGGTCATCACCGAAAGCCAGCTCAGCGGCGAGAAAGTCCAGCAGCGCCGGCGCCGGGCCAAATCGGCGGCCCGCGCGCTGGAAAACATCTTCAACAACCTCGATGAACTGACTATCGGTTCGCCGGTGGTGCATCAGGAACACGGCGTTGGCCGCTATCTGGGTTTGCAGATTCTGAACGTCGGCGGCATCGACGCCGAATTTTTGATGTTGGAATACGCCAACCAAGACAAGATATACGTGCCGGTGGCTTCCCTGCACATGATCGGTCGTTACAGCGGCGTCAGCGCTGAAAACGCCCCGTTGCATCGTCTTGGCACCGACCAGTGGAGCAAGGCCAAGAAAAAGGCCATGGAGCGTGCCCGGGACGTGGCCGCCGAGTTGCTGGACATCCACGCCAAACGCGCCGCCCGCGAAGGCTTTGCTTTTAACATCGACAACGGCGATTACGACGCCTTCGCCGCCGCCTTCCCGTTCGAGGAAACCCCTGACCAGCTCAGCGCTATCGACGCCATTTTGCAAGACATGGCCGCCACTCAGCCGATGGACCGCGTGGTCTGCGGCGACGTCGGTTTCGGCAAAACTGAAGTGGCGATGCGCGCCGCTTTCGTTGCCGTGCAAAGCGGTAAACAGGTCGCGGTGCTGGTGCCGACTACCTTGCTCGCCCAACAGCATTACCAAAACTTCCGCGACCGCTTCGCCGACTGGCCGGTGCGCATCGAAGTCACCTCGCGCTTCGTCACCCCCAAACAGCAAAAAGCCATCGCCGACGATTTGGCCGACGGCAAGGTCGATATCGTCATTGGCACCCATAAATTGCTGTCCAAGGAAATGAAATACAAAGCCTTGGGCTTGGTGATCATCGACGAAGAACACCGCTTTGGCGTCACCCAAAAAGAGCATTTCAAAAAGCTGCGCCACGAACTGGATTTGTTGACGCTGACCGCGACGCCGATTCCGCGCACCTTGAACATGGCCATGGCCGGTCTACGCGACATTTCCATCATCGCCACGCCGCCACCAAACCGCCACGCCATCAAAACCTTCGTCACCGAATGGATAGACTCGCAAGTGCAGGAAGCCTGCCAGCGGGAAATCAAACGCGGCGGCCAAGTGTTTTTCCTGCACAACGACGTCAAGACCATGGAAAAAATGATGCGCGAACTGAGCGAACTGGTGCCGGAAGCGCGGATCCAGATCGCCCACGGTCAGATGGCAGAACGCGAGCTGGAGCAAATCATGCTGGATTTTTACCATCAGCGTTTCAATATACTGATTGCCAGCACCATCATCGAGAGCGGTATCGACATCCCCAGCGCCAACACCATCGTCATCAACCGCGCCGACAAGTTGGGTCTGGCGCAGTTGCACCAGTTGCGCGGCCGGGTCGGTCGGTCGCACCACAGGGCTTATGCGTACTGCATCGTGCCGCCGAAATCTTTAATGACCAAGGACGCCATCAAGCGCCTAGAGGCCTTCGAGACTTCCGGCGAACTCGGCGCGGGCTTCATGTTGTCCTCGCACGACATGGAAATCCGCGGCGCCGGCGAATTGCTGGGCGACGAGCAAAGTGGGCAGATCCAGGAAATAGGCTTTACCTTGTACACCGAGTTGCTGGAGCGCGCGGTCAAAGCCTTGAAATCCGGCAAACAACCGGAACTGGACGCACCGCTGGATACCGGCCCGGAAGTGGATTTACAAGTAGCCGCGCTGATTCCGGAAGACTACCTGCCGGACATTCACGCTCGTCTGGTGCTGTACAAACGCATCGCCAGCGCCGAAACCGATGACGACTTGCGCAAACTCAAAATCGAAATGATCGACCGCTTCGGCTTATTGCCGGACCAGGTCAAAGCCTTGTTCGCGATCACCGAACTGAAACAACAAGCCGCGCACCTGGGCATCCGCAAAATCGAAGCCCACGCCACCGGCGGCCGCATCGTCTTTACCGCCACGCCGCAGATCGATACCGGCGAGTTGATTTTGATGATCCAAAGCCAGTCTCAGGTGTATAAATTCGACGGCGCGGATAAATTACGTTTTACTCAAACCTTTAAGGATATGGAGGATAAGGTGGTGTTTTTGGAGAAGGTTTTGGCAAGATTGGGGACGAAGCCTTAGCCTGCGGGGACAAACAAACCATCCAACAGAAAATAGCTCCGATTTTCGATAGCGTAATAGGAGGATATTCAATAACCTCATGCGTACGATGACTCCGTCGCTAACCGGAGCGAGCCGTGCACCAATCATTCACATTTTTAGAGTTATCGCCATTTTCTTCGATCAGCTACACAAGAAAAATTGAATTATTTCTTTACTAGACTTTGCATACAATTGGTATCCCTGATTTACAAAGGAAAATACAATGAACAAAGCGACATTTCATACCACGTGGATCGTGCTGATTGCCATCCTTGCCGCTGCATTTAGGTATGAATACCCAGATAACAACGTAACTGATGTTACGGTAGTTCTGGCAGTTGTAGCATTCGGAATAACGCTACTTATTGACTTTATATGGAAAAAAGCAAATAAAAAGAAAGTGGAGACTCCTAACAATGAAAATAAAAAAGACACATCCGCTTAAATTTCTAACTATAGGGTTATTGGTTTTTGTTGCTGGATGCACCTTTTCAGTCACACCAGATGAACAGCAATTTATGTCTTTTAAAAAAGCGGCCATCTTAGATGACGTATGGCGATACTTAAAAAGTGGCGATACCGTTGATGATGGATACGCACTATACACTTACGTTTTAACCAGCAGGAGTGCTTCCGATACCGCTGCCAACAGTCGATACGGTAAATTGGTCAAATTGATTCAGGAAACAACAACGGCAGAAAAAGATATTGCATCAAACGTTGATAGATCAGAGTTGAACATATTTTTAATCCCTGCGAAAGGTAAAACAGGGAAAGAACAAGCCGATTTAGAACGAGCAAAGAGTTTGCTCTTACAGCTTTCATCTGCCGCCAAAAAAAGATTTTCCGGGAACGGCCCATTTTTGGTATCCGTTGATAATCCTATTGGCAAGGAGCGGTCGAATAAAGATATAGATGTTTTATATGCAGACCTCAGCAACATACATGAAAAGGCATTCCCAAAATTAGTCAGCACCTACAAGGATAGAATCGCGCAATCTGAAATTCGTGGTGTATCCAAATTGAGCTCGTTCTCAGTTACGTTGCTAAACACGACATTATTTGCTGAAGATAGTATAGGGTTCATCGGCGTAGCGGAAGCCGGTTTTCGGGATGCTTTTATCCCGGGCAAAGAATAGTTGGATTTCAACAGGGTTCATTGGATGCGGCAAACAACTTGCCTTGCATCGTTCGTGAACCTTGCGGCCTGCAAAATCACCGCGAAACACTGCCATCCGGCAATACAAACTTAATATCCAAACTCCGTAAATAAGTCTGCAAGCCGGCATCCTGTAGCGGAAGCAAATGCGCTTCTTTGCCCGACTCGTTGAAATGCGCATGCCAATAGCCGGGCGGGGTGATGAAAGCGGAATAGGGTTGCCAATCGACGCGGGTGGGATTGACGATCTGACCGCTTGCCGAAATCTGCGGCCCGACCAAGGTGTAACAACCCGGCGCGCAATCCAGGATCAAATCCAATGCCACCGATTGGTGCCTATGCGGCAATTGCACCGCGCCGTTGGGCAGCACGCCCAGCATCGCCCAGAGGGTGTGCGTCACGGTCAGGGTTTGGTCCATGGCTTTGTTGGCCAGCAACACGCTGATGCGGTTGCGATTTACCGTCTCCGCGGCTTTTTGCGCTGCGGCCAACTCACGCAACGAATCCTCTGCGGTATAAAGCGTCGGCTTAAAGCATGGCCTATCGGCTGTCACCCCCAGGTAAGTCAACAGCGGCTGGTCGTGCACCAGGTAAAAGGCCGAATCGCTGTCGGCAACATGTCGAATATCCTTGCCCACCGGCAGCACCACAAAATCACCGGTTTGCCAGGGGATGGTCAGATCATCAAATTCGGTGCGGCCGCTGCCGTACATCACATAAAACAACAGCGAGGTAGCATTGAAAAGGGTTTCCAGCGACTCGCCGGCCAGAATTCTGACAAAGTTTGCGCACAACGCCGGACTAGTGGCCGGACCGGGACAACGTAATTGCTCGCTGACATCCAGCGGAATAATCCGGGTGCCGCCGGTTCGATGCAATTCGCTGCCGAAATTGGCGAACGGTAGTTTGGAAATCGTTCCTGAACCGATTGGATCGGCGGCTTGGGTGTATTCAAAATAACGGCAATTTTCCAGCAAGGGTTCAAGCGGATTTTGCGGTTGGGCGATGGTCATAACGGCACCTTTTTTATGTATGCAATCCAGGCAAATGGCGTGATAGCTTAAATTGTACGCTCGCTGGTGTGACAAAGTGGATTTGAAATGCACGGATTTTTCTCGATCCTTAGCTTGGACGAAATACTTGGCGCAAGGGTTCCACATTGTGTCGGCAACCGTTAGAATCGTTGCGTATATCCAAGGCAAACCCAAGATGGCTCTGGCAGAGAAATTAACATTAAGCGTGAAAGATTATTTGCAAGGCGAGGCGCCAGCGCAGATCAATCACTAAATGACACGCCCTGCTGCAATTACATTTCCGACATGAAAGTCAACGTCACCATTGCCAACGCCTTCTTTTATCCTGACCTGCTGCTGGACGTCGCCGATCAGGTATGATGTTCGGCATTTTGACCACGCAGCCGTCAGGCAAAGCTGAATCGCCAAACCCTGTTTCTTTTAACTTCTGACGTACCATTCACTGACATAACACCATGAAATTAGAAAAATCTTCCCGTTTTCCCGCCTGCCCCGGCCCTGTCGTCACCATCGTCCTGGATGGCGTGGGCATTTCGCCACGCGAAGACGGCGACGCGGTTAAAGCCGCGCGCACCCCGAATCTGGACCGTTATATGGCCAGCTATCCGATGACCAAACTGCTGGCGCACGGCACCGCAGTGGGCATGCCCAGCGACGAAGACATGGGCAATAGCGAAGTCGGCCACAATGCCTTCGGCGCTGGTCGGGTGTTTGCCCAAGGCGCGAAATTGGTCGCCGAATCTATTTCCAGCGGCCACCTCTGGCAAGGCCATGCCTGGCATGAGGTCGTCGCCACCGCCAAACAAGGCGGCACTTTGCATTTCTTAGGTCTATTCTCTGACGGCAATGTGCATTCGCATATCGATCATTTGAAAGCGATGATCGAACAAGCCAAGCAAGAAGGCGTTGCCAAAGTACGTTTGCATATTTTGCTGGATGGCCGCGATGTGGGCGAAACGTCAGCATTGGATTATGTCGATCCGTTCGAAGCTTATCTGGATGGCTTGCGCGGTGCGGATTTTGATGTCGCCATCGCCTCGGGCGGCGGACGTATGCAAATCACGATGGACCGTTACGAAGCCGACTGGTCGATGGTCAAACGCGGTTGGGATATTCACGTGCTAGGCCTGGGCAGACAATTTGCCAGCGCCCACGAAGCAATAGAAACCTTCCGTAGCGAAGCCAACGTCATCGACCAGGATTTACCGG
Organism: Methylomonas fluvii; assembly: GCF_014850975.1. Lineage (GTDB taxonomy): Bacteria > Pseudomonadota > Gammaproteobacteria > Methylococcales > Methylomonadaceae > Methylomonas > Methylomonas fluvii. The sequence continues at coordinate 1,403,799 of NZ_JACXST010000001.1, read as the reverse complement.
GCTTTGTGATTGCCAAAGACGGCCAACCGCTGGGTACTATCGTTGACGGCGACGCAGTGGTGTTTTTCAATTTCCGCGGCGACCGCGCCATCGAAATTTCCCGGGCGTTTATCGAAGAGCAATTCAGCCCCTTCGAGCGCGGCCCATTACCGAAAGTCACTTACGCCGGTATGATGCAATACGACGGCGATACCAAACTGCCGCCGCGCTTTTTGGTCGAACCGCCCACCATCGATCGCACGTTGGGCGAATATTTAGCCAAAAACGGCGTGTCGCAATATGCAATCAGCGAAACCCAAAAATTCGGCCATGTCACGTATTTCTGGAACGGCAACCGCTCCGGCAAATTCGACGAAGCCTCCGAAACATATGTGGAAATCCCCAGCGATGTAGTCCCATTCGAACAACGGCCCTGGATGAAATGCGCTGAGATCACCGACACGCTGATAGCTGCGGTGCGTAGCGGCCAATACAAATATCTGCGGGTCAATTACGCCAATGGCGATATGGTCGGTCACACCGGCAATTTCGAGGCAGCGGTTACCGCGATGCAAGGCCTGGATCTGCAATTGGCGCGTCTGATTCCGGTGATTTTGGAGATGAACGGCACGGCGATCATCACCGCCGACCACGGCAATGCCGACGAAATGTACGAGCTGGATAAAAAAGGCAATGTCACCCGCAACGCCGAAGGCCGCACCAAAGCCAAAACGTCGCACACTTTGAACCCGGTGCCGTTCGTGTTGGTGTCCGGTGAGAACCCTGGCTACACACTCCGCGACGATTTGCCGAAAGCCGGCTTGTCGAATGTGGCTGCGACTATTTTGAATCTGTTGGGTTTTGAAGCACCGGAAGATTACGATGCCAGCTTGATCAAAGCCAGCTAAGCCGTAAAGCATTCCGAGCTGATGACACCGCCTTTCGGCTACATGCTGTTAGGCGGTTTTTATTGGCCGATAGGAATTGGTTTAAAGCCTCTGATGACCTAATTTGGATGACCCAATGGACTACCCCGAACGCATCGTCTGTTTAACCGACGAAACCACCGAGACCTTGTATTTGCTGGGTGAGCAAGCCCGAATTGTCGGCATTTCCGGCTATACGGTCAGACCGGCACAGGCTCGCCAGGAAAAACCCAAGGTCTCGGCGTTTACCAGCGCCAAAATCGACAAAATTCTGGCATTACAGCCGGATTTGGTGCTGGGATTTTCCAATTTGCAAGCCGACATCGCGGCGGAGTTGATCCGTAAAGGTATCGCTGTGCATGTGTTCAATCAACGCTCGGTCAACGGTATTTTGCAAATGATAGGCTTGCTGGGCGCGATGGTCGGCGTCCCGGAAAAAGCCGCTGCGCTGGTGGCTCAATACCGGCAGCAAATGGACACCACCCGCCAAGACAGCCTAGGGTTTGCCAAACGTCCAAAAGTGTATTTTGAAGAATGGGATGACCCTATAATTTCCGGCATCCGCTGGGTATCGGAGTTGATTGCCATCGCCGGTGGCGACGACTGCTTTGCCGAATTGGCCACCGAACACTCCGCCAAACAACGCATCATCGCCGATCCTCAGGAAGTGGTAAGGCGCGCGCCGGACATTATCATTGGCTCCTGGTGCGGCAAAAAATTCCGCCCGGATCATCTGGCTGCCCGCCCCGGTTGGGACAGCATTCCTGCTGTGCAGCAACAGAGGGTTTACGAGATTAAATCGTGCGATATTTTACAACCCGGCCCGGCAGCACTTAGCGATGGTTTGGCCCAGTTATGTCAGATCATCGATGATTGGCAGCGAGATTGTGCCTAGCCTAAAAGCTGCTCAAATAACTGCATTAGCGTTGGAAATAGCTGTGAATTAATCCCACCGGCGCGGATGGAATAGTTCATATCAAAATTCGAGCCTAAATCTTAATCTCCTCTTCGAAAGGGATTCTTCATGCCACCCCATCCCAGGGAGCTTGATCAATGATCATCATCGAAGAGGTATCATATGAAAACGCCAAAATTATTTTTCCTAAGCACTATTTTGTTCGGCGTCAGCGCTATTGCCCATGCCCAGCCAACCGGCGGCGGCACGACACCTAAACCGGTGTGCAAAACGTTCGATATTCCCACGATTATTTGTCCCGATGGCTGGACCATAGCCGACGATCTGAGCAACGGCACCAATAAATGTACGACCGGCTTTATCAAAAGAACATTCTGCAAAAATGTTGCTGCGCGCAGTGGTTTTCAAGGTAACGTCGAAGTGATTAATGCCGGTTCCAAGTTGTTTGAATTTGTGCAGCCAGTCGATGAATCAGGCGAGCCTATCGCTACAGAAGCTGAATAGCTGATTGCCAGCCAAAACATGCATAATCCTGTATTGGGCTACGTGAGTAGCCCAATACAGCGCCATAAAAATCAGACGGCAACTTCACCGTGGCTATAAATAGCGCTGAGGATCGATCCCACATTTCGCTGGCACCTCAAACGTGGTGATACGGTCATCACAACCGGGTTTGGACAGATCGAAATCTGCCGGAGGCGTGTAACAGCGAGTCCGGGCATTGAATACCACTCTCACCCGGGGATGCAGCAGGTTTTCATGATGTTGTTCGACTACGACGGCCAGATAGCCGCTCTCCAGCCGCACCAAGGTGCCGACCGGGTAAATGCCGATGCTGCGAATAAATTGATGTACCAGCGTCAGATTGAAATGATCGTCGCTCCATTCCAATAACTTTCTCAACACTTCGGTGGGTTCGATGCCGGCGTGATAGATGCGCGTGGACGTTAATGCATCGTATACGTCCACGACCGCAGCCATCTGCCCATACAGACTGATTTCATCGCCCTTCAGGCCTAATGGATAACCGCTACCGTTGTAGCATTCGTGGTGTTCGGCGGCGACATTGAGCGTAATGGGTGAAATGCCCGGCGTTTTCTCCAATAACTGACAGCCGTAGCGCACATGATTTTTCATGATCTCGAATTCGCTTTCCGTCAGTTTTCCAGGTTTATTGAGGATGTTATTCGGCACCTGCATTTTGCCGATGTCGTGCAACAAACCGCCAAGGCCGACCTGCTCGATAAGTTTACGGTCTATGTCCAAAGCTCTGCAAAAACTAATCAGCAACGTGCCGACCGCCACGGAATGCTGAAAAGTATATTTATCAGCCTGCTTGATTCTGAGCAGGCTGACTATGGCGTCCGGGTTACGGAAAATCGAATCGATGATGCCGGAAACTACCGGCTCTACCTGCTCCAATTCGACCTGCTTACCCAAGCGGCAATCCTGGAGGACGTTGTGTACGATGCGGTTGGCTTCGCGGCAGACTTGCTTGGCTTTTACCCGTTCCTTTTCGACGCTAACCAGCGGCGGCGGTACAGTTTTCAGCGTGCGCCCCAAGTGCTGCATATGCGCGTCAAGCTGCCGATTTATATCATGAACGGTTGGAGCTTCCGGCATATCCGGACCAAGCGTGGTGTCTATGTAAACCTGGCGAATGCCGTAGGCAGCAATTTTTTCGATGTCTTGAGCGGATTCGATCAAAAAGCTGCTGCGCAAGAACGGGTGGTTTATCCACGGACAGTTGATGTCGTGGATAAACATTTTGGGCTTCAGGTCGGCTACATCAATTTTTTTGATCATTGCGCATTTGCCTGGCGGATTGCTACTGAATGGCGGCATACCCGTTATGAATAGGACCGGGCTCGCTGTAAGTGTATCAGCAGTGGTCGTGGTCAGAGCAGTAACCGATAAAGCCACTAAAACAATCCCTGAATACTTATGAAGATCGTGCCGGGATTATCAAAAAACACGCAAAAATTGGCAATCGTCAGCCGCTGAGCTACCCTAGTCGATCCGGTTAACGGTAAATTTAGGGAATATATAGAACCATGCTGCGTTACGACCGCTCTCGATATATAGCTTTAGGGCTGCCTGCTTTGCTCAATGCTTTGGCACTACCCTTGTATGCGCATCAGATAACGACCAGCGGATCGTCCGACGAATATGCCGTGCCTTTCTACCTGATTATCGCCTTGGCATGCGGCTTATTCGGTGTATCCGCCATGATAAAACGCTGCCGCGACATCGGCTCTTCGGCCTGGGGAATATTGCTGGGATTTTTGTTTGCGCCGCCGTTAATGCTGTTAGTCGCTTTGGTATTAATATTCGCCCCCAGCAATCCGGCCGCCGACCAACTGGAAGCCCCAGCGTTGCGCCCTACATTCGACATCTGGTTTACCGGCTTTCTGCTGCTGGCAATCCCCTGGATGCCGGTGCTATTAGTACGAGCTTTGTAAGCTCGTACTCCAATTAGCTGGTTTAAACCTTTTCAAGATTTTCAACCATGCTCGTAGACTCCCCTAAAGCCTTGGTTCCCGAGAAGGCAAGAATCTTTTAACCCGGCCCTTAACAATCGTCGCTCCCGCGCAGACGGGAAGCCAATGGTAATATTGAATTCCCGCTTTCGCGAGCATCATAGCGAAGTGACTATTCGGGCGATACTGGCGGAACGCCCGGAAGCGCCCGCCAAAAGTCGAGCTCATTTGGTATTTCTGGGATAGCTATAAATAGCTTGACCATGGGCCTTATCGACATAAATCATCTCTTTTTCAGCTACCACTGCCGGTGCAAGCGGATGTGGATAACCGTGTATGCCCCGGTTGAACGATGGATCGTCGTACACTACTTCGGCAATCAAACTACTTAAAAAATTGCCGGACATGGTGCGATCACCATGTGCTTGAACACCCGTCGAAACAAGGGCGGCAGTAAGGACGATAGCCAATTGAATGGTGTTTAAGGTTTTCATGATAGGTCTCCTGGTAATAATGGTTATGAACCCGGCCCTATCTATTTCTGCATTTCGTTCGTTAAGAACGGTATGTCGGCCTGGGTTAATTATTCACTGGAAATCTGATTGAAACTTCAACCTATCCAGCTTGGAGATCATTGTGAACAAACTCCTGGAGCAAAGAAAATTGATTGTTTTTATGGCTTCAATAGATTTTACATATAGTAAATTCCTTGCCGGCTTGTCGAATAAAGCGACAGTCTGAGTATCACCAACAGGGATGATGGGTTTTGTTCATCAGCGCGACAAAGCGTGTCGATTACTTTACATTTCACCGGTAAAACTGCGAATTTGTTGGGGAACGAACCCGTTTTAACAGGTTATGCCCATCGGCATATTGCCAATTTTTCATCTGTTTCCAAGGCATAATCAGTGAGTTAGCCGGATCATCTTCCGCAGAAATCCGGCACCAAGATTGATGGCATCAAAATTGATAGGGTTCAGAAAATATGCCGGCCTTGCACTGCCCTTCCGATCATGGCCGGGCATTTGTTCAGACCTAGCTTTGGAATTTAAATACCTATGACTACCTATGCCATCGGCAGCGTAAACGGCGATTACCGGGCACTGATGCAACTGCTGACCACCATCGGCTTTGACCCATTGGAAGACCGGCTGTGGTTTGCCGGCAATCTTGTCAATCACGGGCCGGAATCTTTGCAAGTACTGCGTTACGTGAAAAGCCTGGGCAAAGCGGCTGTTGTGGTATTGGGCAAACAAGAGCTTCATCTCTTGAGCGTTGCGCTGGGCTATGCGCCATTGGACCCGGACGATACATTGGATGAAATTCTTAACGCCCCGGACCGGGACGAATTATTGAAATGGCTAAGACTGCGTAGCCTGATTCATCAGGATTCCAAGCTTAATTTTACGTTGGTGCATGCCGGGATTCCCAGCGAATGGAGCTTTAGCCAGGCGCTGACTTTTGCGTATGAAGTGGAATCGGTTTTATCGGGAAGCAATTACGCGGCGTTTCTGGAAAATCGCAAGCAAGACCAGTCGCGCTGGCATGCCAAACTGCGCGGCTGGAAACGGCTGAATTTTATTGCCAATGCCTGTACGCAAATGGCCTATTGCAATGAGCAAGGCAGGCTGGATTTCAAGGCAACGGGCCCAGTCGATGCTCAACCGGCCGGTTTAATGCCTTGGTATCGTGTACCCAACCGACTGACATCGCAATTGAACATAGTTTTTGCCGATGACGCGCATTTTGCCGATAGTGATTGCGAGGGCTTCTATCCGCTACCCGCTTTGTCGGCTTTGCGCTTATCGACACCCGGCGCAATGATCGCAACAATATCTTAATGAGCTTTTGTTTGAACTCAGCCTGTCCTACCGGACCGACGAATTTAAGCTCATTTTTTAAAGCCCAGGGCGGTATCGGCCCCTTTCACATTAGTCAAATTTGCATCATCAAACTTGGCACTTCTAAAATCCGCGCCGGAAATAGTCGCACCGTCTAAATTGGCGCCGGACAAGTCGGCCCAGATAAACTGACCGCCGCTCAAATTGGCATTGCGGAGTGATGTATTGCTCATCAACGCATAATTAAAATTAGCGTCGCTCAAATCCGCATTGTTCAGTATGGCATTGTTCATTTCCAGCTTATCGCGCAGTTGCCGCGGGCTCGCCGAATTGGGACCTAAATTGGCCTGTTTTAATTTGGCGCCGGCGAAATTGACATTGTTCAGCGATCCGGTCACGCGACTGCGGCTCAGGTCCGCGCCGGATAAATCGGCATAATCCATCAGTACACCATAGAGGCTGGCAGAGGATAAATTGGCATTCTGCAAATTCACATTACGCATCTGCGCAAGATTGAGATTGACACCCACCAACCTGGCCGCCGTTAGCTTTGCACCGTCAAGATTGCTGGAAAACATGTCGGCTTTATTGAAATCGATTCCGGATAAATCCAAACCCGACAGGTCTTTCTTGATCAAGTTCGGCTGCTGACTGCCGGCCTCGGCTATAATCGCGATAACACCTTCTCGAGTGAGTTCCGCCGAAGCGCATGGCAATAGCCAAAAACCCAAACTAAAAGCTACCAATGTTTGGCAAACGCCGGAATCGTATTGCATCACTACTCCTCAAAGCGGGTTAGACGGCCAAAAATAACCGCCATCTTGCAAGTTTCAGTGCATCATAATCCAATAAATCAGGCTTTAGGCAAATTTTCCCGCCCTATAGAAGCGCTACTTCAGGCCAGCCATGATTAAGTTTCCGGCAAGTCATATACATTTCGCAACATAACCAAGATAGGTGTATACCGTGAATGCGTTCTATCATAAATTATTGATTTTGGCGCTGATACTAGCCCTGCCCGGTTTAGGCTGTTTCAGCTATTACACGCTTGAAGAAGCCGGTCCAAACACTGCGCTGCCGGCGTTGGCGATCACGATAGCGTATCCGACCTTACTGATTTCCCTGACAACCCTCATCATGCTGCGAATTTCGAAAAAGCCGTCCCGTCCAGGCGCTTGGCTGGCGGGAAGCTGTTTAATCATTTCGGTGGCGATCCTGCTAATTGCCCGCCTGTAGAACATAAAACTGGCTAACACGCACGCCACCAATTAAATTTACTAGATACTTTCCAATAAACGTAAAACAGCTATAGTTTCCAACACACGCGCCTCAACAACATCGCCAGGATCTTAACTATGGATTTTGTTATTTCGCCCGCAATCGCCTTGATGGATAGGCTCCGCTATCCCGCAAAATTTGCGCTGCTCTTCAGCATCGTGCTGATCCCCATGCTGTTCATGGCCGGCACCTTGATCAGGCAATTTCAGACGGAAATCGACTCCTTGGAGCAAGAACGCCATGGCCTAAGTTACATCGCCGCCCTCAGGAAACCCATCGAGCACATTCAGCAGCATCGAGGCATGACCAACGCATTTCGCAACGGCGCAACCCAATTTAAGGAACGCATCACTAGTAAACGCGAAGAAATCGATGGCTATTTTGCGGAGCTTGAAAAAACCGACCGCGAACTGCATGAGGCCTTGCAAACCGACGACATGCTCGCCAAGCTCCGCCAACAATGGAACGACATCAAAACACATTCTCAGGATCAAGAGTTAAGTGCGGCGATAAGCGCTCATAACCTGTTGATTGCCGATGGTTTGAAGCTACTAAACCATATTTCGAATACATCCGGCATCATTCTCGACCCCAAGCTGGATAGCTTTCATATGGGCTTCGTACTAACGTCCGATTTGCCCGAATTAATCGAAGTGATGGGGCAAACACGGGCTCTGGCATCCGGCATCGCCGCCAAGGGCAGCCACACGCCGCAATCCTTGACCAAGCTGTTGATCTTAATCGCCAATATAGAAACCTATGCCCGCAAGGTGGATGAAGGCTTGGCCGTGGCGTTTGCGGAAACCCCCGAGGTGTCGCGAAATTTGCACGGCACCCATGAAAACTACCAAACAGCCTTACAAACCATGCTCGGTTTACTACGCCAGCAATTGGTCGAAAGCGAAACCATTTCCGTTGGTAGCGATACAGTATTCGAAACCTCCACCCAAGCCATCACCCAGTCCTACCAACTCTACAGCGGACTGATAGCGGAACTCGACCTGCTTTTTCGCACCCGCAGCGCGGCGGCCGACCGATTTTTACAATTTACGCTGGCCGGACTACTCGGGGTGTTGTTGGTGGTCATTGTGCTATTGTTGGGCTTGACCAAGTCGGTCAGTCGCAACATAACCGCAATTAACCTCGCAACTAAACGCGTTGCCCAAAACGATCTGAGCGCGAGAATACATATCGATGCCAACGATGAAATGCGGGAGATTGCCGAAAACTTCAACGCCATGATAGACACCAGTTCGGCTTTGCTGAAAGAAATTATTCATACCAGTGCCGAATTACATACGTCGGCGCAAAAAGTCTACACAGTTGCCAACCAAAGCGCGATTCATCTCGACCGGCAACGCGAAGAAACCACCTCGGTCGCGACCGCGGTGAACCAGATGAGCGCTACCATCCAGGACGTTGCCTCCACTACCAATACTGCGGCCCAAGCGGCCAGTACCGCTAACGAGCAAACAAAAAACGGTCAGAGCATAGTGGCAAGCGCCACAACATCAATCAGCCAATTGGCTAAAGACATCGAAGGCGCCGCCAATGTGATTCAAAGCCTGGAAAAAAGCAGCGAATCCATAGGCTCTTTGGTGGATGTGATTAAAAGTATCGCCGAACAAACCAACTTATTGGCATTGAATGCCGCCATTGAAGCCGCCCGCGCCGGCGAACACGGGCGCGGTTTTGCGGTAGTGGCGGATGAAGTTCGTAGCCTGGCAAGCCGTACCCAAGAATCGACTGCCGTAATCGAAAATATGATAGGCGAATTACAGGCCGGATCGCGCAAGGCGGTCGCCGTGATGCAGCAAAGCCGTACGCAGGCTCATATAGGTGTGGAGAAATCTCGGGAGGCGATGCAATCCCTGGAAGCGATCAGCCAATCGGTGGAAACCATCGACGCGATGAACCTGCAAATTGCCAGCGCGGCCGAAGAACAAACGGCCGTGACCGAGGAAATCAATCGGAATATCGTCCACATTACCAATTTATCGGAGCACACCAGTAACGGGGCGAATCAGACTACCGCCGAAGCCCGCCAGTTGAATCAGCTGGCGGAAAACTTACAAAAACTAACCACGCAATTCAAACTGAATATCTAGCAAGAGAAGCCGCTACCCGATTTGCACAGGCACCCAGGTAGCGGAACCAATTCTATTTACCCAGCACTTCGCCTCTAACGCTTTCCACCAGTGCCGCGGCTTCCGCGATGAGTTCGGCAGGCACATTCAGCTCTTGCATGGTCGCGCCCAGATGCTCCATGACGGCGTCGAAATGGGAGTCGTTCAAACCCATTTTTACCAAGCGGGCATGGCCGTCGCGCAAGGAACGTCCGGTGTAGTTGTTGGGACCACCGAAAGCCACCGTCATAAAAGTTTTTAAATGCTCGGCTTGTTTCGCCATGTCGGTTCTTTCAAAAAAGCGGTTGATTCGAAAATCCCCCATCACTTTGCCGTAAAACACATCCACTGCGGCATTCACCGCCGCTTCACCGCCGATGCGTTCATACAAAGATGGTCCTTGCACTTCATTTGCTTCACTCATAATACCCCCTCGTTATAGTTTTCAATTTACGAGGCATCTGTTAAATCGGCAAACTATTGATTTTTGACTGATTTAGCGGCCTCGGCGGCGATAATACCCGATGATAGTTTCGCATCCAAACTATTTCACTGCCGCCAAAGACCTGACTGATTGTAAGTTATTGAATCTTTTCGATACCGCCCAAATAAGGCCGCAAAGCTTCCGGTACCGTAATGGAGCCGTCTTCATTTTGATAATTCTCCATCACCGCGATTAAGGTGCGTCCGGCCGCCAAGCCCGAGCCATTTAAGGTGTGTACCAATTCAGGCTTACCCGTTTCCGGATTGCGCCAACGTGCTTGCAGACGGCGCGCCTGGAAATCCTTGAAGTTACTGCATGAAGAAATCTCGCGGTATTTTTGCTGACCGGGCAGCCAGACTTCCAGATCGTAGGTTTTGGAGGATGAAAAACCGGTATCGCCCGCGCACAGCAACACTTTGCGATACGGCAAATTCAACTTTTGCAGAATAGTTTCGGCGTGCGCGGTGAGTTCTTCGTGAGCTTGCGCGGAGGTTTCCGGCGTAACGATTTGCACCAGCTCGACTTTTTCGAATTGATGCTGGCGAATCATGCCGCGCACGTCGCTACCATAGGCGCCGGCTTCGCTGCGGAAACACGGCGAATGACAGACAAATTTCAGCGGCATCTGCTTAGCTTCGACAATCACATCACGGACGATATTGGTGACCGGCACCTCGGCGGTGGGGATCAGGTAAAACGTCGGATCATTCTTGACCGTGAACAGATCGGCCTCGAACTTGGGCAATTGGCCGGTGCCGCGCAAGCTATCGGCATTGGCCAAAAAAGGCACATAGGTTTCCTGATAGCCGTGCTCGTTGATATGCGTATTCAACATCAGTTGAATGATGGCGCGTTGCAGGGTAGCCAGTTTACCGGCCAGCACCACGAAACGGGCGCTGGCGATTTTCGCGCCCAACTCGAAATTCATCCCTAACGGCTCACCCAGATCGACATGGTCTTTTGGGGTAAACGTAAACTGGCGAGGCTCACCCCAACGACTGACTTCCTGATTATCTGCATCGCTTTTACCCGCCGGCACCGTTGCGTCGAGAATATTGGGGATGCCTTCCAATAACACGCTCAATTGGTTTTGAATGTCGTTCAGTTCGGCTTCCGCAGCTTTTAACTGATCGCCCAAATCGGCCACCTGATCCAGCAATGGCTGCACATCTTCGCCCTTGGCCTTGGCTTGGCCAATGGCTTTGGAGCGAGTATTGCGTTCGTTTTGCAGCTCCTGAGTTTTGACTTGAACGCCTTTGCGCCGGTCTTCCAGGGCTTGATAAGCAACGGCATCGAATTGAAAGCCGCGTCTTTGCAGTTGTTGCACAACCTGTTCCAAGTCACTTCTAAATAAACGGGGGTCTAGCATGGTGATGAATATCCTGAATTGAAAAAAGAGATAAAACGGCGGCTATACCTGCTTGCCCAACCATAAGCCCAACCATAGTGCGGCGGCGCAAAACATGATGTTGCTTAGAAAAACGGTCAGCATTGCCCCCATGTGCGATTCGAAGGAATGACCACTTTCCAGTAGGTAGAGAATCAAATATAAGCCGGACAGAGTGACGAACAGGCCGATCAAAACGGTCACCAAAATCGCCCGGTACTCTATCGAAATAGCGAGCTTGTGCATCAAAACGGTGGCGACGATACCAATCAAAAACGCACCGATACTATTGACCAGCGCCAATGCATAGGGAAACGGCCAGTCGAATAGTCGGAATGTGCCCTGCGAATAGAAAAATAGCCCCTTGCCCAAGGCCAGACCGGCCCATACCGCCAATAGACAGCCAAATACACTGGCGACAATATTCAAGCCAGCCTTGCCGATTTGGCCTTGTTCGAGCAAATAATAGGTTTCCAGGGAAAAGCTGGAAAAGGTGGTAAAACCGCCCATCACGCCGACCAAAATCGCGGTGCGGTATTCCAACGCAATCGTCAGACGTTGCAGAATCAGCGCTTCGGTCATCAGCCCGATCAAAAATGAGCCTAGCAAATTGACAGTCAAAGTGCCGTAAGGGAAGCCCCGGCCCAGCCACAGATACACGCCGCTGGAGGCCAGATAGCGCAACATGGAGCCAATGGCGCCGCCCAGAGCGACCGCGAACAATTGCAACATCAGAATTTAAAGAACGTTTCCCGATAGTAACGCAGTTCTTCGATGGACTCGATGATGTCGTCCAGCGCTTTGTGCGAGGCTTGCTTGTTAAAGCCTTCCTTTAACTGCGGCGCCCAGCGTGCCGCCAGTTCCTTAACGGTGGATACGTCCAGGTTGCGGTAATGGAAATACGCTTCCAATTTGGGCATGTAGCGATAGAGAAAGCGCCGATCCTGACAAATACTGTTGCCACATATCGGCGAAGTGTTGGCAGGCACCCATTGCTGCAAAAACGCGATGGTGTGCGCTTCCGCTTCGGCGGCATCGATTTTTGAATCCTTGACCCGCTGAATCAAACCGGATTGACCATGGTGCTTTTGATTCCAATCGTCCATCGCCGCCAGCGCCGCATCGGACTGATGCACCGCCATCACCGGCCCTTCGGCGAGGATATGCAGGTTTTTATCGGTGACTACCGTGGCGATTTCGATGATCAGATCGTTATCCGGGTCTAAGCCTGTCATTTCCAAATCGATCCAGATAAGATTGTCGGCATCTTGAGCCATTTTCATTCCATAGTATTAATAATGTTGCGGCAAATTGTAGCATTAGCTAATCTGTACCGCTAATTGTTAACCCCAACCACATAGGCTTGATGAACACGTTTACTGGCATTTTTTTAGCGGCTTTAGTCCTTTCCTACGGCATCCAATTCTGGCTGGCGATACGGCAGAAATCCTATGTTTTGCAGCATCGCGAGCAGGTGCCTGCAGCCTTTAAAGATCGGGTCTCGCTCAGCGCCCACCAAAAGGCTGCCGATTACACCGTAGAAAAAAGCAAACTGGGCGACATCGATAGCGTGGTCGGCATGGTGTTCTTGCTGGCACTGACCTTAGGTGGCGGTATCAGCCTAGTATTTGATTTCTGGTCCACCTTCGATTTATCGCCGTTGTCGGCCAGCTTGTTGTCAATGGCCAGCATCTTTCTGTTAATGACCGTGATCGAAATCCCGTTCAGTTTGTACCAAACCTTTGTTATCGAAGAAAAATACGGCTTCAATAAAAGCAAACTGCCGCAGTTCGTGAAAGACCAATTAATGTCCATGGGCCTGACGCTAGCCATAGGCTTGCCGATTCTGGCGCTGATTCTGTGGGTCATGGACGGCATCGGCGGCCTGTGGTGGCTGTATGCCTGGGCCATCATCATGAGTTTCTCGCTGTTGATGAGTTGGCTGTTTCCGACCCTGATCGCCCCGCTATTTAACAAATTCGAGCCGATGCAGGAAGGCTCTTTGAAACAACGCATTCAAGGTTTGCTGGAACGTTGCGGCTTTAACAGCCAAGGCATTTTCATCATGGACGGTTCGCGCCGTTCCGGCCATGGCAACGCCTATTTCACCGGCCTGGGCAATAACAAGCGCATCGTGTTTTTCGATACGCTGGTTAATTCGCTGGACGAGGAAGAACTGGAAGCGGTGCTGGCACACGAGCTGGGCCATTTCAAATGCAAGCACACCATTAAAATGCTGGTGGCTTCATCGGCAATGACCTTGATAAGCTTTGCAGTATTAGGCTGGCTGATCACCCAGGACTGGTTTTTCGACGGTTTGGGGGTCACTACCCATTCCAACGCGGCAGCGCTATTATTGTTTATGCTGGTGTCGCCAGTGTTCACCACCTTTATGCAGCCAATCAGCGCCTATTTCCAACGTAAATTCGAGTTCGAAGCCGACGACTTTGCTACCCGCAATGCCCAAGGCAGCAAAATGATCAGTGGCTTAGTCAAACTTTACGAAGAAAATGCCAGCACGCTGACGCCCGATCCTTTGTACTCCGCATTTCATTACAGCCATCCGCCGGCCGCCATCCGCATAGCGCATATCGAAGAAAAGATGCAGTCCGCCTGATGGCAGACTTGCACCAAGGCTTGGTCGTCGCCCATCTCGGCAAAGGTATTGCTGTCGAGGTGAGCGACAATGCCGGTGCAGCCGCCGAGCAACTCGTCCTCTGCCAAACGCTGCGCAAACTGGACACTGTGGTGGTCGGTGACCGGGTGATGCTGTCGATGTCTTCACCCGAGCAAGGCCGCATCGAGCAAATACTGCCCAGGCGCTCGGTGTTGCAACGCCCCAGCCGCGGCAACGACACCCGGCCGGTAGCGGCCAATCTGGATACCATTTTCGTGGTCTTCGCCGCCGAACCGGAATGCGATTTTCTGCTGCTGGATCAATATCTGGCGATTTGCGAAAACTGCAATATCGACGCGGCGCTGGTACTGAATAAAGTCGATCTGCCACTCTCCGCCATAGTTGAAGAAGGCTTAGCCTACTATCAAAGTTTGGGCTACAGCTTACATAGAGTTAGCGCCAAACACGCGCTTGGTATTTCGGGTTTGCAACAGGTTTTGGCACAGCAGACCAGCATGTTCGCCGGCCAATCCGGGGTTGGAAAATCGTCTTTGACGAATGCGCTATTGCCGGACCGGAATCTCAGAACCAATACAGTCTCGGAAATCACCCGCCACGGCCGACATACCACCACGGCCGCAACGCTTTACCATTTACCGGGCGGCGGTGATTTAATCGACAGCCCCGGTGTAGCGATATTTGGCTTGGCCGGCTTGTCGGAAGGGCAACTGGCTTGGGGTTATAGAGAGTTTCAGCCGCACATAGGCAAATGCCGCTTCAACGACTGCCGGCATGTCAACGATAAGGATTGCGCGGTGCGGTTGGCGGTAGACGCAGGCCAAATTGCCGAAGAGCGCTACCAGCGCTTCTTAAAACTCAGAGAAAAGATGCCGCCGGGCAATCGCAACTAGCCCCGTCAAACAGATGAATTCGCACCCCAGATCCGTTCAATCGGTTCTTGCACGGCTCTGCCGGTTCGCGTAAATTATATTCTTATGACTAAAGCACTAGCCAAGACCTCCGGAACCAATACATGGATACACACAAAGTAGCTCGCCTTCCGGAAGATAAAACTTGGGAAGTGCCGGGCTTCACGCGCGACCAGCATGGTAAGCCGCAAATCGGGCTTGAGCCGGAAAGTCTCTATGCTTATGGTCACCTGATACGCCTGACTGAAGAACTGGTTCTAGATCAATTTTCCCGCGGTCTGGTCTCGGGCACCACTCACACCTGTATTGGCCAGGAACTCACCGCATTATCGGTGGTGCGCGCCTTGGATCATCCCGATGACGCCGTCCTCTCCAACCATCGTAATCACGGCCATTTTCTGTCGTACTCCGGGGACTTCGTTGGGCTGGTTGGCGAGATTATGGGCCGCGAGGCCGGCGCTTGCGGCGGCTGGGGCGGCAGTCAACATCTGGTCCATCGCAATTTTCACAGTAACGGTGTGCAGGGCGGCATGTTGGGCATAGGCGCCGGCCTGGCCTTGGCGCGCAAGCTGCATGGCAGCGCCGGAATCGTGGCCGCCATCATAGGAGACGGTACGCTCGGCCAAGGCTTGGTTTACGAAGCCATGAATCTGGCGTCGGTCTGGAACGCACCCTTGCTGGTCGTGGTCGAGAACAACGGCATTTCTCAAACTACCGTCAGTCGCGACAATCTGGGCGGCGACATCGAAGCCCGTGGCGCGGCATTTGGACTACCCACCTGGCGCCTTGCCGACAATGATCCGGAATTTTGCCGTAAAGTAGCCGAAGTAGTCAGCGAGGTACGCGCGAGTCGCGGCCCCGGCTTCCTGGTGATTGACACTCGGCGGATGGGCCCGCACAGTAAGGGTGATGACCTCCGTGATCCGAACGAACTTGACGAGATTCGCGCCCGCGATCCATTGGCCGCCTTGGCCAGGCAGTTGCCTGCCGATACGCTGGCCAATATCGAAGCCCGCAATCGCCAATTCGTGGAAGCAGTACGCCAGGCCGCCAACGCATCCCCGGAAGCCACGCTCGCCGAAACCCCGACCCACATCTTCACCGCGGCGCATGAACACCCAGTGCCCAGCTATCCATCTGTCGCAGTCGGCAATAACGTTCGCCAAGCGTTGAACACTGCCTTGCAATTCCTGCTCAAGTCCGAGCAAAGCACGCTGTTAATCGGCGAGGACCTGCACGATCCATACGGTGGCGCTTTCAAAGTGACGCAAGGCCTGTCCAGCGAGTTTCCCGGCCGCGTGATTTCCACGCCGATCAGCGAGGCCGGCATCACCGGTTCGGCTATAGGTTTGTCGCTCGATGGCTACCTGCCGGTCGTGGAAATCATGTTCGCCGATTTCCTATCGCTATGCCTGGATCAACTGCTCAACCACGCAGTGAAGTTCCCCGGCATGTTTGCGGATACCTCGGTGCCCATCGTCATCCGCACTCCGTGCGGCGGCCGGCGCGGCTACGGCCCCACGCATAGCCAAAGCCCGGAGCACCTGTTTACCTCAGTGCCGGGCCTGACCGTGGTTTACGGCAGCCATAGACATAACGTCGCCGAACTCCTGATCGACGCCGTACTGCGCTGGCACTACCCGGTACTGTTTCTGGAACACAAACTACTGTACGGCGAAAAAATGGACCCGGCGGATTATGTCGCGCTGCCGGCCACGGATGATGTGGCGACCCACTTGTTTCCTACTCTACGCCGGGGTGCGAATGAACCTGATGTAACGTTAGTAAGCTACGGCGGCATGCTGACGATGACCGAAGCCGTGGCAGGCAGACTGGAAAGCGAAGAAGAGCTGGAAGTTGAAATCGTCTCGCCGTCATTGCTGTCGCCGCTGCCGCGCGAATCGTTGATCAAGCATCTGGCCACCCGAGAGTGCGTGGTGGTGATCGAAGAATCTCACCACGACTTCGGCGTCAGCGCCGAAATCGCCGCCGCTTTACTCGAATCCGGATTCAAGGGCCAGTTTCTGCGCATCGGCACACCGCCCGTGCCCATCGCCTCCGCCCGCAGCCTGGAGCGCAGCATTATTCCCGACGAACAATCGATTATCGACCAAATTCTCGACCTTTTTTAAAGGACAGCCATGCCCACTTTCCAAACCGTCCCCTGCGTGAACATCAACGACGAGTTCGTGGACGTCGTCAGCATCGACGTCAAGCAAGGCGAGTTCGTCAATAGCGGCGACGTGGTCGCCACCGTCGAAACCGACAAATCCATGATAGACGTAGTAGCCGAACAAGACGGCTACGTGCTGAGAGTCGACTGCGAACCGGGGCAAAAAATCCGCGTCGGCGCCGTGATGTTCTGGCTGGGTGAGACGCGCGACGAAGCAATCCCGGAAGAAACCAAGGATACTTCATCATCAGCAAGCGCTGTCCGCCAACCGACGGCAAAAGCCCGAGCCATGCTCAAGGAACTGGACATCGACCCAACCCGCGTCCCCGTCAGCGGCGAGCGCTTGTCGGTAGCTGACATCGAGACATGGCTGAGCAAGGGCGGTAAGCCCGGTAAAGCCGCCGCAACGACTCAAACGGCAAACCGCCGGGAAGATACGCCAGCGGTTGCCGGCGACTTGCAGGATTTATCGCCAGAAGCGGCGGGCATGCTGCATACAGTGGCTTGGCATCGGGATTATGCGGCCTCGGCCTATCTGGAGGTCGAATACGACCCCAAGCCCTGGGAGGAAAGGGCCGCCGCCTATGCGGCGGAACATAAGCTGATGCTCTCGCCCTTGCTGCCTTTGATGGCCTTCCGTCTGGCCGAACTGGGTCGTGAACGCCCGTTGATTAATTCCACGATAGTCAACGGCCAGCGTTTCCAATATACGCCGGTGAATATCGGTTTTACCGTGCAGGCCGGCTCTATGCTTTATCTGACCGTAGTCCGCGACACGCAAGACATGAACGCAGCACAGTTCATCAGCGCCCTCGGCGAGGTACAACGCCACGCCATGGCTCACAAGTTACCACCGCAGGAAGCCACCGGCGCCACCCTATCGTTTTCGAGCATGGCACGCTGGAATGTCAGCCGCCACACCCCTATTCTACCGCCGCAGACAGCGCTGATTATTGCTCACGCCGCCCCAAAGAATTCCGATAAGGCAGTATTGGGCGCCACTTATGATCACCGCGTTCTCACGGGTTTCGACGTCGCACAGGTGTTGCTGGCGTTATCCCGCCCGGCATAACCACACACATAAACCAGAGGCCACCGATAGATGAACCTGAATTCCGACGAGATCAAAGCCGCGATACGCAACAAAGTCATAGAGCTAGCCAAAGCGCTGGACATGGACGCCTCGGGCGTTACTGACGACGACATTCTGCCTGCCACCGGCCTGCTCGATTCCGGCGCCATTCTGGAACTGGTGGTCTGGTTTGAGGCCAGCTACGACTTTCGGATCAAACAGGAAGACATGAACATCGACAATCTCGGCTCGATTAATGCGATGACCAACTTTCTGCTATCCAGCAAACAAGCGTAAGCCAAACAATCTACCGCAGCCTATTTGACGCAACCGCGCTGAAGGAATAATCATGGCTATGCCGACGCTGGAACCGATTCAAGACGGCGACCTGCTCGCTTTCTGCCAATTTCTCACGGAACACCTGAGCGCCGAGCGCAGTGCCGAACAATGGGCGCAAGCTTTCCAGCAGAATTGGGGCGTAACCAAGCCCAACAATGGGTTTCTGATCCGCGATGAAGGCAAAATTATCGGCGGCATCGGCGCGATCTACGCCGAGCGCATTATTCGCGGCCAAGCTGAACAGTTCTGCAATATCACCAGCTGGTGTGTGCTGGAGGCCTTCCGCTCGCAGAGCATGCGACTGGCGATGGCGGTGGTCTCGCAACCCGGCTTTCATTTCACCGATCTGACGCCGACCGAAGTAGTATCGAAGACACTGCAATTCCTGAAGTTCAAACCCATGAACGAGCGCCACGCAATCTGGCCTAATCTTCCCTGGCCATTTGCCCGACTCGGTGGTATCGGCGTAATTACTGATCACGACGCTATCGAACAAGCGCTTGCGCCCGCCGATGCCAAGGTATTTCATGACCACCGCCACCTGCCCTGGCTTAGACACTTGGCGGTTGGAAGACACGACGCATACTGTCTCGTGACCTGGACGCCGAACCGATTGAAAGGCGTACCCGGCGCGCTAATACTGGGTTTCAGCGATCCCGAGCTATTTCTGCGTTACCGCCATAGCATCGGCTCACACCTGTTACAGAAAGGTTGTTTATACACCCGAGTCGAGTCGCGCCTGCTACCCAGGCTGCCACTGATCTGTCACGAACTGGCCGGCTACCGCAACAAAGTATTTCGTAGCGACACCCTAAGCGAATCCGACATCAGCAATTTTTATTCCGAGATAGTAGGACTAAGCCAGTGAGCGAACGCAAACTGATTCGCGTAGACAGCGAAACCCGCCCCATCCTCACGGTAGTTATCCATACCGAAGAAGAGTTCGACTGGAACAAGCCGCACGAAAGAGAGGCGACCGGCGTCAAACACATGCACCACATCGACCGGGCGCAGAATGTTTTCGATAGCTTTGGTATTGTGCCGAACTACGTGGTCGACTATCCGATTGCCTCACAAGAAGATGCCTTCGGTCCGCTGAAAGCCTACGCCGATTCGGGCCGAGCGCTGATCGGAGCGCATCTGCATCCCTGGGTGTCGCCACCGCACGATGAAGCACTCAATGCACGCAACTCCTATCCCGGCAACCTGCCGCGCGCGTTGGAGCATGAAAAACTCAGGATACTCACCGAGCAAATCAAGACCTCGTTCGGTACTTCGCCGTTAACTTATCTGGCGGGCCGCTACGGCTTCGGCCCCAACACCGGCGAGATTCTCGAAGAACTGGGCTACGAGGTCGACATCAGCGTGGCCGCGTCTATCGATTACAGTGCCGACGGCGGCCCGGATTACTCGGGCTACAGCAGCGACCCATTTTGGTTCGGCAGCCAGCGCCGCCTGCTTAGCTTGCCCGGCTCCGGCGGTTACGTGGGGACATTACGCGCGGGCGGCACGCCGCTTTACCGACGCTTAATGCACCCATGGCTGCGCAAGGCAAAAATATCCGGAGCCGTAGCCAGGCTGCGATTGCTGGAAAGGATTCGACTCTCGCCCGAAGATTACAGCGAGCCGGAAATGCGCCGCTTAACCAAATCCTTGCTGGCCGACGGCGTGCGCATCTTTGTATTCAGTTTTCACTCGCCCTCGGTGATGCCCGGCGGTACGCCTTACGTGAACAGCGATGCGGATCTTGAAAGGTTTCTGGAAAAATGCCGGCGCTACTTCGACTTTTTTATGCGGGAGCTGGGTGGCACGACCATGACCCCGCTGGAGGTCAAGGACTGGCTGGAACGGCATTGATGGCCCAGCACCCAGCAGTTGCCCAAACACAAAAAAGCCGCGAATTTCGCGGCTTTTTTGTGCTTTTTATATCCGTGTTAACCAGGTGGCCAATGCATTTGCCTGCCCGCTAGCAGGTGCAGATGTAGGTGATGTACTGTCTGCCCGCCGTCGTCGTTGCAGTTGAACACCGTTCGATAACCGCTTTCCGCATAAGCCAACTGGCCGGCAATTTTAGCGGCAGTTTGCAACATCAATCCGCCCAGCAAAGCATCGTCCAAATCATTTAAATTAGCGACGTGGTGCTTAGGGATGATTAACACGTGCAAGGGCGCTTGCGGATGTATATCCCTGAACGCCAGCAGTTGCTCATCCTCGTAAACCACATCTGGTTTGATGTCACCAGTGGCCATTTTGCAAAACAGGCAATCGCTCATGTGTCCTCCTAAAATTCGCGGCGACCGTTGAAGGCATGCGCCAAAGTGCCGCTGTCGATAAACTCCAACTCGCCACCCATCGGTACGCCGTGAGCAATGCGGGTGGCGCGGATATTGAATTTGCCGGCGACTTCGCCGATGAAATGCGCGGTGGCCTGGCCTTCCACGGTGGAATTGGTCGCCAGAATGATTTCCTTGATTTGCCCACTCGCCATGCGTTGCTCAAGCAACTCGAAACCAAGCTGATCGGGACCAATGCCATCCAACGGCGACAAGCGGCCGTGCAATACAAAGTATTTGCCCTTGAAGGTGGTGGCTTGATCGATCACCCACACGTCGGCCGGACTTTCGACCACGCAGATCGTTTCCGCATCGCGCAGTGGATTGGCGCAGACCTCGCATAACTCGGCTTCGGTCAAAGTCCGGCATTCGCGGCAATGGCCGATTTCGTTGACGGCTTTTGCGAGCATTTTGCTTAATTGCATGCCGCCGTCACGGTTGCGCTGCAATAGATGAAAAGCCATGCGTTGCGCCGACTTCGGCCCCACGCCGGGCAGGCAGCACAGGCTTTGGATCAACTCTTTCAGCAAACCCTGGTTTTGCATGTTTAGAACGGCATTTGGAATCCGGGCGGGATCGGGATGCCGGCTGTGACATCGGCCATTTTTTCTTTTTTCATTTTACCGACTTTATGCACCGCGTCGTTGATCGCCGCCGCCACCAAGTCTTCCAACATATCCTTGTCGTCGCCGACCAAAGACGGGTCGATACTGACCTTGCGCACTTCACGTTTGCCGGTCATCACTATCGTTACCAAGCCGCCGCCGGACTCGCCTTGCACTTCCATCGCGCCCAATTCTTCCTGGGCTTTTTTTAAGTTGTCCTGCATTTTCTGGGCTTGTTGCATGATGCCCGCTAGCGCATTTTTCATCATCGTCTCTCCAATATTAATTCAGTGGCTCGATACTGCCAGGCATGATTCTGGCGCCGAAGGTATCTTTCAAAGCCTGCACATTTTCATCGTTATTAATGCTATCGACCGCGGCTTGCTGCCGATCTTCGCGGGCTTTTTGAATTTCCAGTGCCGGCGTCATTTGCTGCTCGGCTTGCTTGCTTATGACCAATTTTAAGGGTTTACCGTAATAATTTTGCAATGCTACCCTTAAGTTGTCCTCAGCTTTAGTCCCAACCTGTTGAAAGCTCGGATCAAGCAGCAAACGGCAACTGCTGTCGTCGATGCCATCCAACACGCAGTTATTCGCCAACTCGCGAGTACGGCCGCTGATGTTCAAGGCGGCGATAATCTCGGTCCAATTGCCGGGCTTGGCGGTTTGCGAGACCGATGACGGACGTGGCTCTTCGATATGTTTGGCGCTGCTCTCCACAGCTACAGCCGGCACCGATGTACTGGTAACCGACTTAACAACCGGCGGTTTGACCGGCTCAAGCGCTTGGGCTTCCGGAGTTTGCGGCCGAAAAGTCAGCATCCGTAGCATCACCATTTCAAAACCGCTGCGTGGATCGGGCGCCAGCGGCAAATCGCGTTGGCCAATCAAGCCAATCTGGTAATACAGTTGCACATCTTCCGGCAGTAAAGTCTTAGCCAACATATCCAACAATTGCTTATCAAATTCCTGATCGACGAAATCCGGCATTTGCTGTAACAACGCGACCCGATGCAATACACGCAGCATCTGCTGCAAAATATCGGCGAAATCCGGCGTCAGCTCGGCGACATCGGCGATTTTTGCCAGCAAGGCTCGCGCATCGTTTGCTGCCAAGGCCTGCAACATGTCGTCGATAGGCTGTTGAGCCACGGTGCCCAGCATGCCTATCACCGCTTCCGCCGTGACGCTGCCGCTACCGTATACGATAGCTTGATCCAGCAAGCTTAAGCCATCGCGCAAGCTGCCGTCAGCGGCTCTGCCAAGCATTTTTAGCGCGGCAGGCTCGAAGGCAATTTGCTCCTGGCCCAAGATGAACTGCATCTGCGCGTCGATTTGCTCCGGCAACAGCCGTTTTAGATTGAATTGCAGACAACGCGACAGCACCGTGACCGGAATTTTATGCGGATCGGTGGTAGCCAACAGAAATTTGACGTGCGGCGGCGGCTCTTCCAGGGTCTTAAGCAAGGCGTTAAAGCTATGCCCGGACAGCATATGCACTTCGTCGATTAAATAGACTTTGTAACGGCCTTGATTGGGTGCGTATTGGGCATTGTCGAGCAGATCGCGGGTGTCTTCGACTTTGGTGCGGGAGGCGGCATCGACTTCGATCAAGTCCATGAAACGGCCTTGCTCGAAATCACGGCAAACCTGGCATTCGCCGCAGGGATTGAAATCTATTAGACTTTCGCAGTTGATGGCTTTGGCGAGAATCCGCGCCACCGTGGTTTTGCCAATGCCACGCGTGCCGGTGAACAGATAGGCATGATGCAATCTATCATGTTGCAAGGCGTGCATTAGCGATTGGCTGACATGCTCCTGACCGACAAGCTGCTTGAAGTTGCTGGGACGCCATTTTCTGGCAAGAACCTGATAAGCCATTAGCAACGCGGAAAGGCAAGAGTTGGGCGGCTACTGCGCCAGCCACATCCCGGCACACGAGTCCGCTGCTACCGTTGCTTCCTTCCGGACCTGGCGGGGTTTACAGCGTATCGTTGCGAGAGGACCGACACAGTAACCATAAAACATCAGCAAGACGCTGAAGAGTGGCGCATTATCCATAAAAGCTGATCGATAAGCAACTGTCTTGCCAAAAATTAAGTAAATAACTTGGATAACACGCGCCACACTACTGTATCGCCGGCATAGGCAAACTGCTGGCGATGGCATGACCGAACGAAGCGCCGAACTTGCCGGCCAAGCGGTCAATCAGGCGCTCTTGCGGCGTAAAGTTTACTTTCTCTTCGGTACCGAACTGGTCGCGGGCCACACTATCAACGCTGCCGAAATCATCCGCCAATCCCAGCCTGACGCCTTCCGTACCGGTCCAAATCAGCCCGGAGAACATCTCCGGCGCTTCAGTTTCCTTCAAACGCTTACCGCGCCCTTCCCGAACCGCCGTAATAAATTGCTGATGTACTTGATCCAGCAAAGACTGCATATGCTTGCTTTCTTGCTGATTGACCGGCGAGAACGGATCGAGCATGGCTTTATGCGCGCCGGCGGTCAACAAGCGCCGCTCCACGCCCAGTTTGTCCAACACATTGGTAAAACCAAACCCGTTCATGATGACGCCAATAGAGCCAATGATGCTGGCCTGATTCACGAATATCTTATCGGTAGCCGAGGCGACGTAATAACCGCCGGATGCGCACATATCGCCCACTACCGAATAAATCGGCAATTTTGGATGTTCGACTTTCAGACGTCTGATTTCATCGTAAATGTAGGCCGATTGCACCGGACTGCCGCCGGGTGAGTTGATATTGAGGATGATACCCTTGGCATTTTTATCCTTGGCCGCATCACGCAAGCCCTCAATCACCGTATCCGCACTGGCAGCCTCACCTTCGACAATCTGCCCGAGTACATCAACGATAGCCACATGCTCTGAGCTACCGGAATCGATACCCTCCTTGAATTTCGGGTAAATCGCTATACCCAGCACAACGGCCAAATAAGCAAACGTCAGTAACTTGAAAAATATTCCCCAACGGCGCGCTGCTTTCTGCTCATCAATTGCGGCAAACGCCAACTTCTCCAGCACCGACTTTTCCCAACCGGGACTATTTTCAGCAATATCTTCGGGAAGATCTTGTTTATTCTCCACCATTTGTCTCCTATATGATTCCGATTAAGTCGGTGGGGTAGTTCACACACAACAAGGGATTGTATTTTTGCAAGGTTGCCGCGGAATGCGCCCCGCAAGTGACACCGATTGACGCGACTTGGGCATTTAAGGCCATTTGCAAATCATGTACCGAATCGCCGACCATCAAGGTGCGATGTTTATCCACGCCCAGTTCGGCCATAATTTCATCCAGCATCAGTGGATTAGGCTTGGAAGCCGTTTGGTCTGCGCAGCGCGTAGTACAAAACAAATTCGCCGCACCGGTCGCGTTCATTGCCGCATGCAAACCCGTGCTTTTCTTGCCGGTCGCCACAGCCAGACGATACCCCTGGTCACGAAACTGCTTCAACATATCATGCACACCGGGAAACAAGTCGTCAGGGCCGATTTGTTTGCTAAAAAAGGTTTTCGCGTAATCGACAGCAATCTTTTGCCGGATCTCGGGCTCTTCATTCGGAAACAGTTGCTTCATCGCATTTTCGATGCTCAAGCCGACAATGTCTCTGACCGCCTGCGCTTCCGGCACTTCACATTCACAACTCATCGCCGCTTGTTGGATGCAATGCACGATCCAGTCCACCGAATCCATTAAAGTACCGTCCCAATCAAAAATGATTAAATCAAAGCGGTTTTTCATGATTCAGTAATTCTTGTAAATCCTCGGGTAATGGCGCGGTAAAGTGCAGCAGGGCGCCGCTGACGGGGTGCGCAAACTGCAATTGTTCGGCGTGTAAAAACAAACGCTTGTATCCACGCTTTTTAAAGGCTTTATTCGTATCGTCATCGCCGTAACGATCATCAGCCACAATCGGATGTCCCAGCCAAGCCGCATGCACCCTAATCTGATGGGTACGGCCAGTTTTAGGTGCAGCATGCACCAAGGTGACATCCTGAAACTGTTTTAGCCGCGTAAACAAGGTCTCGGCGGATTTACCGGCCTGACTAACCACCACCATCCGCTCGCCTCCCTGGGCGACATTCTTCAGCAACGGCACCTCGACCAGTTGTTTCTTACGTTGGAACTGCCCAACCAGCAAGGCCAGATACGTCTTCTGAATACCATCGCCGCGAAAAAGTTCATGCAACAGCTTCAATACCGAACGCTTCTTGGCAATCAACAAGCAACCGGAGGTTTCCTTATCCAGCCTATGCACCAGTTCCAAAAACTTCTGTTGTGGCCGAACCTGTCTTAACCCCTCGATCACCCCGGAACTGACGCCGCTACCGCCATGCACTGCAAAGCCGGCCGGCTTGTTCAACACAATAAAGCCGTCGTCTTCAAAGAGAATGTGGTTTTCCAGGCTGAACTTCAAGGTGGGCTGGACGATGATTTCGTCTTTTTTTTCCGCGACTCTGACCGGCGGAATTCGCACAATATCGCCCAACTGCAACTTGTAACTGACGTCGATCCGGCCTTTATTGACCCGAACTTCGCCCTTTCTGACCATGCGATAGATGCGGGTTTTGGGGACGCCTTTGAGATAAGTGATCAAAAAATTATCGAGCCTTTGTTCGCTGTTTGCCTCGGTAATCTCCAGCCATTGGACTTGCGGATTGGTCTGATTTTCTGCGGTATTCATGCGGCAAATAATAACAACATATCCGCCAGCCATGTTTAAAATTGCTGCTGTCAATAAACATTGCTATATTAGGCTAGTTTATCTTTGGATAGACTTTAGCTATAAGTATTTGAAGACCGGGGTTTCAGCGTTGTGTCTTCGCGCTGACCTAAAAGAATTTTTTCGGGTTTTATCGCTCAACCCATGATGAGCGAGCTGCATCCTTAGAATAGAGTTCGGTATAACAGACCTCCCACTTTTCAAGCGCCACCCTCGGCAATGCCGATAACCCGCTGCGACAATTACTACAACCAATTGCAGTTTTCCGTCAGTCTGGCCGCTCACTTAAGTACATATTGGGAAACACGCCGCCTTTATCCGCGACAACCAAACCTGTTTAAGCTCTAAGTAGGATACAAATTACAATAAGGATAATTTAATGAAAAGAATGCTTATCAACGCCACGCAGCCCGAAGAGCTGCGAGTGGCATTGGTAGATGGTCAGAAACTCTATGATTTCGACATCGAAGTTCCGTCAAAAGAACAAAAAAAATCCAACATTTATAAAGGTATCATCACTCGGGTAGAACCCAGCCTAGAAGCCGCCTTCGTTAATTACGGCGCCGAAAAACACGGTTTCCTGCCGTTCAAGGAAATCGCCCCCGAATACCGAACCGGCGATAGCGACGAAGGTAAATCCTCCAAATCCAATATTCGCGAAGGCCAAGAAATCGTCGTTCAGATTGAAAAAGAAGAACGCGGCAACAAAGGCGCGGCGCTAACGACTTACATCAGTTTGGCCGGGACCTACTTGGTGCTGATGCCGAACAACCCCAAGGCCGGCGGCATTTCCCGCCGCATTGAAGGCGACAACCGCAGCGAACTGCGCGAAACCATGGCTGCGCTGGAAATTCCGGACAGCATGGGCTTGATCATCCGCACCGCCGGCTCCGACAAAAACGTCGAAGAACTGCAATGGGACTTGAACTACCTGCTACAACTGTGGGAAGCCATCGACCGCTCCAGTAGCGAACAAACTGCGCCCTTCCTGATTTTCCAGGAAAGCAACGTCATCATCCGCGCCTTACGCGACCACTTGCGCGGCGACATCGACGAAATCCTGATCGACCAGGAAGGCGCCTTCAAGCTGGTGCATAACTTCCTGAAACAAGTGATGCCGCATAATCTGCACAAGGCCAAACTGTATCAGGACAGCGTGCCGCTGTTCAGCCGTTATCAGATCGAAACCCAAATCGAGATGGCCTATCGCCGCGAAGTCTCGCTGCCTTCCGGCGGCTCCATTGTCATCGACCACACCGAGGCTCTGACCTCGGTGGACATCAACTCGGCGCGCGCCACCAAAGGCAGCGACATCGAAGAAACCGCGCTGAATACCAATCTGGAAGCCGCCGACGAAATCGCCCGCCAACTACGTTTGCGTGACTTAGGCGGCTTATTCGTCATCGACTTCATAGACATGATGTCGAACAAAAACCAGCGCGAAGTGGAAAACCGTCTGCGCGATGCGTTGAAAATCGACCGCGCCCGCATCCAGACCGGCCGCATCTCGCGCTTCGGCTTGATGGAAATGTCCAGGCAACGTCTGCGTCCCTCGCTGGGCGATTCCACGCAACTGACCTGCCCGCGCTGCAAAGGCCAAGGCACCATCCGTAACGTCGAATCGGTGACGCTGGCAGTGTTGCGTTTGATCGAAGAAGAAGCAATGAAAAAAGGCACCGAGCGCGTCATTGCCCACTTGCCCATCGATTGCGCCACCTTCCTGCTAAACGAGAAACGCGCGGCGATTCAGGACATCGAAACCAGACTGCAAGTCGGCATTATCGTGCTGCCTAGCAAACACCTGGAAACGCCGTCTTACGATATCGAGCGCATCAAATCCGCAGGCGAAGTCAGCGAAGAAAAAGCCAGCCATTTGCATATCAAAGAAGAAGACATCTCGGTTCCGGAATTTGCGAAGCAGGCTGGCCCTAAAGCCGAAAAGGCCGCTATCAAGGAGTTTTTACCGGACTCCCCTGCGCCCGTACAAAGCAAAAAAACCTCTGCCGGTTTGATTCAACGCTTCTGGCAACGTCTGATCGGGAACAGCAAAACGGCCGAAGGTATTGAAGCCGCTGAAAAAAGCAGCGAAGACAAACCCAGATCCGGCAGAAACAATCGCCGGGACCGTGGTGATCGCGGCGACAGAGGCGAAAGAGGCGAGCGCTCAGCATCAGGCCGTAACAACAACCGCCGTAACAACAACCGTCGTCCGCCTAACAATCCGGGAACCGCCGAAACCACTAGCAACGCACCCGCGGAGCTAAAACCGCAGCCCGTCGTCGCGATTAACCAGGAAACAACTGGTGACGCCGCTACAAGCGCTAACAAAGAGAACGGTGGGCAAGAACGCAGCCGCCGCAGCCGCAGCCGCAGACGCGGCCCGCGCAACGGTGGAGAGAGACGCCCAGAGCAAAACGCCAGTGGCGAAGCGAGCGAGAATACTTCAGCAGGCAATCAAGGCGACGAACGCCCAGCCCCAGCTCCCAGTTATTCCGAAAGCGGTGAAGCCAGCAGCCAGCCGCGCTCTTACGATAGAGAGTTCGCCGAGCGTAGCAACAATCGCCACAACGAAACACCTCAAGAACCTGTCAGCCGTAGCGCTAGCGAAGACTGATAAAAAAGCCGGGCAACAGTTTTAGCAGTTGCCCGGCTTTCTCAAATCGCTGACATCATCAGCGTTTAATCGATAAACCGCCTCTTCAAATCCGCATACTCATCTATCCGGCGATCCCGCAGAAACGGCCAGATGCGTCTGACATCCTCGCTGCGCTGCGCATCAAGCTCTGCAAATAACAACACATCCTGATTATCGCCAGCACTGGTTAAAATCTCACCTTGCGGGCCGGCAATAAAGCTATTCCCCCAGAACTGAATACCCGGCGCCTGGTCCGGCGCGGCTTCGAAACCAATGCGGTTGCAGGAAATCACCGGAATGCCGTTCGCCACCGCATGCGCGCGTTGCACGGTAATCCAGGCATCGCATTGGCGCTGTTTCTCGGCAG
Source organism: Methylomonas fluvii (assembly GCF_014850975.1). GTDB lineage: Bacteria > Pseudomonadota > Gammaproteobacteria > Methylococcales > Methylomonadaceae > Methylomonas > Methylomonas fluvii. The sequence continues at coordinate 1,374,563 of NZ_JACXST010000001.1, read as the reverse complement.
CGTCATCATCGGGATTCCAGCCTATAGCGGTGGGATAAATCAACACATCCGCGCCAGCCAGCGCCATCAGCCGCGCCGCTTCCGGATACCATTGATCCCAGCAGATCAACACCCCCAGCTTGCCTATCGAGGTTTGGATGGGTGCAAAGCCCAAGTCGCCAGGCGTAAAATAAAACTTCTCGTAAAAACCCGGATCGTCGGGGATATGCATTTTCCGAAAGGTGCCGGCGATGCTGCCGTCTTTATCAAATACCACCGCCGTGTTGTGGTACAAACCCGGCGCACGCTTCTCGAAAATGGTCGAAACGATCACCACTTGATTGGCCTTCGCCACTTCGGCCAGCGTTTCGCAAGTTGGGCCGGGAATCGGCTGCGCCAGATCAAAACACCCGGTGTCTTCGCTTTGGCAAAAATAATGATCCAGATGCAGCTCCGGCAGCACCACCAGATCGGCATTCTGCTGAGCGGCTGTTTCGATTTGACTGATCGAATAAGCCAGATTGGTTTCCCGGCCGCGATTGCAAGGCTGCTGCACGGCGCAGGCGATAATCGATTTTTTCATGAGTCGGACAGATTCTTAGAAATTCAATTTAACGAACGCCGGCACCTGCATGCTGGCGCAATGCAAACTGCCGTATTGATGCACCAACGGCCGGCATGGGGTAGCTATGATTTCGTGATTCGGGAAGCAGCCTTTCAAGCGTTCCAGCGCCACCGCATCCATCGCGTCGTCGTAAACCGGCACTAATACCGCGCCGTTGATAATCAGGAAATTCGAGTAATTGGCAGGCAATTGCTGGCCTTGTTCGTCAAAAATCGGTTTCGGTAACGGCAACGCCACCAAACGATAGGCTTCACCGCCTGCCGTTTTAAAGGTTTTGAGTTGCGCTTCCATATTTTTCAAACTCTCGAAATGCGGATCTGCGCTGTCGTCGCAACTGGTATAAGCAATAGTGTTGGCATCGCAAAACCGCGCCAGCGTATCGATATGCGCATCGGTGTCATCGCCGGCCAGATTGCTTTGCTCGACCCACAAAATCCGCTTCGCGCCCAAATAATTTTGCAACTGACCGGTAATCGCCGCTTCCGATAAATCCGGATTGCGGTTGGGATTGAGCAGACAATTTTTGGTCGTCATCAAGGTGCCTTGGCCGTCCGACTCCACGCTGCCGCCTTCCAACACCAAATCCAAGGTCGCGGTAGGATGGCCCTTGAAAATCGGATGCGCGAACAGCGCCAAATTCAAGGCATCGTCGGCCGCATGCGGATATTTCTTGCCCCAGCCATTGAAACGGAAATTAAGCAACTGCACACTGGCTTTGGGATGCTGCCATTCCATCGTCAGAAACACCGTATCCCGAAGCCAAATATCGTTGTAATCGGCTTGCACCATATGAATCTTTTCGTTTTGGCCCAGTTGAGTCTGAATATGCTGTTGGTGCTCGCCGTCCTTGCAAATAATCACCAAGGGCTGAAACCGGCTGATGGTGGAAGCCACAAAATGATAGGTATCTTCGACGGCGGACAGATTGGTAAAGTCGCCGCTGTGGTGCGGCCAAGCGATGATAACGGCTGATTGTGTTTCCCATTCTGCTGGAAAGCGAATCATGAGTACTCCCTGGATAATGTGGCTTTGAGAAATAATGCCTTATTGTATCAATGCTGGCCGGTTAAGACCTATTCCACGGCATTTTATTAATCAGGCCCTTTTTATCACTGGTATTCCGTTCGGGCTGAGCTCGTCGAAGCCCAAGTAGGTAAGCCTTCGGCAAACTCAGGACGAACGAGATTAAAGGCCGGGTTAATAATGTTCTTGGGGTGATGTCCGAATACGGAAACCAGGTTTCAGGTGGATTGTTGCTAACACCCAGAAATAGTGGGAGCAGCTTTCGAAAAGCGGCAGGGGATGCGATGGAATTGTCATGAAACGATGAGCCCGCCGGCGGGGGATGCCACAGCCTAAACTGTAGCCTCTAACCCGCCAGCCTACCGCCGATGCCGTTGACGAGGTCAGACTCGAAGTCTGTAGTCAGTCAGAAATCCCGAAATTTACCGTGAGGCCGCACTAACCAAGACATCTGCCATCATTTCAGCCAATTATGAACACAATACGAAACCACGATTGCTCGAGGGATTCGACGCCACTATGCACCAATTTGAATCTTTCCGTACCCGCTCTTTACGTGGTAATTGCCTCTAACGTTCAATCCTCAGACAAGACACGCGTTGCCGCTCATTTGTTCCACTCGTCATCGACCGCTTGCGCGGTGTTAACACCGCAGTAGCGCTCTGCATTTCATTCTGGCCTTCCAGCCGATTTTTTCAAGTGGGAATATTGATTTTGCGGGCGGTTATTGGCGCAATTTAAATAATTTAGATATTAGCGCCGCCTTGCCCGACATTTAAAAGCAACGGATTTAATTCTGCATTAGCGCAAATTCACAATACGTCGGTGGTGGGTTTCGCCTAGATCTACCCAGCCTACAGCCCTACCTAGAACGCTATCACTCCGTTTCCAAGGTTTTCAGCGATTGTAAGTATTTCAGACTTTTTACGAGCCTATCAATACTATTATTTAGGTCAAGCTGTTGATTAGCCTCATGAAAACTCAAGGCAAATAAACGTATAACGAACATCCCCGTTTCAATAGTAAATTTTGTCGTGGACATCGAAAAGTCATTCCAAATATGAAGATGCGTTATTTTTAACAGGCATGCCCCGTCTTCACGATCTTCGTATTCCATGTTCGCATAGAGAGCATTCTGATTAGGATGCGCACCTAAATCAATTGCAGTTTGGTGAAGATATTTTGCCCATTCTTCCAAGTCCCGATTTATTCTTTTACCAAGCGATCTCGCTAACGAAGAAAACTTAAATTCCTCGTTCCAGTCCCTCAACGCCTTCTTCTGGTCTGGTTCCGGTTTGTTATGCCAGTTCTGGCTCGCTGTAGGATTATTTGCCAGATGCCATCCGTAAAGTGCTGATTCGACAGCTGAACGCCCAGTAGGATATGCGGCTATGCAGTGCCCTGCCGCCGTAGATCGGACAGAAGCAAGGTATTGGCTCTGAGCGCACACGAATAATAGGAGAGCCGGATCATTGGCTTTGGGCAAACGCTCCATAGCATAGCTAGAACAGCTATCGAGAATAGTTGCAACCTCACACAGCATACCCTGCCACTCTGGCGCATGAACAAACGTGGCAAATTCATTTTCCATGGCTGTGGACTGGAATTGAGATAAAAGATCACTCCCCCATCCCTTGGGAGGGTTAAAAGATTTATGGCTCATAAATTTAGTATCTCTACCTAAAAATGCAGGTCAAATAATAAGCCTAAACCCTAGTATTTGCGCAAATCAAACTCAACTCACCAACAACATCTTCCGCGCCTTAACCCCGTAAGCATCATCCGGCAAATCCGCCAGTTGCCGAAGCAATTGCGTGCCGGATTCCTGCTCGCCGTTTTGTTGCAGGGCCAGACCTAAATAGAATTGATATTTGCTGGACGCGCGGGCGGCCTCGCTTATCGCCTCCAGTTGTTCCAGCGCCGCGAGCGTATGCTGACCAGACAACAAGACCACCGCCAAATCTAGGCGCGAGTCGTCATCGTCCGGATTATGTTCCAGTAGATATTCGAACTGGGCGATGGCGACATCACGGTTACCCAGACTCAAGTTCACCAAGGCCAGATGCCGCAAGGCGTTGCTGTCGTCCGGATTCAGCGCCAGTGCGGTTTCCAACGCATCGCGGGCGCTGCCCAGATCGTTACGCAGGAAACAGGTAATACCCAATTGCGCCCAGGCTTCCTGATGCTGGTTATCCAGAACCAAAGCCCGTTGGTAATGCTGCAAAGCTTCGGGCAACCGTTGCTGCGCGGCCACGGCTATACCCAAGCGGGTATGCAACTGCGGCGAATTGGGTTGCAGTTTCAAGGCTCGGATCGCCGCATACTCGCCGCCCTGAAAGTCGCCGAGCAAGACTCTAATCCGTGCGAGGTTGTCCCAAGCCGTGACGCTATCCGGATCGCAAGCAGTAGCCTGCTCCAGATGTGCCAAGCCCTCGCCGGCACGACCGGTATTCACCAGCACCTGACCGAGATTGCAATGCGCCATCGCCATATTCGGCTTCAACCGCAACGCGGTACGCAAATGCACTAAAGCCTCCGGCCACTCTTGTCGCTGAGCCAGCACAAAGCCCAGATTGTTATGCGCGCTGGCATTGTCAGCGTCCAATTCCAGCGCCGCCCTGTACAAACGCGCCGCCTCGGCCAGATTGCCGGCCTGATGGGCGATTACCCCTTCTCTGAGCAGATCGTGAAGAGCATTCATCAGGCTATCCTGGCAATCAAACCATTCAATATGTCACCCGGCGAAATGTCCGGCACCTCGAACTGCACGTCATCCAGCGATACATCAAAAGGCTGTCCTTCGCGGTAATGCACCGGCAGACTGATACCAAACTTGTAATCCGAACCAAATTGGTAAGACGCCAATTGCCAACGCTGGTCGTAAACGCTAAAGCCCAATGCAGTCACCGCCACGTAACCGGAAATATCAAAGGTAAAGCTGGGTTGCGCGGACACCGCCAGCTTGGCAGTCAAATCCAGGCCGGTAGCCGGCGTCCAGTCCACATGCACCCCCGCTTCCGCAGCGCCTTCAATACCCAATTTGCCGCCTATCTCCAGGCCGCCGGTGGCGCTGGCGCCGGTAATCCCCAGACCGATACCGGCCCGCACCGCCAAGCGCAAGCCGGCATCGGCCGGCACTTTAAGATGCGCGTCGCCGGTAATCTTGGTGTCTTGCTCGTGATCGGGATTGTAGGTCAAACCGATTTTCAATTGATCCAGGCTGCCGGGGCCAATGCCTGCCGTGGCACTGAGATTGCCGCCCACTTCCGCGACAATGCCCGGCACAATCGGCACTTGCGTGGCAACGGCAAACAGCGATTTGTTGATCTCCTTGCGCGGGAAGATCTCCAGCGAGCTGGGTAAACCCAATTCGCCGGACACGGTAATCTCGCCTTTCTCGTCTAACGTCAATCCAACCGTCGCTTTCAACCAAGGCGCGGCAGTGACATCGACCATGCCGCTGCCCCACACCTTGATAGGCTCGGCCTCGCCGCCACCTTCGCCGACCACGGCCTTCGCATTCAAATCGATATTGCCGGCCAACATGCTGCGTTTGTAATTGGCCGTGAGTTTGCCATTCAATAAGCCATCTTTATAATCCAGTTTGATTTTGGCGCTGGCGTCCAGCCCGCTCAAATCCGGCTCCAACTCGCCGCCACCGCCCAGCGACCAGACGTCGCCCTTGCGCTCCGCCGACACATTCAGCTTGCCGGCTTTGATACGCGGGATGGTGTCGGACAGCGTCGCCTCGCCGCCCAAGCTGATATTGCCGGTATCGTCGGCATGGGCGGACAATTTGGCACCTTTAAAACCGGGCACGGAAACCTCGGCATCGCCGGCGAAATCGATGGCTTTCTTGGCGTCGTCGTAAGCCAAGGTAAAACTGGCTTTTTTGATACCTTTCAACGCGCCCGGCTTCAAGCCCAGTGTACCGGAGGCTTTAATACCTTTGGCACTGTCATAGTCGATGCGCCCCGCACCAGTGAACAGTTGTTTATCAAACTCCAGCTGGCCGGCCATCGCAAAGCCACCGGCCGTGGCACTACCCTCCAAGGAACCTTTAGCCAGTTCGCCAATGTGAAACTCCACCAAGCCGGCGGCGGCAATCGGCGTGGCCGCGCCGGCACTCAGCGTCAGCGAACTGCTATCCAATTGAATCGGCCCTTTCATGTCGAATTCATCGGTGGAAAAGGTTTTCGAGAACACCAAATCGCCGCCCACCAGCGCCACATCGACAGTCGTGCCGGCCAGCAACGGAATACCGTCGATGGTTAAGACGCCGCCGCCGACGATATTGGCACTGGCATCCATATCGGCGTTATTCAACGCAATCGGGCTCAAAGTCTTGGCTTTAAAGGCATTGCGATAAGCATCGGCTACTTGGCCGGGCGGAATATGGCATAGCGTCGGCGCACCGCTGCTGACAAAATTTAACGTGGTATTCTGCGCATCGACTTTTTTGGTCTTCGGCATGGTCAGCGTCACCGTACCGCTGCCGGCGCTGCGGTTGAAGGTTCCACCTACCACCGACATGCCGCCCCAACTGCCGCCCTCGAAGGTTTCACTGCCCGGATCGCCTTTTAAGGCACTGACAAACATCACCCCGGCGCCGGGACGCGGCAGCAGCCGCAATTTGTCGTTGGCAAACAGATCGGGGGCATTGGTTTTGGTGGCTTTTTCCAGGGGCTTCAGGTGTTCCATCTTCGTGACGCGGTCGGCCTGCCAACAAATGCCCGGATTGCCGCCGACAGCACCCTCGAATTTCACTTCGTCGAAAATCAGCTTGTCCTGATAGCTGGTTTTGATCGCATCCAGCGCTGCCGATGCGGGGTCCTTGGCGGCGGTAGCCGGTGCCGCGCCAGCGGTCGGCGCCGGACTGGGCGTTGCGGGATTCGCGGCCGCTGCCGGTGCGGCTCCAGGAGCGGCTTTGCCGCGCCCCGGCAACGGTTTGGAGAGATTTTCCGGCAAGTCGCCACCACCTTCCACCTCGGGCGAAATGGCGGCGCGTATTGCCTTATCGATGGCGTTTTTAATCTTGCTGCCCGAACTGCGATTGGCGCTCGCATCCAGTAACTGAAAGTTTTCCAGCTTGTCCGCATCGCCGCCCAATTGCAGTTCCAGAATATGATCGACGTCGAACAGATGCGGCGCGCCCTGGCTATTCCACCAAGGCAGAATGGCCTGCTCACGAATATCGCTTTCGCTGCCGATCAGATAGCCTTGCCCGCCGCCACCGGCTTTCAGCTTCAAGGCATATTGGGTATTGGCGCCGCTGGTATCCGGCAAGGTGTTGTCGCTGCCGAGATAAGGTTTTAAATCCCAGCTGCCGGATGAGGGCTTGATCTGCTTTTTCCAGTCGTCGATCTGGTTGGTACGCTCGTCGGCTTGTGGCAGTTTCCAATTGGTCAGGCCGCCGTATTTGGCGCTGAACTTTTCCTGCATGCCCGGTTTTTGCGGCAAAGTCAGCAGGGGCACATGCAATTCCCCACCCTTCAGCGTGCCTTTGCCGGCACTTTTCGCGCCACCCGATGCCGGAGTTGCGGCAGGAGCCGCCGGCGGCGCGCGCATCACGCGTTGCACCCCGGCGCTTTGTTGCACCACATGGCTTAGTTCATGCGCCAACAGTTCGCGCCCGGCATCGGCATCCGGCGCAAATTCGCCAGGCGCAAAATACACGTCATTACCAACCGTAAACGCACGGGCATTCAATTGCTTGCACAAATCCGCCGCTTCGGCATCGTTATGAATGGTCACCCCGGAAAAATCCGCGCCTAGCTGTTGCTCCATCTCGCGGCGGATATTTTCCGGTAACGGCGCCCCCTTGCCCCGGCTCTCCTCAATCCGCGCTTCCACCGATTGCTCGACCGTGTTTGCCGAAGCCCTCGATTCTTCATCTGCAGACTGTTCAGCCTGTTCTGCGCCGGCCCGATGCGCGCGGGTCTGCGCGACCGCTTGCTCTTCGTCTGCCGGTTTGGATTTACGCAACAAACGCGCGGCAGTCGCTTGTTGTTCGTCTGTTTTTTCCGGGCCTGCAGCCTTGCGAAATAGTCGGGCAGCCTTGGGTTTTTCTTCTTCCTGGGCTTTGCGACTCAGCCGTTTTAGCTGATCCGGTTTTTTATCCTCGGTTTCCACAGAACGCTGCGCAAGCGGATTTTTGGGTTCCTCATTCGGCTGTTTCGCCCGGCGCACCGGCTTTTGTTCCTCTTCAGGTTTTTCGGCATTAGCGGTAGCCCGGTTTAACCGCCTCAGCAAGCGCTGGGCGCTGGGCACCGGCTTGCTGGAAATCATCTCCTTATCTTCCTTCACGCCCGGCTGCTCAGCGGTTTTTTTAGCGCGACTGACTTCCTGCGCTACTTGGTCGGCTTCCTTTTCTTCGGGATCATGCTGCTGGCTGACCGCCATCTTGCGTTGCAGATACGCCGGCTTGCGCTGTTTTTTTTCTTCGTTGGGCTTGGGCGGGGCACTGGTTTTGCGCTGCGGCTGTTTTTTACGGAGTTTGGACGCCAAGGTTGCCATACGCTAACTCCTTAACTGTTTTAACTGTGCCGGCGGATTGCGGCCCAGTTTTTGATATTCGCGTTGCAAAGCCGACAACAACGGCTCGACGCCGATGGGCTGATCAGCCGGGCTGCAACCGGCGGCGGTCAGCACCACATTCCGGATCTGGCCTCCGCTGATGTCGCAATAGCTGGCCAGTGTTTTGCACAAGTCGTCGCTCGGGCTGCGTTGACCGAAATGGCTGCGCCATAAACCCAGGCGCTCCTGAAACCCCGGCATGGGAAAATCCACAATCGCATCCAGCCGGCGGGTAAAAGCGTTATCGATACGCTCGCGGCTATTGGTGGTCAGGATGGTAATGCCGGGGTGGTTTTCGATGCGGGTCAGTAAAAAGTTGGTCAGCATATTGGCGTAACGCTCGCCGCTTTGCTGGGCGTCGGTGCGGCGACCAAATAACGAATCGGCTTCGTCGAACAGTAGGATGGCATCGGCAGCGGCAGCCAAATCCAGCAAGCTGCCCAGATTTTTCTCGGATTCGCCGACATATTTGTTCATAATCGCCGCCAAATCCACGCGGTACAGCGGTGCGCCCAGCGCAGTCGCGACATAACTGGCGGCCAGGGTTTTGCCGGTGCCGCTGTCGCCGACGAATAAGGCCCGCAGGCCGGCATTACGCGAGGCTTGCAAGGTTACGCCCAAAGCTTCCCACAACAATTCTCGGCTATGCGCGCGGGCGATGAAATCGTGCAGGTATTGCTCCACCAAAGGCGGAAATACCACCGCTTCGCGTTCGACGCGCCGCCGCACCGGCTCGGCCAGCAAGCGCAAGCGTTCCGCGCCCAAATCTCGGCGGGCTTGGGCAATGTGTTCGGCATTCAAGGCGCTGCGGCTTTGTTCCGCGCACAGCACCGCATTGCGTGCCACTTTCTGGATCACCGGCCCGCTCAGCAAGGCGCTGGCGGCACGGCGGGCCAATTCAGGATTGGCGAGATAACGCGCCCAAAGCTGGCGGCGCTCGGCTTCGTCGGGCACGCCCATTTCCAATTCCAGCATATCCTGACCGGACACCGCATCGCTCATCCCCAGCACAATCACATGGGCGATATTGGGCTGTATCACCGGCAACTGCCAGCTTTCGCCGGCCGCAACCTGCACCTTGATGACCGGCAGCCAGCCGGCCAGTTGGCAGGCCAACGGCAAGGCCGGCTGCTGTTGCCACAAGTCACTCGGCACTTCGATGGCAGTCAATCCCAACAAACCCGCCAGTTCGGCGGCCAAAGCCCGTCGCCCACTGCCGCTGTTGCCGCGTATTCCCAAGCCGCGCACCTCGCCTTTCGCCAATAAGGTTGCCAAGTGCGGTAATTGCTTGCGGATACGTTGCGGCAGCAACTCACGGTCAGTCAGCGCAATCTGCCGACAGCCCGGCCAAATCGCCGGCCGGCCGCACAATACCGACCAGAAGGCCGGTTCGATGCGCAATGGCCGGAGCGATAGCGGCCCGCTTCCCTCCAGCAATAACACTTGCTGCTGCACCAATGGGGTAGCGTGCAAATCCAGCGCATCCAGCGTGCCGGCCCCGAATAATTCGTCCAGCATCGTCAGCGCCAAATGCACCGCCAAGCGATTGCCGGGATTAGGCGCTTGCAACTCGCTCAGCGTCAAAGTCACCAGATAATCGGTCTCGGCGCTGCCAACTACGGCCAGCAAAAAGGCTTGCGGCAGGTCGATATGTTGTTCCCGCAACCAATGCCCAAACGGTCCGGGCAAGGCATGCAACTGGGCCGCTGCGTGTTCGCGCATTTGTATCCAGCTAGGCAAGGCAGCAGTGTTTAATTGCCGGGCGGCTTGCTGCCGCAATTGCTCGGACAATTCGCTGTCGCCCGACATCATCCGCTCCCAGAACTCGGCCAAACCGGCGCGCACCAAGGCCGCCAGGGGCTGCTGCCGGTTAGGCGACTGCAGATTAAGCGATTCGGCCAAGGGCTGCGGTGGCTTAGTCATAGTGAAAACTCACGACTCGGCCCAACCACGGCAGCCAGCCCGGATTGATGTCCAGCCCGGCTAGGCGCACGGGCAATCTAATCGCCGACATCGGCGCGTATAAATCGATATGGCTGGGACTGTATTGAATTTGCCCGGTGAGCGCCAACAACTCAGGCTGCCAAACCCCGGTCTTGCCGTACCAGCGCTGGGCCAAACCCCACACCTGTTCGCGGGCCGGTAGTGGCGGTAATCGCGCCAGTTCCGCCCTATCGTCCAGGCCCAATTGCTGCGCGATAAAATCGACCAGTGCATCGTCTTCGTGCAACTGCAATTCTTGCCCAAGCCGGTACAACCAGGCCCAGCCACTGGGCAATGTTTCGGCGTATTCCCGCATCAAGCAGCGCATTTCTGACCGGTTGAGCATATTCAATAAATACAGCAAGCCGCCTTGCCGGGTATGGAAGTCCGCAAACTCCAGGCCTGCGCTCGCCGGCTCTGGAAAAGAGTCCTGTGCAAGCGCCGTGGCAGGACGAGAAGAGTCGGCCAACGATAGACTTGCTGCCATCGGCGTTTGTCGTGATTGCCGGATATAGTTGCCACCATGCTCGGCAAGGGGCTTGAGCGGTAATGGCGCCGGTATCTGCCGCTCTGCGTCAGCATCTACTTTCGGATTGGCCTCGCCATCGATTTGCGCTCGGGCCTGATGGGCTTGGCTAATCGGCTGCGCTTGCGAAGGAGTTTTTTCTTGCCGGGGCTGGATCGTTTCATTCGCGCTTACCGGCTTGGGCTCATCACTTACCCGCGCTTTTTTGGCGTACTGCATCGACGCAAAACGGGCGGATAGAACAGCCAGCACTCTAGCAGGCTGTTGTTGCAACAGCAGCGGTACCAAGTCTTGGGCTATCAGCACTAAAACCAATTGATAGCGGCCGTCGGCGACATCCAGCTCTTGCAATAGCGGTCGCCAATGCACCAGCAATCCGGGCCGTGGCGTCAGTTGCTCAGTCCAAGTCTGGTCATCGGAGGGGGATTGCCGGTCTGCGTTATCGATTTCAGAACCAAGCACCTCGGCGATTTCCAAAACAGACGGTAAGCGAAAACCGCTCAATCCAGCCAGTTCGACCGCCAATTGCCGAGCATCGCTGTCGGTCAAACTCAAGCAGACGGCGACTAGTTTTCCTCGTTGCGCCAAACGGGCACAAACCGACGGCAGTAAAGCCAAATGTTCGGACACTATGCCGGATATGGCCCGCGACACCGGCAATTCAAACCAATGCGCCCAACGTCGCCAATACCAATTAAAGCCGGCGCGGCCACGCAGCAGATCCGTCAGCAAAGCCGCCAACAGTTCGGCCAGGCTGGCAAAGCGCATCACTTGTTCGGGATGATTGCTGGTATTTAAATATTGCCGGGTTTGCTCGAGTAACTGTCTGGGCAGTTGCCGGGCCGTAGCACTGACTTGCAGGCGGCGGATAAACACCCAGCTGTCTGACCCGGCATGCGGCCAATCCACAGCTTGCAAACTGTCGCGCACACCGTCCGCTGTCCGCCGTTGTCCGGCCCGGACGGTCAAACGATGTATGGCAACGGTGTCGGCGGCCAGCTTGGTCATCATGGCAATTTACAAGCGCTGCTGCGTCAGCTTGTTCGCCACCACACTAAAGCGGGTGTTGATCTTCACACCGCTTTGCAGCATATCGACGATAGTGACCTGGGTGCTTTGCGGACTGTGATCTTCCACCGCCAGCACCGCCACGACGCGCTGCTCGGTATCCAGCAACTGCAGCCGGGTACCCGGCAACGGCGGCCGGTTCAACTTGACCTGCAAGCGTTCACCTATCGCTGCCAAGCGCGGCGGCACATGCACATTACCGCGAATGATTTCCTGCGGATCGCCCAAGGAAGCATGAATCAGCACGGCACGAATCATATTGCGCATCGCGCTGCGGCTGGCGGCGGAGGCATCGCGGTCCAATTGCCGGAACCACCAGGCGATCAGTTCCGACACGGTGCGGGCGGCGTTAAAATCGTCGGCTTCCGCTCTATCCATGCCCGGCCACCAGGAGACATCCTCGACGCGAATCTGATCGTCTTCGGCCAGTTGCCCCCATTGCAAACGCAAAGACGGCGGCAACAGATTGAGTTTTTCCAGCAAACAAAACTGGCAGTGCTCCAACTGCTCGCGCAATTCGTGGGCTGGTTTGCGTAGCGGTCCGGCAACACCGGCTAGATCTTCCAAAGCCAAGACCTTGGCGGCTGCGGCCTGAGTTTGCAAACTGCTGGCGGTAAAAGCCGGCAAACTAAAACTGGCCCACTGCTGCATGACGATCTGGGTTTGCAGATGCACGGTTTGCAGACGGGACTGCAAGGTATCGGTATTGGCCGGCGTCAGCAGGCTGGCAGGTCTGGCTTTGAAGCGAGCCTGACGCAATTGCCCCAAATAATCGAATTGCTGAAACGGCGGCAGCTTGGGGCGCAACGGTTTTAAGCCGGCCCAATCGTCCATCGGGATCTCGCAGATCGCCGCGAAAAACGGGTCCAGGGCATAGGGTAAATCCACCTCTTCTTCCCAATCGCAGCCGGGAACGATGTCCTTGCTGCTGCCATAACGCAAGGCCAGCGGATCGGCCAAGGGGGCGCTGACTGGTGTACCGCGCACTCTGACGTAATACAAACCGCGCAATCCCTTGGTCAAAATTCGGGAGCGTTCGTTATTCAAAGCCCAGACCTGCCGCCAATCTTCGTCCAGCAAACGCTGCGCGACGCCGTAGTCACCGAGTTGTTCGACGCGGAATCTATCCATGCCTTCCAGGGTTTCCCGCGCTACCCGGATCAAACCGGCCAATTTGTCGATCTGCGCCAGCTTGTTGGCTTGTTCGCGTAACTTGCCTTGCAGTTTGCGTTCGATATTGTTGTAACGCGCCTCAAAAATCGCGATCCATTGCGTCAAAATCCGTCCGGCTTTGAACAAGGCATGGTAGCGGTATTGGGTTTTTAACAGGCTGGAACGCTGCGGATTGTTCGGAGCATTTTTGTCGGCCAAGTTATCCAGCACTGCCGGCGACTCCAGTTTGCCGCTGCGCTCGAACGGGTTAGTGGCATTGGTGCCGGCCTGATCGTCTTCCACCACGCCGATTTTTTCCATCTGTTTACGCAAGGTGGCGGCATCGGTGGGGTCGAATAAATCGGTCAGCGTGGCCAGCAATTCCTTCATCCCGTAATAGGCTTTGGCATATTCGTTGATTTCCGGGCTGATATGATCGATCACGCCAAAACGGTATTCCTTGGCCTCGAAAGCCGGCTTGCTGACCGCTTCTTTGGTAATCCGCGACAACATATCCAGGCGGTTTTTGTTGATGCCCAATTCAAACGCCGAATAGGTTTGTGGCTTGCTGGTCAATAAAAACGCCGCCTTGGACACCGATGATGTGGAGGCCAGCGCGTTGCTCAATAAGTTGTTGCTCAAGGCACTGCTGGCGCTAACTTTCGGCGCAGCCATCTGACTGATCGCGCTGTTGAATAAGCCCGCGGACGCGGCGGCAAACACGGATTTAGGCGCATTGCTGACCACGCTTTCCGTGCTGACCGCTTTATCGACGTTATTGGGAATGTCGGTGGCGTTGAGATTGGCGTAAGGCAGCCAGCGCGCGACCTGTAAGCCGGTGCCGTCGCCGGCCACGCCGCCGGCCAGCGCGGCCAAGGCCACGGTTTGCGAATCCAGTTGTTGGCGCTGCAGCAGCAAAAAATCCCGGGTTTTCTCGACCCGGCTGCGGATCGCCCGAATCTGGTTTTCAATGGCTTCCAGTTCCACCAAGGCCACCGCGTACTGCACCACCAAACCGTCGTCGCTGGGCGTGGCTATCGGCGGCGGATTACCGTCTTCACCCAACCAATTGCTGTAAAAGTTAGGTAAGGCCGGCACACCTTTGCTATAGGGATATGGCGTGCCGGGATTTTGCGGGTCTTGTTGTTCTGTGTTGGCGCGGGCGATGACTTTCTCGAAAATCGTCAACGGCAAGGCCGGCGGCGTTTCCGGTTTGGGCAAATCCAGATTTTTGAATTGCGCGGGATCGAGCACCGCATGCTCTATCACGCCTATGCCGCCAGCCAGAGGCGGGGTGTTGGAGGGTTCGACGAAATACAGCGCATCGAATTGTTGGCGCCATTTGCGCCAGGCTTCGTAAGCACGCATGTAAAACCGGAAAATATCGCTTTCCAGCACGCTGTCGGTTTGCGGAATATCCAAAAGATTGGGCCGATAATCCGGCTCGTTCACTGCCAGCAACAATCTAATCTTGTCGCCGGCCGGTTGGCGCAAATCGATCACCCGACGAGCGATATGGCCGTTTAACAGCTCGATCACCGCTTCTTCCGGGACCGGCACCATGTCTATGCCCAGATGCGTCGGCAGCCAAAGTAGATTCGGTGCCGGCTCCGCTGGATTTTGCAGCCAATCCAGCGGCAATTGGCCCGCCGCAGGCAGAAAATCCAGATGCAGATTGTCTTGTAAAAACTGCGGCAGTGGAATCCCGTTATTAGCCGGCAAACCCGCCGCCTGCATCACCCGCCGCATCGCCGCGCCGCTTTGATTCAACAGAACCCGGTAACCACTGTTCGGCATAGCTTCGTAGCGGCCGGCTTCTTGCGAGAGCCAGGCGACTCGGTAGCTGGCATCCTCGTTGCTCACCACCGCCAGCAAGGCCAGCGGCACGGCGTGTCCCAATTTGGTCATGAAACCGGCGTCGACCCGGTCGGCGGCTACCCAGTTTTCGATGCGGTCGCGCGGCCAGGTATTCACTGCGGCGTCGCTGATATTGATGCGCTGTAAAGCCAGGCTGCCGGCCAACACTCTTTGGGTGTCGCGGGTTGGATCCAGTTCGGTACGTTGGCAAGGATCGACGCCCGGCCCGTCGATTTGCCGGTCACCGCGCGTCAACAGCAAATAATAAACACCCACCGCGCTGGCGACCTGAGCGCGGTTTAGATAGCTGTCGATCAAATCCTGCCACTCGGCGCGTAGCGGATAGTACAGACCCAGCGCCTGGCCATTGGCTGCCAATGCCAGACCGGAACTGACACTAAAGCCAGGCTCGGCTACGCCGTTCGGCCCCAGTTGTAAATCCAGGCCGTGCACGATACCGGCGGTCTTGCCCTGCAATACGGTAGCCAGCCGCGCATCGGCATACGCCTGTTCGCGGTCGAACTCTTCCTCGCCCAGATGCCGGCCGGGGAACATGTGCACCCGTTGCAAGCTGCGGGAGCTGGCGATGGGGTTATGCAGCAGGATCATGGACATGATGGCTACTCCTTATTGGGCTACCGTTACGCTGGTATCCCTTTTAACCTTGTTTGTTGAGTCGCTATCGCGACAGGTGTTTTAATGTCGGTTCTCGCACCGACAAGCGAGATACTTTTCTTTGCTTGTCCAAAGAAAAGTATCCAAAAGAAAAGACACCCGGATGCCGCTTATTCCCTGCGCTCCTCGCTTTTGAACGGGGTTGCCGAAAGGGGCTTCCTGCCCCTTCGGCAACGTGCGGCATCCCTGCCGCACCCCTGCGGGCTATTCCGTCCAAAAGCTCCGGTGCTCCGCGCGGCATACGGGATGAAAACCCGTCCCGAAATCAAAGTCTCTTAGAGCACCAAAACAATCAAATGCGTAGGGTGGGCAATTTTGCCCACCGTTGGCTGCTGGTTCCGAGATGGCACTTAATCGTGCCTAGCCCACAAAACCGGCATTTTCCAAACCCGCTCCCAAAACCTCATCCCCTCACCCCAAAAGCGCGGTCCATTGCTCGATCAACGCATTATCCAAACCCAATACTGCACCGCTCGCGCCAACCCAAGCGCCGGTGGTCTGGTTGGCGGGCTTGGTGCGGAATCCGGCCAGAAATGCTTCCAGGTTGTTAGCCGCGGCCAGTTGTCGCAGGGTTTGCCAGATTACCCCGTCATATTGGCGTTCCACCAATAACAATATGCGCTGGCAGGCGGCGACCGATGTTGATTCATTGAATGACGCCTCCAACACCGCTAAGGCGGCACGGCCGGCGTCGTCGCTGGGGGGGCGCAGCTCGGCCAGCATCGGGTAATTCACCCGTTTCAAGAACACGCTGTCCTCGTCGTCGATCAAACCTCCGCCATCGGCCGGGCCGCCCACCACTTCGGGCGGTGCCGGTAAGGCAGTACCCAGCGCTAACACGATACCGCTGATCGAGGTTTCTGCGGCGCGACTGGGCCGGCGCACATACAGCGGCGCGTTGCTGCCGAAGCGGTCCCAGATGGCTTGCCAGGCGGCCTGGTCGGTATCCAGCGCATGCACCGGCCTTACGGGATATAGCTTCAATCGCAGCAGATCCAGCTGCGGCAGCATACGTTTATTCGGGTCGAAATTGCGCTCCAGTTGCGCGGCGTAATGGCCGTAATCCAGATTGGACAAAGGCACCAGTACGACGATGTCCACCGGTTCGCCGTTGCTTAAATCAATAGGCGGCAAAGCCAGGGATTCGGCGCGAATCTGTTCCACGTCCGATTGCCGTAAAGGTGCGATAGCCACCTGATAGTTTTCCGGAAAATAACCTTGCCGACCGTTGACCGGATCGACGGCCTCCTTGGGCAAAGTGCCGACCGGCGGCAACAGAGAAAAATAATCACTGGCATGAAAATCGCCGGTCAGTCCGCCGCTGCGGCGGTTGCTCAATATGTCGGTTAATAAAGCCTCGTACTGCCGCGACAAATCGCTTTGCAATGAATCTATGCCCCGCTCGGCGCGTAAGGGATGGCGCAGCAATTGCGCATCCAACCATTGCGGCGCGCCTTCTTGAATCGCCACCAAACCCAGTGCCACCGCGTCTTCCGGCAACAATCCGTGCAATTGATCATCGCCGAGCAACTCCCTCATTAAACGCGCCCGAATCTGCAAAGGGCTTTGTTGCGGCAGCGGAATCGGCAAAGGCACTAGGCCCATTTGCACCGACTCGGTAATCATCGCGTATTGAAAACCGCGTTTGGCGCTCAAATCTTTCGGGAACACTTCGGCAATGTCGGTGCCAACATCGATATAACGCAGGACTATCGCGTACAAACCCCGATTTAAATTGGAGAAATTGCCGTCGTTCAAGCCGCTAATCAGGGCCTTATCGCGCAGATTGACGATCAAGCGACTGCCCAGCTCCAGCACCCGGCCAGCAGGCGACATTGCCAATCCCGGCTCCAGAGTCAGCAATCCGGTGAAACGGTCGAAACTCAAGCCCAGACCGCCGACGATGCCGCTGCCCAGCACCCGGCCAAGTTCGCGCAAACGCTGATCCAGATAGATTTGATCACGGGTCAGATCTTCGGCGGTCAGCAAGCGGCCGTCGAAATAGTGGCTGCGAGTCAGGCGCGGATCGATGTCAGCAACCTGATCCAGCGCCAGTCCGGCGGCAATCGGATTACCGAGAGGTTGAAATAAAATTTCGCTCATAGTCCCTCCTTGATCAGGGCTGGCGTGCCAGCCAGGCCAATTGGCTGGCGGTGGCCAGGAACGGCCGCACCAAGTTGTTGATCGAGATTAATTGCGGGTTGACCAGAATGGCGTTGATGTCGGTGACGCTGATGCTGATCCTGGCCAGCAACAAGCGGGCGCCCTCCTCCAGTTCGTCATTCAATTGCTGCGGATTAACACCACTTCCATCCAGCGCGTGCAGCAAACGGGCATGCAGCGCCAGTTGCGCGCCGGCCTCGGTATTATCGTTTTGTACTTGCTGCAATAAGGCTTGTTCAGCTGCCGACAAGGCTGGCATCGCCGCCGGCAGGGCTTGATGGCAAGCCCAGGGTTGATAGGCATCGTCACCCGCTGGCGGCGGCAATTCCGGAATCAATTCCAGGCGCACGCTGTCGGCAGTGCGGCTGGGTTGCACCGCGTCGGTACTGAGATTGAGCTTGCGCGCCAGCACCGGCTGCATCGCCACCGGGCAATCTTTTTGCCGCACGCAGATTTTCAGCCAGAGCAGATTGTCGGCGTCGCTGTAGCCTTCGCGCAGATGACTCTCCGATTGCGAGGCCAGCCAATCGCCGAGATTGATGCAGTAGGGTTCGTGAATCAGCACCTCGCGGCCCAGGCCGTCGATGCCTATGCCGGGACTCACCAGCAAACGCACCGTCAGGCTATCGGTATTGTTGGGATGCGTCGCCGGGGCCATGCTGACCAGCATGCCCGCCAAGGTGCCATAGCCTTGCAGCCAATATTGATGGCGGGTCAGACGGCGGCGGTGGTAGGCCTGCTCGTCGCGGGTCGCTTCCAGACCCAGCATCATCCCGGCCTCGTAAGCCACACGGCGCAGGGGCTCGTCTAAAGTGGCGTCCTGTTCCAGCGTGGTGAAATCGTCTAGGGTATCCATGCGGCCTCCGCGTTTGCTGCCAAGAAGACATTACCGAAATTCGATTCAAGAAAATCACTAAGCCTGTGCATTGATGTCCTCCGGTGAAAATGCCGCCGGGTTTTTCAAAATCCCTTCGCGGCCCAGATAAGTGTCATCCAGCGTGACGCGGCGGAACGGCGGCGCGGTTTCGATGAAGGTATCCATGCCCAGCAGCGGCGCGATACCTAGCACGAAGGGATGTTCAGTTTCGATGATCCGGTATTGCAGGTGCGCCGGCAGTTGTTCGGTCAAAATGTCTTCGACGGCAGTGCGCAAACTCACCGCCCGCCCGTGCAGCAAGATGCTGACCTGGTGCGCGTATTCTGCAAAAAACGCTTTGACCTGTGCCGCTTCGTCTGTTGTCGCCAGCTCCGGGGCGAACAGTGCCAGAAATTGCCGGGCATCGCTTTCCGACAGAATCAGGCTGTCGCCGATGATGCTGTTACCGCTCATGCCGGTGCCCAGAGTTAACGGGTGATCGCCGCCGTCCATGTCTATGCCCAAGATCGTCGCCATGGTCCGTCGCAAACGGAAATTCTCTAACACCACAATTTCGCCGCGCTGCACGCCGCCGTCGCTGACGATGTCCAAAGCCAGATTCAAGGCCGCCAGCGTACCTTTGTATTGTTGTATCAAGGTTAGGTCCCGTAGCCAGCGCCGCTGCCTGGCTTCCGGCCAGTGGCTGGGCAGACGGCCGCCTACGGCCTCAGCCAACCAAGGCAGGTTAGCGGCAGGCGTTGCCTCGGGCGCCAGCAATTGCTCGCTGGCGGCAATCCGGCCTTCCAGCGGGGTCAATACCCCTTCGAAGGCGGCCAGCAAGCGCTCGCGAACGTCGGCGCCATTGGCCGGACCTACGGCTTGCGCCGGGTCGTAACTGAGTTCCTGCCGGTAAAATTCCGGAAAATAGGCTTCCTGGTAGGAAAACCGCGGGTAATAGACTCTGATGGCATGCAAAGCCGGGCTTTGCCGGCCGTCGCCGCGCAAAGTTACTTGAATTTGCAGATAGCGGCCGCGCAATTGCCGCACCGGACCGGACGGCTGCTGTAATAAAATCTCGAACAGGCCGCTGCTGCCGACTTGCTGCCCGGCCAGACTGGGCGCGAACGGCAATTCGGACTGTAACGGATTCCACAACGGCGCGGGTTGCTCGATAGGCTTGGGCCGAACCGCCTGCCGGCTGGCAAATACCCGCACCGCAATCTGAATATCGCAGCCCGACGGGATGCAGGCGTCCAGATACAATCTATGCCACTGCGTATCGACTTGGCCGGAATCCAGCTCATGCAGCAAGGCCGTGCCTTCCAGAAAAAACTGCGGCCGGCGCAAGGCATGCAACTCTCGGGGGCGCGGAGCTATCGCCGGAAAATCCGCATCGGCCTCGGCTTGATAACGCAACTGGCCGTCGGCGCTGCTGACAAAACGCGGCACGGCTTGCGACAACATCGGATAACGCTCGTGCAGCAAGCCGGCTTGGCCGGTGTTGGTTTCACTATCCCAAAGCAGCGTCAATACCGGGCAATCGCGTTGCACGAAACTCACATCATCCGCCGCGCGCGGCGCCAAAGCCGCCAGCCGGCCGCTGTCCGGTAAAGACGAATCGGCAGCCAGCGCCAGATCGATAGCAAACGGCAACTCGGCCGGGCAAGCGTAGGTTTTGAATGGCGCATCGGCTAATGCCGATAGAGGCCGCGTCACTATGGCCTGCGCCCCCATACCGTCGTGGCACAAGAGATATAACTGCTGCAAATCGCAACATAGCGCCAGCGCCTGCATACCCTCCGGCAAGGCTTGCTGCCAGATGCGGTGTAAGGGATGCGGATTGGCCTGCTCTGGCTCAAAGCGTACCGGTTGCGGCGTGTAGGGTAAGGGCAGCGGTTCGCCACTGCATAACATCAAGCCTGTCGCGGAGATCACCCAAACCCGCTGCTCCGCGTCGATACAGGCCCTAAGCGGCATTTGCGATGCCACATCCTCGCCTTCCGCATTGCCCCATGCACAGAAGGTTTGCCAACGGCGGGCCAGATGAAACAGCAGCAAACCATGCTGATTGATACCGTCACTGAACGGCAAGGCCAATCTACCGTCGCCGGCTGGCAGACCAAAGCCCGGTTTGCCGCTGCGGGCAATTGCCGCGAACGCCATGTCGGTAAAGCGGCCTTGCGGCGCGACGACATCCTGCAATTCATTGTCCTGCAAGCTCAGATAACCACGGCCGCTGTTGAATTCGACACGCCTACCGTCGGCACTCAAGCGACCAATCTGATTAAAACTGTCCAAGGCCAGCGGCGCGCCGTTCTGCCAAGCCAGCAAAGCCGCCGCCGGATCGGCGGCTGGCAAGCGCAAGACCTGGTTTTGTGCCAGCGTCAGCGCCTGCAAACCGGTGTTCCAGCTCAAATGACTGGAGCCCTGTTCGAAATCGGCCTGGCCTTTCAGTAAAAAATACGGGGTGTTGTTGACGTCCATCGCTCGCCCTCAACAAATATCCGGTATTACCGGCACCGCGACCCCCAAACTATCGTCCGGGGTTTGGCCTTCCAGCAAGCCGATGCCGTCCGGCAAGGCCGGCGCGCCGGAACCGCTATCGGCGCGCACGCCCATCAATTCCGGCAACTGGTATTGAGTCAAATTGACCGGCTCGTCGGCGGGCAAACGTCGCCAACCCTTGCTACCGCGCTGAAACAGGCTCAAGGCATTGATGGCCTGCACCCCGGCCACCCGCGCCGCCTGGGTCAATAATTCATTGGCGCGCACCGCGCCGCCCAAAGGCCAACCCGCACCGCGCGCACCACCGGGCGCCAGCGGCCACAGGTATTCCAGCAGCGTCTGCTGCACATCGCGCAGGGTTTGTTGTTCAGTTTCGATGTCGCGCACCTGCACTTTCACACTGACGACAATCGGCACGAATTCCGGGCTTAACACATACAATTCGGTGCCGACCATGGTCCGCTGCAATAGATAGGCAAACACGTCTTTCAACAAGCCCTGGTTGGGCTTGGGCGTGTGTCCCAAAGCCGGTTCGGCCGGCGGCAGCACGAACACGCTGACCACCCCGGGCACATCCTCGCGCGCCGCACGAATGCTGGCACCAGGCAGAAACCCCACCAAAACTTCGGCGCGGGCCACCGGATTGATGGGATTGGCTTCGGTGATGATTTTAAAATCCTGTTGCGTCACCGCTCGGTTGCGATGGGTCAGAAATTGTGGGATGCGTTTTTCCGCCTGCTCGACCGTTTCGGCATCAATGCCGCCGCTTAACGGCCATTCGTGACGCAGCTTGTAACGCGAACTGCCGTTCACCACTTCCTTGATAGTACCGGCCGGCAAATTGCCGGCGCTGCCGCCACCAAATAAATAAACCGTGATACGAATCCGGCTGCCCGACGGCGGCCGTCTCCCCACCGTACCGTCGCCAAAGTACACATAACCGGATTGCGGATTCAATCGATACACTCTGGCATCGGCGGCTTGCCCAGCGAGAAAAGCCACTTGTTGCCAACGTACCCAAGCGCCGTTTTCTTCGACATCGAGTTGCAAGGTAGCAGCCTCGATATTTTGATCGGGCAAGACCACCACCTGATCCGGCTGGCCGGTCCCCATGCCCACCAGCAAATCCTGTTTCAAGCCTTGGGCCAGCACATCAACGGCATTCAGCGCCAGGTAGCCCAGTTGTAAGTTGGGATGTTCCGGACAGCGCAAGCGTAACCAAAACGCCACCCGGCCGGCTTCGACTTGATCGGCCAATTCCGGCGGCCTATCGCCTACACCGCTGAACATCGGATCGGTCGGCACAAACGCCTGAAACAGCGCCGGATTTTTGGGTAAGCGCAAGCGCACCACACCGGTTTGCCGGCCACCTTTCGAGCTGTCGGCCAGCACATCCAAAGGTAGATAAATCGTTTCGCCGGCCTCGCCGGTGGAAACCAGCTCCCAGATCAGCTTGCGCGGATTTAACTCATTGATCGCGTCGCCGTCCAAATTATCGGCGGGCGCGATGCCGATATTGAAAGCCACGCCGGCCAGATGACTGCGCAGCAAGGCAATCTGGCCTTCCAACTGCCGGGGCGCGATGCAAGCCAAGTAAAAGCTGCGATCCAGACTGCCGGTTAAATCCAACACTTCTTTAACCGGCTCGAAACGGCGCGGTTGAAACGGCTCGGGACGTTGGCCGTTGCGCAAACCGTATTGCTCCTGCAAGTCCTGCAAGGTCAAACCCAGTGCGGCTAGATCGGCAGCCTCCAGCTTCTGTTTGATCAACACCTGCAAGCTCAGGCAGGTGGGTTGCAATTCACCGACCGCCGTCAAAATCTGTTTGCCGGCCCGGAGCTGGCTGCCGTCTGCCAACAAGGGTGCCGGCAACACGCTGGTCGGCCCGGCGTCTATGCAGACTATGCCTTTGGCAGGCCGGGCGGCGCGCACCGGGATTTGCAGCAAATTCAGAAACACCCGGCGCTGGCGTTCCGGAATTAAGTTGGCGCGGTACAAAATGGTTTCGGTCAGCCAGGCGAACAAATCCACAAAGCTGTTGAGCGGATCGCCGGGGGCAATCTGCGCCAGTTCCGGCAAATGGCTGGCCAGCCGGGCCTTGGCCTCGGCAACCAAATCCTCGAAGCGTCTATCGTCTAAATTCGGTACCGGTAATGGCATAACGGCCTCTCTTGCAACCTCAAGCCGGCAGGCTCAGGTTTAGCGTGAATCCCAGTTCCGCCGGGCGCTGGCTGTTGCGCAGCCGGTAGCGGATATTGATATGCACATCGGCGACGCTGGCCGGACTGGCCTGCACTTGCACTTCGTCGATTTCCACTCTAGGCTCCCAGGTTTCCAGCGATTTGCGCACCACGCCGGCAATCAGATGGCGGGTGGTTTCGTTATTGGGCTGATGCACGAAGTTTAATAAACCGGCACCGAAAGTCGGGCGTTGCAAGCGTTCGCCGGGCCGGGTCAGCAGGATATTCAGCATCACTTCGCGGATACTCTGATCGTCGCGGGTCCAGCTCAAGCGGCCGTCGGCATCGATATTGCCCAGCGGCCAGCTGATAATCTCGGGTACCGGCGTGCGCATACTTAATCTCCCTTAATCTTTGGAAACGGCAGACAAATCCGTACCCACGGCAGCCAGAAAAACACGATATTCAGCAAGGAGATCATGATCATCAACAAGATCATCGCCACTAGCGTAATCACCGGCAAGCTGAACGAACAAATCCATTGAATCCCAAAGTCCGGGCCGGACGTGTCTTTGACCGTGTCTTCGCTGGCGCCCTTATTCAATTTCAGTTTGTTCATTAAATCGAAGGTATCAGCGGGCGTGATCATCGCCGCGCCCTTGGCCAGACCGCGGCGCAAATCGGCCAGTGACGGCATCTGAATCAGCGCCGGCCGACTGGCATCCGGATCGAAGGGCGCGGCGACCCGAAACTGTATGCTGCGGGTGTCGGCATTGGCCCATTGAATCTGTTCCTGGCCGAGCTGATTTTTGGCGCGCACGAAGGCCACCACTTGATAAACATCACCGGCATTTTGGGCGAATTTTGGCAAGGGGATTTCCTTGACCTTATTCAAGGCTTGGTCGCTGAGGCGTTGCCCCAACAGCACGCGGATTTCCTGGGCATCGGCCGCCAGCAACAACAGTGTCAGATTGAAATTGCCAACCCCATTGGCATTCGGCAAGGCCGGTAATGCCGCCAGTTTGTCCAGCCCGCCGACCGCGTCTATCAATTGTTCTTGTTGAATCAGCCAACGCACCAACGGGTTATCGCCACCCAAAGCAAAGCAAGCTTGCAAATAGCTATAAAAGGTTTGTTGCCGATACGGCGCGAACAAGCCCTGGCTGGTTTCGGTATAGGCTTGGCTTGGCAGACCGGCCGGCAATTTGGCTTCATCGTACAGCCACAACTGTTGACATTGGTTTTCCAGCGCGGCATTTTCGGCGATGCCGGCTTCGCCGAGGTGATAACGGTTGACCAATATTCTCAGCAATTCAAAAAAAGCTTTGCTGGGTAGGCCTTGCGCCAAAGGCTTGCTGTGTTCAGTCAGCCAGGTTTGATTCAGCGGTTGTCGATAACCGAACGGCCACGGCAACATCGCTGCCGCGACGCTGGCGGTTTGCACTTGATCGGCACTATCGAACGCCTGACTAACATCGCGCAGATAATAAAAACCGCCCAGCGGCAAATAGCCGAACAACAGCGTGTGGGTTTTACGCTTGGCGTCGCTGGTTGTTAACACATGCAAGGGATGCACTTCCTCACCGCTGTATGCCGCCTGATCGTCGCGGTTGTGCAGTACGCCATTGGCGCACAGCCGGCGATGCAAATCCGGATCGCGCAATTCGCTGGGCGCGTCTTGCCACCCCAAGGCTTCGCCGTCTTCCAGCATCCAAGCCTGTTCACGGCCACCGCTCAGTCGGCGAATCACGAAGCCGGCCGAGCTGATTTTTTGCGGGTCCAGCGCCGGCTCACTAAATCGGTCGCAGACCACTTCGCAACTGACAATATGAAACGCCCGATGCAGAGGCAGGCGCAACACGGGCTGCTGGCCGTGGCGGCTATGGCGTTCTTCCTGTTGCCAAGCGCTAAACTGTGGCAGATCGAACTGGCGGCGCTGCATATCCTGCTTGAAGCGGTTGATGAACTCCGCATCCAGATAACGATGCAAACCGCATTGTCCGCCCTCCTGATAAAACGGCGGTTTCAGTTTAATGGGATGCAGAGTTTGCTCGGTTTTCATAATCCCTTACCAAATATTGCCGGCGCCCGGCGTGTAAGAACTGCCCACCACCGCGGTGGCGATCACCGTATCGGCTTGCACCACGCCGCTGAACTTGGACATACTGGCATTCACCGTCACCATGCTGGCGTTAATGGTCACCGTGCTGGCATCCACCGTAACGCTGCCGCTGCTGCGTACTGCAATGCCGGAGCTATTAAGGGTGACGCTTTGGTCGGAACGCTCGATGACAATTTCCCCACCGCCGGCTTCGTCTATCGAAATCTTGTAACCGGAGCGGGTACGTAACTCCAGTTTCGGGCCGTTGCCGTCGTCGAAATCCAACACTGTTTCCTGCGGAGTGCGGATCACGTAATGATCTTCCTGCGGATCGGCTTCTGCCGGCACGCTGCTGCTACCGGCCCAGACGCTGCCCAGCACCAGCGGCATTTCCGGGGTGATGAAGGCCAGCACCACAATTTCTTCCAGGCGCGGCACAAAACTGGCGCCATAACCCTGCCCGGCCGACGGTGCGACGATACTGGCCCATAATTCCATCTGCGTCGCCAGCAAGCGCACCTTGATGCGGCCACGGCTGTCCGGGTCCACGTTGTCGGTGACTTGCCCGAGTTGCAAACTGTGCAGATTGCCTAAGGCGTGACTGTTCATGACTGCCATCCGCCTTTGTTGACTTTAAGATGCGTTTCGAAACCGCTGTTGTTATCGAAGCGATGCACGCAATGCACAATCTGGTAGCGACCTTTCAGGCGCGGCGACACGCCGTCCAACTCGATCTCGCGGCCGGGTTTTAGGCTGGCCTCGCCTTGGCAAACAATTTCGCCGTGAATAAAGCGTTTGGCTTGGCGTTTGAACGCGGCTTTGGCATAGGCTTCGGCTTCGCTGCTGGTGCCGGGAAACGGCTGCGGGACAATTTCCGCGCCGGGCCAGCTTAGGTTGCCTAAAGCCGCCGCCGCACTGGTGCCGGTGGGTGCCGGCGTCATCGCGTCAGCGCTGAAATCCACGGCCTCGGCAGTGGCCAAGTTGTAACCGTTGGCCTGGCTGCTGAGCGGTTGATGGTTTAAATCGGCGATCAAGCGCACTTTCAAAGCGCTGTCCTGGGCGCTAAGCTCGACCGGGTTGGGATCGGCTTCTTCGGCCTTGGCCCGCAAGGTATTGCCTGCCAAGCGCACGGCTATATCGAAGCGGTTGCCGATGCGCAACAGAAAGGCCAGGTCACTTTCGTTGAGTTGGTGCCAGGTGGCCGTGATGCCGGACAATGACGCATCGGTTTGCAGGCCCGCCTCACCGGCGATGGCTTGCACTAGTTCGTCCGGACTTTGATCTTCAAAGCTGCGGTTATGCCGGCTGCGCGCCAGTCTATGCAATTTGTCTTGTAACAGCAGGGCGATGTTGGGCGCGCCTTCGCCGTAGCTTTCCTCGATAGCGGTAATCTCGCCGCTGAACAGATTTTGCGGGGTATCGCTGCCCATTTCAATCTCTACGCCGGCGCCCAAGGCGATGTCGTTCAAGGCAAAATCAGGATCTTGCCCACCTTCCGGCCTACCCCAATTAGACAGCTGCAATTCGGCGTGCGCATAGCCGTGTAAGGGCAGATTGACCTGCATCGCCAGCAAGGCCTGTTGCAGGTCTTCGCGTTGTTCGCCGTCGATTTTGATCGTCGGGCGGGAGCTGGTGAAGGCGGAATCGGGCATAGTGCTGTTCTTATTTATTGTCGTTTATTTATTATGTGTCGCTATCGCGACGGTTTTTCTAATGTCGGTTCTCGCACCGACAGCCGAGTGACTTTCGCTACGAAAACCATCCTTGGTTTTCGCCCTGCGGGCCAGCCTGTGGCTGTTCAAATTCGCTCCAGGCGAATTTGTGTTTGGCCAAAGAAAAGTCACCAAAAGAAAAGCCACCCGAATGCCGCTTATTCCCTGCGCTCCTCGCTTTTGAACGGGGTTGCCGAAAGGGGCTTCCTGCCCCTTCGGCAACGTGCGGCATCCTTGCCGCACCCCTTCGGGCCGCTCACTCGGTACATCCATATACCTCGCCCTTCGGGTGCTACGCATGCAAATCGGCTATCCTGCCGATTTGTCCGTTCAAAAGCTCCGGTGCTCGGCGCGGCATACGGGAAGGAAACCCTTCCGCTACTCAAAGCCTCCTAAAACCCTGGTACAAATCCCCTCCCCCTCAGGGCAATGCTGTTAAATTAAGGCTTAAGCGTTCGCTCTGAGCTCGTCGAAGGGTGAATGATTAAGCCGTTCAGGTTCGACAGGCTCATCACGAACGGCTTAACGAACGGCATTGCCCCTCCGGGAGAGGGCAGGAAAGAGGGGATTAAAATTTTTGTTCTCCACTTCCTCCGTTCAATCAATCCTCAACCTGTCCTGCCTTTGCCTGATCAACTCCAGCATTTGCGCCAGCTCGATTTCCGCGGGCGCCAACGGTGTTTGCTGCGCGGCCGGTTGTTGCTCAGCGGTTTCGGTGACGCCGTCTTGCACCTCTAATATCACTTCGTCTATCAATACCGGCATGTCTGATTCCTGCTCAATCAAATCCAACGCCGCTGTCGGCGGCGGCTTTTAATAAGTTGCTTACCGATACGCCGCTACTTTTGCGACCCACAGACCTTGCCCCTGCTTGCTGAGCTGCGGCTGTCGAGAGCGGCCTCTCACCCGCCGAGCCGGAGGCTGCGGGG
Source organism: Methylomonas fluvii (assembly GCF_014850975.1). Taxonomy (GTDB): domain Bacteria; phylum Pseudomonadota; class Gammaproteobacteria; order Methylococcales; family Methylomonadaceae; genus Methylomonas; species Methylomonas fluvii. The sequence continues at coordinate 1,346,653 of NZ_JACXST010000001.1, read as the reverse complement.
CCAGCTTGACCACTGGCAGCTGCATTCCGGGCTTCTGGCCTTAACGACGCACTGCCTGTTTGCATATGGGCGGCATTCAGACTGCCCTTTTTTCCAGCCGGGTTAAACGCACCTTCGATGCCGGTACCCAAGCTCGCCGAGTTGCCGAATTTGAATGCAGGACTTGGCGATGCCACCGCTTGTGGTGCCGCTTTTGTCCCCCTGCGCTATTGACAGAACCAGCACCAACATTCACCGACGCTGACAAGCTTGCCGAAACATTGGCGCCGATACCGCCACTGATATTGACGCCGGCACTCAGACCTAAGCCTATCCCTGCGCTAATCCCCATCGACGCACTCAGGCTCACACTCGGCACCGCCACCACCGATAGCGACGGCATTCTGGGCGACTCTATGCCGTTGAACAGCGAGGTATCGCGCCAATTGCCCGCGCCTTCGCCGCTAGTTCCCGGCACCGGCGCGGCCGTTTGCCCGGAACCGCCTTGCGGCCCGGCACCGGTGGAACTCAGGCTGGGCGTGTTGCGGGCGGCTTGTTCGACGGCGCGGTTACGGAACTGGTAGCGGTCCTCGCTGAGCTTTAAGGACACAGTAGCTCGCAGCGGCCGGCCTTCCGGGGAAAAGAAATCCAGGGTTTCGTCAAAGCTTTGCACCAGCCCCAAAAACTCGAACGCGCCCCATTGGAACAGGCAGCGTTTGGGCGCCTTCATCTTTTTGCCGTCTTCTACTGGCTTGATAAAGGTATCAGCGATTTTTTTGGTCTCCAAACGCACATCCGAACCTTGCTCGATAGCTTTCTTGGAGCTGCTGTTGCTGCCGGCACTGCTGGCGGTTTGCCCGCTACCCTGGCCCGCGCCGCCGGGCTGCTCGATATAGGTGGTGTCAAAAATCAATTCTATGGTCAGATTAGACGAGCTTTTATCGACAAACTGCGCCGAGCGGCTATTGCCGTTGCGGGCGTTTTCTTTCAAGGTGTTGGACAGGCTGACTTTCAGGCTGGACGGGTTGAATTGCACGTCAATGGCGTTATCCAAATCAGGACTATCATTGTCGCCGCTGACCGGGATCAGTTTGCCGCGTTCGATGGCTATCATGCCGTCCCCCTGCCTTGCGTGCTGGCCGGCGCCGGCCGTTGCAATTCCAGGCCTTGATGCACCAGCTGCAATTCTTCGATGGCTACCTGGCTGGCGGTGGCCGACAAATCCGGGCCTTTGAATTTGGTCGGCAACACCCCGCTGAGTTTCCAGACCAATACCGCGTTATCGGTGACGCTGCCGCCGCTGACGCTGGGATTGCCGAACACAATAATCTCGCCGCTCAGCCGATAGCCGTAGTTGGCCTGGCGGGTGGTAATGTCGAACCAGGACCATAAATCGTTAATGTCGGTAACGCCGCGTTTCAAAATAATCGGCGCGAATTTGGTCGGCCCGGAGCGATGATGTTCTCCCCAATTATGGCCGCCCTCGTTGATCACTTTGGGCTCCATCGTCGCTTCGAAGCCGGTCACTTCGCTGAAATAACCGCTGCACAACAAGCTGCTCTGGTCGCTGTTGTACAGATTGACCTTGAAACGAAAGGCGACGAATTCGCTGACTTCAGCCATCGACCACCTCCGAGCGCCATTCGCCGTTCAGATTGGCAAAAGTCAGAAACAGCTTGTCTATCGGAAACGCCGGCGCCAGCATGATCTCGTAGAGCATCGCGCCCTCTTGCGGCGTCGATTCACGAATCGAAAAAGCTTGCTCGGCGGACGCGCCACGCAAGGCACCCTGGCTATACAAGCGGCGGAAAAACTGTTCCAGCAGCAAACGCGGGCGGGGATCGCGATAATCCAAATTAAAGATCAATTGCTCGCCCAAGGCCTGCAATTGCCGGCGCAAAAAGCCCAGGAAGCGCATCACTTCCGCGGAACGGAAGCCATCGTAACGCTGGCGGTCGAACGGATAATCAGCGACCGGCAAGGCCGGCACCACCAGGCGCTCGTCATCAAGGCTGAGCTGCGCGCCGCCACTAACCGCGTTGCGGTAGTTGAGCACACTGATGCCGGGTTTATCGCGTAAACCAATCGTTTGAGCGATGGATAAACGCGGATAAGGCAAGGCGTCAGTGTTTAAAGGCTTGGCCGCCATTGAGCGCCACGGGCCGTCGCGACGGGCGACCGCCGCCTGCTGGCCGGCGATCAAGCCGACCGGGCTATGCAAGGCAAAACGCGGCCCGCGCAGGTAGGGAAACAAAAACTGCACATAGCGCAACGCTTGCGCGGTATCCGGATTGCTTTGATACCCGGCCAGTGCGCTCAACGCCGCCGGGTCGAGCACCGGGCTGTCCAACTCGCCGGAATACGCCAGTGGCAAGGTAAACAGACATTGCAGATCCGGCCGATGGCTACTGATGAATTGCAGCATGCCACGCAACACCTGCGGCAATTGCCAAGGCGGCTGCATGTCGATTAACTCATTGCTGTAGCGGCGTTCGCGGTGATCGTCATCGGTGTTTTGCGTGCAAGGCAGAAACTGCGGGTCGTTGTTTTCCAGACGTACCCTGGGAATATCCGGCAGACGCGGTGGTACTTGCAGCCGTTCCAAATCGGGAAAACCGACGACGCCCAAGGCCGGAATCACCAATACACAGGCCAAGCCTTGGAGAGTAGTAACATCGTGCAATTGCGTGTTGTCGGCAGGCAGGAAACCGGCTTGCCCGGCGCTTTCCGGTATCCGCACCACCCACAGTTTTTCGCCGCCGTTGGCGAAAAAATCGTCAACTGCCAGGCCCAGCCAGGCTTTGTTACCGGCCAGCAGGCTGACATATTCGGTAGTGGCGGTAAGCGCATCCGGGAAAATGTCGTGGAATTCGGCGCTGGACTGCAAGGGTATCGGCAGATGGTAAAGCTCGCTGGCAGCGCCCAACAGCAAGTCATCAACTACCCGGCCGTATCCGACCGCGCGCATATCCGCCAGCGCCGCCGGCAATTGCAGCAGGCGTTCAAGCCTGACCCGGCCAGGGCAATGCCCAAGCATGGCCGCTTCCAGCGCCGCGATCCGGCGTTCAACCGGCCGAGGCGTCAGAGCGATGCGCGCTCCGGCTAGCCATTCCATCAGCTGTTGCTCCGCTTAGCTTTGGATGATGGTTTCGACGGAGAGCACCAGCTCTTCCATCGCCACGTCGCTGCCGCCCTTGGCTGTTAGTGTAGGCCCGGTCCATTTGATCGGCATGGCCCTGACCAGTTTCCAGGTCACCACGGCGCTGGCGCTGGTGGGATCTTCGTTTTTAAGCTTGATCACTACGTCACGCTTGGCGGTCACATCGCCACCGCGGATTTGCTCCAGCCAACTGTAAATGTTGTCGGCGCCGATCACGCCACGCTTCAGCGTCACGTCTCCGGCCTTGTTGATGGCCGGGATCTTGCGCACGTAATTCACCGCGTCGTTGCCGTTACGATATTCCGCTACGGTCACTTCCGCATTCAAACCGGACACTTCCGAAAAGCCGCCCTGCACTTCGCCTTCGCTGCCGTCGCCCAGGTTGACCAGATAATTGAACACCCCATAGGGCGTTTCGCGATATGTAGCCATGGTTTATCTCCAGTCCAGGGTTCAGGCGTCGGCGGTTTTTTGGCCGATGCGGAAAATCACAAATTCGGCCGGCTTCAAGGCTGCCACGCCGATTTCGCAGACCAAGCGGCCATTGTCCAGATCGTTTTGGGTCATCGTGCTGCGGTCGCAACGCACGAAATATGCGGTTTTGGCGCTACCCAACAGCCGGCCGTTGACCCACTCGTTGTATAAAAAGCTTTCCACGGTCTGGCGGATGTTGTCCCACAAACGCTCGCCGTTCGGTTCGAACACCGCCCACTGCGTGGATTTGTCGATGGAACGCTCCAGGTACAAAAAGTAGCGGCGAACGTTGACGTATTTCCATTCAGGATCGCTGGACAAAGTGCGGCCGCCCCAAACCCGATGCCCGCGTCCCGGAAACGAACGCAAACAGTTGATGCCGTTAGGATTCAGCAATTCCTGCTGGAAGCGGTTGATTTCCTGGGCAAAACGCAAGGCGCCGATCACCGGCTCGTTGGCCGGCGGCTTGTGCACGCCGCGCTGCACGTCCGTATTGGCATACACACCCGCGACAAAACCGGACGGCGGCACGTTGATAGTACTGAGCAGGCCGCGCGGATCGGCGATGACCACCCAGGGGTAGTACAGTGCCAGCCGTGAATCGTCGAAGTTGGAACGAAACTCGCGCACTTCCGACAGCGCCATGCCGTCTCGGCTATCGACGATGCCGACCCGGTAACGCATTTTTAGACAGTGTTTTTGCACCTCGGCGACGATGGCTTGATGATTGGTGGCGTAAGCCGCAGCAGCCGGGGTCATCACGATGGAAACATCCTCGATATTTTCCAAGGCCACGAAACCGCTGCTGCCGTTGACCTCGTCTTCCACGCCGCCGTATTGCACGGCGCCGGGCACATTGCCGTCGCTGCCGCCCGACAGATTAATCAAATAACGCGGGCCTTGAACCGACATGGGGCCGGGATTTAAACCATTCGACTCGAACAGGCTGTACAAGGCTGCCACCACATCGGCGCCGCTGATACCGGCACTGAGGGTGCAACTGACCGGACTGGTCAATTGGTCATAACGCTTGTCCGGCGTAACGGGCATTACGGCGCTGAGACTGTTTTTTGCATCGGGGGCGCTGGAAATATCGCCGTAGCTATAAATCACCGGACCGTCGCGGCCGCCGGCATGCACGGCAATATCGAAATTGCGCTGCACCACTACCGCCCGCACCGTATTGGGTGCAGCGGCCAAAGCCGCCAACGGCAGGGTGATGTCAGCATTGACGCCCACATTCAAACCGCCGCCGTCCACCACAAACTCGCTGCCGGCCGCATTAAGCGTGCCGCGCAACGCGGTTAAGGTGCCCCAATGCGCCGCGCCGGTATAAGCCGACAAGTTGGTTTCCGCGCTAAGGGTCAGCACCGCCGACGTGCCGTTAGCCAAGGACCCGCTGCTGGGATTTTTCGCAAACACTCGGGTGTAACTCACCGCGACACCGGGACCGTTCACCAAGCCGGCCGTCATCAGTACGCCCTGACTGCCGTCGGCTTGGCCGTTGGGACGCAAGGCGGTACCGCCCGCTACCACATCATCGGCGGTATCCAGTTCGCAGCGGTTGTTGACGATGACGAAATGATCGCCTTCCCGGCGCACCAGGGCGCGGACATTTAGAGGAAAGCGTTCGTCCGGGAATTGCGCGGCGATGCCCGCCGAGCGCACCGCGTTGGTCAGGCCAGTGGCATTCAGAAACACCACTTCGCCTTCGGCGGGCGCCGAGGTGGCCTCGGTTTTTAACAGATTTTCGCTATCGCGCCACAGCAATTCCAGCGTGAAATCGCCCATCACTCCCGGAAAGCGGCTACTGAAACTCAACACATTCGGCACGGACCGCGTCGATATGCCCGGCGCGTTTTGCGGAAAATTGCCGACCCGCGACACATAGAGCTGTTTGCCACCACCATCGAAAAAGGCTTTCGCGGCAATCGCAGTATGGTTAAGTACCGATGCGCCGGCCAGCGCGAGATTTTGGATGTCGCCGTAGATGCGGGTGAATTCGCCAAAGCTAGTCACTACTTCGGGATTGCCTCGCAACGGCCCGAAACGCGTAGGACCGACCACCGCCGTGACGCTGGTCCCCACCCCTTCGATCGATTTGGCGCGAAAGCTAACTTCTTCTACAAACACACCCGGTGCAAGATATTCAGGCATGCTCCCCTCCTTAATTTTTATGTGGACCAGCGTTTAAAGGACGAACTCAACTCATGGATGACTCAATTGGGTTGAACGGCAAGATGATCCCGATTAAAGGACCGGATTAAACTCAAGTCGCCCGGCACTACGGTCAGAGCTAGTGCGGCGGCAAAACTGTTAGCGTTAATAGCGCCGAGCAACATTGGCTGCAAGTCGGCCGGATCGACCGGTAGCGCAGCGCTGGCCGCAGCCGAGGCTGCAATGCTCAGTGTCGCGTTGTACTCGGTTACGCCTTCCGGCAAGGGCGGCAAGCGGTGCATTGCAATGATGAAATCACCATTGGCGTCGGATTGGGCGCGGCAGATCAAATTGCCGCCGACGCCCAGATTGACCGTCAGCGTCAGTAACGCCCATACGGCCGGCGTATTACTACCGGTAAACCTTAGCGTGCCGCGCAAACCGCCACCGCGCCCTAGCTTGGTACCGAATGGGGTCGGATAAAGCACCAAGCTGTGTCCGGCGGCATTGCCGGCTTGAACTTCAAAACGGCGCGGGACATAGCGATTTTGAGTGTCCGCCACCGAGCCGGCAATGGCGTATGCCGCTTCAGACGGCCGCAATTTGTCCGCCTCGCTAGGCGCCCCTTGCACCGTTTTACCGGCCGAGCGTCGCCACAAGGCCGTTTTGCCTGGCGTGTGTAAAAATTGCAGATCGGCGGGGCGGGTATCGAGTTGCAAGACAACGGCTTCGCTGAGCCGCCGCATATCGGCTTCCTGTGCGGCGCTGCTGCCGTCCAGCCAATAAATCACGTCGCTGGCGTAGAGGATATTGGTTTCCAGAACCTTGACGGCTTTCATACCGTGCCTCCCGGAAATACCCGCGTCGAAACCGGCGGACCTTCCGTACGCGGCCGGCGCAGCCGTAGGCGCACGGTGCGCGCCACATAGGGTACGGTGCTGGTGTAAGGCGATTTGAACACATCCCAGATGCGCATCAAATCTTCGGTAGTCATCTCGTCCGGGGCGATATTCAGCACTTCGGCCTGGCCCCATTCGTCGTCGATGTCTTGAATATGCGAGATGTCGAGCTGACATTCGTTGGCAAGCTCGACCATGGCCCAACTCAAAAGATCGGCTTCGATGGTGGCGCTGGCAGCGTTGGCGATTAACAGGAAATGCAGATTGACCGGTAGTTCGGCTTGCGGGGCGTTTTGGTCGGAACCGCGCGGTGCGAAGGTGCGCTGCCGGCCGTGAGGATCGATGGTGATGCGATGCAGGTAAATACCCAGCAGATTGCCGGTGAGGATATTGGCGATGTCGGCGCTACCCAGCAATTTTGCTTGGGCATTGGTGGGCTCGCTGCTCAGCTCGGCAGGTAATCTGCTGGTCAAGAACGATTCCAACGCCAACAGTGCGCCAGTCACTCCCCGGTACGAAGCCATTTCTTCTCCCCCACTCGAGCGGTAGCATAGCCTAGTACATAGGTCTACTGTACGCAAGTCGATTTTGTGAAGCTATCCGCTAATAAAAACCGAAAAAAGCGATACACAGCAAACTAGCCGGCTAAATTCCGTGCCTCAATCAAATAATGGTATTAATTTTTAGCAGAGTTTTTGGAAATTGCTGGCGCAGAAGTCATTAAAATCGGATTAAAAATGGAACACCATTTGGAAAAGGCAAGAGCTGGAGTCAAAAGCACTGAGGCAAAGCAGTAGGAATAAAACAACTATGCGGAGCACGGCAAACCGGGTGAAGATGATACTTACTACAAACCATTAGCCCCAGCCGAACCATGATCTCAGTGAGCCTGCAACTTTTACTGGCCATTTTTTACGCCAATCTCGGCGAATGGTTGATGCACAAATTCATCTTGCATCGTTTAGGCAAACAGCCGGGCAGCATCTGGGCCTACCATTGGTATGAACACCATGCGATCTGCGCGAAACACCAGATGCTGGATCCCGGCTATCGCCATTTGGACTTATCGACCTGGAATGCGCAAACCAAGGAGTTGGCGGTACTGGCTGCAATTGTCATGGTGCATCTGCCGCTATTTTGGTATTGGCCGGTTTTCGTGATGGGTTTATATGGCTCGTTGACGCTTTATTACATTCTGCACCGCAAAGCCCATCTCGACCCGCAATGGGCTAAACAGCATTTACCCTGGCATTACCAACATCACACCCAGCCCGGCTCCGGCAACTGGTGCGTCACCTGGCCGGGATTTGATTATCTGCTGGGCAGTAGAAACAAGTGATGCACGCGCACCCGAATAAAAAATTACTCACCGGGCTGAATGCTTGTGCCTGCGTTGGGCGACAAGCGGCCAATTGCAGACTGCTGCATTTTGACGATCAGTGACCGTGCCTGAATGGATAGCTGTCTGAAAGTAGCTTTATTATTATGCAAAATTTCCCCACCTAACTCACGCTTTTCAACTTTATTAAGCCGGATGGGCTGGCCTATTCAAAACTGCCAGTTTCCCGCCTCTCCAGATCGAATTCCCATTTTTCCTCAGCCAAAACTGCATCTGACAGTCGCTTTTTTTCTTCTACAATCAAAACCGAAAGCACTGGATCAGCCAAGGGATTGAGTTGATCGATCAGTGAGAGTCTCTGCCGCATTATCGAAGCACGAGAACCTGACCAATGACTGGGAGAAAAACGTCGTACTAAAGTCTCGAGAACTGTCTTCTTGTCTGGTGCGATATCTAGTACGGCAATTGCGTCCGCAGAAATTGAAAGAACATTGTCATTGTTCAGATCGTTGGTATTTTGATAATCAAAAAGTTTGCATCCCTCGGCCGCGAATTTACATCTTTCAAGCGGAGAATCCTTACACCATTCGATAACGGCATCTGTCGGCACATCAGCCAAAGCTGTTTCGTCATTCCTACTTGTCTGCAAAATAAGCAAACGTTGCATCGAACTTACCTCATCATTGCAGTAAATCCCGTCTAGCGCATCAATTGGATTTTCCTTGAAAAACGGTCTAAGCAGGTCTCCGCAGCGCATCATAAATTTGAAATCATCTTGCGCAAGCAAATGTTCTATGGAAAGTTTCGTGATTTTGTAAGGGTCGTTTCCTGAAAGTGCAAATTCGATGACTTTCTCAAGATGGTAATCAAAATTGTGGTTTTTAAAATTCAATCGTGCCCAATCTATATCAACTACAAAACCCGAGACATAGGCTTGCAATTCCTTTTGATAGTTCGCGTCTTTGTCAGTAGCGCAATGAATCACCATATAAATGACATCAATCGCCGCCTCCATTCCGTTGTCCAGCTTAGACTTTAGCAGATTCAGCAGCGCAGCAAGTTGTTCCACTGAAAGTGAGTCCGTGGTGCGCCCAAATCTAAGCTGAGTATAGCGCCAACTGGGTGCCAGCCCTATTTCCAGCGACTTAATTAGTCTGCCATATGCAACGTCATCGACTGGCACCGACAGTTGCAGCATGGGGAAATAAGCCGCCCAAACCGGATCGCCGATAGCCGAGTCCATAAAAATTCCGACTTCCTGGGGGTTTACCGAATGCCATCCTACTAACAAGCCGTGAACAAATTGCAGGTCGAATGCCCGGTTAGGATTACTATCGATAATCGCGCGAATTTGAGCAATGAGAGCGCTAACGGCGGAATGTTCCTTACCTATGCCAATACCAAAACAATATGGTTTGTTTGTGTGTCCTGAGTGAAATAGAAAAGGGCTTAAGTCTGATAGAATCTTTTCATCCATGGCAGCGGTTTTTCCAAGAATTTCCGCTTCTTCTAATATCCTTTCGTACCATCCAAGCCCGGAATTATGGTCAGGCTCATCTTCATATTCGCCGTCCAGTTCAACACTGTAATCGCCGCGCCGCAATATTTTCGCCTGAATTTTTCCCCACAGATCGCATGGAGCTAATTGTTTTTCGAGCATTTTCAATTGCGCCAGGGATTCCCCGTTTATAGCCTCTTTTCCCCACCTCAGCGCGTTGCGGATACCTATCCATCCGTCAGGCCAGCCATCCACGGCAGCGAGCTCTTGGGTAACTTCGATTAATTTTTTATTCAGCCATTCGTCCCCCAAAGGCCGCGAATGGCTCGACCCAATATGCCTCTGGCATCCAACCCAACCGGGGTGTCGGATTTTCCAATCTGTGCGGCAAGTTGGACGAAAGCGCCATACCAGTTTCGAAAATCATCAAGTGTTCTTGGATACCACCCATAGCTCCGTTTGCGTGCGCCAAAATCGAAGCTGAAACTGGACGAGAAGTGGTATGCCTCAAGTCCTGCTTCCAACAAACTAATTGCCAACTTTAACTTCGCATCGTCGTTCGACAAAACTAACGCATTTACAAATTCAGTTCGCTGTTTTGGCGAAGCTAGCGTTCCAGAGAAATGCGAATAAAATAACGATTTTAGGGTCTTACGTCCTGAATTAGAGCTTCCTTCCTCGGGTTCGGCCAAAGCAAATTTCAATAAAGTGGAAGCCGCCTTTTCGAATAAATCAGCCTCGTATGCAAGGGATCGAAGCAATCGGGTAAATTCCGCGCGCTTCTCATTGGAATGCGATATGAGTTCTTCGTTCTCGGTTGCCCGAACCAGGGTCTCAAGAACGGCAGATTCGTTAACCGGCGCTATGTTTTCCAGCATTTGCCATTCGAGTTCGTTGAACTTAGTCGTATCCCCTAATAACCCTCCGGGTTTTAACCACTCGCTAACTATGGCGGCGGCTACTTTTGATTCGTGCAAGTAACCCAACCGACGGGAAAATGACCGCGCTACACGCGCAGACGCTTCGGAAACAAATTTTTTTATCAAAAAATTGTGGTGAAAATCCTCCAAACATCGCATCGCTAGACGATTTGCAATGGCATGAGGCAATACCGCGCGCCATTTACCGCGTGCCTGAATCAAGCCTCGTCGTTTCAACTCTGCGACATTCATCAAAAATGCCGATACTGAAACGTCGCCGACAGCGGCGAGTATGATCAACTCAGAACTTTCCGAATCGTCTTCCGCGTCGAACGAATAAATCAGGCTTGCAGCCTTCGCGCATCTAAGAAGCTCGTTGCTTTCGGATTGCTTTTGAATAAACAGGCGCCGGAAAAGATCCTCATCCCTGAGTTGAGCCAACTGTCCTTTCGTCGAAGAGGTTGACGCGAGGGCAAATGCGACCCTAGCGTTACCTGCGGAAAACTCGACAATCTTATGCACGTCCAAGTCGGACAGCATTGGGTAGTGACGCTTCAGTAATTTTGCGATCACTTCATCAGACGATCCTTCCAGCCGGTAGCATGCCGTGCCGGTTGGCAAATCGTCTTTGATGTCATATTCAACAGTTACTAGGCGTATCTTGCTCTCTGGGCGCTGGACGATTTCGGTGAGTTTTGCATGTACGTTCTGTCCGCAGTTGTCGATTATTACCACGCAACTCGATTCATCTTGAATCAATGCTTCGAGCATTGCGGTTGGCTGAGGGTTTGGATCATCCGATAGATCGGTATAGAGAACGTTCTCTCGATCTAGCGCGCTTGATGCTTCTATACGGATGTCAAACAAAGCTTGAACGAGCCGAGTTTTTCCAACTCCAGAGAGTCCGACTATTCGCGCAGAGGTGCGCGGTGTTGACAGTTCCTCTCGAAGGCGTTTAAGGGCGTCAATTACGGAAATCGCTTCATCAGTATTTGGAACGAATACTTTAATCTTATCGTCAAGCAGATACTCATCATCAATAGAATTCTCTTGATAGGCCCAAGGTTCATAGGGTTTCCAGCCTTGGATAGGCCTACGCAAAACGTCCCGTAACCAGACCAAAACACCAGGATGATTTCCGGCCCAGTCGGCAATCCGTCGGCTATCATAAAAGTCGAGTTCAAGGTGTTCATTTAGTCCGTGTTCCTCCAGACACTTCGACATGGCTTGTTTACGACTGATTAGAAACGAGTCGGAACAATTGTCTACGGTCGACACGATGATATACGCGCCGGAATTCTTGCTCAGCTCCACGATTGCCGGACGTAATTTGCCTTTTGGAGCCATTTCACCGGGAATTTTTGAAGGTTCAAACTTTTCGGCTTTGACCTGATAAGCAGTTACCCCCTGGGGTATATAGCCAGATACTAAGGATGACGGTGGAATATCGACTCTAACATCAACTCCTCCGTCTTTCGCTCGTTGATCGCCACCCCATGTGACTGGAGCTGTTCCAATACCTAAGGACTGAAGTTCGGCTTTACAAAGCCGAGCAATCAATTCACGAGCCTGCTCATCATTCAGTTTTTGAACATCCGAGGCTGTGACTTCAAAAAAAGGGTGCATAACTGTGAGTAAAATATTATTAAGTTGTTAGCGTAATCTGCATGTTCAGTATAAGGTTTAAACCAATCGTTTAAATTCAAAACACGAACTTCAGCTAGGGGGGGGGCGATTCCAACCGATTAAAGCCATACAAAATACTAACCAGCGTCAGCTTTGCCATATTTTCATCGCCCGCACTTCGCTTAGACCTAAGAAGCAGCTAACGCCTACCCACCAAACTCGACCCTACCACCAATCCAAACACCAACCCGCGTCACAAGCTTGTCTCGAAACGCAGGAGCAACAAGAACGCCGAATGTGCTGTAAAGCTCCGCGTCACTCGTCACCATCGACTATTTTCTCGATGCTATCGGCAGCATGTCGTTCAATCGTCATTTATTAAGTTTAATTTAAGGACCTGAGGAGATAGTAGCCACCAACACAAACTGAAAGCCGGAGAAATAATCATGAGACAGGCCACATCATTCGATGCCAATAATGCCCTTGCTCAAGTTAAGTACGCCATAAAAGATTTGATACACTCGGACTATGACGATAACGAAGACGATGTGATTTACACCGCGAATAAATTGAATGCTGTACTGCGTATGGTGCACGACAACCATCAGAGCTGGAATGATGAAGCGATTCGGGAATTTGTCATGCGCCAGCATGATCCATTACGACATATCCCGGTTAAATCGGAAAAGCTCCATCACAGGGTGCGCCATATTCAACAGGATATTATCGTTAAATTTTCCTGACTGTAACGGCTACCCGCTTGATGCCAGAACCAGGCAGCAAACCTACAAACCGGGGATTCCCATCTGCTGAATCCGCATGGCGTTATCGCCTTCTTCATAGGCCAGCAGTTTGCCGTCCTTCTGATAAAGTTTGAAAGCCAGGGCATAAGACAATACCCGGATCGGGTAGTCGCGCGGCAGGGTTTGCAGGTACGGTTGCATCGTCACAAAGTCGGTGGCGCCATACTGCTGCATGATAAAACGCAAACCACCGTTGCGCGGCCCGATGTTGTAAGCCAGCAGGCCTAAAAACAAATCGCCGTTCATTTCTTGCAGGTAATGTTTAAAGGTAGCGGCGGCGACAAAGGCGTTATGCCTGGGATCGTTGACTTGCAATTCCTCCACGTCCAGCTCGTCGGCTGCCTCGCGGGTAATGGCTTTGGGCACGGCGGTAATCTGAAACAAGCCTTTGCCGCCGTCAAAACTGTCGCGTGGCATAAACGAGGATTCGGTCGCGGCGATGCCTTGCAGCAAATTGACATCGACATCAAAAGCCTTGGCAGCGTCCTCGATTGCCGGATTGAAAGCATCGGCGCGCACCATCATTTTTTGTAACCCGCCTATGCCGTGGCGCCGATAAGCCGCATAGACTTGATGCGCCAGTGTGACTTTTTCGGCTTCCTGCTTGCCACCGACCAAGGTGCGAAAATGCGTAAAAACTTGGGTGTAGCCGCCGTGCATCACAAACCAACCGGTCGAAGCGGCCAGCACCACGGCCAATGCGGCGGGCAAATAATCCAATCGGCCATGCAACCAGCCGCGCAAGCGCGACCAGGCCAGCAATAGCGCAGCCGCCGCCAACATCAAGATCACCACGCCAATCGCGAACGGCAGCAAACTGGTAAAAAAACCGGGGCCGGACAACCAACTGGCCGAGTAACCGAGCAAAAACATCGTCGCCAGTACGGCGGCAATCATCAGCGCCAAGCCTTCCACTACCATCAGCCACCATTTTGGTTTGCGCAGAGATTTGGCCTTGCGGCGCTGCTTGCCTGGCTTACGCCCTGCTCCGGCTTTTGCCCGGCTAGGCGGGACAGCTTTAGCCAGCGATTTGGCGATAGGAATGGGCCGACTCATCAAGAACAGTGAAACAGGGTTGGAAATAATTTGGAAAATCTCAGACGGATAAGAGCTATACATCCGCCGCAAAGGCGCGCTGGCGTTTGGCGGTACAAAAGGTATATTCCTCTTTCAAACCATCGCCCGACTACTACTATAAAGCAGGTCCACAACCATGCACAACGCCTTCCGCCCGGCCTGGTGGCTGAACAGTCCGCATTTACAGACGATCTATCCGGCGTTTTTGCGGCGCATCTCGCCACCGACTGGCATCCGCCGCGAACGGCTGGACACACCCGATGGCGACTTTCTGGACATCGATTGGGTCGATAACGGCGAACGGCCGCTGGTGATTCTGCTGCACGGTTTGGCCGGCAGCAGCCGTTCCGGTTACATCCAGGGCTTGCAACACAGTTTGCTGGCCGCCGGCATTGCCAGCGTGGCGCTGAATTTTCGCGGTTGCAGCGGCGAGATGAACCGGCTGGCGCGTTGTTATCACTCCGGCGAAACCGAGGACATCGACTTTTTGTTCCAAACCTTACGCCAGCGTTTTCCGGACCGGGCGATGGCGGCGATAGGTTTTTCCCTGGGCGGCAACGTGTTATTAAAATGGCTGGGCGAGCAAGGCGATAAGCTTGAATTATCGGCGGCAGTGGCGGTATCCGTGCCGCTGTTGTTAGACGAATGCGCCGACAAGCTGGATCGCGGTTTCTCGACACTCTATCGCGACTATTTACTGCGCGAGTTGAAACAATACATGCGCGTCAAACTCCGGCATTTGCAAGGCATCGGCCAACACGAACAAGCTGAGCAGATTTTAAAATTAGGCGACCTCTCGGGTATCAAGTCCTTCTGGCAATACGACGACAAGGTCGTGGCCGGCCTGCACGGTTTTAAAGACGCTCACGATTACTATCGGCGCAGCAGTTCCAGGCAATTTTTAAAGCACATCCGCGTCCCAACTTTGATTTTGCAAGCTAAGGACGATCCGTTCATGACCGAGCGCGTGCTGCCGACCAGTGCAGAACTGTCCGACCAAGTGCAACTGGAAGTGTGCGCTAGCGGCGGGCACGTGGGATTTGTGAGCGGTTCGTTGTTTAGGCCGGCGTATTGGCTGGAGGAGCGGATTGGTGGATTTCTGCGGCAACACCTACCATGGCCAACGGCAAGGTGAAATACTCTTGGCGAAGAAGCCTGAAGCCGGCTCCGCGCCTAAGATTGCTTTCGTCGCTTGTTCCGATGATAGGTCAAGGCCATAGCAATACAGATTGACAGGCTATCCATGTCGACGTCTTCAGCTTCTTGAAAGACAATCGCCCGATTGCCTTCGTATTTAAACTGGTGCGGAAATAGCGTCCGAAAGGTTTCAACCAAATTCGTTGTGCAGATGAAATACATGGCATATTGGTTCGGTTTCTCTTTCTTCCAAGCCATTCTGATCGTACTGCCACATCCGGTTTCGGCGGTCATATAAGCGGGCTCACCCCACTTCAAGGTTTCCTCAAGCTGTCCGACACCCTCACTAGCCGCCACAGCAAAGATTGCTTCGCGAAGCACCAGCATTTTCCGACGAACTTCCAGCGGATAGTCGTCGAAGACTGCCTTGACGGTCGTATTTAGAAATGGCTTCATAAAGGGCAAAGAACCTTGGAATTGTTGGGTTAAATTAGCGCTAAACCTATGCCGTCAACTTAAGCTAAATATAAAATCTTAGTCATTCAGCAGATTTAAGTCATCGATCCAATCAATCAGCCCCAGTTCGGAGTACTTTCTAAAGAAATAGCTATATCTGCCTATGCTGCCCGCCAACGCTAAAACTCATCCCCCACCAACGGCTCACGTTTAGGCACCTTGGCCAAAATGGCCTGGAAAGCGGCTTTGTCGGCTCGTTCGGCTCGAGCCTGCAGGTAGTCTTCGGTGGCGATGGCCGACACTTTTTCGGCAACGGCGCTGGCTATGAATTGATTGATCGATACGCCTTCCTTACTCGCCAGCTCTTTGATATGGCGGTGTATGGAATCGGGCAATCTCAGACTTAATGCACTCATGGTAGACGCTCCAGCATGATTTTTGGCGTGATGGCTTCAACGCCGAATTTTTCGATACGGGCAAAATCTTTTAAATTATGGGTAACGATGGTGTTTACTCGGGCAGCAACGGCCAGCTCCAAGACTAAATCATCTTTCGGGTCCGGCAAATAAGGTCGCCATAAAAAATACACTTTTTGATGACGGCTAAATCCGCACAGGTTATCCAGCACTATATCTATTTCGACATCGGTCAGTTGCAGCATGGAACGGTTGCGTTTCAAAACATCCTCATACTCGAACAAAAGCGGTGTCGATATGGCTGTTTGCAACTGCCCATCGGCTAAAAGCTCTAGCAATTTAAAGGATGCGCCGTTAGCGGAATACAAGCCGGCGAACAGAACATTGGTATCCAGTATAATCTCATGCATACCATATACGGTATCACTATTATAATGACTCAAACAAATTCTTTACTGTCTGCTCTCATGTAAACAGCCTCGCCAAAAGGAGTTTTATGACAAACACCCATTCCCAAGTCCTATTCCTCTGCACCGGTAACTACTACCGCAGCCGGTTTGCCGAGTATTTGTTTAATCACCACGCGCCGGATTACGCGCTGCCTTGGCGGGCGTTTTCGCGCGGGTTGGCTATCGAGTTGCTGAAGGACGATGCCGGGCCGCTTTCGCCGCACACCCGGCATGGCTTGGCCTTGCGCGAGATTCCCATCGAGCCTGTCCGCGCGCCGCTTGCGCTGACCGAGCAGGACTTGACCACCGCCCGCCACATCATCGCCTTGAAGCAAACCGAGCACAAACCCTTACTGCATCGCCGCTTCCCGGACTGGGTGGAACGCGTGGAATACTGGCAGGTAGACGATATAGAAGACGCCCATCCGAACGAGGCCTTGCCGCAGATAGAGGCGGCAGTGTTGGCTTTGCTGCGGCGCTTGGGCAAGCAATAGTCTGGCAAAAAGCCGTCTTAGGAACTTACCCGCTCAACGCCGATCTTTTAGCAAACGGCAATAACACAGCGCGGCGCTGTGTTACTATTTTCTTCCTTTATTTTTTCTGTTCGAATGTAATGGCGCCTAGCAAACCGTTGCAACTGATAGACCGCTTCGGCAGAGTGGTCAACTACCTGCGAGTATCGATTACCGACCGCTGCGATTTTCGCTGCGTGTACTGTATGGCCGAGGACATGACGTTTCTACCGCGCAGCCATATTCTCAGCCTGGAGGAAATCCGCTTTATCTGCGAAACCTTCGTCGAGTTGGGTGTCGGCAAAATCAGGATTACCGGCGGCGAACCGCTGGTGCGCAAGGGCGCATTGGGTTTGATGCAAGACCTTGGGCGCTTACCGGGCTTGAACGAACTGGTATTGACCAGCAACGGCTCGCATCTGGCGGAGATGGCCGACGACTTGAAAGCCGCCGGCGTAAAACGCATCAACATTAGCCTGGATACCTTGGACCCGGCCAAATTCAAGGAACTGACCCGAACCGGCGATTTGCAGCAAGTGCTGAAAGGCATAGAAAAAGCTCGAACAGCCGGCTTTCAGCGCATCAAACTCAACGCGGTGATTCTGAAAAACCGCAATCATCAAGAAGTCTGCGATCTGGTGCAGTTTGCCGTCGAGCGTGGCATCGACATCAGTTTCATCGAGGAAATGCCGCTGGGCGCGGTGGACAACCATCACCGCGGCGATGCTTTTTATTCCAGCGATTTGATCAGGCAGGATTTACAACAGCGCTTTAGGCTGGAAGCCGTGACCGACTCGACAGGCGGACCTTCGGTGTATTACCGGGTAGCCGGGAGCGCTAGCAAAGTGGGATTTATCTCGCCACACAGTGCTAATTTCTGCGGCAGTTGCAACCGCGTGCGCCTGACCGCCGAAGGCCGCTTATTGCTGTGCTTGGGCAACGAGCATTCGGTCGATCTGAAACAGGTGGTCAGAGACCATCCCGGCGACAAGGCTATGCTGAAACAAGCCATCGTCGAAGCCATGCAAATCAAACCCGAAAAACACGAATTCAATATTCACGAACAGCCAGTGATTTTGCGGCACATGAACGCTACCGGCGGCTGAACTACGGAGGACCTATGTCGGATAACAAAGCCTATCACATCGTCGCCGAAGCCCGGCGCTACAAGGAAGAGCGGGAAAAAGGTTACCGCGAGCAGGCCTTAAAACTTTATCCCTGGATATGCGGACGCTGCTCACGAGAGTTTGACCATAAAAACCTGCGCGAATTGACAGTCCATCACATCAATCACGATCACGACCACAATCCGCCCGACGGCAGCAATTGGGAATTGCTGTGCCTGTATTGCCACGACAACGAACATCAACGTTTTGAAGAGCACGTGCGTTACGGCGGCAAAGCCACCTCGGAAGGCAAAGCGCCTGCCGCCACCTTCAATCCTTTCGCCGATTTGAAAAACCTGATGAAAAAAGACTGATGCCTGGCAAATGCGTGTGGGCGCTGAATAGCGCTAACGAAGAGCATTATCACGATCACGAATGGGGCGTGCCACTGCACGATGATCGTATGTTATTCGAGTTTCTGGTATTGGAAGGCGCCCAAGCCGGCCTCAGTTGGCGGACCATTCTCGACAAACGCGAGGCTTACCGCGCCGCTTTCGATCATTTTGATCCACTCAAAGTCGCCGCTTATGATCACAAAAAACTGGCGTCGTTGCTGCAGACTCACGGCATCGTCAAAAACCGCCTGAAAATTGAATCCGCGGTAAACAATGCCCAGGCTTTTTTACGGGTGCAGCAGGAATTCGGCAGTTTTGACTCGTACATATGGAGCTTCGTAGACGGTGAACCGCGGCAAAACCGTTGGCTGCAGCATAGCCAATTACCGGCTTACACGCCGGAATCGGAACGGATGAGCAAAAATCTGCAAAAGCGCGGCTTTAAGTTTGTCGGCAAAACCATCTGCTATGCTTATATGCAGGCGGTGGGCATGGTCAACGACCACACCGTCAATTGCTTCCGCCACGCGCAACTGACATCTGCAAATACACCATGAGTTCCGAACCGCTAACCGCCGATTACCGGACTTTAATTACCAACAGCCAAAGCCTGATAATCGCCAGCAGTTCCGAGCAAGGGACAGCCGAAGTCAGTTATGCGCCGTTTCTGGAATACCAAAATACTTATTACATCTATGTCAGCCAATTGGCCCGGCATACCGGCAATATGCTGCGCCAACGCCAAGCATCCATCATGTTTATCGAACCCGAGGCCGAAGCGGTCAATCCGTTTGCCAGACGCCGCTTGGTAATTGACTGCGCTGTTGGTGAAATCGACAAACTCCAAGCTGAATATGCCCAGTTGTTAGATAGACTGCAAGACCGTTTCGGCGAAACAGTCTCGGTTTTACGCTCACTCACGGATTTTCATTTACTGGCACTGACGCCTTTGCGCGGCCAATATGTCGCCGGATTCGGCAAAGCATTTAGCATTGATGTCGAAAATGGCGTTCTGTTGCCCGCAAATCACTAAAGCGACTGCTTCGCCCAGCTTCGGCGAGAATCAGATTCTGCCTGTTTAATCATGCCGACAGCTTTTAGAGTTATTCTGATCAACAGCGCCTTGGCCCTAGCCTATTTTATCGGCGGCTATCTCGGGCATATGCTGGCGATGCAGCCCAGCCATGCCAGCCCAATCTGGCCGTCAGCGGGTATCGCTCTGGCCGCGTTGCTTGGTTACGGTAACAGAATATTGCCAGGTCTGATCATCGGCAGCTTGGGTACGCAAATTTACGCTTTTGAGGATCTGGCCACCCCAGAGGATTGGTTTACACCGATTTGGGCAGGAACTGCGGCCAGCCTGGGCGCCATTGCCCAACCCTTGCTCGGTGCATCCCTGATCAACCGCTGGATAGGCAAGCACAACCCGTTGATGGAAGATCGACATGTGCTGTGTTTTTTCTTGTTGGCGATTGCCAGTTGCTTAATATCGGCTAGCATCGGCACCAGCTTTCTGTACATTTTCGATACGATCGATGCGGAAGAAATCGGCCTGAACTGGTGTACCTGGTGGATAGGCGATGCAATAGGCACGGTGATCTTCGCGCCCTTGCTGCTGTTGTTTATCGGTACGCCGCGCCATATCTGGCGGCAACGGCAAAAATTCGTGGCCTATCCGTTATCGATTTCGCTGTTGTTGGTGGTCATCGCCTTTGTCTACAGCCGCAACCTGGAAAATCAGCGCATCAATGGGCTATTCGACAACCAGATTAATCTGACCCACACCAACCTCCAGGAACATTTCGACGACGATATTCTGAATAATCAGTTGCTGAAAGCCCTTTTCGACAGCTCGGAATCGGTCAATCCCAACGAGTTCAGGCTGTTTGCTCATACCATTTTCAGCAAACATCCCGAGCTGGAGGCGTTGGAATGGATACCCAGAGTCAACGCAGAAGACCGTAACGCATTCGAAAAACAGACAGAAACCACCATTCGCGAATACGACCACAATCAACAATTGATAGCGGCTGGTAAGCGGAACGTTTATTTACCCATTGCTTACTCCTTCGGCAATCAGCAGAACATAGGTTTCGATGTTGCCAGCAACCAACAATTATTAGCAGCGATCCACAAAGCGATTAATTCCGGCGAAACGGTGGTGACGGCCGGCATCGTCTGCGACGATAATCAACCCTGCTTCGCCATTTATTCGCCGGTTTATCTCAAAGGAAAATCGCTTAACACCAGCACCCTGCGTCAGCAGTTTTTTGTGGGATTGGTTGCCAATGTTTTTAAATTAAGCAGCGAGGTTCAGGAATTGTCCACGCGCCTGCAAAGCATACGTTTGTCGGTAGCGATCTATGATCAAGACCAGCTGTTATACCGCAGCACTCCCGAAGGTATTGAATCGAAAAAACATTACTTCCTTCCAAGCAGGCAGCAATCGCTGGCGGTCGCCGACCGGAACTGGACGCTTGAATATAAACCGCTGCCGGAGTTTTATACGCAACAAAATTCCTGGACGGTTTGGTGGCTGCTGTCCGGGAGCTTTTTACTTTGCGGTCTGACCAGTTTCGGTTTAATGCTGATGAGCGGACGCACCGCCCGCATCGAAGATCTGGTGGCCTTGAAAACCCGCGACTTGTTGCGCAGCAATCAGGCCCTGAATACCGAGATCGAACGCCGTAAACAACAGGAAAACGAACTCCGCATAGCCGCGACCACATTCCAGTCGCACGAGGCCATTATCGTCACCGATGCTAATGGGGCCATTTTGCGCGTCAACAACGCTTTTAACAAAATCACCGGTTACAGCGCGGAGGAAGTGATTGGCCGGCAACCGGATTTTCTATCGTCGACCCATCAAGCTCCCGGATTTATTCAAACTTTGACCCAAGCCTTGGCCAAGGATAACCAATGGCAGGGCGAAATTTTTAATCAGCGCAAAAACGGCGACGTCTTTCCGGAATGGCTGACGGTGACCGGCGTGAGGGACGAACAGGACCGCCTGCTCAATTATGTGGCGATTTTTTCCGACATCAGCGAGAAAAAAGCCGCCGAGCGGGAAATCCATGAACTGGCATTTTACGACCCGCTGACCGGCTTGCCGAACCGGCGTTTGCTGCTGGACCGCCTGAAACAGGAAATCGCCGCCGCCAAACGCCAAAGCTATTATGGTTCGCTGTTTTTCCTGGATTTGGATCACTTCAAAACCCTTAACGATTCGCGCGGCCATCAAGTCGGTGACGAATTGCTGATCCAGGTTGCCCAACGCCTCAAATCGATTATCCGCGACGAAGACACCGCTTGCCGGCTGGGGGGCGACGAATTTATCGTGATGGTGCCAGGCCGTTATTCGCAACTGTCGCAAGCAACCAGTCACGCGGCGATGCTGGCGGAAAAAATCCTGCACACCATCAATCAACCGTTCACGGTACAAGGCAGTGAACATCACTTTTCCACCAGTATAGGCGTGACCCTATTTCCCGAGGTGGCCGAACAGCCGGAAGCGGTCATCCAACAGGCGGATACTGCGATGTACCGGGCCAAGGAAAGCGGCCGTAACGGCATCAGTTTTTACCGTCCGTCGATGCAGGAAACGGCCGACCGCCGTTTGACCTTGGAAAAAGAGATTCGTCAGGCGCTGAAACAGCGGCAGTTTTTACTGCACTATCAGGCGCAGGTCGATCACCTCGGCAAAGTGATCAGCGCCGAAGCGCTAATCCGCTGGCAGCATCCGGAAAAAGGCATGATCTCCCCGGCGGAATTTATCCCCATCGCCGAAGATACCCAGCTGATTTTGCCGATAGGCGAATGGGTCATGCGCGAGGCCTGTCGGCAAATCAAGGTGTGGGACGCCCAGAACTTGCCTATTCATCATGTGGCGGTTAACGTCAGTTCCCGGCAATTCCGCCAGGCCGATTTTGTCGATCAAGTAAAACGCATTTTGATCGACGCTGAGCTGCCGGCTGAGCGCTTGGTCATCGAACTGACCGAAGGCTGCGTCATCAGTGACATAGACGACACCGTGAAAAAAATGCGCGATTTGCAAACCCTGGGCGTGAAAACCTCCATCGACGATTTCGGCATCGGCTATTCCTCGCTGTCTTATTTAAAAAAACTGCCCATCAGCCAATTGAAGATAGATCAGAGTTTCGTCCGCGACATTGCCAACGATCCCAACGACGCGGTGATTGTGGAGACCATTATCAATATGGCTAAAAACTTAGGTTTACACGTGATTGCCGAGGGCGTGGAAACCCAGGAACAAATGATCTTCTTGCGCAATAAAGGCTGTCTATCCTACCAAGGCTATTACACCGGCCGGCCGGTAGCCGCCGCCAGATTTGAGCGGGAAGACAGACTGCTTCCCACAGCGTCCTAGACTGTTAAGCACCGGGAAGTGCCTTGCACCACAGCCTTTAATATTCCTGAAGTGCCTAGAGCTATCCGCATGCCTTGCCGAAAAGACGATTTTGCGGATGTAGCGCAGCTTGCTAATCAGCTTTTTAACCTAGTCATTGAGCTTTCCCCTGCCCCACGATACCGGAACCCCTGGTTACTCGTGAGGTCTAGTGGGCTCGGGCTTTTGGGAATATCGGTCAAACGATTTCCCCTTAAACCCTGGACAACGCATCCCGCTCCAAACAAATCCGACAAACATTCTCGTATTGGGGGTGGCTGCGTTAAAATCGTCGCGTTAACCATCCGACTAGGGACTTTGAAGATGAATATGAAAATTTGCCTGTTTGCCATTGCCGTTTTATTGCCACAATTTGCCAACGCCGAAGAGAAACCCACTATCCGCATAGGCGCCATGGCAGCCGGCACCTTAAATTGGGAACTGGCGGCGATGCGCAACCAAGGACTACTGGACAACGCAGAATTCAATGTGGAAAACATCGCGGTTGCCAATCAACAAGCCGGTAAGGTTGCGCTGCAGGCCGGTTCGGTGGATGTGATCGTCTCCGACTGGATCTGGACGTCCAGCATGCGCGGCACCGGCACCAATTTAAGTTTTTACCCGTTTTCCGATACCTCCGGCGTATTGCTGGTACCGGCTGATAGCCCGATCAAGTCGCTGGCCGATCTAAAAGGCAAAAAACTGGGTATAGCCGGCGGTGAGCTGGATAAGAACTGGCTGCTGTTACAAGCCTTGGGCCAGCAACAGCAAGTGGACCTGAATGCCGGTGTGGAAAAAATCTACGGCGCGCCGCCATTACTGAGCCAACAACTGCTGGAAAAACGCGTCGATGCTTTGCTGACCTTCTGGCAATTTGCCGCGCATCTGGAAGCGCAAGGTTACCGGGCGCTGTTGAGCGGCGAGGAGATCATCCGCCAGCTAGGCATCAACGAAACAGTGCCCAGCATCGGCTACGTATTTAAACAGGACTGGGCCGATCAATATAAAGCGGCGTTCAAACAATTCTTGAGCCTGAGCAAACAAGCCCACGACACCCTGTGCAGCGCCGATACCGAATGGCAGAAAATCGTGCCGCTCACCGACGCGACCAGCCCTAAGGAACAACAGAAACTCAGAGAGCGTTATTGCCAGGGCCGGGTAGAACAATGGGGGCCCACGCAACAAAACGCGGCCGCAAAAATCTATGCGCTGCTGCATCAACTCAGCAACAATAAGTTGACCGGCCAATCGGCGCAAATACAAGCGGGGACGTTCTGGTCGGCCGATTAATGTTGACGGACACTTTTAAACTTAACCAATCTGCCATAACACTGCTATCGCTGTTAGCGCTGCTAGGTATCTGGCAGCTGGCGGCCGGCTTGGTCCACAGTCAAACATTACCCTATCCGCTCCAGGTCGCTCAGGTATTTTGGCAAGCAACTCAATCCGGCGAACTGCCCTACCATTTAGGGGTAACGCTGCTGCGCCTGCTGGTCAGCTTCTCGATCGCGATGGTATTGGGCTGCGCGATAGGGGTTACGCTGGGTAATAATAAAACCGTGGATGCGTTCTTCGATCACTGGTTGGTGATATTCCTGAACATTCCGGCGCTAGTCACCATCATCCTCTGCTACGTCTGGTTCGGATTGGCCGAATCGGCGGCGATTCTGGCCGTGGTCATCAATAAACTGCCGAATGTGATTGTCACGATTCGCGAAGGCACCCGAGCGCTGGACAAGGATTTATTGGAAATGGCGGAATGTTACCGTTTCGACCGCAAAAAAACCTTGGTACACGTGATCTGGCCGCAGTTGCATCCGTTCGTGATGGCTGCCACCCGCTCCGGCTTGGCACTGATCTGGAAAATCATTTTGGTGGTGGAACTTCTGGGCCGCAGCAATGGCATGGGCTATCAGCTACATCTGTTTTTTCAATTGTTTGACGTTGCCAGTCTGCTGGCTTATACCTTTGCCTTTGTCGCGGTCATCCAACTAATCGAATGGCTGTTACTGCGACCACTAGATCGCAAAGCCTTACGGTGGCGGCGATGAACGATATTACCATCAGCATCCAGGATAAAACCTATCGATCAAAGCATGCCGAAGACCGCCAACACCAGGTGATTGCTGATTTACAGCTTGGCGTAGGCCGGAACGAATTCGTCTGCCTGCTCGGTCCATCCGGCTGCGGTAAAACCACGTTGTTGAATATGATTGCCGGACTGGATAGTCACTATCAGGGCAAAATTCAAATAGGCAGCCTAGCCACAACCGCGAGAATTGGTTATGTGTTTCAGAACCCCAGATTACTGCCCTGGTATACCGTCCGGCAGAATATCGAAGTGGTATTCGAGCAAACGCCGCCCGCCGCCTTGATCGACTCATTATTGGCAGACATGCAACTGAGCGACGTGCAGCAGGTTTATCCGGAGCGATTGTCGCTGGGCATGCAGCGGCGGGTCGCCATTATCCGTGCCTTCGCCATCAATCCGGACATTCTGCTAATGGACGAACCCTTCGTCTCGCTGGACGCGCCCAGCGCCCGGCAGGTGAGAAATCTGTTGTATTCGTTGTGGCAACAACGGCCGCATACAGTGCTGTTCGTCAGCCACGATCTGCGCGAGGCGATTGCGCTGGCAGACCGCCTGATTTTTCTGTCACCGCCTCCAATGCGGATCATCAGCGATATTCCGGTACACATTCCGCGCGAATTGCGTAACGACGAAGCGCAAATCGAGGCATTCCGCGAGCATTTGCTGAACCAGCATCCGGCTATCAACGGACTTTTGTAAGGTGCAAATCGTCGTCAAGGCCTGTGAAGTCGAGGAAATCATCAAGAAATCCCGCTTCATCGGCATCATCAGCCCTTGCCAGACCGAGCGTGAAGCCTTGTTATTATTAAAGGATTTGCATCAACGCTTCCCCGACGCCAGCCATATCGTTTACGCCTACCGTATCCAGTCGCCGGACGGTCTGATCTGCCGTTTTCACGACGCCGGCGAGCCCAGCGGTACGGCAGGTAAGCCGATCTTTCAGCATCTGGAGTGTAAGCAATTAATCAATCTGGTCGTGGCGGTGATTCGTTATTTCGGTGGAGTAAAGCTGGGCGCGGGCGGCTTGACCCGTGCTTACGGCAATGTCGCCAAGCAAGCTATAGAAGCTGCCGACATCGTCGATTACATTGAATTTGCCGAACTGACAATAACCCTGGACTACCACCGACTACAGGCGTTGGAATATCAACTGAAAAAACTGGACGGCAGTATTATCGGGCAAGATTTTTCTGATTCGGTACGACTAACCGTCAAACTTCCCAAGAGCAATCTGCCCGCGCTCAACGCATTCCTGGATTAAACAAGCTTATAACAGCCCTAGATGACAGCTTTATTTCAATATTGTTTCTAAAAAAGAAACAAACAATCCACTATTGCCGGTATTGTAAATAAAAAAATAAAGCTTATATTGAAGTCGTCTTCATTGGTATCGACTGTATTCAGTCTAGGAGCAAAAATGAACAAATCGAACAATCTGTATAAAGACGTACTCACCGGCCTGTTTTTCACCACCGGGGTGTTTGGCTTCATGTCTGGCGAGTTCATCATCTCCACCATGCTATTTGGCGCTGCAACCATCGCCAGCAATCTGGATTTTAGCGACTCGTTTCGCGCTTAAGTTTTGTTGTACCTCCCTCGTTGTTAAGCAGTTAATCTGTTTATTTCAAGCCCGCCAGCCGCCTCCGTGGCTGGCGGGCTCTTTTTAAAAACCTCTTATTTCCCGTATCGTTTCGTAGGCTTTTCTGATTTGCTGAGTCTTTTGCTTGGTCATCTGCATCATTTCTTCGGGTAAACCTTTAGCCACCAGCTTGTCCGGATGATGTTGACTCATTAGACGGCGATAGGCTTTTTTCACTTCAGCATCGTCCGCCGTCCCGGAGACGCCTAACACCGCATAAGCATCTTCCAACTTCGATGAGCCAGATTTGGCCGCGTGAAACTGCTCGCCCGACTGTTGAAAACGATGTTGCGCCTGTACTTGGCCCTTGATGACCTGATATTCGAAACGCGATACACCCAATTGCGCGCAAATATCCAGCAACAGCTTTTCTTCCTTGGCATCGTAAACACCGTCGGCAAACGCCGCCTGAATCTGGATTTCCACAAACATGCGCACCAGATTAGTCCGGCGATGGCATTCCACGCGAAATTGCCGTAACACATCCGCTAACGGAAAATCGGTCTGCTTGCCCTGTTGAAACAGTTGAATCGCGGCTTCACGCAGCTCGGGACTGAGCTCCATATTGTCCATCACCCGTTTCGCCAGTCCGATTTCCTCGTTGGAAACCCGGCCATCCGCCTTGGCAACATGCCCCATCACCGCAAAAGTAGCGGTGAAAAACGCCATTTGTACGCGCTGCTGGTCGCCGGGATTAAATGACTCGCCAGCCATCCCGTCCATTCCGGCATCGAACTGATGCCCTACCGACGCACCGAAAATCGCCCCCAACGGTCCGCCCAACATAAATCCAAACGCCCCACCCACCAACTTGCCCAGCCAACTCATGCGTTTCCTACCCTCAACAGGTTTAATGATAAAATTGCAGCCACTTTTCACTGACTCCACACACGTATTATGAATGCCCCCGCCGCACTTTACGAATCTTCCCTACCGCATTTGAAATTGCTCGGCCGCGGCAAAGTCCGCGACATGTATGAAATCGACGCTAAACATTTGCTGATCGTCACCTCTGACCGGATGTCGGCATTCGACGTGATTATGCCCGATCCTATTCCAGGTAAAGGCCGCGTATTGACCCGGGTGAGTAATTTTTGGTTCGAAAAAATGCGGGATATTATTCCCAATCATTTAAGCGACGATTTGACGCTGGCGGATGTGATTCCCGATTCCGATTTAAGGGCACAAGTGGAAGGCCGGGCCATCATCGTCAAACGCTTGAAACCGCTGCCGGTGGAAGCCATCGTGCGCGGCTATCTGATTGGCTCGGGTTGGAAGGATTATCAAAACAGCGGCTCGGTGTGCGGTATCGAGTTGCCTGCCGGCTTGCAACAGGCGCAACAATTGCCGCAGCCGATTTACACGCCATCCAGCAAGGCCGAAATGGGCACTCATGACGAAAACATCAGCTTCGCCAATACGGTAACGTTGATGGGCGAAGAACTGGCCAGCAAAGTGCGCGACGCCAGTTTGCGACTCTACACGACAGCTGCGGAATACGCTCGCGAACGCGGGATTATTATTGCCGATACCAAATTCGAGTTTGGTTTGGATGAAGGCGGCACACTGTATTTGATCGACGAAGCGTTGACTCCGGATTCCTCGCGGTTCTGGCCGGTCGAACAATATCAGGTCGGCATCAGCCCACCCAGCTTCGACAAACAATATCTACGCGATTATCTGGAAACCTTGGATTGGAACAAAACCGCCCCTGGCCCGAAATTGCCGGAAGACGTTAGCAGGAAATGCGCGGAAAAATATCGGGAAGCGGAATTGAAACTGATTGGAAATTGAACCGTTCATCCAAGGCCATCCCGCGCCACCAGCGGGATGGCCTTGGATCATTAAACCCTAAATCGGCTTGAATTGATAACCCTGCGCGGTTTGCCAGGATAGAAAAACATTCTCGCCATCGCTCAACAGAAAAGCATCATCCGCGCTTTCCGCTGTTTTACCGACGACTTCGGGTTGCGACCAACTCAGTCCGCCATCCTCCGACTTAATCAACTGCAACAGATTATGGCTGCCGTCGAATTCCGACCACAC
Organism: Methylomonas fluvii; assembly: GCF_014850975.1. Lineage (GTDB taxonomy): Bacteria > Pseudomonadota > Gammaproteobacteria > Methylococcales > Methylomonadaceae > Methylomonas > Methylomonas fluvii. The sequence continues at coordinate 1,318,068 of NZ_JACXST010000001.1, read as the reverse complement.
CACCACTACTTGTTCGCCCTTGGCAAACACATTGGGATGTTTGGCTCCTTGATTGCCAAAACGATAGGCCGGCGAATAACTTAGGCCGCCATCCTTAGAGTGACCGTAAAACAAGCCTTGATTATCAGCGGCTCCGCTGAACCATACCGAATGGTAAACGCCATTGTCGGCAATCGATAAAGCCGGACCATGATGCGGACAAGCATCGATTTTCCAGTTTTCTTCGCTAACGCGCTGCACCGCTCCCGGCGTGTGCCAATCCTTAAATTTAACCAGCGCATGATCGCGGATATTGCCGTCGTAAACATGCCGCCACAGCACCACCGGCAAATTGTCGGCATCTATTTCCACACCCAAACGGCAGCATTCACAGCTATGCGGTGCCACAGTTTTGTTGGGATAAAAACTTTTACCACCATTGTCCGACCAAGCGTAATACACGGCAGTCCCAGCAAAATCTTGCTTAGCGGCCTTGGCTTTTTCCTTATCGCGCGCGTCCAGCCAGGCGACGAAAATCTCGCCATTCTTCCCCACCGCCAGCGCATCGAAACGATGGCCGATCACATCCAGATTGTCATTGACCGTCACCGGCTTGGAAAAACTTTTCCCCCCGTCCGTCGAGCGACTGAAGCGAATGTGGCCAGTATGGCGTTTTTCCAGATTCTGGGTCCAAGTCAGGTAGATATTGCCTTGCGCATCAAGTTTGATTTTCGGCCGGTATTCACCGCGCGCGGCGATAGATTCCGGTTCGGCGTTTACCGCAACCGGCGCTGAAAAGCTCGCACCTTTATCAGCCGACGATTGCACATAGATATGATCGCGAACCACCCAAGCCAACCACAGCACGCCGCTATTGTCGAAAGTCGCTGTGACCGTCTCGGAACATCCGATCACCGGACTGGTTTGCAGATCAGCGCATAGCGCTTTTTTGTCGGTATGCTGTTCTAGCTTAGCCACCTCAGCGCCTTGCTGGATTGTAACCGGCTCGTTGGCACATGCCGTCAAAATCAACGAGGTAATCATTGCCAAACGGAGTTGAATTTTCATCATCGTCTTTTAGTAAGCGTCCGGAAAGTTACGAACATTTTTACCCGTTTGACCGGGAAAAATTAAACTGTGTCATTTAACCCACAACCAGGATTAGGCGCCCTCCGCCCTATCCTGGCTGAATACATTCGATCACCGATTAATAGTTAAATTTCAATTCTGCGATATAGGTGCGCTGCGGAAACACGTGGAACAGCCAATATTTTTCGTTGGTGATATTGTCGATACCCGCTGAAAGCGTCAGCTGCTTGGTCAGTTGATATTTGGCGCGGGTATCCACAACGAAAAACGCGCTACCGGTGCCGGTGTAGGTGTCCGGATTGATGTCGCTGTTATCGATCAGACCATATTGCTGACTGCTATAGCGTCCGCTGATTGAAGACGTAAAATTTTTAGTCACATGGTATGTGGCTGTGGCACTGGCACGCCACTCGGGCACTCTAGGCTGATACTTGCCGACAGACGCAGGCAGCGCCGCATTTTTATCGATGCGCGAATTCGCCCACGTTACATTACCGGACAAATCCAGGCCATCGACAACGACATTACTGTGCTCGCCGGAAAACTCCCAACCGTAGGTACTGATCTGGTCGATGTTCTGCGCATAGGATAATGTCGAGTTAGTGACAGGACTGAACGTGGTTTGACTATAGATGGCGTCATAGACTTTTTCGTGGAACAAACTCAAGCGCAACGAACCTTCGCTCAGAAAATATTGCGCGGAAAGCTCGGAAGACAACGCTTCTTCAGGCTTTAGCGTTGGATTCGGGTTTACGATATTTGAGGTGCCGCTGACGGTGATATTGGTACCCTGGAACAGTTCGGTCACCGTTGGGAAACGGTAAGCCTGAGCAATAGAGCTGGTAAATTTCCAGTTATCGGTTGGCTTCCAGGCCAGCGATGCTTTTGGCGAAAATCTTAAATCGCTGCGGTTAGACTGATTGATTGTTCTGCCATTGGAACCGGTATTGGTACCATCGAAGGCGTTCCAGTTCTCCAATCGTCCGCCCAAGGTCAGCGTCCAATCCGGATCAAATGTCCATGCGTCTTGAATCCAGACAGCATTGGTTTCGGTCTTACCTTGCGAATTAGTAGACAACCGGCCGCGCGCACCGTACATCCAATTGGTGATTGTATATTGCTGGTTGTTCAACTCGTAAAGGTCATGATGAAAACCAAAGCTGACATGATGCGGTCCCCATGCGGAATCCGGACGCCATATACCTTTAGCATCAACAGTATGCCAACCGGTGTCGTTTAAGCTGGTAAGGGTTCCCGCACCACCCGCAGCCGCAAGATTGGGCGCAACCGTGGGTGCGCGTTGTTCATCCTGGCCATAATTGATCACACTGCCAGTCAATTCCCAATCGAAAATACCGCCGGTGTTCGATTTTAGCGCCATACCGTGCGACCAGTGCATCTGTTGGTAATCGTTCTCGGCAAACGTCGAACCCAGGTTGTAGTTTCGTCCGTTCATATTGATTATGCCGCTATTAACCGGCGCTCCGGTAGTGGCACTGCGCAAGTAGCTATTGAAGCCCCCGCTTTCGTCGTTTTGCCACAAACCCAATGTATAGGAAGCTTTTAGGGTTGGCGTAATGTCGTAAGCCAGCTTCCACTTAAAATTATCCTGCACCGTATGCCTGATATTGCCTTCGCCTATGGCAAATATTCTTTGGGAGCCGCTTCTATCGACATCGCCGACGGCGCCGGTAACGGGTACGCCACCAGAGCCAGAGCTAGTGGGTAAATAGGTGAAGCTGATAGGCTGGCTGTGCGCATCCAAATGACTGACATCGAAGCGCCAGGAAAAATCGCCGTGTCGGCTACCTAGATTTGCGGTGTATTGTTGGGAATCATAGACATCCGTATGACCGTAAACATCGTATTCCTGCCAAGTAGACTGCACGCCGCCGCCAGCCTCGAATTTCTCAGGCATCCGCGTCGTAATATCAACGACACCGCCTATCGAGTTTCCGCCGTAGGCCGCGGAAAACGGTCCGTACATCACATCAACCCGCTCGATTTCCGACGGCGATACCATATTCCAGCGCGGCGAACCGGTCATGCCGTTGTTATTGCCCAGTAACGACGATAGCAAAATGCCGTCCGCATAAATCAAGCTGCGCGCACTGGAACCGGTCCCGGAGGTACGCATAGCCACGGGCATTTCCTTGTCGCCGATATAACGTTTGCGCACCAGAATATTGGGCAAATACTTGATGGCATCCTCGGTGTTCATTACGTTGATGGTGTCTTCCATCTTCTCGCGAGTAACGCTTTCGGTCACAGCAGGCAATTTATATTTTTCGGTAGCCGTTTGCGTAGCGGCTTTTCCGCTTTCGGCAGTAACCGTCATTTCCGGCAATACTGCGGTTTGATTGCTACCGGTTTTGTTGTCCGATTTGCCATCTTCGGTCGCCGAGACTCCCGGTAACACAGTAAGCAGCATCGCCCCCATTAAATAGGGCTTGGCGCTAAGTTTGATTTTTGCGTATTTCATAGGTTTAAAAATTGCGAAGGTATGCGATTTGTTCTTGCTAAGGGCTAATTATCGGCAAAAGCGCTATTTAAAACACCAACAGTTTCTGGTGATCTCACACACTTTAAAACAACCATTCGTAGATACAAGCAATTTTCAACCCTAAACAAAATTATGCTTTCTTATCAATTAATTAATGCAACGCATCATCAAATACACCACCCAATCAACCCATTTATGCGGCAAATGACACGCTAAAAATAAGCCATATAACACAGTTTATTTTATTCGCCACCAGCACTCATCCGTTTTGGCACTGAAACTTAAAACATCGGCAACACATCGGGTAGCACCTGGAACCAATTCCTCGCCCCCCCCCCAAAAAAAGCAAAAAACCCTTGCCAGCTTTTCAGCCGACAAGGGTTTTCAGAGACCAAGCAAGTGGTAATTACTCGTCCGCGTCTAACTCATCGGCGGAGAGTTTTTTGCCAGGAAAGTAGTTAGGCGCAACGCTGATCAGAATCGTCAGCAGTGTGGCGACATAGGGCACCGATTGCACTGCCAATACTGCCATCCACAACCTGCCGCTCAAGTTATCGAAATGCTCGATAGAGCGCATCGCCAGGATGCCGGCCACCAACAAGGTCAGCAATAACAACTCCTGCCAAATGATCAACAACCCTGCCACCAACGGCCCTTGTTGCTCGTATTTTGGCGTCCGCATGAAGGGTTTGCCTGAGGTGAACAAACCCTGCAAGGTACCGCGCGCCACGGTATGCGTCAGCGACAAACCCGCCAACGCCGCACCTAATGCGTGCAACATCGAACAAGCCACCCGCGCTTTGTACAACCACAAACCGCGCAAGATTTTGAATGCAAACAGACCTATGGTCGGTAACAAGAACGCATTGACCGGCAGTTCGCTATGGATAGGATCCGACACAATCAGCGCGGTCAATATCAAGCTGGTGCCGGTAAACAACAGGGCCAAGGCATCTGAAAACCAAGGCAACCAACCCGCCACAAAGTAATAGCGCTGCGCCGAAGTAAGCGAAGACTTTTTGTTGGGCAAGAAATGCCGCCAATGCTTTTTAATGATCTGCATCGCACCGTATACCCAGCGGAAACGCTGAGTCATGTACCCGGAGAAAGTATCCGGCATCAGACCGCGACCAAAAGACTCCTTGCAGTACACCGAGTCGTAACCCGCTTCATAAAGACGCAAGCCCAATTCGCTATCCTCGCAGATACACCATTCGCCCCAAGGACCGACTTTGTCGAACGCCGACTTGCGAACCATCGTCATCGTGCCATGCTGGATAATCGCGTTGAATTCGTTGCGCTGCACCATGCCGATATTAAAGAAGCCGGCATACTCCCAGTAACAAATATCCTTGAAAGTGCTTTGCCCAGAATCGCGGTAATCCTGCGGCGATTGCACGAAACCGACATTTTCCTGATCGAAATACGGCACCATCGCCTTCAGCCAATCCGGACTCAAGATGTAATCGCTATCAATCACTGCGATGATTTCCGCGTCCTCGGCGGTATTAGTCAACGCATAATTGATCGCACCCGCTTTGTAACCCGGCCAGTTATCCAAGTGGAAGAAACGGAATCTTGCCCCTAAGCGATCGCAATCGTCGCGCACCGGCTGCCAGACAGCCGGATCCTTGGTGTTGTTATCCATCACCAATACTTCGAAATTCGGGTAATCAACTTTGGCCAAGGCATTCAAGGTCTTGCGCACCATTTCCGGCGGCTCGTTATGAATCGGCAAGTGGATGGATACTTTCGGATAACGAAAATCCGCCGAAGGCGTTAACGGCGTAAACGTCCGCCGACCTTTTCTATGCCAAATGACTTCGGAAATCTCCAGACTCTCGGTCAACAACACCAAGATGGCCATAGCCTGCATCATCAGCAAAATCGCCCAGAACACCACCGAAAAACTGGTCTGATATTGAGCGGCCGCAATCGATGCCGACCAAAATAATACTGACGCCGCTAAGTTGGCGACGATACCGAAGAAAAACTTACCCGGCAGTTTCAAACTCTTGCGAGTAAATAAGAAAGCCGCCATCAAGATAATACTGAGTACCGCCGCGCCACTGGCCCAGTTACGCCAGGTCGGGTTAGCCAGGACATCGCCTTCCATCGGGAATTTCGGCTGCCGATCAGCATTGAACAAGCCCCAATAAGCACCGGCGGTACCTTCCAGCTTGATCTTCCACGGCTGGTCGAACGCTTCGACCACATAGTAAATAATATTTTCGGCAGTCGCGCGATTCAGGAACGCACGCAAAAACTTGGCTTGATTCGCCAAGGAAGCAGTGGCGGCCTTTTGTGGAGGACCATCAGACGGCCAACCCACCTCGGTAATCACAATAGTTTTGTTAGGGTACAACTGCTGCAATTCGTAATAACGCTTGAACACATATTCGACGGCGTTATCGCCTTCCGCGCCTTTGGGTAAATCGACCGGCACACCTTCCCAATAGGGCAGAATGTGCACAGCGATGTAATCGACTTCCGCAGCCAAGGCCGGATTGGATACCCAGATATCCCAGGTTTCAGCCGTACTCACCGGCTTCCAAGTGCGTTTCTTTACTTCGCGAATGTACTCAATCAGTTCATTGGCTTTGCCGGCAACCTCGGCCTTAACATCCGCCTCGATTTTCAATTGCAAATCTTGTTCGCTCATCGAACCGGAAAACTCTTGACGTACTTTCTGCGCGATAGGACCGCTAACCTTGTTTCTGTAACGCAACAATGATTCGTTACCCACCAAGGTGCGCACAATGGTTTTTGGATATTGATTGGTTAGATTGATCAGACTTTCGACTTCGCGCTGATTTTTATCCAGCCGCTTCTGCGTGTTCTCTAACTTTTTTTGCGGATCGTCCTCGGCGCTGTCGTCATCAACCAAATCCACCCAACAGCCCATCGCCAGGTTGATCGCATTCTTGGCGGTTAACTCAGGCACAACCTCCATGCCCTCCAACGAGGTGTAGGTTCTTATCGAATGGGCTTTACCGGACAACAACTCCAGATCGGATTGAATTTGTTCCCTGGTGGGAAATACGCCGTCGGCAGGATTGAAATCGCGCCCCTTGGGGTTAAAGGTCACCCCCATCATGGTATCGCTCCAGGATGGCAGTTTTAACGGATTATTGACGTAAGACCAGATACCCAGGTTGATAACAACCAGTAGCACCAAGGTGAAAAATGTGGCAATTTTGGCTTTCATTTCGACAGAAAGACTCCGCATTAGAGGGTTATTAGAATCAGTATTTTTTTAATTTTTACGGCATTACCAGCCATTCCGTCGGCAAATTTAATGCGTTTGCTACGGTATCTGATTTCGACAGAGCGCCTGGCGCGTGTCTAAGCGGGCCACGCATTCCTGTCAGGTAACAGATTTACCAACAAAACACAGCGGCATTTAGGAACCCGCCCAAGGGCAAACCCCGGCGACACTCAACCGGCAAAGAGCCGATATTGAATGTCGCCACGCTTAGCTGAACCTTAAGCAGGTTGCGGGAAAACTTTTATTTCAATGAAAGGGTTTCTACGCGGCCTTTCATTTCAATATTCAGTTTGTCTTCTTTAGCCAGCCAACCGATCGCTCGCTGAACGTCGTTCTTACCCAAGCCGGTTTCGGTTGTGACTTTATTCACGCTAGCTTCGCCATTCGTGTGCAAATATTGCCAGACTGCTCCAGCTGCTTCGCCAATTGTATCCACCATTTCAACTCCTCATCATTTAAACAACAAAAAAAATCGGGGGGTTTTAGTCCTGCTATCCAACCTCACGCGACAGAAGCCGCGGCAAAAGCTAGTCAGCACAACTAACGCTCATCAGGCAGCACAATATTAAGTTCCAGGGTTTCCTGGTTTCCATCCTGTTCAAAATTAACGGTAATGGCATCCTGCCCGACATTGACATATTTACGGATCACCGCCAACAATTCTTGTTGCAACTCTGGCAAATAGGACGGCTGATTTCTGGATGCACGCTCATGGGCGACCAGAATTTGCAATCTCTCCTTGGCCAGCGATGCCGTATTGGTTTTCGAGGATCTGAAATAATCTAAGAGACTCATCACTTGCTCCCGAATAGCTTACTGAATAAGCCCTTTTTCTCTTCCTCAATAAAACGATGTGGTTTGGTTTCGCCCAAATAACGCGCCACGATGTCCGCATAAGCCTGGCCTGCATCGCTTTGCTCGTCGAGAATGACCGGTGTACCCGAGTTTGACGCATTCAATACAGACTTGGACTCCGGGATAACGCCCAACAAATGTAGCGACAAAATTTCCTGTACATCGTCAACGCTGAGCATCTCGCCCAATTTCACCCGATCCGGCGAATAACGCGACAACAACAAATATTCCTTGATCGGCTCTTCGCCATTCTCGGCGCGGCGCGATTTACTGGACAAGATACCCAGCATACGATCTGAGTCTCTGACGGACGACACTTCCGGGTTGGTTACCACAAATGCGTCATCAGCAAAGTACATGGCAAGTGTAGCACCGCGCTCTATTCCTGCCGGCGAGTCGCAAACGATGTATTTAAAGTCTTTGGACAATTCTTCCAGAATCTTGCCGACGCCTTCCGTCGTTAAGGCATCTTTATCACGGGTTTGCGATGCCGGCAATATAAATAACTGGTCGCAACGTTTGTCCTTGATCAAGGCCTGATTTAAGGTGGCTTCATTGTTGATCACATTCACCAAATCATAAACCACGCGACGTTCGCATCCCATGATCAAGTCGAGATTACGCAGGCCCACATCGAAATCGATCACAGCGGTTTTATGTCCGCGCTTCGCTAAGCCCATCGCGATAGCGGCGCTGGTTGTGGTTTTGCCCACACCACCTTTTCCCGATGTTACTACGATAATTCTGGCCAATGTTGTTCCTCCAAGAAAAGCTTAAATATCTTTGATAATCAGAGTCTGGTTATCCAGACTGATCTGTACGGGCTTGTGCGCGGGATACTTGCTCAAATCGTCGCTGAGCTGGTAAATGCCGGCTATCGAGATCAGTTCGGCTTGTAAATCCGAACAAAAAATACGGCTATTGACGTTACCCAACACACCGGCCAACGCTCGTCCACGCAGGGATCCGTATATATGAATATTACCTTCCGCCATGATTTCCGCGCCGGCACTAACGGTTGCGGTGACGATCAAGTCGCCTTTGGCATAAACCCGTTGACCGGAGCGTATCGGCTGCGTCACCAACTTATTTTCGATTGACTGACTAGCTTGCTTTTGCTCTTCCGCGGCAGGTGTGGGCAAGGTTTTTGCCGGTGCTTTGTTGACTAAGGGCACATTGCTACCGTGCAGGGAATGCTGGGGCAAATTCATAGCCAAGGCATCCCCGTTCTGCTGTTCGTTACCGCCGCGCACCCCTATCGGCATAAAACCGTGCTGACGAACGATAGCGACTATTTCGGTGAAATCAATTGGCAGGTTTTGAGCGTTAAGTTTTTGCAGATCAATCAGCAATGGCGAGTTTTTAAAAAACTCGGGGGCTTGAACCACTTTTTCCTTGAGCTGTTGATCGATCAGAGAGATGTCGTTACTGGCTAACAGCAACACCGGCACGGTCAGAGATGTGCTTTTAAACTCCAAAGCTATTTTTTGCGAAGTAGGTGCGCCGGTTGACATCGAGTTTGGAAAATCCGCTACTGAATGTCAGAAATACTATCATTTTCCGTGACAAAAAGCACAGTTCCTTACAGTAAAAACAAGGTTGCCAAGCCCAAAAAGGCCATGAATCCAACCACATCGGTAACAGTGGTCAGCAACACGCCGCCAGCCAGTGCCGGGTCTACACCGATCTTGTCCAACAACACCGGAATCGCCACGCCTGACAAAGCCGCGCACACCAAATTGATCAACATCGCCACACCGAGGAGCATACCGATATGCGGATTGTGAAACCACAGCCCGGCCACTACCGCCACCACAGCAGCCCAAACAAAACCGTTTAACAGGCCGACGGAGACTTCTTTAAACAAAAGACTCATGGCGTTACTGGTGGTGACCTGCCGCAAGGCTAATCCCCTGACAACCAGAGTCAACGTCTGACTACCGGCGATACCGCCCATACTGGCAACAATCGGCATCAATACCGCTAATGCGACGATCTGCTGAATCGTGGCCTCAAACAAATCGATGACCGAAGCCGCCAGGAACGCGGTAAGCAAATTCACGCCTAACCAGAGCGCACGGCGCTTGGCACTACTAAATACCGGCGCAAACATATCCTGCTCTTCGCTCAAACCGGCCATGCTCATTAACGAGTGGTTGGCTTCTTCGCGAATCAAACCCACGACATCGTCGATAGTGACGCGCCCCAATACCTTACCGTCATCGGCTACCACGGGTACGGACAGCAATTTTCGCCGCTCAAACAAACCTGCCACATCACGACTAGGCATACCGTAAGGAATAGCTGAACTACGGGTATCCATAATCGACTCAACCTTGGTGTGCGGATCGTGGGTCAACAATTGATTAATCGGCAACAAGCCCTGAAACTGTTCTTTGCGATCCACCACGATTAAGCTGTCTGTCGCGGAAGGCATATTTCCGCGCAACCTTAAGTAACGGGTCACTACGTCCAGCGTCACATCGGCGCGAATAGTTAGCACATCGTCAGACATTAAGCCGCCAGCGGTATGCTCATCATAGCTAAGGGCCTTTTCGATACGATTGCGGTTATGTACACCGATAGATTCCATTACTTGCGACAGCAAGGGCTCCGGCAATACATGCAGCAGATCGACCATGCCTTCCGCCCCCATGGACTCGGTCGCTGCGATCAAATCCTTTCTGTCGGTAATTTTCAGCAAACTGCTGCCCACTTCGACATTTATCTCGACCAGAATTTCGCCGATCACGCTGGGCGGAATCAACGCCCATAGCTTGGCCCGCAGCTCCGGCTCCAATGACTCGAGAATATGCGCTGCTTCCGCCGGGTATAAGGAACGCACTAGGTTCCTAATCTCGATCGGTGAGTCTTTTGCCAGCACTTCGATGGCGCGATCTAAAAGATGCTCAGTATTTTCAAGCTTTGCTGCTGATGTCATGGGTAAAAACCAAGAAATTGGGCTGGGGGATTGCGTTAACGCAATTCCCGATGCCTGACGATAACGTTAGGAGTAATAGTTTGAAAGTGCTTACTTAATGCCTCCACCAGATAAACCGAACGATGTTGCCCGCCGGTACAACCAATCGCTATGGTTAAATAACTGCGATTATCCGATTCGAAGCGCGGCGCCCAGCGACCGATGAAATAACCTATATCATGCAGAAACTCTTTCACGATCACTTCGTTCTGCAAAAAATCGATGACCTCGGTGTGTTTGCCGGTCAATCCCCGCAGTTCCGGCGCCCAATAGGGATTGGGCAAGCTGCGGGCATCAAACACAAAGTCGGCATCCAACGGAATACCGTATTTAAAACCAAAAGACTGAAACAAAATCGACAAAGAACTTTTGCCTTTTTCGCCCAAACGGTTTTTCAGCAAATCCCGTAACTGATGATAGTGGGTGAAACTAGTATCTATGACTATGTCGGCACGGGCCGCTAAGGGTCGCAGCATCTCCCGTTCGATTTCCAAAGCTTCGCGCAGCGGCCGACTTTCAGTCGTCAACGGATGGCGGCGGCGCGTTTCACTGTAACGCTTCAGAATGATATTCTCGTCCGCTTCCATGAAAACCAGTTCGCAATCGATACCTTTGCTGCGAATAAAAGTCAGACTATCCGGAAAATCCGCCAACTTCTGATTACGGTTTCTGGCGTCGATACCGATAGCGGTTTTACTATAGGTCGCCGGGTCTTTCAGCATTACATGATCGACAAAATCCTCAAGCAAGGTCACAGGAAGATTGTCGATACAGTAATAACCGCAATCTTCCAACGTATCCAGGGCAATACTCTTGCCCGATCCCGATAAGCCGCTAACGATGACTAGTTTCATATCCAAACCGATACAGAGCAAATGACCTTATCCACTCTGTACCGCTCGACCTCAATTTAACGATGGTTCTGATTTTTTTCTTTGTGTTTGACGATTTGTCTATCGAGTTTGTCGACCATATTGTCGATAGCCGCGTACATATCTTCTTGTACATCTTCGGCATACAGTTTGGCACCGCTGATTTGCACAGCTGCTTCGGCTTTTTGCTCAAGCTTCTCAACGGTCAAAATGACGTGAACATCAACGACATTGTCGAAATGACGTTTGATTTTGCTGATTTTTTCATCCACGTAGGCTTTTAATGCTTCGGTGACTTCTACGTGATGACCTGTGATACTGACTTGCATGGAATACTCCTGTTTTTAAAAATTATTCTTCCAGATTGATCAAATGTGCCTTTTCCGCTGGCTGGTTGAAGGAATGGACATCGCTTCCCGATATTTGGCAATGGTGCGGCGCGCGACGTTAATGCCCTTCTCATTCAATAAGTCCGATATTTTACTATCGCTCAATGGCTTGGCCGGGTTTTCACTGCCGACCAACTCTTTTATCAGCGCCCGAATCGCGGTCGCCGAACACTCCCCCCCGCCATCGGTACTGACATGGCTGGAGAAAAAATATTTAAACTCGATCACACCGTGCGGGGTGTGCATGTATTTTTGCGTGGTGACCCGAGAGATCGTCGATTCGTGCAATTCCAATTCCTCGGCAATATCGCGCAATACCATCGGCTTCATCGCAATCGCGCCGTGTTCGAAAAAATCGCCTTGTTTTTCGACGATGCTTCTCGCCACGCGCAACAAGGTGTCGTTACGGCTATGCAAGCTTTTAATAAACCAGCGCGCTTCCTGCAGATGGTTTTTCATGCTGACATTGTCATGACTATTGTCGGCACGTTTGATCATCCCGGAATAAAAAGGATTGACGCGCAATTTAGGCGCTATCTCCGGGTTCAGATTAACCTGCCACTGCCCGTTGACTTTGGCGACAAACACATCCGGCACCACATATTCGACATCGGAATCCTGCAAGCGTGCGCCCGGCTTGGGGTCCAGGGTTCTAATCAGCGCCAATACACCCTTCAGCACATCCTCGGTCAAACCAATCCGCTTCATCAAGCGGGCCTGATCGCAACTGGCCAATAAATCCAAATGCCTGTGTACGAACTCCAAAGCTTCCGACCGGTAAGGTGTCGTCACCGGCAACTGTTGTAACTGTAGACCCAGGCAATCGGCCAAGTCCAGCGCAGCCACGCCGACCGGATCAAAGTTTTGCACCCTATGCAACACGGCCAGGACTTCATCCATTTCCAAGCCTTCCAGTTGATCCTGCAATCCCTGGAAAATATCCGCCAATTCGCTGGTGACATAACCGTCGTCATTGACAGCGTCGATGATAGCCGTGGCAATCGCATAGTCGCGATCAGAGATTGGGATCAGTTCCAACTGCCAGACCAAATGATCGCGTAAAGACTCGGATTTGCCGCGAAAAGCCTCGAATTCCGGACTATCGCCTTCATCGCCGCCGCTGGGCAAAGAGCTTTCATAAACATCGTCCCAACTGACATCGACCGGCAATTCGTCCGGCATATCGGTTTGCGAGCCTTCGCTGGTCTGCTGATCGGTGTTCTCGAGCTTTTTATCGCGAAACTCGATATTGGGCAGCTCCTCTTCATCGACCTCCAACATCATGTTGGATTCCAAGGCTTGCTGAATTTCCTGTTGTAAGTCCAAAGTCGACATCTGCAACAGCTTGATGGCTTGTTGCAATTGCGGCGTCATGGTCAGACTCTGACCGATACGGAGTTGTAGAGATTGCTTCATGACTATTCGAATTTCATAAACTAAATTTCTCGCCCAGATACACTCTACGCACCTCTTCGTTATCCACCAACTGGCGCGACTGGCCTTCGGCGATAACCTTCCCATTGTTCAAAATATAAGCGCGATCACAAATCTCCAAAGTCTCCCGCACTTTGTGCTCGGTAATCAAAATACCGATACCGCGATGCTTCAAGTGGGCAATGATTTTTTGTAACTCCAGCACCGAAATCGGATCGACGCCGGCAAACGGTTCGTCGAGCAGAATAAACTGCGGCTCACTGGCCAGCGCTCTGGCAATTTCCACCCTGCGCCGCTCCCCACCTGACAAACCAAGCGCCACCTGATTACGCAAGTGGTTGATATTAAACTCTGTCAATAACTCATCAATCAACAACTCGATTTGCCCATCGGTCAAATCGGCCCGAATCTGTAATACCGCGCGTAAATTGTCGGCAACACTCAATTTACGAAAGACCGAAGCCTCTTGCGCCAGATAACCGATTCCCAAGCGCGCGCGCCGGTGCATCGGATGATGCGTGATGCGCTGCTCATCGAAAAAAATCTCGCCGCTATCGGCTTTGACCAAGCCCACCATCATGTAAAAGCTGGTAGTTTTCCCGGCTCCGTTCGGCCCCAGCAAACCCACTACTTCCCCGGTGTCCACCCGTAGGCTGACCCCATCGACCACATTTCGGTTGTTGTAGCGTTTAAACAGCTGTTCCGCAACCAATCGCGACATTATTGCGCCTGCTTGGGCTTGGGTTTAATAACCGAGTGCACGCGCTTGCCGTCGGATTGCGCTTCACCAGCCTTCAGCAAGGAGTTTTTGGTATCGTACTCGATATACTCACTGGATTGTTTGGCGTCACCCTGCCAAACCGAGGCATTTTTCATAAATTTCAGCAAATTCTGGTCGGGGTAAAATTCGTTGATCAAACCTTCGCCATGCATTTCTTCCTTGCCCACCGCCGGCAACTGTTTGAATCGCGACGGTTTACCGGTAGCAATCAATTTGATAATCGCACCATCTTTCAGATAAACCACCAATTTGTCGCCATCGATTCTGATCGTCCCCTGCGTAGCAACCACATTGCCGGTATAGGTGCTGATCTGCGCCTTTTCGTCGTAAACCGCATTATCCGAGTCGATGTAGATGGGTTGTTCGGAATCCGACTCCAGACCAAACGCCATCCGTGCCGAGAATAACAGGCCTACACCGACCATTTTACTTAATTTCATAGCGACCTTTCACTTTGGACAACAATTTCAGGTGAATCGGACTAACAAAAGTCGCTTCCATTCCTACTCCCGCCGTTTTATTGGGTGGACTGACGATCTCCGTCCACGCCTGTGTCTCCGCATAATGGCTGGCGAGTTTCACCCGCAAATCCGATGTATTGATGGTCAGCGCCGAATTGGTTTTCGAGGCTTCCCGATTGATATAAGCACTACCGTTGAGTTGTAAATTATCACCGTCCGCCGCCATCACGCCACTGTCGGCCCTGATCAGCCAAGGCATCTGGTTGGGGTTATACAAAGTCATCACCGGCTTTTCCAGATGCGTACTGCCATCGGCTTTAAAGTGCTGCATTTTTTCCGCGGCCAATTCGCTTTTCGGCACGCCGTCGATATCCATTTCCTTTTTGAAATAACCCAGGCTAAAAAAATCCGGGCTATTTTCGACAATTTTCATTTCGGCGTCACGCTGTTCATTCAGCTGTACCAGCCACCATGACAACAATGCGGCCAAGCCGACATAAATAAAAATCTGTAGATTTTTCAGTACGGTCATAAATAGGTTTGCAGCACGCTGTCAAAGTTACCTTGGACTTGCATGATTAAATCGCATACTTCTCGAACCGCGCCCAAACCACCGGCAGCCTGCGTTTGCCAATGAGCGTAATTTTTTAGCACGAAATTGGCATCTTGCACTGCCACCGCAAAGCCAACTTGACGCATCACCGGCAAATCCAGAATGTCGTCGCCGATATACCCCACTTGTTCCGGCGTTAGAGCCAGACGCTGCAAAATTTCCGCGAACGCAGCCCGCTTATTCTCCTGACCTTGGTAAACAAGCTCGACCCCCAGACTCTGCATACGTAGCCCGACCGAATTAGATTTGCGCCCGGAAATCACCGCCACTTCCACACCGGTCTGACGCAACAATTTAATGCCATGCCCGTCACGCGCGTGAAAACATTTGTATTCTTTGCCGTTATCGTCGAAAAACAAACGGCCGTCGGTCAGCACGCCATCCACATCCAGAATCAGCAACTTTAGCTGCTTAACAACACTCAGTAATTGGGGGTTTAAATCGAACATCACTCGTCACTCTCAGACTATGCCGGCCCGCAGCAAGTCGTGCATATTCAACGCACCCAACAACTTTTGTTGACTGTCGACGACCAGCAGGGCATTGATTTTTTTACTTTCCATGATTTGCATGGCTTCCGCCGCCAACATATCCACATCGATCACTTTACAAGGCCCGGTCATCACTTCAGCAATCCGAGTTGCATGCACATCCAGATTTTTTTCCAGCATGCGCCGCAAGTCACCGTCGGTAAATATCCCGGCAACCCGGCCTTCGCCATCGACCACGGCGGTCATGCCCAGCTTCTTACCGGTCATTTCCAGCAAGGCATCGCTCACTAAAACGCTATCAGTAACCACTGGCACTTCGCTGCCACGGTGCATGATGTCGTTAACTTGCAACAACAAGCGTTTGCCCAAGCTACCGCCTGGATGCGACAAAGCAAAGTCGTCGCGGGTAAAACCCTTGGTTTCCAATAGTGACACGGCTAACGCATCGCCCATGACCAATGCCGCCGTGGTGCTGGCAGTCGGCGCCAAACCCAAGGGACACGCTTCCTGCTCGACGGCGACGTTAATGTGCACGCTGGCAAACCGGGCTAAAGCCGATTCCGGATTGCCGGTCAGCGCGATCAACGGCACACCCAGCCGCTTAATAATAGGCAATATCGTCAGGATTTCTTCGGTTTCGCCGGAATTGGACAAGGCCAACACTACATCCTGGCGGGTAATCATGCCCAGATCGCCATGACTGGCTTCTCCGGGGTGCACAAAGAAAGCTGGGGTGCCGGTGCTAGCCAGCGTGGCGGCAATTTTACCGGCAATATGCCCGGACTTACCCATGCCGGTGACAACCACACGGCCTTTGCAAGCCAACAGCAAACGACAGGCGCTGACAAATTGCTCATCAATGCGTGCAGCCAAGCCGGCAACCGCCTGCATTTCGGTCTGAATCACCGCCAACGCCAACGCCTGTATGTCTTGATCACAACCCACGGAAATTAACTCCACGCACCTAAACAAAAAGGAACCATTATTGCATGTTATTAACCGACTTTTCACCCCAAGTCATTGACTTATTCTCGACGAGTCATAGAAAATAGCCTGTTCCCAATCCAAAAACTCCTGTGATTCCGGTAAATGGCCAATAGCGCAAGTCCTGAAGACAATATCGTTTCGATTAGCAACTTGAGCTTTTCCAGAGGCCCCAGGAAAATTTTCGACGCCGTCAGCCTGGAGATTCAGCGCGGCAAAGTCACTGCCATCATGGGCCCCAGCGGCACCGGCAAGACCACGCTATTGAAATTGATCGGCGGCCAGTTGGCCCCGGATCGCGGCCAAATCCACGTGGACGGACAAAATGTTCACCGCCTGAAACCTCGGGAACTCTACGAATTGCGCAAACGCATGGGCATGCTGTTCCAAAGCGGCGCGCTGCTCACGGACATGAGCGTCTACGACAATGTGGCGTTTCCAATGCGCGAACACACCCACTTGCCGGAATCGATGATTCGCACTTTGGTATTGATGAAACTGCACGCCGTCGGTTTGCGCGGCGCCCGCCATTTGATGCCCAACGAGTTGTCCGGCGGCATGGCGCGACGGGTCGCGCTGGCTCGCGCCATCGCCCTCGACCCGTTGATGATCATGTACGACGAGCCATTTACCGGCCAAGACCCCATTTCCAAGGGCGCGCTCGTACACTTGATCAAGTCGCTGAACACCACTCTAGGCCTGACCAGCATCATCGTCTCGCACGATGTGCAGGAAACCGCCGCCATCGCCGATTACATCTATGTCTTGTCGGGAGGCAAAATCATCGGCCAAGGCACCCCGCAAGAATTACAACAATCCGATTCGGAGTGGGTGCAACAGTTTATGCACGGCGATGCCGACGGCCCTGTACACTTTCACTATTCGGCGCCTGATTACCTCGACGATCTGCTGGCGAGCAAATAACCACCTTGTATTCAACCATGTTTCAATTTCTGCAAAATCTCGGAAAAGCCACGCGCAGCAGCTTTGCTAAGCTCGGCCGCGCCTCGTTTTTCCTGAGCCATACCCTCACCGGCATCAGCGACGTGGTGCCGCGCCCCAACCTGCTGATCAAGCAGGTGTATTCGGTCGGCGTGCTGTCGTTTTTGATCATCACCATCTCCGGCCTGTTCGTCGGCATGGTTTTGGGTTTGCAAGGCTTTAACATTCTGTCCGACTTCGGTGCCGAAGAATCCCTGGGCGTGATGGTCGCCGCCTCGTTGGTCCGCGAATTGGGCCCCGTGGTATCGGCGCTATTGTTTGCCGGCCGGGCCGGCTCGGCATTGACCGCGGAAATCGGCTTGATGAAGGCCACCGAACAACTGTCAGGCATGGAAATGATGGCCGTTGACCCGATCAAACGCATCATTTCGCCACGTTTTTTGGCAGGATTTTTATCGATGCCATTGCTTGCCGCCTTGTTCAGCGCCATCGGTATCATGGGCGGCCATCTGGTCGGCGTGGGTATGCTCGGTGTAGATGACGGCGCGTTTTGGGCGCAAATGCAAGCCAGCATCGACTTTCAAGAAGACATCATCAACGGCGTGCTGAAAAGCGTGGTGTTCGGCTTCGTGGTGTCCTGGATTGCCTTGTTCGAAGGCTATGACGCCATCCCGACTTCTGAGGGCGTCAGCCGCGCCACCACGCGCACCGTGGTCAATTCAGCCTTTTCGGTTCTGGCCCTCGATTTCATTTTAACCGCACTCATGTTTGGAGACATTTAACATGCAGCATTCCAAGACCCAGGATACTCTGGTCGGTTTTTTTGTCGCCAGCGGCATCTCTGCCTTGTTTTACATGGCACTGCAAGTCAGCAATCTCGGCAGCTACAGCAGCGACGACAGCTACACCGTCATCGCCCACTTTCAGAATAGCGGCGGCCTGAAAGTCAAATCCCCGGTGTCGGTAGCCGGCGTGCGCATCGGCCGCGTTTCCGCAATCAGGCTGGACAAGGACAGCCACGAATCGGTCGTGGAAATGCGCATCGAATCGCAATACAACAATCTACCCAGCGATTCCGGCGTGAGTATTTATACCGCCGGCCTGCTGGGCGAACAGTACGTCAGCCTGGACCCAGGCTCATCGGATGAATATTTGAAGGATAAAAGCACCATCGACATTACCAGCTCCGCCATCGTGCTGGAAGAAATGATAGGCAAATTCATGCTGAACAAAGCGGAAGGCAAATAATGTCCAAGCTGACATTAACCGAACAGTCTCCCGGCCACTTTACCGTGGAAGGCAGCCTGACTTTTGCCAGCATCGACAAACAAACCTTGCAATCCTTTAAGTTTTTGAAAGGTATGGACAGCATGTGCATCGATCTAGCCAAAGTCCAGACCACCGATATCGCCGGCCTGGCCTTGATGATCGAATGGATCAGGCTCAGCCGGATGGGCCGGGTCAAGCTGTCCTTCAAGAACATTCCGGCTCAGCTGTTGGCATTGGCCAAACTCAGCGGCTTGGACGAAACCGAATATTTTGCAATCCACACGCATTAAGCTGCGTTCCAATTTACAAACCAATAAAAATCCATGGATAAATTACTGATTACCGGCGGCCAACCGCTGCACGGCGAACTGAGAATCTCCGGTGCCAAAAACGCCGCCCTGCCTATTCTGGCCGCCACTCTGCTGTCCGATGTGCCGGTCAGCGTCGGCAACATTCCGCATTTGCACGACATCACCACCACCATGGAATTGTTGGGACAAATGGGCGTGCGCCTGACCGTCGACGAAAAAATGAACATCGAAGTCGATACCAGCACCATTCACAAATACGAAGCGCCTTATGAGCTGGTGAAAACCATGCGCGCCTCGATTCTGGTATTGGGCCCCTTGCTGGCGCGTTTCGGCGAAGCATATGTCTCGTTGCCCGGCGGCTGCGCGATTGGCACCCGGCCGGTGGATATTCACATCGACTCGCTGCTGAAAATGGGCGCCGACATTACCGTCGAAGCCGGCTATATCCACGCCAAGGTCAAACGCTTGCAAGGCTGCCATCTGGTGCTGGACAAAGTCACCGTGACCGGCACCGAAAACATTCTAATGGCCGCCACACTGGCCGAAGGCGTGACCATCATCGAAAACGCTGCTAAAGAGCCGGAAGTCACCGACCTGGCGCATTTTCTGAATAAAATGGGCGCCAAAATCACCGGCGTTGGCACCGACATTCTGACCGTGGAAGGCGTGGAAAGACTGGGCGTGGAAGGATTGCATTACGACATCCTCCCCGACCGTATTGAGACCGGCACCTATCTGGTAGCCGGCGCCATCAGCCGCGGCCATGTCAAACTGAAAAATACCGACCCTTCAACCTTGGACGCGGTATTAGTTAAATTAAAAGAAGCCGGTGCCGACATCACTTGCGGCGAAAACTGGATCGAACTGAATATGCACGGCAAGCGCCCGAAAGCTGTCACCGTGCGCACCGCACCTTATCCGGCTTTCCCGACCGACATGCAGGCGCAATTTACCGCGCTGAATTCCGTTGCCGAAGGCGTGGGCTTAATTACCGAAACCGTGTTTGAAAACCGCTTTATGCACGTGCAAGAACTGCAACGCATGGGCGCGCAAATCAAACTAGAATCCAATACCGCGATCTGCACCGGCAGCGGCCAATTAAAAGCGGCGCCGGTCATGGCTACCGATCTGCGGGCTTCGGCCAGCCTAGTCTTAGCCGCTCTGGTCGCAGAGGGCGAAACCCTGGTGGACCGGATTTATCATATCGACCGCGGTTACGATCATATCGAAGAAAAATTGTCACAACTGGGCGCTACCATTCGCCGCGTTCCTAACTAAATCACTCGCAAAACCATGTTGACCATTGCCGTATCCAAAGGCCGTATTTACGAAGAAGCCCTACCGTTTCTGGAACAAGCCGGCATCACGCCGATTGACGATCCGGACAAAAGCCGAAAACTGATTCTGCAAACCACCCGTCCCGACGTACAGTTGGTGATCATCCGCGCTACCGACGTGCCGACCTTTGTGGAATACGGTGCGGCGGACTTGGGTATCGCAGGTAAAGACGTGTTGATGGAACACGGCGCGGAAAGTCTTTACGAACCGCTGGATCTAGGCATCGCCGGTTGCCGCTTGATGACAGCCGGCCCGGTCAACGCCCCGGAAATCAAAGGCCGTTTGCGGGTCGCCACCAAATACGTGAAAACCGCACAGCGTTATTACGCCAACCTGGGGATACAAGCCGAAATCATCAAGCTGTATGGCTCGATGGAATTAGCGCCACTGGTTGGTTTAGCTGATTGCATCGTCGATTTGGTCGATACCGGCAATACGCTAAAAGCCAACGGCCTGGAGCCACGGGAACTAATCGCCAACATTACCTCTCGACTGGTGGTGAATAAAGCGGCGATGAAAATGAAACACCAAGCCATTCAAGCACTCATCGATCAGTTCGAAACCACCTTAGCCCAAAGGTAAGCCCATGACTGCGATCAAGATGCTGCGCCTAGACAGTGCGGCAATCGACTTTGAAAAACAACTGCAAGCCCGGTTAGCCTGGGATGCCAACGACGATTTGGAAATACACAAACGGGTACTGGACATCATCGCCGACGTAAAAAAACGTGGCGACAAAGCCTTGCTGGAATACACCAACCGCTTCGACGGCACCGCATTTAAAGCCGCGTCCGAACTGGAGCTGGACCGAGGCGCGTTGCAACAAGCGTGGGATAACCTGCCGAGCACTCAAGCCATAGCCCTGCAAACCGCCGCTGATAGGGTTCGGGCCTACGCTGAGCATCAAAAGCTGCAATCCTGGCAGTACACCGAACTGGACGGCACCGTGTTGGGCCAAAAAGTCACCGCACTGGATAAAGCCGGCCTCTACGTGCCGGGCGGTAAAGCCGCGTATCCCTCGTCTGTGTTGATGAACGCGATTCCCGCCAAAGTCGCCGGCGTCGGCGAACTGATTATGGTGGTCCCCACTCCGCGCGGGGAAACCAACGCACTGGTTTTGGCGGCGGCGCATGTAGCCGGCGTGGACCGGGTATTCACCATCGGCGGCGCCCAAGCGGTCGCGGCGCTGGCCTATGGCACCGAATCGATTCCGGCGGTGGATAAAATCGTCGGCCCCGGCAACATTTACGTCGCTACCGCCAAAAAACTGGTGTTCGGCCAAGTCGGTATCGACATGATCGCCGGCCCGTCCGAGATTTTAATCATCTGCGACGGCCAGACCAACCCGGACTGGATCGCCATGGACATGTTCTCGCAAGCCGAACACGACGAAAATGCCCAGGCTATTTTGATCAGCGACGACGCCGCTTTTCTGCAGCAAGTGGAAGCCAGCATCAACAAATTGCTGCCGGACATGGAACGCGCCGACATCATCCGCGCGTCCTTGACCGGTCGCGGCGCGTTCATCAAAGTCGCTAATTTGTCCGAAGCAGCGCAAGTCGCCAACCGCATCGCTCCGGAGCATCTGGAGTTGTCCGTAGCGGAACCGGCAGCCTTGTGCGAGCAAATTCATAACGCCGGCGCAATCTTCATGGGCCGTTTCACCGCCGAAGCGTTGGGCGATTACTGCGCCGGGCCGAACCATGTCCTACCGACATCCAGCACCGCCCGCTATTCGTCACCTTTAGGGGTTTACGATTTTCAAAAGCGCAGCAGTTTGATCAATTGTTCAGCGGTTGGCGCGCAGAATTTGGGTAAGATTGCTTCGGTGTTGGCCCGCGGAGAAAGCCTTACCGCGCACGCGCGGTCAGCGGAATTTAGAATTTAAGGAAATATTGCAACCTCGGCAGACCGGATCAGCGAAAGCATTTCCGGCCTAAAGATTAGGCGGGCGAATGATCCTTCAGCCATTCTTTCAAAGCATCATTCATCCTAGTCTGCCAGCCTTTGCCGGTGGCACGAAAAGCTTCCAACACTTCGACGTCCAGTCTAATCCCGGTAAATACTTTCGGTGAATCCTTGCGTGGCCGACCACCTTTAGGCCTAAGCATTTCAGCCGCCGGCTCCGCTCCAAATAGCTCGGCAAACACCTCGCCAACCGGGCGCATTTGTTTAAAATCGGTTTCGGTCAATTCTCGGACTTCGCCGTCTGCATCAGTTAACGGTAATGGTTCTGCCATATTTGCGGACCTCTCTTAAATTTGCTTTTCTGAAACTAATGACTCGGATTCCACCAGTCACGGGAGTGAAACATAGGACATGCAGTCGCCCATCCAGATAACCAAACGCAACAAAACGTCGCTCTGGATACTCTTTACGAACATCTTCCGTCGCAATGGCGCTAGACCAGTCAAAATCTGCCGCTCGCTCGAAGCTCAAACCACGTTCGAAGACGTTTCTGGCGTTTTTTGCAGGGTCGAAGTCGATGATCATGAGATATTAATGTATAAACAAAAACTGGTTAGCGCAAGTTTTTGTTTATACAAAAAGTGATTTCGGTGTCGCTGTCGCGACAGGTGTTTTAAAGTCGGGTCTCGGCCCGACAGCCGAGATACTTTCTTTTGCTTGGCCAAAAGAAAGTATCCAAAGAAAAGGCCACCCGACATTCCGCCTTATTCCTGCGCTTCTCGCTTTTGGCGAGGGTATTCGGAAGGGCCATCCCTGGCCCTCCGAAAACGAGCGGCATCCCTGCCGCTCCCCTATCGGGCTAATCACTCGATACATCCATGTATCTCGCCCTTCGGGTGCTACGCATGCAAATCGGCAATCCTGCCGATTTGTCTCGCCAAAAGCTGCGATGCTCGGGGCGGAATAACGGGAGAAAAACCAACCCGTAATTCGGCAAAACGCCAATATGAAAAATACCACCCTATAATGTAGGATGTGCCGACGCGAGGAGGGGCATCTATCGCGAACGATGCGCTTCACTTCCGTTCAGCACATCCTACGGCCCTTTATCCTGATTCATTTCTGCATTTGTATTTGTATATGGCGTCCAAATTAGTCTCCTGTAATCTTTGTAAAAAAGAAATTTCGAGTAGCGCAACTGTTTGTCCAAATTGCGGAGAAAAAAACCCAACCAAAAGGCCCCAGAAAGTTGGCTGGTTGGGTAAGATTTGCGGTTTGATAATTTGGGGTGCTGTGGCAGCATCGATCCTGTTAGGATTCTTCGGAACACCTAATCGAACATCAACCCAAGCTACGTCAGAAACCTCTGCTCTTACTGAAGAACAAATTTACAATCAATCGTGTAGCAAAGATTGGCGCAAGTGCAAAAGTAATGCCGACATTGTTAATTTGAACACCTCCGTAAATAGTGCGATGAAAACAGCTTGTAAGCGAGCTGCTGAAAAAAACAGCAAATTCGAAATCGATTGGAACTGGCTGGCATTTGGAACGTTCTACGAAAATGATTCTGATATTAAGACTGGTGAAATATTGATTCAAGATAACGACTCGAAATATGGCAATATGTTTGGTGGCAAAGTCAAAGTAACTACAAAGTGTCTGTTTAATCTTAAAACTATGACTGTCGAGCAAGTTTCAGCCGAATAATTCATAAACAAATTCTGATAAGGTAGGGATGCTAATATTATGTCAGACGCTTACTGTCTAAAGTTCAGGGCGATCAATAAATATCTTATTGAATCATTGGTCAACCCAAGTATTTATTTCGCCAATCCAGATCAATTGAATGACCCGTTTGATTGCAGAATGGATGTCAATAAAATTATTTCTAGTGCTGTACTTGGGGAAAAGGATCAAAGGCAGAAGGATTTTTTACTATCTTTTTTAGAGAATAAAAGTTTTGGTGAAAACTGGAAGTCCCAATTCGAGAATATTGGTGTGTTTTCAGTGTCCATGTGTAGCGAACTCACTAAAAAACAACCGCTTATGTGGTCTCATTATGCTGATGAACATCGAGGGTTATGTGTAACATATAGTTTTTCAGAGGATTGCTTTACTAATGCCGAGTTACTTGCCAAAGGAATGGTCAAGTATTGTGCAGCACCCGATATTTCAGGGGTGTTTAGTAGTAACTTTGATCCTGTAAAGATTACACAAGCTCTACTTTATATTTTTTTATTTAATAAAAGCAGTGAATGGGGATATGAGTCAGAGTTTAGATTGCTTAAATATTCGTCTGGAACATTTCCTATTAATCCAAGTTCAATATATGAAATTTGTTTTGGGTTACGAACTCCAAAATCAGACATTGATTTTATTAAAAAAATAGCATCTGATTATTGTGGCTGTACTTCTTTCTATCAAATGCAGCATGATGATAGTGCTATGGGGTTTAAAGCGGTAAAGCTTTAAAAAAGCTGCTTAAATAGGTTTTTACTTATTTTTTTCTCAACAAGTCTTTGATTTCATCCAAGGCCGTAAGTCGCAATCCGTAGGGCGTCAATAGGCGTAGCCGTATTGCGCCGTTTGTCGTCCCTTCATTCATTTGGCGCATTGGAGAGTATCCCGTATGCCGCACCGAGCACCGGAGCTTTTGAACGGAACAGCCCTTTAGGGGCGCCGCAGGGATGCAACCCCGTTCAAAAGCTTCGGAGCGTAGGGAACAAGCGGCATCCAGGCCGCCTTTTCTTTGGATACTTTCTTTTGGCGGAGCAAAAGAAAGTATCTCGGCTGTCGGGCCGAGACCCGACTCCAAAACACCCCGTCGCGCCAGCGACACCACCACTCCACGACACAGCGCATTAACCCTTGCGAGTGAACGACAAAAACCCCGCAAATCCCACACCAAATAACCAAAACGCCCCCGGCAACGGCACCGTTTGCAAAACCACGTTATCCAAACCGGCGGTTTCCATGATGCCGCTGGTAAATTCGCCGTGAATGTAAAGCCCGCTCAAGTTGGACAACACATTATGAAAATCACTTTGGCTGGCGAACACCCCGTCTGTGGTGCCAAGTCGCCATTCGGATGATGGCGCTAGACTCAGGCTGATATGCGTCCAGCCACTGTTTGGGATAATGTTCGGGTCGCGTTTCCATAGGAGGCGTTGGCCGTTGCCAACTAACATGACGTCGGTGGTTTGCCAATTGATATCGCCGTCGCGGTAAGTGAGATCGTAGGACAATCCGGTAGCGCCGGTCTGCGCCCCTAAGAACGCAGCGGGAGCGGAGAAGGTAAAATCGCCGCTATCCGGGTCGGTGGCAGACAAGTAATTACCCGGATTGCCACCGCCCGATACGTAACTGGGTTGGTATTGGCCAATGATCGAATAATTGTTCTGGCTGAAATCGGCAAAACTGACGATTTGCCAGTTTTCGCTGTCGACATCGAACGAGCTGGACACGCTGGCGACAACCGGCTGCGAAGTCAACAGTACGACAGCAACAGGTAATAACTGTTTTTTGTTCATGATCGGTACTCCCAAGGTAATGGCCCGGCATTGCAATCGGGTAATGTGCTGGCTTAAGGCCATAAGCCTCAAGGCGTTGGTGGCAATAGTCGCAATCCTTATCGCGCCTGACTCAGCCCATGCTCATTACCCGCATCAGGCTGTTATTAGGCTTAATAAACATTGAGGACTTTGCAAATATTAGACGATTTGTTATTTCACGGCAGAGGTGAGAGCAATATGCCGGTGCGGGAGTCATAGCTTTTATTAACCCGGCCCTTAAATACCGTTCGTCCTGAGTTTGTCGAAGGACACGCCACATCAGGCTTCGACAGGCTCAGCCCGAACGGTGTACCAGTATTAAAGACGAACAATGGCTAGCGTCATCTTTCACTTTTCGCCTAAGCACTAATTAAACCCTAGCGAATAACCAGAGCCGACGGGCTAGTTTGCCGGTAAAGAACCAACGAGAGTTTTCGTAGAGACTGACAGCAACCTGAGAGCCCCGCTACCGATGAATACTTATATCTTTTTAGCCGCCTCCTGCACCAACCCGCTCAAACGCCGAATCAAATCCCCTCTGGCGCTGGTCTTGCGCCAAACCATCCCTATGCTCCGGCTAGGCGCGGGCTCAGCGAATGGCAGATAACGTACCCCCGGTTCGTCGCGCACCGCGATACGCGGCATGAAGGTGATGCCGGTGCCGGCGCGGACCATTTGCCGCAAAGTTTCCAAACTGGTGGCACGCACATCCTGCTCTTCGTCGGCGCCGATTGTTTGGCAGATTTGCAGGGCGTGCCCACGCAGGCAATGACCTTCGTCAAGCAACAGTAAATGCTCGCCGTTCAGATCATCTTGCTCGACTTGCAACTTGGCCGCCAACGGATGACCGTCCGCCACGGCCAGCAAAAACTCATCGTCGAACAAGGCCTGACTTTCCAGAAAATCCTCGTAAATCGGCAGGGCCAGCAAGGCGCAATCCATCTGCCCGCTGCGGAGTTGCAGTAACAATTGCTCGGTTTTTTCCTCGACTAAAATCAGCCTGATGCGTGGTAAATCCTTTTTGATTAGCGGTACCAATGGTGCAAACAAATAAGTCGCCAAGGTTGGAAACGCACCGAAGCGCAGATTGCCGGCCAACGGGTCTTGGGCGGTCGCAGCCAGTTCCTTGATATTGTCCTGCTCTTTCAAGATGCGCCTTGCCGACGCCACGATTTGTTCGCCCAATTCAGTAGGCAACACCTTTTTGTTGGTGCGCTCGAAAATCTGGATGCCCAATTCGTCTTCCAGCTTTTTGATCTGGGTACTCAAGGTCGGCTGGCTGATGCAACAACGGTCGGCGGCCTGCACAAAACTGCGCAGGTCGGCAACGGCGATTAAATAATGTAAATCCCGCAGATTCATCCCCACTCCGAAAAATAGCCAATAGCTATCGTTAAATTAATAACGATTGATTATAAATAAAACCATGCGCTCGATCATCTTGCTGAAACGGGCTTCGACCGGAAATAAAGTCTTCGCAGTGCTTGGTTACCAATATAAGCAGCATATCCCGGCCATAGTGGATCAACACATTTCCACAACATCTTTAAGTTTCCCACAAAATCTGTGGATAACTCTGTTGGCAACCCGTTAAAAAGCGCGCTAAGTTGTTGCTGTGCTTGGAGTGGTGTTAAATTGTCTAAAATTTATACACTTTCCATTTCTTTAGACAAACCGACACCTCGATCGGCCCCAGCAAAGGATCACAGATGATAGATTGGAACCACACCTATGCAGCAATTTGGCGTCAGCGCCAGGCATTTCTGCGTCCTGTTAGGCAAATCGATCCGATCCGGCTGGATCAACTGCTGGGCATAGAGCCGCAAAAGCAGCAAATGATAGACAACACCCTGCGTTTCCTGGCAGGACTGCCGGCGAATAACGCCTTGTTGTGGGGCGCGCGCGGCACCGGTAAGTCTTCGCTGGTGAAAGCTTTGTTGAACGAATATTTACACGAAGGCTTAAGAGTCATTGAAGTGGATAAACAAGATTTGCTGTATTTACCGGAAATCGTCGACGACATTCGCGAACACAATCAGCGCTTTATTATTTATTGCGACGACCTGTCTTTCGAAAACGGCGACGCGCTATACAAGCCGCTGAAAAGCGTGTTGGAAGGCTCTATTGAAATGCCGCCGGAGAATGTGTTGTTTTACGCCACATCCAATCGCCGCCATTTGCTGCCGGAACATATGCGCGACAATCTGGATACGCTGCTGGTTGACAACGAGGTGCATTATTCCGACACCATTGAGGAAAAAATCTCGCTGTCCGACCGCTTCGGTTTGCGGCTGGCGTTTTACCCACAGCATACTCAAACCTACTTGGATATTGTCGACAGCTATTTCGTCGATTACCCCGGCAACCGCGAGGCTTTGCACAAGTCGGCATTGGACTTTGCCCATCAGAATGCCGCAAAAAACGGCAGAACCGCGAAGCAATTTTTCAATGCCTTTAGTAATGACGAACGTACCGAACAGCTGTAACTCCGTTCTAAACAAAGCGGCTCTCGGACTGGCGGGAGCCCGCTTAATACCTTGACCCCTGGCTTCGCAGGAGTAACGGTATCGCGGAAATAATTACCAATAACTGGCTATTTAAAATCTTCGTCGTCGAGAATAATCGAGCCGTCCTGCGCCCAATTCACTTGGGTGATACCCGGCTCCTCGGCTTCCAACGCTTTAATAATCGCTTCTTTTTGATCCAGAAGTATCTGCTGCGCCCGCACCTGATCGGCCAAGGCCCGATTTTCCAACAACATCCGCTTGTGCGCCAGACCGTTCTCGACGACATTGACAATTTCCAGATTACTCCAGGGCTTGTTGATAAAGCGAAACACTTCCGCCTCGTTGATGGCATGCTGCGCGCCTTCCAGGTCGGCAAAACCGGTCAACACGATGCGTATCGCGTCCGGCTGCATGCGCTTGAACAAAATCAAAAAGTCGATACCGTTAATCCCCGGCATACGGTAATCGGAAATCACCAGATCGAAACGATGCTCCTCGGCCAACAACAAAGCTTCCTCACCGCTGATTGCGGTAACGGGTTCGTATTGTTTCAGCAAACGCGTCAGCGCTTTCAGCACGTTCGGCTCGTCGTCGACGATGAGTATTTTAATATCTGCCTGGTTCATGGTTTTGCACTAACTGAGGTCTATTGATGACATAGTCTGGCATGTAAAGCCCCTTCTGCAAGTTTGGTATTCAAAAACCGCCAGACGCACCGGACTATTCGGCAGACGCCGATTCCGGCTGCCGAATCGGCAACCAAACTCGAAACTGGCTACCCTGCCCAAGCTGGCTAGTTACTTCGATTTTACCGCCATGCTTACGGACGATATTCTGCGAAACCGACAAGCCTAGCCCGGTACCCTTGCCGACCGGCTTGGTGGTGAAGAACGGCTCAAACAAACGCGGCAGATTCTCCGGGGCAATACCTTTGCCGTTATCGCGGACTTCCACCCAGACATTCGGCTCCGCGCAACCAGTACTAATATGAATATCGCCTTTGGTGTCGATCGCGTGCGCGGCGTTGATCAGTAAATTCATAAACACTTGATTCAATTGCGAAGGCAGGCAATAAATCTCCGGTATCTCGCCGTATTGCTTGTGTACGGTGCAATGATACTTCAGCTCGTTGTTGATAATATTCAGCGTGGAATCCAAACCCTTGTGCAAATCAGCCAATTCCCAATCGTTTTTATCGGCATGCGCAAAATCCTTCAAATCCTGAATAATGTCACGCACCCGCGACAAACCTTCCATGGACTCAGCAATCAATTCCGGAATATCACCGCGCAAATAATCAAGCTGCTTGGTTTGTTTCAGCGCGCACAAGTTTTGCTGCGTCTCCTCCGAAAAGCTTTTTTCGGCTAAAGCCGCGTTGTAAGCATCCATCACGCAAAAAACGTCGCACAAATAGCCGTTCAGCGTATTCAAATTAGAATTGACGAAACCAATGGGATTATTGATTTCGTGGGCGATGCCGGCCGCCAGTTGCCCTATCGCCGCCAACTTTTCCGATTGCAATAATTGCAAATGCACAGCCTGATTCTCTTGATGGCGGCGTTGCACTTCGGTTTCCAGATAGGCATTTTGATTTTTTAGCCAATCGCGGGCTTTCTTCAGCTCCAGCTGGGTTTTGATTCTGGCCAATAGAATCGATAAATGACACGGCTTGTAAAGGTAATCCACCGCACCGAGTGACAAACCCCGCTCTTCCTCCAGATCAGAGGTCAAGGCGGTCACAAATATCACGGGAATATCGCCGGTTTTGGGATCGGCTTTTAGCTGGCCGATGACTTCATACCCATCCATATCGGGCATCATCACATCCAACAAAATCAAATCCGGCTTTGGCGCACCACCCGCCAATTGCAAGGCACGCCGCCCGCTGGTCGCCACCAAAACCTGATAATACGGGGCGAGAAACTGTCCGAAAACCGACAGGTTGATAGACTCGTCATCGACTAACAGAATGGTGGCTTGGCGCTCTGTCGATTGTTTATCGGATTCCATCTAAATTCCGTTGGAGTGGGTAAACCATGATCTGGGTTGATTGCAAGCATCCCAGACAGGCGGGTTATGTTAACGAATCCGCTTTTTGGCGCGTCGGCAAAGTTTACCCGATTGTTGATGACATTCCAGCAGTAACAGTGTGCCATCGACCTAAAGCGCCTTTTGGGCCAGCGAAACCACCAATACACACTAAAATGAAAGGAGAAAACCACTGGCTGTTTTGCCCACGCCGAGTAGATCAAAGCTCAGATCATGCCAGATTTTAACGAAGGCGCAATCGCTATTACTCATACAGGTTTCCATCGCCTATGATCTCCATCCCTCCCGATACCGGACGGTCAGCGTCTCTAGCTAAAGATATGCTGGCAACGGTCAGCAGTAACGATCAAAAGTTACGCATACTGCTTAAACCCGATCTGTCGGTACGCCAATCCCTCGACACTACCGATTTGCGCGTACGCGCTGCCTGCGGCGGTTTGGGTACCTGTGGCGCGTGTATCATTCAAACCGTCGACGGCCAGTTTAACCCGCCGACGCTAGCAGAACGGCAAAAACTGTTATCTGAAGATCTGGCTGGCGGCATGCGTCTGGCCTGCCAGTTGCGGGCGCGCAGCGACTGCACGCTTTACCTGGAAAATCCGGCACCGCATTCCGCATGGAAAAGCCTGGACCCAACCCCACTTTATCAAGCCCAGGGCAATCCAACCGTTTCCGAGTACGTCTATGGGGTGGCGGTAGACCTGGGGACGACACACATCCGCCTGTCATTGTGGAACCGGCAATCCGGCCGACGCATCGGCACCCGTTACAGCATCAACCCGCAAGTCGCACATGGCGCGGATATTCTGACCCGGCTGGATGCCGAGCGCCTGGACGATCAAGATTGCCAGCGCATAGGCCGGGAAGCGCGCGAGGCCATCATCGACGGCATACGCGATATTCTTAGCCGCGATATGGGCGAAATAACGCCGATACTGGCAGAGCTGGGCAAAGTACTGATAGTGGGCAACACCGCGATGTTGACGCTGATTTGCGGCAATAGCGGCGACAGCCTCTACCAACCCGAGAACTGGCAAAGCCCTATCGCCTGCCTGCCCGCCGATGCCGATGCCTGGCGGCAGATGTGGCGCACACCGCATGCCGACATCGACATCGCCCAACCTCTGGCTGGTTTTATCGGCTCAGATTTACTGGCCGACCTACTCGCCACCGGCATTACTGAACAATCGCAACCGATGCTGTTGGCCGACTTCGGCACCAATACCGAAATCGCCGTGTGGGACGGCACCAACCTGTGGGCCAGTTCCGTGCCGGGCGGCCCCGCTTTCGAAGGCGTAGGTATGCGCAACGGTTTAACCGCAGAAGCCGGTGCGATTTGCAAAGTGTCGGCAAGCGGCTTACAAACGATAGGAGATGCCCAGGCGCGCGGCTATTGCGCCAGCGGCTTCATTGATGCAATTGCCTTGCTGCTGGACCAAAAGCACCTGAAACCGTCCGGACGCTTCGCCGAACCGCCATCCGAACCAGGCTTATTATTGCAAGCCGAGATTCCCAAAAGTGCCATTTTTGCGAGCGACATCGATATTTTTCAGCGTGCCAAGGCATCGACAGCCGCTGCCATGTCACAATTAATGTCGTACGCAGGCTTGGCAATAAGCGATTTGAATCGTTTGTGGATTTGCGGAAGTTTTGGCCAACATTTGGACCTAAACAGCGCGTTCAGGGTTGGCTTACTGCCTCCTATGCCCCCCGAAAGGGTCAGCCTGCTGGCCAATGCCAGTCTGGCCGGCTGCGAACAACTGCTGTTGAATCCGGCCGGGCCAAGTCTTTTAAATAATATTGTCCAACGGGCGCGCGTGGTCAATCTTGGCGGGGTTTTCGAATATGAAAACCGCTTTATCGACAATTTACGCTTGCAACCCATGTCCATCGAGGAGCTCGAATAATGCTCGACGCTTATATTCAATCCTATAACCAGGCGGTATTCGAGACCGATAAGCCGGCGGCCTTGGAGGTCGTCAATCAAGCCTTAAACGACGGATTCAGCCCCGAAGATATCGTCTTCAAATTAGTCATCCCGGCCATCGAGTTAATGATGACCTTAATCGAAAAGGATCCGGACGCCAATCTGGCCCAGCATTTCATGACGGCACAAATTGCGGCCGACGTCACCGAAAAAATGCTGGAAAAATTCAGTAAACCACCGGAAATGATAGGACGGGTCGTCATAGGCGCCGCCTATGGTGACCTGCATTCCTTGGGCAAACGGATCGTTAGCGGCTGCTTGAAATCACTGATGGTGGATGTGATCGATCTGGGCACCAACGTCACTGCCGAAAAATTCGTCGATACCGCGGTATCCGAGAACGCCCAAGTCATCGCGGTATCCGCGATGATGGTCCACACCGCCACCAGCGAAAAAGGCAGCTTGGGTGTGCGCAGTTTGTTAAAAGAGCGTGGCCTGGAACAGCAAATCAAACTGGCGGTTGGCGGCGCTCCGTACCGTTTCGATCCGGAGTTGTACACCAAGGTCGGCGCGGATGCCTGGGCTCCGGATGGCGTCACCGCCGCCAAAGTGATTGTCGATTTGATTCGCGAGGTCAAGCCATGACACCTTTGGAAATCCTCACCGCAGCAGCGACCGGCAACCCCGCGCCGCGCATTCCGGTTTTTTGCAATATGCCCGATCACGGCGCCCGTGAATTGGGTATGTCCGCCAAGCAATACTTCAGCAAGGGCGAATATATCGCCGACGGCCAATTACGCTTGTTGCGGCGCTACGGCTACGACAACATCTGGAGCCTGCATTATGTTGGCAAGGAAGCGGAATTGCTGGGTTGCAGCGAAATCCTGTTTGCCGACGACGGTGCGCCGAATGTCGCGGACTTCGTCATCAAAAACCTGGACGACATCGCCAAACTCGACATTCCCACCGACATTACGCTGCATCCGGCCTGGCAATCGGTTGCCGACTGCCTAAAGATTTTGCGCAGCGAAGTCGGCGGCACACATCCGATTTGCGCCTACGTCACGGCCTCGACCACGTTGCCGGCCATACTGATGGGTATGGATAAATGGATGGAGTTATTCCTGCTCGGCCCTTTTGATGTCCGCGATGAACTGCTGCGCAAATGTTCGGATTTCTGCCAGCAGGAAATCGCCGCCTTACGGGCCTTGGGCGCCAATGTGTTGATTTACTCCACGCCATTTGGCTCGCCGTATTTCGTCAGCCGCAAGCAAATTGAGCAAACGGTGATGCCCTGGATGCGCCGGGACTTGCTGCCTGGCGGTAATGAGGACATCGTTTATTACTGCGGCATGGCGACTTTTAACGATGTGATCGATTTGGTTTTCGATGAACTTCACCTCAAAACTCACTACATCAGCCCACTCGCCGACTTAGCCGAAGCCAAACGCCTGATCGGTAATCGCGGCCTGACCTGCGGGGTGATCGACGATATTAAAATGATTCACTGGAGCGCCGAGCAAACCCGCGCCGAAGTGAAGCGTATTATCGAAATCGGCAAAACAGGCGGCCATTTTTTGTTCGGTAACGGCGTCATGCCAATCGCTGTGCCCGAGGCCAATATTCGGACCATGGTCGATGCGGCATTCGAATACGGGAGACTGCCATGAAAACCTTCGCGATACATCCGGAAAATCAAACTCCGCTGACCATGGTGGGCTGCGGCATTTTGCGTAAGGAAGTGGACGGATTAATCGCGAAAAATCACTGGAACGTGCATACCCATTATCTGGATTCGGCCTTGCACAATTACCTGAATCGTTTGTCGACCGAGCTGAATCAGGCGCTGGAAGAACGCGAGAAACTCGGCGAAAAAACCGTGGTGTTTTACGGCGGCTGCCACCCGTTGATGGAAAAATATCTGGAGGGCCACCACACCTGCCGCACCCACGGCCAAAACTGTATCGTCATGCTGCTCGGCTACGAGTTATTCATGCAGGAACTGGAAAAAGGCGCGTATTTTTTAGTGGAAGACTGGGCCTTGACCTGGGAACCGATGATCACCGCCTGCTTCGGCGCGAACATGACGGTGATCAGGGAGATATTTCACAGTAGCCATAAATATATCCTGGCACTACGTACCCCGTGTAATGGCGATTTCAGCGCCGCCGCCGAAACCGCCGCGCGCTTCGTGGATTTGCCGCTGGAATGGATGGATGTCGGCCTGGAGCATTTGGAAACCGTTTTGGCCGATGCCATCCAACGCCGGCTTGCCGCCGAACAATGACCCAAGCACCTTCCTACCAAGAGCTGCAGGAACGGGTCAAGCAATTGGAAACCCGCGTCCGCAAGCTTTCGGAAGAAAAGGCGAATCTATATTTGATCCTGCACATGTTGGAGTTGTTAAACCCCATCGCCGGCGTCGAAGGCTTGTTAGAGAGCTTAATGAATGCTTTGTGCGGCAGTTTAGGCGGCAGCAATATCGAAATTTATTATCTGGACGCGGGGGCAATCCATTACGCCAATTTGGCCGGTGAACGCCAAATTATCGATCATATCGACGACCCCTTAATCAGCGAAGTTTTTCAGCAGCGCCGCTTTGTCGAACAAGCCACGGATTCTCAGCACACGCTACTGCGCGGCGTGACCCCGGCCATTGCCTGCACCTGGGTCATGCCCTTGCAGGTGGGCAAAGAATTAATCGGCGCCATCAAAATGACCGACATGTTGGGCTCCGCGCAAATGCGCGACTATCTGTCGCCGTTTTTCTCGCACATGGCGCTGATTTTGAGCAACGAAATCAAGACCCGCATCGCGGAAAGCGCGAATCAGGCCAAAAGTAATTTCCTGGCCACCATGTCGCACGAAATCCGTACCCCATTGAACGGCATCTTGGGAATGGCGCAATTGCTGAGTCTAGCGGACTGCGACCCAAGCAAGCATCAAGAATGCGCTCGCACTATCCTCGCATCCGGACAAACCCTGTTAACCTTGTTAAACGATGTGTTGGATTTGTCCAAAATTGAGGCGAATCGGCTGGAGCTGGTTTACTCAGCCGCGCAACCTCGGCAAATCATTACCGAAGTACAGTCGCTGTTCAGGGAAAGCGCGCTTCAGAAAAACCTGCAAATCGAAACCGTCTGGCTCGGCCCCTGCGAGCAATGCTATCTGCTGGATCAAATCAGAGTCAGGCAAATGCTCTCAAATCTGGTCAGCAATGCCATCAAATTTACCCATCATGGCGCGATCCAAATCCAGGTAACGGAATTGCGGCGGCAAGGTTCGCAAGCACAACTGGAATTTTCCGTGTCCGATCAAGGCATCGGCATTGCCGCCGACCAACAACGCCTACTGTTTAAACCCTTTACCCAAATCGACGCCAGTTCGACGCGGCGATACGCCGGCACCGGCCTGGGCTTATCCATCGTCCAACGCTTTGCCGGGCTGATGCAGGGCGAAGCCGGCGTGGAAAGTAGTCCGGGCATGGGCGCCCGGTTTTGGTTCAGAATTCGCTGCGAGCTGGTTGACTGTCAACTGCATAACCACAATTCAGAGCAACAGCCCTTACTTGTTCCTTGCGCGGAACTGTATTCCGCAGCAGTCAATACCGGACACTATCGCGATGCGCCAGCCCATCCGGAGCAACCCGTCTTGGCGACGGCCGGCCCGGCAATCAGTGCGGAAGACATCGCCTTGCTGCATCACAATCAAGAATTACGGCCGCTACTGGACGAACTCGACAACTTACTTGCCAAAAACATGTTCCATGCCATTAACCACGTTAAAGCATTGCAGAATTTACTGCGCGCTAGTACGGTAGAACCGCTGTTTTCCGAAATATCTCAGTCGGTTAACGAAATGAAATTCGACCAAGCACGCCAGCAGTTGCGGCAGCTTTATTCAGCCTTGGGTTGGAATGGGGTACAAACCGAATGAACAGCAAACAGTTGAAAATTCTCGCCATTGACGACAACCCCGCCAACCTGGCCTTGTTGGGTTTGGCATTGCAGGACGATTATCAAATTCAAATCGCCACCTCCGGCGGTAAAGGCCTGGAACTGGCGTTGGATGAGCCGCCTGATCTGATTCTGCTCGACATCATGATGCCGGATATGGACGGCTACGAAACCTGTCGGCGGATCAAGGCCAGTCCACTGTTAAAAGACATTCCGATTGTGTTCGTGACCGCTTTGAACGAAATTCAAGCTGAGGCCTTAGGCTTTTCTTTAGGCGCCGCGGACTATTTGACCAAACCCATCAGTATCGAAATCGCCCGCTTGCGGATTCGCAATCTGTTGGAACGCGAACAATTTCGTCAAGAACTGCAACGCCGCGAGGCTGAGCAACGCTTGGCGGCCAGCGTGTTCGCCCACACTCACGACAGCGTCGTCATCAGCGACAACGAGAATCGCATCATTGATGTTAACGCGGCATTCAGTCGAATTACCGGCTACGCGCGCGAGGATGTTTTGGGTAAAAACCCCAGCATACTTAAATCCGGCCGACAATCCGCGGAATTTTACAAGGCCATGTGGCAAGCGCTGAACGCACACGATCATTGGAGCGGCGAACTCTGGAACCGCAATAAAAAGGGCGAGGTTTTTGCTGCGTTGACCTCGATTTCGGTAGTGCGGGACGACGACGGCAAAATTCATCATTACATCGGTTTATCGGCCGACATCACCCCGCTGAAGAACCATGAATACGATCTGGAACGCATCGCCCATTTTGATCCGCTGACCGGCATTCCCAACCGCGTGTTGCTGGCTGACCGTCTAGCACAAGCGCTGGCCCACACGCACCGGGCCGGCAACCATATGGCGGTATGCTATCTGGATCTGGACGGTTTTAAGCCGGTCAACGATCAATTCGGCCACGAAGCGGGCGACCAGTTGCTGATAGAAATTTCCCTACGCATCCGCGACTGCCTGAGAGCCGGCGATACCGTGGCCCGCATCGGCGGCGACGAATTTGTGCTGCTCTTACTGGATTTTAACGACACCCGCGAATGCGAGGCGGTATTGGAGCGCATGCTCCGCAACGTCGCGGAACCGTTGAGCATAGACGATAACCAAATCTGCGTATCGGCCAGCGTGGGCCTTACCCTATACCCCAACGACCTGGCAAGCGCGGACACGCTGTTGCGGCATGCCGACCAAGCCATGTATGTCGCCAAACAGCGCGGCAAAAATCGCTACCACCTGTTCGACCAGGAACTGGACAGGATAGCGCTGGTCCGCGGCGAAACCTTAACGCAAATCGAAGCCGCGCTGCTCAATAACCAGTTCGAATTGTATTTCCAACCCAAGGTCAATATGCGTTTGGGTAAAGTACTGGGTGCGGAAGCATTGATTCGCTGGCGGCATCCCGAGCGGGGCTTATTGTCGCCTGCGGCGTTTTTACCCGACATAGAAGGCACCGAGCTGGTCATAGCCCTGGGCAATTGGGTATTGGCCCGCGCCCTGGACCACCTGCAAAGGTGGCAAGACATGGGCTTGAACATTGCCATCAGCATCAATATCGCCCCGCGCCACTTACTGCACCAGGATTTCGTTGAAACATTGAAAGCCGGCTTTGCCGCGCATCCGCAACTGCGCCCCCACTGTCTGGAACTGGAGATCTTGGAAACAGCCGCACTGGAGGATATTGGCAGAGTCACCGCCGTGATGAAGGAATGCCAAAAGCTGGGCGTCGGCTTTGCATTAGACGATTTCGGTACCGGCTATTCGTCGCTAACGTACCTGAAAGCCTTACCGGCCGACACCTTAAAAATCGACCAATCGTTTATTCGCGACATTCTCGGCGACCCTGAAGATCTGGCCATCGTCGCCGGCATTATCAATCTCACCGCCGCGTTTCGTCGGCAAGTAATAGCCGAAGGCGTCGAAACCGATGAACATGGCTTGCTATTGCTAAAACTGGGCTGCGATAACGCCCAGGGCTACGGCATCGCCCGGCCGATGCCGGCCGGAGACTTGCAGGAATGGATTACAAATTGGCTGCCAAACCAGGAATGGTTGAAAAATTAATCGTTGGCTCAGCGCTCGATCCTGTGTTTGATCCTTCTCCAAGCCAGAGAACCTGAAAGCGTATAAGCGCGATTATCAAAAGCCAACTAGGCTAAGCATCAAAGTATCCATACAAATCTGAATGCCGATAATCCTTGAAGAAATGGCGGTTTAGAAGATGCACTCAGCATTTAGCTGGCGCAGGTAATCTTGACCTTCAGGGTTGGTGTTTCCCGTGGTGCATTTGTTGTCCGCCGGGCACAGCATGGCGGGCGTGGTCGCTGAGTTGGGCATCAAAGTAGCTGTGCACCGCTTCTATCAACTGTTTGTCTTCACTCCGATACTCGATCTCAGCGCCGTTCGGCAATTCCCGGTAGGCAAAACTGACTTTTCCAGCAGCCGACGCCAAAGCATTTAGCCCCGGCATGTCCTCGCCATGAATCTGGCGCGGCCCAGAAAAATCGCCAGCCGCAAAATGCGTAGCCAGTTGCGACAGATGGCTGCGCACTAAGCCAATTTGTTGGCTGTCAGCGGCATCCTTGGCGATCACTTGTTGAATACCGCCCGTATCAGTCTTATTGAAAATGTGCAGGGTTTTTTCCAGCGCAAACGGCATGACATGGCTGCCGCGCTCTTGCACTGCGTCTAAGCGCGATGGATCGAAAGGCGGGATAGCCTGGACAATAGGAGCGGTTAACGCCAACGCCGCAATCAGTAATGATTTGTTCATCTTAGTTTTCCTTTTCCTGTAACTGGCCGTTCAGGTATCGTCACTTGGCTTGCGAATAATCACGGTCGACAAAGCCAATAATAAGATGCCGCCGGACACCAGCAAAATGCCCATGTCGGCCTGATGATGCGCCTGAATGTCGGCGATTAACAATCTAGCCAGCGCGGTGATGGCAATGTAAATCAGACAACGCACCGGCATGAGGTTAGTTTTGAAATAAATGCCGACCATCGCACCCAGTTCCAAATAGATAAACAGCAGCAAGATGTCACCGATGGTGGCATGGCCTTGTAGCATCATACCGCCGTATGCCACCACCGCCGACCAAACGATACTGGCGCCGATGACAAACAAGGCCAAATAATGAAAAACTTCTATCAGCAAATTGCCTATTTCGTCCGCCAGCCGTTTGGCCTGCTCGTTCAATTGTCTGAAACGCTGAATATCCAACACTTTACCTCACTGAACGGGCTGAGTATGAGCCGGCATTGCTACGGGCATCTGGCCTGCCTGGATGATTTTCAAACCGCGCTGCGCCATCATCACGCCCATCGCGATCACCAATATTGCCGAAACCTTTACCAGCTGGCGCATGAAAACCTGCGACAACAAGCTGGCGAAGAACCCAAACCCCAATAACGGCGCTAAAGTACCGAGACCAAACCAGAACAGCATCGATGCGCCCTGTAGCGGGGCGCCGCTGCCGGCGGCCATCACATACATAGCCTGTAACGGCCCACAACCCAGCAAAAAACCGGTCAACAAACCAGTACGCAACGCACTGCGCGGTTTACGCAGTTCATCTGCAAGCTGGCGATTGACGGCCGTGGGCATGCGCAAGGTAAAGCGGCGCAAGATGGCAAAGACGTTGAGCATCTTCAGACCGTACAGCAACAGAAACAGGCTGGCCACCAAAGCCAGTCCACCGCGCATCGGCGGGGTAATCGCAATAGTGGCGCCCAACAAGCCAAAGCCGGCGCCGAGTGCGCTGTAGGACAAGGTCTTGCCGACTGCGTAACTTACATGCGCCAGCAGTTGGCGGGACTTGGCTTGACGGGGATCGGTGTAACCCACCACAAAACCGCCGCACATGCCGATACAATGAAAACCGGTGAGAAAACCGATGCCCAGCAATACCGCTTGATCCATGTGCGGCGACATTTGCT
This sequence comes from Methylomonas fluvii, assembly GCF_014850975.1. Taxonomy (GTDB): domain Bacteria; phylum Pseudomonadota; class Gammaproteobacteria; order Methylococcales; family Methylomonadaceae; genus Methylomonas; species Methylomonas fluvii. The sequence goes on along the minus strand of NZ_JACXST010000001.1, from coordinate 1,277,663 downwards.
GCATCACGCCGGGCATCAAACTCTTGCCCCAGAACGTCACGCCACCGACCACCAGCAATAGCAGCAAAAAAATCAACAGGCCTTTCAGCTTACCGCCGGCAGGCCGAGGCGTCAGTTCCACGCCGTAACCCTTAGCACGAATGGCCTGGTATATCGCCGCTTCCTCGGCAAGCTTGTCGTCGAATTGCACATCCACCGTCGCTCGCGCGTAGCTGACCTCTAGCTTTATCACACCCGGCAAATCGGCCAGCGCTTGGCAAATGGTGTCTTCGCAACCAGGGCAGTGCATGCCCTGGATCGTCAAATGCCTGTTGATCATCGTCATATCCCGCTCCCTGACAATTGGCGTTTTCCGGTTAGACCACCAGGAAATCGCGCATCATGCCCATATCTTCATGTTCCAGGTTATGGCAGTGGTACATGAATAAACCTTTAAAATCCTGGAAGGGCTTGATGATTTTGACCCGCTCGCCGGGCATCACCAACACCGTGTCTTTCCAGCCGCCTTCGATAAAACCCTCTTTAACCGTTGCGTAATCTGCGCTTTCGTTATTGGCGATGGTTCGGCTCAGGATTTGAAAATATTGGCCGTGCAAATGAATCGGATGGGCCATGGACATCATCATACCCATACCACCACCCATACCACCCATGCCGCCCATCTGATGGCCGCCGGCTTCTTCGTTCTCGCCGCCGTGCCGCATGCCCATCATACCCATGCGCCTATGCTCACCTTCACCCTGATTGTTATCACCATGCCGCATGCCACCCATCATGCCCATACCGCCCATTTTGTGGGAACCGGCATCGGCTTTCTCGGCATTGCCGTGCTCGCCACCGGCTTTATCGCCGTGTCCGCCACCGCCATGCGCATGAAAAATCTCCAGCAATTGCACAGTATTTAAGGGAATGCGCTCGCTCGGCAAAATATCGTTATAGGCATAAGGCCGACCATTTAAAACCATGCGCATCGGCCCTTCCGAAATAGCGATAGGCACCGGTTTACCGGGATTGACTGTGTCATTTAAGCTGTAATGGTTAATTTTCGCCAAACTGTTGGGTAATTTCGGACTATCACTTTGCTGCCGGGTGACTTTCACCGTAAAAATCGGATAGTCGCTACCCACCGGCAAAGCGCTGGCATGCATGCCCATACCGCCGCCCATACCGCCATGATCGCCTTGACCACCGCCCATCATCCGTTCAGCCATGCCCGGCAATACGCCGGAAAAAGAACGGCTGCGCAACACCAACTGGGAGCCGACTTTACGCCCGCTGAAATCAGCCCAAATATCCAAACGTTCGCCGGGGGCCAGCATCACGTAGGGTTTATTGAGCGGTGCTTCCAGCAAGCCGCCATCGGTACCGATGACGGTAATAGGCGACTTGTCGTCCCAAGCCAGTTTGTAGATGCGCGCCGTTGAGCCGTTGAGGACGCGGAAACGATAAGCTCGACTGGCCACGTCGAGCTGAAAATTAGCCAGACCGTTCACTAAAATCCGGTCGCCGTAAAAACCCATCATTCTGTCGTGCATGGTGTGCACGTATTGCAACTGATTATTCGCGTCGAACTTGCGGTCCTGAATCACGATTGGCACTTCGTATTCGCCGCCGGGCAATTCCAGACGCCGTTCTTCCTCGTCGTTAACCAAAATCGCGCCCGCCAAACCGTGATAAACCTGCTTAGCTGTGGTGTTGTGCGGATGCGGATGGTAAATATTCATGCTAGCGCGGTTGAGCATTTCAAATTCGTACACAAACACTTGGCCGCTGTCTATCGTGTACAGCGGATGCCCGTCCACTTCGGCGGGCACATGCAAACCATGCCAGTGGGTAATACTCGGTTCGTTAAGCTGATTATGCAGATTGATTCTGATCTTTTGGCCCTTTTCGAAACGCAGCACCGGCCCCAGGTAGGAACCGGGAATTTCCGTTAAGGTCTGCGCCGGCCCCTTCACCAATTTGGCAAAATACTGCTGCACGCGCGTGGGCTGGCCGGGCAAAATAGCCACCGCGTTTGGTTTGCAAATCAAATCCAATTCCACGTCCGGGTGAAAATTTGCCGAGGCTTTACGCGGCGGCATCGTCGGCATCTCGCCCATGTTTTCCATCGCTCTAAGCCATGCGGGCGCGCCAGCCCACGCCATTAATCCGGCTCCAGTTTGCGCAAAAAAGCGCCGACGTGACGTATTGATTGAATAAGACATATACCCTCCTCAAACGATTTTTATAGTTATGCGCCAGACGGTTAGCACCGCATGGCGGAATCAACGGCATAGCACAACCGTCAATATTAGTCTAGCCTAATTCATAGATGATGGCGGGGCGACATTGGCAACGCTTCGCTACGCGGCGTGCGGCTATGAATGCGCTTGCCTATCAGGCCAAGCGCTAATAAGGCGGCTAAACCTGCCAAGCCTCGTCGCCAGGCACGTTCGTCATCCTGCCACAGCTCTAAGGATGCCAACAGTTGCCAGCTCAGCGCGTTAAACAATACATACACCGCCACCAGCATCACAAACCAGCCAAACCCGCGCCTTAACGCGGCCGCGCTGATGAAGTTGGATAACCAGCCTCCCAGAAAACTGCCCATAACCGCACCCGCCGTCACCAGCGCCATCAACGGAATATCCAGTTGGGCGTGATTCGCGTAGCCGCTCAAGCCGGCGCTGGCGTTCATGACAATAACCAACAACGAAGTCCCTATAGCGGCCGGCATCGGTAAACCCACCAGCAAGGTCAATGCCGGCACGATCAAAAATCCGCCCCCGACCCCCACCAAGCCGGTCAGCCCACCGACTAAAATCCCGTCGAACAACAAGCGCAATATCGGTGTTTGTAAAGGACACATCGGTAATGTCTGCTCAACAGCCGGCTGGCTTGGGGCTTTCTTGAAGATCATCGCCAGACCGGTCAAAAATGTAATCGCTCCAAAAAACACCATGAGCCAGTCACCGGAAAAATGGCCGGCCAAACGGCCGCCGCCGAATGCGCCCAACATGCCGGCCAAACCGAATACCAGCGCGCTTTTCCAGCAGACATGGCCGCGTCGCGCATGCGGGATCAAAGCCATCAGGCTGGAGACCCCCACCACCACAAATGAGGTGACAATAGCGGTCTTGGGCGGGACATGCAGCACGTAGACCAGCATCGGCACCGTCAAAATCGAGCCGCCGCCGCCCAGCAAGCCCAGCAGCAGGCCGATACAGATTGCCAAGATTAGCGTCAGGATCATCGGCTAACTCCGCCTACTCGGCAGGCGTCCCACAAGACTGATTGGCCGGCAGCGCCTGATCGATAAACTTGGGATACGCCAACTTCAACTCACTCATGATGCCGATAAACTCGTCACGTGTGCGCCCCTGGCCCAAGCGGGTGTTTTTTGCCATTTCCTGTTTGATGGTAGACACAGTATTACCCTGGTAATCATGTCCCGGATACACCAGGGTATCAGGCGGTAATGTGAATAACTTGCCGGTGATGCTGTCGTAAAGCTGGCCGGCATCGCCTTGCTGGAAATCGGTGCGCCCGCTACCGCCGATCAACAATGCATCGCCGGTAAACACCCGATCAGCCATCACATAACTGACGCAACCGCCGGTATGGCCGGGGGTATGCCGGACCTGAATATCCAGATCGCCGACTTGCAATAACACGCCGTCAGTAACCAGCAAATCGGCGCACAGCGCGCCGGCATCCCGATGCACCACGCTCTTGCTGCCAAGTTTTTCCCGCAACAAACCGGCGCCGGTGATGTGGTCGGCGTGCACATGGGTTTCGAATGTGTAAATCAGCTGCAGATTCAGGCTTTGCAGCAAATCGATATAAATCGGCAGTTCCGAAGCCACCGGATCGATCAGGCAGGCGCGACGGCTGCGTTCACATCCCAACAAGTAACTGTAGGTGGAAGTTTCTGTTTCGAAGAGTTGTCTGAAAATCATGACCCGCCTCATTTAGCGCAAAGTAAGAAGAATATAAGAGTTGTATATCAATACTCGTGCCAGTTTACCGGCAGTATTTATATCCGCACGGCCCACAAAATCAGCTCTCCGCAGCATGGGCCACATAGAGATATACCCTTGTTTTAACTTATTATTTTAGTTTTCTTACCTTAAAGAATTGAGTCGATAGGTTTGATGAAGCGACCTGGCGATGGCCAAGCTTGGCGTTTCAATATGAAATATTGAAACGATACTGATACACTTGAAACATAACTGAAACAACGCGAGATTGAACGCATGGCATCTTCTTCCCCCCTATTCAAACGCTGGCTCGGCCAAATCGGCGCCGATCAAGTCGTAGAAGTGTTGACCGACTTATTCGAAAGCGGCGCGGCCTTTATCGTGGACAGCAATAGCGACATCTTGCTGTGGAGCAAAGGCGCCGAACAATTGTTCGGTTTGAGCGCGACCGAGACCATAGGCAAACCCTGCAAAACCGCGCTGAATTGCGACAGCGGCAACGACCCCTGCAACTTGGCCGAACTCGGCATCGTCAAGTCGCAAGCGGTGCGGATACATCGTCGGGATGGCCGAACGCTGAATTGTTATCGAACCGCGCGCGCCTTCTACGATAGCAACGGCGGCTTCGCCGGGGCGATTGAATTTCTGCAAGCACAAAGCGACACAGCCCCGGAACAAAAATCGGACGACAGCGACAGCTTTCACGGCATTCTGTCACGCGACCCCGCCATGAAAGAGGCCATCAAAATCATCCGCAACGTCGCCGAAACCGAAGCCACCGTGTTAATCCGCGGCGAATCCGGCACCGGCAAAGAGATGGTAGCGCATGCATTGCACCTGGAAAGCCCGCGGCACTATCAGCCGTTTTTGGCGATCAACTGCGCAGCCTTGACCCCCAGCCTGTTGGAAAGCGAATTGTTCGGCCACGTCAAAGGTGCATTCACCGGCGCGGTGCGTAACCATGCCGGCCTGTTTCAACGCGCCAACGGCGGTACTTTATTTTTGGACGAAATAGCGGAGTTGCCATTGGAGCTGCAAGCCAAGTTGCTGCGGGTGATACAGGAGCGCAATTTCATACCGGTGGGCGGCGATAGCGCGGTCAGCGTGGATGTGCGGATTATCGCCGCCACGCATAGATCGCTACGCGAGGAGGTCAAGGCGGGGCGGTTTCGAGAGGATTTGATGTATCGCTTACGCGTAGTGCCGATCTTTCTGCCGCCGCTACGCGAGCGCCGCCAGGACATCAGCCTGTTGCTGCAACATCTGATAGACCGGCATAACACCCAAGGCCATCGCCATATCGACCGCATCGCACCGGAAGCGATGCGCCTGCTGCTGGATTACCGCTGGCCGGGCAATGTCCGGGAATTGAATAATGTGGTCGAATACGCCTATGCGGTAGGCCGCGGCAGCGAGCTCGGCATAGGCGATTTGCCGCCCGAGTTTCGTGAGCCACTTAGACCGGCAGCAACGCTTGACCAGCACGCTGCACTGCGCTCAAAAAGTCAAAACGAAGCGGAATTGATCCGTGAAGCCTTGGCAAATAACCCGGACAATCTGGAACAGGCCGCGCAATTTGCAGGGATGAGCCGGGCAACTTTTTGGCGAAAACGTAAGAAATACGGCTTATAAGCCGGCAGCGCTGCCATGCCGCCCCACCATCAACTCGATTTCCTCGACGATTTCTTCCTGACGCAGCCGATTGCGTTGCAGTTGCAGTTCTTCGCCACCGCGCTCAAGATGCCGCAACGCGGTTTCCATCTGCATCAGCCGCATGTGGTTTTCTACCCGAATCGAGCGTAACAATAACGCCAGCAAAGTATGAAACAGATAATGTTCGGCAACGCCTTGCGCCACTTCCGCTGCCGGCGCGAAAGTCAGCGGCGGGTTTGGTCTGGCATGGCTGGCCACATTCGCCAGAGGCCAAAGGCGTTGGCTGCGCGCCCCTTGTTCGTCACGAATACAAGCTATCAATCCAAATTCGACGCCGCGCAGCTCTGCCACCGCCGTCAGAATACTATCTATCGCCGTCGGCGCATCCAGACCACCTTCGGCACCGCGCAGCCGTTGCAATGCGGCGCGTGCCTCAACCATTTGGTGCAGGCGTTCGCCGAGTAGAATCAACGGACCTTGCTGATCGGCATTTTGGCGCCAGTAGCGAATCACATCTTCATTAAAGCTGCCGCAAAAGCCGCGCACGGAACCGAATAACAGCCAGATGTCTTTCGCTGGCGCGCTTAAAGCCGGCTCCGGCAAGCTGTTGGCTAAATCGGCCAATGCCGTTTCCAGCGATTGCACGACGTGTTGTTGCGCGGCTTCGCGCTTACCCACTTTCCGCAACTCGGCCAAGGCAAAACTGCGCATCGCGCCGAGAATGCCGGACAAATCGTCGAACAAGGCTAAGCGCGCCTCGACTTCCCGACGCTGGCTCATGCTTTATCCGCCAAGAGTTGCCGCAACACTGACAACCATTGCTTTTTCGGCGACTCCAAGGTCAACGTATCCGGCAATTTTGCAAGTAGCTCTGCCAATACGCCAGCCGCCTGTTCCGGTTTGAGGTTTTCCAGCAAACCCTCGCCGTATGCCAGCAACCAGGCCAGATGAGCCCGTTCGGACAAGGGTTGCAAGCGATCCTGTTTCAATATTTCCCGCAGCAAGCGGCCGCGTTGCAGCTTTTCCTCGACACCGGCTTCCAAACGGGTTCCGAAGCGGGCGAACAACTCCAGCTCCAAAAACTGCAAATAATCCAAACGAATATGCGCAGAAGCGGTTTTGATGGCCGGATGCTGGGCCTTGCCGCCAATACGCGACACCGAACGGCCGATGTCGATGGCCGGCAGCATGCCCGCCGCGAACAGCTTGCTTTCCAGATAAATCTGGCCGTCGGTGATCGAGATCAAGTTGGTGGGGATATACGCCGACAGCTCGCCCTGGCGGGTTTCGATAATCGGCAAAGCAGTCATGCTGCCGCCGCCATAGGCCGACGACAATACGGTCGAGCGCTCCAGCAGCCGGGAATGCAGATAAAAAATATCACCCGGATAGGCTTCCCGCCCTGGCGGCCGTTGCAATAGCAGCGATAACTCGCGATAGGACTGGGCATGGCGCGTCAAATCGTCGTAGACCACCAAGGTGTCACGGCCCATGCGCATCCAATGCTCGGCAATCGCGCAGCCGGCAAACGGCGCCAGATAGCGAAAACCCGGTAAAGCGTTGGCTTCGGCGACCACCACTACGGTATAGGCCAACGCGTCGACCTGGCGCAGCGCTTCTATCGTACCGGCGACGGAAGAACGCGGCTGGCCGATCAACACCATCACGCACAACACATTGCGACCGCGTTGATTCAGCACGGCGTCCAGGGCCAGCGCGCTTTTGCCGATGCCGTCGTCGCCGATGATCAATTGCCGCTGGCCCTTGCCGATGGGAATCAAGGTGTCGACAATCTTGCAGCCGGTGTATAAAGGTTCGGAGACGAAATCGCGCTCGATGATGGGCGGCGCGGCAGCTTCCAATGAGCGAAACTGGCGCAATTCCGGCGGCGGTAAACCGTCCAGCGGACTACCGAGCGGATCGACCACCCGTCCCAATAAAGTATCGCCAACACCCACTTCCAACTTACGGCCGATATGTTGCACGGCCATGCCGGCTGTGACGCCACGGTTTTGCGACAACAGAATCGCCCCCAACACTTCCCGGCCCAGCTGAAACACCAAGCCGGTGCTGCCGTCGTCGAAACCGATCAATTCGTCAAGCCGCGCCGTGGGCAAGCCGCGGATCCAGGCAATGCCATCGCCAATACCGGCCACGTAGCCGCGCTCAGATAAGCGCAGGCCGAATTGGTAGGGTTTAACCGACTCAACCATGATTGGCTTGGCGCCGGAAAAACGCCAGCTCATCGGCCAGATTGGCGTGCAATTGGCATTCGCCGACTATGGCGCGCAGGCCGGCAATCAATGAAGGGTCTTCCTTGAAGGTGATTTGCAAGCTTTGTCCGGCAACGCTCGACAAGGTTTCCGTTATCCGTGATCGCTCTGCTTCGCTCAACGGGTGCGCGCCGAGCACGTCGACCGCAGAAGCAGCAATCAACATCGCCGCGGCTTTGCGCAGCGCCGCTAGCTCGCTGTCCGGCATATCAAGCAGGTCCTGCAGAAAGACCTCGACGATGCGCTGCGTCAATTGCGGCGATGCTAATCGTTGCAACATAGCCGCTGCTTGCCCGTAAGCCGCGCCCGCCGCTTCTCTTACCAAAGCCGCTTCCCTTGCCGCGATCAACGTCTGGTTACGGACCCGCAATTTAGCTTCTTCGTCCGCCAGGGTTTGTTTCAAATTCTCCGTCGCGGTATTGCGTAACTGCGCTAACTCCTCGTCTAGTTGCCGGCGACTGGTTTCTTGTTGTTGATTCCAAGCGGCCAGTCGTTGTTCGTATTGTTGGCGCAGGGCTTCCGCTTCGTTGCGCAATAGTGCGGCCTGCTCGGTTTCGTCTTTGATGCGCTGCTGCCGGGCATCGAGCATTGCCAGCACCGGGCGGTACAGAAAGCGTTGCAGTATCCACACCAGGACCAGGAAGTTGAGGATTTCCAGGATAAAGGTTGTCCAGTCGAATTGCATCATGGATGGGTAACCCATTTTGTTGAATATGAACTTGCGGCGTTGTTGCGAAAATACCGCCGATTTTTGGTTTCTCCGCTATCTTAAACCCCGCAATGGTTTCGATGTCTGAAAATTTAGCCCGCGTAGCTTGCCGTTTAGGCACGTCTTGAGGCTCGAATACTTACGGCTTAGAATACGCCCCGCCTTTCCAGGCTAGAGCCTGCCCGACCACCTAGGCCAGAGCAGATAAGACGGAAAGCCCGAACCCACTTAGCATTTCTTTACCCTATGACCTCTTTGCAAGAACATCTGTCACACCCCAAGTATCGGCCCGATATTGACGGCTTAAGAGCGATTGCCGTGCTCTCGGTTATCGCCTTTCATGCGTTTCCCAAGAGCTTGCAAGGTGGATTTATAGGTGTAGACATCTTCTTTGTGATTTCTGGCTATCTGATTTCGACCATCATTTTTCAGAATCTGGAAAAGGGTACTTTCAGCTTCACCGAATTTTATGCCCGCCGGGTTAAACGGATCTTTCCGGCCCTGATTCTGGTGTTGGTAGCCTGTTACGTCTTCGGTTGGTTCGCGCTGTTTGCCGACGAATACAAGCAGTTGAGCAAGCATATTGCCGCCGGCGCGGGATTCGTTTCCAACATTGTGCTGTGGAGCGAGGCCGGCTATTTCGACAACTCCGGCGAAACTAAACCCTTGCTGCATCTTTGGAGTTTAGGCATCGAGGAACAGTTTTACATCGTCTGGCCCTTGTTGCTTTGGTTTGCCTGGGAGCGGAACTTCAATCTGTTGACCATTACGGTTCTGATTGCCATCGTCTCTTTCGGCCTGAATATCACAGGCGTCATCGCCCATCCTGTCGCAACGTTTTACTCTCCGCAAACCCGGTTTTGGGAGCTGTTATGCGGTAGTTTGCTGGCCTGGACGACGCTCTACAAGAAAGACTCGTTCTCTGCTATCAAGCTGAAGCTCGACGGTTGGCTGGCTGGCGCGGTTTATCGAAACTCTCACGCCGCCGACGGCAAAACACTGGCCAACGCACTGTCTATTCTGGGCATGCTGCTGCTGACCTTCGGTTTTTTCATCATCAATAAGGATCTCAATTTCCCAGGCCGTTGGGCGGTGATCCCGATGTTGGCTGCGGTCATGATCATATCGGCCGGACCGAATGCCTGGGTTAATCGCATCGTCTTATCCCACCCGCTGGCGGTCTGGTTCGGCTTAATTAGTTTTCCCTTGTATTTGTGGCACTGGCCCCTGCTGTCTTTTGCGCAAATCATCGAGACCGACGTACCCAGCATGAATATTCGCGCCATTGCGGTGTTACTGGCCGTAGCATTAGCTTGGCTGACCTACAGGCTGGTGGAAAAACCAATACGTTTGGGTAGTCACAGCAGAGCCAAGACCGCGGTACTGCTGCTGCTGATGCTGGGTATCGGCTATGTCGGTTACGCTTCATATTCCCGGGATGGCCTGGAGTTTCGTCAAGCCGATGCGCAGACTAAAACCAAAATGTATGCCGATGTAAACGGCACAGTGCTCTACAACACGCCGGAGGACTGGGTCGATGAGCGCTGTAAGACGGTATTGGAGGGGGCCAGTTACAATTATTTGATGTGCCGCTTTACCACCGCCACCCCAAAAATGCTGGTGGTCGGCGATAGTCACGCCGCGCAATTTGTCTACGATTCTATTTCCAATGGCTCGAACGATCTGGCATTAGTAGGTGTGAATGGCTGCCTGCCGTTTATCGATCTGGTGAGCATTAATCCCACGGAAGAGTTTGCAGAAAAGTCGACAAGATGCCGAGTAGTCGTTCCTATCGTGTTGAAGCTGCTGAAGGAATTCCCGTCAATTCAACGCGTCGTGTTTGCGACCAGAGGCGCGATGTACATTGAAGGTTTTGGCTTCGGCAATACTGATTCTAAAAACCTCTATCGGATTGTTAGAAGCCCGGATGATGTATTGACGGAAAATTACAACCAGTTTGTTTCCGGCTATGTCGCAACCATCAATGAGATTTTAAAGCTGGGCAAGGCGGTGGTTTTTATTGAAGACGTACCGGAGATTGGTATAAGCGCTAAAAACTGTGTGGACGAGCGCCCAGTGCGCATTACCGAAAGAGCTCTGCCCGAGTGCGATGTTTCCAGAAAGTCTTTTGAAGAACGCAATATAAACTACAGACGAGCGGTCGATGCTATCAATGCCGCCACGCATAAGCAGATTAAGATTTTTCCCGCCTACGAATATTTATGCGATGAATCGACCTGCGGCGGCATGCACGATGACATGTCTTATTTTTACGACGACGATCATCTTTCCATGCGCGGCAGTAAATTTATTTTCGACAAATTCATTGAATGGTTGGACAAAGAGTCCAAGTAAACGATTGGAGCGTCATATAGCAATCTTCGTTGAGTTATTTTAAAAAATATTCAAGCAGCGGATTTCTAAACAACACAATCAGGGCCACCACCAAACAATAAATCGCCAAAGACTCTATCATCGCCAAACCAATAAACAAGGTACGAGTGATGGTCTTTTCGGCTTCCGGCTGGCGAGCCAGAGCTTCCAAAGCGGCGGCGATGGCTTTACCCATTGCCAGAGCCGGCAACATCGTACCAAGGGCGATCACCAGCCCGGCCACGCCGGTGGAAATCATGCTGAATAAATGGATGTCGTTCATGACTATTCCTCGGGAATTGCGGATGTATCGGATTCGCCAGGTTCCAACGCACCGGCTATATAAATCAGCGCCAGCATACCAAAGATATAGGCCTGCACCACCGCTTCGATTACATGCAGCATCAATAATGGCACCGGCACCAGAAAGCCGGCAATCAACAATACCAGCAAGGCCGCCATTTCCAGACTCATGATGTTGCCGAATAGGCGGATGGCCAAAGCCAGGGTGCGGGTAAATTCGCTGATGATGTGAAACGGTAACAGGATGATGCTTGGCTCGACATAATGGCGAAAATGTTGCGGCCAGCCGCGATCACGAATCCCGAACCAGTGAGTAGACCCGAACACCAGCACCGCCAATGCGGCGGTGGCGGACAAATCGCGGGTAGGTGCATGTAGTTCCGGAATTAACCCCACCAGATTAGCCACCAGGACAAACAGCCATAAGCTGGCCACGAACGGCAGCACCTGCCGTACCGATGCCGCCGGCAACACTTCGGCAATCGCGCCTTCTATGGCCACAACCACCGCTTCGAGCAAATTTTGCAATGGGGATGACTGGTGACTGAAGCGCAGCAACAGGGTTAACAACACAAAACCCAGCATCACCCCCCAAGTCGTCACAACTGTGTTGCTGATCGCCAGTGGGCCGAGTTGAAAAACAGTGGTGGCAACAGATTCTGCGTTGTTCATGTCCGCACCTCGATAAACTTAAGGGAATAACCGAAAGCCAGCCTCGCCCCCTCATTTTAATTTAGTTGGGCTTCGCTCTGCTTTGCCCTAACTACATTTGACCCTTGGCGTTACGCGCTCCAACCTGGAAAAGGCCGGAGCGATAAGGTTAACTTATTCGATAGCCAAGTATTGACCGGGTGCCAACGGACTTTCATAGCGGACGCCTTCCCTGAAAAACTGCTCGGGGTTGGAAGCAATTTCGCGGGCGGCCAGGAATTGCGCATAGTAATTGCGCGAGGCAAACCCGAAAGCCGGTCCGTCATAGGTATCTACGATACGCACGAAGTCGCTGCCGACTTGGTTTTGTGCACGCTTCATACCGCCGATACCGTGGTTGTAAGAGGTCACAGCCGCCGGCCAGTCACCGAGTTTGCCGTAAGCGTACGACAGGTATCGGGCTGCGCCGTTGGCGGAGACGAAAGGATCGTAGCGTTGATCGACACGATCACCACTAGGCATGAAGGTTTTGGCGGCGGCTTTAGTAAATTGCCACATGCCGACCGCGCCGGCGGAGGATTTGGCGGATGGTTGAAACGAGGACTCGACGTGCGGCAGATAAGCCAAGTCTTCAGGCAAGCCGGCATCGCGGAAGGTTTTTCTAAACTGCAAATCATAGCGGCCGCTGATCTCCAAACCACGTTTAAAGCGCTCACGCGTGCCGCGCTGCGAACGCAGTCTGTCGCTAAGGCTAGGCAACACGCTATTGAGCGATCTGCCGTTACTTTCCAGCTTGGCGATCAATTGCCGATCGTTGGCGTTCAACGCCGCGCCATAACGCACTTTACTTTCCAATTCGGCCAATTGTGCTTTCCAATATTCGCGGCGCTGGCTGATCATATCTTTTTGTTCTGCCGTCAGGCCTTCTGCGACATAGCCCGGCAAGGTCATCACCTCGTAGACGACATCCAAATAACGGTCGTCATGAAACGCCACTTCGGAACGCTGCCAGACCGCATAGGTTTTTCGCCAGAAATCCACGGCCGGCTCCAACGCTGCGGGCTTTGGGAAAGTCCCTGTATAAAACGCTGGTTTATACGGTGCCGGCTGGGGTTGATAAGACGGTCGCTGTTGGACGATATTCGGCCTAACCGAAGCCATTTTCTCTCGCTTTACCGGCGAACTGCTGGTGCAAGCGTTTAGTAACAATAAGGCTAATAAGGGAAGAGTTAAACGCAGCAAGGGTGGTTTCATTTTGGTCTGGTTATTGGATGCAACATTGATCGATGTAAAGTTTGCTACGCCGAAGAGTCGTAAAATATTCCTCGTGTATTTTCAACAAATAATAGCGCTCATTTCGAATTTTCGTGAAGAATATATCCGAAAAAAATCAGCTTTTTTCCTGCAAAAATCGAAAAACATTATAAGCGCCGACCACAATACCCAACACGATCAAACTGACAGTCCAGCGCACCGAATAGCCGGCAGCCAACGTATCCAACCACCGGCCCAAATACGCACCGGCGACGATAGGCACTACAAACAGTAAACCCAATGTGCCGCCATAAAACAGCATGCCAACCCAGGTCGCCGGGCGGCGGGCTTTATCTTCCAAGCGGCGCAGATCGCGGCGGGTGTGTTCGATTAATTTGTTGCGAAAACTCATAGCACTATTCCCGCTGCTCCGCGACTACTCAGTTCGGCTAGGCGCCGCACCAAAGAATGTTCAATTTCCGACAGCGTCGCCCGCGCGGTGTGCACTTCGGAATCGGCTTGGGCCATTTCCGCCGCGAGTCGTTCGCAGATGGCATCGCGGTCTTTGCCGAGAAAATAGCGCACCGTCGTCACCGTCAGTTGATTGTCAGAAAAGCGCAGCACACCGCCGGGCAAGGCCAAATAATGCCAGACACCGGCTTGATCGCAGAAACGGGCCAGTCCGTATCTCAGTAAGGCCACGCAGTGAATATGTCCCGCCAAAACCCCGAAACTGCCTTCGGCATCGGCACCAATAAACTGGGTGACGGTATCGAAATGCGCGGCACCGCGGCTATCCAGCAACGTTAACGCAAAACCGTTCATACCAACATTGCGCCTTTCATATAGCAATCGGCTTCGCTGAGCTGGTCGTATTTGCCGTCCATAAATGCTTCGCAGTCGGCAATAGTTTGCGCCAACGGCACGCGCACGCCCGGCATGCCGGTATGATCGGCGACAGTAGTAAACGGTTGGGTCAGATAGCGTTGCAAGCGGCGCGCCCGTTCGACGATGCGGCGGTCCTCTTGGGAGAGTTCTTCGATACCGAGCATGGCGATAATATCTTCCAATTCCCGATAGCGCGATAAATGCTCGCGCACGGCACGCGCCACCTGATAGTGCCGGTCGCCCAGGATATGGTGATCCATGATCCTGCTGCTGGACCGCAAAGGATCTATGGCCGGATAAATGCCTTTGGCGGCCTGTTGCCGCGACAAGATTACCACGCTATCCAAATGCCCGAGGATGGTAGCCACTGCCGGGTCCGACATGTCATCGGCCGGCACATACACGGCCTGAACCGAGGTGATGGAGCCGGATTGGGTGGAGACGATACGTTCTTCCAGCGACGCAACTTCGGTCAGCAAAGTGGGTTGATAGCCGACCGTGGCCGGCATCCGCCCCAGCAAACCGGAAATTTCACTGCCAGCCTGAACGAAGCGAAAAATATTGTCCATCAGAAACAATACTTCGGTATCCAGTGTGTCGCGCAAATATTCAGCATAAGCCAGCGCGGTGTAGCCGACATGAAAGCGCACGCCGGGCGATTCGTCCATTTGTCCGTAGACCAGCAGTGCTTTGGGTAATACGCCGGCATCGGCCATTTCATGCCAGAGTTCGTGGCCTTCGCGCATGCGTTCGCCGACACCGGCATAAACCGATACGCCTTGCATCGCCACGCTGACCGCGTGCATGAACTCCATCATCAGCACAGTCTTGCCGACACCGGCACCGCCGAACAAGCCGGTCTTACCGCCGCGCACGAACGGACAAAGCAGATCGATGACCTTGATACCGGTTTCCAGAATTTGCGAGGCCGGCAGGGTATCGGACAATAAGGGCGGAGCGGAGAGAATATTGCGGAAATTATTGTTAGGTAATGGCAGGCCACCATCAAGCGGATCGCCGAACACATTCAACATGCGCCCCAAACAACTGGGATCGACCGGCACATTCAAAGCGTCGCCACGATCAAACACAGGCATGCCGCGAAATAAGCCCGAAACCGAATGCAAAGCAATCGCCCGAATCAGCGTAGGCTCCAGATGCTGAAACACGACCAGCACATAGCGGCCCGCAACGTTCACAACATCAAGCGCCTGGCCGATTGGCGGCAGATATTCGCAACGCACATCGACCACCGGCCCCTGCGCGTCCTCAATGCGGCCCACCTGATTCATCTCATCTCTCATAGCAGCTTGCTCCGACGCATAATCCCCCTAAAGCACTTGGACTAGCATATTTTTTAGATTCTTGCGTCCCACAACGAAAAAAGCTTGCTACAGAATCGTCAGTGCTTGGATAATCGCATTAGATATTTCGCATATTTGCACTATGCCGCAATCACCGATTAGCGCCGATCTCCCGGTGTTAGTTCAGGAACTTTGGACTTTATCACATTGCCCTAACAACGGAGTGTTGAAAAATGCCGGCGTTCCAACAGAAGACAAGAAATATTCCGTTTATCCTCAGCAGCGATTTTTATGAGAAAGAGGGGGAAACATGAAACCAAAGGCAACGCAGTTAAGCTTTTGCTCAAGGTGCGGGGATGAAATTCCGCCAGACGAATTGCAATTTTTGCCAAATACTTCGCTATGCGCTTTTTGCTACAACACGCAGCTGGAATACAGGGATATCCATCACTCAGGCGTTAAAATATCCAAACCCGTCTTAACCTTAGTCCCGCAAAACCCAAAGGTTCAAGACAGCAACGCGGCCTAACCGCATCAATCCGGTAGCAAAAGCGCTTAAACGCTGCCAGCCACCGGACTGAAAAACCCTATCATCGCTTAAACTTTACAAAAAGCATCCGGCAACTACATAAGGATTGCCTACTGTTTTATGTTTTTATAACCTTCTTCACTTTCACGCATGATTTTTTGGCCTTCCTCGACCAGATTGCGGCCTTCGTCGATCTTTATCTGACCCTCACGTTGCATCACTTGTCCGCGTTCGACCATTTGCTTACCTTCCTGCCAACGGCTACCCAACTGCGCAATGCCCTGACTATCTCGCAACATTTGTTCACCGGACAGAATTTTGTCCGCCTGCTTGGTCGGGGCGGCTGGCTCGCTAGCACAACCGGCGACCAGTAAAGTTAACAGAAGAACGGAAGTGTTCGGTCTGACTCTGCGCATAAATATGTCCTCTTATGATGCACTGGAAATGATGGGGAGAAATATTGCAAAACACCATGGTATCTGGCAATCATTTTTTCAAGTTGGTATGGGGTTTTGATCTAATCGCCGCGTGCGGCTTTAGCTTGCCACTGGGTCCACACCCCATAAACAATTAGCGCCGATACCAACCAGCTACTGACCAAAGGACCCACCACACCATCGTAATAGGTGTTGACCAGAAACAGCGAATCGGCTTGCAAATTGACGTTGAACAAATCTCTGCTCACCTTAATTTGCCACACCCAAGCAGCATGACAACCGATACACAGACCCAGACTTTGCGGCGCTCGGCTTCTGAGGATTGCTAAAAACACGCCAACCACAAATAAAGCCAACAAGGCGCTGATTATCTGCGGATTTAACCAGTTGGCAAAAGCTTCGGCCATTAATTTTAAACCACTGCCCGGCGTTAAATCGGCGTAAACCAGTTGCGACTTACTTTTTAAAAAATGTAGCGCCGCATAATAGATGGAACTGATGGTTACGGCAGCCATCATTGACATTTTCCGACGTAAAGCACCCAGCAGCAGGCCGCGAAATAGCATTTCTTCGCCGACCGCAATCAGCATCGCAAAAAACAAACCCAATCCGATTTTTTCGGCTATTTTACCCACGGTCCAATGCCGGGTATCGTCCCAGACATGAACATCCAGCCAATACAGCGTCAATAGCACCGGCAGCAAGGTCAATAAGCCCAAAGCCAAACCATGACCCATTTGTTTGAAAAATATCACTCTGGGAGCAAATCCCAAATCCGCCCAACTGAATTGCAGATAGTTCTTTAACGGAAAAATACTCAGCAGCAACAGCACCAAGGTAATTTTGCTGATGACTTTTGCCAACGGCAAAATATCGCCGGCAAGCCACAGCAAACCGTACCCCAGCATGCTCGCCATAGTGGCCGCGATGACCAATAGGAGCAAGGGCGCCAAGGCGTAGACAAGCCAGCGGATCAACGAAAATCTCCCCATAAGGTTTGCACAGCGGTCAATGCTGATAACACTGCGGTTTCGGTACGCAAGATCCGGGCCCCCATCCGCACCGGAATAAATCCCGCTGCCTTGGCAATTTGTCGTTCTTGTTCGCTGAAGCCGCCTTCGGGTCCGGAGAGCAAGGTAACACTTAGATTTTCCGGGTTCAGGTCCGCTAGGGATTGCTCGGCATAAGGATCGAGAAACAAGCTTAATCCTTGCTGTTCGCTCACCCAATCGCTTAAGTGGGTAATCTCGCCAATTACCGGACAATAAGTTCTTCCGGATTGCTCGGCTGCGTGCTGCACAATATGCTGCCAATGCTGCAAGCGTTGCTGTTTTTTATCGTCGTTGAATTTGATCACGCAACGCTCCGTTACCAAGGGCGTTAAGCGCGTGACACCCAGTTCAACGGCTTTTTGTACCGCCCAGTCCATTCGGTCGCCACGAGAAATACCCAAACCCAGATTGATCGCCAGCGGTGATTCGACATTACGCTCAATAAACTGCTCGATTTCTACCCGCACGGTCTTGCGGCTGACTTCGCTGAAACTACCCAGATATTCTCCGCCGTGGCCGTTAAAAAGCACGATGTTCTGATCCTGCTTTAAGCGCAACACACTGCGCACGTAATGGGCCGCATCGTCATCCAATTCGATGCGGCCGCCCACATTGAGCGGCTCAGCGACATATAAACGCGACACTCGCATTAGTCCTGCACCGCCAGTTGGATACCGTGCCAGGCCACATCTGCCATCAGTTGTATCTCCCGCTCGTTGATCACATAAGGCGGCATGAAATAAATCACATTCCCCAAGGGCCGCAGCAACACGCCGCGACTCAAAGCATAGCGATAAACTGCCAAACCGCGTCGCTGCTGCCAAGGATAGGCTTCGCGCGTATGCTTATTTTTGACCAATTCGATAGCGACGATCATGCCGGTTTGCCGTACTTCGGCGACATTAGGATGCTCCTTAAATCGCTCTACGGTTTTAGTCATCAGCCCCGCCAAATACCGATTATTAGCGATCACATTTTGCTGGTGAAATATCCCCAGCGTCGCCAAGGCCGCCCGGCAGCCCAATGCGTTGCCGGTATAGCTATGCGAGTGTAAAAAGGCAGTGAGATTCTGGTAGTCGTCGTAAAAAGCTTGATAGACCTGATTGCTGGTCAAGACCGCTGACAAGGGTAAATAACCGCCGGTTAGCCCTTTGGATAGGCAGATAAAATCCGGGCTGATTGCCGCTTGCTCACAGGCAAACATGGTTCCGGTGCGACCAAAGCCCACTGCAATCTCGTCCGCGATCAAATGCACTTGGTATTTGTCGCAGGCTTCACGTAGTAATTCTAGGTACACCGGATGATACATGCGCATACTACCGGCGCACTGTACCAGCGGCTCAACAATCACCGCGCAAACTTCATCAGCGTGTCGCGCCAAGGCTTGCTCCATGGCGGCGAAACGGCGAATCGAATAAGCTTCCCAACTTTCGCCGTCTTCACGATGATAGCAATCCGGGCCGGCTACCGTGATCACATCCATCAACAATGGCGCGTAGGTTTCCTTGTATAAAGCCACATTCCCAACCGCCAAAGCCCCCAGGGTTTCGCCGTGATAGCTGTTTTCCAGCGTAATAAATTTGGTTTTTTGCGTTTGTCCGAGATTACGCCAATAATGAAAACTCATCTTCAAGGCGATTTCTACCGCAGACGAGCCATTATCTGCGTAAAAACATTTATCTAACCCAGGTGGCGTGATTTCCACCAGTTTTTCGGCCAGTTGTAGCGCGGCCTCATGAGTAAACCCGCCGAGGATGACATGCTCAAGCGTCTCAAGCTGATCTCGAAGCGCCTGATTGATAACGGTATTGGCATGACCGAACAGATTTACCCACCAGGAACTAATCGCGTCCAGATAGCGGTTACCTTCAAAATCTTCCAACCAGACGCCTTGGCCCGATTTGATCGGAATCAACGGCAACGCATCCGGCGCAGAGGCCCGAGGATCGTGGTCTTTCATCTGACTACACGGGTGCCAGAGCACGGCGAGATCTCGCTGAACGATAGTTTGATTATTCATAGCTTGCATAAAAAAGGGGCTTGCGCCCCTTTTCTGTTGGATTGACCCAATCCTTAGTAACGATAATGATCCGGTTTGTAGGGACCTTCCACCGGCACATTAATATACGCAGCCTGTTCTTTCGTCAATTCGGTCAGCTTTACACCGATTTGCGCCAAGTGCGAACGCGCGACTTTTTCATCGAGTTTTTTCGGCAGAACATAAACTTTGTTTTCATAGCTGGACGCATTGGTCCAAAGCTCAATTTGCGCCAACACTTGATTGCAAAACGAGTTTGACATTACGAAGCTAGGATGACCGGTGGCGCAACCCAAATTGACCAAACGCCCTTCCGCCAACACGATAATGCGCTTGCCGTCAGGGAAGATCACGTGATCGACTTGTGGTTTGATGTTCTCCCAGGTGTAATGACGCAAGGACGCAATGTCTATCTCTGAATCGAAATGGCCGATATTACAGACGATAGCCTGATCGCGCATGGCTTTCATGTGATCGTGAGTAATTACACCAACGTTGCCGGTAGCCGTAACGAAGATGTTAGCAATAGCCGCCGCTTCGTCCATCGTCACCACGCGATAACCTTCCATTGCGGCTTGCAAAGCACAGATTGGGTCAATCTCGGTGATCAAAACAGTCGCACCCAAACCGCGCAGCGATTGCGCACAACCTTTACCGACGTCGCCATAGCCGCAGACTACGGCAATTTTGCCGGCTACCATCACGTCAGTGGCCCGTTTGATGCCATCGACCAAAGACTCGCGGCAACCGTAAAGGTTGTCGAATTTGGATTTGGTAACCGAGTCGTTGACGTTAAACGCCGGAACTTTTAATGTGCCTTTCGCCACCATTTCGGTCAGACGCAACACGCCGGTGGTGGTTTCTTCGGACAAGCCTTTCACATCCTCCATCAATTCGGGGAAGTTATTGTGCATCATGGTGGTCAGGTCGCCGCCATCGTCCAGAATCATATTCGGACACCAGCCGTCAGGGCCAAGAATGGTTTGTTCGATACACCATTCCGCTTCCGCCTCGGTTTCGCCCTTCCAGGCAAAAACAGGGATTCCGGCAGCGGCTATCGCAGCGGCAGCATGATCCTGAGTGGAGAAAATGTTGCAAGAGGACCAGCGGACTTCCGCACCCAGCGCCGTCAACGTTTCAATCAGTACCGCTGTTTGAATAGTCATATGCAAACAACCGGCGATACGCGCGCCTTTTAATGGCTGTTGGGCGCCGAACTCGGCGCGCAAAGCCATCAAACCCGGCATTTCGGTTTCAGCGATATTAATTTCTTTACGACCCCATTCAGCCAGGGCTAAATCGGCAACTTTGTAATCGGCTTGGCTCATAATGTTTTCCTGATCCTGATTAAATACCGGCCGCATCTTTCAATGCTTCTGCTTTGTCGGTTTTTTCCCAGCTGAAGCTGGCTTCGTTGCGACCGAAATGACCATAAGACGCGGTTGGGCGATAAATCGGTTTTAACAAATCCAATTGGGCAATCAAGCCCTTGGGCCGCAAGTCGAAGTGCTCGCGAACGATTTGCACCAAGCGTTCTTCTTCGATTTTGCCTGTACCGAAGGTTTCGATACTGATGGAAGTAGGCTCAGCAACGCCGATCGCATAAGACACCTGGATTTCGCAGCGCTCTGCTAAACCTGCTGCAACAATATTTTTTGCCACATAGCGTCCCATATAGGCCGCGGATCTATCCACTTTTGATGGATCTTTACCGGAAAACGCGCCACCACCATGACGGGCCATGCCGCCGTAGGTATCGACAATAATTTTACGACCGGTCAAACCGCAGTCGCCCACGGGACCGCCGATGATGAACTGGCCGGTCGGATTGATGAAATACTTAGTATCTTTGTGCAGCCACTCTTTCGGCAAGGTCGGCAGGATGATTTCATCCATTACCGCTTCTTCCAACTGTTTTCCGCCTATTTCTGGAGAATGCTGAGTAGACAGAACGACCGCGTCGATGGCGACCGGCTTGTTGTTTTCGTAACGAAAAGTCACCTGGCTTTTTGCATCCGGACGCAGCCATGTCAGAGTTTTATTCTTACGCACCAAGGCTTGTCTCTCAACCAAGCGATGCGCATAGGTGATGGGAGCAGGCATTAACACGTCGGTTTCGTTGCTTGCATAACCGAACATTAAACCTTGGTCGCCAGCACCTTGTTCGTGATTTTCGGATTCATCAACGCCCATCGCGATATCGGCCGATTGTTTACCGATGGCATTCAATACCGCGCAGCTATTACCGTCAAAACCGATTTCGCCGTTGTCGTAACCAATTTCGCAAACTACTTTTCTGACCAATTCTTCGGTATCCACCCAAGCATTGGTGGTAATTTCGCCAGCCAAAACCACCATGCCGGTCTTCACTAATGTTTCGCAGGCTACCCTGGAACGCGGGTCTTGAGCCAGCAAGGCATCAACAACAGCATCGGAAATTTGGTCAGCAACTTTGTCCGGATGGCCTTCCGAAACAGACTCTGAGGTAAAAAGGTAGTTTTTATTCACGGTTACACCCTCGCCAAAATTAAAACTTGCGCGTATAAAAAAAGGCCGCGCAAACGGCCTGTTATCTGTGGTGGGCCCTGTAGGACTTGAACCTACGACCTGCCGATTATGAGTCGGAAGCTCTAACCAACTGAGCTAAGGGCCCTTAATTATCTAGCCTAAGAACAATGAAAACGCCTTACTCGCCGTCAAGAAAACATCTCAACTGCTCTGATCTGGAAGGATGTCTTAATTTCCGCAGCGCTTTTGCTTCGATCTGCCGAATCCGCTCGCGGGTCACGTCAAACTGCTTACCAACCTCTTCCAGCGTATGGTCGGTATTCATGTTGATACCGAAACGCATACGAAGCACCTTGGCCTCTCTAGCTGTCAAGCCCGCCAATACATTCTGAGTAGACTCGCGAAGGCCGGCGATTGTAGCAGACTCTACCGGCGAAAGCATCTTGGAGTCTTCAATAAAATCACCCAAATGCGAATCTTCGTCGTCACCAATCGGTGTTTCCATTGAAATCGGCTCTTTGGCAATCTTCAACACTTTGCGAATTTTGTCCTCGGGCATTTCCATACGTTCAGCCAATTCTTCAGGCGTGGCTTCCCGACCCAATTCTTGCAAAATCTGTCTGGAGACGCGATTCAGCTTATTAATGGTCTCGATCATATGCACCGGAATACGAATAGTTCTGGCTTGATCAGCGATGGAACGGGTAATCGCCTGGCGGATCCACCATGTTGCGTAGGTAGAAAATTTGTAGCCGCGTCGATATTCAAATTTATCCACAGCCTTCATCAGACCAATATTGCCTTCCTGAATCAAATCCAGAAACTGTAAGCCGCGGTTAGTGTATTTTTTGGCAATAGAAATAACCAAGCGCAAATTGGCTTCGATCATTTCCTTTTTAGCTCGCCTGGCTTTAGCCTCCCCTAAGGAGATGCTACGACAAATACTTTTCAGGACAGCAATGCTCAAGCCGTAGCGAGACTCGATATCGGCCAATCGCTGCTGTGCTGCCCTAATATTGTCACGGTGACTGCTGAAAACCTCGGAAAAATTAGGCCTCGCAGCGATAAATTGATCCAGCCACTCAAGATTAGCCTCATTCTCTGCAAACGCGTTGATAAAGTCCTTACGCGGCATTTTTGCTTTCTTGACGCAAACATCCAGGATGAAACGCTCTTCTTCGCGAATAGCTGAAATCAACTCCTCAGAAATGGATACCATTTTTTTCAAATACTGCGGCGTCCATTTAAACTCGCAAAATATTTCGTCTATCGCATCGAACAGTTTTTCAGTTTTATCATGGCCGTAACCATGTTTTTTAACTGAGGTTGTTGCAGCTTTTAAAGCTTTTCTGAGCAAATCGACTTTTTGCTTAACTTCTTCGTAATCGACTGTTTTGCTCTCTTCTTCAGCATCCTCAGCAGGCTCTTCAATTTCGATACCGCTGACGTCAATGTCCTCAACCTCAGTGAGATCGACAAAACCCAACACCAAATCGTTGAGCCGCACGCCGGAGTCTTCAACCTGAACGGAATCAAAGGCGTCGATAAAAGTCTCGACAATAAATCCAGATCGAGCGATGGCCCCCACTACTTGGCGCTGCCCCTCTTCAATCCGTTTCGCAATTTTTAATTCTTCCTCACGAGTCAACAACTCGACCGAACCCATTTCGCGCATATACAAGCGCACAGGGTCGGTGGTTCGACCGAACTCGCTATCGACAGACGCCAAGGCAGCGACTTCAGCCACTTCCTCATCATCATCTGCAGTGACTACGGCATCTGAGGTTATCAGCGAGTCATCGTCATCCGGCGCCACCTCGTAAACCTGAATCCCCATATCATTGATCATGCCGATAATATCGTCGATTTGCTCGGGATCGATAATATCGCTAGGCAAATGGTCATTGACTTCCGCATAAGTTAAATAACCCTGCGCCTTACCTTTTGCTATCAGTTGTTTCAGTTGGGATTGCTGTTGTTCTTGATTCATTCTTTACTCACAATACGTTTTCAGCACCAAGCGCCGCAGAACAGGAAATTGTAACGGCAAAAATTAATGCGGTCACCTAAGCCTTATCCCTTAAAAGCTTCCGCAGTACCTCTTTTTCTTCAATCATTAAGCCCTCTCGACTCTCCTTCTCGATCAATCGGGTTAGCATCGCTTCCTTGGCCTGTTTACAAAGTTGTTGCAACGCACCACAAAACTCAGACTCTTCCCCACCTTCTGGCACATCGAGATTCAAACTAGCCAAAGCTTTTACAGCTTTTTCCTGAGATGTTCCTCGGAAAGACTCCAACAAGATGGCGCTATTTTCCGGCTTTTCAAGGGCAATCCGCTGCAGCACCTCTCTTAATAACTCCACCCCGGCAAAACTCAGATCATCCAGCACGACCCCTTCACGCTCAATCAAGCCTGCAAAATGCGGGTGTTGAAGCAACAACCCTAAGACCTTGCGAGCCAAACTGATTCTTGGCGAGGGAATGACTTTTTTGCCAACATTAAATTTAGCCTTAAGTCTAGCCTGATTTTCGACAACATCCACGGCAATTCGGGAACCCGACAACTCTTGCAAACGGGCAAACATCATTTCCCTAAAAAAACCGGCAGGAACCTTTTCCAGCAAAGGTGTTGCCGCCGCCAGCAACTGAGAGCGCCCCTCAACGGTCGCCAACTCCAATTGACCGACAATATTCTCGAAAAAGTAATCCGACAAGACCCGCGCATTATCAATTCGTTCCATAAACGCGGATAAATTTTCAGCGCGCAACAGGGAATCCGGATCTTGCCCCTGCGGCAATAGCATTATTTTGATTTGTCTGCCGTCACGCAAACAAGGCAAAGCAGCATCGGTAGCCTTCCAGGCCGCCTGCCTGCCAGCATTGTCACCATCGAAACAGAACACCAATTCGGAGGTAAATCGGAACAATAAATCAATTTGTGCTTTGGAAGTTGCAGTACCCAACGCAGCGACCGCATTGGAAATACCAAACTGAGCCAGGGCAATCACATCCATATAACCCTCTACCACCAGTATCCGACCGGGCTTACTATTCTTTTCTAAAAGCTCACAAAGCCCATAAAGCTCCTTACTTTTAGAAAAAACAACAGTCTCCGGCGAATTAAGGTATTTTGGCAAAGAATCATCCAATACTCGGCCGCCAAACCCGACTACTCGTTTCCGCTTGTCTCGAATCGGAAACATCAACCGCCCACGAAAGCGGTCGTAAACCTTGCCGTCATCCCTGACCACCAGCATACCAGCCTCGATCAAATCCGCTTGATCGAAACGCGCCACCAGGGCGTCCCACTTATTTGGCGCATAACCCAAAGAAAAATCCCGCGCCACCTCGCCGCTGACGCCTCGGGCTTTCAAATAATCTACAGCTATACTACCCTCGGCATTTCCGCGCAATTGCTCGGCGTAAAACCCGGCAACTCCCGCCAACACCTCGTAAATGTGCGACACAGCCTTTTTATCCGGCTGCACAGACTCGCCATCAATCAACTCCCTAGGCACATCCACGCCAGCAAAGGCCGCCAAATCTTCGACCGCCTCGACAAAGCCAAGATGACTAAACTCCATCAAAAAGCCGATTGCGTTACCGCTGGCTCCGCACCCGAAGCAATGATAAATCTGCCGGCCGCGATTGACTGAAAAGCTAGGAGTTTTTTCGGTATGGAATGGGCAGCGCGCCGTAAAATTGCTGCCGGTTTTTTTAAGGGGAACGCGCGAATCGATTAGATCGACAATATCGACCCGCACCAAAAGATCATCTATAAACTGACGAGGTATCCTGCCGGACATGTTACCGACAAGATATTAAGCGATAAAACAGGCCTTGATTCTCGCACTGACATTCGCCATGTCAGCTCTACCTTGCATTTGCGGCTTAAGCAACGCCATCACGCCACCCATGTCTTTTACCGATGTAGCGCCGACTTTAGCGACAGCATCGGCGACCATGCCATCGATTTCAGCATCGCTAAGCGGTTGCGGTAGAAAATCCTGAATAACCAACACCTCAGCCTCCTCAATTTCCGCCAAATCGTTGCGACTGGCATCGCGGAATTGCTTGATGGACTCGCGCCGCTGCTTAAGCATTTTATCGAGCACAAGGATGATTCGCTCATCGCTTAGCTCAATACGCTCATCGACTTCAACCTGCTTGATAGCAGCCAAAATCATGCGAATTACGCCCAACCTCGCCTTTTCGCCGCCTTTCATCGCGGCTTTCATATCGTCCGTGATACGCTTTTTTAACGCATCCATTGTCTGCCTTAAATTTGTGGACGACCGCGACGCAGATTTTTCAGCGCATAACGTTCACGAGCCAGCTTTTTCAAATGACGTTTAACTGCCGCAGCACCTTTGCGTTTACGCTCGGTGGTTGGCTTCTCATAAAACTCGCGGCGGCGTACTTCAGCCAATACACCGGCTTTTTCGCATGCACGCTTGAAGCGACGAATCGCGATGTCAAAATGTTCGTTCTCTTTAACTTTAACTGATGGCATTATCAATAATCCGATTTATGTTAGTATCTTTTGACGCTATCGGCGATAGCAAGCCCGCCGAAAACGGCCGATTATACTCATAAAATTCTTTAATTCAAAAACTAATGTATGTTTTAGGCATAGAAAGCTCTTGCGACGAAACGGCTGTCGCCATCTACCAGCCCAGCAAGGGCTTAATTGCACACACCTTATACAGCCAAATTGCCACGCACGCCGAGTATGGTGGCGTCGTTCCCGAACTAGCCTCAAGAGACCATATCCGCAAACTGGTTCCGCTAATCAGAACGGTATTAAAAGAAGCCGAATTAACCGCCAAAGACATTGAGGGCATTGCCTATACTGCAGGCCCCGGCTTGATGGGGTCTTTATTGGTCGGGGCCGCTACCGCCCAAAGCCTGGCCTGGACTTGGCAAATACCCGCTATCGCCGTGCACCATATGGAAGGACATTTATTGGCGCCGATGCTGGAAGATAATCCGCCCGCCTACCCTTTCGTCGCATTGCTCATTTCAGGCGGCCATACCATGCTTATCGAAGTCCGCGCGATTGGCGAATACCGCTTACTCGGAGAATCGCTGGACGATGCCGCGGGCGAAGCTTTCGACAAAACCGCAAAGCTGTTAGGCCTGGACTATCCCGGCGGCCCCAAATTGGCTGAGTTAGCGCGCAAGGGCCAGAGTCGCTTCAAATTCCCCCGACCGATGACCGACAGACCAGGATTGGAATTTAGTTTTAGCGGCCTGAAAACCTTCACAATGAACGCGTTGCATGCCACCGAGCAAAATGAGCAGGACAAAGCGGATATCGCTTTCGCATTTCAACAAGCCGTCGCGGAAACATTAAGCATCAAATGCAAACGGGCCTTACAACAGACGCAGTTGAAAACACTGGTGGTGGCCGGCGGCGTTAGCGCCAACCACGAAATTCGAAGACAATTACAACAGATGGCCGTAAAAGAAGGAGCGGAAATACGCTTTCCCCGTCCGGAATTTTGCACCGATAACGGCGCCATGATTGCCTATGCGGGATGCCAGCGCTTAATGGCCGGGCAAACCCAAGACCTGGAGATTTTTGCCCGGCCGCGCTGGCCGATGGAGCAGCTAATCAGCCTTTGATCAAGACTCTTGCCCAGCCAGCAGCCGCTGAATATTGCTTTTATGCCGCCACAGCAAAATCAGAGAAATAATGGTAAAGGTAGTGATCAAATTGACATCGCCGACAATCAGCCAAACATACAGCGGCGTTAATGTTGCCGCCACCAAAGCAGCCAACGACGAAATTTTGCCTATTTTGTAAACGACAAACCAAGTGGCGGCCACCACCAATCCCAATAGCCAAGCAACACCGAGCGTCACGCCCAGCGACGTTGCCACACCTTTGCCACCTTTAAATTCAAAAAAAATCGGATAAAGGTGCCCCAAAAAAGCGGCAAACACGACCAAGGACAGCACCAGACTATCGACAGCCAAGGCCTTCGCCAACAACACCGGTAATAGCCCTTTTAAAGCGTCACCAAGCAAAGTAATCGCCGCAGCCTTTTTACCGCCGATACGCATAACATTGGTTGCCCCCGGATTACCGGAACCGTTTTCCCTAGGATCCGCCAAGCCCATCATCTTACAGACGATAATCGCACTAGACACCGAGCCGGTTAAATAAGCCAAAGGCACCAACAACCAATCCATCATTTAATCAACCTCTCGTCAATACTTGTACAGCGGCGCTATTTACTCGATACTGCCGCCTCTTCAAGAAATATAATAACCGGAAAGCAACGATGGACATCATCTTTTTAGGCGGGCTTGAAATCGATACCGTGATAGGTATTTACGAATGGGAAAGGAAGATTAAACAAAAAATCATCCTGGACATTGAAATGGGCTTTGACATCCAAAAAGCCGCCGCCAGCGACGACATCACACACACACTGGACTATAAAGCCGTTTCGGATCGTGTTGTCAGCTTTGTCGAGCACAGCGAATTTTACTTAGTAGAAAAGCTGATAGAAGAAATTGCCGGCATTTTACGCAGTGAATTTGCGATTCCGTGGGTAAAGATCACTCTAAATAAAAAAGGCGCCATTAGCCGCGCTCGTGACGTCGGCATCATTATCGAACGCGGCGAAAGATAGTCATGCCTACCGGATATATCAGCATTGGCAGCAATATAGATAAGGAAATCCACATTCCGTCGAGCCTGCTCGCGCTACGCGAATTATTCGGAGAACTGACCATTTCCAGCATCTTCGAAAGTGAACCGGTAGGCTTTGTTGGAGACAGCTTTCATAACCTAGTCGTGCAATTCGAATCGATACTATCCGCGAAAGAAGTCGCCAAATTGCTGAAGCAAATCGAACTGGACCACGGCCGTAGCAGGGAAAGCCAAAAATTCTCTGCCCGAACCCTGGATTTGGACTTGATTTTGTACGGCGACCAAATTATTAGCGACGGCAGACTGCAAATTCCGCGCGATGAAATAGAGGATTATGCCTTCGTACTGGAGCCTTTAGCGGAAATTGCGCCAAACGCCACTCACCCGATAAGCAAACGTTCTTACAAAGATCTGTGGCAAGATTTCGACAAGCGCGATTTACGCCAAACCAAACTCGAGAAATAACGCTCTGCAACCTTTAACGAAACAGAGTCCGCCCACCATCCACAGTCAATACTTGGCCGGTAATATAATCGGCGCTGCCAACCAAAAACCTTACTGCTTTGGCAATATCGTCTGCTTCGCCTCGACGCTGCAAAGCCACTTTTTTTAAGATTTCCACCCGATCCGCTTCAGCTACATCTTGTTCCGGCCATAAAATAGCGCCCGGAGCCACCGCATTAACGCGAACTTCCGGCGCCATTTCCCTGGCCAATATCCGCGTCATCGCCACTAAGCCGGCTTTAGTCACGCTGTAAACCGGAAAGCCCGGCAAACCGGTCTCGGCGTGAATATCAGCGATATTGACCACACAGCCCTGCTTAGCTTTTAGTGACGACCACAACGCTTGCGACAAAAAAAACGGCGCTTTCAGATTGCTAACCATGGTCAAATCCCAGTCCTGTTCCGTCACTTGCCCAAGGGGCACGGATTGAAACAAGGACGCGTTATTCACCAAAACATCGACACCATCCCATTCAGCCTGCGCATCTTCGGCCAACTTCTGGACGCCACTGAACACCGATAAATCGGCGCTTAATACCCTTGCTGAATCGGCACGCACGCCATTCAACTCGGCAGCTAAACGCAAAGCGTCTGCATCGGAGCGGTTGTAATGCAAAATCACATTACAACCCTCACCGTGCAGTAAGCGGGCACACGCCGCACCGATGCGTCTTGCCGCACCGGTTATCAGCACATTTTTGGGCATTTATTGACCAGCGGCCGACAAACTGGCTATCAATTTTTTTCTAATCAGATAGCAAGCTGCCAGTGCGACGAATACAGGTAATTGGGTAAGCAAAAACTCCGTCACCGAATGCTTGGTTACCATGCCGGCCAAAGGCACCACAATCAGCATTTTGGATAACCACCAAGTCAGCCAATACCCTATCAGACCAATCACAGACCAATTAATTAACGGGCCGCCATGATTTTTCGCCGCCATGTAAAACCAAACCAAGGTCAAAATACCGCATAACTTAGCCAGAAATAACATCTTCTCCCCCATTTTATTGTTGTTAATATGCAAACCAAACCGTAACGCAATGTAAACCAATCCCGGCAGAAAGATCAAATCAATACCGTCAGACCGTTTATCGCTTGCACTTCAAACTTGCAGGCTTAGAACATATAATCGCCGCCATCCTAAAACAAGAACATGAGGAATACCCATGCGCACACGTCTTTTTGCCATAGCATTATTAACCATCGGTTTCGGCAATTCCGCTTGGTCGCAATCCACACCAAGTCATGGCGGTCACGGCGGAGCGAGCGGCGCAGAGGGCAGCGGGTGCATCAACGCTAAAATTAGCCGCTACACGCCGGAACATTTAGCCACAGTCAAACCAGGTTCGGAGTTTTCATTTGCGGTTTCCGGCAGCAATGGGCCGGGCCACATTCATGTCAGCATTAAACAGCAACCTGTCGCGGTTCAAATTGAAGACAAGGACACGTTCTATTTGGTGAAAGGCAAACTGCCTGACGACCTTAAAAATACGGTCGTCAGAATCTCGGTAAAAGCCAAGGCAAAAGTCAGTAAATGCGATGCGGACGGCGGCTGGTTGCTAAAAATTGCCGAGTAATCTCAGATGCAATATTGGGAGGATATATTCAATTAGATCAATTGAAATCCCATTCAAACAAAGTCCACTTGTTGATATTGGTGTTTTCGTCCAAATCATTTTTTTTCACATCCATCTGCTCGTCGCCGTTGGTATCCAGCATGTAGTAAGCCGGACCAACCTGAGGCTGGATTTTCACCATGTATAGTTTGCCGTTGCGGCGAAACTCCTGAATAGTGTCTTTGCCTTTACGAATAATGGTAATGTCGGGCTCCATCTCTTCCCCCGACTGCACCGGAGCCGGCAAATCAGGCGGCTCCGGAACCGGCACCAATTCATTGGCATCAGGGCCTGCGGCAAAAGCAAAGATCGGCAAAAACAGCATCAAGCTAAAACCCAATAAACGAGACATCAAGATCCCTGCAAAAAATTTGAATGTGGGCGGTCATGATAATACAGATTCGGCAAAGCTGTATAAATCACTGGCTTGCCGACCCCCTTCGACGCACTAAAACCAGCAGACATAAAAAAGCCGGCACTTCCAAAAGGAAGTGCCGGCTTATTCAAGTAGGTACTAAGCTTGTTTACGTAAGTATTTCTCTACCCCGGTAGTTCTAGCCACAACCTCATCCTTGGACTGCAAGGCTTGCTTTGCCATGTAACGTGCCACACCCGACACGCCAGGCGCATCCTTTGCTAGCGCGTCCTGTTTGGACATGTATCTGGCTACACCAGTGAGTTCTTTTGAATCCTTATCCAGCAACTCATGTTTAGTGACATATCGGCTAACCGAGCTCAATTCGGCAACAGGTTTTTGCGCTAATATTTGCTTGGCTAAATACTTGCTGACACCAGTAGGCGGCGGCAGTTGTCTGGTCAATATTGCTTGCTTGGCAAGGTAACGGGCAACACCGGTTAAAGGCTCTGCCTGACTTTGCAATTGCAACTGTTTAGCCAGATATTTGGCAACACCGGTTGGCTTTGGCGCTTGTTGGGCAGACGCAGCCTGCCTAGCCAGGTAACGCTCTACTGCGGAACCCTCAAATGCCAATTCCTCGGCCAATTCTTGCTGGGCATTTTGTTCTTGATTCAACTGGGCCTCCGCTTTTTCCTGTTGCGCTAGCGCTTCCGCCGCAACATATCGTGCAATCAAAGCCGCAGCAGCCGCTTTTCTATCCGCCGCCACCTGCTCCGCCAAAAATTTAGCAACGCCAGTTAAAGGTGCTTGCTCTTTCAATAAGCGTTCCTGTTGAGCGACATACTTAGCCACACCGGTTACTAATGGCGCATCTCTTGCCAACAAAGCTTGCTTGGTAACGTATTTGCTCACACCGGTTGCGATTGGCGCTTCTTTTGCCAATACATCTTGCTTCAATACGTATTTGGCAACACCGGTAACCAATGGCGTCGAACCGCTCTGCATATTTTGCCGAATGACGTATTTGGCGACATTGGTCACCACATGGTCTTCCCGATCATTTTTGGTAATGTATTTAGAAACCCCTGTCACCGGTGCTTCTTTAGACAAAATCGATTGCTTGATCAGGTATTTCGCTACCCGAGTAACCGGATTTGCCTGTTGTTGAATCAAGTATTTATCAACACCCGTCGCAACCGGCTCGCTCTCGATTACGTCTTCGACAACCTCTTCCACTACTTCGGCAACTTCTTCAATTTCTTCAATTTCTTCTTCTACCGCTTCCTCTACAACCGGCTCCACGACAGCCACCTCTTCGACGGGTTGCCGGGCTTTTTCCAATTGTGCTTGCAAGGCTAAATATTTCGCCACCCCGGTCAACGGCTGGCCGTTTTCATCCAACTCCGGCTTAGGCGGCTCAAGTTTTTGCAGATAACGGGCTACACCGGTCAATTGCGCGTCTTCGCTGTCGACACGAGAATAAGCTTCCGACCGACTATCACGACTGCTCGAATTGTCGAACAAAAAGCCGAATAAGCTATTCATCAAACTGTTTGTTGCCATTTGAGAATACTCCTGAATGTAATAATTGTTATGTGTCTAGACGACGAGTTCATCAAATTCACGGTATAGCCTAAAAATACTAGGAACCCGCTGCGCTGAATACTACTTTAGGCTGAAAGTTAGCTGCCGGATACTTGGCGTCAACTTCTGAGGTCGGCTCATGCTTTGCTTCGGCGCAAGGCGCACTAGCATTACTGGTAGCGGCGACCGGAGAGCTAGCCTTGGCTACTTCAGCAATAGCCGGATCTCTATAGAGAACCTTAGGTTGAAAATCCGCGGCAGGATATTCCTGGGCACTGGCAACAGCCGATACGGTCAACAGCAAGCCCATTAAAAACTTCTTAATCAATTGCGTGTTTATCATGATTCCACCTTACTCTATTGATTAAAGACGGGCCTGTCGGCAACCTCGTCACCGACAGGCCCTTTACTTAGCGCCTATTAAAGCACAGCTTCCACATTAGCGAC
This sequence comes from Methylomonas fluvii, assembly GCF_014850975.1. Classification (GTDB taxonomy): domain Bacteria; phylum Pseudomonadota; class Gammaproteobacteria; order Methylococcales; family Methylomonadaceae; genus Methylomonas; species Methylomonas fluvii. Next base: position 1,244,553 of record NZ_JACXST010000001.1, on the reverse strand, counting down.
GACATTGTCCACGGTAAAGCCGAACTCTTTGAAGAGTTGACCTGCCGGGGCCGATTCGCCGAAACGGTCCAATCCTACGACTCTACCCGCGCTGCCGGCATATTTCCACCAGCTGTCGGTTACTCCCGCTTCTACCACCACGCGCTTGGTAACGCTTGGCGGCAATACGCTGTCTTTGTACGCTTGGTCTTGCGCTTCAAAGACATTGGTCGATGGCAAGGACACCACGCGGATGTTTTTGCCTTTGGCTTCCAGCGCTTCAGCGGCTTTAACCGCCAATTCCACTTCAGAACCGGTGGCAATGATGATGGCATCCGGGGTACCGGCGCTGTCTTTCAGGATGTAGCCACCTTTACTGATGCCGTCAATCTGGGCTTGGCTGCGCGCCATGTGCGCCAGGTTTTGCCGGGAGAAGATCAGGGTGCTTGGCCCGTCAGTGCGTTCGATCGCGGCTTTCCAGCACACGGCCGACTCGACGGCGTCGCAAGGACGCCAGACCTGCATGTTCGGAATCATGCGCAGGGTGGCGGTTTGTTCGACGGGTTGGTGAGTCGGACCGTCTTCGCCCAGACCGATGGAGTCGTGGGTGTAAACGAAGATGGTCGGAATTTTCATCAACGCGGCCATGCGCAGGGCGTTACGGGCGTATTCCGAGAACATCAGGAAGGTCGCGCCGTAGGGTTTGAAGCCGCCGTGCAGGGTGATGCCGTTCATGATGGCGGACATACCGAATTCACGCACGCCGTAGTAGACGTAGTTGCCGTCGAAGCCGGGTTGGTTGACGTCTTTACAGCCGGACCACAGGGTCAGGTTGGAACCGGCCAAGTCGGCAGAGCCGCCCAGCAGTTCGGGCAATAAGGGACCAAAACCGTTCAGGGTATTTTGTGAGGCTTTGCGGCTGGCGATGGTTTCGCCTTTTTCGTTGACGGCTGCGATGAAGGCGTTGGATTTATCCGCCCAATCGGTCGGCAGTTCATTTTTGATAACCCGACGTTCGAATTCGGCTGCCAATTCCGGATGTGCCGCTTTGTAAGCCGCAAATTTGTCGTTCCAGGCGCTTTCCAGACGGGCACCTTTGGCGTTGGCATCCCAACCGGCTTTGATGTCGGCAGGGATTTCGAACGGCGCATGCGACCAACCCAGGTTTTCACGGGTCAGAGCGATTTCGGCTTCACCTAAGGCCGCACCGTGGCATTCTTCTTTGCCTTGTTTGTTCGGCGAACCAAAACCGATGGTGGTTTGGCAGCAGATGATGGTCGGTTTGTCGGTGACTTTTTTCGCCGCTTCAATCGCCGCTTTGACAGCGTCGGCGTCGTGGCCATCGACTTTAGGGATGACGTGCCAGCCGTAGGCTTCAAAGCGTTTTGGCGTGTCATCCAGGAACCAGCCGGCGACGTTACCATGACCGCGGACTTCGCCGTCGATGGAGATGTTGTTGTCGTCGTAGAAGGCGATCAGTTTGCCCAATTTCATGGAGCCGGCCAATGAGCAGGCTTCGTGGGAGATCCCTTCCATCAAGCAGCCGTCACCCAGGAAGACGTAGGTGTGGTGGTCGACGATATCGTGGCCCGGACGGTTGAATTGGCCGGCCAGGGTACGTTCCGCCAAGGCGAAACCGACGGCATTGGTGATGCCTTGTCCCAAGGGACCGGTGGTGGTTTCAACGCCCTCGGTGTAACCGTATTCAGGGTGTCCTGGGGTTTGCGAATGCAGTTGGCGGAACTGTTTCAGTTCTTCGATCGGCAGATTGTAGCCGGCCAAGTGCAACAAGGAATAAATCAGCATGGAGCCGTGGCCGTTGGACAGAATGAAGCGGTCGCGGTTGGGCCATTTAGGGTTGCTGGGGTTGTGTTGCAGAAAATCGTTCCACAATACTTCTGCGATGTCAGCCATCCCCATCGGGGCACCGGGGTGCCCGGAGTTGGCTTTCTGTACGGCGTCCATGCTAAGTGCGCGGATGGCGTTCGCTAAGTCTCGGCGCGAAGGCATGTTTGGTTCTCCTTATGAATCTGGTAGTGCGAGCCGGCCTCATAATCGGCCGTGCCCGATAAAAACTGGGGGTTATAACGAACGAAAGGACGAGTGGCGTTAACCACCCGTCCTTATATTTCCTAACAAATAGGAATTGCCAAAGCTGGCTTATGCAGCAGCAGCGTCAACCAGTTCGCGGATTTCGCGAGCAGCTTCAGCAGGTGAAGGCGCGCCATAGATAGCAGCACCAACAACGATGATGTTAGCGCCTGCTTCAACGACTTGTTGTACAGTCGCTTGTTTGATACCGCCGGCAACAGAGATACGCACATTCAAGCCCAAACGAGCGATGTCGTTCAGATCAGTAAATGGCGTGTGACCAGCTGCTTGCGCGTCCAGACCGGTGTGAATACCAACGATTTGAGCGCCCAATTTAACAGACTCTCTTGCGCAGTCTGCTTTGTCGGCTACGTTGATCAAGTCGATTTGAGTTTCAGCACCGTGTTTTTTCGCCGCTTTGATAACGCCTGCGATAGTGGCCAAACCGGATACACCCAATACGGTGCAGATGTCCGCGCCAGCAGCATAGAAAGCACCGGCTTCGTATTCGCCTGCGTCCATGGTTTTCAGGTCAACCAACAACAATTTGTCTGGGTAACGTTGTCTCAGTTCTTTAACCAGGTTGATACCGTTGTACTTGATGCAAGGTGTACCAATTTCAAAAATATCAACATAAGGCGCTACTTGATCAGCCAATGCAACGGTTTGGTTGAAATCCAGTGAATCCAACGCCATTTGAATTAATGGTCTTGCCATACTAATGTGCTCCGATTGTTATAGTTACAGTTATTGTTTTTAAGACCCACCCCCCAACCAAAACACCGTTTTCAGGCCTTTAAGTCGAGAGCGCCGCAAGCCTTTGTCGATGGGCAGTTTTCGCGAGTGCGGCAACTCTAAATCAGAATAAGGCACCCTGTCAATTGAAGAGCGACTATTTACCCAGTAAAAACCTTGCATTCAGTCCGGACTGACAAAAACTTAACCGTCCAAACCCGTCCAAGGCTTGAATAGCCCCGTCGCGTCCACCCCGAACATATCCAGGATTCGCCCCACACCCTCATCAACCATTGCCCGCACGGAATCGGTCTTGTTGTAAAAAGCCGGCATCGGCGGATAGATAATCCCGCCCATTTCCGTGACGCTGGCCATATTGCGGATATGCGCCAAATTTAACGGTGTCTCGCGGGGCACCAGCACTGTTTTGCGGCGCTCTTTCAATGCCACGTCCGCCGCCCGGGAAATCAAGTTATCACCAAACCCGTGCGCCACTGCAGCCAGGGTTTTCATCGAACACGGCGCAATCACCACACCCTCGGTCTTGAAAGAACCGCTGGCAATACAGGACGCAATATCGTTTATGCCGTGCGTGACATCCGCCAATGCATACAAAGCAGCCCGATCCATATCCAGCTCGTATTTCAGGTTAACCAAGCCGGCGGACGATACCACCAGATGCGTTTCCCAATCGTCTCGTTCCCGCAGTATTTGCAGCATCCTGACGCCATAAATGGCCCCGGTGGCGCCGGTCATACCGATGACCAGTCGTTTTTTATTGCTCATAATGCCCTTGTCTACGCTAAAAGCTTGGCCATTTCATCCGTCGCGGACACCAACGCATCGATCATCTCATCGCCTCGCGCAATGTGGCCGGCATTCGGCAGCACGACGTAACGCGATTGCGGCAACGCTTGATGCAGGCGCCAGCCGGCCTCCACAGGACAAGTCAAATCGTTTCGGCCGTGAATGATGATCGTCGGTATCGAATGTAAATCGGCACAGTTTTCCAGGATTTGATTTTCGCGGATGAAATAGTCGTGTATCGCATAAGACAATTCCATTTTTACCTGGCGCAGCATCTGCTCGCTAACCGATTCCATACTTTCCAAATAGTCATTGCCCAGCGCCACTTGTCCGCTCCAGGCCTGCCATTGCTGAGCAGCGTGCTTAGCGGCTTCCTGATCGGCACCAAAAACAGCCTCCACCAATCGCTCCAAGACATTGGCGTCCGGCAAATTGGGCAAGTTATCCAACAAGATCTGCCAACGCTCGGGGTAGATTTTATTGACGCCATCACCCAGAAACCACGCCATATCGGCCTGCCTCGCTAGAAACACACCGCGCAAAATCATGGCCAACACCTGAGCCGGATGCTGCTGAGCATAAAGCAAAGCCAACGTGCCGCCCCAGGAACCGCCGAATAGCAACCATTTTTCAATCCGTAATTGCGTGCGGATACGCTCCATATCGGCCAGCAAATCCTGAGTGGTATTACCTTGCAATTCGCCAAACGGCTCGGATAATCCGCAACCGCGCTGATCCATCAGGATAATGTTGTAGCACTCGGGATCGAAAAACCGCCGATGATCCGGTTTGGTGCCTGAGCATGGTCCGCCATGCAAAAAAATCACCGGAATACCGGCCGGATTGCCGGATCGCTCGACATAGACGCGATGCTCGCTATCGGTTTCCAGAAAAAAGGTATGGAACGGCGAAATGTCCGGATAGAGGGTTTTCATTGTTTTTCATCCATAAAAAAAGGGAAGGCTGTGACACCTTCCCTTTTGCGTGCTAACTAAGTGTCAACTTAGAATTTGAAACCTAAGTAGCCGCCAGCACTGAAACCGTCGGTAGGTGTACCGTCCAATTTGCTGGTTGAGTAGTGGTAACGCACGTCGGAACCCAATACGATGCCTCTGAAGATGTCATATTCGGCGCCAGCACCGAAGTTCATACCGGCATTCAACACGGAAACCGCGTTGGAAGGCACGCCCAGAATGTTGATGTCCAGACCAACCGGAATCAACCAAGGACGGAATTTGCTGCCGTGCATGAATTTGATTTTTGGCGATGCATTGATTCTCAAGCGAGCATCAGTTGCTTTAGTGTCATCAGTAATCGCCGTTGCATTGAGAGATGGCACATAGTAACCACTCGATACAGTGTTTGCACCAGTACCGTATTGAGCATATTCAATACCCAACTCAATAGCGAAAGACGTGTCATCCACCAATCCGAACAAATCATTGTTCACGTTGAAGTCAAACGCACCACCGAAGTAAAAACCTTCATTGTTTTGGTTGTTGGATAAGAATGCGCCATTATGCGTTGGGAAGACAGTGCTTCCTCTGGCATGATCCAAAGCTTGCCAACCGCCACGAACCGCTACCAAATTGTCTTTTGCAGACGCTTGAGCTGGAGTTGACTTAACAGACGCCATCCATTGATCCAACTCTTGAACTTTTGCATTCGCAGCAGTAGAGCTGGCAGATGAAGATTTAACGCGGCTCAATTCGGCTTGCATGGCTTGCATTTGATCAGCCATTTGTTGCATTTGCGCTTCCAGAGCTTCGGTTTTTCTGGCGGCAGCGTCAGCAACGCGCTCAGCACTGGAACCGGCAGCTTGGGCTTGTGGGGCAATGAATGCTCCAGCCATTGTCAAAGTCGCTGCGGCAACGCCCAGCGCTAATTTGGTATTAGTAAAACTCATTGTTGTTCCCCCCAAGGGTAGTTATTGTTAAGACTGAATTGGCTTTATAGCAACACAGGATTTCTTCACGTGGGCAATAATAGCAGCAAAACACTAGCCTTACAAGTTTTAAGTCTATTTTTTTTACCCAAAAAATTTGTTTTATATCAATAAGATACAAATACTTTATAAACTATAATCCATATTTGTCAAAAATTAACAACAGTCATTTGCTTTTTTACACACCCATGGACAATCGGCAAACCCTATCAAAATAAGCCGCCTTCGTGTTACCTTAAAAAAGCCTTCTTACACCCGTTTTCCTCGGCATTTGCATGACCACACACCTGGATATTCTGATCATCGGCGGCGGTATCAGCGGCCTATTAGCCGCTCGCGAACTGCGCCTGGCCGGCCGCGACGTCACCATCCTCGACAAATCCAAACCGGGCCAGGAAGCGTCATGGGCCGGCGGCGGCATTTTGCTGCCGATTTATCCCTGGCGCCAAGCCGCAGCCATCTCCGAACTGGCGGTCAACAGCTTAAAAAAATACCCGGCCTTAAGCCAGGAACTGCTCGCCGCGACCGGTATCGACCCTGAATGGTATGACTGCGGCATGCTGATCTGCAAAAACCCGGACTACGCACAAGCCATACAATGGTGCGAGCATTACCACATCGACTACCAACCGGCAGCAACGGCATTGACCGAGCCGTTTACCAGCGATCTCGACCAACCGCTGTGGCTGCCGGGAATTGCCCAAGCCCGCAATCCCAGATTATTAAAATCACTCCACGCTTACTTAATACAATCCGGCGTGAAATTTCTGGATAGTACTGAAATTCGCAAGATCGGCATCGCCAACCACCGAGTTGAGCGCATTGACACCAACAACGGCACCTACACCGCTCAGCACCTGATCGTCAGCGCCGGCGCCTGGACGACCGATTTAATGCAGGATTTATTGCCGGATTGGCCGGTAGACTTGCAAATCAAGCCGGTCAGAGGGCAGATGCTGTTGTTTGACGCCACGCCTAGCACCTTGTCTTATATGGTATTGGACGGCGATCAATATTTGATCCCGCGCCGCGACGGAAAAATCCTGGCGGGCAGCACCGTGGAGCAAGCCGGCTTTCACAAAGTCACCACCGAAGACGCCAAACGACAGCTTTACCAATTCGCCACCGAATTACTGCCGACCTTGAAAAACTATCCCGTCTGCCACCATTGGGCCGGCCTGCGGCCAGGCAGCCCGCAAGGCATACCCACGGTTGGGCGACATCCCGAGATCGAAAATCTCAGCATCAACGCCGGCCATTTTAGAAATGGCCTAGTGATGGGCCCGGCATCTGCAAAGTTGTTGGCCGATTTGATTTTGAACCGCACCACCGAACTCGACCCGACCCCGTATTCCCCAAACCGAGCACCCGCGCCATGAACCTTTACCCCTTGCTACGCCCCCTACTGTTCTCCCTGGACCCGGAAACTGCGCATCATGTCACGCTGGATTTGTTAAAACTCGCCCAGCGCAGCGGCTTGTCGGGTTTGAGCAAACCCAAAGTCAGCGACAAGCCGGTCAAGGTGATGGGCTTGAATTTTAAAAACCCGCTGGGACTGGCGGCCGGCCTGGATAAAAACGGCGATTACATCGACGCCTTGGCCGAGCTGGGTTTTGGTTTTATCGAAATCGGCACCGTCACACCGCGCCCGCAACCCGGCAACCCCAAACCGCGCCTGTTCCGCCTGCCGGAACATCAGGCCATCATCAACCGGATGGGTTTTAACAACCAGGGTATCGATCATTTATTGGCGCAAGTCGGCACTTGCCAGTATCGCGGCATTTTGGGCATCAATATTGGTAAGAACGCCGATACGCCCTTGGAAAACGCGACTGAAGATTATTTGATCGGCCTAAGGAAAAGCTACGCAGCGGCGAGCTATATCACGATCAACATTTCCTCGCCCAACACCAAGAATTTACGGCAACTGCAGCAAGGCGACGAGATCAAGCAATTACTCAGCGCTTTGAAAGAAGAACAACTGAAGTTGCAAGCGGCACAGGGCAAACACACGCCCATCGCGGTAAAAATCGCCCCGGATTTAACGGATGAAGAAATCAGCCACATCGCGGGATTGCTGGTGGAATTTGCCATGGACGGGGTGATTGCCACCAACACCACCATCGCCCGCGATAAAATCCAAGGCCATATCCACGCCAATGAAGCCGGCGGCTTGAGCGGCGCACCGGTTAAAGACAGTTCGACTCGGGTCGTAAAAGGTTTGGCGAGGGAATTGAACGGCAAACTGCCGATTATCGCGGCCGGCGGCATTCTCAGCAGCGCGGACGCCCAGGAAAAACTCGCGGCAGGCGCCAGCCTGGTGCAAATATACAGCGGATTGATCTACAAAGGCCCGACGTTGATTGAAGAGATATTGAGCACTATCTGATCAGCCAAATGGTACGCGGTGCTTACCCTGCCAAGCTACGTTGATTCAGGCTTAATTTCTAATCTTGTACCCGGTCTTAAATACCCACCAGACAAAAATCAAACAGACGGTCAAAAAGCCAAAGGTCATGCCTATGCTCATCGCCACATCCACGTCGGCCATGCCATAAAAGCTCCAGCGAAAGCCGCTGATCAAATACACCACCGGATTGAACAAGGTGACTTTCTGCCACAAGGGCGGCAGCATATTGATCGAATAGAACGCGCCACCCAAGAAAGTCAGCGGCGTCACTACCAACATCGGCACCACCTGCAGCTTCTGAAAACTGTCGGCCCATAGACCAATGATGAAGCCAAACAGACTGAAAGTCACCGCTGTCAGCAGTAAAAACCCGATCATCCACAGCGGATGGGCAATCTCGTAAGGCACGAATAGTCTGGCTGTGCCCAAAATCAGCAAGCCCAACAGCACCGACTTGGTCGCCGCCGCCCCCACATAACCCAGCAGCACTTCGATCCAGGACACCGGCGCCGACAGCAGCTCGTAAATCGTGCCGGCCCACTTGGGCATATAAATGCCGAATGAGGCGTTGGAGATGCTTTCGTTGAGCAGATTCAGCATCACCAGGCCGGGGATGATGAAGGCCCCGTAGCTAACGCTGTCGATGTCACCCATCCGCGAACCGATGGCCTTACCGAAGACAATGAAGTACAGCGAGGTGGTCAGCACCGGCGCGGCGATGCTTTGCGCCAGCGTGCGAAAGGTGCGGGCCATTTCGAAGCGGTAAATGGCGCGAATGCCATAGATGTTCATGATTGCGTCCCTTGTGATTGGTGGACCAGGCTGACGAAAATATCTTCCAGCGAGCTTTCGCTGGAGCTGAGGTCTTTGAAATCGATACCGTGTTCGCTTAGCCGGCGCAGCAGCACGGCAATGCCAGTCTCCTCTTCCTGGGTGTCGAAGCTGTAGACTAAGCGTTCGCCGTCTTCTGTCAGCGTTAAGGCCCAGGCACCAAGTTCTGACGGGATCTCGGACATCGGCTGGCGCAAAGTCAACATCAGCTGCTTCTTGCCGAGTTTGCGCATCAGCACGGCTTTGTCTTCCACGATGATCAATTCGCCTTTATTGATGACGCCGATGCGGTCCGCCATATCTTCGGCTTCTTCGATGTAATGGGTAGTAAGAATGATGGTGGTGCCGTTGGCGCGCAGTTCGCGAACCATGCGCCACATGTCGTGGCGCAGTTCCACATCGACGCCCGCGCTCGGCTCATCCAAAAACAATATCGTCGGCTCATGTGCCAGCGCCTTGGCGATCAACACCCGACGTTTCATGCCACCGGATAGCGACATGATTTTCGCATCGCGCTTGTCCCACAACGATAAATCGCGCAGCACTTTTTCCACATAAGCAGGGTTGGGCGGCTTGCCGAACAGTCCGCGACTGAAACTGACCGTGGCCCACACCGACTCGAACGCGTCGGTGTGCAATTCCTGCGGTACCAAGCCGATGGCGGCGCGCACGGCGCGATAGTCTCGGACGGTGTCGTGGCCGTCGGCGATGATGGTGCCGGCGCTGGCGTTGACGATGCCGCAGATGACGCCGATCAACGTGGTTTTACCTGCGCCATTGGCACCGAGCAAAGCAAATATCTCACCGCGCTTTATGTCCAGGTTGATGTTTTTCAGCGCTTGGAAACCACCGGCGTAGGTCTTGCTGACCCCACGTATGGAAATAATAGGGTCGTTATTCATGGACAATCGCGGTTAAGGGTTGCCGATAAGGTTTCGTCATGTGGTTTTCCTCTGTGCACAATTGCGATGAGTTTCGTGGGTTTGGCTACTGCTTGTCGCGGCTAGCGATCGATTCATTGTCGATACCGCTCACCAATGAATCAACCGTCCAGCCGCCGCCGAATGCCCTGTAAAGCGACACCATCGCCACGCTCACTGCGGTTTCGGCTTTGGCGCGTTCGTCACTGACAGCCAGCTTACCGCGTTGGGCATCCAAAACAGCCAGATAATTCCCCGCGCCGCGACTATACAAGGTATCGACCAGCCGGTAGGCTTTTTCCGCCGAGGCTTCCGCTTCGGTCAAGCGGCTGAAGCTATCGCTAGCGGAACGATGAGCGACGAAGGCGTTTTCCACGTCCTCCAATGCCAGCAAAAATGTCTTCTCGTAATGGGCGGCGACTTGCTCCAGCCGTGCATCGGCGGCGGTAATCTGGGCGCGGATGCGGCCAGCGTTGAAGATGGGCGCGGAAATGCCGGAACCCAGTGCATAAACGCTATCGGCCAGACTCGGAAAACCGCCGACCGCCAGCGCACCGAGACCGCCGCTGGCCGACAAAACTATCTTAGGATAAAGATCGGCCCGCGCCGACCCCAGGCTGGCCGCGGCCGCGCTGACTTCGGTTTGCGCCAAGCGCAAATCGGGGCGTTGCGTCAGTAAATCGGCCGGAAGCAAGTTGGGCATGGCCGGCGCTTGCTTCGGCAACGAGCCGGCAGAGGCCAGCCGCGTTCCCAGGTTTTCCGGCGGTTCGCCCAGCAATACGCCCAAACGATGGATCAGGTTTTGCTCGGCGTTGACCAGTGTCGGCAGCGTCGCTTCGGTGCCCTGCAACAGCGTTTGCTGGCGGGCAATATCCGCCTCGTTAGCCAGCCCGGCTTTAAGAAATGCCTGCAATGTCCTCAGCCGTTCGCGCTGCAAATCAATATTTTTTTGCAGAATGCCGATGCGTTGCTGCACGCCGCGCAGCTCCAGATAATTGGTCGCCACCTGGGCCAATAGGCCGACTTGCGCCGCATGCAAGCCTTCCTGGCTGCCTTGGGCTTGCGCGGCGGCGGCTTCCGCTTCCAGATGCCGGCCGCCGAACACGTCGATTTCCCAACGCGCCGCCAAGCCGCCACTAACAGCATCGGCGGTCGGCGTAATCAATTTGATGCCTTGCCCGCTCGGCACGCCGACGATGCGGTCGATGCGTTTTTCCCGCCCACCGGAGAGCGAGAAATCGAGGCTGGGATATAGCGCCGCTTCGGCCACGGTGACCATCGCGTTGGCTTCGCGGACGCGAGCGGTGGCGATTTTCAGATCGTGGTTGGCGGTTAAAGCCTGGTCTATCAACTCGTTCAGCAAGGGATCGTTGAAACCTTGCCACCAAGTCTTAAGGTCAGACGTTTCGGTGGTTTGAGTATTCGGCGCGTGTTGCCAGTTTGCTGGGCTATTCAACGCGACTTGGTCGCCGACGCGGGTTGGCGTACAGGCGATGAGACTAGCCAAGGATAGAACGATCAGCGGTGTTAAATATCGGTTATTCATTGTAAAACTCCGTGGGCGCCGTAGGGTACGCTCTGCGTACCTGCTTGGGCTTTAACAATTGCAGAGGCTTTAAAAGGTACGCATTGCGTACCCTACCTCGTTTTTTATGCTGCATCCGCCGGCGCACGCTCCACCCTAAACCAAGCCGCATACAGCGCCGGCAGGAAGAACACCGTCAACACGGTCGCCACCGTTAGCCCGCCCATGATGGCGATGGCCTGCGGGCCGAAGAAATCGTTGCGCGACAGCGGAATCATCGCCAGGATCGCCGCTGCCGCAGTCAGCATGATCGGCCGGAAACGCCGCACCGTCGATTCGACGATGGCCGACCAGGTATCGAGCCCCGACTTTTCGTCCTGATCGATCTGATCCACCAGAATCACTGAGTTGCGCATGATCATGCCGGCCAGTGCCAGGATGCCGAGCAGCGCCATGAAGCCGAACGGTGCCCCGAACAGCAGTAAGGCGAAGGCGGCGCCGATCACGCCCAGCGGCGCGGTGCTGAACACCATGAAAGTCCTGGACAGGTTCTGCAACTGCATCATCAACAAGATCAGCGTGACGATCAGCACCAGCGGAATCCAGATCAGAATCGACTTCTGCGCGGTCCAGGCGTCTTCCTTGGTGCCGCCGGTCTCGATGAAATAACCGGCTGGCAGTCTGTCTTGTATCGGTTTAAGTTTCGGGATGATTTGCGCCGACACGTCGGGCGCCAGCATGCCGTCGACCACGTCGGCGCGCACCGAAACGGTTGGAAAGCGGTTGCGCCGCCAGCGCACGCCGTCTTCGAACACGGTCTCGAACTTGACGAACTGCGACAGCGCTACCGACTTGCCATTGGCGGTGCGCACCGCGACGTCTGGCAATTCGTCGGCAGCGGTGCGCAATTCGGGATTGGCCCGCCAGACGATGTCGATTAATTTATCCTGCTCGCGCAACTGCCCGACTGGGATGCCGGTGTAATGTGCCTGCAAGGCTTGCGACAGGCTGGCCGTCGAAACACCCAGGGCCCGCGCCTTGTCCTGATCCAACATCAGGCGGAACGACGGCATGCGGTCATGCCAGTCGTCGTTGACATCCACAGTGCCGGGATGGTTGCGCACGACCTCGGCTACCTGGTCGGCAATGCCGCGCACGATGTTGGGGTTTTCGCCTAATACTCTGAACGCCACAGGATAATCCATCGGCGGCCCGACATTCAGGCGTTTCACCCGGCCCCTGACATTCGGAAAGTCGGTCTCCAGAAGCTGCCGGACGCGCTGCATCACCCGTTCGCGGGCCTGGTTATCCTTGGTCATTACTACCAATTCGGCCAGATTGGTATTCGCCAATTGCTGCACGATCAGCAGGAAAAATCTCGGCGTGCCGCTGCCGATATAGCTGGCAACATAGTCCACATCTTCGTCCTTAGCCAGCAAAGATTCCATGCGCTTGGCGGCGGCTTCGGTTTGCTCGAAGGCGCTGCCCTCCGGCAGCCACAGGTTAACGATGACTTCCGGCCGGTTGGACAGCGGGAAGAACTGTTCGGGGACGTGAACTAAGGTCACGATGCCGAGGCCGAACAAGGCCAGCGTGGCGATGATGACTTTGTTACGGTGCGCCACGCAGGCATCCACCCAACGCCGCAGCCGCTTGTAGAACGGCGTATCGAACAAATCATGGATCGGACCGTCGGCGGCGGTATGGACTTTGAGGATCAAAAACCCCAAATACGGGGTGAACACCACCGCGCCTATCCAGGACAGTAGCATCGCGATGCCGACCACCTGAAAAATCGACACGGTGTATTCGCCGGCTTGCGACTTGGCCAAACTCACCGGCAAGAAACCAGCGGCGGTGATCAAGGTCCCGGTCAACATCGGAAAAGCGGTGGCGCTGTAGGCATAGGTAGCGGCACGAATCCGGTCCCAACCTTCTTCCAGTTTGCGGGCCATCATCTCGACGGCAATCATCGCATCGTCCACCAGCAGGCCCAGCGCCAGAATCAAAGCCCCCAAGGAAATCCGTTGCAAATCGATGCCGCACAGCAGCATCACCAGCAAAGTGGCGGCCAGCACCAGCGGCACGGTCAGCGCCACCACGGAACCGGTGCGCCAGCCCAGACTCAAGAAGCTGACCACCAACACGGTGGCCAGCGCTTCGAAGAAAGTGCCGCCGAATTCAGACATTTGCGTTTTTACGACATGCCCTTGATTGGCGACCGGCTCCACATCCATACCCAACGGTAACTCGCTTGCCATGCCGGCCAGCGTGTCATCCAAGGCGTGTTCCAGCTCGATCACATTGCCTTTCTTGTTCATCGTCACGCCGAGACCAAGGGCTGGTTTGCCGTTGAAACGCATCTTGAATTCGGCGGGATCGACATAGCCGCGCGTCACCTTTGCAAAGTCCTTGACCTTGAAAGTGCGATTAGCGATGCGCACCGCCATATTGGCGACGCTATCCTCCGAGTCGAACGAGCCGGTCAGGCGTATCGGCAGATTGCGTTGCGCGGAAAACACGGTGCCGGCCGGCGCCATGCCGTTCTGCGCCTGCAAAGCCTCGGCAACCGCCGCCGTATCCAGACCCAGTTCGGCCAGCTTCTTGTCGGAAAACTCGATGAAAATCTTTTCGTCCTGCACGCCGATCAGATCGACCTTCTCGACATCCTTGACTCGCAACAGCTGTTGGCGCACCGAATCGGCGGCTAATTTCAGATCGGCATAATTAAAGCCGTCGCCAGAGAAGGCGTAGAGCAGACTATAGGTATCGCCGAATTCGTCGTTGAAAAACGGCCCGATGCTGCCGGGCGGCAGCGTCATGCGGATGTCATCGACTTTTTTGCGCACTTGATACCAAAGCTCGGGAATGTCCTTAGGCGGCGTATCTTCGCGCGGGGTGACGAAAATCACCGATTCGCCGGGTTTGGAGTAACTGCGCAGATAATCCAGGTTAGGCAGTTCCTGAATTTTCTTTTCCAACCTATCGGTCAACTGCTGCTCGACTTCCAAAGCGGTAGCGCCGGGATATAGGGTCTTGACCACCATGATACGGAAGGTGAACGGCGGATCTTCCTGCTGGCCCAGCGTGTAATAAGCAAATATCCCACCAAGCATCACCAATACCAACATGAAGCCGGTGAAGGAACGGTGGTTAAGCACCCATTCGCTGAGGTTGAACTCTTTCATAGTTGTCCCTCTTTTGCACCATGCTTAGCCAGGGCATTTTCTTCCGGCAAGCGGACAGCCTGACCCTCAGCCAAGCGCTGGACGCCGGCGCTGACCAGCAATTGGCCAGGGGTTACTCCATCGACGGCAATGCGTTCGCCGGGCTGCGTTTCGCCCAAGCGAACCGGCACGGCTTTGACGGTGGCCGCCTGCTCATCGATCAGCCACACGGCGGGATGATCGGGCTGGTTTTGCGGGGTATAGACGGCGGACAGCGGGATGGCGATACCGGAAGCAGTGTTCGCAGCCATATGAACGGTCGCCGTCATGCCTAATTGCGCGGCATCCAGTCCTTCCAGCAAGCTGGCCTTGACCCGGTAGGTGCGGCTGGCCGGATCGGCGGCCGAGGCGATTTCGCGAATTCTGGCCTTGAGCCGCCGTTCGTTGTCGGCCCACAAAGACACATCAACGGCTTGTTGGCTCTTGATTTCCATCAGCCTATGCTCGGGCACGTCGAAGTGGATTTCCTTTTCGTCGAGCTGAGCCAGCGCCACCACGGCCTGGCCTGCCGCCAACACTTGGCCGGCCTCGACAGCCAAGGCCGTGACGACGCCGTCGCGGTCGGCGTGTAATTCGGTGTAGCTCAGCTGGTTGTTCGCCTCGGCCAACTGCGCAGCCAGCGCCGCCGTCCGCTCCCGCGCAGTGGTATAGGCGGTTTCGTGCCGTTCGAACTCCGGCGGGCTGATGACTTGCTGAGCCAGCAGCTCGCGGTATCTCGTCAGATCGTCGCGCAGGAAATTGCTGTCGGCCTGGGCGGCAGCCAGTTGAGCCTTAAGGCCCTGCACGGCGAGGCGGTAATCGTTGCCGTCCAGTATTGCCAGCAGTTGGCCTTTACGCACCTGATCGCCAACATCCACTTTGCGCTCCAGCAGTTTACCGGCCACCCGAAAGGATAAGGGCGTCTCGATTCTGGCCCGGACTTCCCCGGCAAAGCTTCTGGCGCCAGCGACGGCGTTCTGCTCAATGCGAAACACTTTCACCGGGCGTACAACCGATTGTGTGGGTTTGTCCTGGCCGCTGCATCCGGCGTTCATCATAAGCGGCAACAACCCAGCCAGTAGCCAGCCTTTGTGGGTGAATCGGAATTGTGGCCGGCCAAGGGCAATCGATATAAACGGCGTTTTGGATTTCGGCATATTGCTGCCTCCTTCAGTAAAAAGTTCGGTAATGTTCGAAATAGTCATTCGATGCTGTTTTTGATCAAAATCTCGGCGGCCAACTTGGCCTCAATGGCCGCGCCGGAATGACGCTGCAATTGTGCGGAAACCATGGCGCCCTGGAACAAGGCACAGAGCTGCCCGGCCAGCCGTTCCGGAGACTGCGCGCCGGCCCGTGCCGAGAGCTCGCTCATATGATGTTGGAGCTTGCGGTAAAACACGGCGGAGACTTGATGCGCCGGATCGCTTTGATCGGGAAACTCCGCAGATGCCATAATCAATGGACACCCTTGGAAATCGGGGGCGGCCATCCATTCCCCAAGCACATCGAACATCCCCAGCAGCAGCGCTTGCGGTTTCTGGGCTGCTCCATCGTGCTGATCAAGCAACTGGGCCCAAAATTCGGCAGCGCGGTTTTGCAGATAAGCGGCGATCAGTGCCTCTTTGGAGGCGAAATGCTGGTACAGCGTCATCTTGTGGGTGTTCGCCGATTTGACGATGCTATCGACGCCGGTCGCTCTAATACCTTGGGCGGAAAACAGTGTTTTAGCAGCCAACAAGATTCGTTCACGCGCATTGGCGGGTTTACTGGGCATCGTTCTCACCGTTCCAAATAGTTGGTCATTTCTTAGACTCACGTCCGAAGATCAATAATGTCGATGTTGCCGAGGCATAGAGCCGGCCTTCGTCGTCTATCAGACTGGCTTCGGCAAAAGCGGCCCGCCTGCCTAGTGACAAAACCCTGCCTTCCGCCCTGACTAAGCCCGTGTGCTTGGTCATGACCTGGTGGTAAGCAACTTTCAGTTCCAGGGTGGTGTAGGCCTGCGTTTCGGTTAGCCTGGAATGAACGGCACAACCGCAGGCGGAATCCAGCAAGGTGGCCGCATAGCCGCCGTGAACGGTGCCCAGCGGGTTATAAGCATGTTCGCCGGGCCTGCCGGCAAAGACGGCTTTGCCGAAGTCGACTTCTACCAACTCGAAATCCAGCGACACCAGGATTCCCGGCTTAAGCCCCGAGGCCATCAGCGCGCGCAACTGGTCAAGGCCATTGAGCCTGGTGCTGGTTTTGATCACAAGACTCATATAACGACCGTGCCTTTCCGAAAAGGATTGCTTGCGGCATGCGCCATCGTCATGGAATTTCTCGATGAATGAATCATGTCCTTATCCTTTCATTGTTCAGACTATCGGCAACTGGTTAATCTTGCGTAAGCTCTTGTCGACCAAGGCTTCCGGCATGAAACGGCGCAGGAAACGCACTTGGCTTGCCTGTTTTCCGGCGGTGTAAAGCCTTTTAGGAACAGCGGCAGTCGCGGCTTTCACCACCGTATCCGCAACCACTTCCGGGGCATCGCCGGCATTATTGACCAGCAAATCGATGCGCGCGGCCTGTTGCAAGACCTCGGCGACCATGGTGTTTACCGACGCTTCGTTGGTGACGTCGCAGCTCAGCATCGTGATACCGTCAGTGCTTGCAGCTGCCTTACGGCTGGTGCCGAATACCCGATACCCCGCTCGTTGCAGGGCCTGGGCGGTTACCAGGCCGATACCGGAAGATGCACCGGTAATCAAAGCGACGGCATTGTCTTTATTGTTCATATCAAGTCTCCCATGGGGTGGATTGTCCAGCGCTTAAGTGTTACTATCATTTTGAAAGCAATGTTACTATCAATTTAATATTAAGTCACTACTAAAAGCGTATGAACGATAAAAATAGTTGCGATGAGCCTTGCCCAATCGCGCGCAGCCTGGCTTTCCTGGGCGATACGTGGAGTCTCTTGATTCTGCGGGACGCGCATTTCGGCCTGACGCGCTTCGACCAGTTTCGGAAAAGTCTTGGTATCGCGCCGACGATGTTGACCCGGCGCTTGGCGACACTGACGGAGGAAGGCATATTGGAAAAGCGGCTTTACTCGGAGCGTCCGCCGCGCGAGGAGTATGTGTTGACGGCCGCCGGCCGCGATTTTCTGCCGGTGTTGATCATGATAGGTGCATGGGGTAGCCAACACCGTAGTGGCGGCAAACTGGTGTATATCGAGGACGCCGAAACCGGGCAGGCAATTAAACCGGTGGCCATCGACGAGGTGACGGGCGCAAAGATCGGTTCACGGCCGATTCGCTTTGTGTTGCCTGAAGATGACTAATCTTTGGCCTATTTCTGCGTATTGGCAAACCGCATGTCAGGGGTTAGGCCGGCGCGAAAACTCACATCGGGATAGGGCTGCAATCTCTATTTGCAATCCGCGGATCGCCTCCTTGTTGTAAAAAGCGCGAGCGCTGATTATTCACCCGACTCTATTTGTATAAGGTATTCCGCTCAGGCTGAACTCGTCGAAGCCAGCACTAGCGTACATTTAGACAGGCGAACGTTATTTAAGCTAAACACTGCATGGCGCTGTTCGATCACGACACCGTTTGTTTTATAGCGGATGCAAAGGCTGGCTATTGCTACTATTTCTAAGGGGCATGTCGCCAGTTTGTTGAGAGGTTCCGCATGATTACGTTGTATCAATTTCCCAGAGCCTGGAATATTCCCAATCCGGGCCAGTTTTGCGTAAAGCTGGAAACTTATCTGCGCATGACCGGCATCGAATATCAAATCGCCGAAACCCTGCCGCTTTATGCGCCCTTAGGCAAACTACCTTTTATAGAAGACAACGGCTATAAACTTGCCGATAGCCGAATGATTATTCGCTATCTGCAACAGCAATATGGCGATAGCCTGGATGGGGATTTGTCGGCCGAGCAAAACGCCATGGCACTGGCTTGGCAACGCTTGTCGGAAGAACATTTGTATTGGGTATGCATGTATAGCCGTTGGCAATACGGAGCGGAGAATTGGCAAATCAATAAGCAGGCGATATTCCAAGGCTTGCCACAACCGATGGCGGACATGGTCGCAGCGATCTATAGGCTGCGGATTCGCGGACAGCTGCGCGGCCACGGGATTGGCCGGCTACCCGCCGCCGAGATTTTTGAATTGGGCCGGCGCGATGTGGCGGCGCTTTCCGCCGCGCTTCACGGCAAGATGTTTTTGTTGGGAAACCAACCCAGCAGCGTCGATGCTTCGACCTACGGCATATTAATCAATCTATTGGCCTGTCCGGTCAGTTCGCCGGTTAAGGACTATGCGTTATCGCAAGTCGCATTAGTCGATTATTGCCGGCGCATCCAGTCTCGCTATTTTCCCGAGCTGGGCGAACCGAGGTTTGGCGAATGATGGTCCAGCGTGGCGCAAGCGGCGCGAATTTCATCGCGTAGCCAGCGGTTGGCAAGATCCTGGTCTTGTAGCGGATGCCAGACCATGACCGTGTCGTAATGCGGTAAATCCAGCGGCAAAGGCACCCATTGCAGCGGCAAGTTCCGGGCGAATTGCTCGGCAATGCGCTTGGGAAAAGCCATGACCATGTCGGTTTGCGCCACGATCAACGACGCGGACAGAAAATGCGACACCGTCAGCGCCACACGCCGCTCGCGACCGTGTTCCGCCAACCAGGCGTCTACTTGCCCGATGCCGGCCCCGGTTCTGGATAGCAGAATATGCGGCAAGTCGATATAGTCTTCCAGCGTCAGTGCCGTATTCACGCGCGGGTGACCGATGCGAGCCACGCAGACCATGAAATCGTCGAATAAGCGTTCACAATGTAAATGCTTGGGCGCATTCAACATCACCTCAAAACCCAGTATCAGGTCTATCTCGCTTTGCTCCAAGGCATTAATAGGAAAGCGGCTGCTGGTACGTTTGAAATGAATATCTACGCCCGGCGCCTGGCGGGCAATACGCGGCGCCAGTATCGGCAACAGCAAGGCTTCCACGTAATCGGTTGCCGCAATGGTAAAAGCGCGCCGGCAGGTGGCGGGATCGAACGGCGTCGGCGCGCGAATCAAGCTTTCCACTTCTTTAAGGACCGCCGCCACGGGTTCCACCAGGGACAAGGCGCGTAGCGTCGGTATCATGCCTGCCGGAGTTTTTACCAACAACGGGTCTTCCAGTTGTTGCCGCAAGCGTTGCAGCACGTGGCTCATTGCCGATTGACTAATGAACATTTTTTCCGCTGCCCGCGACACATTGCGTTCCTTCATCAGCAGATCAAAGGCGATCAATAGATTCATATCAAACGTTTTTAAGTCGGCCATGGCTGGGATTCCAAAATGTAAACGTGGGTTATGTTATCGAAAACACCTGGGGCGTTTGGTATCAAATATTTTCATAGGCGCATGAATACAAAGCATTTTACCGTTTGATTTCTCAGGCATAGATTAATCGCCGACGCAGCCGCCGATGTTTAGTTTCTACTCAAGGGACTTGCATCAGTTCCCCCAGGGATTTGCAATTTAACGTGGCAGCGGCGTCGCCTGACGCTCAATCGTGCATCAAGCGTCGGGGTTTGGCGTAACGCCAATTGAGAAAAACCAGGTGGTCAGTAGGATCGCCAAAACTTAATTTCAGATACAGGAGAACATCATGCCTTTGTGGAAAATCTATCATCCCAGCGGAGCCTTCAGCGCGGACGACAAACAAGAACTGGCTGAACAAATCACAAACGTCTATGCCGCCGTACCAATCCCAAGATTTTACGCGGTGGTCATTTTCGAAGAAGTGGTTAGAGGGAATTGTTTTGTCGGTGGCGTGCGTAATGACAAGTTTATTCGTTTCAAGGTCGACCAGATCGCTCGAACGCTACCTGGGCCAATTATACGAGAATGGTGGATGCGAACGCTTGACGAAGTCGTTGCGCCTTTTGTCAAAGCGCGCGGTTTCGATTGGGAAATTTCGATTGACGAAACTCCATTTGACCTTTGGTCTTTACAGGGCGAATTGCCTCCGCCCTTCGAATCCATAGCGGAAAAGCGCTGGGTTGCGGAAAACAAGGCTAGCCCTTACACATACCCAGAAAAACTACCCGCAGGCCACTTTTTACTGACCCCTGGCGTAACGGGTTGATTGGTTATTAACCCGGTCCTATTTGTCACGGGGATTCCGTTCAAGCTGAGCTCGTCGAAGCCCGGGCTGGCGCCCCCTTAGACGGGCTCAGTACTCTCAAGGGTATTGAGGCGAACGGTATTTAAGGGTCGGGTTAATAATGCCAAAGTGGTCTGAGAATCTTAGACTGACAGATCGACCGGACAGACAACCTAAAGGGCATTTATTCGCCGGCAATCGCCATCTGTTCCAGTAGAATCGAGCCAACCCGGATATTACCGCGCAAATCCACATCGTTGCCGATGGCGACGATGTTGCGCAGCATGGTCTTTAAATTACCGGCAATCGTGATTTCCTGTACCGGGTATTGAATGACACCGTTTTCTACCCAAAATCCGGACGCGCCGCGCGAATAGTCGCCGGTCACGCGATTAACGCCCTGCCCCATTAATTCGGTGACCAGCAAACCGGTGTCCAGCAATTTCAGCATGCCGGCAAAATCATTGCTGCCGGGCTCAACGGTCAAGTTATGCACACCGCCGGCATTGCCGGTGGTTTGCATGCCCAACTTGCGGGCCGAGTAGGTGCCGAGCACGTACGATCTTAAAATACCGTCGCTGACAATATCCCTAGCCTTGGTCGCTACGCCTTCCGAGTCGTAACTGGCGCTGCCCAGCGCACCGCGCAGGAAGGGTTGCTCATGAATGCGCACGAAATCCGGCATAATTTGCGTATCCAGCGTATCCAATAAAAACGAGGATTTGCGATATAAACTGCCGCCGCTGATCGCGCCTATCAACGCCCCAATCAAGCCGGACGCCATTTCCGCAGCGAACAACACCGGACACTGCCGCGTACTTAGGCTACGGGCATTCAGGCGGGCTATGGTGCGTTGCGCGGTTTTTTCGCCAACTTGTCTGGCCGATTCCAGAGCAGTTGCATCACGCGCCACGCTGTACCAATAATCGCGCTGCATCGCGTCGCCGCTGCCGGCCAGCACCGAGCAACTCAAGGAATGCCGGCTGGATTGGTAACCTTGCAAAAAGCCCAGCGAATTACCGAATACCCGCGTGCCTTGATGCGTATTCACCGACGCGCCTTCGGAATTGCTAATCGCTTTATCGTAGCCGCGGGCGATGTTTTCGCATTCGATGGCGATATTGATGGCTTGCTCGGCGTTAATATCCCAGGGATGATTCAAGTCCAGATCCGGAAATTCGGTTGCCAATAACTCGGCATCCGGCAAGCCGGAATACTCATCGTCACTGGCATAACGGGCGATACTGCAAGCGGCCTTGACGGTTTCCTTCAAGGAATCACTGGAAATATCGTTGGTACTGGCCGAGCCCTTTTTCTGGCCGAAATAAACGGTAACCCCTATGCCTTGATCGCAGTGATACTCGACGGTTTCCACTTCCCCTAGCCGCGCTGACACCGACAGGCCGTTGTCGACACTAAATGCCGCTTCGGCGCCGCTGGCGCCTTGTTGTTTGGCTTCGTCCAATAACTGTTGAACGACATTTTTTAAGCGATTAATTTCTTCCTGATTTTGCACGGTAAGTCTCTTAGAATTCGATTGCAGGTGTGAGCCAAAGCCGAACGGCCCGAGGCATTAAACGCTGGTGCCGCCGACGGTTAGACCATCGATTTTCAAGGTGGGCTGACCGACGCCGACCGGCACACTTTGCCCGTCCTTGCCGCAAGTACCGACGCCGCTATCCAAAGCCATGTCGTTACCGACCATCGATACTTTGGTCAACACGTCCGGACCATTACCAATTAGCGTGGCGCCTTTCACTGGGCGGGTAATTTTGCCGTCTTCGATCAGATAAGCTTCGCTGGTGGAAAATACGAATTTGCCGGAGGTAATATCCACTTGGCCGCCGCCAAAGTTACGGGCGTACAAGCCTTTCTTCACGGAGCGGATAATTTCTTCCGGATCGCTCTGCCCCGGCAGCATGTAGGTATTGGTCATGCGCGGCATCGGCAAATGCGCATACGACTCGCGACGGCCATTGCCGGTGGGTTTCACGCCCATCAAACGCGCATTGAGTTTGTCTTGCATATAGCCCTTTAAAATACCTTTTTCGATGAGTACGGTATTTTCGGTGGGCGTGCCTTCGTCGTCGATATTCAAGGAGCCGCGCCGGCCAACCAGCGTACCGTCATCCACCACGGTGCATAAATCCGACGCCACCCGCTCGCCGACTCGGCCACTAAACGCTGACGTGCCTTTGCGGTTGAAATCGCCTTCCAAGCCGTGTCCGATAGCTTCGTGCAGCAAAATCCCCGGCCAGCCTGGTCCCAATACCACCGTCATATTGCCGGCCGGCGCTTCCTGGGCCTGTAAATTAACCTGAGCTAAACGCACCGCTTCGCGACCATATTCAAAAGCCCGATCATTTTCCAGAAAGAAACTGTAATCGCTGCGCCCGCCGCCACCCATGCTGCCCTGCTCGCGGCGACCGTTTTCGACCATGATCACCGTCACGTTCATGCGCACCAAAGGCCGCACATCGGCAGCCAAAGAACCGTCCTGGTTGGCAATCAACACACTGTCATAAGCCGCAATCAGACTGACCATCACTTCTTCGATGCGGCTGTCCTGCTTGCGGGTTTCGCTATCGACACGTTTCAGTAAGTCGATTTTTGCCTGATCATCCAGCGACTTTAACGGATTGAGTGGCTGGTATAACTGCGGCCAACTCTTGGCGACTTCGATCTGGCGCCGCGCCTGCTGACCGTGTCTGACAATGGCTTTCACGTTGTTGGCGGCCTCCAGCAGAATCGGCAATTCGATGCGGTCGCTGTAAGCAAAGCCGGTCTTATCGCCGCTCACCACGCGCACCCCGGCGCCGTGTTCTATGGAATGACTACCTTCCTTGATAATGCCGCCCTCCATGGACCAGGACTCGAAATGGCTGGACTGAAAATAAATATCCGCCGCATCGACAGGTGCACTGAGTAAAACCGCCATCACCCGGTCGACGTCCTGGGTTTGCAGGCCGTTGCCGGCAAGAATGGATTGGGTAACTTGTTCTAGTAATGGCATAAGAAAATTAAAAATAAAACGGTTTCGTCAACGATGCACGCAATCACATCACGAAAAATGACGCGATATAAGCAACAGCCACGGCAGTAAAAGCAATAGCCATCTTGTCCCTTATCGTCAGCGACAGCCAATACAACTCTAATTCGGTCTTCCGCCGCACCCAGGTATTAAGCGACCATTGCTTAATAGACTCCCAAAGCCGCGGTACAAATTTCGAGAGCCGATAAAAACCAAACCAGGCGATGCTCAACAAAATATAGAACGTCACCACTTGGCTACCGTGGCGGTCGGACTCGAATAAATACTCGATGATTTCGCCGATATCCAAAACATGGAATACCAATTCGACGGCTTCTTCAATGCCTAATTCGACGTACTCGAAGGCCACATGAAATCCTTCGAACATCAGGTGCATCAATTCACCTAGCAGCTCCAGCGTCACATCGTACATGACGATAGCGAGTACCACAAAACCGACGATGATCAAGTCAAGATTCTTTCTGATCATGGCTAATTCCTTACGGCGGTTGCCACTGTCGATTCAGGCACCTGCCACTCTACCCGCCAACGCCCCTGGCCACCGGCCAAAGCTTGATTCAAGCAAGGCAACAAGGCTTCCGCTTGGCTATCCAGTTGCCACGGCGGATTGATAAATAACATGCCGGAACCGGTCATGCCGCGCCCCGGCCCGTCATCGGCTATGCAATGCTCGATGCGCAACTGGCGAGGAATGCCGCTTTGCTCCAATTGCCGCATGAAGTTTTCAGTGGCCGTGCGGTCGATGACCGGATACCACAGCGCATAAATACCGGTAGCAAAGTGCTTATGTGCGGTGGTTAGAGCCGCAACGATTTTTTTGTATTCGTCGCGCATTTCGTAACTGGGATCGATCAGAATCAAGCCGCGTTTTTGGATAGGTGGTAATTTCTTGCTCAAGGTTTGCAAGCCGTCTTCCTTGGAGACGCTGACCTGCTTGTCGCCGGCGAACAATTGTTGAAGGGCTTCGACATCGCTACTGTGCAATTCCGACAATACCAATCGGTCTTGCGCCCGGACCAAGCGTTTTACCAATTGCGGCGAGCCGGGATAGCGCACCAATTGCCGTCCGGTGTTTTCTGCGCGTACCGCAGATAGATAGTCTTTTAATTCCGGCGGTGGGTCCTGACTATCCCAAAGTTTGGCGATGCCTTGCTGGTATTCGCCGGTTTTTTGGGCAAACTCGGATTTAAAAGAATATTTACCGGCACCGGCGTGGGTATCGATGTAAACAAATGGTTTGTCTTTCTGTTTCAAGGCGCTGATCGCCAGCGTCAGCAGACTGTGCTTTAAAACATCGGCAAAATTGCCGGCGTGGAACCCGTGGCGGTAACTAAGCATGCTGTTCACCCATTATTATTGTTATTCCATTCCGTTCAATTTCAGCTTAATTTGGCTCTGAACATAAAAAATACCGCGCCCAGCAAACATAGCCCGGCCCAGAGATAATCCAGTTTCAACGGCTCTTTCATGTAATACACCGAGAACGGTACAAAGACGCTCAACGCAATCACTTCCTGCATAATTTTCAGCTGGGCGACACTGCACTGCGTGTAACCGATGCGATTGGCGGGCACTTGTAACAGATATTCGAACAGCGCGATGCCCCAACTGACGAATGCGGCCAACAACCAGGGTTTGTTATTCAGTTCCTTCAGGTGCGCGTACCAGGCAAAGGTCATAAAGACGTTGCTGCAAATCAATAAGCCGGCGGAGATCAGGATGGCATTCATGCTGATTCAATTGTTAGGTGGTGATAGCGTTGTTTGTAATCGTTGACGGCTTGAGCCCGCAACTTGCGGATGGCGAGCCCAATCTGTTCGCCTTGCAAGCCTTTCAGCAAAGCAGCCGAGGTATCGACAGCCGTAGCCGCCATTGCCGCCGAGCGAATGTAGTCGGCTTGCGGGTAGGGCCGGTCTTCGAATCCGGTCCGGCCGCGCGCGTCGGCTTCGCAAGCCTGGAGAAATTCAGCCAAGTGACTATCGGGCTTGAACGCGCCCAGGGTTTGCAACATATCGGTCAAGGTATCCGCCCGCAATTCCAAAGCCCGGTGGCAATGGGTGTGATATCGCATAACCTGCGCACAAAGCGACTTAAAATGGTTCGGCACCCGCAATCTCTCGCACAACTTGGCAAGCACCGGCAAACCTTTTTGCTCATGCCCATGATGGCTGGGCCAATGCTGGCTAGGGGTCAAGGCCTTGCCTAAGTCGTGCAGCAAAGCCGCCAAGCGCACCTCGGCCTTATCGGACAGCCGCGCGGCCTGCTCCAGCACCATCAACGAATGCACGCCGGTATCGATTTCCGGGTGATATTTCTCCGGTTGCGGTACGCCGAATAAAGCGTCAATCTCCGGAAAAACCACCTGCAATGCGCCACAGTCTTTCAGTACCTGAAAAAACGCCGCCGGCGTCCGTTCCAATAAGGCTTTGTGTAATTCGGCCCACACCCGCTCGGCAACCAGAAAATCTACTTCGCCGGCCACCACCATCTTGCGCATCAATTCCAGCGTTTCCTCGGCGACAGCAAAGCCCAAATGGGCATAACGGGCAGCGAAACGGGCCACACGCAAGATCCGCACCGGGTCTTCACTAAAAGCGGGAGATACATGGCGCAAGATGCGGTTTTCCAAATCGCGCCGACCATTAAACGGATCAATCAATTCGCCGTCATCCGTCATTGCCATCGCATTGACGGTTAAATCCCGCCGCAATAAATCCTCTTCCAGCGTCACATCCGGTGACGCATGCACCGCAAATCCCTTGTAGCCCGGGGCAGTTTTACGTTCGGTACGCGCCAAGGCATATTCTTCGTGATCAATAGGATGCAAAAATACCGGAAAGTCTTTGCCCACCGGCCGAAAACCGGCGGCCAGCATGCTGTCCGCAGTCTCACCGACCACCAGCCAATCACGCTCCTTAACCGGAAAATCCAGCAAACGGTCGCGAACTGCGCCGCCGACCAGATACGTTTTCATGCCTTAGCCACTCGCCTACTTAAATGGATCAAAAGACACAGTATAAATGAGTCGCTATCATAGTGCTTTGCTTATTCCCCAGCCATTAATCATCATGACGGAAATTTTTTTAGCCAGCCTTTTTTTGGGCATTCTCGCCGGCATCTCTGCCGGTTTGTTCGGTATAGGCGGCGGCGCATTGATTGTGCCGGTGCTGGTGTGGGTGTTCCAAACTCAGCAGTTTGATCCGGAACAAATTATGTTGATTGCCGTTGCCACATCACTGGCGACTGCGATATTTACGTCGGCGGCTTCGGTACGCACGCACCATAAATTGGGTAACATCGACTGGCGGCGAGCAAGGCATTTAGCCCCGAGTATGCTACTGGGTGCCATTGGCGGCGCAGTGTTGGCCGAATATATTAGCGCCGACTCACTACGTTGGTTTTTTGTTGCGTATCTAATATATACCAGCGTACAAATGGCTATACCCAAGCCCAGCAAAGCCTCATCCCATCCAGCCAGATTCTCCCTGGATTACCCGATGGGTCTTTTGATTGGCGTTCTATCAGCCATTTTAGGCATAGGCGGCGGCACCATGACCGTACCTTATCTGGTGAGCAATGGACTGCCGATGAAAAACGCGGTCGCCACATCTAGCACCTGTGCAATCCCTATTGCCATGGCGGCAGCAACCAGTTACATGGTATTGGGTTGGCAAGTTAGCCAATTACCGGTTGGCAGCCTAGGCTATCTTTACCTACCCGCTTTTGCCGGCATCGTAATAACCAGTATCTTTACTGCGCCCTTGGGCGCCAAATTGGCGCACCGTTTGCCGGCACAAAAATTGAAGCGTTACTTCGCGATTGTGCTGTTGGCGCTTGCGCTGAAAATGTCCTGGTAAGACAGGGAACTTAAGCGCAGAGACATCGCTCAAAGCGCTGTTAGTTCCGGTTTGATTGCTCTGTTGCGCAAAGAAAAACTTCATCGTATACTTCGGCGCAGCTTTCTCGATCAAGCTATCGCACACAACAACAAAACCTCTGGAGGGTATATAAATGAAATGGGAAACACCAGCTTATAATGACATGCGTTTCGGTTTTGAAGTTACCATGTACATCTACAACCGTTAATCCTTAGGGATGACGATAAAAAAGGGGCATTTTCCTGCCCCTTTTTTTTGCCTGGCGTTTTTTAATCCCGTATCATGCCCCGCTCGTTCACCAACCCCTTTAAGCGAACATGAAGATTAGAGTTCTCGGCGCCGGCGCCGGCGGCGGTTTTCCGCAATGGAACTGCAACTGCGACAATTGCCGACGCTTGCGTAACGGCCAATTCAACGGCAAAGCCCGCACCCAATCGTCGATAGCGATCAGCACGGACAACCGCAATTGGCTGCTGTTCAATACCTCACCGGACATTCGCGCCCAATTGGAAGCGTTTCCTGCGATTCAGCCCAAAGAAGGCATCCGCGATACCGGCATCAAAGCCGTGCTACTGATCGATAGCCAAATCGACCACACAACCGGCATGCTGATGCTGCGCGAAGGCAAACCCTTGAATGTGTATTGCACCGAGATGGTCAAGCAGGATTTGACCACGGGCTTTCCGCTTTTCAATATGTTGAAAGACTATTGCACCGTCAATCATCACCCGATTGCCTGCGACGAAACGCCGTTCGAGATTCCGGGTATAGACGACATTCGGATTTATGCCCATGCTTTGAAAAGCAAGGCACCGCCTTATTCGCCGCACCGCCACGACCCGCACGATGGTGACAACATCGGCGTGATCGTCGAGCAGATTTCCACCGGCAAAAAACTGTATTACTCGCCAGGCTTGGGCGAAATCGAACCGCATGTATTTAAAGCTATGCAAACTGTCGACTGCCTGATGGTAGACGGTACCTTCTGGACCGACGACGAAATGGTTACCCGCGGCATCAGCCACAAACATGCGCGCGAAATCGGCCATCTACCGCAATCCGGCCCCGGTGGCATGATTGAAGTGTTGAATGGCGTACCCAAGGCCCGGAAAATTTTGATTCATATCAACAACACCAACCCGATTCTCGACGAAGATTCGCCGGAGCGTAAAACCCTGGACGCCAACGGCATCGAAGTGGCTTACGACGGACTGGAAATTGACTTATAACAAAGGTGTTACATGACTGCTGATAATCAACCCTGGAGCCGCGAAGAATTCGAAGCTAAATTGCGCGGCATGGAAAAGTTCTACCACATTCATCATCCGATGCACACGCTGATGAATGACGGCAAACTAACCAAGCAGCAACTGCAAGGCTGGGTCGCCAATCGCTTTTATTATCAGGTAATGATTCCGATCAAAGACGCCAACATCATGGCCAACTGTCCGGACCGGGAGACCCGCGCCAAGTGGGTGCAACGCATTCTCGACCACGACGGCCATCCCGGCGACCCAGGCGGCATCGAGGCTTGGATACGTTTGGGGATCGCGGTGGGCTTAAGCCGCGAAGAAATCACATCGCTGGAACACGTGCTGCCCGGCGTGCGCTTTGCCGTGGACGCCTACGTCAATTTCGCCCGCCGTGCGGAATGGCACGAAGCAGCCAGTTCCTCGCTGACGGAACTTTTCGCCCCGAAAATTCATCAACAGCGCCTGGATAACTGGCCCGACGTCTATCCCTGGGTCGAACAAGAGGGTTACACTTACTTCCGTAAACGCCTGACCGAAGCCCGCCGCGACGTGGAACACGGCCTGGAACTGACGCTGGACTGGTATAAAACCCGTGAGCAACAGGAACGCATGGTGCAAATTCTGAAATTTAAACTGGATGTATTGTGGAGCATGGCCGACGCGATGTATCTTGCCTATGTCGCCGACATGCCGCCGTATTTCAATATCGAAAAATAACCATGCAAACCGCCGAGCGACTTCATTTTAGTGCTACCGACTTTTTGGCTTGGGAGGAAACCCAGACCGAGAAGCACGAGTTCGTCGCCGGCGAAGTATTTGCGATGACAGGAGCTCGACAGGATCATGTCGTCGTCAGCCTGAATATCGCGTCCGCCTTGAAACAACGCTTACGCGGCACGCCTTGCCGGCCTTATATCGCCGATTTGAAATTGAAAGTCGAAGCAGCCGAAGCGTTTTTCTATCCTGATGTGATGGTATCCTGCCATCCTGGCGATCTAGGCAACCAGCAATATATTTGCAACCCAACGCTGATCGTCGAAGTTCTATCCGACTCGACCGCTGCTTACGACCGCGGCGGCAAATTCGCTGCCTACCGCAAGCTCGCGTCGTTACAAGAATACCTGATCGTCGACATCGACGCGCGCCGCGTCGAGTGCTTCCGTCGCACTCCCGATAACGATTGGTTATTGCACGATTACTTCGGCGAAGTCGACTGCCATCTGCACAGTTTGAACCTCAGCCTACCACTGGCGGAAATTTTTGAAGACATCGAAACGACCTGATTCTCCAGGCGTTTGCTTAAATACTGGAACCCTATGACCATCACTCCCGATCAACTCATCCAGTTCTCGCCACTGCATAGGCTGCAATGGGAAGAAGCTCAGCAAAAGTACGTGATTCTGTATCCCGAAGGTATGGTCGAGTTAAACCAAAGTTCGGCAGAAATACTCAAACTTTGCGATGGCACCCGGATGCTGGCGCAAATCGTCACCGACCTGGAAGAAAAATTCGCCACGTCCGGCTTGACCAACGACATCACTAACTTTTTGAACGTAGCATTGCAAAATGGCTGGATCAGACAAGCTTAATATCACCCCGCCGCGCTGGCTGTTAGCCGAGCTGAGCTATAAATGCCCACTGCAATGTCCGTATTGCTCTAATCCGCTGGATTACGCCAAATATCCCGACGAATTAAGCACCGACGACTGGAAACGGGTATTGAGCCAAGCCCGCAAAATGGGCGCGGTGCAGCTGGGATTTTCCGGCGGCGAACCGCTTACTCGCCAGGATTTGACCGAATTGGTCGGTTACGCGCGCGAACTGGGTTATTACTCCAACTTGATCACCTCAGGTTACGGCTTGAGCGAAGAAAAAATCGTCGAGTTGAAACAAGCCGGCCTAGACCACATTCAGATCAGTATCCAGGCCAGCACCCAAGAACTGAACGATCACATCGCCGGGACCGCCACTTACCAGCACAAACAGGACGTGGCGAGACTGATTAAAAAGCACGGTTATCCGATGGTGCTGTGCGTCGTGATTCATCGCGAAAACATTCACCAAATGCCGCAAATTCTGGAAATGGCCGAAAACCTAGGCGCCGATTATCTGGAACTGGCCAACACCCAATATTACGGCTGGGCGCATTTGAATCGCGACGCCTTGCTGCCTACCCGCGAGCAATTCCAGGAAGCGGAGAAAATTGCCCAGGCTTATAAAGAAAAAGTAGCCGGCAAAATGAAGATTTATTACGTGGTGCCGGACTACTACGAAGACCGCCCAAAAGCCTGCATGAACGGCTGGGGCACCACCTTCTTGACCATCGCCCCGGACGGTACCGCGTTGCCCTGCCATTCGGCACGTGAACTGCCTGGCCTAGATTGCCCGAACGTCAAGGACTACAGCATTTCGGAAATCTGGAACGAGTCGAAAACCTTCAACTTCTTCCGCGGCACGGAATGGATGCAGGAGCCTTGCCGCAGCTGCGACGAGAAGCTCAAAGATTTTGGCGGTTGCCGCTGTCAGGCATTCTTGTTCAACGGCGATATGTATAGCACCGATCCGGTGTGCAGCAAATCCCCGGAACGTCACAGAATCGACGCCGCGATTGATTCGGCGCGCGAACTCGCCTTGTCCAACCAGGAGAAGCCGCTGATATTCCGCAACAGCAAAAACTCCAAACAATTTTAAACGCCTATCCCAGCCAGTGGATCATCTAAGCCGCTGACTGACTCTTCACTCCTGCCCGGCCGCAGTCTCCGGTTGGTCTGTTTGACCGCCATCCTGAAACTGCATCTTATGCAATTTGGCATAAGCACCATCGCGAGCCAATAACTCGCGATGCGAACCTTGTTCGACAATCCGGCCTTTGTCCATTACCAAGATCACATCCGCACTTTCGATGGTAGACAAGCGATGTGCCACCACCAGTGTGGTGCGGCCTTGCATCACTCGATTAAGCGCGGCCTGGATGTAGCGTTCGGATTCGGTATCCAGCGCCGAAGTGGCTTCGTCCAGAATCAAAATCGGCGCATCCTTCAATAAGGCCCGCGCCAAAGCCAAACGCTGGCGCTGGCCGCCAGACAGTTTCACACCGTTCTCACCGATTTCGGTTTCCAATCCTTGCGGCATTTTGCTGATAAATTCCATCGCATAAGCATCGACCGCTGCCTGTTCTATCTGCTCTCTGGCAGCGCCTTGTAACGCGCCATAGGCAATATTGTTCGCGACAGAAGCGTTGAACAAGGTGACGTTTTGGGTAACCAACGCGATCTGCCGGCGCAAACTATCCAGGCGGTAGCGTTTCAACGGCACGCCATCGATCAAAATCTCGCCCTGCTCGTAGTCGTAAAAACGTGGCAACAGGTTAATCATCGTGCTTTTGCCGCCACCGGAAGCCCCCACCAAGGCTACGGTCTGGCCTGGTTCAATCGTCACATTGATGTTATTCAAGGCCGGGGTTTCGCTACCGGGATAACTAAAGCTGAGGTTTTTAAATTCGATGCGACCTTGACTGCGCTCGACCTGATAATCGCCACCATCGATTTCGGCGGGCTCGTCCAACACTTCGAACAAAGACTCGGCAGCGGCAATACCCCGCAAAATCTCGGAATTGGCATCGCTTAATTGGCGAATCGGTTTGGGCAACAAGAACGCTGCGGTAAAAAAGCCGACAAACTCACCCGGACTGGACGATTTCATCATGATCAAGGCCAGATACATCATGCCGGCCAGCGCGAAAGAAATAACCAATTGCATCAACGGATTATTCAGCGACACCGTCATGATCAGTTTGCGATATTGGGTGCGGTTATCCAGACTCGCTTTCCTAAAGCGTTGGCGCTCGTAATTTTCACCGCCAAAACTTTTCACGATGCGATTTCCGGACACCATTTCCGAAGTAATGTGGGTCAAATCGCCCACAGTATCCTGCATATTCCGACTCAATCGCTTCAAGCGCTTGCCGACATAACGCACCATGATCGCCACTACCGGCGCAATCGCCAAAAACACCAACGATAGCTGCCAATTGGTGTATGCCAGATAGCCTAGTAAACCCACCGCAGTAAAGCCTTCACGGACGAAAGAACGAATCGAATCGGAGGTGGCGCGGGTAACTTCCCCGATATTATTGGTGATCCGCGAAATCATGTAGCCGCTGTTGTGAGCATCGAAATACTGCACCGACAAGCGGGTGTACTGGTTAAAAATCTCGCAACGCAGTTTGTGAATCAAATTGCCGGAGATTCGCGCCAGGTAATAATTACCCAAAAACGAGCCTATGCCGCGCACCAGAAACAACACCACGAACGCGAGCGGCAAATACTGAATATCACTTCGGTCCGGCGCCCCAAAGCTATCGATGATGCGCTGAATGATCATCACTACCGCCGGCTCGGTCGCGGCGTAAATAGCAAAACCGATGGCAGTTACCAAAAATAAACGCCAATACGGCAACACAAACGCCAGCAAACGCTTGTACACCTGCCCGTCCGTCATTGTTTTGCGCGAATTTTCTAACGTGTCCAATACTGTTTACCTTTAAAATGTTCAGCCATGTTGATCAGCCAGCGCTCCATGCCCAATCAAAAACCGCTCAATATACAACCTAAACGCATTTTGGTGATAACCCTGCGTTATCTGGGCGATACGCTGCTGGTTACCCCACTAATCTCGTCATTGAAGCAAGCCTATCCAGACGCAGACATTGACGTTCTACTACCGGCCAGCAATGCCGGCATGCTGGAAGGCAATCCGGACATCCGGCACTTGCTAACCGTGGACGGCAAGCCCGGCAGCATGGCTTTCGGGAAATTGTTGCTGAGTTTATTTCGCCGATACGATTTGGCCATTTCCACGCAAGCCGGCGACCGGCCCACTTTGTACGCCGCGATAGCCGGCAAGACCAGCATAGGCTTCGTGCCTGACGATGCCACTAAGGCTTGGTGGAAGAAAACACTACTTAACCGCTGGCTGGTATTTAGCGCCGATTACGGCCACGCCGTCTTGGAAAACTTGCGATTTTGCAAACTACTCGGAATAGCGCCTTGCTATCGACTGACCCCGCCGCAAAACTCGGCGCCGATACCCAGCATAACTGATCCCTACGCCGTTCTGCATATTATGCCGCAATGGCGCTATAAGCAGTGGCATACCCAGGGCTGGTGCGAGCTCATCGCCTTTTTAGACCGGCAAGGCTTTAAAGTCGTATTGACCGGCAGCGGCAACCCCGCCGAGTTGGCAGCCTTGCGAGAATTACAGCAACAACTGCCAGCAGATGTCATCAATCTTGCCGGCCAGCTTTCGCTGGCGCAATTGTCCGCGTTGATTGACAAAGCCGCAATATTCGTCGGCCCCGACACCGGCATCACCCACTTGGCGGCGGCCACCGGCACACTGACGTTTGCTTTGTTCGGCCCCACCGATCCGGAAAAATGGGCCCCCTGGCCATATGGATACAGCGAGAATAAAACGCCTTTCGCGTCTCGCGGATCTGGCCGAATAAATAATGTCTATCTGCTGCAAGGCCAAACCGAACAAAACTGCCTACCCTGCCAACTAGAAGGTTGCGATAGGAATCGCAATAGCCAAAGTGCCTGCCTCGATCAGTTATCGAGCGCCCGGGTGATCGACGTTATCGCGCAGACGCTGCAAGCCCCCCTGAATACCGAGTAACGGTAAGAACGATGATGTTATTTTCCGCAAAACCGTCGATAATCGCGGCTTTTCGTCAGCTGCCTGATTCCAAATTCGCATGATGCTATCGCCAAGCCTTGACCGCATTTTGGTTTTGAATGTTAAGAAATTCGCTCAACGCCGTATTTTCATGGAACAACAGTTGCGCGAATTCGGCTTATCGGCCGAATTTATTTTCGACTGGGATATTGACGACTTGACTGACAGCTTGGTTATTGAGTATTTCCGTGACGACCATCATCTGACTGCGGCTCAGCAATCCTGCGCGTTGAAGCATGTGGCAGCCTTACAGAAAATTGCGGACGGTAATGGCCAAGGGTTCTGTTTGGTACTGGAAGACGACGCCGTGTTCAGCAAGGATCTTCAGCTAGGTTTACAGCGCGCGCTCAGTCAGAGCAGGCGATTTCCTGGCAACAAAGTCATCTACATCGGCTCCGGCGGTAATTTTTTTACGCCCAAAAGTCAGCGCAAACCGGATCAATACCTGTATCTCGGGCATCGCGGTCGCTTTGCCGATTCCTATCTAATTGACTCCAGTACCGCCCGCCAGCGACTAGATTGGATTAAAACTCACAAAATCGCCGAACCGATTGACAATCAGTTCGAAAAAATCGACAAACAGCTCGGCATTCAAATGATTTGGCTGGAAGATCCTGTCATCGAACAAGGTAGTAAAAACGGCCTGTTCAAAAGCGCTTTGGAAGCCGATCCGCCCACCTGGCTGAAAGGACTGTTTTTCCGCTGGGAAAAACTCAAGCGTAAATACATTTATCAATTATGGCGTTAAGACCACAAAACATGTTTGCATCCCCCCTGACGTCCGAGACATCACTCAATATCTGTCGCAGCATGACTATTGCCGCAGCTATCGCCGCGCCCATTTCCACGGCTATTGCAAGCATAGCCAGCGTAGCGTTGCTGGTATTCTGGCTACTTTCCGGCCAGGCAGTGCAGACCCTTAAGTTATCCTGGCAACAGCCTGTCGGAAAAATGATCATGCTTTTCTTTGCGTGGTTAATCATCGGCACGCTTTACGCCGAAACAGACTGGCACAGCAAATTGGAGACCTTATCCAGCTGGAAAAAGCTGGTTTACGTGTTCCTGCTGCTCGGCGTTTTTCAGCAATCGCAGTGGCAAAAACGTTTTGTCTACAGCTATTTCATCGCCATGGTGATGGCAGGCATGATTGCGATGCCACTTTGGGCGTTGGATCTTATCGTTAGAGACGGCCGAGAAGCCGGTATTTTCATGACCAATCACGCCACCCAGAGCACTGCTTTTGTGGCGGCCCTGCTATGCGCTATCTTCCTGGTGCAAGAACCACTGAATCCACGTTGGAAATATGCCGTGTGGGCGGGAATTGCCATATTTCTATTCAATATTTTCTTCATCAGTACCGGTAGGAGTGGCTATTTAGCCGTACCCATCGCTGCGGTTTTTGCGTTCGGTTCGATATACGGTTACAGCAAATTGCCGCAAATTATCGGGACAGCCGCCATTATGCTGCTTGCCTTTGGTCTGAGCTCCAACACCTTGCAAGACCGATTCAGACTGGCCTGGGACGAACAAGCCAGTTATAAAAGCAGCCAGGATTTAACCTCAGTAGGCATTCGGGTGGTCTTTTACAAAAACACCGTGGAACTCATCGAGAAAGCGCCTTGGTTTGGCTATGGCACCTCATCGTTCAAACCGACTTATAGTCAGTATGCTTCGGCCAAAAGCCAGGGTTGGCGGGGTACCAGCACTAGCGACCCGCATAAT
The DNA here is from genome assembly GCF_014850975.1 of Methylomonas fluvii. GTDB lineage: Bacteria > Pseudomonadota > Gammaproteobacteria > Methylococcales > Methylomonadaceae > Methylomonas > Methylomonas fluvii. Next base: position 1,208,322 of record NZ_JACXST010000001.1, on the reverse strand, counting down.
CAATACCTGTTTGTTTGGCTGGAAAATGGCCTGATAGGCTTACTGTTGTTCTTTGCTTACATTATGGTCGCATTGCGCCAGGGCATGTATAACAAGCCCTATGGACCAATTGCCGCCAGTTTTTTGGTGGCAATCTGTGCTTCAAGCCTGTTCAACTCGCATTTCAAAACTTTTGCCGAAGGCTATTTGTTGGCGTTTTTTCTCGGTGCCTTGTTAAGTCAAACGGTCGAATCCGCAGATCTTCAGGCCGATGCTTAGCGTTATCATCATCACCAAAAACGAGGCGCAACATATCGGCCGCTGCTTGGCATCGGTAGCTTGGGCCGATGAAATCATCGTTCTCGACTCGGGTAGTAGCGACGAAACCGTGCCAATTTGCCGACAATTTACCGACAAAGTCTTCATCACCGACTGGCCCGGATTTGGACCACAGAAGCAACGGGCCTTGGATAAAGCGCGCGGCGATTGGGTGTTGTCTATCGATGCCGACGAAGAAGTCGGCCCGGCGCTAAAAAGCGAAATTCAGCAAGCCATGCAGCAAAACCAGGTGCAGGGCTTCGAAATCCCGCGTTTATCCAGCTACTGCGGCAAGCAAATCAAGCATGGCGGCTGGTGGCCGGATTACGTGCTAAGGCTGTTTCGCCGCGATGTCGGACGCTTCAGCAGCGAAGTCGTGCATGAGCGTATTGAGGTTAAAGGGGCTATCCGCCAACTCAACAATCCACTATGGCACGAAGCCTTCATCGACCCCGCCGAGGTGCTGCATAAGATCAATGCTTATTCCTCGCTGGGCGCCGAGAAAATGTTCAATAACGGTAAGCGCGCCAGCTTGGGCAAAGCGATCGGCAAGGGCCTGTGGACCTTCATCCGCACCTACTTCGTCCAGGCAGCCATTTTGGATGGCGCGGAAGGCCTGATGCTGGCCATATCCAACGCAGAGGGCAGTTATTACAAATATCTGAAACTGCGAGAGCTTTGCCGCAACCCGGCAAACAAATGAAGGGATTGATCTCAGTCATCGTCACAACCTATAACTGGCCGGAAGCGCTTTCCGCCTGTTTATGCTCACTGATGGCTCAACAAGATCGCCGGTTTGAAATCATCGTCGCCGATGACGGTTCCGGTACTGTAACGCAGGAATTGATCAAACGCTTTATCGAAACCAGCGAAATTCCGTTGCGGCACGTTTGGCATGAGGATAAGGGATTTAGGGCCGGCACCATTCGTAACAAAGCAGTTGCTGCCAGTTCTGGCGATTATCTGCTGTTTATGGACGGCGATTGCGTCGCGCTACCGAATTTTATTAGCCGTCATCGGCACTTGGCCGAAACCGGTTATTTCGTTCCGGGCAACCGGCTGTTATTGAACGAAGCTTACACATCACTGGTATTAGGGCAAAAAATACCGCTGCATCAACAGTCCTTCGGCTTTTTTGTACGGCAATGGCTGCGAGGCCGCATCAATCGTTTGTTGCCTTTACTGTATTTACCTCTGCACAGCTGGCGTTATCGGCAACCGCAGAATTGGCAAAAAGCCATGACCTGCAATCTGGCGGTCTGGAAGGACAATTTCCTGGCAACAAATGGTTTTGATGAAATCTTCGAAGGCTGGGGATATGAAGATTCGGACTTGGTGATCCGCCTGATTCATCAAGGTGTCAAACGGAAAGAAGGCCGCTTTGCGGTACCGGTTTTACATCTTTGGCACCGTCATAACGATAGAAGCCAACACGACGAAAATTACCAGCGTTTGTTGCGGCGGGTGGCGAATATATCAATAACTCGTGCGGAACGGGGCGTGGACCAGTATCAGTAAACGACCAGCGATTAACCCAAGCCGGAACGTTTGCCGCCACCATGCAAACGCATCAACAAAACTGCTTCATCACGGGTCAAGCCGCAATCCCTGACCAGCGTCTCGATGCCAACTCCACTGCGGATTTTTTGGATCACATCTTCATAACCGCCTGCGGGGATGGGCTCAAGGGGCGCCACCTCAGCGACGGTTTGCCGCTGGGTGTTGACTTGATCCACAATGCTGTTCAAGCGCGAGTCGTTCGCCGCCAGCCGCCGATCAACAGCCACCGCGGCGGAACAAAGGCCAGCGACATCCTCGTTGCTACGCTGCACCCGTTCTTCAAGGCGTTGAAATTGTTGTTTTAGTGTTTTCTGCTGGCGCAACAGCCAACCTAACATCGCTAGCATAAACACGACTACCCCCGCCAAAACCAGCAATAAATATTCGCTCATCACACTATTTCGTCAACATGCTCGGCAGGCTGTTTATTGTTTTTGTTCTGGTCCGGTTTAGTTTGCGGTTGTTTTTGCGGTGGACGTTTATCACGCTCCTCCCGCTCAACCTTGTATATCGTATGCACTGGAGAAAAAGGCGTGATCGGTGTGATCTCGGCCATACTGCACCTCGCATGCCTAGTTAGGCAATCAAAACATATCCAGCTCTGCTTTTTCGTCGTCGCTGAGGAATTTATTCAAATCTACCAGAATTAACAAATGATTGTCGCGACTGGTAACGCCTTGAATGTATTTTGAGCTTTCTTCGTTGCCCACATTAGGCGCGGTCTCAATCTCGGAAGCGCGCATTTCCACGACTTCTGCGACGCTATCAACCAAAATGCCGATGATATGCCGGTCGGTTTCGATGATCACCACCCGCGACGCATCGTCGGTGTCTTTGGAGGGCAAGCCGAAACGGTTACGCGTATCGATGACGGTGACCACATTACCGCGCAAATTGATAATACCCAATACGTAGGACGGCGCGCCGGGCACCGGGGCAATCTCGGTAATACGCAACACCTCTTGGACTTGCATGACATTGATGCCGTACTTTTCGTCGCCTAGACAAAAAGTAACCCACTGCATGATAGGGTCGCCTTGTTTTTTATCTTCGCTCATTTTGCTGTATCCAGATGCTGTTTAACTATTTTTTCTGTGCGGTACCAACTGTTTAACGTCGATAATCGCTGTCAACTCGTCTATTACCGTGCCGATTAACCATGGTTTTTTTTGTCTGGCCGTTCGCCATCTGACCCCATCGGGTTTCACTTTGCCGATGGAGAGAATTTCATCACACACCAAACCCCATTTTTTATCCTGGGTTATTAAAATGCGCTCGAACGGATATTCTTCACTATCAGGCTGCAAGCCTCGGCTTTTGCCGAAAATCAACTGACGAGTATCAAGCACGCCGATACGGCTATCATGCTCGTCCAGCAAACCCAAGAACCAAGAGGGTTGTCCGGGAATTTTCGTGGGTTTGCGGTCGATTTTTATCGTTCTCGACAACTCGATCAGCGGCGTTGCCAATATCAGCTTATCAACCTTAAAAAACAAAGCCTGAAACTCGTACTGCGACCAATCCGGCATTATAGACAGTGCCTGTAGTTTAGCCGGGATTTCCGGCTCTACAAGCTTGGGTTGTCTGGCCCTGACCAGTGCTTTAGCGCTTGCTTTTGGAGTGCTGACCACGACTGGAACGGGATTCGGCAACTTGACAGGCTCCTCAACGACAAGCTGTTCCAGCGCTATCGCCGGTTTTACGCTAATAGTTTCCTCGGCCTCGGGCACCTCATCCAACAGTGTCTGCAAGTAAACATCAAGCGCTAACTGTTGATGAACGATACTGGGAGGTGGTTTTGCCTGAGTCATTTATGTGGCGCCAAGTTTTTGTCTGGACTCTTATCAAGCAATAACAGTTCCAACAATTCGGCATAGGCTTCGGCCGCACGCGCGCTTTTGTCATATAGAGGCAACGGGATACCCGACTGACTGGCATCCCGCACTTTAGTATCCACCGGCACGACCGAACTCCAGGCATTGTCAGGGTACTGCTGATGTAAGGCCGCTAAGCTGTCGCGAGCCGCCTTGGTGCGTTTGTCGAACATGGTCGGCACGATAGTGAATTTAGGCGGCGTTTTCCGGGAATGAAAAACCATTTTTATGGTATGCACCATTCGATCCAGGCCTTTTAAGGCCAGGAATTCGGCTAAAACCGGAATAATTAAATGATCGCAGGCCGCCAGCGCATTGATCATCAATACTCCCAACATCGGCGGACTATCGATGATCACGTAATCGTATTGGTCTGCCACTTTGTTTAATGCGGTAGCAACTACCAAGCCCATGCCGCCGATTGCGGCAACCTGCCTATCCAAAGTGGCGATAGCCGTCGACGCGGGCAAGACATCAATACCGTCAAAGTCGGTTTTGGCGATATAGACCTGGGGATCGATGTTTTTCTTTTTCTCGCTGGCGTCGAGAAATAAATTGTAAACGCCTAACTCGATCTCGTCCGGGTTCATCTTGAAATAGCTAGTCAGCGAACCGTGCGGGTCCAAATCGACCAACAAAGTCCGAAACCCCCAGGATGACAACAAGCCACCCAGCGTCACCACGGTAGTCGTTTTACCGACGCCGCCTTTTTGATTGGAAACTGACCATATTTTCATAACTGAGCCGGCGTTTCCGGCGTCTTTTCAACTGCGGTTTCAGGTGGCAAGCTGGGCTGCGACGGCGCCAAATTCAACACTTTCGCGCGTTCGTCATCAGTCATGCCGTAACGAGCGAAGGCTTGCGACATCAGCACCAATACAACTCGCCGATTCTTAAAGCGCCCTTCTTCGTCTTTGTTATCGGCGATCGGATGGAATTCTCCATAGCCCACCGCCGATAATCGTGTCGCCGGAATATTGTTTTTTACCAATTCTTTGACCACGCTGGTCGCCCTGGCCGAGGATAAGTCCCAATTAGACGGATAAAAGCCGGTAGAAATCGGCACGTTATCCGTGTAGCCCTCCACGTTTATCACATTAGGTACATCTCTTATCACTTGCGCGACTTTTTCCAGCACCGGGATAGCCTTAGTCGACAGCTCGGCTTTACCGCTGGCAAACAGCAATTCGCTGTTCATTTCCAATTCCACCCAGAAATCGTGCTTTTTAATGCCGACGAGCTTGCTTTCGACATAAGGCTGCAAAGCACCTTGAAACTGCTCGGAGACTTCGCTAAGCCGCTGCTTTTCCTGCAAAATCTCCTCGCTTAACTCACGCTCCTCGGCCGTAGCCAGATTAGGCAGCTCGATGGGCTGGATCGTGGTAGGAATCACACCGATCTGAATCGGCTCGGCTTCTTTTTGAATCTTCTCGTTATGGAACAGTGCCTGGTCCAGCGATTCGGAGAAAGTTTCGTATTTACCCTTATTAACCGAGGAAATCGAATACATCACCACAAAAAAGGCAAATAGCAAGGTTACAAAATCCGCGTAAGACACCATCCAGCGATCATGATTATCGGCCTGTTGCAATGGTCTACGTCTGCGCCGACTCATAACGCCTCCCTTATTTTTCCAATAAAAAACCGGACAATTTCAATTCGATATTTCGCGGGTTTTCTCCCTCGGCTATCGACGAAATGCCTTCTATCACCATTTCCCTGGCTTGCGATGCTTCGAAAATCAGACTCTTCAGCTTATTGGCTATAGGAATAAACAATAGATTGGCTAAGCCGACACCGTAAATAGTCGCCACGAAGGCTGTCGCGATGCCGCTACCCAACAACTCCGGCTTGGCTAGGTTCTGCATCACATGAATCAAGCCTATTACCGCGCCGATAATACCGATCGTCGGCGCATACCCACCCATCGCCTCGAAAACCCTGGCCGCCTGGGTGTCCAAATGCTCCTTTGTCGTTAGCTCAACCTCAAGGCAATCCCGTATCACCTCCGGCTCGTTACCATCGACCAACAACTGCAAACCTTTTTTGGCAAAACTGTCTTTTTCGGTTTCGATAACGGATTCCAACCCCAGCAAGCCTTCCTTACGGGCCAGAGAGCTCCAGCGCACAATCTTGTCGATTTGCTTTTTAAGTTGTAAATTTTGCGGCACAAAAATCCAACTCAAAATACGTAAACTGCGCAGAAATACCTTGGGTGGAAATTGCAGTAGCGTGGCGCCCAGCGTACCACCCACCACAATAATAAAGGCATGAAAATTGATCAGGGACCCGAGTTCTCCTCCCCCATTAGGTTACCGCCGATAATCGCGGCAAAGCCTATCAACACACCCAAAATACTGAGAATATCCATCAATGTAATTTTTTAAATTGGTTGGCAATCTCTTCCAGAGAATAAATATGATCCGCCAGACCAGCTTCTGCGATGGCTTTCGGCATGCCGTAGATAGTACTTGTCGCCTCGTCCTGCGCCCAGATTTGCGCGCCGCGCTGCCTTAATTTCATAGCACCAGCCTTGCCGTCAGCCCCCATGCCCGTCAACACCACTGCCAACACATGCCCGGCGAACACATCGGCAAGCGAGTCAAAAGTAATATCGACGCAGGGACTATAAATTTCCCCGCTTTGCTTGGCCCTCAACACAATCCGCCGCTCACCGGCTACTTGCTTAACTTGCATCTGCATTGCACCTGGCCCCAACAATGCGGTACCCGGCTGTAATACGTCACCATCCCGCGCTTCCCTGACACTAATACTGCAAAGCAAATTCAAGCGTTCGGCAAAACTTTTGGTGAAATTAGGCGGCATGTGTTGCACCAGCAATATGGGTATCGAACACTCAGCCGGAATTTTGCTCAGCACATATTGCATGGCGACCGGCCCGCCGGTCGAGGCGGCAACCACCAAAAGCTCGATTTTGCCGCTAGTTGCAGTCTTGGGCCACGCAGACACAGCGCGTATCGGCTTAACTATGGGGATTTCGGGGGTTGAGCTCTGATGTTCTTCTAGGCCCGCGCGCGGCATAGGTCGCGGGGAAGACATTCTAGTAGCCTGAGAAGCCACCATCCTCACCCGATACCTCAGCAAGTAGCGGGCCGTTTCACGATTAGCATCAATGTCTTCCAACTGCTTGGGCAAAAAGTCGATAGCGCCGGCGTTTAACGCATCCAGAGTGGCTTGGGCGCCGACTTGCGTCATTGCCGAAAACATCAGAATCGGACAGGGCCGAGTGCCCATGATTTTTTTGACTGCCGTGATACCATCCATGATCGGCATCTCCACGTCCATGGTTATAACATCCGGTTGCAGACTTGCCGCAAGCTCTATGGCTTCGCGACCGTCGTGAGCGACGCCTATCACTTTAAACTCTTGATCCTCTTCTAAAATTTCCCGAATTCTTTTACAGATAAAACTGGAGTCGTCGACGATCAGCACCCGAATGGTCATATTGCCGCGTCACATCGCATACTTCTTCATCAGACCAGGTACATCGAGTATCAGCGCTATCTTGCCGTCACCGGTAATGGTTGCTCCCGCCAGTCCTTCCAATCCATGTAACTTGGCGCCAAGGGCTTTAATCACCACTTCTTCTTGTCCGATCAGTTGATCGACCACAAAACCAATGTGCCTACCGCCCGCATTCACCACCACCACGTGATTGGTGGGTTGTGTTTCACCGGCGTAATAGGAGCCTCTCACCAGCCATTCGCTTAAATAAAACAGTGGTAAGGCTTTATTTCTGACCATTACCACCAATTGACCATCTACCTTATTGGTTTTACTCAAATCCAGATCGAGTATTTCCAGGACGCTGGCCAAAGGCAACGCGAAAGCCTGTCCGCGCAGCTTCACCATAAGGGTCGGCATGATAGCCAAAGTCAACGGCACCTTGATGAGAATGGTGCTGCCCTTGCCTTCCACCGAATCGATTTCCACCACGCCGTTCATTTGCGCGATACGCGTCTTCACTACATCCATACCGACACCACGACCGGATACGTCGGAAATTTCGGTTTTGGTGGAAAAGCCGGGCAGAAAAATCAGGTTGTAACATTCCTTATCGTCAAGACGGGCGGCGCTTTCTTCATCCATCAAGCCTTTTTCCACTACTTTGGCGCGTAGTATGTCGGGGTTCATACCCTTGCCGTCGTCTTTGATGGACAACTGGATATGATCACCCTCCTGGGAGGCTTTCAATATCACCACTCCTTCCCGAGGTTTGCCGTTGGCTTCGCGCTCATCCGGTGATTCGATACCGTGATCTACCGCGTTTCTGACCAAATGCACCAAAGGATCCGCCAGGGCCTCGACCAAATTTTTGTCGAGATCGGTTTCTTCACCCACCAACTCCAGCCTGATTTCTTTTTTCAGACTTCTAGCCAAATCGCGTACCACACGCGGAAAACGCCCAAAGACTTTTTTGATTGGCTGCATCCGGGTTTTCATGACCGCCAATTGCAAATCGGCGGTCACCACGTCCAAATTGGATATCGCTTTGGACAACTGCTCACCGGCTTCGGCATTGGCTTTAAGCGTCTGGAAACGGTTACGCACCAGAACCAGCTCGCCGACCATGTTCATAATATCGTCCAAAATCTGGGTATCTACCCTGACGGTGGTATCGGCTTGCGGTGTTGCGGCTTTACTCTTGTCGGAAACCGAATCAACTACCGGCGCTACTTTGCCTAAGCTATTTTCCGGTTCCACATCGACGGACGGTTTCGCGACCGGCTCAGGTTTAGCCGCCACGAATGGTTTCTCGACAGGCAACTCTACATTTTTAATTGGCACCTCTTTTTCACCCGCAGCCGGCTCATCAATCTTGCCCAAATTGGCAGCATCGAACTTACCTTTGCCGTGCAAAGCATCAAGGACCTTATCGAACTCCTCATCGGTAATATCGCCCGAATCACTGGTGGGCACAGACGGCTCGGTTTTTACCGAAAACTTGCCTTTGCCATGCAATTCGTCGAGCAGATTTTCAAACTCGTCTTCACTGATTTCGTCATCCGCCGCAGATGGTGCCGATTGCGGCGCTATGTGTACCGTAGGAGCCCCCCCTTTACCATGCAAAGCATCCAGCAAATCCTCAAATTCCTGTTCGGTAATCTCGTCGGCATCCTCGGTCGCGGATTCGCTGGCTAGTAATTCCTCTGGGTCGAGCATTGCGTCATAATCTTGCGCCGCAGATTCTTGGGGGGATAGTTGATGAGACTCCGGCGCTTGATTGAATGAGACCGTTTCTACAGCAACCTCAGCAGGAGCAGCTTCGGCCGGCCCCGCGTAAGCTTTCAAGCGTTTCAAAAGACCTTGATCGGCCGATTTTGGCGTATTGCCTGAACGGACTTGCCCGAACATCTCGTTGACGATGTCCACAACTTGCAAAATCACGTCCATCAAATCCGGCGTGACTTGGCGGTCCCCCTGCCTGAGTACGTTAAAAACGTCTTCGGCGTTATGACAAACATCGACCAAAGCGCTAATAGCCAGAAAACCGGCGCCACCTTTTATCGTGTGGAACCCACGAAATATCGAGTTGAGAAGATCAAGATCGCCAGGTGATTGCTCCAGCTCCACCAGCTGTTCACCCAATGAATCGAGAATCTCTCCAGCCTCGACCAGAAAGTCCTGCAATATTTCGTCGTCCAGATCGATCGCCATGTTGTTTTCCTCAGAAACCTAGACTAGACAGTAAATCATCAACATCAACCTGACTGGTGGCGACATCGCCGGCTCTGTCATCTACTCCGGGTACAACCGGTCCGGGCACTTCGGGCTGCAACGCTGCCCCGCTGCTTGGAGTAATTTTGCGACTGGAAATTTTGATCAGATTAACCATACTGCCTTCAAGGTCCTGCACCAAATCGATAACCCGGCGGATAATCTGCCCGGTAATATCTTGAAACCCTTGAGCCATCAATATGTCGCTTAACCCCGCCTGGATTTTCTCCAGCGACACTTGCGACTGCTCAAAATACTGACTGAGGTCGGCGCTCATGGCCTTAAACTCGTCGAACGGCATTTCCCGATCCAAAAAGCGATTCCATTGCGCCGACAATTGTTTAACCTGCCCGTTTAGCTCATCGGATACCGGCATTAACTCTTCAACGGCGGTTAGCGTCTGATCTGCGGCTTGTTCCGTCATCGCGATCACATAATGCAGACGCTCCTTGGCGTCCGGAATATCGTGCTCAGCCATGGCCGCTATTTTAGAATCGACGGAAAAACTAACCATGGTGTCGTGCAATTGGCGAGTTAGGCGGCCAATTTCTTTAAACAATTGTGTTTCTCTTAATCCGGCTACTTGATCGAGAATTTCGTCGGCAGCCGCTTCGTCGCACTTTTCTAATGCTGCGACCAAATCTCGGGCCAAACTCAGCAGGTCAGTATTCATCTTAATCTCCCTGTGCTTCAGCCGTCGATGCGTTCAAAAATCTTTTCGATTTTCTCTTTGAGCGTAGCAGCAGTAAAAGGCTTGATGACATACCCATTTACACCGGCCTGCGCAGCCATAATGATTTGCTCGCGCTTGGCTTCGGCTGTGACCATCAACACCGGCAGGTTGGCCAAACTGGGAGTAGACCTAACGGCCTTCAACAAATCTATACCGGTCATGCCGGGCATATTCCAATCGGTGATCAAAAAATCGATACCGCCTTTTTCCAGAATAGGCAGTGCCGTTTTACCGTCGTCCGCTTCCACGGTGTTGGTAAAACCCAGATCTTTCAACAGGTTTTTTACTATTCTCCGCATTGTCGAAAAGTCATCGACAACCAGAATACGCATATTTTTATCCAAGGATAATCTCCACCCAGATTACTTTATTGTTAAGAAACCGCTAATTTGTGACCAATAATTGCGAAAAATTCCTGCAATAACCACACATTAGCTGCACTTTTCATTATCTTTCCCTTCCACCCAATCCGCAAGTCTAGCGCGTAAGCGCAACATCGCCTGACTACAAATTTGGCTAACCCGCGATTCGCTGACATCGAGCACTTTGCCTATCTCACGCAAATTCAGCTCTTCGTCGTAATAGAGCGATATAACCAAGCGCTCCCGCTCCGGTAATTCCGAGATGGCCTTGGCCAGGGCTTTTTGAAAATTCTGCTGGATCAGCACATCTTCCGGCTGCTGATTGCCGTGTACATCGTCAATGACGCTGTCTTCGCCTTGCACCAATTCTTCGACGCTAAAGGTTTTGCAAGACACCGCATCCTGCAAAATATGGTGATATTCATTCAGGCCTATGCCCATATGCCCGGCTACTTCGGTATCCTTGGCGTCCCGCCCCAGCTGATTCTCAACCTCGCGTATCGCCTCCGCCACCATTCGGGCTTTCTTATGCACCGAGCGCGGCGTCCAATCCGAACGACGCAATTCGTCTAGCATAGCCCCGCGAATCCGGATACCGGCGTAAGTATCGAAGCTGGCCCCTTGACCGGCATCATAATGTTTCAGCGCTTCCAGCAAACCCAGCATGCCGGATTGAATCAAATCATCCAGCTGCACGGTGTCGGGCAGCCGGCCCATCAAGTGGTAGGCAATGCGTTTTACGAGCGGCGCATGTTGAATGACTAAGGCATCAACATTTCCAGCCTGCACGGCAGCATACATTGCCGCTCCACTCATGCAACATCCTCTTTCGCGCTGTACTGAATCATCCGTTCGACAAAAAACTCCAGGTAGCCGCCGGCTTTAGGCTTGATAGGCCAGCTGTCGATTTTTCGAGCCAAATTCTTGATGGCCAGCGCCGCCTTACTTTGCGGGAATGCTTCCACCACCGGCGTTTGCTTTTGCACCGACTTTTTCAAATATTCGTCCTGCGGTACCGCGCCGACAAACTGCAAGGCCACATCCAAATAGCGGTCCGTCACTTTACTCAGCTTATTGAACAAGGCCTGTCCATGCTCTGCTGACTGCACCATATTCGTAATGATGTGGAAGCTATTGAGCCCGTAATCTCTATTCAACAGCTTGATATAAGCATAAGCATCGGCCAACGAGGTGGGTTCGTCACAAACCACCACGATGATTTCCTGGCAGGCGCGAGCAAAATTCACCACACTTGCCGAAATACCGGCTGCGGTATCGACGATTAACACGTCCAATTCTCGGTCGATTTCGCTAAAAGCCCTTATCACGCCGGCTTGCTCGATACTCGACAAATCGGACATCCGCTGAATACCTGACGACGCCGGAATGATTTTCAGCCCGGAGGGCCCGGTCATCATGATGTCTTTCAAACTTTTTTCGCCGCTCAATACATGCGACAAATTGAATTCGGGAAACATGCCCAGCAAAATATCGACATTAGCCAAGCCCATATCGGCGTCGAGTATCGCCACCCGCCGACCCATTTTGGACAGCGCTACGCCAATATTCACGGAAAGATTGGTTTTGCCAACCCCACCCTTGCCACTTGTTACCGCGATTACTCGCACCGGTTTCATATGTCTCATTTGTCTAATTCCAGCTGCCTGATCGAATGACTTATGCATGGCTTTCCGCCAGCCAGTCTTCAACATTCACGTCGTCGCCATGGTCTTGATCGACACTTTCCATACACTGTTGAATCAAAGCATCAGCATCGGGTAAGTAAATATCTTCCGGAACCTGCTGACCGTCAGTGATAAATGACAATGGCATGCGCCGCTCGATAATCGCCGACAACGCGGTGCCTTTGCTAACTGCCTCATCAAACTTGGTTAGTATAGTCGCTTGTGGTTCGAGTAACCGGAACGCGTCCATAATTTCCAGTATTGCCTTGTATTGAGTGGTTGCGGACATCACCAAATATGAGCGTATAGGCAAATCGCCGTGTTGCAAGGTTTTCAATTGTTCGACCAAGCGCATGTCGCGTTGGCTCATACCGGCGGTGTCTATCAAGATCAGGCGCTTGTCGGAAAAACTATTGATATGCCGACGCAATTCTTCCGCATCACCCGCGACTCTGACCGGCACATCCAGGATTCTGCCGTAAGTGTTGATTTGCTCGTGAGCACCAATCCGATAATTGTCAGTGGTGATCAACGCAATCTGCCGGGAGCCGTGTTTTAAAATAAACTGCGCGGCCAGCTTGGCGACTGTCGTGGTTTTACCCACGCCGGTCGAACCAACCAATGCGGCGATACCGCCTTGATCCAGCAAGTTGTCATCGGCTATCGGCACCAGTCTGGCCAACATTTCCTGGGCTTTACCGATGGCCAAATCAAATTGTTTGTGACTACCTAGCCGATTGGCTATCTTGCCCGCCAGATTTTTCGAGAAGCCGCACTCCAGCATCCGGTCGCGCAAATCGTCGTGTAAAGGTAGTCCGTGTTGCGGCATTTGCATGACGATATTCGATAGCTTGCTATCCAACATGGTCCGCAGCTCTTTCATTTCCGCACGCATTTCGTCGATGAATTTATCGCCATTGTGCGCTTGAACCGGACGCGGCTCGGTTAACGGTTTTAATTTTGGATCGGCATTCGCCCACGCTGGTTTTTCGACTTGGCGAACTTTTTCGGAGATTTTCTGCGCGTTGTTATGGCCAACCTGGAGTTTTTCGGCATAACCCACGTATTGATCCAGGTTGCGACGAATCGGATTTTCCGGGATGCTGCCTTCCGCGCCGCGTTTTCTGGTGCTGCTTAAAACATGCAGCGATTTCTTTTCCACTTCGAGATCAGGCAAATCGACTTTTTTAACTTCATTAGGCGGCGATTTTTCATCTTCGCGTTGCTTGAGATTTTTATGAATGACCTGCTCGTCAAAGTCGCGGGCCGCCACGATTTCCACGCCGCCATCCACCGAACGGTTGGACATAATCACTGCATCGGCGCCCAATTCTTCTTTGACCATGCGCATGGCCTGCCGTATGTCTGCTGCAAAAAAGCGTTTAATTTTCATCGCGCAACCTCTGTTTTATTGTCCTCGCTGTCCCACTGTGGAAACCACCCTGATCTGACGATCTTGCGGGATTTCATTATAGGCCAGCACATGTAAGCCGGATATCGAATGACGAACGAAGCGAGCCAACCAGGGGCGGATATAAGAAGACACCAACAACACTGCGGTCTGTCCTTCCATTTCCATCCTCTGCGCACTTTCCTCCAGGGATTTATGCATCTGCTCGGCTAGACCCGGTTCTAAACCGGCACCACCTTCGCCCGCCGCCTGCAATGACCTATGCAATATCTGTTCCAATCCTGGATCAAGGGTAATAACCGGGATTTCCGTCTGTACACCATTGATTTCATGGACAATTGAGCGCCCCAAGGCTGCCCGTACCGCGGAGGTCAAGATGTCCGGATCTTGACTCTTCACCCCGTACTCCGCCAAAGTTTCGGCGATGGTTCGTAAATCGCGAATCGAAACCCGCTCTTGCAGGAGATTTTGCAGAACCTTGACCAAAATACCCAAGGGTAAGGTTTTCGGTACCAGATCCTCGACCAACTTCGGCGCCACTTTGGACAAATTATCCAGCAACTGCTGCGCCTCCTCGTACCCAAACAATTCGTGTGCATTGCTTTGCAGAATATGGCTGAGATGCGTGGCCACCACGGTGCTGGGATCGACGACCGTGTAGCCCAGAGTTTGCGCCTGATCTTTTTGATTGGCATCGATCCAGATCGCATCCAAGCCAAACGCAGGATCCTTACAAGGTGTGCCTTGCAAAGTGCCGAACACCCGACCGGGATTAATCGCCATTTCTTTCTCGGGCATAATATTGGCTTCGCCGACGCTCACCCCCATCAAGGAAATCCGGTATTCGGTGGGCGACAAATCCAGATTGTCCCGAATATGTACGGAGGGAATTAGAAAGCCCAGCTCCTGAGATAACTTCTTGCGCACCCCCTTGATGCGCATCATCAGTTGCCCGCCCTGATTCCTATCCACCAACGGTATCAGGCGATACCCCACCTCCAGACCTATCGCATCGACCGGCATCACATCGTCCCAGCCCAATTCCTTGATCTCGGTCTTGGCTAGTTGCTGCGGCGAAACGATACGCTCCATTTCCAGGGCTTTTTCTTCCTCCAACTTGCGGCGTCTGTCGATCAAATAGGCGCCACCGACCAATGTCAGCGCTAACAGGATGAACACCAGATTCGGCATGCCAGGAATGATACCCAGGATACCCATCACCGCCGCAGTCACCAGCAAGGTACGGGGATCTTCGAACAGCTGTGAACTCAACTGCTTGCCGATGTCCTGCTTGCTGCCACGAACCCGCGTCACCACCATCGCAGCGGCCACCGACAACAGCAACGATGGAATCTGCGCCACCAAACCGTCACCGATGGTAAGCAACACATAAATATTGGCGGCGTCGGCAAAGCTCATGCCGTGCTGACCCACGCCTATGGCTAAACCGCCTATCATATTCACGAACAAAATGATGATGCCGGCTACCGCATCGCCGCGTACGAATTTACTGGCACCATCCATCGAACCGTAAAAATCGGCTTCGGCAGCCACTTCTTCGCGGCGTGCGCGCGCTTCGTCCTGATTGATCAAGCCGGAATTCAAATCGGCGTCGATAGCCATCTGCTTGCCCGGCATCGCATCCAAGGTAAAACGGGCGCTCACTTCCGCGACCCGTCCGGCACCCTTGGTCACCACCATAAAATTGATGACCACCAAAATCGCAAACACGACGATACCCACCGCAAAATTACCGCCGATGACGAATGAACCGAAGGCTTCTATCACTTTGCCGGCGGCATCCCCGCCCTCATGCCCGCGAATCAACACCACCCGGGTGGAAGCCACGTTCAAGGACAGCCGCAACAAGGTCGCGACCAGAATAACGGTAGGAAATGAGGCAAACTCCAGCGGCTTGAGGGTGTATATCACCACCAGCAAGATGATCAGCGAGAATGCGATATTGAAGGTAAAAAACAGATCCAGCACAAACGGCGGTAGCGGCAGAATCAACAACGCCAGCAACATCACAATCAATAGTGGCGCGCCCAAACCCAAGCCGGTCAGCGCCTTAAGTGCGTTGAGTATTTTCGTAAAATCCATAATTCAGCTTGATACCGGGCTATTGCTTAAAGTCGTCGGGTACTTGCACGTCGGTGGGCGGAACCGGTTTGTTCCAGCCATATTGCGTCGAAGCCCGTAATTGAAAAACGTAGGCCAATACTTGGGCGACGGCCAAGAATAAGCCGCGCGGTATTTCCTGATTCAGGTCGGTTGAATAATACAAAGCTCTGGCCAGCGAAGGCGCTGCGACCAAGGGCACTTGCGAGGCCATTGCCAGCTGGCGGATCTGCGCGGCAACCAAATCGGTCCCTTTGGCAACCAGCAAAGGTGCGCCATTGCCGCTCTGATCGTATTTTAAGGCTACCGCGAAATGGGTAGGATTGGTGACGATGACGTCGGCACTAGGCACAGCATCCATCATCCGCCGTTGCGCGGCCTCCATCTGCATGCGGCGGATTTTGCCTTTAACTTCCGGATTACCCTCTTGATCCTTGGCTTCATCGCGAACCTCCTGCTTGGTCATTTTCAATTGGCGCTGGTGATTCCACAATTGATAGGGCGCATCCAGCATTACCAACAGCAAAAAGGTAGCGCTCAGAATCACTAAACAGAAGGAAATAATATCGCCGACATGATGGATGGCTTGATCGAGGGGCAAGCGGCTCAAGCCCATGAAATCGTCGAAGTACAGTTTGAATAAATTCCAGGAGACAATCGCAACCAGTATGGTTTTGATGATGGCCTTGACCAGTTCGACCAAACCCTGAATTCCGATGATTTTTTTTATCCCAGTCAGCGGATTCAGCTTGGAAAACTTTATTTCGAAGGCTTCGCTGGTAAAATTCCAACCACCCAACATCATCGCCGCCGCCAAATCGGCAACCACCAATACCACCAAAAACGGCAGAATTACCCACAAACCTTCGGCAAACGCCGCCTTCAGATAAATCAACGGGGTCGCCGGATCGAACACAGCCTCCCGCGACAACTGCAAGGGATGCTTCATCATCTCCAGCATGCTGCGCCACATGCCTTGCCCGAAATAGAAAAACAGCGCCGAACTGGTAATCAACGTTATAAAAGTGTTGAGTTCTTTGGAACGGGGAACCTGACCTTTTTTACGCGAATCGGCAAGTCGCTTGCCGGTGGGGTCTTCGGTTTTATCTTGACCGGAATCTTCTGCCATTTATTGCAACCTCAACAATGCACCGACCAGCGCGAAGCCGTTGTGCAGCATATCGCTAAAGCCTTCCAGCATGGTCGGCAGGCCAATCCAGATTAAGCCCATACCCAGCATGATGGTGATCGGGAAGCCGACACCGAATATCTGTAACTGCGGCGCCGCTTTTGACGCCACGCCGAAACTGATGTTGACGAATAACAAGGTCGCCATCACCGGCATGGCCAGTAGCAGGCCGTCAGCAAATATCAGACTGCTCCAACTGATTACTCGCCACAAATCGCTCTTATCCATACCGATACTGCCGACCGGCAAAGTATGGAAGCTTTGCGCCAGCATCTCGATCAGCAATAAATGCCCATCTACCGCTAGAAACAGCAAGCTGCCGCTAATCACAAATAATTGGGCAATCACCGGCACCTGCACACCCGTTGCCGGATCGACCATAGAGGCAAAGCCCAGGCCCATGCTGTAAGCGATAGTCTGTCCGGCAAACAACATAATCGAAAACACCATTTGCAGGATGAAGCCCGTGGTCAGGCCCAAAGCGACCTGCTGTATCGTCACCATAAACCCTTGGTAGCCAAACATCTCAATATCCGGCATTGCTGGCAAGGTTGGCATAATGACCCAGGTAATCAACAGGCTAGTGATTAATCTTACTTTGGCCGGCACCGCTTTGACGCTAAAAACCGGCACGGTGATGAACATGGAACTGATGCGAAAGAATGGCCAGACAAACGAAGCAAGATACCTCAGTAGCTCGTCTTCGCCGAAGTTCATCCTATTAGCGTAGGAATATCGCGCATCAGATCTTGGAAATAATCGATGAGCATTTGCAACATGCCGGGGCCGGCTATCATCAACACGGCGATAATAGTTGCCAATTTAGGGATAAAGGTCAGAGTCTGTTCTTGAATCGAAGTCGCCGCCTGGAACATTGACACCAGCAAACCCACAACCAAGGAGGCAATCAGAATGGGCCCCATTAATTTCAGGGAAATCAATACGGTGTCCTGGGCAATTGCCGAGATGGTTTCCGGTGTCATCATCGGCTTGGCCTATACGTAAAAGCTGGCTGCCAGCATTTCCATCACCATGGTCCAACCATCCGCCAACACAAACAACATAATCTTGAACGGCAATGAGACGATCATCGGCGACAGCATCATCATACCCATGGACATCAATACGCTGGCTACCACCAGATCGATGACCAGGAACGGCAGAAAAATCAGAAATCCTATCTGAAACGCGGTTTTCAATTCGCTAGTCACATAAGCCGGCACCAACAAGGAAAACGGCACATCTTCCGGTTTGTCAATTTGCTCACGGCCAGAGATGCGCACAAAGGTATCCAAATCCGACTCGCGGGTTTGCTTGAGCATGAACTGCTTGAATGGCTCGGAGGCATTTTGCAAGGCAGTCACTGCATCGATTTTTTCTTCCATGTAGGGCTGGACAGCAGTTTCATTCACTTTCTCCAGAACCGGCATCATGATAAAAATGGTCAAAAACAGAGACAAGCCCAGCAAAACTTGATTGCTTGGCGCTTGCGCCGCACCTATGGCTTGGCGCAGCAAGCCCAGTACGATCATGATGCGCGTAAACGAAGTCATCGATAACAATAATGCCGGCAATAAGGTCAGCATGGTCATTAACGCTAAAATCTGGATGGTAACCGTATAGGTTTCGCCACCTTTAGGGTTGCTGGTTACGGTAATGGCATCTATGCCTACTGCGGCGTAAACAACTTCCGGAACAAACAGTAAGCCAATCATCAGGCAGGAAAAAATCAATTTAATCATGGTGCTTACCTTGCATGACTTGCAGCAATTTCTTGGCAAATACGCTGGTTTCCTGCCCATCCGCACTATTCATAAATAAGCGCTGGTCGCCTTCAAGCTCAAGCAGTTTATCGATACGTCCGCTACTAACCCCTAACAGTAGCTGTTTTTCACCGACTTTAACCAACACCAATTTTTCGCGCATACCCAACGACAATCCGGCCAACACTGCCAACTGACTTTTACCGACAAAAGCCAAACTGCCGCTTTTACGTAATAGCCACACCGACAGAAAAAAAAGCGCCAATACCAATAACAAAGCCAACAGCCATTGTGCGACATCCCCGGAAGTCACTACTTTCGCGGTCTGCCTGGGCAACGTAGCGACTCCGTCAGCCCATGCAACAGGAGTAATCAATACCGAAATAATTTGGGTAGCCAGGCGAGATACAGACATCAGCCGAGCTTTCTGACTCGTTCCGACGGACTGATAATGTCGGTCAGCCGAATACCAAATTTGTCGTTGACCACTACGACTTCGCCGTGAGCGACTAACGTACCATTCACCAGCACATCCATCGGTTCGCCGGCAAAACGATCCAGCTCCACAACCGAGCCCTGGTTTAGCTGCAACAGATTCCGGATATTGATTTTGGTTCGACCGATCTCTAGCGACACCGTCACCGGTACATCGAGAATGACGTCCAGTTTGACTTCATCACTGCTGGGACCGTTATTTCTGGACTTTTGCTCGTTAAACTCGGGAAACTCCGCTGCGGCAAAACCTTGCTGAGAGCTTTTGGCGGCGTTTGCTTGTTCCTTCAGCGCGTCGCCCCAATCAGCTTCAGCATCGGCTTGCTCGTTCATCGCTGCGGCCCAGTCGTCGCCGATTTCGTCGTTTTCACTCATGCTTATCCTTCCCTGCTGTTAAATATTATCCAGCGTCATTTTTTCTATAATTTCGATGGCGTAGTTACCATCGGAAAGACCCAATTTGCCCCGAAAGACCGGCACATCTTCAACTTCGAGTAATACGGTTTCCGGCATTTCTATAGGAATCACATCGCCTTTTTTAAGTTCAATCACTTCGCTGATAGACATTTCTTTTTCTATCAGCTTACTGTTAACAATCACTTCGCTACGCATAATTTCAACTCTTAGCGAATCTTGCCAACGGCCATCGACCTCACCCCGGTCGCTGGTCACAGCATCCAGCAATTCTCTGATAGGCTCAATCATGGAGTAAGGCATTGCAATATTGATATCGCCGCCGCCGCCTTCCAACTCCACATGGATAGTGGAAATCACCACGATTTCCGAAGGACTGACAATATTGGCGAACTGCGGGTTGACTTCTGAATTGATGTATTCAAAGTCAATATCCATGACTGGTTTCCAGGCTTCGGCCAAATCCTTGAAAATCATGTCTATGATCAGTCGAATAATGCGCATTTCGGTTGGGGTAAACTCCCTGCCCTCAACCTTGTTATAAAACTGGCCGCCACCGCCGAAAAAGTTATCGACAGCGGTAAACACCAAACGCGGTTCCATCACAATTAATGCCCGCCCGCGCAAGGGCGACATCCGAATCACATTCAAATTAGTCGGTACGAATAAGCCCTGAATGAATTCAGAAAACTTCTGTACCTGAATCCCGGAAACGGAGATCTCCGCAGCACGCCTTAAGAAATTAAATAACGCTATCCGGAAATGGCGAGCAAAACGCTCATTGACCATTTCCAATGTGGGCATCCGCCCCCGAACAATCCGTTCCTGGCTATTAAAATCGTAGACTCTCGCCGTGCCCCGACTATAGTCATCATCAGCCCCCGTATCGACATCACCGTCGTCTACGCCATGCAGTAACGCATCGATTTCGTCTTGTGATAATAGATCGGCGGTTGACATTTATTGCATTACAAATTCAGTGAAGTACACATCTTTAACGGTATTTTTACCGGCCATTTTTTCCAAAACTTTGCCAATTTCGGCTTGCATCATGGCTTTTAACTCTTGTTTTCCTTCCAAGGTTTTCGCCTTTTCCGCACCCACAGCACTAATGGCCATCAACAAGTTATTGCGTATCATCGGCTCATGTTTTTTCATTGCATCCTTACTCGCCTCGCCTTTCATCAGTATCGTCAGGGAAATTCTGATCACTTTTGCGCCAGAGCCAGCGGGAAAATTAACCAATAAGGGGCTTGGTAAATCATAATAAACATCAGGCTCCGCGACTTTTTCATGGTCGGCTTTCTCTTCATGCGCGGCTTCTGCCTTGTGCTCCGCCTCGCCGTGCTTGGCATCGCCTTCTTCTTTATGCTCGGCGTCGGTTGGCTTATTCAGAAAGAAATAAGCCCCACCTCCGGCACCAGCCAAAACCAAGATAACTGCAACAATTATTATGATTATTTTCTTGGAAGACTTCTTACCTTCTTCTTTCCCATGGGCTTCTGCCATTTTCCACCTTTTAAATTTTTACAGCACAATACGCGCCAAAATACTCATGTTCAATCGCACCGCAGCCCTAAAAACAGCTGGGTTCGATCATACAAGAAAAAACAGCGTTTTAGAATAATAGTATAGCCGTCACTTGAAAGCAGTTAGGCAAAAAGCGGAGTTCAGGTATGCATAAAATACCTGGAGGAATTGTAGCTCTTAAGTCAAATTTTTGACTTAGATTGTGAATGTTTTACAGAAAGGACTGCAAAGACCTTATGGCCTTTGCAGCTTTATCAAGATATTACAGCGAATTAACAGCGTTTAACTCTTGGAAGGCTTGCTCTAAACGAGTCACCATACCAACTTGTCCGGCACGTTGCCAAACGCGTGGATCATAGTATTTTTTGTTCGGTTTATCGGCACCTTCTGGATTGCCGATTTGACTTTGCAAATAGCCTTCGTTCTTTTTGTAAAACTCCATCACACCCGCCCAGCTAGCCCATTGGGTATCGGTATCGATGTTCATTTTAACGACGCCATAGCTGATGGATTCTTTGATTTCTTCAGGAGAAGAGCCTGAACCGCCATGGAACACGAAATTCAATGAATTTTGCGGCAAACCGAATTTTTCTGAAACGTATTTTTGCGAGTTAGCCAAAATTGTCGGCGTCAATTTAACGTTACCTGGAGAGTAAACGCCATGAACATTACCAAACGACGCAGCAATAGTGAATCTATGGCTGATTTTGCTCAATTGCTCGTAAGCGTAAGCGACATCTTCCGGCTGGGTATACAAAGCAGAATGATCCATACCGCTGTTGTCGACACCGTCTTCCTCGCCACCGGTACAACCCAGTTCGATTTCCAGAGTCATACCCATTTTGGACATGCGCTCCAGATATTTGCCGCAGATTTCGATATTCTCTTCCAAGCTTTCTTCGGACAAATCCAACATATGCGAGCTGAACAAAGGTTTGCCGGTTGCAGCGAAGAATTTTTCACCTTCATCCAGCATACCGTCTACCCATGGCAGCAATTTTTTTGCCGCGTGGTCGGTATGCAAAATAACAGGTACGCCATACAGTTCCGCCATGCGGTGAACATGGTGAGCACCGGAAATGGCGCCAACGATAGAGCAACCTTGGCCTTCCAGTTTTAGACCTTTACCAGCAACAAATGCGGCACCGCCATTGGAAAACTGAATGACGACAGGTGACTTGGCTTTTGCTGCCGCTTCCAATACCGAGTTGATGGTATCGGTGCTGATGACGTTTACAGCCGGCAACGCAAAATTATTTTCTTTGCAGATAGCAAAGATTTTTTGTACATCTTCACCGGTGACAACGCCCGGCTTAACTACATCAAATATTTTTTGTGGCATAAATTTTATCCTGTTAATAACAAATCAAGGCCGCGTACTCGATTCGGCGGCCTTGCAAATCTGAAACAACCGAGTGCATGCACTCGGCGGCTAGACCAAGATTAGGCTTCCAAGGCAGCCAAACGGTCAGACAACAACTTTTCCAGCGCTTCCAGCGCTTTGGCGAAACCGTCGATACCTTCGGCTAGTTTTTCTTTAGCCATCCGGTTTTCTTCGTGCATGCGATCAAAAGTGGCTTTATCGACAGTGATTTTTTCGATGGTAGCGGCGGCCGCTTTGCTTGCATCCAGTTTGCGCGGCAGATCGGCTTCAACGGATTGCAACTCAGCCAACAGCGAAGGAGCGATGGTTAACAAATCGCAGCCCGCCAATTCGGTGATTTCGCCGACGTTACGAAAGCTTGCACCCATGACTTCGGTTTTATAGCCGAATTTTTTATAGTAGTTGTAGACTTCGGTCACTGACAATACACCTGGATCTTCAGCAGGCGCATAAGAATCACGGCCGGTGTCTTTTTTATACCAATCCAGAATACGACCGACGAATGGCGAAATCAGTGTGATGCCGTTCTCTGCACAAGCAATCGCTTGGTGCAAGCCAAACAACAGCGTCAGGTTGGTGTGAATACCTTCTTTTTCCAACACAGCGGCAGCTTGAATGCCTTCCCAGGTAGCAGCGATTTTAATTAAAACGCGCTCTTTGGAAATGCCTGCAGCTTCGTATTGAGCGATCAAGTCACGACCTTTAGCGATGGTGGCTTCGGTATCGTAAGACAAACGCGCATCGACTTCAGTCGATACACGACCTTCGACGATTTCCAGAATTTTCAAGCCAAAAGACACGGCCAAACGATCAAATGCCAAGGTTACAACTTCTGCAGCCGATGCAGCGGCGCCCAAAGTTGCTCTTGCACCTTTCAAAGTATCATCAACAATACCTTGATACTGTGGCATTTGTGCAGCAGCGGTAATCAATGATGGATTGGTGGTTGCATCACGTGGTTTAAATGTTTCAATCGCTTGAATGTCACCGGTATCGGCAACAACAACAGTCATTTCGCGGAGTTGTTCGAGTAAATTTTTTGCCATAGGATTATCCTCAGATGTGTTGTTAATTTTTTCCCCCTCGTTTGAACCGAGCTTTACAAGTAAAAGATGTTCAGCAATTCTTGCAGGAGATTGATTGCAAAAGAGTCCCTGGTGATGAAACTCTATTTTTAGCTATATTGATAAGACTGAATCGCCACTTGGCATATATTCAAAGCCGAAACACACGCTTTAAAACATACGAAGTGGCGATCATTTAAATCTGCCGGATCAGAGTTAGCGCTTAACCCTTAAGTTCCAGCGATCAGCATCATGAATCAGATGCTGTTAAGCTTTATCACGTAAATACTTTTCCACGCCAGTCGCTTTTGCAGCGGCAGCTTCCCGATCTCTTACGATTTGCTTTGCCATATATTTGGCAACACCTGTAGCAGGATTGGAATCTTGTTTTTCCAAGTATTTGGCAACACCGGTTTTATTCGCACCCATTTTTTCCAGATACTTTTCCACACCGGTAGCACCAGATGCAACTTGGTAATCATCAGCTGACGAACCTTTGGCACTTTTAGGCGATTTTTTGTTGTAGATAAAAAACCCCGCTACGGCCAACAAAATTAAGCCAATGTAGGAAAAATCAGAGGACGCAGCCTTTTCTGTTTGTATAACATCTACAGCTGCTTCCGCAGAAGTTGTGGAGGCAGATGAAGAGCTTGACGATTTAGC
The DNA here is from genome assembly GCF_014850975.1 of Methylomonas fluvii. GTDB lineage: Bacteria > Pseudomonadota > Gammaproteobacteria > Methylococcales > Methylomonadaceae > Methylomonas > Methylomonas fluvii. Next base: position 1,184,041 of record NZ_JACXST010000001.1, on the reverse strand, counting down.
CGCACTTGGTGCTGCTGCGCTATGCTTATACTCAGCATCGCTGTATAACACTTTAGGTTGAAAATTCGTCGCCGGGAAAGCGGGATCCGCTTCAACTTCTTTTGCAGCAGGTTTCGCCGCAGGTGCTGTAGCAGCAACTGGTGCCGCTTTGCTGTCGTTATATTCAGGATTGGTATAGAGCACCTTTGGCTGATAATCAGCCGCTGGATAATCCGATCCCGCCATAGCTAAGGAACTGGTCAGCATTAGAGCTGCCATCACACCTTTCGTTAATTCATTTCTTTTCACGTCTATCACCTATGCAGTTAGAAACGCAAGGCTTAGATTACTCAATCCAAGCCTCACCTAATGTTTACAAAATTAAAGAACGGCTTCCACATTAGCGACGACATTGTCCACGGTAAAGCCGAACTCTTTGAAGAGCTGACCTGCCGGGGCCGATTCGCCGAAACGGTCCAATCCTACGACTCTACCCGCGCTGCCGGCGTATTTCCACCAGCTGTCGGTTACTCCCGCTTCTACTACCACGCGTTGGGTGACGCTTGGCGGCAAGACGCTGTCTTTGTACGCCTGATCTTGCGCTTCAAAGACGTTGGTCGATGGCAAGGACACCACGCGGATGTGTTTGCCTTTGGCTTCCAGCGCTTCAGCGGCTTTAACCGCCAATTCCACTTCAGAGCCGGTGGCGATGATGATGGCATCCGGGGTACCGGCGCTGTCTTTCAGGATGTAGCCACCTTTGCTGATGCCGTCAATCTGGGCTTGGCTGCGGGCCATGTGCGCCAGGTTTTGCCGGGAGAAGATCAGGGTGCTCGGTCCGTCTTGACGTTCGACGGCGGCTTTCCAGCACACAGCCGATTCAACGGCGTCGCAAGGGCGCCAGACTTGCATGTTGGGAATCATGCGCAGGGTGGCGGTTTGTTCGACGGGTTGATGGGTCGGGCCGTCTTCGCCCAGACCGATGGAGTCGTGGGTGTATACGAAGATGGTCGGGATTTTCATCAACGCGGCCATGCGCAGGGCGTTACGGGCGTATTCACTGAACATCAGGAAGGTCGCGCCGTAGGGTTTGAAGCCGCCGTGCAGGGTGATGCCGTTCATGATGGCGGACATGCCGAATTCACGCACACCGTAGTAGACGTAGTTGCCATCAAAGCCGGGTTGGTTGACGTCTTTGCAGCCGGACCACAGGGTCAGGTTGGAGCCGGCCAAGTCGGCAGAGCCGCCCAGTAGTTCTGGCAGTAAGGGACCAAAACCGTTCAGGGTGTTTTGTGAGGCTTTGCGACTGGCGATGGTTTCGCCTTTTTCGTTGACAGCGGCGATGAAGGCGTTGGATTTATCCGCCCAATCGGCCGGCAGTGCATTTTTGATGACCCGACGTTCGAATTCGGCCGCCAGTTCTGGATGCGCGGCTTGGTAGGCGGCAAACTTGGCGTTCCAGGCGCTTTCCAGTTGGGCACCTTTGGCATTGCCATCCCAGCCGGCTTTGATGTCGGCAGGAATCTCGAATGGCGCATGCGGCCAACCCAGGTTTTCCCGAGTCAGGGCAATTTCCGCTTCACCTAAGGCCGCACCATGGCATTCTTCTTTGCCTTGTTTGTTCGGCGAACCAAAACCGATGGTGGTTTGGCAGCAGATGATGGTCGGTTTGTCGGTGACTTTTTTCGCCGCTTCAATCGCCGCTTTGACAGCGTCGGCGTCGTGGCCATCGACTTTTGGGATGACGTGCCAGCCGTAGGCTTCAAAGCGTTTCGGGGTGTCATCCAGGAACCAGCCGGCCACATTGCCATGACCACGGACTTCACCGTCGATGGAGATGTTGTTGTCGTCGTAGAAGGCGATCAGCTTACCCAGTTTCATAGAACCAGCCAATGAGCAGGCTTCGTGGGAGATACCTTCCATCAAGCAGCCGTCACCCAGGAAGACGTAGGTGTGGTGGTCGACGATGTCGTGGCCGGGACGGTTGAATTGGCCGGCCAGGGTGCGTTCCGCTAAGGCGAAACCGACGGCATTGGTGATGCCTTGTCCCAGAGGACCGGTGGTGGTTTCGACACCGTCGGTGTAGCCGTATTCAGGGTGTCCTGGGGTTTGCGAGTGCAGTTGGCGGAACTGTTTCAGTTCTTCGATCGGCAGATTGTAGCCGGCCAAGTGCAACAAGGAATAAATCAGCATGGAGCCATGACCGTTGGACAGAATGAAGCGGTCGCGGTTGGGCCATTTAGGGTTGCTGGGGTTGTGTTGCAGAAAATCGTTCCACAATACTTCTGCGATGTCAGCCATCCCCATCGGGGCACCGGGGTGCCCGGAGTTGGCTTTCTGTACGGCGTCCATGCTAAGTGCGCGGATGGCGTTCGCTAAGTCTCGGCGCGAAGGCATGTTGGTCTCCTTTTTATTTTGTTATTTTAGTTGCGACATTCGATTACTCAAATATCACTCTGGCTGAGGCTGGTAAATACAAGGAAGACCAAAACCACACTCTCGTTCATTCAGACTGCTGGAATCGGTATCGCCTTGACACCCGAATGTAATGTAAAAAACCTGCGACCGAATTGCTCCGGCCACAGGTTCGCACGCTAAGTTATTCCAAATTGGCGTGTCTTGATCTCATTTCTTCTTCTGCAATACCTTTGTCATGGATTACATGCGAAATTGTCGCTTCCAGGAAAAACAAGGTAGATAATTCAAACACAGTACCCATAGGCATGCCTTTGACTTTACCGTATTGTTCGGATCTGCCGATTTGCAAAGTGACATCAGCCATGTCGCCAATCGTTGAATCGTCCTTAGCCGAAATCAACACAATCTTTGCGCCGACTTCTTTGGCTTTTTTGGTAAAGGCAATCAACTGCTCGGTTTCACCTGAGCCGGAAATAATGATCAACAAATCGCCAGCTTTGATGCTTGGCGTAACAATTTCACCGACAACGCTAACGTCGTAGCCGCCATGCATCAAACGCATAGCAAAGAAATTGCCGACCAGCTTTGAACGACCAGCGCCAGATATAAAAATACGCTTAGCCTGATCCAGCATGTCCACCAAGGTTTTGTCATGCGAGTCGGGTGTCGCTTCCAGAATCCCTGAGATTTTGTCAATAATTAACTGCTGATGCATGACTTATACCGCCGCCGCATCAACCAATTCACGGATTTCACGAGCTGCTTCAGCAGGTGAAGGCGCGCCGTAGATAGCAGCACCAACAACGATGATGTTAGCGCCCGCTTCAACGACTTGTTGTACAGTCGCTTGTTTGATACCGCCGGCAACAGAGATACGCACATTCAAGCCCAAACGAGCGATGTCGTTCAGATCAGTGAATGGCGTGTGACCGGCTGCTTGCGCGTCCAGACCGGTGTGAATACCAACGATTTGCGCGCCCAATTTGACAGACTCTCTTGCACAGTCCGCTTTGTCGGCTACGTTGATCAAGTCGATTTGAGTTTCAGCGCCGTGTTTTTTCGCCGCTTTGATAACGCCAGCGATAGTGGCCAAACCGGATACGCCCAATACGGTGCAGATGTCCGCGCCAGCAGCATAGAAAGCACCGGCTTCGTATTCGCCTGCGTCCATGGTTTTCAGGTCAACCAACAACAATTTGTCTGGGTAACGTTGTCTCAGCTCTTTAACCAGGTTGATACCGTTGTATTTAATGCAAGGAGTGCCGATTTCAAAAATATCGACATAGGGTGCTACTTGATCTGCCAACGCAACGGTTTGGTTGAAATCCAGTGAATCCAACGCCATTTGAATTAATGGTCTTGCCATGTGATGTGCTCCGAAAGTTTTAATTTTTAGTAATAGCCGATTCTTGCAAATTGCCACAACCCGCTAGGCTTGTCACGTACGTGTGATGCATTTGTAACTGTAAGGTAGAAATGGGATATATGTCAATGCTTAGCAACTGCGCGCAGCCTATAGCTTATGCGAACAAATTGTTACTAGACAAGTCCGCGGCGTAAGCTTAGGCTGAGCCAACCCGCAGACAAACCGAGCAAAATTCAATTTCGATTTTAGGATTCATCGCTTACGAGCTGATAAATCTGGATATTTTTTTGGCTAATTGTCCATCCTCGCAGCAATAACACAGCGTCCTTTAGCCTGATCACCTGCTCTCGACACGCAAATCGCAGCATTTTGCCTGCCATCGAAAACTTGAAAAAGTCACACCTCGATCTAACAACAATCGGAGAGGAACAGCTTGAAACGTCTCTTTTTTGCCCTATGGCCGGAACAAAACACAAGACAACAATGCGCGACTTTAATCAACCAACTAAACCAGACCGGAAAACCTGTTAACGAAGCAAACTTACATGTCACCCTGTTGTTTTTAGGGAGAATTTCTGCAGAACAACAGGCCATAATCACCAGGGAGGCAGGAAAACTGCCAGCACCGCTGATAACGTTACGTTTTGACCGCCTGAGTTTCTGGAAAAAACCTGCCGTGCTATGCCTGACCGCCGGTCAATTCGATCAAAGCGTGTCGATATTAAACGAAAACTTGGCCCGCATAGCCAAACAACAAGGCATACCCATCGAAAACAGACCATTCAAACCGCATGTCACTTTAGTTAAAAAGGCTAGCTCGGCAATCGATTTCGATTTCGCCCCCATACTTTGGCAGACAATAGGATTCTGCTTGGTAGAATCCTGCTCAGGTCCGGATGGCGTTGAATATCGGATTATCCAACGCTGGCCGGCAATTTAGCCCCCCCCCAAAAAAACAGGAGAGTGGTCATGCCCTTTTTAAAATTGAACACCAACTCAGCGATCGATACCGAACTGAAATCAAAATTGTTAGGCGAACTGTCGCAATTGGTGTCCAAAGAGACCGGCAAACCGGAGCGCTACGTCATGATTAGCATTGAGCAAAACGACGCCATGCTGTTTGCCGGCAGCACAACCTCCTTGGCATATCTGGAATGCAAGAGCATTGGCCTGAGCAGTAGCCAAGCCAGAAACTTGTCCGCAGCTATATGCCAATTGCTCAATGCCCGACTTTCAATCCCTCAGGATCGGATTTATATCGAATTCAGTAACTGTCCGGCTGATTTTTGGGGCTGGAACGGCTCGACATTTGGCTAAACGACCCGGACGTCGAATAAATACGACCGAACATTTCAGAAAAGACAGACTCAATGAGTTGGCGCGCCAAGCCCAAGCGCGCCAACTCAGTCGCCTTATTTTGGTTTTTTAGGCTCCTGGGGCTTTTCCGGTTTCTCTGGCTTAGCAATTTTTTCAGCTGTAGCGGGAGCAGAATCCCCAAACAGAATATTCTTCTCGTTCTGTTGGGCGGTTTTCTCGCCAATTCCAGATACATTTTCCAGATCTTTCAATGTCTTAAAATCGCCATGCTCCTTACGGTATTGAACCACCGCCTCTGCCTTCTTCGGGCCTATCCCGGTCAATGCCTTGGAAATGGTTTCGGCATCCGCTTGGTTGATATTGATTGGCTCAGCAAATACGGCAAAAGAACACAGCATAAAAAGTACAAATAACTTTTTCATGGATTTTCTCCGATTGGATTTCAGGGCTGCCTGGACTAATCAGCGCATACGCATATCGGCTGACCTTTCAAGCTAGCCAATCTTAGCCTGTTCTTTAAATTTTACAATTCAAAAACAAAAATCCACTGATTAATCTACGCTAGCCACAACCACCGCGCGAACCGGCGCCGGCAAGCCTTCGCAAGTCAAATCCGGAGAATGTGGATCTAAAAATTCCGCCAAAGAATGAAACCGCATCCATTCGGTACTGCGCTGCTCCTCGACAGAGGTCTTGGAAACATCTGCTAGGCGAATATTTTTAAACCCGCAGCGGCGCATCCATAACATCAAAGCTGCGCAGCTCGGTAAAAACCACACATTGCGCATTTGCGCATAACGCCCCTCCGGCACTAAGACATGCTGCGCATCCCCTTCAACTACCAGAGTCTCCAAAATCAATTCACCGCCAGCACGCAAACTGCCTTTTAATTCCAGCAAATGATCGATGGGCGAGCGGCGGTGATACAACACCCCCATCGAAAACACCGTATCGAACAGCCCCATGTTGGCCGGTACATCTTCTATCCCCAGTGGCAACAGATAAATCTGTGCTTCGCCGTGCAATTTACGGATCGCCTGAAACTGCATCACGCTGAGCAAAGTAGGATCAATGCCAACCACCAATCTCGCTCCCGCACCGAACATCCGCCAACAATGATAACCATTGCCACACCCGACATCCAAAACCAGTCGATTCTTCAGCGGTGCAATCTGTTCTTTCACCCTGTCCCATTTCCAATCCGAACGCCATTCGGTATCGATGTCGATGCCAAATAGCCGATAAGGCCCTTTCCGCCAAGGATGCAGTTGCATCAATTGCTCGCGCAAACCGGCCCGCACCTCATCAGAAACATCCTCTGCCTGGCCTACTCTAACGCTCTCCAACAAATCGACACTCGACGGCATCAAATCCGGCAAATCGTCTACGACCTGTTGCCAGCGCCGTAGATCGCCATGCGACGAATCAGCAAAAGCCGCCGCCAATTGCTCAGGCAAACGGTTTACCCAGACTTCGTCGCCGGCCGCCGCCAATGCTTGATAAAGACCTTGGTATAGCGTCATTTCAATGCAATCATCGACGCGAAGTTGAAATACTGAAACCAGACTTCCGCGCTGGCGAACCCCGCCAACTTTAAGCGCTGTTGATGCGCGGCAAAGGTTTCCGGAATCAACACATTTTCCAAAGCACTGCGCTTCTGGCTGATTTCCAGCTCACTATAGCCTTGGGCTTTTTTGAATAAATGATGCATATCGATCTGCAAAGCTTGCTGCCTGGCATCATCGAACGCCAGTTTTTCGGACAAAATCAAAATCCCGCCCGGTAACAAACCTCGATAGATCGTGGTCAAAAAAGCCTGCCGATCGGCCAACGGAATAAATTGCAACGTAAAATTCAGCACCACCACCGAGGCATTACTAATCGCCATGTCCCGAATATCGGCACATAGGATTTCTATCCCGGCTCCGCCGGAAACAACTGACAGATTTTGCCGGCATTGCTCGACCATTGCAGCCGAACAATCCACGCCAACGATTCGGCAATTGTTAGTAGTGATTTGCTGATGCATAGCCAAAGTCGCCGCCCCCAGCGAACAGCCCAAGTCGTAGCAAACACTGTCTTCCTTGGCAAAGCGCGCTGCCAGTAAACCAATTGCCGAGATGATGGTGCTGTAACCGGGAACAGAGCGCTGGATCATGTCCGGAAAGACTTTGACGACAGTTTCGTCGAAAGCAAATGCGTTGATTTCGCCTAGCGGACTGGCGTACAGAGAGTCTTTAGCGGATTGCATACTGATGGTCATTCCCGACTGCCCCTAAACGGCACAATCGGGAACACTAAGAGAGGGGAAAAACTTATGAATTATTTTTGCTGTTTAACGCTTCGGTATTGCGCTTGACCAATTGGTTGATAACCTCTTGCAACGAACCGGTACGCTCCACTTCGTTTTTGAAGCTGGTGCGATAGTTAGTCACCAAACTTACGCCTTCGATCATGATGTCGTAAGCTTTCCATTGGCCTTTGACGTTCAGCATCCGATAGTTAACGGCGATAGGCTGCAAACCGGGTTGCAACACTTCGGTTTTGATCAGCACTTTTCTTTCGTCTTCTTCCGGGGTGATCGGCAAAAACCGCACGGACCAATCTTTAAATTCAAAGAAAGCTCGGGAATAGGTTCTGATCAACAACACCTGAAACTCTTTTTTAAAGCTATCCTTTTCCGCAGGGGAAGCATCCTTCCACATTTTCCCTAACACCAGGGAAGAAATCAGATCGAAATCCACATTCGGATAAATCACTTCCTGGACGAAGGCATTGATTTTTTGGAAATCATGCGGAAAGGAAGGGTCCTGCAAGCGTTGCTTCAATTTATTGGACGCTTCCTCAATAGTGCGTTGCGGCTCACTCAGATCGGCCGCGGCAACAGGCAACGACAAAAACATGCCGGCAAACAAGCTAAAAACCACTACAAATATAAAATGCATATGACGTTTGATATTCATAAAAACCATCTCAAAAAAGTATCGCCGGCTAATTTCAACCGCCTTCATTCGATACACTGCTAAAATAAAGGCCGAAGCACTAACCCGGCTCCAGATTCTTGCCAGCCTACGGGACCGGCAAATACCCCACTATATTACTATGGAAGAGATGTCATACCCTAACGACTTTTTCCCAGGCACCCGGATGCGCCGGATGCGTTATCAGGCATTTTCCCGCAGATTGATGCGGGAAAATCGCTTAAGTAGCGACGATTTGATCTGCCCGCTATTTGTTATCGAGGGCAATAACAAACAAGAATCCGTCGCTTCCATGCCAGGCGTCAGCAGATTATCCATCGACCTAGTGCTGCGCGAAGCCGAAACCTTATTAAGTCTGGGCGTACCCGCCATCGCCCTCTTCCCGGTGACCGATCCGGACAAAAAATCCTTGGGTGCAGAGGAAGCTTACAACCCTGACGGCTTGGCACAACGCTGCGTTCGAGCCTTGAAAGACACCCTGCCGGAGTTGGGGATCATCACCGACGTCGCCTTGGACCCTTTTACCTCGCACGGTCAGGACGGATTGCTGAATGACCAAGGTTATGTCGTCAACGACGAAACCGTCGAAGTCCTTTGTAAACAGGCCTTGTCGCATGCCGAAGCCGGCGCCGACATCGTCGCTCCCTCCGACATGATGGACGGCCGCATCGGCGCGATCAGAACCGTGTTGGAATCCCATGGCCATACCAACACCCGGATATTGGCCTATTCCGCCAAATACGCCTCCAGTTTCTACGGCCCGTTCCGCGATGCGGTCGGCTCCGCCGGTAATCTGGGTGGCGGGAATAAATACAGCTATCAAATGGACCCGGCCAATTCCGATGAAGCCTTGCGGGAAATTGCGCTCGATTTACGCGAAGGCGCCGACATGATCATGGTCAAACCCGGCATGCCCTATCTGGACATTATCCGCCGCGCCAAGGAACAATTCGGTGTACCGACCTTTGCCTATCAGGTCAGCGGCGAATATGCGATGTTGAAAGCGGCGTCGCAAAACGGTTGGCTGGACGAGCAACAAGTAGTGATGGAATCCCTGCTGGCATTCAAGCGAGCCGGCTGCGACGCCATACTGACTTATTACGCTAAATCCGCCGCCCAGTGGCTAAAACAACCATAACAACCAGACACAAACGGACCAGGCATGAACCAAGACTTTGATTCTGATGACAGTCATTCGACTGACGATCCGCCCCAAGAGCGCCGACGTTACTTCGGCCTGGAACAGGCGGTATTTATTCTGCTGGTCGTTTTGTCGCTGACCGGTATCGCTATTACCGAATTCAACCCGCACGACGGCTACGGCTATTGGCTATTCATGGTGATCGTGTTTGGCATGCTGTCGATTTTCGTCTCCTGGCTACAAACCAGAACCAACGACAACGACTTTGGCGACATCGTCAAAGCCCAAGGCCTGCATTGGCTGCACACACTGGTGGTGGTGATAGCCGCCGCATTGCTTAACAAATCCGAGCAGTTATCCGACAGAAGCGCCAGCCTGGTTATCTTGCTGATCCTGGCCTTGGCAACCATGCTGGATGGCATCCGCATCGGCTGGCAGTACAGCTTACTCGGCTTTTTCCTGGCAACCTGCGCGCTGATCGTGGCCTATTTCGAGAACTTTATGCCCATCAGTATAGGACTGGGGGTGTTGGTGACAGCCTGCACTTTCCTCTGGGAATATTGGCGCAGTAAATACGCTACCGATGATGAAAATTGAACATTATGCGGTGTTCGGGCAGCCGATCAGCCACAGTAAATCACCGCGTATCCATAAATTATTTGCCGAGCAAACCGGTCAACTCATGGACTATGTGGCCCAAGAGGTTCCTGCGGAAACTTTTGCCGCGGCTACCAGTCGTTTTTTTGCCGATGGCGGCAAAGGCCTGAATTGCACCGTCCCGCTCAAGGAACTGGCCTGGCAATATGCCGACCACCTGACAGAGCGCGCTCGTCAAGCAAAAGCCGTCAACACCTTAGTCTGCCAAGCGGACGACAGCATTTTGGGCGACAACACCGATGGGATCGGCTTGCTTAACGACTTAACCATAAACCATGGCATCACACTGAATGGCGCCAAGATTTTGATTCTAGGGGCAGGAGGCGCCACACGCGGCGTCGTCCCTCCCCTACTGGAACAACAGCCATCGACATTGATCATCGTCAATCGTAATGCGGGCAAAGCCCAAGCTATTGCCGAGGATTTCGCAGAACTAGGTGCGGTGCATGCTTGCGATTACGCTAATCTTACAGATCGCCAATTCGATTTGATCATCAATGCCACATCAGCCAGCCTCAGCGGCGATTTGCCGCCCTTGCCCGAAGCATTGTTGAAAACCGGCGGCAGTTGCTACGACTTGGCTTATGCCAACCAAGCCACCGCATTTGTGACTTGGGGCTTAGCAAATAACGCGGCGCAAAGCCTGGACGGCTTGGGCATGCTGGTAGAACAGGCCGCCGAAGCGTTCTTTATTTGGCGAGGCGTCCGCCCGCAAACTTCGACCATAATTGGCCTGTTAAACGCCGAAAGAGAATTAAACAACACGAACGGATGAAACTATTGACCGGGGCAATGTCCATGGTAACAATCTCCCCAAACCACCCGCTATCAACGTTTACTGGAATACTATGAGTGGAATTAGAGCTTTTTTTGAAAAATCCCATGCTAAAGGCAAACCGCAGCGCGGTGGGCAACACATTACGCCGGAAACTCTAAAACAGTTATTCCCCATCAGGAATTTAAGCGACGAGATATTACAAACTTTCGCCACCGAGAATCACGTCGAAACCCTGCCGGCCGGCAGCACCTTGTTCAGCGTCAACCAGCAGGCGACTTGCGCAATGTATTTGTTGCGCGGCACGGTGATTTTGGCCGACCACAACGGCAAAAGCTATGAAATATCGGCAGGCAGCGCACAAGCCAAATTCCCGATATGCAGCGGTATCAAGCACACCGCCACCGCCACCGCAAAAACCGAGATAGACCTGTTGCGGGTATCCCTGAAAATCATGCTGACGCCCAGCCGCCAAGACCACGGCAAGCTATCTATCCCGGAAGAATTGCACCACAACCGGCTATTGAATTTATTCATCGAACATTTCGAAAATAACGACCATGAAATAGAAATCCCTTCATTACCCGAAGTGGCGATCAATTTGCGCAAAGCCATCCAAAGAGATGTCAACATCGACGAAGCCGTCAAGATCATCCAACTGGACCCTGCCATCTCCGCAAAATTGATCGAAGTCGCCAATTGCCCGTTATATCTAACCAACGTACCCGCGAAAAACTGCAAGGACGCTGTTGTGCGTATCGGCTTAAACGCCACGCGCAACCTAGTAACGGCGCTGAGTATGAAGCAGATTTTCAAAAGCAAATCCCCGCTGATTAAAAATCATTTGGAAGATCTGTGGAAGCAAAGCCTTTATCTGTCCGGCCTGTGCCATGTGCTGGCCAGCCACAGCATGCAGCAAAATCCGGAAAATGCCTTACTGGCCGGGCTGGTCTGCGACATCGGCGTGATTCCCTTTCTGAGTTTTACCGCCAACTTGCCACCCGAATACCATAACGACGCCGAAATCCTGGAAGCCATGCCCATCATCAAAGGCCCGGTCGGCGCCGTGGTGTTGAAGGAATGGGATTTTGCCGAAGAGTTCATCGACGTCGCCAAATCATCCAGCGACTGGTTTCAAAACAGCGGCGATACCTTGACGGTGACCGATATAGTAGTCCTGTCCAGACTCCATGCCCTGATCGGCAAAAAAGCGACTTCGGATCTGCCGGCGATTACCGCGATTCCGGCGGCGGCCAAATTGAAAAACTTCTCTTTGTCTCCGGAAAATACGCTGGCAATCTTGCACGATGCCAAAACTAAAATTCACGAAGCATTGAGCATATTTTCGTCCTAGCCGCATGATCTGGAAATTTTTAAAAAAATCCCCGGACAAAACGCCGACAGAGAGCAGCCCCCCCGCAGCAACCGTCAACCAAGTGCCGTTGAGCTATCTGCAAAAGCTCATCCCGCTGGGGGACTTGCCGGCGGCGGACTTGCTGGCGATACCGGTGACCATGCGAAACTTCAACCCCGGCGACATCATATTTAACCGCGGCGCCGAGGCGGAACAGCTAAGCTACCTCTACACCGGCAACGTCTATCTGGAAGCGAATAATGGCGCCGGTTATACGGTCGAAGCCGACACTTTTAAAGCCTGCTATCCCCTGGCAACATCCGGCGAACACGCCTTCAGCGCGATAGCCAAATCGCCGACCCAAATCATCTACATGCCGCTGTCCAACCTGCAGCACAGCAGCAAACCCGTCAACAATCCGCTGATCAACCCTGAGAGCATTCCGCTCAAGCTGCGAGACAGCTTTTTTTTCGATAGCTTTTGCGAAGCGTTCAGAGCCGACAACCTGCATGTTCCCAGCCTGCCGGATGTTGCCTTGCGTTTGCGCAGCGCCTTGCAAAAAGACATCAGCATCGCCGACGCGGTGAAGATTTTAAACCTTGACCCGGTTATATCCTCCAAACTGATTCAAGTAGCAAACAGCCCGATCTACCGTGGCAGCAACCCGATCACCAGCAGCCATGATGCAGTGAATCGGCTGGGATTTAAAACCACGCAAAACCTGGTTACCAGCATCAGCCTGCACCAGCTGTTCAGAAGCCGCAACCGGCAACTGAACAACATTATTCAGACACTTTGGAAACAAAGCATCCAGATTGCCAGCCTCAGCCACACGCTAGCCGGATTAACCCGAAAAGTAAACGCCGACGAAGCCTTACTGGCCGGGCTAATTCACAACATCGGCGCCTTACCGATTGTCACCTTTGCCGAAAGCATCGACATGTCGCGCTATACCGAAGAAGAATTACAGGCCAGCATCGTCTGCCTGCAAGGTTTGTTGGGCACCCATATTTTGAAAAAATGGCATTTCCCCGAAAGTTTCCAGCAAATTCCCGTGAACACCACAAACTGGTACTTTGACGACGGCCAGGGCCTGCAACTCTACGACGTTGTGCTGTTAGCCAAATTTCACAGCCAACTCGGCGGCGCCAATACCCAGAAACTGCCGCCGCTAAACACCTTGCCGGCCTTTCAGAAACTGGACGATAGCGCACTGACGCCAGACATGTCGCTAAAAGCGCTACAGGACGCAAAACAACAAATTGCCGAGGCCATAAACTTTTTCAGGACATAAGATGAACTGGTTTTCCAAACTACTGGAAAAAAATACCACCGCCAAAAAGCCAAGCCCTAAAGTCGTGCCGCCTGACCCAGCACACCCGGCCAGTCAATCACCCAACAGCGCGGCATCCAAACCCAGCGCCAGCCATCGGCAAGCGCTTACCGTCGCACAGCTGAAAAAATTCGCGCCCTTACGCGATCTTGATGACGCCGCCTTAAGCTCATTACCGCATCTCAGCTTGGCCTACGCCAAAGGGGCGATTATTTTTACCCTGGGGCAACCGACCAGCAGCGTGCTGTATTTGTTGGCCGGCCAACTATCGATGCAACCGGATAGCGAGAGCCGCTATCAAATCGACGCCGATTCCACATTAGCCAATCTGCCGCTGAACAGCGGTAGCCGTTGCGGCGCTACCGCCACGGCCCTCAGTGATGTGCGTGTTTTGGAAATTCCCATCCAACTCAACCGATTGTGGACGGATAAAAGCCAGGAAAGCGCCAATTGTGTGGAACTGGTCGACATTCAACTGCCGGAGCCGATCAACGGCAGCCGCTTCTTTAACAGCTTCGCCCAAGCCTATCGGGAAAACAAGCTGCGCCTGCCATCTTTACCGGATGTCGCCCTCAAGCTGAAAGATGCGGTGCAAAAAGACATCGGTATCCGTGGAGCCGCCGACATTATTCAACTGGACCCGCCCATCGTGGCGAAATTAATCCAGGTGGCGAACAGCCCCTTGTATGCCACAGAAATACCGATCAACAATTGCCATGACGCGGTAGCTCGCATCGGCCTGAATGCGACGCGGAATCTGGTGATGGGCATCAGCATGAAACAATTATTCAGTTGCACCGACCCGGAACTCATGAAAGGCATGCAGGCCTTATGGAAAAACAGCCTATATGTCTCCAGTTTAAGCTTCGTGTTGGCCCAGGAGTGCAGCAACATTAACCCGGAAGACGCCCTGCTGGGCGGCTTGATTGCCGACATCGGCGCGATTCCCTTACTGCATTTTGCCGAACAATTTCCCGACGGCGGCCCCAGCTTTCAGGAACTAAAAACCGCACTGCCCTATTTACGCGGCCCGGTCGGCGTACTGATGCTGCACACGCTGGGTTTTCCCGAACAACTGGGCAACATTCCGCACCAAGCAGAAAACTGGCTGTACGACAGCGGCCCTGAACTAACGATGACCGACATCGTCATCCTCGCCAAATTGCACAGCTATTTCGGTTCCGGCAATGCGCGAGATCTGCCTTATATCAACTCGATTCCTTCTTACAGCAAACTAAATCACGGTAAACTCAACCCTGATTTTTCCTTGATGGTGTTGAAAAAAGCCCAAAACCGGGTCAACGCCGCCATGCGTTTATTATCCTAATTTCCCCGATATTCATATCAGACTGGCTAACGACATGACCAATCCTTTGCTCGAAAACACCGAACTGCCGCAATTTTCTAAAATCCGGCCAGAACACGTAGAACCTGCGATCAATCAGTTACTGAGCGACACTCGGCAAACCATCGCCCGGCAGTTGGCAGCCGGCGGCCCTTACACTTGGCAAAACCTGATCGAACCCATCGAAGCCGCCGAAGACCACCTCAACAAAGCTTGGTCGCCGGTCAGCCATATGAATTCTGTGGTCAACAGCGAAGCGATGCGCGATGCTTACAACGCCTGCCTTGGCAAGCTCAGCGAATATGCGACCGAAACCGGGCAGAACCGGGCATTGTACGAGGCTTATCGGGCCATCCATGACAGCGCCGACTTTGCCAAGCTCGACCGCGCCCAACAGAAAATCGTCAATAACGCCCTGCGAGATTTTCATTTGTCCGGCGTGGACTTAGCGCCCGAACAACAAGCTCGCTATAAAGACATCAACCAACAGTTATCAAAATTGGCCAGCCAATACGAAGAAAATTTGCTGGATGCCACCAATGCCTGGCACAAACAGATTACCCATATCGAAGACCTGGCCGGCTTGCCGGAGTCCGCGCTGGCGCAAGCCAAACAAGCCGCTGAAGCGGAAGGCAAGGACGGCTGGCTGATCAATCTGCAATTCCCCTCCTATCTGGCGGTGATGACCTACGCCGATAACCGGGAGTTACGCCGCGAACATTACGAGGCTTTCTGTACCCGCGCCTCCGATCAAGGTCCGCATGCCGGGCAATGGGACAACTCGGAGATCATGGAACAAATCCTGGCCTTGCGCCATGAAAAGGCCCAACTGCTGGGCTATAACAACTACGCCGAATATTCGCTGGCTACCAAAATGGCCAAATCCACCGACGACGTGGTGAAGTTTCTGGAAGATTTGGCCGATAAATCCTGGCGCCAGGCTCGCCGCGATTTGACCGAGCTGAAAGAGTTTGCCGCTGCCGAGCACGGCCTGAATGACTTACAAGCTTGGGACATCGGTTATTACTCGGAAAAAATGCGCCAACATTTCTACCAACTGTCGCAAGAAGAAGTGAAAGCCTATTTCCCCGACAACAAAGTCGTGCCCGGCCTGTTTGCCATCGTCGATAAACTCTATGGCCTGCAAATCAGCGAAATCAAAGACTTCGACACATGGCACCCCGACGCCCGCTTTTATCAGATTTTGGACAAGAACGGCCAGTTGCGCGGCCGCTTCTTCCTGGACCTCTACGCCCGCGCCAAAAAGCGCGGCGGTGCCTGGATGGATGATTGCGTGTGCCGCAAAAAAGTTGGCGATGCACTACAAACACCGGTGGCGTATTTAACCTGCAACTTTACCCCGCCGACTGGCAACGACCCGGCCTTGCTGACCCACGACGAAGTGGAAACGCTGTTTCACGAATTCGGCCACGGTCTGCATCACATGTTGACCCAGATCGACCACCTTGGCGTATCCGGCATCAACGGCGTCGAGTGGGATGCGGTAGAACTGCCCAGCCAATTCATGGAAAACTGGTGCTGGGAAAAAGAAGCGCTGGGCTTAATCTCCGGTCATTATCAAACCGGTGAACCGCTACCCGATGCGTTGTACGACAAAATGTTGGCGGCGAAGAACTTTCAAGCAGGCATGATGATGGTGCGGCAGTTGGAATTCAGCTTGTTCGATTTCAAGATGCACCAGCATTACGACCCAGCCAAGGGTGGCCAGATTTATAGCATCCTCAAACAGGTGCGCGATCAAGTGGCAGTGGTCAAAGTACCGGAGTTCAACCGTTTCGCCCACAGCTTCTCGCATATTTTCGCCGGCGGTTATGCAGCCGGTTATTACAGCTACAAATGGGCGGAAGTGTTGTCGGCCGACGCCTTTTCCTTATTCGAGGAAAAAGGCATTTTCGACAGAGCTACCGGCGAGTCTTTCCTGAATAACATCCTGGAACAAGGCGGCAGCAGCGATGCGATGACCTTATTCAAAAACTTCCGCGGCCGCGAACCCAATATCGACGCCTTGCTCAGACATAATGGTATCGCCGCGTAAATGTTCCCCACATTTGCCTTGATGCTGGTCATCAAGGCAATCGAGTTCTTCAGGAGCAAAAATGAAAAACTGCCCGCAATGCGGCCAGCCCAGGTTGGGCGAGGCATTTAAATGTCCGAGTTGCGACATGTTTTATTCCCAGCTCGACGCATTACTGTACGCAGAACAGCAAAAGCAGGAAAGCCAATCGCTAAAAGGCGCATTCAAACGCATTCGCGCGGCCGAAGACCGCTCGCAAGCCCTGAGAGCTGAGTTGAAAACCCTGTGGCGCAACACGCCGTTAAAAACCAAGATCGTGATTTGGACGGTAATCGCGTTCGTGTTTGTGCTGGTGGTACCGGTTTTTTAATTGCTTAAACCGCCCAGGGACTAAAAGCTAACCCATAGTCCCTGTCGTTATTCCCTACCTAATCTTCTTTAGGTGCTGCGGGCGCGGGTTCCGTCGGCGTATTGGTCACAGTTAAACTATTGGCATCTAGCTTCAGTAAGACCGCATTGTTCTGATGCGCTTTCAACTCGGTCAACGTGCGCCAGCCGGCATTATCCAGTTTACGAAAAGCCGCGAAAAATCCCAGTATCCGGGTATCGGCGGCAGGCTCGATCCGCAAGGATTTGTTCTCGCCGGGCTTTATCACCAACTCTTGTTTGCGTACCAGGTCGGCCGCCAAAGTAGCCTGCTCTTTATCGAATATGGCAAAAAAATCGGCACCGTTAAAACCACTCTGCTCCCGTAATTCGTAAATTCTTAACACCACCGGCGAGGCTTTACCGTCGGCGTCGGGATTAATTGAAGCAGTGCTGTTTAGCGTTAGCTCAACAACTGTTGGCGGTGGCGGAGCCGGTTGCTCCGGCACCTCTGCACACGCAGCCAACAACGAGGCAAAAAAAACGGGTAGTAATCTGGCTAACAACATACGAGTATCCCTTTAAAAAATGAGTTAACACCATTCTGCCATAGGCACACAGTCACAGTACAAGGATTCATTTCCGGGAATTACTCGGCCGGCGTCGGCTAGTTTTTCCACTTGATTAGATGCGGCTGCGCTGGTAGTCGGTTTCCGCCAGCAGGTGCGGCCGTCGTATTGAAAGCGGGTTTCACCTTGAGCAGTGTGCTTGGCGATACGCCGGCTCATTGCGTCGTAGCGGTATTGCGTCGTGCCAATCGGCGTTTCGGCGCGAATCAGGCGGTTGTCGCTATCGTATTGGTAGCGGGTGACGATGTGGCCGGCCTTGCCGCGTTTTTCTTAGACCACGTTACCCCGGCCGAACGAGGACGAAGCTTTCTGATTCAGGACTCTCAGCAACTTTCAAGCATCCTGCTAGTGCTTAGTTGCGATATTAAGTACTAGATCATTCGCTCCTGAAAGGACAACAATAGGAATAATTACTCGATTGACCGGTATGGCACCTGAAGGCTGCGAAAATATGCTGCAACCTTCAGGTTTAGAAAACGGCTTTACCCACCAAAGGCTGGATGTTCGCTTTCTAAAATAGCCTATTGCGTAAACTTATTTACGCAAGCGCTTGTAAGCGTTGATCAGGCCGTTGGTGGAGCTGTCGTGGTCGGTGATGACGTCTTCGTTTTTCAGCTGCGGCAGAATCGCCCGCGCTAACACTTTCCCCAATTCCACACCCATTTGATCAAAGGAATTGATATTCCAGATCACGCCTTGTACGAAGATTTTGTGTTCGTAAAACGCAATCAAGGTGCCCAAGGTTCTAGGGGTTAGTTTTTTGAATAAAAACGAGTTGGAAGGTTTGTTGCCTTCGAAAATTTTCGAGGCAATCAAAGCGTCGTCCAGATTGGGCTCGTGACTCAAATCTTTTCTAACTTCGTCTTCGGTTTTGCCGCGCATCAACGCTTCGGCTTGCGCCAGAAAGTTGGAGATCAGAATATCGTGGTGATCCGGCAAGTTGTACTGGCTTTGCGCTGCCGCCAGGAAATCGCCGGGAATCAGCTTGGTCCCTTGATGAATCAACTGAAAAAAAGCGTGTTGGCCATTGGTGCCAGGCTGGCCCCAAATAATCGGACCGGTGTTGTAGTCAACCTTATCACCGCTGATGGTAGCGCTTTTGCCGTTGCTTTCCATGTCGCCCTGCTGGAAATAATCGGCAAAATATTTCAAGGACTGCGCGTACGGCAAAATTGCGTAGGTTTCCGCTTCGAAGAAGTTGTTGTACCAGATGCCCAGCAAGCCCATGATCACAGGGATGTTTTTTTCGAATGGCGCGCTGCGGAAATGCTCGTCGGCAATATGCGCGCCCATCAGCAATTCTTCGAAATTGTCCATGCCTATGTACAGGGCAATGGACATGCCTATCACGGACCACAGGGAATAACGGCCGCCGACCCAATCCCAAAATTCGAACATATTGTCTGGGTCGATACCAAACTCCTTAACCTTGGTGACGTTAGTTGAGATAGCCACGAAATGTTTGGAAATATGCGCGGGATCGCCAGCCGCCTGCAAAAACCAGTTACGCGCCGAGCGGGCGTTGGTCATGGTTTCTTGCGTGGTAAAGGTTTTTGAGGAAATCAAAAACAGCGTGGTTTCCGGATTAAGCGGTTTCAGCGTCTCCACGATGTCGGTTTGATCCACATTGGATACAAAGTGCGCTTTTAAGCCGTCTTTGCCGTAGGGCGCCAGCGCGGTATCGACCATTTTAGGGCCCAAATCGGAACCGCCGATACCGATGTTGACGATGTCGGTAATGGTTTTGCCGGAGTAGCCGGTCCAGGCACCTGAACGGACTTGTTCAGTGAATATGCGCATTTTTGCCAAAACTTTATTGATTTCCGGCATGACGTCTTTGCCGCGAAAAAATACCGGCTTATTACTGCGGTTGCGTAAGGCGGTATGCAAGACAGCGCGTTTTTCCGTGGTATTAATAATGGAACCGGAAAACATGGCTTCGGTCTTGGCGGAAAGCTCCGCGCGGCTTGCCAATTCAATCAACAAAGGCAAAGTTTCTTCGGTAATTAGATTTTTAGAGAAATCGAACAGCAAATCGCCAAATGTCACGGAAAACTTGTCGAAGCGTTGCGGATCTTTATCGAACGCATCCTTCATGCAAAATTTGCCGGCAATCTCGCGGTGATGTTGCTTAACGGCATTCCATTCGGCAGAGTTTATTAATTTGGACATATTGTTGTTATTTAATTAACCGGATAGGGGGATATTTCAGTAGACCTGAACAGGCAGAGGCAATTTAAAGGAATGATTCATAACCCCATTATAAGGATTGTCTTTGATTGCTGACAAAAAAAATTACAGCTTGAATCGATCATCTCAACAACGGCACGACAGCCTTTCTTTGGCTATGGCGATGTGCTAGAGTTAGGCGCTGTTTTGATCCAAATCAGGCAGTTACGTTCGCCAATGATTTAAACACGTTCATGTATAACCACATGAAAAATAATAAAAACTACAGCATTTATTAACACGGGAAGGGTATTTATGAGAAGCTCTCGCATATTAAGAAACGGTTTACTGGGCCTGTTGGGCCTGATTTTTTCATCAACAGTATTGGCGCACGGCGGCGCGGCAGGTACCGATACTGACCAATGTAAGTTCGAATTGGAAAAAGACCACTGGATCCATTACACCGCTTACCAGCCTAATGCCTACCCGGCGGAAGAGTTCTGCGGCAATATTCCCGACATCAATACATTGACTCAATTGGTCTTCGACTATCAAGACCAACGCTATCGCGGCATGGCTATCGAATTTGAAGTGACCAAAGAGCCGGAAGGCAAACGGGTTTTCTTCCAAGCGGCCGAAAAACATAAATCCGGCACCGTCATTCTTAACCTGCCGCAAGGCGTGCCGGAAGCCGGCAAACATTTAATCCACATCACGTTACTGCAAGATAACGGCGAAAGATTGGATGCCCACATGAGCTTTAAAGCCGGCGCAGGCCAACCGACCAGCAAAGGTAGCTATGCCTTGTATGCATTGGTGTTGTTCGCTGGCTTGTACATCCTTTATCTGTCTAACGCCGGTTTCAAACGCAAAGTTGACGGCATGATTGGCAAAGCGAAAGAAATCTAAAAAAATACGCCGCAAGAACCGTTATTCCGCCTATGCTGCGCGGCGGAATAACGTAATTTCCGGCAGCCTTGTCAATCAGAACTATCGCGGCATAATCCACGCTATACATAAAGCCCCTTCGAGGTAATGCAATAATGGTCAAATTCGTATCACTTGCCACACTGGTCTGTGCCTTATCTGTTACTGCTGTATCCGCAAAAGAAATGCAGGATCACAATCAGATGATGAACCACGGCGACGGTCATTTGATGGATATGGATGGCGGCATGGTCATGGGCCAAAACACCGACACCTTGCCCGGCGGCTGCGACAAAATCACCGCGACCAAGGAAATTACCGTGCATGCCGGGCACAAATATTCCGAGAAATTCCCCGGCACTATGTTTGCGTTCGATCAGCAGGAATTTCAATTCGAACCTTGCACCAAGCTAACCGTACATTTCATCAACGAAGATGATATCCGCCATCAATGGATGATGCATGGCTTACCGAAATATTTGTACCCGAAAGGCATGTTCCATTTGGAAGTTAGCGGTCCCGGCAAAGTATCCGGCACGCTGATTCTGCCGCCCGGCGACAAAACCTATTTAGTGCATTGCGACATCGCGCAGCACATGGAAAAAGGCATGAAAGCCCAATTGAAAGTCGGCAAAGGCAGCGAGGACTTACCCAGCATTCCTGGCGTAACTGCGGCGATTTTCCCGGATGATTACAGCGGCAGACCTTACGATCCTAAACTCGACGCTCCGGCCCCTAGTACACCCGTGGCAGCGCCAGTAGTGGCTGCGGCACCCGCGCCTGTTGCCGCAGTCGATGATTCGATTGTTTCCGGCACCACCGTGGTCGGTTTGGCTATCGGTTTTATTGCCGCACCTTGGTTGGCAAAACGCTTTAAAGGCATGAGCGCCGGCGAGATTATCGCAACCGTACTCGAGCAAGTCGCGCACGGGGTTGGCTATGTCATGCAATTGATCGGCAAGCTGATTAAAATGGTATCAGGTAAAAACGTCATCGCCTTACCGGATAAATAAAGACTACGCAAAAAGCCCCTGAAACAGCTGTTTCAGGGGCTTTTTTATGGGCTAAAACAATGCAGTTAGAATCGCTCGGCCCTTTGGGATTATTCATCAGCGCTTTCATCTCCTCGACAGTCGCACCCGGCGGTTCAGAAGCGATACTGGCCTATCTGGTTAACAGCCAACAACATTCCGTCAGCCAGTTAGTAGCCATCGCCACTATCGGCAACACCTTGGGCGCAATGACCACCTGGTGGCTGGGCCTGTGGGCCGCCAAAAAATATCCCGCAGAAGCTTTAGCCAAGCAGCATCAAAAATCGCTAAATACCGTGCGCCGTTGGGGCAGTTGGGCCTTGCTGTTTTCCTGGTTACCGCTGGTGGGCGACGGCCTGTGTTTTGCCGGCGGCTGGTTACGCCTTTCCATACTATCCTCGCTGTTGGCGATTTTTTTAGGTAAAGTGTTGCGTTATATCGCCGTTGCCTACGCCTTTGTCTGAGTCATGAATTTCTTTTCCTTACCGCATTTTCCCGCCGCAGATACCGTCGCCGAACACCGCAAACGCGATTATCAGATTGCCGGGTTTACCTTTGTCACCACCACCATCTGCTTGACGATGGACGGATTCGCGCCGCAATTCATGCAGTACGTGCTGGCATTTTTTGGCTGGTTGTTCTTGATTGCCTGGTTGCGTGGCGAATGTAAATACGTCCGCACCCAAGTGGCGGTGGCGGTGACCTTTGCGGTGATTGGCGAATACTTCGCATCCGTGTACATGAAAGGCTATATCTACCGCTTCGGCAATGTCCCTGCTTACGTGCCGGCCGGTCACGGACTGGTGTATCTCACCGCCGTCGCATTGGGCCGCTCCGGACTATTTCAGCAACACGCCCG
Source organism: Methylomonas fluvii (assembly GCF_014850975.1). Taxonomy (GTDB): domain Bacteria; phylum Pseudomonadota; class Gammaproteobacteria; order Methylococcales; family Methylomonadaceae; genus Methylomonas; species Methylomonas fluvii. The sequence continues at coordinate 1,161,359 of NZ_JACXST010000001.1, read as the reverse complement.
CCGCATTGCGGTATTCGTTGTGGCTGTTTGCGGCACCTGGGTGGCTTGGGGGTTGAGCGGCCTAGGGCGATTGGACATCATCGGCGCGGTGCTGTTTATGGTGTTCCTTGGCTATTTGTTCAAAGGCCGCTCGCCCATGGTTTACTTGGGCGCGTTCTTTATCACGTCCTGGCTGGAAATCGTCGGCACCAGCGCCGGGACTTGGGCCTGGGCCGAAATCGATCCGGCCTCGCACCTACCGCAAGGCAACCCACCCAGCGGAGTAGCAGCTTGGTATTGTTTGGTCGATGCGGTGGCTATTGCCGGCGCCGGCCCGGTATTGCAAGCCTTCACCAAAACGGCACTGGTGTTACAGCGGCAACGGGCTTAACCGTTTTTGTAAGCTGGGTTTTACGTTGTCCGACCCAGCCTAGCTCTTCGGCTCCACACCTTGAATCGCATTTAAGCGTACCCGGTCACCTACTCGAATCAAGCCGCCTGCCAAAATCCGCGCCGTCATCCCGCCATGACCGCGTAGCGCGTTATAACTTCCCAAGCCCAATTCCTCAGCCATTTTCGAACACGGATCGCAAGGCCCGGTGACTTGAATAATCACTTCATCGCCCACCGCCCATTCCAATATCACATCCGGGAACGGCGAACGCATACCGATAAGATTGAGTCCCGAAACCACCAGATTGCGCCTTAGCCGAGTCGGCTCCAATTCCGAGAGGCTGCACCAATCGGTGACAAGAGGCAAATGCTCGGCCTGGAACAAAGTCAGTTCGCGCTTTGATGATTGCCTGCCGGAGCGTGCAGCATTTGCTCGCCGGTCGCCCAGCAATCCCCGCCCCGGCTCCGCGCGGGCTTCATCGACGAAAACCGCCGGTTCGCCGCGCGCCGGACGCAGGACGATGGCTTCGATTCGGCCTTCCGAAGCGAATTGTTGGGTGAGGTCGCGGAGTGTCATGATTGGGTGGCGATTTGGTAGGTGCGATTAGCGAAGCGTAATCGCACAAATTTGAAACATTTCATTTCCCCGATTACGCTTCGCTAATCGGGGCTACGAGTTCTAGGCTGAATAGATGTGCCGGCGTCAGAAGGCGCATCTGTCGCGAACGATGCGCTTCACTTTGTTCAGCACATCCTACGGTCCTTCCAACAATTTGATCATTTTTTCGGCGACTCCTTTGGCCGACGCGGGATTCTGGCCAGTTACCAGATTTCCATCGGCAATGCTGTGCGCCTGCCACGGTCCTGCTTTGTGGAAGATCGCGCCTTGTTTGGTCAGTGCAGTTTCCAACTCAAACGGGACATCCGCTTTGGCGTAATTATCCTCCTCATCGTTTGTGAACGAACTGATGTTCTTTCCCGCGACTAAAAATGTGCCGCCACTCAGCTTCACATTGAGCAAGGACACTGGACCATGACAGACAGCGCCGACAATGGCTTTTCGCTCGAACGTCTCCTTGATGACCTGCTTCAGAAGTGGATGCTCCGGCATGTCCACCATCGGTGCCAGGCCGCCAGGAATAAAAATCGCGTCGTATTGTCTGACATCTACATCTGAAAGCTTCTTAGCCTTCTGCATTCCAGCCCATCCTTTCCCCACCAAAAACGCCAGATTGTCTGGATCATCCGCGAGGTTGAGCGCGTCCAGATACGGCGTATCGCCGGTGAGACTTGCAAAATCAATCTGGTAGTTGGCCCTGGCAAATTCGGCATACGGATGTGCCACCTCTGGCAAAAAAACACCGGTTCGTCTTTTATTCGGACCAATGGCGTTGGCGTTCGATGCGATGATTAATATTTTTTTTGACATAATTGCTCCTGTGGCTTGTTCGTTACGATGTTGGATTCCGGCAAATTTTTTTAATGGAGTTCCTTCACAGGTGTAACATCGCGCACGGTCAGGTGCGGGACGATTTGGTTCATGACAATCCGCTGGAAATGTTCCGATTGCTTGTGCGTTTCAGCGGCAGCCGCGTTGGCGTATTGCTCATGAAGGATCAGTTCATTAGGGTCGTTTTCCGACTGGTAGATCGTGTAAGCAAGATTGCCCTCTTCTGTCCTGCTCTTCTCGATCAGTTCCGGAAGCAGTTTCAAAATTCGGGCCGATTCCGCCTCCTTGATTTTCCATTTTACAATGATCGTCTTTTTCATTTGCTAGTGCTCATTTGTTGGCGATGCGAGGTTGCGATAGTGACACCTAACAAGTAATTAAGTGGTTTCCGTATATCATCCAGGACACGATGATATACGCTCGTGCCTTGATCTAACAATAACTTTCCTGCGCCAAAGCAAGCATCCCGTCTGCGATAGCAGGTCACTGCCAAACAGAAAAAATCGACAACAACCCGATCCTTCACCCGTAATGCCTTTAACTCTATCCCCTTGCGCATTTACGGTTAAAATACTACCCCTAATTTAAACCCAAGCGCATTCAACAGAGAACATGGAAAAAACCTATTCCCCGCACGCTATCGAACAACGCTGGTATCAACTTTGGGAAGAGAGTGGCTATTTCGCCGCCAAAAGCGAGGGCGAGTCGTATTGCATCATGATTCCGCCACCCAACGTCACCGGCAGTTTGCACATGGGGCATGCGTTTCAGGACACCATCATGGATGCGCTGACCCGTTATCACCGGATGAAAGGCTACAACACGCTGTGGCAACCGGGCACCGACCACGCCGGCATCGCCACGCAAATGGTGGTGGAGCGCATCATCAACGCCGACGGCAAAACCCGCCACGACTTGGGCCGTGAGGCGTTTATCGAGAAAGTCTGGGAATGGAAAGAAGAGTCCGGCGGCACCATCACCCGCCAATTGCGGCGGATGGGTTCGTCACTGGATTGGCAAAAGGAACGCTTCACGATGGACGACGGCATGTCGGACGCAGTGCAGGAAGTGTTCATCAAATTGTACGAAGAAGGCTTGATCTATCGCGGCAAACGCCTGGTGAATTGGGACCCGGTGTTGCACACCGCCGTCTCCGACCTGGAAGTGCTGTCGGAAGAAGAAAACGGCTCGATGTGGTACATGCGTTACCCGCTGACCAACGGCACCGGCCACTTGTTGGTAGCAACCACTCGTCCGGAAACGATGCTCGGCGACGCGGCGGTGGCGATACATCCCGACGACGAGCGTTACAAACATCTGCTGGGCGAATTCGTCGAATTGCCGCTGACCGGCCGTCGCATTCCCATCATCGCCGACGAATATGTCGATCCGGAATTTGGTACCGGCTGTGTGAAAATCACGCCGGCCCACGACTTTAACGACTACGAAGTCTGGTCGCGGCATAAACAAATATCCGCCATCGCCGACCTGCCACACGGCGGCTTGATCAACATCTTTACCGTCGATGCGGCAATTCGCGCGAATGACGACGGTTTTAACATCATCCCGGAAGCCTACATCGGCCTGGACCGCTTCGAAGCCCGCAAAAAAATCGTCGCCGATCTGGACGCCCAAGGCCTGCTGGAAAAAATCGCCGACCACAAATTAATGGTGCCGCGCGGCGACCGTACTGGCGCGGTGATTGAGCCTTTATTGACCAATCAGTGGTACGTCAAAATCGCCCCGCTGGCCAAACCGGCCATCGAAGCTGTGGAAACCGGCACCATCAAATTCGTGCCGGACAATTGGAAAAACACTTATTTTGAATGGATGCGCAACATCCAGGACTGGTGTATCTCCCGGCAAATCTGGTGGGGCCACCGCATTCCGGCTTGGTATGACGACCAAGGCAACACCTATGTCGGCCATTCCGAAGCTGAAATCCGCGAGAGACACGGCCTAGCCGCCGACTATCCGTTGAAGCAAGACGAAGACGTGCTGGATACTTGGTTTTCTTCGGCGCTGTGGCCGTTCTCGACCTTGGGTTGGCCGGAGCAAACCCCGGAACTGGCGAAACATTACCCCACCAGCGTATTGGTCACCGGCTTCGACATCATTTTCTTCTGGGTAGCCAGAATGATCATGATGGGCCTGAAATTCCAGGGCGAAGTGCCGTTCAAGGAAGTGTATATCCACGGCCTGGTGCGCGACGCCGAAGGCCAGAAGATGTCCAAATCCAAAGGCAACGTGCTGGACCCGATCGACATCATCGACGGCATTGATTTGGAAGCTTTGGTGGCCAAACGCGTATCCGGCATGATGCAGCCGCATCTGGCGAAGAAAATCGAACAAGTCACCCGCAAACAATTCCCGGACGGCATTCAATCCTTCGGCACCGACGCCTTGCGTTTTACTTTCGCGTCCTTGGCTTCGACCGGCCGCGATATTCGCTTTGACTTGCAACGTACCGAAGGCTACCGCAACTTCTGCAACAAGCTGTGGAACGCCGCACGTTATGTGTTGATGAACACCGAAGATCAGGATAACGGTATCGATTGCGCGGAATGCACATACAGCCAAGCCGACTTGTGGATTCTGTCCCGTTTGAATCGCACCATTGCCACCACTACCGATGCCATCAACAGCTATCGTTTTGACTTGGCCGCGCAAGCCATTTACGAATTTACCTGGAACGAATACTGCGATTGGTATCTGGAGCTGGCGAAAATCTCGTTGCAAAGTGATGACGAAACCTTACAACGCGGCACTCGCCAGACTTTATTAAAAGTACTGGAAACCGTATTGCGCTTGGCGCACCCGATCATGCCTTTCATCACAGAGGAAATCTGGCAACGGGTTGGACCGTTGGCCGGGGTCACCGCAGCGACCATCATGCTGCAGCCCTATCCAGAAAGTGATGGCGCCACCATTAACACCGATGCGGAAACCAAAATCCAATGGACGATGGACTTCATCCTCGGCATACGCCGTATCCGTGGCGAAATGAATATCGCCCCCGGCAAGCCGCTGAACGTGTTACTGCAGAACGGAAGTGACACCGATCAAGCTTATTTGAAAGACAGCGAAAGCTATCTGCTGAAACTGGGCCGCCTGGAAGGCATCACTTGGCTGAATGCTAACGACAACGCGCCGGAGTCGGCCATTGCTTTGGTCGGCGACATGAAAATCCTGATCCCGATGGCAGGCCTAATTGATAAAGACGCCGAACTGGCTAGACTGGACAAGGAAATCCAACGCATCGAAAAAGAACTGCCACGTATCGAGGGCAAGCTCGGCAACGCGGCGTTCGTCGATAAAGCACCGCCGGAAGTCATCGAGAAAGAGCGCGAGAAACTGGCGGGCTTGCAGTCGTCCTTAAAAAACCTGAACGAGCAATTCGCCAAAATCAAAGCGTTATAAATATATGACCCCCGCCGGCACCGCGCAAAAGCCACCGCAATCTCTGGACGAATGGACAGAGCTGCTCCGCGTGCAGGAAATGCCGATTTTCTCCAACACCGCGCACAACATCTACGCGGCGTTGGACGACAGGCATAAGGGGGCCATCGAGTTGGCGACGGTGATTCTGCAAGACCCCAACCTCACCGCCAAGCTGCTTAAGGTGGGCAGCAGCCCTTACTACAACCCGTCCAAACAAAAGATGAGTACCGTATCGCGCGCTATCGTCGTACTGGGCGCGGAGGTGATAAGAGAGCTGACGCTGGCTTGCTCGTTTTTCGAAGCGATGCTGTCGTCCACCAACAAGGACAGGGCCAATCGGGAAATTGCCTTAGCCTTGCATGCCGCCGTGCAGGCCAAGGATTTGGCGCTCAGCATGGGCGACACCTCTCCCGAGGAAGTGTTTGTCGCGGCGCTACTGCACAATATCGGCCACATTGCCTTCTGGTGCTCCGGCAATCCGCAATCCAAAAAAGTCCATGAGCAAATCGAAAAAAGCGGGCTGAACAATCGCGAAGCCGAGAAGAAAATACTCGGCTTTACCTTGCAGGACTTGGGCAAAAAACTGAGTAAATCCTGGAGCCTGGGCGGCCTGATAGAACAAGCCATCGCCAAACCCGATTCCGCGGAAAAACGAGTGCAAATGGTGCAACTGGGACATCAGATTTGCTTAGCGCTAAAAGCCGGCCGCGACTCAGATGCCATGCGGGCTTGTCTGCAGAAAGTCGCGGCATTCACCGGCCTGCCAACGGAAATCCTGAAAACAAAAATAGACAAAAACACCTCGGAAGCCGTGCATATCGCCCGCCAGTTTGGCGCCAACGATGCCTCCAAATTCATCAGCACCGAAGCCATCATCGCCAAATTCGAAGAAGCGGAAGAGGAAAAGGCCGACAAGAAGCAGCTGCAATTTCAGATTTTGCAAGACATCAGCAGCCATATCAGCGGGCAAATCGATCTAAACGGCCTGTTTGAAATGGTGTTGGAAGGCATACATCGCGGCGTGGAAATGGACAGGACTTTATTCATGCTGCTCAGCCCGGATAAGCAGACACTGAACGAAAAATTTTCCCTAGGCTGGCACAAAATCGGGCTTGACCAAAAAATCCGCATCTACAATTCCGAACCCTCGGCAAATTTACTGTTTCATGCCCTACATCAGCAAGAAGGCGTCTGGCTGTTTCCCCAGCAACATCGCGAGCTTTACACGCCGCAAATCCGCCAGCATATCGGCGAATACGAGTGCTTTGTTTTCCCGGTTTATGCGGAGAAAAAGACCGTGGGCCTTATTTATTGCGACCATTCTATTCATGGACTACCCTTAACGCGCGAGGACTTCATCGCAGCCAAGCATTTTGCCAAACAAGCGCATATCGGCTTAACCCTATACTGCATGAAAAACCACTAATCCATGACAGACTATCAGCTTGCCAATCTTCAGGTTTTTCTCGTCGAGCCGTCACATACTCAGCAGCAAATCATCTCCCATTTTTTAAATGCTTGCGATATCAACGACATTACCTGCCTGAATTCCGGCGCGGAGTTGTTCGAGCGTTTACACCACTCCCGGCCCGACCTGATTATCAGCTCGATGTATTTGCCCGACATGACCGGCGTGGAGTTGGTAACCTCGCTTCGTAAACACGACGAATCCTACGAAATGGCTTTTTTGCTGATTTCCAGCGAGACGAATATCAAATATCTGGAACCGATCCGCCAGGCCGGGGCCATCGCCATATTACCCAAGCCGTTTACCCGTCAGGCTCTGGAAACCGCCCTGCATTCGACGCTGGAATATGTTCGCCCGGAAAAACTTAACCTGACCCATCTGGACATAGAGGACCTGAGCGTGCTGTTAGTGGACGACAGCGAATTCTCGTTGAAATATCTGACCAGGGTTTTCGAAAATATTGGCGTTGGGCAAATTGTGACCGCTCATGACGGCAAACAAGGGCTGCAAATGTTCAATCAACAGTATTTCGATCTGGTAGTCACCGACTACAACATGCCGCAGATGGATGGTCTACAACTGGTCGATCACATTCGCAACCATTCCGAACGCGGCTCGGTACCGATATTGATGGTGACCAGTGAGCAAAATGAAAGCCGTCTGGCGGCCATCGAAAAATCCGAAGTCTCCGCCATACTGGACAAGCCCTTCGAAGCCACGTCAATCAAGCGCCTTCTGATTAATTTGCTCAATTGAGCTAATCTTGTGTGGCAAGCGAATACCCCACAATATGCGCGGCTATGAGAATCCCGGATCAAATCAATGTCCGATGCAGCCACGATCAAGCTCATTCGGTTTTCGCGCAAAATATGCCTGGACTGACCACCAATAGCCCCAAATTAAGGTACGGAATATGAAGCCGACTATCACGCCCAACAATCACGAAAAAAAACTCGCGGATGATGATTTTATCGTTTCCAAGACCGACACCTCGGGGCGGATCACTTACGCTAATCGCATTTTTATGGAAATTGCCGGCTATCCGGAACACCAACTGCTGGGCATCCAACACAACATCATCAGACACCCGGAGATGCCGCGCGGCGTGTTTAGATTGATGTGGAATACCTTAAAGGCCGGTGACGAGTTTTTCGGGTTTGCCAAAAATCTGTGCCGGGATGGTGGATTTTATTGGGTATTTGCCAACATTACGCCGGACTATGACAAAGACGGTAAATTGCAGGGTTACTATTCGGTGCGCCGTAATCCGCCCCGCAGCGCACTGGGGGTCATCATACCGATTTATCAGGAAATGTTGGCCATCGAGAAACGCCATTCAGTCAAAGATGCCCCGGATAAATCGCTGGAATACCTATTCGACGTGGTTCAGCAAGCCGGCGCTAAAAATTACAATAGCCTGGTGTTAAGCCTGTATAAGCCCAACGGAGTGTAAGCCATGAATTCAAACGCCAATATTCCGTTTTTAAGAACCAAGCTGACTTATGCGGTGGCAGCGATTATATTTTTTACCGTTGCGGCATTCGTCTACACGCTTATCATGCATGGCTTTTCCTGGTTCATGCTTGGTCTGTTGCTGCCATTACCATTGGTGTCGTTATTCGCCTGGTACGCCGGCAAACAATGCCTGCTGGTATTAGAGCGTATAGAAGAAGTGCTGAGACACACGAATCAAGGCCAACTCTATCATCGCGTCACCAAAACGCGAGGCATGGGCGAAGTCGGCAAAATAGCCTGGGAGCTCAATGAGACCTTGGACATCATGGAGTCTTACTTCAAAGAAATGAACTCCTGTTTCCAGCACGCGGCGGAAGGCAATTATGACCGTTATGCCTTGGTTGACGGCTTTCCGGGCATACTGAAAAAGTCGGCGAAGAATATGAATCACGCCATCAAAATCATGGATGAAAACGACAAATTAACCATCAAACGGCGATTGTCGGCGGGTCTGCATGCTCTGAACACCACGAATCTGCTCGTCAATCTGAAAGGCAATCAGAGCGACTTGCTCAATATCACCGAGCAAATGCAAAAGGTGGAAAATATTGCGATAGAAACCGGAGAGAACGCCAACGCCAGCCTATCGGCAGTGGAAACCATCAGTAACTCCCTGTCCGACATCAATGCCAATGTTCATTCGGTGTCGGATGTGATCGGCGCGCTGATTAACGACAGCAAAAAAATCACGGAATCCTTATCGATGATTACCGGAATTGCCGATCAAACCAACCTGCTGGCCTTAAATGCCTCCATAGAAGCGGCTCGCGCCGGCGAGCATGGACGCGGCTTTGCGGTAGTCGCTGACGAAGTCAAAAATCTCTCCGAGCATACCAAGAACGCCGCATTGGAAGTCTCCAGAACACTGAAATCGTTTAATAAACGCGTCGAACAAATGCAAGTCGAAGCTGAAAGTTCGTCATCGCTGTCGCAAGAGATACTGGCGCAGGTCAATGCCTTCCGCCAGCAGTTTTCCAATCTGTCGCAGTCGGCAAAAATTTCGGTCGATTACATTTCTTATGCAAAAGACAAATCCTTCGGCGTCCTGGCCAAACTCGATCATGTGGTCTACAAACAAAACGGCTATGTGGCGATAGAAACCTTCAGCGAGTGTCCGCATCACCAAGCCATCATGGTAGACAACCATAATTGCCGGCTAGGAAAATGGTATTACGAAGGGCTGGGCTATGAAAAATTCCGCTCAACCAGCGCTTACGCCAAATTGAATCAGCCGCATGCCGAGGTGCATAGGACGACACAAAAGGCTTATGAAGTCTCTCGATCCAAATGGGTGGATGATCCAGGCATGCTTGATGAGATCATTCGGCAAATGCAACTGGCCGAGGCCGCCAGCGCCGATGTGATGCAATATATCGACGCGATGGTGGAAGAAAGGCATAAAAACATGTAGTCCACCGCTTTACAGAATTGTCGCAATGCAAGTCGCTTCGGCGGCAAGCGCCGGCTGCGTTGCGGTATTCTAAACAGGGACCTCACATCCCCCCCGATCCGGGCGTACCCGCAAGGCATAAAGAAGACGGTCAAGTGCAGCAACCAGCCTGAACCCGCCTAACTTCCCAAATATTCCACCGTCACTTCCGCCAATCCGCGCATACCAATCTGCTCCGCCGCGCCCTGGGACAGATCGATAAGTCGATTAGCTTTGAAAGGCCCCCTGTCGTTGATCACCACATCCACAAAACGGCCGTTACGCAGATTGGTAACCCGAACTTTAGAGGGAATTGGCAGCGTTTTATGCGCCGCCGTCATGCCGCGCGGATCGAAGCGGTCGCCGTTGGCAGTAAAATTACCGGATTCTGCGCCATACCAGGAAGCCAATCCCTGTGCTTTGTACCCTAGCGCACTGTGCAGCGGGGAATAAGTTTTACCTTTGACTTTATAAGATTTGGTGTAAGTGGTCTTAGTCGTACCGGGCAGCATGGCTTGATCGTCAGTGCGTTGCAGCGTCGGCACACTGGAACAGGCACTGAGTAGACTCATAAACATCAGCGGCATAACCGCATGCCATCGCCGCACGTTGAGGCTAAATCGGCTTGAAAAAACCGATACCGTATCTAAAAACATAACTGTTTCTCCGCGTGGAAGACTGCTTAAACAAGCAGTCTTCAATGGATAGAGTTGAAAAATTCAGAAGAGATTGCCGAGCCGATTTGTCCTGACGGATTGCTCAGTTAACTACCCGATGGCCGCGTTGGCGTAAGCAGTTGTTGTAGGCATTTTTATAGCGGTCTTCGGATTGAATACCTTGTTTGGATGCACCGCCGATACCGCCGGCAGCCGCACCGATAGCTGCACCTTTTCCAGGGCTGCCGAGCACTGCGCCCAAAGCGGCGCCACCGGCCGCACCAATCAGGCCACCAACACCGGCGCCTATCGCGGCTTCTTTCGCAGTACCTCCGGACGCTTGCGATGCCAATTGCTGGCAGTCATGCATATCCTGATTCAAGCGGAAAGAGTTTTGGTTATTGTAAGTGTCTACGGTTGGCGTCCAGCCGGTTTGCGAAGCGCAAGCCGATACCAACAGACAAGCGGCAGTGACTGAACAGACTGTTAGCTTCGTCATTATCTATTCATCCCATTGCCAATCCACGAACCGGCCGCAGCACCGATACCGGCCGCCAATGGGTCACCGCGGCCCATCTCATAACCCATCGCACTACCAACCAAACCACCGACTAAACCTTGCGGAGAACGTTGGTCGTACCCGCCATATCTAACTGGCGGGGGCGGCGGCGGCGCGTAATAGCGTTGTTGTATGGGCACATATTCCACTACTCGCTCGGGCACATACACGCGCTCCACAGGGTAAGCGGGGTAATACTCGCGTCCATAACCGTGACCGTGATGGTGGTGCCGATGATGACGATGCTCGCCCCAATCGTCATCGGCCAAAGCAACTGACGAAAACAACAAACCGATCAACATGATTTTTGTCACTCTGAACATATACGACTCCTTGTTGGGAAATTATTCAGTTGCGGCAAATTCTAGGGAGACTGGCTTAAAACAGAATTAAGGGCAGATTATGATCGGATTAAGAATCTCGCCGCGCCGATTAGCCCATTAAGCAACGAAATCAGCAATTATCTGGACATATTCTTGGCCGCCCTTGATGGCCCTGATTCGTCATAAACAGAACGGGCCATAACTGCATGCATTCGCGGTGGGTTGTAAAATACTTAGAGTTGTTTTTGGAGCGTTTCAGCTTACGTTTGAAGTTGAAAGTCTGCCGAACGTACCTTTGGGTTTCTGGTTAGAACAGCAAAGTCTAATCCTCCGCAACCACCATCTTCCGGAATCCAAACCACTCATCCAAAACCTGGTGTACATCGTCAATGCCGACTTTGTTCAAAGCGGAAAACAATTGCAAAGTCACCACAATATCGGCCTGGTTCAAATCCCGCTGCACCTGCAATAAAGTAGTCTTAGCCGCGCCGAACTTCAGTTTGTCGGATTTGGTCAACAGAATGTGCAAGGGCAGTTTGCGATGCTCACACCACTCGACCATTTGCCAATCGAAGTCGGTGAGCGGGTGGCGGATGTCCATGACCTGAACGATGCCGCACAGGGCTTGGCGGTCGTGCAAGTAGCTTTCCATCATTTGCCGCCAATCTTTTTTGATAGCCTCAGGGACTTTGGCGTAGCCGTAACCCGGCAGATCGACCAGCTTGCGTTTGGCGTCTATTTCAAAAAAATTCAGCAATTGGGTCCGGCCGGGGGTTTTACTGACGCGGGCCAGGGCATTTTGTTGCACCAGCGTATTGATCGCGCTGGATTTACCGGCATTGGAACGGCCGGCGAAAGCGATTTCCATGCCTTGGTCGGGCGGCGCATCCTTCAGTTTGGGGGCGCTGTTGATGAACTTGGCCTGGTGGTAGATGGGATTCATCACAGTCTCGCTTAGTGTTTATAAATCGGTTAGAATCCGGGCATTATAACGTCCGGCGGCTGACATCAGCTTGCTTAATGTCGATCAACCTTCCTGAGCAGGGGCCCATAATGATAAAAAAATTGCTGACTGTTTCCATCTCTTTGTTGTTGGCAACTGCTGCCGGCCATGTAAACGCGCAAGGTAATGCCAGCGCCAGCGCCGGAAAAACCAAAGCCGCCAGTTGCGCGGGCTGCCACGGCGAAGACGGTAACAGCACGATGCCGGCGTTTCCAAAATTGGCAGGACAGCACCAAACTTATTTGGTCAAACAGTTACAAGCCTTCAAGAGTGGCGCACGCTTGGCCCCGATGATGGCGCCATTGGCGGCGGGCCTTGACGAGCAAACGATTCAGGAACTTGCCAATTATTATGCCGGCAACAAAATTTCCACCAATCCGGCACCCAAATTGCCGGCGAATGACGACGACGATGCGCCGGCTAAAACCCCTGAGCAAGAAAAAGCAGAGTTGGATGCTTTAATTACGAAAGGTAGCGATTTATACCGTAACGGCAATATCAGTCGTGAAGTCTCGGCGTGCGTGGCATGCCACGGCCCTTATGCCGAAGGTAATAAACCGGCCTCATTCCCGTCCTTGCATTCGCAGCACGCCGATTATCTGATTAAAAGCCTGACTGATTTCAAAACCGGCGCGCGTAGTAACAACCGGGAGAACATGATGCACATGATCGCCACCAAAATGACAGACGAGGATATTAAAGCAGTCGCTTACTACATCTCTACGATGAAATAAGCCTTCGTTATCCGGCGGAGTTGCTGCTCTGCCGGATTTGATCCAGTCCTTGACTCACAAGGGTTAAATTCTCTTCATCGCGTATGTCACAACCTGCCTTCCTCGCTCTGAAACCTCTCTTCCTGAAGGCCGACGCGGAAGCCTTGGCTTCAATTTGGCAAGGTCAGCTTCGCAGCAGCTTGGATTAGATTACAGAATTGCGTTTGCTTGAATGTTACGGAGTGAGGGCTTGACGAGGCGCTGACCAGTCATTGGCTTGGTTAATGCGTTAGATTTTGTCAAAGCGTTTACGCATTTGCGTGTGAACATGTTTTTTTATCGGGATATACATTATTACGGAGAACGTTGATGTTAAAAATAATCGCATTGTTGGGACTGTTGGGATTTTCTGCGCTGGTAAATGCAGAAGGTGGTTACGAAGCCATCACGCCGGCGCAGCCGGTACAAAATCCGGACAAGATCGAAGTGATCGAGTTTTTTTGGTACGGCTGTCCGCATTGCTATAGCCTGGAACCGTCCATGGTGGAATGGCTGAAAACCAAGCCCGCCAATGTTGAGTTTATCCGTCAGCCGGCGGTATTCAGCGATCTGTGGGGCAAGCATGCCAAGGCTTATTTTACGGCCGAAGCTTTAGGCGTTTTGGATAAAGTCCACGCCGATCTGTTCGATGCGATTCAGAACAAGAAGCAAAAATTAGTCAGCGAAGACGAACTGGCTAAGTTTTTTGCCGATCATGGCGTTAAGGACGAGGATTTTCGCAGTGCTTTTAACTCGTTTTTGGTCGACGCCAAGCTGCGTCAAGCCGAGTCTACCGGTCCTCGCTACGGTATCAGTGGCGTACCTGCGTTGATTGTCAACGGTAAATACAAAGTCACCGCCCAGTCGGCAAAATCTCAGGCCAACATGTTGACCGTAGTCAATCAATTGATCACGCAAGAGAGTCAGAAAAAATAAACGGCCAACTAACGAATTGCCGCACAAGGACGTGAGGGGCGAATGCTGGTTGTAGGATATTCTTCACAAATTCAACGATAGTCTATAATCAAGCGACTAAGAATTTAAGAATTAGGGCACGTTTCATGGTTTTTTTTAAAAACAAGGATGAGGGTCCGGACAGGTGGAAGGAAAAATACCTCAAGCTGTTGGACGACCAGGAACAAACTGAAAAACAATACAAAGTCAACGAAGAGTTGCTATGCAAAACCATCGTCCGTTTTGCGCTGGCCGTTAAAGGCCTGAACCGGCAACTCGATCCTCACTTAAACCGTATTCGCAATTTATTAAAAAGCGGCCTGCAAAGCCAGCAATTGCAGAAAGAGCTATCGGCATTTTCTAATGCGCTGATAATGTTGGAAGAATCGCCTGAGCCTACCCTCATGGACGCTTCATTGCTGTTCGAGTTTCTTGGTAAGCAATATCCCCAACACTTGGATCAGCTCGATGAAATTCGCGCAAAATACGAAAACCGCCTCTTCAGTAACAATCAGGGCTTTTATCTGGCCCTGTTGGAGCTTATAGAAGATAACAAGCCGCTTGCCAACATCGACTTGGCCTTGGAACTGACCGGAGCGGATGCTAAAGCCATCAATATTCAACTGGTTCGTTTGTTGGACAATGCGGAAATTCCGTTGGTTTTTGCCGAAGACGCCGAAAAAATCAAAAACCGGCTGCATGCAGATCAAGCCTTAGGGCCTATTTTTGACGATACGGTTGCATTGCTGTTGGCGATAAAAAAACATTTGGAATCGGAACAGCAGGAGATGGCGGCATTTCTGTCGAAATTGACCGAGCAATTAACCGAATTAGGTGTAAAAGCGACCGGCGTTAACGCCGCCAACGAAATAAGGGTTAAAAAGCGCAATCTGCTGGATCAGGCCGTATCCGAGCAAATTATGGAGCTACGCGAAAAGTCGGAAAACGCAACGCAGCTTGAGCCGCTGAAGCAAATTGTCAGCAGTCGATTAACCACTATCACGCAACAGATTCAAGCACACAATCTCCAGGAACGGCAGGAACGCGATAAAGCCCAACGGGACATGCAGATCCTATCGCAAAGGTTGCGGGAAATGGAGTCCGAGTCCTCTGATTTGCGCTCGAAACTGGATCTTGCCCAACATCGAGCAACCCGCGATCCGTTGACTAATCTGCCGAATCGGTTGGCGTTCGAGGATCGATTGGCGGATGAGATGGCGCGTTGCCGGCGGCATAAATCGCCGATGACACTAATGGTTTGGGACGTAGATCTGTTTAAGACTATCAACGACACTTACGGCCATAAATGCGGGGATAAGGCCCTGATTGTTATTGCCGAATTATTATTCAAACACTGCCGGGAAACCGATTTCGTGGCGCGTTTCGGCGGCGAGGAGTTTGTGATGATATTGCCTGGCGCCGATGCCAAATCCGCCTTGGTGATCGCGGAAAAACTTCGGAAAACCTTGGAAAACAGTAGCTTCAATGCCAATGGCAACAAAGTGTCGATTACCTTATCCTGTGGAATTAGCCAATTTATCGATGGCGATACTAACGAATCGATTTTCAATAGAGCCGACACAGGCTTGTACCGCGCCAAACAAACCGGCCGTAACCGTTGTGTTGTCGTGTAAGCAAGTCTGACACATGGTAACGGTTACTCCCTATTCCGCACCACTCGATAACGAAAAGTTTTTATATAAGCTCGTTATTCAGCTGTTGATTTTTTGCCAAGGCAGCCACAAGTTGTTGGAGCCCCACCTTTTGGCAATAGGTGCAAAGTTGCGCAGCGGTGCGAATTCGCAGGAATTACTGTCTGAGTTGCAAGCGGTTTCCAAAACTTTGTTACACATTTCCAAGCAAGCCAAGCAGAATGTGAGCATCGGGGAAGACGATGCTACTGAATCACAACACAACTATTTGCTGGAGCGTTTGGATGAACTGCTTGGCGACACTGAGGTGCCTTTACGTTTTCAGCAGCAGACGTCGCTGTTAAAGCAACGGGTCAGAGCTAATCTAAGTGAGGATTCGTACAAGAAAGTGATCGACTCGGCGATTACCTTGCTGCTGAACATCAAGGATTACAGCGCCTCCGAACAGAAAGGTATCGATGTGTTTCTAGGCGATTTGAGCGAGAGGCTGGACGAGCTCGGCCAAGACGTGGAAACGGCTGGACAAGCTAATCGAGCATTGATTGATGATCGCGAGATCATGAATACCGAAATTCACAGGCACGTGGGCAATCTAAAGGACTCGACGCAGGCGGCTGAAGAACTCGACCTGTTAAAGAACCAGACCGCCGAGCATCTTGATCGCTTGCTGGAGCGTTTACTTGAGCATAAACAAATAGAAGATGAAAGACAGCGGGATGCGCAAGAAAAAATTGAGTCAATGACGCAAAAATTGCAGGAATTGGAAACCGAGACCGAGACCCTGCGCGTAAAACTTAAGATAGAGCACGACAAAGCCCTAAGCGATTCCTTGACCGGATTGCCGAATCGTCTGGCGTATAACAATCGTGCGGAAATGGAATTGAAGCGTTGGAAGCGTTATAAAGCGCCGCTAGCGCTGATCATTTGGGATATTGATTTTTTCAAGCAAATCAATGACACCTACGGCCACAAGTCCGGCGATAAAACCCTGGCCTTGGTTGCTCAGCTATTGCTGAACAACTGCCGGGAAACTGACTTCGTGGCCCGCTACGGCGGCGAGGAATTTGTCATGCTGATGCCCAACACTAGCGCGTTTCAGGCGCTGGAAATGGCGGAAAATACCCGCAAGATGATTAAGAGCTGTGGATTTAATTCTAACGGCGAAAATGTGAATCTAACCCTGAGTTGCGGTATCAGTGAGTTTATAGAGGGTGACATGCATGACGATGTGTTCGTGCGAGCCGATCAGGCCCTCTATCAGTCCAAACAAGGTGGACGCAATCGCTGTACGGTGTTCGAACGATAATTTTTAACGGTTCCCACCTTTTTGGCGGTTCTTTTAGATCGCTGGCTATCTAATACGAAAAGTTAGTTTTTTTAGCGCCACCCCTACAAAATCACTCCCCACAACTGAGCGATTTGTTCGCTTACTTTCAGCCAAACAGAAATGGGTAGCTGACCGATCTGAACGGTGTATTGGCTGTCAGGCAACGGTCGAATATGCCGATTGCCTCATCGCAGGAGATGATTTCCTGCTGACTGTCCAGGATATAGTGGGCTAAATTAAGGATACATTTCCAGTGGCGGCGATTGTCGATAAAGCGAAAAGCCTGAAGCAACAATTCCTGCATTTTCTCTTCCCGCTGACTTTTTGACGCGATGAAGTGATCCAGGTAACTGAGTGCCTTTTCCAGATCGCTATAGCCGCCGTAGTTATGTAAGGCATTAAAACTTATTAGATTGATATTAAAAACTTCGTCATCGCGAATAGAAACATATTTGGCTTCCGCCAAAGGCCCAACCAATAAGTTGACGACATCCGCTTCGTAAGCGCGTTGGCAGGCGTGCTGCTGATTATCGTCGGATAAGTCGTTAAAGCTTTCCACGACAGCAATCGGCAAGTTCTGGATTAAGTTGCCGTCTACGACTTTCGCAAAAAAATCGTCGTAAGCGTTAACAGGCCGTTTGACATGTATTTCAAAAAAAACCGGAGGTAATTGTTTTTGGCGATTGCCAAGATGGATAGCCGCGGCATGTCCGGCTTCATGAAAAGCTGTGCGCCAATTGAGTTCGTTAGGGTGCACGAAAGTTGACGTAGTTGAATAGTAGTTTCGTTCCATAGACAGCAACCTCATCCAGAAAAAAGATGCGGCCCAAGGGCCGCATTGAGGAAGGATATTAAAACTCTTTACCCTTTAGGAGAGGGAGCGCATACATAAGAGTTGCATACAGTTTAATGCTGGAAGCATGTTTTGAAAATGTGACAAATTGACGCGCGGCAAACTGTCACTCGATATAACAACGCCTTTCTGGGATGAAAAACGGGTATCACGACGTCATACCCGTTAACGTAAAACTTAAGCGTCCTGTTTACTGCGATGCTTAGTCCAGAACGGCAAGGACAGCGTAAGCAAACAAACCAGCCAGGCAAGCAACTGTTGGTTATATAAGGTATAGCTCAGCGCAAAGGGCAGGCCTTCCGAAAAGCCTGGGTGAGCTTGAATGAAATCCCGACCATCCATAAAGGCTTTGGCTTCCCCCAGTATCAGCGCTATAGCGCCAAAACTCAGTAAATACGCAAAGAACCGATCACGGCGGCTTTGCAAATTCCCGCCAATTAGGCTGTTAAACGCCAAAGTTCGGCCATTGAATTTATTCTCCTTTAGCCATAGACAAGCAATCAAACCGATTACCCCAAAAGCCGGAATGGCGAACTGCTCGATAGGAAAGCTCAAATAGCGTCCATTCATGGCCAGTCCGTAGGTTTTATAAAGCGCCAGCAATATAAAGACTAGATAACCGGCTCTCAAGCTACTGGCCAACTTAATGCTGCCTGGCTTATCACTCAAAATATCGCCACCACGTTCGAGCAGCAGCGCGCCGAGAACCGTATTCGCGATCACCAGCGCTACGGTATAAAGCCTTTGCCAAGTGCTGTAACTGGTGTACCAGAGAAAATCGGCCAATGTCACCAGGCAAACGCCGAAGACTTGTGCCAGGGTGAAAAACGCCAACATGCGGATCAGCGATACTTGTGCCAGCTTTTTGGAATACCTCACGATTGCCAACAGCCAGATCAGCGTGGCGACGGCAAAGCGGATCGGCCAATTCGGCGTTTCGTTGACCAGGCCGGTCAATGGAAATACCGGTTCGCGGTCCGCCGAGAACAAGCCCCAGTTGGCCCCAACCACGCCTTCCAGTTCACTTTTCCAGGGTTGGTTAAAAGCTTCAACGATGTTGTAATCAAAGCCGTGGCGATTGGCGACCTGGATCATGCCGCGAATGAATTTGGCTTCATTGACGACGCCGGGAATGGCCATGCCGCGCTGTCTGCCGGCACTGGGCCAGCCGGATTCACCTATCAATATAGGTTTACCGGGTGCAATGCCGCGAGCTTCGTCTTCCACCTGTTTGACAATTTTTTCCAAATGCTGCGAGGCATTTTCCACCGAAATGGGTTCATCCTCCCAATACGGCAGGATGTGAATGGTGATGAAGTCCACTTCGTTGATCAGTTTGGGGTACTTCATGTACATCGACCAGACGTCCGCATAAGACACGGGTTGCTTGACCGCTTTCTTCACCTCGCGGATGTAGCCGATCAGCCTGTCGACATCCATGTCGCCACGCAATAGCACTTCGTTGCCGACAATCACTCGCTTCACCACGTCGGGGTTTTCATTGGCCGATTTGATTAAGGCATTGACTTCATTGCTGTTGTCTTTGTACCCATAACCAAGCCAAGCGCCCTGGATCATTTTCAATCCGTGTTTGCGGGCTAACGCCGGAGTGGGTTGCTGCCCACCAAGACTGGAGTAAGTACGGATGCTTTCCGTTTTGTCGGCCAGCAGGCGCAAATCTTCGTCAATATGCTCCGGCAACGGGAATTTTTCTTCCAGCGGACTAAAGCCCTCCCGAAATGGCGCAAAGGACAGGCTCATCAACTTGCCGGAGGGTACGTCTGTGCCGGCGTCTTGCGGCTGGTTGCTCAGCCAGGCGAAACTGCCGTGAACTAAAAAAATAAAAATCAAACAAAGCAATACTCTGATACTGGGCATAATTTAGCTGAGTGGTCCGTTGCAAAAATGTCGCGGATTGACTGGCAATAATCGCTAGTCGTGGAATTATAAGGCATTAGCCGCTGAGTAGAATTAGATCGTTTGGCGGCTACGCAATACCGGTCGGGATTGTCAGAAGTTCATCAAATAATTACTGTACTTTACCCATGGGTTCTGGTTACAGTATCTGGCTTTTCTGATATTCGGGAGCCTTGATAAGGCTTCCGTCAATTCGTCTGTTTTATGAGGTTTTGTATGCATAAAAAGGTTATCCCCATTCTGTGTGGCGCCATCCTGCTTCCGGCGTCGCAATGGGCTATGGCAGCGGTAGACAAACTACCGGCGACCAGTAGCGTCAAAATGGGTGCGGCAGAGGAAGTTTGTTCCGAATTTACCGATGCCAAGTGGCGTGATGCGCAAGTGATCGACGGAGTCGAAATACAAGAATCACGGATGTGTAACCCCGATAATCCTGCTGAAATCGCTGCTTTTGTTAAAGGCACCAATAATATTTCAATGTCTACCTTAATGGAGACACAGCTCGCGGCTGATGCCATCACGCTCGGCGAAGATATGGACGGCGACGGCGACCCCGACCACTATATTATCAAGCTGGAAATTGCCGAACTGAACGGCCATTCTCCGGACATGAAAGACCCCACCACCACCTTTGATATTGCACCTGGCATCCAACCGACTTTCTGGGTCTACGCGCCCAAAACTCGCGATATGTCTACCTTGAGCTTGTACGAGCCGGTGGCCAACCCTTTGCTGCGCGCGCCATCACCGACTATTCGGGTGGAACAAGGCGATATTGTTTGGTTGGTGCTGGAAAACAGCCATTACTTTCCGCACTCAATCCACTTGCATGGTGTTGATCACCCTTACATGGATCATAGTGGTGAAGGCAACGATGGTGTCGGTCAAACCGGCCAGATGGATGTTTTGCCCGGCCAGAGCAAAACTTATGTGATCAAGCCGCGCCAACCCGGCACCATGTATTACCACTGCCACGTACAGCCACACACCCATATTCCAATGGGTTTGCAAGGTATGTTTGTGGTCGAGGAAAATCGCCCCAACAACTGGGTACAGGTTTTCAACGTCGGTAATGGACAGGTTCGCCATCCATCGGTAGCTGTCAAAGAAAAGTATGCGGCAGAGTTCGATCTGCACTATCAATCGGTTGATAAGGAATTGCATGAGATGGTGCGTTCCGCTAATGATCCGCGGATCATTGCCCGGCGGATGAATCAGGAATATGACATCACAGACGCCACGCCCGATTATTTCATGCTCAATGGTCGCTCGTTCCCTTACACGCTGCGGGAATCGCTGATCCTGATGGAAGAAAATAAAAAGGTGAAGCTGCGGATATTGAACGGCCACGAGGAAGCCTTTGCGATGCATATTCACGGCCACAAGCCCATGGTAACGCATTACGATGGTGTCGATAATGGTCCTAATTCTTATATCAAGCGCGACGTACATGGCATGGTGCCAGCCCAACGTATCGATTTGGAATTAAGCGGCGTTGACGATGGTTTGAACAGTTTTGGGCAAGGCGTTTGGATGTTTCACGACCACGTCGAGAAATCCTTCACTACTAACGGTATCGGCGAGGGCGGCGACATCAGTTTGGTGGTGTACAAAGGTTTTTCAGATGAGAAAGGCATCCCCAAAGTCCATGGCATGAGCCTGGCACCTTACTTCACCAGAGAATTCTGGCAAGGTAAATATCCCGCTTGGCAGGATTACGACGCCTGGAAAAGCTTAGGCTTGCCGGAAATTACTAACAAAAAGCAAGTGGCTTTTGTACCGCCACCGCCTCCCCCGCTGAATACGGGAGACGCCGCAGCGAAAGCAGAAGCAGCCGGAAATCAGCAGTCTTTTATCGGACAATTGCTGTATGGCTTGATATTGGGCGGCTTAAGTTATGTCGGCTTTGCCAATCGCCAGCGGATCATGGCGATGTTTAAAAAATAGCCTGTCACTGCTTGGCGTCACACCAGCGCCGCTGTCGAGCTAGAGTCTCGTCAGCGGCGTTTTACTATAGGCGGGCGTGAAACTGCCGCATTGTGTCTCGAGTTGTGACAGCGATGCAAAGCAAGCCTGTATT
The DNA here is from genome assembly GCF_014850975.1 of Methylomonas fluvii. Taxonomy (GTDB): domain Bacteria; phylum Pseudomonadota; class Gammaproteobacteria; order Methylococcales; family Methylomonadaceae; genus Methylomonas; species Methylomonas fluvii. The sequence continues at coordinate 1,139,608 of NZ_JACXST010000001.1, read as the reverse complement.
GCTATGATCAGAGCGAATTGTTCACCATCCTGCGCCATCTAAAATCCGGCAAAAATTTGCGCCCTACTGCCTTTGATGCCCGTTGGCGCGCGTCCCCCTTGCTTTCTTGACCGAGACAATCAGCTATTTAGTATCGGATTGAACTCGCCTCTTTTCCCCACGACAAACAACTCGGCAATCCAGCCAACAACCGGACAATATGCCGGACAATCACAATCCGGATTTGGGTGTTAGAATGCTCAGCCATTGATGTTAAGGGGACATTGTCGGCCATTGTTTGGCGCCGTGTTCCGCAAGTAGGCGCTCGGATATCTAAGTAAAGAGGAAATTATGCGTAACTGGAAACTGTTGCCGGCGATCACTTTAGCGACCCTCGCGACTGCTATTGTGCTATATATCGCGTTCTACTTCGTGTTTCTCGATTTTTTCGTGGATCTATGGTGGTTCCGTTCGCTGGAGTTCGAAGCCTACTTTTGGTTGAAATTACTCTACCGATTTATTTTCTCCGGTGCGGTTACTGCATTTTTCTTTGCTGTTTTTCTGTTTCACTTCTGGATTGCCTCTCGCTACCTGGGCCTGAACCCGCCCGATGAAATATTGATGGACGACTCCAAGCGTCGGCGTTTTCAACGCTTTGCCGATGTGTTCATGAGTGGTTCGGCTCGTATCTACACTCCCATTTCACTGCTACTCGCCGTAGTCATTGCCGTGCCGTTCTATTTGCAATGGGAACAGGCACTGCTGTTTTTCTTCGGTAGCGCATCGGGTATCGTCGATCCGGTATATGGCAACGACGTCAGCTTCTACATGTTTTCCTATCCGATTTACATGCTGATTCAGAAGGAGTTGCTAACCACGGCGGTTATTGTGCTCTTGGCGACCGGCGTGCTGTATTGGATGGAACATGTGTTTGTCCCCAATCAAAGCAAGGAATTTCCACTGGGTGCGAAGATCCATTTGACGGTGCTGTTTGCATTCGTGGTGTTGTTTGTGGTCTGGGGATTTTTACTGGAACGCTTCGCCTTGTTATATTCCGGGGGTAACGAACCGGTGTTTTTTGGCCCCGGTTTTGTCGAATTGCGTTACAAGTTGCCGATGATTTGGCTTGAGGTCTTGTTTTTTTTGGCCATTGCCATATCAGTAATTTTTTACGCACTGTCGGAGAGACATCGCAGTAAAACGCCGATTATCGTTGCCTCCTTGGGGTTTTTGGCCGTTTGGGGCCTACAAGGCTCTCATACCCTACCTGAGTTGATTGAAAAATTTATCGTCAAGCCTAATTTTACGCGCACCGAAGGTGATTCGATTCGGCATAACATTGATGCCACCATGGCGGCGTTCGATTTAAACAATATTAAAACCGTCGATTTTCAGGTCAATCTGGACGCCACCAAAGATATAGAAGCCTGGTCGACCAAAAAACATTTCGAAAATATTCCGGTTTGGGATCGCGAATTTCTTATCGACAGCTATATGCAGTTACAAGGCATTCGGCCATATTATGGCTTTCCGACTGTCGATGAAGACCGTTATTTTATTAACGGCCATCATCAACAGGTCAATCTGGCAGCCCGTGAAGTCAATATCGATAAATTACCCAAGGAGGCGCAAAACTGGGAAAACACCCATTTGCGCTACACCCATGGATACGGTGCGGTCATCTCTCCGGCGGCTCAGGATGCCGGCATTCCTATCGTTTGGTACTTGCGCGATTTAAACATGAGCTCCGATGTCGGATTTTCCGTGAAATATCCCGACATTTATTATGGCTTGGAGAAATATCGCTACGCGATCGTACCGAACAACTTGGCTGTGACCGATATTTCCGGCTCCGCGCCAGGCGAATCCGTGGATTATCAGGGTATCTCCGGCATACCGATCCCGTCGCTGTTCAGAAAGATGTTGTTCTCGTTTTACCTGAAAGACGAAAAAATCTTCTTCTCGCCAAACATATCCGCGCAAAGCAAGTTATTGCTGCGTCGTAATATCGACGAGCGAATTACCGCGCTGACGCCGTTTTTACACCTGGATAAAGATCCGTATTTGGTTGTTGACAAGGATCGCTTCTACTGGATACAGGACGCCTATACCTTATCCAATTATTACCCGGTCTCCAAACCGGCAGCCGACGACTATCTGGACGGCCAGCACAAGTTCAACTACATCCGCAACTCGGTGAAAATTGTAGTCGATGCCTATGACGGCAGCGTCGATTACTATATCTCCGACCCAAAAGATCCGATCATCAACGCTTATAACCGCGCGTATCCCGGCGTTTTCAAAAATTTACGGGAAATGCCCGACGAGCTAATGCAGCATCTGCGTTATCCGCGCGACTTGTACTATATGCAGATGAAAATTTACGCTAAATATCATCAAAACAGCCCGGAGTTGTTTTATGAGCAGGCGGAAACCTGGCAATTCGCCTCTGTGGATGGCCAGCCTGTATTGCCCTATTTCATTACGATGGACTTTGATCGTTGCAACGATTTGGAAGAGTTTGTGATGATTAATCCGATGACCCCAATACACAGAGATAATTTAAGTATGGTTGGCATTGCCGGTACAGTTGACGATAAAAGCTGCGACCACACTTACAAGCCGGGCATCACTATTTTCAAATTCCCGAAGGCTGTGCAGGTTAACGGACCGTCGCAGGTCAATGCGCTGATCGATCAGAACCCGGAAATTGCCTCGCAGTTTACCCTATGGAATCAACAAGGCTCGGAAGTTAAAAAAGGCCGAATGGTGATATTGACGATGGGCAACTCGATTTTATATGTGCAGCCTATTTATATGCTGGCGACCAAAACCAAGATACCTGAGCTGGCACGGGTAATTGTTTCGATAGGCAATCAGGTGGTGATGGACAAAACCCTGCAGGCGGCCTTCAGTCGATTGAAGGATTTGTTTATCAAGGGCGCAGCCGGGCCTGTTTCAGGCGTTTCGGCAGCCGAAAGCAAATAGGCTATTCGGAGACCTTTTCAGGGGCAATATCTGCGAATCAATGCAGCAGCATGGAGCACAGCCGGTCTTCCAGCTCCATGCGTTCTGCTAGCCGCTCGCCAAGCATGGATAAATCCTGAGCCAGATTTTCGGTATTAAATTTGCGCCGGCCATCGTCGTAAGTGTCGCTGAAAGTAACGGCCGACGCGGTAATGCTGGAGAATGCAGGATATATCTTTTCCGCGTGAGACAGCGCTGAAGTTTGATGCTGCTTTTCGGCTATTAGATGTTCGTAGATGCTAAAGTGGCCAAACGATATGTAATCTATCAGCAATTGTGAAAACTCAGACAGCATTGGCCTGATCGCGTTCTCGCTGGAGAATGGTTTCATTTCGGCAAGTTGGCAATACAAAGCCCAGACGGCGGAGCGTTCTTCCTGCAATGCTGTGACCAGATGCAAGTTATTTGAACTGGTGTTGTTAGCTACGAAATTCATTTCAGTCACGGCGCGTCTCCCTTTGAAAATTGACGAACCTTAAATTTATGTGAATTATCATGAACATTCAACAATTGATTAAAATATAAGGGAATTTTTCTTAAAAACTGTGATTGACTTTGCACCATCAACTTTTATCTTTGTCGCATTGCCCTGTGAGGCCAAACCGTTAATTCAGGCATGGCGGCTAAAAAAACTACCGCAAAAGCAGCCCTTTGCGACTTACAGAAACGCCGACATCATTTTGGTGATTAGTGGTGTGGGCAAAATAGCCATGGCTGGCGCGGTGGCTTATACGCTGGCGCAATTTCCCGAGGCTACCCAACCTATCCTGCTCAATTTCGGCATCGCCGGGCATCGCCAACAGGCGCTAGGCAGTTGCTTTTTGGCCGATAAAATCACCGACGCCGAAACCCAACGCCGTTTTTATCCGCAACTGGCTTTCGATGCCCCTTGCCCCACCCTGCCGCTAGTCACCTTATCCAGAGCCGATGCCGATTATAGCGACGAGAATCTGCGCGATATGGAGGCTGCGGCGTTTTACGAGATAGCCGTTAAATTCAGTTCCAGCGAATTGATTCAATGTTTAAAAGTGGTTTCGGATAACGCCGAATCGGCACTGGAGAAAATCAATGATGAGTCGGTGGTGACTTGGGTGCAGGCGCGTGTTGCTGACGTCGAAGATATGATCGCCGTGCTAACTACGCTCAGAGGATCGTTACCAACATCGGGAAGTGAGTTATACAAACAGCTGCTTGAACAGTTTCATTTCACGGCGACCAACGCCGCGAAATTGCACACACTGGTGAATCGTTGGCAAGCATTAAACCACGCGACCACACTCAATTTAGCTGGGACAAAAGTTGAAAATGCGAGGGCGTTATTAGCTTGGCTGGAAACCCAGCTAGAGAAGCATCAGTATTATTTGTAAATATTGCCGGAGATGGCGACGAACGGAGAGGAATAGAAAAATACGGGGTGTCCCGAAAGACACCCCGGGACAGCATTACAGCAGTTTTTTCAAAGCTTCAACGCCTTCTTTGCCGGCAGCTAAATGTTGTTTGGCTTCTTGCAAGTTAGCGGCTTTAGCTGAAGTAATGGCTGCTTTCAAATGGCCTCTAGCTTTATCGGCATATCTGGCAACTTTGTCGTTTGCGTTCAGTTCCTTGATAAAACCAGCCGCTTTTTGGATCAAATCGACAACGGCAGCATCTTCAGCACCATTGTTGATTGCTGTCTCGGCAGCTGTAATACGCGCTACAACTTCATTGATTACATCGGTAGGTTTGTAAGCAGTTCTGCCTGGATCGGATTCAGCAACAGCAGCAGTTGAAAAAGAACCCATGGCAGCAGCTAAAGAGAACGCGATAACAGCACTTTTTAAAATTTTCATGTATTGAACCTCACAGTTATTTTTATAAGAACATATAGCTGCTAACCCAACCGCTTTAACCACTACATGTTGGGCCGGGATGATAGCACAGTTCATTCTGTTTGCTAGTCTGTTTATAGCGGTTTTTATGGTTTTTTCGGTGGCGAAAAAATGCCGTTGCGGCCTTATTCGACGCTGACTAGCAGCTTGTCCAGCCATGCGCTGGGCAGCAGCCGTTTCAACCAGGCAAAAAAATGCGTGGGTGCCGTCACCCGGTAGCGAATTTTCGGCCGATTCGACTCCAATGCATGCGCCACTTTTTCAGCGACTGCATTAGCCGGTAAAGTGAAAGGTGCCGCCGGGCCAGGTTTTTGCAGCCGTGCTTCCATGGCTTTATAAGTTTCTTTGTGAAAACTACGCTCAGCATCGATATGTTTTTGATACAAAGCAAAGGCATTTTCCCGGAAACGGCTTGATATAGGCCCCGGTTCGATCAACACGATATGAATTCCGGTGCCGCGCAATTCCAGGCGCAAAGTATCCGCCAAACCTTCCAGGGCGAATTTACTGGCGTTATAAGCGCCGCGAAATTTCATCGCCACAAAACCCAGTACCGAGCTGTTATAGATCACCCTGCCGTGGCCTTGTTTGCGCATCAGTGGTAAGAGCAGGTTGGTCAATTCGTGGGTGCCAAATAGATTGGTTTCGAATTGGTGCCGCAGCACATCCCGGCTCAAATCTTCCACGGCACCAGGCTGGCCAAAGGCGCCGTTGTTAAACAGCGCATCGACCTTGCCGTCGGTCAGCGCGATTAGCTCGCTCACCGCTTGGCGAATGCTGGGTGAATCAGCCAAATCAAGTTGCAGGCATTCGAAGCCTTCACCGCGCAAGCGTTCTACGTCCTCGGGCTTGCGCGCTGAGCAAATCACCCGATGGCCGCGCCGTTTCAAAAACAGCGCAGTGTGATATCCAATGCCGGACGAGCAGCCGGTGATGAACAGCGTTTTGCCGGTAATCATGGTTGAACGAGATCCGCCTCGTTGAACAAAAAGGTTTTGCCGCTGCTGCAATTAATCAGAAAATTTAGCTGGTCCGGCTTACTTTTCCCGGTGAGCTCATCGGCTTCGATGCGTTGACATTCGCCGCTGGCTAAGGCTTTTTGTGCGGCCAGCCTCCGGAATTTTTCGACATCCGGCAGGCGCGTTTCGAAGGGTTTAACTTGCGAGGGTAGTTTTTCCGGGTCGTAAGGTGGGATGGCAAATGCGGAAAATTGCATGGGGTTTTGCTTGATCAGAGTCTGCGTTATTTCACTCTGAACTCGGGCATCTTGTTTATTTTTAGCGATGGCGTCGAGTTTGGCCTGTTGCTCGGCTTGTTCCTGCGCAGACTGCTGCTTTTTCAATTCGGCTTCTGCGGCTTGCTGTCTTTCCAGCGCATTCAGATCAACGCTGCTACCGGTTTTAGTATTCATCTGCACCGCTTTGTGTTCCACCGTGCAGGGTGAGGATTGGTAATTCGTGTGGCCGGTGGCATCAGTACACTTAAAAACCCCGGCCCAACTATCCGCGGACAGACACAGGGCAAAAACGAAGAACAGATTTTTCATTGGATTCCTGTTTAATAAACGCCGGAGCAAAACTATTACTCAGCTCGCGATCAGTGTAAATAAATTTTTTCTATTGCCCGGCGCCAGCCTTGTATCGCGCAAAAAACCGGTGGTTTTTGCCGGCTACTAATTTCCGGAACTGAGCTCGCCGGCGAAGTGTATCAGTCTTTTCAGCAATATCCAGCCGCTTAAAACACAGATGCCGCCATGTTCGCCGCGAAAGTGCTTGAGCGGAATGCCAGCTGCTTTTTCTCTAAATCCTTGGGCGATAAAGCCACCCCTTATATCAACATGAGCACGCACGCGGCTAAAGTCATAGAGCGCCGAGAGTTTATCTGGCATGTACAACCCCTTGTAGCGGGCAGGGTGGTAGCCACGCCCCTCTAATTGTGACCGACCAGCCATTTTGCAGTACCGTCAAGGTTCTGGGCAGCCGCCATCACAGCTCTTGAAACACCTCCACGACAGTCGTATTCGTCAAGCCGGCAAGTTATACTGCCCGCCAATTTTCGACCTAAGAGCGCTATGCAACCCTATCTGGATCTTCTCGCCGACATCATGAATAACGGCATCGACAAAAGCGACCGCACCGGCACCGGCACTCGCTCGTTGTTTGGCCGGCAGATGCGGTACAACCTGGCGGACGGCTTTCCGTTGCTGACGACCAAGAAGCTACATTTCAAATCCATTGCTTATGAATTGTTGTGGTTTTTACGCGGCGATACCAATATCCAATATTTGAACGATCACGGTGTAACGATTTGGGATGAGTGGACCACGCCAGACGGCGAGTTGGGGCCGGTGTATGGCGCGCAATGGCGCAATTGGCTGGGGCCGGATGGCGAGAGCTACGATCAGATGCAAATTCTGCTGGACGGTTTAAAAAACAAACCGGATTCGCGCCGACACATCGTCAGTGGTTGGAATGTGGCATTTTTGCCGGATGAAACCGTTGGCCCGCGGGAGAATGCCGCGGCCGGGCGAATGGCGCTGCCGCCCTGCCATGTGTTGTATCAATTTTATGTCGCTAACGGCAAATTGTCCTGCATGATGACGCAGCGCAGTGCTGATTGCTTCTTAGGGGTGCCCTACAATCAAGCGAGTGTGGCCTTGTTGACGCATATGCTGGCACAACAATGCGACTTAGAGGTGGGTGAGCTGATCATGTCGTTTGGTGACGTGCATATCTATCGCAACCATTTTGAGCAAGTAGCATTGCAACTCAGCCGACAACCGTTGGCACCGCCGCAATTGCAATTCAAGCGCCGGCCCGAATCGCTATTTTCCTATGAATTTGCCGACTTCGAATTACTGAATTACCAGGCGCATCGACATATACCCGGGGCTGTATCCGTTTAGCTATACAGGTAGGGACGCTGAATTTTGCGTCTCTACCTGTTTGATCGCTAACGGATCTTGGTTGCGGTTAAAGATCTATTTGTTGCCGGCCTGGATATGACCGACGGCTTCTTCTGCCGCTTTGGTGGCTACGTCGGCATGGCCCATTTTGCCGTGCTCAATCGCGCTTTCCAAGGATTTTACTCCGGCATCAAGATGCGTTTTAGATTCGCCCTTGGCAACTTCGGCACCTTTCTTGGCATGGGTTAAGGCCGCTTCGGCATGTTCCACCAAAATCGGGCTATGGCCGGCTTTGCCGTGAGTGACCGCCTGGTTCGCGTGCTCCAGCGCAGCAGCAGCGTGTTCTTCGGCGAATACGCCGGCGCTAGCGAACAGTAATGTACTAATGGTAATGGCTGTAAATGTTTTCATAATTCCCCCGAATTGAATTGTTGTGGTTTTCCGCACCCGTTTCTGAGTGCCAGCTAGTGACTTGATGCGCGGGAATTTGGTTCCACATTAAATGCGACAATTTAGTTGGCTCGTTACTTGATCGCTTCAGCAGGCAAATAACGACGCCACCAATGTTTGCCTTGCAAGCCAGGAGAATCCTGGAAAGCTTGGCTTTGAATCCATTTTTGAGCATGAATAACGAAAAACGCCTATTGATATTCCAGCGCTTGGCCGAAGCCACGCCGAATCCGACCACCGAACTGAATTTCACCACACCGTTCGAATTATTGGTGGCTGTCGTGCTATCGGCACAAGCGACTGACAAGGGTGTCAACAAGGCGACTGCCAAATTGTTTCCGGTCGCGAACACCCCGCAGGCTATCCTCGACTTGGGTGAAGACGGTTTGAAGGAGCACATTAAAACCATCGGTTTATTCAACAGCAAGGCGGCAAATGTCATAAAACTTTGCAAAACTCTGCTGGAAAAGCATGGCGGCGAAGTGCCGCGCCAGCGGGAAGCGCTGGAAGCGCTGGCCGGGGTGGGCCGCAAAACGGCCAATGTGATTTTAAACACCGCATTCGGCGAGCCGACCATCGCCGTAGATACGCATATTTTTCGGGTTGCCAACCGCATCGGCCTGGCGCCGGGCAAAAATGTCCTGGAAGTGGAGCGGAAGCTGGATAAAACCGTGCCCAAGCAATACAAGAAAGATGCGCACCATCTATTGATTCTGCACGGCCGTTATATTTGCGTGGCCAGGAAGCCGCGTTGCGGCGCTTGCTGTATCGCCGATGTCTGTGAATTTAAGGCAAAGAATTTAGACTGAATATGCAATAATCAGAGTAGAGCCATAAAGATTACGCGTCAGTCGTAAGCCCCGGCAGCTGCATGCTGGAGCAACATAATTAAAAAATCACACGAGAGGATAAACGCATGAAAAAATTTAATAAATCTCCGCTGGCCGCTGCTATGGGCGGTGCGCTTTTGTCCGGTATGGCTGTCAACGTGCAGGCCGATGCCAACCCGTTCGCCGTTTCCGAGTTGTCCAGCGGCTATATGCAAGTTGCCGACAATCATTCCAACGGCAAAATTAGCCAAGGCGCTTGCGGTTCCAACGCGATGGACGGCAACGGCGTTAAAAAAGGCGAAGCTAAAAAAGCCGAAGCCAAGAAAACAGAAGGTTCATGCGGCGAAGGCATGTGTGGCGGCATGATGAGCGGCGGCAAAATGAAGAAAGGCATGGAGAGCGCTTGCGGCGCGATGATGAAGGGTAAAGAGGGCGCTTGCGGCATGGGCATGATGACCGGTGGCGGCATGATGAGCATGGGCGGCATGGATCACGGTGCCGACAAACCTAAAAAAGCCGAAGAAGGCAGTTGCGGCGCCATGATGGGTGGTGACAAAAAAGCCGGCGAACATAGCTGCGGCGCCATGATGAAAAACGAAGAAGGCAGTTGCGGAAGCAAAATGGGCGCCGACAAATCGGCCAGCCATTAATTCCGACTTATCGCCAATAGACCGACACTATGGATTTTAATGACTTACAGCAGCTGGTTATCGATTACGGCTATCTAGCCTTGTTTATCGGTACGTATCTGGAAGGCGAAACCATTCTGGTCATCGCCGGCTTTTTGGCGCATGGCGGCTATTTGCAGTTGGAATGGGTGATGCTGACGGCGTTTTTGGGTACCTTTGCCGGCGACCAGACTTTTTTCTATCTGGGCCGTTGGAAAGGTATCGCCTTTCTGGAAAAACGTCCGCTTTGGCACAGCAAAACCGACAAGGTCTTCGATTTGCTTCATAAGCACCAGATCCCGGTAATACTAGGGTTTCGCTTTCTCTACGGCGTACGTAACGTCACGCCGTTTGTGATCGGGGCCAGCAAGATTCATCCCTTGAAGTTTTTCTTGCTGAATTTTCTCGGCGCCGGCATTTGGGCGATAGCGGTCGGTTATCTGGGCTACACCTTCGGTCAATTTGCCGAGTCCATCATGGGCCAGGTTAAAAAATACGAGATGTATATCCTGGGTACATTGGTGGCGATTGGTTTAGCCTTGTTCTGGCGATCTACGCATAAACCGGAAACCCCAGAAACGCCGGAAGAATAAGTCATGGACAGTGTTCGCAATCTCGTTCACGGTGCCGGCTTAGGCTTGCGGCGTTCGTTTTTGAGCGAGATTGTCGAACAGCCGCCGAGCCATGTCGGCTTTTACGAAGTGGCGCCGGAAAACTGGATGACCATCGGTGGCAAGTTCGGCAAACAGTTTCGCGCCATGACCGAGCGTTTTGATTTTGTCTGTCATGGCTTGTCTTTGTCGATAGGCAGCAGCGATCCGCTCGACGAGCAATTCGTGCGCGATTTAAAAACATTTATGCGCGAACAGGGTATCAAGTTCTACAGCGAACATCTCAGCTATTGCAGCCACGGCGGGCATTTATACGACTTGATGCCGATGCCGTTCACCGAAGATGCTGTCAAGCATGTTGCTGGGCGCATCCGCAGAGTGCAAGACATTCTGGAGCAGCGTATGGCCATCGAAAACATTTCTTACTACGCCGCGCCGGGTCAGGAAATGGCCGAAATCGATTTTTTCAACGCGGTAGTCCGTGAAGCCGACTGCGATGTGCTGATCGACATCAACAATATCTACGTGAATAGCATCAATCACGGCTACGATGCCGAAACCTTTCTGCGAGCCATGCCTGCGGAACGCATCGCTTACGCGCACATCGCCGGTCATTATGTGGAAGCAGAGGATTTTCTGGTCGATACCCACGGCGCGCCGGTCATCGATCCGGTCTGGACTTTATTGGGTAAGGCTTACGAGCTGTTCGGCGTGTTCCCTACCCTGCTGGAGCGGGATTTCAACATTCCGTCCTTGCTTGAATTAAGCAAAGAAGTTGATACCATCCAAGCCATTCAGCAGCACTATGCGGCTGGCCGGCAAAAACAGGTGGCCTGATGGCTGCCGATTTTCAGGCTACCCAAGGCCAATTTGCCGCTTATATCCGCGATCCGCAAAATAACCCGCCGCCGGCAGATGTCGAGCCGCGGCGTATGGCGATGTATCGGGAGTTGTTTTTCAACAATATCGACAGTTTTATTGCCAGTAATTTTCCGGTTTTGCGGGCCATCCTGAATGATGCGCAATGGTTGGAAATCACCCAGGATTTCTTTACCCGGCACAGCTGCGAAACGCCCTATTTCTCGGAAATTGCCGAAGAATTTTTAGCCTATCTGCAAAATGAACGCCACAACCCGGACGATTATCCGTTTCTGCTGGAATTGGCGCATTACGAATGGGTGGAAATGGCTTTGTCTATCGCCAAGGGCACACCGATACTGGGCGACAGCGATTTTTTGGATGAGTTGTTGCCACGCAGCATGGCCTTATCGCCTTTGGCCTGGCCGCTACTTTACCGCTATCCCGTGCAGGCGATAGGCCCAGGCTTTTTACCGTTAGAGCCGCCGGAGCAAGCCACTTGTTTGATCGTTTACCGCGACAATTTCGACAGTGTGCATTTTCTTAAAACCACCGGTTTGACCATACGCTTGCTGCAAATTTTGCAGGATAGAGGACCGATGACAGGCGAGAGCTGTTTACAAACGGTTGCCACGGAATTCCCGCAACTCGATAGTCAAGCCTTAATGGTCAACGGCCCGCCGATGCTGCGGGAACTGGCCGAGAAAGGTATTCTTATTCCGGCTGTTGCCGCTTAAAACTGTGCACCCAGACAAGTCCATCCTCGTTCCACTCCATGCCGCTGTGCATTTTCAATATTAAATCCTTATACATCGCCAGATTCGGATAACCCTCCGCCCGGGCGTCAGCGTCACTCATGTCGCCTATTCTTTGGCGCTCCACGCTAGTTACTTCAAATACGACGTCTTCCAGTACAAAGGTTTCGCCAGGATACGCATACAAACCGTCCCGGCGTTGCTGGGTTTTGTCGCCGGCCAGCGTTGCCGCCACTAATTTGGGGTGTCGGACCAAGCGGTCGATGCTGCAAGATTTTTCGGGATATTCGGTCATGAAAGTGGATGTCCTTGTAATACGGGATAAAACAGCTTGGCACTTTAAAAGCCTTAAACACGCATTGCAAGCGACATCCGTTAGCAGGTTCGCAAATTAGACATTTGTTGTGGGACTAAGCCTACAGTTTATCGGCAGCTTCATAGATAAACCGACATTTCCTGCCTATACTTTTTTCCACATTGAATTTCAAGGCCACTGAACCGAAATGATCGGTGGTCAGAATGCTGCGAAATCATAAAAAAACCAGGGAGATTACGCCAAAATGTCTATATTCCAATTCGCGGTAATGATTTGCGTGGCATTGATGTCGGCAGGAATAGCCGCTTGGGTGACCAAAAAACGCTGTATTGCCGCCACGCAAAATACCTTGACGGACAAGCCCCCCACCCTATCGGTAGCCGAAGTAGAAAAATATATTTCCGGTCTGGATCGGTTTGCCGAGCAAGTCACGCCGGTATGGGCAGCACAAATCGATTCGACCCGGCAACAAATCGAGCAGGCGATTACGTTGTTGACTCAACGCTTTGCCGGGATTACCAGTAATCTGGATACGGCTTTGAGATCTTCCCATTCCACTCTCGGTGGCAATGGCGAAGAAGTATTCGTAAACAGCAACACCAATTTGCAAAAAGTGGTGAGCTCCATGGATGCGGCATTACAAGAAAACTTGGCGGTCCTGCAGAAAATTCGTTCCTTGGCGGGGTTTATAGATGAACTTAAGCAGATGGCCAAGGAAGTGGCGAGGATTGCCGAACAAACCAATCTGATTGCTTTGAATGCCGCTATCGAAGCGGCTCGAGCCGGCGAAGCCGGCCGCGGTTTTGCCGTGGTGGCGGATGAGGTTAGAAAGCTATCCAACTTGTCCGGCGAAACCGGCAAGCAGATCGGCTCCAAAGTGGAACAAGTTAGCTCCGCTATTCAAACCGCGTTGCTAGCGGTGGAAAAAAGTGCGCAAAACGAGGCCGAGGCGGTCTCCGCCTGTAACGGCAATATTCAATCGGTAATGGATAACCTGCATGACGTGTTCGCCAAATTGCAGGGCTATTCAAGCAACTTAAGCCATTCGGCGCTGGCCATAAAAGGTGAGATAGACGAATCCTTGGTGCATTTTCAATTTCAAGACCGGATCGGCCAAATTCTGGAACACGTCAAAGACAGCATTGCCGATTTCCCCAAACAGCTCAATCGCAGTCATGCCGGCGGTGTATTTTCGTTGCGGCCGATAGATGCGGATCACATTTTAAGCGGCTTGACCAGCACCTACACCATGGAATCCGAACACCACGCCCATGGTCATGGCAGTCGAGCCGTTGAAGCTCAATCACAAGACATTACTTTTTTCTAGGATATTAAGCATATGGCAAAAACAATATTGGTAGTAGACGATGCGGCGTCGGTCCGTCAGGTAGTCGGTATTGCGCTGAAAGGCGCCGGTTATGAGGTGATAGAAGCGTGCGACGGCAAGGATGGGCTAAGTAAGCTCAACGGCCAGAAAATTCACCTCATCATATCCGATGTCAATATGCCGAATATGGACGGCATTACCTTCGTGAAGGAACTTAAACAGTTACCGGCCTATAAATTTACCCCGGTCATTATGCTGACCACCGAATCCCAGGAAGGCAAAAAGCAGGAGGGCCAGGCTGCGGGTGCCAAAGCCTGGGTGGTCAAACCGTTTCAGCCGGCGCAAATGTTAGCGGCAGTTTCCAAGTTAATTTTGCCTTGATCGGAGTATGAATAGCGGCTGTTCATCCCGTTTCCGCCGATTCATATAAATACCTCAGCCTATGTCTACCGAGATCGTCCATGCCCAGCCTAACCATTAAAGACGAGTTAACCATCTATACCGCGGCGGATCAGAAATCCAATCTGCTGATGTTTCTAACGGCTGGGGACGATTTGGAGATCAATCTTGCCAACGTCACCGAAATCGATACTGCCGGCCTACAGTTATTAATTCTAATTAAACGTGAAGCCGCGCATTTGGGTAAAAGCTTGCGTTTCGTGATGCACAGCAAAGCCGTGTTGGATGTGTTGGAACTAGCGAATCTGACGGGTACTTTTGGCGATCAGGTTGTGCTGACCCAAAACTAAGGAGTATGCGAAATGAGTTTTGATGACCAAATGCGGGATGCTCTAAAGACTTTTGTGATTGAAAGTCTGGAGTTGTTGCAAGACATGGAAGACGGCTTACTCGGGCTGGAAGAAGATCAAGAACCATCCGAACGGATTAACGCTATCTTCCGAGCCGCACATACCATTAAGGGCTCGGCTGGATTGTTCGGTCTGGATCATATCGTTGCCTTCACCCACGTGGTGGAAAGCGTGCTTGATACCTTACGCGACGGAAAGTTGAGCGTTTCCCCGGAACTGGTCGCCATTCTGCTACCTTGCTGTGACCATATGATTGAGCTGATTCAAGCGGTGGCCGACGGTGAGGTAAACACTAAACCCGCGATGACCACCGCCGAGCGACAGTTGCTGGATGGCTTGGAGTCTTTTTTGAAGCCAGAGCCGAAGCAGGCGATGACTGCCGCGCAGACTACCGGTGAGCAGTTCGAAGCCAGCGGTGGCGGCGTAATCGACAGCGGCAATTGGCATTTGTTTATTCAATTCGGCGAAAACTGTCTGCGCGACGGTATGGATCCCTTGTCTTTCATCCGTTATTTGGCAACGCTGGGCGAGATTATGTCGCTGACTACTTTCAGTCACGCGATGCCGGACGCCGAAAGCATGGACCCCGAGAGCAGTTATCTGGGTTTTGAAATTGTTCTAAAAAGCGACGCAGACAAAGCTGCTATCGAAAGCGTGTTCGATTTTGTTCGCGAAGGCAGTTACATCCACATTTTGCCGCTAGAAGACAAAATCCCCTACTACGTCGAGCTGATCAATTCGCTGGGTGAAGACAATGCCCAACTCGGCGAGCTATTGCTGAAAAGCGGGGTCATTACCCAACGCGAACTACAAGAAGGCCTCAATGCGCAGCAAGCGCAGGTCCCGCAACCAAATACCCGCCTCGGCGAAATCTTGGTCGATCAACAAGTCGTGCAACAGCCGCTGGTGAATGCGGCGCTGGAAAAGCAGCAGCAGATTAAAGACAACAAGGCCCGAGAAAACCAAACCATACGCGTCGACGCCGAGCGCTTAGACAAACTAATCGATGTGATAGGCGAACTGGTTATTTCGGGGGCGGGCGTTAATCTGCGCGCCTTACAGACCAGTGATTCCGCGCTATTGGAAGCCACCAGCGAAATGATGCGCTTGGTCGAAGAAGTGCGCGACGGTGCCTTGCAACTGCGCATGGTGGCGATAGGCGCCACATTCAGCCGCTTCCAGAGAGTGGTGCGGGATGTCGGTAAAGAACTGGGCAAAGATATTTCCTTGGTCATTACCGGCGGCGATACCGAAGTGGACAAATCGGTTGTCGAAAAAATCGGCGATCCGCTGATGCACTTGGTCCGCAACGCCATGGACCACGGTATCGAGTCTGCCGAAGTCCGCGCCGCGCGCGGCAAGTCCAGTCGCGGCGAGCTCAGATTAAACGCTTACCATGAGTCGGGCAGCATCGCCATAGAAGTTAGCGATGATGGCGGTGGCCTTGACCGTGATCGAATTTTGGCAAAAGCCATCGAAAAAGGCTTGGTGCAACCCGACGCCAAGCTGAGTGACCAAGAAATTTACAGCTTGATTTTCGAGCCTGGTTTTTCAACCGCTAGCCAAATTTCCAATCTGTCCGGGCGCGGTGTCGGCATGGATGTGGTCAAGCGGAACGTTACCGATTTACGCGGCGATATCGAAGTTGAAAGCAGGCCGGGCCAAGGCTCCACCATCCGAATTCGTTTACCACTGACATTAGCCATAATCGATGGATTTTTGGTTGGGGTAGGTAAATCGTCATACGTGATTCCTCTTGACCGGGTTGTCGAGTGTCTGGAGTTGTCCGGCGATTTGAATGATAGGGATTACATGGATTTGCGCGGCGAAGTGCTGCCTTTTATTCGCTTGCGTGATCTGTTCAACATTAGCGGAGATCAACCGCGGAGACCGAATGTCGTCGTGGTGCATGCAGCGGGTGTCAAAACGGGGCTGGTCGTTGATCGCTTAATCGGCGAGTTTCAGACGGTTATCAAGCCGCTTGGCAAATTATTCGGCCATGTGGAGGGTCTGGGTGGTTCCACAATCTTGGGCAGTGGCGAAGTCGCGTTAATTTTGGATGTACCCGTATTGGTGAGCACCTTTGAGCACAAGCTTCAGGGCAATATGCACTTGGCACAGGCTTGAGCCAAATTGGAAAAAGCCAATTACACACTAAGGAAAATAGCCATGAGAAATAATCAACCCGTTACCGACGTCGAATTACATTTTTCCGAAGAAGACATTCTCACCTCTACCACCGATTTGCGTGGCTATATCACCAGTGTCAGCCCGGCTTTCATCAAGCTGAGTGGCTTCACTGAAGAGGAGTTACTGGGGCAACCGCATAACATTGTGCGTCACCCGGATATGCCGGAAGAGGCCTATGAATGGATGTGGCGAACCATAGAGTCTGGTTGTACTTGGCGAGGTTTGGTCAAAAACCGTTCCAAAAATGGCGATTTTTATTGGGTGGAAGCCAATGTCGCGCCGATTTATAACGAAGGTCAGCTGATTGGCTACCGGTCCATCCGCTTCAAACCAGCACGCAGCGAAGTTGATACGGCGGCCGCGCTATATGCTGATATCAAAGCCGGTCGTGTTAAAAATCCCTTTAAAGAAGGAAAGATTTCTAGTGTATTTAGCAAGATCAAGCTTTGGCAAAAATTCGCTGCTTTAGTGGTTCTGGCTATAGCTATGTTCGCAGTGCCGACCTACTTTTTGATAAATGACAATATCGCAGACAAGGATTTCGCATTAAAGGAAAAACAAGGTGTCGATTACACCACAGAGACCATCAAACTGATGCAACTCGTGGTAGAGCACCGTGGCTTGAACGCGATGGTAATCGCCGGCAACACACAGGAAGCGAGTCGCCGGGAGGCGAAACGCAACGAAGTCAATCAGCAAATCGCCGCTATCTCCGCATTAGATGGGCGGTTGGCGGAATTAAAGCTGACTTTGGCCTGGCAGGCACTCAGGGAAAAATGGCAAGAGCTGTCCGCTTCGGCTAACCGATTTGATGCGCAAACCAATCTTGTAAAGCATGGCGAGTTCATTAGTCAATTGCATGCGTTTAACCGCAAAGTGGCTGATGCCTCAGGACTAGGGTTGGATCCGGAAACCGATACCTATTACGCCCAAGTGTTGGCAATTAGCTTATTTCCTGAGCTGTCCGAACAATTGGGTATGCTCAGAGGCGTGGGTTCTCCGATTTTGCAACGAAAAACCGTGACTGTTGCGGAAGCCGCTTATCTGCGGGCGTTAATCGCGAATGCCGAAGAAACCCTGGCGATGATTGACGAGAATATCCCCAAAATTGGCAGTATGGATCCCGCACTCCGCACGGATTTGCAAAAAGCCACCGCCTTGGCCAAGCAAGCACTGACCTTGACAGAATCAGAAATTTTACAACGCGGGCAACTCGAGCTTGCCGCTAGCGATTATTTCAACAGCTTGACTCAGGCTATCCAACAAAACTTCTCGTTATCAGGCGGATTTAGCAAGTTGCTATATGCCGGTTTGGATGCACGTTTGGCACGATTAGGCGGCACTATCAACACCACGCTGATAGTCGTGTCATTGTTCTTGTTGGGTTTCCTGGCGATGAGTTGGTACATCGTCATGGGGGTACTCCGCCCTGTAAATGCAATGATTCATGCCATGACCTTGTTCGGCCGCGGCCAAATGCCGCAAAACGATAGCCATAACTACGGTTTGGAATTCAATCAACTCAATGAGGGTGTCAAAGCCGCGGTATTTTCCGTGCAATCTTTGATCGCCGATGCCGTCATGCTGTCACACTCCGCAGTAGAAGGACAGCTGTCTACCCGAGCAGATGCAACTAAACACCAGGGTGATTATCGAAAAATCGTCGTAGGCGTTAACGACACGCTGGAGGCCGTGATCGGCCCTTTGAACGTGGCCGCCGAGTACGTGGACAACATCTCTCGCGGGGCAATTCCGGCGAAAATCACCGACCACTACAACGGCGATTTCAACACCATCAAAAACAACCTGAACAACTGCATCGACGCGATCAGCAGCATGGTGGCCGAAGCCGCTGCCTTGGAAAAAGCCGCCATCGAAGGCCGCTTAGCCACCCGCGCCGACGCCAGCCAGTATCAAGGCGATTACCGCAAGATTGTGGAAGGCGTCAACAACACCCTGGACGCCGTGATCGGCCCCTTGAACGTCGCGGCCGAGTACGTGGACAATATTTCCAAAGGCGCGATCCCCGCCAAAATCACCGACACCTACAACGGCGATTTCAACACCATAAAAAACAATCTGAACAACTGTATCGAGGCGATTTCCAACATGGTCGCTGAAGCCATGAATCTGGAAAAAGCGGCGATTGAAGGTCGTTTAGCCACCCGCGCCGACGCCAGCCAATACCAAGGCGACTACCGGAAAATCGTCCAAGGCGTCAACAACACTCTGGATGCGGTAATCGGGCCCTTGAACGTGGCTGCCGAGTACGTGGACAACATCTCTCGCGGGGCAATTCCGGCGAAAATCACCGACCACTACAACGGTGATTTCAACACCATCAAAAACAACCTGAACAACTGTATCGACGCGATCAGCAGCATGGTGGCCGAAGCCGCTGCATTGGAAAAAGCCGCCATCGAAGGCCGCTTAGCCACCCGCGCTGACGCCAGCCAGTATCAAGGCGATTACCGCAAGATTGTTGAAGGCGTCAACAACACCCTGGACGCCGTGATCGGGCCGCTCAACGTCGCTGCCGACTACGTGGACAACATCGCCAAAGGCGCGATCCCCGCAAAAATCACCGACACCTACAACGGCGACTTCAATGTCATCAAAAACAACCTCAACACTTGCATTGATGCGGTGAACGCCCTGGTGGCCGACGCCAATATGTTGTCTACCGCTGCCGTCGAAGGGCGTTTGGCAACCCGCGCGGATGCCACGAAACACCAAGGCGATTTCCGCAAAATTGTCGAAGGCGTGAACCTGACCCTGAATGCGGTGATAGGTCCGCTGAATGTGGCCGCGGATTATGTTGATAACATTTCCAAAGGCCAGATTCCGGCCAAAATCACCGATAGCTACAACGGCGATTTCAATACCATTAAAAACAACCTCAACACCTGTATTGATGCCGTCAATACGCTGGTGGCCGACGCCAATATGCTGGCAACCGCCGCCGTTGAAGGCCGCCTGCAAACCCGTGCCGACGCCACTAAACACCAAGGCGATTTCCGCAAAATCGTCGAAGGCGTCAATGACACCCTGGATGGCGTGATTTTGCCGCTCAATGAAGCGGTCGAAGTGCTGGCGTTGGTTGAACAAGGTGACTTGACCCGCAATGTGACCGGTAATTACAAAGGCCAGTTGGGTGAATTTAAAGACACCGTGAATAACACCGTCGCCAAACTATCCCAAACCATTTCCGAGGTTATTTCGGCGGCGGATCAGCTGGGTAATGCCTCCGAGCAGATCAGTTCCACCTCGCAATCGCTGTCGCAAGCCGCCAGCGAGCAGGCAGGCAGTGTCGAGATCACCAGCGCCAGCATCGAGGAAATGGCGGCCAGCATCAACCAGAATGCCGACAATGCCAAAGTCACCGACGGTATGGCCAGTAAAGCCGCTACCGAAGCCAGCCAAGGCGGTGAAGCGGTTAAACAGACCGTTGACGCCATGCGCGAGATTGCCAAAAAAATCGGCATCATCGACGACATTGCCTATCAGACCAACATGTTGGCCCTAAACGCCGCCATCGAAGCGGCCCGCGCCGGCGATCACGGCAAAGGCTTCGCGGTGGTGGCGGCGGAAGTCCGCAAACTGGCCGAGCGCAGCCAAGTGGCGGCGCAGGAAATCGGCGAATTGGCGGAAAACAGCGTGGAGACCGCGGAAAGTGCGGGCAAACTGCTGGATGAAATCGTGCCCAGCATAGCCAGAACCTCCGACTTGGTGCAAGAGATTGCCGCCGCCTCCCAAGAGCAATCCGCCGGTGTCAGCCAAGTCAACAATGCCATGAACCAGATGAACCAGATTACTCAGCAGAATGCTTCGGCCAGCGAACAATTGGCGGCTACTGCGGAAGAAATGACGGGGCAAACGGAACAACTACAAAGTTTGATGAGCTTTTTCAAAATCACCTCTTCCGGACATGCTGCTAGCGGCTCTGCAGCCCATGCAACATCGCGTCGGCCAGAAAGCGCAAGGCGGATAAGTGCGAAAGCCGCCGAGTATGACCCCATTGATTTGGATGCCTCTATTCAAGCGCACAGCGAGTGGAAGTTGAAGCTGCGCCGGGGTATTAGCCAACATGAACACATGGATGCCGTCACTATTGGCCGGGACGATTGCTGCAAGTTGGGAAAATGGTTGCACGGTGGCGGCCAAAAACAATACAAACATTTGTCCGGTTTTCAGGACTGTCTACATAAACATGCCCAGTTTCATCGCGAAGCCGGGAAAGTGGCCGAGCTGATTAATGGCGGCCAATATGAAACAGCCGAGTCCTTGTTAGGTGCGGGCAGCGCGTTTGCATTGGCCTCCAGCCAAGTCAGTGTCGCCATTGTGACATTAAAAAAACAAGCTCATTTGTAAACGAGGGTTTGCTGAGCGAGGGTAAGAGGAATTAGCGGATAAAAAATTATTCGATCAACTGGCGACTAAAAAGGAAGTCGACTGCCTAACGGCGCGAAATTGGCGCTCCAAGGGATGCTCTATTAGCTTACCGCGCAAGCGACACTATAAATTTGAGATCACACAGAGGGTTTAACAATGACAGTCACACAACGCATGTTGTTATTAATCGGATCGGCATTATTAGGTTTGGTTGGTTTGGCCGGCTTCAATTACGTACAGATCGATAGGGTCTATAACGCCACTAATTTCAATACCATTAACACCCTGCCCAGCGTCTTGCTGCTGAACGACATCGTCAGTGAACTATCCGGGGTTCGCGCCCATACCTGGCAGCATTTAACCGAAACCGAAGATGCCGCTATGGCCGAAGTGGAGAAAGAAATAGACAGCAAACGCGCCAATATCGATAAGCTATTGAACTACTACGAAAAGCTTTTGACCGACGACGACGACAAAAGACTTCTTGCCGATGACAAAAACGCTTTGGCGGAATACGACAAGTTAAGGCTAAAAGTTCGTGATCTATCCCGGCAAAATAAGAATAGCGAAGCTCGTGATCAAATGATGTCCAATCAAGCCGTGGTCGACAAACTGCTGTCTGCTTTCAAAAATCACAGTGAATACAACCAGCGCCTGGGTAAGCAATCTTCGGATGAGGCAGTGGTCATTCAATCCACAGCGACTACCATTTCCATCCTGATTTCATTACTGGCGGCGGCCATGGTTGGCGCCCTGGGTTTTTTCATTACGCGCAATTTGAAGCGGCAATTGGGCGGCGAACCGAGTTTGGTAGCCGATTTGGCCTACAACATTTCCCAAGGCGATTTGAACAGCCAAATACTGGTACAAGCGGGCGACAAAACCAGTGTAATGGCTAACATGAAGCAGTTAAGCGATAACATTAAGGCGCTATTGGCCGAGATGGATCACATGGCGAGCGAACATGAAAAAGGCGATATCGATGTGGTTGTCGATCAGCAAAAATTTCATGGCAGCTTCAGATCCGTCGCTAAAGGCGTAAACGATATGGTTAATGGCCATATTGCGGTTAAGAAAATGGCGGTAGGCGTATTCAAAGCATTTGGCGAAGGCGATTTCGATGCCCCGATGGAGAAATTACCGGGTAAAAAAGCCTTTATCAACGAGACAATTGAATTGGTCCGCGGTAATTTGAAAGCAGTAGTGGCCGACGCCAACCTGCTGGTCAAAGCCGCTGTCGAAGGCCGCTTGTCTACTCGCGCCGATGCGTCTAAACACCAAGGCGATTTTCGTAAGTTAGTGGAAGGCGTCAACAACACCCTGGACGCCGTGATCGGCCCCTTGAACGTCGCGGCCGAGTACGTGGACAATATTTCCAAAGGCGCGATCCCCGCCAAAATCACCGACACCTACAACGGCGATTTCAACACCATAAAAAACAATCTGAACAACTGTATCGAGGCGATTTCCAACATGGTCGCTGAAGCCATGAATCTGGAAAAAGCGGCGATTGAAGGTCGTTTAGCCACCCGCGCCGACGCCAGCCAATACCAAGGCGACTACCGGAAAATCGTCCAAGGCGTCAACAACACTCTGGATGCGGTAATCGGGCCCTTGAACGTGGCTGCCGAGTACGTGGACAACATCTCTCGCGGGGCAATTCCGGCGAAAATCACCGACCACTACAACGGTGATTTCAACACCATCAAAAACAACCTGAACAACTGTATCGACGCGATCAGCAGCATGGTGGCCGAAGCCGCTGCATTGGAAAAAGCCGCCATCGAAGGCCGCTTAGCCACCCGCGCTGACGCCAGCCAGTATCAAGGCGATTACCGCAAGATTGTTGAAGGCGTCAACAACACCCTGGACGCCGTGATCGGGCCGCTCAACGTCGCTGCCGACTACGTGGACAACATCGCCAAAGGCGCGATCCCCGCAAAAATCACCGACACCTACAACGGCGACTTCAATGTCATCAAAAACAACCTCAACACTTGCATTGATGCGGTGAACGCCCTGGTGGCCGACGCCAATATGTTGTCTACCGCTGCCGTCGAAGGGCGTTTGGCAACCCGCGCGGATGCCACGAAACACCAAGGCGATTTCCGCAAAATTGTCGAAGGCGTGAACCTGACCCTGAATGCGGTGATAGGTCCGCTGAATGTGGCCGCGGATTATGTTGATAACATTTCCAAAGGCCAGATTCCGGCCAAAATCACCGATAGCTACAACGGCGATTTCAATACCATTAAAAACAACCTCAACACCTGTATTGATGCCGTCAATACGCTGGTGGCCGACGCCAATATGCTGGCAACCGCCGCCGTTGAAGGCCGCCTGCAAACCCGTGCCGACGCCACTAAACACCAAGGCGATTTCCGCAAAATCGTCGAAGGCGTCAATGACACCCTGGATGGCGTGATTTTGCCGCTCAATGAAGCGGTCGAAGTGCTGGCGTTGGTTGAACAAGGTGACTTGACCCGCAATGTGACCGGTAATTACAAAGGCCAGTTGGGTGAATTTAAAGACACCGTGAATAACACCGTCGCCAAACTATCCCAAACCATTTCCGAGGTTATTTCGGCGGCGGATCAGCTGGGTAATGCCTCCGAGCAGATCAGTTCCACCTCGCAATCGCTGTCGCAAGCCGCCAGCGAGCAGGCAGGCAGTGTCGAGATCACCAGCGCCAGCATCGAGGAAATGGCGGCCAGCATCAACCAGAATGCCGACAATGCCAAAGTCACCGACGGTATGGCCAGTAAAGCCGCTACCGAAGCCAGCCAAGGCGGTGAAGCGGTTAAACAGACCGTTGACGCCATGCGCGAGATTGCCAAAAAAATCGGCATCATCGACGACATTGCCTATCAGACCAACATGTTGGCCCTAAACGCCGCCATCGAAGCGGCCCGCGCCGGCGATCACGGCAAAGGCTTCGCGGTGGTGGCGGCGGAAGTCCGCAAACTGGCCGAGCGCAGCCAAGTGGCGGCGCAGGAAATCGGCGAATTGGCGGAAAACAGCGTGGAGACCGCGGAAAGTGCGGGCAAACTGCTGGATGAAATCGTGCCCAGCATAGCCAGAACCTCCGACTTGGTGCAAGAGATTGCCGCCGCCTCCCAAGAGCAATCCGCCGGTGTCAGCCAAGTCAACAATGCCATGAACCAGATGAACCAGATTACTCAGCAGAATGCTTCGGCCAGCGAACAATTGGCGGCTACTGCGGAAGAAATGACCAGTCAGGCTGAGCAACTGCAATCCCTGATGAGCTTTTTCAGACTCGACAATGGCGTTAGAAAAACCACGACTTCTAATCAAGCCAAAGGGGCAAAAAAGGCTACTAAGATAAAGCCCGTCGCTCAGGCAAGTGCGAATATCGATCATGACTTCGATTTAAACCAGTTCGAACGTTTCTAGGAGCGGGCCATGACAGAACTTGCAACAATTGAGGAAAAATTACCGGCCGCGCAGAGCAAACAGACTGCACTGGCCGGTCAATACCTGACTTTTACGCTTGGGGGAGAGCTTTACGCACTTGGTATTTTGAGTAGCAAGGAAATCATCGATTACGGCAATCTTACTGAAGTACCGATGATGCCGGTGTTTGTGCGCGGCGTGATTAATCTGCGCGGTAGCGTGGTGCCGGTGGTGGATTTGCTGGCGCGCTTTGGTAAGGGCTCGACACCTATTGCCAAGCGCACCGGTATCGTTATCGTCGAAACCACCAGTGAAACAGACGATGGCGGCTCTCAGGATCTGGGGATCATCGTGGATGCGGTCAACGAAGTGGTCGAAATCGGTCAACAGGACATTGAGCCGCCGCCAAGTTTTGGGGTGGGGATTCGACCTGATTTTATTAACGGCATGGCCAAACGAAATGGCAGATTTGTTATTTTATTGAACGTCAGCAAGGTACTGTCGGTGGATGAGATGGCGGCTTTGAGTAAAGTTCGCCAAGACCGTCATGCGTTGCCGGATACAAACAACGCTTGATCGTTCCAAGACTTGAGGCGTTTAAATTTATCGACATGTTGGCTAACCCACAAATAGGAGTATAGAGTGTCGTCAATCCATCGTGTCGGCGCGCCGATATTGCATAAGCAAGAGTTTGCCTGGATCAGGGACTATCTTTACAAGCACGCTGGTATTGTCCTAAACGATAGTAAGCAGGCTATGGTGATGGGACGTTTGGAAAAGCGTTTGCGTCATCATGGCATCGATAGCTATGGCGAGTATTTTCGGCAATTCGGTAAGCCGGGGTTCGAAAATGAAACGACGATGGCTATCGATTTGCTAACCACCAATGAAACCTATTTTTTCCGCGAATCCAAGCATTTCGATTTTGTAGTTGAAAAAATTTTACCGCAGCACTCCGCGGCAAAACCGTTTCGAGTTTGGAGCGCGGCCAGCTCCAGCGGTGAGGAAGCTTACACGCTGGCAATGCTATTGGCGGAGTATTTGAGATCCCGGCAATGGGATATTGTCGGGACCGATATTTCCACGCGGATTCTAGAAAAAGCCCGGCGTGGTTTGTACCCCAGTAATGCCGCCGAAAAAATCCCTCAAATCTTGCTGAAAAAGTATTGCCTGAAAGGGACAGGTCAATATGACGGTTTTTTGCTGGTTGCTCCTGAGCTACGCAGCCACGTTAAGTTCGAATATGCCAATTTGATAGGAACGTTGCCGGATTTGGGTACCTTCGACGTCATTTTTTTACGTAACGTAATGATTTACTTTGATATTGAAACCAAGCAACGCCTGCTGGACAAAATTGTTAAATACCTGCGGCCCGGCGGCTATTTTTTTATCAGTCATTCTGAATCCTTGAGCGGTATGAAAACTGAGCTGCAAACCATCATGCCGTCGGTGTATCGCAAAGCATTGGACTAATTGGACTGTAACGAGCTAGTCGGGCATTCGCGTCTAACAAACTGCTTCAAGCGTGTGTCTTCCTCTTACTTAAAATCGTCATTTCGGCAGCGAATATCGCAATCCAGGTCGCATGGATAGAGCGAAGCTTGCCTCCCATAGCGCTGAATGGCGGGCATGACGGGCTTTCTTTGGTATAGCTGAGGCCTGTTATTGATCAGGAAACTTTATTCTCCACCGCCGACTCGTTCATAATCGCGCTTTTATTTTCTGGGGCGGCCAATATGCGTTATTTACACACTATGGTTCGGGTAAAGGATCTCGCCGAATCGCTGGATTTTTATTGCAATAAGTTAGGTTTGCTTGAAGTGCGGCGCATGGAAAGCGAAACCGGACGTTTCACCTTGGTGTATCTGGCCGCACCTGGCGACCGGCAAAGCGCTGCAGCGGTTGACGCGCCATTGCTGGAGCTGACTTACAACTGGGATACGGAGGATTACGGCGGTGGCCGTAATTTTGGGCATTTAGCCTTCGAAGTAGACGATATTTATGCGGTTTGCCAAGACTTAACGGCAAAAGGGGTAACGATTAACCGGCCGCCTCGTGATGGTCGTATGGCATTTCTGCGCTCGCCCGACCAAATTTCTATCGAATTGTTACAAAAAGACCAAGCTTTGCCGCCGCAAGAGCCGTGGGCCTCCATGCCCAATATTGGCGTGTGGTAAGGTCTGTCGAATTGTTACCGCTGAGCCTTTATATCCATTTTCCGTGGTGCATCCAGAAGTGCCCGTATTGCGACTTCAACTCCCACGCCGTTAAAAAACCGATTCCCGAACAGGCTTACATCGATGCCCTGCTGACCGACCTGCACGCTGATCTGGAATTGCTGGGCGGGCAGCGGAGCATCAACAGTATATTTATGGGGGGCGGCACGCCCAGCTTGTTTTCGCCGGAAGCCTTAGGCCGTCTGTTGGCCGGTATCAGGCGGTCAGTGCCTGTTACCGAACAGTGCGAAATCACTTTGGAAGCCAATCCCGGCACCTTCGAAAGCGCAAAATTTCATGCGTTTCGGACTTTAGGGATTAATCGCCTATCGATAGGCATTCAAAGCTTTCAGGACCGGCATTTGCGGACATTAGGGCGGGTGCATTCCGCCGCTGAGGCCAAAGTTGCGGTGGAAATTGCCGTTAAGGCCGGGTTTGAGAATTTCAATCTGGATTTGATGTTCGGTTTGCCGGATCAGAGTGAAAGCGAAGCCTTGAGCGATGTGGAAATAGCCATTAGCTTGGCCCCAACCCATATTTCCTTTTACCAACTGACGCTGGAACCCAATACGTATTTTTATAAGTTTCCGCCCAAATTGCCGGAAGACGACGTGATATTCGCCGCCCAAAAGCGCTGTCAGCAGCTGTTGGCGGATAACGGCTTTCAGCAGTACGAAGTGTCTGCGTATGCAAAACCCGGCAAGCAATCCCGGCATAATCGCAATTACTGGCAATTTGGCGATTATCTGGGGATAGGCGCCGGCGCGCACGGCAAGATTAGCCTTGCCTTGCCGGATAAGATTATGCGTACGGTTAAGCCAAGAAGCCCGGAACAGTATTTATCGCAACCCGGTCGATCACAATGCGAGGCGATTGAGGTCGCACAATTGCCGTTAGAGTTTCTGATGAACCAGTTGCGATTAAAAACCGGCTTTAGTCTGAAGGATTTTGAACGGGCTACCGGATTGGCGGCAGACAACTTGGAGCCAAATTTATCGCACTGCCTGGCTGAAGGCATGCTGTGCCGCGATGGCTTGGCGTATAGCTGTAGCGAAAAAGGTTGGGATTTTCTGGACGTGGTCCTAGAAAAGTTCATCGATTAAATACGCACGGGTATAATTACTTTCATTTTAGCTTTGTAACACTCCACGATGCTCGATTACCAAAAACAGTTTATTCAGTACGCTTTGGATTGCGGCGTATTGAAGTTTGGCGAATTTCATTTAAAGTCCGGACGTGTTAGTCCTTATTTCTTTAATACCGGCCTATTCAACAGCGGCGCTCAGCTGGATAAATTGGGGCAATTTTATGCGCAGGCGCTGATTAGCGCCGGTGTCGAGGTAGATGTATTGTACGGACCAGCCTATAAAGGCATCCCGTTGGTCAGCACCACCTCGATTGCCTATTCCCGCTTGCAACGCGACATCCCGTTTGCGTTTAACCGCAAAGAAGCCAAGGATCATGGCGAGGGCGGCGTATTGGTTGGCGCGCCCTTGCAAGGCAAAGTCTGGATTTTGGATGATGTGATTACCGCCGGTACGTCGGTGCGCGAATCGGTGGAGATTATTAATGCCGCCGGCGCGACGGTTGCGGGTGTAGTGATAGCGCTGGATCGTCAGGAGAAAGGCCAGAACGAATTATCGGCAGTGCAGGAAGTGTCGGCACAGTTCGGCATTCCGGTGCTGGCGATAATCTGCTTGGCAGACATCATCGAGTTTATTTCCCAGCAGAGCGGTTCGGCGGATAAGTTGGCTATTATTCAGGCCTATCGACAACAGTACGGAATTTGAGTATCCAAGCGTGCCCTAGGCTTTTGCTTATGGATTATTGGTCTACACTTAGCCGTTACAATTTGCCCCTTATATTGAGTACAGTCGGAACAAAGGCGAGCCATGAGAAATCTGGAATTTAAAGAACAGTTGCACGAATACACGCAGTGGCGCGAACAACTGATTCAGGGTATCGAATTGTATCGGGACTGGCGTAACCGTTATCGCTTCAGTGACCCGCAAAGCACAGATACCTTGCTGAATATATTGCAAGGTTTGCAAAATGATCGTGTCACCTTGGCGTTTGTAGCGGAGTTTTCCAGAGGTAAAACCGAACTGATCAACTCGCTGTTTTTTGCGGAAACCGGCGTGCGCTTGTTGCCTTCGTCGCCAGGCCGGACCACGATGTCGCCCACCGAGCTATTCTGGGATGAAAAAGGCGGCAGTTATATTCGGCTGCTCAACATTGAGAGCCGCTTGGAAGATATATCCTTGATGGATTACAAGCGCAATCCGGATCGTTGGACACAAATCGAGCTGAATTGCGAGTCGCCTACGCAAATGCAGGAAGCGTTTAGAGAGTTGGTCGCCACCAAGAAGGTTTCTCGGGAAATGGCCGATAAACTGGGCTTGTGGAACGAACGCGAAGCCGCCGAGCAAGGCATTATCAATCCGGAAACCGTGGAAGTGCCATGCTGGCGGCATGCGATGATCAGCTTTCCGCATCCTTTGCTGAAAGAAGGTTTGTGCATTCTGGATACGCCAGGCCTAAATGCCTTAGGTACAGAGCCGGAGTTAACCTTGAGCATGTTGCCCAGCGCTCAAGCCATTATTTTCGTGTTGGCGGCCGATACCGGCGTAACCAAAAGCGATCTGGAAATGTGGAAAAGCCACGTTTGTAGCTCCAGAGGTAACCGCCGCCAGGGCTTAGCCGTGGTGATGAATAAAATCGACTCAATGTGGGACGATTTGGCCGGCGAAACTGGCTACGAAGCTTCAATCCAAAAGCAAATCGACACCTGCGCAATGATTCTGAATCTGGAGAAGGAAGTTATTTTCCCGGTCTCTGCAAAGCAGGCGCTATTGGCTAAGGTGAAAGGCGACGATGCTTTGCTACAAAAAAGCCGTCTCAATCTGTTGGAAAGCTATCTGTCGGACGACATTCTCGATCAGCGCCGCGATATTCTAAAGGGTGTTGTCGACAAAGAAATTGGATTTTTGGTCAGCGAGTCGGTCAAGTTGATGGACTCAAAAATCGCTAACGCCCAAAAGCAGCTCGATGAATTCAAACAAGTCGATTTCGAGAATCAGGAATTGACCGGCAAATTGATGGCCGAAACTCGTGACCGGCAGAATGCCTATATGGCTAATATCGAAAACTTTCAGGCCAGCCGTAAAGTGTTTGCGGTACAAGCCAAGATGTTGATCGATTCGTTTGCCAAAGAAAAAATCGACGACATCATCCGCCGTACCAAGGAGGATATGAGCAAAAGCCTGACCACTTACGGCATGAAGCAGAACATGCGTAGGTTGTTTGACGAGTTGCGCGATTTATTACAGGACTCGGTGGACATGACCGAAGAAACTCGGCGCTTGATTAAAGCGATTCATAAGAAGTTTCAGGATGAATACGGTTTTAAGGAAATCGAGCCACAGTTGTTTTCGATAAAACAACACCAGTTCGAGCTGGAGCAGATTTTTGAAGAAGGCGAAGCGTTTCGCAATAGCGCTAAAACCACGATGACTGAGCAAAGCATCGTCGTCAACAAGCTATACGGTACGTTGATAGCCAAAGCGAGAAATATTCTGCAGCAAGCCCAACGGGATGCGGTTACCTGGAGTAATAGCGTACTGTCGCCGCTAATGCACCAGATCAAAGACCACAAAAAGCAAATTGAAAGCCGCTTGATCATGCTCAGGAAAATCAATGAATCCAAAGGCAATGTCAATGAAAGCATTGCACAGTTGGAGAGCGAATTGGGGCCACTACAAGTCCAGTATCAAGAGTTGCTCGAGATCCTTAAAGCCGTGCATCTGGAAATTAAAGCCGATTAGTGCCGCTTTTTGCTTTGTTGTCGTGGGTTACGGCAACCCTTTTTTACTGGCTCCGCAGGACTTTCAGCGACAGAACTCAGTAATTCGTTAAAGCGGCACCAGTCAAAGAATGGCCCAGGGTCGTTTTTTCGGCCTGGGGCAATGTCGCTATGACCGGCAATACGCTGGCTCGATAGTTTCGGATAATTTGCCAGTAGCGTTCTACACACATCGGCAAGGCACCGATATTGAGCATCAGTGTAAGCCACACTGATGGCCCCCTCCAACTCAATACCAATAGAAAAATCGTTACAGCGCTCCCTGTCTTGATATTTTGACACGCCTGCATGCCAAGCCCTGCGATGGAACGACACATATTGCCGAATGCTGCCATCCCGGCGAATCAGTAAATGCGCGGACACCTTAAGTTCGTGTATATCTTGGAAGTAAGGATGGTCGTTTGGGTCCAAGCAGTTGCAAAACAATTGGTCGATATAGTCGCCCGTAAATTGCTCAGGCGGCAGGCTGATGCAATGGATAACCAATAACGAAACGTCTTCGGGGTCCGGTCTGTCGTCGCAGTTCGGCGAAGCGACCTGGCAAGCGCTACTCAAGTAGTGATCGCGAATTATCATGGTTTTCAAGCTTTGTAAGTGATGCGGTATTTTATAAGCTTTGCCAACCATCCCCTATGCTTTTAATTGGCCAGAGTTTGGCGCGACTGTCACCGCATGCGGTTTATAATTACTCTCCTTGTTCATCGTCCATCACACGCCCATGCAACCAAATTCCACAGAAATCGCGCTTTATCTGGCTGAAGATATCGGTAGCGGCGATATTACCGCCAGCATCGTCTCAGCCGAGACTCAAGCCAATGCCGTAGTGGTAACTCGCGAATCCATGGTGTTGTGCGGCAGAGCTTGGTTCGATGAGGTGTTTCGACAATTAAGCTCCCAGGTGATGATCGATTGGCACTGTGATGAAGGAGAGCGTGTCGCAGCGAATGCCGTACTATGCAAGTTGCGCGGTCCGGCTCGGGCCTTGCTGACGGGCGAGCGCACAGCGCTGAACCTGCTGCAAACCTTATCCGCAACGGCGACTATTGCTCGCCGCTATGCGGATGCCGTGGCGGGTACCGGCTGCAAGGTGTTGGATACCCGTAAAACCCTGCCCGGTTTACGTTTGGCGCAAAAATACGCAGTTAAATGTGGTGGTTGTTTCAATCATCGCATCGGTTTATTCGACGCCATCTTGATCAAGGAAAACCATATTATCGCGGCCGGCTCAATTGCCAACGCGGTCAAGCTGGCTAGAGACTATGGAAATGTGCCGGTCGAAGTGGAGGTGGAAACTCTTGACGAGTTTGCCCAGGCACTTGCCGCGCAACCGGATCGCATCATGCTGGATAATTTTTCGCTGGCCGATATGCGTACAGCGGTAGAGCAAAACCAGGGGCTACTCGAGCTGGAAGCGTCGGGAAATATTACTTTGGATAATATCCGAAGCGTGGCCGAAACCGGGGTGGACTTTATCTCGATAGGCGCGTTAACGAAGAATATTGCTGCGGTCGATCTGTCGATGCGCATTGAGATGCGCATCGATTAAGCTCATGCTGGTGCGCTCAGTTGACAGCGTTCAGCATCTCGTTTTCGTATAAGCGTAGTTTTTTCCAGTTGGCGAATTTGCTGTCGTCGAACGGCGCATCGTGGTCGATGGCATGCTCGTAACAGCTCCGAAATAGGCGCGCAGTGCGAAACGCGTGCAATTCGTCGTCGGCGGTTACCGTGTCTACATTGCCCACTTGGAAGGTTTTATTCCGGGATTTTCCATCTTTTACCCAAAACACCGTGTAGCAAAGATAGCTTTTGTCTTTGCGGTGATCAAACTTGATGGTTCTGGACACGCCGGTTACGCCGGTAGTGGTTTTGTTTTTGGGTGGTTTCAGGAAGCGGGTCTTGCTGCCTTTCAATACCACCAGCATCTGATCGCGCCAGGTAATCGCGGCTTTCAGCGACTTGGTTTTGCTGCCCCAGAGCTTGTGAGAGAAATAACGGCTGCTCTCCTTGCCGCGCCGAACAATACGAACTTGAAAACCGAAAGTATCGGGTTCTGTAATGTGTTTTACTTTTGCCATTTGTCGTACCCTAAAAAATTCACCAAAGGTCTGCATAGTGAATTTAAGCAGCGCGAAGCACGCAGACCGCCTGTTAATTGTGTAAGCTATGGATTACAAATTAGCGCGAAATCGACCGTCTTGCAAGCGGAATTTACGGGGATTATTAGGCAAATACCAACTAAACTGGTGTAGAATAAGTCTCGGCCTTCTCGCAGAGGCGTAAATATCCTCTTAACCTTTTGTTTTATAACTAATTTTGGAGAAAATTGATGAGCGTTTTAGTAGGTAAGCAAGCCCCTGACTTTACAGTTCCTGCGGTATTAGGCGATGGTCAAATTGTTGATTCATTCAGTTTTTCAGGTGCGACTAGCGGCAAATATGCAGTGCTTTTCTTTTATCCCTTAGACTTTACCTTTGTTTGCCCAAGCGAATTGATTGCTTTGGATCATCGCATTGACGAATTCAAAAGCCGCGGCGTTGAAGTGATTGGTGTTTCTATCGACTCGCACTTTACCCATAACGCTTGGCGTAACACTCCCGTCAACCAAGGCGGCATCGGCCCCGTCCGGTACACACTGGCAGCCGACATGACGCATAGCATCTGCAAAGACTATGACGTTGAATCCGCTGGTGGCGTGGCTTTCCGCGGTAGTTTCTTGATCGACAAAGCCGGTGTCGTCCGTCACCAAGTTGTCAACGACTTGCCACTGGGCCGCAACTTTGACGAAATGCTGCGCATGGTCGACGCACTGCAATTCCACGAAGAACATGGCGAAGTTTGCCCAGCCGGTTGGAACAAAGGTGATGCTGGTATGAATGCCAACCCAGCGGGCGTGGCTGAATACCTAAGCAAAAATGCTGACAAACTGTAAGCATTAGCTTTACTTTGAGACAAGGCGCATTGTCTAGACAATGCGCCTTTTTTATTGCCTGAATTTTCTCTGTTTCTCGCCCCAATGACTGCAAATTCAGTGTGGCGCCAATTCCATTAATCGCCGCCCGGCATTTTTTATACCCGTTACATCTATGGTTTAAATAGCCCGCTAAACGGGTTTTTTGAACCAAGTCATTGGTCTTAGTCCTCCCCCCTAGTCTATTGTTACTGAGCGAGTGCAAGGACGTATATATGGCATGTTTCTCGCTGACGACAAAATAGTTTGGAAAGTTTTTTCCGGTATAAAGCGCCACACTAATTGTTCTAAAACTGATCAAACAAGTATTGATGTGACATTCGCGCTCCTCTTGGCAAAGCGCAAAAAGAACGGTTTTACAAAAATGAAGAGCACAAGACACGGTAATATTGATACGATATTATGTCGACGATAGTTCAGCCTGCACATAGTTAAGGGAATCGTTCTTTTTGAACATTGTGCAACTTCCCGCCTTCACCGTAAAAATGGCATCCACATAAAAATAATAATTCATGCACATCAATTTCATAGTTTCGATACTGCTAGCAAGCTCTTTAATCAGCTGTTCAGCCCCACCCGACAAACACCCGGCAAATCAAAAAGTCTCCAACACATCTGCTGAAGAAATTAAGGCAACAGACACTGACCAACATGTTGGGTTGATTTCAATTCCTGCCGAATCAAGGCCTTATATCAGCGTGGCTACAGTCACGCCGCAAAATTTCTCGGCGATGGTTCAAGCACCGTCGCATGTCGAATTTAGAACCAAAGCCCTATCCGCAGTCAGCGCGGTGGTGGCCGGACGGCTGAAAAAAATCAATGTACAGGTCGGTGACCGCGTCAAAGCAGGCACACCGATTGCCATTCTGGAAAGCGCTGACGCCGCCAAGATGCGAGCCGAGGTTGCAGAATCGAAAGCCGAGCTGCAACGTGCCGAAGACCGTATGCGTCGCCAGGACATCATGCAAAAAAGCGGTGTGGGCCTAGCAATGGAGCGCGCGGAAGCCGATGTGCAATTGCGCGAAGCGCGTGCCGACCATCAGCGCAGCCAGCAAGCCTTGCGGATGATAGGGGATGGCACAGATCAGGCCGTGATACTTCGTGCCTCTGAAGATGGCGTGGTTTTGCAAATTAAGTCCTCAGTGGGTTCGGCGTTGGCAGCCGGCGAAACCATCATCGAAATCGGCGAGCCGCAGTCCTTGTGGATCGTCGCGGACGTATTCGATAACGATTTGCCGCTGATCGAAAAAGGTGCCAAAGCGACATTGCAGATCAGCGCCTTGTCCGAACCGGTGACCGGCCGGGTAGTGGCGGTCAGCGCGGCGATGCAATCCGATTTACGTCGGGGCGCGGTGTATATCGAATTCGACAATCCCAATCTGGTGTTAAAACCGGGTATGTTTGCCAAAGGCCTGATTGAGGCCGCCGGCCCGCATCGTATCCTTTTACCCACCACAGCGGTGGTGATTCGAGACAAAAAACACACCATGGTCTACGTAGAAACCGGCGATGGCCGCTTCGAACCTCGTCAGGTACTCATCGGACAGGCACGCGATGGTCAGGTACCGGTGCTGGATGGACTTAAAGATGGCGAAAAAGTGGTGGTTTCGGGGGCGTTGCTCCTGGATTCCTCCGCATCCATGCTGCTGTAATCGGGGGGACTAATGCTGCGCCCCTTGATTGAACATTGCGTTCACCGTCGTCTTGTCGTGATTACCGTGGCGGTGATCATTGCTATTTTTGGCATCCATGCGTTTATGGAAACGCCGATCGAAGCCTATCCCGATGTGACCAACACCCAGGTGACCGTCATTACCTTGATGCCCGGCTATGCCCCGGAAGAAGTCGAGCGGCAAGTAACAGTGCCGTTGGAAAGAGTATTGAATGGCACGCCGAATATGCTGCAGATGCGCAGCCAAAGCCTGTTCGGCTTGTCGCTGGTGACGATTACCTTTGAAGACCACATCGACAGTTTTCATTCCCGTACCGAAATATCTCAGCGTATCTCCGGCGCGGAATTACCCAGCAGCGTCACGCCGGTATTGGCGCCGGACTACACGCCGTTGGGCGAAATCTACAAATTTACCCTGACCAGCGACCGGCATTCGCTCTACGAGCTGCGTTCGGAAATGGAATGGAACGTATCGCGCAAATTGCGCCAGGTGCCGGGGGTTGCGGATGTGCTGACTTTCGGCGGTTACTACAAAGAGTTTCATATCCAAATCGATCCGACTCGCGTCGAGTCGGTAGGCTTGACGCTGGAAGACATCGGCTTGGCCGTAGAAAAGTCCAACAAAAATGTCGGTGCCGGCTTCTTGAGTTACGGCGATCAGGAAATGGTGGTGCGTGGTGTCGGCAATCTGGTTACGGCAGACGACATTAAAAAAATCGTTTTGAAAAACCATGAAGGCACACCGGTCACCGTCGGCGATGTCGGCCGCCTGGTGCAATCCTATACCCCACGCCGCGGCACGGTGGGTTTGGACGAACACAAAGACGTGGTGGAAGGTATCGTGCTGCTACGGCGCGGCCAAAATCCGTCGCGGGTATTGGATGCCTTACACGAGAAAGTCGCGGAATTAAATGCTGGGATTTTGCCTGCGGGCATGAAGATCATGCCGTTTCTGGATCGATCCGAATTGGTCAGCAGCACCTTGCATACCGTGTTCGACAACTTGCTGCACGGCTTTGCTCTGGTAGTGGGCGTGGTCTGGTTATTTCTGCGCAGCATTCGCGGCTCATTAATCGTTGCGACGGTGATTCCGTTGTCCCTGCTGGTGGCGTTCTTAGGTTTGTACCAGCTGGGCATGCCGGCCAATTTGATTTCGATGGGTGCGATTGATTTCGGCATCATTCTCGATGGCGCGGTAGTGCTGATGGAAAATGTCATGCACCAGGCTCAACACCGCAAGCCAAAGTCGCGGCGGGAAATGCTGTACCTGATTGCCGATGCAGCGGTAGATGTAGCCAAGCCAGCGTTTTTTGCAATGTTGATTATCATCGCTGCGTTGATTCCGGTGTTTACACTGGAGCGCGTGGAAGGCCGGATATTTCGGCCGCTGGCGATGACCTATAGTTTTGCGTTATCTGGCGGCTTGATCTTTGCGCTGCTATTGGTGCCGGCCTTATGCGCCACCTTCATTCAACCCCAACATGCCTTGGTAGCCGAGCCCAAGTTTTTGGAACGCTTGCGGGATGGGTATTCCCGTTTATTGGCGCAGGTACTGGGTAAACGAACGCTGGCTTTAAGCTTTGCCGGCATTTTGTTGTTTGCCGGCGGCTTGGCCGGGGCCGGGCTGGGCACCGAATTTCTACCGGAACTGGATGAAGGCGACATTCATGTGTTCGTTGAAATGCCGCCGAGTATTTCGCTGGATAAAGGTCAGGAAATTCTATTGGACATGCGCCAACGCTTGATGAAATTTCCGGAAGTGTTGGGTATTTTGAGCCAGCAAGGCCGTTCCGAGGACGGTACCGACAACGAAGGTGTCAACATGAGCGAAACTTTCGTGCATCTCAAACACCATGAGCAATGGCGGCAGGGCTGGCATAAAGAAAAGTTGGTCGATGCGATGCGGACCTCGCTGGAAGAAATACCGGGCGTGCGTTTCAATTTTTCGCAACCGATCAAGGACAACGTCGAGGAAGCGGTGAGCGGGGTACGCGGCAAAGTGGTATTGAAAATCTACGGCCCCGATCTGGACAAAATGCGTACCACGCTGGAAGACATCAAACTCCTGCTGGCCAAGGTCGATGGCGTGATTGATTTGGATCTTTACCGCGAATCGCGGGTGCCGCAATTACAGATCAAACTGGATCGTTCCGCCTTGGCCCGCAACAGCTTTGACGTGGATAGAGTGCAAGATACCATCGAAATCGGCATGGCCGGCCGGATAGTTTCCGAATTGTGGCAAGGCGAGCGGCCGGTACCGATACGCTTGATTTTGCCGGAGAACGAGCGCGGTGACATCGAAAAAATCGGCAATATGAATGTCGTCAATCCCTCCGGAGCCTATATTCCCTTACGGGATTTGACCACTATCGATATTGCCCAAGGCCGCACCTCCATCGAACGCGAAGCCAATAGCCGTTACATGGCCTTGAAATTTAACGTGGAAGGCCGCGATTTGGGCTCGGTGGTGCATGAAACCATGGAACTGGTCGCTGCCAACATCAAAGTACCGGAAGATCATTTCCTGAACTGGGGCGGCGAGTTCGAAAATCAGCAGCGGGCGATGGCGCGTTTGGGCGTGGTGGTGCCGATT
The DNA here is from genome assembly GCF_014850975.1 of Methylomonas fluvii. GTDB lineage: Bacteria > Pseudomonadota > Gammaproteobacteria > Methylococcales > Methylomonadaceae > Methylomonas > Methylomonas fluvii. The sequence goes on along the minus strand of NZ_JACXST010000001.1, from coordinate 1,101,898 downwards.
GCGGTATTGATCGTACTGGGCTTGTTATACAGCGCCTTGCAATCGGGGCGTAGCGCGGCAGCAATTTTGATTGCCACGCCGTTTGCGATGACCGGCGGCGTGTTTGCGTTGCTACTGACCCATATTCCGCTGTCGGTGAGTGCGGCGATTGGCTTTATTGCGCTGTTGGGCCAAGTCTGTCTGATGGGTTTGTTGGTGCTGAGCGCGACCGAGGAAATGCGCCGCGGCGGCATGGAGTTATTGGCGGCAATCACGGAGGGGGCAACGCAACGCTTGCGCCCGGTATTGATGGCCTCGCTGTTGGCACTGCTGGGCTTGCTGCCGATGGCATTGTCCACCAGCATCGGTAGCGAAACCCAGCGGCCGTTCGCGGTGGTGATTGTCGGCGGGATGCTGACCACCTTTTTGGTGGCAATGTTTATCTTGCCGGTGATTTATTCCTTCGTGACCAGCAAACAAATCCTCACGCCCGAAGAGGCTGACGAACTATTGGATAGCCAAGTATGAACCCGAAAGCCAGCCTGATTTTGCTGATTTCTTTATTAGCCAGCCCCATTTGTGTTGCCGAGCCTGAACCAGCAAGCCAAGACTTGCCGGAAACGGTGACGATTCGGGATTTGCTGCAAATCGTCCGCGAGAAAAGCCCTAGATATGCATTAGCCCGTAACCAAATCGAAGCTGCCGAAGCGGAGGTGGTCGCGGCCGATGTATTGCCCAATCCTAAAATCAGTTACGGCCGCTTCGATCAGGCCGGCGGGCGCCGCAATACCCAATTCGACGGTCCATCACAGCAAAACATCACCGTCGAAGTACCGATGCTGCTGGCCGGACAGCGCGGCGCGCGTAAAGACAACGCCGAACGGCAAGTCGATGTCGCGGCGGCTCGCGTTGAGGTGGATTACAACCAATTGATTCGTGAATCCTGGCGGCTGTTTGCGCAATTACTAGCCAATCAGCAGCGGGTGTCGGTGCTGGATGAGGCCCGGTTGGAGTTGGAACGCTTGCAAACCATCATCTCCGGCAAGCAAAACGCCGGCACCGCCAGTCAATACGATGTGCTGCGCATCACTCAGGAAGTGCAGAGCCTGAATACCCGTTTGGAAAATGCGCAAACCAATCTGAGCAGTACCCTAGGCGAGTTGGCGAGTTTGCTGGGTTTCCCGCACTGGAAGCCGCAAGCCAGTGGTACGCTGGAGCCGATTGGCGTGTCGGCGGACGTGGATAAGTTATGGCAACAAGCCGAGCAGCGTAATCCCGATCTGGAAACGGCGCGCCGGGAAATGATCGCCGCGGATTCTGGATTGGAAAAAGCTGAGCGGGAACGCTGGCCGGTGCCGTCGTTGATGTTCGGTACGGCTTTCACCGATAAACCTTATGGCAACACCACGTTTGCAGGCGTATCGGTCGATCTGCCGATTTTTGATCGCGGCCAAGGCGGCATCGCCCGTGCGGCTGCCGAAGTGCATGCCAGCCAATTAAAACGTGAATTGCTGATGGCGGCCACTCGTCAAGAACTGGAAAGGGCTGTCGATGTGCTGGCAAGACGTCGGGCGACGTTGGCAAAGGCCGAAAAAGAAGTGGTAGCGCCTTTACCCACTTTAAAGCAAATGGCCGAAGATGCCTATCGTTTGGGGCAAACCGGTCTGATTGAGTTATTGGATTCATCTCGCACCCGTACCGAAATCAAGTTGAATCATTTGGAGTTGCTTCAAAATGAAATCGAAGCGGAGTTGGATGTAATGAATGCCTCGGGCTTGTTGGCGGTTTATTTCGAAAACCCGGCATGACGCTGCCGGATTTGCATGCTTATCGGGTTCTATCCAGCTTGCGATAGCCTATGGCCTCGCTGAGGTGAGCGATTTCAATATTTTTTGAATTCGCCAGATCGGCAATCGTGCGCGCCAATTTCAAAATCCGGTGATAAGCCCGGTGCGACAGGCCGAATTTTTCCAGCGCTTGTTCCAGCAACTGATGGCCGGCTTCGGACAAGGTGCAGATAACCTTCACCTCGGCGGCGCTTAGTCCTGCATTGGCTTTGCCTTGGCGGCGGTAAGCAATTTCTCGGGCTGCGACGACACGTTGCCGAATCGTTTCGCTGGTTTCTTCACCCGCCGCCGCCCCCTTGCGCAATACTTCCAGCGCGACGCGCGGCACTTCCATATGCATATCTATCCGGTCCAATAAGGGCCCGGAAACTCTGGCCCGATAGCGGGCGACTTGTTCGGAGGTGCAGCGGCAACGGCCGGAAGCATCGCCCAAGTAGCCGCAGGGACAGGGATTCATCGCCGCGATTAGTTGAAAGCTGGCCGGAAAATCGGCCTGGCGGTTGGCGCGGGAAATGGTGATGTGGCCGGTTTCCAAAGGTTCGCGCAACACTTCCAGGACCTTTCGATCAAATTCAGGCAGTTCGTCTAAAAATAGCGCACCGTTGTGCGACAGGGATATTTCGCCAGGTTTGGGATTGCTGCCGCCGTGTAAACAAGATCGCTTTTTGCGACTATTTTGGTTTATAGGGGTGTAAAATGCGACTCGTGAATTCATGGTTAAAAATCGAAAAGTCTTCCGGAGGCGTCCGAAGAATCCCTACGAATGTAAGGAGCCTCACCGGAACCGTAAATGGACAGGAGTTTGAGTCGTCACTCGAACGCGATCTTCTATTGCTTGTACATTGGGATTGCGAGGTTGATTGGTACCAAAGTCAACCGGTCAAAATTGACTACCTAGATGATCAAGGCAAGCAGCGCAGTTACACTCCTGACTTGCTTGTGACCTACCGATTTGACGCCGGTCAGAATACCCAGCAACGGAATCCTCGTCGGCCTTTATTGTGCGAAGTTAAATATCGCGGTGATTTGATTAAGCAAAAAGATCAACTCAAACCGAAGTTTAAGGCAGCTCGTGCCTATGCGAAAAGCCAAGGCTATGAGTTTCGCGTGCTGACAGAACGAGAAATCAGAACCGATTATCTAAAAAATATTCAGTTTCTGTGGTCTTATCGCTACGCTGATTTCCACGAGCATCATTATAAAAAGCTGAAAATGGTTTTGAATGAGCTGGAAGAAACAACGGTTTCCAAGTTGCTTGAAGTGAGTTACTCGTCGAAAGAATTGAAAGGAGAAGCGCTATGGACGCTCTGGTGCATGATTTCTCGGCTGTGGGTTAAATGTGATTTGACTATCCCTTTATCGATGCAGTCAACAATATGGGGTGATGAATGATTATGTTGGCAAAAACACGCATTCTGCCGGGCTCAGTTGTTTATCACGAATCGACACGTTATCAAGTTATCGACTTAGTCAGCGCGACTCATCTAGTCATTAAAAATCATGATGGTAAAACCAAAACGGTTAAAGCTAGCGATGTCACTCCAGATTTGGTGCTGCCTTCGGAACCTTTGCCAGATCTAAGCGTTATCCCACAGGATAAATGGGAACGCGCGCTGGAGATTTACCTTGCGATACAGCCTCTGCTTGTTATGGGGGCTGGCCGTACTCGGGCAGATGTTAAGAAAGTTGCTGATGAGATGGATAAACATATCGCGACCGTTTATCGATGGATTGATGATTATGAGTCATCAGGTTTGCTTTCTTCTCTCATCAGGAAGACGAGGAAAGATATGGGCTCTAAGCGACTTGATCCTCAAGTTGAAGAAATTATCAAACAGGTTATTGAAGATCTCTATTTGGATTCGCAGCGTCGAACGCCAACTAAGGTAGCCAAGGAGGCGCGAAAAAGATGCAAGCAAAGCGGTTTGCCTGAACCCGACCCGCAAACCGTACGAACGCGAATTTTAGATATAAGTGAAGAATACCGCATGCGCAGACGCCGAGGAGCAAAAGCGGCAGCGGAACACTTTGATCATATACAGGGCTCATTTCCGGGCGCAGAGTACCCTTTAGCCGTTGTGCAAATTGATCATACCCCGATGGATGTCATTTTGGTCGATGACATAAATAGAATGCCGATTAATAGACCATTTCTAACCATTGCAACAGACGTTTACAGCAAAATGTGTGTTGGCTACTATTTGTCTCTCGACCACCCAGGAGCGCTAGCAACCGGATTATGTATATCGCGCGCGATATTGGGAAAAGAGTCGATCCTGGCATCGCTAGGGCTGGATGATATGTCATGGCCATGCTGCGGAGTGATGACGCGCATTCATACCGACAATGCTAAAGAATTTCGAGGGAACCTTCTTGGGCTAGCGACCAAGCAGTACGGCATTATTGCTGAACGGCGCCCCAAGGGTCGGCCTCACTATGGCGGTCACGTGGAGCGAGCATTTCGCACTTTTATGCATGAAGTACATAACGAACTGCCGGGCACTACATTCTCAAATGTTCGAGAGAAACTGGAGTACGACGCGGAAGGTCGGGCTGTAATGACTATTGATGCGCTTGAGAAATGGTTTACGCTTTTTATTTTAGGGGTGTATCACCAATCTCCGCATGCAGGTAACGATGGTTTGCCGCCGATCGTCAAGTGGGAGCGGGGTGTATATGGTACCGATAGTGAAATTGGTACAGGTGTGCCTATGCGTGTTTCTGATGAGGAACGATTGAGGCTGGATTTTATGCCGGTCATCATGGCTACGGTTCAGCGATATGGTATTCAAATCCAAGGCGTACATTATTGGTGTGACGCACTTAGATATTTCGCGGGCGATCATGATCCCAATGCAGGAAAAAACAGGCCGAAATACATTTGTCGATACGATCCGCGCAATCTAAGCAAAATATGGATGTTTGATCCTAAATCTGAAAAATATATTGAAGTACCCTATAGAGATCTTTCTCGCCCACCTGTTAGCTTGTGGGAAATTAAAGAGTCCAAGCGCCAACTTAAAAAAGAATCCATGGCGACGACTAATGAAGAGTTAATCTTCAAGACGATTGACCGTATGCGGGAACTTGTCGCAGACGAAGCGCGCAAAACGAAGGCTGCTAGAGTTAAGCGACAAAAACAAAAGCAGTGGAATTCGGCTTCTGAAGGGGCGGCAGAAAATACGAAAAAGGATTTTAAGCCGGTGACGGATAAGCCAGAGAACATAACGAATTCTGAATTCTTCGCGCCCTTTGAGGGTATCAGGGAGGCAGAATGAGCGAAATCGCTAGGCAATTATCCAAGCGAACACTGGAATTGCTCGAATTGTCAGATGCGGAGCGACTGGCGCATATTGATAAGCCGTTTTTTATTCCCTATCAAAAAGCGTCTGAATTATTGGCGGAGATGGAAGACCTTTTGGAGCATCCCAAGACGAACAGGATGCCTAATCTACTGATTGTGGGGCGATCAGATAACGGAAAAACTGAAATTCTTAGGGAGTTTTTGCACAGACATCCCGCTGAAGATCGGGCTGGTCTGGATTCAGTTTTTGCACCTGTAATCTATATTCAGTCACCGCCTGGGCCGAGCGAGCACATATTTCTCAACAATTTATTGATGCTTTTGGGGGCCACAGTTCGAACAAACGACTCAGCCGATCGAAAATTATTACAACTGCTAGCCATCTTGCCGAGATTGCAGACTAAAGTACTTATGGTGGATGAGTTGAATGCACTGCTTGCCGGCAGCGCAACAAAGCAGCGTTTTTTACTTAATATGCTGAAATTCATTAGCAATGAGCTGCAGATTTGTATTGTGGCCGCAGGTACGCTGGAGGCTGAGCACGCCATACGTAGCGACGCCCAGTTGCAGAGTCGATTTCCAATGCGAGCCTTGCCGAGATGGCAGCAAGGCGAAGACTTTAGGCGATTGCTTTACAACTTTGAGTATCTATTGCCCCTGAAGCAACCATCCGAGATCTATAAGGGTGAAATTGCCAGTAAATTATATGGCCTCAGCGAAGGTGTTATCGGTGAGGTTGCCAAAATATTGCGAAGTGCTGCCAGGTACGCTATCCAAAGTCATGAAGAGCGCATTTCAATAGATGTCATTTCAAAATGTACCTATGTGTCCCGTAAAGGCGACGTGCGTGTCGAGTTGTTATGACACATTACTAGGGCTAAGTGGCCAGTTATGGCCTGTACATTTGCAGCCGAAAGAGGATGAGCTTCTTAGTTCATGGATTATTCGATTGGCACATGCGCACGGATATAAAGTGCAAACGATGTGCTCAATGTTGCTGGGAAGCGATGCGGCTATTTGGAATCGGGATGTCGACCAATTGGCGCCTATTGAAGATTTGCAAAGGCTATCCACAATTTCTGGTGCTTCGATTGAGCGCATAGAAAAAACGACACTACGTAGTTTGGAGGGTGATCTTTTTGAAAAGCATACGCCACATGGTATTTGTCGTTGGATCGTGCCTATCGGTGTTTTTCATCGATCAAGGCGTCGGCCAGGGCTAATGTTTTGCCCGCAATGCCTGAAAGAAGATCCCGAGCCCTATTTTCGCAGAACATGGCGATTAGCGTTCGCGACAATATGCGCAAAGCATGGTTGCTATCTCTTAGATACCTGTCCGAATTGTAATTCGCCGCTGGCACCCCACCGTTCCGATATGCAATCACGAACGGTTTTTCCTAAAACAGGGCTGAATGTTTGTTGCTGGAAGTGTGGCTTTGATTATAGGAAAACGATAGAACAGCCCCATTTTCTTGAAGAATTGCATGTGCGATTTCAAGAAAAGTTAGAGCATGCTTTGAATGTTGGATATGTTGAATGGGCCAATAGCCCGAATATGCACTCTCTTGTCTTTTTTGAGGGCCTGCGTGCTTTAATTGCAGGGCTCACGTCTAGGCAGACCCGAAATCGGCTTAAGCGATCAACAAACATTAGTATTGCCGAATTAAGTAATTTCCCGGAAAACGGATTTGAATTCGCGAATTTGCCGAGTCGTCGAGAGTTATTCTGTATCTTGGCGAAGGTCACAGAGCGTTGGCCGAAAAGTTTTGTGGATCTAATCCACGAATGTGATTTGCGCTATGCTGACTTAAAGGGAGATAGTCATCGGCGACCCTTTTGGTATGAAGATGTAATTCATTTGGAAGCCAGCGCCAAGAGAATATCAACTAGTGACACCGAGTTTAATTCGATTTCCAATGCCGTAAGAGCTAGAAATGTTAAGTTCTCAGCCTTTAAAGCAAAACAGCTGTTTGATCGTAAGCTCCATTGGCAACCGGTGACATCAGTCTCTGATGAAACATACGACGAATTGCTTATCAGTATCGATCATGAAATTGCTCGGACTCTGGACAGTAAAGACAGGGCAGTTTTAATTCGTGACAAGATCATGTTTGCTGTTGGGAGGGTGCTTAAATTGACTCAAAACGACCTTGCTTGTTTAACGATTGATAAAGTACACCAACTAGTCTCTAACACAGAAACTGCTGATTTTTACAACAATGCAAAAACACCGGCGCAAGCAAGAGCTTGGGTCGAGTGGTATTGGCAAAATATAAGGCATCAGCTGGAACCCAATGATGCGGTCATGCAAGTTTTCACATCTGTCCAAAGAAAAAAAGGAATTAAACGTACTACTGTTGGCGCTCGATTTCGTCGAGCGGTGAATGCTAACCTATTGGACAGAATGAATACTGAATATAAGGCATGGATTAAGTAAATACTGAATTACTCTGCCGTTAGCCTGTGGTAATCAGCGACCTATTAAATAAAATATGGCCGATGTTAGCGACCTAATAAAAACCAGCCTCGGCTGGCGTTTATTAGGTCGCTGTTTAAAGCAGGTATTCGTAAGGTTTAAAACATCTTTGATCTCAGGTTTGCGGCATTATAAAGACATTTATAAATCAAATACCAGCCGTATGAACCAAAATGATCTTGGATCACGCCGTTGTTTATCGCTTTAGTTATACGATCAGAAAGCACTTGACGGTTAGCACGATGCGGCTCGTGAAGCCTTAGGTCAAGTAACCTCAATACGGCCCTTAGGTGCATTTTATCTAGGTCGTATAAACCGTTGCTTTTTAATTGAATTGATACGGCAATTCCTAAAAAATAAATGAGCTTGAATTCATCGTAAATGCCTTCCCGTGGACTAACCTTGTAAAAATTAATATAACTAGAAATCAACAATACGCTTGCATTAAAAATTTTCTCTTTATTATTATTGGCAAGGCTTGCATATGTGGCAGAATAATTAAATGCTTCTTCTTGTGAAAGCTCTTTTAGCGCGATCGCTACTATAGTTTCCTGCAGGAATTTTAATGTTTCTACCCAATAATTGCCGTTTATTTGGATATACGGATGAGCCATTGGTTCTTAAAAGTTATAAGTATTAAAGTCCGCGTGAGCTCCATTTCTCAATAAATTAAAGAAAGACTCATCAAAGTGGTTGTCGCATCCTTCAAGATTTTCGTCTTGAGGGGAGGCGTTAACTACCGGAATTTCGCCGGAAAAAGCGGTTATTACATGTTGGTTAGTTATTTTCCTGACCACGTCGATATTTATATTAATTTCTTTCATAATATCCTCCGATTGTTATAGTTAATATGTGCTTCAAATTTTAAGGTAAAGTATAAAAATAATAAGCCTGTGTCTGAAATAGAATGCTACAGCTTTAGATTACTAGAAACAGAGGCCCCTCATTATTAATTCTTGATGCGACAAATTGTCGCATGCAGCGCAAGTGTTGCAATATAAATTTTCAGCAAAAACCATTCCATATCCCTCATAGTCACGAACCTTGAATGCTATCTGCTGAAACGCTTGCTATGGTGTAAAAAATACTGACACCCATCTTGTAATTCATTGCTTACAAGGCTTCGTAAATCATTGACGTATATAGCATTTTATTTTAAATCCATAAGTTGATATTGTTAATAAAAGCGACAAATCAAGCATGAAAATAGTCCAATAATGTGATTCCGACTGCAATTGTATTTAGAATAGGTAAAGATTAGCGATTGTGCAATGTATTGCGATTAATATCGTGGAGCTGGAGGGTAATGCTCGCGGATCTTGCCTTGTTCGAATCTTTCAAACGTCGGCACCGTCAGTCTTTGCCCAGAGTTATGGGCTCAGGAACATCTGAAGCTTCCTACTGCCTGTGCTGGGCAGAAGCGCCACTCTAAGTTTGGCAGTCTAATCCAAGGCACGCAAATAAGGCATTTTCTCACGACATTGGGATACCATAGAGATGATGGGCACGAAAGGATCAATGCAGGAGGGCAATAAATTTGGATAGCATCTCAGCTTACGGTTTGCATTATACCGCTAAAATATTGTGGGCCGCCAAAATAGTTCTAAACTGATTTTTTTGCTGCAGGGCGCATTGCTGCTCTTCATGGAATCATTTAATACCAATTGATGATTTAGCTGGCTCTCCAAAAAACGAACAAAAAAGTTCTAAACTCGAATTTAGCTATTTGTCCCAAACACCAGATTTTGCAATCGGCACCACCGAATTCAGCCTTTACTTACTAAAAATTTCAAACCAACTCTTTCCTTCCCCGCTCAGCACTTTCCGCCAGATGCTTTGTTACTCGCATCATGATGAAGCGGAATGGGATGCTAGCTGCACGCAACAATGAGCGCTTTTCGACTGCCAATGCGCTAATCGGGTTCGCATTGAACATAACTAGTCGTCCCTGAAAAAGCCGATATTTTCCGAACACCAGCATTCAGGCCGACAATAAAAACGGCGCGCTCAATGGCCGCGCCAAAATCCGACATGGCGGTCTCCAAAAATGAGGCAAAAAAATCCTCAACTGCCTGAGGATCATACGGATATTGTGGCCAGCACCGCATAAGATGGCATGCATGGCATCGCCCAGTTCGCCTTTCAGGTAATTGCGGCCCAGCAATCCGTCGTTTTTGAGGTGCCCGATGACGGGTTCGATGGCATTGCGGCGTTTGAGGGCGCGTTTGAGTCGCCGGGTGTTTATTCCTCTCTTTTGCCGGGCTTTGTAAATGGTCACGTTCGGGACCTCGACACCACGGTATCCTAAATCCACAAAAGCTTCTTTTGCGCGTGTACCGCTTAGAATCTCCGCCTGTTCCAGACACGATTCCAGGGTGTGTCCATCGTAGGGATTACCGGAAAAGCTGCGGGCGCCGAGCACAAAATTACTTTTGTTGGTGACGGTGATGCCCACTTTGACGCCGAATTCATACTTCTTGTGGACTTTGCCTTTGGAAATGCATTCGACTTCCGTGGCGTGGAAACTGTACAGCTTGTTTTTATCCTGGGGTTGTTGGTTCAAAATCCGTTGGGTTTTCTCTAGCGTCTCTTTAAAAGCCAATTTGACTGCATCGGATTGATCCGTCAATTGGCGCTCGATATCTCGGTAAACCCGACCCACCAAAGTTTTGAGCTGTTTGAGCATTTTGCGTTTGCGCTTCATTTGCTTGGCATGACTGTACCGGTTCGCCATCATCAGCAAATAGGGGGCTTTGCGGTTGTAGTTCTGCCGTAGTGTAATCTCATGCTGCTCAGCCAGACGTACCATGTGCTGGCGACAGCGTTCATACAATTTTCCATCGGTCGGATACGTGATGGCTTTCTCTTGCACCGTGCTATCAACCGTCACCGATTCAAAATCCTGTTTCTTCACGGTCTTGCTGGCTACGCCAGCCTGGATCGTCACCGATAACATCCACTCGCAACCTTCTTCTCCGATCCGTTTTCGCCAATAGGTCAGTGACGTGGGGTGGCAAGGTATCTGGTGTTGGAAATACTCTTCGCCACAAAAATATTGCCAATAGGGATTTTCAAGCCACTGTGCCACGACCGCTTCGTCCGAGCGTGCAAACGCATGTTTGAGGTAATGAAGCCCGGCAATAAGACGCGTTGGCAACGCCGGAGCGCCTTGGTTCTCGGTAAAAAATTCACCGAACGCATCATCCAGTACTTTCCAATCGATCAAATTTGCCAGTTGGTAAAGCTCATGCTTCGGATTCAACAGGTCGGCCAGTGGTGTGTTGAATAGATCGATTTGGCCGCTACTTTCTTGGGATTTTGGCTTCATTTTCGATAAAAATTTGCAAGAAATTAATATCTATTTTACTAATTTCTTGCAATTATTGCCCGTCTTTTTCTTCAATTATTTATTGTGTTTCAATGCTTTAGCCGTGAATTTGTGGCTTTTCAGGGGCGACTAACTAAGGAAAATAGCCCTTGCATTTCGTCAAAGAAGACAAGGGAGTCAATCACAGGTTTTCTCCTGGAAATCCCCATTTCATTGCTGACTTAAACCACATTAATGATCGGAAGGCATAATGACTATAGCAAGCTACAGCATTCACTGTGTTGCCGCCCCTTGTTTACGCCAATAATTACGGCGATCATCTGATTACCCACCCCACTACACCGTGGGTATGGTCTCAACACTCACGACCCACGCTTTTGACGTACACCGCTTTCTGTCATGATAAGTCAATCATCGAATGGCTGTTTGAGCTGTACACAAATGAAACAATTCGATCAGATATTGGACATCTATCGTTGCTCGGTGTCTGCCACCGATTTTTTTGCGGGCATCTAGTTTAAGCTGTTCGTATAGTCGCCAGCGCTTATCACTATCGTCTTCAATTGGTGCCAACAACGGTAGCATCAACGAGTCGGAATGCGCGATATTAAATCCGGCAAAACCGTCAGATGAGCCTACGGAGTAGAGAGCTTCAATCCACCAGTCGTCAAATGGAACTCCATCCGCGTAAATAGTTTCACCCGGCTGGATAGTTTGGTTCATTCGTTGACAGAGGAATTTGGGATGCACACCTTGTTCCTCGCACAATTTTCTACTAATACCATGTAATTGCTGTGCATTGTAGTCCCAGTCAACCCAATCATCGACCATAGAAGGATTGATTAGATGGCTTTCGATATTACCGACTTGATCAGACCATGCAATCTCAATCGGATAGCTATCCATGCTTAGGCTGCTGGCTTCAATGTCAAGAAATCTGGGTAATATCATTTGAAAAATAAGTGGAAAAGGCTGACATGCATGTATCTAGGCTGCAGTATTTATTAATCGATGTCTCTATGGAATGGGCAGGTAATCCCTGAATTTAACATATGAACCATCTATAGGTGTGTTCTTAAGTTTCATCATGTGTTTCATTTTTTGCTAACTGACCGAGCAAAATCGCCCCTTCTGATCAGTCATGTTTCTACAAACCGGCTGTTGAGTCGTCTTTGGCTCGGCCGGGCCACTTTGCGACATTCAAAGAATTCAGGTTAATGGCAGGCGAACACCTGATAACAGCCATTTAATATTTATAGTTTGAGCGGCGAATATCCTATGACATTGGCTGGAGGCAGTACTAGCCTCTTTGTGAGATAGCGTGGAAACCTCAAGGCATCTTCATAATCTGAACGGCAGAAGAATGGCCACAAATCTTCATCCCCATTCCCGTGAAAATGGTGATCGAGTCGCTTTGTTAGGATTCCAATGGAAATCAACCATAGAAGCGGGCGGACAACCACCCAATCTATGATCTAGTTCTCGCTGTCTGCAGATCAATAAATTGTTCAGTATGGGAGCATGAAAACTCCGTGTCTTTTCGATAATGGGAGCAACCCCAGAATTGACCGTATGCCCCTTTCCTAAGAACCATGGCCCCATCGCAGCGTGGACAAATCGGTTCGACGAAATCACAGCGACGATTGGCACATACCCGAAACCGACCTTGGGTTTTCAAACTGCCGCCGCACCATTGGCAAGCGCGTTGTGTGTGATTGCATAAAGGATACTGGTTACAGCCGAAAAAGCTGCCGTACTGGCTATCTCTGGGTACCATGTAGCCGGTTTTACAGGCCGAGCAAGGAATGTTGGCCATCTGCTCTTGAAAGCCTTTGCCGGTAAACGCGTCGATGTTGATCGCATAGTGATTGTCGACCAGCTCTCTGATGAAGGGCGAAGGGTTTAGACCATTGGTTACCAAGTAGACATGATGCCGTGCGCGGGTTAGCGCCACATAAAACAAGCGGCGTTCTTCGGCATGTTCAAAGGCCTCAGCTTGCGGCAGCAATAGCTCTAGTAACGGATGGATGGCTTTTTCCGAAGGGAAGCCATGTTTGCCTTTATCCAGGCCAAACACCACCACGTAATCGGCCTCTTTACCTTTGGAGGCGTGCACGCTCATAAATTGAATGTTCAGTTGCCGATAGCGGCTTCTTAGCGCGGCCATATCCGGTTTTTTGAAGTTAAATCTGGCTAACAGCAAAACACTGGTGGGTTGACTGGTTTTCGCGGCAATGGCGTCTAGCGCAGCCGTGATGCCGACTAACTCCTGATCGGTTTTGATCAGCGATAGGGCTGCGCCTTGGATGTGCCGATGACTATGAATCTGTTTAATAATCTGGCCGGGGTTTTGGGTGACAAAGCGTGACGCCACCTCGCCGATTTGATTGTTAAAGCGAAAAGTTTGATCCAATACGCTGGTCGCGGTCACGCCGAAGTGGCTTTCAAAGTCTTTGGTCAGTGAGACATCACTCCCGGTAAAACGATAGATGGATTGCCAGTCATCACCGACACCAAACAAACTGCATTCTGGCTGCTGAGCCATTAACGCTTTCAGAAGACGCGCACGACTAGCCGAAATATCCTGAAATTCATCGACCAATAGATAGCGATACGGTGAAATGTACCGACCCGCTTCCACATATTCAATCGCCCGGCCAATCATGTCATCAAAATCAATAGTGGCGTTGTCGCGCAATTGCTGCTGATACGCTTCATAGATCGGTTCAAATAAGTACGCCGCAGCGCGCATCCGTTCCTGATCTTCATGCCGGTTTGCTTTTTCTACCAACTGTTTAATATTCAAATAGGCGGATTTAAACAAGCTTAGGATCTGCGCCATCAACAGACTAAATGTTGATACTTGGCCCAGCTCATTCAGCTGGGCCAGTAACTTATCTTGCGCCAACGGTTTGAACTGGACGCCGGCTGCCTCTAATTTTTCACTCAATACCTCAGTCAATCGCCCTTGTTGTTTCAAATAACTGTAGGTTTCGATCAACGGCGTCTGATACTTTTGGTGCAAGGCACGTTTCCAGGTCATACCTGCCAGATAAGTTTGCTGATCAATAAACGGCGGTGTTTGGTTATGTTCATTGACGGCAAAATGCTCGATGTAAATGCCGTAGTCTGGGAGATAAAAATCCGGTTGATAAACGCGGTAATCCGGCCCCGAGGTGTTGACCTGGTAATTGGCCTCGTATTGGTAAGCAATACCTTGCCGGTACAGAAAATTGGCAATCTCGCACTCTTCATAGCTTTTCACCAATTCCCCTTGAAGAGTGCGAATGTCATTCTCCAAGATATAGGCGTGATAGGCACCCAAACTGTTAAAGTTGAACTGGCTTTTGTAGGGATAGGTAAAGCGTAGGAAATAGGTCAACAAGCGTGATCGATAACGATCATCGGTCAGTAACTGTTGAATCTGCTGTTCAACAAACGCTGCTCGTAAAGCATCATCTTCCGCCATTTTATCGATGGCGGGCACGACACCTTCAACTTGACTGATGATGTGTTTACCGAGACTGTGAAAAGTCTTGACCGCCAGGTTTGGAACACCCAGTTTGGCCTGGATGCGCTCGCTCATCTCCTCGGCCGCTTTCCGAGCAAAGGCTAGCATGAGAATTTGTTCGGGTTTGGCTAGACCGGCGTTGATCAAATACCCAGCTCGACCGATCATGGTACTGGTTTTCCCGGTGCCCGCGCCCGCTAAAACCAAATTATGCTGCTCATCAATGATACAGGCGTTCCGTTGCGACTCGGTTAATGGGTTGGATTCAACCGTATCGAAAAAGCTCTGAAACAGTCGAGTTTGTTGTTCTACAAACCGCTGGTTGAGCGTTGCAATCTGTTCAATGCCGTTTTCAAGCAGTGGCAGAACATGTTGATAATCTTGCATAGCCTCTGGCTCGATATGCCGCAAACAATCACGACGCTTCAGACCTGGGGCTAACCACAGATGGCGATTTAGCCATTGTTCGGCAACCGCATGGCGAATATATCGGTTGGCGGACAACAGCAATCGAGCTTCTTGCGCAGCTTGCTTCAAAGCGGGCGAAAACTGCTGGTAAAAGCGTTTGATGTAATTAGTCGTCCCTGAAAAAGCCGATATTTTCCGAACACCAGCATTCAGGCCGACAATAAAAACGGCGCGCTCAATGGCCGCGCCAAAATCCGACATGGCGGTCTCCAAAAATGAGGCAAAAAAATCCTCAACTGCCTGAGGATCATACGGATATTGTGGCCAGCACCGCATAAGATGGCATGCATGGCATCGCCCAGTTCGCCTTTCAGGTAATTGCGGCCCAGCAATCCGTCGTTTTTGAGGTGCCCGATGACGGGTTCGATGGCATTGCGGCGTTTGAGGGCGCGTTTGAGTCGCCGGGTGTTTATTCCTCTCTTTTGCCGGGCTTTGTAAATGGTCACGTTCGGGACCTCGACACCACGGTATCCTAAATCCACAAAAGCTTCTTTTGCGCGTGTACCGCTTAGAATCTCCGCCTGTTCCAGACACGATTCCAGGGTGTGTCCATCGTAGGGATTACCGGAAAAGCTGCGGGCGCCGAGCACAAAATTACTTTTGTTGGTGACGGTGATGCCCACTTTGACGCCGAATTCATACTTCTTGTGGACTTTGCCTTTGGAAATGCATTCGACTTCCGTGGCGTGGAAACTGTACAGCTTGTTTTTATCCTGGGGTTGTTGGTTCAAAATCCGTTGGGTTTTCTCTAGCGTCTCTTTAAAAGCCAATTTGACTGCATCGGATTGATCCGTCAATTGGCGCTCGATATCTCGGTAAACCCGACCCACCAAAGTTTTGAGCTGTTTGAGCATTTTGCGTTTGCGCTTCATTTGCTTGGCATGACTGTACCGGTTCGCCATCATCAGCAAATAGGGGGCTTTGCGGTTGTAGTTCTGCCGTAGTGTAATCTCATGCTGCTCAGCCAGACGTACCATGTGCTGGCGACAGCGTTCATACAATTTTCCATCGGTCGGATACGTGATGGCTTTCTCTTGCACCGTGCTATCAACCGTCACCGATTCAAAATCCTGTTTCTTCACGGTCTTGCTGGCTACGCCAGCCTGGATCGTCACCGATAACATCCACTCGCAACCTTCTTCTCCGATCCGTTTTCGCCAATAGGTCAGTGACGTGGGGTGGCAAGGTATCTGGTGTTGGAAATACTCTTCGCCACAAAAATATTGCCAATAGGGATTTTCAAGCCACTGTGCCACGACCGCTTCGTCCGAGCGTGCAAACGCATGTTTGAGGTAATGAAGCCCGGCAATAAGACGCGTTGGCAACGCCGGAGCGCCTTGGTTCTCGGTAAAAAATTCACCGAACGCATCATCCAGTACTTTCCAATCGATCAAATTTGCCAGTTGGTAAAGCTCATGCTTCGGATTCAACAGGTCGGCCAGTGGTGTGTTGAATAGATCGATTTGGCCGCTACTTTCTTGGGATTTTGGCTTCATTTTCGATAAAAATTTGCAAGAAATTAATATCTATTTTACTAATTTCTTGCAATTATTGCCCGTCTTTTTCTTCAATTATTTATTGTGTTTCAATGCTTTAGCCGTGAATTTGTGGCTTTTCAGGGGCGACGAATTAGATACGTGCCGCTTGAAGAATAACCGAATCTGCGTAGATTGGGCTTTATTGACACCGCCAAAGCGTATGCTTTTGCCGCCCTCTTGGCCAAACACCAACACATCCCAGAACCAGCCGGATTCCACCGACACCACAGGATGAATTCTTAGCAGTTCGATGGCATGTTTACGACGTTTATTATCGTAAAACAACAGGGCATCGTTTGTCAGTGTGAACGAATGAAATCGATTATCTGAAGCAAACCAACGCGCCCATGCACTGAGTTGATAGTTGGGTACATCTGTTGAAGAAACGGTGGCATTCATCCTGAGATTAATGGGGTGTCCTGGGTATTTGTCGCTTTAGTTCGCTAGCCAAAACGCATGCGACGAGCTCTCCGTCGATTAAGCCGTTGTCGGCCATAAAAGCTGACATGAATTTTAGCGGTTGTTTATAAACGGGTATACCAACTAAGCGCTTTCCCAACACATTGATCAACTGTAGACCACGAGCAATCTGAATGTTAGCGTTCTCGGGCCGCCTCGTGAAAGGCTTTACGTACCGGCGAAAGTAGATATTCTAATACCGTACGAGTGCCAAGTTTGATTTCTGCGGAGACTTGCATACCAGCTGTCAGTAAATGCTGTTGCCCTTCATTTTCCAGGTAAGGAGCTCTCAAATCAGCTAATGCCCTATAGGCCAATGGAACTGCGGTTTTATTGTTTTTTTCAGCAGGCTGAGACATACCATCCGAAGATTGTTTATCTACGGCATCGGCACTGACATGACTAATGCTTGCTTCCACCAGACCATATTTCTGAAATGGAAACGCCGCGAGTTTCAATTTAACCGGTTGTCCAGGTCGAATGAAGCCAATATCTTCATTGGTAACCCATACTTCCGCACGCAGGTTCTCATTTATAGGTACCAGCGTCATAAGGATGGTGCCCGGTGAGGCAACCGTACCGATGGTATGCGTCGCTAGGTCCTTGATTACAGCAGCTTGTGGCGCCTTGAGTTCGAGTAGTTCGTTTCGATGTTCGATTTTTGCTAATTCCTGACGTACCTTTTCCAATTTTGTAGAGACATCGACCCTATCGGCTTGTAGTTGACGTAGATAATCGGCGGTAATCTGTTCAATATGCGTCCGGCTTTGAGTGATAGTCGCTTTCGCTGCCTGTATCACCGATGCTTGGGTCAATAAATCCTGCTCCTTTTCAATTCGTTCACGGACTTTTTCATTGGCTTGGATGCGCCCCCCGTATCCCCGTTTAGCGAGTTGTTCAAATGCGTTTTCCTGCTCACGGTAATGCGGCAAGGTTTGAACTAATTTTGTTTTGACTTGCTCTGCTGCCGTCAAATCATGCTGGGCTTTTTCCAATACGCTACGCTCTTGCGACAGTGCGTTGCGGTAGGCATGGATATTAGCTGCGTATTGTGACGCAACTTGGCCGTACAGTTCCGGTGGATCGAGATCATCTTTTTGCAACGGATGCTCGGACAATTGGGCATCAATACGTCGCAGTGCGAGGCGATTGCTATGGTAATCGTTAGTCAGTGTTTTACGGTCAGCATCTGAATATACGGCATCCATGCGCATTAATACTTGGCCGGCTTCTACGCTTTCGCCCTCCTGCACTAAAATGTCCTTGACGATCCCCTGTTCCGCTGGTTGAACAATTTTGAGATAACTACTGGGTACAAGTTTGCCTTCGGCCACCGCGACTATATCGAGTTCACCAAACGCCGCCCATGCCAACAGAAACACCAATAGAATAAGTAGTGAATAAAGCACTACACAGGCCATTGGATGCGGTGGCTGCCGTTGTATCCGCAATAAACCAGGCTGAAAATCCAATAGTTGTCCGCTATTCGTAGCGGGTTTGCCGGGCGCATTATTGAGATTGATGTGGCTCATAAAAACATAGCTAAATTAGGACTAGTGAATCGATTTTATGGGTGGCGTTAGCGATTGATCAGGCCCTGATGAACTTACCTTAACCTGACTGATACTGCGGCGTGACAATATCGTCTCTACTAAATGCACCGATTTATCGACGGCTTGATGGGGCTTGAAATCGGCATAGCGGTTTGCGAAATCAATGGCGTTCTGCCGATAAACCGGATTGCAAAGCAAACGCTCTAACAATTCAGAGAAATGCCCCTGAGTTCTCCATTGCTTGGCTACAAGACCAGCCGTTAAGTTCTCAATACACTGCCCCATCAAATACTGTTCGATATTTTGCGGAACGAGTAACAAGGGAATGCCGGCTAACAAACAGGCGCTGACTGTACCGATGCCTCCGTAAGTTATTGCAATATCAGTGGATTTTAGCAGCTTAGAATCTAAGCGCCCTGGTCGCGAAAATACCTGAAAACGCGGTGTAACGAGCTCTTCAGCTAGTGCACGTCGAATACCCGGCGCAACGACGATAACTTCGGCGGACAGCTTGGACAAGGCCGTCAGTAAGGCCTCGAAACCGGGTACGCTAGGTCGTAAATAGGCGAATATATGTGTGTTGTGTTTTGTGGACCAACCGATTGCTTGGCCGGCATCACGACGATAAATAGGCCCGGTATAGTTTTCACCGTTGCGCATTCCGTAATGATCGAGTTCCCCAAAAGTTGCCAATATCTTGCCAGCATCTTCGAATAGTTCCGAGATTTGGCTTAGCGTCCGCTCACCTAAGGCTGTAGCAATGGCATTGAGTCGTTCCAAAACACATTCTTCAGATCGACATAACCTATTGTCATCTATGGTTTCCCACGGCCTGATTGACGGCAATGGCGAGCAATTCGGAGGGATTTCAAAACCGCTGCCAACGATTGTAGAGGGTAACCCGGCCAATCGAGCCGCGAATAGCGCAGTAGGCGCATGATCAGCCACGATGATATCCGCGTTGAACATTTTCATCAGACTCAACCAGCTCCGCACCATTCCCCACAACGCTGCATGTTCACTGTAGCCAGACGCCAAAAGCATTTCGGCATAATTGGCAGGGGGTCTAACCAAGCGTTTATCACTGGTATCAAGCGGGGCTTGGGTAAACGCAAGACCATGCGGCCCAAGCAAATTCGCCGCCACAGTAGTATCTCGAACGACAAAAAACACTTGATGGCCTTTCGCTCTCATGCGCAGAGCGATAGGTAACTGGCGGGTTAGGTGACCATAATTTGCGCCCAATTCCCAAGCAAAAAAAATGCGACTCATGCAATGCTATCCATATGCCCCTGGCAACCTACACAGGAAGCATTTATTTTGAAAGACACGAAGATCCTAGTATTGGGGTGCCGTCAAGCAGTCGGAAAACTGCATTACGCCACCCCGTGACCTGATTTACACTAACTTCGTCATCCCTTCTTGCAAACTGGATAGAGAATGCAGAGTTTGGGTTTGTGTGCCCAATCCAGGTGCCGCAATGGTTTCTTGCGCGGCGCTAGTGCTAATACCGCTCAAACTACCATTTTTGCCGTACTGATAAGCCAAGTCGCCGCCGAAGGCTTCGGTATCGCTACCGCCTAAGTGGAATTGGCTCAAGGCATTACTCAGCGCCCAACTGGAAAGACCAGGCCTAGACGCTCTAGCAGCATCAAAGGAATTGACTAAACCAGTGAAATCAAACGTTTCGATTTTGTTATCCATAAGCGGATTGGCTGAGTTTTGATCAAATCCAGTCATGGCCTCTGTCACTACCTGCAAATTGAGAACCGTTTTATGCCCGGCGCCATCATACCAATCCTCGAATTTGATTCGATCGCCATTACCCATGTCCAATACCAGATCACCCCCATTCTTACGGAATTTTAAATCGCTATAGCGAATACCGCCGCCAAGCGACAAGGTATCGTCCCGCACGCCTGTGGAATCCAGCGTATCCGACCGGTCTCCTCGATTGAACAGAATCACGTTGCTGCCTCCGGACAGCTCCAATTCGTCATTGCCGATACCACCAATTACAACGGCAGCATTACCGTAGACAGACAAGTCATCGTCGCCGGCTCCGCCATCCATCAAATTGTGACCATTAATGTCTCGTAAGCTGTCGTTGCCGTAGCCCCCCTGCAAAAGGTCATTTCCGAACCCGCCGGATAGTTGGTCGTTACCAGTTCCGCCTTGCAATACATCATAGCCAGCACCGCCATCAATGCGATCGTCACCGCCACCACCCAGCAAAAGATCGTTGCCGGCTGACGCCCAGATTATGTCTTTGCCGCTACCGCCATCGACTTTGATGTCACCATATCCATAGCGGCGGCTAGTCAAATCGACCACGTCGTCACCACCGCCCATTTGAATTTCTTCGATTCCGAGCAATCGGGGGCCTATCTGGCCAGCGGGGTAAGGACTGATATCATCATCCAGCAATAAAGCATCGCTACCCGAAGTAGCCTTCAGGATGTCATATCCGGCGCCACCATTGTAAATATCGTAGCTCCGATTTCGCTCCGCCAGACTGGCAGTTTCAGCGGTGCCTTGATATCCTGGACTACCAACATTGGTACTCTGCTCGGATTCGTCTTCGCATGAGTGCTCGCCGTCGTCATATCCATGATGATGGTCGTTTTCGTCATCCTCATGATCTTCGTGATCGTCGGTCCAGCGGCCATCAACTGAGTACAGCAGGGTATCGTCCCCTAAAGCTGCTTGCAGCCAATCCCGACCCGCTTTACCGTTGAGCGTATCGTCACCGGCTGTTCCGATGAGCATATCGTCGCCGTCGGTACCATTGATAATTTGTCCTTGCACCACATTCGGCGCGATATTCAACACAAAATCATCAACTACCGATAAACCGCCAGCATCGCTTGCTACTATACGGAGCGACACGATACCCACATCCAGCGCACCGGGCATACCGCTTAACGTACGCGATGTACTGTCGAAACTTAGCCAGTTCGGCAATGCGCTGCCATCGGCCAACCTTAGATCGTAATTCAGCGAGTCACCCGCATCGATATCCATAAAGGCATTTGCCGGAATCTGATAAGCGAAAGCAACACCTTCCTGCGCCGCTTGATCGAGAACCGGGACCACTAGTATCGGTGCATCGTTGATATTGGCAATAGCGAGATCAAAATTAGCCGTCGCGCTAGCGCCGACTGAATCGGTGGCTGTCAAACGGATACTCAGATTGCCGACATCACTATTCGCCGGGGTACCGGAAAAACTCAAAGACGCCGCATCGAACGTCAACCAACTTGGCAATACGGCACCATTGGATAAGGTCGCCGAATAACTCAAGACATCTGCTGCGTCTATATCGACGAAACTGTCGGCCTGCAGTGTGTATTGAAAAGCTTGATCCTGAGTTGCTGTCTGATTAATCAGCGGGGTTGTGAGGAAAGGCGCGTCATTCACATTTTGCACGGTTAGCACAAAGCTATCTTCCGCAGTACTTCCGGCCGAATCGCTCACCAACAGTTTGATCGAGTATGTCCCAACTTCATTGTTACCTGGAGCACCACTGAAACTTTGTGTGGGAGCGTCAAAGCTCAGCCAAGCCGGTAAAGGCTGCCCGTCAATCAGCGTCGCACTGAAACTTAACGTATCGCCGGCATCGATATCCACAAAGGACGCCGGAGGTAGGGTGAATAAAAACGGCTGGTTTTGGGTTGCGATTTGATCAGCGAAAGGCGTTAACAATATCGGAGTATCGTTTACGTTCGTCACGTTGACGGCAAAATCGGCTGTTACATGACTGCCGGATGTATCCGTGGCCGCGAGCCGAATAGCCAAGCTACCGACATCGGCATTCGCAGGTGTACCGCTAAAGCTCAGCGATGCGGCATCAAAAGCTAACCAACCAGGCAGCGCTGAACCATCCAGCAACGTGGCAGAGTACGTCAAATGGTCACCCTGATCGACATCGACGAAAGTCGTGGCAGGCAGAGTGAATGTCAACATTTGATCCTGAGTAGCGACAATATCGCTGGGGTCAATTGCTACGATTGGTGCATCATTGGCGTTTATGATAGCCAAATTCCATTGCGTTTCCGCCGTCGCACCGAAAGCGTCGGTACCGGTTAGCCGAATCGCATAGCTGCCAACTTGTTCGTTTGCCGGCGTACCGGAGAATGTCGCGGTAGCTTGATCGAAATGCAACCATGCCGGTAACGCACTGCCATCAGCCAAGGTGGCCGACAAAATCAGTGCGCTATTGGCATTGGCAAACAGATCGCTTGGCACTTGATAGTGTATCGGCTGATCTTCCCAAGCCATATGTTCGGCCAATACCACACCGACGCCCGGTCCGGTATTGAGCGCGGCTTCAATCGGCAATGCCCCGCCATCGGCAAATTCGAAGCGATCTATGACTTGACTACCAAATACGCCGCTAGGATCGTAATTGAGAATACGCACTGCGTCGCCTTGGTTACCATAAGACACCGTCAGCGTAGTGCCGTCGCGCACCAGTGTCAGATCGTCAGGCCCTATACCCTCTCCAAAACTTAAGGTATTAGCATAGCCATCCAGCAAGGCGTCGTGGATTGTATCGATACCGTCACCTAGGTTAAAGACGTAGGCATCCCGGCCCGCACCACCCAGTAGGGTGTCATCGCCACTTCCGCCGGTCAACACGTCGTCACCATCACCGCCATAGAGACTATCCACACTTTCATAACCATACAGGCGGTCGCCCAGGTTTGTTCCGCTTAAAGTATTCCCGTTTTGATCACCCTGTATGACAAATGTACTTCTGACCAGCTGTCCAAAATCCACTACGCTACCATCCGCAAATCGAAAACTGTCCACAGCGCGTGGGCTGTTTTCGACATCATTGGGATCGAAACCTTGCAGACGAACCTCATCGCCGTTGTCTCCCACACGGATGATGAACCAACCCGGCTCGCCGTTAGTGGGAGCTTCGAAATGCAAATGGTTGATCAAATCTTCCTGTGTGATACCCGCACCAAACTCCAATTGGTTGCCCGCACCCATTTCGGCGCTATCAACGATGGTTAGCACCCCGTCACCTACATTAAACAGATAGCTGTCGTCGCCCGCGCCGCCGTCGGCCGTATCGTTACCTGGACCGGATTCAATACGGTCATTCCCCTCATAGCCGAATATTCGATCAGTGGTGGCGGTGCCAAATAGCACATCATTATCTGTTGTGCCGTTGATATCGAAGCCGCGTGCAAGTAACTCCGCGTAACTGACTAATGGTCCTGAAGCACCTAACTGGTAATGCTCAATGGCATGCGCACCGAATGGATCATTGCGATTGAAACCGGATAGGCGAACCTGATTGTCTGCATCCGGATAGTCAAGGATTAACGTACCCGTTCCAGCATCCAGACTCAATTCGAGTGCGTCACCATCAAAATCCTCGGCGGTAAACACCAAGGTATTGCCGGCACCGGCTTCGGCTGAATCGGTAATGCTATCCGTCCCTTCATCGGTGCCGATCAGGTAGACATCGTCGCCGGCACCGCCGTCCATTGTGTCGTCACCGGCTAGAGCGCGGAAAATATCTGCTTGATTACTACCTGTCAGTTCATCGTTATTCGGTGTGCCGACGATTTCTATACCGAGCTCCAGTAACTCAGCAAAATCCAAACTCGATCCATCGGTAAACTGAAAACGCTCAATCGGCGTTAGGACTTCAGGATCGGCCGCTTGAAAACCGGTCAAACGAATTTGATCGCCGAAAGGACCGACGTGGATTGTTAACACATCATCTTCAAGACTCAGCTGTAAGTCGCTCTGGGTTATACCGCTGCCAAAGCGTATTTCATTACCCGAATCGATACCTGCCAAATCGGTGATCGTGTCGATGCCATCGCCAAGATTGAACACGTAAACATCATTACCGTTACCGCCTTGCAATGTGTCGTTACCCCGACTGCCGACTATAAAGTCATTGCCTGCCGCACCCACGATACGATCTTGCAGGAAGGTGCCATCCACGTAATCGTCCGCATCCGTTCCCGTCAAATCAAAACCACGTGCCAGTAACTCGATATGAGTAAGCTCAGTGCCGTCGGCAAACTCGTAAATGGCCACCGCATTGTCTTCATCGGGATAGTCATGGGTAAATCCACTCAATCTGACAATATCTCCCACGGCGCCGGTATTGATGACCAAATTGAGCTTATCGTCATAAGACAAGGTCAATGACTCGGGATCTATACCCTCACCGAATATCAAACGGTTGCCGTCGCCATCGGCTACGTCAATGATAGTCAGATCACCGTCACCCACATTAAAGTGGTAGGTATCGTTACCTTCCCCTCCTTCGGCAATATCGGCACCCGGTCCGGCATTGATGTCGTCGTCGCCTGAACCAGCCAAAATCGTATCGTCACCGATTCCTCCCATCAAGAGGTCGTCGCCGCTACCCGCTTCTATCCTGTCATCGCCGGCACCACCATCAATAATATCGTCGCCGGAACCCGTAGCGTTCACATCGTTACCAGCCTGTGCATCCACGATGTCGTCGTTCTCGTTGCCGAGAATTTGGTCATCGCCATCGGTGCCAATATTGCCGTTGGCGTAGTAAGGCGTGCCAAATAGATCATCAGTTTGTGCATACGCTACCGCATAACCACCGCCCATTGGGGCAGCCGTACCCGTCAATTCGAATTCCGAGGCGTTATTATGAAAAATGGCGAGTGGCTGCGTGCGATCTGACGAAATCAGTCCCGGTGCCTGGGTCGCAACCAGTCCGGCCAAATCGAAAATACGTGCATGCCCCTCGGCATCAATAAACTGTAACCGGGCAACCGCCGGATCTTCAGGTACTGAATAACCATCCCACACCCGGAACCAAGGTAAAGTGATACTACCCCCCGCGCCGCCATCTAGCAGCAATACCAAATTGCCTTGAGCATCCACCGTCGCGGAAATATCATTGGGATTAATACCCACGCCGAACGTTAGGGTATTGATTGCTCCATTATTGGCATAGGTATCCAGATAATCGTCGCCGTCACCACGATTAAAGGCAAACGTATTGTTACCGTCACCCCCATACGAATAATCATTGCCGCGTCCACCCGCTATGATATCGTCTCCGCTATCCCCGTAAACCGAATCGTCGCCGTAACCGGCTGCAATGACATCATCGCCATAACCGCCAACAATAATGTCTTCATTGGCACGGGCATCAATCTTATCGATACCGTCATAGCCATAAATCTCGTCGTCGGCCACGCTACCTAACAGAAATTCGTTCGCATTGTTGCCGTACTGATTGCCTATCACCCCAGCATCCGCCCGTGCCAAAACCTCGCCCAATGTCAGTTCAGTGCCGTCGGCAAATACAAAACGGCGTACTTCAAAATCTTGCAGCGTGGTATAGAAGCTGTAATAGCTACCACCATAACCGCCACCGTAATCGATACCACTGTAATAACTTTGCAATTCCAGCAACAGACCGTCGTTACCGCCCACGCCAACAGCCAGTAACAGTCCGTCTCCATAATTGCCGCCGTAACCGCCACCATATCCGCCGCCGTAACTTCCCCCGTAAGAGCTACCATAACCTCCGCCGTACCCACCGTAGCCACCACCATACCCTGACGAACCCGCATCGCGGATTTGCACCAACAAATCGGCGGCACTGACGCCGGGTCCGAATACCACAGCATCGTCGCTAAATCTGAACGGTTCAGCCAGAATATGATCGAAGCCATCTCCGCGATTCAGAATATACGTATCGGCGCCGCGACCGCTAACGAGTTCGTCGTCGCCAGCCCCACCGGCTAGGACATCATTGCCAGGCGTACCATAGGTGTCGTCGCCATACAGCCTATCGCGACCGGCGCCGCCATGTAGCTGGTCATTACCGTTATTGCCATACAAGGTGTCTTCTTCTGCGCCGCCTTGCAATACGTCATCGCCTTCGCCGCCATAGAGCCAGTTTGCGCCACCTTCGTCTTGTAGCGTGTCGTTACCGGCTTGACCGTACAACTCGTCATTACCCGTTCCGCCGTTCAGCGTGTCGTTACCGTCTCCGGCATAGATTTCGTCGCCACCGGCAGCGCCGAACAGCGTATCGTCGCCTTCCAGGCCAATGATGATATTCGCCCCATCTGTACCTGCCAGAATATCCGCATTCGGGGTACCGAGCAGTGTGTTACTGTTGTCCGCAATACTGGCTAACAAGGTTATCGTATCGACATTCCAGCGCGTGCCGTCGGCAAATTGCAAAAACTCGACCTGATTCCAGCCGCCATAGTTAAAGTTAATGACACGCAAGCTATCGGCGCCGCCGGCGATACCGATCAATAAATCGTTACCGTCGAAAGACAGCGCGACATCAGTTGTGGCAATGCCGGTACCAAGACCTATAGTATCCGTCCCATCGTCTTCATCGATAACATCATGCCCATCGCCCGGATTAAACAGGTAAGTATCGTTACCGCCACCCCCATAGAGCAGATCGCTGCCGAGACCACCGCTCAGCGTGTCGTCGCCCCATGCACCGTCCAACATATCGTCGCCGGCATCGCCGGTGATAACATCATTGGTATAAAACCCTAACAGCTCGTCATCGGCTGAGGTACCCAGCAACACTTTTTGCCTGATGACGTCAAGGTTCCAGACCGTGCCATCAGCGAAGCGGATTTCCTCGATTTGATTCAGTTCTGAATAAAAACTGTCTTTGACCGTCAAAACATCCGTCGAATCCTGCAAAGTCAGCACCAAATTATTCCCTTGGCGGCTGAGTCGCACGTCGGTGGGAATCACGCTCTCGTCTAGCGTGATGAAATCGTTAATATCATCGTAGCTTCCGGCATCCGAGATCGAGTCGCGACCATAACCGTAACCGAATTTATAGCCATCGTTACCGACACCGCCAGTCATGCCATCCTGGCCGGCACCGCCGTCCAGGATGTCATTACCTAGGCCCCCCGATAAAGTATCATCCCCGGAGCCGCCAATCAGTTCATCGTCGCCGGCTTCGCCAAACAACCGATCATTGCCTGCCAAGCCGGTGATGGCATCGCCAGTGGCGTAACCGACGATGTCGTCGTCGCCGGAGCCGCCCATCAAACTAAAGGCAACCGCATCGGCAGCCGTCCATACCGTGCCGTCGGTAAATTCGATACGCTCTATCAGGTTAGCGGCTTCCCGACCCGGTTGTGGGTTGAACCAATTTTTGACGGTTAATGTTTCGCCGGTTTCCTGAATAACAAAACTGAGATCGTTACCGCGATGCCTGACTAGCACATCAGAGGGGAGAATATCGATGGCAAAACGGATGGTATCGCTATTACCTATTGAGGCATCGCTATCGATGATGGTGTCGTGCCCGTATCCCCGGCCAAACAGATAAATATCGTTACCTGCTTCGCTAGTGGACCATTGGCTACCGCCGTAAAGCATATCGTCGCCGCTGCCGCCATCCAGTATGTCGCTGCCCGTTTCGCCGTACAAAATGTCATTGCCGGCATCGCCATACACACTATCGTTACCGTAACCGCCGTAGGCTCTATCATTGCCGTCGCCACCGCGCAGGGTGTCATCGCCGCCATCGCCGAACAACATATCGTTGCCGGCTAGCCCTTCGTAGCTTTCGCCCTGCCGGCCGCCTCTAAGATAATCGTCTGACTCGGTACCTATCAGACTCAAATGACTTTCCAGGTAAGAAATATCCCACGCCGTGCCATCGGAGAATTCGACGCGCTCGATTTTGTTGTCGTCGCGATCGAAGGCAAAC
Source organism: Methylomonas fluvii (assembly GCF_014850975.1). Classification (GTDB taxonomy): domain Bacteria; phylum Pseudomonadota; class Gammaproteobacteria; order Methylococcales; family Methylomonadaceae; genus Methylomonas; species Methylomonas fluvii. The sequence continues at coordinate 1,073,705 of NZ_JACXST010000001.1, read as the reverse complement.
CAATCCTGAATAGTCAGACTGTCCGCGCCGTTGTCCATGCTCAACACCAGATTATTGGCTACGCGCAAAATACTCACATCGCTCGGTGTTACATTGGGGTGAAAGCGGACAGTATCGGTGTCGACATGTTTTAAATCGGTATCCAGCACGGTGTCGTGACCGGAGCCAAGGCCGAATAGATAGGTATCGTTGCCGCTACTGCTGCCATACCAGTAGGGTATCTGGTTGGTGATCGTGTCGTCACCCTGGCCGCCATCGATAATATCGTCCCCAAAGCCTCCTTCAATGTGGTCGCTTCCGATGCCGCCCTCTATCTGATCGTTACCTTGCCCCCCGTCTATGTGATCGTTACCCGCTTGGCCAGTGATGATGTCATCGGTAAAAAAAGCCGGAATGGTGTCGTCCTGATCGCTGCCGGCCAAGATCATTGCCCGTAGCTCGGCTTCGGTCCACACCGTGCCGTCGGCGAATTCGATGCGCTCGATCCGACTGACGGTGTTTTCGTTATAGTAATAATATCCCTGGATCGTGACCCGGTCAGCGCTGCCGGCAATACCTAAATCCAGATCAAAACCGTTGATGCTGACTTGCACATCGCTCGGCGCGATGTCAGCCGCAAAGACCAATCTATCGACATTGAAGCTAGCGTTATCATAGTCGATGATGGTATCGTGACCACTACCACGCCCGAAGCGGTAGGTATCGGCGCCATTATCGTATTCGGTTCCGTAGTAGCGGATATTGGTGTAGTAGTTGACGCTGTAATCGCCCCCCACCAGAGTATCGTCGCCGGCACCACCATCTAGCGTATCGTTTTCCGATCCTCCCAGTAGCAAATCATCGCCGGCATTGCCGCTCAAGTTATCGTTGCCAAGACCGCCGTGGAGTTCGTCGTTACCGCCCAGGCCTGTGATGGTATCGGCGGCATAACTGCCCTGAATAACATCGTCGCCTTCGGTCGGTTGCGCCACGGTATGCCGCAGCAGTTCATCCGCATTCCATACAGTGCCATCGGCGAAATGAATGGCAGGAATTGAGCGGCGCATCAATTCTCGGGGGTTATTGTAGGCGTTCCACCAGCCGTTAAATCCGCTATTCGCTTGAATGGTTAAAGTTTCGCCGGTGTCAATGATGCGCAGCCTTACTTCCACACGACCTAGCATCTCGACCTGGATGTCGGCGGCCGTTAGTCCCTCCAGTAGCAATACGTTGCTGCCGTCGCCATCACTTAACACATCCTGGCCACTGCCGCGCCGGAACAAGTAGACATCGTCGCCGCGCCCCCCCTTTAGTGTGTCATCACCGCTACCGCCGTCGAGCCGGTCTTTGGCGTAGCCGCCCTGGAGTAGGTCGTTGCCGCCGCCGCCCATCAGGATGTTATCGCCGTTGCCGTCGTAGAGGGTGTCGTTTCCAGCACCACCCAGCAAGACGTCATTGCCGTCGTTGCCGATCAGGGTATCGGCCTGGTCGCCACCCAGCAGAATGTCGGCAGCCCCGCTGCCATCCAGCCGGGTGATACCGGCGGCAGTGATCCGGACGCCGAAGGTATTGAAAACTTGTTGCAATTCCGGTGTGACAGGGTTGGCGCGCAGCGCGTCTTCCAGGATATTCCAGGCCTTAAAATCAGTCCCCTGGAATTGCTGTTGTGTGGAGCGAGTAAATTCGATCAGGTCGGTAATGCCTTCGACCGGGTTGGTTTGCACCTTTTCGGTTAGGGTGGTTTCCAGTGCCGTGAAGTCCAGGCGGATACCATTGTCGTCCAGTTTGAGGGCGACTTGGTCCAGCAAGGGTTTGAAGCGGGTTTGCAGCAGCAGGTTTTGGTAGACGGTTTCTCTAAGGGCGGAGTAACCTTGATCGAGCGCGTATAGCTGGGCCTGGGCGAAGTTGACCAGCAGGCGCTGGCTAGGCTCTCCCACCGCTGGACGGTAGCTGTAGTCGGTGGATAAGCCCAGAATGGCTGAGCTGCCGGGCTGGTTTTGTCCCGGCAGGTTGAAGAAGTAACGGCCGTTAAAGGCTTCCAGCACATGAATCTTTTGATTCCAGCTGGCGATCAGGGCTTTGTAGTCGGCATCGACGAAGGCGTCGTTGGCGCCGTCGGGCGAGAGCGTGCCACCGTTGGCGGTCACGGCGGCTGCCGGCAGCAGATGACTGCTGCGACTGACGTTGCCGAAGCTGTCGTAGCGAACCCGGAAGTGCGCAGGGTCGCGCTGATCCATACTGTTGGCCATACCGGCGGTATCGGCCCAGGCGCTGAGCAAGTGGTCCAGCAGCGCCAATTGCTCGCTACGCGTCGCGGCTTGGTTGTATTGGGTCAATAGTGCGTTGACCGTAGTGGACTGGCTGGCGGCTTGCTGCAGGTCGCGGACTTTGCCAGCGCCTTGCAGGTTGGGCAGGGCACTAACGCCCTCGGCCAGCGGCACGGGTTCGCTGAATTGGCTGCGGAAGGTGTCGGCGGCCAGGTTGATCTCGGCGATTTTGCCGGTCGAGCCGTCATTGTGGTTGACATCGGCCTGGCCGAGCAGGCGGTTGCCGTTACCTAGGGCCTGGTTGACGGTGGTGTGGGCGAGCGCGATAGACTGGATACCCAGATCGGCCAAGGTGAACAACTCGCCGCTTTGAGAGACGCCGTCCTGGTTAAGGTCGCGCCAGACCCGTAAGTCGGCGAAGCGGGCATCTGAGGCATCGATACGGCCGTCAGCATTGCTGTCTTCTTGCGCCAATGCCGCGAAGCCGTCGGCAGCGGCTTTACCGTTCGCCAGTAAAGTGCCGTCGCCGAACAGCTCACGGCCCGTGTCTATCGTGCCGTTGCCGTTACGGTCCAGCACCAGCAGGCCGTCGTCGGCCTTGACCCAGCCGGAGGCGGTTTTGACACCGTCGGCGTCGTGGTCGAAATAGACATTGCCGATACCGGTGGTCTCGACGCCGTCGCCATCCAGATCCAACACCAAGGGGTCGCGGCGGGGAACGAAGGCTTGGGCGGCGGTGAAAAATGTTGCGATTGCCCCAATCGGAGTCATCAAATAAAGCGGATTGGTGAAGATAAAACTTAGCAGGTCATTCTTAAATTTACCCACCACCGATGACAAAAAATCCAAAAGAGATGCGGGAAGATTAGGATTTTGACCTGCATTAAGCTCAACTTGCCGATCATAGATTTTGCTGAGTTGGCTAATGACATCAGACGAATATTCCTGAACTACGGCATTGGCGGTTTCCGTAGTCCTCTGTAAGAAATCCAAAATAGAATCCGGTGTATTGGCATTGGCACCAGGACTTAATTCTTTCTGCCGATCATAAACTTTGCTGAGCTCATCGGCTATTTCTATAAAATGCTCTCCACTAGCATTTATGGTGGATATTATTAAATCTTTATATAAATTTGCCGCAACAGTAGCATCGACAATAAGATTAACTTCTGGTGCATTCCAGGTCGGCCAATAAAAACCTTCGTATCCAATTGGATTTAGTCCGCCGACGCTCAATGCTTTCCACGTGAAATCGATGCAACTGTTATCTAAACCGTCATAATCCATATTGAAATCAGAACCAGATGGATTTTCTCCAAATGCTTTCAGAGCGTCATATTGCTCTTGGGAAATTTCAATAGTTTTGCTGTAATCGTGATCTAGATAGTTATAGCTATCATCTTTGTATCTCTGCCCTGGAGCAAATGGTTGACCATGATGGTTTTCGTCAGGAGCGAAACCATAACTTAATCCTGTTTCTCCACTTCCATCACTAATCTCATACCACATGTGGCCAACAGTAGAATATCCAGGGCTACCTGTTCCATCATTTCTTAGAGGTATTCCTGGACCTGCAATATAAATAGTTACTGTATACATCAGTTATCTCCCTATTTTCCACCGTGTGGAAATGTAATTTTGAAAGTAATTGGAGTCTGGTTTAACTCTGAAGATGTCGATAGAACATCAACATCAACTTTATAGTGTCCTGTTTTCAATGGCAAAACCAAAAGCTGTTTTTCAAGATGCGATGCTCCAAATGAGCTCAAGCCTATGTTATGTGTATCAATATCTCTATGAAAAATAGGGCTTATATTGGTACCATTAATTGCATAGACAGTAATTTTTATAGAAAGAACAGCCGCTTGGAGTTTTTTATCTGGAAGCCATTTTCCAGCATAGAGACGTTCAGTATCTTCAATTGGTATGTTTGCCTTTTCTGGAGCATCTATCCAACCACCTTCTCCTCCAGCTAATTCCCAGACTCGTTTTCTAGAAATTTGATCATTTTCTTTAAATAAATAATTTAGATCTAAAGCGAACAACTGATGCGAATCGTCAATAATTTGAAATTCAGTTTCGACCTTATTTCCTATATTTTTCACATCAAAAGGCAATTCTATTGGCGGCACAGGAGGCCAAATATTTTCGTCTTTATTCTTAGAACAGGCGGAGTTTCCTACCAAGCCAATAACTGGAATTAGAATAAACATTAACATTAACGTTAACTTTCTTTGTGGGTATGGGAGGGGGAATTTATAATCGTATTTTGTAGCTTTTTTCATATAGTTATTTCCAAGACCGTAAGGCGTAATAACCAGCGGGCATTGCGCCGTATTGCTGTTTGTTTTGCATTATTCAAATTCATATAAATCTCTGTCATGTCCTATTCAGAACTATAGCGGGGCCATTGCTGCGTCGGTGTGATACGGCGACTTTCATCTTTTTCTCATCATTTAGATGCGGTATTTCACAAACCAGCTATGGCATTTGCCTGATTTTTAAGGTGCGCTGATGTTTCAAGCGGCTAACTGCCTGGAAGGATGGTCCTGGTTATCGATTGGCGAAGCAGATGCCAGGGCAGTAATCGCCAGAGTCTTTGAGATTGTTACCCCATACAAGGTCTCGGCTTGCTCATTCTCGGGCAGCACATTTTGGCCGTCGCTTTCCAGGCGGCGGGAGACGCGAACATTGAAAGTATCGAAAACCCGCTGTAACTCCGGCATGACGGTTTGAATGCGCAGAGCGTCTCCCAGGATGTTCCAAGCCTTAAAATCCGCCCCCTGGTGTTGCTGTTGTGTGGAGCGGGTGAATTCGATCAGGTCGGTGATGCCTTCCACCGAATTGGTTTGGATGTTTTGGCTTAGCGTGGCTTCCAGTGCGCTGAAGTCCAGGCGGATGCAGTTACTGTCCAGTTTCAGCGTCACTTGATACAGCAGTTGTTTGAAGCGGGTTTGTAGCAGATTTTGATAAACCAATTCTCTAAGCGATTTGAAAGTCTGACTCAGGATGATCATCTGTTCCTGCGTGAAATTGACTAGTAAGCGCTGGCCGGGCAGATTGAAAAAATAGCGACCATTAAAAGCTTCCATCGCATCAGGCTTGCAGCTCCCGGTAATGATTCGCTTACCGAATGCTTTCTCCAGATGTATTTTGACGCACTGCGCTTGTACGGTCTGTGGTCTGCTGAGGTATATCGAATGTCTGCGGAAAGATATCAGTCTAAGTCCGATCCTTCGCGTAATCACTTTTATCGAATCCATTCGCTTTAGTTTGTTCATTAAATTGGTTATTAGATTTAAATAGTTCTTGATCCTTGCAATATGCAAGCAAATATTGCGCCAATTTATTTCGCATTGTACGGCGAAAGTAAATAGAAAAATTCATCATACAAATACCTGCATCCAATATCTAACTGAATTTCGGACGAAAACAAAGGCATACCTCAAACAAAACATAGTCCGATTGGAGTGTTTAGATTCAATGCCCCGCCAAGCATGTTGAAATATAATTATTCTATAATTAAGTTGAATGTAAAACAATTCGACACTTACTTTTGCCGCGATCAATGTAAGCCATTGCTTACATTTTATCAAAAATAGTATTCAATCAATTGTTTATGAATTTATAAATATTTGTGTTTTTCAAGCTATCCCCATTCCCAGTGATTAAATAACTGTCAGATTTTTTGACAGTCGGCATGGCACTTCTCTTTGATATGTCGATAAGGTTTTTAGTAACCACCTATTTCCTGATAGCCTCCAACGTCTCTTGTTTTTCGTAGGCGACCAGCGCTATATTTTCACCATTGCGGACAACTGCGTCGAGATGTAAGTTTTTTGGCAATTGATGCGCGATAAACAACATAGTGCCAAAGTTTTCATTGGGCTCGCGGGATGCTTCAAAGTTGCTGAGGTACGTGGGTAATCAGGAAAATATTTGGCCTATTTTCTTTAAAATTTTCTGCTTGCCAATTACAACATTTATTCAGCATGCTTTCACCGACTATTTTATCAAGTTATTTTAAATTCCGAATTTGTCAAAAAGCGTTTACAGCGATGAAACGCAGTTACTAAGATAATATCAATGAATTTGATAATTGAATATTTCAATCCAAACAATGACGAAAGACATCAAGAATACCTTGATTGCCTCCAAAAAAATATCGCGAATGATTTAATTCAAAAAGTCCATGTATTTATTTCGGATGGCTCCGAGCTGGATATGGCATGCGGGAAAATTATAATCAATCGATCCAGGCAACGACCGACCTATTATGAGTTGTTTAACTATTGCAATGAGAACTTAAAAGAAAAAATTTGCATCGTCGCAAATGGCGACATTATATTTACAAAAGATATTTGTTTTTTTAATACCATTTCCTTGGATAAGGTTTTTATCGCTTTAACCCGATGGGAGTTGGTATTGCATCAACAGCAATGGATTCCAGCCCCTTTTAAGAAAGGTACCTCTCAAGATGCTTGGATTTTTAAAGCTCCGGTTTTAACCTGTGAGGAAATGAATTTTAATCTCGGAAAGCCCGGTTGTGACAATAAAATTGTCAAATTAGTTTACGATCTTGGGTATGAAATCAGAAATCCGGGAAACGGGTTGGTTACAATTCATAATCACAGAAGTCAATTTAGAACTTATACCGAGAAAGAAAGAGTGCCTGGTCCGTACCTTTTAGTGCTTCCAAACCAAGATATTACAAAAAAAGCCAGATTACTGGAGATTCCCGGCTTTTTTGAAAGCTAGTAATCTGGTTAATTCACCGGCAAGGCTATAATGTTTGAATCTCAGCTTTCTAAATCACCACGGACTCGCCCTCGATTACTATTCAATACCCTGCCTTAGCAGCCTATCCCGGCCCCGGCCCGTAAAAAACATCAAGCCTTGGCGCGCGGGATAAAAACATATTTTGCAAAAACTATTTCTTGATAGCATCCGCCGCATCCTGCTTTTCATCGGCAACTACCGCTATTTTTTCACCGATACGAACGACGCCATCGAGATGTAAGTTTTTCGGCAATTGATGCGCGATAAACAACATGGTGACCCGACCTTTAAGTTGGTTGATAGTCTTGGCAAAGTGCTCGGCGGTATGGGGATCAAGGTTACTGGTGGCCTCGTCGAAGATCAGAATTTTCGGGCGTTTGAGCAAGGCTCGGGCTATCGCGAGACGTTGCCTCTGGCCGCCGGATAGTCCGCTGCCGCGCTCGCCGATCTCGGTTTGGTAGCCTTTTGGCAAGGCTTCGATTACGCCATGGATTTCTGCCATCCGACAGGCCTGGACGATCTGTTCAAAATTCGCTTGTGGATTGGCTATCAGTAAATTGTCGTAAATGGTCCCTGAAAACAGAATAGTCTCTTGCGGCACTACGCCGAAGTTTCGGCGCAGTTCATTGGCTGCCAGATGACGAATGTCTGCGCCATCAAGTTTGATGCGACCCTCACCAGGCAGGTAAAAACCTTGCAGCAGCTTCGCCAAGGTACTCTTGCCGCTGCCGGATGGCCCCATGATAGCCACTGCCTTACCTGCCGGAATTGTTAAGTCAAAGTCGCGATATAACCATGGCAACTGCTCGTCATAGCGAAAACTCAACGATTGGATTTCGATATTGCCATCACCGTTCCCGGTTCGAGAGGGCGTCAGGGTGTGCGGCTCTGCCGGCATGTCCATTAAGTCGCCCAAGCGTTTAACGGCAATGTGCGCTTGTTGAAATTCCTGGTACAGCCCGACTAATCGCAGGACAGGCTGACTAAGGCGTCCCGCAAACATCTGGAAGGCGACTAGCATGCCAATTGTAAAGCCGTCGTTATTCATTACCAGCAAAGCGCCAACAATGAGGATAGCCAGACTCTGAGTTTGCTCTAGGGTGTTAGCAATGACGTTATAGGTATTAGCTAGTCGTTTGGTTTGGAAACCGGCACCAAGGTAGTCGGCTAAATAGTCACCGTAACGATGTTCCAGAAGCGATTCCATTTGCAGGGATTTGACAGTTTCCATGCCGGAGACGTATTCAGTCAGAAAGGCTTGATTGCGAGCGCCGATCAGAAATTGTTGATTCAATCGGCTACGAAATTGAGGGGTAACGATCAAGCTAAGACCGGTAATGACTAGCAGGAATCCTAGGGATATTAGGGTGAGTTGCCAGCTGTAATAAAACATCACCGCCAAAAATATTACCAAAAATGGTAGGTCGAGTATCAATGTAATCAAGGCACCTGACAGGAACTCTCGAATCGTTTCGACGCCATGCAAGCGAGCCACTAACGTTCCAGTGGAGCGGTGCTGAAAATAGGCCAATGGCAACCGTAGCAAATGGCCAAATACCTGGCTTCCCAATACTGCGTCAATTCGATTTCCGGTATGAATCACTAAATATTGGCGCAACCAAGTCATGATAGCGTTGAACACCGTAAATACACCAAGGCCTATGCCCACGACAGTTAAAGTGCTTAAAGTTTGGTGAACCACGACTTTGTCGATAATCACTTGAGTAAATAATGGCGTGGCTAGACCGATGAGCTGAATAGCGAGCGAGGCCAAAAGCACATCGCGCCAAACTCGTTTGTAGCGTAACAGTTCCGGTATAAACCAACGAAAGCCAAACTTTCCTGATTTCGCCGTTTCATTTTCATGCCCGTCTTCTGATTTAACTTGGGTTGCAGCAAGGGAAACGCATAACACTACAGGTTCGAATTGTTCCGTGAAATCGGCTACCGATAAAGTCTCAGCAACTTCGCTACCGGCTTTAAAAAACAATACGCGCTCATCATCGGCTTTGATGATGAGCACGGGTTCACTTTGTCCTAAATCAGCTGATTGGCTGGCATAAGCTTCTTCTGAAGATGTCGAATCTGCACTATATATTCCAGTGCTTTCTTTCGGATTTGTGGGCTTCTGTTTATAACACGCGATGCCAGGTAAATTTAGTTCCGTAAATTTACAGGAGCGCCCCAGGTGTTTCTCATCAAGCTGAAAGCCAATTGTGATTAGCGCTTGCTGTAAGGTAGTTGTGGTATAGGGTGGAAAGAGTTGCTGTAGTAGTAAATTAGGATCAAACGGCATTCTAAACAACTGGGCTAAGCTGCCCACGAGCCATAACAAATCCATTTGTGTCAGTGTGCCGATTCGCATTGTACTTTCCGATTGGTGTGGTAATTAAATTGAGAAGTATATCTATAACAAAGCTAGCAGTATCGCCACGAAATGACTTTAAAGGAAGACTAGAAGCAATTGGTTGCCATTAAGCTTGGCTTGGCGTAACTCGTTGAGAGGATCTCAAGGGCGAATCGATGCACAAGCTTAAAGGTTAAAATACAGCCTAAAGCTGATATTGCATATTAGCGTCAATGTCAGAAGTGAGTCGCTTAATAGTCAGCTTTCAAATCACTTTAGTCTATTTGACGTACAGTCGAACGAAAAACCTGTAGTAATAATGGAAATTTTCAGATTGACTAATTGATATTGCGCTGAATTAGATCTGTAATCCTGCGTGTCATATCGACTTCAGCTTCATCGCTAAGGCTGTGAGATGACCGATCAAGTATCAGAACTGCATTCTTAGAGTTTGGAATATTCCAGGTTCTTTTTTTTACAGTGCTCTCAAGTAATTCTGAGAAATCCTTGGAAGTTAGCTGTTGAAAATCATATTGACGGACTAGAAGAACCGACATTTTTTCTATATAGTCGAGTTTATTAGATTCACCATTTTCTCTTGATCGACGTTGTGCCTCGAATAAATACATAAACTTCTTGCCTATATTGAATTCAACACAAATAAACTGTCGGCGTATTTTTTTTCCGTAGTCTGTGTATGAGAATTGGCGGTTTATATGCTTAACATCACAAGCAACTTTTGGAAAATATGAATAATTTTCTCCATCACGTGTAAAACCATCTTCAACCTGAATTGTTTTACAAGTCCAGCCTTTTTTACTATTTTTAATTGCATTAATGACTCGCATAAAAAGCGCAAGATCGATAGCAACTTTGGGTGGTGGCTCTGGTGGTGAATCAAGCTCTTGTCCAACAGCGGAGCTTTTTTTATTGGTGCTGCCACCAGTGCTGGTATTGAATAAATGCTCCAAATATTTGCGGCCTTTTGGTTTTGATGTATGTGTGCAGTCTCTAAGTTTTTCATGAACGAGATTTGCATCTTGCAGGCCTCCGAATTCACGACTGGGTAGCTCTGTATTTACTTTTTCAGAGCCAGCTAAGGGAGGCTCATCACTGACGCTATCTCCAAATTTACTGTTGTCGTTAGCGGGGCCTTTAAATACAGTATTGGAGCCTGGAAAAGCCGCTGGTGCATTTTCAGGGGCAGCCTTGCCACCTGGGCAGACTTCGCAGCAATAACTCAAAGTTTTGAAAGGAAAGTTAGCTGAACACGCTAACATGCGATGCACAAGAAAGTAGGGGTCACTGGTTTCGTTGTTAGAGATCCGTCGGCCTATAAGTTTTAGTGTCGTTTTTCCATTGAAAGGAAAGTTTGTCCGAGGATAGCCCTCGTGAGAGCACGCATTAATACGATTAGCCAAAATCGATTTTTGAATTTTGGTTACCGCTTCTAACCCGCGACCATCAGGTTCAAACAATATTCGGCCCAGTATAGGAATGTCATTTTTAGAAAATCCAATGCGATGAACAAAGCGCGCTGACTTGGTTTCTACATCGAATGATGGCTCTTCATGAATCTTGTTAATAATGCGAGAGAAAATATTGGCTGACTGGAAGGAGTCAGAAAAAATATTTTTAGTTAGAAAGGCGGAATTAGTGAAATAGAACCGTATTAACTCAATCTCGTGTATAAATATCTTTGTTCTGGATGAATAATGTTTTTCAGAGCTTTCCTGGGTTTTTAGCGATTTTGCTTTTAAAATGTTCCCAGTAAGAAACTTTGCCCCAGCTTCAGTGCTTGTATTTTTGAATTGCGCGTTAATTAATTTTGATTTTTCACTTAAATTTGCTTTAGAAATAGTTGTTTCATTTTTTGAATTAGTCGCCCCTGAAAAGCCACAAATTCACGGCTAAAGCATTGAAACACAATAAATAATTGAAGAAAAAGACGGGCAATAATTGCAAGAAATTAGTAAAATAGATATTAATTTCTTGCAAATTTTTATCGAAAATGAAGCCAAAATCCCAAGAAAGTAGCGGCCAAATCGATCTATTCAACACACCACTGGCCGACCTGTTGAATCCGAAGCATGAGCTTTACCAACTGGCAAATTTGATCGATTGGAAAGTACTGGATGATGCGTTCGGTGAATTTTTTACCGAGAACCAAGGCGCTCCGGCGTTGCCAACGCGTCTTATTGCCGGGCTTCATTACCTCAAACATGCGTTTGCACGCTCGGACGAAGCGGTCGTGGCACAGTGGCTTGAAAATCCCTATTGGCAATATTTTTGTGGCGAAGAGTATTTCCAACACCAGATACCTTGCCACCCCACGTCACTGACCTATTGGCGAAAACGGATCGGAGAAGAAGGTTGCGAGTGGATGTTATCGGTGACGATCCAGGCTGGCGTAGCCAGCAAGACCGTGAAGAAACAGGATTTTGAATCGGTGACGGTTGATAGCACGGTGCAAGAGAAAGCCATCACGTATCCGACCGATGGAAAATTGTATGAACGCTGTCGCCAGCACATGGTACGTCTGGCTGAGCAGCATGAGATTACACTACGGCAGAACTACAACCGCAAAGCCCCCTATTTGCTGATGATGGCGAACCGGTACAGTCATGCCAAGCAAATGAAGCGCAAACGCAAAATGCTCAAACAGCTCAAAACTTTGGTGGGTCGGGTTTACCGAGATATCGAGCGCCAATTGACGGATCAATCCGATGCAGTCAAATTGGCTTTTAAAGAGACGCTAGAGAAAACCCAACGGATTTTGAACCAACAACCCCAGGATAAAAACAAGCTGTACAGTTTCCACGCCACGGAAGTCGAATGCATTTCCAAAGGCAAAGTCCACAAGAAGTATGAATTCGGCGTCAAAGTGGGCATCACCGTCACCAACAAAAGTAATTTTGTGCTCGGCGCCCGCAGCTTTTCCGGTAATCCCTACGATGGACACACCCTGGAATCGTGTCTGGAACAGGCGGAGATTCTAAGCGGTACACGCGCAAAAGAAGCTTTTGTGGATTTAGGATACCGTGGTGTCGAGGTCCCGAACGTGACCATTTACAAAGCCCGGCAAAAGAGAGGAATAAACACCCGGCGACTCAAACGCGCCCTCAAACGCCGCAATGCCATCGAACCCGTCATCGGGCACCTCAAAAACGACGGATTGCTGGGCCGCAATTACCTGAAAGGCGAACTGGGCGATGCCATGCATGCCATCTTATGCGGTGCTGGCCACAATATCCGTATGATCCTCAGGCAGTTGAGGATTTTTTTGCCTCATTTTTGGAGACCGCCATGTCGGATTTTGGCGCGGCCATTGAGCGCGCCGTTTTTATTGTCGGCCTGAATGCTGGTGTTCGGAAAATATCGGCTTTTTCAGGGACGACGAATTATTGTTTGATGAATCAAACTCAAGCTCAATAATATCAGTATTTCCGCATTCGATAGATGGGTCATGTGTCCCATTTTTATATACTTGACCTATATAAAGCGCCGGTAAATAACCAACGGATATTTGGATACAAACTTGGGAGGAATAATTCCTGGAAATATAATCGTTTGTCGAACCAGTTTTAATGGTTATAGGTGTAAAGTAGCACTCCAGTAAAGGGTTGTCCGGTTCATGTTCATTTGGTGATATTGCTCCAAACCAATCTAGGCAGAGTAACTCTCCAGACCCCTTGAGGTCTTTGAATTTTTTTAGGTCAAGTGTTTTCATCCTTGGTAACTTATTTCCAATAACTTTCCCATTTAAACGCATTAGCGCTGTTAATGCAAAAAGTCTAACGAAATTTAGTTGCCGTATGTAATGCATCCGCCGCGAAACCTTGGAAACGAAGCGATAGCGAGTGAAGGTTGAGTAATCCCTGTAAGTACCTCTCTTCGATTGAGAATACTCGCTTTTCGAAGTGTCCACTATTCGTGGTGGGGATCATTTAGTCGCCCCTGAAAAGCCACAAATTCACGGCTAAAGCATTGAAACACAATAAATAATTGAAGAAAAAGACGGGCAATAATTGCAAGAAATTAGTAAAATAGATATTAATTTCTTGCAAATTTTTATCGAAAATGAAGCCAAAATCCCAAGAAAGTAGCGGCCAAATCGATCTATTCAACACACCACTGGCCGACCTGTTGAATCCGAAGCATGAGCTTTACCAACTGGCAAATTTGATCGATTGGAAAGTACTGGATGATGCGTTCGGTGAATTTTTTACCGAGAACCAAGGCGCTCCGGCGTTGCCAACGCGTCTTATTGCCGGGCTTCATTACCTCAAACATGCGTTTGCACGCTCGGACGAAGCGGTCGTGGCACAGTGGCTTGAAAATCCCTATTGGCAATATTTTTGTGGCGAAGAGTATTTCCAACACCAGATACCTTGCCACCCCACGTCACTGACCTATTGGCGAAAACGGATCGGAGAAGAAGGTTGCGAGTGGATGTTATCGGTGACGATCCAGGCTGGCGTAGCCAGCAAGACCGTGAAGAAACAGGATTTTGAATCGGTGACGGTTGATAGCACGGTGCAAGAGAAAGCCATCACGTATCCGACCGATGGAAAATTGTATGAACGCTGTCGCCAGCACATGGTACGTCTGGCTGAGCAGCATGAGATTACACTACGGCAGAACTACAACCGCAAAGCCCCCTATTTGCTGATGATGGCGAACCGGTACAGTCATGCCAAGCAAATGAAGCGCAAACGCAAAATGCTCAAACAGCTCAAAACTTTGGTGGGTCGGGTTTACCGAGATATCGAGCGCCAATTGACGGATCAATCCGATGCAGTCAAATTGGCTTTTAAAGAGACGCTAGAGAAAACCCAACGGATTTTGAACCAACAACCCCAGGATAAAAACAAGCTGTACAGTTTCCACGCCACGGAAGTCGAATGCATTTCCAAAGGCAAAGTCCACAAGAAGTATGAATTCGGCGTCAAAGTGGGCATCACCGTCACCAACAAAAGTAATTTTGTGCTCGGCGCCCGCAGCTTTTCCGGTAATCCCTACGATGGACACACCCTGGAATCGTGTCTGGAACAGGCGGAGATTCTAAGCGGTACACGCGCAAAAGAAGCTTTTGTGGATTTAGGATACCGTGGTGTCGAGGTCCCGAACGTGACCATTTACAAAGCCCGGCAAAAGAGAGGAATAAACACCCGGCGACTCAAACGCGCCCTCAAACGCCGCAATGCCATCGAACCCGTCATCGGGCACCTCAAAAACGACGGATTGCTGGGCCGCAATTACCTGAAAGGCGAACTGGGCGATGCCATGCATGCCATCTTATGCGGTGCTGGTCACAATATCCGTATGATCCTCAGGCAGTTGAGGATTTTTTTGCCTCATTTTTGGAGACCGCCATGTCGGATTTTGGCGCGGCCATTGAGCGCGCCGTTTTTATTGTCGGCCTGAATGCTGGTGTTCGGAAAATATCGGCTTTTTCAGGGACGACCATTTAGACGCACGGTGGTTTTTCGCATAGCCACAGGGCCGTCCCCAACGGCGAGGCACGGTTGCCCGGAGACATCGACAAACAGTGCTAACGGCGATGAATGCGTTTTATTGGAAAGGGATTCAGCAGTCATTACGACAAACAGGCCCCTGGTGAAAGACAAGATCGCTGACCGGCTCACCGCCCAGCAGATGCTGCTCTATAATACGGTCGAGATTGGTATCGGTGACGTTGTAATACCAAACGCCATCCGGTTGCACGCAGAGGATCGGGCCGGATTTGCAAGTGGCAAAGCAAGATACCCGGCTGCGTTTGACCCGCAACGCGCCCTGATCCAGGCCTACAGCCTTGAATTTGGCGCCCAGACTATCGAACAGAGCTTGCGACTGTCCATCTTGCGCACAACGCGGGCCGGTGCAGACCAGCAAATGGCGTTTGTATTCGCCCATTTTGGGCTTTTCCGGCATGTACGCATCACTCATCGCTGCTTTCCTTTACAGTTTCAACGGTTTGGATAGCCGTCATGACTTGGCCAAATTGGTCGTACGCTATGCGGAAAGCATGCAACGCCGCGTCGTCAAATGTCTCGGCCGATTTCACTAGCAACAGCGAAAACACTACCGCGCCATGACCATCGACAAAATAAACCCCATGCTGTCTGTCGCCCTGGCTTAAAAACCAGCCGCTGGCGATTTTGTTTTTATCGACATGCAAATGACAATGCTCGTTGGTCAGATTCAACCAATCGCCGCGTTGGCTAAAATACTTGGCCTCCAACAATAATTCCGCCACCGCACCTGTCTCGCTGCGCACCACGGCCCGCAATCGCCCCCAGTCCCTGGCGGCATTTAATACGGCATCGACTTGATCAAGGGCTAACCAGCGTGCGGCCAGATCCCCCGCTTCGTCAGCGGGGGACGCGGCAGCGATAGCCGCCAGAACCTCACCTAATGGCCCATCGAAATGCGCTGCTACTTCGCGCGGCGAGGTAACGGGATTTTCGCGCCAATATTGGCGCACGCAAGCATGCCAACCGGTCAATCCCATGCTCAAAGAACTCCCGGCCTGTTCGCCGTTTTTCGTCTCGCCGGTCAGGCTGTCGTATTTGTTGGCGTAACCGCGCGGGGTGATCATCAGGCCTTCGCGCACGAAGGTACTGCTGTTGCCGATCAACACCGTGCAGAGCATGCCGATGTCGCAATCGGCCATCTGCGCCAAGGTCGTCATTTGGATGTCCTGCCGGCGGCGATAACCCGATTTGACAATCGCAACCGGCGTTTCCGGGCGGCGGTGTAACAACAGTATCCGCTGCGCCTCGACAATTTGGCCGGTGCGGCGACCGCTTTTCGGGTTGTACAAGGCCACCACGAAATCCCCGCGCGCCGCTGCTTGCAAGCGCTTGGCGATGGTCGGCCAGGGCGTGAGCAAATCCGACAGCGAAATCGAACAAAAATCATGTGTTAACGGCGCGCCAACCAGTGCAGCACAAGCGTTCAGCGCGGTAGCGCCGGGGATGACTTCCACGGTGATGTCGCTGTCCGGCGTCCAGCCCGCTTGCAGCAGCACTTCGTAAGTCGGTCCGGCCATGCCGTAAACGCCGATGTCGCCGGAAGAAATCAGCGCCACGGTTTTGCCCAGCAAGGCTTGCTCATAAGCCTCGACGCAGCGATCGATTTCTTCGGTCATACCCTTACGAATGATCTCCTTGCCTGCCAACAGCTCCTGTACCAGCTTGATGTAAGTGGAATAGCCAATCACCACTTCCGCCTCGGCGATAGCCTCGCGCGCCCGATAGGTCATATGTGCTTGCGCACCGGGGCCGAAGCCCACCAATAAAATTTTGCCTGCCTTCATATGTTGTTTTCGTTGATACTTGCGATTGAAACCGTGGCGTTCTTGCCGTCCTCGCCCCGGTATTTGTATTTTTCTACTAATAATTCCGCCCTAGGGCCGGCGGCCAATAGAGCCGCCGCCTCGGCCACCGCCGGTGTACCCATGTATTGGCGCACCACTTCCGACGGATTGGGCACCGGCACCTGTGCTAGTCGCTCGGCCGGGTAAAACGTCAGCGGCCAAGCGTTATCGGCAGCCAGTTGCAATATGGCCGCTTCGTCGTTTTTTTTGTCGATGCTGGCGGCACCTGCGACAGCAGATTTGCCCAAGCCTGTCAGTGCCAGCGCTTGCTCGACTGCGGTGTTCAAAGTCATTAACGAGGCATTCCGATCACAACCCAAGCCCAGGATGACGTTCATTATTCCTGCCCTAGTGGCGGTCGGTACACCACCAAACGCTCCGCGAGTTGTTCCCATTGTTCCGGGGTAATCTCCCGCCGGGTCACCCACAACAACGCTTTGTAGCGCGTCAAATCCACGTCTTCGAGACGCTCAAACAAACGAATAGTGGCCGGCAATGGCGTTGGCCGTGTCCACCAGTGTTTTGACCCTGCTTCCTGGATGAAAGCAATCGGTTCTTCGTTGACGACATGCGCAGAAACCCGGGTAATATTGATTTTCGGGGCTTCCACCTGCCAGCCCAGCTCGCGGCCGAGTATATCCACCGGGATAGTCTTGCCGACATCCGACGCCGTGGTCAGCACCGCCTCCGCACCCAACAACGCCGCCAGTTGTTCGGCATAGGCATTGGCGCCGCCGACGTGGCCGGACAACACCGGAATTACGTAGCGCGCGGCATCGTCAACCACCAACACGCCGGGATCTTCGTCTTTGGATTTGAGATGCGGCGCAATCAAACGCACTACCGCGCCCAACGAAATAAACAACACCAATTGATCGTAACGGGCAAACAAACCGCCCATATTGGCGCTTAACGCTCCGGGCAGGATTTCGACCGTGTTTCCGATAGAGGGTAAGCCGGCAGCGAATTTTTCCGATACAGCCAATCGGGCATGAGGTAACTGGTCCGCTAAGCGCAAGGCTTGCGCGACGCCGTGTTTGGTGATCGCCACCAGGGCGATACGGGGTTGGATAAGTAAGTTCATGGCGTCTCAGTTGTGGAGAGGGAGGATTTTTTCCGGCATCCCCGCAGCATTTCGCCGCGCTGGCGATCCGGGTTGCGAACCAGTAGTAAGGATAGATAATTGACTTTTTGGCCGCGCAGTTTTAGCAGATCGCGTTCGATGCGCTCTTCCGGACTACCGGCTTTTTCGATGAGCGCGGCATGAGTCAGCAAGCCGCGCCGTTCCAGCAAGTCCAAAATATCGTCCAGCAAGGGCTTAACCTTCAGCAGTACCAGTGTGTCAAAATCGTTGAGCAGGCGTTCTATCATGGCGATGCCGTAACTGGCCGGGATGATGGCCACGGTTTCATCGGTATCGGCCAGCGGCATCGCTAACCGCGCTGCGGCGGCGGTAAACGACGGCACGCCGGGCATGGTTTCGATGGCGATACCGGCATGCAGCGCGCGCACGGTGCGGGCCAGATGGCCGAAGGTGGAATAAGTAGAGGCGTCGCCTTCCACCAGAAACAGCACATCCTGACCGGCGTGCAAACGGATCAGCACCGCTTCGGCGGCTCGCAGCCAGTAAGCGGCGAGGATTTCCGTGTCATGGGTCATCGGAAAAATCAGTGGGCTGTGGTCGGCTGGCAAGGTCAAGCCGGCATTCAGAGCAATTTGTAAGGCGTAGCTGTCGGCGCCTTTACGGCGGATGGGGTAAGTCCAGTAAATATCCGGGCGTTGCAATAAAGCCCAACTGCGGCGGGTAATTAGCCCCGGATCACCGGGGCCGAGCGAGGCACCGTATAAGCGGCCGGGGGATACGTTAGTCATCATGGTCGTTGAGTATGCTCTTGGCAGGCTGGGCGCAGACCACCCAAATCGGGTTTTCCGCCTGCATGCGGTGCATATCCAGAATCGGCTTGCTGCGCGCGGCTTGCAGTTGCAGCACATCCCATTGCGCGCCTGTTGTTTTCAAGGCTTCGACGGCCGTGCTCAGATTTTCGAGAGTGGCGAAGTTCATCACCAAATGACCGTCGGGTCGCAGGCGTTGCAGACAAAGGGTGATTAGTGCGCGTAATTCGCCGCCGGAACCGCCGATGAATACCGCATCTGGGTCGGGCCAGTTTTCCAGCCCGGCCGGTGCGCGGCCATGCAGCACGGTATAGTTGCTCACTCGCAAACTCGCGCGATTGCTCAGCGCAATCGCCGCGTCATCCGCATTTTTCTCGATAGCGTAGACATGGCCGTGCGGGCACAGCCGTGCCGCTTCCAGCCCAACCGCACCGGAACCGGCGCCGATGTCCCACACGATGCTGTCCGGCAGCAAAGCCATCCGTGCCAACGACACCGCACGCACTTCGCGTTTGGTGATGAGGCCTTTGTCGGGTTTACGTTGCTTAAAACGTTCATCGGGCAAACCAAATAGCGCTTCCCTTATCACCGGTTGCCGGCGGCGTAAAAGGACGATATTGGGATCGGCAAATCTGCCGGCCGCGGCGGCATCGACCTTCAACCAATCGGAAATCTGTTCCTGTGGCTGCAACAGGCATTCCGCCACTGCCATTTCATAGTCATCGGCTAAAGACTCGATCTGCAACATGCGGGCAATGCGGGCAGGGTCGTTTTCGGGGCTGGTGAAGACGGCGGTTAAACCAGATTGCCGTAGCAAATTCAGCAAGGCATATAATCCATGCTTGGGTGTAGCGCCAATCTGCCATTCGCCGGCATCACAGCTGTGCACCGAGCCGATGCGCGCATCCTGCCAGGCCACACCCAGTCGGGCGCAGGCCAATTGCAGCATGCTTAGATTGGGTAGGATTTCGATACTGTCACGGCCAAGTTTGTTAAGCAAAAAACTGGCGATGCCATGACATAGTGGGTCGCCGGTGGCCAGCACCACCACCTGTTTACCGGCTTCGCGGGCTAAAGTGATCCAGTCGGGGAGTTGCGACAGCTTGCCGGTTAAATCGCAGCGTTCGGCATCGGCACTAATGTTAGCGGCGAATAGTGCCAAGGTGCGACTTGCGCCAATCACGACATCGGCAGCTTGTACAAGCGCCAATGTGCTGGGCGTTAAACCCGCCGCGCCGTTGTCCAGTGCGCCGATAATTCGGCAAGGGTTGTTCATCTCAGACATCGCCTGCCACTTCCGCCAGTTTGTTACCGTCAAAATCGCACATCAGCACACGCAAGCGGAATTTGCCGGTGTAGCGCTGGCTCAAGGTGGCGATGACTCGCCGGCCTAACGCCGTATAAAATTCGCCGATCAAACCCAGTTCTTCCATGCGTTCGCTGGCATAGCGAGCCATTTCCGATTGGCTGATCGCGGTGCAAACCGCAGCTGGAGCGCCGATTTCGGCAGCAATTTCCGCCAGCAAGTCGGTATCCACCGCGCTACGATTAGCATGGGTGATGGTCTCGCCCTGGGCAATTTTGGTCAGTTTGCCGACCATGCCGCCGATTACCACTTGTGGCAAGCCGCAGCGCACGACGGTATCCAAAGCGTACTTGAGAAAATCCCCCATCTGCACGAAGCAGGCCGGGGCCAGTTCAGGCAGTTCGCGCATGGTGAATTTTTCCGTGCGACCGCCGGTGGTGAGTACCACACAGTGCTGGCCCTGATTGGCCGCGACTTCGATCCCCTGAATCACGCTGGCCCTAAACGCCGCCGTGGAATAAGGGTGCACGATGCCGGTAGTGCCCAGGATGGAAATACCGCCGATAATGCCTAGCCGGTAATTTAGGGTTTTTTTCGCCAATTCTTCACCGCCGGGTACGGAAATAGTCACTTCCAGCCCAGCCTGTTCGAGCAAGCTGGCGGCAGCCTCGCGCACATTGGCGGCTATATTGCGCCTAGGTACCGGATTAATTGCCGGCCCGCCCACTTCCAAACCCAAACCTTGCATGGTAATGGTGCCGACGCCGGCGCCGCCTTTCAGCAGCACTTCACCCGGCGCATCAGGCAGCAGCCGGACGTGCGCGGTCAGCGCGGCTTTGTCGGTCACATCAGGATCGTCGCCGGCATCTTTGATAACCACCGCCTGCGCGAAATCGTTAGCGCAATGTCCGTTGCTGACTGCGAATGTTATCCGTTGACCGTTGGGCAACTCGCATTCCACGCTGTCAGGTACCGCGCCTTGCAGCAAGCCGAGCGCCGCCGCCCGTGCCGCCGCAGCGGAACAAGCGCCGGTGGTGTAACCTTTGCGGGTGCCTTTCGGCTTTTTTTCCATCAACTCAAATTAACCAAGCTGGGTTTGTTCCGCTTCGGCCAACGCCAACAATGCATGAATAGCGGCAACCACCAGTGTCGAGCCGCCTTTGCGACCGTCAATGACCATCCAGGGAATATCCCTGAGTTCACTGGCGAGCGCTTTGGATTCCGCTGCCGACACAAAGCCCACCGGCATGCCGATCACCAGAGCGGGTTTGATTAAGCCGTCGCTAGTCATCCGCACTACTTCCAGTAGGGCTGTTGGCGCATTGCCGATTGCGATGATGCCGCCGTCCAGCAAATTGAGTTGCTGGGCTTTGCGCATGGCTTGCACCGCGCGGGTGCTGTTCTCAGCTTTGGCCTGGGCAATCACATCCGCATCGGCGATGAAATGATGCGTAGCGACGCCGAAGTAATCCAGCCGAGGTGTGGACAAACCCACGCAGATCATTTCCACATCGGCGACTATCGGCGCGCCACGCCGAATCGCCAGCAAACCGGCGGCGACCGCTTCGGGATGAAAACGTACCAGGCCGTTGAATTCAAAATCGGCCGAGGCGTGAATGATGCGTCTGACCACTTGCCATTGCTGGTCGTTGTAGTGATGCGGCCCGGCTTCGCGGTCGACAATGGCGAACGAGTCGTGCTCTATCCGGCGGCCGGCATCGGTAAGTTGCTCGGTGACGATGTTGCTGGTCATACGCTGGCCTGGGGTGCGTGCGCGTGATGGTGGTGGCCATCGCCATGGTCGGCGGCAAATTCTCGGTACTTGCAGCCGTCGCACTCCATCATGGCCGGGGCTAGCCTGTCAGTGGCTTCGGTGATGCGGTTTTCCAGCATGGCGAAAATTTCCGCTTCAAAACCCAGATAGTCGGCGAGTCCGAAATAAATCTGCGGGTATTGGCGTTGTAAGCGCGCGACCTGCCGGTGGATGCGTTCGATCAAGGTGCCGGTAAACAGGTAGTATGGCAACACGACAATCTGCCGCATATCCAGCGTGTGTTGACGCTGCACGATGGCTTCCAAGCGCGGATGAGTGATGCCGGTAAAGGCGATGTCGACCATAGGATGCTCGCCTTCTTCATACAGCCAGCGCGCCATTTTGGCGACTTCGCCGTTGGCGACCCGGTCCGATGCGCCACGGCCCAGCAGTATCACGCCGGTGTTGCGCGGGTCCGGCATGTCCAGCGTATGCAAGGCCTTGCGCAGATTGCGTTTTAGAATGGCGAGTATGTCTTGGCTGGCGCCCAGGTGGCGGCAATAGACAAACGCGACTTGCGGATGCCGCAAGCGGGCATGTTCGATATGCTCGGGGATTTCCATTTTGACGTGGCCGGCGGCATTTAGAATCAACGGCACCACGACCACCTGGCCGCCATGCGCCGCCGCCCGATCCAGCCCTTCTTCAATCAGAATCTCGGCGAACTCGATAAAGCACACTTCGATACGCCATTGCGGCTGGTGGGCGCGCCATTGCTCGGCAAAGGCTACAATTTCCCGGTTGCCGGATGGCTCGCGTGAGCCGTGGCCGATCAATAAGATGGTTTGATTTTGCATAGGTTGTTTTAGGGTTTG
This sequence comes from Methylomonas fluvii, assembly GCF_014850975.1. GTDB lineage: Bacteria > Pseudomonadota > Gammaproteobacteria > Methylococcales > Methylomonadaceae > Methylomonas > Methylomonas fluvii. The sequence continues at coordinate 1,051,125 of NZ_JACXST010000001.1, read as the reverse complement.
ACGGCTTGACGGAATCGATGCGAGAACTCGGCATCGTAAAGTTTTGAATGCTGAATCTCCGGCCAGTAACGCGCACCCAGGGCAGGGCTGGCGATGATCATCGCCTGACTATTGATTTTTTCCGCCCGGCACTTAGCGCCAATGTCGCTAAGGGTGCCGCGAACGATTTTTTCCTGGTCCGGCCAGCTGGCTTTTTGTACCACCAGTATCGGTGCATCGTCCTCCCAGCCGGCGGCGAGCAAGGCGCGTCGGACTTCCGGGAGCAAGGTGATTGAAAGAAAAATGCACAAAGTAGTGTGATGGGCAGCTAAGGCTTCCAGTTCTTCACCCGCCGGCATCGGCGTGCGTCCGGCGACCCGGGTAAGAATCACGGTTTGGGTGACTTCCGGCAAGGTCAGTGTTTCACCGGCAGCCGCAGCAGCTGCCATCGCAGACGATACACCCGGTACCACGGCCCAGTGAATACCTGCGGCATCCAACGGCCGCACCATTTCCACCAGTGCGCCATACAGGCCGGGATCCCCGGTTTGCAAGCGCACCACGGTTTGATGCCGCTGCGCTTGAGCGATCAGCCAGTCGGTAATGTCCGCCAGCGTCATGTCTTTGGAGTCGCGAATTTTGCATGTGTCCGGCGCGTACATCGTCGCTGCCTGATTGACCAGCGAGCCGGCATAAAGGACGGCACCGGCTTGTTGCAGTAGGCGTTGGGCCTTGACGGTAATCAGTTCAGGATCGCCAGGTCCCGCCCCCACGAACCAGACCTTGCCCAGGGTGTGATCGGTTTTATCGCTAGCGTTCATGGCTGGTTTGGCGTCCGATTAAACGTTATGGTCGATAACATGCCTAACACTGTCCAGAACGCGCCGTTAGTCAGCGTACTGGCCCAGCGAAATTGTGTTTGCAAGGCCTCAGGTGCCAGACTTGTAACGATTTCAGGCTGCGGCGCGCCCAGTAAATGTGGCGTGATCATGGCCAATGCGCCAAGCAGTCGTAATGACCAGCGGCCTTGCAGAAGTAGCAAGCCCAGCCCGAACGCTGTTGCCAATGCGGTAGCAAGCCACCAGCCTTGTCGACTCAACACTGCTGCCGTGCTGGTGCCGGGTAAGTCCGGCGGCAAGCCTAAAGAAGGCGCGGCGAAAAAGACGGTGTAACCTGCCAAGCCCCAAGCCAAGCCTTGCAGGATGCCGGATGGCTTGCGCAGGGCGTAGGCGCCGGTCAACATCAAGGCAAAAGCTATTGCCATCAGGGCGTTGCTGCTGATAGTAGATACAGTTCTCTGCCAGCCGTCCTCAGGCTGCCATGCGACTGCATTGTGAGTATGGTCGTCGGCAGTATGTGCATGGGCATCCGCTTCGGCGGCAACTTCGTACATTTCTGCCTGCAAAATCAGTGGCGTGACCCAAAACATCTGTAACACCGATAACAGCAGGGCGGCGGCGATGCCAGCCAATGCCGATGAAAACACCATGTGTTTGAACATATCGGGCGTTAATGGCAAGGAAAGCCGGTGGCGTGACGGGTGTCGTGAGTGGCGTTGTGTATTTCGGCGAGCGGTGCGAAGCCGACGACTAACAGCAGGGTAAAACCCAGTAAAATAGCGGACAAGGCGGCAACAGGCCGAGGAGTTGCCAGGGTTTCCGGTTGGGATGGGCTTAGAACGAACATGTCGAGTCTCCTAAAATATCAGGGATAATTGGAGCCGACCGAGCAAGAAAACACGCACGCACAAATACAGCTCACGCTGCATCGCTGGCATACGGCTCCCCTCCGGAGTCGGCATCCTACATTCGATCAGGCCGGTCTTCTGGCTTGCCGTCATCTGAATCTACCGCCTTCCCACACTAACCGTGCAGTGGCAAAAAGGAGATTCATCAGGCTTACAGCAGCGGGGGCTGCGCCGGATTTGACCGAGATTAATCTCAAATCGCACCGGACTTCCCGTTTCACCTTGATACGCAGAACGCATACCAAGACACCTAATCGTGGCAGAGAGTATAAACGAAATGACGCTAAATGAGAATTGAATTGGCTGAGCCTTATGTTTACTTAGGCAAGATTCAATGTTAGTTTTTTGCCCGAATATCCTGAAAGGATAAAATCGAAAGACTCCTGAAAACAACCAAACTCCGTTATTCCCAGGCCGTGCTTGAAGACATCGACTATAGCAACAACGTGGCTTAGATCCCTTGCAGATACAGACCTTGGCGACAGGTGAATGGATGCGGCAAAAACAAAACCTGTTCCTGAATTGATGTGGAAAGTTAATTATCCGTGACGTCGGGTCGCTCGTGTGTAGACTTATAGTAATAAGATTCCACCGACAAATCCAGAAACACCTGGTAGTGTTGTGAGGCCAGTAAGGCATATTGCTGCGCTTGATTAACCAATTCCTGGCGCTTACAAGCCAAGCTCATTTGGTCGTATATCTGGAAATAATTGAGGTGCACAAACTTTTGTCGGATAGTAGGTATCTGGCGTGGAGCCTCATTTTTGACGCGCTCTTCAACCTCATCTAACAGCCTATGAAATTCCTCGATAGCTTCTTCAAAGCGCCCTACTTGCTGGAGAACTAATGGTAGGCTTAACCACTGGCTAAGAGAATAACTACTAGGGTGTTGCCGCATCAACTCAGCGGCCTCTTGTAAGCAGGCAACGGCAGCTGGCAATTCGGCACCTTTGCATTTGCCCGCCTCGCGCTGGAGCGCCGCAACTCGCTGACCAATCGGCCCGTTTGCTGTTTCTACCGAATATTTAGACCCTGGCTGGCTATCGCTATGCGTCATCCTGCAGCCGCTCCCAAAGCGCCCGGATAATGACGCTACTTGCATCATCCGGATGAATGTCGGCGCCGCAAGCCGCCGCCAACTCGCTGCCGGGGCTGTGCAGCCCAAACGCATTCCGGATCGCAACGCCAAGGCAAAAGTGGAACTGCTCCAGTTCGTCTTCCTGCACGCTGGCAACCGCATGGCGTTCGGTGTCGTTCATGATGAGCAAAAGCCGGTCAACAGCCTCATCGACCTTGCGCGGCGGTTGTAATATCTCGCGACTGAGCGCTGACCAAATTTCAGTCAATTTGACCTTCCTTGTTGCCTGGCGGCTGCTTAGGTTACGTTTTCACGGCTTTGTCACAGGGTTTTCCACAGAAGCTGAGGATAACCGGTGGTGTCTAGTCAAACCACAAAGAACCCGCAGATCAGCGCGAATGCTATTGCGAGCCACTGGAGCCAATCCAAACGCTTCTCAAATATCGGCTCTACCAATGGCCGAAACATATTGCTTTGCAGCGAATCGAGTTGGTGATTAATTCACGCCGGCAGCAATCAGTAAAAAATGACAAATTGCACACCACCTAGGACCAAGGTGCCTTGCCATGAAAAACGATTGGTCATGAAAGCTGTATCTGACAGCAAGCCTCCAGCTATTGAGCGGTTTCGGCGGTAGTGGCGTTTTGACATGGGATCGACCAATTACCCTTTCAAATTAATACCCGCTGTAACGATCATCCCTGGACGCTATCATCGCCCACTACGCCTATCTAAGCAACACCATCATTCTCCTAGGTTAAAAAACTTCCTTCACAACCACCGGAACGCCATGTCGAATCCATCGAGATCCTGAGCTAAACTCAGGCTTCCAAAATCACTGGATCGACAATACTCACCTCCAGACGGACACCTTCACCGATTCGCCTCGACCGGTTTACCTTGCCAATTTTGCAGAGCAGCAAGCTAAAATTAGTGGCAGCAGTACCCGGTCACATGAAAGCGAATGGCTTGATTGGATTTCAATCTTCTCAAGCTGTAAGGATCGACCATTAAGGGACGATCAAAAATTTAGTCCTACGGCAGTTTTAAGTCAGAAAGCTTCCGTTCTCGTTCTGGTCTACCCGTAGAAATTTGACAAGACTTTCTGTAGAATCTGTCGGTTACCTAAGATGCGCAGCTTGCATTGTGCGAGCTTTCTTTTTGATACTTAATCATGCTGCTACAATTTGTAGTGATTGCTACGGTAAACGGGCTAGTAACGACTTAACAAGTTTGATTCCACTGCTGACTGTAGATGGTTTTGTTAATTACATATGACCTATAAAGAATGAGTGAGTCAACAACAAACGTAAAACCTCTGGAAAGTGAGACTAGCAAACCGAATGTAGCCAAAGATTTTATATCGCATCAGCACGGTTATATACGCGAGATGATAGGGTTTGCTGACAGAAAGGCTTCTTTTTTTTTGGCCAGCAGTGCACTAGAGCTTGGCTATCTTTCGAATCAACATGCCTTTGATGCGTTTCAAGCACATATTTGTCAGTTGAGCATAGGCCAAGCTTTTGGCGAAGTTGCAATTTTGTTTTTGGGACTCACTATATTTTCATCCTTGATATGTGTATGGCCAAAATTTGGCAAAGAGCAAAATGGGAGGGTGCTCTCATGGCTGGATATTGTGGATGGTCATCCAAGTAAAAATGATTTTGTTAACAAGGTTCTCGGTATGAGTGATGATGACTTTAGGTCTGAGATTCTTGCCCATTCGTTTGACTTGTCAAAAATTGCTAAACAAAAATTTACCGTCTTACGATATTCTGCGATTTTTATTTCGGCGGGAACAATTCTTAGTCTAGTATCTCTAATCTCTGGAATTAACTAATAAAAATTATGAGGAGGCTATAAATGTCTGAACATTATTGTCAGCCAGAATCATGCAACCTACCGCGAGCAGAAATCAATAATTTTTCAAAGGCTGTAACTAAGCATTTTAGTTATAACCCTGGAGATGATTTGTTGCCTATTATACAGGCTCTTGGCGGTTGTATTATCTATGATGATTTGTGGGATTTGAAAGAATCTAATTCAGGGTCAATAGTTATAGAAAAGCCTGGTGATTTTAGAGTAATATTGGCTAATCATACTAGTCAGTTGCGAGATCGCTTTACAATTTGTCATGAGTTAGGACATTATTTTCTGCATTATTTGTTGCCAGATAAGGAAACACCTATGCGTGCAGCGCGATATGGACAAAATAGGGCTGAAACTGAGGCAAATTGGTTTGCCGCTTCTTTCTTAATGCCAGAGGAAGAGTTTAGAGATTACTTTATTGAAGTAGGCGGCAATATTCTATTGCTATCCGAGAAGTTCAAGGTATCCCAGCAAGCGGCGACAGTAATGGCAGGGCATCTTGGTCTAGCATAACCTTTGGTGCTACCTAGTACATGATGTATCTATAAAAATCAACAGCATATGTAACTTTGTCAGCCGCACAAGCCAAAAATATCTGTACAAACTATTTATTCATCCAACAAAAACACAACTAGCGCTAAAGCTTAGCAATTGGGTGATTCTCGTCGAAATGTGGTCAGCAACCTATTTGATATAAACAATGGATCAAGAAAACCCTTCGCGGTTTGAACCAGAACTTCGCCTATTTTTAAGTGCTGATATTGTAGGTTCGACAGCATTCAAACAGCTTGCAAGACGTAGCCCTAGACACGACGACACATATTTACCCGGCAAAGTCCCAGTAGAGTCCTGGGTTTACGCTATATCAGGGTTCTTTCGCGAATTTTCTACTGGCTTTCAACGAAAATGGGAGCTAACAAAAAAAGATCTACCGGATGACTGGGCTGCTGTGGTCAAGGCAGAACCAAAGTTCTGGAAAGGGCGAGGCGATGAAATCTTATATAGCGCTAGACTGTCAGATCCAAGAGAAGCGCTCGCTTTGATCCGTGCATGGGTTGAAACCATGCATGAGCAGCGTTCAAAATTTCAAAACCGGGACGATGAGGCTATTTTAGATATTAAAGGTTCGGCATGGATTGCAGGGTTCCCGATAAATAACGCTTTTGTTTGCTTCGAAAACAATTTCGGTGATAGATCGGAAAATAATAATATTCCCGATGACCCTGTTATTTCAGCATTTGAACTATATAGAAATAAGTGTGACAGCAACGGGCATCAAATAGTGGTTGACTACATAGGCCCATCTATTGATACGGGATTTAGAATTGCAACACTCGCGACGCCGCGAAAATTTATTATTTCTGTAGATCTAGCGTACTTGGTTGCATACTCTGCTCTTGATATAAAGTCAACTTACCAAGGAGGCGTTCGTAAGCCAGAAATATATTTTGACGGTCGTGTGTCGCTGAAGGGAGTGACCGGAGGCTGTGCATACCCATGCTTTTGGTTGGATGCAGGAAAAGGTGACCGATTGAATGAACATGAAGATAAGCTTTCTAACTTGCGTCCCGTAACACATGAAATGGTTCGTGACTTTTGTGACGAATACTTCAAGTCATCACAGCATCGATTCGTCATGCGGCCATTTATACAGCGCTGCAGCTTTGGGCATTTTGATAACGTTCCTCAGCGTCATGACGAACTAATGGATCGACTTAACAGCTATCTGGAAGAGGAAAATCTCAAACGATCAAAAGAAACCACCGACATCGAAGCCAAGAATGACCCTGAAATAAGTGATTCTATAAACTCAGCAAGTGTGGAAACTTCTATCCCAGATTTAACAAGTCTTTTGGATAAACTACACAAAATTCAGCAAGGTGATGTCGATTAAACTATTTAAAAAGCACTTGGTTAGCTCGGAATTGTAATAAAGCATCCGTTCATTGGCTTGAATAACTGCTTAGTAGCGCCCAACCTCTGTCAAGTCAATCATAAGCGCCTTCGTCCGCTTGGGGTCGAGGCTGTGTAAAAACCCAAAATAAAAATTTAAATTCAAAATTTCTCCCACACTGGGCGCTTTTTCTTGGATACCATTGAAAATATACCCCACTCGGCCATACGAATGGCAAAATAATTCCCAGGGATTTTCCGCTGGCTTTGGAATTTTTACGTTTTTACGCAGCCTGGGTCGATTGCGTCAATTTGCTGCGTTCAAAAGCAATGGTCCAATAATGGCGTAATGGTATCGGAATCGATGCTTGGTTTGAACCGGAAGTAGTGGCGGTTTTCAATCGGAATTGATGGCAGGTTTGAACTGGAATATGCAATTCAAATGGAAATTCGCGGGACTTTTTATTCATGATCTGCGAATGGGTGATAGTTCGGATTTGATTTTGCACGATTGATACGACCCAGTTTGGTATTGTCTACACGATGCTGAAGGAAAGTAATCAACTCGTTAAACCGATCTGTTGGCAGTAATTTCCAATCACACTTAAACTCACGCTTCAGGGCCGCGTGAATAGCCATATACTTGAAATCACCAGTCTTATTAGAATCACCCTTTTGAAATTCTTGATAGCGATCAATTAAGTATTTGCAGTAAGACAACATTTTTCTATCGTTTGCTATGCTTCCAGCCGGTGGTGCAATTGTAATCTTCGACTTCGTAGTTTTGACGTTTACAGTGTGTGCTTGAATAGCCCCAGGACTCTGAATTGCAATTTGACCTGAATTCGATTGAATGGTCACAGACATGTAATTGTCCAAAAGTCTCTGTGCCACCTTAGTTGTCATCGGAGAAATTTCAACCAATTCAGGTTGCTCATGCTTGCGCTTTATAATTTCGAGAACTTGCGTTGAATATTTATTAGGTTCGGAGTCGATTATTTTATGATGCCGCGCGCAGAGAAGTATGAGATTGGCTGCAGCATGACGCTCAAGATCACTTTGGTTTTCGTCAAAGCGCGGGCCGCCCTGGCTTGAAGAGCGGATATGGCATATCTCGCCTGTAATCGTTCCTGACTCTTCGATTAGTGGTGTGTGGCAATCAGGAAATGCACATTGATTACAGGAGAGGGCGAAAAGCCTTTTGATTGTTGACAGTGTTGGACCAGCCATGTGTAACCTAACAAAAAGTAAACAAAATAAGGCACTCAACTATCCAATACATTCCCGCTCCGTTGTTAAGTTTTTTTGTTAGATATATAGCTTCTTAGATGAGTTTTTGCTGCAAACTCCGGCTTCAAACCTCTTAGTTCCGTTTCTTTTTGGCTGCCATCTGGAAGAAACATAATTAATGTATCACCATGTACAACGAATTCCGCAGAATAACTTTTACCTTGATGTTCTATTGTTATTTCATCATTCATAAGAAAAACATTAAATTCTTTTTGAGTGTTTTCGTTGTTGATGGTCAAATGAACGTGCATCCCAGTTTCACGCCAAGATTTTAATCCTTCGCCACAAGAACAAATAAACTCATCAGCATATTTCAGTGGCAAGGCTTCATGCTTAGCCGAATATTATTGCCCGCACTTGGAGCAAGCTTCATTTTTCAATTCTGTTAGTTTTCGTGAAGATATAAACTTCCTAATTTTTGTTCTTTATTAAGTTATTTTATTTCTTCAATATACCACCGGAGATCAATACGTTCCAGGCAATTGGTTAGACGTGGTTAAAGATCGCTTACGGTTAATCGACGGCCGTCAGTCTGCCTGTGAAAAACCTAGATGAACAGATTGATACCACGTGCCCAAGCACGCCACGAGTCGAGTGCAGCTAGAAACCCTTCGCCGAATATCAACAGGAACATTAAAGTCGCCCCATATCTCACGGTAAAATTTAACGCAATCTTTCAAATCCTTGTCTACTAAACACAATAGGCAAAAAGCGATACCGGTTTAAATGGTGGTTTAGCGAAATGTCTGTGAACCATGTGCAAGATCAAAATCACGGACGATTAATTGATTTGCTCTACTTGACATCATCGTCAGAATTGACGATGATTAGTGCATGATATACCCAGGCGGAAAAGGCAAATGCTACCAGCGGCTAATTAATTTGATGCCAGCACACACAACCTATATTGAATCTCACTTAGGTGGCGGAGCTGTGCTAAGGAACAAAAAGACCGCTCAAATCAATTTTGGTATCGATGCAGATGAGGCGGTTATTGCTAACTGGCAGCAACGGTATCCGAACTATTGCACTCTTGTTCACGGTGACGCCGTTTCGTTTCTTGAGAAATATGATTTTCAAGGAGGGGAGTTAGTTTATGCTGACCCCCCATATTTACCCGAATCTCGAAGAAATTCGAAAATTTATCGGCATGAGTATTCGTACAAGGATCATTGCCGGCTGTTGGATGTTTTGATTGCTTTGCCTTGCATGGTAATGCTTTCGGGTTACGACAATTCGATGTATGAGCTGCGACTGGCAAATTGGCGCAAATCAACGTTTTTGTCAAAGACCCACGTAGATGTACGTACAGAGTGTGTCTGGATGAATTTCCCCCCCCCAACTAAGCTTCATGATGCTTCATATTTCGGGGAGACATATCGAGATCGGCAGACGAACAAGCGCCGCCACCAGCGTTTGTTTGATCGGTTTGACCGTATGGAACCAGTTGAGCGAGAGCACCTTTTGCATGCACTCAATGCCCAGTACTTAACCGAGTCGAGACACTTATGAGGCAGTCCGCTGCAATTTTCATAGACTCTGCCGTAGTGCAAATCGAACTGCCATCTTCAGACACCTTTGTGCTACCTGGAATTCCTTGGGGACCAATTGAAGCGTTTCCTACTCCAGCATATTGGACTTACCAAGTCATGGCACGCCGTATCACAGGAATATCCCCACGGCACCGACTAGGAAGTACACTTGCCGAGGAGGTCGGCGCGTGTCTTCTAGGCGGCCATGGAATTCCGGCTAATGTCGGTCTTGCCGCATTTCGAAGACTCCAAACACTTGGTATGCTGGCTAATACTCCAACCGAATCAGAGATATTTGATGTACTTTCCCACCCGCTTGAAATCGATGGTCGTCAGATTCGATACCGCTTTGCAAAACAAAAAGCACATTATTTGAGTAAAGCATTATTGCGGCTGTCTACAGAAACTCCACCATTAAACAGTGGAAAGACATTACGCCAATGGCTCATCCAATTGCCTGGTATTGGACTCAAAACGGCGTCGTGGGTCGCACGTAACTGGCTAAACGCGGATGATGTCGCAATTCTGGATATTCACGTACTGCGTGCGGGTGCACTGGCGAAGTTCTTTGATGAAAACCTAACGGTAGAGAAGAACTATTTAGAACTAGAGGAACAATTTATACGTTTTGCTCAGGCTATCGGAGCCCGCCCTTCTGAGCTAGATGCAATTATCTGGTTTGAAATGATGTCCTCCCCTAGGACCGTTACTCAGTTGATGGGAGGGAGTTTAGCCGGAGTTCGTCCCCGCTCGTCGTCTAATGTTCTTGTGACTAATTCATCAAGAGGACGGAGTCGCTCCAACAAAGGCACAGCCGACACCAAACAAACCCGGTTGTTCGAGTAACTGGCTTACCCAAGGCTCGCCAGTTACTCCCAATGGACAAAAACTGAGATCAAGGGCTTCTGCAGCGATAGCTAATATCCCAAGTATCACGCCGGCATCCCTCCATACTAGGCTTGCAGAGGCCTCATATTTTGCTGCTGTCATCTCTGGTTCCGCAGCAAGGATGAACAATGTCGCCGATGGTGCAGCAACTATGGTTTGCATAGAACTCCTCACTATCGTTGCATCCAGTTTACTGGGCGTTTCGTGTAATGCATGTTCCTTAGGATCGTAACGGTACCAGCAGTTTTCTTGGGGTAGCAGCACAAGAAGGTGGACGGGATGAATCGCGCCGCCCGATGGGCTTGGGCGGCGTGACAAAGGAAACCCTAAGTGGTCACTACCTAATTCTTGAGTATGGCAGCACACCCAAAGTAAAGAGCCAAGTGCTTCCATACTCAAATTAGAAAACTGGCGTCGCGTGCGACGACGAAGCAGTATATTGATTACAGATTCCTGTCTTTCCTCGGCAGTAATTGTCAGGGGTAATTGAATTACGTTTCTCTTAGGCCAACTTATAGGTGTATAGCAATTAGGCACCAGACGGGGGAAAGGATTACCCAAGTCTATCCATTCCGCCATTGAGCTCATAAAGCACCTCAAAATACTTATTACATCCTCGACAGTTTGCGCACGCAACGTTTGCTTTATGACAACTGTGTGCCCAACTTAGAATATTTTTAGGGACGCCTGCGTGTCGAATCAGTTCAGGAGTCGTCATATCGATAGCAGGAGCACTAACTGTCATGCCTCCTTCTTGGAGAGACAGTAAGGCGCTCATGCTTTCCAAAAATTGGATAGTGCCGTCTTGATGGGACTTATCGGATTTTACGGAGCCAATCCAAAGCGACTTGACACCCAAGGGTAAGGCCTTCATGGCGGCAAAGGTTAGCAACATTTGATTTCGATAGGGCCACCAATCGCTGGCAGGGGCATATCCATCTGGAGGTGTACCAGCCATATCTCCCGAGCCCAGAGACCTGCAATCGATACGGATGACATGATGCTCGATGCCCAATTTCTCACAGATAACCTTTGATGCAGTTATCTCTGCTTCGGCCGCGAGCTGCCCATAATCAATAGTAAAACAGTGGTCAGGGTGTTTCCACCATGCAATAGCCAGTGAATCCATTCCACCAGATAATAATAAAGCAGTCCTCATAGACTACACGCAGTCCAAATTGCATGATAGATAGCGCTAACATAGTCATCGCACATAAGGCATGACGAACCTTGCATCATTTTTTTGTTTTCCTGGGACTCGTTTTCACAATAAACGATCACAGGTTTAACTTTGGCTCTAGCGTAGCCAATCTCATAAATTGTGCCTGAGTCCATGCCGTCGCCAATGGCAAAAATGATGTCTGCTCTCTCGATGCCCGCTAAGTCAAACATCACTACGTCCCCAGCACTACCGCAACCCACATCGTGATACGGTGAGAATACCTCAAGCCCCATATCCGTTAAGTCTTTCCGTGCTTGCTCAACGATCCAGAGCTGAGCTAAAGTAAAGAAAGGGCCTGCCAAATAGACAACCGGACGGCGCCCATTTCGAAATGCCTCAGAGGGAACAATTGCTTCTGGTGTGAATGATTCGAATATTTCTGGTATGGCAAAACCTCTGCTTTGGCAATAGTATGCCGTTGCTCGTGAGGCAAGGTCCGCACTTTCGGCGGCCGATTTCCCTTCCTCCATCCATCGCAATGCAAAATGTGCAGCAAAGTTATCCCCGGATCCTATTTTCCATACGGAGCGTGACCGATAGGCTGGAACTAGATCAGTTGACTTACCATCATGAACCAAAGCACCCAGTGGACCGCATTTAATGACTACAACTTGAGCATGGCCATCAAGAACCAATGACTTGGCAATTAAGTCAACTGATTTACTTTCCCCACCGCTTAACAGCTGGGCCTCGCGACGATTAAGAATCAGAGCAAGTTCGTTTGCTGTAGATCCGTTTTGATGAAATGCCTCAGGCTTTGCTGGGCTCTGCGGGTCGTACACAACTCTCTTACCATGAACAGATGCGCTGCCTTCCAGCATGCCGAAGCGTAAAACCTGTTCGGCCTGTAAGCGTAGCGAAGATTGACTACCATCAGAACTATAGATGCGTGGAGTGGCTAAGCCGTGGTCGTAATCAAAAAGTATAGACTTTTGAATGCTTTCCCCTGAGAACTTAAATCCTTCAATGGCTGCTCGAGAAATTAATACAGGCTCTGTTATTGAATCGTAATAGGTGTGTAGCTCAACAAATACGCCCATTGCCGCCATGGCGGATGCTGCTCTTCCTGCTGAACCGTACACCTCTTGCCAAGCTGGTCGCATGCAGCGCTCAAGATACACCCCGCCGACGACTGCTATAGGGTAAGTATTATTTGTTGTTGAATTCATTGAGGACTAACACGCACGCGAATCTGACCGTCGTTCTTATCGGTGACTCGAGCAACGTACCGAGTGCCACCTGCCAAACATTCAAGCAACCGTCGTATTTTCGGGGATGCCAATCCACCTGCAACTTTACCCTTATGTAGCGCAACGACTACTGTGGTAGTTCCAATTGGCTGTGCCGAAATTTCCAGCTGATCGCCAACTGAGATATCCGAAATAACGTCAGGTTTGGGGGAACTAAGTTGTGTGTCAATTACTAATGCTTCACAACTCTCTTCGCTTTCCCAAAAGCCGCTTCCAACACCGCTACTTCCATTTGATCCTGACATTTATTGCCCTCTTTATCGGTTAAAAATCGTAAATAATTGGTATATCTGGATTTATGTTTTGGTGGTACAGGCTGCTTTTTGGATTTGCGTATGTTGTAGGCAAGAGTAAGTGACCTTAGAAGCTATTAGTTGAATGCCAATTTCACACCCACACGTACTCAGTCGCAAAAAGCGCTCATAATATTAAGGCAATAATGGCGAAATTACCATAGTCGCATTTATCAGTCCTCAAATATCGGTCAGTCGCAAAATACGTTCTGGTTTACACGCCGCCAACCAAAGCCGCAGCTGATGCGGTGTGATGCGGCGCTCTGTACGGTGGCTGCCGCCAGCGGCTGACGTTCAAGCCATGGTCGCTGATCGAGGCCAGCGCGGCGGTTTCCTGGGCTTGCTGTTCGCTGAGTTCCGGCAAAATAGTCGGCAAGCGTGCCGCCAGCATGGACTTGCCGGTGCCGGGAGGCCCAAGCATCAATAAATTGTGTTTCCCGGCGGCGGCGATTTCCATCGCCCGCTTGACGTGAAATTGGCCATGCACGTCGGCAAAATCGACCGTGTGAACTGCTTGCTCGAAGCTGAGATTAATGTCGGGTGGCGCGATGGCTTGCCGGCCCGCCAAATGGGCGCAGACTTCCAGCAGCGTTCTGGCCGGCAGCAGTTGCGCATCCTTGATTAACGACGCCTCCGCCGCGCAACCAGCAGGCAGAATCAGTTGCCTAAAAGCATTGCGGCAATGAATCGCTACCGGCAACGCGCCGGGAATAGGCCGCAACTCCCCGCCTAGCGACAGCTCGCCTATGCATTCGTATTCGTGCAGTGCGTCTTTGGGGATTTGCCCGGAAGCGGCCAGGATGCCCAAGGCAATCGCCAAATCAAAGCGCCCACCTTCTTTGGGTAAATCGGCGGGTGCCAGGTTGATAGTGATGCGCTGGAACGGAAATTCGAAGTGCGAGTTGATGATCGCCCCGCGTACCCTATCCTTGCTTTCTTTCACCGCCGTCTCGGGCAAGCCGACTATGTTTAGAGCCGGCAAGCCGCTACTGACATGCACTTCCACCGTCACCTGCGGGGCGTCTATACCGGAGCGGCCCCGGCTGTAAACGACGGCCAGCGACATGGCTTTTTTAAGCTTGCGGAATCCGTTGTTCCAGTTCGGCGACGCGTTTTTCCAGTTCTTCCAAACGGGCGCGGGTTTTCGCCAATACGGCTTTTTGCACTTCAAATTCTTCGCGGCTAACCAGATCCAATTTGGATAACCCGCTTTGCAGCAAGGCGTGGACATTTTTTTCGACGTCGTCTTTCAAGTTGGTCAATCCGGGCGGAATGGCGCCGGCGATACGCTCGGCAAGGTTGTCTATGGCTTTGGGATCAAACATGGTAGCTACTCTTGGTCTATGAATGAATTGGGAATTGGTAAATGGTCACGACATATTTTATCAGTATCCTCGCGATCCAAGGGTTGTTCGGTTAATCCGCATTGATAGTGATGCTGTTCCACCGAAAAATAATGGCAGGAACGGCACAAACCAAAACTCTTCGAGTCATTCACTTTTTGCAGCACGCCCAGCGTAGTTTGCAGCGCCTGGCCTATGGTATCGAACTCCTGGCGGCTGACTTTGGATTCGGCCTGCTTAAAAACATCCAGTGGCTTTAACTCGTCGATCAACTGTTTGCCGGCCTCTGTCAGGCTCAGATGTACCACCCGTCCGTCCAAAATGGATGTGGTCTTATCCAAATAGCGCTTGCGCTCCAAAATCTGAATAGTCTGGGATACCGTGCCTTTGGTTAAGCCCAGATACTCGGCCACCGCAGCATGGGTATTGCTGTATTTATTGCACTTGGCCAGATACTCCAGCACCTGGCCATGTACCGGTTGCAAACCGATTGCTGCGTATTTTTTGCGCTCTTCCGAACGTAACAAGGCGCTGATCCGCTCGATCAGCTTGAATGTGTCTAGTTCATGCATTGGACCGATTCTAACACAGGCCGGCCAATTCCAAGCGTGGCGGCTGCCGGACGCAACTATCCGGCCACCGTCGCCAAAAAACGCTACAGTCGATCCATGTTGTCGCTCCAGGACAAATTATCGTTCACGAAAAAACGATAGCCCGGTTGTTGGCCCGTAACCTTGTTCAGCACATACAGACTGCGGCCGACGCCGCGGCGGCGGTAGCCTTTTTTCTCTTTGCCTACCAACTGGTCGCGCCAAGTGCCGAAGTTGATGTAGGTAAAGTTTCGGCTTGGTGCGCCGTCCTCGGTGTGCTTGATATCCGCTTCGGTTTGCAGCGGGATATGGGTATGGCCTTCGCCGTGCAGCCGAAATCCTTGTTGCAGGAATAAATCCTGAAATGTCGGAAACACCTGCAAATTTTTGAAACTGGCGCCGTCTTCTCGATACACCGAACTGGGTCCGAGCAAGTCAAGCAGTGTTTGTACTTGGTCATAAAGCCATAACACACCGCGGACCAAGTGCAATTGCACCCGGAACATATGCAATGGACCGGTGACCATCAGCCACACCCTGGCGACGCGAAACGCCAAGCGCCGCCAAGCTGGAGAACTGCTCAGCGTGTAATCCCAGCTCAACCACAGACACAGGGTTTCGTATAACTCATTCTCGATAATGTCCCGCAGCTCGTCGCCGGTTTTTTTGTCACGGGTTTCTTGCAGAATCCGGGCAATTGCCGCCGAGGTGGGCCGGTACAAATCCAATTCGTCCAGAATGCGTTTGATACGGCTGACATTGGCTTGATCCGGGTCCTGATCGTTCAGCTTGAGTTTGCAACGGTAGATAAACGTGGACAGCGCACCGGCCGCGACCGTATCGCCGAAACAGGCCTCAATGAACGGCGCGTAATGGAGTTGCTGCCAAACCTTAGCTCGCCAACCGTCGCCGGTACTCCAGCCCGGTAAATTGTTGCCCGGCGTAAATGCCAAGCTGTTTTCCCGATCCCGCCATTGGCCGTGAGTAATAAATACCCGCAACTCGGCATCTCCCCAATAAAACGGCAGCCACGGTACGCTGCTTTGGTCGGAAAAATGTTGTTCGTCATCGAAATACATCTTGCCGACCCACTGCCGATACTCGGCTGACAAATTGGCCAACTTTGGCCCCAAGCACTCGTCGTAATACATCCGCAGGGTGACCGGATCGGTGAAAATTTCCTTATCGTGATTGCCCAGCAGAGTAATCACTTCCAGCCGGGTATTTTTCAGATCGTCGGGAAGCCGTTTTAGATGATTGAAAAAACCGTCCGCGTTGGTGGCGTGCAAGCTGACGATCTCGGCCATGATTTTACGCAGGCACACGGCAAATTCAGGTTTGTCGCGCTCCCACGGATAGACACCGTGCTTGGCCCAGACCGCGCTTCGAATCATATCCACCACGTCGCCGTCTAGGATCAGCGTCAATTCGTCGACTTGCTGAGTTTTGCAGGTACTGGCGATGTCGGCGAAGAATTCGGCCCAGACAATTTCCTCGCTGCTTTGATTGCCGACCGTGTTATCGGTGAAATGCAGATCGCTGATGCTGATGCACAGCCGGTTCAGCCCGGCCGTTGGTCGGGTTCTGGTCGGTTGCAGCGTATCCAGCGTTAGTTGTAAATCTTCTTGGGTACTTGTCATAGCTGCATTCCTCAATTGCGATGTTTATTCAGGAATTCCACGAAGCGTGGGAATATGTCTTGCGCGGCATTTTTGCCCATGATCACATCGGCGTGGCCGTAATCCGGAATCACTGCCAGTTCGTGGCGGCCCGGCACGATCTGTTCCAGACGTTGGTGGCAAACGATATTGGAGTTGCGGAACAAGGCGTTGTCTTGGCCGGCGACGAACAGACACGGCGTGTCGATCTCGGCGGCATGCTGGAAATAATTGTCCGGCAAGCTGCGGTAGCGAGGTTCGTTGGGCTGATATTTCACGGCGGTATTGTTGGCATTGACCATTTTCAACACATGCCGGTAGTAATTGACGCTGCAACCGCCGAACAAGTCGCCACAGCGGCGATGTGTCACATCGTGCAGGTTTTCGTGTTTGTACAACACCGGAAAGCCCCAGCCCCACATGAAACTGAGCATATGGCACTCCGGCGAGTCGCATTCCTTATGAAACGCCGAAATCGCAGTCGCCAGCAATTTACCCGCGCCCCAACCCGGTTCGCGACGCCAATAAGGGTTCAAATAATCCACGCCCAAAATATAATCGGCGGCCAACGGCCCCAGATACAGTTTGATCTTGGCCGGCAGCGGCACGCAAGGCGTCAACGCCACACCGTTGGCGATCAAGCTGCGCACGCCGGTCACTGCTTTGCCGAACAGACCCATGGTAAACGCCAACGCCCCAAAGCAGTGACTGATGACATGAATGCGAGCGGAAGGACCGACCGCAGCGCGCACGGTGGCGATGGCCGCCGGCATGTCATAGAGCGCCAGATCGTCGACGTTGAAGTTGTGCCGATGCAGGTTATAGGAATAGCGGTTGCTGATCCGACCGTCCAAAGTCCAGACATCGCTAAAACCGTGGTCCAGCAAATAGCTGGTCAGGTTGTAATGTTCCGGCATGATGAACATATCGCTGGCGGCGGTCAGACCCGGCACCAAGACCACGACATCGTCGTTCACCGCGCGCTTGAAGCGCAATAAACTCAGACCCAGCCGATCAGCGGTGGTGAATGGATGTGTGCTGACTTCCGCATCCTTGACCCCTTCCAGGGTATACAGCGGAATTTCCCGTTCGAAGCCGCCCATCTTTGGCAACATGGATGGTTTGTAGACCTCCCACAACGCACCCAAAAAGAAGCCGCCGAAGCGCTCCACCGCGTGCAGGCGGTCTTTCAGCGTTTCGCCGCTGGCGCGGATTGTGGTCAGTTGTTTGGCAAAATCCATGATTTCGATATACAGCAAGCCGGTGGCGTAAACCTTGGCTTTGGCTTCCTTGTGGGCTTCCACATGGCCCTTGAACAAATTGGTGAACAAGGTGGTAGTGTCGGCCCATAAGTCCGGGCCGACGTTGTTTTGAATTTGCTTGCGGCCGCTCAAGGTCATGGCCTGACCATTAGCATCGGTAAAAAACAGCCGGTAGAGCATTTGTTTGCGGTCCGCATCGGCGCTATCGACGAACAGATTGAACACGCCTTTGTCCACCGTGCGCCGGCCGCCGATCAAATCGCCTTCCACATAGCCGATGGCCGCCGATTGATGCGCTTCGGACTCCAGAAAGGTATCAAGATCGTCGCTCTGGATGGTCAGATGAAACATGAAGTAATGGTTATCGGCCTTGCCTTGCTGATAGCCGTCTTCGAACGCGGTTTGGCCCAGGCTCAGATAGCCTTTCATTTCTTCGGTAAATTCGAATGAGGTTTTGTTGGTAGTTGTCATGTCAATATTCCTGTGAATTAGGTTTACACGCCCAGGCTGGCATCGGGCTTGATGCCGGTGATGCCTTCGGCTATCCATTCCGCGGTCGCGGAAATGGTGGCCACCGGATTGGCGCCGACTGCGCTCGGCAAGATCGAGCCGTCCACCACATACAAGCCTTGGTAACCGAAGGCTTGGCCACGCTGCTCGGGATGGCCGCTGACCACGCCTTTGTCCGGCGAGTCGGCCAGGATGCAGCCGCCTAAAGGATGCACGGTCACGTTATGACGGATTGGTAAGTCCCAAGTCGGCAGCGGGAAAAACCAATTGGATTTGACAAATTTTTTGAAGCGCTCGCCGGCCGCAAGGATGGCTTGATACAAGCTCATGCTGGTCTCTTGCGGCCAGTCCAGATCGATACGGTCTGCCTGGTTGAGTGTCAGCGTGCCGTCGCCGTGATCCAGACCCATGCACAACATCACCACGGATTTTGAAGACAAATCGTCCTTTAAAATTTCATGTAAGGAAAAACCCAGCGAACCGTTCCACACACCGTTGCTGAGATATTTTTTCAGCCATTCGACCAACGCTTTCAATGCGCGGACCAGCTTGCGTAAGGTGCTGGTTGGGAATACGCCTTCGATATACCAGGCCAGCCAAGCCGGATAAGAGGCATCTTCCAATACAAAGGCCTGCTGCCTGTTAAAGCGGTCAAACAAGTTGTAATCGGTGTATTGCGTGATCACCGGCCCGTAATTGGGATCGGCGTCTTTTTTGCCTTCGATGGCAAACGATAAAAAGTCGCCGTTACCGGAGAACCAACGCCCCAATTGTGCGCTGAGTTTGGGCAGACTGCGATGCACATCGCGGCAGCGCAGCAAAAGCTCGTTGCTGCCGAAGGTACCCGCCGACACCACGACGCGGCGGGTTTTCAAGCTTTCCAGTTTTCCTGAAGCAAAATTTTGAAATTCCAGGCGATAACCGAATTCGCCGCTGGCGGCGGTATCGTCATCGCCCTGTGCATTGAGCGGAATAATTTTTTCAGCTTGGCAATCGGTAAACACTTGGCCGCCATGCCGATGCTGGCCGGCGTGAATGTAATTCAGATCGAGGGTATTTTTGGAATGGGTGTTGCAGCCGATGTCGCATTCGCCGCAGTAGGTGCAAGAGGTTTGCGTGGCGCCGTAACGGTTTTTCTCCTGCAAACCGATGGGGATGGGTGCGTCCGAACCTTGGTAGTTGTAGTCGTTACCAAAGAACACGCAGATGTCGGCCAGTTTGCTGGTGCGATTATCGTGGGCGGCAAATTCTTGAAACAGTTCGGTGCGGACGATTTTTCTGCGGTCGTCAGTTTGCCAGGATGGCACCGGGCGAGCGCCCAAGACTTGTTTGGCAATTTGATAATAAGGAGCGAGAGTGGTTTTATCCAAGCCGGTCGGCCAGCCCTGCTCAAAAACCTGTTCGGGCGGTTCGAGGAAAACGTTGGCGTAAATCAGCGAGCCACCGCCCAGGCCCGCCGAAATCACTGCATCCATTTTTTTGTAATTGCGGACGTCAAACAGGCCGCGCAGATTTTTGTTTTGAATGTGGCGTGGCCGGTCAATCGCCTCGCCTTCCACGCTCCAAAAACTGTCGGAAATTTGTTTGGGTGAACGGGCGAAAGAGCCCATCGGGTAATGCCTGCCACGTTCCACCAGCAAGACTTTGGAACCCCACTTCTGCGCGAGCCGGCAAAAGCTGATGGAACCGCCGAAACCGCTACCGATGACTATCGCTTCGTAATCGAAGATCTGACCAGTCATTTACACCTCCTCAAGAATGATTTTTTATTATTATTGGCTCATTGCCCTGCTATCGGATGTTGAAGAAAAACGGTGTTGCTGGGGAAAGCCTGTTGCTAAAACCCTGTACAGAACAATGTCTTACGGCAGCATGCGTAGACGCTGCCTGGGCAGTATAGCCTAGTTTTTGCCGTGATTCGATTAATGCGCGACGCGCTGCAGACAGAGCCGAGCAAGCCGTTAAACATTCCTTGCTTCAAGGGTAGGCAGGCTATACTGAAGGCCATTTTTAGCGAAAGGTGAGGAGCCGTTATGAAGAAAATATCCGTCAAAAATCCGGTGGTGGAGATCGACGGCGATGAAATGACCCGCATCATCTGGCATTTCATTAAAGACAAATTGATTCTGCCTTACCTGGATCTGCCAATCGATTATTACGACTTAGGCATAGAGCAGCGCGATGCCACCGACGACCAAATCACCATTGACGCGGCTCACGCCATCCAAAAGCACGGTGTTGGCATCAAATGCGCCACCATCACCCCCGACGAAGCACGGGTGGCAGAATTTGGCCTGAAAAAAATGTACAAATCGCCGAACGGCACGATTCGTAACATCCTGGATGGCACCGTGTTTCGCGAGCCCATCATCTGCAAAAACGTGCCGCGTCTGGTGCCGAACTGGACCCAGCCGATCTGCATCGGCCGGCATGCGTTCGGCGACCAATACCGCGCCACCGATTTCGTCACCAAAGGCAAGGGGAAATTAAAAATCAGCTTTACCCCGGACGACGGTGGCGCGGAACAATCTTTCGAGGTGTATCACTTCGGCGGTGATGGTGTGGCTCTAGCGATGTACAACACCGATGAATCCATCGCCGGTTTCGCGCGTAGTTGTTTCAACGTGGCACTGGATAGAAGCTGGCCTTTGTATCTGTCTACCAAAAACACCATCCTGAAAAAATACGATGGCCGCTTCAAAGACATCTTCGAAGACATCTACCAAGCCGAATACAAAGCCTTATACGAAGCCAAAGGCATTGTCTACGAACATAAACTGATCGACGACATGGTGGCTTCAGCCTTGAAATGGAACGGCGCCTTCGTTTGGGCCTGCAAAAACTACGACGGCGATGTGCAATCCGACACGGTGGCGCAAGGCTTCGGTTCACTGGGATTGATGACCTCCACGCTGGTGACGCCGGACGGCAAGATCATGGAAGCCGAAGCGGCGCATGGCACCGTCACCCGCCATTACCGGATGCACCAGCAAGGCAAAAAGACCTCCACCAATCCGATTGCCTCGATCTTTGCCTGGACGCGCGGCCTGGCGTTTCGCGGCAAGCTGGACGGCAACGCCGAATTGATTACTTTTTGCGAAACCCTGGAAAAAGTCTGTGTCGATACCGTCGAAGCCGGGCAAATGACCAAGGATTTGGCCTTGTGCATCTACGGCGACGATTTGACCGACTCGCATTTTTTGCCGACCGAGGATTTTCTGGAAGCTTTGCGAGCCAATCTGGAACGAAGCCTTTCGGCGTAATGAGGCTTGCGCCGTTCGCTGGGTTTTAGTTGCAATCCCAGCGAACTTTTAAGTTGCTTACTCGCTCACAGAACACTGAGAAATCATTGCTACAATCCAGGCTAAGTTAATTACTCAGCCCATAGGTACACAAACATCATGCGCTTATTATTGGTAGAAGATGACGCCATCCTCGGTGATGGCTTGAAAGCCGGCTTGACGCTGGAAGGTTATGCGGTGGATTGGTTAATCGACGGCGCGCAGGCCGACGAAGCGCTGAAACTGAACCACTATGATCTGGTGGTGTTGGACTTGAACTTGCCGCGCATGGACGGGATGAGCGTGTTGAAAAACCTGCGCCGCCGCAAGGACAGCACCCCGGTTTTGGTCTTAACCGCGCGTGAAGGCGTCGCCGAGCGGGTGGCCGGTCTGGACAATGGCGCCGACGACTTTGTCACCAAACCTTTCGACCTAGCGGAAATTTGCGCCCGCTTGCGCGCACTGGCCCGCCGCCACGATGGTCATAGCCTGCCAGTGATCGAACATAAAGGCGTTACCATCGATCCGGCCGCACACCAAGTGTATTTCAATGGCAAACCGGTTGATCTGGCACAAAAAGAATTTGAAGTGCTTAGTTACCTAATGGGGCATATCGGCCAGGTTATTTCCCGGGCTCGTCTGGAAGAGTCGCTCTACGCCTGGGGTTCGGAAGTCGAAAGCAATGCGGTGGAAGTACATATTCACCACCTGCGTAAAAAACTGGATAGCAATCTGATTCGCACCATACGCGGCGTCGGTTACATCATCGACGAGAACTAATGGCCAAACATTTTCGTCTGGCGCCGCGCTCCCTAAAAAAGCAGCTGCTGCTGTCGCTCCTAACCTCGCTGTTGTTGGTTTGGGGCGTTACCGCCTACTTCAGTTACAAACAAACCCGCGACGAAGTCACCGAACTATTCAACGCTGAATTAGCTCAGTCGGCACGGGTAGTGCACGCCTTTGTCGAGAACATGGTTCGGCAACGAGCACTGACCAAACTCTGGGAGCGTGACAAAACTCCTGAGCTGTTCGACACGCCCATCCTCGGCCACAAGTACGAACGCAAAATTGCCTTTCAATTACGCTCCGTAAAAGAGGGTCTGGTGTTGCGCTCGGAAAGCGCGCCGGAATTCGCCTTATCCTTGACTCGAAACGGCTACAGCGAAACCATGCTGGATGGCCAGCTTTGGCACGTATTTAGTCTGAGTACCGAAAACGGCAATTATGTAATTCATGTCGGTCAGCGCGACGATATTCGCCGGGAATTGGTGGAAGGCATCGCTGGCCAGCAAGTAATCGGTTTTTTGATCGCATTACCTATATTGGGCATGATGATTTGGTGGATCGTCAGCCGCACCTTGTCGCCGGTCAATCAGGTCAAAGAGCAACTGGCCAGCCGGGCCGCCGGCTTTCTGCAACCGCTGTCGGTGGAAAATTTGCCGGACGAAGTGTTGCCGGTGGTCACACAAATCAACAGTTTGTTTGCGATGCTGGAACAGGCTTTTGCTAATGAGCGCAATTTTACGTCCGACGCTTCCCACGAACTGCGCACGCCATTGGCCGGTCTGTTGACGCAAATTCAAGTGGCGCAAAAAACCACCGATACGCTGATGCGCGATCAGGCCTTGCAAAAAGCCCAGCAAGCGGTGTCGCGAATGACGCACACCGTACAGCAATTGCTGACTTTGTCGCGGGTTCAGCACCAACAGGCCAGGATTGCCAAGCAGTCTGTTGATGTTAACGAGGCCTTGATAGACGTGATTTCCGATCTGGATCACGCCGCCCGCGACAAGCGTATCGATATTGAATTGCAAGGAGAGCCGGCTCTGATGATCGTCGCCAATCCACAGTTATTTCAAGTATTGATCCGCAACTTGATCGATAACGCCATTAAATATTCACCGATTGAAGGGCATATCAAAGTAGCTTGTCGCCGCGAAAACAACCGCTTGCAGCTGACAGTGGACGACAGCGGCCCCGGTGTTGCCGACGACGATTACCAGCGCATCACGCAGCGCTTTTACCGTTGCTTAGAAACCGCCAATAGCGTTGAAGGCAGCGGCTTGGGTTTGTCCATCGTGCAGCGCATTGTGGCTTTACATGCGGCGGATATTGATTTTGCCAAGTCGGAGCTAGGTGGTTTGCAAGCGCAGTTACACATGGATTTGGCGGGTTCTGCGCCAGTGAAATAGGGGAAAATTTATCCGAATCAACTGCCGTCCAAGTCTATGCTTGTAGCAAGATGAATACAGTTTTGAATAGCCGGCAGGTTATCCGGCAGTCTCGTAGGTCGGGTTAGCTCGATAGAGCGTAACCCGACATTTCAACTAATGCTAAATCGGTTGCTTTTAAACTTGCCTACGACGGTGGCTTAACGAGAACACACCGACTACGCTGCCAAATAACCAAATTGCAGCCGGGACTGGTACGGCTGCTGGTTGCAAGAAGCCGCGAATCTCGCCGCCGGGAAATAAGTTTGTATGAATGTTAAGGTAGGCTTTGCCCGCATCCGCGCCAGCCAGTAGAGCATTTAGGGCACTGCTGACGGTACCGCCGTTATTGGTGATGAATGTCGCGTTATAGCTGCTTGCGAGGCTGAGATCGAAGGTATGGTCGTAGCTGCCGGATGTTACACCCAAAGGAAATCCAACAAAGCTTGGCGTTTGACTAGCGACCCCGGCAGTCGCTGCGCCCGCAACGGAAGTGCAGCAATGAATGTGAGCGGCTGCGGTATTGCCTTGCAAGCCGCTGAATGAAAAATTAACCCGCATGGTGACTAAGTCCAGATCGAAAGTGACTGTACCGCTACCAAGACCTGGCGAGCTATTGGTGGGCGCTTCATTTGGCCCGGATAGAACAACGGCATAACTAAGTTCGTGTGCTGCCACGCCAATACTGGTTAAACTTGCCGATAGTAACGCTAGTAACAACATAATGCTTTTCATGTAAATCTCCCTAAATACCAATGCAAAATTAAAAGATTTTGTGTCAAAAAACGTCTGCCAAATATCTCAGTCCGCTACCTTCCCCCTACAAGGCGATGGGATTGTCACTTGCTTTAATAGATACGGTCAATCATACAATTTTTAAGTTTTTCAATGGCTAGACTTTAAACCAAGTGGGCTGGCAGCAATGCCGGGATAGAACGATTTGTCCTTCAAACGGCGGGCCGAAATTTGATCGACGCAGCTGTTATTCATTGTGCTCCTGCATTGCTCGAAGTTGCCGGTGTTTCCCGGTTCTGATTTGCGCGTCAATATGGTCTAATCATCGCCTTTTTTGTCAGAGAGGCGTCATACCCATGCCGAACTTGAAGGCTATTTACTTGAGCGTTGTCGTGCTCACCAGTTTGGCGTTGTTTGGTTGTGGCGAACAAGAACTTGCGCCTGCGAAGCTGGCTTTGGGGCAGGCGATTCTCAGTCCTATCGACGCCAAAGCGCTAGGCTTACAAAATCTGGTCAGTTTCGATGTGTATGTCGACAGGCAGACCCTGCACGCAACCTTCGTCGCGACACCAACCGGCAGTAAGCAACCTTATATAGGCTATCTGCATTCCGAAGACGGCGGTGTGCATTGGTCGCAGCCCAGCGCTTTGAGTCCGCAATTTAACCAGCCCGTTGAGGCGAAAATCGGCAACGATATACAAATTGCCGCAGCCGGCGACAAATTGCTGATCGTCTGGCAAACTACCGGCGAATTGCCGGGCATGGGGCCGTTATTCACTATTTATTCGAATGATGCCGGCAAAACTTGGCAGCAAGGCGCCAAACCGACCGGCAGCGATGCGGACCAATCGCATCACGAACTATTGGCGGATGCTGAAGGCCGCTTTCATGCGGTGTGGCTGGATGATAGAGACGAGAACGGTTACCAAGGTGTGCGCTATGCGCGCAGCAGCGACAGCGGCAAAAGCTGGGAGATGGCGCAGACTATCGACGATTCCAGTTGCTCGTGCTGTTGGAATCGCCTGGCTGTGGGCGCCGATGGTAAGTTGAATGTACTGTACCGGGATATGAAACCGCGCGATATGGCGCTGGCTCAAACTGCCGATGCCGGCGCCAATTGGCAACGCTTGAGTACGGTAGGTGAGTTCAACTGGATTTTCGACGGCTGCCCGCATAACGGCGGCGGCTTGAGCCTAGCCGGCGACGGTTCCTTGCATAGTTTGGTATGGACCGGCGCGGAAAACCAGGTGGGGCTGTATCATATGCAGTCCGCCGATGGCGGCAAAAACTGGACGCCGTCGCAACGGCTTGGCGAAGCCGGCGCGTTTCATGCGGACATCGCGTTCGGCGCCGGGCGCTTAGTCGCGGTGTGGGATGCGCTAGGGCCGGAAGGCTCTAAAGTGTTTGTCTCGGAATCCGTCGATAATGGCGAACATTGGTCGGCAAGCAAGTTGCTATCATCCGCCAGCGCTTCCGCGACCTTCCCGCGCATCGTCGCCACTCCGACTGGCTTGTTGGCAATGTGGTTAGAGCAATCGGCGGCCGGCAAGCAATGGTCGGCGGCGGTTTTACAATGATTTTTATAATTTAAGAGGTGGTCATGCCCAAGTTAGACATAACAACAATAATAAAACCCGGCTTGTTGGCGATTGCGTTATTTAGCCCGGTTTCGGCATTTGCGCACGCGATTCTGGTGAAATCGCAACCGGCTAAGGACGAAACCGTCACCGAATCGCCCAAGCAAATCGATCTATGGTTTAACGACGCAGTCCGCAGCGAATACAAGGCCCTGGCCGTCATCGACAGCACCGGCAAGCGGGTGGATAACCACGATGTCGCGCAAAGCCTGACCAATGGCGCCAATATCTACGCCACCGTGCCAACACTGGCGCCGGGCACCTACACTATTCGCTACCGCGTGGTTTCCGAGGACACTCACATAGTCACCGGTAAATTCGAATTTACCGTCAAACCCTAGTCTGCATTCTTACATCGGTTTATTTCTATGAATATTCAGCGACTTCCCGTCTTTTTTATAGTCGGGCTCATGGCCTGCGTCTTTTTACTCAGCGGTTGCGACAAACTCGGCTTCGGCACAAAACAATCCAATGCACTGGGCAATCGCCCGGACCTGGATTGCATCATCGCCAACGATTTTTACGCGGTGCATTTCAGTGCGTATTTGCAGCCGGATAAGAACGACAAAAATCCCGATCCTAAAGCCGCTTTTGTGCCGTTTTGTCAGAAAATACCCAGAGCCGGCAAGATGTTTTTCACCGCCGATTTGATCGACCGTGATATTCGCGCCACGCCGATTGGCATTAAATTGGTGGAAGTGGAAAAAACCGGCCAGAAGGCCCCGGATGATGTGCGCGAAATCAGCACTGTCGCCGAAATCCCGTCCAAGCTGTATCCGAAAGGCGCGGTAGAAGCGCAAGCCGATGTGGATAAAAATGGCGATTACGTTCTTTATCTGTTGATCGGCGAAGCGATGGAAGACGACGATAAATTCCGCATTGCGCTGGAAGTGGGTGTCGATCCCAACGGTGCCGATCTGCCTCTGGAGGCAATTGGTGGTGTCGTGGCTCTGGTGTTGATGGTGCTGGGATTTTTGGTCTTCCTTCACAAACGTAGAAAAGCCGCGCAAGCCAACGGAAATGGGGAACAACCTTAATGAGCAGCAGATGGAAAATGCATAGGCTGTTCGCCGGTCGATGTCTGCTGCTGGTTTGTTTGCTGTTGCAATCGAGCTGGGCAGCGGCGCACGATCCTGGCCTTAGCTCAATCGATGTGGCAATCAAATCCGAGCAAGTTGTAGCTAAATTGACCTTTGCCCTGCAAGACATCGAAGCCTTTGCGCCGATGGACAGCGACCTGGACGCGGAAGTCAGCGCCGCCGAGCGCGAAGCCGCTAAGCCGGACATCGCCAAAATGCTGGCTGCGCAGTTGCGGGTCAATATTGATGGTGTTGATGTGCAAGCCGTGGCGCCGGGAGCTGTCAATTACGATGAACAGAACAACGCCCATGTCGAATTTATTTTTCAATCCGTACCGCACCAACAATTGCAGGTGCAATCCAAACTCTTAGCCTGGCTGCCGGACGGGCATCAGCAATATGTCACGGTGCGCGACACTGCAGGTAAAACGCTGAGCGAGAAAATGCTGAACAGGGCGGACGACCAGTTGCAATGGGTATTGCCCCCTGCGGATCAATCCGTCGCACAAAACGACTCCCGATTTTCCGCGTTTGCGGATTTTTTGAAGCTGGGCATTGAGCACATCCTTACCGGTTATGACCACCTGTTGTTCCTGTTTGCCTTGCTGGCAGTCACGCACAGCTTCTGGCCGGCGATCAAGATCGTCACCTTCTTTACCATCGCCCACTCCATTACCTTGGCGTGTGCCGGGCTGAACATCATTGAGCTACCCAGCAGTTTCGTCGAACCGGTGATTGCGCTGACCATTATTTATGTGGCGGTGGAAAACATCATTCGCGGCGACCACCCCAAGGGCCGGCAATGGCTAACCTTCGGCTTTGGCTTGATTCACGGCTTTGGCTTTGCCAGTGTGTTGCGGGAAATGAATATTACCAGCAGCGACACCGGCATCTTGCTGCCCTTGCTGTCGTTTAACCTCGGCATAGAAACCGGGCAAATCGCCGTGGCCTCGGTGGTGTTGCCTATCATCTGGTGGCTGAATAACAAGCCGGCATTTGCCGAGAAATTCTTGAAAGGCTGTTCAGCGATGGTGGCCTTGATGGGGGCTTATTGGCTGTTAGAGCGGACGGTTTTGTAAACCACCCTGGCAGGGTTACCGGACATGGGAAAAGGCACCAGCCCAGCCAAGAATAACAGCGTTGGCGATGGCTTTCGCGTTGCTCTCCCGTCCCTACAAATTTGCCATCCGGGTTCCCTTGCAAGACTAAAGCAAAGCGAACCCCATCAATTAAGCCCGCATTTTTTGCTAAATTGTAAACAATCCCTATCTAAAGCTGTGTTTATTCGCTATTTGCAATAGAATACAAACCATCCCCTTCTCAACAGCTAGCTCTCCGGAGAATTTGACATGACTGATAAAAAAGTGACGTTAAAACAGGAAGACCAAGACCGCGTAATCGAATTACCGGTCACACCCGGCACCATGGGTCCGTCCGTCATCGATATTCGGTCTTTGTACGCGCAGACCGGCCATTTTACTTACGACCCCGGCTTTACCTCCACCGCCAGCTGTACTTCAAAAATCACATTCATCGACGGTGACGCCGGCGTATTGTTGTATCGGGGCTACCCCATCGAACAACTGGCGGAAAAATGCGATTTTCTGGAAGTCTGTTATTTATTGTTGAACGGCGATCTGCCCAATGGCTCGGAGATGAAAGGCTTCGTCACAACTATTAGTCAGCATGTGATGGTACACGAACAGCTGATTAAATTTTACAGCGGCTTCCGCCGTGACGCGCATCCAATGGCGGTATTGGTGGGCGTAGTCGGCGCGCTGTCGGCGTTCTATCACGAAGTAATGGACATCAATTGCAAGGAAGACCGCTATATCTCCGCCATCCGCCTGATCGCCAAAATGCCGACCATGGTAGCGATGTGCTACAAATATAGCATCGGCATGCCGTTTATCTATCCCAAACGCAAATTGGGCTATGCAGAAAACTTTATGCGCATGATGCACGGCGACGCCGGCGAAGATTATCTAGCCAATCCGGTGTTGGTCAGAGCGCTGGATAGAATCCTGATCCTGCACGCCGACCACGAACAAAATGCGTCCACTTCCACCGTCAGACTGGCCGGCTCCAGCGGCGCCAACCCTTATGCCTGCGTAGCGGCCGGCATTGCCTGCCTGTGGGGCGCGGCACACGGCGGCGCCAACGAGGCGGTATTGAACATGCTGGAAGAAATCGGCGATGTGTCGAAAATAGGCGAATATGTCGCCAGAGCCAAGGATAAAAACGATCCGTTCCGCTTGATGGGTTTTGGCCACCGTGTTTACAAAAACTACGACCCGCGCGCCAAACTGATGCGGCAAACCTGCCACGAAGTATTGGACGAATTAAACCTGAACGACGACCGCCTGTTCAAACTGGCGATGGAACTGGAACGGATTGCCCTTGAAGACCCGTACTTCGTCGAAAAAAAACTCTACCCCAACGTGGATTTTTATTCCGGCATCGTCCTCCGCGCTCTAGGCATCCCGACCGAAATGTTCACCGCCATCTTTGCTTTGGCCCGCTCGGTGGGCTGGATTGCGCAATGGGACGAAATGATCTCCGATCCGGAATTGAAAATCGGCCGCCCGCGCCAGTTATATAAAGGCGTGACGACCAGGGATGTGAAATCGATTTCTAATCGGTGATAAAACAAATAGTTAAATCCCCTATCCTTCTGGACAACTGCACATAACTTAAAGACGGGCAGCCCCTTCTCCCTCAGGGAGAAGGCTGGGATGAGGGGATCAATAAAGTTCTTTGCCTTATTTATTCTCCTCACCCCAACCCTCTCCAGCAGGAGAGGGGGCTTAACTTAACGGTATTAACTCTAGCTCTCTCCCTTAGTAAGGGGGATTTTTTGGAGGTTATTTAGCGCATTGGTTGATGACCTTTAAGAAGTAACCGCCGAGCGCTTCAACACTCTAATCTGCAAAAAATCCCAGGTAAAACGTAGTAGAAACACCGGGTTGGTGGAAAAATAACGCTTAACCAGCCGCCTATCCTTAGCCATCCGATAGCACCATTCCAAACCGCTTTTTTGCATCCACAGCGGCGCCCGCTTGATGTGTCCGGAGTGAAAATCAAAAGCCGCGCCCACCCCCAATTGCACCGGCACATGCACTCTGTCCAGATGCGCCGCAATCCATTTTTCCTGCTTGGGCGCGCCTAAGCCTACCCAGAGAAAATCCGGCCTGGCGGCGTTGATCAAATCCACCAATTGATGATCTTCTTCTGCGGACAAGGGCCGAAACGGCGGAGAATGCCAGCCCACCAGCTCTGCTTGCGGATAACGCTTGTGGATGTTGGCAACCAAATCCGTCAATACCTCATCCTTGCCGCCTAGAAAAAAATGCCGCCAGCCCAATTGCTGCCCGTGATCCAGGCATTTCAACATCAAGTCCGGCCCGCAAACTCGGGTTTTTATCGACGCTTGATGCACCAGCTTGGCGTACCAAACCAAAGGCAGGCCATCCATGGTGGACAAGGCGTTGTTGGAAATATCACGCAACTCATGATCGGTGAGACAGGCCACGGTGGTATGCACATTGGCGATACAGACCTGATGAGCTTGGCCGCTGGCGATCCACTCCTGAAATAGTTGTAACGTAAGCTCGTAATCCAGGATAGGGAAGCGTATTCCGAAAATATCTACTGACTTGATTGCTTTCATTCCAAGCTCCATCGGGCGGTTAATTGAAAAGTGATGTTTTTAATTTTGTCACCTCTAGCATCGCTATATTTGCCTTCGGAGTCAATTCAGAGCAGACCAATTCGACAAAATCAACGAGGTATCAATCAAGCAGGCCTGTATTCCGCCTGCGGACAATGCCGTTAACGTGAGTTGAACCATGATAGCTCCCTCTCCCTTCGAGAAATGGCTAGGGTGAGGGGATCAAATAATTGACTTTAATCCCCTAACTTCAACTTTCTCCTTTGTGCCCTGCTGATAAGAGATTTTTAAATTTTTAGCAGTCTCCTATAAGTTTAAGGAACGCAGCCACGTAATCCCCCCATTTTGAGGAGAGTCTAAAAGTAGAGGTTAAGCGGCGAGTGCCGACTTTTGTTTTGGAGTGATGCCGCCAATAGCCATGTTGGGCCGTTCATGATTGTAGATCCATAACCAGTGCGCCGCAAAATCTTGAACCTGCCCGATCGATTCAAATAGGTATTGGGCAAGCCATTCGTAACGCACCGTTCGGTTGTAACGTTCAACGTAGGCATTCTGTTGCGGCTTGCCCGGTTGGATATAGTTAATCTGGATACCCTGTTGCTCGGCCCAGGTTTTTAGAGTCTCGCTGATATATTCCGGTCCATTGTCACAGCGAATGGCGTCAGGCTTTCCACGCCATTTATGCCCTATGGGTACTCGATGATGCGATCCAATGTGCGGGTGACCCGCACAGCCGGTAACGAGAAATCCACTTCAATGCCTAAACCTTCCCGATTAAAGTCATCAATGACGTTGAGCAAACGGAAAGCCCGCCCGTCAGCCAGTTGATCATGCATAAAATCCATCGACCACACGGCATTGATGTGATCCGGGACCGTCAAGGGTTGCGGGGTTTCCCGTACCAAGCGCTTCTTGGGCTTGATGCGCAGGTTGAGTGCCAGGTCCCGGTAAATCCGATAGACCCGTTTGTGATTCCAACGAAAGCCTTTCACGTTCCGCAAATATAAAAAACATAATCCAAATCCCCAGGTGCGGTGCGTGGCGGTCAGGCGTAGCAGCCAGTCGGCAATCTCGGCGTTTTCGGTCGAGCGCTTTGACTGATAGCGATAACCGCTCGGGCTGATGCCTAAAGCCGCACACACCAACCGAAGACTGGCCCGCTTGGCCTGAATCAGGGGTTGCGCCATCTCGCGGAGGCAAGATGGCGTTAGGCCTTTTTTTCCAGGGCTTCCTTGATGATGTCGGCCTTCAGCCGTTCTTCGGCATACATTTTCTTCAGCCGCCGGTTTTCGTCTTCCAACTCTTTTAGGCGAGCCATCAGGGACGCATCCATGCCGCCATATTTGGAGCGCCATTTGTAAAACGTGGCAGAGCTAACGCCGTGTTCACGACAGATCTCCGGTACGGGCGTGCCGGCTTCCGCTTGCTTCAATATCGCCAGAATCTGGCTGTCACTAAATCGTGAGGTCTTCATGTAAAACTTCCTTCGTCTGTTACGAGAAAATTCTACTTTTAAACGCTGTTTTTTTCAGGGGGGATTACCCCACGACTAGCTCATGGTTGCCGACAAACTAATTGGCGGCAACCATAGAAAGTTCATCGGCACCCACAAAACACCTGGAGGTACCCACAGAAGGCTCAGCGGCGCCAACAACGCTCCTGGCGGTAATCCCAGACGCTTCATCGGTGCCGATAAAGCCTCCGGCGTTGCCAATCAAGGCCTGTAGCGTGCCTATGAGCTATTTATGAATGCTCACAAATCGTCCAAAACAGCCCATGAAGCAGGCTTAGGCACACCATTAAGATTTAATTAAAATGAAAAAATGACTTGGTTATCAAGCCATTATGTTTTAGGCTGTACCTAGCCTCCAATATCATCCGCTTATAATTCGACACACTAGGCGAGGCTAGAACAGTTAGCTTGATGCACGCATCAACAACACCATTCTCGCCAAACCTGACGAATTTACTCATTGGTGGCACATGGCTATAGGGAACCTTTAAAAATTAAAAAATCTCCTTCTCCCATCGGGAGAAGGTTGGGATGAGGGATTAAATATGAAATATGTAAATCCCTCCCCTCTCCTTTATTCCCTGCGGTTACGTAGGAAAAGGGATTTTTAGAAGCTACCGATATAAACTTGGATGGGCACATAAAAAGCCATTATCGACACATGCAATCGAGATAGGCTGTTACCAACACATTTCATCAGCATGTCAGAACCGCGCGCTTTAGTTCAGATGCTAGCCAAGCGCACCAATTTGGCTCGTCAAAATTTATTACACCCTGACTGCGGTTGAAAAAGCGGTATTCGTGAGGTTACGTATTTCGTTATTGAAAAGAGCTGCTAGTATTGATTTCGTGTTGGCGATGCAGACTGAATGGAATGGCCCGCAGTTGACCCAATTCTGAAACAATTCCAAAGTATCTTCGTAACCAAGGACCGGAACACTACCCCTCAAATATTAACTGAATTAGCTGACTGTATTCCGTGGTCTGTCAGGCTATTGGAGCATGAGTTAATAAAAGGAGAAAATTATGTTTATTAAACTTGTCATAACCCTAACCTTCGCAACGTTCTGCTCGGCAGCGGCAGCAAAGGATTTCTACGTATCACCCTCGGGCAGCGACAGCCTGAATGGCCTGTCCCCCAGCGTCAATTTCTGGACCAAAACCGGCCCTTTCAAAACCCTAACCCGTGCAAGAAACGCAATTCGGCAATTAAAAGCAGCTGGAAAATTTAAT
Source organism: Methylomonas fluvii (assembly GCF_014850975.1). Classification (GTDB taxonomy): domain Bacteria; phylum Pseudomonadota; class Gammaproteobacteria; order Methylococcales; family Methylomonadaceae; genus Methylomonas; species Methylomonas fluvii. The sequence goes on along the minus strand of NZ_JACXST010000001.1, from coordinate 1,017,363 downwards.
GAGGCTATTACCGTGCATGTGGGTAAAGGTACCTATCAACTGCAAGCGACGCTAGAGCTGGATGATAGAGATTCCGGCGTACCTGGGCAGGAAATTACGTGGGAAGGAGAAAAAGGAGTCAGTATAATTTCTGGTGGAATTCAAATCAAAAATTGCCAACCATACGACCAGAATACCCCCCTTAAAGTACTAAATTGTCCTGTAAACAACTCATTTTTGGATGCTATAAAGGGTATAGAAAATGAACGAATCCATGGTAACGCACCTCGATTCGAGCTATTTGTAAATGAAATAAGAATGCATCTAGCAAGATGGCCAGACTCAGACTGGGCACATATAAGAAACCCATTGTCAACAGCCACAGAGAGAAATTTTGCCTTCACTGTACATGAGAATATGCCTGCTTTTGCGGGCAATTTGACCGCTGCGCAAGTCCATATATTTCCAGGGAGTGATTTTTTTGATCAATACATTGGCATTTCTGACATAAATTATTCCGAAAAAAGAATATCCTTGTTAACTAATACCAAACAAGATATATCTATTGGCCGCAGGTTTTACATTCAAAACATCCAATCAGAACTTAATAATGCGAAAGAATGGTTCTACGATAAGGAAAACAGCCAAATACAGTTTATACCCCCAAAAAACGAAACTATAAATAAAATAACAGTTTCATCTATCCAAAATATTCTTAAAATTGACTCGTTAACTGACGTAAATTTTAAAAATTTAAAGTTTCAACATAGCACGGCAACCGCCATTATAGCTACAAACGCCAAGAGAATTTACTTTGATAACTCAGAATTTAGCAATATCACGGGAAAAGCAATAGAGATCGATAATAGTGTCAATATAACAGTTTCAAATTGCATTATATATAACACTGGATTAGGTGGAATTTCGATATCGGGGGGCGATAGACCTACACTTAGCCCTTCAGATAACATTATTCACAACAACCATATCCATCACTACGATTCAGATTTATACACAAACTCACCTGCAATTGAAGTTGATGGAGTTGCAACAGAAGTAACCAACAATCTAATAGATAATGGTAATGGAAAAGGAATTAGGATCTCAGGCAATGACCATATAATTTCTAAAAATGAAATAACTGCCATATGTAAACAATCCGGAGATTGTGGTGCAATATATACAGGCCGGGATTGGACATATAGAGGGAACATAATCAGCTTCAATAGCATACACGACTTCACTGGCTATTCTCTTAACGAGAATACTCTTAACGTAGCCAAAAACGTAATTGAATATATAGCTCATGGCGCAAGAGGACTTTATTTAGACGACGCCGCCAGCGGAGTCACCGCATATGGAAATATATTTAACAATGCCGGCTCAATTGGAATCCAAATAGGGGGCGGACGAGATAATCTAATTGAAAACAATATTATAAAAACGGACAGATTTGCAATATTGGTAGATTACCGTGGCGGATACTTTAACTGGCAAATACCCATAGAAAGCTTAAAAAGCATGCCGATAAACAATTCAGTCTGGCTAAAGAAGTACCCTGTTCTTGGGATAAAAATGAATAACCCAACTTGGCCGGAGGGCAACATTTTTCAAAAGAATGTTATAATTTCAAACAAAATTGGAGGTAGATCATTGCAATACTGGATGCCTAAAGAGAAAAACATAATAAGAAATAATATCGTTTGGAATCCAACTGAAGAGTTCAGAGTTGATTATGTATTACTTGACGTACCGGTAACCCAAACTGGAGCAACATGGGCACAATGGATAAAGAAAAGTGGCGAAAAGAATAGCTTAAACGCCGACCCATGTGTAACAGTAACGAGAAACTCTATAAATGTTAGCTGCAACAACTCTCCTATAAACGAAATTGGATTCCTCCCAATACCGTCAGATATTGGACTTATCGATCAATTATAGCGTCAAATTATTGCAAACTATTTAGCTAAAATGATGCCACTTTATTTTTCTGATAACATTTTAGCATAAGAACTATACAAAGCTCTTTAGGGGGACCTCTGATTAATTCGTCGCCCCTGAAAAGCCACAAATTCACGGCTAAAGCATTGAAACACAATAAATAATTGAAGAAAAAGACGGGCAATAATTGCAAGAAATTAGTAAAATAGATATTAATTTCTTGCAAATTTTTATCGAAAATGAAGCCAAAATCCCAAGAAAGTAGCGGCCAAATCGATCTATTCAACACACCACTGGCCGACCTGTTGAATCCGAAGCATGAGCTTTACCAACTGGCAAATTTGATCGATTGGAAAGTACTGGATGATGCGTTCGGTGAATTTTTTACCGAGAACCAAGGCGCTCCGGCGTTGCCAACGCGTCTTATTGCCGGGCTTCATTACCTCAAACATGCGTTTGCACGCTCGGACGAAGCGGTCGTGGCACAGTGGCTTGAAAATCCCTATTGGCAATATTTTTGTGGCGAAGAGTATTTCCAACACCAGATACCTTGCCACCCCACGTCACTGACCTATTGGCGAAAACGGATCGGAGAAGAAGGTTGCGAGTGGATGTTATCGGTGACGATCCAGGCTGGCGTAGCCAGCAAGACCGTGAAGAAACAGGATTTTGAATCGGTGACGGTTGATAGCACGGTGCAAGAGAAAGCCATCACGTATCCGACCGATGGAAAATTGTATGAACGCTGTCGCCAGCACATGGTACGTCTGGCTGAGCAGCATGAGATTACACTACGGCAGAACTACAACCGCAAAGCCCCCTATTTGCTGATGATGGCGAACCGGTACAGTCATGCCAAGCAAATGAAGCGCAAACGCAAAATGCTCAAACAGCTCAAAACTTTGGTGGGTCGGGTTTACCGAGATATCGAGCGCCAATTGACGGATCAATCCGATGCAGTCAAATTGGCTTTTAAAGAGACGCTAGAGAAAACCCAACGGATTTTGAACCAACAACCCCAGGATAAAAACAAGCTGTACAGTTTCCACGCCACGGAAGTCGAATGCATTTCCAAAGGCAAAGTCCACAAGAAGTATGAATTCGGCGTCAAAGTGGGCATCACCGTCACCAACAAAAGTAATTTTGTGCTCGGCGCCCGCAGCTTTTCCGGTAATCCCTACGATGGACACACCCTGGAATCGTGTCTGGAACAGGCGGAGATTCTAAGCGGTACACGCGCAAAAGAAGCTTTTGTGGATTTAGGATACCGTGGTGTCGAGGTCCCGAACGTGACCATTTACAAAGCCCGGCAAAAGAGAGGAATAAACACCCGGCGACTCAAACGCGCCCTCAAACGCCGCAATGCCATCGAACCCGTCATCGGGCACCTCAAAAACGACGGATTGCTGGGCCGCAATTACCTGAAAGGCGAACTGGGCGATGCCATGCATGCCATCTTATGCGGTGCTGGCCACAATATCCGTATGATCCTCAGGCAGTTGAGGATTTTTTTGCCTCATTTTTGGAGACCGCCATGTCGGATTTTGGCGCGGCCATTGAGCGCGCCGTTTTTATTGTCGGCCTGAATGCTGGTGTTCGGAAAATATCGGCTTTTTCAGGGACGACTAAATCGTTATCTCGAATTTCAGCGGCAATTAAATCAATGGCTTGCGCATCGATTTTTCTTGATAAGCTGCATTAATCAGAGGCTCCTTAGCGCGTATATTCATATATTCCGTATAATATCCTTAATAACTAAATACACTCCCCTCCACAAGCCAACTGAATATTAAAACCAAACAAAGGAATATATAATATGACCCATAAATTATCATTATTTCTTTTGTTTCTCCTAATACCAATCAATGCATTTACTCAAGAGCTATATATATCTCCTTATGGAAATGATAACTCTGATGGTCTATCACCAGAGCAAAGACCAGAAAACTCAACCGGTCCATTTCAAACCATTGTTCGAGCCCAGCAAGCAATACGCGATATAAAAAATAGCAATAAATTTAAAGAGCCGATAACAATTCATGTTCAAGCGGGGACATATCAATTAAATGAAGCAATTAAATTTAATTCTAGTGACTCAGGGACTCCTGACAAAATTATTCACTGGCAAGCAGAAAATGGCATGGCAGTCGTTAGTGGAGCAAAGAACATAACAAAATGCTCAACTGAAAATAATAATGTTTGGAGTTGCCCTATAGACGGGTTAGATTTAAGTTCAATTAATTATCAACAAAATCCGCGCAAACAAGGCAACATTCCAGGGTTTGAATTATTTGTTAACGATGACAGATTACATCTTGCACGCTGGCCAAATTCCGATTGGGCCCATATAAAGCTACCTTTAGATAGAGCTACTAGTTTCAGCTCAATTGAAGAATTACCGAATTTATCTGAAGGTTTAAATAATGCCCAAGTTCATATTTTTGCAGGTAATGATTGGTTTGATCAATATATCGCAGTATCAAAATTAGAGAGCAATCATTTAACATTAGCCGCAGAAACGAAATATCCATTAGCAAGCGGACGCAGATTTTATCTGCAAAATGTAAGAACAGAATTAGATGCTCCCGGCGAGTGGTTCTATGATGTAAATAATAAAAATATTTTATTTATACCACCTATTAATACTCACCCTAGCGATATCAACATATCGAGCTTAAAAAATTTATTGATATTAGATCAGGCAAGCCATATCAGCTTTAGTAATTTTTCATTTAAATACAGCACAGATACTGCTGTAAGCATTGATAAATCAAGTAACGTTGCTCTAAATAATATTGAGGTAAACAATATCGGTGGGCTCGGCATATCGGTTAAGCAGAGCCAATACGTCACTATACTTAATAGCCAAATTCATCATACCGGCAATGGCGGCGTGTTACTAAGTGGTGGAGACCGAAATTTGCTACGCCCCGCTCATAACAGCATACATAATAGCTACATACATGATTTTGGGGTAATTTTAATGAATTACTCGCCAGCCATTACACTTGATGGAGTTGGTAGTATGGCGACTAATAATCTAGTAGAACAAGGCGCTGGCTTAGGTATTCAAATCAATGGCAATGATCATTTGATTGAAAAAAATGAGATCAATCACGTATGTGAACAGGCATCGGATTGCGGAGCAATATACTCAGGCAGGGACTGGACCTATCGCGGCAACATTATTCGATATAATAGCATTCACGATCTATTTGGCTACGGACTTATACGTGTAGATCTATCGAAAAATATTGTGACATACGCTAAATCTGACGGAGTTAGGGGTATCTATCTTGATGATGCAGTTAGTGGTTTCGATGTAACGGGCAATATATTCAAAAATACTGGTGCAATAGCCATCCATATTGGGGGAGGGCGCGACAACACCATTTATAACAATATAATCTATACATCAGGTTATGCAATTAGTATTGATGATCGCTGGCCTAAGTACAATTGGGGCGACAATAAAAATCGCCTACTAGCAGTGCCAAATAAAAGCAAAATCTGGGCGTATAAGTATCCTGAACTGTCCTTAAAGATGAACAATTACATGTGGCCTGAAGGTAATAAAATTAATAATAACATCATTATTTCTACAAACCCCAAAAGGCTAGCATTGCGTTATTACTTGCCTAGTAAAAGTAATTTAATAACAAAAAACTTAGTATGGAGTGATTCGGGTCAAATTGCGGTAGATTACAATATTCTCGACATACCCAATAAAAAAAGAGGAGCTGCACCATGGGATGCCTGGATAAGTGAAGGGCTGGAAAAGAACAGTATTTATGCGGATCCTTGCATAACCATAAGCGGCAATAAAAGTACGTTCTGTGCGAACACACCGGCCTCAAAAATTGAATTTCAAGCCTTACCAGAAGACATAGGGCTAATAAAATAAAATTACCCATATTCAAATATTGACCAAAGATGCTAATACATCATACGGCTCACCACTGAGTTATAACTAAATCTGGTGTACAGCCGGACTTGAAGAAAGGTGGCGCCCTCTGCTGAAATGAGATTGTCGAGATCGAATACCAGCAAAATGAGAGACGCCATGAGTAAAGATAATGCAAAAGAGTGGGATAGCGCTAGTGCGCTCAACGACCCTTTGACAGATTTGTTGAAGATGGGCGCTAAGGCCTTGATCCAACAGGCCGTTGAGGCGGAGTTACAAGCGTTTCTGGGCGAATATGCCAAGGTGACCGATTTACGGGGCCGACAAACGGTGGTGCGTAATGGCTATTTGCCGGAGCGGGAAATCGTGACGGGTGTGGGTAACGTGACGGTCAAAATCCCCAAGGTTCGAGATCGTTCTGGCGGCGGGGTCAAGTTCAACTCGTCGCTAGTGCCGCCGTATGTTCGCAAGGCCAAGCGGGTGGAAGCGGCATTGCCCTGGCTGTATTTGCGCGGTATATCGACGGGTGACATGCAGGACGCCTTGTCGGTCCTGCTGGGCACAGAGGCGAAAGGCTTGTCGCCAGCGGTGGTCAGTCGTTTGAAAGCGCAATGGGCCGAGGATTATCAAGCCTAGCATCGGCGGGATTTGTCGAATCAGCGCTATGTGTATGTGTGGGCCGACGGTATTTAGTCGTCCCTGAAAAAGCCGATATTTTCCGAACACCAGCATTCAGGCCGACAATAAAAACGGCGCGCTCAATGGCCGCGCCAAAATCCGACATGGCGGTCTCCAAAAATGAGGCAAAAAAATCCTCAACTGCCTGAGGATCATACGGATATTGTGGCCAGCACCGCATAAGATGGCATGCATGGCATCGCCCAGTTCGCCTTTCAGGTAGTCGTCCCTGAAAAAGCCGATATTTTCCGAACACCAGCATTCAGGCCGACAATAAAAACGGCGCGCTCAATGGCCGCGCCAAAATCCGACATGGCGGTCTCCAAAAATGAGGCAAAAAAATCCTCAACTGCCTGAGGATCATACGGATATTGTGGCCAGCACCGCATAAGATGGCATGCATGGCATCGCCCAGTTCGCCTTTCAGGTAATTGCGGCCCAGCAATCCGTCGTTTTTGAGGTGCCCGATGACGGGTTCGATGGCATTGCGGCGTTTGAGGGCGCGTTTGAGTCGCCGGGTGTTTATTCCTCTCTTTTGCCGGGCTTTGTAAATGGTCACGTTCGGGACCTCGACACCACGGTATCCTAAATCCACAAAAGCTTCTTTTGCGCGTGTACCGCTTAGAATCTCCGCCTGTTCCAGACACGATTCCAGGGTGTGTCCATCGTAGGGATTACCGGAAAAGCTGCGGGCGCCGAGCACAAAATTACTTTTGTTGGTGACGGTGATGCCCACTTTGACGCCGAATTCATACTTCTTGTGGACTTTGCCTTTGGAAATGCATTCGACTTCCGTGGCGTGGAAACTGTACAGCTTGTTTTTATCCTGGGGTTGTTGGTTCAAAATCCGTTGGGTTTTCTCTAGCGTCTCTTTAAAAGCCAATTTGACTGCATCGGATTGATCCGTCAATTGGCGCTCGATATCTCGGTAAACCCGACCCACCAAAGTTTTGAGCTGTTTGAGCATTTTGCGTTTGCGCTTCATTTGCTTGGCATGACTGTACCGGTTCGCCATCATCAGCAAATAGGGGGCTTTGCGGTTGTAGTTCTGCCGTAGTGTAATCTCATGCTGCTCAGCCAGACGTACCATGTGCTGGCGACAGCGTTCATACAATTTTCCATCGGTCGGATACGTGATGGCTTTCTCTTGCACCGTGCTATCAACCGTCACCGATTCAAAATCCTGTTTCTTCACGGTCTTGCTGGCTACGCCAGCCTGGATCGTCACCGATAACATCCACTCGCAACCTTCTTCTCCGATCCGTTTTCGCCAATAGGTCAGTGACGTGGGGTGGCAAGGTATCTGGTGTTGGAAATACTCTTCGCCACAAAAATATTGCCAATAGGGATTTTCAAGCCACTGTGCCACGACCGCTTCGTCCGAGCGTGCAAACGCATGTTTGAGGTAATGAAGCCCGGCAATAAGACGCGTTGGCAACGCCGGAGCGCCTTGGTTCTCGGTAAAAAATTCACCGAACGCATCATCCAGTACTTTCCAATCGATCAAATTTGCCAGTTGGTAAAGCTCATGCTTCGGATTCAACAGGTCGGCCAGTGGTGTGTTGAATAGATCGATTTGGCCGCTACTTTCTTGGGATTTTGGCTTCATTTTCGATAAAAATTTGCAAGAAATTAATATCTATTTTACTAATTTCTTGCAATTATTGCCCGTCTTTTTCTTCAATTATTTATTGTGTTTCAATGCTTTAGCCGTGAATTTGTGGCTTTTCAGGGGCGACTATTTATTCGACCCTGCGCGGCGAAGATGACCGCTTGTGTCTGTTGGTGATCATTGGTGTCAATGAGCACGGTGAAAAGCGGCTTTTGGCGCTCTCGGATGGCTATCGAGAATCCAAGGCATCCTGGCTGAGCGTGTTGCAAGATTTGCAGACTCGCGGTTTACAGGACGCGCCGAAACTGGCCACCGGCGATGGGGCTCTGGGTTTCTGGGCGGCGGTGAATGAAACCTGGCCGCAGACACGGACGCAACGCTGCTGGGTGCATAAAACGGCGAATGTGCTGGCTGCATTACCGGATTCGATTCAGGCTAAAGCCAAGGCTGGCTTGAAAAATATCTGGCTGGCAGAAACCAAAGACCATGCCAGCAAAGCCTTTGACAGCTTCCGGCGTGACTTTGAGGCCAAATACCCCAAAGCGGTCAATATTCTGGAAAAAGACCGTGAATCGTTACTGGCGTTTTACGATTTTCCCGCTGAACACTGGGTACACATCCGCACCACCAATCCGATCGAATCGAGCTTTGCGACCATTCGCCATCGGACAACGCGGACCAAGAACTGCGTGTCACGGCATTCGCTGCTAGGCCTAGTGTTCCAGTTGGCACTGACCGCCGAAAAAAGTTGGCGCAAGATACGCGGATTTAAACAACTACCGGATGTGATCAACGGCATTCGATTTCAGGATGGCATTGCTGTCATTACTGAGTCGGATAAAGCCGCAGAAAATCAGCAGATCGCCGCCTGATTCAATTTGCCTATACACCAGATTTGACTATTTCTCAAGCAAAATCAGGCGATGCTCAATCAGCCATTCATCCAATTTGTCTGAGCCAAAGTGATGGTGCATCGTCGCGTTATCGAGCACGACAACGGTCAGAGGCATGCGTTGTTCGCGCCGAGCAATCCGGTCAATCAATTCAGTGACGTGTGGTCGTTTGACGGCTTGGCCGTGTAAGTCATACCAAAGACGACCGGTGTTAAATTCCAAGGCGCCAATCACATTGACGCGCTGTCTGCACGAACTGGCATCGGCCGCATGCGGTTTGCCTTTGGGCGCCCACGCTCTTTGCACATTGGGAATCGTGGAAAAACCGCTTTCGTCCAGATAGAACAGGCTCAATTGATCAGCGAGTGCGGCTGCTTGCAAGCGTTTCAGGTTGTCTTGCGTGGCATCGAAGTGTTCGGGGTCGCGTTTTTTTTCAGTGATAACCGGGTACGAGTAAACGACAAGCCGCGCTTTTTCAGATGGCGTGCCAAGGCATCGAGACTGAAGGTCACTGCATCGGGATGGATTTCTCGCAACTGCCGGTCGATTTCGGCCAAGGTACAGGGCGATTCGCGCGCAATGCGCTCGGCGGTGTCGAGCCATTCCGAGCGAAGTTTGATTGGGGCGCCGCCTTGGTGACCGCTTAACAGGCCGACTACACCTTGGTTCCGCCACGCCTTGGCCCAGTTGTAAGGGGTAGGCAACGTGACACCGAGTATGTCGGCAACCACCGCGAACGCGTGGCCTTTGGCCAGCGCAAGCAAGCCCAACGCTCGGCGACGAAAGTCGGGGTACGGGTGATGCTCGGCTAACTCTTGGAGTGTCATGCATTCTGCTTCGCTCAATTCAAACGGTGGCAACATCGCTGGCTAAGGTAAGTTCTAAACGACATCAGCTTAACCTATGTTTTTACTGCTCTTAAAATAAGTTAAGCCATATTCATGGGATAATAGACCCATGAAATGCAAACGAGATTCCGACTGTCGAGAAATTGACCATCATACCCTGCAAGTGATGCGTCAGCAGGCCGTCAAAGCCGTGAAAAACGGGCAGACTGCTGCCAGCGTAGCGGCAGCCATGGGCGTCAACATCCGCACGGTGTTTCGCTGGCTGTCAGACTTTGCGACCGGGGGCAAAATGCGTTGCTGGCCAAGAAGATTACAGGTCGCCCGCCGTTGGTCACACCCGACGAAATGCGCTGGATTGCCGAGATGGTGCGGGATAAAACGCCCTGGCAGATGAAACTGGAGTGTGGCTTGTGGACCTTGTCGTTGATAGGCGAAGTCATTTACCGCCAGTTTGGTAAACGTCTGACCGCGCCAAGCGTCGGGCGGATCATGCGGTTGCTGGGGTTTACGCCGCAAAAACCTTTATATCGGGCTTGGCAGCAAGACCCAGTTTTAGTCGAAAAGTGGCAGGCAGACGAGTTTCCTGCCTTGAAAGCCGAAGCCAAACGCACCGGCGCGGTGATTTATTTTGCTGACGAAGCGGGCGTCCGTTCTGATTTTCATGCCGGCACCACTTGGGCGCCGGTCGGACGAACACCCATCGTGAAGGCGACCGGGCGACGCTACGGTTTGAATCTGATCTCGGCGGTCAGCGCGCGGGGCGATTTTCGCTTCATGGTGCAGGAAGGCAACGTCACCGCCGAGGTGTTTGTCGAATTCTTGAAGCGCCTGCTGCGTGGTGCCGAACAGCCGATCATTCTGGTCGTCGATGGACATCCGATTCACAAGGCCAAGATTGTAAAGACCTTTGTGGACCAGCAGCAAGGCCGGTTGAAATTGGCCTTTTTGCCACTGTATGCGCCGCAATTGAATCCCGACGAACAGGTCTGGGGCTATATCAAGCCGCGCGTCGCCAAGCAAATGCCGGAAAATAAAATCGAATTAAAGAAACTCGTTCAATCGGCCATGCACCGATTACAGAAACTCCCGCAGGTCGTTAAATCTTTCTTTAGGCACCCGGAATGTCGATATGCCGGCGAGTGACAATACTTTCTTTATGAGCAGTAATTCGGTTATATGTTTTTACTTACAAAGCGCAAAAGTAATTATTCCATTCATAAACATCACTGCGTTGCACTTCTATTTTGAATCCACCCTACCTAAAACTTAGAGCAATTCAGCGTCACGTGAATTTTCATTGTTCAACCGCCTTCCTCTGATCCAATACCTAAAAATATCTATTGGTTTTTCAATTAGTAGCACCAAAAGCAATGAAAAAAGGACCGATGCAACTAATAAATAAAACATATTCTTATATTTAAAATATTCCATTACCCATGGATGCGATAAAAACAAGGGGAACGTAAGTGCGCCAAGTTTAGTGTCCCATGCTGACTGTTTAATTTTCGCCAAATACGGAATAATAAAATAGGCAATGAATACACCGATACATGCACTAATATTAATTCCGCTCGGTATATCTAGACCAAATATTTTCCCAGCAACAAAGGCAACAAACAACACAATTACGGCACAAAATATACCTGCAATACTTTCATTTCTCGCCAACATCATTCCAGCCAAAAACACAAACAACATCCCCGGTACGCCATAATATCCCCACCATGTAGAATGAGGAAATACTGGAGACAATCCAAATATTATTAAACTTATCCACATTACAAGCTTTAGAACCCGTACATTCAGGATAAATAATAAAGGGACTAAAAGGTAAAAGTGCATTTCTGTTGCTAGAGACCATGCCGGGAATATTACAGCCTTCACATCCAAGAGCTCATGATAACTTAGAGGAAACAGCGTGAAATTAATAAGATAATTATCGCCCCCAACCGTTATATAAATCAAAGCAACAATCACCCAATAAAGCGGAAATATTCTAATAGCCCTATCTGTAAAAAAAACGGCTATAGCTTTTTTATAACTGTATTTACTGGTGAACTTGCCAAATTGGAGTTGCATTAAATATCCAGACAAAAGATAAAAAGATATAACCGCCCACTGCCCCGGATTTAACCCCTTATAGACTAATCCAAAATGCGAGAGTGCTACCATTATTGCTAACATCAAACGAAATAGCCCAAACATGCAGATCCCTTTTCAAACTTTATTACCAATCCCGATCTAAGCCCAAATAATCAATTTTGATCAAAGACATAAGTTCAATTCAATATCAAAGCGCGCAAAACTAACACCCATATTCTAATATTTATATTAAACGTGAATTTAAGAGCTTAGTCACACTTGTATGCAATAATAAAAATGGCATTGAGTGCAATATCTACAAAATACCAACTGAGCAATTAAATACCGCCTATCTTGTATTTAGTTGATCAACAAACTAGCAAGCAATGCGACCAAGATAAAACTATACCAACCTAAAACAGTGGATACACACTTCCTAACCCCGGAAATTACTCGGGAACAATCTTTATTGATTTCTATAATTATTTGGGATCAAAGTATCACTTTGCAATCGCTGAAAATCTTGGAAACAGAGCGTCAACGAAGTTATATTTTTAATTCCCGAAGCCTTAGCGCTGGGCGGATTTTCGGCGCGAAGCGGAGAAAACCAACCCGACGTCGTCAAGTCGTGCGAGAGTCTAAGTTCCGGGCCCTTGTTGGGTCGGGACGAGATGACGCGAACGAAGAGCCCCCAAGGTATAAACGGTGGCGCAGTTCTCGAAAAAATCGTTCGGCAAAACAGTTCCTCCTTACAGTCTCAGGCGTCTTGACAATTTAACAGATCAGTCCTTGATATATCTCCATTATCTTCTGATAATTTATATCTGGCGTGTAGTGAGAGACGTAAGTCCTTCTTGCATTCTTCCCTAAATTCCTCCTCACTACCGGATTATTGATTAACCAGCGCACTTTATTAGCTAAATCGGCACTATTTCCAGGCTCAAATAGCAAGCCGTTTTCTCCGTCGCTAATTATCTCAGCCATGCTCCCCAAGTTAGATGCCAAAACCGGCAAGCCGTGAGCCAGTGCCTCCACTAACACCATTGGAAACCCTTCATACCATTCCGATGGCATTATCAAAAATGCAGCGTTGCGCATAAGTCGGCTTATTTCATTTGAACTCTGCCGGCCTAACATCGTAACGTTATTTCCAACTAACGAATTTTCAATAGGCCCAGAACCGGCAATTTTTAATTCAATATCGTTACCAACTGAAGAAAATGCCGCAATTAAGGTTCTAATACCTTTCTCCTCACTAATCCTGCCAACAAACAAGGCGTATGGAGCACCGATACAATCCATTTCATTATCACTATTAAAAGGATCATCTACAAAATTAGGTTTAACAGCTATATTTTCAGAAGGAAAGCCTGCTTCAACAAATTTAGATTTAGAAAACTCAGTTAAAGCTATAAACCGACTCACCTTATTATTCCATGTACCAATTTTTCGGTGATTATTTACCATGTGCGCTAAAACTAAGCTACCCACCCTCGAACCACGATAACAACCATGTAATGCAGCCTGATATGGAGTGCCTGTTATGCAGTTTTCACAGATTTTTCCATTACGCATAAGTAATGCTCCTGGACAAATCAAACGATAATTATGTAGCGTTTGCACGACAGGCACATCTGCATTGATGCAGGCGTCGTAAATAGAAGGGCTAATTTGCGGAAAGAAATTGTGGACATGCACTATATTCGGCCTAAATTGCTTTAGCTTTTCATTAGCAAGGAGCTTACTATTAAATGAATAATTAGTTGTTAGTGCGACATTAATCTTACCCGCTAACCCTACTGGTAAGTCCCTATTATCAACACTCCATAGCTCAACTTCATGCCCGCGCCGTTTTAACAAATCAAATTCTGCGGCCACAACACTATCTTCACCACCAGCTTGCTGATAATAATTATGGACAATTAATATTTTCATATTAAATTACTCTAAATTATAACTTTGAAAATAAGAATAACAACCTCCAACATGTAGCACTTACCGGTGCCAACTAACCTAGAAACCAAGAAATTTGTGAAATGAATATATTAAGCCCCTAAAGACATTATCACGTTGCTGCATAGGAAGATAGCGCCGCATTGACTCATGGGAGAGTCCACGAAAGTGGGATTCCAAATGAATTATAAGGCAATATAGATCTATTATTTTCTCTTGGGAATTCCGAAAAGATATTTTGACAAATATAGCGACTCCAAATCTACTAGATTAAGAAGGAAAAAGCCGTTCTCGTAGAGCAAGAGAAGGTTTTTCTATTAATTTTGTGATAACCACAGCCAAAAAGATAGCACCTAAATATTTTATACATAAGTCGAATATCGGCGAAATTTCGTGTATCTCAACCACTCCCAGCAACGCATAAATAACCCTCATAGCCACAAACTGGTACACGTACATAGCGTAAGAATATAACCCGATCCATGCTACCACTCTTACTAGAGCGTTATTATTATCAATAACTTTAAGCTTATAACAATATAACAATAGCGATCCAGCAGACAAATAGCTTACAGTATATCGAAAGGTAGCTTTAAAAAAAATATTCTCTCGGAAAAATACTAGCAGAAAAATACCAGAAATTAAGACCAGAAAAATATACAACTTAAATTTAGCTATATAGTTAAACTTGTCTGCGTAAAATATTTTAATATAGGCTAGATATATACCGAATGCCAGCGCATCAATTCTATACTGTGTTTGGATATAAATGCTATATGGATTAATTTCATACATAAACGCCCAAACTCGCAAGCCAATGGTGCCAATCAAAACCATTGGCAGCACCGCCTCGAAAACTTTGATATTTATAGAATTTAGCCTCATCACAACGACTATCGCCGCTGCGAAAATCAAATAAAAATGCTCCTCAACAGCCAAACTCCATAGATGCTGAATAGGGGTGAGAAAATAATTTTGTACATGCAATAAGTTCTGCCACAAAAAAGTATCCCACGGGTAACGACCAGATATAAGCAATAAGAACAAATAAAAATATAATACTGGCCATATTTTAAAACCTCTCCTTATTAAAAATCTTCCTACCTTGAAGCTTCCAGTTTGTTTATATTCGTTAAATATAAGTCCACCGATTAAAAACCCACTAAGCACAAAGAATAAGTCCACTCCAGCCCAGCCGACAAGCCGCCCTGGAACCATTAGCAAATCCACAAACCATATATTTGTGACAGTATTATTAAAATGCGATCCCATGGCTAATAAAATAGCTACACCACGAATAAAATCTAAATATATTTCTCGCACTCTCATAAAATATCGATCCAAATACTGAACGGCTGTCAATAAAATTTAAAATGGTAGATTCGACGTAGAATATAGATATATCCCATGAGGACAACCTTACCCCTCTGATATTTCACGAGATACTATATACCCAATAATGCCATTGACAAAGTTATGAGCCATTTTATCTATAGAAAATAAATTGCTACTTAAATAAGCGTTATGTTTTAATTTTTCTAGATTTTCTAAATCCATTAGAGCACGTATGACAGTTTGAGCATAGCAATCTTCCCGCGCCTCAACCATTATGCCATTATAATAGTTTTGCAAATACTCAATCTCTGGGCTATGGTACGGGATATCTGTTGTAAATATAGGAAGTGCTGATGCGAATGCATCTAAAATAGCAAGACCTACCAATCCCGGACATAAAAATACTTCCGATGATTTAAATGCTAGAGCCTTAGATGCTCCAAACAATGGTCCAAGATATCGAACAAAACTATGTTGCTTTGCAAAATCCTCCACCAAATACCTCTCTGCGCCATCTCCCACTATCAGCAATATAAAATCTGGATTATCGTGATGGACCTGAATTGCTGCATTCAACAGAAATCCAATTTTTTTTTCCGCGTATATTGCTCCACAATACAAGCCAATCCTAGCTTTCGAATCAATTTCCAAATCTTTTTTAAATGAACTAATCTCATCGATGCCAATAGAATCTAATACCCCCTTAAACTCAGAAGTATCAACACTATTATTCAAAACGGTAATTTTTGAAGACGGAAAGCCTAAACTCTTCATGTATTCGCCAACTCCTCCAGTATAGGCAAACCACCAATCACAGCGCAACGAAAGAGCCTTCTTTACCCTTTCCTTTATACTATTAGATCTCCCCTGCCTATTTCTGCCATGCCCCCAATATCCAAAATATTTAACACCAATTAGTCTAAGCATAATCAGAACGTAATTATGTAGATGCTTATTAGCCTGCTCAGTTATTATAAAGTCTGCCCACAATATATGAGAACAAAAATTGCGCAATATGTGCAGCTTTCCGGAAAATAACCATATACTCTTTTCAACTATACAATAGTTATTGCTAGTAATAACATTATCCCCTTTACTCATTTCTTTTATTGGCGGTGAACCCGACACCACTCTAAGCTCATGCCCATGCTCCTCTAATAGCTCTTTCATTCGCACAAACAAAGGCACGCGATATTGCTTTAGCATTGGTTGGAATATTAGTATATTCATTCTATATTTTGACTTAATTTATCGAATCCCGACAAGCTGCTTTAATTGACCAAAAAAGCATTAACTAAACAGACTAGCATATAGGTATTTAAAGCCATTTTCTCCATTATTTTTGCTGCGTATTGAGAATATGTATCAAATTTTCTTGCAACTTAATACAGCTTGCACGGTTAATAATAACCGGATAGCTATTGCTTCAGCTAGCCAAATAATCTCACACACATTATCTTCAGCTCTGAAACGGAGCTATGCTCTACCTCGCATTTTTCTTATATTGAACAGAAAGTAAGCTCTTATATTTAACGGTAAAAGCAGAAGAATACAACATAAAATATCTTTAAGCTTTACATGATCATGACTAATTGCCTTCCAAATTTCAAAGTAACCATTTGCTCTTTCGTTTAACTCCAAAAAAATCATCGCGCGTATCCTGTGCCAATACGCTATATATTTTTGTAGGCTCATTTTATTTTTTATAGAACTATCTAGCAGCTTTATTAGTTCGCTGCCGACATAGTCCGGAATTTGTGGGCGACGAAGAAAGTTCTTTCTTTCGCCAAGACTGACGTTAGGTAACATGTAATATGATGTGGCGACTTTTGTATACGCCACATCTCCTTGGCAGGCTAAGCGCGCCCATGTTAGCGTATCCTCACCTGATTTGACGCCAACTGGAAACCCACCTAAGTCTTCAAATATTTCTTTTTTTATTGCAACAGAAGAAGTAAATAGAAAATAACCATTTTCGACAACTGTCATAAAATAATCGGTTATTAATAACCTAATAGGGAGTTCATCAATTCCACTAAACTTAATTTTTCTTGCTACACCATCTTCCCCAACGCCAAAATAGGCACTGCCGTATAAAACCGCCTCGGGGTATTCAGTTATAAGTTTCTCTAAATTCTCTAAATGAGTTGTCGCCCAATAGTCATCCGCATCCAAAAATGCTAATACGCTGCTATTTGCTGCTTTCGCCCCTACGTTCCTAGCAGTTGCAACCCCTGAATTCTTCTGTCTTATTAGCCTTATTCTTTTATCATTATATCTTGAAACCAGCTCAGCACCTTGATCTTCAGACCCGTCGTCTACAACTATTAACTCCCAGTTCTCTACCGTTTGTACAAGCACCGAATTAATTGCTCTTTCAATTGTCGATGCTTTGTTATACAGCGGCACCACTACTGTTATCATAAAATAATTACCTCAAAAAGCACCGATGACTAGCATATAAAATAATTCCCAAATGCAAATGAAGGCTATATATAATATTAAAATTTTAAAAAACTGTACGTGGGACAGATACATTAGCACAGTGAATTATATTCGAATAGAATAAGCCTTTAACCATTAATTTTCGGATATTTGTACTTCTTTATTTTCTGCCCTCTCTAACTGAGACATAGCTAAAAAATAAAAAACCATTACATGCTGATATACCAATACGTTGTCCGTTAGAAACAAGGTCGTTAGAAATAAACTCATCGTCCGCTTATTCATTGAATCATGCTTATTAAGAAAAAAAATGAATGATATAAATATCAAACCTCCAAACTGAAGCACTAACAAAAGAAGGTCACTATGCAATCTAATATCTTTGGTATGGAAAGCGTTTTCTAATAATGTTGTTACCTTTCCTTGACCAACCCCCCAAAACGCAAATTCCGAGTAGTTGAAATTTACTACATTTAACGTTGCATCCCAAAGCTCCTTACGCCCTTTAGTAAATTGATTTGCTGATTGGTCAATTGTCTCAACAAAGAATACATCAAAAGAACCTTTTGCTAATTCAATTAAAAACATAACTGTTAATCCGCAAAAAATAGAAACTGTATATGGGTTGAGAATAAAACTTCTTAACCGCTCCCCCAAAAACCGTGGGGCAATCGCCAAAAACAAAGCAACTATTACAATTCTCTTCAGCATGATTACGCATAAAACAACGGAAATTATGAAAGAAAAATATTTCTTAACTATGAAGAAATACAGGGCAAGCACTCCCAAAGGAAATGCCAATGTACTTTCAAACGTTGATTCAGAGTTTATCAATGAAAAGGAAATATGACCAACTTCCCCGCCAAGGACTATATGTATCAAAAATACAAAAAAAATAAAAATGATTGATTTGTTAAAGTTTATTTCAATCTTAGAAAAATCAAATAGCGTAAAAGTAAAAGTATAGACGAACATCAGATAACTCATTTTCATCCCATTAGCATCTGCTTCATATAAGGATGAAATACTAGCTGCTAGTAGCAGCCAAAACGGCATTGCAGTAAAATTCACTGATCTATTCCGGTATGTTAACCAAATAAACAGCGCAGCAATGGGTAATAAATAAAATACATATCTTAAGAAAGATATTCCTATTAGAGCAATATATAAAAGCATCATCATTGAAATATATGCGCGACGCTCACCTACCGCATTCGCCGCAATTTCCGGACCTGAGGTACTCGCCTTATTCCCTTTTATGCGCATAGGATATGTTATTAATTTATTTTTCAAGAGAATAATAATGAAAAGCTCGCCATAAAAAAAACGCCAACACTAACTCACCCAGCGCTATCGCCAGAATACTTCCTTCCACTCCTCTAATCTTTACAAATATGACAGTCATAAATATCGTAAATATCGCCGTCAAGAAGTTATATATTGTTACAACTTTAAATTTCTTATAAATCTGAAGCAGTATTGCCGCGTTATTCCTTACAGCCTGAGCAAAAAAAACTATCGCCCATAAAATAACCAATTCGCCTACGTTGTGATATTCCTTTGGAAACGCAAAACTTATAACATAGTCTTTGACAATGAAAGTTAGCATTGATACGATAAAAATAACTCCAATTATGAACATTAACATTTTTTGCGCCATATGAATTAGGGCTAGACTTTCCCCCTCTTTCCTTAATATCGCTAGACGAGGCATAAATACCATAACCAATCCTGTACTTACAAAACCTACAGGAGCAAGAAATAATCTTGCCGCATTTGCTTCAGCAATAGCGGCGGCAGAAGCAAAAATTGAAAGCATTGCAACATACCCCTGCGTTTGCATCCAGGAAACAATTGTTCCACCAATAGCCCACTGGCTATGCTGCCAACATTCACTAATGCTCGAAAAAATATCGATTAATTTTATTTTTTTAATTAAACCAGCCAACATCAAACCTGCCAAACCCGCTACAAACGCTCCACACCCGTATATCCCTATCGCCGTGCGATGTGACAGAGATATTTTTAAATATATTGCAAAAAATAGTGCCAAGAATATTACTACAGAATTTATAATATCTATTTGCAACACCCTGACAGGCTTTAATGCCACATAAAAATATCTTCTTACAAACTCGTGAAATGTAGCCGTTAATACCGAAACAGAAACTATTAAACTATAAATAAAAATATCCGCATTTACAAAGTTAGCACAATGCAAAGCACTAATTAATATTGCAAATACTAACCATATAAATGATAATATAATGCATTGTGCAAAAAACATAGAGAGACAGTATATTTTCTTGTCGGGTTTCTCAGGAGAAAATACTGCCATTTGAGTAGTTATAAGTGAATTGATTACACCAACACACAATAAAATCACAGAGAAACCCACACCATACATTCCATAGCTTTCTTTGTTTGTTAGTTTGATTAATAAAAAACCTATCCCAAGATTGCTAAGACTAATTAGCCCTTGGTCTAGTATGCCATAAACCGCATCTTTTCTAACTGCTTTCATTATTAGTCTAATAAATAAAGTTAATATTCCTGAGCACTGTATTCTCGGCTTTCATTAAACCAATATTAGTTAAAATCA
Source organism: Methylomonas fluvii (assembly GCF_014850975.1). Classification (GTDB taxonomy): domain Bacteria; phylum Pseudomonadota; class Gammaproteobacteria; order Methylococcales; family Methylomonadaceae; genus Methylomonas; species Methylomonas fluvii. Next base: position 997,091 of record NZ_JACXST010000001.1, on the reverse strand, counting down.
TTACTAACTTGTTAATTTGTCTAAAAATGAAACTCGGTTAAATATAAATTTTTTAACGAAAATAGGCCCAAAAACGCCGACCAACAGCAGCACAGGGAATATCATTAAAAAATTAGCCCCATCCCAAGTAACAAACATCAATAAAACACCTTTTGCAAGACCGATTAAAATTGTGTTCATTAAATAAATGCTGTAGGTGTATTTGCCAAACACATCCCAAATTGGTATTTTTGCCATAAACCCATTTCTCATTAATGCCTGCAATCCTGGCAGAGAAAACATACCTATAATGACTTTTGACACCAATGGCGAAAAAAAAGACACTGTAGCAAATGATAAAGCAAATATTAAAACAATAAAATAACCATACCTATCTATGATATTTAAATATTTTTCATAACTCCGGACAACTACAACGCCCACCGCAAAAAATAAAAAATATTCGCAAAATCTATCCAACATAAATACATTAGGAGCGGGAACAAACTCAATAACCAAACCGACCAATAAGATTATTATCGACCGTTGAGGACTTGCCATCAAAACCAACGGAAATACTATATACATTTCCATTAAAACATAGATAAACCAAAGCGAACCTCCTGCACTTTGGGAAGGGACTAATAACAAATTAAAAATCTCAGTATATACATCCCCTGGCAAACCATCGACATGCATTACGTTAGAAGATGCCAACTTACCTACATAAATTAAAGTTCCAAATAAAATATATCCCGGAGCCAATCTCCTTAGCCTCCTAAAAACATAACCAAAATAATCCGCACTATTGCTAATACCAGGAAATGTATATGCCATTATTAATCCTGAAATAAACATAAAGAATGGCATATGGAACTTATAAATATAAAATTTAAGCACCGCATACCATTCATTGTCCGCCGGCATATCCGTAGCAACAACATGCCCTAATACGACAAGAAAAATTGCAAATCCTTTGGCTTTATCAATATCAATGAGTCTGCTTTTTTTATCCAATCTAATTATCCACTTTTCTAAATATTAATGAAAAAACAGCTTAAACGCACAAGATACCAAATAGCCAAAACCAGCCTGCAATAAAAACTATTTTGAAAAAGTTAAATGACTACTCATTCAACTTTTTAAGAACAATTTACAAAAACATAAAAATACAATAGCACCACTAATATCGGCCGCTAAATCTAATAACTCGAAAGCACGACTAGGGTTGGATAACTGGTATAGCTCATCGGTGACACCAATAATTGTCACAATCAATAGCGGCATTAAAAACCCTGGCAAATATCGCCCCAAACGCAAATTAAACGAAGCCCCAAACACTAGCAAGGCTAATACACCAAATGCTAGAAAATGCGCCACTTTATCCAAGCCAGACACTTGCCCCATGATTGCAGCCGGAGGCTGTGATGATTCGATAAATAGTATCGCTATCCATACGATACTCGACACAATAAACACTATTGCTAGGTTGCGATTGCTTTCTTGGTGAGCCATTATCTTGTTGATTTTGGGTTAAAATCCGCGCATTTGCGGCGTCCGCTACATGCAAAACGCTCTGTGCGAGCATGGGTATATGTGTCGCGAGATGCCGCAGTATCGTTATGCTGCATACAATCTAGTCGATGCACCCAACATTCCTGTAGTCCTGGCCCAAGTTTAAATTCAATGCCTTCTTGTTTACGCATAACGGAATAGCTGTGTGTTCCGCAAAGCCCTGTTGCTCTTGCCCTAATGCCAGAGGAAATACTAGGTTTATCGCTGTTCGCCCAGTGCCTGTTTGGCTTTAACCAGAAAGCAAAGTTTGGCATCCAAGGTTTTTTTCAAGATTTTGATTAAATCCTTTTACACACAACGGGACCTCTAAAAATTAAAAAACCTCCTTCTCCTTGATTTGGGGGAAGGTTGGGATGAGGGGGTTAAAATCACTTATTTACCCCCCTCACCCTAACCCTCTCCCGGAGGGAGAGGAGATTTCTAGAGGTTCCTATAAATCTATGTCTCCGCCAGTGCTATTATCGTCTGTACTAGAGCCGAACAATTTCAAGCTTGTTAAGAGGTCCGTTAAATATTTGGGTTTACGAAATCAAAACGTGTGGTTAGCCTTAGGAAATTATTTACAAGTTGGTTCCGATCATAACCTCAGGGCAAAGAAGTTGGGCAAGGTCACCACAAACTGAATCTGTAACTACTGTTCGTCTTTACGCCCCTTGGGTACACTGGCTGTCGAAGGACTTAATCAATGCTTCGTGTTTAATCCCTCTCACCCCATCCCTCTCCCGCAAGGAGAGGGAACTTGACTTAAGAGGCATTATCCCTCGCTTCATCCAGCTGTGAGGATTAAGCTTAATAGCTTTCTTTTCTTCAAAAGAGAGGAGCTTTTACTCAATAAGCCTGCTGCCCTACAAACCCTTTAAAAATAGTCAATATCACAATCTTTAAATCTAAAATGACTGACCACTGGCGTATATATTCCAGGTCGTGATGAATCCGTCTTTCCATTTTATCGATGGTTTCGGTTTCGCCTCTGCAACCGCTGATTTGCGCCAAACCGGTGATGCCGGGTTTCATTTTGTGCCGCAGCATATAGCCTTGGATTTGTTTGCGGTAGTATTCATTATGAGCCACGGCATGGGGCCGTGGGCCGACCACCGACATGGTGCCGCTCAGTACGTTTAGAAACTGCGGCAATTCATCTAACGAGGTACGCCGCAAAAAGCTGCCTAGCGGCGTCACCCGGCTGTCGTTGGCGGTGGCTTGTTTGATGCTGTCGCCATTTTCACACACCGACATCGACCGAAATTTCCAAACTTCGATCTGCTCGCCCTTAACGCCGTAACGCATTTGCTTGAAAATGACCGGCCCCGGCGAGGTAATCTTGATGGCGATAGCGATAATCAACATCGGGATAGCGATAATCGGCAAAATGATCGCACACAGCAACAGATCCTCAAGGCGTTTGGCGAAGCCATCCAGCGATGAATTTAAAGGCGTATCGAAGACGCTGACCACCGGAATACCTTTTACGCTGCTGAGTTTGGACTGCATCAGGTTGAAGGTAAAAAAGTCCGGAACAATGTTGACCGACACGGTGCTGTCAGCCAGTTCTCGAATCAATTGGTTAATTCGCTTTTCCGCACGCAAGGGCAAGGTGATGTAGATATGATCGATTTCTCCGCGCTGCGCTCTTTCCAGCAGCTCTTTGAAGTCGCCGACGATGACGTCGACCATGTCTTCATCCTGCCTGCGCTGCTTGTTCTCGATGCGGTCGTCGAAAAACCCCACAAAGCTGTATCCCAGCCACGGCATTTCAGTCAACGCGGCGTTTAGGCGTTTGCCGAGCGAATTGCCGCCCAAGATCGCGTAGTTTCGGGTATTAAGCCCGTGCATCCGCAAATAAGACAATGTCGAACGGCGCAGTGAGTGCAGCATGATGATGCTGAGCGGTGCCAGCGGCAGCCAAAGCTCCAATACTTGCCGCGAGTATTCAAACCCAAAATCGAACACGAAAAAACTGCTGGCAATCAGCGCAAAGGCCACTATCCACGACAACAATATCCGCACGGCATCGTCAAACAGGGGGTCGCCGCGCCAGCCGTGATAGATTTCCTGGTGCTCGGCAAATATACCGAACAACACCGTGCAAACAATGAATAAGCCTAGGTATTCACGATCAAACGTCTCGCCGTAAATATGCAGAGAGATATATAGCGTGATAAAAATCAACGCGGTATCCATTGCCCGTTTAATGCTTTGCAATTCGGGCTGTAGCGGCCTGATAAATCCTTTTGGGCGAAACTGATTCATATCAAATATACTGGTTAGCTTAATGAGTACATCATTTGCCTGCCTGATTATAGGACTTTAAGCCAAAATTATTTCAGCTTAATGAAAGCTTAATGAAACCCCGGCGGCATGTAAACCGTCCGGTGCCTACAAGTTTTTCATGCATGCCGCTTCTTAGCGTCATCGCAGGCGCAACAATTGTTACTTAAACACCAACTGAAAAATCAACGTTGCTTGTAAACCACTTTAGCAGGTCTTGCCAAGCTCACCAATAAAAACGCTACCCTTAACCCAGTAAACAGACTATTTCATAATCCTTATGACAGAATCTTTCATATCAAATAAAGCCATTCCCGTCCGCGAACGCCTGATCATGGCGCTGGATGTTTCCAGCATTGCAGAAGCGCAAGCTTTGGTCGAAGAACTGGGTGAAGCGGTGATTTTTTACAAAGTGGGCATGGAGCTATTCATGTCGGGTGATTATTTCGGATTTATCGAATGGCTGAAGGCCCGCGACAAAAAAGTGTTTGTCGATCTTAAATTCTTCGACATTCCAGCCACGGTGGACAGGGCAATTAAAGCGCTGAGTAACAAAGGCGTGGATCTGGCCACTATCCACGGCAACGACTCCATTATGGAAGCAGCGGCAGCTGCGAAAGGCGACTTAAAAGTGCTGGCAGTCACCGCATTAACCAGCCTGGATCGCGGAGACTTGGACGACTTGGGCTTTCAATGCGATGTGCGCGAGCTGGTGTTGTCCCGCGCTAAAAGAGCCTTACAAATCGGTTGCGACGGCATTGTTTCATCGGGCATGGAAGTGGCCATGATTCGGGAGCAGTTGGGCGAAAAGTTGTTGGTGATTACTCCCGGCATCCGGCCGGTGGATAACCGCGAAGACGATGATCAAAAACGCGCGGTCAGTGTCGAGCAAGCGATTCAAAACGGCGCGGATTACATAGTAGTGGGCAGGCCTATCCGCGACGCGGCTGACCGTAAAGCCATGGCGGAAAAAATTCAGGCACAGATTGCAGCGCAGTTTGGTTGAGTATTTGCGCTAAAGCTTTCTGGAATTTTATTCTCGGTATTTTTGCTTGAAGGGCAAAAAATTAAATTTGCCGGGGCTTTTAACTCCCCTCACCCCAGCCCTCTCCCAAGGGGAGAGGGGGAATACCGGTATTTTTGTTAGCTAGACTAAATTAGGATCGCCTCATCTAGCTCGGAAATATAACTCCCTCTCCCCCCGGGAGAGGGCAGGGGTGAGGGAATCCAAAAAAGGCTTTTGCAATGAAAGATTTGGCCCGTTCATTACGCAAAAATCAAACCGACGCAGAACGAGTGATTTGGCAACAGCTGAGGAATCGGCAATTGTTGGGCTGTAAATTTCGTAGACAGCAGGTTATCGGCCCATTCATCGTTGATTTTGTTTGCCTGGAACCCAAGTTGGTAATTGAAGTTGATGGCGGGCAGCATGCCGAGCAACAAGAATACGATCAAAACAGAAGCCATTATTTACAGCGGCTGGGGTATCGGGTGCTGCGATTTTGGAATCATGAGGTTTTACAAAACAGGCTTGCCGTAATGGAAGTAATTCGTCTGGCTGTGATTGAGTTAAGAGAACCTGTAAAAACCTAGCCCCCTCTTAAAGAAGACTGGGATCAGGGAATTAAAATAGTTGATCCCCTCACCCTAGCCCTCTCCCGGAGGGAGAGGGGATGCTCCAAACTTACTCGCTTTGGCCTGGAGAAGTAATAAAGTCAATTCACCCCCTCTCCTGCTGGACGACTGCATGGATGCAGGAGATAGGGCAACGCTGGGAGTAATTGCCGAGGGTTGCGGTGAGAAGAAAAAATCAATTAACTGCCGCCCTTCACCCAAACCCAATACCATTAAGTTAAAAACGGCCAACCCCTTCTCCCTCCGGGAGAAGATTGGGATGAGGGTATCAAATAAATCTTTTGCCGTATTTATTCCCGCTAACCTTCTCCTGCTGGGGAAGGGAATGTTTCCCTAAACTTAATGACGCTGCATCCTAACCTTACCCCGTAAGTAAAGGGAATGCCCCCCTCTCCTGCTGGAGAGGGTTGGGGTGAGGAGAATAAAATCAATTAACTGCAGGCCCTCCCTCGGAGGAAGTGGGTATTTGTTGAGCCGCCCAAAAGCGGGTGTTCGGCATCTAAAATTTAACTCCCTGCAAAAAGTGGGCATAATGCTCCGGTTTTTAATGCGCGCAACCAGCCAATGCAATGAAACCAGCGGCAAACATCTATTTGATCGGCCTAATGGGCGTGGGTAAAACCACCATAGGCAAACAGCTTGCTAAAGCTTTGCAATGGCCGTTCTACGATAGCGATAGAGTCATTGAGGAATGCACGGGTGTCGATATTCCCACTATATTTTCCTACGAGGGTGAAGACGGCTTCCGGATGCGCGAGCAAACCGTAATTAGGCATTTATCGGCATTGCAAGGCATAGTGATGGCCACCGGCGGCGGTGCAGTGCTAATGCCGGAGAATCGGGCGGCAATCAAGGAAAACGGCTTCGTCGTCTATTTGCATTGCTCTATCGACAAAATCCTGCATCGCACCAAACACGATACCCAACGCCCACTGTTGCGTACCGACAACCCCAGACAACGCCTGCAAACCTTGTTGGCGCAACGCGACCCTCTGTATACGGAATGTGCCGATTTTAAAATCGACTCCGGCGTACTACCCACTAAAACCGTGGTTAAAACCATTTTGCAGCAATATCAGGCTGCTTTAGAAGATCATGAAAGAATTGCAAGTTGCACTAAATAACGACAGAAGTTACCCGATTTACATTGGCGCCGGCTTGTTGGCGCAAACGGAATTGTTGACCAAACATATTCGCTCCAAGCAGGTATTGATCGTCACTAACGAGACTATCGCCCCGCTTTATCTAGTCCAATTGCAGAAGGCACTAGGCGATTATCAAGTCGAAACCGTGATCTTGCCGGACGGTGAGCAATACAAAACGCTCCAATATTTGGAAAAAGTCTTCGATCAATTGCTTGCCAAAAAATTTAGCCGCAATGCCACCTTGATTGCCTTGGGCGGCGGCGTGATCGGCGATATGGGCGGCTTTGCGGCAGCCTGTTACCAACGCGGCATTACCTTCATCCAGATTCCCACCACATTATTGGCCCAAGTCGATTCCTCCGTCGGCGGCAAAACCGGCGTGAACCATCCGCTGGGCAAAAACATGATCGGCGCGTTTTACCAGCCCCAATGCGTGATTGCCGACGCCGATGTGCTCGATACCCTGGACGACAGACAGCTGTCGGCCGGTTTGGCAGAAGTCATCAAATACGGTCTGATTCGCGACCTGGCCTTTTTGCAATGGCTGGAAGCGAATATGCCGAAATTACTGGCGCGCGACAAAGACGCCTTGGCTTATGCCATCGAGCGTTCCTGCCTCAATAAAGCCGAAGTGGTTGGTGAAGACGAGTTTGAATCCGGTATACGCGCCACTTTAAACTTGGGCCACACCTTTGGACATGCCATCGAAACCGGCAGCGGCTACGGCCACTACCTGCACGGTGAGGCCGTGGCAATCGGTACCTGCTTTGCCGCCGATTTATCGCGGCGGCTGGGCTGGCTTAACGATGCCGACTTCGAACGCATCGTTGCGGTATTCAAAGCCGCCAGCTTGCCCGTCACCCCTCCCAAGGATATGACAACCGAGCAGTATGTGGATTTGATGGCGGTCGATAAAAAAAATATCGACGGCAAAATTCGGGTCATTTTGCTGGAAGCGGTCGGCAAAGCCTCTCTCCCCGTCAACGTCGATCTGGCGCAATTGCAGGCAACTTTGAACGGCTATGCTGGATAACGACGACCTGACCTATAGTTACCAAAAGCGCTCGGTGGTCAACAACGCCGAACGGACCTTGATTACGCTGGAGCGCTCGCAGAAACTGGATTTGCTGCTGCATTTGCTGGCTAATTTGCAGCAATCGCTGATTGTCTGCGGCCCGGAAGGCATCGGTAAAACCACCTTATTGGAAACTGTCCGGCAAAATCGCAAGGATATGTGGGAGGTCGTGTTACTTTCGGCTTCACCAGACTCCAGCTTCGAAAGCCTGATCAACGATTTGTTGCGCGGCCTGAATATCGCCAAAGCCTCAGCTTTCGATCTGAGCGCACTGCGCGACAAATGCGCCAGGCAAAAAGTAGTGCTGCTGATCGACGACGCCGGCAATTTGGTGCCCGGCCTGATGACGATGCTGATCGAATTTGCCGATTCGCTACCGGGCTTGCGCTTGGTGTTGGCGATGAATCACGATCAATTCCACATCAAAAGCGGTACCGACAAATTGGTGGAGGAATGCCATTTCATCGAACTGCCGCCACTCAGCAAAAAACAATGTGGCGAATATTTGCAAAACCTGTCGGCGCAACCGGGCGCGATGGTCTCGTTTAACGCCATCAGCGACAGCCTGATCGAAGATTTATACCGCGCCAGTAACGGCATCCCCGGTAAAATACTCGCGCAATTGCCTAAATTCGCTCATTCCCAAAGCCATAAACGCAGCAAACTGGGCTTATGGCTGGCCATCGCCGGTGTGCTGGCCGGTGCCGGCTACGCGCTGAAATCTTTATTACCGCCGGATCTTGTCACCGGGCAAATCGCCGGCAAACTGCCTATAGCCGTTCCAAGCGAAAGTATCGGCAAAGCTGGCACCGTAAACACAACCGCTCCGCAGCCAACACCCACACCGGTAGTCGAAACCGTCCTGGCACCGCCGCAGATTGCGCCGCCAACCGAACCCAAAGCGCCGGAACCGTCGCCGACAATCGTGTCTACCGCCCTCAGCCCGGCGAACAATACAGTGGAATCAAGCCGTGCGCCGATCGAATCAAAGCGTTCGCTGATCGAAGTCGAAGCGACCGACCAAGCTCAGCTCCGCTCAACCGAAGCCGAATCGATAAATAATTCAACAACACCGAGCCCGAAATCACCGAGCAAACCGTCGTCTGAGGCCATAAATACGCAGCCAACAACCCAGATCATCGCTACCGACAAACAGACGGCGCTCGCAACAGCTCCAAGCCCTGGGCAAGCCAAGCCCGAGCAGCAAGCTGAAACACCGTCGCCAGCCAACTCAGTGCCGGCCGAACAGATAGCGCCCGTTGCTGTACCAACCCCGACTAAACCCGTCGAACACAAACCCGCCAAACCCGCCTTCGAAGGCAGCGATCAGGACTGGATCATGGCGCAACCGGCCGGTAATTTCACGCTGCAAGTCATGGTGCTGTCCACTAAAGATGCGGCACTGCGTTTTCAAAAAAAATACGCCGATTACCGCGACGGCCTGAAGTTTTACCCGATCAAACAAGGCGAGCTGGAAAAATACGTGGTAATTTACGGCTCTTTTCAAACAGCTGCCGAAGCGATACAGCTTAAAGCCATGATGCCCGGCGAGTTTAAGCAGGCCATGGAAAAACGCTTCCGGGCCGTACAAAAAGAAAGCCGCCGCTGATTCTCACCCCCAATCGAAACGAATGACCAACTTACAAAACGATTTATTCTTAAAAGCCCTGTTAAGACAGCCCGTCGACCGCACCCCCGTCTGGATGATGCGCCAAGCCGGACGTTATTTACCCGAGTACCGGGAAGTACGCACCAAGGCCGGCAGCTTCATGCAACTTTGTACCAACCCGGAATTGGCCTGCGAAGTGACGCTGCAACCGCTGGAGCGTTTTAACTTCGACGCGGCCATCTTGTTTTCCGATATTTTGACTATCCCCGACGCCATGGGCTTAGGTCTCTCGTTTGCCGAAGGCGAAGGCCCGCAATTCGCCAACCCGGTCAGAACCGCCGCCGATATTGCCAAACTGCCAATTCCCGATCCGGAAACCGAATTGCGTTATGTGATCGACGCCGTGCGCTTGATCAAAACCAATCTGCACGGCCGGGTGCCCTTGATCGGCTTTTCCGGCAGTCCCTGGACGCTGGCGACTTATATGGTGGAAGGCAAAAGCAGCAAAAGTTTTCAAAAAGTGAAAAGCCTGATGTTCGAACAACCGCAACTGATGCATCAAATGCTGGATAAGCTGGCTCAGTCGGTAGCCACTTATTTGAATGCGCAAATTGCCGCCGGCGCTGATGCGGTGATGGTGTTCGATACCTGGGGCGGCATGCTCAGCCACGACGATTACCTGGAGTTTTCGTTGCGCTATGCACAGCAAGTGCGCGAACTTTTAAATACTCGTCGCGACGGCCAGCAAATCCCCACCATTTTGTTTACCAAGGGCGGCGGCCTATGGCTGGAAACGATGGCGGATACCGGCTATGACGCGCTGGGCCTGGACTGGCAAACCGACATTGGTCAGGCCCGCGCCCGCGTAGGCGACCGGGTCGCTTTGCAGGGCAATATGGACCCGATTACTTTGTACGCCCAACCGGAAGTCATTCGCGAGAAAGTAGGAAAAGTGCTGGAAGGCTTTGGTAATGGCTCGGGGCATGTATTCAATCTGGGACACGGCATTTTGCCCGACATTAATCCAGACCACGTCAAGGCGATGGTTGATGCCGTGCGGGAATTGAGTCCGCAATATCATCGATAGCCAGCACGATGTGGGTCCAAAAGCGCATCCAACTGCCCACCAAGCCGCGTGGCTTTCATTTGATCACGCGCGAAATCGTCGGTCAGCTAACCGAACTGGATAAAATTGAAATTGGCCTGGCCCACGTGTTTTTGCAACACACCTCGGCATCGCTGGCCATCAACGAAAATGCGGATGCGGATGTGCGCCGGGACCTGGAAAGTTATTTCTCCCGGGCGGTAGCGGAAAATGAACCATACTACCGGCATACACTCGAAGGGCCGGACGATATGCCCGCCCATATCAAGACCGTTATATTGGGCAGCTCGCTAAGTATTCCGATCAGCGACGGCCAATTGGCCTTGGGGATTTGGCAAGGCATTTATTTATGCGAGCATCGCAATCATGCCGGCAATCGCACTATCATCGTAACGCTACACGGCGAATAAAGAGGTATTTATGAGAGCAGCAAAACTAATCGTTTTATTACTGGCGGCTTGCAGCCAAAGCCTGTCCGCGGAAGAAGCCGGCAAGCCGCTGGAAATGACAGTCTATCGCAGCCCCACTTGCGGCTGTTGCGGCAAATGGCTGGAACATGCCAAACAAAACGGTTTTAAAATCAACGACGTGGTTAGCGACGACATGGAAACTATCAAAGCCCGTTTCGGCGTACCTGAGAAGCTGGCGTCCTGCCACACCGCTATCGTGGACAGCCACGTTATCGAAGGCCATGTGCCTGCTGCCGACATTCAGACACTCTTGCAAAGCAAATCCGACATCGCCGGCATCGCCGCGCCGGGCATGCCGATGGGCAGCCCCGGCATGGAAATGGGCGGGCAACAAGATGCGTATAAAGTGGTGTCCTTCGATAAAGAAGGTAAGTATGAAGTGTTTGCAGAGCATGGCAGCAAGCAATAGCTCCGCTTACGTAATCTCAGCCGTCTGTTTAAATAGCTGCCAACCATTATGTCTTTTCGGCAACTTATAGCATGACCAAGGCCCTCGTCACCGGTGCCAGCGGTTTTATCGGCGCGCACCTATGCCAGGCCTTGGTAAATCAGGGTTATGCAGTCAGAACGTGTAGTCGCGCCGGATATGGTGAGGACAACATCGCCTTGGATTTGGCTGAACCGGGAGCGTACCCCGCTGAGCTGTGCGCCGGCATAGACGTAATATTTCATCTGGCCGGCAAAGCCCACGCCTTGGCGGAAAATCGGCAGGATGCAGCCGAATACCGGCAAATCAACACCGAAGGCACGCGCAAACTACTGGAAGCCGCACAACAGGCTGGAGTGAAAGCCTTTGTGTTCTTCAGCAGCGTCAAAGCCGTCAGCCAGGCTAGCCAACAACCGATGGATGAAGTGGTTAACGACCCGGCCTCAGATCCCTACGGTTTGTCCAAATACGAAGCAGAGCAACTGGTATTAAACGGCGGTTATGTTCCACATCCGGTGGTGTTACGACCCAGCATGGTCTACGGCGCTTCCGAGAAAGGTAACTTGCCGAGGATGATCAAAGCCGTCCGGAGTGGAATATTTCCACCATTGTCAGAGTCCGGTAACCAACGCTCCATGGTGCATGTAACGGATATGGTTGCCGCGGCATTGCTGGCGGCCGACAATCCCGCAGCAGCCGGGCAGGTTTATATCGTCACGGATCAACAAAGTTATTCCACCCGGCAGATTTACGACGCGATCAGAGCCGCTTTCGGCAAGCAGCCTGTTGCCTGGTCGATACCGATGCCGTTGTTAACCAGCTTGGCCAAATTAGGCGATAGCTTTGGCCGGCTGACGGGGCGACGCTTTCCTATCGACAGCGATAGTCTGGAAAAATTAACCGGTTCGGCGTGGTATTCGTCTGCTAAAATCGGCCGCGAATTGGGTTTTCAACCTCGCCAAACTCTCTGGAAAGCCCTGCCCGATATTATTCGCCATCTAAGTTAAATCCAGCGTGCTATTGCTTTTTACTGTTACCTTGCTGCTCGCCGCCGTATTGACCGGCCTGATTCGCCGTTACGCCTTAACTTACAAGGTGCTGGACATTCCCAACCAACGCAGTTCACACAGCGTGCCAACCCCGCGGGGCGGCGGCTTGGCTATCGTGCTGGCATTTTTTGCGGCCGTTCTCTGGCTATTGTTTACTGGTCAATTAACCGGTAGTTTCTTGGCCTTACTGAGCGCCACACTATTGGTAGCGGTGATCGGCTTTTGCGACGATCACGGCGAAGTGGCCGCGCGCTGGCGATTTTTGACGCATTTATTGGCGGCGATCATCGCTCTGGAATTAATGAGCAATCTCCCGGTTTTATTGATCCCCGCCCCATTCGACGCCCTCTTCGGGCGCTTAAGCATCAATCCAGGCTGGTTGGGCTATCCCTTAGGTGCGCTGTTTTTGGTGTGGGTCTTAAACCTGTTCAATTTCATGGACGGTACCGACGGCATTGCCGCGTCAGAGGCACTGTTCGTCTCTTCGGCATTGGCCGGTTATCTGTTTTTTATCGACCAAAGCCTGTGCGCGGTTGCCTTGAGTTTGGCGGCGGCTTGTGGCGGCTTTTTGCTGTGGAATTGGCCGAAAGCGAAAATCTTCATGGGCGATGTCGGCAGCGGCTTTATCGGTCTATTACTGGGTTTATTGATTTTACTGGCCGCACAACAGGTCGCCGTACTGCTGTATTGCGGGCTGATTTTATTCGGTGCGTTTATCGTGGATGCCAGCTATACCTTGGCGGTTAGAATGTTTAGCGGACAAAAATGGTACGCGGCGCATTGCTCGCATACTTATCAGCGTGCAGCCAAGCGTTACGGGCATTTGCCGGTGTTATTGGCAACCTGGGCAATTAATTGCGGTTGGCTGTTGCCTATCTCTTTATGGATATTCAAGCATCCCAGCCATGCGCTGGCCGGCATTGCCTTGGCTTATCTGCCGCTAATCTATCTGGCTTACCGGTTTAAGGCCGGCCAATCCGAGTGGGTTATTTCGTGACTTTAAGATTCCGCTCCCGCACCACCATTTTTTTGCACGATCTGGCAATGATCCCGTTGGCTTGGTTCGGCGCTTACTGGCTACGCTTTAATCTGCAAAACATCCCGGACGAATTTTTTTATTCGGCCTTATTGTTCCTGCCTTGGGTCATAGCCATCCAGGTCAGTTTATTCTGGGTGTATGGTTTGTACCGCGGCGTTTGGCGGTTTTCCTCACTGCCCGACCTGATCCGCATCGGCAAAGCCGTGTTGACCGGGATTTTTTTTATTGCCTCCGCCTTGTTTTTATACGACCGCCTGCACGGTGTGCCGCGTTCGGTCGTGCCGTTGTATGTGCTGATCCTGTTTTCCTTGCTCAGCATACCGCGCCTAGTTTATCGCTTTTGGAAGGAACAGACGTTTGCGGAGCGCGTCGGTAAGCGCGCGTTGATCGTCGGCGCCGGTTCCGCTGGCGAAATGCTGGTGAGAGATTTATTGACCAATGTCGATAGCGATTATGTGCCCATAGTGTTCGTCGACGACAACCATGGCAAATACAAACGCGAAATTCGCGGCATCCGCGTCGCCGGCACGGTCGAGCAAATTCCCGAGTTAATCGAACGCTGGAATATCGAAACGGTGCTGATTGCCGTGCCGTCGGCCAGCGACCAGCAAATGCGCCGGATCGTGGAAATCTGCGAAAATTGCTCGGTGGATTTTCAGACCCTGCCGTCGGTTAAAGAACTGCTGAGCGGCGCGGTCACCACCGCCAATCTACGCAGCGTGTCGATCGAAGATATTCTGGGTCGCACGCCGGTGAAGCTGGATTGGCCCGGCATAAAAAACCATCTGCACGACAAAGTCATTTTGGTGACAGGCGGCGGTGGTTCGATAGGTTCCGAGCTTTGCAAGCAATTGGCCAGAGCCCAGCCGCGCAAGCTGATCGTGTTCGACCAATGCGAATTTAATTTGTACAAAATCAATGCCGACTTGAATCGGCTGTTTCCGGAGTTATCGCACCAAGCCGTACTGGGCGATGTCGCCGATCCCGTTGCGGTGCAGCAATTAATTGCCGGGCAAAAACCGGAAATCGTGTTTCACGCCGCCGCTTATAAACATGTGCCCTTGCTGGAAAATCAGATCCGCGAAGCGGTGCATAACAACCTGATTGGCACCAAGATACTGGCGGAAGCGGCTATTGCCGCCGGCGTGGCCCGTTTTGTGTTAATTTCCACCGATAAAGCCGTCAACCCCACCAACGTGATGGGTGCGACCAAGCGGGCAGCGGAAATCCTGTGCCAAAACCTGAATCAGACCGGCAACACCCGCTTCACCACCGTACGTTTCGGCAACGTGCTCGATTCGGCCGGCAGTGTGGTGCCGCTGTTCAGAGAGCAAATCAAGGCCGGCGGCCCTATCACGGTGACGCATCCGGATATTACCCGCTACTTCATGACGATTCCGGAAGCCTGCCAGCTCATCATGCAAGCGGAAACCATAGGCCAGGGCGGCGAAGTGTTTGTGCTGGATATGGGCGAACCAGTCAAAATTACTTATCTGGCCGAACAGATGATCCGGCTGAGCGGCAAGGTCCCGAATAAGGACATAGAGATCAAGATTGTCGGCTTGCGGCCCGGCGAAAAACTCTACGAAGAATTATTCCACGATCAGGAACAATTAATGGCCACCAGCCATGTGAAATTGCGCCTGGCCAAAGCCCGACTCTACGACTCCGTGGAATGGGCTAAACAAATTGAAGGCCTGCAGAAGGTATGCCGGAGCTACGATAACCAACAGCTGTTGGCCGGTTTAAAGCAGTTGGTCCCCGAGTTTAATAATACGCACGCCTAAAACTAGTCTATCCGATAGCAATACAGCTTAGTTTTCCGGCTATCGTTCAGTTCAAGTACCGACTCGGGCTGGCTGTTCGGTATCGGAAAAGAGGACGAGACAAACAAGCAACCGCAACGCATTTCCCGCCGAATTTTTTCACCTATTTTTGCCATCACCAGTGGCGACAAGAAGGCGAATACCACATCGAACTCGCGTAAATCCTGCTCCCAAAAACTGGATCTGCCGACCCGGACATTAGCCAGATTGCGGCAACGCCATGTCGCCAGCAGCCAGGGCAGCGGCGCCCGCTCCAAGGCCACTACAGCCATATCCTGCCGGGCTTTTGCAAGCGGCACCACAACCGTGGCCAGACCGGCGCCAATATCGACGAACGATTTCGCCTGTTCGCGGCTTACTATTTCGATCAGCGCCTGGCTGACGGCGGAAGACGATAAGAACAACGGCACATCGCCTTTCACCGTCCCCCAAAATAACAAAGTTAGCAGCAGCAATATCAGCAGATACAACCAAGCAGGTACTTGCCAGCTCAGACCGAGTAATACGGTAGGCAAAAATAGCAAATGAATCGGTAGCCACCAATAAGGCTGGTGAAAACCGCGAGAGAACAGTGCGGCCAAGCAGGCCTGAATGGCGACAGTTTGCCAAACGCTAATCGAGAGGAAGAATGTGGTGCGTAGTCCCAGCACTGCGACGCAGGCTAGTAGCTGGCTGAGCAGCGCCTTGAATATCTGCATCAGATCCTTACCGGGTTTGTCAGCCGACTGTTAACCGCGCCAAGCTAATGGGCCGCGCCGTCCGCCCCGCTGATTTTGGTATTTTGCTGAATCGTTGGCGACATGGCCGGCAGACCGGGAACAGAGCTATCGCTGCTGCCGGGCTTATCTTCGGCGCCATCGTGCAGCACCTGATTTTCGGTTTTTTTATTCATTACCACGATGGAAATCCGCCGATTCATTGGATCGTTAGGCACGTCGCCCTTGTACGGAATACTCGATGCCAAGCCGACCACGCGCAGCACCTTGTCTTCGCTGAGTCCACCTTGGTTTAATTCGCGGCGAGCCACATTGGCCCGGTCGCTGGATAACTCCCAGTTAGAATAGCCGGTGCGATTGCTGGGAAACGGCAATGCGTCGGTATGGCCGTTGATGGTGACTTTATTCGGTAATTCGTTGATCACCGGCGCCAATTCGCGCAGGATGGCTTGCGCATAGGTTTCGATACCGGAACTCGCCAGCTTGAACATAGGCCGGTTTTGCGCATCGATAATCTGGATTTTCAAACCTTCCGGCGTGGTTTCCAGCTTGATCTGATCTTTATATTCCGCCAACTTGTCGTTGGCTTTCAGCATGTCCTCGATTTTTTCCTGCAACTTTTCCAGCTTGAGCTTTTCCTGCTCTTCCGCCAGTTTTTCGATATCCTCGGGGGTTGGTTCGGCCGGGGTATTTTCCCCCTGATGCACTTGGCCCTCCTCTTGCGACTTCAAATCCTGACCGCCGGCCTGAATGATGCTGGTGCGGTCGCCGGTCCCTTCGCCGCTACTATTGGTAATCGCGACGCCGAAGGGGTTCTGGAAATATTCTGAAATGCCTTTTTTAGTTTTTTCATCGGTGGAACCGAGCAGCCACATCAACAAAAAGAAGGCCATCATCGCCGTCACGAAGTCGGCATAGGCGATTTTCCAAGCCCCACCGTGGTGGCCGCCGTGACCGCCTTTCTTGATTTTTTTGATGATTATGGGTTGTTCGGCCATCTCTGCTTATCCTTTGCCGGCTTTCAATTGTTCTTCCAACTCGGTAAAGGTCGGTCTGGCATTATGCGGAATGGCGGTACGCATGAATTCCACCGTCATTGCCGGCGACGTGCCTTTCGCGCAGTTCAGCAGGCCTTTTTGGGTGCATTTGTAAGCATTACTTTCTTCTTCCAGGCGCGCTTCCATCACCGACGCCACGGGGCCGATAAAGCCGTAAGACACCAAAATACCCAGGAAGGTACCGACCAGCGCCGCCGCGATCAGTTTGCCCAACTCCGCCGGCGGAATCCCCACCGATTCCATCGTATGTACCACCCCCATTACCGCCGCGACGATACCGAAAGCCGGCATGCCGTCACCAACTTTTTGCACGGCCTTGATTGGCTCATTGCCTTCGGCATGGTGCACTTCGATTTCCGCGTCCATGATGTCTTCAAGCTGGTTAACATCGACACCCGTCAGGATCAGCCTGAGTTTGTCGCAAATGAATTCCATCAGATGGTGATCGTGGACGATTTTTTCACCGAAAATCGAGCTGCCTTCCGGATCATCCACCACTTTTTCCAGGGATAATAAACCTTCCTTGCGGGCCTTCTGACTGAGCGCGTTAAAGCTCATCAGCAGTTCCATATAGTATTCCTTGGTGTAAGTGCTGCCTTTCAATGTGGCAGTACCGCCAGCCATGGCAGCCTTGCTGTTGGCTAAGGAGTTACTAGCTAAAAAGGAACCAAAGGCGGCACCGACGATGATCAGCACCTCCACCGGTTGCCAAAGTACGCCCAAGTGGCCACCGGCCATCATGAAGCCACCCAATACGCAGCCCAAAATGATCACATAACCAATGATTACAAACATGGTTGCCTCTAAAAACTAAAAGTTAATTATAAATTCCAAACTTACCCTGGATTCACTCGTTTTACCGGCCGCCATGTAAGTTGCCGGATAAGTCTAGGCTATGGTTTTCAAACTCTCAGGCTAAATGTTCAGTTTTTTTTAAAACCAGCTTGCTGATAGCCGGCAGCACCACAAAAGTACAAGTCATGATCCAGAAAATGCCGATAGTGATGACCAAGCCCATGCTGGAGATGCCCTGATGCGGGGAAAATGCCAAACCAACAAAGCTGGAGATGGTGGTCAACGCGCCGTAGAACATGCCGCGCGCGGTACTGGATTGATAAATATTCTGATCCTCCGACAGCGAATGATGCAGTTTTTCAACCATATGGATACCGTTATCGACACCCAGCCCCATTAATAAAGGCAGGGCAATAATATTAGCAAAGTTGATCGGCGTGCCGGTAAACACGGTGGTCGCCATCGTGAACAAGCCGGCCAATACCAGCGGCGTCATCACCAACAGCGTATCGACGATACTGCGGCGTATGAACATCAACAGCAAGGCTATCGCCACTAATGCAATGATGATGGCTTCCTGGAAGGCGCCAATCACCGCTTTCATGGATTCCCAATACATCACCGGCAAATCGGTGGCGTTTGGCGCGACCGCCTGCACATCGGTGATAAAAGTCTGCAAATTACCGAGATCGTTCAAATCTTCCTTGGGAAAAATCTGAATACGGTATAAACCGTCTTTACTCAACCAGCGTTCCTTGATTTCCGCCGGGATACTGGTCGGTACAATTTCCTCGGCATGGAAACCGATCAGAAGCTGGTTCATGACAGTAGGCAAAGTGCCGAGCAGCGAGGTTTGAATTTTTTCGATAAATACGCCACGGTCAGGCTGGAATCTGGCTTCCAATTCCACCATCACGTCTTGCAACTGCTGTTTAAAGGTTTGCAGGGATTTGATGTCCGCCGGATTGGTTTTTTTCGGCAGATTGTTGTCTATCGCGGCGATCATCCGCTTGATGGCCGGCAACGGATCAGTACCGGTTTTCAATTGCGGGAAAAACTGGCTCTGCGGACCCAGCGTCAGCACCATATCGTCGATGATACCCAATTTGCTTTCTTGATCGTCAGGCACAAAGTCGAACAAGCTGACGGTTTTATCCACGGTTTTCAGACTCTCCAGCTTTTTCTGCGCAGCTCTGGCTTCGTCTTCGTTTTTCACCAACACAGTCAAAGTCATCGGCGAAGTTTCGCGCTCCTTCATCAAGTCCTTGAAGGCAATCACCGACTCGGTATGCGGATCGCGCAGATTTAACGGGTTGAAATCGGTTTGCACCTGAAACACAAAGTACACGGCAACGACCGCGCCAAGCAAAGTCAACAAGGAAATCGGTTTGGCATAGTGCAAGGTAAAGTGCGCCAGCACGTGGGTAAACTTCGATTCGCCGGGTTGTTCACCATGCAATTGATGCACGGGCGGATTCGGCAACACCTTAAGCAGCACCGGCAGCACGGTCAACGTAATGAATAGGCAAATGAACAAGCTGGTACCGGCCAGCAAACCCAACTCGGAAATACCTTGGTAATCGGTGGGAATAAAGGCATACAAACCGATGGAGGTGGTACCGGCGCACAGAATTAAAGACGGACTGGTCGCCAATAGGGCCGAACGAATCGCCTTGCCCTTGTCGCTGCCGTAGAGATCCAAATTGTCGCGATAACGCAGGCAAAAATGGATCGCATACTCTACGCCCAAACCGATATTGGACACCGCGAAGGCCACCGAAATCAGATTCAGCTGTTTAACCGCCACGGAGGCAAACAAACCGCAAAACACCATGCCCAAAGCCAATGTCAGCAAGGTAGCCAGCATCAACAGCCAGGAACGGTAAGCCACCAACAAAATGCCGCAAACCAACACGATGGAAAAAATGCTGGCGGTAAAGGTACCCTCACTCATGCCAGCCATTTCATCGTGTTCCAAACCGACTTCGCCGGTCACCCAGACTTTGACGGCCGGCAGGTTGGGATCTTGAATTTTGTCGGCGGCGTGACGGATGACATTGATAGCCGGCTCTACCGGCAAAATCTGCGTGTAATCAAATTTCGGCGTGACGAATATAAACGCTTTGTCCGATTGCTCTTCGCTGATCTTGTTTTCGGCAATCAGTTTTTGCCAGGACAGCAGGTCGGTTTCGCCGTTCAGCGTCTTATGCAGCGAGTTGCTGACCTTGTCGATCAGCGACATCAGATCGATGGGTACTTCTTCGGTTTTGGTTTCCGCATTCAGCGCGTCTTCGAAAATCGAGAAAAAACCGTTCAAGCTGGGATCTTGGGAGATTCGGCCGATAAACGGCTGGGCTTGCGCCAGTGTCACCGAAAAATCCTGCAACTTATCGGTATCCAGATACAGCAGACCGTTGCGCTGGAAAAACGCATTTTCATCCGGCCGATAGACCTTGGTGAAATGTTCGGTATCGGCTCTGAGTTCCCGGCTTAAGCGCTGGGCGGCGGCCTTGGTCAATTCCGGACTGGAAGACTCTATCACCAGCAGCAAGGTATGGACTTCCTGGCCGAACTGCTGCTCGAATTTGCGGCGGTTTTGCTGAAACGGTGCTTCCGGCGCGATCAGTTCCGCCGTATCGGTGTTGACGGTCAGATGATTGCCGGTGTACTGAACCGCAAGATAAGCCAAGATTATCGAGGCAAGTAACACTAATCCCGGCGAATACAGCAGCCAGTTGCCCCAACGAAAGGCGATATTTCCCAAACGTTTTTCCAAGGACATGCTTAAGCGCTCACGACGGTGTTAATCAAGTACACGGTGTAACTGGCATATACCGCCAATAAAATACCGCCTTCGACCCGATTGATCCGGCCTTGCTCACCCTTCCTGGCGTATCCCAAAAAGAACAGCGACACCGTTAACAAGGCCATCAACGGCCAATCGCGATTAACGATTTCCAATGGAATCGACATCGGGTGAATGACCCCAGCCAAACCGACTACAGCCAGCGTGTTGAATAAATTGGAGCCGATGATATTGCCCAAGGCCAGATCGTGCTCGCCTTTGCGGGCGGCGGCAATCGACGATGCCAACTCAGGCAAGGAGGTACCGATGGCGACGATGGTTAAGCCGATCACCAAATCGCTGACGCCCAAGTCCTTGGCAATGGTTACCGCACCCCACACCAACAATCTGGAACTGATCACCAACAACAGCAATCCGCTGATCAGCCAAATCACTGATTGAGCGAAAGACATAGACTGCTCCTCCAACTCTTCGGCCATCTCCGCGCCTAATACATCAGTTGTCTCGGCCGTTTTGCTTAAGCCTTGGCGGATCATCCAGGTCATCACCCCAACGAACACCGCCAGTTCCAAAACTGCGTCCACCCTTGACAGATCACCGTCATATACTTGGCCGAGTGCAAATATCGTCACCCCAAACAACACGGGCAGCTCTTTTTTGATGATTTGCGAATGCACTACGATGGGACTAATCAGCGCCACGGCACCGAGAATCAAGGCGATATTGGTGATATTAGACCCGTAGGCATTACCCAGCGCTATCCCCGGATTACCTTGCCAGGCAGACAAGGCGGACACCGTCAATTCCGGCGCAGACGTGCCGAAACCGATCACCACCATCCCAATTAACAACGGCGACATGCCCAGAAAACGCGCTATCGCCGCAGCTCCTTCGACAAAAATATCGGCACTCCAAACCAACACAATCAGACCGATGACTATCATCAATAGTGGCAAAGCCATAACCTACCCTTAAATTTTAAAGATCAAAAAACCGAAATACTGCCCTACGTGACGCCGAATGCTAATCCACCGTCCACTGCACCAGACCGCTGTAAGCACTGGCAATCACCACCACGCCAAACACAATTCGATACCAAGCAAAAATGATGAAATCGTGATGGCTGATGTAACGCAGCAAACCTTTAACCGCCAGCAAGGCACTGATAAAAGCCGCGACTAAACCGACCGCGAACGACAGCGCATCGCTTTCGATATGCAGTAAGTCGCGGTGCTTGTATAAGTCGTACAGACTGGCGACTACCAAGGTGGGAATCGCCAAAAAGAAAGAAAACTCGGTAGACGCCTTACGCGACAAACCGAACAACAAGCCGCCGATAATGGTCGCGCCGGAACGGGACGTGCCGGGGATCAAGGCAAAAGCTTGGGCAATACCCAATTTCAAGGCATCCAGCGGGCTGAGATCGTCAACATTATCGACCCGGATTTTGTGCTCGCGCTTTTCCGCCCAGATAATCACGAACGCACCGATGATAAACGCCAAGGCTACCGGCACAGGCTTGAACAGCGCGGCCTTGATATGTTTGCCAAACAACAAGCCCAGCGTCGCCAGCGGCATAAACGCAATCGCCAGATTCAACACAAATTTTTGCGCCTGCCTGTCGCTGGTCAAGCCACTCAATACCGAGCCGATCTTGGCCCGGTATTCCCAGCAAATCGCCAGGATCGCGCCGACCTGAATGACGATGGTAAACAGCTTGGCCTTGTCGTCGTTAAAATTCAGCAAATCGCCGGCTAGAATTAAGTGGCCAGTGCTGGAAATAGGGAGAAATTCGGTTAATCCTTCAACTACGCCGAGTATCAGGGATTTAATGATGAGGGTAATGTCCATTTTTTATCAGGCTCCGTACCAGTCAGGTACCAGGGTCGAAATCAGCATGTCGATGAAGTTGATGTAAACCAGTCGAATTTGGTAAGCCTATGAAAAAGCCATATAAGCGGGGCGGGATTATAGTCGAAATCTCAACCATTACGTAACTTTACCCTGTAAGGCACGGCAAATCCTGGTATTTATGACAGACATGCCTGGCAGCAATTTAGGTTAAGGCGTGCTTTGCATAGCACTTGCCGATCTGCCAGAATCGCCGGTAACGCTGAAACTGCCATTACGCAGTCAGTCGCGCTCACTCTGCGAAGGTGTTTAATCATGGTAAATGCATACCCACCGCTGATAACCGCTCTTTGCGATCCGGCCTGTTTCCCGCATCCGGTCAAACGGGTCACCGTGCTGGAAACCCATATTTCCTGGGTGTTACTGGCCGGCCGCTACGCTTACAAGATTAAAAAACCGGTCGATCTGGGCTTTCTGGATTTCAGCCAACTTAGCCAGCGCCACTTTTACTGCCAGGAAGAAATTCGCTTGAATCGGCGTCTGGCACCCAGTATTTATTTGCAGGTGGAGGCCATTGGCGGAAGCCCCAAGCAACCCCGAATCAACGTGGAGCCGGCGTTTGAATATGCGGTAAAAATGCGCCGCTTTGCTGCCGGTAAGCTGTTGGATACTTTACTGACCCATCAGGAAATTACGCCAGCGCATATTGACAGCCTGGCCGACACCATCGCCCGGTTTCATATGGGCTTGGCACCGGCGAGTCCGGACTCGAACTACGGCTCTCCGGCCACTATTGAAGCGCCGGCCCGGCAAAATTTTCAGCAATTGCTTGAGCTGATGAAACCCGAAGATGCCGCATTGATCAAGCCAATGCAAGATAACTGTCGGCAAGCATTTTTAGCGGCCGAAAACATGTTTATGCAGCGGCAACAAGCCGGTTTTATTCGTGAATGTCATGGCGACCTACATCTGGGCAATATCGTGTTGTTAAGAGGTCGGCCGGTCGCATTCGACGGTATCGAGTTTTCGCCGGAATTGCGCTGGATAGACACGATTAGCGATGCGGCATTCCTGATCATGGACTTGCTCCATCGCGGGCGCGCCGATCTGGCATACCGGTTTTTGAATGGCTATTTGCAAATCAGCGGGGATTACGCCGGCCTCGGCGTGATGCGTTTTTATCTAAGTTACCGGGCTGCGGTGCGCGCGAAAATTGCCGGCATTAGGTTCGCGCAAACCGGCGCAGAATCGGCTAGACAAGAATGCCTAAGTTATTTAAGTTTGGCCGACAGCAGTTTAAGCCCGCGCAAACCGGCATTGATTCTGACCCACGGTCTGCCTGGTTGCGGTAAAAGCACGGTATCGCAAATACTAATTGAAAAACATCAGCTGATCCGCTTGCGTTCGGATGTCGAGAGAAAACGGTTGTTTGGTTTAGACGCCCTGCAAAAAAGCGGTTCGGCAATCGATAACGGTATATACCATCCACAAGCCAGCCAAAAAACCTACCAACATTTGTTAAGCCTGACACAAGCCCTACTTAATAATGGGTTCCCGATTATTGTCGACGCCGCATTTTTGAAACACACCCAACGCCGCCCGTTCCAGTTACTGGCACAAAGCCTGGGAATTCCTTTCGTCATTCTTTCGATACAGGCCAAGGATAAGGTGTTGCGGCAACGTATACAGCGTAGACAAGAACAAGGCGGCGACGCGTCGGAAGCCGACTTGAGCGTGTCGGACAAAGCCAAGGCCGGCGCCGAAGCATTGCAAACCGAGGAGCTGCCACATAACTTAGTATTGACCAACGATAGCGATGGCCTGGATGGAATCGATCAACAAGCAGCTTGGCGCGCGCTAGCGCGAACAATGGGATAAACCAAGCTAGACCGGCATTGCCGAAAACGACGCAGTAAAACCGCGCGCTTGGACAATATTAAATTCACGGTAAATTAGCCGGCGAGGGTTGGCATTTCCTACCGTCCGCGATCTTTGTTAGAATCGCGGGTGATCGCTAGATAATTAAACCAATAAAAACCACCATTTGAGCCATGAATAAAAAGAAAATTATAATATTTGCCGTCTGTCTGGCAGGCCTGCTAGCCATTCAGATTAAGTTTTTCCTGCCGTTTATGTACGACATCGCCGCTTCTGATTTATTTTTGGTGGAAAGCAAGGACGCGGCCAATCCTATGTCCATTAATACCGACATGACCGCACTGGCTTTCGCGCACTGCAACACCTACATCAAAAACGAAGCCGACGAAGATCAAAGTCTGTCATTTGCCAGCCAACCGACCAACGCCTGGACTCTCGGCAACTACGAATATATTGTCAATGCCGACGTGGAAATCAGCGGCAAAGATAGCCCCAACGTGATGCGCCACTACGCTTGCCGGATTCAATACAGTAAAGGCGACGACACCTCCGGCGTCAGCGATTTCGAAAATTGGTCCGTCGAAGGTGTAAGCGGATTGACCGATTAAGCCGCAGTCATCTCGCGGGCACATCCCCTCCGGCTACCGGAGGGTTTGTCTAAAACAGCTCTGAATCACGTCACCGTTTAATAACTTTTTCTGCTGCAGACATCTTTGGCAAGCGGCTTGTGTACGATGTAATACAGGCCTGGTTTTCCCGCTCCTACAAGGCCGCACGGCGGCAAGCAGAGGGCTTACGCTCGACGCCCTGAAGTAACAAACTTAAAAACCTACCCCGCTGCGCAGCACATAGAATAACCACCCTGAATAAGCACATTTATCAAGAATTGAGATAAGCTTATCTCCAGCAGATAAACCGTACCCCCTCACACGCAAAACCTCGCTGAACGTGACGCCGTTCGTTTAAAATCAAGTTCTTCGGTATAAAAATATGCAAAAAACTCACTTAGCCCTGCTGTTTACCGGCCTTACGCTGACATCGCTCGCGGCCGAGGCCGGCCCCGTGCAAGACGATTTCAGCACCTGGATCAGCAATACCTATCAAACTGATTTCGGCGGCAGCCCCTATTTAGCTTTTCTGGAGTTGGCGCCGCGCACCAAAACCGACAATACCTTGTTTAATCAAATTATTGTCCGTCCGCTGCTCGGCTATAAGCTAACTAATAAATTGCAACTCTGGTTAGGTTATACTTGGCAAGGCGAATACAGCGAACAAACCGACTTTGAAATGGCCACTAACGATGCGATGCAGCAGGTGCAGTGGATAGACAACTGGACCCAACAACTGAATTTTCAATACCGGTTTCGTCTCGAGCAACGCTTCTTCGCCCACGAAGGCGACGTCGGCCACCGCATGCGGCACCGATTCCGTTTAGTCTATTCGATACCGGACAGCCAAGCTTATCTGATCGCGCTTGATGAGTTGTTTGTGTATTTCAACTCGATAGACGAGGGCCGGCTGGCGCGATCCGTGCAGACCGGTATCAACCAGAATCGTAGCTATGTCGGGGTGGGTTACAAAGTGACCAAAAATTTGAATGTCGATACCGGCTATCAATTGCAATACATCCATAACTATGGCTCGCCTGATGTCACCAATCACGTCTGGCTAACCAATATCAATGTCAATTTCTAAGCCAGAAGAATGCGGGGATTTTTGATGGGGGTTTTTCGCTAACACCAGCGAGCCCCCAAGACCGAGCTTTGGACTGACTCTATATGCAACCCGGCTGGGCTGCATATAGAATCCTCGGCTCTCAGCTAAAAAAGCTCAACCGGTTTTTCACTTCCACAGCAACCAAGGCATCGTAATGACGCCGCAATACCGAGTCGGTAGGACGCGGAAATAAGGTGGCTTCAATTTCACTTTGCAGCTGTTCCAGAAAACTGGAGCTTGGCTCCGTGCTGTCAGTAACGAGAGACTGGCTGGTCAAAGTCGCTGGCGTTTGGCCTTTAGCGGAACGGAAAAATTTGCCGAAAAAGGAAAGTCCGCAACCCTGAGACGAGTATGCGCACGCAGCGACTAGGCCACTCAGTATGAACAATACAATGGCTTCGAACATATCAACACCTCATGACTAATAAAGAATACCGGCCAAGCCAGGTTGCCAAGTCAACGAGGCCTGTGTCGGCGACTCTTGCTCAGCAATTAAAATGCCATCAATTAAAGCTCATAAAGCATTGTTATATAATGAAAAATAATTTTTTACCGACTAAAACCCTGCCGCTTTCCTAACATTTTGTCGTTAATACGCCAAGACGCATGATAGGCGAGACCAAAAGCCGCGGTGTAGCGGCAGATGTTTCCGGCGAAAGCCGGAATCCATGGTATCAATAAAACTCTCGACTGCCCGGAAGCAGCGAGATTTAACGGTCGGATTAGTGGTTGACTAACACGGAGGCAAAACAGTGAAAATGTTAGGTTTGAAATATCTCCCGACGTTTGGTTGTTGGTTAGCAGCAATCGCATTGCTGGTTTTTATCGAGCGCATCAGTGCACACTGGTACCAGTGGGATCGCTTTCTGCTGAGTACCGCCCACGGCATTAGAAATATCTTGCTGGATCGTTTTTTTGCAGCCATCACCTGGGCTGGTTCGCTGTTCATTCTGGCCCCGGTAACCGCAGTGCTAAGCGGTGTTCTGGTCAGAAACAGCCGAACCAAAGAGGCTGGGCTGATGGTTTTGAGCCTAGCCGGTGTTGCCCTGTTCAGCCGTCTCGCCAAGCTTTGGTTCGCTCGCCCGCGGCCGGACTTTTTCCCCGTTGTGGGTGAAATCCCCTTGGACGCCTCCTTCCCAAGCGCCCACACCGCGCAAATCGTTGCCTTTGCTGTGGCCTTATGTTGGATATGCAAACCCGACAAACTGGGGCTTAACTTTTACGCGTTGACGGGGTTTGCGCTATTGATGGTATCCCTGGTTGCCGTCTCTCGCGTCTATCTGCAAGTTCATTTCCCCTCGGATGTAGTCGGTGGCGCCTTACTGGGATTATTGTGGGTGCTGGGTTTAGTTAATCTGCTGCAAAACGGCGGCATCTTCATCAGGTGAGTCATGCGAAACAAATTTCTTAATACCGGACAGAGCGGTTATCACCCTTTAAGAAAATTGAAGGTCTGTTTGTCAGGTCTACGCTACGCGGTTGTGTATGATTTCAGTGTGGCCTACAAACTCGTACTTTCCGTGTTGATTTTGGCCGTGTGCTTTTATTTTCGCCAATGGGTGGATTTCATCTCGGTACTTACCGCCACCGGGCTGATGCTGATATGCGAAATGTTTAACACCACCATAGAGGCGCTCTGCGATTTCGTGGAAACTCGGCAAAACGAAAAAATCCGTGTTATCAAGGATATTGCCGCAGCCGCTGCTGGCATTAGCATTCTGATCTGGGCAGTAGTCATGCTATCAGAGCTCAGCTACTTAGGGTCATTAATCCGTTGATCCGCCGCTGAAAAAGATTTCCATGGCACCATCAAACCAATAGCAAGGCAACCAGCGACTTGTCTAGTACAAGAGGCAGACGGCGCAGTGCCTTAGCCAGCATCAAAAGCAAAAACCCGAGCTTGGCCGATTTGACGAGCTTTAGCCCGGCTACGGACAAATCGCTCCCACGCTAGATAAGCATGACGAATGCTAAGATACATAAATCCCTTTATGCCCTGGGTGCGGAGGGAGAGAGTTTTCTATGATGTTTATCAAGTCCCTTAAATGGGATGAGGGCGGGAGGATAATATGGGACGACTGGTTTTTATGCTGTGGCTACTGCTTGGGCTGGCGCCGTTGCCAACGGCAAGGGCGTTGGACATGCAAGACGTTCCGGAACCGTTAAAGCCCTGGGTCAACTGGGTTTTGGCGGATGAAACTCAGTATCGTTGCCCGTTTTTCTTCGACGATTTTCAACAAAAACACTGCGCTTGGCCGGGCGCCCTGCACCTTAATTTACAAGCTAAGCACGGCAGCTTCGTTGCCGAATGGACCATATATCGCCAGGATTGGATTAGCTTGCCGGGCGACACGCAACATTGGCCGCAGGCGGTCACCATCAACAAACAAACCCAGCCGGTCGTGGAAAAAGACGGTAAGCCGGCCCTGCACTTACCGGCCGGCCGCTACCAGATCAGCGGCGAATTTTTCTGGGAAAGTTTGCCGGAGCAACTGGCCTTACCCGAAGCCAGCGGCTTGATTCAGCTCAGCGTCAACGATAAGCCGGTGGCTTATCCACCCATCAAACAAGGTGCCTTGTGGCTCAATACCGAGAACGCCGACACTGTCGACCGGGAGCAGGATAGGCTGGACCTGCAAGTATTCCGGCAAGTGCAGGACGAGGTGCCGCTGCAAGTCATTACACGTCTGGATTTGGAAGTCTCCGGCAAGGCGCGCGAGATCGAGTTTCCTTATGCTTTACTGCCTAACTTTATCCCGGTGGCTTTGAATAGCCCGCTGCCGGCTCGTCTGGACGGTAACGGGCGGCTCTTGGTGCAAGTACGGCCGGGACGCTGGAGTATCGACATTCATGCCCGCCATCCGCAAGCCTTGACGCATCTGGATTTGGCCGTAACAGACCCGAACTGGCCGGCGGACGAGTTGTGGGCTTTCCAGGCCATGCCCGCTTTGCGTTTGGTCGAGATCGAGAATTTGACCGCGATAGACGGCAGCCAAACCAATCTGCCCGCCGAATGGCAGCATTTACCTACCTATCAGCTCCAGCAAGGCGAGAGCATGAAGTTTAAGGTCGTGCGCCGCGGCGACCCGGAGCCCGAGCCGAATCAACTCAAGCTGCAGCGCACGCTGTGGCTGGATTTCGAGGGCGGCGGCTACACGGTCAGCGATAACATCACCGGTAGCATGAGCCGCGACTGGCGCTTGAACGCCTTGCCTGCGCTGGGCTTGGGACAAGTACAACTGGATGGTCAGAGCCAATTGATTACACAACTGGCGGACGGCAGCCAGGGCGTGGAAGTGCGGCGCGGTGCCATCCACCTGAATGCCGACAGCCGGATCGAAGCCGATTTGGGTAGCTTAAGTGCCAGCGGCTGGCAACAGCGTTTTCAACAGGTGCAGGCCGAACTAAATATCCCGCCGGGCTGGCGTCTGCTGGCGATCAGCGGTGTGGATAATGTGCCGAATAGCTGGTTAAACCGCTGGACTTTGCTGGACTTGTTTTTGGTCTTGATTGCCGCATTAGCCGTGGGCCGACTCTGGTCGCCGCAATGGGGCGGGTTTGCCTTGCTCAGTTTGGCGCTGATTTGGCATGAGACCGATGCGCCGCGCTTGATTTGGCTGAATGTGCTGGCGGTGTTGGCGTTGCTGCGGGTATTGCCGGTAGCTAGCGTTTGGCAATGGTTGAGATGGTATCGCAACGCCAGCTGGCTGGCGCTGTTGATGCTGACGATTCCATTCATGATAGCGCAGATTCGTATCGGCATTTACCCACAGCTGGAACTGCCCGGACAGTCCATTCAACGTTTGCATTCGATGGTGAGTGCTGCCGCACCGATGGCGATGCAAGTAGAACAGATGGCGGATTCGGCGATGGAGCCGGAAATAAGTGAACTTGCTAAAACGGAGCCCGAGTATTCAGCTAAACCCAAGATGTCGAGAGCTTATGGAGGCAGCGCTGCCAGTTTGCAGCGCATCGATCCGGACGCCAATCTGCAAACCGGTCCCGGTTTGCCGCACTGGGGCTGGCAGCGCGTGGAGTTAAG
The DNA here is from genome assembly GCF_014850975.1 of Methylomonas fluvii. Classification (GTDB taxonomy): domain Bacteria; phylum Pseudomonadota; class Gammaproteobacteria; order Methylococcales; family Methylomonadaceae; genus Methylomonas; species Methylomonas fluvii. Next base: position 967,027 of record NZ_JACXST010000001.1, on the reverse strand, counting down.
CTGGAATGGCGCGGTCGATAGTGGTCAGCAAATCCGGCTGTGGTATTTGTCGCCATTTATGCTGATGTTGCTGCATTTTGCCCAGGCCCTGTTGGTGGCGGTGTTGGTGTTGAAAATGCTGGGAGCCATCGCCGCCAACTGGCGCTTGTCCTTGCCGAGTTTCACTTGCCTGTTGCTGTTGCCGCTGTTGATGGCGCCAAACGAAAAGGCCTATGCCGATCTGCCCGACGCGCCAATGCTGGAGCAATTGAAAACCCGCTTGCTACAAGCGCCGCAATGCCTACCCATTTGCGCGCAGATTGCCGACATGCAATTACTGGTCAAGCCGGAAGTGCTGCGTATCGAACTGCAATTGCACGCCCAGCAAGATTTGGCGGTACCTTTGCCAGCCCAGCTTGAGCAATGGTTTCCGGAGCAGGTCAGCGTCGACGGCGGCGAGGCGCAAGCTTTGATCAGACAGGAGGACGGCAGCTTGTGGTTAGCCGTGTCGTCAGGCGTACACAAAGTGACGATGCAAGGCCGCTATACCGCGCAGGATAAATTTAGTTTGCCGCTGCCATTGCCGCCGCAACATGCCGGCGTCACTGCCGACGGCTGGCGGGTGGATGGTTTATACGAAGACGGCAAGGTGGGTCCACAACTGGAGTTCAGCAGGCTGCAACTCGATAGCGGGCTGAAAAATAAATTACAGCAAACCGCCTTGCCGGCATTCGTGCGAGTGGAAAGAACTCTGCATTTGGGCTTGGACTGGCGGGTGACCACCCGCGTCGAGCAATTGGCCGGCGCACTCAGCCCGGTGTTACTGGAGCTACCGTTGTTGCCGGGCGAAGCGGTTACCAGTCCGCAGGTGCGGGTGAAGGACGGCAAAGTCTTGGTGAACATGGCTGCGGGTCAAGCTACTTTGGAATGGGAGTCTGCACTGGCGAAAACCGAGCAATTGGCATTGCAAGCCGCCGATACGCCGCAATGGACCGAGGTGTGGCGCGCCGATGTCAGCCCGATCTGGCATTTACAAGCCGATGGCATTGCGGTGGTGCATCACCAGGACGGGCAGGGCCAGTGGCTACCGGAATGGCGGCCCTGGCCTGGCGAAAAGGTCAATCTGACTATCAGCCGACCGCAAGCAGTGGCCGGCTCAACCTTGACTATCGATAGAAGCGAATTGGCGGTCAAGCCTGGGCAACGCAGCGAAACAGTCGAACTGATTTTGAGCATCCGCAGCTCCAAAGGCGGACAACACCCCGTAAAGCTGCCGGAACTGGCGGAGCTGCAAAGCGTGACGATAGACGGCGTCAGTCAACCGATTCGCCAGCAAGGCGCGACGGTCGGCTTGCCGATACATCCCGGCACCCAGCAAATCGTGCTCAATTGGCAAGCGGCTAAAGAACCGGGGGTGCTGTTGCACACGCCGCTGGTCGATCTTGGTGTTGCCAGCGTCAACAGCCGTATTCAATTGCTGATGCCGCAACAGCGTTGGTTGCTGTGGACCTTCGGCCCAAAATTTGGTCCGGCCGTGTTGATTTGGGGCTTGCTGATCGTACTGGCCTTATTGGCATTCGGCTTGGGTAAGCTGAGCATCACGCCGTTGCGGCATTGGCAGTGGTTTTTATTGTTGATCGGCCTGAGCCAACTGCATATTGCTGCCGCATTTTTAGTGGTGGGCTGGCTGTTTGCGTTGGGATTCCGCGCCCATCATGCGCCGGAACGGCCGCGCTGGTTCAATCTGGCGCAAATCGGCTTGGCCGGTTTGACGCTATTTTCATTATTGTTAATAGCGATTGCCGTCGAACAAGGTTTGTTGGGAAATCCGGATATGCAAATTGCCGGAAATCAATCCTCTGCAACTTTGCTGAACTGGTATCAGGATCGCAATGGCCCGCAGCTAGCCGTTGCCACAGTAGTAAGCCTGCCTTTGCTGGCCTACCGGATTCTGATGTTGGCTTGGTCTTTGTGGATGGCCGTAGCGTTGTTGAATTGGCTGCGCTGGGGCTGGAACTGTTTTGCCGGCGGTGGGCTTTGGAAAAAATCGCAGCCTCAAGTGGGCCTGCCGAAATCAGACGATTGACATAGCAAATGCCCCCGGCTGAACCGGGGGCTTTATCACGTGCAATGACCGTCTAGGCTTTCTCTAACCGGCTACTCACCGAACGCTTCAACTCAATGCTTTCGCCGGGCCTTTTACAAACTCCATGGACGATACTTTGCAATAATACCGCGTCACCAAGCTTCTAAAACGACCACTTTCCAGACCCGATTCTCCGCCGGCCGCAAACTTACCCAGGCTGCGATTTGCCTTGACGGCGCGGATTGACCGGCTGACTGGTTTTGGTAATAGCCCACTCCGGCGTCTTGATCGGCGATTTCAGCCGCGAGCTGGCGCAATTCCGGTATCTGATTAAAGCGTTCCTCACGGAACAAATTAAGGCCAATCTCCTGAGGATCGCTATCGTAAAGCAGCAGGCCGTCATCTTGCACGACCCACACGGTGCGTTTTTGGGGCTGAGTATTCTCGGCCAGCAAGCCACCGAGAAAATCGACCGGCTTGATGCGCATGGAAATAAAGCCCAGGATGGTTTTACCTTGTTTGATCGGCACCACTAACGTGACGGCGGGAAAGCCTTCCGGGGCTTGATAAATCCGGCTCAGAATCGGCACGCCCCGTTCCAAAGTCATTCGGTTGTGCTCAAGTTGCGAGGTATCCGCGCCCAGCGCTTGGCGATATTTGCCCGGAGCCACCGCAACGATGGTGCCGGGCGCACGGGTCGTGGCAAAACTTTCACCGCGCGGATAATGTTGCAGCAAGCTCTCCAGTAAGCCGCTGGATGCGGCTAAATCGGCGTTGCGGTGTAAGGACTCTGCAGTTTGCTGCATGCCCATGCGTATTTCATTGATATTACCAAGTATGCTGGCCGCCATTTGGTTGGCAGCCGTCAGGTTCTGGTTGGAAATACGGGTGACATCGGCCAGCGCACGCTCCACCTGCTGCTTTTCCTGCTTGACGATTTCGCCTTCAGCCACCACCAAATTTCGCGCTTTATGCGCCTCCACGCCAAATTTGAAGGCCAGCCCGGCGCCGATCAAAATCGCCAGCAATACTGCCAGGCTAGCCGCCAGCACGACTTTGTTACGGGCGATGAAGCGTCGGAGCAGTTCGCCCCGCGAATAGGCATAGGCACTCACCAAGCGGCCGTCGCGATAGGCCCGCAACTCGTCGGCTAACGCAGCCGCATTCGGAAACCGTAGGGATTTATCCTTGGACAACGCCTTATCGCAGATGGCGATCAATTCCGGCGGCATTGGCAGTTTCGGATCGCGCGCCGTGGGCATAGGAGCCAGCGAACTGAGTTGCGCCAATATCTCATCGGCACTGCCGCGCAGCGGCGGATGGCCGGCCAGCAGATAATAGAGAATGCAACCGAGGGCAAATACGTCGGAGCGGGTATCTACCGCGCCGAAATCAGGATTGGCTTGTTCAGGCGCCATATAGGCCGGGGTGCCGAGAATGTCGCCGATCCGGGTCAGATCCGCATCGTCGGCTACCTGTTTTGGTACGGCAGATATTGGTGGCGCCAGATCGGCTTCGTTTTCCACCTTGGCCAAACCCCAATCCAGCACAATCGTTTCACCGAACGGGCCCAGTACGATATTGCCGGGTTTGATGTCACGGTGAATCACGCCTTTGGAGTGGGCATAAGCCACCGCTTCGCAAACGTCGATTAATCTGTCCAACAAGCTCAGGCGCCGCGACAGGGCATGCTCGGCCAGCACCTCGTCATTACAGGCTTTTAGGGCTTTGGCCAGCGTATCGCCACGCACCAAGCGCATCACATAATAGGGCGCTCCGCTTTGCTTCGTCCCCAGATCGTAAACCGGCACTATCCCCGGATGTTCCAGGCGGCCGGTGATGCGGGCTTCGCGCAGAAAACGTGCGCTCAGCTCGACATCATCATTCGCAGCCTGATCCAGTAATTCTTTAATTGCCACTTCGCGGCCGATGCGCTCGTCAAAACCCAGCAACACCTGACCGCCACCACCCACCCCCACTGCGCCGCGCAAGGAATAATCATCGTTGAATTTACCGTCCTGCCCAGGGCTGTCGTTCAACACCTGTGGGTAGGGGCGAGGCTTGATCCGGGTCAGATCGTCGTCTTTGGGTTTAATGAGGGTGGCGTCGTCTTCCGGGAGCATCATCTCAGACAGCTTGGCCGTATTGTATGTCAGTGCAGAAAAATCAAGACTTCGGCGCGGGCTTGCGGTCGGCGTGCCCCAGGTCGCGCTCCGGGGCAATGTAGTCGTGCACCAATTGCTTTAACTCGGTAATCTCCGGAAAGCGGCCTTGCTGCTTGCGGGACCAAACTAATTCGCCGTTGGCGCGCACCTCGAAAATGCCGCCGGTGTCGGGCTGCAGCACCAGTTCGTCCAGTTCCTGTTCAAAAGTGCTTAACAATTCCTGAGCCATCCAGGCCGCGCGCAGTAGCCAGCGGCATTGCGTGCAATAGCGGATTTCGACGCGATTCATCGCTTACAACTCGTCCCGCAGGCGTTTGTATATGCCGCCGAAACTGCCGTTACTCATCAGCAACACATGACATACGCCGCCGGTTTCGGCTTTGATGGTGGAAATGATGGTTTCCAGGTCATTGCAAATCTCGATGTTGCCGGCGTATTTCAGCAGTTGGCTTAAGTCCCAGCCCAGATTGTCGGGCTGATAAACGATGGCCCGGTCGGCCTGGCCCAATGATTCGGCCAACGATTGCGTATGCACGCCCAATCGCATGGTGTTGGAACGCGGTTCGACGATGGCCAGGATTTTTTCGTTACCGACTTGTTGGCGCAAGCCGTCCAGCGTGGTTTTTATCGCGGTGGGATGGTGAGCAAAGTCGTCGTAAACGGTAACGCCGGCGCTTTTGACGATGACTTCCATGCGCCGTTTCACGTTTTGAAACTGCTGCAAAGCCGCTATCGCATCTTTTGCCAGAATGCCAATATGCCGGGCGGCGGCGACGGCAGACAGGGCGTTGTAAACGCTATGACGGCCGGTTAAAGTCCACTCGACTACTCCTTGTTCTTCACCGGCAAAACTGACGCTGAAGCTACTGCCGCCAGCTTTTAACAAGTGCGCCTGCCAATCACCTTCATCGTCGATGGCGGTTTTCACGACCGGCGTCCAACAGCCTGTTTCCAGCACCTCGGTGACGTGTTGTTCGCAAGCCGGTGCGATGATCAGACCTTCGCTGGGTATGGTGCGCACCAGATGGTGAAACTGTTTTTTAATGGCGTCCAGGTTTTCGAAGATGTCGGCGTGATCGTATTCCAGGTTGTTCAAGATCGCGGTGCGAGGGCGGTAATGGACGAATTTGGAGCGTTTATCGAAAAAGGCGCAGTCGTATTCGTCGGCTTCGATGACAAAAAAATCCGACTCGCCCAAGCGCGCGGAAATGCCGAAATTCAGCGGGATGCCGCCGATCAGAAAGCCCGGTTTGAAACCGTTATATTCCAAGACCCAAGCCAACATGCTGCTGGTGGTGGTCTTGCCGTGAGTCCCGGCCACAGCCAGTACCCATTTATGCTGCAACACATGCTCGGCCAACCATTGCGGGCCGGAGATATACGGCAAGCCTAAGTTCAATACCGCTTCCACTTCCGGATTGCCGCGCGACATCGCATTACCCACCACGACCAAATCGGGTTTGCAGTCCAGGTTTTCGGCTTTGTAGCCGTTCATCAACCGGATGCCTTGCTCTTCCAACTGCGTGCTCATCGGTGGATAGACGTTCTGGTCCGAGCCGCTGACGGTGTAGCCCAATTCGCGGGCGATTAAGGCCAAGCCGCCCATGAAGGTGCCGCAAATGCCGAGGATGTGAATGTGTAATGGCTTTTGTAATTCTGTCATTCTGATAATTTTAGCGGTGTTAATTAGATGCAAATCCGGAAATTCGGTCGGCAGCGAATTGGATCATTTTTTCGGTTCTTCCGGCTTTTTTTCTTCCTCAGGCTTGGGTTCGCCTTCGATCTTTTCTTCGACTTTGGCTTCCGATCCCTTGGCACCGGCCGCTTCTAACAGCTTTACGATGTTTTCACGACCAAGCTTTTTAGCCTTATCGAGTATTTTCACACTCTGGCTATCGGTGGCATTGACGTTGGCGCCGGCGGCGATTAACACGCCAACAATCTCGGCACTGCCGAACATTACCGCATCCGTTAGCGCGGTGGAGCCGAGTTTATCGGCCAAATTAACGTCGGCACCATAAGCCAGCAGCGCCTTGACAATCCTTAAATTGCCGTTAAAACTGGCTGCCATCAGCGCGGTACGGTCGGTCTCCAGTTTGCCATTGACGTCCAAGCCTTGCGCCAATAGCGCCTCGACGCGGTCCAACTTCCCAGTGGCCGCGGCGGCAAATAAATCTTTAGTATCTTCGGCAAGCGCCTGCAAGGACCAGACGATTAGCCCGGCGCTCAGAATTCTGCGGATATTCATCGGATTGCTTGCTTGCGTTTGGGTATGAGTTGGGTTGAAATAAGGCAAATACTGATTTACATCATCTATCAATGAGCGAAAAAAACAAAGTTTTAGTTGAAGCCCAACCCTACTACATAGAGGCCCAATCGTCCCCCGAACAGAACCGCTATGTGTTCGCCTATACCATCACCATCACCAACGTCGGCTCGACACCGGCAAAATTGCTGACCAGGCACTGGCTGATCACTGATGCCAACGGAAAGGTGCAGGAAGTCAACGGCGAGGGCGTGGTGGGAGAAAACCCGCATCTTAGCCCCGGCGACTCGTTCCGCTATACTAGCGCGGCGATGATAGAAACTCCGGTCGGGGTGATGCAGGGCAAATATCAGATGCAGTCGGACGCCGGCGAAAATTTTAACGCAGCCATTCCCAAATTCACTTTATCGATACCTAGAACCCTGCACTAATGGCGATTTATGCAATTGGTGACATTCAGGGCTGCTACGACGAGTTCCGTCGCTTACTGGACCATATAAGCTTCGATCCGAATCAGGATCAACTCTGGTTGGCCGGCGATTTGGTTAATCGTGGCCCAAAATCATTGGAAACGCTGCGCTTTGTGAAAGGCTTGGGGTCTGCTGCCGTTACAGTGCTGGGCAATCACGATCTGCATTTGATTGCAACCGTAGTATCACTGGGCAAGGCCGGCAAAAAAGACACGCTGAGCGACGTTTTAAGGGCCGAGGATTGCGAAGAGCTGATAACGTGGCTACGCCATCAAAAGCTATTCCATCACAACGACGATTTTTGCATGCTGCACGCAGGCCTGCCGCCGCAGTGGGATTTTGAAACCACGGTGCGCATGGCACGTGAAACCGAGCAAGCCATGCAAAGCCCGGATCACGAACGCTTTTTCCGCTCCATGTACGGTAACAAGCCCGTGGTCTGGCGCGACGATTTATTGAAAACCGAAAAGCTGCGCTTTGCAATCAATTGTTTCAGCCGGCTGCGCTATTGCACCCTGGACGGCGTGATGGATTTCGGACCAAAAGGCGCGCCCGGCAGCCAGCCCGAGCACTTGATGCCCTGGTTTGAAGTGCCGGGCCGCAAAAGTATCGATATGCGCATCATCTTCGGCCATTGGTCCACGCTGGGCTATTTCGCCGGCTATAACTGTTACTCAATAGACACCGGCTGCTTGTGGGGCGGACAATTGACGGCGCTGGAACTGTCCGAACAACCCAGACGCTTCAGCATCGACTGCGCGGCCTCGCATAATCCCAAGGCTTTTTCAGATTAGTGAACTTTTGCCGACGCTCCGACATCAATTTGCTCGCACATCAAGCACCACACCAACTTAACTCGAGATTAGACCATGCGAAAAAACCTGTTCCTTGCCGTCATCCTGGCCTTGCCGTTAACCGCCTTCGCTTACCCTAGTGAAAACGACTATGGCCAACCGGTGGATCACAAGCTAGAAAGCTTGAACAAACTGCTGCAACTCAGCCCGGAGCAAAAAACCAAACTGGAAGCGATTTTTAAAGAGCAGCACGAAAAATTCCGCGCCATCCACGAAGAGTCGCACAGCCGGATGAAAGAGGTGTTAAGCCCTGAACAAATGCAGAAAATGGACGATTTGCGTAAACAGCACCAGGAACAGATGCGCGAGCAAGCATCTCGTAAACCGGCCCCATAAACCAAACGGCCTCAGCAGTCGCTGTGACTGCTGAGGCCGTTGTTTGAGCCCGCGTATTTTTTAAGAGAAATTTCGGCCGTAAAAAATCTCGGCCATTTCTTCCTGCAGCATGCCTTGGATTTCTTCCTGATCCTCGTCGCTGAAATTACTTTCTTTCTCGAACAAGTAATTTTCCAGTTCGGTTTCTTTCAACATCATCTTGGTGTGGAAGATATTTTCCTGATACACGTTGACGTCGATCATCTGGTACAGCTCTTTGGTGCTTTCCGCGATGTAATTCTGGATGGAATTGATTTTATGATCGATGTAATGTTTTTGCCCGGATACGTCGCGGGTAAAGCCGCGCACCCGGTAGTCCATGATGACGATGTCGGACTCGAAACTGTGAATCAGATAATTCAAGGCTTTCAGCGGTGAAATTTGCCCACAGGTTGACACGTCGATGTCGGCCCGGAACGTACAAATATCGGTATCCGGATGGCTTTCCGGATAAGTGTGTACGGTGATATGGCTTTTATCCAAATGCGCCAGAACCGTTTCCGGCAACGGACCGGGTGACTCGGAATTCATGCCGGCCGGAATCACTGCACCTTCGGAAATCAGCATCGTCACACTGGCACCTTGCGGATCGTAATCCTGATGGGCGATATTCAAAATTTGCGCGCCGATTATATTGGCTACGTCTTTTAAAATCTGCGTCAACCGCTTGGCGTTATACGCTTCGTCGATATATTCGATGTAGGCTTTTTCCTGCTCTTTGGGTGCATAGCAAACGTCGTAAATATTAAAACTCAACGATTTGGTCAGGTTATTAAACCCGTGTAACTGTAATTTGCTCAACCGATCAACCCTCTATAACTTCAAAATCATGACTTATTTCCACGCCCGCTTTGCCCAACATAATGGAAGCCGAGCAATATTTTTCGGCGGATAACTTCACCGCCCGTTCCACTGCGGCAACCGGCAGATTTTTACCCGTAACCTTGAAGTGCAAATGAATTTTGCTGAATACGGCCGGCACTGTGTCCACCCGTTCCGCAGTCAGCTCAGCAGTGCAATGTACAATCTCGTGGCGGCCTTTTTGCAGAATATCCACGACGTCGAACGACGAACAGCCGCCCACGCCCAACAACAGCATCTCCATGGGGCGCACCCCGAGGTTGCGGCCGCCGTGATCCGGCGGACCGTCCATCACTACCGTGTGCCCGCTGCCGGACTCGCCGACGAATAATCTGCCGTCGACCCATTTAATCGTTGCCTGCATGCTAAACCCCAACCAAATTCAAAATTGTCGCGAATTTTACAACGAACCCGTCAAATGTCTTGATTTTTTTGTAAAACTACTGCACCTTGATAGGGTAACCAATCTAGTTCACAGAATTATTACAAATTATGAGCTTTGTTAAACAAAACAAGATTTCACCCTCTGCCCTGGACGCCTTTTTACGCTTCTGCCATGTTAGGAGCTATCCAGCCAAAATCACCATTGTCCGCCCTGGCGATATAGGAGACAAACTGTTGTTTGTGGTCGATGGCTCGGTCAGCGTCAGCGTCGAAGACGAGGAAGGCCGCGAGTTGATTTTGGCGTATTTGAACAAACACGATTTCGTCGGTGAGATCGGGGTGTTCAAAAACGCCGAGACGCGTAGCGTATTGGTGAAAACCCGCACCAAATGCCAGATGGCGGAAATCGGTTATGAACGCTTCAAAATGCTGTTAAACGCCGAGTTGCGCGATCAGGCGGTGGAGATTTTGACGGTACTCGGTGAACAGCTGTCCACGCGTTTGCTGATCACCAGCCGCAAATACCGCGACCTGGCGTTTATGGACGTGGAAGGCCGTATCGCCCGCACCCTGTTGGATCTGGCCAAAGAACCGGACGCGATTACCCATCCAGACGGCATGCAGTTACATATCACCCGCCAGGAAATCGGCCGCATCGTCGGTTGTTCCCGCGAGATGGCCGGACGCGTATTGAAAGAGCTGGAAGACAAGGGCCTGATCACCGCGCACGGTAAAACCATCGTGGTATTCGGCACGCGTTAACCCCGAGTGAAGGGCGAATTCATTCGCCCTTTGAGACACTACCAAAAAACGGCCTTACCAAGCTTTGCCGAGCACCATCGATATAGGTGAACACCACCGGCACCACCAGCAGACTCAACAAAGTAGAGCTGATCAAGCCGCCTATCACCGCCACCGCCATCGGCTGACGAAAACTGGCGTCGGCACCCCATCCCAACGCAATCGGCAACATGCCGGCAATCATGGCCACCGTGGTCATGACAATCGGCCTGGCGCGCTTATGGCAAGCATCCAACAACGCCTCGTGCCGACTTAAGTTGTGTTCGCGCATCGCTAACAACGCATATTCCACCAGGAGGATCGAATTTTTGGTGACGATGCCCATCAACATGATCAAGCCTATCATCGACGGAATATTCAACTCGCCGCCAGTCAGCAACAGTGCGACAAACGCACCGCCCATCGATAGCGGTATCGCCGACAGGATGGTCAAGGGTTGAAAAAAATCCTTGAATAGCAACACCAATACGCAAAACACACACAGCAATCCGGTCAGCATCGCCATACAAAAACTGCTGGCCAATTCGGCCATAATTTCCGCATCGCCGGTACGAATCAATTTAACGCTGGACGGCATATTGACCACTGCCGGCAAAGTTTTGGCGGCGGCCAGCGCATCACCCAGGGACATGCCGCCCAGTTCGGCATTGACCATGACATAGCGGCGGCGATCATACCGATCCACCTGCGCCGAACCGCTGGCTAAAGATAGCTCGGCCACACTGGACAGAGGTACCATCCTATCCCCCGCCCTCACTCGTAGATTGGCTAAGACCTGCAAATCCTGCCGCGCGGCATCGGCTATCCTTACTCGAATCGCGAGCTGGCGGTTATCCAGATTCAACTTGGCCAGCTGGGCATCAAAATCGCCGCTGGTGGCAATTCTGACCGTTTCTCCGATTAGCTCGGCCGTCACGCCCAGTTCGGCAGCGCGCTGCCAGTCCGGTCGAATGGCGATTTCCGGCCGCTCCAGGCTGGCCGTGGAGCTGATGCTGCTCAAACTACCCATATTACGCAAATCGCGCTCTAAGGCCTGCGCACTGGCCTTTAAAGCCGCCGCATTATCGCTGGACAGTATCAAAGACATCTTCTCGCCCGGACCACCGATGCCAATGGAAAAACGAGCACCGGGCACTTCGCGTAATACTGCCCGCACCGCCTGTTCAATCTGCGCTTGATGCGGCCGCTGTCCCCGCTCGCTCAAGGTTAAGGTCAGCGCCCCTTTGCGTTGTTCGCCCGGCCTGGTCACGCCGCCACCGACTATTTGACTACTGCCGACTGCGGTAAAAATGTGTTCAACACCTGCCAGCGGTTGCAGAACAGCTCTTGCGGCTTCAGCGACTCGACCGGCATCGTTTATCGAACTGCCCGGCGGCAATTCGAGTTGCACCGTGGTGTAGCCGCGATCAGCGGGCGGCACGAAACCCGCAGGAATCAAGGGCAGCAATAAGCACGCGCCGATAAAAAACAGCGTGGATAACAGCATCGTCGCCTGGCGATGGCGCAAGGTCCACTGCACGGCTTGCAGGTAAATGGGCATTAATCTGCCATCGACACTGGCCGGATGATGACCTTCGGTGAGCAAATAAGCTGCCAGCATCGGCGTCAGCAAGCGCGCCACCAGCAAGGACGCCAGCACCGCCACCACAGCGGTCCAACCGAACTGCCGAAAAAACAATCCCGATACCCCGCTCATCAGCGCGGTAGGCATGAACACCACCACCAGCGTCAAGGTAGTGGCGATGACCGCCAGTGCGATTTCGTCGACAGCTTCGGCGGCGGCCTGGCGGATGCTTTTGCCCATCCGCACGTGCCGGGCGATGTTTTCGATTTCCACAATCGCATCGTCCACCAAAATCCCAACCACGATGGCCAAGGCCAGCATGGTCAGCATGTTCATGGAAAACCCCAGCCAATGCATCACCGCGAATGTCGGCAGAATCGACAAAGGCAGGGCCGACGCCGATACCAAAGTTGCCCGCCAATCGCGCAAGAACCACCACACCACCAAGACCGCCAACAGCGCGCCTTCGTAGAGCATCATCATCGAGCCTTCATATTGCTCTTGCGAATAGGCCACCGAACCGGAAATCAAGGTAAAACTCAAGGCGGGATCGGCTTCCCGCATCCGCGCTAAGGCCTGCTCCACATCACTGGCGATACGGGTTTCATCAAAACCCTTGGCCCTGTAGATGTTGAATCCGATCAACGGCTTGCCGTCCAACGCAGCCAATTGCGTGCGCTCAGCGACGGTATCGCGGACCGTGGCGATTTGGTCCAAGCGCACCTCGCGGCCGTTGGCTATCGCCACCGGCAAGGCCGCCAGTTCGCTGGCCTGCCGCACCGTGGCCAGCGTGCGTAAGGATTGCTCCGCCAAGCCCACATTACCCCGACCGCCGGAAGACTCCTGCTGCGCCTGTTTCAAGGCTCGCGACACATCAGTCGCGGTGATACCCAGAGACGCCAACCGCACCGGATCGACTTCCAAGTGTATTTCCCGCTGCACACCGCCCAACCGCTCGAAGCGACCGACGCCGGCCACGCCCAACATGACCTTGCTGACGTTATCGTCCACCTGCCAGGACAAGGCCTCCTCGTCCAGTTTGGTCGAGGCGATCGCATAGGTCAAAATCGGCGCACCGCCCACTGTCACCGCACTAATACTGGGTTGCAGCACACTGCTAGGTAAATCCGAGCGCACCCGGTCCACGGCGTCCTTGGTTTCTATCAAGGCATCTGAAAGCTTTTTTTCTAGGATAAATTCGACATTGATTTGCACCAAGCCATCGGTAATCGAGGTGCGGATATGCTTCAGCCCGGACAGCGTGGCAATCGAATCCTCGACTTTGCGCGCCACTTCAGTTTCCAACTGTGCCGGCGCCGCGCCCGGTTGATTAAGTTTGACGATAACGCTGGGTAAATCCAGATCCGGCAAGCTCTGTATCGACAATTGCTGCAAGCCGCGCAGTCCAGCTAATGACAGTAAGATAAACAGTAAAATCGATGGAATGGGGTTGCGAATCGACCAAGAGGCAAAACTCATCAATCCACCCTCGCCGGCGCGATGTGTACGAGATCGCCATCGTTGAGAAAACCGGCGCCCTCTACCACCACCCGATCCGTTTCGTTCAAGCCTTGGACAATTTCGATTTCCACGCCCTGCCGCCGGCCGGTAGCGACTGACTGTAAACTAACCGGCGAGGTATCGGCATCGCTGTGCAGCTTCAACACATAACTGCGTCCGTCGCGGATCACCACGCCGGCGGCCGGCACCACTAGCGCCGGACGTTGACTTAACTCGATTCGGCCATTGGCATACATACCGGCCCGCGCCTGGCTACCGGGCAGGATATCGGCGTACATAACGCCCAACCGCGACTGCTCGTCCAAGGCTGGCGCCAGTTGCCGCACCTTGGCTTGGGCAACGCTGCCGTCCGGCAAACTGAGTTGAATCGCTTGCCCTGTCTGGATTTGCGCGATTTGCCCGGCAGTCAATTCACCGCGCCATTCCAAGCGATTTTGCCGAATTAACCGAAACAATTCCTGCCCGCTGCCGGCCACTGCGCCCAGGGTTGCCATTCGCGCGCTAATCGCGCCGTCGTCCGGCGCCCGCACCTCGGCATAGCTTAGTTGCAACTGCTTAGCTGCCAACTGGGCCTTGATGGCATCGACCTGGATGCGGGAGGTTTCCGCTTCGGTTTCGTAACGCAACAACTCCTGTTGACTTAGCGTCGCTGCGTTTTTCAGTTTTAACACCCGCTGTTTGTTGATTTCGGCTTGCGCGGCGGTGGCCCGTGCCTGTGCCAGATTGGCCTGCAATTGCGCCAGATCGGCGCGCAGCATATCAGCATCGAAACGGGCCAGTAGTTGACCGCGTTTTACCTGATCGCCGACATTGACATTGACTTCGATTAACCGTAATCCGACCTGCTGGGCGCCGATGACGGCTTCTTGCCAGGCCGCAATCGCCCCCGACGCTTCCAGGGTGGTCGGCCACTGACGCCATTGCGGCACTGCCCGTGTCACAGTCAGCGCCGGCACCGTTTTTCCCGGAGCGGCAGCGCCTGGACTTTCCCGGTTTAACAACCAAACTATAAAAAATACCGCACAGCATGCCAGTACGGTAAAAATCCCGATAAGCAACGAACCGCGTGCCAATCCACGCTGGGAATAAAAGGTATAAAAGCTTATAGGACGCGTTAGGTGTGTCATCATGACGAAAAATCTCGGCAAACATTACTCAGCTCCAAGTCTATACGACAATTTAAAACTGAACCATCGGGTCTAGAATAAGCCAAACAGCGGCCTATTACTCGAAACTCAGCCGACACGTTTGAATAAGGAAGGTTCCATGAGAAAGAAAAGTGGAGAACGTTGCCAATCCATTCTGGATGCGGCAAAAATCATGTTTGAAAAAGTCGGTTTCGAGCAAGCGACGATGGCAGAAATCGCCGCTACCGCCGGCCACTCCAAGGCCACGTTGTACAACTATTTCAGCTCCAAGGAACAGTTATTCCTGGAATTGGCGCGCCGTTCCGCCGATCGCCACAGCGAGCAATTATTTTCCTTGCTGATGCAGGACTACGGCAACGCATCTCTCGATACACTGCCAGACCAGATCAACCAAGTCCTGACACTGTTACAACCTTCCGACGACTTGCCGGCCACTTTGCAACGTTTCGGCGAAGGCGTGATGAGTAACTTTCTGTCCTTGAAAAGTTTGGCGGCCCGACGCATGTTGATCGCAGCAGCCGCGACTCAGCCGGAAGCCGGCCGCCTGTTTTTCGAAAACGGCCCCGCCAAGGGCATGCAAATTACCGCGCAATTTTTCGCACAAGCGATGAATGCCGGCCAGTTGCGGCGCGCCGATCCACATGTGGTGGCCGCGCATTTTCGCGGCCTGCTGGAATCTGAAGTGTACGAGTCGGGCTTGTTCAACGCCCGCCGGGAATTGAAACCCAAACAAGTTAAAGCGACAGTCGAGCGCGCCGTCAGCGCGTTTATCAGGGCCTATGCGCCGACTGCCAGCGATTTGACTCACGATTAGCTATTGCTTGAACAGTTCACGAAACAACTGTTGCATGGCTTCCCAGGATTGTTTATCCGCCTCGGCATCATAAGCAATAGGCAAATTATTGGCTTTGCCCAACCTATCCGCGTCGGGGTTGGTGAATCCGTGCCGCGCGCCGGGATAGTTAACCAAACGATAGTCCACACCGGCCTGGGTCATTTCTTTTTCAAAAGCCGCAATACTGTCGGCGCTGACGAACTCGTCGGCTGCACCGTTTAACACCAATACCCGCGACTTGACCTGCCCGGCCCGCGCCGGGGTTTGCGTGGCAAGATTACCGTGAAAGCTCACCACCGCCGCCAGATCGGTACCCAAGCGCGCCATATTCAAGACTGTCGCACCGCCGAAACAATAACCTATCGCCGCAATCTTGCCCTTATCAACACTGGCTTGTTTTTGTAAAAAGGCTAAAGCCGCCGTAAAACGCAATTGCGAAACGCCGGCCCGCTCCACGACGCTATTCATGAAGGTTGAGGCTTCGGTGGCATGCTCGCTGGATTTGCCGTCGCCGTACATATCAACCGCCAGCGCGGTATAGCCCAGTTCCGCCAACATCTTCGCCCGCTGCCGGGCATAGTCGTTCAAGCCCCACCATTCGTGGACCACCAGCACGCCGGGCTGCTTGTCGCCTTTCGTATCGTCCCACACCAGATAACCTTTTAGCGTGGTATCGCCGGCGGTGTAACTGACGGTTTGTTCCTGCAATGCCGCTTGCAAACTCGAGCTGAACAATAAGGCCAAAAAGAATAAACTGCGCATTATAAAAAACCTCCCGTTGAGAAAAATGGGCTTACGTTTACACCGCTAACGGGCCTTGTCAATCTCTAGGGCCTTGCGACAATAAAATTTCACCGTGGCGGCGGGTTTTACAGCAAACTAGACGCTAGTGATTTGCTTTAAACGAACTGCAAAATAGACTCCATGACGCACTCCGGCGCAAAACCTATCTGGCGACAAATCCCGAAAAGTGTTTGGGCATTGGGCTTTGTCAGTATGTTGATGGATATTTCCTCGGAAATGATCCACAGCCTGCTGCCTGTATTCATGCTCACCACCTTGCATGCCAGCGGCTTAAGTATCGGCTTGATTGAAGGCGCCGCCGAGGCTACCGCCTTGATCGTCAAGGTGTTTTCCGGCGTGCTCAGCGATTATCTGGGCAAGCGGAAAAGCCTGGCCTTGATAGGTTATAGCCTGGGAGCCCTGACCAAACCCTTGTTTGCGATTGCCGGCAGCAGCGGCATGGTCTTAACCGCCCGCCTGCTGGACCGGGTCGGCAAGGGCATACGCGGCGCACCGCGCGACGCGCTCGTCGCCGACATCACCCCGCCGGAAATTCGCGGTGCGGCCTTTGGCCTCAGGCAATCACTGGATACGGTCGGCTCTTTTCTGGGACCATTGCTGGCGGTGGCGCTGATGCTGCTGTGGACCAACGATTTTCGGGCGGTCTTTTGGGTGGCGGTGATCCCCGGCGGGTTGTCGGTGCTGATGTTGCTGTTTGGGGTGCGGGAACCCAAGCATATACAGCGTTCGCAACACGGCAATCCCATCAAACGCGCTAATCTGCAACGCTTGCATGCCGATTATTGGCGGGTCGTGATGATCGGCGCGGTGTTCACGCTGGCGCGATTCAGCGAGGCCTTTTTGGTGCTGCGCGCCCAACAAAGCGGCATTCCAATTGCGCTGTTACCTTTGGCAATGGTGGCGATGAACGTCGTTTATTCGGCTACAGCTTACCCGTTCGGCAGGCTTTCCGACAGCATATCGCATCGAAAACTGCTGGCTTGGGGACTGATCGTACTGATCGCCGCCGACCTGGTACTGGCCAGCAGCGCCGATTGGCGGGTGGTGCTGGCCGGCGTAGGGCTTTGGGGGGTGCACATGGGCATGACCCAAGGCTTGCTGGCAAAAATGGTCGCGGACACTTCACCCGCCGACCTGCGCGGCACCGCTTACGGATTTTTCAATCTGGTCGGCGGCATCGCCATGCTGTTGGCTAGCGTCATGGCGGGTATGCTGTGGGATTGTTACGGCGCCGAGTTTACGTTTTATGCGGGTGCCGGATTTTGTTTAATTGCCTTATGCATCCTCATCGCTCGTCGCCAGTTTAAAGCGGCTCATTGAGCGTTTATTGGCGCAACCGTAGACTAAAAAAGGAAAAACTCCCGATAAATTTTGAAATAGGCCTACAAAGATGTAAGCTTTAGCGTACAAAAAATCTCATCAACGACTGAGCGTTTCAGCCGAATAAGTACTTAAAGCCTAGTTTGAAATACATCCTTCTCAGCCGTTTACCACGTATCAATAAATACCAGCTTTGGCTGATTTCGGTTGTTCTGGCGACAGTGCTTACGGAATCTATTGTGGCGATAATAGATTTGCTGCTGAAAGGCGAAATCAGCTTTGATTATCTACTTACCGGCTTGGTCGCTTCACTGCTGGTCGCCTCGTTGATCTGCGCCATGATCATTGTTTTTTTAGACCATCTGAGCAGTTTGCACGACGACAATATCCAGTTAAGCACTATTGTCACCGCACTGCCCATTCCTCTGGCGCTATTCGACGACAAGCGCAATCTGCAAATGCTGAACCCGGAATTTACCAAGGTCTTCGGGTACCAGCTCCGGGATATTCCCAACCTATCCGATTGGCAATTACAGGCCTTCCCCGATCCCGTTTACCGTGAAACGATTGGCGCGGAATGGCAAAAGCGCTTCGAAAATGACGACCAAGAATTTCAGCCCCTGGAAATCAAAGTTCGTTGCAAAAACGACCTGAACAAACACGTCATGGCCACCGCCACGCGTATAGGCGGAGCCGATCAGAAAATGCAACTGGTATTACTCTACGATATTTCCAAACGCATCAATGCGATGAACGCGCTCGCCGAGTCACGCAGCTTGCTGCAATCGGTCATAGAAACCATACCTATGCGGGTATTTTGGAAAGACCTGCAATCGCGCTATCTCGGCTGCAACTCGCAGTTCGCTCGAGATGGCGGTTTCACTAGAGCCGAAGACCTCCTCGGTAAAGTCGATCAGCAACTGTCCTGGCGAAACCAGGCCTTGCTCTACCGCGCCGATGACCGCCAGGTCATGCAATCGAACATGCCTAAGCTGGCTTACGAAGAGCCGCAAACCACTCCCGAGGGCAAAGAGATTCTGCTGCGAACCTCTAAAGCGCCACTGCGCAATAGTCTGGGCGAAACCATCGGAATATTGGGGGTATACGATGACATCACCGAGCTAAAGAAGATTGAAAACGAGTTGTGGCTGGCCAAAACCATGGTCGATAAAAGCAAGACCGCTTTCTTCTGTCTTAATCCCAAGGGCATGGTGACGTACGTCAATGATTACGCGTGTCAATCTTTGGGCTATTCGCGGGACGAATTGGTGGGCATGGCCCCTTGGGAATTCGATCCGGACTTTGCGGCCAGTGCCTGGCCAGCCATTTGGCAGCGTTTGCGCGACTGCGAAATTGTCAGCCACGAAAGCCTTCATCGGCGTAAAGATGGCACAGTATTCCCTGTCGAGCTCACCTGCCACTACATCGCTCACAATGGCTTGGAACTGAGTTTTACCTTCGCGCAAAACATTTGCGAACGCAAACGCCTGGACACCGAACTGCGGATTGCCGCGACGGCTTTCGAATCGCAGGAGGGCATGATGATTACCGATGCCGATGCCGATGCCGTCATTTTAAAGGTGAATAAATCCTTTACCGCGATTACCGGCTACTCCAGCGAAGAAGCCATCGGTCAAAAAATGAACATCCTCAATTCCGGCATTCACGATGCGCTGTTTTTTGCCGAAATGTGGCAATCCATTGATAGCGAAGGCGTCTGGCAAGGTGAAATCTGGAATCGGCGTAAGAACGGCAATATATTTCCGGAATGGCTCACCATCAGCGCCGTGAAAAACCCGGATGGCAAAATTACCCATTATGTCGGCACGATGATGGACATAACGGCGCGTAAAGCCATAGAGCAACACATTCATCATCTGGCCCACTTCGACGCACTGACCGACCTGCCCAATCGCACCTTACTGATCGACCGCTTGCATCAGGCTATCGCTCAGGCCAGACGCGAGCACAGTTTGCTGGCCTTGCTCTATTTGGATCTGGACAAGTTCAAGCCGGTCAACGACAGCTTCGGTCACGATGTCGGCGACTTATTGCTGAAAGAGGTGGCGAATCGCCTGGAAGCGTGCGTCAAGCGGGAAACGGATACCGTGTCGCGTTTGGGCGGCGATGAGTTTGTGATTTTACTCAGCCAATTGGACCGACACTCAGCGGCCGGGCTGGTCGCCGAAAACATCTTGACCAGTCTGAATCAGCCGTTTGTGATTCAACAACACACGCTGGATATTTCTTCCAGCATAGGGATTGCCGTTTATCCCGATGACGGCCTGGAGGCAAATAGCCTGATGAAAAACGCCGACAATGCGATGTACCAAGCCAAATGCGCGGGGCGTGACTGCTTTCGGTTTTTCAGCTCCGAAGCCTAAGGCTAATTGCCGGCGGCAGCCGCCGGCCCGGACAACCACAGGCCAAGCCTTGGCTCCACCGCCAGACCGTTCAAGTCGGTAAATTGAAACGGTACGGAAATCAGCTCCATACCGCGATTGATCTGCACCGCAAAATGCAAATGCGGCCCGGTCGTCAAGCCGGTATTGCCGGAGTAACCTATCAACTGCCCGGTTGTCACCCGCATTCCTGGCGTGACTTGGGCTTTTTCCAAAGCCAGATGCGCGTACACAGCCATGGAGCCGTCTTCATGCAAGATCCTGATACTGTTGGCTTTGCTGGCGTAAGACTGGCTAGTGCCATGACTGGTATAGTCATTTTCCACTTCCAGCACGATACCGCCTCGGGCGGCGTAAATCGGAGTATCAACCGGCATCATGATGTCTACCGCATAACGATTCTGTTCATCGTTATGGCTGTATGGTCCATTAAAAGCCTGGGTAATTTGAAACTGCGTACCGGCAGGCAAGGGTGGTTTATAAAGCGTTTGACTCACATAGCCGGGTAAAGGCCGCCCAACCACGTAGCTATATTGCAGATTGACACTACAAAATCCGGCGCTTTGCTTGGGAATAAGCGAAAACAAGCTGCCGGACCGTCCGGATTCAACGACAAAGCGGCGCGGCAAATCCGGATTGGCGCTGACATTTTCCCGCTCTCGCCAATCGACTGCCAGTTCGATAGGCCCCGGATAGGCGTTCAGCGCAAAAAAACTCGGTTGCAAATCATCGGCCGTTTTTTCCAGCCAAACGCGCTTAGGATTGGCGGTTTTTAACTGTCTGACTTCTACCGGCTGATTCGATGCGGGGGCCTGATCGGTAAAATACCAATTACCCTCAACGTCCTGATATTTATAAAGCTTTTTAGCTACGCCGCTACTGGACGCCAGTAACAGCGAGATAGCTAAAATGCCGCGAGCAAACACCGGCCACCACGATTATTTGCGGGTCGAACTAAAGGTGTAAGAGCGCACCACGCCTTGCGCGTCGAAGCGAATCAGCAAATCCTGGGAATCGTTACCGCCGAACAAGGCATATTTGTAGATCCCGTAAGTCCAGGTAGGCTTACCATCTTCCATACCGGTGCGCCAAGGCGTGCCGAACATTTCGGTAATATCTTGCTTACGGGTTTGGCCGACCTTAATTTCCGGAACTCTGACGGGGGAAAACTCTTGGCCGACAGTAAAGCAACCGGTCAATTGCGTCGTCGCAAGGCTGGCGACTAATAGAAGTGAACTAAAGCCAAAAGCGCGTGGTCCGCGTTTTGCAAGAAAATTGTTCATTGGTATTCCCTGATTGAAAAGTTGATTGATATAAACTAGCTGTTAGTGGCTTATCTTAGCCGGTTCCAGCCGCGATTCGAAAATTTTTTAGCCACCGATAAGATGTCATCATGCCTACCGAAAACCACAATTCAGCCCTCGATAATCTGAACTTCGACAATCGTTTTATCCGCGAGTTGCCTGGTGATCCCGAACCGGATAATTTTCGGCGCCAAGTTTATGCAGCCTGCTATTCCCGGGTAAATCCGACGCCGGCGCAGCAACCCAGGCTAGTCGCTTATTCCAAAGAAGTCGCGGAAGATTTGGGCTTATCCGCCGAAATCTGTGAATCGGATGATTTTTGCCAGGTATTCGCCGGCAGCAGACTCGCAAAAGGCATGGAAGCGTATGCAATGTGCTACGGCGGCCATCAATTCGGCCATTGGGCCGGCCAGCTCGGCGATGGCCGGGCCATCAATTTGGGCGAGGTGCTTAATCAGCGTAAACAACGCTACACCCTACAACTGAAAGGCGCGGGCGTGACGCCCTATTCCCGCAGCGCCGACGGCTTGGCGGTACTGCGTTCGTCAATACGTGAGTTTTTGTGCAGCGAAGCCATGCATCATCTCGGCGTGCCGACCACCCGCGCCTTAAGCGTGATCCTAACCGGCAAACAGGTGGTGCGAGATATGTTTTACGACGGTAATCCGCAAATGGAACCTAGCGCGGTGGTATGCCGGGTGGCACCGTCTTTCGTGCGCTTCGGCAGTTTTCAAATATTCACAGCGCGCGATGACATCGACTCGCTGAAAAAACTGGTGGATTACACCATACGTACCGATTTTCCGGAGTTGGGCGAACCATCGATTCCTGTGTATCTGGATTGGTTTAAGCAAGTCTGCCGCAAAACCGCCGAGATGATCGTGCATTGGCAGCGGGTCGGTTTCGTGCACGGGGTAATGAACACCGACAATATGTCGATCCTGGGTTTGACCATCGATTATGGTCCTTACGGCTGGCTGGAAAATTACGATCCGGACTGGACCCCCAACACCACTGATGCACAAGGCCGCCGTTACCGCTTCGGCAATCAGGCGAAAATTGCGTATTGGAATTTGGTACAACTCGCCAACGCTTTGTATCCGCTGATTATGCGCGCCGAAAGTTTGCAACAAGCTTTATCGGCCTATACCGAGACCTTCGACGCTGGCTGGCAGGCGATGATGGCCGCCAAATTGGGCTTAACAATGTTCGAACCCGGCGAAGACGAGACCTTGGTGAACGACTTAACCCAGCTCATGCAAGCCGCTGAAACCGATATGACCTTGTTTTATCGACAGCTGGCTGATATCGATGTCAGCGCGGAAGCCAATTCGCCGGCGCAATTTTTAGCGCTGTTGCAACGCACCAGCTACGAGCCCTTAAGCGACGATATTATGGAGCAAGCTACCCGCTGGTTCGCCATTTACTGCCTACGCAGTCAGCGCGATGGCCGGCTAGCGCTGGAGCGCAGTTCGGCGATGAATGAAGTCAATCCGAAATATGTATTGCGTAATTACCTAGCGCAATTGGCTATTGACCAGGCAGAACAAGGTGATTTTTCTTTAGTTCAGGAATTGCTTGAAGTGCTGCGCCATCCTTACGCCGATCAAGCGGACAAGCAGAGTTTTGCCGCTAAGCGGCCCGATTGGGCCAAGCAACGCGCCGGTTGTTCCATGCTGTCCTGCAGTTCCTAACAACTCGTCTCGGCAAATTTCGAACCAAGGTACTATGTCAACTTGTTCAAATTAGCTTATTATTCGGCCACAAAATCACGTTATTTATTTGGAATAAACTCCGGAGCAAAGCATGGCCAAAGAAATCGGCATCGTTAAAATCGCAACTGGCACCGTTACCGCCATTGCCGCCGACGGCAGTAAACGTATTTTGCAGGTGGGCGACCGCGTTTACCCAACCGATCTTTTGACCACTGCCGATGGCAGCACGGTGATGATACAGCTTGCCAATGGCTCTTTTGTTGATATGGGCGGCAACGACAGCATGCAGCTTGCTGCAGCGCTGCAGGAGCAAGGTGAGCCCGCTCAGAGCGCAGAGAACCCGACACCCGCCGGGCCCAGCGCCGAAGATATTCAGGCGGCCTTACTGGCCGGCGCCGATCCAACCACAATAGCTGAAGCGACTGCCGCTGGCGGTGCGCCGGGAGCAGGAGGCGCACCTGGGGCAGGTAACGAGGGCCATGTGCCGGTTACCGTCGAATATCTCAACCCCGTAGCACCTGTCACTAACGGTTTCGATACCACGGGTCCTGAGGTGGCATTTCCGCCGATTGTGCCCGAAGTTTTGATATTGAATCCGAGCCAAGGTGCTACTGCAGGCAATGTATTTGTGGATGAAAGTGAAGCTAGCGCTAATGTGTTGCCAACCGAATCTGGAATATTACGTATTAATGATCAGGCTCCAACGTCCGTTGTGCTGTCGGCCAACGGAGCAACTTGGGATAGTGCTACGCAAACATTGACCGCCAACGACGGCTCATATCAAGTCACCGTTAAAAATGGCACATATACTTTCACCCTGCTGCAAGCACTGCCCCACGAGGACGTAGGCAATCAGGAGTCGCCTGTTAAAGATTTTACATTTTCTGCAACGTTAAGCGATCAGAATGGCAATACGGCTAATACTAGCTTCACAGCCAGTGTATTCGACGACGGCCCCGTCGTTGCTAATAGCAATGGCAGCATTAAAGACGTTGCAGGCACCACATTGACCGGATTAATCGATTACGACTTAGGGTTTGACGGTTTAGGCAAAGTCGAGTTGGAGAATTTGAATGGTAGATTAACCTCGAAATCGGACAGACTCAGCATCACAGTATTCGATTCAAACAATGATGGCTTGGATGAGCTTTATGCTTTTGTCGACAGAGGCGAAAAAAATGAAAACTTTCCCGGCATTGAAGATCGCTTGGTATTTTCGTTGTCCCCAACCATCGACAGCGCTCCGGATGGCGCTTATAAGTTAACGCTATTCGACATATTGGATATGCCTGCCCCAAGCCCTGTGACGCTAACTTTTGAAAACGCCAACATTTTATCGCCGGGACAGATTTCTGTGGGTAACGTACTGGTGGAAGGTAACAACCTTGCTTTAAGCCAAAACCACATTGGCGTTAACGACGCGACCTTGGACAGAGGCGAAACGATTACGTTTAAATTCGGGACAGCGGTCAACGCCGTTCAACTCAACGAATTCAATATCGATCAATCCGGCCCGGATAGATTTTCCTGGACTGCCTTTAAAGACGGCAACTTAGTGGGAAGCAGAGCAAACGTTACCGCACCCGCCAGCAGCGGCTTTACCTCGGCGATCAATATCTCCGGCGGCTACGATACATTGAAAATCGAAATGACTGCGGGCAAGTTCGAGTTAGGGGGCGTAAAATACAACCTCCCTAGCGCCCAAAGTTTAACGTTAAACTTTGGCTTTACGGCGACTGACGGCGACGGCGATAGTGTTAGAGGTAGCTTTAGCGTGGATACCGACGCGCTGCTGAACAATATCACCGCGCCAATATCGCCAGATTTACAGCATCCGGATAGCCTTATTTCCTAATCTTAGCAGAGCTATCTTGCTCACACAAAAAAACCGGCCTGGGCCGGTTTTTTTGTGTGAGCAAGATAGCTGGAATCACATGGTTTTGCGCGACCTGCCGTAACCAACCATGCCGATTAAACCGCTCAGGAACACCCAGACTGCTGCCGGCAACGGCACAGCAGACGTTTCGTAAACCAGGGTCGCCTCTACAAAACGCAGACGTTTGTCTGCATCGACCAGAGTTGAGCTTCCAGCGGCCAGATTATATTCCACGTCCGAGCTCAAATTCAGCCCAATAACAATCTTATGATCGCTAGTCCAATTCACTAAATCGGCGGCATTTAACACCAGTACTTGCTCCCATTCCACATGATCCTCGTGATAGCTAGTGATAATGTTACCGCCGTCAGAAGGGGACACTAAGCCTAGTGGCGCCTCATCAACCGTCACCTCAATATTTTCACTGGAATTTTCACTGTAATCGCCACGCGCGCGGATCAACAGGGTACCGTCAACCATGGCGGCAAACGGTGCATTTTCGACCGTAAAGCGGAAAAGCTCACCATCGCTCTCCTGGGCCTTAAGAAATACTTGAGATGTAAATATCGCAGCACCAGCCTCTAAACTTGCGGAAGCAAGAAACACAGCAAGCATGGATTTAAATATTCGATTAAACATCAGGGTTTCCTTAAAAATGAGTACTGGCGCAAATTTTACGTTATGTCGGATTGCAAAGCCAACTGTACTTAAGGGCTGAAACTCATTAAATCCAATGCAATTCTATCCATGCAATAACCTTTTGCAGGTTTGAAAAAACCAAACCGCTGCGTTTTTTGGCTACATCCAGGTTTTACCTGGATTCTAGCCTGATTTGCTGGCAGCGGATTACTAAAAAAATATGCTCAAACCAGTCATTTCAGGTATCCTTTTTAAGCTAATCCAACGTTTTCCAAGGTTCCGTAATGACCAACAATACCGATATTGCCGCCAAACACGATATTGATCCTGCTGAAACCCTAGAATGGATGGAGGCACTGCAAGCGGTGATAGAAAAAGAAGGCGGCGAACGCGCCAGCTTTTTGATCGAAACCCTGCTCAGTACCGCCAGACAAGCCGGCATGGACATTCCGTTCTCCGCCAATACGCCTTACATCAACACCATCCCGATAGACCGGCAACCCAAATTCCCCGGCAACACCGACATCGAACGCACCATCCGCTCCTATGTGCGCTGGAATGCCATGATGATGGTGTTACGTGCCAACAAATACACCAATGTCGGCGGCCATATTGCCAGTTTCGCGTCCGCGGTCACCTTGTACGACGTCGGTCAAAATCATTTCTGGAGTGCACCTTCGGACAAACACGGTGGCGACCTGATTTTCTCGCAGGGCCATTCCGCGCCTGGTACCTATGCTCACGCCTTCTTGCTGGGCCGTTTGAGCGAAGAACAAATGGATAGTTTTAGACAGGAAGTGGGCGGCAACGGCTTGTCGTCTTATCCCCACCCTTGGCTGATGCCGGACTTCTGGCAATTCCCCACCGTATCGATGGGTCTGGGCCCGATCATGGCGATCTACCAAGCACGCTTCATGCGTTATATGCAAAACCGCGGTTTTGCCAACACCGAAGGCCGTAAAGTCTGGGCCTTCCTAGGCGACGGCGAAACCGACGAACCGGAAACCCTGGGCGCGATCGGCATGGCCGGCCGCGAAAAACTGGATAACCTGATTTTCGTCGTCAACTGCAACCTGCAACGTCTGGACGGCCCGGTACGCGGCAACGGCAAGATTATTCAAGAATTGGAAGCCAACTTCCGCGGCGCCAACTGGAATGTCATCAAAGTAATCTGGGGCCGGCGCTGGGACGCCATCCTGTCCCGCGACAAGGACGGTCTGGTGGTTAAACGCATGATGGAATGCGTCGATGGCGATTACCAAACCTTCAAATCCAAGGACGGCGCCTACGTCCGGGAAAAATTCTTCAATACACCCGAACTGCAGGAACTCGTCAAGGATTACACCGACCGCGACATCTGGGAATTGAATCGCGGCGGCCACGACCCGATCAAAGTCTTCGCGGCTTTCAATGCTGCAGTCAATCATACCGGCCAACCCACCGTGGTTCTGGCTAAAACCATTAAAGGTTACGGCATGGGCGATTCGGGACAGGCGCAAAACACTAGTCATCAGCAAAAGAAGATGAGCATGGAATCGATCAAATACATCCGCGATCGCTATCAATTGCCGGTCAGCGACGAAGAATTGATCAACCTGCCCTACCTGCGTTTTGCGGAAGACTCTGCGGAACTGAATTACCTGCGCCAACGCCGCGTCGATCTGGGCGGTTATCTGCCGGCTCGCCGCGCCAAGTCCTACCCACTCGAAATACCGGCCTTATCCGCTTTCAAAGCGCTATTGGACGGCACCGGCGAAGGCCACGAAATTTCCACCACGATGGCCTTTGTGCGCATTCTGAATATCCTGGTCAAGGACAAGCAAATCGGCAAGCGCGTAGTACCGATTGTCCCGGACGAATCGCGCACTTTTGGTATGGAAGGCATGTTCCGGCAGCTGGGTATCTGGTCTCAAGTCGGCCAGCTCTACACCCCGCAAGACGCCGAGCAACTGATGTTTTACAAGGAAGACAAGCACGGCCAGGTGTTGCAGGAGGGTATCAACGAAGCAGGCGGCCTGTGCGACTGGATTGCGGCGGGTACCGCCTATTCGACCCACGGCGTACCGATGATTCCGTTCTTCATCTATTACTCGATGTTTGGCTTCCAACGGGTCGGTGATTTGATCTGGGCCGCGGCCGATCAACGCACCCGCGGTTTCCTGCTGGGCGGCACCGCCGGCAGAACCACCTTGAACGGCGAAGGTTTGCAGCACGAAGACGGCCACAGCCATCTGATGTCGGCAACCGTGCCAAACTGCTATTCCTACGATCCCACCTTTGCCTGCGAATTGGCGGTGATCATTCAGGACGGCTTGCGCCGGATGTTTGTCGAACAGGAAGATATTTTCTATTACATCACCCTGATGAACGAGAACTACGACCAGCCGGCCATGCCGGAAGGCGCAGAGGCCGACATTCTGAAAGGCATGTATTTGTTCAAAAAAGGTCCGAACAGCAAAAAACCGCGAGTGCAACTGCTGGGTTCCGGCACCATCTTTATCGAAGTCATCGAAGCCGCCAAACTGCTGCACGATGATTGGGGGGTGGACGCCGACATCTGGAGCTGCCCAAGTTTCACTGAGCTGGCTCGCGACGGCCAAACCTGCGAGCGCTGGAATCGCTTGCACCCTACCGAAAAGCCGCGCACCAACCATATCGCGCATTGCCTGGACAACAGCAAAGGGCCGATCATTGCCGCTACCGATTACATGCGCGCATTTGCCGAACAAATTCGCCCATGGGTGAAACGCTCTTACGCGGTACTGGGTACGGACGGTTTCGGCCGCTCGGACACCCGCGCCAAGCTGCGTAGCTTCTTCGAAGTGGACAGATACCACGTTACCGTCGCCGCTCTTCACAGCTTGGCGCAAGCCGGCGAGTTCGACGCCGCCAAGGTCGAGGTAGCCATTGCTAAATACAACATCAACCCTGACGCAACCGCTCCTTGGTTGATCTAACGGAAAGCAACATATGAGTTCTGTAATTGAAATAAAGGTGCCCGACGTCGGCAATGTCCCTGAAATCGACATCGTCGAGGTGCTGATCAAGCCTGGCGACGTGGTCGCGGTGGAGCAAACCCTGGCGGTGATGGAAACCGACAAAGCGACGATGGACTTACCGTCCAGCGCGGCTGGCACCATCAAAACCGTGCATATCAAACCCGGCGATAAAGTCTCCGAGGGTACACTGATCGCTACGATTGAAGTGGGCGAGGCAGCCGCTACAGCTCCAGCCGAACCGGCACCGGCATCACCGCCTGCCTCAGTGGAACCGAGCCCAGCTCCGGTTGCGGAAGCCCCAAAAGTAGAACAGGCCCAACCAGCCGCAGCACCTACTGCGCCCATGGCAAGCAGTAATGAAGGGTTTAAAGCACACGCCACCCCCAGCGTCAGACTGTTTGCCCGCGAATTGGGCGTCGATCTGAGCAAAATCCAAACCGGCAGCGGCCGTAAGGGCCGTATCCTGCAAGACGATGTGAAAAACTTCGTTAAGCAAGTCATGGCCTCCGGTGGTTCGACCAGCGGTGGCGCAGGTATACCGGCCATTCCAGCCGTCGATTTCACCCAATTCGGCGAAATCGAGGAAAAACCACTCAGTAAAATCAAGCGTCTGACCGGGCAAAATCTGACTCGCGTCTGGCTGAATTTGCCATTGGTGACTTACCACGATGAGGTGGCCATTGATGCGATGGAAGACTTCCGCAAGTCGGTTAACGCCGGCTTGGCAAAAGATGCCGTCAAAGTCACCGGCCTGATCTTCATCATGAAGGCCTTGGTCGCCGCGATGCAGAAATATCCGGCGTTCAACAGCTCGCTATCACCGGAAGGCGACAAACTGTATTTCAAAAAATACTTCCACATCGGCATCGCCGTCGATACCCCAAATGGTCTCGTCGTACCGGTCATTCGCGATGTGGATAAAAAAGGCATTTTCCAACTGTCCACCGAACTGGCCGAAAAAAGCGAACTGGCCAGAACCGGCAAGTTGAAACCAGCCGACATGCAGGGTGGCTGCATGACCATCTCCAGCTTGGGCGGGATTGGCGGCACCGCATTCACACCTATCGTCAATGCCCCGGAAGTGGCGATTTTGGGCGTCACCCGCTCCAAGGTACAACCGATGTGGAACGGCAAGGAATTCGAACCGAAATTGATGCTGCCATTGGACATTACCTACGACCACCGCGTCATAGACGGCGCCGAAGGTGCGCGTTTTATGGAAGCATTAAAATCTTATCTGGGCGACATTCGCCGGCTGTTATTGTAGGAGTAGGGATATGAGCAATTCTGTCACGCATGCCGAAGTGTTAGTTCTGGGCGGCGGCCCCGGCGGTTATACCGCTGCCTTCCGCGCTGCCGATTTGGGCAAGCAAGTCGTACTAGTCGAACGCTATCCCGTTCTGGGTGGTGT
Source organism: Methylomonas fluvii (assembly GCF_014850975.1). Lineage (GTDB taxonomy): Bacteria > Pseudomonadota > Gammaproteobacteria > Methylococcales > Methylomonadaceae > Methylomonas > Methylomonas fluvii. The sequence goes on along the minus strand of NZ_JACXST010000001.1, from coordinate 937,248 downwards.
TTGTTTAAATGTCGGCTGCATTCCCTCCAAAGCTTTGCTACACAGCGCGCAAGTGATACACGAAGCCGAAGCCATGGCCGAACACGGCGTCAGTTTTGGCAAGCCAAACATCAATCTGGACCAGATCAGAGCGTGGAAACAAAGCGTCAGCCAAAGCCTGAATCAGGGCTTGGGCAAACTGGCCAAGCAACGCAAAGTCACGGTAATCCATGGCGTGGGTAAATTTGCCTCGGCCAATAGTTTGACTGTGACTAGCGATGCCGGCGAGCAAACCGTCACTTTCGACAACGCGATCATCGCAGCCGGCTCGCAACCAACTAAAATCCCCAGCTTTCCGCATGACGACCCTCGGGTTTGGGATTCCACCGACGCACTAGAACTGAAATCGGTGCCGGAAAAACTATTAATTGTCGGCGGCGGGATTATCGGCCTGGAAATGGCGACTGTTTACCATGCGCTGGGTTCGAAAATCAGTGTCGTGGAATTGATGGATCAGATTATCCCCGGCTGCGATAAAGACTTGGTCACACCACTGCAACGCAAAATCAAAAAGCAGTATGAGAATCTGTGGCTACAAACGAGCGTTAAGGCGATGGAAGCTACCGACACCGGCATTAAAGTCACGATGGAAGGCAAAGGCGCACCGGAATCCGAAGTGTTCGACGCGGTATTGGTGGCCGTCGGCCGCCGTCCCAACGGCAAACTGATCGACGCCGACAAGGCGGGCGTCAATGTTGATGAGCGTGGCTTCATCCCGGTGGACAAGCAAGGCCGCACCAACGTCAGCAATATTTTTGCGATCGGCGACATCGTCGGCAATCCGATGCTGGCCCACAAAGCCACGCACGAAGGCAAAATCGCCGCTGAAGTGATTGCCGGCCACAAAGCCGGTTTCGATGCGCTGACTATTCCATCGGTGGCTTATACCGATCCGGAAGTCGCCTGGATGGGCTTGACGGAAACCCAGGCGCAACAGCAAGGCGTGGAATTCGACAAAGCCGTATTCCCTTGGGCCGCCAGTGGCCGATCTTTGGCACTGGGCCGCAGCGAAGGTATTACTAAAATCCTGACCGACAAAACCACCGGCCGTATTCTCGGCGCCGGCTTTACCGGCCCCGGTGCCGGAGAATTAGTGGCAGAAGCCGTGCTGGCTCTGGAAATGGGTGCGGATGCGACAGACATTAGCCTCAGCATCCATCCGCATCCAACTTTATCGGAAACCTTTGCGTTTGCGGCGGAAATGATAGAAGGGACGATTACCGACCTGTATGTAAAGAAATAGTCCTTATTTTGCTAAGCGCAAAATTCGTGAGCGGGTTAATCGTCAGCTTGCCATTTTTTGGTGAGAACGCCAACATCATATAGAAGGAACAGCGAGTGGAAAAATTTGTCTTTGGGGCTGGCGAAGATGACAGAAAAAGATTGCTGAATTTCGTTGATGCTCTGCAGCAGTTTTTAGAGAAGGTGATAAATAATGGCGAGTATTTTCAGCCGAAATTTCGCGACGATTATAAGAAAGCCTGGATGGAGCTTAATCCGAACTTTTCGGCGTTAAAAGACGGTTTGCAACGTGCAGACACCCACACGCTGTTAGCGCAAGGCTTATTGGGAACCCAGCTAAATCTGAAGCTCGCCGTCATCAATCATTTTCTAGGCGAGTTTTTGCTGTACGGAATAGAAATTATCGGCGGCCACAAACTGCTTGAAAAACTTTTAGGTGTTGTCAGCAAATTACTGGCAAACATGGCAACTGCAGTCGGCACCGGCTTAGCCATTCAGAGCTTCGTAGATTTTCTTGTTGCAATGATAAAGGACGACAGCTAGTGATTTGCTCGCTTAGGCCATGCCTAAGCGAGCGAAACCCGAACGACTAAAACGCTCTTCAAGCAGCTTTCTTAACTTCTACGCCTCTAGCCAACAAACCATCTCGACCTTTCTCCGCCAAAGCCAAGATTTGATAAGCCAAATCTTCGGCGATATTCAATTGTTTTAAAGAGGCGGCCAAATGCTCCATCGCTATGTCGTAATGGAAATCCTCAGGACCGAGCTTGACCAAAAAACAATGAGCCGGCGTTAACAACGTGATGCTTCTTATTTCTTGCCCGCCAACGATATCCAGCAGGAAGGCAAAATCGTTACCGGTAACCAAACTCGGTTTGGCGTTAGTGCGGGCAAACGCTGCCGTAAAATACCCGTCCAATGCCTCTAATACTCTCTCATCGGCACTATTGAAACTATTGAATTAAGCTTTCAAATAGGCTTTTAGCGCATCGGCCTGCTCAGCAGCCGGGCGAGTGAAGAAGAAGCGGTTAATCCGATAGTCGTCCAGCATTTTTGCATAAAACACATCGACTATTTTACCGATCATGACGTGGTCGCTGAGAGCGGCGCGCAAAGCATAGATCTGAGGTGCTACAGTTGCGTTCATAACGTTTCTCCGGATGACAGTTTTAATATACATCCTGAGCTTTCCAGACACAGTGTTTTTGTCAACATTTTATCCGCATTAAAACCATACAAAGCCTGTACACGAAACTTTACAAATACTTCCACGCCGACAACGCGCCTAAAGCCCAACCGGCACTATTTTTTCGGCACATAGCCTTCCGGCAACTCGAAACCACCGGCAAACAAAAATTTCTCGCGCTCGGCTTCCAATATTTTTTTCGCCGCCGGATCGAAACTGGACAGCCGCTGCTCGTTAATTATCATGGTTTGCATCGCTAACCAGTCCTTCCAGGCCTGTTTCGATACATGCTCGAAAATGCGTTGGCCGTTGGCACCCGGAAACGGCGGCGCATCCAAACCCTCAGCCTCAACGCCCAGTTTTACGCATTTAATCATTCTCGTCATTTTGATCCTCTGTGACATGTTGTTGCAGCAGACGCTTGATCGGCGCCGGCAGACCTAAAGTATTAATCTCGGCGGTTTTATACCAAACCGCCCGCTCGCCTTCCATCACATTGTTTATGGGGTTTTCCAATTTTGCCAGGATCGGTGTGTAGTCCAGATGATAATGCGTGAAACTGTGGCGCTGGTCTGGCAAGGCTTGCGAAGCATGGATTCGGTAATTGCGTTGCAGACACCAGTCTTGCAAAGCCTGCGGATCGGCAAATTCCGGCACGCTCCATAGTCCGCCCCAAATGCCGGTCGGCGGCCGTCTTTCCAGTAAAATCCGATTTTCCTTGTCTAGTAACAGCAGGAAATATAGTTGTTTTACCGGTACCTCCTTGCGAGGCTTGGCGCCTGGCAACTGTTTTACTAAGCCCAACTGCCTGGCCTGACAGCCGTCAGCAACAGGGCAGACTTCGCATAGCGGCTTACTGCGGGTGCAGAGCGTGGCGCCTAAATCCATCATTGCCTGTGTGTAATCGCCAGTTCTTTGCATCGGCGTATAGCACTGACTAATTTGCCACAACTGCGCAGCCACTTTATTGTCACCCGGCCAGCCATGTACGGCATGAAACCGCGCCAGCACGCGCTTGACGTTGCCGTCCAATATGGGCTGGCTTTGCCCGCAAGCGATGCTGAGTATCGCCCCGGCAGTGGAGCGGCCGATACCTGGCAAGGCACTGAACTCTGCGACCGTGTGCGGGAATACGCCGGCATTGCCGGCAACGATTTGCGCGGTTTTGTGCAGGTTTCGGGCCCGCGCATAATAGCCAAGCCCGGACCAGAGCTGTAAAACTTCGTCCAGTTCCGCGCTGGCCAGACTTTGCACCGTCGGAAATCTAGCGACGAAGCGATTGAAATATGCAATCACGCTGACTACTTGCGTTTGCTGCAACATAATCTCCGACACCCACACTCGATAAGGATTAATGTCCAGTTGCCATGGCAAATCCTTGCGGCCATGGCTATCAAACCAATTAAAGAGTTTTTGTTGGAATTGCTCGGGGAACATGTCGCTAGGGGGAAGGGAAAAATCAATTAGGCATTGCCAGCCAATGGTATCGTAAAGGATTTAGATAAGGCAAAAACCGTTTTTCGGCTGTAGTCTCCGCGCCGGAAATAGTCAAACCGTGTTTGAGTACCGTGCCAGGCGGTTTAGCCAGGAAAGGTATGCGCTTTTTTGTATGATATTCTCTACTTAAGAAATCATGTCCCTCTCAGCGAGCTACTGATCGATTCAAATTCGGTCCCCTACAAACAGGAGTTGCAATGCTTATGTTTTCTCTGATTGCCTCATCAAGCAACGCATGGCTGCGGGCCGCCCAGCTATTCATTACCATTGCCAGCATCCTGACAATAGGCCAGCTAATTACATTAGTACCGGTAATGACGGAATTGGAAGTGGCTGGCGTATTCAAGGCCGCGGCCGTAGTCTGGTTTTTCGCTAGGCTGGCCGCATTAATCTTATTTTATTTTTTTGCCGGCTACGTCATAGAGGCCATTCCCAACAGCGGCGGTGCGTTGTCATTTGCCAAAGGTATTGCGGAGCCGCTAACCGCTCTGTTGATTTTGATTACCGTACAGGCATTGTTTTGGGAGTTATTGGCGCCGTTCGTCGATAGCTTGGGTAGAACGATTTACCATAGTAGCGCGATCATTCTGATTGTAAGCGTCAGTATTTGGTTTGTGATCAGAGCGTATAGCCATGCGACTTATCTAATCGATACCATTGCCAAGCTGGTTAAAATGTTATCAAGACTGCTCCCTCAGCAAAACCTGATCTGTCAGCAATGCGGCGCAGACATTACCGCAAATACTCATTTTTGTAATACCTGCGGACATAAAACCCAATCATCCAATGCATGTCCCGCATGCGAAGCCGCTGTTTCGGCTGGTCAACAATATTGCCAGAATTGCGGCTCGAAGCTTGGCAAGACGACAGTTGAGGAAAGCTAGATTTGCAGCTGAAATCGCGATGCTAATTCGATAGCTTAACCACACTGCAAATATCGGCTTTGATTTGATAAAGTGCAAACCGCAGTGGCCACAAAATTGCAAGCTACCTGTTCCAAGGTCTTGCATACCAAAGGAAATAGCCTTATGAATCAGCCTGCACTAACGGCAAGGCTGGTCTCAAATTGATTAAAGCTGCCAGCTTTTGAGTTTAGGCAGATCACTCGGAAAGGCGCTTGGCTACTCGCTGATAAGCGTCCTTCAACTCCTCTCCAACAATTTTTGCCTTGGCGATGTACTCTTCGGAAGTCTCTATCGATTCGTCGGCAATTTCAGCGGCTTTACTTTTAATCTGCAACCACTGTTTTTCGGCTTCTGCAAATTCATCCTTGGCATCCATTGAAGCCAGATGCAGCTTCAGTTGCAGCTCTTCGCGAACCGAATCCAGACTAACGAGCAAACTTTCAAATTCGTTTTTTAGCGACATGACCCACCTCTTTGCTTGATTGAAATTTGTAATAGCCGTTGGACTATCGCGGACAATTAAAGTTTAGTCTACTGAATGCTTCGCTAGAAGCTTTTAAAAGCAATCCAGTGTGCAGGAATGAAAGGCGGGAGAACGAAAGTGGAAACCGCGTTTGATTTCCACTCTATCTAACAAAAAAGCCGTAGGTACCAGTTGGCAACTACGGCTTAATCTTTAAACGATGGTTACTTCTTCGGCTTGTGGGCCTTTAGGGCCGCGGCCCAATTTGAACTGTACGTGCTGACCTTCGTCCAGCGTTCTGTAGCTGTTGTTTGGGTTCAGAATGTTTTTGAAATGTACGAAAACGTCAGGGCCTTGTTTTTGTTCGATAAAGCCGAAGCCTTTGTCTGCGTTAAACCATTTTACGACGCCAGTTGTCATTGTAGACATAATAAGTCCTATAAAAATTTAGATAAAGCCTTAGCTAAAGTAAGGCGGGTAACGCTGGTAAATGTGGAAATTACTTAATGAAAAACTAGGACGAAGGACTACTGAAGAGACATCGAGCTGGTAAACAAAGGGTAAATCGTATTTTCTAGCTGGCTTGCATTCTAGGCTGATTCGACTGATTGTCAATTTAAATCGTAAAATCCAGTATTTAGACACTTCCGAGTCTATCTTCGCTATTCGGCAATTTGCGGGATTACCCATGCTCAGCATAAACCTTTAACTACCAATGAATGCTCCATTAAAACGATGCATCAGGCGGCAATATTTGTTTGATGTTGGTGCGGCGATTTTGTTTTTCGGGGCGCTAACCCAGCAAGCTGAATTACGACAAGCCGCGACTATTGCCGTTAGTGAACTAGCTGCGCAGGGCTACAAGATACCTAGCGAGGACGATCCGGTGCGGGTGTTTCCCGCGTTGACCAGTGGAGCGTTCAGCGGCGGTCATGCCGGCGGCTGGCGGCCTGGCAGTATTTATCTGCGGCAACAACCGCAAGGAGGGCTGAGCGAGGCGGTATATCTGCGTCACGAACTATTTCACGAAGCCAGTCATCGCAGCTGCGGCGGCCGTTTACCGGCTTGGGCTGAAGAAGCGGGGGCGATGTATTTTAGTGGCGAATTGGCGAGTCTAGCGCCTGGAGACAAGCCCAGTTCGCTTGAATTGCAACGCATCAAAAACCGGGTCAGACAAGGCGCCGAATTTGATAGCAATGACCGCGCGGTATTGGCCCGAATGTTGGTTAACGCCGGCTGGCCTAGCGAACCGTGTGCCGTGTCGGCAAAATTAAATGAAATGCTCGGTGTGGCGTTCGACGATGCGGGGGATAGCTCTTTTCTGTTGATGAGCCTGCTATCCGGGCGGATATTAGCAAGCGGTGGCGACCAAATCAGCCGCTTACCCCCGGGTTCGTTGTTGAAAACTCCTTATGCCGCAGCATTAGCGCAAGCAGATCCGGTTTTGCTGGGTCCAGAACTGGCGGCGAGCGATACCGAAAAGCTTTTGCTGCGCCGCGAACAATTTCAAGGCGAGCGCTATCGTCTGTTATTGTCGTCTATCAAAGACCAAAAGCTTCCGGCGCAAACTGCGCCATCGGATCTACAAGCTTGGCGATCTTATCTGGGCGAACGTAACGCCGACGGCGATTTTGCTTTACAGGCCAACTTGCCCGAACTGGCACTAACAATGCGGGCAGCCTTGCTATCCAAGCCGGAATATTTTCGCGGCCTGAGTCAAAACGGCATCCTGCCCAATTCCACCTTGGCGGGGCAAAGCGAAATCGATAAAAAATTGTTGCGCCAACTTCAAGTTCTAGCAAAAACCGGCACGGTTTCGACTGTTGACGGCCACCCCTTGGCAGGCCACTTAATGCTGGCCTGGCCGGCTACGCATCCGGTATTTCTGGCGATATTTCGGCAACGCGGCGTCAGTGGCGCAGCAATATTAAGCAAAGCCGCCGCCTTGCTAAGCACTTGGCAACGCGACTATCCCAGCCGCTTTGCGGCAGTTAGGGTTAGCTTGTTAAGCTCTACCAACCCTGCGAGCTGGAATGCGGAAGCGGAGTGTCCGCTAGTGGCGGACCAATACCGGCGTTTTACAATTTGCGGACAACTTAGAATCGTTTCGACCGCGCGAGCCAGCCGATCAGAGCGGATTGTGAAAGGTGTTCTACGACAAGCTGATGAGCATGGGCCAACCGTACTGGAAACGGATGTCGATAGCTATGTCGATGGCGTGTTAGCTGCCGAGGCCCAAAATTTGGCGGGCAGTGCCCGCGAAGCGATGCGGGCAGTGATTGCCTGGAACGGCAGTCACGGCAGCCATAGACACAATGAATCAAGTTCGCTTTGCGACACCACGCATTGCATGGTCTATCTCGGCGAGTTGCCTGAGGACAAGCCGCGACGCAGCAGCCACACCGATGTTGCGTTACTGGCGCTTTTGGACCAACTGGCGGCCAAATCCGGATTGAACTGGTTGCCGTTTGCCAACGGCGGTGATCAACACTGGCAACGGCAGCTTTCAAGCGAAGAATTACGCCGGGTATTTGCGGAAAATCAAATCCTGGATATTCGCCGCGAACGGCGTAAGGACGGCGAGTTGTTTATCCGCTTATTTTATCCGACCAGCGAAGAGCTGCTCAGTTGCGAGATTTTTCGTAATACCCTGAAGCTACCTTCTTGCCCCGATTCGGTAACAGCTGCCGATGGTCAGACCTGGCAATTTGCAGGCATAGGCGCCGGACACGGCCTGGGCTTATCCATCGACAGAGCTCAGACTTTGGCAGAGGGCGGTCGAACTGCGGAGCAGATTTTACGGGATGCTTACGGGCAGAGCCGTTAGGTCGGGCAGTTAAGGCCAGACCTAACGCTTTATTCCGTTAATGTCGATCAAGTGGTCACGTCAGGCTCGGTTCTGCCGGTACGCTTTTTGACTTCGCACAACTGCTCGGCAATCTCTATTAATTCCGCCAGCGCAACCTGAGCGTCCTGAGCGTGTTTGCTGACATCACGCTCGTAGCGCTCCAAATAAATACGCAAGGTAGCGCCGACCGTGCCGGTACCGGACAACCGGAACACGATGCGCGAGCTGTTCACAAAGCCGATGCGGATACCTTGGTTGCTACTGACACTGCCGTCGACCGGATCGGTGTAACTGAACTCATCGGCAAATTTGACTTCGTAATCACCCCAGCTTTTACCAGGCAAGCTGCTTAACTGGCTACGCAAATGTTCAACGATGCCGTTGGCAATCTCGGAATCGACCGCTTCGTAATCGTGTCGGCAGTAAATGTCGCGGCCGTATTTTTGCCAGTGTTCATGGACAATGTCTTCCACCGATTCGCGTTTGCGCGCGATTAAATTCAACCAAAACAACACAGCCCACAAGCCGTCTTTTTCACGGACATGATTGGAGCCGGAGCCGAAGCTTTCTTCGCCGCAGATAGTAATTTTGTCGGCATCAAGCAAGTTGCCGAAAAATTTCCAGCCGGTTGGGGTTTCGTAGCAAGGCAAGCTTAGCTTATCGGCAACGCGGTCAACCGCCTGGCTGGTCGGCATGGAGCGGGCCACACCGCTAATCCCTTTGGCATAAGCCGGAATTAGTTTGGCGTTGGCGGCCATAATCGCCAAGCTGTCGCTGGGAGTAACAAATATGTTCGCGCCCATCACCATATTACGGTCGCCATCGCCGTCTGATGCGGCACCAAAAGTAGGCGCATCGGCGCCGAACATAATTTCACAAAGCTCGTGGGCATGAGCCATATTCGGGTCTGGATGGCCGCCGCCAAAGTCTTCCAGCGGCACGGCGTTAAATACCGAGCCAGGCGCTGCGCCCAACGTATCTTCCAAGATATGCTTGGCGTAAGGTCCAGTGATGGCATGCATCGCATCGAAACGCAGCGTGATAAAGCCGTTATGGATGCTTTGTTTGAGCAGGTCGAAATCGAATATTTTTGCCATTAGTTCAGCGTAATCGGCTACCGAATCGATAATCCGAATTTTCACACCACCTTTCTCTACTTCACCGATAAGGTCTAAATCTATGTCGCCGAAACGGGCTTTTTTGTAGCCAGTGATGGTTTTGGTATTCTCGTACAGTTTGTCGGTGAACTTTTCCGGAGCCGGGCCGCCGTTGCTGACGTTATATTTGATCCCAAAATCTTCTTCAGGGCCGCCGGGATTGTGACTAGCTGATAGAACAATGCCTCCGAACGCATTGTATTTCCTAATAATATTTGATGCGGCAGGAGTGGACAACAAGCCGCCTTGGCCTATAATGAGCTCACCGAAACCGTTGGCTGCCGCCATTTTTATAATGATCTGGATGGCTTTACGGTTAAAGTAGCGGCCATCGCCGCCAATCACCAAGGTTTTGCCCTGAAAATCCTCCAGACTGTCGAAGATGGATTGGACGAAATTCTCCAGATATTTGGGTTGCTGGAAGACTTTGACTTTTTTGCGTAAGCCCGATGTGCCGGGTTTTTGATCATCGTAGGGAGTCGTTTTGGTGATTGTTGTTGTCATATGCTACCCTTTGTAATACCTCGTTTCGAAAGGGTTAAATTACACCAAAACTTTGATTATTTACAGATTGCCATGATAAAGAAAAAATTATTAGGTGTTTTGATTGTGATGGGCTGTACCGTATCGGCGCGCAGCTTCGCTGGCGAGGATGTTTGGTTGGTGGTTGATACGCAGACGCAAAGCATGGAAGTCAGGAAGGGCGACAAGACAGTTGCCGTGCTGGAAAATATCGCTATTGGCCGCAATGGCGCCGGCGAAAAGAATCATCGCGGCGATGACATCACGCCGCTCGGTAACTATCGGATCGGCTGGATCAACGAAAGAAGCGCTTTCCGTAAATTCTTCGGATTGACCTATCCCAATGTAGACAATGCCGATAATGCCTTGAAAAAAGGCAAAATCGATCTCGACACTTACGAAGCTATTGCCAGAGCGCATTCTGCCGGACAAATTCCGCCGCAAAATACCGATCTCGGTGGGCAAATCGGTATTCATGGTTTGGGCAGCGGTAGTCTGTCCATCCACAGATCCATGAATTGGACACACGGATGTATCGCGTTGACTAACGATCAAATTGATCAGTTAAGTCAATGGGTAGAAAAAGGGACACTCGTAACGGTGAAATAATGTTGGTAAAATCCAAAAAAATGTTGGACAATTACCACCGTTTTTCATTTATTATTTTTTGAAACCACAATCAAGGGGAAAACCATGATGAGAGCTATTACATTATCAGCAGTTGTTGCAATTGCAGCTTTGGCAACCGGTTGCGCAAGCACTTCAGACCTGGAAGCTTTGGACGCAAGAGTTGGCACTTTGGAAGGCAAAGTTGCTACTGCATCTGCTGACGCTGCTTCTGCTAAAGCCGCTGCTGCTGAAGCTGCTGCAAAAGCTGCTGCTGCTGAAGCTGCTGCTAACCGTGCTGCTCAATATGCTCAAGACACCAACAGCAAATTGGACCGTATGTTCAAAAAATCACAACACAAATAAGCTTTATTGCTGTTGTTGATTTTAAAAAGCCCGTGAGCCGCAAGGCCACGGGCTTTTTTGTTGCCTCTATTTTGCCGGTGCAGCTTGGCTTTGCACGACAGGAGGCGTCTGGGTAGGACGCTCATAAATAGCCACCGGAATACCCGTCGCTTTTTCTACTGCCGCTTTTAAAACGGAGCCTTTGATTACCGGCATTTGCCCACCGTTGGCTTGCTCTATCAAATTCAATGCTGTATGCAGGCGCTGCTCATAGGTAGCCGGCGTTTCTTCCATCTCCGGATAGACTTCCATATACAACGTGTCGTGATACCAGCCCACCTTAATGGATTGATTAACGATATTGACCTGAGCGCCGACCTTGACCATCGGAAAAAACTGCTCGATGTCGGCCGGATACATTCGAATGCAGCCGTGACTTACCCGCATGCCGACACCGTTGGTTTTGTTGGTGCTGTGAATCAGATAGCCTGGTATACCGAGTTTAAACGCAAACAAACCCAGCGGGTTGTCAGGGCCGGGTGGATAATAAGGATCCAATACATCGCCCTCGGCCAAGTGCTCGGCAATGATCGATTTCGGTGGGGTCCACGAAGGATTTTCGGTCTTACCGGCCACATGGGTTTTACCCAACGGCGTTTTCCAGTTATCTTCCCGACCGATACCGATCGCGTAGGTTACGACCTTGCTGGAATCCGGAAAATAATAAATACGCATTTCCGGCAGATTGATCACGATGCCTTGGCGCGGCGCATTGGGCAGTATAAAGCTACTGGGAATCCGCACCTGCGTGCCTTCGCGCGGCAGCCAACGGTCAACATGGGGATTGGCCAGCACGATTTCGTCCTGACCCAATCGGAAGTTGACGGCGATGTCAATCAGCGTGTCCTCCTGCTTGGCGGCGACATATTTGACTTCATGTGGCGGATTGCCGATCAAGCTGTCACCCGGCCTATCCGGTGCCGGCAGCGTCAGTGCCGACGCCGCTGTACTGGCTGTCAGCAACAAACTGAATAACAAACGGGTTTTCATTAGGCATTACCTTCAGCAGTAAATAATTCAAGCAGACGCGGCAAAAACTGAGCAAGTTCCGCAGTCATAATAGAAAAATCGGCATCAAACTGCTCGACTTCGTCAAATGCCTCAATATCGGCGGCTTGCTCCTGAATAAGATCAAGAAACTTTAGCCGTTTGACCGCCAAGTTCTCATCCAACACAAACGAAATGCGTTCGGCCCAGCTCATTGCCAGCTTAATCACTTGCTTGCCGCTATCCAGATGATTCTTGATTTCCGGCAAGGCCAAGTCATGCCGTTTGCAACGAATAATCGAGCCATCTTCTTCCGGCGAACGCAGTTCGCACTCGTCTTCAATCAAAATATCTTTCGGCGAGGTGTTGTCGATCAACCATTGCGTCATCACACTAGCCGGTTTGGCGGTGGCGGTGAGCGGTACGATAGGCAAGGAACCCAGACATTTACGCAACTGGCTGAGCATATCTTCGGCTTTTTTAGCCGATGCCGCATCCACAACCAGCCAGCCACCTTGGCTATCGATATAAGCATAGGTTTTACGGGAAAACGAAAACGCCCGCGGTAGCAGTTCGAATATCAATTCGTCCTTGATCCGACTACGCTCTTTCGCAGGTAATTTGCGCGCCTCGCGCTCTTCGATTTCATTGATCCGCTCTTGCAGCATTTCGTTGATCACCGATGCCGGCACGACCTTTTCTTCTTTCTTGCCGCATAGCATCAAGAAACCATTATTGGCATGCACCAGCGCATCCGAGGCCCTGCCGAGCGGCGCAGTCCAACCAAAACTGAACTCATCGTGGCTACCACAAGATCGGAACGGCTGTTGTTGCAATTTTTGCTCCAAAGCAACAGCATCCAGAGTAAATGGCTCGGTAAAACGGTAGACAGCAAGATTTTTAAACCACATGAAATGACTCTTTTTTAAAAACCGGCCATTATCGCAAATTTGCGCACACCATATAAGCCGACCCATTTAAAGACTAGCTAAAAAACACAGTTTGGCTGCAAATTTGCTTGGCCTGTAAACAAGTTATGCACATTAAACCGTTTACGACAAGACCATAAAACGCTTGACAAAATAACTCGTTGAAATACAAGAAATCATTTGTAAATCATTGATTATTATCAACTAATAATAATGACCTAATACTATACAATTTGACCGCAGCCCAGAGCTACCGGGGAACAGCAAAGGCTTTCGACATTTAATACACAGAGTTATCCACAGCTTCTGTGAATAACTGAATTTACCCAGCCGCAATAATTGCTTAGCGATAAATCCAGACAAACAACTTTTAATTTGTCGCAGCAAGCAATGTCTTATTGCTTGGCAAGGTTTGTTAGAATGCCGCATAGTAAAGTCCCTCACTCACAACAAAGCGGTCACATCATGCTGTCAACCTGGGAAAACCTGATACTCGGCGCCCTGGCGCTGCTGCTTTTGTTCTGGATGCAGCCTGGCATCAAAGCCGCAATTGCGCGCAGCAAACAAACACCGTCCGATTGGCCCAGCGTTATTGTGCCTCTGTTGATGGTGGTGATGTTCGTGCTTTTCTTAATAGCAATGGTTTGACATGAACGACGAAGATTATCAAGAAGAATTCGAAGAAGAAGATTATTACGACGAACCCCATGACGAGGACGACGGCGAAAGCGACGACGACGAAGTCGAACATTACGCGATACGCCCCAACAAAACCCGCATCAAAAAAGAAATAGCCGAAGTGTTTGCGATGGCTGAGGAAATTTGCGCACTATCCCCTGCACATATTGCTGAATTCGAATTACCCGAGAACATAGAACAAGCCCTGCGCGACGCCGGCAAAATGGGGCAAAACTCCGCCAGAAAGCGCTTGTTGAAATATATCACCGCGCAGCTCAGAAAGCTGGATACCGCCGCGATCCATGAAAAATTGGCGCGGATGAAAAATCGCAGCGCCCATGCTGTCAGAGAACATCATCAGGCCGAGCGCTGGCGCGACCTACTGCTGGCAGCCAATGGTAATCAGCAATTGACCCAATTTATGGAAGAATTTCCGGGCGCGGATAGCCAACATTTGCGCCAATTGCAACGCAACGCGCAAAAAGAAGCCAAGGAAGCCAAACCGCCTAAGTCGGCGCGCTTGTTATACAAATATCTGAAAGAACTGATTGCCGATGCGTCCGGCCTGCCGCTCTCTGAAGAAGACGTGCAGGACGATCAGGATGCAGAGGATTAACACAAAATCAATTCCCCAACACCCGCATCTGGCCCAAGATCCAGCTTTGGCGCTTATGTAAATAAGCGCTGGGCTGATCGGCTTTTAACAGTATTGGGTTCGGCAATGTAGCCGCCAACAGCGCAGCCTGATTGGCAGAGAGCTGCTGGGCAGAAATACCGAAATAACGGCGACTGGCCGCTTCTATGCCAAATAAATGATCGCCGAACTCGGCAATATTCAAATACATTTCCAGAATCCGCTGTTTGTCCCAAACAACCTCTATCAACAGCGTAAACCAGATCTCCAATGCCTTACGGCCGAAGTTTTTGGCCGGACTTAAAAACAAATTCTTCGTGACTTGCTGACTGATCGTACTGGCCCCACGCAGTTTACCGCCGCGCAAATATTGGTTAAAAGCCTTGGCGATGGCGTCAACATCGAAGCCGTTATGCTGATAAAACAATTGATCTTCGGACGCGACCACCGCAGCAAAGGCGTGCGGGGAAATATGCCGGCGACTAACCCAGCGCTGATCAATGCCTTTATAGCGCCGGCCTTCTACCAGGTCGTCAACATGCTGATGCAGCATGAATGCCGACGTCGGCGCGGGTAGGTACCGCAATACGCCTACCAGCAGCAGCGAACTAAGCAAAAAAAACAGCGCCACATAAACCAATCCGCGCTTGAAACGTTGCAGCAAAGAAAGCGCCGTTTTGGGTTGGCGCCAAAATTGGCGATAGCGGGCCGGATGGCGGAAATGCTTCACGGGCGATTCAAGCGTTGTGACGGGGATGTTTATTATCCATGATTGAACGCGGAATTGACTAACCGCGGCTTTTGCGGGAAATGCCGCAAAGCAAAGCCTTTATTACGGCAAATAACATAGAAACTAACAGGATGGCCGTCGATTTTAGCGAAAAACCCTGAATCACGTAGCCTTCAGGGTTTGGCATGGATATTGTTATATAAATACCGGTGTCAGGGATGTTTAAGTTCTCTCCCCCGTGAACATGGAAAACAAGACGCCAGGGATTACCTGGATAAAAGCGCGGAAAAACGCTTTTATCCGGGCAGGGATGATTAAAATCACGCCACGCAATTTCTTATTTTTCTTCCATTACCCCAAAATGATCTTGAAGCATTCTCTTGATGCAGCAAGCCAGCATTACTGAGCCAATTGCTTTTTGACCCCGCACCCTAATAGCACTATCTGCAGACCGACAATATTATTCTTGGTCTCCATTAGACGCGCAAAAGGCTGTCAAACTCAATTTGTTAATAACACAAAAAGGGAATCTTAAACCGATCAGCCATGTTTTGATGGCTTTGCTATAAGAGTTCGAAGTGAGGCCGGGAGTGCAAATCCCGACCTACACTGGACCTGCCTAGATTGTGTTAATACTCGATTTTTATAGCCCCCATGAATGTACGGGGTGCCCCATAGTAGGTAGGACCATAACTGTATATTGACGCCGTATAGGTCTTGTCGAGCAGGTTATCGACATTAAGCTGAGCAGTAATTTTGGACTTCCCTACTTTCCAGGCTTGGCTTCCCATCAGATTGAGAGTGGCATAGCCCGGTGCCTGGGCGCTTTCGTCGTAGCCAATTTCCCGCTGACTCAACGCTTTTACCCCGACCCCAAATTTCAAGCCTTGGAAATCCCCGCTTTGCAATTCGTAGGTGGTCCATAGGCTGCCGTTATGTTTAGGTGCATTGTTTAAGCGAAACCCGGTATTTCCAGCGTCCGAACCATCAAAGGAGTCCTTGGTGGTTTTGGCAAACGGCGTATAAGCATAGCCGCCTATCACATTCCATCCTGGCAATATCTCTCCGCTTACATCAAACTCGATACCTCTGCTTTCTGCAGCTCCAATGGCTTTGGTCGTTAAGGGGTCAACTTGCATCGGCACATTTTGTTTTTTTAGATCAAAATAAGCCACGGATGCCATCAATCGACCATCGAACAATTCGGTTTTGATGCCGGTTTCCCACTGCTGAGCGGTTTGTGGAGGAAGAGGCTTATTCCACATAAATGCATTGGATTGACCAAAGTTTTCGGTATAACTACCGTAAAAAGATAGTTCAGGTAAGGGTTGCCAAACTATCCCGCCACGCGGTGATACGCGATCTTCACTGGTACTTTGAATCGGACCACCCCATAGTCCGGTACTGGTGCCCGAGGTTTCGGCACTGTCATAACGTAAACCACCCATGAGATGAACGTGGTAAGGCAGTTCAATTTGATCCTGAGCATACAGTCCAAACCACGGCAAACTGTAATTTGAGTAAGAAATAGCATCAGCCGGAATGACTGGAGGAACGGCCCTATGAATAGGATTATAGATATTGCTAGTATCAAATTGATCCGGCCCATCGCCAAATCCTGACGAACTTGCCCGATAATCAGTTCGATAATAATCGCCGCCAACCAACAGGGTATGCTTCAGCGCTCCGGTATCGAATTTTCCGGTCAATTCCAAGGCATTGAAAAAATTATGCTGATAATCGCCACCATCGGTATTTTGTGCAAAAAATATTCGTCTCACATCACTATTAGGTTGTACGCTCGGCGTTCCCGGAAAAATGCCAGACATGGTTAATTCGTGATTACTGAAATTAAACCGATGCCGTAATTTCCAGGCATCATTAAATGCATGCTCGGTATTCAGCGACAACATCACATATTCATCTTCCTGAAAATTCCAGGGATCGCCGAGATTCAGGGCGCGAGAAATGGAAGCTGGTCGATTACCTTGGAGTGGTACCTTTCCGAGCCCCGTTTCTTTAATATCGCTATATTCCAGTTTCAAAGTCGAGGTTGTCCTGTCACTGATATTCCAACGTAAACTTGGGGCTACCAACAGTCGTTCGTTGCCGCCAAATTCCTGGAAGCTATGATTGCTTTGGTAACCCAGGTTAAAACGATAAGCCAAGTCTTTGTTGGCGGTGAGCGGACCGGTGGCATCGACACTGGTGCGATACATGTCGAAGGAGCCAAACTGCTGGCGCAGACTGTAATACGGTGTATCCAAAGGCTGTTTGGTGACAAAATTGACCAAGCCGCCCGGTTCGGAACGGCCATAAAGCAATGAGCCAGGGCCTTTTAATACTTCCACTCGTTCGATGTTAGCCAAATCCTCGGTATGCGCCCACTGACTTTGATTTAAAAAACCATCACGATAAACATTGTAGTTGCCAAAACCACGCATAAAAAACATGCCCGAACCGCCAAGACCACTGGTTACACCACTGACATTGCTGAGCGCTTGGTCGACGGTAATAGCCTGCTGATCTTTTAATACCTGTTGCGGCACAACCTTGACCGACATCGGCGTCTGCATCAGCGGCGTGTCGGTCTTGGTGGCGGTTATGGCATTCGGTCGCATGTAGTCTTTGTTGTATGGGTCTTCGCCGTCAAAGCTGCTGGAGACTTTGCCCACCACATTCACCGCCGGCAATGCCGTAGGGTCCTGTTTGTAATTTAGAGACTGCCTTTCGATCAAAATATTGCCGTTTTCAGCAATGCGGTAACTCAAACCGCTGTCTCCCAGCAGACGTTGCAACGCGGCTTCCGGCGTGTAATTGCCGCTAAGGCCCTTGCTTTGCAAACCTTCAGTGATTGCCGCGTCGTAGACCAGTTGCAAGCCGCCGGATTCCGCCAAGCGATTCAGCGCGGTAGACAGAGAGCCCGCGGGGATACTGAACGCCCGGCTGACGCTATCTGCCGCCGCTGTCCCGGAAACCGCCAACACAGCCCCTAATACCAGTGCCGAAGCATGCCCAAACAGGCCGCCGCTAAATGTTTGTTTCAACGCCATGAATTTCCCTCGCTGTTGTTAAATAATGACTATCGTTGTTTTGACGCACGACAGGCATAAAACAGGAGGTGAAGGATGAAAATTCATTGCCGCCAATCGGCTGAGGCTTACATTGCAGGCGCCGGCGCCTCAAGCGCTTTACGGAGCATTTCGTTAGTCCGCGAATCCTTACGCCTATTTCGCTTTCCGGCATGGTATGCGCCGCCGTCGAAAATAGGTTATATGCCGTACCCAGTGCGCCATATAACCTATTCAGCACCGGTATAATTTGTGCGGCTAGCGTGAATGCCAGCCGCCAAGTTTGACTCCAGGCCAGCAAAGACAGGATATTCGGCACCTTGGCCGGCATTCGCGTCATTACTGGCACGAATCAGGCATGGGACGGAGCTTCTGAAACGACTAAAATCCAGCCTCGCCTCATGACCCCCGACATCAGCTCGCTGTATCGTATGCATTGCAAGGAGCTGTTGCACCATTTGCTGCGGATAGTCAAATGCCCGGAAACTGCGGAAGATTTGCTGCAAGAAAGCTATCTGATTTTGGCCCGCACCGCCAACGATACACCCATAGACCACCCGCGCGGATTTTTATACCGCACCGCCAGCAATCTGGCGATGGATCACCTGCGCCACCATAAAGTCGTCGAGCGTCATCAGGAAGCGGCGCGGCATTTGGATGAGCCGCAACTGGCCGGAGTGGAAAACGAATTAGCCGATCAGCAATGGCGCGTCCTGTTGCACCAAACCATCTACGAATTACCGCCGCGCTGCCGTGATGCATTTATCCTGCATAAAATTCATGGCTTGAGTTATCGGGAAGTGGCTAATTTTCTGGATATTTCCGAGAGCGCCGTGGAGAAACACATCCTCAAAGGCTTGCTGTATTGCCGCAAACAGCTGGGCCGTCATTTCGGCCGTCCCTATCGGACCGACTGAGGTTTTTGCCGCCTTAACCGTCTTACCGATATTCCCGAGGCATACGCCTACCCCAGCGCCCTATAATGCAGCCATGACCGAAAACCAACCGCCCGCAGACTCTGATAACCCTGATGCCATCAGCGAGCAGGCGATGACATGGTTTGTCCGGTTGCGTGCCGAGTCGGTAGCGGTAGACGAACGCCGGCAATTTCAAATCTGGCATCAAGCCGACCCGGCTCACCGCGAGGCCTATGCCGAAATCGTTGCGTTTTGGGAGGATGCCGATTTCCACACCACGCTGGACGCCGCCACGCTGTCGCCGCCAATGTTGCGATGTAGTACGCCGTCCAACAGCCCCCGGCGGCGTTTCGGCATCGCCTCCGGTGCCAAACCGTTGTTAGCCGCAGCCGCCAGCCTGGTCATCGCCGCGATTGTCTATCAGCCGGCTTTAAGCTGCTGGCAGGCGGACTACTGCACCGCCGTTGGCGAGATAAAAACCGTACAGCTCAGTGACGGCAGCCATGTCACCTTAAATTCCGGCACCGCGCTTAACGTTAACATGCGTAACGGCCTGCGCCATATCCAACTAGCCCGGGGCGAAGCATTTTTTGAGGTGCAACACGACCCCCAACATCCTTTTCAAGTGGATGGCCGCTACAGCAATACGCGGGTATTAGGCACGCGTTTTGTGGTTAGGGAAGACGCCGACAGCGACATTGTCAGCGTGGTGAGCGGGGTGGTGGAAGTCAGCCGGAATCGGCAAAATCCGGCCACTTTAAAAGCCAATGACAGCATTGCGGTCGACGCTCGCCACCAAAGCGAAGTCAGCCACCAGTCAACCGGCAACGCCACGGCGTGGTTAAAAGGCAGTGCCTCGTTCGACAACGCTCCGCTCAAGGCGGTGATTGCGGAAATTGGCCGCTATCGGCGTGGTAGCCTGATAATCCGCAATCAGGCACTGCAGGATCTTAAAGTCAGCGGCCGCTTCGATATTCGCGACACCGATAAAACCCTGGAATCGTTGCAACAAACCCTACCTATCCGAATTTACCGATTAACACCATGGCTGGTAGTGATCGTTTGAGTGTCGCCAAGCTTATTGCCTAAGCAAAACACCCGCCAAAGCCCTCCGTTATTCAGCCACCGTCTTTGCCGAGAAAAAAAGTTTTACCGTCAAGCTGAGGAAAAACCCGCTTCGCCCGTCTCCATTGCAATCCCAAACTTTGGGGGGATCAATTCATTCGCTTAGGGAGAATCTAATGGCATCTTATCCGTTCCGCAAAGCCCCCGGCATGGGCAAACCGACCCGATACAACTTTTGGACTTTGTCGCTGACAATCGCCGCCGCGCTCAGCACGCCGGCCGCGATTGCCGCCGAACAAAACATCGCTTTCGACATTCCCGCGCAAAGCTTAAGCGGCGCATTAAATGCCTTTGCCGACATCGCCAACGTTCAGCTCAGTTATCCGGCAGAAATGACGGCAGGCTTGAAATCGCCCGGTGTCAGCGGCCAATTGACGGTCCGGCAAGCCTTACAAAAGCTGCTGGCCGGCACCGGCGTGGTAGCCGGTGCTACCGATAACGGCACCATTACGCTGCAAAAAGCGCCGGATTCGCACAACGATGTTTCAACCTTGTCGGCGGTCACCGTGTCCGGCAATCGCCAGTATGCCAACGCAGTCGACCCTTACAGCAAGGATTACGCGGTAACCAACGCCTTTGCCGCCACCAAGACCGACACCCCGCTGATAGAAACGCCTATTTCGATTCAGGTAATACCGAGATCGGTGATGGACGACCAGAAATCCGGCAAGGTTAAAGACGTGTTGGAAAATGTTAGCGGCGTGCGTCCCCAGCCGTCGTTGGGCGGTGGCGTCGGCTTCATTGTCCGCGGTTTTAATACTAATAATGTTTATCGTAACGGCCTGTTACAAGACGGCGGCTATTTCGGTGACATGGACTCCGGAAATTTGGAGAACATCGAGGTCATTAAAGGCCCGTCGCAACTCTACGGTAGGACCGAGCCGGGCGGCATGATCAACCTAACAACCAAAAAACCCTTAGATCACCCCTATTACTCCTTGGAACAACAGTTTGGCTCCTACGATTTGTATCGCACCCAATGGGATGCCGGTGGGCCGATTAACGGTAATAAATCGCTGTTGTACCGATTTTCCGGCGCGTACCAAAGCAACGGCTCGTTCCGCGACTTTGTATCCGTGGACAGAATGCTGTTCAATCCCAGTGTCACCTGGCGTCCCAGCGACGCTACCGACATTACCGTCGACATTGAAGGTAGCGACAAAAACGCACCGGCGGATTTCGGCATTCCCGTCATAGGTAAACGCCCGGCCAACATCCCGATCAGTCGCAACCTGGGTGATCCGAATACACCGATGGGAGACCAATCCAGCATCAAAATCGGCAGCGAAGTTAACCACCGCTTTAACGAAGACTGGGCGATACATAACCGTTTTCTGGTCAGCCTATCCGACAGCACGACCACCTTCGTCAATCCGGCGCCGGCCTTCGACCCTGGCTTAGCGTTGAATCAAGCCACCGGCATTCTGCAACGCAACATCTTTCGGCAGACCACCGAGCAGGAACATTACGCGACTAACTTGGATGTTACCGGCAGGTTCATGATCGGCGAAACCAAACACGATGTACTGTTCGGTTTCGATTTTTACCGCACTTTTAACCGATACGGCACTTCAGGCCAATGGGTAGACGCGAATCCAGCCCTGGCAATCGACATCAATAACCCATTTCCCAGTTACGGCATCTCGCCGGCAACGTTCGACGCCGCTTACTTGAGCGATTCCGAGCCGGGTTTGAATCGCAGCGTGATATACAACAATTGGTACGGCGCCTATTTCCAAGACCAAATCACGCTATGGGACAAACTGCATATCATGGGCGGTGGCCGTTACGACTGGGCGGAAACCGGACGCGGCAATGCCGCCAGTTTTGCGGACGCCGACGCGCTGGTGAGGCCTAACACCCGTAAAGACGAGGGGTTCAGCCCACGAGTGGGCATACTCTACGAAGCATTCGATCAATTGAGCATATACGGCAATTGGATAAGCTCGCTCGGCGCCAATAATGCGCCAGCTTCCAATGGTACCCGCTTCGATCCGCAAATCGGCGAGCAATTCGAAGCGGGCATAAAGACCCAGTTGTTTGATCAACGCCTGCTGGCCACCTTGGCGTACTACCATTTGACCAAGGACAACATCCTGGTCAACGATCTGAGCACGGCCAATCCCTACGACAAAATTGCCAATCTACAACGCAGCCAAGGCATCGAGCTGGATATGACCGGGTATCTGAGCAATAACGTCAGCCTGATCGGCAGCTACGCCTTTACCGATGCCCGTATCATCAAGGACTACAACGGCGGCACCCAGGGCAACCGCTTGAACAATGTCCCCGAACATTCCGGCAGCCTATGGCTCAAGTACGACATGAACGGCTATGCGGCGCGGGATGGCTTTAGCGCCGGTCTGGGCGGCGTGGCCGCCGGCACGCGCGAAGGCGATAACGCCAATAGCTTCCAGATGCCGGGTTATGTCAGGATGGACGCCTTCATCGCTTATAAGCAAAAAGTCGGTGGCTCGCGCATAAGTGCACAGTTTAATATTCGCAACCTACTCGACAAACGCTACTACGAATCCACCGACCCCGACTCCAATGTCGCGCCGGGGCTGGGGGTTTATCCGGGCGCGCCGCTGACCGCAATCGGCTCGATTCGAGTGGAATATTGAGCGCAAACCCGCTAAATTGCTCAGCTATTTCATCGTTGTCGAGAAGTCTGCCATGTCCAAAATCACGCAAATTTTAAAGTCCGTCGCCGGCTTTTTACTGTATTGCGGCATCTGCCAGGGTGTGTCGGCGAAGCCGTTGCCGTTCCGTGAACTGGAGTTGCCGGTGTCGGGCTTTAGCCAGCAGCATCACCTGGAAAAAACCGGAGATGGGCAGTTACTGCTCAGTTGGGTGGAAACCGATATGGGGACCAGTACGGCGAAATTTGCCGTTTTGGAAGAACAAGGTTGGAGCATGCCGTTAGCAGTGGTCAAGGTCGAGGGTAAATTGGCTGACCCGCCGGTAGTGCTGGGCCTGAGCGACGGCAGCTTGGCGGCGGCCTGGATGCCCTATGTCAAGAACTCCCCAGACCGCTATGCGGCAGAGATCTATCTGGCCAGATCGATAGACGGCGGCTTGACGTGGTCGCCGCCGTTAAAGCCGTATGGCGACGAAGCGCATATCTACGACGCGCAAATGTCTTTGGCCGCGCTACCCGATGCACGGCTGGCGCTGGTCTGGACCGACATGCGCCACGCCAGCCACGACCCGGCGGCCGATAAGAAAACCAACCGCTACCAACTGATGGCAAGCATCATCGACAAAAACTGGCAAGCCAGCCCGGAGACCGTGCTGGATGACGATGTCTGCTCCTGCTGCCGCAGCTATACCGACGCACAGGGCGAGCAATTGGTCACGGTCTACCGTGATCATGCCGTCGGCGAAATTCGCGACATCAGCGCCGTGCGCTGGCAAGCCGGCGGCAATCCGCAAATCGCTAACGTGCATGCAGACGGCTGGGTGATCGGCGGTTGCCCCAGCAATGGGCCATCCATTGATCTGACTCCCACCAACGGCGTGGCGGCTTGGTTCACTGCCGCCGACGGCAAAGGCCGGGTGAAACTGGCCTTCTCCACTGACCAAGGCGCGCATTTTAATTCGCCTATCGAGCTGGATGCCGACGCCAGCGGCTATACCAACGCCTTGCTGCTGGATGACGGCTCGGCCTTGGTCAGCTGGCGCGGCCGCAATGGTCCTGACGATGAGTTAAGGGTTGCCAAAGTGACCAGCAACGGCAAAGTCAGCCGGCAAACCACCGTATATCGCGGCAGCTTCCCGAAATGGCCCAGCAAATACCTGGCGCTGGCCCGTGTCGGCAAGCGAGCTTTTGTGGCCTGGACCGATCCGCTTCAGAAGAAAGTACGCCTGGTCAGTTTATCCATCGACTAAACAAGCCCCTAAAAGAGCAGCTTGACCTTGAGATATCCGGCTCGTCCGGAGCACTTCGCCAGCATTCCCAAACGCGGCATATGACACAGTTTATCCAGTTGTATCGCCGCGTATTGACCGCCAACTTTTCCCAATTGCCCTGAGCGATTCTCGCCATCCCTCAACCCTGGCGGGCTTTCCGGACAATCTCACGCTAAAAAACCTCTCTTTTCTAAGTTTGGGTGCAAATATTGCTTGCTTATTAACCCAGCCCTTAATGTCGCTCGCCTTAGCGCCCTTAAGATACTGAGCCAGCCCGAACGGCATACCAGCGATAAACAGGGCCGGGTTAATAATCGCCATATTGGGCCGCCTACATAAACTATCCCATGCTTGAATTGACTGCCGCCGACATTGCCGATCTGATGCACAAGCATCGCCACGAATTATTGCGGTTTTTATCGCAACGCATCAGTTGTACGGATACGGCGCAGGATATTTTTCAAGAAACCTTCATTCGCTATGCCGGTTACGGCGGCAAAGATAGCGTAGAAAATCCCCGCGCCTTCATTTTCCGAATCGCCGCCAATCTGGCTACCGACTATTTGCGCAGCCGCAGCCGCCATGCCGGCCCAGATCTGGAAGCCGCCGCAAATGACGAGGCAGAAGTTGACGTACAATCTTCGCTATCCGCCGAACGGACTGTCATGTCACAGCAACAACTAGAGCAACTGATCACCGCTTTGGATGATCTATCGCCCAAATGCCGGGAAGTGTTTATCTTGCTCAAACTCAAGCATTACAGTTACGCGGAAGTGGAACAAAGGTTAGGCATATCGCAAACCATGATCTTTAAATATTTGACCCAGGCCATGCGCCATTGCCGGGCGAAGGTCGGCGATCTGAATTGACCGGATTTATTTATTAAGCCGCCCATGACCACGCCCGGCACTCGGTTGGCCCTGAGTCCTTCAACACCCGCAGGGCGAGTGGCATTTTGGGTCGGGTTAATAGTTTTTGCCCATCGGGCCTGAGTTTACCAACAAGCGTTTTATAATCAGGACACCGAGTTGACAGCGCCGCCACATTAGTTATGAACCATTCCTTCCCGCCTTTTCCCGACGCCAGCGCCGAGGAGCAAGCCGAATATTGGCTGGCCCTGCGCGAATCGCCGTTCTACGACAGTGAGCAGGAGAAATTGTGGCAGGCCTGGCTGGCGGCCAGCCGAGAGAACCTGGAAGCCTGGCAACAAACACAGCTTTTTTTTCGGCGGATGGAGACCTTGCATCCGGCCCAAGTTCGCCGGATCGAACAATCAGTGCAAAAAGCCGGCAGAGCAGCTGCGGCCGGGCCGAGTCTATGGCGATGGCCCATTGCAGCCTGCCTGATGCTGGCATTATGTTTGGGCTGGGCGTTTAACGCCGGCTATTTTGCCGACTTCCGCACCGGCACCGGCGAGCAGCGCCGAATTCAGCTCAGCGACGGCTCGACGGTGATTCTGAATACCGCTTCGTCGCTGTCGGTGGATTTTTCCGAAAAACAGCGGGTAATTCGATTGCACGGCGGCGAGGCGTATTTCAAAGTGGCCGCCGATCCCGCAAGACCGTTCGAGGTCGTTGCCAGCGGCGGAAGAGTCCGCGCCTTGGGCACGGCATTTGACGTTAAACAGTGGCAAGGCGACCTGGCAGTCACT
Organism: Methylomonas fluvii; assembly: GCF_014850975.1. GTDB lineage: Bacteria > Pseudomonadota > Gammaproteobacteria > Methylococcales > Methylomonadaceae > Methylomonas > Methylomonas fluvii. The sequence continues at coordinate 911,744 of NZ_JACXST010000001.1, read as the reverse complement.
GTGTACGAGCACAGTGTGCGCGTTGCGTTTGCCGACGGCGCGACCATCGAGCGCCTGCCGGAGGGCCAGCGCGTCGCGTCGCGCGACGGTAAAAGCGGCACGCCGGAACAGGCCAATCTCAAGCAAGCCGCCGCCTGGCAGGAGCGGCGCCTGGTGTTTAAGGAAAAGCCGCTGCAACAAGTCATCGACGATCTAAACCGCTACCGCCCGGGAAAAATCGTCATCGCCGATCCCGACTTGGCCGCGCACGGGGTGACCGGCGTATTCGATGCCAACGCCCCGGAAGCGGCGTTGGCTGTTATCGAGAACACCTTAGCGGTTAGCGAAACCCGCCTGACCGACGCATTGATCGTTCTGCACCGCCATTAATTTTTCGCCCTTTCCAACAAATTCGCCATTCCCGCCTACACGGGAATTCGGACTATTGACCGGGTGAATTTCATAACTTTTACGGAGCGGCGTGGCGCATGAGCCTAAGGCCCATCCGGTCGATGAGGACATTCCGCTGAGTCCTCGGCCAAAAATATTTTCTCAGCCAGGTTATAAAACCCACCCCTCCCTTCGTCTTTGCTTTGGAACCCCTGCGGATACGCCGACGGAACACCTTCCTTCGCCAACCGCCGTCACCACAATCACAAGCCAGGATGCCCAATGAGTCAACGCACACTACCGCCCTTTAACCCGTTCTGTTTAACCGTTTTTGCCGTAGCAATGAGCGCCAGCCCGTGGTGCGCGGCGGAAAGCGCTATCGATTTCGCCATTCCGGCCGCTCCGTTGGCGGACGCCCTACTGCAATTTTCCGAAACCAGCGGCACCAAGGTGTTTTTCAGTTCACAACTGGCAGGCAAGCTGCGCGGCAACGCCGTGCAAGGCCGCTTTACACCGCAGCAGGCGCTGGACAAACTGTTGAGCGGCAGCGGTCTGACAACACAAACCGCGGCCGATGGCACCGTGACGCTGGAAAAGTCGGCAAAACCCACCGAACCCCAGTCGGCGGCCGGTACGACAACTTTGCCGAGCGTAACCGTGCTGGGCAAAACCCTATCGGACCCTAACGATCCCTATAACTCGGACTATCGCCCACCCAACGCCAGCGCCGCGACGAAAACCGATACGCCGATTATGGACACCCCGGTATCGATTCAGGTAGTGCCCAGGGCGGTGATGAACGATCAAAAAACCACGACCATTAAAGATGCGCTCGAAAACGTCAGCAGCATACGTCCGCAATCGTCCTTGGGCCTGAGTAATGCCTACATCGTCCGTGGCTTTAGGAACGGCCGGGTTTATCGCAATGGTCTGGTCGCCAACGGCCTGGGTATTGGCGAGGGGGCTCAATTCGATTCGGCGAATTTGGAACGTGTCGAAGTGTTGAAAGGCCCTGCGGCGGTTTTGTTTGGCCGTATCGAGCCTGGCGGCTTAATTAACCTGGTGACCAAAAAACCTCGCGACGAGGCCTATTACTCGGTGGAGCAGCGTTTCGGCGCGTACGATTTTTATAGAACCGAATGGGATGCCACCGGACCGCTGACCGGCGATAAGTCTTTGAGCTATCGTTTTTCCGGTGCTTATCAAAACAATAAATCGTTTCGGGATTTTAATTTCAATGATCGGGTGCTGGTCAATCCGTCAGTAACTTGGCGGCCCAGCGATGCGACGGAAATGTCTCTGGAGCTGGAAGCCTTGCATGAGGATTACCAGGTTGATAGAGGCTTGTTCGCTATCGGCAATCGCCCGGCGCCGATTCCGGTTAGCCGGTCCTTTATCGACCCTAACGATCCGGTCGACACTAACTCGAAGGTAAACCTTGGCTTCAATCTAAGCCATGCTTTCAACGATAAATGGACCTTGCGCAATCGCTTCCTGGCTTCGTTTATTTACGATAAAAATACCTCGGTCAAACCCGCCAATGGCTTTACCGTCGAACAGTTTTTCGATCCGAGCACGGGTAATCGCCGCTATGCACGGAATATATTTTCCCAAACTTCCGACAACGAAACCTATACGACCAATCTGGATTTGACCGGAAAATTCAAATTACTGGGCGTAAATCATCAAACCCTGATTGGCGTCGATTACTTGCGCGCAGTCGGCCGCTATGAATTCTACGGCAACTACCAGGACCCTGTGCCGGGTTTGGATATCGATATTTATAATCCCCAATACGGTATCGATCCGAGCTATTACGCCAACGCGCTGGCAACGCCTTCCGACGACGGCGCCAACCATTACCTGTTCCGGGACGACTGGTACGGCGCGTATTTTCAGGATCACATTACCCTGTGGGATAAAGTGCATATCCTGGGCGGTGGCCGCTACGATTGGGCGAGAACCGGCTTGGGCATAGGTAATTCGGCTAGCGCCGCCGATGCCGCTTTACCTTCGCGCCGGGATGAAGGCTTTAGCCCTCGAGTGGGGGTTCTCTATCAGCCGTGGGCCTGGGCCAGTATCTACGGCAACTGGACCACTTCATTCGGCGCCAACAACGGCATAACCGCCAGCGGTGCGACGATCAATCCGGAAATCGGCGAGCAATACGAAGCCGGGGTTAAAACCGAGTTTTTCGACCAGCGCTTGTCCACGACCTTGGCGTACTACCATTTAACCAAGGAAAATTTAATGACCCGCGATTTCAATAGCCCGGATCCTTTCGCCAGCGCGGCTATCGGCAAAGCCCGCAGTCAAGGTATCGAGCTGGATATGGCCGGTCGGCTGACCGACGAGATCAGCATCATCGGCAACTATGCCTTTACCGATGCCCGTATCACCAAAGACTTTTCCGGGCTGCAGGGCAACCGTCTGAACAATGTGCCGGAGCATTCCGGCAGTTTATGGCTCAAATACGATATTCATCACTACGAACCGTTGAACGGTTTGAGTTTTGGCTTGGGCATGTTTGCCGCCGGACAACGGCAAGGCGATAACGACAACACGTTTGCGTTACCCGGCTACGCCCGCTTGGATGCCTTTGCCAGCTATACCTATCAACTCGGCAAATCCCGGCTGATCACCCAATTTAATATCCGCAATCTGCTGGATAAAACCTATTACGAATCCACCGATCCTTTCCAAAATGCTCCGCCGCGTGTCGGTATTTACCCTGGCGCGCCACTCACCGCGATGGGAACGGTGCGGCTGGAGTTTTAGCCGGATAAGCGGGTGAGCAAACATCGAACAGCCATATGCCAGACCGAGATATACGCGGCAAAAACCCTCTATCCTGTATGCGTCGGATAACGACCAACACCGAGACAAATCAAAGCCATTTGATCGATCAAGCCTCGCCATCAAGCCTGACGCTAACTAAGCTTAAAAGGCGTCGAAAACGCTGGCTGGGCGTGCATCTTTACTTGGGTTTGAGTCTGGGATTGCTACTGTCAATCTACGGTGTCACGGGGAGTATCCTGGTATTTCAAACTGAAATTGCCGAGTGGCTGCAAGCTGATGTGTTGGTGGTGAAAATGCCGTCTCAGGCAGCCTATCGGCCATTGTCCGAGATTTTTGCGGCGGGCCGGGATGCGATGCCGACGCGGGCCAAGCCTGTTTTTGCGACTTACCCGCGCAATGAGTTCGCGGCATTTAAACTCTACTTTTCGGTTGATACGCCCGCTGGAACGGAGCGTTGGCTGGTGGCGGTTAATCCTTACACCGCTCAGGTCACCGGCAAACAACTGCAAGGCAGATCGGCAGACTGGTTGCCGGCCACGTTTATCGGCCTGATTTTCGAATTGCATTACGCCCTATTGATTCCGGCCGAGGATGTTAGTGCGCTGGTGGTTGGTGTCTCCAGTGCGTTGTTGATCATTTCCAGTTTAACCGGCCTGATCGTCTGGTGGCCGCTGACCGGGCATTGGCGCAACGCATTAACCTTTAAGGCCAACGCCGGCAAGGTGCGCTTCAATTACGATCTGCACAAGATCAGCGGCTTTTACACCGCGTTGGTGATGGTTCCGGTGCTGTTCTCCGGCGTGTACATGGTGCTGCCGCAAAACGTGGTACCGGTGCTGGAGCTCTTCTCACCGGTGACTTATCGTTATTGGTTTCAATCTACGCCGCCTGCCGATAATGCGCCGGCCATCGGCATGGATAGCGCTGTGGCTATTGCGTTGAAACAATACCCGCAAGGCCGGCCGCACTGGATTTACGGCGCGGCGGAGCCGACTCAAACCTACACGGTATGCCAGGACGGCGTCGACGCACCGGGGAGTATCCTGCAGCGCCGCTGCACGGTGATTGACCGCTACAGCGGCAAGATTCTGGACTTGGACGATCCGAGCCTGCCAACCGCGACTGCCGGCGAAGTCTTCACCCACTGGCAATGGCCTTTGCACTCCGGCCAAGCCTTTGGCATGAGCGGACGGATTTTGGTGTTCATCACCGGCCTGGCCTGCCCGGTATTGTTCGTCACTGGCGTGATCCGCTGGCGGCAAAAGCGTAGAGCCGGCCAAAATAGCCGCAAAGATTCTAGTGTGTGATATGCCGCGACTTTTCAAAAACTGCGGCATATCACACAGCATCCAATCAGTTGGTAAAACCCAGCACCGACACAAGATAACGCGGCGGTCGGCGCAAACCGCTACGTCAGGTGAATTTCAGCGTCATGGCGTGAACATTGCTGGTTTCGCGCCAGCCGTTCCACCGCAAACAATCGCCAATGCCCAAAGACCTTTCCGGATTTCTGCACACGCTGTTTCTGCAACACGCGCACGAAATCGGCAGCTTTTTACGCGGCCGTTGGCCGCGAGAGCCCGATGTAAGCGACATTGTGCAAGAAACTTTTCTGCGCTTATCGCAATATTCCGAGCCGCAAACCATTCAAAACCCCAGGGCGTTTTTATTTCAGACCGCCGCCAATCTAACGGTTGATCGCCATCGCCGCCGCGAAACGCGCGCACGCTTCGATGAAGCCGACGCAGACATCGAGCATGTTGCCGACCAGCGCCTTTCGCCGGAGCATTATTGGCAAACTCATCAGCAATTGGAAAAATTCTCCAGCTGGCTGGACGAATTGCCGGAATTGCGCCGCCATGCCTTTGTGTTATACCGCATAGAAGGCTGTTCACATGCCGAAATTGCCCGGCGCCTGGGCATTTCGGTACGTTGCTCGGAACGTTATGTGATGCTGGCGATGCAACATATCAGCGCCAAACTCAGCGCTGAACCGGAGCATACTTGGCGGTAATTGCCGTCTGGCCCGTCTATGACAAAGTCCGGTAAACTGTTCCTTTGATAAACACACTTCAGTCACTCAGCGTGTCAGACAGCGAATCTACCAGCCAAACCCTGCGCGACCAAGCGATAGCCTGGCTGCTACGCTTGCGCGATGCGCCGGAAGACGCAGCAAGCCAACGTGAATTTGCAGACTGGCTGGCCGCTGACCCCGCTCACCAAGCGGCCTATCGGCAGGTGCAAGCGCAATGGGCCTGGCTGGAGCCTTTCAAGCAGCACAGCTTTCCGGCGCGCGACGCAGCCTTGCGTTATCGGCCAGCTACGCGTCCGTCTGTCAGGCGAAAATGGCTGGCTTACGCTGCGGCGGCGACCGTGTTGTTGACGCTCGGTTTGACGATATTTTCCCCGCAAGGCTGGTACGGCCTGCCGCACAGCTACAGCACCGGCAAAGGCCAACGGCAGGTCTTAGCCTTGTCGGATGGCACCGAGCTGGAATTGAATACCGACACGGAAGTACGAGTCCATTTCAACCATGCACAGCGCCAAGTGGACATGATTCGCGGCGAAGCCTTCTTTAAGGTGGCTCACGATGCCGAAAGGCCGTTTCGTGTGCAGGCGGGCAATCTCAGCGTGCGCGACATAGGCACGGCTTTTAATGTGTATAAACAAGCTGATCGGGTTAGCGTGGCAGTACAAGAAGGCATGGTGGAAATGCTCAGCCCGAGCGACCGCCGCGAATTACAGGCCGGGCAGCAATTAGCTTACAGCGATGATCAGCGTTTCGCTGCGGCCACATCCAACAATATTGCTAGCGCAACGGCCTGGCGCCAAGGACTGCTGATTTTTAACGGCCGGCGACTGGCTGAAGTGCTGGCCGAGATAGGCCGTTATCACGAGGTAAACATCCGCCTGCCCGATCCGACATTGGCGGAATTGCGCGTTAACGGCAGCTTCCGCACCGAGCAACTGGACAGTCTGTTAAATGCGGTCGCCACACTATTGCCGATCAGTGTCAAACGAGTCGGCGAGCGCGAAATTGTTCTGGAAGCGGTTTCGGGCAAGCATTAATGCTTTCTTCGCTTCACAAGGCGCAATAAATTACCTGCTTATTTAACCTAATACCGTTCGCCTTAATGCCCTTGAGGTTACTGTAGAAGGGCGCGCCAGCCGGCTTCGTCGAACTCAGACTTTATGCCCCTGAGGGTGCGAACGTAGTCCCCGCGATAAATAGGGCCAGGCTATTAGCTGAAGCCGCTTACTACTAGAGATAAATTAATTTATGCTGGTTGGCGGCTTTTTTCAGCCGCCGCGTCTATGCCCATGAACCCTAAAAAATTGGAGACATGGACTATGACATTCGCAATCAAACGCCTCGCCGCTGCCGTCGCCCTGGTCTCGGCGCAAGCCTACGCCGAGGATGGCAAACACTATTTCGATATTCCGGCCCAGCCCCTGGCGGCAGCCCTGCAACAACTCTCAGCGCAATCCGGTGCCGCGATGTTGTATGCGGAGCAATCCACTACCGGTAAAACCAGTTCAGCGCTGCAAGGTGAATACACCACCGAGGAAGCCCTTCGTAAGCTGTTAAAGGGCAGCGGCCTTACGCAAAGCATCAACTCGGACGGCACGGTGACACTCAAGCCGGCTTCCGGGGCCGGAGACGCCACGATGATGGGCGCGGTGACCGTAGTCGGCAAAGCGGCCTATGATGCTACGGCCCCCTATAATCCCGACTACAGGCTGCCCAACGCCACGACAGCGACGAAAACCGATACGCCAATTATGGAAACGCCTATTTCCATACAAGTCATTCCCAAAGCGGTGCTGGCGGACAAGCAGTCCACGAACTTGCCCGACGCGGTCAACGGCCATGTCAGCGGCGTGTTGGGGCGCACCGGCGGCGGCTATCTGTACGACAACTTTGTCATCCGCGGTTTGGCTGGCTCGGGTTTCGGCGATGCTTACCGCAACGGCTTATACAACCGCCAGGATATTTACGACATCGCTAATATCGAGCAGATCGAAATTCTCAAGGGCCCGGCGGCGGTACTGTATGGCCGTATCGAGCCCGGCGGCCTGGTGAACTACGTGACCAAGAAACCGCGCGACACGCCGTACTATTCGCTGCAGCAACAGTTCGGTTCTTACGACCAATACCGCACCTTGATCGATGCGACCGGGCCGCTGGACGACGATAAGACGCTACTGTATCGGCTGAATGGCTCTTACACGGATAATCAATCGTTCAGAGAATTTGTCGGCAACGAGCGGTTTTTTGTCGCCCCATCGCTTACTTGGCGACCCAACGAAAAGTTCGAGAGCAACCTGCAATTGGAATACAAGCGCGACCGCATGAACGCCGACTACGGCATTCCCGCTGTGAATGGGCGTCCCGCACCGATACCGATCACCCGCACGCTGAAAGACGGCCCGCAGCGACAATTGATGGAAAGTACCCTGGTCGGCTTCGACTGGACTTACCATTTCAACGACGATTGGAAAATCACCCAACGCTATTTGTTTAAGGATTGGTCGCTGAGCGGTCCGACGTTTTACAATTATTTAGGCTTACAAAATGACCAGCGCATGTTGAATCGTATCGCCACCACCGGTGTGCAAGATGTGGTGACCCATTCCGGTAATATCGATTTGAACGGCAAGTTCGAACTGCTGGGCAGCCGGCACAATCTGTTAGTGGGTGTAGACGGCTTCCACGCCACAACAGATTCGCATGACGCCGATAACCCGGCACCTGCCATCGATATCTATAACCCGGTTTACGGACAAGTCGATTTTTCGGCATTGACGAACGAAAATGCGTTTTTCTATCGCAAGGAATCCTGGGTGGGCGCCTATGTGCAGGATCAGATTACTTTGTTCGACAAACTGCATGTATTGCTGGGCGGTCGCTACGATAGCGTCACGACAGGGGAGAATTTCTCGCCGGTTTCCTTGAATACCGCAAAAGCAGGCCGAGAAGCAAAGGAGGATAGCGCGTTCAGCCCGCGAGCCGGCGTGCTTTATCAAGTACAAGATTGGCTATCGGCTTACGGTAGTTATACCGAGTCTTTTAGTGCCAACAACGGCGTCGGCGCCAACGGCACAAGCTTTGACCCGCAAGAAGGTCAGCAATACGAAGTCGGGCTTAAGACGGAATCGCATGACAAGCGATTTTCTTCGACATTGGCCTTCTTTCATTTAACCAAAAGCAATTTACTGACCGACGATCCTAATCAGGCCGACCCAAATTTCCGGATACTCGCCGGTAAAATCAGAAGTAAAGGCATAGAACTGGACCTCGCTGGGCAAATCACCGACCAACTCCATCTTTTGGCGACCTATGCCTATACCCAGGTCAATTACCTCGAGGACTTCAGCGGTTTGCGAGGCAATCGCCTGGAGAATGTGCCCAGGCATCAGGGCAGCCTGTGGGGTACTTGGCAGTTTAATGAAGCCTTTAAGGCGGGCTTGGGCGTGGTGGCCGTTGGTAGCCGGCCAGGTGACTCCGATAATACTTTCATCCTGCCGGGTTACGCGCGGTTGGATGCGATGGCGGCTTACACCCATCGCATCGGCCAACACAGGCTGACGGCGCAGTTGAATATCAACAATCTTTTAGACAAAGAGTATTACGCCAATTCGGATGGCGGCAGCCGTGGTGCTATCCCCGGCTATCCCATCAATGTGATGGGTTCGTTGAAATACGAGTTCTAAGCAGTTGCTAAGGATAAGGATTTTCCCGTTCGTCCTGAGATTGGAAGGATGGACGGAAAACTCCGGGCATCCCCCAAATCCTCCATGCTTCGACTGAGCGCTCGGCAAGTGCTGCTGCGTTGCGCTCCCTCCGGCTTCCATGCAAGCCGAGCACCGATGGATTCTCAAAAACCCATCCGACCGATCACCAGCATTCAATATAGCAACAGGGCCAACGGGTCATGGTATCGATCCGGACGGACAAGGTGTTGGCGCGGTTATAGTTGAGGCGGTAACCGTTTGGCCTTGCCTAACTTTCAAGCCATGACGCAGGCATAGCCTTGCAAAATCCGTCCACCGTCTCATAACAGACCGCATTCTCACAGCGCTCAAGCCATCACCGCCAAATTGATTGCGTGTTTTGGCGCATTAGCATGCCATTTTGCGTGATTTGACCTATCCGGATCCGCCAGATTTCCCGCCAGCCAAGCCAGCCTATCCTCCTCATCACACAGACAGTCCATTGTTTTAAAAGCATTTAAAAGCGCACTAAACCTGCCCGGCAGCCTTCAATTGAGCAGATGGAATAATTTTTGCGGGTGCTTGCATTCGATCAACGTAGGCCGGAGCTGGCCAAACGGAGATTTGTAATTTGTCTGGCCGTTAACTTTTTAACATCGGGTCTCGTAGTGCCAAAATCCAAACCATCGCTGTTTGATCGGCTATTTCAGCGGCATAGCCATGAGCTCAGAACGTTTGCCGGCCTGCGTGGCGGCAATGAGTTTGCCGAGGATTTGGTACAGGAAGCTTATTTGCGGCTGATGCAACATCCCGAACCGGAATCAATCGACAATGCCAGGGCCTTTCTATATCGAACAATCGCCAATCTCAGCGTCGATCAACACCGCCGCCAAAACGTCCGCGACCGTTTTCATGCCGAAAACAACGACGATCAGGCATTGCATGACATACCGACTCCCGAGCCACTACCGGAAGATAGATTAGCCTCGGAACAGGAGTTGCATGCCTTAAATGGCATTTTGCAGGAATTACCGGAGGCAACACGCAACGTCTTCGTGCTTTACCGGCTGGAAGGATTGTCACACAAGGAAATTGGCCGGCGACTGGGCGTTTCCGAACGTAATTCCGTGCGGTTGCTCGGTATCGCCGCGCAACACGTTCTGCTGCGCTTCGCCTCGCTTGATGATTAAGCCCATGGCCGGCGCAGCGGTTTTTCTCACCGTCTCATTTGCCGGATTTTAAATGTTGGGCGGCTACGTGATAATGCTCGCCAAGCGCAACCTAATGTCCTCTGTTTAACATGCCCAACATCGAGACCTCAACCGTTCTGCAGCAACAAGCCATAGAGTGGATTCTGCGGTTGGATTCGGCTGCCTGCACACCCGCAGATCGCCAGGCCTTCGCAGAGTGGCTGGCGCAGGGCGAAGACCGGCGACGCATTTATCAGCAGTTGGCCAGCCGTTGGAACAAACTGGATAGCTATAAGGGCCGGGACTTTCCGGTGCGTCGGCAAGCGCTGAGCTACCGGGCACCCCAAAAAGTAATGCGCCGGCTTAGCGAGCTGGCATTAGCCGCTTCGCTGCTATTGGGCTTGGGCATTGCCACTTTTTCGGAATACGGCTGGTACGGCTACCCTAGCCACTATGTGACCGAGCGCGGCAGCCGCCAAACCGTACATCTGGCCGACGGCTCGCGTTTGGAACTAAGCGGCGATACCGAGCTGACACTGCGGGTCAACCGTTGGCGACGCTCGGTTGAACTGATCAAGGGCGAGGCGTTTTTCAGCGTGGCGCATAACCCGCAACAGCCGTTTGAGGTGCAGGCCGGCCATGGCAGTATCGTTGATATTGGCACCAAGTTCGACGTGCGCTTGCAAAACCAGCAGGTAGCTGTCGCGGTGCTGGAAGGCGCGGTAAAGATTGTAACGACCGGCAGCCGGGAAATCAGCGCCAATCAAGTACTCGCTTACGATCAGCGCGGCGACTTTCTGGAAAGCCAAGACAAACCGGCCACCATTACAGCTTGGCTGCGCGGCCAACTGGTGTTCGAAAACCGGCGGTTGGATGAAGTATTAAGCGAGCTGGAACGCTTTCACAATATCCGCCTGACCTTGGCCGACCCAAACCTAGCCAAACTAAAAGTCAGCGGCACCTTCCACATTGGCAATATTGATAGCGCGCTAAATGTGATCGCGATGACTCTGCCGGTCGATATTCAGCGGACTTCGCCGGGACAGGCGATATTGGCCGCACGCTGAGGCCGCCAAGACCGCACAGCGTTTATTCCCCTCCCATAATTTTTGGCGTCTTTTTCGGCTTGGTGCGTTTCATTCTGGAAACCCCAGCAAAAGGAGAAGATGGATGAAGTTTTTAACACAACCGCTATTGTTCGGCGCCTTGTTGGCCTCAGCCTGCGAAGTGCGGGCTACCGAAACCACCTACAGCTTTGACATCCCGGCCCAGGAATTGGCGGCGGCGTTGCCAAAACTGGCGGCGCAATCCGGCGTACAAATTTTTTACGCTCACGATAGCGTGGCCGGCCGCAATGGATCGGCGTTACGAGGCACAATGACACTAAACGAGGCTCTGAGCAGGCTGTTATCCGCCAGCGGCCTGAGTTTTGCGATTGCCGGCGACGGTTCGGTATCGATCAAGGCGGCGGGCAAGGACGCGACAATGTTACAACCGGTGAATGTTATCGGTCAGACGATTTACGACGCCACCGATCCCTACAATACCGATTACAACCGCCCCAACGCCACGACCGCCACCAAGACCGATACTCCGATCATGGAAACGCCGGTTTCCATACAGGTAATTCCCAAAGCCGTGTTGGCGGACAAACAATCGATGACACTGCCCGATGCGGTCAACGGCCATGTCAGCGGCGTACTCGGCCGAACCGGCGGCGGATTTCTGTACGACAACTTTATCATCCGCGGCTTGGCCGGCTCCGGCTTTGGCGATGCGTATCGAAACGGCCTGTTCAACCGCCAGGATATTTACGACATCGCCAATATTGAGCAGGTGGAGATTCTTAAGGGGCCGGCGGCGGTACTGTACGGCCGAATCGAACCAGGCGGCTTAGTGAATTATGTGACCAAAAAACCGCTGGATACTGCTTACTATTCTCTGCAACAACAGTTCGGCTCTTACGACCAATACCGCACCTTGATCGATGCCACCGGGCCGCTGGACGACAACAAGACGCTGCTCTATCGATTCAATGGCTCTTACACGGATAATCAGTCGTTCAGGGATTTTGTCGGCAACGAACGAGTGTTTGTGGCGCCGGTCGTTACCTGGCGGCCGAATGAAAAGTTCGAAACTAATCTCGAGCTGGAGTACAAGCATGACAACTTTAACGCGGATTTCGGCATTCCCGCGATTGGCAACCGCCCGGCAGCCATTCCCTTCGACCGCAGTCTAAAAGATGGCTTTCAGCGCCAAACCGTGGAAAGTACCCTGGTGGGTTACGACTGGACTTACCGCTTTAACGACGATTGGAAAATTACTCAGCGTTATCTGTTTAAGGATTGGTCGCTAAGCGGTCCGGCCATTTTCAACGGTGGCTTACAGGCTAACAACCGCATTCTGAATCGTTCCGCCTCCGTGGGCGTACAAGATGTAAGAACACATTCCGGTAATATTGATTTGAACGGTAAATTCGAACTGCTGGGCAGCAAGCACAATCTGTTGGTTGGCGTCGATGGCTTTCACGCCACGACCGAGGCGCCATCGGCAAATGGCTCGGCTGCGTCTATCGACATATATAATCCGGTTTATGGGCAAGTAAATTTTGCCGCCTTATCGACCTACAACAGATTCTTTTATCGCGAAGAATCGTGGGTGGGCGCATACGTCCAGGACCAGATAACGTTATTTGATAAGTTGCACATTATGTTGGGCGGTCGTTACGACAACGTCACCACGGGTGCCATTGCCTCGACTGCGTCCCTGGATGCGGCCAAAGCCGGACGGATAGAGCGGGAAGACAACGCATTTAGCCCGAGAGCCGGTATTCTTTACCAAGTCCAGGATTGGCTGTCGATTTACGGCAGTTACACTAAATCTTTCAGCGGCAACAATGGCGTGAGCGTTGGCGGCACCAGTTTTGCGCCGCAGATAGGTAAGCAATATGAAATCGGCCTGAAGACTGAGTCGCATGACAAGCGCTTTTCATCGACCCTGGCGTTTTTTCATTTAACCAAGAGCAATCTGCTAACCGACGACCCTAACGAAGCCAATCCCGACTACCAGATTCTGGCCGGAAAAATCCGCAGTAAAGGTATTGAATTGGATCTGGCCGGGCAAATTACCGAGCAACTGCATTTATTGGGGACGTATGCCTATACCCAGGTCAACTATGTGCAAAGCTTCAGCGGGCTGAGGGGCAACCGGTTGGAGAATGTACCCGAGCACCAGGGCAGCCTGTGGGGCACCTGGCAGTTTACCGATACCTTTAAAGCGGGCTTAGGTGCTGTAGCCGTTGGTAGCCGGCCATGCGACACCGCCAATACCTGCTCATTGCCCGGCTACGCTCGCGTGGATGCGATGGCGGCGTATAGCCCTCGCATTGGTCAACACAAGCTTACTTTGCAACTGAACATCAATAATGTTTTGGACAAGGATTACTACGCAAATACGTCGGGCGGACGCAACACCAGCATTCCCGGCTCACCCATCAGCGTATTGGGTTCCTTGAAATACGAGTTCTAAAAGCGGATTTTCCCGTTCGTGTTGAGATTCTAAGGATGAATGGGAAATCCGGGCATCGACCGCCCCAAACCGCTCGGGCTGAGGGCCGGGTTAGCAATAGGCGACAAATGGGGCGATTTGTTGAGCAGGGCAGGCAACACTTCGTTGATGATCACCGGCGACATGGAAAAAACATCGTCGCCAGCCGTTTTTCTGCAACTCAGGCATACTACTGGATAAACATCATTGCCCATCCGCACTTTGCCCTCGACCACTAAAGCGGGCCATTTTTGCGCAATGCGGCACTCTTATTCAAAAAACCAAGCGCATGGGCAGCATCTGAGACGCGCTGAAGCCCTGTCTTTGGTAAAAGCGCTGAGCATGCAGATTATCGGCGTCGGTCAACAAGCTGAGCCGGCGACAGCCATTTTGCCGGGCAAACGCCACCGCGTGTTCCAACAACCGGCTACCAACGCCTAGGCCGCGAACCTCGCTTGGCACGACCATATCTTCCAGCCAGGCCACCCGTTCGCCCAGCGCGGTGGAAACTGTGTAAAGCAGATTAACCATACCGACAACTTGGCTGTCATGCCGCGCCACCAGGATATGACCGACATTTGGGTCGGCGATGATGCGCGTCAAGCCCCGATGCTGAGCGGCATAATCAGGCTGAAACTCTGCTTCTTGAGTAAATAGTTCGCTTAGCAGATGGCAAAGCGCCGGGATGTCGGCAACGCCGGCCAGGCTTATTTCCACTTCCATCTCCCGTATCCGACCGAGGGTTTAAAGCGCACTGTTCGGCACATTGGTAAAGAGTTGTTTCCGCATAGCTCAAACCACTTGGCAACTTAATCCTTAACGGCTTCAACCTGGATGAGCACCTTGACTTCATCGCCCACTGCCGGCACATATTTATCGATACCAAACTCCGAGCGTTTTATCGTGCCCACCGCATCGGCGCCACAGGTGTACTTTAATCTGATGACATTCATCCCGCAGTAAAAGTGCTCGACGTCCAAATGCACGGGCTTGCTGATGCCGTGTAAGGTCAAAATGCCATCGGCACCGACCAGTTTTTCGCCTTGAAAACTGAGCGTGTCAGATTTAAAGGTCATCAGCGGATATTGACCGCTATCGAAAAACTCCTTGCCGCGCAAATGCTCTTCCAACTCCTTCAAACCGGTACTAATAGACGCGGTGTTGACGCTGATATCGATGCTGCCTTTACCCGCTGCGGTATCCAGCGTCACTTTGCCACTGGTTTCGTTAAAACGGCCGCGTTGCGTGGAAAAACCCAAATGGCTGATTTCAAAGCTGGGGAAGGTGTGATGGCTATCGATGGTATAACTATCGGCGGCCAACACGCTAAAACTCAACAGGCTGGCAGCGGTTATGGAGCAAAGTTTTCGAATCATGACTATCTCCTTTGTGGGTTAAAAAGCGAGCGACACTGCATTATTGCAGAGACTTTGTGATAATAGATCAGCTTAACTCTATCACTCTGGCCATTTGCCGCTCTCATGCAACGAATCTATTACTATTACGCGGCCTTGGTGGGCTTCTTCGGCCTGTTTTTGTTAATGATGGCTTGGCATACGTTATTGTCACCATCGAACAAGTTGCCAACAGCATTAATGTTGTTAATCTCGGTCGGACCGCTATTGCTGCCGTTTAAAGGCTTATTAAACCGCAACCTGAAAAGCTGCACCTGGATGTGTTATTTGAGCCTACCGTATTTCGCGCATGGCGCCGCTGAAGCCTATGTCAATCAAATCGAACGACCGTATGCGCTACTGGAAGTGCTATTCAGCCTGCTGCTGTGCTTCGGCGCCGGCCTGTATGTCTACAAAGCGGAAAAAGCCTGAGCACCAGCGGCATGCAAGTCCCGTTACAATTCGAGTTTCAGAACGATCAGACCTTTGCCAGTTTTTTTCCCGGCAATAACGCTGAAATCGTCACGCAGTTGCAGGCCCTGGCAGAAAACGGCCAGGAACAGCAGATTTTTATCTGGGGCGATGCCGGCAGCGGGAAAAGCCACTTGTTGCAGGCCTGTTGTCAGCAAGCCAAGCTAGCGGGTAAAGACCCGTTCTATATGGCTTTTGATGCCGACCATTTGCCGGCACCGACCTTGCTGGACGGCCTGGAAGACCTGGAATTGGTCTGTTTCGACAATATGCAAGCACTGGCCGGCCACCTCGACTGGGAACACGCGCTGTTTGCTTTTTATAATACGCATCGGCAGAACAATCATAAATTGCTGCTGGCCGCCGATTGCCCGCCAAAGTTTTTAGGCTTTGATTTACCCGACCTGAAAACCCGAATGGCTTGGGGGCTGACCTTAAAAATCCAGCCTTTGCGCGACGATCAGTTAATCGAGGCGCTGACTTATAAAGCCCATTTTTTGGGATTCGACATTCCGCCGGCAGTGGGGCGATTTTTGTTGAATCATTATGTTCACGATTTAGCCGCGCTATGGCTTCTGCTGGAAAAAATCGACCGCGCCACCTTGGCCGCGCAACGCAAATTAACCATTCCGTTTTTAAAGCAGATTCTGGCTGAGGAAACATGAGTAGCAAGGTATTGATCGTGGGAGCCGGCGCTATCGGCGGCTTTTACGGAGGCCTGCTGGCCAAGGCTGGTGCGGAGGTCTCAGTGGTGTGCCGCTCCGATTATCACATCGTCAAACAGCAGGGTTACCGTATAAAAAGCCATGCCTTGGGCTGCTGGCAATTCATGCCTGACCAGGTATTGCGCGATGCCGCCGACTACGATGGTCAAGCCGATTACCTGATTTTATGCAGCAAAGTCACCCCGGACATTGATCGAGTTGCGCTGATTCGCGATGCAGTCGCTCCGCAAACCGCAATTGTGCTGATCCAAAACGGTGTCGAGATTGAAGAGGAGCTGCAACAAGCTTTCCCGGACAACCTGTTAATCAGCGGCTTGGCATTTATCTGCTGTAACCGCCTGGCTCCCGGCGAGATTAGCCACTTGGCTTACGGCAAGTTGATTCTGGGTAATCTGTCAGATAGCCACGAACCTAAAACATCGCATTTGCGTGATTTGTTCCTACAAGCCGGTATCGAATGCGTGATTAGTGAAGATATTGTCGCCAGCCGCTGGCAAAAGTGCGTGTGGAATGCGCCGTTCAACCCGCTGTCGGTGCTGTCCGGTGGCTTGGCAACTCAGGCAATATTGCAGAATCAGGAAAATTTTGTGCGCCGCGTCATGCAGGAAGTCTGTAGTATTGCCGAGGCTTGCGGCCATGCGCTCCCGGCCGATATTGTCGAAGCTCATATTGCCCTGACCCGTGATATGCCGCCCTATAAAACCAGCATGCTGCTGGATTTCGAACGCGGCCATACGATGGAAACCGAGGCTATTCTCGGCAATGCGGTGCGCGCCGCCCAGCGGCACGGTGTAGACTGTCCTTGCCTGCAATCGCTTTATGTATTGATGCAACTCCGGGAACTGCAAATCCGTTCTAATAGCCTTCTTAACTAATTCACGCAATTGACATTCTGCTTTTTGTTATTTTTCGGTTAGAATGTGAAGATTTTCATTGACCTTGTCTTTGAAGAAGCCGTGTGAATTTCGCCTCAGACCCTTGCAAAGCGAAGACCGGCCGCATATTTCGCTAGACTAGCAGCTATGTGATCCACAACCAACCGTGGCAATGGTGCTGGGGTTTAAAAGTTTTTATGTCCATTTTTAGAGTATAACCATGACTGATCTATCGCTTTACAGAAACATCGGCATCTTCGCTCACGTCGATGCCGGTAAAACCACTACCACCGAGCGGATTTTGAAGCTGACCGGAAAAATCCACAAAATCGGCGAAGTACACGATGGCGCGGCGACGACAGACTTCATGGTGCAGGAGCAAGAGCGCGGCATCACCATCCAATCGGCTGCGACTACCTGTTTTTGGCCGGGCAGCACCAACCAATTTCAACCACACCGTTTCAATATTATCGACACCCCCGGGCACGTTGACTTTACTATCGAAGTGTATCGTTCCTTGAAAGTATTGGACGGCGGTGTGGGCGTATTTTGCGGTTCCGGCGGCGTAGAGCCACAATCCGAAACCAACTGGCGTTATGCGAACGACTCCAAAGTATCGCGCGTTATCTACGTCAACAAACTGGACAGAATGGGTGCCAACTTCTACCGCGTCGTAAAACAGGTCGAACAAGTATTGGGCGCAAAACCGGTTGTGATGACACTGCCTATCGGCGAAGAAGAAAACTTTGTCGGCGTAGTCGATTTGCTGACCCGTAAAGCTTGGGTGTGGGATAACTCCGGCGACCCATTGAAATACGAAATTAAAGACGTCCCTGCTGATATGGCAGAGCAAGTGGAAGAATGGCGCGCGAAATTGATCGACCAAGTGGCTGATCAAGACGACGACATCATGGAAAAATATCTGGAAGGTGAAGAGCCTACCGTTGAAGAAATCAAACACTGCATCCGTAAAGGCACCATCGCGATGGATTTCTTCCCGACTTTTTGCGGTTCGTCTTTCAAAAACAAAGGCGTGCAATTGGTACTGGACGGCGTTATCGAATATTTGCCGAACCCAACCGAAGTTAATCCACAACCTGAAACCGACCTGGAAGGCGTCCCAACTGGCGAGCACGCGATTGTCGATGCCGACCGCCCATTGCGCGCGCTGGTCTTCAAAATCATGGATGACCGTTTCGGCGCCTTGAACTTTGTCCGCATCTACTCCGGCCGCATCAAAAAAGGCGACACGCTGTTAAACACTTTTACCGGAAAAACCGAGCGTATCGGCCGGATGGTGGAAATGCATGCCGACGACCGCAACGAGATCGAAACCGCGCAAGCCGGTGACATCGTGGCCTTGATTGGTTTGAAAAACGTGCAAACCGGTCATACCTTGTGCGACCCAGACCAACCGGCTACTCTGGAGCCGATGGTATTCCCTGACCCCGTCATCTCGATTGCTATTTCGCCAAAAGACAAAGGCAGCAACGAAAAAATGGGCATCGCGATTGGCAAAATGGTGCAGGAAGATCCGTCATTCCGCGTCGAAACCGACCAAGAATCCGGCGAAACCATCATCAAAGGCATGGGCGAGTTGCATCTTGACATTAAAGTCGACATCTTGCGCCGTACCCACGGTGTAGACGTCAACGTCGGTAAACCACAAGTTGCTTACCGCGAAACCATTACCCAACGCATCGAAGACAGCTACACCCACAAAAAGCAATCGGGCGGTTCCGGTCAATACGCGAAAATCGATTACGTCATCGAGCCAGGCGAGCCAGGCAGCGGTTTTGTATTCGAATCACAAGTAACCGGCGGTAACGTACCTCGCGAATACTGGCCTGCGGTTGAAAAAGGCTTTAAAGCCAGTATCGACAAAGGTGTGTTGGCAGGCTTCCCTTGCTTGGACTTCAAAGTCATTCTGACTGATGGTGGCTTCCACGCGGTTGACTCCTCGTCCATCGCGTTCGAAATCGCTGCCCGCGCCGCGTATCGTCAATCGATCCCGAAAGGTAATCCGCAATTGCTGGAACCAATCATGAAAGTCGACGTCTTCACGCCGGATGCCCATGTCGGTGACGTGATCGGCGACTTGAACCGCCGCCGTGGCATGATCAAATCACAAGATGCAGGTATCACCGGCGTGCGTATTAAAGCCGACGTACCGCTGAGTGATATGTTTGGATACATCGGCGATTTGCGCACTATGACATCCGGTCGTGGCCAGTTCTCGATGGAGTTCTCACACTACACCGCTTGCCCGCGCAATGTAGCGGAAGAAGTGATCAAGGAAGTTAAGGAACGTAACAAAGACAAATAAGCATCATATGGGCTGATCTTGTCGGCCCTTACTCTGCTTAGCATTACCGATCAGTCACCTGCCGCGTTAAGCGGCAGGTGCATTTTTAACCATACAGTTTCCGCTATGTACGGGAACTTGTTCATTTTACCAACCTTGGAAGAACAATATGGCTTTTGTAATCACCGAAAACTGCATCAAATGCAAATTTACCGACTGTGTTGACGTATGCCCCGTCGATTGCTTTCATGAAGGTCCTAATTTTCTGGTTATAGACCCCGACGAATGTATCGATTGCACCTTGTGCGAACCCGAATGCCCAGCTAACGCCATCCACGCGGAAGACGAGTTGCCGGAAGGTCAAGAACACTTCGCGGCACTGAACGCAGAACTGGCCAAACAATGGCCTATCATCACCGAAGTGAAAGACGCGCTGCCGGATGCCGACGAATGGAACGGTAAACCCGGCAAACTTGCGTTATTGGAAAAGTAAGAACTGTCATTGATTAATGAGATACCGACCCAATACCCTTCATATGCCGAAGGGTATTGGCTCAACCCAGCGTTAAAGCAATCGCTAGTAACTAAATTTCACCCTTCTCGACCACCGGCATAATCCAGTAATGGATACCGGACCCGGCAAATTCGGACTTCAATTTTTCCAGCAAGGCGGAAATAGCCATTTTCTCGGCGTAAATCTGAAAGCGCGCGGTTTGCTGATCGGCATCGTCGGCTTCGGTGAGAAATTTGGTGATCTTGCGCTCACCGGTATCGCTATTAAGAAGTTCTTCCTCAAAACTGATCAGGCACTCCATCATCGGCCCCTCCATGACAGGCGGCACGATAAATGAAATGGAGAACTGTTGATGATGCACGGTTCGAAAAAAATCATCTTCACTGTTAAAACGATCAGATGCATTTTTGATCACTTGCAGATACTTACCACGCCTGCGGTCGCCCTTGCGCTTTTCGATAATATCGGCAGACACAGGCGTCTGATTTTGGCGAGGGTCGTTGTACCAACTACGATGGTAATAAGGCCTAACCACCACCATTCTGCCGTTAAACCGGCGATTTTTTAGACCTTTAATAACTCTTTGCACGGAAAGCTCAGAATCCAGCGTTACCACTCCGTGATATTCGATAGTGCCTATACGGGTATCCTGTAAGGCCAGAATCTCCACATCGACTATACGGCCGGATTTTCTGAATAAACCGCTTTTCAAAGCGGGGGCCACAAATTCGGAGATTTCAGTATGCCTGGTATTAGCAGGAATGCGTCGCAAAAAGATGTTCATAGGGCTATGTGTGGCAAGAAAAATAGCTCATTCAAAAATGTTTAACCGCTGTTTGTCTGAACTGTAGCATCCCCAGTCGTTTTCTGCATACTTTATGCTTAGATGATGCCTTGTTCGATAGCCGGTACCAGCCAATAGTGCAGGCCGGAACCGGTAAAATCCGCCTTTAGCTTAGTCAATAATGCAGAAATGTTTTGTCTTTCCACATACATTTGAAAACGAATTTTGCGTTGATGTCCCGCAACCTGCTCTGCCAGCGACAAACCCTGCTGATTGTGATCGTGAACATTGGCCGGAAAACTGGTGAAACCCTGCGACCATTCCAATGACAGCAAACAATCGACCAGTGCCTCCTCCAGGCTGGGCGGCACATTCACCGTCAATAAAAACGCTTCGTGACTCATCAGCAACGCTCCGGGTGGCGGCCAAACAGTTGGTAAAGTATCGGCAGCAAAATCAGTGTTAATAAGGTTGAGGACAACAGACCGCCGGTAACCACAATAGCCAATGGCCGCTGAATTTCTGAGCCGGGACCCGACGCAAACAGTAACGGAATCAAGCCGAAGGCGGCGATGCTGGCCGTCATCAGTACCGGCCGCAACCGCCGCCCGGAACCGATAATCACCACCCGCGACAATTCCATACCGGTCGCGCACAGCTGATTAAAATAGCTGACCATCACCACCCCGTTCAAAACCGCAATGCCGAGCAGGGCGATGAAACCCACTGAAGCCGGCACCGACAGATATTCGCCGGACAACCACAGCGCGAACACGCCGCCTATCATGGCCAACGGGATATTGGACAGCACCAGCACCGCCTGCCGCACCGAGCCGAAGGTGGAAAACAACAACAGAAATATCAATCCCAGCGACAATGGAATCACCAGCGACAACCGCGCGGACGCACGTTGCTGATTTTCAAACTGACCGCCAAACGCCACATGGAAACCACCCGGCAATTTGACGCGTTCTGCCACCGCCTTGCGCGCCTCGTCAACAAAACCCACCAAATCACGACCCTCTACGTTACAACGGATCACTACGAAGCGCTGACCCTTTTCCCGGTCTATAGACACCACGCCTTCCACCGCTTGAATTTTCGCCACTGCGGTAATCGGCACATGCTCGCCATTCGGCAAACTGATTTGTAAATTATCAAAGTTGGCGGTGTTGCTGTCGCCGCGTAGCAGCAGAGGCGTACGTTTCACCCCCTCTTGGACAATACCCAGTTGCACGCCTTCAATCTGCGCGCGCAACATATCTTCGATGCTATTACTATCCAACCCGAAACGGCCGGCAGCTTCTCGATCAATACTCAACTGCAGAAACTGCATGCCTTCATTTTTACGGGTAAACACATCACTGGCGCCGGGAATGGTCTTCAGCACCGCTTCGATTTGCTCGGCTTTATGATTCAACGTATCCAGCTCGGCGCCGAATAATTTGATCGCTACGTCACCGCGCGTTCCGGTCAACATCTCCGAAACCCGCATCTCGATGGGCTGGGTAAAACCAAAGGCTATGCCCGGCGTATGATCCATAATCTTGCGAATCTCCTCGATCAGCGCTTCCTTGGTTTCCATCCGCCATTCCGCTTTGGGCTTCAGGATCAAAAACGTGTCGGTATCGTTCAAGCTCATCGGGTCCAACCCCAGCTCGTCGGTACCGACTCTGGATACCACGGTCTGCACTTCCGGGATATGCTCGAGGATGTTTTTCTGCACACGGCCGTCCAAGGCCACCGAATCCAGCAAGGTAATAGACGGCAATTTTTCCAGTTGCACGATAATGTCGCCTTCATCCATCGTCGGCATGAAAGTACTGCCGATCTGGGTGAATACCAATACGCTTGCCACCAACATCGCACCAGCGCCGATAAAGACTTTTTTGCTGTTAGTCAGACACCAGACCAGAATAGGCTGATACCACTGCAACAGTTTGCGCGGCAACCAGGGCTCCTCATGCGACACCTGTTTCAGCAACAGCGACGCCAGTACCGGGATCACCGTCAATGACAAAATCAAGGAGCCCGTTAATGCAAACACGATAGTCATCGCCACTGGCCCGAACAATTTGCCTTCCAAGCCCTGCAAGGTCAGCAGCGGTAAGAATACGATGACAATGATCAAGATGCCCGACGTCACCGGCACCGCTACTTCGCGGGTAGCGCGATAAATCAGATGCAGACGCGGTAACCTCTCGGCCTTTTGATGATCGGCCAACTGCGTAATCACGTTTTCCACGACCACTACCGCACCATCCACCAACATCCCGATCGCGATAGCCAGACCGCCCAGACTCATCAGATTCGCCGACATACCGAACGCGTACATCAGGATGAAGGTCACCAGCGCCGCCAATGGCAAGGCCAATGCGACGGTCAAGGCGGCGCGCAAATCGCCTAAAAACAGTATCAGCAGCACCACTACCAAAACGATGGCTTCCAGCAGGGCTTTGGAAACGGTGTTCACCGCCTTGCCCACCAACACCCCCCGGTTGTAGAACACATTCAGGCGCACGCCTTCCGGCAAACTGGGTTGTAATTCCGCCATCTTGCTTTCCAGTTGCTCGATAGTTTGCCTAGCATTGGCACCGCGCAAACTGAGCACCACCGCTGTCACGGTTTCGCCGTCTCCGCCTTTACTGACCGCACCATAACGCGTCAATGCGCCGATTCTGACCTCGGCAATATCGTCCACTCGCGTCGGCAGGCCTTCGTGTTGCGCCACCACAATGGCTTTCACATCCTGCTCGTTCTTGATCCGGCCTTCGGCGCGCACAATCAACGCTTCCTCGCCTTCGCTCAGCCGACCGGCACCGTCGTTGCGGTTATTATTTTGCAAAGCCGCTTTTAATTGCTGGATATCGATATTGCGAGACGCCATGCGGATATTGTCGGGCACCACTTCAAAGCTGCGCACCAGCCCGCCCAGCGCATTCACATCGGCCACGCCGCTGACGGTACGCAGAGCCGGGCGGATGGTCCAATCCAGCAATTCTCGCCGTTGCATCAGTGACAAATCGCCACCCTCAATGGCGAACATGAACATCTCACCCAGCGGCGTGGTCATCGGCGCGATACCGCCCTGCACACCCTCCGGCAAATTACTCCACAAGGCGTTCAACCGTTCCGCGACTTGCTGCCTGGCCCAATAAATATCGGTGCCTTCTTCAAAGTCCAGCGTAATATCAGTAATGGCATATTTAGCCAGCGAGCGCAGCATGGTTTGATGCGGAATGCCCAGTAGCTCAACTTCAATCGGCGCGGTAATTCTGGCTTCCACTTCTTCCGGCGTCATGCCGTTGGCCTTGACGATGATCTTGACCTGCGTCGGCGACACCTCGGGAAAAGCGTCGATGGGGATGTGTTTAACCGCATAGTAACCGCCGCCCACCAGCAACAATACGCCGAGTAAAATCAACAGCCGCTGGGTCAACGCAAAGCGAATTAACCCCGCCATTACTCGTCGCCTCCCAAACCTAACCAATTGGCTTTCAAGGCCACCGCGCC
This sequence comes from Methylomonas fluvii, assembly GCF_014850975.1. Classification (GTDB taxonomy): domain Bacteria; phylum Pseudomonadota; class Gammaproteobacteria; order Methylococcales; family Methylomonadaceae; genus Methylomonas; species Methylomonas fluvii. Next base: position 887,544 of record NZ_JACXST010000001.1, on the reverse strand, counting down.
TTTTATGGCGATTTGCTCGTTGCCGGACAACGGTCCGCTGATCAAGGAATTGGCATCCTGTTTACCGGTAACAGTCACTTCGGTCACCACGAAACCATCTTGATTGCGCACAAACACATAGGCGCGCCCTTCGTTCTGGGCAATGGAGGTATTGGGTACGACGAAGCCGGTCTGTGCACTATTTTGCATGATCTGCACATTGACGTTCTGTCCCACGCGTAAACCCTCGGCTTTGCCGTCAATCACCGCCCTGGCCAATACTGTCTGATTGTCGCGGTTGACGCTTTGGCCCAGCAAACTAATTTTGGCAGTGATCTCGCTGCCTTTCAGCCGCACCGAATCGCCGAGCCGAATACCGCTCAAGCGTTCCTGCGGAATATTGATTTCCAGCCACAGTTCGGATAAATCGGCAATCCGATACAGCGGTGCCTGCATATCCAAGCGGGCACCCAAATTGGTCAGACGCTCCAATACCACCCCGTCGATGGGTGCGCGAATAGTCAAACGATTGTCCAGCTTGTGGCTTTGGCCCAAACTTTTGATCTCGGCTGCCGACATGCCGGCCAACAATAGCAACTGCCGCGCCTCATCGGCCTTGGCCGATTTGCTGCTGTGCAACGTCTGGGTTTCCTGCCATCGCCGCTGCGCAATCACACCTTCCTGCAATAATTTTTGATCGCGGTTGCGCTCTTGGCCGGATAAATTCAGTTCGCTGGCAGCGGTTAAAAATGCTTGCTGTAATCCGACGAGTTCCGGGCTGTTCAACTGCGCCAAAAGTTGGCCTTTATGGATCTTGTCGCCGATATTGACCGGCAATTGGGTGACCAGACCGGGCTGGCTGCTACTGATCAACACCTCCCGATCAGCCGGCACCACCACTTTGCCTGGCGCGTAAAACAGCGGAATTTGCTGGCTAGCGGTAAGCGGCGCGACTTTTATATCCAAATTGTCGATCTGCTGCTGTGTAATTTTGATCTGGGTATCTTGAGCAAACGCGCTTAAGGCCTGCGTCAAAAACAGGCCAAAGATTAACCGCCTCATGGCTGTATGCCTACCGCTTGATTGTAGAAAGCGATGTTGCGCTGTAATTTAACCTCTTGCAATTTGGCATTGCGAATCGCTTCCAGACTGCGAGCCTGGATTTTTAAGAGGTCCAACAGGTTAATTTCGCCGGCCGAGAAGCTGATTTCGGTCATTTTCAGATGAGTTTCGGCGATTTGTTTCAACTCGTTGGCTATTGTCAGTTCCGCCCGCGTTACTTCCAGAGCATGCTCAGCCTCGTGCAGATTTTTCTCCAATTGCCGGTAAAGATGCTCGCGCTGGGCTTTGGCATTGTTCAGTTCCAGATTAACTTTGGCGATTTCCGGCGCATTGTAAGCCTCGCCGCCGAATAGCATCACCACGCCGACGCCGACACTCTCAATGTCTTGCCCGCTACGGCCATCCCGCTGGCTTTTCGCACCTACACTGAGCTTGGGTTGATTGATAGGATCAGTGGTTTTGGTCCATTCAATTTCCGCCTGTTTGCGGTCGATAATGGCGTTGATAGCTTCCAGCATCGGATGGTTGCTGGTCACCGAGGTAATATCGCTCAGTTTTTCCTGATAATTGCCCGGCACCCGCGACAAGGTAGTCAAGCTGGCATAGGCTTTACGGCTATGCATCACTTCCGCCTCGGCTTGGGTGACCAACGCCCGGTTTTGCAGATATTCACCCTTGGCCAGCAACAAATCCGCGCGCGGTAAATCGCCCAGTTCCACCCGGCGTTCGACTTTTTTCATCAATTGCTCGGCAATCGACAAGGCATTTTGCGCCTGTTGCAACCCGATATTGGCGATTTCCATATTCCATAAAGCATCTCTGATCAAGCGCGTGACTTCCAGCTTAACCGCCGCCGATTGCTTTTGCGCCGAAACGCCGGCCCGTTCCGCTACCGCCTGACCGGCATCGCGCTGCCCCCATTTCCAGGTCGTGACTTCGACTTGGGCGGAGGCTTCGCGCGAACCCAGGTCGTCGGCAATTCGGTCATCCATGTAATTCAAACCAACAGCCGTAGAGCCGGCAACCCAAGCGTCACTGCGTTCGGCCAAGGCATTGGCTTCCTGGGCCAAGGCTTCGCCGACCAGGCGATCGGGGTATTTTTCCACGGTTATGTCGACTAATTGCGACAAACTTAGCGACGGATCGGTTTCGATAGGATCCATGTGTTCGACAATCAAATTTTCTGAAAACATTTCGCCGCGAGTCGCCCCCAAGCTCTCTCCGACAGGATTTATTTCGGCAAGGCAAGGCGCCGTAAACAGCAGTAATACAGGTAAACCGCATTTTAGATAACGGTATCCATTCATGGAGCACTCCAAAGCAGTAATTGAAAGGGCTGAGCAGCCAAAGGCCTTATGGGCTGTTGGCCAATTTTGGGGACGAGGGGCTGCCAGGTGTTAACCAAGCCGGCTTCTACAGCGAAGCCTACCCCTTTCAGAGCGGCGGCGCGCGGGATGGATTGTGAGTAAGTACGGGGTCGGGCGCGAACAGCGGTATATGCGGGGAAAAATTAACGGCTTCGATTTGCCGCGTAATCGCCAAATCAGGCACTAAGCTGACCAGCAGATAGAAAACCGGCGCCAGCCTGTCCAGCCATTGCTGCTGTTTAATCGCGGAACCCAAATTGACAATGCTATTTTGAGTTTGCAGATCGTGCTCGACAGCCATCAATGCGGGGTCGCCATCATGATCGATATGCAACGCTTCGAATTCGTGCAAATGCAGGCCGCCCTGCATGGCTTCTCTACCGACATGGGCATGCACCAGCGGCGCTGCCACTTGCAAAAGCAGCAAAAACATAACTAGAAATTGACGCAAATATGCAACCATTTATGTTTTCAGAATGTCTGTGAGGTGTCGTTAATCAGTAGCCGGCGGTTGTATAGGACAATGCGAAAGGCTATTCTACTTGAATTACGCGATTTTACCCCGAATATCGGCATACATTTATTCACTTTAGGCAAACATACCTATGAACAGAAAGATCGGTACCTTGGCAACATTATTCATTGCGCTGGCCTTACTGCTAGGCAGTGTCCAGGAAGCGCAGGCTAAACGCATGGGCGGCGGAAAGTCTTTCGGTAGCAAGCCGAGCTACAGCACGCCGTTTCAACGCTCTACCTCTCCCAGTGGAGCCAGCAGCCAGCCGACCCGTTCGGCTAGCCAGCAGCAAGCCGCTGCACAAAATCAAACAGCCAGACAAAACTGGGCCGGTCGCGGCGGCCTGATGGGCATGCTGGGCGGCTTGGCTTTAGGCGGATTATTGGGCTCATTGTTCTTCGGCGGCGCCTTCGAAAACATCAATCTGATGGACATGCTGCTGTTTGCCGGCGTCGCTTATCTGCTGTATCGCTTGTTTGCGGCCAGATCACGTCAGCAACCCGCCGCGCCAGCCGGTTACGGACCCGCTCACTCGCAACCAGCGGAATCGCAAAATTATTATCGCGAGAACCAGCAACCGGCAGCCGGCGGCTCGGGTTTCGATACCGATGTGCTGTTCAAAAAAGGCAGAACAGCAGGATCAAGCAGCAATGACTATCAACAAGTAGCTAGTTTCGATGCAAACAAGTTGCCTGCGGGATTCGATCAACGCGCGTTTTTAAGCGGCGCGGAAAGTGCCTACCGCTACCTGCAAGCCGCTTGGGATAGCCGCGACTTGGCGGAAATCCGCGGCTTAACCACCGACAAGGTGTTTGTGGAAATTCAAGAGCAATTGCAAGCCTCCAGCGCCAGCAACAAAACCGACATACTGAAACTGAACGCCGAATTAATTGATGTCCGCGAAGCCGGCACTGAACTCGAAGCGGTGGTCTTGTTCGACGCGCTGATCAGCGAAGACGGCGCTCAAGCTGAAGCCATCAAAGAAGTATGGCATTTCGTCAAACCCATCAACAGCAATCAAAGCCGCTGGTTCCTGGACGGCATTCAGCAATTTGCAGAATAATCCGGCATGACGGCGGACAGCACAAAAGTCAGACAGCGCTACGATAGGCTTGCGCCCTATTTCGATGGCCTGGAAGGCTTTCTGGAAGGCTTGCTGTTCCGCCGTTTACGTAAAAAGCTCTGGTCGCAGGCTAGCGGCGCCCACATTTTGGAAGTTGGGGTAGGAACGGGGAAAAACTTCCCGTTCTACCCTGATGACGCCCGAATCACCGCTATCGATTTCAGCCCGAACATGCTGGAGATGGCCCGCCGGAAACAACAGCGTAAACAAATTGCGGTCGATCTGGCCTTGATGGACGTGCAAGCTCTGGATTATGCCGATAATAGTTTCGACACGGTCATCGCCAGTTTTGTGTTTTGTTCGGTACCGAAACCCAGAAAGGGCCTGAAAGAGCTCTATCGCGTTTGCAAGCCTGGCGGTCAAGTGCTGTTGTTGGAACACGTTTTAAGTTCCAACAAAGCTTTGGCGATGATGATGAATTTGTTCAACCCGCTGATTTTGAATACTTTGGGCGCCAATATTAACCGGCAGACCTTAAAAAGTGTGCAAGCTTGCCCGTTCCAAAAAATCTTTGTCGATCCCGCCAGCAGCGACATGATCAAACTGATCCGCGCCATCAAATAAATCTTCATCGCAAAACCGCTCATCAGGGCGGTTTTTACTATTCAATCGCCGGCGTCTACAATGCACGCGTGCTTAATCGGGCGTAAAAGACGGAAGTTATGGCAAACAAGTTAAAATTGGCGAGCAACATTCAGCGATTGGCGCTTTTCTGTATGGCCCTGCGAACCGCCGCCCCAGCTGGGGCCGACGATACCCTATCCCATTTAAAAACCTTATCGCTTCAAGAGCTGAGTGCGACCACCGTTTCCATCGCCTCGAAAAATCAACAACCTATCAGCGAAACCCCATCGGCGGTATTCGTCATCAGCCACGAAGAAATCAGGCGTTCCGGGATGCAGTCGATTCCGGAACTGCTGCGCAAAGTACCTGGCTTGGAAGTCGCCCGGGTGGATGGCAATCAGTGGGCGATCAGTAGCCGTGGCTTTAACGGGATAAATGCCAACAAGCTATTGGTGATGATGGACGGCCGCACCGTTTACGACCCACTGAACTCCGGCGTTTACTGGAATGAGCAGGACTACCCGCTAGAAGACATAGACCGTATCGAAGTAATTCGCGGCCCCGGCGCAACACTGTGGGGCTCCAATGCCGTCAACGGCGTCATCAATATCGTTACCCGTTCCGCCCAGGAATCGCAAGGCGTATTGTTGTCAGGCGGCACCAGCAAGGAAGAACCCGGCTTCGGCACCTTTCGTTATGGCGGCCGACTCAGTCCGGATTTTAATTATCGCGTCTACGGCAAATACAATCATCGCGAGGATTTTCATTTCAGTAACGGCGACAAAGCCAACGACAGCCTGGATATGGGTCGCGCCGGTTTTCGCAGCGATTGGACTCCGGACGCCCGCAAAAACCTGATCGTGCAGGGCGATTATTTCAATGGCGACATGCAGCAATCGCTCAATAGTCTCGACCCGGTATCGCCAATTAGCCCCGACAACACCAAAAAATATGGCGGCAATCTGCTGTTACTCTGGCAGCAAACCCTGGAAAACGATAGCCGCTTACAAGTCCGCAGCTACGTAGATCATGCGGTCCGTAACAATAGCCGATTAGACTATAGACGCAGCACCTTCGATCTGGATCTGCAGCATGATTTCCGTTGGCAGGCTCATAACGTAACGTGGGGAGCGGGTTATCGCTTCAATAGCGATCAACTTCAGCAAAAACAGGTGTTGCTACACTTCGATCCTTCCGAACGCGATGTGCACTTGTTCAACGTCTTTGCGCAAGACGAATGGCGATTTCTGGCAGACGAATTGCGCTTGATATACGGCAGTAAAGTCGAGCATAACGATTTTACCGGTTTTGAGATCCAGCCCTCCGCGCGGCTGTTGTGGGTGCCCAATCAACAACACAGTCTGTGGGGTGCGGTATCCCGAGCAGTTCGCGTACCTGCCCGAGCCGATCACGATGTCAATGTCTTATTCAACGTAGGCCCCGGAACTACAGCCAACATCATGGGCGACGATAATTTTGACTCGGAGAGCGCAATCACTTACGAATTGGGCTACCGCTTTTTCCCCAACGACATCTTTAACCTGGATACGACGCTGTTTTATAGCGATTACGGCCGGCTAAGCACCACAGAACCACAAACACCGCTTGTAAACGGCGATAACATCACTATCCCGTTCCTGATTGCCAACAAGGCAAAAGGTGAAGCCTACGGCTGGGAAACTGCACTGAATTGGCGGATTTCCGAACGATGGCGCGTGCAAGGTAGTTACAGTCTGTTTGCAATTGCCTTGCACCAGCGCGACGGTAGCCTGGATAGCGCGGCGACAGTCGCAGAGGGAAATAGCGCCCGCAACCGTTTCAATCTCAGTTCCTACTTCAATCTGCCGTATCAATTGGAATTTGATGCGCATTGGTATTACACCGACCACCTGATCAATCAGGTGCCGGCCTATCATCGACTGGACCTACGCTTGGGCTGGCAGCCGAATCTGCATTTCGAACTGGCTGTCGGCGCGCAGAATTTACTGGACAACCGGCATCTCGAATTCAGCCCTAATATAGATAACGCGGTGATCAGTAGCGAATTCGAACGCAATTATTACCTTAAAGCCACGGTACGCTACTAGATGCGGCGTCCAAGCCTACGCAGATTTTTGACAAGCACCGGCGCAGTTGCGTGGCGGTGCCTGTTAATGCTGTTGTTGGCCTGTTTACCGCCGCTGCAATCATCGGGCACAGCCGGCGAGCAGCGCTTTAACGAGACGGAACTTAAAGCGGCATATTTATATAACTTTGCCTACTTCGTTACCTGGCCGACGGCCAATAAGGCATTTCTGTTTTGCAGTTACGCCAATTCGCCTGTCACCGGCATACTGGCCAAGCTGATCGAAGGTGAGCGGGTAAACGATCTACCGATGCAGATGGTTATCGACCCAATACCCGAACAATTGCACGAATGCCAGGTGATTTATATTCCGGCGCAACAGGAAAGAATTCTCGCGGCGACCCTGGAGTTTGTCAGACCCTTTCCGGTGTTGACGGTCAGCGATATTGCCGATTTCGAACACCGGGGCGGCATGATCCGACTGGCTAATGACGGCCTCCGTGTCCAACCGGTTATACAACTGAAAAATGTGACACGAATAGGTTTGGCGATTAGTTCCAAGCTATTGCGCAGTTCGCGGCTGATTGAGTAGCTGCCGACAGCAATTCTCCGGGCAAGTTTGAACATGGCTTGATGGGTTACTGATCTCGCCACCTCGCATGGGTCTGCATCTGTGCCGTCGAATGACTTTGGAGCTGAGGGGCGGCAACCCCAAGTATCTAAACCAGTAAAACAGGGTAAAGGATTAACCCATACCCTGAATCAAATTGGCCTCATAGCTAGCGAGCCGAATTAACGGTACGCTCCAATTCTTCGCGGCTGAGATGGCGCACATCCTTGCCTTTCACCATGTATATCACCTGCTCACAGACGTTGCAGGAGTGATCGCCTATCCGTTCCAGCGCGCGCGCAGCCCATAACATATCCAGGGCTCGGGTGATGTTACGCGGGTTTTCCATCATCTGCGTGATCAACTGCCGGGTGATGCTGGTGTATTCCCTATCAACCTTGGCATCCTGTTCGGTAATGGCAATCACTTCCTCGACATCGTTGCGGGCATAAGCATCCAAAGCACCGTTCAGCATGTCCTTGACCAAGTTCAGCAGATGTTCGATTTCGTAGTACTTGTCTTGATAATAATCAGCGCCTTCCAGACGCATGGTCATTTTGGCGATACGTGCGGCTTCGTCGCCAATCCGCTCCAGGTCGGTGATGATTTTGATAGTCGCAATCAGCATGCGTAAATCAAAAGCCGCCGGCTGGCGCTTGGCCATGATTTCGGTGCATTCGTGGTCGATGTCTTTTTCCATCTCGTTGACATACTGATCCTGCAGCACCACTTTTTCGGCATTTTCCATGTCGTTACCCATGAAAGCCTTGGTCGCCAGATCGACTTGCTGCTCGACTAGGCCGCCCATGGTCAGCACCTTGTTGCGAATATCTTCCATCTCCTCGTTGAATTGGCGGGAAATGTGCGATTTGATTTTGCTGTTATCCATTGTCTACCTCCTAGCCGTACCTGCCGGTAATGTAATCTTCTGTTTGTTTTTTCGCCGGATTGGTAAACAACTCGCTGGTTTCACCAAATTCGATTAATTCGCCCATGTACATAAAAGCGGTGAAATCGGATACCCGCGCCGCCTGCTGCATATTGTGGGTAACGATCACTATCGTATATTTCTCTTTTAATTCATTGATCAATTCTTCGATTTTCAAGGTCGATATCGGGTCCAGCGCCGAGGCCGGTTCGTCCAACAGGATCACTTCCGGCTCGATAGCGATGGCCCGCGCGATCACCAGCCGCTGTTGCTGACCACCCGACATGCCCAAGGCATTATCGTTCAAGCGATCTTTCATCTCATCCCATAACGCGGCGCCGCGTAGAGACTTTTCCACGACTTCATCCAGAATGCGCCGGTCATTGATGCCCTGAATCCGCAGGCCATAGGCGACGTTTTCATAAATGGTCTTAGGAAACGGATTGGGTTTTTGAAACACCATGCCTACTCGCCGGCGCAAAGCCGCAACGTTGACCGATTTATCGTATATATCCTCGCCATCCAGTAGGATCTTGCCTTTGATGCTGACGCCGTCCACCAGATCGTTCATCCGATTAATGCAGCGCAACAAAGTCGATTTGCCGCAACCGCTGGGACCGATATAGGCCGTCACTTTCTTACGCGGCATTTCCATGTTCACGCCATGCAAGGCCTGCTTCTGGCCGTAGAACAAATCCAGATTTTCGACTTTGATGCAGGTTTCCAATTGCTCGACGCTTTTTCTGTCTTCCCTTTTCAACGCGCTAATGTCAATGGCGTGGGTATTCTTTTGGGCTGTTGTCATGATATAGGGTCCAGTCTTCCGGATGGATATGCGAATTTAATTTTCCAGGGCGCGGTATTTTTCCCGCAAATTGTTACGTATCGAGATAGCGAACATATTCAGACCGATAATAACCATCACCAGTAATAGGGAGGTAGCGTAAACCAAAGGTCTGGCCGCTTCGACATTAGGGCTCTGGAAGCCGACGTCGTAAATATGAAATCCCAAATGCATAAACTTTCTGTCCAGATGCAGATAAGGAAAGTTACCGTCCAACGGTAAGGTTGGTGCCAGTTTCACCACACCAACCAGCATCAACGGCGCCACTTCGCCCGCAGCGCGCGCCACGGCTAAAATCAAACCTGTCATGATCGCCGGGCTAGCCATCGGCAATACCGTGCGCCACAGGGTTTCAGCTTTGGTTGCGCCCAAGGCCAAACTGCCTTCTCGAATCGATTTGGGAATCCGCGACAAGCCTTCTTCGGTGGCGACGATCACCACCGGCAAGGTCATCAAGGCCAGCGTCAACGAGGCCCACAGCAAGCCCGGCGTACCGAAGACCGGTGCAGGGGCCGCTTCCGGAAAAAACAAACGGTCGATATTGCCACCGATGATATAGACGAAAAAGCCCAAACCAAACACGCCATAAACGATGGACGGCACGCCGGCCAAGTTATTGACGGCAATTCGGATTACTCGGGTGATAAAGCCTTGCTTGGCATATTCGCGCAGATAAACCGCGGCGATCACGCCGAACGGTGTCACCACTACGGCCATCAGCATCACCATTAACACGGTACCGAAAATAGCCGGAAAGATACCGCCCTCGGTGTTGGCTTCACGCGGCTCATCGCTAACAAACGTGGCGAAATTACCGACATATTCGATACATTTATCCAGCACGCTCATCGTGTTGGGGCGGGTCATTTTCACCACCCGATTCAAGGGCAGGCTGATTTCTTTTTGTCCGGCTTCCGCCACCACCAGGCTGTAGCGTTTGCTTTCCTTGCTCAACTTGCCGATTTGTTGCTGGATGGCTTGGTATTGTTTTTCGTATGTCTGCTTTAGCGCGGCAAATTCCTGCTTGGCCGCATCGTTCCAGACATTTTTCAGTTCCAGCGCGCGTTGCTTCAAACGCAAGCGCTCCAATTCATAATTGATCGCCCCAACTTCGTGGTCTTGTAAACTATCGATTTCGTCGTGCTGTTCCAACACCGCAGCCAGTTTCTGCTGCGCCACCTGCCAGGCCTGCTCGCCTTGAGCGATTACCGCGCCGTCTTCTTTAACCGCCAGCAAGCGGCCGTAGAAATTACCCCACTCGCGGCGTTCCACCATGATCAAATCATCCGGCGTGGATTGGCTGTGAATATATTGCTGCTGAATCCAGCGAAAATCGCTGCCGAGAATATCGCGGTTACCGGTTTTTACCAGATGCTGCACCAGGTATTCGCCGTTATCCAGCAACTCATGGCCGGCAGCCCTGGCTTGCGCGGCCGGTAATAGCGAGGTAGCCACCGCTTCACCGATAATGGAACTCTCCGGGCCATCGCGATCTTGATAGCGATATTCGATAATGTCGGCCGGCCAAAAATGCCCCAAGCCCCGCACCGCAATCAGCAGCAGCAAGCCCACCACCAATATCAGATTCAAACTGACCGCACCGGCGGTCATCCATATCCAGGGAGAACCGCTCTTAAACCATGCTTTAATCATAATGAGCTGTATTTTTGTCTTAGATTCTGCCGAATAACTTCAGCCAGCGTGTTGACTACAAAAGTGAACATAAACAATACCAAGGCGGCCAGGAACAATACGCGATAGTGGGTGCTGTTGACTTCCGATTCCGGCATTTCCACCGCGATATTCGCCGACAGTGTGCGCAGACCCTGGAAGATGCTCAAATCCATCACTGCGGTATTGCCGGTGGCCATCAGGACGATCATCGTCTCACCCACCGCACGGCCGAAACCGATCATGATTGCTGAGAAAATACCGGGGCTGGCAGTCAGCAACACCACCTTGGTCATGGTTTGCCAGGGTGTAGCTCCCAGCGCCAAAGAGCCGGTAGTCAAATGCTTGGGTACACTGAAAATTGCGTCTTCGGCGATGGAGAAAATCATCGGAATGACCGCAAAACCCATCGCCAAACCCACGACCAAGGTGTTGCGCTGATCGTAACCGATACCAAATTCCTCGCGCATCCAGGTGCGCAGATCACCTTTAAAACATAAGGCTTCGATAGTCGGACTTAACTGAAAAGCCAGCCAGGCGCCGAATATCACCACCGGGATCAGCACCACCGCATCCCAACCGTCGGGGATTTTGTGGCGGGTTTGTTCCGGTACGAATTGCCAAAAATAGGCAAAAATCATCACGGACAGTGGCACAATCATCAATAAGGCAAAAATCCCGGTGAGATTGGCTTCCACGAAAGGCGCCAGCCACAAGCCGGCTAAAAAGCCCAAAATAACGGTGGGCAAGGCGCCCATGATTTCCACGCCTGGCTTTACGTACTGACGCACACTGGGCGCCATGAAATAGCCGGTATAAATCGCCCCAAACAAAGCCAGCGGCACACCCATCAGCATCGCGTAGAACGAAGCTTTTAAGGTGCCGAAAACCAACGGCGTCAAGCTCATTTTCGGTTCGAAATCGTTGCTGGCCGCCGAGGATTGCCAGATGTAATCCGGTTTTGGATAACTTTCGTACCAAACCTTGTGCCATAACGAACGCCACGATACTTCCGGATGTTCGTTTTCGATAGTCCAATGATTGATTTTGCCGTCTTCGGTTTGCAGTAACATTGCATTGGCGCGCGGCGACAAGGTGACGGAAACTGGCTTTCCGCCGGCGATTTTTTCCTTGATCAATTCCCGCTCGGCGGTGGAACTATAGATACCGATCTCGCCGTTGGCATCCGCCGCCAGCATACCCTTGCGGCGCTGTTCCGGATTGATGGTAATAATCGGCGCGTCGGATACTTTAAACGCTCGCAATTTTTCAATGCTGAAATGGTTTTGCTGGTCGCGGACCATGGACCATTGCGCCATCACGCCGCTGGTATCGCCGATCAGCAGAGAAATGTCGCCATTCAAAAACTCCATGCTGCTGATTTGCACGCCCTGGTTCAGCACATTAAGTTTATGTTTGATCTCGGGCTTGCTCTTGTCGAGAATATCAACCACAGTCAAATCCCCGGCACGGCTGGCCAGGTAGAGGTTGCGCAACTCTTTATCCAACAGGATGAAATCCACGTCATCCGCAGCCATTTCGACCACGGAGTCGGTGGCTTCCCAAGTGCCTTCGTCATCGAACAGCGATTCTTTTTTACTAAGACTGCTCAGCACCATGCGGTTATCAGCGGTTTTAGCCAGCAAAGTGCTGTTTTTATCGCCTAACTTCACCGCCAACTTGGTGAGCGCCTGGCCTTGCTTATCCACTACCAGCGGTTCGGCGCCTAAGGGATATTGAATAGCGGGGGTAATGACCCGCTTGCCGCCGGGATAAGACAATTTGTAATCATGCTTGACGACCACGGCACGGCCATCTGATAAACCAAAGGCGATTACCCCTTTATCGACACCGCCGTGCGCGTAACTGGTAATTTGTACTTGCTCGGGGATAGGCAGTGCATCCGCGCGAATGAGTTGGCCCGTGGCAACGCTAAAAAATATGGCTTTGCCGGTGTCGGTAAACCGCACCGCCACTTCGTTCTGCTCTTCCATCGACAGGAAAACGGTATTGCCCAGCGCCTGCTCGGGCACGTCGTAACGGCCGACCACTTCCGCATGAGAGGGCAGCAGTATCGGAAATACCACATACAGCAGATAAAAAAAGATTAACACCACCGCCAGGATAATACTCAACCCGCCGGCTACGACGCCGCGAGCCACCATTTTGTCCTTTACTAGCCGCCAACGCTGATAGCGCTCACTAGTCGCCGTCTGAAACAGCGTGGCTTTAGCTTGAGTGGAATGGGCTTCAGTCATAACAAGGTATCGTTGGTTAACAAAAAGCAGCGCCGAACAATCACAACGCGTTTAGAGACAAAAAAGCCGATAAAACTGCAGAGTTATCGGCTTGATAGTATACAAGATCATCCGCCATTACTTGGCGAAAGGGGCAATGACATTGTTTGTATTAGCCAATCCCTTGCTGCATCCATGCAGAATTGTCCCTTTATCAGGCATCCTTGGCTGATGTAATTACTGAATCAGAGTCAAAGCTTTTTCGACTGCCTTGGCTGGCAATGGAATGTAGCCGTCCTTGATCACGACTTGCTGGCCGGTTTTAGACAACACCATTTTGATGAACTCTTTTTCCATCGGTGCCAACGGCTCGTTAGGTTTTTTGTTGACGTAAACGTACAAGAAACGCGACAGGGGATAAGCACCTGATGTAGCGTTCTCAGGCGAAGCCTCAACAAACGGCTGGCCGTCCTTCAATGCCAGAGGCACGGCTTTTACACCCGAGGTGGAGTAACCGATACCGGAATAACCAATACCGTTTGCAGACGTCGTAACCGATTGTACGACCGACGCGGAACCCGGCTGTTCGTTGACGTTACTTTTGAAATCACCTTTGCACAAGGCTTCATCTTTGAAGAAACCGTATGTACCGGACACTGAGTTACGGCCATACAGTTGAATAGGTTTGCTTGCCCATCCGCCCGTCAAGCCGGCTTGACCCCAGGTGGTGATGTCAGTGGCATAACCGCATTTACGGGTTGAAGACAAGATCGCATCCACTTGCGGAAGGCTCAAGCCTTTAACCGGGTTATCCTTGTTGACGAAAACCGCCAGCGCATCGATAGCAACCGGCACCGCAGTGGGTTTGTATCCGTATTTGCTTTCGAAATCGTCGATTTCGTTGTCTTTCATTTTCCGGCTCATCGGGCCCAGATTAGCAGTACCTTCGGTCAAAGCTGGCGGCGCGGTCGAAGAACCGGCTGCTTGAATCTGAATGTTGACGTTGGGGTAAATCTTGCCGAATTCTTCGGCCCACAAGGTCATCAAGTTAGCTAAAGTATCCGAGCCAACGCTGGAGATATTGCCGGACACGCCGCTGGCTGCCGCGTATTCGGGCAAAGCAGGGTCCAAAGTCGCGGGAGCCGCCACAGCTTCGCCGCCGACTAAAGCAGCCGATGCAAAACCAAATCCTAAAACCAGCGATTTCAGCTTGAATGTATTTTTCATATATTTTCTCGAAATGTTTAAAACTTAAGATTCATATTGCCAACCTAGCGTGACAATAGTATGAAGCAAATGTGACAGTTTTATGACAACACACCTAATCCTGAACGCCCGCGAAAATCCAGCACTCCACTCAAGCCAGCCCGGACGTTTTCCAACTTTAAAAAACTGTAGCTAAAATCAACGGCTTGATCATTTTCAACATCCTCTCTGGCAAGCTCCCGCCATTGCCCGGCCTCGATCTCCGGGAAAAAGGTATCGCCCTCGAAGGTTTTATGGATTTCGGTCAGATACAAATAATCGGCATACGCCAGCATGGCTTCATATAAGGTGGCACCGCCAATCACGAATAGCTCTGGGCTATCCAAATAGCATTGCAACACGCTATCGATGTCGCTAAACACCCGGCAACCGGGCTGTTGATAACTCGGATCGCGGCTGATAATGATATTCTCCCGTCCCGGCAAGGGCCGGCCGATGGCCTCGAAGGTCTTACGGCCCATCAAGATCGGCGACCCCATGGTGATTTGCTTGAAGCGTTTCAAGTCGGCCGAGAGATGCCAGGGCATTTGGCCGTTCAGGCCAATGGCACGATTGCTGGCCATCGCCACGATCAGTGATATTTTCATGCGGAGTGTTTAAGATGGGCTTTGTGAGCAAAACATAATACTAGAAACCATCGTTTATGAAGAAAAACATCCTGCTGGTATTTACCGGCGGCACCATCGGTTCGCAGCTTAGCGGCGACACCATCAATACTAACGGCAACGCCGGCTTTAGTTTATTGCAACGCTTTGCGGAACAAGACCCCAAACCGGATTCGGTTAACTTCAAGACTTTGCAACCCGTGCAGATTCTCAGCGAAAACTTGCATCCCAGCCACTGGCCACAGATCATCGCTGCAATTGAAACCCAGGATTTGACACAATTCGACGGCATTATCGTCACCCACGGCACCGACAGCCTGGCTTTTAGCGCCGCCGCGCTGAGCCTGTATTTTAATGGTTTGTCGATCCCGCTACTCTTGATTTCCAGCGATTTGCCGCTGGATAACCCACAAGCCAACGGCGTGGCGAACTTTTTGTGTGCGGTGGAATTTATCCGTCAAATTGGTCTGGCCGGCGTGTTCGTGCCTTATCGCAATCCAGGCCAAGCGATGCTGATTCATCTCGGCAGCCGCTTGTCATCCTGTCTGCCCTTAAGTAGCGACTTTGTCAGCGTGCAGTCGCAGGCCTGGATGCGCTTCGAGAACGGACGCTTCCACTCCCTGCAAAATTTGGCCCCCGGCACTCGCTCGCCGATTGCGCTTAAACCCAACTTTTCCAAACGAATATTATTGATCAGACCTTACCCAGGCCTGGATTACGCTGCTTACAATCTCGATAAGGTCGATGCCGTGTTACACGACCTCTATCACTCCGGGACGGCTTGCGCCTCTGCCGCAGCAGGAGAGCAATACAGCCTGGTGGAATTCGTCAAACGTTGCACCAGGCAGGACATCAAAATTTATCTGGCACCGGCGCTATATTCGGAAAGCGCATACGCCTCAACTCGCGAGCTATTGGATATGGGCGCTGAAATGATCTGGAATACGTCGTTGGAAGTGGCTTACGCCAAATTATTATTGGCTTACAGCAATTTCGACACACCGCAGGCAATTTCTGAGTATTTGGCACAGAACTTGGCCTACGAACAGCTGTAATTACGGTTGGATTTTATAGTGCGTCAAGCCTGACGGCTACACTGTAGCGAGGAGCGGATTGCCAACAGGCAATCCGCTTATTCGTTGGGTACTATGGCTTAGCGGGCGCGGGTGCAGGCGGTTTTTTAACCAAAACCTTGGCGTCCGGTCCCATCGACACAGAATAGTCGGTGGAGGAAATCACGTTCTGACTGGCGATGTCCACAACCCTCAGCGACACATAGACATTGTTGTAGCCAGGAGCAAATGATCCTACGACGACCGCTTTAGCCCCGACATTATTTAAAGCTTCCTTAGTTTTATCAGGCAGTTGCAGGATGCCGGCTTCGTTTTTAGCAAAAATTTCGGTAGGCAGCTCCATACCCATCACCCGGTAACCGGAACGATGAAAGGCCGAAGAAATTTGATCGGAGACAATTCGGCCAAACGCCAGTGTTTGCTCGAGTTCGCCGACATTAACCAGCGAATTGATAACCACCAGACTGCCTCTAGGCAAAGGTTCGCGCAAATCGAGAAGGAGCTGATCGACTGCCTCGTAGCTTACCTCGACCAAATCGTCGTCTTTGACTTCGCTAGCCCGAAAACCCCGGCTGCAACCGCTCAGCATGATCAGCGCCAAAGCCATCAGCGCCATCGTCTTTTTGTTAACCATAAGACCTCTCCTCTCGTAATTGTTGAAGTTATCAGAGCTTAAAACAGCAAGCCAGTCAATCTAATTTACTACCGCAGTATACACAGCATTGCGCTGGAGAATTGCTTGAACGACGCCAGGCAAATCCCTGGATTTTTTTGAACGCTTATTGACCGCTTTCGGTAACAATCACACCGATGCCGTTTTTCTGCAGCAATTCCTTAATCGTGGAAACGCTGGCGGGATTATCGTAAGGACCGACCTTAACGCGATGCCAGATAACATTGCCGACCTTAGCTTTTTCGACCCGCGACTCTATGCCGAGCGACGCCAGCTTAGCCTTGTGACGCTCGGCTTCCGAGGCTTCCCGGAAGGAACCGGCCTGCATAATGTATTTGGCAGCCTTGGTTTTGCCGACCAGTTGCTCGCGTACCCGGGTTTTGATTTCGTAGTCAGGCACCACGACTTCCGCTTGTGGCAGTATGGTATAAAAATCGTACCGCGGTTCTTCCGGTTCCGCTGGTTGCGGCGGCTCCACGGGCTTTTCCGGCTCAACGGCCGCTTGAGCTTGCGGTTTGACCGGTAATTCCTGCTTAAGCTTTTCCACCACTTGCGGGATTTCCGCCTCCGGCTTGCCTGCCACCAACTCCGGCACCATTTTGCGGATCATGTTCAAAAACACCCCAAAAGCTACAATCAGCGCGATGACCAGTAACCAACGCCAAGGCGCGACCGAGGACTTTTTCGGCTTTCTGCGGCTATTGGTGTAACTGGGGCTTTGAACGCGGTGCTTATAGTCTCTGGCCATTACATCGCTTCAGGTGCATTGATTTTCAATAGGGATAGGGCGTTGACCAATACCTGCTTCACGGCGCAAATCAAATTGATACGCGCGTTGCAAAGCTTTTCGTCGTCTACCAGAAACTGGTGTGCGTTGTAATAACTGTGGAACTGATTGGCCAGTTCACGCAAGTAATGAATCAATTGATGAGGTTCGTAATTCACAGCAGCACGTTCCAAAGTTTCCGGGTACTTGGAAAGTGTAGTCAGTAACGCGGCTTCCTGCTCTTCGGTCAACAGATTCAGGTTCTCCATCCCCAAATGCGGATTGCGCTGCCGGCCTTTTTCGTCGAGCTGGCGCAACACACTGCACACCCGGGCATGCGCATACTGCACATAATAAACCGGGTTTTCGTTGCTTCTGGAAGTGGCTAGCTTCAAA
Source organism: Methylomonas fluvii (assembly GCF_014850975.1). Classification (GTDB taxonomy): domain Bacteria; phylum Pseudomonadota; class Gammaproteobacteria; order Methylococcales; family Methylomonadaceae; genus Methylomonas; species Methylomonas fluvii. The sequence continues at coordinate 869,801 of NZ_JACXST010000001.1, read as the reverse complement.
TCGAAATCCATATGTTGCTCGGATTTACGCATCACATAAAAGAAGCGGCAAGCATCTCTACCCACTTCGCTACGCAGCTGCCTTAGGGTGACAAACTCGCCGGAGCGGGTCGACATTTGCACCTTCTCGTCGCCGCGATACAAGATCGCAAATTGCACCAGCAATACTTTCAGTTTGGATTCGTCGGCACCCAAGGCTTGCATCGCCGCTTTCACGCGCGGAATATAACCGTGGTGATCCGCACCCCAGATGTTGACGATTTGATCGAAGCCCCGATCCAACTTGTGCATGTGGTAGGCAATATCGGAAGCAAAATAGGTGGTCTGGCCGTTATCGCGCACGACCACTCTGTCTTTTTCGTCGCCCAGGCGGCTAGAGGCAAACCAAGTAGCACCTTCCTGCTGGTAAAGATAGCCGGCCGCATCCAGACGCCGCAAAGCCTGCTCAACGGAATGATCGTCCATCAGCGAACGCTCGGAAAACCACTGCTGATAGCTGACGCCGAATTCGGCCAAGTCGTCTTTAATATCGTCCAGGATTTCGTCCAGACCGGCTTGAAACACTTCCTTATAAGCCTCGCCGAGCAAGGTTTTGGCTCGGTCTATCAGCGCATCAATGTGTTTTTCCTTATCGCCGCCCTGCGGTTCATCGGCAGGTAAATCAGCCATCACTAGCGTGGAGGCTCGGCGGTAGGCGTCACCAGCCTTTTTATGCAAATTGGCGGAAATATCTCGGACATACTCGCCGCGATAGCCATTGCTTGGAAACGGTAAAACTTCGCCGCAGGCTTCCAGATAACGCAGCCAGACGCTGGTGGCGAGAATGTCCATTTGCCGACCGGCATCGTTGACATAGTATTCGCGCTCGACTTCAAAGCCGGCGGCAGCCAGCAAGTCCGCTACAGCGGAACCATACGCAGCACCGCGGCCATGGCCGACATGCAAGGGCCCGGTGGGATTGGCGGAAACGAATTCGACCTGGACACGTTTGCCAACTCCGATTTTGCTTGAGCCGAACTCCGCTCCGGCGTCGAGCACCTGTTTGACAATCTGGAACTGGCTGTCGGGATTGATGAAGAAATTGATAAATCCGGGGCCAGCAATGTCAACCTTGCTGATTAGCGCGTCATTCGGCAGCGCCGCGACGATTTTTTCGGCCAGTTGTCTAGGATTAAGTTTGGCCGGCTTGGCCAGCATCATTGCCAGGTTGGTGGCGAAATCGCCATGCAGCACATCGCGCGTACGTTCTAAATTGATTTGCGCAATAAAATCGTTTTCGAGAATACCTTGAGTTTTAAGGGCTGTAACGGCTTGTTGTAAAAGGGATTCCAGCTTTTGTTTCATCGCGTTGAAGAATGGGGATTTATCGGAAAATAGCCGCCATTATCCATTAAAAACAAATTATTGGCTAGGACGCTCGCCGAACAGCGCCGTACCTATCCGCACCAGCGTTGAGCCTTCGGCAACCGCCGCCTGTAAATCGCCACTCATGCCAAACGAAAAAGTATCGAGATCGTGACGCTCAAGTTGCCCCACTGCTTGATACAGCCGGCGGTACGGCAGACATTGTGCTTGGTAATCCTGTTGCGGCTCCGGAATAGCCATTACCCCACGCAAACGCAAGTTGGGCAGCGTCCCGACTTGTTCGATCAGCGCCGGCAAATCGGCCAATTCAATGCCGGACTTGCTGGCTTCGTCACTGATGTTGACTTGCAAACAGATATTCAACGGCGGCAAATAGTCCGGACGCTGCTCGCTGAGGCGTTCGGCTATTTTTAGGCGATCAACGCTGTGCACCCAGGCAAAGTGCTGGGCAATAGGCTTGGTTTTATTAGATTGAATCGGACCAATGAAATGCCAGCTGATATTGAATGCCGCCAATTCCTGCTGTTTTTTCAGGGCTTCCTGTAAATAATTTTCGCCGAAATGGCGTTGACCAATCCGGTAGGCCTCTGCAATATCAGACGACGGCTTGGTCTTGCTGACCGCCAATAACTGCACACTACCGGGCAAACGCTGCGCATTGATTTCGGCCTGACGGAGTTGCTTGCGTACAGTGGCAAAACGCTGAGCGATACTACTCACGATCCTCAGCCGCCGAATCTTTTTTGACGAACAAGCGCGAGAACAGCAAACCGGACTCAAACAACAACCACATCGGCACTGCCAGCAGGGTTTGCGACAAAGCGTCTGGCGGCGTCAAAAACATCGCGATGACGAACACGCCGACAATCACATACGGCCGCTTTTCTGACAGCGTTTCCGGCGTAATGATGCCGGTCCAAACCAGCACAATAGTAAAAATCGGAATTTCGAACGATAAACCGAAGGCAAAAAACATCGCCAACACAAAATCCAGATAAGTGGCTATATCGGTCATCACCGCCACGCCGGCTGGCGCCGCCGAGGTGAGATAGCCGAATACCAACGGGAATACCAAAAAATAGGCGAAGGCCACACCACTGTAAAACAACAGCGTACTAGCCAATAACAATGGCGCCACCATCAGTTTTTCATGGCGATATAAGCCGGGCGCCACAAAACCCCAGAACTGGTACAGAATGAAGGGAATGGAAACGAACACAGCGACCACAAACGCAAGCTTGAACGGCGTGAAAAACGGCGAGGCCACATCGATGGCGATCATCGTGCTGTTTTTCGGCATGTGTAGTAACAGCGGCTCGGCCAGATAGGCATAAATCTCATTGGCGTAACTGGCGGTACCAACAAATACCAGCAGCACGCATAACACGACCTTTAACAGGCGGTCGCGCAGTTCGACTAAATGGCTAAAAAAAGACTGCTCGTTATCCAGCGGCGCTTGGCTTGTCATCGTCCTGATTGATTTCTGTCGCTGCCTGAGCATTGAAGTTAATATCGTCGAGAGCCGACTGAGTATCCTGCACCACTTTCTGCAATTCGCCGGCTATGGACTGTTGCTGGATTAACTGGCGCATTTCCTCGGCGTGCAATTCTTGCTTAATTTCCGCCTTAGCGGTAGCCAGCACAGTACGGGCTTTTCCTACCCAAAACCCGGCCAAGCGGGCCGCTTTCGGCAATTTTTCCGGGCCTAGCACCAATAGCGCCACCAACCCAACCATCAACAATTCTGAAAAACCGACGTCGAACATATCGCAGACTAGGCTCGGTCTTTTTCTTTGTTAGTGACTTCGCCCTCCAAAGGCTCTTCTTCCTTGTTTGCAATCGCCTTATCTTCGCTGCCTTCCTTAACAGCCGAACGAAACCCCTTAATCGCCTCGCCAAGATCGGCGCCGATATTTTTCAGGCGCTTGGTGCCAAACACCAAGATCACGATAACTAAAACTACTAATAAATGAGGGATGCTTAAACCCATTGTTCACTCCTTAATTTTTACCATCAGGAAATATCGCGCTGCGCTTTTTCCTGTAAACCGGACAATCCGAAGCGCCTTTGCAACTCACTGATCACATGTTCCGGCCCGAGTTCCTGATGCGCTAACATCACCATGCAATGAAACCAAAGATCGGCGGTTTCATACACTATTTTATCCTTATCGCCGTCTTTGGCGGCAATCACCGTCTCGGTAGCCTCTTCGCCGATTTTTTTTAAAATATGATCCAAGCCCTTGGCGTATAAACTGGCCACGTAGGACTGATCGGCGGTTTGCAGCTTGCGCTGCTCAAGGACCTCGGCCAATTGCTGTAAAACTTCGCTCATTAGCTTTTGTTTGGATTGAAAATTGCAAAATCATAGCACGTTGCCGAAACAGCCCAAAAAAATCTATCGGCAAAAAAAAGCCTCCCTATGCTTACGCAGAGGGAGGCAAAAAAACCAGCGGAGTGCTTAGAAGGAGGTTCCGCTCGTTATTACAACACCAGGAGGTAGTTACAAATTCTTGGATCAGCTATTCAGCAGCGCCTTAGTCGACATATTGCTAAATATGGAGGTGACAGCGAACAGCATAGTGGAGATGACGAACAAGCCCGAAATAAAGCTCCAAACACCGACGATAAAAAGAGCGCCTATTAAGATGTCTTTTTTAAAGTCGTTCATTGTGCTCAAATTCTCTATTTTTAAATCTTGCGCTTGACAAGACTTCATGTACTTGCTCTTCAGTTGCAGCGCACTATACAGGATAGAAAAAAGTTTACAATTAGGCTTTTACTAAATAAATTGTATACAATTTAGAAACAATAAAAATGTCAACGCTTTTTGGTGAATTTTTTACTTTCCAGGAGATACCATGGACAAACTAACCAGCATGAATGTCTTTGTCCGCGTCGCCAAAGCCGGCAGCTTTGCCGGAGCCGCCAAAGATCTCGATATTTCCAGAGCGATGGCTACCAAACACATTATGCAACTGGAAAGCGAACTCAATACGCGCTTATTCAATCGCACAACCCGCAGCTTAAGCCTGACGGAAGCCGGCGAGGCTTATCTGGAGCGTTGCCAACAAGTCCTACTGGACGTGGCCGAGATGGAATCGGCGATCACTCACCTGCAAACAGAGCCACGCGGCACCCTGAAAATTCTGGCGCCGCCAGTCATCGGCGCCAGCCATATTTCGCCGGGCTTGACCGAATATCTAAAAAGCTACCCCGATCTCTCAGTAGAGATGGTGCTGAAAGGCGGACAAGTCGATTTAATCGATGAGGGCGTCGATTTGGCTATTTATTTGGGACAACTCAACGACACCAGCCTGGTGGCCCGAAAGCTGGCCAGCTCGTCGCTGGTCGTTTGCGCGTCCCCGGAATATCTTAAAGCACACGGCACGCCGCAAGACCCGGAAGACCTGGAAGACCATAGCTGCTTGATCAACTGGGCGATCCCGCCGCGTAACAAATGGCGTTTCAAGGGTATCCTGGGGGAACGCACGGTCACGGTCACGGGCCGGATGCAGGCCAACATGGCCGATCCGATCCGCAACGCCGCGGTGAATGGCTTGGGCCTGATCATGTTACCGCGCTACATTGTTGGCCGCGACATCGAGCAAGGCCGACTGCAAGTAGTGATGGAGCAATACGGTATCGCGCCGCTGGAAATTTATGCGGTGTACCCGCACCGCAAATATTTGTCGGCCAAAGTACGCTCGTTTTTGGAGTTTATTCAAGCCTGGCTACCGCATCGAATCGGCATGAACCGATGAGCGACCTGCAAGACAAATGGGATGCCATTTACCAAAATGCCTGCTCTCCACCACTACCTGCCGAGGTCCTTAGCCAGCTTCAATACCTGCTACCCAAGCAAGGCAAAGCGCTGGACTTGGCCTGCGGCCTGGGCGGCAACGCCCTCCTCCTCGCCGAGTCCGGCCTTGATGTGGACGCTTGGGATATTTCCCCGGTCGCTTTACAAATACTGCAACAACAAGCTACCGAAAACGGCCTGCCAATCGCCACGCGGCAATGCCATATCAGCGCCGAAACTCTGGCGCCGCAGACTTACGATGTGATTGTCATCTGTCGTTTTCTTGACCGAGCCCTGTGTAATGCGATAATGGCAGCCTTGAAACCGGGCGGCCTGCTGTTTTATCAAACATTTACCCGCAACAAACTTGACCAACAAGGCCCCAGCAATCCCGAGTACTTACTGGCAAACAACGAATTATTGCGGCTATTCAGCTCCTTAAGCGTGGTTTTTTACCAAGAATACGCAAAACTCGGCGATGTGCGATTCGGCAATAGAAACGAAGCCTGTTTTATCGGGCAAAAATGAAGCGGTAAATTAATGATAGAAAATCTCGACCCCAAACAATCCTGGGCTGTATTACAAACTAATCCGGCAGCGGTGCTGATCGATGTCAGGACAGCCATCGAGCACAGCTTTGTCGGCCACCCGCCGCAAGCGGTTCATGTCGCCTGGAAAGAATTTCCCGGCATGCAGTTAAACACGGGTTTCGTAGAGCAAGTGCAACAGCATGCCCCGAATAAAGCCGCGCCGATTCTACTGCTGTGCCGCAGCGGACAGCGCTCTGTAGATGCAGCCAAAGCCCTGGAAGCAGCGGGCTACGAGCATCTGATCAACATCCTGGAAGGCTTCGAAGGCCCGCTGGATGAAAACAAACACCGCGGCAATACCGGCGGCTGGCGTTTTCACGGCTTGCCTTGGCAACAAAGTTAATCCCCAGCCCATCGGTCCGCGCCAGCGCGAAAACCAAAACTAAATCCCGCTGTGCGGCTTGTCCGTTCGGCCTATCTGTTCCTTAAAAATCATCTAGTAAATTATTGTGATAGAAAAACTTAGAAACATCGCGATCATCGCTCACGTCGACCACGGCAAAACCACCTTAGTTGACCAACTTTTACAGCAATCCGGCACCTTCGACGCGCACACTAAAGTCGACGAACGGGTGATGGACTCCAACGCGCTGGAAAAAGAACGCGGCATTACCATTCTGGCGAAAAACACCGCGATCGACTGGAACGGCTATCACATCAACATCGTCGACACCCCAGGCCACGCCGACTTCGGTGGCGAAGTCGAACGGGTTTTATCGATGGTGGATTCGGTTTTATTGTTAGTGGATGCGGTTGACGGCCCGATGCCGCAAACCCGCTTTGTCACGAAAAAAGCCTTTGCCTTGGGCTTAAAACCCATCGTCGTCATCAATAAAGTGGACCGCCCTGGCGCCCGCCCTGATTGGGTCGTCGATCAAACTTTCGATTTGTTTGATAACCTCGGTGCCACCGATGAACAATTGGATTTCCCGATTGTGTATGCCTCGGCGTTAAATGGTTTCGCCGGTTTGGAAGCCGACGTATCCGGCGGCGATATGACACCGCTGTTTCAAACTATTGTCGATAAAGTCGCGCCGCCGCCGGTTGAAGTGGACGCGCCGTTTCAAATGCAGGTCATCAGCCTGGATTACAACTCCTATGTCGGCGTTATCGGTATCGGTCGTATTCAACACGGTAAAGTCACGCGTAATATGCCGTTAACGATTGTCGATAACGATGGTAAAACCCGTAGCGGCCGCATGCTGAAACTGTACGGTTTCCATGGCTTAGAACGCGTCGAAGTGGAAACCGCGCAAGCCGGCGACATCATTGCCTTCTGCGGTATCGAGAATCTGAAAATCTCGGAAACCTTGTGCGACCCTAACAACGTAGTTGCCTTGCCGCCGCTATCGGTAGACGAGCCGACCGTGAGCATGACCTTCCAGGTCAACAATTCGCCGTTTGCCGGCAGAGAAGGTAAATTTATTACCACTCGCCAAATTTACGACCGTTTACAAAAAGAGTTGCAGCACAACGTGGCTCTGCGTGTGGAAACCACCGATGATCCGGACAAGTTTAAGGTTTCGGGTCGTGGCGAGTTGCACTTGTCGGTGTTGATCGAGAACATGCGCCGCGAAGGCTTCGAACTAGGCGTGTCGCGCCCGCAAGTGATCATCAAAGAAATTGACGGCATCAAACAGGAACCGTTTGAAAACGTCACGATTGAGGTGGAAGAGCAGCACCAAGGCACCATCATGGAAAAATTGGGCGAGCGTAAAGGCGACCTGAAAGACATGGTACCTGATGGTAAAGGCCGTATCCGCTTGGAATATGTCGTGCCTTCCCGTGGTTTACTGGGCTTCCAGACCGAGTTCCTGACCGCCACGTCCGGATCGGGCTTGTTCTACCACGTCTTCGACCATTATGGCCCCGTGAAAGAAGGCGCGGTCGGCAGTCGTGTGCGCGGGGTGTTGATTTCCATGGCTAAGGGTAAAGCGGTCGATTATTCGCTGTATCCACTGCAAGCTCGGGGTGAGTTGCTGGTGGTTAATGGCGATGAAATCTACGAAGGACAATTAGTCGGCATCCATTCACGCAGTAGCGATTTAGTGGTTAACCCCACAAAACCCAAACCTTTAACCAACATTCGTGCCGCGGGTACTGACGACAGCTTAACCTGCGCCAAAATTCAAAAAATGACCTTGGAACAAGCTTTGGAATTTATCAGCGATGACGAACTGGTCGAAGTGACACCTAAATCAATTCGTCTACGTAAAATCTTATTGACTGAAAACGAACGCAAGCGCGCGCCAAAATAGTCAAATAAAAAGCCGTGCTCGTCGCAAAGACGAGCACGGCTTTTCTATTCAGAAAACCGGATTGGGCTTATTGCAACACGAATTTTAAGCCTATCACCAGCAGCAAAGTCGCTAAAACCGGCCGCAAAAAATATTCGGGAATCTTCGCACTTAGATGACTGCCGATCCAGATCCCCGGCACCGACCCCAGCAACAAGCTGATCAACAAATCCAGATCAAAATTTCCCAGGCTCAAATGCCCTAAACCAGCCACGGCGGTTAAAGGAATCGCATGCGCCAAATCGGTACCGACGATTTTCAAGGTGGTCATTCTAGGATACAGAAATAGCAAAGCCACAGTCCCTAAAGCCCCGGCGCCAACCGAGGATAATGTCACCAACACGCCCAGCACCGCACCGGTAAACACCGTGGCAATTTTTTCCCAGCGTGGGGAAAAGCGGCCGCTGTTTTCCTGATTACTATGCTCGTCATCGATTGCCGCAGTCTTGGCAGCTTTACGCAACAAAATGCTGCGGACCAGCAAGGCCAGAGCCGTCAGTAACAGCGCCACACCTAAGGTAAAGGTAATCGCGCCGGTCACTTCCTTGCCGACCTCCATCAGATTTTTCAGCACATACAAAGTTATACCGGCAAACGGCAAACTACCCAGCGCCAACCAGCCGACGATTTTCCAGTCCACCGAACCGTGCTTGCCGTGATGAACAAACACCCCGGCGGTTTTCGTAATCGACGCATACAGTAAATCCGTCCCTACCGCGACGGCGGGTTTAAAGCCAAACAAAAAGATCAGAAGCGGCGTCATCAACGAACCGCCGCCAACACCGGTAACACCCACCAGCATACCCACGAAAAACCCGGATGCCGTATACATTAAATTCATAGACAATCACCTTAAACTTCATAATATTCGATAAGTGGCTTCATTATGCCAGCGCCGCCACTCAGCTTATTAATGATTAAATTGCATATGTATATTTAATTTTTAGATATTTATCAGCCTGAGCGCACTATTGCTCAATACCGAAATGACTGAGCCCGAGGCCATCTTTTAGTAAACTGACGCGTATTCACTAAAATCCAACTTTAGGAGGATTTATGGTTAGGCAGGCGATAGTATTGGTATTTGGTTGGCTGTTGTCAGGTACGGCCTTCGGTGATCAAGATGACTGGGTCTACACGCCTCGTCAACAGCCGCAGCAACGACAATACCGGCAGCAACCCGAACAGCGGCAATACAATCGCCGAGACGATTACAGCAATGACTATGACCAGGATCGTGATCGTGATCGTGATCGTGATCGTGATCGTGATCGTGATTATCAAGACTATCAAAGAAATCAAGGCAATCAGGGTTTTCAGGGCTATCGAGGTGGTTATCGGGGCTACATTCCGCAGCCTCCGACCGGCTATCAGGCTCCAGCCGATTATTATGGATTACCGCCAGTCAGGGGTTTCGTCTACCCTCCGCAACCGCAGCAAATGCCGGGGTTCGAGAATCACCCTCGCGGACGCTGGTAGCTGTAAAACGAATTATTGATCCTTAGCATGAAAAATGGCATCAGGCTTTCGACATTTTTTCACTAAGACTTACCTTATGATTCTGAGCGTTTTTGTCGGGAATTCGATAAATTGTCGGACAGTTGGCAAGCGTTCCCGGAGATAGGCTTTTTGGCGGGCTTGGGGGTTGCCATGAAAGTGCCGACTTTCTGTTTACAAGGACACGCTGAACACGCTGGTCGCACTAGTGGATCGACAAGCTCACCACGAACGGAATCAATAACATATGGTTCGCCTTGAGCCTGGTGATGGACTTACTCAGAGCCGCGTTAAGTTTTAAAAACAAACAGTTATTTCCGAATTTTGCAGCTGGCGGAAATTGGTCATGATTTTGCTTGGCGGTTAATGCCTGTCCAAATCAAATCGACTAAGGGGAATAAAATGTTTGAACACAAAAATCTTGACGGCACTTGGAACCGCGTTGTTTCAAAAAGCGATGCGTTTCTGAGTGGTGATATTCTGGAAACTCGGGATATGGTCGGCACCGAACCCGAGAAAATCGCCCGTATGCAATTTGCTGTGATCGGCCAGTACTTGGTCGAACGTTGCCTGCCTCCGGAAGCCTTGAGTGAAACTTGGGCGCAGGATGCCGGCAAACTGCCTTGGTGGGATTCGGTAAAAAACCCGCCGCATATGGGCATTATCGCCGACTTCAACAGCCACAACGGCGGTCTGCATCGTATTCCTTTCGACGCCAATCATAATGTCGTCGGCTTTGCCAGCGATGGCGAGGAAATCGTTCTCGGCAAAGGTGTGTACACAGTCACCCGCAAAAGCGATGGCAAAGAGTTAAGCGCTGCATCGCAGAGTGAACTGCGTGCGTTGTATTTCGCGTAACCGGTGGATTGATCGGCATAGAACTGGGTTGAGCCAAGCGAAACCCAGTTTATTAACCCGGCCCTCAAATATCGTCGCTCCCGCGTAAGCAGGAGCTCGGTTTTCACACTGGATTCCCGCTTACGCGGGAATGACGGTATCAGGGAATTTAAGGGCTTGGCTAATATAAAGTTTGGAATAACCATGATCGACCTTGAATTCTAATTCTGTCCTTAACTTCGAATAGTTGGTTTCCCTTAAACGCCCGCCACACTCATGCGGAGATCCAGATTTTTGATTATCTCTCGGTCTCGGATGCTCCGTATCGATATGCAGTTTTCTCACTTCCCGCTCACCGGCATGATGTGTTTTAGGTAATAATCGGCACGTAGCTGAGAATGTTACGAGTTTTATCGCTGAACGCAGATTATCGGAACAGAACATGGGTATACAGGATCGCGACTACTATCGGGAAAAATATAAACAAGCGTCTAAAGTTGGCGGTCCTGATTTTGTCGCCAATCAGACGATTCAGCGGGGTCGCGGAAAATCAAGTAACAGCGGCATTCGCTATCTTTTGTTTCCGGTCTTAACCATTGCCGCGCTGTGGTACGGCGCCGATGCCTTTTTGCGGTTCGAAAAGGCCAAAAGGCAGGCTGACATACCGCTACCAGTGGCTATTGCTCCGCAAGCCCAACCACAATCCAATCTGATTTCCCCCAAAGCCGGTGGCGTTGTCTTGAAAACCGACCCGCAAGGCCATTTTCGCGGTACGGTGTTAATCAATAACGTACCTATGCCTTTTCTGATCGATACCGGGGCGACCAAAACCGTGATTCCAAGCAGCATGGCAATCCAAGCCGGTTTGCCGTTCGGCGGCGTGGTGCAATCCAATACTGCCGGCGGCAAAGTATCGGATCGCGCGACTCAAATCTCAAGTCTGGTTCTGGGTAGTGCCGTCATTAAAAATCTTGATGCGCACATCAACGACCACCTGGATGAAGTGTTGATTGGCATGAATACTTTAAAATATTTCCAGATCACCCAAGCCGGCAATACGCTGACCTTGCTAGCCAATAACCAAGCCGGCATCAAACCCGCGAATCAGTCCATGGCCAGCCTGGAGAGCTTAGCCGCCAATCAATCTGCTAAAAAACCCACGACCATCAAAAAAACCTTGCACTGCGATGAACGCCAGGTTTGCACAACAACCTATAGCGATCATTAATGCCGGCCATTAGCAGCAGCTTCTACGCATACCTCTCCCGCTTGCGTTGGATCAAGCGCTGGGGTTTGAAGCGCAACGCCCATGAAGAAAATGTCATGGAGCATAGCTGGGAAGTGGCGGTGATTGCCCACATGCTGGCCTTAATCAAAAACCGTTATTTTGACGGTCAACTCGACGCCAATGCGGTCGCCACCGCCGCGCTGTATCATGATGTAATAGAAGTGATTACCGGCGATTTGCCGACGCCGATCAAATACCACTCGCCGGCGATTCTGGATGCCTACAAGCAAATCGAGCACCAAGCGGAGACCGAATTGTTGAATTTGTTGCCCGCGGCATTGCGCGAGGATTTTCGCGCATTTATTCAACACGAAAGCCTGCCGGAGGCTCATCAGCAAATCATTAAAGCGGCCGACAAGATTTCCGCCTATCTAAAATGCAAAGCCGAACTCAAAGCCGGCAATACCGAGTTTGAGATGGCCGCGGAGCAACTGGCTAAAAATATCCACGAACTGCAACAGCCGGAAGTGGTGTTTTTTATGCGGGCTTTTGCGCCGAGTTGCGGCTTGACCCTGGATGGCTTAATACAAAAAAGCGATTCCGAAAAAGGCCGGACTCTATAATCCGCGCACCAATAGTTTCAACTGATTTTTAAATTCGCTTTTCAGCCGATAAAGCTGCGCGGGCCTATGCGCGCCGGCGGATTCGGTTTGCCCTTCAACTGTTTCCAACACCCCCAGTTCCTCCATTTTTCGTCGAAAACTGACTTTATTCAGGGTTTCGCCTAAGCAAGCCTCGTAAATCTTTTGCAATCTTGGCAGACTGAAGGTTTCACCGGCCAAGTAACAAGGCAAGGAGGAATACTGCGACTTGTTACGAATCCGCTCCACCGCGGCGGCAATGATGTCGTTATGGTCAAACGGTAGGCGCCGCAAGGCATCCACTGCACAAATAGTCAGGCCGGGATGGTTTGCGGACAAGATCAAATCGGCATCGACCAAAGCAAAATACACCACCGAGATTGACCAGCCGCGCGGGTCCCGCGCTGCGCCGGCAAAGGTTTTCAGTTGCTCTAAATAGGGTGGCAGCAAACCGGTTTTTTGTTGCAGGATGCGTACAGCGGCGTCCAGGCAATCCCTATCGTCTTGCGCATGTATATACCCGCCGGGCAAGGCTTCCTGGTTTGCGTAGGGTTCTTTGTCGCGCTTGGACAGCGTGACGCACAAGCGGTCCTCTTGGATGATCAGCAAGACAATATCAACAGTTGAAATAATGGGCTCGGGCATAGCAATATTGAGTTGGGCGACGTGAGGCATCTTACTTAGTAAAGAATTATAACTATACCGGCATGCAAAAGAGCTTACGATAAATTTTTGTTAGTTGCATTATGTAACTAACATGATTAAGCTAAGCCCATCTCAAAACTCGTCGCAGGTTAAAGCTCATGGCAAACACTCAATTACTGATCATCGATGCGCAAAACGATTTTTGCGATCACGCCCCCGAAGAGTATGCCCCGGCTCTACCCGTGCCGGGCGCCTATCAGGATTGCCTGAGACTGGCGCAGCTAATTGAGCAAGCCGGACTTGCCATTAACGGCGTTATCGCCACGCTCGATACCCATCACATGATCGATCTGGCGCACAACAGCTCTTGGCTAACTGAAGATGGCGTAGCGCCACCGCCATTTTCCCGGGTGACCGCCACTGACTTTTTAGCGGGCCGTTATCGCCTAGCCGGCACAACGGTGTCACCGGAGCAAAACGATTATGCTCTAAACTACCTGCAACAACTGGAGCAGATGCAGCGGTCTTTTATCCTTTGGCCACCGCACTGTTTAATCGGGACGCCGGGACACAATCTTAACCCCGAGTTGGCGCAAGCCTTAAGCCATTGGGAAACGCGAACCTCCAAGCCCGTTACGCTGGTGCAAAAAGGCGAAAACATTTGGACGGAAAGCTTTTCCGCACTAAAAGCCGTCATCCCGGCCCCTGCCGATCCGGCCACGCAGTTGAATCAGGCCGTACTGGAAATGCTCGCTCAGTCGGATCGTTTATTAATCGCCGGCCAAGCCAGCAGCCACTGCGTCAAAGAAACGATCAGCGACATTTTGCAGTTCGGCGCCGCCGAGCTAAAACGCAAGCTGGTGATCCTGACTGACTGCATGAGTCCTGTAAGTGGATTCGAAGCAGCCGTCGAACAATTTTTTACCGAACTGCGCGCACAAGACATTCGTCTGGCAACCAGCGCCGAAATTGCATTAGAACTTGTCTCCGAAAATAGCAAAAACTAAGGAATGCACATGACTCCCATCGTCAAAAGCCTGCTCGAAAACGACTTGTACAAATTTCCGATGTGGCAAACCATGCTGCATAAACGGCCGGAAGCCAGCGCCGAATACGATTTTATCTGCCGGAGTACGCCGGAATATCCGCTGGCCGACTTGCTGGATGATGTCAAAAAAGAGCTGGACCACCTTTGTTCGCTGCAATTTGCCGACGACGAACTGGCCTACTTAGCCAAACTACGTTACTTAAAACCCGATTTCATCGAATTCCTGTCCTTGTTTCGGTTTAGAAGCAAATACATCAAGGCATTTGCCGAAGGCGACATCCTGAGAATTCAAGCCCAGGGTCCGCAAGTGCATGTGATGAATTTCGAGATATTTTGTTTGTACATCGTCTCGGAGCTGTATTTTCGCCGCTTCGACCATGCTGCGTTATTGGCGGAAGGCCGCCGCCGCTTGCAGGCAAAATTAGCCACTCTTAAAGCCTTTGCCGAGCAACCCGCAAAAACCCATGCCTTTGAAATTTTCGATTTTGGTTTGCGCCGGCGTGCTTGGGGTAGCTGGCAAGAGGAAGTGGTGCGGACCTTTCAAGCCGAAGTGCCCGGCTTGTTTAAAGGCACGTCCAATGTGTATCTGGCCAAACAATTTGGCTTAACGCCGATCGGCACCATGGCGCATGAATATCTGCAATCTTACCAAGCGCATGTGGTGCGGCTGCGCGAATTTCAACGCATGGCCTTGGAAGATTGGGCACAGGAGTTTCGCGGCGATTTGGGCGTGGCGTTGACTGACACCATTGGCATGGATGCCTTTCTGCGCGATTTTGATTTGTATTTTGCCAAGTTGTTTGACGGCCTGCGCCATGACTCCGGCGACCCGGTGGTTTGGGGTGAAAAAGCCATCGGCCATTATCAAAAACTACGCATCAATCCGCATGGCAAACGCTTGGTGTTCTCCGATGGATTGGATATTCCCAAGGCAATCAATCTTTATCAGCACTTTGCTGACCGCATTCAATTGGGCTTTGGGATCGGCACAAATTTAACCAACGATCTTGGCGGCCCCAAGCCTTTGAATATTGTGATGAAACTGGTGCGCTGCAACGGCGACCCGGTGGCGAAATTATCCGATGCCCCCGGCAAGACTTTATGCAACGACCAAACCTTTATTGCCTACTTGCGGCAGATTTTTAATCACTACGCCTAAATTCTGCATAGGAATTGTTATGTCTAAACATCCCTTGACCGTCGCCATCGCCCAAATCAATCCTATGGTCGGCGATTTTGCCGGCAACTTGGCGATTGCCAAAGATGCTTATCGCCAAGCTGCCGCGCAGCACTCGCAACTATTGGTATTCCCGGAGTTGTCCTTGTGCGGTTATTACCCCGGCGACCTGTTAAACGAATCGGCCTTTATTCGCAAAGCCTACGAGGCGTTGGCGGAGCTGACCGCTTTCTCGACACAATTTCCGGGCCTCATTGCGATTGTCGGTACGCCCATAAAAGCAAGCGGGCCCGGCAAGCCGCTGTATAACGCGCTAATTGCCATCCATAACGGCGAGACCATTGCGGAATACCACAAGCAACTGTTGCCCACCTACAATATTTTCGACGAGCGCCGCCACTTCGAACCGGGTCAACAGGGTGCGGTGAGTATCGAGATCGGCGGCTACAAGGTCGGGCTGATGATTTGCGAAGACGGCTGGAACGATAATGCCGACGATTATCCGGTTAATCCTTACGAAGCACTTGCCCTGATCAACCCGGACTTGGTGGTCAGCATCAATGCCAGCCCGTCCAATATCGGTAAACGCACCCAACGGCATCAGGTGATTTGCGGCGCGGCCCGCCGACATGGCTTGCCGATACTGTATGTCAATCAAGTCGGTGGACAAGACAGCATCGTATTTGACGGTACTTCCTTTGCCGTGAATGCCGATGGCGAACTTGCGCGCGAATGGCCGGCTTTCCAAACCGTGATAGACACGCTGCGTTTTGCAGAAGGCGGATTTCAAATCAGTCCGCCACCGGCAGAACCTCAAACAGATAATGATCAGGAATTCATTCTGCAACATATTCTGCTGGGTTTACGGGACTACGTGCGGCGCTGTGGCTTTAAACAAGTGGTCGTAGGTTCGTCGGGCGGTATTGATTCGGCGTTGACGATTGCGATTGCTGCAGAGGCCTTGGGGCCGGAAAATGTCATTGCTATCACGATGCCGTCGGCATTTTCCAGTAGCGGTTCGGTGAGCGACTCGCAACTGCTTTGCGAGGCTTTGGGTGTACCGCTTTTCAGCTATCCGATCAAGGCATTGGTGAATGATTTTGCCGAGCAATTTCACAGCAGTTTTAGCGACGATTTGCGCGGCTTGAGCTTGGAAAACTTACAGGCTCGGCTGCGCGGCACCATCCTGATGGCGTACTCCAACCACTCCGGCGCGATGGTCCTCACCACCGGTAACAAAAGCGAAATATCGGTGGGTTATTGCACGCTATACGGCGACACCAACGGCGGCTTGGGCCTGATCGGCGACTTGTACAAAACTGAGGTGTATCGCCTGTCCGCTTATATCAACCAACGCGCCAATCGCGAGATTATTCCCGCAGCGATTTTAACCAAACCGCCTTCTGCAGAATTGGCGCCCGATCAGAAAGACACCGATAGCTTGCCGCCTTACGAGGTGTTGGATGAAATCTTGAAACTGCTGATCGAAGGCAAGCAGCTGGCTGACCACGAATATCAACAAGCCCGCGAGTTTGTGGCTGGCTATCGAACCACCGCCGCCGGCGAAGCGGTGTACCAGCGCATCGTCGGCATGATAGCCCGCAACGAATACAAACGCCGGCAAGCACCGCCCATTATTCGGGTGCGACCCAGAGCGTTTGGCGCCGGCCGGCAAATGCCGATAGCGGCCAAGCATTAAGGCTAGAGCGATGACTAAATACCAAAAAGCCATTGTGATTGGCCGTTACCAAATTTATCACAAAGGACACGAGCAACTAACCCGCCGGGCCTTGGAGATTGCTGACAAGGTGCTGGTAATCGTCGGCTCATCCTTTCAGTCCAGAAACATCCGCAATCCGTTTAAATGGACCGAACGGGCTGCCATGATCGCCGCTACGCTGCCGGAGGGCGAGCAAGCCCGCCTGACATTTTTACCGGTGCGGGATTATTACGACGACACGCTGTGGAATGCCGATGTTAGGCGGCAAGTTGGTGCATGTGTGGCCGACGGCGAACGGGTTGCGTTAGTCGGCTTTAACAAAGACGAGTCCACTTACTACCTGGATAATTTTCCCGATTGGTCGATGGAGGCGATAAAGTCCGAGCTGGATATTGATGCGACGGCGCTACGCCAACAATTGTTTGCGGCAGAAAACGCGGAGACCGCATTGGCAAACATCGCCAGCCGGATTTCTGTGCCGGTGCGGGATTTTTTAAATGATTGGGCAAAGAATCCCGAGTACGCGGTATTAAAAGCCGAATACGCCAAAATCGCTGAAGAGAATCAAGTCTATGCCAGCATTCCCTGGGATATTATTGCCACCACCGTCGATGCGGTAGTCACTGTCAACGATCACGTGTTGCTGGGCAAGCGCAAATATTATCCCGGCAAAGGCTTGTGGGCTATCCCCGGCGGCTTTCTGGAAAAACGCGAATCCTTGCTGCAAGGCGCGATCCGCGAATTGAAAGAAGAAACCAGCCTGAACGTGCCGGATGCCAGTTTGCGAGACTGCCTGCAACAGGTTAAAGTTTTTTCCCACCCCAGAAGATCGTGCCGTGGACGCGTGATTACGCATGCGCATCACTTTGCTTTGACAATTCCTTGGCTTGATGGGTCTTGGCCAGAGATAAAAGCGGCGGACGATCTTGAAAGCGTGGCCTGGATACCCATAACGCAACTGCCGGCGCTGGAAGAAACGCTGTTTGAAGACCATTTCGCTATCTTATGCAACCTCCTGTCATTTCAAGCCAAGTAGGACGATGCACTTTATTAAAGCTTAACAGGTCATAGGGAATAGCCGGGAAACTCATCCATGAAACCCGAAGATTTACAAAAGCTGGTCAGTGTTACTATGCCTTACGGCAAATACAAGGGCCGCGTTATCGCAGATTTGCCCGGCCACTACCTTAATTGGTTCGCGCGCGAGGGATTTCCTACCGGTGAACTAGGCAGGCTATTGGCATTGATGCAGGAAATGGATCACAACGGCCTAAAACCTTTGCTCGAGCCGCTCAGACAAATCAGGTCCTGATTATTAAGCTGGTCCTTAATGTGACTGGTCTTTATTTACCCGGCATCAGAAGGCTAATTTTTAGGCAAAAAAATTCCGACACGAGGCCGGATTGAGGGAGGAAGTTATTGCGCTGAACATCTCTGCAATGGTGCGTATAATATCAGTGTTTCCTAATGCCGGGAATGCGACATAATGTCACGTGCGACCTAGCTGAAACTCAGCTTAATGATGCCCATGGCGGCCAAAATGCCCGTGACCGTAATGGCCTCCATAGCCTCTATGGCCTCCGTATCCCCACCCGCCGCGAAACATTGGCACAGGGACCGGCACAACAGGCGCCGAATAGCCGTAACTGTAGCCATAGCTACCGTAACCATACGGCGTATATGTCGCGGGATAGGACTCGGCGTAGGGTGCGTAAGCCACACAACCGCTCAGCATCGTCAGACTCAAAAACATCAGGGCAAGGCGTATTCGCGTGTTCACGACTACCACCCTTGCCGTATATTCCGATCACAACGCGGAGCGGGTATGGGTTGTTGATAGACAAACCCTCTGACTGGCGGCAACCCGTAATAATCTGCAGGGGCCTGGTAATAGCCGACTGCGGGCGGCGGCACATACGCCCGGTAATATGGATTGTTATAGTGATACCCATAGTTATCGCGCTGATAATTATGATGATGTCTGCCGCCCCAGTTGCCGTCATGCGCAAATGTTGCGCTCGAAAATAGCAAGATGATTGCCAATAGCGTGGTAAGCCTGAACATAAATCCTCCTTATCCGGGATCTTCAGTTGCGGCTCATTGTTCTCTCGCAGGCTTAAACATCTCTTAACTGACGAATATTCTTAAGCTGACTTTTCCGCGCTCGGTATGAATGGTTCCGCCTGATTGCATATTTCCATAAAATATCTGGCTGGATAGTATGTTGTCAGGTAAAACAGCTAACAATTGCATTTAACATGGAGACGATATGAGCAACCTGTTTGAGCCCATCAAAGTGGGGGACATCAATTTACCTAACCGCATCGTGCTGGCACCTTTAACGCGTTGCCGGGCCAGCGCCGGCTGGGTACCCAACGAATTGATGGCCGAATACTACGCACAGCGAGCGGATGCCGGGTTAATCTTAAGCGAGGCCACCAGTGTCTCCGCGCAAGGTGTGGGCTATCCGGACACGCCCGGCATTTGGTCGGAAGAGCAAGTGGCGGGCTGGACCAAGGTAACCCAAGCGGTACATGCAGCCGGCGGACGAATTTTCCTGCAACTCTGGCACGTCGGCCGGGTGTCGCATCCGGATTACCTAAATGGCGAGCTGCCCATCGCGCCTAGCGCGATTGCGCCCCTAGGGCATGTCAGCCTGCTCCGCCCGATGCGAGACTACGTGACTCCCAGAGCCTTGGACATCAGCGAGATTCCCGGCATTGTCGAGACTTACCGCAAAGGCGCGGAAAACGCCAAACGTGCCGGTTTTGACGGTGTGGAGATTCACGGCGCCAATGGCTATCTGTTAGATCAGTTTTTGCAAGACAGCACCAATAAAAGAACCGATGCCTACGGTGGTTCGGTGGAAAACCGCGCCCGTCTGATGCTGGAAGTGACGGACGCTGCCATTTCGGTATGGGGACCCGGTCGCGTGGGTGTGCATCTTGCGCCCAGAGGCGACTCGCATACGATGGGTGATTCCGATCCGTTAAATACATTTGGCTATCTAGCCGAGCAATTGGGCAAACGCGGCATTGCGTTCATTTTTACCCGAGAATCGCTCGGAGAGAACCGTATCAGCCCGGCGTTGAAAAAGCGTTTCGGCGGGGTGTTGATTGCCAACGAAGGCTTTAATCGGGAGACCGCGCAGCAAGTCATTGCGGCCGGCGAAGCCGATGCCGTCTCGTTTGGTAAGGATTATATTGCCAATCCCGATTTAGTCCGGCGCCTGCGACTGAATGTGGCTCTTAACCCCTACCATGCGGAAACCTTTTATGGCGCCGCGGGGCAGGATCCGAGAATTGGCTATACCGATTACCCGAGTCTGGTAGCGGAAGTGAGCTAAAAAATCTTGTGGTTCCCGCGCGCAGGCGGGAACCACACGTGTTACACGCCAGTCGGTTGCGATTCTCCCAGAGAGATCTTAATCGCCCCCCGGAAATCCAGACAAAGCCTTGGCCTGCAATGACTCCAGCCAAATTTGCTGATATTTGGACATCCGCTTTGGTAAAAACAGTTGGCCAAGACGCGCCAGCCAGCCATGCAGGGTTTCTTCAGTCAACACGTCGCAACTGTTCGCGCTCAGCCGCAATGATGCCTGAAGCAACCAGGCCCAAACCCGCTCCGGTTGCGCCGCCATATCCAGTTCTTTGCGGACATGCATACGGCGCATCAAGCTTGGGAAAAGCAGCATTTGTATCCCGGTCATTAGCAACCCTTCCCATCGATAAACCCTATCAACAATAGCGAAAGTTTCCCCGGTAGTAATAACTCACTCCCCACCAAGGATGACGGATACTGAAATCCAGATAAAACTCGTCTTTTGAAACAGCACGTTCGCTGATGCTTGCCGAACCCAGCAATAACCAGTCTGGAATATTCAGGCGTAGCGAACCGCATTGCCAGAAATGACCGTTGCTGCGATACAGCAATTCGCCGTTTTCAACGCTGACGTGTAAGTGCAAACCAAAGCCAAAGCCTATCAGTTCGACTAACTCGTGGTCAGCCGCATAACTCATCCGCGAACTAAAGCAGTCGGTTTTACCGTCCGCATAGGTCATCGTCCGCTGCCAATGCAAGAGTTCGCCAACGGCGGTCTTGTCCACTTCGGCTTGCGCCGCCTGCCCGCGCCAAAGCAACAAGCCGCCGAACAAATGAATCAGCCAAATCAACGGAAACAGATAACCCGGATAGCCTATCTCCATCACACCCACTAGCCGGCTTTGTTGGCCGTCGCTAATTCGATAATGTCTTTGAATAACCTCCGGCAATTGTTGCCAGTCGTCGCCCAACACTTTTTGCATTAATGATACAGACATGGCTTAGCTCCAGAGTGAATTATGAAATACCATCAAGGTAGTGATACCTATCATGCCGAAGAAAGCCGGCAGGCCCAAACATAGCCAAATCTTGGAATAGTAGTGGTACAGATAAGGTAAGGGGCGGCCTTGTGCCAGTGACTCGGCGGCGATGTCGCGCATGCGGATCTGCAAAATCACCACCGGCAACCAGCACAGCCCGGTGATTAAATACAGCAGCAATGTCCACCACAGCCAGCCGTCGCCGAACGAAGCCGACAATTGATCGGCCAATAACACACCGGTTAAAGGTTGGATAATCACGGTCGGCGTGGTGAACCACCAATCGGCCAGCACTACATGCTTGCTGGTCGTGGCAATTGCCGCATGATCGCCGCTTTTATCGGCCATTACTTTGTAAAACACCGTGCCGGAACCCAAGCCAAACAGCACGATGGCGCTGAGGATGTGGATCAATTTTAAAGATAAATACATCATGACGGCTCTCCTTCCAATTCTCTGACAAGTAACAAGCACATTAAAAACGGCAGATTTTTCAACAGCGGTCCGAACGGGTGGAATACAAATTCCGGTAAACATGCGGCCACTATCAGGCTATAGCCCAGGACGATCCAAAACTACCAAAGCATGAGCTTGCTGACCCTAAACCGAGCTAAGGTCGCCAAACCCAAGGCAATATCCATGGCTGCCAAGCCGTATAAAGTCATTGGCGCGCCCACGCCGGAAATGCCGAGTGGCACTAACAACTGGTAACTGAGTTGATGCGGATAGAAAAACAGCGAGGTGATACCGCTCCATAACCAAACGAAGGCAATCGTGTATCGCAATAAAGGCTTGAGAAAATACAAACCCGCATGCCAACGCTCTGCTTGGCTGGCCGGTTGCGCAAACCATTGCTCGTTCAAGTCGATGGGCGCTCGACCCAAGAACTGGGTGAGCGGCGCTGGATCCGCGCTATTGCCGCGATTCAGCATCGCTAGGTTGTCTTTGCTGACAATCGGCTCGTTTAGCCATTTGCCCATACCCGCCATGCTCAGAGCAAGTTGGTAAGGTACGGAGCAAGTTCTGGCCGTTGGTTTGCATAATCGTCGCCTAAGCCCTTGCAGCCAGTCCGCATAACTGATCGGGCTGGGGCCTACCAAGGCCAAGGTCTTATGACCGGAGACCACCGGCTCAAGACAACGGCAGACGGTGGCGGCTACATCGGCGATATGAATGGGTTGCAAAAGCTGGCGGCCACCATCCGGTAGAACATGCACGGGTAAAGCGGCAAACGCATGAAACAAGCCGCTACTTTGCCCACCGGGTCCATAAACCAGCGACGGTTGCAGTACAAACCAGTCCACGGCCAAGTCACGCAATGCATCGTCGGCAGCTTTTTTGCTGAGGTGGTAATTTGATTCGGCACCTGCGTCGGCAACCAGAGCCGAAACTTGCACGATCTTTTTGACCCCGGCTTGCGCTCCTGCCTGAAACAAGGCTATCGGTGCTTGGCTATGTAACTGGGCAAAGCTTTGGTTGTTGTTCTCGGCAATAATGCCCACGCAATTGACGATTGCGTCGATAGCTTGCAGATGCGGTAGCCAGGAGTCGATCACGCAGGCCTGGGCAAAATCCAATTTTAACCGGATCAGGTTTGGATTATCGATCAGTAGACGTTCGGGATGGCGGCAACAAGCCGTAACCTGGTGGCCCTGTCGCAGCAAGTCGTGTAATACGGCGCAGCCGATAAAACCGGTCACGCCGGTTAATAGAACTTTCATGGTTTTGCTCCAAATGTTGAGAGGCAGGAGCAGATTAACGACCGCGGAACGGTCAAACTTCCAGATTGATAGGACAGGAATAGAAATAAGTTACGCGGGATATAAACCCATAAATTTCAAAGTGTTACGGATTTACAAAATGATAAAACTGGAGCTTTTTGTTTAGCCGGCGTGTGTTTTTCGATACTGTCCGGGCGCGACGCCGACGATATCGCGAAACGCCGCGTAAAAATTGGACTGGGTGCTAAAGCCCACCGTCAAGCCTATCGACAATACCGATGCATTGGGTTCTGCCAATAGCAGTTTTTTGGCAGCTGAGATGCGTTGTTCGCGGATGTAGCGGGAAAAGCCTTGTTGAAATTCGGTATTGATCAGTTCGGACAACTGATGCTGACTCAGCTCCAATTGCTCGGCCAGCAAGCCTAGGTTCAGGGTTTCCAGCGCATATAGTTTGTCCTGTGTCATCAACGCGTCCAGTTTGGCCAGCACTGCCGGTTTATCGATATTTTTTAAGGTCGATTCCGCATAAGTCGCTTGCACCGCTTCAGACACGTCGGCGGCAATGCCGGGGAAACGCAGTAAGGTCAACGCCACCGCAAAAAACGCCATACCAATCAAGATACTGTAAGCGCCGATAAAGTCGGTTTCATCCAGTAGTGGCCAGATGAAGCCCAACACTAAAACCGCCACCGCGATGGCAAACAAAACCCCCAGCGCCAATAACTCCCAATGAAAGCGTTGTCTTTGTCCGCGCAATGCATAGACTGTTTTTGCCAGCCACAGCAAATAGCCGCCGCCGAGGAAAAAGGCACCGGGCAAGGCCAATCGATAAGGCAAAATCAGGCACAGCGCGAACGGCAGGACATGCAATATATCGCGCCGGCTATAGCTGCTTTCGGCACGCAACAGTTGCCGGCTGTAAAAATAAAAACTGGGGGCAATCCCGTACAACAGAAATAAATACAGCGCGGAATGCACCTGGTCGTATCGATTTAACAAGTAGCCTAAATGCAGGCTTTGGATACCGGCCAAGCCGGCTATCAATAGAAACCCGGCTAATTTTGACGTAAAGCGCGTAGGCTCCCTGGCTTGCAAGATATTGCCGACCAGCAACAGCAAGGCGGCACCGAGTGAGAAACCGATAAATAACAGCGCAGCAATAGACATGGATGACCAAGCAAAAAAGAATTTTGAGTTTAGCCCTTGTTTTTAGGTCGGCCAAGGTTTGGACCGGCACTATCTATTGACGACTCTAGCCGTTAAAATCGCTGGCGGGCGAATACGAGGACATTGCACATGGCTCTAGCGGAAAAATTAACGATCAGCGTGGCGAATTATCTGCAAGGCGAATTGGTCAGCGACATCAAGCATGAATATATTAGTGGCGAGGTGTATGCGATGGCGGGAGCGAAAAGGTCGCATAACGTCATCAGCATGAACCTGGCTGGTCTGGTTTTCGCGCATCTACGTGGTACATCTTGCCGGGTTTTTAATTCCGATATGAAAGTACACGTCCAATCTGCCCACGACGACTGTTTCTTCTACCCGGATTTACACGTCACCTGCTCGATAGCTGACACTGCCGAACATTACAACAGCCAGCCGAAACTGATTATTGAAGTGCTATCCGACGCCACGGAACGGTACGACCGAGCCGAGAAGTTTCATCACTACCGCAAGTTGCCCAGCCTGGAAGAATATGTGTTAGTCGCTCAGGACACGCAACGCGTGGAATGTTACCGGCGCGCCGAACAATGGGACTTACGGCTGTATCAAGCCGGCGAGCTGGCAATGTTGCAGTCCATCGGCCTGGAATTGCCGGTCGCCGAGATTTATGAAGGCATCGTGTTTGAAGGCGCGGCGTAAGTCTTAACTCCTGCAGCTTTCGAGCTAAAGCCTAAGCCAATACCACCGGAATCTTCCCAATTTTTGATTGCCACTCTTTCGGTGCTGTATTGTGAATCGACTCGCCCCGGCTATCCACCGCCACCGTCACCGGCATATCCTCGACCACGAATTCGTGTACCGCCTCCATGCCCAATTCCGGAAACGCCACGACCCGCGCCTGTTTGATAGCTTTGGAAACCAGATAAGCCGCGCCGCCGACCGCAATCAAATACACGGATTGATGCTTGGCGATGGCTTCTATCGCTTTCGGGCCGCGTTCGGATTTGCCTATCATGCCTAACAGGCCGGTTTTTTCCAGTACCTTATCGGTGAAACTATCCATACGTGTGGCAGTAGTCGGACCGGCGGGGCCGACCACTTCATCGCGCACCGCATCGACCGGGCCCACGTAGTAAATGAATTTGTCTTTTAAATCGACGCCGTCCGGTAACGGCTCGCCTTTGTTCAGCAGATCGACGATACGCTTGTGAGCGGCATCGCGGCCGGTCAACAAGGTGCCGCTGAGCAGCAAGGTTTCGCCGGGTTTCCAGTCGGCAACGTCCTGCTTGGTCAGGCCGTCGATGTTGACGCGGCGAGCAGTGCTGGCGGCTTGAGTGATTTCCGGCCAATCGGATAATTTGGGTGGCGTCAAAATGGCTGGACCGGAACCGTCCAATACGAAATGCGCGTGGCGGGTGGCGGCGCAGTTGGGGATCATCGCCACCGGCTTGTTGGCGGCGTGAGTTGGGTAATCCAGAATTTTCACGTCCAGCACCGTAGTCAGGCCACCCAAGCCTTGTGCGCCTATGCCAAGCGCGTTGACCTTGTAGTATAACTCCAGGCGCAACTCTTCAATGGCATTCGATGGGCCGCGGGCGATCAATTCCTGAATGTCGATAGAACCCATGCACGCCTGTTTGGCCAACAACATCGCTTTTTCGGCAGTACCGCCGATGCCTATGCCCAAAATGCCCGGCGGACACCAACCCGCGCCCATGGTTGGCACGGTTTTCAACACCCAATCAACGATGTTGTCGGCCGGGTTCAACATCACGAATTTGGACTTGGCTTCCGAACCACCGCCCTTCGCGGCCACTTCCACGTCCACTTTGTCGCCCGGCACCAATTCCATATGCACCACTGCCGGGGTATTGTCTTTGGTGTTGATGCGCTTGCCGGCCGGATCGGATAGGATTGACGCACGCAAGACGTTGTCCGGATGCAAATAAGCCCGGCGCACACCCTCGTTAACCATCTCGGTCACGCTCAATTTCGCATCCCAACGCACGTCCATGCCGATTTTTAAAAACACTGTGACGATGCCGGTATCCTGGCAAATCGGCCGGCGGCCCTCGGCGCACATCCGCGAGTTGATCAAAATTTGCGCCATTGCATCTTTCGCCGCCGGGCTTTCCTCTTTTTGGTAAGCCACATACAAGGCGTCGATGAAATCCTTGGGATGGTA
The DNA here is from genome assembly GCF_014850975.1 of Methylomonas fluvii. Taxonomy (GTDB): domain Bacteria; phylum Pseudomonadota; class Gammaproteobacteria; order Methylococcales; family Methylomonadaceae; genus Methylomonas; species Methylomonas fluvii. The sequence goes on along the minus strand of NZ_JACXST010000001.1, from coordinate 843,522 downwards.
ATAGGAAATGAACTGCAAGGCATCGGCGATGCTTTGGATGAAATCGGCTTGGCGAATGGTGGTCATGGTGGTCGTCGGGCTATGAAGGAGAATTGGGAATTTATCACGAACCGCTAGCGTCCTGAATCAAAAACTGGTCGCCCAAGCCGTCGGTATTAAAATATAAAACGACAACTTGGAAGTGAGGATGATTTCATTATCTGCCCGGCACTGCGGGTGCTAAATTGCCGAGTTCGCTGATTTACCCATCAACCCCGGCGCATTGTTGGCTAAGGATGCAAGATTAATAATCGGCACAGCCTGGCCATTCTCAAAGGATACGAACTCGGAAAAATGCTCGGACCTTGCAATAGGGTTGTCACGACGCATCGACGCCTTCACTTTAACGATGTCAGATACCTCATCAATGCCGATAGCCAGGTAATTGGCATCATGTTTGGCGAGCAAGACTAGGCGTCTTTGCAGGTCGACGACCAATTCAATCGTTGAGTCGAAAATATTCAAAAGCTCCATTAACGTGGTGTGTTTAGCCTGATTCAAAGCCGACAAAGCTTCATCGACTCGGCCGGTTTCCGCCATATTCAGCAATTTATCGGCTAGTTCATGTATGGCGGCATGCGGCCTTTCGAAACAAGACAACAACAAATGCAGTCTTTTGTGTCGGGGTGTGTAAGCGTAATACCACTTTCCGAATGCGCATTCCCTGGGGTTTCTGGCCTTGCTGAAAGTGCCGTGGTTGCGGACCGAATATTCCAGTTCGGCAACCCATTCCAGGTGATCCTTTCTGCGAATTTCCAAAAAGGACTTTAATTCCTCATATTCAAAGTATTTCGACTTGATATCCAATAAATCCCAAAGCGACACATAAGGAAAAACCTCGCCATCGATACCGTAGAAGGGGTCGGAGGTCTGCCCGCTGTAGGGATAAACCGGGGAGATTGGCACAATCCGTTTGACGCTGGATAGCGGTAGGCAAAAATATTTTTCACCGATAAGAAAAAGTAACAGTTCCATGCTTGCTCCTCCCACCCGATGAACCGGTGGGCTTCGTTAATTTCCCAATAATTTGCAGATTCTCTGTTTTCGAACGATATTGCGGCGAAGGCCCTTAAGATGCTGAGCCGCGCAATCGCTGGGACTTGCCGACCCGTCGGGTTGGCAAAGCTAGCTCCTTTTGTCGTTGGTTAATCGTCAGCGTAAGCAAATGCAGCCAGAGTCTAACTTAATTCGCCATGGTCTAACATCCAAAGCAAGTATAGATTAGCACGCTCTAATATTTTGTGGGGCCTGGCGGAGAACTCTGATCAGACCGCTCTCCATGCGGGATAGAGCATGGCTGCTGCAAGGCAACAACCCTAACATTTACGTTATGCTAAATTTGAACTTTAACATATTGACTATTGATTCCTATCAGGTGCACTTCGATGGATTCTTTTGGTGACTTTTCTTTGGCCAAACAAAGAAAAGTTACTAGGCTGTCGGGCCGACAATTCGGCAGGATAGCCGATTTGCATGCGCTCGCCCCCGAAGGACGAAAAACAAGGATATTTTTCGTGAAACCGACGTTAAACCCAGCCGTCTCGCCAGCGACACAAATACAAACTAGCCAGCAATATCGCGCGACCCGGCTACCCTCTGATACCCCCTCTTAATCGCCAAAGCCAACTCATGCACCGCCATGGCGTAATGCGTGCTCTGGTTGTACCGGGTGATCGCGTAAAAGTTGGGGTGGCCCAGTAAATACTCATCTTTGCTTTGATGTCTGAGCAATAACAATCGCAACGGATAATCACAACTACAGGCATCAGCCGGCTCTACTCCAGCTTTAACCAAGGTATCCAAGGGGTAAGCATGATCAGCGCCGGGTTCCAGGCTGTCTATGCCGCTGAAGCTGCCGCGTATCGCCGAGACGATGGGTTGGCCTGGCTGCCAGCCGTGTTGGACAAAATAATTGGCGACGCTGCCGATGACGTCGTCCGGGTTCCACAGGTCGCGGCGGCCGTCGCCGTTAAAATCCACCGCCCACTGCAGAAAACTGCTGGGCATGAATTGGCCCAGGCCCATCGCACCGGCGAAGGAGCCGACCGGTTTGCCGGGGTCCAGGCCCTCGCTGCGGGTCATGACCAGAAAGTTTTCCAGTTCACTGCGGAAATATTCGCCACGGCGCTGATAGTCAAAGCCCAAGGTGGTCAAGGCATCGATGATTCTATGGTTGCCGACGAAGCTGCCAAAGGTGGTTTCCACCGCCATGATGCCCAGGATGTATTCTGCAGGTACGCCGTATTGCTGGCTGGCGCGTTGCAGCGTTGCGTGATGTTGTTGCCAGAAGCTGATGCCGGCGTTGATGTGCCGGTCGTCCAGAAATTGTGCGCGATAGCGGGTCCAGCCGCCTTTGCTGGGTTTGCCTTTCATGCCCTGATCGGATTTGGCTAGATAATCCAGCGTCCATTGCTTGCGTTTGGCCTGCGAGAACAAGCCTTGCAGATATTCGCGGTTGAAACCGTGCTTTTGCACCATCTGTTCGATGAATTGGTTCAAGGCCGGGTAGCCGGCGTAATCACCGGTGACTGCTGTGGCGTGATAGCCGCCGACGCTGGCGAACGGCCTTAGATCAGGCGTAGCTTGACGCGATTGGTGGGGAGCCGTTTGTTGGGTGGGTGTGCGGACGCGATTATTGGCTTTATCACCGGCCGGCGGCTGCGAGGCGCAGCCGGCTAGAAGTGTTATTAACAGTGCCGAACCGGCACTTTTTAGCGAAACTTTACGGGCGTTAAAAGTATACAAGCGAGCTATATCCAGGGTTATTTAAAAAGACTGCCTCCCTCGTCGTCGTTTTCGGCCAGGGTCATGCCGGCGGTTTCGAAATTGACGTTTTCTGCGCCCAGTTTAATCATCAGGCGCACCTCGTTACGGGAGTCGGCAGCGTGCAACGCGTCATCGTAACCAATTTTACCGGCCGTATACAGATCGTAAAGCGCTTGGTCGAAAGTCTGCATGCCATGCTCGCGCGAGCTTTTCATCAGTTCTTTTAATTTGTGTACTTCGCCCTTGCGGATCATGTCCGACACCAAAGGCGTATTCAACAGAATTTCGATAGCCGGGTAGCGGCCCTTGCCGTCGGCGCGTTGAATTAATTGTTGGGCGACGATGCCGCGCAGATTCAAAGACAAATCCATGAACAGCTGGCTGTGCATTTCTTCCGGGAAAAAATGCAGAATGCGGTCTAAGGCCTGGTTGGCGTTATTGGCGTGCAGGGTACAAACGCACAAATGGCCGGTTTCCGCGAAGGTGATGGCGTGTTGCATGGTATCCCTGCTCCTGACCTCGCCGATCAAAATCACGTCTGGGGCTTGCCTCAGCGTGTTTTTTAACGCCACTTCAAACGACTCGGTATCCAGGCCCACTTCGCGCTGGGTAATGATGCAGCCCTTGTGCGGATGGATAAACTCGATAGGGTCTTCGATGGAAATGATATGGCCGCTGCTGTTTTCGTTGCGGTGCCGAATCAAGGCCGCCAGCGAGGTGGATTTACCGGTACCGGTGGCACCGACAAACATCACCAGACCGCGCTTGTACATGATCAATTCTTTCAACACCGGCGGCAGGTGCAATTCCTCGGCGCTGGGGATGGTGGTTTCGATGCGGCGCAACACCATGCCAGCCGAGTCGCGTTGGGTGAAGGCGCTGACCCGGAACCGTCCAAGACTGTGGGCGCTTAAGGCAAACTGGCATTCGTGAGTGTTTTCAAACTCGTCGCGTTGGCGTTGCGACATGATGCTGAGGACCAGCATCATGGTCTGTTCGCTAGTTAAAACGGTTTTGGACACTTCGACGACCTTGCCGTTAACTTTCATCGACGGCGGCCGGCCCGCGGTGATAAACAGGTCGGACGCTTTCTTTTCCACCATCAGGGCCAATAGGGCTTTAAAGTCCATGACGCCTCCTAAAATTTAACGGAACATATCTTTGTTGACGGCTTTGACCATCGCGCCTTTCGCGGTAATCAAGCCTTTGTCGACCAATTCTTTTAGGTTTTGGTCCAGGGTCTGCATGCCGTCCTTGCGGCCGGTTTGGATCGCGGAATACATCTGCGCCACCTTGGCTTCGCGGATCAAGTTACGGATGGCCGGCGTGCCGACCATGATTTCGTGTGCGGCAATCCGGCCGCCGCCGACTTTTTTCAACAGCGTTTGCGAGATAACCGCCTGCAAGGATTCGGACAGCATGGCCCGGATCATATCTTTTTCGGCGGCGGGGAACACGTCGATAATCCGGTCTATGGTTTTCGCGGCCGAGGTGGTATGCAGCGTGCCGAACACCAAGTGTCCGGTTTCCGCAGCGGTCAAGGCCAGGCGGATGGTTTCCAAATCCCGCATCTCACCCACCAGAATGATGTCCGGGTCTTCCCGCAGTGCCGAGCGCAAGGCTTCGTTGAAACCTAAGGTATCGCGATGTACTTCGCGCTGGTTGATCAGGCATTTCTGGCTTTCGTGGACAAACTCGATAGGGTCTTCGACGGTCAGGATGTGCGCGTAATCGTTGGTATTAATGTGATTCACCATCGCCGCCAGCGTGGTGGACTTACCGGAACCGGTCGGGCCGGTGACCAGAATCAGGCCGCGCGGTTTGGTACACAGCTCCGCAAAAAACTTTGGTGCATCCAGGTCTTCCAGGGTTAACACCTTGGACGGAATGGTCCGGAATACCGCGCCGGCGCCTCTATCCTGATTGAATGCGTTCACCCGGAAGCGGGCCACGCCGGGCAGCGCGAACGAGAAGTCGGTTTCCAGAAACTCTTCGTAATCGCGGCGCTGCTTGTCGTTCATGATGTCGTAAATCAGCGCATGAACTTCCTTATGATTTAAGGATGGGATATTGATGCGGCGGATGTCGCCGTCCACCCGAATCATCGGCGGCAAGCCGGCGGAAAGATGCAAGTCGGAGGCTTTGTTTTTGACGGAAAAGGTCAAGAGTTCGGCGATATCCATGATTTATGTCCCAACAATAAAAGGAATGATCGTCGGCAAGGATAGTACACAATTCAAAACCGGCCGGCTTATTCCTGCATGGCATCAACCCTTATGCTAGTGCGTGGTGGACCGGCCTAGCGGTGCTGGCTTTTTTCGGCGCAGTGAATACATTGATTGGCGTAGGGTACCGCAGCCAAGCGTTCCATTTTTATGGGTTCGCCGCAGCTCAGGCAAATGCCGTAGGTGCCGGCATCGATACGGGAGATGGCTTGTTTAATTTTTTCGACTTCGTCGCGCGTGGCATTGCCCAAGGCGTCCAATACTTCGTCATTTTCGGTTTCGACGGCCTGTTCGGAAAAGTCCTGGGCCAGCGGCTTATCGGTGTGTCTGACGTCTTCGGTGATTTTCCCCAGCCTGTCGTCCAGGTCTTCCAGCATATTCAATAGTTGGTCGCGTACATCGGTATAGTCTTTCATGGTGCTCTCCGCAGCAGGGCTGCATGGTTTAATAACCGGCTTCTGTTGGCCGGATAGTCAATGCCTAGTTTATACAATGAAGCCGATAGCAGGTGCAACCAAGCTGATCTATACTCGATTCATCGACATTTCTAGCTTTTTGCACAATGGACCTTGCTCTCGACCACTTACTCGCCGCCGCCAATCAAGTCATTCTCGGTAAACAATCACAAATTCGCCTAGCCGTTTGCTGCTTATTAGCGCGCGGGCATTTACTGATCGAGGACATTCCCGGTGTCGGCAAAACCACCCTCTCACACACGCTGGCGCGCTTGTTTGGTCTGGAATATCAGCGGATTCAATTCACCAGCGATATTTTGCCGGCCGACATCGTCGGTTCGTCAGTATTCGACGCCCATCAGCAGTTATTCAGTTTTCACCCTGGGCCGATTTTTAAGCAAATGATCCTGGCCGACGAGATCAACCGGGCCACGCCCAAGGCGCAAAGCGCCTTGTTGGAAGCGATGGAAGAACGGCAGGTGACGGTAGAAGGCCGAACTTACCCCTTGCCTCAACCGTTTTTTGTCATCGCTACGCAAAATCCGGCGCACCAGATCGGCACCTTTCCGTTGCCGGAGTCGCAAGTCGACCGGTTTTTGATGCGTGTCGAGTTGGGTTACCCCAGCCGGCAAGCCGAACGGGAGCTGCTGAGCGGTCAACCTAGACATGTCTTGATCGACGAGCTGCCGGCGGCTTTACTACCCGCGCAGTTGGCCGATTTGCAACAGGCGGCGGATCAGGTACACGTATCGCCGGCCTTGCTGGATTATCTGCAAGCCATTCTGGCGTTCAGCCGCCAATCCACGGACTTTGCCAGCGGTTTGTCGCCGCGGGCCGGACTGGGATTGTTGGCCGCCGCCAAGGCATGGGCTCTTATTGACAAGCGCAAGGCCGTGTTGCCGGAAGATCTGCAAGCGGTTTTGCCGGCAGTGGCCGGGCATCGTTTGAACGTGGGCGCCAACGATTCGGCCGCCATCGTCGCGCCCATTCTCAAACACGTACCGGTACTTTGAACGAAGCGGCCTTATCCTTAAAACAGCGCTTTAAACTGTCGCGCTTTTTTACCGGCGAGGCGCCGACCCAAGGACCGATTGTATTGACGCAGCGGCGGGTATTTATTTTGCCGACGCGACGCGGTTTGGCATTTGTGTTGTTGATTCTGTTGCTGGTGCTGATCGGCTTTGTCTACAACAATAATCTGGCTTATTTACTGGGATTTTTGCTGGCCAGCATTTTTTTCGTGACCATCCTGCACAGCTTCAAAGCCTTGGCCGGATTAACGATTCAGCCCGCGCGGCAGCAAGCGGTGTTTGCCGGCCAGGCCGGACCGTTTAATTTCCAGATCAGTAATCCCGGTTCGCAGCCGCGCTTTGCGTTGGATTTGGCTTTGCAATCCGAGTTATCGATAAGCTTGGCCGCCGAGCAAACCCAAACCATCACGCTATATCAATCCACCCCGCACCGCGGCTGGCTATTGCCGGGTACGCTGACCCTATCCAGCACCTACCCCTTAGGTTTATTTCGGGCTTGGGCGCCCTTGCGTTTCGATAGTCCTTTGCTGGTGTATCCCAAGCCGGCCAGCAAACTACTGCCGTTTCCGGATAGCGACGGCGGTCAGGATAAGCCCGGCCAAAATCGCCGCCGCGGCGATGAGTTTGAAGGGGTAAGAGTCTATCAACGCGGCGACGCGATTCGGCAAATCCATTGGAAAGCCTTTGCCAAAGGCCAGGGCGTGCACAGTAAACATTACAGCGGCGCCAGTGCCAGCGAATTGTGGCTGGATTATCAACAGGCACCAGGACATCACACCGAAGAACGTCTCAGCCAGCTATGTCGTTGGGTGGTGGACGCTGAACAGACCGGTTTACGCTACGGCTTGGTGCTGCCTGGCTTGCGTCTGCCGCCAGACAACGGCGCCGCGCATTACCGTAACTGCCTGCAAGCCTTGGCGCTGTTTTGAGCATGCCTTTTCTACCCTCCACGCGGCTGATGTTGTTTATGTTGGGTTCGATAGGCCTGATTACCTTGCCGCATGCCTGGCATATTCCGCCGGTATTGTTCAGTTTTTTTACCCTGCTGCTGCTTTGGCGCTTGCTGAGTATTTGGCAACCCCGCTATTTGCCAAACCGGTTTGGCGTGTTTTTATTGATGCTGCTGGGAATAGGCTTGTTATACAGCCAGCAGCACTCGGTATTCGGCCGCGATGCCGGCACCAGCCTATTCGTCGTGGCCTTGGGTTTGAAGTTGCTGGAAATTCATGGCCGGCGCGATGTGTATGTGATCGTTTATCTGGCTTTTATCGTCGCCGTCACCCAGTTTTTGTACGAAGAAAGTATCTTGATGGCGCTTTATATCCTACTGGTGTGCGGGGTCTTGCTGGCCACCTTGATTACGCAAAACAGTCACACGCCGCAAACCCTGGCGGCATTAAAAACCTCGGCAGCGATTATTCTACAAAGCCTGCCGTTGGCCCTGGTGTTGTTTGTGTTGTTTCCGCGTCTGGAAGCGCCGCACTGGAGTTGGCTGGACGATGATATTCATGCCAAAAGCGGCCTGAGTAATACCTTGGAACCGGGTTCGATTGCCGAATTAAGTCTTTCGCCGGAACTGGTGTTTCGGGTCAAATTTGACGGTGAACTGCCGCCGCCCGCGCAGCGCTATTGGCGCGGACCTATTTACGCCAGTACCGACGGAGTAAGTTGGCGCGCGCCGCCGGTGTTAGGCCGCGAGAACAACCCGGATCAACCCACGTTCAGCGATCCGAGCTACGCCTATACGCTGATGATGGAGCCGCAAAAGCAAAACTGGGTGTTTGCGCTGGAGATGCCCACCGAGTTTGGCGGCGGGTTACGCCGCAACGGTTTATATCAGCTAATCACTAATAAAAACCCCGGCGACCGTGCCGAGTACCAGATTAGCTCGTCGCCTAGCTATAACAGCGGCGGCATCAGTAAAACCGAGCGCAAGGAAAACCTGCAATTGCCCGGTAAACCTTCTGACAGAGTGGTCGAGCTGGTTAAGCAGTTACAAGGCAAGCAAGCCCGGCCCGAATTGTTCATCGGTAATTTGTTACAACATTTCCGCCAGGAAAATTTTCATTACACCCTTAGCCCAGAGGCGATGCCGGATAAACCCATAGAGACGTTTTTGTTCGAGCGCCGCGCCGGGTTTTGCGGCCATTACGCCACGGCCTTCGTGTATTTGCTGCGGGTGGCGGAGATTCCGGCGCGAGTGGTGGGCGGTTATCAAGGTGGGCAGATCAATGAAGTTGGCGGCTTTCTGGAAATCAGGCAAGCCGATGCCCATGCCTGGGCGGAAGCCTGGCTGGAAGGACGCGGCTGGGTTAGATTCGATCCGACCGCCGCCATCGCCCCGGAGCGCATCGAGCGCGGCGTGAATGTGGATTTACAAATCGCCAGCGGCGCGGTGAATTTCAGCCCGGTGCAACTCGATGCCAAGACCTTATCCTGGCTGCAACGCGGTCGGCAACTTTGGCAAAGCGTCGATTACAACTGGCAACGCTGGGTCATCAACTACGACACGGTTAATCAGAAAGCGTTTTTACAGAGCTTAGGCATCGATAATTTCGTCAAGCTTGGCTATTGGCTGGTGATTAGCGTGGCGGGCATCGGTGGTGTCGTGGCTTGGCGCTTGTTGCGGCCGAACCGGCGCCGCCAAGATCCGGCGTTGCGCTTGTACCGGCAGTTCTGCGCCAAGTTCGCTAAAGCCGGCTTAAGCATTGAAATTGGCGACGGCCCCCAAACCGTCGCCGAGCGCGCCAAAAAATTGCGCCCGGATTTGGCCGAAGCCATTGAGCGGATCACCGCGCTTTATATTCGCTTACGCTACCAAGCCGACAGCGAAGCCGGCGATTTGCAGGTTTTAAAAAAGTTGGTCGCGCGCTTTAGAGTTTAAATATACCTTTCCTACCGCAAATTTCAGCATACCTGCTTGATAGCCATCAGGGAGCGGGCAGGAGTGAGGGAAGCAAAAAGCGAAATTTGCAGCGCGAACTCATTCGATGGATTAATGTAAATCCGGCACTTCTTCACCACCTTTTTGCGCGGGTTGCTTGGCCGCGGCCGCGGCTTGTTCCTGCTGTTTTTGTTTATTGCCTTCGCCGAACATCACCGCGCCAGCCATGAATATGGCGCCGGCAATGGCGATGATAGGCAGGCGGCCGGGTTTGTCCATCCACAGCAGTATCCACTTGGGTTTGATCATGCCGATGATCAATATAACCACCGCCAATATCATTACGTTAAAACTGTAGTAGATCAAAGTATTCATGAATCGGAACCCTGTTTCCAGCAAGTTAAAGAGACATACATTATTATTAGCCGCGTGACCGTTGGCAATACACAATTCATTTTCATAATTTAGGAGGCGCTATGGGCGGCTTTGGTTTATTCGCAATAATGTTGTTGGTATTTGCGGTTTTGATGGTGTTCATGAGCGTTAAATCTGTTCCGCAAGGCATGGAGTACACCGTCGAACGCTTCGGTAAATATACCGCGACTTTGACGCCCGGCTTAAATATCATCATGCCGATCATCGACCGCATCGGCCGCAAGCTGAATATGATGGAACAGGTGCTGGACGTGCCGTCGCAAGAGGTGATTACCAAAGACAACGCGATGGTGCGGGTGGACGGGGTGATTTTTTACCAGATCATGGATGCTGCCAAAGCAGCCTATGAGGTCAATTTCCTGGACGTGGCGGTGATCAATCTGGTGATGACCAATATCCGCACCGTGATGGGTTCGATGGACCTGGACGAACTGCTGTCGCGCCGCGACGAAATCAACGCCCGCCTGCTAAACGTGGTCGACGAGGCCACCTCACCGTGGGGCATTAAAGTCACCCGTATCGAAATCAAGGACATTGCCCCGCCCAAAGATTTGGTGGATTCCATGGCCCGGCAAATGAAAGCCGAGCGGGAAAAACGCGCACAGATTCTGGAAGCAGAAGGTTTGCGGCAAGCGGAAATCTTGAAAGCCGAGGGATTGAAACAAGGCGCGATTTTGGATGCGGAAGGCCGTAAAGAAGCCGCGTTCCGCGACGCCGAAGCCCGCGAACGTCTGGCGGAAGCGGAAGCCCGCGCCACGATGATGGTGTCCGAAGCCATCTCCAAGGGCGACGTGCAAGCCATCAATTATTTCGTGGCGCAAAAATATATCGAATCCTTGAAAGACGTCGCCTCAGCCAACAACAGCAAGCTGATTTTTATGCCACTGGAAGCCTCCAGCGTCATCGGCGCGCTGGGCGGCATCGGCGAACTGGCTAAAGAAGCCTTAAACAAAAAGGCCTGATTATGGGGGAGCAAGATATTGTGTTTTGGTATTGGTGGGTGTTGGCGGTAGGATTTTTAGCCTTGGAAATCGTCGTCACCGGCTTCTTTTTTCTTTGGTTGGCGGTGTCGGCGTTCATCGTCGGCGCGGTGGTGCTGTTAGTGCCGACCACGCCGTTCAACGTGCAGTTATTGATGTTTTCCTTGTTGGCGGTGTTGTCGGTATTGGGCTGGCGCAAATACGCCCGCACCCGCGTCGTGGATGCCACCGATCATCCTTTATTGAATCAGCGCGGTGCGCAATACATCGGCCGCACCTTTTTTCTGATCGCGCCTATCGAGAATGGTCAGGGCAAGATTAAGGTGGATGATACCTTTTGGAAGGTGCACGGGGAGGATAGTCCGCTGGGGGCTAAGGTGAAAGTGGTGGCGGTTAAGGGGACGGTGTTTGAGGTGGAGGTTTGTGAGTGAGTTTGTTTTTCTTGAAACTGTAGGGTGTTTGTAATCGGGGGTTGATAGCATTGCTTTATGCGGGTTACTGACTAACAAGCGACTTAATTTTTTCGGCACATGACAGCAGATGGGTAAAGGCTATGTCTCCAACGCAATTTCGATACACTCTTTTAACATACATGGTGCTTGCTATATTGGGCGGCGTATTCGACTTTGTTTTCCCTTTTTTCATACCCGAATCACTAAGAAATGCTCAAGAAGCCAGCGACGCTAATCTGTCATTAATAGTGCTAATTTGTTTGGCAATATTGATTTTGGTTTTATTGGTGAGCCTCGCTGTGGTAATTGTAGGGTTGTACTTATTTCGTCCTTGGGCACGGCGTCTCGCTGTTGTTATCACGGTCCTTGCTTTATTTGTTTGGCCATTGCTTGGTATTAATGTTGCGTCAGGCTGGTCACTAGTTCTAACGGATCTCGCCGGTACGCTGTGGGGAGCAATCTTGGCATTGATTTTCTTTTCACCACTCAAAGAATGCTTTGATACAACTCAAATATCTACAAAACATGAAATTCGGTAGCTTCATATCTTCGTCGGGTGGGCACGGCTTTGCGTCGCTAACGCGACGGCTGGATTTAATGTCGATTCTCGGACCGACAACCGAGATACTTTCTTTTGCTCCGCCAAAAGAAAGTATCCAAAGAAAAGGCGGCCCGGATGCCGCTTTTATCCTGCGCTCCGAAGCTTTTATCGAGGGTCGGCAGAAGGGGCTTCCCAGCCCCTCCGCCGACGCACCGCATCCCTGCGGTGCCCCTTCGGGCTGTTCTCGATAAAAGCTCCGGTGCTCGGCGCGGCATACGGGAGAAAACCCCGTCCAGTGATTTGAAGCTTGATAGGCATCGCGTACCTTTTCGCTTTCGCCGCCACAGTGGTCTTCGACTTTTGCGGCTACCGAATCCAGCACATCCCGTATGTTTCCTCCCTGGGCAGCTAAAGTGCGCAATTACCCCTATTTCCCGGCATTGCCTGTATAATCCCCAGCAGAGTTGGCCGAACAGTCGCCGTTTTATGCAAATAAAAGGGAGGAAAGTCCGGGCTCCATAGGGCAGGGTGCCAGGTAATGCCTGGGAGGCGTGAGCCTACGGAAAGTGCCGCAGAAAATATACCGCCTGGTTTTTCGGAACCCGGTAAGGGTGAAATGGTGCGGTAAGAGCGCACCGCGCAACTGGTAACAGGTGTGGCAGGGTAAACCCCACCCGGAGCAAGATCAAATAGAGGAGCATTGGCGTGGCCCGCGCTGCTCCTGGGTAGATTGCTTGAGCGTCAGAGTGATCTGACGCCTAGATGAATGGCTGTTCAAGACAGAACCCGGCTTACAGGCCAACTCTTTCTCTTCTTTTTCTTTTGCAATCCGCAAAATACTCCATGACAGCAAAAACCGACGAATTTTTCCGCAAGGCAGATCAGTTGATTGCCGCCGGCCGCTTCATCGACAGCAAGGGCTGGGTGCCAGCCACCAGCGGCAATTTTTCCGCCAAACTCAGCGACGGCAATATTGCGATTACCGTATCCGGCCGCCATAAAGGCCGCTTGCAAACCGATGACATCATGTTGATCGACAGCAAAGGTCATTCCCTGGACGGCAAGAAGCCCTCGGCGGAAACGCTATTGCATACTTCACTGTACCAACGTTTTCCCGACGTCCAGGCGGTGCTACATCCCCATTCGATCAACGCCACGTTGACGGCGCGCTTGTTCAAACATGAGATCGTGCTGAAGGATTACGAACTGCTCAAGGCCTTTGCCGGCATCAATACCCATGAGACCCGCATTTCCATCCCGATTTTTGCTAACGATCAGGACATTCCCCGATTAGCCGACAAGGTGGACAATTACCTGAACCATCATACTCATGATGTTTACGGTTATATTATTGCCGGCCACGGTTTTTATACTTGGGGCGCATCGGTAGATGATGCCTTACGGCATCTGGAAGCACTGGAATTTTTATTCGACGTTGAAATTCGCCTACATGGAGTAACACGATTATGAGCGCATTAACCCTTTACCCTGCCGATCAACCTCAACAAGGCCATACGTTTCGCGACTTTGCAGCCATCGCCGAGCAACTAAAAGGGATTGGCGTACAGTTCGAACGCTGGCAGGCCGATTGCGAATTTTCGCAGGCGGATGATGCCGAAGCGGTACTAAAGGCTTATCAAAGCTCGATAGACAAACTCAAACAGCAATACAGTTTTCAGTCGGTGGACGTCATCAGCCTGAACGCAGACCATCCCAATAAAGAGGCCTTGCGGCAGAAGTTTTTGTCCGAGCATACCCACAGCGATTTTGAAGTGCGTTTCTTCGTAGAAGGCAAAGGGCTGTTTTATCTGCACGTCGGTGATCAAGTTTATGCGGTGCTGTGCGAGCAAGGCGATCTGATCAGTGTGCCTGCCAATACGACGCATTGGTTCGATATGGGTGAAAATCCGGCGTTTAAATGCATACGCCTGTTCACCACCGAAGACGGCTGGGTGGCGGATTTTACCGGCAATCCGATTGCAGAAAGTTTTCCGACGTTGGACCAATACGTCGCCGGCTTATGATCAAGGCTATCGTTACCGACATTGAGGGCACAACGTCATCGCTGTCGTTTGTTAAAGACGTGTTGTTTCCGTACGCCCGCGCCCGCTTGCCGGATTTTGTGAGACGCCATCGAGAGCAAGCCGAGATCAAGCTATTATTGGCCGATGCCAACCAGTTAGCCGGCGGCGAACTGGATGAGGACGCGCTGATTGCGCAGTTCATCCACTGGATAGATACCGATCAAAAGATTACGCCGTTGAAATCCTTACAGGGCTTGATCTGGCAGGAAGGCTATCGCAACACTGATTTTACCGGCCATGTCTACGAAGACGCTGTGCGCAATTTAAGAAACTGGTTTGGCCTGGGTTATAAGTTGTATGTCTATTCCTCCGGCTCGGTGCAGGCGCAAAAGCTGCTGTTTGGGTACAGCGACTTCGGCGATCTTACCCCCATATTTTCCGGTTACTTCGATACGCACATTGGGGGCAAGAAAGAGGCAACATCGTATGAGCGAATTGCCGCCGAGCTGGGCTTGCCGGCCGAACAAATCCTGTTTTTGTCGGATATAAAAGACGAATTGGACGCCGCCCGCCAGGCCGGCTTCGCGACTTGCTGGCTGGTCCGCGACCAGGCTCCCGACTCCGGCACTGAACACGTGCAAGTCAGCGATTTTGACGGCATTCATCTGTAAACCCGGCACTGTTTACCTATGAAAATAGCAATCTTGTCGCGCGACGCGACGCTGTATTCCAGCGTCCGGCTGCTGGAGGCCGCCGCCGCTCGCGGCCATGAGGCCAGGGTATTGGATCCGACCCACTGTTACATGAACATCACCTCCATGAAGCCGTCCATTCATTATATGGGTGAAAATCTGGTGGGTTACGACGCGGTTATTCCCCGCATCGGCGCGTCTATCACCTTTTACGGCACGGCGGTGCTTAGGCAATTCGAGGTAATGAACACCTTCGTCCTCAACAATTCTGCATCGATCAGCCGCTCCCGCGACAAACTGGCGTCCAGCCAGTTGCTGGCGCGCAAGGGTATAGATCTGCCGATTACCGCGTTTGCCCACAATCCGGACAACATCGAAGATCTAATCGCCGAAGTCGGCGGCGCGCCCCTGGTGATCAAACTGGTGGAAGGTTCGCAAGGCATAGGCGTCGTGCTGGCGGAAACTCATAACGCCGCGCATAGTGTGATTCAAGCCTTTATGGGCCTAAATGCCAACATCATGGTGCAGGAGTTCATTCAGGAAGCGGCAGGTAGCGATATTCGTTGCTTTGTCATCGGCGACAAGGTGGTGGCGGCAATGAAGCGGCAAGGCCGCGAAGGCGAGTTTCGTTCCAATCTGCATCGGGGCGGTACGGCCACGCTGGTCCGATTGACCCCGCAGGAACGCTCGGCGGCAGTGCGCGCCGCCAAAATCATGGGTCTCAATGTCTGCGGCGTAGATTTGCTGCGTTCCAAACGCGGACCGCTGGTGATGGAAGTCAATTCTTCCCCTGGTTTGGAAGGCATAGAAAAAACCAGCGACAAGGATATTGCCGGCTTGATGATCGAATATATTGAAAAGAATGTGGGGAAAAATAAATCCGGGTAATCGGTAACCCGGATTTAGTAAACAGAATAGTTAACGCGTTCGAGGGTGGAGCGCGGGTTGGGTAAGAAAACCCAGCCGATATTGGTTATTTTTCCAGCGTCACAAATGCCAGTTTGGAAATCCCGGCATGCTGCACTGTCGCCATCACTTCCGCAACTTTACCGTAATTCACGCCTTGATCGGCATAAATGTGAATAATTAGCTCGGGGTTG
Source organism: Methylomonas fluvii (assembly GCF_014850975.1). GTDB lineage: Bacteria > Pseudomonadota > Gammaproteobacteria > Methylococcales > Methylomonadaceae > Methylomonas > Methylomonas fluvii. The sequence goes on along the minus strand of NZ_JACXST010000001.1, from coordinate 827,898 downwards.
CCGGCCAATTCGTTCCTCAGCGTGGTATCCAACGCCGCTAAATCGGCCACGGCGTTTTTATTCAGGGTTACGGCACCTTGCGCGTCGATACCCAATTGCATAGGCTGTTTTTCCAAATCCGGCGTCGTGGAGGCCGTTTTCGGCAAAGCCACATTGACCGATTGGGTCAACAACGGTGCGGTGACCAACAAGATAATCACCAACACCAACATCACATCTACCAGCGGCGTAACATTAATCTCGCTAACCGGCCCATCGTCGTCTGAGTTTGTTTTAAATCCCATGTAATTAATCCTTGTTTTTACTGGTATTGATGTTTGAGTCGCCGAAGGCGATATGCAGGAAACCTTCGACGAAATTTTCCAGCGAAGCCCGATGGTGCTTGGCGCGACGCTGGAAGAAATTATAGGCCAACACTGCCGGAACGGCTACGGCGATACCGATAGCCGTAGCAATTAATGCATCACCGATTGGCCCGGCAACTACGTCCAAACTGGCCGAACCGCTGGCACTGATGTCGTGCATGGCATGCATAATGCCCAGTACCGTACCGAACAGGCCGACGAATGGCGCGGTGCTGCCGATACTGGCCAACATCGTCAAGCCGCTTTCCATTCGGCGCTGCTCGTCCTGCGTCTGTTTACGCAAGGTTTGTTCCAGCAAGTCTTGTGGAGAGCCACGAAACTTCAGGCTGGTGCAGGTTTCCGGATGGGTCATTTCCGCCAACCAGGCAAAGCCGCAGGCTGCAACGCGAGCTTTGGGGCCGCGTGCGGTTTCGGCGGGCAGTTGCTCGGCGGCTTTTAAATCAGTAGTGTCCCAAAAAGCGCTGTCGTATTGTTTGTTGTAATAATTATTCTTGGCAAACTGCCAGATTTTGAAAAAAATCAACGTCCACGTTATCAACGAAAACACCAGCAATGTGTAAAGGGTAGCGTCGATAACCGCTTCCGGGGCTATATGGTAGGGCATTAATCTCTCCGATTTTTATTCACGCAAAGTAAAAATTATTGGCACAATCACCGAACTGGCCACCGGCGTTTCGCCGCGTTTGGCCGGAATGAATTTCCATTTTTTCACGGCTTCCACCGCCGATTCGTCTAGCATCTCGTGGCCGCTGCTGTGCTCGACCGCCACCGAATCGCTTAAACCCTCCGGTGAGACTTGCACCCGTAACATCACCTTGCCCTGCCATCCGCGGCTTTTCGCAATCATCGGATATTCCGGCTTGGGGTTGTGGGCGTAGTTCGCCCGAAAATTGGCTTCGGTAAACTGCTCGGCGTTGGTTGCGGTCGTGTTGGTCGTCGTAGTCGTTACCGGCGCACTGCTCGCTGTATTGCTTACCGGTGTCGGCGGCGGCTCGGAAACCGGCTCAACCGGCGCATACTCAGGCGCCTTTTGCACGATGGGCGGCGCTTTTTTGGGTACCGGCTTTGGCTGCGGCTTTTTCGGCGGCGGCTCTTTTTTGGGTGGCGGCGGGGCGGGAGGTGGTGGGGCGGCGGCGGGCTTAGGCGCAGACATCGCAATCATCGATACTTCCATCATCAAAGGCTGCGCCGGCGTGACTTTTTCCTCGGGTTTCAATAATTGCTGCAAAGCCCAAACATGCAGCAACGCGACTAATAGCGTTAACAGCCTCAGCATGCTGGCGGGCCGTTCCTCTCCCCATAGCGTCCGCCAAAATGAGCCGGAACCGCTTGCCACTGCCGGCAGATAACCGCCGAACGACGCTAACTCTTTATTTTGCAAAGCATCCTCGTGGTTTTTAAATAAATACATATAAACTGTTGAATACAAAATTAAGCGCGATTCGAATTTAGCCGGGCATTGTAAATTAATACGTCTTAGCGCGACAGCCATCCTTACAGGAAACAACACTATCTAACCATTCCTTACTAAGACGTTTCAGCCGTCAAAATCCCCACTGGCTGATGACTGTTTCGGGCTAATTTACAATCTGTGGCATAATTTCCACTCCCGTCTTGTATCTCCGATTTATTCCATATGCCCGTAAAACACTCCGATCATACCCAGGGACAAGTCAACACACTGGCTTTAAGTGCGATAGGCGTGGTGTTTGGGGACATCGGCACCAGCCCTTTGTATGCGGTAAAAGAGGTTTTTCACGGCGGCTTGCCTACCGACGCCACCCACGTGCTCGGGGTGCTGTCCTTGATTTTTTGGGCTATCACCTTGGTGGTCACCACCAAATACGCGATTTTCATCATGCGCGCCGACAATAAGGGCGAAGGCGGCATCATGGCCTTGATGGCGTTGGCTTTGCAGGGGTCCAAAGATAATCCGGAACGCAAGGCATTTATCGTCACCATCGGCCTGCTTGGCGCCTCGTTGTTTTATGGCGACAGCATGATTACCCCGGCCATTTCGGTACTCAGCGCCGTGGAAGGTTTGCAAATCGTGGCGCCGCGCTTGGACCATTACGTTTTGCCAATTACCATTGTCGTACTCAGTGTTCTGTTTTTTATCCAGACCAAAGGCACCGGCAAAGTCGGCAGAATGTTTGCACCCATCATGTGTTTCTGGTTTGCCACGCTGGGTCTTTTGGGGGGCATCAGTATTGTCCAGCATCCGGATGTATTGATGGCAGTCAACCCCTATTACGCGGTCAGCTTATTAATAGAATTGGGCTGGAAAGGCTTTTTAATCATGGGCGCAGTGGTGTTGGCGATAACCGGCGCCGAAGCCTTATATGCCGATATGGGACATTTCGGCTTGAAACCAATTCGGCGCGCCTGGTTCTATTTCGTATTTCCGGCCTTGCTGCTGAATTACTTTGGTCAAGGCGCGTTGTTAATCGGCAATCCCAAAGCCGTCGAAAATCCGTTTTATTTGATGGCACCGCATTGGGCCCTGTATCCGTTGCTGATTCTGGCGACACTGTCCACCGTGATCGCCTCGCAAGCCGTCATTTCCGGGGCGTTTTCGGTAACCCGGCAAGCCATACAACTCGGTTACTGCCCCAGGATGAATGTTCGCCACACGTCCGGCGACGAAATGGGGCAAGTCTATTTACCTGCCGTGAATTGGTTGCTGATGGTTTCGGTGTTTATTCTGGTCTTGAGCTTCAGATCGTCGTCCGCATTGGCATCCGCTTACGGCATTGCGGTGACCGGCACGATGATTGTCGACACCATCCTGGCCTTTATCGTCATCCAGGCCCTATGGCAATGGAACAAAGCCACCAGCATTGCTTTTCTGTCGACCTTTTTGATTATCGACCTGCTGTTCCTGTCTTCCAACAGTCTGAAAATCCCGCACGGCGGCTGGTTGCCGCTGGTGGTGGGTACGGTGTTTTTCTTGATTATGACCACATGGATCAAAGGCAAGGAATTGTTAGCCAGATACCTGGACGAAAAACGGGTGTTGTTCGAGGACTTGGACGAACGCTTGAAAGACCGGCCTCTGGTTACGGTGCCCGGCACGGCTATCTATATGGCCCGGAGCGTACATGGTGTGCCGCAGGTTTTGCTGCATAACCTAGAGCACAACCATGTGATGCACAAAAAACTCATCGTGCTGACCATCGTGACCCGCGAAGAACCTTACGTGGATGAAGCCCATAGGGTCAAAATCCGCATGTTCGGCGATAGCGGTGGCTTTTATCGGGTGAAATTGTATTTCGGATTTCAGGAGGAACAGGACGTGCGCCGCGCCCTGCAACTTTGCTGCCACGAAGGCTTGGATATCGATCAAAAATCCGTATCGTTTTTTATCGGTAGCGAGAAACTGTCGTTCCGCCGCAAAAGCCCGATGCCGAAATGGCGGCGTTCCTTGTTCAGCTTCTTAACGCATAATTCCAGCAGCGCGATAGAGTATTTCAAAATCCCCGTCGAACGCGTGATCGAGCTGGGAATCCGCATCGAATTGTAGAAATCCACTGCGCGCCTCGGCGCGCTTAGTCGCCGCGTCTGCCGAAACGGCCACCCCAGCCGCCGCGCTGATGGTCGCCGTCGCTGTCCCTGCGCCCGAAACCGCGTTCCTGCCGCTCCGGCATCGATTGCTGCTGCAGGGATCTTTGTTCGGTATGCCGTTCACGATCAAAGTCCCGACGCCCCAAGTCCCGCCCCTGCCAACCGCCAACACGATGATCGAAATGCGGCGCAGGTAGGTGCCAGTCATGATGATCGTCGTGATGATGCTCCGGGCGATAACTCGGCTGCACATAGTAGCGGCCGTAAGTAATACTGGTACTCGGGCTGGAATAACTACGCCCGTAGCTTTGGTAATAACCGGGCGACGAGTAAGCACTGCCATAACCATAGTCACGCTGATAATAGCCGGTCGCACAACCCGACAGGGTTAATACGGCGATAGTAAGAATGCTGACTTGTATGGTTTTCATGACTGCCTCTTGGCTGGTTGGCCCTCTAATGTAAAGTTGGGCTTAGCATATCCGAGGCAGACTTAATCGATGCTTAACCTCAGGCGCCGACCCAAAAATGTTCCGGCTCGGCAATCACCGGGTTGCTTAGCGCGCCGATGCCTTCAATCTCGATACGCACGGTTTGCCCCGGCTTCAGATAACCGCGCGGCTTCATTTTGACACCCACCCCGGCCGGTGTACCGGTACTGATCACATCGCCCGGCTCCAAAGTCATCACTTGCGTCAGATAAGCAATCAACTCGTAACAATTAAAAATCATCTCGCCGGTATTACCGTTTTGCCGTAACTCCTCGCCCACCCAGGTTTTTAAACTTAGATTATGCGGATCGGCGATTTCGTCGGCCGTCACCAGCCATGGCCCCAGTGGACCATGAGTATCGAAGGATTTTCCCAAGGTCCAGGTCGGTGTGCGTTGCTGCCAATCGCGCACCGTCACATCGTTGCAAATGGTGTAGCCAGCGATGACTTCATGCGCTTGCTCGACAGGCACCTGTTTGCAGCGCTTTCCAATCACAAACGCCAACTCACCTTCGTAATCAACCTTGTCCGACACCGGCGGCAGATGAATCGCGTCGCCATCGGCGATGACGCAGGTACTTTGTTTGGTGAAAAAGGTCGGATATTCCGGTTTTTCCATACCGGTTTCACCGATGTGATCGGCGTAATTCAAACCAACACCCAACAGCTTGCCGGGACGCGGAATCGGCGCCAGCAACTGCACGTCGCCTAGGCCGATGCGCTTGCCGCCAGCAGTGATCAATGTTTGCAGCGCTTGTTGCGCCGACTCCCCAGCCGCCAGAAAATCGAGCATATTGTCGGGCAAATCCGAGCCAGCCGGGACGATTTGCTCGCCAACCAGTGCGCCAATATGTGCTTGACCATTGTATTTATAGCTCAGTAGTTTCATACCGAATCAACTCTTCATCCAAACAAAATCCGCATTGTATCGCAGTGCCGGTATCGACCAGTAAAACCCGCGAACTGGACGTCTTATTTCTAAGCAGTGTCCAGTTATTGGACGCCCATTCTTTAAAAAGCGCCGGCTCCAAGCTATAGGCAATGCCACCTAAGACATTGTTAATAAAAGGCTTAATCAAATAACGCAATACTGGCACACGTGTTGCACTCTGACCACCGAGGCTGGCGTCAGTCCAGGCCAATCAGCGCTTTAAGGCAACGGAAAGTCACCGCTTAGCTTAATGACGACAGCCTCGCCATTCTTATAACACCACAACGAGGATTCAATATGGCTATAAGCACCGCTACAAAAGCCGCAACCGACGCATTGGCCGCCAATCCGGCGCCTGTTAGCGTAGGGGCACAGGAGGTTCACAGATGGATGCAGAGCTTTACCTGGGATTTTGATAAGAATCGCACCAAGTATTCGACCAAATACAAAATGGCCAACGATACCAAGGAGCAATTCAAGCTAATCGCTAAAGAATATGCCCGCATGGAATCGGTGAAGGACGAGCGTCAATTCGGCAGCTTGCAAGACGTGTTGACGCGGGTGGATGCCGCGAACCGCGTGCATCCGAAATGGAATGAGTCGATGAAGGTCATCTCCAACTTCCTGGAAGTGGGCGAATACAACGCCATTGCCGCGACCGGCATGCTGTGGGATTCGGCAACCGCGCCCGAACAAAAAAACGGTTACTTGGGCCAAGTGCTGGACGAAATTCGTCACACCAATCAATGTGCTTACATCAACTATTACTTTGCCAAACAAGGGCAAGACGCTGCCGGTCATAACGATGCCCGCCGCACTCGGGCCATTGGTCCGCTGTGGAAAGGCATGAAACGGGTATTCTCGGACGGCTTTATTTCCGGTGACGCGGTGGAATGCTCCATCAACCTGCAGTTGGTCGGCGAAGCCTGCTTTACCAATCCATTGATCGTGGCCGTAACCGAATGGGCGTCCGCCAACGGCGACGAAATGACGCCGACCGTGTTCTTGTCCATCGAAACCGACGAGTTGCGTCACATGGCTAACGGTTATCAAACCGTGGTATCCATCGCCAACGACGAAGCGGCTTCGAAATATCTGAATACCGATTTGAACAACGCCTTCTGGACCCAACAAAAATACTTCACACCGGTATTGGGCATGATGTTCGAGTACGGCAGTCATTTCAAAGTCGAGCCTTGGGTGAAAACCTGGAACCGCTGGGTGTACGAAGATTGGGGCGGTATCTGGATCGGCCGTTTGGGCAAATACGGCGTCGAGTCGCCACGCAGCTTGCGCGACGCCAAAAAAGACGCTTACTGGGCGCATCACGACTTGTTCCTGATCGCTTATGCCTTATGGCCCACCGGCTTCTTCCGTTTGAGCCTGCCGACCCAGGAAGAGGCTGAGTGGTACGAAGCCAACTACCCAGGCTGGTACGACATGTACGGCAAAGTCTACGACGAATGGCGCGCCCGTGGTTGCGAAGATCCCAGCAGCGGCTTTCTACCCATCCAATGGTTCATCGAAAACAACCATCCGATCTATATCGACCGGGTTTCGCAAGTACCGTTCTGCCCGAGTTACTGCAAAGGCGAAAGCACCTTGCGGGTACTGGAATACAACGGCAAAAAACATTCCTTCAGCGACCAATGGGGCGAAAGAATGTGGCTGTCCGAGCCTGAGCGTTATGAGTGCCAAAACATCTTCGAACAATACGAAGGCCGCGAGTTGTCCGAGGTGATTGCCGAAGGCTTTGGCGTGCGTAGCGACGGCAAAACCCTGATCAGCCAGCCACACACCAACAAAGACGGCAAGTTGTGGACGCTGGACGACATCAAAAAGATTAACTGCGTGTTTTCCGATCCTTTGAAAGCCCTGTAATCGTTTCAATTCTTTAAGGAAATAGCTTATGTCTATAGAAGTAAATGGCGGCAGACGCGGCCTGACCGACCCGGAAATTGCCGCAGTGATCATGGCCGCAGTGCCGGACAAACCTCTGGAAACCCAGCGCAAAATGAACTACTTCATGAAGCCGCGCGGCAAGCGGATCAATGAATACGAAGTGTTGTGCTGCTATAGCCAGCCCACACCGGACTGGATTCCCGGCGGTTTGGACTGGGGTGATTGGACTCAAAAGTTCCATGGCGGCCGTCCGTCTTGGAGTAACGAATCCACCGAAATGCGCAGCTCGGATTGGCTGGCGCACCGCGATCCAGCCTTTCGTTGGCATGCGCTGTACGTCAAGGATAAAGCCGAAGAGTGGCGCTATACCGACCGCTTCCTGAAAGCCTATTCCGCCGACGGCCATGTGCGTTCCATCGATCCGGTCTGGCGCGATGAAGTATTGGGCGATTATCTCGGCGCCTTCGGCTTTTACGAGTATGGCTTGTTCAATTCGCACTCCTCCGTGGTGCGCGATTGCCTGGGCGACACCTTGCGGATGAGCAGTGCGATGATCGGTTTGGACAAGGTCGATAACGCGCAAATGATTCAAGCGGAACGAACCTTTTTGTCTAAATTGGTGCCGGGCTTCCCCGAGTCCACCGACATTCCTAAACAGGAATGGACTAAAGGCGCGATTTTCAAAGGCGCCAGGGAACTGGTACAGGATATTTGGCAAGCCACCTATGACTGGAATGAAATCTTGTTCTCGGGTCATATGATTTGCGATCCGATCTTCGGTCAATTTGTACGCCGGGAGTTCTTTATGCGTTTGTCGTCTTACTACGGCGACAACTTGACCCCGTTCTTTATCAATCAAATGCAGTTGTATTTCTCGCAAACCAAAGGCATCACCACCGACATGTTCCATACCTGTCTGGGTGCCGATGTGGAGTTTGGTGATTACAACAACCGGCTGATGCGGGCCTGGGCCAATAAATGGCTGCCCAGAACCGTTAATGCGCTGAAGGACTTCATGGCAATTTACGCCACGATTCCGGAAATCAAAGGCGTCAGCGACAAAGCCGCCATCGAAGCCGCGTTGGTCAGGGTGTTTGCCGATTGGAAACGCGATTTTGCCGATCCGATTAACTACAAAGTCGATACCGCCGCCCTCGTCAAAACCGTGTTAAGCGGACTCAAATAAGGAAAACTCATGTCGAAAAGTTCAAATGCTTACAACGCAGGCATCATGCAAAAACACGGCAAAGCCTTTGCCGATGAATACTTTGCCGAAGACAACCAGGTCGTACATGAAAGCCACGAAGTGGTGCTGGTTCTGAAAAAATCCGATGAACTCAACACCGTGGTGGAAGAGATTTTGCTGGGGTCGCATAAAGCGGACAACCCCACGCTGGTGGTGGAAGACCGCGCCGGTTTTTGGTGGTTGAAAGCCACCGGCAAAATCGAGATCGACTGCGTCGAAGTCTCGGAATTACTGGGCAAGCACTACAGTGTTTACGATCTGTTGGTGGATGTGTCGTCCACCATCGGCCGAGCTTATACCCTGGGCGAGACCTTCACCATCACGTCCGAGTTGATGGGTCTTGACGTCAAACTGAAAGACTTGGCTGCGGCGTAGGAGAACACCATGGCAAATATTCATGACAATCCCACCCGTAATGCCTGGATGGCCAAAATTGCCACGCTGGATACCCTGGCAAAGGCGCACGCCTTCATTACTGACTTCCGCGCCAAGCACATGAGCCCGTTCAAAACCGATTGGTCGCTGGAATTGGATGGCCTGTGGATCGAGTTGAAAATCGAAGAAAAGCTGGCGCTGTTGAAACATAAGGAATTCAACGACACCCAATTGCTCAACAATTGCACCTGCGGCGCCAATGCCCAGCAAGTGGCCAATGAGGTGATCGTCAAAATGGAGGCATGCACGGACATGTACGAAGCGGAGCGCATTCACATTAACTTCCGGCTGGCTTGCAAGCCGCCCGTTATGCCGGTCAACGTGTTTCTGGACACCGACCGCCTGTTGGGGACCAAGTTGATGGAACTGCGCAACACCGACTACTACGCCTTGCCGTTAGAGGAATTGCGTAAGAAACGCGGTGTGAAAGTGGTTACCTTGCAGTAATCGTCCGGCAGGATGCGCCACGCTGTGCGCGTGGCGCATCCTTTATAGCCAACAAACCGATAGCGGACAAAATCTGCTGGTCACTCACATAGCCGTGAGCGAGATGGCGTTTGTGTGCGCTTCGATCTTAACGAACCATTTCATAGAATCAGTATTATGGATTTTTTCTCAAATTTTAAGTCGGCGGTTGCGCCCGCATTTCCGAGTGAAGCCGACAAACTCACCACGCTATACGACACCGCGCCCTACGCTGCTTTCTGCGAAGATCTGGAGTTTATGTGGCGCTGGACCATCTACCGTGACCAAAAACTGGTGCAGGAAGGCTGCTCGCTAACCCTGGATGCATCGCGGCGTGCGGTTGACCACGTATTGGCATTTTTCAGCGTGTCGGCCAAAAGCCAATGCCTTGGAGAATGACATGAGCGCCCATCAAATTAAAATCATTACGCAAGACGGGGAATCCGTCGGCTTTGACTGTTACGAAGACGAGGATGTCATCACGGCAGCGGTGCGGCAGGATATTTATTTGATGTCGTCTTGCCGGGAAGGCGGCTGTGCGACTTGCAAAGGATTTTGCGCCGAAGGCGATTATATTTTGGGCAAATGCAGTTCACAGGCTTTGCCCTATGAAGAGGAAGAAGCAGGTGAAGTGTTGTTGTGCCGTTGCTACCCCGTAAGCAATTTAGAAGTCGAAGTGCCTTATACCTACGACCGGATTTCATTTTCACCGGAAGGTTTAACGTTCTTAGCGGAAGTGATTGAGTTGACGCAAATTTCCATCAACGTGGTGAAACTTCTGCTGCGGCGCACGGGCGACGATCAAACCATCAAGTTCGACTCCGGGCAGTTTTTTGATTTGGAAATTCCCGGCACGACCATCACCCGTTCTTATTCCCCCGCCAACACGTCCAATAAAACCGGCGATCTGGAGTTTTTGATTCGCATCGTCGATGGCGGCAAATTTTCAGAATATTTAAAAAACGACGCCAAGCCGGGTCAGAAATTAAATGTCAAAGGCCCATCGGGCATTTTCGGTTTGAAAGAAAACGGCTTTACCCCACGCTATTTTGTGGCCGGCGGTACCGGGCTGGCACCGATCTTATCGATGGTGCGGCGGATGCACGAATGGGAAGAACCGCAAAAGTGCATCATCTATTTTGGCGTCAACACCGAGGCGGAAATTTTCCATCTGGATGAACTGAATCAACTGGCCGCACAAATGCCGACGCTGGAGCTGAGAAACTGCGTCTGGAAATGTTCGGACGATTGGCATTGCGAAAAAGGTAGCGTGGTCGACATCCTGCGCCGCGATTTGCAGGATACCGGCGCCAAGCCCGATTTATATCTATGCGGGCCGCCGGGTATGGTCGACGCCACCTTTGCGGTGTGCGCGGAAATGGGCATCCCTAAGGAACGTATCTACCTTGAAAAATTCCTGCCTAGCGGTTCGCCTTAACGCCACGGGCAAACAGGGTGCTGCGCTGCCGTTGCCATGCGCGGCCACCCTGTTTGCCGATCCAAATCAGCCTTTTTTTCCTATCGAAAAATCGCGCAACCACGCTGAGGCGACTATGAAAGCCGACGATGTAGAGTTTCTTGTTGGTATGGCTGTGCAACTGGACGAAACGATCAGAAAACTGGTGATAGATGAGCAGGAGATTTTTGAAAAATTAGGCGATGCCAGAGTTCAGGAATTAAAGGCGTTCTGGAATCAGGAATTCACGGATGAAGAAGAGCTGGACTTTAAACGCAGCCTGGATTACTGGGACAAAATCCTGATTCGTACCTGGGCCAATGCGCAACGTGCTCGGCAAACCCGCGCCCAGGTAGGGCAAACCTTGATGAAATTAAATTCGCACCTCTAACCGATGGGGACACCCTAGACATGAGTAAACACGTTATTTACAACCCGGAAGCTCGCCAACGTCTGCTGCAAGGCATCAATGCGGTAGCACGGGCGGCGAGCGTTACGCTGGGTAGTGCCGGCCCTGCCGTGATGATTCAACACCGAACCGACGGCATCATGCCCATCTTTACCCGAGATGGCGTTACGGTTGCCAATGCCATCGTCATGGAAGATCGGATTGCCGATTTGGGTGCCCGCATGTTGCGGGATGTGGCCGGTTCGGTGTCTCGCGAAGTCGGAGACGGCACCACCACGGCAATTGTGTTGGCGCACAGTCTGGCGGTCGAAGCTTTGAAAAGCGTCGCGGCCGGTTTTCATCCCATGCAGTTGCAAAAAGGCATGGAGTTGGCGCTGATCTTGGTGGAGCAGCATTTGCAAAAAACGGCTGTCACCGACAGTTCGGAAGACTGGGTCGAAAAGATTACGCGGGTCGCCAGCAAAGGCGAAGCCGGTGTCGGCAAGCTCCTGAAACAGGCTCTGGCCGAGCTTGGCGAAGCGGGCACCTTGACCTTTCAACTGGGTAATGGCCGCGAAGACCAACTGGAGATTGTGGAAGGTATCCATTACGAACAAGGCTTTTTATCGCCGTATTTCATCACCGATAAAACCCGCGCCGAAGCGGTTTTGGAGCGGCCCTACATTCTGTTGTACGACCGGGAAATCAGTGACTTTATGGATCTGGTGCCTATTCTGGAAGAAGTGGCTGCTGAAGGCCGTCCATTACTGGTAATCGCCGAAGCGGTGGCTGAAAAAGCGTTAACGGGCTTGTTACTGAATCATGTGCGCGGCATTTTCAAAGTGGTAGCGGTCAAGCCGCCCGGCTTTGGTGACAAACGCATCAACAGGCTGAGCGATTTGGCCTTATTGACCGGCGGTACTGCCATTTTGGAGGTGCAGGCCATGCGGCTGGAAGACGTCACGCTGGCGCAACTGGGTCAGGCGCAGCGCGCGGTCATCTCAGAAGGCAATACGACGATCATCGGCGCGGCGGGTACGCGCGAACCCGTGAACACCCGCATAGAGGCGCTCCGGCGCGAGTTGGCGCTGGTTCGCGCCCGTAAACCCGGCGAAGGTTCCGCCACCGGTAATTTACACGAAGCTGAAGAACTGGAAGAGCGCATCGCTATCCTGTCGGGCAAGACCGGCAGCTTCCAGCTCGGCGGCATCTCCGACGTGGAAATCAAAGAGCGGCTGGTGCGCATCGAAAATGCCTATTTGTCCGCCAAGGCTGCGCTGCAAGAAGGGGTATTACCCGGCGGCGGCGTGGGTTTGTGGCGTTGCACAACGGTGCTGGATGAAGTGATTGCCGAAAATGCCGAGCAGCAGCAAGGCATCGCCATCGTCAAGCAGGCACTGGGCGCGCCGCTCCGGCAATTGTTGAACAATGGCGGCCTGAATAACGAAGACGTGCTGATGCGCTTAGCCACCCAGGCTGACCCGGCATTTGCCGTCGATATGCAGTATTTGAACTACGGGCATTTTCTGGATATTGGGATTATCGATCCGGTAAAAGTGTTGCGCACCGCCTTGCGCAATGCAGTCAGCGTGGTGGCTACTTTGATCAGCAGCGAGACCGTGATCATGAACGTGCCGGACTTGTCCATCATGGCCGGCTATTCGCCGGAATGGGCCGCCGCCACCCGTGAAGATCCCCGTATGTAATTGTTATTTCTACCTCAACCTCCTCTCTCCGAAAGTTAGAGCTATCCATTATTCTGCAATGGAGTAAGGCAATGTGACGTTATGTCGCATTGCCTCTTTTTTTGATTTTGTTATTTTGGACAACATCGCCGTAAAAAGCAGCTAAACCTCTGTTTTTTATATTTTTGTTTTGTGCCGATACTAAATTGGCGCACCAAAATACAAGAGGAAAAATGGATATTGCCTTGCACTTGCCCCACAACGTTAAAATCATCAAAGAAGCCTGCGCGTTCAAAACCTCCCTAGCGTTTGAAGTTGATCGACCGATACAGGCCTGGCGCTGGATGGCGCAAAGCCGTTGCGTGCCCGATCATACGGACTGGGTACGCCCGGAAGTCTCGGAATCCTGGCGCCGCTGTCTGGAAGAATACCAATTGCCATTGGGCAATTACGCGCGCTGGGATCATTGGCGTTTCACCACCGATCCGGAGCCGCGTATCAACCGTGCCGCTCACAATATTGCCGAAATGCTGCTGCATTTGGGGCATCAGTTCGACGTGTTTTTGAAGGAAGCCGGCGTTATGTTGGTATTGACCGATGCCGACGGACACCTGTTACAAGTCTTGGGCGAAAATCCATTTGCCAGCCCCTTCATGCTGAGTTTGTACGAAAAGCACAGCCGCTGGAGCGAGGCGGTGCTCGGTAATAACGGTATCGGCACCGCCGCGCAACTGAAAAAACCGATTGCCTTTCAGGGCATGGAGCATTTTGTCAGTCTGTTACACCCCTTCACCACGGTCGGTTACCCCTTGCTGGATGAGGACGACAACGTCCAAGCCGTGATCGGCTTGATCAGCGATAGACAGGAAAGCATGAACTCCTTGTTCGCATTCTTGCATTTGTTGTGCGTACTACTAAATACCAACCTGCCCTTAACCCAGAGTCCGGTTGCGCAAGCGAGGGTGTTGGAAAAAATCCCGTTCAAACCCGCCAAAAGACCACCCAGCCAATACGAATCGGCAATCTCAGAACAATTGACCGCCTTGGTAGATAAGGCCGTGAAACTGCAACACCATAAGATTCCGATGCTGATTACCGGCGAATCGGGCGTGGGTAAGGATCATTTCGTCAATCTGCTGAAACAGGCCGGGCCGCGGAAAAATCAGCCTTTGATTGCGATCAACTGTGCATCAATTCCGCATGACTTGATCGAAAGCGAACTGTTCGGGTACGAGGCCGGTAGTTTTACCGGCGCGCGCAGTGCCGGCAAACCGGGGAAATTTCTGTTAGCCGACAAAGGTATTCTGTTTCTGGACGAAATCGGCGATATGAGCCTGGATTTGCAGTCCACGCTGTTACGTGTCCTGGAAACCTCGGAATTCACGCCAGTCGGCGGCAGCAAACCGCTCAAGGTGGATGTGCAGATAGTCGCGGCTACCAATGTACCCTTGTTGGAAGCTGTCGAAGCCGGACGCTTCCGCCGCGATTTGTATTACCGTTTGAACGGCGCACAAATTCACCTGCCGCCCTTGCGCGAACGCGAGGACAAACTCGGCATCATTCACCACATCTTGCAGCGCGAACTGGCTAATCTACCCAATCCGCAGGCAATCAGTATTTGCCCCAGCGTGATTGCCTTAATCGAGCAGCACCCGTGGCCGGGCAATATTCGCCAGCTAATCAACGTCATCAGGGCGACGCTATACACCGCCGGCGACACACTGATTACCCGCCAGGATTTGCCGCTGGATTTTGTCGAAGAGCTGGGTAAAGTGCTGCCGGGGAACGACAATAAAGCTTTGGACAACCTGCTGACTTATCCAATATCGGCGGCTGCGGGCCGTACCATGACCCTGGAAGACTGGGAGTTACACGGCATTAAAGCCAGCCTGCGGGAATGCGCGGGCAATATTTCCCTGGCGGCGAAAAACCTGGGGATAACACGGACTACGCTGTACCGTAAAATCGAACGCTTCGGGCTGGATAAAATCGACTGGCGGGAGCATTCCAAAGTCGGGTAAGAATCACATTGATTCGGCAGGCGCGTAATTGCATCCAACTTGCAAAACCTCGGGCTGACGTGTAAGCAAGTGATCGTTTTAGGCCGTATTTTTGCCTTTCAGCTTCCGCATTGATTCTCCCTTGCATGGCCCGTTTTACCCGTTAGTCAATTGGCGAATATGTTTTTTGGTTAGCTTTTAGAGCTGTTGCCCATGATTTTTTCTCTGTTTGTTGGGTTGACTGAAGCGCTGATCAAATTAGGCCGAGTGTGGAATCGGTCACAAAAGAGTAACCGTTAGTCGTTAACCCCAATCCTGCAATTAGTTTATACGGCTATGCTGAGCTGACAAAACGTAGAAGGGGTGTTGGTGAGTTCTACTTTTTAAACATTTTATTAGAAAAAGCAAAGTAATGTTGCATTAGGAGCTTTTGTGCGGATTGTCCCAAAACAATTGTTTTTCTTGATCATTCAAATAGTCTCATCAACCGCGTTTGCATATCCGGCTGAATATGTTGATGAATCTAGCGCCCATAATGCCTGCATAGCAACTGGAAATAATATTGGTTGGAATATTTCTGAATGTAAGTTGTACGGCGGCTGGTCTTCTGGCCCGTCTTGTGCAACCGGGCGAGTCGCTGCTTGGCTATATTGGCACTATGCCTATCCCGCATATTTTATACCGCATACATTTTGCGCTTATGGTTTTAAACCAAACTGTACTATTGCAAATCAAACTCTTGATGCATCGGGTACACAATGCATTGTTACTTGCCCTACCGGCCAAACCCTAGACCCTGCCACCAACCAATGCTACACCGCTTATAGCTTCCCACCCAAAACCATAGGCAAACCCCAAATCTGCGTTGGCAACCCTTGTAACCCAGCAACCGGCAACAAATACCAAGCCGAAACCGACTTTGAAAATGATGCCATCGGCCTGGGTTTTACCCGCCATTACAACAGCGGCGCCTTCAATGTAAACGGTCCATTGGGCTACGGCTGGAGCTACCAGCTAGCGTCTAGTCTGGAAATTCTAACCGGCAAGATTTTTATCCACCAAACCGATGGCCGTGCCGAATGGTTCACATTGAGCAACGGCCTCTGGCAAGGCGATGCCGATAGCCTGTTAAGCCTGACGCAAGACGCTAGCGGCTACACACTAACCGATCAACTGGGCGTGGTGGAACGCTATAATACCAGCGGCCGCATCGTGTCCCGCACCGAAGCCAGTGGTCGCACTACGACATACAGCTATGACAGCAATCAACGCCTGACCAGAGTCACCGGTCCCTTCGGCCACAGCCTGCAACTGGCTTACGATACCGCTAACCGAATCAGCAGCGTCACCTACCCGGACGGCCTGAGTAGCCAATATCAATACGATAGTGCCGGCAATCTCAGCAAAGTGATCTATCAGGATGGCAGCTTCAAACTTTACCATTACGAAAACACCGCCTTCCCGCATGCCCTGACCGGCATCACCGACGAAAACGGCAATCGCTATGCAACTTGGAACTACGATAGCCAAGGTCGCGCCAATTTATCGCAACATGCCGGCGGTACCGAACAAGTAACCTTGAGCTATAACAACGACAACAGCACCGATGTCGTCGACAGTTTCAATGCCAGTCGGCATTACACATTTCAAACAATTTTAAACGTTCAGAAACTAACCGCTATTAGCCAGCCCGCCGGAGCCGGTAGTGTTGCGGCAAGCCGTACCCAAAGCTACGACGCCAACGGCAATCTCGCCAGCCGCACCGACTTCAACGGCAACCTCAGCTGTTATGCCTACGATCTTAGCCACAACCTGGAAACCGTCCGGGTGGAAGGCCTGGCGCCCAGTTCGAGTTGCCCGGCCAACCTCAGTGCTTACACGCCGGCGCCGAACAGCATCGAACGCAAACGCAGTACCCAGTGGCACGCCAACTACCGCCTGCCCACCCAAATCGACGAGGCTGGCCGGCGCACCGCCTTCAATTACGACGCGGGCGGCAACCTGCTAAGCAAAACCGTCACCGATACCGCGACCGGGCAAAACCGCAGGTGGAGCTATACCTACAACAACCTCGGCCAAGTGCTGAGCGCCGACGGCCCGCGTACCGACGTTAGCGACATCACCGCCTATAGCTATTACTCGGATACCTCGGCCACTCACCATCCCGGCGACCTGTGGAAAATCACCAATGCCCTGGGCCACACCACTACCTTTACCGCCTATGATGCCAACGGCCGCCTGCTCAGACTGACCGATCCTAACGGCTTGGTGATCGGCTTTGCTTACGACGCTCGCGGCCGCCTGACCCAAAAAACCGTCGACGGCAACACCACCGCCTATACGTACGACAAAGCCGGCAACCTGACTCAAACTACCTCGGCAGCCGGAGTGACCCATACGTTTACCTACGACGCTGCGCACCGCCTGACCGACATCACCGACGCCCTGGGCGGCAAGATTCATTACACGCTGGATGCGATGGGGAACCGCACCAAAGAGGAAATTCTCGATAGCAGCGGCGCAGTGGTTAAAACCCGCAGTCGCGTCTACGACGCCTTGAACCGCCTGGCCCAAGACATCGGCGCCTACAACCAGACCACACGCTACGAATACGACGCCAACGGCAACCTGACCCAGGTCACGGACGCTAACGGCCATGCCACCCAGCACCAATACGACAGCCTGAACCGGCTGATCCGCAGCACCGATGCTCTCGCCGGCTTGACCGACTATCGCTACGACGGTCAAGACCGCCTCACCCAAGTCACCGATGCCAACAACCACGACACCGTCTACAGCTACAACGGCCTCGGCAACCTGATGCAACTGGACAGTCCCAATACCGGGATTACTCAATACGGCTACGACAGCGCCGGTAACCGGATCGGTAAAACGGATGCGGCCAATGTGTCGGTAACATATACCTACGATGCGCTGAATCGGATTAAAAGTGGCGACGGCGGCGCGCAGTTTTATTACGACGAAAACGGCAACCTGGGCAAGCTGTCGCGCGCCTTGCGTTCGGGCTACAGCGGTAACCGGACTCTCAAGTACGACCGGGCAGGACGGTTGACTTCCATCACCGCCAAGGGTTTGCCGTATACCTACGATAACTTTATTTACTATGCCTACGACGCCGATGGCAAAGTAGAAAAAATATCGCATTCGGGATACCGTGAAGTTCTTTATGGCTTTGATGCGGCCGGCCAAGTCGACTCGGTATCGCTGCACGACTGGGATGATGGTACCGTTAGCTGGGTCTACGACATAACAACACCGCTAGCAACTCACATCACCCATCTGCCGTTCGGCCCGGTCAAATCGCTCACCTACGGCAATGGCAAACAGATCAGCCGTCGC
The DNA here is from genome assembly GCF_014850975.1 of Methylomonas fluvii. Classification (GTDB taxonomy): domain Bacteria; phylum Pseudomonadota; class Gammaproteobacteria; order Methylococcales; family Methylomonadaceae; genus Methylomonas; species Methylomonas fluvii. The sequence continues at coordinate 809,610 of NZ_JACXST010000001.1, read as the reverse complement.
TACGACTTAGACTACCGGGAAACCGGGCGCACCGTGCCGGGCGTCATGGCCGCCACCTATGGCTATGACTTGAACGGTAACCTCGACAATGTGGCCGACGAATTAAGCTCCTCGGGGAGTCATCGAAATTTCGGTTACGACCCGCTGGACCGGCTGTCCAACACCACCGGCGTGAACACCCATGCCTTTAGCTATGACGATGTAGGCAACCGTCTGAGCAGTGAACGGAATGGCGCACAGACCTCGCATACCTACGACCTCGGCAGCCAGAAACTGCTGGCGCTCACGGGCGCGCAGCAGGCCAGCTACCAGTACGACGCGAACGGCGACGTAAGCCGGAAAGGCAGCCGGCATTTTTACCAGACCACCGACCATTTGGTCACGGCCATCAAGGATGAGGTGGGCGGAAGCCTAGTCTCGGTTCAGGCTAATAAGTACGACGCCTTCGGCTATCGCAGTATGAAACTGACAAACAGCGGTAACGTCGCGATTGATTATGACGTATTGAGCGGCAATCTGCTGGATGAAACCAAGTGGGGAGGCACATCCTTCTCGCACAGCTACGTTTACCTGGAAGGCGAGCCACTGGCGCGGATCAACTATGACGTGGACTCGGATCCAAACCAGACACCCTGGCCTATCCATTATTACCACAACGACCGGTTGGGCACGCCCCAAAAAACCACGGACCGCACGGGCAACATCAGTTGGGCGGCAGATTTCGATCCGTTCGGCAAGGCCACGCCGACCACGGCCTTCATCACCCAGAACCTGCGTTTCCCCGGTCAATACTACGATGAAGAAACCGGCCTGCATTACAATATCGCCCGTTTCTACGATCCTAACATCGGGCGCTACCTGCAATCCGATCCGATTGGGTTGGCGGGGGGCTTGAATTCCTATGCATACGCCCGCAACAACCCTCTGAGATGGATTGACCCTCTGGGATTAAAACCTGGCGATCCATTTAATACACCTCAAGCCGCTGCAATGGATGCAATTAATTGGGTATATGGGTCAACTTCAACGTCTGGTTCAGGCCCTCTCATGAATGATCAAAGAGAATGGGCAGGGAGCGTTTATTCAGGTCTAGTTAGTAATCAAGACCCATCGCAATTTTATGCCTCTTATCCAAATCCATCGGATAAAGGTAATAATTCCCAGTCAAATCCTAGCTACCCGCCAAGTGGGTATGCTGAGGATGCCGTTGCCTTTTACCATACACACGGGCAGTGTACTAATAAGGATACTGAGGATGATTTTTCCAGAGGACGACCGTCAGATGTTTGGCAAGCTGATTTTCGTGAAGTCCCAAGCTATCTTGGAACGCCCGGTGGCATGATTAAGATGTATGTCCCTGATCCAACTCGCTCTGGTAATGGGCCAGTAACTACATTGCAAAATGGAACATGTTGCCCTGGGCCTTCTCATTAATCCATAAAATTAAAATATGAAAAATATATTTATATTCTTGATATTGTTTTTTATTTCAACCTTATCCTATGCCTGTAAAGACATAAATTATGACTATGTTGTAAAAATTAATCCAAAAGAGTTAGCTAAAGAAGGCTGTACTAAGCAGCACTTGCAGCTTCTAAAAGCCAATGACGTTGATACAATTAAGATAGTGAATAATCTGAAAAAGGCCGGGTTGGCTGATAAAAGCTCATTGAATCTTATGGCATTCTCTTATTATCGACAGGGGAATTATAAAGAAGCTTTATCCTCACGGTTAGCATCAAATAAAAGTAAAAGCAGTTGCTTATTACTTGCAAAATGTATGTGGGATGCTGACATCATTTTGCATTATCAAAATGCTGTTTTTTATCGGGCGGCAGGTCTAAAAGAAAATTATGAACGAGAAATGTGGATAGGTGATATTCATTTTTTTGAAACATGTCCATTGTGGTCGAATATACCAAACGCTGACAAAAGATGTACACAAACTCGAAATCGATATATTAATGGAGTTTATGAAATGTTTGGCCATAAGATTGTTTGGGACTATAACAGCGATGGATATTTATCATTATTTAATGATTAAGGCCGTAAGGCGGAACCGGCCACGGGTTATTCACTCGACTGGCAACCTGTGCCCATCATCCACCTTCTTCACTCGGCGGTTCTTGCCTCAAGTCAAATCTTTCTTGCTATAGTTTTGGTTCCAGACAAACCCTTTCAACTCGTCTTCCTTTTGTTTGTCGGCGGGTTCCGGCTTTGCGTCCTGCTGTTTCGGCGGCTGATTGCCCTTGGCCTTTCGACGAGTCTGCCCCGGATTTAAAATCAAGGCCGTAAGGCGCAATCGTAGGGCGTCAATAGGCGTAGCCGTATTGCGCCGCATGTTGGCCTTTAAACATTCGGCGCATTACGCTATCGCTAATGCGCCCTACGCGGGCTGCTGGCGCTCACGGGCGCGCAGCAGGCCAGCTACCAGTACGACGCGAACGGCGACGTAAGCCGGAAAGGCAGCCGGCATTTTTACCAGACCACCGACCATTTGGTGACAGCCATCAAGGATGAGGTGGGCGGAAGCCTAGTCTCGGCTCAGGCTAATAAGTACGACGCCTTCGGCTATCGCAGCATGAAACTGACGAACAACGGTAACGTCGCGTTTGACTATGACGTATTGAGCGGCAACCTGCTGGATGAAACCAAGTGGGGAGGCACATCCTTCTCGCACAGCTACGTTTACCTGGAAGGCGAGCCATTGGCGCGGATCAACTATGACGTGGACTCGGATCCAAACCAGACACCCTGGCCTATCCATTACTATCACAACGACCGGTTGGGCACGCCCCAAAAAACCACGGACCGCACGGGCAACGTCAGTTGGGCGGCAGGTTTCGATCCGTTCGGCAAGGCCACGCCGACCACGGCCTTCATCACCCAGAACCTGCGTTTCCCCGGTCAATACTACGATGAAGAAACCGGCCTGCATTACAATATCGCCCGTTTCTACGATCCTAACCTCGGGCGCTACCTGCAATCCGATCCGATTGGGTTGATGGGGGTATTAATTAATACCTATACCTATGTTCGGAATAATCCGGTAAACCTCATCGATCCAGAAGGACTTGAAGACAGTGGATTGATTCAAATATGTGCTGCAAATGGACAAAGGTCTAATTGCACAACTGGTATGCGAGCACCACCTGACGGCTCACCGATGAATGGTCCATTGAGCCCTGTTGGACAAGCAGCAACGTTTGCTGAGGCGGGGATGGCGTTTATTCCAGGAATTAAACCAGCGACGTCATTTCCTAAATGTCCGTCAATTGGAAAGACTGCAGCTGATTTTCCTGCTGTAGCATCACAAATTAGTCAGAAGCAATTAAGACATATAGCTGGAAGGGCTGAATTAGCTGAGCGAGGTGGTGGCGGGTATATGAATAGCGTTGCTGATGCGCAGGCTGTGCTTGATGCTTATCGTAATGGGTCGGCTAATATAGTCGGCACAACTTCCCAGGGATTCCCAATTGTCCAAGTTGAAGGTGTCGTCGGCACTAATGTTAATGTTGGTGCAGGCATAGCGGGACAAGCAACAAATGTCTTTATAATCAAAGGAACTACAAGACCAAGCGTGGTTCCAACAACTCCAAACTAAAACAACTGATTCGCCTCAAAATGACATTAGATGAAGAAAATAAAATTGTAGTCATGCTAGTGCAAGCATTGCTAGGCTCTGTTTCCCCTAACTTTAGGATGGTTTCTATTTCATTTAAAAATCCAGTTTGGAAGCTTCAGTTTGTATTGGAAGATGATAACGAAATTGACCGGGAAGAAATAGAAGACATAATCACCGACTTTGATGTGTTCCTGATGGATATATATCCTGAAGCTAAAGCAGGAGCAGTAAAATTTGAAGCGGAAACGACTATTAGCAAAGAAGACAATCTACAAATAGAGCCTGGAACTCGAAAAGTTTATCGTCGTCGTGAAGATTACACATAGCTTGTGATCGGGTTAGGGTGATGGATTTTGCCCATCACCTCTCCCAAAATATTGCCAAAGGCCGTAAGGCGCAATCGTAGGGCGTCAATAGGCGTAGCCGTATTGCGCCGCATGTTGGCCTTTAAACATTCGGCGCATTACGCTATCGCTAATGCGCCCTACGCGGGCTTAGGAGTCTAATAATTATGTTTGATTTTTCCAAGCTTGTTGATGCGTTATGGAGATTAAACGTACCTCAAGTTCTTTTAGTAATTCTTTCGGCACTACTAATATATTTTGGTCCAGCTTTGGTAAATAGAAAATATTTGAACAGAGTTGGACTTGAAATCGATGAGAACGTAGAAGATAGAAATTCGTGGATACTTTATCCGAATAAATATAATGTTAGTGAAAAAGCCTTAATGATTTTAATTTATATAAGTTCTTTTTTAATAGTGGTTTTGGCTGTGAACACGTAAGATGCTCTGTTCAAAATCAACTCGATAACGTGCACATCCTTATAAGATGCTGCCGTTAGGCGCATCGGTCGCGAGAGTTGCTCCTTGCTTCGCGCGGCAAATCCTATCGGGGTGCCGGCCAACTGCAACGTATCCAGGTCACCGATAACGATGCCAACCAAACAACCGCGACCCGCATTCTCGCCGACACTATCCAGCACCTGCCGTTCGGCCCGGTCAAGGCGCTGAGTTACGGCAACGGCCTGACTTTAAGGCCGTAAGGCGGATTCGGAGCGGTAGCGACAATCCGCCAAAACCTCGAAACCACCCGGCGTTTTGCTATCGCGAAAACGCCCCACGGTCTTTGCCTCAACCGGCCTTGCCCGTCAAATCAAATCTTCCTTGCTATGGTTTTGTTTCCAGACAAACCCCTTGGCTTTGTCCGCAGCTTGTGTGGCGGCGGGCTCAGGCTTTTTGGCCTGTGGCGTCGCCGGCTTATCACCCTTGGATGTCTTTCGCGTATGCCCCGGATTTAAAATCAACCTGTCCACATACAGCCTGAACGACTGGTAGCTAAACTTGATTCGGCCCTCGGCCTGCAAGACCCGATAAATCTGCACCACTGTCCAACCTTCGTCCAACGCGGCTTTCACTTCCGCCTGCATCGCGAAAAAAATGGCCCGGTTAGAGCGTCCTTTTTGCGATGGCCGCCGCGCTTCCCGTTCGGCCAGCAATTCCAGCAAGTCCGTAAGATACTCTGTTCAAAAGCAACTAATTTCATCATCTTTTACTCGGCGATGATGGATTCTGGGATGGCATAAAACCGCGTGTTATCAAACGGCTGGTCGTGCTTCAGCATGCCATGAATCGCATGCAGTAATTTACGCATGACGGCGCAGACGGCTTGTAACGGTTTCTTGCCGTTGTCGATCAGATGTTGGAAATACGCCCGCACATGCGGATCGTGCTGTTTGGCGCTCAAAGCCGGCATATACAATGCCGAACGAATATGCCGGTTACCGGCCTTGGACAGCCGCATTTTCTTGTGTACGCTTTTGCCGGATTCAAACGCTTTGGGATCGAGTCCGGCGAACTTGACCCATTCGCGATGCGACAGGTTGGGCGGCAATAGCAACGCGATAAGGTGATGACATGGACTCCTCCTCACCCCTAGCGGTGTCACAATGCACCCGAAAATTTAAACGGGACAAAGAGGAGTCCGAAATGAATCGTAACGTAGTGGGTTTGGATATAGCAAAACAAGTGTTTCATCTGTTCATGATGCTCGAGGGCAAAGCGATCAAGCGGAAACTAAAGCGCTCGGAACTCCTGGAATTCATAGCTCAACTACCACCAAGCCTGATCGCGCTGGAAGCCTGCGGTGGTTCGCACCACTGGGCACGGTCGTTCCAAGCACTGGGTCATGAGGTCGTGCTATTGAACGCCCGTTACGTGAAAGCCTTCGTGGTGGGCAACAAAAACGATTTCAACGATGCCGAGGCGATCTTTACGGCGGCGCGGCAACCGAACAAACGTACGGTGGCCATTAAAAACATGGAACAACAAGACCTGGCCATGGTGCATGGCATTCGCCAAGGCAAAGTCGAGGAGCGTACGGCCTTGATCAATCAGATTCGCGGGCATTTGGCCGAGCGCGGGCTGGTGTTGCCGAAAAGTGCCCATCAGGTCAGAAAACAGTTGCCGTTGATGTTGGAAGATGCCGAGAAGCAACTGTCGACGCTCAGCCGCGCGCTGTTTGCCGAACAGTATCAAGCCCTGGTGGCGATTGATGAGGCCATCAAAACTATGGATCGGCAGATCGAAGCGCTGTGCCGGCAAAATGCCTTGAGCAAACGTCTGATTGCCATTCCGGGCATAGGCCCGCTCACCGCCACTTTGGCCGCCGCCGATGTGGGGGATGGCAAAGGTTATACGTCCAGTCGTGATTACGCCGCCAGTTTGGGCGTGGTGCCCAGACAGCATAGTAGCGGCGACCGCCAAGTCTTGCTCGGCATCAGCAAACGGGGTAATCGGCGCTTGCGCACCTTGTTGATCCACGGCGCCCGGGCGGTATTGAAATACTGCGGCGACAAGAGCGACCCGTTGAGCCGCTGGCTACAAGCCTTAATCGAACGGCGAGGCTTCAACAAGGCCGCCGTGGCCTTAGCTAACAAGAATGCCCGGATTATCTGGGCACTGGCCACTGGCTCTGGCGAATATGCGGCCCAAGTGGCTTGATTGAGTGATGTCCGAGTTGCCCACCCTTTGCCCAACGCCTCCACACGAGAGAAGGGTTCCGGCGTCGGGCAAAGCGTGGACAACTCTCAATCCGGTGATGCAAACGCTATAAACGAGTTCAACAGATTGCGGAGGCAAGTCACTCAAAAGTGATGACATTCAACAGGTCAGACCGGTGCTTTTAAATCCCGTTTAGCGCATAGGTTCTTTAGAAACCGTTAAGGTGTTAGTGGAAAAAGCGCGCGGATAGATTCATCAGGGTCCGAAGGTCAATCAAGCACCTTCATCAAGAGACCGAATATATGGCTGCAATCTCGATCTCTGTTGGAAACATTATTTTTGGGAATCTTGGCTGGCAATTGGGGAGGAGTCCATATATGCGCTATAGGATGCTGCCGACAGGCGCATCGTTCGCGACCGTTGCGCCTCGCATAACTCGGCACAACCGGCAGATTCAAAACCGAAGTGCAACACCTGAAATGCGCATGGACTCTCCAATGCCCCTTTATTCACCGTCAATGTTTTAACCTTGCCGACAGGGCTATCAGCTGCCGAAGGCCCTTGATCAGTTGCTGCCGCCTCTTGTCCCAAACGCTGACGCTTTTCCTGCTCCAACGCCTCAATGTCACGCTGTAACGACTCTATTTTTATCAACCCGTTAGATGGGGTGCAAAATATAAGGCTATCAACGTGCAACCAGTTTAATTTTGGACGTGTAAACAGTCTGCAATTTCGCAGTAGGCTCAGTTTTCAGCCGCGCGGGTCGCTGCTGGGCGCGTTGTGCGTTACAATCGCGAGTTGCACAACCGGTTGCTTCAAGAGAATAATAATGACACCCGCCGAATTTACCGCATACGCCCAACAAGGCTATAACCGCATCCCGATCTGCCGCGAAGTGCTGGCCGATCTGGACACGCCGCTCAGCGCTTATTTAAAGCTGGCCGACGGCCCTTATTCCTATTTGTTTGAGTCCGTGCATGGCGGCGAACAGTGGGGACGGTATTCGATCATCGGCTTGCCTTGCAAAACTCGGATCAAAATCAGCGGCCATAGCATCACGGTCGAAAAAGACGGCCAGGACACCCAAACTTTCGAGCACGCTCAACCGCTGGAATGGATAGAAGAATTTCGGCAGAACTACAAGGTGCCGGATGTGCCGGGTTTGCCGCGCTTCAACGGCGGTCTGGTTGGCTATTTCGGTTATGAAACGATAGGTTACATTGAGCCGCGTTTACAACCCAGTGGCAAGCCGGACCCTATCGGCGCGCCGGACATCCTGTTGATGGTGTCGCAAGACTTGCTGATATTCGACAACCTGTCCGGCAAAATGCTGTTGCTGACCCATGCCGATCCGGCACAAGCCCACGCCTACGAAAACGCCAAGGCCAGACTAGACGAACTGGTGGTAAAACTGCGCGAACTGCAAGCCAATCCGCAAGCGCACCCGGCCGTTAAGCACGTGCACGAACACGATTTTGTCTCCGGCTTTACCCAGCAAGGCTACGAAGATGCAGTGCGAAAAGCCAAGCAATACATCACCGACGGCGATTGCATGCAGGTGGTGTTGTCGCAACGTATGTCGATTCCGTTTGAAGCCGCGCCGCTGGATTTGTATCGGGCTTTACGTTGCTTGAATCCGTCGCCGTATATGTTTTTCATGAACCTGGACGATCTATATGTAGTGGGCTCGTCGCCGGAAATTCTGGTGCGACTGGAAGACAACGAAGTGACGGTGCGACCAATCGCCGGCACCCGCAAACGCGGCGAAACCCATGAGCAGGATCTGGAGCTGGAAAAAGAACTGCTGGCTGATCCGAAAGAAATCGCCGAGCATTTGATGCTAATCGACCTGGGCCGCAACGATACCGGCCGGGTAGCGAAAATCGGTAGCGTTAAACTCACCGATAAAATGATCGTCGAGCGCTATTCGCATGTGATGCACATCGTTTCCAACGTCACCGGCGAATTGCAAGAGGGCAAGAACGCCTTCGACGTATTGGCAGCCACCTTTCCGGCCGGCACCGTCAGTGGTGCGCCGAAAATTCGCGCAATGGAAATCATCGACGAACTGGAGCCGGTTAAACGCGGCATTTATTCCGGCGCTGTGGGTTATATCTCCTGGTCCGGCAATCTGGATACCGCCATCGCCATTCGCACGGCGGTGATTAAAGATCAAACTTTACACATTCAGGCCGGTGCCGGCATCGTTTACGATTCCGTACCACGTAACGAATGGGATGAAACAATGAACAAAGGCCGCGCGGTGTTCCGCGCCGTCAGCATGGCCGAAGCCGGCCTCCTGAGCAGCGCGGCTCAATCTAAAGGAGCACAAACATGAGCGGCGTCAGATTGGTGATGGTCGACAACTACGATTCCTTCACCTACAACCTGGTGCAATATTTCGGCGAACTCGGCGCCGACGTGGTGGTGGTGCGCAACGACGAAGTGACGGTGGAGGATATCGACGGGTTGCGCCCCGACAAAATCGTCATTTCCCCCGGTCCCTGCACACCAAAGGAAGCCGGCATTTCCGTGGACACCATCCACCGCTACGCCGGCAAGTATCCGATATTAGGCGTCTGCCTGGGCCACCAAAGCATAGGCTACGCCTTCGGCGGCAACATCATCCATGCCAAGCAGATCATGCATGGCAAAGTGTCGCCGGTGTATCACAAAGATTTAGGCGTGTTCAAAGGCTTGAGCAATCCGTTCACCGCGACCCGTTATCACTCGCTGGTCATCGAGCAAGTGACCATGCCCGATTGCCTGGAAGTGACCGCCTGGACTCAGGACGATGCCGGCAACATCGACGAAATCATGGGCGTGCGGCATAAAACGCTAGATATTGAAGGCGTGCAATTCCACCCCGAATCGATTCTGACCGAGCATGGGCATGACATGTTGCGGAATTTTTTGGAGCGGTAATCGCTGGGAATCGGTTGATCCGTTTTGTAACTATACTGAACAAGCACCGTCCACAGAGATCAATTTTTCAAAAGGGAAAATACGTGAGACCGCTCTCAACTAACGATATCGAAGCAGAATTGAGTTACGCCTATATTCACGCTGTAGCTTCCAAGGCGGGAGTTGGTTGCAAGCTCGGTTCCAGACATGATGATAATGCAGGTATAGACGCAGAACTGACAGGTTGGGGACCATTTCCTGGCGGAGGTTATCGGCAAGAAATTGATATTAAGGTTCAATTGAAGGCAACAGTAAAACAACCTATAGAATCCGAAGATAAATTTTGGTCTTATTCCCTAGCAGGTATTTCTCGTTACGATGACCTTCGTAGCGAAGCTATTTCGACACCTAGAATTTTAGTTGTGCTATTTCTACCTGAAAGTAGCAAAGAATGGCTTAGTCTGAATGAAGATGCCCTGACTTTAAGAAAATGTGCATATTGGGTAAGCTTGAGAGGAGCAAAACCATCTAACAATACCTCGGCCCAAACAATATATTTACCGAAAGCTAATCGCTTTGATCCTGAAGGACTAATGGCTTTAATGGCATCGCTTTCCCATAACAAAGTTCCCCAATACTCTGAGGTGATTAAATGAATCAAGAATCATTGATTTCGCCGACAGATTTACGGGATTTTACGAAATCGCTAGGCTGGGAGTTGTTGAAAGAAGGGCTTTCAGATCGATTATATGTATTGCGAAATCCTAAGTTCCCTAATCGGCAATTAACATTTCCAATGGATTTGGTGGCTCCAGATTATGCCGAGTCCACCCAACGAGTAATAGACAAGCTTAGCGAAATTCTGGACGAACACCCTAGATCAATTAGAACACGAGCATTAAATGTTCGTGAAGACTCTTTGCGGTTCCGAATATTTTCTGAGCAAAACGGGGACCGTTCTCTTCCGTTAAGCTTTACTACATCACTGGTTTCCGGCTTACAACAATTATTGAAGGCCTCAGCCTGCACCGTTATGCGGCCAAGAGCATATCACCCTCGCTTGGCGTTTACGGAAGCACAACAACTTATAGAAAAATCCAGATTTGGTCACACAGAGCCAGGTAGTTTCGTGCTCCAAGTTTCGTGTCCGATTCATGCTCTTGATATTCAAGGGGCTCTGCCAATGGGAGACGAAAGTGATTTACCGTTTGTCCGTCGAGTAACGCTTGCTTTAAAACGAGGCATGGAACAATTGATATTCGCAATCGAAGGGGACTCGCTGGATCAATTTGTAGAGTCATTGAAATCAACACCAACCCCCATTCTTTCCTCAAATCTTTGCGAAGCTTTAACACAGTTTTATGATGAAACCTTAGGTAACTCTCTTGATATAAGCTTTGACTGGTCGGCGTTAGAGCCGATTTCAGCAAAGGATTCAATAAACGGGACGTTACGATTTCAACGAGATTATTTTGGAAGAATTGAAGAGATTCGTCGTGAACTTCGCCCTAAGGAGGGTCACTCTATCGATACATTTATCGGAACCGTCGAACGTCTTTCCGGCGAAATTGGTGAGGGCGGGCATAGATCAGGCGAGGTCATACTAAATTTGCTGCTTCAAGAAGGTGAAAGTGTCAGGGCAAGAGTCTCTCTGGACCCTCAGCAATATCAGGAAGCAGACAAAGCACATATGACCGAAGGTGCTTATATTCGAGTATCTGGAAAGCTTCTACCCGGACGGCAACCAAGACAAATGACAGAACTCTCCTCTTTTGGTTTGATCCAATCTTGATCTATCATCGTTCGTGCTCATTCGATATGTGTATTAATAGTTCGGCTGTCATTCTCAAATTAACCAACCTCTTCAACTGCAAACAAGTCGATATTGATGCCTTGGTCGATACCGGCGCAACTTTCATGTGCGTTACCGAAGAAATCGCCTTGCAACTTGGCTTCCATATTACCGAGGTCAGCCGGCAGGTCGTGACCCTAGCAGGTGTTGATAGTCAATCCGCAACATCCGAACTATCCTGTAGCACTGGCTAAATAGCTACCGCAATATCCATTCCTACCTTTTAGATCCGTGATCCAATCAAAACATTCCGTCGCCATCATCGGCGCCGGCCCGGCCGGCTTGATGGCCGCCGAAGTGCTAAGCCAGGCCGGCTTGAGCGTCGCTGTGTATGACGCGATGCCCTCTGCCGGGCGTAAGTTTTTGATGGCCGGCAAAGGTGGATTAAACATTACCCATTCGGAACCGTTCGAGCCGTTTTTGTCTCGCTACGGCACACAACGTGCCGCACTGGAACCGATGCTGAACGCCTTTTCTCCGGAGGCCTTACGAACCTGGGTGCAAGGCTTGGGCATAGCAACCTTTGTCGGCACATCCGGCCGCGTGTTTCCAACGGAGATGAAGGCCGCACCGCTGCTGCGCGCCTGGTTGCATCGCTTGCGTTCGAACGGTGTGCACTTTCATATGCGCCACCGCTGGCTGGGTTGGGATGACGATGGGGCGTTGCGTCTGAGCAATCCGGAAGGCGAAATTTCGGTCAAGCCACAGGCAACCGTGTTGGCCCTGGGCGGTGCCAGCTGGCCGCAACTGGGGTCGGATGGCGCTTGGGTGACTTGGTTGCAGGCGCGCGGTGTGGAAATTGCACCCTTGCAAAGCGCTAATTGCGGATTTGAAGTAGCGTGGAGTGCGCATCTGCGCGAGAAGTTTGCCGGCGCGCCGCTCAAATCGGTAGCGCTGACCTTTACCGACACGCAGGGCTATACCGAACGCAGACTAGGCGAAATGGTGATTAGCGCGCACGGCGTGGAAGGCAGCCTGATTTACGCGTTTTCGCGGCGGCTGCGCGAATATCTGCATGTTCACGGCAATGCTACCTTCACGGTTGACCTACTGCCCGGACGCGATGAAGAACGGGTGCTGGCCGAAATCAGCCGCCCTCGGGGTTCCCGGTCCTTATCCAGCCATTTACAGAGTCGGGTTGGCATTTCCGGCGTCAAAGCGGCCTTACTGCATGAGGTGCTCAGTAAAGCGCAATTTGCTGATGCAGCCATTCTGGCGAGGACTATCAAAGCTTTACCCATCACCGTCCATGCCACCCGGCCCATCGCCGAGGCGATCAGCAGCGCCGGCGGCGTGAGCTTTACCAGCGTTGATCAAAATCTTATGCTTACCGCGTTACCCGGCGTATTTGTCGCCGGCGAGATGCTGGTTATGGATGTCCTTGTTTTTTGTTAAATGACGCTTATGTTTTCCGTTTTTTATGCTATTGTTAAACTTATGGTAACCCGTCATTAGTGTTAAATGTCTTATTTCATTTTTTGGGCAGATCCACTCGAAATTGCAAAGCGAGGGTATGGGCGTGTCGCTCACGTTCCTTGTATCTTTGATTCGAATTGGAAATACCACCGTGAAAGCTCCACGTACCTGATCGAACGAGCAACGTGCACGTGGCCTGACTCCAAAGAAAGTCATTTGAAGCGATACCCCACGAAGCAAAGCCTTCAAGGCTATGCTGAGTCGCTGACCAATTTTCTGGAGTGGATGGAAGTGCGCTTGGTGGACTGGCGGACAGCCAGCGGAAAATTTCAAGCTAGTTGTCGCCTCACGGTGAAAATCTTAAGCAGCTATTTTCTCCTGGTTATTAATCTCCTGGGTGGTTTTGTTTTGGGGTTCGGCATGATCGGGATTTAATTTCACGGTATGGACTCTGTTCCAATTCCGAGTGTTTTGGCACCATCGTCGCGGATTTTGGCGGCGGGCGTCTTCATAGAGCGATTTGCGTTGATTCAATAGCGCCTCGTCCAATCCAGCATGGCGTTGGGCCGGCGTCACAAAGCCAATGGCGCTATGTCGGTGTTCGTGGTTATACCAATGCACCAAGTCAGCTACCCACTGCCGGGCGCGGGTGAGATCAGCAAACGGTTTCAACGGGTATGGCGGCCGATATTTCAAGGTTTTGAACAGCGATTCCGAAAACGGATTGTCGTTACTCACCGCCGGGCGACTCAGCGAGGGCATGACGCCGAGCTGTTGCAGTGTGGTCAACATGGTGGCACCTTTCACTTGTGCCCTGTGGGTATGGGGCTACCGTTATCGGAATGTAGGGTGACTTGCCCAGGTTGTAGGTGTTGGCGCTCAACAATATCCCGCAACAGCTCACTAGCATAGTGGCTGCTTTCTTCTTCAAACACCTGCCATCCGACGATCTGACGACTGAAAATATCGAGGAATAGGTAGAGGTAGTAGAACTGGCCTTTGATGGCCGTCGGCAGATAGGTAATATCCCAGCTGTAAAGCTGATTGGGCGCGGTGGCGCTCAAGGCCTTGGGCTTGGTGCGCGACTGACTAGGGCGTTCACTGCGGCGGTGTTTCAGTTGCTGGGCGGCTTTCAGGATGCGGTAGAACGTCGATTCGGACGCCAGATAAATACCTTGGTCGGCTAGGCGTGGGACAATCTGACTCGGCGGACAATCCGCAAACTCAGCGGAATTGGCCACCGCCAAGACTTCGGCGCGCTCAGATTCCGTTAGCGCGTGCGTCGGTGAGTATTGACGCTGCGATCGTCGATCTTCAGCCTGGGTTTCACCGACTTGCCAGCGCTGCAAGGTGCGCGAACTCAGACCCAGTACGGCACAGGCTTGGTCTTGGCGGGCACCGGCGGTTATCGCTTCGGTAGTAGCATCAATCAGATTTTGGCGCTGTTGCACAGAGGTCATTCGACCTCTCCCCCAACAGCGCCCGGACCTTTTCTTGTGCCCTGTGGGTATTTGCAGGATCAGCAAGGCAGCGGCTTCAGCCAGGGCTTTGTCCTTACGGTTCAGTTCGCGCTCCAGACGTTGATTCTCGGCTTTCAGGCCGCGCAGCATCAGACTGTCATAGCCACCTGAACGCGGTCGAGCGGCAGCGCAAAAATCGCTTCGCCACTGGACGAGTTGATGCGCAAATAGCCCGCGTTGCCGACACCAAGCATTCAGCGCCTCACCGGTCAAGCCATGGCTTTCATGGAGTGCCAGCAAGCGTTCTTCCGGGCGCCAATCTTGGGGGCGTTTGGCTGGTTTGGGTTTCGGGGTAAGGATCGCGATTGGCCTTTACCGGATATAGCGCTTGAGACTATTAAGCAGCAGGAAGAATTACGAGAAGTTTTCAAAGAGATTGGTGTCTGGAGCGGCGATCCGAAAGATGACGAGCCTAACCTTTCGAATTCCCTATGGATTTCGTATGGAACACTAAGCGAATTGGATTCGACTTCAGTGAGTGCGGGCTTACGCGTATTGGTCCAAAGTCTTGGCTTATCGGCCAATCCGGACGACCAATACCTTAGTACACACCGTTTCAGGAAGACAATTGCCCGCCTCGTTGCACTCGCTGTTACCGGCGCACCTAAGGTTCTCATGGATCTGTTTGGACACAAGACCATCGAGATGACTCTATATTACATTCTGACTGATCCAGATATTGCAGCTGAAGCGAAACAAATTAGCGAAGAGATGGTCATCATGCGCGCAATCACGGCCATAGAGAACATTGACGACTATGGTGGTAGGGTGACCAAGACCATTAAGCACATGGTGGACCAAAGACGCTTTAGGTTTGGTAAGGACCTTGGTGCTGAGGATATTCGTGAACTGGCCGAAATTCTGACTATGAATGGTCAGTCTTGGGAAATGGTGCGACCCGGAGTGATCTGTACGAAACTGCCCGGAAGTTATGGTGAATATGCCAAGAAAGTGGGGCACCCCGAGCCCTCTCACTGTGGGTCTGGTTGTGACCATCGCCTGGAAGAAGATTTTTTACGCCAGGATGTCGATGGAGCCATTGCCGATTCGATCAAGTACTATCAAGCCGAGCGGGATGCCGGTAACGGTCTGATGCAGGACTTCTGGTCTGGGCAGGTTCTGAGCCACCTGAAACGATTTGATGACTTACGGGAAAAATGGTCTGCTAACTCATCCATCCAGGAAATCTTGCGTCATGAGGAGAAGCCGGAATGACTGAAACCATTCCAACCGGTCTGCTTGAGCATGCAAAACAGCGCTCGCAGGTAGTCATCAAGAAACTGCGAGATGCGCAGAAGGTGATCGAAGCAGAGATTGACGTTAATGAAGGAATATATCCCTACAATGGCGGCAAACTAAGCTAGGCTGAGTTGTGCCGCCGGGCTAAGATCAGCCAAGTTACTCTGTCCACGCCTGTTCATCGGGATACCACCCTGAAAATGGTTAATGAATGGCTCACTCGTATGCAAAGCGCTTCGATAACGGGACGCAAGAGCGTGCGTCGGGCAGTCACGGATCGCGCGGAGGAATGGAAGCGTCATCATTCGGCCATCGCGGAAAACTACCGCCTTGCCGAGCTTGAAATGCTCGACATGCGAAGAGAACTTAAGAAGTTGCGCGATGATAATGACGCGTTGCGGGCGCTTTTGGAGAAGACAAATGCTGCGAAAGTCATCGCACTCCCAAAGAAGATAAAGGATTGATAGATGGGACGGTCATTTGGTCTTGTCGATTACAAGATCCAAGAAGCTGAGTACTTCTTGGATCAATTACTGTGTGCAGGAAAACGACTGAATTTCATGGAGGTACAGTTTGTTGGTTCCGCGTTTGTCACTGCCCTTAGAAGCGTCACCTTTGCGATGCAAGCGTCGTTGAAGGGCACAACGCAGTTTGATGATTGGTACTCCCTGAAACAAGCGAAACTACGAAACGATCCTCTTGCAAAGTTTTTCCATGACTTCCGGACCGTGACAAACCATATCGGAGCCAATTTGGTCGGCGGTGGGCTAAACGACAGGAATGGCACGAAATATTTTTTCCTACCATGTCATGATCTTCCCAATGTTCCAGACCTAGATGTTGCTACGGCATGCCAAATGCAATTTATCTCTGTCTTGGAACTGGTCTTCGAATGTTACATTCAGTTTGCGACCTTGATCAATGGACAACACTACTTCACGGAGGAACATTTTCACGTGCAAGGCAAGACAGCTGAAGATGCCGAGGAGGAGCTTGGTTACCCGCGAGGTTGGACAAAACTTGGGCTTCCTGTGGATGCAGAATGGCGATGGAAAGTATTACGTAAATCAGCCGACGGTTGTCTGATAGCGCATCAATTTGAACGATGGCTTAACAAATCGCCGCCCCATCCAGATGATATGCAATGATCCAAACCTATCTAATACGCGACTATACGTGTATTTTCGGCAAAGTTTTCGTCTATCATTGGTGTTTTGCCCTAAGCAATAGAGTTAGGGATTTCATAGAATCCTGATTATCGCTGAACTGATTCACATTGAATTGGATGTCCAAAATGATCAACAATGGAAGTTATAAACAGTTTGACCGAAGTACACTAACAGACAATGAACTAGTTGGATTCCGAATCGGAGTTGATAAGGAGCTGGCCCGCAGGGGCATAAATTTCATAGTAGGCGAATTTGGCGAAAAAATCGCAATTGAGTTTTTCAATTCAACTCCAAAATTGCCAAATCTTATGGCGGCCGCAACAGATGAAAAAAATATTGATGCCCTTTCACGAGATGGCGATCAGTACTCTATCAAAACGCAAATGAAAGCAAAAAAATCCAGCACGATATACCCAGATGCAGAGCATCCTGACAAGCAGTTATTTGAGTATTTACTGCTAGTAAAGTTATCCACGGATTATGAACTAATAAATTTATTTCGCTTTTCATGGGGGCATTTGTTCAGGCCTGTGCATGGTATAAGCGGATGAATGCTTGGTATATTCCAGTCAGTAATAAAAGACTTGTTTTTTCTGAAAAACTATTCCCATATTAAATTTCTTGCGACGATAAGCAATGATAAATCCTGTAACCATTAATAAATTGGTTAAATTAAATGCAGAATAATAGGCATTTTAAAGCGCGCGCCCACCTTTTGAAGCTATTGGGAGACCAGTTGATTGGCAATGATCGTCTCGCCATATTTGAGCTTGTGAAAAATGCTTATGACGCAAATGCCACTGAAGTAAACGTCTTACTGGATCTTGAATCCAATCCCCCCAAAATTAGGATACAAGACAATGGTTTTGGCATGGATATAGAAACCATTGAAAACAAATGGCTAGAGTTAGGAACTAACAGCAAGCGAGGT
The DNA here is from genome assembly GCF_014850975.1 of Methylomonas fluvii. Taxonomy (GTDB): domain Bacteria; phylum Pseudomonadota; class Gammaproteobacteria; order Methylococcales; family Methylomonadaceae; genus Methylomonas; species Methylomonas fluvii. The sequence goes on along the minus strand of NZ_JACXST010000001.1, from coordinate 791,953 downwards.
GACAATAGAAAACCGACGCCCCCTCCATTTGAACGATTACCACTTGGCGAAAAAGGAGTCGGACGATTAGCAGTTCATAAACTTGGAACAAAACTGAAATTGATTACAAGATCAGAGGGAAACCAGGAATACTCGATAAATGTGGATTGGCCAGAACTGATAAAGTCATCCGAGTACATTAACGATGCAAGTGTAGACATTGTCGCAAATGTATCTCCCGTAGAATACCTTAATAATACTGGAACTTTGCTTGAAGTGACTGGCCTTCATCAAATCGACTGGACCAGAAGAGACGTACGCGCTCTTGCAAAACTTATTAAAAGCTTGGTCTCACCATTTCAGTCCGTCTACGATTTCAAAGTCACTCTAAAGGTACCAGGGCGTGAATCATGGTTATCCGATTTGCCAGATGTTGAAGATATACTTGATCGTGCCATCTGGAGTTTTGAATTCGAAATAAACAACGATGGCGAATTCTCTTGGTCTTATAAATTTAATCCCCCTTTTAAATTCAAAAGCATCGGCAAAAGAAGTCTGGATAAAAAAGACTTTCTTGAGTTAAGTCCTTCACCTTATCTTCATGAGGAAAGTGATCAAAAACACCTGTCAGATAATCTTATCCTTTCCTCAGACATGTTATCTGGTATTGGCCCTATAAAAGGAAAGTGCTATTTTTATTATTTAAGGAAGGAAGTATTAGGTGCCGATGGAAATTATGCGTATATAAAAGATTACCTTAACGATCAGACAGGTATAAGGATATACAGGGATGGCATACGAGTTTTCAATTATGGTGAGCCAGGAGATGATTGGCTTGGTCTTAATTTGCGTAGAATAAATAAACCGACAGAAATGTTTGGTCCTAATTCTATAATTTCAGGCATAAGCTTAAATTTGCGAGAAAGTTTTGATGTCGCCAATGGTGTTGATCACCTGCAAGAAAAAACGAACAGGGAAGGATTTGATGAAAACGGAGCATATAAACGATTTAGATGGATTGTAAGCAGCATTTTTGATAAGTTTTTCAATCTTCACAGGACGGATCGAGAGGAAATTGACAGATATCTTGGAGACATTCGAGACGTTAAAAAACCATCTCCTGATGCAACTTTCGAGAAACTCATTAATGAAGTAAATGGCGAAATCAAAAAGCATGGTCTTGAGAAAGAAATTGGAAATAAAATTGATTATATAAATTCAGAGTACCTAAGAATGAGAGAGGTGGCTCTCAATACTGGAAAAGGGCTTAATCTTTCAATCATATTTCATGAAGTTGAAAGAGAGATTTTTTCACTTAACACGGCTATAAAAAATCAAGCGACAAGAGATGTTTTGATTCAAATATCAGAACACTTGGTTAGTCTGTTAGAAGGCTTTCAACCACTATTAAGAAGAAATGAACAAAAAACTTTTGAAATTTCAAAAGTCATACAAAATACCGTTTCTCCTATGCAACGAAGGCTTCAGTATCACAAAATTATTTTAAGCACCCCTATACTGACAAAGGAAGATATTGATTTCACAATAACAGCACCCTATGGACTTGTAATGTCAGGAATTCAAAACATTATTGAAAATGCGATGTATTGGAGTCGCTTGCAAGCCGAAAAAAACAGCACTCATAGCCCTGCAATTGGAATATTCACACTTGTTGATTGTTTTGAAGAAGGCCCAGCAATCGTGATTGCCGATAATGGGCCTGGATTTTCTTTGAATCCTGAGGATGCCATTAAACCATTTGTGACAGATCGTCCAGGAGGACAGGGGCTTGGTCTCTATTTTGTCAATTTGGTTATGGAAAACATAGGTGGAAGATTGTTGTTTATGACGCCTGATGAACTTGAGTTGCCATCTGCTTATGCTGGAGCAGCAGTAGTACTGTTGTTTAAAACTAGGAAAAAATAATGTTCAGAACGCCTATTATATTGATTGATGATAATCAGGAATATCTCGACACACTTAATCGTGCATTTGCTCTATCAGGTCAACCATGTTTGCCTATACGATTTGATGGTGATGATCCTGATAATACAACTGGTGTTGATCACGTTAATGCAAACACTAAACACGCACGGGTTATCGCAATAGATATAAATCTAAGAGAAGCTCAAAATACTCAAGATGCAAGGCAATTGTACCCAACAATAGAGAAAGTTTTAGAAAAGTTAAATCCGATAGGCCCCTACTATTTGATATTTTGGTCGAAATATAAAGAACTGCCCGAAGAGATTTTTAATTTGCTTTCCCAGCGATCGAAAGATGTAATTACGGCACCAATTGGATGGAGCTTCCTTGATAAAACTGACTTTTCAGAAAATGACATTAACAAATTAAAAGACAAACTAAGCCAAGTAATAGGAGAAGTAAAAGTATTTAAGTTATTACATGAATGGGAAAGCAGGACAATTCATGCCGCGTCAGACACCCTTTCAGAACTTTATAGAATTGCAGCTTCGCGACACGATAAAGGATGGAAAATAGACGAAACCCGAGAGAAATTGATCAATTTATTGACCCATATTGCACATGCATCGATTGGACATCAGAATGCAAAGGATGCACCAAACCATTCTATCGAGACGGGATTAATGCCTATTCTTGAGGACAATCTACTCAGTATGGCAAGTGAATTAGATGTTGCAAGATTAAATAATGATTGGAAATCTTGCCTAAATAACCTCGGAGATAGAAAAAATCTTTCAACTTTAGAACTGGATGATATTTCTAATTTGAATACATTTTACAACGTTGCTGAACTGAATGAAGGCTTTTCAAAACTTAAGCGCGGTGTTTTTGTCAGGCTATCTGAAACGATTAATACTAATGATCAGAAATTTAAAGGTCAGTTTGGAAGAAGTCATAAGGCATTAATGACGGAAGAGTTTCTATTTAATAATAATGTTGGTGGAAAAATCAATGGACCGAGCTACAGAGAAAAAGCTCGTCAAGCAACTATACTTGGTTGGCTTGAGATTGGTGCCGCATGTGATCATGCTCAACGAAAGAATCGACTTCATAAATATGTTCTTGCAGCATTAGTACCTTCAAAATACTTAAAACTGGTATCCGACTCCAAAACCAAAAGAACTAAAGCCCACGAAGGAATTTATCGCTCTCCTATATTTCGTTACAAAGATAAAAACTACGTTCTTTTGGTGTCTTTCAGATATGTTGCTGGATTGCATGAGAATAGTGAGGTTTTGGACATTCCCATGTTTAGACTTAAAGAACAGATTATCAATGAAATAGCATTTGCCTGGGGCAATCATTCAATCAGACCCGGGATTACCTCATTTTCTGAATGAGCGATGTTTTATCCAAACGCCAGCGTAGCTTTTGCATGTCCCGCATTCGGGATAAAAACACAAAGCCGGAGCTTGCGCTTCGTAAGGCACTATGGAATGCGGGATTACGATACCGATTAAAAAGTGATTTACTTGGTCGGCCGGATTTGTACTTCCCTGGGAGACGGTTGGTGATTTTTGTGGATGGTTGTTTCTGGCATGGTTGTCCTGAGCATTGCCAGATGCCCGTGGAAAATCGTGCATTCTGGGAAGAGAAATTGTTAAAAACAGAGCCCGAGATCAAGAAGTTAATTTAATGCTAATACAGCAAGGTTGGAAAGTACTTCGCTTTTGGGAGCATGAGTGCGTATTCCGATAAAAACCGCCACCCATTCCGACTTCAAAACCACCAGGGATTCCGATACCAAAACAGCCGGTGGAGCCGATGATTAAGTTAGCTGTTGAGCTAAGGCAGAGCCATTCAACCTTACCGCTCCCGCAAACTTTCTCCCACATGTTCGATCAGTGGGCTTAGGAAATATTCAATCACCCTACGCTGGCCGGTCTTGACTTCCACCGTCACCGCCATGCCCGGCGTCAGGTTGACGGTTTTGTTCTCAACTTGCATCGTGGTGCGCGGCAGTTTGACGCGGGATGAGTAAATCAAACCGCGCTTCTCATCGTTGATGGCGTCGCTGGACACATGCGTCACTTCGCCGTGCAGGGTGCCGTATTTGGTGTAAGGGAAGGTTTCGATTTTAATTTCGGCTTCCTGGCCGGGATTCACAAAGCCAATGTCTTTGTTTTCGACGAACGCTTCGATTTCCATGGTTTGGTCGGCAGGGACTACGATCAGCAGCGGTTGCGCCGGGGTGACCACGCCGCCGACGGTGTGAATCGCCAGTTGCTGGACGATGCCGTCCACCGGTGCGGTCAGAGTCAACAATTGGCCGCGCTGGCGGGCCTTGATGCCGGCCTGGGTATAGGTTTCGATTTTCTGTTCGCTGTCGTGCAGCCGGTCCAATGCGGTGCGGCGAGCGGCGGCTAACAGTTCGCTTTGTTGTTTGGCGGCTTCCTGAATCGCCGCGCTGAGTTCCTGTTGCTTTTCCCGTTGCGTGGCCAACTCGCCTTCCTGTTCGATGCGGGCCTGTTCGCGCTCCAAATAGTTGTGGCTGGAGACGAATTTCTTGGCTTGTAGTTGTTGATAATCCTCGGCCAAGCGGCGGGCAATCGGTGCGGACTGCGCCAGTTTAGCCACTGTGGCCTGTACCGAACGCAAAGCCGCTTGGCGGCTGGATTTATCCGCTTCCAGGCGTTCCAGTTTACTGGTCAGTTCCTGCCATTCGCCATCCAGCAGGCGTTGTTCGTGTTGGACTTGCTCAGAAGGCATCGCGTCCGGCGCCTGGAGTCGCGGCTTTAGCGGTTTACCGTTTTGCAAAGCAGCCAGGCTCTGCAAAAAGGCGCTATCGCGGGCTGCCGTCAGTTGCGCGGTGCGCAAATCGTTGGCGATGCTGGCGGTATCGGCATCGGCGGCGGTTGCATCCAGTTCGATCAGCACATCGCCGGCTTTAACTGCTTGGCCGTCGTTGACGTGGATGGCTTTGACCGTGGCGGTTTCCAAGGGCTGAATAGTCTTGACCCTGTCGTTGGGGACGATCTTGCCCTGGGCGGTAGCGACGATGTCGATCCGGCCGAAACCGGCCCACAGCACTGCCAACAGGGCAAAGCCAATCAAACACCAGATCGCCACGCGCGGTGCCGGGGAAACCGGGGTTTCCTGCAAAGCCAGTGCGGCGGGCAGAAAAGCGCTTTCGTGCGCCAAACGGGGCACACTGTCCAGTTCCGCGCGCCTTGACCAGGCGTGTCGAAAGGCTTGTCGGTAGCGGTGTAACAGTTCTAGGCTTACTTGAAGTTTCAACATCGTATTATCCCATCTGCAGCCGATGCAGCCGGCTGTAATGGCCCAACTCGTGGGTCAACAATTCACTATGACTGCCGGCCTCAACGACCTGGCCGCGCTCCATGACGATAATACGGTTGGCATCGCGTACCGCGCTCAAGCGGTGGGCGATGATGATGACGGTTCTACCTTGGCAAATGGCTTTCATATTGTTCTGGATGATGCGCTCGGATTCGTAGTCCAGCGCACTGGTGGCTTCGTCGAAGATCAGGATACGCGGATTGCTGATCAAGGCCCGGGCGATGGCGATGCGCTGGCGTTGGCCGCCGGATAGGGTCGAGCCGTGCTCACCGACCATGGTGTCGTAGGCTTCCGGCAGTTCTAGGATAAAGTCGTGGGCGCCGGCCAGTTTGGCGGCAGCAATAATTTGCGGCAAGGGTGCGCCGGGATCGGTCAAGGCAATGTTGTCGCGAATGCTACGGTTGAACAGCACGTTTTCCTGCAATACCACGCCGATCTGCCGGCGCAGGGACGAGACGTCGGCCAGCGCCAAATCCATGCCGTCCACCAACACCCGCCCGCGTTCGGGGACATACAGGCGTTGTACGAGCTTGGTTAGGGTACTCTTGCCGGAACCGGAGCGGCCGACGATGCCGATCACTTCGCCGGCCGCGATGTCCAGACTGATACCTTTCAGCACTTCCGAGCCGTCCGGGTTATAGCGGAACACCACTTGGTCGAACTCGATTTTGCCTTGAATCGGCGGCAAACTGCTCTTGTTGCCAGCCGTCTCGCCACGGCTATTGAGGATGTCGCCCAGGCGCTGCATGGAGATGCCGGTCTGTTGAAAATCGGTCCACAGCTGCGACAACCGCATCACCGGTTGCGCCACATGGCCGGCCAGCATGTTGAAGGCGATCAACTGGCCGACACTGAGTTCGCCATCAATGACCAGACGGGCGCCCAGCCACATGGTGGCGACGGTGACCAGTTTACCGATCAAGGTGACGCCGGCATTGGCGAACAGGCCGACGCTGGCGGTACGAAAGCCGGCCGAGACATAGCCGGCCAGTTGCTTGTCCCAATGCCGGGTCAATTGCGGCTCCACTGCCATGGCTTTGACCGTACCGATGCCGGAAATCGCTTCCACCAGAAAAGCCTGGTTCTCGGCGCCGCGATTGAATTTCTCGTGCAAGCGGCCGCGCAATAGCGGGGTGTACAATACCGACAGCAAGACATAACACGGTAAAGACACCAAGACGATCAAGGTCAGGTCCACGCTGTAATAGGCCATCACCGCCAGAAACACCACCGAGAACAACAAGTCCAGCAGCACCGTCACCGCATTGCCGGTCAGAAAAGCCCGAATGTTTTCCAATTCGCGCACCCGAGCCACCGAATCACCAACCCGGCGGGCTTCGAAGTAGGCCATCGGCAGATTCAACAAGTGCCGAAACAACCGAGCCCCCAGCTCGACATCGATCCGGCTGGTGGTGTGGGCGAACACATAACCGCGCAAGCCGGTCAGCAGCACTTCGAACAAGGTCACTACCAACAGGCCGAGGGCGATCACGTCCAGCGTGGTAAAACCTCTATGCACCAGGACCTTGTCCATCACCACCTGAAAGAACAAAGGCGTGACCAAGGCAAACAACTGCAACACGAAACTGACCAGCAACACTTCCAGTAACAGCTTGCGGTATTTGACGATGGCCGGGATAAACCAGGTGAAATCGAATTTGCCCAGCTCGGCGGCCAGCGAGGCGCGCGAGGTAAACAAGATCAGGGCGCCGGACCAACGCTCGGCGAAAGCTTCTAACGGCATTTGTTCCGGGCGAGCGGCAGCCGGGTCGTGAATCAACACTTGGCCGATATCGACGCGGGCTAGCACAAAAAAGGTCCCGTCGCCTGAAACCGCTACCGCCGGCAGCGGCGTCTTGTCCAAGCGGGCCAATGAAGTCTTAACCCGTTTGGCCTGCAAGCCTAGCGTTTTGGCGGCCAGCAGAATATCGTCACAAGCCAATAGCTGGCCACTAGGCCGAAACTGGTGAGCCAGTTGATCCGGATCGACGGCAACGCCGTGCAGACGGGCCAGCATCGCCAAGCAGGCCAGGCCGGTGTCGAGGGTAGCGGTGGGAGCACCGCTAGCAGGAGAGTAATTTGTCATTGCACGCAAAAACTGCTTGAAAGGAAAAGGAGAGTAAAAATATTAAATGGTAGAGACCCGGAGCACCAAACCAAGGCCAAAGCCGCATCGAGTCAGACTGGCCGACTCGCGCGGCTTTGGCGTTTAGCCGGTAACTCGAAGGTCCTTTAATGCCAGTTAGCCGCAATCACCGGTGCCAGTGCCGTCTGGTAATTAGTCGGCAAAGTGGTTTGACCGGCGGCCGGCGGCGCGAACGCGGCCATCGCCGACACTAGGTTTTCCACTTGGCTATCCAGCAGGGTCAACGCACCGTCGGTGGTTTTGAACTGCTCGACGTGGTTGGCCGTGCCGGCATACCAGTCTTTCAACACCAATTTGTCTGAGGTACCGATAATACTGGCTTCCAGATTGTTGCCGACATGCTGGAACCAGAGCTGGTCGGCGGTGATGCCCGACAGGAATTGCGCGATGTCGGTGTTACCCGCCGTCGCATCGTTCTCCACTACTGTATCCGCAGCGTAACCCCGGCCCAAGACGTAGGTGTCGTTGCCGGTGCCGCCGGTTAGGGTATCCGCGCCGCCTAGACCGTCCAGGGTATCGGCACCCGCATTGCCTGCCAAACTATTGGCAATGTTATTACCTTTTAATAAATTATTCGAGGCATTGCCTGTCACATTGGTAGCGGTAGAGCCGATCAACGTTAGGTTCTCTACGTTGGCAACATTATTTAAATTGTAATCAATGCTACTAATGACAGTATCTGTCCCGGCCCCCGCACCTTCGGTAACAATATCTCCAGCATTGTCAACCACATAAGTATCGTTACCCAAACCACCTATTAAAGTATCTATACCAAGCCCGCCATCCAAATAGTCGTCACCCGCTCCGGCGTTGACGGTGTCATTGCCCAGGCCGCCGTTGATCCGATCGGTCTCGGCACCGCTCAAAACGTTGTCGTTGCCGTCGGTGCCGGCCATGTCGACCCCTTTGGTGTTCAACAACGCCGTGGCACTCATGACCGTGCCGTCGGCAAACTGGAAGCTGTCCACCTGATAGGGGAAATTGCCGTAACTGCCGTCAAACACATACCAATCCTTGAAGGTCAATCGATCACCTTGACCCAGGCCCATGATCAGATCATTGCCGACCTGGGTAAAACTCATGTCTGCCGTCGCAATGCCGGCGCCGAATATCAGCTTGTCGCCGGCGCCACCCCAGAAACCCGTCTCAGGACCAGTGCCGCTTTCCTGAATCGTGTCGGCACCGTCGCCCCGGTTGAAAAGATAGGTGTCGGCATGGTAGCCGCCGTACAAGGTGTCGTTGCCCAAGCCACCGGCCAGGGTGTCGTAGCCGTTGCCGCCGCTTAATATGTCGTCGCCGGCACCGCCCAATAGGGTATCCTCGCTGTCGCCGCCGTTCAGAGTGTCGTTGCCGTCACCGCCTTCCAGGCGGTCGTTGCCGGCATCGCCGTTCAGCACATCGATGCCCTGACCACCCAACAACACGTCGTTACCGTTGCCGCCACTGAGGGTATCGTCGCCCCCATCGCCGTCCACGGTATCGTTACCGTCCTGGCCGTTCAACACGTCGTTGCCGGCACCGCCGTTCACGGTGTCGTCACCGGCGCCGGCGTTCACGGTATCGTTACCCAGCCCGGTAGCGATCCGGTCGATCTCGGCACCGCTCAAAACGTTGTCGTTGCCGTCGGTGCCGGCCATGTCGACGCCTTTGGTGTTCAACAACGCCGTGGCACTCATGACCGTGCCGTCGGCAAACTGGAAGCTGTCCACCTGATAGGGGAAATTGCCGTAACTGCCGTCAAACACATACCAATCCTTGAAGGTCAATCGATCACCTTGACCCAGGCCCATGATCAGATCATTGCCGACCTGGGTAAAACTCATGTCTGCCGTCGCAATGCCGGCGCCGAATATCAGCTTGTCGCCGGCGCCACCCCAGAAACCCGTCTCAGGACCAGTGCCGCTTTCCTGAATCGTGTCGGCACCGTCGCCCCGGTTGAAAAGATAGGTGTCGGCATGGTAGCCGCCGTACAAGGTGTCGTTGCCCAAGCCACCGGCCAGGGTGTCGTAGCCGTTGCCGCCGCTTAATATGTCGTCGCCGGCACCGCCCAATAGGGTATCCTCGCTGTCGCCGCCGCTAAGATTATCATCCCCATTCGCCCCATAAATCGTATCGTTGCCGGTCCCGCCTGAAATGGTGTTGTTGCCGGCATCGCCCACGACAGTGTCGTCGCTACTTGTACCGTCGAATTTCACCCCCACCAACACCAACTCACTGCGCAGTTCCGGTGTCATCGGGTAGGTGTTAACGTATTCAACCAGTTTTTCCCAGCCCTGCCAGCCGCTATCTTTAAGCGAGTCTTTGGTCATGATGGTAAATTCCGCAAGGTCTGCGGCTGCGCTGCCCGGGTTTAGCGCGGCGCGGCGATCAAATTCCGCATTCACTTCGGTAAAATCCAAGGCAATGCCATTTTCGTTTACGCGCAACGAAATCAAATCCAACAACGGTTTCACCCGTGTCTGTAACACTAGGCTTTGATAAACCGAGTTTTTCAACGCTTCATAACTGCTTTGCAACAAATCCTGAGTGACGCTCCATAAGTTGATAGTCGCTGCCGTCGTGCCGGCCGGTACGGTGTTGAAGGTGCGGCCGTTGAAGTGTTCCAGGACGGTCAGTTTGTCGGCCCAGGCGTTGTAGGCAGCGCTGCCGGCGGCGGCGAAGTCGGTTAGCAATTGCGCCAGTACCGGCGACAGGGTGGCGGCTTCGCGCAGACTGCGGACTTGGCCGGCGCCTTGCATATCGGGCAGTGCTTCGAAGCCGGTGGTGTTCAGGTGGTCGCTGAATTGGCTGTGGAAGGTGTCCTGGATCAGGTTGATGTCGCCCAGGTCGCCGCTGACCTCGCCCAGAGCTCCGCTGCTGCCGTCGGTTTTGACGTAGCTGCCCAGGTCGGCCAGCTGGTTGCCGTTGGCGACGACTTGGCTGTGCTCGGTGCTGCCGACGTTTATGGCGGCGATGTTTTGGCTGCCCAGCGTGAACAGTTCGTTGGCTTGGCTGATGCCGTCCTGGTTCAGGTCGCGCCACAGGCGCAGGTTGGCGAATTGGGCGTCATTGGCATCGACTTTGCCGTCCAGGTTGGCGTCCAGGTCGCGCAAGGCGTCGAAGCCGTCGGCGGCCAGTTGGCCGTTGCTTTTGAGCATCGCATCGCCGAACAGCTCGCGGCCGCTGTCGATGGTGCCGTTGGCGTTTTTATCCAAAACCAGGAAGGCGTCGTCGGCTTTGACCCAACCGGTCGCGGTCTTGACGCCGTCGGCGTCGTGGTCGAAGTAGATAGGATTGGCGGTGTTGACGCCGGCGGTTTCCAGGCCATCGCCGTCCAGGTCGAAGACCAAGGGATCGCGGCGCACGGGTGGGGTGGCGACGGTGGCGGAGGTGAAGAGGTTGGCGATGCTATCCCATAAAACAGGAACAAGTTTGGCTGCCTCATAGGCACCATATACTGCCAAGGCACCGCCTACAAAAGCGCCGAGAGGTATGCCCAAAATAGCACCTATTGCCGTGGCTGCCAGCTGGGCGCCTCCGAACATTGCTGCTCCTTTGGCAAATTCCACCAGTCCATTGGTAACGATTTGTTTTGCTTGCTCATGGTCTCCCGCTTTCTCAGCCGCACTGGCTTTGGAACCTATTAGCATTAAGCCCATAACCAAGCCTGCGGCGTTTGCGCGGCTGAGCGATTTGCTCGCTTCTGCGGCGCGGCCTAAATCACCAACCGCTTCGAATGCGGAAACTCGTTGCTGCTCGTAACCCCTGATCATTTGGTTACCAGTTACCGCATTGCGCAACGAGTCGATCTCCGCCGTCGTTTCTGGTACCTTGAGAGTATCAGCGTATTCTATTTTGTATCCTGGAGCCGAAGTCAGTTCGTAACCCACTCCTGTCATGCCAGAATTGTTGAAATATTCCCGTGTTCCAACCCCGGCCAGTTTGTTTTCGGAATCGAATTGAAGTTGTAAGTTTCTTGCTTGGATAGAGGACTCGTGATTAACGTAGTCTAAGACGATTTTATTAGCATCCGCCTGCGTAGCTGTTGCTCCCGTCGCCAAAATGTCAGTTCTCATCTGTCTCAGGTCTTCGACTGGAATACCGTTGATATGAGTAACATCAGGATGCGCTAATAGAGTAGGAAACTCTGTCTGGGCCCAAACGTTGTCAGGTGCGCCTTTAGGCGTTAATGTAAGAACATTACCCTTGGCGTTCGCTAGCATGAACTCTTTCGACACAAAATCGTTGAGTGCTAAAACTTCCCCAACGCCATAACGACTGCGAACGCCATCGGTATTCATTGCTCCGTTGAATAGAGCATCGCGAATTGAACGATCACCAACAGCATTTAAAACCGAATCTTTTAACTCGGACGAATTCAGTAGTTTTCCCGGGTCAATATCGCTGATATAAACAAATTTGCCATCGCTATTTGCTGATATTGCCGCCGCCACTTGCCATCCCGGTGCATTAGCGTTACCTATTGCCCCAGAATAAGGAAGAGCATTTGCTCCCGGCTTACTTGAAAGAGTAAAACTCATCTCGCTAACTTTAGCCTGGAGATCAGTTGAGAATTTTTCAACTTCTGTCGCAGTCAGCTGATGGTCAACGGACAAATTGTTGTTTGTTCTCCAAGCATCAACAAAATCAATTACATTCTGAATAGTGGTCGTCATGATGAATCTTTCCTTGATTACGCAAATTTGGGGGTGGGTAACTGAATATGTACGGCTTTAACAACGTCACGCCTATGGCCGCTTCCCAACGCATCTAGACCTTCTTGAATCAACTGCAGTACCGTACTACTTTCAACTTCGAGTATTTTGGGGCATCGGATTTCCGTGACTCGCCACCACTCTTCCGTCCCAGTTTTAAAATTGCCAGTGCCTTTGTTATAAGCCTCTATTTTTACTACAGTTCCTTTCCAAATGAGCGTTAGAAACAGCGGCGGCACATCATAGCCATCGGCACCTTGGCCTTCCAACACAATCAACACGGCTTCGTTTTCATGATCAATGGTCCATTTTCTAGGCACGGGAACAGGCTCTCTGGAAAACTCAGATTGAAAATTAAAACTTGCAAACCAAGCTTTATCTTGCTCGGTCAAGGTCTCGTTCACAAAAGCCATGTTATTCTCCTGATTGTCTTGATGACTCGGTAAGTAAGGTTGTTTAAAGTTAAAAATCATTGTGGTATTCATGCTGCTAACCTCCAACTTGTATCATTTGCCGCTGATACGGCCAGTAAGGTATTGAACGTGTGGCCGTTGAAGCGTTCCAGCAGCGAGATTATGTTTTCCGACGCTTGTGGTCCGGCCGCAGGCAGGCCATTGACCGTCAAGGCGTGGCCGGCATAGGCGCCGTTAAAGGTGGAGGGCTGCAGCGGGTTCCGACCAAGCCTTCAGGATAGGATCGACCTGGGCTTGCTGGGCGTCGCGGGTCGTGGCTGCGGCGAGATCGGTCAGGCGTTGCGCCAGATTGACGCCTCCCAGCTTTTCGCCGGCCGCTCCCGGCATTATGCCGATAACGATTGGGTTCAGGTTTCGCCATTGGTGCGGGCCGGCGAATGCGGGCCGATGCCGTAAGTGGTGGTTGCGTAGCCAGGCGGAACTTCCCCTGTGGTTTATCGATTCCATTCGTTCTATTTGGTTAGTCGCTGAAATAGGTGGCTTGCCCGTTGATGTCATGATTTTTCGATCACGCTAATAATCATTGGCGTTAGCGTATTATCGCAATTCGTTTTTCGATCATAATTGTCCTAAAGTCCAACCTGCGGCTGGATTCGGCTGTTCACTTTGTTTAGATCGCCGTTGGCTTGCCGTTAAACCCGGTCGGCTTAATCACACCGGCGCGTTTCAGCACGTACCACGGCTCCAGATAGAGCTTGCCTAGCGGCCAGGCCATCATCATCCAATATCCGCAAATGAATAGGTATCCTGCCATTTGTTTCCAGGCGGGAACGATGGCGATGGGGTAAGTAATTTGAAACAACATGGAGGAGCAAACCAGGCTCACGACGATCAATTGCAGCCATCCTGCCATGAATATCAGTTGACTGGGCGCTAGCTTGGCTTCCTTGGCGCTGATTTTCAACAAGCCTGAGTAGCGTAGCCAGCGGATTTGCTGATCCGTGAAATCGTAGTGCCGGCGAATAGCAATGACCTGTTCGCGGATGATGGTCGGTGGTGCAAACCCGAAACGGCACTTGAATAGCTTAGGATTATCCAGTGCTCTGCGGTCAAGCTCCGCCGTTGGTGTCCACGCCAACAGCAATTTGAGGGAGCTTGCCACTAAATACTCGTAGTAGTCGCGGCTGGCGTTGCGTTGAATGCCGCCGAAATTGAGTTGGGTGCTGTTGTGGTTTTGATCTGGTTGTCTGTTCATGACGTCGTCCTCTCCGATGGTATTGAGACCTTATTTTTGAGCCCTTTTAGTCATGGGGTGTTTGGGTTTCGAAATGAGCTTGGGCTGCAACGGGCTGGTTGCGTCGACGGGACGCCGGCTTGTTTGGCGATGTACCAGGACGCGATGTAGAGCTTGTTAAGCATCCAGGCTATGATCAGCCAGAATCCGCAGAGCAGCACCAGAGCTTGTAGCTGTTTCGGCGTAGGCGGAAGCGAATAACCCACGAGGTATAACATTGCCACGCAGTAGAGGCTGAGCATCCAGACCTGCGCCCAGCCGACGACCAACGCCCGCCGACTGGGCGCCAGTTTGACTTCTTCGGGGGTGATCTTTAAGGTGCCCGATACACGGAATCCGCGCATTTGTTTGTCGGTAAAGTCGTAACGACTCTGGATCGCCAGAATCTGCCGCCGAATGGTTCGAGACGTTTCGAAACCAAACCAAACCGGTATTTGAACATTCTCGAGTTATCCAACGCTATTCGATCAAGAGCGCCAGCATTTTTCGGTAAAGCTGAAATGGGTCCCATCCGATTTCAGCGCGAAAAATTTGCTGGCAGTTCATGCCTGCGGCGGCCCCGATTCGTCCGCGTCACCTCGTTCCGATCCAACAAGGGGTCGAAACTTAGGCTCTCGCATGACTTGACGCCGTGTCGCGATGCCTTGCAGGTTTTCTCCGCTTCGCTGCGAAAACCCGCCCGGCGCTACGGCTATCGGGGACTAAAAATCTTCACTCCGCTGACGCTCCGTTTCCAAGATTTTCAGCGCAAGCTGGGCTTTTGGGGCGCACGTCAGCAGGGTTTTAATCGAACTTATGGCAATGAGTTCGTAGTAATCTCGGCCGGCATTGCGTTGAATGCCATCAATGTTGAGGTGAGTGCCGGTTTGGTTGTTGTTTGGGTTTGGGTTGGCGTTTTGCTCCTGCTCCTGGTTCATCGCTTGGTCATCTCCGGCGGTTTCGAGCACTTATTTTTCGTAGTAGTCACGGCCGGAGTTACGTTGCGAACCGCCAAAATTGATTTGAATCGGAGCGCTGGGTGTATTGGCAAACGCGGCCCGTTTGTCGTGCGGCTTTTGAGCTTCGAAGTGGGCTTGGGCGGAGGCGAGCAGGTTGCGCCGACGGAATGCGGGGTCGTGGTACCAGAGATGGCTGTTGTAGAGTTCCGCCGCCAAATTGAGGTCGCTGTGGGGCGCGATGCGTTCCAGAAAGTCATTTAAAGCAGGATCGGCCAGAGCCTCTTGTATGTGCCCGGCTTGGCAAAGCAGTAGCAGCGCTTTGGCGGTTGGGTCATTATCCACGACCGCCGAGCGAGCGACGGCGATATAGAGCTCGATGTTCCTCAGTAAATCCAGATCGATATCGTTACGCCCAAACATCGTACCTTCGCCGGTGAGCAGCCAATCGATTGAGGCGCCGAAAACACTACGAATGCCGTAGAGAAAGTCCGTACCCGGTTTTTTTCGGCCTTTGATCACGTCGCTTAAAAAACCCGGAGAGATGCGGATTTGCCGGGCAAATTCTGCTTGGCTAAGCGCAGTTTGCACAATCAGTTGATTCAGTCGCGCCGGGAAGCCATCAAGGCCGAGGCTGGAGTTTTGGGGGAGGGCATGCTCAATCATTCTCTTTTGTATTGCAAATTGTCTCTATTGTATTGATATAATGCTGTTCTGTGTAAAGATAGATTACTCTCCGCCCGATACGATGTCACCTGTAGCTATGATGGACGCCATTGAAATCATTTACCGCCCGCAACGCCTGGGTAAAAGCCAAGCGCAAATTGCCCGCGAATTGGGCGTGTCGGGCGGTGTGGTGAATAACGTGATTCATGACCGGATTACGGCCTACGAGATTGCCCGCCATATTGCCGGTCTGTTGGAATGCAAGGTTGATGAAATTTGGCCCGGGCGCTACAGCTTCAAGCCGAGAGGGCCGTCATCGCATCGCACCAAAATCAAAGCCGAATCGATAACAGGAGAAAAAACATGACTTAACACTTGCTGACCGTATTACCAGGCCAGGAATAGCAAAGCCCCTGGAGTTAACGCTCCAGAGGCTTCGCGGAACTGCATTTTGAAGTGTGCCTTCAATGTCAATTCTGCGATTCCCTTGCCCGTCTGTCAAGTACGGGCGGCCTGCCTACATGCTTTTTTATCGCTGCCACTTGCGCTGCGAGGCTGCAACGCGCCGGTATCTAACCCCCACTGGAGCAAAACGTTGGTTGATGCCAACAAGGTCTAATGATGGCCAACAGGAGAATTGCTATGAGAAAAATCCGCCAGGTATTACGCCTGCATTATGAATCGAAGCTCAGCCGTCGGCAGATTGCTGGTAGTCTTGGCTTATCCCGAGACGCCGTCGCCGATTATTTGACCCGCTCGGCGGCAGCCGGTATCGGTTGGCCGATTGCCGAGGACATCGACGACAACACATTGGAACAACGCTTATTTCCCCTCGCGATTGCCACCAAAACCGGACGTAAGCCGGAACCGGATTGGGCCAAGATTCATCAAGACTTGAAACGCAAAGGTGCCACCTTGATGGTGTTGCATACGGAATATCTGACCGAATACCCTGGTGGTCTGGGGTACAGCATGTTCTGCCTTCGCCATCAGGAGTTCATGGAGACATTGAAACGCTCCATGCGGCAAATCCACATCGCCGGCGAGAAAGTATTTGTGGATTACGCAGGCCCGACTTTACCGCTGACAGACCGGGTCAGCGGCTTTGTTCGCCAGGTGCAAATCTTTGTCGGCGTGCTGGGTGCCTCCTGTTATACCTATGCCGAGGGACATCTGTCGCAGAGTTTGCCGAATTGGATTGCCGCCCATGTCCGGATGTTCGAGTTTTTCGGTTCGGTCCCGGCCGCGGTGGTGTGCGATAACCTCAAGTCGGCCGTCAATAAAGCCAGCCGACGGGAACCGGTTGTCAATGCCACCTACCAAAATTTGGCCACTATGGCACCGTGATTTCGCCGGCACGTCCCTACAAACCCAAGGATAAAGCCAAAGCCGAAAACGGCGTGCTGATCGTGGAACGCTGGATTCTGTTTCGGCTGCGCAAGCGGGTGTTTCATAGTCTGGCCGAGGTGAATCAGGCCATTGCCGAATTGTTGGTGGATTTGAATAACCGGCCGTTTCAAAAACTGCCCGGCTGCCGGCGGGAAGCGTTCGAAACCCTCGAGCGTCCGGCCATGCAGCCGTTACCGGTCTCGCCTTATCAATACGCGGAATTTCATAAAGCGCGGGTCGGCCTTGATTACCACGTCGAATTCGACGGCTGTTATTACAGCGTACCGTATCAATACAAAAAACAGGGAATCGAGTTACGAATTACCGCGTCGACACTGGAGGTGCTGTCTCGGGGTCGGAGGGTAGCCAGCCATGCGCGGCAGTTTGGTATCGCTAAAGTTACCGTGCCTGAGCATATGGAAGCCGCGCACCGTTATTACGGTTTGTGGCAACCCGACTAAGCACTGGCCTGGGCCGAGCAAGTCGGAAACCATGTGCGGCAATTTATGGCTCAACTTCTGAACGACACCAAAACCCACGAACAGGGCTATCGCTTGCACAACATGCTGAAAGGGCTGGCAAAAGAATTTGGCGAGGACCGGCTTAATCCTGCTTGCCAGCGAGCGATTGAAATCGGCGCCACGTCGGTCAGTAACGTGCGATCTATTCTGCGCAATCAATTGGACCGGGTGGTATCGGCCGAAGAACAACGCCAGGAAGTCAACTTCGAGCATGACAATGTTCGCGGTCCCCATCACTATCATTGAGGTCCAGAAACATGTTAAGTCAGGAAACATTACGCAAATTGCATGAAATGAAATTATCCGGTCTTGCCAAGGGTTTCGAGGATCAATTGAGCAACCCGTCTGCCCATCACTTAGCGTTCGAGGAACGTTTCGGCCTTTTGGTCGACCAGGAAATGACCTATCGGGAAAATCGTCGCCTGCAACGCTTATTGAAAGCGGCCAAATTTCGGGAAAGCGGCTGTGTCGAAGACATTGATTATGTACCGGAACGCGGACTGGAGCGCAGTTTAATGGCTTCGCTCGCGCAGTGCCAGTGGGTTCGGCAGGGCGCTAACCTGCTGATGACCGGCCCGACCGGAACCGGTAAAACCTGGTTGGGCTGCGCCTTGGGTAATCGGGCCTGCCGACTGGGCTTGACGGTAATATTCCATCGTTTGCCATTGCTGCTGGAAGACCTGGCTATCGCCCACGGCGACGGTAGTTTTCGCAAGCGGCTGAATCAACTGGCCAAAGCGGATTTGCTGATTCTGGACGACTTTGGCATCGCTGCGATGAACGCCATCGGTCGCAGTGATTTACTGGAAGTCATCGAGCAGCGAACCGGCATTCGGTCGACGCTGGTGACCAGTCAATTGCCGGTGGATCGTTGGCATGACTACTTGAGTGGCGGTAATTCTACCCTAGCCGATGCGATCCTGGATCGTTTGGTCAGCGGCGCCCACCGCATCGAACTCAAGGGTAGCTCGATGCGGAAACGGCGTGCGCAAAACTCGGAGGTGAAAGAATAATCCCGCCGAATTCAGGCAGCAAAATAGAACCCGTCCCGTGGCGGGTTTTTTATCGGAACGAGTGGCGGTTTTGCGATTGGAATCGGTGGCCGACAATCAATCGGAACACGTGGCTGTTTTCAATCGGAATGGGTGGTGGGTTTGGGGTGGAATATGCAAGCATGAGATCAAAACCGGATTATCTGAGTGTGTAGAGCGGGTTTCACAGGAATTTCGAGAATCGCCCCGCTAATGTTAGGATCGTTTGAATTCAGACAGCGATAGCAAGACTGTGTTCTGACTGCATAATCCGGTTTATTTCACCGAAAATGACTTCCATAACTGGTGAGCAGACACCATTGCCACATAGTTTAACTTTATCCCTTCTGTTGCCAGCCGGAAGCTGGTGACTGCTGCCAGCCCCCATTGCCTTGAGCAATTCGGGTGGTTGTAGCATGCGCAACATAGGCTCGCCTTTGTCCCAAGTCACCAAGCCAAATCGATCAATAGTTGTGACGGTACGCAGCGGGGCATCCAATGTCTGCCATCCGCCCGCATAATCTGATCCGTAATAAACGATCAGAAATGGTATATTTTTTCCCAGCGAAGCAATTGCGCGTTCGGCCCGCTCTACTGTGGATTGTGCGCGTCCAGGTTTATAGAGAGGGGTGCTTTTGTATTGACCGCTCCAATCAATGATTGATTTGGCATTTTTCTGAGTCTTTTGATGCGATGCCAAAAGTGTTTCTTTGGTGATGGTTGCTCCGTCTCTATCGCAGATAAGAAAAAGCCGTTTTCTGGACTGTGGAGTGCCAAATTCTGACGCATTTAAAAGTAGCTGACTTACAGTATAACCATATCTTTCCAGAGTGGTAATCAGTTCCTCATGCCGTTCCCATTGCTTCATTCGGTTTACATTTTCGACAATGACCCACCGTGGATTGAACGCATCTATCCATGGGAATATGCTTATCGCTGTTTCGCGGCTTTTTTCATTTCCGGGTTTTGCTCCGCGAGCTATGGAATGAGCAGTACATTCAGGCGATGTCAATAAAACATCGGGACGAAATTTGCTTCTGTATTGAAACGGGTCTATTTCCTCAATTTTTTTCTGTATCACAGTGGCTTCAGGGAAGTTTGCTTTATAGGTTTCCGTTGCAAGATCCCATGCATCGACGGCCAGCAATGGTTTGCCTCCACCGAATACAGCGCCTCGAGCGCCAAAGCCTCCCCCACAGAACAAATCGATAAATCCAAGCATATATAATATTTAATATAAAGGCTGCGTTGTTAATCAATGCCTTGATTCTTTGAGCATCCAGGAACATCTGCAAAAAGTCATCAAAAGCTCAATCTAGTCCTCCTGACATTTTGCCAGGCTAACACATAAAAATGAATCATTACAACGTGTATGCAAGATTGCTGAAGGAATAACTAAACGCTAGGTTCTGTGTGATAGTTTTCCTTGCTTAACTCAATTTTCGTAAGATTGTTGTTAGAAGGTTTTGGGCGAACTAAGTCATTTTGGATTTGGCTGGTTTTGCATCGGGACTAGTGGCCGTTTCAATTGGAAGATCTGGCGGGTTTTATGATTGGAGTGCGTAGTTACGAGGCATCAAACCGAAGCAACTCCTCAGGGGAAACCGATAGAGCCTCTGCCAGTCGGCAAATGTTAAGCAATGCAATATTTCGTTGCCCCCTTTCGACGCCTCCCAAGTAACTGCGCGCAACTCCGCTTTCTAGAGACAATCGTTCTTGAGACCAACCACGCAGCTTTCGAAGCTGGATAAGACGCTCTCCAAACAATATTCGGGGATCAGATGTAGAAGAAACATGGTCAGGCATAGTCTCATGCTACTGACCGGAACCTTATGAGGCCACGCTCTATGAGTGACAATTGCGATTTATCGGCTTATATTTGTCGCTTTAGTTTAATCGCATTCCTCTATGTCCAATCCGCCACTTCATTCGAAACTTGCTCACCTGACAAATGAACAAGTAACCGAATTAATCAGCGAATATTACGCCAAGAAACTGGTTAAGGATTTGATTCAGCACTTTAGTATCGATTGCTTACCTTCTCAATTATATAAGCTATTTCCGCCCGAAATCAGCAGAGAGCTTTGCCCAAATTGCGGCGCGCCGATGGTTCTGTCAAGAATATCCAAAAGTGCTTACCGGAATGAACACAAACACCGCTTGCGATGTTCGCAGTGCGAACATCGTGCAAAAGGAAGCTGCTTCTGTGCCTATTGCCTAAAGAAAAGTAAGCAAGGTATTCAGAGTTCAGCGAGGAAAGTTGCTGAAATCAACACTCCCGACTATCACAAGCCAACCGGCGGCCAAATCAATGCCTACGATTTAAATCTGGAGCAAGCGGTGTCGTTACTGGCGCTAATGCGGTGTTATGGCACCGCAACGATAAAAAATGGTATGTCTCTTTGTTCATCAAAAATGTTGAAAGCGCCTTTTGCTCCGTCAAGTGGATATGGCGAAGAAGTCTTGAATCGCTTGGTCGACGCCAGACTGCTCAGCTTCTCCCATCAATCGAATCCCCACGCCTTCTCCCTGGCTGATAACAAATTAGCGTTGAGTTATACGGCACAATGGAGTTTACCCCGCGCCGTTTCGTCAGAGTTGATTCGGGACATTGAAACACTCGTCTCGCGTTGCAACTGGCCAGCTCAGTGGTATGAACAAGTTTCGGAAATGGCCTTCGACCTAGCGTTTGCGGAATGCAAAGAGTTCTACGATTTTTGCGCTAGCGAACGAATGTTTCCAAATACCGACGACAAAAGCGTAACCGCTATGCTCAGAAACCTGCTGGCAGATTTTTCGACAGGGCAGTGCTTTCACATTATCCAGTCGGGAGCGCAATACGCCGCCGACTTTTTAGTCAGACAGAGCTCCACGCCAAGGCATGCCGCCAATTACATGATAGGTGCCTGCCAACGCTGGGCGGACAAAGCAAGAGCCAACGATTGGTCAGTGACTCCTTTTCGACGAAATTTTAATTGTCCACGGAGCATGATGAGCTATGTCCTACACGATTTATTCTTGAAGGCTAACGATGAGGGACTCCACACGCCGATAGATCTCGTCGTACTACCAAACAGGCACGGTAATAGTTAGCTACGATCAGTAGATGTTGTCGATAATATTCTGAGCATTGATGCCTCGTCGGCTCTCGCTCGCCAATATCCAGGTTCTGGAGATTCCAAACGGTAGACCGCGCAATTCGGCATAGGCAATCCAAGTTGAAAGCGGCGGAAGGCTTTCATGCATTGACTACCTCTGCCATTAAACCCAAGTAATTTCCAGGTCAACATACCAAACCAAATACAGTGACCAAATATCAACGTTTTATCGGGTAGGGTATCCAATTCGGAGATGAAATCTGCGACCCGTTGCTCGAATTCATGAAAGGTATCCGCTTGTTCTCCCATGCGCTTTGTCGGGTCGCCCGATTGCCAATAGGCATCTGCAATCGGGCGGCGCTGTTCGCCGTTCATACCTTTTATCAATGCAGGATCGATACTTGAAAATTCGTTGAGCAACGGATGGATGTTCGGCTGAATTGATGCTTTTTTGCAAAAAGGCTGGGCGGTCTCATGAGTGCGGACATACTCGGATACGTAAATGGCCGAGGGTTGCAGTTCGAGGGCATCGGCTAAGGATCGTGCTTGGAGTCTACCCAGTTCCGATAATGGAATCGCGTCGTGTGCCATCGTTATGCCGCCGGCATTTGCGGTGCTTTGGCCGTGGCGGACGAAGAAAATGGTTTTCATATAATGGGTCTATTTAGTCAATGCAAATAGTATGTATCTATTAGCCTACATTTATTTAGTGTCCAGAAAAAGCTTGTGCAAGCAGAATCCCCCTAAAATTATTAAAACGGAATTAAGGTTAAAATGTGAGCATGTTTAAACTTCATCAGCCAAGTAGCTCTATGCCTGATCGCACGGCCCCACAAGTTGCAGTTATCGGTGGAGGTCCGGCTGGGCTGATGGCTGCCGAAACACTTAGTCTTGCCGGTATAAAGGTCGATGTTTATGACGCAATGCCATCGCTCGGCCGCAAGTTTTTGCAGGCTGGCGTCGGTGGTCTGAATATCACCCACAGTGAAGCATACGAAACCTTTTGCGCTCGCTACGGCGATCAGCTGCCACAGTTGCAGGCAATGCTCGACTGTCTACCGCCAAGTGCCTTGCGCTCGTGGGTACACGGTCTGGGTGTAGATACCTTTGTTGGCAGCTCGGGCCGAGTATTTCCAACGCAGATGAAAGCCGCGCCGCTACTACGTGCTTGGCTGCGTCGCCTTCGTTGTGCGGGTGTGCGCCTACACGTGCGTCATCGCTGGCTTGGATGGGATGACGATGGTGCAATGCTGCTGGTCAATCCAGACGGCGAAATCTTGATCAAGCCGCAGGCGACAGTGCTGGCATTGGGCGGCGCCAGCTGGCCGCACCTGGGGTCGGATGGAGCCTGGGTTCCTTGGTTGAGGGGTCGGGGCGTTGAAATTTTGCCATTGCAAAGCGCTAATTGCGGATTTGAGGTGGCGTGGAGCGCGCATCTACAAGACAAATTTGCCGGCGCGCCCCTCAAATCGGTAGCACTAACATTTACCGACAGTCAGGGCCGAACCGAGCAGCGGCAAGGCGAAATGGTGATTAGCGCGCATGGCGTAGAAGGCAGCTTGATTTACGCGTTCTCGCGGCGGCTGCGCGAGCACCTGAATATCCACGGAAGCACCACGTTCACGATTGATTTGACTCCGGGGCGCGACGCCGAACGGATACTAGCCGAAATCAGCCATCCCCGTGGCTCCAGATCCATATCTAACCACTTGCAAAGTCGCGTCGGCATTGCCGGCGTCAAGGTGGCCTTGCTGCACGAGGTGCTCAGTAAGGAACAATTTGCTGATGCAGCCATTTTAGCGAAGACGATAAAAGCCTTGCCAATCACCGTAAATGCAACCCGACCCATCTCTGAAGCGATCAGCACCGCCGGTGGCGTGAGTTTTAATAGCCTTGATCAAAACCTCATGCTCACCGCTCTACCTGGTGTTTTTGCCGCCGGCGAGATGATTGACTGGGATGCTCCTACTGGGGGGTATTTACTCACAGCCTGCTTCGCCACAGGTCTGCGCGCGGGGCTGGGTGTGCGTGACTGGCTAAATCGCCATGAAAAGTCTTAAGCGCCGCCATTCTCATTGTTGCGCCAGTCAAAGGTCAAACTTGCACACCATGGGACGTGTTACGAGCTAGTGCGTTGGGTATCTGAGGTAAGGTAGTGCAGCAGATTCCGAACTATGGTGATCAGAGAACGCTCGAGTTCTGTGCGTTCTGCAGGGGCGAGACAGGCACACGAGATCATTGCCCATCAAAGGTCTTTCTTGATGAGCCATATCCAGAGAACTTGCCAGTTGTCCCTGCGTGTCGGAATGGCAATTCAGGGTTCTCTGCGGATGAGGAATATTTGGCCTGCCTTTTGTCGTGTACACTGGCTGGTTCAACATATCCAGAAGCACTCCCTCGCAAAAAAACCAAGCGAATTCTTGAGACAAAGCCCGCACTTCGAGAGCTGATAGAGCAGTCTCGTTCCGAAGTTGGCGGAAGAACAACACACGAGCCGATTCGAGATCGGGTGGTTTCTGTTCTCACCAAGCTTGCCAAAGGTCACGCGCTCTACGAACTTCATGAGTCTTGCACTCATGATCCGGACGAGCTTGAGTTTGGTCCTCTCAAACTTATGTCTCCACAGCAACGAGAATTCTTCGAGACTCCTGAATTTTCATCTTGCTGGCCCGAAATTGGGAGTCGAGCGATGCAGCGCCTTCTGGTTCAGGGCGCAAATACTTTTGCTTTGGGTTGGATTGAAGTACAGTCAGATCGTTATCGATACCTTGCATCGCTGGGAAATGGAATAGAAGTTCGAATTGTGATTGACGAATACCTCGCGTGCTTCGCGCGATGGGAGTAAGATGCGAGTGATGCCAAACAAGTCTTCCAGCGGACGTTATTGTCCGCCTACTATTGCCGGTAGTGCTCTATGGAAATCGAATGAGTAAAACCGCCCGGCGCTGCGGCTTCCAGGGACTACTCGGTCTTCGCTCGCTACCGCTTTGCTTTCCAGGCCTCGCAGCGCATGTCAAGGTCGTTTTTAGGTGGTTATACTGTTAACAACTTAATAACTTGTTATGCGTAAAGGAAATAGTTGTGCCTTATAGAAATCTCCAACAACGTCGTAATAACTATATGTATCCGGCAGTTGCACTTCGCGGAAACTACCGTAATCCTGACGTGGAATACTTCAATACGACTACGGCAATGGATAATCATATTCACGAACTGCTGCTATCTGATAATTCCCAGGAAAAAATACTAGGTTATTTGTCGGTAGTATTCTGGGGTTTCTATAGTGGTCAGGACGGCGCTATTCGTCAGGAACGAGCGCTAGGCAAAGTTGCACTAGCTCGCGACGGAAGAGCCCGTGCGGTTAATGGCCAAAATCAACGCATGAGAGGGGTTGTTGACTTGGGTGAAGCTTTTGTTACTGCCAGAATATCTGAGGCAATTCTCCAAATAGAAAACAATAATTACAGCGGGGCATTAAGAACACTAAACGAATTGCCTCAGCTTCAAATAGCCTTTTCATCCAAAGTGTGCGCATTTATTGACCCTGACAAATGCGGAGTTATTGACTCTGTAATTGCCGAGAACCATCCAGAATTTGATTTCACTACTGATGACAAAGGAATCATTTTAAATCGCGCAGCCAACCGTCAGCGCTACACTACGTATTGCATGCGCCTGCAGGAAAATGCGGAGCAGATTAACAACTTGAATCCTGCTTACTTATGGACTGACAGGGACGGAACGCAACAGCAGTGGAGGGCGCTAGATGTTGAACGCGCAATGTATTAGTTCGCCTCGGCTAACGATACATTTCACTAGATTCCCAATAAGCAACTTCACTTGGATTCTAAAATCGTGAACACAATCTCAGCACAGACACTACTAAATGGCTCAGGCTTTAATGATGAATACATGCTTGAAAAAGCCCGGCGCGAACTAGATCGCATAAAGGATTGTCGACATCCCTATTTTATATACGACCACTTCATCAATTTCGCTATAGCGGTGTCATCCGTAGCTGACTGGACATTTCATCTTCATCTGGCTAGAGACCCGAAGTGGAACAACAAGACAGAAATACATTTTTGTAACTGGATTCGCTCGCAGAGTTCTGAGGTTGCAACCTTCATCGACATATCAAACGAGTGCAATCATGCAAATAGAAAGCATCCAAATTTTATTGCCGAGAAAGTCTTGATATCGCCGATTTGGGACACATCTGCTTTTCCGCAAGAGCAAATAAACGAATATACCCAAAAAGGTTTTAGTGTCATGTTAGAAAAGGGAACAACATTGCTCTTGGTGCCAATTATCAAATACGGCTCGAAGCAAGATTATTTCTACGATGTAGCAGAAAAAGCGTTGGCGTGGTGGAAAGCATTGGATCTAACACAAACTATTCCGATGGACAAGAATCTAAACCCTCTCAGTTAATGGAAAACACGGGGCCAAATCAATATTGGTAGCATTATGCTTCTATCTGGCCTCAGTAGGAAGAAGAGGACACCCACTTTGATTCTAGATTCAGTCTCGCCTGTTGTGCCACGGCATCGGCCTAATTTTACGTTACACGAGCATTTTATGACATAAACCTGCCATTCAAAATCAACCCCGAAGGTCGGAAATTGGCCGGTAGTGTTCTGTCGGAATTGAATGAGTTTTTAATGGAAATATGCTATAGACCTCAAAAACAAACTCCTCCTAAACAACGAGCCAAGGATGCTGACCAGTAAATACGAATGTTAAATGACTATAGGATAAAATATCATCAGTTGGATGTGTGGTTTAACACACGACCCATCCTATGACATCACAAGCATCGTGATTACGTAGTCATTTAATAAATACACAGCCATAATGGGGTAGCTGGCGCCACCCCTTCAACATCTTATTTAGCTTGCGACTTCTGCAAATGGCCATATTCCGCGAATTGTATTAGCCGACCGCAACGAGGCGGCTCCGGCCAAGACACTACCAAATAGCCAGAAAGCACCCGGTAACGGTACACTTCCGCCGCCTCCGGTTCCGTAGTCGTACCCGTAAACCGATGCACTCGTATTCGCGGAAAAACTTCCGCTCCAACCGTCTTTAAAGACCAAAGCAACAGACAATATATCGTTTTCCGTCACTGGCGCGGAGCCGGTCGATAGATAGCGACTGACATTTTGGTTGACTGACCCGGAGTTTCCGCCATTGTAGTAACTCAAATTGAAGCTTGCGTTGGAGTTTGCGGAGGCATTACTTGAGGCGCCCAGGTCCCCCATCAAACTGTAGTTTGCTTCGAAAATTAACAGTCCGCTGCCTTGCACAGTAAAACTGCCGGATCGCTGGCTACTGCTGCTGGCTGATAAGCTTTGATACGGAAAAGCGCCGTTTAGAGAGGCATTGGCATTGATTTCGTTAATCGATGTGGCGCTGGAAGCAGATCTGCTATAGGTCGATGTGGATAGTCCTTCTGTAGTCGAAGTCCCTGAACTCCAATTTGCCGCGCTGTCATTGGCGTTATAGTAGTAACCATAATTCACTTGGCTATTGTCGTACTGATTACTCCAGGTCAAGGTTGGCAGGCCATTGCCAATATCGATGGCGGTAATTTTAAAGGTACTCCAATCGATGACCGCGCTCGCGGAAACCGTGGCCGCCTCGGCGGATTGAGCAAGGCAAAGCGGTAGCACCAGGATGCTAAACAGATAAGTCTTAAAGTAAGGTCGCCGAATCGGCTTGGCAAGGTGTTTCATGGTAATTTCTCCATTGATTAACGAGAACAAATTTTCACCACATGACCAAACGGCCAAAAGCCGTCGCCATGCTAGTCAAGACTAACTCTTAGCGATAAGCCGCTTATTTAAAATGCTAGTCTTGGTCATCATTTAACAGCTAAGCCAATCCCCGTCAATTACCATAAAAATAAAACGGCTTAATCAATGCGCTACGTCAATAAAACTTGAAATTTATAAGCTGGCTTGCAATAAAATCGCCTTTCTTTATCTACCCATTCTCGAGGTCGTATAGGCAAGCGCCCTCAGTCGCGAGGGATTGCCAGCCCGCAAGGTTTTCGATATGAGCTGTCGTTTGCTATCATCCCTGCCTTGACCAAAACACCGGCTACCCACTCCATGCAAATCCAAGCCACGCTGCAAAAACTTCTGGATAAACAAGACCTCAGCACCGAGGAAATGCGCGATGTGATGCGTACAATGATGCAAGGCGAATTAACCGACGCGCAGATCGCTGGTTTTTTGATCGCCTTGCGCTGCAAGGGCGAAACTATCGAAGAAATCGCAGCGGCGGTCAGCGTGTTACGCGAGTTAGTGCGGCCGGTGCCGGTGCACGGCGAACACGTCATCGACACCTGCGGCACGGGCGGTGACGGGGCCAATACCTTCAATATCTCGACGACGGCGGCTTTTGTGGTCGCGGCGGCGGGCGGCAAGGTGGCCAAACACGGCAATCGCTCGGTATCCAGTAGTTGCGGCAGCGCCGATGTATTGGAAGCCGCCGGCATCAATCTGGATATGCCGGCCGAACAAGTGGCGCAATGCGTCAAAGACATCGGCGTCGGCTTTTTGTTTGCCGCCAAGCACCACAGCGCAGTGCGTCACACGGTCGGTCCGCGCAAGGAAATGGGTGTGCGCACCCTGTTCAACCTGATCGGCCCACTCTCCAATCCGGCCAATGCGCCGCATCAGTTGATCGGCGTGTTCGATAAACAATGGCTGGTGCCCGTTGCGGAAGTTTTGAAAAAACTGGGCAGCAAGCATGTGCTGGTGGTACATGCGCGCGACGGCCTGGATGAAATCAGCATCGCCGCACCCACCGATGTCGCTGAACTAATCGATGGTATCGTGCACAGCTACACCGTCACCCCGGAACAATTCGGCATGCCGCGCGCCAGCCTGGCAACCTTGTCGATTACTTGCGCAGCCGATAGCCTAGCAATTATGCGCGCGGTATTAAATAACCAAGCCGGCCCGGCCCGCGACATTGTGGCATTAAATGCCGGCGCGGCGATTTATGCCGCCGACTTGGCTGATTCCCTGGATGCCGGCATTCGCCGGGCGCATCAGGTGTTGGCGGATGGGAGTGCTTTGGGGAAATTTGAGGCGTTGATTGGGTATTCTTAAATGCCGCCCATCCAAGTCATTCGCCGATTGCCTTTAACTTAATAAAGGTATATTTTTTATACCATGATAACTTTTGAGTTTGACGAGGCAAAAAGTCAGGCAAACCTTCTGAAACACGGCATCAATTTTGTTGATGCCCAGTTGCTATGGAATGATCCGAGACTATTGGAAATTCCTGCAAAAACGGAAGATGAGCCGCGCTATCTGGTAATTGGAAAGATTCTAGGCAAACACTGGTCGGCCGTGATTACTTACCGGTCTAACAATATACGACTAATTTCCGTTCGTCGTTCTCGCACCGAGGAGGTGAATCTATATGAAAGCTAAAGACTTCGACCAGCAATTTGATGCCGATGTGGATATTACCGCATCACTGGATTTGTCTAACACGAAGCGGGTATTGCAAGAACAGAAACGAGTCAATGTCGACTTTCCGACTTGGATGATTGAATCGCTTGACCGGGAAGCTGGAAAGCTTGGTGTCACCAGACAATCCATCATCAAAGTTTGGCTTGCCGAGCGACTTGAGAAGGTTTCGTCAGAAGTGAGATAGATCAATAGCGCCGGAAATTCTTGGGGTGTTGTGTCGCTGTCGCGACGGGTTTGTTTTAATGTCGGGTCTCGGCCCGACAGCCGAGATACTTTCTTTTGCTTGGCCAAAAGAAAGTATCCAAAGAAAAGGCCACCCCGATGCCGCTTTGATCCTGCGCACCGGAGAGTTTGAGCGGGGTTGCCTGAAGGGGCTTCCCAGCCCCTACATGCAACGCGACGCATCCATGCGTCGCCCCTTCGGGCTTATCCGCCCAAACTCTCCGGTGCTCGGCGCGGCATAGGGGACCAACCTCGCGCCTTGAAAACTAAAGGCGGCAGATAATTTTCGAAGCTTGGGTAAGTGTTCTAATGTAGGATGCTGCCGACGTTAGGAGGCGCATCGTTCGCGACCGATGTGCTTAGTTCATGCGTAGTATATTTATACGGGTTATAAAGTGATAATAGTGAAATTAAAACAATAATCTAAATTTGGAGAAAAGGAGTTGCTATGGACTTAATCGACAAAATAAAGGAAATTGCCAATCGTTACGATAAGCAAGCAGCAAACATACAAACGGAGGAGGCGACAAAAAATGCTCTAATAATGCCGTTTATAGCTGCACTCGGTTACGATATATTCAACCCATCAGAAGTAATTCCGGAGTTTACCGCTGATGTAGGCATTAAGAAAGGTGAAAAAGTTGATTATGCTATTAAAAAGGATGATCAAATTATCATGCTTTTTGAATGTAAACATTGTGGTGCGAATTTACAAAACGAACATGCATCTCAACTATATCGGTATTTTCATACGTCGGCAGCTCGCTTCGGCGTATTAACAAATGGATTGATTTATCAGTTTTATTCGGACATTGAAGAGCCAAATAAAATGGATGAAAAGCCGTTTTTTGAAATAGATATACGTGATATTGGCGACAATCATATTGAGGAATTAAAAAAGTTTGCTAAAAGCAATTTTTCGCTAACCGATATTCTCACTACGGCTAGCTCCCTAAAATATAAAGGCGAATTGATTAAATGCCTAGAACGTGAAGCAGAAGCCCCTTCCGACGCACTTGTAAAGTTCTTTGTCTCTCAAATATACACTGGAAGAGCTACTCAACCCATTATTGAATTATTTAGTAAATTGGTAAAAGAGGGGCTTAACGAATTCATCAACAATAGAATTAACTTACGCTTGAAATCGGCCCTGTCGCAACCACAAATCAAAGCCCCACAGCCAGACCCAGAACCTGCAAACGCTCCTATAGACGAAAAACAAGACGTCATAACAACTCAAGAAGAAACAGATGGCTTTCTAATTGTGAAAGCAATTGCACGGCAAGCGATAAAGCTTGATCGTATTGTAATGAGAGACACTAAAAGCTATTGTGGAATTTTGCTTGACGATAACAATAGAAAGCCAATATGTAGACTGCACTTTAATGCATCCAAAAAATATATAGAGCTCGGTAGAAGTGGTGAGAGAATCCCGATCATTGAGGTTGATGATATATATCAATATACGGATCAGATTCTCAAAGTAATAGATGATTATGAAAAAGTTGGCGAATCTTAATCAATACTACTTAGCCATTAATATTAAAAGCCTGGATTAAGCGTAGCGGAATCCAGGTAATCAAAGCCATCAAAACCTCGATTTCTTTTCACTACATCCAGGCTACCTGATTTGCAGACCAAGCGACTTTTAATTCCGGGATGGTTTTCTCCCCCTCCGGCGCGCAGGAAATAAGCGGCATCGGGGTGGCTTTTTCTTTGGATACTTTCTTTTGGCCAAACAAAAGAAAGTATCTCGGCTGTCGGGCCGACAAATCGGCAGGATAGCCGATTTGCATGCGAAGCATCCGTAGGACAAAACACACGGATGTGTTTCGTGAACCCGACTTTAAAATAACCGTCGCGACAGCGACACAAACTAAACAAGAAACATGACCGACACACCCGACATCCTAAAAACCATCCTTGCCAAAAAAGCCGAAGAAGTAGCCCGCCGCAAAAGCAATACGCCGTTGTCGCTGCTGGAAGAATTGGCCGGCACCGTGCAAGGCCCACGCGGCTTTTATTCGGCGTTGCGCAGCAAAGCCGATCAGAAAAAGCCGGCTATCATCGCCGAAATTAAGAAGGCCTCGCCCAGCCAGGGCGTGATCCGCGAGAACTTCAAGCCGGTAGAAATCGCCGTCGATTATGCGTTCAGCGGCGCGACCTGTTTGTCGGTGCTGACCGACAAGGAGTTTTTCCAGGGTTCGGAAGCCAATCTGCAAATGGTGCGGCAAAATTGCCCGCTGCCGGCGATTCGCAAGGACTTCATGATCGATCCGTATCAAATCCACGAATCGCGCGCACTGGGTGCGGATTGCATCCTCCTGATTGTCGCCGCACTGGACGACGCGATGCTGAAGGAACTGGCCGACACCGCCACCGGCCTGGGCATGGACGTGTTGACCGAAGTGCACGACGCGGAGGAGCTGGAACGGGCGCTAAAGCTCAACACGAATATGATAGGCATCAACAACCGCAACCTACGTACTTTTGACGTGTCCTTGCAAACCACGCTGGATTTGAAAAACACCCTCCCGGCCGACAAGTTGATCGTCACCGAAAGTGGCATCCACACCCCGGCCGATGTGAAATTGATGCAGGACAACGGCATCTACACCTTCCTGGTCGGCGAAGTGTTTATGCGTGCCGAATCGCCAGGCAAAAAAATGCGTGAGTTGTTTTTTTAGAGAAAAAGATACAGATTCTTCTCGTATTGGTTCCCGCGAAAGCGGGAACTCAAGGGAACCAATCGCTTGGTCACTCGCCCAATTTAATCTCGCCAAAATACCGCGCCAAATCAATCCGTATCGGCATGAAATAGACATTCAAGCCATTCGCCGCCGCCGAGGCAATCACGCCATTGGCAAACTCGACGTTCCAGTCGTAATCCGGCCGAAAACTCTTCGGAAACTTCACCTTATTCTTTACTTCCCAATAGTTCATTGAGGCCTTGCTGGTGATCGGGCTGATGCCGATATAGGTTTCCAGGTCTTGCATGTGCTCGGCGTAGATGTCGATCATGCGGCTGTCGTAGAAAGGCTGGGAGAAAAAGCCGCCGGCGCCGGCATCGACCTTGCGCTGGACGTAATCGCATTCATCCTGAACGCCGCTGCGATGCGGGTCGAAGCCGGCATAAATATGTAGACTGGGGAAACGCTGGCGCACGGCCCGAATCAAATCCACCACATCGGTATTGTAAAACGACCGCTTCAAACCTTCCGGCGGATCGCCGGACACCAACAACACGCTGTCCAGCGCATATTCTTCGATGACGCGGTAGAGTTCGCCGCTTTCGATTTTGAAGTCTATCGCGCGGAAATGCGGAATAAACCGGTATTTGCTTCGATCGACGCGGGTCGCCAACTCCCAGCTGCGGGTATCGAAGCGTTGGATGTCCGGGACATTAATGATGTTGATCCCTTTGTCCAGAGTTTGCACAAAGCCGTATTGCTGGTCGAAGGCCTCTAGGCTGCGAGGGACGATTTCAAACGAAATATTCATCGTGTGGCTGGGTAGTTAAAGAATTGACGGGAAACGAACGCGATGCGCAAAGTATGGATTGTAACGCAGTAAAAACAAAGCCCGGTGGACATGGCGGATTTCTTTGGTTTGGCTAAAGCAGCCTAAGCGCCAAGAGGTGGCATAAATTCGCCCCGGCGGGTTCGTTGCGCACTTATGTTGACCCCAAGCTGTCCCTGCGATTGGTTTGCCTCTATTATTTTTCGCTTGCGGTGGGGATTTGGCCGGCTTGAACGTCTTACTCAATAGCCGCCTCTATTCATCGGATTTATTCTGCCATTCCCGCCCTATCCCGACCTAATGCCCGCCAAACCTTGTCGCCCGATGTTATGGATTTTGTCAGCTCTATCGGCGCTGTGGGCCGTTGGCTGCGAATCGCCCGCGCCTCGGGACCCACATGCTTTGGCTTTTCAGACACCACCACGCTGGAGCAGCAACGGCCATTTTGCCGAAGCCGCCGCAACGGGCTGGTTGGCCGCTTTTAATGATGAGCATCTGACGGGCTTGGTAAGTAGCGGCCTGGCCGATAACTTTGATTTAAAAAGTGCCGCGGCCCGTGTTGATGCGGCGCGCGAACAAGCGGTTATCGCCGGTTCCGGCCGTTGGCCGCAACTGTCGTTAACACCAGTCTATCAACGCGCAAAGTCCAATGTGGGTGGCGAAAGCAGCGAATCCGGCGCGTTTACGGCACTGTTCAACCTGAGCTGGGAGCTGGATGTCTGGGGCCGGATCAAGGCCGGACAACAAGCGGCGGAAACCGAAGCCGAAGCAACTGGCGACGATTATCGCGCCGCGCAATTATCGCTGGCCGCGCGGATTGCCCAAGCCTATTTCGAATTCACTGAAGCGCAATTGCAAGCGACGGTGGCGGCACAGTCGGTCAAAGACCGCGGCACCATTGTCGATCTGGTGCGCGGCCGTTTCAACCGGGGTTTGACCCGCGGCCTGGATTTGCGCTTGGTGCTGACCGATCTGGCGAATGCCCAAGCGCAGCTGGCCCAGGCTAGAAACGATGCGCAGTTAATCGGCAAGCGCCTGCAAACCTTGCTGGGCCGGTATCCGGGGAACGGGCAAGAGGGGGCGACTGAATTCGATGCTACATTCCACTTACCACAGCCGCCGGAAACCTTGAGCGCCGGCTTGCCGGCCGAGTTATTGGAACGCCGCCCGGACGTCATCGCCGCGTTCAAACGCCTGCGGGCCGCCGACTCGCGCTTGGAAAGCGCCGAAAAAGCCCTGCTGCCGCGCGTGACGTTGACCGGCGCCGGCGGCTCTAGCAGCGCGGCTTTGACCGAGATCATCGATCCGCGCGCGGCAGCCTGGAATCTGGCCGCCGGCCTGGCCCAGCCGCTATTTACCGGCGACCGGCTGCAGGGCGAGATTCGCTTTAATCAGGCTAAAGTCCAAGAAGCGTTCAACCAATACCAAAGCGTGGCCTTGAACGCCTTTCGCGAGGTAGAGCAAGCGCTGGCCGCCGAGGCCTGGCTCCGCACCCAGGAACAGGCCTTGCGCGAAGCCGTCGAGCAAACCGAGGCCAGCCGCAAGCTGGCGGTGTATTCCTACCGACAGGGTTTGATCGAAATCCTGACTTTACTCGACAGCTACCGCAGCACCCTCAATGCGCAAAGCGCGCATTTGGCCGTACAGCGGCAATTATTGAACAATCGTATCAACCTCTATCTGGCATTAGGCGGTGGCGTTTGAATCCGCAAACACTCAATTTAAAAATCCTGTTACCGGTCCTGGTGTTACTGGCGGCGGCCGGCACGGCCTGGGCGATCATCGCCAGCAAGCCGCAAACCGTTCAGCAAAACGCCGAACCGACCATTCCCAAGGTCAACGTCGTCCGCGCCGAGCCGCAAAGCCTGCGGCTGAACGTCATGTCGCAAGGCGTGGTAGCGCCGCGCGAGACTATCGATTTGGTGAGCGAAGTGGGCGGCAAGCTGGTGCAAGTCCACCCGGCCATGGTCGCCGGCGGTTTCTTCGCCGCCAACGAATTGCTGCTGACGATAGACCCGCGCGATTACGATTACGCCATCGTTGCCGCCGAAGCCCAACTGGCCGAGGCCCAACGGGTGCTGATCAACGAACAGGCGCAAGTCGAGCAGGCACACAGCGAATGGCAAGCCTTGGGCGAAGGCGAGCCTACTGCGTTGGCACTGCGTAAGCCGCAATTGGCCGAGGCACAAGCCAAGCTCAAGGCCGCCGAAGCCGATCTGGCCAAGGCCAAACTCAACCGCGGCCGCTGCGAATTGCGGGCGCCGTTTGCCGGCCGGGTACTGAACAAGCAAGCCGGATTGGGGCAATATATTCAGTCCGGCGCGGCCGTGGCTCGCATTTACGCCAGCGACGTCGCCGAAATACGCCTGCCGATCGGCACCGAGCAACTGGCCTTCTTGGAACTGCCTCTCGGGCAAAACGCCAAGACCGGCCTCTGGCCGGCGGCGACCTTGCGCGCCGAACTGGCCGGCAAACCGCAAAGCTGGCAAGGCCGCATCGTCCGCAGCGAAGCGGCGCTGGACGACAACAGCGGTCAGCTCTATCTGGTCGCTCAAGTCGCCGAGCCGTTCCGGGAAACCTCGGATAGCCCACCCTTGCTGAGCGGTTTATTCGTGCAAGCCGAGATCGAAGGCGTGCGCCGCGACGGTCTGTTTGCGCTGCCGCGCAGCGCATTGAACGGCTTGCAACAAGCCAAGCTGGTCGACGCCGAGCAACGCTTGGAAATTCGCCAACTGCAAGTGCTGCGCCAGGAAGCCGAGCGTGTCGTCATCAAGGCTGGTTTAAATGCCGGCGAACGGGTGGTGGTGTCGGAAATGCCGGTGCCGGTGGCCGGCATGAAAGTCAACGCCGTCGAAACTCAGCCTGAAGCCGACCAATGACATCAGCCAACCAGCGTTTAGGCCTATTGGCCTGGTTTGCCGGCAATCCGGTCGCGGCCAATTTGTTGATGCTGTTGATCCTGACCGGCGGCGTGCTGGGCATCCTCGGCGTCGATAAGGAAGTATTTCCGCGTTTCAGCCCGCATAAAATTCATATCGAAACGGTTTTTCCGGGCGCCGGACCGGCGGAAGTCGAGGAATCGGTGTGCGTACCCATTGAGGAAGCCATCCACGACGTGCCGGGCGTCAAGCATCTGCACGTCGAAATTTGGGGCGGTGCCTGCGAGATCGATGTGGAGGTGTTGCCGGACCACGACCGCAACCAGATGATGGCGACTCTACAAAGCCGGGTACAAGCCATTCCGCGCCTACCGAAGCAATTGGAAAAAATCCAGGTGTTGCCGGCCAACCGCGAGGACGACGACGGCGTGATCTGGCTGGCTTTGCACGGCGCCACCGATGCCGCCACCCTGCAGCGCTACGGCGACCGGATTCAGGAACAATTGGCGGCGATACCCGGCGTCAGTAAAGCCCGCAATTACGGCGAGCTGGCCTATGAAATCGACATCGAAGTGTTACCGCAACAATTGCGCAAATACCAACTGACGTTGGACGAAGTGGCGCAAGCGGTGCGCAAGGCCTCGGTAGATCTGCCGGGCGGCCTGATCAAAAATCCCGACGGCGAGCTATTACTGCGGGTCAACGGCAGGGCCCGCGATGCCGACGCGGTCGGCGCCTTGATCGTCAAGACCTTGCCGGACGGCAACCGGGTGCGCATGGATCAGATCGCCACCATCAAGGATGGTCTGGAAGAACGCTTGTGGACCTGGCATCACAACGGCCAGACCGCGCAGGGTTGGGAGATTCACACCGAGCAAGACAGCGTCGCGGTGGCGCGGCGGGTCAAGGCCTATGTCGAAGAGATGCGCGCGCAATTGCCGGAGGGCCTGCGCCTGATTACCTGGTGGGACGATTCGCAAGCTTACGATGAGCGCATCGGCACCTTGCTGGAAGACGGCTTGAGCGGTTTCGTACTGGTCTGTCTGGTGCTGACCTTGTTCTTACGCTTGCGGGTGGCGCTGTGGGCCGGCGTCGGCATTTTCACCTCGGTGCTGGGCGCGTTCTGGCTGATGCCGGCCCTGGATATTTCCCTGAACATGCTGTCCTTGTTCGGCTTTCTGTTGGCGATGGGGATTTTAGTGGACGACGCCATCATCATCGGCGAAAGCGTGCATAGCCGGCAGACCGAAGGCCGAGAGTCGCCGCTGCAAGCCACGATTAACGGCGTGCGGGAAGTCGCGCTGCCGGTCGGCTTGTCGGTCTTGATCGTATTGGTGGCGTTTTTGCCCGGTCTGTTTTTACCCGGCTGGGCCGGACAGATGATGCGGCCGATTTGCCTGGTGATGCTATTGACGCTGGTGTTTTCGCTGGTGGAAGCCTTGCTGATTCTGCCGTCGCATCTGGTCGGCGACATCGACACCGAAGCCAAGCCCGGCGGCTTACAACGCTTGCGCGAACGCATGAATCGGGGCTTGGATCATTTTGTCGAGCGGATTTACCGCCCCTTGCTGGAAACCGCGCTGGCCTGGCGCTATTTGACCGTGGCCTTGTTCATCGCGCTGTTGGCAATCTGCGCGGCGCTGGTGCTCAGCGACCGGGTGCGGCAATCGATCAATCCCGACGTGACCAAGGACAGCTTCTGGGTATCGATGCGCTTGCCGCAGAGCGCGCCGTACAGCGAGACTCAAGCCTTGGCGACCCAGGTGGAAAAAGCCTTGTTTGCGTTGCGCGACGAGTTGGACGGCGTCGCGCAAACCGGTCAACCCGCCGCCGATAGCGTTGCCGCCGCCCATGCCAACGACAATAGCGTCATCGTCGGCGTGGAAACGGCGATCTGGGATCATGGCGCCGGCATCTGGCTGGAGTTCTCGGCGGAAGGCCGCAGGCGCTTGAAAGTGGAACAATTCATCCGCGATTGGCGGCAACGGATCGGCGACATCGGCCGCGGCAAGGTCGATTTTATTTATAAGGAAGGCGACGTACCTTACGACATCGACTTGAGCCTGGGCGCCAGCGCCCCGAGTCTGCTGCAACCCGCCGCCGAGCAACTTAAACAGGCATTGGAAGCCTTTCCCGGCGTTTACGATGTGATCGACTCGTCCGAACCCGGCAAACCGGAAGTACGGCTGGCGCTGAAGCCGGAAGCCGAGCGCCTGGGCTTGCGCCTGGAACAACTGGCCGAGCAAGTCCGCCAGGGTTATTATGGCGAGGAGGTACACCGCTTCCTGCGCGGCCGCCGCGAAGTGAAAGTGATGGTGCGCTATCCGTTGGAACAGCGGCAATCGCTGGACGCGTTGAAGGCACAACCGGTACGCCTACCCAACGGCAGCAGCGTGCCGCTGAACGATCTGGCCGAGATCAAGTTGGAACAAGGCTATTCCCGGCTGATTCGCGAAGACCGGCATCGGGTATTGAAGGTGCAGGCCCGCGTCGATCCGACCAAGGCCGATGTCAACGGCATTTACGCCGAGTTGGAGAACAGTGCTTTGCCTCATCTGGAGCAGGCGTTTCCCGGCTTGAATGTGCAAATCGGCCAGCAGCGCCAGGAACAGGAAGCGATGCTGGCGGCCTTCGGCAAAAATACCTTGATCGCGTTGTTGGTGATCTATGCCTTGATCGCGGTGCCGTTTAAATCCTACAGCAAACCGCTGATCTTTCTGTTGGCCGCTCCGGTGGCCTGGAGCGGCGCGGTGCTGGCGCATTGGGCGGCTGGCCTGCCCTTGTCGATGGAGTCGTTGGTGGGCATGATCGCCGCCAGCGGCGTGGTGGTGAACGACAGCCTGGTGCTGCTGGATTACATCCGCCAGCACGGTGATGACGACACGCCGGTGGAAACCCTGATCAGCGCCGCCTGTATTGCCCGTTTTCGACCGATATTGCTGGCTTTTCTAACCAACTTCGCCGGCTTCCTGCCGACGCTGATAGAAACCAGTCAACAAGCGCAGTTCTTGATTCCGATGACTTTGTCGCTGTCGGCCGGCCTGTTGATCGGTATGGCAGCCAGCTTGATTTTGACACCGGTTTGCTACGCGATTTTGGGGGCCAGACGATAGACGGTATCGATGTAAAAACCAAAGCGGTAAGTCTCGCTTGATGCATTGGTGGCGGTGGTTTTTTTGCAGGTACCGGTGTTTCCACCGCTGCCTAAATTAGCGGCGGATTCGCGTTGTAAGGCAATCCCATCAAGCCGGTGTTATGCTGCGAGGTACGGTGGCAGTGACGGGTATATTCAACTACTACAATCATAGCTTTAGGGAGGTCTGAAAAATTTGTCATCGTTGTGTATGCGCGGATCTAGTAAGGTGATTGCAAAGGGCTCGCGCTTTCTGGGGAGCGGCGATTGGGTATTGTTATGAGTTACCTTGGGAAAGGTCGGCGCCGTTCAGTTTTTTCCGTTCTTTTTAAAAAATAGCCACTCTGATCTCAGAATTTTTGGACGCATTGTTCTTTACTTTGTCGTCAGTATTACTTGCCTGTGCCTGCCGATTTTGAGACTGGGTACAGAGATCTTTCCATACACGGGAGTCCACCATGAACAAACAGACATTCATCGCATCCGCCGTCATCACTACTTTAGTGGGTTGCGCCACGCCGCCTATGGAGCAGAAAGCGACCATCGAAAATGATTTGAGTACCGAATTACCGGCTTCAGCCGCCGGCATATCTTCAGAGCCACTGTACTTTTCTTCGCAACAAGAAGCCGAAAGCGCTTTGATCGGTTACAACTACGGGCTGACCCTGCTTGCCGATGGCCGGGTTCAAGCATTTGTCTCGGGTTTAAACGGGTCGGGCATGGAAAACCCATTCGACGTGGTTAGGGCAAAGTCGCAAAGTTCATCAGCCAAGATTACCGACTTGGCCGAGGCGGAAACTGAAATGGCATTTCCGCAAATTACCCTAACAGGCAAAAAAAACGGCCAAGCTGCTATCGACGCATTGGGCGATAAGCTGGGGGATGTCGCAAAAGCCTACGACATGTCCAGCGAACGCCTGGAAGATATATTGCGCACCGATTCATCGGCCTGGATCGATGAAAGTGGTCGCTTGCTCTATATTGACGACCATACCAAAGTTCCTCCGGGTCAAGGCGAGCAAGAAACCGCCACGGTCACCAGCACCGGTAGCAGCGTAGCCAGTACGGCAACTGCCGACCCATTCGCCCTGCACAGCAAGCCTGGTTCGAATCGCGTTATTTATTTGGATTTCAATGGCCACGTCGCGACCAACACGGCCTGGAGTATGACTACGCTTACCGCTCAAGCCTATGATATCGATGGCAACCCGGGCGCATTCAGCACTACGGAATTAAATAACATTCGCGAAATATGGCAGCGGGTAGCAGAAGACTACGCCCCATTCGATGTTGACGTGACGACCCAGGAACCCATTTTGGATGCCTTGAGGCGCAGTAGCACCAGCGACGTTCAGTACGGCACCCGAGCTGTGGTTACCCGGTCTATGCCGGAACTTTGCAACCAGACTTGCGGCGGGGTGGCTTACGTGAATGTGTTTTCATATTATTCCGCCGCCTACCCGGAACGCTATCGGCCCGCCTGGGTATTCTTCGACAAACTGGGCAATGGTTATCCCAAATATGTTGCGGAAGCTATTTCACACGAAGTAGGGCATAACTTAAACCTCAATCATGATGGCAACGCCAGCACCGGCTACTATGCCGGCCATGGTAGCGGCGCTACCGGCTGGGCGCCGATCATGGGGGTGGGCTATTACAAACCTGTCGCACAATGGAGTAAAGGCGAGTATCCGGGCGCTAACAATTTACAGGATGATCTTGCGGTGATAAATGCTGCGGGTGCTTCTGTGCGGCCCGATGACTTCCCTGATACAACTGCCAGCGCGGCACCATTAGCCGGCGACGCCAGCGCGGTTTCACAAAGTGGCATCATCGAACGCACGACCGACGCCGATATTTTCGTGTTTTCAACCGGCGGGGGCAGCGCGCAGTTCAATGTCACGCCCGATGCAATAGCACCCAATTTGGATGTATTGTTAAAGTTAATTGACGCGCAAGGCAATACCGTAGCCCAAGCCAATCCAGTGGACAGTTTGGCGGCGTCCTTAAACGTTTCGCTCAACGCCGGAAAATATTTCCTGAAAATCGAAGGGGTAGGTAAAGGCGACTTAACTACGGGTTACTCTGACTACGGCAGCCTTGGCCAATACCAAATTACCGGCAATTACCCGGTTGTAGCTTTGGTGCCTCCCTCAGCGGTCATCACGGCGCTACCAACTGTCGGCGACGCTCCGCTCAATGTTACATTGAATGGTGCCGGCTCCAGCGCTAAAAACGGCTCGATCTCTTCATACGCCTGGAATTTCGGCGATGGTTCTGCGGCAACAACTGGCACATCGGTCAGCCACATCTACAATACCCCTGGCGCCTATACCGCAACACTAACCGTTACCGATAGCAGCGGTTTGAAAACCAGCACCACACAAAATATCCAGGCGGCGCAAAGTGTCGTAGCGATGAATATGAAAGTTGCCAGTACCGTGATGACTCGAAAATTGTTAAGCGGAGGTAAATCGCAATGCGTCGCCAACATTACCGTTAAATCCGGAACATCGACCATTACCGGTGCTGGCGTCTATGGTACCTGGAGTGGTTCGATCACCTCCGGTACCACCAAAACTAATGTGACCGGGGCAAGCTATTCCATTACCGGCACAAATGGTTCGACCAGTTTGAGCAGCGCTCTGTTACCTAGCAACAGTAAGGGTACCTGCGCGTTCACCGTCACCAAGGTAGTTAAAAATGGCTACTTGTACGATGGTAGTGGCGCTATTTCACGCAGTTTGTCCTGGTAAGTGAATGCTCGGGGGCGGCTGGTTCTTAGCCGTCCCCGACTGATTCCAAAGTTATCCCGGTTGACGATAATTCACCCGAAATCGGGATAGCCTTAAAAACATTGCTGCTCCCGCTTACATTCCCTAGCGGCTTATCCCTCCTCTTCCAAAAGATTCTGTTGCCCAGCTCAACAACAAGCCCGCAAACAGACGGCTCTGCGTCGTCACGTAAACTGCAAAAGACGCGCAACCCCCTCCCGCGCTAAAATCCCCCTATTGTGCGACGTCGCACTCAGCCAACTTTCGACCATCATGCTCAATTTCAAGAACATCGCCATCCGTCGCGGCAACCGTTTGCTGTTTAGCGAGGCCTCTTTCACGATACATAAAGGCCAAAAAATCGGTCTGACCGGGGCCAATGGTGCCGGCAAATCCAGCCTTTTTGCGTTACTGCGCGGCGAATTGCATGCCGACGAAGGTGATTTTTCCATGCCGCCGAATCTGGAAATCGCCCATGTCGCCCAGGAAACCCCGGCCTTGGAATGTTCAGCCATCGATTATGTGCTGGACGGCGACAGAGAGTTACGTGCGTTGCAGGCAAAGTTGCATACGGCCGAGCAAGCGCACGACGGCATCAAATTGGCGGAGCTACATGCCGCTTTGGATCATGTCGGCGGATACACGGCGCAAGCTCGGGCGTCGCGTTTATTAAACGGTCTGGGTTTTAGCACAGAGCAAGAAAGCCGGCCGGTCAGCTCATTCTCCGGTGGTTGGCGTATGCGTTTAAATTTGGCGCAAGCGCTGATGTGTCGTTCCGATGTTTTACTTTTGGACGAGCCCACCAACCACTTGGATTTGGACGCAGTGATTTATCTACAGGATTGGCTCGGTAAATACCCCGGCACGCTGCTGTTGATTTCCCATGATCGCGATTTTCTGGACACCATCACCGACCACATCGTGCATATCGAGCAAAACAGAGCCGAAATATACACGGGCAATTATTCCGACTTCGAACGCATGCGCGCCGAAAAACTGGCTCAGCAACAAACCGCCTACGAAAAGCAGCAGCGTGAGATTGCCCATATCCAAAGCTTTGTCGACCGCTTTAAAGCGCAAGCCACCAAAGCCAGACAAGCGCAAAGTCGTATCAAAGCTTTGGAGCGCATGGAGTTGATTGCTCAGGCCCATATCGATTCGCCGTTTGGTTTTAGTTTTCCGCCGCCGAAGAAAATGCCCAATCCGCTGCTGAAAATCGAAGAAGCCGACATTGGCTACGGCGATAAAGTGGTGATCAAAAACGCCAGCCTGTCGATTGCGCCGGGCGACCGTATCGGCCTGCTCGGCCCCAACGGCGCCGGCAAGTCCAGCCTGATCAAAGTACTTTCCGGGCAAATGCCGGCATTGACTGGTAAGCTACAAACCGCTCAGGATTTGCATATCGGCTATTTCGCCCAGCACCAACTGGAATTGCTAAACCTTGAAGAAAGCCCGCTCTGGCATTTGCAAAAGCTGGATAAACAAGCGACTGAAAAAGATTTGCGCAATTTTTTGGGCGGCTTTGATTTTCGCGGCGACAAGGTCAACGATCCGGTAGGACCGTTTTCCGGCGGCGAAAAAGCCCGCTTGGTGCTGGCGATGTTGGTTTATCAAAACCCGAATTTACTGCTGTTGGACGAACCGACCAACCATCTGGATTTGGAAATGCGCCACGCGCTAAGCGTGGCTTTGCAGGAATACCAGGGCGCTCTGGTGGTGGTTTCGCATGACAGGCATTTACTGCGTTCGGTGACCGACCAACTGTTATTGGTGGCCGGCGGCAAAATCCAGCCGTTCGATGGTGATTTGGACGATTACAAGCAATGGCTGGCCGAACAAAAGAAAGCTGGCGACGAACCGATCGCCAACGACAATGGCGGCGGGGTGTCGCGCAAGGATCAGCGGAAACTCGATGCGGAGCGCCGGCAGCGTTTAAAGCCGTTGTTGGACGCGGTGAAAAAAGCCGAAGCGGCGGTGGAAAAGTTTCATCAGCAACAGCGGGATCTGGAAGAACAATTGGCCGACCCGGCCATTTATGCCGAGGAATATAAGGAACAATTAAAGCAGTTACTGAGTCGGAAAGGCCAAATCGATAGCGCGCTGGAACAGGCCGAGATGGATTGGCTGGCAGCGGAGGAAAACCTACAACAAGCGGAGTGATCATGTACCAACTGATGGTGTTGTTTTTTGAGATTTGCATTATGCGCAAAGGCCCACAGGATGTGCCGGCGTCGCCTTGGTTAGTGCGGCTGATGTTCATACCCTATTTGCTGGTTAATCTATTGATTTTGCTGCTGGATAGCGATTGGTCGCATGCCCTGCTGCAAATTGCAGCCGAGACGGTGTTGATGATAGGTTTTTGCTATCCGCTACTCTATTTTTCCGGGAAAACCGCCCGTTTTCCGCAAACCCTGACGGCATTATTGGGTTCCGATGTGGTGATTAGTTTGTGCGCCATTCCGGCGGTCGCCAGCCTTAATACCCAGATCAGTCAGGTGGCATACATCGCGATGATCGTGCTGATGGGCTGGCATTGGCTGGTTAACGGCAATATTTTTCGGCATGCCCTGGATAGACCGTTGATGTTCGGCTTGGCGTTGGCTTTTTTATATATACTGATTTCCACACAGGCAATGACGCTGTTATTTACCGAGATTGCCGTTAGCGATTAGGAGGATGTATGACGATGTATAAACATGTTTTATTGGCCGCCGATTTTTTTGAACATGGCGGTCAAGTTGCCGAAAAAGCCAGGCAAATCGCCGAGCAAGCCGCAGCTCAACTGAGCTTGGTACATGTAGTCGATAATTTGCCGATTACCGACCCGGCCTATGGCCCCATCATTCCCTTCGACTTGGATCTGACCCAGGAGTTGATGGATGCCACCAAGAAACGCCTGCACGAGCTGGGCGAGAAACTACAGGTTCCCGCAGAACGGCAACATCTGGAAATGGGTAGCCCCAAGCTGGAAATCGTCCGGGTAGCCGAAGAGATTCAGGCCGACTTGATCGTCGTGGGTTCGCACGGCCGCCATGGTTTTGCTTTGTTGCTAGGCTCTACTGCCAACGGCGTGCTGCATCACGCTAAGTGCGATGT
Source organism: Methylomonas fluvii (assembly GCF_014850975.1). GTDB lineage: Bacteria > Pseudomonadota > Gammaproteobacteria > Methylococcales > Methylomonadaceae > Methylomonas > Methylomonas fluvii. Next base: position 747,385 of record NZ_JACXST010000001.1, on the reverse strand, counting down.
ACTGGCGGTGCGGTTAGCGGATGATTGAGCTGGTGTTGGGCGGCGCCCGTTCCGGTAAAAGCCGCTATGCCGAGCAACAAGCTTTGGCCTCAGGCCTGCCGGTGGTCTACATCGCCACCGCTGAAGCCGGCGACGACGAAATGCACAGCCGCATCCAGCACCATCAACAACGCCGGCCGCCGCATTGGTTAACCGTTGAAGAACCTATCGCCTTGGCGGATGTGATTGGCGACTATGCCAGCAAACAACATTGCTTGCTGGTGGACTGTCTGACACTTTGGTTATGCAATGTGTTATTCGATAAACAAGGCAATCTGCAAGAACAGCGCTATCGGCAACAAACCGATGCATTATGCGCGGTGCTGGCGGCCGGCAGGCAACGGGTGATTATGGTCAGCAACGAAGTGGGCCTGGGTGTCGTAGCCGCCGACGCCATGACGCGCCGTTTCGTCGATGAAGCCGGCTTTTTACATCAAAGACTCGCGCAAATCAGCGATAAAGTGGTGCTGGTCACCGCCGGTTTGCCGCAAATCCTCAAAGCCCTCTAATTTCATTATGCACAGTTTATCCGCGCCGATTACCGCGCCTGACGCCACTTATTACCAACAAGCTTTAAGCAGGCAAGCGCAATTGACCAAGCCGCCCGGCTCCCTGGGTTTGCTGGAGGATTGCGCGGTCAGGTTGGCGGCGATGCAACGCCGGGCAATGCCTAAACTGGAAAAAATCCATGTCAGCGTATTTGCCGCCGATCACGGCATTGCCGAGGAAGGCGTGTCAGCGTTTCCGCAAGTAGTGACGATGGAAATGGTAAAAAACTTCGCGGCCGGCGGTGCAGCGGTGAATGTGCTGGCCCGACATGTCGATGCCTATTTCGAAGTCGTCGATGTTGGTCTATTGCAACCAGTGGCCTTACCCAATGTAATCAACCATCAAGCCGGCGCAGGCACCGCCAATTTCTCACGGACAGCGGCGATGAACGACGAACAGTTAACTATCGCGTTGGCCGCAGGCCGATCTGCCGTCGAGCGGGCGGTAGCGAACGGGGCCGATTTGTTTATCGGCGGGGAAATGGGCATCGCCAATACCACCAGCGCCAGCGCATTGGCGGCCGCCAGTTTGCGGATACCGGCCGCCGACATTACCGGGGCCGGCACCGGTTTGAATGCCGGACAAATCGACCACAAAGCCCGCGTTATCGACTCGGCCTTACAGCACCACCATGCCGTTTTGCAGTCGCCTTTGGATATTTTAAAAACTTTGGGCGGATTTGAAATCGCCGCGCTCACCGCAGCCTATATCAGCGCCGCGCAGCAAGGTTTGCCGGTGTTGATAGATGGTTTTATCAGCAGTGTCGCGGCGTTGCTGGCGGTAGGGATCAATCCCGGCTGCGTGGACTGGTTTTTTTACGGCCACTGTTCCGCGGAAAAAGGCCATGCCCGTGTCCTGCAAGCCTTGAACGCTCAGCCGTTGTTGAATCTACAGATGCGCTTAGGCGAAGGTAGCGGCGCGGTGTTGGCGGTACCCTTACTGCAAATGGCCTGTCGTTTACACAATGAAATGGCCACATTCAGTCAGGCGCAAGTCTCTACCGCCTGAAATAGGCTTGCTTTGGCAATCTGCTTCAGGCGCAATGGCGGGGCCTTGGGCTTTCCCGTATCATTAGCCGCGAAAAATAAGCTGCGCTGACGTCGAGCTTGCTTTGAGACCGGCAGTTGTCCCCCAATGGCAGCTGCACATAATAATAAAAACATACAACTGATTTGGTAAACAACATGCTAGGACACATAGAAAGTTACGATGAAAGATGCCAGACCGGCGTGATCAAATACGAAGGTCAATTCTACGAATTCCACCTGGATCAATGGACATCGGAAGCGCCGCCCAAAGTCGGCGACGATGTGGATTTCGATCACGATGAAGATAAAGTCACTGACGTCAGCCTGGTCGGCGCTTATCTGATGGAAGCCAAGCCAGTCAAAAGCAAGTTGGTCGCGGCTTTGCTAGGGATCGCGCTCGGCGCGATCGGCTTGCACCGGATTTATCTGGGCTTTTATTTCCTCGGCTTCACCCAAGCCGTAGTCACGCTGGTTACCGGCGGTTTTGGCGTCATGTGGGGATTCATCGAAGGCGTGTTGATTGCAACCGGCCATATCTACAAAGATGCCAAGGGACGTCATCTTAAATAATCGTGGATGCTTTTCTGCTTGCCTTGCAATTTCTGACCCGCATCCCCGTTAGTTGTCGTGACGAAGCGGGCGCTCCCTTATTGGGGCGTTCGGTTTTGTACTATCCGGCGGTCGGCCTGCTGCTGGGCATGCTACTAAGCTTGCCGCCGATACTGTTTGCCGGCAGTTCGCCCATGCTGTTGGCGGCTATCGTATTGACCGGCTGGGTATTACTAACCGGCGGCCTGCATTTGGACGGTCTGGCCGATTGCGCCGATGCTTGGGTCGGCGGCTACGGCGACAAACAGCGTAGCCTGCAGATCATGAAAGATCCGGCTTCCGGGCCGATTGCGGTTAGCTTGCTGGTGCTGGTTTTAGTCCTGAAGTTTGCCGCGCTGACCGCCATGTTCGAGCAAACTCGCTTCGCCCCTTTGCTGCTGGCTCCCGTTTTAGGGCGAGCCGCAATTCTGGGTTTGATGCTGACAACCGACTATATTCGCCCGCAAGGCCTGGCCGAGGCGCTATTGCAACAATTGCCAAGAGCGCATGCCCAAGCGGTATTGGTGATTAGCCTCCTGACTGCCACGGTGTTTTTAGGTTTACCGGCTGTACTGTTCACCGGTGTTGTATTATTTTGGGTACGGCAAACCGCGGTCTCGCGCTTGGGCGGGGTAACCGGCGACGTTTACGGTGCGGCGGTCGAGCTAACGGAAGCCGCCGTGCTAATGGTTGCCATGCTGCAATGACACAGCAATCGCCGCGTTCACCGGCAACTCCCGAGCACAAATCAGCACCGCAAGACGCCTCTGCCGCGCACCGTTTTCCCGACCACCAACTCGCCGGCGTCTATCGTGCCATTGCCGAACGCCGCGATATGCGGCATTTTCTTTCCGATCCGGTGGATGCCGAGATCTTGTCTCGTCTGTTACAAGCCGCGCATCAAGCCGGCAGCGTCGGCTTGATGCAGCCTTGGCGCTTTATCCGCGTCACTGATCGCCGTTTACGTAACGATATTTACGCGCTGGTCGAACAGGAAAGGAAACTTACCGCCGAAGCCCTCGCCGAACGGCACGATGAATTCATGAAGCTTAAAGTGGAAGGCATACTCGATTGCGGAGAATTGCTGATCGTCGCATTGCCGGACCGGCGCGAACAACACATTTTCGGTCGGCGCACGCTGCCGGAAATGGATTTGGCCTCGGCGGCCTGCGCGATTCAAAACCTGTGGCTGGCGGCCCGCGCGGAAGGCCTGGGGCTGGGCTGGGTATCTCTATTCGATCCGGATGCGTTGGCGCAACTATTGAAAATGCCTACCGGTAGCCGGCCGATTGCGGTGCTTTGCTTGGGCCATGTCGCCGAGTTTTACCCCAAACCGATGTTGGAACTGGAAAACTGGGCATCGCCGCAACCTTTATCGGCGTTTGTCTACGAAAACGGCTGGCCCGATGCATCCTAAGCCACCTTTCCAAGCCCTAATGGTGCAAGGTACCACCTCCGATGCCGGCAAAAGCACCTTGGTAACCGCCTTGTGTCGTTATTACCGGCGTCAAGGTATTGCCGTCGCGCCGTTCAAGCCGCAAAACATGGCATTGAATAGCGCGGTAACGATAGACGGCGGCGAGATCGGCCGCGCCCAAGCCGCGCAAGCCGTAGCCTGCGGTTTGCCACCGCATAGCGATATGAATCCGGTGCTGCTCAAGCCCAATACCGACACCACCGCGCAAGTCATTATTCACGGCAAAGTCCTGCAAAACCAATCGGCCAGCCAATACCACGATTATAAAAAAGTCGCCAAGCAAGCGGTTCTGGAATCGTGGCAACGCTTGGGCGCTCAATACCAGATGCTGATCGTCGAGGGCGCCGGTAGTCCGGCGGAGATCAATTTACGCGCCGGCGACATCGCCAACATGGGCTTTGCCGAAGCAGTGGATTGTCCGGTAATTTTGATCGCCGACATTGATCGTGGCGGCGTGTTTGCGCACTTGGTCGGCACGCTGGAATTGCTGTCGGCAAGCGAACAACAGCGCGTGATCGGTTTTGTCATCAACCGCTTCCGGGGCGATATTGCGCTGCTAAACCCCGGCTTGGACTGGCTGGAACAGCGAACCGGCAAGCCGGTATTGGCCGTGCTGCCATATCTGCACGATCTTTATCTGGAAGCCGAAGATGCTTTATCCACTCGGCATGCCCAACAGGGCCAAACCGGAGCTTTTCATATCGTCGTGCCGCATCTGCCCAGCTTCAGCAATCATACCGACTTCGATCCATTGCAATTGCACCCCGGCGTTCAGGTCAGTTTTGCGAAAAGCCCGGACCAGGTAGCCGGTGCAGACTTGATTGTCCTGCCCGGCAGCAAGTCGGTGCGTAGCGATTTAGCTAGGCTTAGGGAGCAAGGCTGGGACAAATTTATTGCTCGCCATTTGCGTTACGGCGGCAAGCTGCTGGGGATTTGCGGCGGCTTTCAGATGTTGGGCAAAAGCATAGACGACCCGCTCGGACTGGAAGGTCCGGCCGGTAGTGCTGCCGGCCTGGATTTATTGGATATGCAGACGGTTTTGCAAGCGGAAAAATGCTTGAAACAAACCACCGGCACGTTTTATGGGCAAGCTACGCAGGTGGCGGGCTACGAGATTCATATGGGCGTCAGCAGTGGTCCGGCACTGGCACAACCCTTATTTTCGCTAGCGGATGGTAACGATGGCGCCGTTTCGGCAGACGGGCAAGTAGCGGGTAGCTATCTGCACGGTTTATTCGATTTGCCCGCCGCCTGCGATGCGCTGTTGCATTGGGCAGGCTATCGGCAAGCGCAAGCCCTGGATTTCAACGCCGTGCGCGAAGCCGGTATCGAGCGTCTGGCCGATTGTCTGGCAACGCATTGCAATTTCGCCTTGCTGGAAGCGCTGGCGACATCTACCGGTCGAGCTTGCTGACGATCAACCGTTGCAGCCGATGGCTGAAATATACGCCATTTCCGACAGCGGATTTTTGCATAAACCCCGTTCTTTTTGGCTACGCATTTCGGCGCTTCTTTGCAGTCCTTGAATCGTTTGCCGGAGCGAATGCTGGTCGTAAACCACCAGGCTCAACTGATGGCTTTGAATTTATTCCAGTATTCGTCCGTGAACAATTGTCGTGACAGCGCTGGATTATCTTTTGATTCAAAAATTCAAGCCATTGGGCCAATCAGTTCGATTTCAAGGCTAGCATTCCAAAACGGCAACAACCCCTAGTCGCCATCCGGTTCGGCAATGCATATTGGGCGATCCCCGATCTTTATCCCGGTGACCTCGTCCACAAGCACCGGTCTGATTTCTGCACCCGTTTCGGCATCCAAGATGCGCACCAGCCGGCCCTCGCCGCGATATTTACGTCCCCAGGCACCAATCGTGAACAGCACCGGCAGAAAATCGCGGCCGGCGGCAGTCAACACATACTCCTCGCGCGGCGGGCGCTCCGAATAAAGCCTTTTTTCCAATAATCCTTCCGCTGTCAGAGTCGCCAATCTTCGGGTCAGGATCGCGGGTCCTATTCCCAGGTTTTTCCGAAACTGGTCAAAGCGGGTGAGGCCGAAATGGGCGTCCCGCAGGATCAAAAGACTCCATGCGTCGCCAAGGAAAGCCAAGCAGCGCGCGATTGGACAAGGGTCATCACAAATATTTTTATCGTTCATACAATTTTGGTAGTGACTTACTTTCAAATTGATAGTAACATTACTTCCGAAATGATAGTAACACTTAGATGATAGACAATCCACCCCGCAAGGAGATTTGAGTTATGAGTATTAAACAAAATATTAGTGTCGCGCTGGTTACCGGCGCATCCTCGGGCATCGGCGAAGCAACCGCTCTGCGGCTGACGGCGGCAGGCTACAAGGTTTATGGAACCAGCAGACGGGGTGCCGTCCAAACGGGTCAACGTTCTTTTGAGATGCTGCCTCTCGACGTGACTAGCGATGTCTCCGTCGAAGCCGCCGTTAGCGAGGTGATGCAACGGGAAGGACGCATTGACCTGCTTGTGAACAACGCTGGTTTCGGGGTTGCGCCTGCTGGCGCGGAAGAGAGTTCGATCGAACAGTCCCAGTCGGTTTTTGATACGAACTTCTTCGGTATCGTCCGCATGACTCGTGCCGTTACACCCCATATGCGGCACCAAGGCAGCGGTCGCATCATCAATATTGGCTCCGTGCTTGGCGTATTGCCGATGCCGTATATGGCGATTTATGCCGCGAGCAAGCACGCGATCGAAGGCTATTCGGAATCGCTCGACCACGAGTTGCGTACCAGAGGCATCCGAGTCTCCGTCATCGAGCCCGCATACACAAAAACGAAGTTTGACGCGAACCTTCTGGCTGCCGATTCGCAGCTTGAAGAGTATCACGAAACCCGCACGGTCTTGGACAAGGTGCTGGGGGAAGTGATGGCTATTGCCGACGAGCCGGAAGTCGTGGCCGATGTTGTGTTGAAAGCAGCCAGAGCGGCTCGTCCGAAGCTCCGATATACAGCGGGTGGTCTCGCTAGGCGCTTGAGCTTGCTACGCAGATTCGCGCCTGCTCGCGTATTGGACGCGGGGCTTCGAAAAGATCTGCGGCTAGACGCAATAAAAAAACCACAAATGTCATGAAGGCGTTTGTCGTCCATCGTTATGGAAAGAAAGGCATGGCAAATAACCGAAATACCCAAGCCCAAACCGGTCAATATCGAAGTATTGGTCCAGGTGCATGCCGTCGGCGAACGTCCCCTAGCCTGCGCCACGACTGCTTCCGCTTTATGCGAATCAACAACGATTTAGTCTGAACTTAGCAACAAGGAATTTTTTGTGAACAGCACCTTAACCATGAAAGCCCTCACCTTCAAACGCTACGGCAAGTCGCCCGAGATCGGTTTTTCCGACATTTCTCGTCCCACACCGAAGGCTGACGAACTACTGGTAAAAGTCCACGCAGCGGGCCTGAACCCGATCGACAACATGATTCCAACCGGGATGTTCAAGCCGGTCCTGCATTTCCAGTTGCTGGCCACGCTGGGCAGCGATCTGGCGGGTGTGGTGATTGAAGTCGGCAGCCGCGTGACTCGCTTCAAACCCGGCGATGCCGTCTTCGCCAGCATCTTCGATCTTGGCAAAGGGTCGCTGGCCGAATTCGCGGTGGTGCCGGAGAGCGCCGCCGCGCCGAAGCCGGCCAATCTGGATTTCGTGCAGGCCGCATCCATTCCGATGGTCGGGCTTACTTCCTGGCAAGCGCTGAAGGAACGCGCCAATCTTCGGGCCGGTCAGAAGGTGTTCATCCCGGCAGGGTCCGGCGGCATTGGCACCTTTGCAATCCAGTTGGCAAAGCACCTTGGCGCCACGGTGGCAACCACCACCAGCACGGGCAACGTTGAATTGGTGCGCAGCCTGGGAGCGGACGAAGTCGTCGACTACAAGAAGCAGGATTTCGAGAAAGTGCTAGGCGGCTACGACGTGGTGCTTGGCACGCTCAAGGGGGCCGAGCTCGAGAGAACCGTCGGCATCCTCAAGCCGGGGGGCAAGATCGTCTCTCTGATCGGGCCTCTGGATGCGGCGTTCGCGGATGCCAAGCGCTTGAATTTCTTCCTCAGGTTCGTATTCGGGCTGATGAGCCGCAAGATCATGCGGCTTGCCAGAAAACGGGCTGTCACTTATTCATTTCTGTTCGTGCGTCCCGATGGCGCTCAGCTCAGCGAAATCGGCAAACTCCTCGAAGCCGAGCGTATCAAGCCTGTGATCGACAAGGTGTTTCCGTTCGAGGAAGCAAAAGATGCGCTTGCCTACCTCGCCCAGGGACGTTCGAAGGGGAAAGTCGTCGTCAAGTTGCTGTGAACAGAAGACAACCCAAGCTCCACATTTTTCAAACACTTCCAAAGGTAAAAAAACATGACTTCATCTAAAAAAATCGCTGTTGTAACAGGTGCTTCTTCCGGCATCGGATCCATCTACGCCGATCGTCTAGCTCAACGCGGATACGACCTTTTGCTGGTCGCCCGGCGCGGCGACCGCTTGCAAAATCTCGCCGCCAAACTTGAGCAGGCTTACGGCATCAAGGCCGAAACGCGGGTGGCCGATCTTGAGAACGAAACAGATCTAGCGGGTCTTGAAGCCGTTCTCGCTGCCAATCCCGCTATCAGTTTACTGGTCAACAATGCCGGCATTGCCAGACTCAGCCCTGTGACTGAAGCGCCAGTGAAAGACTCCTTGTCGCAGATCGCGTTGAATATCACGGCGCTGACGCGATTGACGCATGCCGTGTTACCTGGGTTCAAGGCACGCAACGAAGGTGTCATTATCAATATCGCCTCGGTATTGGCTGTTCATACGTTTCCGGTGAGCTCGGTATACAGCGGCACGAAAGCGTTCGTGCTCAATTTCAGTCGCGGTCTACAGCAAGAACTGGCAAATACGGGGATTAGGGTTCAAGTGGTGTTGCCTGCCGCCACAGCCACCGAACTTTGGGATACCGCCGGGATGCCACTGACCGCGTTTCCAGAAGAAGCAGTGATGACTACCAAGCATCTTGTCGATGCCGCGCTGGCAGGGTTCGACCAAGGTGAATTGGTCACCTGGCCCTCCCTGGCTGACGCCGGGCATTGGGACCGATACGACGCTCACCGGTCCGAACTCTTCGCGGCGACGCAAACCGGCCAGTCCGCGCCACGTCTGGCTACGCCAGCCTGATTGTTTTCCATGTGAATAGCGCGAGCCATTTTTTGATAACTCCGCCTGCCGCTATAAATCGGAACTGGAAGGGCGCGGGACTGGTTGGCGCTCTGATGATGAGCGCCACAGTGATGTAGGTCGTCGTGATGTGGAAATAAAAAGGCTATTGGCAGAATGAGGTTGGAATGATGACCGACAGCCTTTATCATTGAACTCGATCAAGTGCTTGGAATTTGATTTTCTGATACCTCATGGCGTGGTTGGGTAGAGCTTGATCATCTTGTTACGACCCAAAAGCGACAATCACAATAGTTTTTCCAATGACAGCAAAAAAACCCTAAGCCGATGTTAGGTTAGCAAAAATAATGGGTAGAGTGATATGAAATTCAAAACTGGTGATTCCACAGATATTGCATTATGTATTGCATTGAAACATGAGTTTTTACGTTGCGATGATTCTTTCAATGATTTTGCAGAGTCTGCAAAAACCATGATTATGACAGGCGAAAATCGGCGTATTGCATACAAAACATATAATGCCTACGCTAGATTTATTCACCATCTCTATGAGTTTATGTTAGGGGCAATTTCAAGAGAGCGTAATAATACTGAAAAACTATCTTTTGAAATGGCGGATAAATATGTTTCCAGTCATACACAACGCATCTTAACGAATAGACGACAAGCAATTATGAATGGTACAGCCCCGAATTGGGAGAATCATATTAGTTACTATCCAGAAAAAATACCGGAGGCGTTTGCTGAAGATTTCCGACAGGCTAGAAATAAAGTTAGTGCACATGTTAGCCACCATAGATCAGATTTAAATTTATCTGATTTTTATGAGAAAAACCATATGTATCTTGGATTGCTATATTTTGATATTAAAAGTTGGTGGGGAAGAATGGGGGATGAATTTCCTGATCTTAAAGAAGTTACATCCTTCTCCGTTCTTATAAAGAATACTCTCTAACCCATAAATAAACCGGTAAACCGGTTCCGCCTTACAGACTTCGCCGCGTGCCATCCGCACCGTCGAACGGCGCTCGGTAGCGGGAATCGCCTGTACGAAACGTATCTTGATGGCTTTCCAGCGATTGGAGCCCGGTAGGGTACGCACCGCGTACCTTCTGACTTTTGCTCATCCATGATGGCTCCGATGGTACGCGGTGCGTACCCTACATCTATTATGCAATTAGCCTTTGTCGAGGGTTATAGGCTCCAAACCAGGCATACAGAAAGGACAGTAGGATGCGGTTAGGCACGAACTGCATCGTTCGCGATTGATGTGGTTCACATTGTTCACCGCATCCTACGAACTGGATTGCCTTGCCACGAATCAGCCATAACTTGAAATCCAAGTCGTGATCAAGACTCTGCGTATTCCAGGTCAAGGAATAGAATCACCATAGGCAAAACGATCCATTTTACCTATGGAAAACAAAAGACATGGATAATTCAATCGCGGAATTAATCACCCCCCAAAAAGTCCAATTTCCCCAATTCAATCCCATTGTGCCTAAGGATTGCGTAAGTCATCGCGATGTGGAAATAAAAATTTGGCAGGACAAAATCTAGCAAGTATGGAAGACCGACAAAGTTTTTCTCGGCGCCGCCAATCTTGAAACTAATATCAAGGTTTTCTTTGCCATTTATTTGTTCCGGGGTTACATCTTGGATAAAAGCGATGGTTTTGGATATACGAGCCTGCAAATCGGCAAATGTGGTTTCATTGTCTTCATAGCATGGGACCTCTAATCCCGCCAGGCGGGCCGCACAGCCTTTGGCCATATCCGTTGCAATTTGAACTTGTTTGCTGAGCGGAAACATATCGGGGGCCAAACGGCAATTTATTAAGACCGATGGATCAATTTTTTTCGCTTCGGCATGGATTGCGGCTTTATCAAGTATTTTCGATAAATTGCCCAGCATTTTGATAAAAACTGGTATTGACGATTGATACATATCGATTGACATAATAGCCTCCTTATTTTGTTAAAAATATTTAATCAGCTTGGTGAAATACTGGAGAGTTGACCACTTATTAAGCATACTGCGCAATGCCATTCCCGAACGACCAATTTTCCTTTTTGACTTCAACGAGACTTATTAAGACATCTTCTCTGCGTATATCTAGCTGATTATGCAGGCTATCGGCTATATTTTTATAAAGCGACTTCTTTAAGCCGACATCCCTGCCTTCATTCAAGGTTATTTGTATAAAAATAATACCGTCGCTACGATGTATGCCAAGATAATTGGAATCGTAAATTAAAGAATTATTATCATGCTCGGTAATAACCTGAAAACGATCTTTTTCGGGTACGCTGATTGTGTGCACCATTTCTTGGTGAACGATTTTGCCAATCTTTCTCCCGAACTCTTTATTTTCTTGCTTCATTAACGATATTCGAACTAGGGGCATGTTATTCCTCCAAAATTAAATTAAAAACGAACAGTTTGCGGCTCTCTGATAAAAAGAACGATGCCGGTTGCGACAAAAGCGAATAGGCCCGAGGCCACAAAAGCCAGGTGATAGTCACCCATCAGACTATGAACATACCCGGCACTGTAGGCGGCAATGGCCGCTCCGATTTGATGCGCGAAACAAATCCAGCCGAATACCACGCCAACGTTTTGTTTCCCGAACAAATCGGCGGTCAAGGCTGAAGTGGCGGGAATGGTGGACAACCAATTCATGCCGTAAATAATCGAGAACAGCATTAATTGCCCGGTGCTATCGATGCTGGGCAGAACGATTAGCGTTGCGCCTCTGACGAGGTAATAAAACGCCAGCGGCCAGCGCTTCCCGTACCGGTCGCATAACCATCCGGATAAAATGGTGCCGAACACATCGGCCGCGCCCATGACGCCTAAGGACATGGCCATGGTCATTTCGGTGAAGCCGTGTTCGATGCCGTGCGGAATCAAATGGGTCTGGAACAAGCCGGAGGTAGTTAAACCGCAAATGCCAAAACTCAAGGCCAACAACCAGAATTGCGGACTGCGCATGGCCGAGCGCATGGGATTTTGATCAGGCTTAAGCATTGTTCGATGAACGCCATGGTCGCCATAGGCCGACAGACCTTTTGATTCGGGATCGTCTCTTAAAAATTTTAGCACCAACGGTAAAGCCACCAGGCCCAAACCCACGGAGATAAACAGCGTCGCCGCGCGCCAGCCTTCATACACATTGATCTGCATGAGGACCGGGGTGAACACTAACTGGCCGGAGGAGAAAGCAGCGCCCAATATGCCTAACGCCAGCCCCCGGTGTTTATGAAACCAGCGATTAATCAACGCCGACCCCATAATCATGGAAGTGCCGCCCGAACCTGCGCCAATCAGCAATCCCCAAAGTAAATACAGTTGCCAGGACGCCTGCATAAAAACGCTGCCACCAGCGCCCACCACCGACAATATCAGGGTGATAAGGCTGATCCGTTTTGCGCCGTAGACATCCATCAATCGGCCTAAAAATGGCCCGGCAAGGCCAAATAACAGCAGGTTGAGTGAAATGGCGCCGCTAATGGTTTCCCGGTTCCAGGCAAACTCCTGTTCCAGGGACAGCATGATGATCCCTGGAACGGAGCGCAGTGCCGATGCCATAAACAAGCAAAGAAACGTGACCGCGAGTACGACCCAGGCATAGTGAACCGAATCAATGTGACTCTTTGGCATGGCGACATCAGACTTGGATTGAAACATGGTCGTGTGGGTTTAATAGTCAGGTTTTCCGTTTAAAGCGGGACACCTAAAGGCTTAACCTTAAAAAAAGTCCCAACTTAAACGGGAAGAGATTATTGATTATTAACCCGGCCTTTAAATACCGTTCGTCCTGAGCCCTTTGGCTGCGCTCAACGCGCCAGATCAGGCTTCGACAGGCTCAGCCCGAACGGTGTACCAGTATTAAATAGGGCCGGGTTAATAGTAAGCAGACCTATTCGGCGTCTTCGATTTTTTCCATGAGTTCGATCAGCCGCGTCACGCCTTGCAGCAGAATGCCGCCGACGCCCAACGCAAACCAAACCCCAATCACAAAGCCCCAATGAATCGGCGCGGCGAAGAATTCCTCTCTAAACCAGAAGGTATGTCCCCATTCGTTGAAGCCGACGCTGACCAAAATCATGAAGGGGCCAAACACCGCCAAGGTCAAAGGCAGCGATATGCCTTTGGCATACAAGGGCAAGCGGGTTCTGGCGTATAGCCAGGCGCAGCCGCCCAGGATCACGTACAACGGGAAGTTGAAATAAAACTCGATGATGTGATTGGCGGTAAACGGCGTATCGCGGATCGCCACCTGATGCCAGGAGTTGTCCTGTTCGGCAAAATAACTGCCTGCCCAGTACACGGCAAAGGTGTAAATGCTGATCCACATCGTCAAGGTGAAATAACGGCGAATTTCTTCCTTGGGTGCCAGTTGATCCAGATTGCGGTCGCGCGTGGTCCATAAGTAACCCCAAAAGCCGCTGACGACGGCGGCGAGAACCGCCAGTTCGATATAAAACAGCCGCATCCAGTATTGTTCGAACGCCGGTTCCGAGGAATCCAAGCCGTGCTCGATGGCAAAAGCGCCCTGATACAGGCGTAAACTGATGTAGATAACAGCTAATAGACCAAAACCTTTTAGGTATTTAGGTAAGTCAAGCAAATACCAAGGCAATGATTTGGGTTTTTCGGTGCTTAAGCTCACGTGTTCTGTCGTGGTAGCCATGATGTGTGCTCCTGAATTAATTGAATTTGGGAATGACGGCGGCGGAAATGCTGGAGATATAGCGTTTTCCCATCACATCGTCGTAAAGAAACAGCAGGCCACCCAGCCGGCTGTCCGCATCTTTGATCAGCCCATCCAGCTTTTCCGATTCCCAGGCCGCATCGCGCACTTCTACGGTGACGGTGCGTTGTTCGCCGGGGGCGATAGGTGTATTGTCACTCAGGCTCAGACCGTTATTACTGACATCATCCTTGCCGGGTTTGCTGTTCACACTGGCTAAGTCAGCGTTCATGAAATGCACGTTGGAAGTGGAAAATTGGCCGATCCTGACCGCGCCTTGGCTGCGATTGTCGATACTAAACTGCAACAGCATCGCGCGTTGCGCCACGTTGTATTCCGCTTTGAGCGTATCGACATTGACCAGTCCGGCATTGACTTGCGCCGGCAGAGGCAAAATCCTATCCAAGCCCGCTTGTAACGGGATGGCGTCCGGGTACTGGTTGGCGGTGACGGCATTCAGCGCCAACACCAATACCGGCACGCCGACTAACACCGCCTTGGCGATGGTTTTGTCCTGATCGGTGATCAACTCATGCTCCAAACCGGCATCCAGCATGCGGTAGCGGCTGATGAACAAGGGCCGGCGCACCCACCATAACAGCCAGGCAGCCGCCAATAATCCCCAGAACAGATGCCAGAACACGCCATTGGCAAAGCCGAAGCTTTCCATGTCGATCATTTCACCGTTGATGGTTTGAATGGTATTGCTAAAGTCCGCGGGATCGCCGCCAATGTCCAGCCACACCCCAGGCCCCATCACCTGACCGGCGTCTTTTAAATTAAAAAACGGATGGATGTGATAATGACCAGGCAAACGGCCTTTCATGACCACCTTGAACTCGTAGTCGCCACCCGGCTCCAGCGACACCGAGTTGGTCCAGGGTTTACCGTTCAGGTAGCGCTCGGTACGGATCAGCACCGGTCCTGGGGTGGAGATATTCAAGAAGCTGGCTTCCGGTTTCGGCACACTGATCGGCCAGTCTTCGGCAACATGAAACTTGCCGCTGACACTGACTTCATCGTTGACGTTGAATTTTTGCGTGGACCATTGCACGTCGTACCACTGGATGGTGCGCATCCTGATGAACGGCTCCAGGGCTTTTTCGCCATGGGCCTGCGCGGAGGGTACGGCAAATATCGACAATACGTTGATGCAAAGCACTGCCATCAGCCAAGGTTTAAAAAGTGATTTCATGACTGTGCTCCTTAGATTCTTTTCAGATAACGGGTGTCAGCGAACAACTTGCCGATTTTCCACCACAGCGGATACATCAATGAACACAACAACGCTGAACAAAATGCCGACAATGGCGTGGCGTACTGACCATAGGTACGCAAGGTACCGCGTTCGATGATGCGCAGGTATTCGGGCATGCCGGTGCGGATGTATTGGAAACCGAACACATCGGCCACCGAAAGCTGGCTATTGTGGTAATCGACCGCTTGGTGGAACATGCCGAAAATCGGCCAGTTGGTGGGGTAGAACAACAAGGCAAACGCGCCGCCGCCGAAAATCGAGGTGATGGTCAAGCTGTTGGTGAGCATCAACAAGGTATCCAATACCAAGGCACCCGGCACCATGGTCGCTGGCAGCACCATGTTGATGGGGAAGAAATTCCAGTAGTGATAGGCAAACACGCGAGTGACCCAGGTGCCGAGCAATAAGGCCGCGACGCAGAGCGTGGCGCCCAAAGGTAGCCGGAACTTATCCCATAACACAGCTTGAACAGCCGCTGGAAAGGTGATGCCGATCAGCGGTGTGACCAAAGGCCACCATTGCCGATCTTTCCAATCCACCCAGAAGTCCCAGTCGCCGACGGTCAGGGCAAAATGCAGATGGAACGAGCCGATGAATAAGAATAGGGCCAGCACCAGGATCAGATAATCGTAAGCTCTGGCTAACCTGGCTTTTTCGCCCCGATAAGGTTTGAATGTTGAAATTGGAATTTGTGCAGACATAGTAAGAATCCCCCGTAATATGCTTTAGTGAATGGCAGTCGCCATTGAGTATTTGGGCGCGCCGCCAACCGAAAAGCTACCCTTGGGGGGAGTTAAACCTTCTAGGCTTGGACGACGCGCTCGGGGTATAAGGTAGGGAGAAACGGCCTAGCTGTGAAATGGTGAAATTTCATCCGCTACCATCAAGACTGTTCATACCGGCCAGCAGCGATTTTGTTTAGTATGCAGCCGAATTTTTTGAGGAACTCAGGATGGCCAACCTACGCACTTTCGACTTAAACCTGTTGCTGGCTTTCGATGTTTTGATGCGGGAGCGCAATGTCACCCGCGCGGCGGAATGCATGTTCGTCACGCAGTCGGCGATGAGCCATACCTTGCACCGCTTGCGCCAGCAGTTGAACGATCCGGTCTTGGTTAAATCGCCCGCTGGCATGCAGCCGACCGCACTGGCGCTGGCCTTGGTGGAACCGGTACGCAGTCTGTTACAGGAAATGGAACGCTTGCTTGAGGCTCCGCAAGCCTTCGATCCAGCATCCAGTCAGCGCCGTTTCACCATCGCCGCGACCGATTACATGGAGTTTTTGATCTTGCCCGAGTTGTCGCAATTGATTGAGCAAACGGCGCCGGGCGTGGATATTCATGTCAAACGCACGGAATCTGCTTTTCCGTTGGCGCAGTTGGAAAACGGCAGTCTGGATGTGGTGTTGGGCTTTGCTTCGGTACTAAATCCGCCGGCGCATTTGCACTGCGAACATTTATTCATGGATCGCATGGCTTGCGTGGTTAGGCAGGATCATCCCTGCATCCAAGCCGCGCCGTCGTTGGAGGACTATTTGGCGGGGACGCACATGCTGATTTCCCGAACCGGCGATAAGTTGGGGGTGATAGACGAGAAATTGACCGAGCTTGGTCTGGAGCGGCGTATCAATTTCATCGTGCCGCATTTTCTATCGGCACCCTTGATCGTGGCCCAGACCCATATGATTTTGTCTTTGCCTTATCGCTTGGCCATCGCTTTTCAGAAACTGGTGCCGCTGCAAGTATTACCGGTGCCGGTGAGTTTGCCGGACTACGATTTGGCGATGATTTGGCATCCGCTATGGGAAAAAGACCCGGCCCACGGTTGGTTGCGTGAGCAAATCAACAGCATAGGCCGGAAAATAAGCGCATCTCAAATCAATCTTTAACGTCCCGGCAATCCGCCAGCCAAGGCTTTGACCTTCAACAGAAAGTAAGGCGGTTTGGATTGGTTGTCGCCGCCGTTCAGTGTGGCCGAACGATGTAAGCGATTCACCACTGCATAGAGTTGTCCGTTGGCACCAAAACTAAACGAGTCCACCCATGACAATCTTGGACACTGGGCCAATTGCCGGTATTGGCGGTTAGGCGCGATCACGCCAATCGCATTATTCGCCAAGTCCCCCAGATAAATATTGTTGTTTTCATCAATGCTGATGCCGTCCGAAATCGGTTTGTCGCTGTAGCGTTCCACCTGCTTCGCGAGTTCTTCAGGCGTTAACGACTCGTTGATCAAGTCCGCCGCTTTAATCCGGTAAAGACTGAGGCCGTGCATCGGGCCGAAATAGACCCATTCGTTGGCCAAATCTTCGGTAATCGGATTCACGCCAATATGCGGCTTCACCAATTCGCCCGTCGGAGTCTTGACCTGAATCGGCACATTATCGATGACCAAATCGACGTTCTCCGGTATCACACTTTTATGGCCTTCCAGCACCCGCCGCGCCGCGCCGGTGGACAAGTTGACCACGATCAAGCCGGCATTGGCACCGCCGGCCGGATCACTGATGAAGGCATGATTGTGGTGGGTGTCCAACGCAAAGTCGTTGACGAACGCATCTTTCGGGGCAATCGGGGCCGGCAGGTAAATTAGCCGCTGGAGTTTGTTGGTTTTGGTATTCCAGCCAACCAGCTTGGGCGTCACGCCGCTGCGCATGCCGTTGTCCAGCATCCAGACGACACCGTTGCTATCGGAGCGGATACCCAGCACCGAGTCGAGTTTGATCGGCGCAGTCGAGTCGGCCGCGGACAGCTCCTTATTAGGAAAAGGCAGCAAGGTTTGATCCTTGTATTCCACCACGGTGTATTGCGGTTGATAAAACTGATGTTGGCTCATGATGATCCGGCCGTTGGCCGTGGCCGTGACATTGCCTGGGCCGTTATCGAGGTTGGCGAATACATCAAAATTTGAATTGCCATCCGCCAAAGCCTCAAAGGCCGTAAACACCATGGCGGTGCAAAATAGGATTCCACGGTTCATTATCATCTCCAGTAAGTTGTTGGGTTAGGCAACACCATACTGGATCGTTAAACCCCTGTTAAATGACATCCATTCATCACGAACCATTCAGTACATTGATGATGATTTGTGTATTCAATTTTGGAAACGCAGCGGCAGCGAAGTGAAGGCTTTTAGTCCTCGATAGCCGCAGCGCCAAATTGCGGGAGAATCTAAATCAAGCCCTGGTTAGAGCGGAACAAGTGACACGGGTGCCGCTCGGGCTGAGCCCGTCGCAGCCCAGGCTGGGCCCCCTTCGATAGACTCAAGGCGAACGGTATTTAGGGGCCGGGTTAATCAATAACAACTCCCAGAAAAACGCCGTATTTGAATCTCTCCATTACATTTCAACATCCAATACATTCAAAACATCCGGCCTTTGTTGCACGAACACTTCTGGTCGCTGCAGTATTCGATGCCAATTGCGGCGAGTCATTTGTTCAATCCAGTTCAATACATCATCAAACTCGTCATCGCTCCATGATTCGATAATCGCCAGCGTGACGGGAGGCGCATATAAAAATTCAAGCGCACTTTTCATATTTGCGTAACGTAAATTCATGGTATTTCTCCTATGGCTTTATGCTTGGCAGTGAATGACTGTAAGGATCTTTAATGTGTCGACGAGTTAGCTTTGGTTATAAAACTTCCAATAAGGTTCCGCCAATGATTAGCAATGCCCGCATTTGAGTCTGCGCCACACGTTGCCTAGCGGTCGACCTACACTCTTAAACCCGCGCTGGCGTTGCTTGATTCAAGTTACTGGCCAATGATGCGGAACCAAATAAAAGTGTGGATAGGATAAATTGACCGGAGACGAAGCTGAGCACGCCGGTGACAAAAAACAAGCCAATCATTACGTCTCTATATATGTTTTTTGAAATATTCATGGGGTCCACCTTGACTATGTTTAGTCGTTTTGTAAGTACGACTTCACTATATACCTGCCAAAATTATTTACAATCAGGCATTTAATTCATTATTTGTTTCCTTTATGGAAACAAATTACCCGGAACTTTTGTAATCTGTAGCGCAAAATAGCTACCGTCATTCAAATTCGCGGAATTGTGTGAGTGGCAGGAAGGGTTAGCGGTTTGTTTGACGTGGGATTTTTGACCTTAGCGTGGCTGGGGTTGTGTTCCGAATTTGCCGAAGCTCAAGATTGCCAGCTGATTAGGTTATCAACGGACAAGGATAATTTTTCCGCGTAACGGTTCTGTGGGCGGGATTTGAGATTTCGGCGATAACGCCAATGCGGTTGGTGTTTTAGGTGTCGCTAGCGCGACGGCTGGTTTTAATGTCGGGTCTCGGCCCGACAGCCGAGTAACTTTTCTTTGTTTGGCCAAAGAAAAGTCACCAAAAGAAACGCCACCCGAATGCCGCTTATTCCCTGCGCTCCTCGCTTTTGAACGGGGTTGCCGAAAGGGGCTTCCTGCCCCTTCGGCAACGCGATGCATCCATGCATCGCCCCTAACGGGCTAATCCGTCCAAAAGCTCCGGTACTCGGCGCGGCATAAGGGAGAAACCCGCCGCAGATTTGAAATTCAATCTGGTACGATCAACGTAAAAAGTTGCGCATCCATAGGTTGTGCCGAGCCTGCGGCGAGGCGCAACGGTCGCGAACGAAGCGCTCCTAACTGTTCAGCACATACGAGCTTAATCTAGGCTATGAATCACCGACACTCCAAAACGTACTTGTAGTTTTTAGCCGCCTCAGAGATGTATTTTCACTCAATAGGCCAAGGTGTTTAAGTCTTATTTTAATTGCACTTCGAGAGACATTGAATTTGTTCATTATCGGTGTGGTGACCGCATAATAAGCGTCTACATTGCATGGCTGGTCATCTAGGTATAGCAGTCCGTACCCTCGATCAACAACTGCCCGCTTCGTAAGCTCTGATCGGAATGACATTAGTAATTGTTCGCTGGGAAGTAGCAAGCACGAGGCAAAATAGTTTGCCTGCCACTCCATACGTGCAATGTCTTTGATGCAAATATCTTCAGCACTTTCGGGCTCAATGTCTTGTTTATGGCATTTTTCTTTCGTCATATACCTTTGATGTCCAAGGATAAAGTGCCCCAATTCGTGAGCGACAGTAAATCTTATTCTTGGCTCTCCACCTGCCTGAACGTCGTCAATTTGTATTATCGGTGGATTAAACGAAATGGTACCAAGTACTCCCTTTGCCAAATTAGCTGTTCTCCTTACTTCTAGTCCTAAACCTATGGCTAGGGACTCGCAAATCTCATCTAGCGGTGCGGCGCCATCAACATAATTAACTTTTTTCAAGATATCTTGGGAGAGAGACTCTATTTCCTCGGTTTCTCTGTAAGAAACCAAGTAAGTATTGGACTGAGTTTCGCACCTTAGTCCTTCGAGTAACTCTGCTACCTTTCGGTCGGAGTCTAACTGAACAATTTCATTAAAAAACTGATTCAGCGAGTTCATGTAAGTGCCACCGATAAATCCATAGAAGTCAAAATATCTACTTACGTAATCTTGTAAATGCAGGCCCTTATATGTGTTGGAAAAACTTGAATTAGCAATGTTCCAAGGAGCAGTAATTGATGGGGAGCGTGTGAGTACCCAGTCATGCTCTTCTGGATCAAAATAACGCAGAAGCGCCATTCCTTTAGATTTGGCAAATTTGAATGTGCCTTCTTGA
Source organism: Methylomonas fluvii (assembly GCF_014850975.1). Taxonomy (GTDB): domain Bacteria; phylum Pseudomonadota; class Gammaproteobacteria; order Methylococcales; family Methylomonadaceae; genus Methylomonas; species Methylomonas fluvii. The sequence continues at coordinate 726,856 of NZ_JACXST010000001.1, read as the reverse complement.
AACGCGTTCGTTGAAACAACTATTGATTTGGTGTTCGAAGGAGATACTTGCTCCACTTTCGCAAAGAACTCTTCTACATCGTCAACAGGTACACGGTGGTTATAATTCTTGCATTCAATGAGAACCAACATAAAAAGGGTGCTTTGCCCAGGAAACCGTATCTCTATGGAAATATCAAAGATAATTTCATTTTCTCGATCTTTCGAGTAATAGCCCTTCTTTTTGTAAATCTGGCAATGCTCGCTCCGGGCAGGGAATTGGCCTTCTGAGATCATTTTAGAAAACAAAGCATAAACTTGGTCTTCTAATTGGTTTCCTTTTACTGTCGTATCCACGGCAATTCTTATAGATTTTCGAGAGTGATTGGGTTAGCTAAAGTGAAATCCAGTCCTATAAAGAGAGATTATAGGGGGTACTAGGAATTCGCTTTATTACAAGGAATATTAGTCTTTAAATTGGAGCAATACATTGGTGCTATTGCAGCTTGGATTTTCCAATGCCAAACACTTTTAAAATCATGGGATTGTTTTTCTCCCGTATGCCGCGCCGAGCACCGGAGCTTTTGAACGGAACAGCCCGCAGGGGCGATGCAGGGATGCATCGCGTTGCCGAAGGGGCAGGAAGCCCCTTTCGGCAACCCCGTTCAAAAGCGAGGAGCGCAGGGGAAAAGCGGCGTCCGGGTGGCCTTTTCTTTGGATACTTTCTTTTGGCCAAGCAAAAGAAAGTATCTCGGCTGTCGGGCCGAGACCCGACATTAAAATCAGCCGTCGCGTTAGCGACACCTTATTGGAAAATCTCCCCTAGCCCCTCTTTTCCAAAGAGGGGAAATAAGCAGAATTCACAGTTTTTGGCTAACGTTTGATCAAAAAGTAATTCGAAAAAGCCTATTCCAAAACGTCGACAACTTTCCGCCCAACCCCAAAACTCTCCAACAACATCAAACCCACGCCAACACAAATCGCCGAATCCGCGATATTGAATGCCGGCCAGTGCCAGTTTTGGTAATAAACATCCAGAAAATCGATCACATAGCCATAAGCCACCCGATCAATCAGATTGCCGATGGCGCCACCCAAAACCAAGGACAAAGCCACGGCCATCAAGGTCTCGTGTTTTTTTAAACGATGCAACCAGACGGCAATGATGCTGCTCATCACCACCGCCAAGCCGGCGAATAGCCAGCGCTGCCAGCCGCCGGCCTGAGCCAGGAAGCTGAAGGCCGCGCCGGTGTTATGCACGTAGGTCAGGTTGAAATACGGCAGCAGCGGAATCGATTCAAACAGCTGCATGTTACCGTCCACCGCCAGCTTACTGGCCTGATCAAGGATCAGTGTGACCGCGGAAATCCACAACCACTTAAGCATAACGACGGGTCTCGCCATTGCCGGCGACGTTTTCCACGCAGCGTCCGCATAGTTCCGGATGCTCAGGGTTTTCGCCGATGTCGTAGCGTTGGTGCCAGCAGCGCACGCATTTTGGATGCTCGGATACCGTCACTTTTAGTTTTACGCCGTCCAATTCGGTCGCTACCGCATCGTCCGGGCAGAATTGCATGTCGGCGACGCCGGCGTTGGAAGTGATAAAGACAAAATGCAGTTCGCTGGCCAGTTTGTTTAGCTCCGCACCATAAGTTTCGTCGCAATACAATTCAACTTCGGCATTTAGCGAAGCGCCAATCGCCCCCTTGCCGCGCAGTTGCTCCAACTCTTTGGACACCACGGTGCGTACCGCCATCACTTTGTCCCAGGTGTCGCGGCTGATCGTCGCGTTGGCGTCTAGCGGGAACAAGCCTTCGTACCAGGTTTCCAGAAATACCGATTCGCCGCGTTGACCGGGAATGAATTGCCATAATTCGTCGGCGGTGTAGCTGGTGATGGGGGCCAACCAGCGGGTCAAGGCTTCGATGACATGGTACATCGCGGTTTGTGCGGAGCGTCGGGCCAGGCAATCTTCCTTGGCGGTGTATTGTCTGTCCTTGATGATGTCCAGATAAAAACCGCCCAAGTCGATGCTGCAGAAGGTCAGCACTTTTTGGTAGATGCTTTGGAACTGATAGGTGTGGTACGCCGTTTTGATCTCTTCCTGCAACTGCCAAGCTTTATCGACGGCCCAACGGTCCAACGCCAGCAAATCGTCTTTGGCGACCAGATGTTGCGCCGGATCGAAACCGTCCAGATTGGAAAGCAGGAAGCGCGCGGTGTTACGCAGGCGACGGTAGCCGTCGGAGGTGCGTTTCAAAATCTCGTCGGACACCGACATTTCGCCGCGGTAATCGGTGCCGGCCACCCATAAACGCAATACGTCCGCGCCCAGCGATTTCATCACGGTTTGCGGCAACACCACGTTGCCTTTGGATTTGGACATTTTCTTGCCCTCGGCATCGACGGTAAAGCCGTGGGTCAAGACTTGTTTATACGGCGCGACGTCGTTCATCGCTACCGACGCCAACAAGGATGACTGGAACCAGCCGCGATGCTGATCCGAGCCTTCCAAATACAGGTCGGCCGGAAAACGCAGTTGCTCGCGGCGCTCCAAAACCGCGGCATGGGTCACGCCGGAATCAAACCAGACATCCAGCGTGTCGGTCATTTTTTGGTAATGCTCGGCATCGGCACCAATCAATTCCGCGGCGTCCAGTTCAAACCAGGCGTCTATGCCTTGTTGTTCGATACGTTTGGCTACTTGCTCAATCAATTCGCCGGTACGCGGATGCAATTCGCCTGATTCTTTATGCACGAAAAAGGCAATCGGCACACCCCAGGTACGCTGGCGGGAGATACACCAGTCCGGCCGGTTATTCAGCATGGCTTCGATGCGAGCTTGACCCCAATCGGGAATCCAGTCCACCCGCTTCACTTCGTTCAAGGCAGTGTCGCGCAGGCGGTTTTTCTCCATGGAGATGAACCATTGCGGGGTCGCGCGGAAAATAATCGGGGTTTTGTGGCGCCAGCAATGCGGGTAGCTATGCAGCAAGGCATGGTGATGCAATAACTTGCCGCGTTCGCGCAACACTTCCAGCACCTTATCGTTGGCGGTAAACACATGTAGGCCAGCGAACAGTTCTGTACTTGGCAAAAATACGCCATTGCTGCCGACCGGGTTGTCTACCGGCAGGCCGTATTTCATACCGACGACATAGTCTTCCTGGCCGTGGCCGGGGGCGGTGTGTACCGCGCCGGTACCGGCATCGGTGGTCACATGATCGCCCAATATGACGGGCACTTGCCGGTCGTAAAACGGGTGTTGCAGCAGTTGATTTTCCAGGGTCGCGCCTTTGCAGTAGCCAACGATGTGATGTTCGCCGATGCCATAACGTAAAACGGCGTCTTTCAACAAGGCTTCGGCGATGACCAGGCGCTCGGTTTGGCCGTCGATGTCGCATTGCACGACCGCGTATTCCAGATCCGGGTTCAGCGCGACGGCCTGGTTGGCCGGCAGCGTCCACGGCGTGGTGGTCCAGATCACCACCGACAGCGGGCCTTTGCCTTCGCGATCGCCGGCGTGGTGGCACTTGGCCATGAACGCATGTTCGTCTACCACGGAGAAGCGCACGTCGATAGCCGGCGAGTGTTTGTCTTCATATTCCACTTCCGCCTCGGCGAGCGCCGAGCCGCAATCGGTACACCAATGCACCGGCTTGGCGCCTTTGCTGAGGTGGCCGTTGGCGGCGATTTTGCCCAAGGCGCGGACGATGTCGGCTTCAAAGGCAAAATCCATGGTCAAATACGGATTGTCCCAATCGCCCAACACACCCAGACGAATGAATTCTTCTTTCTGGATATTGACTTGCTTCTTGGCGTAGGCGCGGCATTCTTTACGGAATTCGGCAGGCGACACTTTGACGCCGGCCTTGCCGACCGACTTTTCTACCATCAATTCGATCGGCAAACCGTGGCAATCCCAGCCAGGCACGTAAGGCGCATCGAAACCGCTGAGGGTTTTGGATTTGACGATGATGTCCTTCAACACCTTATTGACCGCGTGGCCGATATGAATCGCGCCGTTGGCGTAAGGAGGGCCGTCGTGCAATACAAATTTAGGCCGGCCGGCGCAGACCTCGCGAATTTTTTGATAGAGCTGGTTTTCGTTCCATTTTTTCAGCATCTCCGGCTCGCGTTGCGCCAGATTGGCTTTCATCGCAAACTCGGTCTTGGGGAGGTTCAGGGTTTGTTTGTAATCCATGGTCATGTGTTGTCTGCGTTGCATTCCAGCGGCTGGGTTGCGGACTTAGGCCGCTGAAAATAACGGTTGCGCCGATTAGCCGAATGAGTCTAAGGATGATAGTAAACGCGCGATTTTAGCACCAAGTGCCAAGTGGCATAAAGCCTACTCGGCGCTGGGCGGTGAACCGTGCTAAAAATAGACGGGACGGCGTCGGCGAGTTACCATCGGCCAGCGTATCCGGTTTGCTGATTTAGGAAATTTACCGGCGGGTTTATGCGTGGCACTGGGTCGGCAATAACTGGTCCGGCACGCACTAAAAATCACTTAAGCACACAGAAGAGGCTCAACCATGCAACATAAACGCGCCACCACCCAGGCTCAGATTCACGACTTGATCGCTAGCCGTTGGAGCCCGCGGGCTTTTGCTGCGGATAAAGCGGTGAGCCACCCGGATTTGACCGCGTGTCTGGAAGCGGCGCGCTGGGCGCCGTCTTGTTTTAACGACCAGCCTTGGCGCTTTGTGGTTTGCGACAAATCCAGCAATCTGGCAGCCTGGGAAACCGCGCTATCGGTGATTGTCGAAAAAAATCAGCTCTGGGCCAAAAACGCCCCGGTGTTCATCTTGACGGTGGCGATGCAGAATTTCAATCACAACGGCAAAGCCAACCGCTTTGCCGCTTACGACACTGGTGCTGCCACGCTGAGCTTATGCTTGCAAGCCAACGCCTTAGGCTTGATCACCCATCAAATGGGCGGTTTCGATGCCGATAAAGCCCGGCAAGTGCTAAAGTTACCGGATGACTGTACGCCAATGGCGATGTTGGCATTGGGCTATCAAGCCGAAGCCAATAATCTAGCCGAAGAGTTTCAAGCCGGCGAGCAGGCGGAACGCAGCCGTGCGGCCCTGGAGCAACGGTTTTATCTCGGGCAATGGGGCGAGGCATTTAAATAAGCGCCGCTGATAATGATGAACTGCGGTTGTATTGAGTCGCGCGAATGAAAAATATTAAAACCTCCTATGCGCGCAGCCTGATCGAGGCCAGTCTCGATCCGCTGGTGACTATCAGCGCGGAAGGTAAGATCATGGACGTGAACAGCGCTACCGAAAAAGTCACCGGCGTACCGCGCCAACAATTGATCGGCAGCGATTTTTCCACTTACTTTACCGACCCGCAAAAAGCCCGCGACGGTTATCGCCTGGCGTTTTCGCAAGGCAAAGTCACGGATTATCCACTGGCTATCTGTCATACCTCCGGCCAGATCACCGAGGTGATGTACAACGCCTCGGTTTATCGGGATGACAAAGGTGACGTCGCCGGGATTTTTGCTGCGGCGCGGGACGTCACCGCTTTAAAAAAAGCCCAAACCGAATTGGAAGCCGCGATTTTGCATATGCAATTAATCCGCGAGATGACTGATCTTTTACAGAGCTGCCAAAAAGTGGACGAGGCCTATCCGATTATCAAAGCGGCATTCGTACGTTTGTTTGCCGATTCCGTCGGTGGTCTTTATATGCTGGACGCCGCCGGTAATTCGCTGGTGCTGGCCGATGCTTGGGGAAGCGGCGAAAGCGAACTGGAAGCCGTGTTTACCCCCAACGAATGCTGGGGCATGCGGCGCGGCTGTATTCATATGGCGCGCGTTGGTCAGAGTATCAATCCGGTTTGCAGCCACGTAAAACCGGGGACCAGCCCTTATCTGTGCATTCCGCTGTTAGCGCATTCGCGCGCTTTGGGTTTGATTTACATCGAACACAGGCTGACCAGTGACCACCCGGAAGATATTCAACGCGAGCTGTCGATAGCCGAAGCCGCCGCCGATAGCGCCAGGCTGGCCTTGGCGAACTTGAGCTTGCGCGAGGAATTGCACGAGTTATCGATACGCGATCCGCTCACCGGTTTGTTCAATCGGCGTTTTCTGGAAGAAGTGTTGGATCGGGAATTATTGCGGATGAGCCGCTGCGGCAAAATGCTGGCTGTAGCGATGCTAGACATCGATCATTTTAAAATTTTTAACGATAACTACGGCCACGACGCCGGTGACGAAGTTTTGAAAAAAACCGCGCAATTAATGAACGGTTTTCGGGAAGGCAGCGATATGGTTTGCCGTTTCGGCGGCGAAGAATTCGTGGTGGTCACTACTGAAATCCAGCCGGACAAAATCCTGCAACGTCTGGAAGCTTTGCGCGTGGCTATCGAAAGCCTATCGCTGAAGTTTGGTAATCATCAGTTGCCGCAGGTGACTGTATCGATAGGTGTGGCGATTTATCCGGTGCATGGCGGCAATCGGCTCGATCTGTTAACTCGCGCAGACCAAGCCCTTTACGTCGCCAAGGAAGCCGGCCGCAATCGGCTTGTCGTCGCGGATGAAGAAGCTGATGTGGGGTAACCTCTAAAATCCCTTCGCAGCAGGGGAGAAGGGATTTTAGGGATGCCTACTAAGGAGCTGGCGCTTGGTGCGGCTGATAAGCAAACGGTTTAGCCAGCGGTTCGCCGACGAAAATACCTTGGCCGGGTTGGGCGACGCTTTTCCAGTAGGCTTCGATCACGCTGCTGCCGCGCAGGTAGAAATACATCAATACGCCCGGATTGGGAAACTTGGCCGGGAAATTACAGGGCTCCACCACCGCGCCATAGCTGGCGGTAGCGCCGGCACGCAGCCATTCGATGATATTCATCTGGTCGCTGCCCGACATCACGCCACCCGAAGAGGTGAGATGGTCGGCAACAGCGCCCGGTAAATAGCGGTTATCCGCCAGATGGGGCACCTTGGTCAGTCCAGTGAAATAAAACATCACATCCTGCCGACCCTCAATGTACTCTTGCTCCAGATAATGCACAGGCCAAAAGCTGGTCAGCGATTCGGCCACTTTCGGGAACATTACCGCTCGGGAGCTGCGCGCCTTGTCCGAAGTTTTCAACAAATATGCCGAGCCTTGCGGATGCGAATAATCCGAGGCGACACCGGTATCGATCAGTTTTTTCGCTTCCGCGAAGGTCTTGCCGGCCACGGCCATGGTGGGCCGCCAGCCGTGGGTTTTAAACGGCTTATCGGTTTCGGAGGTGAAATAAGGACTGCTATGGGTTTGTACGCAGCCTTTCGCGCAAAATGATTCGCTAAAACCGGCCGCGAAGGCCGTGGTGATGGACATGCATTCGACCCGAAACGGTTGTAACCAGGTCAAGGCAAAGGCTTGCACATGCGCCGGCGTTTTTTGATCGACTTCCTGCTTCACGTGCTCGAATTGGCGTTTGGACATTACCGCCTGTTTCGGCACAAAACGCACATGTATCATCTGTTCCGCCGGAATTTGCCGCCGCTTTTGGTAATAAGCGGCGATTTGCACGCTCAAGGGGTCGGCGTCATTGACAACGACCGCCAGATCTTGACCGGTTAGCGCCGAAGAAGGCCGGTACATAGGCGAGACAGGGGCGGCGAATGTTGGCGCGCAAAGCAGCTGGCTGACGATAAGCCCGAGCAGGGCGAATTTGCATGACTTAACGGGAAACACACGTTACTCCGTGAGGTTGGCGGTCGAATTTATCTGATCGGTCACTTTAACCGGACACGCATTAAATGCAACACTGATTGTAAAATTTTTCGACAGTGGGCAAGGTGCGAGTTTAACTTGTCCATCGATCTCTTGGATGCCGTCTCTTTTTTGTTTGTGGCGTCGATGCTGGCGCTGATAGCGGGTCTTTTGTGTTTTCTTAGAGAAATCATCTTGACCACGGGCATTTTAGCCCTGCTCAAACGGCCTTAAGCTATCCAGCCATTCCGCAGATTATTGCCAAAGCGTCAGCTAACCGAATGCGGCATAAGCGGCGTAGCCCAAATTGGCGACAGCCAGGCCAATTAGGGTGAAAATAGTGATTTGCATACCAAGCACTCGTTGATCCAGATTCGCGCGCAGCAAGCCCAGGGCGTGGACTATTCGACCCAGGATGATCGCAAAGCCGCCGATATGCAGCAGCGCGGCGTGTCCGCCGCTTAATTCCAGCAGCGCCAATAAAATCAACAATATCGGTATGTATTCCGTGGCGTTGCCTTGGGCGCGGATGGCGATTTGCAGATCGGTTTCGCCGCCATCGCCGAAAATCACTTTTTTCGTCCGGCGCAGCTTGATAACTCTCTGTGACAACCAGACTATCAATAAGGCCGCCAACGCGGCATATATGGCACTGATCACAATCTTCTCCCGCGGTTTTGCTGTTGAAATTTCGGTAGTTGAAATCCTGGAAAGTTCCTGCCATCAAGCGGGCCCTTAAATTTCACTCCACTGCTAGCTGGACAATCGCCTGTGTCGGATTGTCGTTATTAAGGGCCGGGCAATAACTAAAGTTGGCAGCAAGAACATTATTCATCCGTCACAGCCGACGTTTGCTGTAAACGCACCGCAAGCACCAATGTCCAGATGGAAAGTACGCCGGTTGCCAAGTGTTCAAACAGGCCGGGTGTTTGGATGGGATTGGCCTCCCAAGTCATCAGCAGTAGTAAAATCGTCGCCAGCAAGCCGCTGCCAATCGAGTAAACGCTAAGCATGCCCAGCCACGCATGGCGCCGGAACACCACACCGCAAACAAGTGTTGCCAGAATAGCCGCGGAAAACCCGGTCATCGCAAACAGCCGATGTAATTCCTGGCTGGACGACAAGCCATCGCAGCCAGGGTCGCAGGCGAATACGCCGGCCCCAATCCGCCCAATTCCATCCAGACCAATCAGTGTGGCAAGCAGCGCCGAACGCCAACCTCCGCGCAACGCTGCCGGCACGGCTAATGCAAAGCACACATACAAAAAGCCGGCGAACCCGAAGCCGATATAGCGCATCGGTATTTCCGTACTACTGCCGCGTTCGCCCAACTCGCTGATGTACTGATAGCTGTGGCTGAACTCCGGGCGCATGGCACCCGCCAAACCTATCAACGATAGCCATATGACCGGAGCCGCGATACCGCTAAAGATGCCAAATCGGCCAGGATTCATCCGCAAATCTCGTCACGTAAAAAACACTAGTTTATCCCGCCCAGCTTAGCCGTGCGTAGTGCATTGACTAACTGCATCCGCAAGGTAGCCTTCAGACCACGGGGGGCTAGTGGTGCAAAACTCAGTCTGTTACGGCGCATACAAGAAGAAATCATTAGCACCCCCACCGCAAACGACAGATTTTGTTTGGATTGATCGGCTGACAGAGGCACCAGATGCGTAATGTTTTGATTGTAGGAGCCAGTAGCGGGATTGGGGCCGCGCTTGCCGGTTTGGCTCAGCCGAACTGCCAAGTTTACTCCTTAAGCCGTTCTGCTGCGGCGCCGAACGTGTTCAAGCATTTTAGTTGCGATGTATCAAACGACGCATTGCCGGCCATCGATGAACCCTTGCAAGGTTTGGTGTATTGCCCCGGCAGTATCAATTTAAAGCCGTTTGCCAGGATCAAACCCGAGGAGTTTGTCGCGGATTTTCAACTTAACTTGATCGGTGCCGTGCGGTGCTTGCAGCACTATCAGGGCAATCTGCAAGCGGCGAAGGGTGCTTCGGTCGTGCTGTTCAGCACGGTGGCAGTGCAAACCGGGTTTCCTTTCCATGCCACGGTCTCTGCATCCAAGGGTGGGATAGAGGGTTTGACCCGTGCCTTGGCGGCGGAATGGGCGCCAAAAATCCGGGTAAACGCCATCGCGCCGTCATTGACCGACACGCCATTAGCGGAAAGTTTGCTGCGCGAAGACAGTAAAAAACAGGCTGCGGCGGCGCGGCACCCGCTGAAACGTTTGGGTGAAGCGGAGGATATTGCCCAGATGGCTTGGTTTTTACTGTCCGAAAATGCCGCCTGGATTACCGGGCAAGTCATGCATGTCGATGGGGGAATTTCGGCTATCAGGATTTGATATTACTGTCTTATTCAGCCGAATGATGAATTCCGGCGAAATCAGAGAGATTTATTAGACCACGAGTTTGAATATTGGTAGATATATGTATTAAATCAGAAAGTTTTGTAAACGCCAGTTATTATTAGTCGAGGATTTAATCCTATAGTTTTAATTGTCCCAACTATTTTATTGATGCTCGTATTAAATTAGTTATGAATTTATAAGGATTAGACAAACATTTTTTTCATGGAATAGTGATATTGCGTTAGTCAGTGACCAAATGCTCAATAATTCGAGATAATCATTGGCTTGCCAAGAATTATAATTTTATAAATGTTAAATTATATTCATTGTCAAAATTAAAAAATGTAAGGGGTTATCTATGAAAATGTCAACTACCATTTACCGAGTTATTAAGCTCACGGTTGCGATTGGCTCAATAGCTTTTTTCTTCAATCCTTTGCCGGCTCATGCATCCGATCACGAATCGGAATGTTTTAATTCGGTCCAAGGCAAAATTCCTTGGAATGATGACAAGAATATGAATTGGGAGCCAAAAAACGTCAAGCAGCTTTGTGCTGGAACCACTAAACCCGCAGAACCTGGCGCATGTTTTCTAAGCGTACTCGACGGCCGAGTGAACTGGGGCAAGGGTATCAGTTGGGATTGGCAAAATATTATTAATCTATGTGCTGGCACCAATAATGCCAAAAACACCGTAGAGTGCTTCCAAAATGCCACGGGAAAAGGTTTGGATTGGCGAGACGCGATATTGTTTTGTCAGCGCGCTGATAAGTAGTGCTTTAATTTACTCCATCAGTGTTGTTTAACTTTGTTTATTATGGGTTTTGAGCTTGTCGGATAATAGTGAGCCTCTAACGCCGACAAGCTCATTTTCAACTTCAAATTAGAGTAATACCAAAATATATGCAATAGCTGTTCCGCGGCAATGAATCTTTTAGCCAACGTGATTTAATCACAAGTTTTACGTTAGTTACTTCATAGCCCAAGGTTAGTTTTTGGCTTTATCTTGGATCGCACCAATCAAAATAAGGAGCGATCCATGACTACTATCTCAAAAAAATTCATAAATTCCGGTGCTTTCAATTCTAAAGCGATTTTGTTAATTGTTGGTCTGTTAGCCGTTGAGAATGCAGCCGCTCTGCAGAAAGCGACCATTTTTAATACAAACACTATGGGCCAATTTGGGTGGGTTGAACCGACGATTGATCCTGGTGTGTATCCAGTCCAAGATTTCACCCTAAGTTCTCCGAGCCCCACCTCGGTTGGATTAGGTTGGTACAACAAACGAGCGCCGCAAACGCAAGTGATTCGAAGTATAAACGGCGGCGCCTGGCAAACCATCCAGACTTTCGCTGCACTCCCTGAAAATAAATATGCATCATTTCTGGATGAAAACGCAGCAGCAGATTCAGAAAATTGCTACGCCATTATTGTGTCCGACGAGGCCAACACTGGGGCGAGCATCACCTCACCACAGCGTTGCTACGTTACTCGAGATGGTAGAGACGAGTTGGTCGTGCACCGGCTGCAACTGCGCATTCGCGTCCCTAATATCAACGATGCCGGAACGGATAATGGTGTGGAGGTACTGTTGCAGACTCCGACCGGATTGGTGACAACGGTAACCAACTGGTATCCGCGCGGTAACCATACCTGGCTGGACTCCACAGATGACGACCTGGAGCGTGGTACAAATAAAACCTATGATTTGATGCTGAACAATATATCGCAGGCTTCGGATATCACATTAATTTCACTCCGAAAACCGGGCAACGATAGTGTGTGTGTCGCGGAATTTGAGCTGTTAATTGATGGCCAATCGGCCTTCCAAAAAAGCTTTAGCGATGGACAAACCTCATGCCAGTGGCTAAATGGCAATAATCAACTGACTGCTTTTAGAAGTGAAACTCGCTCCTCTCCCGCATGGGCTAATTTGGACCTGCCTTTTTTCGTAGGTATTGATGGCGACTGGTTACGCTCCCGAATTGAAGCAACCTTTGGCCACAGTTTGCACGGCAAAGGGGAATTAAGAAATGGCAGCTCGACGACGTCGCGTTTTGTGAGCGAAAGCAAGCTTGCGATGAGTGTTCCGATTATCGTCCATGATGCCAGTATCTTGGGTGATGTGGATAGTACCGTGCATTTTGACCTGGTTTTATCACCGTCGGTCGATACCAATGGCAATACTGTTACAAAACTGTCTATCGAAAACATCGATGCCGATAGCTTTGATTTAGCAGTGGTTCTATTTCCTATCGTTTCACCGATACTATATGGGGTTTCGACAACTATTGAGGGACAAGTGCAGCAGTTCGTACCCGTCATAATCGGGGATGTGCCCGCTGGCACCCACCCTTGCTTTACCGCAGAAGGCGGCATCAGCGTGTGTGCGGGTAGCAGTTCGCGCCAGGTAAACGCAGGGTTTTTAAATCACGGAAGTAGCATGACTGCGAACAAACTAACGCAACCCTAAACGAACCAAGAGGAGGAGAGTCGTTACATTCATTCGGCGCATTACGCTATCGCTAATGCGCCTTACGATCCTTTTTGGCGGCTAGGTTAGCAGGCATCCGGGAACTCAGCACTAATCGCTTCATAGGCTTGACGCATTGCCGCCGACAACTCACCGCCCCACAGGGTGTAGTTGACTAGTGCGCGAGCGAGCATCGCGTGCGGAGCGTGCTCGCTGACTTCAATTTCATCGTCTGTAGGTTCCTTTGCGTGCTTGAGCGCATTGCGTAGACCATTTGCTTCTTCATTTACGACCTTGAAGTCTCTTCCTCCTGTGATCCGACGATCAAGGTCAATGATTTTGTCAATCATCGCTAGACGGTCTGATCGCCGCAACAGATTGCCGAATATTTCCTCTGCCGCGCTGGCGAGTGTCACGACGGCCAAAGGCTCTCCACCGGACACCAACAACTTTGCGGCTATCTCAAGTTGGCGACGAGCCACCTCTGACTTGTGAAGTTTCATCGGAATTACCAACTAATGCTTGAAGTGATGGACCGCCTTAGCGGCGAAGCCTTTAAGGGCACCTACAAGCGCAGCTTGCGAGCAGTCCCTCTCGACGGAATGGTTAGACCCCATGCTGCAATACTCCAGCGACGAAAGCAAGCAAGTAGCCTCAATGAAATCGAGATTTCGAAGGCCAACTTCTCTCATTTGCTGATTTGGGTTTGGTAGTCGGCAAGCCGACGTCCTCGATTTCGCTGACGCTGCATCGAGGCTACACGAATCCCATCAAGCCCACTCCCATTCGCCCAAGTTCACACAATTTCAGCTAGCCCTGCGATAATGGCCGGCCTGTCAATAACCCCTTTGTTTTCGTGGCCCCCAAACTCAACCCCCAACAACTCGCTGCCGTTAAAACCATCGATCATCCCTTGTTGGTACTGGCAGGTGCCGGTAGTGGCAAGACGCGAGTGATTACCGAGAAGATCGCGTATTTGGTGCAACAAGGCACGTCGGCGCGGCATATCGCGGCGGTGACTTTTACCAACAAGGCGGCGCGGGAAATGAAAAGCCGGGTCGGCAGGCTGATTGATGACAAAGCCAGTCGCGGCTTGCGGGTATCGACTTTTCATTCCCTGGGCTTGGATATTCTGCGCAAGGAACACAAAGCCCTGGGCTACAAGGCGGCGATTACCTTGTTCGACGAACAGGACCGGCTGACCTTGCTACGCAATCTGATCAGCCATGGCGTCGGCGGCTGCGACATTGATAATGTGGAGCAGTACAACTGGCAAATCGGCCAGTGGAAAAATGCCTTTGTGACGCCCATCCAGGCTTTGAGCCAAGCCGATGCCATCAGCTTGCCTGCGGCGCTGCTGTATGAGGCCTTCACCCGTAGTCTCAAGGCTTATAACGCCACCGATTTCGACGATTTGATTTTGTTGCCTGTGCTGCTGTTCCAGCAACATCCCGAAGTATTGGAAAAATGGCAGAACAAGATTCGCTATCTGCTGGTGGACGAATACCAGGACACCAACATCACCCAATACCAATTGGTCAAGCTATTGGCCGGCAATCTCGGCCGCTTTACCGTGGTGGGTGACGACGACCAATCGATTTACGCCTGGCGCGGCGCTCAGCCGGAAAACCTTAGCCAACTGCAAAAAGATTACAGTCGCTTGCAAGTCATCAAGCTGGAACAGAATTACCGTTCCGCCGGGCGGATTTTGAAAGTAGCCAATCAGTTGATCGCCAATAATCCGCATGCCTTCGAGAAAAAACTCTGGAGCGAGCTGGGTTACGGCGACCCGTTGCGGGTACTAAGCCATAAAAACGACGTGGCCGAAGCCAAGCAGGTGACGGCCGAGATTGTGCATCATCGCTTCAAGACCGGCGGTTCTTACGGCGACTACGCGATTCTGTACCGAGGTAATCACCAGTCGCGCCTATTCGAAAAGGAATTACGCGAGAACAACGTGCCCTACTTTATCAGTGGCAGCGCCTCGTTTTTTTCGTATGCGGAAATCAAGGATGTGTTGGCCTACCTGCGTTTGCTGGTCAATCGCGATGATGACGCGGCGTTTTTGCGGGTGATCAACACGCCGCGCCGCGAGATTGGGCCGACCACGCTGGAAAAGCTCGGCGCTTATGCCAACGAACGGCATATCAGTCTGTTTGCAGCCTGCAACGAGTTAGGCCTGCAACAACGGCTGCCGGAAAAATCGGTACAGCGTTTGAGCAAGTTTTGCGATTGGTTGAAAGACACGGCGATCAAGATCGAGCGCGAGGACACCTTTGTCACAATCAACCGGATGATCGACGAAATCAACTATTCGGCCTGGCTGCAGGAAAACAGCAAAACCCCGGCCTCGGCCGAGCGCAAATTGAAAAATGTATATGAGTTGGTCGAGTGGCTGCAGCGGATTGCTACCAAGGAACAAGGCGTTGAGCAATCGCTGGCCGATGTTATCGCCAAGGTGATGCTGCTGGATATTCTGGACCGCAATCAGGAAGACGAGGCCGGCGACCAGGTCAGTTTGATGACCTTGCATGCCGCCAAAGGCCTGGAGTTTCCGCACGTGTTTTTGATCGGCATGGAAGAAAACCTGCTGCCGCATCAAAACAGCATCGAAACCGATAATATCGAGGAGGAGCGGCGCTTGGCGTACGTGGGTATCACTAGGGCTCAGCAGACCTTGACCTTTAGTTATTGCACGCACCGCAAGCGTTTTGGTGACTTGACCGAGTGCGAACCCAGCCGGTTTTTAAACGAGTTGCCGGAAGAGGATTTGGAATGGGCTAACAAAAAACAGTTGCCGCCGGAAGAAATTAAACAGCGCGGCAAGGCTAGTCTTGCCGCGCTGAAAACGATGCTGAATTGAGCTTATTGCAGCACTACGAAAAAGCCTTCGCCGCCGCGTTGCAGATTGACTAACAGCGGCGCATTCGGATTAACCACCTGCTTGATTTCATCCAGGTTTCTGACCCGGTAACGGTTGGCGGTGACGATGATGTCGCCGGGCCGCAAGCCGGTTTTCCAGGCTTTGGAGTTTTGTTCGACTTTTTCTATCATCACCCCTTCCACTTGATCCTTGGGCGTCACTCCCAGCACCGCGCCGCTTAAAGTCGGATGCAGTTTATTGCCATCCAGCTCCGGCCGCTTCGGTTTGCCGATGGTGGCTTGCAACGATTTGCGTTCCTCGCCGCGCATGACCTCCAGGTTGGCGGTGTCGCCGATTTGCAGCAAGCCCACCGCATTGCGAATTTGCGCGCTACCGCCTTTTACGTCCTGGCCGTTAATGACCAGAATAATATCCCCAGGCTCCAGGCCGGCTTTTTCGGCGGGCGATCCGGCCTCCACTCGGCTGACGACCGCGCCGTGCTGGCTTTTCAAAGCAAAGGCTTTTACCAGTTCCGGCGTCAGATCTTGCGTGGTCACACCCAACAAACCGCGCCGCACTTCGCCGTGTTGCACCAGCGATTCCATCAAGCGAACCGCCATATTTGACGGGATTGCAAAACCGATACCGACGTTGCCGCCGCTGGGTGCCAATATTGCGGTGTTCATGCCGACAAACTCGCCGCGTAAATTCACCAAGGCACCGCCGGAGTTGCCGGGGTTAATCGAGGCATCGGTCTGAATAAAGTCTTCGTAACCTTCGATGCCCAAATTGGAACGACCCAGGGCACTGACAATGCCGGAGGTGACGGTTTGGCCCAAGCCGAACGGGTTGCCGATGGCGACCACGAAGTCGCCAACTTTCAGTTGGCTGGAATCGGCGATCTTCAATGCACTGAGGTTGTCGGCGGGAATTTGGATCACCGCGACGTCGGCTTCCGGGTCGGTGCCCAGCAGTTTGGCGTTGAGCTGCCGGCCGTCGCTAAGCGTGACGGTAATTTTGTCCGCTTTGTCGATGACGTGATTATTGGTCAACACATAACCCTGATCCTTATCGATAATGACGCCGGAACCCAAGCTGTTTTTTTGCTGTTGCCGCTGGTTTTTGGGAATGTTGAAAAAACGCCGAAACATCGGATCGTTCATCAACGGATTTTCCTGTACCCGCACATTGGTCGACGTGGAGATATTGACGACGGCCGGCATACTTTGCTCCAGCATCGGCGCCAGGGACGGCAAAGGTGCACCGTCGACTTGTCCGGGTAAGAACGCATTGGCTCGCCAGCTGCTCAGGCCAAACAAGATAATCAGGAATAGTTTGTTCATGTTCGTCATGGTTTTTGCATTCCAGGCAGTTAAGTTGCCAGCATGGACTCGCTGGGCGGGAAAATGTTTCACTGAGAGTTTACTTAATAATCGACTATCATAGATTAAGTTTTCTTGTTGGTTTCCCTTCACTTTTTATTCGCGACGAGTACGTGGCTGTCGACATCCATTCCGCTGAAGGCCGTGTGATTCGGCAACTAATTCCGCTATCCACCTTGCCCTTCAGTAAATTTGAGGCGCTGTGCGCACAAATCAAGATCGAGGATGCGGAAGAAGGCCAATTTTTATTCAAATGCGGGGATGAGCGTAACGATCTGGTGTATTTGATCGATGGTAGCGTGACCTTACAGACCGATCTCTTGAAGATCGAAACAATCAAGTCGGATAGTCCTTCGGCGCGCTTTGCGCTGGCACATCAAATCCCCAGGAAAGTGCATGCCGTTGCCAATAGCCGAATTCGTTTTTTGCGATTGAATGCTGATATGATGAAATCGGTTCAAGATGTCCCGTATGAAGAAGCAGAGAGTTTTATGGTAGTTGAAGAGGTGGAGGACAATGACGACTGGATGACGACCTTGTTGAAGTCGCCGGTATTTCGGGCGTTGCCTCCGGCTAATTTGCAAAAAATTTTGATGGGCATGGAGGAAGTGCGCGTGAATGCAGGCACTGTCATTGTCAATCAAGGTGAGCAGGGCGATTTTTACTACATCATTAAAAGAGGGCAATGCCTGGTAAGTAGGAAACCGGCTCCCAACGCCAAGGAAATTAAGCTGGCGCAACTCAGCGATCAGGATACTTTCGGAGAGGATGCGTTGATTTCGGGTGAGCCTCGCAATGTTTCCGTTAGCGCGCTGACGGATGTTTGCCTGTTGCGATTGGGTAAGGAGCAGTTTCTGAACTTGATCAAGCAGCCGACGCTTAAATATATCAGCTATAAAGACGCCCAAGACTTGGTGACCAAGGGTGCCGATTTGATCGATGTGCGCGAGCCCGATGAATACAAGCCAAAGCATTTGCCGTTCAGCATCAATCTGCCGTTTTTTTCCTTGCGCATGCAGCTAAAAACCTTAAATCGGCAGCATCCCATCGTCGTGGTTTGCCAGAACGGCAAGATTAGCGAAACGGCGGCTTTCATCCTGATGCGACATAAATTCAATGCGCTGATTTTAAGCGGCGGTATCGACAGCATTAACCCGGACGAACTGAAAGCACCTTCATCGTTTCCCATCGACGACGGTATTGAGACCAGTAATTTTAGAGGGGCTGGCGGCGAGAGCGAAACGAGTCACTCGTTCACAGAACAATCCTCAATACAAGATGATATGGAGCGTTTGCGGCGTTTTCTGCAGCAGCTTAAAACCAAATACAATATTTTGGAAGCCGAGAAAAAAGCTTTGGAGATGAAATATTTGGCACTTGCCAAATTTACGGAATCGCTAAAAGCCGAGCTGGAAGCGATGAAGAAAGCCGGTGGCGGTGGCTAGTCGGAAAAAACCTTGCTACTAGCCCGCCAACGCCTGAATGCGGATCAATAAAACGCTGTTTATTTGATCTTCGCTTCTTTGTACATCACATGCTTACGAACCACGGGATCAAATTTTTTGATCTCCATTTTTTCAGGCATGGTTTTTTTGTTTTTAGTGGTGGTGTAGAAATGGCCGGTGCCTTCGCTAGATACCAATTTGATTTTGTCGCGCATTGTCAGTCTCCTTAATATTGTTCGCCGCGTTTACGCATATCGGCCAGAACAGCATCGATGCCGTTTTTGTCGATGATACGCATAGCTTTGGAAGATACTCTCAAACGAACCCAACGGTTTTCGCTTTCAACCCAGAATCTGTGGTGGTGCAGATTAGGCGTAAAACGTCTTTTGGTTCTGTTCATCGCGTGTGAAACGTTGTGCCCTGTTACTGGGCGTTTACCTGTTACTTGGCATACTCTGGACATGACTACCTCAATGCGAGCTTTTAATTCAAAATAGCCGCGCTTTATAACAAAAAAACTTTTGTTGGTAAACAACAGCCTGCAAAATAAATTTGATAAAATTGGTTTTATTTCCCCTTGCTTCGGAATTTACAGGACTTTAATGGCTATTAAACTCGGCATGGTCATGGACCCCATCGGCCAAATCAATATCAAGAAGGACACCAGTTTCGCTATGTTGCTGGAAGCGCAGGCGCGTGGTTGGGAGCTGCATTACATGGAACTGTCCGACCTGTACATGCGCAACGGTAACGCTTATGCCCGTTCCCGCGTGCTGGAAGTCGAACGCGACGACAAGCAGTGGCATAGGTTTCTCGGTGAACAGCAAATTGCTTTGTCCGAATTGGACGCGATCATCATGCGCAAGGACCCGCCCTTTAACCAGGAATATATCTACGCCACTTATATGCTGGAACAGGCGGAGCGCCAGGGTGTTTACGTGGTCAACAAACCGCAATCGCTGCGCGACGCCAACGAAAAAATGTTCACAGCCTGGTTTCCGCAATGCTGCACCGACACTTTGGTAGCCCGAGACCCGCAAAAAATCCGCGACTTCTTAAAAGAGCAACAGGAAATCATCCTGAAACCCTTGGATGGCATGGGCGGCGCCTCGATATTTTACGTCAAAGAACACGACCCCAATCTCAGCGTGATTCTGGAAACTATGACCCAGCACGGCAGCAGTTACATCATGGCGCAAAAATACCTGCCTGCCGTGAAAGACGGCGACAAGCGGATCCTGGTGGTCAACGGCGACCCGGTGCCATATTGTCTGGCGCGGATTCCGGCCAGCGGCGAAAGCCGGGGCAATCTGGCTGCCGGCGGACGCGGCGAAGGCCGGCCATTGAGTGATCGCGATCGCTGGATTGCCGAACAGGTCGGGCCAACCTTACGCGAAAAAGGCCTGATATTTGTCGGCCTGGATGTCATCGGCGACTATCTGACCGAAGTCAACGTCACCAGTCCGACCTGCGTGCAGGAGCTGGATAAACAGTTCGGTATCAATATCAGCGCTCAATTGATGGACCACATCGCCGCCCAATGCCAGGCCTGATATGCACGCGCCGGAATTGACTCCCACGCCGTTGTCGCAAGGTGATTCGCTGCTGACGGCTTTGTTTGTGGCAGCGATACTGCATGTCATTGTGTTGTTGGGCGTTAATTTCACCGCACCGCAGCCACCTAAGATCAACCGCTCGATTGAAATCACCGTCGCCCATGCTCCGGTGAAAAAGGCTCCCAAGGATGCGAAACATCTGGCAACGGAGCATCAAATAGGTGCCGGAGAGGAAACCCACAAACCCGAGCCGCCGCAGCAGAAAATAGCTACTCAGGAACAATCGATCAGTCCTCCGGCAAAGAAAGTCTTGCCGCATCCGGTGGTTCCGCAAGTCAAACCGGTCGCCGAGAAGCTGCTTACCCAAGCCAAAGCACCGGTTAAGGTGGTGACGGAACCCGAGCAACCGGTAGAATTACCGGAAGCTGTTGAAGTTCTGGAGTCCGCCCCAAAATTATCCCCGGAAGCGCTTCAGCAACAAATCGCCCAACTCGGCGAGCGCATCAGAAATACCCAACAAAGCGCGCAAGATACTAAGATTAAATTCGTCAACGCGGTTAGCACGCACAAGTATCTCGCGGCGCAATATGTCAAAGATTGGGAGGACAAGGTTGAGCGCACCGGCAATCTGAATTATCCTGAGGCCGCGCGCAAAAAAGGCGTTTCGCAATCCTTGACCATGGATGTGGGGATCAATGCCGACGGCAGTATTTACAGCATGCGCGTCGTCAGATCGTCCGGCAATTCCGCGCTGGATGACGCCGCGAAACGGATTGTGAAGATGAGTGCCCCGTTTGCCGCTTTACCCGATGATTTGTTGAGAGAAGTGAACGTTTTGGTGATTACCAGGGTCTGGAAATTCTCAGACGAAACCGGCATGACTGCCCGCTAGCCCATACAGCACTCCAATGACAGACGTTACTTATTTAAATAACCAGTTTTTGATTGCGATGCCCGGCTTAGCCGACCCGCATTTTTTTCACACGGTGACCTACCTGTGCCAGCACAATGAAGAAGGCGCGCTCGGCATCGTCATCAACCGACCGACCGGCATGAAATTGCGCGACATTTTCGAGCAAATGGGGATCAAAACCGAGCTGGAAAATGTATTGGAGACCCCGGTGTTCGCCGGCGGTCCGGTACAGCAGGAACGCGGCTTTGTCATTCACGATGCCTGCGAACAACGCTGGGATTCCAGTATCAGTACCGCCGAGAACATTACCCTGACCAGCTCTCGCGACATTCTCGAGGCCATTGCCGAAGGTAAAGGTCCCAACCATTATTTGATCGCGTTAGGTTACGCCGGCTGGGGTAGCGGCCAACTAGAGAAAGAAATGGTCGAAAACGCCTGGCTGAACACGCCATGCGGTGAAGAGATACTCTACGAAACACCGATCAGCCAGCGCTGGAATGCGGCGGCGGGCCAGTTGGGTATCGATATTAATCGTCTGACCACACCGGCAGGTCATGGTTAAGCTCGATCCGCTGGTGGCAAAATTCAGCAGCGACGCGTATCTGGGGTTTGATTTCGGCAACAAAAAAATTGGGGTCGCGGTGGGGCATGCGGATACCGGCATTGCCAGTCCGCTGCAAACCATCCAATCGCTTAATCAAGTTCCGGACTGGCATAAAATCGGTCAACTGATCGCCGAATGGCGGCCCATAGGTTTGGTGGTCGGCATTTCCAGGCAGAATGATGGTTCGGATAATGTGATTACGCCGCGCATGCAAAAATTCTGTCGGCAATTGAATGGTCGTTACAATCTGCCGGTACACCAAATCGACGAAACACTGACCACGTTCGCTGCCAAGCAAATGCTGTTCGACGACCTCAAGGTTAGCGCTGCTAAACTATGGGCAGTGCAAGATCAGCTGGCCGCTCAGATCATTCTGCAAAGCTGGTTTGATCAGTAAAAAGACGACAAGGGTTTTACTGCCACACAGCCTTTTTATCTTCTCGCTTTCGGCCTTTTCCCGAATTTTATAACAATAACAAGATTCCCCCTGTAACCGCCATGCCCATCACCACTCTGAATATCGACAACCTGCTCGACACTCTGGAAGCCGCGATTCGCCGGCAGATTAGCGAGCGTAATCTGCAGAATCCCTTGCTGATCGGCATTCATAGCGGTGGAGCTTGGATCGCGCGGCAGATACATCAGCGTTTGGGTTTGAGCGAACCTTTGGGCATGCTGGACATCACCTTTTATCGCGACGATTTTTCCCAAATCGGCATGCATCCCAAGGTCAAAACCAGCCAATTGCCGCCGCATCTGGAAGGCCGCGACATCATTCTGATCGACGATGTGTTTTATACCGGCCGTACCATCCGCGCTGCGCTGAACGAGATTTTCGATTACGGCCGCCCCAATCAAGTGGTGCTGGCAGTCTTAATTGAACGTAACGGCCGGCAGATTCCCTTGCAACCGGACTGTTACGGTATCCGTATCGATCTGGCGGGCGATCAACGTATCAAACTGACCGGCCCCGACCCATTGGGCATCGAGATTCAATCCCCGCAAGTGGTGGCGGCATGACGCGACATATTCAGCTGACCGAACAGGGTAAGCTCAAGCATTTTCTGACGATCGAAGGACTGGACAAGGAACTGCTGACCGAAATTCTGGATACCGCCGAGTCGTTTGCCGGCATGTCGGAACATCAAGTCAAAAAAGTGCCATTGCTGCGCGGCAAAACCATCGTCAACCTGTTTTTCGAAAACAGCACTCGCACCCGCACCACCTTCGAACTAGCCGCCACCCGGCTGTCGGCGGACGTGCTGAGCATGAATATCGCCACGTCCGCGACCTCCAAGGGCGAAAGCCTGCTGGACACCATTCACAACTTGGAAGCGATGCATGTGGACATGTTCGTTGTCCGTCACGCGCTGAGCGGGGCCGCGCATTTCATCGCCCAACACACCGCACCGCATATCAGCGTGATCAATGCCGGCGACGGCCAGCACGCCCATCCCACCCAGGCGATGCTGGACATGTTCACGATCCGCCAACACAAGAAACAATTCGTAGGCCTGAAGGTCGCCATCGTCGGCGATATTTTGCATTCGCGGGTGGCGCGCTCGCAGATTCTGGCTTTGAATACCTTAGGGGTATCAGAAGTGCGGGTAATTGCACCGAAGACTTTGCTGCCGGCGCAAGTCAAAACCATGGGCGTGATACCCATGCACGATATGGACGAAGGCCTGGACGATGTGGATGTGGTCATCATGCTGCGTTTGCAGAAAGAACGCATGAACTCGGCGTTTTTGCCCAGCGAAAGCGAATTTTTCCGCTGCTTTGGTTTGACCGAAGCCAAGCTTAAACGCGCCAAAGCCGATGCCATCGTGATGCATCCCGGGCCAATCAACCGAGGAGTGGAAATTGCCTCCAGCGTCGCCGACGGCCCGCAATCGGTGATCTTGCAACAAGTCAGCAATGGCGTGGCGGTGAGGATGGCGATTATGTCGATGGCCATGCACAGCCAGGGAGGTGTGGCATGAATAAGATTTTGATTAAAAACGGCCGCGTCATCGATCCGGCCAACAATATCGATGCCATCGGTTCTGTTTGTATTGCTGGTGGCAAGATTGTCTCCGTGTTGGAGCAAGCCGCCGATTTCACAGCCGAGCAGACAATCGACGCCAACGGTCAAATCGTCTGCCCCGGCTTCGTCGATTTCAGCGTACGCTTGCGCGAACCCGGCCATACCCAGAAAGGCAACATCCTCAGCGAAACCCGCGCCGCGCTTAGCGCAGGCGTCACCTCATTGTGCTTGCCGCCGGATACCAAACCCTGCATCGATAGTCCGGCGGTGGTCGAGTTCATCAAGGACAAGGCCGAAAAAGCCGATTACCCCAATTTATACAGTATCGGCGCATTGACGCAGCGCTTAGGCGGCAGCGAACTGAGTGCCATGTTCGCGTTGAAACAGGCCGGCTGCATTGCTGTCAGCAACGCCAGCGAGCCGCTCGGCAATTTATTGATATTACGGCGTGCGATGGAATATGCCGCCACCCACGATTTATTATTGATGTATCGCGCCAATGAACCCGCTCTGTCCGGCAAGGGCTGCGCGCACGAAGGCGCGGTAGCCAGCCGCTACGGTTTGCCGGGTATCCCGGAAGCCGCCGAATCCATTGCCTTGGCGCAATGTCTGGAGTTGGCGGAGTTGACCGGCTGCCGGGTACATATCAGCCAAATCAGCTGCAAACAATCGGTAATCAAATTGCAGCAGGCCAAGAAATACGGCCTCAACGTCACGGCCGACGTGGCAATTCACCAACTGCATCTGACCGAAGACAATATCACCCCATTCGACAGCAACTACCACGTGTTGCCGCCGCTGCGCAGCGCCATCGACCGCCAATATCTGCGCGAGGGCTTGGTAAACGGCACCATCGACGCGATTTGCTCCGACCACCAACCGCACGACCTGGATGCCAAACTCGGCGCCTTTCCGGAAACCGAAGCGGGCGTGGCTGCACTGGAAACCCTGTTGCCATTGACGCTGGCACTGACCCAACAACATCGCATCGGTCTATTGCAAGCCATCGCCAGTCTAACCTGCAAACCTGCACAAATTTTGGGTCTGGCTAGCGGCACATTAAAGCCGGGTTCTGCGGCCGATGTGTGCATTTTCGATCCGCAAGCCAGTTGGCAGGTTAACCGCGACAACTGGCTTAGCGCCGGGTGCAATACGCCTTATTGGCAGCAGACCTTGACTGGGCGCGTGACCCATACCTTGCTGGCCGGTAAGGTGGTGTATGGCTTGGCTGAGCTGCCGTGAACAGGTTCTTTCGTCCCATTGCCAGGAGCACAGCGTGCTCATTAAGGAATAAATCATGAGTTGCATCAAAAATCGCCGCACCGACGGCTCGACGTCCTCCAGTATCATCGACGACCTGAAAGGCGATCAATCCTGGCGTATTTTTCGCATCATCAGCGAATTTACCGAAGGTTTCGACGAACTGTCCGGTTTGTGCGATGCGATTTCGATTTTCGGTTCCGCCCGACTGCCACCCGAGCATTTTTATTATCAAAAAACCGTGGAATTGGCGGAAATGCTCAGCAAGGAAGGCTTTGCGGTGATCAGCGGCGGCGGGCCCGGCGTGATGGAAGCCGCCAACAAAGGCGCGATTTTGCACGATCAGCCGTCTATCGGCTTGAACATCGAATTGCCGATGGAGCAAACGCCGAATCCTTACCAAAATATTTCGCTGAATTTCCGCTATTTTTTCGTGCGCAAGGTGATGTTCGTGCGCTATTCGATCGGTTACGTTTGTATGCCGGGCGGTTTCGGCACGCTGGATGAGTTTTTCGAAGCGTTGACCTTGATGCAAACCCACAAGATCTATCCGATTCCATTGGTATTGTTCGGCAGCGATTTCTGGAGCGGCCTGATGGATTGGATGAAAGCCAAGATGATGGAATACGGCACCATTTCCGCGGACGATTTAAAGCTGATTACCGTTACCGACGATCCGCAACAAGTGGTTGATATTATGATTGCCCATCGCGAGTGGAAAGATTTGCAGCGCAAAAATTAAGCACCGCGCAACTTTCAGGACTCAACTCGGTCACATTTTTGTTAAACATAAGGATTTTTTATACACATGACTGCGACAAGTCTCAGCCCCAGCCAAGCCGCCTTACAAAATCTCAAAACCCACATCAATACCCAAATCATCGGCCAGGAAGTACTGGTTGAGAGGATGCTGATCGCCCTGCTGGCCGATGGCCATTTGTTAGTGGAGGGCGCGCCGGGTTTGGCGAAAACCCGCGCCATCAACGTACTGAGCCAAGGCATAGAAGCCGATTTTCACCGCGTGCAATTTACCCCGGACTTGTTACCGGCCGATTTGACCGGTACCGAAATTTACCGGCCGCAGCAAGGCAGCTTCGAGTTTCAGAAAGGCCCACTGTTTCATAACTTAATCCTGGCCGACGAAATCAACCGTGCACCGGCTAAAGTCCAGGCCGCGTTGCTGGAAGCCATGGCGGAACGGCAGATCACGGTCGGCAAAGCCACGTATCCGCTACCGCCTTTATTTATGGTGATGGCGACGCAAAATCCTATTGAGCAGGAAGGCACTTATCCTTTACCGGAAGCGCAACTGGATAGATTTTTACTGCATGTAGAAATCGATTATCCCAATGCCGAACACGAGCAAGCCATCCTGCATCTGGCCCGTGCCGAGGCCAAGGGCGCTCTGCAAAACCAGGGCAGCGCACAGCCTAAAGTGAGTCAGCAAGCCCTATTTGCCGCACGCGGCGAAGTGTTGGATTTATATCTGGCCGACAGCTTGGAGCAATATCTGCTGCAAATCGTGCTGGCGACCCGCAATCCCGGCGCTTATGGTCAAGATTTGGCCGGCTGGATTCAATACGGCGCCAGCCCGCGCGCCAGCATTGCCTTGGACCGCTGCGCGCGCGCCAAGGCCTGGCTGCAACAGCGCGATTTCGTCGATCCCGGCGACATCCAAGATATGGCTTACGATGTGCTGCGCCACCGTCTGATTCTGTCTTACGAGGCTGAAGCCGAAGGCATTAGCAGTGATTATGTGATCAAAGAATTGATAGCCAGAATTGCCGTACCCTAAATGAATAAATCGCCAGCGACCGACAACCCCCGGGTGACGGTCACTTTAAAAGCCTTGGTGGACCTGGCCAAGCCGGCCGGCATGCTCAGTCTGGGGCACGCCAATATCCGCGCCGCGCAAAGCGGTAATTATCTGTCTCATCTGAAAGGGCGCGGCATGGCTTTCGACGAAACCCGCCTTTATCAACCGGGCGATGATGTGCGCCGCATCGACTGGCGCGTCACGGCCCGCACCGATAAGCCCCACAGCAAGATTTTCAAGGAAGAACGGGAAAGGCCCATGTTCATCGCGGTGGATTACCGCGCGACCATGGCATTTGCGACGCGCGGCGTGTTCAAATCCGTGCAGGCTGCCCGCTTGGCCGGTTTACTGGCTTGGGCGGCACTGAAGCAAGGCGACCGCATCGGCGGGCAGATTTTCAGCGATGACGGTTGCCAGGAAGTGAAACCGCAAACCGGCAAGCCGGCGCTGTTACGGTTTTTGAACGCCCTGGTCAATCCGAACTACAACGGTGCGGCTGTGGTCAATCTGGCGCAACCTCTGTTCAGATTGCTGCATCATGCCCGGCCCGGCAGCCGGGTGTATATTCTCAGCGATTTTCGCGGGATGAATAGCGCGGCCGAAAATCATCTGGCCAATCTGGCCCGGCATTGCGAAGTGGTGTTGGTGCATATCGCCGATCCGCTGGAAAGCAGTTTACCCTCCCAAGGCCGCTACCGTTTTACCGACGGCTGGCGCGAAGTGCTGTTCGATAGCGGCGACAAACAGCGCTTGCAAGCCTATCGGCAACGTTTTCAGGACCGGCGGGCTTATCTGCAAAAGCTGGCCAATAAACTGCGTCTGACCTTGATCCCCTGCACGACCCAGCAAGCGCCTTTGGACGCATTGAACGGTACCCGCGCGCGTCCCGCGGCCTAAGACGTTCTCGATCAGGCCATGCGCATCCCCAATTTGTCTCATTCAACAGATTTTCCGGCGCCGGAGCCCAAGGACCAAAGCGTAGCACTCGTCAACCCCATGGTATTGCTGATACAAATCGGCGTACTGAGTTTGGTGATGTTTACCGGCGGCTGGCTGGGCGTCAAAATGATCATTCCGCCGGGCTATGCCAGTCCGCTATGGCCGCCAGCCGGGATCGCGTTGGCGGCGCTGTTTATCGGCGGCCGCAAGCTTTGGCCCGGAATCTGGCTAGGCGCAGCACTCAGCAATTTCCTGGTGACTATTGAGTTTTCCGGCCAACTGACCGCTCAAACCGCAATGTCTTCCTTTGCCATTGGCGGCGGCAGCGCCTTGCAAGCGTTGGCGGCCCTGGCCTTATCCAAAGCCTACGTGGCGCTAGGTTTGCCCAAATTGGATAGTCCTGCCGCCATCCTCAAGTTTTTTGTCCTGGCCGGGCCGGTAGCGTGTCTGATCGCACCCAGCGTAGGCGGAGCTGTACTTTATTCATTGGATTTGATGAGCCAGGCGCAACTCTGGTCGTCCTGGCGAAACTGGTGGGTTGGCGACAGTTTGGGCGTGATGATTGTGACGCCGCTATTGTTTTGTTATTTCGGACGCCCCCGTGCGCTTTGGCAGGCGCGGCGCTTGAGTGTCGCGCTGCCGTTATTGGGCACACTGCTGGCATTGGTGCTGGTATTTTTGCAAGCCTTTCAAGCGGAACGCGCACGCATTCAACAAGCTTTCGACAGTCGGGCCGCCGAGATAGACCGGCTGTTGGCGGAATATGCAATCGATGTAATCGACAGTACGCTGGCGCTAAGAGATGTATTTTTGGCATCCGGGCACGTAAGCAGAGCCGAATTTAGCGTGTTTTCCCAGGGTATCCTGCAACGCCATCCGGAAATTCTGGCCCTGGAATGGCTACCGCTGATCGTCCAAGCCGATTTGTCTGCCTTCGAACAAGCGGTCCGCGCCGAAGGATTTCCCAATTTTCGGGTTATCGAACGGGACAATACCGGTCAATTGGTCAAAGCCAGCGCCAGACCGGAATATTTTCCGATCATGTTTGTGGAACCAATGGCTGGCAACGAAAAAGCCATCGGCTTCGATTCCATGACAAATCCTCTTAGCCGCCAAGCAAAAAGCCTAGCCCGCGCCAGCGGTAAACCCACTGCCTCGCAAAAACTGACGCTGATGCAGCGTGACGATACGGATCCCGGCATTTTGGTGTCCATTCCGGTTCGCCGGCATGGCGCCGGCGGCGACGCCTTGGATATTGCCGGCTATGTCTCGGCAATCGTTCTGCCGACCAAAATGGTGGAAACAGTCACCAGGGGACTAAACACCGATACGCTGGGTATCAGTATTGATGACCTCAACGCGCCCGCCGGACAAACGGCTTTGTATGTAAAACCGGTACGCAAACCGGTGTCGCTAAACTACGACCTAAAAAAATGGCAGCGTAGTTTTGCGTTTGTGGATCGTAATTGGCAAATCACCGTCACTCCGGATAGCGATTTTGTCAACGAACAAGGTTCATCGCTACCTTTGATTACGCTGATCGGCGGGCTCTGTTTTACCAGTTTGCTGAGTATTTTATTGCTGATAATCAGCGGCAGAACTGCCTCCGTGCAAGCTTTGGTGGACGCACGCACCCAGGCGCTGGCCAATGCGGTTGCGGAATTGGAAACCACCGCCAATATCGCCAAGGAATCGGAATTAAAGCTGCGCACTATCGTCGATTCCGAACCGGAGTGCGTGAAACTGCTGGCGCGGGACGGCAGCTTATTGCAAATGAACCGCGCCGGTCTGGACATGATAGAAGCCGACACGCTGGAACAAGCCCAACATGGACGCATGGAAGATTTGGTATTGCCTAGGTACCGGGCAGCCTTTAAAAAGTTGACTCGGCGGGTGTTTGCCGGCGCATCAGGCACACTAGAATTTGAAATCGTCGGCCTGAAAGGCCGGCAGCGCTGGCTCGACACCCACGCTGTGCCGATGCGCGATGCGGAAGGCAATATCGTAGCCCTGTTGGGTTTGACCCGCGACATTACCGAACGCAAGCAGGCCGAGGAACATCTGAAACTGGCCGCGCGGGTATTCAGCGAGGCGCACGAAGGCATTTTAATTACCGATCCCGCCGGGATCATCGTCGATGTGAATCCGACTTTTTCCGAGATTACCGGCTATAGCCGCGCCGAAGTGATAGGCCGCAACCCCAGTATCTTGAAATCCGGCAAATACGGTGCGGATTTTTACCGGGATATGTGGCAAGCCTTGCATGAAGCGCAGCACTGGCAAGGCGAATTGTGGAACCGTAAAAAAAACGGCGAGTTGTATGCTGAGTGGCTGACGGTTTCCGCCTTGTGTGATGCAGACGGCAAGGTCACTCACTATATCGGGCTATTTTCCGATGTCACCCAGGCCAAGCAGCAGCAACAGATGCTGGAATTATTTGCCCATTACGATCCGCTCACCCGCCTGCCGAATCGGATTTTATTCGCTGATCGCTTGAATCAGGCCATCGCCCACAGCAAGCGGGAAAACAGCTTGCTGGCGATTTGCTTTCTGGACCTGGACGGCTTCAAGCCGGTCAACGACCAATTCGGCCACGACACCGGCGATCGAGTGCTGGTTGAAGTGGCCGACAGAATCAAAAACGCGATTCGCGAGGAAGACAGCGTATCCCGCCACGGCGGCGACGAATTCGCGCTATTGCTAGGCGATATAGACTCGATTGAACAATGCGAACAAACCATCATGCGGATTCACCGGGCGATTGCCCAGCCGTATGTCATCGACGATCAGCCGATTTCGGTCGGCGCCAGTAGCGGTTTTACCGTATATCCGCTGGATGACGCCGACGCCGACGCCTTATTGCGGCATGCCGACTACGCCATGTATCAGGCTAAATTGGCAGGCAAAAACCGTTGCCAGTTGTTCGATGCCAGCCACGACCAACAGATCATGCATCGCCACCAACAACTACGCGACATCGAAGCGGCGTTTTTAAACAACGAGTTGTGCATGTATTACCAGCCCAAGGTGGATATTAAATCCGGCCAGGTTAAAGGTGTGGAAGCCTTGATCCGTTGGCAACATCCGCAGCGCGGCATGGTGCCACCGCTGGAGTTTCTGCCGGTGATTGCCTCCACCGATCTGGAGATCCGCATCGGCAATTGGGTCATTGCGCAAGCCTGCGAGCAGTTGGCGGGCTGGCATGCGCGCGGTTTGCAACTGGAGGTCAGCGTCAATATCTCCTCTTATCATTTGCTGTGGTCCGGCATTGGCGCTTATATCGAAGACACTTTGCGCCTTCATCCGGAACTGGATGCCCGGTATCTGCAATTGGAAATTCTGGAAAGTACCGCATTGGATGATTTGTCAGCTGTGAACCGGATTATCACCAGCTGCCGGGAGCAACTGGGGATCAGCGTGGCCCTGGACGACTTCGGCACCGGCTACTCCTCGTTGACGCATTTGCGGCATTTGTCGGTGGATACCGTGAAAATCGATCAGACCTTTGTTCGCGACATGCTCGACGATCCCGACGACTACGCCATCATCGAAAGCGTGATTGCGCTCAGCCAGGCTTTTAACCGGGAAGTGGTCGCGGAAGGCGTGGAAAGCCAGGAGCAAGGCATCGTGCTGTTGTTGTTGGGTTGCCATTTACTGCAAGGCTATGCGATTGCCCGGCCGATGCCGGCTGCGGCGATTGCCGACTGGGTGATTGCTTACCGGCCTTTCAACGACTGGCAAATTTATGCGGATGCCGAGTTGTCGGCGGAACAGATCGCCATAGCGATTCGCCGATTCGACACCCGGCAGTGGTTGCAACGGGTCCACGCCTGCCTGTTCACGGAGCCGCAAGCTGTCGTAAAAAGCAGGCCCATCATGGATCCACGTCGTACCCATCTGGGCCGCTGGTTGAAGCAAGTACAACACGACCGACAGTATGCCCAGGATTGGCTGGAGCATATCGAACAATTACAGCAGCAATTGCATGTGCTGGCCGAAAGTTTGTTGAAACGCTACGAGACCGGCCAGCACGATGCCGCTCGGGCTGGTTTTAACGATCTGCGGGCTATTCAGCAGCAAATCGACGACATGTTGATTTTGTATACCCCACTCCCCAATTTGGAAGCGATGTAGATATTCAATATGGAACCATTGCCCTTAAAAGATATTCATTTACCCGCTTCGGTGGCTTTTTGGCCGCCGGCGCCGGGTTGGTGGTTGTTAGCGGTATTGCTGCCGCTGTTGATTTTTTTGTGCCGGTATCTTTATAAACGCATCCGCCGGCAGACAGCGGTGAAAACCGCCGGCAAATTGTTATCCGCGATTCGCCGTGATGGCGGTGCCGACGCCAGACAGACCTTGGTGGCTTTGTCTGCGTTGTTGCGGCGCGTAGCCATTAGTACGGCGCCGCGCAGCGATGCCGCCAGCTTGCGCGGCGAAGCCTGGCTTAGCTACCTGGATCAATCCCTGCCGGATGCGCCGTTTAGCCAAGGTCCCGGCCGTTGTCTGGCCGACGGCCATTATCGGCAAACGCCGCCCGCCGATACCGAGCTGGAGGCCTTGTTTGAATTGTGCGAACGCTGGTTGAAACAACAGGCGAAAAAACGATGATCGAATTGTACTGGCCCTGGTTGCTATCTCTATTGCCACTACCGCTGATATTGCGTTGGCTGTTACCGGCGCGCGCCGTCGCCCAACAGGCGGCCTTGAAAGTGCCGTTTCTGGACGATCTTGGCCCCAGCGAAACGAGGGTGGTCAGCAGCGAACGGCGCTGGCCTCTATGGCTGGCAGCTTTTGCCTGGGCCTGTTTACTGTTAGCCGCCACGCGTCCGCAATGGCTGGGCGAACCCATAGAGCAAGCGGTCAGCGGCCGTGACTTGATGCTGGCAGTGGATGTATCCGGCAGTATGCAGGAAGAGGACTTCATCATTGGCAAGCAGCGTGTGGACCGCTTAACCGCCATCAAACATGTGGCCGGCGATTTTATTCAGCGCCGGGTGGGTGACCGCTTGGGTTTGATCCTGTTCGGTACGCAAGCCTATTTGCACGTGCCGTTAACCTTTGATCGCAAGACCGTGCAAACCTTGTTGCACGAGGCGTTTATCGGCATCACCGAGGACGATCCGAAAACTTCGATAGGTGACGCCATCGGCTTGGCGATCAAGCGTCTGCAACAACAGCAAGATGCCAGCCGAGTGTTGATTTTATTGACCGACGGCGCCAATACCGCCGGCGAATTAACGCCGTTAAAAGCTGCCGAACTGGCGGCGGAACATCACCTGAAAATCTACACGATAGGCATAGGCGCCGACGAAGTGTTGGTGCGCAGCCTGTTCGGTACTCGCCGAGTCAATCCCTCGGCCGATCTTGACGAAAAAACTCTGACTGCGATTGCCGACGCCACCGGTGGCCACTATTTCCGCGCTCGAAACACCGAAGAGCTGGAAAAAATCTACCTGATGTTGGATCAGTTGGAACCAGTTGAAAAAGACAAACAATACTTCCGGCCGCGTAGCGAGCTGTTTTATTGGCCGCTGGGCCTGGCCTTGTTATTGACGGGATGCTTAACCTTGGCCCGCTTGAGGTGGTCATGAATTTTGCTGATTTTCATTTCCTGCGGCCCTGGTGGTTGCTGGCATTACTGCCGACCGTGCTGTTTTTGATCTTGTTGGTGCGGCATCGGCAAGGGCGCGGTAACTGGAGCGAGGTTTGCGATGCCGAGTTGCTGCCCTTTATTTTGCAAGACAAACCGCTGCAAGCCTCGCGTGGCCCTTTGTTCGGCGCCGGCTTTGCCGCGTTGCTGACCATCATCGCCTTGGCCGGTCCGACCTGGCAGCGCTTGCCCGGCCCAGCCTTTAGAAACGATGCTGCGCTGGTGATTGCGCTGGATTTGTCCAAATCCATGGATGCCGCCGACATCAAACCCAGCCGCATCGGTAAGGCCCGTTACAAAATCGCCGATTTACTGAAGCAACGCAAGGATGGTCAAACCGCGCTGCTGGTCTACGGCGGCGACGCTTTTACCGTCACTCCGTTGACCAACGATACCGCTACCATCGATAGCCAGCTAAGCGCACTGACCACCGACATCATGCCCAGTCCGGGCAGCAACACCAGTGACGCATTGAATGCTGCGGTGGCATTGCTGCGCCAAGCCGGCTTGGTCAAGGGACATATCCTGCTGGTCACCGATGGCGTCGATGCCGACGTGGCTGAGCAGGCCGAACATTGGCTGGGCGATTATCGGCTCTCGGTACTGGCGATGGGCACGCCGGAAGGGGCGCCTATCCAACTTAAAGGCGCTGGGTTTGTAAAAGATAGTAACGGATCCATCGTGGTCGCCAAGTTGGACGAAGCGGCCCTGAGTACGCTGGCGCAACATGGTCGCGGCATTTACCAGCCGGTGACCGCAAACGATGCGGATGTAGAGAATTTGGGGCGTTTGTTCAATAGCGCCGAAACCGGTAACGAAAATTTGGATAACAATCTGTTGCTGCAACAATGGGATGAAAAGGGACCCTGGCTGCTATTGCTGGTGCTACCGTGGGCGGCTTTGCAATTTAGAAAAGGTTTGTTATTGGCCTTGCTGTGCCTGTTGCCGCTGCCGAAGAACAGCTATGCCCTGGATTGGCAGAGCCTGTGGCAAACGCCCGATCAACGCGCCAAGCAGGCGTTTGAGCAACAGCAATACCAACAAGCCGCCGAGCAGTTCGATAACCCGGATTGGCGTGCCGCCGCTCAATACAAGGCCGGTAAATTCCAAGAAGCCGCCGAGACCTTGAAAAACACCCAAAGCGCGGAAGGCCATTACAACCGCGGCAATGCCTTGGCTCAGGCCGGCCAGTTGCAGGAAGCGCTGATGGAGTATGAGAAATCTTTAAAACTCAATCCGAATAATCAGGATGCTAAAGATAATCTCGAGGTAACTAAAAAAGCTTTAGAAGAGCAACAAAAACAAGAAAAGCAAGAAAACCGGGAAACGTGCGATGAAACGCAGCAACAAAATCCTGACTGCACGTCTTCTCAGCAAAATAAGCCTTCTGATGATGGCGAAGATAAACAAAAAACACCATCACCAAACGATAAAAGCAGCGACCAAAATTCTTCTAAAGGTACCGATGATTCTGAATCCCCAAAACCCGACTCAGATACAAAAAAATCGCGTAATCCTAAAGAGTTCCAACCTGATTCAGAACAGATGCCGCCAAATAAAGAAAGTGCCGCTCAAATGGTTCAGCCTAAACTCGATGAGGACAAGCAATCCGACGATGCTTGGCTAAAGCGCATACCCGACGAGCCGACCGGCTTGTTAAAGCGTAAATTCAAATATCAATATGGGCAGCGCAATCGAGCTAACCCGACCGGTCCGGCCTGGTAAATTGACGGATCGAGAACCGGGAACCAATTGGCGTACTACCGACACTTATTACTTTTGGATGCTATAAACCCATGGATATTGGCCTGATACTGATTTTAATCCTGATCAACGGCGTGTTTGCAATGTCGGAAATGTCGCTGGTCTCTTCCGGGCTGGCGCGCTTGCAGAAATTGGCCGGCGAAAAACGCGCGGGTGCGCGCACCGCGCTGAAATTGCACCAGGATCCGTCCCGATTTTTGTCTACCGTGCAGGTCGGCATAACCTCGGTCGGCATTCTCAGTGGCGCCTTGGGCGAGGATGCCTTAACCCGTCCCTTGTATCGGCAACTGCTGAACATTCCTCTGCTGGCGCCCTATGCCCAGAGCATTGCATTAATCGCCACGGTATTTCTGATTACTTATTGTTCGGTAGTGATCGGCGAACTGGTGCCCAAGCGACTGGCCCTACTGCATCCGGAGCGGATTGCGGTGTTTATCGCCCGGCCCATGCATACGCTGTCGCTGGTTGCCAGCCCTATCGTCTGGCTGCTGTCCTCATCCAGCACGCTGATATTGCGGCTATTTGGCGCACATCGGCCGCCGCAGACCAGTGTCACCAACGAAGAAATCAAACTGCTGATGGAAATCGGTGCGGAATCCGGTGTATTTCACGCCAGCGAAAGCCATTTGGTTGGCAACGTCTTGCAACTGGATGAACAAATGCTCGGCGCGGCCATGACGCCGAGGCAGCAGATATACGCTATCGATTTAAGCGATCCGGAAGCGACAGTACATGCCGAAATCGCCGACTGCCCCTACGCCAGAGCGGTAGTTTGCCAAGACGGCTTGGAAAATGTGGTCGGAATCTTGCAGAGAAGCGATCTGCTAAAGCTGGCGATGGCCGACAAGACCTTGGATATAGCGCCGATCCTGCATGCACCGTTGTATGTGCCTGAAGCCATGACACTAAGGCAATTACTGGAGTTTTTCCAGGAAAAGCGTGCCGATTTGGCGCTGGTGGTAAACGAATATGGCGATATTGAAGGCTTGGTCACGCTCAGCGATGTCCTAAAAGCCATCGTCGGCCATCTACCCAGCCGCACCAATCTGGACGTCGATGTGGTGCAACGTAGCGATGGTTCGTGGTTGGTGGATGGCGGTTTATCGATCCAGCGTTTGAAGACGGTGATCGGTATAGACGGCAATTTGCCCGGCGAAGCCGACAGCGCCTATCACACCGTCGGCGGCTTTATTTTGTTTTACCTGGAAAAAATTCCCCAAGTAACGGACAACTTCGAATTTCGGCAGTGGCGTTTCGAGATCGTCGACATCGACGGTACGCGTATCGATAAGGTGTTGGTCAGCGCCAAACCATCCGAGGCGGCAATTTAGCCATTCGCTAAGTTGAGTTTGTCGGCCTAAAGCGCAATTGGCGACACCTGAGTTATACGCCAACATTGCTTGCATCGGCCTTAGCTTTACGTCGTTAGATGACAAGATGACCTAGAAAATAATCTGACAACGTAGAAGTAGTCCGTGATTTGTAAATTGTTTGAAAAGATTTTTTGCTTAAAGGAAATACCATGAAAGCCAAGCTCCAGACGCCATTCCGCTCTTCGCCGCTTATGGCAGCGCTATTTTTGCTGAGTTTTGCCTTACCCGCCTTTAGCGCCGATTTGAAACCGGTCCTGGAAGCCTCGCCTGCCTTGCTAAAGCTGTTGAACATCGCCGAGGTCAAACCCGGCGAAGTCGCCGAGTCGCTGAATCTTTCGGCCCGGGTGGAATTGGATCAACACCGGGTCGCGCGCATCGGCGCCTCGGTTACCGGGCGGATTACCGAAATCGATGCCATGCTCGGCCAAGTGGTAAAAAAGGGCGAACGTCTGGCGCTACTGAATAGCACCGAGCTGGGTAAAGCACAGTCCGACTATTTAAAAGCCGCGTCGCAAGTCAATTTGCGGCGGATTACCGTCAAGCGCGCCGAGCGCCTGCTGGAAAGCGGCGTGATCTCGGAAGCCGAGTTTCAGGAGCGGCAGAGCGTGTTGACTGAAGCCGATGTGGATTTACGCGCCGCCGCGGACCAGTTGCGGGTAATGGGCATGAGTGACGCGGATTTGAAACGCATAGACAAACAGCGCAGCATTCACTCCTTTTCGCCGGTTACGGCCAGCATAGACGGCGTCGTCATCGAACGGAACGTCGCCATCGGCCAGGTGGTACAGCCGGCAGACGCTTTGTATACCGTCGCGGACTTGTCGCAACTGTGGCTAGTTGCGGAAATTCCCGAGCAACAAGCGCACTGGGCGCGGCAAGGCGACCAAGCCTTCGCCGAAGTACCGGCACTACCTGGACAGGAAGTTAGCGGCAAACTGATTTATGTCGCCGATATGGTCGATTCCGACACCCGCACGGTGACAGTGCGGATGGCCCTAGCCAATCCACAGCGTTTGTTCAAGCCGCAAATGTTGGCCACCTTAAAAATCAGCAAGCCCGGCTCACAGACCTTGATCGTGCCCAGCCAGGCGGTGGTCAGGGAAAATGATAAGGATTTTGTGTTCGTGGAAACCGCTGCCGCACGTTTTGAGTTACGTCCGGTGCGGCTGGGCCGCGAAGAAGCTCAGAAACGGCCCTTACTGGAAGGCTTGAAAGCGGGTGAAAAAATTGTCGTGGGTGGCGCGTTTCATTTGAATAACGAACGCCTGCGCAGCACCTTGGAGTAGAGCATGATTAACAGCCTTATAGCAGCCGCTCTGCATCAGCGTGTTCTGGTGGCGGTGCTGGCAGTGGCGGTCACGCTGTTCGGTGCGCGCGCCGTGCAGCAGCTGTCGGTGGATGCATTTCCGGATGTCACCAATATCCAGGTACAAATCGCCACCGAAGCGACCGGTAAATCGCCGGACGAAGTCGAACGATTGGTCACCGTGCCCTTGGAAATAGCGATGGCCGGCTTGCCCGGCCTGGAAGAAATGCGTTCGATGAATAAGAACGGCTTGTCCTTGATTACGTTAATTTTTACCGATAAGACCGAGGTTTACTTCGCCCGGCAGTTGGTAATGGAACGGCTGATAGAGGTGAAGCAGCAGATGCCGGAAGGCATCAATCCGGTGCTGGGGCCGGTTTCCACCGGTTTGGGCGAGGTGTATCAATACACCTTGGAGCGCGACGATGATGGCAAACGGGCCTTGACCCAAGAGGAATTGCAACAGCGCCGCGAAGCGCAGGACTGGGTGGTGCGGCCGTTGCTGCGCGGGATTCCCGGCGTGGCGGAAATCAATTCCCAGGGCGGCTATGTCAAACAATACCAGGTGTTGGTTGACCCCAACCGCTTGCATCATTACCGGATTTCATTGACCGAAGTATTCGAGGCGCTGGCTAGAAATAACGCCAATAGCGGCGGTGGCGTACTGCCGCATTATGCCGAACAATATCTGATTCGCGGCGTCGGCTTGATTAACGACGTCAAAGACATCGGCAATATCGTCTTGAAGGAAGAAGACTCGGTACCGGTGCATATGCATGATGTCGCCGAAGTCAAAATCGGCCATGAAGTCCGGGCGGGTGCAGTGCTCAAGGACGGCTACACCGAATCCGTGGGCGGCATTGTCATGATGCTGCGCGGCGGCAACGCCAAGGAAGTGGTCAGCCGCATCAAGGCGCGAGTGGCGGAAATCAACGCGAAAGGCATGCTGCCGCATGACCTGAAAATTGTCTCCTATTACGACCGTAGCGATTTGGTCGATGCGGCTTTGCATACCGTGACCAAAGTGCTGCTGGAAGGCATAGTGCTGGTGGTGATCGTGTTGTTCCTGTTTCTGGGCGATGTGCGCTCCAGTCTGATCGTGGTCAGTACCTTGATCGTCACGCCT
Source organism: Methylomonas fluvii (assembly GCF_014850975.1). Taxonomy (GTDB): domain Bacteria; phylum Pseudomonadota; class Gammaproteobacteria; order Methylococcales; family Methylomonadaceae; genus Methylomonas; species Methylomonas fluvii. The sequence goes on along the minus strand of NZ_JACXST010000001.1, from coordinate 688,308 downwards.
TTGGTGACGTTTATCGCAATGAATCAGTTGGGTCTGTCCGCTAATCTGATGTCGCTGGGCGGCTTGGCGATTGCCATTGGCTTAATGGTAGACGGTTCGGTAGTCGTGGTGGAAAACGCGTTTCGGCTGCTCGGCGAACGAAAAGGCCGGGCAACCAGCCGGGTGCGCGTGGTGCAGACCGCCGCCCAGGAAGTGGCGACGCCGGTGTTGTTCGGTGTCGGCATCATCGTGCTGGTATTTTTGCCGCTGATGACGCTGCAAGGCATGGAGGGCAAGATGTTCGCGCCGCTGGCTTATACCATTGCTATTGCTTTGCTGATTTCGCTGCTCGTGTCGCTGACCTTGTCGCCGGTACTCTGCGCCTTTTTACTGGAAGGCCACGACGGCGAGCACGACACCCGGCTGATCGCTTTCATCAAGCGGATTTATTTACGGATGCTGGATTGGGCGATGGCCAATCGGCTGAAGGTGGTGGGGGGTGCGGTCGGCGTGTTCGCCGCGACCTTGGCCTTACTGCCCTTGCTGGGCACATCGTTCATTCCGGAAATGAAGGAAGGCTCCATCGTGCCGGGCATTAACCGGATGCCGAACATTTCGCTTGAGGAAAGCATCAATGTGGAAATGCAGGCGATGAAAATGGTGATGGAAATCCCCGGCGTAAAAACCGTAGTCAGCGGCGTGGGCCGCGGCGAAAGCCCCGCCGATCCGCAAGCGCAAAACGAGTCCACGCCTATCGTTACATTGAAACCGCGGGAAGAATGGCCGAAAGGCTGGACTCAGGACGACATCGCCGATGCGATGAGCGCGAAACTCACCGAAAACCTGCCCGGCATGCAGGTGGTGATGGCCCAGCCGATTTCCGACCGGGTGGATGAAATGGTCACCGGCGTGCGTTCCGACGTGGCGGTGAAAGTCTTCGGCGACGATCTGGCTGAATTGAAACGCCTGGCGGACGCCATTGCCGGGGTGGCGAACGATGTTAACGGTGCCCGCGATATACGGGTTGAGCGTTTGACCGGTCAGCAATATTTGAATATCACCGTTGATAGGCAAGCCATCGCTCGCCACGGTTTAAACGCATCGGACATACACGATGTCATAGAAACCGCGATAGCCGGCAAAGTGGCTACCGAGATTTATCAAGGCGAACGGCGCTTTTCGGCGGCGGTGCGCTTGCCGGAGCGATTTCGGAACAATATCGGTGCCATAGATGCGTTGATGCTGACGTCAGCGAACGGCGCGCGCGTGCCCCTGGGCGATGTCTGCAATATCACCTTAAACGATGGTCCGGCCTTGATCAGCCGGGAAATGGGTAAGCGCCGGATTGTCGTGGGGATTAACGTGCGCGACCGGGATTTGGGCGGTTTCGTCGCCGAGCTGCAAAAAGCCGTGGCCGACAAAGTGCAATTGCCGGAAGGCTATTATCTGCAATGGGGCGGTCAATTCCAGAATATGGAGCGGGCCTTGGGGCATTTGCAAATGATCATTCCGGTTACTATCGCGGCGATTTTCTTTTTGTTGTTTATGTTGTTTAAATCGCTGCGCTTTGCCGCGTTGATTATTCTGGTACTGCCGTTTGCGTCGATAGGCGGCATCATCACGCTGTTTATCAGCGGCGAGTACCTATCGGTCCCGGCTTCGGTGGGATTCATCGCCTTATGGGGCATAGCGGTGCTGAATGGGGTGGTGTTGGTATCGTATATCCGCTCCCAGCGCGAAAGCGGTCTGAGTCTGGAGTATGCGATACGCCGCGGCTGCGAACAACGCTTTCGGCCGGTGATGATGACCGCCACGGTGGCCTTGCTGGGTCTGGTGCCGTTTTTATTCGCCATCGGCCCTGGTTCGGAAGTGCAAAAGCCCCTGGCTATCGTGGTGATAGGCGGCTTGATTAGTTCCACGCTGCTGACCTTGGTGGTATTGCCAGTGTTATACGGCTGGTTCGATGACCGCCCTGATGTTCATAAACCTTTTTCAATGAAGTAAATGATCCATTGTATGCATAGACATAGTTACTCGTGGCTGCTGTATGGCCTGTTAATGCTGATTAGCGCCGCGATACAGGCGGCGGAGATTCAAGTGGCGGTTGACCGCAACCCGGTCGGCCTTACTGAATCGTTTCAAATTACCTTTACCGCCAGCGCAGAGCCGGACGGCAATCCGGATTTTGCGCCCTTGCAGGAGAATTTCGACATTCTCAGTCAGCAGCGCAGCAGCAATTCCTCGTGGATCAACGGCAAAAGTAGCCGGACCGAACAATGGATAGTTCGGGCGATGGCCAAACAAGCCGGCGAGTTGTTCATCCCGTCGATTGCCTTCGGTGCCGATAGCAGCAAGCCGTTGAAACTGGTTGTGAATGAAAATACCGCTGCTCCGCAAGGTAACGACGACATATTTCTGGACGTGACCGCCACGCCCGAGCAGCCCTACGTGCAGTCGCAGGTGTTGTACACGCTGAAGTTATTCCGCAAGGTACAGATTACCCAGGCCAGTCTTAGCGAACCGGAGATTAAGGATGCCTTAGTCGAAAAACTGGGCGAGGACAGCACCTACGCCACCCAAGTCAAGGGCGTGGATTATTGGGTGACGGAACGGAAATATGCGATTTTTCCGCAGCAAAGCGGCGTATTTACCATCGCGCCGTTGATACTGAATGCCGAATACCTGAGCAATCAACGCCAGCCGCGTTTCAACGGTTTCTTCAATCGGCCGGATACGGAATCTCGGCGGGTGGCTTCCAAAGCCATCACGTTGAACGTACAAGCGGTGCCGGCCAGCTTTAAAGGCCCGAATTGGTTGAGCGCCGAATCTTTAAAACTCAGCGAAACCTGGTCGGCTACCAGCTTGCAAACCAAAGTTGGAGAGCCTTTGACCCGCACGCTGACACTGAGCGCGAAAGGCGCCACGGTCGGCCAGTTGCCGGAACTGCTTGATAAAACCGCTATCGATGGCATCAAAACCTATCCCGACCAACCGCTGCTAAAGGAAGACAAAGGCAGCGACGGTTTAACGGCGCTACGCGAAGAAAAAATTGCCTTCATCCCTTCCAAGCCTGGCGAATATACCTTGCCGGCGCTGGACATCGTTTGGTTCAACACCAAAACCCAGAAAATGGAAACAGCGCACCTGCCTAGCGTCAAGCTCACGGCCTTAGCCGGCAGCATGGATGCCCAAAATCCCGCTTCGCCCGCTGCATCGAGTGCACCGCAAGAGCCGGTAGCGAGCCCGATGACCACGACGCCAATTACCGTGACCAACAGCAGCGACACCCGCTTTTGGCAAGTGGTATCGGCGACGTTGGCGCTGGGCTGGCTACTGACTATTGTTGTGTTTTATCGCCGCCCTTCCGGCAAAGCGCCAACGGACAAGCCTGTTGAGCGGGTGCAGGAAACCGCTATGGAAAAGACGCTGAAACGTGCTTGTTGGGAAAATAACCCGCAGGCCGCCAAGGAGGCTTTGCTGCAATGGGGTAAGGCCGAGTTCGGCGCGGAGAGTTTGGGGGCGATTGCGGCCCATTGTGCCGATGGGCTCCGTGAAGAGATTTTGGCGCTGAATCGCTTGTTATATTCCGGGCAGAATCAAGATTGGCAAGGCCAGAATCTTTGGCAGGTGTTTTCCACTAAACCCGCAGCGGTCAGCGGCAAAGGGAAAAGCGACGACGGTTTGGAGCCCCTATTCAAAATTTAAAGTTCAAAGCTGTAGAGGTGCAAACTCCTGCGTCTTTACCGTAGTGATCGACAGCTCAACCGCGCTCGTTCAAATGCGCCAACGCCATATACAAGGCGGCAATCGAACGGGCTTCGCTGCATTCGCCGCTGGCTAGCAAGGTATCGATACTATTTAACGGCCAAGGCACCACTTGCAGTTCTTCAGGTTCATCGCCGACCAGTTTTTCCGGATACAGGTCTTCAGCGAGAATAATATCTATCGTGTGTTCCAGATAGGCCGGCGCCAGCGATACCCGGTGCAAATGGTGTAATTTGGCCGCACCATAACCAATTTCTTCTTTCAACTCGCGATTGGCGGCGTCCAGCATATCCTCGCCGGCATCCAGCTTGCCTTTGGGTAAACCCAGCTCGTAACGATGGATGCCGGCGGCGTATTCCCGAACCAGCAGCACAGTATCGGGGTCTAGCATCGGCACCACCAGTACCGCACCGTGCGAGGCGCTGCGAGCCAGACGCTCGTATTGGCGGCGCTCGCCGTTACTAAACTCCAGGTCCAGGGCTTCGATGCAGAATTGCCGGGTTTGGGCGATGACGGTTTGTTTCAGGATTTTTGGTCTGTTGGGCATCGGCTCAGGGTTTACAGCTTGGTCGCTGGTTGGGTTGCTGACGTGGGTTTCCTTTCCATGCCAAGATCGGCGTGAAAGCACTTTTAACTGTTCGCTAACTTGAAAAAACCAACCACGCTTTGCAGTTGTTCGGCTTGGCCGTTCAATTCCTCGGCGGTTGCGGCCATTTCTTCCGAGGCGGCCGCGTTTTGTTGCGTGACTCTGTCCAACTGCCGCATGGCCTCGCTGATTTGTTTGATGCCGCTGGCTTGTTCTGCTGACGCGGCATTGATCTCTTGGACCAGGTCCGCTGTTTTCACAATGTCCGGCAGCACATGGCCGATGAGCACCCCGGCTTTTTCGGCAATCGAGACGCTGTTGGATGCCAATTCGTTGATTTCCGCCGCCGTGGTGCGGCTGCTTTCCGCCAATTTACGGACTTCCGCCGCCACCACGGCAAAGCCTTTACCGTGTTCGCCGGCCGAGGCGGCCTCGATTGCCGCGTTTAAGGACAATAAATTGGTTTTGTAGGCAATGTCTTCGATCAGCCCGATTTTTTTGGCGATATGTTTCATGGCATTGACGGTTTCGATTACCGCTTCGCCGCCTTGTTTGGCCTCGCTGGCGGATTTACCGGCCATCTGTTCGGTGACGTGGGCATTCTCGGTATTTTGTTGCACCGAGGCGCTGAGTTGTTCGATGGAGCTGGTGGTTTCTTCGACACTGGCCGCCTGCTCGGTGGTGGCTTGGCTGATCGATTGCGCGGTAGCGCTAACTTCCTTGGACGCCGAACTTAACACGTCGGCATTACCCAAAACTTGCTGGACGACGTTACTAAGCTGGTCGCGCATGCCTTTTAAATCGTACAACAAACTGCTGGTGTCGCCTTCCCGCAGTTCTATCGCTACGGAAAGATCGCCGGCGGCCATGGTATTGACCGCTTCGGCAGCATAGCCGGGTTCTCCGCCAAGCTGCGTCATTAAGCTTTTAGTGATCAGATAGCCGGCAACGCCACCAATCAGTACGGAAACTAGCGCCAGTGTGGTAATCAAATTCACGCTGTGATTGACCGTTTCCTTGGCTTCTACTCCGGATTGTTTCATTAGCTTGGTTTGAAAATCAATTAGCGCGGCTACCGAATCGATATACTCGGTTTGCAACTTCCTGACTTGGGACAGCAGAAAATCCGCCGCTTCCGCTTGCTTGCCCTCGCCGGCTAATTTGATGAACTGATCCTGGGCATTCACGTAAGGTGTCCGGGCATCCAACACTTTTTTGAGTACGGCTTTACCTTCCGCGCTGCTAATAGTCTCGTCAAGTTTATCCAGATTTTCCTTGATAGCTCGCCGTGCGTCTTGAATGCGGGCCAGTTCTTTATCGATGGTGGCTCGGTCTTTGATAATCAGGGTATTGCGCATCGAGCGGGCAATAACGTTGATGTTGCCGATGACGTTATTGGCCCAGACTGTTTTCGGAAATTTATCGTTGACCATGTTGTCGATGTTGGACAACAAGTCGTTCATGCTGTTGATGCTGATGCCGGCAATCATGGCCAGTAGCAGCAAGACTCCGCTAAAACCCAAGCCTAAACGGGTTCGCACTTTCATGGTGCTCATGAATTTAACTCCTTTCGACGGCCGATGCCGTGACAGAACAGATATAAAAGCTTTTAATCCTTTTTCTTATAGACATCAAGCCTAGCTGAACTTAGGGATTTTCCGGTTAGAATAAAAAACTAATTTAGGCTGTGTGTGGGAATGACAAGAGCTATTAAATGATAGGGATAAACTGAAATGCTCGACTGGAAACAAATCGATACCGTACTACTGGACATGGACGGCACTTTACTGGATTTGAATTTCGATAATCATTTTTGGCAGGAGTTTGTGCCCTTGCGCTTTGCCGAACTGCATAGCCTGACGCTAGAGGACGCCAAACAGCAGTTGGCACCGCGTTTCAAAGCGATGGAAGGCAAATTGGAATGGTATTGCCTGGATTATTGGACCCAGGAATTGGCTTTGAATATCGCCGGGCTGAAGCAGGAGTTGGCCGGTTTGATTGCAGTGCATCCGCATGTCACTGAGTTTTTGGACGCGGCGCGAGCCAGCAGCAAGCGCCTATTGCTGGTGACGAACGCCCATCGTGACAGCTTGAATCTGAAGATGGAAAAAACCTGTCTGCATGGTTTTTTCGACGAAATTGTCTCGTCGCACGATTTTGGTTTTGCTAAGGAGCAGCAAGGTTTTTGGCAAATCCTGCAAGACACACATCGGTTTGCAAAGGATAGAACGTTGCTGGTAGACGATAGTGTTGCCGTGCTGGCATCCGCCCGGACGTTCGGCATTGCTCATCTGGTGTCGATCAGCAAGCCGGATAGTCAACGGCCGGTTAAGCAGGTTGCTGAGTTTGCGGCGGCGGAGGATTTTCGGGCGTTGATGCCTGGTTTGTAGCGGGTTCCGGGCGCGGTGAACGGTGTTCCCTGGGCTTGTGCTCCGAACGCGGTGGGCGTTTATCGCGCGGCATGACCCGTTCGCGCGGTTCGCGGCGTTGGGGTTTTATGACGTCTTCCACCATCAATTCCGGCGTGATGCTTTGCACCGGCACTTTCTCGCCAATGTAATCTTCGATGTCCGGCATCGAATAAGCGTATTCCTCGCAAATGAAGCTGATAGCCTCGCCGCTGGCGCCAAAACGGGCGGTACGGCCAATACGATGCACGTAATCTTCGACATCTTGCGGCAAGTCGTAGTTGAAAACATGCGACACATCCGGAATGTGCAGACCGCGGGCCGCTACGTCGGTCGCTATCAATAAAGTGACCCGGTTTTCCTGGAAGTCGTTGAGCAGGCGCTGGCGCTTTTCCTGCGGCACGTCGCCGCTGAGCATGGCTACTTTGTGGCCGTTAGCAGCCAGGTAATCGTCGAGCTGCTCGGCACAGCGTTTGGTGTTGACGAAAACGATGCTGCGCTGCGGCTGGTGATGCTTCAGCAAGCCCAGTAATAGCGGGATTTTTTGGTCATTGGCAGGGCAATACGCCACCTGATTGATGGCTTTGGAAGTCACTTCCTCGGATTCGATGCGAATCAGTACCGGGTTGTTCATGTGCTCATAGGCCAGTTCGGTGACCTTATAAGATAAGGTGGCCGAAAACAGCATATTCAAGCGCTTTTCCGCCGGCGGCATGCGGCGCAACAGGAAGCGGATGTCTTTGATAAAGCCCAAATCGAACATGCGGTCAGCTTCGTCCATCACGGTGACTTGAATATTATCCAGCGTGAAAGCGCCCTGCCGGTAAAAATCGATAATGCGGCCCGGTGTGCCGATAATGATGTCGACATTGCCTTTGATTTTATCCAACTGTTTTTGATAGTCGGTACCGCCGTAGATCAGCGCAAATTTCAGGTTCAGATACTTGCTCAAAGCCACCGCGTCTTTGTGAATCTGGATCGCCAGCTCACGGGTTGGAGCGAGAATCAGCGCGCGCGGGTTCTTGATTTTTTCGCTTTCGTCGTTGATCAGGTGCTGAAAGGTCGCCAGCAAAAATGTGGCGGTTTTGCCAGTGCCGGTTTGGGCTTGGCCGGCAATGTCTTTGCCGCGTAAGGACAAGGGCAAGGATTTATCCTGAATGGGTGTGCAGTTGATGAATCCTGCTTCTTTCAGACCTTTAATGATGGAGTCGGACAGCTCCAAATTGCTAAAACGCGTTTCCGTCAAATGTGTTTTCTTCATAGCCCGATAGGATAAACTAAAAAGCCGCGCGGTTGAAATCGATTGACAATTAAAGCGCCGCGAAACTATAGTCTTGACTTTGTAAACTAATGGAGAATGGCGTGAGCGACCTAGTCCTTCATGTATCAGACGCTGATTTTAATGAAACTGTGTTGAAAGCCGGTACACCGGTGTTGGTCGATTATTGGGCCGAATGGTGCGGTCCATGCAAAATGATTGCCCCGGTTTTGGATGAAATTGCATCCGAATATCAAGACAAACTCACTGTTGCCAAGCTGAATATCGACGAAAACCCTAAAACCCCGCAGCACTACGGTGTGCGCGGTATTCCGACTTTGATGCTTTTTAAAGGCGGCGAAGTGGAAGCGACTAAAGTTGGCGCCTTAACCAAATCCCAATTGGCTGCGTTTATCGATAGCAACATATAAATTACGCCGAATCACCGGATTTATTAAAAATGTTTTTGATAAGTCCGGTTATTGCGCTAGAATTTTCCCCGCTTGCTTGTTCGCATTCTGAAAGTCCTTAACAAATCCAACAACTACCTGCCGCTGTAAACAGCACTCTGCTGTTTTGCATTTCTTTCATTTCCCTTAATCAACATGAATCTTACCGAGTTAAAACTTAAACAAGCCACTGAAATCATTGCAATCGCTGAATCCCTGGGTCTCGAAAACATCGACAGAGCCCGAAAGCAGGAATTGATTTTTGCGATTTTGAAGAAACAGGCGAAGAGTGGGGAAGATATTTTTGGCGATGGGGTTTTGGAGATACTGGCGGATGGGTTCGGTTTTTTAAGGACACCGGGTTGCTCCTATCTAGCGGGACCGGACGACATTTACGTATCGCCCAGTCAGATTAGACGTTTCGGTTTACGCACCGGCGATACGGTCAGCGGTAAAATCCGCCCACCCAAGGAAGGTGAACGGTATTTCGCGATGTTGAAGGTCGAAAGCATCAACTTCGAATCGCCCGAGCAATCCAAAAACAAAATCTCCTTTTCCAACCTGACACCGCTGTTTGCCAACAAACGCTTCCGCCTGGAGCAAGGCAACGGCACCAGCGAAGATTTAACCGCCCGCATCATCGACTTGATCGCCCCTATCGGTAAAGGCCAGCGTGGCTTGATCGTTTCGCCGCCGAAAGCCGGTAAAACCATGATCATGCAAAGCATCGCCCATGCCATTGCCGAGAACAATCCCGAGTGTTATCTGATCGTGTTGCTGATCGACGAGCGCCCGGAAGAGGTAACCGAGATGGAGCGTTGCGTACGCGGCGAAGTAGTCTCCAGTACCTTCGACGAACCCGCTACCCGCCACGTGCAAGTGGCTGATATGGTGATCGAGAAAGCCCGGCGTATGGTTGAACATAAGCACGACGTGGTTATCCTGTTAGACTCAATTACCCGTCTGGCCCGCGCTTACAACATGGTGGTACCGTCTTCCGGCAAACTGTTGTCCGGTGGTGTCGACGCCAATGCGCTGGAAAAACCCAAACGCTTTTTCGGCGCCGCCCGGAATATCGAAGAAGGCGGCAGTTTGACTATCATTGCCACGGCGCTGGTAGAAACCGGCTCGCGAATGGACGAAGTGATCTTCGAAGAATTCAAAGGTACCGGCAACATGGAACTGCATCTGGAGCGGAAAATCGCTGAAAAACGCATCTATCCGGCCATTAACATCAACCGCTCCGGCACCCGCCGCGAGGAATATCTGGTTGATCCTGACGAACTGCAAAAAACCTGGATTTTGCGCAAAATCCTGCAGCCAATGGACGAGTTGGCCGCATCAGAATTTTTGTTGGGCAAACTCAAAGATTTTAAAACCAACGCCGCATTTTTCGATTCGATGAAGCGCTGAGCGCAAAACACCTGTACAGACGAGCGCTACAGCGCTCGTCACAAACTCGTCAAACATCCCCTCTGCTGTTTTTCTCTTTTTTGTCATAAAACACAAAAGCCTATCCTTAGTCTGATGCGCGGCCAGCAGCGCAGCAACACATTTGATGGTTATTGATGCAATTAATTTTGTTATATTGCGCGACGACCTTAAACGAGGAGTACGGCCTTGCGAACAACCAGCAAATTTTTTATGCAATTCGTCCGATTGGCGGGCCCTTTCTGGTGCTCCGAAAATAAGACTACAATCCGCACATTGTCGGCGTTTTTGGTCGCGCTGACAGTGGCGCAAATTGCGGTTTCGGTGATTATTACCGAATGGAGCGCGGATTTATTCGATGCCTTGGAGCAGCGCTCGATGTCGAGACTGTTTACCCAAGTTGGATTAATCGTTTTGATTTTTATCGCGAATATGGCAATTACGGCCACCCATTTGGTCGTCAAACGTCGTTTGCAATTGAGCTGGCGGGGCTGGTTAACCGACAAATTGATCGGGCAATGGATGCGCGACGGCCGGCATTATCTGGTTACCCACTTGCCGGGCCAGCATGATAATCCCGATGGCCGGATCGCCGAAGATGTGCGAATATCCACTGAATACGCAATCGATCTGTTACACACTTTTTTTTACTGCGTGCTGTTGTTGACCAGTTTTACCGAGATACTGTGGACCTTGTCGGGGACCGTTACGGTAAATCTAGGTTTGGTCGAAATCCCCGTTCAAGGCCATTTGGTCTGGTTGGCGCTGATTTACGCCGCTAGCGCATCCACGCTGGGTTGGTGGATCGGTAAGCCGCTCACCATGGCTACCGACAATAGACAGACCGTGGAAGCCAATTTCCGCTTCGCGCTGGTCAAAGCCCGGGAGAATGCGCAAGCCATTGCGTTAATCCACGGTGAGCGCCATGAGAATCCGCATTTTCATCATTTATTTGGGAATATTGTCGACGCATGGAATCAGCAAACCCACGCCTGGCAGCGCATCACCATGTTCAGCTCCGGTTATTCAATACTGTCCATGGCATTTCCTATCCTGGTGTCGGCGCCGCGCTTTATTCTGGGCACGATCAGTCTGGGAGCGTTGATGCAATCCGCGCAGGCTTTCCAGCAAATGGTCGCGGCGTTGTCATGGCCGGTTGACAATATGGGTAAGGTGGCGGAGTGGCGTGCCTCTGTCGAGCGAGTGTTGGGATTGAGCAAGGCCCTGGAGCAATTGGAGCGGGAAATTGCCAAACCCGATCCTCATCGGATTCGGTTGGTGAAAAGCGAGAATTCCGTGTTGGCGTTTCGTGATTTATGTATTTCGCGTTTGGACAGAATCGTTTGCGTATCCACCCTCAACGAAGAAATCAAGTCTGGAGAGCGGGTGTTGATTGCCGGTAACGCCTTTTCCGGTAACAAGCTGTTTAAAGCCATAGCCGGTCTTTGGCCCTGGGGCGAAGGCGTGATCGAATTGCCTGATGATGAACGAATGTTCTTTATGCCGCCGCGTCCTTATCTGCCGACAGGCACTTTGCGCGCGTCAATTTGCTACCCATCCAACCCCTCCGCTTTCGATCAACAGGTTTTGGAACATGCCCTTCAGCTGGCCGGTGTGAAAGAGTTGGAAGAGCAGTTAGACCAAGTTGCCGATTGGGAAAAGAATCTTGAGCGTGAACAACAACAACGCTTAGGCTTGGTGCGACTGTTGCTGCACAAACCTAAATGGATATTGATGCAGGAAGCTTTCGATTCTCTCGACCCTGACAGCGAAGTGGACATGGTCAATCTGATCCATAAAAGGCTTTCGGATTCGGCGGTCCTGACCATCACCAAGGTGCCCAATATACAGGCCCTGTACAACCGGCGAATTACGCTCTGCTAACGGGAAACGTGCTCTAAGGCGCTTTGTTACCGGGGTTTTCCTATGTCTGCCAATAAACTGCGCGGGGTTAATCTGGGCGGATGGTTGGTTTTAGAAAAATGGATGACGCCCAGTTTGTTTGCCGGGTTGAATGCCAGGGACGAGACCAGTTGGTGCGTCGAATTGGGCTGCGAAGCCAAAACCCGGTTGCCGCAACATTGGCAAACCTTCATCACCCGCGCCGACTTTGCCTGGTTGGCGCAAGTCGGGATCAATGCGGTGCGCATCCCGGTTGGCTATTGGCTGTTCACAACCGATTATCCCTATCATCATAGTTTCGGCGCAGTGCGATTTCCTTTTGTCGGCGGCGGCATGGAGGTGCTTGACCGGGCTTTCGAATGGGCCGAAGAGTTTGGCTTAAAGATAGTTGTCGATCTCCATGCCGCGCCCGGCTGTCAGAACGGTTTCGATAATGGCGGCATCCAGGACGTTTGCGAGTGGCACACGCAAGACAACTTTATCGACTACTCCCTGGAGACCCTGGAGCGATTGGCCCGGCGTTATGGCATGCGCCCGGCATTGCATGGAATTGAGGTCTTAAACGAGCCGCGCTGGGATGTGGATACGGAATTGTTGAAACGTTACACCGAGGCCGCTTATTGGCGCATTCGCCGCCATTGTCCGGCCGAACAGGTGGCGGTGATATTTCATGATGGTTTCCGGTCGTTTCGCGAATACGCCGGTTTTTTACAGCCGCCCGAGCATGGCAATGTGATCTTTGATATACACCGTTATCAATGTTTTGTGCAGGACGATATCGACAGGGATATTTATCGGCATCTGCAAAAAGTGGTTTGTGACTGGAAAACAGAAGCTGACGAGATTATCAGCGGCCTGGGTTTGCCGACCTATGTCGGCGAATGGAGTTTGGGATTGGATACAAAACTGGCGGCGCTTTGGGCCGAGGGGCCTTTCGATCATGTCCATACGCAGATGGACGACATGCAATTCGATATCGCTTGTCGCGGCTACGCAGCTGCCCAGTTAGCGGTGTTCGAAAAGTATCTGGGCTGGTTTTTCTGGAGCTATAAAACCGAGAATATGCCGCAATGGAATTTTCGAGAATGCGTCGAGCGTGGCTGGTTGCCGAGTAAGTATGCTTGACGTTTGGCGCGACTACTAAAATATTTGGTATTTTAAGTAGGGAATCTGCATTCTGGAACGTCTTACTATTATCAGCATCATAATAATCATGATTAGCCCGCGTTCCTCCGATTAGCGAAGCCTAATCGGAGGAACGACGTCAAACATTCGTCCGATTACGCTGCGCTAATCGGACCTTGTATTATCCAAGCGTGCTTTTCAAAGGATAATAAACCATGAAAACACACCTGAGGGGCACCTCAGGTTTGGGTCGCTGGATGCCGTATCGGAGCTTGGATTTCGAAATCCCCGGCGTAGATCTTTGCAGCAGCGACCCACCCTCGATCAACGATCGGACAGTCTCTTCGGCCCGGTTTCCGGCAGCCTGCATTCACAAGGTAGATCATTTGAGGTTTTCATGTCCCATTTTTATCTCGGTATCGATGTTGCTAAAGCCAAGTTGGATTGCGCATTGCGTCTGCCCAACGGTAAGTTTCGCGCCAAAGTCATTCCCAATTCTCTCGACGGCTTCGCGACGTTGTTGACGTGGTTGGCCGCTCAAAAGGCCGAATCGCCTCATGTCTGCATGGAAGCGACCGGCATTTATTGGGAAGACGTTGCTCAGCATCTGGCAACCGCTGGTTTCACCGTGAGCGTCGTCAATCCAGCACAAATTAAGGCCTATGGAGGTTCACGGCTCACCCGCAGTAAAACCGATACGGTCGATGCTAAACTCATCGCCGATTTCTGCGCCGAGCGCCAACCGCCTGCTTGGCAGCCCCGTAGCGAGGCGGAAATCACGCTACGTGCATTGGTGTTGCGCCTGGACGCCTTACAAACCATGCGCACCCAGGAAAGCAATCGTTTGCTGGTGGCGCGCGAACCGGTACGTGAGGACATTCAACAGCATCTGAATTGGCTGGATACAGCCATTCAACAGTTGATTGACGCCATCAATAACCATATCGACCAACATCCCGATCTGAAGCAACAACGCGAACTGCTCGACAGCATTCCCGGCATTGGCGAACGTACCAGCGCTATTATCCTGGCGTTCTACGCCGATACCTCGCGCTTCGCCAATAGTCGGCAGGCCGCCGCTTTTGCTGGACTCGATCCCCGGCAATACGAATCGGGCAGCAGCATCAAGGGCAAGCCCAGGCTCTCCAAAATAGGCCATGCCTTCCTGCGCAAAGCGCTTTATATGCCGGCCATGGTGACGCTTTATAAAACAGCCTGGGGTAAACAGTTCCGTGGACGATTAGCCGGTGCTGGTAAACCCAATAAGCTGATTATCGGTGCCATGATGCGTAAATTGATTCATGTGGCGTTCGGTGTCTTGAAATCAGCTAAACCTTTCGATTCGGCTATTCATTTAGCTTGACTTGGATAACAGTATCTACGGCCCTGATCAAGTGTTAACGGCTTGCCGATGCCCGCTTGACCGGATTGCTCCCCTTGCACCTTCAGCCAGCGACGCACCGCCGTCTCACCCAGCTTGAGCTCCTGGCAAACCTGCACCACCATCAGCCCTTGCTCCTGGACCATTTTCACCACTTGCAGCTTGAACGCCGCGGTCAAAACTGCGTCTTTCTTGTTTCATTATGCTAACTTGGTAGATTGATAGTTTATCAACCTACCGGGGTGCCCATTTTTATTAGACCACTACAATGGCATGCTGAAGCACAATCAGCCGTTCGATAACATACGGTTTTATGCCATTCCTGCATCGGCCGTCGCGGAATAAAGAAACGACGAAATTTGTTGCTTTTGAACAGAGTATCTGCGGCTCTACGGCCCTAACAAATAAATGGCAACAGCCGTGTAAAAACACCAACGTTTCGATTTATTTGTACTTCACCGTCCTGTTCAAGGGCGACTGCAGTCATGCGCTGAATTATTTTTGGGAAATCACGATCAACCTGAAAAGCCAGGATAGGGAGGATTATGGGTACAAGGAGTCTGCTTTTTGGGATTAGCTCCCACCAGACCATCACCTGGGAACCAGCATTTGAAGGCGAGACCTCCCAACCGCCAAGCATCGCTTTTGCCGGAAACGGGAAATTCGGGGCTTCGGAACGAAAGCGGACTGTAAAGCTGCGACCGGGGTTGAATTCGGTACATTCCTCAGACCATTGCTTGCCGGCATGGTCTTCACAGAACCTAACTACCCCAAGGCTGGGTTGTTTCCCGTCCATAACAACAGAGTGCTTCAATGATGGCATGTAGGTCTTGATGTCGCCAATGTCGCCTATGACCCGCCATAGCTTTTCAGCTGGCGCATTGGTTTCAACGATAATACAGTGGCGATATTTGCCAATTTCTGAAATTCTGTGCGCTCGCCCAGCCGCCCATAACTGCCAGCCCCCAAAAATGAACACCATCCCTGCCACACCGATAACAATTCGGCTACCGAGAGGAGAAAATAGCTGCGGCAAGGTGAGCAGTAGAACGACAGATCCAACTACCCACGAAAAATCGGCAGCGCTTGCAAGAAGCGCGCGCCATGTGTTAGCGCGCTGACGCGTTGCCTGATAAAACAGCTCGGCGGCAAAGGCAACCAAGCCGATACCGATGAGTTGAAGGATGAATTGATCATCCACTCCAAGCCACTCACCAACTAGCGCAGGCTGAAACAGCATAATAAGTGCGGACGAAAGTGAAAATGTGGCGTTTGATGCCAGCGCAAGACGCAGTGGTGTAGCAGCTTTCATGAATCTCTCCTTCTGATAAGTTAATAGAGATAGAAATATTTTAGGTCCAACGTAAATTTTGCGGCCTCAATGCCTGCGGCTCATCCATGCGATCAGAGTACACCAATTTGACCGTGAGGTTGCGCATCGCTAAACAAGCCTTACATGGTTGTTTTTAAAGCTGGATCGCCAGATTTTTCCGTCAAGCGCCGCCAACCGATTTGGGTTAACCCTGTTCCGATCTCGATTTCCAGGCCGCTTGGGCCACCAGAATCGCCGCCGTTAGAAAACCGACCGTGGTCAGGGTAAAACTGATGCCGGCCTGGATCGGGAAGTGCGGCTCGACCGGTAAAGCCGAGGCATCCGGCTTGGCCGATAGGCCTCTGAGCAAAAACGACAGCGGGTTGAAAAACGCCCCAAAGCAGCAAGCACCCACCACCCAAACCGGCGGCGTGACCGCATATTGCCGAAACAGCAAAAAGAAAATGAACAGAAATTGGGCCATCATCAGGTAATCGATGTGAGCGCGGATTATGTCCGCCCGTTCGACCAAATGGCCGGCCAACGCGCCGTCGGGAAAAAACAGCGTAAACCCCAATACCCAGGCAATGCTCAAGGCTATCGCCAGGCAGAATATGGCAAACGCCAGTAGGAATACGTTGGTCAACGGTTCGGGTGGAAATGTTTGCTTGCTCATATTTATCCTCAAAGTAATGGGGAGCTTAGCCCCGCTGATTGAATGCCGTATAAGGCAAACGCCCCAAGCCCGTTGCCAAGCACCTGTGCATTGACTAGACTGCTTGGCAAACTGCCGGCGAGCCGGACGCGACAGGGAGCTTAAACGATGACCAATACGCCACGCTTGTATGAACGTGCTACCGCCACGGCCGCTCCTTTCGATGCGCTGTGGGACATCAGCGGCGGCCGCACATTTTTTTGCGGTCCGCTGTATTACAACGCCAACCACCAACACGGGGCTCCGGTGTTTCTGGCCGGTCTGTATGGGAAATTTCGTTTGAAAGTGGCGGGTAGCGATTGGCTGTCTTGCCGCACGGCGGTGATTCCGGCCGGGGTCTGGCACGAATTGGATGTGGGCGGCGACCCAGTGGCGGTGTTTTACATTGAACCGACCATCGCCGGCACCGAGGCGCTGTTACCTTTAATCCGCGATACCCGCCCGGTGAATGGTGCCTTGGTCGGCAATGGCGGGGAAATCAATTTCATGCGCGAGCTGTACGAAGATCGCTATCACCCAAATTGGAGTGGGCAGCCCTTAGTCGATCTGCTGGATTTTTCGAAACGCCGGTCGCAAGCCGACAGACTAGATCCGCGCATCAGCCAAATCGTCGAGTTTTTGTTTGCACAGGGCGACGATTTGACTTCGGTGCTGACGCTGGCCGCGAACGTGGGACTATCCGCATCACGGCTGCAGCATCTATTCAGCCAACAGATCGGCGTGCCGTTTCGCCGCTATCGCAGCTGGAACCGGATGCGGCAGGCGATACAAGAAGTCATCAAGGGCCAAAACTTCACGACTGCCGCGCACGCCACCGGATTTTCCGATTCCGCCCACTTCAGCCACGAATTTCGCAAGACTTTCGGCGCCGCACCCACGGTGGGTTTGCATAATCTGGCGCGGCTGCAACCTTAGCTTAAATAAACTCTCGCACCAAATCAGCCAAAATCCGCAAGCCTGATTCGGCATCCTCGCTACTGGCGTGGCTGAAATTCAAACGCAGTTGGCCGCAAGCGTCCACCGCCATTGGCAGGAAGGATTCGCCGGGCATAAAAGCTACGCCGGCTGCTATAGCTTTAGGCAACATCAGGCGGGTATCGACGCGGCGATTCAGCGTAAGCCAAAAAAACAAACCACCGGGCGGGGTTTGCCAAACCGCCAGATCTGAAAAATGCCGACGCAGCGCGGCTTCGAACGCATCGCGGCGCTGCCGGTAATGCCCGGCCAGCGCCACCAACTGCCGGCTGCGCTCGGGATTTTTCAATTGTTGCAATACCAGCCATTGGCTAAGTCGATTGCTGTGCAAATCGGCCGCTTGTTTCAAGCGGGTCAAAAAGGGCATCAGTTCCGGCGACGCGACCAAGTAACCCAAGCGCAAGCCCGGCGCCAGACTTTTCGAAAACGAGCCCTGGTAAATCCACGGTGCTTGTTGCAAACCGGCACACACCGGCGTGCGTTCGCAATCGTCATACACTAAATCGCGGTAAGGGTCGTCTTCGAACAAGGGAATATCGGCCGCATCGCAGGCTGCGGCCAAGGCGGCGCGTTCCGATGCATCCAGGCAACGGCCGCTGGGATTCTGAAACGTGGGTATAGCATAGGCAAACGCCGGCTTTTCCTGCTGCAAGGTATGCAGGTCGGGCGCCCCGACATCGTAAGCCACAAAACGGGCTCCGAAAAAGCGGAACACCTGCAAAGCCGCCAGGTAGGTCGGCGCCTCCACGGCCACTGGCGTGCCGGGATCGATGAATAGTTTGGCGACCAGATCGATGCCTTGCTGCGAACCGGACAGGATCAACACCTGTTCGGCCGAACATTTAACGCCCAGGCCTTGCATGTCCGCGGCAATCCGCTCGCGCAGCTCCGCTTCGCCTTCGCTGGCGCCGTATTGCAGCATGTGCTGCGGCATGGCCTCTAGCGTGAATTGCGGGAAGCTGTCCAACGACGGCAAACCGCCGGCAAAGGAAATCATGCCGGGTCGGTCGACGACGGCCAGAATTTCGCGGATTGGTGACGGATGCAGGTCTTGGGTACGAGCGGAAAAGCGGATAAGGTGCTGCGGCGATAATGAGTTCATGGTGGGCATTGATAAATGTCAATAAAGTTGACCTATAGCCATGCTAACGGCTGCCTGCCTATAATGTCAATATGGTTGACCAAATAGCCGCTATCGATAATCCCCCGCTTGATGAAATGCCGACGCCGGACAGGCGCGAAGCCGCGTTACGCTTGGCTATCGAACAGTTTTACTTCGGCTATCGCGCCTTTACCGTACAGCCGGACCGCATCCTGGCCGAGCGCGGACTGGGGCGGGTGCATCACCGGATCTTGTATTTCGTCGGCCGCAACCCGCGGATTTCCGTGAACGCGCTGCTGGGCATGCTCAGCGTCAGTAAACAAGCTTTGAACGCCCCATTGCGGCAATTAATGGACATGCAACTGGTCATGATAGACACGGCCGCGCACGACAAACGGGTGCGCGAACTCAGCTTAACGCCGGACGGCGCAGAATTGGAAGCGCAACTGACCGGCACGCAAATGCAACAACTGCAAACGGTATTCGCACAAGTCGGCGCCGAAGCCGAAGCCGGCTGGCATCAAGTAATGCGCAGCTTGAGTACACAAGGCTGAAAGCCGACGGAGGCGAAACGACATTGCGCGAAAAAATCGACGCCATCTACCAAAGCGAATCCCGTCATGTGCTGGCCACCTTGATTCGGCTGCTCGGCGATTTCGATGTGGCCGAGGAAGCGCTACACGATGCCTTTCGCGCTGCGCTCGAACAATGGCCGCGCGACGGCTTACCGGCCAATCCGCGCAGTTGGCTGGTGTCGGCCGGCCGCTTCAAGGCTATCGACGGCCTGCGTCGGCAAGCCCGTTTCGATGCGCTGGAAGATGCCGATGCCTTGGCCGATCCGGCCAGCGAAGTTGACGACACGGAAGTAGAAGCCCTGGAAGACGACCGGCTGCGGCTGATCTTTACTTGTTGCCATCCCGCGCTATCCCCGGATGCGCAAGTGGCATTGACGCTACGCGAGGTCTGCGGCCTGGCCACCGAGGAAATCGCCCGCGCGTTTCTGACGCCAACGCCAACGCTGGCGCAACGCATCGTCCGCGCCAAAACCAAGATCCGCGATGCCAAGATTCCCTATCAAGTACCGGCACCGGCCGAACTGCCGCAACGCTTGGATTCGGTGTTGCGGGTTGTTTATCTGGTGTTCAATGAAGGTTACTCCGCCTCATCCGGCGCTGCGTTAACCCGGCACGATTTGTCGGAAGAAGCGATACGCTTGGGACGTTTTTTGGTCGAGTTGCTGCCGGAACCGGAAGCGCAAGGCTTATTAGCGTTGATGCTGCTGCACGAATCGCGCCGCGCCGCCAGAGCCACAGCCGACGGCGAACTGATCTTGTTGGACGACCAAGACCGCAGCTTGTGGGATAGGGACCGCATCGCCGAAGGCTCGGCGCTGGTGCAACGGGCATTAGGGTCACAGCGCTTTGGCCCTTATGCCGTGCAAGCCGCCATTGCCGCGGTGCATGCCAACGCTAGCCATGCCGCGGCTACCGACTGGCCGCAAATCGTCGCACTCTACGACATCTTATTGCAAATCGATGCTTCGCCGGTGATCGAATTAAACAGTGCCGTCGCGGTAGCGATGCGGGATGGACCCGCAGCCGGGCTGGCTTTGATCGATGCGATTTTACAGAATGGCGACCTTAGCGATTATCACCTGGCGCACGCGGCGCGGGCAGACTTATACCGGCGTCTGGGCAGAACCGACGAAGCTATCGCGGCTTACGAACAAGCCCTGGCTTTGGCGCGGCAGGAACCGGAGCGGCGCTTTTTGGCGCGAAGACTACGGGAAATCCGTGTCGAGTGACAGAATTAATGAAAAATGGGAGATTGATTTTAAAGTACTATTTCATAATTTGAGTCACGTACCATTCCCACTTTTTGACACAAAAATGAAAAGTTTCGCGCCCCGTCTTTCTGATAGAACAAGGTCGGCCAAAGCCCACCCGACATAAAAAAATAGGTGCCACCCGCTACGAAATTGCGTCGATGGAAGTCGGGCCATTGTAGCCTCGATGCAGCGTTAGCGAAATCGAGGGCGTCGGCCTATCGGCCATCAAACCCACATCGGCAATTAACAGAAGCTGGCCTTCGAAACCTCGATTCCATCGAGGCTACTTGCTGTCGATTCTCATAAGTTAGTGACAAATCGGTTTATTTAATTTTCAATAGGTTACCCAAATTATGGGATTCCGGTTTTCGTAAAAATCTCACTATTAATGGTAAAAACCTAACGAAATCTCACAATTAAGAATTTCCATCCAGCTTAGGCTTGTGGCTGATTATTGATTTCAATTAAGTGAGAGAGCCCAGCGTCGGTAAATAAAACTTTGATCAGATCACAGAGTCGAGTGGAGTTTGTGTCGTCAAAGATGTTCTTGCAAGCTTGGATAAAATTGCCTATTCCAGTCCCAAAGTCGTTTGTATAACATTCTTTGTGTTGGCACATATCTATCATGCCAAACATAAACCGTTTGAGTTTATCAGGTTCAAGAGTTCGAATTATCGCCTCCATGCTTTGAACACTGGTCGAATTCAATGCGATTTTCTGGCGCTCTCCCCAACCGTTATGCTCAGCAACATAAACGCATGCATCCAATGCTGTCGTGTTATTTTGCATATTACCTTCAGTTTCTTTGAAGGCATCAACGATTGAGGGGTGAAGTGAGTGATCATAAAAGCCACGAAACGTCATGTCGTTATGATCCTTGGCCTTAAACGCATCGATCCAGTTCGTTATGGCTGTATCGGCTAAGTCACCTCCGCCAGGTAGTTCATTGACAAGTTTGTGTAGTAACGTGACAGTGGAAGCGTCAAGCAGAGACCCTTTAGTCACAATTTGTTTTGCTTCTTCAAGTAACTGTTCTTGCGTTAGCTGGTGATGCCAACGAAAACGGTCGAAAAATGTATGGCATGCTTCTCTGGCATTCATGGCATCGGTTTCAGCGATATAGCGATCAATAATTTTCGCTACTTCGGAATCATCGAATAGCCCGGATTCTAAATACTCAACAACGACAAGCTCAAAGTTATCGGAAACGGCAATTCCGAGCTTCGACATAAGTAGTTGCCATCTTGATATTCGTTGACTATCCGGTGTATCTTCCTTCTCTTTTTTCTCTCTTTCTGTAAGAAAATGGCTCCAGTCTTGAGTTGCACTTTTCGAAAGAACAAATTCAACCGTTGGTCCATCGTCTAGGCCTTTGTAATGAATAGCCGATAATAATACCGTTGACGGAATGATGCGAGAAAGCACCGCATCGTTCATATCGTTCCGACCATGGAGGATATGATTGACTGCTTTGATGATTTTACAAATGATGCGAATATTTGTTACTCCACATGATTCAACGGCCTTAGCAATTTGTTTTGAATATTTTGACGAATTTAGTCCGATAGCAATTTCCAACGCTTCCCCGGCGGATGTTCTCAGTTGCAGCTCTTGGTCAATAACCTTCTCTCGAAAGGTGTTCCATATTGTTGGTTGATTAAGTTGATCGTTATTTAGGATGAGTATCCAGCGGGAATTATATTGTTGTTTATATTCATCTATAAATCCCAATAGTTCATCAATATTTAGTTTGTCGTGTTTCCGTTCTATATCGTCAAGGACAATTATTTTATTTTGAAGTAATGCAGGTGCGAAAAGTAAACTAATGTCATTAAGAGCACCAAAGCTCTTATGGAAACCTTCGAGAGCTTTCACTCCAGTACTGTACATTTGCTTAGCGCCCTTCCATAGACGTGGATTGTTTTTTATTGATGGAACTGCGCTTTGTAGTAGCTTGGTTTTAATTTGGTCGAGGCTGGATAATCCAAAGAGAGATGCGTATAAAGCAGTCTTGACGTTCTCGTCATTGGATGACTTCTTGATTTCATCCCACATATGACTCTTGCCTGTACCCCATTTACCTGACAGAGCAATAACTTTGTTGTCTTTGTCGTCAAGCAATTTTTCAAGCTGTTCCTTCGTAGATTTCAGTGACACGCTCGATTCTCCGATTAATTTGATTGACACATAGGCAATTGAGATTTTATTTCACAATTGTGAACCTTTTTTCATTAATTTTGAGATTCGAAATGCGCGACTAGCTATCTATTCTTCCGAGATAAATACTGCATTTCTTTGGCCCCGGCCAGATAATGGCGATGGTATTCCACCAGGCCAGGTTCCGATGCGGTTTTTTCTACATAACCGTTCAACACCGGTAGTTGCTGTTCGGCAATCTGTTGGGCATTAGGGTAGCGAATCGCGGTCAGAAATGACGACAGGCTTGTCACCACTTGCCCGCCTTTGGGCTTAAGCGACACTTTAGCCAGACTATCGACCAACTGTGGCGTGTACTTCAACATATAGTCTGCATAACGGCGAATCTGTGGAATCTGCTCCTCCAAGGCCTGGCGCTCGGCGTCGAAATCTTCGCGAAGCACGATTTTTTTGTCGGCAAACACCAACGGCGCCGATTCGGAGGTATCGCAAGCCCAACCGGGTTGCGGTTTTAATAGCTCGGCTTGAAATTGCTCGTCCCGATACGGATATAACGGCATAGTTCGACAGCGGGCGGGTTTATCGGCGTGAATACCGCAAAGATTGTCATGCGCCAGCGCCGGACATGGAAACGATGGCGGAATATAGGCGGTGGGCACTATCAATGCCGCCAACTCTTTCCGGTTGGCTAGTTTTATCGTGGCGCCCAGCTGGGACACCATCGCAAAATCCTTACTGCCTTGCCGTAGCGGCGTCCAGACCATGGCCAGCGGGAAGCGGGCGGCGTGCTTAAAGGCATCGTTTATCGTCAGCGGTAACTGTCCATAACAGCATTTGCCGCAAGCGGTACAGAGAAATCGCTGCGTCATTCCTGCTCGAGTTCAGTCGTGGTGCCGCAGCATTTTTTGGCCTTTTTGCCCGACCCACACGGGCATGGATCGTTACGGCCCACTTTGCTGACTACCCGTTGCGTGACTTTGGGATTAAGGTCGCCGCTGACATACAGCCATTCGCCATTTTCGCGGCGGAAACTAGCCAACTCGGTTTGTACCCTATCCTGTTTGTCGCGGCGAAATTTAATCGTGAACTCGACTTGTGCCGTATCACCGGTTTCCGTGGCGTTGCGGATTTCCAGACTCCGCCACTCGCATTCTTCCGCCATCCGCTCGGCTTCAGCTCGATTGAAGTCCTCCTTAATTTCCGGGGCGTGAGTACGCTCGATATGATCCAGCTTGCGTCGTACGAATGCCGTGTAACGCGAGCGCATCAAGGCCTCGGCCGTAGGCGCCGGCGTACCGTCGATAATCGGGCCACAACATTCGGCATAATCCAGTTTGGAGCCGCAAGGGCAAAGCGTCATAGTTCATCTCCGGTTAGATTGCGAAAAAATTGAGTCTATCAGTTCATGGTAAGCGACAGCCGGCTTTGGCTCAAGGCAAGCAGGGGAAATTGTCGCCATGCACGACACCACTTTCAGTAGCTCGTTTCAACGATAAAGACGTTCCAGTTGTCGAATATGCCCAGCGCCGAACGACTATTCGGTGCGAACACTATTTTTAACCAAGGAGTTGACCATGAAATATTTATGCTTGATTTGCGCCGAGAAGGTAATGGAACAAATGCCGAAAGAAGATGCCGATCGACACTTTGCGGAATACGCCGAATTCACCCAAGCTATCCGCGATAGCGGACATTACCTCAGCTGCAATCGCTTACTGCCGGCCGATGCGGCGATTACCCTGCGGGTGCGAGACGGCAAGATTTCCACCACCGACGGCCCGTTTGCAGAAACCAAGGAACAATTCGGCGGCTATTACGTCATCGAAGCCCGCGATTTGAACGAGGCCATCCAGGTAGCCGCGCGGATTCCCGGCGCCAAGCTGGGCTGCGTGGAAGTGCGGCCGATAGCGGAAGATCAGCAAACGCTACAGGCGCTGGGTTTTTTGGAACCGGACAATTTGCGTTAGTCGGTCGGATTGCCAGCTGCTGTGTACCGAAAAAAATTTGCCGCGATGTGTCGATTTACGCGTCTGCGGTTCGACAACAGGTACTAGCAACATTTTACCAACGCTCGACTTAACACCAGGAGCACCATCATGAACAACAACATCAAACCGATCCCCGACGGTCACCACACCTTAACCCCTTACCTAGTGGTGCGCGGCGCGGCGGCGGCATTGGAATTTTATGCAAAAGCCTTTGCCGCCACCGAGCTGATGCGCCTCAACGCGCCCGGCGGACTTATTGCCCACGCCGAATTCAAAATCGGTGACTCGCATTTTATGCTGGCGGACGAAAACCCGAATTGCAGCGATATTTCACCGCAGGCACTAGGCGGCACGCCGGTGAAACTGCACCTTTACGTCACCGATACCGACACGGTGTTCGCCGCCGCAATAGCAGCCGGCGCAACAGAAATCATGCCCCCCTCCGACCAGTTCTGGGGCGACAGGATGAGCGCGGTAAGCGACCCGTTCGGCCATAAATGGCTGATCGCCACGCATATCGAAGATGTCGACCCCAGCGAGTTCCAGGGCAGAATGGAGGCTTTTTTTGCGGCCCAGGCGGCAGCCGGTCAAGCTTAACACAGCCGATTTCGGCCTTATCACCCCCTTAAAGGAAGCAATATGAACACGCAAATATTCGTCAATCTGCCGGTAAAACATCTCGATCAATCCGTGGCGTTTTTTACCGCGCTGGGCTACACCTTCAACGCGCAATTTACCGATGAAACCGCTACCTGCATGATCGTCAGCGAGAACATCTTCGTGATGCTGTTGACGGAAGACAAGTTCCGCACGTTCACGCCTAAAAGCATTTGCGACGCCACCAAAAGCACGGAAGTACTGATCTGCTTATCCTGCCAAAGCCGCGAAGAGGTGGACGACAGGGTTAGCAAGGCCGTCGCCGCCGGCGGCAGCACTTATAACCAGCCGCTGGACCACGGCTTTATGTATGCGCACGGTTTTCAGGATTTGGATGGCCATATCTGGGAATTGGTCTACATGGAGCCCGGCACGAGCTGCCAGGGCTAAGCATCGGCTAGCGGAGAACGCAATGAAATATATGTTACTGATTTATCTGGAAGAGCACAGTTTGGATGAAGCCGACCGGCAAGCTTGTTATGCCGAATCCACCCAGCTCGCGCACCAACTGAAAGCCAACGGCCAATATCTGGCCGCCAGTCCGTTGCAACCCACCACCATGGCGACTAGCGTGCGGGTGCGTGACGGCAAACGCTTCATCACCGATGGCCCGTTCGCAGAAACCCGCGAACAACTGGGCGGCTACTATCTGGTCGACGCTCAGGATCTGGATGCCGCTATCGCTATCGCCGAACAAATCCCGATGGCGCGCAAGGGTACCGTCGAAGTGCGGCCGCTGATCGAGATTCCGGGCCTACCCGGCGATTGAACTTACCCAGCTTTAGGAGTAGACCATGATCAAAACCATCCTTATCGTGTTAGTCGTCATACTCGTCGCGCTGCTGATCTATGCGGCAAGCAAACCCGATACCTTCCGCGTACAACGCTCGATCACCATCAAAGCGGCCCCGGATAAGATTTTTCCGTTGATCAACGATTTACACAACATGCAAGCGTGGTCGGCTTGGGAGAAAGTCGATCCGGGCATGAAGCGCTCATACAGCGGCTCAGCCAACGGTCCCGGCGCGGTCTACGAATGGGACGGTAACAAGGAGATAGGCCAGGGTCGCATGGAAATTCTGGAAATCAATCCGCCCGTAAAGCTGATGCTGCGGCTGACTTTTATTAAGCCATTTCCAGCCGAGAACACCGTGGAATTTACGCTGCAAGCCGAAGGCGGTGTTACTCATGTCACTCAAGCGATATACGGCCCCAGCCCCTTCCTATCGAAAATGATGAGCCTGGTGTTCAGCATGGACAAGATGATAGGCGGGAAATTCGAGGAAGGTTTGGCCGCGCTAAAGACCATCGCCGAAAAGTAATTATAGTGTTCAATGACAGAGGAAACGCCATGAATCCAACGGAACAAACAGCTGAATCGCGTGAATTAATGCTGACGCGCCTGATCGATGCGCCACCCGAGAAACTCTATAGCGCCTGGACCGAGCCGGAATTGCTGATGCAATGGTTTTGCCCAAAGCCTTGGACGGTGGCATCTGCCGAACTCGATGTCAGAGCCGGCGGCACCAGCAGCATCGTGATGCGTAGTCCGGAAGGCCAGGAGTTTCCGAACCAAGGTATCTATCTTGAAGTGGTGCAAAACCGCCGTCTGGTGTTCACTGACGCCTACACCAGCGCCTGGGAACCCTCCGCCAAACCCTTCATGACCGGCATCATCACCTTTACGCCTGAAGCCGGAAAGACTCGTTACACCGCCCGCGTATTGCATTGGAGCGCGGCAGACCGGAAAACCCACGAAGAGATGGGCTTCCACGAATGCTGGAGCAAGGCCACCGACCAACTGGCCGAACTGGTAGCCAGCCTGTAAGCCGGTCATTACTTTCTATCACTTACCGAGTAAACACCATGCCCAAAATCACCCCGTTTTTATGGTTCGACGACCAAGCCGAACAGGCGATGAATTTTTACCTGTCTATCTTTAAAGACTCGAAAGTATTGAGTATCAACCGCTACGGCGATGCCGGGCCGGGACCGAAAGGCGGCGTGATGACGGCCAGTTTCGAGCTGAACGGACAAGTTTTCACCGCGCTCAACGGCGGACCTGTCTACAAATTATCGCCAGCGATTTCCTTTGTCGTACACTGCGAAACTCAAGCGGAAGTCGACCACTATTGGGAAAAGCTTTCGGCAGGCGGTAAGCCCAATCAATGCGCCTGGCTGGACGATAAATTTGGCGTAACCTGGCAAATCGTGCCGAATATCCTGATTGAATTATTAAGCGACCCCGACCCGGTAAAAGCCGGACGGGTAATGCAGGCCATGCTAAAAATGACCAAAATAGATATAGACACCTTAAAACTAGCCTACGCACAATCCTGATGAAACCGCTATTCGCCGCTCTACTATTACTCCTTGCCAGCCGGGCCAACGCTATCGAATGGGTGGACAGTCCTGCGCTCGACACCCTGTTTGGCGCCGCCGGCGTGCATGGCACTTTCGTAGCCTACGATGTCGATGCGGATAGGCTAATCGGCCACAACCGGCTCCGCGCGGAAACTCCCTTTATCCCGGCCTCGACATTCAAGATAGTCAATAGTTTGATTGGCTTGTCGGTAGGTGCGGTCAGTAGCGTAGACGAGCCGTTGCCATACGGCGGCCAAGCACAAATGATCAAAGAATGGGAACGGGATATGGGCTTGCGCGAGGCGATCAAGCTGTCCAACGTGCCTATTTATCAAGCACTAGCACGACGCATCGGCCATGAGCGGATGCGCGAGGGAGTTGCCAACTTGGGCTACGGTAACGCCGATATAGGAGATACGGTTGACCGGTTTTGGCTGGATGGTCCATTACAAATCAGCGCGGTGGAACAGGCGGCATTTTTGGCCCGCTTGGCGCGGGATCAATTACCGCTCTCTGCCGATGTTCAGAGCAAAGTCCGGGAAATCGCCATGCTCGAGCAAAGCGGCGAACGGGTTTTATACGGCAAGACCGGCTGGTTAAACGCGCCCAACCCAGGTATCGGCTGGTGGGTGGGCTGGGTTACCAATGGACAACAGCTGTATAGTTTTGCTTTGAACATCGATATTACCCAAACTGCGGATGCGCCCAAGCGCGTCGAACTTGGCAAGGCCTGCCTTAAGGCCTTAGGGATATTCTAAGCTCAACGGATTAGCCGGCTCGCAACGCCAGTGCCGTTTTTGCTAGACGTTCCCCTAGCACCCAGCACAAGCGTTTTTCGTGCTCGGTGAGTTCCGCATCGGTGTCGGCGACATGGCTGGGCCCGTAAGGCGTGCCGCCGCTGACCGTTTCGCGCAGGGCGATTTCGTTGCACGGTAGGCTCATCAACAACATGCCGTGATGCATCAAGGGCAGCATCATCGATAACAGCGTGGTTTCCTGACCGCCGTGCATGCTGCCGGTGGACGTAAATACGCCGGCCGGTTTGCCGGACAACGCACCGGAAAACCACAACGCGGTCGTGCCATCCAGAAAATGCTTTAACGAAGCCGCCATATTGCCGAAATGCGTAGGGCTGCCGAGCGCCAAGCCGTCGCAGGTTTCCAGATCTTGCAAGCTTGCATACGGCGCGCCGACATCGGGAATGCTATCGGCGATTTTCTCGCACACCGCCGACACTTCCGGCACCGTGCGCAACACCGCTTCCGCGCCGGCCACCGACTCCACGCCCCGACCGATCTGTTGTGCCATCCGCATAGTGCTGCCGTCGCGACTGTAATAAACAATCAGGATTTTCGCCATCAGAGTATCGCCAACACGTTTTCCGGCGGCCGGCCGATGGCGGCTTTGCCATCTTTCAAGACGATGGGCCGTTCGATCAATTTGGGGATTCTGATCATCGCTTCGATCAAATCAGCATCGCTTAAGGATTTATCATCCAGGCCGTTGTCTTTGTATTCCGGCTCTTTGGTACGCATCAACTCGCGCGGCTTGATGTTGAGTTTGGTCAGAATATCTTGCAATTCAGCGGCGGTAGGCGGGGATTTGAGATATTCCACAACCTCCGGCGTGACGCCTTGCGCTTCCAGTAATTTCAAGGTGTCGCGGGATTTGCCGCAACGCGGGTTGTGATAGATTTTAACGCTCATGGTTTGCACCTTAATCATGACGGGTTGCGGCTATAATAGCACCCTTCGAATCACGGATAAGCCCCCAAAGCCATGCAATTACCCAACTATTCAACCGCCCGCGTGCTGGTGGTCGGCGACCTGATGCTGGACCGTTACTGGCACGGCGCAACTTCCAGAATATCCCCGGAAGCGCCGGTACCGGTGGTGCACGTCAAACAAGACGAACAACGCGCCGGCGGGGCCGGTAACGTGGCATTGAATATCGCCGCACTGGGCGCCAAAGTGTCCTTGCTGGGTTTTACCGGCGAAGACGAAGCGGCGGCGGCTTTGAAAACCTTGCTGCAACAGGCCAAGGTTTTGTGTCTGTTTCAGGCGGTGCCGGGTTATCCCACCATCACCAAATTACGAGTGATGAGCCGCCATCAACAACTAATCCGCCTGGATTTTGAAGACGGTTTTAACAATGTCGATAGCGACGCGTTACTGCATCTATACCACGCCGAAATGATGCAATCGCAAGTCATCGTACTGTCTGATTACGGCAAAGGCACCCTAAGCCAAGTGCAACAATTCATCAAATTGGCGAAGCAGCTGAACAAACCGGTGTTGGTCGATCCGAAAGGCAGCGATTTTTCGATATACCGTCAAGCCACGCTGATCACGCCCAACCTCAGCGAATTTGAGGCAGTAGTGGGCCGCTGCGCCGACCAAGCACAAATCGTCGAACGCGGCATGAATTTGCTAAGCGACCTGGAACTGCAAGCCTTGCTGGTCACCCGCGGCGAAAACGGCATGACCCTGCTCAGCAAGAATGAAGAACCCTTACATCTACCAACGCATGCCCGCGAGGTATTCGACGTCACCGGCGCCGGTGATACGGTTATTTCCGTATTAGCCGCCAGTTTGGCCGCAAAAAAAACGCTGGCCGAAGCCACGCAACTGGCCAATATCGGGGCCGGCATCGTCGTCGGCAAAATGGGTACCGCCACTGTGAATACCGACGAATTGGCCAATGCCTTGCAAGGCCCGCGCGCCCACCACAAAGGCGTCTGCAGCCTGCCGGACCTGCTCGCAGAACGCGCCGCGGCCAAACAAAACGGCGAGAAAATCGTCGCCACCAATGGCTGTTTCGACATCCTGCATCCCGGCCATGTCCGCTATCTGCAACAGGCTAAAACCCTGGGTGATCGCTTGGTGGTGTTAGTCAACAGCGACGCCTCGGTGCAACGCCTGAAAGGCCCGGAGCGCCCCGTGAACAAACTGGATCATCGAATGGAAATGCTGGCGGCCTTGGAATGCGTAGACTGGGTGGTGGAATTCGAACAAGACACGCCAAAAGAAGTCATCGACCAATTACTGCCCGACATCCTGGTCAAAGGCGGCGACTACACCGACATCACCAGTATAGCCGGCCACGAAAGCGTATTAGCCAACGGCGGCGAAGTGAAGATTTTGTCGTTTATTGAGGGGCATTCGACGACTTCGATTATTCAGACGATTAGAGATAAAACTGGCAACTGACAGCTAATAGCCAAGATACGCAAATGCGACTCGAATTTTGTTATTTATTTTAGCTATTATTTATAACTAAATGCTATTATCGACTAATGTATCAAGTCCTCTATCGAAAAACTGCTGCCAAAGCATTACTCAAAATGCCGCTTAGAGTAGCCGAACAATTCAAAAAAGCATTCGAGCAGATGGCAATTGATCACGAAGACGGACTGGACATAAAAAAACTGGAAGGCAGAGAAGGCTTTAGATTGCGAATTGGCGGTTACCGTGCGATTTACCGCAAATTGCACGATGTGCTGATTATAGAAGTGCTTAAGGTTGGTAGCCGGGGAGATATTTACAAATGAGCGTGCAATTTATCGAACAAAACGGCCAAAAACAATATGCGGTTGTGCCCGTCGCCGACTACGAAAAACTGTTGGAAAAGGCGGAAATGCTGGATGACATCGCGACCTTTGACCAAGCCCTGGCGAGCGAAGACGAACTGGTTCCCGCCGAAATCGTCAATCGGCTGTTGAATGGCGAGAACAAAATCAAAGTATGGCGCGAACATCGCGGTCTGACTCAGGCGGGGCTGGCCGAGAGCTGCAACATGGCCCAAGCCAGTATCGCCCAAATTGAATGCGGTAAGCGCACTGGAACCGTGGCTGTATTGAAAAAGATAGCCGAAGCGTTGGGTGTGGATTTGGATGAT
This sequence comes from Methylomonas fluvii, assembly GCF_014850975.1. Classification (GTDB taxonomy): domain Bacteria; phylum Pseudomonadota; class Gammaproteobacteria; order Methylococcales; family Methylomonadaceae; genus Methylomonas; species Methylomonas fluvii. The sequence continues at coordinate 657,029 of NZ_JACXST010000001.1, read as the reverse complement.
TTGGTTTAGGTTTTCTGGTTTCCGCGATTTTTCCCCCTTCTAAAGCAGGCATATCCAATGCCTTTAAAACCATTGTTTCAATTTGCAAAGCCAAAAACGTTACCAAGGGGAAGACCATGTTCGATAACGAGGAAATGTCGATATTGGCCGCATTGGAAAATGACCAACTGGTACATAGCGCCGATGTGGACGAAGAAATTGCTTCAGCAAAACAAGCAGCTGAAGAATATTTGTCACAACACGTCTGAGTTTGGACGATGATCCCTACTGAAATACATACATGGGAAATCCCAGAAATCTATAAAAGATTCGCCGAAGTTATAGGTGATCAACATTGGAAAAATCGAGTTGCACTACTAAAGCAAGATATAAAGGGAAATATCTTTCTTGTTGATTACATTCAAAGTGAAAATTCGATCGCCTTCCAACTTGAACGCTTACGCGAGCTAACTACAAAATTCGGCACTGTTCCATCTTGGGAGTTTAACAACCAAGCCATTTATCCTGCTGCAAGCTTTGCTTCTCAAGCACTATCCATCATGGACACGTCACCAAAACAATTCGCTGAACAGCTCAAAAGGCGAATTCACGGTGCGCTGAAAAACCCGGACGATATGCGCGCATTACTACTGGAGCTTAGCGCGGCAACGCATTTTGCTCAGCGTGGACTGAAAATTAGTTGGCCAGAGTTGACCGGGATTGGCTCATTTGACCTTTTCATTGAGGAACTTGGATCAAATGGCCTAGAAGTCGAGTGCAAATCGATTTCGACAAACAAGGGACGAAAAATTCATAGGCAAGAAGTGTTGGATTTCTATGGGTTATTGTGGACTTATCTTCAAACAACGCGGAAAGGGCTTCAAACTGGCCTTTCAGTTGTCCTAACCGTTCCTGATCGACTTCCAAAGGACTATAAATCTCGAACAGAACTGGCGAAGCAAATTAGTAAACACGTTATTTTTGGACAAAGTACGACCCTACCAGATGGTTCGAGCCTCAAAATAACTGATTTTGATATTCGGCAGCTAAGTTCTTTTCCGAGCACATCAAATCCTAAAGAGGCTCGTTCAGTAATTGATGAAATTTCCGATACTCGTAACCGAGAAACAATGGTCATTGGGACAAAAGCGGGTGGTGCGTTAGCATTTACAGTCCAAAGCGGCAAAGACGACACACTCATAAAGGCTATTTTTGACACGTTGAGCGATTCTGCGAAAAAGCAATTATCTGGCAGTCGTAGTGGTCTTTTTTGGGTTGAGTTATTTGGGGTAGACGCAGAGCGACTCATCTCAATTGCGTCCCAGGATAAAGACTCGTCAGAACCAGCAACGGCCTTGCGGCTAGGTGTGAGCAATTTTCTTTCTACCCCAAACCGAGATGCTGTAATCGGTGTCGGTTTTGTTAGCAAAAGCAATCTTTTCCCCCAGCAGAGTGGATTTATTGATTCAGGAGGCAGTGCTTACTTTTTTCCGAATCGGGCAAGTTCGCTGTGGTCTGATGATTTCAGTGGATTGTTTTCTTAACCACTCTAAAACCAGGCACCTAACTACATTTTTGAAACCCTATCAGATTTAACTATTAAAATGAACTTAACCGACCGCCTCCACCAATACTGGCTCCTGGCCCGCTTCGACAAACCCATCGGCATTTTCATACTGCTGTGGCCGACATTATGGGCCTTATGGATTGCCGGTGACGGCAAACCGGATTTATTGGTTTTGATGGTGTTTACGCTGGGCGTCGTGCTGATGCGCGCTGCCGGTTGCGTGATTAATGACTACGCCGATAAGGATTTCGATCCGCATGTCGATCGCACCAAGTTGCGGCCCATCGCGGCCGGGAAGGTTAAGCCCAAGGAAGCTTTGGTCGTGTTTGCGGTGTTGTGTCTAACTGCATTTGGCTTGGTGTTGCTGATGAACTGGTACACCATCGGTTTGTCGTTCATCGGCGCGTTTTTAGCGGCCAGTTATCCGTTTATGAAGCGCTTTACCCATTTGCCCCAGGCTTACCTGGGCGCGGCATTTGGGTTTGCGGTACCCATGGCGTTTGCCGCGCAAACCAATGAAATCCCCTTGATGGGCTGGATTTTATATCTAGCGGTTCTGCTGTGGGCGCTGGTGTACGACACTATGTATGCGATGGTGGACATCGACGATGATTTGAAAATCGGCGTGAAATCCACAGCCATTTTGTTCGGCAAACGGGTGCGGGAAATTACCGCTGGTCTACAAGTTGTGATTATGGGCTTGTTGGTTACAGTGGGCACGATGCAACAACTAAGTTGGCCCTATTACGCCGGTCTGTTGGTCGCCAGCGGTCTGGCGGTTTACCAACAGAAACTGATTTTTCATTTCGATAAACCCAGTTGTTTCAAAGCATTTTTAAACAATAACTGGTTTGGTCTGGCAGTGTTTGTTGGCATTGTGTTGGCTTATTGGCAATAGCGGATCGAGGCGCTTAGATTTGGAAAATCTCCCCCTTTTTTCAAAAAGGTTTTTGGAGCCCCCAAAACTCAACTTAAGCCAGTACCCATCTACCCGACCCTTGTAGAACCGATTTTCAACCCTACCCAATTGATTTTAGGATTTGCGATGAACTATCACGAGATGCTCGCCGTTGCCTTTGCCGAAGCAAAAGCCGGTTTTGACGAAGGCGGCGTGCCGGTGGGCGCAGCCTTGTTCGATGCTGATGGCACCTTGCTGGGCCGCGGCCGCAACCGCCGCGTGCAAGATAACGATCCGTCTGTGCACGGCGAAACCGATGCCTTCCGCAAAGCCGGCCGGCAAACCAGTTACCGCGATAAAATTTTGGTCACCACCTTGGCGCCGTGCTGGTATTGCTCGGGATTGATTCGGCAATTCAACATCGGCACGGTGGTGATCGGTGAATCAAGCAATTTTTCCGGGCATCTGGACTGGCTAAGAGAAGCCGGCGTCAAGATTGTGGAATTGAACGACCCCGTCTGCATCGAGTTGATGAGCCGTTTTATTGCTCAATCGCCAAAGATTTGGTTTGAAGACATCGGTGAGGATTGTTGCTAAACCAAGATTTGCCGCTGATTCCATCCGTTGAATAGCACAGCCGTAGACCCCAACTAAACGTCCGTTGCAAAATGGCATTGCTCTATGCGGTTAATTATTATAAAACGGCGGGAATGATGCGCTGATACCTAAAGGCGTTCTTCGATGTCAATCCCTTGTGGGTGGAACAGGGCCTTTAATTTCCCTGGGTTCCCTCATTCTCCGGGACGACGATATCCGATTTAATAAATTCTCGATCCATAATCTGCAAAGGAGTTTTCGTTTATGAGTCTGTCCTTAGTCATCGGTAACAAAAATTACTCATCTTGGTCGTTACGGCCTTGGTTGTTTTTGAAATATCACGACATCGATTTCACGGAAATCCGCATCCCGCTGTATCGAGAGGATTCGAAAGACAAGCTGCTGCAATACTCGCCGACCGGTAAAGTACCGGTTTTGCTGGATGCTGAGCTTAAGGTTTGGGATTCGCTGGCAATATTGGAATATCTGGCAGAACGCTTTCCGCAAACCCAAGGCTGGCCGGAGGATTTTGCCGAACGCGCTGCGGCCCGCTCCTTAGCTGCCGAAATGCATTCCGGATTTACTGCGCTACGTACCTATTGCGGCATGAATTGCAAGCGCAAACCCTCTGCCAAACCCTTACCGGAAGCGGTGCATCCGGACATCGAACGTCTCGGTGAAATTTGGCAACACTACCGGCAACTGCACCGCCACGACGGTCCGTGGTTATTTGGGCGTTTTACGATAGTCGATGCGATGTTCGCCCCCGTCGCCTTGCGATTTCACAGTTATCAATTGGCAACCAATAAAGAGGCGCAGGCTTATGTGGACTCGGTGCTGGCCTGCCCGGCTGTAAACGCCTGGCTGGAAGCCGGCAAGTTGGAAAGCGAGGTAATCACCGCGTTTGAATAAGCGGTGTAAGCACTTGCCGATTTACCACAATAATATAAAGATACTTTGCCACTACCTGAGCGTAGAATGATTCTCTTGTTATTTACCAACGGGAGAGCACTATGAAAAAAATCAAATTAACCGCAGTTTTACTCGGCTTATCCGTATTTTCCGGCCTGAGTTTTGCGGATGTTCCGCTGCAATCCAATGAAGAAGTACAAGGCAGCTGGAAATTGGAATATACCAAAAAATCGGTTACCTCCACGGAAACCATTAAGCGCGAAGATACTTGGACCTTTAAAGACGGCAAAGTCACTATCACCCACATCCCGCGCGAAGGTACTTTTTACGACCAATCGCCCGTGGCTTATGAAATTGAAGGCGGTAAATTGAAAATCGCCATTTTGGGTAGACCGGATAAATTCGACATCTTTGCCTTGCAGGAAAAAACCGATAAATCGATGACCTTAAAAGGCAAATTCGGCGACGTTTATCACTTTAATAAAAACTGAAAACCACCATCCGTATTTCCTTAGCCTAAAAATACCTATAACACTTGGCTAAGCATTGATAATGTGTTCCCGCAAAGCTTGTCCCCTGTGCAGACCGGGGCGCGGGAACCGCGAAAATAGCCGATACCCGCATAAGCGCTGCGATATTGTTCTTAACAATTAAACTGCGATTCTGAACCAAGCTGCATACAAAGCCGGCAAAAACAGCAGAGTTAATGCAGTCGCAACAGTCAACCCCCCCATAATCGCCACCGCCATCGGCCCGAAAAACGCGCTGTGGGTGAGGGGAATCATCGCCAATATTGCCGCCGCCGCCGTTAGTACGATAGGCCGGAACCGGCGCACCGTCGAATCGACAATCGCATCAAAATCCGAACGCCCGGCCTGCTTATCCTGATCGATTTGATCGACAAGAATCACCGAATTACGCATGATCATTCCGGAAAGTGCGATGGTGCCCAACATCGCCACAAAGCCGAACGGTTGTTGAAAAATCAACAAAAACAAGGTCACGCCGATCAAACCGAGCGGCGCTGTTAATAACACCAGGGCCATCCGCGAAAAACTGTGCAGCTGAATCATCAGAACAGTTAATACTGTTAAAAAGAACAAAGGCATACCGGCAGCCACCGAATCGCCGCCCTTAGCCGATTCTTCCACCGCGCCGCCGGTCTCCAGGCGGTAGCCGGGCGGTAATTGCCGCTTTATGTCGACCAATTGTTCTTCTATCTGTGCCGACACCATTGGCGCCTGCATATTGCCATACAAATTCGCACGCACCGTGACGGTAGGAATACGATTACGCCGCCAAATCAAACCTTCCTCAAAACCGTATTCCAGTTCCGCGACCTGCGACAGGGGCACACTGCGTCCGCCGGGGATCGGAATCATCAAATTTTGCAGCCGCGATAAATGCTTACGTTCGATTTCGGCGCCACGCACCAATAAGTCGATGCGCTCGATGCCTTCGCGAAATTCGGTCACATACAAGCCTTGTAGCGCACCATTGACAATATTGGCAATATCGCTGGAACTAATCCCCAGCAATCTGGCTTTAGATTGGTCAACATTCACGCGCACCACTTTCACCGGCTCTTCCCAATCCAACTGCACGTTGGACGGATAAGGATTGGCGCGCATCACATCCGCCACCTGATGAGCAATCGTGCGTAGCGTTAATAAATCCGGCCCGGAGACTCTGAATTGCACGGGAAAACCTACCGGCGGGCCATTCTCCAAACGTAATACGCTACCGCGCATATCCGGAAAATCCTGTTCGAATAAGTGTATGAGTTTATCGCGCAGCTGTTCTCGCTCCGCAGGGCCATCGGTCAAGATTACAAACTGCGCAAAGCTGCGTTGCGGTAGTTGCTGATCCAAAGGCAAATAAAAGCGCGGACTGCCGTTGCCAACATAAGCCACGTAGTTGTCGATGCCGCTTTGCTTATCCAGCCATGCCTCCAGTTTTTTCACATCGGCTTCGGTAGCGGCATATGACACGCCTTCCGCCAAGCGCAAATCGACGATTAACTCTGGCCGAGTGGAGTCCGGAAAAAACTGTTGCTGAACAAACTTAAAACCGAAAATTGATGTAATAAACATGGCTATGGTTAAAAAAATCACTAGCCAACGGTGGATAACGCAAGCGGCCACCAGTTTTCGGAAGCGCAGATAAAACGGCGTTTGATATAGCTCGTGGGCGTGGTTATTGGGCTGTTCGGCATGTGGTTTTTTCCGTAACTTGGCCCAAATCCGCGCCCAACTCGACGCTTGCTCTTGTCCCTTGCTCAAGTCAGGCAACAAGCGATGGCCTAAATACGGTACAAACACTACCGCCGCGAACCAGGATACCAATAAGGCGATGACCACCACTTGAAAGATCGAGCGGGTGTATTCGCCGGTAGAAGACGCGGCCGTGGCAATCGGCAAAAAGCCGGCAGCCGTGACTAATGTGCCGCTCAGCATCGGCATGGCGGTGGATGTATAGGCAAATGCGGCAGCACGGGTTCTATCCCAACCCTGTTCCATCTTAGAAGCCATCATTTCCACGGCGATAATGGCATCGTCCACCAACAAGCCCAAGGCCAAAATCAACGCACCCAGGGAAATTTTATGCAAGCCAACGCCAAACAGATGCATCAGCCAAAAAGTGACCGCCAACACCACCGGAATCGTGATCGCGACCACGATGCCGGTGCGTAAACCCAACGACAGCAGGCTAACGCCTAATACTATGACGACCGCTTCGGTCAGCGATTTGGCAAACTCGTTAACCGAGCGCTGCACCGCTTTCGGCTGCGAAGACACAGTATGCAATTCCAAACCCACCGGCAATTGGGCTTGGGTAGTTACCACGGCCTGGTCCAGATCGCGGCCCAGCTTGATGATATCGCCGCCAGCACGCATCGCCACACCGATCAACAGCGCGTCATGGCCTTGATAGCGCACCCGGTCCTTGGGAGGATCTTCAAAGCCGCGGCTGACTTTGGCGACATCGCCCAGCCGAAATTCGTTGTTATTGGCGCGAAAACGCACGTCCCGCAGCTCTTCCAATCTATCGTAACGACCGGTTACCGCAATTCGAATATGCTCGTTTTCAGAATCGAAATTACCGCTACCTGTCACCAGATTCTGCGCTTGCAAGGTGCGAAGCAAGGTGGCTACGTCGATGCCGATGGTCGCTAATTTGGCATTGGACAATTCGACGTAAATGCGTTGTTTCTGCTCGCCGAAAAAATCGACCTTGGCGACATCGTTCACTCTGAGCAGTTCGGCGCGCAAGGTTTCCGCGTGACGCTTCAGTTCCGCATAGTCGTAGCCGTCGCCGGTCAAGGCATACAAGTTTCCGTATACATCCCCAAACTCATCGTTGAACGTCGGCCCTTCAACGCCGGCCGGCAGGGTATAAGCAATATCGCCGATTTTTTTGCGAACTTGATAAAAAATATCCGGGACTTGCGCCGCGGGTGTGGAGTCCTTGGCCGACAGAAAAATTAACGATTCCCCCGGCCTGGAATAGCTGCGTAAATTGTCCAGCCAGGGTACTTCCTGGAGTTTTTTTTCCAGTTTATCGGTGACTTGTTGTTCCACTTCCTGGGCGCTGGCACCGGGCCAACCGGTGCGGATAACCATCACTTTGAAAGTGAACGGCGGATCTTCCGACTGGCCCAGCCTGGTATACGAAAGCATCCCCACCAAGGTCAGCATCAACATGGCATATAAAACCAATGCCGGGTGCCGCAAAGCCCACTCGGAGAGATTGAAGCCCGATTTCATGGTTGGCTCCGCAGCGGCGTTGCCCGGACTTTCTGGCCGGGTATCAAAGTTTGCACCCCAGCCACCACTACTTGTTCGCCTTTTTGGATACCGCCGGCAATCAACACGCCATCTTCGCGAAACGCGCCAGCCTGAACGGTTCTAGGCTGAACTTCACCGTTCGTCGGATTCACCACCCAGACGACGGATTGACCTTCACGCTGAGTGAGGGCTGTGGTGGGTAATAAAAAATCCTTGGTGTCCTGATGATAAAAACGGACGCCGGCCGTCATGCCCAAACGTACCGAATCGTCCGCATCCAGCAAAACCACACGTACTTGAAAAGTACGTGTGAGATTATCGGCCGCCGGTGCCACTTCACGAACCTTACCTTTGTATACGGTAGTGGGATTGGCCCACAATCTGATTTCCGCCGGCACATCAACAGCAATGCCCAGCATGCGCGACTCGGGAACGGCTATTTCTACTTCCTTATTCTCCGGCACTGCGATACGGACAATAGGCTCGCCGGCAGCAACCACCTGGCCCGGTTCGGCCTGAACTCGGGTAACCACGCCATCCCGCTCCGCCAGTAACTGCGTGTAGCGCGACTGATTGCCGGTTACCGCGGCTTGTGCGCGGGTTTGCTTTACCCTGGCCGCCGCGGCCTTGAATTGCGCTTCCTGAATATCCAAAGCCTGGTTGGAAATGAATTTGCTGGCGTGTAATTGGCGTTGCCTATCCAGCTCTGCTTGGGCCAAGGCTAAATCGGCTTCCGCCGCCCGGACTTCCGCCTGCGCCGCTTGGGTGGATAAACCGGTATCCATACTATCCAGTTTGGCCAACAGCTGACCTTTCGTCACCACTGCGCCTGTATCAACATTGCGTTCGATAATTTTGCCGTTGATGCGAAAACCTTGAGCACTTTCGTAGCGGGAGCGAATTTCACCTACCAATATGATAGGAGCGGCTGCGGTTTGTTCGCCTACTGTCACCACTAAAGCCGGTCTGGGCGCTGATGCCGTGGGCGCTGGTTTTTCGCAAGCAGCCAGCAATAGCGGCAACGTCAACAACAAATATTTCATTTTATCCCCTTTAAAATAGACCGAACGGCATCCAGCGTTACTTATGCCATTGCCTTGCGGATTAACTCCAGCGGCACCAACGAAATCAATGCTCTAAACAACAAGGCATTATGATTGTTGACGAGGCCATAACATTCGTAATCCAAGGGTGTGGCGTTCAAATCGCCGAAATCGTGCGCGGCGCAATCTGCCGCGGGTTTGATCAAAATATGCACCGCGTCGTTACTTTTAAGCTGCGACAAACAGCGCCTGTCGATAGAAATTTTGTGCGAAGTATAGACCATGGGGTTACGCTCGAAATCGTGCAGCCATTTCAAAGCTTTTTCCAGTAACGCACTGGAGAGCAGTGCGCACGGAAACATCTCCGGGAAAATCACCTTATCCTGCAATTCGTCGAAATACTGGGTTTGATCACGTAGCGATGCACACAGAAAATTCTTGGCATTGCTGGTCATCATGAACTTACGTTTTAGAAAAAAACCATTATTCAAAAAACAACGGTCAGGCTGGATTTTTAATTCGCCGACCCGAGACAAATCCGGCTGATCTAAAAACAGCGGCTCAGCGGTTTCTTTTTTATAGCCGGTCAGAGCCAGTTTGCCGTCGGCCTTGACGATAATCCGATTGCTCAAGCTTGGCGACGGTTCGTTCTTAAATACCGAGTCTTTAATATCCACTTCAATCGCCTGGCCCGGCTTAATGGCATTGGCAAAGGCAAACTGGTAATTGCTGAAGTTCAAGCCCTGTTCGGCTAGCAATTTTTCTTCGTCATGTTGCCGGCGATAATCGGCTATCTTGCCTTCGATCAAGGACTCCAGCTGAAACCCCAAGGTAATCGGGCCATTAAACGGATTGCCGTTGATGTTCTGCCACTTCCGGCTATCGTGGAACAGATTGAAATCGTCTGTGGAATTGCGGGCGATGTCGATATGCAGCTGGCTGAAAACGTCCGGCTTATTTTGATTCATAGAGGCGGTCTCCGCTGGGCTTTGGATACAAGGCGATTCAACTCGCCGCATGCTACCACCTATCATCGGCATCACAAACTTGGCAAAGGCGGCATACTGCGTTTGCAGCTTAGTCTAGCTGATCGTTGTTTTCCAGGGCTTGCAGGCGGGCGCTGACCCAGGCCAGATCTTTGGCATATTGCGGAATATTGGGAAAGGCCGCCGCCAGTTTTGCGGCTAACTCCTTGCTTTCCTTAAAAAAGACCTCTGCCTCACGCGACCGTCCGAGGGCCTGCTCCACCACGCCGATCCTGATTAACGACACGAACAATTCGCGCAGCGTTTGCGGACTGTCGCCCAGCGCCTCCCGCAGTTGCCGGCGCAAGCCCAAGCTTTCGGCGCAGGCCGCTCGCGCGGCTTCCAGGCGGCCCAAGGCATTATCCACATCGCCGATGTTATTCAACGACACACTCAAATCGCGTAGCGCTTGCGGACTGTCGCCCAGCGCCTCCCGCAGTTGCCGGCGCAAGCCCAAGCTTTCGGCGCAGGCCGCTCGCGCGGCTTCCAGGCGACCCAGGGCATTATCCACGTCGCCGATGTTGTCCAGCGACACACTTAAATCGCGCAGCGCTTGCGGACTGTCGCCCAGCGCCTCCCGCAGTTGCCGGCGCAAGCCCAAGCTTTCGGCATAGGCCGTCCACGCTTCTTCCAGGCGGCCCTGGGCTTTATCCACCGCGCCTATCTTGTTCAGCGAAATACTCAAATCGCGTAACGCTTGCGGACTGCCGCCCAGCGCCTCCCGCAGTTGCCGGCACAAGCCCAGGCTTTCGGCATAGGCCGCCCGCGCGGCTTCCAGGCGGCCCAGGGCTTCATCCACATTGCCGATCTTGTTCAGCGAAATACTCAAATCGCGCAGCGCTTGCGGACTGTCGCCCAGTGCCTCCCGCAGTTGCCGGCTCAAGTCGAGGCTTTCGGCGTAGGCCGCCCGCGCCACTTCCAGGCGGCCCAAGGCATTATCCACATTGCCGATCTTGTCCAGCGACACACTTAAATCGCGCAGCACTTGCGGATTGTCACCCAGCGCTTCCCGCAGCTGCCGGCGCAAACTCAGGCTTTCGGCATAGGCCGCCCGCGCTTCTTCCAAGCGGCCCAGGGCATTATCCACATCGCCGATCTTCTCCAGCGAAATACTCAAATCGCGCAGCACTTGCGGACTGTCGCCCAGCGCCTCCCGCAGTTGCCGGCTCAAGTCCAGGCTTTCGGCGTAGGCCGCCCGCGCGGCTTCCAGGCGGCCCAAGGCATTATCCACATCGCCGATGTTATTCAACGACACACTCAAATCGCGTAGCGCTTGCGGACTGTCGCCCAGCGCCTCCCGCAGTTGCCGGCGCAAGCCCAAGCTTTCGGCGCAGGCCGCTCGCGCGGCTTCCAGGCGACCCAGGGCATTATCCACGTCGCCGATGTTGTCCAGCGACACACTTAAATCGCGCAGCGCTTGCGGACTGTCGCCCAGCGCCTCCCGTAGTTGCCGGCGCAAACTCAGGCTTTCGGCATAGGGCGCCCGCGCTTCTTCCAAGCGGCCCAGGGCATTATCCACATTGCCGATGTTGTCCAGCGAAATACTCAAATCGCGCAGCACTTGCGGACTGTCGCCCAGCGCCTCCCGCAGTTGCCGGCTCAAGTCCAGGCTTTCGGCGTAGGCTACCCGTGCATCCTCCAGCCGACCCAAGGCTTGGTTTATATCGCCGGCGTAAGCCAAAATCATGCTGACACTGCGCTTGGCGTCGGGCGTGTCAGGCTTCTCGGCCGATTGCCGCAATACCGGCAACATTTGCTCGACAACTTGCCCGGCGGCAGCGTAATCCATTCTCTCCATAGCTGCGTCAAGCGCGGCAAAAGCCGCATCCGCCGACAGCCGCTGTTTGTCGGTGGTGTTTGCCCACAAGCGCCGCCATTCCAGTTCGGCAGCCGACAATTCCCGGCTGGCCGCCAAGCTGGCATAAGCCGGTACATACTCGGAGCGGCTTGTCGGTACGATAGGCACCGGCGTCGGTAAATCGGCGGTAAAGCTGCGGATGCTCCATAAATCCGGCAGCATGCTGGGCACATCAATACGAAACTCGGCCGGCAACAGCACTACTAGAGGGCAGGCGACATCGCGCTCCAATAAAAAGCGTCTTTCGTTAAGACGGGCCAGCAACTGCCACACCGCCCGGCGCTGGCTATCGCCATCCAAGCGCAGCTCCAACCACAAGGGCGGACGTTTGTCGCCCAGTGGCCGGACAGCCAGTATCGCCGCCAAAGTGGCATCCAGTTGGTCGGGCTGTTGCAAAACAAAATGCCGTAACGGTAGGGTATTGATACTCAGCAAGTCTTGCAGGCGCTGTTTTAAGGCCTGGATCGGTGCCGGATGCCGGCTGAACAACACCGCCAGCATAAAGCCGCGCGCCCATTCCAGATGCGGGCGCAGCCTACGCCAAATGCGGTCCAGCTCGTTTTGATAATCGGCGTCAGTCACCTTTGGCAACGATGTCGCGCAGCAGCGGATGCACATCAAACCAGTCATCGCCGTTGCGGTAGTTGAGGATGTATTTGCCTTCGGTCAAGCGGGCAAAATCCGGGAGTTTGTCCAGGCTTTCCAATTGCCGGTCGTGCTTTTCCAACACCCGCGCCAACACCTGTTTGTCGTCGCGCGCCAGCGGCATATCGTTACGCAAGGCGCTTTCCGCGCTGGTCAGCACCGCATCGGGCAACGGCAGGGATTCCTGGTACAGGGCTTCGGTGATGCATAAACCCACCAACCGGAAAAAATCGCGCAAATCGCCACCGGAATTGGCGGCCAAGCGCAATAGTTGCTGTCTATGAAAAAACTGACTCCATGCCGGAAAACGCCGACCGACAATATCCACCATCGCATTCAGTCCGGTTTCGGAAGGCACCGGCGCTGCGCCGTCTAACGGACGGTTTTCGTAAACATGCACGCTGGGCAGCATATAAATTTTGCCGCCGGAATACAAAGCAGCCAGGCTACCGGCCAAGGCTGTCAAATACGGCGGAATAGTGCAAACCAAATACAGCGGCGGAAAACGCAATTTGTCGGCATGCCCGGAAAAAATGGTTTCCACGCTCTTGAACACTTTACCTATGTCTTCGCTATCGCCGACGCCGCGCAAGCGTTCCACCGAATCCAACAGTAACACCACTTTTTTATCGGGCTGACCTGCTTTGCGGCGGGCGACAGCCACAACGTTTTCGACGAATTTGCGCGCTTCCTGTACCAATCTGGCGACGTGACCGCGAGTGCCTTCCTGGAGTCTTTTCTTGAAAATGGGATTTTCCCGCAGCGACATTTTCAAGCTGGCTTTGAGGTCCTCGCCGGCTTCCAAGCCAAGTTCCTCAATGTTGACTTCACTTTGCAGAAAATTCCAAACCCGTTCGAAAAAGCCGATGTTGGCGGGATCGTGACCGTAGCGGTCTTCGATTTTTTCCGATAAACCGCCGAGCATGCTGATCAGAAAATCGGTGATTTCCACGGCCATGGTTAAATTCAAGTATTCCGCCATATCAACGTAAAACACTTCGCAACCCTGCTCGCGCAGCATTTCCGCCAGACGCATCAGTTCGGTGGTCTTGCCGGTGCCACGGTTTCCGGAAAATAAATAGGTACCGCCGCCTTCGTCAAAATCTATGCGATCGGCCAGTACCCGAACCAGGGGCCTATCGGGTCCGTGTAAACCTTCCACGTAAAGGTCTTCGCTAACCCCGTCCGCGATCAAAGGATGCTCGCCGAATACCACGGGCCGGGTAGCATCCAATGCATTGAGGCAAGCTTTTATTTTGGGGCGTAATTCTGCCGGGTTGACCATGAGTATCTCTAGCCTAGTTCAGTAAACATTCCTTTTGGAAATTTTAGTCATGTTAGCACGCTGCATGGATTACTTGGGCCCATCCGGACATAGGGTCCGGATAGGTGTATTTCAACGGGCAATGTTAAGAGATGGCGCTTGTGGTTCGACCCACATCTATTTAGCTGTTAATCGTATCACCGGAAAAGACGGCCCAAAAAACGGTTTCTGTTGAAAACTTGTTGGTCGATGGGCTATGAATTTGTGGATAAGTTGTCTGAAAAAACCCGGATTCGAATTATCCCCAGTCTATAAACAAGCAAAAAGCCTTACGCATAACAGCGTTAATTTTCAATAAGACTTTGAATTAAGGTTAATAAACGGTGTTTTCCACAGATTTTTCACAGCTAATAGTAATAATAATCTTAAGATCTATATAAAGTTATTACTATTATTGCGCCTAGATTCTAGCCATTAAGCCCCCCAAGAAACATCAATCTTCTGCAGATAGTTGTTCGGTCAGGCTTTTAGGCAACTTCTTCTTAACTTTCACTCCCAATTCTTCTAAGGCCCCGGCTTGACGCAGCAAATTGCCGCTGCCGCTACTCAGTTTGTTGACGATGCCGTCGTAGGTTTTTTGTATCGTGCTGAGTTGGTTGCCCAGTTTTTCAATGTCTTCGACAAAACCTCTAATCTTGTCGTAAAGGCTGCCGGCTTTATCGGCGATCAAGCGGGCGTTTTCGTTTTGTTGCTCGTAACGCCAGATGTTTTGCACGGTGCGTAAAGTCGCCAGCAATGTCGTAGGCGTAACGACGACGATTTTGTGTTCAAACGCATCGTTGAATAATTTTTCGTCTGCTTGGAACGCTGCCATGAAAGCGGCTTCTATGGGCATGAACAGCAATACAAAGTCGAGTGAACGTAGACCTTTCAAACTGGAGTAGTCTTTATTGCTTAAACCTTTGATGTGGTTTCTGACTGCTTCGGTATGTTGTTTCAGCGCTTCGATGCGTTGGTTATCGTCTTCCGCCGAGCAATAACGCTCGTAGGCCACCAATGAAACTTTGGAATCGATGATTACATCCTTGTTTTCCGGTAAGCGGACGATGACATCGGGCTTGAACAGCCGATTATCTTCGTCGCGAAACGCACCTTGGGTTTCGTATTCGATGCCTTTGCGTAAACCGGATTGTTCCAAGACTTTTTCCAGGATCATTTCGCCCCAGTTGCCTTGGGTTTTATGATCGCCTTTCAAGGCGCGGGTCAGGTTCAGCGCTTCCTGATTCATTTTGGCAGTATCGCGGCGTAGCGAGACGATTTCTTCGCGTAAGGAAATGCGGTCCTTGGTTTCGTTGTCGTAAACACTTTCAACCCGGTTTTTAAATTCGCCGAGTTGTTGCTTAAGCGGCGCGACCAAACTTTCGATACTGACTTTATTGTGTTCGGTAAATTGCTTGCCACGTTCTTCGAAGATCTTATGCGCCAGATTCTCGAACTGGGTTTTTAGCTGATTTTCCGCATCTTGCAGTAGGCGGATTTTCTCAGCGTTGCTTTTGTGTTGTTCTTGCTGACGGGCGTTGAGATCCGCGTTTTCGGTTTTCAACTCTAACAATTGTTGCTGTAGCAACTTCAGTTCGGATTCTTTTTGCGCCAACAGCAAAACCCGCTCTTCGGCCACCGCCAATTTAACAGCCTGTTGTTGGACTTGCTGTTGCTGCTGCTCTAACTGACTTTGCAATTCGCGCTGCCGCTTACCGCTCAGCCAGGTGCAAGCCAGGTAACCAAGCAAAGTCGCCAACGGTATTGCCGCCAGTGCCATCCCTATTCCTATTTCCATCGAAACCCTCTTAATGCATCAAGCGAACGGCTTATCGCGGCTTGATCGATAAATCCCCAATCGTAAAGCCAATATCAAAGCCCTTGCCTTTACCCATTAACACCAGAGAAATTTCGCCGCGGGTCAATACTTGCCTATCCACCGAGTTTTTAATGCCAAAGTGATTGCCCAGCGAAATGTAATCGCCAAAAATTTCGCTGATATATTTCACATCGGTGAAATGGCCTTCGCCTTCGATAACCGAATAACCAATCGTAAAACCTATGCTTTTTGAGGACAGCTTGACCGGGGCCTTTTGGCCATTTCGGCAGGTGATTTCGCCGGTGCCGTCGTATTGCTTATAAGCCAGCGAAAAGCCCTCCATCTTGTAGGTCATGCTGCAAGTGCCCAGTTTCTTTTCGCCAAACTGCTCGTTAAAGTCAACTTCCGCTTGATTGGGCTGCTCAGTCTCGGTAGCGGCTGGCGGGGCTGGGGATTCCGCTGATTGAGCGGTCGGGGCGTCGTTCAGTGGGTGGGTAACAAAATCGGCGTGGCTCAGATGTGGAAATACGGTGAGCAAGCCAAACACCAAAAGCAAAGACTCGTTTAATTTGTTATGTGGGTACGCGCATTTCTGGTTACAAACCGATAAAAGCGATTCAATGTGCTTGGTCAGTCTATTCATCTGTTTTAGTCCAAATCGGTTATCTGTAAAAACCACTGTCGCGCCAAGAATGGGGGAACTATTGAAATTCTAACTCGCGGCAACTACTTTCGCGCATATTCATACTAAGTGCATTTATCTTTTGAAGATCAAGGAGTAAACGGCATGAAAAATCACATATCAAGTTGGCGAAATTTTTGTAAGGACTGGAATGCATTGACGTTTTATCAACGCTTCGAAAGCGGCGTCGCGTTTTCGCTGACCTTTTTGGTGATGTTAGTGGTCAGCGTCGCTTTGTTCAGGTTATTCGTTGGGGTAATCGGCGGACTGGTATTCGATGCTTTGAATCCTTTGGACCACGAAATATTTCAACAGGTGTTCGGCGAAATCATGACCCTGCTGATTGCGCTGGAGTTTAATCACACCTTGCAATACGTCGTGACCCGCGAGCAAAGTGTCATTCAAACCAAGGTCGTGCTGTTGATTGCCATGTTGGCGCTTGCGCGCAAGTTTATCGTGCTGGATCTGGGCAAAACCTCCGCCGAGGTATTGCTGGCCTTGGCAGTAGCGACGTTAGTATTAGGCGTGACGTATTGGCTGGTGCGTGAACGCGATGATCGCTTGTTAGAAATACAGCGATCTAACTCAGAACTGGAGAATAGATAGGCTGGGAAGAGCAACGCGAAACCAAGCCACTTAACTGGCCCAAGCAGGGCATTAAAGTGCGGTTAGCGGAGCTTACGTAACCGCACAAAGTAGCCCTGTTAGAACGATATTTCAGTGCTATCCCACTTAATTGACTTTATATACATAGCCTCAGAGCTTTCTAGTGCTATCTCAGTATACGGTAAGTGTATTTTTTGATTGCTGTCCAATGACCTAAAACAAAGCCAAGTTCCGGTTTTGGTAAGAGCTTCGGAAATGCTTGGTAAAGGATCCTCTATACCTGAGGCATTCCTAACAAAGATTTTCGGTGAGAACGACGCTCCATTGGGGCCGACAAATTTTGGTGGTACCACCCCATTTGGCCCGAAAACTGCGTCCGCAACCACATATGGCTCGGCTGGAAGCACGCAAACAGAATCATAATGGTTCGGGGTTACTATATGTTCTGGATTTCTGATTGACACCCGTGTGTTCGCGGGGATTTGAAGTGGTCCACTCACCACACCAAATTCAAACTCATGAGAGCAGCCAATAAGAGTTAAGGCAACAATTAAAGCGAAATAGATGAAGGGGTTATAGTGATACATAAGCCTAACAAGTAATTAAAAGGTTTTCATATATTACTCGGACACCACAATCTCACAACGCTTTAAACACCTCAGCCGCCGCATCCACCGTTGCCTGCAAATCCTCATCCGTATGCGCGGCGGAAACAAATCCGGCTTCAAAAGCCGACGGCGCTAGGTAGACACCTTTATCCAGCATCGCATGGAAGAATTGCTTAAAGCGATTGACATCGCAAGCCATAACCTGTGAAAAACGGCTGACCGATTTTTCATCGCTAAAGAACAAACCAAACATGCCGCCGACCTGGTTGGTGGTAAAGGCGATGCCGGCCTGATCGGCAGCAGCTTGTAATCCGGCCAATAATTTAGCGGTTTTGGCGGTTAAATCTTCGTAGAAACCCGGCTGGTTGATCAGTTCCAGAGTTTTCAAGCCGGCGGCCATCGCCACCGGGCAGCCGGACAAGGTGCCGGCTTGATAGACAGGACCCAGCGGCGCCAGATATTCCATGATTTTGCGGCTGCCGCCAAAGGCGCCGACCGGCAGGCCGCCGCCGATGATTTTACCGAGCGTGGTCAGATCCGGTTTGATGCCGTACAGACCTTGTGCGCCTTGCAAGCCGACGCGGAAGCCGGTCATCACTTCGTCGAAAATCAACACGCTGCCGTATTGGTCGCAAACCTCGCGCAAGGTTTGCAGAAATCCCGGCTCGGGCGGAATACAGTTCATATTGCCGGCTACCGGTTCAACGATGATGCAGGCAATCTTGTCACCCAGCTCGGCGAAGGTGTTGCGCACCGCATCGCTGTCGTTGTAAGTCAGGGTGAGGGTATCGGCAGCTACCGAGGCTGGCACGCCGGGTGAGCTGGGTACGCCAAAAGTCAAAGCGCCGGAACCGGCTTTGACCAGCAAGGAATCGGAATGGCCGTGGTAGCAGCCTTCGAATTTAACGATCTTGTCGCGGCCGGTATAACCGCGTGCCAGGCGCAATGCACTCATGGTGGCTTCGGTGCCGGAGCTGACCATGCGGATCATTTCTATGGACGGTAGCAGTTCGCAGACTGTTTGCGCCATCAGCGTTTCTATTTCGGTGGGCGCACCAAAGCTCAAGCCTTTTTCGGCGCTATGTTTAACCGCATCGATCACGGCCGGATGCGCGTGGCCCAAAATCATTGGCCCCCAGGAACCGACATAATCGATGTAGCGCTTACCTTCGCTGTCGTAAACGTAAGCGCCGGCCGCATGATCGAAATATACCGGCGTACCGCCGACGCCACTGAAGGAACGCACCGGCGAGTTAACGCCACCGGGAATGTATTGTTTGGCTTGAGAAAATAATTCGGAAGATAGTGTCATGGGGAATGATGGATTGGGTAAAACGGTAGGTTGGGTTAGGCGCTAGCCGTAACCCAACACGTAAACTTTGAATGTTGAGTTGTGATTTATCGAGCTAACCCAACCTACGATGTTATTGCGGTTTGCCGAATAAATGTGGGCCTTTGGGCTGCGGTTTGTTTTGCAAACAGAAATACGCCGCAGCATCAAATTTGATCTGCAAGGTGTGGGTGTCTTCGTGATCTTCCAGATATTTTTCGGCATCAATTTCCGATAGATCTTTCATGATGTGTTCTGCAATGCAGTCGCAACTTTCTTCAAAGCGCTTTTGATCGACGTCTTTATTATTCGAGTTTTTCAGTTCCCGCGCGACGCATTTGGCCGAAAATTCTTTTTCGAATTGACGTTTCTCAGGTTCGGTCGCTTCACCGCTATCCACGCGGTGGACAGCTTTTTTACTTGCAGATGGGGCACTGGCTTTGGGAGTTTCCGCTTCATCGCTGGAGCAGCCGGCAAGGGTCAACGCCGAAACAATCAGCGTGGCAAACAGATAAGACGTTTTTCTAGTTTTCATAAGTGTTGTTAGTTCTATTAGTTAAGTAAATCTTGCAACAATGCTGCCAAGGTTTTTTGTTGTTGATTTTGGGTTAAGCGGTTTGCGGTCACAATGCTTTTTAATTGCTGCAACGCCAGATTGAAATCGTCGTTAACGATCAAATAATCGTACTCCGGATAATGGCTCATTTCCGTCACCGCGTCGCGCATGCGCCGGGCAATCACCTCCGGATTATCCTGGCCGCGGTTTTGCAGGCGCTGGCTCAATACCTCGATGGATGGCGGCAGGATGAAAATCGATAGGCTTTCCGGCAACATCCTTCTGACCTGCTGAGCGCCTTGCCAATCAATTTCCAAGATCACATCCAGCCCTTTGGCCAAATTATCTTCTACGGTTTGTTGTGCGGTGCCATAAAAGTTGTCGAACACTTGCGCATGCTCTAAAAAGGCTTGCCGCTCGATCATGGCTTTAAAAGTCTCGACCGAAACAAAGAAGTAATCGACACCATCCTGTTCGCCGCTGCGCATTGCTCGCGTCGTGTGGGATACCGACACGGCCAAATCGTCCATCTCGGCAATGAGTTGTTTAACCAAGCTGGTTTTGCCCGCCCCGGATGGAGCGGAAATAATATAAAGTTTGCCCGAAATCATGTGTAGTAATGAGGGTAATCCATGCGGCCGTCATTCTTTTCTGATAACGTCCACAGAGTCAAGCCCTAAGCGGTCACTGTGGTATCATGCAAGGCCTTTCTAAGCCCCTTCTTGAATGCCGATGAGTGTGATTTGGAACAACTGCCTCGCCAAGCTTGAACATGAAATTCCCAGTACCGATTTCAGCACCTGGATCAGGCCGCTGCAAGCAGTGGAAACCGACAGCCAGTTAAAATTGCTTGCCCCCAACCGGTTTATTATCGACCACATCAAACAGCATTTTTTCGCGATCATCGAGGACGCCGTCAACGAGTTTTCCAATGCAACCTTGGCGGTGCAGTTTGAAATTGGCAGTAAAAAATCGCCGACCATCAAAGTACCGACACTTAATAAGAGTCCGGCGCAAAAGAAGAATCAACCGAATTTTTTAAACAAAGCCTTCACCTTTGAAAGCTTTGTGGAAGGTAAATCCAATCAATTGGCCAGAGCGGCTTCGATGACGGTTTCCGATAATATCGGTAAGGTCTACAACCCGCTATTTATCTATGGCAGTTCCGGTCTGGGCAAAACCCACTTGATGCATGCCATAGGCAACGCGGTGTTGTTGAAAAAACCCGATGCCAATATTGTCTATCTGCATTCCGAGAAGTTTGTGCAGGACATGGTCAAGGCACTGCAACAAAACAGCATCAATCAATTTAAAGAGTACTACCGCAGCATTGATATTTTATTGATGGACGACATCCAGTTTCTGGCAGGTAAGGAACGCTCGCAGGAAGAGTTTTTCCATACCTTTAATAACCTGCTGGATAACAAACATCAGGTGGTTTTAACCTGCGATAAATATCCGAAAGAAATCGATGGCTTGGAAGACCGTTTGAAATCCCGCTTTGGTTGGGGTTTACCGGTGGCCATAGAACCGCCGGATCTGGAAACCCGCGCCGCGATCTTGATTAAAAAGGCCATGCAGGTCGGTGTGGATCTGGATCAAGATATCGCTTTCTTCATTGCTAAACGCATACCTTCCAATGTTAGAGATCTGGAAGGTGCGTTGCGCCGGGTGGTTGCCAACTCGCAATTTACCGGCCGCGACATCACCTTGGAATTTACCAAAGAAGCGTTGCACGATTTGATTAGCCTGCAAGACAAGTTGATCAGTATCGATAACATTCAAAAGACCGTGGCCGAGTATTTCAAGATTAGAGTGGCCGATTTATCGTCAAAAAACCGCAAACAATCCATCACCCGGCCCAGACAGGTAGCCATGTGTCTGGCCAGGGAATTGACCTCCCACAGCTACCCGGAAATCGGCGATGCGTTTGGCGGACGCGATCACACCACGGTCATCAACGCTTGCAAGCGGGTGGCTGAGTTGAAAGATGACGATGTGAAGATGGCGGAAGATTACAAAAACCTGTTGAGAACCTTATCGCATTAATTGCGCTTAAGTTGTGGATAAAGTGTGCCGGAAATAGCCTATCCAGCTTATCCACAAACCCCATACAAGCTATAAGGGTATCCGACAACAATGTTTGATACATGCTAAGATTTTGATTTAAATTAGATAAAACCAGTTTTCCACAGCTTTTTGTTTACATAGTAGTAACAATATATAAAAGATATTTATATGAAATTTATTATTAGCAGAGATCAAATTTTGCCGCCGTTGCAGCAAATCGTCAGCGTTATCGAGAAACGGCAAACCATGCCGATTCTGTCCAATGTGTTGTTGCAGGCCAGCGACGAGCAGCTGGTGATGACCGGTACGGATACGGAAATTCAGATCGTTGCTAAGTTAAATATTGAATCAATAGCACATTCCGGTGAAATCACGGTTCCAGCCAGAAAATTTCTGGATATTTGCCGCTTATTACCTAATGGCGCGGAAATTCACTTCGAATTACAAGACGATAAAGTCAAAGTTGTATCCGGCCGCAGCAGATTTTCCTTAAGCACCTTGCCGGCTGAGCATTACCCTGAATTCAATGAGTCAGAGTTTGAGCACAGCTTTTTGCTGAATGCCGGCAAATTCAAGAAGGCGTTGGATAAAACCGTGTTTTGCATGGCTAATCAGGATGTACGCTACTACTTGAACGGATTGCTCCTGAATGTGAGTAATTCCAGGCTGAAGCTGGTGGCTTCCGATGGTCATCGTTTGTCGATTTATGAAGACGATATTGGCCAAGCGACCGGTTATGAATCCCGCATCATCATGCCCAGAAAAGCGGTGCAGGAACTCAGTCGTTTGCTCGATGATGCAGATGCTGAATTGAATATCCAGTTTTCCAGCAACAACATCCGAATTTATTACAAGGATGTGGTGTTTTCTTCCAAGTTGATCGATGCCAAATTTCCGGACTTCAGTAAAGTGTTCAATCAAAGCTTTATGAGTCCGTTGCTGATCCAAAAGCAAGTCTTGCGAGATGCCTTGACCAGGGTGGCGATTCTGTCCAACGAGAAGTACAAAGGTGTGACTTTCGATATATCCGGCGATTTGCTGAAGCTCAGCACCCATAATCCAGAACATGATGAGGCCGAGGAAGAGCTGATCATCGATTATCAAGGTGAGCCCTTGAGTATTTCGTTTAACTCGCAGTATATGTTGGATGCTGTGTCCAATTTGGATTCCGAAATGGCGGTGCTGACCATAGCCGGCAATGCCAGCAGTTGTTTTATTGAAGAACCCGAACAGCCTTTATTTAAATTTATTGTGATGCCAATGCGGATGTAGGTTGTCCAGGGATTATGACCTTGTTAAAGCTGGATGTGCTGTCGGTCAGAAACATCCATTCCGCAAGTATTTCGCCGTCTCCTGCCATTAATTTCATCACCGGTGCCAATGCCAGCGGTAAGAGTTCGCTGCTGGAAGCCATTTTTATCTTGGGTAGGTCCCGCTCGTTCAGAACCACTCATACCAAACAGGCTATTTCGTTTGATCAGCCGCAATTGACGGTTTCCGCACAAAATAGGCAACAGTCCGGATCCGTCAGCACGCTGGGTATTCAAATTGATAATAAGCAATGCCAGATTCGCATCGACCAGGAAGATAGACAAAAAGCCGATCTGGCTTACGCCTTGCCAGTGCAGTTGATTCATCCCAAGAGTTATCGCTTGCTGGATTCCGGACCGCAAATCCGTAGAGAGTTTTTAGACTGGGGGATTTTTAATCAGCACAAAAACTTTTTGCCCTGTTGGCGCAAGTTTAATAAGGCTTTGCAGCAACGGAATGCCTTGTTGAAGACGCGACAGATTAAACAGCTCTCAGCTTGGGATAAGGAACTTGTGGAATACGGTCAGGTGATTAACGATTTTCGAGTGACCTACTTGGCAAGCCTGCAACCGGTGTTTCTGGAAATGGCTAAGCATTTTTTGAATCAGGAAAACGTCGATTTGCGCTTCCTATCCGGTTGGGATAGTAGCCAACCCTTAGACTTGATATTAAAAAATGATTTGGATCGAGATATGCGTTACGGGTTTACCCATAGTGGTCCGCATCGCGCCGATTTTCAAACGTATCTGCACAAAAGGTTGGCAAGAGACTATTTGTCCCGTGGACAGCAAAAGCTTTTAGTCCTGGCTTTGCTGTTAGCGCAAGTCACCTTATTGAATCAGGAAAGCCCGAATGCCTGTTGCATTTTGATAGACGATCTAACATCCGAATTGGATGCCGAAAACCGGGCAAAATTGATAAAATACCTTGTTGGATTAAGTTGCCAGGTTTTTATCAGCAGTACCGATATAGCTGATTTTGGCGATTTAAGTTCAGTAGAAAACTATAAATGGTTTCACGTGGAACACGGCGATGTAAAACAATTTTGATGTTTCACGTGGAACAAATAATAAAAATTAACAACTCCCATCACACACGATACAACCGATTCATGCGTGACATGAAGACCGTGCATCGTTGCGGTAAAACACAACACAATGGATACACCCATGAGTGAAAATTACGACAGTTCGAATATCACAGTACTAAAAGGCTTGGATGCGGTCAGAAAACGTCCTGGCATGTACATTGGCGACACAGATGATGGTTCCGGCTTGCATCACATGGTGTTCGAAGTGGTTGATAACTCCATCGACGAAGCGCTGGCTGGTTATTGCAAAGGCGTCGATGTCGTCATTCATGAAAATGGGTCCGTATCCGTTTATGACGATGGTCGCGGCATTCCGGTGGATATACACAAAGAAGAAGGCCGTTCCGCCGCCGAAGTAATTATGACTATCTTGCATGCTGGCGGTAAGTTCGACGACAACGCCTATAAGGTCTCCGGCGGTTTACACGGCGTAGGCGTCTCCGTGGTAAATGCCTTGTCTGAAGAGCTAACGCTGAAGATTCGTAAGAACGGCAAACTGCACATGCAAAAATACGTGCTCGGCGAGCCCGTAGCACCTTTAGCGGTGATAGGTGATTGTGAGGGAAGCGGTACCTACATAAACTTCAAGCCCAGCCCGACTATCTTTACCAATATCGAATTTCACTACGACATCCTGGCTAAGCGCTTACGCGAACTGTCGTTTTTGAATTCCGGTGTGCGAATCTCGCTGCGCGACGAAAGAACCGGCAAAGAAGATGTATTCGAATTCGACGGCGGCATCAGCGCTTTTGTCCAGCATCTCAACAAAAACAAAACCCCGTTGTTTGAAAAAGTCTTTCACTTTATCGCCGAAAAAGAAGGCGTAACGGTGGAAGTGGCAATGCAATGGAACGACTCTTATCAAGAGAACGTGTTCTGCTACACCAACAACATCCCACAGCGCGACGGCGGCACGCATTTGGCCGGATTTAGAGGTGCATTAACCCGCACCATCAATCAGTACATCGAAACCAACGGCCTGGCTAAAAAAGAAAAGGTCGCCACCACCGGCGACGATGCTCGCGAAGGTTTAACCGCTGTGTTATCGGTGAAGGTCCCCGATCCTAAGTTCTCCTCGCAAACCAAAGACAAGTTAGTTTCATCGGAAGTAAAACCCTTGGTCGAATCGACCATGAACGAAAAGCTGCAAGAGTTCCTACTTGAACAGCCGCAAGTTGCCAAAGCCATCGTTAACAAGATCATCGATGCCGCCAGAGCACGTGAGGCCGCCAGAAAAGCCCGCGAGATGACCCGTCGCAAAACTACCCTGGATATTGCCGGCTTACCCGGCAAACTCGCCGATTGCCAGGAAAAAGACCCGGCCTTGTCCGAACTGTTCATCGTGGAAGGGGACTCGGCGGGCGGCTCCGCAAAACAGGGCCGTGATCGTCGCACCCAAGCCATCCTGCCGTTGAAAGGTAAAATCCTTAACGTGGAACGCGCCCGCTTCGACCGTATGATTTCCTCGGAAGAAGTCGGCACCCTGATCACCGCGTTGGGCTGCGGTATCGGTAAAGACGAATACAACATCGATAAGCTCCGCTACCACCGCATCATCATCATGACCGACGCGGACGTCGACGGCTCGCACATTCGCACGCTGCTACTGACCTTCTTCTATCGGCAATTGCCGGAGTTGGTCGAACGTGGCCACATCTACATCGCCCAACCGCCGTTGTACAAAGTCAAAAAAGGCAAACAAGAACATTACGTCAAAGACGACAATGCCTTAAACCAATACTTGATCCAACTCGCTTTGGATAAAGCGCAATTGCAAACCGATGCCGATACCCCGGTCATACAAGGCCAAGGCCTGGAAAAACTCGCGACGGAATTTGCCGATGTGATGAGCATTATCAATCGCCTGTCCAGACGCTACGACGACCTGTATCTGGAGCAAATGACTTACATGCAGGTGTTAAGCGACGAAATCAAAGCCGACCAGCAGAAGCTGCAAGCCTGGTTGGATTTACTGCAAAAAAATCTGAACGAAGGTGGCCACAAAGCCATCTTCAGCACCCAGCTAAAATATCGCGGCAGCGATGACTTTGATGTAGAAGTCAGCAAACGCCTGCACGGCATTACCAAAAGCTTTGTTTTGCACGCGCCGTTCTTCGCCGGTAACGATTATCAAAAAATCGCTCGCTACGTGGAAAAAACCCTCAGCATGTTCGGCGAAACCTCCGTCATGCGCATGGGCGAACGCGAACAGCAAGTGGATAACTTCAAGCAAGCATTCGAATGGATGATGAAGGAAGTCAAAAAAGGCCAGCACATCCAGCGCTACAAAGGTTTGGGCGAAATGAACCCGGAACAACTCTGGGAAACCACCCTGGATGCCAACAGCCGCCGCATGTTGCAAGTGACCATCAACGACGTAGTCGCCGCCGACGAAATCTTCACCACCTTAATGGGCGATGTGGTGGAACCGCGTCGGGATTTCATAGTTAAGAACGCTTTGGATGTGGCGAATTTGGATGTATAACGGTGTGTCGGTGTCAGATCTCATAATTCATGAAAAAAATCTCACAATTGTGAAATGAAATCTCAAATTTTATGAAACGAATCAGTAAAGACTAGTTTGGTAGATTAAGTGGAAATTTTAAGTTGAATTTTCCAGCTGACATTAAAGGCTGCATGAAGGACTGCATTTTGTCGCTGTTTTGGCCACGCAAGGAAATCGTCGGTTTCTTTGAGAAGCATGGATGCACCAAGGCCGAAATCAGCTCTTTGCAGATTGAAGGTGAGAACGCTCTTAAGCGTCATGAAGTCATTGATACACTTTTCAATGCACTTGCGGCACGCCCAGACAATGGACTCGGTTCATTTCGAGCGATGCTGCAGTCGCTGTTGACCTGGTCTCACTTCGACCCATACTACTTTGACAAGCTTCGCAAATTGGATCGCTCCGTAGCGACGCGGAACCTTGACCACTTGCGCCAACTGCAGGAAATTCGAGATGCCAAGATCAAATCCGATCGTGAACGACGTGTCTTTCAAGACGCCGTTCGACAGCAGCCGACCGCTTCGCTGGAACAATTACGCAGCGAATATCTCGATTTGCTTGCAAACAAAACGTCACGACAGCAGCGCGGCTACGCACTAGAACGTATCCTCGCCGAACTTTCCCGTCTCTCGCGTCTAGAAACGACGGAAGCGTTCCGCGTCAACGGAGAACAAGTTGATGGTGCTGTGAAGTTTGACGGAGAGCATTACCTCATTGAGGCCAAGTGGCAGGAAAGGTCTGCCAGCAACGAGCCGGTTTATCAGTTCGCTGGAAAGGTGGCAGGTAAGCTTTACGGACGTGGACTGTTCATTTCCGTGAACGGCTTTAGTCCCGAAGTAATTCACAGCCTCGTCATCGGCAAAGAGATTCAGACGCTCTTTGTTGATGGCGAGGACCTAATTCTAGTGTTGGAGGGACACCTTACCATGCGTGACATGATCGACCGCAAAGTGAAAGCCGCTCAGACCAGAGGCCTCATCTATGCGCATCCGATCTCAGGTTCTGAGAAAAAGATCTAGAGGAAGAGACAAGACTGTTATGCGACTAAGCCGTATCATTATCAAAAACTTTAGAAACTTCAAGCACCTTGATATCAGACTTGGCGAGCATGCTGTTGTTCTTGGTGAGAATAAGGTCGGCAAGACCAATCTCCTGTTTGCACTTCGGTTGATCCTTGATCCAGCACTTCCCGATTCATTGCGTAAGCTGCGCCTTGATGACTTTTGGGATGGGCTGACCCGCCCACTGAAAGCGGAAGACATCATTGAGGTGTCCGTCGAGTTTCGGGACTTTGAAGGCAACGAGAATCTGTTGGCGGTACTAGCAGATCACTTGGTGAAGCCAGACCCGATGGTAGCGCGAGTTACCTATCGCTATCAGCCAGTGCAGGGGCTTGAAAGAGCACCGCGTAGCGAAGCGGATTACGAATTCATTCTCTTCGGTGGAGATCGGCCAGAAAACTCGATCGGCTATGAATTAAGGCGATGGATGCCGATGGACCTGTTCCCGGCCTTGCGCGACGCCGAGTCTGACCTGGCGCGTTGGTCGAGGTCTCCGCTGAGACCATTGTTGGATCGAGCTGCTAAGACGGTGGATGTGAAAGAGCTCAATGCGATCGCCGGCGAGGTTCACACAATAACCTCAAAGATTGCTGCACTCCCTGAGCTTTCCAGTGTCGTCAGCCAAGTCAACGATCAACTGATTACCATGGTAGGCGATAAACATGCCGTGGAAACAGCCCTGGGGTTTTCGCCGACTGATCCGGAACGTTTACTGCGCGCACTGCAAATGATGATCGATGGTGGAAAGCGCGGTGTGGCCGAGGCCAGCCTTGGTTCCGCCAATGTGCTTTACCTCGCGCTAAAGCATCTTGAGCACCAGTATTTAGTGGATGAAGGAGAACGGCAACATACGTTTTTGGCGATAGAAGAACCCGAGGCCCACCTGCATCCTCACCTGCAGCGGCTCATCTACCGAAATTACTTACAGACGCGAGACGAAACGCAGGCCGGTCCAGAGCCGCGCAGTATTCTTCTCACGACGCATTCACCGAATGTGGCAAGTGTGGCGCCGCTCGCCAATGTGGTGGTTTTGCGCCATGTTGCCGGAGAAGGTCACACTATTGGGCGATCTCTAAAAGGTATCAAGCTCAACGCCAGCGATCGCGAAGATTTGGAACGCTATATCGACGTCACGCGCGGTGAGCTATTTTTCTCGAAGGGGATCATCCTGGTTGAGGGTGATGCGGAGAAGTTCCTCTTACCCACGTTGGCTAAGCTGCATGACGAGACTTTGGACTTTGATGCGTTGGGCATCTCCGTCTGCTCTATTGCCGGCACAAACTTCGCCCCCTATGTTCAGCTATTGGGTCCGAAAGGGCTTAATATTCCGTTTGTGATACTGACTGACTTCGACCCGAAGGGTGAAGTGGTGAGTCAAGAGGATGCTGACCCAGATGAGGTGGGCGTCGTGAACAGCTATGGCGAAAATCGCGTCGTCAATCAGATCATGCAGCACTTGCTGAACGAAGAGGTCTGGACGAAGAGTGATTTCGCGAAGGTCATGAAGCTCGCACCGAATTACGGCGTGTTTCTGAACGAGTTCACGTTTGAAATTGATGTCTTCAAGGCTGGAGCCGCAGATTACTTCCTGACAGCCATCACGAAGCTCTCCACCAATAAGAAGATGCATGCACGCTTCAAAGACCTTTCCGCCGATCCTGATTCGCTTGATCCCTTGCAGTTCCTCAAGGACATTGACTCCATTGGCAAGGGAAGGGTTGCACAGCGCCTCTCGGCGGTTCTCGTTGACGAGCGCGCCGATGTATGCCCCGTGTACATCAAGGAAGCTCTGAAGTATCTGAAGGCCAAACTCGCATGAGTGCTCTGGCGCCGCCCTATCTCAAGGTTGCAGAAGATTTGAGAGGAAACGAAGACCAGTGGCGAGCTTACCGGTCATCGGGGAACTGCGTCATTCTGGCAGGTCCTGGAAGTGGCAAGACTAAGACGATCACCGTCAAGATCGCCCAACTGATTGCTGAGGATGTGCGCCGTCCACGCCGCATCGCATGCATCACCTATAGTAATGCTTGTGTCGGCGAGTTGCGATCGCGGTTAACCAAGCTAGGTGTGGATGACGGTGATCGTCTCTCTCTATCCACCGTCCACTCATTCTGTCTGACTGAGCTGGTGTTGCCTTACGCCGCGATGGCAGGGCTCGATGTTCCCAATCCCTTGGTTGTGGCTTCGCCAAGGCAGGCGAGATCGCTATTTGGCGATGCCTATCGCAGACAACTGGGTGGGAATGCGCCAGGGTGGTTTCGTATCGCCAGCGACAAGCTAAGGCGCACCATTCCAGATCGCGGCAGCGACGAGTGGCATGCGTGGGACGGCCGAGAAACGGAGGTAGTCGAGGCCTATGAAACCTTGCTTCTACAGAATGGCCTGATCGACTTTGACGGACTGGTTCTCGCCGGCTTGCAGCTTATCGAGAAGCACGAGTGGATCCGGCGCGCCATTCGGGCGAAGTATCCGGTGGTCGTGATCGACGAATATCAGGACCTCGGCTTACCCCTGCATCGGATCGTGTTAGCACTGCTTCGGGCGGGAGTTCGAATCGTTGCTGTGGGTGACCCGGACCAGTCCATTTATGGATTCACTGGTGCTCAGCCGGGTCTGTTGAGAGCCTTGGCTGGTCTCCGGCAAATGGAGTCGGTTGCACTCAAGTTGAACTACCGTTGCGCAGATCGAATCATTGCTGCCTCCATGGCTCTTTTACCTGAGCCGGCAGAGTTCCAGTCTCATGATGGGAGGTCTGGCGAAATTCAGATTCACCGCCTAGAGTGTGGCATCCGCGAGCAGGCGGACTATGCACTCCAGATGCTGGTGCCAGCGTTGCTGAAGGCGAATCCCTCGTGGGTGCCAGGAGATATAGCGCTACTATACCGGACGCTTAATGAGGGTTCACCGATTGCACAGGCGGCGGATGCTCTTAGTCTGAGATATTTTCGGCTTGATAACGGCTCGCCCATCAAGCGCACACGCTTGAGCGAGTGGCTCATGGATGCAGCACGTTGGTGCTCGGGAGGTTGGCAGACTGGAGAAGTGTCTCTTTCTCAGCTGCTAAAAGCATGGCGGCGCATGTACCGCTCAGTGATGAATGAGTCCGAATTGTTGACCGCTCGCAAGCACTTAATTACGGCCCTGTTTTCGCTACGGGGCGGCGCGTTGCCTTTGCACCGTTGGATCTTGGCGCTACGTCGTGATGTG
Organism: Methylomonas fluvii; assembly: GCF_014850975.1. Lineage (GTDB taxonomy): Bacteria > Pseudomonadota > Gammaproteobacteria > Methylococcales > Methylomonadaceae > Methylomonas > Methylomonas fluvii. The sequence continues at coordinate 626,568 of NZ_JACXST010000001.1, read as the reverse complement.
CTGAATGAAATGCTCGAACAAGAGCCTGGTCTCGCCGACGAGAAAGACAACCTCGAAGAACTGATAAATGCCGCAGCGAAAGGTGGGATTTTGCAGGGTTTCACGGTCGAAATCTTTGGGAATCAGGGTAAGAGTCCGGATCAGCTCAACTTGATGACGCTGCACAGCTCGAAAGGGCTAGAGTTCCAAGCGGTCATAATGATAGGGTTGGAGAATGGTGTATTCCCAAGTGGGTTTGATAGAACCGACGAGCAGTTGAAAGAGGCATCACGCCTTTTCTATGTTGGCTTAACCCGTGCTAAAACACAGGTTCATCTTATCTACGATTCCGTAGAATCACCATTGATTACTTCCATTAGAGCGGCTACGTAACTGAAATTAAATGAGTTTTTATTGTTGAAACTGGGTTTTACTACCTAAGTAACAGCCTCTTAAGTGAAGAAAATTTTCCAGTAAGCCATTTCAAACCCAGCTCTACAACTGTAACGAAGGTTTGTCATCGCCGATACACCAATTATTATTGAACGCCTGCTGGTGGACATCGACGAAATCGTCCGGCTGGTGCGTTTTCCCGGTTGGCAAAATACCCTGGCCGGCGAGCGGGAGGTCAAAAAGGCGCTACGAAAATCCTTGTTCAAATACAAACTGCATGCCGGTGAGGAGCTGTTTGAGAAGGCGTATAGCTATATTCGGCAGTACTACTGAGAATTTTTCCTATCGAATCGGAGTTGAAATCTAAGGCCTCGCGTTTAATTGCTTTGAAACTTTAGCATTTCTGCTGGCGAGACCGATAACGCATCAGCTAATTTGCAAATATTCAGTAAGGCGATGTTTCTTTTTCCCCGCTCTACTCCGCCCAAATAACTTCGTGCCATGCCGCATTCCGGTGCGAGCTGTTCTTGAGACCAGCCACGCATTTTTCTGAGTTGGACCTTGTCCGGTAAAAAAGCTTACTTGTCAGGTAAAAATACTTGACAAATAATTTTTTTTGAAAAGTGAATTTGCAAATCAGAAAAAAATTCATTAACCTCGTCGCACGTTACTTGGATCAGGAAGCATTGTGACCCCATTCGGTCTCTTTTTAGAGAAAACCAGGCGAAGTCGCCAATTGCAACAAAAACAATTGGCTACAGATTTGGGTGTTCAGGCTTGTTACATCAGTTCACTGGAAAAAGGCCGAAAAGCACCGCCATCGAAACAAGTATTGGATAAGCTGATTATCGCTTTGGATTTGGACAAAGATGAGCAAGCTTCCTTATGGGACAGTGTAGAACAGTCCCAAAAGTCATTTCAATTACCGGATGGCATGATGCTTGTTGAATATCGGATGATCAACGAATTGCGGAAACAACTGGGAAGGTTAACCGAATTACAAGTTGCGATAATCTTGAATGTCCTCGCCCTAGGTACACCTACAAGTAAACAATCCAAAATAAGGAGAATCGATATGTAAAGTGCAGCACGGAACAAACCAGATGGCTTGCCCCGCACTGCAAGCGAAGTAGATACTCCGCCCTGGAAAGTTTAGTATCTCCCCGCTTACGGTTCTCGTCAAGCCTACCCTGGCACAACTTACCACCTACAGAAAACTTCATTACCGAACACGGTAAGGAATCGTTATGTCTATAAATTCGTATGGCGGGCGCAATAGCGCCGGCCAGGGTGCCGCGTTGCGCCTGAATATTACGCCACAACCCAAAGCCGAGCGGGCAAGAGAGCCCGTGACACGTTCTCGGGGACTGGTCCGTGGTCAACACTCATCGACCAAGATGAATCGCATGGTTGCGTGGGAATCACAACTGGAACAAAAAGCTTGTTACCACTTTGAGTTTTCCCCAGTGGTCAAGGCATTTAGGGAGCAGCCGCAAACCTTCTACCTACCAGCATCAAAGGGAATGTTCCGATATACGCCGGACTTTGAGCTGACCTTGCAGAACGGCGAAATTTGTTACGTTGAAGTAAAGCCGTTATCTAAGTTGTTCACGCTGAAAGTACTGGAGCGGCTACAGGTAGCCAACCAGTTTCTGGCCGAAAAAGGCTACCACTTCATCGTCTTGACCGAAGACGAATTGAATTTTCCCCATCGAATCCGGAATTTTTCAAATCTAAGACCGTATCTGCGTTTCCAGATTCCCCCTCATATTTCCGAACAAGCCAAGGCTTGGGTGGAACAGACAACTGATCCAACCTTGGAAGCTTTAAGTCGATTTTTGGGTTTCCGGTCTACGGCCTTTGCCCTTATTGCGCAATTGCATATCGGCTTTGACTTTGACCAACCGCTCGACAACACCAGCCCACTTTTTACCTCAGCTATTGGAGACCATCATGAAACTTGCTTCTTTACATACCGGACAGGACCTGATTTTAAACAATGTGCCGTACCGTCTAATCCGCATGCTTGAGGATGGTCAATGCCAGTTAGAGCGCAAAAGTGATTTGTCATTAGTCAGTTATATCAAAACCACGCTGCTAGGTTTTATCAGCTCTGGAGAACTGATATTAGGCGGTCAGCAGATCATAACAGCGACACCGGAAAGTAAGCAGCGGATTGAGCCGGACTTATCTTCATATCCTGAGTCGATACAGCAACAAGTCTATTATCGGCTGAAATACTTGAAAAAAGCCGATGAATTATTGGGAGAAGCAATCACATGTTCCGGTTTATCCAGAGTAATAACGTTAGTGTCTGATGAGAGTGGTGACTGCGCTCCTCCTTCAACAATCAGTCTATATCGCTGGCGGAAACGCTGGATAAAAGCAGATCGCTCGGTTACCGCTCTAGTGAAATATGCCAAGGGCCCAAAAAATAAACGCCAGATTGTTAAAGAGCTGGAGAATTTGGTTCAACAGCTCGTCGAAGAAATCTATCTAAAACCCGAAGGCAATAGTGTTAATGATGTCTATGAGGCATTGGCTCGTAAAATTAAGGCACTAAACGTCAATCGAAATACCCCGCTCGCTATTCCCAGCCGAGCAACCGTCTACCGTTACGTTGGCACCTATGATGAATACTTGGTCATGGCGGCTCGGAAAGGCAAGCAAGCGGCCGACAAACATTTCCGGGCAACGGGCAGAGGCCCGGAACCGAAATATATCTTGGAGCGGGCGGAAGTTGACCATACGCCCTTGGATTTATTGCTCATTGATGATCTGACCGGATTAACCATTGGTCGACCCACGGTGACATTCATTCTTGATCGCTATTCCAGGTTACCGTTGGGTTTTGAAATCGGCTTTGAGCCACCGTCAGAACTGGCCGTCATGCGTGCGCTACGGCATGCCATCCTGCCCAAAAACTATGTGGCCCAGCAGTATCCGGACGTTGAATGCCAATGGCTTGCATACGGCATCATGGTCACACTGGTCTGCGATAACGGTCTGGAATTCCATTCGGAGCAATTGAAACGCATGTGCGCTGAGTTGAATATCGAAATCATCTACTGCCCCAAAAAGCAGCCGCACTACAAAGGTGCCATCGAGCGATTCTTAGGGAAGTTTAATCGGCAACTGAGCCACAAAATTGCCGGAACCACGTTCTCTAATATTACCGAGCGCGGGGATTACGACGCCGAAAATTCTGCGAACATGACCCTGGCCGAGTTTAAAAAGCTGCTTCATGTCTGGGTCATTGATGTCTATAGCCAGGCCCGTCACAAAAGCTTGGGCATCACTCCGGCGCTGGCCTGGCAAGATGGTCTGAAAATCATCGAGCCTGTACTGCCGGAAAGCAAGGAAAAGCTGGACTTGATATTGGCTATTCAGAAAACCCGTAAGCTGAATCACGAAGGCGTGCAATTCAAAGGTCTGATGTACAACTCGGCGGAACTGGCGGTGTTGCGCAAACGCGGTGTTGGATCGGCCACCATCCGCATCAACCCGGAAGACCTGGGCGCCATTTGGGTGTTCGATGAACAACAAGGTGATTATTTCACCGTGCCCTGCACCTATCCGGAGTACGCCAATAATCTCACCCTGGCCCAGCATCTATTGATTCGGTAGCATGCCAACCAAACCAGTGCGGAGCGTGTGGATGTGAGTCTTTACCAGCGCGGTAAGGAAAAGCTGCGTCAGCTTATCGCGATGGCTAACACCAGCAAGAAACTCAGCCAGCGTAAAAAAGCGGCTCGCTACGATACCAAAGCACTGCAAGAAACGCCGTTCACATCCAACACATTGCCGGAAAAAATCAATAAACCCTCCGATGAGGATTATCAAGTGCTCGATATTCCTGACTTTGACGTGGATAGTAAGGAGGCTGATCATGATTGAACAGAACGAATTGAATCAGACCTGGGCCAACTTATCACGCCTGATCATTAAACATCCGGGCTTTAACCAAGCCTATCAAGCGCTGAGGAATGCCTACCTGTTTAATCAGCAAACCGGGCTATCCAAGAACTATTGGCTGGTCGGTCCTTCGGGGACTGGAAAAACCACGTTGATGGATATGTTGGTGAAAGAATTCCCGCCGGTAGAGACGGACGATCATCGTAGTATCCCGGTGTTAGCCATTAATATTCCCGCATTGCCCACCATCAAAAATCTCGCCGAAGAGATCTTGGTGTACCTGGGCGATCCACTGTTTCATCGAGGCTCGGCGATAGATAAAACCACTCGCATTCTGCATCTTATCAAGGTTTGTGACGTCAAACTGATTGTGTTCGACGAGATGCAGCATTTCATCGACCGAGGAAATAAGCGAGCGCCGGCCGAAGTCGCCGATTGGCTTAAGACCTTGATCGATAAAGCCCAGATTTCGACCGTGATCATGGGCTTGGAGCGCACCCAAATCATTCTCGATTCCAACGAACAGCTTCGCCGCCGCTTTAGTCGGCGAATCGACCTCAAACCTTTTGATCTCGAATGTCCTACCAGTCGCAGTCACTTTCTAGGCGTCATTAAAAAGATCGACGCCACGCTCGGCTTACCGAAGCCGCTGGACTTGCAGCAGGACGGGATTGCCCGGCAATTGCATTTCGCGACTAATGGCATCATGGACTATATGGTCAAGTTGATGCTGGGCGCTTATCAAATTGCAGTGAACCTAGAGTTGTCGGGCATCGACCACCATTGTTTGCAAGCAGCGTTCAGCGAATCGATTTGGGTGGAAGGCGTCGGCAAATTGAATCCCTTTCATACTGACTTTTTTGGTCAACGCTTCGACCAACGCGGCATGGTGTTTTACAAAGCGCCGGCTGTGGAGTTGGCAAAGGCGAGAAAAAAGGAGCGGCTATGAGCGATACCCAATTATCTCTGATTTGCCCGCCTCTTCGGACCAATTGCTATTTTGATGAAAACCCGATTAGTTACCTAACGCGATTGGCCGATAAGAATACTTATTCGTCGTACCGGTGGTTGTTGGAGGGCAAAGGCGGAAAAACTGTCGATTTTGAAAAATTGTATCAAGCCTGTTTTGACACTGAATGGACCGGGTTTGAAAGTACAGCCTACCATCTTAGTCAGATCTGCGCATTACCGAAAACCCATCTGAATTCCAAGTGGCTCCGTTATTGCCCAATTTGTTTACAGGAAGAGAACTACTGGCGAATTAGCTGGCAACTTAAAATATCGGTTGCCTGCATACAGCATCGAATATGGTTAAAGGACTTGTGCCCTCATTGCCAAAAGCCATACCGTTTTCATGGTCCGCGCAAGAATTCCAGCAAGTGTTTGGAATATCTTGCCAGAGCCGAAACCAAACCTGCGCCGATAGCGGTGATTCGGTTGCAACAGTTTTTGGAGACGGGTATGTTGACCGGCGACCATCCGTTCTTCGATACATCGCAGTGGTTGCCATTGGCTCGACGTTACGAATTATTGGTGTTCTTAATGAGTTGGCTGGCAATCGGGGAGGATTCGGCTAAACCTGGTCGCCAGACCTTCGAGCACATGGCTGACTTTAGCGTGAGGACAAAACAATGTGCTGATGCCTTGTTTTCCGACCAGAACGGATTTTGGCGGTACTTGCAAACGATACATCTTGCCCGAGCCAGTTTTATTGGCATTCAGCAAAAAAGGCTGGTGTATTTTTACCGACAATTTTTCAATGAATTTCCTGAACCGTTGTTTCAGCGGTTAAAGGAAATTGTCGAACAATACGCCACGGAAAATTTGATCCGCGACATCACGAAAAAGAATACCTTATTCAGCCCTGATGCCAAGAAAATGCAACGGTGGTATTCGTTTAGCCGGGCATGTAGGGAATACAATCTAGCGCCATCGGAGCTAAATCGAGCGATTATAGATAAACAAGTCGCTGTTCATCTTGAACAAACCAATACCGAGTACAGTATGTGCTCGGTTTATCGCCCTGACTTGGAGAAGATTCTGCCACATCTAAAGGGGCTTGTGACAGCGTACGAGGCTGCCAACATCCTGGGTGTGACCAAGGCGCAATTTCTACAATTGCAAAATAATGGCTGTTTTAAATTTGAAGTGGCTCCGCGTAGGGGCTACTGTACAACATGGCAATATTCCAAATTGGAACTAGAAACGTTGATGGAAACCATCAACAAAAGCGCAGCAACGCCTACGGAAGACTGCGTACTTCTGGCTCCAACCATGAAAAACCGCATCCAAGGGCGGATCGATCTGCCGTTCTTACAAGTTTTCAGAGGGATTGTCTCTGGGCAGATTATTGTTCGAAAACCCGATGCTAAGTCTCGAACATTTCGGGAATTCTGGTTAGACAAAGTGGAGTTTTGCAAATGGATAAAAGGGCTGCAACCTCAATCAAATGCTATGACGATTACTGACGTGGCAGAACTGTTTCGTATCAGCGAAGAATTTGCCTATCAGTTAGTCAATCGCGGCTATCTAATTCATAGCGTCGGCCCTCGAGGCACTAAGTTGGTATTTCCAGATCATATTCGGCGATTTAGGCGGGAATTCGTTATCTTATCCAAGCTCTCGGAAACATCTGAGATCGCTTCGAGTCGAATAATGAGCATACTTGAAGACGCCGAAATTTATCCCGTTGATCATGGCGATAGGAAAAAATTGCGACAGATACTGTATGCACGAGAAGATTTATTGAAATCCAGTTTCTTGTTTCGCTACGTACAACATTTACCGGAAACTCGCCTATAACTGGCGAGTTAGATGCACTCCAGAGAATGAAGGTGCTGATGCAGATTCAGCTTGCGCAAGGTTGGTTACCGGCAGATGAGTAATAGATTGGTGATTGCCTTGTAGGAAATCAATTAAAAAATATTAGTGATTCCTAAAGTACGCAGACCGGTTCCTAATGTACGTATTCTTCGGCATTTACGGCCGAAAAAGACCATGATCACACTCAAAAACGCGTGTAACGCGTACATTAGGAACCACAATGTTAAAGTCTGAGATCGAGCAAAAAGTGTCATAGATAAAATCCGCCTGATCAAATCTAACGTTAAACAGCTTTCACAGCCCTGCATCTAGGATACGCGCTGCAGCCCCAAAACTGATTGCCTTGGTTGTCTCCGGTTTTAGCTGTTCTTAGGATCATTGGTTTTCCGCATTTGGGACAAGCGTTTTCAGATTGCTGCTGCTTTTGCTCTACGATGGTCTTAACATGCTTGACGTGCTCTATATGAGTTTTGATAGAAGGCTTCAGACGACCCGCTTGGATTTTGCGGCAAACCTCCGCAACTTCGTTTTCGGTCAATAAGCGTTGTTGCTTGCTCTTGATAAAGCGAATGTAACCACCGGCATACACGACATTCTCCGGCATCGGGGTTTTAAATTCACTATCACCAACAAACACCACTAGCGAAAATAGTTTGCTAGGTTCAATCTCCAATGCCGATTGCAGCGTTTGCGTGTGCTTATAGTTTTGATGTAAGGGATTTTGGAACTGGTTTTTGTGCTTGTAGATTTGTTGCGTCCACATCTTCTGCTGCGCATTGCCAAAGATCCAGCCTTTCAGATTCTTGGTTTCAATGACGAAAATGCCATAAGGCGATACGATGACATGATCTACTTGCGTCGTACCGTCTTCGGTGGGTAGCGTGACGTTTTTGAACAAGCGATAGATGGTTTTATCCAAAAACAACGTTGCCGCCAAATTGACCAGGGCTTCTCCGATCACACCTTTCATGAACGGTGTTTTCAAGAAACCGATGACGATCAACAAGACAAACAGCCACCCATAGCTTGCTATCATGGGCGCAAACGCTTGTAACAAAATTTGGTTAATATCCATTTAATGAGTCCAATGGTGGGTTTAATCGGTATGGGTCTTACGAACTACAGGTAAGGAATTGTCGGTATGTGCGGTCGCTACAACCTCACGGCAGCCCCGGAAAGCATAGCTGAACATTTTGAGTTGCCACGTTTACCGCGCTTTAACCCCAGCTACAACATTACCCCTGCGCAAAAAATCCTGTGCATCGTTGAGCTAGACGACCAATCATTAAAATCGGTAAACCTGTTTTGGGGCTTAGTGCCGTCATGGTCTAAGGACAATAAAAATAGCCATCACCTGATCAACGCACGAGCGGAAACCATCAGAGAAAAAACCAGTTTTCGCACTGCCTTTCATAAGCGCCGCTGCCTGATTGTCGCAAACGGATTTTATGAGTGGCAAAAATTAGAACACGGCAAACAAGCCTTTCATATCCATCATAAAGACAATCAGTTATTTGCCTTTGCTGGACTCTGGGAACATTGGGAGCACGATGCGCAAACGCTCTATTCCTGCACCATCATCACGACCGCAGCAACACAACTGATGCAACCGATTCATGAGCGTATGCCGGTTATCATACCTATAGACCATTATCGGGATTGGCTGAATAAATCAGCAGGGGAAGATGACTTATTTCAACTACTGGATAATCATGCGTACGCTGATATGACTACAACACCGATCAGCGGCTATGTGAATAATCCAAGGCATGATGACGAGCGGTGCTTAATTTAGTGTGGCTATGCGTTTGCGAAGGGGTGCTTGATTTGATGGAGAGTTAGTGATTTGTAATTGGCAGGCATTTGACTAGGCTAGTTAACCCTATCATGTTAAATAACTAGGCTATGGAAACCGAAAAAGGCCAACTGGTTCGTTGGATAGACGATAAAGGATTTGGATTCATAAAACCCGAGTCTGGCGGAGCCGATATTTTTATCCATATATCGGCGTTAAAAACTATGAGTCGTCCGCCTTTAGTCGGGGACATTATTTTTTACGAAACCAGCCTTGACGATAAAGGCAAGCTACGCGCGATCAACGCAAAAATCGAAGGTGTAGCTCAGGTTCTGACAGTTGCACCGATAGACAGAAAGCGAAAAACACAGCCATCAAGTTTTCCGCAACAAAGGCCTCACAGAGACTACAACACCTATAGACCACCGTATAAGAAATCTGGATATCGATTTATTCCGGTGCTGCTGGTAGTTGCTGTGGTTTCGATCCTCAGCAAGTTTGGTAATCAAAATGTATCTAGTGGTCAGCCAGTATTACCAATAGCTGAACCACCAAAACCGACTCAGATTTTTCAGTGTCGTGGCAAGGTATATTGCTCTGAAATGACCTCGTATGAAGAAGCTGAATTTTATCTACAAAATTGCCCTGGTACGAAGATGGATGGTGACAATGACGGCATTCCTTGCGAACAACAGTTCTAGCCCATAGCAAGCCACGCAATTCGCATATTTGTCGCTAAAGGAGGGGATAAGGTTGAAGAAGCTCATAGGTGGAATTGTTTGTGTCTTCGTTCTATCGGGATGCGCAACGTTCAAAAGCTTAAACGCCGAGGTGCCCTTGTATGAGCGTGTTTTTGTCTTCAGCGGAACCAGGCTAAATTGGGCAGCGTTAGAAAACGAGAAATAGTCAAATCTGGTGTATAGGCAAATTGAATCAGGCGGCGATCTGCTGATTTTCTGCGGCTTTATCCGACTCAGTAATGACAGCAATGCCATCCTGAAATCGAATGCCGTTGATCACATCCGGTAGTTGTTTAAATCCGCGTATCTTGCGCCAACTTTTTTCGGCGGTCAGTGCCAACTGGAACACTAGGCCTAGCAGCGAATGCCGTGACACGCAGTTCTTGGTCCGCGTTGTCCGATGGCGAATGGTCGCAAAGCTCGATTCGATCGGATTGGTGGTGCGGATGTGTACCCAGTGTTCAGCGGGAAAATCGTAAAACGCCAGTAACGATTCACGGTCTTTTTCCAGAATATTGACCGCTTTGGGGTATTTGGCCTCAAAGTCACGCCGGAAGCTGTCAAAGGCTTTGCTGGCATGGTCTTTGGTTTCTGCCAGCCAGATATTTTTCAAGCCAGCCTTGGCTTTAGCCTGAATCGAATCCGGTAATGCAGCCAGCACATTCGCCGTTTTATGCACCCAGCAGCGTTGCGTCCGTGTCTGCGGCCAGGTTTCATTCACCGCCGCCCAGAAACCCAGAGCCCCATCGCCGGTGGCCAGTTTCGGCGCGTCCTGTAAACCGCGAGTCTGCAAATCTTGCAACACGCTCAGCCAGGATGCCTTGGATTCTCGATAGCCATCCGAGAGCGCCAAAAGCCGCTTTTCACCGTGCTCATTGACACCAATGATCACCAACAGACACAAGCGGTCATCTTCGCCGCGCAGGGTCGAATAAATACCGTCGGCCCACACATACACATAGCGCTGATTCGACAAATCCCGCCGATGCCAGGCTTGATAATCCTCGGCCCATTGCGCTTTCAAACGACTGACCACCGCTGGCGACAAGCCTTTCGCCTCTGTGCCCAGCAGGACCGACAAGGCGTCCTGCATGTCACCCGTCGATATACCGCGCAAATACAGCCAGGGCAATGCCGCTTCCACCCGCTTGGCCTTGCGAACATACGGCGGCACTAGCGACGAGTTGAACTTGACCCCGCCGCCAGAACGATCTCGAACCTTGGGGATTTTGACCGTCACGTTACCCACACCCGTCACGATTTCCCGCTCCGGCAAATAGCCATTACACACCACCGTTTGTCGGCCCCGTAAATCGGTCACCTTGGCATATTCGCCCAGAAACGCTTGTAACTCCGACTCAACGGCCTGTTGGATCAAGGCCTTAGCGCCCATCTTCAACAAATCTGTCAAAGGGTCGTTGAGCGCACTAGCGCTATCCCACTCTTTTGCATTATCTTTACTCATGGCGTCTCTCATTTTGCTGGTATTCGATCTCGACAATCTCATTTCAGCAGAGGGCGCCACCTTTCTTCAAGTCCGGCTGTACACCAGATTTAGTTATAACTCTTAGAAAACGATGATGTGACTATCCGAAAGTTCAAGGCTGAACCCCCGAGCTATCCGTTGGTTGACCTACCATTCAGTTTTGCTTTGGATTCTCTGTTTTTACCGTTCGCAATTAGTGCGGAGATTTTTCACTGAAGGCAATTTTTAAAGCTCGTAGCCTTAGTGGGAATCATTCGAGCGATGGTTTTGCCACGATCAGTATGACAATTTCTTCGCCTTGCTGCGCTTGTCTAAGCCAATCCGGTAAGAGCTGACGTAGCTTGGTGGCATAAATCGAGTTCATCACTACTCCTTAGGTTTTCGATCATGGAATGTAATATTTCCTAATCTTCGAGTAATTGGCGCCACAGAAAGCTACCTGGCTGAGCTGATTTTTCAATTCATCCCTGTATGGGACTGGAATTTCCAATGAAATTTTTTCATTTTCTAAGACCACTTTACAATGGGCTGCGACATTGAAGATGAGCAACCCATTTGAATTGAATGACCCAGCGATGTGGCGTTTTGCATGACAAAGATATACTAGTGAGACCATCAGAAGCGCTGGAATTGCATCGCATCGAGATACGCCGTTTGGTTGAAAGCTTTCGCGCGACCAATCCACGCGTTTTTGGCTCGGTATTACATGGAACTGACCGCAACGACAGTGATCTCGATTTATTGGTCGATACCTTGGACGGTACGACTTTATTTGATCTTGGCGGCCTGCAGGTCGAATTGCAAGACTTACTTACTGTAAGAGTCGATCTTGTGACTCCTGGCGACCTTCCGCCCAAATGGCGCCATCAGATACTATCCGAAGCCCAACCGATATAACATTTTGATTATGTCGTAGATGAATGTTGGTTTCGGTATCTAGCGAATTGGTCCTATCGACCCTTAGCTGTCTGACGCTCTTCACCTAGTTGAATGTCTCAAGATTTTCCTAAAGCTGACATTCTGGAAATTTTGCAAATGGCTAATTAGTCCTGGCGGTATTGCCACCGCCGATTAAACTCACAAAGTCTGGCTACAAGCCCAGCTTCTCATTAAAGCCGATTTAGTGAATGATCAAGCCCACTAAAGTGATCATCTTGTTTTACCTCTCCGGTATCGCTAACAGCAATAATTCAGTTGCTTAATTCAGCGACAACTCGGCACGTAAACGGATAGCCATCAAATCGACGAACGAACGAATTTTCGCCGACGAGTGGCGGCCCTCGCGGTGCAGAATATGCACGGGAACCGGCGGGCTTTCGTATTCACCCAGGACAATTTGCAATTGGCCAGTTCGCAACGGTTCGGCAATTTGATAGTTCAGCAGGCGAGTGATGCCCAGTCCGGCCATGGCCGCGCTGGCGGCGGAGTCGTTGTCGCTGACGCTCAAAAGCGGTTGCAATTTGACCGTCTGCGCCTGTCCGTCGTATTGAAAGCGCATGTCATTGTTCGGATTCAGACCACGCGCCAGAATGATGTGATGTTGGGTTAAATCATCGGGTATCTGCGGGATACCGTGTTCGGCCAGATAATCCGGCGATGCGCACAGCACCCTCCTGACCGAACCCACCCGCAACGCCCGGTAAGACGAATCGGGCAAATCGCCGATACGGATCGCTACGTCAATGCCTTCTTCCAGCATATTGACGATGCGGTCGACAAACAGAGCATTGACTTCCACCACCGGATAGCGGCGTAAATACTCGACAATGCCCGGCATGATGAACAAGCGCCCAAACAATACCGAGGCGGTCACCGTGAGTTGGCCACGCGGTTCGGCGTTGATGCCCAACGCCGCGTCATCGGCTTCATCAGCCAAGGCAATGATACGTTTGGCATCCTCGTAATACTTCTGACCGGCCTCGGTCATGCGCACATAGCGGGTGGTACGGTTCAGCAACTTAACCCCCAAGCGTTCTTCCAATGCCGCTACTGCCCGCGTCACGGCGGGCGGCGACATGTGTAATTTGCGCGCTCCGCCAGCAAAGCCTTCGGCTTCGACCACCGCTACATAAACGCTCATCAAATGTAATCTGTCCATTTTTAATTCCACTTATAGGAATAGTTAATTGAATATTTTAGGCATTCTTTATTATTTCGCAATAGATCACACTGTACCCGCCTGTTGAATTTCCTTCAGGCCTACGAAAACCCCTTTCATTATTTTGGAGAACACTCATGAGCCGTATTACTAGCGTCAGCAACGAAACCGCCAATATAGAACAACGCGCCCTGTTCGAAGCCATCCAGGGTCAATTGGGTATGGTGCCCAATTTTCTGCGGGTATTCGCCCACTCGCCGGATGCCTTGAAAGCCTTCCTCGGCTTGCACCACATCGCCAATCATGGCTCGCTGGATGCCAGCACCCGCGAACGCATCGCGCTGGCCTTGGCGCAGCAGAATCAATGTGAATACTGCCTGTCCGCCCATACCGCTATCGGCCGCAAAGCCGGTTTGAATGGCTCGGAAATCGAAGCCAACCGCGCCGGCACCAGCCAGGACGCCAAAGCAGCGGTGGCGGTCAAGTTCGCCCGCGCCCTGGTCGAGCATAAGGGTGAGGTGACCAATACCGAGTTGCAAGCCATGCGCGATGCCGGTTTCAGTGAGGCCGACATCGTCGAGGTGATTACTCACGTCGGCATGAACATCATGACCAACATCCTGGGCAAAGCCAGCCGGGTCGACATCGACTTCCCGAAAGTGGCGTTAAAACTAGCCGCCTAAACCCTAACCGGGCAAAGCGCAGGGATTGCGTTTGGCCCGGTTTATTCCGCTGAATGGAATACGGTATTGCAAATTATGGCTATTCATCACGACTAGTGATTGTGCCAGAGTAGCCCTAAACATTTCACCCCGTCCGGAGTAAAGACCATGGCCCGTGCATTTGCCAAGATCAGCTTCACACCCGATGTCCAAATGGTGCAGACCGAAATGGGCAGCCGAACGGCTTACCGGTCAGCCGAACTCGGCGATACCGAAACAGTGGCGCTTACGGAGTTCGAACAAGCCTTCATCGCCGAGCGCGACAGCTTTTATCAAGCCACCGTCAGCCAGACCGGTTGGCCTTATGTACAGCATCGCGGTGGCCCGGCGGGATTTCTGAAAATATTGGATGAACAAACCATCGGCTATGCCGATTTCAGCGGCAACCGCCAATACCTTTCGGTGGGCAATTTGCGCGGCGACGACCGGGTCAGCTTGCTGTTAATGGACTATCCGGGACGGCAGCGCCTGAAAATCTGGGGACGGGCGCGGGTGGTGGACGAACGTAGAGAACCGGAATTGCTGTCTCAACTTGAGCTGGCCGACTTTCGCGCCCCGGTCGAGCGCGGTATCGTCATTCGCGTCGAAGCTTTCGACTGGAATTGCCCGAAATACATCACGCCACGCTACAGCCAACGCGAAGTCGAAACGCTCTTGGAGCAAACTCGATCTCAACAACAAATCAATCCGGTAGCACCGCAAGCCCCCATCGTTTTGGGAAATGGCGTGTTGCCCTTGACCATAAGCGGAATTCGCCAGTTGACGCCACAGATTCGCGCTTACGAATTGCGCCATGTCGATGGTGAGTCGTTGCCCGCTTACCAAGCCGGCGCACATCTGCGTGTGCCGATAGCGCTGCCCGACGGTACGATCACCAGTCGGGCCTATTCGCTGACGGCTGTAGCGGGTGACCAGGATTGCTACCGTATCGCGGTGTTGCGGGTAGAGGATGGCGAAGGCGGCTCGTCGGCATTGCACGATGGCTGGCAGATCGGCACCCGCCTCAACATCGACACGCCGGACAATTATTTTCCATTGCACCACGACGAAAGTCCGGCGCTGTTGATCGCCGGCGGCATCGGCATCACGCCCATCAAAGCCATGGCCGAAACCTTGGCCGCGCGCGGTACGGCATTTCAACTGCATTACACCGGCCGCACGCCGCAAGACATGGCTTTTAGCAAAGATTTGCAACGCCGGTTTCCCGATCAATGCCGGTTTTATTTCAGCCAAGCACAAAGTCCGACCCGATTGGACGTACCGGACATACTCAGTAACGCAGCGTCCGATACCGTCATCTATGTCTGCGGCCCAAGCCGTTTGATCGACAGCGTGCGCCAAACCGCCCGCCAGCTCGGCATTACCGACGACCGGGTGCAATTCGAAAGCTTTAATTAACCGAAGGAGTCCAACATGATTACCCTCTACGATATGTCGTTATCCGGCAACTGCCACAAAGTGCGCTTATTGCTCGGTTTGCTGGTCTTGCCCTATCAAATCCAAGCCGTGGATTTACGCGGCGGCGAGCAACGCAGCCCGGAGCATTTGCAACGCAATCCCTTCGGCCAAGTGCCGGTACTGGATGACGAGGGGCTGATCATCCGCGACAGCCAGGCCATTTTGGTGTATCTGGCCAAACGCTATGGTGGCGAAAAATGGTGGCCGGACGATGCCTATCAGCTCGCGCAGATTGCCGCCTGGCTATCGACCGCCGCCAATGAAGTTGCCAACGGTCCTGCCAAACTGCGGGTACACCACAAATTCGGCAGCCCTATCGATACGGCAGCCGCCGGGCACACCGCCGACAAGGTGCTGGGCATTATCGACCGCCATCTGCAAAACCAAGACTGGCTGGTCGGTGATTCGGTATCCATCGCCGACATTGCCGTCTATCCCTATTTGGCGTTGGCTCCGGAAGGCGGTTTGGACATTGAGACTTACAGCAACACCCTCGCCTGGTTCCAACGCCTTCGTGCCTTGCCCGGTTACGTGGCCATGCCCGGCATGTGGCAAGCGTAAATCGATTCCTTTTCATCACGGAGAAATAGCATGACCCAAGAAATCAAAGCCCCCGTTCCACCCTTTACCGCTGAAACCGCCGCGCAAAAAGTGCGCATGGCCGAAGACGCCTGGAACTCGCGCGACCCGGACCGCGTGGCTCTGGTTTATACCGAAGACACCCTCTGGCGTAATCGCGCCGAATTTCCACAAGGCCGCGAACAAGTCCGCCAGTTTTTGCAACGCAAATGGGCCAGGGAACTGGATTACCGCTTGATCAAGGAATTGTGGGCGTTTACCGACCACCGCATTGCCGTACGCTTTGCCTACGAATGGCGCGACGATTCCGGCCAGTGGTTCCGCAGCTACGGCAACGAGAACTGGGAATTCAACCCGCAAGGTTTCATGCAACGGCGCTTTGCCAGCATCAACGACTTGCCGATCAAAGAAGAGCAGCGTTTGTTCCACTGGTCGCTGGGACGTCGTCCCGACGATCATGCCAGTTTGAGCGATTTGGGGTTGTAAACAGCAGATTGGCATCCCTTGAAAATCCTGACGAGATTGCTTTCGGCATGCATAACAAGAATGCTCGTGGGTGAAACCAAGATTTAACGTGCTTAGGGCATTGAAATCGGACAGTTAGGCATTTTTAACAGTGGCTCTGTAACGCCGTCATTGGCTAGGTCTAGCCAATTTCGGAAAAACAACCCATCATGCAACTTACGATGTTGCTTAACATCAGGGCATATTATCGATTTCCCGAATACAGAATATTTTATGTAAGGTTTGATCCTCTCCTAACGACTTAGAACAAATAGTCGACCCAATCCAGGATATTTTTCATGCTCACCAGCATATTATTTATCAGCGTTTGCTTTCTGGCCTATGCCAACGGCGCCAATGACAACTTCAAGGGTGTGGCGAGTTTGTTCGGCAGCGACACCGCCAATTTTCGTCAGGCATTGACCTGGGCGTCGTTGACAACCTTGGCCGGTTCGATTACAGCATTGTTTTTAGCTCAGACTTTGCTGGTCAAGTTTTCCGGTAAAGGCTTGGCGCCGGACGAATTGATACACACGTTACCGTTCATGATTGCCGTCGCAGGTGGTGCTGGAATGACAGTGATTCTAGCGACGCGTTACGGCTTTCCGATTTCCACGACCCATGCTTTATTAGGCGCCATGGCGGGTAGCACACTATTAGCGACATCCGGCAATATCAGTCTGGCACCGTTGCTGAGCAACTTCGTGCTGCCATTACTATTGAGTCCGTTTGTGGCGTTATTGTTCGCCGGCTTATTGTATCGAGGTCTGAGTAGTTGGCGTAACCGTAGCCAACTCACTAACAACCTCTGTTTATGCATTGAAAATCCGGAAAGTCTGGCGCTGGCCAGTAACGCCCATATGACCCTGGCAATCGATTCGGCAATCGTTCCATCTTTAAGCCTTGATAGTAAAGAGGCTTGCGTCGAGCGACAATCTAGCCTAGCTTTGGGCTTTAATCTGGAGCGTCTGCGTGACGGCCTGCATTTTTGCAGCGCCGGTGCGGTTTGTTTTGCGCGCGGCCTGAACGACACACCGAAAATTGCCGCCTTGTTATTGCTGGCCCCCGGTTTTGATTTGCATTGGATCATTATCCTGGTTGCGACGGCGATGATGTTGGGTGGGGTGTTCAATGCACGGCGGGTAGCGGAAACCATGAGTCATAAAATCACCACCATCACGCATGAACAAGGTTTATCGGCTAATCTGGTTACGGCACTGTTAGTCATTTTTGCCAGCAAGCTTGGCATGCCGGTTTCCACTACCCATGTTTCGGTGGGTTCATTATTCGGTATTGGTTTAGTCAGCGGCAGGGCCAATTCAGGCGTGATCACGTCGATTGCCTTATCCTGGTTGCTGACCTTGCCGTGTGCGGCTATCTGTTCTGCCGCAATCTCATACTACCTAAACGCCTATCTTCAATAATAAAAATAC
Organism: Methylomonas fluvii; assembly: GCF_014850975.1. Taxonomy (GTDB): domain Bacteria; phylum Pseudomonadota; class Gammaproteobacteria; order Methylococcales; family Methylomonadaceae; genus Methylomonas; species Methylomonas fluvii. The sequence continues at coordinate 608,643 of NZ_JACXST010000001.1, read as the reverse complement.
GAGCGCTCTCATGACCACCACCCTCGAAATCAGCGAATCCGTCCAGCACTATTACGGGCAGGTGCTGCAATCCAGCAGCGACCTGAAAACCAGCGCCTGTTGCAGCATCGATGCTATGCCGACTTATTTAAAAGCGCTGCTGGCCGGCTTGCATCCGGAAGTGCTGGAACGCTTTTACGGCTGCGGCTCGCCGTTGCCGCCAGCCTTGGAAGGTAAGACCGTGCTGGATTTGGGCTGCGGAAGCGGCCGGGATTGTTATTTACTGTCGAAACTGGTCGGACCGAAAGGCCGGGTGATCGGCGTCGATATGACCCCAGAACAGCTGGAAGTCGCCATGCGTCATCGCGACTGGCATGCCGAACAGTTTGGCTTTGCCAATGTGGAGTTTCTGCTCGGCCATATTGAAAATTTGCACACCGTGGGTATTGCCGATAACAGCATCGATGTCGTAGTTTCCAATTGCGTGATCAACCTCTCGCCGGAAAAGCCCAAGGTGCTCGCGGAAATATTTCGAGTGCTGAAACCAGGCGGTGAGCTGTATTTTTCCGATGTATTTGCCGATCGTCGTATCCCGGCTGAACTGCGCCAGGATCCGGTGTTGCTAGGCGAGTGTTTGGGCGGCGCTTTGTACTGGGAAGACTTCCGACGTATTTTGCAGAATTTGGGCTGCCCCGATGTTCGTAAGGTCAAGCAAAATGCTATCAGCATTGACGATCCCGAGGTGTTCGCCAAAATCGGCATGGTCAAATTCGATTCGGTCACGGTGCGCGCATTCAAAATGCCTTTGGAGGACCGTTGCGAAGACTTCGGCCAAGTCGCCGTCTATTTGGGCACTGTTGACCAACATCCGCACAGCTTCGATCTGGACGATCATCATCATTTCGAAACCGGCCGGCCGTTAAGGGTCTGCGGCAATACCGCCGATATGCTGGCGAGCAGCCGATATAGTGCTCACTTTCAAGTAATGGGCGATAAATCCCGACATTTCGGGTTGTTCGATTGCACGCCCGGACCTGACCATGAAGGTGGAAAATCCGATAGCCCATGTTGCTGAGCGCCGAGATGAACCCACCCGATCAATTGAACGAAGCCTTGCTGGCCGAGCATCGCCCCGTGCTGTTTCGCTATGCATTGCTGCAACTCAAAGATAGCGAACTGGCCGACGACGCGGTGCAGGAAACGTTATTGGCCGCTTGGCAAGCGTCCGCGAATTTCGAAGGCAGGGCCGGCTTGCGGACCTGGCTGATCGGCATTCTGAAGCACAAGATCGCCGATCACTGGCGGCGCAGTGCGCGTGAAGTCGTCACCGCCGAGTTCGATCAAATCGATAACGATGAGGACGAATCCGATGAAGATGCGTTTTTCATGAGCAATGGCCATTGGAACGGCGGCCCCAGCACCTGGAACGATCCCGAAGCGGCATTCAAGCAGCAGGAATTTTGGACCATTTACGAAACCTGCCATAACAATCTACCCGCCAAAATGGCCCAGGTGTTCATGCTTAGGGAATTGGTCGGCCTGGACACCGACGAAGTCTGCCAGGAAGCGGGCATCAGCGACGCCAATTACTGGGTCACCATGCACCGCGCCCGCTTGCGATTGCGGGAGTGCCTGGAAATTCGCTGGTTCAATCAACCGAAAACAAAAAAGGAGAACAACCATGCGTAGTTGTCGCGATATTACTGCCCTGGTGTCTCAGGGCTTGGACAAGAAACTTAGCTTGGGCGAACGCCTGGCGATAGGCTTGCATGTGATGATGTGTTCCAGCTGCCGTAACTTCCAGAGCCAATCCCAATTTATCCGTCGAGCAGCAAAAGGCTATATCAAAAATTTGCATCATCAGCCGGATAACAAAACCGAAACATAACAACCATTGAAGTTACTCATGTTTTACCGATAATGTCCGATTGTGCTCAAATCTTGCTAACGAGTTGTAGCCATTAAAATTAGAGTAGAGCCCCCCCACATGACTATTGAGTAACTGTTTATGAGACAAAATCTTATTGTTTTTCTGTCTTTTGGCTTAATGAGTATTAATTTACAGGCGGCTCCAAGCCTTGCCGTACTTGAGTTTGAGTTAAAAGATTTAACATTGAAGCCCGGTGTCCCAGCGGAAATCAAGCGCACCACCTCCATAAAACCATTGCTAGAAGGTGAATTGCGATCTGCCGGGTATCAGATCGTCAATATTCCTTTACCCGCACAACAAGAAGCCGATAGTGGAGTGGGTTATCTGTTTGATCATGCCGATGTCGCGGCCCAGTTAGGTAAAAAATTTGATGCCGACTATGTGCTAGTAGGAAGATTGCACAAACCAAGTTTTTTGTTTGCTTACCTAATGGGGAATTTAGTACGAGTTAAAGACGCTCAGCTAGTGGGCAAATTCATTTCAGAATCGAAAGGGCCTAATGCTGAATTGACGATAAAAGCAGTTGAAAGCTTGACAGTCAAGATTGATAACATTCTCGACCATCGCTATACACCGCCTCCGCCAGTTAAACACTAAACCAACTCCCCGTTTCGAAAGCGACAGACCCTTGCGAGTTTACGGCAACGGGCTAGCGGTCAGCCGTTAAGGTACCTCCTTATGTAGCGATGGAAGCATTCTCATGTCCGCCGATGCAGTTGCATGGCAAACAGGCCGGGTGTTGCTGCGGAGCCTGATTCAGAGCCTGTCCCGCAGTCGCCGCAGCCAGCTTTTGCCGTTGCCACTTTCGACCGGTAAATACGGCAGCGATTCCTCCAGCAATCTTGCCAGCAAATCATGATCAATCAGCGCTTGTAAATCCTGCGCGCTGCCTTTTTGCATCGTTGGTTTCAGTGCCAGTTTGCCTTGCTGCTTTTCCAGAGCAAAGCCATTGCCACACACCCGGCAGAAGACCTTGTCGCCGGCTTTCTGGTGTTTATGCACCGTCACTACTGGGCCGCACATCGGGCATTCGTGCATCGGTATACCAGTATCGCTATGTCCGATGATGCCATCCAGCTCATTGGCTTGTGCCAATTCGATGAAGCGGCGGCCGAAATGCAGATCAAATTGTTTATCCAAATTTGCCTCGATCTGCTCAATGGCCGCCGCCAACGGCATACCCTTACGATAAGGCCGAGTGCTGGTCATCGCATCGAAGGCATCGGCGATACCGACGATGCGAGCGGTTTCTGCAATCTTTCGGCCGCTTAAACCGGACGGATAGCCCCGGCCATCAATGCGCTCATGGTGGCTTAACACAGCATCCATCGCCAACGGCGCCAAGGGATGCCCTTGTAATACCTGCGCCCCCAGGGCCGGATGGGTTTTCATTACAGCATATTCCGCATCGCTAAGCTTGCCGGTATGGTTGAGAATGCTGTCCGGTACGCCAACCTTGCCCAAGTCATGTAAAAAGCCGCCCAGCCCGGCAACCACGGCGTCCTGTTTAGAAAATCCACACGCCAAAGCCAGCCGCGTCGAATACTGCGACACTCGCCATAGATGCCCACCGGTATAAGGATCGCGGGCTTCAACCAGAAAGGCCATGCTGTAGAGCGTATGCAATAAATCCTGTGTATGGATATTTTTCATGGCTTGTCCTTGTTCGATGAATCAATCTGAATGGATGGGGCTTGACCATTGATTAAGTCGCAACTTAACCGATTTTCCTTACAATATGCTTTGAAGTTTCTTAACGCTGACTTCATGCGTACACAGGACGAAACATTTTGTAAGGAATCCAAACCGACTCCGACTGATGAGGTAGGAAAGCATTGTTGCTTGTCCTGATCATTCATTAACCTACCGGAGAGAACACCATGAACAAAAAAACCTTGTCTTTGACATTAAGCAGCGCGTTGGCTTCAACATTGATGAGCGCGGCGCCCGTCATTCAAGCCGGCGAAAATCCGTTTGCGATGTCCAGCATCAATCCCTCTCAACAATTGGCTGCGGCGGACGGCAAGTCTGCCGAAGCCGGTTGCAGCGCAAAGATGAAGGAAGGTAAATGTGGTGAAGGCAAATGCGGCGCCAACAAAATGAAAGACATGAAAGGCGCCGAGGGTGGTTGCAGTGCCAAAATGCCGGAAGCCGGTTGTAGCGGCAAGATGCTTGAAGGGGGTTGCAGCGGTAAAACCGCGAAATAAGCCGGAGGAAGCGCCGATGACCACTGACTATCCTTTCGGCCTTGCGGGTTCCGGTTTGGGTTTGCGCCGGGCGCTGTTGCCCGCGTTGCAAACCGGCGTACCGAACGGCATCGATTTTTTTGAAGTCTCGCCGGAAAACTGGGTGGGCGTCGGCGGTCAGCTCGGCAAGCAATTTCGCAGTCTGACCGAGCGTCACCGTTTCGTGGCGCACGGTTTGGCCTTGTCGTTGGGCGGCCCCGCGCCGCTCGATACCGGCTTTTTAGGCGAACTGAAACAATTTCTCGATCGTCACGATTTTGCCCTGTACACCGAACACTTGAGTTTTTGCAGCGACGAAGGCCATTTTTACGACTTATACCCGATCCCGTTTACCGAACAGGCGGTCAAACATGTCGCCGACCGGATTCGCCAGACTCAGGAGATTCTGGAACGACCGATTGCTTTGGAAAACGCCTCTTACTACGTGCAGCCGCCACAGGCGGAGATGGACGAACTGACTTTCATCAATGCGGTATTGGCCGAAGCCGACTGTTACCTGCATCTGGATGTGAACAATATTTATGTCAACAGCGTTAACCACGGCTACGATCCGGTGGCGTTTTTACGCGGCTTGCCCGGCGAGCGCATCGTTTATGGGCATGTGGCCGGTCACGACCTGGAGCCATCCGGCTTGATCATCGACACCCACGGCCAGAATACCATAGCACCGGTTTGGGACTTGCTGGCCGAGGCTTATCGAAGTTTTGGCGTGTTTCCGACCTTAGTGGAACGGGATAGCAATATTCCACCCTTGGCCGAGTTATTGGTCGAAGTAGAACGGATTCGTGACTTGCAAAATACTCATCGGCTCTGCCGCAACGCACATGTCCTCAGCGAGGAGGCGGCATGAACCCAACACCGGCTTTTCAACAGCAGCAACGGCAGTTTCTGCATTACTTGCGGCAACCGCAAACAGCGCAGCTACCTGCAGGCTTCGCCCCTGAGAGACTGGCCGTGTATGTCGATCTGCTCTATAACAAATTCGACGAGAGCCTGACGGCCTGCTTTCCGGTCATCTGCAGCATATTATCTAAAGATAAATGGCGGGCGTTGCTGCTGAATTTCATCGCAAAACATCGCTGCCTGACGCCGTATTACCGGCAGATTCCCGACGAATTTTTGCAGTATCTGCAACAGGAACGTGAGCATCTGGATGATTGGCCGTTTCTGGCCGAACTGGCGCAGTTCGAATGGATCGAATTACAGCTGTCAATTGCCGAGGCGGAGCCGGTCACGCGAAAGCAGTTGTCCGATGCCGAATTACTGGCCAATGTGCCTGTGTTTGCACCGGTCATGCAATTGCTGTGCTACCAATGGCCGGTGCAGGACATTGGACCAAACTTTTTGCCTAGCGAACCACAGACCACGGCAATTCATATCCTGGGTTTTCGCGATAGCGATGATCAAGTGCAGTTTGTAACCCTGAATATGGCCACAGCCAAGCTGATCCTGTTGTTAAATAACGGCTTGACCGGGCAACAGGCCTTGCAAGCCATGAGTGGCGGCGAACTCCCAGACGCGCCATTTTTAGAACTCACGCAATTCGGTCAGCAGATTCTGGTCGATCTACATAGCCAGGGCGCGATTATCGACATTCGCCCGGTTTGGACTTTGGAGCCTCACTCATGAACGACCTCGCTAAATCCGTCCAAGCCCCTTGTAAAGCCTGTTTGATTCCTTCCTGTATCGAACGGCTATGTACTATGCCAAACTGGCTTTCTGGCTATTTCGACAGAAACTTACAGGGCCTGGCGCCAATTTTTCTTCGTCTGTTGCTGGCTTACGAGTTCGGCGAAGCCGGCCTGGAAAAACTCCATGGCGAGAATTGGTTTGCCGACCTGAGCTTCCCATTTCCGTTCAGCATATTGCCCACGGACTTTAGTTGGACCTTGGCAACCGGTATAGAAATCATCGCCCCAATTGCGTTGATACTGGGATTCATGACCCGCTTTTTCAGTGCGGCGTTGATGGTGTTGACCGTGGTTGCCATCGCCGCCGTGCATTGGCCAGCCGAATGGCACACGCTGGCCGAATTATGGAAAGGCTATGCCATCACCGATCAAGGTTATGGCAATTACAAATTGCCGTTGGTTTATTTGTTCATGCTCGGTTCGCTGATGCTGAGTGGCAGTGGCGGCTTGGCTATTGATAATGGGTTGAAACAACGCACAGCAGATTAAACATGAAAAAATTCTGGTGGATATTTTTAACGATGCTCTCGCTAAATCACGCGGCGGTTGCCGATAACAAATTGCCTATCGGCGAATTCAGCCAAAATCGCCTGGAGGGTTGGGAGCATAAAAGCTTCAAAGGCGAAACTCAATACCGTCTACAAGCTGTCGATGGCGTGACGGTATTGACGGCCGATAGTCGTGCCGCCGGTTCCGGCATGTTCAAAGAGCAAGTCATCGACCTGGAACAAACCCCGTTCCTGAACTGGTCGTGGCGCATCGGCAATCGTTTGACCGGCTTGAATGAACAAAGCAAGGCAGGCGACGATTACGCGGCGCGGGTGTATGTGGTGGTCAAAGGCGGGCTGGCGTTTTGGCAAACCAAGGCCATCAATTATGTTTGGGCCGGTAACACAAAAAAGGATACAGTCTGGCCTAATGCTTTTGCCGGTGATCATGCGATGATGATGGCTTTACACGGGCCGGAAGCCTCACTAAATGTTTGGCAAGCCGAAAAACGCAATGTCCGGGCCGATTTCAAGAAACTATTCGGTGAAGACATCAGCACTATCGATGCCGTCGCCATCATGACCGATACCGACAATAGCAATGGCTCGGTGTCTGCTGTTTACGGCGACATCTGGTTTTCCAAGGACTAAGCATGCACGACACCAAACCTCTGCTGATCGACAGCGACTTTCCGGCCCTATTCCGCAAGCCGTTGGAAGTCTTGCAAGTCAATCTGGGCTATTTGTGCAATCTGAGTTGCGTGCATTGCCATGTCAATGCCGGCCCCAATCGCACCGAGATGATGAGACGGGAGACCGTTGATCAGGTACTGGCTTTGGCCGAAGCCGCTAACATTCACACGCTGGATTTGACCGGCGGCGCACCGGAAATGCATGCCGATTTTCGGTATCTGGTGCGAGCCGCGCGTGATCTTGGCATCGAGGTAATTGACCGTTGCAATCTGACTATTCTGGAAGCGCCCGGTTACGAAGACTTGGCAGATTTTTTAGCTCTGCAGCAGGTACAGATTGTGGCTTCCTTACCATGTTATTTGGAAGACAATGTCGACAAACAACGCGGCAAAGGCGTGTTCAAAGACAGTCTGGCAGCCTTGCAGCGCCTGAATCGCTTGGGTTATGGTCAGCCTGACAGCGGGTTGGAGTTGAATTTGGTTTTCAACCCACAAGACGCCGTGTTGCCGCCTGACCAGCAGCAACTGGAACAAGCATACAAACAGCACTTGCAGCAACACTACGGCATCGTCTTCAACCGCCTGTTTGCCATCGCCAACATGCCGATTCAGCGTTTCGGCAGCACCTTGATCAGCCATGGCCGCTTCGAATCTTATCTGACTTTACTGAAAAGCAGCTTTCGCGCCGACAACCTTGAAAACCTGATGTGCCTAAATACCCTCAGCATCGACTGGCAAGGCTACGTCTACGACTGTGATTTCAATCAGATGCTGGATTTGCCATTAGGCGCCGTAGCCAAACCCAGACTACATATCAGCGAGTTGTCGCTCGCACAACTGCAAGACGCACCGATCGCCACCGCCGCCCATTGTTACGGTTGTACCGCCGGCCAAGGCAGCAGTTGCGGCGGGGCCTTGGCCTGAACTTTGTCCTTATCCGCGCTTAAGCAAGCAATGCAAAAGCGCTTGCTTGGATGGTTTTGTGCATTGAATAAAACGTGCGAGATTTTGCAAAATATAACCTTAATGGTATATTTTGAACAAAGAGCGTGACCTATCCTTTTTATCGCCAGCGCTTAATTGCATGGATTTATGCGCATTGATTTTTGCCATACAGCGCGCTCCAAATCTACATTTTTGTTAGAGGTGATCCTGGATGTTTAAGTGGATGGGTTGCAATGACGCAGTAGGAAATTGCTTTGCAAAATTACTTGATCTGCATCGCACGGCCACCCGGCTAGACATATACCGCCGCTCCGGCAAGGTCGCCTTTGTCGTTGGCACTCTGTTGAATCTGATCAATCAACCGCAAGCCGTGCTCGGTCTGTTGTCTTTCGATTACCCGGCGATGCAGAGTCTCGATGTGGTCAAGGCGCTATTAACCTATAACGTGCCTTTTCTGGTGTCTACTTACGGCGCATTAACCACGATTGCTCATCAACGGACAGACCCGTAAAGCCAGCCCATTCCCTTGACCTTAGCCCCGCAACCACTTAACGCTATACAGGAACACTCCATGTCCATACCCACCGAATCCATAGGCAGTATTCCCCGTCCGCCGCAATTGCTCGAAGCACTGCGGGAGTTTCGCGCGGGCCGACTATCGCAACAACGACTCGATGCCTGCTACGACGAAGCGGTGCGCGACACTTTACAACGTTTTGCGGACACGGGTTCGCTGGTGATCTCAGATGGTGAACAGACCAAGTCCAGCTTCGCCACCTACCCGTTGCAAGGTTTACACAATATCGCCGAAGACGGCATCGTGATTCCATTTGCCGATGGCCATACCCGGCAATTGCCCCGATTAACCACGGGACCGTTTCGCTACGGCGTCTATGCCGGCGCATTTGTGCAGGCCGCCAAACGCTATACCACGCGCCCGCTCAAACAGGCGGTGATTTCGGCTTCCGCCTTGAGCCTGCTTTATCCGCCAGAAGGCATAACCGGTTACTCACGAGAAGTGTTCATCGATGACTTGGTCAAGGAAACGGTAGCGGATATTCGCGGCTGTTTGGACCAAGGCGCACACCATGTGCAAATCGATTTCACCGAAGGGCGATTGTCGGTCAAACTCGATCCATCCAAGCAATTGCTGCGGCAGTTTATCGACTTGAACAACCGGGTATTGGCACACTTTACCCCGGAACAACGCCAACGCATCGGCGTGCATACCTGTCCCGGCGGCGACCATGATTCCACCCACAGCGCCGATGTCGATTACGCCGAGCTGCTACCGAATTTGTTCCAGCTCAACGCCGGTAATTTCTACATGCAGATGGCTAACGAAAAAGAGCCAGAGCACGTGTTGGCTATCGTCAAGGACAATCTTCGTCCCAACCAGCGGGTGTTTGTCGGCGTGATCGACGTGCTGAATCCCGACGTGGAAGAACCGGAATTGGTGCGGGACCGCGTATTGCGCGCCGCTGAGTACATCCCGCTGCATCAGCTCGGCTCCACCGACGACTGCGGCTTTTCGCCTTTCGAAGACGACACATCGACCGGCCGGGACACGGCATTCGCCAAAATCAAGGCCCGCGTTATCGGCACGGAACTGGCTGCTAAGGTCTTGAATAGCTGAAAGCGGTGCGATTTGTGGTTTGAACAGGCTACAAGGTGCAATGACTAACGGGTAATGCACCAAATGTTAATCGAATGCATGCGACGTAATAAGGCTACGATAATTAAGTTCCATCGGATTACGACCTACACCAATAAGCTGCATTAACGTAATATTTGAAATGGCCCGGCAACCCGGTTACGGACAACTGGGATCCCAAACCAGGCGCCCTATGCTTGTCAAATCGACGTTTTTATTCACCGGACATTCCGGGCAATCCTGGCGATTGGGGCGATTGGCGCAATTCCCGCATTGGCGGATCAACATGTCCGCCCGCTCCAGATCGCGATCCAGTTCCTCCAGATCATCCAACAATCCCCGTATTCTGCTGCGCAAATCATGCAGGAGTGGCTGCATCGCGGCTGATGCTTCTTTCCCGGAAGCACATAGCTGCCGGGTTTGAGCTAGCTTTTGTACTGATTCCAATTCGATACCGACACGACCAAGCTGCAACGCGATAGCCATGCGCTTCAAATCTTTCCGGGCATAAAGACGTGTGCCGCCTTCGGTGCGGTCGGGGACGATCAGTCCTAGTTCCTCGTACAGGCGAATCGTTCTTGGCGTAGTGCCGAGTTCGTCGGCCACTTCACCGATTTTAAGAACATCGCGCTGGTGTTTAGGCGGCAGGCGCATAATGGGTGACAAAATATAAAGTAGACGTCACATAGTGTAGGTATTGCATCAACCGAACACAAATTTTGCCTACCTGAAATGCCTGCAAACATCTTTATCTACTAAGCGGCGATGATGTTTATTAAGCTGGTGAAATTAGATTTGCTGAGATCGTTGTCAGGAATGACAGACAAACACGACTAACAGGCAAGCCCAACAGTATTTAAGGAACGTAGATGTTTACCCAGACAACATGCAAACACCCATTGAAGCCTCACCCACTCAGAAGCGGTAAGTTTGCATGAAAACCTCCAAAATCTTGTTATTGCTGGGTATTGCTGCGTTGATGGCGGCTTTTTTTGCACTGGATTTGCCGCACTATCTGACACTGGAAAATTTAAAAGCCCGGCAAACCGGCATTGCCAATTACGGCCAGGTTCACCCATTGCTGGCGGCAGCCACTTATGCCACGTTGTATATCGCGGTCACTGGATTGTCGCTGCCAGGGGCGACGATATTGACGCTGGCCGGTGGCGCAGTGTTCGGTTTGCTCTGGGGGACACTGATCGTCTCATTTGCTTCCAGCATTGGTGCAACGCTGGCATTTTTGGCTGCACGGTTTTTATTACGCGACTGGGTCAAATCCCACTTCGGCCCCCGTTTGCAGGTTATAGACGAGGGCGTAAGACGCGACGGCGCGTTTTATTTGTTTACCTTGCGTTTGGTGCCGTTGTTCCCGTTCTTCATGATCAATCTGGCGATGGGTTTGACGCCCATTAAGACCAGAACGTTTTACTGGGTCAGCCAAGTCGGTATGCTGGCAGGCACCTTGGTTTACGTCAATGCCGGTACCCAGTTGGCGAAAATCGACTCCCTGTCCGCTATTCTCTCACCGGCTTTGTTGGGTTCGTTTGCCTTGCTTGGTGTGTTTCCATTAGGGGCGAAGAAAATGCTAGAAGTCATTCAAAAACGCAAAGTCTACCCGCGCTGGACCAAACCGGCGCGTTTCGACAATAACCTAATTGTCATCGGCGCGGGCGCCGGCGGTTTGGTGTCGGCTTATATCGCTGCTGCTGTCAAAGCCAAAGTCACGCTGATCGAAAAGCACAAAATGGGCGGCGACTGTTTGAATACCGGCTGTGTGCCATCCAAGGCGCTAATTCGTTCGGCCAAGTTGCTGTCGCATATCAAACGTGCATCCGAGTTCGGCATCGCCAAAGCCGAGGTTGAATTTGATTTTGCTGTCGTGATGGAGCGGGTGCAACAGGTGATCAACACCGTAGCGCATCATGATTCCGTCGAACGGTATACCAAACTGGGTGTGGAGGTCATCGAAGGCTCGGCCAAAATCGTTTCGCCCTGGGCGGTGGAAGTCACGACAACAGACGGCGTCAAAACTATCACCAGCCTCGCTATCGTCATCGCCGCAGGCGCCCGGCCCTTCGTGCCGCCGATTCCGGGATTGGCCGATATCGACTATCTGACCTCCGACACGGTCTGGCAACTGCGAAAAAAACCGAAGTGCTTATTAGTGCTGGGCGGCGGCCCGATTGGCTGCGAACTGGCGCAAACTTTCAATCGCCTGGGTTGCCAGGTCACCCAAGTGGAAATGGCGCCACGCCTCATGGCTCGGGAAGACGTCGACGTATCCGAATCGGTACAAACGCGGTTTCGCCAGGAAGGCGTAGATGTCAGGCTGAATCACACCGCCAAGCATTTTGTCATCGACAACGGCGAACATATTCTGCTGGCCGAACATGCCGGCCAGACGGTCAGGATTGCCTTTGACAAGGTATTGGTAGCGCTTGGCCGCGCGGCCAATGTGCAGGGATACGGCGTGGAAGAACTGGGCATCGCCTTGTCGCCGCGCAAAACCTTGGACACCAATCCATTCCAGCAAACCAATTACCTCAACATTTATGCGGTCGGCGATGTAGCGGGGCCATACCAGTTTACCCACACAGCGGCCCATCAAGCTTGGTATGCGGCGGTGAATGCCCTGTTTGCCCCCTTCAAAAAGTTTCGCACCGATTATTCAGTGATTCCCTGGTCGACCTTTACCGATCCGGAAGTCGCTCGCGTCGGTTTGAACGAACTGGAGGCGCAAGCGCAGAACGTCGCTTATGAAGTCTCTACCTATGGCATAGCCGACCTGGATCGGGCGATTGCCGACGGCGAAGCTCATGGCTCCGTCAAAGTGCTGACCGTGCCGGGCAAGGATAAAATTCTCGGTGTCACGATTGTCGGCGCACATGCCGGCGATTTGCTGGCCGAATTCGTGCTGGCGATGAAACACGGCATCGGCTTGAATAAAATCCTCGGCACCATCCATATCTATCCGACCCTGGCGGAAGCCAATAAATATGCGGCCGGCGTCTGGAAGCGCAATCACGCGCCCCAGCGCGTACTGGCATGGCTGGGCCGTTATCATACTTGGCGGCGCAACGCCTGAGGGATGAATTAGAATGACTTATCAAGCCACTATCGTTGTCCCGGTACTCAACGAGGCAGGACATCTCGCCGGCAAACTACAAGCTTTGCAGGGATTTCGTGATCGTTGCCAACTGCTGCTGGTCGACGGCGGCAGTCACGATGACAGCCCGGAAATTGCGAAGTCTCTGGTCGACAAGGTTATACTCGGCCCTCGCGGCCGGGCCATGCAAATGAATGCGGGCGCTTTACAAGCTGAGGCGGAGATTCTGCTGTTTTTACATGCCGATACCCGATTGCCGAATAATGCGATGGATTTGATTAGCCAAGCCATAGCCGAAGGATTCCACTGGGGACGTTTCGACGTGGCATTCGACAATCCCAAACCCATCTTCAAATTGATTGCCTTCATGATGAATCAGCGCTCGCGGCTAACCGGCATTGCCACCGGTGACCAAGCGGTGTTCATGACCCGACCAGCATTTGTAGCGGTAGGTGGATTTCCGGCGATTGCGTTGATGGAAGATATTGCGATCAGCAACAAGCTGAAAAAACTCGGTAAACCCTGTTGCTTAAAAGCCAAGGTGCAGACTTCGGAACGGCGCTGGCTCCAGCAGGGTATATGCAAAACCATCCTACTGATGTGGCGGCTACGCTTAGCCTATTTTTTCGGTGCCGATCCAGATGATCTGGCGATGCGTTATTACGGGAGACGATGATGGAAGCCATGCTGCGCTTTGGCGTGTTTATCGGCATTTTGTTGTTGATGGCGATTTGGGAAGCGCTAAGTCCCACGCGGCATTTGCGCATCCCTCGCCGTCAACGCTGGCTGATCAATCTCGGTTTGGCGGCATTGAATGTCGGCGTGATGCGGATCAGCATCGGCGCGGCGGCCTGGTCGGCAGCGAACTGGGCCGTGGTGCAACATCTTGGCCTGTTAAATCACCTGGCCGTACCCGGTTGGCTAAATATTTTGCTCAGCCTGCTATTACTGGATCTGGCGATTTACGCACAACATGTCGCAGCCCATCGTTGGCAATGGTTTTGGCGTTTGCATCAAGTCCACCACAGCGACCTTGATTTCGACACCTCCACCGCGGTGCGCTTTCATCCGATCGAGATCATGCTGTCCATGGCTTACAAAGTATTGCTAGTGATAGTACTCGGTGCCGATCCTATGGCCGTCATCGCGTTCGAAATCATCCTGAATGGCTGCGCGTTGTTCAACCACGGTAATGTCAGCCTGCCGCCGCTGGTCGAGCGGATGCTGCGTTATCTGTTGGTCACGCCGAACATGCACCGGATTCATCATTCCGCCCGGCAACAGGAAACCGACAGCAATTTTGGATTTTCCTTGTCGTGCTGGGACCGCCTGTTCAAGACCTACTGCCATCAATCGCAGCAACCACAAGCTGAGATGACTATTGGCTTGAACGGATTTCGCGACCGACATGAGCTGGGTTTCTTTCAGTTATTAGCCATGCCGTTTCGACCTTTGCGCAAGCACTGAGCCATGGCTTATCCATTTCCCGACAGCGTGCTACTGATTTTTTGCAAAGCCCCAATCCCTGGCCAAGTCAAAACCCGTCTACAACCGGCCTTAAGCGCGGAGCAAGCGGCTCATGCCCATAGGCGGTTGACCGACATGACCTTGCAGCGGGCTTTTCAGCAGCCTTTCTGCGCGGTGGAACTACACTGTGCGCCGGACACCGGCCATGACTTTTTTCAGGATTGCGCGCGACGTTATCCGCTGGCTCTGAAGGTACAACACGGCACCGACTTGGGCGAACGTATGCAGCAAGCCTTCTCGGATGCATTGAGCAGATACCAGCACGCCGTGCTGATGGGTTGCGACTGCCCCAGTCTTTCCGCCGACGATTTGCATCGGGCATTGCTAAAGTTACGCGCAGGTTATGACGCAGTCATCGCGCCGGCGGACGATGGCGGTTACGTCATGATCGGCTTAAACCAGGTGCAATCGCGATTGTTTAGCGACATGAGCTGGGGACATGACCAGGTGATGACCATTACCCGTAGCCGGGTAAAGGACATCGGTTTGAACCTGTACGAACTGGACAGTCAATGGGATGTAGATACTTACCAAGATTGGCAACGCTATTTACTGTTGGTAAATGACTGAGGCGGCAGAAAGCTCCGCCGCGCCCAAAACCTTGAATTTACGGATTACCTTGACTCATTGACCTTATTGCGTCGGTGGTCACGGGTTGTCCGCCAACGCCCCATTCGCCTGACGCGACATCTTCGATCAATACCCAGGTGACCGGACGCAGTCCTTCGCCTTCAACCGAGACGATAGCATCGGTGACTTTGCTGATGATGTCCTGTTTTTGTTGTAGCGACAAATAGCCGCTGATGCCTTTGATTTGTACGAGTGGCATGGTGTAACTCCTGATTTAATGTCTAAGTATTTAAAGAAGTCAGGATGCGCCAACTCGAAAGAAGCGACGCATCCTGGCATGCGCTTATGCCGCGACCCGATCCAGAAATTGGCGATGAGTCATGGGCTCGCTGAACATCGGCCAGTTATGTTCGATCGAAGCATCGTACTGCTCCAAGCCGATGGTTGCGGTTGCATCGGTAATCCCGATCGCGCGATAGCCCTTGTCGTAAGCGGCGCGCATCGTGGATTCGATACAAATATTGGTTAGTTGTCCTGCCAGTGCGATGGTGGTGATGCCATGCGTTCGCAAAACAAAATCCAGATGCGTGCCGGCGAAGGCGTCGATGCCTGATTTGCCCTCGATCACAATATCGCCGGATTGAATATCGACACCGTCGGCAATCGCACTGCCCCAGGTATCCTTGATCAAGGCACCGGCATTTTTTACCGCCTGCAGAATGCCGTATGGCGCATCGCCCATTTCCCGGTAATCGGCCGAGAAGCCGATAGGCACATGCACGATCAGCATACCGCTAGCCCGTGCCGCCCGAATCAACAGATTTTGGTGGGCTTTGACATCGTAGGTTTCTAATACCGACTTCAATAACGGGTAAAGTTTGCCGCCTTCAGTTAGAAAGTCGTTTTGCAGTTCTAATAAAACCACTGCGGTTTGTTTTGAGTTCATGGTGTTTGCCTATTGATGAGTCAAACGATCAAGCACACTGCCGACTGCTGCATTGCGCGGGCTCTTCCCAGGCTTCGGCCTGAAAAGCGGTATCCAGCGGAGCATGGATAATATGGTTGGTGTAATTGCTCAAGGTTTTGAACGCCACGCCCAGCAACACTTCCAATACCTGCGCCCGGCTGTAGCCCGCCGTGATAAATTTGTCCAAGGTTTGCCCGCAAACTACGCCGCGATTTTTCACCACCGAGCGGGTAAAGCCGGCCAAGGCTTCTAATTTGCTATCCGGCAGCGGTTTGCCGTTGCGCAGGGCTTCGACGATCGCCCGATCTGCCTTGGCCATGTGTTTGGCGATCATCGAGTGCGCGGCGACACAATAAGTGCAATGGTTTTCGACGCTAACGGCCAGCAAAATGACTTGCCGTTCTGTCGGACTAAACGAGGTTTGATCGAACAAGGCCGTTAATTCGATATAGGCTGTCAGTGCCGCCGGCGCTTCGGCCAAGCCGCCGTGCAAATTGGGCACGAAGCCGTATTTTTTCAGCGAGCCTTCCAGTAAAGGTTTTGCCGTAGCATTGGCGGTCAGGATGGAATGAATTTGAAATTGGGACATGCTGTCTCTCCTTTAATTTAAAAACATGAGGTGTAATGCCGATGCGAATTCGTTTCGACGGGAATAGGTTAAGAAAAACCATTGCTTCATCCCATGCGCACGCTTCCGGCGTACTTGTCCGATATTCCGGGAGTAAACGATGGATGCCTTGACGCCGTTGATCAACGGCTTGAATCTGCACGCCAAATTGGTCTATTCGGGTGGGGTGTGCGGACGTTGGTTGATGGACCATAATTCGGAAACCTCGGTCTGGTTTCACTTGGTCAGCAAGGGACGAGGTTTTGTCCACTCACCAAGTTGGCCTGATCCATTGACGCTGGACACCGGCGATTTGATCCTGTTTTTGCCGCACGCTGCCCGGCATTTTCTGTCGTATAGCGCCGAGGATTTGCCCGCCGATGAATGCGACAATAGGATGACAGCTTGGCAGGATGGCGAAGCCGGTTTCGTTTGCGGCGAAATTCGACTGGCCGCCCCAAAATCCCTGTTGTGGCAAGCGCTACCGGCCGAAATCGTGATTCGGCAAACCGAGGCCGGAACAATCTTGACGCGATTGCTCGAACTGGTGATTAGCGAAACCTCAACGCCGCGTTTTGGCAGCGATTCAGTCGTGGAGCGCTTGTGCGATAGTTTGTTCGTATTGGCGATTCGTCATTGCATCGAGCAAGACTTGGTGCGGAAGGGCGTATTTGCGGCCATGCAGGATAAGCGCTTGGCCAAAGCGCTGGGCTTGATTCACGAACAGCCTTGGCAAGCATGGACTCTCAACACATTATGCGCCCAAGCTGGTGTTTCCAAGTCAGTGTTGTCGGAGAAATTTGCCGCCTTGATCGGCCATTCTCCCATCGAATATCTAACCATATGGCGCTTGCAAATCGCTGCGCACTGGTTGCTGGAGCCGAACATGACCGTGGAGCGCGTAGCTGAACGAAGCGGTTACGAGTCGGTGCCGGCCTTCAGCAAGGCCTTCAAACGCCATATTGGAGTTGCACCCGGCACATTTAGACGCGTTTAGAAATTTGTCGAAAAGAGAGTGTTAGATCTTGAAAGACCGAACTTGACTCAAATGCAGCCATTCAACAGATTGATTTTGAGTTATTTTGGATGTCTGGTTTTGGCCGGGACTTGCCGGCCAGCATTTCATAAATTGTGAGATTTTGTTAGCCTTTAACCTCTAATTGTGAGATTTTTTAAAGAAATGAAAATCTCATAATTTATGCAACTGGTTGATTTTTATGAAGGTCAATTTTTCATCAATTATGAGATCTGACAGTCGGATGCCACAATTAGTGAAAAGTGTGCCAAGTTAGTGAAAAAATAGTGACATAGATAGTGAAATAATGCGGCAATTTCACCTACTGCTAAATTCTCAATAACACCTTAGAAAACCAGGTAACCCTATGGGAATCTGGTTTTTTTTGAGTTGGAACAAATGGTATAGATGGTCAGAATGAATAAACCAATCGTCGATTGGTGGCGTTTGGGTGCAGCTTTGGAACGTAAAACAATGAAGTAGATTGGCTGTTACTAATAGCATCAGAAAGATTCTAAGGAAAACAATGGAAATTCAGTCAGTAGTAGCAAACGGATTTGATGATTTCATCAAGGGAATATTAACGAGTTGGGGAATTCAGTCGCTTACTGTTATTCAACAGCGAGCATTAGAGGCTGGCGTAATACAGGGAGAGAGCATAATCGTTAGCGCACCGACATCTTCTGGAAAAACACTCGTTGGTGAAATTGCGGCTCTCGCCGGTCTTCGGAATGGTAGGCGAATCATTTATCTGGTCTCACATAAAGCACTTGCCGATCAAAAGTATCTCGATTTTCGTCAACGCTTTGGGGATGAAGCGCCAATACCTTTGGCTCCGGTTGGCCTAAGTACTGGTGATCGTGAGGAGGGCGATATTGATGCTCAGTTCATGATCGCGACTTATGAAAAAGCGTTGGGTTTATTGTTGGCTGGACAGCTTCGACCCAATGATTCAGTTGTCATTGCGGACGAACTTCAGATCCTTCGTGAGGATGGCAGAGGACCCGAAATCGAGACCTTGTGTTCAGCGCTCCGGCAACGTGGTATCGGTCAGTTCATTGCGTTAACAGCTACTGTGGAAAATGCGGAAGATTTGGCTGGATGGATGGAATGTAATCTGGTTTCGAGTATTCATCGTGATATTCCGCTGCATCAGGAAATTTGGTTCAACGGTGAAGCATACGCAACGACTTTTGGTCAAGAACAAGGTGAGATAGTCGATGTTGGTGGCAGAGCGCCTTTTAATATAGAAGATGTGGTTTCTAAGCTTTTGGAGCTTGATCGAGGACCCATTCTTGTGTTCACTGAATCTCGCCGGGAAGCGACACAATTAGCGGAATCTTTTTCTCAGAGGCGGCCTAAGCAGAGTCGGGGCATCGAGCTATCGAATCAGCTAGAGCTTTTCTCTGAGCCTACCGAATCATCCAATAGTCTTCGTGCAAATGCGGAGCGCCACGTTACGTTTCACACGGCTGACCTTTCGCCTCAGGAAAGACAGGTAATTGAGCGTGGAATCGGCGAGGGTGATATAGATGTATGCTTCGCTACGACGACTCTAGCAGCGGGTGTGAATTTTCCTTTTCGCACTATTTTGTTCTGGAAGTTAACGTACCAGTGGGGTGACAGAAGCGGTACGCGCATCGCCAGATGGGATTATCGAAACATGTCTGGACGAGCCGGTCGCTTAGGGATGCATGAAGTCGGATACTCGGTCATTCTTCCGAGAAATAATGTTGAACTTGAACACGCGAAACAACTTGTCCTTCCTGAGAATGACCGGCTCGAATCCCGATACTTCTCAGTCGGATTGAGAAAAACGATTTTGGCTCTACTTGCCGCTGGTCTTGTGGGCAGTCTTGAGTCCGTCATGGGCTTCTTCAGAAATACGCTGTATTGGTACCAAACACTTGAAACCAATCCAATAAAACTTCAAGCATTGGAAGCGAAGACGGTCGATGCAATCAACTGGCTGTTGGATCACGGTTTGATTACCAGTGAAGGAACGGAGCTTTTGGTAACGCCATTTGGTGCAGTAACTGCAACAACAGGGCTATTACCCTCTACAGCAGTTCAATTTGCAAAACTCTTAGATTTACACCGAAATCGCTTGGAAGACGCGTTTGAGAATGCAATTCCAGGATTAATCCATGCTGCCGTGTCCAGCGAAGAATTTATAGGTGAACACCGAACTCGCTTTCTAACTTTTCAAAGAGAGGAATATGAGTCGCTGTCGTTCTTGCGAGGCTTAGATCTGCTTGTAAGATTGGACCCTGCAAATTTGCAGTTAGCTCAGTGCGCACATGCGATTCTGCTATTTTCTCAAGGAGAACAGGAAAGAAAGATCGCTCACCGGACTAACGTCACTTCCGGGAATTTGCACCGACTCTCAAATGATGTTGCGTGGGTACTAGAAGGTTTTCAAAAGCTCTCATGCGTGCCTGAATTCCAATGTTCACAGAATGTGACGAACCATTTGGCAATGTTGTCGCGAATGGTTCGTTGGGGTGCCCCCCTGAAGCATTAGATGTTTTGCGTATCGCCCAGAAACACCAGGTTCCCGGTTTGGGAAGACAGCGCGCTATGGCTCTAGTAGCGCAAGGAATTACAACGCTCAAAGACGTGTTGACAATCAGCATTGACAAACTGACTTCAATCTTACGTCATCAAACACGTGCCGAGGCACTGGTTCAAGCAGTCTCCTCGGTATCCGGCATAACAGAGGATCGACTAAAACACGCACATTCGCGAGTCGCAAAATCCGTTGGGGTCGACGAGTTGGTAAATGAATGTAACGCGCAGCTTGGCACCCCCTATGAGGCCGCTATAGCAGCTCTCTTGAGAGAGGAGCCTTCTTGGGTCGTCACTGAAATAGATGATGGCAAACGCCAGAACGATCCTGACCTGATGGTACAACTGGGCACAATCACGATCATAATAGAATGCAAAACAACTCAAAAGAAGGTGCCGTTGATTGGAAAGGAGGAGGCTTGGGCAGTACTTCAGAAAGCGGCAGATTACGACCGGAGTTATAAGCGTGTGACGCTTGGTAAGCCCCAATTTGATGAAACCTGTAAGAAGAAGGTCGCTGGTGCGCATGACATAACCCTCATCGAACATACTGTGTTCATTGAGGGGGTTTTGCGTGTGCTGCTAGGCTCATTATCTGCGCAGTCTTTTTTGGAATGGTTAGGACAGCCTGGCTTGAGTGACTTGCAACGTCTAGGTGGTAAGCCCACCTATCAAGAGTGAAAGCGTTAATTCAAATTGAATCGAGGTTATGTTTGCGATAAGTGACTCTTCTTAGATCTAATTCCTGCATAAGCTATCTTGCTCCCGGGTCATATCCTAGATCACCTAGGCGATCCCTAGGACCATGCAGTTCCTAATTTAAACCAGCATGTTGACACGGCCTCTTCGCCGGCCAAATCATGACTTACACTGGAGATAAAATAGTCATAACCACATGACGGACGACTGGAAGTTGCTGAATTCAGCCACTCAATTCTGGCATCGTTATGTCGGGTTGCAAATTCAAGTGGCTTGGTGACTTTGATTGTTCAGCAACAAGCCTTCGACGGAAATTCGCCCTTCGGAATTTTAAAAACTCAAGGCGGCTAGGCCATCAACCTGTACGCTTGGCTAACAATTGCTGTAAATCCCCTTTTTGCCGCTCAATACTCCCGCACAAGTCAAATAGCGCCTGCGCCCGTTCCAGGTTTTGCCGGGGTGTGCTGACTTTGAAGTATTGGTTACCGTCCAGGTAATCGCTGAAAAAGCGCAGGCCCAGTTCGAACGGAATCAGCCAAATGGCCGGGTAGAGATAGTCGTAGTCGTTGGCGGTGAAAAACTCGCCGGCTTCTTGCAGGTAGCTTTCCAGTATGGTCTGGCAGCGGGCCAGGTCGAATTCGTTGTTGCTGGGATTGTGGCAGCAGGAGCGCAGGCAGTCGCCGATGTCGTAGTGCACCAGGCCGGGTTTGACGGTGTCCAGATCAATCAGGCTGACGATGCGGTCGCTGCCGGGTTCGAATAGAAAATTGTTCAGTTTCGGATCGCCGTGGATTACCCGTTCGCGCAGTTCGCCGCGCTGCTTTGCGTGTTCCAGGACGGGGATTTGTTGCTGCATCCGGTCGATAAAATCCCGGCATTGGTTAAATGCCGCATCGACGATGACTTGCAATGGCTGCGCCAGCCGTTGCCGATAAGTTTCAAAATAGCTTGGCGTGATATGAAAGCCCGGCAGGGTGTCGTGCAGTTCAGTGGCGGGCAGATTGGCGCATAGTTTGTGGAAGTGCGCCAGGGCAAAACCTACCTGGCTGGCTTCCGCCGAGTTGCTGATGTGCTCGCGACTCTCGGCGGGCTCGATTAACTGCAACGCCCGCCAGACTTGGCCGCTGTCGTCCCGGTAACTCGCTGAACCTTCCAAGGTGGGTAGCATGACCGGAATTTGCAAATGCACATCGGCGGCACGCTGAGAGCCGATGTGCCGATTCAGCCGTTGCAGATTGGCGATAACCCGTTCCGGTTCTGGAAACACTCGGCCGTTCAGGCCTTGCAACACAAAGCGGCTGCCGTTATTTGAGGTGACGAGATAGGTGTCGTTGATCAAGCCGTTACCCAGCGGGCTGATCTGCGGGTCGCTGCCGAGGCCGGTAAATTGTTCGGCTATCTGCTGTAGCCGATTCACAGTCCGGCAAGTTGTTGGCTAAGCGCCCGCAAAGCTTGGCCGCGATGGCTGAGGGCGTTTTTTAATTCCGGGGCTAGTTGCGCCGACGAGCATTGGTATTGCTCGACCCAGAACACCGGGTCGTAGCCAAAGCCGTTTTCACCGACAGCCTGCCGCAGAATCCGGCCTTCCCAAACACCTTGAGCGACGATGGGCGTTGGGTCCAACGCGTGGCGCAAATAGACCATCACGCAGATGAAACGCGCGCTGCGTTCTGCGTCCGGCACGTCGCGCATTTCTTCCAGCAGCTTGTCCAGATTCGCTTGGTCCGAAGCGCCGAAGCCGGCATAACGCGCCGAAATCACCCCCGGCGCGCCGCCCAGCGCATCAACCGCCAAACCGGAATCGTCGGCGATGGCCGGCAAGTTGCAATGTGCGGCGGCGTTGCGGGCCTTGATGATGGCATTTTCGATGAAGGTCGCGCCGGTTTCTTCCGGTTCGACCACGTTGAATTGCGATTGCGGCAGGATTTGGTCGTTTTGCAGGATGGCCTGAATTTCCCGAATCTTGCCGGCATTACCGCTGGCTAAAACGATCGAACTCATTTCTTTTACAGCACGACTCGCAGCGGCGCGGGCTTTTTGGCTTCCCGCAATGCGGCTTGCTGTTTTTCCAGCAGCTGATTGATACCCAACTCTGCCAACTCCAGCATCGCGTTAAGTTCGTCTTTTCTAAATGCATGGCCTTCGGCAGTACCTTGCACTTCGATGAAGTGGCCGGCTTCGTTCATCACCACGTTCATATCGGTTTCGGCTTGGTGATCTTCGGCATAGTCCAAGTCCAACACCGGCACGCCGTTGTAAATACCGACCGATACCGAAGCGACCTGGCCGTGTAACGGATTTTTCTTGATTTTGTGGGTTTTTAACAGATGTTCGATCGCAATCGACAGCGCGACAAAGCCGCCGGTGATGGATGCGGTGCGGGTGCCGCCGTCGGCCTGGATCACGTCGCAATCGATGGTGATGGTGTTTTCACCCAAGGCTTTCAGATCGATCGCGGCGCGTAAGGAGCGGCCGATCAGGCGTTGAATTTCCAGGGTGCGGCCACCTTGTTTGCCGCGGCCGGCTTCGCGGTCCATCCGGCTGTGAGTGGAACGCGGCAACATGCCGTATTCGGCGGTGACCCAGCCTTCGCCTTTGCCTTTTAGAAAACGCGGGACGCTATTATCGACGCTGGCGGTGCACAGAACCCGAGTATCGCCAAATTCCACTAACACCGAACCTTCGGCGTGTTTGGTGTAATTGCAGGTAAAGCGTATTTCGCGCAGTTGATCGGGGTTGCGTCCGCTTGGTCTCATATTCATCTCGCTGGTCTATAAATTGCCGGCATTATACTGGCTTTACCGGGCGGATTTTTAACTATTGCCGAGACTGAGGGCCTGCTGTAACTCCGCCACGCTTTGCGGTCTGTTCTCCGGAAAAACCGCCATAGCCCAATCGATGGCTTTTAGTAAATACTCCGGAAAATGCCGTTTATGCGCCTTCACGGCCGGTGCTAAATCGTCCTGTTTGATGCGATCCGGCGAGGGCTGCGGGATTTTATAATCCAGACAGGCGCGCATGCTGGCGCCCACCGCATAAAGGTCCGACCACGGCCCGAGATTACCATTGTTATCGTATTGTTCGATAGGTGAATAACCGTTGGTCAACACCTTGGCGCGGTTGCGTTGCGGGTCCAGCGTGATTTTGCGGATGGCGCCAAAATCCAGCAGCAAGGGGTCGTTTTCACTGCGGATCAGAATATTCGCGGGTTTGATGTCCAGATGTACCAGACCTTTTTCGTGCACCGCTTCCACGCCGGTCAGCAACAGCTTGAATACCGTCAGCAGGAAGGCTTCGTTGATCGGCAGGCTGCGTTTATGCAGGATTTTGTCCAGCGTGATGCCGTAATCGTAAGTCATCACCATATATACGGTGTCGTTGGCCTGGAAGAAATTAATCACATCGACGATATTGTGGTGCTTCAACATCGCCAGCACTTTGGCTTCCTCAAAAAACAACGCCCGGCCGCGCATGAACAGCGTCTTGGCCTCCTCATTATTGGGTACGACTAGATTGTTCCAGGTGCGGTGCGCCAGTTTGCGCGGTAGATACTCCTTGATCGCCACCTGAATTTGATCGGCCAACTGTCTGGCCAGATACACCGAGCTGAAACCGCCGTGCGCCAATTCCCGCTCGATCATGTACTGATCTATAATGGTTCCCGATTGAAGGTAATTCCATTCCTTGGGATAAGTTTCTGGATCGTAGTATTCGGCCATGTGCAAGCTGCGCGGGTTAAGCGTAACGATTATAGGTGAAAAATGATAAGAAGCATGACCGCTTTCGCGGACGGCGAAATAAGCGCCGACAATCTGACCATCCTTTGCGAATTACGTTCGGTTAACCATCGTTACAGCGATGTTAGCGTCAAGTTGCCGGAGCGACTGCGCTTTGTCGAAGCCGATGCCCGCCGCCTGATTGCCGACAAACTCAAGCGCGGCAAAATCGAATGCGCCTTGAGTTACAAAAAACAAGCCAGCGACAACAGCTTTAATGTGAATCGGGAAATAATCGAAAAACTGCTGTCCGCTACTGCCGGTATCGAAACCTTGATGAGCAATCCGCAGCCGTTTTCCGCACTGGAGGTGTTGGCGTTTCCGGGGGTGCAACAAGAAACCGAAACCGACAAGGAAGCGCTACGCGAAAAAATCGTCCGGTTGCTGGACTTAACGCTGGACAAAATGCTGGAAACCCGCGCCCGTGAAGGTGCGCAACTGGCGCAACTTCTGGAAGACCGCTGTCAAAAGATTAATTTGTTGGTCGAAGCGGCCCACAAACGTATGCCCGATGTGCTGCATAACCTGCGTAGCAAGCTTACCAGCCGGGTGCTGGAGATGGTCGCAGAGCCGAATTTTGATCGCTTGGAGCAGGAGTTGGTGTTGCTGGCGCAAAAGCTGGATGTGGCCGAAGAATTGGATCGCTTGGAAACCCATGTCGCCGAAGTACAGCGCACCCTGAAACAACCGGAACCCACCGGCCGCCGCCTGGATTTTTTAATGCAGGAAATGAACCGCGAGGCTAACACCTTGGGCTCCAAATCCGCCGACCGGGAAATGACGCAGATTTCCATCGATTTGAAAGTGCTTATCGAACAGATGCGTGAGCAAATACAAAATATTGAATGAAGTTTCAGACTGTCCCGGACAGTCTCACTAACCCACTACAGGCCGCGTAATTCGCGGCTTTTTTGTGCCTATTAGTTTCATATTGTCCCAGGGAAGCGCATAATACCCGTGCACCAGTGAGGGCACCAGCAACCAAAAACCTTCACTTTTACTGGTGCCCACCACTGGAGGCTACTATGCGTGAACTAACAGACATTCAAATCAGGGCATGGATTAAAAGCGGCGAACGTTTTGAACAACGCGGCGACGGTGGCGGTTTGTTTATGAGCTTTCGTAAAGACATGGCAACACCGGTTTGGCGGTTTCGTTATCGGTTCGCTGGTGTCCGTCGAGTCATGAACCTTGGCACATACGCCGACCTATCCTTGGCAGAAGCTCGCCGCCAAGCCAAAAAACTGCGGGCACGTGTGGCGCTAGGTTATGACGTGGCAGGCGAAAAGCAGGAACGCAAAGCGGAAGCCTTAGCCAAGATCGAAGCCGCTAAAAACGCTTACACCGTGGCGGAGCTGGCGGAGGAGTATTTCAACAAGACTATTCTTGGCCGTTGGAAGCATCCCAACATTGTCCGGGCTAGGATCGAGAAGGACATTAAACCGAATATCGGCAAAATTCCGGTCGAGGATGTAAAGCCGATGGATATTTCCAGGATGCTGGAAACCATTGTCGAGCGTGGGGCGCCCACCATCGCAAACGACGTGTTGCGATGGACTAAGCGTATGTTCGATTTCGCCATCAAGCGCCATATCACCAATTCAATCCGGCGTCGGCTTTTGACTTGTCCGACGCTGGCGGCAAGGAAGAAGCAAGGGATAGAGCGCTATCCCGTGATGAATTGGTTACGCTGTTCGAGGCCATGCGCAAAACCAAGGGCTTTTCATCAATGAATGAAATGACGATGAAGCTCTTATTGATGTTGGCCGTAAGAAAAGGCGAACTGATAACGGCGCGTGTCGACCAGTTCGACCTGGATAACGCTACGTGGCGACTCACCACCAGCGACACCAAAACCAAGGCTGAAATTACTATCCCACTACCCAAACAGGCGGTTGAGTTACTGCGGGATATTATCCGGCTGTCCGATGGTGAATACCTGTTCCCGGCCCGGAAATACCAGGAACAGCGATTACCGTATATCCATGAAAACACATTGAATGTGGCCCTGTCCAAAGTGAAAGCCAATATGCCCGGCGTCGAACCTTTCACGATCCACGACTTTAGGCGCACAGCCCGTACCCACCTGGCCGCACTTGGCGTCGATTCTCATATTGCCGAGCGTTGCCTTAACCATAAAATCAAAGGCGTCGAGGGTATCTACAACCGCCATGATTACTTTGACGAACGTAAATCGGCTTTGCAAAAGCTGGCGAACTTGCTGGAGGCTTGTGACAAAGGCAAGTCATGGAATGTCACTCCCATCAGGAAGGTGAAAAATGGCTAAGCTAGATAGTATCAAATGGAAGATTGAATCTGACGACCAGCGGATAAAATTCGACTTGATGACAAATTATAGTGATCAGGATGATGTTACTTCTTTTGGTCAAGTATTTTTTGACGGGAAAAAAGCATGCAATGCAACTATTGTGCTTCCAGTTGCATTTTTTAAAAAACAGCGAAAGAAAAGGGCCGGCAATAAAATGCTAGCTTACGCACTTGCCTATCATTTATCGAAACGCATAATTCAAACTGTTGAATCAAATAATGGTAATGCAAAAGGCCAGTTCAGTAATAAAGCTACGGATTTAGCAGCAGAGTTACTTGGCTTGGAAAATGATAGCAGTATTCGTAAGGCTCGGAACATGCACAAAATACCAAGTGATGCAAAAGTTATTGTGAATTCCGAGCCGCTTGGGATTATTGTTTTGCTAGATAAGCGGGGCATTAAAATCAGTAATGGCGAGCTTATTTATAATGGGCGGATGTGGACTTGGAAACAAGGGGATGATGAAGCAATTGACGGGTATGGAGAGTTAAAAATATAAACAAATTCAATGGCATAGGCAGGTGAATATAAATTAAAATAAATATGCTGCCTTATTTGAGAATTACAAAACAATAAAACTACGCCACACATGTTCCAGCGCATTCCGCGCTGACCCAAGCAAAAAGGGGTTAAAAGTGGCAAACCAAAACATAATCAAGTTATTGCGATTCTCCGCTGCCAGCGAGGCAACCGGCAGACCGCGCACTTCATTTTACCGGGCAATCAAAGCCGGGTTACTCCCACCACCGATCAAAATAGGTGAGGCATCAGCCTGGCCGGACAACGAAATTGATTTAGTTAATAAAGCCCTAATCGCGGGAAAATCAGAAACAGATATTAAAAAATTAGTATCTGATTTGGTAGCAGCGCGCTCTTACGCGGCGTAGGTGGCGTCATGCCGACCAATAACAACACTATCCGCCTGTGTCGTGGCTGCGGTACCCCGTTACGGGCCGGCGAATACCACGCCAGCCCCACCTGCCAGGCTTACGACAAGCTATATGCCGGTCTTGCATCATACAAGGCGTTAGCTGCTGTAGCCAGACAGGACGGTAGGAAATGAGTAATAAACATATCAATATGGCTTATCACATGCCACTCGACGCAATGGAGAAACTCGTTCTTATCGTGCTTTGCGATCACGCAAATGACAATGGGTTTTGCTTCGTGGGCTATCAAGCGCTGATGTTTGAAACTTCAATTAAGTCGAAATCCACCATTTCAAAATGCCTTCACGTTCTAAGTGGCGCTGGCCTAATTGAAATTAGAGCCCATGCAGAAATTGGGGAGGGACGAAAAGTAAACACATATCAAATAACTTTTGATGAAAGTTGGTTTGAAAAAATTATCTACGATCCGGCGAAAAGTCCGCGGTTTGTACTTTTCAATAGTACACGCCTCGAACTTATCGAGAAAATCAACAACCTACGTGACATTAAAAGACGCGCGATAAGTACACACCTCGAACCTCGAAAAGTACACACCTCGAACCCGAAAAGTCCACACCGTGTACATGAACCCCCAATAGAACCCCCCTTATTAACCCCCAATAATATAAACATCACTTCACCACCTCAAAAAAATGAGGATGAAATTCAAGTCGATCCAGTGAGCGATGTTTTCAATTATTGGCAGAAAACAATGAATCACCCTGGAGCAGTGTTAGATGACAAAAGAAAATTAGTTATCACCAAGGCTCTAAAAAATTACACACCAGAGAGGCTAAAGGCAGCCATAAACGGCTGTGCAAAATCGGCCTGGCATATGGGCCAGAACAAAGATGGCAAGGTTTATGACTCGCTAGGTCTGATATTCCGCAATGCGGACAAGACCGAAGGCTTTATCCAGGACTCAACCATCACACCCAAAACCGGAGCAAATTCTTATGCGAACAAGTACCAGCAATCAACAAACATCTCTTCCGAAATCATTGGAGCAGTTGCGCAGCGCTATAACCCCGAGCAACGAGGCGATGGAACAAACGGACTATTTGTTCGCGAGGATGATGGCAATCTACCAGAGGCTTTGGACGGACAGTTTCTCGTCGTTGGACGCGCTTCGGTTAGCCAAAATTGAATGGGCAAGGCAAATCGACCGGCTTTCCTCAACTCAGGTCGAGAGAGGGGTGCAAGGCTGCATTGATTCGGGAGAAAGGTACCCGCCTACGCTTCCACTTTTCCTGAAATACGCGACAACCGAACCAGAACCGCTACCCAAATCCAGACGCAAGGTTTACTAAAAAAATGAGCACACAGACTAAACAAGATAGATTCGAAGAAGCCGTCTTGGGCATCATTCTTAGAAGCCCTGAGACTGCGGCGAAAAACGAAATCGACGAGCGTTGGTTGCAAAACGGCGTGCAAAACTTTCCAGGGTCCTGGGGAAAAGAGCGTTGAAAAGTTTCCACCCCAGGTAGTTCAATGACCGGCTTTTTGCCGGAGAAACCTGGAGTGATAAAAATGGATGTCATACCCGAAATCAGGCGACTGCATTTTGTTGAAAACGTCACCATCAGCGACTTGGCGAAGCAGTTCAAGTTGTCCCGTCCCACGATTCGTAAACACCTCAAAACGATCGAAGAGCCGGTCTATCCGCCCCGTCAGCATCAACCCCATTTGAAACTGGGCGACTTTATCGAGCAATTGACGACGTGGCTGGAGACCGATGCGGCCTTGCCGGGCAAAAAGCGTAAGCGTACCGCCCAGCGCTTGTACGAATGCTTACAGGTGGAAGGTTATATCGGTGGCTATAGTGCAGTGCAGCGTTATGTGAAGGCGTGGAAAGCCTCGCGGTCAGCAAGTCCTTGCACACGATTTGCGCACCGCGTTTCCGGATATGAAAGGCTTTTCGCGAGCCAATCTGATGTACATGCGCGCTTTCGCGGAAGCCTGGCCCGATGCCGAAATTGTCCAACAGCTTGTTGGACGATTACCCTGGGGCCATAACTTGGTGTTACTCAGCAAGCTAAAAGACGCTGAAAACCGTAAGCGCTACGCCGAGCGGGCTATCGAATACGCTTGGTCGCGCAATGTGCTGAACATCCACATCGAAACCCGTTTGTTGGAACGGGAAGGTAATGCTGTCACCAATTTCGAAGCCAATTTGCCAAAACCCCATTCGGATTTGGCCCGCGAATCTTTGAAAGACCCTTACTTGTTCGATTTTCTCGGCATCGGCCAGGAAGCCGATGAACGAGAAATTGAAAACGCGCTGGTCCAGCACATCACACGTTTTCTGATCGAACTTGGCGCTGGCTTTGCCTTTGTCGGCCGGCAGTATCATCTGGAAGTGGGTGGCGACGATTTTTTCATCGACTTGTTGTTTTACCACCTGAAGCTGCGCTGCTACGTGGTGGTGGAGCTCAAAACCGGTGCTTTCAAGCCGGAACACACGGGGCAATTGAGCTTTTACCTGACGGCGGTAGATGTGCAACTGAAATCCGAGCACGACCAGCCAACCATTGGCCTGTTGCTGTGCAAGACGCAAAACCGGATCGTTGCCGAATATGCTTTGCGTGACACCAACAAGCCGATCGGTGTGGCAGAGTATCAGCTTGTTGAATCTCTGCCAGTTGAGCTAACCAAAAATTTGCCGAGTATTGAACAGATTGAGCAGGAGTTGGGCGATTTGTCGTGACGACGTTCAATGTCCAGGAAGCAACAACTCTGACACATTTTTTACAGATTTTTGAAAAAGCCGTTCATCACCGCTTGAGCATCAGAGAACACCAGTGACAGGGGCAGCCAGGTTAATAATGTAAGTATGAGGGACAGAGCGCCCACATTGGCTCTATAACCGTGGTACAAACTGCAACACATCTCCAGCCTTCGCCGACCGCATCGGCAAGGCCACTCCATCCCGCCAAAAATTCTGCTGGTCGCGGTAATGTGCCGATAAAGGGTGGCCGGACTGGCCGCCCGGCATGTGGAACAGGGCGTTTTCCGAGTGTGACGGTGACAAGACCAGCCGTTCGCTGGCACCATGGGCGTTGTCCATGACCTTGACGCAAACGCTGGCGCAGCCGTCGCTGTCGAAGGCCGGCATATCCAGCACGCCGCTCAACGCAGACGCCACTTTGCTGAACGGGTGGCGCAAATTAACCGGGTGGGTCATGCCCCAGGTCAGTTGATCGGGTTCGACAGTGGGGTATTTCTCGCGCAATGCTTGTACGGTTTGCCGCAAGGTCGCCACGATCATGGCCTGCCAATCGTCTTGATAACGCGGGTTCAGCACGCCTTTGGGCCGTTGCGTCAGCAATTGCCGCAGCGGCGTTTCCATTTCCCGCCAGGCGTAACGAAATTGCGGGTCCAGTGTTTGGCCTGCCGCGACCACTTTCTCAAACACTGCGCCGGCCAGGCGGGTGCGGAATTCACTCAAGATTGGCGCGCCGATGCTGCCGGTTTGCATATAACCGTCCCAGGCGGCGATGGCGTTGCGGGCTTTTTGCAAATTGTCGTCCGCCTCGTTCAGATGGTCCAAAGCGTCCAGCGCCAATTGCTGGTAAAACGCCAGAATTTCGCTGCGGGTATCCAACTGAATTGCCAGCAAGTCCTGTTCGTTTAAACCACTGCGATTTTTCAGCAACTCTTCAATGCGGTACGCCCGGTAGCTCAAGGACCAGTTGTGGCCGATCACATACGGGTAATCCCGGCCTAGGGTGCGATTGTTGGCGGTGACGATAAAACCCTCGGCCGGGTCCAACAGCCGTGGCAATTCATCGGGAGGGATAGAGCCGTCCCAAGCAAAGTTGCCGTCGGCCCAGGACTGGCTGATCAGGCCGTCGAATCCGCGGCGTTTGGGGAAGCGGCCCATGTAAGTCCAGGCGATATGGCCATCACGATCAGCAATCACCACATTCTGCGGCGGCCCGCCGAAGCGATTCATCACCGCCATGGCTTGCTGGGTATTGCGGGCTTGGTCCATATCCATCAGGCCCAGGTCCACAAAGTGCGGCTCAAGCGCAATCCATTTGATCGCCACGGGTTGGCCCAGCAGGTCCTGATCTGACACTGGACCCCACTCGCTGTCGCGTAAGGTCAGCATCACGTCAGGTTCGCCTTTAACCCGAATGGTTTCCCGGTGTTCGCTAAACGCTTGCCAGCCTTGCGGTGTGCGATATTGGCCGGGATGGGCCGGATCAGTTTCCAGGCGAATCAAATCCAGAAAGTCGCCTGTGACATTGGTAAAGCCCCAGGCCACATCATCGTTGCCACCCAGGATCACGGCGGGAGCGCCAGGTAAGGTCACGCCGTAGATATGGCGGTTGCCGTAGCTCAGATCGGCGCGATACCAGATGTTGGGCACATTCAGCGCCAAGTGCATATCGCTGGCGATCATCGCCCGACCATCGCGGGTTTTGCTGCCGGCAACCACCCAGTTGTTGGAGCCGGACACCACGTTTTCGGCATCCACTGCTTGGTTAAGCGCCAGCGTTGACTTGCTGCCGGGCAGGCTGGCCAGGGCCTCAAGCGGAATTGACGGATTAAAGCGGCGCGGCAGGCTGCCGCCGATTAATGCCTTGGCGTAGAGATCGGTATCCGGCGTCAAGAAGGTCACCAATTCCTGAGGCAGCGCGCGAGCCATGACGCTGACCATGCGCTCGTCCTGTTCCTGACCGTTCAGGGTTTGAAACATCGCCAACTCGACCAAGATACTGTCTTCGGGACGCCAAGGCTCGGGGTGGTGGCGCAGCGCCAGAAACTCCGGCGGCAGAATGCGAGTATTGCCGATAAATTGATTCACGCCATCGACATAAGCTTGCAGCGCCAAGCGCTGAGCGGGGGGCAAATCGGCAACGATGCGTTGCGCCGCGCGGTCCATTTGATAAACACGTTGCTTGCGGTCGGCTTCCAATGCCTTGGCGCCAAACAGCTCGGCTAGGCGTCCGGCGCTTCTGCGGCGCATCAATTCCATCTGAAACAAGCGGTCGCGGGCATGCAAGTAGCCCAGCACGCGATAGGTGTCTTCCCGCTGGGTTGCTTCGATTTCCGGCACACCGAATGTATCGCTTTTGACGCTGGCTTGACTGGAAAGGCCGGGTAAAACCACTTTGCCATTTTCGGCGGGTAGCGATGCCAGCAATAGTCCTGCTACCAAAGCAATTCCACCGAAAATAACACCGGCAATCGACAAGGAGGCAACGCGCATTTTGGACATGGTTGATATAGCCTTGGGGAGCTTGGAAAAATTGGCACGGCGAAAGTCGCCAACCGCCCCGGCTATTATAGGGCTAAGAATTTAAAAGGTGACTGCTGGGATTTTTAGAAAAGCGGAGTTTAGCAATTAGACTCCGCTAGCAAAAACATTCGAAATTCATGCGTCAAAAAATCGGTTTCGGTGCGGCTTTTTCCGAAACCGATGAGCAACTTTCTATTTGTAGCGGCTTAAAGTCGCCGGTTTGCTTTAGTGAGGCGACGAAGACATCTCAGCAGAGACGCTAAAACCCTGGATTTCCACATTAATACCGCGATCCGGCGCGGCTAGTAGAAAATCCGCGATGGTTTCAATGATGTCTTGATCGATGAACAACGCTTTGGAGCCGTCAATCAGCAATTCACAGTCATCGGATACGGCGGATAGATGCTTACGTAGCAAGGCCTTATTCAAGAAGGAGACATCTTTATGTAAGCGCAACAAATAATGATCGCCGTGCTGGGTCAAGGTAATCGCCGCATGGAAGTTGGCTTTCAATACAAAGTAGAATCCGGCCGCCATACCAATGGCAATGCCTAGCAACAGGTCAGTGAATAAAATCGCCACAACGGTAATCGCAAACGGCGCAAACTGATTCCAGCCCTTCCGATAAAACTCCACGAACAAAGCCGGCTTGGCCAGTTTGTAGCCGGTTTGCAGCAAAATCGCCGCCAAACAGGCCAACGGAATCATATTCAAATATTTCGCAAAAAACAGCACGCTGACCAATAGCAAAACGCCGTGTAAGAAAGACGCTATTTTGGTTTGGCCGCCGGCATTGATATTGGCCGAACTACGCACGATTACGGCGGTAATCGGCAGGCCACCCATCAAGCCGCTGACCATGTTGCCCAAACCCTGCGCTTTCAGCTCCCGATTGGTCGGCGCAACGCGTTTGTGCGGGTCCAATTTATCGACCGCCTCTATGCTCAGCAAGGTTTCCAGACTGGCGATAATCGCAATGGTCATCGCAACGCCGTAAATTTTCGGATTGCTGAAAGCAGTGAAATCCGGCAGACGCAATTGGTTGATAAAATTGGCGGTGCTGCCCAACTCGGGAAGCGACACCAAGTGCTTTTCGCCTATCATCATTTCCGGGGCAAAATGCACTGCCAGAGTGTTGAAACTGACACCCCAAATCACCGCTAGTAACGGACCGGGAATCAGCTTTAAAAGCTTGAATTGCTTGATAAACCCGGAATCCCAGATCACCAAAATTAATAGTGCCACGGCGCTGACGATGGTAACGCCGGGGGTAATTGCTTCCAAGGCCTCGGACAATTCAAAGAAGCTTGATTCGGCGCTCTCCTGCATATAACTTTCATCGCCTTCGAAACTGGCGTCGTAACCGGTGGCATGCGGCGTTTGTTTGATAATCAAAATCAAGCCAATCGCCGCCAGCATGCCTTTAATTACCGAAGCCGGAAAAAATGCGCCGATTACCCCGGCTTTCAAAAAACCCAGAATTATTTGCAAGCCGCCGGCCAGCACCAAACTCAGCAAAAATCCGCCAAAGCCACCCAAGGTTTCGATGGCTTCGAAAACGATAACCGTCAATCCGGCTGCCGGTCCCGAAACGCTCAATTGCGAGCCGCTGGCCCAGGAAACCAGAATACCGCCCACCAAGCCGGCGATAATGCCGGAGAACAACGGCGCACCGGAGGCTAATGCAACCCCCAGGCATAACGGTAAAGCCACCAGAAAGACCACGATACCGGCCGGTAAGTCCTGGTGCAGATGTTTCATATAAGAATTCAATTGCGATGTCATTGGTTTACCCAGTTGTTGCGAAAATCCGGATGTTAGTCGGCATAGCGGTAAATCGGATTGATTTGCGTGTTATGGTCGAGTTTGATCAATTCATTGATCAAACCGTCGTTCAGGCCGTATACCCAACCATGTAAAGTGGGCTTGTGTCCGTGTTTCCAGGCGGACTGAATAATCGAGGTATGCGCCAGACGATAAACTTGCTCGATGATATTCAGCTCGATCAGGCGATCGGTTTTTTTCTCCGGCGGAATAGACTCAAGCTCTTCCTGATGCAAACGGTAGACATCTTTAATATGCAGCAACCATTTATTGGTGATAACCAGATCGGATTTTTGCGGCTGCAAGGCCGCTTTCACGCCGCCGCAGCCGTAATGGCCGCAAACGATAACGTGCTTAACTTTTAAGACCGAAATGGCATATTGCAAGACGCTCAGGCAATTGAAATCGGTGACGATGACCTGATTGGCAATATTGCGATGCACAAAAATTTCGCCGGGCTTGGCGTTGACGACTGTCTCCGCAGGCACCCGGCTATCCGAGCAGCCTATCCACAAAAAGTCGGGCTTTTGCTCTTTGGCCAACTGGACGAAAAAATCCGGGTCTTTCCCGCTGACTTCTTCCGACCAGGCTTTGTTTTCAAGCAGTAATTTCGTGGGTGTAATCATAATGGGTGTCCTTATTTTCTATCACTATGCGTTCTGGAGCGGATCCGGAACGGGTTGTTCAAAAGAATGTGTCTTTATGGGCAATACTATATCGAATCGAAACTATATAGCAATTGCTTTGCGACCTAAATCTGGGCTAAATCAAAAGTTATATTGAACCATCGCTCGGCACGCCTGAAATTGTGGGTCTCTGCGGGAGTTTCGATGCCGTTGCCGCCTGCGGAACCGCCACGCTTATCCGCTGCCACCAGGACTGCACACTGGTTTCTTGCCAGGACAACAGCCATTGCGGATACAGGCCTATCACCAATACCAGCAGCGCCGGCACGACCAGCAATGCCAACTCGCGTGGGCGCAGGTCCTGGGTTCTGGCTACGCTGTCATGCACAACCGGGCCAAAGAATGCCCGTCTGACAAAACCCAACAAATACGCCGCGCCCAATACCGCGCCAAACAAAGCCACCATTGCCAGTGCCGGATAAGCCTGCAACGCGCCGAGTATCATCAGCAATTCCGCCGGGAAGCCATTGGTGCCGGGCACGCCGATACTGGACAGCGCAAACACGAAAAATAGCGTAGTTAAGCGCGGCATGGGTTTGGCCAAGCCGCCGAGATGAACCAGATCGTTGCTACCCAAGCGTTGCTGGATCATGCCGGCGATCAACATCAGGCTGCCGGCGACGATGCCGAAATTCAACAACTGCATGACCGCGCCCTGCAAACCTTGCAAATTAAAAGCGGCGATGCCAACGATGACCAGGCCGACATGGCTAATGCTGGAATAAGCCAGCAAGCGACGCAGATTGGTTTGCCGCAACGCGATCAAGGCGCCGTAAACTAGCGTCACCGCACCGAGTATCGCCAACAACCAGCGATGTTCCAAGGCCGCTTGCGGCGCCAGCGGTATCGCAAAACGGATGATGCCGTAAACGCCCAGTTTCAAACCAACCAGCAACGCGCTCAGAAAAGTCGGGGCCTCAATGGCCGTGGTCGGCAGCCAGGTATGAAACGGTAGCAGCGGCGCTTTCACCGCAAACCCCAAAAACAGCAGCAGAAAGATCAGGCCTTGCGCCGGCTCGGGTATCGGCGTGTTGAGTAAAACCGGCAAACTGAAAGCCAAATCCTGCGGAATTGCCCCCCCGCTAGCCTGCGCGTGATTCATCGCCAGCAAAATGATCCCGAACAACAGCGGCACGCCGCCGAATAACATATACAAGGTATATTTCATCGCCGCGTACCGTCGCTCCGCGCCTATGCCCCATAAACCGATCAAGAAAAAAATCGGCGGCAAGGTCAGCTCCCAAAACAGGAAGAACAAAGCCAAATCCAATGCGGTAAACACACCGATAGTCACGCTCTCCAGCGCTAACATCAACGCCAACTGAAAGCGATTTAACTGCCGCACGCTGTTCCAGCCGGCCAACAAAGCCATCAGGGTCAGCAAGGCCGTCATCGGCAAAAACGGGATCGAGATGCCGTCCACACCGAGCTGATAGTGAATATTCAGGCCCGGTATCCAGGCATAGTCTTCCAGCAACTGAAAATCGCCGCGTGCGCTATCGAAAACCCCAGCCGCAGCGACGGTAAACAGCAATTCCACAACGGCCACCAACAAAGCGCCGCGCTTGGCTAACTGGGTATCCTGGATGAACGCCAGCGATAAGGCCCCCAACAAAGGCCAGGCCAGACAGAGGGACAGTAAGGGAAAACTATCAGTCATGGTGCGGGCCGTTCATGTGGTGGCTGTGATGTTCCGGGTAATGTTCGCCGATTTCCTTGGCTTCCTGATCGATAAATTTCAGCCAGGGCGTAGTGTAAAAACCGGTGCCGATCAGCAGGCCGCAGATGGTCACAGCGATAATCCGCTCCTTAAGCACCGGATGGTGAAGGCTGCCGTAAGGCTGAACAATGCGCTTGGCATGAGCAATAAACAGCCTTTGAAATGCCCACAGCAGAAAAGCGGCGCCCAGCACGTTGCCCAACAAAATCGCAATGGCGATATACCAGCCGTGTTCCTCTATGGTGCCTTCGATTAATAGATGCGCGGCATCGAAACCCGGTGTGCCGGGCATAACCATGGTGCTGAGCGCGGAAATCAAAAACAACAAGGCTATCGTCGAATTGGTCTCGAACAGTCCGCCCAAACGGGGCAGGAACGAGGTGCGGGTGCGCTCGTAAATCAAACCGATGCTGAACAGCATGCCGGCTGTCGCCAACCCATAAGCTATCGACAGCAAAATGCTGCCTTCCAAGGCAAAATCGTTGAAGGAAAACACGCCTATCGCCAACATGCCGGTATGACTGATCACCGCAAACGCCAACAGCCGGCGCATATTGATTTGCATCAGCGCCAGCAGGGCGCCGTAAAAAATCCCGATCAAGCCCAAATCGACGACAAAATGCACCCATTGCTCGGCTGCACCCGGCACTAGCGGCAGGATGAAGCGGATCAAGGCGTAGATGCCCAGCTTCAAACCGGTGAGAAAAATCGCCGCGCTGGCGGCGGTGCCGTGCTCCGCCAGCAAGGGCAACCAGGCATGAAACGGAAACAACGGCATGCGGATGGCAAAGCCGAAAAACAGCAGGATAAAGATTAGGGTTTCGTTGGGAATCGCCAGATTGTGATGTTTTAAGGTCAACCAATCAAAGCTCAAATCCAAGCCGTTTTGCGCTAAACCATAGCTCAGCAATACAAAGCCGGCCAGACTCATCGCCAAACCGGACAGCCAGTATTGCAAGACCGATTTCACCACCTGATTGCGCTGCTTACCGGTACCGGCAAATACCGTCAATAACACCACCGGCACCAGCTCCAGCAAGCACCAGAACCAGAATTGCAGCGTATTCAGCGCCGCGAACGCGCCGATTAAAATGCCTTGGTAGGCCAGCAGGCAGGCGATGAACAGGCGGTCGCTACGATGGCGGGTGATCAAGGTATAGATCAGTGCCAGCAAGCCTAAAATCGCCGTCAGCGGAATAAACAGAATATTGGTGCCGTCCACGCCAACCCGATAGTGCATCCCCAATAATTGAAAATGTTCGGCAAGATGGAGCCCGGGCGTTTCCGCGTCGAATATCAGCAATAGATAAATGCTCAGCAATACGTTCAGCAATGCGCCGGCAAAGGCCAGCCGTACGCTGTAAATCGGCTTGGCGAACACCACCGCCAGCATGGTCAGCAAAGGCACCAGCGTCAACACCGTTAACAGCGGCACCGCCGCCACGACGTGCCAGAAAACAATAGGGGTATTCATCGGTATCCCAGCGCCACCATCAAGGTGATCAACACAAACAACGCCAGATAGCGCGGCTGTAACAATAATTGCTCAAAACGGTTGGCAGCCTGGCCCAGGCGCCGGCCAAATCGAATCGAATCGCGGCCGATGCCGCGCAGAATGAAGTGATATTCAAACCAGTTCAGCAAGGCGGCGGTCCATTGCGCCAGTTTGCCGGCCAGACCGCTGCCTTGGGCGAAGCTGTCTTCCTGGCTATCCAGGTTGGCGCCCATTTTTTGCTCTTCCCACTGCGCCAAGGACGACACCGCTTTGATAGCCGGTGCCGGCGCACCCAAGGCCTTATCCACAATGTGTTCGTCGATAAAGCGCGCATCCTTGGCCAAGCGCAAAACCGGTTTGACCAGCAACCAATCCATGGCCGGCTCCAACCAGCCGCGCTGCAAGGAGGCGATAAAGGCCCAGCGGCAATTTGCCAGAACCGGTGACACCGTTTGAATCGGTTCTCCGTGGGTGTTGTGCAAAATGGACGGCGCGGTTAGCAGCAAATAACAACGTACCACGGCATGCGCGGCCAGATGCCAGGCCGCCAATGTCCAAAATCCCAAGCCGCATTCGACAAACATCAGGCCCAGTTGCGCGGAGGTGGCGAAGATTTGCGAGCTTTTAATGTCGGTCTGGCTCAAGCCTACCCAGTAACTGTAAATTGAGGTCAGTGCGCCGACCACCGCCAGTACCAGCATGGCCAGCGGTGCTTGCATGAACAAAGGTTGCAATTGAATCATCAAGAACACGCCGGCATGGATCATGGCCCCACCATAGAAAATCGCGCTGGACGGCGTTGGCCCTTCCATTGCCCGCGCCAGCCAGGGTGTGAACGGAATCTGCGCGGATTTGGCAAATGCCGCCACGGCAAAACTCAGGGCCAGCAAGGTAGCATCGCCCGCTTCCAGATCGGCCGCACTGAGGTTGATGGTTTGCCAATCGGCATTCTCCAGCCAAGCTAGGGACAGGCCAATCGCCAAAATAAAACCGCCGTCGCCGATGCGATTGGAGACAAATACACGGGTGGCGTTATGCGCGGCGATGGGCCGGTCGTAGGCGTAAGCAATCAGCCAGTAAGAACAAACCCCGGCCATCTCCCAGGCGACAAAGGTAAACACCGCGTTGCCGGACAACACCAACAACAGCATCGCCGCCGCGAATAAATTCAGGATGAAAAAAAAGCGGTGAAAGCCGGCCTCGCGGTGCAGGTAATTCACCGAAAAGCGCATCACGACCAGCAGTAACAGCGAGAACAAACCGGCCAAGGCCAGATTAAAACCGCCGGTGCTGAGTGTGTAGTCTATGCTCAGCGAGCCGCTACGCAGCCAGGTGCCGTACGACACCGAGTCGGCCAGTTGGCCGGACAAATCGCCGGCTAATAAAGCCAAAGCCGTCAGTACCGATAGGCTAATGGCTGTCACGCCCAGCCGGGCCGTGGTTTTCTCGCCGGCCTCGCCATCGACTATTCGGCAAAAATGCAGGCCGCCAATCAATAGCGCAGCCAATAGCGGAAACAAGGGAATCAGGGTTGCAGAGGTATCCATACTCACGCCGCCGCTCCAAACTCGGGTTGCTTGATCAACATAGGCGCCACCGGCTGGGTTTCGTCCCGGTAACAATCCGGCGAGTTGTCCCGCAGCGGCAGATCGCTGTTGTCCGGTTGCCAAGGCCCAAAGCCGACACCGCGCTGAAACACAAAAATCTCGCCGCTGTCCGGGTCTTTGGCACTGAGATGCACCCAGCCGCCGCCGATCAGTTCCCGCAGGCTTTCCTGCCGGCCGTAAATTTGCTCCAACACCGCGGTTTTAGCCTCGACGATGATTTGTAAACGCATGGCCTCGTGAATTTCTATCATCTGCCGGGGCAAACCGGTGCGCAAATCGCTGCCGGCGCCTTCCATCACCGCGCAAAAACCGGTCAGATTGTGCGGCACTTTCGAGCCGCAACCCAGCCGCTCGTTATTCACGGTGGAAAAATAATATTCCAGATTGATGCCGGCGCCGACCGGACCGACCGCCAGCAAGATGCCTTCCAGCACTGTCCCCTCCGGGTCCTGGCTAGGATCGTAGGAAATCAAAAACAGGCGGCGGTCAAAAAACGCACCTTGCGTTAACGAGCGCCTGCCGACCAACGCAGCCGCGTTGGTGGCATGGCCCAGCTCCGGTCGAGCCTGGGAAAAATCGGCAGCGCGATTTAGAAAATGTCGCAAGGCCTGTTTGGGCTGTGGCCGGCGCGGCGCCGACGCCAAACGCCGGCAACGTTCGTGTGCCGACATGCGCTGCGCGTGTTGCATCTGCTGCTTAAATTTGTTGAAAGCCAGTTGGCGCTCCTGCGGTACGGCGCTGCTGTCATACCAGATGATGTCTTCGTCGCAGGTGTTGTGTTCGGCGCCGATGAACCAGGTGTCGGCAGGGATAACGATGCCGCGTTCGGCCAGTAATTGCCTGACTTCTGGCCGGTTTGCCATTGCCGCGAACAGCCGGGCGTTCGGTCCGCCGTGTCGGCCGCTGCAGGCGCCGCAATCGTATGCAGATAAATGCGGATTGTTTTGGCTCATCGAGCCGTGGCCCATCAATACGACCAATTCGGCAAAGCCGTAAGTCAGACCGGTATTACGCAAAAATCCGGCTATGCGCTCGGCTTGCTCCTGGTCGGTAAAGCCAAATCTGGGTTGTTGGGGCGAGGCCGGCGTCTCGGGGTTGCCAGCGGTAAAATGTAATTGCGATGGCACGTCGGGCGCGATTCCTTTCGCCACCGCAGTCAGCAACTGATGCTGCGCTTTGGGAATGAAACTTTTCGCCAGCAAACCGAGCAAAGTAAACGGCGCCATGGCATTAATCACCGGATACGCTAGTAGCGCATCGCGGCGCAAACCGTGCTGGAGCAAATTGACGATCCGTTGTTTCAGATTGCGGCCTTGCCGGTGGCGAGCCAGTGCTTGTTCCTGGCCGGGATGGCTGCACTCTTGAACATTGTGGGCAGGCACGACCACTACCGGACAAAGGGCCGTTAATTTGCTGTCGTCCAGGCCTTGATAATTCATCGGTACGCCAAAAAAACCGGCGGCTCCCAGCGTTTCGATAGCCGGATTGAGTTCTTCCAAATGCCGGCGGATGCCTTCCTCGCGGTCGTCCATGCAAAACACGATTTGTGCTTCGGGTCGGCTGTCGCGCTGCGCCCAACGACCTCTATTGTGATTGGCATGCAAGGCGTGCAGCAGCGCTTGCTGATAGTGGCGCTCGTAAGCGCTAAGCCAGACAGTATTGCGATCGGCTTCGCTGAAAGCGTCGATGCTGGCCAAGCAATTCAATAATTGGGCGGATTCGATATGCTGCACGTCGCGGGCAGTTAAGCCGAGTAACTGGCAGAATCGAAACAGCCGCCAACCCTGGTTATAAACATTGAGATTTGAGGATGGGGGTGCCAATGGACTGAGTTGCCAGGTCCAAATTCGTTCGGCCAAAGTCTGCCAGGCCTGCTTGTCCCGCGCCGCATCGTTAAGCAAAGCCTGCGCCGCCAGCGCCAAATACTCCGGCAATTGACCTTGAAACAAAGTATGCCTGACCGAAAACTCAGCCAGGTTTTTCA
This sequence comes from Methylomonas fluvii, assembly GCF_014850975.1. Classification (GTDB taxonomy): domain Bacteria; phylum Pseudomonadota; class Gammaproteobacteria; order Methylococcales; family Methylomonadaceae; genus Methylomonas; species Methylomonas fluvii. The sequence goes on along the minus strand of NZ_JACXST010000001.1, from coordinate 566,361 downwards.
AAAAATAACCGCGGAGTTTGTCCAGTTGCGCCTCGCAACTCCATTGCCGCCGACATAGCTGTTCCGCGTAAACCCGATCCAGGGTTAAGCGTATCGCCAGGTAATCCGCCAATAGAGGTTGGGTGGCGTCGCCCGCTTGATAATCGGGATGAGTTTGCCGCCAGTTGATCAAACCCGACCAACCAGGCAGCTCAAGCGCCAGTCTTTGCAAATAGTCTGCCCAGCGTGATTCCGGGACTGCCAGCGCCGTCAGTTGTTGGGCGATGGCGTCGATGGCGTCGGCGGGCAGCGCCGCGGTCACTGCTTGCCAATCATGCAATTCATGAAAAATCGGTTGGGCATCGTAGATCAAACTCTCCCGCCAAGCTTGATACAAACCCAATTCTTCCCGCTTGGGTAAACGCCAGGCCGCCAATCCTTCATCCAATAAGGATGCGCACAGGCGAATCAATTGCCGCCGCACCGTGTCCAGAATATCCTTGCCGGTCAACGCCAGCAGCAATCCGCGTAAGGTCAAACTGCCGCCGACCCGTGCAAAAAGGCTTTCGAGGCTCTCCATGCCGGATTGGCGCATCTGCTGTTCTGCGCCGGCATTCGCCGCATTCGGCAGCCATTGCCGGATTTGCTCGACGGACAGATCGAGCAAATCTTCCGGATGCAAATCCGGCATTTGCAAACCAAGCTTGGCGAGCAAGCCATCCCATAACTCTGAAGCCTTTTCGCCGTTGCTTGACATGTTCTCCAAGACCCCGAGCTCACGCACCTGCCAATCGAATTGCGCGGGCGTCAGGGCCGCCAAATCGTGCAGCAATGACAGTCGGTAAAGCATGTCTCGCGTGATGATTTTGCCATTAATTGTGCAAATTTCGGCGTCTAGCGCATCCGCAAATTGCTGCGCCAACGCGGCATCGATGTCGTCATCGGCTATCCGGCCCTGCGCATAAAACTCGCGAAACTGTTCGGCAGGCAGATAACAACTGACACCCGTCAATTCGGTAAATTCCGCCAGCGCTTGTTCGAACGGCAAATGCTGAAAGCCATGCAAGGTGTTGTGATGCACGAAGTCGTGAATCGGCGCTTGCCCCGGCAGCAGATGATCTAGGTGATGGATCGCGCCTATGATGATGTCGCGCGGAGAAGCGATGTTTGATATGGAATCGTGCATGATCAAATCAATTCCATATTCATTGACACGCCGAACAATTGGGGTCGTCCGTTGAAGTTGGTAAGGGTGTTTATCCCGTATGCTGCGCCGAGCACCGGAGCTTTTGGCAGGATCAGCCCGTAGGGGCGATGCAGGGATGCATCGCGTTGCCGAAGGGGCAGGAAGCCCCTTTCGGCAACCCCTGCCAAAAGCGAGGAGCGCAGGAAATGAGCTGCATCCGGGCCGCCTTTTCTTTGGCTACTTTCTTTTGGCGGAGCAAAAGAAAGTAGCTCGGCTGTCGGTCCGAGAACCGACATTAAAATGCCGTCGCGATAGCGACACATCATTATCCAAGCGACCGCATGTGCAACAAAAAACAACATCACGGCAACCTCTCCCCCATCACCGCCAACATCTTCCCCACCGTCGCGGTCGACAAATCAATCAACGGCGCCGGCAGCAAACCAAACAACACAATGCCGCCAACCAACACGCCGGAAGCCATCAGTTCCAAAGATTTCAGGTCGGCAATCTCGCGCATCTGCGGTTTCACCGGCCCGGTAAACAGTAAGCCGATGGTGCGCATCGCATAGGCAGCGCTGATCAGAATACTGAGGCTAAAAAACACCATCAAACCTCCCCATTCCTGAAAGCCGCCGATTAGGGTATGCAGTTCCGCAATAAATCCCACGGAGCCGGGCAAGCCCATGGCCGCCAGCAAAGTCAAGGTGGTTAAGGTGGCGAAGCGCGGCATGACCTGCACCAGCGAACTGTAATCTTGAATGTTGCGGGTATGCGTGCGCTCGTAAAGCAGGCCCACCAATAAAAATAACGCGCCGGCGATCAAGCCGTGCGCAGTCATTTGTAGAATTGCGCCGGTGAAGCCGGTTTGATTCAGCGCGGCAATGCCCAGCAGGACCACGCCCATATGACTCAATGAGGAGTAAGCCACCATGGCTTTCAGATCGCGTTGCCGCCAGGCCAGCAAGCCACCGTAAAGCATGCCGAATAGAGCCAGAAATACCAGCAACGGTTGGATGAGTTTGGCGGCAACCGGCAACATCACCACGCAGCGCAGCAAGCCATAGGCGCCCATTTTCAGCAAAATACCGGATAGCAAAATACTAATCGGGCTGGGTGCTTCAACGTGAGCCAACGGTAGCCAGCCATGCAAGGGAAATATCGGCATTTTCACGCCAAAGCCAATCAGGAAACCCAGCAGAACCAAAACCTGTTCGATCTCCGGCATGTTTTGCGCGGCTTGGCCCATTGAGGCCATCAATGAGCCCTGGTTTTCCAGATCGTATTGACTGATCGCCAATAAACTCAGCAACATGAATACCGAGCCGCCCATCGTGTACAACACGAAATTCAGGCTGGCGGCATGCCGGCGCTTGCCGCCCCAGCGGTCGATCAGGAAAAACAGCGGGATCAAGGTGACTTCCCAGAAGATGTAAAACAGCGCCCAGTCTTGCGCCATAAACACGCCGAGCATGCCGAATTCCAGCAAGAGAATGGAGATGTGATAGCCCTTGATGCTATCGGACAGGGAAAACGAAGCCAACAGGGAAATACTAGTCAACAAGGTCGCCAGTACCAGCATCGGCATGGACAGGCCGTCTACACCGAGCGCGTAGGCGCTGCCAAGCTTGGGGTTAAGGGGATAGAACTCGCTAAATTGCAGTGTCGTGTCGCCGGCGTCGAACCGGGCCAATAGCAAGCAGGCCAGCAACAACGCCGCCAAGCTGAATACATTAGCTACAATTCTGATCAATCGGCTATTCCGGCCGGAGACCATTACCAGCAATATTGCCCCCAGCGCCGGGGTCCATAACAGCGCGCTTAGCATCACCATTGTTATCGTTTAAGTCCAATACAACAAGCATTCTAACGACATTTGGTTGAAAAAAGCCAATTTGGGAAAAAATTGGTTTAAATAAACCAGCCCTATCCTTAAGACTTCGCACCTCGGGCGATAGAGCCGATTTCGCAAAGCCTGGCGCTTCGTGTAACCTAAGCGCAGCAAAAAGTATCGGGATTTGGGGATCCTACACATGCCTAATAAGGTCACGCTGGCGATTGGCGACAATAACTCTGCGACTTTTGTAAACGCTGTGCGCATGAATGCCACCCAAGTTCTTTGTCCCGTTTTCCCGCGAATTGATAGCCTGTAACAACTATGCAAATCCACATGATAGCCGTCGGCAACAAAATGCCGGACTGGGTACAGCAAGGTTATAATGAATATGCCAAGCGGTTGCCGCGCGAATGCGAGTTGCTGCTCAAGGAAATTGCCCCGGACAAGCGCCGCAGCGGCGACATTGCCCGGATAACCAAGGACGAAGGAGAACGGATGATAGCGGCATTGCCCAGCAGGGCGCACGTGGTGACGCTGGACATACCCGGCAAGCCCTGGACCACGCCTAATCTGGCGCAAGCGCTGCAACGCTGGCTGGGTAACGGCCAGCCGGTGGCACTGATGATAGGCGGACCGGAAGGCTTGTCTCAGCAAGTGCGCGACCTGGCGCAGGAATCCTGGAGCCTCTCACCGCTGACCTTCCCGCATCCTTTGGTTCGAGTAATTGTCGCTGAACAAATCTACCGGGCCTGGAGTCTGCTGAATAATCACCCGTACCATCGTTAAGCGCATGTATCCACAACTGATCCTGGCCTCCGCCTCACCACGCCGCAGCGAATTGCTCAAGCAAATCGGCATCCGTCACAGTATCATGGCGGTCGATATTGACGAAACGCCTTGGCCGGGCGAAGCGCCGGCCGCTTACGTCGAACGGGTAGCAGCGGAAAAGTCCGCGCTCTGCCTGGCGACGGTCGGCACTGATTTACCGGTACTGGCCGCGGATACCAGCGTGATTTGCGACGGCCGCATCCTCGGCAAACCGGACGATTTGCAGCACGCCATTGAAATGCTCAGTCATCTGTCTGGTCGCAGCCATCAAGTCTATAGCGCGGTATCCTTACGCGGTGAGCAACACTGGCAAGCGCTTAGCGTCAGCGAAGTACGCTTCCGACACTTGAGCCATCAGGAAATCGTCGCCTATTGGCAAACCGGGGAACCGTGCGACAAGGCTGGCGCCTATGCCATTCAAGGCTTGGCCAGCGTATTTATCGAATCGATCACCGGCAGTTTTTCCGGCGTGATGGGCTTACCGCTCTTCGAAACCGCGCAAATATTAAGCCTAGCAGGCATAGACATCATCCCATGAGCGAAGAAATATTAATCAACGTCACGCCGCCGGAAACTCGGGTAGCGGTGATCGAAAACGGCGTCCTGCAAGAACTGATTATCGAACGGGTCCGGCAAAAAGGTTTGGTCGGCAACATCTACAAAGGCGAGGTGTGCCGCGTGTTGCCGGGCATGCAGGCGGCTTTTGTCGATATTGGTTTGGAAAAGGCGGCGTTTTTACATTTATCCGATTTCAGTAGCAAGGAACTGGCCGAAAAAGCCTCGGAAAATATCGAGCATTATTTAAAGGAAGGCCAAAAACTGGTGGTGCAAGTTACCAAAGATCCGCTCGGCAACAAGGGCGCGCGACTGACCACCGACATTTCCATCCCGTCCCGCTACCAAGTTTACATGCCCTATGCCGGTAACTCCGGCGTGTCGCAACGTATCGAATGCGAATCCGAGCGCACCCGCTTGCGGGCTTGCATCGAAGCCTATCAGCTGAAACACCAGGTGCCGGGCGGCTTCATCGCCCGTACTGCGGCCGAGTGTGTGGAAGACGTGATTTTGTATTCTGACATGACTTTTTTGCACAAACTCTGGGAATCCATCCTGGAAAAAAGCAGCAAGGCCAAGGTCAAAACCTTGATCCACGAAGATCTGCCGCTCAGCATTCGCACCTTGCGGGATTTGTACAAAGACGGCATCGAAAAAATTCGGGTCGATTCCAAGGAAACCTTTCTCAGACTGGTCGAATTCGCCGAAACCTTCGTACCGGAGATCGTTTCGGTGATCGAGCATTATTCCGGCGAACGGCCGGTGTTCGATATTTACAACGTCGAAGACGAAATCAGCAAGGCGCTGGACCGTAAGGTCAAACTCAAATCCGGCGGCCATTTGGTATTCGATCAGACCGAATCGATGACCACCGTTGACGTCAATACCGGCGGCTACGTCGGTGGCCGCAATCTGGAAGAAACCATCTTCAAGACCAATCTGGAGGCGGCCCAGACCATTTCCCGTCAGCTGCGGCTGCGCAATTTGGGCGGTATCATCATTATCGATTTCATCGATATGCAAAGCGAGGATCACAAAAAGCAGGTGTTGACCGCCTTGCAGCGCAATCTGGACAAGGATCACGCCAAGACCAAGATCACCGAAGTATCCGCACTGGGTCTGGTAGAAATGACCCGCAAACGCACCCGCGAGAGTCTGGAGCATATCCTCTGCGAGCCTTGCTCGACTTGCGGCGGCCGCGGCGTCTTGAAAACCGCCGAATCGATCTGTCTGGAAATTTTTCGGGAAATTATTCGCGTGGTCAGGCAATACAATGTCCAGCAGATCCTGGTATTAGCGTCCGAGCAAGTCGTGGAAATGCTGCTGGACGAAGAAGCCGATATGCTGGCGGAGCTGGAAATGTTCTTGAAAGTCGGTATTAAAATCCGCGCCGAAGCCGAATATAACCAGGAGCACTACGACGTGGTGTTGTTATAGGCGGCTATTTTGGTTATTCATCACGTTACCCGGGCTACCCGACACCTGTTGTTCTGGTCGCTGATCACGATTGCCCTCGTCTTGAGCGCGGTACGGGTTTTTTTGATCGATATCGCCGATTACCGCAGCGCGCTGGAGCAAAAAGTCCGCGAGACCACCGGTATTCCGCTGCATATCGGCAGGCTGGGCGCGAATATGCGCGGCTTCAGCCCGGAATTATTGTTGCGGGAAATCGCTATCGAAGCCACCGAAGCCGGGGCCAAGCCGGCTATCCGCCTGCAAGAAGTACGGATCGGCATCGATTTGCTGGAATGGCTATTGACCCAGGACCCCATGGCTGCGAGTTGGGTGACGCTGGTGGGCGCCAAACTGGATATTCTGCGTAATGAGGACGGCAGCCTCAGCATCAAAGGTTTGCAAAGCAGCGACGGGCAACCGTTGTGGCTGTTACAGGGCGGCAAATACGAGATTCTGCAAAGCCAGGTGACGTGGCAGGATCTGAAGCGGCATCGGCCGCCGGTGACTGTCGAACACTTCGATTTGCTGATCAAAAACCACTATCTGGATCAAAGCCACGAGCTTCATCTAATAAGTAGTTTGCCGGAGCAATACGGTGACAGCTTGCGCATTTCCGCCCGACTTGACGGCAATATCTTCCAGGCCAATGGCATAAACGGCCAAATTTATGTGGAAGGCAGCAATCTGCAAGGGCCGGCTTGGCTGATCGAGGATTTACCGCTGGGCTTGCATTTGGAATCCGGCTCAGGCGATATACGGATCTGGAGCCAATGGCGCGAATCGATGCCCTACCAAGTAAGCGGTTATCTGCAAGGCCAACAGATTAAACTCAGCAGACAGCAAGGCAAACCGCTGCAACTCGACACCTTTGAAGGCAATCTGGCCTGGGCTGAACAAAATGGTCGGCAACGCTGGAGCGCCTACGACGTCAATGTCTTCGCCAATCATCAGCGCTGGCGGGATGGCGAGCTCTATCTACAGCAGGATGCGCAAGGCAACCTCAGCGGCGTGATCAAACAGTTGAATTTGCAAGCCTTGATGCATTTGATACCGCCGTTTCTGCCGGCAGAGCAAACCGATTGGGCTAAATGGCTGGAACTCAATCCACGCGGCACTTTGCACGATCTGTCGTTTTACGCTGAGAGTAATCAGCAACGCTATGCACTCAACGGCCATTTCAGCCACCTTGGTAACGATGCGCAAGACGACGTGCCGCAAATACAAGAGCTAAGCGGCTCAATCGTTGCCGGCGACCAGGGCGGGCAACTGATATTCGACAGCACAAACGCCAAATTCAATGCGCCACAAATGTTTAGGAGTAGCCTGGACGTCCCGCGCTTGCAAGGCCGAGTCAACTGGCGGCAGACCGACAGCGAATGGCAAATCTCCAGCGAAAATCTGCAACTGGACAGCGCGGCCTTTCGCACGCAAACCCATCTGCAACTCAGCATCCCCAAGAATGACGACAGCGCTGTCATTGATATGTGCACCCGTTTCGACAATTTCAAAGACATCAGTAACGTACCGCAATACCTGCCGGCCAAAATCATGGGTAAGGATGCGGTCGCCTGGCTGGACGATGCTTTTATCGGCGGGCATATCGACAAGGGCGAAATGCGCTTGAATGGCAAATTGGCGGACTTCCCGTTTACCAACGGTCCCGGCCTATTTGAAGTAGTGTTTGAGATAGACGACGGCGAAATTCAGTTCAATGCCCTGTGGCCGCATTTGCGCGCGGTACATGCCGATGTGCAATTTCTCGGCGCGGACCTGAAAGTGGCGATCAATGGCGGCCATAGCGAAAACGTCGACATCAATCAAGCCGTGGTCTCGATTCCTGACCTAGCCAATAGCGACTACGTTTACGTGTTGGGCCAGGTGCAGAGCAAGTTACCGCAGAGTTTGCAGTATCTGCAAAAAACCCCGTTACGCGCCAAAATCGATCCGCTGGCCAAAGTGTTGGCACCGGATGGCCATACCCAAGTCGATCTGGATCTGAAAATCGCTTACTACGAAACGCTGCCGACCACCGTTAAAGTGGATGCGCATCTGGATAAGGCTCGCTTAATGGTGAAGCCGGTCGATCTGGCCGTCAACGACATTAGCGGTGTGCTGCGTTTTACCGAAGACCGGGTCAGCAGCAACCGCCTGGAAGGCAGTACTCTGGGTTATCCGATACATGCCATCCTGCAAAGCGATGCCAGCGCCACGCAAATCCTGATAGACGGCACCACCGACATCCAGCGCTTGGAAAAGCAATTCAGCTTCCTGAAAAATCAGGTTGCCGACGGCAGTTTTAACTATCAAACCGTATTGACGCTGCCTTACGATGCGGCTAAGCCGTCCACCCTGAGCATTAACAGCAACTTACAGGGCGTAACGATCAACACCCAGGATGCTCTGGCCAAATCGGCCGATCAAGAGCAAGCATTGAATCTAAGCTTTATTTTTAACAACAGCCCATATTTGCCACTAAAAATTACTTACGGCAAGGAGTTGAACTCTGCGCTGTTGATCGACGGCAAACAAAATCAACTCCATTCCGGGCATATCGTCTTCGGCCGGAACTCGGCGGACTTTTACGAGCCTGCGGGTTTGAAACTGGAAATCAAGCAGCCGCAATTCAAATTGTCCGACGCGCTTGCGGCATTCTCCGACAACGAAACCCAGCAACGTTTGCCGGCGTTAAAAGAAGTTATTCTGGATACCGAGCAACTGATCTGGCAAGGCCAGAACATCGGCGCACTAAAATGCCGGTTGCAGCATATCAATCAAGCTTGGCAAGCCACGTTGGACAGCGCGATGGCACGCGGCAAATTGACGATCCCCGACCAGCGCGGCGGCACCAACATCATCAAGCTGCAAATGGATTACCTGAATTTATCGGCGATGGACGGTTTGAATTTCGATGCTGCGGAAGAAGTGGTCACCGATCTGCCCTTGATCGACATCGATAGTAAACAGCTGCTATGGCGCGGTGTCGATTTGGGCAGCTTAAAGCTGGATACCGAGCGGCTGATCAACGGCATTCATTTCAAGCATGTGCAACTGGCCAGCGTGGCTGGGACGATAGATTTCAGCGCAGACTGGATCAAACTGGTCGGCGGCAGCTCGACGCAATTGACCGGTAAGCTGAACATGAACGGCTTTGGCTTGTTCTTGTCGCAGCTAGGTTTCACCGATGATTTAAGAGGCACGCATGCCGAAATCAATTTCAACGCCGGCTGGCGCGGCGCGCCACAGCAGTTTTCAACAGCCAACCTGACCGGGCAAATGCAGCTCAAGTTCAGCGACGGCCGCATTTCCAGCATAGAACCCGGCTTTGGCCGCTTGCTGGGCTTGATCGCCATGGAACAATGGGCCAAACGCTTGAGTTTGGACTTTACCGACGTCTACCGGCAGGGCTTGGCCTTTGATCAGATTACCGGCGACTTTAAAATCAGCAACGGCTTGGCCTATACCGACAATTTATTGATCGACGCGGTATCGGCGAAACTCAGCATAGCCGGCACCGCAGACCTGGTGAAAAAGACCATGGACCACCGCGTTGCCGTCGTGCCCAAGAGTTCCGGGGCCGTGCCGATTGCTGGTACAATCGTGGGCGGTATCGCTGCCGTCATTACCCAAGTGGTGACTGACGATTACAAAGAAGGTTATTTTTTCGGCTCGCAATACAAACTTGCCGGGCCCTGGGGCAATGTCGAGGTCACGCCGTTACACGATCAGGACGGCTTGGTGCAAAAAGCTTGGCGCGGATTAACCGGCGGCTGGCTGGAGTCGCTGAGCAAATGAACGGCTCTGCTGAATAAACTTCCCCAACAGTTAAAACTATCGAAAACAATTAGAATCAGGGACACCTCATGACCATATGTGCCGCCATCCAGATGGCCTCCGGACCGCAAGTCAGCGCCAATTTGCTCGAAGCCGAGAAACAGATCGCCGAAGCCGTAAAAGCCGGTGCGAAACTGGTAGCCTTGCCGGAAAACTTTGCCATCATGGGTATGAATGAATACGACAAGGTTAAAGTCAGCGAGCAGGATGGAAACGGCCCGATTCAGGATTTTCTGGCTGCCACCGCAAAAAAATACGGCATCTGGGTAATAGGTGGCACCATGCCGATGCAGGCCTCCGCCCCCAATAAAGTCCGCGCGGCTTGTTTGATTTACAACGAGCAGGGCGAGCGAGTCGCCCGTTACGACAAAGTGCATTTGTTTGACGTCAGCGTGCCGGATACCGCCGAGGAATACCGCGAGTCCGACTCGGTGGAAGCCGGCGACGCTTCCTGCGTGATCGATACGCCGTTCGGCCGGCTGGGCGTGGCGGTTTGCTACGATTTGCGCTTCCCGGAATTTTTTCGGCCGATGACCCGGCAAGGCCTGGACATATTGGTCATCCCTTCCGCGTTTACTGCCAAAACCGGCGCCGCGCACTGGGAAGTGTTATTGCGGGCCCGCGCCATCGAAAACCTTTGCTACGTCATTGCGCCAAACCAAGGCGGCTTTCATATGAACGGCCGGCAAACCTACGGCCACAGCATGGTGATCGATCCTTGGGGCGTGGTGCTGGATTGTTACAAAACCGGCCCTGGCTTTGTCAGCGCCGAAGTTGATAAAAGCCGCCTGGAAAAAACCCGCCTGTCTTTCCCGGTGCTGGAACATAGACGCTTTTTTTGCGAGTGAGCCTTATGTTGTTGAGAACGCTGACTTACAGCCTGCCTTGCCTGTTGCTGGTAGCTTGCGCGGATGCGCCGGACAAATACCGCGACACCCACCACCTGGAACTGCCGCCGGTTTTGCCGATAGAACATACCAATCCGCAACCGGCATTAGCCGTCGATGATTTGAAACCCAAATCGGCTCTTGCCGATTTGATGGCGTTTACCGACGATGCCGGCAAACCCGTACTTACTTTGAATACCCGCCCCGACCGGGCTTGGGAAATGGTTGCTACGGCATTGAAAATCAGCAATATCGAAGTGCTGGATAAAAGCCAGGAAGATCAACGCTTTCAGGTGCGTTATGACCCCGACACCAGCGGCAAGGATGTCGGCTTGTTGCGCGCTTTATTGAATAATGATTACGATGAAGCCGAATACACCATCAAATTGAAAGAAGAGCGGCGTGGCTTAACCGTCAACGCCAGCCTGACAAAACCGGAAGACCTGGAGTTTGGCGAAGATGGCTCGGCAGAACTGATTCGCCTGCTGCACAAGGCCATAGACGAAAAAATCATCAACCGCCCACCTGACAAGAAGGCCGACGAGTAAGCGGGAAGGCTTGAATTAAGCGTCGTCCCGGCGCCAATGCCCGGACTTGCCGCCGCTTTTTTCTAGCAAACGCACCCCTTGAATCGTCATGCCGCGATCCACGGCTTTGCACATATCGTAAATAGTCAGCAAAGCAATCTGCGTCGCGGTGAGGGCTTCCATTTCCACGCCGGTTTGGCCGGCGGTCTTCACGATGGTTTGACAATACACGCGACTCAAGTCGATTTGGGCTTGCAGGCTAAGCTCGACATGGCTGATCGGCAAGGGGTGGCATAAGGGAATCAGGTCGGCGGTTTTTTTACTGGCCATGATGCCGGCAATGCGGGCGATGCCCAGCACATCGCCCTTCTTGTGGGTACCGGCCACAATCAGCGCCAAGGTTTCCGGCTGCATCTCTATGTAACCCTCGCAAACCGCTTGACGCTGGGTGATGGCCTTATCCCCGACATCCACCATATGGGCTTCTCCGGCGGCATTAAAATGAGTGAGCGGCGAATGGGACATGGCATACTAGGCAAGTGAAATCAGCCAAGCATTGTATTACCGGGTGAATAAAGATGTCGATTAAAGTGCTTTACTTTGCAAGCTTGAAGGACCGGATTGGCCGGAGCGGCGACGAACTGACAATCGAGGCGCCGCTGACGGTAGTTGAGGTTTGGCAACGGCTTAATCCGAACATGGACATACCCGATACGCTGTTGGCGGCGGTGAATATGGAGTACGTCGGTCTGGATGCCAAGGTTAGCGATGGCGACGACGTCGCGTTTTTCCCCCCGGTCACCGGAGGTTGAAATGATGACCATCAAACTTAGCGCCGAGATTTTCGATCCCTGGCAAGAATTGGTCGACTTTCAAGCCCAAGCTGTCGACATGGCCGGCAAATACGGCGCCACCGGCGTTTTCGTCGGCACCATGCGCGACTTCAATCAAGGCGACGAGGTACGCGGTATGTACCTGGAGCATTATCCGGGGATGACCGAAAAGCAATTGCAGCGTGTTGTCGAACAAGCCCAAGGCCAGTGGCAATTGTTGGACGTGTTGCTGATCCATCGCATCGGCCAGATATTGCCCAACGATACGCTGGTGCTGGTGGCCGTGTGGTCCGCGCACCGCGGCGACGCTTTTGATGCCAGCCGCTTCATTATGGAAAACTTGAAAAGCCAGGCGCCGTTTTGGAAACGGGAAACCTTGGAATCCGGGCAAATACGCTGGGTCGAAAAGAACAGTGACGGCTATTCAAAGTAACCGTAATGCCAGTTAAGACTGGCGCAAATTACCGGTGGCCTTTGACTCGGCAGCGTAATTTACCGTTGGCATTTCGGCCAATGACTGGGCTTGCAGCTGCTGTTGCAGTTCGGCAATTTGCTGGTTGGACTGAGTAAGCTGCTGTTTCAGTTCATTGATGGTTTCATGCAGATATTCGAAGTGAACTTGAAAATAGCGCGCCGACGGAAAGCAGGCATCCAAGGCTTCCGGCGACATTTTGTCCAATTTGGTTCGAGATCGTCTTGTTTTCATATTACACCTAATCATCATTATCGGCTAAAGCATACCCATTCGGCATGATTGCTACGATGCTGTTAATAGTAAGACGTTCCAGAACGTAAATCCCCCACTTAAAATACCAAATATTTTAGCAATCGCTCCAACCGTCAAGCATACATACCCGGTAACCAGCCACGCTCGACGCATTCTCGAAAATTCCATTGTGGCATATTCTCGGTTTTATAGCTCCAGAAAAACCAGCCCAGATACTTTTCGAACACGGCCAACTGGGCAACTGCGTAGCCGCGACAAGCGATATCGAACTGCATGTCGTCCATCTGCGTATGGACATGATCGAAAGGCCCCTCGGCCCAAAGCATCGCCAGTTTTGCATCCAAGTCCAAATCCCCTTTGACAAAGTCCATAAATAGACTTATTTTAACTAAAAGTTTAGATAAGTTGTTTGGAGGGCTTATGTTATTTACCGCTCAAGCGCATTTACCGGCCGACAGCGCGCTGGTGGCCGGCGCGGCATTACGGACCTTTTTTAATATCGCCGATGCCTGGGGTTTGAATGTCGAGCAGGCGATGGTTTTACTGGGGCTGGATTCGCGCAGCACGTATTTTAAATGGAAGAAAAACCCGGAAAGCGCCAGTCTTAACGCCGATAAACTGGAAAGGCTGTCTTATATCTTTGGGATTTATAAAGCCTTGCAGATTTTACTGCCTAAGCCGGACGCGGCGGATGGCTGGCTGCATCAAGCCAATCAGGCGGCGCTGTTTTCCGGGCAATCTGCGTTGCAACGCATGTTGTCCGGGCGAGTGGCGGATTTATACGTGGTGCGCCAGTATCTGGATGCGCAGTGCGGTTGGGCCTGATGGTGGTAGCGAAAATCAGTCGGATAGATTGGCGGCCTTGCTGGCGCTTGGTGCCCAGCCGGTTTCCGCCCACGGGTTTATTCGACAGAGTGGCCGACCCGGCCGACCTGGACGTGGTGTTTGCTATCGAAGCGTTGACTAACGACAGGCTGCGCGATGAAGCCGGCGAAATCAGCTTGGTCGCGGCGGCGGACCGGATTGTCGGACCGGGGACTACACCTATCATGGCGGCCTTCACGCATCTCAATCCGGAAGGCAGCCGGTTTTGTGACGGCAGTTACGGCGTGTATTACGCGGCCAAGGACATCGATACCGCGATTGCCGAGACCCGTTTTCATCGCAATCGGTTTATGGCCGCGACGCAACAGGCACCGATTGACATCGACATGCGCAGCTATGCGTCGGATTTGAATGCCGATTTGCACGACATTCGCGGCCGGCAAACCGAATTATCGGAAATTTACGACGCCGACACCGGCAATTACGCTGCCGCGCAGGCCTGGGCCAGGCAGTTGCGAGCAGACGGCGCGGACGGTATCGTCTATTCCAGCGTGCGCGCTGCCGGTGGCGAATGTGTGGCGGTGTTTAAACCGCGTTTGCTGGCGCCGGTCAAACAAGGCGCGCATTATTGCTATGTGTGGGACGGCCGGCAAATCAGCACGGTTTATAAAAAAGAACTTTACCAGCCCGGTGTGTAACGGATAACCATGCTCGATTTGCCAGCACCCAGCCAAGAAAACGATTTTTACGAGACCCATATCCAATTGCTGCTCCAAAGCTATCAGCAACTACTGGGCAAGCCGCTATTGGAAACGTCCGCAAACATGGCGTTGGGCCGGCAAGTCTATGAAGCCGATTTTGCTTTGCTATCTCACGACACCGCCGCCGATCCTGTATTCAATTACGCCAACTGCACCGCACAAGATTTATTCGAACTAAGTTGGCCGGAATTTATCGGCATGCCGTCGCGTTTTTCGGCGGAACCCGTCAACCGCGAGGAACGCGAGCGCTTGCTGAATCAAGTGACCAGCCAGGGTTATATCGACAATTACAGCGGCGTGCGTATCGCCAAATCCGGTAAGCGTTTTTTGATCGAGCGGGCGGTGGTGTGGAATGTCTACGATAATGCGCAAGCGTATTACGGCCAGGCGGCTTGTTTTAGCGACTGGCGCTTGTTACCCTGAGCTCGTCCATTCCGATCAACTCATTGTCTGCGAGAAATTTATGTTGAAAACATCCTTAAAACGTAGCGGCCGCTTATGCTGCGGCGTGTTGCTAATGCTGGCGGGCGCGGCGCAGGCCGATGAAGTGGGTTGCGTAACTACGGCCTGGAAACTGATCGGTGCCAATCACAAGGTCTGCGTCGATGCGTTTGAAGATCCGAAAATCCCTAACGTGATTTGCCATATCAGCCAGGCCAGATCGGGGGGTATTTCCGGCGGTTTGGGTCTGTCGGAAGATCCGTCGGAATTTTCGCTGGCTTGCCGGCAAATCGGCCCGATCACATTGCCTGCCAAACTGAGCACGGAAGAAACCGTGTTTTCGGAAAGCACCTCGCTGTTTTTCAAGTCCACCAACATTACCCGTTTGTGGGATGCCAAGCACAATACCCTGGTTTATTTGGCGATTAGTCGCAGAGTGATCGAAGGCGCGCCGGCCAACAGCGTGTCGACTGTGCCGGTGATGCCTTGGGGTAGATAGGGCGTTGTGAACCCTATCCCAGGTCCAAAGGTTGGTCGGCAACGGGTTTCATCCATTTCAATAAGGCCTCGTAAAGCGTGGCCGGCAGAATCGGTTTGCCGATGAAGTCGTTCATGCCGGCGGCCAGGCAGTGTTGATGATCGCCGTGCATCACGTTGGCGGTCATCGCAATGACCGGTAGGTCGCGGCACGCCGGGATTTGCCGTAACAGCCGGGTAGCTTGGTAGCCGTCCATCACCGGCATTTGCACATCCATCAGCACACAGTCGTAGTGGTTATGCCGCAACTTCTCCAAGGCCAGTTCGCCGTTTTCGGCAATATCCACCGCTAATTGCGCTTGTTCCAACAGCTCGATGGCGACGATACGGTTGATTTCGTTATCTTCCACCAGCAACACCCGCCGCCCCTGCAGCCGCGCCAATTTACCGATGTCTATGCTGGTGCGGTGACGGCGGATTTGGAAATTGCGGATGGTATTCAAATCGGTGGCACCCAGCAGCACGTTAAAGGTAAAGGTGGAGCCGACGCCGGGTTCGCTGCGGACTTCTATGCTGCCGGCCATTTGCTCTATCAATTGTTTGGAGATTATCAAACCCAAGCCGGTGCCGCCGTAGTTGCGGGTCACGCTGCTGTCGCCCTGGCTAAAAGCCTGGAACAACTTGGTTTGCTGTTCGGCGGTGATGCCGATGCCGGTGTCGCTGATGGCGAATTGCAGACGCACCGAGCGCGCATCGCGGCTGATTTCGCTGAAGCTGACGGTTATCTCGCCGTGCTCGGTAAACTTGATGGCGTTACCGATGAGATTGATTAAAACCTGCCGCAGCCGTTGCGGGTCGCCGATTACCGCATGATACTCGCCGGCCGGCGGCCTGATTAGTTGAATCCCCTTATTCGCGCTAAGTTGCAACATGGTGGAAAACACATGCTCCAGCATCTCTTCCAGTAGAAAGGGTATGGTCTCCATCTGCATTTTGCCGGCTTCCATTTTGGAGAAATCCAGAATGTCGCCGATCAGTGTCATCAAGGAATGCGCGGACGACTCCACCCGTTTCAGATATTCGCGCTGTTTAAAGCTCAGTTCGCTATTTAGGCACAGCTCCACCAAGCCGACAATCGCGTTCATCGGCGTGCGGATTTCATGGCTCATATTGGCCAGGAACTGGCCCTTGGCCTGATTGGCGGATTCCGCATCCCGTTTGGCGAGCTCAAGCTCCTGCGTGCGGCTTCGCACCTGGCTTTCCAAATCGGT
This sequence comes from Methylomonas fluvii, assembly GCF_014850975.1. Classification (GTDB taxonomy): domain Bacteria; phylum Pseudomonadota; class Gammaproteobacteria; order Methylococcales; family Methylomonadaceae; genus Methylomonas; species Methylomonas fluvii. The sequence continues at coordinate 549,941 of NZ_JACXST010000001.1, read as the reverse complement.
CTCGTGCGCCTGGATTTGCGCGAGCATATTATTAAAGGCTTCGGCCAAATCGCTGATTTCGTCGTTACCGGAATAATCCGAGCGCCGGCTGTAATCGTGGTCTTTTTCGATTTGACGCGCGGTATTGGCCAATTTCAACAAGGGCCCCAAAAACGAACGCTGCAAACGCTGCACATACAAGGCCACCACACTCAAGGCGATCAGGATAATGCCGGTGTTAATCAGGGTATTGAACAGCAAGGAGTGGTAAGAGCGTTTCAGGTCGGCAACCAGGGTAATGTGGCCGACAATCTGTTTATTTTTATGCAAAATCGGCAGGGTGATCTGCCTGGTTTTCGATAGCCAGGCCGGCCACCAGCCGTGCCAATTGCTTGCCGGTTTTGCGTAACGGACCAGCGTGACGCCGCTGGGGGTTTGGATTTGCCCGGCGATGATGTCCGGATCGTGGGCCAGCGCATCCAATACTTCCTGGGCGGTTTGATTATCGTCGAACAACAAGGCAAAGCTGCTGTTTTGGCCGATCATATTCGCGGTCAAGGTCAGTTTTTGACCAATGTTCTGCTGCAAAGCCGAATATTCCCGAATCGACAGCGACACCGTCGCCACCATCAGGCTTAACATCACCATCACTCGCAGGATTTTACCCAGCTTGCGGCTGATGGAAATGCGAGGATTTGTTGACGCTGTCATTCTATTATTTCGGCCATCCGCAGTAATTTCGAACTCAGCTTTAAATCGGCTGATTTCACCGCGGCTAAATTTACCACCAGTTTTAACCTGTTGTCGCGCAACGTAAATTGCACCATACCCCCGTGGTTAGCAAAGTTTTCCACGTCGCCGACCAACAACACATGATGCAGGCGGGCTTGCTCGGTCAATACCGGTGTTAAGCCGGCCAAGTCGCTTAGAAATAAGATGCTGCATTGGGTAATGTCGGGGGCGTCGGCCAGATTGACATGAACCGCATTACCGTTGATTTGCTGGCCTTCCAAAACCGGCAGATAGGCGCGTAACAGGCTGTGGCCTTGCAAACAAATCGTCACCGGCTTGGTAGTCGGCCATTGCGCCAATTCTGCAAAATGGAACAGATAGGCGGTCTTTAATTGAAACTCACGGCTTTGGCTATTTTCCTGCGCGCGCGCTGATCCGGCGAACCAAACGCAGACGCTGAGTAGCAAAAGGGTGAGCAGACGCATGGGCGCTATCAACCGTCTTAAAAATGCCAGGAGATTTGCGCCAGATAGCCGCGTTGAATCTGGCTGGCGACCGGTATGTACAGTACGTCGCTGAATTCCGGATGCTGGTTATCCAGCAGATTTTGCCCGCTGATCGATAACTCCAAATTTTTATGCGGGTGCCAGCCCAGCCGCAAGTCCAGCGAGATATAGGCCGGAATGCTGCGTCGGTCGATATACACTTCATCGACATAACGGGCCCAGGCGTCCAGTTCGATTTCGCTGGTCAGGTTGTACAAAGAGCGCAGTGAGACATTGTGTTGCGGATTGAAATGTTCTTCGGTGAGCGGATCGCGAAACCAGGGCTGATTTTTATCGTAATTGACCGAGAATTGGTTGGCACTATACGACGCTTGCAGCCGCCAATCGGGATTTACCCGGTAATTGACCGCCAACTCCAGGCCGTAACTGTCCACTTGCCGGTAATTGGCCACGGTGGCCTGTTTGATAGTGCCGAAAATAGGGTTGTTATAGGTCACACTGGTAAATTTGGTGCCTTGCATCCGATCATAGATGTTGTAAAACAAGGCGCTATCAATATCGAAACTCGTGGAAACTTGCCAACGCCAGCCCAATTCGTAGGCCAGCAAGTTTTCCGTGAGCATGTCCGGGTTGGCTTTGGCTTCGAAAAACCGGTTGGTATCCGGGATTTGTTTGAATAAACGAATGCTGTGTTGCGCCCGATTTGGCAAGACTACGGCTCGCGACACTGCCGCCCACAAGCTGTGCTGCTTGTTGGGTGTCCACAGCAGCCGAGCGTTGGGTTCGGTTTCCCAGCCGGTAAAGGTGAAATGCTCCACCCGGTTGCCAATAGTCAGTTTAAGATCGTCCGTTAAATCGATTTGATCCTGTAAAAATACCCCGACATTGTGTTGCGTGAATTGATTCGGCTCAAAGCCCAGGGTTAGGGTATTGTCGAAACTATCGGCGATATTCTGATAATTCAACCCCCACATCAGTTTGTGGTTGTCGATGATGGCCGGCAGGGTATGTTGAAAATCCAGGTCGTAATGCGAGCGGCTCATCCGATTGACCGCCAATTGCCATTCGGTTTGGGTAAACGCCATATTCAATCGCCAATCGTGGCCGCTGTCGGTGCGATGCGACCAGTTGCCCTGCAAACTGCCGGTTACGCCGTCTCTGCCGAAATCGTCGTTTTGCCACAGCGGCGCTGTCGTCGAGGTTTTGCCGATATAGTAACCCCCCAGCCGGTAGCGGGAGACGTTGGCTTCCAGCATCAATTTGTCCTGGGCGCTGAGTTGGCTGTCCAACCGAAAATTGGCGGTCTCGGTATCGCCGGTGTCGTGGGTATCTTGCCGGCCGGCCAAATCAATACTGGCGTCGCGCACCATCGTACTGATGGTGCCGCGCAAGAATGTCGATTCAGACAACTTTTGGCCGTAGCGAATCCCGCCGAAACCGCGCTCCTCGGTGCCGCCGCCGGCATTGAGCAAGCCGCCCTGGGTATCGCGAGCCGAACGGGTGATGATGTTGATGGTGCCGTTCACGGCATTGGCCCCCCACAAACTGCCGCTGGGGCCGCGTAATACTTCGATGCGTTCAATGTCCGGCAGCGACGGGTTTTGCTGGCCCCAATACACGCCGCTGATCAGTGGATCGTAGATGCTGCGGCCGTCTATCATCACTTGCAGCTTGTTGGCGTACAAATCGTTAAAACCGCGTGCGCTCACCGCCCAATTCCAGGCATTGATTTTAGCCACATTCATGCCCGGCACCATGCGCAAAACCTCGGGCAGGCTGGTGGCGCCGGAACGGCGGATGTCTTCCGAGGTGATCACGAACGCTGCGGCTGGGCTGTCCTTGACGGTTTGTTCTTGCCGCGCCAGGCTGGATACTTCCAGTTCGGTGAGTTCCTCCCAACTTAGCGGCAGCAATTCGTTGGTCGCTTCGATGTCGGCCGGGTTTCCTTGAGCAAGCACTTGCATATTTGCCAGACAAAGTCCGCTGCAAAAGTAGGCGAATTGACGCAGATAACGGTTAATCAGCATGACATTTAGGCGTGGAGAGGCAAGGTTGCCGTTATTATAAAAGCCTTAAGCGTTAACTGGGCAAATCAGTTGATGATGGGCTGGGTCAATAGAGAACCATGGCAAACTAGCCAGCCTGCGGGATTGAATAAAAGCCTCTCCTCGCAGGTGTCGTAAAACAGGGTTTTGTTCCTTCTCCCCTCGGAAGAAGGTTAGGATGAGGCTTATAAAACAGTAATTTACCACCGTTCTATAAGCCTGTGCCGGGGGAGTTGCCGTTTTTTCGACGTCCTCCGCCGGGAGTATTGGGTACTGATTCTTCGCGCTGTCGAGCTATGCTTAAAGCAAGGCCGCCACTGCCGCGCATTCCGCGCTAGTCAACTCAAAATCGAAAATAGCCAAATCCTCGCGGATATGTGCGGCGGATGTAGTGCCGGTTAACGGCACGATGCCGTTCTGCGTTAAATAGCGGAAGAATATTTGCGCCGGGCCGCGCTGGTATTTTTCCGCCAACGCATTCACAGCCGCGTCAGCCAGGATTTTGGGGTTGGCCGTCAGCGTCCAGAAGCTTTGGTAGACGATTTGCCGCTGCCGGCAAAACGCCCGCAGCTGTTTATCGTAGCCGGTATCGGCATAAAACCGGTTCTGCAACACGGCGGGTTTAACCGTGGCGTTTTCGTACAAAAACTCGAACAAGGCCGGATCGTAGCAATTACTGATGCCCAATTGCTTAGCGCCGCCGCTTTGCTGGATCGCTTCCAGCGCTTGCCAAACCTCCAGCAATTGCTTGCGGTCCGCCAACGGCGAATGCAGCACCAAGCCATCCAGATAATCGGTTTGCAGATTTTTTAACGAAACCTGGAACGATTGTGCGACTTGCTCGGGCAGACTGGCCTTGGCATCGTAAGGTATCCGTAGCGGATCGTGGCCGTTCAGCGGCGTGAATTTGCTTTGCAAGTAAAGATCGGCGCGCGCCAAACCTAATGTCCGGCAAGCCGCCGACACGCCTTCGCCAACCCCGGCCTCGTGATAATGTTTGGGCTGGCAAGCCGTATCGATGCCGCGAAACCCCAGCGTCAGCGCCTGTTCCACCAGCGCGGCGGTCCGCTCCTGCTTCCAGGCCGTACCATAAATAATCCCCGGCATACGCACGCCGGCGGCGGAAATAATAAAGTCGTTGGTGCTCATCACAGCTCCCGTAAAAGCCTTGATCTTCGGTGATCACGGCGTGGGCGTCAATTGCCGGGATAGCTAGAACGTCGGAATTTTCGAGTGAAGTTATTATGAAGTGACCGAAAAAGGGAGGTTGAATATTTTTGATCGGTTTAGTTCGGCCAAAAGCCGCCAGATGGAACAAAAATCCCAATGAGAAATGTCCAGCCTAAAGCAGCCGTAGGGTGTGGCGAGTTTACGAACCGCACCAATCGCGAACGATGTACTTCACGCTGTTCAGCATCCTACGCAGGGCAATCGCGCTTAAATTCCTCGAATCAAGCGCAGCAAATAGTCATTATCCCAACCGGCACGCTTGCGTTTGACTTTAATTCCAACCTTGCGGGAGGTTTCGTTCTTGAGTAGATTCAAGGCGATATGCCGAATCACCGCGAGGTTGGCGGCGCTATGGCCCTGACGAGTGCGGTTGCGGTCTTCGTCGAAAGCCACATCCAGCACCCAATGCAGATTATTCTCGATAGACCAGTGAGCGCGGACGGCGTTTGCTAGGTGCCGGTGATCGTCGGCTTTCAGGCTGGAAATAAAATATCGGGTGTCTTCGCGGATTGTTTGGCCGCTTTCCTGGCGTAGCGTGACCGCGAGAATACTGTTCAGCCCCGGCCAGTCGTGGCGTTCGCGTAGCCAACCGATGTCATCGGTGGCGGCAATCGTGCGGGTTTCCAGGCGGCCATGCTCGCCATCGACGCCGACAGCCACAGCATCGGGCGCTAAGGCTGAGGTGAAAAACGTCTCGACATCGTCCAACAGGCTGCCTTGATTGCCTTTCAAACTCAACACGTAATTCCCACCCTGTCGGACGATCTGTTCGGCAATTTTCTTCTGGCAACCCATCGCATCGATGGTAATGACAGCACCGGCGATGTCCAACCGTTCCAATAATTTGGGAATCGCCGTGATTTCGTTGGATTTGTCGTCGACTTTGACTTGACCCAAGACCAAGCGATTTTGCTGCGCCCAAGCGCTGACCAGATGAATAGCCGCCTTCTTCGATGAGCTATCGATACTACGGCGCAGGCATTTACCGTCAATCGCGATGATTTCACCCTCGGTGAGCGCAGCCAAGTCGGCCACCCAACGCGAAAAACACTCACTGAATTGGGTTGGGTCAATGGCGGCAAACACTGCGCCAAACGTGTCGTGAGACGGAATGCCGTTGGTAAGGCCCAACTGCTCGGTAAACCAGTCCTCTTTGGCGCAGCCGTATTCTTCGATCTCCACCCAGTTATCGGCGCCGCAGATCACGGCGCACAGCGTGATGAAGAAAATGTCCTGGAGTTGGTGTTTTTTCTGCCGATTGATGCGCGGATCAGCAAGGTTGGCAAAATGTTGAAGTATCGAAGCGCTGGGCAGGCTCATCTTTTAGCAATCAAAAAGATAAACCAATTACCTCAACGGCTTTCTGTTTTCAAGGACGTTTTAGCGCGATTGCCCTGGCATCCTACGGCCCTACCATGTCTTTTGGAGGGCAGATACGTTACAATTCTTATTGTTAAAGCGGAATGTAATAAGTATTTTACAGGATAACCGCATGGCTAAGTTGAGCCGGCTTCGTTCTAAAATAGGTCTATCAAGGTGTCAGAATTTCAAGCAAAAATAGGCGAGGCAACTCCAGATTGCCCAACATCGTTGTTGGATTTCGATTACGAAAATCCGCGCCTAACGACTGGCGACAATCTGTCTACACATGACGAAAAAAACATGATTTGTTCGCTGCGTGATATTGCGGCATTGGACGAACTGATTCAGTCTATCTGTAACAACGGTTATTTTAATCTTGAACCCTTGATTGTATTGGCTAAAACAGATGGCCGTTTTACCGTCTTGGAAGGCAATAGACGCCTCGCGGCGATCAAACTGATTAAAGATCGCGAATTAGCTAGGGACTGTAAGGTTTCACTACCCGCCACTATTTCACAAAAAGTACTTGATTCCATCATGCATGTCAGCGTCTGGCGAGTGCAAGAAAAAGTTGATGCGCAGGCGTTTATAGGTTTTAAACATATCGTAGGGCCTTATCGTTGGGATGCCTATGCCAAGGCTCGTTTCGTTGCCGACTGGTATAAAAAAGATAAAAGCAATGGATTAACTATAGAGTCCATTACCAGACAACTAGGCGATGATAACGACACTATTCGCGCTTATATTGGCGCGGTCTTAGTCTTGGAGCAAGCGGAAAACGAACGCTTGTTTGAAATTAAAGATCGTTACAATCGAGGCCGGTTCGCGTTCTCTCATCTTTACACAGCATTGGGACGAAAAGAATACCAAGAGTTTCTGGGATTAGCTAAAGGTTGGAACCAAGCACCGGATGAACAACCGGTAAATCAGAAAAAAATCTCGCAACTTAAAGAAGTTTTAACGTATCTCTACGGCTCAAAGAAAGACGACGAACCCTCCCTGATCAAGAGCCAAAATCCAGACCTAAAAAACTTGGGTGAAATATTGGTTCATCCTGTTGCCTTAGAAAAAATCAGAGGTGGTGCGGATCTTAAAACAGCTCACAATGAAGTCCGTGACGGAGGGGCGGTATTCAGTGAAGCATTGGTTCAGGCAAGCCTTAAAATTGATGCGTCAATTGCCTTGCTTGCAAAATACGATGGTTCATCTTCTTTGCTATCAGTTGCTACAGAACTGGTTGAAAAATCAGAAACATTATTAATGACTATGCTACGTAAGCATGGTAAATCAGAAAATAAATAATCCTGGAAAAGGATGCCATGATTGAAACACCGCTGGCGATGCTGCCTCTGGATAGCGATGTCCAAGAAATTTGCGATTGGCTTGAACTGTACGCTTTATCGTCCGAATTTCACGTGGCAATGTTTAGCGAACTATCCAGAATGTGGGATAAGCGTAGAAATACTGAAAAACTAGATTTTCAGGCATCTTCAAGCTCCGAAGACGATGAATTTCTAGAAAAGATTTATCAAACTGCTCGGGAAAGAATGGATTGCCTGGGAGATTGTTACCCCTTTATATTTAGCGATAATGATGAAGAGCTTGTTTTCAATAAACATACGTTAAATGAAGGTTCTGTCATATACATATTCTGTTTGTTTATCTCTAACGCAAATAATAGAGCCATATTCGATGATGACTCTTTTTTTTCTATTAATAATCAAGTAAGGGATTTATTTCAAGCATGCTCCACTTGGGCGGCGGCAGGTGAAGTTCAAGGGCATTCTTATTCTTTTGGCTTTCCTCGCCCAGACCATTCTAGCTTCTTACCTAAGCTTACAGCCGTTTACCAAAAGTTTTCCGATGGCAAGGTAAGAAATGAACCTATCCCTGGTGTATCTATTAATCCTAAAGATGAGGAAATCGACATTATAGCTTGGCGCCCTAGACAAGATAATGCTCCTGGAACTTACTATATATTAGGGCAAGTTGCATCTGGAAATAATTGGCCTGATAAAAGCATAACGGGGGCTATTGATGCTTTCCATGCAAATTGGTTCGAAATACCTCCTGCAAGCAGATCAATACCTGCTATGTTTATTCCTTTTAACATTGTTCCAACCAACAAAGAAACGCTGCAAGATAGAATATCAGTACTAACTAGACGCTTTGGGAGCTTATTTTATAGATATCGAATTCCACTACTTGCAAAAGCGGGTTTAGAAATTGGCCGATGCAATAATAACTTAGTTATTGAAAGGTTAGATGACATAGACGTAATCAGCGCATGGGTGAATGATGTAATCGAAAAATTTCGCGACGCTTGTGTCTATGCTTAGGAACAAACACTAAGTCCACCGCGGTATTCTGGAAATGAGACAACGTTTCTAAATGTTGTTTTAGACTTCATTAAAACTTATAACTTACAGAAAAAAGAAATAGTAGAGCCGTATGCAGGAAGTGCTATTGTTTCACTTTCTCTCGTAGCAAATGAGGTTGTTAGTAAAGCAACTTTGATCGAAAGAGCCCCCTCCCTTATTTATTCTTTTTGGAAAGCTGTTTTTAATCACACGGATGCTCTGGTTTCTAAAATAGAGGGCGTCAGCGTTAATATTGATTCATGGCATTATTTTAGAGAGCTTCTTAAACACGATCAGCCTGACGAAGATCGTGTTGTCGAATTGGCATTAGCTTGTATTTTTTTAAATAGAACAAATTTTTCTGGAGTTTTACATAGCGGACCTATTGGCGGTAGAAGCCAAAGCTCGCAATATAAAATTGATTGCCGCTTTATAAAAAAAGACATCGTTTCTCGGATTAAAAATATTGCGCAGCTAAAAGAACGTATTTTTATTACGTTTGGTGATGCGTTATCGTTTTTAAATAAGTTTAACGCTAAAAACACTAAAGAATGTTTTTATTATATTGACCCCCCATATTTTAAACAGGGCTCCCAACTTTATAGATTTCATTACAAAACAGTTGATCACAAAAGATTGGCCGATGTCTTGAATGAAGCAGATTTTCCTTGGCTTCTAAGTTACGACAAAGATGAGTTTATAGAATTGCTTTATGCCAATTTCCAACAGATTCATCAGAGTTTTAGGTATATGTCTAAGATACCTAAAACCGAAAAAGAATTGGTGATTACTAACATGAAGAACTCTGTACAGAAGAACACCAAACCATCTATTTCAGTTTGTCGAGATTCAGGTAACAAGATTGATCAGAGAGTGCAGAGGGTTCCCTGATAATTATTAACCAACCGGACCCAGCGCGAAAACGGGGTCAAGTCTTGTAATCAAGCACTATTGTTACCTTTAACGACAGGTATGTATTCTACTGCCGACAATAAAGCGCATAGTACTGGTGTCTGCAAAGGGTCGATTTTGCTCGTTCGCGAGTAGCCAATCAAAGAAACGCTTATCGAAGTCCAGACACAAAAGCATAACCGGCCACCTATCCCCCTCGCTGTTTTATAATGCCCTTTTCCAGGAAGGACTAATGTCGAAACAGCCATGAAAAAAATCATCCAAAAAATTTCTGCCGGGCTCTCGGAATCGTCGTTGCCGGAAAAAGCGCAGGCGCACTATGCCGCCGGGCGCTACAAGGAAGCGAGCGATCTGTTCAAGGAGTTATTAAAACAATCTGGCGATGCCGAGACCAAGCGTTATCTGGCCGATTGCTATCTGCAGCGGGCCAGGGGCATGGCGGCCAAGGCCATGTTCAAGGAAGCCTGCGTGCTTTGGGAAAATTACGCCGCTAACGCGCAATCGCCGCTGCAAATGCAAGATGTTTACCAGTTGTGGCTGTTGGCTGGCAAAAACGAGCGGAAGGCCTACGCCATATTGGATGGATTTGACGCGCGGCAGTTGGACGAAGAGCTTCCGGCGCTTGCGGTTTATTTGGGAGCGCTGTTGGTCTCCGGGGCCACGGAGCTGTTGCCGCATTTGCCCCAGGATTCCGCATTGCTCAAGCATTGGCAATGGGCCAGCCAAGCGCTGGCGGCCTATCGTAACGGCGAGCGCGAGGGCTGCGAGCATGCCTTGAAACCATTGCCGTTCCGTTCGGCGTTTCGCGATCTGCGCACCCTGCTGAAAGTTCAGCTACTGGAGGGCGCGGATTTCGAGCAAGCACCGGCCATGCTAGCCAAAATCCCCGACGAATCACCTTATCAACCGCTGGCTAAGGCCTGCTTGGCTTACCGTCAATCCGGCGCGGACTTCTTAGCCAGTCTGTCGAATTTGGAACACAATCAACGCCGCATCGTTGCCCAGGCCAAAGGTCTCAACGCCCGCCAAAGCCAGTTATTGGAAGCGCTGGTCAAACTCAACGGTCAGCTCGACGCCAAGACCCGCTTCAATCTCGTTTTGCAATATCGGGATGTATTCGGCAACGACGCCGCGCAAGCCTATTGTCTGGGCGCGTTGGCCGAGTATCCGGGCGGCGAAAAAGACTACTTCAAACACTTCGCCAGCAAGGACCCGTTCGAGGAAAACCGCTTGCAGGCCTTGTTGCACGAACAAGCCGAAAACGCTTACGACGCCGGTTTTTTTTGGCAACGCTGCATCGATATTCTGAAACAAGACCGGCCGGCCAACGACCGCAAAATTGCCTTGATCCTCAGGCGTATGGCCGACAAGGCTTATTCCGCCGAAGCGGCGGCGTTGTTGGCCGACAGCTTGGAATACGACCCTGACGACCGGCAAAGCTATCTGAAGCTGCTAACGATTTACCAGGAACAGCGGCCAAATATGGCTCAGTACGAACACTGGTTGGAACGCGGCTTGCAACGTTTTCCCAGCGATACCGATTTACTGGTGCGGGCAGCCAAATCCGCCGCCGCCAGAAAAGCCTTCAAAAAGGCCGCGGCCTACGCCAAAGCCTTGTTGCAGATAGACCCGGTCAATACCTTGGCTAAACAGCTATTGTTTGCCAATCACATGGCCCACGCCCGCCGCTTGGTGAAAGCCGAAAAATTTCATTTGGTGGAAAAGGAAATTCAAGCGGCGGAACAATTGACCATCGATAAAAGCCTGCGCCGCCAAGCCGAGTTGTTGCGCGGTTTTTATCTGTGGCAGGCCGAGGACAAGGCTCAGGGCTTGCAACGCATCGCCGATACGCTGGCAAGCCTGTACGACGATCCAGTCAATATGCATGTGCAGGCGCAAATCGAAGCTGGTCTGTTGGAACTGCCGACACAGGGAATTAGCCGCGCGCTGCCGGCGTTTAAGGACTATCTGCTGTCCGCCCCGCAATTGCAGCGGCTGATCGGCTTGCTGAATGATTACGACGAGCAATTGGACGATAACAGCCTGATCCTGAAAGCCCTGGACAAAGTCAAAGCGCCGCTGAAGAAGTCGGTGGAATGGCTGCTGGACCATGAAACGCTGTTGCTCGCCTGGTGCCAAGCTTTGGAAAGCATCGGTCATTTCGAGCTATTGAAGCACTGCGCCAAAACGGCTCAGGCCCGCCGACACACGCCGGCCTTGATGTATTACCGGACGCTGGCCGAATGCCAGGGCGATGCCAGCCACTTGGACTTCATGAGCTTATGCCGCTTGGAAATTGCTTCGGCGGAGGCGCGGGCGGATAGCGACAACAGGACCGCCGGATTGATCGCACGCCTGCTCGAACGGGCTAGAGGCGGACCCGAGTATTTGCCGATGGAGGATGAAGCGGACGACTTCGACCAGCCGCCCATCAGCGACGATCCGATTGAAGATTTGTTCGGCCACATTCCGGATGCCGTGTTCGCGCGCATTGAAAAGAAAATCGAGGAGTTGGTGCGCAAGCGCGGTCCCGAACAGTTCGTCGCCAACATCATGCGTCAATACGGCAACGGCCGCGATGAGCAAAACCTGGCGATTTTGTTCATGAATCAAGACTTCTTATGGTGTGTGACGGTATTCGCCGCCGCCGAGGAACTGAAACTCGAGATCGGCGTCGGTTTCGACGACATCATTGCCCGCTTCAACCACGATTCTCCGCAGTATTCGCTGCCTTTCAATTAAGTGCTTATGATTTCACCGTATGACATTCTGGGCGTGCCCGAACAGGCTAGCGACGCCGACATCAAACAAGCCTATTTGCAGCGGGTCAAGGACAATCCGCCCGACCGCGACCCCGCGCGCTTTCGGCAAATTCAAGAGGCTTTCGAAGCGATCAAGGACCAAGACAGCCGGCTGCGCCACGCTTTGTTTGCTATGCCCCACATCGAATTCGACGCGTTGTTGGCGCAAGCGTTTGGTCAACAGGGCGCCAGCGAGCCGATGGCCGCGGACGACTTCTTAAAACTGTTGAGCACGCTGTCCATCGAAAAATCGCTCGCTCAATTGACTAAAACGCCATCATGACCACAGACACCCCGCAAGACGAATTGCTGACAGCCTTGCAGCACTATCTACAGGAAACCGATTTCGCCCATCTGACCGCAATCGACCAACCGGATTTGACCGCTTTATTCAGCGATTTGGCCGGGTTGAAAACCGAGGTCAAAGCCGAGTCGCGGCAATTTAAAGCCACGCTGGATAGCTTGAGTGATGCGGTCGCCGCGCTGAAAGCCGATAATCAAGCCCTGGCGGACGAATTGGCAAAAGCCAACGAACGCCTGCAACTACAACGTCGCGAGGACGAACGAGCGCTGCTGCTGGAGTGGCTGGATATTTACGACCGGCTCGATGCCGGCTACCGGGCCGTGCGACAGTATCGGCCGGTCGATGGCTTGTTCCGGCATTCCAAACCGCAGGACGTGCGCTTCATCGCCAGCGTTGGCGAAGGCCAGGAAATCACGCTGAAGCGCTTGGAACAAATGCTGCAACGCCGGCGGGTGTTTGCCATCGATTGCGTCGGCCGGCCCTTCGACGCGCGGACCATGACGACCCTCGCCATCGGTAACGATCCCACTCAGGCAAACGCCGTTGTGTTGGAAGAACTGCGCAAGGGCTTTTTAATGGAAGACCAAGTGCTGCGCTTGGCGGAAGTCAAGGTCAATAAACTTTAAGCATTCAGGGAATACACATGAACGACATCATCATCGGCATCGATCTAGGGACCACCAACTCCGAAGTCGCCATCGTCGAAAACGGCAAAGTCACCGTGATCGCCGACAACGGTCACAAGATTTTGCCGTCTTTCGTCGGGCTGGACGATAACGGCGAGATTCTGGTCGGCGCCAGCGCCCGCAACCAATATCTGATTTACCCGGAGCGCACCGTCAAGTCGATCAAGCGCTTGATGGGTCAGGATACCCGAGTCACGATGGCCGGTCAGGCTTACACGCCGCAGGAAATTTCCGCGATCATTCTGAAGCGTTTGAAGGCGATTGCCGAAGCCTATGTCGGCCGGTCTATAGCCAAGGCGGTGATTACCGTGCCGGCCTATTTTTCCGATGCTCAGCGCCAGGCGACCCGCGAAGCCGGCGAAATCGCCGGGCTGGAGGTGGTGCGGATGATTAACGAGCCGACCGCCGCCGCGTTGGTTTACGGCGCCGGCCAGCTCGATGCCAAGCGTATGCTGGTCTACGACTTGGGCGGCGGCACCTTCGATGTATCGGTGGTCAATGTGCAGAGCGGCGTCGTCGAGGTGCTGGCCAGCCATGGCGACAATCATCTGGGCGGCGACGATTTCGATCAACTGATCGTCGAGCGGATTTTGGCGCATATTCGTCAGCAATTCGGCATCGAAGTCGAGCCGCACGGCAAGGCGATGGCGCGGATCGTAAGGGCGGCGGAACAAGCAAAATTGGTCTTGTCCGACGAACCCTATGCGACGATAGAGGAAGAATATTTGCTGGAGCGCCAAGGCACGCCGCTGCATTTGACGCTGGAGTTGGCGCGTTCGGAATACGAAGATCTGATCGCCGACCACATCAATGCCACGCTGGACGCCACCCACATTGCGCTAAAAGGCGCCAAGCTGATCGCCTCGGACATCGACGAAATCATCCTGGTCGGCGGCTCGACGCGCACGCCTTGCATCCGCGAGCGGCTGTTCGAGGAATTCGGTTTCGAACCGCACGGCGAAGTCGATCCCGACTTGTGCGTGGCGATGGGCGCGGCGATGCAGGCGGCAATGATCAACGGCGAGGACATCGGCACAGTCTTGGTCGACGTGACGCCCTATACCTTCGGCACTTGCGCGGTCGGTTATCTGGACGGCATGCCCTATCCGTATCAATACATACCTATCGTGCATAAAAATAGCGTGTTGCCGGTGCGCAAGTCCGAAGCTTTTGAAACCTTTACCGACAATCAACGCGAAGTGAACGTGCGGATTTTTCAAGGCGAGGACCCGGATGCGTTGAACAACGTCGAAATCGGCGAATTTTTGGTCGAAGGCTTGTTGGACGTGCCGGCCGGCAACATCATCACCTTGACGCTGGATCTGGATTTGAACGGCATCTTGCATGTCTCGGCGAGGGAAAAAGCCTCCGGCAAGGAAAAAGCCATCACCATCAACAACGCGATTTCCCGCTTCGATAGCGGCGAACTGAGCAGCGCCAAACAGCGTATCGACGGCTTGTTCGGCGATTCGGCCGAACAAGCCGGGCGGACCGCCGACAGCTCGGCCGTGGCCGCCGCGCGGCAAGTCATCAAGAAGGCGGAAGCCTTGTTCGAAACCGTTTCCGCCGAAGACAAGGAAGACATGGTCGATTTGATCGAAACCATTTCGACTTGTCTGGAGAGCGACGACGAGGCCGGTTTGAAGGAGCCGGTCGAACGCTTGAACGACATCATCTACTACCTGGAATCGTGATGCAGCGCTGCCCGGCCTGCAACGCCCGGCTAGGCGCGGATACGCTGTGTCCGCGCTGCGGCGCCGAGTTGCAGCCCATCTTCCGTAGCCAACGCTTGGCCGAGCAGTGGCTAGGTGTCGCATTGCAAACCACGCGGGCCGGCCGGTTGGCTACCGCGGTGCCGGCGCTGTTGCGCTCCTTGAGTTTCAAGCAAACGCCTGCAGCAAAGCTGTTGCAAGGCTTTTTGCTGCAACAGCTATATCGGGCGCTGTACGAAAATTTGGGCCGGCAGGATTGGCAAGAAGCGCGCGGCATTTTAAGCCTGTTACAGATGTTGCAAGCTGACAATGAAACCTTGCGCCGGTTTGACGAGATGATTGCCCAGTTGTCGGCGCAAGCGGAATCAAATCATAGCGTTGCTTAGGCTGTTAGCGGATTGCCGCTAAGCTACGCATTCCGGCTATTCAAATCCTTTAAGACTTAAATTGGCGACAAGCGTAAGTGCGCTTGGGTATAGTGTCTGCGTCTAACTATCGGGAAATCACCATGAAAAAACTCCTGCTTACGCTGCTGGCCATCCTGCTGATCATTGAAGAATGGTTGTGGGATTTCCTGTCGGCTTGCGGACACTATCTGGCTCTGCTGCTCAGGCTGGAAAGTGTTGAGCGCTGGTTGGCGCAAACTTCGCCGGCCATGGCTTTGCTGGCATTTACGATTCCGGTATTGATCGTCACTCCGCTGAATCTGGCGGCGCTGTCTTTGATCGTGCATGGCCTGTTGTTGCAAGGCATTTTATTAGAGGTGTTCGCCAAGTTACTGGGGACCTTGCTGGTGTCGCGGGTGTTTAAATTGACCAAGCCGCAGTTGCTGACCTTCGGGCTTATCGCTTTTGTGTATCACACCGTGATGGGCTGGCTGCAGTGGGCGCATGCCAAGATTGTCGATACCGAGATTTACCGTTGGTCGCGGCAGGTAAAAGCGCAGGTGAAGGCAAAAGTGAAAGCATGGTTGGGCTAAATTCTTGGCGGCTAATCGGGTTTTGAGCCAGTCAGATTTTGCCGCTGTTTGAACAACACGTAGCCGCAGCCGATCAGGGCCGCTATCATCAAGATGGTACCCAGTAGTTGTGCGAGTTTTGCCAGCGTATGATCCTGGGCTAATAGGCCGGATTCGGTCAGCAAATATTCCCAATCGTGAAAACCGTAAGGTGCGGAATGGCCGAAATTGCCGCCCAGCAAAGGCAATTGGCCGGCGCGGGCGTCGTTGATATACGGGGCAATATCCAGGAAATTCTCGCCCACCCACCATAAACACAGGCCGGCGCCAAACGGATCACGGGTTTTCAATAATAAGGTCAGCATGCAAATAGTAGGCATCAAGAGTTGGCCTAAGGTGCCGCCCAGCGAAGTGATAAATTGTCCGAACGGCCGGAAAATCACATGGCCGGCTTCGTGAAACGGCAGGTTGACCAGGTGCAGAAACGATGCGCCGACCGCATTGCTAGCCAGTCCCGGCGTAATCAGCAACCAGCTCCACAGCAAAAATCCTGGTAATAATAGGCAACGGCCGATAAAGATGGCTTCGCTGTCCCGGTAGGCGTCGTCGCCAAATACTGTGTCCGCGGGTGCATCAATAGTAATGACAACTTGCGGGCGTTCCGCCGCCGACATAGGCGTATCGCCGTGGTATTTGAAATATTTAGTCGCCCCTGAAAAGCCACAAATTCACGGCTAAAGCATTGAAACACAATAAATAATTGAAGAAAAAGACGGGCAATAATTGCAAGAAATTAGTAAAATAGATATTAATTTCTTGCAAATTTTTATCGAAAATGAAGCCAAAATCCCAAGAAAGTAGCGGCCAAATCGATCTATTCAACACACCACTGGCCGACCTGTTGAATCCGAAGCATGAGCTTTACCAACTGGCAAATTTGATCGATTGGAAAGTACTGGATGATGCGTTCGGTGAATTTTTTACCGAGAACCAAGGCGCTCCGGCGTTGCCAACGCGTCTTATTGCCGGGCTTCATTACCTCAAACATGCGTTTGCACGCTCGGACGAAGCGGTCGTGGCACAGTGGCTTGAAAATCCCTATTGGCAATATTTTTGTGGCGAAGAGTATTTCCAACACCAGATACCTTGCCACCCCACGTCACTGACCTATTGGCGAAAACGGATCGGAGAAGAAGGTTGCGAGTGGATGTTATCGGTGACGATCCAGGCTGGCGTAGCCAGCAAGACCGTGAAGAAACAGGATTTTGAATCGGTGACGGTTGATAGCACGGTGCAAGAGAAAGCCATCACGTATCCGACCGATGGAAAATTGTATGAACGCTGTCGCCAGCACATGGTACGTCTGGCTGAGCAGCATGAGATTACACTACGGCAGAACTACAACCGCAAAGCCCCCTATTTGCTGATGATGGCGAACCGGTACAGTCATGCCAAGCAAATGAAGCGCAAACGCAAAATGCTCAAACAGCTCAAAACTTTGGTGGGTCGGGTTTACCGAGATATCGAGCGCCAATTGACGGATCAATCCGATGCAGTCAAATTGGCTTTTAAAGAGACGCTAGAGAAAACCCAACGGATTTTGAACCAACAACCCCAGGATAAAAACAAGCTGTACAGTTTCCACGCCACGGAAGTCGAATGCATTTCCAAAGGCAAAGTCCACAAGAAGTATGAATTCGGCGTCAAAGTGGGCATCACCGTCACCAACAAAAGTAATTTTGTGCTCGGCGCCCGCAGCTTTTCCGGTAATCCCTACGATGGACACACCCTGGAATCGTGTCTGGAACAGGCGGAGATTCTAAGCGGTACACGCGCAAAAGAAGCTTTTGTGGATTTAGGATACCGTGGTGTCGAGGTCCCGAACGTGACCATTTACAAAGCCCGGCAAAAGAGAGGAATAAACACCCGGCGACTCAAACGCGCCCTCAAACGCCGCAATGCCATCGAACCCGTCATCGGGCACCTCAAAAACGACGGATTGCTGGGCCGCAATTACCTGAAAGGCGAACTGGGCGATGCCATGCATGCCATCTTATGCGGTGCTGGCCACAATATCCGTATGATCCTCAGGCAGTTGAGGATTTTTTTGCCTCATTTTTGGAGACCGCCATGTCGGATTTTGGCGCGGCCATTGAGCGCGCCGTTTTTATTGTCGGCCTGAATGCTGGTGTTCGGAAAATATCGGCTTTTTCAGGGACGACTATTTAGCAAAGACGATGCAGCAGTGAGGGCAGGTTTCCTCCGCGGGCGGCACATCCCGATGACACTTGGGGCATGGCTTCATGTTGGGGCTCCAGGCTTGGTGGGGAAGATGAACGCAGATTATTGCCCATAAACCTTAGCAGCAAGGCCGGGATTTTTTCTGCTCCGGGAAGGTTTTATTTGCGCGCAAGTTAATTTGCCGAAGCAGCGACTTTTTTGAGGTTAATCATGTTGGAACTGACATTTACCAGAGCCGAACCGGCCGATGCCGAGCAATTGGCGGAGTTTATCAATGCGGCGTATCGCGGCGAATCCAGCCGGCAGGGCTGGACCACTGAAGCTGATTTGCTGGATGGTCGGCGTACTGATGCGGCGGATATTATGGGCTTAATCGCCGGTGCGGGGACCATGATTTTGCAGTGTCGGCGGCAGGGAGAGTTGTTAGGTTCGGTGCATTTACAAAATGTCGATCAACAGGTGCATATCGGCATGTTGGCGGTCGCGCCGGCTATGCAAGGTCTGGGAATTGGCAAGCGTTTGTTGGCGGCGGCGGAAGCGGAGGCTGTGCAAACTTGGGGAGTTAATCATTTGGTGATGGCGGTGATCCCTTGTCGGGCCGAATTGATGGCGTTTTACGAACGGCGCGGCTATCGGCGTACAGGTATTAGCAAAGCGTTTCCGCTAAATCCTGAGATGTGGACGCCAAAAGTGGCGGATTTGTCTCTGGAGTTACTGGAAAAGTACCTGTAAGCCAGGCTGTTTAAGCGCAAAACCTAGGCCGGTAAATTAACGGTGGCAATCACTTGATTGCCGTTTCCAAGGTATTCCAGCGCGTCGAAACTCAACATTCGCGACAAGGCTATGCCGCGGCCATGCAGATCGGTGGCGCGTTCAGGGGAAAAGTCCAGGTAAGGAGATGGATCGAAGCCTTTGCCCTGGTCCTTGATGGTAAAGATGGTCTGAGTGGGTGTTCTAACGATTTTAACCTGCACGAATTTATCTGTATATTCGGGCAACCCCAGTCGGCGCTCGATTTCTTCCCGCCAACAACCTTGACTTACCAGTTCGGTTTTTTCTTGATAACTAATGCCCAGATTGCCATGCTCGACGGCGTTGAGCAGCAATTCGGAAAGCCCGGTGGCGACCTTTTCCGGGTTGCATGACAAACCGGTCAGCAGTGCGGTCAAGCCATTGGCCTCGCTCAAGGTCTGGAAAGAAAACTCCGCTTTTCTCAATAAACCGAGCGCCACCTTTTTGTTGCTAATCCGGTTTCTTAACGCTTTGTGGCGGCGGCTGTCTTCCAGTGCTGCCGCTACGAAAGCCAGTAAAATTTTTTCGTCGTAGGGCTTGGTCAGGTAATGGTAAACCCCGGCTTGAATGCCTTCCACAATTGACTCTCGCGATGACTCACCGGTCTGAAAAATAACCGGCAAATCGCTAAAACGCGGGTCAGCTTTGATTTTGGCCAATAAGGCCATGCCATCCATCTGCGGCATGTTGCGGTCGGTAACCACAATGTCAAACGGCTTTTCGCTACTGTTCAACATTTGCCAAGCTTCGAGTCCGTCCTCCGCGGATTGAACTTCGTACCCGGCGGATTGCAGATATGTGCGGAGGATGTCCCGCATCAGTTGAGCATCGTCGGCGATGAGGATGCTGGCTTTATAGTCGGAATTGGATTTCAACGCCAAATCTCCTTGAAGCTCCGGATAATGCAAACATTTTAGTAGCCCTGGCCTCACAGACAGTCTGCCATTTTACAAAATAGCATTTCGAAACAAAGTTTAGCTGCCAATCCCTATTTTGCCGGCAAAGCGAGTATCGACTATTTATTTTTGCGATTTTTCAAATATATGTTAAATGGATCACAAAAGCATAAGGGCAAAAATGCTGCTTGCTTTTGGTGCGGTCGCGATTGTTTGCGGCCTCGGTTGGATTAAAGACGGAAATTGGGGGAATTATCATGGTTAACAGATTGTATAGAGTGTTTGCCGGCATCGGCTTTTTGCTGGTTTCCAATGCCTCGATGGCGTTTAACACTTTTGATGACGTCAGTGGCGGGGTATTGAAGTGGGGTGGGAGCAATACACCGGGCACGCCGGGCGGCACGATAACTTGGGGCTTTATCCCGGCCGGCACCCCTGGGTCGGCTTATTGCGGCGATGCTTGCCCGGGCACCGCCCAAACCATGCTCAACATCGAAAATTCGCCGGGCACAGGTTACACCCCGACGTTGCTGACGGATTTACAGGGCGCTATTGAAGCTGCGATGGATAAATGGGCCAGCGTCGCCAACATCAGCTTTGTCGGACCGTTTGCAGATTCCGGATTAGCCATCAATAACCCGGCGGCTGGCAATCCGGATATACGCATCGGCGTATTTGCGTTTGCTTCCGGCGGTGGTGCGGTTGGCTATGCGCCACCACCCAACGGCGGTACCGGTAGCGGCGATATAATTTTTGATGCGAACTCTTTTTATGGCTTTCAACCGGGCAAGGATGGCGATACTTTTTTTCCGGGAGGCTCTTCTACCGCACCGAATGACTTCGAGAGCCTGTTGCTGCACGAACTGGGACACGCCCTGGGTTTGGCGCACCCGGCCACGTTTGACAGTAGTTGCCCGGTGATGGAAGTGGGCGGGTCCTGTTTCGGCAAAATCAATCGCACGCTGGATGCAGACGACATCGCCGGCATCCAATACCTCTACGGCGCACCTGCTCCGGTTCCATTGCCGGCAGCGGTCTGGTCTTTCGGCGCGGCCCTGTTCGGCCTGTCATGGCTGAATCGCAAGCGCGATATGGCCTAGCTTGCGATAACTCTTTTTTATTCTAAACCGCCTGGTCAGCCTTATCCGAATGTCTTCGATTAAGGCTAACTAGGTTTATTGAAGCCCTCGTCTTTAAGGGTTTGCTCTCACTCATGTCTCAGAGATAGTGAGCATTTTCAATCGGTTGCCGCTGACTGTACGGGTTGTATCTTGCTGTAATCTTGGTTGATGAGCCGGGGCGGAATTATGCCCCGGTCTCGGTTTCCTTATCCTCATCCACCGACATATCGGAAATTTCCTTCAAACGCGCGACGGCTTTGAAGTTGACGCTGCCTTCCGGATATTGGCCTTCTGAGTTAATGCGGCCGGCTTCCTGGCCGGTGAGCAGGCTTAAGGCTTCATCGACGCTGGATACGGTGTAAATGGCAAATAGGCCTTGCTCCACCGCATCCACCACTTGCTGTTTCAGCATTAAATTGCGTTTGTTGGATGCCGGAATGATCACGGCTTGCTGGCCGGTCAAACCGCGCGCCGCGCAAAGTTCGAAAAATCCTTCGATTTTTTCGTTAACGCCACCGATGGCTTGTACTTCGCCGTACTGATTGATTGAGCCGGTCATGGCAAAACCTTGTTGAATCGGTGTGCGCGTCAGTGCCGAGATCAAACAGCACAGCTCGGCCAAGGAGGCGCTGTCGCCGTCTATGTGGCCGTAGGATTGTTCCATGGCAATGCTGGCAGAGATCGCCAACGGAAATTGCTGGGCATAGCAATGGCCGAGATAGCCGCTCAAAATCATCACGCCTTTGGAGTGGATGGGTTGGCCCAGTTCCACTTCACGCTCAATATCGACGATGCCTCTGGATCCTGGGTGCACGGTGGCGGTGATCCGCGCCGGCGCGCCGAAACTGCTGCCGCCGATGTCCATCACCGTTAGGCCGTTGACTTTACCTATGGCCTCGCCGTCGGTGTCGATCAAAATGGTGCCTTCCAGCATTTCTTCCAGGATGGCTTCGGCAATGCGGCCGTTGCGTTGTTCACGTGCCGATAGTGCCAGTTCAATCTCGGCCTTATCGATGTTAGCCGCGTTGGTTTGGCTGGCCAACAAATTGGCTTCGGCGATGATTTCCAGACAGCTGTTGACGTGCGCGGACAGGCGTTGTTGGTTTTCGGCTAAGCGGCAGCTGTATTCGATCAAGCGCAGCAAGGCGCCGTCGGTCAAGGCTTTGGCGCCGGAGTCGGCGGCGTGGCGTTTTAACAATGTGACAAATTGGCTGACATTGTCCGGGCTGCGTTTGATGTGGTCGTCAAAGTCGGCCAATACCCGGAACATTTCGTTGAATTCGCTATCCAGCTCTTCCAGTAAATAGTAAATGTCGCGCGAGCCGACCAGGATGACTTTGACATTGAGCGGAATCACGCCGGGTTTCAGCGTAATGGTGTTGATGCCCAGTTCGGAATAAGGTGATTCGATTTCGATACGGCCAGCTTGTAGCGCTCGCTTCAATCCTTCCCAGACGAAGGGGTAAGTCAGGATTTTCTCCGCATCCAGGATCAGATAACCGCCGTTGGCGCGATGCAAGGAGCCGGGGCAAATGCGCCGGTAACTGGTCACCAGCGTGCCTTGGTCGCTGATGTACTCAATGCGGCCGAACAGGTTTTGATAGATCGGATGTGGTTCGTAAATGACTGGCGCGCCGTTGCCGTCGTGTTTGCAATCTACCAGGATATTGGGCAGATATTGCTCGATTAGCGCCAAGCGCTTGGCGATGATCTCTCGGCTATCCTGACTGCGGCTGGGCATCAGCAATTCACCGATGGTATTGCTCAGGCTTTTTTCGATTTCCGCCAAGTAAGTAATCACGTCATCGACGTTTTGGTATTTGTCGTTCAGCTCGGCCAGCAGCGGTTCCAAAGCCTGCTTGATGGTGTCGTTGTCGAGCTGGCGGGTTTCTTCCACCAGCGTGCGCCGCCATTGCGGCAGTTCCAGCAATACGTCGCCAAGAAATTCTTCCAATTCTTCAGTGTGCTGGTGGAAGGCGTCGCGCTCCGCTTGCGGCAGCAGGGTGAACTGATCTTCGTCCAGCGCTTTGTCGTTGCGAATTGGTAGAAAGGTGATGGTGTCGCTGTCACGATACAGCGCCACGCTCATCTCCCGGGCTTTGGCGTCGACCAGATCGATGGCGGCGTTGTAACGCTGGTTAAAGCGGCGCTCTATCGCCGTCTTTTTTTGTTGGTAACTAGGGCTTTCGAAGGCGGCCGGAAAGGTGGCCAGCACGTCGTCGATCAGCTTTTCGATGTCCTTGGCAAAACTATGCCCTTCCCCGGATGGTAATTCGATAGCTACCGGCTCGCGTTGATTCTCGAAGTTATCGACATAGGCGTAAGACAGCGGCGATTCTTGCTGTTCGGCATAGGTGCTTAAATAATGGCTGACCATGGACAGGCGGCCGGTGCCGGGGTCGCCCATCACGAAGATGTTGTAGCCCGGTGCCTTCATCGCGATGCCAAAAGCTAGAGCCGATTGGGCGCGAGTTTGGCCGAGGATGACGTTGTGTTGTGTGCTTGGCGCGGCGCTGGGCAAGTCAATCGCCAGCTTCAGGGCTGAGACCGGCAATTTTAATTGTTCAAGCATGATGCGGGTTATTTGCTGTTAGGCATCGACAGCATGTGGCTCATGCGTTCGGCTTTGGTTTTCAGATATTCAAGATTGTCTTGATGAATGCGGGTTTCGATGGCAATGCGGTTGTTCACCTTGATGCCCAGCTTGGTCAGTTCGTCTATTTTCAATGGATTGTTGGTGATCAGTTCGATAGAGCGGACTTGCAAGCTATTCAAAATCAGCGCGGCAATGTCGTATTGGCGTTCGTCGGCCAAGTGGCCGAGTTTGATGTTGGCATCCACGGTATCCAGCCCCTGGTCTTGCAGGTTATAAGCCTGGAGTTTTTTCAGCAAACCGATGCCGCGGCCTTCCTGGCGCAGATAAATCAGTACGCCGCAGCCAGCGGTGTTGATCAAATCTAGGGCCATATCTAGCTGTTCCCCGCAATCGCAACGCCGCGAGCCCAGCACATCGCCGGTAAAGCACTCGGAATGGATGCGTACCGGCACGTCTTCCTTGCCGGCTACCTCGCCTTTCACGAAGGCGACGTGTTCTTTTTTATCCAGGTTGTTGCTGTAGTAGTGCAGGATGAATTCGCCGTGTTTGGTGGGAATTCGGGTTTGAACTTTGTCTTCTATGCTTGCTTTCACTGCTGTGGGAGTCCTCAATCTGCGGCATTAAGCGGCACGTGCGCGCGACTGCTTAGCGGCAGAAGCGATGGCCAATAGCCTGGAGCCTTTCGTAATTGCTGAGTGGGCAACGATTACGAAAGGCTCCAGGCCTGCATGTTTGGCTTTGCGGCGATAGCGGGTTTTGTCGGCGAAAACCTGCGCTTTGTTGAACTGATGGGCGAATTTCGCCACCGGGTTTTTGCTGGGCTTGTCTTGCAAGTCCTTGCTGGGGTTTTGTTTTCTCATGCTTTTTTCTCCGCAAGCTATTAAAATAACGTTTTATTTGAACATAGAATGCCTGTGAAATTCCAGAAAGACTTTGATGTGATAGTAGTGGGCGGTGGTCATGCCGGTACCGAGGCAGCCTTGGCTGCTGCCCGTTCTGGTGCGCAAACTCTGTTGTTATCGCAAAACATTGAGACCCTGGGGCAGATGAGCTGCAACCCGGCGATAGGTGGCATCGGCAAGGGTCATCTGGTCAAGGAAGTAGATGCGCTGGGCGGTATCATGGCACAGGCCATCGACAAAGGCGGCATCCAGTTCCGCATTCTGAATGCCAGCAAAGGCCCCGCAGTGCGGGCGACCCGGGCGCAGGCGGACCGGATGTTGTATAAACAGGCAGTGCGCACTGCGCTGGAAAATCAACCCAATCTGGCTTTGTTTCAGCAAACCGTTTCCGATTTGTTGGTCGAAGGCGAGCGAGTGGTGGGCGTAAAAACCCAGATGGGCCTGGAGTTTAACGCTAGAGCTGTGGTGCTGACCGCCGGTACTTTCCTGGCTGGACGTATACACATCGGTCTGGAAAATTACAGCGGCGGCCGCGCCGGCGATGCAGCATCGATTGCCTTGGCCGAGCGTTTGCGGGAGTTGCCGTTTCGGATTGGCCGGTTGAAAACCGGCACGCCGGCGCGTATCGATGGCCGGACCATCGATTACAGCAGTTTGCAGGAACAGCACGGCGACACCCCGTTGCCGGTGTTCTCGTTCATGGGTAGCCGTGAACAGCATCCACGGCAAATTTGCTGCCATATCACCCGCACCAATCAAGAAACCCACGACATCATTCGCTCCGGCCTGGATAGGTCGCCGATGTATTCCGGGATTATTGAAGGTGTCGGTCCGCGTTACTGTCCGTCTATCGAAGATAAAGTAGTGCGTTTTGCCGACCGCGATTCGCATCAGGTTTTCGTCGAACCGGAAGGTTTGACCACCAATGAAGTCTACCCGAACGGTATTTCCACCAGTTTGCCGTTTGATATTCAATACCGGTTCATTCGCACCATGCTGGGTTTCGAGAATGCCGAGATCGTCCGCCCCGGTTATGCGATCGAATACGATTTTTTCGATCCGCGCGATTTGAAAACCTCGCTGGAAACCAAGCACATGAACGCACTGTTCTTCGCCGGCCAAGTCAATGGCACCACCGGCTACGAAGAAGCTGCCGCCCAAGGTTTGATCGCCGGCTTGAACGCCGCCCGCCTGGCCAAAGGCCTGGAAAGCTGGTGTCCCGGTCGGGAGGAAGCCTACATTGGCGTGATGATCGACGATCTGATCACGCGCGGCACCGCCGAGCCTTACCGAATGTTCACCAGTCGCGCCGAATACCGTTTGCAGTTGCGCGAAGACAATGCCGATTTGCGTTTGACCGAACAAGGCCGGGAGCTGGGTTTGGTTGATGATGCCCGCTGGCAACGTTTTGAGGAAAAGCGCGAAGCCATTGCTAATCTGCAAGGCAAGTTGGCGAAAAAATGGATCAGAACCGAATCTGATGAAGCCGCGCTGGCCGAAGAGTTGTGGGGTAAAAAGTTGTTGAAAGAAGCTAGCTTGATGGAAATGCTGCGTCGGCCCGAAGTCGATGTCGAGAATCTGCTGCGTTTCAGTGACGAAACCGAAGTCGATGAGCAAGTGGCCGAACAGGTGGCGATTCAAGCCAAATACGCCGGCTATATTGACAGGCAGCAAACCGAAATTAACCGGACTCAGCGCTACGAGCATTTGAAATTACCCGAAAACGTCGATTACAGTCTGGTGTCTGGCCTGTCTAACGAAGTCAGCGAAAAACTCAAAAAACAACGCCCGGAAACCCTGGGCCAGGCCTCACGGATTCCCGGCATCACCCCGGCGGCGATTTCTTTATTGTTGGTGCATTTGAAGAAGAAAAGCGCTTGATGGACATCTGTCGCGAAAAACTGGAGCAAGGCTTAAGTGCCTTGTCGCTGGACATTGGCGGCGAGCGAATCGATGCTTTGCTGCGGTTCGTCAACTTAATAGCAAAATGGAACAAAGCCTATAACCTGACGGCAGTGCGCGATCCGTTGGAGATGGTTAATCTGCACATCCTGGATAGCTTGGCGATTTTGCCGTATCT
Organism: Methylomonas fluvii; assembly: GCF_014850975.1. GTDB lineage: Bacteria > Pseudomonadota > Gammaproteobacteria > Methylococcales > Methylomonadaceae > Methylomonas > Methylomonas fluvii. The sequence continues at coordinate 523,726 of NZ_JACXST010000001.1, read as the reverse complement.
TCATGGTTCGCGCGTTGCGGATATTGGCACTGGTGCTGGTTTGCCGGGCATTCCGTTGGCGATTTGCCGGCCGGATTGCCATTTCACCTTGGTCGATTCCAACTCCAAAAAAACCCGTTTCGTTCAACAGGCCGTGCTGGAGTTAAAGCTGAAAAATGTCGAGGTAGTGCATAGCCGCGTTGAGCTGCTGGAGCCGGCAGAATTATTTTCCACGGTGCTTTGCAGGGCGTTTGCCAGCATGCCAGATATTCTGCAACTCACCGGTCATTTGCTGGCGGACGATGGCGTGCTGCTGGCGATGAAAGGTCAGCAGCCCGAGCAGGAGCTGATAGACTTGGCCGCAACATACAGCGTGATTCCGCTGACGGTACCCGGCATAGACGCCGAGCGCTGCCTGATTCGACTGGAGAAACCCAAGCATGGCTAAGATTATCGCAATTACCAACCAAAAAGGCGGAGTTGGCAAAACCACCACCAGCGTCAATCTGGCGGCGGCGTTGGCGGCTACCAAGCGCAAGGTGTTGTTAATCGACCTGGACCCGCAAGGCAATGCGGCGATGGGCTGCGGCGTGAATAAAGAAGAAATCGAATATTCCAGCTGCGAGTTGTTGCTGGAAGAAGTGCCGGTTTCCGAGATTGTCGTGAAAAACAAGCAGCTGGGTTTTGATTTGATTCCCGGTAACGCCGATTTAACGGCCGCCGAAGTGCAGTTGATGAGTGCGCAGCATCGTGAGCGGCGCTTGGCCGACGCTTTATTGACAATAAAAGAACAGTACGACTACATCTTGATCGACTGTCCGCCGTCCCTAAATATGCTGACCCTAAACGCGATGGTGGCCGCCAACAGCGTGTTGATTCCGATGCAGTGCGAATATTATTCGCTGGAAGGCTTGTCGTCATTGATGTCGACTTTGCGCAGCATCCGCGATAGCGTCAATCCGGGTTTGTATCTGGAAGGTATCTTGCGAACCATGGTGGATAGCCGCAGTAGATTGGGCAAGGATGTTTCTGATCAGTTGATCGAATATTTCGGCGACAAAGTTTTCCGAACCACCATTCCCAGAAACATTCGCCTGGCCGAGGCGCCTAGTCATGGCGTACCGGTGTTGGCTTACGATAAAGCTTCGCGCGGGGCGATGGCATACATCGCGCTGGCCGGCGAAATGATCAGAAAAGAAAAAGCGGCAAAAAAATGATACAAAAAAAACGCGGTTTAGGGCGAGGTTTGAGCGAGTTGCTGGGCGACGTGAGCGCACCGGTGCCGGAAAAATCTCAAGACACGCAAAGTTTGCCTATCGAGTTTTTGCAGCGCGGCAAGTATCAGCCGCGCAAGGACATGGATCCGGAGAAGCTGAAGGAGTTGTCCGATTCGATTGCCGCGCAAGGCATCATCCAACCTATCATCGTCCGCAAAATAGATAGCGAAAAATACGAAATCATCGCCGGCGAACGCCGTTGGCGGGCGGCGCAATTGGCCGAGTTGCAGGACGTGCCGGTATTGATCAAGGATTTGGATGATCGTTCGGTGATGGCGATAGCCTTAATCGAGAACATTCAGCGCGAGGATTTGAATGCGCTGGAAGAAGCCGAGGCGCTGCATCGGTTGCAGGACGAGTTCGAGCTCACTCATCAGCAGATCGCTACCGCAGTGGGCAAGTCGCGCACTACGATCACTAATTTACTTCGCCTGCTGGAACTGGCCGGTGAAGTGAAAGGCATGTTGGGCAAGGGTTTGCTGGAAATGGGACATGCCCGCGCATTGCTGGGTCTGGACGAAGCCAAACAGGTCGAAATTGCCAATAAAGCCGTCAAACAGGGTTTGACCGTCAGAGCGGTAGAAAAGCTGGTGCGCGAACTGCATGAGGATAAGCCCGCCGCGGTAAAAAAAGTCGACCCGGATACCTTGCGTTTGCAACGCGACCTGAGTGAACGAACCGGTGCCAAGGTGGAAATCAATCATCAAAGCAGTGGCAAAGGTAAATTGATTTTTACTTACACCAGTTTGGAAGAGCTGGAAGGCATCATAAAAAAAATCAATTGAGTGCGCCGGTGCCGGCAAATGTCGTATTCCGGCCATGGTTCAGTGTTTTGTCGGATTTGCTACATTGCTGCTTTGGGCAATGTTTCAAAAAATCAGTATGTTACAAAATGGCATGTGTATTGCTGTAAGCGTTGGGATTGAATGTTTGGAATATGCCTGTTGTGGTTTGGTGCTGGCAGAGAGCTTGTTGGGATAGTCTTGCCAAATCAACAAGGTGGCGACGCTGATTGCTTCTTGCTGAACGTGCTTACCTTGCTTTAGACGTGCTGGCTGGATATAATCGCCCAGCTCAAGACGAAAGGGGAAGTACATGACAGCTAGAAATGATTTTTCTACTGTCAGAAAAGTAGTTTTTGGACAGGTCCTGATGGCTGCATTAGTGGCGTCGGGATTTTTATTGATAGGCGGTTGGAAAAGTGCGGTGTCCCCGTTATTCGGAGGGTTTGTGGCTTTATTGCCCAATCTGTATTTTGCCTACAAAATCTATCTGGCCAAGGATTTGGGCGCGCAGGGTATCGTTAATGCATTTTATGCAGGCGAAACGGTTAAGTTAATTTTGACGGTAGCCCTGTTTTCTATTGTTTTACAGATTCCCTCTGTTGATTTCTTAACACTGATGGTGGGTTACATCGCAGTGTTGTCGGTTTTTTGGTTTGCGCTGTTTTTATGGCGTGATTAGTTTTTTAGCGAGGACAAATGAGTACTGAAGGTGGCGCAACCGGTTATATAGTCCATCACTTGACACCGTTATCGGTGGGTGAGGGATTTTGGACATTGCATCTGGATACCTTGTTTTTCTCCGCGTTTTTGGGCGGCTTGTTCATCCTGTTTTTCAAAACGGTAGCGGAAAGAGCGACATCCGGTGTGCCTGGCTTGGCGCAAAATATTGCGGAGACTTTGGTCGAATTCGTTGATACGCAAGTTAAAGACAGTTTCCACGGTCGTAGTCCTTTGATTGCGCCGCTGTCGTTAACGATTTTCTGCTGGGTGTTCATGTGGAATGCGATGGACATGTTGCCGGTGGATTTGTTACCGATGATAGGCAGCTTGATGGGCATGGAATACATGCGTGTGGTGCCGAGTACCGATTTGAACGGTACCTTTGCCTTGTCGATCAGCGTATTCTTCCTGATCTTCTTTTACAGCATCAAGGTTAAAGGATTGATGGGGTTTGCCAAGGAAATGACTTGCACACCTTTCGGCCCGAAAATGATGCCTTTCAATCTGCTGCTGAAAACAGTTGAAGAATTGGCGAAACCTATATCGCTGGGTCTGCGGTTATTCGGTAATTTGTATGCCGGTGAGCTGGTATTTATCCTGATCGCTTTGCTGCCGCCTATCGTTCAGCCATTGCTGGGTTTTCCTTGGGCAGTATTTCATATCCTGGTTATTACCCTGCAAGCCTTCATATTCATGGTGTTAACCATTGTGTATTTGAGCTTGGCTCACGAAGATCATTAATAGTTTTATTTTCAACTTTCATATCAATATTTAGGAGACACTATGGAACTCGCATCATTAATTGCCAACGTACAAGGCTTCACCGTTATCGCCGTTGGCATCATTTTGGGCTTGGGCGCAATCGGTACTGCTATCGGCTTCGGTCTGCTGGGCGGTAAATTCCTGGAAGGTGCTGCTCGTCAACCTGAGTTAGTTCCAATGTTGCAGGTCAAAATGTTCATCATCGCCGGTTTGCTTGACGCGGTAACTATGATCGGTGTCGGTCTGGCTCTGATGTTGACCTTCGCAAACCCATTCCTTTCAGCCGTTCAATCTGTCGCAGGTTAATTAGCAATTATCGGATTCAGTTGAATAGGCTAAACCCTATTCGCATACCGATAGAATGACAACGGCATTACGAGGAAAGCATCAATGAGCATCAATGCTACTCTGATCGGGCAGATGATAACTTTCACACTTCTGGTTTGGTTTACCATGAAGTATGTCTGGCCACCGATCATTGCCGCTCTGGAAGAGCGCAAAACCAAAATTTCCGAAGGTTTGGCCGCGGCCGAGAAAGGCCAGGAAGAAATTAAATTGGCCGAGAAAAAAGCCAAGAGCCTGCTGAAGGAAGCGAAAGAACAATCGGCGGAAATCGTCAGTGCAGCGCAAAAACGCGCCAATCAGCTGGTTGAAGAGTCGAAAGATCAAGCCAAAAAAGAAGGCGAGCGTTTGCTTGAAGCAGCAAAAGCCCAGATAGAGCAGGAAATGTTGCACGCTAAAGAGAGCTTGCGCAAAGAAGTATCCTCACTGGCTTTGCGTGCCGCTGAACAGATTTTGAAAGAAGAAATCGACAAAGCCAAGCATCAAGACATTCTCAGCAAAGCAGCGGATCAATTGGGTTAAGCAATGGCTGAGTTATCGACATTAGCAAGACCTTACGCGGAAGCAGCTTTCAAGCGTGCCAAGGAAACGGGGTCGTCCAAGCAATGGTCCGATTCGTTGACGTTTTTGTCCTTGGTCATCCAGGATGAGGCATTAGCTGCCATTGTCAAAAATCCTCGGGTTGGCAAACAGCATACAGCACAGTTGATTCTGGATATTTGCCAGGATCAAATACATGACGAAGCCAAGAATCTTCTGAAAGTGTTGATAGAAAATGACAAGCTGCCCTTATTGCCGCAAATTTCGGTGATGTTCGAGCAGTACAAGGCGGATGATGAAGGCTACGTCAATGTTGATTTATACAGTGCGTACTCGCTAACAAAAGCCGAGCAAGGCAAGTATGTCGCCATGCTGGAAAAGCTTTTGCATAAAAAGGTCAATGCATCCGTTTCTGTCGATAAATCGTTAATTGGGGGCATCCTCGCTAAAGCGGGCGACAAAGTCATCGACGGTTCTATCAAAGGCCAGCTTCATCAATTAGCTAAAAGACTTTAAGAGTTAGAGCGGGAAAATAAAATGCAATTAAATCCATCAGAAATAAGTGATCTGATCAAAAAGAAGATCGAGAACTTCGACGCCCATGTTGAGGCACATACCGAAGGCACCGTAGTCAGTGTCACCGACGGTATTGTTCGGGTTCACGGTCTGTCGGAAGCAATGCAAGGCGAAATGCTGGAATTCCCTGGCGGCTCTTACGGCATGGCTTTGAACTTGGAAAGAGACTCGGTCGGTGTGGTAATGCTCGGTGCGTACCAACATATTACCGAAGGCGATACCGTTAAATGTACCGGTAGAATTTTGGAAGTGCCGGTTGGTGAAGCCTTGCTGGGTCGCGTGGTCGATGCCTTGGGTAACCCGATCGACGGCAAAGGCGCTATCGAAACCAAATTAAGCTCGCCTATCGAAAAAATTGCTCCAGGCGTTATTGCCAGACAATCAGTCGATCAACCGGTGCAAATCGGTTTGAAAGCGATTGACTCGATGATTCCAGTTGGTCGCGGCCAACGGGAGTTGATTATTGGTGATAGACAAACCGGTAAAACCGCCATTGCGATTGATGCGATCATCAATCAAAAAGGCACCGGCATCAAATGTATCTATGTGGCTATCGGTCAAAAACGTTCATCTATTGCCAACGTGGTTCGCAAACTGGAAGAGCACGGCGCGATGGAGCACACCATCATCGTGGTGGCTTCAGCTTCTGAATCGGCGGCGCTGCAATTTATTGCGCCTTACACCGGTTGCTCAATGGGCGAATATTTCCGCGACATTGGCGAAGATGCACTAATTATTTATGATGATTTGACCAAGCAAGCTTGGGCGTATCGCCAAATTTCCTTGCTGTTGCGCCGTCCGCCAGGTCGCGAAGCGTATCCAGGCGACGTGTTCTACATTCACTCGCGGTTGCTGGAACGTGCTGCGCGTATCAATGCGGTTGAAGTAGAGAAGTTGACCAACGGTAAAGTAAAAGGCAAAACCGGTTCATTGACCGCATTGCCGATTATCGAAACACAAGGTGGCGACGTGTCGGCTTTCGTACCGACCAACGTGATCTCCATTACCGACGGCCAGATTTTCTTGGAAACCGGTCTGTTCAATTCGGGTATTCGTCCTGCGGTTAACGCCGGTCTGTCAGTGTCGCGGGTTGGCGGTGCGGCACAAACCAAGATCATCAAAAAACTGGGCGGCGGCATTCGTTTGGACTTGGCGCAGTTCCGCGAATTGGCGGCGTTTGCCCAGTTTGCCTCCGACTTGGACGAAAGCACACGTAAGCAAATCGAACGCGGCCAACGCGTTACCGAGCTGATGAAACAAAACCAATACGCGCCGATGTCGGTCGCGGACATGGCGGTTTCCTTGTATGCCGCAAACGCCGGATTCCTGGATAGCCTGGAAGTTAAAAAAGTACGCGATTTCGAAGCGGCCTTGCTGGACTTCATGCACGCCGACGAATCTGCTTTGATGGCTAAAATCAACGAGAAAGGCGACTACAACGACGACATTCAAAAAGGCATCCACAGTGCCATTGAACGTTTCGTCAAGACCGGTAGCTGGTAAAGGGTCCGCACATGGCTGTTGGCAAAGAGATACGTACCAAGATCGCGAGTATTAAAAATACTCAGAAGATTACTCGGGCCATGGAAATGGTGGCGGCGAGCAAGATGCGTAAAACCAAAGACAGAATGCAGGCCACCCGGCCTTACGCGAAAAAGATAGGCCAGATCATCAAACATCTGGCTTATGCCAATCCCGAATACAAGCATCCTTTTTTGATCGAACGCGAAGTCAAGCGCATCGGTATCATCGTAGTGAGCTCCGATAGAGGCTTGTGCGGCGGCCTCAATGCCAACTTGTTTCGAAAAGTTTTAGGCGAAATGCAGCAATGGCAAAGCCGCCAGATCGAAGTAGACGTCTGTACCATCGGTAGCAAAGCGGCGGGTTTTTTCAGCATGATCAAAGCTAACCTGGTCGGACAAGTCTCGAAATTGGGCGATACGCCGCATCAAAGCGAAATTATCGGCACGATCAAAATCATGCTGGATGCGTTCGCCGCCGGAGAAATTGACGAGTTATTTTTGATTAGTAATGACTTCGTAAACACCATGACACAAAAACCGGTTGTGCAAAAATTGTTGCCGGTTGCTGTGGGTGATTTGGGCGACGAGTCCAAAGGCCGCTGGGATTACTTATACGAACCTGATGCTAAAGAAGTATTGGACAGTTTGTTGATCCGATATGTGGAATCCGCAGTTTTCCAAGGTTTAGTGGAAAACAACGCCTGCGAGCAGGCTGCCCGAATGGTGGCAATGAAAAGCGCATCCGATAACGCCGGGAATATCATTAAAGAATTGCAACTGGTTTATAACAAAGCCAGGCAGGCGGCAATTACGCAAGAGATTTCCGAGATCGTGGCCGGCGCTGCTGCCGTTTAGTGCATCAAGACAAGTTTAGAGATTTTAAAAGAGGACGACATAATGAGTTTGGGTAAAATCGTTCAGATCATCGGTGCGGTAGTAGACGTGGAGTTTCCACGCGACAACCTGCCGAAAGTATATGATGCGTTAAATGTTAAGGGCGGTCTGGTTTTGGAAGTTCAGCAGCAATTGGGCGACGGCGTAGTCCGGACCATTGCGATGGGTTCCACCGATGGCTTAAGCCGAGGCGTTGAAGTCAGTAACACTGGCGAAGCGATCAAGGTGCCGGTCGGTCAGGCGACACTGGGACGCATCATGAATGTCCTCGGCGAAGCTATTGACGAAAAAGGTCCTATCGGCGAAAAAGAGAAATGGACCATCCATCGCGATGCTCCTTCTTACGACGAACAAGCGCCAGCCAACGAATTGTTGGAAACCGGTATTAAAGTTATCGATTTGGTTTGCCCCTTCGCGAAAGGCGGTAAGGTTGGTCTGTTCGGCGGTGCCGGCGTAGGCAAGACCGTTAACATGATGGAGTTGATCCGTAACATCGCGATCGAGCACAGCGGTTTCTCGGTGTTTGCCGGTGTGGGCGAGCGGACTCGTGAAGGTAACGACTTCTATCACGAGATGACCGATTCCAACGTTATCGACAAAGTATCACTGGTTTACGGTCAAATGAATGAGCCACCAGGCAACCGTTTGCGCGTCGCGTTAACCGGTTTGACCATGGCTGAGTTTTTCCGTGACGAAGGCCGCGACGTATTGTTCTTCGTTGACAATATTTATCGTTACACTCTGGCAGGTACCGAAGTATCGGCGCTGCTGGGACGTATGCCTTCCGCGGTAGGTTACCAACCTACACTGGCGGAAGAGATGGGTGTACTGCAGGAGCGGATTACTTCCACCAAAACCGGTTCTATCACTTCTATCCAAGCGGTCTACGTACCTGCGGACGACTTGACCGACCCGTCGCCTGCGACAACCTTCGCTCACTTGGACGCGACCGTGGTATTGTCCCGCCAAATCGCCGAGCTGGGTATTTATCCTGCTATCGATCCGCTGGATTCCAGCAGCCGTCAGTTGGACCCATTGGTAATTGGTCAAGAGCATTACGAAGTAGCTCGTTCTGTACAAGGTATTTTGCAACGCTATAAAGAACTGCGCGATATTATCGCCATCTTGGGTATGGACGAGTTGTCGGAAGACGACAAACTGACCGTATCCAGAGCGCGTAAAATCCAGCGTTTCTTGTCGCAACCGTTCTTCGTGGCGGAAGTCTTTACCGGTTCACCTGGTAAATACGTATCTTTGAAAGATACCATTGCCGGCTTCAAAGGCATTATCAGCGGCGATTACGACAGTCTTCCCGAGCAAGCTTTCTACATGGTCGGCACAATCGACGAAGCCATTGAAAAAGCCAAAGGCATGTAAACCACCTCATAGGAGAGTTTTAACATGGCAATGACAATTCATGTGGACATCGTCAGCGCGGAGCAGGAAATCTTTTCCGGCTTGGCTGAAATGGTCTTTGCACCGGCCGAAATGGGCGATGTCGGTATCGCGCCACGCCATGCGCCGCTAATCACCAAGCTGAAACCCGGTGAAGTTCGGGTTAAGCTGAGCGATAAAGACTATCAAGCATTTTATGTGTCCGGTGGTTTTCTGGAAGTTCAGCCGCATTTGGTGACCGTTTTGGCGGATACCGCGATCAGAGCAAAAGACATCGACGAAGCCGCAGCCTTGCAAGCCAAATCCAGAGCGGAAGAAATGCTCAGCGATAAATCGGGTAAATACGATTACGCGATTGCACAAGCCGAATTGGCGCAAGCTGTAAACCAGTTGAGAACTTTGGAAAGATTAAGAAAACGTGGTGCGTAAACCATTTAACGCGTAAAAATATAAGCCCGATGACGTTTCGTTATCGGGCTTTTTTTGTTTTAAGGAATAGCAATGTCGATTAAAACCATCATCTTAGCAGCCGGCCAGGGCACCAGAATGCGTTCGTCACGGCCGAAAGTACTGCACGAAATCGCCAATAAAGCATTGTTGCAGCATGTCTATGAAACCAGTCTCTCGCTGGAAAACAATCAGATTTTCATTATTTACGGCCACGGCGGCGAAACCGTAAAACAAACTTTAAGTAGTCTGGATGCTACTTGGATAGAGCAAAAGCAGCAGTTAGGTACCGGCCATGCGGTGCAACAAGCCATTCACCATGTTGACGATCCGGATACCGTATTGATTTTGTACGGCGATGTCCCACTACTAAAAGCCAAAACCATCCAAACCCTGTTGCATAAGGTCAGCTTGACGTCCTTGGCTTTACTGACGGTTAACTTGGACGACCCAACCGGCTACGGCCGTATCGTGAGGGATAAAGACCATGCTGTCGTTAAAATAGTCGAGCAAAAAGACGCCAACGAAGTGGAATTGCAAATCAGCGAAGGCAATACCGGTATTCTGGCTTGCAAAGGTAGTCAGTTGAAACAATGGCTGTCCAGGCTGAGCAATAGCAACGCACAAAACGAATACTATTTGACCGATATTATCGAAATGGCTGTGGAAGACGGGTTGAGTGTCGAAACCACCCAAGCCGGCAGTCAGGATGAAGTATTAGGTGTCAATAATCGCAGCCAATTGGCGCATTTGGAGCGCGTCTATCAATCGGAGCAAGCGCAAGCGTTGATGGAAAAAGGCGTCACGCTGCGCGATCCGGCCCGCGTGGATGTGCGGGGCAGTTTCGCCGAGCTTGGTCAAGACATTGATGTGGACATCAACGTAATCTTCGAAGGTATTAACCGCATAGGCTCAAACGTCAAAATCGGTCCCAATTGTTTGATTAAAAATGCCAGCATCGCTAACGATGTGGAGATTTTTGCCAACAGCGTGATAGAGGACGCCGCAGTCGGCGTCGGCAGCCGAATCGGCCCTTTCGCCCGTCTGCGTCCGCAAACCGAACTGGCCGACCATGTGCATATAGGCAATTTCGTAGAAATCAAAAAATCCACCGTCGCCACCGGCAGCAAGATTAACCATTTAAGCTATATTGGCGATAGCGAAGTGGGTAGTAAAGTCAATATTGGCGCCGGCACTATTACATGCAATTACGATGGCGTGAATAAATTTAAAACCATTATCGGCGATGGCGCCTTTATCGGCTCCGATACGCAGTTGGTGGCGCCGGTCACGGTCGGTAAAAATGCCACCATTGGCGCCGGTTCGACCATTACCCGCGATACGCCGGAAAATCAGTTAACCCTTAGCCGGACCAAACAGCTTAGCGTGCCGACCTGGCAGCGGCCGGTTAAACTGGCGGAGATTGTTTCCGACAATTCTCCGCACTCCTTACCTCCTTGTCAGTCGGAGAAATAATATGTGTGGGATAGTCGCGGGAGTTGCACAGCGTAATGTTGTGCCTATTTTGCTGGAAGGCCTAAAACGCTTGGAATATCGCGGCTACGATTCCGCTGGTTTGGCCGTGGTGAGTCAAGGCGAGATATTCCGCAAACGTGAACTGGGTAAAGTCAAAGGACTGGAAGCATTAATCACCGCCGATCCTATTGAAGGCACTATCGGTATCGCCCATACCCGCTGGGCCACCCACGGTAAACCCAGCACCCGCAATGCCCACCCGCATGTTAGCCGCGATAAAGTGGCGGTAGTGCATAACGGTATTATCGAAAACCACGACCACCTGCGTACGGCCTTGCAGCAAAACGGTTTCGTATTTACCTCCGAAACCGATACCGAAGTCATCGTGCATAAAATTGCCGAAGACCTGCAAACCGCCGATAGTCTGTTAAATGCGGTCAAGGCCACGGTCGCCACTTTGCAAGGCGCCTATGCACTCGGCGTGGTCTACATCGACTGCCCCGATACCTTAATCGCCTGCCGTAAAGGCAGTCCGCTGGTGATCGGTGTCGGTATCGGCGAATACTTCATCGCCTCCGACATTGCCGCCCTATTACCGGTTACCCAGCGCTTCATTTTCCTGGAAGACGGCGACATCGCTGAATTGAAAATCGATAGCCTGGTAATTTACGACGAACATAATCGCCGCGTCGAGCGCCCTATCGTCGAAAGCCAACTAAAAGCCGATTCGGTCGACAAAGGCAAATACCGCCACTACATGCTCAAGGAAATTTACGAGCAAGCCTGGGCGGTTTCCGAAACCCTGGAAGGCCGCTTCATCGACAACCGCCTGCAGGACAATGCCTTCGGCCACAACGCAGCGGAAGTCTTCGATCAAATCAAATCGGTACAAATTCTGGCCTGCGGCACCAGCTTCCATGCCGGTTTGGTAGCGCGTTACTGGTTCGAAAAATTGGCACGGGTGCCTTGCCATATCGAAGTGGCCAGCGAATTTAGATACCGCAATCCGGTAATTTCCCCCGATACCCTGGTCGTCACCATCTCCCAATCCGGCGAAACCGCCGACACCTTGGCCGCCTTATTGGAAGCCAAACGCCTGGGCGTTAAACACTCTTTGGTGATTTGCAACGCCCCGGAAAGCTCGCTGGTTCGTGAGTCCGATCTGGTGATGATGACTCGCGCCGGCCCGGAAATCGGTGTCGCCTCGACCAAAGCCTTCACCACCCAGCTGGTAGCCTTGCTGATGTTAATCATCGCCGTCGGCCGCCGTTTTGCCTTGACCAAGGAAACGGAAGAACAAATTGTCTCCGAATTGTTCGGTCTGCCCGGCAACATCGAAAAAGTGCTGAAACTGGATAACGCTATCGAACTGCTGTCGCAGCGCTTTGCCGACAAACACAATGCTTTGTTCTTGGGGCGCGGCACCCATTACCCGATAGCGATGGAAGGTGCCTTGAAGCTAAAGGAGATTTCCTACATTCACGCCGAAGCCTACCCAGCCGGAGAGCTGAAACACGGCCCGCTGGCTTTGATCGATGCGGAAATGCCGGTGGTAACAGTCGCGCCCAACAATAACCTGCTGGAAAAATTGAAATCCAACATCCAGGAAGTCAGTGCCCGTGGTGGCCAGTTGATCGTGTTCATGGATGAAGAACTGGCGGAAAGCAGCGACGAAAACGTGCAAATCGTCAAAATGCCCAGCGTCGCCAACATCATCTCGCCTATCGTCTATACCGTCCCGCTGCAACTGCTGTCCTACCACGTTGCCGTGCTGAAAGGCACCGATGTAGACCAACCGCGCAATTTAGCCAAGTCGGTGACGGTGGAATAGCGGGGGATTCGACGGAACGGATTCCGAGTATGTTCGGTTTGGGTTTAAGGGTTTGTCGGGTTAAGTCTTGGCAAACCCTTTTTTGCTGGTTGCGATCTACTCGTTGAATTTGGAGTTAGGTAACAACGGGGAATAGCGAGATCGACCTAGACAGCCATTCGCGGAAATTGATTGATCGGGCTGATCAGTGCCTGATAACGGATGGGCGTTCTACATTGTTATGTAAGATGATCAAATCAAAATCACCAAAATTTGGTAAATTGCAGTAAGGATGGGGGTAAAAGTAATTAGATCCCCCTTGCTTTACCTTATCCACCCTCGGAGCCTACCGAGTTGCACAAATCTAAAATAACTATTACAGCGAGGTCGTTATGTTGAGTATGAAATCAAAAGAAATTAGATTGGCGGTTTGCCTTTGCACGCTATCAGTAATGTTAACTCCAGTGCCAACCCAGGCAGACACAGTAATGTTATTGGCTGCGGCAGAAACCGGGTCGGTAGCTGCGAGACAGGCTGCTGATCAGAAGGCCGCGCTGGCAAAAAAGGCGGCGGAGAGAGAGGCAAAAAAGGCAGCTGAGACACAAACGCCGACTGAGGTGGTAGTGCCCGCGGAGAACAAGGTGCCTGCTGAGCTACAAAAGGAAAAATAATTGGTGTGTAGAAACCAATGGGGGGTCAGACCAACCATTGGTTTTGAGTAGTCGCCTAACCCAACGCTCCAGCAAACTGCGCTAAACATTGCGTTTTTTCGAAACAGGTTTTCTGCGCTGAATGGCGATTTATCTCATGGTCACCGCCCGACTTATTGTTGCCAGATAAGATTTAATTTGCGGTGAACGGTAAAGGAAAGGCCAATAAGTTGTCATTCAAAATGTAGGTGCGATTAGCTTGCGTAATCGCACATTTCGAAGTCAACCTCCCTCCGATTACGCTATCGCTAATTGGAGCGGGCTGCTGCCGTTCAGTGACAGGAATTAAATCATAGTGGCTACCGGCTGACGATATGGTAGGGCTGTTTGCTTACGATCGGACCGAAGCTGAAATTGGTGTATTTAATCCAGCACGCCGGTTTGATATTCAAATAACGAAAGTTGTAGGGTGGATAAGCGTAGCGTCATCCGCCATAGAGTAGAAGAATTTTAAATTAAGTGGATGGCGCTGCGCTTATCCACCCTACGGTCCTAGATAATAACTAGTTAAAATATATCGAAACATAAGTTTAGGGATCACGATGACAGAAAAGAAGAATCTAGAAGACGTTTTTAAACTGTCAGGTGTGCCTGAGTTCACCTTCGTTGAACCAGCAGAATATACTCGGCTTTTCGTTGCGCTACGTTCTAAAGGTAGAGGGCTCGTAGTTGAAGGGCCGTCGGGTATAGGAAAAACAACTTGTGTGCTAAAAGTCCTTGATCGACTGGGGGATAATAGCAATATTCGAGTTCTATCTGGAAGGAAACGTCTTGACAAACCAGTCATAGAGGCGCTAATCGATAACGAAAATTTTGGAACAGTTATAATTGATGACTTTCATAAGCTCGAAGAACCTTTGAAACAGAAACTTTCTGATCTACTAAAAATTCTTGCTGATGAAGAAAATGAAAATTCAAAGCTAGTACTTGTTGGAATCAATAAAACTGGCCATTCTTTGTTCCAGTATTCAGCAGATCTAAGAAACCGAATAGACATAATAAAGTTTGAATCAAATTCAGAAGAAAAACTGGAAGAGCTCTTGGAAAAGGGAGAGCAATGTCTAAAGGTAGAGCTGAATGTTAAATCGGAAATAATTTTAGGATCGCAGGGTAGCTTCCATCTCGCACAGATGCTTGCTCATCACGCTTGCTTGAAAAGCAATATTTTGGAAGAATGTGAAATTCTCACCCCTACAACTGTAAGCTTTGAGGCATTAAAGGAGTTCATCCTTGATGACTTATCAACTAGTTTTTCACAGTTAACTACTCGCTTCTGTAAAGGTCAGAGAGTAAAGAAAGGAAGTCGGGCTCCATACCTTCATGTTCTATATTGGCTTTCTAAGTCTGAGAGCATGAGTATAAATATTGAATCAACTCTTATTGAACAACCAAATCATAGAAATAGCGTTGGTCAGATTCTGACTAAAGGTCATCTCAAAGAACATTATGAAGGAAATGAGAGTTACTCTGAGGTTATATATTACAACAACGAGACTACCGAGCTTTCCATCGAAGACCCAAAGTACTTTTTCTATATTAAAAATCTACCATGGTCTAAAGTTGCTAAAAAAATTGGCTTTCATACAGTTGAATTTTCTTCAGAGTATGACTACGCACTATCTTTTACTGGATTAGAGCGAAATATTGCCGACTACATTCAACAAAAATTGTCTGATAATGAAATATCTGTATTTTATGACAATAATGAACAAGCAAGAATTCTTTCTCAAAACGTAGAGGAGTATCTTGCACCTATATACAGGTCGGAATCGAGATTTATCGTCGCTATACTCAGCAAGAACTATCCATCGAGAGTTTGGTGTAAATTCGAAGCTGACAATTTCAAAGAAAGATTTGGAGAAAACTGCGTAATTCCTCTGTGGTTTTCCGACTGCCCGCCAGGAATGTTTGATCTAACAAACGGCACTGGTGGGTTCACTTTTGATCCCAGCCAAGATCGCGACAGTCAACTTAACCAGTTTACAGATCTGCTAATTGAGAAAATACATAACGTTCGGATTGAAGAGAGTTCATGCAGTCTTTAACAAATCATTTCAACGGATAAGCCTCTAAATGCCGCGTTAATCGATTAAGTTCCGGCATCACGGTCATTCAGAAATCCGCCCGATAGGCAGCCCGGTAGATACCGTCTTAAAAGTCAACTGTGGAGAGCGTAATCGACCCGGTAAGGCTCACGAGTTTTCAAGACGCCAAAGCACAAATGCACGAGTTTGCGCATGGCGCCACCGAGAGCCGACATTTTTGATTTACCGCGTGCTTGCAAGCGCAAATAGAGTGCTTTGAGGTGCGGATTGTATTGAACGCCGACTACGGCAGCCATATAGAGGATGGCCCGCATACGGGCCGGCCCGGCTTTGGATAGTCTGGGTCGCCCTTGAATCGACGAACCGGACTGTCGCTCCACGGGCACCAACCCCAGGTAAGCGGCCAGTTGTTCGGCGGATTGAAAGCGATGATTGTGCATGACCGCTAACAAGTGATTGCTAACCTGGGGACCGACGCCGGGAATACTGATTAACAGCATCCGGTCCGCTTTCAGTTCAGGGTACTGATCGATATGGTCGTCGATGTCGATCTGGAGTTTAGCGAGTTGTGCTTCCAGGAAGGTAATAGAGTCGAGCAAGGACTGGTGAATCAGTGCCGGGGTATCGGTGGCCTGGGCTTTTTCGAGGCGGTTGCGCTCACGTTGCAAATCCTGGGCAATCGCTTCGCGGCGGGATAGCAGGGCTTGCAACGTGCGAGCTTCTGGGGTTGGAGGTGTCCAAGGCTTGGGATTCAACAACGCGCCGTAACGGGCCAACACCAGGCTATCAACGCCGTCGGTTTTGGTGCGCACACCCAGGCTGCGGCCAAAATCCTTGACCTGTGCCGGGTTCACGATAGACACCGTTACCCCTGCATCCGCTAAGGCTAAGGCGGCCTGCTCGTGGTAAACGCCCGTGCCTTCGAGAATGGCATGCAATTCTTGTGGACACACGCGTTGTTTGGCGCACCAAGTCAGCAGATCGTCGAAGCCCGTTTTGGAATTGGCAACGGATTTGGCGCGACGTTTATTGATGCAGGTGTCCAGCAACAGACTACAGTCGAGCTTGGCTTTAGAGACATCGATACCGATAAAAAACATAAGGCAACTCAGTGTGAAGAAACAAAATAAACCAACTGAGCCCACTTGCCTTGTGCATGCAGGGTCATTGCCCTTGGCTACCGTTCAGTGTCTTCGTTGGCGTCAGAAGTGAGACAGAAGGCTTAATCTACATGCCAAGGTCGAACCTTAAGGGTACGCACAAGCTCTTTCTGTCTCAGTGCCAAGGTAGCTAACCATGGCGAGAAGTAAGATACAAGGGTACGCGTCGCGTACCTTCTGGCGTTTATCAACATGATTACGCTAGGCGTACCCTAGACTTAACTCAATGCTTGAATGATACCGAGACCGTAGGATGTGCTGAACAGTGTGAAGCGCATCGTTCGCGAATGGTGCGGTTCGTAAACTCACCACACCCTACGCTTGCCTTTGTAGGCCTTTGCGATTAGCTCTCTTGAATTCGTCCGGTGCTTATGGCCGCTTTATGCTTTCCCCTCTGAGGGTAGCCGATCAGACAGGAGTAGCGTAATCCATGGAAATTTGAGCCGCAATCCCGGATTCCGCTTCGCTTCATCCAGGCTACGCACCTTACCAAAAAAAACGCCCATCTCTAACATATAAAATCACTCCTTTTTAGAAAAATAGCCTACGCTTTTTCTCTGCGGACCGGTGCTGCTGGTTCGCGTATTCGGCAACTATGTAGTCGCCCCTGAAAAGCCACAAATTCACGGCTAAAGCATTGAAACACAATAAATAATTGAAGAAAAAGACGGGCAATAATTGCAAGAAATTAGTAAAATAGATATTAATTTCTTGCAAATTTTTATCGAAAATGAAGCCAAAATCCCAAGAAAGTAGCGGCCAAATCGATCTATTCAACACACCACTGGCCGACCTGTTGAATCCGAAGCATGAGCTTTACCAACTGGCAAATTTGATCGATTGGAAAGTACTGGATGATGCGTTCGGTGAATTTTTTACCGAGAACCAAGGCGCTCCGGCGTTGCCAACGCGTCTTATTGCCGGGCTTCATTACCTCAAACATGCGTTTGCACGCTCGGACGAAGCGGTCGTGGCACAGTGGCTTGAAAATCCCTATTGGCAATATTTTTGTGGCGAAGAGTATTTCCAACACCAGATACCTTGCCACCCCACGTCACTGACCTATTGGCGAAAACGGATCGGAGAAGAAGGTTGCGAGTGGATGTTATCGGTGACGATCCAGGCTGGCGTAGCCAGCAAGACCGTGAAGAAACAGGATTTTGAATCGGTGACGGTTGATAGCACGGTGCAAGAGAAAGCCATCACGTATCCGACCGATGGAAAATTGTATGAACGCTGTCGCCAGCACATGGTACGTCTGGCTGAGCAGCATGAGATTACACTACGGCAGAACTACAACCGCAAAGCCCCCTATTTGCTGATGATGGCGAACCGGTACAGTCATGCCAAGCAAATGAAGCGCAAACGCAAAATGCTCAAACAGCTCAAAACTTTGGTGGGTCGGGTTTACCGAGATATCGAGCGCCAATTGACGGATCAATCCGATGCAGTCAAATTGGCTTTTAAAGAGACGCTAGAGAAAACCCAACGGATTTTGAACCAACAACCCCAGGATAAAAACAAGCTGTACAGTTTCCACGCCACGGAAGTCGAATGCATTTCCAAAGGCAAAGTCCACAAGAAGTATGAATTCGGCGTCAAAGTGGGCATCACCGTCACCAACAAAAGTAATTTTGTGCTCGGCGCCCGCAGCTTTTCCGGTAATCCCTACGATGGACACACCCTGGAATCGTGTCTGGAACAGGCGGAGATTCTAAGCGGTACACGCGCAAAAGAAGCTTTTGTGGATTTAGGATACCGTGGTGTCGAGGTCCCGAACGTGACCATTTACAAAGCCCGGCAAAAGAGAGGAATAAACACCCGGCGACTCAAACGCGCCCTCAAACGCCGCAATGCCATCGAACCCGTCATCGGGCACCTCAAAAACGACGGATTGCTGGGCCGCAATTACCTGAAAGGCGAACTGGGCGATGCCATGCATGCCATCTTATGCGGTGCTGGCCACAATATCCGTATGATCCTCAGGCAGTTGAGGATTTTTTTGCCTCATTTTTGGAGACCGCCATGTCGGATTTTGGCGCGGCCATTGAGCGCGCCGTTTTTATTGTCGGCCTGAATGCTGGTGTTCGGAAAATATCGGCTTTTTCAGGGACGACTATGTAGGAGATTAAGATGAGTCAGAATTTGTTATCGTTAACTTTCAGTGATGCGGCGTTGGCGGAGATCGACGCGGCTTTGAATACCCTGGAAACCCATTTCGCCGGCTTCGCGTCGCTGTCACCCGACCAGCGCCGCAATATTCTCAAGATGGGCGATAAGACCGAAGCCTTCTGTCGGCAGACCATGCTGCTGGCCGCCCAAAATGCTCAGGCGATCCCGCCCAATCTGAACATGCCCGAGGCGCAAGCGGACATGACCAGCCTCGACCAACTCCGCCCACGCTTGCATCGGCTGCGGGATTTGCAGGCGCGCGGCGATGATACCGACATGGCGCTGGGCAGCGATATTTACAGCTTTTGCCTGGACGCCTACGCTTCTTTAAAAATCGCCGGCAAAGGCGCGGCGCTGGAAACGCTGCGGCAGGCGATGGCGGTGCGTTTCAATCGTGGCGCCAAGAGCAAAGTCGAACCAGCCGCCGGCTAAGCTTGACGGTGGCGTTTGCAACCGGCCGCGGGGGACGGCCGACCGCAAGGCTATACCGCTGAGCTTCAACGCTACCAATCCCAGGCTTTTTGCCCTTCCCGAATACCTTTTAGCCTTAAGCGCCGAGTTCTAAGGCATGCCGACAAGCTAAAAAGCCATGCTCGCAAGGCGAATAGCTGCAATCGCAAACTGGCCTAAGCAAGCGCGCAAGCTAAAACAGTTCTCGTCCATAGCAAATCGCTTTAATTGCCAGCCAAGATAGCTTTGTGCGCGAGGCAAAAAGCTATTCGGCTACGCCAATTTGGTTCAAACTTAAACCTACTCGACCTTGCGCGCCAGCCATTTAGCCGTTCGTGCAAGGCAAATAGCTTCAATCGCAAAGCTGACTGGGCAAGCGCGCAAGCGGAAACGGTTCTCGCCGATAGCAAATTGCTTTAATCGCAAACCACCATAACTTTGCGGGCCAGGTAAAAAGCTATTTGACTAAGCCAAATGGGTGCAACCCCAAACTTGAAAGCCTCGCGCGCAGGCCAATAAACGATTCGCGCGAGGCTTGTGGCTTTGCCCTTAAGCAAAGTGGATGCGGTCCGTAAAGTTGGTTTGTTTAGTCAGGCGCATTGTGGCTGTTCTAATGGGTTCAAAATCCGGCTGGCGTTGGTCAGAATAGGCTTAGGCCGCCGGTTCTAGACGCTCCAGTAACTGCACTATTTGCAGATTGGCTTCACGTAATTGGCTAAAATCTGCGCTGTCGCCGCTCCTGCCGTCCAGCCGATGACGTTGGAGTTGTTCCGCCAGAATTTGTTGGCGGGATTGCGCCCGCTCCAGTTGTTCCAGTAAACGTGCATCAATGCCGCGCTCGTGTTTGAGCCGTTCCAGCCATCTACCCAGATGCGATTTTTTCGAGTTCAGGATAGGCCAGCGTGGACTGCTGCCGGTTGGAGGATGCAGACATTGTTCCAGACGGCGCATCCAATACTGCTGCTGAAGTTTCAATAATTCCAATTGGTTTTGCCAATTCGTCAGCGAAAGTCCGGCGCAATCAGTCCAGGCCGTAGGGTTGCGATAACTGTTGACCCAAGCCAACACCGCGTCGGCCGGCATGGCCTCGGCGATGGCGCAGCCTTGAGCGATGCTGCAGCCCAAATCGATCAGAAAAATCCCGTGTTCTATATCTTCCACGCCTTCGGCAACCGCTTCGCGTTTAAAGGCTTTGGCCAGCGCAATCACACTTTCGACAATGGCCATGTCATCCGGGTCGTCTATCATATTGCGGACAAAACTCTGATCGATCTTTACCGTGTTGATGGTCAAATGCCGCAAATGCGCCAGCGACGAATAACCGGTGCCGAAATCGTCGAGCGCACAGGGTACGCCGAGGTCGTAATAGCATTGTTTCAGCGTTTCCCCAACCGAGATCAAGTCTTCCAGTACGCTACTTTCCAATACTTCCAATTCCAATTGCCAGGAAGGAATTTGCGGGTATTCCGTTAATAAGGTTTCCAGGGTTTTGATGAAATCCGGCCATTGCAGATGGCGCGGGGATATGTTCACGCTCACTTGCAGATTCAAGCCGAGATCGTGCCAAACCTGCAATTGTTTAAAGGCTTGCCGTAGCACCCAGTTGCTCAGGTCGATTTCCAAGGTAGTGTTTTCGACTATGGGCAGAAACTCGGCCGGCGGCAACACGCCGCGTTCCGGATGATGCCAACGGATCAGCGCTTCTGCGCCGACCACTTCGCCGGTTTTGATATTGACCCTGGGTTGGTAATACATGCAAAACTGGCTATCCATCAGCGCCTGGCCGACTTCGGCCAAGGCTTGCTCCAAACGGCTGGGGCGATGATTGATGCTGCTCGATTGGCCCGGCAAATGATCGTAAATCCGATAGCGGTTGCGGCCATCCAATTTGGCCTGATACATGGCTTGGTCGGCGTGGCGCAACAGAATATCCGGATCTTCCAAATCCAGCGGATAGATGGTCACGCCGCTGCTGGCGGCAATCCGCACATGGCGGTTTTCCAACTCGAAAGGTTCGGCCATGGCCTGATGAATGCGGGTCAAGGCATCTTCGCATTGCTGCACCGATTGCAAGTTTTCAAATAGCAACGCGAATTCGTCACCGCCCAGCCGGCAAACCGTATCGCCTTCGCGCAGCTTTAACTTGATGCGCTTGGCCACTTCCACCAATAGCTGGTCGCCGGTTTCGTGGCCGAAGTTATCGTTAACTTGCTTGAATCCATCTAAATCCAGGTAGCACACCGCCAATAGCGATTCGGCACGTTTGCTGTGGGCGATAGCCTGGGCAAAGCGGTCGGCGAATAAGGCGCGATTGGGCAATTGGGTAAGCGGATCGAAATGCGCCAGCACTTCCAGGGCTTGCTGCTGTTGTTTGCTTTCGGTGATGTCCGAGAACAAGCCCAGGTAATTGATGATATTGCCGGCGTCATCGCGCAAGGCCGAAACCGTTAACAGTTCGGCATACAAATCCCCATTTTTCCGGCGATTCCAGACTTCGCCTTGCCAATGACCGGTCTGGTTTATGATGGCCCACATGGCGTCATAAAACTCCGGCGCTTGCCGGCCGGATTTCAAAAAGCTGGGATTTTGCCCGAGCGCTTCTTCGCGGCTGTAGCCGGTGATGTCGGTGAAGGCGGCGTTGACATCGATGATACAGGCGTTGAGGTCGGTAATGATGATGCCTTCGTGGGCGTCCGAAAATACCCGCGCCGACAGCCGCAGTTTTTCTTCGGCCGCTTTGCGTTTGCTGACATCATGGACAATGCCGCGCATTCTTACCGGTTTGCCGTTACCGTCGCGTTCGACCTGGCCCACCGAGCGCATCCAGCGCTTTTCGCCGCTAGGGGTTTGGATACGGTACTCCACATCGTAATTGGCGCCGCGTTCAAGGTGCTCGCGGGTCGCTTCCAAAATTAAATGTCTATCCTCCGGACAAACCACTTCCAGGAAATCGTTCCAGGTATTTTGTGCCTTATGTGGAAAACCCAATTCAGTCGTGACGATTTCCGACCAGAACTGGCGATTTTTCAATAAATCCGCTTCCCAGATCCCCACTCCACCATAGATTTGGCTGATCCGAAAGCGTTCTTCACTCTCTTTTAGTGCCAGTTCGGTCTGTTTGCGCTCGGTAATGTCCTGGACTAACACGACGAAACGGTCGGGACTGGCTTTATAGCTATCGATGGCATACCAGCGGCCCAAATCGGTCACGCAGTTTTCAAAATGTTGCGGCTCGCCGCTGGTATCCAGCCCATCGAAGCTGGCGATCCAGGCTCCCTCGGTATTCGGCAACACCTGTTTCACAGTTTTGCCTATCCAGTTCTCGCGGGCAATACCGGTCATTTTTTCAAAGGCCGGGTTGATATCCAGATAGCGATAATCGACGATTTTGCCGCTGTCGTCGCGTATTACCTGATGTAGCGCAAAGCCCAGCGACATATTGGTGTAAAGCCGCGCCAGGTCGGCTTCGCTACGTTTGCGGGCCTTGATTTCCTTACGCAGCCTGAACACCCAATAGACGAAAAACAACAGGGCCAGCAGGGCAACGGCGGCGGATCGCAACAGCGCTTCCACTTGAATGCCTTGCTCTACCTTCAAAGCCATCCAGCGGTTAATAATGGCATCGTGTTCGGCTTGGCTGATACTGGCCAGAGCTTTTTCCAGCAGCGACAGCAATTGCGGCTGAGATGTGAGCGCGGCCATCCGGGTTTCGTTGAGGTAGCCTGGTTGGCCGGCAATTTGCAGATTCAATAAGCCTTGTTGTCTGATTGCGTAACTGGCCGAGGCCGCATCGCCGACATAAGCATCCACTTTGCCTTCGGCCAGCAGATTAAGCGCTTCTTGCACCGAGGGGGCAGTCAGCAACTGTATCCCTGGGTAGTCTCTGCTCAGCAATTCCTGAACAAAATACCCTTGTTCGATGGCGACCCGTCTCCCTGTCAGTAGTGGCAGGGAATTGATATAAGCACCGCTTTTGTCGCCGATGATCACCGTCGGCGTACTGATATAGGGTTGGGTAAAACTCAGGTACTGCTCTCGGTCAGGGGTTTTGGTCGCCCCGGCGAGCATGTCCAGTTCGCCGCGTTTGGCCATGTCCAGCACGTCCTGCCAGGATTTGTCCTTGATCAGAACGAACTTCACGCCCAATCTCTGCTCGATTAGCTTGAGGTGTTCGGCAATCATGCCTTGATGCTCGCCAGCCGCATCCAGCCATTCGTATGGCGGAAAATTTCTGTCTATGCCCACCCGAATTTCAGGATGCTCAGCCAGCCACTGCCGTTCCGCGTCGTTCAATGGCAAATTGGCGGATTGTCTGCCGCCGTAGACAAACTCATTGAGTTGGCCGTCGCTCAAAGGACGCGCTAATTTCAGGTTGGCATAAATGTCGGCTACCCGGCGTAAGCGGGCAGTCTCTATCTGGCCCAGCGGGATGTTGTCCGGCATGATCAGCTTACGGGTTTCCTCGGCTTCGTAGCGCAGTTGTTCCGAATTGAGTTTGCTTGGGTATTTGTGTTGGATCAGCTCGATCAGCAAATCGGGATGAGACAGCGCATATTCCCAGCCTTTCAAACTGGCCCGGAGGAAGCGCTCGGCGCGGCCGGGATGTTGCTGTAGCTCGTTGCGGCTGGTGAAAAGCAAGTCGCCGTAAAAGTCGATACCGTAATTTTGTGGATTGATAATGTTGAATTTGATGCCGGCGGCGCGAAAGTTGAATGGTCGGTCGGTGATATAGCCGGACATCACATCGACTTTATCCGCAATAAAGTCGGCGTTGTTAAAGGTCTCGGCAATTTTTTGATAGCGGCTTTCGTTTAGATTGGCTTCGGCGAGTAAGGCGCGAATCTGCGCATTATTCTCGCCCACCACATCGTACATGATGCGCTTGCCGGCCATTTCGTAGGGACTGACGATGCCGGAAGCTTGTTTGCTGAACAGCACCAGCGCATCGTGCTGAAATAGGGCGGCTAGAGCCGCGATGGGCTTGCCGTTGGCATACTGGGCAATGATGCCGGAATCGCCGATGCCGTATTCGGCTCCCCCGGATGCGACCTGTTCTACGTAGTCTTGGTCAGGATTGCGCTCGCGTATCGCTACCTGCAAGCCTTCCTCGGCATAATAGCCTTGCTCGATAGCCGCGTAATAACCGGCAAATTGGAATTGGTGAAACCATTTTAATTGCAGCGTTACTGTCTCCAGCGGCCGATTTGCTGCAGGTGTGTCAGCGGCGCTGGACGTACAAAACAGTAAAAAAAATACCGCGGACAGTCCGAAAATGGTTTTTTTCATAAATGCCAGTGGTGGCCTGTTTTGAAAGTAGGGTTATTCTACAGCCAAAGGCAAACGGGCCAGGCGGATTTAGTCGGCTGTCGCGGAAGTGAACAACGATTGAAATTTATTTTTGCCGGCGTTGGATTTACGTTGCTGGGTATGTGCCAGCGCCATTTTGGCTTCGTTTTGCAACTGGCTATCGGCAAATACTTGCTGCTTGCGCAGCGGGGCCTGGACGGCCTTGTGCAAATATTCCTCAGCTTCCGCGCTGCGATCCTGTTGCAGCAAATAATCGGCGTAGAAGTAATTGGCGTCGATACCGTTGGGGTTGATTTTCAAGCTGGCTTTCAACATTTGCTCCGCAAGCTGATTATCCCCAAAAGATACCGGCCAGCCAGGCACCATATAATACAGCGTGCCCAGCGTGACATAGGCCGCGCCATCCAGCGCATTGGGATTTTGAGCAATGGCTTCTTCCAAGAGCGTCTTGGCGGTTTGCAAGCTAGACAAGGCTCTCAGCGAAGATTGAAAAGCCGCATTGGTGGCGATAATCGTCGCTTGCCAGATTTTCGGCTCGGCGGCATTCGGGTAGCGTTTGGTTAATTCGGCGGCTGTTTCCAGCAATTGCGGATAAGTTTGCCTTTGCCGGGTTTCGTCGCTTTGATAATAAACGCTGGCCCAGTCGCTTTCCAAACGGGCGATAGCGGTTGCCAGCTCCGATGCATGCAGCGGGCCGGCAAAAAGTATCAATAAAACAACAAAAGTAGCTTTGCTCATACATTCAATATAGAGCATTGCATTTTGGATTTCAATACGTCCTTTAAATTATTGTTTTAACAAAGTATTGCCTATCGCAAAAATTCGCTAAGCGCCAGGCCTTAGTGAGGCAGGCTAGATATGCATTTGTAGCGCTGTAGCGACTCTGCGAATATCT
Organism: Methylomonas fluvii; assembly: GCF_014850975.1. Taxonomy (GTDB): domain Bacteria; phylum Pseudomonadota; class Gammaproteobacteria; order Methylococcales; family Methylomonadaceae; genus Methylomonas; species Methylomonas fluvii. Next base: position 498,461 of record NZ_JACXST010000001.1, on the reverse strand, counting down.
TGTCCCAGTTTTGCAACAAGCGCCGCAAACCTCAGAAAACGGCAATTTTCATCGCCTATTTGGATTGTTGCCGCTTATTTATCCCAATCCTTGAACGGATACTTGCAGAGATTATTGTTGTAATAGCGTATATCGTCGGTAACTTCCATGCCGACCCAGTCCGGCTTAACAAAGGCCTCGCCTACTGCCGACAATTCGATCTCAGCGACAATCAAACCTTGGTTATCGCCCATAAACTCATCAATTTCCCAAACGTGCCGGTCGCGATAGACAAAATGACGGGTCTTTTCCACTAACGGCTTATGGCACAGCTCGTCGAGAATACTGTTGGCGTCATTCAACGGGATTTCATACTCGAACTCCTGGCGATGGCTGCCGATAGTGGCGCTCTTGATATTCAGCCAAGCCTGTTTGTCGGAAATCCGCACACGCACCGAGCTGAGCGGACTGCTGCTCAAATAGCCTTGTTTATAGTGTACGGAGTGATCTATTTCGCCGCGCCAGTCGTCGTTCGCCAGTAAAAACTTATGTTCAACCTCAAGTGCCATCGTTGTTTTCCTTAGATTAGGTAGTGTTAAGCAATAATTCTTTATTATAATGCTGGGTAATTAGGTTTGGGCGGTAAGCCCGCGCCTAATCACTGCTGCTGTTCAATCAATCTGGAGAATAAAGATGGCTTTTGAATTACCTGCATTACCGTACGCAAAAGACGCATTGGCGCCGCACATTTCCGCAGAAACGATCGAATTTCACTACGGCAAACATCACCAAACTTATGTCACCAACCTGAACAATCTGGTTCCTGGCACCGAGTTTGAAGGCTTGTCTCTGGAAGAGATCGTGAAAAAATCCTCTGGCGGCGTATTCAACAACGCAGCGCAAATCTGGAACCACACCTTCTATTGGAACAGCCTGTCTCCCAACGGCGGCGGCGAGCCTACCGGCGGTTTGGCAAATGCGATTGACAGAACTTTCGGTTCTTTCGAGAAATTCAAAGAAGAATTCACCAAATGCGCGGTCACCACTTTCGGCTCAGGCTGGGCGTGGCTGGTGAAAAACGACAAAGGCGGTCTGGAACTGGTTAGCACCAGTAACGCCGGTTGCCCGTTAACTGCCGGCCAAACGCCGTTGTTGACTTGCGATGTTTGGGAACACGCTTATTACATCGATTTCCGCAATCTGCGTCCCAAATATCTGGAAGCTTTCTGGGCCTTGGTTAACTGGGAATTCGCCAGCGCCAACTACGAAGCTTAAGCTTTAGAAGGCGCGGGCCGGCGTCCTCACAGGCCCGCCCGCGCCGCTTTTACCAGACTTATTACTCGGGCTTTTCAATACAAGACTGGCGCTAGCCGAGCTTAAAAAGCGGCAAGCATCTACCTCGTCATCTCCAATTCAACCTATCGTTTCGACAACCAAGCTATCGATATTATCGGCAACGCAATACCTTAAACCGTATTAGCCTATGCCGAATAGCTGCGAAGTATTGTCACTGCTGTCTGGATTTTCCCGGCACGCCGAACAACAGAATCAGCCAGAATATCGTGCCGCTGCAGCAGCCGATTACCGCTCTTTGCGGCAAATTGAAGGCTTGATCGGGAGAGACAAAGCCTTCGATCAAACCGGCGAAAAGCAGAAATGGGGTTACCGCAAGCAGTACTTTGCCGGCACTGATGCTGGTTTCCTGAAACGCTTGCAGTCGATTGCGGGTGCCCGGCCGTATCAGCGCTTCGCCGAGTTGCAAGCCCATCGCGCCGGCGATGATGATAACGCTCAATTCGACCACGCCATGGCCGATGATGAAGGCAAACAATCGCCCGTCTAGTTGGTAAGCGGCGGTAAAGGCAAAGATTCCGCCCAGCATGAAACCGTTGAAGCCGATGATGTACAGGGTGCCGACGCCGTAGAACGCCCCCAAGCCAAAGGCGAACAGTGTCACCGTGATGTTGTTGGCGGCAATGCTAAGCGACAATACCGAGGACGGCGCGACGTTGAGCAGGCCGTCGGTCCATAATTCGCCTTTCTGAACGTGGTCTATCATCTTCGGCGAGGCCAGCAGACCGATCAAATCGGGATAGCTGCCAATCAGCCACCAGCCGGCGGCAATGCCCAGCGCGAACAGTGCAAAGGCGCTGAAGATTGCGGTTTTCAATTCTCGCATCAGCTGCGGTATTTCCCAATGATATAAATCGATCAGCCGTGCCAATGGATGATTGGACGGACGGTAGATTTCTTCGTGGGCTTTTAAGAACAGGTTTTCCAGGTAACGGGTAATCATGGCTTTGCCGTTTACCCGGCGCGACAAGGACAAATCGCTCAATAGTGCGCGATAGCCTGACAACAGCTGGCGGGCATCACCGATTTCCCGATCGCGGCGGCTAGTCGTCGGTTTAAGGGTGTTTTCCAGATGTTCCCATTGGCTTTTCCGGGCATTTAACCAGTGGGACAGCGCTTGAGATTGGTTGTTTAACTGCTGCATCGCCGACTCAGGATTTGCTTAACAAGCTTTTCAGCGCCCGTTTTAAGGCCTGTTCTTGCGTGTGTCTGCCACTTGCTTCGGGAATGTCGCGGCCGATTCGGCTTAAAAATTGTGTGGCGAACAAGATCCGGCGCTCGGAAGCCAATTCGTCCCAGCGTTTTAACAAATCCAGCAGCAGGGTCTGATCGTCGCCGCTTAAACGGGAATGCAGGGTTAACGTGGAAATTTGCTGTAAGGAATGAGTTTTGTCGACGTTGTCATACACCAATACCAAGCCCGCCGCTAAATCGCCGATCCGCTGGTGCTTGCCGGTGAGGGCGACAGCCACCAAGCCCAGAAAATAAAAGCCGGGTAGCGAGTCTATCAGGCGAAACACATTACGCAACAACAGCGCGCCGATGCCGGGCGTATGCCCTTGTAAATCCACTAGGCGAACACCGGTCATGCGCTTGCCGGGCGTTCGTCCGGCCATCAGGATTTCCAGTACCGGGTGATACAAAAAATATATCAGTAGCGTCGGCAAGATTAAAACCAGGCCGGTGTCGCCGGGATGCCCCGGTTTAAACACGTTGCGTATTTCTTCCCAGTTAAAAAACGCCAAGCCGCAGATCGCTAACCAGCTGATCGCCAACAACAGCCGTATATGCCAGTCGATGACGAAGGCATAGGTGCGGGCGCCCATTCCGGCAATTTCCAACTGGTAATCCATACCGTCCGCCGATTGTATGCACAGGTAATCCTGGAAGGAACCGGGTTTATTCGGGGTGTTATTCATCATCTTAAAAATAGGGCAATTGTGTATTCAGGTTGGTGCCGGGTGTCTAACATCAGGCTGCCGCGATGGTGTCGCGCTTGTTCCGGTAATAAGCCAGTATCTGCCGGTCCAGATTCTGTGCGGTGGCGCTGGTTACCGCAACGCCGCTGCCCTGTAAACGCTTGCGGGTCAACTCGCGGCCGCGCAGGTATTCGAGAATGGCGAATTTCCGATAAGGGTCCTGCCAGTAGACCCCGTTTTGTTTCAGGTCATCGCCAATCGCCGGCTCGTCCAGTGTTGCGACCAGGACTTGATGTTTGGTGGAAAGTAATTTCCCGGCTTGAACCAGCTGCAAAGCGGCTTCCGGCTGTTCCAGTTCGGTCAGAAAAATCACCAGGCCGCGCCGTTTCAGCAGTTGCTTGACCTCCAGTGCGGCATTCAGGGCATTGGCGTTCTCGTTAAAGACTGTGAGCCGGCTCAACAACTGGCGTATGGCCCGGACCGATTTCATGCCGCCGGCCATCGGTGTTTTATCGACGGTTTGTTGGGCGTAGGCCAGACAGGCGATCCGGTCGCCTTGGTTGCTGGCGAATTCCGTCAATTTGGCGGCGACGTTGATGTAATGATGCAAGCGGTCCATGTGTTCGCTTTGCAAGCGGCTGCTCAAACCGCAATCGATCAGCACCGCAATTTCCAGCAAATGTTCGCGTTCGAAGTGCCGCACCATGGGCTTGCCGCGCCGGGCCGTGGCCTTCCAGTCTATGCTGCGCAAGGAATCGCCGCGACGATACTCGCTTAAATCCAAAAACTCGACGCCGCTACTGCGAGCCAGGGCGCTGCCACGGCTACCAAGCTGTTGCATGCCGGAGAGGTCTACGAAGTTGTTCAGTCGGGCGGGTTCTATCCGCATGGCGATGTCGTCGTCTATCCGCCGGGTCCACCAGCACAAGCCGAACGCGCCCAGCTGTTTTAAATACAAACTGCCCAAAGACGTGCAGCCCAAACGGGTGGGCGTAATCGAAAACTGCCGGCTTTGGGTTTCATGTGCGCCTAGCAGCCAAGGCTGCAGTGAGTTGTCGCCGGAAATGGCGGTGGGATAGTCGCTTTGGGTTTCGAATCGGACCTTGGAGCCGGCCCGGTTGCTGACTTGAATGCTGTAGCCGACTGATTCGCCCAGTGCCAGAGTGGCCGGAATTTGCCTATGCAACTCAATATTGTCCGTCAACCTGAAGCGTTCCCAAGCCATCAGCGTAATCAGCAAGGCCGCCGGCCATCGCCAGAAACCTTGCAGCGGTTCGCCGCTCCAGATACCGACGATGGCCAGCAGAATAATCAAGCCGGCCAGCAGCAGTGTCAAACGCGATATCGACATTATCTCGCTTCCGCGCTGCGGGGAACGGCGACCTGATTTTCGATTTCCCGGTAGATTTGGATGGCGGAGTAGCCTTCCAGCATGGCTTCGGAGCTGAGCAGTAAACGATGCCCGACTACCAGCGGCGCGACCGCTTTGATGTCGTCGGGGATCAGGAAATCGCGGCCGTCCAGAACTGCTTCGACTCGCGCGCAGCGCATCACGGCAAGTGCGCCGCGGGTCGATAGGCCCAGGCTTAAACGTGGATGGTTACGGCTGGCTTCCGCCAGCATAATGGCATAATGGTACAAACAGTCTTCGACATGAACAGCGGCGGCCTCTTGGCGCGCTTGCTGCAGCAACGTGTCGGGCAGGGCCTGGATTTGTTGCAACGCCGTGCTGTGCCCGCCGCCCGGTTTATCGTAATGGCTGAGCACCGCCACCTCCGCCGACAGTTGCGGATAAGCAATGTCCAGACGCACCAAAAAGCGATCCAGTTGCGATTCCAGCAAGGGATAAACGCCCTCGAAATCGAAGGGGTTTTGAGCGGCAATCAGAAAAAAGTTTTCCGCCAGCGGGTAGGTTTTTCTATCCAGCGTCACCAGTTTTTCTTCCATTGCCTGCAACAATGCCGATTGGGTCTTGGGGCCGGCGCGGTTGATTTCGTCAACCAGCACCACTTCATTAAACAAGGGGCCGGGGACGAATTCGAAACTGTTAGCCTCGGTGTTGAAGATGTGCAGACCGGTAATGTCGGACGGCATCAGATCGGCGGTGCCTTGGATGCGCCCGAAACTGCCGCTCATCAATTGCGCCAGCGATTTGGCCAACAGGGTTTTCCCCAGGCCCGGCGCACCCTCCAGCAGCACATGGCCGTCGGCAATCCAGGCGATGACCAAGCCATGCAGCACCTCATCCATGCCGAATACCACCTTGCCTATTTGTTGCCGCAGGTGAAGATTCAAATTTTGCGCTGCGTTGTTGCTCATAGCGTGACTGTCCTGATGTAAGTAATGGTGTTGGATAAACGCAGTAATGAAAGACGTTGTTTGGCTAACGCCCGTTTTAGTAGTGTGATCTGATCGTTACTTAACCGACTATGCTGTTCCAGCCAAAGCCAGACTTCGGCTTCGCTACGCATTCCCCGCCGAGCATGAATATCCGCCAACAGATGCTTAACCAGGGCCTCGGCCAATACAGGCTTGTTCAGGCGGCGCGCGAAAAATTCGGCGGTAACCTTGATGAAATCCCGCTTGGATAGTTGACTGTCAGCTTGGCGCACCGGCGCCAAGCGGCTGGTGTAACCGGCCACGTAAAGCAGCCAGAATATGCCAAAGCACCACAAGGTTTTATGCAGCCGTTGGTCTTTAAAAAAATGCTCGGGATCGTACAGTTCGGACAAACCGAAATGGTAATCGTCGAACAGCAATCGGCCTTCCGGCGTCAGGGATTGCTTGAGCAGATTGCCGATAAACCGGGCGTTGTCTGCTTGCCCCAGCCGCTGGTTACTAAACAAATTCGGGGTCAGTAGCAACACGATCCGGCCGGAGCCGGCATTCATCCACCAGGCGGTGGTGAGATGGCTATCGCGCTCGGACAGCAAGCGCAACGAGAGATTCTTAGGCTCGCTGCCGGTCAGCGTCCATGCGCTCTTTAACAACTCTGCCGAGGTTTGGGTCTGTAGGCTGGTTACGCCCTGCAGCAGGGGGTGCGAGGATTGAGCAAGCAACTGGCTGTCTTGAGGGAGAGCGCCTTTGAGGCTGTTTTGTAGGGTGTTTAGGGTGCTTTGCAGGGTTTTATCAGTCTCTGCTTCCGAGTCGTTTTGCTCATCTTGCTGATCTGGGGAATCCAGGATCCAATCGTAGCGTGACAAAAATTCCTTAACATCGCAAAAGCAATCCTCGGCAGCGGCCCAACCCGGATGCTGATACACGGCGCCCAGAACGATCAGCGTGTTGCCTTGCTCCAGCCAGTCCGCCAGCGCCGGCCACTCCGTTTCTCTGATTTCTTTGGAAGCGGGCATGCTGGCAATCAGCACATTGCCGCGCTCCGGAAGGGTTTTGTCTTTATTCAGATCGCTATAGCGTTTGCGAAAACTGACGACATTCAGCCCTTCGCGTTGTAACCAGGTAAAAAGCCCTTTCAGTCCATCTGTTCCACGGTCTGCGCTGGTCGGTAGCGATAGCGGTTTTTGCGCATCGGGATGGCGCGGCGACAACAACAAAATCACCAGCGCCAATGCCGCCAGTGCCGTCAGAAGGGTAATCAAACGTTCCTTCATGAGCGCGATTTGCCCAATAGCGCCTGCACCTCGCGCCGGTAATTGCCGACCAAGTCCGCATCAACAGGGCGATGGCCGTAAAGCAAGGGTTCGGATTGACGGACCAAGCGGGGAAATGCCGAGTCCGGTTGTCGGGCTTGTTGTTGAAAATGACTAACGAGTTGTCGATGGGTCAGGCTGGGGTCGGCCGGAAGCAGTTGGCGTTGGACCAACGCGTTTATCAGTTGGGCCAGCAAGGCGCCGATTTGCTCTTGCGGCGTTAAGGCCTTAATCGCCGGATGCGAAGCCGATGATTGCGTTTCAGTGATCTTATCGGCGGGGCTGACGGGCTGGCGCTTGCCGGAAAATTTGCGAAAAACGCCGGCTTGATACAATTCGCTAATCACCAGCCAGGTCGATAGCGCCAGCAATAAGGCAATCGACACGTAGATGATAATCTCTGCCGCTTGTTGCGATGGCTTTAAGGCTGCCAGCCAGCGTTGCAGCCACTGGTATTGGTCTTCATGATCCGCCGGCTTGAGGCTATCCAGCCATTTCAGGATGGTTTGCCACCAATCCGCTTGCGAGTCATCGGTTGGTGCGATCAAAATTTCAGCTAACAATAGCGTCAGGCCTTCTTGGCGGATAGTCCCCGAATTACCCAGGCTGTCGGCCAACAGCGCCAGTTGCGTGGCGCTAACGTCGGCGGTTAATGGTGGATCTAAACTGGTCAGCAGGCCCTGGTTTGCCAATTCCTTGAACAGAGCCGGACAGTCTTTTTTTATATTCAGCTGTTGCCCGGTTTGTTGCCGGGCAAGGTTCAGACAGGTTTGTAAGCTGCTGTCTTGCGCCTGGGATGAGCCGGCCAGACACAACAGCAGTAAAGCAGCAAACCGCATTATCTGCCTAGGCGAGAGGCAAGGTCGCTGCCCGATTTACGCAACTTCAAGTCGTGAAACTGGACGTAACCCAGCGCGAAAAAATAGGGCATGAAAAACACCGACAATAAGTTCATCAAAATTTGCATTAAGACTTGATTGTCTGCCGTCGCCAGAAAGGCCATCAAAAACCCCATAGCAAACAGTACTGCCATCCAGATGACCATCGGTACGGTAAAGATTGTCGCAGTCCGCCACCAATGTCCCCAAACTAAAGAGTGGCTGGCTCTAAGAGCTCTATAGCCGCCAAGGCCGTCGATGACGATGAAATAGAGATAAAACATCAAAGACAAGGTCAAAATCAAGCCCGGTACCAGCAGCAGGATATAGCCCACGATTATCGCAACCATATATAGGAACGCGGCAAGGAACGTCGAGGGAAAAGCTCTGAATCCGGCCGTTATCGCTTCGGAAAAACTGTCTTCCCGTTCGTTGATGACATTATCCATGCGGTAAATAAGGGCGGCATAAGGTACAAAAGTCAAAGCGATAATTACAATTAAAAAGCCTAGTAAGGGAAGGTGTTCGCCGGGAAATGCCATTGCTTCGGTCGGCGGAGTTGACGGCGAGGGTTGCAATTGCAGTGTTATTAAGCTCGTTGCGATGAAAAGCGCGGCAAGTATTGAAAAAATGCCCCATAGTCTGCTGAAGCAGGCCGAATACAGTTTGATACTGGCATCCAAAATTTTCGCAATACTGGCGGGTTCAGTTGCTAATAGTCGCATGAGTGAATTCCTAAAGTGAAGGTTGCGGAGCTTGGCTCCCGCTAAATGTTCGAAAACAAATTGTGATAGCCGTTAGGAAACGAAGTATAGACAATTAGTTCTGAATTGGTCTATGCGTAAATGTCCTGAATATCAGGCGTCGAAGTCCTAGCGTAGCAGGCACTCCGCTCGCTCGGTCCGCCTTCACTGATTTGATCGGAATACGCAAATCACTATGGGAGTGGCCGTCGGCATCATTGCGCCGACGGCTTAATGCAAGAAAGTTATAAGAGGGTATTGTGCTAAATCACCTGAGGAATAGCAGAGCGGGGACTATTTATTCCGAAAAAACGCTTCTAACGCTTTTGCCCGGTCGGCACTGACTATTTGCGCGTGCGGGCGACTTTCGATCAGTTGTATATAAGCCTCAATGCCCGGAATATGCGTATTCACCAAATTCTCGCCGTAGATTTTTTGGGTGACAAAGCCCACCAATTGCAGATGCGGCCAAGCCACAATGTCTGCCGTACTAAAACGGTCGCCCAGCGCGTAGGGCGATAATTTCAGCAGCTTGGCTAAGCCCTTTAGCCCGGTATCGAGCTTGGCTCTGACTTCGTCCTTGGTTTCTTGCGATATGGCGTTGCCGAACAGCACTTCCCCATACAAGCGGCGGGCGATCAGTTCAACGTTCAATTCAAGATGCTGGATAAATTCCCGACATTTGCCGCGCTCGTAAGCATCGGTCGGATACAGCGGATGCTCTGGGAATGCATCTTCCAGATACTCCAGGATGGCTTGCGATTCGGATAGATAACCGTCGCTGGTTTTGATGAACGGGATTTTTCCCAGCGGCGAACGCTTTAACAATTCTTCGCTCTGGCTGGGCGGGGTAAACTCTTCGATGAACGCTATATCTTTTTCCATCAACGCAAATTTGATTTTGTTGTAATAGTTGCTGATTGCCACGCCGTACAAAGTAATCATCGAATAATCTCCAGTAGTTGAATTAAAGACTGCGCTATAACAGACCGGTCAGTCTATTGAAATAATACATACCGGTCTGTATAGTTGCAACCTGTTTTTTCCAGATACTTAAATTATGGCTCGTAATCTCCAAGATCACATTTTGCAAACCGCCTCTGCGCTGTTTTACAGCCAAGGCATCAAGGCCACCGGCGTCGATACAATAGTAAAAGCCGCCGGCACCACCAAAATGAGTCTGTATAAGTACTTTCCGTCAAAAGACGATCTGGTCTTGGCGCACCTAAGCAAAAGCCGGGAAGCCATGCTCAATCGCATCCTGGCCGGCATGGAACAGCACGCCAGCGAACCCAAGCAAAAGTTGCTGGCGGTGTTTGCGGTATTCGATGAATTATCATCCAGCCCGGAGTTTCGCGGCTGCCCGTTTATCAATGCGGCTGCCGAATTTGCCGAAGCCTCCAACCCGGTGCAATTAGCCGCCGCCGAGTTTTCCGACACCTTTCAACAAATATTGACAGATTTAGCCCGGCAAGCCGGCGCACGGAATCCGGAAGCACTGTCCCAACAATTGGCAATGCTGATTTCCGGGGCCATGGTTAGCGAACAGAGACGCCGAGAATCCGGGGCAATGCGCACCGCCGCCGCCGCCGCGAAAGTCCTGATCGAACAAAGTTTAGCCTGCGCAGAATAAACGTAACCCAGGCAGCTGGCTGTGTCGTGTAGAGCGGTAAGCCGGCAACTACCTTACAATATGGCTACCTTAGACCTCAATGAGAGGTCTCATCAATCTTTGGATCCAACTGCTTTTGAGCTCACTACGCCAACTCGTTTCGCAAACCGCCATCTACGGTCTCAGCAGTATCGTCGGCCGTTTTTTGAATTATCTGCTGGTGCCGCTGTACACCTACACCTTCAGCGCCGGCGAATACGGCGTGGTCTCCGAGTTTTATGCTTATGCCGGATTTTTTGCGGTGTTGTTAGTGCTGGGTTTGGAGACCGGTTATTTCCGCTTCCGACAGCGGCCGGAATTTAGCGGCGACCAGATTTACCGTACTGCTTTAAGCTTTTTACTGATAGCCAATCTCGGTTTCATCGCAGCAATCTACTATTGGCAACAGCCATTGGCCGACTGGCTGCAGTATCCACAGCATCCGGAGTATTTGCTGTGGTTCGGCTGGCTTCTGGCGCTGGATGCCTTGTCGGCACTGCCGTTTGCCCGGCTGCGCGCCGAGAACCGGGCCTGGCGTTTCGCCGGCATCAAAATGACCGAGATTTTCATCGGCATTGCTTTGAATCTGTTGTTTTTGTTGGTCTGGCCCAAGTTGCAAAACCTCTGGCCGGATAATGAGCTGGCCGACTATTACGACCCTAAACTGGGCGTGGGTTACATATTTTTAGCCAATCTGGCCGCCAGTATTTGTAAGCTGCTGCTATTACTGCCGCAATTTCGTGCGGTGCGTTTCCAGCTCGACCCGAGCGTGCTCGGACCGATGCTGCGTTACTCTCTGCCCATGGTCATCATCGGCTTTGCCGGCATGGTCAACGAAATGCTGGATAGGGCGATTCTGAAAGTCTTGTTGCCTTACGATTTGCCCACCAATTTGAAAATGCTGGGGATTTACGGTGCCTGCTACAAGCTGTCGATTTTGATGAGCTTATTCGTGCAGGCCTTTCGCTACGCCGGCGAGCCGTTTTTCTTCTCCTACGCCGGTCGTGCCGACGCCAAACGCGCTTATGCGCTGGTGATGCAGTATTTCGTCATTGCAGGGATGTTTATCTTTTTAGTCGTGATGCTGTTCATCGACCTGTTCAAATATTTTATCGGCGAAGAGTATCGAGTGGGTCTGGAGGTGGTGCCTATATTGCTGATGGCAAATCTGCTGCTGGGGATCTATGTCAATCTATCGGTTTGGTACAAGCTAAGTGACCGCACCGGCTTGGGCGCCTGGGTATCGCTGGCCGGAGCGGGCCTGACGATTGTTTTGAATATCTGCTGGATACCGATTTGGGGCTATGTCGGCTCGGCGTGGGCAACGCTGGCTTGTTATTTGTTTATGGTGGTTTGCTCTTGGGCTTTGGGCCGGCACTATTATCCGGTGAGCTATCCGCTCATGAAGATCACCGGTTATTTCGGCTTGGGTCTGGCGCTATATTTTGCCAACCGTTACGTGTTGGATATTTATCAGGTGAATGTATGGCTGGCGGGTAGCCTGGGCTTGGCTACTTATATAGGCATTGCTGCTTGGCTGGATGTCAGGCCGATATTACAAAGGCGGCGTAGCGCTTAAGCTTTCGGCAACTGTTCGACATAGATAGGCCTCAACCGAGTGGCTTGCAAAATCTTGCTACGTCGCTCGGCAGCCTGCTGCAAAAACAGTTCGCGAGTCTGTGTATCCGCCGTAGACCACAGGCGGATTTCATCCAGTGAGCGGTAACAGCCCAAGCAAATATCGTCGTCGTTCAGACAACAGTTACGGACACAAGGCGATGCCGGGAAGTTTGCGGAGTTAATCATTTCATGTCCGATGTTTCACTGAAAAACTGCTGAGCCTGTTCGACATCCCGGCTGATTTGCAGTTTCAACTCGCTCAGCGAGGCAAAACGGATTTCGTCGCGCAGCTTCTTTTTAAAATGCACTTCCACGTAATGCCCGTAAATGTCTTGATTGAAGTTGAATAAATGCGTTTCCAAGACTACCTTGGCACCGCCGTCGAAAGTGGGGCGGGTGCCGACATTGGCGACCCCTTGGTACTCGTTGCCATTCAAACCGGTCATCGTCACCGCGAATACGCCCACGACCGGCGTATTTTTCCGAAACATCCGCACATTGGCGGTCGGAAAGCCCAACTCCCTGCCGCGTTTGTCGCCGTGCGCCACCCGGCCGCAGACCGAATAGTCCCGGCCCAACATCAGCTTGGCTTGCTCCAATTCGCCTTCGCCGAGAGCATCGCGAATCAGCGTGCTGCTGACTCGCAAACCGGCGAGCTCGAAAGAATGACTATCTTCCACCGCAAAGCCATACTCGTGGCCGCGATGCTGCAACAGCGCAAAATTGCCGCGCCGCGCCTTGCCAAAGTGAAAATCGTCACCGACCACCAAATGCTTGACGCGCAAGCGCTCGACCAAAATGTCGCGAATGAAATGCTCCGCATCGTAATCGGCCAGATTGCGGTTAAAGGGTAAAACCAGCAATTCGTCGACCGGCAATTTAGCAAACTGAATGGTTTTCTCGCGCAAACGGGTCAGTCTGGACGGTGCGTGGTCGCCGAGGAAATACTCCAAAGGCTGGGGTTCAAAGACCATTGCCAAGGTCGGCAAGTGCAAGCGCCGGCCATGCTCCGCCAGCTTTTCGATCACCAGTTGATGTCCAAGATGCAGACCGTCGAAATTGCCTATGGTCAACACGCAGCCGTTACGTAACGGCTCAAGATGATTCAAACCCCTAATTAAGCGCATGATGGCTGTCTGACTAAAAAGCCTAATTCTATCAGTAACAGCCCTTGAGCGACCATGCCAGCAGTTGCCCGTGCATTGAGCGGCAGTAAAATTCGTCTTGCCGCGTCATGGTTTTCCACCGAATATAAGTCACCCTAATTCTCCGGCATACCCGACATGACAACGATAAACAGCATTTGCATCTATTGCGGCTCCAGTCCCGGCCGGATTGATGCGTATGGCGAGGCCGCGCAGACCTTGGCCAAAGCCCTGGTCAGCCGTAACATCCGCTTGGTATACGGCGGTGCTGGAATCGGCATCATGGGTACGGTCGCGGATCAGGTGTTAAAGCTCGGCGGTCAAGCCATTGGCGTTATTCCCAAAGCCTTGGCGCACAAGGAGGTCGCCCATCCCAATCTCACCGAATTGCACGTCACCCAATCCATGCACGAGCGAAAAATGCTGATGGCCGAACTGGCGGACGGCTTTATCGCGCTACCCGGCGGCATCGGCACCCTGGAGGAATTATTCGAGATTTGGACCTGGGCGCAGCTGGGCTTTCATCAAAAGCCCTGCGGCGTGTTGAATGTGGCGGGCTATTACGATGCCTTGATTAGTTTTCTGGACCACGTCGCGGCGGAGCAATTCGTTAAGCCGCACCACAGAGATATGTTAATGGTCGAGTCCGACCCGCAGTTATTGTTGGAGCGTTATGCCAATTATCAGCCACCCGCTATAAAACATTGGGTTAACAAAGACCAAACATGAGCCGGCATATCGCTGTGGCGGGGTTATTTTTTATGCTGATTGAGAGTTTACGGTCTTGGACTATCATCGACAGTACGTAACAGGCGATTTTTAGAGTTTGATGAATATGGCTAAGGTAAACAGCAAGAAATTGAATCGTAGAGTGGCTTTTCGCATCTATGAACATGCCAATCTTTTCTATCGAAAAATTGACCAAAATCGGCACGGGCAAGCGCTGGAAAACTTCGATAGTTTGTTGGGTAACCTTGATCTGTCTGATGCGGCGACGCCTCATGCACTGCCCGATTCACAAAGCGAGGAAAACGACACGCTCAACGTCAATATTAGCGCCAGCGGCATTGCGTTTACCTCAAAAGATTCTTTGCAAGCCGGCGATTATCTAATGCTGCGGATATTGCTGTTATCCAGCATGACTGCAATCACGACCTGCTGTCAGGTGGTGCATTGCAAACCCAGCAACCCTTACGAAAACGACCGTTATCCGTATTTAATCGGCGCCCAATTCGTCAATCTGACGCCCGAAGATACCGCTCTGTTAAACAAGCATATCGACAAAACCAAAAAACAACAGCGGGCGGTGAACGGCCTGCTGTTAAGCCTGGCCTTATTAGTTCTGGCCATGCCTGATGCCGCATTCGGGCTGCTGATGGGCTTGATCCATCATGTTTTCGAAGTGGTTTTACACTTCATACACCTGATCTTCGAGTCTGCCGAATACAATCTAGATCATGTCATAGAACACGCATTCCATACCGATACGCATACTACGCAAGTCATCGTTTTTTATATTTTATGTGCGCTCGGCTTGACCGGTCTTTACTTTGTTTGGCGTATTGTTCCGCACAACTGTCGGCGGGCGGGCAATGGGCTGATAGCCTTCTGGTGTCGCAAAAAAGCCAGTTGCCTTTATTTTTGGAGCCAGCAAGCGCTGGTAGACAAGATCAAGATTGTCGGAATCGGCGTTATAGCTGTGAGCGGCTATGCCTATTTTGGGATGTAGGGGCTATGGTTTTCCCCTGAATTAGGCTGGACCGACATAACAGCCCAGCCCTGTTCAAGCCTTACAGCGCTTTATACAGTTCGATTGTCTTGGTCAATTGCTCGGTAGCTTTGGCTACGTTACCGCTTTTGGACAGAATTTGTCCTTGCATCAAAGAGGCATGAGCTTTTTTAGCCGCTTCGGAGGTGCTGGCAATCGCTTCGGAACTAGTTCTAGCGGCTTTCAGATGAATCTGCGCAGCGGAGAAATCGCTTTTGCTTACTTCAACCAACGCTTTTTCGATGTGAGCGATAATGCCGGCGGTACCTGATTGTGTTGCAGCAGCCGGTGCTTCTTCGGCAGCAAAGGCGCAAACGCTGACCAGACTCAAAGATGCTGCCAATGACAGAGTTAAAACTGCTTTTGTAAATAATTTCATTAAGTAGATTTCGTGTGATGGTTAATAGGTCCAATGCCCTAAAAAACACGTCATCACAGAATAGATTTTTTGCACCGGCAACTTATAAGTCTAAGTTCGTCGTGAAGTAGCACCGGTACAGCACCTTTGCCATATAGCCGACAGAAGGCTTGAAGCAAATCCATGCTGATGGGAAGTATCTTTTTTCCTACTGGGTCCAATTGAAAAACGTTATTGCTTTTCAGGGGCCATCATAACGGATTTAGCGTGCCGGCAATGGACCATTTGCGCCGGGCAGTTGCGACAAGTTGCCGCAACGCGCCGATTCGCAGCTTTATTGGACGCAAGCAGGCGTTCTGCCGCCGGCAATGATTTATAATGCCCCACCCGCCTTTTGCCGCATTCATCCATCATGATAGACACTCTGTACATCGAATCCGCTATCGAGCAGCACCCGCGCGTAGCAACGATTCGGCGGCGTTTTCCGCAAGCGCGGACGGTGGTTTGCGAGCGATACGGTGAGGTGTTCAATCCCAAGGCGCAGAACTTTCGCTTACAAAAACAGCATCCAGCCCTGATTCTGGCAGAAAAATACCAAAAGTTCGTGTTGCCGGCGCCGGCCGGTTACGGCATCGGCGGCGAGCGCAATTATTATTTTTCGCACATGCTCAATTGCTTATACGACTGCCGTTACTGTTTTTTGCAGGGCATGTACCAGTCGGCCAATTATGTGCTGTTTGTGAATTACGAGGATTTTCAGGAACAGATTCGCCAAACCTGCCTGGAAACGCCGGAACAGGATGTGTACTTTTTCTCGGGTTACGATTGCGACAGCCTGGCTTTTGAACCGGTCACCGACTTTGCTGAACAGTTTTTGCCGGTGTTTGCCGAGTTGCCCAATGCCTGGTTGGAGTTGCGCACCAAGAGCACACAGATCAGAAGCCTATTAAGCCGCGAAGTGGTGCCGCGTTGCGTGGTGGCTTTCAGCCTGTCGCCGGATGCGGTGGCCGATAAAGTGGAAGCCAAAGCCCCGGTGGTGGCCAAGCGTATCGAAGCCGCCGCTAAATTGCAGCAACAAGGCTGGCAAATCGGTTTGCGCTTCGACCCCTTGATTTATCAGCACGACTATCGCCAGCAATACCGGGCCTTGTTCGATCAAGTCTTTGCGGTCATCGATGCCCAGGCACTACATTCGGTCAGCCTGGGCGTGTTTCGTTTGCCGGAGCAATATTTCAAAAAAATTCATAAGCTATATCCGGATGAAAGATTGTTCGCCAGCCCGCTGCAAACTGCGTCCGGCATGGTGTCTTACCGCGCCGATCTGGAACAGGCGATGATGGCCGATTGCGCGCAAATGCTGCTGGAATACATCCCGCAAAGCGCCTTTTTCCCATGCACACTGTAAAGCGCACGGTACTGGTGACCGGCGCCAGTTCCGGTATTGGTCGGGCGATAGCCCAGCAATTGCTGGCGCAAGGTCATCAAGTAATTGGTACATCGCGCGATTGCCGGAAGTTTTCCAAACATCACCCCCATTTTATCGGCCGCGAGCTGGATCTAGCGCAATTGGCCGATGTGCCGCCGTTTGCCAAGCAACTGCAAAGCGATTTCCCGGCATTGGATGCGGTGGTATTTGCCGCCGGTTACGGCCAATTCGGCGGTTTGGAGCAGTTTTCCTACGCGCAAATCGATAACTTGATGACGGTAAATTTCACCGCTCAAGCCTATTTGACGCGGGCACTGCTACCAAAGCTAAAGCAACAAGCACACGCCAACCTGGTGTATATCGGCTCGGAAGCCGCGTTAAAAGGCAGCCGCAACGGCAGCATCTATTGCGCCAGTAAATTTGCCTTACGCGGCTTTAGCCAGGCCTTGCGCGACGAGTGCGGCAAAAGCCCAGTGCGGGTGTCCTTGGTTAATCCGGGCATGGTCGATACCGCATTTTTTGATACCTTGTCATTCGCACCGGGCAAACAGTCCGGCCAAGCCTTGCTGGTGGAGGATATTGCCGATGCGGTTTCTTATATCCTGCAAGCCGGCCCGCATTGCGTCATCGACGAAATCAATTTAAACCCATCCAGCAAAGTGATCGAATTTAAGAAATAACCCCAAATGCTAGCCAAACTAATCGTTTATTGCGCTTACTACTTAAAATCCGCCGACTGGTATCGCAGAGCCAAGCTGTTTTTTTACGACCTGCTGGAAAACAGCCATAGCCGCAAAAAGAAATATTTCGACGCGACGATGATCTGCTTGCTGATTTTGAGCGTGATTTTTCTGATTTACGACATCGAACACGAAGACAGCAAGATGGGCGGCTATTTCGAGCTGGCGATTTTGATGGTGTTCATCGTCGAATATCTGATCAGGGGCTGGATTTACTCGGACACCTACAAAGTCATCATCGAGGAATACGAGAAAGCGCTGTATTTAAATCTGGATTTCAAGCTGCTCGGGGTATTTCGCAAAGCCTTTGTCAGAGATATTGAGTACATCACCTCGCCGTTTGCGATTATCGATATTCTGGCTATTTTGCCCAGCTACCGGCCGTTGGCGATCCTGCGTATCTTCATCATTTTTCGGCTATTCAAGCTATTTCGATACTCCAATAGCGCCAAATTGTTCGCCGACGCCTTGGCCAGCAAACGCTTCGAATTGATGACCTTGTTGATCTTCACCTGCTTTTTGGTGTTTATCGCCAGCGTGTCGATTTACATGTTCGAGTACCAAGCGCCCGATAGCGGCATCCATAATTTATTCGACGCCTTTTATTGGACCATCGTTACCTTGGCGACGGTGGGCTTTGGCGACATCACGCCGCAAACCACCGGCGGGCGCTGGGTGACGATTTTTTTGATACTGGCCAGCTTGGGCGTGTTGTCGTTTTTCACCTCCATCCTGATCGCCGCTTTCAGCGAGAAAATGTTGTCGGTTCGTGAATCCAGAACCTACGCCGAACTGGACCGCTATGACAATTTCATCATCATTTGCGGCTTTGGCCGGGTCGGGCAGGAAATTGCCCGGCATTTACACAACGACAGACAAAAATTTTTAGTCATCGATAGAGTCTCGGCGCGAATTGATTTGGCTAAGAAACGCGGTTATCTGGCGATAGAAAGCGATGCCAGTAACAATGAAGTGTTGATCAACGCCGGTATTTGCCGCGGTGCCAGCGCCATTCTGTGCATTACCGGCGACGATGTGATTAACGTCTATGTGACTTTAACCAGCCGGCACTTGAATAAGAACCTGCGGATTATTTCCCGCGCCAACCGGCACGACAACGTCAATAAGCTCTACCAGGCCGGCGCTGATAATGTCATCAGGCCGTTCGAGATTGCCGGTTTGCTGGCGGCGGAATTTGTGGGTCAGCCCGTCGCTTTCGAGGCTATCTCCGGCATTTTGCACAATCAAACCGAGACCGTGATGGAGTCGGTGTTGGTGAGCGAAAAGTCGCCGCTGGATAATCAAAAAATCGGCCAACTGGATTTGCAGCAGCGCAAGCTCACCTTGCTGGGCGTGATCAGCGACAATCCGATTCATCTGAAACATAAGAATAAATACCAGGTGAATCAGCAACATTTTTATTTCAATCCGGAAGTGGACTTTATCCTGCGGCACGGCGACATGCTGGTGTTATTGGGCCGCAAGTATGGTATCGATCATTTTCGCGATCAGGTGGAACAACGCCGCCTATTCAGCAGGCAGCCTAAATGAAAAACATCGCCGTATTCGGTTACAACCGGCTGTCGTTCGAGGCGATTAGCCGGCTGGATAAAGAGCTCTATCAAATCACCGTGATCGATCACGATCCGGTCAAAGCGGCGCTGGCGCGGGAAAACGGCTTCGAAACCGCCAATATCGATTTCCGTAGCGACGATGATTTGAAGCTGATCGGGATTGGTGCGCATATCGATACGCTGTTTTGCTTTTTCGATACCGACTCGGAAAATGTATTTCTGACGCTATCGGCGCGGGCGCTGGATAAGGCGTTGAATATCGTCGCGATTGTCGATAGTCCGGAGTCGGCGGAAAAACTGATAGCGGCGGGCGCCAACAAGATTATCGACCCGTATGAAATCTGCGGGCGCAAAATTCACGATATGCTGAAGCGGCCGGACATCAATGATATTTTCGATCACACCGTATTCGGCAGACACGATTTACATCTGGCTGAGGTGACGATTCCGGAAAACAGCTATCTAGAGAATGCCCATGTCACCCAGCTGCATTTAAGTTCGCAGTACAATTTGATACTGATCGGCATCGTCAATAAACAAGTCAGCGAACAAATGCATTTTGTGGCGGAGGAATTTGATCGCCGATTGAGTGTTGGCGATATATTGGTGATATTGGGGCCCTCGCGGGAAATTAGAGCATTTAAAAAGGACGTCGAAAATGAGTTTTGTAAAATCTAGTTCGCACTTGGACTACGCCCAGCCGATTTTATTTTTTCTCAGCCAATCCCAGCCAACGCGCCAAAGCCGCTAGCGAAAAACCTTGAATCAACACGGACATCACTACAATAAAACTGATCAGGACAAAAATCTCTCCTGCCTCTTTGATACCGGCCGCCAACGGGAAAGTTGCCAGTACGATAGGTACGGAACCCCGCAGGCCCACCCAGGAAACCAGCAGCTTTTCCTTAAAACTGATCTTGGCCCACAGCAAACTGATGAAGACGCTGACCGGGCGGGCTACAAACATCAGAAACAAACTGATAGCCACGGCTACACTGGCCAAGGACGACAATTCGGCGCGATAGGGTACTGACAGCATGCCCAAGGTTAAAAACATAATGATCTGCATCAGCCAGGCGAAGCTGTCATGGAAGGCATTGATGTAGTGGTGGTGGGTAACCTCCCGGTTCCCGGCCACAATGCCGGCCACGTAAACCGCCAGAAAACCATTGCCATGCATAAACGTAGCGCCGCTATACGTAAGCAGCACCAATGCTATGGAGGCGATGGCATACAACCCGGCCGAGCTTAAGCCCATGTGATTCAGCAACCAGACCATGAAACGCCCACCGCCATAACCCAGGGCCACACCGATCAACAGTTGCATAACCAGAAACAGGCCGCCTTCCAGAAAAGCCGATTCGGCCCCGGTCGAATAATTCAGCAAGGTAACGGTCAATAACACTGCCATCGGATCGTTGCTGCTGGACTCCAACTCAAGCAACGGTTGCAACTTGCCTTTCAAGACGATGTGACTGGAGCGCAGCACGGAAAACACCGCGGCAGCATCCGTGGAAGAGACGATCGCGGCCAGCAACAGGCCTTGAGGCAACGTGATGCCATGCACGCCCAGCGAAAACGTACTGAACGAGCCGAGGATAAACCAGGCAAAACCGCCCAGTAGCAGCATGGTGATAAACACGCCCAGAGTGGACAAGCATAATCCCTGCCACAACACCGGGCGTATATTGGGCCAATGCGAATCCAGGCCGCCGGTAAACAAAATAAAAATCAGCGCAAAATCGCCGATAAATTTTGCAATTTCCGGGCTATGCAGTTCAGGTCCGCCAAATTCGCCGATCAGCCAGCCGGTCAATAGAAAAAACAGCAGCGAAGGAATGCCCACTTTGCTGGCCAGTTTGCTGGAAAACACGCTGATTAATAATAAGCTGGCACCAACCAGGCTGACTAATTCAATGGAGGGCATGGGTGATTCTCTGTGATCCGGAATTCATGGTAATTAAGATGTATGGGTATATGAGCTATCTTGCAAGCCTAAGCACGCATGTTCGGTCCGATCAAATCGTGTCTTACTTCCCACGTCGATTTGTGGCGTGCCGGTAAACAGCGGCGATTGCCTCACTTGTCGTGAAGCGGTAAAGTCTGAGGCCGGAGTGTAAGCGCATGGCCCAGCTGAAAACGGAAATTTTTGGTATTGGGCGCGCATCCGCCGCCAAATTGGCTTTCGATTGCCGACAATATAGTCGGAATCTAAGCATGCCGGCTATTTATACGATCTAAACACCATGGCTATGAACCGATTCAAAAACATCCTGTATGTCGCCGAATTTGCCGTCGACCAGCGTCCGGCTATCGAGCGGGTGATGGCGCTGGCCGCAAATAACCAAGCCAGATTGACGTTTTTACAGGTCGTCGAACAACCGCGTCTGGGCGCTTTGCTTGACCTTTACACGCCGGAGCAAGTCGACAATCAGCTGCGCGAGCAGGAGCGCCATAAGCTGGAGGCTTTACTGCTTGGCTACAGCAGCGTCAATCCCGTTGATGTGCAAATCCGGGTTGGCAGCCCTTTTATCGAAATCGTGCGTCAGACCCTGGATGGCGACCATGATTTGGTCATCAAATTGGCCGCTGGCGACCATGGTATCCATGATCATTTGTTCGGCAGTACGGACATGCATTTGCTGCGCAAGTGCCCGCGCCCGGTCTGGTTGATGCGGTCGGAACAAAAAACCAATTCTGCCAAAATTATGGCCGCCGTCGATTTCGATCCCTGGTCGGCGGACGCGGCGATTGACGGATTGAACCGCAGAATTTTGGAACTCGCCAGTTCCGTAGCGCTCGCCGATTTTGCCGAACTGCATCTGGTACACGTTTGGGACTCGATGCTGAGCGCGTGGGCAGGCGATATTCCACATAAAACCGTCGAAATGCAGATTGAAGCCGAAAGAGTCCGCTACCAGTCCGGGCTCGATGGCTTGGCCGCTAAATTACGGCATTGGATAGGCGATGAGGCTTACAATTACTTGTCGCCACAGCTGCACTTGGTCAGAGGGAGTGCGCGGGATGATATTCCGGCTTTGGCGGCAAGATTGGACGTCAACTTACTGGTGATGGGAACTGTGGCGCGTACCGGCATCAAAGGTTTGATCATCGGCAACACTGCTGAAGTTATCCTTAACGGTATCCAATGTTCAGTGCTCGCAGTCAAGCCGGACGGTTTTGTTTCTCCTTTGGCATGAACAGGGTTTGAGTCAGCTTTTGCCCTAAACCGAAGTTTTGCAGCTTCCGTATTAATCCAAGACATAGAAAATGAATTTTTTAAAATTTAATCCACGTATTTGTTTTTTCCTGGGCTTTGCCGCCTGCGCTGGGCTGTTGGCGGTCGGTGCTTATTTGCAATTTGTCGAAGAGCTGGAGCCTTGCCCGCTATGTATTTCACAGCGGTTGGCAATTTTGGCGACAGGCGTGATTTTTTTAATCGGTGGTTTGCATAATCGCGGCCGCAAAGTTTACGCGCTGTGCAGTGCCGCCGCGGCGCTGATTGGCTCCAGCGTTTCGGCCCGCCATGTCTGGTTGCAACATCTGCCGCCCGAAGAGGTGCCGGAATGCAGTCCGGGGCTGGAATACGTGTTTCAACATTTCCCGCTGGCGGATACGATCAAATTGATGCTCACCGGCACCGGCGAATGCGCGAAGATCGATTGGACCTTGCTGGGACTGAGTATTCCGGCCTGGACCTTATTCGCGTTTTTGTTGTTGGCGGGTTGGGCAAGCCTGCAGTTTTTTAACGATGCCGATCCCGTCTAGCTACGGGATTCGCAAATTGGTTCAGCTATGTCAAAAGCCGCCGGTGTCGGACCCCTGATTTTTTCGCGGCACCCCATTGTTGCAATTTCAGCAGTTACCGCGTCGAATCGATACAGCTTCGCAACAGGTTATGCACAAAAACGGGGCATAGCCTGCCCGGCATTGCTATAACGCCTGCGATATTTAACACAGATTAATTTTTTGCCTAAGTCATTGATTTATAATCGGCAAATTAGCTGGCTTAAATTTGCACAATTTAACAAATGTGTAATAAAAACCGACACTAAGCGTTTCCCTCAAAAGCCTATCCACAGAGTTATCCACAGCTTTTGTGGGTAACTCAGATTCCTCAATCCTGTTAACGACTTAGCTAGCTAATATCAAAAAAACATCACAAGACATGCCTAACTGTGAGACTTCCGGCAATTTAATTTTGAAAGTTGCTGTGCCAGTTCCGTTGGATGGTTTATTCGATTATCTGCCGCCAGCCGGCGTTAGTGTGCCCGCATGGCAAGTGGGTGTCAGAGTGTTGGTGCCCTTCGGTAAGCGCCAGCAGGTGGGGATTTTGCTAGCGGTCGCGGACAATTCCTGCGTCCGGATAGATAAACTCAAACCGGCCATCGCCATTATGGATGCCCAGCCGCTATTGGCTGACACCGACATCCGGTTATTACGCTGGGCCAGCCGCTATTATCACCACCCGATTGGTGAAGTGCTGGCTGCAGCGTTTCCGGTGGCCTTGCGCCAAGGCCGGCCGGCGTTACTGCAACACCAACCCTGTTTCGGCCTCAGCCCGCAGGGTCAGCTGGTTTCCCCGGAACAATTACGCCGCGCGCCCAAGCAACAAGCACTATTGGCTTTGTTGCAGGCCACCGGTAGTGCGATGACAGGTGCCGCGCTTAGTGCCTATAAGCCGGCGTTGAAGGCCTTGCTCGATAAGGGTTTGGTCATGGCGCAAGATCCCGTTGCGGGAGCCGGATTAGCCGTCACTAAGACCGCTTTACCGGCCAACCCCGAACAGCAGGCCGCTATCGATGCGGTCATCGCCAACCTGGGCCGCTTTGCCGTATCGTTGCTGGAGGGCGTGACCGGTAGCGGCAAAACCGAAGTGTATATGCAGATCATCGCCAAGGTCTTGGCGCAGGGTAAGCAAGTCCTGGTTTTACTGCCGGAAATCAGTCTGACGCCGCAATTGGAGCAGCGCTTTCTCAAGCGTTTTGCGGTGAACCTGGTGTCCACCCATTCCAAATTAACCGATAACCAGCGTTTGCAGGCCTGGCTGAGCATGCAACAAGGCCATGCCGCCATCATGCTCGGCACCCGGTCCGCGTTGTTTACGCCGATGCCGCGCCCCGGTCTGATCATTCTTGACGAAGAGCACGACAGCTCGTTCAAACAACAGGAAGGCTTCCGCTTTTCCGCGCGGGACGTCGCCATCGCCAGGGCCAAGGGTTTAGGCATTCCGGTACTACTGGGCTCGGCGACGCCGTCGCTGGAGAGCATGGCGAACGTCGCCCAGCACCGCTACCAACTGTTGCATTTGCCGAATCGGGCCGGCAATGCCACTGCGCCAAGTTTTCAGTTATTGGACATACGTAATAAACGCATGCAAGCCGGTCTGTCCGAACCGTTGTTGGCTGAAATTCAAGCCACGCTGGCCAAAAAACAACAAGCGCTGATTTTTCTCAACCGCCGCGGCTATGCGCCGGTGCAGATTTGCCATGGCTGCGGCTGGGTGTCGCGCTGCCGGCGTTGCGATGCCAATTTGGTAATTCACGCCGCCGACCGCTTGCTGCGCTGCCACCACTGCGGTAGCGAACAACCTTTGCTCAAGCAGTGCCCGGCCTGTAAAACCGGCGAACTACAGGCGCTAGGTTTGGGTACCGAACGTATCGAACAGACCCTGGCAAGCTTGTTTCCAGACAAGACGATAGTCCGCCTGGACCGAGACACGACGCAGCGTAAAGGTTCGCTGGAACAGTATCTGGAACAGATTCACGATGGCCAGGTCGATATAATTCTCGGGACGCAAATGCTCGCCAAGGGCCATCATTTTCCGGGGGTAACGCTGGTCGCCATTCTGGATATAGACAGCGGGCTGTTCAGCATTGATTACCACGGCAGCGAGCGGCTGGCGCAATTGATCGTGCAGGTTGCCGGCCGTGCCGGCCGCGCCGATCAACCCGGCAAGGTGGTATTGCAAACCCGGCATCCGCAACATCCCTTGCTGGAGACCTTGCTAAGCAAAGGCTATCGGGCTTTCGCACAAAGTGCGCTGCAGGAACGGCGGCAGGCCGGCTTGCCACCCTTCGGCCATCAGGCCTTGCTGCGAGCGCAAGCCGGCAAAGCCGAAGAGCCGCAACAATTTTTACAGGCGGTTTGTCAGAAAATCAGCGAGCTAAATCCCGGCAAAGTGCAGGTCCTGGGACCGGTGACGGCGCCGATGGCCAGGCGCGCAGGTTTGTTCCGTTACCAGTTGCTATTGCAGAGTCCGCAGCGCAAAGAATTGCACCATTTGCTGGACAATTTGTTGCCCGCCATTTATGCGCTGAAACAAGCCAAGAAGGTGCGCTGGTCGCTGGATGTCGATCCGGTGGACTTGTACTAGCCTGATCCGCCAAAATCCGGCGATTTAGTCCGGTTTATGTAATAATTCCCGCCCTTTACGATGGACCGTAGCAGAACCCATAGACATCTGAATCAGTAACTTAAGCGCCGTTGGATTGCACGCTTACAAACTAGGTGTCTATGCCTATAACTAAAATAAAGAAGGTATTTTTCAATGTGTTGGAGTGGAGAAGCGTCAGGCGTTCTGGCTGCCGCAGGTTTAACAACCGCCGTTTACGTGGCTTACAAAGGCGAATCCAAGGAATTATGGATTCCGTTAACTTATTTTGCCCTGATGGAACTGCTACAGGCGGCAACGTATGTGTATATCAATTTGTGCGATAACCCCAATAATCAGGTGCTCACCCTGCTCGGTTATCTGCATATCGCTTTCCAACCGTTTTTCGTGAATATGGTGGCGATGTACTTCATTCCGGAAAGCGTCAAATTAAAAATTAGAACCACGGTTTACACCTTATGTGCCATCAGTTCGCTGGCGATGCTGATTAAAATGTATCCGTTCGCCTGGGCCGGCGACTGCGTGCCCGGTACTGAAGGCTTTTGCGGTGTACAAACCTGTTCGGTGTCCGGCGAGTGGCACATTGCCTGGCAAATGCCTTTGAACGGCTTGATGTCGCAACCCGTGACTTGGTTGTTTGGCTTTAATTGGGGCTTGCATGCGTTTTCGTATATCCTGGCGGCGTTTTATCTACCTATCATGTATGGTTCCTGGCGCTTCGTGGCTTTCCATTATTTGATCGGCCCCTGGATTTCCGACGTCACCACCAACGATCCGAACGAGTATTGCGCGGTATGGTGTTTGTTCTCGATTGCGCTGTGCGTGTCGGTGATCAAAACTCCGATCAGAAAGCATTTGCACGTGAAGAAATGGCCGTTTTATCAACGTGAAGTTGGCGACAGCTTGTAAGATGGCTATCAGTAAACAGGATATTCTCGACGCATTTCAATTTCGTCACGCCTGTAAGGAATTCGACGCCGAGCGCAAAATCGCCGGCGCGGATTTCGATTTTATTTTAGAAGTTGCCAGGCTCTCGCCCAGTTCGTTTGGACTGGAGCCGTGGCAGTTTCTGGTCGTGCAAAACCCGGAATTACGGGAAAAACTGCGGGCGGTTACCTGGGGTGGGCAAAAGCAGCTGCCTACCGCCAGCCATGTGGTGTTGACGCTGGTCCGCAAAAGCCATTTCATGCGCTACGACAGCGCCTATCTGCAACACATCATGCGCGAGGTGCAGCAGTTTCCGGAAGACATCATCAGCCTGCGTAGCGGTTTGATCGAGAAATTTCAGCGCAGCGATTTTGACTTGCTGGGTTCCGAACGCACCCTAACCGATTGGGCCACCCGGCAAACCTATCTGCCGCTGGCCAATATGATGACGGTGGCGGCGCTGATCGGTATCGATTCCTGTCCGATAGAAGGTTTTGAGCGTGTGGAAGTAGAACGGATCTTGGCGGAAGACGCCGACGTAAATTTAGAACACTGGTCGGCGGCGTATATGGTGGCCTTCGGCTACCGGAAAAACCCGCCGGCGCGGCCGAAGACCCGGCAACAGCGCGATGCGGTGGTACGCTGGTTGGATTAATTCAGACGGCAGCCAATGAAATCGCTGTCGTTCAGCGACAGCGAGTAACGCGCCACAGGACGGCGCACCCCGATAAAGCGTTCCCGCCAATACGGCTGTCTTAAGTCAGACACCATCACCTGCCCGGTCCGACTACTCGGTGCATGCACGAACCGTTCATCGCCGATATAAATCCCCACATGCGAAAACGGCCGCTCGGTGGTGAAAAACAACAGATCGCCCGGTTGTTTTTGCTCGGGCTGTATGGCCGGCAATTGTCTGGCTAAGGATTGGGTGTCGCGCGGTAGGCGCACCCCCTG
The DNA here is from genome assembly GCF_014850975.1 of Methylomonas fluvii. Lineage (GTDB taxonomy): Bacteria > Pseudomonadota > Gammaproteobacteria > Methylococcales > Methylomonadaceae > Methylomonas > Methylomonas fluvii. Next base: position 471,382 of record NZ_JACXST010000001.1, on the reverse strand, counting down.
GCGGTTATAGACGTAATACACCAAACCGCTGCAATCGAAGCCTTGGCTGGGCGACTCCCCTCCGTAAACATAAGGGGCACCTTGTAATTGCAGCGCATCATTCGCTGCGATCCGGTTGCCGCCTTCGGGGGCGGGCAACACCGTCAGCGGCGCTTTTTCCTTGCTGGCGCAGCCGGTAAGCTGGCTGAGCATGGCAACCGCCACTATCTGAACCAGCAGTAATAAAGCGCGGCGGTAAGATAGACAGATGGACATCGGATTTATCGGCAACAAAATCATCAATTTGCATATTATAGACAGGCTATTCGCCGTCCGCTCACTGTATATTGCTAACTGGCTATGCATTTTGTAAACCCTGTCCGGATATTGAACGCCTTGGATCGGCCAAAAGCGGACTGTTGAGGTTCCTTTCTGTATGTCCAGTTCGGAGCGTATAACGCTTGATCAATGCTAATTGCACTCAGATGTAGGGCACGCACCGCGTATCATTGGAGCCTTCATGGTAGCAAAAGCCAGAGGGTACGCGGTGCGTATCCTACCGGGCTGCCTAACTTCGCGGCAGACGCGGCCCGAAATGCAACATCGATGTCAGCAAGGGACGCTGGCTTACCGTTCAACAAAATAACCGCCGCGTCGGGAACGCTGACCTTCACAGGAGCCATACCTTGACCCTGAGCACGCACATTCAGTGCGACAAAAACCAGCAGCAGAAATGAAATGGCTACCCGTGAGACAGTCGTTCCTCTTACAGCGTCGGCAAAGGGGTGTTGGCGTTCAAGGCTGGAATCCTCGAAAACACGTCAGCCATGAAATCCATGAACACGATCGCTCGCGTGGGGAGCAGTCTGTTGGCCACATAGACGATCTGCACCGGGACGGGCGGAACAGCATAGCCCGTCAGGATGAACTGCAATCGACCACTGTTCAACCCGTCCTCAAACAGCCACGCAGGTCCATGTCCCACCCCTAAACCTGCCGTGACCGCAGCGCCTACGGCGTCGGGCGAGTTGACCCTGAGCCTGCCGGAGACCGGAATGTCAGTGTCCCGGAAGCGCCATGTCGCGCCAGACGCCAGCAAGGTGTAGATGACGCAGTCGTGGTCGCGCAGGTCATCCGGTGTCTGCGGGATTCCGCGTTTGGCCAGATAGTCCTTGCTGGCCACGAAGACGCGGTCGTACCATCCAAGACGCCGAGCGCGCAGGGCGCTGTCCTCCAGGTGTCCGATGCGAATGGCGAGTTCGGTCCCTTCATTGACCAGGTCCACGTAACGATCGTTGAGCTGAAGATCCAACGTCAATTGGGGGTACCGCTCCAAAAACGTCGGTACGTGCGGCAATACGAATGCGTGTGCGAGCGCCGTCGGGCAGGCTACGCGCAAGAGCCCCGATGGCTCGACGTTGTTCCTGAAGGACGATTCGGATTCATCCACCGCATCTAGGATTCGCCGGATGTCCGCGTAGTAGCGTTGGCCCTCCGGCGTCAAAGACAGTTTTCGCGTGGACCGGTGGAGCAGACGCGTCTGCAAATGATCTTCCAGCGCTGCCACATAGCGGCTGACATTGGGTTGCCCTAGGCCCAGGTCGCGCCCTGCGGCGGAAAAGCTTCCGGTTTCTACGGCGCGCGCGAAGCATGTCATCAAAAGAAGTCGGTCCATGTCGTTACCTCCATTCATGCGGATTTAGCATGAATTATATACAAAAGTACGATCTTATCTATTTATGAGTATGAGCGCATCATTTCGCCTTGTCGACCATGTCGGTCGTCATTCACAGGAGAAATCAATGTCACGCTTGCAAGGTAAACGTACTCTCATCACTGGCGGCACCAGTGGCATCGGGCTGGAAACTGCAAAGCAGTTTCTAGCGGAAGGCGCCCGCGTCATCGTCACGGGCGTCAATCCCGATTCGATCGCAAAGGCCCAAGCCGAACTGGGACCCGAAGTTCTGGTGCTGCGCGCCGACTCGGCCAGCGTCGCCGCGCAAAAGGAACTGGCACAAGTCATCAAGGACCACTACGGCCAACTAGACGTTGCCTTCCTCAATGCCGGCGTATCTGTCTGGCTGCCCATCGAGGAATGGACGGAAGAGATGTTCGACCGCTCTTTCGACATCAATGTCAAGGGCCCCTACTTCCTGCTGCAGGCACTGCTCCCGGTCTTCGCGAATCCCGCCTCCGTCGTGCTCACCACTTCCGTCAGCGCGCATGCAGGCGCAGACCGCTCGTCCGTGTATGCCGCCACTAAGGCTGCGTTCCTGAATATGTCGAAGACGCTTTCAACTGAATTGCTGGGACGCGGCATTCGTGTCAACGCGGTTAGCCCCGGACCGGTCGCGACGCCGCTGTACGACAAACTCGGGATTCCTGAGGCGTACCGCGACCAGGTCAACAAAGATATTGCGGCGAGCATTCCGCTTGGCCGCTTCGGTACGGCCGACGAGGTGGCCAAAGCCGTGCTGTATCTGGCTTCCGATGAGTCGCGCTGGACGGTGGGCTCCGAAATCGTCGTTGACGGCGGCCGCCTGCTGAATGGTTAAGCGCGCAGCCCAGACGTTCGGCGAAAGCGACTTGGCTCGGGCTGAGTCAACGAGGCGCTGAAGGCCTGCTTCAGCGCTGAGCGACAGCCCCCCAGTCCAAGCACAGGAAACAGCGGTACGCGGGGAAAAAACCGTGCCCTGTTTCCCCTCCATAAACCATCTAGAGCCTCACATCACTATGACTGTACTTACCCTGATAAGCCACCCGCTGTGCCCCTTCGTCCAGCGCGCCGCGATCGTGCTTCTTGAGAAGGGCGTGGAATTCGATCGGATAAACGTCGATCTGTCAGCCAGGCCAAACTGGTTCCTGGCACTTTCGCCGACCGGCAAGGTGCCGTTGCTCAAGGTGCGCCAGGCTAATGCGGAGGACGCGACCCTGTTCGAAAGCGTGGTCATCTGCGAGTTCCTCAACGAAACGCAAGGCGGCGTGCCGATGTACCCCGCTGATGCACTGCCTCGCGCCCAGCACCGCGCGTGGATCGAGTTTGCCACCCAGACCTTCGCCGAAGGCTGGCAGTTCCTCCTCGCTCGCGACTCTGAGACCGCCGATGCCAAGCGCGCCGCCTTCCGCGACCGGCTCGGCAAGCTGGAGTCAGAACTAGGCACGGGGCCATATTTCGCCGGCGCGGCCTTTGGCATGGTCGATGCGGTTTACGCCCCGCTCTTCCGTTACTTCGGAATCATCGACGCGACGGTCGCGCATCAGATCTTCGACGGCCTTCCGCGCATTTCGGGCTGGCGCACGGCGCTTGCGGCGCGCCCCAGCGTGAGGGATGCCGTCGTCGAAGACTATGCCGATCGTTTTCAGACGCATCTCCGTCAGCAAGGAGCGCTCATCGCTGCAGCCTAACAAGGAATTCGTTAGTTTCCGTACATCTACCAAAAAATGGTCTTCGAAAAAATAATTTTTGATCATCATGTGATTATCTATTCTGTATATCATCGGTGAAAGTTAGTTATGGCTGGTAATGTTCAAATTGCAGCCATTGAATCACTTTAGGCGATAGATCGATTTGGGTCTATTGTGACAATTCATCACTTCCAGAAACCGTCATTTTCTACTGGCATACTCAAACTGCAAAAGCCAAGGTATTATTTGGCTTTTGCCAACCAGGGACGCGCCAGTAACAGCAAACTAAGCAGGCTACAAAAAACCATGTAGTGTGAGTAACGAAAATCGGGTGAAGGGGCTGCCAGCATCAAGCCAAATTCATGCAGAATGGCGCTGGAAGTTAGGCAAATGACTTCGATATTGACAGTCACGCCACGAAATGCGGCGGCAAAAAATAGACAAATTGTCAGCACGAAATAAGGCCAGGGTTGAAAAAACCAGTATTCGACATACTTCGACATACCAGCCTCTAGCCACTCCTGTAATTTGGTCGTTTGCGGATGGGAACCATAGACTTGTTCTAAGTCGCTGGGAAAATCTTTAGCCATTATCACCGGGCTCCAGCTGTTATCCGGCACCAGACCCAGGACATATTTCGATACAGCTAAGCGGTGACGCACCCATAAAACCGGCTCTGCGAGTAGGGTGTGTATCCACAGCGTATGCAGGGTTTGCCGTTGCTGGTCGGAGAGGCTTTCAAAGCCATGGATCTGCGATTCCATCGAATTTGTTGGCAGCTGCAAGGTGGGCGGCTTGGTGCGGAAAACCTCCCGCCAATACATCGGCGTATAGGCTTTTAGCAAGGGCTCGACAGAACCTGTTGAATTTAGGCTGCCAGCCAATTGATCGAAAATAGCTTGTTGTCTGCCTTTATCTTCAAGCCTTTTGATAACGCCGGCAATATCAAATGAGGCGTTGGCGACCCAGGGATAGGTATGTCGGTCGGCAAGCCGGTTGTTTATCGCTCCGGTCGCTACAAATAAGATCAGCGTAAGCGCCGCGCCAGGAACGGCTGCGCGTACCAAGCCGAATAGGCTGTTTTTGGGATATAAGCGATATAAAGCAAAGCTGAGTATGGGGATTGTTGCGAACAATGCATTGTGTCTGATCAAGATGGCTAACCATAAAACCAAAACTATCAGTGCGAGTAACAGAAACGCAATGCGCGGGGTTTGTTCGTCATGATTTCTTATATGCCCCGCAATGCCAAAAGCGCTGAATAGCGCGCCCCACATCAGCATGTCTTTCAAAATCGCGCCGCTGATACCGAACAACGGCGGCAAAAATAATATTGCGCCAAGTAATGGCGCTAAGGCCTTGCCGCCATAGGGCTTAAAAAAGGCTTGAAAGGTCAGGTAGGCGCCGGTCCACACCAAACCGAGTTGTAGAAACAGCATGCCCGCAGGGCCCGGCACGATGTTGTCGGTGACGCGCCAAATAAGCGCCATTAACGGCGGATGCCAGTCGGAATAGACGCCTTCGCGGGCTTCAAGGATTTGATTGACCGCGTCATAGCACATGAAGCCCGGATACATGATGCCGAAATGGGCTAAGAATCCGCCGATAAAAATCAATTCAATTCGCTGCATTCGCACAAGCACGCCTATTTTTTGGGTCAATACCATTAGACTTCGCGAGTTTTTTTGAACACGAGTAATCGCGAGGCCGAAAAATTTAGCACCATCCCGGCCAATGAACCCACGGCAACTGCCAGTGCTGGATGTTGGTAAGCCAGCGGTACGCTGAAAATCATCCACAAGTAAGCGCCGTTATTGGCGCTCCAGCCCAGCATATTGGCCAGCACATAACGCAGCCATTCATGGTGTATGGCATGGCGGCTGGCGCCGAAGGTAAAGCGCCGGTTAAGCCACCAAGTGACGGTAACGGCCGCCGGAAAAGCCAGCATTTGCGCGCGTAGCGGTCCCATGTTGAGAACCAGCGACTCGACCAAGCCGGCATTCACCATATAACCCACGATACCCACCAATCCGAAGCGCCACATCTGCCCGAGCAGATCGTCGTTGCCGCCAGTTAAAGCATTATTGTCGGCAGACCGGATGGCGGCTGAATTGGTGCTATCAATTGGCGCATAGGCCGGTGCCGGGTATTGCAAATAGGTCAGCATGCGCAACTCCTTGCGCCCGCGCGTCACGGTATCCAGAATCGTGCCGGTAAAAACGCTTAATGAGGCCAGCAGCATAATGCCCATAGCAAGAAAGGCTGTCGGAAATCTGGGCACCAAGCCCGTATCCAGATAAGTCACGATCACGGGCCAGATCAGCAGCAAGGCGGCCATGACTAGCAAACCTGCCAGTACTCCAAAAAACACCATGGGCCGCTCGTGCCTTACCAGTCTGATAATCAGCATCAGGATGCGCCAGCCGTCGCGATAGGTGCGCAATTTACTCTCGGAGCCTTCGGCACGCCCGCGATATTCGCCTTCGAGGTGGGCTGCCGGCATCGACAACTCGAGTGTATGTACGGTCAATTCGGTTTCAATATCAAAGCCGGTGGACAGCGCCGGAAAGGACTTAACAAAGCGCCGGGAAAACACCTTGTAGCCGGAGAGCATATCCAGAATCCTATTGCCGAAAATTTGCCTTACCACGCCGGTTAGAAGACGGTTTCCGAAGCGATGTCCGCCCCGATATGCCGCATCGCCGGTTTCGCGGCGGATACAATTCACCAAATCGTAAGGCCCGCTCATGGCCAACTTGACCATGTCCGGCGCCAAACTGGCGTCATAGGTGTCGTCGCCGTCCACCATCAGGTAAAAGTCGGCATCTATGTCCCGGAACATGCGGCGTACGACATGGCCTTTCCCTTGCTGGGTTTCATGGCGCACTATCGCACCCGCCGACCGCGCTTCGCTGGCGGTGTTGTCACTGGAGTTGTTGTCGAACACATGAATAGCCGCATCCGGCAAAGCCAGTTTGAAGTCGCTTACCACTTTGGCAATAGACACTTCTTCGTTATGGCAGGGAATAAGGACGGCAATTTTTAACTGATTGAACATGTTGGGTAATTGAGCTTCCGATGAAAGAGAGTGAATGTGTAAATACGGACGAGATTGCGGCAGAACTATTCCAGTGCGTCTTGCTGCGGCGAAGCTATTTCAACCCAGGTCGAACATATCCATTTGCCTATATTGGCGCAGGCGGCTATGACCATTTTCCAGACCGGATAAGGTAATGCCCAGCAGGCGAACTTTCGTAGTACCGACTCCGGTATTTTTCAGCAAATCCGTTAATAGCATTTTAGTCGTCGGGCTATCGCTGATCGGTTCCGCTAAGGTGCGTCCACGGGTAATTTGCACAAAGTTTTGATATTTGATTTTCACGGTTAGCGTATAAGCCGTCAGCTGTTTTTCCGCCAATCTGACTAGGGCTTTTTCCAGCAAGTCCTGCAAATAACGCAGAATGGTGCTCAAATCGGCGATGTCGTGGTCGAAGGTGGTTTCGATACCTACCGATTTACGCACTCGGTTGGCATTGACCGGGCGCGGATCAATGCCGCGGGCGATATTGTAATAATGTTGGCCGGCTTTGCCGAAATGCCGTTGCAATTCCGCCAGCGGCAGTTGCTTTAGATCTTTGCCGGTGACGATGCCCAAGTCGTACATTTTCTGTTCGGTAGCGCGGCCGATGCCGTGAAACTTGCCGATAGCCAGATTTTCCACAAACGCCGGGCCTTGTTCGGGTGTAATGAGATACAAGCCGTCCGGTTTGCCCAGGTCGGAGGCGATTTTGGCGAGAAATTTATTGTAGGAAATGCCGGCGGAGGCCACTAACTGGGTTTGTCTGCGTATCTCCTGCTTGATGTGCTTGGCCAGCAAAGTCGCCGAGCCTTGGTAAAGCTCGCTATCGCTAACATCCAGATAGGCTTCGTCCAGCGACAAGGGTTCGAAACGCTCACAGTAACGAGCGAAAATACCACGGATAATCTCGGAGGCTTCCCGGTAAACATCAAAACGCGGCTTAACGAAAATGGCTTGCGGGCAGAGCCGGTAAGCATGTGTGGAAGGCATGGCCGAACGCACGCCAAATTGGCGGGCTTCGTAACTACAGGTGGCGACTACGCCGCGCGAATCGGGCTTGCCGCCAACAATGATGGGCTTATTTCGATATTGGGGATGGTCGCGCTGTTCAACCGCCGCATAAAATGCATCCATGTCGATGTGGATGATTTTGCGCGGCGCTGCTTCCATGGAGGTTTACTGCTTGCCGAGCAATTCCAGTTTGGCGGTTTCGTTCCAATCGGAAAATGGAAACGGCAGTTGCTCGGTATTGAAAGTCAAAAACAGCAAAATATGATAATGGTAAGTTGACAGGCTACGGCCAAAGTTGAGGATATTCGCGTTAGCGTCACCGGTAAACAGCACGGAACCGACCTGCAATAAAATCACCAGCCACAATAGCAGTTTAACCAAGCTGTCGATGGCCGCGAAAATCAGCATGAAAATGATGCGTTTCCAGGTCTCGATTTTTTTCAGATTTTCGTTAATTTGTTCCTGCATGATGCCATTAACCTCTGTTCATCACGTCCCGCAAGTCCAGCGCAGCGGCATTGGCGCGAGCAATGTAGTTAGCCATCGCCAGCGAATAGTTGGCGAAGATACCAAAACCGTCGCCGTTCAATACCACCGGACTCAAGGTAGGAGACAAGGCGTTTTCCAGGGCCTGGATCATATTGTCCAAGGTATTCATCGCCCGCTTGTCCAGCAGAATGTCGGAAAAGTCATGCTTGATGGCTTTCAGAATATGTAACAGGGCCCAGCAGGAGCCGCGCGCTTCGTAAAAAACGTTATCGATCTCCATCCAGGGCGTTTGGCCGATGGTAGGCATATTGATGTCGACCGGATTGGAGGGGTCGCCGTGGGTAGCACCGGAAAATTTGTCGGTACTGGCTGCTAAACGGGTGGAGAGACCGCCCAGCCGCTTGATGACAACTTCGGTATATTGCCAAAGGTTATCGGCTCTGGAGTGAAACTGTGCGGCTTTTGAAGTCGAAGACGGGTTTTGCAGGCGAACCATGTAAGCGTGCAGCGCTTCGATACCTTTTACGTATTCCGATTCGGTGGATGGCAAGGCCCAGGAGTTACGTTCGTAGTAAAAGTAAGGCTCGGCTTTTGCCAAATCGGGATCTTCCGCGGATTGCGATTGGTCGCGGGCGAAATGGTTACGCAATGCGGTGGTGCCGTCGCGCAACATGACCAGTGCGCCGTATTCGAAGTTTTGAATGTTATCGCAAAACAGTCCGGGCGGGGCTACGTCGTTGGACAAGTAGCCGCCGGATTTGAACAGAATCACGTCGGCGATATGCGCCAAGGTGTTGGCATACACATAGCCAATCGGCATTTGATCGGTATGTGTGACATTCATCCGTTCGATCGCTTCGTCCTGAACGCTGAATTGCTCGGGCTCCCGGCTCCACCATTCACCTAACACCAGCATGATAATCAGAACAACGGCTAACAGCGAACCAAAACCCCAAAGTATGCCCTTAGACTTTGCGTCTTCGTAAGCTAATGGATTATCTGACATGTGTTGCGTATCCTGGTCTGACTAAAATAAGTGAGCAAAAACCGTGCTTTCCGATAAAGATTTTTTGTGAGCATGTTAGCACGGATATACCAATATGGCGCGCCCGATTTCAGTGCAGGTGCTTGTCCAGCGACGCTGGCATGGCACTGATCAATGTCGGCGGCAATTGCACGAAAAAGCCTTTGCTTTGCAGGCTGGCCATGACTTTTTCCGGATTTTCCCTGGCTAATTTGCGATCCGGGCTCAACTGCAACTCCATCACAAATGTTAAGCGGCCAAGGCTTTTGAACAAGGCTTCCGGTACGGCGGAAAAGTCGTCTTTTTTGTCCAGATATAAATAGAGTTCGTCTTTTTTCAGGCTTTTATAGATGAAACATTGCATGATGATGATCTGTGATCGCTAATGCTGCCAATTCTAATGGTTTTTGTTTAGAATTTTCAGTCCCCCGTTTGCCTAAAGCCCAATGCCATGGAAAACCAGCCTGCCGCTTCAAACGCTTTTTTCAGAATTGCCTGTTATTTCGAGGGTTCTTTAGCGGTATTGGCGCTGGCTTTAGGCTGGCTTGCCGACCTTGATCCGTTCGCCAGTCTGGCGTTTTCCGAGGCGGCATTGGGTATTGGTTTATTAGCAACCGGGCCACTACTGGTATTGTTTTTTGCGATGCAACAGCTGAGCTATCCGCCAATCCAAAAGATTCGCGATTTACTGCTGGAAACCTTGGGTGCCAGGCTGGCATACCGGCATTGGACCGATTTGCTGATACTGGCGGCGATTGCCGGCTTTGCTGAAGAAGCGCTGTTTCGCGGTTTCTTGCAACCCTGGCTGGAAAACGGCTGGGGCGCAAGCGTAGGCTTGTGGGCTAGCAATCTGTTGTTTGCCTTGGTGCATGCGGTCACACCGCTATACGCGGTTTTAGCGATGCTAATGGGCTTGTATATGGGAGTAATGCTGGATTATGGTGGCGAACGCAATCTACTGGTGCCCATGGTGATTCATGCTGTTTATGATTTTGTGGCGTTTGTTGTTATCCTCCGCGATTACCGCAACCGCGCTTGTTAGGAGTTCTCGATGTCCGCTCGATCCCAGCCATCAGCCGAAGACCTGCGTCCGCACTGGCTTATCTGTGCAGGCGCGTTGCTAACGGTAGTGGGCTACAACCTGGCTTGCCATCTCTGGGCCAGCGAACTGCAACTAGGCATTGACGAAGCGCAACGAGTGCTGATCAGGAGTGTGCTCTACGGCTTAGCGATTTTGTTGTTTCCTGTTACCAAACTGCTGCGGCACATCCTGCTGCGTCTGAATCAAACCATGCCGGGACCGAAAACCGCCAAGCAGCGCTACTTGTCTACAATAGTTGTCACGCAGTTTTTGATCGAACTCGTGAGCTTGTTCGGCTTCGCGATGTTCATTCTCGGCGATGGATTTAACACCTTGTATATTTTCAGTGCGATGGGTGTACTGGGGATTTTCCTGCATAAGCCCAATACCAGCGAATATTTAGCCATTGCGGCTGCGCTCTCAAGCAAAAACCAGCACGGACCTAAATACCATTGACTATTTCCGATTTTTCGGATTGCAGGTTAAGTTGTACAATGGCTGGCTTATTTACGATTAGCCACCCGGTGTGATTATGCAAATCATTCAAGAAGCTCTCACCTTTGACGATGTTTTATTGGTGCCCGCCCACTCCAGCGTACTCCCGCGCGAAGTCGAACTAAAAACCCAGCTGACTCGCAAAATTAAGCTGAACATCCCGCTAGTGTCCGCGGCAATGGATACGGTGACCGAAGCCCGCCTGGCCATTGCTATTGCTCAGGAAGGCGGCATCGGCATCATTCATAAAAATATGACTGTCGAGCAGCAAGCGGCGGAAGTCAGACGCGTTAAAAAATACGAAAGCGGCGTGATTAAAGATCCGATCACTGTGTCGCCCAACGTCACGGTTCGCGAAGTAATGGAATTAACCCGCGCTAAAAATATATCCGGCGTGCCCGTGGTGGATGGCGAAGAATTGGTTGGCATCGTCACCAGCCGCGATCTGCGCTTCGAGACCCGGCTGGACGAATCGATTCGTTCGATCATGACGCCGAAAGACAAACTGGTAACGGTCCATGAGTCGTTTAAGCACAAGGAAGTCATAGACTTGCTGCACAAGCACCGCATCGAGAAAGTGCTGGTCGTCAACGATGCCTTTCATTTGCGCGGCATGATCACCGTAAAAGACATTCAAAAAGCTAAAGACAATCCGCAAGCCTGCAAGGACGAACAGGAAAGACTGATCGTCGGTGCGGCGGTCGGCACTGGCGCGGATACCGGAGAACGGGTTGGCGCGTTGGTGGAAGCTGGCGTCGATGTCATTATCGTCGATACCGCTCACGGCCATTCGCAAGGCGTGCTGGATAAAGTACGTTGGGTAAAACAAAACTTCCCGCAAGTCCAGGTTATCGGCGGCAATATTGCCACCGCAGCGGCCGCCTTGGCATTGGTCGAAGCGGGTGCAGACGGCGTCAAAGTGGGTATTGGTCCGGGCTCTATCTGTACCACGCGGATTGTCGCCGGTGTCGGCGTGCCGCAAATTACTGCCGTTAGCAATGTAGCGGATGCGTTAAGAGGAACAGGCGTACCTTTGATTGCCGACGGCGGTATCCGTTATTCCGGCGACGTTGCCAAAGCCTTGGCGGCCGGCGCGCATGCGGTAATGTTGGGCGGTTTGTTTGCCGGCACTGAAGAAGCGCCTGGCGAAGTGGAATTATTCCAAGGCCGATCCTACAAATCTTATCGCGGCATGGGCTCACTGGGCGCCATGTCGCAGCAGCAGGGCTCCAGCGACCGCTATTTCCAGGAAGATACCGATCAAGTGGAAAAATTGGTGCCGGAAGGTATTGAAGGCCGGGTGCCATATAAAGGCAGCGTGCTGGCGATTGTGCATCAATTGTTGGGTGGCATCCGCTCGAGTATGGGTTACACCGGCAATAGCACCATCGCGTTGATGCACGAAAACGCCCAGTTTGTGCGCGTCACCAGTGCCGGCATGCGCGAAAGCCATGTCCACGATGTGACGATTACCAAGGAAGCGCCGAATTACCATATGAACTAAATCCGGCCCTCAAGCTTTTACTCTCGGGCCTGCGCCTTTCGCGTTGACCCGCTTTAATCGAACACAAATCACAGAAGTAGCTTAATGTCCGAAACATCTTCAACTCCATGCAATCTTTGCGGCGGCAACCACGTTGCCGTGTTATCCATGCGCAGTCGTAGCGGCGCCGAGTTGCGTAGCGTCATCTGCAAGGACTGCGGACTGGTCTGGAGCGATCCGTTTCCGCACGATCCTCGGCAGTTTTACGAAGAAGATTATCGGCTGGAGTACAAAAACACCTACGCCCCCAAAGCCAAACACATCCTGCGCGCCGGCCGAGTTGCGCTGGCCAGGCATGAAAAAATCAAACACTTATTGCATAAACCGCAAACTCTACTGGACGTGGGCACCGGCGGCGGTGAGTTTGCTTATTTAATCAAATCGCTGGGCCACGATCTGCACGGCATCGAACCGAACAAGGGTTACGGCCAATATTCCGCCGCGCAATACGATCTGAATTTGCAATTTGGCTTTATTCAAGATGCGCAGTTCGCAGAGAACAGCTTTGATGTGATCACCATTTGGCACGTATTGGAACACACCGAAGACCCTTTGTTTGTGTTGGGCAAGTTGCGCAGCTTGTTGAAACCGGACGGCGTGTTGGTAGTGGAAGTACCGAACATAGAAGCCACTTGCCAATCGCCGAGTAGCACTTTTCATGAGGCGCATCTGTACAATTTCAATTTGGCGACACTGCGCCGCATGGGTGAAAAAGCCGGTCTGATCGAGGATAGACATGTGTTTTCCGAAGACGGCGGTAATGTGACGATGTTTTTCAAAAAAGCAGAACACCCTGCCGACCAAGCCATGAGCTGGGGAATCCCAGAAAATGCCGAACGAATTTCCGCGATTGTACGCGGCCATAGCAATTTACGGCATTACATGCGCGCGGCCCCTTATTTGCGGTTTATCAAACGTATGACGCGTTCGCTGCTCGAAAATCGGCACGTCAAAGGTTTCGATAACAATAAAAGTCTGCTCGATCAGTTGTATCGGGGCTTGTAGTACGTTCGTCACTTAGATTTTCCGGTGGGCTCGTAGTCGGCCCACCCTCCATTTTTGAAAGGTTTTCCGTCATGTCATCCCACGCGACCAATATCCATTCCGACAAGATCCTGATTCTCGACTTCGGCTCGCAGTACACGCAACTGATCGCCCGTCGCATCCGCGAAATTGGTGTGTATTGCGAAATCTATTCCTGCGATTGCAGTGCCGATGAAGTCAAAAACTTTGCGCCCAACGGCATCATCCTCTCCGGCGGCCCGGAAACCGTGACCAGCAGCGACACGCCGCGCGCGCCGCAAGTCGTTTTTGAAATGGGCGTGCCGGTTCTGGGTATTTGCTACGGCATGCAAACCATGGCCGAGCAGCTAGGCGGCAAAGTAGAATCGTCCGATCACCGCGAATTTGGTTACGCGCAGATTCGTGCCCGCGGCCATTCCAAATTGTTGTTGAACATCGAAGATCATGCCTCACCGGAAGGTTTCGGCTTATTGGATGTGTGGATGAGCCACGGCGACCGTGTCGTCGAATTACCGACCGGCTTTAAATTAATCGCCAGCTCCGACGGTGCGCCGATAGCCGGCATCGCCGACGAAGACAAACACTTCTATGCCTTGCAATTCCACCCGGAAGTGACTCACACCAAGCAAGGCGGGCGGATTTTAAGCCGGTTTGTGTTGGAAATCTGCGGTTGTCAAGCGTTGTGGAATGCCAGCAATATCATCGAGGACAGCATCGCTGCTGTGCGCGAAAAAGTCGGCAGCGATCAAGTGATTTTGGGTCTGTCAGGCGGTGTCGATTCCTCAGTGGTGGCGGCTTTACTGCATCGCGCTATCGGCGAACAACTGACTTGCGTATTCGTCGACACCGGCTTGCTGCGCTTGCACGAAGGCGATCAGGTGATGGCGATGTTCGCCCAACATATGGGTATCAAGGTAATCCGCGTCGATGCCGAAGCCCGTTACATGACTGCACTCGCCGGCGTTAATGACCCCGAACAAAAACGCAAAATCATCGGCGGCCTGTTTGTGGACATCTTCGACGAAGAAGCCGGCAAACTCACCGACGCCAAATGGCTGGCGCAAGGCACCATTTACCCGGACGTGATCGAATCGGCCGGCGCCAAAAGCGGCAAGGCGCATCTGATCAAATCGCATCACAATGTCGGCGGCCTGCCCGAAAACATGAAGTTGAAGCTGGTCGAGCCCTTGCGCGAATTGTTCAAGGACGAAGTACGTAAACTGGGCTTGGAGCTGGGCTTGCCGGCCGACATGATCCACCGCCACCCCTTCCCCGGCCCCGGCCTGGGAGTGCGCATTCTCGGCGAAGTTAAAAAACCATACGCCGATTTGCTGCGCCAAGCCGATGCGATTTTCATCGAAGAGCTGTATCGCCACGACCTGTACCACAAAGTCAGCCAAGCCTTCGCGGTGTTCTTGCCGGTTAAATCGGTGGGCGTCATGGGCGATGGCCGCAAATACGACTACGTGGTGGCGATCCGCGCTGTCGAAACCATAGACTTCATGACCGCGCGCTGGGCACATTTGCCTTACGATTTTCTGGACTTGATCTCACGCCGAATCATCAACGAGGTACCGGGTATTTCCCGCGTCACCTACGACATCTCCGGCAAGCCACCCGCGACGATAGAGTGGGAGTAGCAGCAGCTTCAAATTAAAATGGAACTTTGAAAATGACTTTCGGTCAGTGCAATCGCGGAGTGTGAAAATTTGCTCCGTGCAATAGCTTATTCATTGTTTCTCCCAAGCCGGTAGTCAATTATTTTGACTACCGGTTTTTTTTGCAATGTATGAGCAATCTTGGTCGCTATGGCGAATTAAAGTTAATAAAACGCGGCTTGACCAACGTCGGTACGTCCGTCAATTCGCATAACAACCAGCCATTGGCGCACTCTGGTCTTAGCCGGTATGGGTTTGGCCGGGCCATGTCGATGCTGGGAGCTCCTTTTCTTGAGTATTGAATTTTTCGTAAATGGGCTGCTGATGCTACACGTTGCGAATTAACCTTAAGTTGACGAGTTGTCCAAGTCAGTTGCTTTGCGGTCGGTAAAGGTTCGCCAAATCAACCTGCCATTCACGATTTGTTGTCGACATTGACGTTGGTCAAAGCCATCGAATAACAGCCAGTGTCCGATACGGCAATTGTCGGGTATTTAATGACAATAATATGAATGCTCCCAGGCAAATTTAGAATGGTTTCAGGTGGAAAACGGTTAGATTATTTAGGCAAAAATGCAAGAGATTAATTTTAATTATGCACAAAAAATTACTTGACACTGTCGGCGGCCAAAGAATGCCTGGCCGTAGGCCCTAATGTTCATGTATTGCATGTAAGTTATTGATTTTAAATTGTATAAACTGTTGTCTAAAATTGAGTCAATCTAAGCAAAGGCCCCAAAAATTAGGCATTTAGAGCGCGAAAAAACTTTTTATCCCCAAGGTTATCCACAGCTTTTGTGGATAACAGCATAACTTAGTTGCCGGTCAGGCAGTTAGCTCTAAAAGCTATATTCCCGTTCAGGTTTTTGTCTTATTTCCGACACGGTCGCAACCTGGCTTGCCTGGGATTTTGTATAGGTGTGTAAGGGTATCGCCAGGCTGGTGGAGGCTTGGGATTACAGTATTTTAAATGCGGAGTTCGTCGCGTTGTTGATTCTAGCGTTATGAACCCGGCCCTAAAATAACGTTCGTCTTATACCCCTGAGCGTATTCAGTCTGTCGATGGGTGCACCCGCCTGGGCTTGGACGAGCTCAGCCCGAACGGCATACTAGTGATAAATAGGGCCAATAAGCTATCGGCTTCAACTGCGCCGGATGGAAATTAACTATGTTAAATAACTTTATTAAATAGGCTATATCCCGCATTGTTTAGAGCGTATTGCTCCGGTAATGCTGGTCAATTTGCCGCCAAATGCCTTAAATACCGCTATTTTAGTGCTCTGGCATGAATCTTGGTTGTTCGCCCAATTAACGACACCAAAATCCGCATACCCTAACCATGAGCAACGCTCTCCACATCTCCCGCCTGATTGAGGCTTACGACGAGGAATTACGCCGGGTGATGTTTAGACGCTGTGGCTGTCTCGATACCGCCGCCGACATCGTGCAGGAAACCTACCAACGCATGTTTGCTGGCAATTTATGGCAGCAAGCCGATAACCCGCGCGCTTTGCTGCATCGCATCGCCGCTAATCTGGCCACCGATTACGAGCGCCGCCGCAATACTCGCAATCAACATGTAGACCATGATGATACTGGCGACGCGGCCTTGCAGGTTAGCGACGGTATCGACCCGGAGCAAATTAGTCTGGCGCGCGAGCGCTTGGACCGTTTGGTCGCGGCGATAGATAGACTCCCCGCCAAATGCCGGACGGTCTTCGTGCTGCGCAAGTTCGAAGAACTCAGTCATGCGGAAATCGCCCAACGCTTGGGCATATCCCGCAATATGGTGGAAAAACATTTGCGCAATGCCTTAGCCGCCTTGCAAGCGCTAGACGATTTTTAGCCGATTCCCTCCTGTTTTCACGGGGTTATGCGTCCTATAATGGCATGTCACCAACCCTGAATTACGCCCAATGACAATCTTTAGCTCTTATCGCTTACTTGGCAGGATGCGTTGCCCTGTCTTGGCTCCAAGCGGACATTGGCAATGAAAATCTCTGCCGAGATTAAAGCCGCAGCCCGTGATTGGTGGGTCAGGCAGGATAGCGGTAAATTTAGCGCGACTGAACAGGCCGAGTTTAGCCGCTGGTTGGCCGCCGATCCCTTGCATCGCCAAGCCTATGCACAGTTGCGTGAATTATGGGGAGCGCTGGATGCTGTAGCGCCAAGGATAGAGATTTCCCCGGCGCTCAAACCCAAGCCGTTCTTTCGTTCCCGGGCTTGGGCGCTGCCAGCATTAGCGGGCGGCTGTCTGGCTTTGTGGTTGTTTAATCCTTTGTGGACGGTGTTACGCGCCGATTTTCATACCGGTTTCGGCGAGCGGCGTGACGTATATCTTAGCGATGGTTCGACGCTACATTTGAACAGCAATAGTGCGTTGGATGTGAATATTGACGGTGTCCAGCGGCAATTGACGCTGCTACAGGGCGAAGCCTGGTTTGAAGTCAGCCCCGACAAAGCCAGGCCTTTCCGGGTAAATACAGAGCATGGCAGCGTCACCGCGCTGGGCACGGCGTTTAACGTGCGGCTGCGTGACGGTAAAACCGAAGTCAGCGTCACTCAACACAGCGTGGCGGTAGATTTGCAACAAGCCGACGGCAAAGCGCTGCACACCGTTGTCGCCGAGGGCCAGCAAATAACCTACAGCGTCGAAACGGGCTTGGGCAATTTGCAAAACATCGATAGCCAGACCGTTACCGCCTGGCAGCGTGGCAAGCTGGTGTTCGAGAATCGGCCCTTGGGCGAAGTGCTTGCCGAGCTGAATCGCTATCACCGTGGATTTTTGCTTATCAACGATCCTGAACTGGCCCAACGCCGCGTCAATGGTGTGTTTCGTACCGACCAAGCCCTGTCGGTGCTGGCGGCCTTGGAGACCTCTCTGCAGCTGCGCTCTACGCGGTTTGGCGATTATTTGATCGTGCTGCACCGCTAAGCCAGGAGTTGATCAATCGTCCGTACTTGCGGTATCGGTGGCGCTTATTAACCGGGCCCTATTTATCCAGGTATTCCGTTCGGGCTGAGCTCGTCGAAGCCCGGGCGGCTGTATCCTTCAACAGGCAAGGGTATTAAGGCGAACGGTATTTAAGAGCCGGGTTAATAACGCTCCCGGCAAATTACCGTTTTGATCTGCTCGATAGTTGCCGTCAGCGCATTGCTGAAATTATCCCGCTATCAATTGTCCGAAAAATAAATTTCAAACGCATTGAACTTGGCGACTACTTGGCGGAATAAACCTCGGAATGCAGTTTGCTTTGAGCAAGTCCCCTAAGTTGACTGAAGGCAGAGCCGCATTCACGCTAGGCAGTTGGTCAATGCCGACGCAACAGCAAAGGTTCCCATGGAACAAAAATCGCAGCCAACCCGAGGCTTGCCGCTGGTTAGCTGTACCTTAATGATCTTATCGACAGAGGATAGAAGTATGAGATTAAACATTGCTAAAACAGTATTTGCCGCCGTTTTGTTGATGGGTGCGGCGCCAGCGAATGCCAGTGCCGTGCATGATGCCCCCGGCGATTATCTGGCAACTTATTTCGGCAGTAAGACCGGCGATCTGGATGTGATCAGTGCCTCGGTTACTTACAACCCGGCCAGCGATATTTTTCATTTCGAAAGCACCTTTGCCGGTAACCTCGGCGGCTCGCCGTTAGGTTACTACATTTGGGGCTTCGACCGCGGCGCCGGCAGCGGACGGTTTACCGCAAATGGCTTGCCGCAAGTACTGTTCGATTCGGTCGTGCGTTTCAACATGGACGGCAGCGGTTTGGTAAGCCTGTTGGCTCCGACTTCTTCCACTACCGCTTTCGCCGCGGGGACCGCCAAAATTAAAGACAATCAGTTGATTGCCGACATTGCCGCGAGCTTGCTGCCCTCGAATGGTCTTGCCAAATCGAGCTACACCTGGAATCTCTGGCCGCGCGACGGGGCTCTGCCTGCGGGTTTTGGACAAATCTCCGATTTTGCTCCCGATGCAATCAACGCCCCGGTGCAAGTCGTACCGCTCCCTGGTGCGTTTTGGCTGTTTGGTTCGGTGTTTGCGATGTTCAAGTTAGCTGGCAACAGCAAGCGGCGTTTTGCGGTAACAATGAAATCCACAGCCATTGTCTAATTCAATAACAGCACATTGAGAGCTGGTAAACCCGTTCCTGTTGTTTTTAGAGGCTGGAGCGGGTTTGCGACTTCATTCCACGCCGGACGGCGTTGCCAGATAACTTACCTCTACTTCCGTCAAGCCGCTGATACCGATTTGCTTGGCCGCGCCTTGCGATAAATCGATCAACCGATTCGGACTGAACGGCCCTCTATCATTAATCAGCACGTCCACATAACGGCCATTGCGTAAATTGGTGACGCGGACTTTCGACGGTATCGGCAGGGTTTTGTGCGCTGCCGATAGACCTTGCGGATCAAAGCGACTACCGTCGGCCGTGCGATTGCCCGATTCCGCGCCGTACCAGGAAGCTAGGCTGGTTTCCCGGTAACCATTCCCCGATGCCAATGGGTAATACGTGATGCCTTTGACGGTGTAAGGCTTGTTGTAAGCGGCATTGTTTTGATACTCCGGCAACTGGACCGGCATGGAAGGCTGTGGCGGCTCGGATGCACAGCCCGCTAGCAGGCCGAATAAAATCAATAAAAAGCCTGGATTGACAAGCGCCTGGGCTAGTTGGTTTCGCGGCATTCGATAACTCCACAGGGCGTAATTTACTGGGCGCGCATGCGCTAGCAATATCTAAGCATAATTTAAAGCTCTCGTTAAAATCCGGTTGCTTTATCAGCGCCTTTCCCGTCTTCCGACTAGCCGACCGTTGCCGGCGCGAGTTCATCCCGTCAAAATCGGCCAGCCCGAACAGGTTTGGTTATAATGCCGGCATCAGGAAATAGACAACTAAGGCCGGGATAGCGATTTTTTTTGTTTGCCAACGTGGCAAACAGCACTTGAGGGGAAGATACATGGCGGATGCATTACCTAAAATCTTGATCGTTGGCGGCGGAGCGGCGGGGCTGGAATTAGCCACGGAATTGGGGCATAAACTCGGCAAAGCCGGCAAGGTGGAAGTGACTTTGCTGGATGCCGCGTCCACCCACATCTGGAAACCGCTGTTGCACGAAGTGGCGTCCGGTACGCTGGCCGAAGCCGAGGAAATTGAATATCTGTCCCAGGCCCACCGCAATCATTTCCGCTTTCTGTTCGGCCGGATGGAAGGCCTGGATAGAGCAAACAAGGAAGTCGTCGTTGGGGCAATCACCAACAAGAAAGGCGAAGAAATCATTCCGCAACGCCGTTTCAAGTACGACACGCTGGTGATGGCGGTCGGCAGCGTCAGCAACACCTTCGGCATCAAGGGCGTGGACAAATATTGCCGCTTTATCGACACTACCAAGGAAGCCTTCCGCTTTCAAAAGCAATTGGTGGAGACCTATTACATTCAGTCCTACGCCAACCAAAGCCGCCAGCGCGACAAGCCGCTGTCGATTGTCATCATCGGTGCCGGCGCCACCGGCGTGGAATTGTCCGCCGAGTTGCACGAAGTGACCAAATTGCTGGCGACTTACGGCCTGGAAGGCTCGATAGACGTCAACATCACCATCATCGAAGCCGCCACCCAATTATTGCCCGCCCTGCCGCCGCGCTTGTCGCAAGCCACCCAGGAGCAATTGATTAAACTCGGCATCCAGTTAAAACTGGGCCGCAAAGTCACCGAAGTCACCGAAACCGAAGTGCATACCTACGACGGCGAAGTGTTCGATGCGGATTTAAAAGTCTGGGCGGCCGGCATCAAGGCGCCGGATTGGATGAAAAATTTGGACGGTTTGGAATCCAACCACATCAATCAATTGGTGGTTGATCAAACCCTACAAACCAGCGATTCGAACATCTTTGCCATCGGCGATTGCGCCGCCTGCGAGTGGGTCGGCCACGGCGGCAACGTCCCGCCGCGGGCCCAATCCGCCCACCAAATGGCCTCCACGGTAGCCAAAACCATCGTCAACCGCCTGAAAGGCAAGCCGGCTGTGCCGTTTGTCTACCGGGATTACGGTTCCTTGGTGTCACTCGGTAAATTCAGCACGGTTGGCAGCTTGATGGGCAGTTTGATGGGCACCGTCAGCGTCGGCGGCTTTATCGCCTATGCGGTGTATTTGTCGTTATACAAAATGCACCAAGTCGCAATCCACGGCTACTTCCGCACTGGGATGCTGACCTTATCCAACCTATTCCGGCGCAGTACCCACGCCAAAATGAAAATGCACTAACCCACAACTCCACTGAGCGATACCCATGTTAGAAATCGAATACGAATTCCGTGAAGAAGACCTGGTCCACTTTAATGAGGAAAGGCTGAAAAAAGACCCGGAAATGCAGAAAAAGCTCCGCCAAAACCGCATCTTCGCCCCCGGCGTGATGATGGCTATTGCCTTGTTTTATTACGTGTACTACGTGGATATGACTACCACCGCCTACATCACCATCCTGGCGCTGGCCTGGTCGTTCGCCTCGCCGTTCATCATGAAGATGGATTTGCGCCGGCAGTTTTTCAACAAATACACCGAGGCGGAAAAGAAGGCACTGTTTGGCATCCATTGGCTGAGCATCGAGCCGGAATTCCTGCAGGAACGCGCCCCCGGCGGCAAAAGCAAAACCCTTTGGAAAGACATGCTGAGGGTGGAGAAGCATAAAGACTATGTTTATCTGTATGTCGATATCGATGCGGCGATTGTGATTCCGCGCGCTACGGTGAAGAAAGGCGATTTGAAGGCGTTTGCTAAGCAGGCTGAGGGGATGATTGAGAGGGCGGGGTGATGATGCTTTTCCGTATGTCTAAACTATGTGGAATATATACGGAAACAATATAATTCATTGTTAGGTTTCTCATGTCTAGTACTGAAGCAATTGATTTGAATGACTGGTTCAGTCGGTGGGACATGGAGGCAGTTCCCGATCTTGATGACAAAGTCAAAGAGTGCGAGTTTTTCTTCGATGCGCTTTCCACACAAACCAACCGAAACAGTTTTCGGTGGTTGGTTTCCGCGTTCCTGAATGCCGCATATAGCTTCTTTGAGTCAACCGCACTCACAGCCTACTTCCGGTTTACAGACCCTGAAAGTGGGGAGTCTTATGAAGACCATGAAGGGCTTGCCATCTTAAGGAGGCACGTAAAGGTGGAACAAAACGCTAAAAAGCCGAATTTTGTAAAAACAGCGGGCTTAACACCATTAACCAAGCAACTCTACGAGTTCCGGAAGAAAAATACCCATCACTTTCCTCTCTCAATTATGGCCATAGGGACAACTTTGCCTGAGGACTTCCATTTTGGGAGTATGCGAGACGAAGGTGTTCCCGTTATGCCACTTTGCCGCGAAGTGCTTACGTTGATTCGTGCCGTTTATGCGGAGATAAATGATTGACTACTAAGGTCCAGTAGGGTCAGTCCAGCTAAGGGTGGGCACGGGTTTTGTGCCCACGCGGAATTGAGACTATATCCTCCTGATAGCCAGCCAAAAAAGATTTATCTCGTTCCCACGCGCCGCGTGGGAACGCAAACCAGCCGCGCTGCGGTCAGGCTAAAACCAATCCCGATAGACCGGCAACAATCCTTCCTGGCCCGCATAATTCCGGGCACTCGAATAGCGCCAATGCTCTGGTAAATCAACATAACCGCGTTTCACCGGATTCAGGTGGATGTAGTCCAATTTCTGCCGCAAGACCTCAGGGTTTTCGATCATCTGCGGATGACTACCTTCCTCCCACAACTGATATTCCCTGTCAGTTTTGTGTGTTTTGCGGAACCAGCGTAACTGCTGCAATAAACGTTCGGCATTGATAGATTCCAGGTAATCGATCAAATGCCGCGCCGTATACGATTTGAAGTGGGTCAATTGATCAGGTAAATCGTCAGTTTGTACTAGCAGGTGCAAATGGTTTTCCAGAATGACGTAGCCGTATATTCGCCAATTGTGCTGTTGTTGGCGGTAAAGCAAAGCGTCCAGTACGATTTGCACGGTAGCCGGGCGGGTGAATAACGGTATCCAGTTAAGTACCATGCAGGTTATGAAATGCGGCGGCTGGGATTGGAGAATACGGTAACGACTGCGGCCCATGAGTTTGACCTCGTTTGATTGCTTGGTCGTATGCTACCGCTGGCGCGGATAGTCTGCATTCCCACGCAGCGCGTGGGAACGAGGATATTTCACCAACCGACTTTTATCCCGGGACGGTTTTCTCCCGTATGCCGCGCCGAGCACCGGAGCGTTTATCGAGATTAGCCCGAAGGGGCGCCGCAAGGATGCGGCGCGTCGGCGGAGGGGCTGGGAAGCCCCTTCTGCCGACCCTCGATAAACGCTTCGGCGCGCAGGGAACAAGCGGCATCCGGGCCGCCTTTTCTTTGGATACTTTCTTTTGGCGGAGCACAAATTCGCTTGGAGCGAATTTGAACAGCCTATAGGCTGGCCCGAAGGGCGAAAACCAGGGATGGTTTTCGTAGCGAAAGTATCGCGGTTGTCGGTCCGCAAACCGACATTAAATCAAACCGTCGCGCCAGCGACACAAAAAACCAAACCCCCGCAAAATCAGGCCTAACTTATTCGGACTGACCAGAGTCATCCAACAACTCAAACCTCTCCCCCTCCCGAGCCAAACAAACCGAAACCTCACCCGCTTGCAAAAGCGATGCAAAAATCGCCTCCAAATCAGCATCGCTCCGCGTCGGCTCATGATGCGTCAAAAACAAGCGCTTGGCACCCGCTTGCGCCGCGAAATTCATCGCCGAGCGATACGTGCCATGACCCCAGCCATGCCGGTTAGCATATTCGGCGTCGGTGTAGGAACTGTCCATAATCAACGCATCGACGCCGGCCATCGCCGCGATCACTTCCTCGTGCTTTTGCTCGATCAACTCTTGCATAGCCGGGTACCCCGGATGATCCGGCTGATAAGGAATAAGCTGCGGTTCGTAATCGCCAGTAAAAAACAAAGAGCTGCCGTCGGTGTCATCGAGGCGATAACCAAAGTTATATACCGGATGATTCAGTACCGTCGGTGTGACGCGTACGCTACCCACGTTAATCGGTACGCCGGCTTTCAGTGTGAAATAACGCACCTCGGCCTTTAACTGCGCTTCGCTGATCGGAAAATAACTGTGTTGTAACTGCACATGCATAGCCCGCTCGATACCTTGATGGGTCAAGGGCTCCAGGCCGCCGTAGATATTGATGATATTGCCGGATTTGAACATTGGCAGGAAAAACGGCAAGCCCTGAATATGGTCCCAATGGGTATGGGTAATCAAAATATGCGCGGTCAAGGCTTGTTGGGGCAGGCTTTGCGCCAGCGCGTGGATGCCGGTACCAGCATCCAGAATAATTAAGTCGCCGGCGCTGCTGGTGACTTCGATACAGGTGGTGTTGCCGCCGTATTTGACGGTGCTCGGTCCCGGCGTGGCGATTGAGCCGCGTACGCCCCAAAATTTGAATTTCATGGCCTGACAGCCTCTGTAACACTCAATGCGCTTCGTCCCAATTCTCGCCGTTGCCCACTTCCACCAGCAAGGGTACATGCAGATCGGCGGCGGCGGACATGATGCCGCGGATGGTTTCCATATGTTCCGCTAGCCGTGTTTCCGCCACCTCGAACACCAGTTCGTCGTGTACTTGCATGATCATTTTCACGTCCGGATTGTCCGCGCCTACCCAGGCGTCGCAAGCCAGCATCGCCCGCTTGATGATGTCGGCGGCGGTGCCCTGCATCGGCGCGTTGATGGCGGTGCGCTCGGCGTATTGGCGCATCGCGGCGTTGCGGGAGTTGATCTCCGGCAAATACAGACGGCGGCCGAAAATGGTTTCGACATAGCCTTGCTGTTTCGCCAGTTCGCGGGTGCTGTCCATATACTGTTTCACGCCGGGGTAACGGCTGAAGTATAGATCGATATATGCCTGGGCTTGGTTGCGCGGCAAACCCAATTGCTGCGCCAAACCAAACGCCGACATGCCGTAAATCAAACCAAAATTGATGGCCTTTGCGGAACGGCGCAAATCGTGGGTGACTTGCTCCAGTTCCACTTCAAATACTTCCGCCGCCGTGGCGCTGTGCACATCCACGCCTTGCGAAAACGCCGCCAGCAGGCCGGCATCGCCGGATAGGTGGGCCATGATCCGCAACTCGATCTGCGAATAGTCGGCCGCGACGATTTTATAGCCGGGCGGGGCGATGAAGGCCTGCCGGATCTTTCGGCCTTCCTCGCTACGAATTGGGATGTTTTGCAGGTTGGGGTCGGACGAGGATAAACGCCCGGTCGTGGCCACCGCTTGATGGTAGGAAGTATGAACGCGACCGGTGCGGTCGTTGACCTGTTGCGGCAGTTTGTCGGTGTAGGTGGATTTAAGCTTGCTCATGCCGCGAAAATCCAGAATCAGCCGGGGCAAGGCATAATCCACGGCCAACTCTTGCAACACCGATTCGTCGGTGGACGGCTGGCCTTTCGGGGTTTTCTTAAGCACCGGCAGGTTCAAACGGTCGTACAAAATTTCCTGAATCTGCTTGGGTGAACCCAGATTGAACGCCGAGCCGGCCAGATCGTGGGCTTGCTGCTCGATGCCTATCATCCGGTTCGCCAACTCCAGACTTTGCTGGGCCAGCATCGCACTGTCGATCAGCACGCCGTTTTCTTCGATACGCGCCAACACGCTGATCAGCGGCACTTCGATCTCCTTATACAAAGCCCATAAACGGGGATGTTGTTGCAATTGATCGGACAAGGTTTGATGCAGGCGCAGGGTGATGTCGGCATCCTCGGCGGCATATTCGCTGGCTTGTTCGATGACCACTTCGGCGAAACCGATCTGCTTGGCGCCCTTGCCGGCCACGTCTTCAAAATGAATGGTGTCCACCCCCAGGTAATGCTTGGCCAGGTCGTCCATGTTGTGCTTGGTCGCGGTGCTGTTCAGCACATACGATTCCAACATGGTGTCGTGTTGGATGCCACGCAGTGCAATGCCGTGATTGACCAGCACATGAGCGTCGTATTTCAGGTTTTGGCCCAGCTTGGGTTTATTCGGGTCTTCCAGCAAGGGTTTTAGTGCGTCCAATACGGCTTGCCGATCAAGCTGAGTTGGCGCATCGGGATAATCGTGCGCCACTGGCAGATACGCCGCTTGACCGGCTTCTACCGCAAATGATAAGCCGACGATTTGCGCATCGCTGTAATTCAGGCTGGTGGTTTCGGTGTCGAAAGCAAACAGCTCGGCTTGCCGGAGTTTTTCTAGCCAGGTATCGAAATCGGTTTGGGTGAGAATGGTTTGGTAGTCCTTAGTGACAGGTGCAGGTCTGGCAACTTCAACCGGTTTTTCGGTGGCTGTCGGTTGCGAAGAAGTCGAGGACGGCGCGGCATCGCCATTCAAAGTTTTTAGCCAGCTGCTAAACCCTAAATGGCCCAGTTGGTTTTTCAGCGCGGCCATGTCCGGCTCCTTACGCTTCAAATCGTCCAGACTGTAATGCAAAGCCACGTCGCATTTGATGGTGGTCAGTTCGCGGGACAAGGGTAACTGGCCCAAGGCCTCGCGCAAGTTATCGCCGATCTTGCCCTTGATCTCGTCGGCGCGGGCGATCAGATTGTCCAGCGTGCCGTATTCCTGCAACCATTTGGCGGCGGTTTTCGGACCGACTTTTGGCACGCCGGGGATGTTATCCACCGCATCGCCCATCAGCGCCAGATAATCGATGATTTGCTCAGGCTTGACGCCGAATTTGTCCTGCACGCCCTGGATGTCCATGCGGGTATTGGTCATGGTGTTTTCCAAGGTGATTTGCTCGTTCACCAACTGCGCCATGTCTTTGTCGCCGGTGGAAATAATCACCTCAAAATCTTGCCGCGCGGCGTTTTGCGCCAGACTGCCCAGCACGTCGTCAGCTTCTACGCCGTGTTCGATAATCAGCGGCAAACCCAAGGACCGGATCAAGTCGTGCAAAGGCGCAATTTGCACCCGCAAATCATCGGGCATCGGCGGTCGATGGGCTTTGTATTGATCGTACAAATCGTGGCGGAAAGTCTTGCCCGGCGCATCGAATACCACGGTGATATAGGGCGTGTTGTAATCGTTGATCAGCTTGCGCAGCATGTTGGAGACGCCGTAAACCGCATTGGTCGGCTCGCCCTGGGCATTGGTCAACGGTGGTACGGCATGAAAGGCGCGAAATAGAAACGACGAACCGTCGACCAGGATCAATTTATTTGGGGCGGAATCGGACATGGAGAGTGAACAAGCAACAGTAAGGTTCCCGCAACGATACAGGGCCGCGCTGATGGCTGCAAGTGCGTTATTACCAGTGCGCGCCTGGACGCTTGACTGCCTGGCCGGCTATCGACTATGTTGCATCGCACTGTTTGAAAACCGCTTTCCTCGTGAGTTCAGTCATGGCATTACCGCAAACCCAACGCAGAATTAGCCCGGAAGAATATTTACAAAGCGAGCGGGTTTCTAACATCAAGCATCAACTAATCGATGGCATGCCGCATCAAATGCCGGACGTCAGTTCCAATCACAATTTACTGACTGGCAATATTGCGTGCAAACTCAAACTGCAGCTAAAAGACACGCCATGCAGAACGTTAATATCCGACATGAAACTACGCGTGGCCGACGATTTTTTCTATCCCGACGTGATGGTGGTTTGCAGTGAGGATAATCTCGATGCTTATTATAAAACGGCGCCTACTATCTAAAACCACCCGCAAATTCGATCAAACCGCCAAACGTCTGCGCTGCAAGAACATCCCCAGCCTGCAAGAGTATGTCTTGATAGAACAGGACAAAGGCGAGATCCAACTGTTCAGTCGCGCCCACCACTGGCAATCGTTTTACTACTACCTGGGCGACCGGATTAGCTTTGCATCCTTAGGTATCAGCATGGCCGTGGAAGACATTTACGAGCGTGTCGACAACGAAGACGTCCTGAGTTTTTTGCAGCAAAAACAGCAAGACGCCTGGCAATCTGCCTCTTGAGCTTAATCCTGCAAAACCGCTTTTTGCAGTCTGGCCCGGCGTTTTTTCAGCCAGATGACTACTCCGGTTACTGATAGCATCACTATCGCCAAACCTAATACGCACACAAAAATCCGGTAAGGCATGCCGAACACGTTGGCCATGTGCAAGGCCGCCAACCAGCTGGTGACGGTATTGCCGGCATATTGGCCGGTGGGCAGTATCAGCAGTTTCTGAGCACCGGAGTTGGCATCGATAACCATGCGAGTACTGCCGTGTTTCTCCTCGACGTCCGCGCTACTGCGTACGTTATACACATAAAAACCCTTGGCCGGATTGTAGCGGAAGCCTTGCTGAGATTCGATAGTAAACCCTTGTTGGCGGGCTGCCTGATCCATAAACTCAACCGCGATACGGTAGGCATCGGCCCAGTTGACCGCCGGTTGTTCCAGCGGTTTTTCAAGATCGGGAAAATCGATCCAGGGTTCGTGATAATCGGTAAATACCGCACGGGTGACAGGCGCATATACCGTGTCGGACAGATTCATAAGTACGCTGGACCAGGCAAATATCAACAACATAACCCACAGCCACAAACCGCCGGCCCGATGCAGATCGAAGTTGATTCGATAGTTCGACCCCTGCCATTTAATTTTCCAGGCCGGTGCCCAGCGTTGCCAAAACGAACGCGGTTCGCCGGCAACCGCGACAATTTTGGTTTTTTTCGCTGCCGGTAGCGTCAGATAAAAACCCACAAAACAATCCAGCGTCCACACCAGCGCGGTAATGCCTAAAATCCAGCCGCCGATTTCATCCAGCGCCAGGGCATAATGCAACTTGTAGACGAAGGGCATCAGGTTGATCCAGCCTTCGGAAATCGCCCCCCAAGTGCGCCGGCCAAGTTCTTCGCCGGTGTAGGGATTCAGAATCAGTTGCGTAAAACCAAGTTCGTACGGCTTACCGCTAGCCGGATCGGTACGCGGAGCCACATCGAGATGCGCGGCATCGTGTTCCAGCCAGATCGAATTGATACTGCCTTGCGGCACCAGCAGTTCGGCCTTGGCTTTCAGCAAGGGCGGACTCAAG
The DNA here is from genome assembly GCF_014850975.1 of Methylomonas fluvii. Classification (GTDB taxonomy): domain Bacteria; phylum Pseudomonadota; class Gammaproteobacteria; order Methylococcales; family Methylomonadaceae; genus Methylomonas; species Methylomonas fluvii. The sequence continues at coordinate 442,534 of NZ_JACXST010000001.1, read as the reverse complement.
CGCGGCGAAGCAGATGTCGGAGCGAATAACTGCGGACTGATTAACTGGTCCAATTCGCTGTAAAACGCCAACAGACTGCCGGTTAAACCGACGATGATCAAAAACACTGTCATCGCCAGCCCGGCGTAACGATGCACAACTACCCAAAAGGGGCGGATTTTCATAGCGGCTCCAGGATGTCCAATAGCATGCGGCAATCATTGCCGTCATGTGTAAGACGTATGAAGCACGCAAAAACCCCACCGCAAAGTGTGATTTGTCATTTCCGCGAAGGCGGGAGTGGTGATTCTTCAGATATATTATTAATCGGCCCCTAAAATACCGTTCCCCATTTGTCTATCGAAGGCCACATCAGGCTGGGCTTCGACGAGCTCAGCCCGAACGGAATACCCGTCATAAAAAGGGCCGGGTTAATAAAAGTTTTATGGCGCGTGATGACTTAGTCCTGCCTATGTGCGTTCCGATTCCGGCTCATCGACCAAGGCTGCGATGACCAAATCGCCGCTAACATTCAAAGTGGTGCGGCACATGTCCAGGAAGCGATCCACACCCAAAATCAAACCCATGCCTTCCGGTGGAATGCCGACCTGTTGCATCAAAATCATGATCAAGGGCAAGGAGCCGCCCGGCACGCCGGCGGTGCCGATGCCGGCCAATATCGACATCAACACCACCTGCACCTGCTGCGCCAACGATAAATCGACACCATAAACTTGGGCCAGGAACAGCACAGTAATGCCTTCGAACAAGGCCGTGCCGTTCTGGTTGGCGGTAGAGCCTATCGTCAACACGAAGCGCGCCACTTCCGGCCGCAGTTTTAAATCCTGTTCCGCCAATTCCAGCGAGCGTGGCAATGTGGCGTTTGAAGAGGCGGTGGCGAAGGCGTAAAGATAAACATCCCGGCATTGCCGAAAAAAACTCAAGGGTTTGATCCGGGTAAAAAAGCGCAGCAGCATGCTGTAGACCACAGCTTGCTGCACCAGCAAACCGGTCACCACCACCAGCACGTAAAATCCCAGCGAAAATAAAATGTGATGTCCAAACTTGAACGTCGATTGAAACACCAGTGCAAACACAGCAATCGGCGCCAGTTTCATCGCGGTATCCACCACCAGCAAGCACGCGACGTAGGTTTCTTCCAATAACTCCACCCAGCGCGACGGCTTGCCGCCATTGGTCGCCGCCAGCGCCGCGCCGAACGCCAAGGAAAAAAACATCAAAGACAGCATCTCGCCTTCCAAAGCCTGTGTGGCGCTGGCGAACGGGTTTTTGGGGATGATCTCCAACAAGGATTGCACCACCGGCTTGGCTTGCGCCACGTTTTGCTGGATTTTGTTCACGCCGCTGCTATCGCCCAACATCTGCGAAATATCCAAACCAACACCAGGCTGCGCCAGATTGACCAGCGAAATCCCCACAGCCACCGACGCCGAACTGGCCAGCAAGGTAAAAAACAAGGTGCGCTGGGCGACCCGCGCCAATCCATGATGATTGCTGAGTTGATACACCCCCAGCATCAAACCGCTCATCACCATCGGCACCACGATCATGAAAATCAGCCGTAAGAATATCTGGCCGATGGGCTCCACCAAGTAACGGTTGATAATCTGCAGAGCCTCGCTGTCGGCAAAGCCATGGCAGATCAGTCCGGCGCAAGCGCCCAGCACTAAACTCAGCAGTAATCGGTGGTGGTTTTTCATAACGGATTAAGAACAGTTAGCGGGGATGCTTTGATCTTAGGGCTTTTGCGGATGCTTTGCTTGATTTCTCGCCGCTCGGCTCTATCCATCGGTGCATAGGGTGCAATAGGCGACAGCCGTATTGCACCGGGGGTTAGCCTTAGAGTCGGTGCAATACGCTGCGCAATTGCACCCTATGTAAATAGTTACAGGCCTAACGCCATCCTTCATCGACATCCAGGAAATCCGAATCATTCGACCAATTGCTTGGATACAGTCCACGCGCCACGTAAAGGTGAAATGTCGAATACGGCCAATCGGCGACTTGTTTAACCAAGCCATGTTTTAACGGGTTGATGTGGCAATAGTCGATATGGTTTGCATAATCGGCTTCATCGAGAATCATATGCTCCCAAAATCGGCGTTGCCAAATGCCACGTTCGCCTCTGGCAATACGCACCGCAGACCGTTTTTCCGTGGCGGGCAACGCTTTGGAAAATGCTTGTTTGATGACTCGCCAGCGGTTAGTGTTATCTTCATCACCATCGGGCAGCGTCCAAACACAATGCAAATGGTCCGGCAACACCACCCAGGCATCGATGTGAAACGACCAACGTTTTCGGGTTTGCTTAACAGACTCTCGAAGCAGGTCGATATGCCGAACCAGCAGGTCGTTGGAATGACGTTCCAGGAGATTGACGGTAAAAAAATAAGTCCCGCCAGGAATACGGTAACGGCGATAGTTGGACATAAGTGATCCATATCCGACGAAAAGGTAGAGGATTACAGCGTATTGCGCTTTTTATATTACCAGCTCAGATTGTATAGGGTGCAATAGCGCCAGCGTATTGCACCAATTCGAAAGCCAACACTCGGTGCAATACGGCTAACGCCTATTGCACCCTATGATCACGTCCTATCGGAGTATTAGTACGGCTTATCGCGTTGATGCATGGATTAAAACTGGTAACCCGCAAGCGTGACTTCAATTATCCTGAGCTTGATGTGATCAACCCTTGGCGAGATTGAGTTGCTGGACTATCTGGATTGCCAGTTAACTATCATTTTCACGCAGAGCTTGGGAATGATGAAACTAGAGTTATTTGCTCGAAAGCCGATAAATCACGTTAACATGCTTTACGATCTTGATTCTCGACGGGATGAAGGTGATTTTGGTTTTATCGTCACGGTGTTGCGATTTTTTGAACATCATGTCCGATTTCAAATTTGGATGGGAAATACCGAAATATTCGTCCAAGCCTCGGAAACCACTTTCCGATATTGCATAAGGTGCTTCCAATGAAGTGTGCATGCCATTTGCCATATTTTCAGCGTCGGCTTGAGCGTTGGAACAGGCTTCAACCATCAGTGCCGCTTCGATTTCCTTACGTTGAACGACATCGAATTTTGAATCAATGTCGGACACATTGGCAATTTTCAATAGCTTTTCCATCAATGACGTATAAGAATCTAGATTCGGTAGTATGATTGAAAACTTCTGCTTAACCTCATATCCCAAGATTTTTAGTTCCGTATAATCTTTTTCCTCCCGAACGACGGTTTTATCGATATCATATGTTTCCAGCCCCTCTCTTTTAAGTCCTAACGCATGATAAAAGTCGATAATTTCCAGACTTTGTTTTTGTACGGTAGCAAATGCTTTCTCCGAGTTCTCATCATAAGCACCTACATAAAAAGTAATAGTTACCGTGTTGGGCTGAACTTCTTTTTCGGCTTCTCCCGTCGCATACAATATTGGAAAATCTGGCCACTGAGCGGCAGGAACAAAAGTTATATGCATTAGCAAAAAAACTAATGTAATCAACTGTTTTTTCACGTAATAGCTCCTTGAATTAGAATTTGCAAAATTGACGTTTGGTTAACATTACCGGACAACTACCCGCCCCGCCAAACTATTCCCCTGCACCACTTCGTTATACATATCAAAGCCACTCGCTGGCGGGATTGAAGCACTGCCAGCTCGGGCGACGCGCCAGACTTGGTACAAGGTCAATTCGCCGCCGACTTGGAGTTTGGCGACGCGGATGATGCGATCCGGGTAGCGTTGGGTTTCCTTGATTCCGGCCCAATAGCTGTCGTCTTTGGCTTGGATTTTGGCGTCGGCCAGGTAGGTTTCGTCGTTTTCCTGGCCTTCCGCCAGGCTGGGGATGCCGTCTTCGATGACCACAAACTCGCTGCCGGGTGTAGGCCGGCCGGCGTCGGCGCTGCGTTTGACCCGCACTTCGCTGACTACCACGTCGCCGGGTTTCAAAGCTTGGCTCATGTCGATCAACTCGCTGCCTTTGGCGGTGATGCGGCGGAAGCTGCGTTGTACTTCCAGACCGGCGGCGCGGGCCGCGAGAGCCGGATATGGCACCTCAACGCCAACTGTGGCGCTGGCGATTTCGTCGGCATTCAGCTCGGCGAGCCGGATTTCGCTGAGATCAGGCGTGTCGCCAAAGCGGTTGAAGTTGCCGAGATAGCCGCCGGGGATACGCTGCAAGGTGCCCAACGTGAATCCTTCCTTGCTGCTGATCGAAATGCTGCGAGCGCTCTGCTTGGCAGCGGCGACCGCTTCCTTACTGAGCAATTCGCGACTGTTGAAAATCACCTGCGCGGTATCGTAAGTGGATTGCCAATAGCCGTTTTGCTGGGTTTGCAACAGCAGGCGTTTCAGCTTGGCTTCCAGCGCCGGTGGCAAGGCCTGTACATCATTTAACACGCCCAAGCCAGAGGAGACTAGGCTGGGCAGCCCAAAGCCAAAACCCAAGCTGTTATACAACGCGCCATCTTGACGTTGATAGCTAGCCAGGTCGATGGCATCCAAGGCTAGTTGTAAGCGTTTGACCAAGTCGTTTTTCAGCTGCGGCCGGTCTTTGAACTGTTGATTAAAACTGTGCCAATTTTGATTTTCGTAGGCCTTGACCATACGCAAAGCCGCGACCAAGTCGTCGGCCCCGGCATGCGCATTCGCAAGTGTTTTTTCGACAAAATCGGCTTGCTGTTGCCAAGGTGCGTTGTAGGCATAGCCCACCGTTGCAAAGCCGCTCAACACAAAACCATCCAGCAGGGTATTGCCTTCGCCGTGCAGATTCAGCCATTCCATGCCTTTGTAGTAGGCGTTATTCACCCCCTCCAGTTGCAGTTCGTTGGCGTATTTCAAGGCTTGTAATGCGATCAAAGTCACCGGCACGGTGGCTTCGCTGTCGCTAGGCCACAAGGCAAAGCCGCCGTCGGATTTTTGATTTTGAATCAATTTACGCACACCCAATGCCGCATTCTGTTTGGCGCGTTGCAAAGTCTTTTCCAGCGGTCCCAATTGCTCGGGCTGCAGGCCGGCGCGGGCGATTAAATCCAGCAACACCAGATTCGGCACGGTGCTGTGCGCCAGCTGCTCGGTGCAACCGTAAGGGTATTGCACCAGCATGGCCGCCGCTTGCAGCGCAGCGCCCAACAGACCGGAGTTGACCCGCACCGTCACTTGCCGAGGCTCGGCTTGGGGGGGCAGATCGATACGCAACAGATTGTCCTGTTGCACGCTGCTAAACACCTGCGGCAGCGCGGCGGCTTTTAACGGAATCTCAAATTCCTCGGCACCGCCGACCCGCACGCCGGCTGGGGCCTTTAAAGCCACCTTCAGCGCCGGCGCGCCTTGCCGGTCGTTGGCACTTAAGCGCAACGGCCACAGTTGCTCAGCTTTGCCGGCCAGTTCGGCTTGCGGCGCGGTTTCGCCGCTTTGCAAAGGCAGGGTGTCCGGAAGGCTGATGCTGCCGGCCAGTTTCACCGGCTGGGCCAAATGGTTGGTCAGTTTCACCGCTAAGTCCACTTCATCGCCTTGCCGCAAAAATTGCGGCCCAACCATGTCCACCGCTACATCGGTGACGCTACGGAATTGGCCGGTGGTTTCGCCGAGGCGGCCGTCCTTATCGCTGGCAACCGCCGTGACCAGCCATTCGGTGACGTTGGCCGGCATATCCACATCAATAGTGGCTCTGCCTTTGGCGTCGGTAACCACATGCGGAAACCAACCGGCGGTGTCGCGCATGGCTTTTTTCGCCAACTTGCTTTGGCTTTTCAAGGCGCTGAGCGAGAAGTTGGGTTTACGCAGCAAGTCTGCGTAGCCGTAGCCTTGCAGATCGTCGGAGTAGAAGGTCGCTAAATTGCTGCGTTGCAGCGGATAGAAAAAGTCGAAAATGCCGGGCCGAAACTCGGCTTGCACCGCATACACTGCGCGGTCGACGATGGATACCGCGATTTCGGTATTCGCTGCCGGACTGCCGTCCGCACGTTTGACTTGCAGCTTGATTTGGGTGGGTTTCAGCGGTTCGGTTTCGGCTTTTTCCGGCTCGATAGCGATTTGCAAACGCTTTTCCCAGGGCACGATACGAAAACCCAGGGTTTGTTCCTTGTATTTGCCGCCAGCTACCGGCACGGTCACGGTGTGGTAAAAGCCGGTGCCGTATTCGGGTTTGGCAGTCACTTCAAACCAGCGGCTGCGGCCTTGAGCTTGGGCGCTGCGGCTATCGAACAAACGCGCGCCGGCCACGGTTTCCCAGATCGCGCCGCTTTCGTTATTGCCCCAGGCCTTGGGCAATAAGGCGAACACCTTGGCTTGCTCGCCGGGGCTGAGGATGGTGGTGGGTGTGTACAACTCCAGTTCCGGATTGTCCGCCACCGCCTCGCCGCCATTACCGGCCACGATTAAAGTGCTGGGCTGCGAGCTGGCCGGATGGCTAAGATTTTTGCCATCCAGGTTTTCCAGACGGGCCACAGCGGTGAGCCGACCGAATTCCTTCAAGGCCGGGATAGTGAGCTTTTGCTGACCGCGTTCGTCGGTGGCAAAATCCAGTTTCACCAGACTGCGCTTGCCACTGCCGGGTTGTTCCAACATCACATCGACCACGCCGCCAGCCTTAGCAGCCGGTTTGCCGTCGGCATAGCTGGATTGCAGCAGTAGCTGCAAATCCTGATCGCCCACCGCCGCCACAGTTTTGTTAAAACGCACCGCTGGTTGTGCTTCCGACAAAGTAGCGTAGATGCTGTCGGTCAAAATCGCATTGCCGCCGGCCGCGTCCTGGGCGCGCACCATCAAGGAATAAATCCATTCCTGATCCGGCGTTTCTTTGTCTGAGGTGGGCACGGTAAATTCGAAGCTGCCGTCGCCGCTTTCGTCCAGCTTGGCGGCGGTTTCCCAAGGGTTGCTGGCATCGACCGCTTGCCGTTCTTCGATAGAACTGTACAAGCGTTGCGGCTGAGTTAATGGCGCGGCGGATTTAACTTGGCCGAAATAATCGTTGCCAGCCGTCAACCCCGCGCCCGCTTCCGTGACGAATTGCGGCGCTTCGAATTTTTTCCGGTACAGAAACACCTCGAATTTGACGTTCTGCGGCACGCCACCGCTGTAGCGTTTGGCGCGGAATTTTAATTTAAACGGCTGACCAGCCTGCACCAGCGGGCTGCGATCCAGCCATTCCAGGTAAAACGTGGGTTTGATGTAATCGCGCACCCGAAATTCGCCGCCGTAAGCTTTGTGATCGATCTCCGCCAACAAACGATACAAGCCCGGCGTCTGGCTGGCATCCAGATCGAAACTGCCGGAAAACGAACCGAAGTCGGTCAACTGCGTCTGGCCTTGCAAACCGGTGGCATTGCCGTCGGCGCGAATCAGCGACACATCGGTTTGTTTGGATTGAAAGGCCGGAATCCGCAACTGGCCGTCCTGCAAATTACGCACGATGCCTTTGTAGAAAAAAGTCTCGCCAGGCTTGAAGATCGGCCGGTCGGTCATCACGAATACCGCGTCGTCCTTGGCTTGCGTCGGCAGAAAGTCGGTAGCGGTCAGCGCGGTACGCGCCGCTTCGCCGGGTTTGGCGGCCGGCGCATCGACTCGAACCAGCAATTTGCCGTCCAGAACGCCGTCGGGATTGTTAAAGCTCAGCTCGCCGGCGGCGTTGGTGCCGGCCGGCAAGGTTTGCCAGCGGCCACGACCATCGCGATAACTGACTTTGGCGCCAGCCAGCGGTTGCAAATCGCGGTTCATCGCCCGCACCAGCAGCTGCTCGCTGGATTGCTTGACCTGCACCGCCAGGCTGCTGACCTGAATCAGACACTGCGCTTCGTTCTTGCCTTGCACCGCTTGCAGCAGATAAATACCGTCCGGCAACAGATCGAGTGCAATCTGGCGGACTTTATAACGATGCTCGCTCCAGGTGTCTTCGTTAAACCACCAACCCAAATCATGGGTTTGCTGGCCGTTGCGCAGCAAATCCAGATAGCTTTCCTTCACTACCGTAAAACCCTTCGGCGGTGCCACCAACACCTGCTGCGGCACCGACACTAACGGTTTTTCGGTGACGGTCAGCACCGAACCGCTGAAGTTGGTTTCTTTTAAAGACTTGCGAAACTCCACATCCAGCATGCCGCGCAGCAACTGCAGCGGAGATTGCGCGTTGTTCAGGCCCTTGGCGAAGTAATGCCCGGGATTAAGCTCACTAACCGGCTGCTCGTAACTGCGGCTGACGTTGAATTGGCCATCCAGAAAGGATTCCAGATTATTGGCTTTCAGCACCCGAAACAGCATGGGTTGGTCGGTTAGGGTGTAGTCCAGGCGGATGTTGGGCGCTTCAGTGTTGGTGAAGCTGCGTTCGGCGGTTAAATAAAATGGGCTGCCGGCCCATGAAGCGGTTGAGGTTAGTAATGTTACTAGCAGTAAGAAATGGCTGATGGCTTTGAGTAGGGCATTGGGATTTTGTGTCGCTGTCGCGACGGGTAACTTGATGTCGCTTCGCGGACCGACAGCCGCGATACTTTTCTTTGTTTGGCCAAAGAAAAGTATCCAAAAGAAAAGCCACCCGGATGCCGCTTCAGCCCTGCGCGCCGAAGGCTTGGAACCGGGTTTTCCGCAGGGGCTTCCCAGCCCCTGCGGAAAACGCGATGCATCCCTGCATCGCCCCTGTCGGGCTGATCCGTTCCAAGCCTCCGGTGCTCGGCGCGGCATACGGGATAAAAACCTGGCACTTACAGAAGCAAACTGAGCTAACATTGGATTTCCTGTTGAAATATGGAAAAGCTGCATGGACTACCTGCATAGCCCGATAGCTGATTTTCTTCGCGGCCCATTACTGTCAACTCCGCAAGGTTGGGTCGTTATTGGTTTTTCAGCTATTTATCTAATTTTCGGTTTTCTTATTTTATGGATTGGTCTTCCGCCAATATTTGGCTTAAAAACAGATGTGTTAGCGACTATTTGTTTTCTGTGGCCCGGCATTTTGTTTTTATATTTCGTTCGGGTGAGCAGCCCATCGTTTTATCCTTCATTTTCAGAAGCCGCTTGGTTATGCGTCTACGCTATCGCTCCCATCGGTTTTTGCCTTTATAACAATTGGCATTCAATTTTTTCTTGAAAACTCATGGCAGCCAGTGGTTTTATCCCGTATGCCGCGCCGAGCACCGAAGCTTTTGCCGAGAATAGCCCGATAGGGGGGCGGCAGGGATGCCGCTCGTTTTCGGAGGGGCTGGGAAGCCCCTTCCGAAAACCCTCGGCAAAAGCTTCGGCGCGCAGGAAACAAGCGGCGTTCGGGTGGCCTTTTCTTTGGATACTTTCTTTTGGCCACGCAAAAGAAAGTATCGCGGCTGTCGGTCCGCGAACCGACATTAAACAGCCCGTCGCGATAGCGACACATTCTCCAAACAACTCAACAACAAGATCAAAAACCCACTCATTTCCCACCTTCCTGAGCTATCAACTTACCTGCCAAAACAGCACTAGAATCCCCCTCAATCCTTCCCGCATAACTCAAAATCGGCAAGCTCAAAAACAACTTATCCCCCTCCTGCCGCATCGCTGCCTTGGCGGCTTCATAGTCTTGCTGCCAGCGCGGCGCAAACTCGTTGGCTTCTTGGGCAACGCCCGCGCCACCAGCCAGAAACAGTTCGCGCACCGCCGCGCCGGGGTTGATGAAGGCTGTCAGTTGCGCCGCTTGCATACGCTGCTTCTCGGCGCCGCGCTGCCAATCCAAGGGACTTAAGGATTGTTTATTGCAGGCGTCTTTCATTCGGGTCAACAGGCTTTCCGAGCTGGCGGCCAGGAACAAGCTGCCGCCGGCACATTCCGCGCCGAGATCCGGATTTTTTAAATATTGAGAATAGGCCGCGCTGGCTTGCGGCTGCTGAGGATTGGCGACGATGACGCCGACTGCGCCGGTCGGACTGTCGGCGGTGAAATCCCAAACTAGGCCCACACCGGCCGGCTCGATGCCGGGCGGATTGGGAGACGGGCCGTTCGCCGCCAATGCTTGCCAGTCTTCGGTAGTCAGATCGGGCGATAGGGCCAAGCTGGCGGCGACGCCGGCAAAAGCGTCATGCGGAATACTGGCTAACACACCTTCGAATAATTGCCCGTGCAATTGGGCTTGCCAAGCCGCAGCTGGCAGATTCAGCGTACCCAGTTGACCGTCTTTCAACACAAAATCCCATTGCAACGGATAGGTCGGCGCCCCGGTCAGCACCGGCAGCAAATTATCGATAAAGGCTTCGCTGCGTAAGGTCAAACTCAATGGCGCATCGCTGCGGCGGCTTTGCGGGGCGATGCTGTCGATGACGTTGAGCAAGGCTTCCAAGCTTTGCGCCAGATAAATCCGCTCGCGGAATTGAGTGAAAAACAGCTTTTGCAAACCAATGCGGGTTTCCAGGATCGGTTCCGGCAATTTATTGAGGCGGTAACCACTAGTTGCCAACACGCCGGCCAAGGCCGGCATGGCTTGATCGGCAAACTGGCTGTCGCTGCGCGAATAGCTGATGACCCAGCCCTGGCTGGCGTGGGCCATGTCGTAATGCAGCTCGGCGTTGGCGGCGATGGCGTCGCGCAGCAGTTGCGCCAGAAATTCGCCTTGCAGGCCTTCCAGGTTGAGTTGCTCGGCTTTGACTTTTAGACTTTGCAGCAAGCCGAAAAACAGGCCTTGTACGAAGCGATTGCCGACTAAGCTTTGCACTTGCGGCTGCGCATCCCACCAGTTTAAAAACGCTTCGCCCTGATTGAAATTCAGGGTAAACGCCACCGGATGTTTCTTTACATACCAAGTTGCCTTCTTTGGACAATCGGCCGGGCGCTGCACAGTCACGTCCATCGTAGTACCTGAGCCGACATCGCCGCCGGTCAAGGCTGGGCAATGGTCGTCGCCGGCCGGCACTTCGTCATTGCTGCCCACCAACGAGGTGTTGGCGTCCAAATCGTTGTTGACCGCATCGCGCAATTTTACAGTGAGATCCAGCAAGGGCAGGCCGGCGCGCATCAAGCGGCTTAAGGGTTGCCGGGAATAATCCTGGTAGCCAACGATGCCGGCGGTAGCGGTCAGCACCGCCGCCGAGACGATCACGGTCAGGCGTTTTGCGGGGCTAAGCGGTTCCATTCGTACACTCCAAGGAAATAGGGATTTTCCGGGCGGGGGATCCACACCGGATCGGGCGATTGCAATAATTCGGCGACGCTGACCACCCGCACCTGGGCTTCTTCGCCCTGGGCGCCGTTGTGGTACACCGCCAGATTCTGCGGATGACCGGCAGCAAACAGCATCAAGTGATAGGGCTCGTCGTTGACCAAAGGTTTTTGATAAACCAACAAATCGCCACTTTGTGCCGCAGCCAGGTCGCGGGATTTCAAACGAAAGTTGTAGCCGATCAAGGTTTCGGCATCGGCAAAATGGCCGTAACGCGGTTGACCGTTACTCAGGCCGGTTTGCCAGATTTGCGGGTAGTCCGGAATGGCTTTGCGGGCCTGTTCGGATAAAGGTGGCAATTTTAGTTTGGCCGGGACGCCGAGTTTGGCGGTGCGGGTGGCGTCGCGAGGTTCTAAAGCGGTGCGATAGGCAAATCTAACTAGGCCGGCGCAATCGCGTTGTTTGGGTTCCCAGAGTGGGCTGAGTTTGCGGGCTTGCAGCAAGGCCACATCGGTGACGACTTGGCGCAACGCGTCGGCGTCTTGCGGAGGCAGATAGCCCAATTCTGCCGCGCCATCCTCGGCCTCGCCTTCGCGCTTGGGTTCGTGTTTGATGTATTCCTTCACTTCCGCCGGCATATCCCGTTCGGCATCCTGGCCGGGTACATAGATTTTCGCCGGCTGGCGGTTGCCTTGGATCACCACGTAAGCCAGGGTTTTGGTTTCGCCGGGCCGGGCCAGTGGTTTTTGCACGCGGCGCCGGCTTTCTGTGGGTAAGCCTTCGTCGAGAATAACGTCCAGATTGGCTAGGGTATGTTGCACCGCGCCGCCCGGCCAATAATTGGTGTCGATGCGGAACACGCCGAGCGGCGGGGCCGGATGCACGTAAAGATAAGGCCCGTAGCCGGGTTGATCGAAATTGTCGCCGTTTTGATTTAAAAAGAAGATGCCGCCGCTGTTGGAATTAGTATCGGCCCAATATACATGGCTGTTATCCGGCTCATAGATATGTAAGTCGGTGTAGACGCCGTCGCTGTCGCTGGTTAGCACTACTTTCAGGCCAATCGAAGAAATCACTGCATCGACCGTGGTCGAAGCTTTGGCGACACCTGCGCTGTTGGCACATTCGGCAATCACGGTGTTCTTGCCTTTTGCGGCTGGAAACGCCCTGGAAAAGCTGCCGTTGGTATTGCGCACGTAATAACGCACGCCGTTGATGTTGACCACAATCGGATCGGCTGCCGGGTCGGAACAGGTGCCGGCTACCGTGATCTGCAGACCGCTGGTCCAACCGCCGGCCGGCTTACTTAGTGTCAACGTTGGCGCTGTGGCCGGCCCGGTAGGGACTGGATGTTGCTGACCACGACGGGCCAGAATATCCGGATCGTCGCTAGGCGCGGCGAAGCTTTGAGTCGATAAAACCAGCAGCACGGCGGCAAAGCAGCCCAGCCGGCGGGCATCGAACAAATGAGGTATCCGCATTGAGGCCTCCATCGGGCTATGGGATGTAATCAGTGCTGGAAATGTAGCAAGCAAATCGGCTAACGGCAAATCTAACTGCCGGTTGTTCTGCGTAACGTGGACAGACCAGATTTTTTGGCGCAAAAAAAATCCCTCGTTCCGCCTGGAGCGAGGGATCTTCTTAAGTCAAGAGATAAACGGCAAAAGAAGGGTAGCCGATAAGCGCCTGTTATTAGCCGGATATGCCGAGGTCAGAATTAAATTGAAATCCGACGGCGTTGCAGACCCAAAAAGCCAACCAAACCACTCAAGAACATCCAGGCAGCAGCTGGCAGCGGAATCGGAGAACCTAAACCGCCGCCGCCGGCTGTATCGCCGTTGCTAACAAATGAATCACTATCTCCGTTCGCGCCAATTGATCTGACATGTAAGCCGATACGCAATACGTCGTCTTGCAAGCCGCGCCCAAGGTCCAAAAAGCTAACGCTAGTTTGCAATGCTATACGAATACCCAGTAAATCGTTACTGGCGTTGATCCCTTTACTGGGATTGCCTGGATTAACGTCCGCACCAAAGCCGGAAGTTGCAACAAAAGGGCTAGCCAGTGTGTTGCCGGCTGGCAAATTGCTTGGGTTCAAGGTACTGCCGAAATCGGTAGTGCCACCAAGCTGTAGAAACGGAGCATATTGAGACAGCAGAAAATTGCTATCGTCAAAATAGATTTCGGCAATATTGGAAGCAATGCCAACAGCATTTTTAAAGGTGAATAACACGTCATTGGTGCCGATACTTTGGTTCAAAATTGAAAAAGCATCGGCTTGATTGAATACTTCAACACTCAATTGGCTCGCCACGTTTTGACTACTGTTACTGGTAACACGCGTAAAACCGAGGCTTATGGGCGACGCAAAAACTTGGGCGCTGGATAACAGCAATACTCCAGCTGCTACAAACGATTTGCTTAAAACGAACGATTTCATTGCAAGGTCTCTCATGATTTTAAATTCGATGCTTTATTCTATAGACTCAGAAAGTGGCTCACAACCCTCCCAAAAGGGTAGTAACCACGGATGAAGTTATTCCTGCGTCCCCTGCAAACGGGTAATCCAAGCGTCTTTCGCATTCGGGTCAACATGAAATGCCAGCGCCACCGGTTTGTGCAGCAAGCCTTCCTCACCGGACGCGTTAGGGTTGAGTTGGCGTTTTTCCACAAAATCGATCATCCGTCTCAGGTGATAAACCAGCAGTACGCGATTAGTTTCACTGCCTTTGTAGATTAAATAGCCCACGTTGTCCTCACTTAAATCCGGGTTGCGAGCAATCAACGCAGCGAGTTGTTCGTCGCAAATACCGGCCAAGCTTTTCAACACCGAATCCGGATGCTGGCGGATCAATTGCTGTAAATGCGCGACCAAGTTGCCAGTCAGTTGCTGCTGTTGCAATTGCTCCAGTTCCGCATCGCTGCACAAAAAGCTTTCCGCGACCAAATAATGCCGGTCGCGCTCGCCATCGTTGGCGAACAAGGAGATTTTCGCTACCGCTGTGTCTTCCAGGGCATTAAGAAATTCTTGCGGCGAACGAATATGTTTGTCGATGGTGACTACCCAGGGCAAGGCGCGACCGGTGGCTTCAAAACGCGACTTCACGCTGCCGATCACACCGGAACGCGACAATTCCAGTTCCCGCCCGACCGGTTTCACCAGAAATGCATCGACGGCGGCAATCTGGGTGCGAAAGCCGGCGGCCTGGAAGTGTTTGATGGCGGTTGAATAGCGCGGCGAATAGGGAATGCCGGTGCCGTCGTAGAGAATATTGATCCGCAGCTCGCGGGCCTGTTGCGCAACCAAGTCGCGCAGCCGATTGGCGAAGGGCTCGACGTAAACGTAGTCGTCGCTATGGTGATTGGCGGCGGTCAACAAACGGTACAAATCGCTGAGCTTTCTGAATTCGTCCAGGGAGGCGATGACGAAATTGTCGCCGCATAGCGCCGTGGCGATTTCTTCGACCGCGGTTTTACCGGCCCCGGCGCCGCCCATGCTCATCAGAAACTGCGGTTGGTCTACCGGGGTTTTACCGGCAAAAATAGCGTCCCGGGCAGCGATTAAAATCCGGGTAATTTTAGCCAGACGCTCGTAGGCAATTTCCACGGTACGGCGCAAGCGCACTTCGTGGCGGGCAGCGACCAGCATTTTTTGTTTTAAGGCTTCGTTGTCCGCCAATAAAAACAGATTGGCTTGCTCGCCGGCGCATTGTTTCAATAAGTCTATTAATTCGGCTTGGCTGGGGGAACGCAAGCCGGTGAGCATGTTCACGTCCAGGCAAAACAGCGGGGCGACACCGTCTTCGCGGATCGGGATTGCGTCGATCTCGAATTTGCCGGGGGCGCGCAAATCTTCGGTGCCCGGCAGATAGCCGATGATGTGCTCGGACACGCTCAAGGGATTGTCGGCAAAGTGCTGGCCGGCGATCAGTTGTTCGGCGGTAATGCTGCTCAACGGCACTAGGCCGCCGGTCACCGTCACTAGGCATTCGATGCCGTCGCTCGTGGTATGCGACAGGAATGGAATACCCAGCAAAAAGCGTTTGTTCTCCGGCCATTTGCCGTAGCGGTTGGCCCTGTTATGTAGGCTTTTGATCCGCCGGGGATCGAGGGCGTGGGCAAAGGCCCGGCTCAGGGCCCGGTGCTGGCTGCCGTGATCGTGCAACACCAAGGCGTCTTCGGCGGTTAGGCGGCGAAAATCGATGCCTTGTTCGTAGACGGCCTTGAAGGCCGGCAGGTTACCCAGCGCGGTAATGAAAAAATCTAGGGTGATGCGATTGCCGTAGCCATAAGGCCGGATCACGCGTAACGAGTGATAAAAGTTGGCAAGCCGCTCGGCGATGTCGTCGCTATGAATCACAAAGCCGTTGTTGTCGAAAATCGCCGTATCGCTATTGCTGTCACCATCCAACACCAAACGCTCGATGGCCACGCGAAACTGTTTGCGCTTACCGGCATCCGGCATGGTGCCGGGCCGGTGCGTGACCGTGGGCTGTTCCTTCCAATCACTGAACATTTCGCGATGAATGCGCGAGTACAAGCCGGTCATATAAGTGACACGCTTGGTCTGGTCGTGCGAAACAGTGATTTCCAGCTCTTGCAGCAAGGTCGACAATAAACCGGCTCCTTGGGCAATAGCCAGTGCAGTACGCAGGCGTTTCAGCGGTCGGTAACCCGGAATGTGCCGACTGGGGTTTTGCATGATCCACCCTCTTATTTTTTATAGTTATTATTTTCTGGGAGCTGATCTTAACTGGTTATTGGCGGAGAAGGAATATTGGCTGAATGTCTTTCATCGGAGAGCTACCATTGTTGGCGGCTGAGAAGTCAGTTGCGGCGTGGTATAGCGCTCCTGGTGATGACGGCGCCGGAATATCAATGCACAGATTCTGCTTGTCTGGAGCGATATTAGTACGATTCTTCAAAGCCCCGTTGACGTCTCTGGCGAGCACTTTTCAGGTACAATAAACTCATTTTTTATCTATCAAGTGGCTCCCGACGTGTCGATTAGCAAAAACGATGTCTCTACTTTTCAGGGCCTGATTCTGACCTTGCAGGAATACTGGTCAAATCAGGGTTGTGTGTTGTTGCAACCTTTGGATCAGGAAGTGGGTGCCGGCACTTTCCACCCCGCCACGTTCTTGCGCGCCATCGGTCCGGAGCCTTGGAACAGCGCTTACGTACAACCTTCGCGGCGCCCGACCGACGGTCGTTTCGGCGAAAATCCCAACCGCTTGCAGCACTATTATCAGTTTCAGGTGATCATGAAGCCGTCGCCGGATAATATCCAGGAGTTGTACCTGGGATCATTGCGGCATCTGGGCCTGGATTTGCTGGAACACGACATCCGTTTTGTGGAAGACAACTGGGAGTCGCCAACGCTGGGTGCTTGGGGATTGGGCTGGGAAGTCTGGTTGAACGGCATGGAAGTGACCCAGTTTACCTATTTCCAACAGGTCGGCGGCCTGGAATGCCGGCCGGTAAGCGGTGAAATTACTTACGGCCTGGAACGGATTGCGATGTATCTGCAAGGTGTGGAGTCTGTGTACGATTTGGTTTGGACCCGCGGTCCGCAAGGCGTGGTTACCTATGGCGACGTGTTCCATCAAAACGAAGTGGAAATGTCCGAGTTCAACTTCGATCACGCCAATGTCGATTTTCTATTCCAATGCTTCGACACCTACGAGCGTGAATGCCTGATGCTGCTGGAGAAAAACTTGCCGCTGCCGGCTTACGAAATGGTGTTAAAAGCTTCTCACTCCTTTAATCTACTCGATGCCCGCCACGCTATTTCGGTCACCGAGCGGCAACGCTACATCTTACGGGTACGCAATATGGCCAAATCGGTCGCCGAAGCCTATTACAACCGCCGGGAAGCGTTGGGCTTTCCGATTCTCGCCAGACAGGGAGCGTAATCATGACCGAGACCAATCATTTATTGTTTGAACTGGGCTGCGAGGAATTGCCGCCGAAGTCTTTGAAAAAACTCAGTCAGGCCTTGCTGGACAACATTTTGGCCGGTTTGCAAGAAGCCGGCTTGAGCTACGACCAAGGCCGTGCCTATGCCACGCCACGCCGTTTGGCGGTATTGATAGACGATCTGCAAACCTTTCAGGCCGATAAAGTTGTGGAAAAGCGCGGCCCCGCCATTCAGGCGGCATACGGACCCGATGGCACGCCCAGCAAAGCCGCATTGGGTTTTGCCGCCAGTTGTGGTGCGTCTTTTGAGGATTTGGAGAAGCTGGAAACCGACAAGGGTTCATGGCTGATCTTCAAACAAGCGGTGAAAGGCCAAGCCACTGCCGAGTTGATCCCTGAGATTATCCGCAAAAGCCTGGCCAATTTACCGATTGCCAAACGCATGCGCTGGGGCAGTTTCGATGCCGAATTTGCCCGGCCAGTACATTGGGCGGTTTTGCTGTTTGGTTCTGAAATTCTGATTACCGATATTCTTGGTCGCACGACCGGCCGCGTCACCCGTGGCCACCGCTTTCATTCACCACTGGATTTGAGCATCGGCAGTCCGCACGAATATTTGGACATCCTCAAACAGCATGGCAAGGTGCTGGCCGACTTCGAAGAACGCATGACCATTATCCGCGATGCTGCCAATCAGGCGGCCAGCAATGTTGGCGGCATTGCCCATATCGAAGACGACTTGCTGGAAGAAGTGGCGGCATTAAACGAATGGCCGGTGCCGGTCGTGGGTAATTTCGATGCGCGTTTTCTGGAATTGCCGCAGGAGGTGTTGATTACTACGATGCAGGCCAACCAAAAATATTTTCCGGTGAAAAATGTCACCGGAAGGTTGCTGCCGCATTTCATTACCTTCGCCAATATCGAAAGCTCCAACCCCGATTCCATCCGGCAGGGCAATGAGCGCGTGGTGTTGCCGCGTTTGGTCGATGCCGAGTTTTTCTGGAAACAGGATAGAAAACAATCGCTGGCTGAGCGCGTCGACAGCCTGAAAAGCATCGTCTTCCAAAAAGACCTGGGTACCTTGTTCGATAAAACCGAACGCGTTGCGCATCTGGCGGCGTTGATCGCCGAAAAGTTGGACGCGGATGTGGAATTAGCCAAGCGCGCCGCACTGCTGGCTAAAACCGATTTGATGACCAATATGGTCGGCGAATTCGCCAATCTGCAAGGCACGATGGGTCGCTATTACGCAGCTGCGGACGGCGAACATGCCGACGTGGCTTTAGCATTGGAAGAACATTATTATCCCAAGCAGTCCGGCGGCGCGACGCCGAGCGGCCAAATCGGCCAAGTGTTGGCACTGGCGGAAAAAATAGACACCCTGGCCGGTATTTTCAGCGCAGGCTTGATTCCAACAGGCGACAAAGACCCATACGCTTTGCGCCGAGCTACACTGGGCATCTTGCGGGTGTTGATCGAAAACGGTATTGCGCTGGATGTCGTGGAACTGCTGGACGCGGCGTTGGATCAATTCAGCCACGGCTTTAATAAAAGCGAAACCCGGCAGAAAGTGATCGCTTTTCTGTTCGATCGCTTAAAAGGCTATTGTCTGGATCAGGGCTACACCAGCCACGAGTTCGAAGCGGTCTTGGCGGTCAACCCAACCAGTCCTTTGGATTTCATGCTGCGTATTCGCGCGGTACAAAGCTTTAGAGCCTTGCCGGAAGCGGAGAGCCTGGCGGCGGCCAACAAGCGCATCATCAATATTTTGAAAAAATCGGATCAAGCACCTACTGAGACGATTGGTGCTCTGGTCGAAGCGGCGGAGAAAAATTTGTTGGCGGCAGCCGAGCAATCGGAAACCGACATTTTGCCCTTGCTGGCCGAACAGAATTATCCGCTGGCTTTGAGCCGGCTGGCGCAATTACGCGATAGCGTCGATGCGTTTTTCGATAACGTGATGGTCAACACCGACGACGAAGCGTTACGTAACAGCCGTTTGGCATTACTGGCCAAATTGTCCAATCAATTCTTGAAAATCGCCGATATTTCCAAACTGCAATCGTGACCGAGCGTTACGTTATTCTGGATCGGGACGGCACTATCAATGTCGATTCCGACGACTTTATCAAATCACCGGAAGAATGGCTGCCGCTGGCCGGCAGCCTGGAAGCCATTGCCCTGTTAAATCGGCATGGCTACAAAGTCGTGGTGATCACGAATCAGTCGGGGATTGCCAGGGGCTTATTCGATTTGGCAACGCTGGCGGCGATACATGCCAAAATGCTGCAATTGACGTCGCTGGCCGACGGACACATAGAAGCCATTTATTTTTGCCCCCACGGTCCCAAGGACACTTGCGACTGCCGCAAACCCCAGGACGGACTGTTTCAGAGGTTTGCCGCCGACACGCAAGCCGATTTGAGCCGAACTTATGCGATTGGCGACTCCTTGCGCGATATTCAGGCTGCTGAGTCAGCCGGTGCCAAACCGATTTTGGTCAGAACCGGGAAAGGCGAAAAAACCGCTATTGATAATCCCCTACTCAACGTTCCTATTTTCGACAATCTTTATGACGCAGCCACGCACATCATCTCGACAAGCTGATTTCAGAGTCTATTTAGGCTCGACATTACTATTCATTTACATAGTATTCTCGACGCTGATTGTTGGGGTAGCCATTTTGGGCGGGTTTTTTCTGCCGTTTCCGATGCGCTATAAAATCGCCGATGTTTGGATCAACTGCCTACTGTTTATGCTGAAGTTGTGTTGCGGCTTAAGTTATGAACTGGAAGGGCTGGAAAACATTCCGCGCGACAGCGCGGCGATTATCCTCAGCAAACATCAATCGGCTTGGGAAACGGTGGCTTTGCGGCAATTCATTTCCCCGCAAACTGCGGTCCTGAAAAAATCGTTGCTGCAAATTCCGTTTGGCGGCTGGGCGTTAGCTACATTAAAACCCATCGCCATAGACCGGCAGAATCAGAAAGAGGCGCTAAAAATGCTGATCGATCAAGGCATCCAGCGCTTGCAGGAAGGTTTGTTCGTGGTGGTATTCCCAGAAGGAACCCGAGTGGCACCGGGAGCGCATAAAAAATTTAATGCGGGCGGCTCAATGCTGGCGCAAAAATCCGGTTTTCCGGTGATTCCGCTGGCTCACAATGCGGGTGAATATTGGCCGCGCAACAGCTTTTTGAAATATCCGGGCGTTATTAAGGTCAAGATTGGGCCAGCTATTAGTAGCATCGATAAAAAATCAAAGGATATTAATGCAGAGGCCGAAGCCTGGATTAATAAAGCGATGTTGGAAATCGATGCAGAACGAACAGCAGGGTAATTCGAATTAGGGAATCAAAACTTAATCTGCAAAAAAAAGGCCCGCATTCGCGGGCCTTTTTCTTCAAGCTTAAAGATTAAAGTGCTACAGAAGTAGAGCTAGAAACTTTTTGTTTTGACGCATCTGGATCGTCCATGCAACCGCTCAGGCCAACAATCATCAGGGTCATAGCTAAAAGAGATAATACTTTTTTCATAACATCCTCCAAAATAAAAGTTTTTTATATTTTTGCGCGTGCTGAATCTAAACAAAAAATTAAGCACGGCGAGATTTAAACATGCCGAAGCAGTTTGGCGCAAACTAAATCTGTTTGGAGGAAAAGAATCAGGAATATAAGGCCCACATGCGTGGGCCTTACTCAGGAAGGAATATCCTGCCAGGGCTAGGATTATTTAACCCCTGAACCTTGTTGGCTAGGTGAACCATAGCCTTTTGGTTTTGGATTGCCTTGGTCTGGGTCGTCCATGCAACCGCTCAAGCTTACAATCATCATCACCATAGCCAAGACAGAAAATACTTTTTTCATAACATCCTCCGATTTAAAGGTTTTTTATTTTTGTGTGTACTCAAATTCAAGCACGCAAAATTTATAGCATGACAAAACCGAGTATGCAATACCCTAGATGTTTACAAAATATCGATGTCCTTCGGTAGATTGATCTTTATGTCCTTTCCAGCCCATTGTGCGGTGCCTATTGCTTGCCATTCTCCAGCCAAGTTGCTGTTCCTGAGGTCTTTTTCCCACACAAACGGTGCTCGAATTCTTTTCATTTTGACGATAAATTGTGTGCTATCCAGGTCTAAGTCGGTCTTTATCCCCCAGAACGCCGTCACTTTCATGATGAATTTTTTCAAGCGGAGCTCGTCGATATTCGGCGTTACCGCGATGTTGGCCCACATGGAGTGCACCCGTCCCCAATTCGGCGCCAACAAGCGGCCTTGCCGATCAACAAACGGTAACCATTGCTCTTCACCGTTGGCATTCAAATAGGAAATAGCCAGTAAGCGGTCATAGCCTTCGAAATGGTCGTGAAGATACAGCGCGTGCGGGGTGATGCCCAAAAACGTGTGAGACATCATCAAGACCGCGTTGCTCATATCCGCCAGCATACTGGTTATCGGCGACTGGCGGGTATCGACATGCAAGCGGTACAGCAAGCCATAGTGAAAGCTGCTGTTGAACTGAAATAAGATCAACACCAGCAACACTTTGCTGATTTTGTGTACCCGACTTCTGGCCGGTAAGGCATGTTCCGCTTCGAAAATTCGCTCATACCAACTCGGTGGTAAGTTTTCAGCTGATGCCGGCAGACAGCTCACATCGCACGCCAATCGCGTCCGCGAATCGGCAATCGCCCGATAGCGCCCGCATATTAACTGATAAAGTAGCGGCAGTTTCATGGTCCAACCTATCATCGCGGTGTAGCGCATCGAGATTAAAATTTGCGAATAAGTATCAACGCCGGCATAAACCCGTCCATCGCCATCCACCGCGTACAAATCGGTCAGCAGTTGTTTTTCGCCCAACTCGGCTAGAGCTGGATAGTCAATTGCGAACACTTGTGCGGGTTTGAAATCGACACCGTGCAAAACGTCGAAATGATTCAGCGTCAAAACCGTGCGATTGCACAATGGGCATTGTTGGTCGTAAAACACCGTCAATAGTGGCTGTTTGACCCGTAGAAAGGTACCGATATTTCTATACCAAGCAAATGGCATCACCAAGGCATAGAAAATCAGCATGCCCATTCCGAACGGGTAAATATTGAAGGATAGGGTAATGCCCAAATGCAAGGAAATCCCGACCAGAAAGTACAACCATCTGAACTGGCGGCGATGAAAAAACAACAGGAAAGTAAACTGGAATACGATGATGGTGTAGCCGATGATTTTCTGCAAAATCTCGATATTTAACAGCCAGGACAAATCCAGAGCGGACATGTAATACGGAATCGAAGACGGCAACCAAGCACCCAAGCCGTTGCGCCAATGCTCGGCAAACATCTTGTGTATCGCAGAATCGAAATACAAAAAGCCCAGACAAATTGCGACCGGCAGATAGTAGGTCAGTGCGGATACTTCCGGAGCTGGGTATTGAGAATAATGGGTGAAGGGGCGCAGCAATTTCTTCCTGAGGCTATCAACGGAAAAGGCTTGCTCCATAGGCATAAAGATCAGAAAGAAATTGGCGCCGATCATGAACAAATCGAAGCCGCCGTCGAAATCGCGCTGCATAGGCGTGAAATTAACGAATAGCAGCCAAAAAATGTAGTTAGCAACACTGGCCGCCTGGCAGCGGTAGCCGATGGCCAAGCAAAACGCCACCAGGGCCCACAGCCAAAGGAAGAACGGAATCATCGGAAACTCGACATCCATAAACGGGATGGGGTCGAATATCAAGTGGTTGAAATACAGCAGAAAGAAAACTTCCTGCAGTGTCACCAACCCGAACAAAAGCCTGAAAAAGCCTACGCCGGTAGCGGGTACTTTTTTAGAGTAAAGAGCATTGACTTTCTGAGCTAACAGTTTGTACATGGCGGGTCGGCAGGCTAAAAGTCCACAGATTATAAGGGATTTGAACGAGGTATGCGTCAGGCAAAAAAAAAGCGGCTACGGGATCTATCCGTAGCCGCTTTTTCCAGAAAAGCTTTGTAAGCGAGGGGTGTAGCTTACTCTTCGTCTTTAGGCTCAGCAAAAACCCATTTCACAAAGAAGTATCCTGCAGCGATGATAACCAGCGCTCCAATCATGCCCGACGGTTCTTTCAGCATTTCTGTTAAATCTAAGATCGCTCCCATGGGTGCCTCCTACCTTTAGTTAGTTGTTATAAAATTTGCCATGTCTTTGGCGGTCGAGCTTCATATGTTACTTTAGCCACCTTCAAAGTCAAGCGATTCATGGCTATCGCGGAAACATCCGACCGCAATTGCCATCCAGGTGGATTATGGTAGTATGCCTTCTCAACCTGAATTTTGAGAATTATAAAAACAGTTACAACAAGGGGAATAGATATGATTGGTGGCGTAATAATGATTTTGACGGCAATCTGGGTATATCAAACCCTGATAAAAGCCAAAACGGGTAATGTGCTGATGTGGGTTGCCGGCTGTGCCATAGTGTTCTTGGTCATTCAGGTGATGTTTTACAACATCAACATCATGATCATCGACGGCTTGGACGGTAAAGATGTCGGCGGCGAATATGATCGCGACCTGACCAGCGTCGGCGATAGAAAAACCCAGGAAGGCGCCGGCGGCTGGTTCATGCCGGTTTTCTTCGAATTACTGCCGCCGTTTGCCGGTGTACTGGCCGTGGCTCTTATTCGTTGTCAGTTTATTTTGAAACAAGCGCTGACACCAGCCAACCTGTTCAGCGGCATCAAAGAGTTGTTTGTCAGCATCAAAAACAGCTTCAAAACCTCCAGCAACTAACCCTGCTGACACCGAAGCCCAAGGCCGCTTGGGCTTCGTTACCGCTGAAACTCCTCAGCCGCCGGTAACTGCGGATACAATGCTGACTATGGTTAAAATAAACAACACAGTCGCAATCAGCCCGACGACAATATAGGCAGGCAAAGAGCCGTGCTGAAAATCAAGCTCTCTATTCTTATTGCTTTGTACGCCGATCACGGCGGCAAACACGCTTTTTATGACATGCAATAGACTGGGTTTAGACATGATTTCCCTCAAAATTTGGTTTGATAATAAAGCGGACTAGCCCACCGATATTCACCCTTACGACCCTCAGGCAGTATGAACAGCACACAAAGATTACACCAGTTACTATCTCAACGGATTTTGTTTCTGGACGGCGCGATGGGCACCATGATTCAGAGCTACAAATTGGAGGAGAAGGATTATCGCGGCGTACGCTTTGCCGACTGGCCTGTCGATCTTAAGGGCAACAACGATTTATTATCGATTACTCAGCCTGAGGTAATCAAGGCGATTCATCGCGCCTATCTGGATGTAGGCTCGGATATTCTGGAAACCAATACGTTCAATTCCACCCGTATCGCCATGGCCGATTATCGGATGGAAGACCTCGCTTACGAAATCAATGTAGCTTCGGCAAGGGTTGCCAAACAGGCGGCAGAGGAAGTCAGCGCGTTAACGCCGGACAAGCCGCGTTTCGTCGCCGGCGTCTTGGGACCGACCAATCGCACCTCTTCGATGTCGCCGGATGTCAACGATCCCGGCTTCCGCAATATTACCTTCGACAACTTGGTCGAAGCCTACAGCGAAGCCACTCAAGGCCTGATCGACGGCGGCGCCGACATCATCCTGATCGAGACCGTTTTCGACACCTTGAACGCAAAAGCGGCGATTTTTGCGGTAGAACAGACTTTCGATAAACTCGGTTACAAATTGCCGGTGATGATCTCCGGCACGATCACTGACGCCTCCGGCCGCACGCTGTCCGGCCAAACCGCTGCCGCGTTTTGGTATTCGTTGAAACACGTGCAACCCATCTCGATCGGCTTCAACTGCGCGCTCGGCGCCCAGGAACTGCGCCAATACATCGAAGAACTTTCCAACATCGCTGACACTTACGTTTCCGCACATCCAAACGCCGGATTGCCCAACGAATTCGGCGAATACGACGAAACACCGGAGCAAATGGCCGCCGAATTGGCCGATTGGGCCGCGAGCGGCTATTTGAACATCATCGGCGGTTGCTGCGGCACTTCACCGGACACCATCCGTGCCATCGTCGCTGCGCTGGAAAAATATCCGCCGCGCAAGATTCCGGAATTGGAAAAACGCTGCCACCTGGCCGGCTTGGAAGCGATGAGCATCGGTCCCGAGACCTTGTTTGTCAACGTCGGCGAACGCACCAACGTCACCGGCTCCGCAGTGTTCAAAAAAATGATCATTGAAGAGCGTTACGAAGAAGCCCTGGAAGTTGCCAAACAGCAGGTAGAAAACGGCGCACAAATCATCGACATCAACATGGACGAAGGCATGTTGGATTCGAAAGCCGCGATGGTGCGCTTTTTGAACCTGCTGGCTGCCGAACCGGACATCGCCAAAGTGCCGATCATGCTGGACTCTTCCAAATGGGAAATTCTGGAAGCCGGCTTGAAATGCATCCAGGGCAAGGGCGTGGTTAATTCGATTTCCATCAAGGAAGGCGAAGAAGCCTTTATCAATCACGCCAAACTGGTGCGCCGCTATGGCGCTGCCGTGATTGTGATGGCCTTCGACGAACAAGGCCAGGCCGACACGATGGCGCGCAAAGTGGAAATCTGTACCCGCGCCTATAAAATTCTGACCGAACAAATCGGCTTTCCGCCGGAAGACATCATCTTCGACCCCAACATTTTCGCGGTCGCTACCGGCATCGAAGAGCACAACAACTACGGCGTCGATTTCATCGAAGCCACCCGTATCATCAAGCAGACCTTGCCGCATGCCTTGATTTCCGGCGGCGTTTCCAATGTCTCGTTCTCGTTCCGCGGCAACAATCCGGTGCGCGAAGCGATCCATGCGGTATTCCTTTACCACGCCGTGCATGCCGGCATGGATATGGGTATCGTCAACGCCGGCCAACTGGCGATTTATGCCGATATTCCGGAAGAACTGCGCAACGCCGTCGAAGACGTGATTTTGAATCGCACTCCGGAAGGCACCGAAAAGCTGCTGGAAATTGCCGAGAAATATCGCGGCAGCGGCCAGGCAGCCAAGGTGGAAACCCTGGAATGGCGCGAGTGGCCTGTGACCAAACGTTTGGAACACGCGCTGGTAAAAGGCATCGCCGATTACATCGAAGAAGATACCGAAGCAGCCAGGCTGGAAGCCGAAAAACCGCTGCATGTCATCGAAGGCCCGTTGATGGACGGCATGAACGTGGTCGGTGACTTGTTCGGCGAAGGCAAAATGTTCCTGCCGCAAGTCGTCAAATCGGCACGCGTCATGAAAAAAGCCGTGGCCTATCTGATGCCGTTTATGGATGCGGAGGTCGACGGCAGCGAGCGGCAAACCAACGGCAAGGTGCTGATGGCCACCGTGAAGGGTGATGTGCACGACATCGGCAAAAATATCGTCGGCGTGGTCCTGCAATGCAATAACTACGAAGTCATCGATTTGGGGGTGATGGTGCCGGCCGAGACTATTTTGAAAACCGCCCGTGAGCAAAACGTCGATGTGATCGGCCTCAGCGGCTTGATCACGCCGTCGCTGGATGAAATGGTGCATGTCGCCAAAGAAATGCAGCGCCAAGGCTTTACCATCCCATTGATGATAGGCGGTGCGACCACTTCGCGCGCCCATACCGCTGTCAAAATCGAACCGCATTATCAGTCGCCGACCGTCTATGTCACGGATGCATCGCGCAGTGTCGGCGTGGTCAGCTCCCTGCTCAGCGACGAGTTAAAAGCCGATTTTGTCGAGAAAACCCGTGCCGAGTATGAAGTGGTACGTGAACGTCACAAGGGGCGGCACGCCAAGAATCCCCAACATAATCTGGAAAAAGCCCGGCTGAACAAATTCGATTACGCCAGCCATCAGCCGGTTAAGCCTAAATTCCTCGGCACTAAAGTCATCGATAATTTCCCGCTGGATACGCTGGTTTGGTATATCGACTGGACGCCGTTCTTCCAGACTTGGGAATTGTCCGGCAGTTATCCCGCCATTCTTAACGATCACGTGGTTGGCGTCGAAGCAAAAAAACTGTTTGAAGATGCGCAAGAGATGCTGAAACACCTGATTCGCGAACAATGGCTGACAGCCAAGGCCGTCATCGGTTTCTTCCCAGCCAACAGCGATGGCGATGACATCGTGTTGTACACCGACGACAGTCGCAGTCAGCAACGCGAAAAGTTGCATCATTTGCGCCAGCAAAACGTCAAGGCACCGGGCCGCCCCAACTACTGTCTGTCTGACTTCATCGCCCCGGTCGGTAGCAGTATTGCCGATTATCTGGGCGGATTCGCGGTGACTTCCGGTATCGGTATCGAAACCAAACTGGCTGAATTCGAAAAAGATCACGACGACTACAGTTCTATTATGCTGAAAGCCCTGGCCGACCGGCTGGCCGAAGCGTTCGCGGAATACATGCATCAAGCCGTGCGCCGCGATTACTGGGGTTATGCCGAAGATGAACAGCATGACAACCATGCCCTGATCGAAGAAGCCTATCAAGGCATCCGTCCGGCTCCCGGCTACCCGGCTTGCCCGGACCACACCGAAAAGGCCAAGTTATTCGAATTGCTGAACGTCACCGAAAATACCACGATCGAACTGACCGAAAACTTTGCGATGTATCCCACCGCAGCGGTTAGCGGCTGGTATTTCTCGCATCCGGATTCGCAGTATTTCAACGTCGGCAAGATCGATCAGGACCAGTTGGAAGACTACGCGCGGCGTAAAGGCTTAAAGCTTGAAGTCGCTGAACGTTGGTTAGCGGCGCATTTGAATCATTGATCGATTCAGCTATGGCGGAGTTTATTCTGTTTGGCACCGAAGGCTGCCATTTGTGCGAAGAGGCGGAAGCCTTATTGGTAGTCGCTGGGCTGGATTTTACGAGCCGGGACATTATGGACAACGAGCAATGGCAGGGGAAGTATGGCTTGCTGATTCCGGTGTTGTGGCATGCTCCAAGCCAAAAGCAACTGAATTGGCCGTTCGACAGCCTGCAATTGAAAGCATTCAGCATAGTCGTTGATACAAGTGAATACCCGTCAGCAAGCCGGACGTAGTATCGGTTTGGCGATAGCCGAATTGCACATGCCGCAACACGGCAACTCAAAACGGCGAACGATAAAATCAGCTGGGCAAAGCCTTCAGAATGGCTGGATAGTCAAAGTTATCAGCCAAATAGGCCAGGGTTTTGCGCAATTGAGGATCCTGCGCCGTTGCCAGAACTATCGCATTTGCTATACGTTCCGGTTCCAGGCTTTCCAGTGCATTTTTCAATTCCTCCCGAGCCGATGCCGGCAAGCCGGCTAACATGTCCGGCGTTAATGGCGCGATTGGTGGGGTTTGTTCCGGAGCACCCTCGTAAACATAACGCACCCCTAAGTGCTTGGCCAGACAGTCATAGATTTCGTTGAAGCGATAAGGCTTGCGCACAAAATCGTTCATACCGGCTTCCAGAAGCTCGCTACGCTGCTCCAGGAACGCCGAGGCTGTGACGGCAACAATGACGACCTCCCGCCCGCCAGGCAGCTCCCGGATTCTTTTCGTGGCCTCCAAGCCGTCCATTATCGGCATTTGCCTATCCATCCAGATAAAATGCGGTTGCCATGTTTGAAATAGCGCTATGCCTTCCGCGCCGTTGCCGGCCACTTTGCAGGAGAACCCGACCGATTCCATCAATTTTGCCAGCAATAACTGATTTTCGGGCTGATCTTCAACGACTAATATGCGGTATTCGTTTTGCCCTTCCACTAAGCCGATGATGGCGCCGACTTCGGCTTTATCGGTGCTGGGGCCGGTAATATCCGCCTGATTCACCTCTGCGAGCGGCAGATCTATTCTAAATAAAGCGCCTTGATCCGGGTGGCTTTCCAACGTAAGCGCCCCCCCATTAATTCCACAAACTGGCGGGTAATGGTCAATCCCAAGCCGGTGCCTTGGCTATCCCTTTGCTCGCCTAGCTGTACGAACGGTTCGAAAATACGTTGCTGATCAGCCGCCGGGATCCCCACGCCGGAATCTTCGACCTCGATCTGTAGATGCGAAATTCGATTTTTGCGGGTGCTTAGGCGCAAGGTAACACCGCCTTGCTGAGTAAATTTAATGGCATTGCCCACTAGATTAATCAGCACTTGCCGCAAGCGGGCTTCGTCTCCAACAATGAAACGCGGAAATTGCGATGCCTGGTCGATCAATAACCTCAGGCCCTTTTCGGCGGCGCGGACACTCATCATGTCGGTAATGTCGCGCACCATATTGCCCAAATCGAAAGGCGCGTTTTCCAGATGTAGCCGACCTACTTCGATTTTAGCCATTTCCAATACATCGTTAATCAACATCAACAGATGCTCACCGCTGCGATTGATAATATCCAGGTTTTGCCTTTGCTCGTCGGACAGTTGGGGATTTTTCCTCATCAATTTTGAGAATCCGAGAATAGCGTTCAGCGGGGTACGCAATTCGTGGCTCATATTGGCCAGGAATACGCTCTTGGCCCTATTGGCCGCTTCTGCCGCATCGCGCGCTACTATCAGGTCGGTGGTGCGCTGTTGGATTTCATCTTCAAGGTGTTCTTTGTAGCGCCGTAATTCTTCCTCGTTTTGCTTGCGATCATGGATGTCCATACGAATACCCAGCATGCGAATGACCTTACCGTCCGAATCGCGCTGAATACCGAAACCGCGGACATACTGCCAACGATAACTGCCGTCGGCGTGGCGCATGCGCGCTTGATATTGATATTCCGTAAAATCCTGGGACAACACGCCGCTCATTTTGACGCTGACTTCCGCTTGATCTTCCGGATGAACGCTTTCGAACCATTCGCGCCGATCAGCCATACCGGTCTGAACAGGGTAACCGAGCATCGTGTAATAGGTCGGTGAGGCGTACCATTGGTCGTTTTTTACATCCCAGTCCCAAACCCCAACCTGGGCGGCTTCCAACGTCAACCGCAAGCGTTCCTCCGAGTCGCGTAAATGCTCTTCCGTGCGTAAGCGTTCAGCCTTATCGCGGAGCACGGAAATGCCAAAGGCCAAATCTCCGGCCAGTTCCTCTAACAAACGGATCTCCGCTGGCGTGATCGCATTGGGCTCTGAGGAATAAATCGTCAGCGCGCCGAAAATATCCGCGTTCTGATCGGCCAAAGGCAAGGCGATAACCGAGCGATAGCCGCGTGGCAACGCCGCATCTCGAGCCCAAGCCATCAGCGCATCGGTGCAGACATCCTGAACATAGACTTTTTCGCCGCTGCAAATGGCGGCGGCAGCGGGACTGTGCGCGCCGGCCGCATCCCCGCAACTGTGATCGGTGGCGGCCAGATAGCCGTCTTCAAAACCGGCCCAGGCCACCGGGCGTATTGTTTTGGGAGGGCCGTTTTCCAAGTAACCGACCCACGCCATGCGATATTCGGCTTCATCGCAGACGATACGGCAGATTTCTTTGAGCAGACTTGGTTCGTTGTCATGTCGCAGCAAGGCCTGATTGCAATTACTGATCGCGCGCAACTCGCGATTGAGCTTATATAAGGCAGCTTCCGTTCGCTTGGCTTCGGTGATGTCCGTGCGTAAATAAAGATAATTGCAAACCTGATAGGCGTCGTCGTAAATCGGCGATGCGGTGATCTGTTCCCAGCGCAGCTCGCCGTTTTTGTGGCGATTGGTCAGCGAGCAATTCCATAGTTTGCCGGCTGCCAATTTTGCCTGGCAGGCTTGGTAAGCGTCGGCAGTTATTTCACTGGACAATAATGCGCGAGGCGTCATTTTGTAAGCCTCGCCGAACGTATACCCGGTAATCCGCGTGTAAGCGTGGTTGGTATAGGTCAATACGCCCTGCAGGTCGGTAATCTGGATGCCGGTCGGATTCTGATCCGCTGCTTGTGCCAGCCGATTGATTTCGGTGGCAAATAGGTGTCGTTCTGTAATGTCGCGGTTAGTGATACGCCGGCCCCGATAGCTATTGTCCGCCCCGAACACGGCCTGGCAACAATGCGAGATCCAGCGTATTTCACCATCGCGGCGGACAATCCGAAAATCCACTTCAGCCAGGCGTAAATGCTCGATATCGTGGCGATGATCGGTCAGCAAATGCCGGTCATCGGCATGTATGATGCGCGGCAATAACCCGGCATCGGCGATAAACTCCTCGGCCGCATAGCCGGTAACCCGCAAGCTGGATGGGGTCATAT
The DNA here is from genome assembly GCF_014850975.1 of Methylomonas fluvii. Taxonomy (GTDB): domain Bacteria; phylum Pseudomonadota; class Gammaproteobacteria; order Methylococcales; family Methylomonadaceae; genus Methylomonas; species Methylomonas fluvii. Next base: position 411,341 of record NZ_JACXST010000001.1, on the reverse strand, counting down.
ACAAAATCTGCTGATCGTCGCCTTCCCAATATTCCCAGTCGAAGGTGTAGTCCGCGACGGTATGGAACTTTTCCTCCTCGGCCGCCAACTTGGCGGCAACCTGCAATTGCTTTCGCCACGCACCGATGATGTACCTGGCGCTGCTAGCCGAAATCAAGGCAAACAGCAGGACCAGTCCGGCCATTTCCAGGACTTCATTCCACCACTCCACCAGAAAATCGTCCCGAGCCAGACCGACACTTACCCATAACGGGTAGGCGTCCAGTTTGCGAAAAGATACCACCCTGGCGGTATTGTCGAAGCTGAAAGGCGTGTGGAAGACTCCCGAGGTGTGTCCGGACGCGAGCATCTGGCGAAATTCCGGCGAAATGGTTTTATCGCCAATCATGCTGCCGGGCTCGGCATGGTCGGGATAGCGAACGATCAAGCCCATGTCGGCATCTCTCAGGTTAATCGCCCCGCGACTGCCAATATCAACGTTGGAAATCGCTTTACCCAAGTTATCCAGTGAAACATTGGCAAAAACCACGCCGGCAAAACTGCCGTCGGCGCGGTTAAGGCGGCGCGCAAAATTAAGCACCCAAACCTTATTGACATAAGACATCACCGGCTTATTGATAAATAGCCCAAGCGCCGGATTATCGCGCAAACTAGAAAAATAGAGTCGATCCGCCATGCTGAGCCGCGTATCTTTAGGCACATCCACGCCATAGACTAGCCAACCCTGCTCGTCGGTAGCCCGAAGACCGATAACCCATGGCAAACGCGATTGTAAGCGCTGCATAAAAACCGACAGCGCCTCTGCATCAACGCTCCCCAAAGCCTGTTGCCGCTGGATTTCCTCCACGGCCACCAACACGCCTAAGTCGACCTTTTCGATAACGCTATCTAAGTTTTGCGTGATCACTTTGGCCAAGTTCTGCGTCGTGATTTCGGCGCGCTGTTGATATTTGTCGAAGCTGCGATACAGCGCAAACCCCACGGTGGCGATAACCAACAGATTAAGGATTACCGCCCCGGCAATTAGCCGCCTCGATACGTTGTTTGGAAAATCAAGCTGACCTGGCATAGCTGAACTCACAAGACTGTTGTGGTGTATTGGCAGCCCTTAAGTGTGCGCGGGCAAACGGTCTCATCGTATTCCTTAAATGCGCTGCTAAACACCTAAGGATATGGTTAAGTCATTTCTCTATTGCGGATAACCAAGACTTTCCCGTGCGTGTCGAAGGGTCGGCGGGGAAATCCGGGCATCCATCGCCCCAAACCGTTCATACTTCGACTGCGCTCTCGGCAAGTGCTCCTGCATCCAGGCACGTCGAGCACGAACGGTTTGCCGGGAAAAGTCATTTCGGGAGGTTATTTTTAGCGGAATTCTAAGGAGCCGCTTAAGCGGGCAGGCAGTAATCCCGTTCCTGAAAAAGCTTTAAACAAATCTCGACTACTTCGGCGTTATACAGCACACCGCGATTGTCGGAAATCTCCTGAAGTGCTGCATCCAGACCTAAACCGGCGCGGTAAGGACGATGAGACTTCATCGCTTCCACCACATCGGCAACCGCCAGAATCTCCGCTTCCAGCAATATCTCACCCTTCTTTAGGCCGCCCGGGTAGCCACTGCCGTTGGGGCGTTCGTGATGCTGCAAGACGATTTGCGCGATAGGCCAGGGGAAGTTGATGGATTTGAGGATGTCGTAGCCGGTTTCGGCGTGCCGCTTGATTAGGCTGAATTCCAAATCGTCCAGCCGTCCGGGCTTGCAGAGTATTTCGGCGGGGATTCGAATTTTGCCTATATCGTGTACCACGCTCGCCAACGTCAGCCCCTCTATCCGCTCTTCCGGCAATTGCAAGCCGCGGGCGATAGCCGTGGCGAGGTGGGCGACGCGGCGCTGATGGCCGGCGGTGTATGGATCGCGCGCTTCGATAGTGGCCGCAATCGCAGTCACGAAATCCAGCATGCCGGCGCGCAAATTTCTCTCGCTTTCCATCAGTTTACGGGTCCGCTCTTCCACCTGTTCTTCCAGATGGTTGCGCAGGCGGTCAAACTCCAAATGAGTGCGCACCCTAACCAATAATTCGTCGCGCTGATAGGGCTTGGTGACGAAATCCACTGCACCCAAGTCAAAGCCGCGCACTTTTTCGTCGGTATCCATTATCGCGCTGACGAAGATGACCGGAACATCGCAAGTGTTCGGGTTAGCTTTGAGTTGCCGGCAAACTTCGAAGCCATCCATCTCCGGCATGCGAATATCCAACAGCACCAGCTCCGGCGGGTTTTTTAAAGCGGAATTTAAGGCTAATTCGCCGTTAATAGCGGAACGAACCTCGTAGCCTTCGTCCTTCAGAATATCCGTTAACAACTTTAAGGAGGCAGGGGTGTCGTCAACGGCGAGAATATTGCCTTTATATGTCATAAAACTCTTTAATCGGTTTGCCGTAATGCTTCCAGGATACCCTGCCAAACGCAGTTTTCAGCAAAATACGCCAATGTTTTCCTGGGCAGGCTCATATCGTTTGCGACGTGCCGGAGCGCTAATTCGTTCGAAACCATTCGGACGCCGTTCGATTTTCAAGGGTGCCGAATAGCTGATGCCATAGGACATTATAGTGTATGCCCCAAGGCTTAGGCAGAACGCAGGTAAGCGGCTATTTTTATCGATAGCCTAAAGTTATCGGCTTGCGGTTCGATAACCTTTTTAGCCGCTAAGGCAACCGCTTTCATAAACCAACCCGACGAGGCCACGCCATGCTTGATTCCGTCTCTTCCGTCGCCGCACTGGCGACACAAATGTCCACTCAAAAAACCGGTCAGCAAGTCCAAGTTGCTGTGCTGGCTAAAGCCAAGGAAATGCAGGAACAACAAGGGCAAAATGCCTTGAAGTTATTGGAGTCGGCCAGCGTGCCGGCGAACGGTATCGATGTCCGGGTTTGATCGGCGGAAGATTGGAACTTAGCTACCTTGCTTGTCCTGCATCGCCAGCGCCGCCTGATACAAGGTTTTTTTACGCTGGCCGGTAATCTCGGCCGCCAGTGCTGCGGCGGTTTTGGTAGAACATTCTGTCAGCAATATGCCCAAAATCCGCCGCTGCTCGTCGGTTAATTCATCGTCTTGCTCGCCAGGCTCGCGACCGGCTACCAACACCACGAACTCACCCTTGCGCATGTTTTCGTCGGTCTGCACTTTTTCTAGTACTTTGGCTAGTCCATTGCCGACGATAGTTTCGTGCAGTTTAGTGATCTCGCGAGCTACGACGATTTGATGATCAGCCGGAAATACCGTCAGCATATCTTCCAAGGCGGCCTGGATACGATGGCTGGATTCGTAAAAGGCCCAAGTCGAGCCGTCAGCCAACTTGTGTTCGAAGAAGCTGCGTCGCGCCGAGCCGGTTCGTGGCAAAAAGCCTTCGAAACTGAAGCGGCTGGTCGGCAAGCCGGCCACCGACAAGGCGGCAATCAGCGCGCAGGCCCCGGGTATCGGACATACGTCCACACCTTGCTGTCTGGCCAATTTGACCAGAGGAAAGCCGGGATCGCTGATCATCGGCGTGCCGGCATCGGATACCAGCGCCACCGATAATCCTTCGCGGATTTTATCGATCAGGCCTTGCGAAGCATGTTCTTCGTTATGTTGATGCAGCGATTGCAGCGGCTTATTGATGCCGTAATGTTGCAGCAGCATCTTGACGTGGCGGGTATCTTCGGCGGCGATCAAGTCTACTTGTTTCAATATGTCCACTGCCCGAAAACTGAAATCGGCCAGATTACCGATTGGCGTGGCAACCACGTATAATTTTCCGTACATTTATTCTTCAGTCCCCGTGCTATGTCTCATCGCAAATTTGCCGCCATTATGCCGTGTCGTGTTTTAAATCGCTGGTTTTTCGGCCTGTTGCTGCTGGCTGCGTGCAGCGAACAACCGGTCAAAAATAAAACCCAGCTGGAAGTGCGTCCGCAGACCAGCGCCCGGAAAGCCAAACCGGCCGAGCCGCCGCGCAGTTACCGGATGGCCGACAATCAAAACAGCCTGCATCTGCTGGATGCCGACACCCGCCTGCAAGCCGGCGATAGTCAGGCCGCGCAAAAAGCCTTGGATAAAATCAACGCCGAACAGTTGCCGCCGGAATTGTTCAGCAAATACAAATTGCTCCAAGCTCAAGTAGCGTTGAGCATGGGCGATGCGGAACAAGCCTTGAAAAAGCTGGAGGGTGTGCGGCCCGCCATACTGACCGACGCCGATCAAATTGCTTATTACCAATCCGTGGCCTTTGTGCATGCTTTGTTGGGCGATGTTGTGCCCAGCGTCAGGGCGCGCTTGAAACTGGGCCGACTGTTGCAAAAACCCGAGCAGCAAAAACAAAACATTATTGCCATCCTGGATGCGCTTAGCGTGTTGCCGCTGGAAACCCTTAGCGGCCCGTCACCCATCGTTGACGAACTGAGCGGCTGGATGGCCTTGGCTAAAATTCTGAAGCAACGCAACGTGGCCGGTTTCGACACAGCCGGTCAAATCCAGCAATGGCGGCAAATGTTTCCCGGCCATCCGGCCAACGCTGATTATCTGCAAGCCTATCTGAATCCGCCGCCTGCCAGTGAGCAGGCAGCCCAAGAACCGGAGCAACAGGCGCAACCGCCCGCTCCGGGCTCAACCATTGCCGTATTGCTGCCCAGCTCGGGGTCTTATGCCAGCGCGGCTAAAGCCATCAGGGAAGGGTTGACGGTAGCCCATCGTCTGGCGGCCAGCGCCGCGCCGCAAATGCCGCTAAAGTATTACGACAGCGAAAAAGACGATATAGCCAATGTCTATCGGCAAGCCGTCAGCGACGGCGCCAAACAGGTGATAGGGCCGCTGGTGAAAGAGCAAATCCAAAGTCTGGCGCAATCGACCGAATTAAGCGTGCCGGTGTTGGCGCTGAATCATGTGGAAAATCTCAGCAAAACCAATCTCTATCAATTCGGCCTCAGCCCGATAGACGACGCGGAGCAATTGGTGCAAAAAGCCAAGCGTGACGGCCAACAGAACGCCGTGTTGTTGACACCGGACACCACACAAGGCCAGCGCGTGCGTCATTATCTGATGTCGGCTTGGCAAGCAGTCGGCGGTGCGGTGGTTGGCGTTGAGAGCTACGACCCGAAACAACACGATTTCGCAGCCATTGTAAAAACCTTGCTCAGCTCCAGCGTCAGCGCGAATGGCCAGAAACAACCCTTGGCTTTATTCGTTAGCGCCAGCCCGGAATTGGCTCGCGAGTTGGCGCCGCAACTAAAGTATTCACAAAGCAGCGATTTGTCGGTTTATGCGATGCCAAATATCTATAGCGGTCGGCAAAACCCAGTGCGCGATAGTGAATTGGGCAAGATTAATTTCTGCGATTTGCCATGGGTGTTTAGTGACGCTTACACCGGCGCGCTCAGCCAGCAAGCCGTGCAGAATACTTGGCAAGGCCTGAGCGATAGTCAGGTCAAGCTGGTGGCGTTGGGCATAGATGCTTACAACATCATCGGCCAATTACCGCAGTTGGCGGGCGGGTCTTATGCCGGGGCAACCGGTCGGCTGTCCTTAAACGGCGAAAACCGCGTCACCCGCAAACTGGTCTGTGCGCAGTTTAAAGGTGGCGTGCCCGTCGCCTCGGGTTTTGTCGAATAGTATGTTATTCGGCAAAACCAAGCCGCTGCATTTGCAAAAGGGCGATAGCGCCGAACAATTAGCCTTGGCTTATTTGCAAAAGCACGGTTTGGAATGGGTGTGCAGCAACTTCCGCTGCAAAATGGGTGAGCTGGACCTGGTGATGAAAGACGGCGCGGCGCTGGTGATTGTGGAAGTACGCTTTCGTAAATCCGAACAATTCGGCGGGGCTCTAGCCAGTATCACCCGGCAAAAACAGGCGCGCATCGTCGCCGCCACTCAACACTATGTCATAATCAACAACCTGAGCCAACTCTCGATTCGTTTCGACGTGGTGGCTGTATCCGGCGATAATCGCCTGGACTGGATTAAAAACGCATTTCAAACCTGAGTAATATGAGTTTACAAGACCGCATCATCGCCCACTTTTCCGATAGTATTCAAACCAAACAGGATGCGATGGCCAGTCTGTGCGAGCTTATCGAATTCGCCTCGCAAAAAATCGTCGAAGCACTGGTAAACGATAAAAAAGTCCTGACCTGCGGCAACGGCGGTTCGGCGGGTGATGCGCAGCATTTTTCTTCGGAAATGCTCAACCGTTTTGAGCGGGAGCGTCCCGCGTTGCCGGCGATTGCGTTGAGCACCGATACCTCAACCATCACCTCTATCGCCAACGACTACCACTACGACGAAATTTTTGCGAAGCAATTGCGCGCTTTGGGGCAGGCTGGCGACATCTTGCTGGTCTACACCAGCAGCGGTAACTCCGGCAATATCATTAAAGCCGTGAAAGTGGCGCATGACCGCGACATGACGGTCATTGCGCTAAGCGGTAAAGATGGCGGTGTGTTGGCTGGCGCGTTGAACGAAGCCGATATTGAAATCCGTGTACCGTCTTATTCCACCGCCCGCATTCAGGAAGTGCATTTGTTGATTTCGCATTGCCTATGCGATTTAATCGATCATCAGTTATTTGGCGGCTGAGCCCTCAAGCGCCCGTTATCATTCAATCGGATAACGGGCGTTTTCATACTTAATTACCTAACGTAATGTAGTTTTTGCCCCAACATTTCGGCAGTTACCAGCACTACTCCGCCTTCGCTGACATAAAACCTGTTTTTGTCGTCGTCAAGATTCTCACCAATCACTGTGCCCGCCGGTACCTCGCAACCTTTTTCAACGATGGCTTTGGTAATTCGGCAATTTTGGCCTACGCAGACTTGCGGCAACAGAATGCTGTCTTTGATAAGCGCTGATTCGTTTACGGTGACATTGGAGAACACCATGGAATGCTGGATGGTTGCGCCGGAAATAATGGAGCCGCCGGCAATCATCGAATCGACGGCCAAACCACGCCGGCCGCTGTCGTCGAACACAAATTTGGCCGGCGGTGTTTGTTCCTGATAGGTCCATATCGGCCAGGACGCATCATATAAATTCAAATCCGGCTTGACGCCGATTAACTCCAAATTGGAAGCCCAATAGGCGTCTATGGTCCCGACATCGCGCCAATAACTTTGTTGGCCGCTTTGTAAATCCAAAAACGGATAGGCATTAACTATATGATCGTCAATGACGGCGGGAATAATATCTTTACCAAAATCGTTGGTGGAATTTTCAGTTTGGGAGTCTTTAATTAATTGTTCCCATAAAAAATCGGCGTTAAAGATATAAATACCCATCGAGGCCAATGCGGTATTGGTTCTACCCGGCATCACGGGTGGATTGACCGGTTTTTCTACAAACGCCCGAACGCGGCGATTTGCATCCACATCCATCACGCCAAAAGCGGAGGCGTCTTTTAAGGATACTTCCAGACACCCTATGGTTAGGTCGGCGTTTTTTTCGACGTGGTCGATTAGCATGGCCGCATAATCCATTTTATAAATATGATCGCCGGCCAGAATTAAAATATGCTGTGGCCCGCGGGCCCGCAGAATGTCGATATTCTGCAACACAGCGTCAGCGGTACCTTTGTACCAGGAAGTCTCGTCTATCCGCTGTTGCGCCGGCATGATGTCGACATATTCTCCGAATTCGCCGCGCATAAATCCCCAGCCTTTCTGAATATGCCTAATCAGTGAATCGGCTTTGTATTGCGTCATCACGCCGATTTTACGGATACCGGAATTCACGCAATTGGATAACGGAAAATCGATAATCCGAAACTTGCCGCCAAAAGGTACTGCGGGCTTGGCGCGCCAATCCGTCATATTCATTAAGCGCGAACCGCGTCCGCCGGCAAGAATTAAAGCAATAGTATTTTTGGTTAATTGATGGATATTGTGTGTGGGCGCTGACATGGTTAAATCTTTAGAAAAAATAAACTGCTGGCCGAATAGGTTTTATAGGGTGTATCAAGTTTTCCCAAGGCTTTTTCAAGCCTAAAAATTACCGGTGAAAATTCAAAATACACGCATTGTTTCAAGCGAAGCAAACGCGCTTGAGTTGCTAATATCCGGAGTGATATGTAGTTCGATAATACTTACCGCAGGCAAGTCGACAACGTGTTGTTCCGACTCCGCCGTGCACCCTTGCGGATTAAAATTCCATTGTTGGCGGACGATTTCGCGAAACGACTGTCCGTTATCAGCAGAAATACACAGGACGTATTCCTGGGTTCTGGCTATAGCCGATTCCAAAAAATCCAGTTGAATAGATTTCACAGGCTGGGCCTGCTTAAACAGTAACCGGATAACTTGCGATCCCGGCATTCCCGCTCGCCATCCGCCGCTAAAGCCAGGCAGGAGTGCGGCTTCAATAGGGTGTTCCTTTTCCTCGGATGACACTTCAACGTCAGCAAGCGCCTCCAGGTTTAACTGCTCTGTCATTAAGCAGACTTTGTCGGGCCGACTGTTACCGATAATTCGTTTTTGCATGGTTTACCTAGCTTTGGACTGTATTAATCAGTCGAAATGATTTGAATCCGGTTATGTTTGTCAGAATTGATTGGCTGAAATTTTTAACTTGAGTGCGATTGGCCCCTAATTTGATCGGTAATCAGCGCATGCCTAATAACGGGCTGATTGGAAATAAGGTATTCCGGCATGGCTCGGTCCCGGTGAGAGCTAAGTGTTTTTACTGCGAATTTGCCAAGTGAAAATGTCTATTGCGCCCACAAACCGCAGCCGAAAATATGGGCGCGTCCCTGCGCCCCAAGTCGAGAGGGAGGCTTAACCCTTTAAAAAGCTGGCCATGATGCCTGCCGGGTCAATACCTTGATGCGGGAATTGCTCCCACAAACCGCCGCAGCCTTCTTTATGTGTAGCAATATAAGCGTATTTCGGTGTGTAGCCACGCTCTAGCAACCAGGTGCCCATGCGGCTACCCAAACCGGTTTTACGGTTGAAGGACTCAACCACCATCACTTTCGGTGATTTGCCGATTTTGGCCAGCATGTCTTCATCGATGACGTTCAGGGTCGGTTTGTTGATCAGGCCCACATCGACGCCTTGTTGTTTCAGACGCTCGACCGCATCCAGCGCCCGGTACAAGGCTTCACCGAAGCTGACGATATAACCTGCCGTGCCTTCACGAATGACTTCGTCTTTGCCGGGCACGAATTTATAGTCGCCGCCGAAAAACTCGTTACCGTTGCTGTCCAGAATGGTTGGCACTTTGGAACGGGTGGAGAAGATGAAACGCAAACCGGGATCGAAGAAGACTTTTTCCACGCAGGCTTTCATTTGCAAAGGATCAGCCGGGAAATACAGTTTGGTTTCATAGCCGTCGCTCAAACCGTTGTCGGCGAACATGTTGTTCAGACCGAAATGGCAGGTGTTGTCGGCCATGTCGTCGATGCCGGAATGCGAGAAGTGGCTGAGCACGTTGGATTTGTTCAAGCGGGCCATGGTGATTTCGGACATCAGCATTTCTAAGAATGCGCTGAAAGTGCCGAAAATACCTTGTTTGCCCGCTTCCATACCAAAACCGGCTGCAGCGGAGAAGTTACCGCGCTCCATGATGCCGGAGGAGATAAACACTTCCGGGAAGGCTTTATGGATTTTGAACAGGCCGCAAGAACCTTCCAAGTCGCTATCCACTACCCGCACTTTGGCAACCCGTTCCGCTTCGCTCAAACGGCCCAAAACTTCCACGCAAGCATCGCCGAAGACGTTGCGGTTGGCATCCCATTTGTCGCTGGAGCCCAAAAATACTGCGTCGTTTTTCGGTGCTTTGACTTCGCGCAATGCATCGGCAGCGGCTTGTTGACCATGTGACTCCAGGTATTCCAGCGCCACTTTCACTGACACGACGTCGTGGCCGTGGGTGGAGCCTTCCAGACCGACAATACCAGGGCACATCGGACGGTGGTTAATCACTGCCACCGGACCTGGGGTGTTAATAGCGGTGATGATGCGTTTGTACAAATCATCCAGATCTTCGCCGTCGCCTTCCAGCACGGTGACGCCTTGACCAGCCAAGGTTTTGGCGGTGCTGCAGCCTTTCAAATACTCGGATGGGTGGCCGGCGATGGTGACGTTGTTGTCATCGATGATCAGTTTGACGTTCAGGCCTTGCGCCACAGCCAGACGCGCCGCTTCGGCGTCGTTACCTTCCTGCTGCGAGCCGTCCGAACCCAGGCAGAAAACGGTTTTGGCCGGGTTGGCGATGGCTACGCCGTTGACATACGGCCACATGTGGCCCAAACGACCAGAGCTGAATTTTACGCCGGGGGTGAAATCCAATTCAGGATGGCCCGGCAAATGTGAATGCGCGGCGCGGTATTCGATCAAGCGTTCTGCCGGTAAATCGCCGTTCAGCGTGGACATCAGATACTGGGTGGCGACACGGTGGCCGGCTTCATCAAAGAAGATGGGTACAAAATCATTGGAGCTATGGAACAGCGCATCCATGATCATGACTTCCGGTACGGTATCGTATGGGCCGCCGGTATGGCCGCCCACGCCACGGGCTGCGCCGTTGGCTGTGAAATAGACGATCGCGTCACGGCATAGTTGAATGTTGGCTTTCAGGCTGGCACGTTGTGCATCGGTTAAGGTTGGGTTTTTTGGATCTAAGCTGATGCGCTGATAAGCGCCAAGATCGATTGGAAATTTGGACATAACTAATCTCATGGTGAGGACATTATTTTTATAGACGCGCATCTAGTTGTTACGCTGTCATTTTTAAACGCGACATAGAACAAAGATAATATTTAGCTTCGGCAAATATTCGTTGCTAATTAACTACAATAACGCTGCTTTTTTACACAAGCCGTTGCTATTTTGTAGTCTTAAATTTGTTTTTTATGCCGTCGTATTGAACCTTACACCCATTAAAACGGGCTTTGCAAGACTTATTAAATACCTACTAATTTGTGTATAAATTGAAACGGATAGCCTGTATAGCCGTGAGACAATTAACAGAAAACGTTCTATGGAAAATCAATTAGTTATTCAAGTCGCTTCTACTATTGGGGGATTATAAGCCGCAAAAAATTTATTTTATTTTTCGCGGCAGCGCAGCTTTATGGGGCAAATTGAATGGATGGTAGTGTGTTGCCGAAACACGCCTCGCCTATACACAATCCCAAATCGCCAGTGGAAAAATATCAAACAGCTCACTGGCGGGCTTGGAACCATGGGGTTCGTTCAAGCTCTAATTAATCGGATAAAAGATGGCTCCAACCCTGGGCGAGGGAGGCTGAGTGGTCTACCCGAAGGGCAAGGTCGCGTTAGTTGTATTTATCCGCAACGTGGACTATGTTTCCATCACCTAAAGTAAAACGACTGGTTGACGCTATATAGGGTAAGCAAGAGGGTCAAAGCCAATCAATTTACCGGCAGTCCGGCAACTTGATTTTCATGGTTTCCGCATCAGGGGTAGTGAGCGTTGGCCCAAATCTTATTAACCATCCTTGGGATACAGCTAAGTACTGCTAGAGTGTCTTTATGATATTGATTATTAAAAATATCCCGTCGATTACGCAAGAAAGCGAGTTGGGAGACTTTGTCGCCCCTGCCCTCAAGTTTTGCCTGCTACTTCCCGTCAAGCTTGGCAATATTCTGAAAACAGACATTTTTTGTCTTAAAAATATCAAGACCAATGTGCTGTCGTTTCATGGTCGTATTTTTATTGACGATGACAAAGCCGGTAGGCTTGCCATCAAAAAACTGCATGGCAAGCGTTTTAAAAATAAAATCGTCGAGGTCAGAGAATATTTTATTCGTTCGCATAAAAACGACAGACGCTTAACGCAGCAGCCGGTATCGACAGACATACTGGAAAAGCGTAAAGGCGAACGGCGTTGCAATATCAAGCATGAAGGGCAAGCCGCCGCTTACACGAATGTATTCGATACTGAAAACATCTATCAAATTAGCCGCCGATTACGAGACGACGCTTACGATTACTAAGCCACGGTGCTGGCAACCTAAGTTTGCCCGCATGGCGAAGAGATAGCAGAATCGTGACCCTATAAACTCTGAATCAAACGATACCAGTTTGCTCGACTCTATCTCCGTCAATTTTCCCTTCAAACTGATGCGCTATGCCTTGCATCACCAAAATCAACACCACCCCAGCCAAAATAAAACCAATCTGTTGTAATGAGGTTTTGATGTCGGTCTTCTGATGCAAAGACGGGATCAAATCGGCCACCGCGATATAAATAAAACTGGAAGCCGCCAAGGTTAAAAAGTAAGGCAAGATGTGATGCAGGTCGCCAAGGCTGAAATACGCCAAAACGCCGCCAACCACCGTGCTCAAGCTGGCAAGCACGTTGTAAAACAAGGCTTCGCCGCGTTTGTAGCCACTGTGCAGCAATATTGCGAAGTCGCCGACTTCTTGCGGAATTTCATGCGCGGCCACCGCCAAGCTGGTGACGATGCCCAGTTGCACGTCGGTTAAAAACGCTGCGCCGATTAACACGCCATCGACAAAATTATGGATGCTGTCGCCGAGAATGATAAACATCCCGGCGGGGCGATGGCCGGCCGCTTGGATTGAATGCGTATGGCCGTGTTCGTGGTGATGGTCTTCATGCGATTCTTCGCCGTGGGCTTCGCAGGCGTGGGAATGACAATGGCGCCAGACCAGCAGTTTTTCCAACACAAAAAATAGCAGGATGCCGGCCAAAATAGTCGCCGAAAGGTTAGACATATCCTCGACCGGCACTTCCTCAAAAGCGTGCGGGATCAACCCGCAAAATGCGCCGGTCAACAACGCGCCAATCGCAAAGCTGATGCCGTGCGGCAGCACATGCTTTTGTTTGTGTTCCGGCAACAATAAAAACACCGCAGCAGCCAGCACACTAAGCACGCCACCCAGCGCGGTGAACAAGATAATCGACAACAATACAGTCAAATTAGTCTCTCCAGATCAAGCTGGCCATGCGGCCAGTAGTTGCGCCGTCACGGCGGTACGAGTAAAAACGTTGCGGATCGGCGACGGTGCACAGGTCACCGCCATAAACGTGTTCCACACCCAGTTCGGCTAGTTTAATGCGCGCCAAACGGTAAATATCGGCCAGCCATTTGCCTGGCTGTCGGGCGCGAAATGCGACGGCGGTAATCGGGTTGTCTTTAATAAAAGCGTCCCGCACCTCGTCACCCACTTCGAAATTATCCGGGCCTATTGCCGGCCCCAGCCAAACATGCACATCCTGACAACTCATCGCATACAGGGTTTCGGCGATGATGCCGGCCTGCAAGCCGCGCCAGCCGGCGTGGGCGGCGGCAACTACTTCGCCATCGTCTCCACAGAACAGCACTGGCAGACAATCCGCCGTCAGCACCGCGCACACCGTGCCGGATTGATCGGCAAAGCTGGCGTCAGCTTCCACTAAGCTCTCGGTTTCGTCGGCGTTCACCACGCGTGTCCCGTGCACTTGCTGCAACCAGACCGGTTCGGACGGCAGTCGCAGCATGTCCTTAATGATGTAACGGTTGGTTTTGACGTGCTGCGGGTCGTCGTTGACGTGGCTGGCCGGATTCAAACTGGCGTAAGGGCCGGTACTGACTCCGCCTGTGCGCAAGGTGACGGCGGCATGCACATGCGCCGGCAGCGGCCAATCAGGCTTGATCCAATTCATTTTCGGCCAATAATTTCAACAGATTTTGCATGTCTTCGGGGATGGGTTGTTCCCATTCGCAATACTCGCCGGTTTCCGGATGCTCCAAACCCAATTTCGCGGCATGCAAGGCTTGGCGCTTAAAGTTGCGCAAGGCTTCTGCCAAAGCCGGGTTGCAGTCGGCTGGCATCTGGAAGCGGCCGCCGTAGACTTGATCGCCGACCAGCGGATAATTAATGTGCGACATATGCACTCTAATCTGATGCGTTCTGCCGGTTTCCAGCTTCACTCGAATCAGCGTATGGCGCTTAAAGCGCTGTTCGAGGCGGTAGTGGGTAATCGCTTCTTTACCGCCGCGACGCACTACGGCATTGCGTTTACGATCCACCGGATGGCGGCCAATGGGCTCGTCCACGGTGCCGCCTGCGGTCATCCAGCCCTTGACCAGCGCCAGATATTCGCGATGGATGCTGCGCGCCTGGAGTTGCTCGACCAGACTGTTATGCGCCTGCAAGGTTTTGGCAATCATCAACAAACCGCTGGTATCCTTGTCGATACGATGCACGATACCGGCGCGCGGCAGGGTATCCAGACTGGGAGCATGATTGAGCAAGGCATTGACTAAAGTGCCGTCCCAGTTGCCGACCGCCGGATGCACGACCAAACCGGCCGGTTTGTTGACGATGAGTAAAGAGTCGTCTTCATAAACAATGTCTAGCGGGATTTCCTGAGGCGCATATTCGATCACGCGCTCGGCTTCGGCGTCCAACTCGATTTCCTCACCGCCATCCAATTTCTCGCGGCCTTTCATGACCTCGCCATCCACCAAAACCCGGCCAGCTTTGATCCAGGTTTGCAGTTTGCTGCGCGAATAATCGGGAAACACTTCGGCCAGACACTGGTCCAGTCGCATACCCGCCAGTTCCTCTGGAACCCTTGCCGTCAATATCGTCATAGTCGTTTTTAAGTTATACTCGCGGCCAGAATGCCGCCAAAAGCTGCAAAAAACCCGCAATATTACAACGTGTTGATAAACGTATGCGATTAGTTTTAGTAAAAACCGTTTTTATCGCCAGTCTGACTTGGATGCTGCAAGGCTGCGAGACCCTGGATGCCTTTATGAGCAAGGATTCTTCCGCTAGCAAAGACGAAGAATACGCCGGCTGGGACGACAAGATGTTTCATGAAAAAGCCAAGGAAGCGCTGGACAATAAAAACTATCAAAAAGCGGTGACTCTTTACGAAGCGCTGGAATCGCGTTATCCATTTGGCGACTATGCGGCCCAGGCGCAATTAAACGTTGCTTACGCTTACTATAAAAACGACGATCCGGAAGCGGGCTTAGCCGCCGCCGACCGCTTCATTAAAATCCACCCGCGTAACCCCAATGTCGATTATGCCTATTATCTAAAAGGCCTGATCAATTACAACCGCGGCATCGGCTTTATAGACCGCTTTCTGCCTACCGACTCGTCGCAACGCGACCCTGGTCCGGCCAAAGACTCTTATGATAATTTTCAGGAATTAATCCGCCGCTACCCCAACAGCCAGTATGTCGCCGACGCCAAACTGCGAATGGTCGCCTTACGCAACAACATGGCGATGTACGAGGTCCATGTCGCGGACTTTTACATGCGCCGTAAAGCCTATGTCGCGGCGGTAAACCGCGCCAATTACATAATTAAAGAATATCAGCGCACGCCGGCGGTACCGTTTGCCTTGCAAATCATGCAGGACGGCTATCGGCAGTTGGGGATGGACGAGTTGGCCGCCGATGCCGAACGGATTTATACCTTGAATTATCCGGCCGGCGCGCCGCAAGCCAATTACAAGGATGAAGGCGCCATTCAAAAGGTGTGGGACGCCATGGGTCTGGATAAATAAAACTTGCGCCGTTTGACCTTGTTGCGGCCTGCTTGCTTAGGCTGGCTGCTGTTAAATGCCGGCTTTGTATACGCAACCGAGCCGGTACCGCTGTTTCAAAACCGCTTTTTCACGTTGTCGCAGAACACTGAACTGGTCTGCGCTACCAGCCAGCAACACTTTACCCCTACCGCAGTACTAGCCGACATCATCCGCTTTTATGAAGCGGGCCACCCGGACTTGCGCAAACAAGCTGTGGCGGTGCTGACTGATCATAAAAACCAGGATCATCTCGACGACTTGGCCGATTACCGCGAAGACTGCGCCAACAACATCGCCGGCGAACTCTGCGTATTGGAAAAATATTGGGACGATCGCGAAGCCGCCTGGCGGGCATTGGCCTTGTTCTACGACACCAAAACCGTGGTCAAACACAGCGATGACTATCGATATGAAGTGCGGCGCTTCAGCGTAGACCATCTGCGTCTTTTCGAAAAAGCCATTCGCAAAATCCCGGCCTTTTTAAGACAAAGCATCAGCAAAGCCAAGCCGGTAGATAATTTGGAACAGGAAATCGCCGACAAGCCCACGGTGATGCAGGAACTGATTCGCGACGCGTTTCAGGAAGACTACAAAAACAGCATCTGGCAGGATCATACTCATCCGTTGACGCTGGTGCCGGGCATCGGTTTTCGCTCGCAGACCGTGGCTCAGGTATTCAGCGGTCAAAACCTGATCGTGTTTACCGTCAAGGCCTTCGACAAGGGCAAGGAAGGCGGCACCTATCGCGACATCGCCGTGCAATATCT
The DNA here is from genome assembly GCF_014850975.1 of Methylomonas fluvii. Taxonomy (GTDB): domain Bacteria; phylum Pseudomonadota; class Gammaproteobacteria; order Methylococcales; family Methylomonadaceae; genus Methylomonas; species Methylomonas fluvii. Next base: position 395,035 of record NZ_JACXST010000001.1, on the reverse strand, counting down.
GGTGGATTTTAGGCTGCCTATCGTCGTGCATGAAATCGCCCATACCATCGACAATTTTCATTTCTGGAACGGCCAGGATGATCTGTATTTTTTCTACAAGTACCACAAGATTTCCAACGACGAAGACATCATAAAAATCATCGCTGAGGCTAAATTGGCGTTGTGGCCGTCGAAATGGTTCGAGGCCTTTGAATATTTGGGCGAAGTCAATGAAGGCCGTTATGACGGCACCACGCAAGAAAAACTGGCCGAGTTAGTGGCGCAATACATCCTGATCCCGGAACGCTTGCAACAAAGCGCGCCGGCCGCCTACCGCTGGCTGCGCGACGAGATTTTTCGCGGCATCGAATACCAGGGCTACGACCGTTGCCAGATGCCGTTGACCAAGCCGCTAAGCTGGTGGCAATACGCTACCGGCAAGATGCTGGGCCAGTAACACTTTATACTATGCTGACCCTGAATTTTAACCTCGCTAAACCGCTGTCCAGCCATGAAAAAACCGCAAACCCTATCCCTGCAAGAACAATTGCTTAAATCCGGCCTTAGCAACGACGCCAAACTCAAGCAAGTCAAAGCCGAGAAGCGCAAACAAACCAAGCTGGAACGCAATAACGGCGTCGAGATCGTCGATGAGGTGAAACTGAGTGCGGAGCAATTGCGGCAGCAACAGGTGGAGCGCGACCGCGAACTGAATCGGCAACGCAAATTGGCCGAGGAACAAAAAGCCCTGGGCGCGCAAATCAAACAAATTGTCGAAATGAATCGTATCACTCAAGACGCAAACGGCTTGGCTTACAACTTCACTGACGACAGCAAAGTCAAAACGCTATACGTGGCGGAAAAAGTGCGGGAGGCCTTGATCAATGGCCGGGCAGGCATCGCCAAAATAGACAGTCATTACGAGATCGTGCCGGCGGAGGTCGCCCGTAAAGTGCAGGCGCGGGACGTTGCCAGTATTGTGGTGTTGAACGAAGCGACGCAAGATGTTTCCGCCGCTGACGATCCGTATGCAGAGTTTCAGATTCCGGACGACTTGATGTGGTGAAGCGTTAGACCTTCCGGAAAATCAAATCCCAAACCCCGTGTCCCAAACCCAGGCCACGGTTTTCGAACTTAGTTAAAGGCCGATAACTTGGCCGTTCGCAGAAATCGTTGCTGGCGCTGGTGTTATGCAAACCAGTGCCGGCCGACAATATCCCCAGCATATCGTGGGCGTAATGTTCCCAATCGGTAGCCGCATGAAAGTAGCCGCCAGTCAGCAGTTTCTTGTTCAGCAATTCCACGAAACTGGGGCGAACGATACGGCGCTTGTGGTGACGACGTTTCTGCCAGGGATCGGGGAAAAACAGATGCATGCCAGCCAGGCTATGATCGGCAATTTTCTGTTCCAGAATCTCGATCGCGTCGTAATGGTAAATCCGTACGTTGTTAATCCCGCGCTGCTCCAGCAACATCATCAAATGGCCGACGCCGGGGCGGTGCACTTCGATACCCAGATAATTCAAATCCGGATTGGCCTCAGCCATCGCCGCCAGGCTGTCGCCGTTGCCGAACCCGATCTCGACGATCAACGGCGCTAGGCGGCCGAAGGCTCGCTCGGAATCGAAGTTGGCTTGCGGAGACAGGCAATACTTATCCCAGTGGCTTTCCAGCGCCTGCTTTTGACCGGCCGTGGCGTGGCCCTGGCGGCGAATGAAGCTTTTGATGCGGGTGGGGTCGATTTTTTTTGGGGTGGTCATTGAGGTATAGCGATTGTTCGCCGGGTAAAACGTAGCACGAATGTCATCAGATGATTTTTTAATTTGGGTCGACGCTCTGTCGAACTGCTAATAAATGTCGCCTCATCATATCTTCAACTTAACGGGCTATAGTGGATTAAAACGTAATGCCGACTGAAGCCCAACGCTCATCGGGCGTGTCAAATTTCTTTGATCGTGCTGCTTGGTTTAGTTTTTGATCTTCCTCGATTGTTATAACAGCAAGCTTCCAATGCTGATGGACTAATTCGCGCATATTTTCGTCATTCAACTGCTCTTTTTTGTATAGTTTCAACGCCATTCTTGCAAATGCACGTCGAGGAGTGCCATGCTCTACCCTCAGTCCATCTTTCGGTTTCAAATGAGGATCAGCAGCAATTTTTTCCTTTGCTTTCACCGACCATTGTTTTTTGGGTACTTGATTCACATGGTGGGGTGAAGCGTTGCCATTTTCTTGTGACAGCTTTGCATATATGTCAGTGAATATTTCTAATGTTCTGATAGCTAAATTTTCAGTAACTCCAGCTTGTATCAGTTCTTCACAATGCCCACAAGCCATTCTTATTTGTTCAATAGAGATTGAGTTTTTTGACATGAGCACCGCTCACCCAGTGAAGTAGCCCGGATAAAGCAAAGCATAATCAGGGAAAAAAACTACCGTATTACGCGGCTTGTCTACCGATCTGTTCATACGAAAAAGCCGGAAGATCGACGCGATGCTTGGCGTGTTCCAAGGTGATACCGCAAACCTGTCCGGTAGCATCAATATCGATCAGGGTATTGTCATCATAATCGCGGGTTTCCAGGATTGTGGCCTCGCGAAATTCGATATACAAGGTGTCTGTGTCTTCGAAATATTTGATTTTCATGGTGTAAACGACCTATCAAAAAACGCGTTATGAATGGTTTCGCCATCTTCCAGCAATACGACGCGCAAATATCGCCCGTCTGCTTCATCAATGGCCGCCCAGCAACGGATTCTGCCATCCGGCTGAATCGTTTGCTTGACCGGTTGATCAATCACCCTCTCAATCCAAGCTAGCTCTATACCGCTACGATCCGGGCGCTGGCGCATGCTTTGAAAATATTGGGTGAATTTCATGCTGAATTGTTTAATCCGATGAGGCGCATTTTACAACATACTAAGACAAACATTACTCAACAGCTTAGCTTCGAGTATTAACACAGACTTTACCCCCTATCTGTCCAAGCCGCTCTTTTGCCACCAAACCAAATGCAGGCTCCAGCTCTTTTTGGACAATTCCGTGCAACACGGCAATGCTCGGTTTTCCCAGCAAGTAGCCTGGATGAAGCGTAGCGTAATCCGGGTTGAAATGAGTTCTAATCGCCAACCTGCTCCAGTCTCGACTTCGCCGCCAACCCAAATTCTGATTCCGGTTCCTTTTCGATGATCCGTTGCAGTACCGATAAACTCGATTTTTCCAATAAACCGATAGCTCGCAATCTGACCGATGCGTGGTGGGCGTTTAGCGCTGCCAGCTCGGTCAGATAAGCGTTGGTGCTGTTTAGCAGTTTGAGGGTGACCTTTTCCGGGTCGTCGGTCAACAGGTCGCGGACCAGTTCACCGTATTGCTCCTGCACGCGGATCAGTTCGCGGCGATCGATCTTTTTTGGTTCGGTGGGATCGTCGCAGCAGGCCATTGTGGAATATCAGCCGTGTTCGGCTATCAATTGCTGGAATTCGAATTCGCAGCCGCCGCAACCCGATGCGGCACCGGTGATGCGGGAAATACGTTCCGGATCGATAACACCGCTGTCGAGCAGCTGTTTGATTTGCTGCACGGTGGTGCCGCTGTAATAGCAAAGCACATTGTTCTCAGTGTCCGGTTGTACGGCGTTCATAATCAAGGTATTAAGCAGCGTATAGAGTAGAGTAACTTTGCAAGGTTTAACTCTACATGTTTGGTTTGAAATCTTGGGTCATGTCTTATCGGGTTGTTAATCCAGCCTACATTCCGTATTTAAAAGTTACAAAGATAAAAAAATCCAATTGAAGTCACTGCAACTATCAGTATTACTTTCTTGTGCAAACTCTCGAAATCCAAATTTGGGACTATAGTTTTTAATAAAAAATAGACCCCAAGAGTAATCGCTAAAATCAGAAGTTTTAATGCTAAGCGTTCCGATATTTCCAAGGAGTCTCCGTTACAAAAACAACCCGTCAATCGGCGAAGACGCCGAGGCAAAACGCTTACGCGGCATGCGTCCGGCCAGAAAAGCTTCGCGTCCGGCTTCTATGCCTTTTTTCATCGCCGAGGCCATCAGTACCGGGTTTTTCGCAGCGGCTATCGCGGTGTTCATCAACACGCCGTCGCAACCCAGTTCCATTGCCATCGCCGCATCGGACGCAGTGCCGACGCCGGCGTCGACCAGGATCGGCACCTTGGCGTTTTCGACGATGGTTAGAATGTTGTAGGGGTTACGGATGCCCAAACCAGAACCAATCGGCGCGGCCAGCGGCATCACGGCGACGCAGCCGATTTCTTCCAGGCGTTTGGCGGCAATCGGGTCGTCGTTGGTGTAAACCATCACATCGAAGCCTTCCTTGACCAGCAATTCGGCGGCGACATAGGTTTCGGCAACATCCGGAAACAAGGTCAGTTGATCGGCCAATACTTCCAGCTTGACCAGCTTATGGCCACCCAATAACTCCCGGGCCAGCCGGCAAGTCCGCACGGCATCGTCAGCGGTATAGCAACCGGCGGTATTGGGCAGGATGGTGTATTTGTCCGGAGAAATCACGTCCAGCAAGCTAGGTTCGCCGGGATTTTGGCCGATGTTGGTACGGCGAATCGCGACAGTAATGATCTCGGCGCCGCTGGCTTCGGTAGCCAGGCGGGTTTCTTCCAGATCCTTGTATTTGCCGCTACCGACCAACAAGCGCGAGCGGTATTGTTTGCCGGCCAGCGTGAAATAATCATCCTGTCCGCCGCCGATGGCCTGCACAATTTCCAATCTATCGTCAGCTTGCAAGCGTTGGCTGGCGTGCTGGGTAAACGGCAAAATTTCCTTATTCAATTCCACGGCGATGCGTTTGCCGGTCAAGCCTAAATCGGCAATTACGTCGGCAACGGTAGCGTCCTCGCCATATTCGCGGTTATCGCCATTGACCTGTATTTTCATGCGTTAAACCTTGTGTGTTTTGGCGGCACGGCGGCGTTCCACGGCACCGGCCAGATGATGTAACAATTCGGCGCTATCGTCCCAACCCAGACAGGCGTCGGTGATGCTTTGGCCGTAAGTCAGTGGTTTACCTTCTTCGACATCCTGACGACCACCTACTAGGTGGCTTTCCACCATTGCGCCGATGATACGGTTGTCGCCGCCGCGTATTTGGCTGGCAACATCTTCGGACACCAACATTTGCCGCTGGTATTTTTTCAGGCTGTTGGCGTGGCTGAAATCAATCATGATGTTGGGGCGCAAACCGGCTTTTTCCAGACCTTCGGCGACTTGATCGACGCTGACCTCGTCATAGTTCGGGCGGCTGTTGCCGCCGCGCAGAATGATGTGGGCATCTTCGTTGCCGCGGGTCGAGAAAATCGCCGAGCGGCCTTCTTTGGTGAGCGACAGGAAGTGGTGCGGGCTCATCGCGGCATTGATCGCATCGATGGCGATTTGAATGCCGCCGTCAGTGGCGTTTTTGAAGCCGACCGGACAAGATAAGCCGGACGCCAATTCGCGGTGCACTTGGCTTTCGGTGGTTCTGGCACCGATGGCGCCCCAGGAAATCAAGTCGGAGACGTATTGCGGGGTGATCAAGTCCAAATACTCGGTGGCAGCCGGCACGCCAAGGTTGTTCACATCCAACAATACTTGGCGGGCCATCCGTAGGCCTTTGTTGATGTTGAAGCTGGAGTTTAAATCCGGATCGTTGATTAAGCCTTTCCAGCCTACCGTGGTGCGGGGTTTTTCGAAGTAAACCCGCATGACGATCACCAGGTCTTCTTGTAACTCGTCCATGATGAGTTTCAAGCGTCCGGCATATTCCACTGCCGCTGCCGGGTCGTGGATGGAGCAAGGACCGATAATCACCAGCAATCTATCGTCGGCACCGGTGAGAATGTTGTGAATCGCCGCCCGCGTATGCAGAATGGTGGCGGCGGCCTGCTCGGTCATCGGAATTTCTTCATGAACTTGAATCGGCGCCACCACGTCCTTGGTTTCACAAATTCTTAAATCATCGGTGTTATAGTTAGTTGGCATGACACTCAGCAATACGCTTTCAGTAGATGGATTAATTGGCTATTTTAACCGTTTTGCCTGTCGGTGTTACAAACTAATGCCGAAACCGACCTGAGAAAACCCGGACATGACAGACGACAGACCCATTAAACGCTGCTTGACGGTGTGCCTGGCGCAATCCTTCGAATTCGCGCAATTGCGGGAAAAACTGCTGGATACCACCCGCGCGCAACTGTTCAGAAACGCCTTGGTGGTCGATTACAAAACCGGCTGCGCGATTGTGTTTGCCTATGGGGTGATGGTGTGTTGGAACCTGAATCTCGACGACCGCCGCGCCTTGCAGGATTTATTGCTGGATTATGCGATCAAGCCTGACGCTGAGCCGCAGGAAGACAATTTCAGCTATGAAATAGGTTGTGAGCAGGACCGGATTCAGCATGATCATATCGAATTGCAGTCCGCTGACTTCAAGGTGCTGTTGGCACTGTCGCACGCGATGGCGCAATCGATTAAACTGGCGGCTTTCGAAGGCCATGCCATCGACACGATCCGTGCCACCAGCCATTTGCCGCAATCGCTGGCGCGGGAAGGCAAGATCAAGCTCAATCGCAAAACCATGGCGATGATCCGCGGCCAGTTGTTCCTCACCAAGAGCGACATCATCCTCAATTACGACTTGCTGGATACCCCGGAATTTTTCTGGGAACATCCCGAATACCAGCATATTTATTCAATGGCGGCCAATTACCTGGAAATTCAGCAACGCACCGACGTATTGTCAAAAAAGCTTGAGACCATACACGAGCTGCTGGAAATGCTGGCAGATGAACAAAAACACCAGCATTCCTCGGCCTTGGAGTGGATCATTATCTGGCTGATTGCTGTGGAGATTGTGATGTCGATTTTGGACAAGCTTTTTTAGTTAGCCCGGCTCTCAGCGCCCTAATTGGGCAACTGGTTTGCAGCAAGCTAACGCTTGCCCAGGAAAATCAAGGGTTGACGGTATCGACCGGCTGCCGCGATAATCGGTCCAGAGATTGAACTCGCTCACAAAAATATTGGTATCCCCTGCGTCTCCACTTAGTCTTGCTGCTAAGTCTAAGAAGTCGCATCACTAAATTTACTTTAAGGACAAACCATGAAAATACTATCTGCCCTATTAGCGACGTTTTTGTATTCGGCTAACGCGACTGCGGCTCTTGAATTTACTTTTTCAGGCGATTTCGTCAATTTCAGCACCGGCAATTTTTCAGGACAAGTCACTGTTGATGCTTTGTTACCGAGCTCCATCGACGTTTTTCCGGCGTCAGGCAGCGAATCCGCCAGTTTACGTTTGGGCTACTCCCTAAGTGCTCCTCTTTCCATATTAGCTAACGGACAAGCGCTGGTGATCGATAACGACCACGCTGTGCTAAATATCGTCGACAACACCACAGTCAGCGAAGCTCAGATAAACAGTCAGGGATTTACCAGCACCCAAGTAACGCCGGGTACTTACGACATCCTGACCCTCCATATGGAATCAGCTAGCAACCAATACGATGATAGTGGCCTGTTGGTATCCGGTGCGGAATTTTCGGTGACAGGTTTTTTTGATCAGCTATTACTGGGCGGGGTAGACCTTGATCCCACTAAACTGCCCAGCCTGTTTGGCTTAGCATTTGCCGATAATTTGAAGTTTTTGGTTTTTGAAGTTAACCGAAAATTAGGCGACAGCGAAGATTTTCGTGGCGCCGGCGTCATTACCGCTAGCGACGTTGTCGACACTCACGTGTTTACGCCTGTGCCGCTACCCGGCGCGGCGTGGTCATTTGCAAGCGTTATCGCCGGATTCGGTTTGCGGATGCGCAAACAGGCTTAATTGTCTGATATCAGGATGAGTCAGTGCCTGGGCCAAGCGTTGCCAGGCTGACTCGTCCTTCGGTAAGCCGAAACGCAAACTAGCAGGCTCCTGAAACAAGCGGGTCAGAATGCCCTGCCCAGCCAATAGATGGTGCAGCTTAGCAGCCTGTTCGCATTTCACCCATTGAAACAAATCGCATCCACCGCCGGGTGGCCAGCCGCAGTCGGTCAAAAGCTGTTTCAGGCGTAGACTCAGCATTCCTAATGATGCGGCATTGGCTGATTGCCAGTCTCGATCAGCCAGCGCCATCGCCGCGACATAGCGGCCGGGATGGCTGATAGTCCATGGTCCTAGCAGCTCAGCAAGTCTTACCAATAAGTCCGGTTCGGTCATCACGAAGCCGCAACGGATGCCGGCCAAACCGAAAAACTTACCCACCGAACGCAATACGATTAAGCCCGGCCGCACCGCTAATGGCGCTAGACTGTATTCGGTCGGCAGGCTGTCTATAAATGCTTCGTCGATCAGCAGCCAACCGCCACGCCGGCTAAGACTTTCATGCCAACTCAGCAACTGCGCCCGGCTCCATAGCCGGCCTGTGGGATTATTGGGATTGACCAGAATCAACACATCCAAATCATCCAGCCGGCCGTCTATTGCCCCCGCTTCGACTCTGATAACGTGATGCCCAGCTTTTTGCCAACTGCCGGCATGTTCGGCATAGGCAGGATGAAGCACGCCGACTCGCGATTTTGGACGTAACAAAGGTAATGATTGAATCGCCGCTTGCGAGCCGGCCACCGCCAGCAAGGAGTCGTTTTGGTAGTAGGCCCGCGCTGCCGTTAATAATCCATCATCATCATCTTCCGGCAGGCGTTGCCAGCAATCGGCAGGAACGGCAGGCACCGGCCAGCCGTTTGGGTTGATACCGGTGGATAGATCCAGCCAGTCGGCCAAAGGAATGCCATATTGGCTTGCGGCTTGCCGCAAGCGTCCGCCGTGTTCAAGCAAGGGCATCTCCCGTAACGATTACGATCAACCACAACAGCAGAGTTCGGTACATCAGCTTGCAGGCGCGCTTAATATCGTCGTTTTCCGGTAGTTGAGGGCCACCGAACCAAGGTTTTTGTTTTAGTTGGCCGTGATAACAGGCCGGCCCGCCCAGTTGCAGTAGTAAGGCGCCGCCGCCGGACGTCATCACGGGGCCGGCGTTAGGGCTGTCCAGTAGATGCGCTTGCGTCCGCCAGGACTTGATAGCCTGTGCGGTGTTGCCGAGCAGAGCATAACTTAAGGCCGTCAAGCGTGCCGGCAACCAATTCAATACATCGTCGAAGCGGGCAGCAGCCCAGCCGAAATATAAATAGCGTTGATTTTTGTAGCCCCACATGGCGTCCAGGGTATTGCTGAAGCGGTAGAGCAAGGCGCCGAACGGCCCCAGTACAACGAACCAGAACAAGGGTGCAAACACCGCGTCGGCACCGTTTTCCAGCACCGATTCGATAGTTGCACGGCGTACGTCGGCCTCGGTCATTGCTTCGGTTTGACGACTGACGATTTTACCCACCTGTTGCCGTGCTAACGGCAAATCGCTATCCGACAAGGCGGAATGAACGGCTAAGGCATGTTGCTGCAAACTGCGGGCAGCGATACAAAAATACAAAACCAGTACATCGACGGTAGTTTGTAGCGGCGGCCAGCTCGGCAGAAGCAGCAACCATAGCAGAAAGGGAATTAAGGCTATCGCCAATGCTAAAAAGCCGCTGACTCGCTGGCGAAAAGCCGATTGCTCGTTGTTTAACAGCCGCATTTCTACAGCACTGGCCCATTTGCCGAATGTCACCAGCGGGTGATAGGCATTGCGCGGCTCGCCCAGCCAAAAATCGATGGCTACGGCCAACACAATGCTGAGGGTGAGAATCATGATTTACGTTGGATAAACAGGTCTTGTCAAACTGGAAGAGCGGAAGGAGCATGCTTGCCGACATAGCCCGGACCAGCGGGGCAATGAAAATCGCCCCGCTGGATTCTGGAATGCTATTAGAGGGCTTCGCGGGTGGCTTTGGCAGCCAGTAAGTATTTTACGACAGTTACCAAGCCAAAAATGACCACGCCATAGGTCAAGGTAGACGTCAGGTAAGGTGGGTAATACATCGCGACGCGCTCGGCATATTGTGTGAATGAGCCGTTGGGATAACGGCCGGACAGCCAGTAAAAGCTGCCGTTGGAAAACAAAAATGCGATGGAGGTGGCTGCCACCAAGGCCATCAAGCGTTGCGCCGCACTTACAACCGACAACTCGGTAAACCTGCGGCACCATTTGCCGCCCAGCCACATTGCGCCGTAAGAGCCGACCAGAAATACATAGGCTTTGGACACACAAAAGTCGCTGACACCGAGTTTGGTGATCGCTAAGTAATCAATCAGCACCGCTTCCGCCAGCAACAATGCAAATAAATAGCGTCCGCCCAGCCATAAGCCGGCGAAGAAAAATACCGCCAATGAAGCGTCCGGCAATGCGAATGGGGTGCCGAAATGGTGAAAACGGGTGGCCGCCATTAGGGCCATCAACGCAACTGCGCCAGGTTTAACAGCCAAGGTTTGATTCAAACTCATAGGGTTCTCCAAAAAGGTTTAGTAATTGTAATGGATCGAAAAATAGAAATTTCTGCCGAAGCTGTTATAGGTGTTAACCGTTTGATAGCGTTTGTCGAACATATTATTCAGTTTGGCACTTAACATCCAATTTTTGTCGATACGATAAGCCGTGCGTAAGTCCGCGGTCATAAAGCTGCCCAGTCGCACGGTATTGGAAATATTGTCGAAACGCTCGCCTTGCGCCAGTACGGACGCACCAATATCAAGGTCACCGAACGAACGGGAGACATCGTAGCTCAGACTTTCCGTCACCCGGCGCGGCAAGCGCAAGTTGGTCTGCCTGTCCTTCGGTGTCATTAGGTTCATGCTCAATTTGTTGTTCCAGCCGAAAATTGGCGTGGACACTTCCGCTTCTATGCCATCTATCTGCGCCTTGCCGATGTTTTTGGCGGTGGATGGCGTGCCACTGAAAACAATTAAATCTTCGATATTGGTGTGATACGCGCGCAGTTCCCAATTGCCCCAATCGTGATGGCCGGCAAAACCGGCTTCGAAGCTGGTGGACTTTTCCGGCTTTAAGCCAGCGTTACCGAAGCCCGGAAAGTATAACTGGTTAAAGGTCGGTGCCTTAAAAGCATTGCCGAAACTGGCAAAAGCGCTGAGACCGTAATCCCAATTAAACCGCCAGCCGAAATTGCCGGTGACACTATCGCCGAAAGCCTGGTTTTCGTCCCACCGCAAGGAAGCATTTAGAAAATGCCTATCGAAAATCCGGCTGTGCAAGTCGGTGAACACCCCGACATCGTAACGCGAGGTTTCGACATAGCGTGTGCTACTGTCGACTTCGTCGAAGCGGTAATCCGCGCCGACTGTCAATTGGTGATCCTTATGCAGGGCCAGTTCGTTCAGCCAACTGGCGTTCCAGCGCGTCGTGTTGAATCGGCTGGTAAATTGGCCGTTATGTCGAAATTGGTCGGCATCGTCCATGCTTTGTCCCACCCGCAAAGTAGATTTCCACATATCGCTGAAATTTGCGCTGGCTGTGGCTCCTAGCGTCTGATTGATAAATTCCGTACTACTGCTGATGGAATTATCAATCTCGGTTTCGCCTTCGGCCCGCAGGAAAAACGCTTCCAGTTCCGCGCCGTTGTCGAAGCGGTAACCGGTTTTCGCATTCACACTCGTGTTGTTATAGCCGTCGCGATCCGGATTAAAGCCATTAGCGACGCTGACCCCGCTCAGCGCGTTGATGCCCTGGCTGCCGAATTGAGCGGCGCTCAAACTATACCAAGCCTTGCCCCATTTACCGTTGATGGCCGCCGAGCCATTATAGGTTTCGTATGAACCGCCGCCGGCTTCCAGCGCAATGTTCGGCCGTTCGCTGGTGCCGCCCTTGCGGGTAAATATCTGAATCACCCCGCCAATCGCTTCCGAGCCATACAGGCTGGATTGAGGGCCACGGATAATTTCCACGCGTTCGATTTGGTCGATAGGAATAAACTGGAAGGCGCTGGTGCCGGTGGTAACCGAACCGGCCTTGATGCCGTCGATCAGTACCAACACATGATCGGCATTGGTGCCGCGCAGATAGACATTGGTGTCCTTGCCGTAACCGCCGCTTTGCACCATGTCCACACCCGGCGTGCCTTTTAGTAATTCGGGTAGGGTTCTGACCTGAAGTTTCTCGATGTCGTGGCGCGTATAAACCGTCATCGCCGTGGCTAATTCGTTCTGTCGAGTCTCGGTTCGGGTAGCCGTCACGACTGTTTCGGCAAGGTTGACGGCTTCATCGCTGGTCGCCGCCAACACTGTAAAAGGTGTGCTCGCCAGCAATAAAGATCTGTATAGAATTGTTTGCATATTATCCTCTGCGCCCGCCGCGCATCCGGGTGAAAAAGGACAGAGGAAAAACGGAAAACGAAAAAGACGGAGGCAGGCTAGGCACGGCTCAGGCCATTCCGTAAACAGCCCTCCGCTGTCTCGAATGATCTTCCGGGCCAGTCTCCGGGCTCATAAGTGGCTAGACGCCTGATCTGCGACCTTCCCATGCAAAGCGCACAGTGGCAAAAACGCAGCTCTTTACTTATCTACCGTTGCGGGGGCAGCGTCGGCATGGGTGGTAAAACCACCGCACCGACTTCCTGTTTCAGTTTGGCCGAGAAACGGCGCAAACACCTGAAAGAAGGGCGCAATTGTATGTAGTCGGGCAAGATATAGCAAGAATACCTGCTTAGTTCCAGGCAATCAGCATTGCAAATACCCCTTTCCGTGCTATACATTGGTGCATTGATTAATGCTGTTAACTTAGACTTCAACGAATACGGGCGGGATCATGGAAATTCAATCGAAATTGTTAGGCAACCAAGACATCAATCCGGACACTATCATCAATTTTCCGCGCGGCCTACCCGGTTTTGAAGATCAGACCCGCTTTAAATTATTTCATCAGGAAGGCAGCGAGATCGTCTATTGGCTGCAATCGGTCGATAACGCGGAGCTGACTTTTTCCGCGGCTCATCCGTCGCACTTCAACATCAATTATAATTTTACGGTAACCGATCCCGAGGAAGCGTTGCTGCAATTAGAGCCGGGCGACGAACTCGTTATATTAATTCTGCTGCACAAAGACAATGAGCAGGATAATGGCAAGCCGACTATCAAAGGCTCGATCAAATCGCCAATCTTAATCAATGCCAACAAACGCATCGGCATGCAAAAAGTATTGGTGGCAATCGAACAAAGTATCACGCTGACCGAGAAGGTCAGTGAAATAGACGTATCTGAAGCTTAAAAATGCAAACAACCGCCGACGGCAGTGCCGGCGGTTGTTTAAATCAGGCGGCCTGAACAGGAATGGAATGACTGGAATGGCTAATACGATTGTTGCCGTCGAAATACACCAAAGTTGGCTTGTAGTTCGTCAGTTCCTTCTCATCTAAGCTGGCGAACGCGCAAACGATAATCAAATCGCCAGGGCACGCCAACCTTGCAGCTGCACCGTTAATCGAAAATACGCCGGAATCTTCTTCGGCGCGAATCGCATAGGTGGTAAAGCGTTGACCATTGTTAATATTGTAAATATGGATTTGCTCGTACTCCCTGATGCCGGAAAAATCCAGAATTTTGCCGTCTATAGCACACGATCCTTCGTAATCCAGCTCGGAATGCGTTACCCGCGCACGGTGTAACTTAGCTTTAAGCATGTTTATGTTCATGGTAAACAAGGTCGAATACTAGGGCCGGCGATTATGCCTTAAATTGACCTTGCTATCAAATTTAAGCATTAGCTTTCAAAGGTAAAAACCAACGCAGTCAGTTGTTTGTTTTAGAAAAATACAAGTTATCGATCAGACGTGTGGTGCCCAGCTTGGCTGCAGCCAAAATCAGCAGATTAGCATCGCTGGCGCTGGCAGGCCTTAAATCGGCGCTACGGCAGACACTGAAATAATCGACGGTAAAACCGGCTTGTTGCAAATTTTGGCATTGCTGCGCTGCGACTGCCCGATAATCGTCGTGCCCGGCTAGAATGTCGTCGCGTGCTTTGCACAAGGCTTGATACAGTTTGGGCGCCTGCTGTCTTTGTTCCACAGACAGATAACCATTGCGCGAACTCATCGCCAAGCCATCGTCTTCCCGAACCGTTGTCACGCCCTGGACTGCAACGGGTATATTCAAATCGGCGACCATTTGCCGAATCAGCGTCAGCTGTTGAAAATCCTTCTCTCCCAGCAGCAGCAGATCGGGCTGTACCATATTCAATAACTTGCACACCACCAGGGCGACGCCGTCGAAATGTCCGGGCCGGTTGGCGCCGCAATGTAATCCCGACAAGCTGCCAACCGAAATCCCGGTTTGCGCGGCTTGCGGATACATTTCAGTCACCGCCGGCAAGAACAGCAAATCGGCGCCGCTTGCTATCAGCTTTTCCTGATCCTGCTGTTCGGTACGAGGGTAACTGGCAAAATCTTCGTTCGGCCCGAATTGGGTGGGGTTGACGAAAATGCTGACGACCACTTTATCGGCCTGCTTTTTGGCTGTGCTAACCAATTTGATATGCCCGGCATGCAGATTGCCCATGGTCGGTACGAAGCCGACACTATGGCCGGTTTGCCGCCATTGCCGGATGACTTCTCTCAAGGCCGCGACGGTAGTGACTATCTGCATATGCTCAATAACTGTGTTCGGACGTTGGAAATTGCGCGGATTTAACCGCTTGATGGTAAAGGCGTACCGCCTCTTCTATGCTGGAAGCATCGGCCATGAAGTCTTTGGAAAAGCGCGGTCGCTTGCCGATGCTGATATTCAGCATGTCATACAACACCAGCACCTGCCCATCGCAATCGACGCCGGCGCCGATGCCGATGGTCGGGATACTCAGGCGCTGACTTATTTCGGCGGCCAGTTGCGCAGGTACACACTCCAGCACCAAGAGACTCGCGCCGGCTTGTTCGATTTTTTCGGCATCAGCGATGATTTGCCGGGCTTGTTGCGCTTCCCGTCCCTGTACCTTATAGCCACCCAAGTGATTCACCGATTGCGGTAACAGGCCCAAATGACCACAGACCGGAATGCCTTGATCTACCAGAAAGCGAATCACGTCAAGCTTGGCGCCTTCCAGCTTGACCATTTGCGCGCCGCCAGCCTGCATCAAGCTTGCCGCGTTCGGCAATGCCTGCTCCGGTGTGGCGTAACTGGCAAACGGTAAATCGGTAACTACAAAAGCCCGCTTTCTGGCCATGGCCACGCTGCGGCTGTGATAGACCATATCATTCACTGTGACCGGCAAGGTACTACCATGCCCTTGAATCACCATGCCCAATGAATCGCCTATCAGCAGTACATCAATACCGACTCGGTCGAGCAGGGCGCTGAAACTGGCGTCATAAGCGGTCAGACAGCTGATTTTTTCGCCGGCTTTTTTCATCGCCGCTAGATCGCTGATAGTCAGCGCCTTTAAGGCATCAGCGTATGGACTCATGAGGCTATTTTCCGCAAGCCGTCGGGAGGGCAAGCCGCCAAGAGATGAGGCAACGAATCCTGGCCCGGAATTGTCAAATCGCAGCTTGCCACGTCGGCCATTGGGTACAGCACAAACGCGCGCTTAGCCAACTCCGGATGTGGCACAACCAGATCCGGTTCGTTAATTCGCTGTTGCGCGTAAAGCAATACATCCAAATCCAGGGTTCTGGCTCCCCAGCGTACGCTGCGCAGCCGGCCATGCTGGTTTTCGATTTGCTGTAATTGTCTGAGTAAAGCCACGGGTTCCAACTCGGTCGAGATTCGCATTACTGCGTTGACATAATCGGGTTGATCTTGCGGGCCGACCGGCGTGCTGCGGTACAAGGGAGAGAAGGCAATTTCGGCCACACCCGGCAAGGCCGCGATTTCCTGTCTGGCCCGGTTGACATGATCGATAGAGTCTTCGAGGTTGCTGCCCAAGCCTATATAGGCTTCGACAGCTGACTTAGCTAGCGTCATTGCCGATGGGGGCGGGTTTGCCTCGAGAACGGTAACGGCCGGTTTTACGATTCCGGGGTTTACCGCCGCCGGATTTTGGCGGCGCGGTCATTCTTTCCCGCTCCGCATCGTCGGCTTCCTGAAAACCTGTCCACCATTCGACCAATTCCGGATCGGCGCCGCCGGTTTCCGCGCGTAGCCGTAAAAAGTCGTAGGCCGCTCTAAATTTAGGCTGCTCCAGCAAGCGATAAGGCCGAGGGCCAACCGTCCTGGAAAACTTATTCTGCAAGAACCACACTTCGCGCATTGATTGGGTGATGTGGCGCGGTAGTGCGGTGACCTTGATTTGTCTGGTCAGCACTTCGTTGGCGGCGTTCTGATAGGCCAGCGTTTCGTTTTCGCCGTGGGCGATGCGTCTTTGCGCAGCCAATTGCAGCGGTTCCCACAATAATGCAGCTAGTAAAAAATAAGGTGTCAGCGTTTTACCATCGTTGAAGCGGGTGTCGGAGTTTTCCAAGGCCCGGATCAAGAACAAGCGCGGAAAATCGTGGTCCTCGCTGGCCAGGCAGCGGTCGGTTTCCGGAAACAAAATTGCGAACAAGCCGTAATGCCTGAGCATCTCGAAGGATTGCAGGCCGTAACCGGACAAAAACAACTTAATGACTTCATCGTAAAGACGCGCCGAGGGGATGCTCTTCAATAAATCGGCTTGGGCGTAAATCGGTTTTTCGGTATCAGGATGCAGCGTAAAGCCCAGCTTCACGGCAAAACGGATGGCGCGCAGCATCCGCACCGGGTCTTCTCTATAGCGCACTTCCGGGTCGCCGATGAGGCGCATGACCGCCGCCGCGTGGTCCTGCATGCCGCCGGTATAATCAACCACGGAAAAATCGCGGATGTTGTAATAAAGCGCGTTGACGGTGAAATCTCGGCGCCAGACATCTTGCTCCAGCGTGCCGAACACGTTATCGCGCAATAATCGGCCATCTTCGTGCACGACTTGCTGGTCTGATTCTGCTGATTCGGAACCGCGAAACGTCGCTACCTCGATAATTTCGCGGCCGAAAAACACATGCGCCAAGCGAAAGCGCCGGCCAATAATTCGGCAATTACGAAATACTTGCTTGATTTGTTCCGGGCTGGCGTTAGTCGCTACGTCGAAATCCTTAGGTTCCCGCCCCAGCAGCAAATCCCTGACGCAGCCTCCCACCAAATAGGCCTCGTAATCGGCTTTTTTCAAGCGCTGCAGCACTTTCAGAGCGTTTTCACTGATTTGTGCACGGGAAATGCAATGCTCTGAACGCGGATAAATCTTCACGGCACTCGACCCCGCCGACTCATTAACCGGTTCGGCAACTTGCTCGACCGGCGAAAAGATTTTTTTGAAGAAACTAAAAATGACTTTATCCCTTAATTTAGAATGACGTGTGCCAGCTTTTTCGAGGCTTCGGGCGCGAACGTCCTAGCGGTCTTATCATAACACCTCGCCAGATTTAAGCTCAATCCAGCACATTCTTTTACATTCCCTTGCGTTGAATGTAGAATTTCGCCATTCGCCGAATATTTTGGTGTAATAACATAAAAATTGGCTGTACTTGTCGCCCTTAGGCCGGTGACGGGGAATTTATATCGGAGAGTGGAGCGTATGTTTAAAAAAATTTTACTGGGTTTTGTAGACCAGCCTGTATTTACTAGTCTATTCGTTGCCGATTTCGCGTTGTTGGTTTTCCATAGACCGCCCTTTTTATTTTCAATTGTCATGATGGGCGCGCTGGTGGCCATGAGCATGTACATGGGGCAAAAACTGGCGATTTTCGACAAATAATTGCGACAATCCGCTAAAGCAAACACCCCAAAGCCCGGCGTGGATTTACCCTCCGCGCCGGGTTTTTTGCGTCGGCTGGCCGCTGCTGGTTACGATGCTTTCTTACTGCTGGCGATATGGTTTTTCGCCACGGCCATCGCTCTGCCTTTTAATGCCGGCCAGGCATTCGCCAGCGATCAGTTTTTTTATCCACTCTATCTGCTCGGCATCAGCTTTGTTTTCTACGGTTGGTTTTGGACCCACGGCGGCCAGACCCTGGGTTTGCGCGCCTGGAAAGTTAAAGTCAGCGCCTTGGATGGTCGGTCTCCCGGTTGGCGGCAAGCCGGCATCCGCTTCCTTGGCGGCTTATTATCCTGGGCTTGCTTGGGGCTGGGATTTGTCTGGTGCCTATTCGATAAAAACGGCCAATGCTGGCACGATTACCTGTCAAAAACCCGGCTGGTTTTTCAGGAAGAAAAGCGCTGACGGCAAAAGCGAATATGCTATATTCCAGGCTCGATCAACCTACCAGCCGGGAATATACAATGAAAACAATAACAATACTTTTCTCCCTGTTTGCCGCCGTTGCTGCCGGCACCGCCAACGCCGAAGTCAAACTGGCGGATAACTCCAAATTACTGGGTAAATGGCAGGTCACTCACGAAGCCCTGGCTCTTGACCGCGAAAAGAAGCCCTTGCACGTCACTTGGGAATTTCAAAAAGACGGCACCTTGATAACCACCGGTGAAGATGCGCGTAGCGGCATTGGGGAAATGACTATCCCAATTAAATATAGCGTGGCCGACGGCGTGATAAAAAAGCAAGTCACGCCCGGCCGGGAAAAATACGAAGATTGCGCTGTGGTGGAAATGGACGAAAAAGATGCGGTTTTGAAATGTAAATTTCTTTATTTGTTCATGACGCGCAAATAACCGCCGTCATAACGCTCCACGGAACGGAAGCAAGGGTTTTCCGTTCCGCAGAGAAGCATTTGCCGCCTAGCTGACCCGCTTAACCGCGATCAGCGCGCCTAAAAACACCAAAGCACTCGGCAACATCGCCATCAACATTGGATTCATGTCGTAAACCAAGCCGACATGGCCGGCAATCTTGTCGAAAATGTTAAACGTCATCCCGATCACGATGCCCATCATGATGCGCGCGCCGGTGCTGGTGCCGCGACCTATACCAATCACAAATGGCGCCGACACCATCAACATCACAAAGGTTACAAACGGGTTGATTAAACGGCTCCAGAATGCCAACTCGTAACTTTGCGACTTTTGATTGTTCTGCTTCAGGAAGTCGATGTACATGAACAAATCGTAAAGCGATAGGTTGTCGGATTTAACGACGGCCACTTTCAACAAATCCGAGTCGATGCTGGATTTCCAGCTTTGCTCTGCTTGAGTGCCGGCATAAATTTGCTGCCGATTGATTTCGGATTGTTTGACGCTTTCCAAGCGCCATTGTTTGTCGCCTAAAAACTGCGCATGCTCGGCCTGAGTGATGCGGTTGAGTTTATGCGCATCGTCGACATCGTAAATCCGCACATCGGCCAGCGAGCCGTCATCCAGAATTTTGCGGACATTAATAAAGCTGTTGCCCTCTCTCAGCCACATGCCATATTGGGAACGCATCACTACGCCGTCGTGCAGCGCCGTGGTTTTCAGCACTTGCGCAGCGCGTTCGCAAGACGGCGCCACGAATTCGCCCACCATTACGGCAACGCTCACCAGCAGCAAGCCTGCCAGCATAATCGTTCTGATAATCCAGGCGATGGATAAACCGGCGCCGCGCATCGCCACAATCTCGCGGTTATTCGCCATCGAGCCCACGACGAACAAGCTACCCAGTAACGCCGCCGACGGCACCAGCTCGTAAAATACCCGTGGTGAGGTTAAGGTCAAAAACCATAAAATCTGTTTCAAGCCGTAACCGCCTTGCCCCAAATCTTTTAACTCGTCGCTGAAGCTGAACAGATTGAACAAGGTCAATAACAATATCACCGCAATCAAGGAGCCCTTGACGACTTCTTTGACGATGTAAATGGTCAATACGTTGATCATGACAGCTTCTCCTTAAGGCTTTGCGACAACCATTGCCAGCCGTACAAACGTACCAACATCAACAAACCCAAGACCAGTAACAAGGCGTCCACCCAGAAATAACCCAGCCAGGACGGCAGCGCCCCGCTGATTACCCAGCTGTGATTGACCCGCTGCAAATTGCCGTAAACGAAATAAATCCCAAAAGCCACCAGCATACTGCCGTATATGCCGCCGCGTGGCGACAGCTTGGCTAAAGGCACTGCCAGAAAAGCCAATAAAATAACCCCTAGCGGCGTGCTGAAACGATCCTGTAACTCGGCGACATCGCGCAGTTCCGGAGACAGCCATAAATTCTCGGTAGTAGTAGCCTCGCGGCCCAAATTCAAAATGGTGACCTTTTTTTCGATCAGCACGGCATATTCTTTAAATGTCTCAATGGTGAAGTCCTTGTTACCCGGTACACCTTGAATCCGCTCGCCATTTTCCAACACCAGATACAAACCGCCGGGCAAATTTTTCAACCAACCGTATTCGGCGTTTACCACGCCGGCTTTGTCGCCTTGTTTGTTTTGCACGAACACCTTGTGCATGCGGCCTTCGTCGTCGACGTTTTCGGTGTAAAAAATTAACTCGCCGTCGCTGTACTCGCTGAAGCGGCCGGCAGCGATGCCGCGAATATCGGCATTTTGTTTGTCCTGATGCATCAACTGCTCGGTTTTGGCCTCCGCCCACGGCGAAGCCAGCATCGAGAGTGCCATGCCCGCCAGACTTAACGGGATGACTAGCATAAATATTGCCCGATAAATGGTAAACACGCTGCCGCCGGCCGAGGAAATTGCCGCCATCTCCTGCTCGCGGTACATCCGGCCCAATACCATCAATACCGCCATGAACAGCGCGGCGGGTAGGAAGGTGGTCGTGGCGACGACGATTTTCAAACCTAATAAGGTCATCACCGTATCGTTGGCGATATTGCCCTCGATAGCTTGCGCCAATACCTTGATAAATTTGCGGCTGACGATGATCACCACCAATACCACCAACACGGCGGTGACGGTGTTAAACAGCTCTTTGATTATCATTTTATCCAGCACCGTCAACAGCCGGAAAGGCCGGCCCGCGCTGGGTAATCCTCGCTCAATGCTCAACAACTCACTCCTAATTTCTAAGGTATAATCGAACCACAGACCGCTGCATCCGGCGCAAACCCTCAATCCCAGATACTTACAGACTACTCTCATGGACTATTCTATAGAAAGCTCACCCTTAGACAAACTGCAAAGCGACTGTCTGCTGGTCGGAATCTACGAAAATCAACAACTCAGCCCTGCGGCAACCCAACTGGACAGCCAATTAGGCGGTTTGTTGACTAAGCTAATCGGCCGCGGCGACATCAGGGGCAAAAACGCCGAAACCCTACTGATCAATAACCTGCCTGACGGCAATATCGCCCGCATTGTGCTGCTCGGGTTTGGTGAGCGCAGCAAAGTCACGCGCAAGCAATACCGTAAAGCCTTGGCGGCTGCGATCAAAACCGTCAAGGACAGCAAAGTCAGTGCCGCCAGCTGCGCGCTGCTGGATATAGACGTCAACGGCGCAGACAGCCAATGGAAAGCCCGCCAAGTTGTCGAAGTGTTTAACGATGGCATGTACCAATACAGTGCCACCAAAAAAGTCGACGACAAAAACCCGCTGCAACGCTTAGCCGTAGTCGCCGATGATAGCCAAAAAGCCCTTGCCGAAACCGGTCTACAACAAGGTATCGCTATTGCGAAAGGCATGGAATTGACCAAACACTTGGCCGATCTGCCCGGTAACATATGTACGCCTAGCCATCTGGCCGAACAAGCCCTGGCGCTGGCCGGCGAGCACGATAAACTCACCTGCGAGATTCTGGAAGAAAGCGACATGGAAGCCCTGGGCATGGGCTCATTTCTGTCGGTGTCGCGCGGTAGCCGCCAGCCTGCTAAATTGATTTGCCTGGATTACCAAGGCGGCGACAGCAACGCCAAACCCATTGTCTTGATCGGTAAGGGTCTAACTTTCGACGCTGGCGGCATTTCCTTGAAGCCCGGCCTGGGCATGGACGAAATGAAATACGACATGTGCGGCGGCGCCAGCGTGTTGGGTCTGGTGCGCATGGCGACATTGTTGAATCTGAAATTGAACATCGTCGGTTTGATTCCGGCTTCGGAAAACCTGCCGGATGGCGCTGCCAACAAACCCGGCGACATCTGGACCAGCATGGCCGGTAAGACCATCGAAATCCTGAACACCGACGCCGAAGGCCGCTTGATTTTATGCGACACGCTCACCTACGCCAAAAAATACAATCCTGATGTAGTCATTGACATGGCAACGCTTACCGGCGCCTGCATCGTGGCCTTGGGTCGGGTGCCAAGCGGTTTATTCGGCAACGACGACAAACTCTGCAACGATTTGCTCAGCGCCGGCGATGCCGCGTGCGATTTGGTGTGGCGCATGCCGATCTGGGAAGAATATCAGGAGCAATTAAAATCCAACTTCGCCGATTTGGCCAACATCGGCGGCCCGGACGGCGGCAGCATCACGGCAGCAGTGTTTTTATCCAAATTTGCTGAAGAATACCGCTGGGCGCATATCGACATCGCCGGCACTGCTTGGCGCACTGGCGCCAACAAAGGCGCCACCGGCCGGCCGGTACCACTGGTAAGCCAGTATTTGCTCAACCGCGCCTCTGCTTAAGGCCGGGCGTAAAAGGGGCTTTCGCGGTGATCTCGGGTCGCGAAAGCTCCTGCACTTTCTGCAGATTTAAAACGATATGACCAACCCCAGTCATTCGCCATCCCTCCCCGAAGTCAGCTTCTACGTGCTGGCAACGCACGACCAGCAACAACGCCAGGACTTCGCCTGCAAGCTGATCGAGAAAATCTACCGCAGCGGCCACTTTCCCTATGTGCTGACCGATTCGGCGGAACAAGCCGAACAAATCGATAAAGCCTTGTGGACCTTCCGGGCCGGCAGTTTTATTCCGCACCAAACCTACCGCGGAGAAATCCCGGCATTTACCGGCACCATCCTGATCGGCGACGAAAACATTCCGGAGGGCTGGCAGAAAATTGTCGTCAACCTATCCAGTTTGTACCCGCCGACCACGGCCCCGACCGAGCGCATCCTGGAAATATTGGACAACAGCGAAGCATGCAAACAGGCCGGCCGCCAGCGTTACCGGCATTACCAGCAAGCTCAACTGGCGATTACTACCCACAAAATGTAGGGAGGGCACGTGGCGAAGCAGCAAAAAGCGCAAGTAAGCCTTTGCCCCGGTTTTCGCCAGCCAAAGCGAAGCATAGAAAAACGGAATCCCAACGTGCAGCAACACATCCGGCTTAAAACGGCGATCAAACACCCCGGCCCGGTCCCGGCTACTGAGTTTCGTAGGAAGTAGTTCGCCGCTTGGCAATCAAGCATTGTCAATGTAGGCTACCGGTCTAGCCCTTATCCGCCCACTCGCTCCATGAAAAGTAAAACACTGATTGTTGCCGCCTTGCTTATAGCTGTCGCCGTACTATTTCTCTATAGCCGCCGTCCGCAGCCAGTGGAAGTGGAGGCTTACACCTTGACGGAAGGTGAGGTGCGGGCGACGGTGGCGAATACCCGAGTGGGAACCGTTAAGGCGTGCCGGCGCGCGTATTTGGCGCCGGCGACCGGCGGTCAAGTGGCGCAGTTGCGGGTTAAGGAAGGCGACAAAGTCAAGCAGGGCCAAGTGTTGTTGGAGGTTTGGAACCAGGACCTAAAAGCTCAGGTTGAACTGCAAAAAGCTCAGATCGATGCTAGCCGGGCCAGCGCCGAACAAGCTTGCCAATTGGCCGGTGGTGCGGAGCGCGAAGCGGCAAGGATGACGCAATTG
The DNA here is from genome assembly GCF_014850975.1 of Methylomonas fluvii. Taxonomy (GTDB): domain Bacteria; phylum Pseudomonadota; class Gammaproteobacteria; order Methylococcales; family Methylomonadaceae; genus Methylomonas; species Methylomonas fluvii. The sequence continues at coordinate 371,433 of NZ_JACXST010000001.1, read as the reverse complement.
CAAAAACACAAAAACGTGGTGTCTGTGGAGCAAGTCGATAAATCAGTGACGGGCGGCAAGTCGCAGCGCGCGGCGTGCCGGGCCGCGCTGCAAGCCATTGAGGTAGCAGAGGCGCAATTGGGCGTGGCGGAAGCGGCGGTTCTGCGTACGTTGGTGAAAGCGCCGTTCGACGGCACGGTGGCGGAAGTGAATGCCGAATTGGGCGAGTTTGTCACACCATCGCCGCCGGGGATTCCAACCTTGCCTCCTATCGATTTGCTGGATGTCAGCTGTTTGACCGTTTCTGCGCCTATCGATGAGGTGGATGCGGCCAGCATCAAGACAGGGATGAGCGCTTGTGTGTCGCTGGATGCCTTTCCCGACAAGCGTTGTTCCGGCATCGTCACCCGCGTCGCACCCTATGTGCTAGAAAAGGAAAAACAGGCGCGTACGGTGGAAGTGGAAGTGACGCTGCGTGACCCGAAAGATTTGGCGGAGTTGTTGCCGGGTTACAGCGCCGACATTGAAGTTTTATTAAGTCAAAAAGAGCGCACGCTGCGTTTGCCGGCCGAGGCGATTCTGGAGAATCATCGGGTGTTGTTGATAGACGAAGACCATGCGTTGCACGAACAAAGCTTCCAGCCCGGCCTATCCAACTGGAGTTTTACGGAAGTATTGTCCGGGCTGAAAGCGGGCGACCAAGTAGTGACGTCGGTTGGCAAGGAAGGTGTGGCCGCCGGCGTAACGGTCCGCGTCAAGCCATGATTCAACTCAGCGGCATTCGCCGGATATTTCAGGTCGGCGAGCAGACTGTACAGGCCTTGAACGGTATAGACCTGTCTATCGGGCCCGGCGAATATGTGTCGGTGATGGGGCCGTCCGGATCTGGCAAATCGACGCTGTTAAACATTGTCGCGCTGCTTGACCAGCCCTCGTCGGGCCAATACTTATTAAACGGCACCGATGTCACCCGGCAAAGCGATGACGAACTGGCGCGTATTCGCCGCGACAATATCGGCTTTGTGTTTCAGTTTTTTCATTTGATCCCCAGGCTCACCGCAGCCGAAAACATCGAAATGCCGATGATTCTGGCCGGGGTCGATAGTAAGCAGCGCAAGCAGCGGGTGTTACAGGCGCTGACGTCCGTGAGTTTGCTGGATCGAGCCGAACACAAGCCCAATCAATTGTCCGGCGGCCAGTTGCAGCGCATTGCTATTGCTAGGGCGATGATCATGCACCCCGGTATTTTGCTGGCCGACGAGCCGACCGGCAATCTGGACAGCAAATCCGGTCGAGACATCATCGAGTTGCTGGAGAATTTAAATCGGCAAGGAGTGACTTTAATCATCATCACTCACGACCAAAATGTCGGCGGCAGAGCCAAACGGCAATTGCGCATTGTGGATGGTCGTTTGGCGGACGGCTCGGTTTAGTTTTTCAGTTAGATTGGCACTAAAAAAGCGTGGCAGCTATAACTTTGTCGTTAGAGTTTTCCTGGTTGTGCGATACTGTCCACAGAGTTGACACGCCAGTAGGCTGAGGAGGGATGATGGAGCGATATAGATTAAGTTTTTGTAATGCCATCAAGCTGGATGAGGACTTGGCGGAGTTTATTGTCGATGAGGGGGTGGAACTCAACTTGGCGCTGGTGGACGAATATCATGCTTGGATCGTGGCGCATTTGCAGAGGCCCTATCTGCTGCTGGTGCACAAAGTAAACGCCTACCACTATGACTTTGCCTCGCAAACCGCTATGGGCACTTTGCTCGGTATTAAAGCGGCGGCATTTGTGGTGTATACCCATATCAGCCAGCTAACCACTCAAGTTATGTTGTCAATGCCGCGGGACGCCGATTGGGTTTATCGGATTTTCAATAATCGCGACGATGCGTTGATGTGGTTGGGAATGCAGCGGGAAACGAACGATCACGACGGAAAAATTTTAAAATCCACCTCCAAGTCATTAATTCGTTAGAATCTGTGTTTTTAGCCACAGATTGGGAAGTTTTTTGTGACTCAGCTCAAATATCGTTCTATTTTTACGCCAGCCAGCGACGCACAACGGCAGGAAAATTTTGCCGATTATTGGCTGTTTACCCAACAGCATGGCGGTGAGTTATTGGAAGCGGACCGGGATTTGGCTAAAAAGCGCGAACGATTGGCGTATTTTCAAAATAATCCGGTGCGCTTGCACAAGCCTTTGGCGGACCCGGAGGCGTTTTATCGCAATTATGTGAAGATGGTGGATGACCCCAAATCCCTGGACAAGCTGACTTTGCTACTCTGCGGTATCTACAAATTTGCTCGGCATGAATGGGTGGGCATCAAAGGGGCTTGGGATGTGGTACCGGATATGGCAAATTCGCATAGCGTGGAAGACAAAATTTCCCGAGTACATCTGGCCGAAGAATTTTGCCATTGGCGTTTGTTTGATGAAATGCTGAAAACCTGTGGCCTAGAGAGGGTGGTATGGGAACCGTTAACCCCGTTTAAGGAAATGATCTACGAACAGTTTCCCAAGTTTCCTGGGGTATTGATGGATACGCCGGCCTTCGTCACCGAGTTAATGGGCGTCAGCTTCTATTGCCATTTGTATCCCCTATTCGACGAGATATTGGCCGACGAGCCGGAAGTTAGAGATCGTCTAAAAGCCTTGCTGGACGAAATCACCATCGACGAAGTCGCGCACGTCGGGCAACGCCGTAATTTCATCGGGCCGTTGGGCATTAAGATTGCTCGCTATCTGGTTAAGCCGTTTTACATACTGTTTTATCAGGATATTCCGGAAGTGGGCGAATTGTTCGATGTCAAGCAAATGATCGCTCACGGCGAAGCGTTTGATTTTAATCAATTGCCGGACTATATGGTCGCCCGCAGTTGGATTCCTTCCTATTGCAAGGTTGCGGCTTAAAATCAGGTCTCGAAAGCGCCTGTCAATTCAGCAATGACATACCTTTGGTCGGGCGTTGCCAGCCCCGTTATCTGAAGAACAGGCGTTTAGCTGGTTTGGATTAACGTAGAAACGGCAACATCACGCCAAACACCAAAATCAGCGCGGTGCCGATTAGGGCGGTTTGGCCGGGAATTTGTTCGAATAGCAAGACGCTCCAGGCCAGGCTTAATACCGGGGCCAAATAACCGATGGAACTGACCAAGGCCGCTGGCGCCGCTTGATAAGCCCTGGTCATGTAATGTTGGGCGCCGCTACCCGACACGCCTACCAAGAGCAATAAGCCCCAACTTTCCACCGAGCCCGGCAGGCGATAGCCAAACCGGGCAAAATAAATGCTGTGTAACGCCACACCGACCAGGCAAAAATAGAAAATTACCGTTTGCGGGGTATTGCTGCGCCCGGCACGCGCCACCATCAAATAAGCCAGCGCCGACAGCAGGCCTGCCAGCAAGGCCATGGCTTGGCCGAACAAGTTGTGGCTATTTTCGAAATCAAATAGCAGGGATACTCCACTAAACGAGCCGATAATTGCCAGCCAAACCAGCAGCGAGTTTTTTTGGCCTAAAACCAGTGGTCCTAACAGCATGACGAACACACCGCTACTGGCGGTCAGAAATGCGCTCTCGCCGGGACCGATGCGGGCGATGGCCGCAAATGACAGCATCAAGGCCGTGCTGCCGAACAAGCCGCGCAACCACAACGAGGGGCGGGCGTCGCCGAACAGGCCGAGTAGTCGGCCGCCGATCTGCGCCGGGATTGTCAGGATCAAGAAATTGGCCAGGATGCGGATAAAGCTGATCATGCTGGGCGGCAAGCCAGTATCGAATAGGCCGATAGCGTATGCGCCGGCGTTCATCACCGAAAACAACACACATGCGATCAGCATATAGATTAGGCCGAGGCGGCTGTTTGGCAGCGGCAAGATAGGCTTGGGAGTCTGAATGGCTTGCGGCTGATTAGTGTCGGCGGGCACGGGTGCTTGGCTTAAGAGAGGCGGTAAGGGCGAATAGGTTGAGGATCGGGCCGTATCGGTTCGGCCTGATGGCTTGCGAGTCCAAAATGCACGTCATTGCGCCGGCTACCGACGCACGGGTCTAGTCAGCGTCCCAGCTATATTAACCTCTTAAGGTTTGGATGTGTGGTTTTTGGCGATACTGCCGGGGGATATTCCGAAATATTTGCTAAATGCAGTGCTGAAATTGCTGGCGTGATTGTAGCCGACATAGGCGGCGGCAACATCGATTTGGCAGCGGCTGGATTCTAATAACTGATAGGCGGTTTTCATGCGAATCTCTAATAATAAGCCATACGGCGTCGTATTAAAAAAGTGATGAAACAATTGTTTTAATTTAAATTGATTGGTGCCGACGCGTCTGGATAATTCGGCAACCGATGGCGGGTTTTTATATTCATTTAACAGAATGTTATGCGCGGCTTGAGCGATGGCCTGGTCTTTTTTTGAAAATACCGGCGATATCTTCTGATTATCTTGCCATAGATGGGCCATTTCCGCGGCTAATATCGACAGGGCTTGGCCGTGCATAAATACATGTCTTGCCGGATTATTCGTATCGCAATTTAATAGCTGCCGCGTGGCCATTAATGCGGTATTTGAAATGGGTTTATAGCTTATTAAACTAATGCCGTTCTTATTAAAAAATCGCGATGCGGTATTTTCACCGAAATATCTACTCAACCAGGATTTGCTCATCGAAAACCGCACTTGAGCCATCGGATTATTGGCTTGATATTGGCGTTCGCCAATACTGGAGCTGAATGAGGTTATCGACGTATAGCCTTCATTAAAAGTAATTTCCTGGCCCTGCGCATCAACGAATCGCGATTGCCCTTGCATTCCCAAAGTCACAACCAGGCGCGGGTTGTGCTGATCCATTCGAGTCAGAATAGTTAAATCCTGACTGGGCTGATAATGGGTTTCGATATAGTTCAGGTCTTGGTCGAGCGGAAATAGCGTCGAGTAGCCTTTGCCTATTTCATTCGGCAGAGACTCAGTCAGGCAGTTGCCTTGCTGTCGGGATTGCAATTCATCGTTTTTGATGCGCCAGCGTCCCGCCGTTTTCTTCGTCATGGCAATCCCTGTGTTGATACCAATAAGCAATTTTTATTTAAACTATGTTATTTGGCTTAATTAAAGATTATTAAATAAGCCGCTAAGTGTTTGGGATGAAGTAGTCGAAAATTCGGGTATTACCGGCTGCTACTTATAGCATAAAAAATATTACTTTTAGCATATTAAAGGAACTCAGGATGAGGTGGGTGATTCGTTAAAATCAGCATTGTGATAAACGCTTTCCATATTCGAACATTCGTCGATAAATGTTCAGTGGATCGAGTTTTATATTTGCCGAATGTTGACTGGAATGATCATGAAATACACCGTGCTGTCCCAACTGAGTTTACCCAAATCCTTGCTGGTTTCCTTGACGCTGCTGCAAGCCGGTACCGCCGTCATAGCGGAGGAAAAGACTGATCAGCTCGGTTCCACCGAGGTAGTCGCCAGCCCTGTTATCGAAGAAAACCATGTAGACGAGTTCTCCGGCGTATCCGCAGTCGTGACCGAAGAGCAAATCCGCGACCAAAATGCCTTGGATCTGGCGTCGGTATTGAAAAGAACACCCGGTGTGCAAATCTCGCGGTATAACCCCGTCGGTGCGTTCGGCGGTGACCAGGGCGGCGCGGTGGCGATTCGTGGCCAAGGTGCCGGCCGTCCAGGTAGCGAGATCAAGACCTATATTGACGACATTCCGATGTATATGGCGACTTGGAATCACCCACTACTGGATTTGTTGCCGGTCAATGGCATGCAATCGATTACGGTTTATAAGGGCCCGCAGCCGGCTATCAACGGCAACAATTTCGGTTCGATCAACCTGCAAACCAAAGCTGCGGCGGAGGACGGTTTGCACGGTAGCGGCCGGTTGTCGGGCGGCTTTTTCGGCACGATTACCGAGCAAGCCGATGTGCAAGGCAAGTACGGCGATTTCGATTTCTCACTGGCGCAAGGTTACGCCAAATCAGACGGCCACCGCCAAAACGGCTACGGTGAGTTACGCAATGTGATGGGAAAAGCCGGCTATCAGCTAAATCCGCAATGGCGCTCGGACGTGACGTTTCTCTACGCGGATAACCGAGCCGGCGACCCCGGACAATATGGGGTAACCCCGCCTATCGGCGAGTACGATACGGTTGCCGGTATGGTCGCCGCCAGCGTCAGCCACGCGCATGGCGATTGGCACGGCAAATTTACCCTTTACCATAACGGTGGCGACGGTAACTGGCTGAGTCAAAATACGTACTTTACCGGCTTTGCCGACAATCGCTCGAATCTGCTCAGCCAATACAGCATGGACGGTTTTCGCTGGAAAGAACAGCTTTCGCCCTGGCAGGGTGGCACCTTAACGGCTGGGATAGATAACGAGTGGCTGAACGGTAAAGTGACTAACTTGGGCAGCCAGACCGGAAACCAAGTCTATCAATTCGCTACCCCCACGTTTAGGCTCACCAGTCCTTACCTGGCGTTGAATCACGACTTGGTGCTGAGCAAAGACTGGGTGATGGTGCCGTCAATCGGTGTACGCTTTTACGACCATAGCCATTACCAATCCAAAGCCTCACCGCATGCCGGTTTGTCATTTGTGTCCGACGACTTAACCGTGTTCGGCAACGTCTCGAACGGCGTCAACTATCCCGGCATTGACGCGGCCGCTAACTCAGGCGCCTTGTCGAATGTGCCGTTAAATCTATTTTCCGGCGGCTTTTTACCGAATTTTTCAGCCGACGGCTGGCAAAACTTGTCGCCGGAAAACGTCGATCATGCTGAAGTGGGTTTGAAAGCCTCGCCTTTCAAAAGCACGCAAATCGATCTGAGCTTTTTCATCGATAACGTCAAGAATCGCTACGTGTTCGATTTAACCCAAGGCGCTTATATCAATTATGGCTCGTACTGGATGCGCGGCTTGGAAGCGTCGGTAAAACAAGACCTGATCGCCGACTGGAGCCTATTTGCCGGATTGACCTTACTGAACCCAAGCATCCCGAATTTGCCCTACACCCCTGAACAAGCGGTGACCGCCGGCATCAACGGCCCGATTGGCCCGTTACGTTTTTCCTTCGATCTGCAATATCAATCCAGAACCTGGGCGTTGAACCGCGCCCGGAATGTCGCCGAAGTGAATAACCAACGTGTCGAAGCATTTACTGTGGCGAATACCCGGCTGGCCTATCCGATTGCCGAGTTAGGCAAAAAAGGCGAAGTGTTTGTCAGCGTGGAAAACTTGTTCGACAAACGCTATGTCTATCGCCCTGGTTATCAAATGCCGGGTATTTGGGGGCAAATCGGTATTGCCGCCAGCTTCTAGGTGATTTAATCCGTATCCACTCGACAGCCCGGTTTTTGCCGGCGCTGCTTTTTTGCGAAATAGCTATGAAATCTCAATCTAGTTTCAACCACTGCCGCCGATTATTGTTAGTTCTGATGTTGACGTTGACGGGCAGCGTCGCCTTCGCCCAAGACCAACGTTTGCTCATCGCGGCGGCGCGGGTTTTCGATGGCTATGTGTTCAGAAACGACGCGGCGGTGCTGATAAACGACGGTAAGGTCGCCAGGATAGACAGCCGGGACGCGTTTAATGATAGCGATGCGCCCCGGCTCGATCTCGGAGATGCAACCTTGTTGCCCGGTTTTATCGAATTGCACGCGCATCTCAGCTATCAACACGTGCCGGCCGATACCGTGTTGCGTCATGGCATTACCACCGTGCGCGATGTCGGCGGGCCGCTGCATCAACCCTATGGCGGCGATGGCAGTTTAAGGCTGATGACGTCCGGGCCGATTATCACCGCGCCGGCAGGCTATCCGATCCCTAACCTCGGCGAAACCGACATTGCCATGCCGGTAGCCGATGAGCAGCAGGCGCGGCAAGCGGTGCGTAAACTGGTAGCCGGCGGTGCGGTATTGATTAAAGTCGCGCTGGAGCCCGGCGGCGAAGCAGGCGCGCCTTGGTCTGGCGGGCACACGCATGCACATTCCCAAGCTCCTCACAGCAAAACGCACGATAAGCCCCGTAGCTGGCCGATGTTAGCGCCGGCGGTGTTGGCGGCGATTGTCGACGAAGCCCATTTACTCGGTCGCCGGGTGGCGGCTCATCTTGCCGAGCCCAAAGGCGCGCAATTGGCCTTGGATGCCGGTATCGACGAATGGGCCCACGCGCCTTGCGACAGATTGCCGGACGCGCAATTGCAGCGGGCCGTGGCGCAACAAGTCAGAATCGTCGGTACCATCGATACTTTGTCGAAATGTCCGGGCGTGAGCAGTAATGTCAGGCGCTTGGCCGAGTTGGGCGCGGAGTTTTTGTATGGCGCGGAAATCGCTCACCCCGACATTCCTTGGGGCATAGACGGCCAGGAGTTGCTGTACCTGCAACATCTGGCCGGCATGGCGCCGTTGGACGTGTTGCGGACCGCAACCTCCAAAGCCGGTCAGTATCTGAATATGCCCTTACTTGGCACCTTATTACCTAGCGCGCCAGCCGATTTGATCGCGGTGAAAGGTGATCCGACTCAAAAGCTTAAATTATTGGAATACCCTGATTTGGTGATGTCCGGCGGCAAGCTGATAATAAATTATTTCGGAAATTGATTGTTGCCCCGGCCCTCGCTGAAAATCTTGGAAACGGAGCGTCAGCGGAGTGAAGATTTTTAGTCCCCGATAGCCGTAGCGCCGGGCGGGTTTTCGCAGCGAAGCGGAGAAAACCTGCAAGGCATCGCGACACGGCGTCAAGTCATGCGAGAGCCTAAGTTTCGACCCCTTGTTGGATCGGAACGAGGTGACGCGGACGAATCGGGGCCTCCGCAGGCATGAACTGCCAGCAAATTTTTCGCGCTGAAATCGGATGGGACCCATTTCAGCTTTACCGAAAAATGCTGGCGCTCTTGATTTACCACCGGGACTCCGCTCGGGGTGAGCGCATCGAAGCCGAGGCTGGTGTGCTCTTCGGCAGGCTCAGTATCCTCGCTCAAGGCGCTAATCTCGCCGTTTGTGGCGCGCTCACGTTTTAGCTGGGTATTTGTTGGCGGTTCCGGCTAAACTGCCGGCTAAGCTTGTTACCCAATCGCCATGCTCAGTAAAGACTTACTCCTTCAGGCCGGCAAAGCCATCCGGACTCAACCCCTGCGCGCCGCGCTGATTATTTTGGCGATGAGCATAGGCGTGGCTGCCGTGAACGTGTTGACTGCATTGGGCGACAGCGCCCGCAATTATGTGGTCCACGAATTCGAATCGTTGGGTACCCATCTGGTTATCGTCCTGCCCGGCCGCACCGAAACCACCGGCGGCCACCCGCCCTTGTTCGGCGAAACCCCTCGAGATTTGACGTTGGACGATGCCGCTGCCTTATTCCGCAGCAAACACGTCGCGGCGATAGCGCCGGTTAGCATCGGTTCCGCGCCGGTGTCGGTAGGCGGCCTAGAGCGGGAAACCAATGTGATGGGTTCCACGCATGCTTTGCTGCGTGTGCGGCATTTGACGATGGCGCAAGGCCAGTTTCTGCCGGAGGCCGACGCCGATAAGGAAGTCTCGGTGTGCGTGATCGGCAAAAAAATCAGCGAGGAACTGTTTGCGCACCAGCAAACGGTGGGCCAGTGGCTGCGTATCAACGACCGACGTTTTCGCGTCATCGGCGTATTAGCCAAGGAAGGTCAATCGATAGGTACCGGTTTCGACGAACTAATCATTGTGCCGGTGGCCTCCGCGCAAGCCTTGTTCGATAGTCATTCCTTGTTTCGGATTTTAATTGAAGCGCATTCGGAAGCGGCCATGTATAAGGCCGTCGACGAGGTCCGCAATATCATCAAGCTGCGCCATGAAGGCGAGGACGACGTGACGGTGATTACCCAGGATAGCGTGGTCAATACCTTCGACAAAATCCTCACCGCGTTGACTTTCACGGTGGCCGGGATTGCCGCCGTCAGTCTGGCGGTGGCCGGGGTTTTGGTGATGAATGTGATGCTGGTCAGCGTCAGCCAACGCACTGCCGAAATTGGCTTGCTGAAAGCCTTGGGCGCCACGCAAGGCCAACTACAACGCTGGTTTTTATGCGAAGCAGCCTTGCTATCCCTGGCCGGCGCGCTGGTCGGCAGTGTGATCGGCCAGTTCGGTATTTTGATCTTGCAGTGGTTGTATCCGAATTTTCCGGTTGCTTTGCCGATTTGGGCCAGAGTGTCGGCCTTGGCCGTCGCTTTAGTGACGGGGCTTGTTTTTGGGGTGTTGCCGGCTCGCAAGGCGGCGCGACTCGACCCGGTCGCGGCATTGGCGAGGCGCTAAGATGAACTGGCTGGATTTAGCCAAACTGGCGTTACGCAGCATCAGCAGCCACAAGCAGCGCTCGTTGTTGACCGCCCTGGGCCTGATTATCGGCATCGCCGCCGTGGTGATTTTGACCTCCATCGGCCGCGGTATTCATAGTTTTGTGTTGGCGGAATTTACCCAGTTCGGCACGCATCTGATCGCGGTTTATCCCGGTAAAACCACGACCTTTGGCTTGTCCGGCGCCACCATCAGCACCGTGCGGCCTTTGTCCACGGCCGATGCCGCTAGCCTGGAAAATCTGGATCATGTATTGGCAGCGATGCCGATGGTACAAGGCAATGCCCGGATCGAGGCCGGCAACAAACAACGCCGCGCCAATGTATTTGGCGTCGGTGCCGCATTGCCGCAAGTATGGCAATTAAAAGTCGATAGCGGCCGCTTTTTACCCGACGACGGTCTGGATAATCCGCGCGCGTTCGCGGTGTTAGGCAGCAAGATGCGCGCTGAATTATTCGGTAATATCAATCCGCTAGGGCAACGGATTCGCATCGGCAGCGACCGGTTTCGGGTGATCGGGGTGATGCAGGCCAAAGGGCAGATGTTGGGTTTTGACCTGGACGATACGGTGTTCGTTGCCAGCGGCAAGGCCATGGAGATGTTTGATCGGCAGAGTTTGATGGAAATCGATTTGCTATACAGCAGCGAGACCAACGCGGAAACGGTGGAGCAAGCCATCAAACGTCGCTTGATAGCGCGGCACGGTGCCGAGGATTTTACGATCGTTACCCAAAACCAGATGCTGGAGAAAATGGATTCGGTATTGAGTGTATTAACCTTGGCGGTGGCGGCGCTGGGCAGCATCTCGTTACTGGTGGGCTCGGTCGGTATTCTCACCATCATGACCATCGCTGTGTCGGAACGGGTGTCGGAGATTGGTTTGTTGCGGGCTATTGGTGCCGAGCGTGGCATGGTGTTTAAGCTGTTTCTCGGCGAAGCGATGTTGCTGAGCCTGGTCGGCGGTTCCGGCGGCGTTTTGTTGGGCGTGGCACTAGTAAAACTCGCCGCCGCTTTCGTTCCGGCGCTACCGGTGCAATTGGCCTGGAATTACATCGTTGCCGCTTTTGCAATTTCCCTGTTTATCGGCGTTGCAGCCGGTGTGGTGCCGGCCATCAAGGCCGCCAGACTGAATCCGCTGGAAGCGTTGCGGGCGGAGTGATCTGCATCATGCCCAGCACCGCCGTAAAAATAAGGATTATCGCGGCGTCTGTCAGCCTGGCGATTGGCTTCGGCCAAGTTGGATTCTGGGCTATGCTTATCAGCATTTGCAGCCAATGTTTTTCAAGAGGCCTTTATGCTGAATATTAGTAATTATTACGAGCGATTGGTGATAGACCGGCTTTGGAAGCTTGCTGAGCAGGCCGACGAGCCTTTCAGTCAAGCATTTCAGGAAGACGTGGCTTGTCTGGCGCTGAACAAATTACCGCCGTGTTATGTGCGAAACACTATCGATAAGGGTATTAATGTCAGCGAGCAGCAATATCAGGAGATGGCCAACGCTGTCGATATGGCGGTGGAGCAGGCGATACAGCAGGTTTTGCGCCGGCCTCGCGAGCATCGGAATGATTGAGTTTTTGCCATTAACCTTTGAGTTCGCCGATTCCGTAAAACCATGAAAAACGCTTTAATTTTTTTGCTAATGGCTGGCGGTTTGCAGGCTTGCGACTCGGCACCCGCCGATAAATCCAACCCGCCGACAGCCGTGTCGCAGCCGCTGGCAGATGCAATGAAGCAACCCATGGATCAGGCCAGGGACGCAGAAAAGCAGATTTTTGAAAGCGCGGATCGGCAGAAACAGCAGGCAGACGAGATGTAAGGTGGGGCAGAGATTCGATACCCGATGTTATTGAATCTCTGCCGCCAAGTACCCTGCCGCTGGTGCGAGCAGGGTGGGTTGGGCTTACTTAAATTTAGGGCAGTCGAGATAGTCGGGATGTGCGGAAATAACCACGGCAACCCGGTGATTCTGATCCGCCGTGTTATCGGGGCCGCCCGCTTCGCCGATAGCTTTAGAGACCAGTTGCGAAGCTCTGGCGCCGTTTTTAATCAGCAGTTCGCTAACCGATTTAGCCCTTCTTTCCGATAAGGCTTGGTTAGCCGCAGGTTTGCCCACTGTGTCGGTGGAAGCGGTGACCGTTGCTGTCGAATCGGGGTGGTCGTGTAAAAAGTGACCGATATGGCTGATGGTGTCTTCCTTGGTTTTAAACGGCACATGGCTGCCGGATTTGAAGTAGGCCACGGTTTCGTGAATGGTTTCCACGTGATGGTGGTTTTGCGAATGAGCTTCGGTCAGCCATTGGCAATACTCTTTTTCCGAGGCCAAAACGTGTGCCGCAGCTGATTTTGCCGCCTCTTGCGCTTTCAGAGTCTCGTCGATGTTCCAGTAATAATCGTTTTGCCAGTGTTTCAACACATGATTGGCTGTTTTCAAGTCCTGTTCAGCCGCTGAGGCGTGGAGCAAAGCTTGGCCGTAATGACCTTTGGATGCAGCATCAATTTCAGCGCTGAGCCCGGCCACATCCTTTTTCGGAGTGGAACAGGCGGTCAGCGATAAAGCCAGAACGGCAAGCGGGATGTATACGTATTTTTTTGTCATGATCTTATCCTCAATATCGAGCGGTATCGTCCGCGTTACTTGCCATGATCCAGCGTGTCGGTATAGCCGTGATCCAGCGGGCCGAAATGAGTCCAGTAGCCGGGGTAATGCAGGCCGAAGTAACGGGTATCTTCGCTAAAACGATCCCAGACGTATGGCGGAGAGATAAATTCATCGGTGGGAATCGGCGAGGCAATCAGCTCCGCTACGCCTATTACAGTGCGGCTGACGGTGTGAGCCACGCCACGCAGCAGGCCCCAACTCGAACCCAGCAGAATGTTTTGGTCGTGAGTGATGTTGACCACGTTTTTAGGGATTTCAATAAAACTGAAGGTGGTGTTAGCAAAGCCTTGGCTAACTCTGGAAGTGAAACCTGCCAGATAACCCGGATGGTTTTCGTCCGCATTTGCCATTTGGCTGGCCAACAATGCACCTGACAGCAAACAGGTGGTGAGGAATTTATTTTTATTCATGTTAGGTACTCCCGTGGTGTTACAAATTTAATTCTACTTAGCATGCCTAAGCATAGCAGCAGAATGCCGAAAACACTGGAAGTTGGACAGTAACGCACGGCGCGAAGAAATGCAAATACCTTATGAAGCCAGGTGTTTGTATTGCCCGGTTGGCAAGCCAAAGTTATCGGGCGTCGATTTCTACGCGATTTCGGCCGTTTTTCTTGGCGCGGTAAAGGGCGTCGTCGGCGGCTTGAATAACGGCTTCCAGGGAGGTGTCGGCTAATATCCGGCACGAGCAGACGCCAATCGAAAGGGTGGTAGGTATGGGCTGATTTTGGTATTGAAACGCATGCCGCATTACTGTTAGTCTGATGCGCTCCGCCAGCGCGGTAGCGGCATCGCTGGAAATATCCCGCAATAACATGATGAATTCCTCGCCGCCGTAACGGGCCAGGAAATCCTCCTGGCGCATTTCCGCATTCAGGATTTTCGCCAATTCTTTAAGGACCTGATCGCCGGCGAGATGGCCGAAATTGTCGTTGGTGCGCTTGAAATGGTCGGCGTCGCACATCATCACCGTCAATCGGGTTTCGTTGCGTTTACAAAAAGACAATTCCTGTTGCGCGCGCAGCATGAAGGCGTTGCGGTTAAGAATGTTGGTCATCGCATCCAGATTCGCCGCCGCGTAAAGCGCCTGTTCGGATTTAGCTTCGTTGGGGCGTTTGTAATCGATTTTTAGGTAGGTGTCGCCCAACAGGATTCTGTCGAGTAATTCGAGTTTATGCTTTGCGACGCGCTTGCCGTTGACGTAGGTGCCGTTGGTGGAGTTTAAGTCTTCCAGCAGGATATGCTGGTTTTGTACCCAGAGCCGGCCGTGGCGCCGGGAGACCTTAGGGTCGGGAATCAGGATGTCCACGGCAGGTTCGCGGCCCAACACATGCTGATGATGGTGTAATTTGTATTGCTTGCCTTGATCGCTGCCGGATAACACCACCAAATACGGCTCCAGCTCCGAAGCGTCACGACCGTTTTCGGATAATTTGCCGATTAAGGTGTTGGACAAGATTAACTGAGTTTTGTCGGGAGGCGTGGTCATCGGGCGAGTCCTAATCATCTCCTGGCTTGGGCAAGCAAATATGCTTTTGGGGCGTTACTCGGGCAATTGTGAGACTATCTTGCCGGCTAGGCGTGCTGTAAGAAACCTCCTACATGGCCTCAGTGTCGCAGATAGCCGGATAGCTAGCAAGGGACGATGCTGTGAGCACGTGGCCAAACGATTTGAGGCCATGTTCTGCGTGGCGCGGTAAGAACCGCTCAGCGGAGCCGAAGCGCGTGGCTTCGGCTCGATTAGTGGTTAAGCAAAGGCTTTTTTGAAAAACTCCGGCATTGCCAGACTGGCTTTGTGAATGTCGCTGTTGTAATAAACCGTCTCGAAACCTTTATTGGCGGCGTCCTGCTCGCGGAATGTGGACAAGTTGGCTTTGCTAGCCATCGTTGCGCTCCACCAACCGGATGGATAAATACATTGCGGGAAGAATACGGTTTGCTGGTGTTCAAAGCCGGCGGTCCGCATTTCCTCGCGCATTTCTTTCAGGATTTTCATATGCAGCAAGGCCGATTCGCTTTGCTGCACGACGATGCCGTTTTCACTCAAGGCTTTGTAGCAATCCTTGTAAAAATCGGCGCTGAACAAGCCTTCGGCCGGGCCGACCGGATCGGTGCTGTCGACGATGATAATGTCCACGCTATTTGGCGCGGCGTCTTTCACCCATTTGATGCCGTCGATGAATTTCAGGTCGGCGCGCGGATCGTTGTTGGATTCGCATAGTTCCGGAAAATAGATTTCCGCCAAGCGGGTGACGCGCTCGTCGATGTCGATTTGCACGGCTTTTTCCACGCCCGGATGCTTCAATACTTCCCGCAAAGTACCGCAGTCGCCGCCACCGATGATCAACACGTTTTTTGGGTTGGGATGGGTGAACAATACTGGATGGCTGATCATCTCGTGATAAAAGAAATTATCCCGGGTGGAGACCATGGTGCAGCCGTCGATCACCATCAGATTACCGAACTGTTCGGTTTCGTAGATTTCCAGAAACTGAAATTCGGATTGCTCCTCGTGCAGTTTACGTTTAATTTTTAATGAAAAGGCCGAACCGGAAGGCTCTTGGGCTTCGCTGAACCATTGGGCGTCGAGCATGTGAAAGTCCTGTAAAAAGTCATATAACGTTCATCATTATACTTTAGAATTTCTACCTCTTTATGACAGTTAGGATACCGCGCGTGCCGACACAACCCTGGTCGATTGAACAATCCAAGCAGCTTTACGCTATTCAGCAATGGGGTAACGGTTATTTTTCGATTAACGACCAAGGCCATGTCTGCGTAAAGCCGCAAGCCGATTGCGCGACCGAAATCGATCTGTTCGACATCGCCCAGGCCTTGCGGGGCAAGGGCTTGAACTTCCCGGTGCTGGTGCGCTTTACCGATATTTTGTGCGACCGCATCCGCCAGTTGCAGCAGGCCTTCGACCAAGCCAGAGCCGCGAACCATTACAGCGGCCATTACACGCCGGTCTATCCGATCAAGGTTAATCAGCAAGGCAATGTGGTGGAAAGCATCGTTGCCGCCGAGCACATCGGCCTGGAAGCTGGCAGCAAACCGGAGTTATTGGCGATCTTAGGACTGGCCAAACCTGGCGGCACCATCGTCTGCAACGGTTACAAGGACCGGGCTTATATCCGCATGGCTTTGATGGGCCAGTTGATGGGCTTGTCGGTGTTCATCGTCATCGAAAAGCCGTCCGAACTGGAGATGATCATCGAAGAAGCCGCCAAGTTACAGGTGACGCCGTTGATCGGTTTGCGAGTGCGATTATCAACCATCAGCGCCGGCAAATGGCAAAACAGCGGCGGGGAAAAATCCAAGTTTGGCTTACACGCCAGCGAAGTGTTGCAACTGATTGCCCGCTTGCAGCAATTGAAGATGCTGAACTGCTTGCAACTGATGCATTTTCATATGGGTTCGCAGATCGCCAATATCCACGACATCAAATTGGCCTTGAAAGAAGCCGGCCAGTTTTATCTGCAATTGCATCAATTGGGTGCCAATATCACCACCGTCGATGCCGGCGGCGGTTTGGGCGTGGATTACGACGGCAGTGGTTCGCGCCGCGAATGTTCGATTAATTACAGCGTCAACGAGTACGCGGAAAACATCGTCCGCGCCTTTGCGGAAATGGCGCAGCAACACGGCTTGCCGCAGCCCAATATCATCACCGAATCCGGCCGGGCCATCACCGCGCACCACGCGGTGTTAATTACCAACGTCACCGAAGTGGAAAGCCTGCAAGGTGCGGCGACAGCGGTGGCGATTAGCGGGCAAAATATCGCCGAGGCCTACCACAATGCCCAATTCAATATGGCCGAAGCTCGGGCCCAGTTTGTGCAGGGCGATTTGTCGCTGACCGAGCTCGCCGAAGCCGAAAAGCACTATGTCAGTTTGTGTCAGCAAATTCAGCGCGAGTTGAACCTGGATAACCACCATCACCGGGAGATTTTGCAGGAACTGGATGAAAAGCTGGCGGACAAGGTATTCTGCAATTTCTCCTTGTTTCAATCGATGCCGGACATTTGGGGTATAGACCAGATTTTCCCGATCATGCCCATTCATCACTTGCAACAGCAACCCAACCGGCGCGCGGTTCTACAAGACTTAACCTGCGATTCGGATGGTCGTATCGATCAATATGTCGATCATCAGAACATCGCCAATACCATGCCGCTGCATACCATTACCGAAGATCAGGACTATCTGATCGGCTTCTTCATGGTCGGCGCCTATCAGGAAATTTTGGGTGATATGCATAATCTATTCGGTGACACGCATTCTATTAACGTCGAGTTGGACGAGCAAGGCTATCGTTTCGGCGATTTCATGGAAGGCGAGGATGTCAGCGAATTGCTGGATTATGTGCATATCAATACCGAAGCGTTAAAAACCGCCTACCGGCAAAAGTTGGACGTTAGCGGATTAACGGCAGTGCAAAAGCAGACTTTCGAGCAGGAGCTGCTGGCCGGATTGAATGCTTATACCTACTTGGAAAAATAGCTAAGGCGATTGAAGGATAGATAAGGGTACTGCGCCTCAGGCGCTTAAAGGAACGAGGGCGCGCATGAAAATAGTTCTGATGGTTTTAGTATTGCTATTCGGTGGTATGGCTTGCAATAAACCAAAGCCAGCCTTAAGCAAGCTGCCGGATAACGCCGTCATTCTGGCCTTTGGCGATAGCCTAACTTATGGAACCGGCGCTTCGGCCCAACATGATTACCCCAGCATACTCACGCAACTGACCGGCCGCGAGGTCATTAATGAAGGAGTTCCTGGAGAAATCAGCAGTGCAGGCCGGCAGCGCTTACCGGCATTGCTGGATGAATATCGGCCCGACCTATTAATTTTGATACACGGCGGCAACGATATTTTGCAACAAATCGCGGCGGAACAAACCCGCGACAATCTGAAAGCCATGATAGCCGAAGCCAGGCAACGCAATATCCCGGTAGTTGTCTTCGGTGTGCCGGCGTTTGGGATCGTGTTTTTACATAGCGCCAAAATTTATGAAGAGCTGGCTGCTTCCGAAGGTGTGCCTAGCGATCTGGATAGTTTGCCTAACATTCTGGCAAATAACGAGCTTAAGTCGGATACGGTCCATCCAAATGATAGGGGATATCGGCTTTTGGCGGAAAATGTGGTCGCGTTATTACAAAAACACGGAGCGTTATAATCGCCCGCGCGGTCTTTTAGTACCCAACTAAGACGCTATAATGGTCCAGACAACATTTCGGGGGATATGACATGCGGGTAGGCTTGATCGGATTGGGGGCAATGGGCCAGGGCATGGCGCGTAATCTTGCCAAGGCCGGCCTCTTGACCGCGGTTTACAATCGTACCTTTAGCAAGGCCGATGCCTTGGCGACCGAATTGCAAATTGAGGCTTGCGAGACTATCGAACAACTGGCCGGTCAAGTCGATGCCGTGTTGATCTGTGTGTCGGCCGACAAAGACGTGTTGGTGGTGGTTGATGCTATTGCCAAAGCCATCCGGCCCGGCTGTGTGGTGGTGGATATGTCCACAGTCAGCAGTGAGACGGCTACAGTCGCGGCGCAAAAACTTGCGGAAAAGCATGCGGCTTTCCTCGATGCGCCGGTATCCGGCGGGGTGGAAGGCGCCAACAAAGGTACGTTGGCCATGATGGTGGGCGGTGAGGCCGAGGTACTCGAAAAAGTACGGCCGGTGTTGGCGGCCATGACCGCACGTATCGAACACATGGGCAGTGTCGGCTCCGGGCAAGCCTGCAAAGCAGTGAACCAAATCATGTGTGCCGGGATTAACCAAGCGGTTACCGAAGCCTTGGCTTTTGCGGAGGCGCAAGGTTTGCCGATGGACAAAGTCATCGAAATCGTCAGCGGCGGCGCAGCCGGCAACTGGTTCTTGCAGCATCGCGGCAAGACCATGACGCAAAACCAATTTCCCCCCGGATTTAAATTAGCGCTTCATCATAAAGACTTAAAAATAGCCCAGCATATGGCGCAACATGCCGGCGTAGGTTGCCCGCTAACCATTACTACGCTCGCAGACTATGCCAAACTGATGGCCAAAGGTTATGGCGACGAGGATATTTCCGCGTTGTATCGATTAAAACAGAAACGATCTCCCAATTAGTTTACAAGGTGTAACGATGAAAATTACGGTGTTTGGCAGTGGATATGTAGGTTTGGTGACGGGCGCCTGTCTGGCCGAAGTGGGCAATCAAGTGCTGTGCATGGATGTAGACCAGCGCAAAATCGACCAACTCAAACAAGGCGTCATTCCGATTTACGAGCCGGGTCTGGACGAGATGGTCAAGGACAACGTTGCCGCAGGACGTTTGAGCTTTACCACCGATGTTAAAGAAGCTGTGGATTTTGGCTTGTTTCAATTCATCGCCGTCGGCACGCCGCCGGACGAAGATGGTTCGGCCGATTTGAAATACGTACTGGCCGTGGCGAAAAGCATCGCCGAACACATGAGCGATTATAAAATTGTCGTCGATAAATCCACCGTACCGGTCGGCACCGCCGACAAAGTCAAACAGGCCATCAAGGGCGTATTGGCCGAGCGCAGCCAGGAATTGGAATTTGATGTGGTCTCCAATCCGGAGTTTTTGAAAGAAGGCTCGGCGCTGGACGATTTCATGAAGCCGGACCGCATCATCATCGGCACCGACAATCCCAGAACCGCCGAATTATTGAAAGCGCTGTACGCGCCATTCAATCGCAGCCGGGAACGGGTGATTACGATGGACATTCGCTCTGCCGAGTTGACCAAATACGCGGCCAACGCGATGCTGGCCACCAAAATCAGCTTCATGAATGAACTGGCCAATCTGGCGGAAAGATTGGGTGCCGACATCGAAAATGTTCGCCATGGTATCGGTTCCGACAGCCGTATCGGATACAGCTTTATCTACCCCGGCTGCGGCTACGGCGGTTCCTGCTTCCCCAAAGACGTGAAAGCCCTGGAACGCACCGCCCGCGATTACGGCTATCAAGCCGAATTGCTGAGTGCAGTGGAAAACGTCAACGACCGGCAAAAACATCGCTTGTTCGAGAAAGTTTCCACACACTACCCTGATGGCGTGAAAGGCAAAACCTTCGCGTTGTGGGGGCTGGCGTTTAAACCCAACACCGACGACATGCGCGAAGCCCCCAGTCGCGTGCTGCTGGAAGCCTTGATTGATGCTGGGGCGACGGTGCGTGCCTACGACCCGGAAGCGATGGAAGAAGCGCATCGGATCTACGGCGACAAAGCCGGTTTGGTATATTGCGCCAAACAGGCGGATACGCTGAACGATGTGGATGCATTGATCATTGTCACCGAATGGAAACAGTTCCGTAGCCCGGATTTCGACGATTTGGGTCGCCTGTTGAAAGACAAGGTGATATTCGATGGGCGGAATATGTATGAGCCGAGGTTGGTTAAGCAGTTTGGGTTGCAGTATTACGCGATTGGGCGTTGATTAGTTTTTTTATTGGGTTTCGTTTGCCCCGGGCTTGTCCAAGGGTTATCGAAGTCAAGGTGTCGCTGGCGCGACGGTTTGATTTAATGTAGGGTCTCGGCCCGACAGCCGATGTACTTTCGCTACGAAAACCATCCCTGGTTTTCGCCCTTCGGGCCAGCCTATCGGCTGTTCAAATTCGCTCCTGGCGAATTTGTGCTCGGCCAAAAGAAAGTACCCAAAGAAAAGGCGGCCCGGATGCCGCTTATTCCCTGCGGGCCGGAGCTTTTATCGAGGGTCGGCAGAAGGGGCTTCCCAGCCCCTCCGCCGACGCGCCGCATCCTTGCGGCGCCCCTTTGGGCTGATCTCGATAAACGCTTCGGTGCTCGGCGCGGCATACGGGAGAAAACCGTCCCGGAATTAAAAGTCGGTTGATGACAAACAATGTAGCCTCGATGGAGTGAAACGAAATTGAGGTTTTGATGGCTTCCATTCCCCGGATTCCGCTGCGCTTCATCCAGGCTACTTGCTGGCGGTTTATCGGGATTGGTTTTAGCTGACCGCAGCGCGGCAGGCTTGAATTCCCAAGCGGCGCGTGGGAACGAGTAAATGATACACAGAAAGGAAGATCATATGCAGATCAATAAATTACCGTATCGAAGCGCATTTTCAGAAAGATATACGGTTTGTTGGGCGTAAGAAATGACGATTCAACTGCATCACTTCGAGTTAACAAAGGCTCAGCTCAATCAAATGCCTGAGCCTGAGCGAAATCTCCTTGTAATGCTTGCTCATGCCGCGAACGAAATTAGCGTGCTGGCGAAGTTGTTTCATTTTTGCTCCGGCAATCGATCGGACATTCCTGTGCTTGAGCGCGCCGAGAATTCGCAAGCGCTTCTATTGGGAAGATTGTTGACGGGAAAATTGTATGAATTCTGGAATCTTCTTCAGACTGGCTACTTCGCAAGTGCCCTATCGCGCACTTACGACACCGCCATAGATGATGCTGGTCGGAACGCGCTTGTATCTATGAGGCGTTACTTCGGGCGTGACAATCTGATTGCGCGTGTGCGTAACCACCACGCATTTCACTATGACATAGAGCAAATTCAGAATGGATTCCGTTCACTAGCAGACGGTGAACCTCTCGATATCTATTTGGCTCAGGCAAACGCCAACTCGCTCTTTGCATTTGCGGACACGATTGCTGGACGAGCGATGCTGGAAGCCATCGCTCCGGGTGATCCTGCTAGGGCATTTTCTGGTCTCATCTCCGAGACTAGCCGCGCCGTTGGGTGGGTTAATGTTGTCATCGGTTCGCTGATGGTCGCCTGTCTAGAACGGAATTTGGGTGGCAACCTCTATAGCCTCGGCGCACGTACAATTGACATTGAAGGTGCGCCTTCATCACAAGTTGTCCAAATCCCGTATTTCATTGAGGTGGCTATGGGCACCCAACAAAGTGCTCAAGAAGGACGCGCGGAAGAGCCGCGCGCCTCTTAGCACTGGCGTTAGGCATCAGAAAAAATTCGTGCCACTCCAACACAGTGACGCAAAGAGGAACATAAAAGCCCAGTAGGGTGGGCACGATTTAGTGCCCACGCGGGGTGAAAGCCAATGGTGGGCAAAATTGCCCACCCTACAAGGGGATGTTTTTCTCCCGTATGCCGCGCCGAGCACCGGAGCTTTTGAACGGATCAAGCCCGTTAGGGGCGTCGCAGGGACGCGGCGCGTTGACGAAGGGGCAGGAAGCCCCTTTCGGCAACCCCGTTCAAAAGCGAGGAGCGCAGGACAAATCGGCAGGATAGCCGATTTGCATGCACCGCACCCGAAGGGCGAGGCACAAGGATTTGCCGAGTGAGCTAAGCGGCATCCGGGTGGCCTTTTCTTTGGATACTTTCTTTTGGCCACGCACAAATTCGCCTGGAGCGAATTTGAACAGCCGATAGGCTGGCCCGAAGGGCGAAAACCAAGGATGGTTTTCGTAGCGAAAGTATCGCGGCTGTCGGTCCGCGAACCGGCATTAAAACCAGCAGTCGCGCCAGCGACACAAAGCTAAGAAGATCGAAGCTGACTATGCTTCACCCCATACCCAAAATAAATCAAAAACCCAATCGCCAGCCAAACGAACAACCTGATCCAGGTATCTACAGGCAAGCCCGCCATCAAACTCAAGCACACTAAAATCCCGCCAATCGGCACGTAAGGTACGGCCGGGCATTTGAAGTGGCGTTCCATTTCCGGGTGGCTGTTGCGCAAGATCCAGACGCCGCCGCAGACCAGCACAAACGCAAACAAAGTACCGATACTGACCAACTCGCTGAGTTTCTCGATGGGCATGAAGCCAGCCAACAAAGAGACTGCGACGCCGACCAGAATGGTGGATAAATGCGGGGTTTGGAATTTGGGATGCACTTGCGCGAACAACGGCGGCAGCAATTGATCTTTGGCCATGGAGAAGAAGATCCGGCTTTGCCCCATCAGCAGTACCAGCATCACCGAGGTCAGGCCGGCAATGGCGGCAATTTTAATAATCGGCGACAGCCAGCTCATGCCGACATGATCGACGGCCAGCGCAATCGGCGCTGGGACGTTGAGTTCGGTGTAAGGAATGATGCCGGTCAATACGCCGGCCACCAGAATGTAAAGCAAGGTGCAGACCGCCAGCGAAGCGATGATGCCGATGGGTACGTCGCGTTGCGGGTTAATCGCTTCCTGCGCGGCGGTGGATACGGCATCGAAGCCGATGTAGGCAAAGAAAATCACCCCGGCGCCGGTTAGGACGCCGCCGAAGCCGAAGGGGGTAAAGTTGGCCCAGTTGTCGGCTTGGATATGCCCGGAGCCAGCGACGATAAACACCACGATCACCGAGAGTTTGATCAACACCATCACGAAATTGAAGATCGCGGATTGGCGGATGCCGATTACCAGCAAGCCGGTCAGTAGCAAGATAATGCTGACGGCGGGTAAGTTGATGAAGCCGGCCTCAGGGTTGGCCAGATAAGCCGTGGTCAGATAAGTGGGTAAATGCACCCCAAAGTTTTCCAGAAAGCTGGTGAGGTAGCCGGCCCAGCCTATCGCGACCGTGCTGCTGGCGAGTGCATATTCCAGGATCAAATCCCAGCCGATAATCCAGGCCATGAGTTCGCCCATAGTCGCGTAAGCGTAACTATAAGCGCTACCGGACACCGGAATCATGGCCGCCAGTTCGCTGTAACACATGGCTGCCAGGCCGCAGGCGATGCCGGCTAAAATGAACGACACCACGATGGCTGGGCCGGCATATTTGGCGGCGGCGATGCCGGTCAACACGAAGATACCGGCGCCGATGACTGCGCCGATGCCTAGGATGGTTAAGTCCTTGGCGGTGAGGGTTTGCTTTAAGCCATGCTGGACACCGGTCAGGGCTTCGACGGATTTGCGTTGCAGTAACTGCTTGGGGATTTGCATGAAGTGGTCTCGATTATTTGGAAGGGGCCGGCTTGACTGAATCGGGCAGGTTTTGGGCGCCGTCAAAGCGGGTGCCGGTCGTCACCGCCTCGGTGAAGATCGCATCGTGCAATTTGGCTTGCGAGAAATTGGCATTGGTCAGATTGGCGCCGGTCAGGTTGGCGCCATCCATTTCAGCGGAATACAGGTCAGCGTTCTGTAAGTTGGCGTTATTTAATTTGGCGTGTTTCAACATGGCGCGGCCGAGTTGGGCATTGCTGAGGTTGGCGCCGGTCAAATTGGCGCCTTTCAAGCTGGCGCGCATCAAGCCCATCGATTGGTTCTTCATGTCCGCCGCCCACTGCACATTGCTGAGATTGGCATGGCTTAAATTGGCGCCGTCCATAATGGCTACCACCCGGCTACCGCTCATGTCGGCGTTGCTGAGGTCGGCGTGCATCAGGCTGACGCCGAAGATGCTGGTGTTGGCTAGATTGGCGGCGCTGAGCTTGATGTTGGTCATCACCGTTAAATCCAGCGTCAGGCCTTGCAGATTGCTTTTGTTCAGATTGGAACGTCTTAAATCGGCGCCCCATAAATCGGCATTGCGAAAATCCAGGTTGGATAAGTCCAGATCGGTCAAATCCTTACGACGCAGGTCGGCGGGGTGTTGCTTGTCCGCTTTGGCCAGCATTTGTTCCACTTGGGCTCGGGTGAGGTCGGCGGCATAGGCTATGCTTTGACTCGCCAGAATTAGCGTTATTACTGTTTTGATCGATAAGTTTGTCATTAAAACCTCCGCAATATTGTCATTGTTGGTTCGGGTAATGCGCTAGTCAGAACCGTTTTTGGTTGATAGTAACAGGGTCTTAGTCAGACTCAACCAGAAAATACGGTAGTGATTGTAACTGGGCTTTGCTCGGAATTATCGGCAAGTTGGCCGGGGGCTTTGTAACGACGCGCCGGTTCAGTTAACGTAGCTTGCGGAATTGCTGTTACATTACAATGTGTTTGAAAACCTAAGCGTTTTCGACTTTTCAGCGTTGCATTATTTGCCTTATACAAAAAATAACATGACAGAAACTTCGCTAGCCGCGCTTGTCGTTGATTTGGATGGTACGCTGACGCCCACCGATACCCTGGTTGAGTCGGTGTTGCAGGTCTGCAAACGGCAGTCGTTCGCTGTATTTAAATTGCCGATTTGGTTAGCGAAGGGACGGGCGGTTTTTAAAACCCGCGTAGCACAAGCTTCGTCGCTTGATGTCGAGAGTTTGCCTTATCGAACCGATTTACTTGAGTATTTGCGCGCGGAAAAACGGAAGGGCAGGCAGTTGGTGCTGGCCACCGCCGCACATTCCGATATAGCCGATGCTGTTGCCAAGCATCTGGATTTGTTCGATAAGGTGCTGGGCAGCGATGAGAACCATAACCTTAAAGGTATCAACAAGCTGGAGGCCATCCGCGAGGCGGTGGGGCCTAATTTTGTCTATGCGGGCGACAGCAAGGCCGATTTGCCGATTTGGCAGGCTGCGCAGGCGGCGATACTGGTCAATACCTCAAAGTCCGTCGCTAAAACTGTGCGGGCAAATACCCAGATAGAACAGGAGTTTACTTCCGGCGTCAATCAACTCCGCTTGTGGTTGCGGGCGTTGCGGGTGCATCAATGGATGAAAAATCTGTTGATATTCGTGCCGTTGTTAACGGCGTTTTCGTTTGATGATTTGGATAAGTTGGGTACTGTTGTACTGGGCTTCTTCGGGTTTTCCTTGGCCGCGTCCGCCACATATATGGGTAACGATTTGTGGGATCTGGATAGCGACCGTAATCATCCGCGTAAGAAATTTAGGCCGTTTGCCAGCGCCGAATTGCCCATTTTGAAAGGTTTGGCAGCCGCTTGCGGGCTATTGCTAACCGGCCTGGTGTTAGCGTTGGCCGTATCGCAGGCCTTTTTGGGCATGTTGCTGCTGTATTTATTCGTCACCACGACTTATACATGGCTATTGAAATCCTATGTGTTGATCGATGTAATGGTGCTATCTCTGCTGTATACCCTCAGGATTATTGCCGGTTCCGTGGCCGCGGCGGTAGCGACCAGTTCCTGGTTGTTGGCTTTTTCGGTGTTTATCTTTTTCAGTCTGGCTTTAGTCAAGCGTTGTTCCGAACTGGTCGCTTTGCAACAAAAAGGCCAGGAAACCACACATGGCCGTGATTACCGGGCGGTGGATCTGGTAGTGCTTTGGCCCTTGGGCGTCAGTTCCGCGTTGTGCGCGGTGGTGGTGTTTGGTTTATTTATTACCTCGGCGGAGACTCAGATACGTTACCTAAATCCACAGCTGTTATGGTTTGTGGCGATAGGCCTGATTTACTGGCTGGCGCGGTTGTGGATAAAAACCGCTCGCGGCGAAATGCATGATGACCCGTTAGTGTTCGCGGTGCGTGACTTCGGTAGTCGGATCACAGTTCTCTTGATGCTGTTCGCCACATTAGCCGCTCATTTTTCACATTGGGAATAATTCATGCAAATTCTACTGATCGCTATTTTTAGCATCGTCCTGTCTGTCGCCGCGCAGTTTATGTTGAAGCTCGGCATGTCCAGTGTGGATGTGAAGCAAGCTATGGCCGGGCCGCTGACGCCGCGCCTGCCTTGGATCGTATTTACCAACAAATTTGTGTTTGCCGGATTTACCTTATACGGTGTCGGCGCCATAGTTTGGTTGAAGGTTTTGGCATCCTGGGATGTCAGTAAAGCCTATCCCTTGGTAGGCTTGGGTTTCGCATTAACCGTGCTGATCGGGATGCTGCTCGGCGAGACTGTCACCGCTTTCCGCGTCTTGGGCATTTTGTTGATTTGCGAGGGAGTTTGGTTGGTGGCCAATTCCTGACCCTGTTACGAGATAACTAATAAGTATGACTTGGCAATTCAGAGCTCTTTTACATCAATTATGCATTCTGTCAGCGATGTCGCTAATGCTGATGGTGCATATGCACTACCGGTCGCCGAGTTTTCCGTTTACCCCTGATAGCGCCAGCTATATTGAACAAGCCAGAAATTTTCTCAATTCCGGCAGCTTGCTGATTACTCCGTATGGTTTGGCGCCGGGAGATCAGGATCAGGTCGAGAATCGCTTGTTTCCCGTGGGTTTTGCCGTCGTCCTGGCGGCTGTTTCCAGTTTTGGTATCGATGCAAAAGATGCCGCGATAGGTTTGGCGCATTTTTCTGCCATTACATTGCCGTGGTTATTATTTTTCAGTTTTCGCCATAGCATCGGCCCCATCCTCGCCTTACTGTTGGCAGGATTGGCGGCGTTATCACCGGGTGTGCTCAGGCATTCGTTGATGGGGCTGACCGATGTGTTCGGTTTATGGTTAGCGGTGGCCGTCATTGGGTTGACGCTTAACTCGCGGTCAATCTATGGCTTTATCTTCGCCGGTTTGCTTGCCGGTATGGCTTACGCAATCAGAAATGCGCATTTAGCACTGCTGGCTAGCGTTATTTTATATTTTGGCTATTGCTGGTTAAGCAGTGCAGCAGGGGAACGGCGCGTTGTTTTACTGCACGCTGTCGCGGCGATGTTTGGCATGTCCGTGGTCGTAGCGCCGCTGCTGCTCAGAAATATACTGATCTTTGGGTCGCTGAATCCCTATTTGATGGGGCCAAGCACGATAGGTTTTGTCGAGAATTTGCGCACATATATCGAGGCTTTGCTAAAGGATGCGACGGCCTGTAGCGAATGTGCCCGGTATGTGGCGTGGTCTCTGCCCGGTTTACTGGGTTTCGGGGTTTTGATTATTGCCGCTGCCTACGCGGTTTATAAATACCGCTGGTCCAAGCTACCGACTTTCGGTAAAAAAGCTTTCGCTATTTCAACGATTTATCTGGCTGTAGGGTCCTGTGTGGTCGTTGCTGCCCGTACCCGCTATCAATGGGGCGAGGTGATTAATCTTCGCCACACTCTGCAATATTCCCCTTTTTTATGGGCTGGAATGTTTGCGCTGTTGGCCGATCATGGCACGCAGCCCGTTCTTAATGCTTGGAAGCAGGCCAAATTGGCGATGTTTGTTTGCTTGGTGTTTTTCCATGTTAATTATGCGGTCTCTTCGGAGAGTTTCCGCAACAGCGATAACGATTACCCGAAATTGGCGCAGGCATTTTCAACTGGAAAAGCCTATTTGTGCGGCAATCAGGCCGATACTTACTTGGTGTCTAATTGGGCGCATGTGTTTCGGATAGAGTGCGGCGCACGAGTCCGCCAGATTGAGGCAATTGCGGCGGGGCCAAAGGGTGATGAAATGCGAGCGTTCATGTCCGCCGGCGATGGGTATGTTTCAGTGCTCGACGTTGTCAGCGACATAAAACAGCAAGCTGGCAGCAGGCCAATACGCGTCGGTTTATTTCCGGGTCGATTCGGTGTGGAAACTGAAAATTTGCCTTTGTCAGCCGTCGATGAACGGCGAATAGTGGCAAATGGCTGGCATATTATTAAAAATGATCAACAGGGCCTGATTCTGGAGTATCCAAAAGTCGGCTCAGAGCAAATGAATTCGCAATGACGAGTTATCGCAAAAATATGTTTAGGACGGCTCTTGATTTTGACAACAAGCAACTAAACCTGTGTTTGGTCAAAATTACCGCGCAACAGGCCTTGCTGGCTATTGTTAGGGCGGCGTTACCGGCTGAGATTGCTCCGCACGCTCAACATTGCGTGGTGTCGGGTGCGCAGATGCTATTGTACTGCGATTCGGCCAGCTGGGCATCGCAAATTCGGTTTTTCAATCGAGCGATTTTAGACAAATTGCATGCTGCGGGGCATCCCTATATTGTCCGCTTGCAGGTGCGCATTGTCCCGCCGATAGCCGAGCCCGTTCGGCCAAAACGCACACCGCGCTTGCCGTCAGCGGAAAATGTCGGTTTGATTGCACAGCAGTTTAAGCTGGCGGATGAACAGGATGTTTTGGCTGCGGCGTTGACGCGTTTGGGCGCTACGTTGGCGAAACGCTTGCGGGAAGATTAGGAAGTTTTGGCAGGATTGTGGCCGATCAAGTTGACCGGCCACGGAACAGCTTTATGTATGCGTGATGAGGGATTAGCCCGTCGCGCGTGCCGATGTTTGCGCGGAATGCATGAAGGAAATCGGTGCGTCCTCGGCATTTTCGAAAGTCACCATTTCCCAGGCGTCTTTGTCGTTCATCAGGCTTAGCAGCAACTTGTTGTTCAGCGCATGACCGGATTTGAAGCCCTGGTATTCGCCGATCAGGCTGTAGCCCAGCAAATACAAGTCGCCTATGGCATCAAGGATTTTGTGTTTCACGAATTCGTCTGCATAACGCAGACCATCCTCGTTTAAGACTTTATCGTCGTCCACCACGATGGCGTTATCCAGGCTGCCGCCCAGTGCCAGATTGTTCTCGCGTAAAAACTCGATGTCCTTCATAAAGCCAAAGGTGCGGGCTCGGCTGACTTCCTTCACAAACGTAGTCGAAGAGAAATCCATCACCGCCGTTTTCAAATGCTCGGAAAACGCCGGATGTTCGAAATCGATGGTAAAGGTGACTTTAAAGCCATCGAATGGTTCGAACGCGGCCCATTTGTCGCCGTCTTCCACACGTATGGCGCGTTTGATACGGATATATTGTTTGGGTACGTCCTGCTCGACCACTCCGGCCGATTGCAACAGAAACACAAACGGTCCGGCGCTGCCGTCCATGATAGGCACTTCGGCGGCGCTGACGTCGACAATCGCGTTGTCTATGCCCAAACCGGCCAAAGCCGACAGCAAATGTTCGACGGTAGACACCTTGACGCCATCGCGGACCAAAGTCGTGGACAGCTTGGTTTCGCCGACATTTTCAGGACGCGCGGCTATCATCACCGGAGTTTCCAAATCCACACGGCGAAAACGGATGCCGGTATCGGGCTCGGAGGGGTGCAGGGTCAGATACACTTTATCGCCGGTATGCAAACCAACGCCAGTGGCTCTGATGGTGTTTTTTAAAGTACGCTGTTTAATCATGAAATGCCGACAAATAGGTAAAACAAGGCCGGGGAGTCTATCACAGATTATGCGATAGCTCCCCCCGAACTTGGCTCAGCTGCCTCATAGACGTGCCGCAAAAGCGGCCCTTAGTCTGCTTGGCGTCTTAAGAAAGCCGGTACGTCCAGGTAATCCAGGTCCACATCGTTTCTAGGTTGCGCGCCGAAGCGGGATTCCCGAGTCGATTCCTGTTTTTGCTGGCGGACGATGGTCGGTTTGTCCAGTTGATCGTAATTGATTTCGCCGGCCGCGACTTTTTTCACCAAGCTGATAGGCGAAGCCGCTTGTTTGGCTTTTTCACCCATGCCGGTGGCAACGACGGTGACTTTAATTTCCTGGCCCATCGCCGGGTTGACCGCCATACCGATTTTCATGTCGGCGTCTTCGGAAGCGAAGGCATGCATGATGCTGCCGATTTCGTCAAACTCGTTCAAGCCCAAGTCGCCGTTGGAGGTGACGTTCACCAGAATCCCGCGCGCGCCTTGCAGATTGTTGTCGTCCAACAATGGGCAAGCGATGGCTTTTTCCGCCGCCAAACGGGCGCGATTTTCGCCGCTCGCCACGCCGGTGCCCATGATGGCGCTGCCCATATTGGACATCACGGTTTTCACGTCGGCAAAGTCGACGTTCATCAGGCCAGGGTGAGTAATCAGCTCGGTGATACCTTGTACCGCGTCGCGCAACACGTCGTTAGCAGCGCGGAACGCTTCCACCAGCGATTTATTGTTGCCCAAAGTCGGCAGCAATTTTTGGTTAGGAATGATGATCAATGAATCGACCAGTTTTTCCAGTTCGCGTAAACCGGCATCGGCCACGCCTTTTTTCTTGGAACCTTCAAAATCAAAAGGTTTGGATACGACAGCGACTGTCAACACGCCCAGTTCTTTCGCCACTTCGGCAAATACTGCGATCGCTCCGGTACCGGTACCGCCGCCCATGCCTGCGGTCAGAAACACCATGTCGGCGCCGGCAATGACTTCGCGGATGCGGTCACGATTTTCTTCCGCTGCTGCTCTGCCGACTTCAGGACGGGTGCCCGCTCCCAGGCCTTTGGTGAGTTCAACACCCAATTGCACGATGGACTCTACGCTCATTTCCCGCAGGGCTTGGGCATCGGTGTTGGCGCAGATAAATTGCACGCCATCGATACCGTCTTCCACCATGTGATTGACCGCGTTGCCGCCACCGCCACCTACGCCGATGACTTTGATAACCGCGGTGCCGCTACTATCCAATAATTCATATTTCATTTTCACACCCTCCAGACAAAAAATTAAAAATTTCCTTGAAACCAGCTTTTGATTTTTGACAACAGATCCGCGCCATCATCGTTCATGCCTAACGCCCGGCCGTGATGATCCTTGCCGTAAAGCAACAAACCCACCGCGGTCGAATAAATCGGGTTTTCCGCTACATCGGTCAATCCGGATACATGCAGCGGTACCCCCATGCGAACCGGCATATGGAATATTTCCTCCGCCAATTCGACCAATCCCCTCACTTGCGAACTGCCGCCGGTAATCACCATGCCGGCGGCAATTAAATCTTCATAGCCACTTCTTCTTAACTCTGCTTGTACCAGCAGCATTAATTCTTCATAGCGCGGTTCGACGATCTCAGCCAGATTCTGCGCCGAAATCTTGCGCGGCTCGCGGTCGCCGATGCTAGGCACCGCGATGGTTTGTTGCGGGTCCGCCAATTGCGTCAACGCGCAAGCGTATTGGCGTTTGATTTCCTCTGCGTTTTTGGTCGGTGTGCGCAGCGCCACGGCGATGTCGTTGGTGACTTGATCGCCGGCGATAGGAATCACCGCCGTGTGCTTGATCGCGCCTTCCGAGAAAATCGCTATATCGGTGGTGCCGCCGCCGATGTCGATCAGACAGACGCCCAGATCTTTTTCGTCGTCGGTCAACACCGCCGCGCAGGAAGCCAGTTGTTCCAGCACAATGTCATCGACATCTAGTCCGCATTTACGAATACATTTGACGATGTTCTGTTCGGCGCTGACGCTGCTGGTGACCATGTGTACCTTGGCTTCCAGGCGAATACCGGACATACCGATCGGCTCCTTGATGCCTTCCTGCTGGTCGATCACAAACTCCTGCGGCAAGATGTGCAGGATTTTCTGATCGGCCGGAATCGCTACCGCCCGCGCCGAATCGATCACTCTATCGATGTCGTGTTGGGTCACTTCCTTTTCCTTGATCGCCACGATGCCGTGCGAATTCAGGCTTTTAATATGGCTGCCGGCAATCCCGGCAAATACCGATTTGATCTGGCAACCCGCCATCAATTCGGCTTCTTCTATCGCCCGTTGGATGGAGTGCACGGTCGATTCCAGATTGACCACGATGCCTTTTTTCAGGCCCTTGGACGGTGCGGTGCCGATACCGATCACTTCGATTTCGTCGCCACCGCGGTATTCACCGACGATAGCCGCGACTTTCGACGTGCCTATATCCAGCCCCACTAATAAATTTCGATCTGTCTTTTTGGCCATTGTTTATGCTCAGTAAGCGTTTAAATCAGGTTTTTATTTTTTTCCACGATTGCTTTCCAATCGATGTTAGTGACTTCCGGTTTCCAGGTCACTGCAAAGCCGTTTGGGTATCGGGTATCCACGCTGGCTATTTGCGCCAGCTGTTCCTCGCCCAATAAATCCATGGTTCTTAAAAAGCGTTGCATATTTTCCAGCGGCGCTTTTCTGCCCAATTGCATTTCCATGCCGCTGGCTAACTTAATCCGCCAGGCTCGCCGTTCGTTGACATGAAATTCCGCAAGCTGCATCGATTTATCCTTCAACACGATGTAGACGCCTTTCATGATCTCCAGCAGTTTCTTTTCTTGGCCGTCCGGGCCGGTAATCAGCGGTAAATTTTTAAATTCGTCGATATTGTCCGGCACCAACAAATCGCCTTGTTTGTTCAACAGCGCCGATTTGCCCCAGCGCACCACCGGCTTTTGCTCGGTGATTTTGATATGCACCGCATCCGGCCATACCCGCTTCACATCGACCTTATCCACCAATGGCAGCGCTTTGATCGCTTGATGAATCGCGTTCATGTCGGCCTGGTAATAGCCCTGTTTCATTTGCGGCGCCAATACTTCTTTCAGCCTATCCTTGCTGGTGTATTGGAACGCGCCTTCAATCTTGACGTAGCGGATCGGCTTGCTGCTCAGTGCGCTGGCACCGAATTGCTGCCAAGTCCACCAGCCGCCGCCGATCAACAGCGCGGTCATCAAGATCACACTAAACCGGCTCACCTGCACCCGCCATGCTGGTTTCCAAAATGCGCCAGACCAATTCCTCGAAACTGATGCCGACCGCTTTCGCCGCCATCGGCACCAAACTGTGGTCGGTCATACCGGGTACGGTATTCACTTCGATCAGTTGCGATTGGCCGTTGCTGTCGATAAACACATCCACCCGCGCCCAGCTTTTTACGTTCAAGGCTTGGCAGGCTTGTACCGCCAAGGCTTGCAATTGTTGTTCGCGCTCCGCGCTTAAGCCGCAGGGGCAATGGTATTGCGTGGTATTGGCCCGATACTTGGCGTCGAAATCGTAAAAGGTATTCGGCGTTTCCAAACGGATGGCAGGCAGCGCCTCGCCGTCCAGCACACCGACGGTGTATTCCTGGCCTTGCACCCATTGCTCGGCATAAACGTCGCAATGAAACTGGCTGGCGAGTTCTAAAGCGGCGGTCAATTCGTCGCGATTAGTGGCTTTGCTCATGCCGATGCTGGAGCCTTCTTGGGCCGGTTTGACGATCACCGGAAAACCCAATTTGGCGATGCAGGCGTCAATATCGGTAGTGCTTTTCAGCACAAACCAAAGTGGAGTGCTCAAGCCCAAACCTTGCCAGCACAGCTTGGTGCGCAATTTGTCCATGCTCAATGCCGACGCCATCACCCCGGAACCGGTATAGGGCAAACCCAACACTTGCAACACCGCTTGCAACACGCCGTCTTCGCCGCCGCGGCCGTGGATGACGTTGAACACTCTGTCGACTTTGATATTGGCTAAAGCCTCAATCGGGCTGCCGGTTACGTCTATCGCTACCGCGTCGACGCCTTGTGCCTTGAGGGCTTGATACACTGCGTTGCCGCTGTTCAAGGATATTTCGCGCTCGGCAGCGGAGCCGCCCAACAGCACGGCGACTTTGCCGAAATCAGCGGCATTTTTGATGCGTAATGGCTTCATGCTTTATCACCTACCCGGCAGACTTCAGTTTGCAGACTGATGCCGAACTGCGTTTGTACTTGGGTTTGAATATGTTCGATCAAGGTTTCTATGTCTTCCGAGCTGGCGTTGCCGCGATTTTCGATAAAATTGGCGTGTTTTTCCGACACCACCGCGCCGCCGATGGCAAAGCCTTTCAGGCCGCAGGCTTCGATCAAGCGCGCCGCGTAATCGCCGGGCGGGTTCTTGAATACCGAGCCGCAAGTCGGCTTGTTGGTAGGTTGCGAGGCGTTACGTTTTTCCAACAGCGCCTTGATGTGTTGTTGGCTGGCTTCGCTGTTGCCTTTGTTCAACTTCAATTGGGCTGACAAAAACCATTCGTCGGCCAGACCTTTAACTGAACGATAGGCCACTTCAAATTCGTGATGATCGCGCTGAATCACTCCGCCGCGCGGGTTAATCATTTCCACTTTCTCGACGATGCTCCAGGTTTCACCGCCAAACGCACCGGCATTCATTTTCAGTGCGCCGCCCATCGTGCCGGGGATGCCGGCTAAAAATTCGGCGCCGGTCAGGCCCAAATCCGCGCAAAAGCGGGCGACATGCGCGCAGGGCACGCCAGCTTCCACGTAAACCCGTTCGGAATCGGCCAGATACATTTCTTTCAGGCGGCCGCGAGTGTTGATCACCGTGCCGCGAATGCCGCCGTCGCGTACCAATAAATTGCTACCCAAGCCCATCCAATACAGTGGCTCGCCTGCCGGCAGGCTGGCGATAAATTCGATCAGGTCGGCCTTGTTTTCCGGGATGTACAGGTGTTGGGCCGGCCCGCCGACCCGCCAACTGGTGTATTTCGCCAGCGGCTCGTTGTTTAATAAAGTGCCTCTGGTCACCATTACTTTAGGGCCTCGGCCAATTGTTGCGGCAATTCGGCGGCGATTTGGCCGACGTTGCCGGCGCCCATGGTCAATACCACGTCGTCTTTTTCGACGATGCCGGCCAGGATGGTCGCCAAATCTTCGCGGTTTTGCACGAATACCGGGTCAACTTGCCCTCGCACGCGAATCGAGCGGCTCAAGGCTTTGCCGTCGGCACCGGTAATCGGCGCTTCGCCGGCCGAATACACATCCAGCAATATCAGTACGTCGACGCTGGACAGCACATCGACGAAATCTTCGAACAAATCGCGGGTGCGGGTGTAGCGATGCGGTTGAAATACCACCACCTTGCGGCGGGTCGGCCAAGCTTGACGTAAGGCTTCCAGCGTGGCAGCCAGCTCGCGCGGATGGTGGCCGTAATCGTCGACCAAGGTTAATTTGCCTCCGTTGAAATCTACGTCGCCATTGATTTGAAAACGTCTGCCCACGCCTTTGAATTCGGCCAGACTTTTCACGATGGCTGCATCATCCACGCCCAGCGCTGTGGCTATGGTCGTGGCGGCCAAGGCGTTCAGCATGTTGTGCCAGCCGGGTAAATTTAGAGTGACTTTCAGCGGCGGTTGTCCGCCCCAGCGCAGCACGGTGAAATGGGTGCGCAAACCATCCTGTTTGATGTCGATGGCGCGCACGTCGGCGTCTTCATTGACGCCATAAGTTTTCACCGGTTTGGAGATGTTCGGCAAAATGGCACAGACACCGGGGTCGTCGATGCACATTACCGCCAAACCGTAGAACGGCAATTGATGCAGGAACTTCAGGAAAGTGTCCTTGAGTTTGCTGTAGCTGCCGCCATAGGTCTCCATGTGGTCTTGATCGATGTTGGTGACAATCGCCATCATCGGTTGCAGGTACAGAAACGATGCATCGCTTTCGTCGGCTTCGGCGACCAAATATTTACCCAAACCCAGTTTGGCGTTGGCCCCGGCGCTGTTTAAACGGCCGCCGATCACAAAAGTAGGGTCCAAGCCGCCTTCCGCCAGCATCATGGTGGTCAGGCTGGTGGTGGTGGTTTTGCCGTGGGTGCCGGCGACGGCGATGCCAAATCTGAAACGCATCAGTTCCGCCAGCATTTCCGCGCGCGGAATCACCGGGATACGGTTCTCGTAGGCGGTAACGATTTCCGGGTTGGTTCTATCGACAGCGGTAGACGTGACGACCACATCGACGTCGGTCACATTGTCGGCATGGTGGCCAAAATAGACTTTTACGCCCATGGCTTGCAGACGGTCGGTGACCGCCGAGCCTTTGATATCCGAGCCGGACACGCTATAGCCCAAGTTGGATAGCACTTCGGCGATGCCGCTCATGCCGGTGCCGCCGATGCCGACAAAATGGATTTTGTCGATGTCGCCCAGTGCCTGGTTTTCGATGTTGGGGCGGTTCATACGGCAGCCTTCGCAACGCAAATATCCGCTACGGTCTGAGTGGCGGCGAGTCTGGCCTTGGCTTTGGCGGCCCGGCTCATGGAAGTTAATGATGTCATGGCTTGTTCTATGGTTTTACGCAGATTGTCCGCGTTGAGTTCGGGTTGCGGCAGCAACAATGCGGCGCCGGCTTCGGTTAAATATTGGGCATTGGCGGACTGGTGATCGTCGATGGCGTGCAGCAAGGGTACGAAGATCGCCGGCAAACCGCAGGCGGCGACCTCGCTGACGGTCATCGCGCCGGCCCGGCAGATGATCAAGTCGGCCCATTGGTAAGCGCCGGCCATATCCTCGATAAAGGCCAAAGCTTCGGCGTTCAGTCCCAGCTTGCGGTAGCGCTCGGCCACTTCAGCTTGCATCGCGCTGCCGGTCTGGTGCTTTACGTCAAGATTGCTCAACCCGGCCAATGCCTCGGGCACCGTGTCGTTCAGGACTTTGGCGCCCTGGCTGCCACCCAGGATCAAAATCCTTAAATTCCGCCCGGCTTGTGGATGCCATTCGGATTTTTCCGGCAGGTTAATGAACGCATCCCTTAATGGATTGCCGGTGCAGACGGCGTGCACCGACTTGGCGAAGCTGTCCGGAAACGCTTCCAATACTTTGCTGGCAGCGAGCTTTACCAACAAGCGGTTGGTGGTGCCCGGTACCCGGTTTTGTTCATGTATCACCAGCGGGATGCCCAGCCATTTCGCCATTAGCCCGCCGGGTCCGGCCACAAAGCCGCCCATGCCCAATACCACATTGGGTTGACGCTGCTTCAGTATGCGCCGCGCCTGCAGACAGGCTTGAATCAATTTAAAACCGGCTGCAAGTTTGGAGAACGGGCCCTTGCCGCGCATGCCAGCTACCGCGAGCCAGTCGATGTCTATGTTGTTGGCGGGCACCACTCGGCTTTCTAGGCCTTTCTCAGTACCCAGCCAGCTGACTTGCCAGCCGCGGGCGCGCATTTCCTGGGCAACCGCTAGTGCCGGAAACACGTGTCCGCCGGTGCCGCCTGCCATGATGACGATGCGGCCGCTCATGTGTGTTTACCCTTCACATTGCTTTTATTGTGCTCGGTCACTTCGTAGTGAATCCGAAACAATACCGCCATCGCGCCGCACATGACGATCATACTGCCGCCGCCGTAACTCATCAGCGGCAGGGTTAAACCTTTGGTGGGCAGCATGCCCATGTTGACGCCCATATTCACGAAGGATTGGAAGCCAAACCAGATACCCAAGCCATAAGCGGCCAAGGCAGAAAATTTCAGACCGGCTTGCTCGGCTTGTTCGCCAATCGCAAAGGCGCGAACGACCAGGGCGGCGAATAGGCCGATGATCAGCAACACGCCGAGCAGGCCGAGTTCTTCACCCAGCACGGAGAACAAAAAGTCGGTATGCGCTTCCGGCAGGTAAAACAGTTTTTGCAGGCCGTTGCCCAAGCCCACGCCGAAAAACTCGCCGCGACCGAAAGAAATCAAGGCCTGGGTGAGCTGAAAGCCGGTATCTCTGGCATCGGCCCACGGGTCCATGAAGCTGGTTACCCGCGCCAATCGATAGGGCGATTCAATAACCAAGATCACCGCCAAACCGGCGACCAGGCCCAATAAAATAATGAATTGAGAAATACGGGCGCCGCCTAAAAACATCATGCCCATGGCAATGATCAGAATCACCACGGCGGAGCCGAAGTCAGGCTCTAGCAGTAACAGTACGCACGCCACCGAAAACAGCATCAAGGGCTTGACCAAGCCGAACGCGGAGCGGCGGACATGGTCGGCGTGACGGGTGACGTAACCGGCCATATAAATCACCGAGATGAATTTCACGACTTCCGATACCTGGATGCGCAAACCCAGAATCGATAGCCAGCGGATACTGCCGTTAACCCTGATGCCTACGCCGGGAATCAATACCACTAGCAGCAAGGCCAGGCCGGCGATGAACAGGGTTTGGCCCATTCTTTCCCAGCTTTGCATGGGTATGTTCAAAATGATCGCGGAAAAGCCCAAGCCAAAAGCGATATGAATCAGCTGCTTGAAGGGATAGTGCGAAATGTCGTCGGCCATTTTTACGCCCAAATGCAAAGAGGACGACGTGACCAGCATAAAACCGATGCCCAGCAGGCTGAAGCACGCCAACATCAACACCGGGTCGACGTGCAGACGGTTTTGCGCGCGGGGCTTGGGCGTCGGTTTCAACATAAGGGCAGGCTCATCACGGCTTCGGCGAATTTATTGCCGCGGTCAACATAGCTGCGGTATTGATCCAGGCTGGCGCAAGCCGGTGACAGCAGGACGCTGTCGCCTTCGCTGGCCAAACTGGCGGCGATGGTGACCGCTTCTTTCATATTGCCGGCGAAATGGATGGGCACACAGTGATTCAAAGCCTGTGCGATCAATGGCGCATCTTTGCCTATCAGGACCACGGCCTTGGTTTTTTCGGTGACGGCAGGCACTAGTTCACTCATGTCCGCGCCTTTAGTTTCGCCGCCGGCAATTAAAATCACTTTATGCTCGTAGCCGTTTAGCGCGGCGATACACGCACCGATGTTGGTGGCTTTGGAATCGTTAACCCAATTAATGCCGCCTTTTTCCGCGACTTTTTGCATGCGGTGCGGCAAGCCCTTGAATTGTCTGAGCGCATCGCACATTTTGGTGATGCTTAGGCCGGCAGCCGTACCTAAGGCAAGCGCCGCTAACGCATTGGCGATGTTATGGCTGCCTTCCAGGCGCAATTTGCTCGCCGCCATCAGGGCTTGCTCGCCTTGCATCAAAGTATCGGTTTCGCCACGACGCAGATAAAAATCGGCTTGAGTTTGGGTGGAAAAAGTCAATGTTTGTCGGGCCGAATCGCGCATGGCCATGACCATCGGGTCGTCGGCATTCAAGATCATTACGCCGTCGCCCCGAAATACACGCTGTTTTTCCGCCGCATAGCCCGCCATGCCGTCATGGCGATCCAGATGATCCGGACTGACGTTTAATACCGTGGCGACTTTTGCGTTTAAAGCGGTGGTGCGTTCCAGCTGGAAGCTGGACAGTTCCAATACGTAGAGTTCGGCGTCCTGTTGTAGCAAATCCAGCGCGGGTGTGCCGAGATTGCCGCCGATGGCGGTTTTGACGCCGGCGGCGTTTGCCATTTCGCCCAACATGGTGGTGACGGTGCTTTTGCCGTTGGAGCCGGTAATCCCGATAACCGGTTTGTCGGTAGCGCAGGCGAATAAGTCGATGTCGCTCAGTACGGTAACACCGGCCTGCACGGCTTTTTGGATGGCCGCTTCGTGTAAAGACACGCCAGGGCTGACCAGCAAGTGAGTGGCGACATCCAATGCGGATTGGTCGAAACCGCCGGAAAACACCGGCACATCCGGCATTTGTTCGCGCAAATTATCGATCAGCGGCGGATTTTTTCGACTGTCGATCACGGCGAATTTAATCGGGGTCTTTTGCAAAAATTGTGCAGCCGAATAGCCGGTAGCGCCCAAACCGACGATCAATAGGCGAGCGCTATCCGGATTTAAGTTGAAATGGGTTTCCAGATTGCTGAGTAGGGCGTTGGTGTTCATGCTTATCTCAGTTTCAAAGTGGCCAGACCGATCAGCACCAGGATGACCGAGATAATCCAGAAACGCACGATGATGCGCGGCTCAGGCCAGCCTTTCAATTCGTAATGATGGTGAATCGGCGCCATCAAAAACACCCGTTTTTTACGGGTTTTAAACGACGCGACCTGGATAATCACTGAAATGGTTTCCATCACGAAAATACCGCCCATGATCACCAGCACGATTTCCTGCCTGACCAGCACGGCGACGATACCCAATGCGGCGCCCAAGGCTAGCGCGCCCACGTCGCCCATGAACACCATGGCCGGATAAGTGTTAAACCACAAAAAGCCCAGCCCCGAGCCGACCAGGGCTGCGCAAAATACCACCAGTTCGCCGGCTTTGGGGATGTGCGGGATAGCCAGATATTGCGAGAAATTAACATGGCCGGATAAATACGCAAAAATCGCCAAAGCGGCGGCGATCATTACGGTCGGCATGATGGCGAGGCCATCCAGGCCGTCGGTCAGATTGACCGCGTTGCTGGAGCCGACGATGACGAAATAGGTCAGCACGACGTAGCCCCAACCGATGTCCACGGTGACGTTCTTGAAAAACGGCACGATGAATTGGGTTTCCGCCGCTACTTGCGCTGTGTTGTATAAGTATAAGGCGGCGCCTAGCGCCACCACGGACTGCCAGAAATATTTAGCGCGGGCAGACAAGCCGTCGCTATTGCCGAGCAGGACTTTTTTATAGTCGTCTATAAAACCAATCACGCCGTGAGCCAGTGTCACCAGTAACACCACCCAGACATAACGATTGCTCAAATCCGCGCAGAGCAGGGTGCTGATCGCTACGGCGAACAAAATCATCGCCCCGCCCATCGTCGGTGTGCCCGATTTGGAAAAATGGCTTTGTGGGCCGTCGTCGCGCACGCTTTGGCCGATTTTTTTGCGAGTCAATTTTTCGATCATGGCCGGGCCGACCAGTAAGGAAATACTGAGTGCGGTCAGCACCCCTAAAATCGCGCGAAAGGTCAGGTAATGCAGCACCCGGAAGCCGCTGTCGATATTGCTTAAATAATCCGCGAGTAAAAGTAACATTAGGCTGCTCTGAAATTGTTGACCATCGCCGCCACCACGTTCTCCATTTTCTGGGCGCGCGAGCCTTTAATTAATAGGGTTTCCTTACCTGTAACGGCTTTTGTCAGGGTGTCTATTAATTGTTCCTGATCGTCGAAAAACTGGCCGCCGTCGCCAAAGGCTTCAACGGCATGTTGTGCCAACGCGCCAGTGGCGAACAAACGCTTCACCGATTTTGCCTTGATTAATTCGCCCATTTCCCGGTGTATCGCCGGGCTGTCCGGGCCGAGCTCGCCGAAAGCGCCCAGGGCCACCCAAGATTCGCCGCCGCAATCGGTCAGCACGTCCAGCGCGGCTTTCAGCGAGTTGGGGTTAGCGTTATAGGTGTCGTCGATGACGATATTGCCCTTACGACCCAATAAGGGTTGCATACGGCCGGTGACCGGTTGGAGTTGTTCCAGGCCCTGTTTAATGTCTGCCAGGCTGATACCGAATTGCAGTGCTACTGCCGCTGCGGCCAAAGCGTTTTTCACATTGTGGGTGCCGGCCAGATGCAGGCGGATTGGTAAGCTGTCGGTCGCCGTTTTTAATTCGAAATAGGTGTTAAAGCCTTGTGCGTCCAAGGCTGTGGCAATATTTAACGCAGTAACGTCGGCTGCGGGGTGCAAGCCGAAAGATACGCTGCGACGGTTGCCGGCCGTGGTCAGCAAGAAATCGTAAAAAGCATCATCGCGATTTAATACCGCGACGCCGTCTTCAGCGAGGCTTTTGACGATTTCGCTTTTGGTTTTGGCCACGCCTTCGATGCTGCCGAAACCTTCGATATGGGCGGCGCCGATATTGGTGATGACGCTGACATCGGCTTGCGCATAACGGCTGGTATAAGCAATTTCGCCAGGGTGGTTGGCGCCCATTTCAATGACTGCGTAGCGATGAGAGTCATCCAGTTTCAACAGCGTCAGCGGTACGCCGATGTCGTTGTTCAGATTGCCTTGCGTCGATAGAGTGCGGCCTTGGGTGGCGAAAATCGCCGCAATCATTTCCTTGACGGTGGTTTTGCCGTTGCTGCCGGTGACGCCGGCCACTTTGACCGACAAGGTTTTGCGCCAGTATCCAGCCAGCTCCGCCAACGCCAAATGGGTATCGGCAACGATGATTTGCGGTAAAGGCGACGCGGCGGCTTGCTCAAGCAACAGCGCAGCCGCACCGGCTTGCTCGGCTTTATCGATAAAGCTGTGGCCGTCGAAATTTTTGCCGTTTATTGCGATGTACAGCGCGCCGGCTTGTAAGGTGCGGGTATCGATGCCGGTGGCGTGGATTTCTCTGTCTTCGCCGATTAGCGTGCCGTTGACGGCTTGGGCTATTTCGCTAAGTTGCAGCTTCATTGCTTGCTCCAGGCCGCCAGTGCTTGCTTGACGACCGCGCTATCGCTGAACGGCTGCTTTACGCCGCCGATTTCTTGATAGTTCTCGTGGCCCTTGCCGGCTATCACTACGCAATCGTCTGGGTCTGCTTGTCGTATCACTGTGTTTATGGCCGTGGTTCTATCG
This sequence comes from Methylomonas fluvii, assembly GCF_014850975.1. Taxonomy (GTDB): domain Bacteria; phylum Pseudomonadota; class Gammaproteobacteria; order Methylococcales; family Methylomonadaceae; genus Methylomonas; species Methylomonas fluvii. The sequence goes on along the minus strand of NZ_JACXST010000001.1, from coordinate 328,864 downwards.
TTAATTACCGTTATTTTTTGGCTTTGGCAGCCGCTCAAAATGTCTTTAATAATCGCTGCGGGTGCTTCGCTGCGCGGATTGTCGTCGGTGACGATGACTTGATCCGCCCAGGTTTCGGCAATCTTGCCCATCTGTGGGCGCTTGCCCTTGTCGCGGTCGCCGCCGCAGCCGAATACGACTCGCAGTCGGTTTGCGCCCTTCACGGCTTTCAGCACTTTTTCAAGTGCGTCAGGACTGTGGGCATAATCCACAAATATCGTCGGCTTGCCGTTGCCGCCGAATTTTTCCATGCGGCCGGGAATGGCGGTTAATTTCGCCAGTTGCGTGATCGCCGCGTCGAATTCGCTGCCGGTTGCCAGCAGTACGCAAAGCACGGCCAGCACGTTATCCAGGTTAAAGCCGCCCACCAGCGAAGTCTTTGCCCGGCGTCTTTGCTCTTGCCATATGACGTCGAATTCGATGCCGGCGGCGCTGTGTTTTACCTGTTCGGCGCTTACGGCTTCTTTAGCGGTCCCGCGCATGCCTGTCGCGCTGTAGGTCCAGCACTGCACTGCGTCCGGCAGGCTCTGCAATACCTCGGCGCTGTTGGCATCGTCCAGATTGACCACGGCGAATTGCAGGCCCGGCGTTTTAAATAACGTCAGTTTGGCTTGCAGGTATTTAGCCATGCTGCCGTGATAATCCAAATGGTCGCGGCTCAAATTGGTGAAGACCGCACCTTTAAAACTCACCCCGTTAACCCGGCCTTGGTGCAATCCGTGCGAGGATACTTCCATGGCCGCGTTACGCTTACTCTGTTTTACAAATTCGCTCAGCATCTGCTGCACTGCCAGCGCATCCGGCGTGGTGTTGGAGGTCGGCTGTAAGCTGCCAACGTCGCCCCAGCCCAGCGTGCCGATAACGCCGCAAGCCGGCAAAGCCTGCGCAATTAATTGGCTGCAGGTGGTTTTGCCGTTGGTGCCGGTCACACCGATTACAGCCAATAGTTGCGATGGGTTGCCGTAAAATTTTGCCGCTATCTCGCCCAGTTTTTGGGATAAGCCGGTTATCGCCAAACAAGGGGCTTTTAATGTGCCGACTATCTTTATATCCGCACCGCCTGGGTCGTAAATAACTGCTATCGCGCCCTTGGCAACGGCCTGTTCCGCGTGCGCGATGCCATGCTGGGCTGCGCCGTTCAATGCTACAAAAGCATCGCCGGCTTGGATGTTTCGGCTGTCCAAACACAATCCACGAATCTCCAAATCCGCTGGATTTACTGTCAGTCCGTTTAGCAATTGGGCTAGCTTCATTGTTTGCTCAACAATAAATGCATGTTGTCCATGCCGTCCGGCTCAACGCCATAAACTCGCAGTGCGCCCGCCATCACTTTCGAGAAAGCCGGTGCCGCCACCAGGCCGCCGTAATATTGGCCGGTGGTGGGTTCGTCCACCACGATCGCGATAATGAAGCGCGGATTGCTGGCAGGGGCCATGCCTACGAACACTGATAAATACTTATCTTCGCTATAACCGCCCGCTCCGGCTTTTTTCACGGTGCCGGTTTTACCCGCTACCCGATAACCTTCGACTCTGGCTTGGTATGCCGTACCTTCTTTGCTGATCACGTGTTCCAGCATTTCCCTGACCTTTCTAGCGGTTTCGGGTTTGAAAATCCGTTGAGCGTCAGGATCTTCGTCGCGCTTCAGTAAAGCCACGGAATGAATGATGCCGTCGTCCGCCAAAGCGGTATAAGCTCTGGCCAATTGTAAAATCGAGGTGGAAACCCCGTAACCGAACGATAAAATCGCCTGGTCGAATTCGTGCCAGCCTTGATAATCCAGCAAAGAGCCGCTAGCTTCTCCCGGAAAACCAACGCCGGCGGAGGTGCCGAAACCCAGTCTGCTGTATACGCCCCAAAAGTACTCCGGCGGCATACTCATCGCGATTTGCGTGACCGCGATATTGCTGGATTTTTGCAACACGTGGGTCAAATCCATCGTGCCGTAGTTATGCACGTCCTTAACGACGTTACGACCCAAGTGATAGACACCATGGGTTTCTATCAATACATTCGGCTTGATATAGCCACCATCCAGTGCTGCTGCTACCACGAAGGGTTTGACCGTCGAGCCTGGCTCGAAACTGTCTACCATGGCCCGGTTGCGATAACGGTTACTGCTCAATTCCTTACGGTTGTTGGGATTGAAAGCCGGTTGGCTGACAGTCGCCAAGACATCGCCGTTTTTGGCATCCAACACCACTAAGGATGCCGAATGTGCCTTGTTCTGGATCATCGCATTCTGCAATTCCCGATAAGCCAGGTATTGCAGGCGTTCATCGATAGTCAATACCAGGTCGCGGCCCGGGATGGCTTCTTCAATATTTTCCACGTCCTTGATGATCTGGCCTTTGCCGTCCTTGATCACGCGCTTTTTGCCGGGCTGGCCGCGCAGAATGTGTTCGTAGCCGTGCTCTATGCCTTCCTGGCCAATGTCGTCGATATTGGTAAAACCCAATAGATGCCCGGATACCGCGCCAGCCGGATAGTAACGCTTGAACTCTCGCTCGAAGTACACGCCAGTAATTTCCAGCGCTTTGACCTTTTCGGCGATATCCGGGTTAATCTGCCGGCGTAAATAGACGAAGCGCTTATTGGCGTCTTTTTCCTTTTTTAACAGCGCGCGCAGTTCCTTTTCCGGAAAACCGAGGATTTTCGCCATCGGTGTCAATTTGTCCTGTTCCGCATCTCTTAGTTGGCGCGGGTTGACCCAAATCGATTGTACCGGGGTGCTGATCGCCAGCGGTTCGCCATTCCTATCTTTAATCTGCCCGCGATATGCTGATACCGAGACCACGCCGACGTGTTGCATATCGCCTTTGTCCTGCAGAAATTCTTTATCCAGAATTTGCAGGTAAACCGCGCGCGCAACCAATCCGAGCATGGCCAACAACATTACCGACAGCAGCACTCTGCGGCGGATCACAAAATCTGTATTGTGGCGCGGTATCGTGCCCGCGCCGGAGGCAATTCGCATTTACGGCTTTATATAAATAATTTTGTCTTGGGCCGGCAAAGTGAGCATCAGCCGCGTTCTTGCTTCGATTTCAACCCGGTTTTCTTCGGTCAGCGTGGTCAATTCGAGTTGTAATCGGCCCCATTCCACTTCGTAATCGTCGAGCTCTTTTTCTTTTTTCTGAATGTCGATAAACAGCAGGCGCGATTGGTATTTGCTGTAAATCACGGCAATGCCTGAAATCATCAGCATCGCCACCAGTAATGTCAGCAGGATATTTCTTGCAATCGCCATTAACGTTTCTCCCCAACTCGCATGACCGCGCTACGTGCGCGTGGGTTTTGTTGCAATTCCTGTTGTTGTGCTCTTATCGACTTGCCTATTTTGCGTAACTGACCTTGTTCGATGTCTTGCTCTTTGATCGGCAGCTTGCCTGGATTGATTTTCGGGCCGGCTTGGTCGCGAATGAAGCGTTTGACGATACGATCTTCCAGCGAGTGAAAGGCGATCACGACTAAACGTCCGCTCGGTGCCAATACGTCCGCGGCTTGTTTCAATCCGATTTTAATCTGTTCGAGTTCTTGGTTAATCTCTATCCTGATCGCTTGGAAACTGCGGGTTGCAGGATGTTTGTGCTTGTCGCGAAACGGCACGCTGTTTTCGATCAGTTTTGCCAGCTGTAAGGTCGTCTGCACCGGCTGCTGCTGGCGTTGACTGATAACAGCGTTGGCAATTCGCCTGGCAAAACGTTCTTCTCCATATTCAAACAGCACGCGAACCAATTCTTTTTCGTCGACTCGCTCCAAATACTCTGCAGCCGATAGGCCGTGATTGCTATCCATGCGCATGTCCAAAGGACCGTCACGCAAAAAACTGAAGCCGCGTTCCGCATTGTCTAGTTGTGGGGACGATACGCCCAGGTCCATCAGAATGCCGTCGACTTTACGCTTATAGCCTTGTTGTTCAATAATGGCGCTCAGTTCCAAAAAACTGGCGTGATGCAAACTAAAGCGGCTGTCTTCCAGCAAGCGCTTGGCTTCGTTGCTAGCAATCGCATCCATGTCTCTGTCAAGCGCCAGCAATCTGCCGGCGCTATTCAGTGCTTTCAGAATGCCGCTGCTGTGTCCGCCACGCCCGAAGGTGCAGTCCAGATAAATACCGTCCGGTTTTATGTTGAGCTGCTCTAAGGCCTCTTCGTACAAAACCGTCTGATGGGCGGTCATCTCCGTCAAAACGACAGCGAGCCAAGTTCTTCAAGGCCCTCTGTGTCGTTGCCGTCCATCCATTCCTGTTCTTTGGCCTTCCAGGCTGCTTCGTTCCATATTTCAAATTTGTTGAGCTGACCAACCAGCATGATGTGCTTTTCCATGCCGGCAAACTCTCGGAGGGTTTCCGGTAGCAGCAGGCGTCCTTGGCTATCCATTTCACATTCCGAGGCATTGCCGATCACAAAACGCCGCAGCTTGCCGGCCATTTTGTTTAATGTCGGCAGTTTGCTGATGGTTTGTTCGAGCTTTTCCCACTCAGGTAACGGGTATAACCACAGGCAACCCGGTTCACCGACGCATTTGTCGTCAACTGCAACAGTCACAACCATTTGGCGGTCGCAGGACTCCTGTAACTCCTCCCGATAGCGGGTAGGAATTGCAATGCGCCCTTTCGCATCCAAACTGATTGAACTTATGCCTCGAAACAAGATGAACCTCAAAAATTCCAAAAAAATCCATTTCTGACCACTTTACATCACTTTTGCACCACTATAGTTTTCAACGGGTGCTTAGTCAAGAGGCATTTAAATTAAATTCTTTCTTTTTCTACAAGGACTTACGCAGGGTTGGTGCGTATTCGGCGGTAGATGTAAGGGTTTCGAGTAAAAATGATTTGTATCAAAAAGTTAATGATGGTTTTTGATGTGGATTGCAATTATTAAGTGCTAATTCTCACTTTTTGCGCGCGGTTTGCTGTAGTGAGCGGGGGGGGTTCGCGATAAGGCTGGTTTTGCTGAGCAAAAAATTGGCGATCAGAGGGGTTGGGATAAATAGTGATAAAGCCCTTGGATTGATATCGTTGGGCTATTTCAGACAAAAATTACAAACTTTCCGGCTTTTGATCACGTGTCAGCAGGTTTTGGACGGCCTGTTTGGGTGGGAGTTGTTCGAATAAAACCTTGTAGACTTGTTCGGTAATTGGCATTTCGACGCTGTATTTTTGCGATAGGCGGTGCGCTTCTCGAGCGGCGGATACGCCTTCGACTTCCTGATTGATTTCGCTTAATGCGTATCTTTGGTCTTTGCCTTGGCCTAATGCCAAGCCAAAGCGGCGGTTTCTGGATTGATTGTCGGTACAAGTCAAAATCAGGTCGCCCAGACCGGCTAGTCCCATAAAAGTGTCGGCTTGGCCGCCAAGCTTGATGCCGAGTCGCATTATTTCCGTTAGGCCGCGAGTGATTAGCGCGGCCCGTGTATTGGCGCCAAAGCCAAGGCCGTCAGCGATGCCGGCCGCGATTGCCAAAACATTTTTGCAGGCTCCGCCTACCTGAACGCCAATAATATCGTTGCTGGTGTAGATCCTAAATCGTTGGTTGTGCAATCGTTCGCTAAGTTGGGCGGCGAAGCCTTCCGAGTTAGAGGCGATAGTGAGCGCGGTCGGAAGGTCGGCAGCTACTTCTTGGGCGAATGTAGGGCCGGAGAGTGCGGCGCATTCGATATTCGCCCCCAGTATTTGTGCCGTCACCTCGCTTAACAGGGCGCCGTCTTGGGAATCGAAACCCTTGGTGGCCCACGCGATGAGGGATCTTTCACTGAGCATGGGTTTGATTTGCGCCAATAAGTCCCTAAAGGCGTGGCTGGGGACCGAAATAAGCAATACCGAGCTGAACCCCACGGCTTTAGCAAGATTGTCGGTGAATTGCAGGTTTTCCGGAAAATGGACACCGGGTAAATAGCGTGCATTTTCGCCGGTTTGCTTTAATGCGGCTATGTGTTTGGGATTATGTCCCCACAATAGGGTATTGCAGCCATTTCTGGCTGCTTGTACCGCTAAAGCGGTTCCCCATGAGCCGGCGCCAAGGATACTGATAGATGGTGGCATCCCGCTTAGTTTAGAGTTTTAGCTTCAGGTTCCTGTTGGGTTTGCGCTTGTTGCAAGTGCTGCATATACAGTGCATCGAAATTGACCGGTGCCAAGATTAGCTGTGGAAAACCGCCTTTATTGACAAGATCGGAAATGACTTCTCTCGCATAAGGGAACAAGACGTTGGGGCAAAAGCTGCCCAGCATTGGCCCCATTTCCTGTTCGCTGAATCCCGCAATAGAAAAAATCCCGGATTGATTCACTTCAACTAAATAGGCAGTAGTATCGGCTATTTTTACGGTGACAGTTAATGTCAGGGATACTTCGTATATCGAGTTTTCGATGTGTTGAACGTGCGTGCCGAGATTAAGATCCAGTGCTGGCTCCCATTTTTGGGTGAATATTTTTGGAGCATTGGGGGTTTCAAAAGAAATGTCTTTGGTATAGATCTTTTGAATCGCGAACTGCTTTTCGCTGGATGCGTTGATTTCGGCCATGATGATTACTTGTTAAGGTTGGTTGATTAATTTTTAGTTTTTACTGCTGACTTTGATGGGGAGCTTGTTATCTTCCCAGGATTGCATGCCGCCCGTCATATTAAATACATGCTCAAATCCGGCTTTGGTCAGCGTTTTGCAAGCCGCCACCGAGCGGGCGCCAGTCTGGCAGGTCACGATCATAGGATGATTTTTATGCTTTTCCAGAGAGCCAAGTTGTTCTTCTACTTTGCCCAAGGGAATGTTGATCGCGTTTTCGATGTGGCTTTTGACAAACTCGTTGGTTTCTCGCACATCAAGCACAACGACATCGTCACTGTTCATTTTGGTGACTGCTATCAACGGAGAAATGCTTTCGTACTTATTAAACGAGTTCGCGAGCAAATCCTGGATTAGCAAAAAGATTACGCATACCAGCGAGAATGCTAGCAAATAGTGGTTGGTGGCAAATTCTATATATTGGTCCATCGCGTTGGTTTATTTTAGTGGTTATTGAATGCTCTTTACGTGCCGCAAAAAACGCTGCGCATCATTTGAATCAGGTGTATTACGCGCTCATCGTCGATAAAGTAGTAAACCCGATTGGCTTCTTTTTTGTAATCGAGAATGCCCTTGTCTCGCAGTATTGCCAAGTGCTGGGAAATATTGCTTTGACTGGTGCCAACTTGCTCAACGATGTCTTGTACACTGATCGAGTTATTGCCCAGTACGCACAGGATTTTCAGGCGCAATGGATGAGACATTGCTTTCAAGCAGCGCGCGGCCCGATTAATATCGTTGTCGTCGTAGAGGATGGTATCGTTTTTGTCTTCCATTTAATAACGATGATCGTGGCAAAAGTTAAGAACAGTGAGCGAACAATGGCACTTTTCGAACTATGACGACATCCTTGTGCTGGTATAATGTCGCTATGGTGCAAGTGGGTTTAATTGCTTGCGCTAACGCAATAAAAGGTGAGCAAATCTAACAGAGTGGGCTTTATTGTTCAATACCCTCGGCTAGAGGCTTAGGAAAATAGCTCGGAGCTGCTTGGGTTGGCTCGTTTTTTGACTAGGCCAAATTTTATCTGCCTTAACGCCCGCAAAACTAATGTTTGGAGTCTGTAATAAATGGTCAGTCTAGCAAAACCGTTATCGCTGCTCCCCGCGGAAATGATTGGACGGTTATTGCTGGTAGCCTAGTTGATGCGTGTTTACCAATATTTTTTGATTGCTTGGATTGCCATTGCCTGGGCATTGCCGGCTAAGGGCGATCCCGTAAAAGCCCGCAGCTTGGTAGAAGTGCAATCGCAAATTCAGCAAGTTGGCGATGACGTCAGAAGCCTGGGGGCTGAAAAGTCTCGGTTATTAGAGCAGTTGCAAAAACTGGAGCGGCAATACGGCGATCTTGCGAATAGTCTGCGAGCTATTAAGGCTGAAATCAGGCAGCAAGAACAGGCATTGCAGGAGGTTCGGAATAAAAGCGTTGCCACGCAAAAGGACATGCGTAGTCAGGAGAAAGAGCTTGAGGGGCTGATTAAGTCGGTTTATGCGATGGGCGGCGATAAGGAAGGTTTGAAAGTTATCCTTAACCAACGTAATCCGGCGGTATCGAGTCGCATGTTGGTTTACTACGATTACATCAGTAAGGCCCGCTTAGAAAAGCTTCAGGCCATGGCTGAGGATTTCAATGTTTTGCGGCAGTTGGAAGCCCAAAAAGACACGGAAACTCAGTTATTGCAAGTGTCTCTCGACAAGAAACAACAAGAAACCGAGGCGATGCAGACGCTGAAAAAGCAGCGAGAAGCCTTGCTTGCCGGCATTCAGCAAGACTATGCATCGAAAAGCGTCCAGCTGGCTGGCTTAATGCATGACGAGAAAAAATTGCAAGCCTTGGTAGCGTCATTGCAGAAAACTGATGATAATGAACCCGCGGTTGAGCCGGAGAGTGTGCTTGATAAGCACGAAAAGCCTGCTGAACAACCCGAGCCGCCAAAAAAATCCGAAGCTAATCCTGTTCGCGAACCGGCGGGTCTTTCTTTTTCCGAGTTGCAAGGAAAGCTGCCTTGGCCGGTGCAAGGGGCGATAACGGATCGTTTCGGTAGTCGCCGTTACGAAACAACCTGGGACGGCGTGGTGATTAGCGCTCGCGAAGGTGCCGATATTCATGCAGTTAATGCCGGGAGAGTGGTATACGCCGATTGGTTGCGGGGTTATGGTTTGATGATCATTGTCGATCACGGTAAGGGTTATATGAGTTTGTATGCATTCAATCAAAGTTTGCATAAAAGCGTGGGGGAGCATGTTAGAGCCGGTGAAACACTGGCTTCGGTTGGGCGTAGCGGGGGGCGTGCTGATGCGGCATTGTACTTCGGCATCAGGAAACAAGGTCGGCCCATAGATCCCGAGCAATGGTGCCGTAAGCCGGGCAAGGGTTAATCATTTACAGGAACAGGTTGTTGGAGTTTTAGAACACATGCTAAAAAACAGAAATATATTGATTTTATTGGTCGGGTTTATTTTGGGTGCGACGCTGAGCTTGTGCAGTAGTGTGCTGGCGGAAAAGGAAGCGCCGGTTTCGACCAAGGTCGATGATTTACAGGCTTTGCCGTTCGATGAGTTGCGGACATTTACCGAGATATTCGGGCGTATTAAACAGGATTATGTCGAGCCTGTATCTGACAAAAAACTGTTAGAAGATGCGATTCGCGGGATGTTGTCAGGCCTTGATCCGCACTCGGCTTATCTGGCTAGCGAAGAATACAAAGAGTTGCAAGAAGGCACCACTGGTCAGTTCGGCGGTTTGGGAATTGAGGTGGGTATGGAAAATGGTTTTGTTAAAGTCGTTTCGCCGATTGATGATACGCCTGCTCAGCGCGCCGGTATCAAGGCGGGCGATTTGATCGTGCGACTGGACGACAAGCCGGTTAAAGGCATGACACTGGCCGATGCAGTAAAAATTATGCGTGGCGAGCCGGGTAGCGACATCGTATTGACTGTTGTTCGGGAAGGCGAAGAAGCGCCGCTTAAATTTACATTGACCCGCGACATCATCAAAGTCAAAAGTGTTAAAAACAAACTGTTGGAAAAAAATTACGGTTACTTGAGGATCAGTAGTTTTCAATCCGGTACAGGGCAGGGTTTGTTGGATGCGGTCGACGAGCTGAAAAAAGAAAACGAAGGCCCGTTGAAAGGTATCGTGTTGGATTTGCGTAACAACCCTGGCGGTGTATTGAATGCTGCTGTTGATGTCAGTGATGCGTTTATCGAGTCCGGTTTGATCGTTTACACCGAAGGCAGAATCAAAAACTCAGAAATGCGTTTTAGTGCAACGCCGGATGACATTATTAATGGTGCGCCGATTGTGGTGTTGATTAATGGCGGATCGGCATCGGCATCGGAAATTGTTGCCGGTGCGTTGCAGGATCATAAACGAGCCATCATTATGGGCGAAAAGTCTTTCGGGAAGGGTTCGGTGCAAACCATTCTGCCGACCAGTAATGGCGCGGCGGTGAAGTTGACCACAGCCCGTTACTTCACGCCATCCGGTCGCTCAATTCAGGCGCAGGGCATCGAGCCTGATGTGACTTTGGCGAGAGTTAAGCTGGAATCATTGGAAAAAGCCAAGATCGAGTCGATTAAAGAAGCCGATCTGACGCACCACTTGACTAACGGTAACGCGAAGCCGGAGAAAAAATCCGAAGAAGAGGATAAAGATGATGCGAAAGACCCGTCTGAAAAAGATGGCGATACCAACGAATCTTCAGAAGCGGAAATTCGCGACTATCCTTTGCATGAAGCGTTGAATCTGCTGAAAGGTATCAGCATTATGAAAAAGTAGTCCAGATATAGGGCAAAGAAAAACCCGCTTGACGATATTCGTCAAGCGGGTTTTTTATTGTGTGGCTTTTACTTCTTGTCAGGTACTTAAGACAACTCGCTGATTTTGGCTTAGTTTGTCGATGCTTGATAGCGTACCGAGAAATTGTTCATGGCCGCCAGAGCCTCTTGGATATGGTTTGGATCGGAAAACTCAAACGCATTAACGCCCACGCGCGCCAAATAAAAAACTTGGTCAGGCAAATAATCGCCAACGGCTCTAATTTCCCCTTGATAACCGTCGCGGCTCCTTAACAAGCGTGCTTGCGAAAAAAGTCTGCCATCGCCGAATATCGGAAAATTAAGCTCTATTACACCAATTTTGCTTAAGTCGTCAGTCAGCGATTCAATTTGATCGCTGGGGATGAGGCGTACACCGGTTTGGCTGGAGCGTTTGACTAGTTGTTCTTTATCTGCCAGCCAACGCGCTAATGTGACTGTAATGTCGCCATTTTCTGGTAACGGAGTGTCGTCGGCAATAAAAGTCCAGGTGTTTTCTACCAACTGTCGATCTTTAATGATTTGCATAAACTCTTTCTTTAAATGGTTCCAGGCCAACGCGTTTTACGGTCTCTAAGAATGCTTCGTCTTCAAGGCGTTGCTTGATGTAAACGTCTAATATCGTTGTGATGGTCGAGGTGATTTGGTCTTTGGGAACTGATGGCCCCAGGCGCTCGCCTATTGCTGCTTCGTTTTCAGAAGAGCCGCCCAAGGTGATTTGATACCACTCTTCACCATGCTTATCCACACCGAGGATGCCGATATGGCCAACGCTTTGATGGGCGCAGCCGTTCATGCAGCCGGACATGTTGATTTTGATCTCGCCGATGTCGTGGATGTAATCCAAATCATCCAATGCTTCGTTGAGTTCCTTTGCTACGCCGATAGAGCCGGCATTGGCCAGCGAGCAAAAATCCAGGCCCGGGCAACAGATCATGTCGGTGACGGTGCCGATGTTGGGCGTAGCCAATTTGATGGCGTTTAGTTGCTGCCATACTGTAAATAGGTCGGCTTGTTTCACGTCAGCCAAGACCAAGTTCTGTCTATGAGTGCTTCTAATTTCGCCAAAGCTATATTGATCAGCCAAATCGGCTACCGCTTCAAGCTGTTTATCAGTCATGTCGCCTGGAGGAGAGTCCGGGGCTTTTAGCGAAACGTAAACACCGCGATAGCCGGCAATTTTGTGTTCGACGGTATTGTATTTAAACCACTTCGTAAAATCGCTGTTGCCGGCCAACTGCGCTGTCAGGGTGTTGTCAATGGCGGCGCTGGGGTCGTAAGCGGGTGGTAAAAACTGTGCTTTGATTTCCTCAATCCGTTCATTGCTCAGAATCATATCTTCCTTAATGCGCAGCCATTCCCTTTCGACCATGGCGGTAAATTTCTCCAATCCGGTCTCCTTGACCAGGATTTTGATGCGGGCTTTATATTTGTTGTCGCGTCTGCCGAATAGGTTGTAGACCCGTAAGATCGCTTCCAAATACGATAATAGATGTTGTTTTTCCAGAAAAAGTCTAACGGTTTGACCAATGATGGGGGTTCTACCCAGGCCGCCGCCCGCCAGAACTCTGAAGCCGATTTCGCCAGCTTCGTTTTTAACCAAATAGACGCCAATGTCGTGGAATTGCACGGCGGCGCGGTCATGCGTCGCGCCGCTGACGGCAATCTTGAATTTGCGCGGCAGATAAGCAAATTCCGGATGCAGTGTCGTCCACTGTCTAATAATTTCGCAGTAGGGACGCGGATCTTCGATCTCGTCTTTGCAAATGCCCGCTAAGGGGTCTGAGGTTGTATTTCTCAGGCAATTGCCGCTGGTTTGAATGGCGTGCATTTGCACCGTCGCCAGTTCGGCAAGCAGGTCAGGTACTCGACTAAGTTCCGGCCAGTTGTATTGCACGTTTTGGCGGGTGGTGAAATGGCAATAGCCGCGATCATAGTCGCGGGCTACCGACGCCAGCTTGCGCAATTGCTTGGATGACAGTAGTCCGTAAGGTACTGCGACACGGAGCATGGGTGCATGAGTTTGCACATACAATCCATTCATCAGCCGCAAGGCTCTAAATTGGTCGGGGCCGAGTTCGCCGCTTAAAAAGCGTTGGGTTTGACCGCGAAACTCATTAACGCGCTCTTCGATAAGTGTTTGATCTTGCTTGTTATATTGATACATTTAAAGGCGATGCTTAGTTTACATACTATTTTGCTAGGTATCTGAATAATATACTGGCCGGGATTAAATGACAAAGAATATTGTATGGTGATAACATGCCCGGTTAGTTTTTTCCGCTTTCAATAATGACTAAAACATAGAGGATAAAGGGGGCTATCTTGTTGCGCTTACTGTTAATTTTGGCCGGCTTGCTGTTTTTGCCGGAAATCGCCATGGCTGAAGAGTTTCACAATCTCGGCTTAACCGGAACCGAGCGGGGCATTTATACCGTTCTGATCTTTTTGGTGGCCTATGGATTTGTGATGGCAGAAGAATTTACGCATTTGCGTAAATCCAAGCCGGTTATTTTTGCCGCGGCCGTCATTTGGGGGCATGTGGCGATATTGGCTCAGGAAGCCGGTGTTTCCGGTGAAGAGCTGCATAAGGCTTTTGAGCACGATCTAAAAGAATATGCCGAATTAATGTTGTTTTTGCTGGTGGCAATGACCTATATCAACACTATGGCGGAACGTAATGTGTTTGAAGCACTGCGCTCGTGGTTGATTCGTAAACAATTTGGCTACAAGCAATTGTTCTGGATCACCGGCATCATTACCTTTTTCCTGTCGTCCGTAGCGGACAATCTGACTTCTGCGCTGTTGGTTGGTGCCGTGGTGATGGCCGTGGGCGCGGATAATGAGAAATTCGTCTCAATCGGTTTCGTGAACCTAGTGATTGCGGCAAACGCCGGTGGCGCGTTTTGCCCGTTCGGTGACATCACTACCTTGATGGTATGGCAAGCGGGTTATGCTGAGTTCTTCGATTTCTTCAAGTTGTTCATTCCCTCTGTCGTCAATTTCGTCGTGCCAGCCTTCTTCATGGCGCAAGCGATTCCAAGTGGTCAGCCGAAAGCAACCAACGAGGCGGCTGTGGAATTGAAGCCCGGTGGCTGGGTGGTTTGCGGTTTGTTTGGCGTTACCATCGGTTTGGCGGTTAGCTTCAAACAATTTCTGCATTTGCCACCGTTCATGGGCATGATGGCAGGGTTGTCCATATTGATGTTGTTTATCTACTACATAAAGATGCGCTTCGCATCGGCTGATGCGGTGCATCTTGATGTATTTGATCGCGTAAAGGAAGCTGAATGGGATACCTTGCTGTTCTTCTTTGGTGTGGTCTTCGCGGTAGGTGGTTTAGGTTATATCGGTTACCTGGAATTGTTGTCCGGCGCGATGTACGACGGCTTGGGTCAAACCACTGCCAACATCCTGGTCGGTATTATTTCAGCAATAGTTGACAACATTCCTGTGATGTTCGCGGTACTGAATATGAATCTGGATATGGATTTGTATCAATGGCTGTTGGTGACATTGACTGCCGGTGTGGGTGGTTCATTGTTCTCGGTGGGTTCTGCGGCAGGTGTAGCGTTGATGGGGCAATCCAATCACAAATACACCTTCTTCAGTCACTTGAAATGGACGCCGGTTATCGCTGCAGGCTATGCGGCGAGTATCGTTACCCACTATCTGATCAACGGTTAATTCGTCGATTTTGATAAAACTGCAATAAAACTAGGGAAAGCGCGTGACAAAGACTGTCAATAGTTGGCGTAGCGCTTTCTCTATTTATACTCAGCGCAGGGTGCTGAGTATGATTTTCCTCGGCTTTTCCGCCGGACTTCCTTTCTCTCTGGTGTCAACGACCTTGTCGGCCTGGCTGGCTGATACGCAGGTCTCTTTATCCGTTATCGGTTATTTCAGTCTCGTTGGTGCGGCTTACTCAATCAAGGTGTTTTGGGCGCCGGTTGTCGACAGATTGCCTCTACCTTTGTTCGACCGCTTGTTGGGAAAAAGGCGAAGCTGGATGTTATTCGCGCAACTCGGTGTCGGGATAGGGCTATTGGGGATGAGCGAGTTGGAGCCGGTCAATCACTTGCAAGAGTTAGCTTGGTTGGCGACATGGGTGGCGTTTTGCTCTGCTACTCAAGATGTTGCGATTGATGCCTATCGGATCGAAGCCGTCGCGCCGCAGTACCAGGGGGCGATGGCGGCGACGTATGTCTTCGGTTACCGCTTGTCTTTGCTGGTTGCGGGGGCGGGGGTCTTTTACATTGCCGAATATCAAAGTTGGCATCTGGCTTATGAGGCAATGGCCGCTGCGATGTTGGTCGGCGTAGCGGCGACATTACTGGTTTCTGAGCCAGAGCATGCCGTCGACTCTCGGGTCAGGCAGCTTGAAGAAAGAATAGAGACAGCCTTGGGTGTTACGCAGGATTCTAGCTGCCTAGCGCGTTTAGTGGCATGGTTTTCGGATGCGGTGGTAAGTCCATTTGTCGAGTTTTTTCAGCGCAACGGTAAGGCCGGTGTCTGGATTTTAGCGCTGATCGCCGTTTATAAAATGAGCGATATTGCGATGGGTGTGATGGCTAACCCGTTTTATTTAGAACTGGGCTTCAGTAAAAAAGATATTGCCGATGTCAGTAAGATTTTCGGCTTTTTCATGACAATTATCGGTACTTCGCTAGGCGGCGTTCTGGTGGTTCGCTTTGGTATTATGCGGCCCCTGTTACTAGGCGCTGTCATTGTCGCGGCGACCAATCTATTGTTTGCAGCTTTAGCGACAGTTCGGCCGGATATTATGTTGCTGGCTGGCGTCATTAGTGCCGATAATCTTAGTGGTGGCATAGCCTCCGCAGCGTTTATTGCTTATTTGTCTAGTCTCACCAATTCTGCATATACCGCCACTCAGTACGCATTGTTTAGTTCGCTAATGACCTTGCCGGCAAAGTTGATTGGCGGATTTTCAGGGGATATAGTTGCTGACTATGGCTATTATGCCTTCTTTACTTATTCAGCGGTTATCGGGCTGCCTGCGTTGATTCTGGTAATGTTATTAATGCGGTCTGGAATCGGTAGCGATGCCCGTGAGCGCTAGCTTAGTGCTTAAAGCCGTTTTTGTGTTGCAGATTGCTTGCTGAAATCGTATCATAAGCAGTTCTCTATCAAGTATGTAGCCCGGAACGGGTATGTGAGCGCTATGAAACCAGAAATACATCCAGAATATAAACAAATTACCGTTACTTGCGGGTGCGGCAATACTTTTCAAACCGGTTCTGTGCTGGCTTCTGATTTACACATTGAGGTGTGTTCTTCTTGCCATCCGTTTTATACCGGTAAACAACGCGTCGTTGATACGTCGGGCCGTGTTGATAAATTCCGTAAAAAATTCGGAAAATAAAGATTTTTTCAAGAAGTCTTGTTCGGCCGTCGATCAATTGGCGGCCAGATTCTTCCAAGCTATATAAAGCCTTCAAAATAACGCTTCTTCAGCAAAAATCTCGTCCTCTGCCGAGTCTTCAGATTTAGGTGCGGATTTTGCCGTTGGTACCGTTTCTTCGCTGAAATATTCCCAAATACCGCCTCTCGCTTCCTGATCCAGCAGTAATCCGTCCGCCGGATTAATGTAGGCCTGGACGATCCCGTTTGGTTGCATTAATGGCTTTTCCGGGAAGTTTTGTTGTACGGCCTTCATGAATTTAATCCACATCGGTAACGCTGCTTTACCGCCAGTCTCGCCGTGACCAAGCGGTAATGAATTATCGAAGCCTATCCATGCAGAGGCCACTATATCGGTAGCAAAACCGTTAAACCAAGCGTCTCTTTGTTCGTTCGTGGTGCCGGTTTTACCCGCCAAATCGTTACGGCCCAATTGTTTGGCCTGGGTTGCCGTGCCGCGCTGGACAACATCTCTCAGCAGGCTGTTTGCCAGGAAATTAATTTTTGCTGAAATAGCGCGCGGCGCGCGGTTTGGTGGCGGGTCTTGGTCGGGGCAATCGGCGCATGCCAGGGGTGGGTTGGCTTGGAACAACAGGTTACCTTTGTGATCTTCGATGCGCTCGATGAGGTAGGGTTTTACCAAAAAGCCGCCATTGGCAAAGACTGCATAGGCCGACGCCATACGCAACGGTGATGCATAGCCGCTACCCAAGGCCAGAGACAGTGTGCCGGGTAATTGTTCTTTATCGAAACCAAAGCGCATGGCTGTATCGATTGCCTGAGGTATTCCGATTTCCTGCAGCAATCGCACTGAGACCAGATTGATCGATTCCCGGAGTGCAACCCGCAATGACGTCGGCCCCAGAAAGCGGCGGCTATAGTTTTCGGGGCGCCAGTCGTTTTCTTGCGAAGGATCCTCGATTACGATGGGGGCGTCATTAATAATGCTGGCTGCGGTGAAGCCTTTTTCTAATGCGGCTGTGTAAATAACAGGCTTGAATCCCGAGCCCGGCTGGCGTTTGGACTGCGTAGCCCTGTTATATTTGCTGTGATAAAAATCAAAGCCGCCGCATAACGCCAAAATCGCGCCATTGTTGGGATTAAGCGCTACAAAAGCAGCTTCAGCAGTCGGAATTTGCGTGAGTGCCCATTCGTTATTTTCTACCGGTCTAACCCAGATGATGTCGTTCGGTTTGAGAAAAGCCTTGCTGGTGCCAATATTTTTTTCCGGGTACGGTCTTGCCCATTCAATATTTTTCCAGCTTATGCCGATCTGCGTATGGTCATAGAGTTTTGCGGTTACACCGGAATCGGTTACTGCTGTTACCAAGGCTTGTTGGGTATCCCCAACAACATTGTCCTCAAGTTGAACGCCATTTTTTTGCGCATTCTTATGTGGAAAACCGCGATAGCCGTGGCGCTCGTCATATTCGTGCAGTGTTTTTTGCAAAGCGTCTTCCGCGGCTAACTGAAATTGGCTAGGGACGGTGATGAAAATTTTCAAACCTAAGGTATAGGCTGTCTCCCCATACTTAGACATAACTTCTTGCCTAACCATTTCCGCGATGTGTGGCGATTGTAGCTCGACATTTATCGCCTGAATTTCAGCGTTATCGACCTCTTGAACGGCAATTTCGTAATCCCGCTGGCTTATATAGTTTAAATCGAGCATTCGGCGTAACACATAATTCCGCCGCTCTAAGGCGCGCTGCGGATTGGCGATCGGATTGTAAATCGATGGTGCTTTTGGCAAGCCGGCAATCATCGCTTGTTGGTGCAGGGCTAACTCGGAAATATCTTTACCGTAATAGGTTTGCGCGGCCGCTGCGACGCCATAGGCGCGCTGACCCATATAAATTTTGTTCAAATAAAGATCCATAATCTGATCTTTGGAAAATTGCCGCTCAATTTTCAGGGCAAGAATGATTTCCTTGAGTTTACGCAAATAGGTTCTTTCGTTACTCAGCAGAAAATTGCGGGCAACTTGCATGGTGATGGTACTGCCACCTTGTCTCTTTTTGCCGGTAAGGGCTAACTGGCCGACGGCTCGCAGCAGGCCTTTGAAATCGACACCGTTATGTTTATAGAAACGATCATCTTCCGCTGCAATGAATGCCTTGATCAATAGGGGCGGCACTTGCGTGATGTCGGTTGGGATTCTGCGTTTCTCGCCAAACTGCGCTATCAGTAGCTTATCTTGGCTGTAGATATTAAACGGCATCTGATATTGAACGTGTTGTAACTGGTCTATATCCGGGAGTTCCTTGTCGAACTCGACCAGAAAAAAATAAACAGCAACCAGAAACGTACCGATGAAAGCGAACAAGCAGATGGTCAGCCACTTAAAAACTGTCTTGATCAGGGATTTGGGTTTGGGGTCTTTCTTAATGGGCACTGAAATTCAAACGCACTGCTAAAATACAAATTGCCGGTCAAAATAAACCCTTTTGATAATAGGAACAACCTAAAGTTACTTGTAAAGTGGTTTATCTAAGGGGATGAAAATAAAAAAATCTACTATACTTCAGGCCCATGTGGGTTCTGCAAGACTCGTCTGAGCATGCTTGAGCCAAATTCAATCATATTCGATCTAAAAAGGGTTCATTCATGAGCTGGTTGAGCAGGAATCCGTCGGCTGTACTGGGTGTGGATATTAGTACAGCTGCGGTTAAATTGTTGGAATTGAGCCGGGTCGGTGCTCGTTACCGGGTAGAAAGTTACTCGGTGGCGCCCTTACCTCAAGATGCGATAGTCGATAAGAACATCACCAATATAGAGCAAATCGGCGCAGTAATAAAAGCGGCGGTCAAGCAATCCGGCACTCGGGCAAAGCAGGCGAGCGTTGCGGTTGCAGGTTCGTCGGTGATGACCAAAATCATTTCGATGCCTGCCTCCTTGTCCGATAGGGACATGGAGGAGCAGATCATGGTGGAAGCGGATCAGTACATTCCTTATTCACTGGACGAAGTCAATCTCGATTTCGAAGTTCAGGGCATCACCAAAAATAACCCTGATATGGTCGATGTGTTGCTGGCGGCTTCTCGGCGGGAAAATATTGAAGATAGGGTGGCCGCATTGGCCTATGCCGGCCTGAAAGCTGTTGTTGTCGATGTGGAAGCTTTTGCGATGGAAAATGCGTTTTCCTTATTGGCGGATCAGTTACCGGAAGGTGCCGGTAATATGACTGTTGCGATTGCCGACATTGGCGCAACCATGACCTCTCTGAACATTCTGCATGAAGGTAAAACTGTTTATACCCGGGAGCAGGGCTTTGGCGGAAAACAGCTAACTGAAGAGATTCAGCGCCGCTATGGTCTGTCGTATGAAGAAGCCGGTTTGGCCAAGAAGCACGGCGGCCTGCCGGACAATTACGTCACGGATGTGCTGGAGCCCTTCAAAAAAGCCATGCTGCAGCAAATCGCCAGATCGTTGCAATTCTTCGTTTCCTCTAGCGCCAATCGCGGCGTCGATGCCTTGGTACTTGCCGGTGGTTGCGCGTCAATCGCGGGTTTGGACAAATTAGTGGAACGCGACCTTGGTATTCCTTCTTACATTGCCAATCCATTTATCAATATGGCGCTTTCTAACCGGGTCAAACCGCAAAGTCTGAGCAACGATACGCCTGCGATGATGATAGCGTGCGGTTTAGCGTTAAGGAGTTTCGATTAATGGCAAGAATTAATTTACTCCCCTGGCGAGAAGAGCTGCGTAAAAAGAAGCAGCAGGATTTTGTGGCGGGTATTGGTGCCGGTATTTTGGTGACAGCACTGATTTTGGTCGTGGTCTATATGTATATCGAAGGGATCAAAGAGTATCAGACCCGCAGAAACACGCTACTACAAAACGAAATAGCCATCTTGGATAAGAGAATTCAAGAAATCAAAGAAATCGAAGATAAGAAAAACCGGTTATTGACCAAAATTGAAGTCATCCAAAAGTTGCAGGAAAGCCGTCCCGAGGTGGTGCATTTATTCGATGAATTGGCCAAAACCACGCCGGATGGTATTTACCTGACGAAATTTACCCAAGCCGGGTCGGTTTTGACTTTGGACGGCAAGGCGGAATCGAATGCGCGGGTGTCCGCTTACATGCGGGCTATCGATAACTCGCCGTGGATGAATACCTCGGTGCTTACTGTCATCAAAGGTGAAGGCAAGAAGGACGGGCAGATGAACGACTTCACATTGACAGCCAAGCAAGGTAAGAAGATAGATAAGCCTCAATCAGGAGCCGTCAAATGAATTTGTCTGAAATCAATTGGGACATTAATTCGGCGGGCAGCTGGCCAACGCCACTAAAAATCATCGTCATCCTTATTTTTGCGGTATTAACAGCGGCGGCTGGCGTTTACTTTGTGACGGTGCCGCAGTTGGATGAATTGGATGTGCTTGAAAAACAAGAAGAGAGTTTGAAAAGTGCGTTTGAAGTTAAGCAGAAAAAGGCTGTCAACCTCCAGGATTACCGCGATCAGCTGGATCAAATCGAAGCGTCGCTGGGCGAGATGTTGAAGCAGATGCCTACCAAAGCTGAAGTCGCCAGTTTATTGGTGGATATTTCCCAAACCGGTTTGGCAAGTGGTCTGGAGTTTAAATTGTTTCAGCCCAGTACCGAAATTAACAGGGAGTTTTATTCTGAGTTACCAATTGGTATCCATGTCGTAGGGAAGTATGAAGAGCTGGGGTTATTTGTTAGCGGTTTGGCTTCCCTGCCCCGGATTGTGACGGTGCACGATGTGGTCATGACGCCGATGGGTAAAGAAGGCAAAGATGGTATGAGCATGACGGCAACGATAAAAACCTATAACGAGGGCGAAACAGCGCAAGCCGCTGGCGGACCGGCGGCTAAGAAAAGGAGAGGGCAATGAGGTGCGCCGGTGTGAAAGTGCTTCCGACTCTACCGATGTTGAGTTTGCTTTTGATCGGGATGGTAGGATGCGGTGGCGACGATGTCAGCGACTTGACCAAATATATTCAAGAGGTAAAAGCTCGCCCCAAGTCCGCTATCGAACCCTTGCCTGAAATTAAAGTGGTTGAATCGTTTATATTCAAGCCCGATGGATTGAGGGATCCGTTCAGGTCAATTGAAAGAAAAGATGACGATAGTAATGTCGATGTCTCCGGTATCAACGGTATTAGACCTGATATAGAGCGCCGCAAGGAAGAGTTGGAAGCCTACCCTCTGGACAGTCTACGCATGGTTGGAACGTTACGTAACGACAAAGGCTATTGGGGGTTAGTAAGAGCTAGAGATGGGACTATTCACCGCGTCCAGATTGGGCATCACATGGGGCAAAATTACGGCAAGATACTGCGTATTCTTGACGACAAAATAGAGCTAATGGAAATCGTACCTGATAAGCCGGGCACTTGGCGCGAACAGCAGTCTTCACTAGCATTGGCCGATGAAAAAGGGTTATAGAAATGAGTATTAAACAAAATAAAAACGGATGGAAAGTGGCCGGCTTCGGTTTCTGGTGTTCAGTGTTACTCAGTTGTTTTATGCATGTTGCGCTGGTGCATGCCGATGACGGAGCGATAAACAACTTAGAGTTTTCCACCTTGGCCGGAAACCAAGTGCAAGTGCAACTGGAAATGGATGGCCCGATAGTGGAGCCGAAAATCTTCCAGACCGATAACCCTTCTAGAATCGCATTGGACTTTGCCGGCGTAAAAAGTAATCTGGCAAAAAAGAGCTTTCCCATCAATCAAGGTGCTGCAGGCACGGTGTATGTGGTTGAGGCGTCGGGGCGGACTCGAGTTATTATCAATTTGGTAGAAAAAGTACCTTACGAAACCAAAATCGAGGGCAATAAATTTTATGTGGTATTGAAGTCCAGCGGGACCGTTGCTGCGGTAAACCGAGCCGTACAGCAAGCGCCTGCTGCGAAGGATTCGGTGATTAGTAAATTTTTGCCGGAACAAAACATAAAAAGTATTGATTTTCGACGCGGCCCAAACGGTGAGGGACGCTTGTTGTTGGGTTTATCCGCGGCAAATACCGTCGTGGACGCTAAGCAAAATGCCGGTAAAGTGGTTTTAAGTTTCCTAAACACCAGGTTGCCGGAGTCTTTGGTTAAAAGTTTTGACGTGTCGGACTTTGCGACACCTGTACAAAAAATCGAAGCCTCTCCGAGAGGAGATAGCGTCAACATTGTCATAACACCCAACAATGGTAATTACGATTACTCGTCCTATCAGTCCGAAAATTTATTGACGGTTGAGTTTCGGCCGTTGACACCAGCGGAGAAGGAAGCGCAGCAAAAAGAAAAATTCCCGTATATCGGCAATAAGTTGTCATTGAATTTTCAAGATATTGAAGTGCGTTCGGTGCTGCAAATTTTGGCCGACTTTACCGAGCTGAATATCATTGCTGCCGATTCGGTAGCGGGCAATGTGACGCTTAGATTGAACGACGTGCCTTGGGATCAGGCTTTGGAGCTGATTTTAAAATCCAAAGGTTTGGCAAAAAGGCAGAACGGCAATGTGGTGATGGTGGCGCCGGTTGCTGAGATCATGAAAATCGAGCAGGAAGAGCTGGATTCGAAAAAAATATTCGAAGAGCTGGAGCCGTTAAAAACCGAAAATATTCAGATTAATTACGCAAAAGCAGGCGAGATTTGCGGTGTATTAATGGGGGTGGGGAATAGCTCGCAAGGTGGTCAGTCCGGCGCAGGTGCAAGCAGTGGCGGAGGTGGTGGTTGCGGCGGTGGTAGCGGTAGTTCCGTCGCGTCGCAACAGGCCGGCTCCGGCCAGAATAGCCAAGGGGGCGGTCCAGCAAGTATGCGATTGCTATCGCCACGCGGTACGGCGATTGTCGATGCCAGGACCAATACGCTGATTGTCAAGGATACGGCAAAGGCTATGGAAGATGTGCGGAGAATGATCAAGCTATTGGACGTACCTGTGCGCCAAGTGCTGATCGAATCGCGAATCGTCATAGCTGATACCTCGTTTGCGCAGAACTTGGGTACCAAGTTTGGGGTGGCACATAAAACCGACGTAAATAGCGGAACGCAATACGGAATGACGGCCAGTGGCGCCGAAACCAGCGAAAATTCGCAAATTCTGTCGGATTTGGGATCGGCATTGGCTGCTTCCAGTGGTGGTGCTTTGGCATTGACCTTGGCGCGCGGAGCAGATTATCTTTTGAACCTTGAGATTAGTGCACTGCAAGATGATGGTAAAGGCGAGTTGGTATCCAATCCGCGGGTAATGACTAGCGACATGGTGCAAGCTTCAATCAAACAAGGTGTGCAGATTCCGTATCAAACCCAAAGTCAGGCGACTGGTCCGGTGACGGAGCTGGTCGATGCAGTGTTGGAGCTGAATGTCACGCCGCAGATTACGCCGAGTGGCAGTGTTATCATGCTGCTCGACATCAAAAAAGATTCGCCCGGAACACCCTTGGCTACTGGCGGTAATGCAACCGTACCTATCGACACCCGGCAATTGAAAACCAAGGTTCAAGTTGAAGATGGCGAAACGGTGGTGTTGGGTGGCATCTATGAGTCAACTGTTCAGGAATCCTACAATACTGTGCCTTGGGTGTCGGATTTACCGGTGATTGGCTGGATGTTCAAGAAAAGTGTAAAAAACGATACCAAAAAAGAGTTGTTGGTGTTTATCACGCCTAAAGTGGTGAAAGAGTCTATGACGGTAAAGTGAGTCGTCGTCTGGCCTAGTGACAAAAAGGGGCTTCATGCCCCTTTTTTTGTGGCTTGCCGAGATTGGTTGGCTGTATCGCGTTCGTTCTTTTAAGATGGCGGCTATGCTATATTCCGCATTCACCCGATAATCGTTACGAACATGACGACAAACAAAATTTTAACTCTAGTTCTTTGGGCGCTGTTGTTGCAGGCCTGCGGTCAAACCGGGCCTTTATATATGCCGGATAGCCCGCCGCCAATTTACGTACCCAAACAAGACAAATAAGCCATGGATTTTTTTAATTATCGGCAACACGAGTTGTTTGCCGAAAGCATTCCTGTTGACAAAATTGCCCAAAATTACGGCACTCCCTGCTATGTCTATTCGCGAGCGACCTTGGAGATGCATTGGCAAGCCTTCGATCAAGGCTTTGCCGGGCACCCGCACCTTATTTGCTATGCCGTAAAAGCAAATTCAAATATTGCTGTTCTCAACGTGCTGGCGCGACTGGGATCTGGGTTCGACATTGTGTCGCTTGGGGAAATGCAGCGCGTATTAACTGCGGGCGGCAGTCCTGAAAAAATTGTGTTTTCCGGTGTGGGTAAACGCGAGGACGAAATCTTGGCGGCGCTGAAAATAGGTATACGCTGTTTTAATATTGAAGTCAGCGGCGAACTTGATCGGATCAACCGTTTAGCCGGTGAGCTGGGTGTTATTGCTCCCGTGTCTTTTCGGGTCAATCCGGATGTTGATGCTAAGACGCACCCCTATATTTCCACCGGCTTGAAAGAAAATAAATTCGGGATCGATATCAAGCAAGCCATTCATGAGTATCGGCGTGCCGCACAGATGCCTAATATCCAAATAGTCGGTATCGATTGCCATATTGGCTCTCAATTAACTGAAACAGTGCCGTTTTTGGATGCGTTGGATAGGGTGTTGGCGTTAGTCGATGAACTGCAAGAGGAAGGTATTGAATTGCACCACCTCGATTTAGGAGGCGGGCTGGGTATTTGTTATCGCGATGAGCATCCGCCGCAACCTTCTGAATATATTTCAGCTTTGCTGCAGCGTTTAGCGGGACGGAGTTTTGAAATTCTATTGGAGCCGGGGCGCGCGATCGTCGGCAATGCGGGAATATTGTTAACCAGAGTGGAATACCTTAAGCCAACAGCGAATAAAAATTTTGCGATTGTGGATGCGGCCATGAATGATCTAGTTCGGCCGGCTCTATACGGGGCGTGGCAGGCAATCATTCCGGCGAACACCGAAAGCGATCAGGCCGAGTTGGATTGGGACATTGTCGGGCCGGTGTGCGAGACGGGCGATTTTCTGGGTAAAGCGCGGTCGTTAAAGTTGAGACAAGGTGATTTATTGGTGGTTCGCTCAGCGGGAGCCTACGGGTTTACGATGAGTTCAAACTATAACTCGAGGCCAAGAGCGGCCGAGGTAATGGTGGATGGCGATAAAACGCATCTTATTCGAGCTCGAGAAACCTTGGAGCAACTGTGGGTTGGCGAGCAGCTTTTGCCTGAGTAGCGATGATGATTAATTTCACCAAAATGCAGGGCTTGGGCAATGATTTTGTCGTGATCGACGCCATAAACCAGCCAATCCAATTGACGACAGAGCAGATTCGATTTTTGGCGGATCGCCACTTTGGCGTGGGCTGCGATCAATTGTTATTGGTGGAAAAACCGGTCAGCGATAACGCCGAGTTTAAATACCGGATTTTCAACGCTGACGGTAGCGAGGTTGCGCAATGTGGGAACGGTGCGCGTTGCTTCGCACGCTTTGTGCGCGACAAAGGCTTAAGTAATAAAGACGAAATTATTGTTGATACTGACGCGAGACAACTGACGCTTCGATTCGATGCGGGCGGTTTGATCACCGTTGACATGGGGGTTCCCGCACTGGAGCCTGAGCAAATACCGCTGAAAGTTTCCGAACAGTCTAAATTATATAAAGTGATGTTGGCGGAGGCAGAAGTTGCGTTCGCAGCTGTCTCTATGGGTAATCCTCATGCGGTTATCCAGGTCGATGATGTAATTAGCGCGCCCGTTGCATCTGTCGGCGCTAGACTGGAGTGTCATGAGCTGTTTCCGGAGCGAGCTAATATTGGTTTCATGCAAATTGTTAATCGTCAACAAATCAAGTTGCGAGTTTACGAGCGTGGCGCAGCTGAAACACTGGCTTGTGGCAGCGGGGCTTGTGCTGCTGTTGTGGCCGGTATTGAGCAAGGTTTGTTGGAGCAGAATGTTCAGGTACAACTGCCTGGCGGGGAATTAATCGTTAGCTGGCTTGGTATTGGTCATCCTGTCATGATGACGGGAGCCGCGACCACGGTATTCGAAGGACAAATTAAGTTATGAGCAGTGAATCAAAAGTCTTATTGACTGAAGCCCTCGTTAAGGCCTATCTGCAAGAGCATCCCGAGTTTTTCCAAAATCATCTGGATTTGCTGGAGAAGATGCATATCCCGCATCCCAGCGGAAATGCAATATCTCTAATATCTAAGCAACTGGAAATGTTTCGGGCGAAGCATCAGGAGCAAGAAAATCAATTGACCGCGTTGATCGATATTGCCCGGGAAAACGACGCGTCGTTCAATCGCATGCATGAATTGACCCTAGCTATGCTGGAAGCAAATTCCCTGGAGGATGCGGTAGCAAATTTGAGTGAAGTGTTGGCTGAGTGTTTTTTCACTGACTTCGTGGCCATTAAAATCATTAAAGAGCAACCGCTATCGCCTATCAGTAATTTATTCGTCGGGGCGGACGATGCTAATTTGAAGCATTTTTCCAATGAATTAACCACAAGCCAGCCGAAATGCGGTCGGCCGACTTTGGCGCAAGCGAGGTTTTTATTTGGTGATGTGGCAGCGGAAGTTCGCTCGTGTGCAATCATTCCTATGGTGTTTACGCAGCTTGATGGGCTGTTGGCAATCGGTAGCCGCGATGAGTCGCGCTTTCACTATAGTATGGGCAGTATATTTCTTACTCAAATGAGTGAGATTATCGGGACCCGTCTGATTTCATTGCTACACCAAACGGATTGATTGTCATGCATGCCGAGGCGGATGACGCCTTACTGCGGTATTTTCGCTATTTGGTTTCGGAAAGGCGCGTTGCAGATCATACGTCAACAAACTACCAAAGGGATTTAAAACGATTTCAAAGTTTTTGCTCTATGCAAGAGCTCATGTTTTGGCAGCAAGTTCAGGATCGTGATGTGCGGAATTATATTGCTGGGCGTCATAAAAACGGTATCGGCAGCAAGACGATTCAGCGCGAACTTGCCGCGCTACGTAGTTTTTATCGATTTTTGCTCAAAGCCAAGCAAGTGGAGCATAACCCTGCTCAGCATGTGCAAGCTCCTAAGGCGTCAAAAAGGCTGCCGCATGTTTTGGATGTCGATCAGCTGGTGGGGATGTTAAATGCGACGCCAGATTCGATTTTGGAAGTCCGCGATTTGGCGATGTTCGAATTGTTTTATTCATCAGGTTTGCGATTGAGCGAGCTGGTAATGCTTGATTTGCCGGACATCGATCTTAGCGAAGGCTTTTTGAGAGTGCGCTATGGTAAAGGCGGCAAGCAAAGGCAATTGCCTGTTGGTAGCAAAGCACTTGATGCGCTTAGGGTTTGGCTGGTGAGTCGACCTGAGGGGGAGGGGCAGGCGGTGTTTGTCTCCTTGCAGGGACGTCGATTATCTCGAAGAAGTGTG
Organism: Methylomonas fluvii; assembly: GCF_014850975.1. Classification (GTDB taxonomy): domain Bacteria; phylum Pseudomonadota; class Gammaproteobacteria; order Methylococcales; family Methylomonadaceae; genus Methylomonas; species Methylomonas fluvii. Next base: position 301,653 of record NZ_JACXST010000001.1, on the reverse strand, counting down.
CAACTTAGATTGGATCGTTGGGGCAAAAAAAACGGAATAGCGGAGCACCTTCATCCGCATATGTTAAGGCATTCGTTCGCAAGCCATCTGCTTGAAGCGAGTAAAGATATTAGGGCTGTGCAAGAGTTATTAGGGCATAGCAATATATCTACTACGCAGATATACACACACCTGGATTTTCAACATTTAGCGGCTGTTTATGATCAAGCGCATCCGCGCTCGCGCAAGGGTTGAAGACTGTTAAATAAAAAAGTTCTTGACGCGAGGCTGGCGAGTGATTAGAATGAGCGGCTCTTCACTGCTCTGACTTTTAAATTTTAGCGGTGAAGTGGTCGGCTTGGTTTGGCGGGTTTGTTTTTTGGGTTTCGGTTTTTGAAATGACTTAAAAATAAATTTGACAAACATTGAAAACGCTGTAGAATATGTCGGCTCAACAGGGCGAAATGCTCTAGCTCTTTAACAAACGAAATCGAAATAATTTGTGTGGGTATGTGTAGCGACTATGTGCTGTTTAAAAATAGTCGACACAGAAACCACGTCAATTCGCAAGAAAAGATGTTCTGTAGTCGAGCCAAGATTGGTTACTAATCTTATTTAGTAACAAGTTAAAATTAAACTGAAGAGTTTGATCATGGCTCAGATTGAACGCTGGCGGTATGCTTAACACATGCAAGTCGAACGGTAGCAGGCCTTCGGGCGCTGACGAGTGGCGGACGGGTGAGTAATGCATAGGAATCTGCCTATTAGTGGGGGACAACGTGGGGAAACTCACGCTAATACCGCATACGCCCTACGGGGGAAAGCTGGGGACCTTCGGGCCTGGCGCTAATAGATGAGCCTATGTTGGATTAGCTAGTTGGTAGGGTAAAGGCCTACCAAGGCGACGATCCATAGCTGGTCTGAGAGGATGATCAGCCACACTGGGACTGAGACACGGCCCAGACTCCTACGGGAGGCAGCAGTGGGGAATATTGGACAATGGGCGAAAGCCTGATCCAGCAATACCGCGTGTGTGAAGAAGGCCTGAGGGTTGTAAAGCACTTTCAATAGGAAGGAATACCTGCCGGTTAATACCCGGTAGACTGACATTACCTATACAAGAAGCACCGGCTAACTCCGTGCCAGCAGCCGCGGTAATACGGAGGGTGCAAGCGTTAATCGGAATTACTGGGCGTAAAGCGTGCGTAGGCGGTTGTTTAAGTCAGATGTGAAAGCCCTGGGCTTAACCTGGGAACTGCATTTGATACTGGGCAACTAGAGTTTAGTAGAGGGGAGTGGAATTTCAGGTGTAGCGGTGAAATGCGTAGAGATCTGAAGGAACACCAGTGGCGAAGGCGGCTCCCTGGACTAAAACTGACGCTGAGGTACGAAAGCGTGGGTAGCAAACAGGATTAGATACCCTGGTAGTCCACGCCGTAAACGATGTCAACTAACTGTTGGGTTCTTAAAGAACTTAGTAGTGGAGCTAACGTATTAAGTTGACCGCCTGGGGAGTACGGCCGCAAGGCTAAAACTCAAATGAATTGACGGGGGCCCGCACAAGCGGTGGAGCATGTGGTTTAATTCGATGCAACGCGAAGAACCTTACCTACCCTTGACATCCAGAGAATCTGTTAGAGATAGCGGAGTGCCTTCGGGAACTCTGAGACAGGTGCTGCATGGCTGTCGTCAGCTCGTGTTGTGAAATGTTGGGTTAAGTCCCGTAACGAGCGCAACCCTTATCCTTAGTTGCCAGCGGGTCATGCCGGGAACTCTAGGGAGACTGCCGGTGATAAACCGGAGGAAGGTGGGGACGACGTCAAGTCATCATGGCCCTTATGGGTAGGGCTACACACGTGCTACAATGGCCGGTACAGAGGGCTGCGAACTCGCGAGAGTAAGCGAATCCCAAAAAGCCGGTCCCAGTCCGGATCGCAGTCTGCAACTCGACTGCGTGAAGTCGGAATCGCTAGTAATCGCGGATCAGAATGCCGCGGTGAATACGTTCCCGGGCCTTGTACACACCGCCCGTCACACCATGGGAGTGGGTTGCAAAAGAAGTAGGTAGTTTAACCTTCGGGAGGGCGCTTACCACTTTGTGATTCATGACTGGGGTGAAGTCGTAACAAGGTAGCCCTAGGGGAACCTGGGGCTGGATCACCTCCTTACAAAGACGGCACACCGTTGCACGTACTCACAACAAATTATTTCGATTGAAAGACGCACCTGGGTCTGTAGCTCAGTTGGTTAGAGCGCACCCCTGATAAGGGTGAGGTCGGAGGTTCAACTCCTCCCAGACCCACCAACGCATAAAAGGCGAAAGCAATAAGGCGGAAAACGATCAAGCAACACTCCTGCTTAGATAGATAGGGTTGCGAATAGTTGGGTTTCTGCTTGAGTCTTGGTCTTTAGTCTGTTTTAGGGGCCATAGCTCAGCTGGGAGAGCGCCTGCCTTGCACGCAGGAGGTCGGGAGTTCGATCCTCCCTGGCTCCACCATCACGCTGAATGCTGAGGGTCAACCAGTTCGTCGCCAATAGATAGTCGATGTTAGAACATCAACGCTATGAGGTTTTATCTTCGTTAATAGATAAAGACTTTATAGCATTGGTATTCGTACCGATAGCTCTTTAACAATATGGAAATCTGTAACTATAGTAACGATCAGCAATGATCAAAACTAAAACGAGTTGCGGTTTGGATGAAGTCTGGCTCGAATGAGGCAGGTGGAATACAAGCAGCATGTCGTTCTCAAGCAGAAAAAATCAGCGAAAATGTCAGCTGACAGTATAACCAAAATACAGACGTATTCGGGTTATATGGTCAAGTGAATAAGCGCATACGGTGAATGCCTAGGCAGTAAGAGGCGATGAAGGACGTTGTAGCATGCGAAAAGCTTTGGGGAGCCTGCAAACCGGCTGTGATCCAGAGATGTCCGAATGGGGAAACCCGGCGTGCATAAGCACGTCATCTTTGAGTGAATACATAGCTCACTGAAGCGAACCCGGAGAACTGAAACATCTAAGTACCCGGAGGAAAAGAAATCAACCGAGATTCCCTAAGTAGTGGCGAGCGAACGGGGACTAGCCCTTAAGCTAGGATAAGGTTAGTGGAACGGTCTGGAAAGTCCGGCGATACAGGGTGATAGCCCCGTACACGAAAACCTTTTTCTAGTGAAATCGAGTAGGTCGGAGCACGTGAAACTTTGACTGAATATGGGGGGACCATCCTCCAAGGCTAAATACTCCTTACTGACCGATAGTGAACTAGTACCGTGAGGGAAAGGCGAAAAGAACCGCGGAGAGCGGAGTGAAATAGAACCTGAAACCGTATGCGTACAAGCAGTGGGAGCCCCTTCGTGGGGTGACTGCGTACCTTTTGTATAATGGGTCAGCGACTTACATTTTGTGGCAAGCTTAACCGAATAGGGGAGGCGTAGCGAAAGCGAGTCTTAATAGGGCGTTTAGTCGCAAGGTGTAGACCCGAAACCGGGCGATCTATCCATGACCAGGCTGAAGGTTGGGTAATACTAACTGGAGGGCCGAACCCACGTCTGTTGAAAAATACGGGGATGAGTTGTGGATCGGAGTGAAAGGCTAATCAAGCTCGGAGATAGCTGGTTCTCCTCGAAAGCTATTTAGGTAGCGCCTCGTGTATCACTGCTGGGGGTAGAGCACTGTTTCGGCTAGGGGGTCATCCCGACTTACCAACCCGATGCAAACTCCGAATACCAGCAAGTGCAAGCACGGGAGACACACGGCGGGTGATAAGGTCCGTCGTGAAAAGGGAAACAGCCCAGACCGTCAGCTAAGGTCCCCAAATCTATGCTCAGTGGGAAACGATGTGGAAAGGCACAGACAGCCAGGAGGTTGGCTTAGAAGCAGCCATCCTTTAAAGAAAGCGTAATAGCTCACTGGTCGAGTCGGTCTGCGCGGAAGATTTACCGGGGCTAAGCATAGTACCGAAGCTACGGATTTACGCGTTAAGCGTGAGTGGTAGAGGAGCGTTCCGTACGCCTGCGAAGGTTCATTGAGAAGTGGGCTGGAGGTATCGGAAGTGCGAATGCTGACATAAGTAACGATAAAGGGGGTGAAAAACCCCCTCGCCGAAAACCCAAGGTTTCCTGCGCAACGTTAATCGACGCAGGGTTAGTCGGCACCTAAGGCGAGGCTGAAAAGCGTAGTCGATGGAAAACAGGTTAATATTCCTGTACCAGTAGTAACTGCGATGGGGTGACGGAGAAGGCTATATCAGCTGTCGGTTGGAAGTGGCAGTTTAAGCAGGTAGGCATGCATCTTAGGCAAATCCGGGGTGCTCTATGCTGAGACGTGATGACGAGCGGTTCGAAAGAACAGCGAAGTGATAGATGCCCTGCTTCCAGGAAAAACCTCTAAGCTTCAGGTTACTAGTGGCCGTACCCCAAACCGACACAGGTGGGTGGGATGAAAATTCTAAGGCGCTTGAGAGAACCCAGGTGAAGGAACTAGGCAAAATGATACCGTAACTTCGGGAGAAGGTATGCCCTCATTACGTGAAGGTCCTCGCGACTGGAGCGGAAGGGGGTTGCAAAAAATCGGTGGCTGCGACTGTTTAGCAAAAACATAGCACTCTGCAAACACGAAAGTGGACGTATAGGGTGTGACGCCTGCCCGGTGCTGGAAGGTTAATTGATGGGGTTATCTTCGGAGAAGCTCTTGATCGAAGCCCCAGTAAACGGCGGCCGTAACTATAACGGTCCTAAGGTAGCGAAATTCCTTGTCGGGTAAGTTCCGACCTGCACGAATGGCGTAACGATGGCCACACTGTCTCCACCTGGGACTCAGTGAAATTGAAATCGCTGTGAAGATGCAGTGTACCCGCGGCTAGACGGAAAGACCCCGTGCACCTTTACTATAGCTTGACACTGGACTTTGAACCTACTTGTGTAGGATAGGTGGGAGGCTTTGAAGCGGGAACGCCAGTTCTCGTGGAGCCAACCTTGAAATACCACCCTGGTATGTTTGGAGTTCTAACCTCGACCCGTTATCCGGGTTAGGGACAGTGTCTGGTGGGTAGTTTGACTGGGGCGGTCTCCTCCTAAAGAGTAACGGAGGAGCACGAAGGTACCCTCAGCCTGGTCGGAAATCAGGCAATGAGTGCAAAGGCATAAGGGTGCTTGACTGCGAGACGGACAAGTCGAGCAGGTACGAAAGTAGGTCTTAGTGATCCGGTGGTTCTGTATGGAAGGGCCATCGCTCAACGGATAAAAGGTACGCCGGGGATAACAGGCTGATACCGCCCAAGAGTTCATATCGACGGCGGTGTTTGGCACCTCGATGTCGGCTCATCACATCCTGGGGCTGAAGCAGGTCCCAAGGGTATGGCTGTTCGCCATTTAAAGTGGTACGCGAGCTGGGTTCAGAACGTCGTGAGACAGTTCGGTCCCTATCTGCCGTGGGCGTTTGAGATTTGAGGGAAGCTGCTCCTAGTACGAGAGGACCGGAGTGGACGAACCTCTGGTGTTCCGGTTGTCATGCCAATGGCATTGCCGGGTAGCCACGTTCGGACAGGATAACCGCTGAAAGCATCTAAGCGGGAAGCCCCTCCCAAGATGAGATCTCACTGGGACTTTAAGTCCCCTGAAGGGCCGTCGGAGACTACGACGTTGATAGGCACGGTGTGGAAGCGCAGTAATGTGTGAAGCTAACGTGTACTAATTGCCCGTGAGGCTTGACCATATAACACCCAATGCGTTTGGGTGTCACTGACACGCTGATAAACGTAAGAAAACGACACACTCGATACAGATTTCCATGAAAAACAGGACCGGAAACAACCTAAGTTAATTGCGAACGCATGACCCAAAGGTATTTTCCTAAAAGCCAAAGGCTTATAACCTGTTTATGACGGCTGACTAAAACCAGCCAAACCAGTTTGCTTGGTGAACATAGCAAGCGTGAACCACCCGATCCCATCCCGAACTCGGAAGTGAAACCGCTTAGCGCCGATGATAGTGTGGCAGGTTGCCATGTGAAAGTAGGTCATCGCCAAGCTCTTAATACGAAAGCCCCGCTAGCAATAGCCGGGCTTTTTTTTTGACCCCAAATCATCCATATACCAACACCCTTCTCTTTTGCGAATGGGGTTGTTAGAATCCCCTCACACAATGTTTAGCGAGAAAACGCATGAGTGCAATAGACAGAATCCAAGCCCAATTAGCCAGTCATCCCGTGGTCTTATACATGAAAGGCACGCCGGATTTTCCCCAGTGTGGATTTTCCAGCCGCGTGGTGCAAGTCTTGCAAGCCTGCAACGCGGATTATGCCCACGTCAATATCTTCGAAGATCCTGAAGTGCGCGAAGCCTTAAAAGAATACTCGAACTGGCCCACTTATCCCCAACTGTATATCAACGGCGAATTAATCGGTGGCTGCGACATCGTTATCGATCTGTTTAATAATGGCGAGCTCATTAATTTGCTGGCTAAAGTGACCGCCGCGCAATAGGTGTGCAGCCTTAGTTCTGGCCCCAGTTAGAGTAAACGATATTCCTAAGTATCCAGCGCTAAATTTCGTGAAAATGAAGCATGTGGTGGTCAGCTTTTATGTTATCTACCATTTTCATTTCAAAGCCATGGGGCGTTGCCTCAAATTAAAAGTAACCGAAGAGGTCCATAAAAACGGGTCGTTGCCCCATTTATACGGTTACCACCATGGAAAAACACGAGCGACGAGCCCCTATTATAAGCCATCCAAAAACGCTACCGACAAAGCGTAGAGCACTAAATAAAAGATCGTGAACGATGTTTTGCAAGGTTTGCGGCTACGCCAGCGAGTACTAGATTGGTTTGCAGAATCGAAAAGCAAAGCCAGTCGCTTCGCCAACCAAACGGCTTCGACCCAAGCGAAAATATCAAGATGAGGTATTGCTGGAACCTTTGAAGCGCATCTGGTTCGCCAGTCATCAACTGTGCGGCAAGCGCTTGAAGGCGGCAATTCCACGTTGGCTGCCGCATTACGAAGACCAATACGGCATCTTGGCGGACAACGTCCGCGCTGACTTGTTGAAGGTGTCGGTGGTGACCCTGGATCGCTTGCTCAAGCCATTGCGCGTTCAGCATCCCAAGAGCATGTTCGGCACCAAGCCTGGTTCGCTGTTAAGCTCTCCCGAATTCCCACTCGCACTCATCATAGGGACGAAACCCCGTCCGGCTTCGTCGAGGCCGATACGGTGGCTCACTGTGACAATTCCCTGGTCGGAGATTTCGTCTGGAGGTTAGCCATAACTGAGATCGTCAAAGGCTGTACCGAAGTGGGGCCACTTGGAGCAAGGGCTCTCAAGGCGTTTTGGTCTAGTTCAGGCTATCGAGGGTTTACTGCTGTTCCCGTTGAATGGCTTCGATTGCGATACCCACAGATTCCCCTTGGGTAGCAATACCGAGTTTCTTTGGACGCCCTTGCCTTTCGCCTACATTTTCCCATCTCACTGGGCAGTGGCTGGACTTTCACCAGTTTGCTGGCTACCAGCCAGTCGCACGTTTTCTCCGCTTCGCTTCGAAAGCCCGCCCGGCGCTACGGCTTCGGGGACTAAAAACTAACGCTCCGTTTCCAAGATTATCAGCGTGTGAGGCGATACGCGAGGCAGATATATGGCAAAGCTTAGTCCGATCCACTAGGGCGGCGACTTATCGTATACACAGTATTTGGTATTTTTCTATCCCAGCTGAATTCGAAGGGCGATTTTATCGAAACGTCTCTCGGATAGGTGTCCGAGTTTTGTTGACAGGAAATTTGCTAATAGGTGACAACAGGCACTCACATAAAATAGCTTAATTTATCTTGACAAGGATTTGGCAAGTGGTAGACTGCCACGCACCTCAAGGGACCGGGGTGTCTTCAATAAGAAGGCTAAATAACATGGAAAAACAAAGAACTCCCGATTCGATCGGGGATTTAGATAATCTTTTAGGAGGTAGAAATGGCTGCTACAACTGAATCAGTTAAGGCTGATGCTGCGGAAGCACCGCTTTTAAATCAAAAAAACCTGTGGGCAGGTATTACCCTGTACTTGGTTTTTTATTCTTTCATTCGTTGGTACGAAGGTGTTTATGGCTGGTCAGCTGGCTTAGACTCATTTGCTCCAGAGTTTGAAACATACTGGATGAACATGCTGTACATCGAAATCGTTATCGAAGTACTGTTGTTTGCTGGTATCAATGGCTATATCTGGAAAACTCGTGACCGTAAAGTCATGTCAATCACTCCACGTGAAGAATTGCGTCGTCATTTCACACACTGGACATGGTTGGTTTGCTACGGTTGGGCTATCTACTGGGGTGCTTCTTACTTCACAGAGCAAGACGGTACATGGCACCAAACTATCGTTCGTGATACTGACTTTACTCCAAGTCACATCATTGAGTTTTACCTGTCATACCCAATCTACATCATCACTGGTTCGGCTGCTTTCATGTATGCAAAAACAAGATTGCCTACATACCACGAAGGTCTGCACTTGATGTATCTGATTGCGGTTATCGGTCCATTCATGATTCTGCCTAACGTAGGTTTGAACGAGTGGGGTCACACATTCTGGTTTATGGAAGAGTTGTTCGTTGCTCCATTGCACTACGGTTTCGTATTCTTTGGTTGGGCTGCTCTGGCTATCATGGGTGTTGTGAATACCGAAGTAATGGCAATTGCAAAATTGCTGAAAAAAGATTTGGCTTAATAGCTTATCTTTAAAAGTAAAAATACTATCTCCTTTCCTGCCGCTGCTTTGTTTAAGTGGCGGTAGGATAAAGGGAAGTGAAAAAATATAATTTTAATTCTTTAGGAGGTAAGCTAATGAGCGCATCTCAATCAGCTGTACGTTCACGTGCGGAAGCGGTACAAGTTTCCCGTACGTTTGACTGGATGATTCTTTTTACACTGTTCACAGCAGTTCTGGGCGGTTACCACATTCACTATATGTTGACTGGCGGTGACTGGGATTTCTGGACTGACTGGAAAGATAGACGTCTATGGGTAACCGTGGCACCTATTGTTTCTATTACATTCCCTGCGGCTGTTCAAGCATGCTTGTGGTGGAGATACCGTTTGCCAATCGGTGCAACTATTTCTGTTGTTGCTCTGATGGTTGGTGAGTGGATCAACCGTTATATGAATTTCTGGGGTTGGACATACTTCCCAGTTAACATTTGCTTCCCATCTAACCTGCTGCCAGGCGCTATCGTTCTTGACGTTATCCTGATGTTGGGTAACAGCATGACTTTGACTGCTGTATTGGGTGGTTTGGCTTATGGCTTGTTGTTCTATCCAGGTAACTGGCCTGTAATCGCGCCATTGCACGTGCCTGTAGAATACAACGGCATGATGATGACTTTGGCTGACTTACAAGGTTACCACTATGTTCGTACCGGTACACCTGAGTACATCCGTATGGTAGAGAAAGGTACATTAAGAACTTTCGGTAAAGACGTTGCTCCAGTATCAGCGTTCTTCTCTGGATTCGTTTCTATCATTATTTACTTCTTGTGGCACTTCTTCGGCAGATGGTTCGCTAAAACCGACTTCATCGCTGACGACGCGTCTTAATTATAGTAAGAAAATGAACCTGGTGGTTTTAGATAACTACCAGAAAGTCTTAATTAAAATTCTCTAGTGATAGAGGAGGAAATATGAAAATAATAAAAGACAAAGTTGCAAAACTGTCCTTTGTCGCACTGTTGGTCGCAATGACAGCAGCGATGTTCTATGCTCCAACAGCATCTGCTCACGGTGAAAAATCACAGGCTGCGTTCATGCGTATGCGGACGATTCACTGGTTTGACTTGAACTGGTCAAAAGAAGAAGTGCCTGTTAATGAAACTATGACAATTTCTGGTAAATTCCTGGTATTCGCAGGCTGGCCAGAGACTGTTGATAAACCAGAAGTTTCATTTTTGAACGTTGGTATCCCTGGTCCTGTATTTATCCGTGCAGGCTCTTGGATCGGCGGTCAATTGGTTCCTCGTTCAGTGTCTCTGGAATTGGGCGAAGTTTACGAGTTTAAAGTTCTGTTGAAAGCTCGTCGTCCAGGTGACTGGCACGTTCACTCTATGATGAACGTACAAGGCGGTGGTCCTATCATCGGTCCAGGTAAATGGGTAACCATTACTGGTTCTATGAGCGAGTTTGTTAACCCAGTTACTACTTTGACTGGTCAAACAATCAACTTGGAAAACTACGCTCTGGATAACGTTTATTTCTGGCACGCAGTATGGTTCGCTATCGCGTTCGCATGGCTGTTGTTCTGGATCAAACGTCCTCTGTTCGTTCCACGTCACATCGCTGTAGCATCTGGCAAAGCAGACTCTTTAATTTCTGCAGGTGACAAAAAAATCGGTATGGTGTTTGCTGTTGGTACATTGGTTATCGTTGCTGCCTCTATGGGGGCAACCAACGAAAAATATCCTGTAACAACTCCTTTACAAGCTGGTTTGTTGCGCGGCATGAAAACTTATCAAATGCCTGAAGCTAACGTTTCAGTTAAAGTTGATGATGCTACATACCGTGTTCCTGGTCGTGCGATGCAAATGACCTTGACCATTACAAACAATGGCGATTCAGCTGTTCGTTTGGGTGAGTTCAACACTGCAGGTGTACGTTTCTTAGATCCAGCGGTTCATGAAGATGATACTGCTTACCCAGATGATTTGCTGGCTGAAGAAGGTTTAACTGTTAGCGATAACAGTCCTCTGGCTCCAGGCGAAACACGCACTGTCGAAGTAACTGCTTCTGATGCTGCTTGGGAAGTATATCGCTTAGCTGACTTGATCTACGATCCAGACAGCCGCTTCGCAGGTCTGTTGTTCTTCTGGGATGAAAAAGGTAACCGTCAATTGGTAACAGTTGATGCTCCTCTGATCCCAACTTTCATCTAATGTTGAAAGTTTTCTAAGTCGAAATACTTAGGAAGAAATTGAAAACCCTCGCTATTGAAAGATAGCGGGGGTTTTTTTTGGCTAATATGCTCGGAAAGTGCAGGAAAACGTTAAAAATGAAAAAAGTGCTAGTAATTGTTGGGGTGTTAGTACTGAGCGGTTGCTCGGAAAAAGAAGAGTATCAGTCCGTGGTGTTGGAGCAGATGAAGCAAGATAAAGATATTAAGGACTACGGAATTGAGCCGGAAGTAATGACAAAATGTGTCGTCGATACTTCGTCGAATGCTATGCCTGGGTTATTCTTATTAGACCCTGAAAGGCGCAAAGCGTATAAAAATTACGCGAAAATGTTAGATCTCAATAAGTCAACGGATCCACAAAAGACCTTAATCGAATTACGAGAAAGTTTCGGTGCACCTAAAGAGCTTGCAGAAGCGCATTCAAATTATGTCGAAAGCGTAGTCGAATGTATGTCTGGATTAGTGACTGGCGGAGAGGAAAAATTGAAAAATGCAAAATAGTAAAATCTGACGAAACAGTCCAGGTATAAATCATTCGAAATTTAATTGAATGAATAAAATGTAAACTTTTCACGAAAGCTATTTTAGTTATCACTCAAAAGTGAAGTACAAGCCCAAATATGAGCAAGGCGTGCCGTTGGAAGGGTTGCCAGTATCTTCAGGTTAAAAATGAATGAAACTGGAGTTTCTGGCTGCAAAGCGACGATATTAGAAAGGTAACTAAAGGCCAGAAACATTGCGGAAACTGTCACTAGCTGAATGTATCATCGCCGTCGTTATCCTTAGTCTCTGAGAGAACTGTACAGTACTTGCCTTGACGTTAGGCAACTTCCCCAGGTCATAAGATAGCTTGCTAATCTAAACACTACATCCCGGCTTAACTCGCCGGGTTATCAAGTAACGGCGGTATCCTCTTAGTATTAAAATGCATTCGTGCAGCGAGATTAAATAGGCAACGTCATCGGGTTCAATATGCATTCCTCGCTTGAGAGGCAGCATAGTACACGCGCTAGAAAAAAGAAGGCGGTTTTCTACTCATTGTATAATTATTATTTCGACAATTAACAATCTGCGATGACTGTTCTTATGATTGAGAATCGCGCCAAGTAATAAAGTTAGACTGCTAAAATGACTAAGTTTTTAGATAAATGCTGACGTAAGTTGCTAAGCTATTTAACTAATGCTAACGGTAGGACGACAATCGTGCCAATTATCTTAAAAGTACTTTCTTACAAAGGTTTGCCACTACCTACTGAATTGAGTGCCGAATTCGGTCAGTTAGGCGGAACAATAGGTAGAAAAGCAGGAAATACCTTGGTATTACCTGATGCGGAAAACTTTGTATCAGGCCATCATGCTGAAATCCTTTATGAGGACGGTGGTTATTTGATCAAAGACACAAGCAAAAATGGTACATATTTATCAAATGCCGGATTGAATATAAATGATACGCAAGCCAGATTGTTAGATCGTGAAATTTTGCGCATCGGCGAATATGAAATTATTGTGGAACTGTCTTCAGCCGAAATATCACCAGTTCCACCCATGAGCGTTGAGAATCTTTCGCCTTCACCATTTGCCGAATCGTTTCAAAATGATCAGCAGTCAATAGTCAACGAACCTCTAAATTTCTCGATTTCGCCTAACGCAGCGAGTTTTCCCTTCGGAGAGCGCCCGCCTGCTTCCCCTTTTCACGATAGCTTTACCGCACCCGAGGTGTTACCTCCCCAGAGCGATGGTAAAGATATTGCCGAATTCTTAAAAGGCTTAGATTCCTTAGGTGCTTTGAATACACCATTCAACGCGTCTCCCGAGTTAGAGCTCCCGAGTTTGGAAGCAATACATATATCCGAGTCTATTTCTTCGAGCATAGCGGTAGATTCTAAAGACGTATTCCAAAATACGTCTAATATTGAGCGTGAGGATGAGCAGGCGGCTTCGCAATCCAGTGTAGGAATTACGATAACAACGAGCAAAGAGCCATATGTCAGTTCTAAATCGGGTGATGCTTCGCTCATGAAGATGTTTTTGGATGGGGCGGGAATAAAAGATCAATCGTTTTTGACAGAAGAGCAGTGGCCGGAGGCGATGAAAGCGACCGGTGTGTTATTCCGAAATTTGATCGAAGGTTTGATGGATGTTTTACGCGCACGAGCGGAAATGAAAAGTGAATTTCGAGTTTCCGTCACCACAATCCGTTCATTTGACAATAACCCGCTAAAATTCAACCCAGATGTGGAAAGTGTGCTCAAGCTGATGCTCGCACCGAATAATCCCGCGTTTATAAATTCAAATGATGCAGTAACTGAAGCGTTCAAGGATGTTAAGTTTCATCAATTGGCGATGACGGCGGGTATTCAGGCCGCGTTAGGGGAGATTTTGCATCGTTTCGATCCAGACACTTTCGAAAAGGTGTTGGGCGAAGGGATTGTTTTTCAGCGAAAAGCCAAGTGTTGGGAGCTTTTTTGCGAAAAATATCCGGAACTGAAAACACAAACAATTGAAGGATTTTTTGGAGAAGAGTTCGCTGAAGCTTATGAAAAGCAGATGCGTCTATTTGCGAGGCGGTGAAAGTTTGCAACTCAATTGAGTTGGTGGCGAAAATTTCATAAGTCATTGTTATTAAATAATAAACGGTACCGAATAGAGTATGTCAATCAATAACCGGATTGTTTGGTCGGAAGGCATGTTCCTTAGACCTCAGCACTTTCAACAACATGATCGTTATCTTGAAAGCCGTATTGATGGCCGCTGTTACGGAATCAGGGCATATGATTGGGGCTTTTCTTCGTTAAAACTGGATAGTGGGCAATTGGCGATTGGAAAAATCACTCTGGCCGTTGCTAGAGGGATTTTCCAGGATGGTACCCCATTCCATTTGCCAAACGAGGACGAGCTGCCGCTACCACTTGATGTTTCTGAAGACATCGCCAATGAAGTGGTTTATTTAGCATTGCCGCTGAGTCGTCCGGACTCTGTTGAAGTTGATAGCGACAATAACCCCGATGGATTGGCGAGATACCGCATTACTCATAGGGACGTCAGAGACAACAACGCGGGTTACGACGCTCGTTATCCCGTGCAGATTGGTAGCATTCGTCCGAGACTTATGCTTGGCAACCAAGAAAGGTCAGGTTATCTGTGCTTGGGAGTCGCTAATATCATTGAGGTGCGCGCCGACAAAACAGTCGTACTGGATGACAAATACATTCCCGTGGTGCTACAGTCGTCAGCCAGTAGTATTTTGAACGGCTTCGTCCGGGAGCTGCAAGGCCTGTTGCATACCAGAGGGGAGGCTTTGGCGGCCCGCGTGGCGGGAACCTCGCAAGGTGCAGGAGTGGCTGAGGTTGCAGACTTTATGTTGCTGCAAACCATCAATCGTTATGAGCCATTGCTGGCACATTTGGCCGGAGATGCGCTGTTACATCCAGAAGCATTTTTTTCGTTATGCTTGCAGCTGATGGGAGATCTAGCGACCTTCTACCGCCAAAATAAACGCCCCGCAGTGCTGCCCGAATATAGACATGACGATTTGCGTATTTGCTTTATCCCGTTAATTGATGAGCTAAGACGCCTGCTAAGCATGGTGCTTGAACAAAATGCGATTCAAATTCCGTTAACCAAACATAGCCAGTCGGTTTATTACTCGGGGCGTCCCGATGTGAAATTATTGGAGCAGGCAATCTACGTCTTGGCAGCCAGCGCACAAGTATCTTCGGAGATGTTGCGTACGCATTTTCCACCGCAGGTGAAAATTGGCCCGGTGGAAGAGATCACGCAATTGGTCACAGCTGCACTGCCCGGTATTTCAATTCATCCTTTGCCCGTTGCCCCAAGGCAATTGCCGTATCACGCCGGATGCTCTTATTTCGAACTCGATAAGCAAAGCCCGTATTGGAAGAAAATGATGGACTCCGGCGGCTTTGCGTTTCATATTGGCGGTAATTTTCCGGGATTGGAGTTGGAATTCTGGGCAATAAAAAAAGGGTGATGACATGGTGCAACAAGGACCTTTCGGCGACGACGACAAAACAGTGTTGCGGCCCTCGCCAGGTGGACGAATGCCGCAACAGCCATCAGTTACACAAATACCGCCATCTCCACAGCCCCTGCAGCCGGCCTCAAATATCAACATTCCGTCGCTCAGTTTACTTTCCGGAGCGGATAGCGGTTCATTACTGACCTTATCAGCCGGCATTCTGTCTTTGGCGGCTAGACTTAGAGCAACCGTTAGCTATTCCGGGGTTGATGAACTAAAGCAAAAGTTGGCTAAAGAAGTCAGAGAATTCGAGAACCGTGGCTTGAATGCCGGGTTTCAGCAAGAAACCATGCGTATGGCGAGTTACGATTTATGTACTTTTCTGGATGAAATTATCCAAAACACGCCTTGGGGCTCGCAGAGTAATTGGGGGCATCAAAGCCTGCTTATCCTATTTCATAAAGAAGCCTGGGGCGGCGAACGCTTCTTCCAAATACTCGAACATCTGGTGAAACAGCCGGCGCAAAATTTGCCGCTCATCGAGCTTTGCTATGTGTTGTTAAGTTTTGGATTCGAAGGTAAATATCGGGTCATGGCCAATGGTGCTAACGAATTGGAAAAACAACGTCTTGAGTTGTATCAATTGATTCAGCGAGTAAGAGGGGATTTTCCAACGGAGCTGTCTCCACGCTGGCATGGGCAAAAAAGCGGAAATAGCTCGTTGATAACGCAAGTGCCCTTATGGGTGTTCGCCAGCGTAGCAGGTGGTCTGTTGCTGCTTTGTTATCTGGGTTTTGCATTTTTTATTAATTCGGCATCCGATCCTGCCTATCGGGAATTACTGAAATTGGTCAAGGAGCCGGTACAAGCGGCCGCGGCCGCTACGATCACTCCGCCTGCACCGGTTGTCGCCAACCGATTGGAACGCTTTAAACCGTTATTACGCGATGAAATTGCCCAGAATATGGTCGAAGTAGTGGACGATAGCATCATTCGCGTTCGTAATTCCTTCCCCTCCGGTAGCGATCAAGTGAAACCGGAGTTTCTGCCGATGTTGAAAAAAATCGCCAAAGAACTCGAGAATGAACAAGATTCGATCTTGGTAACCGGTCATACCGACGACAAGCCCATCGTGTCGGCGCGCTTTCCATCCAATTGGCATTTGTCCACAGCACGCGCTAAAAACGTATTGGCAATTTTGACCGCATCCGCCCAACTAAAAGGTTCGGCCAGAGCAGAAGGCCGGGCCGATGGCGAGCCTTTGGCGCCTAATGATACGCCTGAACATCGAGCCCTAAATCGGCGCGTCGACATCTTGATTAAGTGAGAATACCGCGTGGAACGGATAATCAGTTTTTTTAAAACAAAGTGGGTGCTAGAACTGATCGGTATCGTGATTTTGTCGGTACTGATTTGGTTTATCGGGCCTTTAATCGCAATTGCCGGCAGTGTGCCGTTGGAGACCGATTCAAGCCGGATTATAACGATAAGCGTCATATTTGGATGTTGGTTGATTTACCGGTTGGTCGGGTGGCTGTTGTCGCGTAAGCGCGAGCAGCGTTTGATGGCCGATTTGGCTGGCGGCGCTGATGCAAACGATGCGCAAACGGCCTCGGCGGCCGAGCTGGATGTGTTGAATCGCGGTTTCGATGAGGCTTTGACTTTACTGAAAACTACCAGCGCCAAACAACGCGGTCGGAAGCAGTATCTTTACGAATTACCTTGGTACGCCATTATCGGCGCACCAGGCTCCGGCAAAACCACAGCGTTAATCAATTCCGGATTACATTTCCCCTTGGCCGAACGCTTGGGCAAGCATTCGGTAAAAGGTGTCAGCGGCACGCGAGATTGTGATTGGTGGTTCGCCGACGAAGCGGTGTTATTGGATACTGCCGGTCGGTATACCACCCAAGATAGCCATCAAGAAGTGGATGCGACCGCCTGGCACGGTTTCTTGCAGCTATTAAAAAAATATCGACCACGCCGCCCTCTGAACGGGGTATTTGTGGCGGTGAGTGTCAGCGATTTAATTCAGCAGACCGAGGAAGAGTTACGCCAACATGCCGCAGCAATTCGGCGGCGGATTACGGAACTTAATGCGCAATTGGGTGTGCAATTGCCAGTCTACGTGTTGTTCACGAAAGTGGACCTTGTAGCGGGATTTAGCGATTTCTTCGCCAATTTAACCGAAGACGAGCGTAGCCAGGTGTGGGGTGAGACGTTTATTCGTGCCGATAACGATAAAGAAGATCTGGCCGCTCACTTACTGCAATTCGAAAAGGCCTATGACGAATTAACTGAGAGGTTGGTGCAACGCCGTTTGAAGCGTATCCAGGAAGAGCGCGATGTGCAGCGGCGTACGGCTATTTTTGATTTTCCGCAACAAATGATGCTGTTTAAATCGGTGGCGACCGGGTTTCTGGATGCCGCATTTGCCACCAATCGCTACGAAGAGCCTTTCCTATTACGCGGGGTTTATTTCAACAGCGGCACCCAAGAGGGGACGCCGATAGATAGAGTGATGGCAGCGTTGGCCTCAAGCTTTAGATTGGAAAGGCAAGCAACACCGTTAATGAGCGGGCGCGGTAAAAGCTATTTTCTGACTAAACTTCTGAAGCAAGTCGTGTTTCCCGAAGCCGAATTGGTTGGCGTGGACCCAAAGGTCGAGCGGCGTTTTCGTTTGATGAACCTCGCCGGCTTTGCCGCCACCTTTGCGCTTGTAGCGATAGCGGTCGTGGTTTGGATGGTCAGTTTTGCCACGAATAAGTCGGCGATTGCCGATGTAGAAAAGCAAATAGAAATTTACCGGGCCAGCAATCTGTCTCCCACTGATTCGCGCTCCGGTTTTCTGGCCTTATTGCCCAAGCTTAATGCCTTGCAAGCCGCCAAAGACGTGTATGCGCAAACCGGTTGGAGCAGCGGATTTGGCTTATATCAGGGCGATAAAATCGATTCTGCTGTTGATATTGCCTATCAACGCTTGCTTCGCGAAAATTTTCAAGCCTTGATTACGCTGCGCTTGAAAGAGCGTATGCAAAGCGATGAAGGCAAAAATCTGGATGTACTCTACCAATTATTGCGTGTCTACCTGATGTTCGGCGAGCCAAAGCGGATGGACGCCAAAGTTGCCCAGCCTTGGGTGAAATTGGATTGGGAGCAAATGTTTGCTACTGACCCGGAGACTCAAGCCAAATTACAGTTACATCTAGATAATTTGTTGGCTTTGAATTTGGATCCGGCTGCTATCGACAACAGCTTTGTCGACGCGGTACGTAATAAATTGACGCAAATTCCTCTGGTCAATCAACTTTATAGCCGTTTTAAAAGTGAGGCGCTGTTTGATCGCAGTCACGACATTTCGGTCGCCGGACAACTGGCGCCGAACGGCGGCCGAGTGTTTACCGCGAACGGCAAAGAATTGGATACGTTGGTGGTGCCCGGTTTGTTTAGCAGTTACGGTTATACGGAGCTGTTTCTGAAAAAAGGCATGGTTTACGTCAAGGAAGCCAGCGAACAGAATTGGGTACTCGGTGTAAACGGCGCAAGTACGCCAGTCGAAATTGATCGTTTATATAGCGATTTCAAACGCCTGTATTTGGGAGATTACCAAAAGACCTGGGATAGCGTGCTGACGGCGGTTAAGTTCCGCCCGCAGCCCAGCAATAATCAGCTGGTTGATACGCTGGATCTGCTATCGCGTCCCGATTCGCCATTGAAGCTCTTGTTGGAGTTGGTCGAAAAAAATACCGCGTTAAGTAAGCTCTCATCCGAATTGGCCGATGCGTTGGCAAAATCCACAGGCGGGGCCTTGGCGGTTCCGGAGGCTGCTACCCAAAAACTGCTGGCGATGGCCAAGCAAAGTGACGGCGGTGTTGACCCGGTCAAGGCCTTGGAGACTTACTTCGAACCTTACAATATGCAAGTGCGGGGCGCCGCCGATAGGCCTGCTCCGATCAATGCGACGATGGCGAGTATCAAAAATCTGCACGATTATCTGATGCAGATTGGTTCGGCACCCAATAGCGGTGGCCAGGCTTTGTCTACCGAAGCGGCGCGGTTTGCCGGCGGTGGTGTCGATCCGTTGCAAGCCGCAAAAATGGAATTTGCCCGTTTACCCGGTCCGGTCGCAGCCTCACTGAACGCGTTGACTAGCACGGGTGGGCAACAAATCAAAACCGGCGCGAAAGGGCAGCTCAACGAAATGTTGAAAACCGCGGTGACGATGCCCTGCAAAAGCGCTTTGGCCGGCCGTTATCCGTTTGCAAAAAATACCCAGCAGGACGTGTTGATGGCTGATTTCGGTAAAGTTTTTGCCGCTAACGGGATTGTCGATCAATTTTTTAACACGAATCTCAAGGCATTTGTTGATACTGCGGCGGTGCAGTGGCAGGAGCTTAGTTCTGATAAGGCTTTAGGTTTATCGGCAGCCAGTATTCGCCAGTTCCAGATCGCGGCGAAAATTCGCGACGCATTTTTTCCTAGTGGCGGCGCGGTCCCGCAAGTGCAATTCGAGTTAAAACCCTTGGCCTTGGACGACAAGGTCAGTACCTTCAGATTAAATGTCGAAGGCCAGGAGTTGGTTTACCGCCACGGTCCTGAGCAACTCACCAAGTTTCAGTGGCCCGGCACCAATAATAGTGCCGGTGTCAGAGTGGTGTTCGAAGGTTTGGACGGCAAGCAAGTCAGCAAGTCCAAGGAAGGGGCCTGGGCGTTGTTCAGGATGTTCGACGAATTCAACATCCAACCCACTGGTTTGCCGGATCGCTTCAATTTGACCGTACAACTGGAGGGCTATACCGCAAAATTTGAGTTGCGCGCGGCCAGCGTCAACAATCCGTTTGGCATCAGCGAATATCAAAGCTTCCGTTGTCCGGAGTCACTATGAGTTCTATGGATGGACTGAGCGTCGGCTTTTTTGGAAAAGTGCCGGGCCTTGGCGATTTTGTCAGTCGGCGGCTGCCCAGGCACTTTATCGAGCCATGGGACCAGTGGTTACAGGCATCGATGCGTTCCAGCCAGGAAACATTAGGAGATAGTTGGTTATCCTTGTTTTTGGTTAGCCCGCTTTGGCGCTTTGCTTTGAGACCTGGCGTGTGCGGTGCGAGTGCTTGGGCCGGTGTCATGATGCCCAGCGTCGATAGGGTCGGGCGCTATTATCCGTTGACGTTGGCGCAAGCCGTCAGTGCGGAATCTTTGCTGTCCTTGTTTTCGCCGGAATCGGAATGGTTTGCACAATTGGAAGATGCTGCGCTATCGGTGTTGAACGACTCCTGCGATCTGGATCGGTTTGATAAGGGGCTGATGGAAATCGGTTCGGCTGACAATTTGACGCCGCAGTATTTTCAAGCTGATTCTAGCGGCGGATTGGGGGCATTTAACGGCAAGCTCGCATTTCGTTTCGATTTGGAGGGCCTGGATCAGACGGATGCGCTGTTTCCTCGCTTGAGTCAGAGTTTGCTGGATCGCTTTATACCGGGTTATAGCATTTGGGCAAGTGAAGGCGGCCAATCGAATCGCCCCAATTTGCTGGTTTGCGAAGGCTTGCCGCCTATCGATGCTTACGCGAGTTTTTTACAGGGTATGCCGCAGGCTGGCAGATCTTGGCAGGTGCAGAGCTATCGCCAAGACCAAAGCGTGAAGAAAGTCGGGAGAGAGCCGAGCGCCTCTGCGGTAGGCGCGACGGCGAGCCAGGACATAACGCTTCCAAACTCGACAAAGTGGGCTTCCTACGGGGTTACGGTGGTCGGCAATAAGCGTAAGCACAATGAGGATGCCTTGCTCGATTGCCCGTCGCTGGGTCTGTGGGTGGTTGCTGATGGCATGGGCGGGCATCAATCCGGCGATGTTGCCAGCCGCTTGGTGGTGGATTCTTTATCGACGTTGGAATTTACCGAAAATCTGGATAATCAGGTCGAAGCTGTTTCCCTCAAATTACATAAGATCAACGACGATTTATGCCGCTTTGCCTCGGGCATCCAGCCAGGCAGTATTGTCGGAACCACGGTAGTCGCCTTGCTGGCCAAGGGCGACCAGTGCGCGGCCATTTGGGCTGGTGACAGCCGCTTATACCAATTGCGCCAAGGCGAGTTTACGCAGATTACCCGCGACCATACCTTGATCGACGAATTGATGGATTCTGGTGTGATGACTCGGGAAGTGGCGACCCAGCAAGTGGGAGCGAATGTGATTACCCGCGCGGTGGGTGGGCAATTGACGTTGGCGTTGGATGTGCTGCGCTTTCAGGCTGCCGGCGGTGATCGTTATCTGCTATGTAGCGACGGCTTGGATAAAGAATTATCGGAAGCCGAAATTGCGGAATTGATGGGTTCAGGGAGTTGCCAGTCGGCCGCCGAAGCCCTGATTAACCAAGCGTTGAGCAGAAGCGGCCGAGATAATATTACCGTACTAGTCGCCGAATTTAGTGGTTAAGCCGAAATCAGGATACTGCCGTCCAGGTTCTTAGGTTCCTCGAATGTTTTGGGCGTAAGACGATTTAACAATTGTATAAACGCGTGAATCCCCGAGCGGACGGCTGTGGTAGTTGGTGTCTTTGGGGAATGTCTGTCAAAGTTTGTATAGTACAGATAGACCCAATGATGTGAGCAGCCGATGTGATCATTCGGTGGCTAGCACGCGAGAGGTTTTTGCGGCACGAACAGTTGACGGATTTTCTCAATGGAAAACGGTATTTCCCCTCGCGGTAGCCAATCACCGCAAGTACCGAATATCGTATCCGTTACGAAATATCGTGCCGACCTGGCGCTGCAATGGGGTGTTCATGTTGTGTTTTAGCACACCGTTTGAATTATAAGTTAATTTATATCAATGCCTTACGGTTTTTCGGGCGGAGGGGGCATGAGTTGGCATGTTAAATGATCCAGATGCGTTATCTATTGATAAGCAAATGCAACTTGATAGGTATAAGATTCTGCGACATTTAGGGTTTTTTAGTTTAAAGCGCGACATGAAAAACCGACTAGACTAATGCGAATTGGTTTTGGGCTTAATACAGGCGTAACAAGTCCGGGGCACTATAGAATTGGGTCGATTGTAAGAAACGGGGCGCAAGGCACACGGTTTCGTTACCGCTTTTCAATCGGTTGATGTTAACAATTGGATGACGATAGAGGCGTAAAAATGGCGGATTTGTCCGGATTACTAGAACCTGTTTCGGCGGAGCAGCCTTGCGGCGAGAACCTTGAATATGACAATGCCAGAGTGGCAT
Organism: Methylomonas fluvii; assembly: GCF_014850975.1. Classification (GTDB taxonomy): domain Bacteria; phylum Pseudomonadota; class Gammaproteobacteria; order Methylococcales; family Methylomonadaceae; genus Methylomonas; species Methylomonas fluvii. Next base: position 279,549 of record NZ_JACXST010000001.1, on the reverse strand, counting down.
TGGACACCAATATTTTAGGAACCCCGGAAAATCAGTTTTCTGGCGAGAAGGCGCTGCCGCCTAACTGGCGCGAGGTCTACAAGGAGGCTTTGGCGTTATTGCAGCGTTCCAAGGATTTGCAAGTCATTTTGTACTTGGTCCGGACACTGATCAACGTTGAAGGGTGGAGAGGTTTTCGCGATGGGCTGGGCTTTCTGGAAGAATCTTTGACCCGTTATTGGGATTCCATACACCCTCAGCTCGATCCCGACGACGGTATGGATCCGACGTCGCGAATCAATATTTTGGAAGAGCTTGCCAGCTTCGACCTGATAATCAGGCCTCTTAGTTTGGCGGTGCTGGTTGAGTCGAAAGCCATCGGCAGGTTTTGTTTGCGTGACATTCAGTATGCAACTGATCGGCTGGAGGTGCCCAAGGGCCTGACAAAGCCAGACAATGGTGCTATCAACGCGGCTTTTCTGGATATGGATGACGCGGCGTTAGTTGATAATTATCAGGCCTTAGTCGACAGTATCAAGATCGTCGAGCGGATCGACGCTTTCGTCAACGAAAAAGTCGGAGCCAGCCAAGGCGCGGTATTGACGCCGTTGAAAGCTTTACTGAAGGAAGTCCGGGATGATTTCGATCATTACGCCGGGTCGCGGTTGTCTAGCGATGCCGAGACTGAGGCAAGCGACGATGGAAGCACCGCCGAGGCAGCTAATGATGTAAAGCCAGTTAAATCCAAAGCGGTGAGCGGTGCCATTGAGTCGCGCCAAGATGTGGTGAGAACATTGGATGCGCTTTGTAAATATTATGCGGATTACGAGCCGTCCAGTCCCGTGCCCATCTTGTTGCGCCGGGCCAAGCATCTGGCAACTGCGGATTTCTTGGAAATCGTCCAAAACTTAATGCCGGATGCGCTTTCCCAAATAAGTGCGATAAAGGGTCCCGACCCAAGTTAGAAACTGATTTTTGGTAGTCCTTCTTAATGTCAAGCGGAGAATACAATGGCTGAAAGTAGTCAGAAGTTTATACAACGAAACCGGGCTCCCCGGGTGCAGATTGAATACGATGTCGAACTCTATGGTTCCGAGAAAAAGGTGCAATTGCCATTCGTGATGGGCGTCATGTCGGATTTGTCCGGCAAGCCGGCTGAACCGTTGGCGCCGGTGGCTGATCGTAAATTGTTGGAAATTGATGTCGATAATTTCAATGATCGATTGAAATCGATGAAACCGCGGGTCGCATTCCAAGTTGCCAATACCTTGACCGGTGAAGGCAATTTGAATGTCGACATTACGTTCGAAAGTATGGATGATTTTTCTCCCGCAGCCGTTGCCAAAAAAGTGGCGGGCTTGGATAAAGTCTTGGAAGCCAGAACCCAGTTGTCCAATTTGATTACCTATATGGATGGCAAAACCGGCGCAGAGGAATTAATCGCGAAGTTAGTTAACGACCCCGCGTTGTTACAAACCTTGGCTGCTTCGGCGAAACCGGCGGAAGCAGGCGGTGATGCCGCTGAAGGGAAAGGGGAGTAAGCCATGGCCGAATTAGAAACCCAAGGCGGACAAGGTGCTACCCAAACCCTGGAATTGGACGATTTTTCCGCATTATTGTCCAAGGAGTTCAAACCAGGCACCGAGGCGGCCAATCAGGTCAATACCGCAGTAACAACGCTGGCGCAATACGCGTTGCAGGATGTTTCCAAAGTATCCGATGATGCCATTAAAACTATCCAGTCGATTATTTCCAGCCTGGATCAGAAAATCACCGAACAATTGAATCTCGTCATACACCATCCCGACTTTCAAAAACTGGAAGGCGCTTGGCGCGGCTTGCATTATTTGGTCAACAACACCGAAACCGACGAAATGTTGAAAATTCGCGTGTTGAATATCACCAAAAACGAGCTGGGTAAAACCCTGAAAAAATTCAAAGGTACCGCCTGGGACCAAAGCCCGCTGTTCAAAAAACTGTACGAAGAAGAATACGGCACGTTTGGCGGCGAACCCTTCGGGTGCTTGGTGGGCGACTACCATTTCGATCACAGTCCGCAAGATGTGGAATTGTTGGGCGAGATGGCAAAAATCAGTGCCTCCGCGCATACCCCGTTCATTTCCGGCGTGGCGCCATCGGTGCTGCAAATGGAGAGTTGGTCTGAATTGGCCAATCCACGCGATTTGACCAAAATTTTTCAAACGCCGGAATACGCGGCTTGGCGCTCGTTGCGGGAGTCCGAAGATTCCCGTTACCTCGGTTTGGCTATGCCGCGCTTCCTGAGCCGTTTACCTTATGGCTCGAAAACCGATCCGGTCGAAGAGTTTGATTTCGAGGAAGATACCTCTGGCGCCGATAGTAGTAAATATACTTGGTCCAATGCTGCTTACGCGATGGCAGTCAATATCAATCGCTCCTTCAAATATTACGGTTGGTGTTCGCAGATTCGCGGTATTGAATCCGGTGGCGCAGTGGAAGGATTACCGGTGCATTCGTTTCCGACCGACGAAGGCGGCGTCGACATGAAGTGCCCGACCGAGATCGCCATTACCGACCGCCGTGAAGCGGAATTGGCCAAAAGCGGTTTCATGCCCTTGTTGCACAAAAAAAATACCGATTTCGCCGCGTTCATCGGTGCGCAATCGCTGCAGAAACCGGCCGAATACACCGATCCGGATGCTACCGCCAACGCCAATCTGGCTGCGCGTCTGCCTTACTTGTTTGCCACCTGCCGGTTTGCGCATTATCTGAAATGCATCGTTCGAGACAAAATCGGATCGTTCAAGGAACGCCAAGACATGCAGGCGTGGTTGAACACCTGGATCAGCCAATACGTGTTGACCAACCCCGCTGTGGCTACCGAAAAAGATAAAGCGCGTCGACCATTGGCTGGTGCGGAAGTGGTGGTCGAGGAAGTCGAGGGTAATCCTGGATATTATCAATCTAAGTTTTTTCTGAGGCCGCACTATCAGTTGGAAGGCTTGACGGTTTCCTTGCGACTGACATCTAAATTACCGTCGCAAAAAGGTTAGGTCCTATTCGTTGAATAAGGCTAGGAAGTACGCTAGTTGCCGGGGCAGTAATACGAAATTCCCGGCAGTGGCGGTCAGTCGTTTTATATCCCGGCTTGCCGGAGCTGTAAATCTGTGGGTGGATACCCGTTTATATTTTTTCACTAACTTCGAAAGGAGAGCACTATGATCTTATTAAAATTCGCGACCGAAATTAAAGGCGATAGCACCGTAGCCAGCCATACGGACTGGATTACCGTGGACAGTTTGCAAATGGGCGTAGGTCGTGCCATTTCGACCAGCGGCGTCGGCAAAGACCGCGATACCAGCAATCCTTCGTTTTCCGAAGTCACCCTGACTAAAAGCATGGACATCGCGTCCGTGGACCTGTGGATGCAGTCCATCTGTGGCAAAAGCTTGGGTACAGCAACATTCCATTTCATCCAAACCGGCGGCGCAGATGCCAAGGGTCAAGTGTATCTGGAAATCGAACTGTCCGACGCTATCGTCAGCGGTTACAGCCAATCCAGCGGTGGTGACCGCCCTCACGAGAGCATATCCATCAACTTCAACGAAGTTAAAATGAAGTACAACACTTTCGGCGAAGGCGAAGCACCAGCCGCCGGCGCATTCAAAGGCTGGAACTTGATGAAAAACGAAACCGTGTAATCCCCGACCCCGGTGGAACCAACACCACTGGGGTTATTTTTGCACTCATCGGAGAATCGTATGCAGGACGTTTCACGTCTTATCGCCGAAGGCGAGCTGGACGCGGCATTGCAGCAGACCCAGCAGCACATCAGGCAAAATCCGGCCGATCCTAAATCTCGGATCCTGCTGTTTCAGCTGTATTGCGTGCGGGGCCTATGGGACAAGGCGCTAAATCAACTTAATGTGTTGCGCGACTTGGACGCCTCCACCTTATTGATGGTTAGTACCTACGAACAAGTTTTACTCTGTGAAGCCTTACGCAAAGACGTGTTTGCCGCACGCAAAACGCCGCTGATTTTTGGCGAGCCGCCAGCGTGGTTGGCTTTACTGTTAGAAGCGTTAATACGGGAAAACAGCGGTGATTTTCAGCAGGCCGTGGCATTACGAACTGAGGCTTTGCAGCAGGCACCGGCTACTGCCGGAGCGTTGGACGGTACACCGTTTGAATGGTTAGCAGACGCTGATAGCCGTTTGGGACCAGTGTTGGAGGCCATCGTCAATGGCCGCTATTACTGGGTGCCGTTTATGCAGATCAGCAAGATACAGCTGGAAAAACCCACCGATTTACGCGACTTGGTATGGATACCGGCGCAATTTACCTGGATCAATGGCGGCGAAGCCAGCGGCTTGATACCTTGCCGTTATCCGGGCTCGGAAGCCGACTCGGACGCCCGCATCCGCCTGTCGCGTTTAACCGAATGGAACGAAGTCGCCGAGGGTGTCATGCATGGTAAGGGGCAACGCCTATTGGCCACCGACGTGGACGATTATGCGCTGTTGGATGTCCGTACCATAGAGTTCAATGCGCCGGCAGGGCTGGAATAATGGCCGATTTACTGCATGCGGAACGTCTTCAACCATCCTTGCTGGATCGGTTGACCGATGAAGCTCCCGACAAACGCGCGGAAACCCGTGAGCAACGCGTCATGTCCTTACGCCAGTTGCGGCAAAGCGTATTACGCGATTTAAGCTGGCTGCTGAATACCGCCGCTTTCGAGAGTATGGTCAATTTGGCCGACTATCCGTTTGTAGCGCGTTCGGTACTGAATTACGGAACACCAGTCTTGTCCGGCGTTTCGCTGACCGGGATCGATGTTAAAAAGATTGAACGCAAGGTTAGGCAGGCAATTAATGATTTCGAGCCGAGAATCTTGGCGGATTCGCTGTCGGTGGAATTGGCGAAAGCCGATGATCAAATGAATCACAAGGCGCTGTCGTTTCGTATCGAAGGCGATTTGTGGGCGCAGCCGTTGCCGATACATTTATACATTCGCAGCGATCTGGATCTGGAAACCGGCGAAATCAGCGTCAAGGAACTGGACGGTTAACCATGGATCCCCGGCTGCTCAAATACTATAACCGCGAATTGCAATACGTCCGTGAAGTAGGCGCGGAGTTTGCCACAGAGTTTCCGAAAATAGCCAATCGCTTGGGGTTGGATACCTTTGAATGTTCCGACCCCTACGTAGAGCGCTTATTCGAAGGCTTCGCTTTTATGGCGGCTCGGGTGCAATTGAAGGTCGATTCCGAATTCCCCAACTTTACCCAGCAATTATTACAGATTATCTATCCGCACTATTTGTCGGCTACGCCATCGATGACCGTGGTGGAGTTGAAACCCGATTTTGCCGAAGCGGCTCTGGCAGACGGGATCACGATAGCCAAGGATACCGTGTTGCGCAGTCAGATCGCCAGAGGCGAACAAACCGCCTGCGAGTACCGCACGTCGCAAGACTTGCAACTGTTACCGTTGCAGATAGGCCAAATTGAATATCTGCCAAGTCTGGCCGCCGTTTCCAGTCGCGGCTTGACGGCCAAGCATTTTCGCGGACCGGTCAAGGCGGCGTTACGTATCGTCCTGAACAGTGTCGGCGGTTTAAAGTTCAACGAAATTGCCCTAGACCGATTGCCGCTGTTTCTGCGCGGTGTCGGCAATATCCCGTATCGCTTGTACGAACAACTGTTGGCAAATGTAAGCGGCATCGTCGGCAGTTTCCAGAACGGTGTTTCGACGGAATTTCGTACGCTGTCTGCAGGGGTAGTACGCGGTCTGGGTTTCGAGCCGGATGAGGCTTTACTCAGACAGACGCCGCGCTCGTTCGACGGTTATCGAATATTGCAGGAATATTTCGCTTTCCCTGATCGTTATCTGTTTGTCGAGCTGGGCGGGTTGGATGACGTGGCCGCCGTCTGCGATAGCGAACAGATCGAGCTGTTCATACTGTTTGATAGAAGTGAGCCGCAACTGATTAATGTTTTGGATCAAAACAATTTGGCCTTGTTCTGCGTGCCGGCTATCAACTTGTTCCCTAAACGTGCCGACCGGATTCATATCGACCAGCGTCAGTCTGAATATCACGTTGTGGTGGATCGCAGCCGGCCGATGGATTACGAAGTTCACAGCGTCAATGAAGCCACCGGTTTCGGTGCCGATCAGGGGAGCGAACAAGCATTTCTGCCTTTTTACGGCTCTAAAGCGTCCTATCAACACGCCGGTGAAACCGCATTTTTCAGTCTACGGCGCGTGAATCGCGTGCTGTCATCCAATCAACGTAGAAAAGGCGTGCGCTCCAGCTATATCGGCAGCGAAGTTTTTGTCTCGTTGGTCGATGCGGCTCAGACACCTTATTCCAGTAAGTTGGCGCAATTGGGATTGGAAACATTATGCACCAACCGTGACTTGCCGCTGGTGATGCCTGTCGGTCAAGGCGATACTGACTTTACCTTGCAGGTTAGTGCGCCGGTGAAGTCGATACGCTGCATCGCCGGCCCGACTCGGCCGCTGCCCGCTGCTTATGAGGCGGATACCGTGTGGCGCCTGATCAATCATTTGTCACTGAACTATCTGTCGCTGCTGGATACCGATGCCAAGACCGGTGCGGCGGCATTGCGGGAATTATTGGGCCTGTATGCCGATCAACGCGAGCCGGCTATCAAGAAGCAGATCGAGGGCGTACTTTCCGTCGCTGCGAAAAATGTGGTCAGGCGCATCGATGCCAAGGGGCCGATGGTGTTCGGGCGCGGCCTGGAAATTACCGTCACGCTGGACGAGTCGGCGTTTGAAGGTGGTGGCTATTTTCTATTGGCAACGGTATTGGAGCGGTTTTTCGCTCGGTATGTATCGATCAATTCTTTCGTCGAGACGGTGGTGCGTACCAGCGACCGCGGTGAAGTGGCACGTTGGCCTGCGAGGATGGGATGTCGGCACACGATTTAATTGGTGAATTGACGAAGGATGCGTCGCGCTTCGATTTTTTTGAGGCGGTGCGCTTGATCGAATGTATGAACAGGGACAAACCGCGCTTCGGCACCAGCGTCAAAGCAGTTGATGATGCTGTGCGTTTTTCCCAGGAGCCGGAGCTGGAATTTCCGGCTACCGCAGTCGATCACTATTCTCCTGGCGGCACGGGTTCGACTAAACCGAGGCTGGCAGTCAATTTTATGGGTTTGTTCGGTCCCAACGGTCCGCTGCCTCTGCATTTGACCGAATATGCCCGGGAGCGGCAGCGCCACCATCACGATCCGACGTTCTCTCGTTTCGCCGATGTATTTCATCATCGCATGATTAGTTTGTTTTACCGGGCTTGGGCTAATGCCCGGCCTGAAGTGCATTACGACCGGCCGGATACGGATCGCTTCGGGTTTTACGTGGGTGCCATGCTGGGTATATCCGGGGCGCCGTTTCAGAACCGGGACGCACTGACAGATCGGGGCAAATTGTTTTATGCCGGGCATTTTGCCGCGCAGACCAAACATCCTGCAGGTTTACAGGCCATTGTCTCGGATATTTTTAAAGTGCCGGTGCGCGTTGCAGAATTCGTTGGCGAGTGGATGGACATTCAGCCCCGTGAGCAAACGCGTTTGGGCTGGAGCGCAGACACCTGTTCTCTGGGGAGCTCTGTTGTGATCGGCGCCAGCGTCTGGGGTTGCCAACATAAATTTCGTGTCGTTATCGGGCCGTTGCGTCGCAGCCTGTATTTGGCCTTGCTGCCGGGTGGGGCGTTATTGCCCAAGTTGGTGGCTATCGTCCGCAATTATGTCGGTGACGAAATGGTCTGGGACGCGCAATTGATCCTGGAAAAGGCCGAAGTGCCGGAAGAACTGGCCTTAGGAAAACCCGAAACGCCCGGCGCGAATAGTATGAACGGCGATGCGCAATTGGGTTGGAGTACTTGGTTGGGACCGCGTCGCGGTGCAGGCGATGCCGATGATTTAACGCTTAATCCGTTTATACAGGCTGATGCTGCCTGCTGAACCACACTTAAACTTTAGCGAGGAATAAACACCATGGCGGAAATTAGCCGAGTCAAGTTGTTTGGGAAATTGAACAAGGTTTGTTACAAAGCCGTCGAGGGTGCGACGGTGTTTTGCAAACTAAGAGGCAACCCCTATGTCGAGTTGGTGCATTGGTTAAGCCAACTGCTACAACTGCAAGACTCCGATTTGCACCGCTTGGTGAAGCATTACGGTTTGGATGCCTCGGTCATTGCCAAGGACGTGACTAACGCGCTGGACCGCTTGCCGCGCGGTTCTACGGCTATTTCCGATTTTTCGCCGCATATCGAGGATAGTGTCGAACGTGGTTGGGTATTCGGCACGCTGATGTTCGGGGAAGCCCAGGTACGCAGCGGTCATTTGTTGGTCGGCATGTTGAAAACCAAATCCTTGCGCAACGAGTTGCTGGGAATTTCCAAAGAGTTCGAAAAACTCAAACCGGATACGGTTTCCGACGAGCTGCCGAAGATTGTGTCCGGTTCACCGGAAGACGGTTTGGTTGCCAATGATGGTTCGCTGGTTGGAGCTACGCCCGGTGAAGCCAGCGGCGCTATCGCACCGGCAGCGATGGGTAAGCAGGAGGCGCTGAAACAATTTACCGTTGACCTGACCGAGCAGGCGCGTAACGGCAAAATCGATCCTATCGTTGGTCGTGAAGAGGAAATTCGGCAGGTTATCGATATTCTGATGCGCCGCCGGCAGAACAATCCGATTCTGACCGGCGAAGCGGGCGTTGGTAAAACTGCGGTCGTCGAAGGCTTTGCGCTGAAGATCGTCGCCGGCGACGTGCCGCCGTCATTACGCGATGTGAGCTTGCGGACCTTGGATGTCGGCTTGCTGCAGGCCGGTGCCAGTATGAAGGGCGAATTCGAAAACCGCCTAAGGCAAGTTATTGAAGAAGTACAAGCCTCGCCCAAACCCATCATTCTGTTTATCGATGAAGCCCACACCTTGGTCGGTGCCGGCGGCGCGGCGGGTACCGGCGATGCCGCCAATTTATTAAAACCGGCGCTGGCGCGCGGTCAATTGCGCACCGTGGCGGCCACTACCTGGGCGGAATACAAAAAACATATCGAAAAAGACCCGGCCTTGACCCGGCGTTTTCAGGTCGTGCAAGTGTTGGAGCCTAGCGAAGCCAAAGCCATCGGCATGATGCGCGGCGTGGTGTCGGTGCAGGAAAAACATCACCAGGTGTTGATTCTGGATGAAGCACTGGAAGCCGCCGTCAAATTATCCCACCGCTATATCCCGGCCCGGCAATTACCGGACAAGGCCGTCAGTTTACTGGACACCGCCTGTGCCCGGGTTGGCATTAGCCAACACGCGGTGCCCGCCGAAGTAGACGACTGCCGTAAACGTATAGAAGCCTTGGAAACTGAGTTGGCGATTATCGGTCGGGAAAAAGCAGTCGGTGTCGAAGTGGCTGCGCGGGAGCAAGCGGCTAACGAAAAATTGGCTGCCGAACAGGAACGGCTGGCTGGTCTGGAAGAGCGTTGGAATGCCGAGAAGGAATTGGTCGGCAAGATTTTGGAATTGCGCGGCAAACTCAGATCGGCTGGACACGCTGTTGATGCAGCCGAACCGGCGGAGGGAGATGCCAGTAGTGAGGCCAATGACCGCGATAATTGGTTAACTGAATTGAAAGCCTTGCAGGCTCAACTCCACGCACAACAAGGCGAGTCACCATTAATTCTGCCAACCGTCGATCAACAGGCTGTAGGCGCTGTTGTGCAAGATTGGACCGGCATTCCGGTTGGCCGGATGGTGAAAAATGAAATCGAAACGGTGTTGAAACTGCCGGATTTACTGGAGCAGCGCATCATCGGCCAACGCCACGCGCTGGAGATGATCGCCAAGCGCATCCAGACTTCGCGCGCCGGGTTGGATAACCCGAACAAGCCTATCGGCGTATTCATGCTGGCCGGTACTTCCGGCGTTGGTAAGACCGAAACCGCGTTGGCGCTAGCCGAAACATTGTACGGCGGCGAGCAAAACGTCATCACCATCAACATGAGCGAATACCAGGAAGCGCATACCGTTTCCACCTTGAAAGGCGCGCCTCCGGGCTATGTCGGTTATGGCGAGGGCGGCGTGTTGACCGAAGCCGTGCGCCGCCGTCCTTACAGCGTGGTGTTGCTGGACGAAGTAGAAAAAGCCCATCCCGACGTGCACGAGATTTTCTTCCAGGTGTTCGACAAAGGCTGGATGGAAGACGGCGAGGGCCGGGTGATCGATTTCAAAAATACCTTGATCTTGCTGACCACCAACGCCGGCACCGACTTGATTGCCAACTTGTGCAAAGACCCGGATTTAATGCCGGAGCCGGAAGGCATTGCCAAGGCTTTGCGGGAGCCCTTGTTAAAAGTATTTCCGCCAGCCTTGCTTGGACGTTTAGTCGTTATTCCTTACTACCCTCTCAACGACGAAATGATAGGCGCAATTGCCCGTTTGCAATTGGGCCGGATCAAAAAACGCGTCGAAGAATCGCATAAAGTCCCGTTCAGTTACGACGACGAAGTCATCAAACTCATTGCCAGCCGTTGTACCGAGTTGGAAAGTGGCGGGCGGATGATAGACGCCATTTTGACCAATACCGTGTTGCCGAAGATCAGCGAGGAGTTTTTGACCCGGATGATGGAGGGAGTCGCGATTGAGCGAGTACACGTTAAGGTTGAGAATGGGGATTTTGGGTATGGGTTTGAGTTTGAGTGACGCACGCGGTCTCTGATCCAGATACGTAGCGTTATTCGCATTCGCTCAACGCCATAACAAAAGAGAAATGCGTCGCTCGTCAACTTATTCGCCCACTTTAATGAGGTGCTCCGCAAATGGCATGGTACGAAAAACTGATTGACGGTACTGCGGTAAAAGACAAAAACGTCGTTTCCTGCAAGGCAAGGTTCCCTCCCCTCCCGGAGCGACCGGACGTTTTGGCATTTACAATGTCGTGGATTGTTCATTGTCCATTGGCCGAATCGATGACAGTCAAAGTTCGATTACCGGGGAATACACGCTTACCGGTACTCTTGATATGAGCGGCGATTCCTGTCTGTTGCCGTGGGGATTTGACCGGCTGTGCTGGATGCCGCTGGGTACGCAATCAAAATTTTTGACTTATCAACTCAACGGCTGTGGCGTTCTGATTTCGGGTGACCGAGGAAGTCCGGTTGTCGTTCATGCCAATGAAAGCGGTAACAACTTAAATAAAAGTATTCAAAGCGATGGGACTAAGGTTGGCGAACAACACCTCTCCTAAATTTTGCGGAACTGAAGTTTTGATATTTTCCGCATTTTTGTGCTGCGGCATGCGGGCGATTTAAGGCGCCAATTATTTTTGAGGTAATCGATTATGGGTATGCAACATTTTTGCGCGATTGGCCACGGCGGGATTCTTGTAGATGGGACGGACGATCCCGATACACTAACCTTACCAAATAATGTTTGGGTTGTCTTTTATGTGCCACCAGGGCAAGAGATTAGTGCCGATTTAGCGACGAGCCTAAAAGATGAAATCATGAAAAAAAAATTCCAGAATAAATCGGATCTCGAAGGTGGATTGTTGAGATTACGCGGAAAGCTTGAGATGAAGCCCATAGAGAAGAATACCCCGCTTACCAATTACAGTCATTTGATGCCCAGTTTTGGAGCGGATTGGCCCTCCCTGATTACGGGCGGGCAGGCTGCTGACAAGTTTTTGTTTAATTACATTGTCCACGGCCCCGGCCCAAAGGATGATCCTAATCGCCACAGTTTTGGATGTTTTGCAACCAGTGGTTGGGATGGTTCCGACAAAAAAATAACCGACCGGAAATTCGGCTTGGATACCGATGAGATTACGTTGAACGAAATACTCAAATTCGCTACCGAAATAGCAGGAAATACCAATGATACTTGTGTTGTCCATTGGCTGGCTTGCCGTGTTGAGAATCGGACCGGCACACCTACGCCGCCAAATAAAGCTAAAACCCAGATACAAAGATTTTGTTTGAATAAATCTGCAACGAAAACAACACCCTAGAAGGCTGTTGAAATACCGTTGAACAAATGTTTTTGGAGCGACAAGCTGGCTATATATTGTGGTTTATATGAAGACTTTTTAGTAAATGTAGATTGCGCTAACGCGCCAAATATAGAAATTCAACAATCTGTTAAGTAGGCTTATAAGCTAAGTCTTTTGGCAAACGCAAGGTGATAATATCTAACGGCATAGCGAAATGCTGGTCAACTATGTGAAATATTTAGACTTACAAGAACGATTTTTTTTGGAGATTCAGTGATGGTATATAAATACGTTTGCAACAAATGCGGGACCAAAACCACCAAGAAGTTACCTTACGGCGACTACGACTGCGGCGAAGGCGGTTGCGATGGTCACTTGGCCTATTATGTCGACATGCCCATGCCGGAACCGTTAGCTCAGGGCTTGGTGGTAAATGATGCGGTAGGCGAGGTATTGGCTGGTAATTCGATTCTGGCAGGTGCTCTGCGCATGGTTTTCAACAAAACTGCAAAGGGTAGGAGTGCTCCGGGATCTACTAATGTGAATCATATCCATGTTGGCGGAAATGCACAGTTAAATCTATTGTTCGACAGCGTTTCTTACACAGTGCTTGGATTGGTGAATGGCCATATGGAAAAAGGAATGAGTCAAAAAATTGCCAATGAAGCCAGTCGTGTGATGCAACGGTTCGGCACGGGTACCACCACCCTAGTGATCGAAGGGGACAGCATTCGCCGCGGTTAATTGGCATCTGCCTATACAGCTATTTCTTGGCGGAATAAACGTAGCCGGTCAAAATTCAACATATCTTTCTAACTTAACTTTATGTCAGTCGATATTTCATTTAATGAGCAGCATTTAGCGGATCGATTATGGCCACTTGTTTAGATTTTGCAAAAATTGCGATTGCCGCATATTACAAAAATACCAATCAGTATTGTGCCGAGCCGCCGGGACACATGGTCGATGACTGGCAGGTGAAGAAATGGGAATCGGGGACTTGGTACGGTGACGGCTTTCAAGGCGGTATTTGGTGCAACAGCACCGATGTCGTGGTCGGTTGCTGCGGCACGAATCCGGGGCAAAAAGGAAAACTATTCTCCGATATTGGGGCGGACCTGAGAATCGGTTTGCGTATTCTGCCCAACCAATGCTCGTCGGCTCTGCAGATGCTGAAGGCCGCCAAGCAAATCGCTGGCGGCCGGCGGCTATCGCTAACCGGTCATTCGTTGGGTGGCGGTTTGGCGCAAGTGGTTGGTGTTTGGGAAGGTGTGCCGTTCGTGACCTTCAATGCGCCAGCGATGGCGCAAGTGATCAAGGCCGCGCACGTGAATATTTTGAAACCGCAAATGATGATTCGGACTTGGCAATCGAAAGGGGCTTCCGATTGCCCTGGCATCAATTTTCGAATAGCCGGCGATCCGGTTAGCGTGGAAGGCTTGGCTGGCGACCATGTCGGCATGGTGGTCGATTTGCCCAATGCCACCGGCAGCGGCGCTCACGGTAAAACCAATTGCTGGCAGGCGGTCTTGCAGACCGATTGGGCGAATATCGATCCTTTCGAAGGGCTGTAGGTCCGAATAGTGAAACGTATTCGGACTAATTAAAGTCTACATTCCTCCGAATACGCTAATGCTATTAGGAGTTGTGTGGGCGGCCAAATTAGCAATGCCGAAGTTTAGATTTTATTGAAGTTTGGGTGGGTGTGCCGTATCTTTGAAAAGCTGGCGATAAGCGCTCATTAGTTGCCTATGCATATTCCCTGTGAACAAAGATGACACATTTAAATTCAGTCAATGATTTGCGGGAATATATTAAAGGGCTGGGGGAGTTTCGGGCTCGGCCTATTGTTGCCGGACAGCATCCGACCTTGTATATAGATCATAGTCAAGGAGCGATGATTAAAGGTATACGGGAAAAGGACTATTTGTTTTCGCCTTGTAAAAACTGGGTGGAGCCGCATGAGCAAATGGGGCTTTCATTTTCCGCTGGATGGAATCATTTAAAAGATCAGATAAAATTAAAGCGTAAATGGAATAAAGATAAGTCGATTGATATTAACTGGTTATTGGCGAGCTTTGAATTGCCGGCTGGGTTAAGGTTTGTGCAAGATACTCGGGATAGTCAGCACTATTTGTTAACAGTCACCGAGCGCATGACCATCGACGCCTTAGTGGCAAAATTATTGATGATTGCCGATAGAATGGCAGTATATCCGCATGTGGAAAGGTTCTTGAAATGATAGCCTACAAGTATCCTGAGGAAAAAGAAATACTCATGCACTATGCTCATAAACTACAAGCAAATGGCATCATCGAGATTATTGACAAAGGATATGTAAAAAACGCCAACGAGGCCAAACTGCTGACGGCGTTTTTCTGGCAGATGGTCGACGAGTCGGTTAAAGATGCTGAGCAAGGTTTGGATGCTGCCGGTCATCGCGATCTTCAAGCCTATGATGAGTACATCATGAACACACTAAGATCTTATCTGGTTAACGCCGGATATGAAAAAGAATGGAGTGACGATGATGAGTCTGCGTAGTGAGAGAAACTGCATAATAAGCTGAACGGTTTTTCGATTTATATTTGAAAGGTGAACGGAAAGTGGGGAATACATGGCTGGCGCAGTGTCATTAACTAAAGTATCGATACCTAAAGCCTCGGCGATTTGCCAGGATATTCAACTGGATCAGCAGGCAACTGCAGGCCTGCTTGCCGACCCTGCGCCGGTTGATTTTTTGAATAAATTGCTCGAACAGCAACTTTATCCCGATGCCGTGCGTTTTATGGCCAGAGCGTTACCCAAGCGCGAAGCGACCTGGTGGGCCTGCCTTTCTGCGCGCAGTGTGGTGAGCCCGCAAACGCCCCCTGAAGTGGTTAAAGCGCTTGATGCTGCGGAGTTGTGGGTGTTTAAGCCAACCGAGCCGAATCGCCGGGCCGCTAACGCTGCCGCTCACAGCGCATCCTTCGAAAATCCTGCCGCATGGGCAGCCATGGCCGCGTTTTGGAGTGACGGCAGTATGGCACCGGAAGATGCGCCGTCGGTGCCTCCCGCGGATAATCTGACGGCCAAGGCGGTGGCCGGTGCGGTAATGTTGGCGGCGGTATTGACTCAGCCGGAAAAAGCCTACGAGAAATACCAGTTTTTTATCGATCAGGCTATTGATATTGCCAACGGCGGTAACGGCCGGCTTTGGCAGGCCGCTTAAGGAGATTGCGATGGGACAGCCGGCTGCACGTATAACTGATATGCATGTTTGTCCAATGTTTACCGGCCCCGTGCCGCATGTCGGGGGGCCGATTTTGCCTCCTGGTGCGCCCACGGTGATGATAGGCAAAATGCCGGCAGCACGCGCTACCGACATGGCGACTTGCGTTGGGCCGCCGGATACTATTGCCAAAGGCTCGGCGACGGTTTTGATAGCCAACATGCCGGCCGCCAGGATGGGCGATATGTGCGCCCACGGCGGCACCATTGTCCTTGGTTACCCTACGGTACTGATCGGTGGCTGACGCCGGCTTTATCACAAAATTATCGTTTTAGCGTTAGGATTTCACCATGCCACTTTCTCAAGAATCTCGCACCGCTTCGGTGGTGACAGCCGCCGGTGCGGATACCTTCGTGCTGTATCGGATGACTGGTAAAGAACAATTGAGCAGTTTGTTTGAGTACGAGTTGGAATTGCTGAGCGAGAACGGCGATATTGATCTGCAAACGGTGTTGGGCACCAGCATTACCGTCAAACTGCAACTCGACAACGGTGCGCTACGGCCGTTCAACGGCATTGTCACGCAGATAAACCAATTCGGTATGCTCGGCGACCTGTATTTCTACCGGGCTATCGTACATCCGAAAGTGTGGTTACTGACGCAAGCCAGTAACTGCCGGGTTTTATCGCCGGCGCCGGCAACCAAAAATGTACCGGACATGGTCAAGGCTGTCCTCGCCGAGCATGGTTATACCGACGTAACCACAAAGTTTTCCACCACCTACCAGCCCCGCGATTTTTGCGTGCAGTACCGGGAAACCGACTTCAATTTTATTAGCCGGCTGCTCGAAGAAGAAGGTATCTACTATTACTTCACGCATACCGACAGCATTCATTCGCTGGTGTTGTGCGACGACATTACCATGTTGACGGCTGCGACACCGGCCACGGTCAAATACTACCCTGCCGCAAACCAGGGCGGGCGCGACGAGGAACATTTTTACCAATGGCGGCTTGGACGGCAAATTCGTTCCGGCAGTTACCGCTTAAAGGATTTTGATTTCGAGGCGACAACCGCGCCTTTGGACAAAGTCAAAGAGCTGCCTGGCGAACATGCTCAAGCCAGCAAAACCGTCTACGACTACCCGGGGGAGTTCAAAGTAGACAGCGAGGGTGAGCGTTACTCGCGCCTGCGCATGGAAGAACTGCGCGCGGAGCACGAGCAAACCGTTGCGCTCGGCAATGTGCGCACGCTGGCGGTAGGACAAAAATTCACCTTGTCGGAATTTCCGCGCGCCGATCAAAACCGTGAATATCTGACGGTATCCACCCAATTCCAGATCCAAAACAACGACTACGGTATTGCCGAAGCGGGCGGCATGGACGAGTTTCAATGTACCTATTCCGTTATCAGTACCGAATACGCCTACCGTCCGCCTCGGCGCACCCGTGTGCCGGTAGTGCAGGGTGTGCAAACCGCCATAGTCGTCGGTGGCGGCGGCGACGAAATCCTGACCGATCAATATGGCCGGGTTAAGGTGCAATTTCACTGGGATCGGCTCGGCACAAAAAATGAAAATAGCTCATTTTGGGTGCGGGTTGCGCAAATATGGGCCGGCAACAATTGGGGGTCTATGTTTATTCCGCGCGTCGGCCAGGAAGTGATCGTCGATTTTCTGGAAGGCAATCCGGATAACCCTATCATCACCGGGCGCGTGTATAACGCCCAACAAATGCCGCCGTATGCTTTGGATGCCAACAAAACCCAAAGCGGTATTAAAACCCGCAGCACGCCGAATGGGGCCGCTGAAAATTTCAACGAAATTCGCTTCGAAGACAAGAAAGGTAACGAAGAGCTCTACATGCACGCCGAGAAAAACTTTACGCGCATCGTTGAAAATAACGACGTGCAAAAAATCGGCTTTGAGAAAAAAGATGCCGGCGACCAAACCGTGGACATCTACAATCACCGCACCATCACGCTGGATCAAGGCAATGATAAATTGACGGTCAAAACTGGCAATCACACCGTTGAAATCAATAAAGGCAACGACAGTTTGACCGTCAGCCAGGGGAATCGGACCATCAAGGTCAGTGCCGGCAGCATTTCCGAGGAAGCCGGGCAGTCCATAGAGCTCAAAGTGGGCTCCAACAGCATCAAAATCGACAACAGTGGCGTTACGATCAAAGGCATGACCGTTAAAATCCAGGCAGACACCCAGGCCGAGTTGAAGGGCTTGCAGACCACGGTGAGTGGTGATGGCATGCTGACCCTTAAAGGCGGGATGGTGATGATCAACTGATGATCATTTTTCCGCCGCGCGAAACCAACCGGATAGAGTAAGGATAATGCTGGAATACAACAGGGATAAAGGACGCCGGGCCGGCGTCGAGCTGGGTCGCGACGACAATTCGTCCATCCTGGCTACAGCGTGTGCCTGGATGGAGGCATAGATGGCCGGATGGAAAGATCCCAGGCCAACGGGCTCCGAGATCCGGCCACGCAACATCGATGCCGGCACGACGATCCGCGATTCTTCGCCACGGCCGACCCCCATAGGCGTATTACCCGGCCAACCGGCCAAGGCCGCGCCGCGCATAGTTCCGACTCGTAGCGGTCTGCCGATATTAAAGCCCGGCTCGCAAGGTGCCGAGGTTCGGCAGTTGCAAAGCCTACTTAACGCCTGTCTTAGCCCATCGCCAAACTTGGTCCTTGATGGGCGATTTGCTCAGGCTACCGCGAATGCCGTGCGCCAGTATCAAAAAAGCGTCGGCATTAACGCTGACGGTATCGTCGGTAAAGACACCTGGTTTTATCTGCTGAAAGGGGATAAAGCGCAAGTTGCTGCACCGATGCCGCCACCCGCAAGTGCCAGTAGTAGCGCAGTCCAATCGACTCCCGCACCTAACATGCCTATGCCGATACCGATGGAAACGGTGGGGAGCTGGACGCTGGAACGCAAATTCTCCGAAGCCCTGCGTTTAACCGCGCCGAAACTGTCTGGCAGTATGCGCCGCGAGTTTGAAGCGCTGCTCAGTCCGGAAAGCTTGGCGATCATGGCCGCAACATTGGTGATTTGGGCGGGCGCCCATGTGTTTGGCGTTGGCGAAATCGTCGATATTCTGATGTTGGTGGGCGGCATCCTGATGTTCGGACTGGCGGTATTCGGCGTCGCCCGCGACCTGGGCGAATTTTTGGCGATCACAGCCACCGCCGGTAACGAACAAGATCTCGACGAAGCCGCCACGCACCTGGCGGACGCCATCGCGGTGATCGGTGTCGCGGCCTTTGTCGCGCTGTTAGCAAAAGTGCGCTCGCTACGCGGAAAAAAAGGCTTGGCCCGCGAATCGGGAGCCGCCTCGGAAGCGGTAACGCCATCGCAAGCAACCGGCAAAACGGCATCCGGTAAAGCGCCGGCGGGTGCGGCGGCGGAGGGTGAAGCCGCCGGCGGGGCCTCCACCTCTAAACAAACCGCATGTCCGGGTAAGGATTGCAAAACCGCCGGTGAGCCGATCAGCATGCTTACCGGCGAGGAAATGCTGGAAAAAATCGACTTTACTTGGGATGGCCCATTGCCCTTGCCTTGGCGGCGTTATTACCGTAGCAGCCAATCCGATGTCGATCACCAATTGGGCTACGGCTGGCTGACGCCGTTGGACGAGTGGCTGGAAATCGGCGAGCGCGTGACGTTCTGCAATGCCGATGGTCAGCGTATCGATTTGCCCTTGCCCAAGCCCGGAGCCCATAGCATTAATCTACCGGAACAAGTTCGCTTGTACCGGGAAAGCGGCCAGTATCGCATCGTCGAACCTAGCGGATTGGCGAAAACCTTCACCGGTCGGTCTGGCCGTTGCCCTTTGCGGGCCTGGCACAACAGCCAGGGTCAAAGTCTGTATTTTCATCGCGACGCCAACGGCGACGTCGAACGCATCTCCGCCAGTTGGAACAAGCATTTACTGCTGGAACGCCAAGGCCGGCGCATCGTTTCTATTCGTCCCGGCAAACGACAAGGGAGCGGATTCGAAGCGGCCGGCGACCCGTTGGTAAATTATCTTTATAGCGACGAAGGTGACTTAATCGGCGCTCACGACCGCCTCGATCAAGGCGAAAGCTACGCTTATCGCAACCATGTCATCGCCCGCCGCACCCTGCCCAGCGGCTTTAACTTTTACTTCGAATGGGATCAAGACACGCCGCAAGGCAAATGTCTGCACAACTGGGGCGATAACGGCGTTTACGATTACCGCTTCGAATGGTTGCCGGACGGCGTCAGCCATGCCATCGATTCGCGCGGCGGCGTCGCAGTGTATCGCCACGATCCGCAAGGCCTGTTGCTTTCCGAGCGCAGCCCGGAAGGCCGGGAAACCCGCCACAGCTACAACGCCGACAATCAACTGGCGCAAACCGTGGCACCGGACGGCGGCGTCACCCGCTTTAGCTACGACCAGGAAGGCCGCTTGGTCGGCGTGTCCGATGCGCTGGGCTTTAGCCAACGCGTCAAATACGACAAACAAGGCCGTCCGGTCGAACTGATCGATGCATTGGATCAGCGCTGGCTGCGCCGCTACGACGCAGGCGGCCGTCTGGAAGAAACCGTCGCCGCCAACGGCGCGGTCACCCAATACCAATACAACGCCCAAGGCGTGCCGGTGCGCATCACTGATGCACTGGGCCGAACCCGCTCGCTGTTGTGGGACGAGCAATTACGCCTGGTCGGCGAGATCGGCTTCGACGGCATCAAGACCCGCTACCAATACGACGATGACGAGCGTATCGTCGCCATCGTCGATCAAGACAAACGCACCACCCGTTACGGCTACGACGCGGCCGGCCGCGTGACTGCGGTACAACACGCGGACGGCAGCACCGTGCAACTGCGCTACAACGCCGCCGGCCTGCTGACCCACTACATCGACGGCCTGGGCCACACCACCGAATACCGCTACGACGACGGCCTGTCCCAACCCACCGCCCGCATCGATCCGCTGGGCCACGAAATGCGGTATCGCTATGACAGCGAACGCAACCTGATCGGCCTGATCAACCCGAAAGGCGAAACCTACAGCCTTAACTACGACCGCGACGAAAATCTCATCGAAGAAATCGGCTTCGACGGCCGCATCCAACGCTACCGCTACAACGCCGCCGGCGCGCTGGAAGCCTACCTGCAACCCGGCGCCGACGGCGATTGGAACGTCACCCGCTTCGAACGCGACCGCCTCGGCCGCTTACTGAAAAAACACGCCGCCGACGGCAGCCTGAGCCAATACGGCTACGATCCGTTGGGCCGCTTACAACTGGCGAAAAATGCCGACAGCCTGGTGCTGCTAGGCTACAACGCCCTGGGCCAGATCAACCAGGAAAATCAGAACGGCGCCATCGTCCGCCACAAATACGACCTGCTGGGCCGACGCATCCACACGGAAACCCCGAACCGGCACCGCATCGACTACCGTTTCGGCGAGCGCTACCTGGATAGCATCGAACTCGACGGCCAAACCCTCACCAGCCACCGCTACGACGACCTGGGCCGGGAAATTGGCCGCAGCCAAGGCCTACTCAACACCGACTACGACTACGATCCGCTGGGCCGCCTATTGCGGCAACGCGTCGCCGGCAAAGGCCAAGCGCCGCTGATCGGTCGCCAGTACAGCTACGATACGGCCGGCAAACTGCGCGAACTGGATGACCTGCGCCAAGGCCGCAGCCAATACCACTACGACCCCGCCGCTCGCCTGATCCGCAGCGAAGGCCTCAGCCCGGAAAGCTTCGTCCACGACCCGGCCGGCAACCTATTGGGCGCCAGCGCCGAAGCCGGCCTCGTCGAAGGCGACCGCTTGCTGATGATGGGCGACCGCCACTACAGCTACGACGCCGCCGGCAACCTGATCGAAGAAAAACGCGGCAAGGCCGGCCATATCGTCACCCGCTACCAGTACGATAGCGACAACCGCCTGATTCGCGCCGAAACGCCGCAAGGAATCAGCGAATACCGCTACGACGCCTTGGGCCGGCGCATCGCCAAGCATACCGCGCAAGGCGAAACCCGCTTTCAATACGACGGCCCGCGCCTGCTGGCGGAAATCGATAGCCAGTGCAGCCGCACCTACCTGTTCGAACCCGGCAGCTTCCGGCCCTTGGCGCTGTACGAACAAGACAACAGCCAAGCCAGCGGCACCACCTACCACTACCACCTGGACCATCTCGGCACGCCCAGGGAGCTGACCGATACCGATGGCAGAATCGTCTGGTCCGCCCGCTACCGCGCCTACGGCAATCTGGCCCTGGCCGACGTCGAAGCCATCGACAACCCACTACGTTTCCAAGGCCAGTATTACGACCAAGAAACCGGTTTGCACTACAACCTGAATCGATATTACGATCCGAATGCGGGGCGGTTTATTCATCAGGATCCGATTGGGTTGGAAGGCGGGAATAACCTATACCAATATGTGCAAAATCCGCTTAATTGGATTGATCCTTTGGGTTTAGATTGGAATTATTTTTTAACAAACTCTAATGGAGAAGTTTATTACCATGGCCGTGCCTCTGATAATGAGACTCTGGCAGATGTGATGGGGCGCCATTCCAGAACCAAAGGCGCGGATGGGATGAGATTTGGTGCAGGAGACAAAATATCACAGGTTACGCCAAATGGAACGCCTTATGATACGGTTAGAGGCATTGAGCAACGCGGTATCGCAGAAAATGAATTATTAGGCCGAGGAAGTCCGAACGTGAGGGGTAATAAAATTAATGGCATATCTGAAGTTAAACAAAACTCGGTACAAGGTCGCCTTAGAATGGACACGGCAGACGCTCATCTAAAAGAAAATGGAGTTAATCGCGTGAGCGACCTTAAACCAATAAAGACCGAATGTGGGGCGTAGTTGTATGAATGAAGTAGATGAAAAAGCACTCCAGATATTGCGCAAGTATAATCTGACTCGCCCGGAAGATACTTTGCAAGCTGATTTCATATATGCAAAGGATAAAGGGCTAATGTTCGATAAGGAGAATATTAACCATGACGAAGCCGTCAGGGCTTGCTTTGAGATTTTTTCCGATTGCCGCAAGGAACATTTTACAAATCTTTTTTTGGCTAGTCTTAGTATCAACAGACTTGATTATCGGAGTGGATTGGCAGCATATGCAATCATGCAGTCATTTCCGCATCACGAATTTGACATGCTGGATGGGCACTATTGCAAATTGTGCTCCTATCCAAAGCAAAGGGTTGTAGATCTTTCCGCGCTTAACAATTTGCGCTTTTTTTGTGGTGGACTATTTTCTGGAAGTCCAGCTGAGATTAGTTTTTTTCTTTTGCAGCATCAAAAGTTGTCTGATGTATATCCAAATACTTTGGATTTCGAAATATTTGGAAGCATTTTGCAGGCAATCAGACGGGCAGATCAATTAACTACAATTTCAACTCTTCAAAAGCAATTAAAAAGTATTCTATCTTTTAAAGCGACCAAGGAGCAGATAAAAGTTCTCCTCGAAACACTTGGCTATTGTGGCGTTTTGCAAACACCAAGTCACGAAGGACTGTTGCATAGATATGTGAATATAAGTTTGGCTCCTAGAAAGACACGTAGTTCGGATTGGAAATACCCCGTGGATTTTTGGACAGGAAAAGATGGAGTGAATCGAGATAACTTTATGTATTGGTTCGGGCATTACAAAGAGCTGAAGCAGTATATCAACTAGCCAATTATTCCGGGACAGCAACCTGATCGAAGAAACGCTCGGAACGGCGGGACAAATTAAGGCCGGCCAAATCTCATTCGCTACCATATGATAGCGACAGCCGCCTGATTCGCGCCGAAACGCCGCAAGGAATCAGCGAATACCGCTACGACGCCCTGGGCCGGCGCATCGCCAAACACACCGCGCAAGGCGAAACCCGCTTTCAATACGACGGCCCGCGCCTGCTGGCGGAAATCGATAGCCAGTGCAGCCGCACCTACCTGTTCGAACCCGGCAGCTTCCGGCCCTTGGCGCTGTACGAACAAGACAACAGCCAAGCCAGCGGCACCACCTACCACTACCACCTGGACCATCTCGGCACGCCCAGGGAGCTGACCGATACCGATGGCAGAATCGTCTGGTCCGCCCGCTACCGCGCCTACGGCAATCTGGCCCTGGCCGACGTCGAAGCCATCGACAACCCACTACGTTTCCAAGGCCAGTATTACGACCAAGAAACCGGTTTGCATTACAACCTGAATCGCTATTACGATCCTAATGCAGGGAGGTTTATTCATCAGGACCCGATAGGGCTATTGGGTGGGAATAACCTATACCAATACGTACCGAATCCGGTGAATTGGATTGATCCTTTGGGATTGACGTGTTCGGAAACTACAAATAGTTTGCCAGCAAAGGGGTATCACAAAGAAGTTTACGCAAGTAAGCCCGTAAAACCCGAGAACGCAGTTGATAAGTGGGATGAGTTCCTAGGGCCTGGACCTCACTCAAATATACACCCTAGAACGGGATTACCTGATCCTGACCGTATTGTTTCAGCTGATGGGAAACGGAGTATTCGATATGGTTCTCATGAAATGAATAGCACTCCAACCAAACATCATTATCACGAAGAAACATGGACATTTGATTCTGTAAGTAATGTTATGAATGTAGATAACAAAGTTGTTCGCGTCCCACTTCCTAAGAATTAATTATGATTATCAAGATAATAAACATTGATTCATCTAAAGGTAAAAAAAACATCAAGTTTGAAACTCCTGTTGGAGTTGGAAGAGGTATTTGGGAGGGTGAATTGTTGGCGGCAGGACAATTAATCGATGTCGAGATAGATGTTGAGGACACTTTGCAGTGGGGAGTGACTCTATCAATTTCAAATAATAAAACTAGTGGGATAGCGTTAGATAATAATGGATTTTCCTTTGTTGCAGAAGTGGTTTCATATGAAGGCGATGGGTGTCTTGTAATTAAATTGGCAGAAAGTATTATTTTGTTAGATGTAAATGGTATGCCAAGTGATATTCATGGGTGGGTTCAAGGCAAAGCCGACACTGTGAGATTATATCCAACGAATTTGTGACTACAGAATCGATGCTGATTAAGTCTCCCGTGTAATTACGACTTGCGGGGAGGATTGCCGTCAACTTACTCGTCCGCCAGGAATCTTACAGATCCGCAAGTTTGCCCTGAATCAAAAGGCTTCGTCCTAATAGGGGCGGCGCCTGCTAACGAACATGTAAGTCCGGCCAAATCGTCACCCGCTACCAGTACGATAGCGACAACCGCCTGGTCCGCGCCGAAACGCCGAATGACACCGCCCAATACAGAGATGGCCCCAAAAAATTGGACAGCCGACTAAGTGAAAAACCCTGCTACTTTTGAACGTCCGTAAGGACAAAAAATGGAGCAGAAGATGTCCAAAAAACCGAGAAGGAAACATTCACCGGCCTTCAAAGCCAAAGTTGCGCTGGCGGCCTTGGCGGGCGATAAAACCTTAGCCCAATTGACGCAGGAATTCGAGGTGCATCAAAATCAGATTGTCGATTGGAAAAAGCAGCTGAGCGAGCGGGCTGCCGAAGTGTTTGGGAAGCCTGCGGAGTCCGAATCGCCGCCGGTCGATCTGCAAGCCCTGCATGCGAAAATCGGCCAGTTGACGTTGGAGAATGATTTTTTACTTGTGCCCTGCGGGGTAGAGGGCGCGCTCACCAAGGCGGGATTGCTGAGCGCAAAGCGATGATCGACCGTCAAGCCAAGTTGCCGATTGGTCGGCAAGCCAAGCTATTAGGTATCAGTCGTGGTAGTGTGTATTACTTGCCCAAGCCAGTTGCGGAGCGCGATTTAGACATTATGCGCCGCCTCGACAAACTGCACCTGAAGCACCCGTTTATGGGCGCTCGCCAGTTACGGGATCAGCTGAATCGGCAAGGCGTCCAGATCGGCCGCAAGCGTGTGAAAACCTTGATGACGAAAATGGGCATCGAAGCGGTGTACTGCAAACCCAATACCAGTAAGAAGACACCAGGCCACGAAATCTATCCCTATCTGCTGCGCGGTATGACCATCAACCGAGCCAATCAGGTTTGGGCCCTGGATACGACCTATATCCCGCTGGCCAAAGGGTTCGCGTATTTAACGGCAGTCGTCGATTGGGCCAGTCGCAAAGTGCTGGCCGCCAAGGTCGCGATCACCCTGGAAGCCTGTCATGCCGTGGATGTGCTGGAGCAAGCCCTCAAATACTATGGCAGACCGGACATCGTCAACACCGACCAAGGCAGTCAGTTTACCGCCAAGGCATTTGTCGACGCGGTGAAAGGCCAAGGTTGTCAGCTCAGCATGGACGGTCGGGGCGTTTGGCGGGATAATGTGTTTGTCGAGCGGCTATGGCGTTCGGTCAAGTATGAGCGGGTTTACCTGCATGCTTACGATTCCGTCGGCCAAGCCCGCGCTTCGATCCTGGATTATTTCGAGTGGTACAACCACGATCGACCGCATTCCCGTTTGAAACGAAAAACGCCGCATCAGGCGTATAACGATGGGCTGCCAAGCATCAACTTGGCAGCCTAAACCATGGCAGGGATTTCACTTTAAATCAGCGATTTTCTGTTCAAAACATTGGGGCCACTTCTTTATTTGAGAAACAACGGAGGATTTCCAAATTCGAATTATGTTAAGGGAAACCTACACGTATTTTCGATTGATGGGTTTATCCCTATTAAATATGGATTCCTACCTATCGAGAGGCTAGTAAGGGATATGCAGGTATCTGAGCCCGATGGTTGTTTTCTGCCTTTTGCCAATGATGCTGGCGGTAACATATTCTACATGTCATTACTGGATGATGACTATGAACGTGTATATCTACTCACCACTGATACAGCCGACAAGATATACGTATGCGGCTCCTTTGACGAGTTCGTGGCTGCTCTTTATAACGAGTGACGCATATTGCAAAAATTTATATGTTGAAAACTCAAGTAGATAATGCAAGATACTGCTATCGTGTCAAAAATATTTTTTTCAAAGGGTAGGTCGAATTTATCTCCGGAAGATATTGTAAATATCCAGCAATATTTGAATCCCGTTTTGCCGGAAGAATTAGTAAATCATTATTTAATGCACAACGGCGGTATACCTTCAAATAGTTTTTGGATTTTGGAGGATGGCTGTTCTTTATGGGTTAAAAAATTCTTGCCCATGAAATTCCCGGTTGGAACCGAGCGGACTTTGGAAGATAGTTACTTACTGATGGTTGCAAAGAATGTAATGCCCAAGGCATTGATTCCGTTTGCCATTGATCATGGGGGAAATTACTTTTGCATCGATACATTTGGCGAAGTTTACTTTTATGCGGTTGACAGATGGGATGAAGCGCTGAATGACGAACAAAATCATGAGAAGGCAAAAAAGAAGTTAGGCGTATCTTTTCAATGGTTTGTAAACCAGCTTGTCGAATCTGATGAATATGAAGATTAGCCTGCATAGGTACGATTAGCGCCAGCGTAACGGTACGAAGGGAAGTGTACTGATTTGCGGTCAAGCTTTGAATTAGATGGCTTTGCCAGAGTCCGGTCGGCAAGCCGACAAAAACTAAGGGTATTTGATGCGATGAATATATCTACCTGTCAAGTTTATCCAGAAGTTGATCTAAGTTATAAAATCCCAAGCTTTCTTATGAAGGAGTTGCGGAAAAGATTAAACTCATTGAATAAAGAAATAATTCCCTTTAAGGATATATTTAACGGGCAAGATTTTGAGCTTGGCATTGTTATTTCGGCAACATGTGAAAAAGATAAGCCTTTGGTCATGGGGCCTACATTTTTTAATCGATATAATCGTGTTGATTTTGTATTTCATATTCCCTATAAAAAACTCGATAGCTCTTATGATGAGTTTTCTTATGTTGTCGAAAATTTGCGATGCGGATTGGTGAGTATTTTTGATAAATATAGTGGAGATAGTTCTGGCGTAAATGAAGTGCTGCGGAGCATATTGGAAATGGCCGAAAACCCGTAAATCGGAATCGATTGCTAGGCCGCGAAAGAATGTAAGTTACAAATATTGGTACAAACATAGGAGTCTGGTTTTGCAATATAGCATCACGTGGTTTAAATCGTAGGTGGAGAAGTATTGCAAAATCTTGAATCAAAAAGCCTCGCCCGCTTACGACCGGCAACCTGATCGAAGAAAAACTCGGCAAGGGACGGTAATCGCCCTGAAAAAAGTAGGACTTAAAAGTAGAGTTTTCTGCTGAGGAAAAGCTGATTTGAATAGGGTTACACAATCCAGTGGCCTGCCTACACGTCTATACCAGCATGACCGAATGCTTGCGGATTGGTTTGGAAGGGAAAATGTAAAAAGCAAGGTCATTGAGGAGGGTTATGGTTCAACGTCAGAAGCAAAGGCGGCTGAGACGGCAAAATTAGAAGAACACTTTGAAAAATACGGCTCGGTGCCGAAGGGCAATCAAAGAAGCTTTAAACTCAAAGGAGATTACGGGTGATGATGAATATTGAGTTTGGGCAAATATATGTGGAATTAGATACGGACTTTGATTTGCCGAGCTTGTTGCTTAAAAGGTTGCGAGAAGAGCTAGATGTTCTTGGAAAGGAAATTTCACACTTTAATAGAATTTTTAAAAACGCTGATTTCAAATTAGTATTTATTATTTCCGCAACTCGTAAGACCGATGAGCTTAATATAAAAGGGCCGAATTTGGTGCGAAAAAAGCCGGCGGCTGAATTTGTTATTTTTATTCCATATAAAGAAATTGTAGATTTTGTAGATAAAGTGTCGTATGCGCTGCCATACGTTGCTAAAGGTGTGATTTTTGTATTTAATAAATATAAAACAGATAGTTCTGGCGTTGAAGATATTGTGCGGAACGTTATTGTGGAAGTAAGAGATGAGCCAGAGAAATTTCTGCGAAAATCTTAGCCCGCATAGGCGCTATTAGCTTTAGTGTAATCGTATGCAGCAAAGCCTAGCCTATGTTCGTGCGGCAACCTGATCGAAGAACAATATGGCAAGGCCGGCCAATCGTCACCCGACCGGAACAATGAGATCGAGAAATGACCAAAAGAATCGTCTGGAAACACAATAATGTGGTCAGCCTTAAGCTTCGCGAGGACCTTTACACGTTGGGGCAAATGTTGGGTCGAGCGACCATGCGGTTTTTCAATATTACTAGGGGCTGTTGCCGTTTTACATCGGTAACCATATGAATGCGCAAGCGAGGGCGATAGCGCCTTCAAAATTGCGTTTCAGTTTGTCATATCGGGTAGCAATGGCTCTGAAATGTTTCAGCCGCGCAAATACGTTTTCGACGAGGTGGCGATATTTATAGAGGCACCAGTCCATATCCTCAGTCCCGATTATTGAATTTTGTTTTCTTGGTATGACGGGCACCGCACCTTGGTCTCGAATTTGAATCCGTAATAGCTCGCTGTCATACCCTTTGTCTGCAATCATGTAGTCCGCCAGGGGTAGCTTGGCCACAAATTCCGGCGCCTCTTTGCAGTCATGGACTTCGCCGCCCGTGATCGAGAACTGGATGGGAAGGCCTCCGGCATCAACCGCCATATAGATTTTGGTCGTGTTGCCTGCGACCGACTTTCCGATGGCTGCTGGATTTTCATGGGCGGCACCGCTACTGTGTTGATGGGCTTTAACAATGCTGCCATCGATAAATAGTCGTCCCTGAAAAAGCCGATATTTTCCGAACACCAGCATTCAGGCCGACAATAAAAACGGCGCGCTCAATGGCCGCGCCAAAATCCGACATGGCGGTCTCCAAAAATGAGGCAAAAAAATCCTCAACTGCCTGAGGATCATACGGATATTGTGGCCAGCACCGCATAAGATGGCATGCATGGCATCGCCCAGTTCGCCTTTCAGGTAATTGCGGCCCAGCAATCCGTCGTTTTTGAGGTGCCCGATGACGGGTTCGATGGCATTGCGGCGTTTGAGGGCGCGTTTGAGTCGCCGGGTGTTTATTCCTCTCTTTTGCCGGGCTTTGTAAATGGTCACGTTCGGGACCTCGACACCACGGTATCCTAAATCCACAAAAGCTTCTTTTGCGCGTGTACCGCTTAGAATCTCCGCCTGTTCCAGACACGATTCCAGGGTGTGTCCATCGTAGGGATTACCGGAAAAGCTGCGGGCGCCGAGCACAAAATTACTTTTGTTGGTGACGGTGATGCCCACTTTGACGCCGAATTCATACTTCTTGTGGACTTTGCCTTTGGAAATGCATTCGACTTCCGTGGCGTGGAAACTGTACAGCTTGTTTTTATCCTGGGGTTGTTGGTTCAAAATCCGTTGGGTTTTCTCTAGCGTCTCTTTAAAAGCCAATTTGACTGCATCGGATTGATCCGTCAATTGGCGCTCGATATCTCGGTAAACCCGACCCACCAAAGTTTTGAGCTGTTTGAGCATTTTGCGTTTGCGCTTCATTTGCTTGGCATGACTGTACCGGTTCGCCATCATCAGCAAATAGGGGGCTTTGCGGTTGTAGTTCTGCCGTAGTGTAATCTCATGCTGCTCAGCCAGACGTACCATGTGCTGGCGACAGCGTTCATACAATTTTCCATCGGTCGGATACGTGATGGCTTTCTCTTGCACCGTGCTATCAACCGTCACCGATTCAAAATCCTGTTTCTTCACGGTCTTGCTGGCTACGCCAGCCTGGATCGTCACCGATAACATCCACTCGCAACCTTCTTCTCCGATCCGTTTTCGCCAATAGGTCAGTGACGTGGGGTGGCAAGGTATCTGGTGTTGGAAATACTCTTCGCCACAAAAATATTGCCAATAGGGATTTTCAAGCCACTGTGCCACGACCGCTTCGTCCGAGCGTGCAAACGCATGTTTGAGGTAATGAAGCCCGGCAATAAGACGCGTTGGCAACGCCGGAGCGCCTTGGTTCTCGGTAAAAAATTCACCGAACGCATCATCCAGTACTTTCCAATCGATCAAATTTGCCAGTTGGTAAAGCTCATGCTTCGGATTCAACAGGTCGGCCAGTGGTGTGTTGAATAGATCGATTTGGCCGCTACTTTCTTGGGATTTTGGCTTCATTTTCGATAAAAATTTGCAAGAAATTAATATCTATTTTACTAATTTCTTGCAATTATTGCCCGTCTTTTTCTTCAATTATTTATTGTGTTTCAATGCTTTAGCCGTGAATTTGTGGCTTTTCAGGGGCGACTAAATAGCCATTCCAAATCAGGCTCAATCACTAGCGCCTGAAAGATACCCATCAGTTTTTCTTGCAGTGACCAGGCATTGAAGCGCTTGTACACAGCATTCCACTTACCAAACGCGACGGGTAAGTCTCGCCAAGGGCAGCCAACACGCAAACGATAAAAAATCCCTTCGACCGTTTGCCGAAGACCGGGCTTATCGTAAATGCTAAAACTCAACATAATCGTTTTTAGCTTTTCCCAGTGAATATCTGTAAACAGTTGGCGTGGCATTGGCTAGCTATCGTTTGATTGAAAACTCAATCAATGAGGCTCGCCAATCGATTTTCAAAGGGATTATGACAAAATGGCAACAGCCCCTAGTGGCGATGGCAATTGGCATAATATTGATCTAAACGAAGTCGATCCAATATTTACGCTATTTATTGGAAATATCGTGTTACATAATTTGGTTGACAAAAAAGTTTCAGATAAAGATGTAAAGCCGAGCGCTGCGTCCTGTGAACCATACTGGATAAAGCCCAAGCTTAATTTTGATGGCGGTTACCCCTTTAAGGGTGGGAATCTTATCGATATTGGCACGGAAGGAAATATCAGCACCACTGCGGGGCGAGTGGTGCAAGAGGATCTATCATTTCCAGCCGATAAGGAAATTATAGAGACATATGAATTGACGAATATGTGGGGTGATGTGCATGTTAGAGATCGCCTTCTTCATTTTTTTGATACCGGCAAGGACGACGATTTTTTGAAGAAAAAATATTTCCTGGGTATGGGACAGAACATTGGGTGTAGATACTGTTAGCGCAATCGTACGCGGTAACGTGTCGCCATGAGTTGAATTAAAACGCTTCTCGCGCTTACGGCCGGCAACCTAACCGAAGAAAAACGCGGCAAGGCCGGCCACATCGTCACCCGTTACCAATACGATAGCGACAACCGTCTGGTCCGCGCCGAAACGCCAAATGGCACGACGCAATACCGCTACGACGCCTTGGGCCGGCGCATCGTTAAACACACCGCGCAAGGCGAAACAAGCGTCTGCTGGCGGAAACTGATCACCAGCGCAGCCGCACCTCCGGTAATTTGACCTTGGAGATCAATGCTGGAGGATACTATGGCTTAGTGTCTGAGCGAATTAGGTATTCTCTTCAGGCGATGGTTATATGGCCATGGTTGCATTTTCTAATGATGAGTTTGATCCTTCACAGATTGTGATGATTCAGGTCGCGCCTCTCGCGGGCGCACAAATTGATTCAAAAAACAAAAGCTAAACTGAGTTACTGCTGGGTAGGTCCCACTTAGGGTGCGGGTGCAACATTCGGCTTGGTGGTGTTTGGTTGCATGGTCAACAAGACTTCGCGGATGGCGGAAATGATAGACTCCGGCTTTTCCAGCGGAATGACGTGGCCGCTATCTACCCAGCGTTGAATTGCCCCCGGATATAGCCGCGCAATATCCTTGCGTTTTTGATTGGCGTCGAGCGCCAGCTCCGAGGTATATTCCAGAGGTTGCGCAGCGCTCAGCACTATGATCGGTCCGCCGCTATAGGGTGGAGCGGCCAATACTTCGTCACCGGTCAGGTCCAGAGCGGCCAGCTCTTGTTCGGCAGTTGCCGATATCATCAAATCGAACAGCCAACGCACCCAGAGCGGCCAGTTTTCGATTGCCCCAGCGCCTTTGAGTTGAGCAGGATGAGTGGAATCAACCAGAATCAAGGCCGCGACTTCGTCTGGGTGATGCCGGGCATACCATTGCATATACAACCCGCCCAACGAATGCCCCACCAGCACATAAGGCGGGATTAGGCCTTGGCTGGCAAGCAATCCGCGCAACTCTTCGATAATATGCCGGCCGTCGCGGGCCGTTGCCGACGCTTCGCTGTTACCGTAGCCGGCGCGGTTGTATACCAAGGCCGTGTTATCGCGTGCTATCGTGGGATAAATTTCTGCCCACCCTTCTAAAGTGCCTCCCAGTCCGTTTTCGAAGATGACCGGTACGGTCTGCTGCTTGCTAAGCGCAAATTCTACTTTCCGGCCGGCGACTTCCGCCGTTGTCACGTTCGTGATGGTGGCGGCACAGCCGCTTAGCACGATTAGCAATAGCAACAGAATGACCATTACTGATGGTCTAAATTTCATCAGCCGCTTCCCCTATCAGTCGAATTAGCGCTGGGCGTGTTTCACGATGGTTATTCCTGGCCAAATTGCCGGGAGCAATGGTTTTGCTAGCGCTTGCCACGAGCCAGCAAACCGGCCAGACCTGCGCCGAACAGCCAAACGGCACCGGGCAACGGCACAGCCGCCACATCGCCGTCATGTACGGCCCAGGCGTAAAGCTGATTCTCATTGGAATAAACGCCTTGCCAACCGTCGTAAGGCATAAAAATCCAATTAGAGGCCGGGCCTTCATTTGTGTTGAGCCAATACGCCCTATTTTGCAAATTTTTAATCAGCCCCGCATCGGCACCACCCACTACGTTGCCACCCGCATCAAGCTCGAACAGATTGCCGTTACCAAATACACCATTGTCGCTTCGCGGAGTGCCGTTGGTGTTGTACCGGCCATGCAGTCCAAGGTTGACGTAAAACATGTAGCTCAATTCGGCGTTGGGGCTGACAACGTTATAGCCTTGATCGGCCGAGCCGCTATAGAAGTCACTAGAAAATACAAAATCAACGCCATTGATTGGGCTATTGCTCGCCAGTCGCCAGTTTGTCGCCCCGCCAAACGTTAAATTCTCGGTCCAAGTTTTGGCTTCCGTCAAACTCATCAAGCCATCATCGTCATAGCCGCTGGTTTTAGCGTAGTTGGCATCTTGCAACCAAGTCACGTTCAAAACGGTGTCATAAAGCATGCCGTTGCCTCTATCTAGCAACGCGGCGTTGGCCGGCATGTTGATACCGCCGACCAATAACACCGACAATGCCCATTGGGATTTACGCGCAATAAAATTATTCATACATCTGTTCCTAAGGATTAAAAAATCTAAACGCTAAACTCGGTGCCACCGAAACTCGCCAAGGGGTCATTTCAGAAATGCCCATTGGCAGGCCGTGGATGGCGACGCTGATTAACCATCCACCCCAACAATGGCGCGCCAAAAAACCACACCGCACCGGGCAGCGGCACCGCCGCGACATCGCCGTCGCGCACCGCCCAAACGTAATAATTGGTGCCTTTGCTGATGTAGTTTTGCATGCCGGTCGCGGTGCTCAGGTACCAGGCTTTGCTGGCGTCGCCACCGTAACTGGTACCCAGCCAGTAACCAAAGGATTGAATATGGCTGAACAGACTTTCGTCGTCGGCGGTCGCCGGATCGTCGACGATGCCGTAGCCGGACTGCGGTCCGCCACGCGAATCGAGGGAGCCTTTGTTACCGAAATCGCCGTAGAACAGATGCGCGAGCTCCGAACTGGCCGTGGAGACGTTGAAACCGCAATCGCTACCGCTGTATCCATAGTCGCAACCGGGCACGCCCAGGTCGTTGAAGGTCGGCAAGCGCCAATCGCTGTAGGTGGTGCCGCGCACGCTGTCCGAGTAGCTGAGACCGTCCACCCAGGCCACGGCGTTTTGCCAGCTCATCTTGCCTTCGGCGTCGAAGCCGCTGGTTTTGGCGTAGTTGGCGTCAGCCAGCCAGGTGACGTTTTGCGCACTATCGTAGATCAGCCCGCCGCCACGGTCGAACAACTGCGCTTGCGCGCTTCCGGCCGCCAGTGTGCAGAGCGTGAACAATGCAGCGAATGAGTTGTTACGTTTCATCGGTTTTCTCCAAAAGGTCGTTCTTAATAGGATACGAACACTTGGCGAACAACTAACGGCGCCAAGACTGGGCGACATTATCGAAAGTGCCGCGTGGCGAGGGAACCCTACCGGAGTAGGGTGTGTGCCGCCCAGACAGCCTGTTAAGATGTAATTATTTTGCATGTTTTGAACCGGCCTGATTTAGTTCCGAGCCAGCAGCCGAAAAGCGACTAGTGCTGGCACTCGACTACTCAGCCAACACTAACCCAGATACTTAGTTGGGCGGCTTGCTGCCGCCACTCGACGTTAGGCATATCTTCACGCTCCCATGCCTTGCGTTTCTTTAGCTTGGAGCGTTGGAGAATCAAAAATGGCACAAAAACTTCTGACGGTAACTCTCGTGTTGATGCTGTCCGGCTGCGCAACAACGGCAAATAACCCTCCCGCCCAAGGAAACAACAAAGCGGAGAGTAAAATATCAATGGCGATTGGCCGTGAAATTGGCAACTTCAAAATCACCAATTCACAGGCAACCGAAGCCCCCGCTGGTTATAACGGCATGCAGTACACCGTTAAAACGAATGATGGTGCGACCTTTAAATGTGAGATTTTAGAGCCATCCGGTTTCGGGAAATTCGCGACCTGGGGCATGGCAAGTGGAGCGGACGCCATGTGTACCGATTTCACCAAAGGATCAAGCGACGTAGGTAAAACCAACAAGGCAAGTTGCAACGCTTTGCTGCAGGCGGCAGGCAAATGCTGAAGTAATACTCGACACGGAGCTCAAGGCGACGCTCCGTGCTCCCTTGACACAGAGCCGGTGGCTAGCGGAAGGTTATAAAACCGCGTGTTAACGCACGGGTATCCGGACACGAAAACCTGACTAACCGCACTAAGGCTGGGCGGCAACAGAACCGGAAGAGCAAAATGGAAAAACTTTTTTCTAATCCCCGCCAAGACGAGGCGGTTTGCTTCTCGGACATCAGTCCGAACGGTCAACTACGCCTACTGGACTTGAGTTTCGGGCGTATTGCCTTCGGTTTTGGTTTGATCCCCGTGGTCGCCGCACCGTTTATTGTCTGGCTGCATCAAATCGGCCGGGACGCTCGCGCCTTTTGGGCTTGGGCAGGTGTGTTTACATCGGTAGCGCTGGTCGTTCGTCTGTTGTTTCGCCGCTATCGGCGCGACTGCGCACAACTGGGCGCCGAACGGGCAATGCACGATTGGCTGCCCAAGGTGCATGCGCTGGCGCTGCTTTACGGATTCAGCCTGTCGGTACCGGTGATGATCATGTGCAGCGGCGACTATCCCTTTGAGTTTGCGATGCTGTTTCTGGTCACCTGCGCGTCGATTGTGGCCGGCAACGCCACCCACCAGTCGCCTATCCTGAGTGCTTTCCAACGTTTCTTCGCTGCCAGTTGGGGCGCCTCGACACTGCTATTGCCGTGGGTATTCCCCGCGCATTGGCCCTATGTAATGCCGCTGTCCGCGCTCTACATTTTGTCGATTTACAAACACGCGGTGCTCGTGCACCGGTTTTTTTTGCAACAGATATTCCTGGAAGAAGGCTACCGCGCCTCCAAGGATCTAGCCGAAGCCGCCTTACGCGCCAAAAACCAGTTTCTCACCACGGCCAGCCACGACTTGCGCCAGCCGGTGCATGCCATGGGCTTTTTGATCGAATCGATTTCCCGCCGCAACCGGGATTTACTGTTGGGCCCAGCCTTGCAGGATTTGCGGCAAAGTGTGCAGTCGGTGACGCAGATGTTCAACTCGCTGTTGGATTTGTCCAGGATCGAGCTGGGCGCCCAGCCGGTCAATCTACAGACCGTGGCCTTGGACCCGTTGATGAACGATGTCGCCACGCTGTTTCGGGAAGAAGCCCACTCACGGCAAATCGATCTGAGAGTGCGGTTGAGCGGTGGCCGAGCCCTAGTCACCGCCGATGCCATGTTGCTGCGCCAAACGATGATCAACCTGATGCAAAATGCCTTGCGCTATACCCAAAGCGGCGGGGTGTTGATGGCGGCGAGGCGGCGGAACGACAGTTGGCAGTTCGAAGTTTGGGATACCGGCGTCGGCATAGCGGAAGCCGATCAACAGCATATCTATTCGCCGTTCTTCCGCCCCGAACACGCCTGGCGTATCGACAACGCCGGCCACGGCTTGGGTTTGGCGGTAGTGGCGCGTTGCGCGGATTTGATGGGCGCCAGCCAGGGCTTGAGTTCGCGAGAAGGCCGAGGCTCGCGGTTTTGGCTACGGCTGCCGTCCGCGCGGATTGAGGAGCGGCGCGCTGTGGCGCGCGACCCGGATTTTGCGCCGGCCGGCCGTAGCGAAACGCTGAGCGGCCGCTGTCTGGTGATCGACGACGAACCGCAAGTGCGCAACGCCTGGCAAGCCTTGTTGAATTCGTGGGGCGTGGAAACGGCGTGCGCCGCGTCCGCCAACGACGCATTGGCCTTGCTCGATGCCGGCTTCGAGCCACACGCCATCTTTTGCGACCAGCGCCTGCGCGCCGGCGAAAGCGGCTTCGAGTTGTTGCAAGCCTTGCTGGAACGCTGCCCGGACGCCGCCGGGGCGATGATTAGCGGCGAGTTCGACTCGCCGGCCCTGGCCCAAGCCGAACAGGAAGGTTACCTGGTACTGCACAAACCGTTGGACCCGGAGGCCCTGTACGCCTTGCTGAGCCGGCTATTGCCATCCGATCCGCTAACAGGGATAACCAAGAAAAATGAAATCGCCTAATATTAGTCTTGCCGGGTGGCTGGGGCTGGCTTCCTCGGGCCTGTTGGCTTGGGGTAACTGGCACTACGCCCAAACGCTCCCCAACTACGACGCCGTGCGCCAGACCATTAGCGAATTGTCTGCGTTCGGAACGCCATTGGCGCACCAAATCAATTACGGACTTTTCCTGCCAGTGGGCTTGATGCAATGCCTGGCACTGGCCTGCCAGTACCGCATGCTCAAGCAGAACCCCACGCTACGCCGGGGTTTACTGGCGTTTTCCTGGGTGGGAACGGCTTATGTCTTTTGCGCGCTATTCCCGTGCGATCCCGGCTCTCCGCTTATGGGCTCCTGGCGCCAGCAAATTCATAACCTGTTCGGTGCGCTTGAATATCTGGGAGGCGGTTATGGCTTGCTGCTGTTTGGGCGTATTCCTGGCTCCCGCATCGCCATCCCTTTGAAAATTTCCGGCGTTCTAGTGCTGACTGGGCTTGCGTTTATGACGCTGCCGATTCTGGCCAGCCATAGAGGACTGATTCAACGCCTTACCGAAAGCCTACTGTTCGGCTGGCTAGCATTGGCAAGCGCCGCGCAATTAACTCAAGCCTACATTGGCCGGGCTGAAGTCACGAAGCAACCCTAAAGTCATACATTTTCATCGAGTCGACCGATGGCGCTAATGTTTTCCGGCAGCCTGCTGTAGACGTCGAGCGAATTCGATGGATTTGCCGTCGGCTGGCAGCGAGTCCGGTAAATAAATCTTAGCGTTCCAAATACCGCCGTCATCCGCCTCTTTACTCATACATTGCTTTACGCCGTCCGCGTTGACGACACATCGGCGCTGGTAACCGTTGGGAAGCGTATAGGTTTCCGTTTCTGCCATGGGCCCGCTATCCGGCGCCTTAAGATTTTCCGGGGCAACCGCCAATTTGCGGCGATCAAACTTATTCTCCCCTTCAAGTTCGGCCGATTCTCGGGCGACTTGGCGCATATCGTCCAATACCTTGGATAGGTCGAGTTTGGCAGACTCGGGAGGCGCGGGATTCGCTGACTTGTCGGTCCGCGCCGCGGCGTTGTTCGTTTGCCGCGGCGAAGAGTCGCCACGACCCGTCAAAATCGGCACCGGCTTTGGAAGCGTCCTTGATCTGCGTCCGGCTACCCTGGATGGCGGACTTAGCGGCAACTGATTTTGCCTATCTTGTTCCGCTAAGCGTAGGATCTTGAATTCCACTGATAGCGCTGTCAAACGGTCAGCCGATTTCCTCGGCCGATCTATATCGTTCAACGCCAACACTATCCCAAGATGTATCGACAGAGATACGATCAGGCATAAGGCAAACCTGCGCGGCGCCGATTCAATCATTGGCATCAGCTATTGCCATTCTTGTAACGTATTGCTAAGCAGCGCGTTGGTCTCGGAAAATGGGTTTTGACCGGGCAAAAATCATGGATCGAGTTAACCATGGCGGGCAAAACCCAACCGCCCTAACTGGCGCGCGAGCTCACCCCGATAAACGCCTGATCGCTTCGGACATCGCATGTGAGCAAATAGGTTTGGCCTGCTTGTAACGCCAGGGTTTTCTTGGGTCTATGACTCGAAAATCCTTTAAAGCAATAGACTTGAATTTCATACTCTCCAGGCAAGACATGAATCTCGCTGGGGTAGTCCGTAAAACCCGGCCAGCCAAATTCCTTTTGTTCACCCGCGCCGTTGGCTTCGATCTTCGTGTAGCCGATAATGGTCGCGTGATAGGCATCGGCAAAAGGGGCACCCACAACACTTTGGATTACCGCAATCTCGTCAGCGCTAAGGGTACCGCCCGAATATTGCTTGGCTGGCGTCATAAAACCACATGAACAAAGCATGGACGAGGCAATGATTGCCATAACATTTTTCATGGATTCGCCTTGTCATTGCCGCGCAAACGTAAAACACGCCCACTGATGGTTAAAACAACCATAACCGGTAACGATGGAAAGTACGTTTTCATAGCGTCGCCCCTTTTTAATTGATAGACCTAAGGTTGATGTAACGGCATCGAATGTCTTATAAAATTTGTCATTTGCAGTATCTCGTCGTGGGTTGCTTTTGATTGATAAATCAGTGAGATCAAAAAAGCGTTCTCCAAACAGTCGTTTTACACGGATGCAAATGCCCGGAACCCTGACGAACGGCGACAAGCCTGGGCAGCATTATCGGAAGCGCGGCGCGGCGGCGTAACCCTACCGTAGTAGGGTGTTGGTGCGCATCGGCGGTTTGTTAAGATGTAATTATTTTGCATGTTTTAGCAATAGCCTGGTTCGA
This sequence comes from Methylomonas fluvii, assembly GCF_014850975.1. Taxonomy (GTDB): domain Bacteria; phylum Pseudomonadota; class Gammaproteobacteria; order Methylococcales; family Methylomonadaceae; genus Methylomonas; species Methylomonas fluvii. The sequence continues at coordinate 240,397 of NZ_JACXST010000001.1, read as the reverse complement.
CGCAAAATGCCGAACCAGGCTATCGACCATTAGGGAGAGTTGAGCGTGACAAATTCGGCTAGCGCGTTGGTTATCGACGACCATCCGCTGTTGGCGAGCGGCATCGCCGATTTTTTGCTATCGCATTGCGGCTTCGGCCAGGCCCGGCCGGTATCCAGCATCGCCGAGTTTTGGGCGATTCTCGATGCCGCCCAGCCGCCGTCGTTGGCTGTTGTGGATTTTTGGCTGCCGGAAGGTGCGTCGCTGCCGTTGTTAGTGCAAATGAAACGGCAGTACCCGGCGACACGTTTGCTGGCAATCAGCGCAGACGACAATGCGGCCGTGTCTGACAAGGCTCGCGAGGCCGGCGCCGACGGCTTTCTGCACAAGCAGGAAGCGCCGGAGATTTTCGGTCGTGCCGTGGCCGCGTTACTGCGGGGTGACACTTGGTTTAGGACCGGTCCATTTGCCGTGGCAGGCATCAATCAGCCGCTCAAGGAACTGCCGGTCACCGCCGCCGAACTGGGTTTGACCGCCCGCCAAGGCCAAGTACTGGCAATGATGTTGAAAGGTTTGCCCAACAAACGCATCGCCTTGAACCTGTCGCTGTCCGAACAAACCATCAAAGAGCACGTCACCGGTATTTTGGAACGCCTAGGTGCGCGCAATCGGATTGAGGTAATCACTATGTTGCGCGGCAAAAAGCTGGAAGGCTCCTGATGCAAGCCACACTGCCAGATTCAAGGGACAGCAAGCCGCTGCGCTTTGCAGACATCAGCCCGGCCGGCCAAGCTAGCCTGTTGGATATGACGCATAACCGTTTGGTTTACAGCATCAGCATCATCCCTTTCGTCGGCATGCCCTTCTTATACTGGAAACATTACCTCGACCAAAACGCCTGGGGATTGTTGGTTTGGACGCTGTCGTACTTTATCGCCGTCGTGGCCGTCCGCCTGCAACAGCGGCAATACCGGCGTGATAGGGCCAGTCTCGATCCGCTTGCGGCAGTCGCCAAATGGTTGCCGGTCATTCAGAGGATGGCGCTGCTTCACGGCGCGGGCTTGGCCGCGCTGGTAATCGTTGTGGCCGGACGGGTACCCTTCGAATACGCATTAACGCTGTATATGACCCTCGCCTCCATCATGGCGGCCAACGCCACCCATCAATCGCCGGTATTCAGCGCGTTTCGGCGCTTCTTTGCCGCGGGTTGGGGCGGGTGTACTCTACTAACGCCTTGGGTGTTTCCCGAACACTGGTTTTTGACGTTACCTTTGTGCCTCAGTTATGTCTTATCGATATACCGGCACTCTTCCATTGCCCATCGCTTCTTCCTGCAACAGATAAAGTTGGAAGAAGATAGCGCCAAGTTGGCCGAAAACTATCGGCTTGCCAAGATTGAAGCCGAAGCCGCATTACGCGCCAAAAACCAGTTCCTGACCACGGCCAGCCACGACTTGCGCCAGCCGGTGCATGCGATGGGCTTTTTGATCGAATCGATTTCCCGCCGCAACCGGGATTTACTGTTGGGCCCAGCCTTGCAGGATTTGCGGCAAAGCGTGCAGTCGGTGACGCAGATGTTCAACTCGCTGTTGGATTTGTCCAGAATCGAGTCGGGTGCCCAGCCGGTCAATCTGCAAACTGTCGCGCTAGACCCGCTGATGAACGATGTCGCGACGCTGTTTCGAGAAGAAGCCCGCTCACGGCAAATCGATCTCAGAGTGCGGTTGAGCGGCGGCCGAGCCTTAGTCACCGCCGATGCCATGTTGTTGCGCCAGTCCATGATCAACCTGATGCAAAATGCCTTGCGCTATACCCAGCAAGGCGGGGTGCTGATGGCGGCGCGGCGGCGCAGCGCTTGTTGGCAGTTCGAGGTTTGGGATACCGGGGTCGGCATCGCCGAAGATGACCAACAGCGGATTTACTCGCCATTCTTTCGTCCCGAGCATGCCTGGCGCATCGATAACGCCGGACACGGCTTGGGTTTGGCGGTGGTGGCGCGTTGCGCGGATTTGATGGGCGCCAGCCAGGGTTTGAGTTCGCGAGAAGGCCGCGGTTCACGCTTTTGGTTGCGATTGTCGGCCGCCGCTCCCAGCCCCGAGCGGTGGGCTATGGCGGCTGACCAAGCCGTCGCACCGGTCGAGCAAGCCGCAGTGCTTAGCGGCCGTTGCCTGGTGATCGACGACGAACCGCAAGTGCGCAATGCCTGGCAAGCCTTATTGAATTCGTGGGGCGTGGAAACGGCTTGCGCGGCATCGGCCAACGACGCATTGGCCCTGCTCGATGCCGGCTTCGCACCGCACGCCATTTTTTGCGACCAGCGCTTGCGCTCGGGCGAAAGCGGCTTCGAGTTGTTGCAAGCCTTGCTGGAGTGCTGCCCGGACGCCGCCGGGGCGATGATCAGCGGCGAATTCAATTCCCCGGCCCTGGCCCAAGCCGAGCAGGAAGGTTACCTGGTACTGCATAAGCCCTTGGACCCGGAGGCCTTATATGCCCTGCTGAGCCGGTTATTGCCGCCGGCCGACAAAGACCACTCGTAAAAACGCCAATTCGATAATCTCAAGTCTCAACAAATGGCGTCTATTTTGCTAGGTGCGATGGATACTCACCCTAAAACCAGGAGTTTGCGATGAATATTTCGACTATAGGACCCAACCTTGCCGCTAGTCACGCAGTCAGCGGAAAAACCTTGCCGTCTCCGGCAATCGCAAAAGTCGCCGAGATAGCCGATCAGAGCCAAGCGCCGCGGACCGTCAATATGTGCCAGGTCTCGCTCAATGAAATCAACGCCTTGATCAAATCCGGCGTGGACGGTTTGCTAGACGTCGTGCCTTACATTCCAACCGCCACCATCAACTCGTCCGGCGCAGGCAATGTCGGCGACGTGAAGATGGATTATTTGGGCCAGATCGAAGGGCAGATCGAATTTCAGAAAAGCCGTCACGAAGACACCGCTTTTCTGGAAAAAGTGTTGAGCAACGTTAAACGTATCGACGGCATGGCCTTGCCGCCGAAACTGGATGTGATGGCTTGAGGCCCCGGAAGCGGCCATCAACACTTCAATAACCCAGATCCAATCGGCGATCAATTTATCTTAACCATGGCGCTTGACCCTGACGCAACGTCACGCTCTATGCTGGCGGCACGCATAACGAAGGAGCTAATCCATGCTGCTTAAAGTGGGCGATCTCGCCAAACGCTGCGGACTGACGGTCCGTACCCTGCATCACTACGACAGCATTGGCTTGCTTAAGCCTTCCGCGCGTTCCGATAGCGGCTACCGGCTGTATAACCGGGCGGACATTTCCAGATTGCATCAAATTCAAGCCTTACGGCGGTTTGGTTTGTCGCTGGCCGACATCGGAGACATTTTGGCAAACTCCGGACTGAATCTCGCGACTATCGTCGAACGGCAGATTGAAGCCTTGGACCGGCAGATTGCGCAAAGCCAAGCCTTGCGCGAGCGTTTGTGTGGCCTGCAACTGCAATTAACGCGCGGAGAAGAGCCGGAGCTTGCCGATTGGCTAACCACACTGGAGATGATGACCATGTACGATAAATATTTTTCCGCCAACGACCTGAAGCGCTTGCCGCTACTGGATATAGACGAGAACTCCACTGCCGGCGAATGGGCGGCACTGGTTCAAGTGGTGCACGAGGCGATGCAAGCCGGGTTTGTGCCGGAGAGTGCCGAGGCCCAGGAATTGGCACGGCAATGGATCAGCATGCTGGAGCGCGACACCCAAGGCGATCCTCGGCTACTCGTCAAACTCAACGCCATGATGGTCGGTGAACCGACGATGCAAGCCAAAACCGGCGTGACCCCGGAACTCGTTGCTTACATTCAAAGCGCGTTCATCGAGACTAAATTGACGATCTACGAAAAATACCTCGCTGCCGATGAATTCAGCTTTATGCGCGAGAACTATGGTAAGCGCGCCGACGAGTGGCCGCCGCTGATCGCCGCGATACGCCAACATAGGGAAGACGGCACGCCGCCGAGCGATCCGCGCATGCAGCAACTGGCCCGGACCTGGCTGGAATTGTTCCGCGCCTACGCCGGCGATAATCCGGAAACTCATGCCAAGATTCGCGCCGCCAATCAGGCCGAACCTTATCTGTTCTTCGGCACGTTTATCGACCAGCCGCTATTGGCTTACGTGTTTCAGGCGATGGCGGAATTGTATCAAGGCCCGTTGCCGAGGAGCGGCGAGGCCTAAGGTGAATTGAGCAAGTGGGCCGTCTTCGACCGAGTATGGCGGCCACACCTTGCCTCAATTGCTATCCAAAACGCCCAACTGACAGAGGCGCTAAATTAACAATGCGAACGGTTTGAAGGGTGGCTTTTCCCGAGAGTTTGGGCGACTATCGGCCATTAGCTGACTATTTTTAAGGGTGTTGGCCTTCGAATCCTCGATTCCATCAAGTCTGCTTGCTCATGATTGACAAAAAGTACAGGAAATGAGGGAGATTAATGTGAAATTGAAGAATCAAAAAAAACGGCAATTACGATATTGCTCAGTGTGTTCTTTTGGATATTTTATTCTACGGTGGCTTCGGCTAAAAATAGCCGCCCCATTATCACGTTGCAAACATATTGCCCATCATGCACTTGCGCTTATGAGTATAAAATCGAAATTTTCAGTACCGGTAATGTTCATTGGCAGGGTAAGCATTATGTACATATAAAAGGAGATCGCTATAAAAATATAGAAAAAATAAAGATTAAGGATTTAATAGCAAAGTTCGACGAAGTTGGTTTTTTTGATCGCCCTGATGATTATTCAGAGGAAATGAAGAAAAAGCATTTAACATGGACTGATATGTCATATATGAAAATTACTTTTAATTCGGGCGAAAAAAATAAATCGGTTATTTATGGCCGAGCATTATTTGAACTTGAAGGTGCTATTAAAGATGCTGTAACAGCTGAAAGCTGGCTAAATCCGGCACCAGATCCTTGGGAGTCTGGTTGTATAGAAGATCGAAGATAATTTAGCCCCTAGGATGCGCTAACCAACGGGCGGCGCATCTTTCGAGTTATTCAATGCCTTCAATATCCAGCGGCATAACGCCACCCAGTTTTCGGGATAGATTCCTTGCTTGACCTAATTCTGAAAACTCGAATAAGGCCAGCCTAGTAGGGCACAGGTTTTTTGTGCCCACGCGGAATTAAAGCTGTTATCTTCAAAAGGTGGGCAGAAAAGCATTGCCCGACCTGCATTTTATTTTTGACATCATCAATGATCGAAAACATTACTAAAACCGACATTCGATTTTATAGCCCAATGACGGCAATGGCTAGACTATTGGCTTTAACGCCTTAAAATCAAAGACGTTGGGTCGAATCGTCTGCGAGATTATTTAATCGATATGGTTTATTAGTAACTTTTCCGCTTGCCGAAAACTCAAACCCAAAATACCCGATTTTTGCATGGATTGCTTCAGCGAATAGGCCAGCGTCGCGGCCAGTACTCGGGAATAGTAGGGCAGGGTTTCCAGATAAACCGGCAATACATCGTCGATTTTTTCGGCCTGTTGTAGTGTCTGTTCCAGTTGTAGGCGCTGATCCGCAATCTCTTGGATAAAAGCACCGTCATTGGCGCAAGCCTCGGATAAGGCCAAGGTCCAGGTTAAATCCGACTGTAATTCGCAAGTGCCTATGCACCGGCCGGACTGGCTTGGCGGCCATTGTTCCGGCGCAATCAACGACAGGCGATATTGCTCATCCTTAAAATACAGCCAATACGCTTGTCCCGTGGTCGGTTTAAAACGAATTTGGCTATTCAAAACAAACAACGAGGTAAATAAATCGCTGCTGATTTGCTGAATGTTTTTGGCGGGGGCAATCAGCTGCTTTTTGGCCTGCTGCAAACTGTCCAATACCGCGACGCTTCCCTTGCCCTGAGGATTGGCTGGTTTACTGATTACACTCATCATTCAAAGTATCCGCTATGGTTGCAAAAAACGGCTGGTCCAATTTATCCTAAACGGAAACGTCAGCGTTATTAAGAGCCCGATTAAAAGTAGTTTCAAAGCCCCGGCAAATCCTCCAAAACCGTTTCCGCACGCCGAGTGATCGCCTCAAGCTCAGCAGCGGTAAACCGATCCAGATTGCGATAGACCATACTCAGGCGCGGGTTGTGGTTTAGCTTGTCGCGATGGCGGATAAAAAAATCCCAGTACAGCGCATTGAATGGACAGGCTCGCTCGCCGGTGCGGGCTTTTTTGTCGTAGTGGCAGCCCTTGCAATAATCGCTCATCCGGTCGATGTACGCGGCGCTGGATACATAGGGTTTGGTGGCCAGCAGGCCGCCGTCGGCAAACTGGCTCATGCCCAGCGTGTTAGGCAATTCCACCCATTCAAAAGCGTCGATATACACGCCCAGATACCAACGATGCACGGCTTCCGGTGCCAGGCCCGCCAGCAGGGCGAAGTTGCCGATCACCATCAGCCGTTGAATGTGGTGGGCATAAGCATACTGCAGCGATTGGCCGATGGCGGCCGCCAGGCAATTCATTTGGGTTTCGCCGGTCCAGAACCAGGCGGGTAAAGGTCGGTCGTGGCCGAAATAATTGTGCGCGGTATAGTCCGGCATCTTTGCCCAATACACGCCGCGCACGTACTCGCGCCAACCGAGAATCTGCCGGATGAAGCCTTCCGCTGCCGCCAGTGGCGCGTGGCCTTGGCGATAAGCCTGTTCGGCACGTTCGACCACTTCGCGCGGATTGAGCATTTTGGTGTTCAGCGCAAACGACAGCAGCGAATGAAACAGCCGCCAACTGCGCCGGCTCATGGCATCCTGAAAATCGCCGAACTGCGGCAAGCTATCGGCGATGAAGGCTTCCAGTTGCTGCAAGGCTTCAGTGCGATTCAGCGGCCAGCGGAAATCATCGGCGTCGGCCGCGCCGAAACTGTTCACGCTCGCCGCGACGATGCTTTGCCAAATCGCGCTATGGTCGTGACGGGGCCGAGTGTCAACAGGGACCGCCGGTGTGCCCGGCCAAGTCTTGCGGTTGTCGTGATCGTAATTCCATTGTCCACCCATTGGTCGCTGATTGTCCGCCAATAACACCCGGTGTTTGATGCGCATGCGCCGATAGAACATTTCCATCAGCCAATGCGACTTGGCACCGAACAGTTGTGCCGCTTCATCCCGCTGGCTATAGAAGTGCTCGCTGTCGCAGGCTTGGCTGCTGATGGGCAACTGTTGGCAATAGCTGCGCAATTGCTGATCCAAACGCCATTCGTCGGGGAGTTGGTATTCAAAATGCTGGACCCGATACTGCGCAATCAACGCATCCAAATTGGCGGTCAGCGACTGGCGGTTGCCGCTATCGCCAATTTTCAGGTAATGCACGCGATGGCCTTGGGCCGATAAATGCTGAGCGAAATCGCGCATCGCCGCGAAAATGCCGATGATTTTTTGCGCATGATGCAAGACGTAATCGGTTTCCTGGCGGATTTCCATCAGTGTATAAACCACTTCTCTATCGGTTTGTGCAAACCAACTGTGCAGCGGATTTAACTGATCGCCCAGAATGAGCCGCAAGGTCGTCATGCGGTCTTGGCCGTGCCGCGTTGCCGGCGGCAACGCTCTGAGCAATATTTCACCGCATCCCAAACCCTGGCCCATTTTTTACGCCAAACGAAGGGGCGACCGCAGACCGCGCAGGGCTTGGCAGGTAGCAGGGCTTTTTGATGCATTAAAACTCGAACTGGGTTTGTACCCAGTCGCCGACAGCGATTTTGGTTTTACGGCGGATCGGCTGTTTGCGCGAACCGTGTTTTTCGACGATAGCGGCCTTGGCGACTTTCACGTCGGCGCGGCCTCGCAGTTGGTAAAGACGGGCTTTGGCCTGCCGGGTGGCGCGTTCAAGATCGACCGGCGGTTCGGCAATATCGACACCGACGCTTACGCCGCATTGCTGTTGCAGTTTTACCGGCATGCGCCACGGTTCGAACAGCCATTCCTGTGGCACGCGGCGTAAGGCTGGCAGCCAATGTCGGACAAAATGACCGTGCGGATCGTGGTCTCGGGCCTGTTTGATCGGGTTGTAGACTCGGGTGGTATTAATGCCGGTGGTGCCGGCTTGCATTTGCATCTGGCTCCAGTGGATGCCGGGTTCATAATCCAGAAATTGCCGGGCCAGCCAAGTGCCGACCGGTTGCCAATGCAGCCATAGCGGATAACTCGCCACCGATACCAGCATGGCCCGCATGCGGAAATTCAGCCAGCCGGTTTGCTGTAGCATCGCCACACAGGCATCGACCAATGGCCAACCCGTTTGCCCTGCGCTTAAGGCCTGAAAATGCGCCGGGTTCCAGTCCGCTTCGCGCAAGCCGTCATAGCCGCGATGCAGGTTGGTAAATTCCAGTTCCGGTTCGCTTTCCAGCTTTTGCATGAAATGGCAATGCCAGTACAAGCGGCTGATGAAAGCCGTCAAACCGGCTCGACGGGCATCGCCGCGCGGTAAAGCAGCCAACTGGCGGCGGGTGGCTTGTACGACCTCCCGCAAACTTAAACAGCCGAAGGCCAGGTAAGCAGAAAGTCGCGAACAGGCCGTCGGTGCGGATAAGGGCGAGGAGATGCTGCCTCGGTAAGCACCGCAACGGTCGAACAGAAAGTCACGCAAGGTTTCGATACCTTGGCGACGGCCGCCTATTTGGCGCTGCGGCGGGTCGGGATGGATTAAGCCCAGGGTGTGCGGCTCGGGCAAGATCGGCAGTTTAGGGACGGCTATCCAATCGCAAACTGGAGGTTCCAGGCAGGGTTCGGCCATCAGCGCTTCCCAATGCGCTTTCCACGCATCGCGATCTCGCAATCGGCGGACCACACCAAACTGGGCAAATTCCTGCCAATGCAAGCCGCGTTCCCGGCACCAGCCTCGCACCGCCAAGTCGCGCTGAAAGCTCAGCCAGTTGCCGGTTTCCTGATGGGAATACACCGCCAGGAACGGCGCTTCCTGCCAAAGCCGCTGCAAAACCGCCACGGCTTCGCCCACTTCGATACGTAAACCGCCGCCGCGTTTACGTAACGCAGCATCCAAATCAAGCAGGCTTTCCCGTAAAAATTGGTAGTGTTGCGTTGCTGCGTCGGCCGCCGCCCACAAACTGGGTTCGATGATAAACAAACACAACACCGGCGCGTTGCGGCCGGCGTTCAGCAGTGGCGCATGGTCGTGTACCCGCAGATCACGCTTGAACCAAACCAGGTTGTAGCTCATCGCTCAATGCCAGCCCTGGCGCCAGTTGTCGGTATTACGTAAATCCCGCCACGGCATGATTTGCACCCGTTTGCTAAACACCGCTTCCAGCTCGATCATTTCCAGCGGCGCGTCAGGATCGTCCGGCAGCAGTAATTTACTGACGATAAAGTGTTTTTCCTTGTTTTGCGGGGTAACAGCGGTCCATTTGCTGAGCAGTAATTTATTCGGGTTCAGCCTGGGTGATTTGGCGGTCGGCATGGCTTGGTCTGCTTGAGGAATGTCTTTACCGAGCATACCAGCCGATCCCGAAATGGCGAGATCGGCGCCATGCCGCTGAAGCAATCAATTTCCCGGCTGTAAAGTTACTTCGACCTCCCGTTTGTTGCCGTTATTAACGACCTGGATTTTCACGACGTCGCCGATCTTCTGGTCGTCCAGGCGGGCGAACAGTTTTGAGAGCGTATCGACTTCCTTACCGTTGATGGCGACGATGATGTCACCCGGCTCCACGCCGTTGGCCGTTATCGATACGCCTTGTAGGCCGGCTTTTTCCGCCGCCGAACCGGGTTGCACCCGCAATACTGCGACGCCGGCTGTGCCGGTCAAAGCCGCCAATTGCTCGTTCATCTGCTGGTCTATTTCGATGCCTAAGGCCGGGCGGATGTATTTGCCTTGCTTGATCAATTCCGGCACCACCCGCATCACCGTAACCACTGGCACCGCAAAACCGATGCCGGCCGAAGCGCCGCTCGGGCTATAAATTGCAGTATTGATGCCAATCAGGCGGCCGGCGGAATCCAGTAGCGGACCGCCGGAGTTGCCGGGATTGATGGCCGCGTCGGTTTGTATCAAATGCTCGACAGCCCGTCCCTCCTGGCCGCCCAGCGAGCGGTCCAGCGCGGAGACGATGCCGCCAGTCAAGGTCCAGTCCAAGCCAAATGGGTTACCGATAGCGAATACTTTTTGGCCAACTTTTAAGTCGCGGCTGGTGCCGATCGGTACCGGCGGCGGCCGTTTGAACTCGACGCCGATTTTCAACACCGCAATATCATGCACCTGGCTGGCGCCAACCAGCGCCGCCTTGTAATCGCGGCCGTCGGCTAGTTTTACCGTGGCTTCGTTGGCACCGGCAATGACATGAAAGTTAGTCACCACGTGGCCGGCTTCGTCCCAGATAAATCCGGAACCCGTGCCCTTGGGAACTGCAAACACGTCGCGGGTCCAGACATTGCGCACTAGCGCGGCGGTGCTGATGTAAACCACCGAATCTCGCGACTTTTCGAACAGTTCGATGGTGCTTTTTTCGTCCGCCGCCAAATCGCCGCGCGCGGTGACGGTTCTGATCGGGGCGGACTCGGTCACCGGTGCTCCCGGCTGCCAATGCCAAAGCAATATCAGCAGGGCGGCCACTGCACCGACGGCGAATACGCGTTTAATGAATACATCGGGCGAATCGGGATGATTGGGATGTTGCATGTCGGCCTCCGGTTTGTTGGTTCCTACCCAGAATCGTGGGAACGGATCAGAGCTATTTTAAAATGGCGGCAGCGCTGGATAATCAATTCCACTGAACCGCTCCGTCGGCAAAATGGGAGCGTGTTTAGCAAATTTCAAGCGAGTCAGTTACGCGTGTTTTAATCAACAGTGGATTTAGGAACGATCGTCAATTCGGAAAGTCTCGAAAACGCCTGGATCGTTTGCTACTGGATAGGAGTGATCATCATGAAACGAGTTAAAAACACGATAAAACTCGCCATATCTGCCGTTTTGAGTATGGGATTTGCAACTGCCGCTATTGCGGAACATCATGAAAGCACCAAGTTAAAAGCGCCATTGCAAACCGAGGAAGAATCTAAAGTGGAGATTTACGATTACCACTCGGGTGTGACTTATACCGGTACGCTACAGCGTTTTATGTTTCATCGGCATTTGGAAAATGTAGCCGAAGAGCCTGAGAATAGACATTCAGAATCGACGCAAATGAAGTAAACAGGCTGTCTAATTGAGAGTTGAAGACAGTTTAGGCAGGCATAACCAATAAAAAAGCCTGCTCGCCAAGGCATTAAAGATTTAAGAGGGTTGTTATCAAGGTACTTTACGCATCAATAACTGCAAGCGGATCCAGGCAATAGGCAGGCAGCTATTCGACATGCTAGCGGATAGGCCAATTGAATAATTTGTTTGGGTTGGATGTATTATCGGCCTTTCGACTGCTGGCGTTTGGCTTTGAAAAAATCGCTGAGTAGTTCCGCGCAATCCGCCTCCAGAATCCCCCCCGTCCATTCCACGCGGTGATTTAAAAACGCCGCATCGCTGAGTTGCAGCGCATGGCAGACTGCGCCGCGTTTGGGGTCATAAGCGCCGAATACCAAACGCTTGACCCGGGCGTGGGCGATGGCGCCCATGCACATCACGCAGGGCTCCAAGGTGACATATAGGGTGGTGTCTATCAGGCGATAATTGTTCAAGACTTGACCGGCCTTGCGTAGCGCGACCATTTCCGCGTGGGCGGTGGGATCGTTGCTTTGTATGGGTTGATTCCAGCCTTCGGCGATGCAGCGGCCTTCATGAACCAGCAGCGCGCCGACCGGGACTTCTCCTTGGCTTTCGGCGCGCTGTGCCAGGCGGATGGCATGGCGCAGCCATTCTTCGTCGGTCATGTTAAACCGTGGCTTTATTCAGCCGGTCGTTGACCGCTGCCCAGGCTTCGTTGTCGGGCGGTTGCTCAATCAGGATGGTATCTAGCTGCAGATTGTCCAGGGCGCGTAAGGAGCTATACAAAGCCGGTTCGTAAAGCTCGGCATCGGCCGGTAATCTGAGTAAATGCAGACAGGGAATTTCGGCGATTTCCGTGCTGAAGGCCAAGATGCCGATGTGATTGCCTTGTGCGCACAAATCGTCGGTCATCGTGATCAGGGTATCGGCCGGGCACAGCAAGGCCATGGTATTGGGCGCGTAATGCACCGCCAGCATGCCGGGGGCGCGAATCTTGCTTTGCGTCGACAGGCGCACATCGGTTTGCAGTACCGCTTTCAATTGGCTGCGGGTAATCCGGCCAGGTCTGAGAATGGCGGGAACACCGTCGCTGAGATCGATAATGGTCGATTCCACGCCCACCGAACAAGCGCCGCCGTCCAGGATGCAGCCCACGCTATCGCCGAGTTCTTCCGCGACATGTTCGGCTTGTGTCGGGCTGATATGGCCGAAGCGATTGGCCGATGGCGCGGCGATGCCGCCGCCGAAGGCCGACAATAATTGCAGCGCAACCGGATTGGCCGGCACCCGTAACCCCACCGTATCCTGACCGCCGGTAACGGAGGCCGGAACGGTCGATTTTTTATTCAATATTATCGTCAGCGGGCCCGGCCAGAAGTGTTCGGCCAGCCTTAATGCCGCTTCCGGCACGGCTTCCGCCCAATCGTGCATTTGTGCGGCGCTGGCAATATGCACGATCAGCGGATGATCGGCCGGTCTACCTTTCGCGGCAAAAATTTTGGCAACCGCATCGGGATTGGCTGCATCCGCGCCGAGTCCGTATACGGTTTCGGTCGGAAAGGCGACCAATTGGCCTTGCCGTAACAGTTCGACGGCGTGGCGGATGGATTCTTCGGTGACGGGTTTAGGATTCAAAGTAATCAGGCGAAAGATGAAAATCTAAAAAGACGAGCGGCCGACATAATTGTAGTGGTGAAATTATTCGCCGAAGCAAACAGCCGCAAAAATATAATAGTCATCCTTGCGGCAAACGCGCCATTTTACCTGTCGCCTTTAGTCTTTTCTCCTAATTAATTTCGACCAGAACCTCATTAGGGTTAACTGCATCACCTTTTGCCACATAAATGGCTTTGACGATGCCGGCTATCGGCGCCGTGATCTCGGTTTCCATTTTCATCGCTTCAGTCACCAGCAAAGATTGGCCGGCCTTGACTTTTTGGCCTTCCTTGACCAACACATCGATGATATTGCAAGGCATGCTGGTGACCACGTCGCCCGGCTCGCTAGGCCGGCGGCGTTTGCTGGCGATGGCGCTTTGCACCGCGCCTTGCGCGCCGCCGTCCAGCACAATTTCGTCCAGGGTTTCGATGACGATTTCTTCAGGCATACCGTCCACGGTGAAGTAAAAATGCCGCAAGCTTTGGTTTTTCGGGCCCGCACCGGTGACTTTGACGTGATATTGCTCGCCGTGTAGCGCCACGTTGAATTCGGTGGCGGCTTTTTTAACTTCCGCAGACACAGGGGCTTCTTCCAACTCCAGGGGTTCGGCGACCAAGCTGTCGGTGGAGCGCAGCTCCAAAAATTGTTTACCAATTTCCGGGAACATCGCAAAGCTCAGCACGTCTTCGTCATTCATCGCCAGATGGGCGATTTCGTGACGCAGATGTTCGAATTCCGGTTTGAGCAAATCCGCCGGACGGCACTCGATCACTTCTTCCTTGCCGACTGCCTTGGCTAGCAGTTGCGGATTGACCGGCGCCGGCGCTTTGCCGTAGCCGCCGTGCAGGTAGCGTTTCACTTCATTGCTGATGGTGTCGTAACGCTTGCCGGTCAGCACGTTCAACACGGCTTGCGTGCCGACGATTTGTGAAGTGGGGGTCACCAATGGCGGGTAGCCCAAGTCTTTGCGGACTTCGGGAATTTCTTTATACACCTCGGCCATGCGATCCAAAGCATTGCGCTCTTTTAATTGGTTGGCCAGGTTGGAGATCATGCCACCGGGCACCTGGAAGATATGCACACGGGTGTCTATGCCGGTAAATTCGCTTTCGAAGCGGCGGTATTTTTTTCGTACTTCCAGAAAATACTGATTCACCGATTGCAGTTTATCCAAATCCAGGCCGGTGTCGTAATCGGTGCCGCGTAGCGCGGTGACCAATGATTCGGTTGGCGGATGGCTGGTGCCGCCGGCCCAGGAGGACAGCGCGGTATCGACATGTTCGCAGCCGGCTTCAATAGCCTTGAGCTGACACATTTCTGCCAAGCCTGCGGTAGCGTGGCAATGCAGGTGCAGCGGCAAATCGACGGCATCTTTCAGTGCTTTGACCAATTCGCCGGCGACGTAAGGCGTCAACAGACCGGCCATGTCTTTGATGGCAATCGAATTGCAGCCCAAGTCGGCCAGGCCTTTACCCAATTTGATGAAACTGGCGATGTCATGCACCGGGCTGGTGGTGTAACAAATCGTACCTTGCGCATGTTTGCCGGCGGCTTTGGTGGCTTCGATGGCAGTTTCTAGGTTGCGGATGTCGTTTAGTGCATCGAAGATGCGGAACACGTCCATGCCGTTGAGAGCTGCCGTTTCGACAAACTTGCGCACCACGTCGTCCGAATAATGCCGGTAGCCGAGCAGGTTTTGCCCGCGCAACAGCATTTGCAGGCGGGTATTGGGTAGGGCGGCTTTCAGCTTGCTCAGCCGTTCCCAGGGGTCTTCCTTCAAGAAACGCAGACAGGCGTCGAAGGTGGCGCCGCCCCAGCATTCCAGAGACCAATAGCCGATGTCGTCCAGCATGGCGCAGGCCGGCAGCATGTCTTCGGTGCGCATGCGAGTGGCGATGAGTGATTGGTGGGCGTCGCGGAGGATAACGTCGGTTACGTAAACTTTGCTCATGGGGTTTCCTTGGGTTTACAGGCCAGTATGAGAGGCGACAACCGCCGCCAGCACGCTGGCCAGAATTTCCGGTCGCGGCTTGTTGGAATAGTTGATCAGATCGGGATTGGCTTCGACAAAGCCAGTGTTGAACCGACCGCGGCGAAAATCCGGATGACCGAGAATTTTTAAGTAATACGGAATCGTGGTTTTGATGCCGAACAAGCCCATGTCTTTCAAGGCGCGCTCACCGCGATTGATCGCATCTTCCCAGGTCATCGCGCTGACGATGACTTTAGCCAGCATCGAGTCGTAAAACGGCGGCACTTCGTATCCGGTATAAATCGCCGTATCGGTGCGCACGCCGGGGCCGCCGGGGGCATAGTAGCGGCTAATGTGGCCGAAGCTGGGCAGGAAATTATTTTTCGGGTCTTCGGCATTGACCCTAAATTGAATCGCATAACCGCGTCTGACGATTTCTTCCTGCTTGAAACGTAGCGGCAAACCCGCGGCGACGCGGATTTGTTCCTCAACAATATCCACGCCGGTGATGGTTTCGGTGATGGTGTGCTCGACTTGCACCCGGGTGTTCATTTCCATGAAGTAGAAGCGACCGTTGGTGTCCAGCAGAAACTCCACCGTGCCGGCATTGGTGTAACCGACCGCTTTGGCGGCCATCACAGCCAAACCGCCCAGGTACTGACGTTGCGCCTCATCCAGTTGCGGCGAAGGGGCAATTTCGATCAATTTCTGGTTGCGGCGCTGCACCGAGCAATCACGCTCGTAAAGATGGATGGTGTTACCGAAATGGTCGGCCAATACCTGCACCTCAATGTGAATCGGGTTGACCACGCACTTTTCCAAAAACACATCGGCGCTGCCGAAGGCTTTGGTGGCTTCGGAAATCACTCGCTGATAGTTTTGCCGCAATTCGTTGGGATTGTCGCAACGCCGGATGCCGCGACCCCCGCCACCGGATGTCGCTTTCAGCATGATCGGATAACCGATTTGTTCGGCGACCTGCAAGGCGTGTTCGACGCTATCCAGGTTGCCGTCCGAGCCGGGCGTCACCGGCAGACCCGCGGCTATCATCGCGCTGCGGGCTTCGGTCTTATCGCCCATGCGCTGAATCACTTCCGCGGACGGGCCGATAAACACCAAGCCACGTTCCTGGCAGGCTTTGGCGAATTGGGCGTTTTCCGATAAAAAACCGTAGCCGGGATGAATGGCATCGCAGCCGGTGCGCAAGGCCAAATCCACCAAGCCGTAGATGTTTAAATAACCGGCCAGTGGTTCGCTGCCGATGTAATGCGATTCGTCAGCTTTTTTAACGTGCAAGGCAAATCGATCGGCTTCTGAATAGATAGCTGCTGAACGAATGCCCATTTCCGCGCAGGCCCGAATGATTCGGACGGCAATTTCGCCGCGATTGGCGATCAGTATTTTGCGTAACATGATGCTCCCGAGTCTTAGTGTTCAGTCACTTGCCTACTACTCTAACAATTTATGGCTATCTTTCAACAAGAAAACCGCCGTTTGTCGATGGGAGATTAGCCTTTAGCTTGGGTGGTGGCGGTGTTGCCGGTCACTGGATTCGAACAGAAAAAACCGGCTGGTTCGGTGGAATTTGCTGTTGAGGTTTTGATGACGCCGTTGGCCGCTAAGTTGTTGTGTTAGCAGCATTTAATCGGCTTTTTGTGGCTTCTGTGCCAACAAGTTTTAAAGGTGGATGGGAAATATTGATATAAATCAGCCTCTTGCATTTGGCACGTATAGTGCTATTCTCCTGTGTATGGATGCCTATACTATGAGCCGATGTCTGCCGTAATCGGTCCGGCTTGTGTGAGTAGGGTTTCACCTCTTAACTAATTGATTAATTCTGGGGTTTTAATATGGACACAAACAAGCCGTTACTTTCCGCGTTATTTTTTATCGGTTTATCGTTTTGGGGGATACAGCTTGCGCAAGCGGCTACAACCGAAAATACGTTAAACCCGCTCGAATCCTTCCAAACGATTTTGCCGGATTTGCCAAGCGCTTATCAGGAGCCTCCATTGAATCCAGTAGCGGATAAGCCCTTGCAGGACTATGCGCTGACACTGTTTACACGGGTCAAAACCAGTGCAGTCGTGACATTTCAGCAAGCTTTGTCGGACATAGCAGGGCTTGGCGACATTGTTTCGCAAACGGGTTTACTTGGTCTGCTTGGCACGGTTTTCCAGCCAGTGATAGACGAAAGCAAAACAGCTGAATTGAAAGCCGCCTTACCCACGGCGGCCTGGTTTTTTCTCAGCGGGATGCTGGGCATCCTGGGTTTGAAAAAACGCAGCAATTTGCTTGATGCCAAAGCAGTTTTGAATTCAGTCCGGTAAGCGCTATACAGCTATGGTGTGGACTTGGGCAACGTGTGCGCGTTGCCCAGTATCACCTTCCTGCCCCGTCAATCCTTTTAAAACTAAGCTGTCGTTTGGTATTACAGCAAGTTTGCACCGATAATAGTTTTCGATTTTCGTTGATGCCTTTGCTAACGATAGTTAGGCCTCGCTAATCATTTTCCGCATCTTTTCGAGAAAGCCTATGTCCGCTGTTGCAGACCATTTTGTTTATGGACCTATCCAACTGGCGGATATTCCGGATTGCATTCGAATTGCCGTTGCCAATTTCGAGGAGTTTCAGCAACACCCCGAATATATCCAGCAATGGTTCGAATCCCGTATCGTGCATAACCCATGGCAGAACGCCTTGCCGTGCGCCGGCGTCGGGGTTTGGCACAATGGGCGTTTGGCGGGTTTCCGGGCCATGTTCGTGCAACCCTGGTGGTTGAACGGCGAATCCGTAACGCTTGCCTTCGGTTCCAATACCTGTGTAGATGAGCAGTTTCGCGGGCAGGGCTTAGCCACCAAGCTGATCGAACACAGCCTCGAATTTGCCCGGTTCAACGGCACGGTGACTGCCGGCGTGATTACCCAGAAAGCCTTCAAAAAATGCGGCTTTGTGCCGATTGGCGGCAGCGATAACGATTTTTATCGTTTGCGCGTCGGTTATCGCGGCTCCTGGGAGAAACGCGCCGGCAAATCGTTGGGCTATTTGTTGGGCAGCATATTCGACATCAACTTGCGCTTACGTAATGTCAAATTGCGTAGCGGCGGTTTTACATTCGCGGAGGTTTTCCGTTGTGACACCGAGTTTGATGAATTGTGGGAACGGGCGAAAGCGGGCTATGCCGCTTGTCTGGAACGTAGCAGTCGCTATTTGAATTGGCGTTTATTCGATTTCCCTACCTGTCCTTTAAGGCTTTTCGCGCTGCGCGACGCCGCCGGCAAATTGCGCGCTTATGCAGTCTGGCATCAGCAAGGCTTTGGGGATGCTATCAGCATGGCAGTATTGCGTGACGTGTTTTATCCCTTGGACGATGAGCCGGCCTTACAGACTCTGTTGTATTACCTATTTGCTTATTGGCGGGAGAACGGGATTAGCTGGGGCAGTCTGGAAGTCGCCTCGCCGTCATTGACCAGTCTGTTCCGCAGTCTTGGCTATGAAGCAGTGCCGTCGCGCGGTAACCGCTATCTGATCTATCGCGAGCCGCCGCTAGCCGGCAACATTTTGCAAAATTGGTACCGAAGCGGGATCGATGGCGATTATTTCGATCATCCGCTGTAATATTGCTTAATCCAAAATTCAAAATTAGGTCTGCAACCTATGTTAAACGCCTCCGTGATTATCAGCACCCGTAACAGAGCGTCGATATTGCCGCGCTTGTTCGACGCATTGGCCGCCATGCGGCTGAATAGGGAGACCCGCTGGGAATTGCTGATGGTTGATAACGGCAGCAGCGACGACACTGTTGCGGTGATCGCCGCCGAAGCTGAGCGTGGTCGACTGCCGGTGCTTTGCGTCACTGAGCCGATTCCCGGTAAGTCCCGCGCTTTGAATCGCGCCATCAAGCAAGCGCAAGGTGAATTATTGGTGTTCACCGACGACGATGTCGAACCGCAAGCAAGCTGGCTGCAGGCTTACATTGATGCCGCAGCGCTGCATCCGGAAATCGACGGTTTTGCCGGCAAAGTATTACCCAAATGGCTGGGCGACATCCCCGACTGGTTGCATACCGAAGGTGAGTTTGCCTTGCCGCGTGGCATTACCAATACCCGCGATTTCGGCATGTCCCAGCAATTTTTGGATGAACAGGTGATTCCGGGCGGCGTCAATACGGCGTTAAGAGCCGAGGCCGTCGCCAAAAATGGCTGGTTTCGCGAAGAACTTGGGCCGGGCACTTCGGTGCCGTTTACCGAAGACACCGAATACATGGGCCGTTTTCGGCGCGGTGGCGGCGAGTTTTGGTATGTGCCGGAAGCATTGCTGTATCACTGCAACATCCCGGAGCGGATGACGAAAGCCTACGTCTGCCGGTGGATGTTCAACGTGGCCCGTTGTCAGGTGCTGGCGTATGCCGATGTACCCGGCGGAAAAAATATAGCCGGTATCCCACTGTATTTGCTGCGGCATTATCTGAGCAGGATCGTGAGTTTTTGGCTGGAACCGCGCGAGCAGCAACGCTTACAAAAAAAAATGAAATGGATGTTTACGGCTGGCGAAATCGCCGGTTATCGGCAATTGCCGGCGTTTAAACAAGCATTGGCGGCAAATTAGCGATTCGCGTTTATAGCAAGGCTTGTAAATATCCCCAAATCTTTTCGGCAATCACCGGTTGTGCCAGCTCATTCGGATGTAGGCCGTCGGCCTGCATCATCTCCGGGTTTAACGCCACCTCTTCCAGGATAAACGGCACGTACGGGATCTTCAATTCCGCGGATAGCTGCGGAAAAACCTCGTAAAACATCTCGACATAACGCTTACCGTAATTGGGCGGGATCTTCATCCCCAGCAGCATCACTTTGGCACCGACGTTTTGCGAACGCCGGGTGATTTCGGTCAGATTATTTTTCATTTCCGCCGGCGATAAACCGCGTAAGCCGTCGTTGGCGCCCAACTCCACCAACACAATATCCGGTTTATGCCGCGATAAAATTTGCTCCAGTCGCGCCAGGCCGCCAGCCGAAGTATCGCCGCTGATGCTTTCGTTACTGATAACATAGTCGCTATGCAGGTCGGTCAGCTTGTTTTGCAACAAAGCCACCCAGCCCAGCTGAACTTCGATGCCGTAACCGGCACTAATACTGTCACCCAATACCACTATCGATTTCGCCATGGCGTTTATCGGTAGTAAACCCAGAATTACGGCAAGGACCACGCTATACATGTTGAATACTCATATTGATAAGACCAGTTCCCCGATTATCGTTACCGAACAGCTCGGTAAATCGGTGCCAACTTCCGAGGGCATTTTACACATCTTGTCCTCGGTGAATTTAATCATCAATCCGGGCGAGAGTATGGCCATTGTCGGCGAGTCCGGTTCCGGCAAATCCACCCTGCTCAGTTTGCTGGCTGGATTGGATACGCCCAGCACCGGCCGGGTGGTCGTCAATGGCCGCGATCTGACCAAATTGGACGAAGACGGCCGCGCCTTGCTGCGCAACGAATTGGTCGGTTTCGTGTTTCAGTCGTTTCAACTGCTGCCGGGGTTGACGGCTCTGGAAAACGTCATGCTGCCGCTGGAACTCAGCGGGCATGCTCAAGCGGCGACCGCTGCCCGGGCCTTGCTGGACAGAGTAGGCTTGTCGCAGCGCTTGACGCATACCCCCAAGCAATTGTCGGGCGGCGAACAGCAACGAGTAGCCTTGGCGCGGGCCTTTGTCACCCAGCCGGCCATCTTGTTTGCCGACGAACCGACCGGTAATCTGGACAGCAAAACCGGCGCGCACATCATCGATCTGCTGTTCGAGCTCAATCAAGAACAACATACCACTTTGATTTTGGTGACTCACGACATGACTTTGGCCGGACGTTGTCAGCGCACGATTCGTCTGGATGCCGGGAGCATGGTATGAAACGCGTCAATCTGGCGCTGAAACTGTTGTGGCGCGACAGCCGTTCCGGAGAGTTGACCTTATTGTTGTTGGCGTTACTGATTGCGGTCAGCAGCTCCACCGCCATATCGCTATTCGCCGACCGTTTGCATCGGACCATGACGGTGCAAGCCGCCGAGTTTTTAGCCGGCGATCTGGTGGTGGCTGCGCCGGCGCTCATAGCGGAAACCTGGTTGGCCAAGGCCGGCGAATTGGGTTTATCCCACTCGCAAACTAGCGAGTTTGCCAGCGTTTTGTTGGAAAACCAGGAAATGCTGTTGGCCTCGGTAAAATCGGTCAGCAGCGGCTACCCGCTGCGCGGCAAATTGAAAACCAGCGATGCCGAGTCGCAGGATGAAGTCGTCGCCAGCCAGGGCCCGGAACCCGGCTTGGTCTGGGTGGACAAACGCATCTTGCCGGCTCTGCATCTAAAAATCGGCGATAAATTGACGGTAGGCGAAAAACCTCTGACCATCGGCCGGGTGTTGAGTTACGAGCCGGACAAACGCGGCGACTTTTACAGCTTTTCGCCGCGGGTGATGATCAATCAAAGCGACTTGGCCGCGACCGGCGTGATTCAACCCGGCAGTCATGTGCGTTACGCCTTCCAGTTCAGCGGTGACGAACAGGCCTTGGCTACCTTTAAAACCTGGTTGAAGCCGCAACTGAACAGTTCGCAAAAAATCCTGGATATACATGAGGATCGCCCGGAACTGGGATCGGCATTGCAGCGCGCCGAGCGTTACCTGGGTTTGTCCAGCATCGTGGTGATCTTGATTGCCGGCGTGGCGATTGCGATGGCTACCCGCCGTTACACCGAACGGCATTTCAACGCCACTGCCTTGTTGCGCTGCCTGGGGTGTAAGCAAGCGGAAATTGTCTGGCTGTACGGTTTGCAGTTTTTGGTGTTGGGCCTGTTAGCCAGCGGCGTCGGCTGCGGCCTGGGCTGGTTGGTGCAGTTTGGTTTATTCGAGCTGTTAAAATCCTTGTTGCCGGAAGAATTGGCCAGTCCCAGTTGGTTGGCGGTATTTTTTGGGTTGACGACGGGCTTGGCAATCTTGCTGGGTTTTGCTTTGCCGCCGTTGCTGCGCTTGCAAAAAGTCTCGCCATTGCGGGTGTTGCGCCGTGAGCTGGAGCCCTTACCCACCAGCGGATGGTTGATTTACGGTTTGGCGCTGGCGATTATTGGCGGCTTGATTTGGCGCTATACCGAAGACCCGAAAATGACCTCCATCATATTGGGTTTGGGCACGCTGACATTACTGGGCTTAGGGGCGGCGATATACGGTTTGTTATTGCTGGCGCGTAAGCTGTTGCCGAGGATGGGCTTGAATTGGCGTTTCGGTTTGCAGGGATTACTGCGGAACAGCCAGGCCAGTGTCAGCCAGATATTGGCCTTCAGCATCACGCTCACCGCCATGGCTCTGAGTTTTACGGTACGCAGCGATTTGATCGACAACTGGCAACAGCAATTGCCGGAACAGGCGCCGAATCATTTTGCCTTGAATATCCTGCCGGAACGCCAGCAGGCATTTCAAAACGAATTACAGCAGGCGCAAATCGCCAGCAGCCGGTTTTATCCGGTGGTGCGCGGGCGCTTGGTAACGATCAATAGCGAAGCGGTGCAAGGCCGGGTCAGCAAAGACACCCAGGGCGAAGGCGCTACCCAACGCGAATTGAGTCTGACCTGGGCGGTACAATTGCCGGACGATAACAAGGCCACCGATGGCGGTGTTTGGCAAGCCGATCAGCCGGGACTGGTATCGGTAGAGCAAAAACTGGCGGAAAGCCTAAAAATCAAGGTGGGCGATGAATTGACCTTTACGGTGGGGAGCGCGCAATTCAGTGCAAAGGTAGCCCAACTACGCAGCGTGCAGTGGGATACGATGCGGCCCAATTTTTACATGATCTTCTCGCCCGGCACGCTGGATAACTTTCCGACCATGTACATGACCAGCTTTTATCTGGCCGATACCCAAAAAATTCTGTTGAATACGCTGCTGAAAAAGTATCCGGCCATCACGATACTGGAAGTTGATCAGATCTTGAAGCAGTTCAAGATGATCCTGACGCAGTTGACCAAGGCCATCAATCTACTGCTGTATTTCGCCTTGGCGGCCGGTTTTACCGTGTTGTTTGCCGCCGTCTATGCCACGCTGGATCAACGGATCTACGAAGGTGCGCTGATGAGGACTTTGGGTGCTCGGCGCGGCTTTTTACGTACCACGCATGTGATTGAGTTTGGCTTGCTCGGCACCTTGGCTGGCGTCATGGCGGCACTGGCTAGCGAAGCGATTTTGTATGCGCTGTATACTCGCGTGATGCATATCGATTACCGTCCCGGCTACCATTTGTGGGGCGCATTGCCGGCGATAGGTGCGATAACAGTGGGGCTGGCAGGGTACTGGGGGGTTAGGCAGGTGGTTAATCAGCCACCGCTACACGTGTTGAGGCGTTGATGGTTGATGGTTGATCAGTAAAGTTTTCGCGACGGTTGCGATATGCCAAACGGCTTTGAAAAGTTTCCAGTAAAGAGCGTCCAATAGTTTCCAGTTAGCTTGTATGGTTATGGATTTTTCACATTCGGAATGCGTCGCGCCGAGGGTGTTACTTATTGCCATCGGCACAAAAGTGCCTTCACTACGCTGGACGTTAGTACTTTTTACCAGGGTCTATCGACGATAACCGCTTTGTAAATTCCAGACGAAGTTTTAGAAAAGCCATTATAAAAAATCGCAGACTTACCCAATCTAATCCAATTACGGTAGACATAGCGTAACTCTCGGGTCGTGACGTTGTAATTAAAATCGCCTAACTTATTCAAAAGGTCGCTAATATCTCCCATCCCATCTAAATGAAAGTGAATACGCCCTCCATTTTTAACGGTATGTTCTAAAGCCACTTTAGACCAGCGAGTACCCAACTGAAACATGGCGCCTTCACTATTCTCGTCGGAAATACTAGAAGTTTTTTTGTTGGTCGCGCCGAACTTATATTTTTCATCTCCTCCTACATCGACGCCGCTAATCTTCGCTCCTACCGGATATTGCGTGTTCTTTGGGGCCTTTTTGCCACCGACTTCTTCAAAAAAAGTCAAAAAACCTGATACGTCACTATCAGATGGATTGTCTTGCCACTTATTCCAAAGCGTTTCGGCAACAATACCCCCGCGTTGATTCAAATCGATTGCGCGAGGGCCGTATGTATTAATATCGCCATCATTGACAATCGCCGATACGTCCCCATTGATGCCGAAGTGGGTGTCGAATTTTCCTAGCCCTCCGCTCGCCAAGTCTTTTTCTGGAATTGGACGTCCCGCATAAGTTGCAGGACGAAAGCCACATACATCAGTTAATGCAAATCCCATAACAAATCTCCACGAATAAAATTAAATCTTTCTTTCGGGACTAGCTCTCAAATGCTGCTCCGACATCTACGACTGTTAACGCGGCAAGCTGACCCCTCGTCAAAAGTATGGCACGGGTTTGATTTCTGGCAATGGAATAATCAAATGTAAACGGTTCGGATTAAAAAAATTAGCTCATAAGAGATCATAGTCTAATTACTTGTCTCTTTGGTTTTCTTGTCTAGCTTAACTCAGCGTATGATTGCCGGTTTAATTTTTGCACTCCATGGCACGAAGTTCGGCCTCCCCCTTTTAAGGACCATGCATGAAATATAGAGATTTACGAGACTTTATCGCCCAGCTGGAAAAGCAGGGCGAACTAAAGCGCATCAAACAGGAAGTCGATCCGGTGTTGGAAATGACGGTGATATGCGACCGGGTGTTGAAGCAGGGCGGTCCGGCTTTGCTGTTCGAAAACCCGAAAGGTTCCAACATCGCCGTGCTCGGCAATTTGTTTGGGACGCCGAAGCGGGTAGCGATGGGCATGGGAGCCAAAGACGTTTCCGAATTGCGCGGTATCGGCGAGTTACTGGCCTATCTGAAAGAGCCTGAGCCGCCCAAAGGCATGAAAGACGCGCTGGAAAAATTCCCCGTATTCAAGCAGGTGTTGAATATGGCCCCGAAAATAGTCAGCTCCGCGCCCTGTCAGGAAGTGATTCGGGTCGGTGACGAAGTCGATTTAAGCGTTTATCCGATTCAAACCTGCTGGCCGGAAGATGCCGCGCCTTTGATCACCTGGCCTTTGGTAATCACCAAAGGGCCGAACAAGGACAGGCAAAACCTGGGAATTTACCGCCAGCAAGTCATCGGCAAAAACAAAGTCATCATGCGCTGGCTGGCGCATCGCGGCGGGGCATTGGATTTCAAGGAATGGCAGCAAGCGCATCCGGGCAAGCCGTTTCCGGTGGCGGTGGCTCTAGGAGCGGACCCGGCGACGATATTGGCGTCGGTCACACCGGTGCCGGATTCTTTGTCCGAGTATGCCTTCGCGGGTTTGTTGCGTGGCAGTAAGACCGAAGTGGTCAAATGTTTGTCCAACGACTTGCAAGTGCCGGCCAGTGCCGAAATTGTCTTGGAGGGCTTTATCTATCCGGGCGAAACCGCACCGGAAGGGCCGTACGGCGACCACACCGGTTATTACAACGAAGTCGATGAGTTTCCTGTGTTTACCATCGAACGCATTACCCAGCGGCAGGTGCCAATCTATCACAGCACTTACACCGGCCGTCCGCCCGATGAACCGGCTATTTTGGGTGTGGCCTTAAATGAAGTCTTCGTACCCATCCTGCAAAAGCAGTTTCCGGAAATTGTTGATTTCTATCTGCCGCCGGAAGGCTGTTCGTATCGCATGGCGGTGATCAGCATGAAGAAGCAATACGCCGGTCACGCCAAGCGGGTGATGCTGGGTACCTGGTCGTATCTGCGCCAGTTTATGTACACCAAATTTGTGATCGTGGTGGATGACGATGTCGATGTCCGCAATTGGCAGGACGTGATTTGGGCGATTACCACGCGGATGGACCCGGCTCGGGATTTGACGATTTTGGAAAACACGCCTATAGATTATCTGGACTTTGCTTCGCCGGTGTCGGGCTTGGGGTCCAAGGTCGGTTTCGATGCGACCAACAAATGGCCGGGCGAAACCAACCGGGAGTGGGGGCGTCCGATTGTAATGAGTGAGGATGTCATCAAAAAAGTGGATGCGATGTGGGATACCCTATTTAACTAGGGTAGACTGCCGATTCGCTTGTATAACGGTACAAATCCTAATGAAAATATTGGTTGTCGACGATTTCTACGAAAACAGGCTATTGCTCGATAAATTACTGAGCAAGATGCAGCATGAAGTCATTCTGGTCGAAAATGGGGAGCAGGCGGTTAAATCACTGGCCAGCGTAAATCCCGACCTAATTCTGATGGATATTATGATGCCGGTCATGGATGGGCTGGAGGCTATCAAAGCGATTAGACAACTGACCCAGGACAAGTGGGTGCCGATTTTTGTGCTCAGCGCGCTAGCCGATGACCAAAATGTCCTGGATGGGCTGCAAGCCGGTGCTGACGATTATCTGCAAAAACCGTTCAATCGGGCCATTCTTGCCGCTAAATTAGGTTCGGTACAACGCGTGATCGATATGCAAAACCTGATTATTGCCGATACCCAGCTACTTAAAGCCTATCGCGACGAAAATGAAGCGGAGCAGCAATTTTTACAGAGTATTTTTGAAAGGTTAATTAAACAGAGCGATCTGAAAGACGATCATTTGCAGTTTTGGTTATTGCCGGCCAAACTTTTTAGCGGCGATTTGATTTGCGCCAGACGCGTCAGCAAGCAACAAATTTACTTTATGCTTGCCGATTCGACCGGCCATGGCTTGGCGGCAGCGTTACCGACGGTTATTGTCAATCAGGCATTTCAGGCGATGACTAAAAAGGGCTTGGCCGTCCCCATTATCGTCCGCGAGATCAATCGCCTGGTGCACAGTCAGATGCCGACGGGCCGATTCGTGGCTTTGGTATTGGGCATGATAGATGGTGAAAAAAAGTCGGTGGAATTGTGGAATGGCGGCTTACCCGATGTTTATGTGCTGGATGGCGAAGGCAATCCGGCTCACACCTTTCGTTCCTCACACCCCTCTGCCGGCGTTCTCGACAACCGGCAATTCGACGATACTTGCGAAATCTGGCATTGGCGGGAGGCTTGCGAGTTATTTATGTATTCTGATGGCTTGACCGATGCCCAGGATCCTGACGGCGATTTATTCGGCCAAGAGCGTGTGCTGCAAATTCTCAGAACGGCGCCGCCCGGTGCTGAAGTAGCGGCAATACAACAAGCCTTGGAAGCGCATATGCTGAACCGGGAAGCGCAAGACGATATTTCCTGTATGGCCATTCGCTGTCGCTGAATATTTCGATCTTGGGCCGGCTGGCTTGTATTTCTGGAATCTTTTTGGCTGTTAGATTGAATGTTGGCGTCATGCTGTAAAAAGCAGACTCAACTAATTTGTCTATACTCAGAATCTCGCGGATAACCCACTCAGCAGGGACGGCTCGGCACGAGCCGGACCGCTAGGTTTTCGCTCCCCACTTCATGATTCTTTGAAAACAGCAACGTGGACTTAAAACAGCATATTCTGCAAGCCGCCATTCTCATCGTCGACGACGAACCCGCTAACGTCAAATTGTTGGAAAAAATTTTGCAGCGCCAGGGTTATCGGAATATTCAATCGACCTGCGATTCTCGCGAAGTAACTTCTCTGTGCGATACCACGCGTTTCGATGCCTTTTTATTAGACATCCGCATGCCGCATTTAAGCGGTTTCGATGTCATGGAGCAGCTGCAACAGCGCTTTAGGGATGACTATTTGCCCGTGTTGGTGCTGAGTGCGCAACCGGACATGGAGACCCGCCTGAGAGCGTTGAGTTTGGGCGCCAAGGATTTTTTGACCAAGCCCTTCGATCAACTGGAAGCCATTACCCGCATCCACAATCTGCTGGAAGTGCGCTTGATGCATAATCAGGTCCGCGATCAAAACCGCCTTCTTGAACAACAGGTTAAATCCAGAACCGACGAATTGTATCGAACTCGTCAGGAAGTGATACGCAGGCTGGGGTTGGCCGCCGAATATCGGGATAACGAAACCGGCAACCATATTATTCGCATGAGTAAATATGCGCAGTTGTTGGCTTTGGCGTATGGTTTAACTGAGCAGGAAGCGGAAATTATTCTGAATGCGGCGCCGATGCACGATATAGGCAAAATCGGTATTCCGGACCGGATTCTGTTAAAAACCGGTAAGCTGGATCCTGAAGAATGGCGGATCATGCAAACTCATGTGCAAATGGGCGCCAATATCTTATCCGGCTCGCCGACCGAGTTGATGCGCGCTGCGCGCACCATTGCGCAACATCACCATGAAAAGTGGGATGGCACCGGCTACCCGAATGGCTTGAGAGAAGAAGATATATCTATCGCCGGCAGGATTTGCGCGCTAGCCGACGTGTTCGACGCGCTGACGTCGCAACGTCCGTATAAGCCGGCCTGGTCAGTGGAAGAAACGTTGGCTTATATCGCCTCGGAATCCGGCAAACATTTCGATCCTAAATTAGCGCCGCTGTTAAAAAAGAATTTGCCGGAAATTTTGATTATCAAAAGCGAATATGCCGACGCCGAGGTTATTCAGGATTTGAACTGATTGCGGGTTTTTTTAAGTTGTTAAGCTGCGCGAATCGATTCCACACCGCTAATCAGCTCGGCTGATGCTAACTCCATGCCGCGTTTGAAGTAATCGCAGGCTTGGTCCTTGTCGCCTTTGCTAAACAATAATTCGCCCAGTAATTGATAGGTCGCCACCGATGCTTCGGTATTCAGGCTTTTCAACAAATATTGTTCGGCTTTTTCCATTTGCTCGGCTTTCAAAGCCAGCTTGCCCAGCACTCTTAACAACACTGCATTGCTGGGGTAAACCGCCAGCCATTGTTCGACCGACTGCAATTGTTTGGCTTTGTCTTCGGCTTCAATATTCGAAACCAACACCAGCAAGGTGTCGTCCCAATGCCGGCCCAATTGCTTAAGCATCGCCGATTCGACGCTGGCGCCGACCCCGGCGGCAATCATCGCCGCAAAATAGATATTGGCGATACCCGGCAGCGCTTTAATGTGATCGGGGATGCCTTCCCAGCAGGTTTGGATCGCTTGGCGGTCACCCTGCGCAATGGTTTGCTTTAGCAGGCGGCTGTAGGTTTCCGTTTCCAGTAATTTAACCTCGGTTTCCATCAACACCTTATGTTGTTGCAGCGAAGGCAGTATTTTGCTCAAACCCTCCCAGTCACCCAAATGTTGATAAGCCTGATGCATCATTTTCAAAACCCGCGCATGGCCGGGATTGATTGAGTGCAATTTACCCAAGGTTTCCAAGGCTTGTTCGAATTGCTTTTCAGACAGATGCAATTCGGCTTGGGTCAAGCCGACGGTCATATTGGTATCCGAGGATTGTTCGCTGGCTTTTTGCAGATATTCGTCACGCTTGTCTAGCGCACCGCGCGATTGTGCGGCTCTGGCGGCAGTCAAATAATGTAGTAACGGGGCACCGCTATGCGCGGCATGCTTGATCAGCACTTTCTCCGCGCGCTCCCAATTACCGTCTGCCGCATCGAATAAGCCGGCAACCAGGGCTTCCTGCGAGCGATTAAAACGGATATTGCGGCGGCGCTTGGCAAATTGGTTGGGCATGCGAATCAACACGCCCATCAAGCGGAAAAAATTGTAGAGAACGAAAAAGCCGATCACTTGCGCAACCGCAAATACGGTCAAAGAGGTTTCTAAAGACCAGTGGCCGAAACCGATTAACACATAACCGGGATCGTTTTGTTTGACCAGCCAGCTGTGCAGCAAAAACGCCACCAAAACCGCACAAAGCAAGGACCCGAGAAAGTACATGAGATTTTTCATAATGCCACTCGCTTATTGCTGACCGGCAGTGGGATTTGCCGGTGTGGCGGCTTCCTCTGGCGGATTATTCAGCACGGCTTTATCGGATTCGATACGCAATTTACTGATGTCTTTCAGCAGCTTCAACGAGCCACTGACATCCGGATATTGGCTGCGGATTTGCACGCTCGCCAGTTTGTCCAGTTCAGCCAAGAAGTTATCGGTTTGCTGATTTTCCGCGAAATTTTTCTTCAGCCATTGTTTGGCGTCGGCGATGCTGCTGGCAAACAAGGTATCGTTTTGTTGCACCAGCGCAATTTCGATCATCTCCAGCCGGACCTTCAGCTGCTGCTTGATAAAGTGCGCTTCTTCCGGGGTCAGGATGGCGTTGACCGGTTGTTCGGTGTGGCGCAGCACCACGTAGCCTTCCAGCTGCTTGGCGACCGTATTCAAGATTTCATGGCCGTGTTCGGATAGGTCGCTATTGGGTTCGGGTTTTTCCGGCTGCTTGCCGGCATGCGGCAGAAACACCGATAAATTTTCCACCGCGTCTTGTAAATGCTGGATGCCGGAATAGATACCGACGATGTCCGGCACGGTGGCGCCGTTTAACAAAGCAATTTCCTTGGCGATTTGCTCACGGACTTTAAATACCGCCGCGTCACCGCTTTCTCTGAGCCGTTGATCGGCAGCTTCCAGCGCTTCGCGGGTGGTGGTGACGTCACCGACCAAATGCAAACGCTGATTGGCAACGGTCAACAGATATTCGGCATCGGCCAGTAGCCAGTCGCCACGGGTTTTACCCAACTGCCGTTGCAAGGCCACAATTGAGGCTTCCAGCTCTTTGCGCGCAGTGCCCAGGCGTTCTTCATGCAGTTTGGAAAAATCGGCCAAGGTTTCGTTGAAATGATTGTCTTTGCCGGTCATCTCCGCGTTGACATTGGCGATTTGCGTTTGCACGCCATTTAGCTGTTCGCGCAGGCCGTTAAGTTCTTTGTCCAGTTCAAGTATCTTCAGGTTATCCTGATTGTTTTCGGTATCTTGACTGAAGCGCAATTGCTGGAAAAAGAAAAAACCCGCACCCGCCAAAGCAATCACCAATACGATAGAGGTGATGCCTATCCACAATCCGGCGTGAGACTTTTTAACCACCACTACCGGAGCTGGATTTTCTTGTTGTTCTTCAATTACTTCGGCCACTGTTTTCCCCGTTCAATAACGTCGTCAAGGTCTCTAAAATCGCTGCATCCGTGGGCTGTGCGCTCACTGCAATCTGTTTAAATCCGAAATCTTCGGCCGCTTGGCCTATCCGCTTGCTCACGACGACTAAAAGTATCGATTTCAACCATACTATCGACTCGTCATCCAGCATCGCCAACAAGTTTTGTAAAGCTTCGACGCTGGTGATCGTCACTACATCCAGCCGCCCTTGGGCTATGTCTCTCCGCAAGTCCGCGCTGTCCGCCATCGGCTGCCGGCGGCTATACACTTCCAGATAACTCGCTTCCGCGCCGCGGCTGCGCAAGCTCTCCGCCAGTTTCTCCCGGCCGCCGACGCCACGCACAATGACGCAGCGCGTGCCGGCTACAGCTTGCAATTCAGGTTCAGCCAACAAGCCTTCACTGTTGAATTCGCTGGCCGGCACGCAATCCACCGGCCATTCCGCTTGCTGCAAGGCGTTGGCGGTCGCGGCACCGACAGCCGCGATTTTGAATTTACGCAAGGCCGGCATTTTGCCACCGAACGCCTTGATAGCAAAATCCACAGCGTTGGTACTGGTAAAAATCAGCCAGTCGCTGGCGGCGGCTTGGCTTAACAACTGCGGATCGGGCGGGGTTTCGACGATTTCCAGGGTCGGAAAGCGTATCGGCACACCGCCGTGTTGTTCTATCAAATGGCACAGATTTTCAGCCTGCGCCGCGGGTCGTGTCACCAAGATCCGCGCGCCGATTAAAGCTGAGTTCACTGGTATAGCTCGCGCAATATCCGATCCGCGCCTTGCGCTAATAAATCCTCGGCCACGGTTTTGCCCAACGCTTCGAAGTCGCTGAGGCTGCTTTCCGCCTCGGCTCTATATAACAAAGTGCCGTTGGGGCTGCCGACCAGGCCGCGCAGCAATAAACGCTCGCCTTTGATTTCGGCAAAACCGGCAATCGGTACTTGGCAGCCGCCGTTGAGTCGGGCGTTCATCGCTCTCTCGGCGCCAACTCGAATGCTGGTGTCCTCGTCGTGCAACACCTTTAAATACTCGTGAATCTCGACGTCGTCGATCCGGCATTCGATACCGATAGCGCCTTGACCCATCGCCGGCAAGCTTTCTGCCGGCTGCAATTGGGCGGTGATACGTTCGCCCATTCCCAGACGTTTCAAACCGGCCGACGCCAAAATAATGGCATCGTATTCGCCAGCATCTAACTTAGCCAGCCGGGTGTTGACGTTGCCGCGCAAACTCAGGATTTCCGCATTCGGGAATTTTTCCTTGATTTGGCATTGGCGGCGTAAGCTGGAGGTGCCAATGCGCGCGTTAGCGGGCAATTCGGCCAGGCTGCGATAGTGATTGGAAACAAACGCGTCGGTCGGATCTTCTCTATCCAGAATTACCGCCAGGTGCAGGCCTTCTGGAAACTCCACTGGCACGTCTTTCATGGAATGCACCGCGATGTCGGCTGTGCCTTCCAGCATGCCTTGTTCCAGTTCCTTGACAAACAAACCCTTGCCGCCGACTTTGGCCAATGGCGCGTCGAGAATTTTGTCGCCGCGGGTGACCATTTTTACCAGTTCGGTTTGTAAGCCGGGAAATGCCTGTTGCAGCCGTGCCGCGACATGCTCGGCCTGCCACAAGGCCAGCGGGCTTTGCCGGGTAGCGATGCGAATAATTCTGTCTGCCAAAATTGCTCCTGCCGATTGCTGGCGGGCGTCTAAGCTGCGCCCTTTGTTGAGAATAAATGTTGTCTATTGTAATCCGATTTGGCGGGGAAGGTGGGTAGAAGTTATAAGCGTTGCAGAGACGGCGGGAATGGGGCGAGAGAATTGGCTTCAAACGTTGTTCTTGGTTAAAGTTCTCTAATTTCAACAATCAGACGAATTTTAAATTCGCGTCCATTGGAATATGTACGAACTTTTACTACTCCTAGCGGGAGCAGCCATTGCGATTTATATCGCTGCTCAGTGGTTGATATATTTTGTGCAGATCAATTTTTGGCTAGCCTTATCTCTGGCCTTGTTGGTGCTGGTTTTGTTTTCAGTCGGATTATGGCTAAAAGTCCGCGTCTGCGGTTACATATTGGCCGCCATTGCCAGCGCCGTCTGTGTGTTTGCGCTTTCAGGGAATATTAGCGTTCTGTTTCCCTATTGACGAACGCACGCGCATTGATCAGGCAATACCTACCTAATCTCGAACAACTCAAAATGCTCACTGGAATTATGTGGATTGACGATTACTTCGGAGACCTTGGCCAACATCGGTCCTTTGTGACACCACGCCACCAGTTTTTGCACGTCCTCCGCATGGCCGTTGGCGACGATTTCCACCGAGCCGTCGGCCAGATTTCTGACAAAACCTTTCACATTCAATTTCACCGCCTGCTTTTGGGTATAGGCGCGAAAATACACGCCCTGCACCCGCCCCTTGACGATGATGTGTAAACATTCGCTCATCGGCTAATCCTCCAGCAATAATGAATTTTTTGATCGCGGGCGAAATCCTCCGGAATGGTTTTTGCGCTGATGTCTTCTATCTGTAAATCCGCCAAGGCTTGCTTATCCAGCTTGAAGCGGCGGAAGTTGGTGGAAAAGTACAGAACGCCTTCCGGTGCTAACAAAGCTACGGCACTGCGTAGCAAATGCAGATGATCGTTCTGAATATCAAAGGCTTCGTCCATTTTCTTGGAATTGGAAAAGGTTGGCGGGTCGAGAAAGATTAGATCGAACTGCGGTTTGTCTTTGGCGCCGGCCTGTTCCGCCAGCCATTCCACGCAATTGGCGCGCAGTAGTTTGTGATCACCTTGAATGCCGTTCAGATCAAAATTGCGCTTGGCCCAGTCCAGATAAGTGTTGGACATGTCCACCGTGAGGCTGGATGCTGCGCCACCGACTGCAGCATGCACGCTGGCGCTGCCGGTGTAGGCAAATAGATTCAAGAAACGCTTGCCCTTGGCTTGTTTTTGTATCATCAATCGAATCGGCCGGTGGTCCAGAAACAGACCGGTATCCAGATAGTCTTCGAAATTCACCCAAAACTTGCAGCCGCCTTCTTCAACGACATGAAAACGGCCGGATTCGCCCTGCTTTTCGTATTGATCAGTACTTTTCTGTTTGCGGCGGATTTTCAGAAACACTTGTTCCTTCGGTATCTCCAGCACCTTGGGGATTTCGACCATCGCCCCGGCCAGGCGCTGATTGGCCTTGGCGGGATCGATGGTTTTCGGCGATTCGTATTCCTGGACGTTGACCCAGGTTTGTGCGCCTTGGTAAACATCCACTGCCACCGCATATTCCGGCAAATCGGCATCGTACAGCCGGTAGCAACTGACCTGATTTTGCTTGGCCCATTTGCCGATTTTTTTCAGATTCTTGCGTAAGCGGTTGGCGAACATGTCTGCTTGATTGTCAGGCTGCTCGGTTTCGGTGCGCCGGCTGATTTGTTCGATGCGTTCTTGCTGGGATTTTGCTTTGGGTTCAAAAAAAGTTTGTTCTTCAATATTAAAGCGCAGCAATTTGCACTCCAGCGCGCCGTTGAACAAAGTGATTGGCTTTTGCGAACGCACGCCCAATCTAAAACCCAGTTCCGGGTTGCTGATGATCATCGCCACCTGCCAGCCGACGAAACGCTGCTTCAATACCTCGCCAAAGCGCCGATACAGCTCGGAGGTTTCCGCCTCGTCGCCCAGTCGTTCTCCGTAGGGCGGATTACAGGCGATCAAGCCCTTGGGCCAGCTTTCCGCTGCCGTTGCGTCGCCAATGTCGCGCCTTTCAATATGAATCTTGCCGGTTAAGCCGGCATTTTCGACGTGCTGCAAGGCGGCCACGACGGTGCGCCGATCTTGATCGAAACCGACGATGACCGGCATTTTGCTTAAGCCAATATCGCGGCGTTGCTTGGCTTCGTCCAGCAGGCTTTGCCAAATTGCGGCATCGTGTTTTTTCCAACCTAAAAAGCCGAAATAATCACGCTGCAAACCGGGTGCGTAATCGGCGGCGATCATCGCGCCTTCCAGCAGCATAGTGCCGGACCCGCACATCGGATCGAGCAAGGACCCGCCTTCCTCGGCGATTTTCGGCCAGCCGGCGCGCAGCAAAATCGCTGCCGCCAGGTTTTCCTTTATGGGTGCGGCGATGTTGATGTCGCGGTAGCCGCGCTTGTGCAAACTCTCGCCGGACAAATCCAGGCTCAGTTGCGCGGTTTCGTTGTGCAGATACACGTTCACGCGGATGCTGGGCCGATCCGTGTCGATATTGGGGCGTTTGTTGAACTTGGCACGCATCTGATCGACGATGGCATCCTTGACTTTCAAGGCGCCGAAATGGGTATTGTTGATGGCGGGATTGTTTTTGCTGCTAAACGATACCGCGAGGCTGTCGTCCGGTTTGATGTGTTCGAACCAGTTGATCTTTTTCACGCCGTCGTACAAATCCTGCTGCGATTTGACCTCGAAACTGCTCAGCGGCAAAAACACCCGATTGGCGGTGCGCGACCACAGGCAGACCCGGTAAGCCAAGGCCAAATCACCTTCAAAAGCCACGCCGGCCATTTTTTCGCGGACGTTTTGGCCGCCCAGGGCTTTGATTTCGTTGGCGAGGATGCCTTCCATCGCCTTAGGTGTGGTGGCAAAAAGTGGGTATTGGCTCATGGTTGACGGCTGGGTACGGAATGGCTGGCTAGGATACTAAAATGTGCTGCTACTGAGGCGGATATTTTTATAACAAAACTGCAAACAACCGCTGCATTCAGCATGGTTTGCCGGGGCTGCGGGGATATGCCGGTGACGACGCGGGTTGGGGCAATGGCAAAAACAGTTGTGCGCCAATCGCGAGCGCTACGCACCACTCCGGCCCGTTGGTGGTTCTGTGTGTCGATAGTCTTGGTGCTTGTGTTTTGGCGCGCCGGCAGATACCCGATCAAGCAATAGTTGTCGAAGCGTTTTACAACCGCTTCGGTAAGGTCGTGCTTTGAAATGCTAAAGATTTGAGGCGGAAAGTAAATTGCATAGTGGCCGATTTATTGCTTGCTAAGCATCAATGTTCTACAACTCTCAAGATGGTCCTGGCTATGCATCCGAAAAAATTCTCCGAAACCTACTACGACCCGCACCAACGCATTCGCGCCTGCAAAATCACTCCCGGCGAATATTGTGTGACCAATTCCGGCGAGCTTATTGTTACCGTGTTGGGGTCCTGCGTGATTGCCTGTATTCGAGATCGGCGGCGGGGCATAGGCGGCATGTATCAATTCATGGTGGTGAACGTCAACGCAGACCAGCCGCTCAACCAACGCATGGAGAACATGGCTAGTAACGGTATGGACAATTTCATCAATCATCTGGTCGGCATGGGGGCGGAAGAGGGCGAGCTGGAAGCCAAGGTGTTTGGCGGCGGTAATATTCTTAACGGCATGCAACGCAATAATGTCGGCGCTCGAAGTGCGCAGTTTTTACGCAGTTATCTGGCCGGCCGGAACATTCCGGTCCTGGCTGACGATATGCTCGGTATCTATCCCCGTAAGGTGTATTTCTTTCCGGAAACCGGGGAAGTGTTGGTGAAAAAACTCAAGGATATAAAAAACGAAACTATTTTGCAGCGGGAGCAGGAATATTCTCACAGGCTGTTTGCTAGGGTGTTGGCGTAGGGAGGTTGTGTTTTTGTGTCGCTGGCGCGACGGCTTGTTTAGAAGTCGGTTCTCGCACCGACAGGCGAGATACTTAAAAGAAAGTATCCAAAGAAAAGGCCACCCGGACGCCGCTTGTTTCCTGCGCTCCTCGCTTTTGCCGAGGGTCGGCAGAAGGGGCTTCCCAGCCCCTCCGCCGACGTGCGGCATCCCTGCCGCACCCCTTCGGGCAATTCTCGCCAAAAGCTCCGGTGCTCGGCGCGGCATACGGGAGACAACCACTGGCAAGCTCGAAAGTTTTCACAATAGTTTTGGATGTGGTGGAGTAGCTCCGAATAGCGAAGCGTATTCGGAGGAAAGAAGAATATTCCAAGTATTCTTTGGCAGGGCATGCCTTGATAGATTTGATTCAACATGCGTCCGATTACGCTGCGCTAATCGGCCCTACCGAGCTGCCTAGACAAATAGAGAACCCAGACCAACTTTGTTCTTGAACTGCCAGGCTAGTTGAAGTCCAAGACCGTGAGCATCTGGATAAATGTGCCAGTGGTCTATGCCGTACTTGAAAAGGCGTTTTCGAAAGTTTTTTACGAGAGATTGTTTGAGCAGAAAGCTTCGGAGACCGTCAGGATGAAAGACTTTCGTGGGATGTGGATGGATCGTGAACATCCCTCGTTGCGCACGAATTCGATCGAATGCAAGTGGTGCGGTGAAGCGACCTTCCTTTGTATTAGCAAATGGGCTTGTGTTGCGATGATCCACTTCGTGGATGTACTTTGAATATTGAACGGCGTAGATCACTCGATCAGTGTCTGCGTCTGATTCAAGGGCGAAGTACAGAGCTACCAACGGATTAACTGACCAATCCAGAAGGCGTGTTGGAACGCCGATGTGCTGCGCATATGCAAGCCAATCCCAATCGTCAAATCTTGGGTCATTTACGAGGGCGATTGCGCGATTCTTGAACTCTTCGAATAGTCTCTGTTCTTGTGCTAGTTTGTACTGTCCGTAAACCACTTCGCGGCCAATGCTCGGCACCAAGTAGTGTGTCGGTGATGACACGCCTCTAAATATCCAGCCGGAGTCCCGCATTGATTCTAACTTCCCATGGAGGTCCTTCCAGTTGGAGATCGGGGTATGAGAGGAGTCAACGGATTTCTTTATTTCGTCTTGGCTCGGGGTGCGTTTGGGTGCGGGCATATGAGTCCTGTGATTTCTAACGTGGAGCTCACCCGACTAAAACCGCATCGCGGTTTTTGGTCGGGTGAAGCGCTTAGTTATGCGTAAGCTTACTTTAACCATAATTCTGTGCAAGGATATAAAGAGCAACCATTGGAGACGTAACGCCAGCCAGACTCACAAGAAAATGTATTATTGGCGCAGCATGATTATCCTGGATGAATCCCTCCTTTGGGAACTTACCTAACGTTAAAGCTCTTAAGACCGGCCACCCGAGCCACCAAAAAACTTTTTCATACGCAAGCTCTATTGCACTCCAAATTAGGGCTACAAGTAACCTGACGAATACAAACAAACCTCTACCAAGGTATTCAACTATATCTTCCATAACTTATTTCCAAAGAGCATAACAAGTGATTACATAATTTCTGTATATCTCCCTGAATTGGGTGATATACATGTTATGTCAAAGTCTAGCTGGAAAAAGGATTCAGATTTTGTTCGAGCCAAAAACAATATTGCAGCATGCTTAAGGATGCCGCTCGACGTACCTTGGTTTGATCTTGGATTATGGGATGGGTTTACCCCGTATGCCGCGCCGAGCACCGGAGCTTTTGACGGGACAAATCGGCAGGATAGCCGATTTGCATGCGCAGCACCCGAAGGGCGAGGTACATGGATGTACTGAGTGAGTAGCCCGAAGGGGCGCCGCAGGGATGCGGCGCGTTGACGAAGGGGCAGGAAGCCCCTTTCGTCAACCCCCGGCAAAAACGAGGAGCGCAGGGAATAAGCGGCGTTCGGGCCGCCTTTTCTTTGGACACTTTCTTTTGGCGGAGCAAAAGAAAGTGTCTCGGCCGTCGGGCCGAGACCCGACTTCTAAATAATCCGTCGCGCTAGCGACACAAAAACTCAGTTGACCTTAATCAACTCAACATCAAAAATCAGCGCCGCATTCGGCCCAATATCCCGTCCCGCCCCACGCTCACCATAAGCCAGGTTAGAAGGAATAAAGAAACGGTATTTCGCGCCTTCTTTCATCAATTGCACGCCTTCGGTCCAGCCCGCGATGACGCGGTTCAATGGAAAAGTGGCGGGTTCGCCGCGGCCGTAGGAGCTGTCGAATTCCTTGCCGTCGATGGTGGTGCCTTTGTAATGGACGGTGACGTTGTCGGTGGCTTTGGGTTGCGCGCCGGTGCCTTCGGTGAATACCACATACTGCAGGCCGCTGGCGGTGGTGACCACGCCGGCGGTTTTGGCGTTTTCGGCCAGAAATTTTTCCCCGGCGGCTTTATTTTCGGCTGGGGTGGGGGCGTTGGCGTTGGCCAGTGAGAACATAGCAAATCCTGTAATAAATGCGATTAAAATGGCGATGACACGTTGTTTCGTGGATTTCATGAAAACTCCCGTTAGATGATTGGGGCGGCTAGTTTATCAGTTTTTTTGTTCCAGCTCCTGCCGGCAGCTTGCCAGTTGCGCGTCGTAACGCAAGGCGCGCTGATGGACTTTTTGCGCGGTGTTCAGCAACCATTGCTTGGATAAGTAACTGCTGCGCTGATAGCCGCCAAGCCCTTCGTGATAGGTTAGATATAGTTTGTCTGTTTCGGAGGTGGGGATGCCCAACTTGCGGTTGCTGGTGGCGCAATACCAAGCCACGAAGTCGCAGCTGTCGGCAAAATCCTCTCTATCGGCCCAGCCGTTGCCGGCTTTTTGCTGGTAGTCCGCCCAGGTTTCGTCCTTGGCTTGCGGATAGCCGTAAGCGCTGCTGGAACGAAACCACGGGATAAAGCCCAGAATCAAGGGCCGGGGCGGTTGGGCGTCGGCAACGAAGCTGGATTCCTGGTTGATGATGGCCATCTGCACCGCAATCGGTACGCCCCAGCGCCGCGCAGAACTTAAGGTGGCTTGATACCAGTCGTCTTTTTCCCGGAAGATTTGACAGATATTTTCCGGGTTTTTCGGCGGCATGGTTGTACACGCCGATAAAACGGCTAGACTAGCGAGAGAAATTATTCTGCTTTTCATGTCTCAATAAAATAGATTGCTAAAAGGACTTACCTTTCAAAAGCCCTGCCAAACAGAAGGATTATCATGCCAACGACCGAAAAACGCGCTTATCGCAAAAACCTGGCTAGCCAAGGATTGCTATATCTGGGCTTTGAAGAACACGAAATTTGGGTCGTGAATCTGTCGTTGTCCGGCTTGCTGGCGGTGTTAAAGGTCGAGCCTCAGGTCAATGGCATCAAAGACATTTTTAATGCTTTGCAAGTTTCGCCGATAGTCGATTTTTATCTGCCCAGTATGCGCTTGGCCGGCGAGGCGGAAATGGTGCGCGCCGAAGCAGCCGAGGACGGATTTGAAATTGCCATCGAGTTTCGCAACCTGTCTTACGATACCGATAACTTGCTCTACAGCCGTCGCGCCTACCGCAAAAACATGACCGCGCCCGGCCATATTGTCTTCAACGGCAACGATTATGCGTTCAATACCGAAAATGTCTCGGTGGATGGTTTGATGATACGCATGCTGGGCAGAGTTGAAGTGCCGGACGGTACGGTGGCCAAGTTCGATTACAAACATTTGAATCTGGAAGGCGAGGTTAAAGTGGTCTGGATTGATCACGACGAGATTTCCACGCTGATGGGCTTGCAGTATCTGCATTTGCAGCGCGACTACATTAAGGGGATTCCTAATTTTAGCTATCCGCCGTTGGAAGCAGGCTAGATTTAAAGTGCTGTCGGGCTGAGATTTAAAAACGCTGCCGATTGCGCGCGGCCCAAAAGTCCGTCGCCAATTGGTGGGCTTGTTCTTGGTTGTCGGCTTTGCCCAATAGCTTCAATGCCACCGCTGCAGTCGCTATCACGGTTGCCTCGCCAAATTCGTCGTTAACCTCGCCGCGCCAGAACTGCGCCAATAGCTGCGGGCCCATGTCTTCGGCTTTCATATGCC
The DNA here is from genome assembly GCF_014850975.1 of Methylomonas fluvii. GTDB lineage: Bacteria > Pseudomonadota > Gammaproteobacteria > Methylococcales > Methylomonadaceae > Methylomonas > Methylomonas fluvii. Next base: position 199,873 of record NZ_JACXST010000001.1, on the reverse strand, counting down.
GACGTTCAAACAAGGCCGGCCAGGTCTCATCGTTAAGCTCACCGTTATTGACGCTTTGCACCAAACATTCCACATCAGGATTGCGCTCGGTTTCGCCGCCTTCGCCTTTTAACACCGCCATGTGTTTTTGATTCAGCAGCAACGCGGCTTTTTGATGCACTTGCCGGTAGCTGGGATGAAAGATGCCTTGAATGCTGGCTGTGGCGTCGAACGGATTCAATAGTCTAACCAGGGTATGCACCGGCGAGCGCAAGCCCATAACCGGCCGCAGATTGATCATGTCGTACAGTTTTGGGCAAATAAATTCCAGTGACAGATAGCTGAAATTGCCTTGCTCTAATTGTTTGCCGGCTTCGGTTATCGAGGTTGCAGCTTTGATTCCCAGGGCTTGCAGCGCGTTCTCGGTATACAAACGGCCTTGGGTGTGACCGCCGGCGCCGTGCATGAATACTTTTATGCCGTTTTCGGCCAGCAGCAGCGTGGATAACAAAAACCAGGGCAGATGGCGGCGTTTGCCGGCGTAAGACGACCAATCCAAATCGACGGCTACTTTCGATTCGAAGGCAAAACTCTCCCGTGCAGCCTGCACGAAGCCGGCCAATTCTTCGCAGGTTTCTTCCTTGACGCGCATCAGCATCAAAAACGCGCCAAGTTGAATTGGCTCGACTTGATCGTCGGCCAAGATCATTTGCATGGCCCGGTAGGCTTCGTCTTGGGTTAGCGGCCGGGCGCCTTTTTTGCCTTTACCAAGTATCTTGATAAATTCCGCGAACGGATGTTCCTGGGTCAACAAGCTCATGAGAATGACAGTGGGAAGTAATGATCGATCAGCAACGCCGCGAAAATCAGCATCAGATAAACAATGGAGTAGCCGAAGGTGCGCATTGCAGTTTTATTGTCTTTTTTACGCATCATTTGCACGGCGTAATAGATAAAACCCAAGCCTAATATCACGGCGGCCAGTAAATAAATCACGCCGCTCATGCCGGTTAGATAGGGCAGCAGCGTACTAATCAGCAATAAAATGGTGTAAAGCAGAATCTGTAGCCGGGTGAATTCCACGCCATGCGTGACCGGCAACATTGGTATTGCAACTTTGGCGTATTCGTCGCGCTTGGCGATAGCCAAAGCCCAAAAGTGCGGCGGGGTCCAAACGAAGATAATTAAAAACAGTAGTAAGGCGTGCGGATGGACTTCGCCGGTAATCGCCGCCCAGCCCAATACCGGTGGCGCTGCGCCGGCCGCGCCGCCTATGACGATATTCTGCGGCGTCAATTTTTTAAGGTATACCGTATAAATTAATGCGTAGCCGATCAGTGACAAAAACGTCAAGAAGGCGGTCAACACGTTGATTTTGATGGTCAGGATGGCCATGGCGACAAAGCCGATAAAACTAGCGAACACCAAGACCTGGTACGAGTTTAAATGGCCGGTAGGTAGTGGTCTGTTCTTGGTGCGGCCCATCTGCGCATCGGCTTTTTGGTCGATGAAATGATTGATCGCCGCTGCCGAGGATGCCGCCAGGGCGATGCCTATGCTGCCGTAGAAAAAGTTATCCAGCGGCGGCATCCCTGGCACGGCCAGCAACATGCCGACGATGGCGGTAAACACGATCAATGCCACGACTCTGGGCTTACAGAGTTCTAAGTAGTCTTTCCAGGATAGCGCGGAGGTGGTGTCGGTCATCAAGTACCAAATGGATTTACAGGTCTTTAAACATATAGAATAACAGTGAACCATTGATTATTAAAATAATCACAAGCGCTCACCATCTTTTAGTCAACGAGGGATTTATGAACTATAGGCTCGCGGCGTTAGCGCTGCTTTGCCCTGCTGTCGCGGCTCATGCCGAGGCCGGCAAGGTACACGAACATGTTTTCAGCAACGGCTTAAAACTATTGGTAAAGGAGGACCATCGTTCGCCGGTGGTAGTATCGCAAGTTTGGTACAAAGTTGGGTCCAGTTACGAGCCGGGCGGTATCACTGGGATTTCGCACATGCTGGAACACATGATGTTCAAAGGCACCGCAAAATATCCGGTCGGCGAGTTTTCCCGGATCATCGCCGAAAACGGCGGCAACGAGAACGCGTTTACCGGTCAGGATTACACGGCTTATTTCCAAACCCTGGAAAAATCGCGTCTGGAAATCAGCTTTAAACTGGAAAGCGACCGGATGCGCAATCTGGACTTAAAAGCCGAGGAACTGAAAAAAGAACTGGAAGTGGTCACCGAAGAACGGCGCATGCGCACCGACGACCAGCCGCGCGCCAAAGTGCATGAGCAATTCATGGCGACGGCTTTCACTAACAGCCCGTACCAAAATCCGGTTATAGGTTGGCCGTCCGATATTGCCAATTATAAAGTCGAAGACCTGCAAGCCTGGTATCAGCAATGGTACGCACCCAATAACGCCACGTTGGTGGTGGTCGGTGATGTCGATGCGCAGCAAGTCGAAAAGCTGGCTGAGCAATATTTCGCGCCGCTACAACCCAGCGTGTTGAAGCCGGTAAAGCCTCAGGATGAAAGCGAGCAGAGAGGCGTGCGGCGCATCACCGTGAAAGCTCCAGCCAAACTGCCCTACCTGATGATGGGCTATAAAGTGCCGGTATTAAAAACCGCCAAGCCGGAATGGGAGGCCTACGCGCTGGAAGTGCTGGCGGGCGTGCTGGACGGCGGCGATAGTGCTCGCTTGTCTTCGCGTCTGGTGAGGGGCAAGCAAATCGCGGTATCGGCCGGTGCTGGTTATGACTTTACCTCGCGCTTGCCCGATGTTTTTCTATTGGAAGCCACCCCCGCCGAAGGCAAAACCGTATTTGATCTGGAATACGCCTTGCTGGATGAAGTGTATCAATTGAAGAACGAACTGATAGCCAAGGACGAATTGCAACGCATCAAGGCGCAAGTGTTGGCCAGCGCGGTGTATCAGAAAGATTCCAACTTCTATCAAGCCATGCAGTTGGGCACGCTGGAAACCGTGGGTATCGGCTGGCAAAAAGCCGACGAGTATGTGGACAAGGTCAATCAAGTCACCGCCGAGCAGGTTAGGGAAGTGGCGCGTAAATATTTGATCGAGGACACCTTGACCGTCGCTTATCTCGAACCGCAACCGATCACTCAAGCCGCCAAACCTGCAAAAGCCATAGGAGGCCATCATGCATTTTAATTTAATTGGTTTGGCATTATTACTGTTGAGCCAGACCGTCTGGTCCGCCGCCAAAATCGAAAACTGGCAAACCCCGCAAGGTAGCCGGGTTTACTACGTACGCACCGCCGGTTTGCCGATGGTGGACGTGCGAGTAGTATTCGATGCCGGTAGCGCCCGCGACGAAGCGCAGTTCGGCGTTGCCGCGTTGACCTCTGCGTTGCTGGATAGCGGCGCCGGTGAGTTGAGCGCCGACGACATTGCCCAGCGCTTCGAATCGGTAGGCGCCAACTATTCAGCCGGCGTCAGCGAAGACATGGCTTGGCTGGCGGTGCGAACCTTGACCGAAAAAGCCTTGTTTGACAAAGCCCTGGCGACTTTTGAAACCGTGTTGAGCAAGCCGGCCTTTAATCAAGCCGACTTTGAGCGGGAAAAAGCCCGTACTCTGGCCGGTTTGAAACACCGGGAAGAATCGCCGGGCGAGCTGGCCGGTATTGCCTTCAATAAAGCGTTGTACGGTGATCACCCCTACGCCCATCCAGAGACGGGTGTGGTGGAAACAGTGGCCGGTTTTAGCGCTGATGATCTGAAAAACTTTTATCAAAAATACTATGTGGCTGCCAACGCAATGGTGGTCATCGTCGGTGACGTCAGTCGGGAGCAAGCTGAGCAGACTGCGAATCAGTTGCTGAGCAAATTACCGGTCGGCAGCAAACCCGCCGAAATCCCTGCTGTGACGATGCCCAGCAAAGCCAGCAAGCAGCACATCGAGTTTCCTTCCACGCAAACCCATGTGTTGGTCGGTTTGCCCGGCACCTATCGCAAGGATCCAGACTATTTCGCCTTGTACGTAGGCAACCATATTTTGGGTGGCGGCAGCATGGTTTCCCGGTTGTTTGAAGAAGTGCGGGAGAAACGCGGATTGGCGTATGGTGCGTACAGTGTGTTTGCGCCGATGTACCGGCAAGGGCCGTTTATGATGAGTTTGCAAACCCGCAATGATCAAACCGAGCAAGCTTTGGATGTGTTGCTGAAGACTTTCAACGAGTTTCTGGAAAAAGGCCCCAGCGATAAAGAGCTGACCGCTGCTAAGCAAAACATCACTGGCGGCTTTGCGATGCGTTTCGATACCAACAGCAAGCTGACCGATTATGTGGCGATGATCGGCTTTTATCAGCAGCCCCTGGATTATCTGGATACCTTTCAGAGCAATATCGAAGCCGTCAGTATCGAGCAAATCAAGGATGCGTTCAAACGCCGAGTAAAACCTGAGCTGTTGCAAACCGTGACGGTCGGTGCCGGTAAATAAAATGTCTAACCAAATCCGCATCATCGGCGGCGAATGGCGTAGCCGGCAAATCGTATTCGACGACGCGCCGGGTTTGCGGCCGACGCCGTCGCGGGTGCGGGAAACCTTGTTCAACTGGCTGCAAGCCGACGTTCTGAATAGCCGCTGCCTGGATTTGTACGCCGGCAGCGGTGCGCTGGGGGTGGAAGCTGCCTCGCGGGGTGCCAAGCACGTGGTGCAAGTGGAAAACAATCCCGGTAGTTGTCAAAAGCTCCGCGAGAACATCGCCAAATTGGCAGCAAAGCAGATTCAGGTGGTGCAACAGGATGTCAGTCATTTTTTAAACGGGCCGGCGCAGCCATTTGATTTGGTGTTCCTCGATCCGCCGTTTGGGCAAGATTTAATCGGGCCGACCTGCCAGTTGTTGGATGCCAAGGGTTGGCTGGCCGATTACGCCAAAATCTATCTGGAATGCGAACGCAATCGGCCGCTGGACGATCTGCCCGCCGGCTGGCGCTTGCTGAAAGCCAAGACGGCCGGCGAAGTCAGCTACCACCTGCTGCAAAAGCAATCGGATACTTTTGCCGCGGCGAATGGTTTAAGATAAGCCGCTTTTGCCTGTTTCTAAAGCCGATGAACATTACCGCGATTTATCCCGGCACCTTCGATCCCATCACCAACGGTCACCTGGACTTGATCCACCGCGCCTCCCGACTTTACCAACATGTGATTGTTGCCGTCGCGGTCAGTCGCGGCAAACAGCCGCTATTTTCGCTGGAAGAGCGCGTTGCGTTAATTCAGGAAGTGGTCACCGAGTTCAGCAATGTCAGCGTGATCGGTTTCGACACCTTGCTGGTCGAATGCGCCAAGCAACATCAAGCCAGCGTGATCATCCGCGGCTTGCGCGCGGTGTCGGATTTTGAATACGAATTTCAATTGGCCGGTATGAACCGCCGCCTGTCGCCCCATATCGAAACGGTATTTCTCACCCCCGCCGAACAATACGAATTTATCTCGTCCAGCATGATCCGCGAAATCGCCCAACTGAACGGCGACGTGTCGAGCTTCGTGCCGGATGTCGTCAAACAACGCTTAACCGAAAAATTTTCCGAGGAGTAATTATGGCGCTCATTATCAGCGACGACTGTATCAACTGCGATGTCTGCGAACCGGAGTGCCCGAACGGCGCCATTTCGCAAGGTGATGATATTTACGTGATCAATCCGTCCCTATGCACTGAATGCATAGGCCACCACGACAAGCCGCAGTGCATGGAAGTTTGTCCGGTGGATTGTATCGATAAGGATCCGGATGTGGTGGAGGATAAGGACAGCCTGTATCAGAAGTATTTGAAATTGACGAGTTAGCATCCGGAATTGGCTGTTGCGCCATCCTGCCAAGTGGGTCGGCGCAGGGGCAATCAGTAAACCTTCTAAACGCAGGAGATCGATATGCTTAAAACGGTTGGCTATGCTGCCTACAACCCGCAAACCCCGCTACGTTCTTTTCATTTCGAGCGCCGGCAACCCGGCCCCACGGATGTGCGTATCGAAATTCTGTATTGCGGGGTTTGCCATAGCGATTTGCATCAAGTGCGCAACGAATGGCGCGGCACGACGTTTCCGATAGTGCCGGGCCACGAAATTGTCGGTAGGGTGGTAGAAGTCGGCTCCCAAGTGACTAATTTCAAGTTGGGTGATTTGGCCGGGGTAGGCTGCATGGTGGATTCCTGCGGTGTCTGCCCTGATTGCCAAGATCATCAGGAACAGTTTTGCGACCAGACAATATTTACCTACAACAGCCCGGACAAACACACCGGCAAAATGACTTACGGCGGCTACTCCAGCCAGATCGTGGTCGATCAGGGGTTTGTGTTGCGTGTTTCCGATAAGCTGGAATTGGCGGCGGTAGCGCCCTTGTTATGTGCCGGCATCACCACCTATTCGCCGTTGCGGCACTGGAAAATCGGCAAAGGCCACAAAGTAGGCATCGTTGGATTGGGCGGATTAGGTCACATGGGCTTGAAGTTTGCCCACGCCTTTGGTGCGGAAGTCGTGTTGTTTACAACTTCGCCAGGTAAAGAAGCGGATGCTAAACGCTTGGGTGCGAGCGAAGTGGTAATTTCCAAACACGCCGACGAGATGGAAAAGCATTTAAACAGCTTTGATTTCATTTTAAATACCGTCGCCGCGCAGCACGATCTGGATCAATATCTCAGTCTGTTGAAGCGCGACGGCACGATGTGTCTGGTCGGCGTGCCGTCCGAGCCGCATCCCTCGCCGAACGTTGGCAACCTGATATTTCGCCGCCGTGCGTTGGCCGGGTCGCTGATCGGCGGCATCCGTGAGACCCAGGAAATGCTGGATTTCTGCGCCGAGCACGGCATTGTGTCCGATATTGAGCTGATTCCGATGGCCGGCATCAATGATGCCTATCAGCGCATGTTGAAAAGCGACGTGAAATACCGCTTTGTGATCGATATGGCAACCTTACCGGGCTAAGTGCCTGTCATAAAGATTGTCACGGCCCTCTAAGTATCGTCGCTCCCGCGTCGGCGGGAGCCCAGTTGCTAAACTGGATTTGCGATGAAGCCTTGTCATAGCGGATGGTTTGGGTTTTGGCCTATCCGCATCTCTAGCAAAACATTTGACCTATAATCACCTTCTCTCACTTTTCTTGGCTTGTTGGGCAGAGAAGGAATGCGTTTGAGCTTTTACCGATATATTTTTCTGATAGCCAGTATTGTGTTCGCGGGGTGGGCAGGGCTGCGTCTGGCTTTACCGCCGGGCTATGCCAGCCCGATTTGGCCGCCGGCCGGGATTGCGCTGGCTGCGGTATTACTCTGGGGCAAGAAAGTTTGGCCGGCGATAGGGTGCGGATCGTTCCTGACCAATCTGTTCTATGGCTATGATCTAAGCGGTGAGTTGACCCCGCAGGCGGCGTATGTCGCAATGGGCATTGCTGTTGGAAGCACGTTGCAAGCATTGGCCGGTGCTTGGTTGTCGCAACGCTTTCTGGAGCAAGGCGCGCCGCGCTTGGATAACGGCAAAAAAATTTTTCGGTATGTCTTATTAGTTGGACCTTTAAGTTGTTTGATCGCCGCCTCCTTCGGGGTCAGCACCTTGCTTGGATTGGGTGTTTTAACCCATGCCAACATTTTGGTGGCTTGGTGGAATTGGTGGATAGGCGATTGTTTGGGGACCATCATTATATCCCCCTTGGTTTTTTGCTTGTTTGCAGAGCCAAGAGCGCTCTGGCGCCCCAGGCTGATAGGCGTGGCTATGCCTCTGGTAGCCATGTTGGCCGGGCTGATCGTTACTTTTCTACTGGTTTTGCGAGCGGAAGATAGTCGGCTACAGTTGCAATTTGACAGCAATGCCAGCGCGGTTAATAAAGCCTTGGCAGACAACTTTTCCGCCGTGTTAAAAGCGTCCTTTTCGCTCAATAGTTTCTTTCAAGCGGCCGGACCGGTTGACCGGGATAAATTCGGCGTTTTTGCTAATGGTGTGCTGACACAAAATTCGCACATTCAAGCGCTGAGCTGGGTATCCCAGATCCCCAACGAACAGCGGGCGTCTTACGAACAGTCGTTCCGCGATGAAGGATATAAAGATTTTACGATCAAGGAGCTGGTTGCGGATCGCCAGTTTATCAAGGCTCAGGAGCGTGCCGAGTATTTCCCGGTCACCTACATCGAGCCTTTATCAACTAATAAACCGGCGCTGGGCTTTGACTTGAATTCCGAGGCCAATCGCCGAGAAGCGTTGACGGAAGCCAGGTCCAGTCAAGCAGTCAGCGTCACCCGGCCTATTCAATTGGTGCAAGATGGGCAAGCTAATCAAGCCTTATTGCTGATGATGCCTGTATACCTGGCTAATACCAACAGTTCGGAGCCAGTGTTTAGCGGATTTTTGTCCACAGTGGTGCGCATCGATTCCTTGGTGAAGGCGGCCATGCAAGGCTTAAATCTTGAAGATATGAACGTGGCATTACTCTATTACGATGCGGAAAACCACGCCATACCGTTGTACGGGGCGCTGAAACCGTTGACGACCGGCATAAACGAGTCCAGGTATTCCATCCGTTTTGGCAATCGGTTGTTGGAAGTTATGGCCCAGCCGGAAGCCGTGTTTATTGCGACGCATGCCTCGTGGTTACCGTGGATGGTGTTGCTGGGTGGATTGCTGTTTACCATGCTGTTAAGTGTTTACTTGTTGTCGGCCACCGGCAGGGCGGCGATGGTGGCGGCACTGGTCGATCAGCGTACCGCCGAGCTTGATGCGGCAAACTCAAGCTTAAAGAATGCTTATATCAGCTTGGCGGAGAAGGGCCAAAAGCTTCGGGATTTATACGAGCTATCGCCCTTGGGCATCGCTTTACTGGACGTGCAGGGCAAATTCGTTGAATTCAATCATGCGTTCCAACGGATGACAGGCTATGCGGAGGACGAACTCAAACAGCTGGATTATTTAAGCTTATCCGCCGATAAAGAGCAGAGTTTGGCCGAACAATTAAATTGGTTAGCCAGAACCGGGCAGTATGGTTCGGACGAAGCCACGTTTACCCATAAAAGAGGGCGGCCAGTGTCGTTGCAACTAAGCGGCACCAAAGTCGCCGGCACCGATGGTCACGATTATATTTGGTTCATTGCCGAGGACGTTACCCAAGCCAAAGCCAATAAAGAAGTGCTGCAGCAAAGCGAGTTGAAGTATCGAAAGCTGTTCAACAGTTCCAGCGATGCAGTCATGATGGCCGATAGCAGCGGGTTTCTGGATTGTAACCAGGCTACCTTGGATTTATTCGGTTACGACGCCGTGTCCGAGTTCTGCCGCTTGCACCCAGGTAAGGTTTCGCCGCCAAACCAGGCAAACGGCAGGGATTCAGTAGAGCTGGCGAACGAGTATATGGCTAAGGCGATCAAAAACGGCCACTTGGAGTTCGAGTGGCTGCATCGGCGTGCCGACGGCCGTATTTTCCCGGCTTTGGTGAAGCTGGCGCGGATTAGCCTGGACGGCCACGTGGTGTTACAAAGCGTGGTTCGCGATCTTAGCGAGCAGAAGCGGGTGGAACAGGCCTTGATCGAAGCCAAAGAAGCCGCCGAGAGCATGGCGGCCTTCAAATCGGAGTTTCTGGCGAACATGTCGCACGAAATCCGCACACCGATGAACGCCGTAATCGGTTTGTCGCAGCTGGCATTGAATAAGCCGGTATCCGCTGAGGTAAGGGATTATCTGCAAAAGATTCATGGTAGTTCGGTCAGTTTACTCGGCATACTCAACGACATTCTCGACTTCTCAAAAATGGAGGCCGGTAAACTGGGTGTCGAACAGGTCGAATTCAACCTGAATAACGTGTTGGATAACCTGCATAATCTGTTCGCCCTGTACGCCGCGGAAAAATGTCTGGACATCAAGATAGACGTTGCGCCCGATGTGCCCTTAAGCTTGGTGGGTGATGCGCTGCGTTTGCAACAGATTCTCTCCAACTTGCTGGGAAATGCGCTGAAGTTTACTGAACAAGGCAGCGTCACGCTGCAAGTGGCCTTGCTGGAATTGCAAGGTGCCCAAGTAAAGATTCGTTTCAGCGTGATGGATACCGGTATCGGCATTCCCGAAGCGGATCTGCCTAAGTTGTTTCGTTCCTTCAGTCAGTTGGATGGGTCGATTACTCGCCGCTTCGGTGGCACAGGGTTGGGCTTGAGCATCAGCCAAAAGCTGCTGCAACTAATGGGCAGTGATTTTCATGTCGAAAGTAATCCGGGGCAGGGTTCGAATTTTAGTTTTGACTTAGTGCTAGGCGTTACCGCGCAGCAAGCCGACTTGCCGGCGGCGCGGCAGCATACTGACACCCAGGCCGGTGGCTTGTCTAAGACTCTTGCCGAGCAAGGTAGCGCATTGCGGGGCATGCGTATCCTGGTGGCCGAAGACCATGCTATCAATCAGAAAATTTTGCAGGAATTTTTGGCCTTATGCGGGGTTAGTGTCGATCTTGCTGGCAACGGCCGCGATGCCCTGGCTATGTTGGCAGAGCATGCTTATGATGCGGTGCTGATGGATATTCATATGCCGGTGATGAGCGGTTTAGCTGCCACCGAACAGATTCGCCGTAACCCCGAGTATAAATCCCTGCCGATTATTGCACTGAGCGCCGGTGTGACCCAAGAGGAGCGGGACAAATGCCTGGCCAGCGGCATGAACGAATTTGTCGTCAAGCCGATTCAACCGATGCAGCTGGTTGAGGTGTTGTGCCGGCAGATAAGGCGAGGTCCGGTTGGCGCTTCGGCAAACGGGACCGTTAAACATGAGCTTGACGTTTCCGCGTTTAGCTTACGAGATTTGTCCGGTTTTGATTTCAGCAACACGCTGGATCTGTTGGATGGCGACGAAGGCTTTTTGAGCGAGTTACTGGGTAGTTTCAGAAATAGCATCGCAAGCACGTTGATAGAGCTGGATGATTTGCTGGGTAAGCGCGATTTGCAAAAGGCGCGAGACCTGCTGCATGGTTTGAAAGGCGTAGCCGCTAACTTGGGGGCAAATCGTGTGGAGCAGGCAGCGACAACATTTTGTATGTCGCTCGAGCAGGACAGTTTAAATCAGGCCGACTACGCCGAGTTCAAACGGGTAGTGACCGAATCACTGACTGCATTGGAAACGCTGGGATAGCTGCTGAATATTGTTCCTGATGAGTCAGAATCTACAGCCGGCCCCAAAAGATCGTCTGAGTCGGGGCGAGTTTATCGGTGTAAAATCCGCCGCCATATACCGTTAGTTCAACATCCCGCCAAGGAGAATCGCACAATGAACGATCTGGTGTTTTATACCAATCCGCAGTCGCGTGGGCGCATCGTCCACTGGATGCTGGAAGAAATCGGCGAGCCTTACGAAACGGTCTGGCTGGAATTCGGTGCCGCGATGAAAAGCCCCGACTATTTAGCTCTTAACCCGCTGGGCAAAGTGCCGGCGCTGAAACACGGTGCGGCGTTCGTCACGGAAACCGCCGCCATTTGCGCGTATTTGGCTGATCGTTTTCCGCAGAAGAATCTGCTGCCGGCTGCAAACCATCCCGCCCGAGCGGACTATTTTCGTTGGCTGTTTTTCGCGGCCGGTCCGCTGGAACAGGCCGTTACCGCCAAGACCTTGGGTTGGCAGGTGCCTGAGGGCAAAAATGGCTTTGTCGGCTTCGGTAGTTACGAGGCGGCAATTAATGCCGTCGAAACAGCCCTGCGGCCCGGACCTTATATTTGCGGCGAGCAATTTACCGCTGCGGATGTCTATGTCGGCTCGCAGCTGGGTTGGGGCATGATGTTCGGCAGCATCGAGAAGCGCCCGTTGTTCGAGGAATATGTGGCGCGGATCTATGCGCGTCCGGCAGCCCTGCAAGCCATCCGTCTTAACGAAGAATATTTGCAACAGCGCCAGGCCTGATCGATTTGAGAATAGACAGTATCCATCCATGACAGCGTTAAGCACTGACGCCCCCATTGGCGTATTCGATTCCGGCGTTGGCGGCCTGTCCGTGCTGCGAGCCATCCGCGCGGCGCTACCCATGGAAGATTTGCTGTATGTGGCAGATTCCGGCTATGCACCCTATGGTGACCGGGATGCGGAGTTTATTGCGGATAGGGCTACAACGATTACCGAGCTGCTGCTTGATGCCGGTGTGAAGGCCATCGTGGTGGCCTGTAACACCGCTACCGTGGTCGCAATCGAAAAGCTGCGTGCTTGGTGCCCGGTGCCGGTGGTGGCGATGGAACCGGCCATCAAACCAGCGGCGCAAACCACGAAATCCGGAGTGATCGGTGTGCTGGCCACCAGCCGCACGCTGGCCAGTCCTAGTGTCGCCAGGCTGTGCGCGGCCTACGGTAAAGACATTGCAATATTGTTGCAGCCTTGTCCCGGTCTGGTCGAGCAAGTTGAAAAGGCGCAATTGCACAGTGATGTGACCCGCGAGCTTTTGGTCGGTTACTTGTCGCCGCTGTTGCTGGCCGGTGCCGATACCATCGTATTAGGCTGCACGCATTACCCGTTTCTGGCGCCGCTGATTCGCGAAATTGTGGGACCTGACCTGGCGATAATCGACCCGGCTACCGCCGTGGCAAAAGAGCTGGCGCGGCGTCTGCAAGGCAATCTTCTGCCGGTTTCCGCTGAGCGCGCCGCAGAGGTCAGCTTTTTTTCAAGCACCGCTGCCGAACCAGCGAGCATGATAATCTCGGCGCTTTGGGGAAGTCGTGTGCTTGTTCAGGATGTCAGCCAGCTTGGTTATCGTGCCCAAAGGCTTGGGCTAATATCCACTGGATTTTAAAAAAACCGGGCCAGATGCTGAAGGCCTTAGGCTTTGCGCGCGGATTTCTACTTGCGAGATAAGCATGAACATTAAACATACGCCAATCGCCGTGGCGGCGGAAGATTTGAGGGCGCGGACTACATCGCTCTACCCGGAGCCATTTGCCTCGCGCATGGCGGGGCGAGAAAAGCGCCGCCTCGGCGATCTATTCGGCCTGGCAAATTTTGGTGTCAATCTAAGCATGCTGGCGCCCGGTGCCTGTTCGGCTTTACGCCACGCGCATTCGCTGCAAGACGAGTTTATTTACATATTGCAAGGCCACCCAATACTGGTGACGGATGCAGGGGAAACTATGCTTGCGCCGGGTATGTGCGCAGGGTTTAAAGCCGGCACCGGCAATGCGCACCAGTTGCTGAATCGCTCGAACGCAGAGGTGCAATACCTGGAAATCGGCGACAGGACGGCTGGTGACGCCGTCATTTACCCGGACGATGACTTGCAAGCGTTGCTGGTAGACGGCAATTGGCAATTCGCCCATAAAGACGGCGAGCCCTACGAACCATAGGACCGCAAGGAGTGAAGTCTATGCCACACGTACTAATCATCCATGAGGTTGCCGCCTACCCGGCCTGGAAGCAGATTTTCGATCAGGCAGCCGAGATCAGGAAATGCGCAGGAGAAATCAGCTACCAACTGCTGCGCTACGATAACGATGCCAATAATATCGTCCACTTTTCTGCTTGGACCTCGCTGGACGCTGCCCGGTGCTTTTTCGAGTCAGCCGAATTGGTGGAAATCAGAAAACAGGCCGGCGTAAAAGCACCGGAATTTATCTATTTGCAAGAGATAGAGCGGGGCGTGCTTTAATCGCGGTCTTGCTCAATGCTGCTGGCACAAGCGTTGCTGCCTTTGTTAGAAACGAACTGTAATCGGTAGTGCAGACGAAGATGCGTTAGCTCAATGAAACCCCAGATTAGCATTGTCATTCCGGTAGTCAACGAGGCGGCGCGGCTTGCCGATACATTGCAAGCCTTGCAGGCGCTGAGATCGCGCTGCGAATTGCTGGTGGTCGATGGCGGCAGTCGTGATGCCAGTCCAGTTATGGCGAAGCCTTTGGTCGATCAGGTTTTGCAAAGTCAGCGTGGGCGGGCCAGGCAAATGAACCTGGGTGTGCATCACGCCCAAGCCGAGGTGTTGCTGTTCTTGCATGCAGATACCTAGCTGCCGGATCAGGCTATCGATTTAATTTTGTCGGCGGTCGAGCAAGGCTGGTCGTGGGGGCGTTTTGATGTGCAATTCGACAGCCCTCAAGCCATTTTTAAATTGATTGCCGGCATGATGAACGCGCGCTCCCGGTTGACCGGTATTGCTACCGGCGATCAAGCCATTTTCATCACCCGCCAGGCATTTCAGGCTGTGGGTGGTTTTCCGGAAATTGCGTTGATGGAAGATATTGCCATCAGTGCGGCGCTGAAAAAGCTCGGTAAACCTTGCTGTTTAAAGGCTAAGGTCGTTACTGCCGCGCGGCGTTGGCAACAACACGGTATCCTCAGAACGATATTATTGATGTGGTGCTTGCGGCTGCGGTATTTTTTCGGAGCTCATCCGGATGCACTGGCGGCGCGGTATTATCGGAGGCAGTGATGGAAGCAATGGTGCGCTTGAGCGTGTTTTTGGGGATATTCTTGTTAATGGCGGCCTGGGAGTGGTTGCGGCCCAAGCGGCGATTGGCGGCAGAGCGCCGCCGACGCTGGCCGGTCAACCTGGGCTTGGCGATTCTGAATGTCGGCGTGATGCGGCTTAGCATCGGTGCCGCGGCTTGGCTGGCTGCGAATTGGGCTGCCGAGCAACAAATCGGTTTATTCCATGTGTTGCCGGTGCCGCTTTGGTTGTCGATAACGCTGAGCCTGTTGCTGCTGGATCTGGCAATTTACGCCCAACATATCGCCGCCCATCGCTGGCGCTGGTTCTGGCGGTTGCATCAAGTGCATCACAGCGATATGGATTTCGATACCACGACAGCGGTGCGCTTTCATCCCTTGGAAATCATGCTATCCATGCTTTACAAGGTTGCGCTGGTGCTGTTGCTCGGGGTCGATCCGCTCGCGGTGATCGCTTTTGAAGTCATATTGAACGGTTGCGCGTTATTCAATCACGGTAATGTCGGCTTGCCGCCTGCGCTAGAGCGCGGCTTGCGCTATTTGATAGTGACACCCGACATGCATCGCATTCATCACTCGGCATTTCAACCGGAAACCGACAGCAACTACGGCTTCTCGCTGTCATGCTGGGATAGATTGTTCAAAACCTATTGTCCACAAGCGCGCGAAGCACAGACTGCCATGATGATAGGTTTGTCCGAGTTTCGCGATAGTAACCAACTGGGCTTTGTCGGTCTGTTGGCGCTGCCGTTTCGGCGTCTACGTAGTCGATAAGCCCAGTTAAACCGGCTTGGGGTTTGGTTTATTAGGTTGTTTCCTTTTAGCGATTAATCAATGTGTTTTTAGTGTCATTGTTAATTAATGTAGGCGGGCATATAGTCTAAATGCATTAATTACTTCGGGAAGCGACCATGAAACGCTTACATAAAGATATTTTGACCGGGCTGGTGTTTGTGACTGGCGTTATTGAGTTTATTTCGGGTGATTTTATTGTTTCCTCGGCATTGTTCGCGGCGACCACTTTTGCCAGCACTATGGGTTCGAGTCGCAAAAAACCTTAGAACTTGATTGTCCTGCCGCCTGGCTGAGCCGGCGGGCATTTTGATAAACGGGTTCAGCGTTAGGTTTTCTAGCTAAGATTGGATTATCCGCGTCGCTTGCATAAGCAATGCTTTACAATATTGCGATGCAATTAATCTTTGACCGGCTGCGGTAAATGGCTGACGCGAAAATTTATCTGAACGTACCCTATGCCGAAAAGGATGCGGCGAAAGCGCTTGGCGCCAGATGGGATGCTGCTGTCAAGAAATGGTATGTCCCCGCCAATAAAGACGTGGCGCTGTTTGCCAAATGGCAGGTGGAGTCCGGTGTTGGGCAATTGCCCGGCGGCGAGCCGAAAAGTTCAAAAGCCGACAGTGTCGTCGGCGGCACAACTCGGTCAAGCGATAAAAACTTCGTAGCCTATGACGGAGACGAGCCGCCATGGGATTGAACCAAGCGGTGCGCGGTTTTAGCTTATGCGCCCGTTAAAATACCTGGCCTGCTATGCGCCTGCCATCACCGCGCAAGTGCATGCGCTGATCGACAGCGACAAACTGCCCGAGCTACTGCTGAAAAAATACCCCCGGCCGCATGATATTAAGACTGACAAGGCGCTTTATGTCTACACGATGGATCTTAAAAATCAATTTCTGCGGCAATCCAGCCCTCTCAGTAAAGTTGTTTACGACGACAAAATCGATGTCTTGCATCAGGCTTTGGGTTTGCATTCGGTAGTCTCGCGGGTGCAGGGCGGCAATTTAAAGTCAAAAAATGAAATTCGCATCGGCGCGATCTTTAAACTGGCGCCGCCGGAGTTTTTGCAGATGATCGTCGTTCATGAGCTTTCGCATCTGCGCGAAAAACAGCATAACAAGGCGTTTTACAAATTATGCGAGTACATGGCGCCGGACTATCACCAATGGGAATTTGATATGCGGCTTTATCTGACCTGTCTGGATTTGGGCGGGACGATTTATTGAATTGATTTAAACGCCGCGGGCGAAGGGTTCACGACCCGTTCTTCGCGACTGAATGGTTGCGTGAAGCCATCAATCGGCGATATTTCTTAATTTTGCCTGGCTATAGTGTCACTATTGCGTCAGAATTTACTTACTTTTTTAGACATTTTTATTGGAGAAACAGCATGCGTGTAGCAGAGTTAATGACCACCAAGGTATTTACCGTGGAACCGCACGATCTGATTGATCGTGTGTTCTTTTTGATCCATTACGAGAAAATCCGCCACTTGCCTGTGGTTGAAAAAGGCAAATTGGTCGGTATTGTTTCCGACCGGGATTTATACAAGGCTCTGGGGCCAAAAAGTAATTCCAATGCAGTCGAGACAAACAAAGACAACACCCAACTGCATGTGGTCTCGCAAAAAGTCGTGCATATCATGCATCGCGGCGTTTACACCGTTACCCCGGAAACGCCTGCTTCGGAAGCAGCGGCAATGATGGCGGAACACAGAGTCGGCGCTTTGCCGGTGGTGGAAAAAGACAAATTGGTAGGCATATTATCCGCTACCGATATTTTAAGAGTGTTTGCCAAGTTGGAACGCGCGCACGAAAAGCTGGAACAGCAGATTAAGGAAGGCGCCGCGCACGGCTAAGGTCGGATGGGTTTGCCGGGCAACCGTCTGAAAGTCAATGGGGCGATGCTTATTGTTCGCCCCGGGTCCAGGCCTCACTCGCTAATTGTGGTCCTCTTATCCACTAAATAAATCCAATCGTCTTGTTCTTTGACCTTTAATGCGGTCAGCTTTTTGCCCAAACAAATTTCGCTTAAAGACTCGCCGCTGACCGGGTCGTAGCAAATGCTGTGCATGGAACACTGCAAATAGCGTCCGGATGCGTCGAAAATGTTGTTGTTCTCACAATCCAACGTCTTAGGCATGTGTACGCATTGGTTTAGATAGCCGTAAACCGCTCCGTGGAAGCGCACCAGAACCGCATGTCGCGGCGTGCCTCGATACAGCAGGTTAAACGAAAATTTGCCGAGTTCGGGAACTTGTTGCGCGTGGCAGATGGTAAAGGGGTGTTTCACCGACATGATTTTTATCCTCCGTCAGTGACGGAAGCAAACCTCAGGCCACAAAACTTTTGGTTTCAATGACCAATCGTCGGCGAATTGGCGTTTGTCGCTATAGTTTAGCGAGCGTATTCGAACTAGCGGGTATTAAGACGCTGTTGCCTGTTTCTTGGTTTTGTTTAATTGGGCCAGGAAATAGGTATCGTAGTGCCAGCCGATACGGGGTGGCGGGGGTGTGCGTAAAATCATAAAGCCTCGATTTTTGCTGGGGTAGTGCTGAATTAATTAAGACGTTTCTTCGGGCTGCCGGAAGGCAATTACAAGAGGAGACGGTAGGAGTACGAGGGGCAAGGTTGCAGTTTTGCTGTCATTGTCGGTCGTTTGTGATCTCACTGCGGTTCGATCACGGCTTCGAATCTACCAGGAAACTGGCGACAATGATAGCAATAACTTACTTTGGCGTATTTCAGTCTAGTGTGGGGCCGGCAATCAGCGTTGGTATTGCAGTCAACTAGCCGCAAAATCAGCTGTCATTCAAGCCGGCTTCGTTGTTTTGTTCCTCGTGTTCGTTACGGATCAGCCAGTCCAGGATCAGGGCGTAACTGGTGGCCAGCAAGGTTGGGCCGATGAATACGCCGATAAAACCAAACGCCAACAAGCCGCCGAAAATGCCGAATACGATCAACACAAACGGCAATTCCACTTCCCTGCTGATCAATATCGGCCGCAGCCAGTTGTCTATCGTGCCCACGAACAGCAAAAACCACAGGGCAATGAAGATCGCCCAGCCGGTCTCGCCTTCTGCCAGCAACCACAAGGCAATCGGCAGCCAAATCACCGTCCCGGCCGCAGGGATGATCATTAAAAAGAAAGCGATGACGCCCAGTACAAAGGCGTAAGGCACGCCGGCAATCACAAAACCCAGGATGGAAGCCAGTGCTTGTACCAACGCGGTGCCGAGTATGCCGTATACCACCGCCCTCAGGCTGGAGCGCACGATGTGCAAGATGCGTTGGGTGCGTTCGCCGGCCAGGCGTTCGACGCCAATCACGACATGCTGAGCAACGCGCTCGCCGTCGCGATAGAAAAAAAACAGCACCAAAATAGCCAGGCCCATATGCATCAGCTCGCCGGCCAAACCTATGCCTTGTTGCAGCAACCAGCTACTGGCGCCCAAAGCATATTGCCGGGCCAGATTGACGAGGCGGCTGGAGTCTTCGCCGACGCTTTGCCAGGCCGCGACAGCGTTGTCGCCGACTAAGGGCAAGGATTGCAGCCAAGCCGGCGCTTCCGGCCACACATGCCGGCTTTGATTCAGCCATTGCAGCAAGTGGTTTATGTCTTCGGTAAATGTCAGCGTGGCGGCGACGAACGGCGTCAGCAGTAATATGCCTATCGGCAGGACCATGGCGGTGGCGGCCCAGTTGGCGGTTAGCTTCCAATCGCGCAAACGCAGATATAGCGGCCAGGTGACAAAACACAGAATTGCCGCCCACAACAAATCGAAAATAAACGGTTTTAATACCTGATAGCAGGCAAATAGCAGCAGGCACAAGGCGGCCAGACTGGCGATTTTTTCGTAACGGGAAATCTGGATAGGCATGATCGAGTAGGCGGCAGCTAACTGAATTGACATCAATGTCCGGAGTTTACGGCATTATCGGTTAAGCCGGTATGACAGCCAGCGAATTAAACAATGCTTGCTTGTCCGGCGGCGCTTTACATAGAATGCGGTAGCCTTTATCTGGAGCCCTGCCGTGAGCGAAGTCCGCGAGTTTATTCCTATCAATATTGCCGTGTTGACGGTGTCTGATACTCGTACCGAACTGGACGACGTATCCGGGCAAACCTTAGTGACCGGTTTGACTGCTGCCGGTCATAACTTGATCGATAAAAAAATCGTCCCCGACGACATTTACCAGATCCGCGCCGCCGTCAGTCATTGGATCGCCGATCCGCAGGTCAATGCGGTGATTACCACTGGCGGCACCGGCGTGACGGGGCGCGATGGCACCCCGGAAGCGATTCAGCCGCTGCTGGATAAAGTATTGGATGGCTTTGGCGAAGTGTTTCGGATGCTTTCTTATCAGGACATCAAAAGCTCGACGATGCAATCGCGGGCCATCGCCGGTGTCGCAAACGCCACGTATATTTTCTGCGTGCCTGGTTCGACCGGTGCTTGCCGGACTGCCTGGGAGTCCTTGATCAAGGAGCAATTGGATTACCGCACCCGGCCGTGTAATCTGGTGCAACTGATGCCGCGCCTGTTGGAGAAATGATGCGTCCACCTTTTTTGTTTCTAGCTGCCGTTGGCGGATTTATCGGCGTGGCGATGGGCGCATTCGGTGCGCATGGCTTGAAGCATTTATTATCCGAACATCTGCTGGATGTTTATAAAACCGCGGTAAGCTACCAGATGTGGCATGTATTGGTTCTGGCCTTGATTGCGGTGTTACCGGAGCATAAATTATTGCGCTGGGCCGGCTGGTGTTTGGTGGCCGGCGTCGTGCTGTTTTCCGGCAGTCTATACTTACTGGCGATATTCAATATCGGTTG
Organism: Methylomonas fluvii; assembly: GCF_014850975.1. Lineage (GTDB taxonomy): Bacteria > Pseudomonadota > Gammaproteobacteria > Methylococcales > Methylomonadaceae > Methylomonas > Methylomonas fluvii. The sequence continues at coordinate 179,870 of NZ_JACXST010000001.1, read as the reverse complement.
GCTGGGTATGATTACGCCGTTGGGCGGCCTGGCTTTTTTAGCCGCATGGGCTTTGTTGGCTTATGTGGCTTGGCAGAAAAACCAGGAGTTGTAGATGGACACTAAACCGCCCGTTCGACCTTCCATGCCACCACCAGCATCTTCTCGCCCTAACGCTAACCGCAATTTGCGCGAGGAAAGCCACGAGGTAAAAGTGCCGCCGGTTCCGGAAGATGCCATGCTCAAAGTCCTGCATGCGGTAATTCATTTCGCGGTCAGAATATTGGCGGTGCTGATGGTGTTGGTGATTTTGTGGGGCGTGGCTGATGTGGGTTATGTGATGTATCAGCGTGTGGTCGCGGCGCCGTTTTTGATGCTGACGGTCTCCGACATACTGGTGATTTTTGGGTCATTCATGGCGGTGTTGATCGCGATAGAGATATTTATCAACATCACGCTGTACATCAAACACGACACGCTACCGATTAAAATGGTCATAGCCACCGCTTTGATGGCCGTGGCCCGAAAAGTGATCATGCTGGATTTCAAGGATTTGGATCCGGCTTATATTATGGCCATCGCTGCGGTCATCGTGGCGCTGGGCCTTACTTACTGGCTGATTTCTTATAAACCGCCACAACCTGTCAAACAAGACGAGCGATAAATGATGCGCGATGCAAGCCCGCAAACGGTTTTCCTGAAAGACTACACTCCGCCCGAATATCTGATCGATCAGGTCGAATTGCATTTCGACTTGGACGAACGACGCACGCAGGTGCGCTCCACCTTGAGTTTACGCCGCAATCCGCTGAGCCAGGACAGCAGCGCTACATTGAAATTGCTCGGCGAGGAATTGCAGCTGGTGAGCATTGCGATAGACGGCCAAGCGCTGGAGAAAAGCCAGTATATGCTGGACGAGGAAGCCTTGATCGTGCATGAAGTACCGCAGGACAGGCCGTTTCAAGTCGTCATCGAAAACATCATCAACCCGCAAGCCAATACCGCACTGGAGGGTTTGTATCTGTCCAGCAGCATGCTGTGCACGCAATGCGAGGCGCAGGGTTTTCGGAAAATCACCTGGTTTCTGGACCGGCCGGATGTGATGAGCCGCTTTAAAACCACTTTGATTGGCGATAAGAGCAAATATCCGGTCTTGCTGTCCAACGGCAATAAAACCGGCAGCGGCGAATTGGATGGCAATCGGCACTGGGTAAGCTGGGAAGACCCCTTCGCCAAGCCTTGTTACTTATTTGCCTTGGTGGCCGGGCAGTTGGAATGCGTGGCTGACCAATTTACTACGATGAGCGGTCGCAATATCGCGCTGGAAATATTTGTCGAGCAGCACAATGTCGACAAATGCGCTCACGCGATGCAGTCCTTAAAAAACGCGATGCGCTGGGACGAAGAGACTTACGGCCTGGAATACGACCTGGATTTGTACATGATCGTCGCGGTCGACCATTTCAATATGGGGGCGATGGAAAACAAGGGCCTGAACGTATTCAACACCAAGTTCGTGTTGGCGCGCCCGGATACTGCGACCGACAGCGATTACGAGCACATCGAAGGCGTGATCGGTCACGAATATTTCCATAACTGGTCCGGCAATCGCGTCACTTGCCGCGACTGGTTTCAGTTGAGTTTGAAGGAAGGCTTTACCGTGTTCCGCGACCAGCAATTCAGCGGTGATCGCACTTCGCCGGCCGTGAAACGCATCGAAGACGTCAACGCCTTGCGCACCCGGCAGTTTGCCGAGGATGCCGGCCCGCTGGCGCATCCGATTCGTCCGGAAGCGTATATCGAAATCAACAATTTCTACACGCTGACCGTCTATGAAAAAGGCGCGGAAGTGGTAAGGATGCTGCACACCTTGCTGGGCGCGGCCGGTTTCAGAAATGGCTGTGATTTATATTTTCAGCGCCACGACGGCCAGGCGGTGACTTGCGAGGATTTTGTCAAGGCCTTGGAAGACGCTAACGGTGTGGAATTAAATCAATTTCGTCTTTGGTATTCCCAAGCCGGCACGCCGGTATTGACGGTCAGTCAGCAATACGACGCCGAATCGCAACATCTGCATTTGACCATACAGCAAAGCTGCGCACCCACCCCAAATCAACCGGTGAAAGCGCCGCTGCATATTCCTTTAAAAATGGGTTTACTCGCCGCCGACGGTTCGGCTGCGCAGATTCATTACAAGGCTTCCAGTCAGGCGGAAATCACCTTGAATGTCACGGAAGCGGAGCAAACCTTTAGCTTTGATAGGTTATCGCAGCAGCCGGTAGTGTCGCTGCTAAGAGGCTTTTCCGCGCCGGTTACCCTGAAAATGGAGCGTAGCCTGGACGAATTGGACTTTCTGCTGCGGCACGATAGCGATACCTTTAACCGCTGGGAAGCCGGTCAACAGTTGGCGGTGCAAGTGATTTTTAAGCTGGTCGACGCTATTGAGTTGGGTCGGCCTTTGCAGTTGGAGCCGGTTATCGTCGATGCCTATCGTAGCGTGTTGACCGATAGCGGCGGTGATTTGTCTTATCAAGCGTTGCTGCTGGCGCTGCCGGAAGAAAGTTATTTGTCCGGGCAGATGGCTGTTATCGATGTCGAAGCGATTCATCAAGCCCGGGAGTTTGTCAAAAAGACACTGGCCGAGCAATTACAAGCCGAGTTTAAACAGCTATATGTCCAACATCACCGCGACGAATCCGGTAGTTTCGATGCCGGAGCGGTGGGGCGGCGGCGCTTGAAAAATGCCTGTTTGAGTTATTTGAGCAAGCTGGAAAATCAGGACGTTTATCATGTTGCCGAGCAGCAATTTTACAGCGCCCGGAATATGACCGATCAATTGGCGGCGTTGTCGGCTATCGTCAACAGTAACCATCCGGCCAAGGCCAGAAGTCTGGATAGTTTTTACGAGAAATGGCGGCAAGAAGCGCTGGTTATCGACAAATGGTTTACCTTGCAAGCCACCAGCAGCATGCCTAACACCTTTGCCACAGTGCAGGCCTTGATGAAACATCCGGCGTTTGATATGAAGATCCCAAATCGGGTGCGGTCGTTGATTGGCGCCTTCAGCCAAGCCAATCCGCTACATTTTCATGCCCAAAACGGTGAGGGTTATCGCTTCCTGGCCGACCAGGTTTTGGCGCTGAATACCCTCAATCCGCAAATCGCCTCGCGGATGGTGACCGGGCTGGCGCAATGGCGGCGTTATGACGCAGCCCGGCAGGGCTTGATGAAACAGCAATTACAGCGTATCGTCGCTACCGAGCATCTATCTAAGGATGTCTATGAGATCGCCAGCAAGAGTTTGGCGTAGTTGTCACAATCACGTAAACTAGCGCCGAAATAAGCCATCCGCATTAAGCATGAACCCACGCACCGCCCAGGTTGAGCGCAATACGCTCGAAACCCAGATCAAAGTTTCCATTAATCTCGACGGTAACGGCACAGCCGCGTTTACTACCGGCTTGCCGTTTTTGGATCACATGCTGGATCAGATAGCCAGACACGGCTTGATAGACATGGAGATCGTGTCCCATGGCGATCTGCATATCGATGCCCATCACAGTGTGGAAGACATCGGCATTACGCTCGGTCAAGCCTTTGCCAAAGCGCTGGGCGATAAAAAAGGCATTTATCGCTATGGTCACGCCTATTGCCCGCTGGATGAATCCTTGTCGCGGGTGGTAATAGATTTTTCCGGCCGACCCGGTTTGTTCTACCAAGTGGAATTCAAACGCGCCTTTATCGGCAGCTTTGACGTTGATTTGTTCAAAGAGTTTTTCCAGGGCTTTGTCAATCATGCCGGCGTGACTTTGCACATCGATAACCTGAAGGGTGGCAATGCCCATCATATTGCCGAAACCGTATTCAAGGCATTCGGCCGGGCCGTGCGGATGGCAATTAGTCACGACGAGAGGATGGCTGGCATCATGCCTTCGACTAAAGGCAGTCTATAATTTCCACACTTTTCGCCTAGAAACCCCGACCTTGTATCTCTAGTTTTATGTCATCAGTAGCCGTTATCGATTACGGAATGGGAAATCTGCATTCCATTGCCAAAGCGCTTCAACATGCCGATAGCCGGGTAAACGTGCAAATAACGGCCGATGCCATGGTGATTCGCTCGGCGGATCGCGTGGTATTTCCGGGGGTCGGCGCGATACGCGATTGTATGCAAGCCTTGAACGAGAGTGGTTTGGCGGATGTGATCCGCGAAGTAGCGCAAAGCAAACCTTTTCTGGGCATCTGCCTGGGTATGCAGGCCTTGCTGACCGACAGCGAGGAAAATGACGGTATTGCCTGTCTGAATATATTCCCCGGTCATGCCCGCCGTTTTGCCGATCAAATGCTGGACGGTGATGGCAATGTGCTGAAAATTCCACACATGGGCTGGAATCAGGTCAAACAAACTCCACATCCGCTCTGGCAGGATATTCCTGATCATAGCCGCTTTTATTTCGTACACAGCTATTATGCGGCTCCGGATGATCAGCGCGACAGTGCTGCCACCGCCGATTATCCGCAAGCATTTACCTGCGCACTGGCAAAAGATAATAAATTTGCCGTGCAATTTCATCCCGAAAAAAGCCAGACCGTCGGCTTGCAGCTATTGCAAAACTTCCTGGCCTGGGATGGAAACGCGTAACTCCCCAACCCTTAGACGTTGGCTTTACTAACCTTTAGATTTAGTGTTTTAACTGTCGAGATTTAAATATGTTGCTGATACCCGCAATTGACTTGAAGGAAGGAAAATGTGTCCGTTTGCGCCAGGGTCGTATGGAAGACGATACCGTATTCTCGGACGATCCGGTGGCTGTGGCCGGGCGCTGGGTTGAAGCAGGGGCAAAACGATTGCACCTAGTCGATTTAGACGGTGCCTTCGCCGGTAAACCGAAAAATGCCCAGGTTATTAACGCCATCGTCCAGGCTTATCCCGATGTGCCGGTGCAAATCGGCGGCGGTATCCGCGACGAAGACACCATCCAGGCTTACCTGGAAGCCGGCGTACAGTACGTAATTATCGGCACCAAGGCCGTCAGCGAACCGCATTTCGTGCGCGACGTATCGATTGAGTTTCCCGGCCACATCATCATCGGCCTGGATGCCCGTGACGGCAAAGTAGCGATCGACGGTTGGTCGAAACTGTCCCGCCACGACGTGATTGACCTAGCGCAAAAATTTGAGTCCAACGGCGTTGCTGCCATCATCTACACCGATATTTCCCGCGACGGCATGATGCAAGGCGTCAATGTCGAAGCGACCGCCAAATTGGCGCGTTCGGTTCACATTCCTATCATCGCCTCGGGCGGCATTACAAACTTGGACGATATTCGCGCACTTGGCGCTGTGGCACACGAAGGCATCATGGGTGCCATTACTGGCCGCGCCATTTACGAAGGCACACTGGATTTTGCCGAAGGCGAAAAGCTCGCCGAGTCTTTCGGCGGAGCCGATGTCTGAGCTATTAGCCGTTAAATCGTAAACCATGAGCTTAGCCAAACGTATTATTCCTTGCCTGGATGTCGATAACGGCCGCGTCGTTAAAGGCGTGAAGTTTGTCGACATCCGCGATGCCGGTGATCCGGTGGAAATTGCTCGTCGCTACGATAGAGAAGGTGCCGACGAAATCACTTTTCTGGACATCACCGCCACCCACGACAACCGCGACACCATCGTCCATGTGGTCGAACAGGTCGCCAGCGAAGTATTCATACCGCTGACCGTGGGCGGTGGCATCCGGGTGTTGGAAGACATCCGCCGTATGCTTAATGCCGGCGCGGACAAGGTCGGTATCAACAGCGCGGCAGTATTTCGGCCGGAGTTTGTTAAGGAAGCGGCCGAAAAGTTTGGTTCGCAATGTATCGTGGTGGCTATCGACGCCAAAAAAGTCAGTCAGGAAGGCGAGGAAAGCCGTTGGGAAATCTTTACCCACGGCGGCCGCAAACCGACTGGCATCAATGCGGTCGAGTGGGCTGTCAGAATGAAAGACTACGGCGCGGGTGAAATTTTATTGACCAGCATGGACCGCGACGGCACCAAATCCGGCTTTGACTTGGCCTTGACCCGGGCGATCAGCGAAGCGGTCAGTATTCCGGTTATTGCCTCCGGCGGCGTCGGCAATCTGGACCATCTAGCCGATGGCATTACCCAAGGTAAAGCCGATGCGGTTTTGGCCGCCAGCATTTTCCATTTTGCCGAATACACGATAGAGCAAGCCAAAAAACACATGCAAGCCAGAGGTATAGAGGTGCGCTTATGAGTGAAAGTTGGTTGGAGGAAATCCAGTGGACCGAAGACGGTTTGGTGCCGGTCATTGCCCAACAGCACGATAGCGGCCGGGTGGTGATGTTTGCCTGGATGAATCGTGAGTCTTTGGCTTTAACCGCAGCCGAAGGCTATGCTGTCTACTGGTCGCGCTCCCGCAACCGATTATGGCGCAAGGGCGAAGAGTCCGGGCATAGACAAAAAGTCATCGACATGCAATTGGATTGCGATGCTGATGTAATATTGCTTAAAATTGAGCAGGAAGGCGGTATCGCCTGTCATACCGGTCGGGAAAGCTGCTTTTACCGCAGCCTGAAAGATGCTGAATGGCAAACCACCGAGTCGGTACTGAAAGACCCCAAAGCCATCTACAAATAGACAATCACACGCCGGCATAGCTCAGCAGGTAGAGCAGCGCACTCGTAACGCGAAGGTCGTAGGTTCGATTCCTATTGCCGGCACCATTTAAATCACACGCTACCCTTTTCAGACATTTGCAAAAGTTGCTTAGTGATACCCACGGGCAAAGCTCCGGGATGGTTGAGAAAGCCTGCAAAATTGCAGAGGGTGTATAGACTTATGCCATCTTGCTCGGTCAGTCGGTTTGTCCCTCGCCGGCGGCTGATTAAACAGCTATTTTTTAGCGCCGTCCGGACGCTTTAAATCCTGACATTTTATCCGAAGGTGTTCTAATCCTTCCCTTGCACTATACAGAGACAATACATTTTGAGTTTAAATAGTTACCAGTCGGTTGATCGCGAACAATTAGCCAAAGACATCAGTCAAATTCACAAACAAGCGTTAGCCGATATTGGTCCTGCCGATTTCGAACATTTAAAAAAAGTCGAACGCTGGGGAAAGGTTTGCTCTCTCATTGGTTACGCGACCGCCTGGATTTTCCCCAACCCGATTTCCGCATTGTTGATCAGTCAAGGTAGTTTTTCCCGCTGGACCGGGGTGGGTCATCCCATCGTGCATAAAGCCTTCGATAAAATGCGGGACGTGGACAAAAACTACACCAGCAAGAAGTTTGCACAGGGTTGGCGGCGGTTTTTGGATTGGCCGGATTGGATGACCCCGGCCGGTTGGCATCACGAACACGACTTATTGCATCATTACAATCTGGGTGAGGAGACCGATCCCAACAATGCCCAGCACAACATGGAATGGTTGCGGCAATCCAAACTGCCGATGTGGCAGCGCTATGCCATTGTGGCGTTTTTTTCCGGTATCTGGAAAATCATTTATTACACCCCGCGCACGCACAAAGAATTGGTTTTAAATGCCGCCCGCCTGCAAGGTAAACCCAAGCCCGAGACCACACGTATCGGTGCCTGGAGCCTGTTTACCCCGCAAGGTAAGGCGCTATGGCTGCAAAGCGTATTGCCGTATAGCGCGTATCGTTTTGTACTAATACCGCTGCTGTTTTTACCGTTGGGTGCGTTTGCCGCTGTCAGCGTATTGATCAATTCGATTCTGGCGGAAATTTTCACCAATATGCATAGCTTTCTGGTGATGATCCCCAATCATGCCGGCGACGACGTGATGATGTTCGATGAAAAATCGCATAGTAAAGGCGAGTTTTATCTGCGGCAGATTTTGGGTTCGGTGAATTATCCAACCGGGTCTAATTTCAACGACTTTTTCTACGGCTGGTTGAATTATCAAATTGAGCACCATTTATGGCCGGATTTGCCGCTAAGCCAATACCAAAAATTGCAGCCGCAAGTGAAAGCGCTGTGCGCAAAACATAATATTCCTTACTGCCAGGAATCGGTATTTAAACGCATGCTGAAAGCCGCGGATATTATGGTAGGCAAAACCTCAATGCTAAAGCCGGCTGCTGTTTAATACGTCCAGCGCGAGTCGTTCAAATAATCCACGGAATCAAACTTTATGTTTCAGGCGAAGTGCCTATGCGATTCTGGGTGACTGGCGATGCGCGCTAATTTATGTCAATGCAGTTAATCTGCCCACAAACGAGTGTAATCAACGAAAATACTATGAGCGATATCAGAGATACCAAACCCGAACCCATCGCAGCAAAACCAAACTGGAATTACGACTCGTACTTTCTAGCCCAGCTTGAACGGATCAATCAGCAGACCGCTATTAAGAAGCCGAAAAAACGCGTTGTCGATGCCGCCCCGAAAGACGATGCCGATGCGGTGGACGACCAGAATAAATAGTTAATCCGCGTAAACCGTGCAACGCGGTTTAGTCGGGTTATGCAGCCCTTTTGCGAAAGGACTGCCAGCCGTTTTTTGTTCACTCATTCAGGCAAGATCCACCTGATTTTTCTGCGTCTATCGTGTCGTAAAAAGTGGCGATAAACCTGGTGAGGTGGTGCTTTCTCTATTTGCCGGGATTAGTTTGGTCATTGGCATGCCGCGCAAGGATGGTAGCCGTTCAGCATTGCAAAGGGTTTCATCCCTTTTGCCAAAGCGGCTGTACGAAACTGAATGAAAATGTGCAAACGGGCTACACAATTTTCCATATCGCAGTAATATCGTTACGTAAAGAGTCTGTCGGAGAGCAAAATGTATTGTCCAAATTGTGGAAAACAAAATCCGGAAAATGCGAATTTCTGCCTTGAGTGTGGCGCCGCCATGCAATCGAATACCGGCTATCGCGGGCCAGTGACTAACGGACGGGATATGACGTTTACCGAATCGGTGTCCGGCTGTTTTGCAAAGGCATTTGTTTTTACAGGCAGAGCATCACGCGCTGAATACTGGTGGTTTGCGCTTTTCACGCTATTGGTATCGATGATGGCGGGGATCATAGATCAATCGTCCTACGGCGAGCCAGCAACCGTCACAGCGATCACCAACTTGGTAATTTTATTTCCATCGTTGGCTGTTAATATCCGCCGATTACACGATACCGGGCATAGCGGCTGGTGGTATCTGATTATTCTGACCATCATCGGCATCATTCCGTATTTCATCTGGATGGTGTCAAAAGGCGATGACCGTGCAAACGAGTACGGGGCGCCTGTTTAACACCGCTTCATTATTTTAAATTTCGTCGATCAGTCAATTAGCCTGGATGATGACCAATATTGCGTTGTCCGCATCGTTAATATTGAACATTATTTTGGTCGGGCTGCTGGTATTCAATGCCAGAAAAACTCGACGCAAAAATCAAAATCAAAAACAGCTCGCTCTTAGAACGCCTGCCAATGTAAGGACAATTTCCTGTCCATCCTGCGCGCAGCACATTAAATTTACGTTGCCCATCGAGAGTAATAAAGCGCGATGCCGAAAGTGTCATGCACAATTCAAATTGGACATCGACGAACATCGCAATGTGTATATAACCGAAATAAAACTACCTGAAGACGATCAACACATCAAATCGTTAGCGGATTGTTATTTAATTCTCGGCCTGACTGCTGATGCCATACCGATAGACATCAAAGCGGCATACAAAAAGAAAATTTCCGAATACCACCCGGACCGAGTCGGCGTGTTTGGCGAAAAAATCAAACAACTCGCCGAGGAAGAAACCCGACAAATCAACGCCGCCTACGCCATGCTGCAAGAGCAGGGCATGGTGTGACATCGCCAAACCGAATTCTGGCTTATTGGCGTTGACGCCTGCTGGATGGTCCTCGCTGTGTTGCGTTTCCTATTGATTCGTGGCGCTGGTGCAAGTGTCGAGGCATGGAATACGGTGGGTATTCTGCCGGATCGGGTATTTCTGATCGGCTTGCCGGTAGGGAAATTGCTAAAATGGCTCGTTGGCAGGCGAAGTGGATGATTTCCGGTATTCGTTGATTCGGTTTGTATTAGCTCGGTTCCCCGGGATTAGAAGAGGAATTTATATGATGTTGCAGCGAGGCTTCGCCAAAGTTACCAGGGTGGATGCGCCGGAGATGATGGCCTTAAGCGGCCGCAAATGCAGCGGACTTGCTGTTGTCATTAACTTGATATGAATAATATTCCACCCAAACGCGGCCTGGGTCGCGGGCTTGAGGCTCTATTAATCGATATGCCGGCTAAATCGGCAGCGGATAAACCAAGCATTAAAGCTGATGCCGTTCCGGTGCGAGTCGTCCGCCAGGAAAATAGCGATTTGCTTCAAGAAGCCGAAGCCTTAAAGAGCTTGTTGGAGGAACTTGAAAACGTGTTGAGTGACTTCAATCCGGATTCGCCTATCTATTAGTCTTTAAATATCGCCGCGCCCGCAACGGCCGGAGGCTTGCGGCCATATAGGATTTCCGCGTTCGCGGGAATGAGGAATCCAGAGCCGTTATGGGCGGGGCAAATAGTATTCACCCAGGTCTAGTTATCCCCGCTGCCCCATTCAGGCTACTTTCGTCGAAGCCTGAACTGGTTCGCCCTTCGATAGACTCAGTGCCTGCCCTCATTAAAGTCGACGGTATTTAGGGGCCATGGTAATAAACACCCCTGGCGCTGCGTCACGGAAGCGGGTTTGCGGGCATGGCAAAGAGTATTTGCTATTAGAGGCCTCTCGGTACCTTGGTACGCAGAGTCAAGATAGGGTAGGAAACATGTCAAATGGCGCGCCCGAGAGGATTCGAACCTCTGGCCTCAGCCTCCGGAGGGCTGCGCTCTATCCAGCTGAGCTACGGGCGCAATGTGATTTGCGGTCAAGCGGTGTAGGCTTTTTACCCTAATCTTGAAAACCTAAGAGGATTTACTTTCAGGATACGTATCGGCCACTGGGCCGAATCGGGTAAGCGCGCCATTATAAGATTAAATGCCGTTAAAGTCATTGCCAATCCGGGTTTAAACGGTGGTTTTTCCTTTATTAAGTTTCGCCAGCAGCTGTTTTTGTCGATTCAGCCGTTCGGACTTTTCCGCTTCCGCCCGGGTTTGGCGCTGGTTTTTGGCTTGGTGACGCTGTCTGGATTGGTCCGCATTATCGGCGGTCCATTCGGCGTTTGCCGGGATCATGCTGATGCAGTTGACCGGGCAGGGGGCAATACATAATTCGCAGCCGGTACATAAGGCGGCGATGACAGTATGCATGTGCTTGGATGCACCCAGGATGGCGTCGGTCGGGCAAGGCGGCAGACATTTTGTGCAGCCTATGCAAGCTGCCTCATCTATCACGGCTACGTGTAGTGGGCGATGGACACCGAATGTCGGATTCAAAGGCTTGACGGTTACGGTTAATAAATCGGCCAGCAATTGGATCCCATGGTCGCCGCCGGGCGGGCATTGGTTGATGTCCGCTTCGCCACTAGCGATAGCTTCCGCATAAGGCCGGCAGCCCTGATAGCCGCATTTACGGCATTGGGTTTGCGGTAGTAGTGCGTCGATTTGTTCGGCCAGGGATGTCGCGTTTTGTTCGCTCATAGCCAATTGTTAAGCTGGCCCTTAAATACCGTTAGCCTGCCGAAGGGCAGCAGCCTGGGCTTCGACGCGCTCAGCCCGAGTGGGATACCCGTGATAAATAGAGCCGGACTAATAATGATCAATCTCCACTGCTTTGCCTTACTTAACCCGCATGCCCGGCTGTGCGCCTTGGTCCGGCGATAACACCCAGATGTCTTTGCCGCCGGGGCCAGCCGCCAGCACCATGCCTTCCGAGGTGCCGAAGCGCATTTTGCGCGGCTTCAGATTAGCCACTACCACGGTCAGTTTGCCTTCCAATTCTTCCGGGGCGTAGGCCGATTTAATGCCGGCGAAAATATTACGAGTTTCGTCGCCCAGATCGACAGTGAGTTGCAGCAGTTTCTCCGCGCCTTCCACCGATTCGGCTTTGACGATGCGAGCGATGCGTAAGTCGATCTTGGCGAAGTCTTCGATTTCGATGGCTTCGGCGATGGGTTCGGCTATGGCTTTTGCCACTTGCTCCGGGTTTGTGGTCACGGCGGCAACTGGTTTGGCTGGCTTAGCTGTTACCGGCGGGGTTTTTTCCAGGTTTTCCTTGGAGGCTTCCACAATCGCGGCGATTTTGTCTGGCTCTACCCGGGTCATCAACGGTGTAAAGCTATTGATTTTATGGCCGAGCAGCGGCTGGGCATCGCTCGGCCAGGTTTGCGCCGGGATGTTTAAAAAGCTCTCGGCGTTGCTTGCCAGCGTTGGAATGACCGGGCGCAGATAAACGACCAGCAGCCGAAACAGGTTGACGCCCATGCTGCATACCGCGTGCAACTCGGCGTCACGGCCTTCTTCTTTAGCGATCAGCCAGGGTTTTTTCTCGTCGATGTATTGGTTGGCCTTGTCTGCCAGTGCCATGATTTCCCGCATCGCTTTGCCGAATTCGCGGCTTTCATACAGATCGGCGATGGTGCTGTTAGCGTCGACAAACTGTTGGAATAAGGCCGGCTCGGCGCATTCCGCCGAAAGTACGCCGTCGAAACGCTTGGCGATGAAGCCACTGCAGCGGCTGGCGATGTTGACTACTTTGCCGACCAGATCGGAGTTGACGCGTTGGCTGAAGTCGTCGAAGTTTAAATCAATGTCATCGACGCCGGCGCTGAGTTTGGCGGCGAAGTAATAGCGCAGATATTCGGGATTCAGATGGTCCAGGTAGGTGCGGGCCTTGATGAAGGTGCCGCGCGATTTGGACATTTTCTCGCCGTTGACGGTTAAAAAGCCGTGGGCGAAAATCGCGCTGGGCGTTCTAAAGTCTGCGCCGTGCAGCATGGCCGGCCAGAACAGGGCGTGGAAATAAATGATGTCCTTGCCGATGAAATGGTACAGCTCGGTGGTGCTGTCTTTTTGCCAAAACTGGTCGAAATCCAGGCTCTGGCGGTCGCAGAAATGCTTGAAGCTGGCCATGTAACCGATGGGTGCATCCAGCCAGACGTAGAAATACTTGCCCGGCGCGTCTGGAATTTCGAAACCAAAATACGGCGCATCGCGGGAGATGTCCCATTGCTGCAAACCGTTCTCCAGCCATTCGGCCATCTTGTTGCTGACTTCCGGTTGCAAGTGGCCGGCGGTGGTCCAGTCGCGCAGCATCTCGGCAAAATGGCCGAGTTCGAAGAAATAGTGCTCGGAATCTTTTTCGATGGGGCGCTCACCGGAGATCGCTGAAACGGCGTTTTTCAGTTCGGTGGGCGAATAGGTGGCGCCGCAGGCTTCGCAGCTGTCGCCGTATTGATCGGCCGCGCCGCATTTCGGGCATTCGCCTTTAATGAAACGGTCCGGCAGAAACATGTTTTTCACCGGATCGTAAGCCTGGGTGATGCTACGTTGGCTGATATGACCACCGTCGCGCAGGCGTTTGTAGATCAGCGCTGAGAATTCTTTGTTTTCCGGCGAATGGGTGCTGTGGTATTGATCGAACGCGACACCAAATTCCTGGAAATCGGCGCGATGCTGTTTTTCCACGTCGGCGATCAGTTGTTCCGGGGTAATGCCTTCCTTGTCCGCGCGCAGCATGATCGGCGTGCCGTGGGTGTCGTCGGCGCAAACGTAGTAACAATTGTGCCCGCGTTGTTTCTGGAACCGTACCCAGATGTCGGTTTGGATGTATTCGACGAGGTGGCCTAAATGAATCGGGCCATTGGCATACGGCAGGGCGCTGGTAACAAGGATTTTTCGGTTAGACATGGGGTTAAAACAGCCTGGGAAAATGAGGGCGGATTATGGCATAAATCGCCAGGGCTTTCATGGTTTGGGCAGCGGTTTGCCGATTGCTGGTGGGTTACCCGGATGCGGGGGCGCGGGATGTTTGGTAATAGGGATCAGTAAGGTACAATCCCAATCAAGCCTCCAGCTTAAGCGCTATACCGTCCGGCATGGCATACTAAAGTCGGATCGGCCTTAGCCCTTTTTGAACCACTTAAACTTATAAGAAGAGGTAACATCATGAGAAAAACGTTGTTTCTGGCCATCGCGATGCTGGCTTCCGGTACTGCTACGGCGGCTACTGATCATTATCTGTTGCGCGACGGCAATCATGTACAGCATTTGAAGGTCACGACCTTAGGTAAAGAAATTAACGCCACGGTGGATGTGGATTTCGAACCCAATCCCGATGAAGCCGGCAAGCACGCCTGTTCCGCAACGGTATCCGATGAAGCCAAAAGTGTCGGTGAGAACGAATTGGTATTGAAAAAACATATTGAGGGCGAAGCGCGCTCTTGCTCAATCAAGATTCATCTGGCGCCTAACGGTGCCAAGCTGGAGCAATCGGACGAATGCAATTATTTCGCAGCCGGTATCTGCAGTTTCTCCAGCAATGGTAAGGAACTGGTCAAAATCAAATAAATCCCTGGCGCAATGGCTTTGGCTTATTGCGCCGTCTTCTCTTTTCTCCAACAAACCTGTCCGGGCTGACCCGCTGTCTTTTGTTGGGATTTGCTATTAACGCTTTTTGTCAGCTGCATTTGGGGTTTTTTGTGCAAAATTGTGTGATATGCCGCACTGTAGAGACATATTGTCGCGCGGCAATCGGCCACATTTTAAACGTTAGGATTCTTTGCTAGATTATCGCCAGCTCATGCGGGTTTGCATGGGCTTTAATCGTCCCCCCGATAATCGAAAAGCCAAGGAGTTTTTTATGAAAAAAGCACATATGATGATAGTAGCCGCTGCTGTTGCCGCGCTGGGTTTGACCACGGCGTTGAATGTTACTAATGCGAATGAAGCGGCTGGCGAGGATGTCAAAACCGTCGCCTGGTATGTAGCTAACATTAAGGAAGCTCGCGCCCAAAACCAAGCCTGTCACGATGACCCGGCTATTCAAGGTAGCGCCAATTGCGCTAATTCCTTGCACGCGTTGGAAATTACCTTCAAAGGCGGCAACTGATACTTGTTAAATCTATCCGGTTCAATCACTTGCCGGCCAAGACTTTACGATATGATTCATCCAGTTCTTAAATATCGTCGCTCCTGCGAAGGCGGGAATCCAGTGGCTATGCTGGATTCGCTGAGTGCTCATAACGGTGGCGACCTTCTCGGGAATGACGAATCCAGGGAGTTTAAGAGTCGGTTTGATAGAGGGTTTTGAATGGTTTGGTTTGAACCAAGATAGTTGTTTTTGGCGGGCACTGCCGCCTGTTTTGTGACCGGGCAATCCCCTTAATCGATTGTCCGGATAGCGTTTACCGGTTTGCTTGGTTGCCTCGTTCTTTAACTAAGCAAGCCGGCAAACGCAATGCAAACTCCCGCTTTCCGAGGGCTTTCTTTAGCCGCTACGGATGAATACTCCGCTAAAGCGCATGATTTTAGCGGTACTTTTAAATCCTCCTTTCTCCCTTCTCATAACCTGTGGCAGAGCGGTAAGCGAAGCCTACAAGCTGGTGTCGGCGGCTGCTGAAATAATTCCCAAAGCTGAAAATCTGCTAAATTAACCTTTCAATTTGTCAGATAATTCGATCTTTAGACCATGTATAAAGCCAGCCAAAATCAAATTCATATTTCGGCCAACTTGGGCGAATACGCTATTCCACCGTTAAAAGACATGTTGGTGCTAGGTAAGGAGTCACCGATTGGTTGCATCGCCATGCGCCGGGCAATCGAATTATTGGTAAAAGCACCGTTTGAGCATATTGAGTTTGACGACGATGTGATCAGCGATATTTTGGTGAGACAAAGCTTGCTAAAACGCATCAGTAAAGGCGCGTTGATCGACTTTGTGTTGAATCAGATAAAGCCCTTGATGAGTGCCGATGAAATATTGCATGCGGAGATGGATATTTCCGTTCAACTCAATACCAAGCTATGAAACAACTGGCGGTTGGCGATTGTTTATGGCCGCACGTTTCTAGGGTCAAGGAGGAGGATCGTCCTTATAGCGTGGCATGCGATATTGTTTTTGCCGTGTTTCGGGACGCTCCGGCGGAAGAGTTTTGCGGGTTAGCCACCGATCACGATATATCAAAACATCCCAATTGGATTTTTGCGGATTTGGTGGAGCATCGGCCGATGCTTAGTGTCGCTCCCAAGCTTGGCGTCCGCAAAGCCTTAGGTCTGCTGGATGACAATCAGCTGGGCGCCTTGGCTGTGCTCAATAAAGGTCAATTCGTCGGCGTGGTTACCCGGCAAAGTATTTTGGAAGCGCTACTAAACCGCGAACGGCAGTTACTGAAAGAGACTATGCGTCTTAAGATTGCAGCGGAAACCAACCACGAGCAAACTGTCGTGTGGGTCGAACGTTTGGCGGCATTGAACGATGCTGCGCGCAGTTTATTGGGCGTGTTGGCGCACACCTCAATCGAAACCGAGTTATTGCAGGCCGGCATCGATGCGCTTTGCAAGCTATTGGATGCCCGTTATGGCGCTATTGGCATTGTCGACAATGTCGGTGCGATGAATGAATTTATTTATGCCGGAATCAGCGATGAACAGGCTCAGCGCATAGGTCATTTACCGGAAGGCCGGGGCTTGTTGGGGGTTGTGATTGAGGAAAATGTCTCGTTGAGGCTTGCGGATATGGGTAAGGACCCGCGCAGCGCCGGTTTTCCGCCGCATCATCCGCAGATGAAATCCTTATTGGCGGTGCCTATTTCCCACCAAGGCCGGGTGTATGGTCGTATCTATCTCAGCGACAAATACAGTGGCGAGCTGTTTACCAAGAACGATGAAGAGTTGGCGTTGAGTTTTGCGCATTCACTGTCGCTGGTAATCGATAATGCCCGGGAAATTGAGGAAGTGAAACGCGCACGGCAACGCCTGGATTACATTGCCCATTTCGATGCGCTTACCGAGTTGCCGAACCGCACCTTATTAACCGATAGAGCCTTGCAGTTCATTACGCAAGCGCAGCGCAAGAACGAGATTATCGCGTTTCTATTTCTCGATCTGGATAACTTCAAGGCGATCAACGATACCTTTGGGCATGCCGTGGGCGATGAATTGCTTAGAGCTGTTGCCAAGCGAATTGCCGGTTGTTTGAGGGAAGGCGATACACCTTCCAGGATGGGTGGCGATGAGTTTATTGTCATGCTGCCTAACATTGCCGATAGTCTGGATGCCGCCAAAGTGGCCATCAAAATATTACATACCTTGAACGAGCCTTTACAGGTTCATCAGCATCAAATCTATTCCCGGGCCAGTATCGGTATCAGTATTTATCCGGATAATTCGCTTTCGTTTGACGAATTACTGGCGCAGGCCGATTCCGCTTTGTATCACGCCAAAAAACTGGGTAAAAATAATTACCAGTTTTTTACTCCCGAAATGAACAGTGCTGCTCAGCATTATCTGAAGCTGGAGCATCATTTGCGCCAGGCCCTGGAGTTGGACGAGCTGGTATTGCATTATCAGCCGCAGGTGAAAATCGATAATGGTTGCATCATCGGTATGGAGGCTTTGATCCGTTGGCATAATCACGCCATGGGTATCGTCATGCCGGATCAATTCATCAGCTTGGCGGAAGAGACTGGCTTGATCGTCCCGATAGGTGCTTGGGTATTGCGCACCGCATGCAAACAAGCACGGGCCTGGCAGTTGGCCGGGATGCCGATTCGAATTGCGGTCAATTTGTCCGGGCGGCAGTTTCACCGCTTCCAAGATCAGCGCCAGTTGCTGGATGTGGTGTTGGATGTGTTGCAAGAAACCGGGCTTTCGCCGGAGTTGCTGGAGTTGGAGATTACCGAAAGCATCTTGATGCATAAGCTGGATACGACGCTGGACACGCTGAGTCAGATCAAGCAGTTGGGAGTGCGGATTTCGGTGGATGATTTCGGTACCGGTTATTCTTCGTTAAGTTATTTGAAGCGTTTTCCGCTCGATACCTTAAAAATCGATAAATCGTTCGTGAAGGATATTTCCACGGATGCCAACGATAGAGCGATAGTGTCGGCTATTTCGGCAATGGCGGGGCAGCTGAAACTGGAGCTGGTGGCCGAAGGTGTCGAAGATCAGAGTCAGTTGGATTTTTTGGGCGGACAGCAGTGCAATTACGGACAGGGGTATTTTTTCAGCAAACCCGTTCCTGCCGAGCAGGCGTCGGCCTTGTTGCGGCAGTCCTTGCTGGAACGCCAATAAGTCCTGGCTGCACTCAATTTCTTGAAGCCTGCTTCGGATCGATGGCTTTAACGTCCATGTCGAAATTCAATTTGATGCGTTGTGCAACGGTTTTGGCTTCTTTCTTATTCTTAAACGGTCCGGCAACCACTTGAAAGCTACCATCTTTGGCAATTTTACGCGCAGGAATCGGCGGCCCTTGGTGATTGAGCATGGCCGCGAGCTTTTGGGCGTCGGTCTCATTTTCGAAGCTGGCGGCCAGAATCGACCAGTCGTTGTCGCTCAATTCGTCGATGACCGGTTGGCCGAAGAATTGTTCAGGATGGGCAAGTTGCACCGCATCGGCTGTGAGTTCGGGTAGGTCTGCACTGTTCGGCAATACCGGGGTGGGGACGCCGTCGGCCCGTTGTAAAATACGCTCGACTTTGCTCCAGTCAACCGTTGCTTGCTTTTCGGATGCTAGCTGTTGCAATTTTTTCCGAATATCTTTTTGCAGCTGTTTTTGTTGTTTTTCCCATTTGTCTAAGGGCCGATGGGCTTCCAGATAAAGCATGTCATCTTGCCAGGTTGCCATGTACGGCTGGTGGACGATACGAACCGGGGTGCCGACTTCTACTTTGTTGAATAAGACTTCTATATCTTCAGGGTATAGCTGTACGCAGCCATGACTGACTTGTAAACCAATTCCGTAAGGCTTGTTGGTGCCGTGGATCAAATAGCCGCTGAAACCCAAGGGCATGGCGTAGCTGCCCAAGGGGTTGTCCGGGCCGGAACGTATCACTTTTGGTAGCGGGTCGCCCAATGCCTGATGTTCGCGGTGAATCGATTCCGGCACCGTCCAGTCCGGATTGGCCTTTTTTGCGACAATCTGGGTCTGTCCTAACGGTGTGTTCCAGCCTTGGCGGCCAATGCCCACCGGATAAGTCAGCACAGTATTGGCTTGATTTTTGGGGTAATAGAACATGCGCATATTGGCCAGATTTAACACGATGCCTTTGCGCGGGGCGTCGGGGAGTACGAAGCGCAATGGCAGCAACACGGTTTGCTCGGCAGGCAATGTCCAAGGATCGAGATTGGCATTGGCGATGGTAATGTCGTTGTAACCCAAGCCGTAATGGCGGCCGATGTCGGACAGCGTATCGTTTTCGCGGCTGCTGATACTGGCTAGCGTGCCGACCATGCCTTGGCCACTGCTCAGGTTAAACTCATGACTGGCAATATTGTCCGGTTTGGAGTTCCAGACTATGTGTTCCGGCTGATTGTCGGAAAACAACGGTATGCTTTGGCAACCGCTAAGCAAGGCGCTGATGATTGTCGCAACGAATACTAGCGGTATCGGTGAAACAGCACGGTTTTGAATGACTGCTGACATGTTTATGATAGGCGCGGATAGTGACGGAGCTGAATGATTGAAGGTAAGCGATCCAAATTAAAATCAGATGAAGGCAGCATTAAGTCCTAATTAAGAATTAACTATTAAGGCTAATAGTTAAGTCATTACGATAAAGCATTATTCTTAAAGAGAAAACTATTTTTTAACAATGGCGTGGATTTAATGGCAGCCTGTTAAGGTGGTATCATATTCGCACTATTTTACTTGGTTATTATTTCCCCTTACTTCGGAGTTCCGCATGGCGAACATTGACAAAACGGCTGTCGAAAATTTACTTAAACACTTTATCGATCCGAATGTGGAAACCGACTTGGTGTCGGCAAAATCCGTGAAGAAAATCAGTGTGGATGGCAATGATGTCAGTGTCGTTATCGAGTTGGGTTATCCGGCTAAAAGTTATCTTGAAGAGTTAAAGGCGGCGGTAACTCAGCGTCTGCAAACTTTGCCTGACGTCGGCAAGCTGGATGTGTCGGTCGGTTTCAATGTGGTTTCGCACTCGGTGCAAAAAGCGTTAAAGCCCTTGCCGAATGTGAAAAATATTATTGCGGTGGCATCCGGCAAGGGCGGGGTGGGCAAATCGACCACATCCGTTAATCTGGCTCTGGCGTTGGCGGCAGAAGGTGCCAATGTCGGTATTTTGGATGCGGATATTTACGGCCCCAGCATTCCGACCATGCTGGGGCTGTCCGGCAAGCCTGATAGCCCGGACGGCAAAAGCATGTTGCCAAAAATCTCGTTTGGCGTGCAGACCATTTCCATAGGCTATTTGATAGACCCGGACCAACCGATGATCTGGCGTGGGCCTATGGTTACCGGGGCGTTGCAGCAATTACTGAATCAAACCCAGTGGCAGGATGTAGATTACTTGATTATCGATTTGCCGCCCGGTACTGGCGATATTCAGCTGACATTGGCTCAACAAATACCGGTGAGTGGCGCGGTGATCGTGACTACACCGCAGGATATTGCCCTGATCGATGCGCAACGCGGCTTGGGGATGTTCGAAAAGGTCAACGTGCCTATATTGGGGCTAGTGGAAAATATGAGCGTGCATATTTGCAGCAATTGCGGACACGAAGAGGCGATTTTCGGGCAAGGCGGTGGGGTGGCGATGGCGGTCAAGAATAAGCTGGATTTGCTGGGCTCTTTGCCGCTGGATATACAGATTCGCGAGTACGCTGATAGCGGCAGGCCTACCGTAGTAGCCGATCCGGATGGTCGGTCGGCGCAAATCTACAAAGCGATTGCCCGGAAAATGGCCGCCAAGTTGGCGATGCGCTCGCGGGATTACAGCGGCCGGTTTCCGAATATTGTTATCCAGAATACCTGAGATTGATGGTAGACGACTTGGCTGGTAGCGAAGTTGTCTAGCCTTAGACCAACACTAAATTATCGCGATGGATAAGTTCGTCTTCGTCGGCGTAGCCCAGCAAGGTTTCGAATTCGCTGCTGGGTTTGCCGGCGATTTTATTGGTGTCGTCCGCGCCGTAATTGATTAAGCCGCGGGCGATTTCATTGCCTTGCAAATCCAGGCAAGAGACCAGGTCGCCACGTTTAAACGAACCTTGTACGCTTTTAACGCCGACCGCGAGCAGGCTTTTGCCGGCATCTTTCAGGATTTTTACCGCGCCATCGTCCAATACCACGCTGCCTTTCAGTTGTAATTGCCCGGCCAGCCATTGTTTGCGCGCCACCAGAGGTGCAATGTTGGGTATTAAATAAGTACCTAAATCATTGCCGTCGAATACCGCGTGGATGACGTTGTCAATTTTGCCGGATACGATCACTGTTGCTGCTCCAGAGCGCGCGGCCAGTCTGGCGGCCCGGACTTTGGTGTACATGCCGCCACGTCCCAGGCCGCTGATGCTGCCGCCGGCAACTTCGTCAAGCAGGCTTTCGTTGACGCTAATACTGGAAATCAGTCGAGCGTTTGGATTCAAACTAGGGTTGGCGTCGAATAAGCCGGTTTGATCGGTAAGAATGATCAACAAATCGGCTTCTACCAAGTTGGCAACCAAGGCGCCCAAGGTATCGTTGTCGCCGAAGCGGATTTCTTCAGTAGCGACGGCATCGTTCTCATTGATGACCGGCACGACACCGAAATCGAGCAAGGTGAGTAAAGTGCTGCGGGCATTCAAGTAGCGCTGGCGGTCAGAAAGATCGTCATGGGTCAGCAATACTTGCGCGGCCAGCAGGCTGTGTACTTGAAATTCGTCTTCAAAGCGTCTGACCAAGCCCATTTGTCCTACTGAGGCGGCGGCTTGCAATTCATGTAAGGTTTTCGGCCGGGTTTTTAGCTTTAAGCGGGACATGCCTTCCGCGACAGAGCCGGAAGATACCAGTACCACATCGACGCCTTGGCGTTTGAGGGCGGCCATTTGCGCGACCCAGCCGGCGATGGCCGGTTTATTGAGGCCTCGTCCGCCATCGGTCAGCAACGAGCTGCCGATTTTGACAACAACGCGCTGGGCTTGCGAAAACTCAGAACGGCTCATGACGCGGCTCCTGCGCTTGCTGATCCTGCTCGGTCTTTTGTTGGTCGAGAAAGTCCATGATGGCGTACATTAGTGCCTGCGTGCCTTGATTTTTTAAGGCGGAAATCAGGAATACCGGGCCGGTCCAGTCGAGTTCGTCGACGATGGCTTGGCAATGTTGCTCGACTTCGTCGTCAGGCACATTGTCGATCTTATTTAGTACCAGCCAGCGAGGCTTGCTGGACAGGTCGTCGCTCCATTTTTCCACTTCGCGAATGATTTTACGTGCAGCGCTGACGGGTGTTTCGTCACTTTCGTAGGGGGCAATATCTACGATGTGCAGCAACAAGCCGGTTCTGGATAGATGTTTTAAAAACTGCAAGCCAAGGCCTGCGCCTTCTGCGGCGCCTTCGATGACGCCGGGAATGTCTGCGATGACAAAGCTACGTAAATCGTCTACACGCACGACGCCCAGGTTGGGGTGTAAGGTGGTGAATGGGTAGTCCGCGACTTTGGGGCGTGCGGAAGAGACTGTGCGGATTAGGCTGGATTTACCGGCATTGGGCATGCCCAATAAACCTACGTCGGCGATAACCATTAATTCCAGGCGTAACATTCGATGTTCGCCGGCCGAACCTTTGCTAGTTTGTTGCGGGGCACGATTGACGCTGCTTTTGAAGCGAGTGTTGCCGAGGCCGTGGAAGCCTCCTTTAGCGACTAATAGTTGCTGGCCAGGTTTGGTAAGATCGCCAATTTTTTCGCCGGTATCAGCTTCGTAGACGATGGTGCCAGGTGGGACTGGGACGAAGCAGTCGTCACCTTTTTTGCCGGTGCAGTCCCGGCTGCCGCCGTTCTGTCCGCGTTGGGCGCGATGTGTCGAGTGATAGCGAAAATCCACCAGCGTGTTGACGTTTTCGGTAGCGACCAGATAAACGCTGCCGCCGTCACCGCCATCGCCGCCGTCCGGGCCGCCCAAAGGAATATATTTTTCGCGGCGAAATGAGGCTTTGCCATTGCCGCCGTCGCCTGCTTCTACGCGGATTTCCGCTTCGTCAACAAATCTCATAATCTACCGGTATAAACAAAAAAGCCCCGCTGAAAACGAGGCTTTTCTTTTCAGTTGTGCCAATCAGCACAGCCAAGAAATTTACGCTGCTGCAATGCTGACGTATTTGCGGTTTTTAGGACCTTTTTCTTCAAAAACCACTTTGCCATCGACTGTTGCAAACAAGGTGTGGTCTTTGCCGATACCGACATTGGTGCCAGGGTGAAACTGGGTGCCACGTTGACGAACCAAAATGTTGCCGGCTTTAACCACTTGACCACCGAAACGTTTGACACCGAGGCGCTGCGCCTGTGAGTCGCGGCCGTTACGAGTACTGCCGCCTGCCTTCTTATGAGCCATTTCTTATCCTCGTTATATTAAGCAGAAATGCCAGTAATCTGGATTTCTGTGTAGTATTGACGATGCCCCATTTGTTTCATGTGGTGCTTACGTCTTCTGAATTTAATGATTCTGACTTTTTTGTGTCTGCCCTGGGAAACCACGGTCGCAGTCACTTTGCCGCCTTCGACAAATGGCTGACCTACTTTTATGGAGTCGCCTGATTGGACCATCAGCACTTTGTCGAACTCTACGCTGTCGCCTGCGCCCAACTCAAGTTTTTCTATTTTTAAGGTAGTACCCTCTGCGACCCGATACTGTTTACCACCTGTTTGAATTACCGCATACATCAGCGTAAGCTCCATCAAGCATAATCTGTTAATAGTGAACAGAGGATTATATTTTTTATTTAAGTCACAGTCAAACTAAAATTCCAGGAGAAACCTGCTGTCGAGCAGGCTTATGCGGGAAGTGCTATTGACACTACTCGGTATTCTTCATAGCATGACCGGTTATTCACGTTATACGCTACCGAGCGACGAGTTCACAACATCACATGATAGCTAAAGTTTCAACGCCAGCGTCAGTCACTATAGACTTCGATTCCATCAAAAATTTAACCAGTGCGGAAACTCAAGCCGTCGACCGGTTGATTTTAGAGGAACTGAGTTCCGATGTTGTGCTGATTAATCAAATTGGACATTACATAATCGGTAATGGCGGAAAAAGATTGCGGCCGATGCTGTTGCTGTTGGCGGCAAAAGCCTTGGGCAAGGTTGATGACCATCATCTGATCCTGGCGGCAGTGATCGAATTCATTCATACCGCCACGTTGTTGCACGACGATGTGGTCGACGAATCGGCTCTGCGGCGCGGCAAAGAGTCGGCCAACGCTGTGTGGGGTAATGCCGCAAGCGTCCTGGTGGGTGATTATTTATACTCCAGTGCCTTCGAAATGATGGTTCGCACCGATAACATGCGGGTGATGGCCATCATGTCCAAAACCACCACTGCGATTGCCGAGGGTGAGGTGCTGCAGCTGTTGAATTGCAATAACCCGGAGACCAGTGAAGCTAGATATTTAGAAGTCATTGCCCGTAAAACCGCCATTTTGTTTAGTACGGCCACCCGTTTGGCGGCAGTCGTTTCTGCAACAGACCCGGCTACGGAAGAAGCGCTGGCGGTTTATGGTCAGCAATTGGGTGTGGCGTTTCAGTTGATAGATGATGCATTGGATTACAAAGCCAATAGCGAAGAACTGGGTAAAAACTTGGGCGACGACTTGGCTGAAGGTAAACCGACTTTGCCGTTGATCTATGCCATCCAGCATGGGAACGAGCAGCAGGCTAAAATTGTGGTCGATGCGATTCGGCAAGGTTCGCGCGAGGCGTTTAACGATGTCTATGAAGTAGTCAAAGCTACCAACGCGATAGAATACACCGAGCAATGTGCGGATAGGGCGGCTGCAAAGGCGATTGCTGCACTACAATCCTTGCCTGATTCCGATTACAAACAGGCTCTTGAAGAGTTGGCGCGCTTCTCGGTGCAACGCAGTCACTGACGGCTTACAGCTTATCCCTCATCGCAGTTAATTGCTGGATGGCCGATAGTAGCGGCGAATACAGTTTTTCGATTTTATCTAGCAACTGTTGGAAAAACTCGCCTACTTCGTTCGATTCTTGATCGGTATGAGCTGCAAACAGACGTTGTTCCAGTGTGCTGATCGGATCACTATCGATTAGCTCATCCAAGATCTCCAGTATCTCCGATTCTGCCAAGGTGGCGTTGAATTCTGCCTTTTTTAAGCCGGCTAATTGCCGGTTTAATGTCTCGATGTTTGTTTTTAGGCTTAGCGCCAGTTTGTTTGTGTCTGCAAGCAAGCTTAAATCGCTGGTCAAATATACCAACTGATTTGCTGAATCCTCTATGTCGTTGAGCAGGCGTTTGCTTTGTTTTTTTAGGGATGCCATGTTTTCTCCTGGTTTTTTCCGTCCGTTGATTGCTGTGGCTGCATATGCTCTGGCGTCGCGGTGAATGTTTATGATAGCAAGAGTGTCGGCAGTGATTGATAGGCTTATAAAACCCATTGTTTTATAAGCTTTTTGCGCCTTGGGAGCTTGGCGCTGCGCTTGCAATTGGCTCAATTATCATTTAACTTAGCAAGTCACCTGAAAGGCTAGGGGTGCTTTCCGTTGTATGCAAGCCCGGAAAGCTGAGAAAAACCCTTCGAACCTGAACCGGTTAACACCGGCGTAGGAAAGCCCTATCTTCCCTGCGCTTGCGATTTATTGAGATTTTGGAGATAAGCATGAGCGCTGTCCGCAATGAGATTACTACCGACACGGGTAGTAGCGTAAGAATCGATTCCTACCCCGCCTCCGAGAAAATTTATATCCAGGGCAGTCGCGCGGATATCCAAGTGCCGATGCGTAAAATCAGCATGTCGGACACCCCGGCCCACTTCGGCGCGGAAAAAAATCCACCGATTTATGTTTACGATACCTCCGGGGTTTACACCGATCCTAATGTGGATGTGAACTTACATAAAGGTTTGGGTTCGATTCGCGGTAACTGGGTTGCGGAGCGAGGTGACACAGAATTATTGAGTGGACCGACCTCAAAGTATGGTCACGAGCGCTTACACGATCCGAAAACCGCGCATCTGCGTTTCGAACTGACCCGCAATCCGCGCCGCGCCAAGTCCGGTCACAACGTCAGCCAGATGCATTATGCACGGAAAGGCATCATTACCCCGGAAATGGAATATATCGCCATCCGCGAAAACCAGAATCTGGAAGCAATGCGCGACCGCTATCAAGGCCAGCATCCCGGCTTTTCCTATGGCGCCAATATCCAGTCCTTCATCACGCCAGAATTCGTCCGTTCCGAAGTTGCCAGAGGCCGCGCCATCATCCCGGCCAACATCAACCATCCGGAATTGGAGCCGATGATTATCGGCCGGAATTTCCTGGTCAAAATCAACGGTAACCTGGGTAACTCTGCCGTGACTTCTTCCATCGAAGAAGAAGTCGAGAAAATGCTATGGGGCATCCGTTGGGGCGCTGACACCATCATGGATTTGTCGACCGGTAAAAACATCCACGAAACCCGCGAATGGATCTTACGGAACTCACCTGTGCCTATCGGCACCGTGCCGATTTACCAAGCCTTGGAAAAAGTCGACGGCAAAGCTGAAGAACTGACTTGGGAAATCTTCCGCGATACATTGATTGAACAAGCCGAGCAGGGCGTGGATTACTTTACTATTCACGCTGGCGTGCGCCTGCATCACGTGCCGTTAACCGCCAAACGCCTGACCGGTATCGTGTCGCGCGGCGGTTCGATTATGGCCAAATGGTGTTTGGCGCATCACACCGAAAGCTTCCTCTACACGAATTTCGAAGAAATCTGCGAAATCATGAAGGCTTACGACGTATCGTTCTCCTTGGGCGATGGTTTGCGTCCCGGCTCGATTTACGATGCCAACGACGCCGCGCAATTCGGCGAACTGGAAACCTTGGGCGAATTGACCCAAGTCGCCTGGAAACACGACGTGCAAACTATGATCGAAGGCCCCGGCCACGTGCCGTTACAAATGATCAAGGTCAACATGGACAAGCAATTGGAAGATTGCTACGAAGCGCCGTTCTACACCCTGGGACCTTTGACCACTGACATTGCGCCCGGCTACGACCACATCACTTCAGCCATCGGTGCTGCCAACATTGGCTGGTACGGCTGTGCGATGCTGTGCTACGTGACTCAAAAAGAGCATTTGGGCCTGCCTAATAAGCAAGACGTGCGCGAAGGTATCGTCACCTACAAAATTGCTGCGCATGCTGCTGATTTGGCGAAAGGCCATCCCGGCGCGCAGATTCGCGACAACGCCATGTCCAAGGCGCGTTTCGAGTTCCGTTGGGAAGATCAATTCAACATCGCGCTGGATCCTGAGAAAGCCCGCTCATTCCACGACGAAACCTTGCCGAAAGATTCGGCCAAGGTCGCGCACTTTTGCTCGATGTGTGGCCCGCACTTCTGCTCGATGAAAATCACCCAGGATGTGCGTAATTACGCCGAGCAAAAAGGCCTGGAAGAAGCGGAAGCCTTGAAAATTGGTATGGAAGAAAAGTCCAAGCAATTCCTGGAAGAAGGCGCTGCGATTTATCACGAAATCTGATTCTTGTCCCCTTCGTCAGCGGTGCTGTTCTTGGCACCGCTGGCGGTTCCAAATGATCGCCAGCTTAAAAACAGCGCTTGGCGGCATGCCAATATAACCATGTTAAAGTCTTGAGCATGGCTTGATGAGTTTGGATAAAATCCTTACTTCATCTATAGTTGCAGCACTTAGTTGCAGTAAAACCAATCCAGACTTTTTTTCATGGCGACAGCACCCTCTAACATCCATTTCAGCGGCTTGGTCAAATGCCTGATTCAGCAAGGTTTGTTGACCGAGGAATCGGCTGCGACCTGTTTGCAGGAGGCGCAGAAGCGTAAACAAGCGTTTATCAGCTATCTGGTGGAGCATAAGTATGCGGACAGCAAAACCGTGGCGACGCTGGCTTCGGCGGAGTTTGGCGTACCGTTTTTCGATCTGGATGCCATAGATCCTTCGTTCCTGCCGATCAAACTGGTCAGCGAGAAATTGATTCGCCAGCATCACGCCTTACCTTTATTCAAGCGCGGCAATCGCTTGTTTGTCGCCACCGCCGATCCGACCAATTTTCAGGCGCTGGACGAGATCAAGTTCCATACGCGGCACAATACCGAAAATATTCTGGTCGAAGAAGACAAGCTGATCAGGATGATAGACACGGCGCTGGAAGCTGCCGACACGTCGATGAAGGATCTGTTGGACGACGATCTGGACAATATCGATATTTCTGCAGGCGACGACAGCAAACCCGCCGACGAAGCAATGGGTTCGGATATCGACGATGCGCCTATCGTCCGTTTTGTGAATAAAATTCTGCTGGACTCGATCAAACGCGGCGTTTCGGATATACACCTGGAGCCCTTCGAGAAAAAATTCCGTATCCGATTTCGGGCCGACGGAATTTTGTCGGAAGTGGCCAGTCCGCCGGTGGGGATTGCCAACCGGATTATCTCCAGGCTGAAAGTCATGTCCAGAATGGACATCGCCGAGCGGCGGGTGCCGCAGGACGGCCGGATCAAGATGCAGATTTCCAAGAACCGGGCCATCGATTTTCGGGTTAACACCTGTCCGACGTTGTTCGGTGAAAAAGTGGTGATGCGGATTCTCGACCCGACCAGTGCGCAAATTGGCATCGAGAAACTCGGCTTCGAGCCCGAGCAGCAGAAACACTTTTTAGAGGCGATCCACAAGCCCTACGGCATGGTGTTGGTCACCGGGCCGACCGGTAGCGGAAAAACCGTGTCGCTCTATACTGGCCTTAATATTCTCAACAGTATCGAAACCAATATTTCCACCGCCGAAGATCCGGTGGAGATCACCGTGGAAGGCATCAATCAGGTCAATGTCAATCCCAAGGCTGGGCTGACCTTTGCCGAAGCGCTACGGGCGTTTTTGCGGCAAGACCCGGACATAATCATGGTCGGTGAGATTCGCGACCTGGAAACCGCCAGTATCGCCGTTAAAGCTGCGCAAACCGGTCATATGGTGTTGTCCACGCTGCATACCAACGACGCGCCGCAAACCATCAACCGGTTGGTGCAAATGGGCATCGAGCCGTTCAATATTGTTTCGGCGGTCATTTTGATCATGGCGCAACGGCTGGCGCGGCGCTTATGCGAGCATTGCAAACAGGAAGTCGATTATCCGGAAAGCGCCTTGCTGTCGGCCGGGTTTAAGCAGGAGGAAATCGGTACGTTTAAAGTCTACGGTCCGGTGGGTTGCGAACATTGCAATAACGGTTACAAGGGCCGGGTAGGGATCTACCAAGTAATGCCTATTACCGAAAAAATGCGTGCGCTGATTTTGAACGGCGGTAATTCCATGCAAATGGCAGAATTGTCGAAAAGCGAAGGAATCAACGATTTAAGAATGTCGGGGCTATTAAAAATTAAGCAAGGCGTCACCTCGTTGCAAGAAATTGACCGGGTCACCAAGGAATAATCATGGCAAAGCAAGATGAGCAAATCGAGTTCAATTGGGACGGTTTCGATAGGCAAAACAAGAAAACCAAAGGCACCATCAGCGCCAAGAGCGAGGTCATCGCGCGCGCCGAATTGCGGCGGATGGGCATTCGGGTCATCGGTATCAAAGCCAAGTCCAAGCCCTTATTCGGTGCCAGAGTGCAGAAAATCACACCCGGCGACATCGCGGTGTTCGCCAGACAGCTGGCGACGATGCTGGCCGCTGGTGTGCCTTTGGTGCAATCGTTCGACATTATCGGCAAGGGACACGACAACGCCAGTATGTCGGAATTGCTGCTATCGATAAAAGCTGATGTGGAAGGCGGCGACACCCTAGCCCAGGCCCTAAACCGTAAGCCACTGTATTTCGATGCCCTGTTCTGCAATTTGGTCGAGGCAGGGGAACATGCAGGGGTATTGGAAACTTTGCTCGACAAGATTGCCACCTACAAAGAAAAAACCGAGTCGATCAAAAAGAAGGTTAAAAAAGCATTGACCTACCCGATTGCGGTGTTGGTGGTCGCGTTTATCGTCACCGCGATTTTGCTGATTTTCGTGGTGCCGGTGTTCGAGGATTTGTTTAAAGGTTTCGGTGCCGACCTGCCGGCATTTACCCAATTTGTTATTGAGCTGTCGGCGTGGGTGCAGGAATGGTGGTGGGCGGTAATTGGGGTTATCGGTATTACCGCTTATGTATTCAATTATTTTAAAAAGCGCTCGAAGGCGTTTAACCATTTTCTGGATAAGACTTTGCTGAAAATCCCGGTCGTCGGGATGATTCTGGAAAAATCGGCCATCGCCCGTTTTGCCAGAACGCTGTCCACCATGTCGGCGGCTGGCGTGCCCTTGGTTGAAGCGCTGGTTTCGGTGGCCGGGGCCTGCGGCAATATTTTGTTTTACGAAGCGGTGATGGCTGTGCGCGACGACGTTTCCACCGGCCAGCAATTGAAGTTTGCTTTGGAGACCACCGGCATGTTTCCGAATATGGTGGTACAAATGGTGGCGATCGGCGAGGAGTCCGGTTCCATTGATGCGATGCTGGACAAAGTAGCCGACTTTTACGAAGAAGAAGTGGATAACCTGGTCGATAACCTGAGCAGTTTGATGGAGCCAATCATCATGGTGATCCTGGGTATCCTCGTCGGCGGCTTGATTGTCGCGATGTATCTGCCTATCTTCAAGCTGGGCGCCGCTATTTAATTTTTGTTATTCCCCGGCTGCTTGCCATCGTTGGGCCGAGCGCCGGGGCCGAATTACACACATCCTCTCCCCTCATGGTTTTTGCCACTCTACAACAATATCCGCTGTTTCTGATTAGCGTCATTTGCGTGCTGGGCCTGTTGGTCGGCAGTTTTCTGAACGTGGTGATCTACCGTTTGCCGGTGATGATGCAGACGGGTTGGCGGCGCGAATGCCGGGAATATTTGCAGCTCCCGCATGATGAAGCAAGCGAAGTGTTCAACCTGATGTTGCCGGCCTCGCATTGCCCGTCTTGCAAAGCCGAGATCAAAGCCTATCAAAACATTCCGGTCATCAGTTACCTGTTGTTGGGCGGTAAATGCGCACATTGTGGGGTGAAAATCGCCATCCGTTACCCGCTTATCGAAGCGTTTACTGGGCTGTGTTCTGCGGTCGTGGCTTGGCATTTCGGCTACGGCTTGGCTTTAGCGTTTGCATTGCCCTTGACTTGGTGTTTGATTGCATTGAGTTTTATCGACATCGATCAGCAATTGTTACCGGATTCGATCACGCTGCCCATGCTGTGGCTGGGTCTGCTGTTAAGCCTGTTTGATATTTACACGAATAGCCACGACGCGATTATCGGCGCGGTTGTAGGCTATTTGAGCCTGTGGAGCGTTTATCAAATTTTTAAATTGCTGACCGGCAAGGAAGGAATGGGGTATGGCGATTTCAAACTGCTGGCGCTGTTCGGTGCTTGGCTGGGTTGGCAATATCTACCGCTGATTATTCTCCTGTCTTCTTTGGTGGGCGCGGTCATCGGCATTGCGATGATCGTGTTCGGCAAACGCGATGCCGGCAAACCGATACCCTTCGGGCCTTATCTGGCTATGGCCGGCTGGCTGGCGATGTTGTTCGGGCCGGAGCTGAATGCCTTATATCTGCATAGTGCCGGTTTGTAGGCGATGCTGAAGATTGGTCTGACGGGCGGCATAGGCAGCGGTAAATCGACGGTTTGCCGGTTGTTTGCCGAATTTGGTGTGCCCATTGTCGATGCAGATTTGATTGCCCGACAGTTGGTCGAGACGGGGCAGCCTGCTCTGTCGCTGATCGCTAAGTCTTTTGGGCAACAGATGCTTAACCAGGACGGTAGCTTGAATCGCGCCAGACTGCGCGATGCGGTATTCACTGATGCGGACAAAAAGCGTGAATTGGATGGCATCATGCATCCCTTGGTCTATGCGCAAATTGCGGCGGAGGTAAATACGCTAACGGCCGACTATTGCATAATTGCCGTGCCGCTGCTGCTGGAGTCGAAAAATCCTTATGTCGTGGATCGGGTTTTGTTAATCGACTGCCCGGTGGATGTACAAATAGCACGGGTTACCGCGCGCGATAAACTCACTCGTCAGCAAGTGCAAGCCATCATCGACAGCCAAATGTCGCGGCAAGACCGCTTAAGCAAAGCGGACGATGTCATCGAGAATATCGCCGGCCCCGAGCAGCTTGCAGAACAGGTTAAAAGACTGCACAATTCCTACATTTTGTTAGCCACCGTCAGGACACAATCGGCTTGAATACACAAACTATCTACGAATTCCCTCTCAATGAACGAATTCGGGTGTTTATGCGCTTGGAGCAACTCTTTCAACAGCTCAGTCACTTCATGTTGGGCGCTTCGGTTTTCGATAAACGCGCCGCCATTTCGGTTTTACTCGACATCTTGATGATCTTCAGCCGCAGCGACTTGAAATCCGAGTTGATCAAAGAGCTGGATAGGCACACCAAAGTATTGAATCAACTGGCGCATACTCACGGCGTCGATGATGAAAAATTGCAGGAAATTCTGCTCGAGCTGAATCAAGCCAGCCGTAATTTGTATAGCGCGAACGGCAAAATCGGCATCAGCGTGATGGAAAGCGATTTGTTTCAAAGTATTTCGCAGCGCAACTCCATCCCCGGCGGCAGCTGTTCTTTTGATTTGCCTGCCTTTCATTACTGGCTGGAGCAACACGAAGCCGAGCAGCAAAAAGACCTGGAACGCTGGACTCAACCGTTCGTGGATATTCGCGTGGCTATCGATTTGATCCTGGGTTTTATCAGGCAAAGCAGCGTGCCTACGCAGGAACTTGCCAAGGCCGGATTTTTCCAATTGGCGCTGGACAATAAAAATCATCCGGTGCAATTGCTACGCGTGGGATTAGCCGCCGATATGCCTTGTTTTGCCGAAATCAGTGGCGGCAAGCATCGGTTTAGCATTCGTTTTATGAACCCGTCTGTCGATGAAAACCGGCCCAGCCAGACGCTCGACGATGTCGAATTTTCCTTGACCCGCTGCATGTTCTGATGACCACGAATACCCCACCTATGGTGGCATGCCCCACGTGTCGCAAGCCGGTAGCCTGGATAGCGGCCGAACTATTCAAACCGTTCTGTTCGGAACGTTGCAAAATAATCGATTTAGGTGATTGGGCTACCGAAGCTCACAAAATCCCCGGTCCGCCGCTGCTTGACGAAGACGACGAAAATTCGGATTTCGAATCCTACTAAGCCGGAGTTTATCTTGCTAATCTGCCGCTAAAAAGGTGCTGATGCCGGCTATGCCCTGGGCGCCGGCGGCAAGGGCTCGGTTCAGGTCGTGCTTCCCCAAACCTCCCAAGGCAAACACCGGTAAATTGATGTGCTCAAGCAATTCGCTCAAAGCCTGCCAGCCTAGCGGCGTGGCGTCCGGATGGGATGCGGTTGCTTGGATAGGTGCTAAAACCGCAAAGTCCAGGCCCAGCGCTTCTGCGTGTTTCAGTTCATCAAGGTTATGACACGATGCCGCCACCCAGCGATAGCCGTTTGGCCGTTCATGACAGGCCAGCAAGGCGCGGCTGCTCAGGTGCAGGCCTTGCGCATTAACCGTATCGACAGGCAAATCGGCGTTGACCAGCAAGCTAACCTGTTGCTGCCGGCAAAGCTGAGAAACTTGCTCGAAGACAGTTTGCAAATCGGCAATAGGTAAAGACTTAACCCGAAATTGCAGTAGTTTGATGCCAGTCGCCAAAATCCGTTGGCAATTGTCCCATGCTTCGGCAGCGCTACGGCCTTCCATGATGGCGTAATAATGCGGAAGTTGCGCGGCGGCGATGATGGGGATGTTGGCGGCCGGGAAGGTAAACTCCCTTAGTTGCTCGGCATCAACCCAGCGCATCGCCTGGCCTTCGCAGCCTCTGGCCTTGCCGGTAAAAGCCGTGACATTCCAGACGTCCAATAACACATGCCTGTCGCCGTAATCGTGGTTGATTTTGATCAGCGGTGTTGCGGTTTGTACCTGAATACCGACTTCTTCCGCCAGCTCACGGGCTAGTGCTTGCTGTACCGGTTCATCTGCTTCCAGTTTACCGCCGGGAAATTCCCACAAGCCGCCTTGATGCGCGTGTTTGGCGCGTTGGGTAATCAAAATCCTGCCGTCGTCGTCGCGGATTACGCCGACCGCGACATGCAGAAGCTGGTTATGGGTGGACATGCTTTTCCCGCGCTTAGGTACGGTATTCAG
Organism: Methylomonas fluvii; assembly: GCF_014850975.1. GTDB lineage: Bacteria > Pseudomonadota > Gammaproteobacteria > Methylococcales > Methylomonadaceae > Methylomonas > Methylomonas fluvii. Next base: position 145,645 of record NZ_JACXST010000001.1, on the reverse strand, counting down.
CGTTGATTTTCACGTAATCGTAGGAAAAGTCGCAAGTCAGCACTTCCTCGCTAATCACGCCGCGTCCCAGTCTGACGGTGACGACGATTTCCTCCTGATTCATCACGCGCTGGCCGTCTTGCTCCGTGTAAGAGCGGGCTCTGCCGCCGTTTTCGACGATGCACACCGTGCCTAGATAAATTTCGATTTTATCCAGATCCATGTTTTCGACCCCGGCCCGGCCGACCGCCGCCAGAATCCGACCCCAGTTCGGGTCGCTGGCAAAAAACGCTGTTTTCACCAGAGGTGAGTGAGCAATGGTTTTGGCGACTTGCACCGCCTCAGCGCTGTCGCGGGCTTGTTCGACCACAATGCGCATCAGCTTGGTAGCGCCTTCGCCGTCGCGAATAATCAGTTCCGCCAGGCGTTTGCAAACCGTCATCACGGCCTCGGCGAAGGCCGCATACTCCGCGCTGCCGGCCAAAATTTCCGGGGCTGCGCTACTGCCGCTGGCTAATAGCACGCAGGCATCGTTAGTTGAGGTATCGCCGTCTACGGTAATGCGATTAAAGGATTTTTCCGCTGCCGCGGACAAACATTGTTGTAACAAGGATTGCTCGATACGGGCATCGGTAGCCACAAAACCCAGCATGGTCGCCATATTGGGTTGAATCATGCCGGCGCCCTTGGAAATGCCGGTGATCGTCACCGGATGGCCGGCTATATCGATGACGAGCGAAGCGCCCTTGGGAAAGGTGTCGGTCGTCATAATGGCGCGCGCGGCTTTGTCCCAATGGCTTTCAGCTAGGTTTTCGACGGCGCTCGGCAATGCCGCCGTGAGTTTTTCCACCGGCAGCGGTTCGCCGATGACGCCGGTAGAGAACGGCAACACTTGTTGCGCCAAGGCCTCTACTTCCCCAGCCAGATTGGCGCAGCAAGCGAAGGCATCTTGCAAGCCTTGCTTGCCGGTCCCGGCATTGGCGTTGCCGGAATTGACCAGCAACCAACGCGGGTTTTGCGACAAATGCGCTTTGGCGATATGCACTGGTGCCGCGCAAAAGGCATTTTGGGTAAATACTGCCGCGCAACTACCGCCGTCCGCCATTTCGATGACTAAAATATCGTCGCGGACGGTTTGTTTGATGCCGGCATTGCAGGTGCCGAGTTTGATGCCTTTGACGGCATGCATGGTGGGGAAGTCGATTTGTCCTACTGCCATAGTTGTAACCTGTTAATACTAATTAGCTGTTCTACTTTGTGTCGCTATCGCGACGGCTTGATTTAACGTCGGGTCTCGGCCCGACAGCCGAGGTACTTTTCTTTGCTTGTCCAAAGAAAAGTACCCAAAAGAAAAGACACCCGGATGCCGCTTATTCCCTGCGCTCCTCGCTTTTGAACGGGGTTGTCGAAGGGGCTTCCTGCCCCTTCGACAACGTGCGGCATCCATGCCGCACCCCTACGGGCTATTCCGTCCAAAAGCTCCGGTGCTCGGCGCGGCATACGGGACAAAACCGTCCCGTAATTTAGATACACTTCGTGGCCTTAACCTTAACACCACATTCAAATGTAGTGTGGGCAACGCTTTTTTGCCCACCTTGTTGAGCCGATAACTATAAAACCGCGTGGACACAAACAGCCGTGCCCACCCTACCGGGCTTGATTCAAAATAAGTAGGGTACGCATCGCGTACCATGTTCAAATGGCTGGCCGCTTAAAACTCAAAAAGGTACGCGGTGCGTACCTACGTGGCTTACCGCGTTTCATTACCTTGCGCGTATCTCATCAACGAACACACCAGCCCTTGAGATCCGGCCAGCCACGGTTACAGCTTCGCCAACCGCAGGCACTCTACCTGATATGGCTTTGTCGAGGCAGACTGTGGCCGAGTTGCCGTTTATGATGATTTCTGCGTTTTGATGGCAACCGCGCGAACCTGAATGGTAAGCGGCAACACTAAGCATCTTTGCTTCGTGACCTTCAGTTGGCGAACCAAAAATCCACCCATACAATGCTAACCAGCCTAGTGGAGATATAGCGACTATGATCGAAGATGTAGCAACCATGCCGGGAAACACAAGAAGCCAGCGGACCCACCAAGTAGGGTAGTGTTTCGCCCAGATGTGATTTTTGTGCTGAAGGGAAAACCATATCCAAGCAGAAATGATAGCTAAGAATGCCGTCAACCAAGGGAACGCAGCGCGGTATTGATTCGCGGCTGAAAAGACAAATTGGTTGCCTATGGTAAGCTCCAAGGAAAAACCAGCAAAAACAGTCGCTAGAGCGATTATAGAAAGAAGATTCCACTTTGGGGAAACGAATCCATTTGCATAGGCTTGTGACGCATAAATATCGACTACTACTTCAGCGGTTTCTTTGTTTTGTCTGGCAGTAATGGCCTGCAGTTGTTCTCCAAAGTGTGTGGTGATAGCCTCTTCGGATGCGCCGCGATGCCGAAGCTCCTTTACGTTCCTGCAGATGGCGTCCAGTTCTGTTGTGGGATTCCAATGGGGGATAACGTTTTCTGTCGCGTCGCGTGGAGACGAACGAACGGTCGAGTGAGCTTTACTGTTTCCAATATCAGTCATGATTCTGACGCCAAAGAAGTTTTTAGATGGTTTCTGTATATCATCCATTTCCGTAAATAAAGCAATTCTTACTATCGCGACGGTTTTCCTCCCGTATGCTGCGCCGAGCACCGGAGCTTTCGGCGGGAATAGCCCGCAGGGGTGCGGCATGGATGCCGCACATCGACAGAGGGGCAGGAAGCCCCTTCTGTCGATCCCCGTCGAAAGCTTCGGCGCGCAGGAAAAAAGCGGCATCCGGGTGTCTTTTCTTTTGGATACTTTTCTTTGGACAAGCAAAGAAAAGTATCTCGGCTGTCGGGCCGAGACCCGACATCTAAAACCCGTCGCGACAGCGACACAACCAACCAAACAGCTCAGCCTACTTCCAACACAATCACATACTCCCCACCATCCGCCCGAGTCTCCAACACCCGATGCCCATTAATCCGACACCAAGCCGGAATATCCTGCATCACGCCCGGATCAGTGCACTCGACAGTCAGCACGTCGCCGGTCACCAGGGTTTTGACTTTGTCCTGAGTGCGGATCACCGGCAACGGACAAAGCAGGCGGCGGGCGTTCAAAACATGTTCACTCATACGAACCACTCTTGCGGAATGTCGTCGGCAAGCAAAGGTTTAACGAAAACATTGCGCTCGTTGCCTTCCCGGTCGCGGATGGTCACTTCCACCTGCTCGGCTTCGCGGCCTTGGCCGTAGCGGGCGGTAATCTGAGCGGCCTGCAGCAAATCGTCTTCGCTGGGCGTGCCGTCGATTAAGGCCAGCGGGCCGCGATGGCTGGCGCAGTTCATACTCATAAATTCTTTTTTATAACCGCTCATGAAGCGGGCTTCGCCGTCCTCGCGCGCTATGATGACTTTGAAATGTGGTTTGGGGCGAATGTGGCGGCCCACTTTCAGCAGCATCACGTCGTCCAGATCGTAATCCCGCTCGCCGCGTGCTTTCCATAGATCAACCAACTTCAATGAATAGGCTTCGTCGGTCAAAAAGCAGCAGCCGCCGGCGGGTTGGGCGTAGTCAGTAAATCCATATTCTTTCGCCAAGGTCATTTGCGGTTTGCGTGACCGGCCGCTGAAACCAAACATTTTCTCGCGACTGATCCAGCCTTCGCGTTCCGGCAACGTGGCGGGTAGGTTTTGCGCGGACAAGGGTCTGACCAGTAAATCGTCGGCACCGGATTGAGCGGCGACGATGGGCATGGTTTGCTTGCGCTGCGACATCGGGCGTTGGCCGACCACTTCGCCGGTGATGATGAAATCAAAGCCGTTTTCCACCATCCACTGTTTGGCCTTGTTGACCATGAAAATCTTGCAATCCAGGCAAGGATTGAGATTGGCGCCGTAACCGTGCTTGGGGTTTAGAAGGACGTTTTTGTATTCTTCGATAACATCGATGATATGCAGCTTGATGCCCAGCTGCTCGGCCACCCACAGCGAGTTGTTGCGTTTGACCTTGTCGGCGTCTTGCTTGCGTATCGCGTGGGTGTGGCCTTCCACGCAAAAGCCGGTGAAAAAATTGATGCCCTCGACATGGATACCTTGCTCAAGGATGGCTTGGGTAGCCAGCATGGAGTCCAGGCCGCCGGAAATCAGCGCCACCGCTTTTCTTTGTTGACTCATAAATCGGATGTCTAGCAGGAAAAACGCCGCATTATACTGTGGATTTCAGCAATATGCGGCGGTGAGCAACGCGGGCAAACAATTAATTGGGCAAATTTCGGCGGGAAAATCCACCAAAAAATCAGGGGTTTGCCCTGGTTGGTCGCTGATTCGCCGGCCGCTGATGGCCGGCGAAGCGATGGCTTTAAATTCTGAAATGGCCAACCGTCTGGCGTAATTGATTGGCCAGTTCAAGCAACTCGTGGCAGGCATCGGCGGTGTGTTTGGCGCCGCTGGAGGTTTCTTGGGACACATGGCTGATATTGCTGACATTACGGTTAATTTCTTCCGCGACCGCTGTCTGTTGCTCCGCGGCGGTGGCGATCTGATTATTCATGTCGTTGATGGTAAATATTCTCTCGCTGATGGTATTGATCGAATCCCCAGCCGAAGCGGCTTGCTCAACGCTGGAGGCGGCGCGTTTTCTGCCGTTTTCCATCACCGAAACCGCTTGTTTCGCCCGGCCTTGCAGCCTTTCTATGGTTTGCCTGATTTCCAGCGTCGAGTTTTGCGTGCGACTGGCCAAGGTTCTGACTTCATCCGCCACCACTGCAAAGCCGCGGCCTTGCTCGCCGGCGCGGGCCGCTTCAATCGCCGCATTCAACGCCAATAAATTGGTTTGCTCGGCGATGCCCTGAATCACGCTCAATACTTCGCCTATGCTGTTGCTGTCGGTTTCCAGGTCGTGAATCACATTGGCGGCATTTTCCACTTCGGTGGCTAATTCGTTAATACCGCCAACCGCTTGCGTGACGATATTTTTGCCCGACGTGGCTTCCCGGTCTGCATTTTCGGCGGCTTCGGATGCTTTGACCGCGTTTTTGGCGACCTCTTGTACAGTCGATGTCATTTGTTTCATCGCATTAGCCACCAGCGTGGTTTCTTGCAATTGCTTCTCTACGCCTTGTTGGGTGGATTGGGTGATGGTTGCCAGTTTGTTGGCTGCCTGCGCCAGCCGGTCGCTGGTCACGCTGATTTCTTCAACGGTTTTGGCGATTTTCTTCACGAAGGCATTAAAACTGGAGGCCACCCAGGCAAACTCGGATTTACCCGATGCGCTGAGCCTGGCGCGCAAATCGCCGTCTCCGCTGCAAATGGCTTGCAGGTTCAGCGCCAATGCGGTCAGTGGGCCGATGATGATTTTGCTCATCACCAGATAACCGGTGATACCGACGATTAAAAGCGTCAAACCCAAAAAGCCGATAGCGTAAAACACGGTTTGCTTCAACTCGCTAAAGGCGGTGCTGAAGGGGGTGATGATTTCGAATGCGCCGTGCAAGTCGCCGGTTCGGCGGTTTTCCATGGCATAACCGAGTAAATCCTGGCCCTTGCCGTTGCCCCACAAGTCTTGCGAGGTTTGCGGGTCGCCGTGGCAAAGCTCGCATTGTTTGGTCATTTTCACCGGTCTGAAATAGCGAATTTCTTGTTTTTCCTCGTCGACCATGCTGTATTCGGTTAGCGCCGGGTCTTTTTGGAATTTGTCCAAAACCTGTTGTTCCAGTTGGTCCGGCATGTTTCTGGGCGGATTGCGCGGATTAAGTGCCGGCGCTTTAAAACGAAAACCGCCTTCCTTGGCTTTGGCTTCTATCACGTTCCAGGCATTGGCGGTGGGGACTGTCGCGACAATCAACGACCGGCGGCTGGCTTCATCCTTGCCTTGTACTAACTGCCGGAGGTATTCCGGCGAATAAAGGCCGCTTTGCCACTTTTCGGTCACATTGTCGCGAATTGATTCGGATAGCAGCAGCAATTGCCGGGACGATTCAATCTTGCGGCCTATCAGTTTTTGTTTTTCGATGTTGGCAAACATCAACAACAAGCCCAAGCCTAGGATGAAGAGTATGCCCGTGGTTATTGCCACCACTTTGACTCCGACCGAATGCCAGTTCATTAAGAACATAAGATTTCCCCCGTTAAATTTATTGTTATAAGAGTGAGTGAACCGGCAGACGGACGATCAAGCATGCCATGCCGCCAAGTGGTGTAGAAAATCAATGGGGGCTTAAAATGACGACCATTTAGCTGCCGTTACGGATGTTTTGTGGTCGAATCGCCCTGTTCAAGCTGTGTATAACGCGTTCGAACTCAGGTAATGGCATGGGCTTACCGAATAGATAGCCTTGAAAAGCATCGCAGCCTATACGCTCCAGGCAGATGCGTTGATCCTGGGTTTCCACGCCTTCCGCAATCACATTCAGGCCCAGATTGTGGCCCATGCCGATAATGGTTTGGGCAATTACGGCATCGTTAGGGTCAACGATAAGGTCACGCACAAAGCTTTGATCAATTTTGAGTTGGCTAAGCGGCAGCTTCTTTAGATAACTCAGTGAGGAATAGCCGGTGCCGAAGTCGTCCATCGAAAAACGCACGCCCAATGATTTCAGCGTTTGCATTTTTTCGATGGCGTCTCCGACATCGTGCAATACCATGCTTTCGGTCAGTTCCAGTTTGAGTTTCGCCGAGTTGGCGCCCGAGTTGTTAAGAATTCGGCAGATCGATTCGACGAAATCGGCTTGACGGAACTGTCTGGCGCTCACATTGACGGCAAGCTGTAAATGCTGGGTGAGCGGATTTTGTTCCCAGGCCTTTAGTTGCTCGCAGGCGCATTGCAACACCCATTCGCCGATAGGCAGAATCAACCCGGATTCTTCGGCTAGTGGGATAAACTCGGTCGGCGAAATCATGCCTTTTTGCGGGTGTTCCCAGCGTAATAGCACTTCTGCGCCAAAAATCTGGGCGTTTTTATCGACCTGTGGCTGGTAATGCAGGCTCAACTGGTCTTGGGCTTGGGCATGGCGCAAATCGAACTCCAGCAGTACGCGCGATTCCAATAAGGCCTGCATCTGCGGATCGAAGAAGCGCAGCGTGTTGCGGCCGGCATCCTTGGCCTGGTACAGCGCCGCGTCGGCGCGTCTCAGCGTGTCGTCGAACGAGTTGTTGTGTTCGTCGAATATGGCAATCCCGATACTGATGGAGCTGAGATGTTCCTTACCGTTTAACAACATGCCGGTATTGATGGCGCACAATATTTTGTGCGCAACGTCTTCGGCATTCGCGGTTGCCTCCGCTTGCGCGCTACCCAGATTTTCCAGCAGCACGATAAACTCGTCGCCGCCCAGCCGGGCAACGGTATCGCCTTGACGAACGCAGGTCTTTAGGCGCGAGGCAATTTCTATTAATAGCTGATCGCCGATTTGGTGGCCCTGGGTATCGTTAATCGTTTTGAAGTTATCGACATCGATCATCAACACCGCGCCATGCTTGTGCACGCAACGGCTGTTGTGTAAAGCCTGATGTAGCCGGTCTTGCAACAGGCGGCGATTGGGCAGGTCGGTGAGCGGGTCGTAGTAGGCCAGGCGGTGAATGGCGGCTTGCGCTTCCTTGTGCTGGCTAATGTCGGTAAAGGCCGCCACGTAGTTGCAGGTGTGGCCGTCCGCGCCGGTCACGACGCTGATCGTCAGCCATTTCGGATAGACCTCGCCGTTTTTGCGCCTGTCCCACACTTCGCCTTGCCAGAATTTCTCGCGCTTCAGAGCGGCCCACATTTCCCGGTAAAACTCTTGGCCGTGGCGGCCGGATTTTAAAATCGAGGGCTTGTTGCCGATTACTTCGTCCGGCTGGTAACCGGTCAACCGGGTGAAGGCGTTGTTGACGCGCAGGATGATATTATTTTCATCGGTAATCATGATCCCTTCCTGGGACTCGATCGCGCGCTCGGCAATGCGCAATTGACTCTCCGCCCAGCGGATGTTGCTGATGTCCCGGCTAATCACCACCATGCCTTTGCGTTGGCCGTTTTCCTGATAAATCGGCGTTTTGCGTACCTCTATTTCGATCAAACGCCCCTCGTCGTTGACAATGTGATCTTCGAACATGATCAAGTGCCCGGCCTTCCATACCGCTTCTTCATCCGAAAATAGTTTTATATGCTTGTCTAGTGTCTCCGGCTGTTGATCTGCCAGTTCCAGATAGGTCTTGCCCTGCCAATCCATGCCGTCAAATCGGAATAACTGTTGCGCGTGCTCATTGGCGAATAACAAGCGGCCGTCGCCGTCTTTGAACAGAATGGCGTCGGGAATGGCTTCTATCAGGCTGATGAGTTGCTGGCTGAGGGCTTTTAGTTTGCTTTCGCTTTCTTGTAGATCCTGTTGCGCCTGCGTGCGCACGGCAATTTCGGCTGCCAGTTGCCGATTGCTCGGTAGTTTCAATGCATGCGGCACCAACTTGAGCAGCAATATTGCCGCTGCCAAGGAGATGGTTGCCGTCAAGGCTTTTATGGTGGTATCCAACCAATACAAGGGTTGCCAGATCAGGAAGATGGACATCAAGTGCGATGCCCCGCAGGCCAGAATAAATGAGCTGAACATCAAATAGATGCCGCGAAATTTCAGGTCTCGGCGCTGCGATACGACATAAGCCAGAATGACGGCAATCGCGAAATAGGCTAGGGTGATTAAGGCATCGGAAATCACATACGACCAGAGCAGACCAGGCGTCCACTTCAGGCAAAACCCGTGCGGCATCAGTCCGCCCGCGCTGAAAAAATCGAAGAATGATGTTTTCACGCTAATTTTCCAGTACGGTTTGGTCTGGCCGTAACCGTGGACGGTTTTTTATGTATCGGGCAATCCTTGGCTAAACGCGGTTTTGTGGGCTCCAGGCAGTCATGGCAGGCGGCGCGAACGAATGGCGCGTGTTTGCTGAAGTATTTATCGAATATGCCAGTATCGAAAATCTGATGTACGTCGCCGCCACAGCCTTGCAGATGCAGTTCGACGCCGGCATGCATCCAGTCGCAGATTAGCGAGATAGTGGCAATACCGCACATATTGAATGTAGGGATATTCTCGAGCCTTATCTTGGCGCCGGCGCGCGGATTGGTTTTGGAGTGGGCCTTGCATGACGCCAGTAATTCACGGCATTTTGCAAACTCCAAGGTGTTACGGATAGTCACCTCAAACAATTCACCTGTTACCGATACTTGCATAGATGAACCCCGATACATTCAAAATTCTGGATTCTGCATCATATGTAAATGTGGGGCGTCTGAATATCAGTCAATCCGAAATTTCAGGCAAGTAAAAATGTAATTTTTTGTAGTCCATTTCCTGCTTATGCAGGCAAGGGGCTACATATTCAGGCGGTGTGCATCGTAGTAGCGGATCAATTCGGCGTTATTGCTGATGTGCAATTTTTCAAACAGCCGGGCTTTGTATGTGCTGACAGTCTTGTTGCTGATCGCCAGGTCCCTGCCGATGTCGTTAAGGCTTTGGCCCTTAGCCAATAACTGCAAGATTTGAAACTCGCGCTCGGATAGTTTTTCATGCGGTTTACTTGGCTCGGAGCTCTCGAATTCAAATACCATTTTTTCGGCGAGTTTAGGGTCGATAAAACGGCCGTCGCTGGCGACTCGGCGGATCGCTATCAGCAAGGTCTCCGGATCGTTATCCTTGGTTAGATAGCCATTCGCGCCGGTTTTTAGAGCGCGCGAGACGATTTGTAGTTCGTTGTGCATGCTCAAAATCAGGATGGGCAATGCCGGATATTGGCCGCGAATCCGGCTGATCATTTCCACGCCGCCTAGATCGGGCATGGTCAGATCCAGCAACACCAGATCAACGGAGTTTTCATCGAGAAAACTCAACAGTTGCTGGCTGTTTTCGGCCTCGCCGACGACGGTAATATCGGTGGAGAGTGCGAATAGTTGTTTCAGACCGCCCCGCACAATGGCATGGTCGTCGGCAATAATTAGTCGGATCATAGTTCTGGTCTTTTAGGGTTAGCCGGGATACGTACCTGGATAGAGGTACCTTGGCCCGGGGCACTGGAAATACTGGTTTCTCCGCCCAACATCAAGGAGCGTTCACGTATGCCGATCAGGCCAAAAGACTTGGTCTTAGTGGGCGCATGGGCGTCGAAACCACGACCATTATCGTCAATTTTCAGGCAATAGTGGTCCTTATCCAAATTGACGGCAATTTTTACCTGGCTGGCTGCCGCATGCCGCAGCACATTGGTCAGCGATTCTTGGGCGATCCGAAAAATCACGATGGCGCATTCTTCGTCCATATCGAAATCATCTTCCGGATACAACAGATCGCACTGAATCCCGGATTGTTCCGCGAATTTTCTTACCAGCCACTCCAAAGCCGGCACGATTCCCATTTCTATCGCCGAGGGGCGTAACGAGGTTGCCACATCGCGGGTAACCTGGATGGTTTGGTCCAGTAATTCCATGATGTTGCGGACTTGTTCCGCCAGCCCCCGGTTGCTGATGGCGAATTTCATACGCAGCAGCGACATTTCCATGCGCAGAGCAGTCAACATTTGTCCCAGTTCGTCGTGAACTTCGCGGGCCATGTGCTTGCGTTCTTCTTCACGGGCCTTTTCTCGGCGGGCGGCCAGTTGCCGCAATTGCAAGCGGGACGATTCCAGGTCTTTTTCTATTATTTTCAGCTCGGTGATGTCCTGCGATGTGCCTATGCCGCGCAGGAAACTGCCATCCCCGGCAAATGCCAGGTCGGCGCGTTCCCTAAGCCATTTTATTTTACCGTTCGCTACGATACGGTGTTGGATGTCGTAAGGCGCGCCACGCATGGCAGCCTGCCAGGCGCGGCGCACGTAATGACGGTCAGCCGGATGGACACATTCCAAGAAGCGCTTGTAGCTTATCGGCGTGCCCAAAGGCATGCCGAATATTCGGTAATTTTCGTCAGACCATTTCAGAGAACGCTCTCTGATGTTCAAGGACCAACTGCCTAAATGCGCCTGGGCTTGGGCGTTAGCCAGATGCGCTTCGCTTTCGCGCAAGGCATTTTCGATCAACTTAAAATTGCTGACATCCATGTTGACTCCGACGATTTTTTGCCCGCCGCTCTTGGGGTCGCCGACTATGATGGCTGAAGCCTGAATGAAGCGTAAGACGCCGTCGCTCTGCCGGCGAATCCTAAACTCCCAATGCTTTTCCTGCTGGTCTCGAATCAGCTTGCGAAGGGTGGCTTCGGTACGCGGTAAGTCTTCGACCACCACCAAGGCCTCCCAGGTCTGGTAGTCTATGGGCGTCCCCAAAGGAATACCGAACATCTCGTACATGCGTTCATCCCAATCCCCGACGCCCAACGCCAGATCCCACTCGCAAATGCCGATTGCGGCGGCTTTGGTGGCCAAGCTCAAGCGTTCGCTGTAATTGCGGAGTCGCTCTTCCGCGCTGCGGCTTTCGGTTATATCGCGCGCCAAACCGATGGTGCCCAGTACATCGTCTTTATCATCGACGATGGGGGCTTTGATTGTTTCGGTCCAGGTTTCCCGTCCAGCGTCGAAGGCTCTCTCGGTCAGCGATATTTGTTGCCGAGTCAGCATCACTTCTTGGTCAACCGCGCGATAATGCTCAGCTAGGCCTTCCGGCCAGATCTCGAAATCAGTCACATCTTCTGAATCGCGTAGATGGTCGATGCCCACGGCGTTTAGCCAATGTTTGTTGGCTTGAATATATTTGCCGTTTTTGTCCTTCATCCAGGCCAAGAATGGCAGGCTATCGTACATCGCACGTAGGCGGGCTTCGGACTCGCTGACGCGTTTTTGCGCGAACTTCAATGCGGTAATGTCGGTCACCAAAACGAAAAACCCTTTCACTTGCCCTACCGTGCCATCAGGCAAATAGGCGGTTTGGGTATGACGAACTGCGCCCGCGACATTGACGATGGTGCGCTCAAAATACTGCGGTTCTCCTTTCAGCACGGCATCGATAAACGGCTTATTCAGCGTATAGAGATTGTCGCCGATGACTTCGCGAATATGTTTGCCGAGCAAGTTTTCGGAAGTAAAGCCGAACCATTCTTCATAGGCTTTGTTGCCAAATTTGTTGATAAGATTTTTGTCCCAGTAGCCGATCATCGCCGGCATATGGTTGAGGACGGAGCCTAAATTCTGTTGGCGCTCTAAAATTTCGGCATGTTTCTCCGGGTTGTTTGGCAACGAAATGTCCGAAAGTATCGTTAGCCATGCCGATATAGTGCCATGCCGATCCGGTAGGCCTCGACCGCTAGCGCTGACGCGGACATTGCTGCCGTCTGCGCGCCTTACACTTAATTCGATAGCTTCCGCCATGCCTGGGCCAACAGGCTGGAAACACGGTAAAAGCCCAACAGGAAAAGGCGTGTTGCCGTCCGCGGCAAACAGGTAATGTCGATTCTCCCAATCGGCTGTTGAGCCAATCCCCAGCAAAAGTTCGGCGCAGCGGTTGACGCAGATGATTGTGTGCGTTGCGTCGAAAACGATGACGGCTTCTTTAATGCTGTCTATGATCCCGTAGAGCAAGTCGGTTTCATGGGCAAAATTACTCAAGTTGAGTCGGCGGTTTGGCATCTCGACGAATTAGCAATGGTTTGGGAATGCAAGCATAAACGAGCTATTACATTTTCTGGCAAAGAAATTAACGGGCATGCTCGAGCAATCGAGCGAATAGAGTCCCGGCTTCACTTGTCGGCGGATTGGCCTACACTTTGGGCATATCAATTCGAGAGTCGCCCGCATGGAATTTAAAGACTATCTAAAAATCCTCGTCCAACACGATGGTTCGGACCTTTACCTGACGGCGGGCGCTCCGCCGGCGGCCAAGTTCCAAGGCAGCTTAAAACCGCTGGAAAACGTCAAACTTAGCCGTGAACGTATCAAGGAGATTGCCGACGGCATCATGGACGCCGAGCAACGCGCCGCCTTCGAACAGGTGCCGGAAATGAATCTGGCTATCACCGAAGAAGGAATCGGACGGTTTCGGGTGAATATTTTTAAACAGCGCAATTGCCACGCCTTGGTGATCCGCAACATCAAGGTCGATATTCCCAGTGCCGACGCCTTGGGCTTGCCGCAAATCCTGAAAGATAAAATCATGGAAAAGCGCGGGCTGATTTTGTTCGTCGGCGGCACCGGTTCCGGTAAATCGACATCGTTGGCAGCCTTGATCGATTATCGCAACAGCAACTCGTCCGGGCATATCATCACCATCGAAGACCCTATCGAGTTTGTGCATCCGCATAAAAAATCCTTGGTCAATCAACGTGAAGTGGGGGTCGATACCCTCAGTTATGAAGATGCGCTGAAAAACACCTTGCGGCAGGCGCCGGATGTGATTCTGATTGGCGAAATTCGCAGTCAGGAGACCATGGAACACGCTTTGGCTTTTGCCGAAACCGGGCATCTTTGCTTGTCCACATTACATGCCAATAACGCCAATCAGGCTTTGGATCGGATCATCAACTTTTTCCCGGAAGAGCGCCGTCCGCAGTTATTGATGGATTTGTCCTTGAATCTGCAAGCCTTTATTTCCCAACGTCTCGTGCCTACTGTCGAAGGCAAGCGGGTGGCAGCTATCGAAATTTTGCTGGGCACGAAATTGGTCAGCGATTTAATCCATAAAGGCGATATTCACGCCATCAAGGAAGCGATGGAAAAATCCGAAAATATTGGCATGCAGACTTTTGACAGCCATTTGCTCAAACTCTACAAAGGCGGTGTGATCACCTTGGAGGAGGCCTTGCGCAATTCGGATTCGCCGAATAATTTAAAACTGAAAATCAATTTGAGCGAAGGTTTGGGGTCGGCGACCAAAAATCCCAGTTCGTTGGCCGGCGGTCTTGCTTTGGAAGAAATCACCAAGAAAGAGGGTGATGAGGAAAGTGGGGGGCATTAAGGAAATTCCAAAGAATGTCTCAAAAATCCTTGCTTTGTCGTTGCAACGAAAGCGGGAAGCCGGGAAATTCAAAAAACTGGATTGCCTGTTGTGGGAATGACGGGGCTATCAAGACATAAAAACCGACGATGGGCCATTTTGCCAGCGAGTGGCAATCGATAGTTCCGCTTGATACGCTTCGAATTCCAATGGAATCAGCGTGTGCACAGATCCTAAAACTGATTTGAACAGGCTAGGATAAGTCTGTGATGCTGAGGATCTTATAAACCTCGTAGGCCGGCTGCTGATAAGGATGGCAAGCCAGCAAGGTTTGCACCACCGTTTTAATTAAATCATCGGCGCAGACCATTTCTATCTTATATTCGGCGACCTGCTCTATTTCACCGATACTGCCCAGATAGGGCTCGCTACCGACAAGAGGTCGGAATTGGCCCTCTCCCAGCACTTGCCAGGCACAACTGTCGTAATCGCCGATACGCCCGGCGCCCTGCTCGAACAACGCTTGTTTCAGCTGCTCGGCATGGCTCACCGGCACATAAAAACTCAGCTTATACATAGTGCCGGATGCCCACTGACCATGCCGTGCAGCTTATGGTTACGGACATCAGCCGGTAGCCAGTAAAAACACGCCCCACAGCACCACTACCAGCGTAATTTCCTCGATCATGTTGATGGCGGCCTGTCGGTCCGCTCTGTTCAGCATGGCTGTTTGATTGGCTTTTTGATCGCGCATATGAACGGATTGATGAAGCATAATCTCCTCCTAGTGGTGGTTGGTATAGCTACGCATTTGTCCGACTAATACCCCTTGTATTTCCACTTGCTCGGGCCGGTAACGCATGGCCTGCATCGAGGAATTGGCGGGAATTAGCAGGGTTTCGTGTGGGTACTGCTCGATAAATTTCAATGTTGCTTCGGCTTTTTCGACCAATGCCACGACGATTTCGCCGTTACGGGCATGGCTGCGTTGTTCGATGATGACCCAGTCGCCGTCGAAGATGCCTTCTTCCTGCATCGAATCCCCCTTTACTTTCAGTACATAACAAGGGTTCTCGGTTTTCAATTCTTCCGGCACTGCCATATAAGAAATGTTTTCGATCGCTTCTATCGGTCTGCCGGCAGCTATGGTGCCGACAAAAGGCAACATGCCGGATGCTTCGGTTTTGTTAAGCAGCGATTTGGCATGTTCGGTCAGGCGGATGCCGCGTTGCTTGCGTTCCGGTGCTTCTATCAAATCGGCATCGATTAACGCCTTAATCTGGCTATGCAAGGAACCGCGTGATTTCAAGCCCATCGCTGCGCACAATTCTTCCAGTGTCGGCGGATGACTGAATAGCTCCTGGTTTTGTAGCAGGAAGTCGAAAATTTCTTGTTGTTTACGGGTAAGTGTCATGGTTGTTCTGTATTTGTTTTGATAAAGCATACAATGAAAACAAATACAGAACAAATAAAATTTTCAAGTTCTCGGAAAAACTTTCTGCTTGTGGGCTGTTGCAGGTTGGGTGACGTAAAGCGGGCTTCTCGAAACCGCTATGTTTAACGCGGTTCTTAAGTTTCCTGAGGCCGCCATTCCCGAGAAGAGGGGGCTCCAGTGCAGCAACTGGGCTCCCGGCTTGGGAGCTAGCTTATTGAGGCGCGGGGTTAATAGCTGTCGCGTAAATGTCAGTGGGGCTGAAACACGTCATTTTGCAAAAAACGCATTTTCGGAGCGATTGCAACTTTGGGGACCCCCAGTAGAAATTCGCTGCTGGCATTTCTTAGGGACGGAGGATTGGTGTTTATCGAAAGTGCTATTTGCTTGCGTCAGTGACGCATTTTTTGGTGAAGCTGTTTTTGGCCGCGCCTTTCAAATTTTTCTCAGCTGCTTTTGCATCGCAACTGGCTTTAGCGGCAGTGATTTTGGCGTCTTTCTCGCATTTTTTAAGAAAGCTATTTTTGGCGGCGCCAGCCAGTTTTTTTTCAGTCGCCTTCGCTTCGCAATCTGCGTCGGCCGCATACGTCGTTTGGCTTAAGAAAAATAAAGCTACGATTGCCAAAATAATGTTTTTCATGGTTCATCCTCCGAATAATTAATAGAGCGCTTATTTGGTCATTGCTGAGGTTTGGATGGCTCTCGCAATTGACCGTCTGTTGCTTGTCGTTTAAAGCGAGAGGTCTTTATGCCTCAACAATTGTTATATTCAAAGCAAGCGGCTAAGTGTCGTGTGAGGAACGATTGTCTCAGCCGCAAAAGCTAGCCCTTCAGCACGATGGTTTCGACTTGGTCACCGCCTCTGGCCGACAGCGTGATTTTGTCCTCTTGGGCTAACCAACCGATACTTCTTTGAATGATGGCCTCTTCCTCCGGGAGTACATAAACTAATTTGGCGACCGGTGTCGCGCCGTTTTCAGCCAAATGATGCCAGATAACCCCCGCGGTTAAACCTATGCGTTCAAGCATGGAAATCTCGACTGGCGCAGTGCCACTTGGCTCGGCTTGCACAGTAGACTCTACTTGGGCGGCTTTGGGCTTTGGATTGGCTTTTTTCGCGGCTGCTTTAGCGGTGGCCGCTTCTGGGGCTTTTTCGATACTTTCCGGGGCGGTCAGTGCTTCAGCCGCTGCTTTTACGGCCTTAGGCGTTTTAGTTGCTTTGGGTTTAGCTTTGGCTTGGGTTTTGCCCGGTGCGGCGGCGGAGGTATCTTGTGCTGTTTTAACGGCAACCGATTTGCTAGGGGATTTTTTAGTCGCTTTCGCTGGAGCAGGCTTTTCAGTGGCAGAGACAGTTGTTTCAGATGTTGGCTTAGTTTTTTTCATATTGGCTTTCGACGGTCAAGGATAGAGTTGTTTCCAGTGTTCGAGCTTACTGTATTGCGTTACGGAGAGTCTAATCGAGATTTTAACCGGATTTACAAATCGATTGTTTGTTAAACCCGCGGCCATAAAAAAACCGGTATCAGCTCAGCCGATACCGGTTTGATATAACGAGCTCAAGCTGTAATTAGTGTACGTCTTTCCAGTACTCTTTTTTCAGCAGATAAGCCAGAGCGATAAACATCAGGATAAAGAACAGCACGTATTTACCCATTTGTTGTCTTTCCAATTGTACCGGTTCGCCAACGTAAACCAGGAAATTGACCAGGTCGTTGACCATTTTGTCGAATTCCTTGGGTGTCATTTGACCGGGTTGTTCCAGTTTCAGACCGGTAATAACGTCATGGCCGTCAATTTTCTGCGTAATCGCCGACTGCGTACCTTGCAGTTGCCAGAACACGTTGGGCATGCCGACATCAGGGAACACGACATTGTTAACGCCTAAAGGTGCTTTTCCCGGCTCGGCATAGAAGCTGCGCAGATAGGTGTACAACCAGTCGGCGCCGCGCGAACGGGCAATCAGCGATAAATCCGGCGGCGTGGTGCCAAACCATTTTTCCGCGTCGTGCGCGTTCATCGCCGAATGCATCTGATCGTAAATGCCGGCCCCGAAAGGCGCCACCACTTTCAGCACTTCAGTTTCATCCAGTTTCAAATCTATCGCGATACGTTTATAGCGGATGTGTTTTGCCGAATGGCAGCCCAAGCAATAGGTAACGTAATATTTCGCGCCGCGTTCCATAGCCATCGTATCGGTTAGGTCGATGTCGGCGCTATCCAACTTGACGCCGCTGCTGGCCAGCACGTTGAAAGGCAGCAAAAACAAAAGAGTGTAGAGTATCTTTTTCATGGCTTAATCCAGGCTCTTTTTCAGGTTTTTTGCAAAACGAATCAGTACGGCTGAGATGCCGGACCAGTTCGGCCTTTTCTTGGCGATAGTACCGCCGATATTGTCAGGAACTTGCTGTACCTCAACGACTTCATCGACTAAGGCCAGCAGAGCGGGAATGCGATCTTCCAGGCTCGGCTGGTCGGTCAGGCGATTCGGTACCGGTTTGGTTTTTTCCCAACGGGTATACAAAGGCATCAACAGGAAAAATCCGAAGTAAACTGCAGTCAATACCCGAGCAACCGTGGTGGCACCTGGCGTAGCAGGCTGAGTTCCCAAATAACCCAAACCGATAAACGCGACTACAAACAATGCCACGGCTTTTTTGAAGATGCCGCCACGGTAACGAATGGATTTGACCGGGCTGCGATCCAGCCAAGGCAGCATGAACAGCACCACAATCGCGCCGCCCATCGCAATCACGCCGGCAAATTTATCCGGTACCGCGCGCAGAATGGCGTAGAACGGGGTGAAATACCAGACCGGGGCGATATGTTCCGGGGTTTTCAAGGGATCAGCCGGGATAAAATTGGCGTGCTCCAGAAAGTAGCCGCCCAATTCAGGCATGTAGAAAATCACCGTGGCGAAGAAGAACATGAACACGCCGACACCGACGATGTCCTTGACGGTATAGTAAGGGTGGAAGGGAATGCCGTCGACCGGATGTCCCCAAGGATCTTTTGACAGCTTGATTTCAACGCCGTCAGGGTTGTTGGAACCCACTTCGTGCAGCGCTACGATATGCAGGAATACCAGGATCAACAATACCAGCGGCACAGCGATGACGTGAAACGCGAAGAAGCGGTTCAGCGTGGCGTCGGACACCACATAGTCGCCACGCACCCACAGTGATAACTCGTCGCCGATCACTGGAATCGCGCTAAACAAGGAAATAATTACCTGGGCGCCCCAGTAAGACATTTGGCCCCAAGGCAGCAAATATCCCATAAACGCTTCCGCCATCAAACAGACGAAGATCAGCATGCCGAAGATCCAGATCAGTTCGCGCGGTTGCTTGAACGAGCCGTAAATCAGGCCGCGGAACATGTGCAGATAGACGACGATGAAGAACGCCGAAGCGCCGGTGGAATGCATGTAACGCACCAGCCAACCCCAGTTGACGTCGCGCATGATGTATTCGACCGAATCGAAAGCCAGTTTGGCGTCCGGCTTGTAATTCATGGTCAGCAAAATGCCGGTGATGAACTGATTGACCAACACCAATAGGGCCAACGAGCCGAAAAAATACCAGATGTTAAAGTTTTTGGGCGCGTAGTAATGCGCCATGTGTTCATTCCACAAATCGGAGAGTGGAAAACGCTCCAGCAGCCATTCGCTGCATTGATTCATTTTTCGCTTCATGCTGGGTTTGCCTCGCTTTCTTCGCCAACGACAATCAGATTGTCTGTTTCATATCGATAAGGCGGTATTTCAAGATTGGTAGGGGCGGGAACGCCGCGATACACACGACCGGCCAGATCGAACCAGGAGCCGTGACACGGGCAAAAGAAACCACCTTTCCAGTCCGGGCCTAAATCGTTAGGGGCAATTTCCGGGCGAAACGTGGGCGAGCAGCCTAAATGCGTGCACAGGCCGACCGCGACAAAAATTTCCGGTTTAATGGAACGCAGCGGATTTTTGCTGTTCTCCGGCTGCATGGATTCGTTGGATACCGGGTCCGCCAGTTTGCTGTCCAGCGTCGCCAGAGTGGATATAACCTCCGGCGTTCGATTCAAGACCCACACCGGCTTGCCGCGCCAAGCTACACGAATTAGCTGGCCGGGTTCCATCTTGCTGATATCGACATCGACGGGAGCCCCCGCGGCCATGGCTTTGGCGCTGGGCTGCATTTGCGAGAGAAAGGGGACGGCCAAATAGCCGGCACCCACTGCACCAACCACCGACAGTGCCGAGGTCAGAAACTGGCGTTTGGAATGATCGACGCCTTCGTGGTTCATAAGTAACACTCCTGATGATGTGATGTATATCGCGATACATCGATTATTATAATTTTCAGCAAATATACCCTACTGTCCGTGATTATTGAAATTGTTCTTGCGACAGCGCTATTCAAGGGTTTCAGGCCTTTGCGGATAGTGAGAATCATCACTTTAAAGCAACTGCCAACGCGCTTAAAAAGGCTTGATTTTCTTCCGGTTTCCCGATGGTGACGCGCAGGCAATTGTGTAACAGCCCGCCTTGTGGGGACAGATTCTTGATCAACACGCCTTGCGATTTCAAAGAGGCAAATACGTCGTCTGCGGCTTTGTTGAGGGTGCGGAACAAAATGAAGTTAGCGGCGCTAGAGTAGGCGCGAACGCCGGGTGTCTCGTCTAAGGCTTGAAAAACTAAAGCGCGCTCTTCTCGCAGCGTTTGGGTTTGTTCTAGCAGAAACTCGCCATGATCCAACGCAAAGCCCACCGTGATTTGGGTCAGGCTATTGATGTTGTAAGGTAAGCGGACTTTATGCAACTGCTCCACAATTGCCGAATTGCCGGCCAGAAATCCCAGGCGTAAGCCGGCCAGCCCCAACTTGGAAACGGTACGCATCACCAGTAAATTAGGATAATCTCCCATCTCGCCGATAAAACTGGCGTCGGCAAACGGCGCATACGCTTCGTCAACCACTACCAAGCCGGGGGCTAGGCTAAGTATTTCCTTGATGGCGTCGGCATCGAATAAGTTGCCGGTGGGATTGTTGGGATAGGCGATAAAAATCAGGGCAGGTCGTGATTCGGCAATCGCTGCGCGCATGGCCGGCATGTCCAGTTCAAAACTGTCTGCCAGCAATGGCACGCCAAGGTAACGCAGGCCCAGGCTTTGTGCCACTTGCTTGTACATCACAAAACCGGGTTCCGGTGCCAACACAGCGGCATCGGCGCTTAAAGCCATTAGTAATATTTGAATGATTTCGTCTGAGCCGTTGCCGAGCAGCAAGGCGGCTTGCTCCGGAATGCCGTTAGCTCGGCGCAATGCGACCGCCAGGGTCTTGGCTTCCGGGTCCGGGTAGCGGTTGATCGGGCAGGTTTTCAGTGATTCCAACCAGCGTGCTTGAATGTCTTCCGGCCAGCTATAAGGATTTTCCATGGCATCGAGTTTGATGAAGTTGCTGGCATCGGCGACATGGTAGGCCGACATGGACAAGACTTCGGAGCGGAACAGCGTTTCGAGCGGTTGGGTTGGCATGTAGTCAAACTCTGCGGAATTGGAACAAGCGGCATTGATATTACACCCTAGCAAACTGGGTTGGCCGCGAGGGCAAAAAAACGGCGGATTTTAACAAAGCGGAGGACGAACGTATAACCTTGAAAACCAGCCTATTGCGTCCCCGTTGACGCGAATCGCTCGCTGCGGTGCGGGCGGATACGGCGCGGGGATAATAACACTGCTTGCTGGAGGTGGCAAAGGGATTAGGCTGCAGAGTGGGCTGATTTGCCTTTGAATCTGGTGATGCTCAGACAATACGCTTTATGGCGGGTCAAGCAGTAAGTCAGGTTGCCGCTATCGCGGCTCCCTGACGGTTTGCTTTATAATCCTACCACTGCGATTCGCCAGTCTCTGGGTCGTACATTTCGTGGAAGATTTTGTGGCGGTTGGCGATCAATTCGTCGATGCTCGGCGAGTTGCTCATGGCTCGGGAAATTGCCAGCTTCATCGCTTCGTAGTTGGTGCGGTACAAATCTTTGCGGTCCAGCTCCGGGTTTTCCGCGCAGGAGGGGTCTATCCAGATCATGGCGATGATGCACAACTCGTTGGCTTGCAGGCGCGGAATAACGCCGTCGGCAACACTATCGATCACCGCATCGGCTACCGCGGACTGTACCGGGCCGCCCAACAAGTTAACGTAAGCCGAGGATTTGATCGTGACTTTCGGCACCATGATGGTGGCCGGGCGCACTTGTTGGTTAGTGGCGCGGATCGCAAACATGCGCGTGTGGCCTGCGGTCTGGCCCATCAGATTGGCAAAAGCATGACCGGCCGGGCCTTTGACGTCGCCAATCAGAATTTCCGGCATGGCGTCGGTGCCTTGGCCTTCGCTGGAAAATACGGTGGCTTCGCCGGTTCTAAACCAATAAGAGTCTGACATGGTGCGTCCTCGGAGTATGTTGAGAAAGGCCGCATTCTATGCCCGAGCTGGGATTGCGGCAATAGGCGGGCTATCCGGCTTAGGGTTTAGATGGGCGGCCAACCACCTCTGTTTATTTGGGACGGAGTGCTATTGCGGCATGCGATCCCGATACATTCAGGAGAGGCTGGAGGATTGTGAGAACGCACAGTGAATCCAGTGTAGCCGCTGGTCTTCCGCCTTCGCGGGAGCGCGGCTATTTAAGGCCCGAGTGAATAAACTCCCGCGGCGCTATGCCTGCAAGGTTTTTACCGCACTACGCAACAACTGCAAACATTGGCGATTGCCGGCCAGGTCCAGCGCGCTGAAATCGTCCTGCGTAGTCAGTAGCGGATCGGCGCCGGCTTCCAGCAATTGCCTGACCACGGCGTGCTTACCGCTGGAAGATGCATAAGTTAGCGCGCTGGCGCCACTAGGGTTTTGATAATTAATATCGATGCCAGCCTCTAGCAACAAGCTGATGCACTCGCCCGCTTCGGCAAAACATGCGGCCCAAAGCGCGTTGTTGCCGTACGCGTCCAGTGCCGTAAGATCTGCACCTTGCGCCAACAGATAGGCCAGCACATCGCTCCGGCCTTGTTGGGCGGACAGAATCAATGGGTGTTTGCCGTGAGGATTGAGGCCTAATTGAAAGCCGTTTTCCAGCAGCCAGGCGTCTATTTTGGGCGTAAGAGGCATACAGATCAGACCACAGAGGGGCGGTGGAGTAAGGATAAATGGCCGACACCGGCGGTTTTCAATTTGTCGGCCAACTCGTGACGGGCTGGTTCGCCTTTGCCGCGCAGATATTTCAATTCGCTGCCGGTCAGCAAGGTGATGGCAACCAGTTTTATCTCGCCGCCTGCTAGCGTTAGGGGTTTGCCGGGTTGGCTATTAGCGCCCAATAAGGCGCCAATTTGGCCGCGGCCATCCTTGATGTGGTCGATAGCGAATTCCATCGATAGCAGTTCGCCGTTCAACAGCCGTTCGCTTAAACGCGGAAAGCCGGCCAGGGTGTGGCTGACTTCGGCAGTTAGCGGAAATAACCAGGTGTCTGCGAGTTTGCTGAGCGGTACATCGGCGGCGGCACCGGAATCCGGGCTTTCGATAAATACTTCCAGGCCCAGGCCGGTTTCCGGTCTGTCACGTTCCACCCAGGGGTCGGATAAACCATCCGAGATCACGCAAGCGTTCTGGCTATGCCGAGCCGCCAGCCAGGCCGCGCCAGCTGGCCATTCCGGCCCGTCGCTCATCGGCCCCATCAGCGAGGTCAGCGCCGCCAATTTAGAACCCAGGTGTTCCTGCAGCGCTTGGTGGCGAGATTCGGTCGCCATCCGCAGGCGATCCGCATAGGTTAGGCCGACGATGTGTTCAGTCTGCGGCATGCCTTGCCTCCATCGTCAAAGCTTCCCAGCGCTCCCTTGCGGTAAAGCTGACTTCTTCGTCGATGTCGTCGAACATCTGTTTAAGCAGTTCCGGCTCGGCGCGCAACGCCACTTCGTAACGTACGGTCCAGTCCTCATCCTTGCTCATCATGGCTAGATCATCAACCTCCATGCGTTGCGCGACGATACGTCGAATATTCACTTCCTGGTCATCGGCCATCAAGCCCAAGCTCACGCTGGGTATGCGTTCCGCGACGGTGCGGCGCACTTCGTTGTCCGGATCGGCGACTAAACGAAACAGGCGGCCTTTAGGCAAGCGCTTGGCAACGTATGTGCGTACCAAGTAATCCGGATCATTGACCATTAATTCGAGCTGGCTTTCCGGTAGGCGATCAGCGACGGTGACCCTGACTTCTCTATCGCTGTCTTGGCTTAATTCCAGCAGCCATTCCACCGGTACGCGGTAGGCCAGCACCCTGCGCACGGCTTCGTCCGGGTCGGTGAGTAAGGGGCGTAAATGATTGGTCGGCAAATATTGGGCTGCAATCGCGCGCCGTTCCCAGAAAGGGTCTTGGGTGTAATTTAACGCGTAGACAGGATGAGCTTTGAAAAACCGGTCGATTTGTCGGCCGCTTTCCGCTACCACGCAGCGATCACCCGGTTTGCAGGTGCCTGTGGCCAGTAAGGTATCCCGGTAAGCGCAGTGGGAGCAGTCGGCTAAGGGGGTTAGATCAAAATGATCTTGTTCTGCTAAGGATGAGGCCGACATCTAGGCGGCCTCCGCCAAGACCGGCAACAACTGCGGCGTCACTTGCGCCAGCCAGACTCTGATGCGCTCGTCAGTCAAATGCGGTTGGCCGCGCTGATCCAATACCAGACCGACGAATTGATCGTCTATCACCGAGTCGGAATGTTCGAAGGTGTAACCTTCCGTGCTCCAGCGGCCGATCATTTCGGCGCCGTAGCCGTAAAACACCCGATAAAGCTGGATCAGGGAGCTGGCGAAGCGCGAGGCGTAGCGTTCTTGATGGCCCAAGCCGAATAGCGCGATGCGTTTGTCGGAAAGGTCGGCGCCATCCAGGGTAGGTACAAACTCTTGCCAGCTGCGCTCCTGGCATCCGGCACCCAAACCAGGCAAGTCCCCTATGCCGTAGCTGGGGGTGCCCAAAATCAGCGCGTCGTACTGTAATAGTTCTTCGGGTTTAACTCGATTGATGTTTTTGGGTTTGTCGGCCAGCTCTTCGCCTAACAAACTGAAAATCTTTTTTGCCACTAGCCGGGTGCTGCCGGTATCCGTTCCGAAAAAAATGCCGATTTTGCTCATAAATCACCTGTGATCGAGAGTGCGGGATAAGGCTTGTGCAGCCGTTTTAAACTTCTCAGCAAATTTTGATCCAGATTCAAAAATTACCGGCGTATCTGATTTTTTGTTTTATATCAGTTAGATAGGTGTTTCTGCCGTATTTTTCAGTTGAGGTCTGTGCAGGCATGTCTACAATTGCAAGACCGATGGGGTGATTTGTGACACAGCGGCCCGCGTTACCCGTTAGATTTAGGTTTGTCATAAAACGGGATTATTAAACCGGCCCTATTTGGCTCTGATGTTCGGTTCGGGCTGAGCTCGTCGCAGCTCAAGCTGGCGTGCCCTTCGACAAGGTCCTTACTCTAAAGGACATAAAGGCGAACGCTATTTAAGGGCCGGGTTAATAGCTAAACGCCTGTTTTAGTGCAAGCTGATTACGTGGTTATTTTGAATCCAGCCAAGTACATTCATTACCGTAATAAATATTCAAGGACGCCTTATGGCAATTCTGCGCTGTAACAATTGTGCCTATTTACGTGAAGTGCCGAACGAGCATGTGGGCAAAACGGTTAAGTGTCCGGTTTGCGAACAAGCATCGGCAATTCACGATACCGTCGTTTTTGTGAAGAAACTGATCGATAAATACGGTGTGTTATTGGGTAAATATCGGGAGTTAGAGCAGGCGGCGAGCCCCGGTACGGAAGTTCTGCGATCCGATACGCGCTTGCTTAAAGTCGAAGAGGTGGATTTGCATAATACTGCGGTGATGACCAATAGCATGCAGTACAAGCCTATTATCAGCTGGTTCGAGCGGAAGAATGTTCAGGTCGAAGTAAATCATAACGCCTTGGATACGCAAGGTTTTTATGATGAGGTGGCGGTTGAATTGGGCGATAACTTCCCGGTGTTGCAGGATGTACTGGATAGAATTAGAAAAGCCCAAAGAAATAACTACGCATCGGTCGTTTTGAATTTAAACGATTACAGTCAAAATCAAATTAAAACCATTACCGGCTTTTGTAAAAACCTGTACGAATTCTCTTTTGTTGCCAAGTATTTTTATAATAAAAATGAAAAGAGAGTCCATTTGACGTTACAGAGTATGTCGGCCATTGTCGGATTTTTTAATGGTGAATGGTTGGAGTGGTATGTGTTTATGAAATTGCTGAAACACTTCTACGAAAGTAAAGGACTTTTCTCTTGCTTAAGAAACTTTAATATTCAGTTTGCGAACGAAGATAAATATGAAGTGGATGTGTTTTTTCTAATTAACGGGCGTATACCGGTATTTATAGAGTGTAAATCCGGAGAATTTCGTTCCTTTATCGAAAAGTACTGCAAAATGCGGCGTAGGCTGGATATTGCTAAGGAAAACTTTCTGTTACTGGTCCTGGGTGTTAGTGATGAGCAGGTGTCGGGGTTGACCAAAATGTACGATATTACCTTCGTCAATGAAGCCGGCTTTATCAAGCATATTGCTGGTCTGGTAACGTAATGATTTATACCGCTTTATTCGTATGGTAATTTGGCTATTTTTGGCTGTTTCGGTGCGATTTTGTAAATCTATGGTACGATAAAAATGCTTTGACCAAGCAGCCTGATTAAAATGTACAGTCTTAAATTTGTAATTTTAATGTGGCAATAAAAAACACTTATATATCAATTGGTAGGATTTGTATGAACACAGTAAAAAAAACCTTGGCTTCATTTTTAGTGATCGCCGCAGCATTAGTTTCCACATCAGCTAATGCAAACAGTGCTGGCGACGCCAAAGTTCGTGCAGCCGGTGAAGCGACCGTTGCCAAAGTAGAAGAAGCTGTAAGTTTGTTGGAAAAAGGCGACAAAGAAGGCACTTTGAAAGCACTGGGCGACGTTCGCCAGTCGCAAAAAGAGTTCCGTTATGAGCAAACCGAGCGTTTGCGTCAAAGAGCTGGTGACAAATTGAAAGTTGCTCGCGATGAGATCGAAAAAGGCGACGCCAATGCCTCAGCAAGTTTGAAAGCGACTCTGGAACTTTACAAAGAAATGATGAAAGTTTATAGCGCCGCTCACTAAGGACGCATCTAATCAATTCAGTCTGGATTGATTAACGGCTGCCACCGGAAGACGTGTTTTCTCGGTGGCTCCCAACTAAACTGTTTTCGATGTTAATGCCTGCCTGGCATACTTCCCTTACTCCCCCCCGTTGTCGATCTTTCAAAGCTTACAATCGGCAAACAACCTTTCGAACTCCTGAGCCGGTAATGGCTTTGCGAACAAATAACCCTGTCCGAAATCGCAACCTGCCGCAGTAAGCAAATCCCGTTGGCTTGAGGTTTCTATGCCTTCGGCAATCACTTTTATGCCCAATTTGTGAGCCATCACGATGATCGCCTCGCATAAGGCCATGTCGTCGGAGCCGATCGCCAGATTGCGGACGAAGCTCTGATCTATTTTCAGATAATCGATGTCGAATTTTTTCAGATAAGACAGCGAGGAATAGCCGGTGCCGAAATCATCCAGCGACACCTGAATGCCGGCGTCGCGGAACGACAACAGCTGCTCGGCCACGCTGCTATTGGCATCCAGTAGCAGGCCTTCGGTAATTTCGATGACGACGCTTTGCCCGGAAAGACTCAGCGCCTCCAGCCTTTCGAGCCAATCGCGATGGCTTTCGCGCTCATTCCGAAACTGGACCGGCGATTTATTAATACTGATCTGGAATTTTTCGTGTATCGATTGCCGCCAGCGGCTGGTTTGTTCGGCGGCTTCCTGAAAAATCCAATTACCGATACTGCTGATCAAACCGGTTTCTTCGGCAATCGGAATAAAATCCGCTGGATTGATCAGGCCGCGTGTTGGATGTTGCCAGCGGATCAGTGCTTCCGCTTTGCGCACAGTATTAGTAGCCAGTTCGACGATGGGTTGGTAACACAAATAAAACTGCTGCCCGGCCAGAGCCTGTCTTAGGTCGTTGCTGAGCCGCAGCCGGGCCTGCGCGGATTCCTGCATGGTGGGGATGAAAAAACAATACTGATTCCGGCCCTGGCGCTTGGCGGCATACATGGCCTGGTCCGCATGTTTTAACAGGGATTTCAGGTTGTCGGCGTCATCCGGGAAAAAAGCGATGCCGATACTGGTGGAAATATAGGCAATTTCGTTACCCAGCTGAAAACACTCCGTCATTTTTTGCAACAGGTTGCCGGCTATGCGCTCGGCGTTGCCGGGGTCGCCGACATCGCTCAGGATCACAGTAAACTCGTCGCCGCCCAGGCGGGCTACGGTATCGGTCTCCCGCACGCTGGCTAAAATACGGTGGGCGGCGATTTGCAGCAGCTCGTCGCCCATGTCGTGTCCCAGGGTGTCGTTCACTTCCTTGAATAAGTCCAGGTCGATAAACAACAGAGCCAGACGCTTATGTTCCTGGTGGGCCTTTTTGATGTCCTGGCTCAGCCGGTCGTAAAACATGCGCCGATTCGGCAATTGGGTTAATGGGTCGAAATTGGCTTGTTGCCAGATCACGCCTTCGGTTTTTTTCTTTACGGTAATATCGGAAAACAAAGCCACCCGCCGCTGCATGGTCTGCTGCGCATCAAAGATGGTGTTGACGGTTAACCACTTGGCATATAACTCGCCGTTTTTACGCTTGTCCCAGATTTCGCCCTGCCAACTGCCCTTGCTTTGAATGGCTTGCCACATGGCTTCGCTGTGGTTGCTGCTGTTTAGAATGCCAATGTGCTTACCGACCACTTCATCGGATTGGTAGCCGGTAATGGTGGTGAAGGCGGCGTTGACGGTCAGGATGCGATCATCCGAGTCTGCCAACAACATGGCTTCGCTGCTGTTTTGATAAATCAGCGCGGCCTGTTGCAGGGCTTCTTCGATGCGCTTACGTTCGCTAATGTCCCGAGCGATAGCCAGGTTATAACCGACGTTGGCGTATTCGAAATAATTGGCCACCACTTCCACCGGAAACAATCTGCCATCTTTGGTTTTGTGGATGGTTTCCAACTTGTTCGAGCGCTTAATTTTCAGCTCCTCCCAATGCGCGGCCCAGACTTGGCGCGGAAAGCAAGGGTCTACATCAAACACGCTCAACCGCAACAGCTCTTGATGGCTATAGCCCAAAGCCTTGCAGGATTGGTTGTTGACATAAATGAAGCTGGCATTCTCGGTAATCAAATAAGCGCTGTCATGCATTTGATCCATGCCAAAGCTTAATTGGGCTAAACGCCTGCGCGAGGTTTTTTGCTCGGTAATGTCCCGAAAACTCCAGACCCGGCCCGCCGGTTGGCCATCCAGATATTGTGGTTGGCAATAGCTTTCGATAAAGCGGCCGTCCTTAAACTCCAGTTCGCTGGCGTAACGTTGCTTGGGGTATTTATAAATCTCTTCGATTCGGTTTAGGAAGGCGGTTCGGTCTTTTAGGAGTTTCAGGGCATAACTCAGCGATTTTTCATCGTCGCCTATCTTTAAAGAACCTGCCGGGATGCCCCAAATCCGCATGAATTGAGGATTGAAGGTGGCGATTTTGCCGAACAGATCGACTACCAATATAGCGTCGGTACTGGAGTCGAGTGCGGCTTGAAGGATTGATAGCGATTTTTGCAAACTGACTTGTTTCTGCTTGGACTGGACCATGACTTGGCTATACTGCTAGTAGGTAACTCTAGCAAAGGCTTATTAAAAGGTTGATTTATAAGCCTAGCCGATTCCGACAGTGCCGTACTATTTTATGCCGATCAATACCCAATGCTTATTGACCGGCAAAGTAATGCATCGCCCCCAGTAAGGGCGTGCGTGGGTTCAAAGCCAACTTAACCGATAGTTTGGTGAGCATGGGTTGAAACCGGCCTTTGGCGACAAAAGCCTGGATAAATTCCCCAGATTCCAAAACCGATCTGATTTTCGGGCCAATACCGCCGCCGATGAAGACGCCGCCGGTGGCAAAGGCTTTTAAAGCCAAATTGCCGGCTTCCGCGCCGTAAAGTTCCGCGAACAAGCGCACGGTTTCGCGGCACAAGGGATCTTCGCCGTCCACACCCAGGCGGGAAATCAGCGCGTTGCGATCAACGCCGCGGGTTTCGCCGGCCGGGGGAACCGCGGGGCAGGGAGGAGCGAAGCGGATGTGCGCCAGAAAATCGTAGATATTGCTGAAGCCGATACCGGACAGCACCCGTTCGCAGCTGACATGCGCAGGATAACGGTCGCGCAGATAAATCAAAAGTTGGTCTTGTTGCGGGTTTTGCGGGGCAAAATCGCAATGACCGCCCTCGGTGGCAATCGGATTATACTGTTCGCCGTCCCAATGCAATATGGCTTCGCCCAAGCCGGTGCCAGCGGCGATTACGGCAATATTGCCGGTTTGCGGCTCGGCGTCGGGATTTAGCTCGATGAAGTCTTGGTCTCGCAGGTGCAGCATGCCAATTGCCATGGCTTCCAGATCGTTCAACAATTTCACGCGTTCGGTGCCCAAGCGGAGTTTGAGTTGTTCGCCGTCCACCAGCCAGGGCAAATTCGTTGTCTGGCAGCGTTGATTGACCACCGGGCCGGCGATGCCGAAACAAGCTGACGACACCGGCGGATTGTCGCTCAGGAACAGATCCAGAATTTCCTCAAACGTTTGAAATTCCCCGCTGGCAAAGGTTTGTTCCTGCAAACAGCTCAGCGTGCCGTCGGCTTGTCTGTCGAGTAAGGCCAGAACCGTTTTGGTTCCGCCAATGTCGCCGGCTAGAATCATATGCGTCCTCATGAGGTTGGGGTGGCGTTGTTGAGCAAGTGGATCAAAGCATCGAGTATCGCGTTGGCCAGCGCATGCGGCGGCAGTTGGTAAAACGCTTGCCAAGCCAGCGATACGCATTCTTCGTAATGATCGCGGTAGTGCGGATGCTGTTGCAGCCAACTTATTCTGACCGCGTGGCCGATCAAAATATCCGTAACCAAAGTGTCATCAATGTATAAATCGGGATAATCGCGGACGATGGATGCTAGAGCGCGCAAGGCTTCCACGCTCAATTGCCGATACACCGGCGCTTGAATTTTATTCAGAATATGGTTGATATGCAGCCTGAAGCTTTGTTCGCCAGCGGTCATTTGCGCCAGCATGATCTCGCTGTCGATCCGGCGTTTACTATTGTATTTTTCACCGACCATCAAGCCCTTGCAATGGTGCAGCAAGTCCCAGACGCCGGCGAAGAAGGCTTCGTTCTCACGGCCGACGCTGCCTTGCTGTTCGCGCCAGGCATACCAATCGTCGGCGTCGCCGCGGTCTTTTGGATTCATCGATTCCGGAAAACGCGCGGCTGCAAGGTCACGCTGTGGGCCTTCGCAGTGCAGGGTTTCGACTTGACCCAACTGGTTTTCGCTGTTGTTGTAATCTTCTAAAGTCTCTTGCAATAAGTCCGCGACTTGATGCGGTGGCAGGGACAAAATATCGCTAAACGCCTGATCCAACGAACTGCTGCTCAGACGCTTTTGTCGGGCGATAATCAATTGCAGGATGTGGCCGACGCGAATAGTGTGCATGTCGGCGAACAGTTCCGGCTTTAACTTGATCAGCATCCCCAGGTAGATAATCAATTCCTGCACGATGATCTGCTGGCTGCTGTCGTTAGGGTTAAAGGTGCGGATGGTATCCAGGATTTGCCAGGAATCGGTCGGACGGCGCAAGGTGGCTTTGCCGCTGTAAGCACGGCCCACGGTCAGGCCATGCTGGCGCACCAGAATCTCGGTGGCGGCTTGCTCCAGGTTAATGTCATATTTGCCCAGCAAGCTGGCGCAACG
The DNA here is from genome assembly GCF_014850975.1 of Methylomonas fluvii. Classification (GTDB taxonomy): domain Bacteria; phylum Pseudomonadota; class Gammaproteobacteria; order Methylococcales; family Methylomonadaceae; genus Methylomonas; species Methylomonas fluvii. The sequence goes on along the minus strand of NZ_JACXST010000001.1, from coordinate 114,441 downwards.
CCGTACCACATACCAGGCGTGGCGGTCGCCGGCGCGGGCATAGACTTCTTCCAATAAGTCGCGCACGCGTCCTGGCTGGTTATCATCGTTGCGTAAGCCGGTGTCGTAATCCAGTCCGTGGCGTTGGCAGAGCAAGGTGAGGGCTTCTAACTGGGCGTAGAGGTTGGGGTTGTTGCGCAGTTGCTCGACTAATTGGCTGTCGTCACCGATTTCCCACTCGGTTAACACGAAACTGTCCAAGGCTTGCGGGGCTTGGTCGGCATAAGCCAGTGAATTGGCAAAAGGGCGCTCGACGTCTTCCCAACTGGCTTGGGAAAAACAAAAACCGTGCAGGTTACCGATTTTTTCGTGGCTGGCCGTTTGCACAAAATCGGTCAATAGCCCCAGCTTAACCGGCGTGCCTTGCACATTGCCTTGGCTGAGTTGTTCAATAAACCCCAGCAACACTTGCCGGTCTTCATTGCCGAGCATGTTGTGCTTGATGTTGATCACCAACAGCGGTTGAGCGGGGTTGTCCCAGTGACGGATGATGTACGCCATTTCAGTACGCAGTCGCTGAATCAGCAACTGGTTGTCCATCGCAATATAGAACCCTTTTTGGTTCATAAATTGCGGCAAAAACAATAAAGGCTCGCCGGCCAATACATAGAGCTTGGAGGTGGCCAGAGTGCGCAATTGCCGCAGCGGCCTACCGCTGAGGCCAATGCGGTCGTTGCGGCCGACTTGGGTGTAGGCGTCGGCCAATTCGCTGGCGTCGCGGACTTGAATCGGCGCAATCTCGGTCAAGGTTTGCGAGGGAATGCCGCGCTCGCGCAATTCGCTTTGCACCTGTTCGTCTTCGGCTAACAAGGCAATCTGCAGCGTAGAGTCGGGATACAGGCGAGTAGCCTTGTAGCGCCCCAGCGGGTCGATGTCGTCCATGCTGATCAAGCCGTCTTGCAGCAAGCCACCCAATATATAAAGGCTCTGCGCCCAGACCAGCGGTACGTTTTCGTTGGCGATGCGCGTCTGACTATGCGGGTGGCGTTTTTCGGCGGCGATGGCACTTTCCGGCACGATGTAAAGTTCGGGCAGCAACCATTGGCCGTTTTGTTCGACCAGCAAGTCTTCCAGGCGGCGGCGATAATCGCCAACCCCTTCGCTATCGCCGGCAAACAGTTTATTCAGTAATAAGTAGCAGAAAAACAGTGGCCATTCGCACTCGATGTCCATGAATTGCTTCAACTCATTGGGTTCGTAATGCAGGCGCTGATGGTCTTCGATAACAGTTTGGTGGCCGTCCAGCAGGAAGCGTTTGCAGCCGTAGCGCCCTTGCAGTTTATCGACGATTAAAGCCTCGGTACGCTCGCGCAGCGCTTTATTGTCCACCGCGAAGGCCGGAAAACCGGTGACGCTGAGTACTGCCGAATCGACTTCCTTGGAGATGGATTCGCGCGGCAGCAGGGCTTCCAGAGTAATCCGGGTGCGGGCGATGTCGTCGCTGATCACATGGATGATCGCGGTCTGGCCGCCGTCCTTACCGAACAAATTACAGCCGGACATCGCTTCCAGCGCAGCCTTGGCCATGCCTATCGAGCTGGCGTTCAATTCCGCCAGACCGTGATTCATCTTATTGCCCCGCTCCCAGATGCCATAGTCCGGCGTACGGTAAGCCCGGCTGACGTAATGCACCAGGTTTTGCACGAAATTGACTTCGTCGATGCTGAACACAATCCGCAAACCGGAGGCGGTCATTTGCGCCAGCATCAACAAGAACAAGGACGTGGCGTCGAGCTGTAAATGGCCCCATTCGCTGTCGCCCACCACCACTTCGCCGCTGCTGGTTTTGTATTTGGCGTGCAGCGCGTCCAGCGGGTCCTGGCTGTGCTTGAATTTTTCCACTTTTGCCGCTTGCCGCATCATCGCCGTCAGCAGGCCGCGCATCAATTTGACGACACTTTGTTCCAATAGATAGGTGCGCTCCTGCTGCCCCTCTACTTTGCGGTACGCCAGCCCCAGGCCCCAGGCCGCCAAAATGCTGTAGACATTGTCCCTTACCCAGGCGTCGGTGTAATTGCCGTGGGTGGTGACGGCGGTACTGGCCGGCAGCAGGCCGCTGATCCAATCCTGGCGTTTCAGGATAATGTCGTGAACTTGCTGATAATACTGGTCGAGCGTCTCGGTTTGACTGGTCGGCATCATGTATTTAGTGGATTGTGATGTGGCGTTTAAAGAATTGGGCACTCAAGCCTTGGGCAAGGTTACTCCGGTTTGGCCTTGATATTTACCGCCGCGATCTCGATAAGAGGTTTCGCAGACTTCGTCGCCGCCGAAAAACAGCATCTGGGCGACGCCTTCGTTGGCGTAGATTTTTGCCGGTAACGGGGTGGTGTTGGAAAACTCTAAAGTCACATGGCCTTCCCATTCCGGCTCCAGCGGGGTGACGTTGACGATAATGCCGCAGCGGGCATAGGTCGATTTGCCCAAACAGATGACGAGCACATCGCGCGGAATCCGGAAAAATTCCACGGTGCGCGCCAGGGCAAACGAATTGGGCGGAATAATGCAGACGTCGGATTTCACGTCCACGAAACTTCCTTCGTCAAAATCTTTCGGATCGACGATGGTGGAATTGATGTTGGTGAAGATTTTAAACTCGTTGGAGCAGCGCACGTCGTAGCCGTAACTGGAGGTGCCGTAGGAAATGATGCGGCCTTGCGCGGATTCACGGACTTGCCCGGCCTGAAACGGCTCGATCATGCCGTGTTGCTCGGACATGCGGCGTATCCATTTGTCTGATTTTATGCTCATGTTGCTGATTGGGTAGGGAAAAATAACAGAGGCTTCAAAATAGCATATTAGGCGGGAAAAATCGCTAATTGCCTTGCCGAAAGGCGCTAATTTGTTGAGGTTTGGCGGTTGCTGTGCTGGGTTATGCTGTAAGAAGCAGTATGAGCTAGGTCAGGTTGCCGAACAAGTGGTTACGAGACACGCTTAAATTGATGTGGAGCGCGGACGCGCGTCCTGCTCTATAAGGAGCAGGTGATTATTTTTCTAAATTAGAAAAAACTTATTTACAAAATAAGGCGACCGGTCGCATAATGCACTCCATGGCGAAATTGGCACCCAAACAGATCAAAAAAGACAAACTCCTGGAGCAGGGCGTCAGCTTGCTACTGGAAAAAGGCTATCACGCCACTGGCTTGAAAGAGATCTTGGATACGGTGCAAATCCCGAAAGGCTCGTTTTACAGTTATTTCGGCAGCAAAGAGCAATTCGCCGCCGAGGCGATACACCATTACATCGAGCCGTTTATCCTGCGCTTGTCTGGCCATTTGCAAGACCCGGAACTGGATGGTTTGGCGGCTTTGAAAGCCTACTACACCGGCTTGATCGGTGAAGTGGCGATAAGTGGTTTCAAAGGCGGTTGCTTGTTGGGCAATTTGATGGGCGAGATTGGCGATACCAGTCCCTTATGCCGCGATGCTTTGTTGGATGCCGTCGGTCGCTACAGTGCCTTGCAGCAAGTGGCGTTGGAGCGCGGTCAAAGGCAAGGCTCGGTGCGGTTGGATCGCTCCGCGAAAAGCATGGCGGATTTGATGCTGAACGGCTGGCAGGGTGCGTTGCTGCGGATGAAAGTCGAGCAATCGGTGGAGCCGTTACAGGCGGTTTGCCGGGATTTGTTGGATGATTATTTTCGGGCTTGAAATAAAACGTGATCTTTCATTGTCGATGTTTTTTGAATTTGAAATAAGCCAATATTTCACTCGGAATCTTGGTTAAAACCAAATGAATAATTCTTCTGAAGATGTATACGAAGGTTTTGATCTTTCTAAGGATGAAGTTGAACATTTTAAGAATAATCACCCAGGCTTATGCAATGTCGATTTATCTCGTGTAAGTCAGTTTTTGCTGATTCAGTTAGCCGCAATTCAAAAGCATAGGATTTATAACTCGTTTGCAATTACTGAAGTAATACAAGAACTTGAAGGTGTCGGTCGTGGTTGTCAACAGCGTATCGAGTCTTTTAAATATTTACCTCTAAAGGGTCTTTGGAAGGCCCATTTTCATCATGCAAGCTTCATTGTGAAAAATATTTACAATCATTGGGGGCTGGGTTTCGAAAATAGTCCAAAATTCAACTCGTTGTTTGAGCGAGTTACATTTGAGGAAGAGAGATCTCCGTCGAATCTTGGTTGGCCGGGGCGTCTTGCTCACGAGATGGTAATTGGCGCATATAAGGAAAGAACAGATAGGAAGGGATTGGCGGGGCTCACCGGAGAATGGATCATTTTCGCAAAGTATAGGCATCAAAACTATTATCTATGCATATCGCGGCATACTTCCGGTCAAGAGGATCATGAATTATTCGATTTTGTTAAATTGCTCTTTGAACATGAATATCCGTTTTTACTTGAAGAAGTGAGCAGGCGGGACTGAATGCAAGGAAACCCAGAATTGGCAAGCGCCTAGCTGGGTTTCGCTTTCGCTCTACCCAGTCTACGAATCGAAATAACCGCTGCCCAAGTAGGCAGCATTTTTTAACGCCGGCAAATTAGACGACCGGTCATTTATTAGGAGGTCATCATGCCCAAATATCTTATCGAACGAGACATTCCCGGTGCTGGCAAACTGACGCCAGCCGAGCTGCAAGGCATTTCGCAAAAATCCTGCGGCGTGCTGCGCAATATGGGGCCGCAGATTCAATGGTTGCACAGCTATGTTACCGGCGACAAAATCTATTGCGTCTACATCGCCGACAGCGAACAAGCGATTCGCGAGCATGCCGCACAAGGCGGGTTTCCTGCCAATCGGATCGAACAAATTACCAGCATCATCGATCCGACTACGGGCGATTAAGCATTTCATGGTTCCCACGCTCCGGCGTTGGAACCGAGCCAGGGACGCTCCTGCGTCCCGAACCGCTAGAGCGGTTCAACATGCATTCCCGCGCTGGAGCGTGGGAACAATAACAACAACCAGGGGAGAGAACTCATGACATTCAAACTAAGCACCTTCACCACCGCGCTATTGCTCGGCACCGCTAGCTTGTCGGCCAGTGCCGATGAAACCTGCGCTTCGCCATATATGGCGAAAATTACTGGCCAGGAAGATTTTGTGTACATCTGGACCTTGGGCGCGGAAGGCGTCGGCGATGAGCAGGACAAGCTGGTCACCGTCGACGTCAATCCCAAATCCAAACAATACGGCAAGGTGATCGGCAGTTTGTCGGTGGGTGGCCGTAACGAAGCCCACCATTCCGACTTTACCGACGACCGTAAATTTCTGTGGGCCGGCGGCTTGGATACCAACAAGATTTTCATCTTCGACGTGGCCACCGATCCCGCCAAGCCTAAGTTGAGCAAAACTATCACTGATTTCGTCGCCAAAAGCGGCGGCGTGGTGGGCCCGCACAGCTTGTACGCCTTGCCTGGGCGAATGATCATCACCGGTTTGTCCAACAACAAAGACCACGGCGGCCGCACCGCGATTGTGGAATACAGCAACGCCGGCGATTACATCGCCACCTACTGGCTGCCGACCGACAGCAACCTGGAAGGCGCGATCAAATCCGGCAAATATGCCGACGGCTATAACTACGACGTACGAGTATTGCCGCGCAAAAACCTGATGCTGACTTCGTCGTTTACCGGCTGGTCGAATTACATGATGGACTTCGGAAAAATGCTGGCCGACCCGGAAGCGATGAAACGCTTCGGCAACACCGTGGTGCAATGGGATTTACACAGCCGTCAACCGAAAAAAGTCTTCGACGTACCCGGCGCGCCTCTGGAAATCCGTTGCGCCTGGGCGGAAGACCACAACTACTGCTTCACCAGCACCGCGTTGACTTCGAAAATCTGGCTGATACATCAAGACGACAAAGGCGAATGGCAAGCTAAAGATGTTGCCGACATCGGCGAACCGGCCAAAATCCCGTTGCCGGTGGACATCTCCATCTCCAGCGACGATAAAACCTTGTGGGTGAATACCTTCATGGATGGCATGACCCGCCGCTTCGACATCAGCGATCCGTTCCACCCGAAGCAAGTGTTCGAGCAAAAAATCGGCGCGCAAGTGAATATGGTGTCCTCAAGCTGGGACGGCAAGCGCTTGTATTACACCTCGTCGCTGCTGGCCAATTGGGACAAGAAGGGGGCGGATAACGAGCAATTCTTCAAAGCCTATAGCTGGGATGGCAGCAAGTTGACCGAGCAGTTCTCGATTGATTTTACAAAAGAGAAGTTGGGTAGGGCGCATCAAATGCGGTTTGGGGCTTATTCTTTGTATGGGGGTTCGCCTAAATAACTTTCGTGTTCGGGGTAACTTCCGGGGTTGTCGTATTTGTGTCGCTGTCGCGACGGCTTGATTTAAAGTCGGGTCTCGGCCCGACAGCCGAGATACTTTCTTTTGCTTGGCCAAAAGAAAGTATCCAAAGAAAAGGCGGCCCGGATGCCGCTTTGATCCTGCGCTCCGAAGCTTTTATCGAGGGTCGGCAGAAGGGGCTTCCCAGCCCCTCCGCCGACGTGCGGCATCCCTGCCGCACCCCTTCGGGCTGATCTCGATAAAAGCTTCGGTGCTCGGCGCGGCATACGGGACGAAAACCTCACCCAGAGATTGGAAGGTGACTGCGAAATTTGATTTTAAAGGTGGCGGTAGAAGTAGGGTACGCATCGCGTACCATCTTGAATTCATTGCTTGTTCAAAGCCTAAAAAGGTACGCGGTGCGTACCCTACATAACTGTACCCACTCTACCTAACTTTAATGGAATGCCATGAAACACTTAGTTCTCACATTTATCTGCATATTCTTCTCTGCAAGCTTGTTTGCCCAATCAGTCAAGGCCGAAGATCTAGAGAAACTTTGTACCGCCAGCTCAGAAGCTGAGCGTACGTCCTGTTTGCTGATTGTGAAGGTTTATATGGATGGATTCATCGAAGGTGTCGGGAAGGGGGCAACGGATACATACAAGTATGATCCACAGATTTCAGCCTTGGTGAAAGATGTCAAAATGAAAGATATGGCTCCTAGAGTAAATAAGGTCATAGAGCTCGCTACTTGCATACAGCGCGTATCTGTCAAAGATATGGCCGATACATATGTTGAATTCGTACGTAGAAACCCTTCAATACGGGATAAGCACTATCGCGAGGCAATGACGCGTTCTATTCTGACATCCTACTGTCAAAGTTAGTTTGTATTCTGATGTCGTTACTAAATACTGCCACTGAAGCGCTCGTGGATGTTAACAATGCGTTTCGTTACCTAGAATTTGCGATTCGCCTCATGTGTTACTGCGAGTCTGGTCATCTGGAACTGAAGGATTTTGATGCCGATGTATCCATTTTATTCGAGCGAGAAAACGTCGGCTTTCCTTCGGGATCATTTTCAGACATCGAAGCAGTTATTACTCCTGCGCAAGCCCTAGTCGGTATGGCTTTCGGCGCGTCTGCGATGGTACTGGACGCCGCATTCGAAGTGGCTGGATTCAAAAACAATCCGAATTCTCGGCAACCGAATGATGAATTGCGTACGCTGGTTTATATGGTCAGATGTGCGTTTGCGCACAATCCAGCGCTACCTCTGTGGGAGGTGCGAGGGGCGCAATATGCACGAATGATCTCGATTAAAGTTAGCGGCACAGTAATTGAAATTGATCTTAGTTCTCTTCATGGGCTGCCATTCGAGTATGACCATATCGGTGGCTTTGCAAGTTGGTTGAGAATTCGTGCTGCATCGGAGGTACTTATTCGTCAAGGCTATAGCAAGTAACCTCGATGGAGCGAAGTAGAATCGAGGATAATCGAAGCTATCTTCCCCTCGATTCCGTTTCACTGCATCGAGGCTACTTTATTTACGTAAAAACAAAGTGTCCTTCAAATTTCGGGATGGTTTTTCTCCCGTATGCCGCGCTGAGCACCGGAGCTTTTGAACGGATCAGCCCGTAGGGGTGCGGCATGGATGCCGCACGTTGACGAAGGGGCAGGAAGCCCCTTTCGGCAACCCCGTTCAAAAGCTTCGGCGCGCAGGGAATAAGCGGCGTCCGGGGGGGGCTTTTTCTTTGGATACTTTCTTTTGGCCAAGCACAAATTCGCCTGGAGCGAATTTGAACAGCCGATAGGCTGGCCCGCAGGGCGAAAACCAGGGATGGTTTTCGTAGCGAAAGTATCGCGGTTGTCGGTCCGCGAACCGACATTAAAATAAGCCGTCGCGTCAGCGACACCTATCCCAAATAAACAACAATCATGAAACTTCCTTATCGCCTCAGTCTACTTTGTCTGAAAGCGGACGCTGGAGCGTCTGCAGCGGCATTCCCACGCTGGAGCATGGGAATGATAGCGTTACTGTGCTTTCTCCTTAACCTGATAACGCCTATAAGCCAAGCTCAAGAAACCAAACCCTTAGCCCCCGGCTACACCGCATTGCCATTTGAACCCGCAAAACCCGGCACCTACGCCCTACCCATCATCACCAAAGCCGCCAACGGCGAAGTAATAACTACCAACAACCAACCCAAACACCTCCACGACTTAATGGGCGACAAACTGGTATTGCTCAGCTTTATTTACGCCGCCTGCAGTGACGTCAACGGCTGCCCGTTGGCGACCCAGGTGTTGCACAAAATCAGTAGGCAATTGCAAAAACAGCCGGAATTGGCGGACAAACTCAGGTTGTTGACGCTGAGCTTTAACCCCACGCAAGACACCCCGGAAATGATGCGCCATTACGGCGAGGGTTTTAAAACCGGCGATTTCGATTGGCAATTTCTGACCACCAAAGACGAGGCCAGCTTGCAGCCCATTCTCGACGGTTATCAGCAAAACGTACAAAAAGTCTACGACGATAAAGGCCAGTTCACCGGCACGTTTTCGCATTTGTTGCGGGTGTATTTGATCGATAAAGACAAGAACGTCCGCAATATCTATAGCGTGGATTTTCTGCATGCCGACACGCTGATCAATGATGTAAAGACCTTGCTGGCCGATGCCAAGCCGCAAGTCGCGCCCTCCACTGTGCCGGCGGATGTGTTGTTCCAGCCCGGTGACAATAAGCAAAATTATCAGCAAGTCGATTACCAAACCCGCTCCCTGGCACTGGCACAGCGCCAGGGCCAGCCGGCAAAGTTGATCGACTTTGCGCTAAAGCCGCCACTGGGTTTGCCGAAGTTGCCAGTTTCCAAAGACAATCCACTGACGCCCGCCAAAATCGAATTGGGCCGCAAGTTGTTTTTCGACCGCCGGCTGTCGCTGAACAATACTTTTTCTTGTGCCATCTGCCATATCCCGGAACAAGGCTTTAGTAATAACGAAATGACCACGGCGGTGGGTATTGAAGGGCGTAGCGTGCGGCGTAATAGTCCGTCGTTGTATAACGTCGGCTACGCGCAGTTGTTGTTTCACGATGGCCGCGAAAACAGTCTGGAGCAACAAGCCTGGGGACCGCTGCTGGCGCATAATGAAATGGGGAATCCGTCAATTGGTTATGTGGTGGACAAGCTAAAAGCCAGTGCCGATTATCGCGGGTTGTTTGAAAAATCCTTTAACAAAGGGCCGACGATGGAAACCATCGGTCAGGCCTTGGCTAGTTATCAGCGCACATTAAATTCTGCTGATTCGCCGTTCGACCGCTGGTATTTCGGTAAACAAAAAGCGGCGATTAGTGAAGCGGCCCGGCGGGGTTTTGCTTTGTTTACCGGTAAAGCCGCTTGCAGCACTTGTCATAGCATCGGCGAAAAAACTGCCTTGTTCACCGATCAAAAACGCCATAACACCGGGGTTGGCTATGCCGAATCCATGCAAAAGTCGCCGGAAAAACAACGGGTGCAAGTGGCGCCGGGCGTGTTTGTGGTTGTGAATAGCGAGCATCTGAAAGGTGTGAATACCGAGAAGCCCGGCGACTTGGGCTATTACGAAATCAGTCAAAACCCCGCTGACCGCTGGGCTTACAAAACTCCTTCGTTGCGTAACGTCGCGCTCAGCGCGCCTTATATGCATAACGGTTCTTTACCGACTTTGGCCGAGGTGGTGAAGTTTTATAATCAAGGCGGTGCGGCAAATGAAAATTTGTCGCCCTTACTCAAACCGCTGGGCTTGTCTGACCGGGAAAGCGACGACCTGGTGGCGTTTTTGGAAGCGCTGAGCGGCGGCAATGTAGGCGCGTTAGTTTCCGATGCCTTTGTCGCGCCGGTTGGCGATAGTGGCGTGACGGCGCGGCCGATGTCGGACCCTGGCAAGGGACGATAGCTCGGGGATTGGCCGGCTTTTTTTGTCACAAAACGGTAATATAGCGCTGCTAAATTAGCCTGATCCTTGGACCCTTTAGACTAAACATGCTTATGTCGAACTTGAAAATCCTGGTCGTGGAAGACGAAGAAGCGATCAGGGAGATGCTGGTCATGGTGCTGGAACAGGCCAATTTGACTGTGATCGCCGTTGGCAGTGCCGAGCAGGCCAGGGAGAGTTTGGCCGATAATATGGTGGATTTAATTATCCTGGACTGGATGCTGCCGGGCATCAGCGGCGTGGAATTGGCCAGACGCTTGAAAAACGAGCCGGGTTACAAGGAATTGCCTATCATTTTGCTCACCGCGCGCGGCGAAGAAGAGGACAAAATTCGCGGTTTGGAAATCGGTGCCGACGATTATGTGACCAAGCCTTTTTCGCCGAAAGAACTGATCGCCCGGATCAAGGCCGTGATGCGTCGCAGCGGCAAGTTGTCGGAATCCGGGCAGCTCAGCGTCGGCGACCTCACTTTGGATGCCGAGCAACACAAACTGACTATCGCCGGCCGCAGTCTAGAAGTCAGTCCTACCGAGTTTAGATTAATGCAGTTTTTCATGACCAATCCCGATAAGGTCTACAGCCGCACCCATCTGCTGGATCAGGTCTGGGGGCGTAGCGTGTACATAGAGGAGCGTACCGTGGATGTACATATTCGCCGCTTGCGCAAAATTCTGGCCGAATACGGCCGCGAGGAATTGATTCAGACCGTACGCGGATTTGGCTACCGCTTTTCGATGGCAAACTGATTATTCATGCAGCGTTGGCAGCGGGAAATAAATATTGCTATTGCTTTACTGATACCGGCTTTACTGCTGAGTTTTTTTGTCGGGCACCTCAGCTATTTCTTATGGGCAATCACCCTTTTGCTCTACATTAAGCAATCGATCAACGTGAGCCGCCTGGAACGTTGGTTAAGCCAGGGCGGCCGCGGAGAGCGTCCCGATTTTAAAGGGATCTGGGGCGACATCTACTACCACTTTTATAAAATTCGCAAAAGCCAAAAACGCCAGAAGAAGAAGCTGGGCAAAATGCTGGATGGGTTTCGCAAATCGACCAGCGCCTTGCCTGACGCCATTGTGGTACTAGGCAGCAACGGCGAAATCGAGTGGAGCAACAAAGTGGCCTATGACTATCTGGGCCTGAAACGTTCCGATAACGGGCAGCGGATTCCTAACTTGGTCCGGCACCCCTTGTTTATTCAGTATCTGAAGGACCAGGATTACCACAACAAGGTTTGTATTCCCTCGCCGATCAACGAAAACATGATTTTGCAAATCGGCATCTTCCCCTATGGGGCCGGATTGCGTCTGCTGATGGCTCAGGATGTCACCCATTTGAAGAATATCGAACGGATGCGTACCGACTTTGTAGCCAATGTCTCGCACGAGTTGCGCACGCCGATTACGGTATTGCGCGGTTATCTGGAAACCCTGCAAGAATTGGATGACGGCGCCAGCCCCTACACCCGCTCATTCCAAAACATGGCGGCACAAACCGAGCGCATGCAAGCCTTGATCGATGATTTACTGCTACTGGCGCGGCTGGAGAGCAAAACCAAGAAATTCGAATGCGTGAATATTCCTGATTTGCTTGTGCAGGTTTGCCAGGAAAGCGATTTGTTGGAAAAGGATGAGCGCCGCGTCGAGCTGGTGTTGGATAGCCGAGCGAATGTGCGTGGCGATATGGAGGAATTGCGTAGCGCTTTCAGCAATCTGTTGGTCAATGCCATGAAATATTCGCAGCCTAGCTCACCGGTTAAAGTGAGTTGGCGGGGCAAGCCCGACGGCAGCGTTTATTTTGAAGTGGAAGATTTTGGCGACGGGATCTCCAGTGTGGATATTCCCCGAATTACCGAACGCTTCTACCGCGCGGAAGTGAAACGCAATCAAAAAATCCCAGGCACCGGTTTGGGATTGGCCATCGTCAAGCATGTGTTGGTCAGGCATGATGCCAAGCTGGACATTGAAAGCCAACTGGGGAAAGGCAGTAAATTCCGCTGCGTGTTTCCGCGGCAGCGCGTGTGTTGAGGCGTGACTGAATCGCGGTTAAAACGTGATCGGCGGATTGGCGAATCGGTAAGTTTGCGAAGCGGCTTTTTTGGCGGCATCCATAGCGGCTTGTTTTAGCGCTTCGGTATTGTCGGCATGATCAGGGCAGATGGCGATACCGATACGGCAATTGAGTTGGGCTGTGTCGTGTTCCAGCGTAAACGGTTCGGCGAGTTTTTCGATAATTAATTGCGCGATGCGCTCCGCGCTGTCGGTTTTTTCCAGCTCGGCAAGGATGATCGCAAATTCCGCACCATCCATTCGCGCCACCAAATCGGTTTCCCGCACATTCGCCAGCACGCGTTGTGCGGCTTCCTGCAAAATGCTGTCGCCTTGCGCATACCCAAAGCGCTTGTTAATGTCTTTGAAGTGCTCGATGTCCACCACCAGCAATGCCAAAAACCAGCCGCCGCGCTGCGCTTTTTTAATGTCTTGCTCCAGTCTGTCGTAAAACAGTCGGCGGTTGCCGACACCCGTGAGCGGATCTAAATTGACCTGTTTCCACAGTTGTTCTTCACCGAGCTTACGCTGGGTAATGTCGAAAAACAGGCCAATACGCTTTAGCGGTAGGCCGTTGCGGTCGAAAATGGTGTTGATGTTGAGCTGCTCGACATAGAGCTCGCCGTTTTTACGTCGATTCCAGATTTCGCCCTGCCACTTTCCTTTGCTATTGATGATTTGCCACATGGCTTGGAAAAAACTATCGTCATGCCGGCCGGAGCCCAGAATCCGGGCGTTCTTGCCGATTATTTCTTCGGCGGAGTAGCCGGTAATGCGGCTGAATGCCGGGTTAATCGAGACGATGGTGGCATCCGCTTCGGTGATCATCATCGCTTCGCTGCAATTTTGGTAAAACAACATACCTAATTGCCGATCTTCTTCAGCCAATTTGTATGCCGTGATGTCTTGCAGAATACCGGTCATGCGCGGGCTATTGCCGAGTTGGTGGCAACCGGAGCCGCGAATCCAGCGGATTGCACCGTCGATACGGCGAATCCGGCATTCGAAATCCCAGTTGCTGTGTTGGGTGCAGGCAGTCTGGAAACCGGCATTGACCATATCCCGATGTTCCGGTGTGACATGGCCGAGAAAAGTATGATAGGTCCAATGCGACAGCAGCTGGCTGTAGCCGAAGATTTGATCGTGTATGGCCGTGCGTTGCACCGAATAATCTTGCAAATCCATATCCCAGGCGCCGGTATCGATGGTTTCCAATGCAAAACTCAAGCGGGCTTCACTTTGCTGCAAGGCCTGGTTGATTTGTTGTTGATGGAATAAAGTCAGGGCCAATGGGATGCCCACGCTAGCCAGGATGAACAGGTAAAACCAGATGTTTAGCAGGCCGCTTTGCAGGTGTGTGGTGGCGAAGGCGCCCAACTGATGCTGTAAACCCCACAGGCATTGAATGGCGGTCATGGTTACCAAAAGCAGCACGCCGTGACGGCCGAATCGGACCGCGGCCCAAACCACAAACAGGAAGGCCCAATAAGTTTCGCCGTAAGCGTTCAGCAGGGTGGGAAACCAGCTTAAAAACACCGCCTGGCCGCTCAAAAAACTCGTTGCTATGAAGGCCAGCGTTTCCAGCAAGCGTTTGGGTGCGAACCAGTCTTTCGGCCAGTGTCGCCAGATCAGAATTAAAGGCGTGACTAAGGCGATTCCCAATACATCGGCCATCCACCAGTGTCGCATACTGGGCAGCAGGGCTTCGGCAGGCAGATACTTGCTTAAAAACAAGGTCATGGGGCCGATCAGCGCGCTGAAGCAGGCGGCAATGATGCCTGTCAAGGTCAGCCAGGCAAAATCCCGAGGATGACGTAGCGATATCGAAAAGCCTGGGTTGCCGAGCAGTAGCCAGGCGCCAAGCCAGGATTCCAGGATATTGCCGGTGGCGATGCAGGCGGAGATTAACCAGGAGTCGCCGACCAACATGCCCGCAAGAAACCCACCGATGAACACGCCCGGCCAATAGCGCTTGCCGCCCAACAGAAACGTGGCCATCCCCAGACCAGCTGGAAACCAAACCAGCGTGACATTGCCGTTGTCGGAAAAGAAAGCCAGTACCAGTTTGGCCAGCATGGCGTAGAGCAGGGCTATACCGACTATTTTCAGTCCAACGATGTGGCGCGGAGTAAAGCCCATGAGGTTTTGGAATGTGTGCTTGTAAGTTGAAAAGTGTATATCAGTCGTCTGTATTCTCCAGTTTTTCACGCGGGTTTTAATGCGAATCGGTCGAGAAAAATCGCAGACAAGCAAGCGGATAACTCTATAATTGCCCGCATTTTTGAGATTGACCGAGGAGTGGGGATGATTTCCGAAACGGTTGTTGAGTTATCGCGGGCGCAGTTTGCGCTGCATGCGGTGCAATATTTTTTATTCGTACCATTGACGCTGGGTTTGTCGCTCTTGCTGACGGCTATGGAATCCTGGTTTGTGCTCAGCGGACAGGGCGTTTATCAACGTATCACGCAGTTCTGGGGCAAGTTGTTCGCCATCGGTTTTGGCTTGAGTATGGCTTCTTCTCTGGTGATGGCTAGTCAATTCGGCACCCATTGGTCGTATTTTGCGCATTATGTCGGCGATGTGTTTGCCCTACCTCTATTGCTGGGGTTTGCCGGTTTGTTTATAGCTGCCAATGGTCTGGGCTGGTTTTTATTGGGTTGGCAGCGCCTGGGCAAAGGCACACATCTGGCGGTAACTTGGCTAATCGCGATTGGCTGTCACTTGAGTGTTTTCGGCTTTCTGATCGCCAGCGGCTGGATGCAAAATCCCGTGGGTGCGGAATTGAATACCCAAACGCTGCGCCTGGAGTTGCTTGATGTGTCGATGGTGCTGTGCAATCCGCTGGCACTGGCGAAATTTGTGCATAGTCTGCTAGCCAGTTATGTGGTGGCTGCCGGTTTTGTGTTGGCTATTAGCGCTTACTATTTACTGAAGCAGCGCGAAACCGAATTGGCACAGTGTTCTTACCGCATCGCGGCCGCTTTGGGATTGGCGAGTGTGATCGCTACCGCGGCGATAGGCGACACCAGTGTTTATGGCGCCGGCGCGATGCAGCATAACAAGTTGGCAGCCATTAACGGTCTGCCCAATCATGAGACTTTGGCACAAAATCGCCAGCGCATCGACAATGGCATAAAAGCTTACGCGCTGTTGCAAGAATTGCGTGACGACAAAAAGGAGCCGGAACTGTTGGCCGCGTTTGCCGCCGCCAAAGTTGATTTGGGTTACGGCCTATTGCTGAAGCGTTGGCGAGAGAGCGTGACCGATGCCAGTCCGGCGCAGATAGAACAAGCCGTCAGCGCCAGCGTGCCGGCTGGCGGGCGTTTGTATTGGGGATATAAATTGATGATTGCCGCCGGCGCTTTGCTGGCGCTGCTGTTTGTAGCGGCAAACGCGGTCAATTTCGTCGGTTGGCGGCATGCCTGGTTATTGAAGGCCAGTGTTTATGCCTTACCGTTGCCGTGGTTGGCAAGCGCCAGCGGCTGGTTTATCTCGGAGTTCGGCCGGCAGCCTTGGCTGGTGGCCGATATGCTGCCCATCTGGCAAGGGGTTTCCACATTGGCTGTCGCTGATCTGGCAGTCAGCTTGGCGGCTTACGGTTTGACCTATACCGGCCTGCTGGCGCTGGCTGTCATGTTAACTTTAAAGTTTATCGGGCAGGGTAGCGCCACCGCGTTGCCGATTAACCAGGAGCCTAGTTATGTTGCTTGATTATGAAATGCTGCGCTTGGTTTGTTGGGGCGTGTTGGGTTTGTTCGTGATAGGTTTTGTCCTGAGTAGCGGTATCGAGATTGGCGTCAGCCTGTTGTTACCCTTTTTGCATACCTCCGAAGCGCAGCGCGCCGGGCTGGTTGCCAGGTTGGCGCCAACCAGCGCCGGCAATCAGGTCTGGCTATTGGCAACTATAGGTGTGTTGTTTGCCGGCTGGCCGACGGTGTATGCGGCCACGTTTGCCAGTTTTCAGCCTTTGCTGTTGTTGATGGTGTTGTCGCTATTCGTGCGGCCTTTGGGCTGGTATTTCAGAGCTAGCGTGACGCGCGAGGATAGTCTGAAACAATGGGATAAGGCCTTGTTTATCAGTGGCTTGCTGCCGGCGGCGTTATTGGGGGTGATGGCTGGCAATCTGTTGAAAGGCGTGCCGTTTCATCTGGCCAGTGATATGCACATTGCTTTTCTGGGCAGCTTTTCCGGGCTATTCAGTCCGTTTGCGTCCTTGGTCGGCGCTACCTGCGTAGCCTTATTGGCAGTGCATGGCGCGATTTACCTGCAAACGCATAGCCAAGACGAGCTATATCAGCGCAGCAAGGCGCTGGCCATGTCCAGCGGCCTGGCGTTTTTGGTGTTGTTTGCTTTGGCCGGCGGTTGGATTACTCATCTGGAGGGCTATCACGTCAGCACCGATATTATGCCGAATGGGGTTTCCAACCCTTTGACCAAATTTGTGAAACGCGGCGATGGTTTGTGGCTGGACAATTACGAGCACGAACCGGCCTTATGGGCCTTACCCGCTTTGGCCTTTGTCTGCGGGATAGCCGCGTTGGTGTTGTCCCGTCTGGATAAGGCATATTGGGCGCTGCTGGCTAGTGCCGTGATGCTGGTGATGGTGATTTTGACCATGGGAGCGTCCTTGTTTCCGTTTTTGGCACCGTCCAATATCTCTTTAAATAGTTCTTTAACTATATGGGATGCCAGCGCCAGTCTGATGACCTTAAACGCACTGCTGTGCTTGACCGGAGTAATGCTGCCGCTGATGGCGATTGCCACGCGCGGCCTTTATAAAATGTTACCTTGAGTAAGGCTAGGGGTGTTTCGGAGGCAATGCATGCATCGAGACTTCCTTAACCGGCATAACTCTGCTAAAACCTAGTTTCCTAACAACTATAACTAATAAAGGTAGGCGCATCATGAAGAAAATCCTTAATCACACCTTGATCGGCGTTCTGGCATTTATTCCGATTATGGTGATTGTGCAGATCGTGTTGTTCGTGAAAGACCGACTTACCGATTTGTTTCAATTCGTTTACGGTTATTCCGATAATTATCTGGTGACGTTTCTGTTGTTTGCCGCCAGCTTCGCGACCATTACCTATGTGGGGAGTCGGGTCAGCCTGGGCCGGTTTTCCATCATCGCGATGTTCGAACACCTGATCGAGCGCATCCCGCTGTTAAGCACGATTTACCGCGTCACCAAAAAGCTGGTGAACATGATCGCCGGGCATCAGTTGCAAGAGCCGCGCGAAGTGGTTTATATCGAATATCCAAAAGAGGGCATTTGGGTACCTGCCTACGTAACCAACAAGACCGACGACCGTTATGTGTTGTTTGTGCCGACATCGCCCAATCCTACTTCAGGGTTTGCGGTGATTGTTCACGAGTCGAAAGTGATTAAATCGGACATGAGTATCGAGCAAGTGACCAGCTTTATCATCAGCGTCGGCGCCGATTTCGAAAAAGTCTCGGAAATCGCCAAATTACCTAAGTAAATTCTCCCGTCTGTTGCAGCGATGAGCTTTCGCTGCAACAAAATCCCTTCTCGGCTTGATGCCGTATCAGCTAACCGGACTGTCATGCACGATCCCAGCTATTTACTCGCCGAAGCGCTCGGCAATCGACTAAACACCCTGAGTCTACGTCTGGCTTTGGCGGAATCCTGCACCGGTGGCGGCATTGCCAAGGCAATTACCGATGTGCCGGGCAGCTCCGGATGGTTTGATCGGGGTTTCGTCACCTACAGCAACGATGCCAAAATCGATATGCTGGGTGTCAAACCGCAGACTTTGGAGAGAGTGGGGGCGGTTAGCGAGGAGACTGCTTTGGAAATGGTGGCGGGCACTTTGACTTATAGTCTGGCCGATCTGGCTTTGGCTGTCACCGGCATTGCCGGGCCGGACGGCGGTACGCCGGTAAAGCCGGTCGGAACCGTATTTATCGCCTGGCAAAAGCGCGGTGCTAACGGTGCTTGCCTGCAGAAACAATTCAGCGGCGACCGGCAGTCGATACGCCAGCAGGCAACGCTGTTTTGCTTGCAGCAACTTTTACACATGCTGGAAAACGCCTAATCCCGGCGATTTTTATTTCTTCGGAAGCGGCTGATCGAGATGTTTCCAGGGGCTGTTCTGCAAATAGCCTGAGTTCAATCCAGAGTCGGAACAGGGCTTGATCGGCCAAAAAGCTTTTAACTCCGGCTCACAAGTTACGTTAAAATGCCGCTTCTTTTCCTTGCGGATGTTGTCGCCATGTTGAAAAAACTCTTTCTTTGCACCGCTGCTTCCTTGTTGCTAAACGCTTGTGCCACCAGCCCTACCGGCCGTTCGCAGTTTATCTATATGCCGGACAACCAGGTCGATCAGATGGGTTTGCAAGCCTTCAGCAGCATGAAGAGCAAAAACCCGATCAGCGGTAATCAGCGCTACAGCCAGTTCGCCCAATGCGTGGCTTACGCGATTACCCAGCAGACGGGTGGTCAATGGGAAGTAGTGGTGTTTGAAGATGAATCCTTGAACGCCTTTGCCTTACCCGGCAACAAAATCGGCGTGCATACCGGTCTGATCAATCTGGTGGATAATCAGGATCAACTGGCGGCGGTAATCGGTCATGAAATCGGCCACGTATTATCCAGACACAGCAATGAGCGTTTGTCTCAAGAAACCGCGGTTAGCACCGGTTTGTCTATGGTGCAGGCGGTGACGCAGCCGCAAACCGCGTTGGGTCAAACCGCCTTGGGCTTGCTGGGGGTGGGCGCGCAATACGGCGTAATCCTGCCGTACAGCCGGATTCACGAGACCGAAGCCGATACCATAGGCCTGGATTTAATGGCTAAAGCCGGTTTTGATCCGCGGCAAAGCGTGAACCTTTGGTTGAAGATGGACAAAGCCGCGCAAGGCGGTCAGCCCATCGAATTTATGTCCACCCATCCCTCGCATGCCAGTCGCATCGATAATTTGAATCAAAATATGGGCAGAGCCGTCCAGCTACAGCAACAAGCCTGGGGTGCCGGCAGACAACCGCGTTGCAGCAAATAATGAACCCGCATTTATCCCAGTTACATCCGTACCCGTTTGAAAAACTTGCCACGCTGAAACAAGGCATTACGCCGCCGGCCGAGAAAGCGCACATTGCCTTGTCGATAGGCGAGCCGAAACACGCCACGCCGCATTTTATTCAAGAAGCTTTGCTGCGGCATTTGCATGGCTTGACCCAATATCCCACCACCAAAGGTTTACCGGAATTGCGCCAGACTATTGCCGACTGGACCTGCCGCCGATTTGGCATTCCGGCCGGCGGTGTGGATGCCGAGACCCAGGTCTTGCCGGTCAACGGCACCCGCGAGGCTTTGTTTTCACTGGTGCAGGCCGTGGTCAATCCGGCCGACAAGCCGGTGGTGATCATGCCCAACCCGTTTTATCAGATCTATGAAGGCGCGGCTTTGCTAGCCGGCGCCGAGCCGTATTATCTGAATACGGTCGAGGCTGATGGTTACTTGCCGGACTTTGATAGCGTGCCGGAGACAATTTGGCAGCGCTGCCAACTGATGTTTATTTGCTCGCCGGGTAACCCTACCGGCACTGTGTTGACACAAGCCGATCATCTGAAGTTATTAGCTTTGGCCGATAAGTACGACTTTGTGATTGCCTCTGACGAGTGTTACACCGAGCTGTACGACGACGAAGCCCAGCCGCCGCAAGGCTTGTTGCAAAGCGCTTATCAGGCCGGCAATAGCGATTTTAAGCGCTGCGTGATTTTCCAAAGTCTCTCCAAACGCTCCAACGCGCCCGGCTTGCGCTCAGGTTTCGTGGCCGGCGACGCCGAGGTGTTGCAGCAGTATTTCAAATACCGCACCTACCATGGCTGCCCGATGCCGGTGCCGACCCAGCACGCCAGCATCGCCGCCTGGAACGACGAGGAGCACGTCCAGCACAACCGCCAGTTGTACCGTGATAAGTTCAGCGCATTCATCGAGATTTTGCAGGATGTCTGCGACATCAGCCGGCCGCCAGCCAGTTTTTACATCTGGCTTAAGACGCCGATTGATGACGCTGAGTTTGCTAAACAATTATTTGCCCAGCAAAACATTACCGTGTTGCCCGGTAGTTATTTATCCCGCGACAGCGGCGGCATTAATCCCGGCGCCAACCATGTCCGCATTGCCTTGGTCGCGCCGATTGAGGAATGCGTCGAGGCCGCGCAACGTATCAAAGCTTTTCTTAATGAAAACAACCCATAGGATGTGCTGAACAACGTGAAGCGCATCGGTCGCGAAGGCGATGCGCCTCCTAGCGTCGGCATATCCTATCCCCGTTAATCACTAACCCTAAGAAATACCATGTCAAATCTGGAAACCATCATTAACGACGCGTTTGAAAACCGCGCCGAAATCAGCCCGTCCACCGTCTCAACCGAAGTCCGCAACGCGGTTGCCGAAGTCTTGAATATGCTCGACAAAGGCGAAGCCCGCGTCGCCGAGAAAAAAGACGGCGATTGGGTGACCAATCAATGGCTGAAAAAAGCCGTGCTGCTGTCGTTTCGTATCAACGAAAACAAAGTCATCGAAAGTGGCGACGTGCGTTACTACGACAAAGTGCCGACCAAATTCGGTCAATACAGCGAAGCCGATTTCGCCCAAGCCGGTGTGCGCGTGGTGCCGAATGCGGTGGCTCGTTACGGTTCTTACATTGCGCCGGGCGCGATCTTGATGCCGTCCTACGTCAACATTGGCGCTTACGTCGATAGCGGCACGATGGTCGATACCTGGGTGACCGTGGGCTCCTGCGCGCAAATCGGTAAAAACGTGCATTTGTCCGGCGGCGTCGGCATCGGCGGCGTATTGGAGCCTCTGCAAGCCAACCCGACTATCATCGGCGACAACTGCTTCATCGGCGCCCGCTCCGAGATCGTCGAAGGCGTCATCGTCGAAGACAACTGTGTGGTATCGATGGGCGTCTATATTGGTCAAAGCACCAAAATTTTCAACCGCATGACCGGCGAAGTGACTTATGGTCGCATTCCCGCAGGCTCCGTGGTCGTCTCCGGCAACCTGCCTTCCAAAGACGGCAGCCACAGCCTGTATTGTGCGGTGATTATCAAGCAGGTGGACGAAAAAACCCGCAGCAAAACCGGGATTAATGAGTTGTTGCGGGATTGAGTTTAGTGTCGGAACTGTAGGCTGGGTAGAACGAAAGTGAAACCCAGCTTTAGGTTCGTCAATGCTGGGTTTCATTGCATTCGACCCAGCCTACCGCCCTATGTCCGGAGTCAGGCTCGGTGAATTGGATAGATATGATTCTGGGTTCGTTTGGAGGAACAGCAGCAGTCGCAACTGTAGTATGGCTGTTCAAAAACTTTTTAGCACATCGCCTTTCTAAAGATCTGGAGGCACACAAGGACAAGCTAAAGTTTCAGTCAGATGCTGATCTTGAAGATAAAAAAGCGGAGCTCTCTGCCACGATCGCTAAACAAAACTTAACCTTCACACGCCTACATGATCAGCGTGTTGAAGTAATTAAAGAAACATATGTAAAGTTAATACGTTTGAAGTGCAATACAGAGGCGTACCTCAAATTTTTTGGCGACGTCGATATCAACAGCCGTATTAAAAAACGAAATGAAGTTTCAGTAGCACTCGATGAGTGTGAAGTGTATTTCGGTCACACCAAGATATTCTTACCAAGGCATATTGCGTTACTTATGGAACGTATTTTGGGTGAGATGCGTTTGACATCTGAAGGGTTTACGCGTTCGGTACTAGAAGCAAAAGAGCCAAATGTAAGTACGCATTTCTATTTCTTTGAAAAGTTCAACGAAGATTGTAATCTGCTGTTTGATGCGCTTGAGGACGAACTACGCAAAGTGCTTGGAGAAAATGGCTAACCCAATATCATACGATGGGCTACACGTTGCTTAGCCCATCTTACGAATGTGATAAATTAACTCGCAAATATCAATCTCTCCGCCCGAATCGTAAACACCATCACCAACTCTTCATCCTGTTGCAAGGTCAACGGCATCGGCAGGCCGTCCGGGCCGGGTTGTTTGCCGATGATCGGCTCGATACAGACATACTCGGCTTTTTTGTCGCTCCAAATGCCAAACGCCAATGCCAAGCCTGCCGACAATGGCGAGATGTCGCAAGTCATTGTGACCACGTAATCTGCCGTGCTTAGCTTGATCGGTGCCGCTGGCGAGTTGGCGTGATGTACTCTCAAGCTATCGTGCGGGAGAGCCGAGACCTCAATATGCGTGTCCGCAATATCGATAAAACTGTTGGGCGAAATCGAAAAATAGGGGTGAAAGCCGGGGCGAACCAAGGCGGTTTCCGACACCGCGCGAATGCGGGTGCTGACGGTCAGGGTTTTACTGTTGGCTTCCGTCTGCTCTTGCCAATCGGTGATTACTTCGACGCTGCCCCAGTTGGTTTCGTCCGGCGCGGTGAGGTTTTTTTGGTGCGGTAGATCAGTCTCGCAAGGCGTTATGCGGTATTCACCGTGTTTAAGCGCGAAAGGCGGCGATAATTCTTCAAAATTGGGTATGCACAGATACACGCCGCCGCGCGAGCCGCCGCCGGCTTTATCGTGTAAGGGTTGGATAATATGAATGTCGTCTAACTGCCAATTGACTAGGGTGCCTGTGTCGGTGAATTTCATCGTGGAAAATGTATCCTGTGCTGTAATGGTTTTACGGTATTAGGTATGGCTATATTTGAGTGGGTTTGTAGGGAGCGCGATACGGCATAAGTTGCCAGTCTGCGGTCATTTGTCTCAAAAATAAGTGCCTTGAGGGCTATTGTAAACAACAGGGCTGGGAATATGGGGGATTTCAGATTGCCTTGATGATGTTTCTGTAAGCAGGTGCTGCCGATAGACTCAGGATTGTCGAACTTTCGACTGTGAGAAAATCAAGCCGTAACCTAGTTTTATCCAGGTCGAGACGATGTAAACAACTGATATTTTTTCCCTGAAAAGCCACGCCGGCGAATATCAAACTTGGCCGTTGCAGACCCAATTATTGATACATGGCTTGCCGAGTTCGTCTTATGTGCCTGGCTATCGGCTTTTGCATCAATTTCAAACTCCCGCGCATGAATACCTGTTAATTTGCGATTGGGATTGCCCCTTTGAAGAAGCCACAGAGATAATCTTGCTGGATAGCCAGTTTAAAGTGCTGGCGGTGCGTTCTTTTGGCGTGCCCTACGGCTCTTTCTGGCTAGACGAGGTGTGGGTGGTGGACGACGCCAACCTCAAGCTTAGGTTTTTTCGAGATGAGGATTGGCAAGTGACTATCACGCCGCAAAACGTCCCTTGCCTGCATTTTTCAAGCAGAAGCTGGCTGCCGGTGTTTAGAACGCGGATACAGTTAAAACGGCTTTAAGCGAATAGATCGACCGGACGCGGTCTGCCGCTCGAGCTTTTGCGGCTATGAAGACCTAGAGAGGAGTTTTCCGAACCAAGCGGTGTAATTGCAAATGTAGCTGGTAAGCTAGCGGTTGAGAATCGAAGCGGGAGCATGCCCGGCGGAAAATAGCCGATCAGGGAAAGTATGACGGCGCATGAGGGAGTTTTAACGCATGGCAAGGATGAGCGGCTATGCGTTACAATGCGGGTATAAGTTCCAAGGAGGCAACACAGCATGAATGCGACCCTTTCGATACGCTGCCTACGCGCAGTTGATTTAAATGCCGCCAGTTGCCGGCCCCGTTTTTCTCTTCAATCCTAACCTGCGAGCACACCATGCCAGAAAATATTTCCAATAATGCCCTAATCCTCGCCCTGCTATCCCTGAACGGCGAGATTGCTATCCAAAAAGACTACCTGGAATCCGGGGAGATTCCTGAAGATGAAGTGACAGACGAAGAAGAAGTGCTGGACGATTTGGAGCAAGCCTTCATGGAATTTGTCGACGTTTACAAAGCGCGCGCCAAAGCTGACGACTCGCTACCCAGCATCGAAGAATTGCTGGCCGGCGAAGAAGGCTAATCCTGCATGATCGTAGTTTACGGCATCAAAAACTGCGATAGCGTCAAAAAGGCGCGGACCTGGCTGGAGGCGCGGCAGATTGCCTACCGCTTCCACGACTATCGAATCGATGGACTGGATGCGGCTTTGCTGCAGCGCTTTGTCGATACGCTGGGCGTGGATGCCGTGCTTAACCAGCGCAGTACCAGCTGGCGCCAATTGGACGACGCCCAAAAAACCGATTTAACCCCCGACAAAGCCTTGCAACTCATGCTGGCTGTGCCGATCCTGATCAAGCGCCCAATTCTGGATGATGGACAGCAACTGATCGTCGGCTTTAACCCCGATCAGTATCCAACCGCATCATGAGCGAAACCCTTTCTTTGTTAGAAGCGCTGATTCGTCGCGAATCAGTAACCCCCCACGACGCCGGTTGTCAGGATTTGCTGGCGCAGCGCCTGACCAAGCTTGGCTTTACTGACGAACGCCTGAATTTTGCCGATACCCAAAACCTCTGGTTGCGAAAAGGGCAAGAAGCGCCGCTATTTGTGTTTCTAGGGCATACCGACGTGGTACCAACCGGGCCGCTGGCGGCGTGGGATTCGCCGCCGTTCGAGCCAACCATCCGCGACGGTAAGCTTTACGGCCGTGGCGCGGCGGACATGAAAGGCGGCATCGCGGCGTTTGTCACAGCCGTCGAGCGTTTTGTTGCCGAATTTCCCGAGCACAAAGGCTCGATAGCCATCATGATGACCAGTGACGAGGAGGGTATTGCCACCCACGGCGTGGTCAAAGTGGTCGAAGTGCTGGAACAGCGCGGCGAAAAGATCGACTGGTGCCTGGTTGGCGAACCGTCCAGCGACCAAAAAATCGGCGACGTGATTCGCGTTGGTCGGCGCGGTTCTTTATGCGCCAAGCTGACTGTGTTGGGTATTCAAGGCCATGTGGCTTATCCGGAGCTGGCGGAAAATCCGATTCACACTTTCGCGCCGGCTCTGAAAGAGTTGACCGAAGAAGTTTGGGATCATGGCAATCAATTTTTTCCACCAACCCGCTTGCAGGTTTCCAACATCAACGGCGGCACTGGCGCGGAAAACATCATTCCCGGCCAGGTGGAAGTGCAGTTCAATCTGCGGTTTTGCACCGAATTGGATGAAGCCACGATCAAGAGCCGCACCCAGGCGATTTTGGACAAACACGGGTTTAAATACGATCTGCAATGGCGCTTGTCCGGCAATCCATTCCTGATCTCACAAGGCGCATTAATCGACGCCACGCACGCGGCGATCGAAAGTGTCTGTGGTTTCAGCACTTTGGATGATACCGGCGGCGGAACTTCCGATGGCCGCTTCATCGCCCCAACGGGTGCGCAAGTGATTGAGCTGGGGCCGTTGAACGCCAGCATTCACAAGGTTAACGAGCATATCGGCCTGGACGAGTTGGAAGTTTTAAGCCGGATTTACCAACAGATTTTGGTCAATTTGCTGGCGCATTAAGCAGGTTCTTAAAATATAGGCACTCCCGCTTCTGCGGGAGTCCAACTGCCTACACAGGGTCCGTAACAGGCCCATTTAAACAATTGTCTTCTCCCGGTCGCCGCCCATTCGCCATCTAATACCTTGCCCAAACTGCCGGCAAGTTAGAGAAGCGCCGGCCCATGATTTAGCTATGCTGAAGCGCTCAAGGGATTATCTTCAAGTAGTGATGACCGAAGGTTTGATGCTGAAATTTCGCCGGATACTAATCCCTACGACCACGCTATACTTTTAAGCCTAGATTGTGGCTTAAGTTTGGCCGACGGTCTGAAACGGAATATTCCGATATCAACAGGGGAAAGCATGACTACTAGCCCTGCTCCACAAAAGTTATTGGCGCGCTACCGGCATTACTATCCGGCTCTCCTGATTTTGCTGATTTCGCTGTCCGCTTTGTTTGTGGCTTGGCAAGATCTGAATTGGCGCTATCAACAGCGCTTACAGGAATATTTCGATTTCGAAACCCAACGCCTTACCAGTGACATTAGCAAACGCATGGCTTTGCATGGCCAAACACTACGCAGCGCCGCCGGCTTGTTTGCCGCTAGCCAAGAAGTGACCCGTACGGACTGGCGCGCTTTTGTCGAAATGCTGGAGTTGGATCGCAGCCATCCTGGGGTGCAAGGCGTGGGCTATACGGTCTGGATTCCCGCCGGGCAGCTTGAACAGCATATTGCCGATATTCGCCGCCAGGGTTTTCCTGACTATGTAGTTAATCCGTTAGAGCCGCGCACCGAGTATTCCAGCATTATCTACTTGGAGCCGTTCACTGGCCGTAATCTCCGCGCCTTTGGCTACGATATGTACTCTGAACCGGTTCGGCGCAAAGCGATGGAGCGCGCGCGGGACAACGGCGAGTTGGCTTATACCGGTAAGGTGGTTCTAATCCAGGAAACCAAGGCGGATTTACAAGCCGGGATAGTGGCGTATTTCCCGGTGTATCGCAATGGCAGCATCCCGCAAACCTTAGAGCAGCGCCGTTCCGCGCTACTGGGCTGGGTATACATGCCATATCGTATGAACGACTTGCTGAAAGCTATCCTGGGACAGGATTTATTGGCTTTGCGCCTGGAAATTTTTGATCAGGACGATCTCAGCGCCGATGGCTTGCTTTACGATAGCCAGACCGGCTTGGTGCCGTCAGTGTTTAAAACCCAGGACGATGCCAAGACCCGCATACAGCGTTTGGATTTAGGCGGGCATTTTTGGACCTTGCGTTACAGTGCCATGCCAGCTTTCAGCAAGACCGCGAAATTCGAGCCGCCCTGGGTTGAAGTACTGGCGATGGTGCTGATCAGCTTTTTGCTGTTTTTTATTACCTTGGCCTATATCAATGTGCGCCGAAACGCGGCGATTGCCCTGCAATTGACCGAGTCGTTACGGCAAAGCGAAAGCCGGTTCCGCAGCTTGTTCGAAAACTCGCCGGTGGCCTATCTGGCACTGGATAGGCAAGGAAATTTGTTGGATGTCAATCCGCAACTCTGCGCACTGCTGGACTACGACGTTGATGAACTGATAGGCCGAACACTGTTTGAGTTCATTTCGCCGGAAACCGGACAGGATTTTCGGCTAAAACTGCATTTGCTGAATCATTACGGTTTGCTGGAATGCGAATTGTCGCTGCTGACAAAATTGGGTCACATGCTGACCGTGATTCTGGATGGCCGTTTACAAGGCGATAAAACTCGTCCGGCGGTTATTCATTGTATTTTGACCAACATTACCGAGCGCAAGCGCGCCGAAGATAAGTTGCAATTGGCGGCCAGGGTGTTTAGCGATGCGCATGAAGGCATCACCATTACCGATGCGGCCGGCAATATTATCGATGCCAACCCGACTTTTTGCGCGATAACCGGCTATGCCCGAGAGGAAGTAATCGGACGCAATCATAGTATTCTGCAATCAGGAAAACACGATGCGCAATTCTATAAAGACTTATGGCAAACCCTGCAAACCGAGGGTTGCTGGCAAGGCGAGATATGGAATCGCAAGAAAAGCGGCGAGTTATATGTCGAATCGCTGACGATCTCGGCCATGCGCAACCGCACCGGCGAAATTCTGAATTATGTCGGTTTGTTTTCCGACATTACCCAAGCCAAACTCCAGCAGCAGGAACTGGAGCGCTTGGCGCATCACGATCCGTTGACGCAATTGCCTAACCGCATCTTGTTCAACGATAGATTTTGTCAGGCCTTGGCGCGCTGTAAACGCGATAGTACCTTATTGGGCGTCGTGTATATGGATCTGGACGGATTCAAACAGGTCAACGACCAGTTCGGCCACGAGGCTGGCGATACATTGCTGATCGAGGTGGCTAAGCGGATAAAGGCCAATCTGCGCGAGGATGACACGGTGTGCCGATTAGGTGGCGATGAATTTGCCTTATTGATGGGCGGTCTGGAATCCAAACCGCACTGCGAGCAAGCGTTGCTGCGTGTTCATCAGGCGATTTCCCAGCCCTACTATATCGGCGGCCAAATCGCGAAGATTGGCGTCAGTAGCGGTATTACCTTATGTCCGCTGGATGAGGGGACGTCGGACTGTTTGCTCAGTCACGCCGATCAGGCCATGTATCTTGCCAAACAGCATGGCCGCGACTGCTATGAATTTTTTCAGCTCGGTTGAGTCTGCTCAGCAAGCGTTTAATTTTTCAACTAAATAAGAGGAGATACCTATGCGTTGCCATCAAGTCGATTTTCAGATTATCGGTCATGACATTCAAATGGTCGAAGTCGAGCTCGACCCCAAAGAAACCGTGATCGCCGAAGCGGGGGCGATGACGTATCTGGAGCAGGATATAGACTTCGAAGCCAAGATGGGCGACGGTTCCGGTGGCGTGATGGATAAATTGTTTGGTATCGGCAAACGTATGCTGACCGGCGAGTCGGTATTTTTGACTCATTTTACCAATCACGGTTCGCAAAAACGCCGGGTGGCGTTTGCCGCGCCGTTTCCAGGCTCAATCGCAGCATTGAACATGGCTGAATTGGGTGAAGAAGTGATTTGCCAGAAATCGGCGTTTTTAGCGGCCGCTTATGGCACTCAAGTGGATATTGCCTTTAACAAACGCTTGGGCAGCGGCTTTTTCGGCGGCGAAGGTTTTATTCTGCAACGCCTGCGCGGTGACGGTATGGCCTTTATCCACGCCGGCGGCACGGTGATTCGTAAGGAATTGCGTAACGAAACCTTGCGTCTGGATACCGGCTGTCTGGTGGCGTTCAGCGGCGACATCGATTACAACATCGGCATGAGCGGCGGCTTGAAAAGTATGTTGTTCGGCGGGGAAGGTTTGTTTCTGGCGACACTGAAAGGCACCGGTTCGGTGTGGATCCAAAGCATGCCGTTTTCGCGCTTGGCGGAGCGGGTGTTGAGCCAGTATAAGCCAACCATCGGCCAAGATAGCCAGTAGCGGCTGTCTTTCGCTAAAGCAAGCCATGTTCGGCAAACGAAAAAGGCTGGCCGTCGCCGACGATGAAATGGTCCAGTACGCGGATGTCAAACAGGCCCAAGGCCTGTTTGAGTTTGTCGGTAATTTGCCGGTCGGCCTGGCTGGGTTCGTTGATGCCGGACGGGTGATTGTGGGCAAATATGACCGCCGCCGCATGATGAAATAAGGCCCTTTTTGCTACTTCGCGCGGATAGACGCTGGCACCGTCGATGGTGCCGCGAAACAGCTCTTCCCATTGAATCACCCGGTGCTGGTTGTCCAGAAACAGGCAGGCGAACACTTCAAAACTGTAGCTACGCAATTGGGCGCTGAGATAAGCCCGCGTGATGTCCGGGCTGGTCAAGGCGCTGCCGCGTTGCAATATCTCGGCGAAATGGCGGCGGGCCATTTCCAGTACGGCTTGTAATTGGGCGTATTTTGCATCGCCTAAACCGTTGCTCCGGCAAAAGCGTTGCTGATCGGCACCGAGTAGCGCCTGCAAGGAACCGTATTCGCTCAACAAATCGCGGGCCATGTCCACCGCCGACTTGCCGGGCGTGCCGGTACGCAGAAAAATCGCCAGTAGCTCGGCGTCGGTCAGTGAGCTTGCGCCGCGCTGCAATAGTTTTTCGCGGGGTCGCTCGTCTGTGGGCCAATTCTTGATGCTCATCAACTCCTCCCGGCCGTTAATAATTGATTTTAAGCATAGAAGAAGCAGATGGAGTTTGCCATGATGCAAACTGAAAAGATTAATTGGCTGATTGCGCCGATAATTTAGATGTGTTGCACCAAAAGTTAGCGTTGAAAGGAACGTTTGGAAGGTGTTGGCATGGTTGTCGCAGCTTGGCGAAAGGGGCTGGTGCTCCTTTCGCCAAGCGTATTCAATAGCAATGCTTTCTGCAAATGCTCAATCAGGAACTAGCCAGCAAACCCAGCGCACTCAAGCTGGGTAGAAAGAAATAACTGCCACCGCGCGTCGTCACAAACTGTTGAAACCCGCAAACCCGCCGCCGCAATGGTTCATCCTGAATGGTGAAATTGCGGTTCTCTGCGACGCCGCTACCAATCAACGGATCGTCTTCGTCGTACAAGCCAGCGAATTTGACGCTGTTAATCCAGGTGTGTTGCACAAACTCGAATTGGCGTTCGATATTGGCGTTCAAGCAGATGAATAACAAACCCCTTTCTGTGCCGTCGTCTTTTGCCGGATTATCCAGAAAACTGCCGTAGCTGCGGCCGCGGCGCAGGATGCGGTGGCGGTTGGCGACTTTCAAAGCTTCTTCCGCGGTGGCACCCAAGCCGACTGCTCTGGGATTGGCGCGGCGAATGTGCGAGCCCAGCGGGCAGCCGGTGCCGTGTGAGTCTTTCGTGAAGTCAAAGCTGTTATTAACTTTATTCGGATCGGTGTCTTGATTGGGCTCCACCACCGCACCGCTTTTCCAGCGGCCGACGAATTTGGCAGCCAGATAATCGGCGGTAATACCTTGCCGCGCGGCTTCGTCTTCCATGAACTGCCAGAACGCGCCGACATCCTGTTTCAATTGCCGCAACACCAAATAAGTGCCGTTTTTGCCGAACGCTTCGCCAACACTACCCAACTGCGGCATTTTGGTGAGTTTGCCGTCGTATTGATTCGGATAACCCAGCAAAAACTCGCCGGTAGCGATTTCGCCGGTGCCGCTGGTGGTCGGGAAGCCGTCTACGATAGGGTCGGAAATGCCGTCTGCAAAGCCGAAATGCTCCAAGGTAAAGCCGTTGGCGTCCTGCTTTTTCTCGCCGGCATCCAAGCGCTGGACCACGCTTAAGCCGGCGCCTTTAAAGGCTTTTTCATGGTATTTCTGGCTGGCGTTGTGGATAGCCTCGTTTTTGGAAAATAGCATGAACAACAGGTCCACGCGTTTGGCGCCGCTACCCCAATCCCATCCGCTGGGGTCGTTGATGCCGCGGTCGCCGAGCAGTGCGGAACGATGTTCGGAATGCATGCCTTCCCGGAAGGACAGTTCGAAGCTGTACAGGCTGTCTTTATCCAGATTGAGCTGTTCGAAACCGGAATAAGTAATCGCCAGGTTGATACGGTTTTCAGTTTCATCGGTGGGTTTATCCGCGCCGTGGCTGATTTGATTTTGTTCGACCAGGTTTTTCAGCCAGGGCTTGGCTTTGGCCGCGTCGTCGATTTTTAACAAATAATAACTGCAGCAGGCCATGTATTTGTTATAGCCGCTAAACACGATGCCTTGTACGTCGTCTAATTTATCGATGGTGGTCATTGTTGGAGTCCTTTTATAAGCATTTCAGCCAAGCAGCCAGATTAGTCGTGGAAAACAAGCCTTCGTGGATCGCCCGGTTATTGGCGACATTTTTCACGGACAAATCAATGTAGGCGCTGTACCAAACCAACTCGGCAAGCTGGCTGTTTCTGGCGAAATTTTTGAAGCGTTGTTCGTCGCGGGAGCCGCCGCGCAAGGCCAGCCATTGGGTATCTGGAAAGCCTCGGTCTTTGCCCAATTGGGTGTTGCTCCATACGGCGGTCAAGCCGACGCTGGCGTGGTCGATAAATTCGCCCAGGTAGTTTTCCCAGCTGCCGTCGTAATTGCTCATGAACAACAGACGTTTATTGCCGGGCAGAATCACCCAGCGGGCAAAATGGATGGTGACGATACCGCTCAAGTCGCCTTTGGTCGCCACCAGTTTGGCGACCAAATTGATACCGGCCAGCACTATTTTTAAGGTGGTCAATCTGAACCAGCCGGGCTTGATTTCGATGACGCTGGTCAGATGGTTTTGTAATTGCCTATCCTCGACGCGCTGGATGGCTTGCATCTGTTCGGAGACTGTCCAAGGCTTGTCATCCTGCTTATCGCGCATTTCGTTCCAGCGCAACAGCACTGCGAATGCGACGCCGGCTATCAGCGCTAGTACCGCCAAAAATTCCACCAGCGGTCCGAACATGCCGAAGAAGCCGCCGACCAATAAAATCCCCAACGCTACGAGTAAGCCGTTGAAGATCATTTGTCCCATGCTGTTTAAAAACGGTTGCGGCGTGGGTTTGTTGATCGTGCCTAAATGTTTGACGATGTCGGCGTGAATTTCGGTCGGCTGCTTGGCCGCCAGTTCCGCTCGATTGGCATCGATGTAGGCTTCGGTGCGTTCACGGATTTGCTGTTGCTCGTAAATCGTATTGCGCGTTTGGCCGGGATGGGCGACGTAAAAAGCATTGGCGCCATGATCATTTTTTGTTAAATACTCGGCCAGTTGGCTGGCGTTGTTGCCAGGATAATCCTTGCAGCAACTGTAAACGGTATTTACAAAATCCGGATTGCCGGCGATCAAGTCTTTGATAAATTGCTTCACCTCGCCGTCGATATTGGCTTCGAAAGCCAGTAGCGCCGGCTCGCCGGTATCCACCTCGGACGGATGTTTACCGGGGATGACGAAAAAAGTGCAATAGTGCAGCTGTTGATAATTGGAAAATTTAATCGCCGGATTGTTTTTGATATCGGTGCCTATAGGCGTCAGATACGCTTCCAGCTTTTGCAGCTGGTCCGGCAATATTTCCGTAATAACGGTCATGGGATTTTGTTGCATACACACGTCCTCTTGAAATTATTATCGTGCTGGTAAAAAGTTACCGATCAAAACTCAGGACAAATTGATCGGGAAACGGTCCGTCGTACAAAATGCCGCTGTTTATTTTTAAGTTGTTCAAGCGCAGCAAACCGCCTACCAAGGTGGGGATCTGGATACGATTGATGTATTCGCCAAAGCAGCGGTGCATGCCGTCACCGAAGTGCATGTAACGATCCAGCGCGCGATCATCGCGCACACTGAATGGCTCCGGCCAGGCGCTGTCGTCGAACATCGCCGAGGCGGTAAAGGCGAAGACTTCAGTGCCGGGCGGGATTTTCACGCCGGCAATCTCCGCGCCGTTTTTGCAATGCCGGCGCATGGCCGCGGCCATCGTATTGAAACGGAATACGTCGAAGCACAGATGTAAAAGCTTGTCTTCGTCGTTCGCCGCCTGTTTGGCGCGTTGCAAGACATCGGGTTTGCTGAGCAGTTGTTCGACAATCAAGGTAGTTGCCATCGAGGTGGTATCCAGCGCGCCGACGATCAAGCCCGAGATATTGCGGCGGATGCCGTCGTCGTCCAGATCGTGTTCGCCATCCATGCCCATTTTGATGAGCCGCGACAGAAAATCTTCAAACTGCTGGCCTTGTTTGATGTGCTGCCGACGTTCGGCGATCAGATTGAGCAGATACGGCCCCATCTCATGAAAGGACTGTTCGGCGGTGATTTGAATGCTGCGTTGGTTACTCAGATTCAAAAACAGGTCGTGAAACAGTGAGCGCATCCAGCGCATCATCGTCACTTCGTCCGGTCCCGGCACCCCCAGGTAATCGCGGATAAAGCGCCGCGCTACCGGCCGGGTTAATTGCGACACCATGTCGATTCGGCCCACCGGCAACGCAGCCTGGATCATCTCGTCGCAATGCTGGCGGACGATGAGGCGAATCAATTGGTCTTCGCCAGGCTTGATCACTCGGCGCAGCGCGCCTTGCTCTTTGCTGTAGGCTTCCGAGCGGTCCATACCTAAGAAAAACGGTCCGTTCAGACGCTGCATATTGGGCGCGTTGATTTCGGCGATGGTAAATTCGGTGTCGCGGGCCAGTGTTTCGCGCACGTCGCTGTCGCGGGTCACTAAGGCGCGTTTGCCAAGCACCAGTACCGGTTTATGTTTACGTAACAATCCGAATAGCCAGCGTTGCACCGTGGCGCCGGTCAGCATCGCGACGCCGCGCGCCAGGTAATAACTGACGATATTTTGCGCGGTAGTGGAAGTGGGGTGATGATCTAGGACAGGTGCGGGCGCGGGCCTATGCTCGCGGTACATTTTCAAGGCCAGAGTGCCGGTGGGGGTAGCTGCCAATTGCTCGACAAAAGCCTGGTATGCGGCCGGCAATTCTGCTTTGCTAGGCTGTACACCGCCGAATTGGGCCGGCAACAGCACTGGTGCAGACAGTGCTGCCAGGCAATAATCGGCGATGCTGGGTTGGTTGCCCAACAAATAGGTTCTGCCGTCGGCCAGCAGCGCATCCAGCTCCGCAAAGATCGCCTCGATTTGTTGTTTGCAGGGTTCGATTTGTCCGGGATCGGCAGGTAGGGATTTTTCCATGGCTTGAGCCAATAGCGGATAAGCGCGTTCGGCTAACCATTTTTGCCAGGCAGGTACCCGCTGTTGCCAGAAAGACAGCACGGTTTCTTTGTGTGGCAGCAACATCGCATAGCCGTAATTGCGGGTCGCCAAGCCTAATTTGTCCACCAGCAAGGCCAGCAAGCGTTCGGTTTCCGCTAGGCCTTTCTCGTCGCGCGGATACAGCCGCAGTTCGGCGGGCAAACGGGCGTCGATGTATTGCAGCGATTCGTGCATGTTACATAAGGTTGCTTCGCTGGTGATCAGCACCGGCATGGCCTTAACATCGGCACCCGCCAACAAGAAGGCGGGTAAATGCAGCATCGGCACGCTACCTTCTTCCCGGTACGGCACCCCGCCGTAGTCGAGCATCCAACGTACTAATTCGCTGATATGAGATACCGGAATCGTCAATAAACGATTCAGTTGTTTGGATTTGGCGCCGCGCCACGTGCTTCCGGGTTTGATCATGATTCCTTCCTCTTGCTTGCTATTGTTATAGTTATTAATGCTATAGCTGGCATACACCGATGACTGTTTAGTGATGTCGGCTTGAATGGCATGTTGATATGCGCGCTGGGTAAAACAACTTGCCGGGCTGCTTACGTGTGCCGTTATTGGCAGCTAAGCAATTGTTAATCCACCCGTGAACCAAGCGCCGAGCTTTAACGGAGTATCAATAATAGACCAATCGTAACTAATTGAAATAAAAAGCGAAAGACAAAATGTTGCTTAGCAACAACCGTGCCTAAATGCGAGGTGCGTCACAAAACGCGGTGGATTTTGCCTGCCTGTTGCCTAGCAAGCGGAAAGCGTCTCTGCCGCCGGAATCGCCCAAAAGCCCTTCCGGTTCTTTCTCTTAGGACCTTAATCAGATTGTCATTTGTCGCTGCCTATAATCCCGGCCTCTTCACAACGTTTAGGAGCAGTCGCAATGCAATTACTAAAACCCAGGCCGCTATTCGTAAAACCGGCCAAACTGGCATTGGCAATAGCCGGCTTGTTAACGCTGAACGCGCCGGTATTTGCAGAAACCGTTGATGTACCGCAAATGGAGCAAGGCATTCAGATCGGCGATTTAGCGCCCGGCCGCGCTATCGTGTGGAGCCGCGCGGATCGCCCGGCGCG
Source organism: Methylomonas fluvii (assembly GCF_014850975.1). GTDB lineage: Bacteria > Pseudomonadota > Gammaproteobacteria > Methylococcales > Methylomonadaceae > Methylomonas > Methylomonas fluvii. The sequence goes on along the minus strand of NZ_JACXST010000001.1, from coordinate 78,901 downwards.
CATGATGGTGGAATATGCCTATAACCCGCAGTTTAAGGACGCGATTAGTGTCCGCGGCCCGTATGCATTGGCCGAGACCGATTTTACCGCCCGCCAGGACTTGACTGGATTAGTGGATGGCAAAGACGTTTATGTGAAAGTCTGGTTTGAGGATTTGACCAACGCCCGTGGCAAAAGCGCACCGGTGGTCGGCCATTTTCATACGATCGGCAAGCGCGACGATATCCGCTTTGTTTGGGGCGGTGACACCGCTGGTCAAGGCTGGGGTATCAACGAAAGTTTTGGCGGCATGAAAATCTACGAAGCCATGCGCCAAGTCCAGCCGCAGTTTTTCATTCAAAGTGGTGACAATGTCTATTCCGATGGTCCGATTCCGGAAAGTAAACTGGCCGAGAACGGCCAGATTTGGACTAACGTGGTTACGCCGGAAGTGAGCAAAGTTGCGGAAACCTTGGACGAGTTCCGTGGCCGTTACAAATACAATTTGTTAGACGAAAACATCCGCCGCTTCAATGCCGAAGTGCCGCAAATCTGGCAGTGGGACGATCATGAAGTGGTGAATAACTGGTCGGATTCCAAAGACCTGAGCACCGATTCGCGCTACACCGAAAAGAATGTACCGACGCTGATCGCCCGCGCTACCAAAGCCTTTTTTGAGTATGCGCCGTTGCGTCCGCACGATGCCGAAGAATCTGAACGGATTTATCGCAAAATTTCTTACGGCAAGCTGCTGGATGTATTTGTATTGGATATGCGCAGCTATCGCGGCCCTAACACTGCCAATCTGCAAACTCAAGAAAATGCCGAAACCGCCTTCCTCGGTGCGGAGCAAATGGCTTGGTTGCAGGACGAGTTGAAACACTCCAAAGCCACCTGGAAAGTCATCTCCGCCGACATGCCGATTGGTTTGAATATCGGCGACGGTAACACGGCCCAAGGCCAAGCGCGTTGGGAGGCCGTAGCCAACGGCAACGATGGACCGGCAGCGGGTCGGGAATTGGAAATGGCTCGTCTGTTGAGTTTTATCAAGCATGAGCAAATCAACAACCTGGTTTGGCTGACTGCCGATGTCCATTATGCCGCTGCGCACTATTACGATCCTGCCAAAGCAGCATCCAAAGACTTTGCGCCGTTCTGGGAGTTCGTCGCCGGTCCGTTAAATGCCGGCTCCTTCGGCCCCAACAGCACCGACGGTACATTCGGTCCGCAAGTGGTTTTCTCCAAAGCGCCGCCAGCCGGCCAAGCCAATCTGTCGCCTTACGCCGGCCTGCAATTTTTTGGTGAAGTGAATATCGACAAGAAAAGCCGCGCTATGACGGTGGATTTTAAGGACATCGACGGCGCTGTGGTCTTCAGCAAAACCCTGGCGGCGGAAGCCGAACGTGAACGCGAGCACGATCATAACGACCGCGATCACGACTAAAAGCCAAGTGGCCGGGACGGTAGTGCCGCCCGGCCATTTCTCTGGTTAAGCCCTTTAAATTCAAGCAAAATTAGGACTCTATTCATGTTGAAACCCACGTTATTGACTATGGCCATGCTGGCTGCCATCGGTGCGCAAAACACTGCCCAGGCGCTGCCGCACAGCGAACATCACGAACACGCCAGTGCCGGTCCGTTGGTCATCGGCCATCGCGGCGCGTCAGGCTATCGGCCCGAACATACGTTGGCAGGCTATGCTTTGGCGATTGAACTGGGCGCGGATTTTATCGAACCGGATCTGGTGCTGACCAAGGACGGCCAGATGATTGCCCGCCACGAACCGATGATAGGCGGCACCACCGATGTGGCCAATCATCCGGAATTTGCTGATCGGAAGACTACTCGTATGGTGGATGGCTTTGCGGTAACCGATTGGTTTGCCAGCGACTTTACCTTGAAAGAAATCAAAACCCTGCGCGCCATCCAAACCCGCGGCCGGGATAATTCATATGACGGTGAGTTTGAAATCCCCACTTTGAACGAAGTAATCGCGCTGGCCAAGCAGCAAAGCGCAAAAACCGGTCGCCGGATTGGCATCTACCCTGAAATCAAGCATTCCACTTATCACGCCGAACTGCAGGACGCTAAAGGTAAGCCGCTATTTGGCAAGCATTTCTTCGAAGACAAATTGTTGAAAAAACTGCATAAGGAATACGGCAACAGTGCTTGCGCACCGGTGTTTATCCAGTCTTTCGAAGTCAGCAATCTGCAATATTTAAGCCGCAAGACGGACATTAAACTGGTACAGCTGATTGATGCAGACGACGTCAATGCGGACGGCTCAATATCTCTGGTTGCGCCTTACAAACAGCCTTATGACTTTGTAATAAAAGGTGATCAACGTACTTTTGCCGACTTGCTGAGCAACGAAGGTCTGGATTTTGTTAAGTCCTACGCGGATGCAATTGGTCCTTGGAAGCCGTATTTGGTAAAAACGGTGGCCGATGGTGTGGACCGTGACGGCGACGGCAGCATCACGATCAACGACCGCCGGCTAGAAGGCAGTACCGGCGTGGTGGAAATGGCCCACGACAAAGGCTTGCTGGTACACACCTGGACTTTTCGCAACGATGCCAGTGGCTACGGTTTCGCCGATCCGCAACAGGAAATGACCTATTACTTTGATTTGGGTGTGGATGGCTTGTTTACCGACTTTGCCGACACCGGGGTCGCAGCGCGCGACGCGTCGATAAATGCCGTTAGCGCCGATTCTCCGAGACGTTGCGAATCCGCGGACGACAGGCATGAAGGTCATCATCGCCGAGGTGGGCGCTGATTATTCTGCAATTCTTTAGAATACAATGCCCGGCGCAGCCGTGCCGGGCCTCTAGGATCGTCCTGTAAGTCCCTGATCTCTGGTCCGGGATAATGCCGCGCGTGGTTCAGTGAGCGAGTGCCGACCAGCCTGATTCCACAAATCGAACAACTTCCCCGAATTTTGTTTTTTCCCAGCAGAAGCGTAAATTTTTTCGGTCAATAACGGGAATATGCTCCGCGTCAAAAGGCATTACCCTTTTCCGAGTATCGAGGAATTAAACGTCGAAATATTTTACATTCTCGGTAAAAAGCCAATTGCGTTTTGGGTTTTTCGAGAGAAAAAGTATATGCACATCAATTAATTGGTTTTCATTTATTTAAAGTGGTCTGTATTTTGCTATCTAACAGGTGCGTGCAGCTATTTTTAGCTGCCGCCATCGAGAACTTAATATCCACTTTTTTGGAGATACTATGAAAACCAATGCTTTTGCGGCGCTTGTTGCTGCTGTGCTAATAACCCCAGCTGCACACGCGGGATTTGTGAATGGTAATTTTGAAACTGGCGACACTAGCGGTTGGACAACTGGCGGCGGCTTCAGAGGTAACGAATTTAACTCTACTCTGGATCCTGTGAATTACTTGCCAGGAGGCAGTAACTACAATCCAGCCATAAATCATTCTGCTATCGTGACTGCCGGTTTTGATGCCAATACAGGGAACAATCTTAATCGGGTCTATAGCGGGAATTACTCATATCGAGTGGAAGACACTGTTACTGGTGGTTATGGTTCCGCGATTACGCAAACGGTAAGCAATTATCAAGACAGCAGCATTTTCTTTGCGTGGGCTGCGGTATTGCAAGGTGCTCATGGTGTCAATGATGCCGCCACTTTCAAATTAACTTTAACAGATTTGACCAGTATGTCGGTTTTGGTAAACAGAGAATATAACGCGGCTACTACCGGTTCCGGCGTTGACTCGCGTTTTACCTATAACGCTTCAACCGGATACTATTACACTAGTTGGCAAGTTGAGCAGTTGACCAACCTTACGCTAGGTCATACTTACCAGCTGAGCTTATTGGCTGCGGATTGTGAGCCAACCGGGCATAGAGGCTATGTCTACCTCGACGGCTTCGGTGCTGTGACTCCACCAGTAGTAGAAACCGTTCCAGAGCCAGGCACCTTGGCTCTGCTAGGTGGCGGTTTGTTGGGTATGAGCCGTTTGGCGCGTCGTAACGGTAAGGTTAATACGATCGCTGCTTAATTTAGGTGTCATAAATAGCCTGAAGATTGGAGCGGGTAGTTGGGAAAATCAGAATGCCCGCTCATGATAGTAGTTTTTTCTTTCAGGCAGTCTCTTTGAGAAGTACCGCAGACCTCGGTTTGCGGTACTCAATGTCATGCTGATGCCTCCAGATAGTTTGAGCGTTACCGGTCGGTGTTAGGATTCGGAAAAAATAGTGACTGCTTAATTTTCTCGCGTAGCAATGCGAGAGCCTGGTGATCATCCCAGCCGCTTATAGTAGAACCGTCCGCGAAGACGACGATAGGTGTCGCCATTCGCCCCATCCCTAAGAAAAATCCAATATCGTTCATCATTTCGCGTGGATATGAGCAATCTGCACTAGTGGGTTCGCTAGATGTATTTCCGCGTATCATTGCCTGCCAGGATTTTGCGGCATTGCTAGAACAATAAATATTGGCCGCTTGCCGGTAGCCTTCTTCAGTTAATCCAATCGGTGCAATAAAAGCGGAAACATCTTCTTGCTCAAGCGCTCTTTCAAGTTTTCGGCAAAATGGACAATCTGGAGCTGACCAAATTATCGCAACTGCCGGTTTTCTGCGTTGAATAAAAATAAGATTTTCAAATGGCAGATATTTGATCTGTTCTTTCAGCCAATTTCTTTTGCCTTCTGAGTTGCTTTCCAAGGGAGAGCGAATGCTCCATCCCTGAGTCCGTACATTTCCCAGCCAAGCCATATCTTCTCGAAAATAGGCGGATGGAGCGCCTGGCTGCCCCGAACGGACCGCATAAAAGCCCGGAAAAATAGTGGGTTCGACGTGGTGTCCTTCCCGCAACGCTACACGTGTTTCTCGTTCGAACGCGGTTTTAGCTCTGGGCAGGTCAGGTTTCCAAGAGAGGCTGTCAGCAAGCGTGCTTTGACCTGCTATACAAAGGGTCGCGATTAAAAGGCTTTTTAATGTACTCATAGGATTTACTCTGCCGGATTTATTTACATGATTCTGTTAGGAACAGCTGGCAAGTGATTTCGATTTTTAGGGTTATCACAGATGTTCTCTGAAACAGGAATTTAGCATTGTTGTGGCTATTTTGATAAGAAGAGAAGAGCGGATCGGACCACTGCTGATTTGTTAGTAATGTGGGTGCGTTGTGCAATGAGGAGTCAAGCACGGCTCTATCGACTCTCTAAAATTATTCCGACCGTCATGGGGGCATTTGACATCGATCAAATGGCTTCGCCTAATCAATGTCATGATGCTGTCCAAGCCTTAAGGCTTGGACAGCATCTCCTTTGATAACGCGCAGTTGCGCGGTAAAGGCGAATTATAAAAACATCGTCACAACCGGAAAAATTATGAAATTAATCAGCCAAGTATTATTGTTAGTTATCGCCGTCAGCACCCTAGCCGCATGCGGCGAGCAAGGTGTCGGTCCGAGCAAGCCAAAAGCTGATTCCTCTAAAGAAGTCAAATAAGGGCTTTAGTTTGGAATGCGATATTGCCGTGTCTTCGCTTTGCGGCAATATCAATCCGAGGTGCTGGCATCGACAGCGCAATTTACCGTGCAAGAGCTAACCACGGTTTTTAGTTCACCCAAATTGTGGATTTGTATCCCGCGTTGCTTGACCGAAATAATGCCTTGTTGGCTTAAGTAAGCTAATTGCCGGCTGACTGTTTCAATCGTCAGACCCAGAAAATTGGCAATATGTAAACGGCTCATCGTTAAATTAAATGCTGTGCTGGAAAAGCCCAATGCCGCATAGCGTTGCGAGAGCATCAACAAAAAAGTAGCCATCCTTTCTTTGGCGGAGCGATGTCCCAGCAAGATGATCTTGTCGTGATCGGACGCAATTTCCTTACCTAAAATGCGCATCAGCTGGCTATGTAAGCTAGGTATCTTGCCACATAGTTCGTTGAGATTGCTTAACGGCAATTCGCAAACTGAGGCAGTTTCCAGTGCAACAGTCGAGCAAGTAAAACGCCCGTGTTGCAGAGAATCCAATCCCATTAATTCTCCCGGCAAATAAAAGCCCATGGTTTGTTCCTCGCCTTCCGCGTTAGCGATAAAGTTGCGGAAAGAGCCGGATTTGACTGCATACAAGCTGTGGCAAGTATCGCCTTGCCGATAGAGTAAATCATCCATTTGCAGGGGGCGCCGGTCACGGACTATTGTCGCCAGTTCCGCAACTTCAGACTGTCGTAAACCGAAAGGCAGGCATAATTCGGCCAGCTTGCAAGTTTGGCAAGTGACCTTAGTGGGGTTGGTTTCAGTCACGTTTGCCTTGAATTAATGTCACTGTAGATTACAGTGTAACAGAGCTTGTTAAATTGCATGCCTCACCTGGTGCTGACACGAGATTTTTCCCTGTCCTTCACGATCCCGCCAGGCTCGTCCGACTGATTGCACGCTATTTCCGATACGCCATCCTTTCGCGACTATGGTATTTTAGCCGCCCTAAATCGCGCCGCCATTCGCCGGCTTACTAAACAGGATTACTCGCAAAACCATGGGTGTACAGGAAAATTTCGAACAGCTCCCGCTAAAAGAATTCACCGAAAAAGCCTACCTGGATTATTCCATGTATGTCATTTTGGATCGGGCTTTACCGCACATCGGCGACGGTCTAAAGCCAGTACAGCGCCGTATCGTGTACGCGATGTCCGAGTTGGGCCTAACGGCGCTGGCCAAATACAAGAAATCTGCGCGTACCGTCGGTGACGTGCTGGGTAAATATCATCCTCATGGTGATTCGGCTTGCTACGAGGCCATGGTGTTGATGGCCCAGGACTTTTCTTACCGCTATCCATTGATTGACGGTCAGGGTAACTGGGGTTCGCCGGATGATCCGAAATCGTTCGCGGCGATGCGGTACACCGAATCGCGGCTGACGGCTTACGCGCAAACCTTGCTCAGTGAATTGGGACAGGGCACGGTAGATTGGACGGACAATTTCGACGGCACTTTGAAAGAACCCAGTTTAATGCCGGCCCGCTTGCCGAATGTGCTGCTGAACGGCACCATGGGCATCGCAGTGGGTATGGCGACCGATATTCCGCCGCACAATCTACGCGAAGTTGCCAACGCTTGTCTGCAATTACTGGACGATCCTGAAACGCCACTCGAAAGCTTGCTGACGCATATCAAAGGGCCTGATTATCCAACCGATGCCGAGATCGTCACGGCTAGTGCCGATATTCAAAAAATGTATGCGACTGGCAACGGCTCGGTAAAGATGCGTGCCAAATACGAGCTGGAAGACGGTAATATCGTTATCACGGCTTTGCCGCATCAAGTCTCCGGCGCCAAGCTGTTGGAGCAAATTGCCGCGCAAATGCTGGCGAAAAAGTTGCCAATGATCGAGGATTTGCGCGACGAATCCGATCACGAAAATCCAACGCGCCTCTTAGTGATTCCCAAGACCAAGCGCATCGACGTCGATGCGGTAATGTCGCACTTATTTGCCACCACTGACCTGGAGAAAAATTACCGGGTCAATATGAATATGATCGGCTTGAACGGGAAGCCGCAGGTCAAAAATCTACGGATGATTTTGACCGAATGGATCAGCTTTAGAACCGAAACTGTGCGCCGCCGTTTGCAATATCGTTTGGATAAGGTTTTGGCGCGCCTGCATATTCTGGAAGGTTTGCTAATCGCTTATCTGAATATCGACGAAGTGATCGCCATCATCCGTCGCGAAGATCATCCCAAGCCGGTTTTGATGGAACGGTTTGGTTTGAGTGATTTGCAGGCGGAAGCGATCCTTGAGCTGAAATTGCGGCACTTGGCCAAGCTCGAGGAAATGAAGATTCGTGGCGAGCAGGACGAACTGGAGCAGGAGCGCCAGGCTTTGGAAAAAACTTTGGGTTCCGAACGCTTATTGAATCGACTGATACGCAAGGAAATCGAGCGCGACGCGGAAAAATACGGTGATGATCGGCGGTCGCCCATCGTCGCGCGGGATGCGGCTCAGGCCCTGGATACCACTGAGCTGATTGCCAATGAACCGGTGACGATTATCTTGTCGCAAAAAGGCTGGATCAGGGCGGCCAAAGGCTATGATATAGAAGTCGAAAGTTTGAGCTATCGGGCCGGCGATGCTTATTTATCGTCAGCGAAAGGCCGGACCACGCAATCGGCCTATGTATTGGGCTCCACGGGTCGAGTCTATACCATCACGACTCATGATTTGCCCTCCGCGCGGAGTCAGGGTGAGCCGCTGACTGGCCGGCTTAATCCGCCGCCGGGTAGTTTGTTTACCGATGTGTTTGCGGGGCAACCCGACGATTGGTTATTGATTGCCAGTAACGCTGGTTACGGTTTTCGAGTGCAGCTAAAAGAGCTGCAAAGTAAAAATAAAGCCGGTAAGGCGTTGTTGAGCTTGCCGACTGGCGCCAAAGTTTTAACGCCGGCGTCGATTCCAAGTGGTCACGACTTGCTTGCGGTTGCGACCTTGCAGGGCAGATTGTTGATATTTCCAGCTTTGGATCTGCCCGAACTGGCGAAAGGCAAGGGTAATAAGCTGATTCAGATTCCTGGCGGGGACTTGGTTGCCGGTAAGGATGCAGTGGTTGCGGTAACGGCGTTGTCGGCGAATAGCGAATTGAAAATCGTCTCTGGTAAACGACATGTCACCCTCAAGTCTATGGATATTGCTCAATACACTGGCAATCGTGCCAATCGTGGCACAGCATTGCCGCGAGGCTTCCAAAAAGTAGATGGGCTGGAGTGTGTTGTTTAATACTTTGCCGGTTCTGGATCATATTATTGAGAGTTTTAAAGCTTTTTTGGGGCTTTTTGTACCAACTATTTGAGGACCAAAATCGGTTTATCAGATCAATGTGAAAAATCTGTTGACGTAAGCGATCAATGTCTTTATCATAGACATCTTTCTGGAGCGCTTCTGCTCTTCGGGATAATAAGAAGGTCAATTCGGGGTATAGCGCAGTCTGGTAGCGCGTCTGCTTTGGGAGCAGAATGTCGGGAGTTCGAATCTCTCTACCCCGACCAAGATTTGCGCTTGTAGCTCAGCTGGATAGAGCATCGGCCTTCTAAGCCGAGGGTCGCAGGTTCGAGTCCTGCCAAGCGTGCCATCGCAAAAATTCATCATTATGGTGAGCGTAGCTCAGTTGGTAGAGTCCCGGATTGTGATTCCGGTTGTCGTGGGTTCGAGCCCCATCGTTCACCCCAATAAATTCAATAACTTAAGAAGAGTTATTGGTCTCATTCCTACCAGCTGGTGACAAAGCTGGTGACAAATAGTCATTCATTTGATGGTTTTACCGTCTTCATTTTTACATCATAAACATTCAACATTGCAGCGGTCCGGTGCCCACTGGCATCCAGTTTGTTGCCCGTGGTATCGCTTACACCTTTCCTTTTTAAATCATGGAAAGTGAAGGGTATCCAATTTACCCCCATTTCTTCAGCTGCTTTTTTTGTTGAAACAGTGATTCGCCCCATAGCTGTTTTTAGGCTGTCGACGACAATTTTATCCCCTGTACGTTCACTGACAATAATGTGCCTATCTTCTGCACGGATTGGATGAGGTTGCTTTCGTTCTGCCAAAATCCGGTTCCTAGTAGACACCGCGAAATCCCACGCAGAACGCAGTCGCGGATTCCACTCTGTAATGTTGTCACGAGATCCCTTGCGGCGTTTAATCAGAAGGCCTTCCGGCAATTCGTTTGCATCAGTGAGATCCAGCACTTCAGACAAACGCATGCGGCAAAGATAGGCAATTTCCATGGCTGGCCAGACATACCAATAATTTGACGCTCTTGCAACTTGTAGCATGAACTCGTAATCCCGATCTTCTGCGTAGTGCTGACGAGGTTTGATTGATAATTTTTTAACCCCGAGAGTGGGATTGCTTTTGATTTTTTCGTATTCGTATGCCCATGAAAATACGCGTTTAATATAAGCGATTTCTTTATTGGCACGGCTTTCAGAGGATTCGCCTCGAGAATCACGGTATTTTCGAACAAGCCCGACTGTCCAGGAGGTAATTGGCAGATCACCCAGTTTGCCGTTCGTTGAAATGCTTCGTCCGCAAATATGCTGATGACAATCCAAATAATCTTTCTGTGTGGATGTCGCAAGTTTTCGCCAAATTGGAGTAGCTTGAAAGTCTCTGCTGATGGTTGAGAAAGTAGTAACCACTGCCGAATTTTGACTTTCACAAGCTTGCCAAATTTCTGCCAATGTCGCTGATGGCCCACATAAGCGTTTCGATTTCCACTTTCCCGTGGCGTTATCTTTAATCTTAATCATCCACTTACCAAGACCGGATTTATTCCACCAAACGCCGGTTGGCAATTTTTTTGCGTCAATGCGTGCTGGGATGGGAGCTGTTCGTGGTGGACCTTTGGGCATCTTGGTTAATCGATAAAATCGATCTCCTCAACTATGGCGTTTGTATCGTTCAATTTTAATCCCATAGCGGCGTTGATTGCATCTATCGTGGTAAAAATTTTACCACCTTGTCCATATAGGTAACGGACGCCATTTTTTCTTAGGCATCGCTCAATGTCACCGGGTCTATCGTAACCAGTAGCTATTTTGAGTTGATCAATAGAGACAAGATCTGTCATATCAATTGGTTAGATAAACATATTCTCTAAATTCAATTCCATTAGCGTGAGCACGGTAGCCCGGCATTTTGCTAGCTGTTAATAGAAAAAACTGCTCAACTTATTGACTGTTATAAAGCGGTTTTACAAACACAACACCGGTCTAGCGACTTTTCGCTGCCCAAAATGATCAATACCGCTGCATAACAATGACCACACTCCGTCAACAGCAATTTTTTATTTCTCAAGTCTCGTGCCACCAACCATGCCGTGGTGAAATCGAGGCTGCCACTGGGCAAGGAAATTTTAAAAAAATCGAATGCCTGGATAACGTTATGAATATCGCCGTGAATGTTTTCGGCTTCAATTGCACGAAATATCTTGGCGAAGAGCGTGGCTTCCTTGTACCGTTTCATGTTGTGCGTCAAGCCACGAATTGACTCTTTGATGGGACCCGAACTACCAGATCGCCCCAGAATCTCCTTGTAAGTGGCCTTTATCAGCTCTCTGGGGATGGTAGTTTCTCTGACAATAACCGCGATTCTGGCTTGGCGTTGAATCAGGGTAATGGCCAACTGATACTGTTTAAGCGTTTTGATCATTTTTTTAGCCTCCATGATTCACGCCCTCCCTTAACGTCAGCAACACATCAACGGCAGTGTGCTGCTTGCGATTTATGTACTCAAAAAAATGATTTGAAATCCTTGGCGCAAAACACAGCCAACCCGATTGAGCGATATGCTCAATGTCCTCAATTGACAAACGACCAATGGCCTCAATTAACGCCTTATCCGAAATGCCCAGCATAAAACCAGCGAACAGAGGGTTATCTCGACAGAGATCACGGGCTTTGATAAGCCATAAACAATTCAACGACGTTATTTCCTGATCAACGCTCTGAGCCTGTGCGCGCTCCAAACAATCAAAGTAATCATCCAATTCGCCCATGGCAGACTGTATGATTTGCCTGACGTGGGAGGACAGGTTTTTTATCTGTAACCATTGATTCAAATAATCCGCGCCGAACTCGTTCGTCAACGGGCACAATAACGCCTGGCAAAAATGCGCGGTAACCTGCTCGACGTTGACAAAGTCAAGGATTAAGGGTTGATGGTTGAAAAAGCATTCTCGTGCCAGACGGGCTAAATTTTTTCCTTCCGCCGCATCCAGTAGGGTTCGAGATTGAATTGATTGAACAAGTAAATACATTATGACTCTCCTTGGCCGTTAGAAACGGTCAAGACATATGGTCAAAGTTTTGCCGGCATTTTGTGAAAATGGCCGCGAAATTCGATGTTGACGGGCTACACTGCCAGTCTTGTTTTCACATACGGGACAGCGGGCAGCCTGTTGATTTTCTTGGCGGGGGATCAGGAATCGCGATTGACAGCAAAGACACATCACAAAATGCAATGCAGAGGCATGAAATTGTCTTGTCAGTTGCCATGCTCGATTGATATCCAACACTCTATGGTGTTCGAATCCTGCCTCCCGGCTGCATGGCTTGGGATTGTGGGCAACGATACTGCAGTACAACATATATGCGTTGCAAAACTGCAGCCCAAGCTCAGTACCATTGGCACGACCAGAAACATAATCCTGAATTAACCCCAAGAATATTGAGGCGTGCAGGTTGTTAATGGTTGAACGACTTATCCAGTGTGGATCCCAAGGCAGCATGCCTTTAATCGGTGCTTGTTCTTGCGCAAGCCTGTAAATGCGTGTGGCTGTTTTACGTTTGATACCACAGAGAGCAGAAACCACCGGTGTTCTGGCTCCGTAGTCGAACAATGTCTTTGCCAACATCAGTTCAGCGCCAAAATGCGACAAGTCAACGAAGCCGCCGTTATCCATGATGATCACCCTGATCATGAGCACCATGAACCAGCAAGGCCGCATGAGCGGCGGCTGAAACCGGGTGGTTACCCAATGGCAGCAAACTGATCACGGCACGGTTAATCGCCGCCTGTTCTTTAATCTGTTCCAACGACAAATCGGCTACACGATCGACCGTCTCTGGAACGACACCAAACCGCCAGGCGGCTTCCATGGGATTGCTACGGGCGCATTCTCTCAATAGCATCAGATATTGAAAATTCAGTTGCGTCAGATCGTCTTCTAGGGTGGCCATGCTCTGTTCTCTAATGGATTACGACATGGGGTAATACTAAAAGACTGGTTTTGTAATCGTCACGCGCGGAAAGTGGGTGTTTTTGGGGTACTTTCCGCGCAAAGCCTTGCGGGGCGTGGCTTGGCAAGGTGGTAGCCGATGCTTCAGTGATAAAAAGTGATTGACAATGCGTAACCGCTTGTATTTTCTATAAATTGGTTTGTTGGGGAGTTATTGAGGGTGTAATTAGGTCGAAATAAGGCCTTTTTTGAACGCTTGAAATAGTGATTTTTTCAGTAGACTCGGGGCAACCCTACCAGTCACTTCTGCTATGCACACTATCGATTTGAAATCCGGTTTCCGACGGCTATGCGCCGCTAAACAGCATTGTCTCTATCCGCTGCCGATTTTGCTGAGCTTTATGGTCTGCAGTGCATCGTGTTTAGCCCATGGCAATGTCAGTAAACAGACGCGAGCGACTAGCGCCGCACGCACGCTACAAAATACGCTTTGGTGGCAGATTGCAAAGCAGCACCATTTGGATCCTTACATACTGTATGCGGTTGCATTAAAAGAATCCGCGAACGATACCGATCCGACCGCAGTAAAACCCTGGCCATGGGCACTTAATAAATCCGGACAATCCTTGATGCCAGCCTCGCAGCGAGAAGCCCATGCCTTGCTCAAGCAATCGATAGACGAAGGCAATCGGTTGGTAGACGTGGGGTTAATGCAAATCAATGTCCGCTGGCATGGTCACAGAGTGAGCGCGCCGGCGCAATTACTGGATCCCATTACCAATGTACAAATAGGTGCCGAACTATTAGCAACCGCCATTGGTTCAGCTCCGCATGACTTGGCTTTGGGGATTGGACGCTACTATAGTTGGAACGATGAAAAGGCCGCGAAAGCCTATGGACAAAGTGTGATGGCCATAGCTGACCGAGTGAAACAGGTGATTTGAGATGGAGGATAGCCTCTATCATCTGCAATTGGATTATCTGTTGTTAGCGAGGGAAATGGTGCTGTCCGGACAAGAAGAACAGGCGATGTTTAGCTTGGGATTAACGCCAGAAGCAGTGGGTATCCTGAAAAAATTGCAGGTGCAGCAAATTAGGGAGATAGCTCGGCGTGAATGCCTGGCCTTTACCCCCAGATTCAATGCCAGCTTTTGGGGGCGTTATCTTCAGGTCGATCAGTCAGTGCATGAGGGAGATACGTGTGATAGCCAGGCGCGTGACTTGCTAATACTGCTCACGGGATCAGGCGATATAGCATGAGTGCTTGGTACACCTACGAAGACCGGCTAAGAGATCATTATCTTGCCTATCAATTACTGAAACGAAAATTGCGGCCGACGTTCGTGAAAGCGCATATTAAAACGATTAGCCAACATGAGCTTAAGGCCATGTACTATGCCATTCACTTTCACGGCCCCTCCAATGGTCAATTACCGCTGGCTAAAACCATTCCGGCATCACGCGAGTCGTTTCTATATCTGACGTTATTTCTGTCAATCTATCAAATCACCTGCAAGGTTAATCCTCAGTCGCGAATGGACGTGCCGGCCATTTTGTTTACATGGGATTATTTCCATCGATCCTATGAACACCTTATCCCCGAAGAGCGACCTTATGGCAAAGTTCGGCCCGCCAACTTCAACGAAGCCTGGGTTTTAGCGCAAGGTATGCGCGAAGGACAAGTCGCCTTGAAATATTGCCCACGCTGTCGACATAATTTTTCGGTATTCTACGAGAGCAAATTTCGACCGGTTTGCCAGTTTTGTGAATTGGCAGACGCAAACGTAAACTCATTCCGCCCAAACACGCCTTAAGTCTGGTCAGCAATTGAATTGAACGATTGACGATTTAGCCTTTTCACTAAGCCCGGCTTCATAGCCATGGCTATCTTGAAAGCCGACGTCCAAGATATTTAAATTCACCAAGAAACAATTGTCGTTAACGACCCAGGCCGTGTAAAAACGTAAAACTGCAAAGAACGGTGGAAAAATAAGTTAGCTTGACTGGCTATTTTGTTTCTGGGTGGAAAGACTTATTCCACAAATAGGCGAAATAACCAGAAAGGTGGAGGAAATTTTAATTTTTTAATTTTATTCCTGCGTTTTTACACAGCCTCGACCCCAAGCCGCCCTTGATCAACTCCAATAACGAACGACCGTTATCGATACCTTCTCGAACATTCGAAGCGCCTTAACTATTACTTAAATCTTGATCATTTACACTGTTGGCCAGATGAAGAAACTTTAAAGGTCAACATGCGTTTGATATTAGCGGAAGACGATCCGATGATCGGCCAGTCGATCCGAGATGGATTGCAGTGGGATGGCTTCGTGGTCGATTGGGTACAAGACGGTGAACAAGCCAAACAAGCCCTATCATATGCGGCGAACGAGTACGCTTTACTGTTGCTCGACTTAGGGCTTCCGCGTCTATCCGGCCAGGAACTGCTGGTCGAACTTCGTAAATCCGGCAACACCATCCCGGTGTTAATCCTAACAGCACGCGATGGGCTAAGTGATCGAGTCGCCGGTCTTAATAGCGGCGCCGACGATTATCTAGTCAAACCGTTTGCCTTGGAAGAACTCGTTGCCCGTATTCATGCGCTGGTACGCAGAAGTGCTGGACGCGGCACTTCAGACATTGAATACGGCGCCTTGCGCATTAACCCGCTGAGTCACGAGGCTTGGTTACACGACACCTTAGTAGATTTATCCGCCCGCGAGTTCGCATTGCTACATGCTTTGATGGAACAGCCTGGCGCTGTACTGTCTCGTCCGCAATTGGAAGAGCGCCTCTATGGATGGGGCCAGGAAGTGGCGAGTAATGCGGTCGATGTCCACCTGCACAATCTGCGCCGCAAACTCGGTGCTGACATTATTTTTAATGTCCGTGGCGTCGGTTTTAAAGTGGTGAAGCCATGACTACTTCTATTCGCAACCGGCTAACCTATTGGTTAATACCCGTCTTGCTGGTTGCCGGTATCACGTTTGCCGTGCCGACTTGGCTGAACGTTCACGAAGAAATTGACGAACTATTCGACAAGGTGTTGCGTGAAGCCGCTTATTCCTTGTCCCATTCAAACAGCTTGCAAGATGTTAAACCCAGCACAAGCAGCCCTGCGCAATACAGCGATGGGATTGATTTAGTCAGTCAGATCCGTGGCCCGGATGGTCGAATTCTGTTTCGATCCCATTCGTTTTCGCCATTACCGCAAGGCGGAAAACTGGGATACGACACGCTTAACTGGCAGAACCAAGACTGGCGAGTATTTAATTTAAAAACCGATAGTGGATTTGTCCAGGTGGCTCAAACGGCTCAAGAACGCCGTGAAACCGCCAACGAAGTTGCCTTGCATGTATTGACGCCGTTACTGATTTTACTGCCGGGATTAGCTTTATGGGTTGGCTGGGCGATTGGTCGCGGTTTAGCGCCATTGGCTCAGGTGGCTGAAGCAGTGACGTGTCGCAATCCTCATTCATTAGATCCGATCCCGAATATGGGCTTACCGGAAGAAGTTAGCATCTTAGTCAGCGCAATAAACACGCTGCTGAGTCAATTGGATCAGGCACTGGCGGCACAGCGCCAGTTTACTGCTGATGCGGCGCACGAACTGCGGAGTCCGCTCACTGCACTGTCCTTGCAAGCACAACTGGCCGAGCGTGCCACTGAACCCGCTCAGCGTGATCTAGCTATGCAAACTTTACGACAAGGTATAGCCCGTGCCAGTCATCTGGTTCAGCAATTGCTGATCTTGGCTCGGCTCGATCCGGAGGCTGGCGATTATCCGCTCACGCCGCTATTTTTGGATGATTTGGCGCGGAACGTGGTAGCCGATTTTGCCCCACAAGCCGCCCATAGCCACATCGATCTCGGCCTGTCGCACGCCGATCATGTCAGGGTTGCCGGCACCGAAGAGGCGCTGCGCATTCTACTCGGCAATCTGCTCGATAACGCCATCCGCTATTCACCAGCAGATGCACGGATTGACGTCAGTGTCACCGGCGAAGCCACTGCGATTCGTCTGGAAGTCAACGACACCGGGCCAGGCATTGCCTTGGATGAGCGGGCTCGCGTGTTCGACAGATTCTACCGCGTATTGAATAGCGCCGAATCAGGCAGTGGTCTTGGCTTATCCATTGTGCGGCGAATAGCCGAGCAGCATCAGGCTGATATTAGGCTGGCCGATGGGGATGGCGGAGTTGGCCTCAAGGTGATTGTGACGTTCCCGGAGGCGAGCGCATGACACCTTTTGTTTCCAGTCGTTTTCCAATAACGCTTCTCGCTTTGTCGTTGACGGCCTGTACTCCACAAGGCATGGATTTGAATGACGTTGCCGACGATCTGGAGCGACGTACTGGTCAGCATTTTGCCGAAACCGGTGCCGACGAAACGGCATGGCCCGCCAATGTCACTTCAAATGACGGCTTATCCGATGACGAGTTGGTCAGTTTGGCGCTCTGGAACAATGCGGCCTTTCGCGCGACCTTGGCGGATTTAGGCCTGTCTCGCGCCGATCTCGTGCAAGCCGGGATGCTGCCCAATCCCACATTTTCGATGTTGGTACCTTGGGGAGCAAAACCTTTGGAACTGACGATACGCTACCCCTTGGAAATTTTCTGGCTGCGCCCACAACGGGTCGAGTTGGCCAAATTGGATGTTGAACAAACCGCGCAACGCCTGGTGCAGACTGGATTGGACTTGATTCGCGACGTCAGGTTGGCGCATGCCGAGCTAACGTTAGCCAAGGAACGCCTGCAACTGGCTCAAGCCGCTGTGACCCTGATTCACAATATTGCCGAACTCACACAAGCTAGGTTGCGCGCTGGCGACGCCAGCGAGCTGGAAGTCACCAATGCTCAAGTCGATGCCCTGCAAGCCCAGGAACAACAAAGCCGCCTGCAACACGATTGCGAGATAGCGAATGAGCGTTTACGGCATCTGGTCGGCCTGAGTCTGGAACAGTGGCCCAATGCCATCAGTACGGAAGCCTCAGCCAATGGCGAAAAATTTGAGTCGGAAAAACTGGTCGCGGAGGCGTTACTGGCTCGCCCCGATCTACGTGCCGCAGAAATTAATGTAGAAGCCGCAGGCGAACGTATCGGCTTGGCGCGCGCCGAGGTATTTAATTTCACCGCCAGCCTCAACGCCAAGCAAGTCAACGGGCCTTTATTGGCAGGACCAGGCTTAGACGTGACATTGCCTATCGTTAATCAAAATCAAGGTGGCGTCGCGCAAGCCCAGGCACGCTTTGATAAGGCCGCCAGGCAATATGTCGCCACCCGACAACGGATTGCCTTGGATGTCCGCGAAGCCCATGCCCGATTGCAACAGGCCAGTGAAAGTCTGAAACAGTGGCAACAGACTATCTTGCCGCCGCTGCGAGCCGCCATACAGGATGCTAAAAACGCCTACGCGGCAGGCAATGTCACCTACCTCTTCGTACTCGAAACCCAACGCCGTTGGCTGGACGCGCAATTGAAAACCGCGCAAGCCGCCGCCGATTTACGCCGCGCCCACGCAGAGCTGGAACGCAGCGTTGGCCAGCGTCTGAAGCCTTCTTAACTTACACATTACTGGACTCCAAGGTCGGATATTTATGAACCCAGCACATCCAAACCACAAGTCATCGACTTGTCGACTCCTGCTGTCAGTTTTATTACTAATGACCGGCAACCTACCGGCCGCCGAATCGACATCGCCGCCGCCTGCCAAAATCGAACATCCCGTGAAGGAAAGCGATCTGACCAAAGTTGTCTTGACAGCGGAAGCCGTCAACCGGCTCGGCATCATTACCACAACGGTTGACAAGCGATCCCTAACGCGCACGCGCTTGTTTGGCGGCGAGATCACGTTGCCGGCGCTGAATGGTTCAGGAAAAGGTAACAAGCAATCGGTTTATACCATTCTGCCATCGCTGGCACCGGCAGAGCTCGTGCGTTTGGCGCAATCGCAAATCGACGCCGACGGTCAGGTGGAACAGGCCAAGGTGCAAGTGCAAGCCGCGCAAATAGCCTTGAATCGCGCCGAACAGATGCGCCGCGACAAGGTGGGCACCGAACGCTCGGTCGATGATGCACGAATACAGCTAGGCTTGGCCGAGGCCAATCTAAAAACCGCGTACGAACGCCGCGATTTGCTTGGTCCAGCGCTGTTAGACGTCAACAACCGGAGCACGTTTTGGGTGCGGGTGCCGGTCTATGTCGATGATGTATCGGGATTGAACACCACAGCCCAAGCCCGTGTTAGCGGGCTGAAAGATTCGCCTGAAAATGTCTCTCGTCCTGCCGTGCCGGTCGCTGCGCCGCCTTCCGCCAATCCGGCTGCCGCCACGGTCGATCTGTTCTATGCGGTGAAAAATTCGGATACCTCATTACGCCCCGGTCAGCGGGTCGGTGTTTCAATCCCGCTGCGTAGCGATGACGAAAATCTCGTCGTACCCTGGTCGGCGATTGTGCATGACGTGAGTGGTGGCAGCTGGATATATCAAGTGTTGGAAACCAATAGGTATATGCGCCGACGGGTACAGGTACTGCGGGTGGTTGACGATCAAGCCGCCATAACGGGCGACATCGTGGCGGGTATCGAAGTGGTTACTTCCGGTGTGGCCGAATTGTTCGGCACCGAATTTGGAGTCGGCAAATGATGCGCTGGTTGATTACTGTTGCCTTACGCCAACGTCTATTAGTGTTGGCCTTGGCTGTGGTACTGGTGATATTGGGTGTGCAAGCCGCCCGGCAAATGCCGTTGGACGTGTTCCCGGAATTCGCGCCGCCGCTGGTGGAAATCCAGACTGAAGCACCCGGATTGTCCACAGAGGAAGTGGAGAGCCTGATCACCGTACCCTTGGAAAACGCGGTCAACGGCACGGCCTGGCTCAAAACCCTTCGTTCCAAGTCGGTGTTGGGTCTGTCGTCAGTGGTCTGTATCTTTCAGGAGGGTACGGATTTGATGCGGGCCAGACAGTTGGTGCAGGAGCGCGTCGCCACCGTCACACCACGACTACCGGCTGTGGCTCGCGCTCCGGTGATGTTATCGCCGTTATCGTCCACCAGTCGGGCGCTGAAGATTGGCGTTACATCGAAAAAACTGTCGCAAATGGAATTGTCCGAATTGGCTTTGTGGACCATTCGCCCACGCTTGATGGCGGTGCCGGGTGTGGCCAACGTAGCCATTTGGGGGCAACGTGATCGGCAGTTACAGGTGCGGGTCGATCCTGATCGCCTGGCCGCCAACGGCGTGACGCTGGATGCGGTGGTGCGTGCGGCGGGCGATGCGGCCACCGTATCGGCTGGCGGCTTTGTTGATCTACCCAATCAACGCCTGCCGGTGACACACGTGTCTTCGCTGCAAACACCGGACGATATGGCGCGCACCGTGGTGCAGTTTACTGGCGGAGCGCCGTTGCGCTTGGGCGATGTGGCTGAAATCGTTGAAAGTCATCCGCCGCCGATTGGCGATGCGGTGATCAACGATGGGCCGGGCTTACTGCTGATTGTCGAAAAACAACCCTGGGGCAATACCTTGGATGTGACTCGTAAGGTCGAAGCGACACTGGCGGCTTTGCAACCCGGTCTGCATGAGGTCGACATCGATCCGACTATCTTTCGTCCGGCAACCTTCATCGAACGTTCGTTAAATAATTTAAGTGATGCACTGATATTGGGGTGCATTTTAGTGGCGGTCATTCTGATCGCCTTTTTGTTCGAGTGGCGAACTGCCGTGATCAGCCTGTCGGCGATTCCGCTGTCGCTGCTGACGGCTGCTCTGGTGCTGTATTTGCGCGGCGGCACGCTTAACACCATGGTACTGGCCGGCCTGGTGATTGCAGTCGGTGAAGTGGTGGATGACGCCATTATCGACGTCGAAAACATCATGCGTCGGCTGCGATTGAACCGAGAGGCGGTCCATCCGCTGTCAAATTTCCGCGTAGTCTTGAAGGCCTCACTGGAAGTGCGTAGTGCGGTGGTGTTTGCCAGTTTGATCGTCGCGCTGGTGTTCGTGCCGGTGTTTTTCCTGGACGGCTTGGCCGGCACCTTTTTTAGGCCACTGGCGTTTTCCTATTTATTGGCGATTCTGGCTTCGCTGCTGGTGGCGCTGACCGTGACGCCGGCTTTGTGCCTGATGCTGCTGCCGAATGCCAAGCCACGCCAAAGCGAAGCGCCGCTGACGCAGGTTTTAAAGCGGCATTATCGTCAACTCTTGCCGGCTATCGTCAGCCGTCCGCAATGGGCAACAGGTTTCCTGATGATGGCTTTTATATCGACAGCCATCGCATTACCGCGACTCGGTGAGTCGTTTCTGCCCAACTTCAAGGAAACCGATTTTTTGATGCACTGGGTCGAAAAGCCCGGTACCTCGCTGGAAGCCATGCGCCGCATTACGATACAGGTCAGCAAGGAACTAAGGGCGATTCCCGGTGTGCGCAATTTCGGTTCGCATATTGGCCGGGCTGAAGTTGCCGACGAAGTGGTAGGACCGAATTTTACCGAGTTATGGATTAGTTTAGATACGGCGGTTGATTACGACAGTACCGTGGCAAAAATCCAGTCCGTCGTCGATGGTTATCCGGGTCTGTACCGCGATGTGTTGACCTATCTGCGCGAACGGATCAAGGAAGTGCTGACCGGCGCCAGTGCGACCGTGGTGGTGCGCTTGTACGGACCTGACTTGGATGTGCTACGAGATAAAGCTGCCGAAGTCAGTAAAACCATCACTGATGTGCCCGGCATCGCCAACCTGAAGGTGGAACCGCAAATATTGGTACCGCAGATACAGATACGGCTTAAGCCTGACCTGGCGGCCAACTTTGGTTTGACAGCCGGTCAAGTGCGCCGGGCCGCAGCTACGCTAATCAAAGGCAGTAAGGTCGGCGAAATTTACCGTGACCAAAAAGTCATCGACGTGGCGGTTTGGGGTGCTGAACGGGACCGTCATGATCTCGCTGCACTCAGACAACTCACTATCGATACGCCATCCGGGGCACGCGTGCCGTTGGGCGATGTGGCGGACATCTTCATTGCACCTACGTCGAACGAAATCAAACGTGAAAACGCCTCGCGACGAATCGACGTTACCTGCAATGTCAGTGGCAACGATTTAGGAAGCGTGGCTAGGGAAATTGAAAACCGCGTGAAAAACCTGACGTTTGCGCAAGGCTATCACCCGGAGTTTCTGGGTGAATACGCAGCACGACAAGCGTCCAGCGAACGACTGGCGTGGTTGAGTTTGGCTTCATTGCTGGGCATACTGGTGTTACTGCATGTTGATTTTCGCTCGTTGCGCTTGGTGCTTTTAGTGGCGTTAACCTTGCCGTTTGCGTTGATCGGCGGCGTTGTTGGAGCGTTTTTAAGTGGCGGGTTACTGTCGCTCGGCTCGCTGGTCGGTTTCATCACCGTATTGGGAATTGCTGCCCGAAACGGCATCATGCTGTTAAGCCACTATCGACATCTGGAACAGCAAGAAGGCCAGGTATTTGGGGCGGGATTGGCGATGCGTGGCGCCGAAGAACGTCTGGCACCGATACTAATGACCGCTGCCTGTGCCGGTCTGGCCCTGTTACCGCTAATCCTCAAAGGCAACGTGCCCGGCCACGAAATCGAATACCCCATGGCGGTAGTGATACTCGGTGGCTTGATTACCTCGACGTTGTTGAATCTGTTTTTAATGCCTTCCCTGTATTGCAGGTATGGCAACGCTACAGCATAAAAATTAAAGGAAGTTACAGGATTTTCAGTGACAGAAAACGGGTGACGTGCGGACCTCCAAAGAAGGGAGTTTAAAGAGTTGTGAGTGACTGGTTTTGGCCGGGTCTTGCCTGCCAGTTCCTAAAAAACTAGAAAATTTGAACGACAGGTTTCGGGTTTAATTCAGTTTAAAAATATCCCGTTTCGTCTTTATTTGGCTGCGTTATGGTGGGTGACCTCTTGAAGTCACAGAACTTCAATGTCAATGTCAATGGCTATCAATCCAATTGGATTAAAGCTAACTTGGCAGCTCAGCCTATTCGCAGTACGATAAGCTTGTTAAGCAAGGTTGGAGATCATCAATGTCCTCGTTTCCATCACACTCACGTCAACTAAGACTATCATCTAAACCGCATCAGACTGCGCCCGAAAGGTCGGTATTCGCCGGCCATCATGCTACTGTCAATTGCCTTGAATGTCACCGCACGATGGTCCCCAGAGTGGTGACGTACTATGGTCAACCCCTGCGATCGATCTGCCCCTTTTGCGGTGCAACTTTTGCGAAGTTTCCGGGAGGGTTAAAACGATTTTTTGAACGATTTCATCCAAGAACTCTGTCTCTCGATGCCTTTAAAGGCTTAGTGATGATGACAATATGCTTTGGATTAATTTGGTTCATAAGTATTTGGGTAAAGTTGCCGGAAGAATTCAATTTTATTGGGACTATCGGTACTCTTATATTGGCTATTCTCGCTGCGGCAGAGCTAACTGTTCAGTTTGTTGAGTTTATGGCGGCCAAACTATCTCACGAAAGTAACTACTATTGGGCTGGTTTAGTTTCCATAGCCTTAGTGTTAGCGAACGAAAACCCTAATCTGATTGACTATTTGCTTCTTTTTTCAGGAATCATGATGTTGCGCTGGCTCGTCGTAGGTGTTTTACAAAATCTTCGAAGAAAGGCCAGTAGCTAATACTCAATAATTAATTCGTCCACGTGCACGATTAAGGTTACCTATTTGATCGATTAAATCCGGTCTATTTTGACCTGCGGCTTGTCTTAGCAATTTCGCAACATTATCTACATCTACAGGATCTTCTTCATTCAATAAACGTTGTTTTGCCGCACCCATACTGCCGTTATCGTCACCACCTACGGCAATTCCGGAAAATGCTTCGAACATAGCTACTTTATAGTAAGCCTGTTGATTTGGCGTCAACTTATCTGCCACTTCATTGACTCTTTGATCGGCCCAAATTTGCGATACTTCGGTAAATCCAGGATAGGATTGTGATGCTGCAGATTTAACAGCTTCCCATACGTTTTCGCCATTTTCATAGGCTGTGCGAGCATATGCAACGAATTGATTTATGTGTTCTTTACCCACCATTCCCACTGCTTCTAATGTTTTAGCGGTATTGTATAGACTACCTCCCAGAAAATTATAGGAAGCCTCTGCGGCCGAAGGAGTTTCATTGGCAGCCGCCGCAATGGATTGCCTAAAGTGCTCCGCTTTAATGTTCGCCAATTGCCCAAAGCCTTCTTTTGAATTTTGTTCACGCTCTGCCAGATTGCGATCATGTTGCGCTCCGACTCGAGCTTCGCCTCCAGCAACTTTTTCCGTCGCTGAACGAATCTGTCCCTGTGCACGCTGATTTAGCGATTCGGTTTCAGCGCGTGGGTCTTTGAGATTGGCCTGTTCGACTGATGCTTGAACCTTACCAGTTTCCGGAGCATTGGTTTTCAGCGATTCGTTCTGGCTGGCATTCAAGGTTTGATCGGCTTGTGGTGCATTAAAGGCATCGCCCAGCAGTTGGTACCCCGAGAGTTGCGCCTGGTGCGATTGTTGATCATCCAGCGTGCGGTAACTGGGTGACGAAAACCCGGTCAATAACGACATGCCAGCGGCAGCATAGGCTTGATCGGCGTTGCTAATCCAACCGGCGACTTTCCATTGCGAGGCCAGTCGCTGCGTATCACCTCGCAAGCCGTATTGATCGAGGGTTTGATCCAGACGTTCCATCAAGCCAGGATCATGCGCGATTTTGTATCCAGTTTCCGCCGCACCGAAGCTGGCTTGTGTGCCGAAGCGTTGTTGAGCCGATAGGGTTTGTTGATAGGATTCGCTGGCGGATACCGCATCGGTTGCGCTGTGTTGCAAAGAGGACAACGATTGGTTTTGTAGTCCCATTGAGGCGACGTTTCGGGTGCCGGTTTGCGCATCCAGTGCCAGGCTTTTAGCTAAACCGGCCTGATAGCCCTGACTGTCATTGACGGTCTGACTGATGTCGGCGGCAATGGCATCGGATTTGTCTTGACTGACTTTGAAGTCGTTCTGCAAGCGGCCGGAGATCGCACCGCTGAGTTGGTCGTTACCGAGCTTGGCCCCGGCGTTGGCACTGCCGGCCACCAACGCCGAGAATTGATCAGCTGATATGCCGGTATCGGCATGTTTTTTGGCGAAGGCTTCACCGAACTGGCGGTTGTAGGCATCGGTATAACTGGAACTGCTGGCGATTTGATTACCCAAGGAACGGCTGTCAAAGGCATCGCTGGTGACGCTGGCCGACTTCGAGGCCGTGGACGACACGCTGTGCATGAAGCTGCTGGTCGCCTGTTCCGAAGCGCTGTAAGCCGACGATACCACCGCACTCATGTCTTTGCCGGCGGTAAAGGTCGGCAGCACCTTATCGACGCCGGTTTGGGTGACTGCCGACAACGGACTGTATTGATGTTGCGCTTGCGCATTCAATACCGGCGCCGGACTGATCACATCCGGCGTGGCGATTTTCTCGTTCACGTAATCGCCACCGTCCATCCGTCCCAGGAAATGGGTGGCGGTCACTGCACCGCGGTAGATCAGCATCAAAGTAATGGCCGGCGTCGAAGCGGCCAACATGCCGCCAATCGACAGCCATTGTTGCAACTCCATGTCCAACTGGTAAATGCCCATCATTGACGGCAAATTGTAAGTCGCCTTAGTCAGCGCCGCCATTTTGCCGGCGGCCGACATCTGGATGAACAGATTAATCACTGCCAAAATCGGCATCCACAATTGGATCCACAGCAACATCGAGAAATAGCCGATGTTCATCCGGATACCAACATTGCCCAGCATCACCACAAAGGCCATGATCGGTGCAATGGCATAACTCAAGCCTTCGATGAAGGCCATCATGGGCCGGACGATCTTGGCAAACAGGGTTTGCTCGGCGGCCCATTGGGTATTGCGTTGTTGAATGGCTTGTTCAACCATGGCCGCTTTGTTCCAATGCAAACCGTCTTCATGCCGACCGATCACGCCTTTCTCGAACATGGGCAGGATCGCCGACATCAGCATGTAATCGGCAGCATCGACTACGCCAGGGCTGGCCAGCGCATCGAAGGCATCCTGGATTTTCGGCACCGTATCGCCTGCCGCCGGTACGCCCAAGGTCGGTTGCAACAACCCTGCCAGCGCCGTCGCAAAATTGCCATTGGCCACTACGCTCAAATCGGCCCAGGCATCGGTACAGGTTTTGGTTTGAGGTTGGCCACCGACATAGATTTGCGTCATATAGATGTCGGAATCGAAGCGAATGGCATTCAGGGGATCCGCATCGCGTAAGATGGCATCCACCGATTTCTGGTTCAGATCGACACCGGTCAAGGTACATTCCCGCACGTAATTGGCAAACGAGGTTTCCATGTCACTGCCGGCATTCGGCACGTTGGCTGCGCCTAAATTCACCCGCGACAATAAATTCTTCCGCACCGCCGTCAACGTCTGCAAACTGTCGGCAAAGCCATTGCCGGTCATCGACGGTGTTCCAAAGCCTTGTTCGAATAACCGTGTCGTACGATAACCCATGTTCGACATCACGCTGCCTACGACCGCCGGCCCCAACGGTACGTTGTCGACCACTACCACGCTGCCAGTATAAGCATCCTCGATCGACACCCGCACCGACGGCGCATACAGCATCAGCCACAATACATAGGCCAGCAATAAATCCTGATAACGAATGCCGCGACCATCCCATTGCAACAACGCCCGCAGCATGACGATGATGACACCGATCAAGCCGCCGACGGCCGCCGCAGTGCGGTAATCGCCAGTCCCGGAAATCATCGCGATGGCATTAAGGACAGCTTGCAAATAGGCGGAATCGCCCACGGAGAAGATTTCAAACATGGGCAACCTGCCTTTTATACAACGTGGAAGAAACACATAGCGGGGAGACGCAAGGAATGAGCGTTTAAGGACTTGGCCAAGCCGTCCCGGTAGCTGGCAATTGCGCCACGGTACCGTAATGTTTTGGCTTTACGGTATTCATCAATTGCTGGTAAAACGCCATCAGCGTTTGTGGATTGCCATAACGACCGGCAATGGTGACGTATTCGTCCTGGATTTGCTCCCTAGCATCCTTCAAGGCATCCATCAGCAATTTGGCGTAGGCGTGATCATTCATGTGCGCAGCGGTTTGCACGGCATTGAGCAAATTGTTGACGATCAGTTGCGCCAATTCCAGGGCAATCACTGGCGCCGCTTCTTCGGCCCAGAGTTTGGCAATGCCGGCATCCTCCCTCGCCAGGTTATGGATCATGCCGCCGATGGCATCCGGTACGGTTTGCATGAAGGCTTTCTCGCTGTCGGTGATCTGGCCGCTGTTGGTCGAGAATTTGTAAATCAAGCCATTGCCGCTATTAGCCGATCCCAGCAAGAGTTCCATTACCCTTTGTTTCAAGCCGACCAGATTGACGTTCTGGACCATAGGTTTCAGACACTGATCGGCGTCATGGCCATCACTGCAGGTATACATCCTGACGGTTTGATAACTGTTGCCGGCATCGTTGCCGTACATCAAATCCTTGATCCGCAACACTGGCGGCGGCGCGCTGATGGCATTGTTCTCGCCTTTGCCGTCGGGCGCGGCTTGCGGGGCATCGACAATCACTGTACCGGAAATACTCATCGCCGCTTCCAGCAAACTGTTGCCACCAAACCGGAACCAACCGCCGGCGTTTTGATTGACCAAGGCCCGCCAGACCAGATTGCCTTGGATGATCTTGGTCATATCCGTAGGATCGTTCTGTTTGATCTGCTGTACCGGATCGCCCAAGGTACTGGTATTGGTCCAGCTGGAAAACACATCCGAAATACCTTGGGTAAACGAGGCATTGGACAGATTGGTTTTGCTTTGCAGATCGAAAGCTTTGACCGTGTCATTGACCAGGCCCTGCGCCAAACGACAGGAGTTGCTGAACATTTGATTCATCTCCTGGATTTTCTTTTGCAGATCGGTCATCACCGACGCACACCAGGGACACATGGCACCGACGGCTAGCTGAAACGCATATCCCGCCGCATTGCCAGCCACATTACGCATCAGTTGCACAAACTGGTTGAAGTTGATGAAACTGAAGCTACCGGCAAACAAGTCGATACCGCCGCAGCCGGCGCTGAACGACGGCGGCACGAAGGAAACCAGGTTGGTATTGGTGATGCCGTTGCGCGCCACCAAGCTGCCGCCGGTAATCACGCCCCGGCGCTGTCCCAAATGCGCGGTCGGCGCCGTGAAGTTGGTCATGGTACCGAACATGCTGTCCATTTCCTGCTGTAGGTCGGCATAGGCTGGAACGGAACTTTCAACCAACAGAATCAACACCAGCACCTGACGATAGCGCCGAGATAGCGAAAATGACGTCATGGCGTACTCCCGAGATGCGCACTGCCTTGCAATGCCTGGATCAGTGACAGTGGATCTTGAGTGACCGCAGGGCTGATGCTACCGGCGGCCGGTAACAACATCGGCGTGTTACGAATGCCCTGGGTGGTTTGGTATTGGGTGGCATCGATCCATCCGGATTCCTTGGCCGCCAGCAGAATCCGACCGGTGATTTCTTCCAGCGACAAGGCGCCTTGCGCCAACGGTACGATTTGCTTGGGCGGTTTCATCAGGAAAAGCGCCGGCGTCTGTTCAACCCCCAACATCGCCGCCTGACCGTTATCCCGTTTGAACTGACTGAAAAAGCCGTTCGGCATCGGTAAACCATCCAGCGACACGGGATAAATCTTGAATCCATAAGCGTTTTCCAGCATGGCCAAAATCGGCGTCTGCACATGGCAATAAGGGCAATTGGACCGGAAGAAAAACAAGATGCCGGCTTGGGCGGCAATCGCTTTCAAAGCACGCTCGGCCACCACGCTGGCCTGATGATTGGCTTCATTGGCCGCATAAGTTGCCACCGGCCGGCGCACCGTTTCATCGAGTTGCGGATCCGACATCACCACGTAACGCGCTGCATTGGTAAAACGCTCGGCTTTGTCCATCATCACCCGCTGCAGGTAATAAAACGCGGCGACGTTCTCGGGACTCGGATCGTCGATGGCTTGGTTTAGGTAATGCTCCAGGTTTTGCTTCAACCAGGCGGATGAGAGGGGTTGAGGTTCTACAGCAGTCTGGGCTTGAGCTTTGTGATCAACTTCAGCCTGAACGACGCTGGGCTGTTTACTGTCAGGCTTGGGCTTTTCCTGATCGGCTTGAATTTCGGGTTGCGATTTTTTAACCGGCTCCGGCAACACCTCGTACCAAAACCAGCCGCGTTGTTTGTCTTCGAAATACGACGCAGCCGGCCTGTCGACAGACGCATCCCCACAAACCGCCGATGTCGGCAGTAGCAGTACGAGCAAAAAGTGATGCAGAGCGTGTTTTGGGTTCATAGCTCAATTGTCTACGACACCCAAGCCCTGGTCGTCATCGAAATCGCGATAATTTTGGCGATTTCGACAAAGCGGTCAAAAAAATGCCCCTGTGTGGCCGGCATCGACGAAACCGCCGAAATCATCCTCCTTTCGCAACCGTACCACGCGCTCGAATCCCTACAATTCGACTCGGAGTTCCGAAATGTGCCACAAAAACCTAACAACGACCGGAAGGCTGAACGCCGTGCGCAATCGGGCTTTGAGGGTTAGGCACTGGCCATGACTACACACGGGAAAACCTATTCAGGGTTGTTGTCCAAAAGCCTGTATAGGTAAACAGCATCGAAAATGTCAGGCCAGCACGAACAGGCAAGCCCTTGCCCTACATGGGTTAGCGATGGACGTGAGGGTGGTAGGTCATTGCCTCGATTTTTGACGATACCCGAGACATTGAATATTCATCATCAAGCTCACTAGGTTTTTTGCCGAGAAAAACCTGTGGTTAAGGATAGGTTTTTTACATGAATTCGTTAAATGCAGAGCACGATGAATCGGCATTAGCCGATGAACGCGTGATTGAGTGGCTGGAAGTCCAGGTTGAGTGTTTGCATGGCCAAGCCCGCATGCTGGTCGATGATTATTGGCGACGCGTTAACCTGGAACGCAAAAGGCATCCGGCATCGCTACGCGGCAGAATGGGGGTTCGCATCCGTCGGAGGGAGAGTGCTTATTCGTTCACCATCGAGTGGTTTCTGATCGCATCGCTATCGATCGACGGCCACACCAAACCGGTCACCCAGCACATCAAAAAAGGCAAAGGCTATCGCTATCCCTTGCAGCACATTCTGAAAAAAGAACCGGATTGGGAAGTCTCGTTGGTGGAGGAATTTGAAAACGAGTTTGTCGATCTACGCAAACAAATCGATTTACTGGGCAAGTTCCGCGATGCATTTCATCGCTGTCGGCAAAGTTTACGCGAAGGTTTGGACTGAAAGTTATCCACAGGGGCGTAGTCCCTTATTAAGATTAAAAAAAGATTATAAATAGATTAGCACCCATTTTTTCGAGTTGTTGAAAATCGCTGTAGGACACGCCAGTCATGGCTTGCAGCGATTCCAAAAAATCGACTGAGCGTTAGTCGAATGCCGTGTGTTTTGTCAGCCGAATGCCGTGCTTTGCGTTAGCCGAATGCCGTGGGGTGTCAGTCGAATGCCGTTACCTTGTTAGCCGAATGCCGTGCCTCTGTCAGTCGAATGCCGTGTGCCCGTCAGCCGAATGCCGTGTCGGGGTGGCATCGACCGGGCTAAAATAGCGTCAGTCGAATGCCGTGCCATTTTGGTCAATGTTGCCTGAGTTCGAGATGCCGTTTTTGCGTTGGTGTGGGTTGTTTTTTGACCTTAACGACATCCTCATCGATTTCAAAGCGCTCAATAGCGCCGATAGTGACCAAGGCCTGCAAGGCTTTACGCACCCGCAGTTTGAAGTCGCGGGGATTTTGGGTGCTACTGCCGCTGAGTTGGTAAAGCGTTTGCAGTTTCAACGGATACGGTGCGGCATGCGACGACAGGAAGCCATGCAGCCATAACGCCAGTGGATGTTTCCGCAA
The DNA here is from genome assembly GCF_014850975.1 of Methylomonas fluvii. Lineage (GTDB taxonomy): Bacteria > Pseudomonadota > Gammaproteobacteria > Methylococcales > Methylomonadaceae > Methylomonas > Methylomonas fluvii. The sequence goes on along the minus strand of NZ_JACXST010000001.1, from coordinate 48,243 downwards.
TTGCTGCCGTTGTTCGAATTCGATATGGGTGTAACCGTCTTCGAACAGTCGTAACATCGACTCGGTCAGTTCCACTACATAGCGCTGAGTAATTTCGTCGCGGTGGTAGCGCAAAAAGCCTTTTTCACCAAACGTCTGCCGACCGTGGTAGGTGATTTCGACGAAGGCGCCGCCTAAACGCGCCATGGATTCCTTCAACCATTCGTGCTGACTTTTGCCGGTCGATCGGCCTAACGCCATCAGCAGCGCGTGCGCACTGAAGGTTACGCTAAAGCCCGGCAATTGCATTCTGGACAGATGCACGATTTGCATCCAGACGTCCAGATCGGACTGATTGAGCTGAACGCCCAGATAACGGACTTCGATGCCCTCGACGGCCGCCAATAAGGTGCGCTTTTTGTACGCTATCCGCTCATTTCCCTGCACACCAGCAAACAACGCACTGCGCAAACAGGCATTCGGCGTGCCACGCATACCGGTTGGCCAACTGGGAAGTGTCGCTAACGGCTCCACGCGTCGGGGCTGGGCTTTCTTGCGCTCAGTCAATGACTGGAAGCGTTCGGTCAGATTGGTCAGTGACGTGACGGTATTTTGAGTCATACCCACCTCACTTTTTCAAACTGCGGGGGTCGCAGTGCGTGGATGGCGAAGTCACCGGCGGTGGGTTTCGCTGGAGCATCTCGCGCTCTACGTCGGTCAGGTCCAGTTGATGATGACAGTATTTGCGCCAAGCCCGTTCCAGGGTCATGGGATCGGGAGCTTCGGCGCTTTCATTTCTGACGAATTCATCAAGGGAGGAATCCGTTATGGTTGGCCATACCGGATCCTCGCGTCTGACCACATGTTCGATGGATGAGGTACACCATACCGAACCGCCCAAACGACTGGGCTGTCTAGCGTGGTCGAGGCGCCAGGGTAACTCGGCCAATGACGGTGTAACCAGCGATTCAATGACGGTTTCGCTGACCAAGTCAGACGGTGCGGGTAAGGTACTACAGCCTATACAGAACAGGATGGGCACCAGAAAGGTAACGGGGGTGTTTCGAATACTCATGTCGTCTCCAGTCGATTTTTGAAGACTCAACACAGTAAGCATTATTTTTTGGGGCTCGTCATCGAAATCGCGATAATTATTGCGATTTCGAAGATGACCTCGAAAAAAAGTTAGGCATGATGGGTCGCCATGAAAACTCATCACTCTTCATTTCGGATTCCTTGGCTGCAGCGTTGGTTGGGCGCGAGTCAACCCGTACCTGAGCCTTGCCCGGCCATCCAGGAAGACGAGATTCCACGTTACCCGCCCTTCATGAAGGGGCTGCCGGCCGCGCCGGTTGCACGCATTCTCGGTACCCAAGCCGAGCTGATTCAGACCATCGAACAGACATTGGCGTTACCGGAGGCGCTGTTTCAAAGCATCGTATTGCCGGTGATCGCGCGTTATGCCGCCTTCAGTCATCTGCTGCCGGCATCAGAGTCCCATCATCATCGAGGGGCTGGTGGTTTGTTTCGGCATGGGTTGGAGGTCGCGCACTGGGCGACCCTGGCCTCCAAGGACTGTCTGTTTGCCACCGATGCCACCCCTAAAGTAAGAAAATCCCTGGAACTGCGTTGGCGACTGGCTGTGTGTTTTGCCGGGTTGCTGCATGACATCGGCAAACCGGTATCCGACATGGCCGTGATCGACCAACACGGCGGACACACTTGGAATCCTTGCGATGAAAACCTGACGGATTGGGCTAACCAGCATCACATCGAGCGTTATTTTTTGCGCTGGCGTGAGAATCGGCATAAACGTCATGAACAGTTTTCTGCACTGGTCATCGAGCGGGTTTTGACCCGCGAATCGCGTGCCTTCATTCTGGAGCCCGGCCCTGAGATCATGCAAGCTCTGTTGGAAACCATCCATGGCCTGGATCGGGGCTCCAAATGCTATGCGCTGGTGATGGCCGCCGATTGCATGAGTGTGGAACGGGATTTGAAGGCCCACTACCACGGTTTGGAATCCGCGATGGGCATGCCGGTTGAACGATACCTGTGCGATGCCATGCGCCGTTTGATTAAATCCGGTCAATGGCTGGCCAACGAAAAAGGTGCCAGGATTTGGCGATTCGAAGACGGTCTGTATATCGTCTGGCGCACCGCCGTTAAAGAAATTCTGAGCCTGTTGGATAAGGATCATATCCCCGGCATCCCGCGCGATGAAGATACCCTGGCGGATATTTTGATCGAACGCGGGCTCGCGATTCCAAAATCTCTACCCAACGGCGGACGATTTCGTTATTGGCACATGCAAACCGAGAGTCTGAATGGCAGCTTGTTCATGTTGCGCTTGGCCTCGATCGAGCTGGTGTATAGCGGTGAACCGCCGGTCCCTGTGATCGGTGCCGAAGTGAAGGATGAGACCGAGTCACCTGCTGCTGATCAAATCCCGTTAGTCTCCCAGTCTACGAGCGAACCTAACGTCAAGGTCGGAAAGCGGCGAAAAGTGAAGGCGCATGATAACCCGGTCAAAATAAACGCGGACGAGCCCAAAAGTGAACACGTCGCTGAACCGATCTTACCTGCCGATTTAGCGGCAATTTTGGCTATGGATGCGCTGACAGACAGTGGCAGTGGGTTAAGCGATCATGCGGGTCTCGAGGTGGGAGAAATGGTCGATCCTCATCAAAACGACACCACGCCAACATCGCCAAGCAGCGACTCGACAGGCGTGATTGAAGTCGAGTCAGACTCCCTTGCACCGAATAATACTCAGCAAGATCAAAGTGACGTGGCCCGACACTGGTTTGCCTCGCAAGGTCAAGCAGGGCACTGGCTGATTCAACTGGCTGCCATTGTCGCGGCTGAACAATGGCGCTGGGGCACGGATATTTTGGAGGTGCAGCAACAGTGCTTGCTGAGTTTTCCCAAGACGCCGGATGCACTCAAGTTGGAAACCAATCAGTTTATTCTCGTCCTGGAGGAAAAAGGCTGGTTGGTGACCGATGTGCTTTCGCCTATGCGTAAGGTCAGAGAGATCCAGCAGATCCGTGGCGTACTTCTCGCCAGTGAACCAAGCGGCATGTTCAAACAGCTTTTGGCCAACACCACCATACCCGATGTCTATCGGCCTCAACCGATTGAATCAGAATTGTCAGTTCAGACACGGGAACAGAATGCCGAGCGCACGTCAAAAAACACTCCAAAGCCATCAGCGCTATCACCCAGTCCGCCAGGAATCAGCCAGGAAATTCCTCTCGATGCCAAACCCTTGCCGGACAACGCCACACCCAAGTCTGCTTCAGTGGTACCCCACAACCCAGAGGACGTGAATGCCAAGTCGTCCAAAGCGAAATCGGACACGGGCACCCACAAAAAGCAGCACTACCGGCAAGCCATCAGACACTGGATGGACGAATTACAACAAGCGCCCGCGCGAATGGCAGTGGCTGGGGATGACTCAACATGGCTTGAAGTGGACGAACAGTCGATAGCGACTTTTCTGAGTTACACACCCGGCTTGACCCGCACCCAGTTAATGCGAGAACTTGCCAGTCATGGTGATTTCCGAAGTGTCGGTACCTGTTTACAACTGCGTCGCACGCCATGAAATCCGATTACGACTATCAGTTTCCCTGGCGGCCCATCTTCGAGGTGTATGCCATCTCGGGTTGGTTGGGCGGTGCGGGTTTGGCGCATTTCACCAGTCGCTGGTCAGGCTTGCCGCGCGAACCTTTCGATTGGTTGATGACGGCGTGCGGAGTCATGGCCTGTTGGCGGCTGTCGCCGGCTTTGAGTCTCTGGTACCGCAAACGCCGGTTGCGGCAGTTTCGATTCCAATACCTGGATGCCGAAAAGCTTGTAACCATGGTGAAGCAACATCCCGAGGCCTTGTGGTTCGGCTGGGGATTCGATTGGGTGCAAAAGCATGCGCAATTGGCCTACGAGATATTGAAACGCGATGTCTCGACGCTGATTCCGAGCGATCATCAACGCATGGGCTCGGCTTGGATTCACGGTTTGGAAGTGTCCGAAAGCGACATTCGCCAGCCTTTGCAGCATACCGCCGGCCATACGCTGCTGGTCGGTACCACCGGTGCCGGCAAAACCCGCGCCTTTGACGTGTTGGTGACACAAGCCGTGTTGCGTGGCGAAGCAGTGATCATCATTGATCCCAAGGGCGACAAGGATTTGATGGCCTGCGCCAAACGGGCTTGCGCCTTGGCCAAGCGCCCGGATCGCTTCGTGTATTTCCACCCGGCGTTTCCGGAAGACAGCGTCCGTCTCGATCCCTTGCACAATTTCAACCGGCCGTCGGAAATCGCCAGCCGTATCAGCGCTATTTCGCCCAGCGAAAGCAGTAACGACCCGTTCAAAGCCTTCGGTCAAAAATCGCTGGATAATGTTATTCAAGGGTTAATGGTGATCGAGGAACGTCCAACGTTGGTCAAACTGCGTCGTTATTTGGAAGGAGGTCCTTCGACACTGGTGATTCAAGCCCTGGAACGCTATTTCGACAATAACCTGGGCCATTGGCGGCAAGAGGCACGGCCTTATCTGAAGAATGCCAAGGAGATTGATTCCAAAGCGGTAGGCTTAGTGCGGTTTTACCGGGAGGTCGTGCAGTATCAACTGCCGAATCTGGATTTGGAAGGTTTGTTGTCCTTATTCGAACATGACCGAGCGCACTTCAGCAAGATGGTCGCCTCCTTGATTCCGATCATGAACATGCTGACCTCCGGTTCATTGGGGCCGCTGCTGTCACCGAATCCGCACGACGTGGATGATTTGCGTCCCATCACCAATACCGGCCACATCATCGAAAAAGCTCAGGTCGCTTACATCGGCCTAGACTCGTTATCGGACGGCATGGTGGGCAGCGCGATTGGCTCGATTCTGTTAGCCGACTTGGCCGCCGTCGCCGGCGATCGCTACAACTATGGCGTCTCGGACCGACCGGTGAATGTGTTCGTCGATGAAGCAGCCGAAGTCATCAACGACCCCTTCATTCAGGTGTTGAACAAAGGCCGCGGCGCCAAGATTCGACTGTTCATCGCCACCCAGACCTTTGCCGATTTTGCCGCCCGCACCGGTTCTCAGGACAAAGCCCGCCAGGTATTGGGTAACGTCAACAACCTGATCGCGCTCAGGATCATGGACAGCGAGACCCAGCAGTACATCACCGACAATCTGCCGAAAACGCGATTGAAATACATCATGCGCACCCAAGGCGTCGCCACCAGTGCGACTAATCCTACGGTGTTTTCCGGCAATGTCGGTGAACGCTTGATGGAAGAAGAAGGTGATTTGTTTGCCCCGCAGTTACTCGGACAACTGCCAGACCTGCATTACATCGCCAAGTTATCCGGCGGTCGGATCGTCAAAGGTCGGTTGCCGATTCTGCGGTCGGCACATGACCGCCAAGGTGCGAGCTCATGACCCGCAATCTGTTGTTCAGCCTGATGCTTTGGCTACTGGAAGTGATCCTGGTGGCCAGTTTCGTGTCGGACCGATGGACGCGTGAACTGCAGCGCGCTGAAGATCAAATGATGATCGGCTATTTTGGCGCCGTTAAAGAATCTCAGATCAGCCACACGGCGCAACGCTGGTTCGATCGCTTGTTCGTCACAACCGGCATTCGAGAAAGCGTGTTCCGCTACTTCATCCCAACCGAACGTGAACGGCAGATGTCAAAAGGCTTCGAGGATGTGGGACGTAACGATTTATTTCCCTTCATCGAAAGCCGGCTCAACGTGCTGTGGGACACGATCTTTCAAATGATTAAACGCCTGACCACGGCCTGCATCTGGTTACCGTACTTGGCAACTGCCTTGCTGCCGTTTGTCGTCGACGGACTGGTGCGGCGTAAGATCAGCCAGACCAACTTCGATTACCCCAGCCCCATGGCGCATCGCTACAGCCTCTACCTGATTTTGGGCGCACTGTATCTGCTGCTGGTCAGTTTGACCTTACCGTTTCCGATTCCGCCGCAAGCCGTTCCGGTGGGCGTCTTTGTCGTGGCCTACGCCGTCAACGTGCTGTTGGCCAATACGCAAAAGCGGGTGTAGGTGTTCCATGAATGTCATCTGTTTTCTGCACTGCATCATCCACACACATCCGGCGCATAACCGCAGTCTCAGGCCAAATCCAAAACTTGTTTTACTGCTCAACTTCAACACAACCCAGGAGCATTATCATGTTAAACCGTTCTATTAACGACACCGCTACGTCGGATCCTTTGGTTGAATTCATTACGTTAACCGCTAAGACAGTCGCCCTGAACCCAACGTCGCCTGAGCTCGATTCACTTTTGCGAGCGTTTATTGAGTCCTGTATTGCAAATGGCCAGGACGATATTTTGGTAAGCGCTTTACGACAATCGGAAGGTTTGCACGTATTTTCGATATTAAATGAGCGCATTGTTTCGCTCGCCGAACGCATTCGGGTGAGATTGCCGTCTATGCCGAATGCAGAGGCGATCGTATTCGCCATTCCGATGGTCATCGAGCCCCATCATGGAAAGGCTTTACCTAAGCGTATTGAAGACCCCGAACGCATTAGACTATTGCTTCAAAGCCATAGGCTGATCAACGATAGACAAGCCCTCGCCATTCACGACGAATTATTCACCCTTGAAGACATCAACTGGTTACCTAGCCAAATTCGCCAGATCAACCAGCAATTGATCGAGCAAGCCGAAGGCGAAATTTCAATATCGGAATCACGCCGTTCTTTTGTTATGAAGCCCTCTGAGAGTCCGGAGGGCGACCTCATTTTGCGATTCCTAGTGGGTGTGGTGATTAGCGATCAGGCATTAACCCCCCTTTTTTGTGAACAGCCCAAATCGGATGCCTTTGGCGGATTTGCCGAAGAATGGTCAGTAGCCTTTGAAGACGAGATGGATGAACAAACCGGGCACCCTGTCTGGGCTGTTGAAAAACCCAATCCGCTCAGTATTGCCGCCTCGCGCGGGATCCATTTACTCAATGGGCTTGATATCTTCTACAAGGTAATTATGAAAGACCAAGATTATCCCGTGTCAAAAGTCCTGCTCAGTAAACACGGCGTCGATGGCATACCCACGGAAATACGGGCGGCTTTTTTTGATGATGATAAAGCACTGTCAACCGTTTACGTTTGGCCGCTCTTGACAACCGATGACGCTAAGACAGAATTCGAAGACATCAACGAACTTCTGATCGATCTCAATATTCCTCACATGATTGACAACAATCTTCTTCCTGCCATCGAATTCACGGGGAGTTTCCAACACTATTGTGAATCGATGTCTAGGCAATTGGAACCAGAGGAGCCTCAAACGTTCTTTATATGCTGAGTCATGCAGTTAGCGAACGATGACCAATTCTCGCCAATCGGTGGTGTAGCGTTGTGAAATGCGTTCGGCTTTGGGTTTCCAACTGTTATCGAAGCCCGATGACGCGATCGTGACCGCTTTGGGGAATCGTCGATTGATGGTGTCCAGGGTTTGCATGAGGATGGCGTTATCGGGCGGCGTACCCTCGCAGCTCAAGTCGAAGAGATCGAACTGCGAGGGCGATGCGGTAGGGCGAATTGCGCTCAGTTGGACACCGCATTTTTGATAGCCAAAGCCGGGTTTGTAGATGGCTTTTAAGCTCGAGAGTGCGACGCGAATAATCGTGCGGGTATCCTGGGTGGCCGCATCCAACTTAACGGTTGCCGATCGCTGGTACTGAGGATCTTGAACGGCAAACGGATTAGTGCGAATAAACACACTGACGCAACCAGTCACTGACTGTTGTCGGCGTAGTTTTTCCGCAGCTCGGGTACAGTATGCCGACAAGGCTCGACTTAACTCCTCCAGTTCTGTCAGTTTGCGACTGAACGACCGTGAACAGACGATTTGTTGTTTGTCCGCTGCGACGTCTTCCAAATCGAGGCAGGCCGTACCGTTCAACTCCATGACCGTACGGGCGACCACGACGCTGAATTGCGCCTGGATGGTTTTAGGCGACTGGTTGGCTAGGTCCCAAACCGTTTGAATACCCAACTGATTAAGGCGCTTCGTGGTTTGCCGGCCAATCCCCCAGACTTCATCGACGGGGACGATTCTCATCAGCTTTTCCCGACGGATGGGGTCGGTAATGTCGAGGACACCGCCGGTTTGTTTCCATTTCTTGGCGGCAAAGTTGGCTAGCTTAGCCAGGGTCTTGGTCGGTCCCATTCCGACACAGACCGGAATGCCGGTTTGCCGAGCAATCGTCTTGCGGATACGTTGGCCATAGGCCATGGGATCTTGGTAACAAGGATACACGCCGGTTAAATCCAAAAACGCTTCATCAATCGAATACACTTCCATGCGCGGCGTAAATTCTTCCAGCAAACTCATCACCCGCGCCGACATGTCCGCGTACAAGGTATAGTTCGACGAAAACAACTGGATCCGGTGCTGATTGACCAAATGCTGCACCTGGAATAAAGGTACACCCATTTTGATGCCTAAATCTTTAACCTGCTGGCTACGCGCCACTACACAACCGTCGTTATTGCTGAGCACCATGACCGGTTTATCATTGAGGTCCGGCCGGAACACCCGCTCACAACTCACGTAAAAATTGTTACAGTCGACAAGACAGATGCGCGCTTGTTCCGTCATGATCAGACAGGGTGGATGACATTGGTCACCGTCCCCCAAAACACAGTTTCCAGATCCTCGGTCAAGGGAATATCCGGATACGCCGGGTTCTCGGCTTTCAAACACCATTGACCGTCAGTAACCATCAGACGCTTCACCGTCAATTCTCCGTTGAGCGCGCAGATCACGATCTTATCGGGCATCGGCTCCTTGGAACGGTCGACCACCAGAATGTCATTGGGATGGATGCCGGCGCCGAGCATGGAATCGCCTTGGGCGCGCACAAAAAAAGTCGCCGCCGGTTTTTGAATCAGCAATTCCTCTAAATCCAGGGTCTTTTCCACATAATCATCAGCCGGTGATGGAAAACCCGCGGCTACTTTGCTGATGAACAGCGGCAGTCGTCGTTTTTTTTCCGGTTTGGCAAGATGAAACCAATCTAATCCGTCACGGATTTGGGGTAACGGTTGTGAGGGTTTGAGGATCGAAAATGGCAATGATTCGGTCATGGGCATCACGGTGAATTACAAACTATTGATGACATAAGACTACCATCTAAAACGCAAACGTTCTATGATTGTTCTCAATCTAGTTGAACCGTATTTTTTTGCCGCATGAGCGCCTTAACCCGAAAACAACAGGCCATTTTAGATTTCTTGCTGGACAACCAGGCGCAGTTTCCACGGCCACCGTCGTTGAATGAACTGTGTCAGGCACTCGGCTTGAAATCACGGGGCTCGTTACATTTGACTTTGAGCGGATTGATCAACGCCGGTTTTGTCGAAACCATGGGGCTCAAACATCGAGGGGTTCGGTTGACGGAAAAGGCCTTCGGATTGCGTGAATCTGGTCAACATCTGCCTCACGCTTTGCCCTTAGTGGGCAGCATTGCCGCCGGCAAACCGATCGAGGCCATTGAGCATACCGAATGGATTAATGTCCCCGATCAACTTCGTACCGAACAGGCCTGTTATGTGCTTAAAGTTAAGGGGGATTCCATGATCGAAGCCGGCATACTGGATGGCGATTGGGTTGTCATCGAACAACGTAGTCACGCCCGCAATGGGGAAATTGTGGTCGCGTTGATCGACAATCAGGAGGCTACCTTGAAAGTCATTGAGCAGACAGCGGATGAGGTGTTATTGATTCCCGCTAATTCCAGCATGGAAGCCATGCGCTTCCATCCATCGCAAGTCAGCATTCAAGGCGTACTGGTGGGCCAGATGCGCAGTTACCGTTAGGACTCCACTATGCAACCCTTAGCCTTTGTCGACCTGGAAACCACCGGCGGTTCTGCCACGAAAGACCGTATTACCGAGATCGGCATTGTCCTGGTGGATGACGATGGCGTGCGGGAATGGAGCCAACTGGTTTATCCGCAAATGCGCATTCCGTTATTCATCGAACAGATGACCGGTATCAGCAACGCCATGGTAGAAAAAGCACCCACCTTTGAACAGGTAGCCAAGGACGTGGATGCCTTATTGCAAGGCCGACTGTTCATTGCCCATAACGCCAGATTCGATTATGGATTCCTAAAAAATGAATTCAAACGAGTTGGCCTAATGTTTAAACCGCAAGTACTGTGCACCGTGAAGTTGTCGCGGGCACTGTATCCACAGTATCACCGGCACAATCTCGATAGCCTGATCGAACGCCATCAACTGACAGCCAAGGAACGCCACCGTGCTTTAGCCGATGCCCAACTGATTCATCAGTTTTGGCAGCATGCGAACCAGCAGTTTTATGCCGATACCATCGAATCTACGGTAAAAAACCTAGTGCAGCGCTCCAGCCTGCCGTCACAACTGGATCCGAATCTCGTCCATGAATTGCCGGAAGGCCCTGGCGTCTATCTGTTCTATGGCGAAAACGACTTGCCGCTGTACATTGGTAAAAGCGTCAATATCCGCCAGCGGGTGCTATCCCACTTTGCCGCCGACCATCGCCACGCCAAGGAAATGAGCCTGTCCCAGCAAACCAAGCGCATCGATTGGATCGAAACCGGCGGTGAACTGGGTGCGCTATTAACCGAAGCCAATCTGATCAAACAAATGACACCGGTGCATAACCAACGGCTGCGGCGTAAAAATTCGCTGTGTGCCTGGCAACTGGAGCAAAAACAGGATCAGTTGTTGCCGCGTCTGACTTGGGCCAACGATCTGGATTTCGGTTCGCAGGATAATTTGTATGGCTTGTACGGTAATAAACGGGATGCCGAAAAAGCACTTCGCAGTTTGGCTGAACAACATCAGCTTTGTCTGGGTGTGCTGGGCCTTGAAAAAGTCGGTAATGGCAAACCATGCTTTGCACACCAACTCAAACGCTGTCGTGGTGCCTGTGTCGGCAAGGAATCCGGCTTGGAACATGCCACGCGCTTACTGACCGCCATGAGCAAACTCAAACTGAGCAGTTGGCCTTACCCGGGCGCCATTGGTATTCGAGAGGAAGACGATTTGCACGTGATCGATCACTGGTGTTATCTCGGCACGGCGCACAGTGATGAAGACATCCAGGAACTGCTGGAGCAAGGCAGGCCAGCGTTTGACCGAGATACTTATATGACGTTGGTTAAAGCGTTAAAGAAAACTCAGGTCGTGCATTTACGCTCGAAGCCACCCCGTGAATCCATCCGCAGGAGACATTCCGATGCCTGATTCAACTACTCGCCGCCTGAATCCGAACAAATTGCTGTTGAGCAAATGGACTGCCGCACTGCCCAAAAACAAGGAAAAGCATTTTCTGGTCACCCAGTTGATCAAGCCTGAATTGCCGGATGCGCCTATCGAACACATCGAGCTGGAAGCGGTTTATTCACGCCGCAGTTTTATCCTTCCGTGGCGAGATCTGACGGATACCGAGCAATGGTTACAAGGTTGGCAGTAAACCAATTCGGATCAGAAAAGCATGTGCGGACGATTTCAGCTAACAGCCTCACCTGAAGAGATAGCAGAGCATTTTCAACTGTCGCGCCGGCCAAAATACCAGCCTAGCTACAACATCACACCCGCGCGAAAAATCCTCTGCATTGTCGAGTTGGAGGACAAATCGCTGAAAGCAGTCAATTTATTCTGGGGCTTGGTGCCGTCCTGGTCCAAAGACACCAAAAACAGCCATCACCTGATCAATGCGCGTGCCGAAACGATTCGCGAAAAACCATCCTTCCGGGCTGCATTTCAAAAACGGCGCTGCCTGATCGTCGCACAAGGTTTTTATGAATGGCAGAAATTGAATTCGGGCAAGCAGGCTCTTCATATTCATCGTCAGGACAATCAGTTATTCGTCTTTGCCGGTTTATGGGAACAGTGGCAACACGAAGCCGAAACGCTGTATTCCTGCACGATCATTACCACGGCAGCTAATAAGCTAATCCAACCCATTCATGAGCGCATGCCAGTGATCATGCCGGCAGGGTGTTATCACGACTGGCTCAACATAACCTCTAATACAGATGGCGCCTATGACTTACTTGAAAATTCAGCTTACGCCAATATGATTACAACGCCGGTCGACGATTGGGTGAATAATCCTAGACACGACGATATTCGATGTATTGAGCCAAAAGTGAAGTAGAAAAAAATGAGCCACTTTTCAAGATATGACAGATTTTGCTTTAACAGAGACTATGCTGCTATCGTTTCAATACAGAATGAACTGACAATTTGATCCGAGGAGTGGTCCGTGACGAAATGGGTAATTTTCTGTTTGCTAATAATCCTGGCCGAATCCGCCACAGCAGCGATTGGAGGCGGTGACAATATCGATTTCGCACCACTCCCCAATGAGTTTTGCAATGACGATGCTCGAAAAAAACATAAAAACCTTTTGAGTCAATACCCCAAAGACGAAGGAATCATCAAACTCAATGCCTATTTCATTGGGCTTTGCCAATTGGCAGTAGATGGAAATATATCGGAGCATGACGCCAGCATTTTTTGGGCAGAACAGCGAGACGCATTACTTCAAAAACGGCAAACACTAAAAAAATGACGCTGGTTTGGTGAAATTGTTGTTAATGATCTGTTCGACGCTACCGACCCATTGCCGTCAAAGAAAATTGAAATTGCAATGACAGCAAATGGCAAATAAGCTGTCCTTCAAAATTTAGGTGCGATTAGCTTGCGTAATCTGTAATCGCATATTTCGAAGCTAACATTTCTCCGATTACGTTATTGCTAACCGGAGCGGGCTATTCAAGTTTTCATGGTCATGTGAAACAGGGTGTGTATCCTGAAAATTGGGGTGTTGACATCGATTTATCGAAGTTAACGGCTAGAGAATAACGCGAATGATGCGGTTTGTACCTCACCGCATCCGAGCTTACGGTTTTTTTTGGCAGCATTGTTATTAGCAATCTGTCTATTGTTATTAAATTGATCTCATCAAAAATTTGGTGTTTCCCAAGGAGAGGTTTATGTCTGTACCTGCAATACAACCAATTACTCAATTCAAGTTTGAAGGATTGATGATTGAGCGGATTATTATTCACCGCATTTTTCCTCGCACATCCGATAAACAATTAGTAATTCCTAGAACTAGTAACAAACTAATCAGACTTGAGCAGGATGCATCGGATGCTTTGCAGATGCGGGTTACCAAAGCGCTTGGTAATAAATCTCATGGGATCGAAATGTCGATTAATGAGGTAAACACCGGTAGTTTTTTTCAAACTGCTGCAACTATGCTTCATTCTGATGACTCTGGATTTATCGCATTATCGAAAGACTTAGCTAATGGGTTTAATAAAGCATTGTCTGGTACAACAGCACCGGGCGGACTATTGGCTATTATTGCAGGGCGAGTTGGTAATGATTCAACTCCTTTTGTGGCGACAATTAAAGCTGAACCACAAGATGGCTTTAAGGCAGATGAACAGGATGATTATGTGGGTATGGAATACATTTCAGAGCTACTCCTAACCGATGCCCAACGATTCTATAAGATTGGCTTGCTAACAGAAATTATTAGCAATCCACCTGATTTAGATGGCTATCAGGCAGGAAATTATAGGGCTTTCTTGTTTGATCATTTGATGACTGCTACTGAAACTCGACCTGCTGCTGCATACTTTTACAGCAGTTTTTTAGGAATGGATATTCAGAAGTCATCGAAGAAACTAACTCAAGATTTTTTTGAGTATACACGTACTTTCATTAACACATTAAGAGTTTCAGATGAAGAAAAACTTGAACATCATGAGGCTCTACGTGCTGAACTGAGAAGCCAGGAAGCAATCATAAGTACCGCTGAATTTGGGAAGAAGCATTTTAAAGATGAAGATCGCAAATCCTATGATGGCTTCATGCAACTTAAAGGTTTTCCACAAAATGCAATAAGTAAAGACACTGATTATATTCACGCCAAACTAAAGAGAAGACGCAAATATTTATTCAACAACGATATATGGATTTCCACGCCACCAGAAAATGTAGGTAAATTTCTTAATATTGAACCAACCGATGAACAAGGCGTTACTGTAGTTAAGATTAAAGGTCGGTTCCAGGGTCAGCAGTGATGACTCCCGATGATTTCAAAAAATATCTTGAGGAAAGCCGCGAAATTTTTCTGCGGTGGGGGGAATATGTTATTGATCAAATAGTAGGAAAGCTGAGGGTTAGCCTAGGTTATGAGCCTACGCCTCTTTTTATTAAGATTCCACCTTTACCTAGAATAAAAGATATTGATTCGGCATTAGGGAAGATTGGTCGGAAGCAATATGACGATCCGGTCAGGCAGGTCACTGATATTGTTGGAGTTCGTTTTGTAGTCTTATTATCGGATAACATTGAGATGATCGGCAATATTATTAGTTCAGAAGAAGCTTGGATCGCGGTAGCATCTAAAGACTATCAAGACGAGATCGACAAAAACCCTAAACTATTCGATTACCAGTCACAGCACTTTGAAGTTAGACCTGTCGCTGATTTGAATATAGACGGCTTTGTAATTACCAAGGATATGTGTTGTGAAGTGCAAATTCGTACATTACTGCAACATGCCTATGCTGAGTTAGTCCATGACAGCCTTTATAAGCCAGTAGGACCCGTTCCTGCAAAAGCGGAGCGTCAAGTAGCTAAGAGCATGGCTTTAATGGAAACAACGGATGATTTGTTTTGTAGCACAATGCAGTTGCTGTATGATACTAATAAGCCAAGAAATGATTTTTTGTCTGATTTGACGGCTATATATACGGAAAAAATTGGTCAAAATTTAATTAAATTGGATATCAAGACAAACTATGCTGTTTTAGATGAGTTTAGAGGATATGTGGAATACGGTATTTCTGATAAAATAAGCGAGTTTCTTGAAACAAAGAAGTATATACCAAAAAAAATAGAAAGTAGGGCTTCATCCTATCCTTTCTTTGCTCAGCCGGTTTCTGTTTTTATTTATTGGTTAATAGATAAGGCTGGGCCCGATAAAGTGCATAAATGCTGGCCATTACCAGGATATTGGAGGGAGTTGGATATTATTTTTAGCGATCTTGATTGCAAGCCTACTCATACATAATATCTATAACTATCTTGCTTAAAAGATACAAATAAAATGAGGCCTGGGCGTGCAGAATCAAGCTAATCAGGATAGAATTGAATATTTATATAATTCTATTGACTCTCAAATTTCAAGCTTTAGGATGCGAAGACAAGAGAATAAAAGAAAGGCTACACATATTAAAATATTTGTAATTCTACTTGGTGCGATGACAACTATTGCCCTTGGATTGCAAGTAGATAGTATTTATGGCGACCTAATAAAGAATATTGCATTAATTTTCTCTTCAATAATAACGGCGATAAATACTATTGAATTATTTTTTAATTACAGAGCATTGTGGATAAGATACACACAAACAACTGTTCAACTATATGCATTAAAAGCAGAGCTAGACTTTTTGTCAAAGAGTTCAGAAATAACCGAAGAGCAACTGATAAAAATATTCAACAAACTTCAATCCATACTAGCTGAAACGAACTTAGAATGGACAAGCTTCAGAAAAGACCCTGCTTAGCCCGGTAGGATGCGGTTAACAACGTGCGCCGCAACGTTCGCGATTGGTGCTGTTCGTTAGATCATCATCATTTGCCATGACTCAAAGTTGAACGAGCATAATTTTCTGGAAGCAGCCGTTCGAAAATACAAGTTGACCGACAGCGAGTGGCCGATCTCGACAAGTACAGCGTAACAATAGTCACGTATTTTCGTTCAACCTAGCCGCCAAATGAGTGATCCTGCGCTGCGATTGCTGATTCTTGACAGCCATCGCCAGCGCTTTGGGCTGGGCAATCACCACGACCAATTGTTTGCCTCGCGTGACGCCGGTATACAGCAGATTGCGTTCCAGCAGCATAAAATGCTGCATGGCCAATGGAATGACAACCACCGGATATTCCGAGCCTTGCGATTTGTGCACACTGGTGGCATAAGCCAGCGTAATTTCGTCCAGATCGCTGAATTCGTAGTCGATCTCCCTATCGTCGAATAAGATCTTGACCTGGCTGTCCTCAAGATCGATGGCTTTGATCACGCCAATGTCGCCATTGAAGACTTCCTTATCGTAGTTGTTGATCCGCTGAATGACCTTATCACCCGGCGCATAGGTATTACCGAAACGGGTAATCTTCGGTTCGCTGTGTCCGTTTAAGCGTGCTTGCAATTCGACGTTCAGCGATCGCGCTCCCAGGCCGCCACGATTCATGGGCGTCAGAATTTGCACGTCGTTGACCGGATGAAAGTGGAAGCGCTGCGGAATCCGTTCGAGGACGACTTGCATCAATTTAGCGAAAATCTCCTCAGGTGTTTCGGCGTACAGGCAATAAAAATCGCTAAGAGCTTCAGTCTTATCCACCGTCGGCATTTGCCCGTGGTTAATCCGGTGAGCATTAGTGATGATTTTGGAAGTACTGGCCTGGCGGAAAATTTCGGTCAGACGTACGGTGGCAATTTGCCCGGATTCGATGATGTCAGCCAGCACAGATCCGGGTCCGACCGAGGGTAATTGATCAACATCACCGACAATTAAAACCGCGGCCTCGGTCGGTATGGCCTTTAACAGCTGATTCATCAATACCACGTCCATCATCGACGACTCATCAATCACCAAGCAATCGAGGTCTAGCGGGTTCTCGTCATTATGCTTAAATGCGAACTGCGTCGGATCGAACTCCAGTAGTCGATGCACCGTTTTTGCTTCCATACCAGTCGATTCAGTTAAGCGTTTTGCCGCTCGCCCTGTCGGCGCGCACAAACCGATTCGCACCCGTTTGGCTTTGAGAATCTTGAGCAGACTGTTGACCAGCGTGGTTTTACCGACACCGGGACCGCCAGTGATCACCGAGACTTTATGCTGGAGTACCAATCGAACGGCGGCCGCTTGCGACTGCGACAAGCTCATGCCGGTTTGCTCTTCCACCCAGGGTATGGCTTTATCGGCATCAATCACACCCCAGGGTGCATCGCCTTGATTTAATCGATTCAGGTGGGCGGCACAGCCTATTTCAGCGCGATGCAAAGGCGTCAGGAAAATGAATTCGTCGCTGCCATCGATTTCGGCGATCAAATTGCCCTCGGTTAATTCCGCCGCGATCGCTTGGTCGATGATCGGCATTGGAATTTCCAGTAGTTTCGCCGCCATTTCGCACAGATTGCTACGAATAGCAGCGCAGTGGCCTTCGCCAGACCATTCCTGCAAAACATGTCGGACACCCGCTTGCGCTCGCAGCAGGGATTGCGGGCCGATGCCCAGCTTCTGCGCCAGAGTATCGGCGGTTTTAAAGCCGATACCGTGAATGTCCAGTGCCAGGCGATAAGGATTTTCGCGCACTTTCTCTATGGCCTGATCACCGTAGGTTTTGTAAATTCGCACCGATCGCGAAGTGCCGACACCGTGCGATTGCAGAAAGACCATGATATTCCGAATCACTTTCTGTTCTGCCCAGGCGCCGGTCACTCGTTCCTGGCGTTTCTTACCAATTCCTGGTAATTCCAACAGACGCTCGGGTGTTTGCTCAATCACATCGAACACCCGTTCACCGAAGGCTTTGACCAGCTTCTTGGCAAAATGGGGACCGATGCCTTTGACCATGCCGGATCCCAGGTATTTTTCGATGCCATCCAAAGTGGTCGGCGGCACGATTTTTAATGAAATGGTTTTGAATTGCTGGCCATGTTGGCGATCATTGACCCAGCAACCCAGGCATTCGATATATTCACCCGCAGTGACACTGGCGGCCGAACCGATCACGGTAATCAATTCCCGATAACCCTTGACCTTGACCCGCAACACGCAAAATCCCGAGGCCTCGCTATGGAACGTTACGCGCTCAATCGAACCGTGTAGTGTTTCAACGGGGTTGTCGGCAGAATGTGACGGGCTGGGTTGGAAATCCATGCTCAGTAAGCTATCTCTAGCGTTTTTTCATCAAGTCATCGAGCGTCAGTCCGCAGTTGGGCGCGAAGGACAGCATAAAAAATCTGACCTCAGGCTGATCCATTGCTTCAATATCCCGTTCGAGTTGTTCGGCAGCTATTTCAAATTCAGCATTGCCGGCTTTCAATTCGGCCTGGCATTTCAGGTAGGCGGATATCTTGTCGGCCGCTTTGATGATTTTCTGATGAGCTTCAGACATTTGCTGGTGATCGATCAAAGCCCGGAAATCGGCTTGTAATGCTTCAGGCAGTAGATTCAATAACTCTTGTTCCGCTTGCTGCTCGATTTTCTTGTAGGCACCGAGAATTGCTGATGAATGGTATTTGATGGGCGTGGGCATATCACCGGTAATGACTTCAGTGATGTCATGGTAAAGGGCTGCGGTTGCCACGGCATTGGCATCAACTTCACCTTCAAAGTACCGGTTTTTGATGAGCGCCAAGGTATGGGCAATGACAGCCACTTCCCAGCTGTGCTCCATGACATTTTCTTCATAGGCGTTGCGTTTTAGTCCCCAGCGTTTAATCCATCTCAAGCGCGAAAGGTATGCATAAAAATTCGAACTAATCGACGGTGACATGGGGTTCAGAAATCCTAGGTTTGTTCAAAGTAGATTAAAACACTGCAACGCAATAGCCTTAATCTTACTGCCGCTGAATCGTTATCCCCAAATTCTGTAGATAACATTGTTTAATATATAGGGTTAGTTCATCTAACCTGCTGCTCTACTTAAAGGCTTATCAAATTGGGCAATAATTGGTCATCACTACACCGTGACGTTTTGGATTCACCCGCTACAGTGGCGCAAGCTGTCGCTGGGTTGTTACTGGTTCTGGAAGAGAAAGACCAGCTGACAATAGCCGCAATGGATCCGAACAACCTGATAGACCTGCACGTCGGGCTTGGACTGGCGATTCGAAATGCCTACGACCTTCATAACCCTGATAATCCAATACTATTTGAATGTGCCACGTCCCGTCCTGATGACGCTGCACGTTTCATTATTCATGCTCTGTGGCAACGGCTACAGTAAACAACCACTTTACGGATAAACAGATTGCTTGCGTTACGCCTTACCTTTGGATTTTTTATCGTTCTATGCTGGAACGGTGCGCATGCTCACCCCGGTAAGGTTAATACCGAAGGTTGCCATACCCATCGAAAGACGAGTGAATACCACTGCCATGAAGATCGCATCAAGGCAAAAGTGGAACCGGTCGTGCCACCCAATCAAACAGCTCAGCCACCTGCTCAAGTGCAAGCCAGCATGGAGTCGAACGAGCTTCTTAAGCTTGATTACGAAGGATTCACCCTTTGGATTGATTGCAAAGAACGAGCCGTTATCCGATTTCGCTATACCGCCCAGCGAGACAATGGCAATGTAAAGCGCTACGATCAGTTTGAGTTGGGGCCAGGTGCACCAGCAGCGTGCCAACAGTTCAGTAGCCATGCCTACGGCAATGGCTATGATCGTGGTCACCAAGTGCCCGCAAATCATCTTGATGACTCGGTCAATGCGATCCATCAATCGAACTATATGGCGAACATCTTGCCTCAAACCTCGCAGATGAATCGAGGTGCCTGGTTGCTTACGGAGGAAATCATCGAGTGTTACCGAGATATTGATGCTCTCTTAGTCCTTGGTGGCGTTATCTGGGGTCAGGATACCAGCAACGATATTTTTACTTCCAGTCATGGCGTACGCACCCCCGACTACTTTTACAAAGTGATCGTACGGGGCACTGGCGCAGATGAGCGGGCAATTGCCTGGGTAGTGCCCAATTCCACTGAGGCCACGAAACGCAAACTGGATCACTTTCTGGTATCGATTGACGAACTGGAAAAACTTACTGGAGAACAATTTCCAGTTGCGGATTATGCAAAACATGACAAGCCAGCCACCAGCTGGTTAATTCCATACGGCTGCAACAAAAGTTAATCCTGACCTGGAGTGACCCGCTAGGCTACTAGTCATGAGCACCCAGTAAAATGCCATTCATATGCAAATCCTTGCCATGAGTTTTCCTTCGCTTTATCATTATAAAAA
This sequence comes from Methylomonas fluvii, assembly GCF_014850975.1. Classification (GTDB taxonomy): domain Bacteria; phylum Pseudomonadota; class Gammaproteobacteria; order Methylococcales; family Methylomonadaceae; genus Methylomonas; species Methylomonas fluvii. The sequence goes on along the minus strand of NZ_JACXST010000001.1, from coordinate 28,176 downwards.
TTCATCGACTTCGATTAATTATTCACTCAATATGACATATGATCACCTGTCGACTATCAACGATCCTTGGATCCAAACGCCTTAAAGTCGCCGACGTATGTCACGCAACAGGTATTGCTCGGGCGACGGTAGATCGCTATTACTACGATCAGGTAAAAAGCTTTGATCGCGAGGTGCTTGCCAAGTTGTGTCGCTATTTGCAGGTAAAGCCGGGGGATCTACTGGTATTAGTCGACCAACAAGATTTATTTGAATCGTGGGAACAACCCATGCAGCCCAGCGAACCGAAGATCAAGGGAGGCGTATGATTGAGCGCGAGGTGAAGGTTTTGCTTGATGCCAATGCGGTGAAGCAAGTCCAAGTTCATTACGCCGTAATGGCACAAGGTTACATGGTGGTCATCAACGGACAACCACTGGAAACGACGAAACGTGAAACCAAGGAATTTAAAACCTTGGACGCGGCAGCCAAACAGTTATTCAAACTCGGCATTGCGGATTTTTCAGTCAAGCTAAAAACCTGTACAGGCTAAATGGGCCGACCTATCTAACTTTTTGCTTCAAGGAATTCCAAGTGGGCGTGATCAGAAACTGCATTTTTGGCAAACAATGCGATAAAAAATGGGACAAGTTGACTCAAACGGATAATCAGGACGTTCGCTATTGTTCAGCCTGTGAACAGAATGTTTACTTGTGCCAGGACGAATCCACTTTAGCCGAGGCGATCCAAGCAAATCGTTGTGTTGCCGTTGATATTGATGACAAAGTGCGGCTTTTAGGTGAACCATTGCCTGCCCCGTATCCTTAGGCGCAAGCCTCTCTGCCTAATGAACATAAACGAAATGGGGTATTTGAAATTATGCGTGGGTGAACGCTTTGACCATGACATGCCCGCGGAAGGCATGAGCATAATCCTAGCGAATGGCACGCCTTTGCTGACGTTTAATTTTTCGGCGTCCCCTCGAGAAATCCAAGCCTTTCTGAATGGGAATACTTCGTTTGCCTTATTCGCAAAAGCCGAACTCATTTTGTTTTTATTCAAAATCGAGGGTTTTCTGGATTGGTCAGATTTGGCGTTTACCATTCATCTAGCAGGTGATGAGACGATTGATGAGGGTGATGCTTATTTGCCCTTTAATCTGGTCTTGGTGGATCCCGATACTAAAATTATCAAAGGCCTGCGTATGGTGACAGTTTCTCCGGATTTCAGGTCAAGACTGGCTGATTTGATCCGAACACAAGTCTCAGTGCCGTTTGATACGATGAATTACTATCGTGCCATTGGCAGTCTTTACGACAACTTTCCCGCCGCAAGCGATTTGCTCAAGCAAGCCGTTATTGTCGAACAAGGCGGCAAGACATTACCTACGCTGTAGAGGATAGCTCCAACAGTTCCGATGGTCCTTTACCACAAACGACTCATTTAACAGATACCCGAGAATGACGAAATCCCAGCTCATCGAACACATTAGCCTTAGATTGCCTCATTTACTGCAACGCGATGTCGAAATGGCCATTAATATCACTATCGATACGATGACCAATCATTTGGCACAAGGTGAACGAATTGAAATTCGTGGGTTTGGTGGGTTCTCGGTTATTCAGCGAGCCGCTCGTATAGGGCGCAACCCTAAGACAGGCGAACAAGTGAGTTTGCCCATTCGGCATTCCACCCACTTCAAACCAGGACTGGATTTACGTGAGCGTGTGTCCCTTTCTAGTAACCGTTTTCCATTGATTAAGGACTAGCCTCCAGTCGTTCTGATTTAGTACCGCCATCTATACCGAATGCGAAGTTCACTGATTCGGTTTAGGAAATGTCGATACCATGGGATTTTGGCGAGTGAGAATTCTCACAATCGACACGTTGCGGTCTGTCGCCCAAAGTGATTCAATGACAGCGATTTGATCGTTACCAGTCATAAACGAAGCATTGCTTAGAGGTGCGGCGTCAGCAAGTCGGTATCTTTGGTTGGCTAACGAACCAGGACGTCTCTTTGACATTCTGCTATTTATGAAAGGCTCTGCTGGTCATCCATTGCTAAATTTGACGCCACCAATTCGAGGTTGGCAAAAAATCGTGTAAGCGAGGAACGATGAAAAACCTTCATTCGGCGCTCAAAACAACGGTAATCGGTAACCATACCGGGGACGGCATCAACTACATCTCGGTTCGACTACAGAATGGTAAAGATAATTTGGCCGACACACTGCATGCTAGGCCAAATAGCTATTCAACTTCAGGCTTTCAGACAACTGATTTCCTTTCTCTACTGGGCTTCAACCGTTCTGTGTGTGCCTTCCATGGCAGCGAATGCTTCTGCCGACAAGTTCCGGAAGGGCTGAACCTCAAAGGGCTAAGCGCCGACATCGACAAGTCCTTTCAAATTTTCCAGAAGGCCATCTCGCACCTGGAGAACTGCGGTCTGTTCGTCGAGCAGCCCGAGGGCTGGGGATTCTTTTATGGCAAGCCGGCCACCCGACGGGCTCGCCCGAATCTCTATTGCCGTGGCGACGGGCATACCTCGCCCAAAGCCGAAAAGATGAAGGAAAGCGAAGATGAGTTTTTCCGTTTCGTCTTTACATGGATCGAAGGCGGCAGTGACAAGGGATGGACAACCCATTACCGCGCCAAACACATGCCGCTCTCAGAAGAATTTCAGTCGGTCATCGACTTTCTTGGCGGATTCAACTGGTTTGCCGATTGCCCGGAGTATGACTTCGAGGGCTGTTGGTGGCGATTCACCCCATTCGAGAAGCGAGGGGATGATTTCTTTGGATCAAACGCCGAACTCGCTCATCGATGGTTCGATGCCCATGCCACCCACTTTGCTGCGGGAATCAAGGGACTGTTGGAAGCGCATGCAATCCAAGAACCGTGGGGGATGACCTTTCTTCCAGCAAAGCAAATAGCTGCACCCCGAGCCGCCACGCCAAAAGCTGTAGCAGCCGCACCCAATCCTATGACCATCACTCAATCAATAACCGGATTCCAATACGACGTAGCGTTCTCATTTGCTGGTCCCGAGCGTCTGTTGGCCGAGAAGATCGCCACGATTCTCAAGGAGCATGGCTTCAGCGTCTTCTACGACAATTTCTACCCAGAACAACTTTGGGGCAAGGATCTTGTAGCGACGTTTGACCGCATTTACCGCAAGGAATCCAGGTACTGCGTCATGTTCCTATCGCGGGAATACGCCGATCGGATGTGGACGACGCATGAACGCAAGAGCGCGACAGCACGAGCACTCCAGGAACGTGGCAATGCCTATATTTTGCCGGTGAAAGTTGAAGACGTAGATATCGATGGTTTGTCTCCAACCATCGGCTACGTTTCCCTCGCCGAGAAATCTCCCGAGCAGATCGCCGAATTGTTGATAGGGATGCTCAAGAGCTGACACGATCTACGTTCAATCGTGCAGAAGAATCCGATAGGTTGTTATGCTCAATAACATGGAGTCCTTATTTTTCGCCAACGCCCATAACCATCGCATCAACGACTTCGCTTCTCTACGTGGGTTATGCTTGGTGCTAGCTGCCGTACGAGTTACCAAGGAGTCTCTAAATATGAGCCAAAACGATGTTTACGCTGAATGGCAAAAACTCTGTGAAGAACAAGAAAAGGCACGTGAAGCCTATTTCAAGGCTTTTTCTAGCGTCAATCAGAAATTTGCGGCTTTTGCCCAAGGAGTCTCAAACAAAAACCCAAATAACAATGAATTGTCTAAGTTCGATGAGGCATGGAAAGCCTGGGAAGACGTTAAAAACCGCATGCACCAATTTGCAAAAGACAATGCATAAGGGGGGTAAATACAAATGCACTTAAAAGCGTCTATACACGACTATGAGTTAGATGATTTGTTCCGTAAATTCCGAGACATCATTGGAGATAGACACTGGCGCAGGCGCGTCAAAAAGCTTAACGAGGAGATTTTGGGTAACCAATTTTTGAGAGATTACCATCACCAGGAAAACGAAATTGCTTACCAACTTAGTTGCTGCAGCGACTTGCTTTTGCATTACGGGAGATTACCCGTTGGCCAAATGGACTTATTTCCCATCTATCCAGCGATGGCATTCGCATCCCACTGCCTTAGCATGTTAGAAAGTATGGAAGCCACCAATCGTACGAGGACAATCGGGAGAATCCAAGGCGCATTTCAAAATCCTGAGGATATGCGCGCATTGCAACTCGAATTCACAGTTGCGCTACATTTCACTAAATTAGGCTACCAACTGGGATGGCCAGAATTGGAAGCAGAAGGGGACACTTACGATTTACTAGTGAAGGATATTGAATCATCGGGTTTGGAAGTAGAGTGTAAGGCTATTTCAGAAGGAAAAGGTCGGCAAATCAGCACTCGGCATGCGCTCGACTTCTGGCATCTTATGCAGCCGGATCTCAAGACTGTAACCCGATATCTGCACGATGGATTGTCGATAGTATTAACGCTGCCCGACAAATTGCCGACCAGGTTCGCCGAACGTAAGGAGTTATCAAAGCTTGTCGCTAGAACAATCTTGTCTGGTCAGAGCCAAACATATCCACAAGCGGAAATTGCTATCCGTGATTTTGATGCCCAACTCCTCCACCGCATTAACTGGAACAATGCCAGCCAAGGCGAGCGCGAATTGATCGACTCGATTACCGGCACCTGTAATCGTCAGGTCATGGTTAGAGGGATAAAGGAAGGCGTCGCGGTCATTTGCGTCATTCAGAGTAAGCGGGATGACACGTTGTTCGACGCCATTCAGAAAACGGTTAAGAAAGCAGCAACGAAGCAACTGACAGGAAATCGCCCGAGAATGATTTTGCTAGAATTCAACGGCATTTCACCAGAAAGCATGGTGAACCTAGCGGAACACGATAAAACACCGGGTAACGCTCCGACCTCACTCCTCTGTTGGGCCAGCAAGTTCCTTTCGAATGCCATTGATCGGGATCATGTCGTAGGAATTGGATTTCTTAGCCGAGGAGCGATGTCCTCGCCGAGTGAAAATGTTGTCACCAATAGTGGCTCTACTTACGTGTTTACCAGGCAGGAAAGTAAATACTGGGACGACGCTTTCCGCGGGCTATTTAATTCAGAAAACATGCTCGAACAAGAGTCAGCGGCGTGTTCCGCAACTTTAACTTAAACAACTGGTTTCAGGCATAAACCGGCCCTGCAAAATGAACCTCGACGGTCTGAAATTGGCCGATCGCGTTGGACCTCGAACAGATCAAATCCAATACAAATTTCAAACTTTTTTTGCCCAATTAACGAAATCGCAATAATTATCGCGATTTCGAAAACGACCTCCCGAAAATTCTCTTCACAATAATGACCATCCCAACCGGAGGTCATTATGGAACCCGTTGCAATCCCCCAATCGATAGACGATCCCATCCACATTTTGCTGTGGAGTGCGGACGAGATCGTACCCTTCATGGTGAGCATGCTGACCGGCATGTTAATCGATCAATTTATTCCAGGCTTGGCGCTTGGACTCATCGCAGTCAAGTTTTACCGGCGTTTCCGCGATAACCGGCCTGACGGCTATACCTTGCATGCGCTGTATTGGCTGGGTTTGTTGCCGAGTCGCGCGCAGACCATCCCCAACCCCTACATCTGCCGGTTCCTGCCATGAGATGGTCGGATTTTCTGCAAACCTGGGACGGGCACGAGACCGAGAATCGATTTAGCCGCGTCATCATCATTGGCTTGCTGGTGATTTGCGTGATCACTTCGCTGGCCGCTTGGCGCACCGAACGCAGCATCATCCTGGTACCGCCGAGCTTGACACAGGAAGTCGAGGTCACACGCAGTCAGGCATCCAGCGAGTTCAAAGAGTCCTGGGGCTTGTTCCTGGCTGAACTCCTTGGCAACACCACGCCAGCCAATGCCGATTTTTTGAAAACCGCCGTCGAGCCGCTATTGGCGCCGGATATTTACCGCAGTGTCCTGGATGCCATGAGCGATCAAATCAAGGCTATCAAAATGGATCGGGTCGCGATCAGTTTCACCCCGCGTCACGTCGACTACGAAGCCGAGACCAACAAAGTCTTCGTCAGCGGCGAACTGAAAAGCCAGGGCCCCAGTTCCAAACCGGACGTAAAGCTCCGTACCTACGAATTCATCATCGCCATCAAAAATTATCGGCCCCGCCTGGAATACATCGACGTGTATCCGGATTCCCCCAGAACCCTGGCCCGTTTGCAAGACACTCAAGGCCAACCGCATGAGGCTAAACCATGAAACGATTGTTGCACCCCTGGTTATTCCTTTCCCTCGCCAATGGCGCTTGGGCCAGCGATGATTTACCGGTGACGGTATTACCACCGGTCACCAGCGTGGCCGAAGAGTCATCCTCATCGCCATCACAACCCGTTGTACCGTCTCAGCCCGACTTAGGTATCGAGTTACCGCCGGTTGATGCCAGCGTCTTGAAAGCCGCCAAACAGCAAGCGGCAGCGTCAAACGCAGCATCAAACACATCAATCGGTCCCCAGCATATCGCGGTTAAACCCAGCATCAACGAACTGATGCCGATTGCGGTCGGCCACTTGAATCGTCTGGTCACACCGTTCGAACATCCGGTGGTTACGACCACCAGCCAGGCCACCACTAGTACCAAAGGCAAAATCGTTTATGTCGCCACCGCCGACGAAACGCCAGTGACCTTATACATCACCCCCGGCGACAACCAGGACATTGCGCTATCGCTCACCCTGATTCCCAAACGCATTCCGGCGCGGGAAATCCACCTCGATCTGGATAAGGACAGCTACCAATTGCTGAACCAATGGCAACGCGCCGATGGCTCAAGTCGAACCTCAAGCCAACAGGAACAAGCCTACATCAGCCAGCTAAAAGCATTGTTTCGGGATTTGGGTTTGCAAAAGACCCCAGCCGGTTATTCACTCCGCGAACCGAAGCCGCAGGAACAGATTCACTGCCTGCAAGAGCGCGTACAGATTAAAACCGGCCAAGTTCTGGAAGGCCAGGACAGGCTGATTCTGGTGGGACTAGCTAAAAATACCGGCGGCGACATGCTCGAGTTCGACGAACGCGGTTGCGCGACGACGCAACAGGACGTGCTCGCCGTTTCGGCCTGGCCCAACGTGGTATTGAAGCCCCAGGAAGCCACCGAATTGTATGTCGTGGTCCGACAATCGCCAGAGGCGTCATCCAGTTTGCGGCCTTCATTACTGGGCGGAGGTCAACCCTAATGGTCAGCGTCGATACCTGGTGGACACGCTTGAGTCCGGCTGCCAAACGCAATTTGGCCGTCGGCGGCATCGGTACCGTAGTGTTAGCGGTCATCATCGCACTGGCGACCATCACCCCGGAAGTCAGCAAACCGCTGAGCAAGCAGGCCACCATCCAACATATTTTGACCGATAGCGATCCCCGTTCACTGGGTATCGACGGCATTTCGGCACAATTGCGCGATCTGCAGCAGAAAAACGACGAACAAGCTCGCCGGTTGGCTGCGATCGAAGAACAACAAAAGCGAGAACAGCTATCCGACGAAATCCGCTTCAAACAATGGACCAGCGCAGAGCGCGAGGCCTATGAAGCCAAACTCCAAGCCGTCACCGGTGAAGTCGAGTCGTTGAAGAACAAAGCGGCCACACCGACAGCGACCGCCACCCCAGGCGACATCAATCAACTCCCATTGGATCCATCAACATTGGGAAGAGCGTCAAACCGCCGCCCAAACAACCCTCCATTCGACAACGGACAAGACGATCTCAACCGCGTGTTCGAGCAAGCCGCTGTGCCCGGACCGATACCCGGTAATCCCGGCGTCTCGGGAGGCCGAGCCAATAGTCAGGCGCCGGCGGCGATGCAGATTCGAGTCATCCAGGAAGGCGCTGACCAAGCCAATGGTAAAGACAAAGACACGGCGGCGGCCAATGCTCACGGCCAGTCGCAGTCAGGTCATGCCAACAGCGACGTCTTTATCCCTGCCGGCAGCATTTTGACCGGCGTATTGCTAAATGGTCTTGATGCGCCAACCGGGCGCAAAGCCAAGAAAGAGCCGATGCCGGTGCTGTTCCGGATCAAGAAGGAAGCCATTCTGCCCAACCGATTCCATGCCGATGTGCGCGAGTGCTTTTTGCTGGCCGCCGGCTTTGGCGACTTGAGCGCTGAGCGGGCCTACTTTCGCGGCGAGACCTTTTCCTGTGTGCGCCAGGACGGTGGCGTGATCGAAGTGCCCATGAATGCCTATGCCACCGGCGAAGACGGCAAAAACGGGGTGCGTGGCCGGGTGGTATCCAAACAAGGTGCGCTACTCGCCCAATCGATGATGGCGGGTTTCCTGCGCGGCTTTTCCGATGCCTTCGGTCGTAACCAGATTCCGGTGCTGATGACCGGCGGCCTGGGTGCGCTATCCGGTACCACACCATTCCAAAGTGCCTTTTCCTCGCAATCGATGGAAGGCGGCGCATTGAAAGGTGCTGGCTATGCGATGGAACGGCTGTCGCATTTTTACATGGACATGGCCGAAGAGATTTATCCGGTCATCGAAGTCGATGCGACTCGCCAAGTCAACTTCATCGTGCAAAAAGGCACGGCGCTGAAGCTGAAAACCCAAAGCTGATTTTCATTAAAACACGGAATCTATTTATGTCTCTACGCCAAACCCGTTTGCTGCTGGCATCACTGTTAGTCACTTCAACAGCCTTCGCCGCCAACCCGTCAAAACCGCCCATCTCGGACATTGCCGCAGGCCTTTTGTCGATCAAGATCGACGGCATGCAGGACTTACCGATCTCAGGTCTCAAAATGGTCAAGTCCGGCGAGCAGGCGGTGTTTATTTCCAGTAACGGCCGCTTTGCCTTTTATGGCGGCAAATTGATGGACATCTGGACCCAACAGGAGATCAAGGAGCTGGCGGATATCGATCGCATTGCCAACCGCATCGACCTGTCCCGGATGAAGCTCAAGGCTGACGACCTCGGTGCCGTGACCATTGGTCACGGCAAAGCCCAAGTGTTGGTGTTCATCGATCCGCGCTGCCCCTACTGCGGCAAAGTCATGAAAGACCTGCAAGCCTTACAAGACCAGTACACCTTCAAACTGGTAATGGTCCCCATCCTCGGCCCCGAATCGCAAAACATCGTCGTGCAACTGGCGTGTCAGTTGGAAACCAACGAGACAAAAGCCAAAGACACCGTGCGCGACCGACTGTTGAAACAGGATTACGCGGGCTTGCCGACCGAACCACCGGTTCAGTGCAACAAAGAGCCGCTGCAAAAAGCCGTGGTCACCGCCAAGTTATTCGATTTGAAGGGTGTGCCATTTCTGATTGCTCCTGACGGCCGCACTCACAGTGGCGCACCCGAGGTGTTAGCCGATTGGTTGGCCGATAAACCGAAACCGTCGCCCAGTCTGGCAACAACGCCCGATATAAACGCACAAAACACAAACGCCACGGAGAAAAAGCCATGAAACGCTTTCATCAGTTTTCTATTTATAGCCTCAGTGTACTGATGATCGCCGTCACCACCGGCTGCGCCACCGACTACGGCTGTAAAGGCATGCCGGACGAACCCAGCTGTCTATCTACGACGCAGGTCTACCAGGTGACCAATACGGCGATAAAGGAAGCGCCTCTCGAAACCAGCCAGGAATCAGAGCCAATGTCAAAACAGGCATTCGCACCTCCGTTACAACAACCCGTGCCCAAGATCGAAGATCCTACGCCGATTCGCACGCCCTCGCAGGTCATGCGCATCTGGATCGCGCCTTGGGAAGATGCAGACGGCGATTTGATGGTGTCCAACTATGTCTACACCGAACTGGAACCTCGGCGCTGGATGGTCGGCAAGGCGGCACCAACCGCCAGTTCGTCTTTGATTCCTTTACAAGTCGAGCAACGTCCACCGGAGAAACGATCCAGCGTCGATACCGCTGAAGATGAAAGTCCAGTGAATCGATTAGGAAAACAAATGCCCTGAACCTTAATTTCTTTTAACCGCAGGTCCCACACCCCCTGCGAGACTGAGCGGGTAACCGCTTAAAACCTGCCGGACTAACCGTCCGAGATTCGACGGGCAACCGTCTTTTAACCTGAATGAGGATATTTTTGATGAAAACGTCATATCGAAGCGGGGTACTGGTAGCCCTGGCATCGTTATTTTTTATGTTGTTGGCAAATGATGCCATGGCCGGTACCGCTGGTACCGAGTTCAGCACCGTCTGGAGCTTGCTGACCGGCTGGGTGGAAGGCTTGCTCGGCCGCATTATCGCTATCGTGTTCGTCATCGTCGGCCTAGTCGCCGGTGTCGTGCGCGGCAGCATCATGGGCTTTGTGCTGGGGATTGCCAGTGGTGTCGGCCTGTTTGCGGCACCGACCATTATCACCAACATCGTGACTGCCACGATTTAGGCCTCACCACGATGACCGGTTCAATTATTGATACCGAGACTGCGGCGGGCAACCGCCGCCTTGCTTCATTGGCACACGATAAGCGGACCGTCAGGGTCCAAGACGTCAACGGCCAGCCAATCAACCCCTGCCATCCGGCCAGAGCCAGGCAGTTGAAACGCAACCACCGCGTATCGCTGGTGTGCCGGCATCCTTTTACGATTCGTCTCGATCCGGAATGTCCAGTCGAAGACCTGCTGCTGTTTTCCGAAGAGGATATCTTCCTATGACCATCGCCCAACGCCCCCGTGCCGATCAGTTATTCACGGTACTGGCTTATGAATATGACCATCACCTGTTCTTGATGGCCGATAGCAGCATTGGCTTCGGCTTTCTGTGCCGACCGATGATCGGCGCCGATGCCAGCGTTTCTGCGCGGGTCAACGTGTTACTGAATCAGGACTGGCCGCCCGAAACGCTATTGCAAGTTTCACTGTGGACTTCGCCGGACATCGAAGAGTCGCTGGCCATCATGCAAACGCGGCGTCTGAAACAGCAAAAGCAGACCTATAAAACCATGACCCAAGCCAGTATCGATTTCTTGCGGCGCGGCACAACCAAAGCCCCGGAAGCGATATCGGGGGCACGCCTTCGACGCAGTCACATTCTAGTCACGGTCAAATTGCCGATGGCGTACCCCAGGCCTAGTGAAACGGACATCCGTCGTGCCAGCGAATTGCAACTCGCTACCCAGCAATCGCTGTCGACCATCGGCATGTATCCGGAACTATTAGGCGCTGATCAGTATGTGCGCATTCTGAACACGATTCTCAATTGGCAGCCCGATGCCGGCTGGAAAGATCGGGTGGTACCCGAATGCGATCCGACCCAACTGATCCGCGATCAATTGCTGGATTACGATAACGCGCTCGAGCTCGATGAAAAAGGCCTGTGGCTCGGGAGTAAGCGCGTCAAGACCTTGTCCGCCAAACGCACCCCCGATCATTTTTACTTCGGCAGCGCAAAAAGCTACTTGGGCGACATTCTCTCCGGTACCCGTGGCATTCGCCAGAATGCTTTGCTCAGTCTGACCCTGCATTATCCCGATGCCGAATCAACCCGTACCCGGCAGGAAGGTGTGCGGCAATTCATCACCAACCAGGTTAATACGCCCATTGCCCGGTTTTTGCCGGTGTTGGTGCAGCGTAAACACCATTTCGACGTGTTGTTCGACGCCTACCGCGATGGAGATCGGCCGATTCGGGCTTATTTCGGGGTGTTACTGTTTTGCGACGAAGCCGAAGAAGCGGCGGCGGTCTCCAATGCCCGCGTTTATTTCCGGGAGCTGGGTTTTCAGCTCCTGGAAGACAAGTTTTTCTGCCTGCCGTTTTTCCTGAACTGTTTGCCGTTTGGTCCCGAGCGTTCGGCGATTGCTGATTTGAAACGCTATCGCACCCTGGCCACGCGGCATGCCATTCCGTTGTTACCGTTATTTGGTGACTGGGCTGGCACCGGCACGCCGACTTTGAATTTCGTCTCACGCAACGGTGAACACATGGCCGTGTCGCTGTTCGATACCACCGGCAATTACAATCTGTGTATAGCCGCCGAATCCGGTAAAGGTAAATCCTTTCTGACCAACGAAATCATCGTCAGCTACCTGACCGAAGGCGCGCAAATCTGGGCCATTGATGTCGGCCGCTCCTATGAAAACCTTTGCGAGGTGCTGGAAGGCGATTTCGTGAAATTCACCCACGGTTCCAACATCTGCATGAACCCCTTCGAGATCGTGCAAAACTTCGAAGAAGAAGCCGATATGTTAGCCGGATTGGTCAGCCAAATGGCAGCGCCGACCGAGAAACTGACCGATTTCCAAACTGCGGGTCTCAAACGGATATTGAAACAATTGTGGACAGAAAAAGTCCAGGCCATGTCCGTCGACGACATTGCCCGGCAGCTCTGCTCTGAAACCGATCAACGCTTGAAGGATGTCGGCGAACAGTTGTTTCCGTTTACCACCCGAGGCGAATATGGCCGTTACTTCAATGGTCGCAATAACGCCAAATTCACCAATGACTTTACCGTCCTGGAACTAGAGGAGCTTAAGGGCCGCAAGCATCTGCAACAGGTGGTCTTGCTGCAGCTGATTTACCAAATCCAGCAGGAAATGTATCTCGGCGAACGTAACCGGCCCAAGATCGTCATCATCGACGAAGCCTGGGATTTGCTCACTGAAGGCGATGTCGCTAAGTTCATGGAACACGGCTATCGGCGATTTCGAAAATACGGCGGTGCAGCCGTCACCATCACCCAGTCGGTGAACGATTTATACCGCAATGCCGCAGGCCGCGCCATTGTCGAGAACTCGGCAAATATGTATTTGCTCGGTCAAAAAGCCGAAGTCATCGAAGGTATGAAGCAGGATCGGCGCTTGCCACTATCGGATGGCGGCTATGAACTGCTCAAAACCGTGCATACCTTGCCTGGCGCGTATTCAGAAATCTTCTTCATCACCGAGATGGGATCCGGTATCGGCCGACTGATCGTCGATCCATACAAACGCATTCTGTTTTCCACCAAACCCGAAGACGTCAACGCCTTGAAACAGTTGCGTCGGCAAGGCTTGAGCCTGGGTGAAGCCATTCAACAACTCATCGACAACCGCAGCAGCAAACCCAGGGAGACTACCTATGGATCCTAAATCGCAATGGCTCAGCACCGTTTTCATCGCAGCCTGTCTGGGCGGCATCGGTGGCTGGCTGGCTGCGCAACAGCAATTACAACAGCCCATCGCTCGATTAAATATGGTCACACCGGTGTTTGTACTTGACCGGGCCAAGCTGATTCAGTCGATACCGCCCAACGCCAACCAGGAACAAATGGCCAAAATCGTCGATGACTGGCAGGGGCAGGCCAAGAAACTCAGTGATGCAGGCTATCTGGTCATTGATTCAACGGCGGTGGTGGCTGCTCCGGAGGATGTCTATGTTCGACAAGCCGGACGCTAACTGTATGAAGAAGCCTCGGATTCATTCGTCATCGTCACCCCGTGCCAATCGCCAACGATTAGGCCAGTTTCTACTCAAGGCAATACCGATTTTGTTGCTGGTGTTGGCCGTTGAAAGATATATCGGTCAACGATTTTTAATTGGCGGCGACGACCAGGTCGACCGCTGTCTGCCGGACAAATGGATTTACCTGATCGACACTCACAACAAAGACATCTGGCGCGGCGATTTGATTGCCTTTCGCGCCGAACGCATGGCGCCCTTTTTCAATGATGGGCAGATCATCGTCAAAATCGCCGCCGGCGTCACCGGCGACACCATACACGTCGATCCGCAGCACACCACGATCAACGGTGAACGAATCATCGACGGACTGCCTTTGACGGAGAAACTCAAAAAGCCGGCCACCCGTTTTAACCGCCATGAAACGATTCCACCGGCAGCCTATTGGGTAACCGGACAAACCGACAAAAGCTTCGATTCGCGTTACTGGGGTTATGTCTACGATCATCAAGTGATTGGACGGGCCTATGCGTTGTTTTGATCGGACTCAACGTCCTTGGCATCTATCGGCAGTCTGTTTGTTTTGCTGGTTCAGTGTGCAAGCCGGGCAGGCGGAAGAAGTCTGGCAGCAACGTTCTCAGGCTATTTTGCAGGCCTTGAAAGGCCAGCCTCGTCCTGACTGGTTGAACGGTCAATCTGTACAACTGGACATGAAACACCAGGCGCAACAGGTGTTGGACGCTTCGCAGGCGATCCAAACAGAGGCACTATCAATTGGATCAACAAAATTGGCTAGCGTCCAGCCGACAGCCCCTTCGAGCAAGCCTCTCACACTGTTGTTTGTGTCTTTCTCGCTGGGTGAATCCGCACTGAAAGGCATCTTTGAAGAGGCGGCTGGCCGGGATGATGTTTTGCTGGTGTTTCGCGGCCCCAAGCCCGGCCAAAAACTACCGGCACTGATGGCTGACCTCAAACGTTTGCTGAAAGGTATTGATCCACTGCCCAACATCGTGATCGATCCCACCCGTTTTCAGCGCTGGTCCGTAACGTCAGTACCGGACATTGTCATCGAACAAAACGGTAAATCCCAGCTACAGGTTCGAGGTGTCAGCAGTCTGTCCTGGCTAGACGAGCAGCTAAAAGCCGGCAAACAAGGTGATTTGGGCGTCTTGGGCGATGTTGGCGAAATTGCCGAAGTCGACTTGCTCGAAGAGGTCAAACGCCGGATGGCCGCCATCGACTGGAAACAAAAGCAACAACAAGCCATCGCTCGGTTCTGGGAACAGCAAAAATTTGAAGTGCTGCCGGTGACTCAGGAAGATCGTGATCGGAGCGTGGATCTGACCATCACCGCCCCGCGCGATCTGACAGCGCCCAATGGACAGCTGGTCATCCGAGCCGGACAAACTGTTAATCCCTTGGACAAAATGCCATTTGGCTTATGCCTGAAGGTGTTCGATGCCACGGTGCCGGCTCAAGTCGAACTGATTCAGCATCAGTCCTGCCAGGATAAACAAGCACGGGTGATGTATTTGGCCACGTCGTTGCCGCATCAGTCCGGGTGGGACAGCTTGCAGCGTTTGGAAACTGCGCTTCAGGCACCGGTCTATTTACTGACACCGGATGTGCGCAGTCGTTTTCAATTACAGCATGTGCCGGCGATTGTCGAACAATCCGGTAACCGTCTCCTCGTTCGCGAACGCAAGCTGCCTGTTTCAACAGCGGGAGCTAAATCATGAAGCGATTACAGCGGACGACTATTATGGCCTTGGGATTTTTATGGCTGTTGATCTCGGGTGTAACAGCGGCCGAAACCACTACGAATAGCGTCGACCCTTTGTGCTCGGACGCCGAACTGTGGTCCGGCAAACTGATCACCGATATTTGCTGGAGTTGTCTGTTTCCGATTCGTGCAGCCGGGGCGTCGCTGGGCGGTGGCACTGTACCGGGTATCGCTACCGACGAGAAGTTTTGCTTTTGTACCGATAGCATGAACATTCCGGAACTCGGCATGACCATGGGCTTATGGAATCCGGCAAGGCTAATCGAGATCGTCCGCAATCCCTGGTGTTCGCCGGCACTGGGCGGACATAAGTTCAGTGCTTCAAATTTGCGCTTGATTGCCACTACCGGCAAGGCCGAGTTCGATGCCAGTGAGATGTCGTTTTTCAATTACCACTACTTCGCCTTTCCGCTGACCATTATGCTGGATCTATTCTGGGATGGTCGCTGCAACAGCGACGGCTATCGGGATTTTGATTTGCTGTATGTCTCGGAACTGGATCCCACCTGGAACAATGATTTGCTGGCGTTTTTTACCAGTCCGGAAACGGCGTTGTTTGCCAATCCGGTGGCGATATCGGCCTGTGTCGCCGATGCCGCAGCGGCAGCCACCGGCAATCCTCTGGATGCGTTGTTCTGGTGTGCTGGTGCCTGGGGGCATATGTATCCACTTTCTGGTATTTCGCCAACCAGTTACGGGACCGATCCCAGAATTACCAGTTTATTGGCCACTCGGGCGACGGCCTCCTTGCATCGACGCGGGCTGGCCTGGAAAACCTCGGGCAACGATGCTTTATGCGGCGGCTATATCTATCCATTCATTCCTAAGTCGCAATACCGGTTATCGATGTTTTATCCAGTCGCCGAAACCGATTCCAATCACGCCATTGGCGAGACTACCTTCAAGTGGGGCGCGGGACGGACTTATCCGGGGCCGGGTGAAGATCATCTCTACCTGCTGTGGCGTTGGCAGGACTGCTGTGTGGGGCTGTGATGGGCGTTAGGGCGTTATTCGAACCGCAACGTTGCTTGACGCAGATACTATCAGCGATTTTATGCGTGACACTGGCCTGGACCCCGTTTGGCGTTTCATGGGCCGATGCGATTCAGGCAGCTGGGCGCGATGGTCAACAACTCGGACAGCAAGTTCTGGGCGGTTTTGCGTTTCCGGTCGATACCGGCACCGGCTCACTGACCTTGAATCCAGGGACGGCTCAGGAGAGCGCCATTTCAATCGGCACGCTGTTTCCGGATACCAATAGCGCATCAACCACGACCAGCGATTTTGCCAATCTTTATGGTAACAACCCCGGCACACTGGCGGCGGGTCTGGATGCACAGACAGCCTTAAACGGCGAAACCAGCTTCACCGGTGAAGCCTATCGCACTTTGATCGACAATGCCCACCAGTCGCACCCGGACTTACAAGCCGATCAGATCTGGCAAAACGGCGATCAGGTGTTTGCCGATTTTACCCCATGGGCACAGTCATTCTCAGACTGCACGACCACCACGACCCAAACCGACACCCTGCAATCGGTGCGCGTGCCGGATTATCAGCTATGCCTCAGGCAACCGACGGTACCGCAAAGTTGCACCGCTACCCACCAAGTCAATGTACAGCCCTTGATCCGTTTCGTCAGTGGCGATGGCGGCTTTTCCAGTTGCGGGCCGGGCTGTATGGATTTGTATGTCGGCCGAGTCGGTGATGATTACTGGGAATCGGATTGTGGCTTGTTTACCTGGCAGGTCAAATACGAGGTCTTGCATCCCGAAGCCATCACCAGTGCCACGCTGGAATACGTCAAATACGATGACCACACCCGTGTCTATTACGACAATCAGTTGATCTATACGGGGTCCAGCGGCTGGTTCGGGGACTGCGAGCTTTACACCAGCTGGAACGAATATCCCAACACCAATGTGCTGTATGCCTTCAACAGCAGCGGCATCAAAGTGTTCAAGGAAGAAACCCGCGTTTCTGGACGTGGCGAAGGCTATTCGCGGATTCGGCTGCGCTATGACCTGTCAAAACTGATCACCCAGGACGCATGGAGCTGGAGCGGACCCAATTGCCAAAACTTGGCCAATGCGATTACCGATGGTATTTGCCAAACCGGTAGCCAACTGAATTGCACGAACGATCCGGCCAATGCGTCGAGTTGTTACGTCGACCCCACCTCGCAAGTCATGGTCTGCGGTTCCGACTTGGCGCAAGCCCCAGTGGCCAATTCGACGGGGATTCGCAACACCTGTATGAATATCCAGGCGGCTGGGAACTGCGATCTGAATCAATACGGTCAATGTTGGACCGACTCAGCTGGCACCCACTGTTTAGAACCGCCGGCGAACGGCATACCCAACAAGTCCTGCACTTCGTTGGAAACCCAAGGCTGTTCATTTATAAAAGGTCAATGTACCAGCGTACTCGCCTCAGGTACCTGCTGGGACAGCGTCGATACCTACGACTGCGGGCAAACGGTCGGCATTCCCGCTATTCAAAGCAATACCCAACAGCAATGCGCCGGGCCGATACGCTGCATGGGCGAAGACTGCATTAGCGTGAATCGCACCCAGAGCCAGGATTTCAGTAAGGCGGTCGCCTTACTCAATAGCGCCCAGCAAATGGCGATGGATCTACATTGCGATTACGCCAACGCCGATTTGCAGCAAAAGGATCCGACTACCTGCCAGGTATTTCAGGGTAAACCGGCCAGTTGCAAAATGGTCGGTGGCGCACTCAGTTTAGTGGATTGCTGCGAAACGCCCTCAGGTGCGATGGGATTAGGTCGATATATTGATTTGCTGATCGCCACCAGTCAGATGGACAGCGCGGTCATGACCATGGACAGTACCTCGGCGATTCGCGGTGCTTGGGAAACCATGCGTACCCCATTCACGTTGGCCGGCGATGCCTGGAACAGTTTTCAGGCGGATTTTGCCTCGACGGTGAATGACTTGGTCGGCACCGACATGCTGAGTACCAGCGACATTGCCTCGCAAGGTTTACTGGACTCGCTCAAGGGCGAATTAATGAAGTCGGTGGCAGAATGGATTGGTAAGACCTTTGGCGAAGCGGCCGGTAATGCCTTGTTCAGCGCCGGTGGTCAGGCAGCTTTTGATGCTGCGGGCAATCTCACACCCGCCGCGCAATCCGGTGGTGTGCAATTAGGCGGCGGCGCGGCAGTTGCTGGGCAACTGCTCAGTACCTTGATGACGGCGTATACCGTGGTTATGATCATCATCATGATAATCCAGATCGTCTATTCCTGTGAGGAGCCGGAGTACGAACTTGCCGCCAAGAAACAACTGAAGGTCTGCACGGATCTGGGCACCTATTGCGAAAGCAAGGTGGCTGGTGTGTGTTGGGTGCGCAAGGAAAGCTACTGCTGCTACAACTCGCCGTTAGCACGCATCCTCAACGAACAAATCAAACCGCAGCTGGGCATGGACTTTGGTACGCCGGAAAGTCCAACTTGTACCGGGATTAAAGTCGCAGATCTGGACCGCGTGGACTGGACTCAGGTCAATTTGGACGAATGGTTGGCAATTCTGGCACAGACCGGGCATTTGCCGTCCGCCGCCAATGCAGCGTCCATGCTCAATCTGGATCAACTCACCGGAACCGGCAGCCGACTCAATCCGCAGAAATACGGCGCGACCTCCAGCGGCCGACAAGACACCTTAACCCGCACCCAAGGCCGCATGACTGATCTGGATGTCCCCACGGTCAAACGGCAATCGGAATTGGAGGGCTGGGGCATGGGGCCGCAATGAGCGGCCTAAAAGTTACTGAACCGAGTCTTTCAAGCCCTTGCCAGCTTTGAAGGATGGCAATTTTGCTGCAGCAATGGTAATCGCTTCGCCGGTTTGCGGATTGCGGCCGGCGCGCTCTGCACGTTCTTTCACTTCAAACGTACCGAAGCCCACCAACGCCACGGAATCACCGGCTTTCAGTGCAGTTTGGATGGAGTTGGTAATGCCATCCAAAGCTCGGCCGGCATCTGCTTTGGTCAGGTTGGCGTGGCTGGCGATGGCGTCGATGAGATCAGATTTGTTCATAAATTTAGGTACAGGTTTAAAATAAAAAATTGTTTGAATACGATAAGCGACACATCATATTGCGACAAGGGTGATTGACAGTAAAAAGCGTTTAGCAATATTTCAACAATACGTAATCTTCATATGAGAAGGAAAGGTAAATATTATGTCGGAATAAGCAAACTATCCTAAAAATGAATAGAAATATGGATTAACCCTATGCTCGGCAAAAAAGTTCTCAACCACGTTTATTGGCATTACAGCCTGACGGACGCTCAAGAATCCGAAATGCAACAAATTGTCAAAGCCGCCGAGATTTTGGCCCATTTAAAACCCGGCCTTGATTACAACGTCATCAAGTATGACGGCAAATCAAGATCACTGTCTTTGCTTTGGTACCCCAATTTCTTCGAAGAGCCATTCCCTGCCTTAGAGACCAGTTTTCGGATTGATCTGGCAACGCAAAGAGTCGAAAAGCGCAACTATCAAACATCGTTAAACCCGCCAATCTTACATCGCAAGGAATTATTACTTAGTGGCGATGCGCCAAACAATTTGCAATTTACTCAATTAACCGAGACCGCCGAACAATTGGGTCTATTCGACGATACAATCAGGATTGGCTTCAAACAAGCCTGGGATGCATTGATACGCGATAAGGGTTTTCAAATCATCGATAACCAATTTGTACCGATTGGCAACGATGAATCTACCGATAGCCTGACGGTTGAATCCTCTGAAAGCAAAAGCATCGCCCGGCATCTCACGGCGCTTTCCCGCAGTAATTTATCTGCGCCGATGCAATGCCTAGCACGTCACGGATTTTTAGACGGCTCATTAACCGTATTCGATTACGGTTGCGGCAAAGGCGACGACATTCGCAATTTATCAGACAATGCCATTCCGGTATCCGGCTGGGATCCACATTACGTTCCAGAGCAGCCTAAACAAGTCGCCGACATCGTCAATTTGGGCTTTGTGATCAATGTTATCGAAAACTATCAGGAAAGACTGGATGCATTGATAGGGGCATATAACCTGGCTAACCAGGTCTTAGTGGTTTCATCCATGCTATTCAATCAGAACGCATTTAAAGGCCAGGCTTTTAACGATGGCGTCATTACACAGCGCAATACCTTCCAAAAATACTTTACCCAAAGCGAGCTTAAAGAATTTCTAACGGATACTTTGGAAACGGACGCTATCCCTGTCGCCCCCGGCATCTTCTTTGTATTTAAAAATCAAGATGCGGAACAGCGCTTTCTGCTTGGGCGGCAACGTAGCCACCGCAATGTTTTACGCCTTTCGCATAGACCTATTTCGTCCTCTGAGCCAAAACTATCTCGAAATGAGAAGAAGTATCAGGCGTACAAACACCTTATCGACCCGGTATGGAAGAAAACTCTGGAACTCGGCCGGCTGCCCGACAAATCGGAAATCGATTCGCTAGTTGAACTCACAGAAGCCTTTGGCAGTATCAGCAAAGTCATTCGTTTCACACTAGACAACAATGAAGAAGCGCTGTTTGAACAGGCTCAGCAAAGTAAAATCGAAGATTTAATCACCTATTTCTCGTTACAGACCTTTTCAAAACGTAAACCCTATAAACATTTAGAGGCGGGGTTGCAAAGAGACATTAAAACCTTTTTCGGCGATTATCAAAATGCCATCGAAACGGCCAGATCGATTTTATTCAAAATCAGCAATGCCGAGCTTATTGCCGAAGCCTGTCAACACGCGACAGAGCAAGGCCTAGGATTTCTGGATGAAGGCGAGGCTCTGCATCTGCACACCGGCATGGTTCAGGAACTGCCGGCTTTGCTGAGGATATACATTGGCTGCGCCACGATTTTATATGGCGATATCGAACAAACGGATTTAATAAAAATCCATATCCAATCCGGCAAATTAAGCCTGATGCGCTACGACGACTTTGAGAATCAAGCCATCCCGCGCTTGCTAGAGCGGGTCAAAATCAATTTGCGAGAACAAACTTTCGATCTATACGAGTACGGCGACGCATTCGAACCAACTAACCTGTATTTAAAATCCCGCTATATTAGCGAGGAATTCCCGCACTTCGCCGAGCAGCTAAATTTTGATGAGCAGTTACAAGCATTAAACCTATTTGAATTGAGTGGTTACGGCCCCAAACCCGATGAGTGTCGGCAAACTTTAGCCCTTGCTCGATGGGAAATTGATGGCTTTAAACTGGTTCGCAGTCGTTCAATACCTGATCTCGATGAGTCGTGTGGAAGCTATTTGAATTATAGGCAACTCATTGAATGTGGGGAAACTCAGCGTGCTATGGGTATACTCAATCTCCCCAAACAAGCCTATAGTTATAATGCGCTATACGATCTAGCGGTTAATATACTCGACCCCGTAATCGACTATTTCGGCATGATCAGGCTTACCTACGGTTTTTGTTCACATGAATTGGGCAAACACATTAAAAAGCGAGTAGCACCGAAACTGGATCAGCATGCCGCACACGAACTGAACACTAAAAAAAACGTAATTTGCCCGAGGCTTGGCGCAGCGGTTGACTTTATCGTCGAAGATGAAAACATGCGCGAAGTCGCCGATTGGATCGCCGAAAACACGCCGTTTGATCGCCTTTATTTTTATGGAACTGACCGGCCCATACATGTGAGTTATGGACCGGAAAACAAAAGAAAGTATGTTGATATGGTCAGGATTGGTTCGGGAAAACAAATGCCAAAAAAACGTACCATTTCTCTTTGTGATGACCTATTTTAATAAAATATACGGATCGTCTCGATTTCCCGTAGTAACCAATAATGTCAAGTTTTTACACGCAGGGTTCGGCACATTGAACATCAGCCGGTTCTCAATCCTAATTCGTTATTCGGTTCAGTCGTAGCGTTAAAAAATGTAAAACAAAATATTAACAAAAAGCCAAGTCTTGAATTTTAGTCATATTCTTAATGTAATCTACAAAACACTGTAATGTTTTTCAAGTTTTCGTATCTGTCTCATAAGACCTACCGATCCATGTTTATTTTTTTCCATTAGTTCAAAAAATGGGTAATCCCGCATGTAAAGCTTGTTTTTATTGCCATCAACATAAATACTATAGTGCTCATTCAACGTTCTTATTTGATCCATTAGACTTTCTGCTTCTTGCTTACTGCTAACGTTGAAAACTGAATTTATATCTTGGAATTTTATTTTATCAACCTTATGAATTATCCAGGATAAAATATAATCTGCGTAATCATTTTCGGCTGTTTTAAAATGACTAAGCAGTTGGGTAGAGAGAATTGTACCAACCCCAAACTCTCGTCCTTCTTTGAGGATTTTTTTGAGACTTTCGAAATCCTGAAACATAAAGTTGTCAGCTTCATCCACTAAAATAATTTTTGTGATTTCTCGGTATCCATCTCTTTGTTTTGAAGCGCCTTTAATTTGCATTTGCGAGTAAAAAATATCTAATGTTATTGCAACAATAAGATTTTGAATGTCCGTATCATAACCTGCAATATTAATAACCGTCACACCATTAAGCATTTCAAACAATGGAATAGTTTTAGTTGGATCCGGTTCAAAGATTTCAAACGAATTAAGCTTTTCTAGTGCGGCATAAAGAGAATCAAACGCCACCTTTTCTTCATTAGAATAGACTTCCCAAAGATCTTTGATAGTCGGTGCTGGTTTAGTCCAGGTGGATTTATCCGCTTTAGTAATTCCGCGGCGTTCGTATGCTTCTAGAATAATACGATTTAAATTTGATTGTTGTACCGTTCCTAAGCCAAACGCTTTTGCAAGTGTTGTTTTAAAAAGGTTTGCAGTATGGACTGGTAACAATGGACGTGAGCCAAATAAAGAAAGAGGATTGAAAGGCAAATGATAGGGTTCATACGCTTTTGCATTTGTTGTCGCAACAAATTTTTCATCCAAATAATCTTTCGCTTTGTAGTTAAAGATTAATATATCAATAGGGGTGGAGTTAACATTATCTTGAGAGGTTTGAATCATTTGAGCAATCAATGACTTGGTAAATTGAGTTTTCCCAGTCCCCATAGTACCGATAATACCCGTGTTAGTATTAAACGTTTTGGATGTGTCTGTTGGATACCAGAGGATATCCTCCTTTGTATGGCTGTGGGAGCCAAACTTAATGCACATTGGGCCAGTTGATATGGGCGGCACAATGGTTGATTCAGGTAACTCTTCAGCAACAGTTGGTTCAATATCTTCAATGACCTCTATTTCTAAAGCTTCTTTCGGCAAGGCCACTTCATTAGTACTTCCTGTGTATATCACCTCTTCCAGCATGTAGGATTTTTTCGTTCCGTACTCTTCGTTATGCAGCTTTTCTTTGAGATGATTAAATGGCGTATGGAGCATGCCACTTAAAAAGTCGTAGGGGAGCTTACATTCAAGGATATTCTCTTTGATGTTAATGGAAGTATCTAACTGAATATCCAAGAAAGCAACCACAGCACCTTTACTGTGGTTCTCAAACTCTACAAGCGAATAAGTGCCTTCGAGCAACAGTTCTCGTTTTGCATACAGGTCATCAAAATAGTTTGCATCAAACACGTTGTAAAGCTGGTACTTCTCAACCTGCATAAAAACCTGGCGAATGAAAAGTCCCTTGAGTAGTCTACTTTTTAGATTATCTCCATTAAAAATATGGTCATAGAAATAAGACTTAAGTGCTTGGGCTTGTTGCATCGCTTTTTGCATATCAGCACTGCCTGATTTTACTTCAACGGGATACAGCACCACACCTTCATCGCAGAAACCAACCAGTAAAATGTCATCGGAGATGGGGCCGAGCTTTAAAGCGTCATTGCTCATACTTTCGTTGTAGCGGGAGAAGTCACTTTTGCTCATCGAAAGACCAACATTCCCTGAAACGCGGATCATTTCGGCTACAGAGAGAGGTACCCAAGTGATCTTTGGCGACGAGAGATAGGCAGTGATGTACTTGTAAGCAGCTATAATGCCGTTTTTCTCTTTTTTGATAATTTCACGTTCAGTGATCATCTTAATGAGCCATTCGCCGTTGAAGGCATTGAACTCGCTAATGATGTCTTTTGAACCGACAATGCTTGAGTAGAGATCGCTTTTGGCAGTCACGGTAATGGCATCATAGCTGGCCGATGAACTGTACTGGTCAGAGTAGTGGATGAGGATGAGGTCTTTGTAGCTGTCAAAGAAGTCAAGCGTGACCTTCGGATCGATGATGACCGTCCATAACGCACTGGAGTAGGACTTTTCAAGTAGTGCCTTGAAGTTATCGCTGATCATAAGTGCGATGGTGTTGTCTTTGACATAAGGCGAACCGGATTCATAAACGGGACGCTGCATGGCATTGTAGATTTTGGCCAGTTTTAGGTTAGCGAGATCTTCAATATTGACATTTTTCAAACCAAAGCCGCTGTAATAGTGCTCGTCGATCTTTTCAGAGCTCTCACCAGAAATGAGCCCCTCGTAAACTAGACCAGACTGCTTGGTATGGACATTACGGTTACGGATCTGGACCTTCTCATTGTTTTTAAAGAAAGAGAGGTGGCAGTAGTTCTGTGCTTCATTCGTCAGATGTTTGCTGTAGGTAATATGCGTACGCATGGCATCGATGATGCTGTCAGCGTCATCTTCTTTGAGACGGTATTTGAGTTTGATGTCCGTGTTAAAGTCCATATCGGCGAAGCGGTCAAATGCTGTTTCTTCAAAGTGCTCATCGTAAAGGTTGACAACCATTTTTACTGGCTCGATAAAGGAGTTCTTGTAGAACTGAACGATGCCTTCAAAAATCTCTTCGTTACGACCGTTATTAATGCTGTTAATGATGAGCGGAGCTTCATTGCGGAAGTCAAAAAGGGCGCTAAATGCTTCTTTAAACTCGCGGATCTTTTCAGCCGTTAGCTTGGAAACATAGCTATATTCATTCTCTTCATTGGGCACAAACTCAAGCCAAAATGGGTCTTCTTCAATGACTTGTGTGTACGCATAGGTTTCATTGTTGATAAACAGATAAGGGAACAGACCCTTTGCATTGAGCCGTTTGAGTGTCACGGCAAATAGGTGCTGATAGCTGTCATCTTCGGGGTTTGAGGCACGCTTGACCAGGTGGAGTATATAAGCCAGTACAAGTGGAGAAAAAGGAGAAAGGTACGTTTTCCCTTTATCGCGAACAAACCCAAGTTCAAACAGAGTTTTTTGTTCAGTGGAAAGGGCCTGATCCTCTTCAATATTTGAGACATAAGACAAATAGTGCCCTACAAACATTGTAGCCAACATGCACACTTCCTCATCCCAGGCGCATAGTGACGGGGTGGTCTTATTCGCCTGGAAATAGCTAAGTAGTGCATGGTAAGAAGCGGCTATGTTCTGATCAATACTTTGTAGTTTGGTGTAATGTGCATGAGAGCCGTAGGTTAACTGATAGGCTTGATGGGTAACAAGCTGATGCTCATATGCTACATAGGTATTGCGATCACCAACCAGCAAGAACTCCCGGTTGCCCAAGATAGCTTTTTTCTTAGCTTCGTTGTACTCGGCATTGCCGCTTTGAGTAAATAGTCTGTCGGAACGCTGTGTATTGAAAAGCAGGGGCAGGGAAATCTTGTCTTCAATTTTTTCGTTTTCGAGAGCAAGCATCAACGAATCGGTGCCATTGGTAATGGCAAATTTTACTTCATCATGTGCATCGTAAAACTTCGAAATGTTCAGTCGAGGGTATTCTATGACACTGGCTTGTTCGGCATC
The DNA here is from genome assembly GCF_014850975.1 of Methylomonas fluvii. Lineage (GTDB taxonomy): Bacteria > Pseudomonadota > Gammaproteobacteria > Methylococcales > Methylomonadaceae > Methylomonas > Methylomonas fluvii. The sequence goes on along the minus strand of NZ_JACXST010000001.1, from coordinate 2,237 downwards.
TGCCGGCAGCTCATAGATTGGGCCATTTGGCTCCGAAGAAAAGTTTAGATCGAAAGAATCAAGCTTGAGTAGCAACTCTTTATCTTTAGGTTTGATAATAAAGTAGTTCTTGATGCCATCAAGAACGAATGAGTTTTTGAGGAGGATTAGGATTTTAAAGAAATGTGTCTCAGCTGATTTTGTCGTCTGTAGCCTCACTCTAAAAAAGAGAGGTTTTCCGTCAAAAGGGACTTGAATATCAAGCTTGCGGTGCATGTAGGTCATGGAGACTTGCTTAGCAAGCTCAGGGTTATCCATGATGGAAAAATTGTCGATTTTAAGGCCGTCACCCTTGAATTTGAAAAGCAAAGATGCGTAATCGCCTTCAGCAAAAAGAATGATGTTTTTATTGCGTTGGCCAGCGGCTGTTGTGCTGTCATCACGCATGAAATAAGGCTCCGTAGTAATAGCCTCGGATGTGTCATAACTAATAGCTTCGCCTTTATTCTTGTCGATTTCTTTTTGTAGTTGCTGAAGGGTGGTGTTCTCCCATTCATCAATCGTTAGGCGCTCTTTGATGAATTCGGGGGAGTACTTGGGAAGACGCTCGGGTAGTTCGTTAGCAAAGTTTCTAATGTTATATTCAATGTCCGTGTAGAGCTTTTGATTCTCTTCGATGCGTTTTTGAATTTTGTCACGATCATCGAATTTATAAAGATCTTTGTCTTCAAAGAGATTGAGGCTTTGGAAATCTACATGGTCATTGGCAATGGAGTCATAAATGTCTTGATAACCAAAGGCAGACTGGTTTTCCATCACGATTTGCTTGGTTTGCATATCAAGTAGTGCTTGAAAGAGCTTGGGCTTGGATGTCGTTTTACAGAGTGCTACTAATTGTTTTTCAACATCTTGGGAATTAAGCGGTGCGCCAGGTGCAGCAAGATCATGCGCACTGTTAAGAAGCGTATCGAGACGGCTTTGGTGTAAGACCAGTAACGCGCAGTTGGAAAAGATCTCATCAGGACGTGACACTGCATCACGTAGATTTGAAATAAAATGTTCATTCATGGCATCTTCGACATCATTGACATATACAAGTCGAGTATCGGCGACGTCGATATAGGGTAGTGTAGTCCCTAAATAGCTGAGTTCAGATGCGTTAGCAGCATTGAGTGCGGTTAACAAGGCGCGCAGTTGATCTTCGTCATCCGAGTAAAAGCGATAGCGGTACCCTGGCTGTATACATGTATCTAGCCACGCAACAAGATTGTGAATCAACAATTCATTAAAGGGTTGTTTTGACATAAACTGCATCTCCGCTGTCACTTTTTCTATCGATGTTGCCAACGCGTTCATAAAGATCTATAAGTGCCATACGTGATTGTTGGTCGAAGTACACGCCTCTGTTCTCGAATTGAACCATCAGATCCTGAAAGCGCATCTGTTTTTGTTCGGCTATGGCAATGTTGGTTAGAAGCAAAATTGTGTCTTGCTCAAGCACCAGCACTTTCCCGAATCTTCCTCGCCCTTGGATGAAAGGCTCTGCTACTTGACGTTCGAATGCCCGTCGGTAATTTTCAAAGATATCTTTACGTGAACTTTGGTCTCGAAACTGCTCCATGGCAGCGTTTAGTAAACTTTCTAGCGCCTCTTTGGTACCAGTGTGCTCTAGAACATTTCCCTCTAGCTTGCGGACTGAACGAAATTTTGACTCAAATTCTCGTAGTATGCCGACCGTCTCTTGAGTATCCTCAAGCAACGTTGGTAGTTCATAGAGTCTGAGATTTTCATTCTCTGTGATCTTCATCAATGTTTCGAGGAAGGAGAGATAAGGAAAGATGTACTTTGCATGTTCATACAGGGTTCTATACCCCTCATATACGAGTTTTTTACGCTCAGTGCTTGCTTTTCGTAGTTCAGTATGAAGTGCAGTGGCCTAGAAACAGGAGTTTCAAATGTGTGTGGATTTAAATTTAGGGCCAATTGCGCACAGTAGAGAAAAAGATAGAGTCTTAAAAACTGTTTGGCATGTTGTGTAAAGTAATGCGTGTGTTTTGCAAGGAAAGCAATGTCTTTGGTGAAAAGTTCATCCAAGAATGGCAGGTAGGAAACTGTTTGGTCATTATGCTTGTTGTCAATTTGAATCTGTTCAAACTGTTTGACAATCCTCGATTCTAGAAAGTTGAGTTTTGTGTCAAAGCTGATGCTGTAATCATTTTGTTTCATCATCAGCTTGAATACGTCAAATACTTTGTCTG